>CP192619.1:1280000-7173964 GCA_050641875.1 Bradyrhizobium oligotrophicum
ACTGGCCTGGTCCGCGTTCGCTCGCCACTACTAGCGGAGTCTCGGTTGATGTCCTTTCCTCCAGGTACTTAGATGTTTCAGTTCCCTGGGTTCGCTTGAAACCTCCTATTTATTCAGAAGTCTCATACCTTCTCTTGATAACCGGAAATCCAAAACCTCTCGGCTCGGGATCGTCACAGTCTCCTGATCGAACACCAAGACCCGGAGGTCTTGGAGTTCCGGCTATCGAAGGTGGGTTTCCCCATTCGGAAATCCGCGGATCAAAGCTTCTTCGCAGCTCCCCACGGCTTATCGCAGCGTAGCACGTCCTTCATCGCCTCTCAGCGCCAAGGCATCCACCGAACACCCTTAAGGCACTTGATTGCTCTCATTATCAATGTCCACACACTCGGCAGAATGTTCACCGCCCTCACCCGTCCGTAAGGACAAGGCGTAGAGCAGCGCGGACACTGATTAGAAAGACCAGCTTGCTTCTTAAGATCGAACCGATCGCTGTCGCGGTCAAGCGCAGCGAACAGAGTCATTTACAACAGACGGGATGCTTCACAGCTTCCAGCCTGCGCCGAAATGACCCGGAGATAGTGAAGGCGCCATGCATAGTCGAAGCGCGGACCGCTTGCGCGGTGGCCCTTCATTGCACGACCCTACTCGGATCGATCTCCTCTTCACGATGTCAGATAACACGCAGTCTTCTGTAATCCCGGTGAGGACCAGAAGATGCGAAATGTTGTCTCGCGGACGAATTTTGAACACGCTAGGCGCAGCCCCGTTGGCCGCGCCACGCGTAGCCCGAAGGGCGAAGCGTGGTGGAGCCTGTCGGGATCGAACCGACGACCTCATGCTTGCAAAGCACGCGCTCTCCCAGCTGAGCTAAGGCCCCCTACTCGGAAAGACGAATGCAAAGCAGCGCGATCGTCGAGACGACTGGCTTGCCACACGATATGGCTTGCCGGACCGTAGCGCCGGCAGGCGCGAAGATTGGTGGGCCTGGGAAGACTTGAACTTCCGACCTCACGCTTATCAAGCGCGCGCTCTAACCAACTGAGCTACAAGCCCTAACGCTCGAAGCTCGTCACCACCCTGCCCGCGAAGGTCAAACCAACGAAAGCCAAGCAGCAACCGCGCAGCCCCAGGCAGCGTGTTCGTCCGCGAAGAAAGAGAAACGAAGACGGCGAAATCCCGCCAATGGAACTCAACCCGATCTGGCGATCGTGTTGGCCCCTGATGTTTCTAAAACAGCTCGATAGTACGCGATCCGAAGATCGTGACCCGAAGGTCAGACTGAAGAGCCATCCTTAGAAAGGAGGTGATCCAGCCGCAGGTTCCCCTACGGCTACCTTGTTACGACTTCACCCCAGTCGCTGACCCTACCGTGGTCGGCTGCCTCCATTGCTGGTTAGCGCACCGCCTTCAGGTAAAGCCAACTCCCATGGTGTGACGGGCGGTGTGTACAAGGCCCGGGAACGTATTCACCGTGGCGTGCTGATCCACGATTACTAGCGATTCCAACTTCATGGGCTCGAGTTGCAGAGCCCAATCCGAACTGAGACGGCTTTTTGAGATTTGCGAAGGGTTGCCCCTTAGCTTCCCACTGTCACCGCCATTGTAGCACGTGTGTAGCCCAGCCCGTAAGGGCCATGAGGACTTGACGTCATCCCCACCTTCCTCGCGGCTTATCACCGGCAGTCTCCTTAGAGTGCTCAACTAAATGGTAGCAACTAAGGACGGGGGTTGCGCTCGTTGCGGGACTTAACCCAACATCTCACGACACGAGCTGACGACAGCCATGCAGCACCTGTGTTTCGGGCTCCGAAGAGAAGGTCACGTCTCTGCGACCGGTCCCAAACATGTCAAGGGCTGGTAAGGTTCTGCGCGTTGCGTCGAATTAAACCACATGCTCCACCGCTTGTGCGGGCCCCCGTCAATTCCTTTGAGTTTTAATCTTGCGACCGTACTCCCCAGGCGGAATGCTTAAAGCGTTAGCTGCGCCACTGGTGAGTAAACCCACCAACGGCTGGCATTCATCGTTTACGGCGTGGACTACCAGGGTATCTAATCCTGTTTGCTCCCCACGCTTTCGTGCCTCAGCGTCAGTATCGGGCCAGTGAGCCGCCTTCGCCACTGGTGTTCTTGCGAATATCTACGAATTTCACCTCTACACTCGCAGTTCCACTCACCTCTCCCGAACTCAAGATCTTCAGTATCAAAGGCAGTTCTGGAGTTGAGCTCCAGGATTTCACCCCTGACTTAAAGACCCGCCTACGCACCCTTTACGCCCAGTGATTCCGAGCAACGCTAGCCCCCTTCGTATTACCGCGGCTGCTGGCACGAAGTTAGCCGGGGCTTATTCTTGCGGTACCGTCATTATCTTCCCGCACAAAAGAGCTTTACAACCCTAGGGCCTTCATCACTCACGCGGCATGGCTGGATCAGGGTTGCCCCCATTGTCCAATATTCCCCACTGCTGCCTCCCGTAGGAGTTTGGGCCGTGTCTCAGTCCCAATGTGGCTGATCATCCTCTCAGACCAGCTACTGATCGTCGCCTTGGTGGGCCATTACCCCACCAACTAGCTAATCAGACGCGGGCCGATCTTTCGGCGATAAATCTTTCCCCGTAAGGGCTTATCCGGTATTAGCACAAGTTTCCCTGTGTTGTTCCGAACCAAAAGGTACGTTCCCACGCGTTACTCACCCGTCTGCCGCTGACGCATTGCTGCGCCCGCTCGACTTGCATGTGTTAAGCCTGCCGCCAGCGTTCGCTCTGAGCCAGGATCAAACTCTCAAGTTGAACTTGAAGCTTTGAACCGGCTGATCACAACGTTTGACGAGGTCCCACCAATCGATCTCCACGCTTCACAGCGCGAAAACCATGGTGTTACCTTTGAAACATTGTCCGCCGAAGTCTTCTCGTCCGATCTCAATGCAAAGCCGAAGCTCCACACCGAGACCCGCAAGGACTCCGCCGTCCACGTTTCTCTTTCTTCATCTTCACTTGTCAAACAGCCCGGGACCTCGGTCCCACCCTCTCATGGAGGGGTCGCTCAACCTTTTTCGACGTCGATGAGCAACCGGGTTCTACCGGTTGTGCATCACTCAACGAAAGTGAGGAGCAATATTGGCGCGAATGCTCGCCTCGGTGTGTCCCGAAGCGGCGCCGCGCTCAGTGATCGGGTTTATAGGGGGCCGATCGGGGTGTCAACGCCCAATGTCAACAAATCGTCGCATCGAATCATTTTTTCCGGACAGCAGGAGAACCCCGATTTCTTGCGGACTTCGTGCCCCACTTGGGCCACAATCCTGCGACGATTTGTTAAGCATCGACCTGGGTTGATTTGGGTCCAGCGGGGACTGCCATCGATTCAAGGATGATCCAGATCAAGGAAGTGGCGAGCCCTTCGCCTGATACGGCCGAGACGACATCGAGAGATCCTGAAGAACAATAGCGGTTTGTGGATTCCGGCTTTCCGGCCAGAGAGTCTCGAACCGTCAGAAGCGCGCCATCATTCCGAGCCGTTTGTCTTGGACGTTAAGCCAACCGGCAGCTGAGTGATCTCGGTGCTGACTTTGAATTTGGGGGACGAAGGTTGAACCATCGGACGTCACGCGGGGGTATGGACGCGAGGTCGGCATGATCGATCTCGGTCATGAGCCGCCGCTATCGGTCGATGGCTCCGAGGCCGCGGTGATCGATCGCCGCCGCGTTTCCGTACAATGGTTCTCTGGTACGATTCTGACGGGTCTATGCGGCGCAGCCCTCATCGGCGGCGCCGTTTTCGCCTCGCTGGACGGCGAAATGACCTTCGCGCGCATGCCGGAGCGGATGGAGAGCGCGCTGCGCGGCGCCTTCGGTGCCAATGACCGCGTCGCCACCCTGCGCAAGAGCGATCGCCTGCCGCCGCCGAGCGAAGCGGCCGCGGCCCGCAATGTGGTGCGCATCTCGACCGTGACCCGCGCGGGATCGCGCGAGCTGATCCGGGTCCGTCCCTATGTCCGGATCTCGGGCAACCTGTCGATGACGACGAGCGATCTTTCCGCCAAGATCCCGCCGTTCAACGCCCAGCGCCTGCTGAGCGACACCGACAACGACAAGACAGGGTCCGGCGAGGATCCCAACAATCCCGAGGCCGTCGAGCCCGACGCCGAGGTCTCGTTCGTGACCAAGGATCTCGCCGCCGTGCTCCCCAAGGCGAAGATCGCGACCTCGGTGGCGCTCGACGAAATCGTCATGCGGGTCCGTGATGCGGCGAACTGGCGCGGCAACAATGGCGGCGTGCGCTACGCCTCGCTTGCCAATGCCGCTGCCGACGCGGCCGGCGTGCAGACCGTCCAAGGCGGCGACCTGAAACTGTCCTATGCCAATGACGGCACCTCGCCCGATCCTTATGCCGGCTTCGAGACCCGGGTGGTGCCGGAAAATGTCACCCTGCTCCCCAAGACCAAGGACCAGATCACCGGCGGCAATCCGCTCGGCGAGCGTGTCCACCTGGTCAAGAAGGGCGATACCGTCGCCTCGATCCTGCGCGACCAGGGCGCGACGCCCGACGAAGCCAAGGCGATCGCCGCCCAGCTCGGCCCGCGCGGCCGTGACGGCGGCCTGAAGGAAGGCGAGAAACTGCGCATCCTGATGGCGCCATCCAGCCCTGCCCCCGGCGCCCGGCTGCAGCCGTTCCGGGTCATCGTCGCCAACGACACCATGATCGAGGCGGTGGCCGCGCTGTCGGACCTCGGACGATACGTCGCCGTGGACGCGCAGAGCATGAACACGGTCACCGAGACCGCCGACAACACGAATGACGAGGAGGATGACGGCACCGGTGTCCGCCTCTATCAGAGCATCTACGAGACGGCGATGCGCAACAAGGTGCCCACGCCGGTCATCGAGGACATGATCCGCATCTACTCCTACGACGTCGATTTCCAGCGCAAGGTGCAGCCTGGGGATTCGTTCGACGTCTTCTATGCCGGCGACGACGACGACAAGCCCGGCAACAACGACAAGACCGAGGTGCTGTTCACGTCGCTGACGGTCGGCGGCGAGACCAAGAAATACTACCGGTTCCAGACCCCCGACGACAGCGTCGTCGACTATTACGACGAGACCGGCAAGAGCGCGAAGAAGTTCCTGGTGCGCAAGCCGGTCAATAACGCGATCATGCGCTCCGGCTTTGGCGGCCGCCGCCATCCGATCCTCGGCTTCGTGAAGATGCACACCGGCGTCGACTGGGCCACCGCCTACGGCACCCCCATTTTCGCCTCCGGCAACGGCGTGCTCGAGAAGGTCGGCCAGGAAGGCGGCTACGGCAAATATATCCGCATCAAGCACAACAACGGATACGAGACCGCCTACGGCCACATGTCGGCGTTTGCCAAGGGCATGGAGCCCGGCAAGCGCGTGCGCCAAGGCCAGGTCATCGGTTTCGTCGGCTCGACCGGCATGTCGACCGGCCCGCACGTCCACTATGAGATCCTGGTCAACGGCCGATTCGTCGACCCGATGCGCGTGAAGCTGCCGCGCGGCCGGTCGCTCGAAGGCCCGATCATGGCCTCTTTCGAGCGGGAGCGCGACCGCGTCGACCAGATGATGACCAGCCGCGGCGCCGGCGCCTCGCGCATCTCCGACGCCGGCCCGATCCAGGTCAGCCGCTGAGCGAGACTCTCGCTCCCCAAGGCGCGTTCAACTGAAAACGGCCCGTGCTGATCGCTCAGCGCGGGCCGCTTCCGTTTCAGTTCGGCGAAGCGCCGGTCAGTTCAGCTTGCGCTTCGGGATCGGCGCCTCGAACGTCGCGATCTCCGCCGTACGATGCGCCTTGCCGTTGAAGGTCAGCACATTGCCTTCCGACGAGATGGCGACCTTGTCGCCATCCTTGATGTCGCCGGCGAGGATCATCTCGGCGAGCGGATCCTGCACGCTGCGCTGGATCACCCGCTTCAAGGGACGGGCACCGTAGGCCGGATCCCAGCCCTTGGCGGCGAGCCAGTCGCGCGCCTCGCCATCGAGCGACAGCGTGATCTTGCGCTCCTCCAGGAGCTTCTGGAGCCGTCCGAACTGGATCTCGACGATCCGGCCCATCTCGCTCTTCTGCAGGCGGTGGAACAGGATGATCTCGTCGACGCGGTTGAGGAACTCGGGCCGGAAATGGCTCCGCACCGTGCCCATCACCAGTTCGCGCACCTCCGAAGTGTCCTCGCCCTCCGGCTGGTTGACCAGGAACTCGGAGCCGAGATTGCTGGTCATGATGATCAGCGTGTTGCGGAAGTCGACGGTGCGGCCCTGGCCATCGGTCAGGCGGCCGTCGTCGAGCACCTGCAAGAGCACGTTGAACACGTCCGGATGCGCCTTCTCGATCTCGTCGAACAGGACGACCTGGTACGGCCGGCGCCGCACGGCTTCGGTCAGCGCCCCGCCCTCGTCATAACCGACATAGCCGGGAGGCGCGCCGATCAGCCGCGACACCGAATGCTTCTCCATGTACTCGGACATGTCGAGCCGGACCATCGCGGTCTCGTCGTTGAACAGATACTCGGCGAGCGCTTTCGTCAGCTCGGTCTTGCCGACACCGGTCGGCCCCAGGAACATGAACGAGCCCATCGGCCGGTGCGGGTCCTGCAGGCCGGCACGCGAGCGCCGCACGGCGGTCGCGACCGCATGCACGGCCTCGAACTGGCCGACCACGCGCTTGCCGAGCGAGTCCTCCATGCGCAGGAGCTTGTCCTTCTCCCCCTCGAGCATCTTGTCGACCGGCACGCCGGTCCAGCGCGAGACCACCTGCGCGATGTGGTTGGCGGTGACCGCCTCCTCCATCATCTCGCCGGCATTCTCCTTGGCCTCGATGTCGGCGAGCTGCTTCTCCAGCTCGGGGATGCGGCCATAGGCCAGCTCGCCCGCCTTCTGGTACTCGCCGCGGCGCTGCGCGTTGGCGAGCTCGATGCGCAGGCCGTCCAGCTCGCTCTTGAGCTTTTGCGCATTCGACAGCTTGTCCTTCTCGGCGCTCCATTTCGACGTCAGCGCCGCCGACTTCTCCTCGAGATCGGCGAGCTCCTTCTCCAGCGCCTGTAGCCGCGTCTTGGAACCGAGATCGCTCTCCTTCTTCAAGGCCTCCTGCTCGATCTTGAGCCGGACGATCTCGCGATCCAGCGAGTCCAGTTCCTCGGGCTTGCTGTCGACCTGCATCTTCAGCCGCGCCGCCGCCTCGTCCATCAGGTCGATGGCCTTGTCGGGCAGGAAGCGGTCGGTGATGTAGCGGTTCGACAGCGTGGCCGACGCCACCAGCGCGGAGTCGGTGATGCGCACGCCGTGATGCTGCTCGTATTTGTCTTTCAAGCCGCGCAGGATCGAGATGGTGTCCTCGACCGTGGGCTCCGTGACGTAGACCGGCTGGAACCTGCGCGCGAGCGCCGCGTCCTTTTCGACATGCTTCTGATACTCGTCGAGCGTGGTCGCGCCGATGCAGTGCAGCTCGCCGCGCGCGAGCGCGGGCTTCAAGAGATCCGACGCGTCCATCGCGCCATCGGCCTTGCCGGCGCCGATCAGCGTGTGCATCTCGTCGATGAACAGCACGAAGGTGCCTTCGGCGGCCGTCACCTCCTGCAGCACGGATTTCAGCCGCTCCTCGAACTCGCCGCGATATTTGGCACCCGCAATCAGCGCGCCCAGATCGAGCGACAGCAGCCGCTTGTCCTTCAGGCTCTCCGGCACGTCGCCATTGACGATGCGTAGCGCGAGGCCCTCGACGATCGCGGTCTTGCCGACACCGGGCTCGCCGATCAGCACGGGGTTGTTCTTGGTCCGACGCGACAGCACCTGGATGGTGCGGCGGATCTCCTCGTCGCGGCCGATCACCGGATCGAGCTTGCCGTCGCGCGCCGCCTGGGTCAGGTCGCGGGCATATTTCTTCAAGGCGTCATATGCGTTCTCGGCGGTCGCCGAGTCGGCCGTGCGACCCTTGCGCAGGGATTCGATCGCCGCGTTGAGGTTCTGCGCGGTCACGCCGCCCTTGGCGAGGATACCGCCAGCTTCGCTGTTCTTCTCCAGCGTCAGGCCGAGCAGCAGCCGCTCCACCGTGACGAAACTGTCGCCGGCCTTCTCGGCCGCCTTTTCCGCCGCGTCGAAGGCGCGCGCCAGCTCCGGCGACAGATAGATCTTGCCCGGCGCCGCTGCCCGACACTTTCGGCAGCTTGCCCAGGGCGTCCTCGGTCGCCTTCAAAATCGCACGCGAATTGCCGCCGGCGCGATCGATCAGACCGCCCGCGAGGCCTTCGCTATCGTCGAGCAGGACCTTCAGGAGATGCAGCGGCGAGAACTGCTGATGGCCGTCGCGCATCGCCAGCGATTGCGCCGATTGGATGAAGCCCCGCGCGCGCTCGGTATATTTTTCGATATTCATGATGTTTCCCTCAGCCTGCTGTGACGCCCCGAAGGCACGGCTTCAGCATCTTCATTGGGTTTCGGACCGCGCACGTTGACGTCCATCAACGCCGCAACCATTGACGTCGCCGGCTTGCGCCCGGCTTGAGTGGAAATGTGGGAAGGCGGTGCGAAAACGGAAGAGGCCGCTTCACAAATTCGTGTGCCCTGGCCGCGTCCCGGGGAATCTCCTAAGAGGCGGCATGAGCCAGACCCCTCCCGCGCACATCGCCGGCCTGTACCGCTATCCGGTCAAGGGCCTTACCCCGGAACCATTGCAGACGGCGCCTTTGCGGGTCGGCCAGACCCTGCCGGCCGACCGCCGCTACGCGCTCGAGAACGGCCCCAGCGGGTTCGATCCGGACGCTCCGGTCTGGCGGCCGAAGACGGCGTATCTCATGCTGATGCGCAACGAGCGCCTCGCCGGCTTCAAGACCGCGTTCGACGACGCGACCAACGTCCTCACCATCCGCAAGCACGACGCCGTCGTCGTGCAAGGCGATCTCGAGAGTCCCGGAAGGCCGCGCGGCGATCGAGCGCTTCTTCGCAGGCGAGTTCGCCGCCGAACTGCGCGGGCCGCCAAAGCTGCTGTCGGGCGGCGGCTATAGTTTCACGGACCTCGCGCGCAAGGTGGTCTCGATCATCAACCTCGCCTCCATCGCGGAGATCGAGACCTTGGTCGGCGCTCCCGTGCACCCGCTGCGCTTCCGCGCCAATGTCTACGTCACCGGCTGGCCGGCCTGGCACGAAACCTCGCTCATGGGCGAAACGCTGCACATCGGCGCGGCACGGCTCAAGGTCGTCAAGACCACCACCCGCTGCGCCGCCGTCAACGTCGACCCGGACACGGCCGCCCGCGACCTCGACATCCCGCCCGCGCTGATGCAGCACCGCGGCAACAATGAATGCGGCATCTACGCCGAGGTCACCGAGGCCGGCGACATCGCGCTCGGCGACGAGCTCGCGGCGGAGCAGCCGCGGTTGGTGTAGTTCGGGCTATTGCCGCACCGCCGGCGCGCTCCCTCCCCCGCCTGCGGGGGAGGGTTGGGGTGGGGGCCACCCCAACCCCAAATCTTCGTGGGGAGAGACTTCCCCCACCCGCATCGCATCTCCGATGCGATGCGACCTCCCCGCGCGCGGGGGAGGCGCAGACCGAGCGAGCGGCGACGGCTCACCTCATCAGTTCGAAATTATCAGTTCGGCATCACATAGGCGTACACCCGGCCGCGCGACACCGCGGTCTCGCGCACGCGGTTGCCGTTGTTGCCGGAGATGACGATCGGGTTGCCCTGGGCATCGACGCCCGAGACCACGCCGACGTGGCCGCCGCCGCGGCGGCTCATCACCGCGATCGCGCCGACCTGCGGGCCGGAGACGCGCTGGCCGTAGCTCGCGAACGAGCGCGCCATGTCGGAGCCGGTGCCGCGGTGGCCGGTGCGCTCCAGCACCATGTTCATGAAACGGGCGCACCACAGGCTGCGCCGGCCGGTCGGGTTGCCGCTGCCGATGAAGCTGCGCGCCGCGGAGACGACGCTGCTGCCGCCGCCGAAGCCGCCGGACGACGCCATGCCGTCGGACGCCGTGCCCGGCATCATGACGCTGGCCTGCGCGTCGGCAACGCCGCTCACCTGCACCCGCGCCACGCCGCGCTCCCAGCGCGACAGCCGGGCGACGGAACGCCGGTGGTGATGATGCCTTGCGTAGTGATGGCCGCCGTGGCTGCGGTGGGCATAATGCCCCGAGCCGTGATGCGGACGGGCCGATGCCGGTGTTGCGGTGACGGCGACGACTGCCGCACCCATGGTCAGCGCAACGATGTGAAGCGACCGGCGAAGGGTAGACACAACCATACTCAATCCTTCTGTTACTTCCCCCAGTACCCTGACTTGGCACCCCCTGGTCCTCAGCGCGGCCCCTCTGCAAGCCGCCAGCGGGGTCCGTAAAAAGTCGCGGTGTGACGAAACCATGACCGTCGACGACGAAAGACGGGCGCCGCGAGGGTGATTCGGAGTCTATGTTGAGGCGGAAACAAGGCTGACAGCCGAGACATTGTCGCGTGTCGCGCGACTCGTCATCATCCGGCACGTGACACGGGAGGAGCTGACGATGCCCCACGCAACGGCCAAAGACGGCGTTCGCCTCTATTTCGAAGAGGTCGGCGCCGGCACGCCGCTCATCTTCCTGCACGAGTTCGCTGCCGACCACACCAATTGGGAGCCGCAGTTGCGCTATTTCGCGCGCCGCCACCGCTGCATCGCCTACTCTGCGCGCGGCTACACGCCCTCGGACGTGCCGGCCGCGCCCGACGTCTACAGCTACGTGCACTTCTACACCGACGCGCTGGCGGTGCTGGACCATCTCGGCATCGACAACGCCCATTTCGTCGGCCTGTCGATGGGCTCCTATTCCTCACTGCAGGTGGCGCTCAACGCGCAGGGGCGCATCCGCTCGATGGTGCTGGCCGGGGTCGGCTCCGGCTCGAGCCTTGAGCAGCTCGACGCCTTCCGCGCCCAGTGCCGCGCCACCGCCGAGCAGTTCGAGACGCTCGGCTCGGCCGAGACCGCCAAGGTCACCCGCGAGGCCCCTGGCCGCATTCCCTTCCTGGTCAAGGACCCCCGCGGCCACGCCGACTTCTATGCCGCCCTGGCTCGTCACGACGCGCGGGGATCGGCCAACACCATGCGCGGTTTCCAGGGCGGACGACCGTCGATCTACACGATGACCGACGCCATCCGCCGCGTCGCCACGCCGGCCCTCATCATCTGCGGCGATGAGGACGACGCCTGCATCGCGCCCAGCCTGTTCCTGAAGCAGCATCTGCCGGCGGCGGGGCTGACCTTCTTTCCGAAGTCCGGCCACGTGCTGAATCTGGAGGAGCCGGCCCTGTTCAACGAGGCGGTGGAGCGGTTCATCGCACTGGTCGAAGCCGGGCGATGGGGGCCGCGGGATCCGCGGTCGATAGCGGGGTGAGAGCCAAAAGGCGTCTCCGCCATCGGCCGATCCACCGGCGCCGCCCAGGTCTCCGCTGTCGTTCCGCGAAGGCATGCCTTCGCGGGGACGACACTGGTCATTGTGGCGCGCTCCACCCTCAGATCGCCGCCTCCACCAGCCGCTGTCGCAGCAGGGGCACGGCGAAATCGACGAAGGCGCGCAGCTTCAGCGGCAGGCGGGTCTGCCCGTCATAGACGAGGTGCGCCGGTCGCGGCGCAGGCTCAAAGGCTTCGAGGACGAGCTGAAGCCGGCCACTGCGGACGTGATCGACGACCTGGTAGGACAGCGCGCGCACGAGGCCGGCGGCGGACAGCCCAGCCGCGATCGCAGCGTCGATCGTGTTGACGCCGAGCCGCGCGCGGAAGCCGGCATGAATTTCGGCCCCGTCGACCCCGAACGGCCAGGCGCCGGGCACCGAGACGCTCTGGAACGAGATCACGCTGTGCTGCGCCAGGTCCTCCGGCGTCGTCGGACGCCCGTGTGTGGCGAGATAGTCCGGGCTGGCGCAGATCACGTGCCGGACGCTGCCCAGGCGCGTGGCGATCAGGCGCGAGTCCGGCAGCTGTCCGATCCGCAGCGCAACGTCGACCTGGTCGTCGAGAAAATGCGCCACGCGATCGGTCATGACGAGGTCGACCGCGACGTCCGGATAGGCGGCGAGGAAGCGCGTCACCACCGGCAACGCATGGATGCGGCCGAACATGATCGGCGCGGTCACGACGAGGTCGCCCCTGGGCTCGGAATATTCACCGCCTGCAGCGCGCTCGGCTTCGGCGACCTGCTCCAGGATGGCACGGGCCGCCGCGACATAGGACCGCCCCGCAGGAGTCAGCTCCAGCCCCTTGGCCGAGCGCAACAGCAGCGTCGCCCTCAGATGCGCTTCGAGCTCGGCGACCTTGCGGCTGACGGTCGCGAGCGGCAGCCCGAGCGTCCGGCTGGCCTTCGACAGGCTGCCAGCGTCGACGGCGGCCAGCAGCACGGCCATGGCGTCCAGGCGATCCACTATACCCTTCCGGATTTCGAGAGGCTCGTTCCAATAGTTAGCAGCTACCGTCGCAATCCGGAAGGCATAGAAAGTCTCCCCAACGGCGGCCCACGACACCCGGGCCATCCGACACAGGAGAACAATTCCTATGACCATCCAGACCCGCTACCGCAGTGCGACCGTCCACGGCCGAACCGTATTCTACCGCGAGGCCGGCGACCCGACGGCGCCGACCATCCTGCTGCTGCACGGCCTGCCGACCAGCAGCCAGATGTTCCGCGACCTGCTCCCGGCGCTCGCCGACCGCTTCCATCTGGTCGCGCCCGACTACATCGGCTTCGGCCATTCCGACGCGCCTGATCGCGGCGCGTTCGCCTACACCTTCGACAACCTCGCCGCACATGTCGAAGGGCTCGTCGACGTGCTCGGGCTCGAGTCCTACATTCTCTACATGCAGGACTATGGCGGGCCGGTCGGCTTCCGCCTGTTCACGCGGCGCCCGGAGCGCGTGAGGGGCTTCATCCTGCAGAACACCAATGCCTACATGGAGGGTGTCGGCGAGGCGCCGAAGAAGGTGCTGCTGCCGCTATGGGAAAAAAGGACAGCGGAGACCGAGGCGCCTGCCCGCGAGCTACTGAGCCTCGACGGCACCAGGTTCCAGTGGCTGGTCGGCGCCAAGGATCCGCAGGCCGTCAATCCCGACAACTGGACGCTCGACCAGGCGCTGCTCGACCGTCCGGGCACGCAGGACTATCAACTCGACCTGCTCGAGAACTACAAGACCAACGTCGCGCTGTATCCGCAATGGCAGGCTGCATTCCGCGCCCACCGACCGAAGACGCTGATCGTCTGGGGCCAGCACGACCCCTTCTTCATCCCGCCCGGCGCCCGCGCCTATCTGAACGACCTGCCCGAGGCAAAGCTGGTCTGGCTCGATGCGGGTCACTTCGTGCTCGACGAGAACACCCCGAAGGTCGCAGCCGAGATCAAGGCGGTGTTTGCCGGCGAGCCCGCACGCGCGTCGTCCGCAGCTTGAACTTCTCCGCGCTCCCGCGGCGGCCTCGCTCACGATGGTCGTTTGAAAGGCGCAGGCCATAGCGACCGGCGAGCCGAAAGCGCCGTGGCCGTCCTTCGAGACGCCCGCCTGCGGCGGGCTCCTCAGGACGAGGTTCGGAGGTCCTGGCAAGATGGTCCCCCTCATGGTGAGGAGCGCCGCGTGCGGCGCGTCTCGAACCATGAGGCCGAACTGATCGAACCAAGGCATGGCCGCTTGGGACCGCCTACTCCCCGATGATCTTGATCAGCACGCGCTTGCGCCGCCCGCCGTCGAACTCGCCATAGAAGATCTTGCTCCCACGGGCCGAAGTCGAGCCTGCCATTGGTGATCGCGACCACGACCTCGCGGCCCATGATCTGGCGCTTCATGTGGGCGTCGGCATTGTCCTCGCCGGTCCGGTTGTGGCGATAGCCGGACACCGGCTCATGCGGCGCCAGCTTCTCCAGCCATTGCTCGTAATCGAAATGCAGCCCGCTCTCATCGTCATTGATGAAGACCGACGCGGTGATGTGCATGGCATTGACGAGCACGAGTCCCTCGCGCACGCCACTCTCCTTCAGCGCCGCGTGGACATCGCCCGTGATGTTGATGAAGGCCCGCCGGCCCGGCGTCTGGAACCAAAGTTCCTTGCGGAACGATCTCATCGGAACAATCCAATCTTCCTGACCGTGGAGCATCGGCACGACGGTGTCCGACCTGGAGTGTGGCGTAGCTCACAGCGTGCGGTTCCGGCTGCGCCCAGACTGGACCCGATGGAGTGCATACTGCAAGCCCAGACGGCCCGGTCTCGCTTCGTCCTACAATCCAAGATTGAACCGAACGTTGCTCGGAAAGACTTAACTGCATTGCCGATCTCATTTCGACGATGACAACGAACAGCGTGGCGGCTCGCCGTTCGGCGACGACTGTGCAGACCTGATCCGCCTGCAGCCGCTCATTCTCATCGCACGAGAAGCTCGACTTCTGCAGGCCTGTCGCCGATCGCAGCGAGTCGCCATTCAGAGGAGAGAGACAATGAGTGTGCTGCGTATCAATCTCTTTGGCGGTCTTGAAATCAGACGCGTCTCCGGCGAGCAGGTCGTCATTCCAAGCCGCAAGGCTGCAACGCTCCTGGGCTATCTCGCCCTCACCTCTCCGCATGGCACCTCACGCAGCAAGCTTGCCGCACTCCTGTGGGAAGGCCGCTTCGGCGACAACGCGCGCGCAAACCTTCGCCAGGCCCTGTTGACGCTGCGCCGGGTCCTGCCGCAATGCGCCGACGTGATCTCGGCGGAACGCGACGACATCCGCATCCATCCGAACGCCGTCAGCACCGACGTGCAGGAATTCGAGCTCCTGCTGCAGCTCGGCGATCTGGAAACCATGGCCCGCGCGGCCGCGCTGTTCCGGGGCGAGCTGCTCGACGGCATCGGCTCGACGTCCTGCGCGTTCGAGGCATGGCTCTCCGCCGAGCGTCAACGACTGAAGACGCGAGCGATACGGGCCATCGCCGGCCTGCTCGACGTCGGCGGCCCGGAACATGTGGAGATCGCGAAGACCTTCTCGCTGCGCGTGCTGGCCGCAGACCCGCTGCAGGAGGACGTCCACCGCACCTTGATGCGCTGCTACGCACAGCAGGGGCGCCGTGCCGACGCCCTGCGTCAATATGACTTCTGCCGCACCATCCTGCGCAAGCAGGTCGGCGCCACACCCGAGAGCGAAACCGAAACCCTGCAGCGCGAAATCCGGCGCATGCTCCGCGTCTGATGATCCGCGCGACCTTGCTCCATGCGTTCCAGGCATGCTCGATTTTGACGGCACTTTCACGCCCCGCTTGACACTTGCATCACGGCCACGCGCGCAGCATCGCCCTCGATCGACGTCGCGCAGCAACTACTCCTGATGAGGTCAAGCAGCGCGCCGCTCGAAGATCAAACAACGAGCGAGGAGGCTCAACATGAGTGGCATGCAGCAGTCGACTGAGGACTATGGTCAATTGAATCCCGAAGGGATCTTCGGCTCCGTTCTCGGCAGGTTCGCCGGACAGGCGATCGGACGCCTGATCGGCGGCAAGACCGGCCGCGACTTTGGCGGCGCCATCGGCGGAATCGCGGGCGGGTTCGCGCCGTTCTCGGTCGGCCCCGGCACCGAGCAGCCGTCGGAAATGGAGTTGCAGGGCTTCTGGAGCGTGCTGAAGAAGATCGGACAGGGCGTCCAGACCGGGCTCAATGTCGGGCACAACCTCGGCATCTTCAGCGCCGGCCCGCAGGCCGCGGCCGCGGCGCAGCCGACCGACATGGAGCTGCAGGGCTTCTGGAGCGTGCTCAAGAAGATCGGACAGGGCGTCCAGACCGGTCTCGATGTCGGGCACAACCTCGGCATCTTCAGCGCTGGTCCGCAAGCCGCAACCGCCGCGGCGCAGCCGACCGACATGGAGCTGCAGGGCTTCTGGAGCGTGCTCAAGAAGATCGGACAGGGCGTCCAGACCGGCCTCGATGTCGGCCACAACCTCGGCATCTTCAGCGCAGGCCCGCAGGCCGCCGCCGCCGCGCAGCCGACCGACATGGAGCTGCAGGGCTTCTGGAGCGTGCTGAAGAAGATCGGACAGGGCGTCCAGACCGGTCTCAATGTCGGGCACAACCTCGGCATCTTCAGCGCTGGTCCGCAAGCCGCAACCGCCGCGGCGCAGCCGACCGACATGGAGCTGCAGAGCTTCTGGAGCGTGCTGAAGAAGATCGGACAGGGCGTTCAGACCGGCCTCGATGTCGGCCACAACCTCGGCATCTTCAGCGCCGGCCAGCCGGGCCAGCAGGCGGCGGCCGCACAGCCGACCGACATGGAGTTGCAGAGCTTCTGGAGCGTGCTGAAGAAGATCGGACAGGGCGTCCAGACCGGCCTCGATGTCGGCCACAACCTCGGCATCTTCAGCGCCGGCCAGCCGGGCCAGCAGGCTCAGCAGGCGGCGGCCGCGCAGCCCACCGACATGGAGCTGCAGGGCTTCTGGAGCGTGCTCAAGAAGATCGGACAGGGCGCGCAGACCGGCCTCAACATCGGGCACACGCTCGGCATCTTCAGCACCGGCCAGCCCGCCGGCACGATGCACTAGGACGACCGATTGGAAGCCACGACCCGCGACATCGCAACGCGGGTCCAGGAGAGTGACGCGGTGGGCGCACGAAACGTCCGCCCACCGCCGACCTGACATGGAGGGAACGACGCATGGCGGATCCGAACTCGGAACAGGAATTCATCGTGCAGGGCGAGCCGGTCAAGTCCGGCCAGCTCGCCGATCACTTGAGCCGCGAGCCCAGCGTGAAACGCGTCGGTCAGGTCGCACCCGACGTGGTCATCCTGTCGATGACGAAGAGCCAGGCCGATCGCCTCCGATCGACTTTCAGCACGATCGTGGTGGAGCCGAACGCTCCGCTGAAACCCTTTGGCGCCGGCTGACTCCAGCCGCGTCCCCCGACGATGTCACGAGCGAGGATGAAGGAGCCCGCAAATGGCCGCACGAAGCAAACCTGAAATCTCGGATCAGAAGGATGCGGCCGGCGCGGCCGTCAACGGCACCGGAGCACAACCCGGAGCGGAGCAGCCGTCAACCGAGGGCGTCGCCACACCGCAGGCCGCAGCACGGGTGACCGCCGCATCAGCCCCAGCCGCACAAGGGACCAACCGCAGCGGCGGCACGGCGGCGCCAGCGACGGGTCAACCCGGCGCAACGATCTCGCAGCGGCGGGCGCAGTACATCCTGGCACCGCGCCAGCAGACGGGGCTTGCGACCTTCAGCGCCGACTTCATCGTCCAGCAACTGACAAACACTCCCGACATCGACGTGGTGAAGACAATTCAGCCGCCGCGCCTGCTCGGATTCCAGAGCGCCGACCCGGGACAAGCACCGCTCGGCCCGATGGTGCTGGCCCGAATGGCGCCCGACAAGGCCGAATTGCTGAAGGCCCAGGCCGGAGCACGGCTCGCGGTCGAGCGCGATGTGCCGCTCACCTATATGCTCGATCCGACCGTGCCCCAGATGCCGGCGCCGCATCAGCTTCCCAATCCCGGCGTTCTTATTCCCTTGGCCGACGGGTTCTCGACGACGATCGAAGTGGTCGGCGAGAGCGGCCCGCTGCCGGAGGTGGAGGTGTACGTGTTCGGCAGCGTGTGGCCGGTTCAGGGCGTCACCGACGCCAGCGGCCGCGTCACGCTCAAGATTCAGGGCGAGACGCCCGACACCATCCGCTCGATCCTGATCAAGCCGCGGGTCGATTACTGGACGTTCTGGCTCGATCGTCCGCAACTGACCCCCGACAGCGTGAACCGCATCGCCGCGAAGACGCTCGGCGCCTATCTGCGCGGATTTCCCGGCCAGCAATTGCTGGGTTGGGGCCAGCGCGCGATGGGCCTCGATCGCCTGCCCCTCGCCTATAACGGCGCGGGAGTGAAGATTGCGGTGATCGATTCCGGTGCCGCGCCGACGCATCGCAATCTGCACGGCGTCACGATCGGCAAGAGCATCGTCGGCAATGATCCCGCGAGTTGGACCGTCGATACCATTGGTCACGGCTCGCATTGCGCCGGCATCATCGCCGGCGGACCGATCGGCTCCGGCGGCGGCATTCGCGGCTTCGCTCCGGCGGCCGAAATCCATGTCTGCCGGATCTTCCCGGGCGGCCGGTTCAGCGATCTCGTCTCGGCGCTCGACTACTGCATGGAAAATGGCATCGACGTCGCCAACATGAGTCTGGGCGGCGGCGAGCCGTCGCAGATCATCGAGGAGCGGATCCTGCGGGCCAAGCAGATGGGCCTCGCCTGTATCGTCGCCGCGGGAAATTCGTCGGGGCCGGTCCAGTTCCCCGGCTCGACGCCGCATTGCCTGGCGGTCGCCGCGATGGGCAAATGGGGCGAGTTTCCCGAAGACAGCTTCCACGCCCAGCAGGCGTTGGACGGCTTCCGCAGCAGCGACGGATATTTCCCGGCGAAGTTCAGTTGCTTCGGCCCGGAGATCGACGTCTGCGCGCCGGGCGTCGGCATCGTGTCGTCGCTGCCGACGGACGACTTCGGCGCCTGGGACGGCACCTCGATGGCGACGCCGCACGTCACCGGCCTCGCTGCGCTGGTGCTGGCGCATCATCCCGACTTCAAGGGCCAGTTCGCGACGCGCGACGCGCGGCGTGTGGAGCGGCTGTTCCAGATCCTGAAGGAGACATCGACGCCGCTGCAGTTTGGCGACCCCAATCGTTCAGGAGCCGGGCTGCCGAATGCGATGCGCGCGCTCGGCCTGGAAGCGGGCGTGGCCTCGGCGCCCGCGGCCGATCCCTCGCTCGACGTTCTCCGTCGGCTGCTGGGACTGGCGCGCGGCGAAGCGCAGAACGGCGCGACGTCTCCGACGCTGGCGCCGCAGGCACCCAATGGCAAGCTCAACGGGGCCGGCTCGGTTGCCAGGGGGCCGGCAACGACGACCGGTGAGTGGTCCAGCCCAGCGGTCGGAGATCCCAGTCCGGCGCAGATCCGCGACATGATGCACAAGGTCGGGTTGCTGTAGATTGCGGACGAGGCCGTAGCGACCAATCCGCATCACGTGGTGCACGACGGGCAGTTTGCGCATGAGCGTCATGCACGAACTGCCCGTCGTGTTAGTTTGTCGCACGATCAGCCCTTGCACCGTCGGGCAAATCAAGCGCAGATTTCCGGCCGTCCCGCCTCACTGCAAGAGGGGCGTATCGCGGTCGTCACGAACGCTGAGGTGGGATGCGGTGGGCGTGTCGGATTGCGCGTGAGTTCGCTCGCGCGGACGAACAATTCCGGCACGCGCGGTCAAGTCGCGCGGTCCTGACACCCCGACGCTGGTGTCACGCTTGCGAGGACGCTGAACGCGTCGCGCAGGCAACGGTGGCCAGAAAGCCCGGCGCACCGGGGAGAACGCGAAGCAGCCGTCAGACCACCGCGCAGGGAAGGCCGGGGGCGGGCTCAAGCGGTCGTCGCAACAGCAAGTGTTTTCATTCCGGACAGGAGCTCGTCAAGCGCCTCTGCTGGGGTTTTCCATCCCAGCGTCTTTCTCGGTCGGGAATTGAGCGCTGCGGCCACAGCGGCGATCTCGTCAGCATCGTAGACGCTCAGATCGGTGCCTTTCGGGAAGTACTGCCGCAGCAGGCCATTTGTGTTCTCGTTCGTGCCACGCTGCCAAGGGCTTCTTGGATCGCAGAAGTAGACCTGAAGGCCTGTATCGATCTTGAGGTCACTGTGCTGAGCCATCTCGGTCCCCTGATCCCAAGTCAGCGAGCGGCGTAGTTCCTTGGGCAAGGTGATAATGGTGCGCGTGATCGCATCGCGTACCGCTTCAGCTCCGTGTCCGGAGAGCGCAGGCCCGTCCTTCGTACGTGGGCCGTCTTCAAATCCCGGCAAGCGTGGCAAGTGCAGCAGCATTGTAAACCGTGTGCTGCGTTCGACGAGCGTGCCGATTGCCGAGCTCTCGGAGCCGACGATCAGATCTCCTTCCCAATGTCCCGGCACGGCGCGATCCGCGACTTCGGCCGGACGTTCACTGATCATGATCTCTGGCGATACGAAGCCTTTGCTACGCTTTCGCGTGCGCGCCCGAGGCACCCGCAGCGCACGTCCCGTTCGCAAGCAGGCCGCCAACTCCCGGTTCAGCGCACCTCGGCTCTGAACAAAAAGCGCCTGGTAAATGGCTTCGTGGCTGATCCGCATCGTCTCGTCATCCGGGAAGTCGATCGGCAAGCGTTGGGCGATCTGCTCAGGACTCCAGGCTTTTGCCCATCGCCGTTGCTGGTCCGAACCCGCACGACCGGCCTTCCGCCGGACGCCGCCTGGAGGCACGACAACGCCGGCAAGCCGTTCTTCAACATAAGTGCGCAAGGCGGAGTTGCTTGCAAGCTTGCTCGGCTTGGGGCGCCGGGCCGATCGATCTGCATGCCACTGGGCGGCCGTCGCTCGATAGGCCATCTTGCCGCCGTGCGTGGCCGCATTGCGATCGAGCTCACGAGAGATGGTCGAGGGAGACCGATCGAGGCGCCGCGCTATTTCTCGTACAGAATGGCGCTGCGCATTCAGCAGGGCAATCTCTTCGCGTTCAGAGAAAGAGAGGCGTCGGCCGGAGAGCGGCTTCGCCGAAGATCTGAACATCGCTGGTGTCACGCCGCCCGCCCTTCGAAACAATCGAGGGCCGACAGCATCTGACAATCCAGCAGCCAGCGCAGCCTTCTCGCTGTTCAATCCGGCGGCAATCCCCCGCCAAAACTTCTGCTGTTCCGCACGCCCCGCCACTGGTGGGCGACCCATCGATCCCAGCTTCGCCCGCGTTGATCGCCGCTTTCGGATACCCATCGCAACCTCCTCATCGAGTGTTGCGACGACCGATTGAATCCGCCGGGTGTTCCGGCTCGTACCTGTGGTACCTGCCGCCTGCATTTTTTTCCGCAGGCGGGCCATGGGTGCGGCCAGCATCCGGCCTTCCCTGCGCCTCTGCGTTGTCAGGAGGCGATGAAGATGCAAAGCCCGGGCGCGGAGGCGCTGCGGGGACGGAGCGTCATGCCTTTGGCTGTTCGAGAAGTGAAACGCGCTAAACCAACGGCTCACCAACGATGACGCGTGTCGTCGCAGGGATAAGGTGTGAACAATGCCGTCGCCCAGCATTCAGTCGTCGTCCCGGCGAACGCCGGGACCCATACCGCGTGATTTATCGGTGAAGCGGAACTGCGAGTTGTCGTCCCATAACCGACGGTGGTTATGGGTCCCGGCGTTCGCCGGGACGACAACGGAGGATGACGCGGCATTGGCGGCATAGGATACGCCGGCAACACAACGTGTCCTACCGCCGCTCCGCTCTGCTCAGCAGGAACACCCCCTGCTCGCCGAACATGTTCCAGAACCACCAGGGCATGGCGACGCGCAAGGGACGGCCGTAACTATCAAGTGCGACAGCGCGCTCCATCTTGACGCCGATCTCGTCGCAGAGCTGCACGAAATCCTTGATGGTGCAGAAATGGATGTTCGGCGTGTCGTACCAGGTGAAGGGCAGATTGTCGGTGCGCGGCATGTGGCCGCCGACCAGCAGCTGCAGCCGCAGCCGCCAGAAGCCGAAATTCGGGAAGGTGACGATGGCGCGGCGGCCGATGCGCAGGAGATTTTCCAGCACCGTCTTCGGCCGGCGCGTCGCCTGCAGGGTCTGCGACAGGATCACGTAGTCGAACGCATCGTCGGGATAGTCAATCAGATCGGTGTCGGCGTCGCCCTGCACCACCGCGAGGCCCTTGGCGACGCAATGGTTGACGCCCTCGCGCGACAGCTCGATGCCGCGGCCGTCGATGCCGCGGCTCTCGAGAAGCTGCAGCAGGTCGCCGTCGCCGCAGCCGATATCGAGCACCTTGGATCCGCTCTCGACCATGCCGGCGATCAGCAGATGATCCGGTCGATAGGCCAGCACCTCGCCGCCAGAGAAGCCGTTCAGCGGCAACACACCCTGCATGCTCATGGCTCAGCCTCCGTTCGCAACCTTGAGGCCGCGCGCCTTGCCCGCGGAATCGAGGAAGGCGCTCGCGATCTCGAAGAACTCGGGCACATCCAGCAGGAACGCATCGTGCCCCTTGTCGGTCTCGATCTCGGCGAACGACACCCGCGCGCTGGAGGCATTGAGCGCATGCACCAGCGCGCGCGATTCCGACGTCGGAAACAGCCAGTCGCTGGTGAAGGACACCACGCAGAAGCGGGTCTTGATGCCCCGGAATGCCGCCGCCAGCACGCCGTCATGGTCGGCCGCGATGTCGAAATAGTCCATCGCCCGCGTCAGATAGAGATAGGAGTTGGCGTCGAAGCGCTCGACGAAGGACGAGCCCTGGTAGCGCAGATAGCTCTCGACCTGGAAATCGGCATCGAACGAGAACGTCGGCAGCTCGCGGTCCTGCATCCGGCGGCCGAACTTGCGATGCAGCGCGGCGTCCGACAGATAAGTGATGTGCGCGGCCATCCGCGCCACGGCGAGACCGCGATGCGGATGAACGCCCTTGTCGCCATAGCGGCCATGATCCCAGTCGGGATCGGCCATCACGGCCTGGCGTCCGAGCTCGTGGAACGCGATGTTCTGCGCCGAATGCCGCGTGGCGCAGGCGATCGCGAGATTGGCGAACACGCGCTGCGGATAGGCCACCGTCCATTGCAGCGCCTGCATGCCGCCCATCGAGCCGCCGACCACGGCGAACAGCGTGTCGATGCCGAGATGATCGATCAGCATCGCCTGCGCCCGCACCATGTCGGGGATGGTGATGATGGGGAAATCGAGGCCCCAGACCTTGCCGGTCGCCGGGTTCAGCGACGCCGGCCCGGTCGAGCCCATGCAGCCGCCGATCACGTTGGAGCAGATGATGAAGTAGCGCGCCGGATCGAGCGGGCGGCCGGGGCCGACCAGCGTCTCCCACCAGCCCGGCTTGCCGGTGACGGGATGGCGGTTGGCGACGTGCTGGTCGCCGGTCAGCGCGTGGCAGACCAGGACCGCGTTCGATCTGTCGGCGTTGAGTTCGCCATAGGTCTGGTAGGCGATCTGGAACGGCGACAGGTCGACGCCGCAATCGAGCTTGAGCGGCTTGTCGGCACCGAACTGCGCGACCGGCGAACTCGGATGATCGACCTCGTGCGAACGCTCCTCGGGCGCGACCGTGCGCAGCGCGGATGTGGGTTTCGGCGTCAGGCCTGTCATGTCTCTCACTCCGGCCCTTTGGCCAGAGCTCCCGAACCACGTGACATATCAGGCCATGAAAAACCCGGCCTGAACTGGGGTTCGGCCGGGATCGATAACGTCCCCGGCCTGTTTAGCGAGTTTTTTAACGTGGCTGCAAGCCGGCCGGCTCAAATGACCACGGAACAGGCAGAAACTAGTCCTGCGGGCGCTCCGCGTCAAGGCAAGCTCGGGTTGACCGCCGATCGGGCGCCCGACGGCTGCAGGTCAGCCAAGCCCTGGCGCGACAAGGTAAACTTGCTGTTGCGCACGTCTTCTGCATCGGAGAGAACGACATCCGTTCCAGTCGGCCGCGCGTTAACCGGTGGCCTGCGAAGAGTGACCAGCCCATGTCCAACCCGCCGCCTGCCCCGCCTTCGCTTGCCGATTTGCGCAAGGAGATCGACACGATCGACGAGCAGGTGCATCAGCTCCTGATGAACAGGGCCGACATCATCGATCGGCTGATCAAGGTCAAGAAGACCCAGGAGGTCGGCTCGGCGTTCCGCCCGGCGCGCGAGGCCGACATGATGCGGCGCCTAGTGCAGCGCCATCGCGGCATCCTGCCGCTCGACACCGTCGAGGGCATCTGGCGCGTAATCGTGTCGACGTTCACCTACGTGCAGGCGCCGTTCTCGGTGCACGCCGACGTGTCGGTCGGCGAGTCCGCGATGCGCGATTCCGCCAGGTTCCATTTCGGCTTCGTGGTGCCGTACGTCGCGCATTTCAGCGCGCAGGCCGCGGTCGAGGCGGTGGCGCGGTCGAAGGGCGATCTCGCACTGGTGTCGACGACCTCAGGCCATACGCCGTGGTGGATCACGCTCGAGCCCGTGGGCGCGCCGAAGATCATCGCGCGGATGCCCTTCATCGAGCGCGCCGACCACCCGGCGGCGCTGCCGGTGTTCGCGGTGTCGCGCGTCGCCGACGACGCGCTGGTGCTGGAGGTCGAGACCTGGAGCATCCGCGTTTCCGGCTGGAATGCGCAGGTGTCGCGCGCGCTGTCGCCGCTCGCCGACGTGGTCGCGGTGCCCGATACCGCCTTCGACGGCGCCGCGCTGCTGGTGTCGATCGAGGCGCCGTCGAACCTCGACAAGATCAAGGCTGCCCTGATCGCGGCGGGCGCCTCCGTCCGCTCGACGGCCCTCGTCGGCGGCCATGCGAAACGCTATACGGTTCCGAGCTGAGACGCCCCGCGCCAGTGATGATTTTCCGGAGTTGACGATGAACCGCCCCGTGCCGAACCCCGGCATCCTCGACATTGCGCCCTATACGCCGGGCAAGAGTCCCAAGCCGGAGCCTGGTCGCAAGGTTTTCAAGCTGTCGGCCAATGAGACCCCGTTCGGTCCCTCGCCGAGGGCGATCGAGGCGTTCAAGAGCGCGGCCACACATCTTGAAGACTATCCGGAAGGGACTTCCCGGGTGCTGCGCGAGGCCATCGGCCGCACCTACGGCCTCGATCCCGACCGCATCGTCTGCGGCGCCGGGTCCGACGAGATCCTCAATCTGCTGGCACACACCTTTCTCGGCCAGGGCGACGAGGCGATCTCCACCGCGCACGGCTTCCTGGTCTATCCGATCGCGACCATGGCCTGCGGCGCCAGGAACGTGGTTGCCGCGGAGACGGAGTATCGCACCGATGTCGACGCCATCCTCGCCGCGGTGACGCCGCGCACCAGGCTGGTATGGCTCGCCAACCCGAACAACCCGACCGGCACCTACATCCCGTTCGACGAGGTCAAGCGGCTGCGTGCCGGCCTGCCGGCGCACGTCGTGCTGGTGCTCGACGCTGCCTATGCCGACTACGTCTCGCGCAATGACTACGAGTTCGGGCTCGAGCTGGTCGCCACGACCGAGAACACCGTCGTCACCCACACTTTTTCCAAGATCCACGGCCCTCGCGGCGCTCCGCGTCGGCTGGATGTTCGGCCCGGCGCACATCGTCGATGCCATCAACCGCATCCGCGGGCCGTTCAACGTCTCCTCGCCCGCGATGCTCGCCGCGGTCGCCGCGATCGAGGACACCGCCCATCAGCAGATGTCGAAGACGCACACGGAAACGTGGCGCAACTGGTTGACCGAGGAGATCGGCAAGCTCGGGCTGAAGGTGACGCCGAGCGTCACCAATTTCATCCTGATCCACTTCCCGACCGACAAGGGCAAGACCGCGGTCGAGGCCGACGAATTCCTGACCCGGCGCGGCCTCGTGCTGCGCGCGCTCGCCAACTACAAGCTGCCGAACGCGCTGCGGATGACGATCGGCACCGAGGAGGCCAATCGCCTGGTCGTGGAGGCTCTCAGCGAATTCATGAGGGCGAAATGAGCGTCGCGGGGCGATTCGACCGCGTCGCGCTGATCGGCTTCGGCCTGATCGGCGGCTCGATCGCGCGCGCGGCGCGGCTGCAAGGCGTGGCCGGCGAGATCGTCACCACCGCGCGGTCGGAGAAGACGCGCGCGCGAGTCGCCGAGCTCGGCGTCGTCGACCGCGTCGTGGCGAGCAATGAAGAGGCGGTGAAGGATGCCGACCTCGTCATCCTCTGCATTCCCGTCGGCGCCTGCGGCCCGGTCGCGATGGAGATCGCCCCGCATCTGAAACCGGGCGCCATCGTCTCCGATGTCGGCTCGGTCAAGGGCGCGATCGTGCGCGACATGGCGCCGCATCTGCCGGCGAATGTGCATTTCGTCCCGGCGCATCCTGTGGCCGGCACTGAGAATTCGGGTCCCGATTCCGGCTTCGCCGAGCTGTTCATCAACCGCTGGTGCATCCTGACGCCGCCGGAGGGCGTCGATACGAGCGCGATCGATCGGCTGCGCGCGTTCTGGGCGGCGCTTGGCGCCAAGGTCGAGATCATGACGCCGGATCACCACGACCGCGTGCTCGCGATCACCAGCCACCTGCCGCATCTGATCGCCTACACCATCGTCGGCACCGCCGACGAGCTGGCGCAGGTCACGGAGTCCGAGGTGATCAAGTTCTCCGCCGGCGGCTTTCGCGATTTCACCCGCATCGCCGCATCCGACCCGACGATGTGGCGCGACATCTTCCTGAGCAACAAGGATGCGGTGCTCGACATGCTCGGCACCTTCACCGAGGACCTCTCCAAGCTGACGCGGGCGATCCGCCGCGGCGACGGCGATGCGCTGTTCGATCACTTCACCCGCACCCGTGCGATCCGCCGCGGCATCGTCGATATCGGCCAGGATTCGGCGGCGCCGGATTTCGGCCGGCCGCTGCCGCAATTGAAGAAGAGCTGAGGTCAGAACAGCGGAGGGACACGGGCGACCTTGAACGGACCGAGCACGACGACGCCATCGGCAAAGCGCAACGGGAAGGTCCGGGCCTTGCGCCCTTCGAGCGTGGCCTCCTTGCCGAGTGCATTGATGCCGAGCGCGACGCCGACATTGGCGTTCTGCTTGACGACCTTGCCGAGGCCGGGAATGGCGCGATCGAGCGCACCGAGCAGGTTGTTGACGTCCTGCGACTTCACACCGGGCGCTACGCGATCGAGCGTCTCCTGCGGCACGCCGTTTTCGAGCATCTTGTCGAGGCCGAGCGCCGGAATGACCTTTTCGATCCCGGCGACCGTCATCTGCACTTCGCCGTCAATGCCGCCATTGGCGGTCAAGGTCAGCGTGCCCGCGGCAACCGCGAGCAATTCGCCCTGCTGGATACGCGACTGGACGATCTCGACGTGACCGCCCGCCGCCTGCATCTCGCGAAACCGCTCCGGCCAGGGTTTGGGCCCGGAAGTCCTTGAGACCCGTGACGCGGGCCTGGATATCGGCATTGAACGGCTCAGCAAGCAGCGGATGACCGCCCTGGATGCTGCCGCTTTCGATCTGCAGCGCAGTCTCCAGCACCGGATGATCGGACGGCGTGCCGTCGGCGAGACGGCCGTGCAACTCGACGTGATCGGCGCGCGCGGCGGGCACGGCTGTCCCGCCGTCGATGCGGTCGATGGTCGGCTGCTCGAACACGAGGTCGGCGCGCTGCGGCGGCCCCGGAGGCCGCGGACGCTGGCCTCGCCGACGCGCCAGTTCACGGAGAACGAGGCCGGCCCGCGACCATCGGCAATCATCGCCGGTCCCTTGAACTCTGCGATGAGCCGCTTCGGGTCCCACACCTGGGCGACGACGAGGATCTCGTCGAGCTTGGCGTTCATCAGCGGCGTGCCGGCGGCCTGCGAGAACAGCGCCACGCTCGGGTCCGTGCAGCGGACCTCGAGCCGGAATGGGAAGCCGGCGACCGAGCGCTTCGCGCAGTCATAGACGCGGCCGGCCTTCGCCCTCGCGGGCGCGCCAAGCGTCGGCCTGGACATCCACTTGCGAAGCGGCGAAGAACCAGAAAGCGCTCCACGCGATCGCGGCGATCAGGAGCAGGACGGGGGCGATGAAGAGCCCCCAGAGCGAGCGCCTGCGGCGCGCTTGCGGCAAACGAGACATGCAGGACACCCTTTGGGCAGCAATTTTGGCAATTCGGCGATCACGGATTGTGTAACTAAATTAACAATTCGCGAGCACCACACTTAGGCTTCCGCATTGATGTCCGCAATGACCCCGTCCGAACGCAACCTTCCCCACGGCGACCTCTGGGTCTTCGGCTACGGCTCGCTGATGTGGCGCCCCGGATTCGACTTTCTCGAGCAGGTGCCAGCGCGATTGATCGGCGAGCATCGCGCGCTCTGTGTGTATTCGTTCGTCCACCGCGGAACGCCGGAGAAGCCGGGCCTCGTGCTCGGTCTCGATCGCGGCGGCGCGTGTCGCGGCATTGCGTTTCGGGTGGCAGCAGACAAGCGCGACGAGACCATCGCCTATCTGCGGGCGCGTGAGCAGGTAACCTCGGTATATCGCGAAGTGACGCGCT
This sequence comes from Bradyrhizobium oligotrophicum, assembly GCA_050641875.1. Taxonomy (GTDB): domain Bacteria; phylum Pseudomonadota; class Alphaproteobacteria; order Rhizobiales; family Xanthobacteraceae; genus Bradyrhizobium; species Bradyrhizobium oligotrophicum_B. The sequence goes on from CP192619.1 coordinate 1,308,005, forward strand.
CGGTTTGGCTGGAGAACGACGCGCGCGAGCGGGTGAGCGCATTGGTCTACGTGGTCGATCGCGGCCATGTGCAATATGCCGGCCGGCTGTCGCCGCAGGAGCAGTTGCGCCATGTGCGCCAGGGTCACGGCCAGTCCGGCGCCAATCGCGACTACGTGATCTCGACCGTGAAGGCGATCGAGGCGCAGGGCTTTCGCGACACACAGTTGCATCGGCTGGCGACGATGCTGCACGATGACGGCCACTCGCTGCATCCTGCGCCAAGCAAGACATAGCCCTCAAGCCTTCACCGGCGTCGGCACCCGGCCAAACAACTTCGCCTGTTCCGCCTGCCCCGCGGCGACGAGCCGGCCGGTCGCCTCTTCGATCACGCTCTGAATCCGCGCCATGAACTCATCGCGCGGCAGGCCAGGCGGCAGCGGATCGAGAAACTCCACGACGAGGCGTGCCCGGGTAGCGCAGAAATGCGCGGCGTGGCCAAAACAGACCCGAATTCAAGGCCACCGGCAGGCAGGGTACGCCACAATCCGTGTAGATCAAGCCGACGCCGCCCTTATAGTCCGGCGGTGCGCCCGCCGCGCGCCGGGTGCCTTCCGGGAAGATCATCAAACTGACGGCCATGCTTCACCTCCTCCGCCGCCCGCCGCATCACCTGCTTCAACGCGCGGGCGCCGGAGCTGCGGTCGATCGCGATCATGTCCGCCTTGACGAGATACTGTCCGAACAAGGGAATCCGCAGCAGTTCGCGCTTGAGAACGAAGAACGGCGCATCGAAGAAATGCAGCAGCGAGATCGTCTCCCACATCGACTGATGCTTGGCGGCGACGATCAGCGGCCCCTTCGGGATCTTCTCGACGCCGCGATATTCGACGCGGATGTTGCAGACGACGCGCATCAACACGATGTTGCTCTGCGCCCACCAGTTGGCGACGCGCAGCAGCGCCTTACGGGGCATCGCCAGGGTCGGCAACGCGATCAGCGCCCAGAGCACGAAGTTCGGGTAGAACAGGATGTTGAACAGCAGCGAACGCAGGAAGATCGAGACCATCAGAAACCCAGTTCAATTGGCTTGCGCCGTCGTCGGTCGGCGCGACACCGAGCCGGTTGGCGGATCGACCTCGGGCGCGAGATCGAGGCCGAGATCGGCCAGCCGCAGCCGCATCTCGGCGGCGACATATTTGGCATATTCGGACAGCAGAAGTCGCACCGTCGGCGCGCTGGTCCACCACGGCTCGTCGCGCCATTTCTCGCCGACGACGGCATAGGGAATGAGATCCATGCTCGGCATTGCATGCGACAGTTCGACGATGGCCCGCGGCATGTGATAGTTCGACGTCACCACGATCAGCGACTTGAAGCCGCGCTCGCTGGCCCACCGCCGCGTCTGCGCGGCGTTGCTGCGGGTGTTGATCGCCGAATAATCCAGATCGACGCAGCAGTTGATGAATGATCGCGCCTCGGGCAGCGACCGGGTGATATCGCTGGCCTCGTTGGTCGGGTGCACGCCGGAGATCAGCAGCCGCCGGCCATAGCCTCCCGCCAGGAGTTCCACCGCGTCCGATACGCGTGACGAGCCACCGGTCAGGACCACGATTCCGTCCGCCTTGCGCTCGGGCTGGATCTCGGCGCCCCGCAATTGCGAGAGGAAGCCGACGAAGCCGACCGCCGCGACGAAGAAGCCGACCCCGAGCGTCGCCACGGCGCCCGCGAGCATCCGCCACACCGCCACGGTGAGCGGCAGCTTTCGCCTGCTATGGTCGGTCTCCGGCTCCATGCAACGCCTGGCGTGTCCTTGCCTGCCTGCGCGCGGCGCCATGCCGTCGCGATCCCGTCGTTCAAGTCCGGGAACGCAGGCAGGTTTCGCCGGCCTCCCGATCACGTTCGCTCGCCGCCGATCCTGGCGCGCGACCTCTGCCGTGTTCGTGACCCAGCTCACCCCGTCCTGCCTCACCCCGGCGCAGACGATTTTAGGCGGTTTTCGGGCCAAGTGAAATCCGCAACGAGACCGCTGGGGATAGAAGCCGCCATCAGTCGATGCTCGCCAGCGTCGTGAACAGGGTCCGGCGTGCGGCCCAGCCGGTCACCGCGGCGATCACCACCGCCTGCAGCGCGATCGCGACATAGCCGAGCGGGCGCAGCGAGAACGTCCCCAGCAACGCCGCGAACTGGTCGCCGACAGGGGTGCCGGAGAACCAGTTGGCGATCGACTCCGAGAACCCGAATCCGAGCATCGCAAGGCCGCCGCCGATCACGCCCCCTCCAGTCCGAGCTGCAGGAAGTGCCGCAGGAAGTGATTGGCGATGTAGCGGTCGCCGGCGCCGACGAAATGCAGCACCTCGACGATCGGCCGGTTCGCGGCCATCGCGCCGCGGGTCGCGAACGACACCGAGATGATGGTGGCCGCGATCACCAGCACGAGAATGCCGAAGCCTGCAAACAGGGTCGCGCCGGTCATCGAGCGCATGCGCTCGATCCAGGCGCGGTGGTCATCCACGCTGGCGGTCGGCGCAACCTGGGTCACGCGGGTGCGCAGGGCGTTGAGATCGAAGCTGGTGCCGGGCTGGACGCGCGCGATGATGACGCGCGGCACCGGAAGCTCGTCGAACGACAAGCCGCTGCCGAGCCACGGCTCCAGCAGCTTGCTCGATTCCTCCTTGGTGAAGGGCCGGACCTCGACGATGCCCGACTGCCCCCGCATTGCTTCCGTCACCAGGGCAATGTCGCGCTCGATATCCCGGCCGGTCTTGGGGCGAACCTGCACCGTGATCTCGCTCGCCACCTCCGACTGCCACTCGGCCGCGGACTCGCTGACCAGCAGCACGCCGCCGGTCGTGATCGAGGCCAGGAAGGTCATGATCGCCACCACGGCGACCAGCGCACGGCCCGCGATCGAGGCGCGCGGCACGATCGGCGACACGATGCGGGCCTGCGCCGGCAGTTGCGGGCGGTCGTCGCCGAGATCGACCAGGAGGCCGCGATCGTCTACGCTACTCATAGATGTGCAATCGTCCCTGATGCAGCACCAGCCGGCGGGCCTCGTATTGGTCCATCAGCGTGATGTCATGGGTTGCGATGATCACCGCCGTGCCCGAGCGGTTCAATTCGATGAACAGCCGCAGCAGCCGGCGTCCGAGCGTCGGATCGACGTTGCCGGTCGGCTCGTCCGCGAGCAGCAGTTGCGGCCGCGAGATCACGGCGCGCGCGATCGCCGCGCGCTGCTTTTCGCCGCCCGACAGGATCGGCGGCAGCGCATCCATGCGCTCACCAAGGCCGACCCATTTCAGGAGGTCGATGACCTCCTTGCGGTAGCTCGATTCATCCCGCCCCATGACGCGAAACGGCAGCGCCACGTTCTCATAGGTCGTCATGTGGTCGAGCAGCCGGAAGTCCTGCAGCACGATGCCGATGCGCTTGCGCAAATCGGCGATCTCCTCCTTGCTGAGCAGCGAGATGTCGTAGCCGAACAGATTGACCAGGCCGCGGGTCGGCCGCAGCGACAGAAACAGCAGCTTGAGCAGCGAGGTCTTGCCCGCGCCCGACGGGCCGGTGAGGAACTGGAAGGAATGGGCCGGAATCTGGAAACTGAGGTCGCGGAGGATCTCCGGCCCCAATCCATAGCGCAGCCCAACATTTTCGAACCGAACCAAAGCCTCAGCTCCGTTCGACCGCGTGCGCGGCAGACCCGCACGCTCCAAGCTCAGCGGTACGATGGCCCGATTGAGCGCCCGTTATGGTTTCCGGTTCGTTAACGGTCGCCGTGTACCATTGGCGCGATTGAGTTCCGAAGTTCGTCGACATGGCGGTCCTTGTAGCACGAACTGTCGGAAACAAAGCGGCAATGGCCGTTGGAGAACAGGCGCGATGTTCATCGTTTGCCCTCATTGTGCGACATCTTATGCCATCGACTTGGCAACCCTGGGTATGTCTGGCCGCAGCGTACGCTGTTCCCGTTGCAAGGAGGTCTGGCTGGCGCGGCCCGAGGATGCGGTCGAGGCGCCCGCCCCCATGCCCGCCATGGCGGAGGCCGGCGCGGCGGCCGCGCCGCGTGACGCAGCCGACGAGTGGGAAGCCCTCGCGCGCCAGGAAGACGACGACGAACGGACGCCCGATGTGGAAAGTCCGCCGCTGGCCGCCGGCTGGCCCGAGGATGCCCTCGCCGAGCCCGACGACGACACGGAAGATGCCGAGCAGCCCGCGCAGAGCGGGGCTTCGCGCCTCGCCGGTCTCCGCAGGCTCATCAGGCGCCCGAAATTGCCGGATTTCCCAGGCAATAAGCTGTTGAACCTGCCGGTACTGACGGCCGCCATGGCGGCACTCACGATTGCGCTGGTGGTGTGGCGCGCCGACGTCGTCAGGCTGCTGCCGCAGACGGCGTCGTTCTACAAACTGGTCGGGCTCGAGGTGAACCTGCGCGGCCTGAGCTTCAAGGACGTGAAGGTCGCGACCGAAACCGTCGACGGCAAGCCGGTGCTGGTGATCGAAGGCAGCATCGTCAGCGTCACCAAGAAGGCGGTCGACCTGCCCCGGCTGCGCTTCAGCGTGCGTGACGCGCAGGGCACGGAGATCTATGCCTGGAACACGCTGCTTGAGCAGACCACGCTCAAGCCCGGCGAGCGCATGGCGTTCAAATCGCGCCTGGCCTCGCCCCCTCCCGAAGGCCGTAATATCGATATACGGTTCTTCAACCGGCGCGATCTGGCCGCCGGCAGTGCATGATGATTCCGGTCTCGTGGGTCGCCCGCGGGGCCCACGAGACGGAGACGAAACGACATGTCGCGCGTCCTGATCGCCGACGACGAAGACTCGATGCGGACGCTGGTCGCGCGCGCCATTGCGATGGACGGGCATGACATCGTGACCGCGCAGGACGGCGCCGAGGCGCTCGACATCCTCACGCGCGAGAACGGCGCCTTCGACCTGCTGCTGACCGACATCCAGATGCCCATCATGGACGGCATCGCGCTGGCGCTGTCGGCGGCGCGCGACTTTCCCGATCTGACGATCCTGCTGATGACCGGCTTTGCGCATCAGCGCGAGCGGGCGTCGAATCTCAGTGCGATCGCGCATGACGTCATCACCAAGCCGTTCTCGGTCGCCGACATCCGCACCGCCGTCGCCGACGCACTGGCGTCGAAGGCGGCCAAGACGTAGGGCGGCTGCCGCAAGCACCCGGACCGGCAAGGCCAAGGTTTGAACGTCTCATGCGTAAGCCTTCGCCTGATGGCCGCGATCCTCGGTCGTCCCGCATCCTCAGCTGTCGTCCCGGCGAACGCCGGGATCCATAACCACCGGCAGATGTTGAAACACGACGCTGGTCCCCCATCGTACGTAACGACATCTTCCTGGGATTATGGGTCCCGGCGTTCGCCGGGACGACAGCGGGAGATGGCGAGCGAGACGAGCGTCTCACCAACACTCTCACCTCGCCAAACATCGTCGACGGCGCATTCCCCTCTCCCATCCGCAAGCATCTCGTTTCCCAACTCATCTCGTAGACGTGAAATCTCATTCCCGCGGCATGTCCATGCCCGAGCTTTGCTGTTCGTCTTCGCCCTCATCAAGATCGGAGGGCGCAGGGAATGCCGGGTGCTGGCCGCAACCCATGGCCCGCCTGCGAAAAAGAATGCAGGCGGCAGGTACCACAGGTGCTGCCGATCATCCGGCATTCCCTGCGCGACGGGCTTACGGCTGCTTCGCGATCTCCCCGGTGCGCCGGGCTTGTTGGCCACCGTCATCCACGTGATGCATCAGCACCCTCGCGAACTTGACCTCAGCGTCGGGAGGCCAGGACCACGCGACTTGACCGTCCGCAAGCGCATCGTTCGTCCGCACATCCGTCAGGACATGCTGCGAGCTCTCACGGCCATCGCCTCCCCGCCTCGCGTGTCGTGACGATCGCGCGCAACGCCCCTCCGAGTGAAGCGGGATGCGCGGAAACATCGTCTTGATTTGCCCGACGACACAAGTCCGCAAGGCTGCGGCAAACTGGCTCGACGGGCAGTTCACGCAGAGCTGTCATGAGCGGATTGCCCGTCGGGCAGTCGTGCCGTCCCCCTGTCGTGCCGCGCGCGGCCGGAGCTATTCGACGCGCGCCCCGAACAGCGCCACGAACCTGTCGATGTCATGCTCACGCAGGCCGAACAGCCAATAGCGCACGGGAACCTCCGGCGTGCCGATCCGGACGAGCCGCCCCGACGTCAGCCACGGCTGCGCGGCGCGGTCCGACACGAAGCCGATGTGGCGGCCGCCAAGCAGCGCCGAGATCACGGCCGTGCTCGACGACAGCTTGAGGACGGGATGCGCCACACGCTCGGGCTCGACACGGTGGGAGGCGAGCGCCGCCGTCAGCGTCTGCGTCAGCTCGCCGTGCTCCCACAACAAGGGCGCCTGCTCGGCCAGTGACTTCCAGCTCAGATCGGCCGGCACATGCTGCGCCCGTTCGGGATGAGCGCACAGCACCAGCCGGTCGGCGAACACGGCGACCTGGCGGAACTGCGGGTGGCTGGGCATGGCGCTGGTCACCCCCGCATCCGCCGTTCCACGCATCACATAAGCCGCCACCTCGTTGACGCTGCCTCGGACGAGATCGATCCCGAATGCGCCGGGACCATTGTCCCGCGCCAGAAGATGCGGCATCCAGAAGTCGTAGGCACTGGCGGTGCACGCCACCAGCGCGGACGGCGAGACGGGACGCCGGCCTTCGACACGGCGCATCGTCAGTTCGACGTCGCGCAGAATCCGCTCGGCCTCGTTCAACAGCACCTGCCCGGCCTCGGTCAGCATCAGCCGGCGCCCGGAGCGGTCGAACAGCGGAACGTCGAGCTTCTCCTCCAGCTTCTTGATCGAGACGCTGACCGCCGATTGCGTGAGGCCCAGTCGCTCGGCGGCATGAGTGAAGCTGCCAAAATGAGCGGCTTCGAGGAAGATCCTCATTTGCTCGAAGGTCATGGACTCTCCTGGGCCCCGGCGACATCCGGCTCGTCGCCGAATGCGCTCCCACGGACAAATTCGAACCAGTTCCCGAGCCGGCCTGCCGTCAAACCAGTCACTCCCATGGCTTTCGATGAATTCGTTTCATCCTCGCAGGGACCAGCATCAAAAGCGGCGCCGCATCATTCATACACTTCAGTGCGCATGAACTGAATGAATAAGTAGTTCCGATCTGCTTTCACCGCAGGCATTTCAGGACGCTTTATCGATCAATCCCGCCGCTATTTTCAGCACCGGCCCCAGGCGCCTGCGCGCGGCCCGGTTTGGCAAGACGCTTGCTAATTACTTCGCACGAAGGCTTTCGAGCGAGGACAGCGAGGACATGCCGCCTGCACCTTCTGCGACACCCGTCGACGAGGCACCGATCCATGATCGTGCTCCGCGCGCCTCCTTCACATCCTGCGAGGTCGCGTGATGGAGTTCGGCATCTGGCTTCCCGTCTATGGCGGCTGGCTGCGTTCGCTGGACGCACCGACCGGTCCTGACGTCGCCGCCTGCCTCGCGATCGCGCAGCAGGCCGAAGCACTCGGGTTCGACTTTCTCTACGCCTCCGAGAACCTCCTCAACTGCATCCATGGTCCGAGCGAGAGCGTTGCCGACGCCTGGAGCATTCTTGCGGCGATTGCGGCGGTGACCAGCAAGGTCGGCCTGTGCGGCGCGATCAAGCCCGGCTTCCGTTCGCCCTTCCTCGTCGCCCGCATGCTCGACACGCTGTCGAAGATCGCCGAGCGCCGGCTCGGCATGAACATCGTGTGCGGCTGGTGGAAGGAGGAATTCGATCTGTCCGGCGTCGACTGGCTGGATCACGACGGACGCTACGACCGTGCCGGCGAATTCCTGCGCACGCTCTATGGCCTGTTCCAGCCGCCCGCCGAGATTGCCGGGACGGAGGCTCTGCCGGGTGAGGCCCAGCCGGTCGAGCTCAAGCAGCCACCGACCTATGGCCTGGACCAGAACGCCCTGCCGGAGGTGTGGATCGCCGGCCATTCCGGCCGCGCCATGCAGATGGCGGCGGAATGGGGTCATTGCCTATTCCTCAACGGCATGGGCGACGAGGAGCTGAAGCGGCGCATCGAGGCGGTGCGTCAGGAGGCCAACAGCTGGGGCCGGACCATCCTGATCGCAGCGAATGCCTATGTCATCGCGACCGAGACGACCGAGCAGGCAAGGCAGCGCTGGAAGACCGTCGTCGGTCGCCGCAATTCGCAGACGATCGACTTCTTCCGCAAGGTGATCGGCAGCTCCGGCGCCGCCGCCTGGGCCGCACTCGGCGAGGAGCAGATGGTCGATTCCAATGCCGGCTTCGAGCTCGGCCTGATCGGCTCCTTCGAGGACATCCGCAACCGCATCCCCCAGCTGCAGGCCATGGGCCTCGATCGCATCGTCTGTCAGTTCGACGACCCGATGCGCGACGCCGGTCCGTTCATGAAGCAGGTCATCCGGCCGCTGCGGGACAATCGAACGCTCGCCTTCGAAGGTCAGATGTCATGAGCACGATCGAAGCCACGATGAATCCCGCCGATAGCCTCAGACAGGGCTTCAAGGACGTGTTCAGCCAGCTCGCATCGGGCGTCTCCGTCGTGACGTTCCGGCGCGGCGACCACCTCCACGGCTTCACGGCGACGTCGGTGACATCGGTCTCGCTGCAGCCGCCGCGGGTGCTGTTCTGCGTCGCCCAGAGCAGCCAGAGCTATGTCTGGCTGGGCATCGGCATGAGCGTGGGGATTTCCGTCCTCAGCGCCGGGCAACGCGCATTGTCCGACCGCTTCGCGAGCAAGCTCGCACCCGGGTCCTATGATGACGTAGCGACGATCGAAGGCGCCGGCCAGACGCCGCTGATCGCGGGCGCTCTCGGACAGCTGAGCGCTGCCATCGTCAACCTGATCCCATCCGGCGACCACGCCATCGTGCTGTGCGACGTCACCTCGGCCAAGGCGGCCGGTGGCGCGCCGCTGCTCTACCACGCCCGCAACTATCACACGCTTCACCCGAGTTCCTGACCCCGGAGATATCGCCATGGACAAGTCTATCTTTGCCGCGATGCCAAGTCTGACGCCGACCCTCGGGTTTGCGTCGATGATCGGACTAGGCCTGTTCTCACTCGCCCTGTCCTATGCCGTGAAGACCCTGCTCGTTCGAAACACCCACGACTTCATCATCGCCGACCGCCGCGTCGGCTTCGGTTTCGGCGTCGGCTCGGTGATCGCCGTCTGGACCTGGGCCATGGCGGTGATGATGAGCTCGGCGATGACGTATCAATGGGGCCTCTCGGGCCTGTTCTGGTTCGTGGTGCCCAACGGCTTCGCAGTCATGGCGATGATCCCGTTCGCCCGCATCCTGCGCAAGAACATGCCGGAGGGCTACACGATCTCCGAGTTCATCGAGTATCGGTTCAACCGATCAAAGGCGGCGACCGCAATCGTGACGGTGACGATGATCTTCGGCATCGTCCTGGAAATTCTGATCAACCTCAAGGGCACCTCGGTGGTGGTCTCGACGGTGTTCGGGATCGACTGGAAGGTCGCGACCGTCGTCGGGATCATCTGCGTGCTCGCCTACTCCTACTTCGGCGGGTTGTGGACTTCCGTGATGACAGGCACGCTGAACACGCTGATGATCACGGTGCCGGCGGCCATCGTCGTCGCCGCGGTCTACGCGGTGATACCCGGCGGCTCGGAAGCCGTCCTCCAGGCCGCCGGCGCCGCCGATGCCCGCAACCTGTCGGTTCTGCGCCCCGACGCCGCCGCGGGCTTCGGCATCACGCTGGCCTTCGGCTTGCTCGCCGCCACCGTTTCCGACCAGACCTTCTGGCAGAAGGTATGGGCGATCAAGAGCCGCGACGTCGGCCGTGTGTTCCTGTGGTCGGGCGCGCTATTCTATCCGATCCCGATCTGCCTGGGCATGCTCGGCCTGGTCGGCATCGCCTATGGCCTGAAACCATCGGATTTCGGCGGCGACATCGTCGCCGTCGGTCCCTACATCGTCTCGCACATCGGGCTCGGGCTGACCCTGGTGCTGCTCTACGTGCTCGTCATTCTCGCCGCCTGCTACTCGACCATCGATGGCGCCAGCGCCGCGCTGTCCTCGGTGGTCGCCGTCGACATCGTCAAGCGCTACTTCCCGCAGACCTCCGAGAGCAACCTGTTCGTGATCACGAAGGTGTCGGTGCTGCTCGGCGGCATCGTGGCGACGCTGATCGTGCTGTCGGGCCTCGACTTTACGACGCTGGTGCTGACGACCTACGCGCTGAAGACCTCGATCCTGCTGCCGCTGGTGCTGTCGATCCTGTGGCCGAAGACCAACATGGTCGGCTTCGTGGGCGGCATCGCGCTCGCGATCGCCGTGGGCATGCCGATCTATGCGACGGCGGGCGAGCTGATCGGCACGCTCTCGATCGTCGCGATCAGCGGCCTGACGGTCGTCATCGCGGGCTTGATCGGCGGCAAGGATTTCGATCTGGCCGGCCTGCGCCGCGTCGGCGACGAGGTCTCGGCCCCCGCCGAATGACCGCACGACGGCGCGCCGGCCCCCGGCGTGCCGCTTCCCTCATTCCGTTCCAAAGGAGCCAAGCATGTACGTCTTCATCACCATCGTCGGCATTGTCGTGACCCTGTTCTTCCTCGCCGGCTTTTGGCGCGGTCTGCAGAACGCCATTGCCGAATATCGCAGCGGCGCGCCGGAATCCAACCACGAGCCGAACTATCAATATGGCAGCCTCGCCGCGCTGTCGGTGATCGCCTCCGCCGTCATCATCGCCGGCGCCGGCTTCAGCCCGGCCATGATCTATGCCGGTCCGCTGCTCGCGCTGGTGACCGCCGCCGGATGCGGCCTCGCGTTCTTCGTCGAGCAGAAGGGCGCCTGACGGGCCGGGCACGCACCCGGCTCGGCTAGAGATGAATTCCTGACGCAGGAGACAACGACATGACCACGACAACGAAGAAGAAGGCGCATCTTCTGGGATTCATCCAGCACGGCGTGAACAGCCACGCCACCGGCATGTGGCGCCATGTCAAGGACAAGATCGGCTGGGATTTCGCCCGGCCGGAATACTGGCAGCACATGGCCCGCACCATGGAGCGCGGGATGTTCGACGCCATGTTCATCGCCGATGAACTGGCGCCCTACAACACCCACGAGGACAGCTCCGACGCGATCGTAAAATGGGCGGTGCAGTGCCCGACCCACGAGCCGTCGACGATCGTGCCGATCATCACCACGGCGACCAGGCATCTCGGCGTCGGCGTCACCTTGTCGACGGCGTTCGAGCATCCCTATTCGATGTGCCGCAGGCTTTCGAGCCTCGATCATCTCTCGGGCGGCCGGGTCGCCTGGAACATCGTCTCGTCCTACTCCAAGAGCGAATGGGATGCCTATGGCCACACCATGACCGAGCGCAGCGGCCGCTACGACCGGCTCGAGGAGTACATGGATGTCTGCTACCAGCTGTGGGATTCCTGGGAGCCCGATGCGATCGTCGCCGACAAGGTGTCGGGCATCTATGCCGATCCGGCCAAGATCAAGGTCGTGAACCACGAGGGCAAATACTACAAGTGCCACGGCCGGCACTTCTGCGCACCGTCACCGCAGGGACGACCGGTGTTGTGGCAGGCCGGCTCGTCCAACCAGGGCCGCGACTTCGCCGCCAAGCACGCCGAGGCGATCTTCGCCGTGCATCCGAACGTCGACCGCATGAAGCAATATGCGACCGACCTGAACGAGCGGCTCGCCGGCAAGTTCGACCGCAAGCCGGGTTCCGTGAAGCTGATCTACGGTCTGCAGACCGTGGTCGCGGAGACGCGTTCGGAGGCGCAGGAAAAATATGCGCGGATCAAGGAATGCATTCCACCGGAGGGCGCGCTGGCCTGGATGTCCGGCCATTTCGGGCTCGACTTCTCCAAGTTCGATGGCGATGCGATCGTGCAGAACATCGAGGTGCCCGGCATCCAGGGCCTGTTCGAATCGATCATCTATGCCAAGGGCGGCGCGCCGGTCACGGTGAAGGAAGCCGCGATGATCTACGCCCAGGGCATGGGCATGCCGGTCGCGGTCGGCACCGCCAAGGACATCGCCGACCAGATGGAGCAGTACATGGACGAGGGCGGCGCCGACGGCTTCATGCTGGCCGCCACCTACACGCCCGGCTGCTTCGAGGAATTCGCCGATCTCGTCGTGCCCGAACTGCAGCGGCGCGGCCGCTTCCGGACGCGGTACACCGGCACGACTTTGCGGGAGAATCTGCTGGAGGATTGATAAAGGTTAGCACCGCCCCCGGTTGCCGCCCTTCGAGACGCCCGCCTCCGGCGGGCTCCTCAGGGCGAGGAGCTGTCATATCCTGGAGCTCCTTCTCGGGACGGTCTCACCCCTCATGGTGAGGAGCGCCGTTTGCGGCGCGTCTCGAACCACGAGGCCCCTGTTCAACGGCGTCCGGCTCACGCACTCAGCGCACGCATCTCGGCATAGAGATCCGACTTGCCTTCGAAGCCGATGCCTGGAAGATCCGGCATCGTGATGTGGCCGTCGACCACCTTCACGCCGTCGGGGAAGCCGCCATAGGGCTGGAACAGGTCCGGATAGCTCTCGTTGCCGCCGAGGCCAAGGCCGGCGGCAATGTTGAGGGACATCTGGTGGCCGCCATGCGGGATGCAGCGGGACGGCGACCAGCCGTAAGTGTGCAGCACATCGAGCGTGCGCAGATATTCGCACAGGCCGTAGGACAGCGCGCAGTCGAACTGCAGCCAGTCGCGATCGGGGCGCATGCCGCCGTAGCGGATCAGGTTGCGCGCGTCCTGGTGGCTGAACAGGTTCTCGCCGGTGGCCATCGGGCCGGGATAGTAGTCGGCCAGCGTCGCCTGCAGGTGATAGTCGAGCGGATCGCCCGCCTCCTCGTACCAGAACAGCGGATAGTTGCGCAGCATCTTGGCGTAGGCGATGGCGGTCTCCAGGTCGAAGCGGCCATTGGCATCGACCGCGAGCCGATTGTTCGATCCGATCTCGGCGAGCACGGCCTCGATGCGCTCACGGTCTTCGTCGATCGGCGCGCCGCCGATCTTCATCTTGACGACAGTGTAGCCACGCTCGAGATAGCCGCGCATCTCGCGGCGCAGCGCCGAGAGATCCTTGCCGGGATAATAGTAGCCGCCTGCGGCATAGACGAACACGCGTGGGTCAGCCTTGCGGTTGTGACGCTCGGCGAGCAGGCGGAACAGCGGCTTGTCCGCGATCTTGGCGACCGCGTCCCAGATCGCCATGTCCAGGGTGCCGACCGCGACCGAGCGCTCGCCGTGCCCGCCGGGCTTCTCGTTCATCATCATCGCCGCCCAGGCCTTGTCGGGATCGATATTGTCCTTGGTGGCGTCGAGCAGCGAGGCCGGATCAGCCTCCAGCAGACGCGCACGAAACCGCTCGCGGATCAGGCCGCCTTGCCCGTAGCGGCCGTTGGAGTTGAAGCCGTAGCCGACCACGGGCCGGCCATTGCGCTCGACATTGGTGATGACCGCGACGAGGCTCGACGTCATCCTGGTGAAGTCGATATAGGCATTGCGGATCGGCGATGAGATCGGCTTCGTCACCTCGCGGACGTCGACGATGCGGACGGTCATGGGTCTTCTCCTGATCGGGGTCGCGAGCGCCGCGTCAGAGCGAGGCGCCGGCGCAGATGGTGATGGTCTGTCCGGTGATGGCGCCCGCCTCGGGCGACAGCAGGAAGGCGGTGAGTGCGGCCACTTCGCCTGGATCGACGAAGCGGCCCATCGGCGGCAGCACCGGCGCGGTGCCGGCGCGGTTGGGGTCGCGCAGGAACGGCGTGTCGGTCGCAGCCGGGGCGATGACGTTGACGGTGACGCGCCGCGGCGCGAGTTCGATCGCCCAGGAGCGCGCGAGGCCGGTGAGCGCAGCCTTGGTCGCGGCATATTGGCTTCGGCCCGCCGCGCCATTGGCGGTGCGGCTGCCGATCAGCACGATGCGCCCGCCCTCGCGCAGGCGCGGCGCCAGCGCATTGGCCAGCGCCTCCGCGGCGCCGACATGGACGCGCCACATGCCTTCGCCGCTCTCGGCCTGCAACTCGCCGAGACGGCCGACAAGCATGTAGCCGGCGGCGTGGACCAGCGCGGTCACGGCACCGACGTCAGCAAGGCGCGCGATCAGCGTGTGCGGTTCAGCCAGATCGGCCTCGAAGCCACCGAAGCGTTCGTGCGACAGCACCGAGTCCGCGCGGTCGATCCCGGTCACGCGCCAGCCGTCCGCCAGCAGACGCTCGGCGATGGCGCGGCCGATGCCCGAGCTGGTTCCGGTCACCACCGCATGGCGAAGGCCGGAGCTGCTGTCGTGATCCTGTGCCGTCATCCCTTGTACGCAGCCGCCTCGGCCTTGACCTTCACTGCATCGAAGTTGTTGATCTCGTCGATCAGCTCGTTGGTGTAGAGCGCAGCATAGTCCTTGATGTCCAGCCCGTTCATCGCCGCTTCGGTGCGGAACTCATGCTCGTTGATCCCGCCCATCTTCGTATCCGCATAAGGCGGCGCGTAGAGCTTGATGCGGCGGCTGATCGACTGCAGCACGGCTTTCACGGCTTCATCCTCGCTGGCGCCACGCGGCGCCGTCTCGGGGTAGAGCTTGAGGAATGCCCGCGCGCCGGCGGCAGGATTGGCGAGCAGGAACTGCGAGGCCTTGCAGACCGAACGGCCGAAGCCGATCAGGAGATCCCGCTCCTTCTCGAATGTCGCGGGCATCGCCATCAGGAACTGGCCGCCGACCATCGGAAGCGTGGTCGGACGCGGCAGATAGGTCAACGCGATGCCGGCAGCCTCGATCTGGCCGAAGCCCGTGTCGAAATAAGCGAGCGCATCGATCACGCCGCGCTGCAGGGCGACGCCCGCCGGGGTGCCGTTGCCGACCGCGACCCAGCTCACGTCCTTCTCGGGATCGAGGCCGAGCGCCTTCAGCACGTTCTTGGTCACCGGGTATTCGGTGGCGCCGAAGTCGGACACGCCGATCTTCTTGCCTTTGAGGTCCGTGTAGCTCTTGAGCGCCGAGCCGGGCGGGACGGCGATGTCCCATTTGTACGGATAGGTATATTGATAGAACAGTTTCGCGCCGCCCCATTCGCCCTTGGCGAGCAGCGGCAGCGCCGTCGACGGCACGCCGACGCCGATGGTGACGGAGCCGCGGTCGGTCGCGACCTGGACGTTGGCATTGGTGCCGAGCGCCTGGACGTCGAGCGAAAACCCTTCCTGCGCGTTGTAGCCGAGCGCCTCGCCGATCACGCAATTGATGATGGTGGCGTTGAGCGCCTTGAGCCCGACACCGAAGCGAATCTTCTTCGCGTCCGCCGCCATCAGGCCGGCCGGGGCGCCGCTCATCAGCAGCGCCGCGCCGGCGCTGCTCTTCAGGAATGACCTGCGCGAAACCATCCTACGTTCCTCCCTGCTGTTCTATTTTTTCCGGTTGGCGCCCCAGTGCACGACCTTGGCCTCGCACCAGCGCACGATCCCATGCAGCACGATGCCGAGCACGCCGAGAATGATCAGCGCAGCGAACACGCCGGCGACATCCGACACCGCCTGGGCCTGGGTGATGACCACGCCCATGCCGCGCTGCGCGCCGAGGAATTCGGCGACGATCGCGCCGAGCAGCGCATAGACCACGGCCATGTCGAGCCCGGCGAAGATGAAGGGCGCGGCGTTGGGCAGCTTGACGATGCGATAGGTCTCGAAGCGCGAGGCCGACAGCGAGCGCATCAGGTCGATGCGCTCGGGCTCGACCGCGCGCAAGCCGGTGAAGCTGTTGATCAGCACCGGGAAGAACGACAGCAGCGCCGAGATCGCGATCTTCGAGCCGTCGCCGAAGCCGAACCAGATCACGATCAGCGGCGCGATCGCCACCTTCGGCAGGCTCTGCAGCGCGAACGCATAGGGCATCACGAGACGCTCGATCGCTTCCACTTCCGCCATCAGCGAACCGATGACGAGGCCGAGCCCGACACCGATGGCGCAGCCGGCGGCGGCGTTGCTGAGCGTGCTCCACAGCGGCAGGTAATAGCCGAGCGGGCTGGCGGGGCTGACCGCGAGCCCGGACCACAGCGCACGAACGACCGCTTCGGGCTTCGGCAGGATGTAGGACGGGATGTTCAGCAGGTTGACCGCGGCGATCCAGCTCAGGATCAGCACGGCGAGGCCGATCCAGGCGATCGGCGAGCCGAGATTGAGGCGGCGACGCGGCTTTGAAGGCGCAGGAGACATGACGGGCGCAGCGAGATTGGCGAGATCAGTCATGGCCGTGCTCCTGCGCGTTGAGCAGTCCGCGGACCTCCTTGGCGAGCCGCGCATAGTCCGGGTGCAGCACGATGTCGTCGAATGTCCGCGGCCGCGGGATCGGCACCTGCAGATCGGCGAGAATGCGGCCGGGACGCGCCGACATCACGATGACGCGGTCGGCGAGGAAGATCGCCTCGGAGATCGAGTGGGTGATCAGCAGGATGGTCTTGCGGTTCTCCTGCCAGATCCGTTGCAGCTCGAGGTTCAGCCGCTCACGCGTCAGCGCGTCGAGCGCGCCGAACGGCTCGTCCATCAAGAGGATCTCGGGGTCCCGCGCCAGCGCGCGGCAGATGCCGGCACGCTGCTGCATGCCGCCGGATAGCTCATAGGGATATTTGTCGCCGAAATCGCCGAGGCCGGTGACAGCGAGCAGGCGCTCGATGCGATCGCCGGCCGGCGCATGCTTGCCGCCGACGCGCAAGGGCAACCCGACATTGTCGCGCACCGTCATCCACGGCAGCAGGTTGGCGGCCTGGAACACGACGCCGACCTTGCGCGAAGGACCGGCGACCTTTTCGCCGTCGAGCAGCAGCCGGCCTTCGCCGTAGCTGTCGAGGCCGGCGAGCAGACGCAGCAAGGTGCTCTTGCCGCAGCCGGAGGGACCGACGACACAGACGAACTCGCCCGGCTTGATGTCGAGCGAGATCCGGCTCAGCGCATGGACCGCCGCGCCGGAGGCCGAGACATAGGTCTTCGACAGTTGATCGATCGCAATGAGCACCGCGTCGGGCGCAGTCGCAGCGCGCCGTGCTTCGTCGACATCCATCGTCAGCATGAGCGTCCACCCGGTCTCTTGTTTTTTGATCACAGGGCAACGGCCGTCACCGGCCGTCGCCTCTCGCAAGCTCAGGCCGCGGCCTTCACCGTCAGTCCTGCCGCGGCAACCGCGGCGCGGATCGCGGCCATCTCCTCGGCGCTCGGCGCATGCGTCGGCGGGCGCACGGTGGCGTCGCGGATGACACCGGCGACCTGCATCGCAGCCTTCATGCGGCCATGCGCCTCGCCGGTCGGCTCGCCGCCGCCATACACCGCGTCCTTCAGCGGATCGATCATGGCCTGCAGCTTCATCGCCAGCTTGAGATCTCCGGCCGTCACTGCGGCGAACAGATCGTGGATCAGATCGGGGATCAGCGAGGCGAAGCCGACCAGCGCGCCGTCGACGCCCTGCACCATCGACGCCAGCAGGTATTCGTCATGGCAGGTCAAGAGCGCCTTGTCCGGCGCCGCGGCGCGGATCGCCTTGAGGTCGCGGGCATATTTGTTCATCTCGCGGGTGCCGATCTTGAACGCCTGGACGTGGTCGAGACGGGCGAGCTCGGCGAGCAGCTCGGACGAGAACGAGGCGCGGGTCCAGGCCGGATAGACGTGCACGATGAGCGGCAGCTTGGTCGCCTCGCCGATGGCGTTGAAGTAGTCCAGGCAGTGTTCGCGCTTGAAGCCGAAGCGCAGCCAGTGATGCGGCGGCATGATGTCGAGCGCGCTGGCGCCGGCT
Source organism: Bradyrhizobium oligotrophicum (assembly GCA_050641875.1). Classification (GTDB taxonomy): domain Bacteria; phylum Pseudomonadota; class Alphaproteobacteria; order Rhizobiales; family Xanthobacteraceae; genus Bradyrhizobium; species Bradyrhizobium oligotrophicum_B. Next base: position 1,325,798 of record CP192619.1, read on the forward strand.
TCCTTGGCCATCAGCGCATGCTCGATGCCGTCCTTGATGCCTTCGCAGACGACGGAGGAGATGGTCGGGCAGATGCCGGTGAGCGCCTTGGCGACGATGCGCGTGACTTCCGCGCGCTCCCTCGCGGTGAGGCTGAACACCTCGCCCGTATGACCGTTGGTCATGATGCCGACGATGCCGCGGCGCTTGCCGAGCCAGGCCGCATAGCGCGTCAGCTCGGCCTCGTCGATCGAGTGATCGGCGTTGAAGGGGACGGCGATCGCCGGGATGATCCCCTTGAAGTTGGTCATGACGCTCATGTCGGGCTCCTGGTCGGTTCTGATGTCATCGGTTGGAAACGGTCGCGGTGGCGCCGCCCATGGCTTCGAGCGCGCGCGACAACTGTGCCGCGGCGCGCAGCAGCGGCGCGACGCCCATGCGTTCGAACGCCTCGGCCGTGACGCGCATGGTCGGCGCAGCGACGCTGATCGCGGCGAGCGGCACGCCGTCGCGATCGATAACCGGCGCGGCGAGCACGCACAGCCCTGGTGCATTTTCCTGGTTGGACAGCGCGTAGCCGGCGGCTTTCACCTGGCGCAGGCGCTGCAACAGCGCGTCGAGATCGATGATGGTCGTCTCAGTGCGTTTGATGCGCGGCTGCGATTCGAGCACTTCGATCTGCGTCTCGACCGGCAGCAGCGACAGGATCGCCTGGCCGACGGCGGTCGAATAGACCGGCGCGCGGCTGCCGATGCGAACGTCGACGCCAAGCCGGACGAGGCCCGCCTGGATGCGCTCGACATAGACGATGTCGCTGCCGTCGAGCACCGCAAGCGAGGCAGCCTCGTTCATCTCGCCGACCAGGCTGCGCAGGATCGGACGCGCCTGATCGCGCAGCTCGGAGCGCGCGATCGCATTGAAGCCGAGATCGAGACATTTCAGCGTCAGGCGGAAGCGCCTGGAGTCGCCGACCTTCTCGACATAGCCAAGCATCACGAGAGTGTTGAGCAGCCGGAACGTGGTGCCCTTGTCGAGCGCGGCGCGGCGCGCGACATCCGCGAGCACCAGCTCCGGCTCCTCGCTGGTGAAGACATTCAGCACCTGAAAGCCCTTGGCCAGCGACTGCACGACGCTTTTGCCAGCCTTGTTGTCCTCATCCACGGTAGGCTCCGACGTTTCCTGCATGACGCCGACCTTGACGACCGGCATTTAGATTGAGTAGAGTTCGGACTGCGAACTATAGTTCGTATATTTGAATATGCTTAGCCGGTTCTGTCAAGCGCGCTGGTGCTGCATGCGCGCGCGGCTTGAAATCCGCGCAGCCGGCATGATCTCTCCGTGAGGGCCGCGACATCTCGCGGCCCTTTTTCGGGAGTCTGGCGTGAGCGTCGCATTCACCAAGGAAGAGAGCGCCGAGACGGCGGCCGAAACGCAACTGCCCGACCGGCCGGTCTCGCCGCATCCGAACCTCGTCACCGAGGCAGGACTCAAGGCGCTCGAGGCGCAGTTGCGCGAAGCGCAGGCGGCGTTTGAAGCTGCCCAGGGAATCGAGGACGTCAACGAGCGGCGACGGGAGTCGGCGTTGCCGCTGCGCGACGTGCGCTACTTTGCAGCGCGTGTCCGGACCGCGCAGGTGATGCCGGCGCCGGCATCGACGGAGCAGATCGCGTTCGGCAGCACGGTGACGTTCAAGCGCGGCGACGGCCGCGTGCAGACCTACACCATCGTCGGGGAGGACGAGGCCGATCCGAAGCGCGGCATGATCTCCCACGTCTCGCCTGTGGCGCGGCTGCTGATGGGCAAATCCGTCGGCGACGTCGTCGAGGTTACCGGGCAGGAGCTGGAGATTCTCACGATCGCCTGAGGAGATGTCCATCACGCCGGCAGGAAACATGCTCAAAGTTGGAATCATCTCCGACACTCATGGGCTGCTGCGACCGGAGGCGGTGCGATGTCTGTCGGGCGTCGACCACATCATCCACGCCGGCGATATCGGCCGGCCCGACATCATCGAGCAGCTTCGCTCGATCGCACCGGTGACTGCGATCCGCGGCAACATCGACACGGCAGACTGGGCGAATGCCTATCCTGCAACCGAGACCATCAGGCTCGGCACGCGCCCGTTCCATATCGTGCACGACGTCCACGACCTCGCGATCGAACCGGCAGCGTGCGGCATCGACGTGGTCGTGTCCGGTCATTCGCATCGCGCAGGGATCGAGACCCGTGACGGCGTGCTGTACCTGAATCCGGGCAGCGCAGGGCCGCGCCGCTTCAAGCTGCCGATCACTCTGGCGACGCTGGATATCTCGGGGACATTGGCGCCCGTGATCCACGACCTCGGCAACGGCTGACGCAAAGCGAAAGGGCGCCCATGGGCGCCCTCCCCGAACCGTGTATGAGATGCAGCGATCAGAAGCGATCGGCCAGCGCCATGCCGGGGTCGCTGAACGAGGGACGGCCGGTTTCGACGTGGCCGGCGACGCGGCGATAGAAGCTGTCGTCGGTGTCGCTGGTGACGACGAAGTCGTACCAATGGCCCGACTTGCGCAGTTGCCAGTACAACTCGCCGTGGCGCCCGGGCGCGGACACCTTGACCGTCCACGAGGTCGACGGACCGCCATGGCTCGGTCCGGGGAAGAAGGTCGGCGCGCCGAAGCCGAAGCCCGGAGCATCGAAGTCGGGCGCCGAGCGGAAACCCGGCACCGCGCCAAAACCCACCGGATGGAAGCCGGGCTGCGGACCGAAGCCCGGACATTGCGGCTCCAGCGCGGCCGACACCGAGGCGGTGACGGCCTGCAGCGGTCCATAGATCTCGTTGGACTTGACCGCGAAGCTCACGCGTCCCTGGCCGTCGTTGCGCATCTGCATGTGCAGGCCGCCGTCGAAGATGTTGTAGCCGACGAAGATCTCGGGGTTGGCCGCATGCGCCTGCTTGATCTTGCCGACATCGCCCTTGAAGTGACGGTGGAAGCCGTTCGGGCCGAGCACCCAGAGATCATACAGGCCGTCGCTGCCGACGCTCCATTCATCGTCGATCATCTTGCCGGCCTCGACGGTGTAGCGGCGCGGAATGAGGTCGAGATGCAGTTTGTCGTAGACGTGGAACACGGCGCCGGCAAAGCCGGTGTTGGCGAACAACAGCTTCACCTTGCCCGCGGCGGCATCGACCTTCGCGTTGGCGTGCAGGATGTAGGGCAGCGGGCGCGAATAGCGCGCGCCGCTCTCCTGGAACAGCGGCTGCGGCGTCGCGGGCGCAACCGGCGCCGGCAACGTCTTCTGGTGCGCATCCGAGGCCTGCCAGTTGCTCTGGTCGGGCAGCTCCGGGAAACGCGGATCGTTCGGGCTGGCGAAATCGAACGCCGAGGTGAGATCGCCGGACACGGCACGGTGCCACGGGCTGATCGCGTCGACCTTGATGGCGAAGCGCTTTTCGAGGAAGCGGCCGATCGAGGTGTGATCGAACACCTGCGAGTTGATCCAGCCGCCCTTGCTCCACGGCGACACCACATACATCGGCACCCGCGCGGACAGGCCCCACGGGCGGACATTGCCGCTGATCGTGTCGGTCGCAGTCAGCACGTTGCCGACGGTGTTGGAGAAATACTCGCCGTCGAGCGGCAAGGTCGCCTTGCCCATCAGCTTGCCGTTGACGTCGTAGGACGGCACCGCGGGCGCCGGCAGATGATCGAAGAAGCCGTCATTCTCGTCGAAGGTCAGGAAGAAGACGGTCTGGCTCCAGACCTCAGGATTCGCCGTCAGCGCCTCCAGCACCTGGTCGGTGAAATTGCCGGCGCGGGTGGGGCTGCCGCCGCCGGGATGCTCGGAGTTGGCCTGCGTCGGCAGGATCCACGACACCTGCGGCAGGGTGCCGGCCATGACGTCGGCCTTCAGCCGGTCGAGATAGTCCGGGCCACCGGTCAGGCCGTGCACGTAGTTCGGATCGTTCGGCTGCGCATGGCGGAAGCTGGAGAACGCCAGACAGCCGTGCATCGCGCCGGTCCAGTTGTCGTTCATGTCCTGATAGATGTGCCAGCTCACGCCGGCCTTGTTCAGGAGATCGGGCAGCGTGTCCCAGTTGAAGTCGCTGCCGACATACTTGTAGTTGGCCTGCGGCTGCGGCTGGCCGGCGACCCAATTGTGCGGGTTCGGCCAGCAGCGCAGGTTGTTGGGCTCGGAATCGTTGGTGGTGGAGTTGATGCCCTGCGCGCGCAGCGCCGGGTTGAAGTTGGAGCCCGACCAGAACACGATGCGGTTCGGATCGGTGCCGGTGGTGATCGAGGCGTGATAGGCGTCGCACAAGGTGAACGCCTCGGCGAGCGCGAACTGGAACGGGATGTCGTCGCGGCCGAAATAGCCCATCGCGTAGGGCGTCTTGTACTTCGCCCAATAGCCCATCTTGCCCTGGTTCCAGGCGGCCTGGCTGTCGCCGAACGAATGCGGCGTGCCGTAGCCGACCAGCGCGTTCGAGGTCGTGGAGTCGCGGTGATAGGGCGGGATCTCGCGCGTGCCGTCGGACTGGAACCAGACCGGCTTGCCGCTTTCGAGCGGGATCGGGAAACGGTCGCCAAAGCCGCGGACACCGCGCAGCGTGCCGAAGTAGTGGTCGAAGGAGCGGTTCTCCTGCATCAGGATGACGATGTGCTTGACGTCCTGAATGGTGCCGGTCCGGCGCCGCGCCGGAATGGCCAATGCCTGGCGGATGCTGGCGAAGGCAGCCGCCGCCGTGGCGCCTGCCAAGAAATCGCGACGTGTTGTCATGCTGATACGACCTTTTGAAATCCTGAAGACCATCGTCAGGGTTGGCGGGGCGAGGCCCGGCCTGCTCCTGTGAACGTCCCTGGCGTATCAGCGCGGCTTGACAGCGCTGTGAAATTTTTATTTACGAAATGAGTCTGAATGAGATTTTCTCAGTATCGGGGCACAGCGTGACGGGATCGACCTTTCGTTCCGGGCCGGGCGTGAACGGCATCCTGTTTCGCATTCGGGAGCTGCAGAACGAGCTGCCGCCCAAGGCGAGGCAGATCGCGGAGCTGGTCATCGCCCGGCCGGAGCCGTTCATCCACATGTCGATCACCGAGGTCGCGGAGGCCTGCGGCGTCAGCGAGGGGACGATCGTGTCGTTCTGCCGGCGGGTCGGGGTGCGGGGCTTTCAGGAGCTCAAGATCATGCTGGCGCGGGACCTGATCGAGCCTGTCAGGCTGATCCAGGAGGACCTGCACCGCGGCGACGATCCGGCGACGGTCACCGACCACATCTTCGCGGCGCATGCCGCCTCGCTGCAGGAGACGCGGCGGCTGTTGTCGATGGACGCGCTGGCGCAGGCCGCGAAGCTGCTGCGCGAGGCGCGGCGGGTCGAGATCTACGGCATCGGCAGCTCGGCGCCGATCGCGCAGGACCTGTCGTACCGCCTGCTGCAGCTCGGGCTGGCGGCCAATGCGATCGTCGATTCCCATGTCCAGGCCGTCAGCGCCGGAATGACCGGGCCCGAGGTCGCGACCGTCACGGTGTCGCATTCGGGCAGCACGGTAGAGACCGTGCTGGCGACGCGGCTGGCGCAGGCGGCGGGCGCGCGGACCATCGGCATCACCCGGCTCGGCAAGTCGCCGCTGGCGGCGCATTGCGAGGTGCTGCTCTACACCGTCGCCAACGAGACGCGCTATCGCCCGGAGGCGATGAGCAGCCGCGTCGCGCAGCTTGCGATCATCGATACGCTGGTCAGCTGCTGCGCGCTGACCGACACCGAGCGCTCCGTCGACAGGCTGCAGCACGCGGCGCGCATCCTGTCCGAGAAGCGCTACTGACGGCAGCACTGAGCGCGCCTCAGTAGTCCTTCAGCAGCCGCTCGATGTAGTCGAGCTCGAGCTGCGGCCGCGACTGATCGCCGAGACGGCGGCGCAATTCTTCCAGGATGCGGCGGACGCGCTGCACGTCGATCTCGCCGGGGATCTTCTGTGAGAAATCGTCGATGTCGCGGCCGGGATGCATCGGGCGTCCGAGCGGATCGGTCTGCTGCGCGCCCTGCTGGCGGCCGGCGCGCTGTCCCGGGCCATCGCCCGGCTGGTCGCCGTCGCCCTGCTGCATCGCCTCGGCGAGGCTCTGCGCGCCCTTCTTCAGCGCATCGAGCGCCTTGCCCTGCGACTCCACCGCGCCGTCGGCATTGTTGTCGCCGAGCTGGCTGCCGGCATCGCCCATCGCGCTGTCGGCATCGTCGAGGCCGTCGCCGGAATCGCCCTGGTCGCCTTGATCCCCCTGCTCGCCCTGCTGACCCGGCTGCCCCTTCTGGCCTTTCTGACCCTTCTGTCCCTTTTCGCCCTGCTGGCCCATGCCGCGCTTGGCGAGCTGTTCCTGCAACTGCTTCAGGCGGTCGCGCAGCGCCTGCTGGTCCTGCTGCAGGTCGCCCATGCCCTGGTCCTGGTCGCCCTGCTGCTTGTTGCGGTTGCGGCGGGAGTCCTGGCCCTGCTTGAAGGTCTTGTCGCGGAGCTGCTGCTGCTTGCGGATCATGTCGCCGAGCTCGTTGAGCGCCTGCTCCATGTCGTTGTCGCCGCCCTGGTTGGGCTGCGCCATCTGCAAATTCTCCAGCATCTGCTGCAGCTGCTCGAGCAGCTCGCGCGCGCCCTCCTTGTCGCCCTGGCGCGACAGCCGCTCCATGCGGTCGATCATGTTCTGCAGGTCCTGCTGGCGCAGCACCTTGGTGTTCTGGTCGAGCGGCCGCTGCGCCATCTGCGGGTTGTTGCGCAACTGCTCGGCGAGCTGGCGCATGTAGTTGTCCATCGCCTTGCGCAGATCCTCGGCGAGCTTCTTGATCTCCTCGTCGCTGGCGCCGCGCTCCAGCGCCTGCTTCAGCGCGTCCTGCGCCGCGCGCAGCGCCTTGTCGACGTCGGAGATGTTGCCGTCCTCGATGGTGACGGCGAGCGCCCACAGGCTGGCGACGACCTCGCGCAGCGCATCGTCGGTGCGCGCAGCCTCGAGCTGGCGCTTCACCGCGTGGAGGCCGAGATACTGGCCGAGCTCCGGCGTGAACAGTTCAGGCGCGATCGCCAGCGCATCGAGCGCGGTGAACACGTCGCTGTTGCGGTTCGCATCGAGCGCGAGGATGCGGCGCTGCTCGATCAGCGCGCGCGCCAGCGGCTTGGTGAACAGCCGCTCCGGCAGCCTGGTCTCGAACGGCTCGCTGGTGCCCTCGTTGCCGGCCTCGTCCTTGGCCGTCAGCGTGAGCGTGACGTCGGCGCCGGCATAGGGGTCTTCGCTGAGATCCTTCACCGTCTGACCGACACCGTTGCGGGTGCGCGCATTCGGCAGCACCAGCGGAAACTCCGGCGGCTGGAACAGCGGCCGCGCCGCGGGCGTATCAGTGGTCTTGGCGTCCGGCTTGGTCTCACCAGCGCGCGCGGCCACCTTGGCGCGGGCTTCGGTGACGCCGTAATCATCCTCGAGCTTGTAGGACAGCTTCAGCGAGCCGCGCGCCTGGCGCTCGGGGTCCTTGGCCATGCTGATGACCGGCGGCTTGTCCGGCGTCGCCGCGAACACCCATTGCGGCTGGCCCGACGGCGCGCGCACGTGGACGGTGCCGTCGGACTTGATGGTGTAGTGCTTCTCGGTGGTGCCCTTCGGCGCGGTCTCGCCTCCGGCGATCTCGCCGGGCGCCGCTTCGGCGACGCCGCCCGAGGTGACGATTTCGAGATTGCCGCCGCTGGAGCGCACGATCAAGGTCGAGCCGGCCGGCACGACGATCGCGCCGCTGGCCGGCACCGCGCCTTCCTTGTTGGCGGCGGAGAGGATGATCGGCGGCTTGGCGGTGTAGAGCGGCGGCTTGATCCAGGCATCGACCCGGACCGTGACCGGCGTCAGCACGCCGTTCCAGTCGAATGCCGAGGCCAGGCGCATCGGCCGCTCGTCGCCGGCCGCGACATAGGTCGCCACCAGCAGCACGATGACCAGCGCGCGCACCGCCCAGGGATCGTGCAGCGACAGCCGCGGCCGCGGCGTGCCGGCGCGAATGCGCTTGATCGAGGCCAAAGTGCGCTCGCGCTGCGCCTGCCACAGCGCGCGTGCGATCGGGTCCTGGGTGGCGAGGGTGTCGGTCAGCGCGGTGGCGGGGCGATGGGCGATGCCCGAGCCGCGGTCGAGCCGGCCGAGGCCCTCGTCGCGGGTCGGCCAGCGGAAACGCAGCATCGGCACCATGGCGCCGAGCAGCAGCAGCACGAACAGGCCGACGCCGATCATGCGCGCCGCGAACGGCAGGCCGAGCCAGAGGCCGGCCCAGGAGACGATCAGGAAAAGACCGACGACCGTGAGCAGCCGCGCGAGATGCGGCCAGCCGCGCTCCCAGGCGATGGCGAGACGAGCCCGCTTCAGCGCCTGCGTCAGCTTCAGCCGCGCAAGGCCATCGGGCGTGCTGCTTGCCGGCCCAGCCGGCTCGGGGGTGAGGCCGCTCAACAATCTCTCCAGGTTGCCCGGATGTTCACCCTAGCACAAAGGCAGCCGTGAGGCACCCCGTTCTGGGCGGTCTTTCCGGCGACCGAATGCCGTTCACACAAGAGTGTGACCGGACGGGTTCCCGGAAATTCACGGGAGGCCGCCTTCCGCCTGCTCGTCGAGGCTGGGGATCGCGGGTAAGCTGGCTGCACCACGAGCTTCCCGCCGAACGCGACGAGCAGACATCATGAACATCCTCATCAAGGCGGTCGTGCTCATCTGCTTTGCGGGAGCCTTCGTCTCCGTGCTTGTCGTACTATACTCGATCATCGTTTTGCTCGCGAACGAACGGCCGGACAACAGCACGTGGCGCAGGTCCTTGCTCGGCCCGCTCATTCTCTTCATTCCCGGCCTCTGGACGGACGAAGGCAACAGGGCCCGCATGCGCTTCATCTATAGCTCGCTTGTGTTCGGCGCGTGCTTCCTGATTCTGATCTTGCTTGGTGTCGGACAAAAGTAACGCTCGGCAAAACTTGCCCGACCTGCGCCAGGATGAGCGGCTTCGCCGAAGCCATGTCACGCATGACGCGCACAATCGCGTTCTCGCGGCGCATTTTCCGCCCGAGCTTTGCGAAGATGTGTCACCCTCTTCGACCAGAGGGCGCAGGGAAGACCGGGCGCCGGCCGGCGCCCATGGTCCGCGTGCAGCAAGAAAGCACGCGGCAGAACCACAGGCTCAGCCGAGATCACCCGGCCTTCCCTGCGCGATGGTGTTGCGGCTTATACGCGATCTCCCCGGGGACCGGCTTTTTGGCCCCGTCATCGACGAATTCGTCCTCGCCGACTTGGCATCAGCACCGGGATGCCAGAACCACGCGACTTCACCGTCGCACCGGGATCGTTCGTCCGCGCGAGCAAGCCCACGCTGCGCCCCAATGCGCCCACCGCATCCCGCACCCGACGTCCGTGACGACCGCGAAGCGCCCCCTCAGCGGGACGGGATGCGGGGAGTAGAGCATGATTTCGGATAAAGCGCAAGTGAAACATTTCGCCGGATATGCCACGCTTCGCGATTCCTCAAATCAGCCAACTTCCCGGCCGCAGTTCCAAGCGATACGCTGCCCTTGTACTCATGTAGGACGAAGCTTGAAAAACCACGGCCACACTCAACCCGATACGGAGCAGCCCTTGGCCCATCCCGCGTTCAGCCTGGTCTTGACCACGCCCGCCGGGCGCAGCATGGGCAAGGACAAGCAGATCGCGCGCGGAAAGCCCCGGCGCAACACAATCGCGGCGCCGCTGCGCGCGCTGACATATTTGCTTATCTGCGTCGTGGTGGTCACCTTGCCGGCGAGCGCGCCTGCGGCAGACACCTCGACTTCCGCCGCGGTAGAGATCCGCAACCGGCCGACGCCCGGGGAGCTCGAACTTCGCGCCCATGGGACGGTCGAACTCGCCACCGAGCTGATCGTCGAAGAGCAGCGCAACGACGGCAGCTTCGAGCGCGAGACGGATCTCGATCGCGACGCGCTCAAGCTCGTGTCGTCGTGCGATCAGCGGCCCGGCACATGCGTGACGATCGACGAGCGCGGCCTGCGGCCGGTGCCGTGGAACGGCATGTCTTGTTCGGCCCAATGCGGCCGCGAGTGCGACAGGAACTTTCCGCTGCGCGGCCGCTTCCGCTTCGTGGCGATATCGTGCGACGGCGCAACGAGGTTCGAAGGCCCGGTCTTCGAGATGCCTTGGCCAACACGCGGATCTCGCCGCTTTGGCCGTGATTAGGCACATCGTCACCGTAATCGCCTGGCCCCAGACAGTCGCGGCGCCGCTGCGCGCGCTGACATGCCTGCTGACCTGCGCCGTGGTGCTGATGTGGCCGGCGCGCGCTCCCGCGGCAGACGCTTCGGGTCCGGTCGCCCTGGAAATTCACAACGGACCGACGCCGGGCCACCTCGAACTTCGCGCCCATGGGTCAGTCGAACTCGCGCCCGAGCTGATCGTGGAGCAGCAGCGCGACGACGGCAGCTTCAAGCGCGTTTCGCATCTCGACCGCGACACGATCAAGCTCGTGGCGTCGTGCGATCAGCGGCCCGGCACATGCGTGACGATCGACGACCACGGCCTGCGGCCGGTGCCGTGGAGCGGCATGTCCTGTTCGTCCCAATGCAACGGCAAGTGCGACAGGAACTTTCCGCTGCACGGCCGCTTCCGCTTCGTGGTGATGTCTTGCGACGGAGCGACGAGGTTCGAAGGCCCGGTCTTCGAGCTGCCTGAGGTGCCGTAGCTGGCCGATACATGCACTGGCCATTTATTTAGTGAAGGCCTACGCGGCATCTATCTCCACGGTGACCAACCGAACATAGCGACTCAGCTGAGAGATTAGCTCGGCTAACAGTTTTGAAAACCGAAAAGTCAAGCAAGAAACAATCACAATACACATTATGTGGGCACCATGAATGCGGGCACTACTATTTCTTGTGGGTCAGATCCGAATCGCCTAATTTGTTCACGATCCAGTCCACTCGCTTCTGGGGGCCGGGCTCGATCTGAGCGTCGGTGTACCCGGGGTGAGGTCCGTGTGGCGGTTGCTACATCGGATCAGGTCGCACCCGAGGAATGCACACTGCACCCTCGGAGCCTTGGGGATCGGACTTCGCCCTCGGCGGGTTGGAAACTAACCGTAACCCTCACCATTGCGGGGACTTATCGGGCGGTTGGCAACTTTTCTTTCTCCGGCGAGGTGGAGGGTCGCGGCAAGCTCTTGACCTGCGCTGCCAAAAAGGTAGGCGGACTAAGAAGGAGCGTGTTGGATGACCAGGACATGCAAAAACGTGCCAATCGACCGGCACTCGCTACGGCTGCGGCGTGCTTCGCAGCCTTGGTCCACTCGCTTCTGGGGGCCGGGCTCGATCTGAGCGTCGGTGTACCCGGGGGCGAGGTCCGTGTGGCGGTTGCTACATCGGATCAGGTCGCACCCGAGGAATGCACACTGCACCCTCGGAGCCTTGGGGATCGGACTTAGATCTTGGCCGAGGGCGGGTGCACCGATAAGCCCTTACACCAAAGGCGGTGTAGATGATCGATGGTCTCTACAAAAAACTGAGGTCGCGGGAAATATTGCATCGAGCTTGGGCCACCGTGAGGGAGAGCGCGTTATCGTCTCCAAGCGAAGTGACAGTGAAGGCCATCAAGAACTACGACGAGAAGTGGCTGAGCAATCTCGAACAAGTTGCGAAACAGCTACGCGCCGGAACGTTCAGCTTCGATGCCGAACAAGGCGTCGCCATCCCGAAAGGCAAAGGGAAAGGACATCGCCCCATTGTCATGGCCCCTGTAAACAACCGCGTTGTGCGGCGGGCAATCCTCGAGGTCTTACAAGGTTTCGGCTCGGAAGGTTCTTCGCCACAGCAAAGGGGATGGTCGGGGGTTCCTGCTGTAAAGCAAGTTATGGGAACGAGAACCAGCGTTGGCGGCATAAGGGAGTGCGGCGTACCTCATGGCTTAGCTCTAGTCGATGAAGCCGTCCGGGACGGCAAGTCCTGGTTCGTTAGGTCGGACATCAAAGAATTCTTTACGCGCATACCCTTGGAGCAAGTGAATAGTTTTATTGCAGACGCAATTTCCGATGAGCAGTTTGTCAGAATTTTCAAAGACGCTCTCAAAACCAATCTTGCCAACAGATCGCTGTTGGAAGAGCGTAGGCAGTTCAAACTGTTTCCGAGCGAGGATATCGGAGTAGCACAGGGCTCGGCTCTGTCGGCGCTCGCGGCGAACATCGTGCTTCAGCAGTTTGACGCAAAAATGAACGAACGAGGTATCGTCTGCGTTCGCTACATCGATGACTTCATCCTGCTGGGCGCAACAGAGATCAAAGTTCAGAAGGCTTACGCAGCAGCTCGCGATTTTCTCAAATCGATGGGCATGGACGTCTACGACCGCACAGACACTGCCGCACGAAAGGCCGGGAAGTTCGACGAAGGAAACATCCACAACGGAACCGACATCCTCGGTTACAGAGTATCAGGGTTTTCCAGACAACCCTCCTCGGCTGCCGAACAGTCCTTTAGGAAAAGGTGCAGAGATGTTGTCCAGCATGCTAAGAAACAAATGGCGCTTGCGGCGTCAGGGCAGCAGGGGCAAGGCTACCATCAATCGATGGTCTTGCTTCACAAGACAGCACGGGGATGGTCGCAGGCGTTCCGCCATACGACTGCGACGCAGACATTCGCTTCGCTCGATAGAGAGATTGATCGGTGGATCAGAGAGCTCCGGGCGTTTGCAACGGAGCTAACCCGCGAGAAATCTGACGAAGTGCGCCGACGTGTGATGGGTGTACAGCTCCTCGCCGATATCCCTCCGCACCCTCTGCCGATTGTTCCGCATCCCGTGCAGGCGGCGGACCCTCATCGCGATGGGAAGCTCACGAAACGTAGGTTTGGTCGGAGGGAGCAGGTTGCGCTTCTATCCCCGCCGAGCTTATGACCTCCTGACTGTAAGCGTCGCCTGAAACTCCCACCACCAAAGATTCATGGGATTTCGGTGACGCTGCAAAAAACAGCGACTGGCGCTGCGTACGTTATTGATCAAATTCCGGCTCTTAGAACGCTTTGACTATCTCGTTGACTCAAATTAGCATCCGGGCTGCCCAATGGTCGGATAGTGAGTAAGGGCCATGTTCGATCCTGTGGATCTTGCGTATTTTCCGGACCACCTACGAAGTTCGTTCGCCGAACGCCAACCAGCATGCTCAAAGCCTCCACAACATCGGAGGTAGCCCTCTGTCGGCGCTCGCATATGCGTTGTTTACTCTCACGTGGCTCATCTCCTGGTATATGAACCGCCATGATTTTAGTTGCTCAACGTATTAACAATCTTATCACTGAACATGGCTCGCCCATTTGTGACAGCTGCATTGTCGAGCGACTTGGGCTCACAGCGCATGCACACTCCGCGCAGATCACGGCTGCGCTAGGAACTACGAGAGATTTTCAGCGAGGGCCCGGTTTGTGCTCTGTCTGCAACAACGAGCGAGATCGTCATCAGCGCAAGATAAGGACTAGAAGGCAGGGCAGATCCCCACTTACGTTCTCCACAGCTGGCAGGGAGCGCCTGTTCCGAGACTATGAACCTTTCGCCCACTAATCGAATTTCGGAATGGCGGTGACAGTGCACTGAACTTCTGCGTCCCGCCGCTCTGGCATTCATTTGATGCGCTGTAGCGATCTCCTCTCAAGAGGTCGTACGCACCCTGCCAGACCGGAAAACGCCGCTCGTATCTCTCGTTGATCCATGTTATTTTGATCTCATGACCGACGCTATCACTCGATCAATGCCATCCGCACTGCCGCCGAGCGAGGCCGAACTCGCCGAATGGCAGAGCTTGAGCCGGGAGGAGCAGATCGCGCGGTATCGAGAGGCCTTGGAGCATCCGGACAGTTTGAGGATCAGCGACTCGACCGTGAGCGACGTCCTTGCAAAGGCGCGGCAGCTCGTCGCAAACCGCCGTGGCTGAATTCAAGCTTTCGGCTCGTGCCGAAGCCGATCTGATCGAGATCTACCAATATACCGAAGGCACTTACGGCACCTACCAAGCCGAGGCGTATGTCGCTGGCCTGGAGCGGACTTTCGACCTGCTCGCGCACTTCCCTCGCATGGGCGCCGCAATCGACGAGATCGCGGCCGGCTGCCGCCGCTTTCGCTTCCAGGCGCATGTCGTCTTCTACAGCGAACAACCCAGTCACGTGATCATTCGCGCCGTCCTGCATCACTCGCGTCAGATCAGACCAGGGTTGTTCGACTGAGGGACGTCCGCCCTCACAGCCACGGCGCCAGCGTATCCATCGCGATCAGCTGCTCGACCTCGATCCGTGGTCGGATCACCGCGGCCTGGTCGCCCCTCACCAGCACCTCCGGCACCAGCGCGCGCGTGTTGTAGGTGCAGGCCTGCACCGCGCCATAGGCGCCTGATGTCATGATGGCGAGGAGGTCGCCCGGCTGGGGCTCAGGCAGCGTGCGGTCGAGCGCGAGGTAGTCGCCGCTCTCGCAGACCGGGCCGACGACGTCGGCCATGAAGGCGGGCGCGTTCGGTGTGGGCTTGGTCACCGGCAGGATGTCGTGATGGGCCTCGTAGAGCGTCGGGCGGATCAGGTCGTTCATCGCGGCGTCGATGATGACGAAGTTCTTGGCCTCGCCGTGCTTCACATAGATCACCTTGGCGACCAGGATGCCGGCATTGCCGACGATCATCCGTCCGGGCTCGAACATCAGGGTGCAGCCGAGATTGTGGCTGACGCGCTTGACCATCGCGGCGTAGGCGGCGGGCTCCGGCGGCACGGCGCGGTCCATGTGATAGGGGATGCCGAGGCCGCCGCCGAAATCGACGTGGCTGATGTCGTGGCCGTCGGCGCGCAGCGTCTGCACGAACTCGGTGAGGATGCGGAACGCGGTCTCCATCGGGCCGAGATCGGTGATCTGGCTGCCGATGTGGACGTCGACGCCGGTGACCTTGATGCCCGGCATCTTCGCCGCGCGCGCATAGACGCGGCGGGCGTGCTCCAGGGGAATGCCGAACTTGTTCTCCGACTTGCCGGTCGAGATTTTGGCGTGCGTGCCGGCATCGACGTCCGGATTGACGCGCACGGAGATGCGGGCGGTGTGGCCGGTCTCCTGGGCGAGCCGCGCCAAGAGGTCGAGCTCGGGCTCGGACTCGATGTTGAGGCAGTGGATGTCGGCGGCGAGCGCGGCGCGCAGCTCGGCCTCGGTCTTGCCGACGCCGGAGAACACGATTTTGCGGGCGGGGATGCCGGCCGCTAGCGCGCGCTTCAGCTCGCCGCCGGAGACGACGTCGGCGCCGGCGCCGAGCTTCGCCAGCGTGCGCAGCACCGACTGGTTGGAATTGGCCTTCATCGCGTAGCAGATCAGCACGTCCTGGCCGGCGAAGGCCTCGGCGAACACGCGGTAGTGCCGCTCCAGCGTCGCGGTGGAGTAGCAGTAGAACGGGGTGCCGACGCGGGCGGCAAGATCGGCGAGATTGACGGCCTCGGCGTGCAGCACGCCGTCGCGGTAGTCGAAATGGTTCATGGGTCGGGTCCGCGCGCGGGGCTGCGAGATGAGTGATTGTGGCGGCGAATTGCCGGGAAATGGTCGGGAATGTCAATTCACGCTGCCACCCTCCCCTGGAGGGGAGGGTCGACGCGCGGCGCGTCAGCGACGTGCGGCGGGGTGGGGTGAAGCCGCGAAGGCGGTGGACGTGGAGAGATCACCCCACCCCGCCTCACGCTTCGCTACGCTCACCATGAGGCGACCCTCCCCCTCCAGGGGAGGGTGGCACCAACCGCTCGGCAAGCCGGAGCGCAGCTCCTATTTGCTGTCGAGCAGCGGATCCAGGATGAAGGGTTTCTTCTGGCCGCGGGTGGCGGCGGGGGCGGCATCAGTGCCGTAGCCGGAGTTGAACAGGCCGGGCTTGTTGGCGGCTTCCGTGGCGGTGTCGGCGGGGGCGGCCGACATCTGCGGCACCGGCGGGGAATTGGCCGGCAGATCCAACGGGCCCTTGCGGCCGCAGGCGGCGAGCAGAAGGGCTGTGGCGCCCAGGACGAGGACGACCCGGGCGGCGGAGGTTGGACGGCGAGCGCGATTCACGTGTGAGATCCCCATGCGGGCGGCACCATACAGAGATTGACCGGACATGACGAGTGCCGGAGTGCCACGCCAGCCCGGTCAAATTTCGGACAGAGCCCTACTTTCGCTGTTTTTCCAGGCGCTTCAGCCAGGCCTTGGCCTGCGACGCGACGTTCTTCGGCGCGGTGCCGCCGTAGCTGGTGCGGCTCTTCACCGAGGACTCGACCGAGAGCACGCCGAGCACGTCGGCCGTGATCTTGCGTTCGACCTCCTGCATCGCCGTCAGCGGCAGCTCGTGCAAGGCCACGCCCTGCTTGGCGGCCAGCGCCACGATGCGCCCGGTGACGTGATGGGCCTCGCGGAACGGCATCTTCAGCGTCCGCACCAGCCAGTCGGCGAGATCAGTCGCGGTGGCATAGCCCTCGCCGGCAGCGGCCTTCATGCGGGCCTCGTCGGGCACGAGGTCGAGCGCCATGCCGGTCATGGCGCGGATGGCGAGCGACAGCGCCGCGAACGCCTCCATCGCGCCCTGCTTATCCTCCTGCATGTCCTTCTGATAGGCGAGCGGCAGGCCCTTCATGACGATCAGGAGCCCGTTCAGCGCGCCGATGACGCGGCCGGTCTTGGCGCGGACCAGCTCGGCGGCGTCCGGATTGCGCTTCTGCGGCATGATCGAGGAGCCGGTGGTGAACTTGTCCGACAGCTTGATCAGGCCGACCAGCGGCGAGGTCCAGATCACGATCTCCTCGGCGAAGCGCGACAGATGCACGGCGCAGATCGATGCGGCCGACAGCGTCTCCAGCACGAAGTCGCGGTCGGACACGGCGTCGAGCGAATTGGCCATCGGGCGCTCGAAGCCGAGCGCTTCCGCCGTGGCGTGGCGGTCGATCGGGAACGAGGTGCCGGCGAGTGCGGCAGCACCCAGTGGCGACTCATTGAGGCGCTTGCGGGCGTCGAGGAAGCGGCCGCGGTCGCGGCCGGCCATCTCGACATAGGCCAGCAGATGGTGGCCGAAGGTGACGGGCTGGGCGGTCTGCAGATGGGTGAAGCCGGGCATGACCGTGCCGGCATGGTCGAGCGCGCGGGAGGCCAGCGCGTGCTGATAGGCGGCGAGCGCCGCGTCGATGTCGTCGATGGTGTCGCGCACGAACAGGCGGAAGTCGGTCGCGACCTGGTCGTTGCGCGAGCGCGCGGTGTGAAGCCGGCCGGCGGCGGGGCCGATCAGCTCGCTCAGCCGGCTCTCGACATTCATATGGATGTCTTCGAGGGCGCGCTTGAACTCGAACGAACCCTTGGTGATCTCTGACAAAATCGTGTCTAGACCCTTGCCGATGTTTTTGCATCACCTGAGGTGATGATGCCCTGGGCGGCGAGCATGGCGGCGTGCGCCTTGGAAGCGGCGATATCCTGCGCGTAAAGGTGGCGATCGACGTCGATCGAGACGTTGATGTCCTCCATGATTGCGTCGGGACGCTCCGAGAACCGTCCGCCCCACATCGTGTTGCTCATGCCTGAACCGCTTCCAAGACCTTGCTGACCGCCGCTGGATGGGACACACCGTCCGGTATCCCGAAATTCGCGCCTCTGATAGCCGCAACCGACCCGAGATGACAAACGATAAGCCAGAGCCGTCCCCGCCCGCCCCGCTTCCTCGCGGCGGACGCTGCTCGCGGCCGGTGCGGTGGCGGTGGTCGCCGTGGCCGGCATCGCCGCGGTGGCCTTCGGCGGATTGCTGAAGGGGCGGCCGGCGGGCGACCAGGCGTGCCAGGCGGCGGTCGCCACCGCCAAGCGGATCTCGCCGCTGATCAAGGGCGAGGTGGCGGCGCTCACGGCCGCAACGACGCCGCTGCGATTGCCGGACCTCGCGTTCGAGGACGCCTCGGGCCGGCCGGCGAAGCTGTCGGATTTTCGCGGCAAGACGGTGCTATTGAACCTGTGGGCGACGTGGTGCGTGCCCTGCCGCAAGGAGATGCCGGCGCTGGACGGGCTGCAGGCCAAGCTCGGCAGCGACGATTTCCAGGTGGTCGCGGTCAACATCGACACCCGCGATCCGCAGAAGCCCAAGGCGTTCCTGAGCGACGCCAAGCTGACGCGGCTGGCCTATTTCAGCGACCCCAAGGCGAAGGTATTCCAGGACCTGAAGGCGATCGGCCGCGCGCTGGGCATGCCGACCTCGGTGCTGGTCGATGCCCAGGGCTGCGAGATCGCGACCATTGCGGGCCCGGCCGAATGGGACAGTGCCGACGCGGTCAAGCTGATCCAGGCGGCAACGGCGAAGGCCGCGGCGGGGCTGTAAGGTCGTCCATCACCGCAGTCGTCATTCCGGGGCAGCCCGCAGGGCTGAACCCGGAATCCCGAGATGAGTCCGACAAGCGCGAGATTCCGGGTTCGGTGCTGTCGCATCGCCCCGGAATGACGGTGAGTGAGACAGGAAGGGTGGTCCGCTCAGGCGGCGATGTTGAGGTTGCCGCCGACGCCGGGGCCGGCATTGGCGAGCGACAGGGTCTGCTGGGCGCCGCCGAGCAGGGTCAGGACGGCGTCCTTCTGGGCGTTCAGGTTCTGCTTCAGCACCGACGTCGCGACCTGCTGCTGTGTCGCACTCGCCTGCTGCGCCATGACCGCAGCGACCAAGCTCATGTCCATACGCGTACAACCTCTCGTTACGGCGAGGTTAAGCCGTGACCCTTAACGAAGCGTATCGGCGGCGGCCCGCGGCGGTAAAATCAGCGGGTCGGCACCGGCTTGGGGCCGCGATAGTCGTAGAAGCCGCGCTGCGTCTTGCGGCCGAGCCAGCCGGCCTCGACATATTTCACCAGCAGCGGACAGGGCCGGTATTTGGAATCCGCCAGTCCCTCGTGCAGCACCTGCATGATGGAGAGACAGGTATCGAGGCCGATGAAATCGGCCAGCTCCAACGGCCCCATCGGATGGTGCGCGCCGAGCTTCATCGCCGCATCGATCGCCTCGACGTTGCCGACGCCCTCGTACAGCGTGTAGATCGCCTCGTTGATCATCGGCAGCAGCACGCGGTTGACGATGAAGGCCGGGAAATCCTCGGAGACGGCGACCTGCTTGCCGAGCCGGCCGACGAACTCCTTGGCCGCCTCGAAGGTGGCGTCGTCGGTGGCGATGCCGCGGATCAGCTCGACCAGCTCCATCAGCGGAACCGGGTTCATGAAATGAATGCCGATGAACCGCTCGGGGCGGTCGGTGCAGGCGGCGAGCCGCGTGATCGAGATCGACGAGGTATTGGAGGCGATGATCGCCTCCGGCTTCAGCACCGCGCAGAGATCGTGGAAGATCTTGCGCTTGACGTCCTCCTTCTCGATCGCGGTCTCGATGACGAGATCGCAATCGGCGAGACCGTCGAGGGTTTCGCTGATCGAGATGTGGCCGAGCGCCTGGTTGCGGGCGTCCTCGGAGATCACCTTCTTCGCGACCTGGCGGGTCAGGTTGCCGTTGATGGTCGCCATGCCCGATTTCAACCGGTCGGCGGTGACGTCGTTGAGCACCACGTCGAGCCCGGCCAGCGCGGCAACGTGCGCGATGCCGTTGCCCATCTGTCCTGCGCCGATCACACCGAGCTTGTTGATCTGAGCCATGTTGTCATCCACCCGGACGGCACGCCTGCTGCGCCCGTCCATGCCCTTGGAAGTGAGAACACCGGCCGCCGCGGTCCCATGCGGCCGGTGTCTTGCGCGTTACTTGCCGAGCTTGGCGAGCGCGTCGGTCAGCTCGGGAACCGCCTGGTAGAGATCCGCCACCAGGCCGTAATCGGCCACCTGGAAGATCGGCGCGTCCTCGTCCTTGTTGATCGCGACGATCACCTTGGAGTCCTTCATGCCAGCCAGATGCTGAATGGCGCCTGAAATGCCGACCGCCACATACAGCTCCGGCGCCACCACCTTGCCGGTCTGTCCGACCTGCCAGTCGTTCGGCGCGTAGCCGGCATCGACCGCGGCACGCGAGGCGCCGACGCCGGCGCCGAGCTTGTCGGCGAGCGGCTCGATGTACTTGGCGAAGTTCTCGCGGCTCTGCATCGCGCGGCCGCCGGAGACGATGATCTTGGCCGAGGTCAGCTCGGGACGGTCGCTCTTGGCGACCTCCTCGCCGACGAAGCTCGACAGCGCCGGATCACCGGCGGCCGCCACGGTCTCGACCGGCGCGCTGCCGCCCTCGCCCGCCGCGGCAAAGGTCGAGGTGCGCACGGTGATGACCTTCTTGGCGTCCTTCGACTTCACGGTCTGGATCGCGTTGCCGGCATAGATCGGCCGCTCGAACGTGTCGGGCGCCACGACCTTGATGATCTCCGAGACCTGCATCACGTCGAGCAAGGCGGCGATGCGCGGCATCACGTTCTTGAACCGCGAGGTCGCCGGCGCGACGATCGCGTCGTAGTTGGCGGCGAGCTTGACGACGAGGTCGGCGAGCGGCTCGGCGAGATCATGCGCATAGGCCGCATCGTCGGCGAGCAGCACCTTCTTGACGCCGGCGAGCTTGGCGGCGGCGTCAGCCGCACCCTTGGCGCCCTGGCCCGCGACCAGCACGTCGACATCGGCGCCGAGGGCTGTAGCCGCCGTCAGCGCCTTGTTGGTCGCGTCCTTGATGGACGCATTGTCGTGTTCGGCAATCAGCAGCGTGGCCATCAGAGCACCCCCGCCTCGGTCTTGAGTTTGTTGACGAGCTCGGCGACGTCCTTGACCTTGACGCCGGCCTTGCGGCCGGCCGGCTCGGCGGTCTTGAGCACTTCGAGCCGCGGCGTGAGATCGACGCCGGTGTCGGCCGCTGTCTTCTCCGCGATCGGCTTCTTCTTCGCCTTCATGATGTTCGGCAGCGACGCGTAGCGTGGCTCGTTGAGGCGGAGATCGGTGGTGACGATCGCCGGGCCCTTGAGCTTCACGGTCTGCAGGCCGCCATCGACCTCGCGGGTGACCTTGAAATCGGAGCCTTCGACCTCGAGCTTGGAGGCGAAGGTCGCCTGCGCCCAGCCGAGCAGCGCGGCCAGCATCTGGCCGGTCTGGTTGCTATCGTCGTCGATCGCCTGCTTGCCGAGGATGATCAGGCCCGGCTGCTCGTCCTGCGCCACGGCCTTGAGGATCTTCGCGACCGCCAGCGGTTCCACGTTGCCCTCTGCCTTGACCAGGATGCCGCGGTCGGCGCCCATCGCGAGCGCGGTGCGGATCGTCTCGGAGGCCTGCGCAGGTCCGATCGAGACCACCACGACCTCGGTCGCCTTGCCGGCTTCCTTCAGCCGCAGCGCTTCCTCGACGGCGATCTCGTCGAACGGATTCATCGACATCTTGACGTTGGCGAGCTCAACGCCCGATCCGTCGCTCTTGACGCGGACCTTGACGTTGTAGTCGACCACCCGCTTGACCGGCACCAGAACCTTCATCGATCCTCTTTCGCTCTAAATTGTCCGGGGTTGACCTTTCGGGCGCGGAACCTAAAGCCCCCGTACCCCCCGGTCAACGCGCGAGGGGAAAAACTGCAGGCCCGCACGCCCACGGGTTAACGGTTTTGCGGGTTAACGGTTTTGCCCCGGCACCCACAATACGTCGCCGGCGCCGTTCCGGTTCGCGGCCCGGCTGGCGACGAACAGGAAATCCGACAACCGGTTCATATAGCGAATGGCGGCCTCGCTGACCGGCTCGTCCGGCTTGCCGGCGAGTTCCGTCATGATCCGTTCCGCCCTGCGGCAAATGGTGCGCGCCACGTGCAGATACGCCGCAGCCGGAGTTCCCCAGGCAGCACGAACGAGGTCAGCGGCGAGAGCCGTTCGTTCAACGTATCGATGTCGCGCTCGAGGCGGTCGACCTGACTGGCGACGACGCGCAGGCGCTCCGCCTTGCCCTCGCGCTGCGGCACGGCGAGATCGGCGCCGAGGTCGAACAGATCGTTCTGGATCAGGCCGAGCATCGCATCGATCTCGGGCGCATCGGCCAGATGCAGCCGGACCACGCCGATCGCGGCGTTGGTCTCGTCCACGGTTCCATAGGCGGAGACGCGCAGATCGTACTTGGGACGCCGCTCGCCATTGCCGAGCGCGGTCGTGCCGTCGTCACCGGTCCGTGTGTAGATGCGATTCAGGACCACCATGCTGCGTTCTCAACGTCCGTTACTCGACACCTCGGCGTCTCGGTCTCAGCGCCCCATCGCCCAGATCGCCGCCATGGCAATGACGATCGCGACGAATTGCAGGATCACCCGCCAGCGCATCAGCTTCTGCGACAGGTTGGGCGAGCCGCCGCGCGTCATGTTGACGAGGCCCAGAAACAGCACCAGGGCAACCGCGCCGACGGCGATGGGAAGGATGAATTTACCGAGAAGTGAAGCCATCGGGGCTAGATAACACCGCAAACGCTAGAGCGCCATGGCGGATCCGCGCAGCTGGCGCTGCAACTTCTGGCTTTTGGACCCGTAATATCGGATTGTACAAACTAGGTTCTTTCGCGGAGTGCAGGGACAGGTGAAGGCGCTTCGCTACATCTTCCACGTCGTCATGGACGCGTTCTACACCTTCCTCGCCGACGACGGCTGGGCGATCGCCAGCCATATCGCGCTGTCGACCCTGATGGCGCTGTTTCCGTTCCTGATCGTCCTGACCTCGCTCGCCGGCTTTCTCGGCTCCAAGGATCTCGCCGACCAGGCCGCCACCTTGATGCTCGAGACCTGGCCGGCGCAGGTCGCGGATGCGCTGACCGGCGAGATCCACGACGTGCTGACCACCACCCGGACCGATGCGCTGACCATCGGCGCCGTGCTCGCGGTCTATTTCGCCTCGAACGGCGTCGAGGCGCTGCGGGTCGCGCTCAACCGCGCCTATGGCGTGATCGAGCAGCGCCGCTGGTACTGGTTGCGGCTGGAATCGATCGGCTACACCCTGGTCGCGGCGATCACGGCGCTGGCGATGTCGTTCCTGATCGTGCTCGGCCCGCTGATGCTGGCCACCGCCCGGCGCTATCTGCCGCTGGCGGTCGAGGCCAACGAACGCTTCGTCAACCTGTCGCGCTACGGCATCACCATCAGCGCCCTGATCGTCGCGCTGTTCATCCTGCACGCCTGGCTGCCGGCGGGCCGGCGCAGCTTCATGCAGATCATGCCCGGCATCGTCTTCACCTTCGTCGCCTCGCTGGTGTCGGGCATCGTGTTCGGCCAGTACCTGGCGCGCTTCGCCAACAACTACGTCACGATGTATGCAGGGCTCGCGTCGGTGATCATCGCGCTGGTGTTCCTGTATTTCATCGCCGCGATCTTCGTGTATGGCGGCGAATTGAACGCCTCGATCATCAAGTCGCGGCTGCCGCGCGGCGTGTCGCTCCAAGAAGCGCAGTCGCTAGAGCCCGCGGCGAAACGGGCTTGAGCAGGAAGGCGTCAGCGCCGGCAGCGCGCGAGGCCGCCTCGTCCTCGCCGCGTCCGGACACGCCGATGATCGGGATGGTCCCGTGGGGCGCGTCCAGCTTGCGAATGCGAGCAATCGCCTCGACGCCGTTGATGCCGGGCAGCACCATGTCCATCAGCACCGCATCGTAATTACCGGACGCGATGCGCTCCGGCGCCGCCTCGCCGCGGCCGATGAATTCGGCCTGGTGGCCGAGCTCGTTGAGGATGGTGTTGAGCACCACGCGGCCGAACGGATTGTCCTCGACCCCGAGGATGCGCAGGGGCCGCGTCGGCGCGAGGGCGAGACCATCTTCCGATCCGCCGGCGGTGGCGTGCGGCGCGGCCGCAACGGTCAGCGTCACCGTCAGCGTGAAGGTCGTGCCGCCGCCTTCATGCGGCGCCACTGCGACGTCGCCCCCCATGGCGCGCGCCAGCTGCCGGACCGAGGACAGCCCGAGTCCGGCACCGCCGAAGCGCGAGGCGATCGAGACATTGGCTTGGCTGAACGGGCGGAACAGCCGCTTGATCTCCGTCAGGGTCAGGCCGATGCCCGAATCCGAGACGTGGAAAGCGACCGCGGCGCGGCCCCTGCTCGCGCCTCGGCCTGCGCCCGTGCTCGGCTTGCCGCGACCGCCGCGACGTGCGGGAACGACCTCCAGCGCCACGCCCCCCTGCTCGGTGAACTTCACCGCATTGTCGATCAGGTTCTCCAGCGCGGCGCGCAGCCGCGCGGGATCGCCGATCACCAGTCCCGGCAAGTCGTCGGAGACGTGGACCTTGACATCCAGCCCCTTGGCTGCGGCGCGGCCCGACAGCGAGTCTCCGGCGGCCCGTGCCAGCACGCGCAGATCGAACAGATCCTCACGCAGCAGCGCGCCGGTGGTCTCGTCCTTGGCGGCATCGACGAACAGGGTGGCGAGGCTCGACAGATGCTCCGCGCCGGCCTTGATCGTATCGACCCAGCGCCGCTCGCGCTCGCCGAGCTCGGAGGTGGCAAGCAGGTCACTGATGGCGAGAATGCCTGTCAGCGGCGTGCGCACCTCATGGGCGAACACCGCCAGCGCGGCTTCGACGACGCCGGCCCCGGGTAATCCAGCGCCAGCCCTGGACACGGACTTCGCGGCTTCAGGCTTCCTGACTCCTGCTTTGGCCGCGCTTCGCCGTCCCCCGCCATCGCCGTGACCTGAGGAACATGCTTCTTGAGCGGTCGCGCCTTTGCGCGCTCCTTGGCCGGCGGCGTCTTCGCGGCTGGCGTCTGCAGCTTTCGCACCTTGGACGACGAGACCTTTGCGGACGCCGTCCCTGAGGGCCTCGGTCCAGCGGGCGACCTGGACGCGCCGGCGGGCCTGGGCGCAGCCGGCTTGGCCGGTCGGGCCCGGCGCCCCGTACTCATGTTCCGAACGCGCTTCATCATGGCCCCTGTGACATGAACTCCGAAAAACGAAGGGGCACTTCTACTGTCATGTCTCGTCGTGCCGCTTTCGATTGAAGCTCCCGATTACCCGCGCCATTGAGCAGCATGGCACGGTCGTTTCCGGGTGTCACGATGCCCCGGAGGTTGTCCCCGCCGGAAACGTGGGGAGACATCGGGGCTTGCGGCAGGACGCGGCTAGACCATGCCGATCCTGTGTCGGATTTCCGTCGCCGAGACGCCTTCTGCGCGCAAGGCGCGCAATCCCGTCGCTTGCGTGGACTTGGACAGCTTGTGGCCCTGCGCGTCGCGAATCAGTTGGTGATGCCGATAGGCCGGGGCCGGCAGGCCGAGCAGGTCCTGCAGCAGCCGGTGAACGCTGGTGGCATGAAACAGGTCCTGGCCGCGCACCACCTCGGTCACGCCCTGCAGGGCGTCGTCGAGCACGACGGAGAGGTGATAGCTGGTCGGCGTCTCCTTGCGCGCCAGAACCACATCCCCCCAGGCCTCCGGCCTAGCTTCGACCCTGCCGCTCTCGCCCGAAGGCCCGGCGCCATGCTCGTGCCAGGCCGGCCGCCCCGCGCGCGCGACCGCCTCCGCCATGTCGAGCCGCAAGGCATGGGGCGCGCCGCTGGCCATCAGTGCCGCACGCTGCGCCTCGGAGAGCGAGGTCGCCGTCCCCGGATAGAGCGGCGCGCCATCCGGATCGCGCGGCCAGGCGCCATCCGCATCCCGCTGCGCCACCAGCCGCGCAATCTCGGCCCGGCTCTCGAAGCTCGGATAGACCAGCCCCATGCCCTGCAGCCGCTCCAGCGCAGCGCGGTACTCGGCAAGGTGCTCCGATTGTCGCCGCACCGGCTGCTCCCAGGCGATGCCGAGCCAGGCGAGGTCCTCATAGATCGCCTGCTCGAACTCGGGGCGGCAGCGGGTCGGGTCGATGTCCTCGATGCGCAGCAGCAAGCGGCCGCCGCTCTGCTGCGCGCGCTGAAAATTCAGCAGCGCCGAATAGGCGTGGCCGAGATGGAGATAGCCGTTGGGGCTGGGGGCAAATCGGAAAACGGGTGGCATCATGAAGAGTTCGAGGGCACTGATCCCCGCTCCACGCCCCGCGCTTCACGTTCCAGACGTTCAACCACGGTCCGATAGAATTGCTTCGCCTGCCGGGTCATATCGACCGTTGTGCCGCGACCATCCCCGAAGGCCGAACGGGCGAGCTCGAACTCGGCGTCGACGAACGCGGCCACCACGGCCGGCAGCGGCGCGGTGCCGAGCTCGCGGGTCAAAGCCTTCCGCCGCATCAGCTCTGCCACGTCCGCCTTCAACTCCGCCGGCGGATCGCACTCCGCCACCAAGGTCGGGAAATCCATCGGCGCCTCCGCTTCAGTCGGATGCAGCCGCAGCCAGCGCAGCGTCGCGGCCGGCCACAGCGCATAGAAGATCCTCTTCTGCGGAACGTCCGTGCCGTCCCCAAAATACACACGCCGCTGCCGCTCGCCGAGAAGCAGATAGTGCCGCGCCATTGCGTCGCGACTCACCACGCTCCTGGCGAAAGCGAGGAAATCGTCGCGAAACCAGGCCAGCCCGCGATACACGACGGGAGACCGCAGCCATTCGATGATGACGGTATTGCCTTTCAGCAGCAGTTGCAGCGCCTTGGCGAGATCCCAGCCATTGGCGTCGTAGTCATCTTGAAGCGGAAACTCGATGACGTCGCGCACCGGCCATGGCGTGATATGATCGGCGGCGCGCCGCACATAGACGAACCGGCAATCATAGTCGCTGTCGGGCGAGGCAAAGCCCCAGGCGCGGCTGCCGCTCTCGACCGCGAGCGGCACAAACACGCCGTGCTCGGCGACGACGCGATCCAGCAGGGAGTCGACGCCGGCGACCTTGTCGCGGACCATGTCGGAGGGGATGCTACGCAAGCTCATGAGAGTTCCAGCCGTGACTGATGCTGCCTTAGCCCTCGGCCTCCGTGCCGTCCACCCGGCGACGCCATGACCCTCCATCTCGACAGCCAGGACATTCTCGAGGACGCAGTCCGCGACCTGGTGAAGCAGGACGCGCGGCTCGTACCGGTCTTCAAGGCCACCGGCATGCCGGCGCTCCGGAGGCGCGAGCCGGGCTTTGCCGGGATCGCCCACATCGTCTGCGGCCAGCAGCTCTCGACCGCGAGCGCGGCCGCGATCTGGGGCCGGCTGCAGGCGGCATTCGATCCGTTCGATGCCGACGCCATCCGCCGCGCCCGCGCGGACCGGCTGGGCCGGCTCGGCCTCTCTGCCGCCAAGATCAAGACCCTGAAGCACATCGCGCGCGAGCTCGACGCGGGGCGGCTGAACCTCGACGTGCTCGCCAATGAGGATGCCGACGCCGCGCACGCCACGCTGACCGCCCTGCCCGGCATCGGGCCGTGGACGGCCGACGTCTATCTGCTGTTCTGCCTCGGCCATGGCGATGCCTGGCCCGCCGGCGACCTCGCCGTGCAGGAGGCCGTGAAAGTCGGGCTCGGGCTTGCGACGCGTCCGACGCCGAAGCAGATGATGCCGCTCGCGGAAAGCTGGCGGCCGCTGCGCGGCGCCGCGGCGCATCTGTGGTGGAGCTACTATCGCGTGCTCAAGAAGCGCGAGGGCGTCATCACGCCGGCCAACTAACAACTTCGGCGAACGCCGTTTCAAACAAAGTTGGGGTTGCAAAACGGTCATCGATGTCGGCCAGGATCGCACCACGACGCACATCATCGCACGGCCGGGGTCTTCATCATGCAATCGTCCGATTTCATCGTCGCACGCAGCGACCTGCAGCAGTGCAAGACGATCGTCACCGAGCTTCCCGATGGCGACACGCTTCCCGCCGAGGCACTGCTGGTGAGGGTCGATCGCTTCGCCTTCACCGCCAACAACATCACCTACGCGCTGCTCGGCGAGCCGCTGAAGTATTGGCAGCTGTTTCCCGCGCCCGACGGCTTCGGCATCATTCCCGTGTGGGGCTTCGGCGATGTGATCGCCTCCCGCCATCCCGCCGTCGAGGAAGGCGAGCGCCTGTTCGGCTACTTCCCGATGGCGACGCATCTCGTGATCGAGGCTGCCGATGTGAGCAAGCGCGGCCTGCGCGACGCAGCCGCACACCGCCAGGGCGTCGCCCCGGTCTACAACGCCTATGCGCGGGTGGGCGACGATCCCGCCTTTGCCGGACGGCACGGCGATCATCAGGCCCTGCTGCGGCCACTGTTCATGCTCTCGTTCCTGGTCGACGACTTCCTTGCCGAACAGGCCCATTTCGGCGCCACGACCGTCATCCTGTCCTCGGCCTCGAGCAAGACCGCGTTCGGTCTCGCCCACCTCCTGCATACGCAGCGCAAGGGCATCCGCGTGATCGGGCTGACCTCGCCATCGAATGCAGCCTTCGTCCGCTCGCTCGGCTGCTATGACGAGGTCGTGACCTATGATGCGCTCGACATGCTCGACGCGGAGACGAGCGCGGCCTTCGTCGACATGGCCGGCAATGCCCGTCTGCGCGCCGCGCTGCATCGACACTACGGCGACAGCCTCGTCTACTCCGGGCGCATCGGCCTGACGCATCAGGACGGCAGCGATGATGTCGAGATGCTTCCCGGCGCCCGGCCCACCTGGTTCTTCGCGCCTGACCAGATCAGGAAGCGCGCCAAGGAATGGGGACCGGGCGGCATCGAGGCGCGGCTCGGCGCGGCGTGGCGGGACTTCGCCCCGCGGCTCGACGGCTGGCTCACGATCACGGAAGGACGCGGACCGGAGGCCGTACAGCGCGTCTATCTCGACACCCTGCACGGTCATATTCCGCCGCATGAGGGCCACATGCTGACGATGGCGACGTAGGCAGGTTTTCATCCGCGAGCAAACCCGTGTAGCGTTGCCGGGACTGAGGTTGCGCAGAGGCAGGGAGACGAGGCGATGTCCATTCTCGGAACGGGCAATTTCACCTATCGCGTCGTCAAGGACTGGGCCAAGCTGCCAGACGGCTGGGCGCTGACCGACGTCGCCTCGGTTGCCGTCGACAGCAAGGACCGCGTCTACGCCTTCAATCGCGGCGCCCATCCGATGATCGTGTTCGACCGGGACGGCAATTTCATCAGGAGCTTTGGCGAGGGCCTGTTCAGCCGGGCCCATGGCCTGTCGATCGATGCGGACGACAATCTCTACTGCACCGACGACGGCGACCACACCGTGCGCAAGTGCACCCCCGACGGCAAGGTGCTGCTGACCATCGGCCTGCCGGAGCGGCCGTCGCCGTTCATGAGCGGCGAACCCTTCAACCGCTGCACTCACACCGCGCTGTCGCCGTCCGGCGAGATCTATGTCTCCGACGGCTACGGCAACGCGCGGGTCCACAAATACACGCCCGACGGCAAGCTGTTGCGGAGTTGGGGCGAGCCCGGCTCCGATCCGGGCCAGTTCAACATCGTTCACAACATCGCGACCGATGCCGACGGCTTTGTCTACGTCGCCGATCGCGAGAACCACCGCATCCAGATCTTCGACGGCGACGGCCGCTACGAGACGCAGTGGAACAATCTGCACCGGCCCTGCGCGCTGTGCGCCTGCGGCGCGCGGCGCAAGACCTTCATCATCGGCGAGCTCGGCCCCGGCATGCCGGTCAACCTCAACGTTCCCAACCTCGGCCCGCGCCTGACCATCACCGACTCCGCCGGCCGGCGTATGGCCAGGCTCGGCGGCGAGCACGGTCCGGGCCTGGAAACCGGCCGCTTCCTGGCCCCGCACGGCCTCGCCATCGACAGCCGCGGCGACATCTATGTCGGCGAGGTCGGCGTCACCAATTGGAGCACGAGCTTCCCGGACCGGCCGATGCCGGACGAGGTCAGGATCCACCGCTGCCTGCAGAAGCTGGAGCGGGTCCCGGGCTGACCTTGGTCGTCCTGCTGGCCCCCGTCGCGCTGGAAGACATGCAACTGATTTGCAGTGCGGCGATCGGGCGCGCTGCCACGGTTCTGACGCGCTTTGGACGGAAGCTCGAAAGGCGGGAGAAGCCATGTCAAGCCATTCTTGGGGCTTCACAATCCCGTCACGCTGCATGTAGTATGTCAGGGCATGCTGCTTCGCAGCCGTTATGGAGGCCAGGAGCGTTACTTGAACGCACATGTCTCGCAAGGCGGTTGGCCGGTGTTGGTGCTGAACGCGGACTTCCGGCCGCTGAGTTACTACCCGCTGTCTCTCTGGTCGTGGCAAGACGCGATCAAGGCGGTGTTCCTCGATCGCGTCAACATTGTCGAGTACTACGACAGAGCGATCCGAAGTCCATCCTTCGAGATCCAGCTGCCCAGTGTGGTTTCGCTGAAATCCTTCGTGAAGCCGTCGACGCATCCGGCCTTCACCCGCTTCAACGTCTTCCTCCGCGACCGCTTCGTCTGCCAGTACTGCCACTCCGGCGACGACCTCACCTTCGACCACGTCATTCCCCGCAGCAAGGGTGGCCAGACCACCTGGGAGAACGTCGTCGCCGCCTGCTCGCCCTGCAATCTGAAGAAGGGCAATCTGACGCCGCAGCAGGCCAAGATGTTCCCCAAGCAGGCGCCCTACGCGCCGACCGTCCACCAGCTCCATCGCAACGGCCGGCTGTTTCCGCCGAACTATCTGCACGACAGCTGGCTCGACTATCTCTATTGGGATACCGAGCTCGATCCGTAGCGGATCGATCCTTGGTTGCAATCGTTGGCCCTCAGTGAAATGGCGGAAGCGCTCGCACGGCCGTGCCGGCTGGGGGTGATCGGCATCATCATCGGGCTGGTCCGCCCTGGCGGTGGCGACGCTGCCGCATTGGCTGCTGCCCGCGATCTATCCGCCGCCGCCGATCGAGCAGGTGGTCGTCGACGTCGGACATCGTATCAAGGATCGCGTGATCGCCCGGATCAAGGGTGTCGACTATCAGCCGCCGCCGCGAAAGGTCGCGTGGCCGGACCGGCTGCAACACGGCTTCTCGGTCGGGTCGGTCCTGCTCGGGCTGCTCGCCATCGCTCTCGGGTCGTGGCACAGTTGCTCCGCGAGCAGCGCCGGATCGCCGTGATGGCCACGACCCTCTCGGCGGCCTTGCGATCGCCGCGGAGCTGTCCTTCATCATGATGGGCGTGCTCGTTCTCCTCGCCATTCTCTATCTCGTCGGGGATTTTCTGGCGCTGTTCTGACCTCCGACCGGCGCCGGACATCCCTGAGTGCCTGGCCGCCCGATCCGCTCGCCGAATGGCCCGGCCGTCCGGCGATATATCGGACTGGATTAACTCCACCTTAGGTCCCTGTTCAGCATGCTCCTGCGTTGCCGCGTTGGGCGCCGCCATGGCTGCCCGCTTCCGTCACCGATCCAGCAGGGCCGTCCGTTCCGCGCATGCAGACCGCAATCACCGAGTGCAAAGCGGCGGCGCTCGCGAAAGCCCAGGCGGCGAGCTCGCTGCAGAACATTTCCCTGACCCTGTTTGCCAACGTGGCGATCGCAACCTCGCTGGCGCTGCTGCTGTATCTCAGGGAGGGCGGCACGCTCATCTTCTGGTGGCTGGGCGCCGCCATCGTTTTTGCCGCGTTCCGCGCCGGATGGGTGTCGTACCTGAAATCGTCCGGACGGATCGAGCGCGATCCACAGCGCGTGCTGCGCAATCTCACCATCATGGCTTTCGCCAGCGGCGTGCTGTGGGCGATCGTTCCGCTCGCACTGCCGTCGTTCTCCCGCGCGCACAACGTCAACGACGTCGTCTTCATCATGGCCGGCACCACCACCGGCGCCATCATCCAGAAGTCTCGCTTATTCGCCGATGGCGATCGCGTTCGGCGCGCCGCTGATGGGCGCGACCGTGCTGCGGATGCTGATCTCGGGCAGCGACGTCGACTACATCGTCGCAGTCGACGTCGCGTTCCTGACCTTCATGCTGTTCCGCGCAGCGCGGCTCGGCGAGCGCAACTTCATCGCGAGCCAGAATACCGCCATCGAGGCGACCGTGCTGGCGGAGTCTGTGGCCGAGGCCAACCACGCTTTGGAGCGTCTGGTTCGCATGGACTCGCTCACCGGACTCGCCAATCGCAGTCACTTCCGCAGCGTGGCCGCCGCGGCCTGCCGTTCCGGACGCGGGGTCGCATTCCTCCTGATCGACGTCGATAACTTCAAGACGATCAACGACGCGCGTGGCCACGATGCCGGCGACCGGGTCATTCAGGCCATCGCCGCGCTGCTCCAATCCGCCTGCCGTGGCGACGATCTGCCGGTCCGCCTGGGCGGCGACGAGTTCGTGGTCGTCATGCAGGGCGACGATGTGGCAAGCCGATCCGTCGCGCTCGCCGAATGGCTGATGGCCGCCCTCGCGCAGCCGCTCGCGATCACGGGCCAGTTGCTGCCCGTCAGCTGCTCGATCGGCATCGCGACGCATGCGGAAGGCCCGATCGATCTGGAAGAGCTTTCCGCCCGCGCCGACGTCGCGCTCTACCGCGCCAAGGACGACGGCCGCGCCTGCATGCGCGTGTTCGATGCCAAGATGCAGTCCGAGCTGACGCTGCAGCGCCGGCTCGACGCCGAACTGCCCCTCGCGCTGGCCCGCCGCGAGCTCCACGTCGAATTCCAGCCCCAGGTGGCGATGGCGACCCAGGAGGTCATCGGCTTCGAGGCGCTGCTGCGCTGGAAGCACCCGAGCGCCGGACTGATCCCGCCGCCGGACATCGTGTCCGCGGCGATCCGATTGCGGCTGTCCGGCCAGCTCACGGAGTTCGTGGGCGAGCGCGTCTGCGCGTTCCTGCGCGCGCTCGACCGCAAGAAGGCGCACGGCATCCGGGTGTCGATCAACGTCTCGCCGCGCGAATTCCCGCTTCACTCGCCGGCACAGACCCTGAAGACCGTCTCCGAGCGCTACGGCGTCGATCCGCACCGGATCGAGATCGAGGTGACCGAAGAGGCGATGTTCGATCCCAGGCGCTGCGCCGACGAATTGAAGCTGATCGACCAATACGGCTTTGGTCTTGCGATCGACGATTTCGGCGTCGGCCATTCCTCGATCGCCAACCTGATGGCGGTCGAGATCGACACCATCAAGATCGACCGCTCCTTCATCCACGGCATCGCCAGCAACCGACGGGATCAGCAGCTCGTCGCCGCGATCACCGCGGTGGCGCTGCCGCTCGGCCACCGCATGATCGCCGAGGGCGTCGAGAGCGAGGCGGATGCCGAGTGCCTTCGCATGCTCGGCTGCTCCTACGGACAGGGCTGGCTGTATGGCAAGCCGATGAAGGAGGACGACGCGATCGCGTGGCTCGTCCAGCATCGCAGCGGGACTGCTGCCGCGCTTGAGCGCCTCGCCGCGCAGCGCGTAGGTGCTGCGTGGACGTCGCGCTCACGGATGGACCAGCACATCGGCAAGACCATGAGCAAGGCTCGGTCCGAAGGCGCCGGCCCAGGCGGCGGCGATGACCAGGACGAGGCCGGGAACGAGCCGCAGGGCGAAAGACGACCCGCCGCTGGTCCACGCCACCACGATCTTGCTGATCGTGTTCGCCGACAGCGCCGCGAGCACCGGAGCCACGGCATCGGCGGCGCCGATCTTGCCCGACGCGGCAAGCGCAGCCGCGGCCGCCGCCGGCGCATGGGTATCGACGAGACCGGCGACGGCGGCGCTCGCGACCAGGCCGGCTTCCCCGAACGCCTCGCGCAGCGCGGCCGAGAGCACCAGCACCGCGGAGATCGTCAGCGCCAGCAACAGCGCGCCCGGCAGGCTGAAGGCGCGTCCGAGCGGCAGGTCGGCGGAGCCGCTCTGCCGCAACCCGACGATCGTGAAGATCGCGCCGTAGATCGCCGCCGCCGCGCCGGCACAGAGCAGCGGAACCAGCAGCGCCTGCAGCGCCGGCAGGCTGGTGACGGCCAGCACCGCGGCGAGCTGCGCGATGGTCGCCACCGTCGACAATGCCGCCCCCGCGGCCGCGGCGCCGCCGAGCTCCGGCGCCTTGCGCGCCCGCGCGCCCATCGCGCCGATCGTGGCCGTACTGGAGACGAAGCCCGAGGCGAAGCCGGACACGGCGAGCCCGCCGCGTGCGCCGAGCAGACGCATCGAGACATGACCGGCGGCACCGATCGCCATCATCATGACGACGAGCGTCCAGATGCTGCGCAGGTTGAGCGCGCCGAACGGACCGATCGGCTGATCGGGAAGCAGAGGCAGCACGACCAGCGTGGCCGCGGCAAAGATCAGGCCGTCCTTGAGCTCGCTCTCGCTGAGCACCGAGCGGACGAAGTCGTGCAGCACCGGCCGGGCCGCCAGCAACACCGCCAGCACGACGGCGACGCCCGCCGCCAGAACGGGCTGCTCGGTGGCGAGGCCGCCGAGCAGGACGGTCAGGATCAGCGCCGCCTCCGAGGTCAGTCCCGGATCGTCGCTGCGCGAACGCCCATAGGCGATCGCCGTCAGAACCATGAACCCGGCGGTGACGACGGCCAGCAGCAGCTTGCCGCCGATCAGCATGCCGATCGCGCCGGCAAGCGACGCCACGGCAAAGGTCCGCAAGCCCGCGGGCGAGCGTCCGGGCCCTTCGCCCTTGCGGCGCTCGCGCTCGAGGCCGATCAGCAGTCCGATGCCGAGCGCAACGACGATCGCGATGATCTCAGGACTGAGGCTCATGACATCCGGCATCGACATGGTCCTGCATCACGCCGCCAGGTCGGCGCCGGGGGACATCGGGACACGCAATCCATCGGCACGAGGGTCGCCATCGGTCCGCTCAAGGCGCGACGAACGCGCTGACGATCATCAGCATACACGTGACGAAACCGAGTGCAGGGACCCATAGCGGCACCCGCACATGGGCGGCCTCCGATCCGATGCGCCGGATGCGAATGCGGAGCAGGCACAGGTTGACGATGGCAAAGATCGTCAGCGTCGCGAGCGAGGTCCCTTCCGCCAGCCGCTCCAGCGGGAAGGCCAGCGCGAGAACTGCGACCGCCAGCATGACGAGGCCGGTTGCGATCAGCGGCGTTCCGGTGCGGGGATCGACCCGGCCGGCGATGCGCGGCAGGTCGCCCTGCCCCGCCATGCCATAGACGACGCGGGCCGTCATCGTCATCTGGGCGAGAATGGTGTTGAGCGTGGACACGACCGCGATCGCGGTGAAGGTGGCGGGACTGATGCCCGCGACGGCATTGAAGACCAGGCTGAGCGGCGCCGGAGAGGCCGACAGCATGCCCGGCGGCACGGCGGTCACCGCGATCGCTGCGATCAGCACATACAGGGCGGAGGTGATCAGCAACGTCAGCGCCATCGCCCACGGAATGTTTCGCTGCGGGCTCTTGGCCTCTTCCACGACATTGGCGAGGTCCTCGAAGCCGACGAAGGCGAAGAACGCGAGCAGGCCGGCGAACGTGATGCCTGAGAGAACGCCGAGATCGAGCGGCGGCGGCGTCAGCAAGGCCGGGCCGAACGCGACGCCGGAGTGGACGGCCGAGACGACGATCCACAGCAGTCCGCCGGTCTCGACCAAGGTCAGCAGGCCAGCAAGCATCACCGATTCGAGAATGCCCCAGGACGCGACCATTCCGAGCGCGATCACGATTGCCATCGCGATCAGCGGCGTCGGCAGATCGATCAGTTGCCGGATGTAGCCGGCGCCGCCGAGCGTCACCGCGGCCGCCGCAATGATGCCGGTGGCGAGCCGCAGCGAGCCGACCGCCGTCGACAACAGCCGCGACTTGAATGCCGCGCGGACATAGGCGGCCTCGCCGGCACTCACGGGATAGCGGGTCGCAAGCTCGGCATAGGAGGCGGCGGTGAAAGCCATCACGAACGCGGCCAGCGCAAAGGCCCAGGAGGAATGGACGCCCGCATGACCGGCGACCGCGCCGATCAGGACGTAGATGCCGGCTCCGACGGTCACGCCCGTGCCATAGAGCACGAGCAGCGGCAGTCCGAGCCGCCGCCGCAAGCCGGACGGAGGCACGATTGGATCTTGCGGCACCACGACGTCCATTCTTGATTACAACGAGCAACAGAGTTGTAGGGGCTTAAGGGAGCAAGCGCGAGCCCTGTTGATCTCGGTCAACCGGGGCACGCGCGCGACTCGCTGGGCTGCGGCATTCGGCCGCCCGTCAGCGCAAGGCGCGTCGCGACGAGACCCTCGAGGAGCGATCGAGTGGATGAAGACGCAAGTCCGAAAGCCGGACGGAGAAATGCGGCCCCGGATCGAAACCAGGGAGAACGTCGCCAGCCATCTGCGGCGCTTCCTCGGTCCCCGGCTCGGCAAGAAGATCGCCAGCGAAGTCACCAAGCAACGCTGTCGAACGACATCGTGACAGGCGAGCTCAGCGTTCCGTCCATTGCTAATGCCCGCCACATGCGGCGCGCCGACTCCGGGCTGTTCAATTCGGCAGTCGAGGCCAGCCGCAACTACGTGACCGCCAGCCCTTGCGTCAACCTGCTGAAGCTTGACGCCGAGCATCCGCGCACGCGTGTCCTTTCCGAGGACGGGATCAGGGCTTTCTGGCACGGCCCCGACCAGGCGAGCAAAATGCGGCGGGATGGGGCGAGTCGCGAAATATCGCTCGATCCTCGAGTCTTCCGGATCGATCCGATCCTCACACCCACTTAACGGAATATTGGCGATGGCCCGGTTTTTGACCCATAGCGACCGGCCCCGATCGAATCGGTTGCAACAAATCAATTCCACCACTACAATTAGATCGACTGTCTTTCACTAGAGAGGATAAGAGCAATGACAAAGTTGGGGTTGCTCGCTCTTGTAGCAGTTTCATTTGCATTTCCGGCTTGTGCACAGGACAACCGATCCAGTCAGGCGGTGGAATTTACAAATCAATCCTTCCTGAAAACGGACGAAGGAAAAGCAATATCGATTCGACGCTTCAATCCCAAACAGTTCGATAAAGTTCGCCGAATGTTGGCGCGCGCCAAGGATGGGACGAAAGTCACTTGCACTTATTCATGTGGACCAGAGTACTGCATTCCTGGCTGCGATCCACCCGACGAAAACCATACTATTACCGGCTGCTCTTCCTGCTATTCCACAGGACAAAACTGCACCCTCGTGGGGTGCCGCTGAACGAGAAACTGAAAGAGAGAGTAATCCGCTAGTGCCCCAATTGGCGGCCTCTTTCGTGTAATAGCATCGTCGTTTCAGCACGTCAGATTGGTCACACGTTACATGGTCAAATGGCTGAGACCATTAACGTCGCCGTGCTTGCCGATCTATTCGGCGTCGCCATTCGCACACGATCACTAATCTGGCGAAGCGGGGCATAGTCCTGCATGAAGGGCGCGGCGATGCGCTGACGGCTAGCGTTTAGCGATACTGCGAACCCTTGCGCGATCTTGCCGCCGGACGCGGCGTCGAGGCCCCCATCTTGACCGCAACGGCGGCCCGTGCGCGTCTGGCAAGTGAGCAGGCCGACCATATCGCTTTGAAGAACGCACACGCACGGGCGCGCTGCTCGACGCAGGGGCTGTTGAGGCGGAATGGTCGGCTATCCCGCGGCCGGTGCGCGCGGGTGCTGGCGGTGCCGCCACGAGTCGCGGCGCCGACGCCGGCGAGGCGCGCCTCATCCACGCGGCGCATGACCGCGTCGAGCGCGGCGCAGCCGGGCTGCGCTTCGAGGGACCGGCGTTCAGGCCTGCGGGATGATCACCGGACAGCCGAGGGCGTGAACGCCCCCGGCTGCACCTTCGACAGGCAGGGATGCACAGTCATCTCTCCGCCAGACGACTGCCATGCGCGCCGCTCCGCACATTGGCGGATGACATCGCATCGCCGAACGGCTAAGCGGACCGCCCTCCCGGACGGAAAACGAGACGAGCATGGCGGCAGCGGCCCATTGTGGCATCGACTTCGGCACTTCGAACACCACGGTCGGCCTCAGCAATTCCGCCTCCGCAGAGCTCATCCCCCTGGAGGGCGAGCAGCGGACCTTGCCGAGCGCGATGTTCTTCGATTTCGAGGACCATGGCCTTCAGTTCGGGCGCGCCGCGATCGAGCGCTATCTGACCGGTCATGACGGCCGCTTCATGCGGGCGCTGAAGAGCATCCTCGGCACCGCGCTCATTCACGAGAAGACCTATATCCGACAGAAGGCGGTGCCGTTCGCCGGCATTCTCGGCTTCTTCTTCGCGCATCTGAAGACCCGGATCGAGACGCGGCTCGGCAGCGAGATCAATCAGGTCGTGCTCGGCCGTCCCGTCCGCTTCGTCGACAAGGATGATGCGGCCGACGCGGAGGCACAGAGTGCGCTGGAGGAATCGCGCGCGACCAGGGTTTCAAGCACATCGCGTTCCAATATGAGCCGATCGCCGCCGCGCTCGACTACGAGCAGCAGGTCATCAGCGAGGAGCTGGTGCTGATCGTCGACATCGGCGGCGGCACCTCGGACTTCTCGATCGTGCGCGTCTCGCCCGAGCGGCGCAGCAAGGCGCATCGCGAGGACGACATCCTCGCCAATGGCGGCATCCATATCGGCGGCACCGATTTCGACCGGCTGCTGAGCCTGAAAAGCGTGATGCCGCATCTCGGCTATGGCAGCCTGACCGCGGACGGCAAGCGCAACCTGCCGACGCTGTACTATCACGAGCTTGCGACGTGGCATCGCATCAACCAGCTCTACAAGAAGGGCGTGATCGGCGAGTTGCGCCAGATCCGCTACGAGGCCGAGCGGCGCGATCTGGTCGACCGCTTCATCAAGGTGGTGGAGGAGCATCGCGGCCATACGCTCGCGATCGGCGTCGAGCAGGCCAAGATCGCGCTGACCGCGGCGAAGTCGCTGACCTCGGTGCTGTCGGAGAAGGATGACTGGGCGCGCATCCGCTTCACGCGCAAGGATTTCGACCGCGCCATCGCCGATTCAGTCGAGCGCGTCGTCGGCACCGTGACGAAGCTGCTCGACGATGCCGGCCTCGAGGCCGCTGCCATCAACACCATCTTCCTCACGGGCGGCTCGAGCATGGTGCCGGCGCTGCGCGAGGGAATCCTGGCGCTGTTTCCGGCGGCGCGCATCGCGGAGACCGACCTGCTCGGCAGCGTCGGCATCGGTCTCGCGCTCGACGCGCGGCGCAAGTTCGGCTGAATGCAAGTTCGGCTGAAAGGATGGCTCATTCGGGTGAGCCCGTCGCAACCGCCCGCGCCGGCCTCTTCGGCGCGCTCTGAAGCTGGGAGCGGGTGGCTGGACGCGGCGTGGCCGATGCTGGGACAACGGCACGGACGGTGGCGGGCTTTGCGCGAACCGGTCGAGCATCGGCCGCTCCGGTCCGTCCCGTCTCGCCGGTGCGGATGATGCTCCAGGCCGAAGCGGCCTGAGGCGACGGCGAAGAACCTGCAACGGTTCGGCTCGCGCGCCGCGTCCGGGGCGGTTCGGCACGCACCGGCGGGGCCGGGGCCTGGTCGACCTCAAGAGGAACGACGGCGAGCGGCACGACGTCAGTTGGAGCGAGCGCAGCTCTCGCGCCGACGGCGGACGCCGAATCGAGCTCCGCGGCAGGCGCCACCGGCGCGGGCGATTCCGCCTCCGGCGGAGCCGCGTCCACGACCTGCCCGACAAGCAAGACCGCAGGAGCAGGAGTTACGGCCAGGGTCGCCTCGCGCAGGACAACGTCGGTGTTATCGTCAGCCAGTCCGTGAAAAACATGGCTCGGCAGCAGAAACCCCGCCGCCGTCAAGGCGACGGCCACGCTTCGGCCCAGCACGACCTTCGTGGATTGGGGGACGGATATCACGCAACCGGCCCGCCAAGCCATGTCGACGCCGGCCACCGCAATGAACGCTGCCAGACCGAGGCTGCCGCCGACCAGAGGCAGAACCGTCGAAGCCTGGACCAGAAACACCGTGAGGGCCAGCGCGGCCACGATCGGCTGCAGCCGCCCGGACAGCCGCTGCGGCGAAGACATCCCGAGAAAACATCCCGCATAATAGGCATCCACGAGACAGCGTTCGTCGGACCAAAGCGCGTGCACGATCGCCATTCCGGCAAACGCCATGGTGGCCGAGACGAAGGTGCGGGCTGCCCGCCCCGCTTCTGCGACCTGCGGAAGCCGTTGCATGACGATGGTCAGGAACGTCCCGGCGAGACAGGCGGCAAGAATCGCGAGCGAGCCGCCGAGCTCCCTGTCGAACTGATTCAGATGCGCCAGACGGAGCGATTCGCCGTGTCCGGCGAGCCACGGCCCGAGCGTGACGAACAGCAACGATCCGACTGCAGCCAACACTCCCAGTCGACCGCCATAGCCCTGCAACAACACGACACGCCGTCGGATTTCGATCGCAGTCAGGATGCAGAAGAGCAGGCCGCAGAAGATCGACAGCAGATAGAGCGATGCCTCCTGAGGCAATCCTGTATGCGCGACGCTTTCGCTGAGCTGTCCGATCGGCGTCATGCCGCTGAAGCTGCCGCCGTAGACGGAGGATGAGAATGTGGTCGCCTCGAGATTGTCGGGAGACGCGACGACCAGACCCGCGCACAGCACGACCGTCACCGCCGCGGAGGCGAGCGCGGGTGACAGGCCCAGCGCGCTCAGATGCAGCGTGGCGAGGCAGCCGAGAAAGGCGCCGGCGAAGGCCAAGAAAAGCGCAACGGAGAGACCAAAACGCCGCTGCTTCGGACGCGGCTCGAACGGGACCGGCAGGCCCGTCCGCCACGCCGAGCCATCACATGCCTGCTCCATCTGCGAACCACCCCCATGTGGATCGGCTTGCCCCTCATCTCGTCCCGACCGCGGACGACAGCCAAGATCCGGGCGAAACCCCGCATCGCCTGGCAGCCTGACGCACGGGCGGGAGAGACGAACCCGACGGGCTCGCAGCACCCGCTAAGCACCGCGGGGTGCACGATGAAGTCAAAACATGGCGAAACACGCGCGGGCGTGTGGCCAAGACGGGTTAAGGCCCCAAAAATGCTTGCGGCCCGTCAGGGGCCCGCCAATGTCGACGGGTCCGGCCGCCACTCCGGCGCGGGCTGCACCTCGTGGCGGGCCATGATGCGCGGTCGCGCCGTCGCGTGCGGCACCACCCGTGTCTGCTGGCGCTTCAGCCGCGCAGCCAGGACGCCCGCTGGCCGACCGTCGCGACCGATCCGCCGGACCGGCTCTGCGGACGCGGGCGACGCGGACTCCTGGACCGTCTCACTCGGCGGCCGCGCGGCGAGCGGATTGGCGCTCGCCGGATCCAGGATCTGAGGCGGCAGATCCGGCGCTGTGGCCGCGGCCGAGGCCGGCTCGCCGAGCGCCATGCCGGCGCGCCGATCCTCGTCAGGTGAG
The DNA here is from genome assembly GCA_050641875.1 of Bradyrhizobium oligotrophicum. Taxonomy (GTDB): domain Bacteria; phylum Pseudomonadota; class Alphaproteobacteria; order Rhizobiales; family Xanthobacteraceae; genus Bradyrhizobium; species Bradyrhizobium oligotrophicum_B. Next base: position 1,366,858 of record CP192619.1, read on the forward strand.
GGCATCGTGGTCCGCGCCGGCGCGGCGGCTCTGTCCGCGTTCACGAACGGACCGCTGGGCTCCGCCACCGGCCGCTGAAACATCAGCTCGCTGGCGAGCAGCACCGCGAAAATAGCGAGTGTGGCGACGAGTCCTCGCGTCCAGGCGAGGACGGTCTGCCACGGCGATTCCCCTGCCTCGACAAACAGACGAACCGCAGCATCTACGAAGATGACCGAGACGAAGGCGATGTATCCGAGGCTGCCGCCGACGCTCGGCAGGATGGGACCGGTGAGGATCAGCAGAGCCGTCAGCAGCACCGCCGCAACCATCGCCTGCGGCAGGCTGCGCAGCCGCCGCGACGACGACATGCCGACGAAGCAACCGGCCGAATAGGCGTCGAGATCAGGGGCGTCACTGGGCAGGAGCTGCAGCACCACGAGGCCGGCAAAGGCCACCGTCGCCGCAACGAAGATGCGCACCGCGCGCCGCGACCCTGCCACGGGCGCCCAGCGCAAGGCGGCCATCGTCGCCAGCATGCCGACCGCGCACAACGCGAAGGTGAGCGCGATGCCACCGAGCCCCTGCTCCACCAGCGCGCCGCGGCGCGCGATCGGAAACAGCTCGCCCTCGGTGCCGAGCAGCGGCGCGAGACCGACGAACAGGAACGAAGCGACCGCCGCCAGCGCGCCCAGTCGTCCGCCATAGCCGCGCGCAAGCCCTCCGCGCAGCCACATGTCGAGCGCACAGCCCAGACAGAACACCAATCCACAGAACAGCGAGAGCAGAACGAAGGCGGCGTCGAGCGGCAGGCCGGCGCGAATGACGCTTGCGTTCAACAGCACCACCGGAGTCATGCCGACGAAGCTGCCGCCATAGGCCGACGAGAAGAACGTGCTCGGCACCGAGATCCGCGGTCCGTGTCAGGATCAGCGAGGAGCACAGCAGCAAAGCCGCCGCCGCCGAGGCAATCAGCGGCGACAGCCCGGTTGCACTCAGATGCAGGGTCATCAGACAGCCGAGGAACGCGGCGATGAACGACGCCAGCGGCGGGCAGCCGAGCTGGAATAGCTCCGAGCCGTAGAACGGCACGGCCCGGCCGAGCTGCCGATCGCGCCATGTGCGGGGATCGAAGCTCTGCTCCGCCTGCAGACGACGTAACTGACGATCCGCCGCTTTGCGCTTCATATCCACGACACCCCGAATCGCGCCCGCCCGAGATCTCGCGTGATGATCTCGCGGCAGACGAATGGTTGACGTTCGGGCGCAACCCTGAGCCCGAGCCCGCGCAGTTTCCTGCGACGGTTGTACGCGCCCTGCATCCGTGCAGGCTGCGTGTGCTCGATTCATGCACTGCAATGCAGCGTTGTGGAAGTATCGGGCTCCAGCACGGGCGTGAAAGTTCCTGGCAACCTTAATGGCAACGCCCGATGCGAATTATCAATGACATGCGAGTTGGACGGCGTAGCAACCCGGCTTGCGGACGAGCTTGGTAAACGACAACATGGCGTCATGCTCACGCCCACGTTGCATACCGCCCGTCTGATCCTGCGGCCGCTGGCCCTCGCCGATGCGCCAGCGATCCAGCGGGGGTTCAACAACTGGAACGTCATCCGTAACCTCGCAGCCGTCGTGCCGTGGCCCTATCCTCCCGACGGCGCCGAGACCTTCGTGAGGCTGCAGCTCGACAGGATCGCCGCCGGCGAGGAGCTGTATCAATGGGTGCTGGCGCTGCGCGACAGTGATGGCGAAGCCATCGGCAACATTCACTTCCGGCCGCGCATGGAATCGGTGAAGGGCCATCGCGGCTTCTGGCTCGCCGAGGCCTATTGGAATCGAGGGCTGATGAGCGAGGCGATCGCCGCCGTGAACGACTTCGCCTTCGGTCAGCTCGGCCTCGATCAGTTCACCGTCTGTAACGTCGCGACCAATGCCGCTTCACGGCGGGTCAAGCAGAAGACCGGCGCCGAGTTCGTCGGCTTCATCGAGGTCGCGCACCACAATGGCGAGACCCGCTCCGAGCAATGGATCGTGCGGCGGGAGACGTGGCTGCAACGCCAAGAAAAGCAACGCGCTCCCGCCTGAGATCGTCGGCGCTACGCGCTCGCCGTCACGTCGAGCACCGCCTGCGCAAACGCCTGCGGCGCCTCCTGCGGCAAGTTGTGGCCGATGCCGCCGGTGATCAGCCGGTGCTCGTAGCGGCCGGTGAACTTCCTGGCATAGGCTTCGGGCGCCGGATGCGGCGCGCCGTTGGCATCGCCTTCCATCGTGATGGTGGGCACAGTGATGTCAGGAAAAGTCGCGAGCTTCGCCTCCAGCGCATCGTATTTCGCCTCGCCCTGCGCGAGGCCGAGCCGCCAACGATAATTGTGCACGACGATGTCGACGTGATCGGGATTGTCGAAGGCGGCGGCGCTGCGCGCGAATGTGGCGTCATCGAACGCCCATCTCGGCGAGGCCGTCTGCCAGATCAGCCTGGCGAAGTCGCGCCGGTTCTTGTCGTAGCCCTCGCGGCCGCGCTCGGTCGCGAAGTAGAACTGGTACCACCATTGCAGCTCGGCGGCCGGGGGCAGCGGCATGCGGCCGGCCTGCTGGCTGCCGATCAGATAGCCGCTGACCGAGACCATCGCCTTGCAGCGCTCCGGCCACAGCGCCGCGATGATGTTGGCGGTGCGCGCGCCCCAGTCGTAGCCGGCGAGGGTCGCGGTCCTGATCGCGAGCGCGTCCATCAGCGCGACGATGTCGGCGGCGACGGCGACCGGCTGGCCGCTGCGCACCGCGGTCGGCGACAGCAGCCGCGTCGTGCCATAGCCGCGCAGATGCGGAATGATGACGCGATGGCCGGACGCGGCCAGCGCCGGCGCGACGTCGGCGAAGCTGTGGATGTCGTACGGCCAGCCGTGCAGCAGGATGACGACGGGGCCGTCGGCCGGACCTGTCTCGGCGTAGCCGATGCTGATCTCGCCGGCCGTGACCTGCTTGATCGGTCCGAGCGACGTCCCCGCCCCCGGCCGGATCGCCGGCAGCTTCGACGCCGACTTGAAGCTCTGCGCCTGCCCGGCGCTGGAGCCGAGTTGAAAGGCCGCAACGGCGGTTCCGGCAAGGGTGAGGAAACGGCGGCGGTTGGGGCGAAGAACGGTCGGCATGGCGAGACTCCTGGTTCCGATGTGCGGTCGTTGTGCGCCTTGCGCCCGCGCGGCGCTTGGAGGAGGCATTGATTTTTCCTTGAGGCCGGCTTGATTCTGCTGATCGCGTGACGCGAAGGTGAAACCGGCGGCCAGGGCGGTGCATGTGGTGTATTGCTTCGACGATTTCGTGCTCGATCCCGGCCGCCGCGAGCTGCGCCGCGGCGACGACTTGGTCGCGATGGAACCGCAGGTGTTCGACCTGCTCGCGTTCCTGATCAGGACGCGCGACCGCGTCGTCAGCCGCGACGACATCCTCGCCGAGGTGTGGGGCGGCCGCATCGTCTCCGAGGCGACGCTGGCAAGCCGCATCAGCGCGGCGCGGAGCGCGATCGGCGACAGCGGCGAGGCGCAGCGCCTGATCCGCACCATCCCGCGCAAGGGCGTCCGCTTCGTCGGGGCGGTCCGCGAGCAGGCGGAAGCGGTGCAGACGCCGGCGGCGGTGTCGGCCGCGCCCGCGTTCGACGGCCCCGCCATCGCCGTGCTGCCGTTCACCAACATGAGCGGCGATCCCGAGCAGGACTATTTCGCCGATGGGATGGCCGAGGACATCATCACCGCGCTGTCCCGCTGCAGCGGCCTCGCCGTGATCGCCCGCAACTCCTCCTTCATCTACAAGGGCAAGGCCGTCGATATCCGTGCGGTCGGCCGCGAGCTCGGCGTCGGCTACGTTCTCGAAGGCAGCGTGCGCCGCGCAGGGGCCCGCCTGCGCATCAACGGGCAGCTGATCGATGCGGCGTCCGGCGCGCATCTGTGGGCGGAGCGCTTCGACGGTCAGCTGGACGACGTGTTCGCACTGCAGGACCGCATCACCGAAAGCATCGTGGCCGCGATCGAGCCGACGCTCGAGCTGGCGGAAGGCGAGCGGCGCCGCGCCACGCCGCCGCTGCATCCGGACGCCTACGACCTGCTGCTGCGCGCCGCCAGCCTGCGTAACGCCTTCACGCCCGACAGCCTCGCGGCGGCGATCGCGTGTCTGGACCAGGCGCTGGCGATCGATCCCGCCTGCGCGCCCGCGATGGCGGCTTGGGCCTATTGCCAGGCGCTGCGCCACTTCCAGGGCTGGAGCGCGCCGGACGAGAGCTATCGCACGGCCGCTGTCGCGCGGGCGTGGCAGGCGTGCGAGCATGCGCCCAGTGACGCGCAGGTGCTGTGGATGGCGGCCTTCGCGATCTGGAACATGGCCGAGGACATTGCCCCGGCACGCGAGCTGTTCAGGCGCTCGCTCGCCATCAACCCGAACTCGGCGATGGCGCTGACCTTGAGCGGCTGGATCGAGATCATGGCCGGACACACGGCTGCGGGACGCGCGATGATCGAACGGGCGCGGCGGCTGAACCCGCGCGATCCGCGGGGCTGGTTCGCAGCCGGAGCGCTGGCGATCTGCGCGGTCGCGGAGGACGATCTCGCCGGCGCGATTCAATGGGCCGAGATCGCGCTGGCACAGAACCGGCGTTTCGCCGTCGCGCTCCGCGTCCTGATCGTGGCCCTGGTCGGGAACGGAGAGCTGTCGCGCGCCGGCGAGGTCGCGCGGCAGCTTCTGAGCCTCGAACCGCATCTCACCGTGTCCGAGTTCCTCGAACGGATCCCGTTTCCGGCTGGCACGCTCGCCACAACCTATGCGGAGGCGCTGCGCGCAGCCGGTGTGCCGCCATAGTTCAGTTCGCGTGCAGTGGAGCATGCTGCAACTGGAATTTTCGACATGAACGGCAAGGTTGCGAAACTTGGCTCGACCAAGTTCACACTACCTTAGGTTCCATTCCGTAGTTTCGCGGACATCGTCTGGCGGTCATATCGCTGGGGGCGGCGGAGGGAATTGATGAAGAAATTGCTTCTCAAATTTTACGAGGATGAATCGGGCGCAACCGCGATCGAGTACGGCCTGATTGCGGCCGGCATCGCGCTTGCGATCATCACCATACTCAACAAGCTCGGACTCACCCTGGAAGGCATCTTCACGACCCTGACCACGAAGCTGAACGGCGGCTGATCGATCGGTTGTCTGCAATGGCGTTCTCAGGACCGGAGCAATCCGGTCGCCATGGTCGGACTGGCCGGGCCTCGCGCCCGGCCATTGTTCTTGATACGGACCGCTCTGGCGGCCCTCGCGTCCGTCAATGCGCGGTGCCGCGTCCAGCCTCCTCGCAGGCCTTCATGCAGCGCCGGCAGGACTCGGCGCAGATCCGGCAATGGGCGTGCATCTTGGCGTGCTTCTCGCACTCCTCGGCGCATAGCCGGCAAGCCGCCGCGCAGGCATCGAGCATCCGGCTGATCATCTCGTGGTCGGAGCCCGTGCGCCGCGTGGCAAGCCGGCCCGTGATATTGCAGACGTCGGCGCAGTCGAGGTTGAGCCGGATGCACTGCGTCAACTTGGCGACGCTGTCCTCGCCGAGACAGGCGTCGGCGCAGGAGGTGCAGATCTTGTGCACAGGAATAACACTCCTCGATGCAGCGGACGAGCGCGTAGTCAGCCTGTCCGCGGACGTGCGGGTGGGTTTCGATCATCTGTTGGGCGCGCATGGGAGCTCCTGTCCGTTGGCCCCCGCGAGCGACAATGAAGCTCGGCCGCAAAGGTTCTTATCGCCGTGCCGTTCGGCGCGATGCATGACCTGTTCCCGTGGCGCGACCTCGATCGTCTCACGATCCGCGTGACGGAATTATCAGTCCACCTCGCGTCCAGCCTTTCAGTCCTGCCTGCGCTTATCCGCACCATTTCGCAGAACTGCCATCCAAAACCTGCCGGCGCGCGCGTATGGACGACCCGTTTCGGTTGAGGCACAACACCACTCGTCACTGACGTCGGCGGCCCGAGCCGCAGACCAAGAACGGGCGCCCGTGCGAGGCGGCCGACGATGTGGAGGAATGGATGCTGATTCCGATGGCCGACGTGCCGCGCTGGTATGCGGAGCGCAAACCCAGGGACAGCATCGCGCTCCGGCACGGCACCGATGCGCTCACTTGGGAACAGCTCGAACGCCGCGCCAATGCGCGCGCGCGCGCCTTCGCGGCCAAGGGTGTGAAGCCAGGCGACTTCGTCGCGATCGGCCTGCCCAACGGCAATGCGCTGTTCGAGACCAGCTTCGCGGTGTGGAAATGCGGCGCGACACCGACGTCGCTGTCGTGGCGGGCTGCCGCGCGGCGAGGCGGCCGCGGTGCTCGAGATCCTCAAGCCGTCGCTGGTGGTCGGCGGCGAGGCCGACTGGAATGCGCCGAACGCGCTGCCGGCAGACTTCACCCCCGAGGGCTTTTCCGACGCGCCGCTCGCCGCGCCGGTGTCGCGCTATTGGAAGGCGATGACCTCGGGCGGCTCGACCGGACGGCCGAAGGTGATCCTCGATCACCAGCCTGCGGTGACCGACACCGCCGCCGAGCCGCCGCTCGGAATTCCCAAGGGCGCATCGCTGCTCAATCCCGGCCCGCTCTATCACAACGCGCCCTTCATCGTGTCGCATTACGCGCTGTTCACCGGTGGCAGCCTGACCGGGATGGTGAAGTTCGACGCCGAGGAGACGCTGCGGCTGATCCAGGCGCAGCGCATTCAGTGGGTCAACTTCGTGCCCACGATGATGCACCGGATCTGGGCGCTGCCGGAGGCGGTCCGCAACAGCTACGATGTGTCGAGCCTCAAGATGGTGTTCCACATGGCCGCGCCGATGCCGCCATGGCTCAAGGAAAGATGGATCGAGTGGCTCGGGCCCGAGCGCGTCTACGAGCTCTATGGCGGTACCGAGCGCCAGGGCCGCACCATCATCTCCGGCACCGAATGGCTGCAGCACAAGGGCTCGGTCGGCAAGATCGACGAGTCCTGCAAACTGCGCATCCTCGATCCCCAAGGGAACGACGTGCCGCCGGGCGAGAGCGGCGAGATCTACTTCCTCCCCGCGGATGGTCCCGGCAGCACCTATCATTATCTCGGCGCCGAGCCGAAGCGGCGCGCCGACGGCTGGGAGTCGCTCGGCGACATCGGCCGGCTCGATGCCGACGGCTACCTCTATCTCGGCGACCGCCTCGCCGACATGATCCTGCGCGGCGGCGCCAACATCTATCCGGCCGAGGTCGAGGCGGCGCTGATGGCGCATCCCGACATCCGCTCCTGCGTCGTGGTCGGCCTGCCCGATCCGGAGCTCGGCCAGCGCGTGCATGCGATCATCGAGGTCGACCGGGCCAAGGACACCGGGGCCATCGTCGACGGCATGAGCGCGTTCCTCGACGACCGGCTCAGCCGCTACAAGCACCCGGAAAGCTATGAGCTGGTCGACGTCATGCTGCGCGACGATTCCGGCAAGGTGCGCCGCAGCTTGCTGCGCGACGAGCGCGCGGAGTGGGTGAAGGATGGCCGCGACTTCCGTCTCGTGCCCATGCGGGCGCGGCCGGCTGCGGACTGACGGCACGGAAATTTTTCGAACGTTTACGATGCTGGCGTAGACTCCGTGAGGGAAGGAGACTCCGCGCCATGATGTCGAGACGACGGTTTCTGCGCGCCGCGGGTACGGCCGCGGCGCTGCCCTTGCGCGGATGCCGCGGGCGCGGGCCGAGCTGCGCACCATCCTCAACGACGCCAGCCGGCTCAACCCGACGCCGGTCACCAGGCATGTGGTGATCAGCAAGCCCGCGACCGATGACCTGATCGCGCGGCTGCGCGCCGAGCTGAAGGAGGCTGCGGCCGCGAAACGTCCGGTGACCGCGGCCGTGGCCCGGCATTCGATGGGCGGCCAGAGCCTGCCGCGCGACGGCACGGCGATCACGCTCGACGGCGGCGCGATCGAGCTCGACACCGCGGCGAAGACCTATCGGACCGCCGCCGGCAACCGCTGGTGGGACGTGATCGCCGCGCTCGATCCCAAGGGCTTCTCGCCGGCCGTGATGCAGTCAAACAGCGATTTCGGCGTCGGCAGCACGTTCTGCGTCAACGCGCATGGCTGGCCGGTGCCGTATGGCCCGTTCGGATCGACGGTGAAATCGATCCGCATGCTGCTCGCCGACGGCACCTTGGTGCAGTGCTCGCGCAGCGAGAATGCCGAGCTGTTCGGGCTCGCGATGGGCGGCTACGGCCTGTTCGGCATCGTCGTCGATCTCGAGGTCGAGATGGTGCCGAACCTGCTGCTCGAGCCGCGCTTCGAGCGCACGGCGCCGGAGAAATTCGCCGAGCAGTTCACACGCAACATCGACGGCGATGCCAATGTGAAGATGGCCTATGGCCGGATGTCGGTGTCGCGCAAGGCGTTCTTCGACGACGCCCTGCTCGTCACCTTCCGCCCCGCCCCCGATGCTCCGGCGACCCTGCCTGCGGCAGTCAGCTCCGGCAAGCTCACCGGCGTCGCCAACACGATCTATCGCGCCCAGACCGGATGGGAGGTCGCCAAGGGCCTGCGCTGGTTCATGGAGACCCGGCTCGGCCCCGCCATCTCCGACAGCCGCTACACCCGCAACTCGCTGATGGCCGAGCCGGTCGCCAATCTGGCGCAGAAGGACATGCACCGCACCGACATCCTGCACGAATATTTCGTCGCGCCGGAGCGGTTCGGCGAGTTCCTCGCCGCCTGCCGCGAGATCATTCCCAAGGCGCGCGCCGAATTTCTCAACGTCACCCTGCGCTACGTCGCCGAGGACAAGACACCCGCACTCTCGATCGCACCGGTGCGCCGTATCGCGGCCGTCATGTCGTTCTCACAGGCGACCTCGCCCGAAGGCGAGATCGACATGCTGCGGACGACGGAAGCGCTGATCGACCGCATCACGGCGATTGGCGGCGCGTTCTATCTGCCCTATCGTCTGCACGCCCGCCGCGACCAGGTCGAGAAGGCCTATCCGGCGGTCGCGCGTTTCGTCGCCGCCAAGCGGCGGTATGATCCGAACCTCCTGTTCCGCAACGCGATGTGGGACGCCTATTTCGCATGAGCCTATCAGCAGCAGACGGCTTCGCATTGGACCGGTACCGCATCGCCGCGCTGGCGCTCGCCATGGCGCTGCTGTTCGCGGCCGCGACCGACTACATCCCGACCTTCATCGACGCGCAGGGCCGCGTGTTCGGCCTGTTCCAGCTCGACATCTACAAGGACGCGCTGCATGTCGCCTCCGGCCTGTGGGCGCTGGCGGCGATGCTGACCCGCCGCAGCGCGGTGTTCTTCCTGCGCGTGTTCGGCTCGCTGTATTTCCTCGACGGCGTGATGGGCGTCTTCACCGGCTCGGGCTATCTCGACCTCTCGATCGTCATCGACGGCATCCGCGACACCTCGTGGCTGGTGAAGGTCCTCTCCAGCCTGCCGCATCTCGCGCTCGGCGCGATCGGCATCGCGGTCGGCTGGTCGCCGTGGCGTAGACAGGCTGCCGTCGCATGAGCCTGCGTCGCAAAGCGCTGTATCTTCTCGGCGTCGTTTTGGCAGCCGCGGCGATCGGCATTGCCACCACCGTGATCAGCGTCGAGACGGTCTGCGTGGCCGACGTTCCGACCCCGGTGGTGACCTCCGACTTCGGCATCACCGATCCCGCATATGCGCGATCGCAGGGTGACAGCTTCCTGACCTTTTCCGAATGGTACATCGTCCATGCCTATACCGACCTCGCTGCGGTGACTGGGCAGGCCTCGGAGTCCGACTTCCACTATTTGTCGAGCGTGTCCGGCTTCTGGCGCAGCCTGTGCCGGGCCACGCGCCAGGCCGCAGGCTCCGGTCCCGCCACCTCGGAGCAGAAGCTGACGAACTACATCATCGGCTTCAGCTTCACCGCCGAGATGGCGCTGCAGGGCGCCTACGAGAAGAGCATCGGGGCGATCAGCTGGGAGACCACGGACGGCGTCAAGACAGCAGAGGACGCCTTCAACCTTGCCCTGCTGAAGGACTACGCGGCGTTCCTGTATCAGACGCCCTGGTATCGGTATCCCTTCGTCGCCAAGCTCGATCAGTTCTGGCGCGAGACGCCCTTCGTGCCGTCGTTCCGCGCCGTGGAGCGGCGCGTCTCGCTCAGCCTGCAATATGCCGGGCGCGCCGCCTATGCGGCCGTCATCGGCTATGCGGCGGGCTACGATCCGGCCGTGCTGACCATCCAGAGCGTCGTTACCGGCCTGCCTGCCGACGAGCTTGCAGTCATGCCGGGCGTGAAGGTGATCCGTGAGGTCACGGACACCAAAGGCATGAAGGGCGTGCTGGTCGAGACCGAGCGCTACGCCAAGTTCGATGCTTTCGCCAAGGAGCTCGGCCGTCATGACGGCGCCGCGCTCGGCGAGGTCGCGGGAAACCATCGCATCCTGGTCACGATCGTGGTGCCTCCGGGCGACGGACGGCTGGCAGCTTTCGATGGGCTGCCTATATTCAGCGTCCCGATCCAGTCGCGCCCCGGTGCCCGCCGCATCGGCGTCGACGTACCGGTTCGGTCATTGGTTCAGGACATCGGCCGTTTCGAAGCCGCGGGATATACGTTCGAGCATGCCTACGACTATTGACCGGCATCCCCCGTCCCGCGCCCTTCCCCTGAAGGGCGTGCTGGCCGTTGCCCTCGTCTGGTTTGCGGGCATGGCTGCCATGGCCCTGGTGATCAAGCCGGATGCGGTGGTCGTGTTCGGCCCGTCTGACCGTATGATCTCGGCGATCGTCGCCTCCGATGGAGCCTTGCTCGACGCCGGACGTTTCCACATCGCGGCCAAGACCGGAGCCGCGACTGTCGGCAGCCTGTATGCCGCCGGAGCGTGGCTGGTCTGGCCCCTGATCGGCAGGGGCTGCGGGCGCGGGTAGTCGGCACGGGCAGTTCCTCCCAGCGCCGGTGCGGAGCCCGCGGAACTGGCGCAGCCGCCCAAAGATGTTAAGCTCGCGTTCACGCTGTGGCCGTCACGCGACACGAAGCAGAAGCTTGGTCGATACACCCGGGGGTATCGACAGAGCAGGAGAACGAAATGCCTTCTTTGACCGAATGGAAAGTGCCGTCCGCCTTCCAGCCTCGCGCCGAAGACTATCAATATGATCTTGATCAAGCCCTGTCCTCGATCGTGGGCCTGCATGCCATCATTCCGTCCGACGCCTTCAGCGCGGAAACGCTGGGGACCGAGCGCGCCGGCAATGCCGTCGTCATCGACGACGGGCTGGTGCTGACCATCGGCTACCTGATCACCGAGGCCGAATCCGTCTGGCTGCACCCCAATGACGGACGCGTGGTCGAGGGTCATGTGCTCGGGTTCGACTTCACCACCGGCTTCGGCTTGGTGCAGGCGCTCGGATCGCTCGACCTCCCGGCGCTGCCGCTCGGCTCGTCGGCGGCAACCAAGGTCGGCGATCATGTCGTGCTCGGCGGCGCCGGCGGACGCACGCGATCGGTCGCGAGCCAGATCATCGCCAAGCAGGAATTCGCGGGCTATTGGGAATATCTGCTGGACGAGGCGATCTTCACCCACCCCGCCCATCCGAATTGGGGCGGCACCGGCCTGCTCTCGGCCAAGGGAGAGCTGATCGGAATCGGGTCGCTGCAGCTGGAGCGCGAGCGCGACAGCAAGGACGAGCACGTCAACATGATCGTGCCGATCGATCTGTTGAAGCCGATCATCGATGATCTCAAGCGCTTCGGCCGCGTCAACAAGCCGGCGCGCCCCTGGCTCGGCATGTACGCGACCGAGGTCGACGATCGCGTCGTCGTGATCGGCGTCTCCGACAACGGTCCCGCGGCCCGCGCCGAGCTCAAGGCGGGCGACGTGATCCTCGGCATCAACGGCGACAAGGTGACGAGCCAAAGCGAGTTCTATCGCAAGCTCTGGGCGCTCGGCGCAGCCGGCGTCGACGTGCCGCTGACGGTGCACCATGAGGGCGTCACGTTCGACGTCACCATCGCCTCGACCGACCGCGCCAAGCTGCTCAAGGCGCCGCGGCTGCACTGAGGCGGCCGCGGGCCTGCGTTCACGCGTTGACGTGCCAGGCCGCGGCGATCTGGTCGTGCAGTTGCGCATCCGTCGGCAACTGTGATGCCACCGTGGGATCGAACGCCGGATGCGCCTGGGCGTAGGTCGCCATCGCCTGCACCAGCTGCGACACCTGCGTATCGATCTCGAGACCGCCGGCCTTGATCTCCTGCAGCTGATAGGAGCCGCCAACGAACCAGTCGGCGACGGTGACCTGCTGATGCGTGCCGAGAATGTCGATCTCGAGATCGTTGCCCGATTTGACGAACCAGAAATTGTCGGCCGTGTAGGCCGTGCCGAAATCGAGCGTGCCGGTCGGCTTCGCCAGCGACGCGACTCCATTGATGATGACGTCGTTGCCGTCGCCGGGCGCATAGACGTAGGTGGCGCCGACGCCGCCGACCAGGATGTTGTCGCCGGCCCCGCCCTTCAGCACGTCACTGCCCAGACCGCCGATCAGCAGATCGTCGTTGGCGGTGCCGAACAGCATGTCGTTGCCGCCGCCCGCGATCAGCAGCGCACCATCGGTCGCAGCAATGGTCGCGCCCGACACTGGATCGATCGTCACGGTTGTCGCCGCATCGCTCAGGGCTGCGCTGAGCCAGTCGAGATTGTCGGTCTTGCCGCCCCAGAGCACGCCGATCGCCATGTCGATCAGGCCAGCGTCCTCACTGTCGAAACTCACGACGGCATCGATCAGCGCGAGCTTGCCCAGGATATCGACCGCGGATCCGGTGTCGGCGTGCGACCACAGGTCGGACGACAGATCCGCGACCAGCAGGTTGTTGGCCGTATCCTGATAGAGAATGCCGTGCTCATGGCCGATCACGCCGGGCGTCGCCGTGACATCGTCGTGATTCTGCGCCAGCAGCGCCGAATATTCCACCACGATCTCGGCCAGCGCCTTCTCGACCCCGCCGTTCTTCAGGTAGGTCGCCGCGGTGTCGGCGCTAACGCTGTTGCCTAGCACGCCACCGCCGTTGAACAGGGCCTGCACGGCGCTGTTACCGTAGCCGCTGGCGTCGGTCACCGTCGAATAGGCGATCATGTCCTTCATCTTGTCGGACGGCGCGCCTTCGCCGCTCACACCGGCCGCGGGAATGCCGACGGCCGAAGCAATCGCGTCATCCTCCAGCGGCGCCAGCAGCACAGCCGCCGCCTTCTTCCAATCCTGGGCACCGTTGTCGCTCGCCCACTGCATCATCGTCAGCAGCGCGATCGAGTGCAGGCTGACCGGATCCAGGCCGAGATCTCGTGCCCGCGCCGAGCACGGTCTTCTGCTCGGACGAGATGCCGATCGCAGCATGGGCGATGGCGAGCGCTCCGGCGACCGGCCCGGAGTTGCAGCAACGCCAGGGGCGCTTCCAGCACCGGCGCCGCAGCCCGCACATATTGCAGGATCTCGCCGGAAAGGGAGACCATGTGAATGTCGGAATAGCGATCGACCGGGTGCGACGTCAGCGCACCCCAGAAACCGTGCAACTGATCGTAGCGGACTTCAGCCGCGAATTCGAACGGCATCGCGTCATACGCATAAGCCACCTTGTCGTTGAGCGCGGCGACGTAGCCGGCAAGTCCGCCACCGAGCGAATGGCCGGTCAGCGAGACGTTCGATGTCGCCCAAGTCTTGTAGTAGGACTCGGCATCCGGGAACTGCGTCGGCCAGCCGGTCAGGCCGGCGCCGCCGAGCCACGACGGCACGTCGGCGAGACTGTCAGTGCCGCGAAACGAAATGATCCGTGTCGATGGATCGCCCGCGAGCTGATAGGTCGCGGCCTCGAAATTGTCGGCGGTCGAGGTCACGCTCCCCGCCAGCAACTCATAGCTTCCGATGCGACTGAAATTGACCACCAGCGTCGGATTGACGCCTCTGTTGTAGACGTCCATGGCGAGCACCGCGTTGATCAACGCGGCCGACGGCGACTTGGTCATGATGCGAATCCCCCTCGGCAACCGATCGGCAGTTTTGACCCAGGGCGGTGATCCATGAGGAACCCTCCGCTGCGCCGTCGGCTCTCACCAAGTGCGACATCGCGCCCGAATTTTGTCAATCAACTATCGTCTGCGCGTGTATTCGCGCGCGTCTCACCTGCCGCGCGCGACGGCAGCGTCCGCATCGTGTTGACTTGCAGGAGCCGCATCGCGAGAGTGCGGCTTCGCGGAGCGAACACGCGTTCGGAAAATGGTCATTGCCCGGACGGCCGATTTTGCGTTGCATGACAGCGCTCGCCGCCAAGCAGACGAGACGGCCGGACCCGCGTATCGCGTATCAAGGAGACCTGCATGACGGATGCCGTGGTGGATGACATTCTCATCGTGTTGCCGCCACTGCTGCAGACGCTCGAAGCCCTGTCCTACGTCGCACGCTACCTGAATCCGCCGGATTTCGATCTAGTGATGGCTGATGTCGGCGATCCCGAGCAGGCGCTGCACACGGCGCGGATTCATCTCACGTCGTGGCCGGCGGACTTCGCCCATATCCGTATCGCCTTCGACACCGCGGCGGACGCCGCGCTGATGTCGTTTGCCGGCCTGCGCGCCGTTCAGCGCGGTGAGGGCGACCTGGTCGATGTGTTCAGGGCCCTGCGTCAATTGCCGCGCGCACTCGAGGCGCTGTTTCCACTGGCCGCGACGCTGCCGCCGCTGAGCGAATTCTTCCTCGATCCCGACGTCGACGGCGACGACGGGCTGCGCCAGTTGCTGGCCGCCTCTTCTGCAGGCAAGGACGCCGTGTTTCACGACCATAACGAGATCGGCAATCGCGGCGGCTTTTCGCTGTATGTGCCGGAATACTACACTGCGGACAGGGCGTGGCCGCTGGTCATGGCGCTGCATGGCGGCAGCGGCAACGGCCGCGACTTCCTCTGGAGCTGGCTGCGCGCCGCGCGCAGCCTCGGCGCCATCCTGGTTGCGCCCACCGCGGCCGGACCGACCTGGGCGCTGATGGGCGACGACGCCGACACGCCGAACCTCCTGCGCATTCTCGACCTCGTCCGCAGTCGCGTCGCGATCGATCCGGCCCGCATGCTCCTGACCGGGATGAGCGACGGCGGCACGTTCTGCTACGTCAGCGGACTGGCCGCAGGCTCGCCGTTCACGCACCTTGCGCCGGTGGCCGCGACGTTCCATCCGCTGATGGCTGAGATCGCCGACCGCGACCGTCTGCGCGGCCTGCCGATCCAGATCGTGCACGGCCGACTCGACTGGATGTTCCCGGTCGAGATCGCGCGGCATACGGCCGACGCCCTGGCCAAGGCCGGCGCCGACGTCGCGTATCGCGAGATCGACGATCTCAGTCATTGCTATCCGCGCGAGGCCAATGTCGAACTGCTGCGCTGGCTATTGCGCTGAGCTTGCTTCGCCTCGCTGCGACATGGCTGGTCGACAATGCCGCCGACACAATGTCGGCGGATTCTGTCCGCATTGGTTCTGCTCGGCCATACAGCGGGGGCGCTGCACACGGGCGGCCATGACGCCGCCGAAGGTCCGCTCATGCCCTCGCCTGCCGCGTCCGTCGCGCAAGTCTCGTCCGCCCGCTCCTCCACTTCCGTCGTGCTGGCCAATGGCGTCAACCGTCTCGAGGTGACGCTGAAACTAACGACCGCGATCCTGGCGCTGGCCGCCGGCGTCTACACCTACCTCGGCGTCCGCGAGCTGCTCAACGGCAGTCCGACCACGGTGTTCTTTGCGGCGGTCATCTACTCGGTCGCAGTTTCGGTCGGCATCTACGCCTTCTGGGTGTTCATGATGCAGTTCATGCCGCACGTCACCAGCACGATGGGGCGTTTGATGATGGCCGGCTGCATGCTGCTGGGCTCGCTGATGATCGTCGCGATGTCGTCCTGGCTGAATGCGTCGGCCCTGGCCGGCGCCGCGGCGATCCAGCAGCATCTCGCCATCACCGTGCAGAACTACACGCGCGACCTCGACAGGGCCAACAGCCAGGCCATCGCTGCGCAAAGCCTGCTGCCGGATATCCAGCTCGCCTCCTCCCGCTTCGCCAAGCTGGCGGACGCCGAACGCGCGGGCTCGCTGACCGGCACCTCCGGATCGGGCACCGTGGTCCAGCTTCTCGCGCAGATGTCGACGCAGCTCGACGGACTGGGACAACAGGTCCAGGAATCCGGCAAGCGCGTCTCTGCCCTCTACGAGCAGGGCGGCAAGAGCCTCGCCAAGATGCGCGAGCTGATCTCCGACCGCGGTCCGATCGCAACGCGCAGCGATGCGTTCGCCACGGAGTCGTTGAACCTGATGGGCGTGATCGCCAATCTGCAGCAGACCTCGGTGGCACCTGCGGTGAAGCGCGCCGCGACGTCGCTATCGGCCGGCTTCATCGCGCCGGCCGCAGGCGGGCGCAGCGGCGACCTGGCCGAGCGCCAGACCGCCGTCGTCGGCAAGGTGGAGGGCGCGATCGCGACGCAGGCCGCCTCGCTCGCCGACGCCGCCGACAAGATCCTGGCGCTGCCGCGCATCGAGCCGACCCGGTTCCAGACGCTGTCGCCCGCTGAAGCCGTGCTGCGCTACGCTGGCGACTTCATCCCGAGCTGGGCCGGCGCAATCTCGATCGACCTGATGCCGGCGGTGCTGGTGCTGATCCTCTGCGTCGTCCATGCCGCGATCCGCCGTGAGGGCCTGCCCGCGGTGAGCGCCTCCAGCCTGACGGCCGCCGATCTCGTCACCGCGCTGCAGATCGCGCGCGAGGTCGAGGATGCCAGGCGGGCGGCCGAGCGGCGGCCAGCCGAAGCGCCCACGGAGGAGCCTTCTGCGCCGGCCATCGAGCCGGCGCCGGCCGCGGCGGATGAGAACGTGACGTCGCTGTCATCGGCACGAATTGGAAAGTAGTCCCGTGGCTTCGGCGCTGAACCGACGCGTCCATGCCTGGCTCGCGGACAATCCCGATGAGAGCATTCTGCGTTGGGTCTTCCGCAGCATCCTCGTCGTCACCGTCGCAGTTCTCGCGGCGGACCTGCTCAAGTTGAATGCTCCCCAGGTGCCATCGGATGCAGCCCCGTCTCAGCTCGACATCCGGCGCGACGCGCCAGACCTGCCGGCCGAATCACCATCCGTGCTGGCGCCGCTGATGAAGCGGCTGATGCCGCTGCCGCAGGGCGATCGTGCCTTGCAGCAGCCGATTCAGTTCGAGCTGCGCGGCGGCGGCCGGCTGTTCGCGACCGGCACGATCACGCCCGGCAGCGCGCGCGGCTTCGCGGACGCAGTTGAACGTCACGGCGAATATGTCCGGACGATCGTGCTGAACTCCCCGGGCGGCTCCGTTGCCGACGCGCTGGCGATGGGGCGACTGATCCGCGCGCGGAAATTCGCAACCGAAGTAGAGGCGGGAAAATATTGCGCCTCGTCGTGCCCGCTGGTGTTCGCCGGCGGTCTCGAGCGCCGGGCCGGCGAGCGGGCGATCATCGGCGTGCATCAGATCGCCGCAGTCCCCACGTCCGGGACCGCCGTGAGGTCCGGCGACGACATGAGCCTTGCGCAGAACATTTCGGCGCGATGCCAGCGCCACCTCGCCGAGATGGGCATCGATCTGAAGGTCTGGGTGCATGCGATGGAGACGCCGCATGACCAGTTGTTCACGTTCAAGCCCGACGAGATGAAAACACTCAATCTCGTCACCTCGCTGCCGGAATCGCGGCCTGAAAAATCGCGCAGTTAGGATGTTCTGATCGCGGTGGACCGGGACCGCGGCGAGCGCGGAACCAAGTTTCGACCGCGGCGTTGTTGGCCGTCACACTGGAGAACATGACATGCGGACATTCGTGGGAATGATCCTGGGGGCCCTCATCCTGGGGTTGGGCGTCTACATCCATGACTCGATGCAGACCTCGGAGGTCGCCAACGGCCCAAGCGCGCAGTCGCGCCGGACCATCGTGAACTGGGACGTCGCGGCTGACAGCTGGAATTCACTCAAGACCCGCGCGCATGACGACTGGGTTCGCATCTCGTCGAAGTAACGCGCACGACGCTGCTGTTTTCAGGGCGCCTCGGCCGTTGGTCGGGGCGCCTTTGCTTTGCCGATCAGTTGGCCGCCTTGGCCTTGCGCGCGTCGGCGATGACCTGCTCGAACTGCGCCATGGTCAGCACGCCGGGCACCCTGAACTTGCCGACGATGAAGGACGGCGTGCCGCGGAAACGCAAGCCCCGCGCCTGCTTGTCGTTGCGTGCCAGCATGCCATCGATGGCCTTGGCGTTGGCGGCGAGGTCGCGCCTGGCGCGGTCGACGTCGACGCCTGCTCCCGCGAGCAGCTCGTCGATGCGCGGCTCGGTGAGCTTCGAGCTGACGCCGATCAACGCCTCATGCGCCTTGGCATATTTGTCCTGATACTTGCAGGCCAGCGCCATCCGCGCGGCAACCACCGAAGTCGGCCCGAGAATCGGCCACTCCTTCAGCACCCAGCGCACCTTGCCATCGTCATGGACGACCTGCTGCAGTTCGGGATCGAGCTTGCGGCAATACGGGCAATTGTAGTCGAACCATTCGACGATCGCGATGTCGCCCGAGGGATTGCCGAGCACCGGCGCATCGGGGTCGCGCAGCACCGCGCCCTCGTCGGGCTCGTCGGCATCCTCAGCGCGACTGTCGCGGGGCCACAAGGAAAGCGCCGCGGCTGCACCAAAAGCGTCAACACGTCACGCCGGCTGCTGGCGGAGGGGATCGCAGTCGAGGGGACGCGCTTCATCGAGGTCAGCTCCAGATATGCAGCAGGCTGCGTGTCAGCATATACAGCGCCACCACTGCGATCACGACCGAGAACACCACATTCAATGCGCCGCGCCGTTCGGAGAGATGGCGCGCCAGGCGCGTGCCGGCAAGACCTCCAGCGACGCCGCCCGCGATGAACAGTCCGGCGAGATCCCAGGCGACGAGCCCGGACCAGGCATAGCTCGCCGCGGTGGTGAGCCCGAAGGTCGTCACCGCGACCAGCGACGAGCTGACCGCATTCATGATCGGCATGCCCGTCGCAGCCATCAGCGCCGGCACGATCAGGAAGCCGCCGCCGATCCCGAAGAAACCGGACAGCGTGCCGGTGGCGAGACCGAAGCCGACGATCGCCGGGATGTTGGCCATGCTCATCTTCACATCGGGGGTGCCGATGCGGGCGCGCGTCTTCAGCATCAGCATGGCGATGACCATCATCACCAGCGCGAACAGCGCCAGCAGCTTCTGGCCGTCGACCATCTTGCCGAGCAGCGAGCCGGTGAAGGCGCCGATGATGCCCGCCGTTGCGAACAGCGCCGCGATCGGCCAGATCACGGTGCCGCCGCGCGCATGATTGGCGAGATTGATGGCCGCGTTGGTGGCAACCGCGATCGCGCTCGAGCCGATCGCGATGTGCGGCTCGGGCACGCCGACGACATAGACCATCAACGGCACCGCCAGCACCGAGCCGCCGCCGCCGACGAGGCCGAGCGAAAACCCGACCATCGCGCCGCAAACCAGGCCGAGCACACCTTGGACAGCAGAGATCATGGCGAGAGCAGGGTCATTTCCCGCAGTGGAAGGCAAGCCCCAAAATCACCGGAGCAGCAATGCCGCCACCGGCGCGAACCGCCGCGCGACCGGCGCCGAGCCGAGTCCGGCCGGCGGTCTCGCGGCGATGCGCGGCGTCGAGAACGGCGGCCGGACGCATGATGCCCCCGGCCGCCGGCAACGTCTCGTCAACCCGGATCAGGCAGCGCCCTTCAGCTTCTTGGTGCATTCGCTGTAGTAGCCGCCGCCCTTCTGGATCCACTTCAGGCCGCCATTGGCGTTGGTCGCCTTGTTGGCATTGTACTGATCAACGCAGGTCTGCAGCCGCGCCTTGCCGGGCTTCTCCTTGGCGTATTTCGGGTCCACCGCGTTGGGGAACACGGCGGGACCGGTCGGCGCAGGAGCGGCTTCCTTGGCTTCAGATTTCGCCTCCTTGGCCGGCTTGGCCTCGGCGGCAGGTGCGGCTGGAGCCGCCGGTGCCGCGGCAGCGGTGGCATCGCTGCCGCACTGGGCCTTGCGGAAGTCGTTCCACTTCTGGCCGCCCAGCGTGCCGGCCTCCTTCGCCTGCTTGTACTTGGCGCTGCATTCCTGCGCGGTGAGTGCCTGCGCCGGCGCCGCGGCGAACGTCGCGAGGCCGATCACGGCCAGCGTGGCGAGTGATGAAGCAACCAATGATTTTGCGTGAAAACTCATCCCAGATCTCCCTGTGGAGCATGTTGAATGGGACGGTAATTCTAGCGAGGCGCCCGCCACCGACAAAGCAGGCGGGAGCGTGGCCGCGCGAAAATATAATTTGCCTCGCGCGGCGATCCGGCTCATTCCATTCACTGCGGGTTCAGCATCGCCGGACATCGCACCGTGCCTTTCGTTCGAGGACTTCAGCATGAGATTCACTGCCCGGGCGGCGATTGCGGTCATCGCAATGGCCACCCTGTCGGCCGCGGGCCCCGCCCGCTCGCAACCCGGATTGACGCTGCCGGCGCGGCCCGATGCCACCACCGACAAGTTCACCACCCTCGACAAGGCGGCGCGGCGGACGATCTCCATCGCCTGCTCCAAGGAGGCCGACGAGCAGGGGCTCAAGGGCAAGGCACGCGGCAAATTCCGTTCGGCCTGCAAGCGCGACAAGGCGGCGGCGGCCGCCGCGACAACAGCCGTGCCCGCTCCCTTGCCGACGCCCGACAAGCCGAAATGACCGGCGGCTGCGGGCGCAAGCGCGCATAGCGCCCGCGCAGCGGCGGGAATTGTTCGCGCAGGCAGCTTTTGGCATAAGGCGCCGTGCGCCAGATCATCTCCTCCCTCCCCTTGACCTGCCGAGCCGCGCCAAGACCCTGAGCGCGATCGAGACCCTCGTGCTCGGCACCACCGGCGGCCTGATCTTCCTCGTCGCCCATCTGCCGGGCGGGCTGATCTCCGGCGCGATGATCGCGACCGCGATCGCCGCGATCGCCGGCCGCCCGCTGGCGCTGCCGCCGATCCTGACCCAGACCGTGCTGCTGCTGCTCGGCATCTCGATCGGCGCCGTGGTCTCGCGCGAGCTGATCAACCATGTCAGCGCCTATCCGGTGACCATCGGCCTCCTGGCGCTCGCGACGTTCTGCTCGACCTTCGGCTCCAGCCTCTATCTGCAGCGCGTCCATGGCTGGGACCGCACCTCGGCGCTGCTCGCCGGCAGTCCCGGCGCGCTGTCGCAGATCACGATGCTCGCGGTCGAGCGCGGCGCCGACCTGCCGGCGATCGCGGTGGTGCAGACGCTTCGGGTGATCATCCTGACGGCGGCGCTGCCGCTGGTGCTGGCCGTGGCCGGCGTCGCACCGGCTGCGCCGATCTCGCTCGGCCAGAGCGTCGCCTCACCGCTCGGCCTGCTCGCGCTGCTGGTGGCCTCGCTGGTCGCGGCGATGCTGATGCAGCTGATCAGGTTTCCGGCGAGCTGGCTGTTCGGCGCGATGGTCGCCAGCGGCGTCCTGCACGGCACCGACCTCGTCGAGGGCGGCTTGCCGGAATGGATGCGCGGCGTGGCGCTGGTCGGCATCGGCGCGCTGATCGGCAGCCGCTTCGCCCGGATGCGGGTGAAGACCCTGGCCGGCCATATCAGGGCCGCGCTCGGCTCGTTCGCGATCGCGGTGGCGATCTCGGCCGCCTTCGTCACCGTGATCGTGCTGGTGACGCATGTGCGCTTCTCCGACACCATCGTCGCGTTCGCGCCCGGCGCGATGGACGCGATGATGGCGCTGGCGCTGACCTTGCACATCGACCCGATCTTCGTCGGAGCGCATCATTTGTCGCGCTTCGTGTTCGTCACCATCGCCACCCCCGGCATCGTCCATCTGTTCGGACGGCCGCAGGAGGATGTCGACGATTAGGCGCGCTTCCGGGCGATGCCCCAGCCGGCGATGGCGGCGATGGCGAGCGAGATCAGCACGCTGTAGCCGGCGAGCGACAGGCCGAGGAAGCGGAATTGCACCTCGTCGCAGCGTACGACCTTGACGCTGTCGAGCCGCTCCAAGAGGTTGCCGGCGCTGCCGAGATTGCCGATCGGCCCGGTGCATTCGGTCGGGCCCGGCCAGAAGCCCCATTCGACCCCGGAATGATAGACGCCGAGTCCGGCATTGCCGAGCGCGGCCAGCGCGACCACGCCGAGCCCGGCGAGCACCAGCGCGCGCGGCGCGCCGCCTTTGGCGGCGACCGCGATCAGCAGCCCGAGCGGCACGATCGCATAATAGGCCCAGCGCTGCTTCAGGCAGAGCTCGCAGGGCTGCAGGCCCCAGGCCAGCTGCATGTACCAGGCGCCGGCCAGGGCCGCCGCCGCGATGCCGGCCGCGAGCAGTGCCGCCGCCACCGCCGGGCTCATGCTCCCCGCCGCGGGTCGCGCCATCACAGACGTATTGGTCATCGATCCTCCCGAACGGGGCTGCATCCGGTCCCATGCCGGGCCGCCCCGGCTCCTACTCCGGCCCGCGAAAGCTGTCGAGATGCGCGCCCATCACGTCCGTGCGGGTTGACCCGGCCCGGCCGCCCGCTATAGTCCGCCCGCTTCGCTATGGTTCCTGCACAGGCCCGGCGAATGCCCCTGTGGCGGAACTGGTAGACGCGCTCGACTCAAAATCGAGTTCCGCAAGGAGTGCTGGTTCGATTCCGGCCAGGGGCACCATTTGGGCGTTCGCCGGCATCCGCCGACGTTCGTTTTTCCCTCAAAATCAAAGATAGACCGCCGTTGCCCTTCGCCGGCGTCCGCCCCGTTTTGTCGGTCTATGCCCTCTTGCCGGTATCGTTGATGGTAGTGCGCGGGGGTCCTGTATCGCGAGCTTTGGGCGGAATCGAACCTATGCCGTCCAAGTCCGCTCCCTATTTCCGGCACCTGAAGCCGGCAGAGGAAGACTACAAGCGCTCAGATGAAGCCGGGCTCTTCATGTTCGTCACCGCGACCGGATCGAACCTTTGGCGCTTCGCCTATCGCTACGACGGCAAGCAGAAACTGCTCGCTACCTAACCTCCATGGGCTTCCTTCGCTGACGAGCGTAGGTCAGTCGAACGCCGGCGGAAGTCCCAACTCGGGGATCCTGTCGCGCTGCGGATCCTGGAAGTCGAACAGCATACGGCCAGGGATCTTGCCGATCTCGAGATTCTCGATCAGGAACGCGCGAACACCGAAGTGGCCCTTGAAGTCCTGCCGCACCTTGTCCCAGTCCGAGAAGGCGCAGAACTTCTCCTTGGGAATCGTGCAGGGTTGGGTCGGTGGATTCTTCTGCGAGAAGCCGAGGGGATGCCAATCGCGGTAGAGGCCGCCGACGAGCTCCTTGGCGGCGTAGTGCCCGCAGAAGAAGGTCTGCGCCAGCTCGCAGTAATGTGGGTAGAACTGCTTGAAGTTGTCGATACGGTAGGTCTGAATGCCCGTGTCGCCGAACTCCTTGAGCTCCGCGTCGTGAAGCTTGCCGGGCTTGAGAAAGCGATCCTCCGGCGCGACGCCGGCCTCGACATTGCTGACGACCTGCAACAGACCCCGCGCATTGGCCGGATAGAGATCGATCTGCAGGGGAAAGATCACAACCGATACACGGTATCCGGCGACATAGCCGATGCCGAACAGGTCAAGCGCTTCCTTGACCGTATGCCCCTTCAACTCCTCGTAGTCCGCTACGAAAGAATATTTCTGCCGGGGCGGGCCGAGCTGGGTCAGCGCGTCGATGCCGAGAGCGGCATCGGAGGGGCTGCGCGAGATCAGGCGGATGACATAGCGCACACGTCTGTTGCTGGCGAGATCGTCGATCGCTTCATTGACCGGCTTCCTGCGAATCGGATCCTGCGACACGTAGAACAGCGCCAGCGACGGACCGGCCGCGGAGAACAGGATGCCACCAACCAGGCAAAGGAAGAACGCCGCTTTGAAGAACGAGGTGACCTCTTCCGGTTTCGACCTGAGCGCGATGCAGGCGAACACCGTGGTGATAAGCAGCAGGATCAGTCCGACCGCCAGCAGCGCCGCGGTCGACGATGAGGCGAGCACGAAGCTCAGCACCTGAACGAAACCATCGATGGTCTTATCCATATCATCTTCCTCCATCGTGAAGCCGTAGAGCTTCCAGAACGACGTCATGACGACCAGCTCAGTCCTTGTCGGCGGTGCAGCGTCCGCCCGAGAAGCCCGCGAAGGCGGCACAGGTCTTGAAATTGAGCGAGAGCTTGTACAGGTCCGTTCGCTTGGCGGTCTCCTCGTTGCGCCCCTTCTGATAGGAGAAGGCGAGCGCGACGTTCGGGTTGATGTCGTATTTGATCGTGCTGTCGAGCCAGCTTCCGCTTTGCCCGGAATAGACCTCGCGCCACCAGTGATAGGTGACGGCGCCGCTCAGGCCGGCGAGCGGCTCGGCCCAGGCCGGCAGCGTTGTGCCGAAATCGGCAACGCGGAACAGAAAGGTCGCTTCGGGGCCGATGCGCAGCGAGCGGCCGAGACCGGAGAAGCCGATCGGTACGACACCACCCTGGCGCTCGTCATATTGCACCTTGAGGTCGGGGCGGAAATTGGTGGTCACGAAGGTGCCCGGAATCTGCCGGTTCACGCGCAGATACATCGGCATCCATTCGAGCTTGGCCTGCCCAGTGGTCCGGTTCAGGATCCCGTCGCGGGTTTCGAGCCAGCTGCCGCGGACATAGTCGGCGCCGCCGATCGGGTTGATGAATCCGACCTCGGCGCTGCCGCCGACGCTGATAGCATCCCGGCTGTCGTCGCTTGCCGCTGCGGAATGAGCTTCCTTGTCGACCTTCACATAGGACGCCAAGCTGACACCGATGAAGCGCGAGTAGTCTTCGTTGAGATAGCTGTAGGCGAGACCGACCAAGCCATTGACCTGCCAGATCGTGTCGGCGGCCGTGTTGTTGCGCGCCCACGACAATTCCGCACCCGTCGCCTTCTCATTGGACTGCGGCTTGCCGAACATGTCGACGTCGGCGAAGTCCTTGCGCACGAACCAGATGAAGTCGCTGACTGGCGCGGGCCTGGGCGCCATCCTCACCGCCAGCGCTGCGGCTGCGGCCGACGCCCGCTGCGGGTGCGGCGTGGCGGCGACAGGCCACTGCCGCCCGCAGCCTTGTTTCAGTCGCTTGTGGCCGTAGTCGCGCGCGATCGCTGTCCAGTCCGGCTCGGCCGCGGGAGCGGTCTTGTAGCATGCGAAGATGTCGTCAGCAGCAGCCGGCCCGGCTGCGGCCTGCGCCGCAAGGATGCCGCCCGCGACGGCGACGGTGAGACTGGTGAGGCTCATGCGCTTCATCGGTACCTCCCTTCATGTGGTGGACCGGACTCCCGCCGGTGCCCGCGTCAGTTTCCGGCGGCGCGGACCTTCTGGTAGATCAGCGTCACGATGTCCTTCACCAGCTCGCAGCCAGCGAACTCACTCGGCGTGTAGCTGGCACGGCGCCACCCCCGCAGATGCCGGCCGATGTCGTAGATGTCATAGGCATCCAGGCCGAGATCGCCGGCGAGCGAGGTGGCCTCGGTCGCCGAGGGCCACTGGCGATGGAAATAGTCGAGGACGTATTGCTCCACTCTGTCGCGCGTCGTCGTCATGGCTTGCTCCGGGATCGAGGAATTGAGGCCGCGCGCCGACGGACGAAACCTGCAGGACGCGGCCTGCAGGTTTCATCTGCCGCTCGCCGCATCACTTGCCAAACAAAGGACCGACGGACGGAAGAATGACCGCCGTGACCGTCCCCTTCGCGCCGTCCGCAGACGGATTGCCGAAGCCGAGATTTGCAGGCGACGGGAAATTGCCTGGCGATCCTCCGCCCGTGCCCTTGCACCAGCCATTGGCCGGCGCGCCCTTGCCGCCGGGGCCCGGATTGCCCGGGCTGCCGCCCCGACCTGGGAGCCCGGCTCTCCCGCCGACATTGTTGATCCGCGAATAGCTCAGGACTTCGTAGGCAGGTCTGGTCGTGACGAAGACGAGATCGGCGCCTTGTCCCCCAGCGCCGGCGTCACCGCCGCGTCCTCCGGGACCGGCAGCGCCTCCCGTCCCGCCGGGGCCGCCACCCTCCTTGCAGTCGAACAGGCTCGTGGCCCCCTCCTTGCCGTTTCCGGCCCAGCCGCCGTTGCCGCCTTTCCCCCGGTCCCACCATCGCCGCCGTCAATGCCGCGGAAGAGAAGGACGAGGTTGAGAAGGCCAGCCGGGATCGGCCCTTTCGGATCGGAGAGCTCTCCGGCGACCAGATAGACGTCGGGCAGTTGCCGGGTCTGTCCGGCCACGGCAGGCCCGCCAGGGCCGCCGGGGTAGCCGGGATTGCCAGTCCGGTTGGTCTCGCCGGGATTGTCGGCGCCATTGGGACCTGCGGGGCCGTCACTGCCGACGGCGGCCACGGCCTGCGGATCGCGCTGGATGATGCTGTATGTGTCCGGGTTGGCGAACTTGATGCGTTGCGCGGCCACCACGATGTACGGATAGTTCAATCCGGTCAGCGTCAGCTTTGCCCCCGCCGCGAAGGAAATCTCATCTGCCTTGATGATCTGCTGCGCGAATTTCTCCTCGCCGCTGATCGGGATCAGCGTCTGCGTCAGCGGAGCCGCCTTGATCGCGGCCGCGATGTCGGGCGGCAGTGAGCCTGTCGGAATCTGCTGTTGCGCCAGAGCGACGCTGGGCAACAGCAAAGCGGAGCAGGCCATCAGTCGAAGACTCTTCATCTGCAATCTCCTCAGGTCATCATGATTGTTTGAATCAGCGGCCCGCTTTCGAGACGCCGCGCCTGGACGGCGGGCTGTCATCCATGTCGCCGAACAGCGCCTAGCGAGATCCCGGAATCGGGAAGCGGACGTTTCCCTCGGCGCTGTTCCGGGTCACGTTGCCGCCGAGCGAGACATCGCGGTTGACGTTGAGCCGCGGCTCGTTGGTGGACGGATCACGGCTGATGTTCGGATAGTTGGTCGGAGGCGGGGCCGGGGCGCGGAAGTTCTGCAACCGCTCGCTGTCGGTTTGTTGATGCGGCTGATAGGTCGGCACCAGGTCCTTGAGGTTCT
Source organism: Bradyrhizobium oligotrophicum (assembly GCA_050641875.1). GTDB lineage: Bacteria > Pseudomonadota > Alphaproteobacteria > Rhizobiales > Xanthobacteraceae > Bradyrhizobium > Bradyrhizobium oligotrophicum_B. Next base: position 1,393,881 of record CP192619.1, read on the forward strand.
GACCGGAGGCCTGGGACATCAGCAAGGGCGAGATGATCAAGCCCATCACGATACGGATATTGGATCTGCGCATTGAATCCTCCTGTTGTCTCGCTTGCACGGGAGGAACTATGCCGAGGTGGTGTGAGACGATCGTCAGGACATCGCAAGAGCATCGTCAAAAATGCATCGGAACGACGCCAGCTGCACTCATGCACTTGCGCTTATGGCGCGCGTCGGCAACGGCGCAGCGCTAGAGGCATTGGATGCAGGCTGGGAGTCCAGGCGCGCGTTTGTGCTGGCTCACTGTCTGCCAGCATGCTGCAATTGCGCGGCGCGCGAACCAGGGAGTCGGGCTCAGCGCAAGTTTGGGCTGCGCGGATAGGTCCGCGGCGGCAGGCCGGGGTGACCGCTCGCATACAGGATGAAGCTGCCGACACGGGCATGGTCGCACGGCGAAGCGGCGACCGCATCCTGCTTGATCGGCTCGAGCACGGCGGCGCCCGGCGGCGGGACGTCGGAGCTGTCCACGGGACCGTCGGTCACCGCAAGCGACGCAAGCACCGGGCCTGGTTGCAGCGATGCGAGATAATCTGCGAGCCGACGTACGAGTTGTGGCGCTGCCACGCTGGTGCCGCGCATCGCCACCACCGAACCGCTCCGGGTACCGGCCGCGAGCACGCCCCAATGCGCAGGCCCCTGGTCGGCGATGGCAGCACAATCGGGCTCGGGGCGCCCCGGCGTCGGACCGCTCGCCGTATAATCCGTCGGCTGGCCCGCGGCATCGACGGCGCCGACCACGAGCGCACCCGCGCCGGTCGCGAGCGCCGACAGTGTGTCCTCGCGAGTCATGGGGCAGCCGCTGCTGTCCGGATCGCTGTAGCTGCCATCCAGCGCCGCACGCTGATAGCCCCCTGCGTGATCGAAATAGGACTGGCGTCCATGTTGCACATAGCCCAGCGGGGTATCGTCGCGCTGGATGTAGAGATGTGCGGTCAGCGGCGCCTCCGATCCGTTGGTGATGGAAAGCCGCCAGCGTCCGGCCGGCGCTGGATGCCTCACGCTCCAGCGCGCGGTGGTCGGATTAACCGACAGATGAAAGCGGGCGCGGTCGGGCTGGCCGGCCACCTTGGCCAGGTGGCCATTGATGGCGGCGATCGGCTTGCCATCATCCTCCAGCACCTGCACATCGCCATCACCGAATCCATCGATCATGCGCGGCACACCGCCGGGCGGCGTCAGGCTGATGCCGACGCGCGACCATTGCTGCGCGATCGCTTCGCCGTCGAGCCAGATCTCGAGATGATTGGACGTAGCGTCATCGGGCAGCATGATCCAATCGATCTGATCGGAGGCGCCGGGCTGCACAGCCATCCGGCCCGTAGTCCGCTCGCGATAGCTGTTACCGGCCGGCAGCACCAGATAGGTGGGGCCGCCGCGTTGGTTGCGACGCTCGATCATCCGCGACAGAGCCTGCTCGATCTCGTGGCTGCCATTCTTGGGGCCGGCCGCGATGCCATAGCTGAAATTGATGACGAGCGGCAGCTTCGGGCTGATCCGGTCGGCCCACAGCATGATCTGACGCGCCCCCTGCAGCACGTAGCTCGCCATGGTAACGCCGGTCGTATCGCCGGACACCGGCGACGGCAGCTGCACCACCAACAGAGGCCGCTTGCTGGCGATATCTTCCGCGATCGGATCGTAGCCGCCGGAGAGATCGAGGATGTGTGTGCCGTGCGAGACGCGTTGCGCCAGCGGCTTGCGTTGCCCATTGCCGAAATCGGTCATGCCGAACGCGCGATAGATGTCGGCCTCGCTGGCATTCGCCGCGAACAGCGCGTCGAGCTCCTCGCCGGTGAGCCGCTGCCCGGCCGCGACGCCGAAATCCTTGGTCCGGCGCTCGACATCCTGCAGCCAGATCGCTCGGATGCGCGATCTGCCACCCCTGCTGCGAAAACGGCGATTGGCGAAGGCGATGCCGTCATCGATGACCCCGATAGCGACCTGCCGCGTCAAATCCGTCAACGGCTTGCCGAGATCGGTCGGCGCGGCGATGACAGTGTCGAAGCGCAGGCCTCGAATCGGCGGGCCGACATGGATCGCCGTGAAGAGACCGTTGGCGGCAGCGCGATTGGCGATGTCTTCGGGCCGGTAGACAAAGAACTGCACATCGCGCGGATCGTCCGGCGGCGGGACGCGACCGATGCGGATGTCATCGATCAGCTTCGTCAGCAGATCGAATTCGTCGGCCGACATGCGGATGGTCAGCGCGTCAGCAGGCTCGTCCGGCTCGCGGCCGGCGGCCACGATGGCGGCCAGCTGGCCGAGATGGGCCACATAGCTGCCGTTGGCCTCCGGCAGCAGTTGGATCTGCACGCTGCACCAGTCCAGCCGCTTGCCGGGTGGCCGGTTGCGCAACTCCCAGTCCAGATAGGGATTGGCGCGTTCGGCCCGATCTGCTCGCCAATCTCTCATGCGCCTGTCCCTTCGTGTCAGCCGACGATCAGGCGGCACTCGGCGAGCGCCTGCGTCCAGAGATGCTGCAAGATCGGCGAGGCTGGAACGGTCGATGGCGTGCCGGCCTCGATGATCGCGCCGCCCCCACCCTGCTCGCCGGCGACGTTCGCAGCGGCCGATCGCCTGTAGGACATCGCCAGCACATCGTCGTAGCGGAAATCGTCGTTGAACCCCCGCCCGTCGAATTTGCGCATCGTGACCTGGCCGTTGCCAGAGCAGCGCGCAATGAACAGCTCCGCCAAGGTCCAGCCCAGCACCATGCCGGCCACGCTATCGACCGGAAAGTGCACGCCGGCGACCGTCCGGTTGATGGCAATGCGCTCGGCGTGGCGCATCAGCTGCACGAACAGTGGATCGGTCGAATCGACGTCGTCCCGCCCGGTCCTCGCCTTGCGCATGAGGGCATTGATCACGAAGGCCGCGGCAAAGGATTCCGTGGCATGGCCGCTCGGCAGCGACCCATGCCCTGGCGTCTGGATCATCGGCTGTATCTGCGGTGAGTATTCGATTGGACGCCGGCAGGTGAGCGCATGCTTGACCCGCATTTCGATCGTGGTCGTCACCTGCAGGATCAGCGCCAGCAGCTCTGCGGTGTGCGGGCTGCGGCTCGGATTCCAGTATCCGACCAGGCCCAAGAAGCTGGTGAGGTCGTGCAGCTCGGCCAGGATCTCGCTGCTGCGTTCCATCCGCAGCGCGGCGTAGTTGAACACCCAAGCCGCTTGTTTGGCGAAGTCCGCGGCATTGGGACGGATCATGTGAACGATCGGCGTGAAGGTCTCATCGCTACGGCCGCGGTACTGAAGCGAGATCGAGGTCTCGCCTTCGTCATAGACAAGGCCCGACAACAGCTCGCCAGCGAAGATGCGCAGTCGCACGTCGCGCGACCAGCGATCGAGCGCCTCCGGCCCGGCAGTATAGTGATCAGGCGTGTGTGACGGCTGGTTCCAGTAGCCGACCACGCCCTCCCGGCTGGTAATCAGCGCGCGTGCGTGCGACGGGGCGCGGGCGCGGCGGCCCTCGCCGCTTTCACCGCTTTCGCCGCTCTCACCACTTTCGCCGCTTTCTCCGCTCTCCCCGCTTAGCCATGCCATCTGCCGCCTCCCTGCCTGGCCCGGCGGACTTGCTCCGCCCGTTACCACTGAATGGTCGTTTTGACGGCGCGCGCGGTCAAGCCGCCGGCTTTCGAAATGACGGCGTTTCACGGATTTTTCACGTTGACAGCGAGGGTGTTGGAGACTTCACTACTCAATCATTGGTTTCCGTATTTTCACGACTGATTACATCGTGGTTGTGGGCGACGAATGTGAGCTCCGATCCAAAATTGCTGATCAAGCTTCTTGGTCCGTTTCGCGTGGTCAAGGCTTCTGGCGAGGATTGCACGCCCAGAGGACGCAAGGCTTGCGCCCTCATTGCGATGTTGGCGCTGGCGCGTGAGCACAAGCGATCGCGGGTCTGGATCCAGGACAGGCTCTGGGGTAGTCGCGGCAAGGAGCAAGGCGCGGCGAGCCTTCGCCAAAGCCTGACCGAAATCCGCAAGGCGCTGGACGACTGCCGCTCTCTGCTGTGCGCTGACAGCTTCGTCATTTCGCTCGACCCGAAGCTATTTGAGACCGACATCGCCCGTTACACGACCGCGTCACCGCGGCAGGAGATGGCGCCTCCCCAAGGTGAGCTTCTTGAGGGCTTTGACATTGCAGAGGAGGAGTTCGAGGATTGGCTGCGCGAGGAGCGTGCGCGATTCCAGATGCACGTCGCGCCATCGCCGGAACTCCGCCGCGCCGCCAATCTCGCGACCGATGTTGCAGCGCACCTGCAGCCGGTTGAGGAGCGGCCTTCGCGAAACCGGATCGTCCTGATCCCCGGCTGCCGGACAGGCCCGTCGGACGCTGCGGTCGTGACGGATAGCCTCGTCGATTCCATCGCCAAGACGATCAAGGAACTGGGCGTAGCCACCATCCAAGATCATCGCGACATGAGCGCGTCGGCCGCTTGGCCGGCGGACACTTTGCCTGGAGATGGCTTGACTGGTGACGATGGCGCCTCGGTCAGCACGCTGTCCCTGCGCTCTGATGTGTTCGGATCCGACACGAGCAGAATCGTTCGGCTCGCGCTGCTGCAGCGCCCTGCCAACACGCTGGCATGGTCGTCAACATTGCAGATCAACGGCGAAGGTACGCTCGACCTGAACGACACCAATGTGATGAGAACCATCAACCTGGTGGTCAACTTCGCCGTCGATCAACTCGCTCATGTCAAGGACGGCGCTCCGAGGTCTGCCTCCCATCTGTGCTATGCTGGTATCCTGCGCCTGTTTCGACTTGGCAGAGCGAATTTCGACTCCGCCGACAAGCTGTTCGCGGCTGCTTTTGCGGCCGAGCCGCGCGGCATTTATCTCGCGTGGCGTGCCTATTTGCGCACCTTCATGCTCGCCGAGCGCCAATTCAGCTGCCGCCAGACGCTTGAGGCGGAGGCTTTCGATCTGATGTACCGGGCGCTGGAGCTCGAACCCTACAACTCCTATGTCGCCGGCCTGAGCGCGCATGTCCATTCCATGATGCGACGCTCGTACGTTGCCGCCTATGAGCTGGCCGAGCGAGCCATTCAACTGAACCACGCCAACCCGATCGCCTGGGCCTGCCTGGGAATCGCAAAGAGCTATCTCGGCAAACCTGAGGACGGCTTTCAGCACACATTGCTTGCCCGTACGATCGCTGGTGCGGCGCCTTTCCGCTTTCAGCTCGACGCCCTGAGCTGCATTGCGGGGACTATGGCGGGAGAACTGGACAAGGCCGTCCATCTTGCAGAAGCCAGCCATGCTCTTGCTCCGACCTTTGCTCCACCCTTGCGGTACTTGTCAGCTCTCTATGCCCATAATGGGCACCGTGAGCTTTCTTTCGAGATGGTCCGCAAGCTGCAGACAACGGAGCCTGACTTCTCATATGACAAGCTGAGGGACAAAGCCTATCCTGCGGCTGGCCTCCATCGAACATCAATCATCAACTCGCTGCCGGCCCGACAGTTCTAGCGGCGTCACGCGTCATCCGAGAGGCTATGGAGCGGCAATCCACGAGCGCCTGACGGTCTAGAGGCGCTTCGCGTCGAGGCCATCGGCTCCGCTGGCTTGCTCAATCCGCATCCTCTTCCCTCAAACCCGAACATGCATCGTCGCTGGAAGCGTTCATTTCGCTGCCGCGTTTCACGACCTTCGGATCTCACCAGCCTGCAGGGATGCTCGCGAAACAGGGCCTTGCAACCTTCCGACGGCCGCTCTTAGACTACCTCCAGTCTGCTGACTGCAATGGGGCTGTCGCGGGTGAGTTCCCATGACCAAGAATAGTTGTGTCAACCTCGCGCTATTCGCGACGCAGCAAAAGCTTCTTTTTGCGGACTTCTTCAAGCTTTACCAGACTGTCGCACAGCCCTGCCGGATCTTCGTGATCGCGGCCGACGTCAACGCGGTCGTGCGGGTCGAGAAGCTCGCAAAGCGCATCAACAAGATCGAATTCGTCGAGGGCAAGAGCTTTGTCGAGATGGCGCTGCTGCGGGTGCCGATCTCGTTTCGAGATGTCGCAAGCCGAATCGAGAGGTGGGTGGCGCCAACCCGCAAACAAGGCCCTGCCCTGCTCGTCGTCGACATGAGTTGGGGCCTCGAGACCAACTCGGCGACGGCCAATTTCGAAGGCTGGCCCGCACTTGCGGAAACGCTCACCCAGCAGTCCGAGGTCTCGATCGCCTCTCTCTATAACCGCCGGGTGCTGATCGACGAGCAGCTGCTCGTCGCGCTGCGCGGCCATCCGCAGATCCTCACCAGCGCCGGACCGGTGGACAATCCGCATTGGCTGCCGTCGCGGCTGCAGACGCGCGGCGCCTTGCGCGAGCAGGTCGATTTCTGGCTCGGCGCGATCGCGCCGGAGTTGCGGATCGGGACATCGGCGGCCGCGCTGCACGCAGCCGAAGGCGCCGACCCGATGTGGCTGTTGCGGCGATCGGCGGAAGAGCCCAGTACGGTTCATCTCGACAGCCGCGACCGCTGGAAGATCCGCTGCTTCGGACGCTTGCGGATCTACCGCAACGACGGCAGCCAGGTGAACTGGGACCCGCCCGGCGGGGCGACCCGCAAGACCAAGACACTGTTCGCCTATCTGCTGCAGAAGGGCGGCCATGGCGCGGCCACCGACGAGCTTGCGGATCTGCTCTGGCCCAACGCCGACGACATTGAGGCCGCGCGCAACCGCCTCTATCACACCGTACGCTATCTGCGGCTGGCGCTCGGCCAGCCCAACGGACGCGACGAGACGCGCAACTATGTCCGACGCGAGGGATCGCGCTACGTGCTGGTGCCCCCGGAGCGCAGCTGGCTCGACATCTCAACCTTCGAGCAGCTCTGCCGTCAGTCCCAGGGGCACATCAAGGCCGGCGCCAGCGACGAGGCGCTGATCTGTCTGCAGGCGGCGGACCGTCTGTACACCGGAGACCTGTTCGAGGACATTCCGGTCGAGTACGCCGACGACGGCGAGCGCGACTGGTGCTGGAGCAAGCGCTATTGGCTGCGCGACATGTTCTTCAAGGTGCAACGCGACGCGGCACGGATCTATCTCGAACGCAACGACCACTCGGCCGCGCTCGCGCATTGCCAGAAGGCGCTGGCGATCGATCCCTTGTGCGAGATGGCGCATGCCGAGGCAATGCAGGTGTTCAAGGCGCAAGGCCGACGCGAGGCGATCGACCGCCAGTTCAAGCTCTACCTCGACTCGCTGAAGCATTTCGACAACCGGCCGAAGAGCGCCTCGCTTCAGGAGTTGCACCGCAAGCTCACGGCGTGAGGCCGCTCGTTCGCGACCTGCTCGGTAACGCGACCTTTGTCGGCCAAGCCACGCACCATGGGGCCGCCGCCGCCGCCCGCAAATTGACGATTTGCCTCAATTTGTCATAGAGTTAAGGGCTAAAGAAAACCCAAAGGCCGCCGCTTAGAGTGAGCCCATAACAACGTCGCCATCAAGGGCGGCGAATGGGAGGACGACATGCCAGGTTCGGCAGCTCAGCTGGCGCGGTGTCCCTACAGCGACGCCGCAAAGGACTTCGATCCGTTCGAGATGCGCGATCCGTTCCCGTTCTATGAATGGGCGCGCGCCGAGGCGCCTGTCTTCTACTCCAACGAGCTGAAATATTTCGTGGTGGCGCGCCACGCCGACATCAAGGCCGTGTTCGACGACTGGCGCACATTCTCCTCGGAGAACGCCCAGGCCCCGCTGCGGCCGATGTGCGAGGAAGGCAAGCGCATCATGCGCGAGGGCGGCTTCACCGCCTATTCCGGCCTGTCGGCTCGGGTACCGCCCGATCACACCCGCATCCGCAAGCTGGTCCAGGGCTGCTTCGGACCGCGCCGCTTCAGGGCGATCGAGCCCGAGATCAAGGCGATCGTCAACCAGACGATCGATGCCTTCGCCGAGCGTGGCCATGCCGACTTCTTCCGCGAGTTCGCCTACGACGTGCCGGCGCTGGTGCTGTTCAAGCTGGTCGGCATTCCCAACATGGACGTACCGCGCGTCAAGTCCTGGGCCGTGAGCCGTGCGCTCCTGACCTGGGGCGACCTCAGCGATGACGAGCAGGTCGTGCACGCGCGCAACATGGTGGAGTATTGGAACTACTGCCGCGATCTGGTGCGCCAGCGTCACGACGATCCGACCGACGATCTGCCGGGCGATCTGGTCCGGCTGCAGAAGGACGGCGCCGAGATCAGCGACGAGGAGATCGCCGGCGTTCTCTACAGTGCACTGTTCGCCGGCCACGAGACCACGACGACCTTGATGGCCAACGGCATGCGCGAGCTGCTGCAGCGGCGCGAGAACTGGGAAGCCATCATCGCCGAGCCGCAGCTCATTCCGAATGCGGTCGAGGAATGCTTGCGCTTCAGCCCCTCCATCGTGGCCTGGCGCCGGCGCGCCCTGAAGGATACCCAGATCGGCGGCGTGCCGGTGCCGCAGGATTCCAATATCCTGCTGCTCATCGGCTCCGCCAATCGCGACGAGGCGGTGTTCTCCGCACCGACCCGTTTCGACGTCCGGCGCACCGACGCGAGAAGCCATCTGGCCTTCGGCTACGGCATTCACACCTGCGTCGGCCAGCAGCTGGCCCGCATCGAGTTCGCGATCGCGCTCGGCGAGCTGACCCGCAGGCTTCCTGGTCTCCGGCTCGCTGCCGACCAGACCATCGACTTCGTTCACAACATCTCGTTTCGCGTGCCGACGGCGCTTCGGATCGAATGGGACGTGGCCTGACGCGACGCGATCGTCACTGGGCCACGTTTCACAAGCAACAACAAGTCCGGAGCCGATCCGGGCGATAAGGTGGGAACAGACGCATGGGCGCCAACGCAGCCGCACCCTTCATCGTGCCGTTCGAAGCCGCACGCGAGGACGACTTCCCGCGCATCGGCGGCAAATGCGCGAGCCTCGCGCGCATGATCGCACAGGGCGTGCGCGTCCCCGCGGGATTTGCGGTCGCGACCGACGCCTACGCCCTTCATCTTCGAAGCAACGGGCTCGAAGCGACGATCAGCGAGCGCCTGTCGCGGATCGTGCTCGACGATGTCGACGACGAAGAGAAGTTGTCGCACGAGATCCGCGACGCAATCATGGCGCAGCCGATGCCGGGCGCGGTCGAGCAGGCGATCCGCGAGGCGTATCGCCGGATGTCGCCGGACGGCCAGTTGCCGGTGGCGGTGCGCTCGTCGGCGACCGCCGAGGACCTGCCCGACGCCAGTTTCGCCGGCCAGCAGGACACCTATCTCTGGGTGGTCGGCGAGGACGCCGTGGTCGAGAAGGTGAAGGCGTGCTGGGCCAGCCTCTTCAATGCGCGCGCGATCTCCTACCGTGCCGAGAACGGGCTCGGCCAGATCGACGTGCTGATGTCGGTCGGCGTCCAGAAGATGGTCAACGCCGCCGCCGCGGGCGTGGCGATGACGCTGGATCCGATCAACGGCGACCGCACCAAGATCGTGATCGATTCCGCCTTCGGGCTCGGCGAGCCCGTGGTCTCCGGCGAAATCACGCCCGACAATTTCGTCGTCGAGAAGGTGCTGCTGCAGGTCATCAAGCAGCGCATCGCCGAGAAGGATTTCGAGCTCGTCGCCGATCGCGCCGAGCGCCGGACCGTCGAGCGTGTGATCGCGCCGGAGCGCCGCACCCTGCCCTCCCTGACCAGTGCCCAGGTGCTCGCCGTCGCCCGGCTCGCCAAGTCGCTCGAGCGCAGCATGGGCTGCCCGCAGGACGTCGAATGGGCGATCGATGCCGATCTCCCAGAGGATGAGAACCTCGTCGCGCTGCAGAGCCGACCGGAGACCGTCTGGAGCCAGAAGAAGAAGCAGTCGACCGCGATCTACGAGACCGGGATTGCGGGTGTACTTGGAACGCTGCTGGCCCCGGTCCAGGCCAAGCGATGAGCATCACGACAACAAACAACAGAGAAATCGAGGGGAAACGACAATGACGGCGCATGCGAAATTCCCAAGTCCCTATGACCTGAAGACGCCGGTCGGCGCCGAGGGCTGGGAGAAGCTCTACCCCTATTATCTCCAGTTCCAGAACAGCCTGCGCGACAAGGAGGACGGCAAGTTCTGGTTCTGCGACTCGCAGCACTGGCCGAGCCCGTTCAAGCCGTTCGACGCCGTCACGGTCGAATTCGCGGTCAAGTGCCTCGGCCAGTACAACACGCGGCACTATCTGATCCCGCCGGCGAACGGCGTCGAATACCGCATCCACAATGGCTATTGCTACATGAGCCCGGTGGCGGTGGCGCCCGAGCTGATCGCAGGCCGCGTTCCGCATTTCATGGAGCGCGCCGGCTACTACTTCCAGAACTGGGACCGCCTGCTGGCGAACTGGGACAAGAAGGTCCGCGCCAACATCGCTGATCTCGAGGCGCTCAACTTCGAGCCGCTGCCGGAAGCCGTGCCGCTGGAGTGGATCACGGCGGGCGTCGGTCTCGATAACACCTACGCGCTGATGGAGACCTATGACCGGGCGATCCAGCTGCTCTACAAGACCTGGCAGTATCATTTCGAGTTCCTGAATCTCGGCTACGCCGCCTATCTCGACTTCTTCAGCTTCATGAAGGGGCAATTCCCCACGATTCCCGATCAGGCGATCGCCAAGATGGTGCAGGGCGTGGAAGTCGACCTGTTCCGTCCGGACGACGAGTTGAAGAAGCTCGCCAAGCTCGCCGTGAAGCTCGGTGTCGCCGATGCCCTGAAGAGCGGATCGGTCGACGAGGCGCTGGCCGCGGTCGGCCGTGCGCCGAACGGCGCCGAATGGCTGACGGCCTGGAACGAGGCGCAGGATCCCTGGTTCAACTTCACCTCGGGCAACGGCTTCTACTCGACCGACAAGTACTGGATCGAGCATCTCGACATCCCGCTCGGCTATGTCAGGGACTACATCGTCCGGGTGCAGCGGGGCGAGGAGATCGACCGGCCGACGGAGGCCATTGCCAAAGAGCGCGACCGGATCACGTCCGAATATGCCGAGATGCTGGACGCCGATGCACGCGCCGCCTTCGAGGGCAAGCTGGGCCTCGCCCGGACCGTGTTCCCCTATGTCGAGAACCACAATTTCTACATTGAGCATTGGTCGATGAGCGTGTTCTGGCGCAAGATGCGCGAGCTGGGCGCCATCTTCCGCGATGCCGGCTTCTGGAAGGACGCCGACGACCTGTTCTATCTGAACCGTCAGGAAGTCCGCGACGCGCTGTTCGACTACGGCAATGGCTGGGCCGTCGGCGCACCGGCGATCGGTCCGACCTATTGGCCGCCCGAGATCGAGCGGCGGAAGAAGATCCTGGCCGCGCTCGCGACGACGCCGCCGCAGCCCGCGCTCAACAATCCGCCCGATGTCATCACCGAGCCATTCACGATCATGCTGTGGGGCATCACCACGGAGAGCATCGGCCGCTGGCTCGATGGTGCCGCCAACACCACCAAGCTGTCCGGCATGGCCGCTTCCCCCGGCATCGTCGAGGGCCGCGCCCGCGTGGTGCGCTCCGCCGACGAGCTCGGCCAGATCCAGCAGGGCGAGATCCTGGTCGCGCCGGTCACGGCGCCGAGCTGGGCGCCGATCTTCGGCAAGATCAACGCGATCGTCACCGACATCGGCGGCATGATGTCCCACGCCGCGATCGTGTGCCGTGAATACGGCCTGCCCGCCGTCACCGGCACGGGACGCGCCAGCTCCTCGATCAAGAATGGACAGATGCTGCGCGTCAACGGCTCGACCGGCGAAGTGACCATCCTGTCCTGAGCCAATCGAGCGAGGCCGGCAACGCCGGCCTCTCTCCGCATATGGAACATTGCAATGCTCGATAGGTCCGATGTCGGCAACCGCTATGACGAGGTCTGGCGCATCAGCGAGCCGTACATGCGCGCGCGCAAGAACGACGTCCACATTCCCCTGTCCTATGCCTACGCGCGCAAGCTGCTCGTGCATTATCCGGACGCAGACGAGGACATCGTTTCGCTCGCAATCATCCTGCACGACATCGGCTGGTACACGATCGACATGAAGGACATCATCGAGAAGGGCTTTGGCCCCAACATGATGCAGTCCGATGTGCGCTTTCTGCATGAGAGCGAAGGCGTCCGCATGTCACGCGAAGTCCTCGAACAGGCCGATTGGCCGGAGGACATCATCATCGCGGTCGGCGAGATCATCGACGGCCATGACACCCGCCCCTACCCGCGCTCGCTGAACGACCGGATCGTGCGCGACGCCGACAAGCTGTGGCGCTACACCACCACCGGCGTCGCTGTGGCCTGCGACTGGTTCAAGATGACGCCGCGCCAATATGCGTCGCGCCTGACGGCCCAGCTCGCCGTGCTCGAGACCGAAGCCGGACGGCTGATGGCCGAGGAGGCGCTGGGCGAGACCCGGGCCGCGCTGATGCTCGACCTGATCTGAACGAGGGGTCGCGGACATGGACATGTTCATCGACGGCCGCTGGGTTGCAGCCCAAGGCGGCGCGACCTTCGACGTCGTCGATCCGGCAACTGGCGAGACGATCGACAGTGTTCCGGAGGCCGGTCGCGCGGATGTCGATGCCGCGATCCGCGCGGCCGAGACGGCGTTCCAGTCCTGGAAGGCGACGCCGGTCGCCGAGCGAGCGCGGCTGCAGAAGGCTGCGGCGCGGCTCATGCGCGAGAATGCCGAGCAGCTCGGCCGTCTCGTGACCCGCGAGCTCGGCCGCCCACTGGCGGGTGCGATCACCGAAATCCAGCGCTCGGCCGAATTGCTCGATGTCTATGCCGAGGAAGGCCTGCGCCTGCATGCCGAGATGCCGCTGACGGGCGTCGCCGGCGAGAAGATCATCATCACGCGCGAGCCGGTCGGCGTGGTGATCGCGATCACGCCGTTCAACTATCCGGTGACCCTGCTCTGCTTCAAGCTCGGCGCGGCGCTGATGGCGGGCTGCACGGTGGTCGCGAAGCCGGCCGAGGACACCCCGCTGTCGACGTTGCGGCTCGCCGAGCTGTTCAAGACGGCAGGTTATCCCGACGGCTGCTTCAACGTCGTCACCGGCCACGGTCCCGACGTCGGCATGCAGATGATCGAGCATCCGACGCCGCGCAAGATCGCGTTCACCGGCGGCACCCGCGCCGGCAAGGCGATCGCCGCCGCGGCTGCAGGAACGATGAAGCGCGTCACGCTCGAGCTCGGCGGCCAGTGCCCGGCCATCGTCTGCGCCGATGCCGACATCGGCGCGGCAGCTTCCGCGATCGCGCGCCACGCCTTCGCCAATTCCGGCCAGTTCTGCTACCGCGTCAATCGCGTCTATGTCGAGCGAGCGGCCTACGCCAGGTTCCTCGACGCGCTCGCCGACAAGGTCTCGCAGCTCGACATCGGCAACGGCCTGACCTCGAGCTGCGCGCTCGGGCCACTCGTCAACGAGAAGATCTATCGCAACAGCGAGCGGCAGATCGCCGATGCCCGCGCCCGCGGCGCAACGGTGCTGACCGGCGGCGCCCGGCTCACGGGTGGCCTGTACGACAAGGGCTGGTTCCTGCCGCCGACGGTCATCGCCGATGCCGATCCCGCCTCTCTGGTGATGACGGAAGAAACGTTCGGACCGGTGCTCGGCATCGCCGCATTCGACGACCGCAGCGAGGCATTGAGGCTCGCGAACGCCACGGTCTATGGCCTCGCCGCCTTCGTGTTCTCGCGCAATCTTGCGACGGGGCTGACGCTGGCCGAGCGCCTCGAGGCCGGCTCGGTCTGGGTCAACGACATCCAGCGATCGAACCAGCGCGCGCCGTTCGGCGGCATGAAGCAGAGCGGGATCGGCCGCGAGAAGGGTCGCTACGGCATCGAGGACTATCTCGAATACAAGACCATCTATCTCACCTACGACGCGGAGCTGCGGTGATGCATTTTCTGCGCGACCAGGATTTGCCGATTTGGCTTGCGGCGCGGCCGTGGCTGGACGTGCGCTCCAACGACGAGCATACGCTGATCTCCTATCGTCTCGGCCAGGCGCTGTTACGAATCCATCCCGAAGCGGACGCCTCCGTGGTGCTGCCCGCGATCCTCATGCACGACGTTGGCTGGAAGAAATTCCCGCCCGACCAGCTCGCCGCCGCCGTCGGCCCCAATCCCCGATATCCCGAGCTGCAGCGCGCCCACGAGGTCGAGGGCGTGAAGATCGCGGCCGACGCCTTCGCGCGGCTGGCGATCCCCGGCCTTCAGGTCGAGACCATCCTGGCGATCATCGACGGCCACGACACCCGCAAGGCGGCGATCTCGCGCGAGGATGCCCTGATGAAGGACGCCGACAAGCTGTGGCGCTTCACCGGCCACGGCGTCGCGACGATCGGCGGCTGGTTCGACACGCCGCCGAAAGAGACGCTCGCGATGCTCGAAAGCTTCGTGCTGCCATCGATGCTGACCGACGCCGGCACCGCCATGGCCCAGGCGCTGATCGCCGAGGGCACCGCATCCGCGTTCATGACGGATCTGCTGCACATCGAGGTTCCCGCATGAGTACGATCCAGCTGTCTGGCAAGCGCGTCATCGTCACCGGCGCCGCCGGAGGGCTCGGCCGCGGCTTTGCGCTCGCGTTCGCGGCCGCAGGCGCGGCGGTCGTCGCCGCCGACATCCGTCTCGGCGGCGTCGAGGACACCGCGCGGCTGATCCGCGACCGCGGCGGCAGGGCGCACGCGGCCGAGGTCGATGTCGCGAGCGAGGCCTCCACCGCAGCGCTGGCGCAATTCGCAGCGGCGCGCATGGGCGGCGTCGACGTGCTGGTCAACAATGCCGCAATCTATGCCGGACTCGAGCGCCGCGGCTTCGAGTCGATCCCCGAGGCCGAGTGGGACCGCGTCATGCGCGTCAACATCAAGGGCGTGTGGATGATGAGCAAGGCCGCCGCACCATTGATGCGGCGCGCCGGCGGCGGCGCGATCGTCAATGTCTCGTCGGCGACCGTCATGAGCGGCTCGCCGATGTGGCTGCACTACGTGTCGTCGAAAGGCGCGGTCATCGCGATGACCCGCGCGCTGGCGCGCGAGCTCGGCGACGACAGGATCACGGTCAACGTCATCGCGCCCGGCTTCACGCTCACCGAGGCCAGCCTCGGCCTGATGGAAAACGCCGCCGAATATGGCGTGTCGCGCGGCGCGCTGAAGCGCGCGGCCGATGTCGACGACATGGTCGGCGGCGCGCTGTTCTTTGCATCGCCCGCCGCGGCCTTCATCACCGGCCAGACCCTGATCGTCGACGGCGGCCGGCAGTTCATCTAGGGACCCGCAGATTCATGCCCAGGATCACCTTCATCGAGCCCGACGGCACCGTACGGACAGTCGATGCCGAGCTCGACGAGAGCGCCATGCAGGCGGCGAAGCGCAACGGCGTCGACGGCATCATCGGCGAATGCGGCGGCTCCTGCATCTGCGCCACCTGCCATTGTCACGTCGACAAGGCCTGGCTCGACCGCGTCGGCCCCGCCGGCGACATCGAGACCGACCTGCTCGAGTTCGAGGCGACCGACGTGCGTCCGGAGAGCCGTCTGGCGTGCCAGATCTCGATCACCGACGCGCTCGACGGTCTGGTGCTGCAGGTCGTCGGCCGCAGCCGCTGACCGGCCGGAGAGTTGCACCGGTCTTTGATCGCGCCGCACGCATCATCGGCAGTGGGACCATGACGGGCATCAAGCTGCTCGCTTGAGCAGATCGACCCGTATGATCGATACGGGCGCGTAGCTCCTCGCCGCCGCCGATCCTTCCCTTCGCATTGCATCATCTCGTCACTTGCGTAGCAGCAGGAATGCGGTCGCCTGCGCTCACAATCGCGCCCGAATACGCCCGACGTTCGTGCGCATCCGCGGCCTAAAGAAAAACCAAAGAATGCGTCCTACACTGGATCGTACAACATCGCGCGACGATCTATCAGGTCCAACCGCCTGACTCGTACGCCATCGCCACGCGCCGCACAACGTTCGCCCGTTCAAGGGCGGCAGCGGACCGCAACGAAGAGCAACGAACGCGATCACATAGCTCGGGAGGAGCAACGCATGCCGAAGCTGCAGCGGCGGGACTATTACGACACGGCCCGCGACATGAACTGGGCGTTCTCCTATGTCAGCGAGGACGAGGTCTTTCCCGAGGAGCTTTCCAAGAGCTTCGGCATCCACGGCGAGCAGTGGTGGGGCTGGGACGAGCCGTACAAGCTGACCTATCGCGAATACGTCCACAACCAGGCCGGCAAGGATGACGGCATCTACTCGATCCGTTCGACGATCGCGCGCTCCAATCTGTACGATAATCTCGACGCCGGCTGGAAGTCGGCAATCAAGGCGCATTACGGCGCGATTCCGGTTCCGGAATATTTCGCCTCGATCGGCGAGGCACGCATGGCGCGGTTCGGCCGCGCCGCCGCCTGGCGCAACATGGCCGCGTTCGGCACGCTGGACGAATGCCGCCACGGCCAGGCGCAGATCTACTTCCCCTACTGCCTGCTGGCTAAGGACCCGCAGTTCGACTGGGCTCACAAGGCGATGCACACCAATGAGTGGGGCGTGATCGCGGCACGCAGCCTGTTCGACGACATGTTCACCGCGAACGACGCGGTGTCGACGGCGATCCAGCTGACCTTCACCTTCGAGACCGGCTTCACCAATCTGCAGTTCCTCGGCATGGCCTCCGACGCGCTGCATGTCGGCGACATCGAGTTCGGCGCGCTGATCTCATCGATCCAGACCGACGAGGCGCGGCATTCGCAGCAGGGCGAGCCGACGCTGAAGATCATGATCAACAACGGCAAGAAGGCCGAGGCGCAGAAGATGGTCGACCAGATGTTCTGGCGGTCGTGGAAGCTGTTCGCGCTGCTGACCGGCATCTCCATGGACTACTACACGCCGCTCGAGAGCCGGACGATGTCGTTCAAGGAATTCATGCAGGACTGGATCTGCCGGCAGTTCATGGACCAGTTCAAGGATCTCGGCATGAACGTGCCATGGTACTGGGAGGAGCACTTCCTGCCGGAGCTGGACTGGGTCCATCACGCCTATCACATGGGCGTCTGGTTCTGGCGGCCGACGGTGTGGTGGAATCCGGACGCCGGCGTGTCCGCCGCCGAGCGCGACTGGCTCGAGCAGAAGTATCCCGGCTGGAACGACCGGTTCGGCAAGCTGTGGGACGTGATCGGCGACAATGTCCGCACCGGCCGGATCGAGAAGACCTATCCGGCGACGCTGCCGATCGTCTGCAATTGCTGTCACATCCCGATCTGCAGTCCGAGCATCGGCAAGGCGCCCCGCATCACCACGCATAACGGCCGCAAGCTGAACTTCTGCTGCGAGGTCTGCGAATGGGTGTGGAAGAGCCAGCCCGAGCGCTATGACACCCATCTCTCGATCGTCGATCGCTTCCTGGCGGGTCACATCCAGCCGCCGACGCTGGAGGGCGCCCTGCAATATATGGGCATCACGCCGGACGTCGCGGGCAACGACGCCCAGGCCTACGCCTGGAATGGCGCGTCCCGCCTCGCGGCGGAGTGACCCGACCGCGACGAACGGCCGGCACGGAGGCGCCGCTCACGAGCGGCGCAGCAGACCGACACGATCACAGACACGACGACTACACACCATAACAACAGATCTGGGAGGCAAGCGTGGCCCTGTTCCCGCTCCAAGCCAATTTCCGCGGCGACTTCGTCGTCCTGCTGATCCCCGTCGACGACGGTGACGACATGAGCATCGTGGCCGATAAGGTCGCGCAGCACGCGGTCGGACTGCGCGTCGCCGAGAGGAGCGCGCCGAAATGCGTCTATCACAACGGCCGCGAGCTGCCGTCCTCGATGACGGTCGCCCAATCGGGCATCCAACCGATGGATTGGATCGAGGTGGCCTATGTCTGACGATGCCTGCGTGACGTGGAGACAGGTCGCGACCTTGGACGAGCTATGGGAAGGCGACTTCCTCGGCGTCGACGTCGACGGCGAGGAGGTGATCGTGGTGCATCTGCCGGGTGGCGAACTGCGCTGCTTCCAGGGGATGTGCCCGCATCAGGAGATCCTGCTGGCCGACGGCAAGGTCGATTTCGAGGCGGGCACCATCACCTGCTCGGCCCATGAATGGGAGTTCAGCATGGATGACGGCCGCGGCCTCAACCCGCGGGACTGCCGCCTCTTCCGCTATGAGGTGAAGAAGGACGGTGAGGCCATTCTCGTCGGCGTGCCGAATGACGGCCGGCTGCGCCGCCTGCGCCACAAGACCGAACAGGACGCATAGGACCGAGCTCATGACCACGACAGCAGCACCGAAACTGGTCGGCCCCGTCATCAGGGGCGTCGACGAGGACATCATCGACGCCGTGATCACGGCGAGCGAGCAAGACAACCCGGACGTCGAGATCGTGGTCGAGGACCGCGGCGGCTACGTCCGCGTCCAGGCCGACCGCAATTTCCGCCTGACCCAGAAGAGCATGCAGGCGGCGCTCGGGCGGCCGTTCCGGCTCGCCGAGATCGAGCCGAGCCTGGTGTCGTTCGGCGGACGACTCGAATCGATGGACGACGAGTGGGTCTGGACCATCCACACATAACAAATCCCGGGAGGACACGTCATGACCGCAATGACCGCGAAGCCGGCTGCGCGCAAGCAGAAGAAGACCTGGAGCCTGTGGACCGAGCGCCGGCTGCCGTCGGAATACGAGGCCGTCACCTACAAGTTCCACAGCCACTTTCGCCGCGCGCCGGCGCCATTCGAGCTGTCCGAGAACTGGTCGATCAACCAGTTCTACCTCAGGAATCGCGAAGGCTCGAAATTCGCGCTGGACGACTGGGAGGGCTATCGCGATCCCCTCACCTACACCTATCGCCGCTATGTCGGCGACCAGAAGGATCGCGAGGTCTATTGCGACAATCTGATCGACGAGTTCGAGCGCCAGGACAGTCATCGCAAGCTGTCTGCGCCGTGGCTCGACTTCCTCGGCCAGGCCTATCTGCCGGTGCGCTTCCCGGGACACGCGATGCAGATGAGCGCCGCCTATGTCGCGCAGATGGCGCCGTCCGCGTTCGTCACCAACACCTTCTACTTCCAAATGGGCAATGAGATGCGCCGGGTGCAGCGCCAGGCCTATCTGGCCAAGGCGATCGCGCTCGACACCGGACGCGAGGAGCTCGCCGACAGCGGCACCGCGCGGACGATCTGGACGCAGGCGCCGCAATGGCAGGGCCTGCGCGAGCTGATCGAGAAGCAGCTGATCGCCTATGACTGGGGCGAGGCGTTCGTGTCGCGCAATCTGGTGCTGCGGCCCATCTTCGATCACGTCTTCAATCGCGAGATCGCCGAGCTGGCGCGCACGAACGACGACGACCTGCTGGCGCTGCTGCACGACGACTTCCGCAACTACGACGAAGCCTATGCGGTCGAGACCACCAAGGCTCTGGTGCGCTACGCCACCGGCAAGGTGCCGGAGCATGCGGTTCTGCTGCGGGAGTGGATCGCGAAGTGGATGCCGCTCGGCGAACGCGCCGCGCGCGGCCTCAGCGAGGCACTTTCGACCGCGCCCGGTGCCGACGGTGCACGGGCGATCCTGGAGCGGACCATGACGGCCCAGGCGAGGCTGATCGCGGATTGCGGCTTGTAGTCTGGCAGGCGCGGTCGGCGTGCTGCGCCGACCGCCAGGACAAGGACGGCGTGGATGACCCGACAACTCCGCATCGAGCCCGACGGTGTCGCGATCGACGCGGCCGACCATGACACCATCCTGCAGGCAGCGCGACGCGGGGGCATCGCGCTGGCTTACGAATGCGGCTGGGGCAGTTGCGGCGCCTGCAAGGTGACGCTCGTCGACGGCCAGGTCGATCTGATCTTTCCCGGCGCGCCGGCGATCAATCCGCGCGACGCGCGGCGCAGCCGTATCCTGGCCTGTCAATCACGCGCGATCTCGGACGTCACGATCGCGCGTGGTCCCAGCGACTGGTCCGCGCCGACGCCGCGATGCGTCGAGCAACAGGCGATCCTGCGCGGCGTCGACGATCTCGCGCCGGAGATCCGCCAGTTCAGCTTCGAGACGGCCGAGCCGATCGACTTCCGGCCGGGTCAGTATGCGATCCTGCATCTCGGCGAAGGGCTGCGGCGCTGCTACTCGATGTGCAACCTGCCGGGCAGCAACGTCCTGCAGTTCATTGCCAAGCGCTACGATGGCGGCAAGGGCAGCAACATGCTCGCCGCGTTGGCTCCGGGCGCGCGCATCACCATCGAGGCGCCATTCGGCGCCTGCACGCTGCGTCGACAGTCCGGCTGCAAGGTGTTCGTGGCGGGAGGCACCGGTATCGCGCCGATCCTGGCGATGCTGCGCGAGACCGCGGATGCGCGCCTCGATTTCGGATCGCCCGTGGACATCATCTACGGCGCCCGCACACCCGCGGATCTCGCCGCCGATGACATGCTCGAGACGGCGATCGCGCGCATTCCCCAGGGGCGCTACCTGCCCGTGGTCGAACACGCGCCATCCGACTGGCCGCATGCGGCCGGCTTCGTCACCGATGTCATCAAGGACGCAGTCCTGGATCCCGCGGCGGCCGAGTTCTACGTCGCCGGCCCGCCGGTCATGGTGAACGCGGTCAGATCGCTGCTGCGCGCCAGCGATGTTCCGATCACGCAGGTTCATTATGACAGCTTCGGCTAGAGCAAGTTTGCGCAGTACCGCACCCGTCTGGGCGATGGCGCCGGGACTGCGCCGTCTCGCCACACGTCCCGGCAGCGCGCCGCGGCTCGCACCGACATGGCCCTGCCACCAGCTCGACGGCACCTCGCCCGCCGGATACGCCGCACAGCTCGTGTCCGGCGCATGCGCGCTGGCCGGCGTCGAAGAGGTGCCGGCGCCGATGAACGCCGCAGGCCGCGCCTTCGCGCTCGATGACGTCCATGCCATGGGCCAGCCGGAGGCCTTCGTATTCGCGCCGGTGTGGCTCATCGTTCGCCCCGACGGGTCGCTGCACCTGACCTTGCGGCCGGAATGGGCGCAGAAGGTCGCGGCCAAGGGCTGGGGCACGGTGCATCCGTTCGCACGCTACATGGCGGGCGCCGTGCCGCCGCAGAGCCTCGTGGTCTACGCGCCGCGCGATCAAAGCGAGCTGGCGGTTGCGGCGCGGATCATGGCTGCCGCACACTGCTACGCGAGCGGCCGCATCGGCGACGTCGCATTGCCCGACAGTCGGTGGTGAGCGATGACGGAGCTCCCGGCCATGACCAATGAAGGCGGCACCAGGCGGTTTCGCATAAGGCTGGAACGTCCGGAGGGGACGTTCACATTCGACGCCATATCCGACGAATATCTGCTGTACAGCATGATCGACGCCGGCATCGAGACTCCCTACATCTGCGAGCAGGGCTGGTGTCTCGCATGCGCCGCGCGCTTGGTGTCGGGCAACGTGGACCGCTCCGATGCGCTGACGGTCTACCCTCAGGACGCTGAAGCCGGCTTTCTGCTGCTGTGTTCGACCAAGCCGTGCTCGGATCTGGTCCTGATGCTCGACGAGCGCCAGACCCGACGGGACATGATGCAACACCGGATCGAGCACAATCAGCTCGCGCGAGCCTATCCGCCCGCCGCACGCCTCCGCTTTCGCCGCGGACGCGCTACCGCGCGAGTCGACGCGTGCACCCGTTCGGCAACAGGAACTCGAACAGATGAGCCGGCGACATCCGTTCAGACGGGGCCGCTTGGATCAAAACCCAAATAGCGTCCTTTTGACATTATGAGTACTGGTGGTCATCAAAGCCGCAAAAGGTGAAGCTGGTTCTATCACTGGCTCATTCGTTTGTTGGGACCGGGCACCGGGCTGGGTCGGCCGCCATCTCAGCATTGAACTTGACCGATCCACCGCATCCGGCCAGCCGCTTCCGAACTGCTCGAACGATCGTCTCTGCGTCAGCGCAACAAGGGTTCTGTCAATCGTCCTTGCCAAGGGTGAAGCGCCATCGCTTTCATTCCGGAGCGCCGAGGAGGGACACAAGACCGCTTCAGGTTGAGTGGCGCGTCCCTCGTCATTCGTCCAACAGATCCAAGAACTGTTCGACCCTTCGTAAAGCAGGTTCATCGCTGCGCCCAGGATAGACGACGCGATCGCCCTCGCGCTGCAGCAACCGCGAGCATGACTTCTTGATCTTCCCTGCGAGCATCGTTGCGGCAATCGCGTCCGGCCCGACATCGAGACGCATGATCCCTCGTTGCCTGCAACTTACCCTGAGCTTGGCGACAGCAAAGAAATTGCTGGCCTCGGACGGCAGCTTGCCGAATCGGCGATGCGTTTCATCCTCGAGCTCCTCCAGCTCGTCATCACTCCGGCACCGAGCGGCTCGAGCGTAGATCTCCAGCCTGACCGCCTCCGATTGCACATAGCTCGAGGGAAGCAGCTCAGCGATGGGAAGGTTCAGCTCAGGGATCCAGAGCGCGGACATTCCATCGCGGTCTCCCTCCAGGGCAAGCGTAAGAAGGTGGCCGTAAAGCGTCGGCCCGAACACCTGCATGTGGCCGGATTGTCGATCGGAGCGCAGGTCGCCGCCGCCGCGGAGGTCGAGGTCGCGCGCGCTGATCGCGAAGCCAGCGCCCGGACGGCTCAATTCCTCAAGGACGGAAAGCCGTTTTTCCGAGCGTTCGGAGCCGCCTTCCGTCAGGAAATGTGCAAACGCCCGGATGCCGCCCCGTCCTACTCGCCCCCTGAGCTGGTGCAATTGCGCAAGGCCAAATTTTTCCGGCCAGCACACGACGATGGTGTTCGCACGTGGGATGTCGAGGCCACTTTCCACGATGTTGGTTGCAAGTAGTACATCGGCACGGCCTTCGACGAACCCCATCAACCTCTCGTCAATCTCGTCCGTTGGCAACTTGCCGTGAATGGTCATGATACGTAGTTCCGGCGTCAGCGCGTGGATCCTGGCGAGCATGGGATCGAGATCCTGGATCCGCGGACAAATGACAAAACTCTGACCGTTACGTCTGTGCTCACGAACCAGGGCAGCGGCGATCGCTATGTCCGAGAGCGGTGCCACCTTGGTGGCAACCGGAACACGATGGACGGGCGGGGTTGCGATCACGCTGAGATCCCTCAAGCCCGTCAAGCCGGCCGCAAGTGTGCGGGGGATCGGTGTCGCACTCATCCAGAGCCGGTGGCCGTTCTTGTTGAGGCCCGACAGCATGGCTTTCTCAGCAGCGCCGAAATGCTGCTCCTCATCAATGATGATCAGGCCAAGTTCGGCAAATCGCACCTCTTTGGATGCGAGCGAGAGGGTCCCGACGACGACCCTGAGTTCTCCGCTCTTGAGGCGCTCCCTGACCTTTCGCGCTTCGGCGGTCGAGGCAACCCGCGACAGGTTTCCAACGTCGATCCCAAGAGGCGCAAAGCGCTTGCGGAACGTTTCGACATGCTGTCGTGCCAACACTGTCGTCGGCACGACGATAGCGACCTGCTTTCCGGCCAGCACGGCGGCTGCCGCTGCTCGCAGCGCCACCTCGGTTTTGCCAAAGCCGACGTCTCCACAGACGATCCGGTCCATCGGGTGTCCCGATGCAAGATCATCCAGAACGTCGCGGATGGCCTTCGCCTGGTCGGGGGTGGTGAAATAGGGAAACCGCGCGACGAACTTCTCATAGACAGCAGGGCGCGGCACGAGCTTCGGAGCTGGGCGCCGCCGGCGCTGGCTCATCTGCTTGGCCAGCTCCTTTGCGACCACGTGAATCTCCGTCTCGGCAGCAGTTCGCCGCGGCCGCCACGAGCTGCCGTCGGCCTTGTCCAGCGAGGTGTCTCCGAGCTCAGCGGCGTAGGGCCAGATCAGCGCCAATTCCGCGAGAGGGACGAGAACGGCGTCGTTTCCGGCGAATACCAACCTGACCATCTCGCGCGCCGAAAGATCTCCCGTGCCCATGGATCGCAAGCCGCCAAGGCGTGCGAGTCCACGTTGCAGATGCACGATCACGGATCCGAGTTCGGGGAGATCTCCCAGAATCGAAGCCGGGTGTCCATGCCCAGTTCGTCGGTTGCGGCTGGTGTGCCCTGCTGCCGAGGACGTCGGCAGCAGTGATGACCACGAGCGGCTTCTTTCCAGGAACGACAAAGCCCGCATCGAAGCCTGCCAGCAATGCGGCCTGCTGCCTGCCCCTTGCGGTCGCGTGCGCCCAATCGGGCACGCATTCGGCCTTGATGGCGCTCATCCGGGCCATCACGCGCAAATCCGCTTCGACCGCAGCGACGAAAAGCACACGTGCGCTACCGCGCTGGGCTTCCTCGATGAATGCACGGAGGGCCTTCCGCGGAGAGGCTGCCTTGTAGAACTCTGGGGTCGCACGATACGGAGTGGTTGGCGGCAACACAGTGATCTTCTTCGCCGCCAGCTCCCATTCGCGTCGGCTGAGATAGGCACGGTCACGCTCGCTGCGGGCGGCCGCATCCTCGATCGTGCTCAACCAGGTGTCGGCATGCCTGGGCACGGTGCTGTCGGCGATCCATTTGGCGCGCGCACAATAGTCCAATAGGCTGGACCTTCTTCGAGCCCGGCCCGTGAACGCCAGCCGCTCGGACATCGGGTCAATCAGGAGCTCCTTCGTTTCGGAAATCACCTCCTGGTCTATCGGATTGATCGCTGCAATACGCCGGATTCTCCCTCCGGAATGCTCGATCCTGAAAGGTCCGAGCGCGCCGGCTGGGAATATCTCGAAGGTGTTGCCGTGAAACAAAACTCCACCGGGATAATCCGGACTATCGTCCAGGTCGTACCCGAGAGCTTTCAGACGGGCCTCAAAGTCTTCCTCGGAATAGACGGCCCCGGTCCGAAGTGGAAATCCGATACGAGACCAGTTCGCAGGCAACGGCAGGAGCTCCATTATGGCCTCCGCCGTCGTGATCAGCAGGATCGGCTTCTTTGCCTTGGCAAGGCGTCTCAAGACGGAGCTCCGCCGGCCGGCGATATCACGTGACGGCTCAAGCTGATCGAACGGAAGCGTGTTCAAACGGGGATAGACGAGCACATCACAAGCCGGCTCGATAACTGGGATGATCGAACCCAACAGCTCGGCTCGGCTCTCATTTTCGGCGAGGAACACAACTCCGCCTCGGCCCGAAGCACGCCATTGCGCAGTAAGATGCAGCGCCAACATGCCCAATGGAGACGAGGAGGAGATGCCGGTCCGAATCGGAGCCTTCGCAATTGTCGCGACAGATGTCTTCTTCCGCAGGGCGGCCTTTGGTGATGCGGATCGCTTTGCTGATGTGTTCTTGCGCGGCGTCGAGCCACGGGGCGTACGAAGAGCAGTGGTCACTGAATTCTCGTGCTGAATTGACGAATGCTGGGCAAGCCTGCAGATCCTTGTCGAGCTTTAGCGGATTCGACGGCTTCAAGGGATCCAAACTTCGGAATGTCGATCACCGTTCTCCCCTTAAGTACAGCGGTGTCACCAACCAGCACCATCGTCGCATTCCAGATGAGCACGCTTGCCCGCGGAGACAATTGCGACGCAGAGCTTCTGCTATTGAATGACTATGGTGCGAACGCGTCGATAAGCGTGCTCGCGGCCTTGGAGACGAGGATGCACAGCGCTCACGAGCCGTGCTGAGCCAGCGGAGGGAGCATCAACTGCAGTCCGACGGTAAGGCCGTGGGAGCTACGCGCAGGGCCGACCCGCCAAATCTCATCTCTCATCTTCATCTCATCCTCACGATTGTCAAACGGCCACTTGCCGTCGCTCGAGACGTGTGCGCGCGATCTCGCGGCCGATGAGCCCGAGGGATGCGTTGGTCGCGCGCGCCTCGACATGCAAGAGGCGCAGGGAGAGCCGGACCTCGACTGAGGCCCGTGGCCCGCCTGCGAAAAAATGCAGGCGGCAGGTACCACAGGTCCAGCCGGACGGCCCGGCCCTCCCTGCGCGATCGGTTTTAACGGTGTCCTTCGTGCTCTCCTTGGGGACCGGGCTTTCTTGCCCCCATCGCCCGCGTGACGCTCGCGCATCAACGGCAGGCTTGACCTCAGCATCGGGAGGCCGGGACCACACGACTTCGCCGTCCGCGACGCAAGCGCTCGTCTGGCGCAGCATCCACGTCCATCGCAGCCCACCTCCACGTATCGTGACGACGCGTACGCCCTCTGCATGAGGCGGGATGCGCAGATAGAACCATGATTTCGGAAAAACGGCAAGTGGAATCTTTTTTCGGCCGGCGTCTTGGAAAAAGATGGCCGACCGTAACGACGCACAGGCGCTCGTGACTCCGTCTATCCCGCTGCAGCGTTGCCAATCTCGTTGATTGAGCGCAGGCTGTCGGAAGCGCGCAAGTCGCATCAGGGGAGAGACGCATGAAGGAACCGGGCCTGGACGGCCGCCATCGGGACAAGGATGGCGAGATCAGCAGGAAGCACGGCAATACGCTGGTCGGTACGTTGCGCAAGATCTACGGGAAGTCGTTCGCGGCGGGCTATCCGGACTCGACGAAGCTGAGCGACGTGCTGCTTCAGCTCAACGAGACGTCGCTGAGCCAGTTGCGCCGGGACCACGGCACCGGGCATTTGGATCACAAGATCAAGGAAGCCTCGAAGTGATCGGGTTTTGCTGATCGGGACTCATCGCCCGATTGGGGAGGCCGATCGGTGTTCGCAAGGTTGTTCGCTCCCGTGGTTTCGTGCCGTCCCGCCACGTGGAGCGTGTCATCTTGCAGCGCTGTGATATGGCGCGCCGTCCTGCATCGCTGCGCTGCTGCGGAGTGCCACCGCGCGCCGGAAAGCCCGGGCGCCGGGCACTCCGACGCGGAATCCGATGGACGAATCCGTCCTACTTCCCCATGCTCCCCGCCTGGTTCGTGCCTGGGCCGACATTGCCCTGGCTCGACGAGGTGGAGTCGCGGCTGGACTTCATCGCGCCGCCGGTCGCCCGCATGTTGCTGCCGGTGGTCTGCGACGAGGTCGTCGACGTCGCGGCGCTGTGCTTCTTGGCATTCTTGGCCTGCGCGGCGAGCGGGACGGCGGCGAGGGTGGCGGCGACGAGGGTGGCAATGGCGAGCTGGGTCTTCTTCATGGATCCGATCTCCATCCGGTTGAACTCCACGCTCGCCCAACCCGGCTGCGACATCACAGTTCCTGCCGGTGGATCAAGCGTTGTTGTTCGATCCCGACGGTGCGCGTGAAGGTGCGATGCAGCAGCGTCAGGCCGGCGCTTGCATCGGCACGGCGCCAGGCTGCGACGCCGGCTTGGGAAACGGCCTGAATGTCATCATCATCATGACAGCGCCGAGGCCCATCACCCACGAGCCGACATAGAGCCAGGTGTAGCTGGCGAAGCTGTCGTAGATCAGGCCGCCGGCCAGCGGGCCGGTCGCCATGCCGAGGCTGCCGGCCATCGCCGTGCCGCCGATCACTGTGCCCATGATGCCTTGCGGAAAGTTGTCACGCGCGATCGCGGCGTAGAGCGGCATGGTGCCGGCATAGAGGAAGCCGAAGGTCGCCGCGACGGCATAGAACGCGGCGAGGTCGCGGACGACCACGTAGGCGAGCGCGCCGAAGGCCTGCGCGAGCAGGCCGAGCACGAGCACGCGCTTGGCGCCGAAGCGGTCGCCGAGCAGGCCGAAGGCGATGCGGCCGCCGAGCCCGGCGAGCCCCTCGATGCTGTAGATCGTCACCGCCGCCATCAGCGGAATGCCGCAGGTGACGGCGTAGCTGACGGTGTGGATGATCGGGCCGGAATGGGTGGCGCAGCAGAAGAAGTTGGTGGCGAGCAGGATCAGGAACTGCGGCGAGCGCAGCGCTGCCGATCGCGTCATCTCGGCCGGCCCGGCGGCGGGACCCGACGCGACGGCGTCGCCGGGCGCTGACGATGGCGGACGGCCCACGAGCAGCGACGTGGGGATCATGATGGCGGCCACGATCGCGGCGATGCACTGCATCGCGGTGCGCCAGTCGTAGCTGGAGACCAGCCAGGCCGCGAGCGGCGACATCGTCATCGGCGCCACGCCCATGCCGGCCGACACCAGCGACACCGCGAGGCTGCGATGGGTGTCGAACCAGCCGGTGACGGTCGCCATGACAGGCGGGAAGATCGCCGCTGTCGCGATGCCTGCGATCAGGCCAAACAGCAGCTGGAACGCCAGCAGCGACGAGGACTGGCTGGCCAGCAGCAGGCTGACGGCGAGCAGGATCGATCCGATCAGCAGCACGGGACGCGGGCCGATGCGGTCGGACAGCGTGCCCCAGCCCATGCTGGTGACGGCCATCGCCAGGAAGCCGATCGTCATCGCGGTGGAGATCCCCGCGACCGACCACCCGGTTTCGGCAGCCATCGGCTTGAGGAACACCGGCAGCGAGAACAGGCCGCCGACGGCGACGCAGCCGAGCACGCCCCCGGCCGCCACGATCACCCAGCGATAATGCGATGTGCTCATCTTGAGTCTCCGTTCCAAATCGCCTGGCTGGAAGACGAACGGGAGCGCGCCGGACCGACATGGCCAGCGCGGATTTCAGACCCTTGTTTCAGACCCTTGGCCGTGAACGCGCTCGTGCGGCATCTTTCGGCGACGACGCCCGCGCGACCGTTCCCTCAGGCCATCAGATCCCAGAAGCTGGCCTTGCGTCCATGCTCGAACTTCAGGCGCGAAAGATAGGCTGCGTGCGGCTCGAAGCTGCCGAAGTCCGCGATGACGGCGGCGAGGCTGCCGCATTCGAGAACATGCCGGGCGGCATGGCGATAGCGGCCGGTGCGGCTGCCCTGCAGGGTGTCGTCGATCATCGCGCGCAGCAGCAGCGTGGCCGCAAGCGGATGCTTGCCGGCGAGCGCCTCCGCGGCGGGCGCGAGCACGTGATAGGCCTCGCCGTTCAGTTCGCGATGGCGCCGGAGCACGAGCTTCGCGGCACGATCCAGCGCCGGCCACGCGACGAGAAAGTCGAGCGCCCGAGTCAACTGGGGGAACTGTTCGACGTGATCGAGCGCGCGCCGTTCGGCTTCGACGTCGTCGAAGTCTGGCAGCCGCTTGAGATGCGCGCGCAACTGCCTGATATCCAGTTCCCGCGCAAAGCACGCCCAGCGTGCCGCCTGCGCCTCCTCGTTGCGTCCGAGGCCATCGAGCACCTTGATGCGCGCCGTCTCCCAGTCCGGATCAGGCCGGCCGGGATTGCGGAGCTCGGCGGCGTCGATGACCTGCAGCGCCTCCGCGCCCCGCCCCGCCGCCAGCAGCCGCAGGCCGATCTCGGCCGCGATGTCCGGTCGCGTCTTCTCGTCGTCGAGTTGCGCCTTGTAGAGCTCGACGTCATGGGTCGCATCGGCAATCGACAGCAGCGCAAAGCGGGCGTTGCGGTGGCGGCGCTGCCCCGCCTCCTGCTCATGGAAGGCGCGACTGCTGTCCCGGCCGAAGGCGCTACGTTGCGTCGGCGCGGGCCGCTCGACCGGCGCGTTCACGACGTCGATGAAGCGCTGCCTGAGATGAGCAAGCCCACCCTCACCGAGCGCCGGCGCCATGGTCTCGATCAGATCGCCATATTGGCCGTAGGCGTTGTGGTCGAGCGCAGTGAAGACGCGATCGGCCTGCACGACGGGATCGGCCTTGGCGTCCTCCGCCAGCGGGCCGAGATCGGTGCAGGCGTCGCAGAAGATGTCATGCAGCACCCCGTCGCTGTCGTCACAGCGCCCGAGGACGCCGTTCGCCAGATCCATGAACTGCCACATCGAGATCCAAGGCGGCTGCCGAATCGTGCTCCGCCACCTGCTTGGTGATGCTGCCGTGGAGAGCCTCGAGATCGGCGGCCAGCGGGCGCAGCTTGTTGCGCTCGAGAAAGGTGGTGGCACGGCCGATCCGGGCCAATCGCTTGCGCAGCTCGGCCGCCATCTTGCCGGGCGTCGCGATCGCGAGCTTGAGACGCCGCTTGATAGCCGCGTCGCGCTCGGCCACTTCCATCAACAGCTCGGCGAGGCGCTGCGCGCCGAGCTGCTCGAGGGCCTTGGCGTTCAGCGGGGTGCTGGAGGCCATCGCGGTCCTCCTTTGCTCACACCGGCGTCATGCCGTGCTGGCGCTTGGTCTCGGCGGTCTCATCCGAGACCAGATATTCGACGAAGGCGCGTGCGGCTTCGGCGTGCCCGCCGGCCTTGCACAAAGCGGCGGCGAACACCGTGCCGGGCTGCAGCGACGCCGGCAGCAGGCCGACGATGTCGATGCCGGGCGCGCCGAGCATTTCGCTGAGCTGCTGGAAGCCGACATCGACCTCGCCATCGGCGAGCAGCTTGGCCACGGGAATGCCGGGCTTGGCCTGGACCAGGCGCGAGGCGCCATCGCCCTCCAGGCCCCAGTCGCGGGCGAGCTTCTGCACATACGTGCCGCTCGGCCCGGTGGAGATGCCGATCGCCTTGGCGTTCTCCATCGCCTTGCGCACGGCGGCTTCGTCGAGCGGATCGGGCTTGGCGCTGCCGGCGCGCACCGCCATCGCCATCGGCGATTCCGCGATCTCGATGATGCTGCCGGGCACGAGATGGCCGTCGGCCTCGAGCTTCTGCAGCGCGTCAGAGGCGAGCACCGCGAAGTCGAACGCTTCGCCGGCGCGGATGCGCTTGGCGGCATCGACGCCGCCGACGGATTCGATCGTGATCACCTCGCCGGTCGCCTCCTCATAGGCGGCCGCGAGCTCGGCGAGGATCTGCCTCGTCGCCATCGAGGAAATGCCGGCGGCGGTCACGCTCATGGGGGGCTCCGTTCGAAGAGGGGCGCGCGTTGCACAGGCGTGCTGGCGCGACCTCAGTCGGAATATTGCAAGCGGGTCAGCAGGGCAAGCTGGCCGGATGCGGCGGTGCCGCGGCAGAGCCGAAATTCCGCTCTCTCCACCGACGGCAGAGGATGGCAAATCGCGTTTCGTCGTCCGGGCCTCATGGTTCGAGACGCGCCGTGGACGGCGCTCCTCACCATAGGGATTGGGGTCTCGCCACGCCATCAGCCCTCGTCCTGAGGAGCCCGCCGAAGGCGGGCGTCTCGAAGGACGGTGGAAGGCACGATGCCTGCCAAGCTCTCACTTCGGCACGCTCTCCAGGTCCTCCAGCCACGCCGTCGCATTGCCGTCCGACGGCGCGCGCCAGTCGCCGCGTGGGGACAGCGCGCCGCCGGCGACGACCTTCGGGCCGTTGGGCATCGCCGAGCGCTTGAACTGGCTGAAGGCGAAGAAGCGCTTGAGGAACACCTCCAGCCACTTCCTGATCTCGGGAAGCGTATAGGCGTGGCGCTTGTCAGCAGGGAAATGCGGCGGCCAGGCGCCGTCGCCGACATTCTTCCAGGCGTGATGCGCCATGAAGGCGATCTTCGAGGGGCGCATGCCGTAGCGCAGCGTGTAGAACAAATTGAAGTCCTGCAGCTCGTAAGGCCCGATCGCGGCCTGCGTGCTCTGCGGCGTCTCGCCCTCCTTCACCGGCACCAGCTCCGGCGAAATCTCGGCCGACAGCACCGCCTCCAGGGTGCGGTCGACATCGGCCGAGAACTGATGGGAGGCGATGACCCAGCGGATGAGATGCTGGATCAGGGTCTTCGGCACGCCGGCATTGACATTGTAGTGCGCCATCTGATCGCCGACGCCATAGGTGCACCAGCCCAGCGCCAGCTCGGAGAGATCGCCGGTGCCGAGCACGAGGCCGCCGCGATCATTGGCGAGGCGGAACAGATAGTCGGTGCGCAGACCGGCCTGCACGTTCTCGAAGGTGACGTCGTAGACCTGTTCGCCGCGACCGAAGGGATGGCCGATGTCCTTCAGCATCTGCGTCGCGGCGGGGCGGATGTCGAGCTCGGCAGCACTGACCTGAAGCGATGTCATCAGCGCATGCGCGTAGGACTTGCTCTGCGCGCCGGTCGCAAAGCCCGGCATCGTGTAGGCCAGGATGTTGGTGCGTGGCAGGCCGAGCAGGTCGATCGCCTTCGCCGCGACGATCAGCGCATGCGTGGAATCGAGCCCGCCGGAGACGCCGATCACGATGCGCTTGGTGCCGGTGGCGCGCAGCCGCTGGACGAGACCCGCGACCTGGATGTTGTAGGCCTCGTAGCAGTCCTGATCGAGCCGCGCGGCATCGCTCGGCACGAACGGAAAGCGCTCGATATTGCGCCTGAAGCCGATGTTGCCCTCGGTCGGCTGCAGCTCGAAGCCGATGCGGCGATAATGCACGTCTTTCCCCTGCGCCCGCGCATTGTCGTCGAACGTGCCCATCAGCGCCCGCTCCTGACGCAGCAGATCGAGATCGACATCGGCGAAGATGGTCTGGCCGGTCTGGCGGAAGCGCTCGCTCTCGGCCAGCAGCACGCCGTTCTCGAAGATCGAGGTCTGGCCGTCCCAGGCGAGATCCGTGGTGGATTCGCCGACACCGGCGGCGGCGTAGATGTAGGCGGCGAGGCAGCGTGCCGAGGTCGAGCGGCACAGCAGCGAACGGGATTCGGCGCGACCGACGGTGATCGGGCTGCCCGAGAGATTGGCGAGCACGGTGGCGCCGGCGAGCGCAAGCTCGGAGGCCGGGGTCACCGGGATCCACATGTCCTCGCAGATCTCGACGCCGATCACGAGCCCGGCGACATCGGCGGCGGCGAACAGCAGATCGGTGCCGAACGGCGCCATGGTCTCGGCGACCTCGATCATCTCGCCACGGATGCCCGCGCCGGAGGCGAAATGGCGGCCTTCGTAGAACTCACGATAGGTCGGCAGGTAGCTCTTCGGGATGACGCCGAGCACCTCGCCGCGATGGATCACGACGGCGCAATTGTAGACCCGGTGGGCAAAGCGCAGCGGCGCGCCGACGATCAGCACGGGCATCAGGTCGTGCGAGGCTTCGACGAGGGTGAGCAGCCCGCGCTGCACGGCGTCGAGCAGCGGGTCCTGCTTGACCAGGTCCTCGATCGCATAGCCGGACAGACAGAGCTCCGGAAAGACCGCGACCGCCACGCCCTGGTCATGGCAGGCGCGCGCCGCCGCCAGGATCGCCGCCGCGTTGGCGGACGGGTTGGCGACGCTGGAGGCGGTGACGCAGGCGGCGACGCGGGCAAAGCCATGCCGGTAGATCGAATGGAAATTCATCGTGGCAGTCCATCTCCTGTCGCCTGATCATACGACATGGACCATGACGGGAGCCATAACAAGCGCGGCAGGTCAGCACCGCCCCGTCCGCAGGCTGACTCCGCGCGCGTCATTTGAATTGCGCGGGCCACCCGCCGCCGGGTAACTCGGAAGCTCGCTCCTTCGCGCAAGTCCAGGTGAACGGCCTCCATGAACCTCTTCGTCATCGGCTTCGGCTACACCGCCCAGCGCTTCGTCGAGCTGCATCGTGGCGCGTTCGCCCGCATCGGCGGCACGGTCCGCAGCGCCGACAAGCGCGCGCAACTGGCCCCTGATGAGATCGACCTGTTCGACGGCACGGCGGCCGCGGCCGCGACGCAGGCGAAGGCCGCGGACGCAGACGTCGTGCTGATCTCGGTGCCGCCTGGAGCAGGCGACGACCCGGTGCTGGCCGCATTCGGCGACGCGATCACGGCGGGGCGCGCGCGGCGCGTGGTCTATCTTTCGACCGTCGGCGTCTATGGCGACCATCAGGGCGGCTGGATCGACGAGGACACGCCGCTCGCACCCAAGCACGGCCGGGTGCAGGCTCGAGTCCGGGTCGAGCAGGACTGGCGCGCGCGGATCGGCAACCGGCTCGCGGTGCTCCGGCTGGGCGGCATCTATGGGCCGGGCCGCAATGCGCTGATCGAGCTGCGGGCGGGGCGGGCCCGGCGCATCGTCAAACCGGGACAGGTGTTCAACCGCATCCACGTCGATGACGCCGCCGGCGCGATCATGGGCGCGATCCAGCGCGGACCAGGCGGCGCCTGGAACATCGTCGACGACGAGCCGGCGCCGCCGCAGGACGTCATCGCCTATGCGGCTCGCCTGATGGGCATCGCCCCGCCGCCGGAGCTGCCATTCGACACCGCCGAGCTGTCGCCGATGGCACGCAGCTTCTACGCCAGCAACCGGCGCATCCGGAATATCCGCGCCAGGCAGGAGCTCGGCGTCGTCTTCGCCTACCCGACATATCGCGCCGGCCTCGACGCGCTGTGGGGCGCCGGCGAAGGGCGCTGACGCGAGATTTTCGCCGCCGGGCGGGAAACCTTTCATGCCACCGGCAATTGCAACGAACAGAGATTGTCATGCGGGTTTGACGCGACTGCACGTCGTGCAGCCCTCACGGATCAAAGGATGTTCGACATGCAAGGCGATCAACCCATCAGCTGGCTGATGTTCTTCACACTCGCGGCCGCGATCATCATCGCCGCCGGCGCGTTCCTGGCCTTCCTGCGCTCGCGGCACAACCGAGAGATCGCGGCCGTGGCGCTCGAGGGAGACGGCCGGGGCCGTGGCGCGGCCCCGTCGGGTGCCCTGCCCGAGCTCGGCGGCCTGTTCGTGCTCGCGCTGGTGGTCGCCGGCCTGCTCGTGGCCGGCTATCAGAGCGGCGGCGCGACGCGCTTTGCCGGCGGCGACAAGCCGACCCCAGTGCCGTCAGCGCCGACCAACACCGACCGCGGCACCACGGTCGGCGCCGGCGCCGCGATCACCCCGCCGGAAGCCCCGACCATGACCCAGCCGGCACGGCCCGGCCCGGACCTGCGCACCGCGCCCGCGTCGTCGCCGACTGGAGCCGGCCCCGAGAGCGGCGGGCATCCGGAGGCCAATCCGCCGGCGAGGTAAAAAAGCGTCCCTCGAAAAGCAAGAAGGCCGCGCAATGCGCGGCCTTCTTTGATGTTCACTCCGGTTTGATGTTCGCGCCGGGAGGATCGCCCCGGTCAGATCGCGGCCGCGACCTTGTCGAGGCCGATGGTGCGCGCAAGCCGCCGCACTTCGTCCTTCTGGTCCTCGCGCAACTGCCACAGCAGCGGCATCGCGGCCGACTTCAGCTGTTGCACCTCATCCGAGATCCGGATCGATCGCCACCGCGCCCGGCTTCGCCGCGCCCTGGCGTCCGGCGTGGATCTTGCGGGCGACGGCGCGCAGCGCCGTCTCGACGGCCGGCCAATAATATTCCTGGCTCGACGAGAGCCGCAGCCGCTCCTTGATGCCGGCGATCTGGCCGTCCGACAGCAGCGAATAGGCCTTCTGCACCTCCGGCTTCAGCGGCGCCGGGGCCGGCTCGCTCCTGGCGAGAATCTTGGACTTCGGCACCACCGGCTCGGCAGCGACGACCGCGGCAGCAGCGGACGCCTTTGCCATCTCCGGCTCGGACGGCGCATAGGCATAGGCCTGACGCAGCGTCGCCTTCGACGGGGCACTCGGCTGCTGCACCTCGGGGGCCGCAAGTGTGACCATCGCCAGGCGGTCGCCCTTGGCCTCACGGTTGGAGAGCGGGCTCTTCGCCACCACGGGCGGCATCATCGCACCGGCCGAAGGCACGCTGTCCTGCATCAGGACGCTCGTCACGGCCGCGCCTGCGATCAGCACGCCCAGCAAAGCGACAAAAGCGATCGACTTCGTCACGCAATTCTCCGTATCCCGGCGGAAAGCCGCACTTTGCCGAAAAGTGGGAGTTAATTAAGGCTTTACGATGCCACAGAAACACAGAGGCCACCATTCTGCCCTGTGAACATGACGGATATTTTTTTCACGCCGCTGAAGACAGCTCGGCCGGCATCAGCAGGTCGTACGCGGCCTGGATATCGGCAACGATGTCGGAGGCCTCCCAAAGCGCCGCCGGTTCCACGGAATGCAGGCTGATGGTCCAGTTCCCGCCGCGAGCGGTGCGGGGAACGCTCATGATGTCGAACTGGACGTTGCGGCACAGCGGATGCCGCTGCAGAGCATGCCCGACACGGATCCGGATCTCCTCAAGCGTCGCCCGCTCTTTGTCCTGCCGTAGCCCGATGCCCATCGCACGATTCCGCCAAGTTCTAGCTCCGCGGATTGTGGGACCCGATGGTTAATGGTGCCTTAAGGACACACATCACGTTTTCTCACGGCCGGAGACCTCCCGCGCCGCCGTACTCATCAGCCGTGCGCGCGACCAGCACGGCGACCGACGGGATGTCGGTGACCCCCGAGGTCGCGTGCCCGGCGCTCCAGACGTCGCGCCAGCGTTTCGGCCGCGCCTCGCGCGCAGCGATGTCGATGTCACTACCGATCTCGATCGCGCCGCGCGCCGGCAAGGCTTCGGGATCGAGCCCGGCCGCGACGATCGACGGCCGCAGCATGCTGGTCGGCAGGCCGGTGAAGGCCGAGGTGAGCAGCACGTCGTCGGCCGTGCTCGCCACCAGCATGGACTTGTAGCGGTCATCGGCCAAGCTTTCGCGCGTGGCGATGAACTTCGTGCCCATGTAGGCGAGATCGCAGCCGAGCACCTCGGCCGCCCGCAACGCCACGCCGTCGCTGATGCCGCCGGCGAGCACGATCGGCCCGGCGAAGAACGCCCTGACCGCGCGCACGAAGGCGAATGGGTTGAGCCAGCCGGTCTGGCCGCCCGCCCCGGCCGTGAGCAGCACCAGGCCATCTGCGCCGGCCTCGACCGCGCGCTCGGCATGACGGATCGAGGCGACGTCGGCGAACACCAGCGCGCCCACATCATGCAAGGGCGCGACGACCTTTGCCGGCGAGCCGACCGAGGTGATCACGATCTCCGGGCGGTGCCGCACCAGCACCGCGAGATCGTCCTGCAGCCGCGCGTTGGAGTGATGCACGATCAGATTCGGGCAGACCGGCGCAGCCGCCGCCCCGCTCGCATCGCTGCTGCGCGCAAGCCGATCGGCGATCTGGAACAGCCAGGCGTCGAGCTCGTCGGGAGTACGACAATTGACGGTCGGGAACGCGCCGATCACGCCGTTGGCGCAGGCCGCGCTCACCAGCTCGATTCCCGACACCAGAAACATCGGCGCTGCGATCAGCGGCAGGCGCAGCCGCGCCCGCAGCCCGGCCCATCGAGTCTCCTGCACGGCGCATTCCTCCCCGATCTCTGTTCGGCTCAGGGATAACGACGCCGCCGCGTGCGATCAATCGTCGCCGAAGAAGCTGAAGCGCGGCCCCTCCATGCCGACCGGCTGCGCCGCATAGGCGCGCGGCGTCGTATCCTCGCGCACCGCCTGCTCGACCGCGCGCAGATCCTGCTCGCGGCGCTGGCGCCGGCGCTCGACATATTGCCGGTGCCGCTCGGCGCGGCGCTGCTCCGCGACGCGCTTGCGCTCCGCCCCACGCGACTTGAGATCCGCGTCCTCGGCCTTCGCTGCGGCCTTGTCCTGCCCCTTCTCCTGAACGTCCTCGGCGGTACCGACCGGCGTGCTGCCCGGCGCCGAAGAGGCAGCGGGCACAGCCGTGGCGTCCGGCACAGCAGCTTGCGGCGGGGGCGAGGGATTGGTCGATGCCGGCGTCGCCGGCCCCGTCTCGGGTGCGGCGGGCGCCACCTTGATCGGCGTGGTCGCGGCCGCCTGCGTGGCCGCAAGATACGAGGTGGCCGTCGGACTTGGCGACGGCGCCTCCGGCGCGGAACGCTCGAGCTTGGCCTGGTCGAGCGTCTGCGATCTCGGATGCATGCCTTCGGCGATCATGAGCCCGCCGCCGAGACCGGCCGCGACGGCAATGGCGACCGTTCCGGCTCCCGCGAAAAAAGCTGTCG
Organism: Bradyrhizobium oligotrophicum; assembly: GCA_050641875.1. GTDB lineage: Bacteria > Pseudomonadota > Alphaproteobacteria > Rhizobiales > Xanthobacteraceae > Bradyrhizobium > Bradyrhizobium oligotrophicum_B. Next base: position 1,431,475 of record CP192619.1, read on the forward strand.
AGGTGCGCATGGCCCTGCTCCGTTATCGTTCGGCCGGGCAACGCGGCGCGCGCGGCGATGTTCCGAGGACGACAAGCGCGCCTTGAGCGCGGTGGACTTTCTGATAGCGTCGGCAACAAGCCACGCGACGCCACAACGATCGCGGCATCTCGGGAGGATCGTCCATGAGCCCACAGCTTCATTCGTTTCCGGTCGTCTGCGAGCAGACCCTGCTCACGCTGTCGCGTCATCCGTCGCGCACCGCCTTCAGCTGGCCGGGCGGATCGCTGACCTATCAGGGCGCGATCGACCTGATCGGCCGCATGCAGAGCGTGTTCATGCGGCTCGGCCTGCCGCCGGGAACACGCATCGCGTTCCTCAGCGCGAACCGCGCCGATGCCTGGTGCGCCGGCACGGCGGCGCAGCTGTCGCGGCTCGCCATCACCTGGCTGCATCCGCTGGGCTCGCTTGACGACCAGTTGTTCCAGCTCGCCGATTCCGAGATCGCAGGTGCTGGTGATCGATGCCGCCGCGTTCTGCGACCGCGGCGGCGAGCTGGCCGCGCGCTCGGGCGGCCTGCTCCACGTGTTCACGCTGGGCACGGCCGGATACGGCGCCGACCTCCTCGCCGCGATCGAGCAGTCCGGCCACGCCAGCGCGCGCAACTTCGCCACGCCCGACGACATCGCGACCTTGAACTACACCGGCGGCACCACCGGAAAGTCGAAGGGCGCGCTGCGCCATCACCGGGAATATGGCGGCTTCGCCACCGCGATCCTCGCCGATTTCGAGATTCCGGACCGCGCCCGCTATCTGACGGTCGCGCCGATCAGCCATGTCGCCGGCACCAAAGTGCTGCCGACCTTGATGCGCGGCGGCACCGTGCACATGCTGAAGGGATTCGATCCGGAGGCGGTGCTGGCGACCGTCGCGCGCGAGCGCATCAACTTCACGCTGTTCGTGCCGACGATGATCTACGTGCTGCTCGATCATCCCGCGCTGGCCAGGACGGATCTCTCCTCGCTCGAGCTCGTGCTGTACGGCGCATCGGCGATGTCGCCGACGCGGCTCGTCGAGGGCATCGAGCGCATCGGGCCGGTGTTCTCGCAGCTCTACGGCCAGACCGAATGCTATCCCGTCTCGGTGCTGCGCAAGGCCGATCATGATCCGAAGCAGCCGGAGCTGTTCCTGTCGTGCGGCTTCCCGATCGCGGCCTGCGAGGTCAAGATCCTCGACGACGACGATCAGGAGGTCGCGCAGGGCGAAGCGGGCGAGATCTGCGTACGCGCGCCGCATGTGATGGCGGAATATTGGAAGCGGCCGGACACCACGGCCGAGACGTTGAAGAACGGCTGGCTGCACACCGGCGACATCGCCCGCCGCGACGAGCGCGGCTACATGTACATTCTCGACCGCAAGAAGGACATGATCGTCTCCGGCGGCTTCAACATCTTTCCGCGCGAGATCGAGGACGTGCTGACGCAGCATGCCGACGTGGCGATGTGCGCGGTGGTGGGCGTGCCCGACGACAAATGGGGCGAGGCCGTCACCGCCATCGTGGTGCCGCGCGCGGGCGCGCAGATCAACCCGAGCGAGCTGATCGAGCTGGTGAAGGCGCGCAAGGGCTCCGCCCATGCCCCGAAGCGCGTCGAGTTCGTCAAGGAGCTGCCGGTGACCGGCGTCGGCAAGGTCGACAAGAAGGTGCTGCGCGCCCGCTACTGGGAGGGACGCGGGCGGATGGTGGGATGAGACGGCAGCTACGCCGTCTCGATCGTATTCCGTCATTGCGGGCGCAGAAGCGAAGCAATCCAGGGCTGTTTGCGCGACTCTGGATTGCTTCGTCGCTTCGCTCCTCGCAATGACGGAGACGGATGGCATGGCTTCGTGGTCCCGCGGCACGTGATGCCCGAGTTCTGCTGATTTCATTGTCCCCTCCCACGATGAGAGGTGCAGGGAAGGCCAGGCCTCGACCGAGGCCTGCGGTCCGCGTGCAGCAAAAAGCACGCGGCAGAACCACAGGTTCGGCCGGATAGACCCGGCCTTCCCCGCGCGATGGGTTGACGGATTATACGCAGTCTCCCCGGCGACCGGGCTTGTTTGCCACCGTAGCGACAACGCGTTTCACGCGTTGCGCAGACCTCAGCGTCGGGAGGCCAGGACCCTGCGACTTCACCGTCCGTGACGTGGCGTACGTCGGCATGCCCTAAGCACACTGCGCCCCATCGCGGCCATCGCTCCCCGCACCCAACGCGTCGTGACGTTCGCGCAGCGTCCCTCTTCAATGAGGCGGGATGCCGGGAGGAAAGCGGATATTTCGGAAAAGGAAAAGTAGAATATTTTTCGCTGAGCATCTGGACAGGCCAAATCAGCTTGAAGGGGCTGCCGAATTTCGCATGTCGGCGCACGCGGCTTCCACTGCGCGGCGCGGCCGTCGAGCCATGGTGAATGTGAGACGGCCTGCTCGTCGGGCAAATCAACTCAGTCGGTCAGGGGCCCCCATGCCGATGCTCCAGCCAGCAGGAGACGAGCCAAGTCCGTCCCGCGACCTCCGGCGCCGCCGGACAGGACGATGCCGGCGCGATCGGTCGTCGGACGGTCATTCGCAGGAGATTGATCAACCGATAGCGATGCAGATACATCGCATCGGCCCATGCGCCCCGAGAGCATCGCAATCGTCGCTCACGATGCCCGCCGGCGTTCATGGATTCTTGCCGCATGGAGGGAGACATGCACCAGGCGCGCCTGATTGGACTGTTGGGACTCGCGTTCGCCAGCGCATGCCCGGCCCCCGCATTGGCGGAAGCCGCTCCGGCAACAGCCTGGACCATTTGCACCGAAGCCCCCAAGCGGGCTTGCGTGCTCGACCAGGCGCGGCATCTGGCACAATCCATCGCGCGAGTTCATGCGCTGCAGTCAGTCGCCCAGGCGCAGGCGAAAGCGGGGCTGCGAAAGCAGGCCGTTGCGACGTTCGATCTGGCGTTTCGAACGGCGCAGTCCACCACCGACGGGGAATCGCGGGCCAGTAAGCTGATCTCGATCGCCAAGGCGCAGGCGGCGGCAGGGCTGAGCGAGGCCGGCGCCACCCTGGATGAAGCGTTGCGCGTGACGCGCTCCATCGACTTCGACATGAGCCGGGAAGACCTGCTCTCGTCCATTGCGCTGATGCGGGCCGACGACAATCATGTCGCAGAAGCGTTCGAACTGCTGCAGTCCATCAAGAGACCCTGGTTGCGCAGCAAGGTCCTGATCGCCATCGCGCAATCGCAGGGCCGGTCGGGACTGACACAGGAGGCCGCGGTCACCTATCGTCAGTCCGTTCAGGAGTCGCGGCTTCGCCCCTTCTGGGCGATCGGGCGATCTTCGATCCTCATCACCATCGCCAAGGCGCAGGCAAGGGCCGGACTGCTCCAGGACGCCGGCACGACTCTCCATCGGGCGAGGCGGATCGCATCGTCTATCAGGGATGAACCGCCCCGGTTTTGGAACAACCTCCCGTTTGCCGGTCCTGTCATCATGTGCGTGCAGGCACTGGCCGACGTTGCCGTCGCGCAGGCCGGCGCGGGCCTTGCTTCCGAGGGGACAGCGACGTTCGAACGCGCTCACGTGATCGCGCTCTCGATCGATAACGAAATGGATCGTGTCGACGCCCTTATCCGGCTTGCGGATGCTCTGGTGAAGGCAGACCGGCGCGAATCCGCAGCGGTCATCGCCGATGAGGCCCTGCAGTCGGTGCGGTCCATTGCAGAGGAATGGCGCGCCACAATGTTCGGCTCGATCGCCGCGGTGCAGGTCGCCGCCGGATTAGCGATCGAAGCCCGCGCGACGCTCGACGAGGCCATGGTAGCCGCCCCGTCCATCAAGGATGAATCGCAACGCGCTCTGTTCTGGGAGTCGATCATGGCGGCCCGCTTGACGTTGGGCGATTTCAGTCAGGCCATGAACCTCACTCTCTTCATCGCGTCGGACCATTCGCTTATGAAGGCCTTGGAAGATCTGGCAAGGGCGCACCTGCGGGCAGGGCACGTCAACGAAGCCTTGCAGCTGGCAAACGCAATCGAAAATCGACTTTGGCGCTCGTTGATCATGGGAGCCGCGGCAGAGGAAGACGCCAAGGCGGGCCGTTTCCCCGAGGCCTTTGCGACGGCGGCCTCGATCGAGGACGACACCTCACACGCCCGTGCGCTCGCATCGATCGCAGTGGAGCAAGCCAAGGGCGGACTGACCAAGGACGCCATGGTCACCATGGATCAGGCGCTCCACGTCAGCGAGTCGATTGCGATCACTGTTTGGCGCTTCGACCTGTTGCAGGACGTCGTCACGCAGCTCTGCACGATTGCCGGGATGCTGCCCGAGTAGTTGGTCGGGTCCACCGCGGCTGGCGCCGGCGCCCGGATTCATCTCAGCGCACCGAACGCGACGCGCGACGGCGTGAGCGGCAGCCAGGCAGGGATACGACGCTTGGCGAGCCAATAGGGCCGCCATAGCGCGCGCCAGGCTGCAGGATCTAGCGGTGCCTGGCGCCATTTGATCTTGCCTGTTTCGATACGCGGCAGATCATGCAGGTGTAGCCAGCGCCGCGCGATCCACCACAGCTCGCGCGGCACCGCGGTGTTCCCTGGCCCCTCGAGCTGGATGATGTTCAGCAAGGGATCGTCGAAACTGACACCGACCTCCAGTGTCGCGACGCGGTGGCCCTCGCGCCGAACGCTCCACAACCGCGAGCGATTATGGGCGATGCGGTCGCCGTAACTACGAACACAATTGCGCATGGCCGCCCCCTCTTCCGTGATGTCCGAAATCTCGTCGAGAGGACGAAACTCATACTCGCCAACACGGCCGGGATTGAGCCACATGTCGCCGATCGCCAGGCGGCCAAGATTAAGGTGCAGTTTGGCCAGTTCTCGCCAAGCGCAGGCGGCCGCGAGGGCCGCACCGAGCCTCATGCCCGGTGTCCATGGCTTTTCGACGAGCTCGTAGGCCGACGTAGTCGGCTGGCTGGAGAACCAGATCCACAGGCCGAGCAGGTGCGGACGAGCGAGGTTCAGTGGCCGCGGCGCACGGACGAACTCGCGGGCGATCCACACGGCTGCCGGCTCATGCGACAGCGCTGCCATTTGCGACACGAGCTGCAGCCACCCCGGCATCAGACTTGGCGAACGCGGCAGGTGGTTTGCGATCTGCCGCCGGAACAGCTCACCGTCGGGCAACGATTCGATCGGCCGTACGAACGCCTCCGGCGGCAGCTTGCGCAGCCACATCGGCACGCTGGCGGCCGCGGCCGCCTCCGCGAGCGAACGCCCTGCGATCACGCAGGCGATCGCCGGTGCGGGATCGAACCCGTGGCGCGGCACCGCCAGCGCGAACAGCAACGCCGGAAAGCTGAGCGCGAGGTCCGCCAGATGCGGGTGGCGCATCGCGCCGGCGCGCACGCGGGATTGAACACGAGATGGATAGCGCCGCAGCCGGCGTTCACGCAGGTCGGAACGCTCCGGCTCCCGGCGGGGAGTCAGAAGGAGATTGGATGTCATGACACGACTGTTCAGGCGCAGGCCGTCGGGGCCGCGTGGTCTTCGATGAGATCGGAAGGTGTCAAATCGGTTCCGGGACCATCATCCCGGTGCCTGCGTCAATGATCGCGCAGCGAGCCCGGGAAGCGTGCGAGTCTGGACATCGTCGCCTCCTGCGTTGAAGTTCGGTGGCGCTCTGTATCCTGTTTTCCAGCAGAACGCAACGACAAGGGGCCAACTCGTCACCTCGGTGCTCAACTGGCCGTTCTGAGACTCGCCATCAGTTGTCGGCCCGCCGTCGTCGCGAGGATCAAAGCGACGAAGCGATCCAGGGCTCGGCAAGAAGCCGTCGGGCTTGGCTCTGGATTGCTTCTGCGCTCGCAATGACGCGGTTTCTGATCGCGCATCACAGCTTGCAGCTACCAAGTCGACGCCGTCGCCCTACCGCTTTCCCTTCGCCGTGTTCAGGGCCACCGCGGCGCGTATCAGCGACTTGAACGCGGCAGCGTCGATCTCGTCGCCCTCGTGAAGGTCAATGGCGCGGCGGGTGTTGCCGTCGAGGCTGGCGTTGAACAATCCAGCAGGGTCGGGCAGCGAGGCGCCCTTGGCGAAGGTGAGCTTCACAGTGGCCTTGTAGCTCTCACCGGTGCAGACGATGCCGGCATGCGACCATACCGGCACGCCGCGCCACTTCCACTCCTCGATGATGTCGGGATCGGCCTGCTTGATGAGGTTACGCACTCGGGCCAGCGTCGCGCCGCGCCAGTCTGCGAGTTCCTTGATCCGTGCGTCGATCAGTTCAGCCGCAGAAGCGTCGCTTCGTGCGTCGTTTGACGATCCCTTCGATCTCATCTTCGTTTACTCCCTTCGCCGGCAGCGTCGGCTTTGCCGCCGTAGTTCTACGGCCCACTTACTCCGTTCAAGTTTAGAGCAAAATTTATCAGTTATGCCCTCTATCGGGCGCACGTCCACACTCCGATGCCTCAGCGCCGAGCATCGCTCCGCACGCCACTGGCCGTGCGCCGTCCGTTGGACTTCCCAACCATCCTTCCGGGAATTGCAAGCTGGAGTGCAAACATGCTGTCGTTTTCCAATCTGTCCATTCGCACCAAGGTCCTGTTCGCCTTCGGCATCGTTCTGATGACCGCTATCGGGCTCGGCGGCTTCGCAATCGATCGGATCGCGACCGTGAATGGCTCTGCTGCGGAAGTCCGCGACAACTGGTTGCCGGCGACAGGTTGGCTCGGGACGCTCGCCAAGGAGATCGAACAGTATCGGGGGCGGCAGGGCCAGTTCCTGCTGGCGGCCACGGCCGAAGCCAAGAGCGAGCAGGAACGGCTGATCAGCGAGAGCCTCGAACATTTCGACCATACCTGGCGCCTCTACGAGCCGACTGTGACAACAGCCGAGGAAAAGGCACTGGTCGCCGCCTTCAAGGGGCCGTGGACAACCTATCTCGAGCACAGCCGGCAACTGCTGGAGCTGTCGCACAAGAACCAGCCCGAGGCGGCGGTCGCGTTGTACATGGGCAAGTTGCTGGACGAATTTCGCGCAGCGCGCACGGCCCTGGAGCATGATCTCGCCTTCAATGTCGAGCGAGGCAAGGCCGAGGCCGACAAGGGCGCCGCGGTCTATCAGTCCGCACGCAGCTGGATCCTGGCGACGATCGCGCTTGCCGCGCTGCTGTGCGTCGCGATGGGCTATCTGATCGTTGCCGGCGTTGCGCGCCCGATCACGGCGATGACCGACGCGATGCGCAAGCTCGCCGGTGGCGACATGTCGGCTCAGATTCCCGGCACCAGCCGCAAGGACGAGATCGGCAACATGGCCGGCGCCGTGCTCGTGTTCAAGAACAACGCCATCGAGACCGAGAAGCTGCGCGCCGAGCAGGCGGAGGCCGAGAAGCTCGCCGTCGAGCGGCGCAAGCGCGACATGCACGAGCTTGCCAACAGCTTCGAGAGCGCGGTCGGGGAGATCATCAACACGGTCTCGTCGGCCTCGACCGAGCTCGAAGCGTCGGCCACGACCCTGACCTCGACCGCCGAGCGCACGCAGCAGCGCACCACCACGGTCGCGGCCGCATCCGAACAGGCGACCGCCAACGTGCAGTCGGTCGCATCCGCCACGGAGGAGCTGAGCTCGTCGGTCACCGAGATCAGCCGACAGGTGCAGGAATCCGCGCGGATGGCCAACGAGGCGGTCGACCAGGCGCGCAAGACCAACGACCGCGTCAGCGAGTTGTCGAAGGCGGCGGCGCGGATCGGCGATGTCGTCGAGCTGATCAACACCATCGCCGGCCAGACCAACCTGCTCGCGCTCAACGCAACCATCGAAGCGGCGCGCGCCGGCGAGGCCGGCCGCGGCTTCGCGGTGGTCGCCTCCGAGGTCAAGGCGCTGGCCGAGCAGACCGCCAAGGCGACCGGCGAGATCGGTCAGCAGATCTCCGGCATCCAGGCAGCGACCCAGGACTCGGTCGGCGCCATCAGGGAGATCAGCGGCACCATCGAACGGCTGTCCGAGATTTCCTCGACCATCGCCGCGGCGGTCGAGGAACAGGGCGCGGCGACGCAGGAGATCTCACGCAACATCCAGCAGGCGGCGCAGGGCACCCACGAGGTGTCGTCCAACATCACCGAGGTGCAGCACGGCGCCAGCGAGACCGGCTCGGCCTCGTCGCAGGTGCTGTCGGCGGCGCAGTCGCTGTCGCAGGACAGCAACCGGCTGAAGCTGGAGGTGGGGCGGTTCTTGAACACGGTGCGGGCGGCGTGAGAGCGAGATCATTCGTCGTCGGACTCGTTCAGTCGCGACAACGGCAGTGCGTTCCCTCTCCCGCTTGCGGGGAGGGCTAGGGAGGGGCCGCTCCAGAGCCGGTGTGCGTGGCGCCCCTCTCCAACTCTCCCCCGCGAGCGGGGAGAGGGCGCAGCGGAGCTTGGCGCAGGGTTGATTGGTTCACCCGTAACGAAGCAAGCAACCGCCGATCACCGGCGCAACCTCATGACACCTCGCCGCGGCGCGCCGTTGGAAACGAAGCAGCACTGGTGCGGCGATCAGTTCGCCAACCCGCTATGAACGCGATACGGACGGCGGACCGCCCCCTCACCGCTTCTCGATCACCAGGCTCTGCACGACGCGGCCGAAATATCCCGTCGTATCACCCAACCGTGCCATCGCCAGTCCCGCGCCATCCGGACCGATCCAGCTCTCGGCGTCGAGCAGGATCCAGTCGCCGACCGGCTCACGGGCCATGTTGACGGTGAGATCGGCGTTGAGGAACGTGTAGCTGTGGAAATCGAGCGCAGCGGAAGTGCCGTTGCAGAAGTCGCCGGCGACCACGGCGCGCATCGCCTGTGACACGGCGTGGCCTTCGACCAGCGGCCAGTCGACCCGGTACCAGATCGCGCCGGGACCCTTGACGCCGAACCGGCCGCGCGCGGCGCGCAGGGTCATGCCGCGCACGAAGGGGCTGGTCGAGAAATCGGCCGGCTCCGGCAGGGCCTCGTCAGGGCCGACCAGATCGACCGGCAACTCGCGGACATCGTCCGGCAGCGGCACCACGTCCTGCCTGATCTTGAGCACCGTCGCCGTGACGACCACCGTGTCGCCGGCGCGCAAGCGCACGGCACAGAGCTGGATCTTGCGCCCCTCGCGCAGCACCTCGGTCTCGATGACGAGCTCCGCGAGCGGCACCGGGCGCATCAGGTCGATGGTGACGCGGGCGATACGCATCGGTGACTTCGTCGGAATGCGCTCGGCCGCCCACACGGCCAGCGCCGATGGCGCAGACCCATGTTGCATGGTCGGATCCCACGGTCCCGCAGCATCGGAGCTGACGGCCACGCGATTGTCCGCGATGCGGAAGATCGGCCGCATCAGCGCGCGCCTCGCCACGTCTCAGCCGGCGCTGGCAAAGGCGCGGTCGGCGCCATTGGGCAGTTCGATGTCGACCTCGAGCGTCGAGACATGCTTTCCCCGGTCCATGCGAACGATGACCTTGTCCGGATCAAGTACCACATGGCGCGAAACCACGGCGAGGATTTCCTCGCGCAGTTGCATCAGGAGATCGGGCTGTCCACGCAGGCTGCGCTCATGCGCGAGCAGGATCTGCAGCCGCTCCCGCGCGACGGGCGCGGAGGCTGCACGTCCCGTAAAGAGCCGCAGCACACTCATGCAGCCCTCCGTCCGAGCAGCAGGTTCATCAGGCCCTTGCGCTCAGTCGGGATCTGCATCTCGACCTCCTCGCCGAGCAGCCGGCGCATCGCATCGTGATAGGCGCGTGCGGGGGCGCTCGCCGGGCTGTTGAGCGTCACCGGGCAGCCGACATTGGAGGCGCGCAACACATCCTGGCTCTCCGGCACGATGCCGAGCAACGGCGTCGCCAGGATTTCCAGCACGTCATCGATCGACAGCATCTCGCCGCGCGCGGCGCGGCCGGCATCGTAGCGGGTGATGAGAATGTGCTTCTCGACGCGCTCGCCGTTCTCGGCGCGCACCGTCTTGGAATCGAGCATGCCGATGATGCGGTCGGAATCGCGCACCGACGACACTTCCGGATTGGTGACGATGACCGCCTCGTCGGCATAGCGCATCGCCAGCATGGCGCCGCGCTCGATGCCGGCCGGGCTGTCGCAGATCACCCAGTCGAATGTCTTGCGCAGCTCGGTGATGACTCGGCCGACGCCGTCCTCGGTCAGGGCGTCCTTGTCCTTGGTCTGCGACGCCGGCAGCAGCCAGAGATTCTCCAGCCGCTTGTCGCGGATCAGGGCCTGCGGCAGCTTGGCGACACCATGCACCACGTTGATGAGATCGAACACGACGCGGCGTTCCGCGCCCATCACCAGGTCGAGGTTGCGCAGGCCGACGTCGAAATCGACGACGACGACCTTCTCGCCGGCCTGCGCCAGCGCCGCGCCCATCGCCGCCGTCGTGGTGGTCTTGCCGACGCCACCCTTGCCCGACGTCACTACGAGTACTTTCGACATGTCACGAATCCTCCTGCTACTCAGTTCAATGCAACGATCTTCATGGAATGACCTTCGAGCCGCGCCTGCACGGCCCGGCCGCGCAACGCGGCGTCGATCTGCTCGGCGGTCTGGTAGTAGCCGTCGATCGCGACCAGCTCGGCCTCGATCTTCTGGCAATAGATGCGCGCCGCCGAATTGCCGTTGATGCCGGCCATCGCGCGGCCGCGCAGCGCGCCGTAGACGTGGATCGAGCCGCCGGCGACGATCTCGGCCCCCGACGACACCGCGCCGAGCACGGTGACGTCGCCATCGGGAAACACGATCGACTGGCCCGAGCGTACGGGCTGGTCGAGCAGCAGCGAGGTCGGCTGCTGCAGCGACGGCTTCTCCGGCTCGATCTCCTGTACGGCACAGTGACGGCCGCCGGACAACAAGGGAGGCATGCCGAGCGACAGCCGCCCCTGCTCGACGCCTTCGAGGCCGAGCACGCGGATGCTGCGCGACTCGATGCTCTTGATGAGATGGGTGATGGCGAGCGGGCTCAGATCCACCGCTGAGAGATCGAGCACGATCGGCTTGCCGACGAAGAAGCCGGGCGAGCCTGCGAGCGTTGCATCGAGCTCGGCCAGCCAGTCGGCAATCGGCACGACCGGCGTAAACACGAAGGCGACGTAGGAGCGCCCGCGCAGACGAATAACAGGACGCACCGTTTCAGCGCTGGCACTCATGACCATCCGACCCAACCCTTCTTAGTGATTGGTTAACTGTCGGCGCCAGATGGTTAACGGATAGTTAAATCGACGCTAAGCCGCTCAAAAATCGACAGCGGCCCGCCCGACATAGTTCGATGATGATCGAATCAAGGCGCAATCTTGGCATCAATGAGACGCAATTCATGAGCATCTGCGTCAAGACCTGTCATGCCTCATTTTAATCACATCATGATGATAACTTTAACGTACATATAATTCGGAACCGACGGCTTTAGGAGGTTCCGATCGATTGACACTCGTCAGGGGGCGGGGCATGGGATCGATAGAGGCGCCCAAGGCACGGCAAACGTGCCACGGCGCCTTGCAGGAAGGGACTGCTGGCGTGCGATCGGTGATCGACGCGAACCGTCTGATTCTGCAAGTGATTCCGTGTGGATTGAAGTGGCAGACGCGCTCCCGCTCTTCGTTTGAAACTAGCTCTCATACGACCGTGGCAGAAGCGTATCAGTCTACCGGAATCGAGCGTCAGAGGAGTAGCGTATGAGTTCGTTGAGTGAACAGAATCCGATGAACCCGCAGGACCCGCTGCACTATGCGCCGCGGTGGCTGCGCGAACGTCCGGAAGCCGCGCGTCTATCTCTCGTCGGTGACAATGCCAAGGCAGCGGAGGCGGCCGAGCGTCCCGCTTCGGGACAGCAAGGACCGCTCGATGCTCGCCTGGAGACCGCCGTGTTCGAATCCCTTCGCCAGTCGCTGAATCCGCAGGTCATGCGCGAGCCGCCGGATCTGGAGCGCGAGCGCGACCGCAGGTCGGTCGTGTTCAAGGTGGCCGGCCGCTTCGCCGCGGCAACAGGCGTCGCCGCGGTCGTCGCGCTGTTCTTCGTCAACATCGTGCCGGTGTGGCGCCAGCCCGACGCGAGCTCGTCCTTCGTCGCCGCCGTGCAGTCGATGAAGACGCTGCCGCCGGTCGCCGCCGACGTGCAGGATGCCAAGGCGGACCAGACCAGCGCACTGCCCGAGCAGGTCGAGCCGCAGGCTCCGGCGCTGTCGCAGTTCAAGTCGCTGCTCGCGGACGCTCCGGCGCCGACAGCAGAGGCCGACACTCCAGAGAAGCCCATGCTGCAGCAGTTCATGCAGTGGAACCAGAAGACGGGTCAGATGGAGCGGGTTCGCTAACCCTCTGCGACTGATCCAGCTTCCAACACTTCACAGGCGACGATGATCGACGTCCTACCGCAGAAAGCGGCAGCACGCCGTCCGCTGGCTCACGCCCGTGTGGCAGCCATACTGCTTGCGGCCCTCGTGGCCGGCGAGGCCGTTGCTGCGCCCGGCGAGAGTGTGAGCGTGGCGCGCCAGCTCGGCAGCCGCGTCGGCCCGATCATTGGCGCCGCGCTCGCGTGCCGCGACATCGCCCGGCCGCGCATCCAGGCCATCATCGAGAAATTCCAGCTCGTCATCCGCGAGGCTGCCTCCAGCGAGGCCGACCGTGACGAGCTGACGCGTTTGCTCGACCGCTATGTGGCCGAGGGTCGCAGCCTTGTCACCGGCGGCCGGATGAATTGCGGCGGCGCCGACCGGCAGCTTGCCGATCTCGAACAATCCATCGCAGCGCCGCCTCCGGCGCGCGCGAACCTGCCTGCCGTGAGCATCGGACCTGCGACCGCGCAGGCCGCGACTGTACCGGCGCAACTGCTGCCGCCGGCCGGCAACGTGCGCGGGGTGACGCAGAGCGAGATCAAGCTCGGCATGGTCATTCCCTATAGCGGACCGGTGAAGGAGAGCGGGCGGCTGCTCAAGATCGGCGTCGAGGCGGCGTTCAATCGCGCCAACGAGGCCGGCGGCGTCAACGGCCGCATGCTTAAGCTGGTCACCGCCGATGACGGCTACGATCCCGCGCGCACGCTGGATGCGATGAAGCTGCTCTACGAGAAGGAGCAGGTGTTCGGCTATATCAGCAATTTCGGCTCGGCCACCGCGGCGGTCGCCATCCCCTACGCGCTCGAGCGCCGCATGCTGTTCTTCGCGCCCTATACCGGCGCCAACGTCGTGCGCCACGATCCGCCCGACCGCTACGTCTTCAACTACCGGCCGAGCTATGCCGAGGAGACCGACGCGCTGGTCCATTATCTCGTGAAGATGCGAAGGCTGCATCCGCGCCAGATCGTCGTGTTCGCGCAGAACGACGCCTTCGGCGACGCAGGCTTCGCCGGCGTGGCCAAGGCGTTCCGCACGCTCGGCGCCAGCGACAATTCGATCGTACGGGTCAACTATCCGCGCAACACGGTCGAGGTCGACGACGCCATCAGTCAGCTGAAGCTGCTGAAGACCCCGGTCAAGGCGGTGGTGATGTTGGCGACGACACGCGCGGCAGCCAAGTTCATCGAGAAGGCCCAGGGCGTATTTCCGGGCGTCATCTTCGCCAACATCTCCGCGGTCGCGGGCTCGGCGCTCGCCAGCGAGCTGATGCTGCTCGGACCGCGCTACGCCGAGGGCGTGATCGTCAGCCAGACCGTGCCCGGCGTCTCCGGCTATTCGAGCCTGGTGCTCGAATACAAGACCGCACTTGCGAAATACGCCCCAGGCGAGCCGGCCGACTACACCTCGCTCGAGGGCTACATCGCGGCGAGCATCCTGATCGAGGGACTGAAGCGCGCCGGTCCGAACTTCGATACCGAGCAACTGGTCGAAACACTCGAGAACATGCGCAACATCGATCTCGGCCTCGGCACGCAGCTCGGCTTCGGCCGCGCCGAACACCAGGCTTCGCACAAGATCTGGGGCACCGCACTGGACGGCAGCGGCACCTATCAACCCGTCGAACTTGAATAGGATACCGCTAGAGGCGCGACGGCCTCAACTACCACGACAAAAGAGCGACAGAGAAACCCGACATTAATTCGAAATGCCACGAATAGTAGAACGAAGAGGGTTTGAAACAAGCTGAGCAGGTGGAAGGTTCGATGGCCGTGCGTTGGTCCGCGTTGATCATCGGGAGTGTTTTCGTAGCTCCCTTCAGCCCCGCTTTGGCGGCGGCTCCCGACGTCGTCAGGGAGCTCGGCAGCCGGGTTGGGCCGATCGTGGGACAGGCCTCCGCATGCCCGGACATCGCCCAGGGCCGTGTCCAGAGCATGGTCGACAAATTCCGCGAAGCCATCGGTCAGGCGACGAGGAATGACGGCGAGCGCGATCAGCTGACCCGCAGCTTCAATGGCTACATCGCCGAGGGCCGTAGTCGTACGGGCGCCTCGCAGGCGACCTGCGCTGCCGCGGAGCGGCAACTGACGGAGCTCGAACGCTCGCTCGGCCAGCCGGCTGCGGCGACGGCCCCGATCACACCGGTCAAGGCCGAAACGACGACTGGCGCCGTCACCGCGGGCCCCGTGCGCGGCATCACCGACCGCGAGATCCGCTTCGGCATGGTCCTGCCGTTCTCCGGCATCCGCAAGGAGACCGGGCGTCAGATGCGCCAGGGCATCGAGGCCGCGTTCGCACGTACCAACGATGCCGGCGGCGTCAACGGGCGCATGCTCCGTCTCGTGGCGGCGGACGACGGCTACGATCCGAACCGCACGCTGGCGGCGATGACGCAGCTCTACGACAAGGAGCAGGTGTTCGGCTTCATCGGCAACGTCGGCACCGCCAACTCGCAGGTGGCGATCCCGTATGCGCTGGAGCGGCGCACGCTGTTCTTTGCACCGAACACCGGCGCAGCCGTGGTGCGACGCGATCCGCCGGATCGCTACGTCTTCAACTATCGGGCGAGCTACGCCGAGGAGACGGCCGCGCTGGTGCGCTACCTGATCAAGATGAAGCGCGTCTCGCCCAGGCAGATCGCCGTGTTTACCCAGCAGGACCCATTCGGTGACGACGGTTTCGCCGGTGTCGCGAAGGCCTACCGACAGTTGAACATCGGCGATACCGTGACGCGCATCAACTATCCGCGTGCGACGATGGACGTGGAAGAGGCGGTCAATCAGGTCAAGGCGCACAAGCCGGGGCTCAAGGCGATCATCATGGTAGCGACCGATCGCGCCGCCGCGAAGTTCATCGAGAAGACGCGCGACGCGGTGCCGGGCCTGATCTACGCCAACGTGTCCGCCGTCGGCTCGACCTCGCTCGCGACCGAGCTCAAGCTGCTCGGCCCGCGCTTCACCAACGGCGTCATCGTGACGCAGGGCGTGCCGGCCGTTTCGGGCTATTCAAGCCTCGTGCTCGACTACAAGAACGCCCTGGCCAAATACGCGCCCGGCGAGGCGCCGGACTACACGTCTCTCGAAGGCTATATCTCGGCGACGATTTTGATCCAGGCGCTGAAGCAGACCAATCCGCTCGACACCGAGCGACTGGTCGACACGCTCGAATCGATGCGCAGCCTCGATCTCGGCCTCGGCACGACGCTCGCATTTGGACGCGCGGAGCACCAGGCCTCGCACAAGATCTGGGGCACCGCACTCGATGAAACCGGCACGTATCAGGCAATCGAACTTGAGTAGAATTAGCTTCGAAGGGGAAGAACTGGTGAAGACGTTTCGTTAGCAGGTCCTAAAGTATGATCGGAAAAAGGCGTGTCGGGTTACCGAAATGGTCATGCTCTTAGGAAAGGCTGGTCTGTGCATGGTGACGGTCTTATGTCTTCTCCGTCGCAGACACGGCGTCAATTCACCAGGCGGAAGACCTGGATGGGGTCCAAAGTGGGATAGTGGCAATGAACTTTCGTTGTAGCGTGTTCTTGGTTGCGGCATTGCTCGCAACGCCCGCCAGCGCGGCGGGCACCAATGCGGATGTGGTGCGTAATCTTGCGAGCCGGGTCGGGCCGATCGTGGGAGCAGCATCCGCCTGTCAGGCGATCGACCAGGGCCGCGTTCAGGCCATTGTCGACAAGTTTCGCGAGGTGATCCGGGAGGCCTCCACCGGCGGCTCGGATCGTGACGAGCTCACCCGCGTCTTCAACGGCTACGTCGCCGATGGACGCAACCGCGTCGGGGCGGCTCAGACCGACTGTAACTCCGCGGGCCGTCAGCTCGCCGAGCTCGAGCGCTCGCTCGGGCAAAGCGCGCCGAGCCAGACCGCCACCAGCCTCGCCGGGGTGATCGCCCCGTCCGCGGCTGTCGCTGCGACGGCACCGACCGCGACGCTGCCGCCGGCGTCCACGACCAACGTCCAGGGCGTCACCGCCAACGAGATCCGCTTCGGCATCGCCGCTCCGTTCCTCGGGCGCTGCCAAGGAGCTCGGCCGGCAGATGAAGATGGGCATCGAGGCCGCCTTCAACCGCGCCAACGACACCGGCGGCGTCGCCGGGCGCTCGCTGCGGCTCTATTCGGCCGACGACGGTTACGAGCCGTCGCGGACGCTGGACGCGATGAAGCAGCTCTACGAGAAGGACAAGGTGTTCGGCTTCGTCGGCAATGTCGGCACGCCGACCTCTGCCGTGGCGATGCCCTACGCCCTGCAGCGTCGGGTGCTGTTCTACGGCGCGTTCACCGGCGCCAACCTCCTGCGCAACGATCCGCCGGATCGCTATGTGTTCAACTATCGCGCCAGCTACGCGGAAGAGACCGACACCGTGGTCCGCTACCTCGTCAAGCTGCGCCGTCTGCCGGCCAAGGACATTGCCGTGTTCGCGCAGCAGGACGCCTATGGTGATGCGGGCTTCTCCGGTGTGGCCAAGGCCTTCCGCTCGCTCGGCCTTGCCGACACGTCCATCTTGCGCCTCAACTACAAGCGCAACACGGTCGACGTCGACGACGCGGTCAACCAGCTGAGGGCGTTGAAGAACCCGCCCAAGGCCATCGTCATGGTCGCAACCTATCGCGCCGCCGCGAAGTTCATCGAGAAGACGCGCGATCTGTTCCCGCACATGATCTACACCAACGTCTCCTTCGTGGGTTCGACGGAGCTCTCCGACGAGCTGATGCTGCTCGGCCCGCGCTATGCCAGCGGCGTCATCGTCACCCAGGTGGTGCCGGCCGTCGGCGGCTATTCGAGCGCCGTGCTCGAATACAAGAGCGCACTGGAGAAGTACTTCCCGGGCGAGGCACCGTCCTACGTGTCGTTCGAAGGCTACGTCTCGGCCAACGTGCTGATCCAGGCACTGCGCCGGGTTGGCCCGCAGCTCGACACCGAGGCGCTGATCGACACGCTGGAGAACATGCGTGACATCGATCTCGGTCTCGGCGCCAAGCTCGGCTTCGGCCGCGCCGAACACCAGGCCTCGCACAAGATCTCGGGGCACCGCGCTGGACGAGCGCGGCAAGTTCCAGGCGATCGAGCTGGAGTAGCTCGCCCGCTTGTTTCGGCCTCAACAAAAAGCGCGGCAGCCCTGGCTGCCGCGCTTTTCTTCTGTCCGTCGCGGAGCCGCTTAGAGCGGCGGATCGATCGCTTCGTCATATTCCTTCTTGAAGCGCGCGATCAGCTCGGCGGCGGGCAGCACGTCCTTGATGGCGCCGATGCCCTGCCCCGATCCCCGAGATCTCCTTCCATGCCTTCGGCTTGGCGCGCTCGCCCGAGGCATCGGTGCCGAAGCTCATCTTCGACGGATCGGAGGTCGGGAGGTTGTCCGGATCGAGGCCGGCGGCGACGATCGACGGCTTCAGGTAGTTGCCGTGCACCCCGGTGAACAGATCTCGAATAGACGATGTCGTCGGCGCCCGAGCTGGTGATCATCTGCTTGTAGCCCTCGACCGCATTCGCCTCCTTGGTGGCGATGAAGGCCGAGCCGATATAGGCAAAGTCGGCGCCGAGGACGCGCGCGGCGCGGATGGCACGGCCGTTCGCGATCGCGCCGGACAGCGCGATCGGGCCGTCGAACCAGCTCCGCGTCTCCGCCACGAAGGCAAACGGCGAGATCGTGCCGGCATGTCCGCCGGCGCCCGCCGCAACCAGAATCGAGCCGTCGGCGCCCTTCTCGATCGCCTTGTGCGCGAAGGTCTGGTTGATGACGTCGTGGAAGACGATGCCGCCCCAGCCATGCGCCGCCTTGTTCAGCTCCTCGCGCGCGCCGAGCGAGGTGATCATCATCGGCACCTTGTACTTCTCGCACAGCGCGAGATCCTGCTCGAGCCGGTTGTTGGAACGATGCACGATCTGGTTGACGGCGAACGGCGCCGACGGGCGTTCCGGATGCGTCCGGTCATAGGCGGCGAGCTCCTCCGTGATGCGCGCCAGCCATTCGTCGAGCAGCGCGGCTGGCCGCGCGTTGAGCGCCGGAAACGAACCGACCACGCCGGCCTTGCACTGCGCGATCACCAGGTCGGGCACGGAGATGATGAACAGCGGCGAGCCGATCACCGGGATCGACAGGCGGCCCTTGAACAAGGCGGGCATGGACATGGATGGGAATTCCTCTTGGTGAAATGCGGTCGCTCGTGATTGCGAGCATGCCCGACATCATGCCGTGATGGCAATTCGCTCGCAGAGGGACCGGAAAAGGCGGATCAGGGTCTTGCGTTGAGGCGCTGGCGTGCAGGCGTCATTGGCAGAGCGCGGAGGTCACGTAGGTGTCCGTCCGGCAATCGCCCGGCTTGCGCTGGCGACCGGGGATCAGCACCCGCGCCGAGCAGGTCTCCGCAGAATCGGTGTTGAGGCTCTTGCCTTCCTTGTAACCCTTGCCCTGGCACAGCCGGTCGGCGCCGAGCTTGCAATCCGGCGTGCCGTTGGCGGCGACCGGGCAGACGGTGCGGCCGGAGATCATGCTCGAGGGCTTGGCGAGGCGCGACAAGGTCTCGCCGGTGTCCTTCAGCACATCTTTCGTGTCGGCGCCGCCCTTCGGCGCGACCGGGCCACCGGGCTGCATTTGCGTCGCGGCGGGCTGATCCGCGCCAGCGCCGGTGGGATCGCTGCCGGCCGCCGGCGGCTCGGCACGAGCATCGCCCGAAGGTTTCAGCGGAATGATCGACATCTTCTCGAACAGCTTGCCAAGCTCCTCCACCAGGCCCGGATTGGACGGCGGCGCAGGCGGGACGGCAGGCGCCTGCTGCGGTGGCTGTTGCGGCGCTTCTCGCAGCCCCAAGGAAGGCGTCGTTTGCGCCCATGCCGCGGCGGCAGAGAGAACCGAGACGACGACGAGCAGCGCCGCCCCCGCCCCCAGCCCCGGGCGCAGCGGCCGCATCAGATCAGCTTCACGGCGATGACGAAGCCGGCCACCAGCACGGCCGCGCCGATCGCCACCCACAGGCCGAGATGCTTCTCGATGCGCACCCTGATCCATTCGCCATAGCGGTTGAGCAATATCGCGGCGATGAAGAAGCGGCCGCCGCGCGCGATGATCGAGCAGACGACGAACAGAAACAGATTATAGCCGGCGAAGCCCGACGTGATCGTGACCAGCTTGTAGGGGATCGGCGTCAATCCCTTCAGCAGGATGATGACGGCGCCCCACTCGGCATAGGACGCTCGGAACGCCTCGACCTTGTCACCGAGGCCGTAGAGCTGGATCAGCCAATGTCCGAGGGAATCGTAGAGCAGCGCGCCGATGGCATAGCCGACCAGGCCGCCCGCCACCGAGGCCGCGGTGCAGACGCCGGCGAACAGCCAGGCCCGCTGCGGCTTCGCCAGCGACATCGGGATCAGCATCACATCCGGCGGCACCGGAAAGAACGAGCTTTCAGCGAAGGCAACCGCGGCCATGATCCACATGGCATGCGGCTTATGGGCGGCGTCGATACACCAGTCGTAGATCCGTCTGAGCATGGTGGCGATGAAGCAAACCGGGCAGGATTTGTCCATGGCCCATATGTCGGCCCGAATCGGAGCGCCGCACTAGTGCCGCTTGCGGATCGTCCGGCTTTCGGCCGCGACGATCGGTCGCCCCGCCACCCGTCCGGGCGCGGCCTTGGCGACCTTCACCGGCGATTTCGGCAGCTTCTCGGCGATGCCGAGCATCAGTTCGCGCCGTTCCATCTCGCGCCAGACGTCCTCGGGCTGGACATCGAGCTCGGCCCACAGCACGGCCAGATTGTAGATCAGGTCGGCGCTTTCGCGCACCACGGCCTGGGCGTCGCCGCCGACGGCATCGATCGCAACCTCGATCGCCTCTTCGGCGAGCTTCTTGGCCATCTTGGCCGTGCCCTGCTGCATCAGCTTGGCCGTGCGCGATCGCGCGGGGTCGAGATCCCTCGCCGCCAGGACAGCGCGATAGAGCCGATCGATCGAATCAGTCATCTCGCCACAATAGTTAAAATCGATGGCCCGCATATTAACGTTCGCAGCAGGCAAGAAAAAATCCGCCGGCGCGGGGGCCGGCGGATCGTCTCATCCGATCTCACATCACCAATGCGGGTGATGATGATAGCCGCCACCGTAATAGGGGCCGCCGCCGTAATACTGATAGCGCGGCCCGTAGCCGTAATAGGCCGGCCGGCCATAGTAATAATTGTCCTCGTAGTAGGAACGGCGGTTTTGCGCCGCCGCGATGGCGAGGCCGGTGCCGACGATGCCGGCAAAGGCAGCCGCAGCCGCCGCGCCGCCATTGCCGCGATAGTGGCGCCGGCGCGCGCTGACATCGGTCAGGCCGCCATCATTGGCCGCCTTGGCGACGACGCCCTTCTCGGCCGGTGCAGAGCCGGCAAAGGCGAGTGTCGGCTGCACGGCCGTCAATGTCACCGCGGCCACCGTCGCCAGGACGGTAGCACGGCCAAAGCGTGAAAAACTTCCGCGCTGTGCGATCATGTGAATTCTCCGTACGATCTGATCTCGCGTACCAACTCGCGAACTGCGCCCACAGTTCCCCCCGCGAAACCCGGAGTCGAACCCGCAAATCGCCGCAGGCCTTGCTCATGGACCGTTCACATTCGATCCGACATGATCAGGCACCGCCGGCCCCGAGCGGCATCGAGACAGCGACGTTGTCACGAAATTGACATATCGATCCCGCGATGGCCGGCGAACTGATTAGAATACCGGCGTGACAAGACCGGTACGGCCTGCGAATACCGGCGTGACATGATGCGAATGCGACGACCCGTCACCCTGCTTGCTTTGGCGCTCCTCGCCGCCGTCGTCGTGCCCTCATGCCTGTCGAGACAGGAAGCCGCAGCGGAGGAGCCGAAACGTCCGGTCGCCGTCATGTTCGCGCTGGATCGGCCGCTCGATGGCAGCACGACGCCGCTGGTCCTCGCCGCCAGCCGAGGGTTGTTCGCCACCGAGGGCGTGACGGTCACCATCACCACGGCCAAGGGCTCTCCCGATGCGATCGCGCGGGTGGCCTCCGGCGAGGCCGACATGGCGCTCGCCGACATCAACGAGCTGATCCGCTATCGCGACGCGTCGAACAGCCAGCCGGTCAAGGCGGTGTTCGTGCTGTTCAACAGGGCGCCTTATGCGCTCATCGCGCGCAGGAGTCGCGGCATCAACGGGCTCGGCGACATCGAGGGCAAGACCCTCGGCGTCGCCGAGGGCGATCTTCGATCCGGCTGTGGCCGGCGATCGTGAGGCACAACCATCTCAGGTCCGAGACCATCAAGCTGTCGCGCGTCGGCGCGGCCGTGCGTGAGCCGATCCTGTCGGCCGGCCAGGTCGATGCCGTCAGCGGCTTCTCGTATCTCTCGGCGATCAATCTGCGCGACCGCGGGGTGCCCGCCGCCGATCTCGCGGTGCTGCGCTTCGCTGATTATGGCTGCGAGGCCTATGGCCATGCGGTGATCGTCAATCCCGGCTTTGCGGCCAAGCAGCCGGCTGCCGTGAGGGGATTCCTGCGCGCGCTGACGTCTGGCCTCCAGCTGGCCATCAAGGACCCTGCCGGCGCGATCGCCGACGTGGTGAGCCGGATGGATGACGGCTCCCGCGAGCTCGAGCTGCAGCGGCTGCAGAGCGTGCTCGTCGACAACGTGCTGACGCCGGACGTCCGCCGTGACGGCATCGGCGGCATTGATCCCGCCCGGTTCGAGCGGGCCCTCGACCAGCTCGCCGAGGACGAAAAATTCCACCACAAGCGTCCGCAACCGGCCGACATCTTCGACGACAGCTTCCTGCCGCCCGCCGACAGCCGGCTCGTCAACTGAGCGCTCGCCGCGGCGGCCGTTCCCTTGCTAACATGGTGCCCCGCGCGCCCAGCGCTGATTCCTACTGCCGACACGAAGCGCCCGCCCATGTCCCTGCTCCGCATCTATGCCCGCGTGCTCCATCTGCTTGGAAAGGAGGCGCGGCTCGGCTGGTTCCTCGCGATCGCCAACCTCGCGCTGGCGGTGGCGCAGTTCGCCGAGCCGGTGCTGTTCGGACGCATTGTCGACTCGCTCTCCGGCAACGCCTCGACCAGCACCGCCTGGCCGTTGCTCGCGGCCTGGGCCGGATTCGGGCTGTTCACGATTCTGGCCAGCGCCTGGGTCGCGCTGCAGGCCGACCGGCTCGCGCACCGGCAGCGCCATGCGGTGCTGACGAGCTATTTCGAGCACATTTTGCAGCTACCGCTGACGTTCCATTCCGGCACCCATTCCGGCCGGCTGATGAAGGTGATGATCAACGGCACCGACGCGCTGTGGAAGCTGTGGCTGTCGTTCTTCCGCGAGCACTTCGCCGCGATCATGTCGGTGCTGGTGCTGCTGCCGCTGTCGCTCTATCTGAACTGGCGGCTCGCGATCCTCTTGTTCGTGCTCTGCGTCGTGTTCACCGTGCTGACCACCCTGGTCGTGCGCAAGACCTACGGCATGCAGAGCGAGGTCGAGGAGCATTACAGCGACTTGTCGGCGCGTGCCTCCGACGCGCTCGGCAATGTCGCGCTGGTGCAGAGCTTCGTGCGCATCGATGCCGAGGTGCAGGGCCTGCGCACCGTCGCCGGACAATTGCTGTCGGTGCAGATGCCGGTGCTCGGCTGGTGGGCGCTGGTGACGGTCATCACGCGTGCCTCGACGACCATCACCGTGCTCGCGATCTTCACCCTCGGCATCGCCCTGCATCAGGCGGGGCTGACGTCCGTGGGCGAGATCGTGATGTTCGTGTCGTTCGCGACCATGCTGATCCAGAAGCTCGAGCAGGTCGTGTCCTTCATCAACAACGTGTTCATGGAGGCGCCGCGGCTGGCCGAGTTCTTCACCGTGCTCGATGCCGTGCCGGCCGTGCGCGACCGCCCCGACGCGATCGAGGTCGGCCGACTCTCGGGCCTCGTCGAATTCAACGATGTGTCGTTCTCCTATGACGGCAAGCGGCCGGCGGTGGAGGACCTCACTTTCACCGCGCTGCCGGGCCAGACCATCGCGCTGGTCGGCCCGACCGGCGCCGGCAAGTCGACCGCGATTGCGCTCCTGCATCGCGCCTTCGATCCGCAATCCGGCTTCATCAAGATCGACGGCATGGATGTTCGCGGACTTAAGCTCGCGGCGCTGCGCCGGAACATCGGCGTCGTGTTCCAGGAGGCGCTGCTGTTCAATCGCTCGATCCGCGAGAACCTTTTGGTCGGCAAGCCCGACGCGACCGACGAGGAGCTGCGCACGGCCGCCGCCCGCGCCCAGGCGTTGGAGTTTATCGACCGCGCCGAGCAGGGCTTCGATACCAACGCCGGCGAGCGCGGCCGCATGCTGTCCGGTGGCGAGCGCCAGCGGCTCTCGATCGCGCGTGCGCTGCTGAAGGATCCGCCGATCCTGATTCTCGACGAGGCGACCTCCGCGCTTGATGCCGTCACCGAGGCCAAGCTCAATGCGGCGCTCGACGAGGTCATGAAGGGGCGCACGACCTTCGTGATCGCACACCGGCTCTCGACGATTCGCAATGCGACGAGGATCCTGGTGTTCGAGAACGGACGCGTGATCGAAAGCGGAACGTTCGACGAACTCGTCGCCAAGGGCGGCCATTTCGCGGAACTCGCGAAGGCTCAATTCATGGTGCAGGAAAGCGCACGTGCGTCGATTTCGGCGCCGGACAATGGCGGCATCACCGTCAAGGCCTGATCGCGGGACGCTTTCATCGTGGAATTGAATGGCTGGGCTCTGTTCGCCAGCGTCGAGCCGGTATAGGTTCGCGGCCTGCCGCAACCAATACGGCGCCGGACACGCTTGAAACCCGAAAGCCCGTTTGCCCACCTCGCCGCGCGAGGCGGGTCTCAAAGGACCGGATCTGACCAGTGCAGACGCTTCGCTTGTTGTTCCGCTATTCCCCGATCAAGATCATCGTTCTCGCTGCCGCTCTCGTGCTCGCGCCGCGCTGGGCCCATGCCGAGGCGCTGCTGCTCGTCGAAGCCGACACCGGCAAGGTGCTGGAAGCGCAGAACGCGACCTATCCGTGGTACCCTGCATCAGTCACCAAGCTGATGACCGCCTATGTCACCCTGAAGGCGGTCAAGGAGGGCAGGATCACGCTCGACACGCTGTTCACGGTCTCACCGACCGCGGCATCGCAGTCGCCGTCGAAGATGGGCTACCGGCCCGGCACACAGGTCACCGTCGACAACGCACTCAAGATGATGCTGGTGAAGTCCGCCAACGACATGGCGGTGGTGCTGGCCGAGGGCGTCGGCGGCTCCATCGACGGCTTCTCGGCGATGATGAACGACACCGCCCGCAAGCTCGGCATGACGCAGACCAGCTACGTCAATCCGAACGGACTGCCTGCCGACGGCCAGATCACCTCGGCACGTGATCTCGCGATCCTGGCGCGCGCCATCATCCGCGATCTTCCCGAGTACGAATATTTCGTCCACATCCCGTCGATCCGCTACGGCCGCCGCGTGGTGCAGAACTTCAACAAGCTGATCGGGCGCTATCCCGGCGCCGACGGTTTCAAGACCGGCTTCATCTGCGCCTCGGGCTACAATCTGGTGGCGTCGGCGACCCGCAATGGCAAGCGCCTGATCGCGGTGGTGCTCGGCGCTTCCTCGGGACAGATGCGCGCCGTGCGCGCGATCCAGATGCTCGACCGCGGCTTCAACGGCAACCAGCTGAGCTGGCTGAAGTCGCCGCTGGGCACGGTCGATCAGTTGCCCCCCGTCGACGCGACGCCGCCCAACCTGCGCGACGACATGTGCAACGGCCGCCGCCACCGGCCGGCCAGCGACGACGACGAGGACACCGTTGCCGGTGCGGACGGCGAGGCGACTGGCGGCACCCTGCTCGCCGGCCTGCAGACGCCGACCATGAAGCCGTCCGAGCTGCTGGCGGCGGCGCCCGCCCCGTCCGAGCCGGTGCTGGTCTACACCGGCCCGACGCGCACCGGCGCGGCGCTGATCGCCGCCGTCGCCGCCGATGCCGACACTCAGACCGCGACCAGGCACCGCGGCAAGAAGGCGCATGCCGCCGCCCGGAAGGATGCCAAGCCGGCGACCCGGACCGCCGCCAAGACCGATGCGGATGCGAAGGGCGCAGCGAAGCCGGAGGCCAAGCCGGGCGCGGCACGCCACGTCGCCGCCAAGCACGAAGCCGGCGGAAAACCGACGGAAAAAGCCGGCTCCGACACGCCCAAGCCCACCAAGCCCAAGGCCGCCGCAAAGCCGAAGACGGACGGCAAGCCCGCGCCGAAGGACGGCTGATCCCGCGCGGCGCATACGGCCGCAGCCAGCAACTGGCACGGGCCCTCGGCCCGGACCGCCTACCTTCCCCTTTCGTCGCCGCGCCGGCCGCTTGCCTTGAACGGCCGGAAATTCGATATTGGCGCCGCCGGCCCGAGCGAGGCCGGCGGCTGCCGATATACGAACAAGAGACGATCAGAGAGGAAGGGTCATGGAGCGCATCTGGCTCAAGCACTATCCGGCCGGCGTTCCCGCCGATATCGATCCGGGCAAATACCCGTCGCTCGTCGACCTGCTGGAAGAGAGCTTCAAGAAATTCGCCGATCGCCGCGCCTTCATCTGCATGGACAAGGCGATCAGCTATCGCGAGCTCGACGACATGTCGGTCGCGATGGGCGCCTATCTGCAGGGCCTGGGGCTGGCCAAGGGTGCGCGCGTCGCGCTGATGATGCCGAACGTGCTGCAATATCCGATCGCGATCTCCGCAGTGCTGCGCGCGGCTACGCCGTCGTCAACGTCAACCCGCTCTACACGCCGCGCGAGCTCGAGCACCAGCTCAAGGATTCCGGCGCCGAGGCGATCATCGTGCTGGAGAACTTTGCCCACACCGTGCAGCAGGTGGTCGGCCACACCCAGGTCAAGCACATCGTCGTCGCCAGCATGGGCGATCTGCTCGGCTTCAAGGGCGTGATCGTCAACCTCGTCGTCCGCCGCCTGAAGAAGATGGTGCCGGCGTTCTCGCTGCCGGGCGCGGTACCCTTTAACGATGCGCTCGCCGCCGGCCGCGGCAAGCGCTTCCAGAAGCCTGTCATCGGTCCCGGCGACGTCGCCTTCCTGCAATATACCGGCGGCACCACCGGCGTCTCCAAGGGCGCCACGCTGCTCCACCGCAACGTCGTCGCCAATGTGCTGCAGAACGACGCCTGGCTGCAGCCGGTCATGGACAAGCCGCCGCATGTCGATCAGCTGCTGATCGTCTGCGCGCTGCCGCTCTACCACATCTTCGCGCTGACCTGCTGCTTCCTGCTCGCGGTGCGCGCGGGCGGCGCCAATCTCCTGATCCCCAATCCGCGCGACATCCCCGGCTTCATCAAGGAGCTCATGAAGTATCAGGTCAATACCTTCCCGGCCGTCAACACGCTCTACAACGGCCTGCTGCATCATCCCGACTTCCGCAAGATCGACTTCTCCAAGCTGAAGGTCTCCAACGGCGGCGGCATGGCCGTGCAACGCCCGGTGGCCGAGCAGTGGAAGCAGGTGACGGGCTGCAGCATCGCCGAAGGCTACGGCCTGTCGGAGACCGCGCCGGTGCTGACCTGCAACGTGCCGACCTCGACCGAGTTCACCGGCACGATCGGCCTGCCGCTGCCCTCGACCTGGCTGTCGATCCGCGACGATGACGGCAACGAGGTGCCGCTCGGCCAGGCCGGCGAGATCTGCGCCAAGGGCCCGCAGGTGATGGCCGGCTATTGGAACAGGCCCGACGAGACCGCCAAGGTGATGACGGCGGACGGCTTCTTCCGCACCGGAGACGTCGGCGTCATGGCTGCGGACGGCTCGGTCAAGATCGTGGACCGCAAGAAGGACATGATCCTGGTCTCCGGCTTCAACGTCTATCCGAACGAGGTCGAGGAAGTGATCGCGACCCATCCGGGCGTGCTGGAGACCGCCGTGATCGGGCTGCCGGACGAGAAGACCGGCGAGGTCGTCAAGGCGTTCGTGGTGAAGAAGGACCCCAACCTCACCTCCGAGGACATCATCAAGCACTGCCACGAGCAGCTCACGAACTACAAGGTGCCGAAGCAGATCGAGTTCAGGACCGAGCTGCCGAAGACCAATGTCGGCAAGATCCTGCGCCGGGAGCTGCGCGACGAGAAGAAGAAGCCGGCAGCGGCGGCCTGAGTCCATTGGCGCCGCAAGCGCCGGTGTGCGATGAGGGACGAGCGATGACGGATACGTGATCACGGCGGGCCGTTGCCGTTTCCGGCGCGCCGAATAGTGTAGCGCGCACCGCGCAAGACACATGCAAAAGACACATCCAGGGGAAGGAGTAACTCGAATGACCATCCAGGTTGGCGATAAGCTGCCGCAGGCCCAATTCCGCGTCATGACCGGCGAGGGCCCGCAGGTCAAAACCACCGACGACATCTTCAAGGGCAAGAAGGTTGCGCTGTTCGCGGTGCCCGGCGCCTACACCGGCACCTGCCACAAGATGCATCTGCCGAGCATCTTCCTCAACGCCTATGCGATGAAGGACAAGGGCGTCGATACCATCGCGATCGTCTCGGTCAACGATGCCTTCGTCATGAACGCCTGGAAGCGCGACACCGACCAGCGCGACGAGGCCGTGTTCCTGGCCGACGGCAATGCCGAGTTCACTAAGGCGATCGGCATGGAGCTCGACGGCTCAGGCGCCGGCCTCGGCCTTCGCTCCAAGCGCTATTCGATGCTGGTCGAGGACGGCGTGGTCAAGAAGCTGAACCTCGAAGCCGCGCCGGGCAAGGTCGAGGTCTCCGGCGGCGACACGCTGCTCGGGCAGTTGTGACGCCGGTGTCGGGATAGCCCCAAGGCCAGCGGGCTATCAAATTGGGCACAGCGCCTCCCCACCACCGGTGTCATTCCCCGCGAAAGCGGGGAATCCAGCTACGCCGCGGCCCCTCAGCAGGACACGACTGTCAGTGAATACTGGATCGCCCGGTCAAGCCGGGCGATGACAGTTGAGTGGGAGTCGATGACTGAGTGAGGCGATAGCGCCGGCCGACTAACTCCTCAGCCCCGCACGTTCTTCTGCATCCGCGCCATCGCCACGCCGTCGCGGGCGAGCTGGTCGGCGCGCTCGTTCTCGGCGTGCCCGGCATGGCCCTTGACCCAGTGCCAATTGACCTTGTGCGGCTTCAGCGCGGCATCGAGCCGCTGCCACAGCTCGGCGTTCTTGACCGGCTTCTTGTCCGCCGTCTTCCAACCGTTGCGCTTCCAGCCATGGATCCATCCGGTGATGCCCTGCCGGACATATTGGCTGTCGGTGTAGAGCTCGACCTGGCACGACTTCTTCAGAGCTTCCAGCGCGGAGATCGCGGCCATCAGCTCCATGCGGTTGTTGGTGGTGTGCGGCTCGCCGCCCTTCAGCTCTTTTTCCTTGTCGCCGAAGCGCAGGATCGCGCCCCAGCCGCCCGGCCCCGGATTTCCCGAGCAGGCGCCGTCGGTGTAGATGCTGACGACCGGATGCTCGCTCACGCCACTGCTCCACCGATGCCGTAGTCGCGCACGCTCGTCACCGCCTGGTGGAAGCGCAGCTTGCGGACGTATTCGAGCGGATCCTTGGGCTTGACCAGCGCCCCCGCCGGCACGTTGAGCCAGTCCACCAGCCGCGTCAGCAGGAAACGGATCGCCGCACCCCGCGCCAGCAGCGGCAGGGCCTCCAGCTCGGCCTCGGACAGCGGCCGGACGCGGCCATAGGCGTTGAAGAAGGCCCGCGCCTTGGTGACGTTCAGCGAATGATCGACCTCGAAGCACCAGGCGTTGAGACAGATCGCGACGTCGTACGCCAGAATGTCGTTGCAGGAGAACGGGAAGTCAATCAGTCCCGAGAGCTTGTCGCCGAGGAAGAACACGTTGTCCGGAAACAGATCGGCGTGGATGACGCCTTCCGGCAGATGCGTCGGCCAGGAGCGCCCGAGATGATCGAGCTCGGCGGAGAGCAGCGCGGAGAGGCCAGCCTGCACGGTGTCGGCGCGGTCGGCGGCCTGCGCGAACAACGTCCGCCAGCCGGCGACCGAAAGCGGATTCTGGCGCACGAGCGGGAAGTCGCGTCCGGCCAGATGCATCTGCGCGAGCGCCGCGCCGACGCCGGCGCAGTGGGTGACGTTCGGCTTGCGCGGCCACATGCCTTCCAGGAAGTTGATGATCGCCGCGGGCCGGCCGGACAGGCTCGAATACACCGCCCCGTCACGGTTGCGGGCGGGCTGCGGGCAGCTCACGCCGCGCTCGGCGAGGTGGGCCATCAGACCCAGAAAATACGGCAGATCATCCACCGCCACGCGCTTCTCGTACAGCGTGAGGATGAAGGAGCCCTTGGTGGTGTGGAGCAGGAAGTTGGAGTTTTCGACGCCCTCGGCGATGCCCTTGTAGGACAGCAGCTCGCCGATGTCGTAGGTCTTGAGGAAATCCGCAAGCTCGTCGGCGGCGACGTCGGTATAGACCGCCATACCCTGTCCTGGTTCTCGAAGTTCGCCTGCCCCGCCTCCCCCGACGCGAACTTCATCACCGGGGAGGCTCGTTTGCGCCCTTCATCGCGCATGCGGGCGCCGGGTTCAAGGCCGAGAGGCCGCCGGGGGCGGAAAAGAAGCGCCCGACCTACTCGGCCGCCGCTTCCGGCCGCAGCGAGCGCGGCAGCGGGAAGAATTCGTTCTCTTCCGCCGCCGAGACCGTCTCGACATGGAGCACGTAGCGTTCGGCAAAGGCGCCCATGATCTCCTCGACGATCACCTCCGGCGCCGAGGCGCCGGCGGTGATGCCAAGGCTCTTGATGCCCTCGAAGCGCGCCCAGTCGATGTCCGAGGCGCGCTGCGCCAGTACGGCAATCGGGCAGCCTTCGCGCTCGGCGACCTCGCGCAGGCGCTGCGAATTCGACGAGTTCGGCGCCCCGACCACGATCAGCGCGTCGACCACCGGCGCCACCTTCTTGACCGCCAGCTGGCGGTTGGTGGTGGCGTAACAGATGTCTTCCTTGTGCGGGCCCGAGATGTTCGGGAACCGGCCCTTGAGGATCGCGACGATATCCTTGGTGTCGTCGATCGACAGCGTGGTCTGGGTGACGAAAGCGAGGTTGTTGGGATCTTTCGGCGTGAAGGTCGCGGCGTCCTCGGCGGTCTCGATCAGCGTCACGGCGCCGGCCGGAAGCTGGCCGACGGTGCCGACCACCTCCGGATGGTGCGAATGGCCGATCAGCAGGATCTCGCGGCCGCGCTTGAAGTGGATCGCCGCCTCACGGTGGACCTTGGTGACCAGCGGGCAGGTCGCGTCCAGGGAGAAGAAATTGCGGGCCTGGGCCTCGGCCGGAACCGATTTCGGCACGCCATGCGCCGAAAATACCACCGGTGCGTTGGTACTGTCGGGAATCTCCGCCAGTTCCTCGACGAAGATGGCGCCCTTGGTCTTCAGGCTGTCGACGACGTATTTGTTGTGCACGATCTCGTGGCGGACATAGACCGGGGCGCCATAGATGGCGAGCGCCCGTTCCACGGTGTCGATGGCGCGCACCACGCCGGCGCAGAAGCCGCGCGGCGAGCAAAGCACGATTTTGAGGTCTGGTTTGGCTGCCATGGGGCTGGTCTGAGCTGATCTGTGCGGGCTGGTTTCGGCGACCACGGACCCCCGGGCCGGCAAGCGGGGGCGGTCGATACGCGAATAACTTGGGTCTGACACTCGTTTGGGTAGGACTTGGGACTGCTTTCGAGCGCTGTCAAGGCCGTTTTCTCCAGGCCATTGCGCCACGCCCCTGGGACGGCTTATATAGGGCCAATTCCCGTCATCGCCGATGACCGCAGGTTTCGCCTCCCAGGGCCGGGGCGGAGCACAAAGGAGATTTGCCATGAGCAACGCCCCGCTGATGCCGAAGGCAACTGCCGTGTGGCTGGTCGACAATACTGCCTTGACCTTCGACCAGGTCGCCGACTTTACCAAGATGCACCCGCTCGAGGTGCGCGCCATTGCCGACGGGGACGCCGCCCAGGGCATCAAGGGGATGGATCCGATCTCGACCGGGCAGCTCACCCGCGAGGAGATCGAGAAGGCCGAGCGCGATCCGAATTACCGCCTGCGGCTGCAGGAGAGCAAGGTGGTGCTGCCGCCGCAGCCCAAGCGCAAGGGCCCCCGCTACACCCCGGTGTCGCGCCGCCACGAGCGCCCGAGCGCCATCCTCTGGCTGGTGCGGAACCATCCCGAGCTCAAGGACGCCCAGATCATGCGCCTGGTCGGCACCACCAAGACCACGATCGCCAGCGTGCGCGACCGCACCCATTGGAACGCGCAGACGCTGACGCCGATGGATCCGGTGACGCTCGGCCTTTGCTCGCAGATCGAGCTCGACTTCGAGGTCCAGCGTGCCGCCAAGGAAAAGCCGCTCGACGCCAATTACAGCGGCGCCACCTTGCTCCCGGCCTCCGAGACCACGCGCAAGGACGAGTACGAGCCGGCGGGCCGCGACGAGGACGATCTCAACGTCGACGCCGTGTTCGCCAAGCTCAAGACCATCGGCGGCAAGAAGCAGGACGACGAGGAGGAGTAGGACGCGCACGCGTCCGTCTTTCTCGCATCGCTCGCGTGCGGCCGCCCGCCATCGGTGTCGTCTCCGCGAACGCGGGGACCCATAACCGCAGGATTGCGTAACGGCTCAAGTTGGCCGTGACGCAGCGCTTGGCGCCTCATTCCTGCTGCAGCGTATGGATCCCGGCTCAAGGCTGGACGACAGCGGTGGGGAGGCGCGAGACTCGCGACAAACGAAGCTTCGCGACAAGCAAACCTTCCAAAAAATGGCGCCGGGGATGCCGGCGCCATGCAGTCTTGGGAGGAACACAACAAATCAGAACTTGTAGGTGACGCCGACGCCGACCAGCCACGGATCGATGTTGGCGCGGCCGGTGACCGGAATTGCGCCGTTGACCGTCGCCGAGTAGTTCGGCTGCAGCCACAGCTTCTTGACGTCGACGTTCAGGCCCCAGTGCCTGTCGAGCATGTAGTCGAAGCCGAACTGGACCGCGGCGCCCCACTGGTTGGAGATGTGCAGGTTGGTGACGGCAAGGCCGTTCCAGACCTGGTTCGCGGCGCTCTGGTTGAAGAAGACCGTGTAGTTCACGCCCGCGCCGACATACGGCTTGAACGCGCCGAAATCGGTGAAGTGATATTGCAGGGTCAGCGTCGGCGGCAGCAGCCAGGCCTTGCCCATGTTGAGGCCGTCGAGCGAGCCGGTGCCGCCGATGGAATGCCGGGTGACGCCGAGGATCAGCTCGGCCGCGATGTTCTTGGTGAAGAAGTAGCTGATGTCGAGCTCGGGCACGACCGAGTTGGAGATCGACAGGCCGGAGTTCGGCGACGACAGCGCCGGCACGCCGGTCACATTCACGGTGGAGCCGCCGGCATCCGGCAGCACGCCGAGCGCTCGCACACGAAGCATCCACGGATTCCACGCCTCGACCACCGGCGCCTTGGTATAGACCGGCGCCGCCTGCAGGTCGGCTGCTTGCGCCGAGCCCGTGGCTCCGCAGATCGCCGCCAGCACCAGCAGCGATGACGAGAGTTTGAAGATTCTATTCATCGAGGTCCCCATAGCCACCCTTGAGCAACATCTGCGCGGGCACGGCCGCGCCTTGCGGTCACAGGTGTGGCAGGGACGCCATGGGCTTGGATTTGATCTCAATCAATCGGCATTGTTGCAGTGCCGATGTCACGCAACTGTTGCATCGAAGTCACGCGCCATGAGAGGCGCTTGCACTCGCGCTCAGGGCCGGTCGGGATGGTTCATCATGTATTCGCCGAGATCGCGCTGCCGGCGGTCGGCACGCGCCTCGGCGCGCTGCCGCTGTACGTCGCGGTCCTTGCGGCAGACGACATATTCGGCGGAGCCCGGCGCGACCTTGCCACCGGCCTGACAGACCGCATCATCATCGTCATTGCCGAGCGCCACCGCAGGACCCTGGTTGCGGGAGGCGCAGGCCGAGAGCGAAAATACGGCCATCAGCACCAGGGCCAGGCGGGCGGAGGTCTGTCGCATCGAACGTTCCATTCTCGTCAATCGGGCAGGACTCCGCCGTTGCTTGACGACAATGCGCCCCCGGGTCAAGCCCGGGGCACGTTCGGCGGCGGCGTCAGACCCGGCTCTTCAGCGCCTCGCCGATTTCCTCGAGCACCTTGGGATCCTCGATCGTGGCCGGCATGCTCCATTGCTCGCCGTCGGCGATCTTCTTGATCGTGCCGCGCAGGATCTTGCCGGAGCGCGTCTTCGGCAGCCGGCCGACAGTGATGGCGAGCTTGAACGCGGCGACCGGGCCCAGCTTGTCGCGCACCAGCGCCACGATCTCCTTCTCGATCACGGAGGGGCTGCGCGACACACCGGCCTTGAGCACGATGAAGCCGCAGGGCACCTCGCCCTTGATCGCATCCTTGATGCCGAGCACGGCGCATTCCGCGACGTCCGGATGCGAGGCCAGGATCTCCTCCATGCCGCCGGTCGACAGCCTGTGGCCGGCGACATTGATGATGTCGTCGGTGCGGCCCATCACGAAGACGTAGCCGTCCTCGTCCTTGTAGCCGGCGTCGGAGGTCTTGTAGTAGCCGGGGAATTCGCTGAGGTAGGATTCCTTGAAGCGATCCTCCTGCTGCCACAAGGTCGGCAGGCAGCCCGGCGGCATCGGCAGCTTGATCACGATCGATCCCATGGTGTTGGCGGGCACGGGCCTGGCTGCCTCGTCGACGATGTCGACCTGGTAGCCCGGCATAGGAACCGTCGGCGAGCCGTGCTTGACCGGCAATAGCCCGAGGCCGACCGGATTGCCGGCGATGCACCAGCCGGTCTCGGTCTGCCACCAGTGGTCAATCACCGGCACCTTCAATTGCTGCTCAGCCCATTCCACCGTCGGCGGATCGGCCCGCTCACCGGCCAGGAACAGGGTGCGAAAATGCGACAGATCGTATTTGCGCAGGAACGTGCCTTCCGGATCCTCCTTGCGGATGGCACGGAAGGCCGTGGGCGCCGTGAACAGAGCCACTGCCTTGTGGTCGGCGATGACGCGCCAGAACGCACCGGCATCGGGCGTGCCGACCGGCTTGCCCTCATACATCACCGAGGTCGCGCCGTGGATCAGCGGGCCGTAGATGATGTAGCTGTGGCCGACCACCCAGCCGATGTCGGAGGCGCACCACCAGACCTCGCCCGGCTTGATGCCGTAGAGATTCTCCATCGACCATTTCAGCGCGACGAGGTGCCCGCCATTGTCGCGCACCACGCCCTTCGGCATGCCGGTCGTGCCCGACGTGTAGAGGATGTAGAGCGGATCGGTCGCCAGCACCGGCACGCACGGCGCCAGCTTGCCATTGGCGAGCGCGGACTTGCGCAGCGCGGCCCAGTCGTAGTCGCGGCCGGGCTTGAGCTCGCAGACATGCTCGGGACGCTGCAGGATGATGCAGGCCTTGGGGCGGTTGTCGGCAAGCTCGATCGCCTGGTCGAGCAGCGGCTTGTATTGCACGATGCGGCCGGGCTCGATGCCGCAGCTCGCCGACAGCACGAGCTTCGGCGTGGCGTCGTCGATGCGGGTGGCGAGTTCCTTGGCCGCGAAGCCGCCGAACACCACCGAATGCACCGCGCCAATGCGCGCGCAGGCGAGCATTGCGACCATCGCCTCCGGTACCATCGGCATATAGAGGATGACGCGGTCGCCCTTGACGACGCCAAAATCCTGCATGACCGCGGCGAGCGTCTGCACCTCTTTCAGCATCTCGGCATAGGTGAGCTTGGTGACCGAGCCGGTGAGCGGCGAGTCGTGAATCAGCGCCAGTTGATCGCCGCGGCCGGCCACGACGTGGCGGTCCAGCGCGTTGTAGCAGGTGTTGACGACGGCGCCGGAAAACCAGCGGCCATAGGCGCCCATCGACGGATCGAAGATCTTCTTGGCCGGCTCGATCCAATCGATCGCGCGGGCGGCCTCGGCCCAGAACCCTTCCGGGTCCCGCAGCGACCGTGCATGGACCTCGTGATAGCGGCTCGCAGCGCTCATGACGTTTCCCCAAGATCTGTGTTTATTCCCGAGTATTGTCACGGGACAAAGCGACAGTTCAAGCCGTCATGAATTGATCCAGATCAGGCAGGCCCGGACGTCCGCGCCATTTTCCGGGCCGGATCAACGCGCTGCGTCGCGGAGCGTATCCAGGCGGCGCTGCAGGGCTAGACGAAGGTCGTAGCCGGGCTTGCCGAAACGGGTGTTGCGCTCGGCGATGAAGTCACGCTGCGTGCCGCGCAGCTCGGCGGCGGCGCGGCCGCGGGAGGACTTCAAGCGCCGGGCATAGCTTTCGGAAATGCCGAGATCGAGCACCGAGAGCTGCGGGTCGGCACAGATGACCTTCTCGACTTCGCGCACGGCGGTGGCGCAATCGAACGACGGGCCGCTGCGCTCCGACGGCGCGTTCAACGGCCGCGGCGGCTCGGCGCCGAACTTCTTGATCTCGGCCAGCATGACGCGCCGGCCGGCGATGGCATTGTCGTTGCCGGGATCCAGTCGCAGCGCAGCTTCGTAGTCGGCCAGCGCCTTGGCGCGCTCACCCATCTTCTTGAACAACACCGCCCGGTTGTTGTAGGCGAGGGCGAAATTCGGATCGAGCCGCAGCGCCGCGTCGTAGTCGCTGAGCGCCGCGCCGAGCTCGTTCTTGAACTGATGGGAATCCCCGCGGTTGGTGAAGAAATTTGCCCGCTGCTCCATCCTGATCGCCTGGTCATAGTCGGCAATCGCCTTATCGTACTCCTTCATGGCGGCGTAGGTGAGGCCGCGATTATCGTAATATTCCGACACCTTCGGATCGCGCCGGATCGCCTCGTCGTCATCGGCCAGCGCCTTGTCCATCTGGCCGAGCTTCTTGTAGGCCGCGGCACGGTTGGTGAACGTGCGCGGCCGTTCCGGGTCGAGCCGGATCGCCTCGTCATAGTCGCGCACGGCCTTCTCGTTGTCGCCGCGCAGGTAGAAGGCGACGCCGCGGTCGGCATAGGCCTGCGCGTAGTCGGGCTTCAGGCGGATCGCCTGATCGTAGTCGGCCAGAGCGCGATCGAGACGGCGCTGCTCGGTGTAGACAACGCCACGTAGCTCATGGGCTTCGGCGTCATTCGGATCGAGCGAGATCGCCATGCTCAGATCGGCGGTCGCCTTGCCGGCATCGCCACCGGCTTCGCGCATCAGGTCGCCGCGCAGCCGATAGGCGCGCGCATTCTTGCCGTCGAGCGCGATGGCACGGTCGAGGTCCTTCAGGGCCTGGGTCATGCCCCCCGAGGTGCGCGCACGGGCGTCGGCGCGGGCGACCAGGGCGATGGATTGATCCTTCGGCGAACTCGATGCCTGCTCGATTGCGGTCGAGCAGGCGGCAATGAGCTCGGACGGCGGCGCCTTGCTGCCCAAAGCGCATTCGGTGTCCGCGGCGAGCGCCGGGACGGCTCCGAGGCTGGCGACGAGGCCGGCCGCGAGATGGAGCGTGCGGTAGGATGAGCGGGACGACAGCGAACGAATGAGAGCGTGCATCGGCGAGGTCTCGGCTCGGTCTAGGACCGGTACAGGTTGAGAGTTGCTGATCTCCCCGTTGTCGTCTCCGGCCGGAACCCGGTTCAAGCGGCCACGCCGACGGTTAATAGCCGTCGACGCCGTTCAGGCGCCGCAGGCGGTCCTGCATCGCCTTCTTGAGATCGTAGCCGGGCCTGCCAAAGCCCGCGTTGCGCCGCGCGATGAACGCGTCCTGCTCGCGCCGCAGGGCGCGTGCCGCGGCAGGGCCGGCCGCCTCGCGAACGACGCGGGCCTGCGCGCCGTCGATCTCGCGATCGAGATCGGCGAGCTCCGGATCGGCGCAGATCGCCTTCTCGACGGCACGCCGCGCTGTGGCGCAATTGAAGCTCGGCCGGCCCGCGACGGCCATCCGCGCGCCCAGGCGCTCAATCTCCACTGCGAGCGCGTGGTAGTTGCTGCGAGCGCTGGCGTGATCCGGATTGAGCCGCAGCGCCGCGGCGAAATCGGCCAGCGCCTTCGGACGGTCGCCCTTCTTGCGATGCAGTTCGCCGCGCGCATTGAAGATGCTGGCAAGGGTCGGGTTGAGCTGCAAGGTAACGCCGTAATCGGCGATGGCGCGATCGATCTCGCCCCTGGTGATGAAGATCGAGGCGCGCGCGATCAGCGCGTTGATGCGATCGGTCCTCGCGGTCTTGGGATTGTCGATCACGGCGCCGCATTCGGTGAGCACCTTGTCGCCATCGTGCGCCTCCGAGGCCGCCATGCAGGCACCGGCATCCACCGCCGGCTCCTTGCCGGGCTCGGCCGCGCCGACCGCATGGGCCTGGCGTCGAGACCAGCCATCCGAGCATGACCAGCGCGGCCAGGCGCAGCATCCCATCCCGGCGACCGGCTGCGGCCCATGAGAAGACGGATGCGGTCAAGGCAAATGGCTCTCTCAGGTCGTGGGCGATCCGGCACGGCGCGCGGGGCGTAACCGCCGCCGCGGACGCTTCAACTATACAGTGGTAGCAGCGGCGCAACAGTCCTTTCCTGCAGAAGGCGCCCCTTGCGAACCGCCGCTCGCGAGCTGATTGCGGCGTTCCTCTCGCGATTTTTATGGATGCGCGCACCGGCGAAGCCTTCGGTCGTCATTTGAACCTGTTGCGGTCCCCGCAGACACAACCGCATGACTATTCTGACCGACAATTCGCGCGCACGCGGCGTCGTTGCGTCCCCTGCGCGCTATTTCTATTTCAACATGGCCCTGGCCTGCATGGCCACGGCGATCCTCGGCTTCGCACCGACCTACTGGCTGCCACTGGCCCGCGGTACATTTTCCGGCGCGCCCGTGATTCATTTCCACGGCTTCCTGTTCTTCACCTGGACTCTCTATTTCGCGCTGCAGAGCTGGCTTGCTGCATCCGGACGCACGGCGTGGCACCGCTCGCTCGGCATCTTCGGCGTATCGCTCGCCACGGCGATGACGATCTTCGGCTTCCTCGTTGCCATCGAGGCGATGAAGCGCTCCGCGGCGATGGGGCAGGCCAGTGAGGGCATCGCGTTCGCGATCGTGCCGCTCAGCGGCATCGCCTTCTTTGCCGTGGTCTTTGCGCTCGCGGTCGTCCATCTGCGCCGGCCGGAGACGCACAAGCGGCTGATGCTGCTCGCCGGCATCTCGCTGCTGGACGCCGCCGTGGCGCGCTGGTTCCTGACATTCCTGGCGCCGCCCGGCCCGCTCGGCCCGCCGCCGGTATTCGTGACCATCCCACCGGCCTTCGTCGCCTACCTGCTGCTCGTCGTCGCAATCATCCACGACCGCCGCACGTTCGGACGCGTCCATCCGGTCTACGTCTATGGCGGGCTGGCACTGATCGCCGTGAAGCTCCTGAACTGGCCGATTAGCATGACCTCGACGTGGCATGCGATTGCCGGCGGCATGCTGGCGATGGCCCAATAGCCGCGAAGCTGATCTCTCCTATGACACGCGTCATTGCGAGGAGCCGAAGGCGACGAAGCAATCCAGGGTTTCCCGGAGACCCTGGATTGCTTCCGTCTTCGCCATTCGAGCTCCGGCGGACACGTCGCTTTGCTCGCAACGACGAGAGTAGCGAGACCTAACTCCTGCAGGTCAACCCGCCATCCACCACCAGCATGGTGCCGGTGACATAGCGCGACTCGTCGGACGCGAGGAACAAGGCGGCATTGGCGACGTCGAAGGCATCCCCCATATGCCCCATCGGCACCTGCGCATCACGCTTGCGCCACATCTCCTCGACATCGCCCTTGGCGTAGCTCGCAGCCAGCCCCGCGGAGTGCTCGACCATCGGCGTCTTCATCAGGCCGGGCAGGATGGCATTGACGCGGACGTGCTTCGGCGCGAACTCGACCGCGGTCGTGCGCGTCATCTGGTTCATCGCCGCCTTGCTGGCGCCGTAGCTGACATAGGAGATGCCGACCTGGCGGATCGAGGCGACCGAGGAGATGTTGATGATGGAGCCGCCGCCCTGCCCGACCATCACCGGAATGACGTGCTTCATGGCGAGATAGGCGCTCTTGAGGTTGACCGCGAACACGCGGTCCCACTCGGCCTCCTCGACATCGACGACGCTGCCCATCTCGGCAATGCCGACATTGTTGTCGAGCACGTCGATGCGGCCATAGGCGGCAACGCAAGCCGTCACCATTGCCTCGACCTCGACGGCCTTCGAGACATCGGCGGTGAACGCCTCGGCCTGCCCGCCTTCGCCCGAAATGATCGCGGCGGTCTCCGCGGCGGCGTCCTTGTTGCGGTCGACGCAGAACACCTTGGCGCCGTGCCGCGCGAAGGTCACGGCGGTGGCCTTGCCGTTGCCCCAGCCCGGTCCGATCGAGCCGGCACCGACCACCAGCGCCACCTTGCCCTCGAGACGATCCATCGCGTTCTCCCGTCGTTGTTGTTCGCTATTCGTTGCAGGCGCTCATCGTGATGGTCGCGGCACCGATGTCATGGCCGAAGATGTCCGACAGCGTCTGGCATTGCCCGTCGGTACAGATGCGCCACTCCCCGGCCGCGCCGGAATTGGCGAGCACGACCCGCGACAGCGGCGCCCGCCGGGGCTGCCACTGGAACCAGCCGTCAACCAGCCGCGCCTCCGGCGGCGGCTCCATGCCGGCACCGGAGCCCTTGACTCGGGCCTGCACCAATTCGAGACCGTCAGGCGTGACGCGCCAGTCCTCCTGCCACGCGGTCTTCTCGACCGAGTGGGTCCAGGCCAAGGTGAAGCCGGCGAGGGTCAGCGCCTTCACCACACCTGATGACGCGAGGCAGAGGCTCAAGCGGAGACCGCCACGGCGGACGGCGGCCGCTGCCGCCACTGCCACGCCACGATCGCGACCGCCAGCACGAGTCCCAGCAGATCGCTGTAGGGAAATTCGCCGAGCAGGCAGACGGACGCGACAAACGCCAGCAGGCGCTCGATCAGGGTCATGCGCACGTACAGGAAGCCGATCGCCACCATGCCGAACAGGCCGATCGAGATCAGCGCCTTGACGGAAGCATACGCCACCGCGCCGATGAAGCCGAGTTGCGCCTCCATCGGGTCACCTGGCTGCAGCATCAGCGCGGGCGAGTAGACGAACAGAAACGGAATGACGTAGCCGGCGAGCGCGATCCGCATCGCCTCCCATCCGATCTTGTCGGGATTCTCCTTGGCGATCAGGGCGGCCGCCAGCGCGGCCAGCGCGACCGGTGGCGAGAGGTCGGCCATGATGCCGTAGTAGAACGCGAACATGTGGCTCGCGATCAGCGGCACGCCCAGCTTGGCGAGCGCGGGGGCCGCGAGCGCCGCGGTGATGATGTAGGTCGGGATCGTCGGAATGCCGGTGCCGAGCAGGATCGACAGCAGCATGGTCATGATCAGCGCGGCGAACAGGCTGGTCTTGCCGAGGCCGATCACCCAGCCGCCGAAGATCGAGCCGACGCCGGTCTGGGTCATCATGCCGATGATGACGCCGACGATCGCGCAGGCCATGCCGACCGTCAGCGCCGACTTCGCGCTTTCGGCCAGCGAATCGCGACACGCATGCAGGGTCGCCATGCCGCCACGCATGAAGCCAGTGAGGACGACGAGCGCGACCACGACCGACGCGACGGGAATGATCTGCAGGCCGTTGCGCGACAGCGCGCCGACGACGAGCGCGAGCCCGATCCAGAATACGTAGCGCAGCACCTGGTTGGAGAAGCCCATCGTGATCGAGGTGCCCAGGATCAGCGCCACCGTCAGCGCGAGTCCCATCGAGCCCGCATACAGCGGCGTGAAGCCCTCGAACAGCATGTAGACCAGCGCGGCGAGCGGCAGCACGAGATACCAGCGCGCCGCCAGCGCCTTCCAGGCGCTCGGGATCTCCGACGGCTTCATGCCGGTCAGGCCGTGCTTGCCGGCCTCCAGATGCACCATCCAGAACGCGGAGGCGAAATAGAGGATGGCCGGAATCACCGCGGCCTTGACGATCACCGAGTAGTCGACGCCCAAGGTCTCGGCCATGATGAAGGCGACCGCGCCCATCACGGGCGGCATGATCTGTCCGCCCATCGACGCGGTGGCTTCGACGCCGGCCGCGAAGGCGCGGCGGTAGCCGAACCGGATCATCAGGGGAATCGTGAACTGGCCGACGGTGACGACGTTGGCGACGCCCGAGCCCGAGATCGTGCCCATCATGCCGGAGGCGAACACCGCGACCTTGGCCGGACCGCCGCGGGTGCGACCGAACAGGCCGAGCGAGACGTCGGTGAACAGCTGGATCATGCCGGCATGCTCGAGGAACGAGCCGAACAGGATGAACAGGAAGATGTAGGTCGCCGAGACGTAGATCGGCACGCCGTAGAAGCCCTCGGTGCCGAACGACAGATGCGTGACGATCTGATCGAAATCATAGCCGCGATGGTTGAGCGGCGCCGGCAGGTACTGGCCGAAGAACCAGTACAACAGGCAGGCGCCGCACATCAGCGGCAGCGCGAGTCCCATCAGCCGGCGCGTGCCCTCGAAGATCAGGACCGCCAGCAGGGTTCCGACCACGAGATCGACGCGGGTCGGATCGCCATCGCG
Organism: Bradyrhizobium oligotrophicum; assembly: GCA_050641875.1. Taxonomy (GTDB): domain Bacteria; phylum Pseudomonadota; class Alphaproteobacteria; order Rhizobiales; family Xanthobacteraceae; genus Bradyrhizobium; species Bradyrhizobium oligotrophicum_B. The sequence continues at coordinate 1,473,382 of CP192619.1, forward strand.
CGCGATCAGGTCGGCATAGAAGATCCACTGATAGAGGCCGCAGAGAAAGCCCATGGCGCCGACGGTCCAGCCCGCGATGCGCCCCGCATCGGACTTGGCGGTGAAGTTGCCGATCAGGCCAAAGGTCAAGAGCAGCAGGAAGCCGACATGGACGCCGCGCACGACCTGGCTCGGCAGATAGTTGAAGGCGGCGACATAAAGCTGGAACAGCGCGAAGGCGAGACCGATGCCGTAGGCCAGATAGCCCCAGCGGCCGGGACCGAAGCCTTCCGGAAAGCCGTGCTCGAAATTGTCGAACTCGACCTTGACCGGCGTTTCCATATTAACGGCTTCGATCGTCATGATCCCCCCAACGCGCCCATCAGGCGCTGCTGACCATGGCCGCAATCACCTGAACGACAAGACTGCGCGGAAGGCTTCCCGCGCAGCCGGTTGCGAATGATCCGGCCTGCGAGGCAGGCCGGGCGAGCAGCGTCCTTATTTCAGGATGCCCTTTTCCTTGTAGTAGCGGATCGCGCCCGGGTGCAGCGGCACCGGGCCGCCCTGCGCCGCCGTCTCCAGCTTGATCTCCTTGCCTGCCGCATGTGCATTGGCGAGTTCCGGCAACGACTCGAAGATCAGCTTGGTCATCTGATAGGCGAGATCGTCGGACACCGCGGAACTGGTGACGAGATAGTTGATCACGGCTGCGGTCGGCACGTCCTTGTCCTGGCCGGTATAGGTGTTGGCCGGAATGGTCGCCGCGACGAACGGGGCCCGATCTTGTCGACGACCTCCTTCGGCACCGACACCACGGTGATCGGCGACGAGGTCGACAGATCCTTCAACGATGCGACGCCGAGGCCGGCCGACTGCAAGGTGGCGCCGAGCTGCCGGTTCTTCATCAGGTCGACGGATTCGGCAAACGGCAGGTACTCCACCTTGCCGAGATCCTTGTAGCTCATGCCGGCGGCAGCGAGGATCGCGCGCGAGTTGAGCTCGGTACCGGACTTCGGCGCGCCGACCGACGGACTCTTGCCCTTCAGGTCCGCCAGCGTCTTGATGCCGGACTCGGCGGTCGCCACGATCTGGATGTAGTTCGGATAGATCGCGCCGATCGTACGGAGCTTGTCCAGCTTGGTCTTGAAGCCGGCCTCCTCGTCGCCGTTCCAGGCGGCCTTCAGGGAGTCGCCGAGCGCGAAGGCGAGTTCGCCGCGTCCCTGCTGCAGCAGGATCAGGTTCTCGACCGAGGCCTTGGTCGCCTGCACCTGGGTTTTCACATTGGGGATCTTGTCGCCGTAGATCTTCCCGATCGCGACACCGAGCGGATAGTAGACGCCCGACGTGCCGCCGGTGAGCACGTTGATGAAGCTCTGCGCCTGCGCCGCTGGCGCCGCGAGCAGGCAGGCGGCCGCCAGGATGAAACCGGTTGCAGTGCCAGAGATTTTCGAAAAACGCATGGATCCTCCCATTGATTTTGCCGCAAATTGGACGGCTGCGGGCGCGGGGTCAACCCATCCGAAAGACTGGCGCACCAGCCTCTCCCGCTCCCGCAGCGCGAGGCCGGGACCGATGCGCCCCGCGTTCAATCTCAAATTGACAGTATGATCGGCTTGAACCGCAGGTGCAGCCCAGAGCGGCGGGCCGCCTCCCTCGCAAGGCCGCCGGTCATTGGAACGTCATGTCGAGGCACTTGGAGATGTCCGAGCCGAGCCCGGACGAGATCGTCATGCAGCCGCGCACCTTCTGCTGGGTCGTATCCGCCACCCAGATCGAATAGCCGCCATTGCCGAAGAAGGAGTTGGTGTTCGCCGGCTCGGTCTCGGTGGCGTCGAACTCGTATTTGGAGTCGGTGTCGAACACGCGCGGCTTCCTGGTGCAGCCGCCGTCGGTCTGGACGTTGATGACCTCCTTGTTGTCCCGGGTCAGCGACAGTGAGACCTGGCAGCGGAAATATTCCGAGGTCTTCACGTTGAAGAGGTAGGCGTAGGACTTGCAGACGGCCGTATTGAGCTTGCCGGCGGAGAGACCGCGGCTGCAGGCGATGCGCTGGTTGTTGGACAGCTTGAAGTCGTCGGCCCGGGCGGACGCCAACGTCACCAGCGACAACGCCGCAACCCAACCGATCTTCGTGACGAGGCTCATCCGAATCATCCCCAAAGTGTTTTCTTGGCCTATGTTTCTAAACCACGCTGCAGGATAATCGCGAGATCGGCGAATGGAAAATCCGCCAACGCTCGCTGCGCCGCGACGGGCGACGTTGACGCCGCCTCGGCGTTCGTGATTTGTTCGAGACGACATCGATTGGAGGAGGACATGAAGAGCTCGGTTCTGAAAGCCCTGATCGCTCTCGGTGCGCTGGGCGCACTGACCAGCGCGGCGCGCGCGGCACCGCCGGAGCCGTGGGAGCTGAAGCCCGACATGGGCTACGCCTATGGCAAGGATGGCCAGACGCTCGCCTACAAGATGGGCACCAAGAACGCCGACATGCTGCTCAAGGGCGCCAAGAAGGTGCCGAAGGGCACGCTGTTCTTCGTCGGCCAGAACGGTCAGCTCTACATGCGGACAGCCCCCTATCTCGACGGCGACGGCAGCTTCTCGTTCGGCGCGGATGAGTAAAGGCGAGCGAGCGCAGCCTCCAGAACGCGGCCGCCAGCTCCTTGGCGCCGGGCAGGCTGCTGAGCGAGTCCATCCTGGAATCCGTCACCGCAAGCAGCTTCGCCACGGTGTTGTGGCGAACGGCGACCGGATTGCGCTCATAGCCGCCGCGCTGGAAGAAGTTGGCGGTCGGAACCTGATCGCGCATCTCGAGCGGCATCGTCACCATGTCGAAGCCGGTGCCGTCGCCGGTGAGATTCATCATCTCGAGCTCGGCCGCCGAGAGCGGCCTCGTGTAGCCCTTGGCGCGCGCGAACAGCACCGAGGTCAAGAGCTTGTGGGTTTGCAGCATCGGCCCGACGTCGATGTCGAGCACCATCGCATGCATGGCCCAACCCTGCGGCGTGTTGCCGATCTTCTCATGCGCCGACCAGTCGTCCGGCACGGAGCGGGCGATCGCGACCATCTTCTTCAGGACCGCGAGCTTGTGCTCCATCGCGCCGCGTGCCGGGCCGGACGTCCGGGCCACGCGTTCGCCGAGCAGGCGGATGAACAGCGGGCCCTGCTCGGCCAGCAGCTCGACACTGTTGGTGGTCAAGAGCTGATTGTAGCCGATCGCGGTCGAGATCGCGCGGTTACCCTTGAAGCCCGATTGCGAGTCGTGCCTGCCGTTGCCGCCGGTCTCGAAGGCATAGACGCGCACCGCCTGCTCGCGAGTCAGTCCCGACGCCGCGGCGAAGCGCGCATAGGCGCGCTTGAAATCGATGTCGCTGGCGGGGCGCTGCGGCGACCATTGGAAATGCTCCTGTGCCGCCTTCACGAGGTCGGCGACCACAGGGATGTACTTGCGCTCGCGCGGCTCGCCCTCAGGTTCCGGCTCGGGATTCACCGGCCGCTTCGGCCCGGTGTAGACCGGCGGCTGCTCCAGCACATAGTCGTCGAGCGCGATCGGCTGACGATCGCGGCGCTTGGCATTGCGCGCGCGGCGCTTGTCGGCGATCGCCTTCCAATAGGCGCCAGCCTCCTGGTCGAACGCCGCACGCGCCTGCTGATATTCGGCGAGTTTGCGCCGATACTCCGCGATCGCAGCGGGCGATACCATCTGCGCCAAAGCTTCGCGCGGCGCGCCCGGCGAGCCGGGTTCCGTGGCCAGCAAAGGCGGCGCGCCGGAAACGGCGCAGGCGAAAATCAGGGCGAGCGTGCGAATCGGCTGATGAAGCATGCCGCCCTTGTAGCCGAAACGGCGGCTACTTCCAGGCGAACACCGGCTGTTCCAGCTCGTGCACCCGGGTGTCGCGGCCGGACAGGACCTCACGGAACTGATAGATCAGCGCGGCGGTGGGTGCGTGAATGAGCCCCTCGCGGGCGTGAAAACGGATGACGCGCCGCGTGCTCTCGGGGATCGCGGTGAAATCGAACGCGTCATCCGCCGTGATCGCGTCCAGGCCGATCCGGTGCACCGAGGCGACCTCGTCCGGATCTGGCCGCAGCGTGCGGCCATTGGCCGCCCATACGACGACGGGGGTAATCAGATAGCCCGACCGTGTCGGGTAGTCGTCGAGCAGGCCCAGCACCGCATCCGGTGCCAGGATCAGCCCGAGCTCTTCCGCGAGCTCGCGCAGGGCGGCCTCGACCGTCGTCTCGTCGGCGTCGCAGCGTCCGCCCGGCAGCGCCCATTGCCCGCCATGGCTGCGCAGCCCCGCGGCACGTAGAGTGAGCAGCAGCGCCGTGTTGCCGGTCTCGTGGTGGGGGGCCAACGCGATCACCACCGCCGCGCGCTTCAGCGAGGGCGCCGCCGCAGTCGCCTCCAGGCGCACGAAACCGGCACAGCAGCTTGCGATTTTCCGCCTCGTGGCATCGTCGAATGGCATCGGCATGCAGCTTGACTACACCAGGCCAGCGACGGATGAAACGATCTGCGGGCCGGATTTCGGGCGCGACAGGAAAGGTCTTCAGAGATGTCGAAATCAGCCGCGGCAAGGATGACGTCCGATGGCTGGGAGATCGTCGACACCTCGGGCTTCCTGCACCTGATCGGCCCGCTGTGGCAGCGCGTCGTCGACGGCGCCCACGAATACGCCATCGTCACCGAGGACAAGCACCACAACCGCCGCGGCCTGGTCCAGGGCGGCGTGATCATGACGCTCGCAGACCGCAGTTGCGGCATGATGGCCCGCTACGCTGCCGGCAAGGAGCACATGGCGACGATCCAGTTCGACACGCATTTTGTCGAGTCCGGCAAGATCGGCGAGACCCTGGTGTCGCGGCCGCATGTGGTGCGGATCACCCGCAGCCTGGTGTTCATCACCACCGAGGTCATGGCCGGCCATCGCGTGATCGCGATGGCCTCTGGCGTGTTCAAGATATTGAAAAGCGAGTAGGCCGCGCGCTTCCCCGGCGTCATTGCGAGGAGCGAAGCGACGAAGCAATCCAGAGTCCCACGCCCGGCCCTGGATTGCGTCGCTTCGCTCGCAATGACGCGCGGAGAGAGCTATCGTACTCACCCTCTCCACAGATGTGGATGGTTCGAAATGAGGCAAGAATGCAATATCGCCAGCTCGGCCGTTCCGGCCTGAAGGTGTCGCCGATCTGCCTGGGAACGATGATGTTCGGCGGCCCGACCGACGAGCCGACATCCGCCCGTATCATCGCCAAGGCGCGCGACGCCGGCATCAACTTCATCGACACCGCGGATGCCTACAACAAGGGCGCTTCCGAGGAGGTGGTCGGCCGCGCCATCGCGCGCGAGCGCGACCGCTGGATCGTGGCTACCAAGCTCGCCAACCCGATGGGCGACGATCCCAACCGCGCCGGCCTGTCGCGGCGCTGGGTGCTGCAGGCCGCCGACGAAAGCCTGAGGCGGCTCGGCACCGGTCACATCGACATCTACTACCTGCACAAGGAGGATCACGCGACGCCGCTGGAGGAAACCGTGCGCGCGATCGGCGATCTCACGCGTGCCGGCAAGATCCGCTATTTCGGCGTCTCCAATTACCGCGCCTGGCGGCTCGCCGAGATCTGCAATCTCTGCGATGCCATCGGCATCGACCGCCCTGTCGTCAGCCAGCCCTACTACAACGCGATGAACCGGATGCCCGAGGTCGAGCATTTGCCGGCCTGCGGCTATTACGGCCTCGGCGTCGTGCCCTACAGCCCGCTGGCGCGCGGCGTGCTCACCGGCAAGTACAGTCCCGATGCACCGCCGGACAAGGAGACCCGTGCCGGCCGCAACGACACCAGGATGATGCAGACCGAATGGCGGCCCGAATCGTTGAAGCTGGCGCAGGAGATCACGCGCCACGCCGAGACGAAGGGTTTTGCGCCGGGACAGTTCGCCGTGTCCTGGGTGCTCAACTCCGCCTTCATCAGCTCGGTGATCGCGGGTCCGCGTACCGAGGCGCAATGGGACGACTACATCCGCGCGCTCGACTATCCCTTTGCCGCCGACGACGAGGCGCTGATCGACCGGCTGGTCGTGACCGGCCACGCCTCGACGCCCGGCTACAACGATCCGGCCTATCCGATCGAGGGCCGCAGGCCGCGGGTGGGCTGACATGGAGGAGGATCGCTACGGCCTGCCACTGTCGACCGCCTCCACCGACGCGGCCGCGGCCTATCGCGAGGGCATGGATCTGCTGCTCGCCTTCTGGCCCGGCGCCACTGACGCGTTCGAGCGGGCGATCATGCTCGATCCGGAGTTTGCGTTGGCGCACGCGGCGCGTGCCCGCGTCCACGCCATCTACATGCAGCGCGAGCCGGCGCTGCAGACCATCGCACGCGCCCGCGACCTCGCTGCCAAGCGCGGCACCCCGCGCGAGCAGAGCCATGTCGCGACCTTGGCGCTCGCCATCGAGGGACGCAGCGCTGATGCGCTGACATCGACCCTGGCGCATCTGGCGAACTGGCCGCGCGACGCCATGATCATGGCGCTGCCGCTCGGCGCTTTCGGCCTGCTCGCCTTCTCCGGCCGAGCCGATCACGATGCCGCCCGCCGCGACCTCTGCGACCGCTTCGCCGCTGATTATGGCGAGGACTGGTGGTTCATGTCCAACCACGGCTGGGCCTTCACCGAGGCCGGTGACGTCGCGCAGGGCCGCGCCGTCACCGAGCGCAGCTTCGCGCTGCGCCGGCACAACGCCTATGCCGTGCATGCGCTGCTGCATGCGATGTTCGAGGACGGCGCGGTGGACGAGGCCGATGCGCTCGTCGAGGGGTGGATCGGCGACTACGACCGCACCGGGATGCTGCACGGTCACATCTGCTGGCACCAGGCGCTTGGCGCGCTGGACCGGGGCGATGCCGAGAAGGCGATCGCAATCCACCTGAATGTCTTGAGCCCGGCCGTTTCGGCTGCGCCACCGTTGAACACGCTCTCCGACTGCGCATCTCTGCTGTGGCGCCTGCGCCTCGAGGAACATCCTGTCGCATGGGACTTGTGGGAGGAGATCGACACCTACGCCAGGACGGGATTTCCGACCTCACACCTTCCGTTCGTCGAAATGCACCGCGCGATGATCTCGGCGGTCACCGAGGACGATGTCGCTGTGAACCAGCGACTGCGCACGTTCAAGGCTCAGCCGGCAGGCAGCGGCTCCCCAGCGAGCCACCTGCTTCCCAGGCTGTATCGAGCATTTGAGGCGTTCGACAACGAGGACTACCGCGTCTGTGCCGATCAGCTTGCACCGGTGCAAGCTGAGATGGCCCGTCTCGGCGGCAGCCACGCGCAGCGCGAGGTGATCGAGGACACCTACATCGTCGCGCTGATCCGCAGCGGCGCGCTGGCCCAGGCCCGTGAGGTGCTGGATGCCCGCCTGCACCGCCGCCCCTCCGCGCGGGATTCGCGCTGGCGGGCGCTGACGGTTGGATGACGGACGTTATCCCTCCGTCTCCAATCCCGTCGGCATCGGCACGTTCTCGGGCTGCAGCTTGAGACCGGCGGCGAGCGCCACGGTCTCCAGCAGCGCCGCAAAGTCCTTCTCCAGATAGCCGGCGGGATCTGGTTGCAGCGAGGCGGCGCCGACATGGGCCTGCAGCGCCTCGCGGGTCGCCGCCGTCACCGGCATGGCGACGTCGAGCTGGCGCGCCGCCGACAGGCCGAGGTCGAGATCCTTGCGCAGCAGCGGTGGCGTGAAGGTCGTGGTCCAGTCGAGATTGACCAGCGCGTTGCTCTTGTACCTGGTGAAGGTCGACCCCATGACGCTGGCATTCATAAAGTTCAGGAAGGCATGGCGCGGCACGCCGGCCTTCTGCGCCAGGATGGTGATCTCGGCGAGGTTCTGGATCACGACCCCGAGGAACACGTTGTGCGCGATCTTGCAGATGCGCGCGAGCTCGCCCTCGCCGACATAGGACACCCCGGAGACGGCGATCTTCGCCAGATACGGCTCGATGACCTCGAACGCGGCCTTGGGGCCGGAGACCACCGACGACAGCTTGCCGGCCTTGACACTTTGCCGTTGCCGGACACCGGCGCGCGCACGAACTCGCAACCAAGGCGATCGAGTTTGGCGAGATCGCCTCCGACTGCTCGATGCCGATCGAGGAACAGTCGACCAGGATCTTGGGATGCGATCCAGAACTGGCGGCCACCAGGCCGTTGTCGCCGAAATAGACCTGCTCGAGATCCTTGCCCGTCGACACCATCGTGAACACGATGTCGCATGCGGCAAGATCGCGGGGATAATCGACGATGATGCCGCCCTTCGCCGCCAGCGGCTCGGCCTTGGCGCGGGTGCGATTGTAGATCGACACCTTGTGGCCGGCCTTGAGCAGGCGCTCGGCCATGGGATAGCCCATGCGCCCCATGCCGATCCAGCCGAGCGAATGCGTCGTGGTCATCGTCGTCTCCTCGTCCTACTGATCACAGTCTCCGTCATTGCGAGGAGCGAAGCGACGAAGCAATCCAGAGTCACGACTGCCGCCCTGGATTGCTTCGCGGAGCCTCGTCATCGGGCCGCGCATCCGCGCGGACCCGGTGGCTCTGCAATGACGAAACCACAAAGATCGCTCTATTGGGCGCATTGCCCATCCGCTCAGTAGCGGTTGGCGATCGGCAATTCCTCGGCCGGGAACAGCGTGATCACCTGACAGCCCTTGTCGGTGACCACGACCTCCTCCTCGATCCGCGCGGCCGAGAAGCCGTCGGTCGCTGGACAGTAGGTCTCGAGCGCAAACACCATGCCGGTCTTGATCTCCATCGGATTGTCCAGCGAGACCAGCCGCGAGATGATCGGCCGCTCATGCAGCGCCAGTCCAAGTCCGTGGCCGAACTGCAGGCCGAAGGCCGCCATCTCCGAGGGGAAGCCGAACTCCTCGGCCTGAGGCCAGACCTTGGCGACGGTGTCGGTCGAGACGCCCGGCTTGATCAGCGCGATCGCATTGTCGAGCCACTCGCGGCAGCGCTTGTAGGCGTCGTGCTGCGCCGGCGTGGCGCGGCCGACATTGAAGGTGCGGTAGTAGCAGGTCCGGTAGCCCTGATAGGACTGCAGGATGTCGAAGAACGCCTGGTCGCCCGGGCGCAGGATGCGGTCGGTGAAATTGTGCGGATGCGGATTGCAGCGCTCTCCGGAGATGGCGTTGATCGCCTCGACGTCGTCGGAGCCCATCTCGTAGAGCAGCTTGTTGGCGAGCGCGACGATGTCGTTCTCGCGCACGCCCGGCTTCAGGTGCTCATAGATCGAATGATAGACACCGTCGACCATGGCCGCGGCCTGATTCAGCAGCATGATCTCATCGATGTTCTTGATCTCGCGCGCATCCAGCATCACCTGCTGGCCGTCGACCACCTTCATGCCGGCCTTCTGCAGTTCGAAGAACATCGCGGTCTCGGCAAGGTCGACGCCGACCGGCATGTCGGCAACGCCGGCCGACCGCAACAGGCTCATCACCTCCTCGGCATGCGCCTTCATCAGTCCGACCGCCGGGGGCACGGTGCCGCGCATGCCGAGCATGCCGGCGCGGCAGTTCTCCGGCGCCAGCCAGTCGCAGAACAGACGATGGTGGACGGCTGCCGAACCGAAATCCCACACGATCGGCTCGCCGTCGCCGGCCAGCAGCGCGAAACGGCACAGCTTGTCGCGCTCCCATTCGCCGATCTTGGTCCCGGAGACGTAGCGAATGTTGTTGACGTCGAACAGCAGCAGCGCACCACAGCCCGACGCCTTCAGCGCCGCGCGCGCCCGCGCGAGCCGGTAGCGCCGCAACCTGTCGAAATCGACGCGGCGCTCGAAATCCACCGACACATGGCCATGCGACGGAATCGCCCGCCCCCAGCGCCAATGCGGATCGAGATGCTCCGGGCTGACCAGATGCGGCTTCAACGCGCTGGCTGTCATGTGGGCGTTTCCCATCGTACTATTGCAATCGATTGCAGAGCCGGATTTATTGCACGCACGCAAAATGTGTCAAGGTACCGCGCGATCAAAACGTCGCTGCGCTGCGGCATCGGGGAGCGGAGATGAAACGGACGTCGCCATCGACAGGGAGCTCACGCGCAACGGCGTCCTCACGCCCGACGATCAAGGATGTCGCCGCACGCTGCGACGTGCATCCCTCCACGGTGTCGCGCGCGCTCAGCCCGGCCATGAAGCATCTGGTGGCGGGCGATGTCTTGGAGCGGATCCAGGCCGCCGCCAACGCGCTCGGCTATCGGCTGAACATGGCCGCCAAGGGCCTGCGCACCGGGCGCAGCGGCCTGATCGGCGTGCTCGCGCCCGACATCGCCGATCCCGGCTTCCCGCCCGTGCTGTCCGGCATCGCCGATCATCTCAACGCCGAGGGTTATGCGACGATCGTCGTCGACGTCGGCAGCAAGGGCTCGGAGCAGGATCTCGTCGACCGGCTGATTGCCCGCGGCGTCGACGGTCTGGTGCTGGCGACGGTGAGCTTGCGCGACGATGTCGTGAAGCACTGCCTGGACGCGGCGCTGCCGGTGGTGCTGGTCAATCGCGTCGATGCCGCCGGACTGCTGCCCTCGGCAGCCAGCGACGATGCCGCCGGCATGCGTCTCGCCGTCCAGCATCTCGTCGCGCTCGGGCACCGCCGCATCGGTCACGTCGCGGGTCCGCAGCACATCTCGACCGGCGCGCGCCGCCGCGCCGGCTTCGAGGCCAGCATCACGGCTGCGGGATTGTCCGCCCGCCATGCGCCGGTCGAAGCCGTCGAAGCCTATACGCGTGCGGCGGGTCGCGAGGCTGCGCTGCGCCTGCTCGCGCGGCGGACGCGCCCAACCGCCATCGTCGCCGCCAATGACCTGCTGGCGCTCGGCGTCTATGACGCGCTCGCCGCGCGCGGCCTGACCTGCCCCGGGGATGTCTCCGTGGTCGGCCACAACGACATGCCGTTCGTCGACATGGTCGCGCCGCCGCTGACCACGGTGCGGATCGCCCAGCGCGACTTGGGGCAAGCCGCGGCACGGCTGCTGCTCGACCGCCTTGCCGGGCGCGAGGCAGCGACCGACCACATCGTCCTGGCGCCGGAGCTCATCATCCGCGGCTCGACGATCGCACACAAGCACTGACAGGTCCGCGGGGCATCGCTACACTGCGCGGCAAAGCAACAACGGGAGGATACGCCGATGACGGAGATGGTCGGCCTGGAGGCGCTCGTCGCATCAATCGCACCGGGGCAATCGATCGCGATCCCGGTCGACCGTGCCGGCGTCTCGATGGCGGCGACGGCCGCCATGATCGAGGCCGGCCTCACCGGGCTGCATCTCGTCTGCGTGCCGATATCAGGCCTCCAGGCCGATCTGCTGATCGGCGCCGGCGTAGCCACGGTGGTGGAAACCAGCGCCGTCTCGCTCGGCGAGGCCGGTGGCGCACCGCGCTTCGTCGCGGCCGTGCGCAACGGCAGCATCACCTTGCGCGATGCCACCTGCCCTGCGATCCATGCCGGCCTGCTGGCCGGGCAGAAGGGCGTGCCGTTCATGCCGATCGCCGGCATCATCGGCAGCGATCTGCTGCAGGTCCGTCCCGATTGGAAGGTGATCGACAGTCCGGTCGGCGAGCCCGGCAAGGTGGTCGTGGTGCCGGCGATCACGCCCGACGTCGCGCTGTTTCATGCCCCCGAGGCCGACCGCTTCGGCAATGTCCGCATCGGCCGCTACCGTGAGCTGGCGACGATGGCCTATGCGGCGAAGCGCACGCTGGTCACCGTCGAGCGCATCGTCGATCGCGATCTGATGGCGACCGAAGACTCGGCCGCCGGCGTGCTGCCGGCGCTCTATGTCGATGCCATCGCGGTGGCCGCGAACGGGGCCTGGCCGCTGCCGCTGTGGGACGAGTACGAGACCGATGGCGCCGAGCTTTCGCGCTACGCCGCGATGGCGCGCACCGACGAGGGCTTTCGCACCTATCTCTCCGCCTTCCTGACCCGCAGCAAGGAGGTGGCATGACCATGCACGACGAGCGCGCACGCAAAGAACTGCTGATCACCGTCATCGCCGACCTGCTCGATGGCATCCGCCATGTCGCCGTCGGCGCCTCGTCGCCGATCCCGGCGGCCGGCGCGATGCTGCTGCGCGCACGCAACGCGCAACAGGGCAAGCCGCCGGTCCGCATCTCGATCCTCGGCTCGAGCCGGCACAATTTCTTCACCAATGGCGGCGTCGAGCTGTTCGACTGTGCCGCGCAGGGGCGCGTCGACGCGTTCTTTCTCGGCGGTGGCCAGATCGACGGCGCGGGCAACATCAACCTGGTCGGCACCGGCGACTATCCGCGGATGGACGTGCGCTGGCCGGGCTCGTTCGGCTCGGCCTATCTCTACCATCTCATCCCGCGGGTGATCCTGTTTCGCGAGGAGCATTCGCCGCGCGTGCTGGTGCCGAAGGTGGATTTCGTCAGCGCCGCGGCGACCACGCCGGAGGTGAAGCGCCGCGGCGGCCCGCATGCGCTGCTGACCAATCTGGCGCTGTTCGATTTCGACCGCGACTGCGGCGGCTTCCGGCTGCGCTCGGTGCATCCCGGCTACACGGCCGAGGACGTCCGCGACCGCACCGGGTTCGACTACGCGACCCCGGCAATCGTGCCGCCGACGGCCGGACCCGATCGCGCCACGGTCGAGCTGATCCACGGCCGGATCCGCGACGAGCTCGCGGAATGCTATCCCGAATTCGCGCGCGCGATGGCCGCGTAGCTCACTGCAGCGCGGCGCGGGTGATCACCTGTCCCGCGCGCGCCTTCTGGTGCGTGCCCTGCCACCAGGTCAGCGCGCCATTGACGATGACGGCCTCGATCCCGGTCGCGGGCACACAAGGGTCATCATAAGTCGCGCTGTCAAGCACGCTGGCCGCATCGAAGATCGTGATGTCGGCATGGTTGCCGACCGCGATCGTGCCGCGTCCCTTGATGCCGAAATTCTGCGCGGTCAGCCCGCTCATCTTCCAGACCGCGGTTTCCAGCGGGAATAGTTCGAGCTCGCGGCAGTAATAGCCGAGCACGCGTGGGAACGTGCCCCAGAGCCGCGGATGCGGACGCTCGCCGAACGGCAGGCCGTCGGAGCCGATCATGGTCGGCTCGAAGGCGAGGATGGTCTGCACGTCGGCCTCGTCCATCGCGAAGTAGATCGCCGACGCCGGCTGCAGCCGCTTCGCGGCTTCGAGCCGGTCGACGCCCCAGCTTGCGGCGATGTCGGCGAGATCACGACCGGCGACCTCGGGATGGGGTCCGGAGGCCGCGACGACGACCTTGACCTGCAGCTTGGCCGGGTCGGTGTGCAGCATGGTCGAGGAGGCATTGTAGGGATAGCAGTCGAGCGCGACGCATTGGCAGCTCATCGCCTTCGTGATCAGCGGCAGCGTTTCCTTGGTGCGGCCGAAATTGGCGGGACCCACCACCTTGTGGTGCGAGATCACGACCTGGACGTCGAGCGCCTTGCCGATGGCAAAGCTCTCCTCCAGCGACTGGATCACCTCGTTCGCCTCGTTGCGCATATGCGTCGCATAGACGCCGCCGCTGCCGGTGAGCGGACGGCACACCTCGATGATCTCCTCGGTCGGCGCCGCCTCCGCCGGCGGATAAAACGTCCCGGTCGAGACACCGATGGCGCCGGCGTCGAGCGCCTCCTGCACATGCGCGCGCATCCCGGCGATCTCTACGTCCGTCGCGGCACGACCGAGATCGCTCACGACCGAGGCGCGCAGCGCGGTGTGGCCGACCATCGGCGCAACGTTGACGGCGGGCGGTGCGGCGCGCAACGCGGCGACGTAGTCGGCGAACGCGGCATACTCTGCGATCCGGCCGTCGCCGGGCGACAGCAGGCCGAGCGGCATCGGCCGCGGCGAGCCCGGCTTCAGCGGCGCGATGCTGACGCCGCAATTGCCGGTCACGACGGAGGTCACGCCCTGCGAGACCTTGCAGGTCATGTCGGGATCGACCAGCACGGCGCTGTCGTCATGGGTGTGGGAGTCGATGAAGCCCGGCGCAACGATGAGGCCGGTGGCGTCGATCTCCCGCGCGGCCCTTCGGCCGTCAAGCCCGCCGATGGCGACGATGCGGCCATCCTTGATGCCGACATCAGCGTCAAACCGCGGCGCCCGCGTGCCGTCGATGACGGTGCCGCCGCGGATGATCAGGTCGAAGGACTCGGACGAAGGCTGGTTGTCGGTCATGAAATCTCACGCGGAGTTGTCGGAAGCCGGGAGACTATCCGCGAGCCGTGCCGATGCGTCCAGAGCGATGCGCATGTGATCTGAGCCGGGCTGGACTGCATTGGAGGCGCGACGCGCGTCCGCCATCGCATTCGCCGTGGCCACCCGGGACACACGATAGTGATAGGGACTCTGGCCAGGATTGATACGCCTCAACGGCGCGCGACCTCTCTTGCGCCATCCGTCCTCCGGGAAGCAACCTGCGGAGGTACATCATGAAAGCCCTGGTCTATCATGGTCCCGGCCAGAAATCTCTCGACGAGCGCCCGAAGCCGACCATCATCGAGCCTGGCGATGCGGTGGTCAAAATCCTGAAGAGGACGATCTGCGGGACCGACCTCCACATTCTCAAGGGGGACGTGCCGACGTGTACGCCGGGCCGCATTCTCGGCCACGAGGGCGTCGGTGTGGTCGACGCGGTCGGCAGCGCCGTGCGCGCGTTCAAGCCGGGAGACCACGTCATCATCTCCTGCATCTCGGCCTGCGGAACCTGCGACTATTGCCGGCGCGGCATGTACTCGCATTGCCGCCATGGCGGCTGGATCCTCGGCAACAAGATCGACGGCACCCAGGCCGAATACGTGCGCACGCCTCACGCCGACACCAGCCTCTATCACGTGCCCGCCGGCACCGAGGAGGAGGCGCTGGTGATGTTGAGCGACATCCTCCCGACCGGTTTCGAATGCGGCGTCCTCAACGGCAAGGTCGAGCCGGGCTCGACGGTCGCGATCGTTGGCGCCGGTCCGATCGGATTGGCGGCGCTCTTGACCGCGCAGTTCTATTCGCCGACGGAGATCATCATGATCGACCTCGACGATAACCGGCTCGAGGTCGCTGCACGCTTCGGCGCCACCAGCATCATCAACAACGCCGATGGCAAGGCCGTCGAGAAGGTCATGTCGCTGACGAACGGCCGCGGCGTCGACACCGCGATCGAGGCGGTCGGCGTGCCCGCGACGTTCGTGACCTGCGAGGACATCGTCGCCCCCGGCGGCGTGATCGCCAATGTCGGCGTGCACGGGGTCAAGGTCGACCTGCATCTGGAGAAGCTGTGGGACCGCAACATCGCGATCACGACGCGGCTGGTCGATACGGTGACGACGCCGATGCTGCTGAAGACGGTGCAGTCGCGCAAGCTCGAACCGAAGCGGCTGATCACCCACCGCTTCAGGCTTGATCAGATCCTCGATGCCTACGAGACCTTCGGCGCCGCGGCCAAGACCCATGCGTTGAAGGTTCTCATCGAGGCATAGGCGCCCTGACCCGCACGCCGCGCCGCTCAGCCTGCCGGACGCCGCTGCGCGACGATCTGCCGGTAGAGTTCGGCATAACGGCCGGCGCGGTGGCGCCAGGAGACGTCGGTCAGCATCGCATTGAGCTGCATGCGGGTCCAATTCGAGGCGTTGCTGCGCGCGGCGTAAAATGCGGCCGCGGCGCGGCGCAGGGTCTGATCGAGCGCCTCCGCTGTCACGGACGCGCACTTGAACCCGGTTGCGGCGACGCCGGCCTCGGTCTCGTCGATGACGGTGTCGGCGAGACCGCCCACCGCGGTGACGATCGGCAGCGCGCCATAGCGCAACGCGCAGAGCTGCGTCAGCCCGCACGGCTCGAACCGCGACGGCACGACCAGCGCGTCGCAGCCGGCCTGGATGAGATGCGCCAAGCCCTCGTCGTAGCCGATGACGACGCCGATCTTTCCGGGATCGTTCGCGGCCGCCGCGCGGAACGCATCGCGCAGCTCGGCCTCGCCGTCGCCGAGCAGCGCCAGCTGGATGCCGCTACTGGTCAAGGTCGGCAGGCAGGACAGCAGCAGGTCGAGCCCCTTCTGCGAGGTCAAGCGGCTGACGACGCCGAGCAGGAACGTCTCCGGCGCCACCTGCAGGCCCATGCGCGTCTGCAGGGCGGCCTTGTTGGGCGCCCGCGCCTCGATCCGCCCGATGCCGAAATGCGATGGGATGGCAGGATCGCTGCCGGGATCCCACACCGCCGTGTCGATGCCGTTGAGGATGCCGACGAGGTCGGACGAACGCTGCCGCAGCAGGCCGCCGAGGCCCATGCCGTGCTCGTCGCTCTGGATCTCCCGCGCATAGGTCGGCGACACCGTCGTGATCTTGTCGGCGAATTGCAGTCCCGCCTTGAGGAAGCTGATGTCGCCGTAATATTCGAGGCCGTAGATCGAGAAGGATTCCGGCGGCAGGCCGAGCGGCGGCAGGAAGTGGCGCGGAAAGCGGCCCTGGAACGCCAGATTGTGCACGGTCATGACCGTGCCCGGATGCGGCCGGTGGCTGTAGAGCAGATAGGCCGGCACCAGCCCGGCCTGCCAGTCGTGACCGTGGACGACATCGGGCACGAAGGCCGGCACCGCGCCGAGGCCGATATAGGACGCCGCGCGCGCCAACGCCGCGAAGCGGAACGCATTGTCCGGCCAGTCCTTGCCGTCAGGGCCGAGATAGGGGTTGCCCTCGCGGTCGTAGAGATGCGGCGCATCGAGCACGAACAGATCGAGCGCGCCATGGCTGCCGCCGAGCAGCCGGGCGTTGCCGCCGAAGAAGTTCGGCAGCGAGCTGATCTCGCTGGCCTGCTCCAGCGCCTTCATGACCGCGGGGTAGCCGGGAATCAGCGTGCGGACCTCGACATCCTCTGCCAGCAGCGCCCATGGCAGGGCGCCGACGACGTCGGCGAGGCCGCCCGTCTTGACGATCGGATAGACCTCTGACGCAACCGACAGAACGCGCAGTGGCATCATGAATTGAGCCCGTCGATCATCGGCTGGGTAATCAAGGTCACGCCGGTCTCCGTGGTCCTGAACCGCTTGGCGTCGAACTCCGGGTCCTCCCCGACCACGAGCCCCTCCGGAATCTGGACGCCGCGATCGACCACCACATTGGTCAGCCGCGCATGGCGGGCGACGTTGACGTAAGGCAGCAGCACCGCGTTCTGCAGCTTGGCGTAGGAATGCAGATGAGCGCCGGTGAACAGCAGCGAGCGCTGCACCTGCGCGCCGGAGACGATGCAGCCGCCCGAGACCAGCGAGCAGGTCGCCTCGCCGCGGCGGCCATCCGTGTCATGGACGAACTTGGCTGGCGGCGTGATCTCCGAATAGGTCCAGAGCGGCCAGGAGCGATCGTAGAGATCGAGTTCGGGCACCACGTCCGTCAGATCCAGATTGGCGGCCCAATAGGCGTCCACCGTTCCAACGTCGCGCCAGTAGCTCCCCTGATCGTGGGCGGCGCGGACACAGGAGCGCGAGAACTGGTGCGCCACGGCGCGACCGTTCCTCACGATGTAGGGAATGACGTCGCGGCCGAAATCATGGTTGGAATTCGGGTCCGCCGCGTCGCGCTTCAGCTCCTCGAACAGGAATTTGGCGTCGAACACGTAGATGCCCATGCTCGCGAGCGACTTGTCCGGCTTGCCCGGCATCGGCGGCGGATCGGCCGGCTTCTCGATGAAGTCGCGGATCGTGTCGTCCTCATTGATGTGCATGACGCCGAAGCCTGAGGATTCCTCGCGCGGCATCTCCAGGCAGCCGACGGTGACGTCGGCGCGCTGGTCGACATGCTGCTGCAGCATCAGCTCGTAGTCCATCTTGTAGATGTGGTCGCCGGCGAGCACGACGATGTATTTCGTGTTGTAGGTCTCGAGAATGTCGATGTTCTGGTACACGGCGTCCGCCGTTCCGACGTACCACATCGTCTCCGACACGCGCTGGCTGGCGGGCAGGATGTCGAAGCTCTCGTTGCGCTCGGGACGGAAGAAGTTCCAGCCCATCTGCAGATGCCGGATCAGGCTGTGCGCCTTGTACTGTGTCGCCACGGCGATGCGCCGGATTCCGGAATTGACGGCGTTGGACAGCGCGAAATCGATGATGCGCGACTTGCCGCCGAAATAGACGGCGGGCTTGGCGCGCCGGTCGGTCAGCTCCAGCAGCCGGCTGCCGCGTCCGCCGGCCAACACGAAGGCCAGCGCGTGACGGGACAGCGGCTCGGTCCTGGCGGCTGGTGCCATGTCTCTCCTCCCTGCAACTCGTTGTCGCGTCATGTTTTCGGCGGGGCCGTGGCAGCCGGCGCGAGAGCTCGCACCGGCTGCCGGTCCTCTCATATGACGGAGAAATAGCCAACCAGTTCCCAATGACGAGTGCAATGGGGAGCTTCAGCCCAGGCGATCCCAGGTTGCAGTCACGTCGTCCCAGCGCGGCGGGTCGGCGCCCTCGCGGGTGCAAGTCACGGCCGCACACGCCCCGGCAAAGGCGAGCGCCTTGCGCAATTCGGCCTGGCTCAATCCCCTCAGGGCCTGCCGGCCGATGCGGCCGAGCTTGCGCAGGGCGAACAACAGCCCCGCCTGGAAGGTGTCGCCGGCGCCGATCGTATCGACGACCTCGACCTGGGGGACCGCAACCTCGACCGCGCCGGCCTGCGCGTGCCAGCCGAGCGCCCCCTTGGGGCCCCGCGTGACGACGACCAGGCTGGGGCCGCGCGCCAGCAGCGCGTCTGCCCGCGCAGCGTAGTCGTCGTGGCCATGCAGATAGTCGAAATCGACATCCGACATCTTGATCAGGTCGGCACTTGCGGCAAACCCATCCATGTCCGCGCGATAGCCGGCCTTATCAGTCACCAGATTCGGGCGGCAGTTCGGGTCAAAGGAGATCGTCACCGCGCCCCGCGTGGCGGCGATCAGCGCACGGGTCTCCGCGGCGCCGAGATCGTGGATCAGCGTGGTCGATCCGACATGGATGGCGTCAATGTCGGCAAAGGGGATGCTGCCCGGCCGGAACGTCCACTTCCTGGCGGCGGTCTCGGCGTCGTAGAAGGCATACTGCGCCTCGCTGCCGACATGGCGCACGAAAGCGAGCGTGGTCTGGTCCGGGCTGCGCGTGACGTAGCCAAGGTCGACGTTCGAGCCTTGAGCATGCGCCGCAATCATGGTGCCGAACAGGTCGGTCGAGATGCCACCGACGAAGCCCGTGGGCGCGCCGAGCCGCGCCACGCCGACGGCGACGTTCAGGCAGGAGCCGCCGACCACGGGCCGCAAGGCATCGCGCCCGTCGGCCAATCTGGCCGGGACGAAATCGATCAGCGCATCACCGCAGCTCAGGATCATGGTCATGCCTCCCCGTGGTCCCCATGCATCACGGAACGGCTCTCGCGATCAAGCGTCCGCAGCATGCCATGGATGCGCCGCTTGCGGCGATGGAAGGCCGCGATATCCGGATCGGTCGGGTCGCTGAGACGCCCCAGCGAGGACATCGAGGCCATCGTATCGCCGATCGAGCGGAAGGCGCCGCTGGCGACTGCGCCGAGCATGGCCGCACCGAGCAGAACCGGCTCCTGGGTGCCCGGCAGCGCCACCGCCATCCCGGTCGTATCAGCCATGATCTGGCGTACCAGCGGGCTGCGCGAGGCGCCGCCCGCCATGACCAGCGTCCGGCTGGTGACGCCGTTGGCGGCGAAGGCATCCATGACGTCGGCCAGCCCATAGGCAAGGCCGCACAGCCCCGCGACGAACAGCCGTTCCATCGCGCCGATGTCGGCGTCGAGATCGAGGCCCGCGATCACGGCGCGCGAATCCGGATCGGCATAGGGCGAGCGGTTGCCGAGAAATTCCGGGAGAATGTGAAGATCACGCGCCAGCAGCGCCGCGCTGCCGGCATTCGGTACCCGCGCCATGATCCGTTTTTCGAGCAGGGTGATCAGGTCGAGCCCTTCCGCGCGCGCCGCAGCGGTGGCCTCGGCCGCGGCCGGGTGCGAGCGCAGCAGATGATCGATCGCCGCCCCCGCGGCGGACTGGCCGCCCTCGTTGAGCCAGAACCCAGGCACCATGCCCTGATAATAAGGTCCCCATACGCCGGGCACGAAGGACGGCGTCCGCGTCGTCGCCATGATGCAGGCCGACGTCCCCATGATGTAGGCGAGCCGCTCGCAGACATCGACGTCGCCGCCGTCAGCCGCACGGCCGCCGATCGCGCCGATGCCGCCAGCATGGGCGTCGATCAGCGCCGCGCCGACCGGCGTGCCCGCAACCAGTCCGAGTTGTCCTGCCGCATCCTGCGACAGCCCGCGACCGAGCGGCGTGCCGGGCGCGACGATCTCGGTGCCGATCCGCGCGTAATCCTCACCAACGAAATCCTCCAGACCGATGCGCCGGATGTAGGCTGCGCTCCAGCGCGTCTCGTGCGCGAGATAATTCCATTTGCAGGTGACCGTGCACATCGAGCGCGCCAGCGCGCCGGTCGCACGCCAGGTGAGAAAATCGGCGAGATCGAAGAAATGGCCGGCCGCATCGAAACTCTTGCGCAGATGCCGCTTCAGCCACAGCAGCTTCGGCATCTCCATTTCCGGCGAGATCGAGCCGCCGACGTAGCGCAGCACCTCGTCTTCGGTCGCATTGATGTCGCGCGCCTCCGTCAGCGCGCGATGATCCATCCACACGATCACATTGCGGCTGGTGTCGCCGGAGCCGCTGACGGTGACCGGCGCGCCCCGGCGGTCCAGCACCACCAGCGAGCAGGTCGCATCGAAGCCGATACCGGTGATCAGCCCCGGCGCGATCGCAGCTTCCGCCAGCGCGCCTTTGACCGACGCGCAGCACGCGTGCCAGATGTCGTCGGACGACTGCTCGACGACATCACCAGCCTCGTGCCAGGTCTGGATCGGATGCCGCGCCGCACCGAGCAGGCGGCCGTTCCCATCGAAAATGCCGGCGCGCGTGCTGGTTGTGCCGACGTCGACACCGATGAACGCGTGGCCCATGTCTCGCTCCCGTCAATTTTGACGCGAGCTTACCAGCAAGTGTAGCCGCCATCGACAACGACGACGCTGCCGGTCATCAAACTTGCCGCCTCGGAAGCGAGGAACAACACCACCGAGGCGATCTCCTCGACCTGACCCATGCGGCCCATCGGGGTTCCGCCGATCCAGGCGTCGTACATGCGCGGATTGCTCTTCACGAAGGCGTTGAGCGGCGTCTCGATATAGGTCGGCGCCACCGCGTTGACGCGGATGCCGCGCGCGCCCCACTCGGCCGCCAGCGACTTGGTCAGATGGTGCACCGCGGCCTTGGAGGCATTGTAGAAGCACTGCTCCTGCGGCTTGTTGACGATGAAGCCGGACATCGAACCGACGTTGACGATGGTGCCGCTCTTGGCCGCCAGCATGTGCCTGCCGAAGGCGCGGCAGCACCAGAACGTGCCGTTGAGATTGACGTCGAGCACGTTGAGCCAGTGCTCATCGGTGACGGTCTCGGCCGGCGTCTCGCTGCGCGCAATGCCGGCATTGTTGACGAGGATGTCGATCTTGCCGTAACGCGCGACCAGATCATCGGCAATCTCCGTAACCTGCGCCGAATTGGTGACATCCATCAGCGTGGTCTCGGCGTCGAAACCCTTCGCCTTCATCGCCGCCTGGCCGTCCGCCGCCGCCTTGGCATCGCGATCGGCGATCACCACTCGCGCGCCCGCCTCCGCCAGCGCCTCGACACAGGCGAGGCCGATGCCCTGCCCGCCACCGGTGACCAACGCGGTCTTGCCCTTCAGCTTGAATTTTTCGAGATACATCGTCATGGTCCGTTGTTGTCGTTGACGCCCGGAGGGGACGTCACCTCTCATGCGAAGATCGAATTGCCGTTTGCATCGAAGCGGTAGATCCGGTTCGGCTCCGGCCGCAGCATCACGGCGTCGCCGGCGCTGAGGTGTTTCTCGCCAACCACGCGCACCGTGAGCGTCCCGAGCGCGCCCGCATCGACATAGAGAAAGGTGTCGCTGCCGAGATGCTCGGCGATCACGACCTTGCCCTGCCAGCCGGGCCCATCATCGACGACAGCGACATGCTCCGGCCGCACGCCGATCGTGGTCGCATGATGTTTGTCCGCTTCCGCGCCGGTGATGAGGTTCATCTTCGGCGAGCCGATGAAGCCGGCGACGAACAGGTTGGCCGGCCGCTGATAGAGCTCGATCGGCGAGCCATATTGCTCGATGCGGCCGGCGTTCAGCACCACGATCTTGTCGGCCATGGTCATGGCCTCGACCTGATCGTGGGTCACGTAGATCGCTGTGGTGCCGAGCTGCTTCTGCAATCGCGTCACCTCGAGCCGCATCTGCACGCGCAGCGCGGCGTCGAGATTGGACAGCGGCTCGTCGAACAGGAACGCCTTGGGCTCGCGCACGATGGCACGGCCGATCGCGACGCGCTGGCGCTGGCCGCCAGAGAGCTCGCGCGGCTTGCGGTCGAGATAGGGCGTGAGGTTCAAGGTCGCTGCGGCCGCCTCGACCTTCTGGGTGATCTCGGCCTTGGGCAGCCCGGCCATCTTCAGGCCGAAGGCGATGTTGCCGCGCACGCTCATATGCGGATACAGCGCATAGGACTGGAACACCATCGACAGGCCGCGCTTGGCCGGCGGCACGTCGACCACGTTGTTGCCGTCGATCAGGATGCGGCCGCCGGAGACGTCCTCGAGGCCTGCGATCAGCCGCAGCAGCGTGGTCTTGCCGCAGCCGGATGGACCGACGAACACCACGAAGGCGCCGTCGGGAATGTCGAGATCGGCGCCCTTGATGATGTGGACCGGCCCGAATGATTTCTGCACACCTTCCAGCGTGATCCGTCCCATGATCCCAGCCTTTCTTTATTTCACGGCGCCGAAAGTCAGCCCGCGCACGAGCTGCTTCTGGCTGAACCAGCCGATGATCAGGATCGGCGCGATCGCGAGCGTGGACGCCGCCGACAGCCGCGCCCAGAACAGGCCCTCGGGGCTGGAATAGGAGGCGATGAAGGTGGTCAGCGGCGCCGCATCCAGGGTCGACAGGTTCAGGGTCCAGAACGCCTCGTTCCACGCCAGGATGAGGTTGAGAAGCAGGGTCGAGGCCAGCCCGGGGATCGCCATCGGCGTCAAGACGTAGATCAGCTCGCGCCCGATCGTGGCGCCGTCCATGCGCGCCGCTTCGAGGATGTCCTTCGGTATCTCCTTGAAGTAGGTGAACAGCATCCAGATCACGATCGGCAGATTGCCGAGGCACAGGATGAAGACCAAGCCGGTGCGGGTGTCGAGCAACCCCATGTTCTTGTAGATCAGATAGATCGGCACCAGCACGCCGACCGGCGGCATCATCTTGGTCGAGAGCATCCAGAGCAGGATGTCCTTGGTGCGCTTGGTCGGCGAGAACGCCATCGACCAGGCCGCGGGAATCGCGATCAGCATCGCGATCAAGGTCGAGCCGCCGGCGATGATCACCGAGTTCAGCGCGTGGTGCAGATAATCGCTGCGCTCCTGCACGGTGACGTAGTTCTCGGTGGTCCAGTGGAAGAACAGGAACGAGGGCGGCGTCGCGAACGCCTCCAGCTCGGTCTTGAAGCTCGCCAGCACCATCCACAGGATCGGAAAGAAGATCACGAAGCCGGCCAGCCATGCGGCCACGGTCGAGATCGCGACATGACGTCCGGTGACCTTGCGCGCCATGATCTCACGCCTCCAGATTGCGGCCGACGATGCGGACCAGGAAGAAGGCGACGATGTTGGCGATGACCACAGCGACCAGGCCGCCGGCCGACGCGGTGCCGACATCGAACTGGATCAGCGCCTGCGAATAGACCAGGAAGGCGATGTTGGTGGTCTGCAGGCCCGGCCCGCCGCCCGTGGTGACGAAGATCTCGGCGAACACGGTGAGCAGGAAGATGGTCTCGATCAGGATCACCACCGTGATCGGGCGCGCCAGATGCGGCACGGTCAGGTAGATGAAGCGCGACAGCGCGCTGGCGCCGTCCATCTCGGCCGCTTCCTTCTGCTCCTCGTCGAGCGACTGCAATGCCGTCAGCAGGATCAGGGTCGCGAACGGCAGCCACTGCCAGGCGACGATGAAGATCACGGCGAGCAGCGGCGCGTCGGTGAACCAGTCGATCGGCGTCATCCCGAGCGAGGTCGCGATCCAGGCGAACAGGCCGGACACCGGGTGCATCAGCAGGTTCTTCCACACCAGCGCGCTGACGGTCGGCATCACGAAGAACGGCGCGATCACCATCAGGCGGACGATGTTGCGGCCGATCACGGGCTGGTCGAGCAGGATCGCGAGGGGAATGCCGAGGCCGATGGTCAGCAGCAGCACCGAGCCGACCAGCACCAGCGTATTCTGCAGCGAGGCGAGGAAGGCGGGATCGGTGAGGAAGTAGGTGAAGTTCTCGAAGCCGACGAAGCTTTCCGAGCCGGGATCGAGCAGGCTGTAATGCAAGGTCGAGAAGTAGATCGTCAGCGCCAGCGGCACGATCATCCAGATGAACAGCAGGATCACCGCCGGCGACATCAGCGCCCTGGCGAGCAGTTGCGTCTGTCTGGTGGCCATTGTCGTCGTCCTTCGTTCAACCGATAAACAGTGCCGTCATTGCGAGCGAAGCGACGCAATCCAGAGTCGTGGGCGGGACTCTGGAATTGCTTCGTCGCCTTCGGCTCCTCGCAATGACGACCGATGGTTTGCGATAGCGACGATTGAACTCCACACCGCAGCGCTTCTCGCTCTGGAGACGAGCGCGGTGCTTTTGTATGCGCCCTCTCCCCTTGTGGGAGAGGGCATCTCCGGCCCATCCACGTATTCGGTCGGGTGAGGGGTATCTCTCCGCGAGCGACTTTGATGGAGGCACACCCCTCATCCGACCGAGCTTGTTGCAACTTCCTACATGCCCTCTCCCACAAGGGAAGAGGGCGCATTCACGCACACAGGCCTCACAGTTGGCCTCACTACGGCGGGCACGCTGCGCTTTGCCCACCCTACCGGTCCCGTATGCGTCGACAGAGGAGAGAAAATGCGGCCATCCCTGTGGGGAGGGATGGCCGCCAGTGATCAGCTCGGGAGGAGTTTCGTGTCGAGCTGATAACCTTGGCCCGCCTATTTGATGTAGCCGGCGCGCTTCATCTCGCGCTCGGTAGCGGACTGTGCCGCCGCCAGCGCCGCATCGACGGTCATCGAGCCGGCCAGCGCAGCGGAGAACTGCTGCCCCACCGCAGTGCCGATGCCCTGGAATTCAGGAATGGCGGCATATTGCACGCCGACATAGGGCACCGGCTTCACCGTCGGATGGTTCGGATCGGCGGCATCGATCGAGGCGAGCGTCAGCTTGGCGAACGGCGCGACCTTCAGGTACTCCTCGTTCTTGTAGAGCGAGGTGCGCGTGCCCGGCGGCACGTTGGCCCAGCCGTCCTTCGAGGCGACGAGCTTCAGATAGTCCTTGCTGGTCGCCCAGGCGATGAACTTCTCGGCCGCCTCGACCTTCTTGGAGCCGGCCGGCACCGCGAGGCTCCACGCCCACAGCCAGTTGGCGTTCTTGCCGAGGCCGGTGTTCGGCGCCAGCGCGAAGCCGACCTTGTCGGCGACCTTGGATTCCTTCGGGTTGGTCACGAACGAGGCCGCCACCGTGGCGTCGATCCACATCGCGCATTTGCCGGAGTTGAACAGCGCGAGGTTCTCGTTGAAGCCGTTGGAGCTGGCGCCGGGAGGGCCGGCCTCCTTCATCAGGTCGACATAGGTCGACAGTGTCTTCTTCCATTCCGGCGTGTTGAACTGCGGCTGCCATTTCTCGTCGAACCAGCGCGCGCCGAACGAGTTCGACATCGCGGTCAGGAACGCCATGTTCTCGCCCCAGCCGGCCTTGCCGCGCAGGCAGATGCCGTACACGCCGGCCTGCTTGTCGGTGAGCTTCTTGGCGGCGTCGATGACGAAGTCCCAGGTCGGGCTCTCCGGCATCTTCAGCCCGGCCTTGTCGAACAGGTCGGTGCGATACATCACGAACGAGCTCTCGCCGTAGAACGGCGCGGCATAGAGCTTGCCGTCGACCGATACGGCGTCCTTGATCTTGGGCAGGATGTCGCCCGCGTCATAGTCGGCGCCGAGCTTGTCGAGCGGCACCAGCCAGCTCTTCTTGGCCCAGATCGGCACCTCATAGGTGCCGATGGTGAGGATGTCGAACTGGCCGCCCTTGGTGGCGATGTCCGTCGTCACGCGCTGGCGCAGCACGTTCTCTTCCAGCGTCACCCATTTCACGGAGATGTCGGGATTGGCCTTGGTGAACTCGCTGGTCAGGCCCTGCATTCGGATCATGTCACCGTTGTTGACGGTGGCGATCGTCAGGCTCGTCTCCGCCAGTGCGGGCACAGTAGTCAGCAGCGCGGCGGCGCCCATCAGGGCGGCAAGCGTGCTCGTCCGAGTGAAGATGGTCTTCACGGTCTCCTCCCATTTCCCGCGGTTCTTGAATATATGCTCACGGGCTGGGCTGATGTTCACAACACTGGTCAGGCTTTGTCAAGCATGCGCCGGCGCCCACAGGTTGTGCAGCGCGACATAGGTCCAACCTTTGATAGAAGAATGCGCAGCCGCGCCGCGGGCATTCACGCCAGGATGGCGCGCCGTGGCCTCGTCGGTGATCAGGCCGTTGACGAGCCGCCCGGTCAGCGCGGCGCGGATGGCCGGGATCTTCGCCGGTCCCAGCGCCGCCGCGATCGTCATCGCGCTTGCCGGCACCTCGGGCGGAATGCTGGTGAGCCGGCGGCTGGTGCCGCCGGCGATCACCCTGCCGTTGGCGTCATAGGCCCAGCCGGTGATCTCGCCGATGGCCCCTAACCGCATCATCTCGGTGAGTTCGTCGCGGGTGACGAAGCCGTCGACGTGCATCTGCGCCTTCTGGTCCATCTGGCCGATGCCGACCAGCTTGAGGTCGGCCTTGTCGGCGACCGCCTTGACTTTGGCGATGGCATCGAGCCGGACCATGCGGTCGCGCTCGTCCTCGGTGCCCATCAGGAACGGCAGCGGCATCGGATAGTGCCGTGCGCCGGTGCGGTCGGCGAGCCGGCCGACGGTGTCGAAGAAGCTGGCGGAGCCGTCGGCCAGGATGTTGCCGACCAGCGAGACGATCTGGTGCTCGGGACGGTCGATCGGCGACACGCGCTCGACCGCGGCCCGCACCGCCCGCCCCGTTCCGAGCGCGATGATGACCGGCGTCTCGGCCCGCAACGTCGTCTCCAGCAGGTTGGCGCAACGCTCGGCGATCCCCGCGGCGCCGGCCGGCGCGGCTGGATCCGTCGGCACCACCTCGCAATGCACCAGCGTGAAGCGCTCCTTGAGCTGGGCGGCCAGCGCCATGCAGGACGCGATGGGATGCTCGAGCCGGAAGGTGATCAGCCGTTCGGCGAGGCACAGTGACACCAGCCGCTGCGCCGAGGCGCGCGACACCTGCAGCATCCGGGCGATCTCGTCCTGGGTGTGGCCGGCAATGAAATACAGCCAGCCGGCGCGGGCGGCATCGTCGAGCCGGGATTTTCGCTGTCGCCCGCCATGACGCAGAGCGGTCTCCTTCTCAGACACGTTGTCCCCGGCCGAGCAGGGGCGCGATGGTGATCGGCCGGCACTATGGCATGGCCGCCACGGCGCCGGGAACCGAAGCCCGCCACCATCCCCAGCCCAGACGCGGCAGGGTCATCCAGACCAGATCATATGCCCCGGTCATGGGCAACAGCCCAACCGGGAGGTTGAGGCCCAAGCCCCGGAACCTCGCTCGCCGCACGACGGCTGCGCATCCGTGAGGGATGCGGTGGCTCGGCCGGCCGCTTAGCTCGGAGCCATGGCCCTCCCTTCTCTCGTCCGCCCCCGCCGCGCTGCCCCGGTGCTCGTCTGCCGCAAATGCCTGAAGCGCAGCGATGACCCCAAGGACATCAAGAAGGCCATCAAGCACGCGCTGAAATCCCCGGACCGCCCCAGCAACGGCGGGGGCGAGAAGCCCGCGCGCGTCATCATGACGAGCTGCTTCGGCCTCTGCCCGAAGCGGGCGGTCGTGGTCACCGGCGGCGTCCGCGCGGCGCGCGGTGAATATGTGCTCGTCTCCGCAGCCGAGGACGTGCCCAGCGCCTTGGCGCTGCTGCGCGATGATCCGAACAGGCCGCGTCGAGACCGTGTGGTAAACGAAACCTTGCGCCCGACGTTCGAGTCTCATCAGCGGTCTTGACGCTTGCTTGGTGCGCCGCAGGCTTAGCTGGCGCGTCACGTCACCAGCAAGCGCCGCCATGAGCCCCACCGCCACCATCGCAGTCTCCGGCATGCAAGCCGCATCGCGCCGTCTCGAGGTGTCTGCCTCGAACGTTGCCAATGCCCGAAGCACAGGCGCGCTGCCCAATGCCGATGGCACGCTGCCGGCCGGCGCGCCGAAGCCCTATGTGCCGCTCGAGCTGGTGCAGAGCGACGTCGCCGGCGGCGGCACGCAGACGGTCATCACCCGGGCGAGCTCCGGCACGACCGCGAGCTACGACCCCTCCGCGCCGTTCGCCAACAAGGACGGCCTCGTCGCCGCTCCCAACGTCGATCTCGCGCAGGAGATGATCAGCCAGCTCGTCGCCAAATACAGCTTTGCCGCCAATGCGAAAGTGCTGAAGGCGAGCGACGAGATGAGCCGCACCGTGATCGACATGAAGGTGTGAGCGCGAGCGGTCACACCAAGCTCGCCATCGGCTTTCACGCACCCGTGATTTCCCGTTGAAATCCGCGCCACCGCTGCCGGCGTAGCCGGAGTGTGACAAACTCGGCCGACATCGCCCACCTCTCCCGCCTGACGGCGCTGCTGAAGTCCGCGCTCGCCGCGCCGCCTGGCACGCGCCGTATTGCAGCGGCAGCGGTGACCGGTCTCATCTGCCACGCGATGTTCGCCGCGGCCGTGCTGGCGATGATCGGCGCGATGTTCTTCGGCATGAGCGAGAGCTTCGGACGCGTGCCCTGGCCGTGGGCCACCGTCGCCAATGCGGCGCTGGTGCTGCAGTTTCCGATTCTGCATTCGCTGCTGCTCGGGCCGGGGCGGCGCTGGCTGGCGCACATGGGAAAGCATGGGGCCACGCTCGCCACCACGCACTACGCGATCATCGCCTCGCTGCAGCTGTTGTGCCTGTTTGCGCTGTGGACGCCGAGCGGGATCATCTGGTGGCGCGCGGAAGGCGGCGCCTTCGCCGCGCTCTGCCTCGCTTATGCGGCCACCTGGCTGCTGCTGATCAAGGCGAGCTGGGATGCCGGCGTCGAGGTGCAGTCGGGAGCGCTCGGCTGGCTCTCGCTGGTGGCCGACAGGCCGCCGCGCTTTCCCGACATGCCCGAGCGCGGGCTGTTCGCGATCATCCGTCAGCCGATCTATCTGGCCTTCGCGTTGTCGCTGTGGACCGTGCCGGAGTGGACGCCCGACCAGCTCGCGGTCGCGGTGGTGCTGACGGCCTATTGCCTGCTCGCACCGCGCTGGAAGGAACGCCGCTTCACGCAGACGCGCGTTTTGACGCCTATCGCGCGCGCGTGCCCTACATCCTGCCGCGCTGGCCCGCACGCGGAGAGCCCACGCCATGATCAACGCCGCCGCCCTCCTCGTCACCGCGCTGCTGTTCGGCGGCATGACCCTGTTCTCGTTCGGCTTCGCGCCGTTCCTGTTCAGCGCGCTGCCAGCCGAGACGACACGCACGCTGATCCGCCGCGCCTTCCCGCACTTCTATCTGTTCGTCATCGCGGCGGCGGCCGCGGCCGGCCTGCTGGCGCTCGCCGGGGATGAGCTTGCGGGCGGCGGTCTCGTCGCGATCGCGCTGACCGCTGTGCTGGCGCGGCAGATCCTGATGCCCGCCATCAACCGCGCCACCGACGCCGGCGAAAAGCGCCGTTTCGCCCGCCTTCACGGCGCCTCGGTCGTGCTCACCTTGATCCATATCGTGCTGAGCGGCGGCGTGCTGCTGCGTCTCGCGCAGTGAGGGCAGCGCCGGAGAAAGGACGACGACGATGCTCTACAAGGATGCCGTGAAGCCCGCCTTCGCCGCGACCGCCGAAGGTCCCTCGACCATCGATCCCGCCGAGATCGCGCGGTTCTCGCGCCTGGCCGAGGAATGGTGGAAGCCGGACGGCGCATTCAAGCTGGTGCATGAATTCAACGCGGCCCGCGTGCGCTATCTCTGCGAGCGGCTGCCCGCGCTGGTCGGCCGCGATGCCGCGGCGAACCTGCCGCTGGCGGGCCTGGAGATCATCGATGTCGGCTGCGGCGCCGGCATCGTCACCGAGCCGCTGTCGCGGCTCGGCGCCAGGACGCTGGGCATCGACGCCGCCGAGCGCAACGTGCTGGTCGCCGCCGATCATGCGCGCAAGCAGGGCGCGGCCGTCGCCTATCGCCACGCGCTGCCGGAGGATATCGCCGCCGAAGGCGCGCGCGCCGACATCGTGCTGACGCTCGAGGTAGTCGAGCACGTCGCCGATCTCGCCCGTTTCGTCGGCCATGTCGCCGATCTCGTCCGCCCCGGCGGCATTCTCGTGGTCGGGACCCTGAACCGCACGCCGATATCGTTCGTGAAGGCGATCATCGGCGCGGAGTACATCCTGCGCTGGCTGCCGCGCGGCACCCATGACTGGCGCCGCTTCGTCAAGCCGAGCGAGCTGCGGACCCTGCTGGGGCCGCGCCGCTTCGCGGTCGTCGAGACGGTCGCCGTCGAGCTGAACCCGCTGACCATGCGCTGGCATGTCGGCGGCCGGCCCTCGACCAACTACCTGCAGATCTTCCGCCGGATGCCGTGATGCCTCTCAGCGGGACAGGCACAACCCGCATCGATCAGCACCGCCGGCTTCAGCGCGCGAGCACGGCGATCACCCAGTGGATCAGCGTCGCGCCGCCGACCGGCGCGACCACCAGCATGACCATGTTGAAGCCGAGCAGCGCCAGCAGCAGCTTTTCGCGGCCGGCCGACAGCCGCCGCTTCGGCGGCTCCGGCTTTGGGTCGTGCGGCCAGAACCCGGGCAGATCGACGAACATGGCGGAACCCCTCTCGGTGCAGAACGCGAGCGCGTGCGCACCGGATGATCTCCTTCGGATACGAATATCGTAGCACGGCGCGATCATGAAGACGATCGACGGCGCATCCAGCGCCTGCGCTCACGCGGTCTCATGGCCGAGCTCGGCCAGCACATGATGCTGGACGGCCAGGACCGCCTCGGCCGCCCTGGCGACCCGATCGGACAGCGGCTCGTTGTTCCTTCGGCTCATCGCCGCACCTGCGAGAAGCGTGAACGCTGACAAGGCGCGCATTAGCCAACAGAGCCGGCCGGGATCAAGAGCGACTCGGCCGTGCCATCAGGCCATGCCGTGACACGGCCCGATCCGACCATGCGGGGAGATATTCCTAGGCGCTCTTCGCGACCGCGCCCTGCCCCGTCCGCTCGCCGGTGACCTCGCCAGCCGGCTCCGGGCTGAGCCAGCGATAGACGAACCCGCCGGCCGCGCCGCCGAGCAATGGCGCCACCCAGAACAGCCAGAGCTGAGCCAGCGCCCAGCCGCCGACGAACAGCGCCGGCCCGGTGCTACGCGCCGGGTTCACCGAGGTGTTGGTGACGTGGATGCTGATGAGATGAATGAGCGTCAGCGCGAGCCCGATCGCCAGCGGCGCAAATCCGGCCGGTGCCTTGCCATGGGTCGCGCCCATGATCACGAACAGGAACATCATCGTCAGCACGAACTCGCTGAGCAGGCAGGCCCCGAGCCCATATTTGCCGGGCGAATGCTCCGCATAGCCATTGGCGGCAAAGCCGCTCGCCGTGCTGAAGTCCGGCGCGCCGCTGGCGATCGCATACAGCACGGCCGCGCCGACGACGGCGCCGACCACCTGCGCGATGATGTAGGGCACGATCAGGCTGCTCGGGAACCGCCCGCCGCACGCCAGCCCCACCGTGACAGCCGGATTGAGATGACAGCCCGAGATATGCCCGATGGCGTAGGCCATGGTCACCACTGTGAGCCCGAACGCCAGCGCCACGCCGAGCATTCCGATCCCGACATTGGGCACCCCGGCCGCGATCACCGCACTGCCGCAGCCGCCAAACGTGAGCCAGAACGTGCCGATCGCCTCCGCCACGAGCTTGTTGTTGTTGCCGTTCATCATCGCCTCCCTGGGTCGCGTGATTGGCTTGCTTCGATCGCCCCGCCCTCAGGTGCAGATCATCACTTCTACAACCCCAAGTCAAAGGCGCGATCGCCGCTGCGGTGAGGGAGTTCCTTGTCCGGAGGCCTGAGCCGCGCGAGGCGATGAACATGGCCGCGCCGGTGCGTTCAGCCCGACGCGCGCTCCGACGGCAGCCCCGGCTTAAAAAGGACGATTGAGTGCATTGCAGGGGGTGCAGCCCAGCACTGTCACCTTCGTCCTGCTCTTGCACCTTCTATCGCTCTTGCCGACACGGCGGCGAGAGCGTCGGCACGTTCGCCCACGGCCAATTGTGCCAGCGCCCGTCTTCGCCGACGCAAGCCGAGGACGTCGGGGACGGGCCCGTCGTCGCATCCGAGGATGCATCGACCGCGGCAAACCGGTGGTCGACATAGGTCGTTGAGAGATATCCGGCGACGGTCACCATCACGACGACCGCAAATCCCTTGGCTGAGTCACTCCAGCGCATGTCGTCACATCCTTATGTTCGGCGTGCCAGGACCACATGGGACGACATTGACGCGCCATCGCGCAGGGGGCTGTGAGAGAGGTCACATCGGTTAGCGAGCCGATACTTCGGCTCCTGTGTATCGGCCTGCTTGTTCGCGGGCGCAGGCCACGCAGGCGGAGGTGGCAGGCTGCTCCTGCACGGCCTGCCGCGCCGCAATGGCGAGTGCGGCATCGAGCACTACGATAACGGTGCAGCCGACTCGCGGAGCGCGACCGTCGTCAGTATTAGTGCACTGTCATCGTAATCCCAATTGCAACCGCGGATCTTCGGCGTCGCCAAGCGCCGAATATCCGATTGGCGCGACGTGTCGAAGGGAGTCAGGCGACCTGCCGGTGGCCCAGTTGGTCCAGCACCGGAAACACGGCCGAAGGCTCGGGGCGCCGCGTGTAGTCGGCGTTCACCTCGGCGTAGGCGATGGTGCCGTCTTGCGCGATGACATAGCGCGCGGGCATCGGCAGGGTCCAACTGTCCTCACCGTTGAACTGCGTCAGGTCGGCGCCGAGCGCCTTCTGGACCTGACGCAGATAGTCCGGCAATGTCCAGCGCACGCCGAACCGGGCGGCGATTTCGCCGCCATGGTCGCCGAGGATCGGGAACCCCAAACCGTTCTGCCGCTGCGATTTGCGGCTATTGGGTGCCGTCTGCTGCGAGATCGCCACCAGGGTCGCACCGCGCGCCTCGATCTCGGAACGGGCTTCTTCCAGCGCGCTGAGGTCGAAGTTGCAGTACGGACACCAGACGCCGCGATAGAACGTGACCACGAGCGGCCCTTTTGCGAGCAGCACCTTGGACGAGACGGGATTGCCGTCAGGATCAGGAAGGGTGAACTCCGGCGCGAGGTCCCCGGCTTTCAGGGCGCGGCTCTGCGCGCCGGATGCGATCAGTTCGTCGGTGGCGCGGTGCAGGGCTTCGACGGCCGCCGGCGGGGCGAGCTTGGTGTCGAATTCGAATTTCAGCGCATCGAGCTTGCCTTGCAGCGGCAGGCCGGATTTCGCGATGGTGGCGAGAGTTTCCTGAAGGGTCATCGAAGCGCTCCTGGTCGATCCAGCAACATCGCTGGCGTGGCCTCTCAATGAGCCATTCCCAATTGTTGCAGAAGTCCGGCTGAAGTGATAGGATTTATTCTCTATTGGAATAGATGGCCCACCGAATGGATCGATTGCACGCGATGGAGGTCTTCGTCCGGGTCGTCGAGACCGGCTCCTTCTCGACGGCCGCGCGCGATCTTCGGATCGGGCAGCCGGCCGTGTCGAAACTGGTCGCGGCCTTGGAGGACCATCTCCAGGTCCGGCTTCTCGTCCGCTCGACGCGCCAGCTTCACCCCACCGAAGCCGGTCAGGCCTATTATGAGCGCGCGCGACGAACCCTAGCCGAAGCCGACGAGGCCGAGGCTGCAGCCCGCGGATTGGACAAGGGACTCGATGGACGGCTGCGCGTCTGTGCGTCCGTCACCTTCGCGCGATTGCACATCGTGCCGAGGATCGGCGCATTCCTGGACGCCCATCCCAACCTTCGCGTCGATTTCGTCATGGACGACCGCTACATCGATCTCTTGGAGGAAAACATCGACGTCGCCCTGCGTGCGGGCGAGCTGCCTGATTCCAACCTGACGGCGCGCAAGCTCGCGACGTGTGAACGATCGGTGGTGGCGAGCCCGGCCTATCTGTCGCGCATGGGCACGCCATCCACTCCAAGCGACCTGCTCGGCCACACGGCAATCATCTACACACAGGGCCTGGTGGCGGAGGAATGGCGGTTTCGTCGCCGTGAGACAGAGACCTCCGTGCGCATTCCCACCCGGCTCTCGTTCAGCGCAGCCGAGGGAGTCCGCGAGGCGGTCATCGCCGGTCTCGGCCTCGCGATCAGCGCGCGCTGGATGATGCAGCCGGAGCTTGCCAGCGGCAGCGTCGTTCCAGTGCTGACCGACTGGACGCTTCCGAACGCCGACCTGTGGGCGCTCTATCCGAGCGGACGACTGCCGACGGCAAAAGCGCGCGCCTTCGTCAACTGGTTCGAAGAGAGCTTCGCAACGGTCTAGCTTGAGCCACCTCGGCCGGACCGGCGAGGAACTTCTCCGAACACCGGTTTTCCCGCAGACCGGCACGGGCGGTGGCTGCACCCAGGACAAAGGCCCGGCGGCTGATCAAGGAGACGGAATTCACCGCGCCGCCCTCATGTTCGACATCGTTTGAGAGGAGACAGACGCGACAGACTGAACTAATTATGTGCAATAAAGTAACCCGAGACGCCCACACACTCTACCGATACGTGGGCACTACGAAATATCAGATGCCTTTTCCGGACTGGACTCCGACTTCACAGGCTCGTCCAGTTTAGTGACACGGGTCGCCTCGATGGCTATGTACAAGTCCCGCGGCGAAGCTTTATCTAGCTCGCGCAAATCTCGGTAGTTCGCAAGAAAGTCCAAGATACTAGGCCTCAACGAACGCGTGTCTGTAGGCTGCCTGGTTTTGATTTTCCGCTCTAGGTCAAGCTTCGTTAACTCGATCGCATGTTTCCGCCACTCGACTTCCTTGTCCTGCTTATCGCGAGCGCCAAGAAACGGAGTGACGAAGAACTTTGTAATCAAGCCTGTGATCATCGCAGCAGCGACCGCACCGCACGCCCCCGCGATAGCAGCCACCGCCGCCAACGCGCCGGGTGATAGATTAGTAAGCTCCTGAAGAACGGCCTGCATTGAAGTTACGATCCAGCAGTCATCGCGCTGTTGGCTCCCCCTTCCCGCTTAGCGACAAGGAATTTCCGTTCGACCGCGTTTCCTCCAGAGTCTTGGGCGATGACCACGAGCTCGGCTCCTCCTGTTCCCAATGGAATGTGGATCATTTCGTGGCACGGGGGATCGGGACATTTTCCTTGGAAAATCGTACGTCCGTTAAGGCGGACCTCGATTTGAGTCATCCCGATACCGCCGACGACAGTGAATTTGAATTGGTCGCCTTCAACCGGAAGCCTGCCGCTGTCGATTTCCATTTCCAGTCGCTCATGATCGTTAGAGGGAGCGCTCAACCTCAGATTAGCAGACTTATCGCCTCAAAATATCTCCTGGCTGAGAAATTTTTGTGCAGATTGATCTATGCCCTTTTGGCTACTGAGCAACATACCCAAACATCTGCGACGATCCGAACTCGGCCTGTTTTAAATCTCTCGACGCGACTACAATCCCCTAGGGAAGGAGGAGTTGGGTGGCATGGAGGTTCTGTTACTTTTTGGCGGGATTTGGCTGCTGTTCTGGCTGGGCCCAAGGATCTACGGATTTTTCAGTCCACCAGCCCAACGCCCCGACCGGACGCCGTCCCCCTCGACCGATCGTACGCCGCCAAAACCGGATCCAAACAAGTACCGACCACGCCCAGCCAGCGGGACTCCGAAAATCCCGTTCGGCGCTGCATTTCCGAGGATTTCCTCGATCTAAGAGATCTTCACGACGCCTTTACCGGCGCACCGCTCAATCCGGCCCTCGGCCTCTATCAATGCACCAATTGCCAAGTCTACTATCATTCAGACAGTTTCGTCGTTCTACAAGAGCAGAACGCAGGCCGCTGCGTGGCTTGCGGCAGCAGTTCTGTCGTGCTGCGCGGCGCTCAGAAGGCCAGTACAGAACGGGGCGAGACTACGACCCGCATGTCGTTACACTCGCAAACTTCAGGTCCCATTTCAATCGGGTTGTGACCTTTGAAGGTTTGGTCCGCGAAATTAGGGTGAGCAAGCGACGTAAGGACTACGCGGTAATGTTTGAACAGGCGTCGTGGTCCAAAGGATTGAAACTGGTCTTCTTCCGAAAATCGGTTCCTGATGCGGGCGGCGTGGCCTTTATCAAGAGCCTGAAGGGGCGCGATGTGCGCGTCCGTGGATTGCTCATCAATCACCGTTTTTTCGGCCCGCAGATCATAATCACGGACCGAAACATGATCCTGGATGTTCGCTGATGCGCTGGAAGAACCTAAATCAAGGCTACAAGGATCGCATTGCTCTCCTTGCAGCATTGCCACCCCGCGAACTCCTCGGCATCCAAGCCAATGCCAGCAGAGACGATATCAAGTCCGCCTATCTCAGGATGGTCAAAGCCTACCATCCAGACGTGTCCGACCCATTTATGGCCAGACACAATCAAGAAGTGTTGAAGCTAATTAACACTGCTTACGATCAACTGAAGGAAGGACAATGAGCAACGCGCGCTATCGTCGTCACAGCCTCATCGAATGGTTCTCCCAAGAATCGCTGATGAGAAGCAAAGTCGCTGTCGTCGGCGCGGGCGCTGTCGGCAACGAGGTCATCAAGAATTTGGCTCTTCTCGGAGTTGGCGAGATTCATATATTCGACCTGGATAGAATCGAGGAGCACAACCTCACACGCAGCGTTCTGTTTCGCGATACCGATCTGGGTCAATCGAAAGCGACGGTCGCTGCGAAGCGCGCCATGGAACTAGACCAAAATGTATCAGCCATGCCTGTCCACGGCGATTTTTGGGAGCACCTCACGCTATCCGAACTGCGCACCTTTGATGTTGTGTTTTGCTGCGTCGACAATTTTGAAGCTCGAATTCGCTGCAACATGCTTTGTTACCTTACAGGCATAGATTTCGTGAACACGGGTATCGACAGCCGTTCGGCGCTTGTTGAGGTCTATCCATTCTCCTTGTCACGTATGACAGGCTGCTTCGAATGCGGCCTGCCCGCAACGGTATATCAGCGGATAGCCGAGCGTTATTCTTGCGGCAACCTTCGTAAGGTCTCCTTTATTGAGCGAAAGGTCCCGACTACGATCATAACGTCGACGGCCGTCGCCAGCCTTGCTGTATCTCACGGACTTCGTCTAGGACCGAACGATGTCGAGCCGGTCGCGCAGCGGTTTTATATGGACACGATCGCCGGCTCACTGACCCGAACGGAAATGAGACGCGCCGACGGCTGTCCTTGCTGCGGGCGGTATTCCGAGATACCCCCATTATGAAAGCACGACCGGAAATCGAACGGCTTCTGGAAGGCGTCTCTGCAGATGCAACGATCGTAACTAGCGAACCCATTCTGGTTAGTTATCGGATCCTCGGAGAACAACAAGAGCATATCGTATTTGACCGGGCCGCCGCTTTCTCCAGCGATTTTCCAGCGACGGTCGCCAGCGATCCCGGCGCCGTAGAGCTTGAGGTGCGCGACGAATTCACGCTCGGCGAACTCACAAAGCGGTTTTCCGGCCGGCGGATGCCGTGTAAATTTGCGACCGTAATCGGAAAGAACGCCCCGGTGATTTTTGAATTTTTTGGAGGGCTACATGACCGAAGTGAAAATTATCATTCGGACTGCCGATCAGACCCGCAAGGCTGAGGTATCGCTTGCGCGATCGAGCACCGGCGGCGACGTTATCCAGGCTGCCGTCGATAACTGGTCCCTACCGTCCGACACGGACTATTCGCTTGTGAACACGACTTCTGGTAAGGCGATCCTCGCTGGGCAGGCGCTCGGCGAAGATGTGGTTCGGGAAGGCCATATTCTTGAGGTGCAGCCCGTCCTTGTTGCCGGACTTTGGGAATGAGCGATGTCGGCCTTCGATGAGCGCCGGATCCAAGACGTCCAAAAATTGCGTCAGCTGGCGGAAAAAGCGCCGACACGTCTGAAGATCGGGCGCATAAGCGGCGCGCCTCCAAACCAAATTGAGATCGAACTTCGTTTCAGAACAGCGCCTTCACGGCGATATCCTGGCACGGTTCAGGATCTCACGCGCGTTACCATTGACCTGCCTTCCCGCTACCCGCTTGTGGCGCCGACGGCGGCGATACGCACACCCATTCTACATCCCAATGTGTATTCGTCCGGCCAGATCTGCCTTGGCGTGGCCTGGATGCCGACGCTTGGCTTGGATTTTCTCGTCAAACGCATCGTGCAGATTATTACATTTGACCCAGCGGTGCTGAATGAAAAGTCGCCAGCCAATCGCGATGCTCTTGCATGGTATCGAGACGCCGTACAGCGTCACGCGAACGCCTTTCCGACCGACGCGTCACTCCTGGCGACCTCCGTACCCGACCTAAAAATGAGATGGGCGAATATCGCGACCGAACCCGCCAAGGTTGTGACGACCTGTCCGCATTGCAGCGGCAAGCTTTCGCTGCCACCGGGTAAGCAGGGACAGGTCAAATGTCCCCGCTGTCAACAATCGTTCGAGGCTCGGACATGATCTCCTGGACCGAAAAACGACCAGACTTTTTTCGGCGTCCTCTAGATGATCTCACCGGCGAGATGACGTTTACGAAAGCTTGCGCCATTATTCTTGCGGGGCGAATGCCAAGGGTGGTTGTCGCGCCATGTATCATGGCGGGAATCTTTGCGCACCTTCGTGAAGAGAGGATGGAAATGGGTGGCCTCTTGCTCGGTGCCGTCTACGAAGGCCTTAGCGGTCCGGATGACTTCATCATCGAAATCGTCGACTTTGTTCGAAGCATTGAATTTCTTGGAACGAGCGTATCGCTTCGCATGGACTCGGATGTCTGGGAACGCGCCCGGAGATCGGCAGGCGGAAGCACTGTCGTCGGCTGGTACCATAGCCACCCCGATCTCGGTGTCTTCTTCAGCGGCACGGATAGAAGGACGCAACGAGCGTTCTTCAATCAACCGCATAGCATCGGGCTTGTTGTCGATCCTATCCGCCTTGAAGAGAAGTGGTTTATTGGACCGGATAGTGTCGAGCTTCAGGAGACTCAGATACTATGGTGATCCCGCCGGCTATTCATCGGTTGGGTCAGACTTGGGTGACCCTGCATTTTTCTGTACTTACTTCGAGCTGGCGACGATCAAGTAGAGACTGCTCGACGTGCTCGGGTTGGTCGCATAGACAATGAATTCTATGGCGAGCACTGTGGGCGATCCATCTGCGGGCCAGTACAGCAATACAAGCATTCAATGGATTCTGAATACCCGAAATTTTATTGACACTGTCCCCAAATCAGTGGTCTTATCCCGCCATCCTGCTTCGCCGAGAGGGGCGTATCGCGATCGTCACGGCACGTGAGGCGGGGATGCGGTGGCCGCGGCTTCGTCAGGCGCTTTTGCGCGACGACTGATGAGGTGCGGACGGCGAAGTCGCGTGGTCCTGGCGCCCCGATGCTGGCGTCAAGGTCGCGGCGTTCATGACGAGCGCTGCGGGCGACGGGGGCAAGACAGCCGGTCCCCGGGGAGATCGCGTATAAGCCGTAAAGCCATCGCGCGGGGAAGGCCGGAGGCGGATTCAATCGGTCGTCGCAACACTCGATGAGGAGGTTGCGATGGGTATCCGAAAGCGGCGATCAACGCGGGCGAAGCTGGGATCGATGGGTCGCCCACCAGTGGCGGGGCGTGCGGAACAGCAGAAGTTTTGGCGGGGGATTGCCGCCGGATTGAACAGCGAGAAGGCTGCGCTGGCTGCTGGATTGTCAGATGCTGTCGGCCCTCGATTGTTTCGAAGGGCGGGCGGCGTGACACCAGCGATGTTCAGATCTTCGGCGAAGCCGCTCTCCGGCCGACGCCTCTCTTTCTCTGAACGCGAAGAGATTGCCCTGCTGAATGCGCAGCGCCATTCTGTACGAGAAATAGCGCGGCGCCTCGATCGGTCTCCCTCGACCATCTCTCGTGAGCTCGATCGCAATGCGGCCACGCACGGCGGCAAGATGGCCTATCGAGCGACGGCCGCCCAGTGGCATGCAGATCGATCGGCCCGGCGCCCCAAGCCGAGCA
The DNA here is from genome assembly GCA_050641875.1 of Bradyrhizobium oligotrophicum. Taxonomy (GTDB): domain Bacteria; phylum Pseudomonadota; class Alphaproteobacteria; order Rhizobiales; family Xanthobacteraceae; genus Bradyrhizobium; species Bradyrhizobium oligotrophicum_B. Next base: position 1,513,784 of record CP192619.1, read on the forward strand.
AGCTTGCAAGCAACTCCGCCTTGCGCACTTATGTTGAAGAACGGCTTGCCGGCGTTGTCGTGCCTCCAGGCGGCGTCCGGCGGAAGGCCGGTCGTGCGGGTTCGGACCAGCAACGGCGATGGGCAAAAGCCTGGAGTCCTGAGCAGATCGCCCAACGCTTGCCGATCGACTTCCCGGATGACGAGACGATGCGGATCAGCCACGAAGCCATTTACCAGGCGCTTTTTGTTCAGAGCCGAGGTGCGCTGAACCGGGAGTTGGCGGCCTGCTTGCGAACGGGACGTGCGCTGCGGGTGCCTCGGGCGCGCACGCGAAAGCGTAGCAAAGGCTTCGTATCGCCAGAGATCATGATCAGTGAACGTCCGGCCGAAGTCGCGGATCGCGCCGTGCCGGGACATTGGGAAGGAGATCTGATCGTCGGCTCCGGGAGCTCGGCAATCGGCACGCTCGTCGAACGCAGCACACGGTTTACAATGCTGCTGCACTTGCCACGCTTGCCGGGATTTGAAGACGGCCCACGTACGAAGGACGGGCCTGCGCTCTCCGGACACGGAGCTGAAGCGGTACGCGATGCGATCACGCGCACCATTATCACCTTGCCCAAGGAACTACGCCGCTCGCTGACTTGGGATCAGGGGACCGAGATGGCTCAGCACAGTGACCTCAAGATCGATACAGGCCTTCAGGTCTACTTCTGCGATCCAAGAAGCCCTTGGCAGCGTGGCACGAACGAGAACACAAATGGCCTGCTGCGGCAGTACTTCCCGAAAGGCACCGATCTGAGCGTCTACGATGCTGACGAGATCGCCGCTGTGGCCGCAGCGCTCAATTCCCGACCGAGAAAGACGCTGGGATGGAAAACCCCAGCAGAGGCGCTTGACGAGCTCCTGTCCGGAATGAAAACACTTGCTGTTGCGACGACCGCTTGAGCCCGCCGGATGTTCGGCCGTACCTGTGGTTCTGCCGCGTGCTTTCTTGCTGCACGCGGACCGCGGGTGCGACCAGCACCCGGCCTTCCCCGCGCCCTCTCATCTGATGAGGACGCCAACTGCAGCAGAGCTCGGGCCGACACGGCTGCGGGATCGCGGCGGCATGGCCGTGAGCAAGGCTGCGACGCGGCAGGCTGTTTGACAGGGTTGATCGGAGATCAGGGAGCGGGGCTCAAGCGAGACTTGGGGGCTCAAACGCCCGGCTTCGCCAAGAGGCTTCGCCGGGCACGCTTCGCCCTTCGGGCTACGGCGGCTGCGCCACGCGTAGCCCGAAGGGCGAAGCGTGGTGCCCAGGGGCGGAATCGAACCACCGACACTGCGATTTTCAGTCGCATGCTCTACCAACTGAGCTACCTGGGCAGGTCTCGTGAAGGGCAAAAAGCCCGGCGAGCCGGCGGGTTATAGTCGAGACCGGGCGGCGCTGTCTACCGCCCTGAGGCGAAGTTTTCACATTCCTTTTGCGGTTGCGCAGCCGCGCGGAGCGCGCCCCATGCCGCCCGGCACCGCCGCCGCAACATCATGAAAATACTGTGCTATTCGACGTCGTCCTCGTCGCCTTCGGTGGCCGGGATGACATAGGAGCCGCTCAGCCAGCGATGCAGGTCGACGTCGCGGCAGCGTGGCGAGCAGAACGGGCGCGAGCCTTCGGCGGCCGGCCGGTTGCAGATCGGGCAGCGGCGGATGGGCTTGGCGGATTTCGAAGCGGGGGCGCTCCGGTTGGGCGATTCGTCTGACATCGGCGGCTATTTAATGGGCTGGACGCGCGGATGCACCCCGCACGGGGATGGTCAGAACGCCGACGGTGTTGAGCCAGCCGAAGCGGATCGGAAAGCCCTCGCCGGCGAGCAGCGTCGTGGTCTCGTACAGCGGCAGGCCGACGACGTTGGTGTAGGAGCCGACCATCTTCACCACGAACGCGCCGGCGATGCCCTGCACGGCGTAACCGCCGGCCTTCCCGCGCCATTCGCCGGAGCCGATATAGGCCTGGATGTCGTCCTCGCTGAGCCGCTTGAAGCGGACGCGGGTCTCGACCAGGCGCTGGCGGAACGCCTCCTTCGGCGTCACCAGGGTGATCGCGGTGTAGACGCGATGGTTGCGGCCGGACAGCAGCCGCAGGCACTGCGAGGCCTCGTCGACCAGATTGGCCTTCGGCAGGATGCGGCGGCCGACCGCGACCACCGTGTCGGCGGAGATGATGAAGGCGCCGCGCAGCTCGTCGTCGAGCTGGACCGATTTCAGCGCCGCGTCGGCCTTGGCGCGCGCGAGGCGGTTGGCGCAGGCACGCGGCAGCTCGCCGCGCTTCGGCGTCTCGTCGACATCGGCGGGGCGCAGCGCGTCGGGCTCGATGCCGGCCTGGTTGAGCAGCGCCAGACGCCGCGGCGAGCCGGATGCAAGAACGATTTTGGGACGGCCGAGCATGCTGATTTCGCTGAGGGATTCGGAAGCGGCGGGGCGTGCGCGCGGAACCTATCGGAAGGGCTGTCATTCCACAACCCGCAGGCTGCGACAACGGTGCGACAGCCTGCTCTACGGTGTGAGTTTGAGCGGCGGACGACGTTGGTATTTCGGTTCGATGACACCGGCTCGGGAACCGGACTGAGGACCTTACAAGCCCGCCGGCCCGGGCTTGCCGAAACGCTTGCGGATCCGCGTGAACAGGCCGTCGCAGACCTCGCGATAGGCGGCGAGCTTCTGCTCGCGGTTGCCCTCGGCGCCGGTCGGATCGGGCGTCGGCCAATATTCGACGTCGGCGGCGATGGTGCGGGTCAGCTCCAGCGCCTTGTGATGCGCCTCGGGCGACAGCGTGATGATGAGGTCGAAGTTCAGGCCCTCCCAGTCCTCGAGCTCCTCGAAGGTGGTCGGCTTGTGCTGCGAGATGTCCTGGCTGAGCTCGGCCATGACGGACACCGCGAAGGGGTCGAGCTCGCCCTTCTTGACGCCGGCGGAGCGGACATAGAGTCCCTTCGGATACATCTGGCGCAGCAGGCTCTCGGCCATCGGCGAGCGCACGCTGTTCTGGCCGCAGGCGAACAGCACCGCCTGCGGCTGGCGCGCGCGCGGCGGCCCTCGGCCATGCGCCTAGGCGCCCTTGGCCGAAAGCTGGGAGGCGCGCGTGGCGGGACGCGGCATCACTGGCCCTCGCCCTTCCAGTGCAGCACCGTGATCAGGGTGAACAGCCGGCGCGAGGTCTCGAAATCGACCCGCACCTTGCCCTTGAGCCGCTCCTGCAAGGTGCGCGAGCCCTCGTCATGGATGCCGCGGCGGCCCATGTCGATGGCCTCGATCTTGTCCGGCGTCGCGGTGCGGATCGCCTGGTAGTAGCTGTCGCAGATCATGAAGTAGTCCTTCACGATCCGCCGGAACGGCGACAGCGACAACAGATGCGTCACGACAGGCGTGCCGTCCTCCCTGCGGATGTCGAACATCAGCCGGTTGGCGGTGATGCCGAGATGCAAGGTGAACGGACCCTGGCCGTCGGCGCCCTCGGGCGCGAACAGGTTCTCCTCGACGAGGTCGTAGATCGCGATCGCCCGCTCGTGCTCGATGTCCGGACCGGAGCGGCCGATCGACTCCTCGTCGAGCGTCACCGCCACGATGCGATTGGTCCGGTCGTCGCCTGGCGGGTGCTGGGTCATGGCAGGTTGAGGCGTAGTCCCACGGAGCGTGAATGAGCGTCGAGCCCCTCGGCCTTGCCCAGAGTCATCGCCGCTGGCCCCAGCGCGCGCAACTGCTCGGGGCCGCATTTCAACAGCGACGTGCGCTTCATGAAATCGAGCACGCCAAGGCCCGAGGAGAACCGCGCCGAGCGCGCGGTCGGCAGCACGTGATTGGAGCCGCCGACATAGTCGCCGATCGCCTCCGGCGTGTGCGCGCCGAGGAAGATGGCGCCGGCATTGCGGACTTTGGCCGCGAACGCGTCGGGATCGGCGGTCATGATCTCCAGATGCTCGGCGGCGATCGCGTCGGCCAGCGGCACGGCCTGGTCGAGATGATCGACCTCGATGATGGCGCCGAACTCGGCCCAGGACGCACCGGCAATCGACGCGCGCGGCAGCGTCTTGAGCTGGCCCTCGACGGCGCGGGCGACGTCATCGGCGAGGCGGCGGCTGTCGGTGATCAGGATCGACTGCGCGCTGGCATCGTGCTCGGCCTGGGCGAGCAGGTCGGCCGCGATCCAGTCGGCATTGCCGCTGTCGTCGGCGATCACCAGCACCTCGGAGGGGCCGGCGATCATGTCGATGCCGACCTTGCCGAACACCAGCCGCTTGGCGGCGGCGACATAGGCATTGCCGGGGCCGACGATCTTGACGACGGGGGCGATGGTCGCGGTGCCATGCGCCAGCGCGGCCACGGCCTGAGCGCCGCCGACGCGGTAGATCTCGGAGACGCCGCCGAGATGCGCGGCGGCCAGCACCAGCGGATTGAGTTTGCCGTCCGGCGCCGGCACCACCATCACGAGGCGCGCGACGCCGGCGACCTTGGCGGGAATGGCGTTCATCAGCACCGAGGACGGATAGGCCGCGGTGCCTCCGGGGACATAAAGACCGGCCGATTCGATCGCGCTCCAGCGCCAACCGAGCTCGACGCCGGCTGCGTCGGTGAAGCGCTGGTCCTGCGGCAGCTGCTTGAGATGAAAGGCCTCGATACGGTCGCGGGCGAACTTCAAGGCGTCCAAGGTGGACGCGTCGCAGGCCTTCACCGCGGCCTCGATCTCGGCGGGCGTCACCCGCAACGACGATGCGTCGAGCTCCAGCCGATCGAACTTGCGCGTCGCCTCAAGCAGCGCCGCGTCGCCGCGCTTGGCGACGTCGTCCACGATGGCGCGGGCGGCGGCTTCGACGTCGGCGGAGGTCTCGCGCTTGGCGGCGAGAAACTGCCGAAACCGAGGTCGAAATCGGCGCTGGCGCGGGACAGGCGAATGGGCATCTCTGGCACTTTCCGAAGGGGTGGCTGCCCCCGACCTCCTGCTCAATGGCGCGGCGGCGCGGGGCCGTCAACCCTTTGAACAGGCGCCTACCCGGTCAGCGGCGGGACGCCATCGATATCGCTGGTGCCGAGATCGTCCTCGCCGAGATCGGTCAGCTCGCATTCCAGACATTCGACATCGAGCCGCAATGCGCCGCCGTGGGAAAACAGCAGCAGCGCGCTGCCGGCGGGCGGCTCGGCGCCGGCATGGAATTCGATGCCGATCAGCTCCAGTGCGGCCTCGGGCGCGGCGAGATCGATGCGGCGCGACTTGCAGGCCAGCACCCGGTCGAAGCGCAGCGCGGCCAGCAGCCGGCGCGGCTCGCTCTCGCCATGCAGCGCCTGATCCCAGTCGAGCCGGTTCATGCCGATCACCAGCCGCTTCTCGGCCTGGCGCCAGATGATATCAGCCGCCTGCACCCGCGCGTCCTGCACATGGGCGGAGATGACGGCGAGATCGTCGGCATCGAGCGCGATCAGTTTGAGCCGGTCGGTCACGGTCTCATCCTCTTGGCGGCGCCTTCACTCGCGGATGCGCTCGATCGTGGCGCCGCAGGCCTCCAACTTGTCCTCCAGCCGCTCGAAGCCGCGATCGAGATGGTAGACGCGATTGATCATGGTTTCGCCTTCCGCAGCAAGCCCGGCGATGACCAGCGACACCGAGGCACGCAGATCGGTCGCCATGACGGGCGCGCCGCGCAAATGCGAGGTGCCCTCGATCCGCGCGGTCTCGCCGTCGAGGCTGATACGCGCGCCGAACCGCGCGAGTTCCTGCACGTGCATGAAACGGTTCTCGAAGATGGTCTCGGTGATCGCCGAGGCGCCTTGCGCGCAGACCATCAGCGCCATCAGCTGGGCCTGCAGATCGGTCGGAAAACCGGGGAACGGCGCGGTCGTCACCTGCACCGGGCGGATGCCGTGGCCGTTTCTGACGATGCGGATGCCCTCGGCGTCGCTCGAGATCTCGGCGCCCGCCTCGGTCAGCACGTCGAGCGCCGATTGCAGCAGCTCCGGCCGCGCACCGGCAAGGCGGACGTCGCCGCCGGTCATGGCGGTTGCGATCGCATAGGTGCCGGCCTCGATGCGGTCGGGCAGCACGGTATGCCGCGCGCCGTGCAACGAGGCGACGCCTTCGATCTCGATGCGAGGCGTCCCCGCGCCGGAGATGCGCGCGCCCATCTTGTTGAGGCAGTCGGCGAGATCCGTGATTTCCGGCTCGCAGGCGGCGTTGGTGATGACGGTCGTGCCCTTGGCGAGCGCCGCGGCCATGACGGCGACATGGGTGCCGCCGACCGTGACCTTGGGAAAATCGATCGTCCCGCCGCGCAAGCCGCCCGGCGCCTTGGCGACGACATAGCCTGCGTCGATGTCGATGCTGGCGCCGAGCTTTTCAAGCGCCATGATCAGGAGATCGACCGGCCGCGTGCCAATGGCGCAGCCGCCGGGCAACGATACCCGCGCCTCGTGCATGCGCGCGAGCAGCGGTGCGATCACCCAGAAGCTGGCGCGCATCCGCGACACCAGCTCATAGGGCGCCGTGGTATCGATGATATTGGCCGCCGAGATCTGCAGCGTCTGCCCCTGGTACTGGCCATCGCCGGGACGCTTGCCGACCGCCATGATGTCCACGCCGTGATTGCCGAGAATGCGCTGCAGTTGCGCGACGTCGGCCAGCCGCGGGACGTTGTCCAGGATCAGCGTCTCCGGCGTCAGAAGACCCGCGATCATCAGCGGCAGCGCGGCGTTCTTCGCGCCCGAAATCGGGATGGTGCCGTGAAGCGGGTTGCCGCCGACGATGCGAATGCGATCCATGCTGGTCCTGCTGGGCTGGCCGGGAAATTGGGCTAAGGTCGGCGCAACAGGACCGACATTACGGCGATTTGATGGGTTCGCAACGGCAGGTCGCATCGCCGGGGAATTCATCCCCTGACGGTGCGGCCCGCCGGCGCGAATCAGACCGGCGGTACCAGCGCATCGGCCAGAAACCCGTGCAGCGCGGCGACGACCTGGGCGCCCTCGCCGATGGCGCCGCCGACGCGCTTGACCGAGCCGGAGCGGACGTCGCCGACCGCATAGACACCGGGCACCGAGGTCTCCAGCGGCGACACCATCCGCCCGGCATTCTGCTCCGACTGCGCGCCGGTGACCACGAAGCCGGTACGGTCGAGCGTGATGCCGCAGCCGTCGAGCCAGCCGGTGGCGGGATCAGCGCCGACGAACAGAAAGAGATTGCTGATGTCGGCGGGCGTCTCTTCGCCGGACAGCCGGCTCTTCAAGGTGATGCGTTCGAGCCCCGTGTCGGCCCCGCCATCGAGCGCGACGACCTCGGTGTTGAACAACAGCTCGATGTTCGGCGTCGCCTCGATGCGCTCGATGAGATAGCGCGACATCGACGCGGCAAGCCCGCCGCCGCGGATGATCATCCGTACCTTCTTGACGTGACCCGACAGAAACACCGCGGCCTGCCCCGCGGAATTGCCGCCGCCGACCAGTGCAACCTCCTGTCCCGCGCATAGCCGCGCCTCGATCGGCGAGGCCCAGTACCAAACGCCGCGGCCCTCGAACTCCTTGAGCCGGGCGAGATCGGGCCGGCGATAGCGCGCGCCGCTCGCGACCACCACCGATCGCGCCCGCACCTCGTCGCCGCCCTCGAGCGCCAGCACGAAGGCGCCGGCCCTGCGCTCGCAGTCGAGCGCATTGACCGACACCGGGATCATGATCTCGGCGCCGAACTTCTGCGCCTGGTTGAAGGCGCGCGCGGTCAGCGCAAGGCCGGTGATGCCGGTCGGGAAGCCGAAATAGTTCTCGATGCGCGCACTGGCGCCGGCCTGGCCGCCGAACGCGCGCAGATCCAGCACCGCCACCGTTAGCCCCTCCGACGCGCCATACACGGCGGTGGCCAGGCCCGCCGGCCCGCAGCCGACGACGGCGACGTCGTAGACCTTCTCGCCGCGCGGCCCGCCGATCATGCCGACGGCACGCGCCAGCTCGGTCTCGCTGGGATTGCGCAGCACGCTGCCGTCGGACACCACCACCAGCGGCAGCTCGGCCGGCGTCGGCGAATAGCGCGCGATCAGATCGGCCGCGTCGTGATCGACAGCGGGATCGAGCAGATGGTGCGGAAAACCGTTGCGGGTGAGGAAGCTCTGCAGCCGCGCGATCGCGGCCGATTGCGGCGGCCCGATCATGACCGGGCCGCCGGCGCCGCCCTGGAATGAGATTCACCCGGCGCAGGATCAGCGCCCGCATGATGCGCTCACCGAGCTCGGCCTCGGCGATCAACAGCGCGCGCAACCGTTCGGGACGAGATCAGGATGACCTCTACGTCGCCCTCGGCATGGCCGTCGACCAGCGCGACGCGGCCGGAGAGCTGGGCGATCTCGGCCAGAAACTGCCCCGGCCCCTGGTCGATCACCGGCGTGACGTGACCGAGACCGTCACGCTGGGTGATCGCGACATGGCCTCTGAGAATCACGAACATGCCGGGGCCGGGCTTGCCGGTCTCGAACAGCAGCTCGCCGTCACGATAGGTCTGGATCTCGCCAAAGCCGCGCAGACGCGCGATCTCCGGCGGCGTCAGCTCCGGAAAAGTCTGGTCGAAGCGCGGCAGCGTCTTCGCGAGCTCCGCCCGTTGTGCCGCCGCATCCGCCGTCATCCCTTCACCCGCTGCCATCACGCCACCCTGCAATCTGCTCAACGCTTCGAATCGTCCGGGCCGCCGACCGGGGCCTCGTCCAAACCGCCCTCCTCGGCCGTCGCCGTTTGGCTGCGCTCGCGGCTCTGCGCCTTGCGGCGCTTCAGGTTCTCGCGCAGCGCCTGCTTCAGCCGCTCCTCGCGAGCGCCCTTCGGTGCCGCCTTCCCGGTCTTATCCGTCATCCCGTTCCCCCGGTCACCCCATACCAGAGGCACAATTGGGGCCGCAGATGCGAAAGCCAAGAGGCGTTGGCGACGCAGACCGTAGGTTCCGTCCGGCCGACCGTCGCCTGCCCGGATGGGGAGTTGCCGCCGCGGCTACGCCAGTTGGGGCACCTCGAGCGGCAATCCGTGAGAATCCGCCCCGAACAGGCGATTTCGCTCCGATTCGGAGGTCTTTCGCTCCCTTTCGATGCATCACGCTGACGTCTTTCCCGGAAAACCGGGCGAGCCGCGCTTGCGCAGGCGGGGACCTTGTGGCAAGAACCGCCCGCGTTCGGTCGCGGCTTTCGGGCCGGTCCCCGCCAGTCCCTTCGCTGCCGTAGCTCAGTGGTAGAGCACTCCCTTGGTAAGGGAGAGGTCGACAGTTCAATCCTGTCCGGCAGCACCAGGGCATTCTTCCCCCAACATGAGCTTCGGCAACGCCTCGGGACCACAGGCCACGCGCAGATGCGCGTCATCGGCCTCGCGGCGCAATTTGCGTCCAAGCTCTGCTGCAGCACTGCCCTCTCCGGAAATCGAGGGCGCAGGGAAGGCCGGGCGCTGGCCGCGCCCGTGGCCCGCCTGCAGAAAGAAAATGCAGGCGGCAGTCACCACAGGTCTGGCCGAACACACCCGGCCCTCCCTGCGCAATGGCTTTACCACTTATACGCGCTCTCCCTGGGGACCGGGCTTTGTTGCCCCTGTCACCCGCGATGCGCCGAGCACATCAGCGGGCTTGACCTCAGCATCGATTGGGAAGCCCAAGCAATTGGCGTCAATACTTTTGAAGCGCCTTCGTACGCCATCAGAGAGAGCCACCTACCCGCCTTAGTTACCGCGCGCTCCGAAGGCGGCGACCTCAACCTCTGGCACAACGCACTCGACGGGATTGTAGTTTGACGTACGACCGCCTGGGCAGCTCATGAGATGTCGATCTATGCCCTCGTGGGAGGCTTGATAATCAGGCCTTGTCCGGTTGGAATGGCCAGGATCTCGACTCCTCGCTGTGCCGCCCAAGCGTCAAACGCCCGCTTTTGAGCTTCGTATCTGACGAAACCATAGTCATCGAGCAGAACCGGGGCGCCGGGCTGCAGTTTGTCCCAGAAATGGTTGATGGCGGCGATCTCGGGCGTGACGTTGTTCATGTCGATGGAAAGGTAGGCGACCGACCGGATATCGACGGCCGACAAAGTGGACGGGACGCTTCCGCGGATGATCTCGACGTTCTTGAACTCGGCGAAGCTGCGAACAACGTCGTCGTAGATGTCCTGTTTGTGCATTTCACGGAAGAAGCCGAGGTTGCCACTGGCAACCTCTTCGTCGGAGATAATCCGCTCGTCGATGCCGGTGAACGTATCGAACAGGAAAAAACGCCGATTGATGCGATTCCAATCGAGATAGGTCATGATCGAGGAGCTCAACATCCCGCGACACACACCGCATTCAACGAAATCGCCATCGAGGCCGGCCGCGACACTTGCACACCACAGCGCGACGTGTGTCCGCCAGAAATATTGCGGATCGTAGCCCTCGGCGACGACGCCGCGCTCGTAGGCGGCGATGAAGCGCGGGTCCTGCATGAAGTCGTGATTGTGCACGATCGACGGATCTGTCCTCAATCCCCAATAGTCGTACACGGGGGTATATAGACGGTGACTTCCGGCCTCGGCCTTGGTTGGGACGCCGGAGCCTGCTTCGTCGTTCGCGCCGGCGAGCTGAAGCCTCAGCTTGATCAGTTCGGCGGACATGTCACGAAGCGCCAAGCTCTCGCGCTGCAGGTTCTGCAAATATGAGACGGGGACCTGCTCCATCTGCTCACCGGCCAGCGCGATCTTGCGAAAATCATGCGCGCCTGCGTTGGCGCGCAAGGCGGGGTCATCCAAGGCGGCATCATCCGAGGCGGGATCACCCGAGGCGGCATCATCCGAGGCAGCATCATCCGAGGCAGCATCATCGTCGGCAGGGGCCGGCAACGGCGTCGTGTCTGGTTCGATCATGTGCCCGTTGCGGGCGGAGGAGGTCAGTTGATCGAGCGTCGATCGCCGGACGAGATGCCAACCGACACCATTCAGGAAGCGATTCAATGCGGCTGCGTATGGTGCAGACATCGTTATCCTCAATGCGGCGGCCGGGATGGCCGCGACTTTAAATGACCGACAATCGTAGGAAAAAATACGGGTTGCCCCAGGTTGAGCGACGGTAGCACCATGCGCGTCCGCACCGCAATCCCAAATTGAAACAATGGAACAGGAGAATATTTGAAGTTGCGCCGACTGCCATTTGAAATTGCGCGCAACACATCGGGAGTTCGCGACTACACGATTTCGCTGTCCATCGCGTCACCAGCCGTCTCGCGCTGACGCGCCTTGGCGGCACACCGGCCATCGCATCCCACGTTCAACACGGCAGGTATACGACATCCACACCCGCCGAGCGCGACACATGAGCCGTTCGGCCAGCCGCCGAGATTCGTTGCCCTGATCTCCACTTCCATGATTGTAATCCATAGATTACAGCCATCAGATCGTCGACGTTCGCGAGACGCCTGACTTTACCGACTGGCTCGCCGCCCTGAGCGATCAGCGCGCTCGCTTGCACATCGTTCGCCGGATTGCGTGGCTTGCCGCTGGAAACTTCGGCGACGCCAAACCCGTTGGAGGTGCGGTCAGCGAGCAACCCGGAGTTCACGACCGTCCTGCGGGTCATCGACGCCCTGAGGATCCAACTCGTCGCAGAGCCGAGCCGGGCCAAGCCGAAGAGAAAGAGAGCCGTGGCGTGACGACAGGGATGATCGCGCGATGCAAGCAGACGGGATCCGAGAGACCGGGACGCCGGGCTAAATGTCCCTGGTCGACCACCTCCTGCCGGACTTAGCAGTTCTCCTAATTAGCGACACGAGACGCTGGTGCGCTGTGCGTCCGGCGAATTGCTGGATCTCATCCAGAGCCGGGGAGCCGCGAGACTGCCTTTCCGACATCGCGATCGCGCTGCGGCCGACGTCGGCGCGGCTGATGCGCGCGCTGGCGTCCTGACTCTCACGCTCGACCGTGGACCGTGCAAAGGTCGCCAACCCGGGTTGTGCGTTCGCGACACCTGCGGAGGCGCTCGGCATGTCGCTTGCGCTCATGCGGGCTACGCGCATCGGCAGGCCATGAGCGCCACGCCTCACCGAGGCCGCAGCCGGCGCTTCCTCACGCCGCCCGCACCGAGTCCAGGAAGCGGCTGACCTCGTCGCGGAGGCGGCTGCTCTGGCCGGACAGCGACTTCGCGGCGGACAGCACCTGCGACGAGGCCGAGCCGGTCTCGTCGGCGCCATGCCGGACGCTGGCGATGTTCGCCGACACCTGCTGGGTGCCATGCGCCGCCTGCTGGACGTTGCGGGAGATCTCGCGCGTCGCCGAGCTCTGCTCCTCGACGGCGGAGGCGATCGCCGAGGCGATCTCCGACATACGGGCGATGGTCTCGCCGATCTCCTTGATCGACCCGACCGACTCCTGGGTCGCCGCCTGGATGCCGCCGATCTGCTGGCCGATCTCGCCGGTGGCCTTGGCGGTCTGCTCGGCCAGCGCCTTCACCTCCGAGGCGACCACCGCGAAGCCGCGTCCGGCCTCGCCGGCGCGGGCGGCCTCGATGGTGGCATTGAGCGCGAGCAGGTTGGTCTGGCCGGCGATCGCATTGATCAGCTCGACGACGTCGCCGATCCGCGCCGCGGCCTTGGCGAGCTCCGCGACGTTGTCGTTGGTCTTGCGCGCCTGCGCCAGCGCCTCGTTGGCGATGCGCGCGGAGTCCTGCACCTGCCGGCTGATCTCGTTGACCGATGAGCTCATCTCCTCGGCAGCGGCGGCGACCGAATGCACGTTGGTCGAGGCCTCCTCGGACGCCGAGGTGACGACGGTGGCGAGCTCCAGCGAGCGGCCGGCGGTCGTCGTCAACGACGAGGCCGAACGCTCCAGATCGGCCGACGCTGATGACACGATGCCGACGACCTCGCCGATCGCCATCTCGAACTCGCGCGTGAAACGCTCGACGCGCTGGCCGCGCTCGATCTTGGCCTGCGCGTCGGCTGCGGCTGCCTGCTCGGCGCGCTTCTTCTCCAGCAGCGCCTCCTTGAAGGTCTGCAGCGAGCCGGTCATCGCGGCGATCTCGTCGTCGCGATTGATCGTCGGGATCGCTACGTCGTCATGGCCGGCCGCCATCTCGCCGATCAGGCCGGTCAGGTTCACGATCGGGTTGATCACGCGGCGGCGCAGCAGCATAGTGACGAACACGAGAATGCCGGCGAGCGCCGCGACCACCGCCGTCGCCAGCGCGAGCATCAGATAGGCTGCATCGCGCGCTGCGACGGCGCGTTCGCGGGCCTCGGCGATCGCGGCGTCGCGCACGACGAAGAACTTCTGGACGGCCGGGACGACCGCCTCGGCCAAGCTGTCGGCGGTGAGTGCGTAGTTGAGATCGCCGAGCCCGGCTGCGATGTCCTTGTCGACGATCGGAACGGCGCGCCCGAAATAGGCGTCACGGGCCTCCTTGAACGCCGTGAGCAGCCGCTCCGGATTGCCGAGCTGGTCGATGCCGGCATCCAGGCGCTCGCGGTCGGCTTCGGTGCGGCCCTGGGCACGGTCCATCGCCGCCTTCTCGGCCGGAGTGACGGCGCGGCGGGCGCTGAGCGCCGGCGACAGCGCGGCTGCCCGGCCGCCGGCGGTCACGCGCAGGTCCTGCGCGGTGCGGGCGACGTCGAGCAGCGTCGTCAGCGACGCGTCGGCATTGGCGATGCGGTTCTGCAGCTGGTTCAGGATCGGCTCGATCGCCAGCGCGACCTGGGTGACGCCGGGGAGAAAGCTCTTGATGACGGCCGGATCGCGCGCGCTCAACGGCGCGGTCAGCGCGGGGTCCACCTTGGCGAGGATCTCGTTCAGCTTGGACGAGGCCTGGTCCAGGCTGCGTGTGATCGCCTCGCTGTTGGAGACGTTCGCCAGCTGCGCGCGCGCCCTGGCGAAGGACGCCTCGGACGACTGCCGGATCTTGCGCACGCCTTCGAGCTGCGCGGGCGTTGCGGGATTATCCTGGAATATCGGCGTGATGTAGGGGCGCGATGGCCGACAACGTCCTGCGCGTAGAGCAGCACGGCGCCGAACGCCTCGACCGTCTTGATCGCCTCGGCCTTGTCGCTGACAGCCCTGATCTGCTCGATCACGACTTGAGCAGCAGGGAGGACGGCCAAAGCCGTCACCGACAGCATGGAAATTGCAAAAGTCGGCCGATCTTCATTACTGCCCCCGGATTGCGCGGGCTCACGCTAGGTTCCTTATGATTAAGGTTGCGCTTAATTCGACCACCGTAGTTCCACGGGATCGTCGACATCGGCAGAGGGTATGCAGGCGGCAGCCCTGGAAGGACCGTCACTCCGGCCATCGCAGCAGACTGTCCGCGCGCGCCAGAAGGTTTTGGCAATGGCTGCCTGCAACGTCGCGCGCCCAGCGCTGCGCGTCGTCGATCGCCTCCTGCAGGTCGACCAGCGCTTGCGCCTGCCAGTGCTCGCGGTCGCGGCCGCGTGTCCGTTTCGGAGTCGATTCCAACCAGGGGAAGAATGTCGACATCGGTCTCGAGCCGCGCGGTGAAGCGGAGCCTTGCGATGGTGCGCGCGCCCTCGATCGGAGACACGGCACCGGACAGGACATCCCGCGCCGCTTGAAGAATGTCCTGACGCGCGGCGATGACTTGGGGCTGATTCCAGCTCATGAGAATTTTGGATGTCCCTACAGATCGAAATTCGTCGGCAGCATCACGACGTCCCGGATGGTCATGCCACGCGGACGGGTCAGCATGAACATCACGACGTCGGCGACTTCGGACGGCTCCAGCAGGCTGCCGGACTCACGCGCCTCCTTCAGCTTCTCGGCCGGCCAGTCGGCGATCAGCGCGGTGACCACCGGGCCGGGTGAGATCGCGCCGACACGGATGCCGTGCTTGAACACCTGGCGGCGCACCGTCTGCACGAAGCAGTCGATCGCCCATTTCGACGACGCATAGACCGGCTCCCACGGCGTCGGGTAATGCGCCGCGAGCGAGCTGGTGACGATGATGTCGCCGGACCCGCGTGCGATCATGTGCGGGAGAACGTCGCGCACATTCTTCATCACGACGTTGACGTTGAGGTTCAGCATGCGGTCGATCGCGTCGGTCCTGGCGTCGACGAGATCGCCGCCGAGATAGCTGCCGGCATTGGCGTGGAGGATGTCGAGCCTGCCGGCCGCATCGAGGACGCGCGGCAGCAGGGTGGCGCAATCCGTGGGGTCGAGCAGGTCGATGACCACGGGGATCACGGCCTCGCCGTGCCGCTCGCGCAGGCTCGCCAGCGCCGCGGCGTCGCGATCGATCATGACGACGCGCGCGCCGGCCGCCAGCATCGCCGCGCTGCTGGCCAGGCCGATGCCCGACGCCGCGCCGGTGACCGCCGCCACCTTGCCTTCGAGTTCCCTGCCCATCATTTCCTCCGTGTCCGGTCAGACTACAGCAAACCGCGCCGCGTTGCCGCACTCCGTTGGACCCATCGCGATCCCGGCGCGTTGCATCCCGGCCGCCAGCATCACCCATGAAGAGCCCGATGGAGACGACCGAAGCCTATCTCGCCCGCAAGCATCAGGAGCTGCAGCTCCTGAATTGCTGCCTGCGGAGACCGCATGCGCTGCCGGCGCCGCGCTCCGTGATGGAGGTCATCCGGCGCAAGTTTCAGCTCACGGCCGCGCTGAAGGCCGAGCACGCACTCGGTGACTGGACCGCGACCGAGACGGCCTGGGCGGATGCGGACGATCATCGCGCCGGCCCGTTCGCCTTCAGCTACGACTATCAGCGCGCCGATCTCGACGTGCGCGGGCCGTCCTTCTATGCGGCGGGCGAGAGCCGTCATGACACCATCTACACCATCTCCGGCATGGCGGCGATCGCGGCATTGCTGCTGGCGACGCGGCCCGCTGTCGGCACGGCGGACCTGCTGATGCTGCCGGGCTCCTATGGCGAGACGCAGGAGCTGATCGCGGCGCATGCACGGCATCTGCGCCCGGTGACGCTGACCCGCGGCCTTGCCGCCGCGCTGGCGCAACGCTCGCCCGCGCCGCGACTGCTGCTCATCGATTCCAGCGCGACCGCGCCGCGCTTCGAAGCCGTGCTGAGTTGCGACCGCCCGGCGATCGATCTCCTGATCTTCGATACCACCTGCTTTGCCAGCGGCTCTGGCCGCATTCGCCGCGTGCTGGCCTGGGCACGGCGCTGGGACGTACCGGTCGTGATGGTGCGCAGCCACACCAAGCTCGATTCGCTCGGCGCCGAGTACGGCCGGCTCGGCTCGGTCGCTTTCATCGATTGGAGCAAGGCCGGTTCCGCGGGCCGTGTTGTGCTTCAGTCGCTGCCGGACGAGACGCGCAACGCCGTCAGGCTGCTCGGCGGCGCGGCGCTGCCGGCGCATTTCCCACCTTACGTCGGCCTGCCCGCCTATCGCGAGCTGACCGCGCGGCGCATCGCCGCCATCCTGCGCAACAGCCGGCGCGCGCGGCGTCAATTCGCGACCACGCTGCGCGGCCTGACCGCGGAGCTCGACTTCGCGCACGGCCTCTACATCACGCTGGCAGGCCGCGCGCCGCTCGACGAGGCCACCGCGCGGCAAGCCGCGACCGCCATGAGTGATGATCTCCGGCGCGCCGGGCTGCCGATCCGCCACGCCGGCAGCTTCGGCTTCGATTTCGCTGCAACGGAATGGTTTCACGACGCCACCACGGATCGCTACAGCGTACGCGTCGCCGTGCCCGACCTGCCGACCGCGATCTGGGACGAACTGACGGACGCGATCGCCGCGTGGTGGTCCGCGCATCAGGGGCGATCCGCCGCGGCGTGACCGCTGGGCGTGGCTGGACCTGCTGCGCGAGGAGGGACCGACGGCCCGCCTCTCACAGCCATCCGCGCCGGCGGAACTGCCAATACAGCACGCTACACACGGTGGCGATGAAGCCCAGCACGGCGTAGTAGCCGTATTGCCATTTCAGCTCCGGCATGTGCTCGAAATTCATGCCGTAGATGCCGGCGACGGCCGTCGGCACCGCGAGGATGGCCGCCCAGGCGGCCAGCCGCCGCGCGATGTCGGTCTGTTGCGCCTGGCCGGCCATCATGCTGGCCTCGAACACGAAGGCGAGGATCTCGCGAAGGGAATCCGCATCCTCCTCGGCGCGCTTGGCGTGGTCGAGCACGTCGCGAAACAACGGCGCCATCTCGGCATCGATCGCGACGTTGTCGACATGCTCGAGCCGCTTGCAGACGTCGACCACGGGCCCGACGGCGCGGCGCAGCCGCAGCAGGTCGCGCCGCAGGCGATACAGAAGGTCGACCTCGTGGCGCGCGAGCGGCCGCTGCAGCACCACCTCCTCCAGCATCTCCACCTCCGCCATGATGCTCTCGGTCACCGGCCGGTAGTTGTCGACGATGAAGTCGAGGATCGCATAGAGGATGTAGTCCTCGCCCTTGGCAAGCGAGCCCGGACAGCTCTCGCAGCGCTCGCGCACCGCGCCATAGGAGGTCGAGGCGCCGTGGCGCACCGAGACCACGAAGCCGGGGCCGACGAAGATGTGAGTCTCGCCGAACACGATGTGCTCCTTGACGAGCTGCGCGGTGCGCGCAACGACGAACAGCGCATCGCCATAGCGCTCGACCTTGGGCTGCTGATGCGCCTTCGACGCATCCTCGATCGCGAGCTCGTGCAGGCCGAACTGATCCGCCACGCGCTGCAAGAGCGCCGCATCGGGCTCGTGCAGTCCGATCCACACCACATGACC
Source organism: Bradyrhizobium oligotrophicum (assembly GCA_050641875.1). Lineage (GTDB taxonomy): Bacteria > Pseudomonadota > Alphaproteobacteria > Rhizobiales > Xanthobacteraceae > Bradyrhizobium > Bradyrhizobium oligotrophicum_B. Next base: position 1,531,449 of record CP192619.1, read on the forward strand.
CGGTCGCTTGCTCCAGGCGCCCGCCTCTTCGATGGCGATATCGGCAATGCGATGGCCATCGGCATAGACGCCGGCCGCGACCACGCCCAGTTCGCGCGGCTCACCGCGGGGCTGAGAGGCTGGCGCATCGGCCGGTGTCTGCACCGTGACGTGACGCATGGTTGGATCTCCACTCTCCAGCCCGACTTTCGATGCGAGGAGTCGTCTGGTCAAGCGTCGCATCAGGTCACGCCGGTCGGGCCGTCGAGCAATTGCCGGACACGGCGGACCAGATCGGTGCGGCGGTACGGCTTGTTGATGATCTCGAACTCGCCGATGTTGGCGTCGGCGCGCTCGACCGCGGCATCGGAATAGCCGGTCGTCAGCAGTACCTTCAATTTCGGCTGGCGCTTCCGCGCCTCGCGCGCCAGCACGGTGCCGTTCATGCCGCCGGGCATCACGAGATCGGTGAACAGCAGATCGAAGCGGACCTCCGAATCCAACAGCTCGAGCGCGGCATGCGCATTGGCGGCGACCTCGGTGCGATAGCCGAAATCCTCCAGGATCGAGCGCGCGAGCTCGGCTACCTCGTGGCGGTCCTCGACGATCAGGATGCGTTCGCTGCCGGCGCGGTCCATCGCCATCTGCGGCCGCACCGAGGGCGGCGCGATCGCCTGCTCGGTCGCCGGAAACAGGAGCTGCACGGTCGTGCCCTGCCCGACCTCGCTGTAGATATACGTGCTGCCGCCGGACTGGCGGGTGAAGCCGTAGACCATGGCAAGGCCGAGCCCGGTGCCCTTGCCCTCCTCCTTGGTGGTGAAGAACGGCTCGGCGACCCGCGCGAGAATATGGTGCGGAATGCCGACGCCATCGTCCGACACCTTGAGCGCGACATAACGCCCGCCCTTGGGCACGCCGAACTGCACGATGTCCTCCTCCGCGATCTCCTTGTTCTCGGTGCGGATGGTCAGCGTGCCGCCGTGCGGCATCGCATCGCGCGCGTTGACGAACAGATTGAGCAGCGCGACCTCCGCCTGGGTCTGGTCGACACGGCTGTTCCACAAGCCGGGCTGCGCCTTGACGACGATGCGCACGCTGTCGCCGAGCGTGTGGCGCGCCATTTGCACCATGGTCTCGATCATGTTGTTGAGGTTGATCGGCCGGCTGTCGAGCCGCTGCTTGCGTGCGAACGACAGCAATTGCTGCGTCAGGGTTGCCGCTCGGTTGGCCGCCGTGCGGATGTTTTCGACGGCGCGGCGGTGCCGCGGGGCAAGCTCGCTGACGGCGCCCTGCAGCGTCTCGGTGTAGCCGATGATGACCTGGAGAATGTTGTTGAAGTCGTGCGCGATGCCGCCGGTGAGCTGGCCGATCGCCTCCATCTTCTGTGACTGCACCAGCGCGCTCTCGGCGTCGCGGCGGCGCGATACGTCGAGCTGCGAGCCGAAATAATAGACCAGCTCGCCGTCGCGATTGTAGACCGGGCTGATGAACAGCGCATTCCAGAACGCAGCTCCGTTTTTGCGATAATTGAGGATCTCCACCGCGATGTCCTGGCGGTTAGCGATCGCGGTACGGATCGCTGCGATGGTGTCGCGGTCGGTGTCCGGCCCCTGCAGAAAACGGCAATTGGCGCCGACGATCTCGGACAGCGCGTAGCCGGTCATTTCCAGGAACGCCCGGTTGGCGAACAGGATCGGATTATCGGGCTGGCGCGGATCGGTGACGATCATGGGCATCCGCGTGGTCTCGACGGCCGCGAAGAAGATGTCGTGCCGCTCCGAGGACAGATCGGATGCGTCGCCGCTGTCGACAATCGCGCGATCACGCTGCGGCCTGTGTTCCAACATGCTTCCTTGCTCCGCCTTCCATCGCCATGACATGCAGGGTCGCGCCGGCACCGGCGTGAGTTGTGCAACGCCTCCTTCGATATGCCGCTGGATAGGATCGGGTTCCCGCAGGCATGCTTGCTCGCAGGACAGCGGACACAGGACTCACGAAAATGCGACGAGGCGGCGCGGGAACGAATCCGGCGGATACGGAAATACCCGTGCCGCGTCATCGCCGGCACATTGCGCGCTCGACGCGGATGTAGCGCGCCTGCCGAGGGGCCGCGGCCTACGTCACCGGGCAGAACATCCGCGTCGACGGCGGGCTGGCGCGCGGCGTGTGAGGCGATGCGTCGTCAGAACATCTCGAAATATTCGCGCTGCTCCCAGTCGGAGACCTCCGCCTGGAAGCGCTCGAGCTCGGCGTTCTTGATGAAGGTGTAGTAGTCGATGAAGGTCGAACCGAACGCCTGGCGGAAGAACGCGTCGTCCTTCAGCGCATCCACCGCCTCACGCAGCGATTTCGGCAGCAGGCTCGCCTTGGTCTCATAGGGCACATCGGCCGACGGTCCCGGATCGAGCTTGCGGTCGATGCCGTCGAGGCCGGCTGATATCTGCGAGGCCATGTAGAGATAGGGATTGGCCGCGGGCTCGCCGATGCGGTTCTCCAGGCGGGTGGCGCGGTCGGAGGGGCCGCCGAGCACGCGGATCATGACGCCGCGGTTGTCGCGGCCCCAGATGGCGCGGTCCGGCGCCAGCGAATAGGCCCGGTAGCGCCGGTAGCCGTTGATCGTCGGCGTCGAGAACAGCGCGGAGGCGCGCGCATGCGCGAGCAGGCCCGCCATGTAGTGGCGGCCGAGCGCGGACAGACCTTCGGCGTCCTCGGTCATGAAGGCGTTGCTGCCGTCGCGCGCCACCAGCGACTGGTGCAGATGCCACCCCGACGACATCACGTTGGGAATGCGCGGCCGGCACATGAAGGTCGCGTGATAGCCGTGGCGCTGGCAGATCTGCTTCACGGCGCTGCGGAACAGCACCATCGTATCTGCAGGCGCCAGCCCGATGCCCGGCTGCAGCACGAATTCGCACTGGCTCGGCCCGTATTCGAGCTCGATCGAGCGCAACGGCAGGCCCAGCGCGACGAGGTTCGCCCTGATGATCTCGAGCGCCGGCTCCATCTGATCGAAGCGCTGCTCGGTGAGATATTGATAGCCCTGGGTCAGCAGGCTGACCGTCGGCGGCACGCCGGGCTGGCCGGGCGTGCCGGCATCCCCGGGCGCGAGCCTGGGATCCTCGACCTTGAAGATGTGGCACTCGACCTCGAGGCCGGCCATGAACCGATAGCCACGCTGTTCGAGCGTCGCCAATGCCGACCGGTAGAGATTGCGCGTGGCGAACGGGACCGGCGCACCGTTGGCGAAGTACAGATCACAGAGCACCCAGCCGGTGCCGGACGCCCAGGGCAGGACGCGGAACGTGGTCGGATCGGCGACCATCAGCGCATCGCTGCCGCCCTGCATCTCGGCCATGCCGAAGCCACCGCCGGCGGTGAACACCGGAAACACGGTGCGGTGCGAGGTGTCCTTGGCGAGCAGAGTCGTCGTGATCGAGCAGCCGTCCTCGAGCGAGGACAGAGCAGCGTCGACAGTGAGCGTCTTGCCGCGCAGGATGCCGTGCTGGTCCGGAAACGAGAAGCGGATGGTGGTGAGGCCGTGCTCCTCGGCGATGCGGCGCATGCGCACTGCGGCCTCGGCCTGCTCGGCGGTCCACAACTGATGCTTGTCGACGAAACTCAACGATGGCTCCTCGAATCGTAGGGCGGGCAAAGGCGCGTTCGCGGCGCTGCCTCCGCTCTTGCGCCAGTGGACGCTGCGAACGCGACGCGCCCACCGCCGCGACGGTGCGCGTGAATGGTGGGCACGGACGGCACGCTGCGCCGTTCCGCCAGCTTTGCCCACCCTACGGCAGTTCGGACCAAAGTAGCTACTCCGCCGCGCTCAGATGCGGGGCCAGCCGCACGATATCCGCGGGTACCGGCGGGGCCCAGGGGCGTTGCGGCGGCGGCGAACGTCGACTTCCATCCAGTAGGTCTCCCAGCCGCGCGTCGGACCGATGCCGTCCATCGTCGCCGGGCCCTGCACGCTGCGGGCCTCAGCGGCATCGAGGAACAGCATCGGCGGCTCGCCGCTCGCGACCTTCTCGATCTGCTCGCGCAGCAGCCGGCGATATTGGATGATCGCCTTGTCGGATTGGCCCAGATGCTCGCGGGTGCGGTCCTGGATCCGGCCCATCGACTCCACCGCCCACTGGTCGTGCACGTTGATGTCGTTGCCCATGCCGGTGTAGGTCGCGGTCGCCTGCTCCCGTGGATCGAAGCCGTAATCGTTGCTCTTGTTCTTGCGCGAGCGATAGTCGGGCAGCTCATAGAGCTCGAGCCGCTGCGCCCGCATCTTCGCCCGGTCGACCGGCGCGCCATAGCTGGTGAAGATCGCGTACCAATAGCAGCTCTCGTCATCGACCGGCACGTGCCACTGCGTGATCGTCATCTCCGTGCTCATCGGAATCACGAAGGCATGCGGGAACAGCTGATTGGTGACGCGCACGTGGGTGCGTTCTGCATCGATCTCACGCAGCGCGATGATGCGCAGGCCGTATTCGGTACGCTCGACATTGATGATCGGACGATCGTATTCGCGCAGCACCTTGGTCATCGGCAGCTCGCTGTCGGCGGAGGCGCCGCGGAACTGCTTGCCATAGGCCGTCGACGTATCCTCGTCCTCGAAGAAGCGATGCAGGAACGAGGCATGCGCGGGGTCGATGCCGACCTCCAGCGCCTGCAGCCAGTTGCACTCGATCAGACCCTTGAAGGCAAAAGTGTAGGCATCGGGCGCGGTGAAGCAGTCGATATCCGGGAACGCCGGGGCTGCACCATCGCCGAGCCAGGCCCAGAGGATGCCGCCCTTCTCGACCACGGGATAGGCGCGCTGCTTGACGTTCTTGCACAGCGGCGAGCCGGCCGGTTCGGCCGGCGTCTCCAGACAGTTGCCGTCGGCGTCGAACAGCCAGCCATGGAAGGCGCAACGCAACCCGCCGTTCTCCAGCCGTCCGAAGGCGAGATCAGCGCCGCGATGCGGACAATCGCGATCAAGTAGTCCGTAGCGCCCCTGCGCATCCTTGAAGAGCACGAAGTCCTGACCAAGCAGCTTCACCGCGCGCACCGGGCGCTCGCCCGCGAGCTCATCGACCAGCGCGGCCGGCTGCCAGTACATCCTCATGAGTTTACCGGCGGGCGCGCCGGGTCCGACGCGCGTGATCAGGTCGTTCTGCTCCTGGCTCATCATGATGGCCGTCTCTCCTGTTCCGTCGCAAGTCGGGCGTTGAGCGTCACGCGATCATCTAATAATGTTCGCTAGACGAACACATGTTCGCCCAGATTAGATTCGCTTTAAGTGGGGAGAAGCGCAAGTGAAAAAGCTACAACCGAAGCCGAGGGGCCGACGGACTGCAGCTTCACTGCGGCCGAAAACAACAACAGCGGATCATGTCAGGCCGATGCCGAAACTGAAGCGCACTGATGAGGAGAAGAAGCAGGCTCGAGGCGACGGTCCCGAGTTCGTGGAAGCGCTCGATCGCGGCCTGCGGGTGATACAAGCCTTCAGCCGCGAGGGCCGGCCGATGACGCTGAGCAAGGCCGCGGAACTCACCGGCCTCGCCCGCGCCACGGTGCGACGGATTCTGCTGACCCTGAAAGCCTCCGGCTTCGTCCATGGCGACGACCGGCTGTTCTCGCTGACGCCGCGCGTGCTGCTGCTGGCCTCGAGCTATCTCGCCTCCAACCAGATCAACAGCGTGATGCAGCCGTTGATGGACAGCACGGCCGGCGAGGCCCGCGAGGTCTGCTCTCTCGCCGTCCTCGACGGCGACCAGGTGGTGTTCATCGCGCGCGCGACGCCGGCGCGCATGTTCTCCACCGGCCTGGAGATCGGATATCGCCTGCCCGCGTTCTGCACGTCGGTCGGCCGCGTGTTGCTGAGCCGGATGCCGGACGATCAGTTAGGCCAGGCCGTCGAGCGCATGACGCTGACCGAGATGACGCCGCAGACGATCACCGACAAGGACGCGTTGATCGCGTCGATCACCGCCGTCCGGGACGACGGCTATTCGCTCGTCGACGGCGAGGCGGAGGAGGGTTTCCGCTCGATTTCAGTGCCGATTCGCCGCTATGACGGCGGCATCATCGCCGCCGCCAACATCGGCGGCCACGTCGATCGCATCGGCGTCGACGAGATGAAGGAGCGCTTCCTGCCGCTCCTGAAGAAGCTCGCAGCCACGGCGCAGCCACTGCTCGTCTGATTGTCGGGGAGAGGCCTCGGCCGCTGCCGTGCTGGCGCGCCGGCTCTCGCTCGCTCGCGCATCAGGTCACGCCACCGCAAGCTTCGCATCGAACCCGCGGCCACGAGCCCCGCTGCGCCATCCGGCAGCGACATCGCCGAGAAGCATCTTCGCACCGCTGAGCGAGCACGTCGTCCCGCCCCTCGCTGCATCGCGGACATCGGCGCGATCGCCGCTCTCGTGAGAAAGCCGGACTTCGCGCGGACAGGACACCAGTCAAGCGCGACAATCGTTCCAATGTCATCACCGACAGCGCGGTGCTACCAACTCATCGCCGCAGCAGTACGAAAGAGCTGGCCATCGCCGGCCACGTGAAGTTACCGGCCACCCGAACTAATCGTTGTGGTCGCAGGTCTTCCAACGCCTGGCCCCACGCCCATTACGTGATATTATCGTGACGCCCGACCCTGTTTGCCACGATTGATGATCCATCCAGGTATCATCGCGCTGCATGCGATGGTGGCATGATCCGGAGCGGAAGTAGTTGGACCCCTTCCTCGCGCGCGAATTGCGGACGACGCCACCAGATTGCCGCGAATGACGCCGCAATCGCGAAAGCCAAGGCGCCGCGGCCCAAGCAGCATCGCGTGCGACCCGTTCACCGCGATCATCCGACCGGCCACCCGCTGCGGCGAAGAAGTTGCAGGATGTGCCACGACAAGGCTGGGCACGAGGTCGTCGCCCTGGGGGCGGCGGGCGCGAGCCGCAGCACCTCGTTGGACATCGGCCGCTTCTCGCGCGTAAATGGCATGCCGGGCGGGAGACACCCGGACCTGCAGGTGAATGCCGTTTCCGGGGGAAGTCCCATGACTGATGCGCTGCCGCTCGTGCTGGTGCCTGGCCTGATCTCGTCGCCCCGCATCTATGCGCCGGTGATCCCGGCGCTGTGGCGGCTCGGACCGGTGATGGTGGCCAACCACGTCCGCGATGACAGCATGGCCGCGATCGCGCGCCGCATCCTGGCCGAGGCGCCGCCGCGCTTCGCGCTCGCGGGACATTCGATGGGCGGCTACATCGCACTCGAGATCATGCGCCAGGCGCCGGAACGCGTGGGTCGGCTGGCGCTGATCAACACCCAGGCCCGTCCCGACACGCCGGAGGCGAGCGCCCGCCGCCGCACCATGATCACCCGCGCAAAGGATGGCGACTACCACAGCGTGGTCGACGAGCTGTTCTCAGGCTTCGTCCATCCGTCGCGCCAGGATGATCCGCGGCTGCGCCAGCTCGTGCACGACATGGCCGAGGAGGTCGGCGTCATCGGCTTCATCCGGCAGCTGACGGCCATCATGTCGCGTCCGGACTCGCGGCCGACACTGACCGCGATCCGCTGCCCGACCCTGGTGCTGACCGGCGACACCGACAATACCATCCCGAACAGCCTGTCGAAGGAGATGGCGGACGGCATCGACGGCAGCTGGCTTGTCGTGCTGGAGAATTGCGGCCACCTGCCGCAGCCCGAGCAGCCGGAGGAGACGGCGCAGGCGCTGATGGAGTGGTTGCGGGGGTAAGATGGCCACCGAGCCATCATATGAGGCTCCGAACGCTAGCCGGTGGCAACTCTCCGGAATGCAGCGTATATTGCAACAATGCTGGATAACGCCAAAATCGCCAAGATCGCCCGTGAGGTCGCTACTGCGAATCTGAGCAGCTCCGCCGCGGTGACAGACGTCACGACGGCGCCCTATGCGGACTCCGAAGGCCGTGATGCGCTGCGGATCACCATCGTATTGAGTCCCATCCAAGGGACCAATATCGCGGGAGAAGCAGTACTGGATACGCTGGTTCAGATCCAAGAACAGCTCCAGGCTGCGGGCGAGGACCGGTTTCCGCTGATCGAATACGAGGCGGAGAACGAAGCCGTTGGCGATACTTAATCCGGAGCATCTGTTCCAGCAGGCTGAGCAGTTGATCGTTCCGCCCGCGGCGGGGCCACCGCGACAGGTGAACATCCGTCGTGCAATTTCGGCTGCCTATTATGGATTGTTTCATGCAACGCTCATCGCCGCTGCAGATCAATTCGTTGGCAAGACGAAACAAGGGACTCCTTTATACGCCCTCGTCTATAGAGCCGTGGATCATCGAGACCTCCGATTGCTCTGCGAGGAGGTCAAAAAGTCGAAGTTCTCCGCCAAATATCAGCCGTTTGCGCCCTCTGGAGGCTTTGGAGCAAACCTTCAAGCGTTCGCATTCGCTGTCCTGGAGCTACAGGAGAAGCGACATGAAGCCGACTACAATCCCATGATCCGCGTCAAAACCTTGGACGCGCAACTCGCCATCAGAATGGCGAGAGCTGCATTGACGAACTTCGAAGCCGCCCGCGTCCAAAACCAGGACGCTTTCCTGACCCTGTTGACGTTGCTGTTATTCCCGCCCCGCTGAGCGCAGACATCGTCAACTACGCTTCGCCGACTCTTCCCTTCCCCACCCGAAGCCCATCCACGAACACATCCAGGAGCCGCAGCACGCTCTGCTGCCAGCCGGACTGGTCGTGCATGTAGCACATGCCGATCAGCGCGCGCAGGACGTCGTCGGCGCTGATGTCGTCGCGGATCTCGCCGGCGTCGACGGCGCGGGCGAGCAGCGCGCCGATCGAGCGGGTCAGATGGCCATGCGAATAGGCCGCGAGCTCGGAGTTCGCGTTCATGACGATCGCGAGCGCGGCCATCATGCCCTTCTTGGTGGCGACGAACTGCACCGTCGAGCGCAGCCAGCGGCGCAGCGCCTCGACCGGCGACGGCTCGCTCTTCAGCGCCTCGGCGAGCTCCGAGAGCTGCTCGACCTCGCGGCGGTACACCGCCTCGAACAGATCCTCGCGGGTGGGGAAATGACGATACAGCGTGCCGATGCCGACGCCGGCCTGGCGAGCCACCGCCTCCAGGCTCGCTTCCGCGCCGCCGACGCTGAACACCGCCTTGGCGGCCTCGAGCACGCGCTCGCGGTTGCGCTGGGCATCGGCGCGCGGCTTGCGATGGCGGTCTTGTGGTTTCGTCTCCATCTCACCAGCTCTTGATGACGGACCGTTCATGTCCCCTTGCTAAACGGAGGAACCCTCCGTATAAATAGACCTGCCACCCGGGACAGCCAACCTTCCTGAGCTGTCGTCCCGCGGTCGCTGGATCTGGACGGATCACGGCCCGTAAGGCTGTGCCCGCTGCGATCCGATTAGGCCATCGCTTCGATCGGAACAACGCATGAATTGGACTGTCAGACTCACCGTCAACGGTGAGCCGCGAACCCTTGCGCTCGATGACCCCAGGGTCACCCTGCTCGACCTGCTGCGCGAGCGCCTCCACCTCACCGGCACCAAGAAGGGCTGCGACCGCGGCCAGTGCGGCGCCTGCACCGTCCTGGTCGACGGCCGCCGCATCAACTCCTGCCTGACGCTGGCCGTCAGCCTCGACGGTGCCGCGATCACCACCATCGAAGGACTCGCTCAAGGCGACCAGCTGCACCCGGTGCAGGAAGCCTTCATCGCCCATGATGCCCTGCAATGCGGCTTCTGCACGCCCGGCCAGATCATGAGCGCGGTCGGGCTCATCAACGAAGGCCATGCCGGCAATGATCCGGAGCGCGTGCGTGAAGGCATGAGCGGCAATCTGTGCCGCTGCAGCGCCTATGTCGGCATCGTCGAGGCGGTGCTCGACGCCCAGGCGACGCTCACCGACGAGAAGGAGCGCGCGGCATGAACCGGTTCGACTATGTGAAGCCGTCGACGGTCACCGACGCGGTCGCAGCGGCCAGCGCGCCCGGCGCGGCCTACCTCGCTTCGGGCACCAACCTGCTCGATCTGATGAAGGGCAATGTCGTCAGGCCGGCGCGGCTGGTCGACATCACGCAGATCAAGGAGCTGACGCGGATCGAGACGCTGGGCAATGGCGATGTCCGGATCGGCGCGCTGGTGCGCAATGCGGACCTCGCGCATGACGCGGCCTTCGCGCGCGACTTCCCGGCGGTCGCCGAAGCGCTGCTGTCGGGCGCCTCGGCGCAGTTGCGCAATGCGGCTACCGTCGGCGGCAATCTGCTGCAGCGGACACGCTGCGCGTATTTCTATGATCCCGACTCGGCCTGCAACAAACGCATGCCGGGCGCGGGCTGCGACGCGCGCGGCGGCGACACCAATCAGCACGCCGTGCTCGGCTGGAGCGAGGCCTGCATCGCCACCAACCCCTCGGACTTCTGCGTACCGCTCGCGGCGCTCGATGCGATCGTCGAGATCGAAGGCGGCTCCGGCCGGCGCGAGGTCGCGCTGGAGGCGCTGCATCTCCTGCCCGGCACCACGCCCGAGCGCGAGAGCGTGCTCGCGCCGGGCGAGATGATCGTCGCGGTCCGGCTGCCCGCGGCATCGCGCGCGTTCGCAAGGCACGCGCGCTATCTGAAGGTACGCGAGCGCAATTCCTACGCCTTCGCCATCGTCTCCGCCGCAGCCGCCCTCGTCATCGAGAACGGCGCGATCAAGCACGCGCGCCTGGCGCTCGGCGGCGTCGCCGCCAAGCCGTGGCGTGCCCACCAGGCCGAAGCGATGCTCGCGGGACAACCGGCCGCTCCGCACACATTCCAGCGGGCTGCCGAGACCGCGCTGCGCGATGCAAAGCCGTCCGGCAACAACGCCCACAAGATCCCGCTCGCGCGCAGCCTGATCGTGCGCGCGCTGGCCGCCGCGACCCAGGGCACGCCGTCGCGCGTGCCGGCGCTGCCGGCCTCTCCCTTCTCCGCCGTTCCAGGAGCACTCCATGACGCCTGAGCTCAATCCGACCCGCGACCCCGCCCATCTCCGCCACGGCTCCAACATCGGCCAGCCGCTGTCGCGCGTCGATGGCCGCGCCAAGGTCACCGGCGTGGCGCGCTACGCCGCCGACAACAATCCGCCCGGCCTGCTCTATGCGGTGCTGGCGGTCTCCAGCATCGCGCGTGGCCGCGTTGCCGCGCTCGACGTCGCAGCGGCCAAGGCGCATCCCGGCGTGGTCGAGGTGATGACCTCCGCCAACCGGCCGCCGCTGCATGCCGATCCCGATGGCAAGCCCAATCCGTTCGCGTTCCGCTTCGAGGCGCTGCAGAACGACCACGTGCGCTACGCCAACCAGCCGATCGCCGTGGTGATCGCGGAATCGCTGGAAGCTGCCACCGAAGGCGCGGCCCTGCTGGCGCCGCGCTACGAAGCCGAGCCGGCCCGCATCGGTCTCGATGCCAGTGTGGCCTATGTGCCGCCGGTGGTCGGGATGGGCTTTCCCGCCGAGAGCCATCACGGCGACGTCGAGGCCGCGCTGGCAGGCAGCGACAGGCAGATCACCGCGACCTACGAGACCCCGCCGCATTATCACAATGCGATGGAGCCGCATGCGATCGTCGCCGAGTGGCAAGGCGATCGCCTCGTCATCGATACGCCGACGCAGGGCCTCGTGATGATGCGCGCGCGCCTCGCCGAGCTGTTCGGCATCGCGCCGGAGAACATCCTGATTCGCAGCCCGTATCTCGGCGGCGGCTTCGGTGGCAAAGGCCTGATGGCGGGGCCTCAGGTGCTCGGCATTCTCGCCGCCAGGATGGTCGGCCGGCCGGTCAAGCTCGTGGCGCGCCGTGAGCAGCTCTACGGCCCGTTCGGCCACCGCTCGCCGACCCGGCAGACCTTGCGCCTCGGCGCCAGCGCTGCCGGGCAGCTCGCAGGCATCCATCACCACGCCCGGATCGCAACCTCGAGCTTCGAGGACTTCTACGAAGCGGCGGCGCATGTCACGCACACGCTGTACGCCGCGCCGGCGATCGCCACGACCTATGACGCCGTGCGCATGGATACGGGCACGCCGCTGTTCGTGCGCGCGCCCGGCATCGCGCCAGGCTCGATCGCGCTGGAAAGCGCCGTCGACGAGATGGCCGAAGCCTGCGGCCTCGATCCGCTCGCCTTCCGGGTCAAGAACTACGCCGAGGTCGAGCCGGCCACGGGCAAGCCGTTCTCATCCAAGGCGCTGCGCGAGTGCTACACGCAAGGCGCCGAGCGGTTCGGCTGGTGGGAGCGGCCGCTGAAGCCGCGCATGATGCGCGACAGAGACGGCTTCCTGGTCGGCTGGGGCATGGGCACGGCGACGTTCCATGCGCTGATGTTTGCGGGGCAAGCCCGCGCGGTGATCCGGCGCGACGGCACCGGCGTCGTGGAGAGCGGCGCACACGACATGGGCCAGGGCGCCTGGACCGCCTTCGCACAGATCGCGGCTGATTCTCTGGCGCTCGCGCTCGATCAGGTCACGTTCAAGGCCGGCACCTCCGACCTGCCGGATGCCGGCATCGCCGGCGGCTCGGCACATACGGCGACGGTCGGTACTGCGATCCACAATGCCGGCGCCGCCGTCATCGCCAGGCTCGCCGAGCTCGCGACCTCGGATCAGCGTTCGCCGCTGTTCGGCGCCGGCAATGCCGGCGTGATCGCGCGTAACGGCCGACTGCTTCGGCGCGACGACGAGGGCCGCGGCGAGAGCTACGCCGACATCCTCGCCCGCGCCGGCCTCGACGAGGTCGAGGGCTCCGGCAGCGGCATGCCGGATCCGGCCGCCAACGAGCAGTACGCGATGCATTCGCATGGCGCTGTTTTCGCGGAGGTGAAGGTCGATCCCGATCTCGGCCAGGTGCGCGTCACCCGCATGATCGGCGCCTTCGCGGCGGGGCGGATCATCAATCCGAAGCTGGTGAAGAGCCAGCTCGTCGGCGGCATGATCTGGGGCATCTCGCTGGCGCTGCACGAGGAGGCGGTCACCGACCGCCGCACAGGCCGCATCATGAACGCCAATCTCGGCGAGTACCATGTGCCGGTGAATGCCGACATCCCGGCGATCGAGGCGTTCACCGTGGACGAGCGCGATCCGTTCGTGAACCCGCTCGGCATCAAGGGCGTCGGCGAGATCGGCATCACCGGCTCTGCCGGGGCGGTCGCCAACGCGGTGGCGCATGCGACCGGCATTCGGATCAGGCGCTTTCCGGTGCGGATCAGCGATCTGGTCTCGCGCCAATGACATTGGCGCGTTGACGGAGCCCGCTCGAAGCAATGCCTCCGCTCTCCTGACCGAGAGCGGAGGCCAAGACATCGTCCGGCCTAGGCCGCCTGCCGTGCGAAGGTCCGCCTGAACCATGCCAGGAACGCCTCGCGATTTTGGCCGGGGTCGAACTCGACATGCAGCGCGTCCTTTTCACGGGCGCGAACCCGATACGGCACGCTGCCATCGAAGCCGCTGAACTCCATGACGCCGCGATCGCCGATGCCCGGCTCGGGGTCGAACCGGAACCAGGCGCCGCCTTCGGAAATATCGACCAGATCGGCCTTCACCGCGCCCCTGCGATCGTCGACCACCTTGATCGACAGGCTCGACTTCAACCGCGGCGACTGACGGCGATCGGCTTCGGCGGTCGCCGTCCTGACGGCCTTCACCAGCGTGGCACGCAGCGAGGTCAGGCCCGTTGCCACGGAGCCGATGGCGTTGCGCACCTCGGCGGCCCGATCGTTGACCATTCCGGCGTCCCTGCCGACATTGCCGATCTTGGACGACACGTCGCGCGCCGCGCTGGCCGACGACTGGACCGAGCGGCTGATCTCCTGGGTCGCCGCGTGCTGCTCCTCCATCGCCGCGGCGATCGAGGCCGCGACCTCGTCGATCTCGGAAATCTGGCTGCCGATGCCCTCGACGACGTCGACGGTCGCCTGCGTGGTGGTCTGCACCTCGCCGATCAGGCGCGAAATCTCCTCGGTCGATTTGGCGGTCTGATCCGACAGCGATTTGACCTCGGCCGCAACCACGGCAAAGCCGCGGCCGGCATCGCCGGCGCGCGCGGCCTCGATGGTGGCATTGAGCGCCAAGAGGTTGGTCTGCTCGGCAATGCCGCCGATCAGGTTGGAGACCTCGGCGATCTTGTCCACGGCCGTGGACAAGGAGAGCATCGTGTTCTTTGCCTTCTCGCGCTCCGTCACCGCCGATTTGGTGATCGTGCTGGCGCGCGCCACCTGGCTCGAGATCTCGCGGATCGCCGAGCTCAGTTGCTCGGCTGCCGACGAGACCGTCTGGGCATTGGAGAGCGACTGCTCCGAGGCTTCGGCCACGGATTGCGCATCGGTCGACAGTTCCTCGGCCAGTTTCGACAGGCCTGCGGCAACGGCCTCGACCTGGCGCGATGCGCCGGCCGCGGCTTCGACGGACGTCTCGGTCTCGCGCTCGATCACGTCGGCCATATCGAGCATGGCGCGCTTCTTGTGCTCCTCGGCGGCGGAACGATCGCGCTCCTGCCTGTCGCGCAGGCTCGCGTTCTCGAGCGCGTTGGTCTTGAAGATGCTCAGCGCGCCCGCCATCGCGCCGATCTCGTCGCCGCGTTCCGAATAGGAGATGTCGGCCGACAGATCGCCCTCGGCGATCCGCCGCATCAGGCCGGTCATGCGCGACAGCGGACGGACGACGCCGATCACCAGTCCCGACATGCCGGCAACGACCAGAGCGAGAACGATGCCGGACACGGTCCATACGATGACCGAGATGTTGTGGTCCTGGGTCGCCGCCGTCGCCTCCATGTCCGAATTCAGCTTGTTCGCCTTGTCGACCAGCGTATCGATCACCGCGCGGTGGGCGGCGTAGGCTTCGGCCAGCCGGGCATAGGCGGCATCGGCCTTCGCCGTGTCACCGGAGCGCAGCGCCGGGATCAGCTCGGCCTCCAGGGCCTGCCAGAACTTCCGGACCTCACCGTCCGATCGTTCGACCAGCAGCGATTTCAGATCAGGCTGCAGCGCCGAGCCGGTCCAGAACGTCTTGCGATCCTCATAGTCCTTCTTCAGTTGCGCCAGCTTCTTGACATGCGTGTCGAGATCCTTCGGCGTCCGGAGCGCGAGGGTCGCCTCGAGATAGGCCTCGAGCACATATTCAGGCGGCGGCAGGATGTCGGCCACCAGATCATTGCCGAGCTTGATCTTGTCGTAGAGCGGCCCGCCGACCTTGAGCTCGCGCAGCGCATAGGCGCTGGTCAGCACGACCGCACCGAAGCCGAGCGCGAGCACAAGGCCAAAAGCCGCAATGAACGTGGAAATCGAGAGACGCATCTTCATGTCGGCGGCACATTTCGCTGGAGCGTGGACTACACCCGCCGTCGCCCCGCCGGAGCCCTCTCCGCTCGCTTGCATGGAGCTGGTCCGTCCGGAACGACTGGCATCGAGTCGTTAATTTGATCAGCGTGCACAACCTTTTCTCAAGGAAGGTAAATTTTCGCCCCCGTAGAAATGCGGTCCGGCCCGTTTCAGCCGGGGATGCAGGCGCTCCTCCTACTATGACCTGGCGCAAGGCGGCGGGAGGCGGATCTGCGAACATTCAGGCGTCGTCGCTTCAGGAGCCACCATGTCGAAACCCATCCCGGACAAGGCCGAGATCGCGCTCGAATATCCCGACAAGTTCTATGCCGGCACGTTCGAGCATTCCTCGCGGTTCGAAGCCCATCTCGAATCATCCGGCCTGGCATTGACCCTGGAGCGGCCCGGCCCCGAGGACGTCCGCAAGTCGATCCATATGCACCTGAACTTCGGACTGCTCGCCGCGATTCTTCACGAGCTCGCCGCAGGGATCGCTTCGATGCCCAAGGACGACATCGTTCATCGCGAGCAGCTTCGCGACGCAGTCGCGGCTCTGCATCGGGCTCTTAACGCGCCTTAACCGGTTGTGCCGCGGCGGCACAAAGGAGCCCGGCGTTAACTCCCGGTTCAGCCTTCGTTAGGGCATTGCTAACTACGCCAGAACCTTTGCCCGGAGAAGGTCGGGTTGGAGGCCGGTGTGCTGCCGGAGTGACAGCATTTTATTCAAAAGCGATCTATCTCCGATCCATCGACGGCGCGCGATGCGCGAGCCTTGTTAGTTGAGTATCGGAGACCCGCCATGAAGAAGATCCTGTTCGCAACCGTTGCAGTCGCCGCGCTGGCTTCGGCCCAGTCCGCTGTCGCCGCCGATCTCGGCGCCCGGACCTATCCTTACGCCACCAAGGCGCCGCCGGCCTACGCCGTCCCGATCTACAACTGGACCGGCTTCTATCTCGGCGCCCATCTCGGCGGCGCGTTCTCCAGCGACAACAACTTCTCCGGCCTCGCCACCGGCAACAACTCCAACGGCCGCTTCCTGGGCGGCGTGCAGGTCGGCGCCGACTGGCAGTTCGCACCGACCTGGGTGATCGGCGCCGAGGGCCAGTACAGCTGGCTGAGCGGCAGCGTCGGCGCCGCCTTCCCCGGCGGCCTCGTCTACACCAACAGCCAGCGCGGCCTCGGCTCGATCACCGGCCGCTTCGGCTACACCTGGGGTCCGGGCCTGCTCTACGTGAAGGGCGGTTACGCCTATTCCGACAACAACGAGAAGGTGACGTTCGCCGGTACGCCGATCGGCTTCGCGACCAATGGCGATCATCGCAACGGCTGGACCGTCGGCGCCGGCCTCGAATACATGTTCGCGCCGAACTGGTCGGCCAAGGCCGAATATCAGTATTACAATTTCGGCAGCGCCACATTCACGGCGCCCGCCGCGCTGGTCCCGACCGGCAGCTTCACCACCGACGACCACACCTTCAAGGCTGGCGTGAACTACCGCTTCAACTGGGGCGCTCCGCTCGCGGCCCGCTACTGATCCGCAGGCGTCAAATAACAACAAACGACGGGAAGGCCGGCAGCGATGCCGGCCTTTTTCTGTCACAGGTTATCGAAAGTGCGGCCCAACAATCCTTTCCGTCCCGTTAAATGCCGCACGGTGAAATGCGAAAATGCGAGAAAACTCAGCACTGCCCGAGTAGTTTCCCGGATTTGTTAACCGCCCGCCGCGATACTGCCTGAAAGCAACAGCTCCAAGTAGTGCATATCGGGGGACACCAGAGATGGCGATTCTGGTTCAGCTTCAGCAGGGTGCTCAGAGTCCTGCGACCCAGGTGGGGCGTCCGCGGCAGCCTGTTCGCAGCCTTCGCAGTGATCGCCGGCATGGCGATCGCGATCAGCGTCGCTGCAGGACTGATGCTGCGACACGTCGGCGGCACCATGGTCGAGCTCTCGGGCCGCGAGATTCCGCGTCTGACCTCGAGCCTGCAATTGCTGGCGCAGAGCTCCGGCCTTGCCAGCCTCGGCCCGGCGCTGCTGCAGTCCCAGAGCGAGGACGCGCTGAACGACCGCCTGAAGAAGATGCAGGAGATCCAGAAGGCCACGCAGGATCGCCTGAGCGAGATCAGCGCACTCGGCGCCGCGAAAAGCGTTGTGGCGCCGCTCGCCGAGACCATCAAGAACATCAACGAGGCCAATCACAGCCTAGTGTCCGCCGCACGCGAGCGTCCTCGAAGTCGCCGCCCTGCACACCAAGCAGTACGACGCGTTGCGCAAAGCGCAGGCGGACTTCACCGCCGCCGCCAACGAGCCGATGCTGGATGCCCAGACGCAGCTCAACGCCGTGCTCGGCGCGGCCGAGGTGTCGGCGGACGACGCGACGGCCGCCGCACGGTTCGTCGAACAGCTCGGCAACGTGATCGCGTCCGGCAACCTGCTGGCGGCGCAGATGGCTGCCGCGCTGTCGGCCAACGACAGCGACACGCTGGAGACGATCGAGCGGCAGTTCAAGGAGGCGCTGGCACAGCTGAAATCCAATCTCGAATTGCTGCCGAGCGGCCGCAGCGCCAAGGGGATCCACGACGCCGCGCTGAAGCTCGCCGCGCTCGGCGAGGGCGAAGACCCGCGTGTTCAAGACCCGCGAGAAGGAGCTCGACGCCAACGACTACGGGCAGACCGTGCTGGAGGAGACGCGCAAGCTCAATGTCGGTCTCGACATCAGCGCGTGCAGCAGCTCGTCGAAGGCGTGCGCAAGTCGACCGAAGGCGCCACCAGCACGGCGGGCCGTGACATCGAGCTGGCAACGCTCGGCATGGTCGGTGCCGGCGCAGCCACGCTGCTCGGCTCGGTGCTGTTCGTCTGGCTCTATGTCGGCGGCAACATCCTGCGCCGGATCAAGCGGCTGCAGCAGGCGATGCAGACGCTGTCGAGCGGCGATCTCGACACCGAGATTGCGGCCTCGAAGCAGCGCGACGAGATCGGCGCGATGGTCGACACGCTGCAGGTGTTCCGCGAGAACATGGTCCGTGCCCGCACGCTGGCCGCCGAGCAGGACCGTGAGAACGCCGCCAAGGCCGAGCGCGCCGCGCGCATGGAGGCCCAGATCGCCACGTTCGAGGCGACGGTGCGCAGCGCCCTCGGCACGCTGCAGAACTCCGCCACGGCCATGCAGGCGACCGCGCAGAGCATGTCGCAGACCGCCGACCAGTCCAACTCGCTGGTCAATGCGGTCGCGGCGGCTGCCGAGGAGACCTCGGTCAACGTCCAGACCGTATCGGCCGGCACCGAGCAATTGTCGTCCTCGATCGCGGAGATCAGCCGCCAGGTGGTGACCTCGGCCCAGATCGCCAAGAAGGCGGTCGAGGAAGCCGGCGCCACCGACTCGACCATGCAGGGGCTCGCCGACAATGCGAGCCGCGTCAGCGTCGTCGTCGACCTGATCCAGGCGATCGCCTCGCAGACCAACCTGCTCGCGCTCAACGCCACCATCGAGGCAGCGCGCGCCGGCGAAGCCGGGCGCGGCTTCGCGGTGGTCGCGCAGGAGGTGAAGAGCCTCGCCAGCCAGACCGCCAAGGCCACCGACGAGATCCGCACCCAGATCGCAGGCATGCAGCAGGTCGCCTCATCGGCCGTGTCGGCGATCCGCAACATCGGCGAGACCATTGCCGAGATCGACAACGTCACGACCGCGATCGCCGCCGCCGTGGAGCAGCAGGGCACCGCGACGCACGAGATCGCCCGCAACATCCAGCAGGCGGCCTCCGGCACCACCGAGGTCTCCAACAACATCACCGGCGTCTCCAGCGCCTCGGCCCAGGCCGGCACCTCCGCCAACGAGGTGCTCAGCGCCTCGGAGGCACTGCGCCGCGAGGCCGACACCCTGCGCGCCGAGGTCGACACGTTCCCGACCAACATCCGGGCTGCGTAGTCACCATCCGGGCCTCGCCCTTCGAGACGCCGGCCTGCGGCCGGCTCCTCAGGGTGAGGAGGGAAAGCCGCTCTGTGGCCGCAGGCCCAGGGACCGAAGCGCGGACCCTCACCCCCTCGCTTCGCACGCGGACGGCGTGTTCATCGTTCGTATGCAGCGGCCGATCCGCTGCTCGCCCTCATGGTGAGGAGGCGCGCAGCGCCGTCTCGAACCATGAGGCCACGGTGCAGGCCTCACCCCTTCGAGACGCCCGCCTGCGGCGGGGCTCCTCAGGGTGAGGAGAAAGTCGTAAGCCCTGGCCTGCCGCGTCCCGGAATGCCAAGCAGCCATGTGTTTTTCGGCTGGCGCTCGCCCGCGGTGGCCGTTAATCGATGAGGCATGACGAAGACAGACACCGTTCACTCTTCCGCCGAAGCCCTGCGCTATCCCTGGGAGCAGCATCCCGGTGAGGACCAAGTCGTCGAGGTCGCGCCCGGCGTGCTGTGGCTGCGCCTGAAGCTGCCGTTCCGTCTCAACCACGTGAACATCTATCTGCTCGCCGACGGCGATGGCTGGGTCGCGGTGGACTCCGGCTTCGGCAACGAGGAGTCGATCGCCGCCTGGACGCGTCTGCTCGATGGCCCGCTCAAGCACGTCAAGATCAGCCGGCTGATCGTGACGCATTCCCATCCCGACCATGTCGGGCTCGCGGGCTGGATCGTCGAGCGCTTCAACTGCCCGCTGGTGATGTCGCAGGTCGAGTACCTGCAGTCGGTCTATCACCAGAACCGCGGCACCGAGGAGCGCCGCAACGCGCAGCGGCTGTTCTTCCGCCGCCACGGCATGGACGAGACCCTGACCGACAAGCTGCTCGGCCGCGGCCAGGAATATCTGCAGCGCGTTTCGGTGCTGCCGGCGTCCTACCGCCGCATCTCCCATGGCGACGAGATCCAGATCGGCAGCCGGCGCTTCAAGGTCATCACCGGCGGCGGCCATGCGCTCGACCAGGTCATGCTGTACTGCGCCGCCGACAAGCTGTTCCTGTCCGCGGACCAGGTGCTGAGCAAGATCTCGCCCAATGTCAGCGTCTGGGCGGTCGAGCCGGACCAGAACTCGCTCGGCGAATATCTCGCCTCGCTGGCGAGCCTCACCACCACGCTTCCTTACGACGTGCTGGTGCTGCCCGGCCATGGCGTGCCGTTCTATGGCCTGAAGACCCGCATCAAGCAGCTCGCCGACCACCACGAGGAGCGCTGCCGGATGATCGCGGACGCCTGCCGCGACGAGCCGAAAACCTCGGCGCAGCTCGTGCCGGTCGTGTTCCACAAGCACGTGCTCGACCCGCACCAGATGGGCTTTGCCGCCGGCGAGCTGATCGCCCATGTCAACTACATGCTGGTCGAGGGCCGCCTGACCAGCCAGGACGTCGACGGCGTGCTGCATTATCGCACCACCTGAGGCTGCGGAGCCGCAGCGCCGCCGCGTCGCCCCAATCCCGGCGCCGTTCGGCCGAGATCGCTCCCCCTTGGACAAATCGCCCAATTCCCGCCTTGGGATTCCGGCTCGACAGCCGCTCTGGAAACGCTCTAAGAAGTCCTCACGCCACGCATGCCGCGAGGTTTTCGCTTCAGATGCTGCACTGCAGCGCGCCAGTTCGGATTTCCGTGATGGACTACAGCCAGTACTTCAGTGCCGCCCTCGGTCGCCTGCATGACGAGCGTCGCTACCGTGTCTTCGCCGATCTCGAGCGCATCGCCGGCCGGTTCCCGCATGCGACCTGGCACTCGCCGAGCGGACCGCGCAATGTCGTGATCTGGTGCTCCAACGACTATCTCGGCATGGGCCAGCACCCGAGGGTGGTCGGCGCGATGGTCGAGACCGCGACTCGCGTCGGCACCGGCGCCGGCGGCACCCGCAACATCGCCGGGACCCATCATCCCCTGGTGCAGCTCGAGGCCGAGCTCGCCGACCTCCACGGCAAGGAAGCGGCGCTGCTGTTCACCTCCGGCTACGTCTCCAACCAGACCGGCATTGCCACGCTCGCCAAGCTGATCCCCGACTGCCTGATCCTGTCGGACGCGCTGAACCACAATTCGATGATCGAGGGCGTGCGCCAGTCCGGCTGCGAGCGCCAGATCTGGCGCCACAACGACCTCGGCCATCTCGAGCAGCTCCTGATCGCGGCCGGTCCGAGCCGGCCGAAGCTGATCGCCTGCGAGAGCCTGTATTCGATGGACGGCGACGTCGCGCCGCTGGCGGCGATCTGCGATCTCGCCGAGCGCTACAACGCGATGACCTATGTCGACGAGGTGCATGCGGTCGGCATGTACGGCCCGCGCGGCGGCGGCATCGCCGAGCGCGACGGCGTCATGCACCGCATCGACATTCTCGAGGCACGCTCGCCAAGGCGTTCGGCTGTCTCGGCGGCTACATCGCCGCCAAGGGCGAGATCATCGACGCCGTGCGCTCCTACGCGCCGGGCTTCATCTTCACGACCGCACTGCCGCCGCCGATCTGCTCGGCCGCCACGGCTGCGATCAAGCACCTGAAATCGTCGAGCTGGGAGCGCGAACGTCACCAGGACCGCGCCGCACGGGTGAAGGCGATCCTCAACGCGGCCGGCCTGCCGGTGATGACCAACAACACCCATATCGTGCCGCTGTTCGTCGGCGATCCCGAGAAGTGCAAGCAGGCCTCCGACCTGCTGCTCGAAGAGCACGGCATCTACATCCAGCCGATCAACTATCCCACCGTCGCCAAGGGCTCCGAACGGCTGCGCATCACGCCCTCGCCCTATCACGACGACGGCCTGATCGACCGCCTCGCGGAGGCCCTGCTGCAGGTCTGGGAACGGCTTGGGCTGGCGCTGCACAAGAAGCCGCTGGCGGCCGAGTAGTCCTGAATGCGCAACGCGGAGCTGCCGCCCCAGCCGCGGTGAGCTCCCTCCCCTTGCGGGGAGGGGTCGGGGGTGGGGGTCCACGAGTCCCGCTTTGCGTGAGAGCCGAAGC
Organism: Bradyrhizobium oligotrophicum; assembly: GCA_050641875.1. Taxonomy (GTDB): domain Bacteria; phylum Pseudomonadota; class Alphaproteobacteria; order Rhizobiales; family Xanthobacteraceae; genus Bradyrhizobium; species Bradyrhizobium oligotrophicum_B. The sequence goes on from CP192619.1 coordinate 1,553,637, forward strand.
AGCTTGGCACTGCGAACCCAGCTGCTCAGTTGCGACGCGGATACGCTGAGGGACCCGCCAACTCCGTTCAGCGCCGGGAGACCCCCACCCCCAAACCCCTCCCCGCAAGGGGAGGGAGCCGACTGACCTCGCCGTGAGAGATCGACTCCCACCAGCTGTGATCGTCTAACCCATCCCGGCAACTGAGCCGCCACCCTTAATGACGCCGCCTCATTCCCGCGTCCCCTGCCACATCCCTATCGCCCCGCCCCCGCAAAGCGCTAAGTTTGCCGGCCAATCAAGGGCGTATCGATCGAGGAGTTGGCGTAAGCGCATGCTGCACGACTGGGGCGTGATCCTGGCCGCGTTCGGCTATATCGGCTTCCTGTTCCTGGTCGCCAGCCGCGGCAACCGGGCCGGCGAACGGCGGCCGTCACGCCTGGCCGGGCTGATCTACCCGCTGTCGCTCGCCATCTACTGCACGTCCTGGACCTTCTTCGGCTCGGTCGGCTTCGCCTCGCGCAACAGCGTCGACTTCCTCGCGATCTATCTCGGGCCGATCCTGATGGTCGGCGCCTGCACGCCGCTGCTGCGCCGGGTGATCCAGCTCGCCAAGTCGCAGAACATCACCTCGGTCGCCGACCTGATCGGGGCCCGCTACGGCAAGAGCCAGGCGGTGGCGGCGACAGTGGCGTTGATCGCGATCATCGGCTCGGTGCCCTACATCGCGCTGCAGCTCAAGGCGGTGGCGTCGTCGCTCGAGACCATCATGGTCGACGACCGCGCCTTCGCCCATATCCCGATCGTCGGCGACATGGCGCTGATGGTGACCTTGGCGATGGCGATGTTTGCGGTGCTGTTCGGCACGCGGCAGACCGACGCCACCGAGCATCAGCACGGCCTGATGCTGGCGGTCGCGACCGAGTCGATCATCAAGCTGGTCGCCTTCATCGCCGCCGGCGCCTTCGTCACCTTCTGGATGTTCTCGCCGGTCGAGCTGATCGAGCGGGCCATGAAATCGCCGGAGGCCGAGCGCGCGCTGGAATATGTGCCGGGCATCGGCAATTTCCTCACCATGACCCTGCTGTCGTTCTGCGCCGCGATGCTGCTGCCGCGCCAGTTCCATGTCAGCGTGGTCGAGAACGCCGACGATGCCGAGGTGTCGCGTGCGCGCTGGCTGTTTCCGCTCTATCTGATCGCGATCAACCTGTTCGTGATCCCGATCGCGCTCGCCGGCCTCATCACCTTCCCGTTCGGCGCCGTCGACAGCGACATGTATGTGCTGGCGCTGCCGATCGAGGCCAATTCGCAATGGCTGTCGATCCTCGTCTTCGTCGGCGGATTGTCGGCGGCGACCGCGATGGTGATCGTCGAATGCGTGGCGCTGTCGATCATGGTGTGCAACGACATCGTCGTGCCGCTGGTGCTGCAGCGCCAGGAGCAGCGCGAGATCGGCCGCGACTTCGCGGGCTTCCTGCTCGGCACCCGCCGCATCGCGATCTTCGCCATCATGGTGATGGCCTATTTCTACTATCGCGCGCTCGGCAACACCCAGCTCGCCGCGATCGGCCTGCTGTCATTCGCCGCCATCGCGCAGCTCGCGCCGAGCTTCTTCGGCGGTCTGTTCTGGCGGCGCGCGACCGCGCGCGGCGCGATGGGCGGCATGCTGGTCGGCTTCGCCGTCTGGCTCTACACGCTGTTCATCCCGAGCTTCCTGGACACCTCGACCGCCGGCATTCTGTTCCTGCAGCACGGCCCGTTCGGCTTCGAGCCGCTGCGGCCGCAGGCGCTGCTCGGCACCGATCTGCCGCCGCTGCTGCACGGCGTGCTGTGGAGCCTGTCGCTCAATCTCCTGACCTACGTCGTGCTGTCGCTGGCGCGGCAGCCGTCGTCGATCGAGCTGTTGCAGGCCGACATCTTCGTGCCGGCCGAGCTGACGCCGAGTGCGCCGAGCTTCCGGCGTTGGCGCTCGACCGTGACGGTGCAGGACATCCAGAGCACGGTCGGCCAATATCTCGGTCCCGACCGCGCCCGCGCCTCGTTCGAGGCGTTCGCCGCCCAGCGCAACCTCCCGCTCGATCCGGCCGCGCCGGCCGATTTCGAGCTGCTGCGCCATGCCGAGCACCTGATCGCCTCCTCGATCGGCGCGGCGTCGTCGCGCCTCGTGATGTCGCTGCTCCTGCGCAAGCGCACGGTGTCGGCCAAGGCCGCGCTCAAGCTGCTCGACGATTCCCATGCCGCGCTGCATTTCAACCGCGAGATCCTGCAGACCGCGCTGAACCATGTGCGCCAGGGCATCGCGGTGTTCGACGCCGATCTGCAACTGATCTGCTCCAACGGCCAGTTCGTCGACCTGCTCGGGCTGCCGCCGGATCTGGTGCAGATCGGCAGCCCGCTGAAGGAAATCCTCGAATTCATGGGTGCGATCGGCGCGCCGACCTATGAGGACGGCGAGGCGCTGCTGGCGCGACGGCTCGCCGCCTACACCACCGAGGGCGAGCCTTATCTGGAACGCCTCGCCGACCGCCACATGGTGATCGAGGTCCGGACCAACCGCATGCCGGACGGCGGCCTCGTCATCACCTTCACCGACGTCACGCCCTCGTTCGAAGCCGCCGAGGCCCTGGAGCGCGCCAATGCGACGCTGGAGAAGCGCGTCCGCGACCGCACCGAGGAGCTGACCCGGCTGAACTCGGAGCTGGCGCTGGCCAAGAGCGCCGCCGAGGACGCCAACATCTCCAAGACGCGCTTCCTTGCGGCGGCCAGCCACGACATCCTGCAGCCGCTGAACGCGGCGCGGCTCTATGTGACGAGCCTGGTCGAGCGGCAGACGGCCGGTGAGGATTCGCGCCTAGTCGAGAACATCGACGACTCGCTCGAGGCGATCGAGGAGATTCTCGGCGCGCTGCTCGACATCTCCCGGCTCGATGCCGGCGCGATGACGCCCTCGATCTCGAGCTTCAAGATGGCCGACCTGATGCGCTCGCTGGAGATCGAGTTCGCGCCCGCCGCGCGCGCCAAGGGTCTGGAGCTGGTGTTCGTTCCGTCGTCGCTGCCGGTCGAATCCGACCGTCTGCTGCTGCGCCGGCTGCTGCAGAACTTCATCTCCAACGCCATCAAGTACACGCCCAAGGGCCGCGTATTGGTCGGCTGCCGCCGCCACGGCCAGTCGCTGCAGATCGGCGTCTACGACACCGGCGTCGGCATCCCCCGGTCAAGCGCGGCGAGATCTTCAAGGAATTTCACCGCCTCGAGCAAGGCGCGCGGATCGCGCGCGGCCTCGGCCTGGGGCTGTCGATCGTCGAGCGCATCGCCCGTGTGCTCAACCACGGCATCGCGCTGGACTCGCGCCCCGGCCGCGGCTCGGTGTTCTCGGTCACCGTGCCGATCGCCAAGGCGATCAACCACACCGCCGCCGTCACCACCGCGACCCCGCTGGCGACGACGCCGATCGCGGGCGCCCTGATCGTCTGCATCGAGAACGATCCGGCGATCCTCGACGGCATGAAGACCCTGCTGACGGCGTGGGACGCCGAGGTGATCGCCGTCCCTGATCCGGAGTCCGCGGTGGAGGCGATCGCGGCCCGCGACGGCGCCGTCACCGGCCTGCTCGTCGACTACCATCTCGACCGCGGCAATGGCATCGCCGCCATCCGCGACATCCGCCGCCGCTTCAACGAAGCGCTGCCTGCGATCCTGATCACCGCCGACCGCAGCCCCCACGTCCGCGCCGCCGCCCGCGACGACAACATCGCCGTGCTCAACAAGCCGCTGAAGCCGGCCTCGTTGCGCGCGCTGCTCGGGCAATGGCGCATCCAGCAGATGGTGGCGGCGGAGTAAGGGCGGCGGCCAAGTCACGACCCTCGCCGCGTTGCTGCCTTGCCTTGACTGTCCCCCATCCGCTCCACCAGATAGTCCACGAACACGCGCACGCGCGCGGGCGTGTTGGCGCCGCCGACGAAGACGGCGTGGAAGACCTCCCTGTCGCCGGGATTGAACGCCTCGAGCAGCGGCACCAGCCGCCCCTCGGCGACCGCATTGCCGAGGCTGAAATCGCCGACGCGGGCGATGCCGACGCTATCGAGCGCGAGCTGGCTGAGCGTGTCGCCGCTGTTGGCCTCGATGGCGCCACGCACCTTCAGCGCGTAGTCGACGCCGTCGCGGCGGAACGGCCACACCGGCTCGGCGCGACGGAAGCTGAAGTTCAGGCAATTGTGGTTGTGGAGGTCTTCCGGCGCCTCGGGCACGCCCCAGCGCGCCAGATAGTCGGGCGAGGCGACGATGGTGCGGCCATTGTCGCTGAGGCGGCGCGCGGTGAGCGCGCTGTCAGGCAGCGGACCGCCGCGAATCGCCACGTCCGCCTGCCCCGCCGCCACGTCGACGAGCCCATCGCTGAGATTGATGTCGACCAGGATGTTCGGATAGCGCCGCACGAACTCGCCGAGCAGCGGCACGATGCAGATGCGGCCGTGCGACAGCGCGGCGCTGACCCGGATGCGCCCGCGCGGCGCGCCCTGGTCGGCGATCGCCTGCTCGGCCTCGTCGAGGTCGGCGAGGATGCGACGGGCGGCCGCGAGATAGGCCTGGCCCTCGGCCGTCAGCGTCAGCGCGCGCGTGGACCGCAACAGCAGCCGCGCACCGAGCCGCGCCTCGATGCGATCGAGCGTGCGGCTGACGGCCGACGGCGTCAGGCCCAGACCGCGGCCCGCGGCCGAGAAGCTGCCGCTGTCGGCGACCGCGCAGAACACCTCGAGATCCCGGGCGCGGTCCGCGCTGGCCATCACCATCTTTGCGTCCAGATCAAAAATCCTTGGCGTGACTACCCTCTAATACCGCGGACCTCCCTCGTCTAGCTTTGCGTGCATCAACACAGCCCACCGAGGAGACCGCCATGAACCTGCCCAGCCTGCTGCAACGAACCGCCCTCGCCGCCAGCGCGCTCATGATGCTGACCAGCGCCGCGCTGGCCGACGCGACCGAGGCGCCCGGCAATTTCCCGAAGACCTTCCGCACCCAGGAGATTCCGACCAACGGCACCACGCTGCACGTCCGCGTCGGCGGCAGCGGACCCGCGGTCGTGCTGCTGCACGGCTATGGCGACACCGGCGACATGTGGGTGCCGCTCGCCGCCAAGCTCGCCGAGAACCACACCGTCATCGTGCCCGACCTGCGCGGGCTCGGCCTCTCCGCCCCCGCCGACAAAGGTTTTGAGAAGGCCAACCAGGCCGAGGACATCACCGGCGTGATGGACGCGCTGGGCGCGCGCACCGCCGAGGTGGTGGCGCACGACATCGGCAACATGGTCGCCTATGCGCTGGCGGCACGGCACTCCGACCGCGTCACCAAGCTGGTGCTGATGGATGCGCCGGTGCCGGGCATCGGCCCTTGGGAGGAGATCCTGAAGAACCCGCTGCTGTGGCACTTCCGCTTCGGCGGCCCGGACATGGAGCGCCTGGTGGCGGGGCGCGAGCGCATCTATCTCGACCGCTTCTGGAACGAGTTCTCGGCCAACCCTGCACATTTCCCGGAGGCCGCGCGCGTCCACTACGCGCAGCTCTACGCCGGGCCCGGGCGGATGCATGCGGGCTTCAGCCAGTTCGCCGCCTTCGATCAGGACGCGATCGACAACCGCGCCTGGCTCGCAGCGCATGGCAAGCTGACGATGCCGGTGCTGGCGATCGGCGGCGCGGCGTCCTTCGGACCGACCATGGCAGTGGTGGCGCGGGCCGGCGCGAACAACGTGCAGGAGCAGGTCATTCCTGGCTCCGGCCATTGGCTGATGGAGGAGCAGCCCGCCGCGACGGTCGCTGCGATCGACGCCTTCCTCAACGGGCAGCCGGCCGCCACGCCGTCGTCGCGCTGATCCTCATCCAACTGATCCAACGCCGCAGAAGGGCGCCGATCATGTCGACCCACGCTCTCGATGATGCGATCGGCGCGGCCAACGCCTCGCAAAGGCCTGCGGTCATCTTCATCCACGGCCTGTGGCTGAAGCCCAGCTCGTGGGACCGTTGGGTCGAGATGTTCGCGGCCGCGGGCTATGCCGCGCTGGCGCCCGGCTGGCCGGCGGAGGTCGGCGGCGCCGCCGCGCCGGAAACCATCGGCGAGGTCGCGACGCATTTCGGCCGGATTGCCGCGGCGCTCGACCGGCGTCCGGCCCTGGTCGGCCATTCCTTCGGCGGCCTGATCGCAGAGATTCTAGCCGGACGCGGCCTGTCGGCCGCGACGGTGGCGATCGACCCGGCGCCGTTCCGCGGCGTACTGCCGCTCCCCATCTCTGCCCTGCGCTCCGCCTGGCCGGTGTTGCACAACCTGGCCAACGCCAGCCGCAACGTCAGCCTCACGTCCGACCAGTTCCGCTACGCCTTCGCGAACTCCCTGCCTGAAGCCGAGAGCGACGCACTCTACGACGCCTATCAGGCCCCGGCCCCGGGACGGCCGATCTTCCAGGCCGCGGCCGCCAACCTCAATCCCTGGACCGAGGCCCGCGTCGACAGCGAAGCCGCCGAACGCGGCCCGCTGCTGATCATCTCCGGAGAGCACGATCACACCGTGCCACCCTCGGTCGCCCGCGCTGCCTACGAACGACAGAGGCGCAATCAGCACGCCGTCACCGAGTTCGCCCAATTCCCGCAACGCGGCCACTCGCTGACTATCGACTGCGGCTGGCGCGAGGTCGCGGAGGCGACGCTGGGGTTTGTGCGGCGATTTCTGTAGCGCGACTGTGGAGTGGCGACGCACGACCGAAGAGCGTGAAAAGCGCCAACTTACGCTTTACGTAACGCGTAATGAGTGGTAAATGCGTCGACATGATCGTCGGCTACCGGGACAGGCGAACCGAGCGCTTTGCAAATGGCGAAGCCGTCAGGGAATTCTCCGGCTTCGCCCGCCAGGCAGAGATACGGCTCGACAGGCTGGAGGCGGCGACGAGTTTGAAGGATCTCGGTGCTCTGCCCGGAAATCGGCTGGAGGCGCTCAAGGGCGATCGACAGGGCCAGTACAGCATCCGCATCAACGATCAATGGCGGATTTGCTTCGAATGGCCGCCCGGCTCGCCGGGCCCCGTCAATGTCGAGATCGTCGACTATCACTAGGAGGCACGCCATGGCACGCAGTCCCATTCACCCAGGCGCCCACTTGGCCGAAGAGCTCGAGGGGCTCGGGATGTCGGCAGCAGAGCTGTCGCGCCAGCTCGACGTGCCCGTCAACCGGATCACCGCGATCATCAACGGCCAGCGGGGCATCACGGCCGATACGGCTTTGCGCCTCGGTCACTGGTTCGGCAGCAGCCCGGAATTCTGGCTCAACCTGCAGAAGATCTACGAATTGCGGCTGGCGCAGCAGGAGATCGGCGATGCCTTGAAGAAGCTGCCGACCCGTGCAGCCAGTTAGGCACCCGCATCCTGGACGGAATCAACGCCGCTGCCCTGATGAGATTGAGCCCATCATTGCCCGGACAAGCGACGGCGCTACGCCTCCAGCGCGGTGATCATGTCCACCCGCGTCGCATGCCGGCCGCGCTCGAAATCCGCAGTGGGGAATGCGTCGACGATATCGAGCGCCACCCTCGCCGACAACGCGCGCACCGATCGATAGCATGTTGGCGTCGTTGTGTTGGCGGATCATCCGCGCCGAGAAGGTGTCCGCGCAAACGCCGCACCGGACGCCCTTGACCTTGTTGCCGGCCATCATGATGCCCTGGCCGGTGCCGCACAGGATGATGCCGAAGCGGCAATCGCCGGAGGCGACGCGCCGCGCGGCCGCTTCGCCGTGCTTCGGATAATGCGTGCTCTCCGGCGTCGGTCCGATATCGACCACCACCCGGCCTTTCAGCGAGAGATGGGCAGCAATCGCTTGTCGCAAGGAAATGGCGGCATGGTCGCTGGAGAGGACGACGCGGTTGTTGGCTGTGATTGAGAAGGCGTCCTCTTCGACGGGCGATCAGCTGCGTGGAGCAGCCGCCTGTTTCCTAACGGTCGGCAATCGGCTGATCCAGCGGATCTCGCGAACGACGATCGCGAGCCCGGCAGATTTACAGTAAGCCCCTCTTGCGAGATATCGTCCTGGCCGCAACGCCACATTCAGATGATTGCCCCGCAGATCGTCACCGCGATCGGATGCATCGATCAACCACATGACACCGGACGCACCGGTCTCGAATTCAAGCCGCTCAGCATCTGAACCACAGAGATCGTCTCGCAATAGCAGCGCCCGCAATGCCAAATCGATGAGCCGCTCATCGTCGACACCAATCCATTGAACGAGAAAGCCGCAATCGTTCCGACCATCTCCGTACCATGCGACATCACCGACATCGCCTGACAAGACGACGGCGGCACCATCCCCACATGCGATCGAACGGAGCCAAGTCGTCACTCTGCACGCGCGCGCATAGTCGCTTTGATCGGCAGGGTCGCCAACGTCGCTCCATCCCTCGATGCCCCGCCAATTTGGCAGTTGCTCGGCCGGGATCAGCAGGTGGGGGCCACCGGTCGTATCGATCCAGGTACGAGTTCGAGTCATAGGGCGAAGGATAGCACGCCTCGCCGTAACGCTCGGCAAAGATAATTTCGAGCCGTACTCGCCCAAAATCTTGTTTCTTTTTTCCAGAAATCATGCTACCTCTGAGTCATCCCGTGCCCGCCATGAGGGGCGCTTCGCGATCGTCACGAACGTGGGGTGCGGGATGCGATGGGCGCGTCGGGTCGCAGCGGGCTTTGTCCTGCAGACGAACGATCCGGCGCGCACGGTCAAGCCGTGTGGTCCTGGCATCCCGGTGCTGATGCCAAGTCCGTGACGACGATGTTGCGGATGACGGGGGCAAGAACGCCGATCCCCGGGGAGAGCTCGGAGCAGCCGTCAAAACCATCGCGCAGGGAGGGCCGGGCGTGTTCGGCCAGACCTGTGGTGACTGCCGCCTGCTTTTTCTGCAGGCGGGCCACGGGCGCGGCCAGCGCCCGGCCTTCCCTGCGCCCTCTGTTCTTGAAGAGGGCCGATGATTAGCAAAGCTCGGACGCTGATTGCGCCGCGAGGCCGAGAAGGTGTGTCGCGATGGATCATCAAATGAGGCGAACTTCACGTCTGAATAAGACGTTCGCCCCTCACCCTGAGGAGCCCGCCGCAGGCGGGCGTCTCGAAGGGCGAGGCCCGGACGGTGGCCTCATGGTTCGAGACGGCGCTGCGCGCCTCCTCACCATGAGGGTCAAGCTCGGAGGTCGGCGCCCGACGCGCGAAAACCCCGTCACTTCCCCGTCGGCACGTCCTGCCGCCAGGCGCTGCCTGCGATCTTTGCTGCGGCGATCACCGCCTGCGTCCGGCTCTCGACGCCGAGCTTCTGCAGGATGGCCGAGACATGCGCCTTGATGGTCGCCTCGGAGACGCCGAGCTCATAGGCGATCTGCTTGTTGAGCAGGCCCTGCGACAACATCATCAGCACGCGCACCTGCTGCGGGGTCAAGGTGACCAGACGGTCGCGCAGCCTGGTCATTTCAGGATCGGCGCCGGCGGCCAAGTCCGTGTCGGGCGGCACCCAGACGTCGCCGTCCATCACCTTCCTGATGGCATCGCGCAAGGTATCGACGCCGAACCGCTTCGGGATGAAGCCGGAGGCGCCGAAATCGAGCGAGCGGCGGATCGTCACGCCGTCGTCGCTCGCCGACACGATGACGACCGGGATCGCCGGATATTGCGCGCGCAGATAGATCAAGCCCGAGAAGCCGGAGATGCCGGGCATGGTGAGGTCGAGAAGTACGAGATCGACCTCGGAATCCTTTTCCAGGAGTGCGGTGAGGTCCTCGAACGAACCGGCCTCGTCGACCACCGCCTCCGCGAGCACGCTCGCGACCGCCTGCCGCAAAGCGTTGCGGAACAACGGGTGATCATCGGCAATGACGAGATGAGTGCTGGCAGCCGCCATGAATCCAGACTTGACCTTGCGAGACCGACGACATGCTGCAACTGCACGCGCCCGGTTTTCCGGAAATACTCGCCCGGCCACCGGTTGCATGCAAGCGTGCAATTCCACTTGCAGGGAAGGCGGTTAATCCGAACCTTGTGCAACGCAACATCAGTAGCGCGACGGTCGCTCACCGAACTTGATCCGCCGCAATGTCCCCATCTTTCCCGGGCGCCGCAGAGGGCAGAGCCGAAAGTCGTATTGGGGCGGGTTTCACTGCAATGTTACTGAAGACCAAGGTCTCCGCGACCTGCGCCGTCCAAGTCCGGCATGCGGAGGCGAAAGCCAGCATCACAACAATCATGGGGAGCGAATGCCGATGTCAACAATGGTAGCCACACAAGCGAGATCGGGAGGCATGACGAAGGACGAACGCTTCGTCATTCTGGCTTCCTCGCTCGGCACTGTCTTCGAGTGGTATGACTTCTACCTCTACGGGTCGCTGGCCTCGATCATCGGCGCCCAGTTCTTCTCGGCCTATCCGCCGGCCACCCGCGACATCTTCGCTCTGCTCGCCTTCGCGGCCGGCTTCCTGGTCCGCCCGTTCGGCGCCATCGTGTTCGGCCGCATCGGCGACATCGTGGGCCGCAAATACACCTTCCTGGTCACGATCCTGATCATGGGTCTGTCGACCTTCATCGTCGGCATCCTTCCGAACGCCGCGACTATCGGCTTCGCGGCTCCGGTGATCCTGATCGGCCTGCGCCTGCTGCAGGGCCTCGCGCTCGGCGGTGAGTATGGCGGCGCCGCCACCTATGTCGCCGAGCACGCCCCGCCGGGCAAGCGCGGCTACTACACTTCCTTCATCCAGACCACCGCCACGATGGGCCTGTTCCTGTCGCTGCTGGTGATCCTGTTCACCCGCTCCATCATCGGTGAGGCCGACTTCGCCAAATGGGGCTGGCGCGTTCCGTTCCTGGTGTCGGTGCTGCTGCTCGGCGTTTCCGTCTGGATCCGTCTGCGCCTCAACGAGTCGCCCGTGTTCCAGAAGATGAAGGACGAGGGCAAGAGCTCGAAGGCGCCGCTGACGGAAGCCTTCGCGAACTGGAGCAACGGCAAGATCGTGCTGCTGGCGCTGATCGGCGCCACCATGGGCCAGGGCGTGGTCTGGTACACCGGCCAGTTCTACGCGCTGTTCTTCCTGCAATCGATCCTGAAGGTCGACGGCTACACCGCCAACCTGCTGATCGCCTGGTCGCTGCTGCTCGGCACCGGCTTCTTCATCGTGTTCGGCATCCTGTCCGACAAGATCGGCCGCAAGCCGATCATCATGGGCGGCTGCCTGATCGCGGCGCTGACGTTCTTCCCGATCTTCAAGATGATCACCACCAACGCCAACCCGGCGCTGGAGAAGGCGATCGAGGCGACGAAGGTGGAAGTGGTGGCTGATCCCGCCGGCTGCGGCGACCTGTTCAACCCCGTCGGCACCCGCGTCTTCACCGCGCCTTGCGACACCGCCCGCGCCTTCCTGGCCCAGTCCTCGGTCAAGTACTCGACCGTGCCTGGCCCGGCCGGCTCCGGCGTGAAGGTCACCTTCAACGGCAAGGAAGTGCCCTATACCGACGCCAAGACCAGCAACCCGGCGCTGACGGCGGCGATCGGCGAGGCCGGCTATCCGAAGGCGGGCGACGCGTCGATCGTGAAGATGGCGCATCCGTTCGACATCTTCCGTCCGCAGGTCGCCGCGATCATCGGCCTGCTGTTCATCCTGGTGATCTTCGTGACGATGGTCTACGGCCCGATCGCAGCGATGCTGGTCGAGCTGTTCCCGACCAAGATCCGCTACACCTCGATGTCGCTGCCCTACCACATCGGCAACGGCTGGTTCGGCGGCCTGCTGCCGGCAACCGCCTTCGCGATCGTGGCCTCGACCGGCGATATCTATGCCGGCCTGTGGTACCCGATCTTTTTCGCGGTGATCACGGCGGTCGTCGGCTTCATCTTCCTGCCGGAGACCAAGGACGTCGACATCCAGGCCAACTGATTGCGAGCCGAGCGGCACCCCCGCTCGCTTCCATCTCTCTCGAACGAACGGCCGCGGATCACTCCGCGGCCGTTCCGCATTTCAGCTGAGGACTTTTCTCTTTATGGCATCACGCCGCGCCGATGAACTGCAACACCACCTCGCGGGCGTGCGGACGCGCGCGATGCTCGATCAGATAAAGCGCCTGCCAGGTGCCGAGCATCATGCGGCCGTCCTGCACCGGCACCTGCAGCGAGACCGCGCTCAGCATCGACTTGATGTGCGCCGGCATGTCGTCCGGCCCCTCGGTATCGTGTACCCAGCCGGAATTCTCCGGCGCCAGCCGCGCCAGCGCCGTTGTGAGATCGTGCAACACGGTGGGATCGGCATTCTCCTGGATCGTCAGCGACGCCGAGGTGTGGCGAACGAACAGGGTCACCGCGCCTTCCCTGGCGGATACTTCACGCAGGAAAGCCTCGACCTCGCGCGTGAGATCGGTGAAGCCGCGGCCCGACGTCTGCACCGTCAGGATCGACGTCACCATCGTATCGATTGCAACGACCGAAGGTGCCGTGCGCGAGGCCGATCGTGCCGACATGGATACAGCCTCCTCGAAGCGGTCTCAGATCCTGCCCGAGACGTCCTTCTGCACCCGCGTCGCCATGTCGAGCAGCCGGCGCCAGGCCTGCTCGAGGAAGCCCATCATGCGGTCCATGTCCTGATCGCTGGGCAGCGGGATCTCGAGCTTGCGCGTTCCATCGGAGGATTTCGATTCACCCGGCTTGTCCCCCGTCTTGGGTTCGGCCTTCTTCAGCTGATCGGACTTGGGCAGCGCCTGATCTTTCGGCAGCGGCTCATCGATCTTGCCGGAGATGCTCTGGTCGCGCGACGCGAGCTGGCCCTTGAGCTTTTCATTCTCCGCCTGCAGACGGCCGATCTCGGCGTCCAGCGCGGCGCGCTCATCAGGCACCGCGTAACAGGCAAAGCCCGATCCACCGCCGTTGTTGCACATCGAGACCGCACCGGTCTTGGTATCGAGCCGGATCACGCCGTCCGATGTCGTCGACATGGTGTAGCGACCCTTGTCGCCGTCAGGCGCGGTGTCCTCGACGGCAAACGCCTCTCCGCCCAGGCAGCTCAACGCCAGCAGCGCGAGGAGGGGCGGCCGGTAGGGCTTCGTGAGACTCATGGCTGGCTCTCCCAGGCGCATTCGCAACCGCCGCCATGCACGCCGACATTGTGTCGCGGCCATGACGTTGCCTCAGGTGCGATCCCCTGCCACAGGCCGCACCTATGTTTCGGACGTATAGGCGGAGCGACCGGATTTCAACGCGTCCGCCAGCAGCTCGAGCCGGTCCTGCCCCCAGAAGATCTCGCCGTCCAGCACATAGGCCGGCGAGCCGAACACGTCGGCCGCGATCGCGTCCTGCCGGTTCTGCTCGTAGGCCGCCCCGACCACGTCCGTCGCGGCCTTCGTCACGAGATCGCGGCCCGGCAGTCCGGCTGCATCGGCCAAGCCGGCGATCACCTCGGCATCCGCAAGATTGAGCTGCTGCTCCCAGATGGCCGGGAAGGCGCGCTGCAGATAGGGCTCCGGATCGAGGCCGGCCTGCTGCGCCGCAATGACGACGCCGTCGGCGAGCCGGGCGTTGAAGGGCCAGTTGCTCGGCTGGATGTGGAAATCGAGACCGCGCTTGTCGCGCCACCGCTTCAACTCGACGATGCGGTAGCGCTGCCGCGCCGGATGGCGTTTGGCCAGCGGAAGCCCGCCGGTCTCGGCGAACAGATCCACCAGCATGACCGGCTTGAGGTGGACGGTGGCGCCGTGGCTCGCGGCGATGTCGCGGAACAGTCGGTGGCCGATATAGGCCCATGGCGACTGCAGCGAGAAATAGTAATCGATCTGGCGCGACATGCGGGTTCCCGTGCCGGTTGGAGTTCAACGACATCGGATCAGAGGGCACTGACAGGTGCAAGATCGCAGCCGCACACAACACTGTTGATGCGGCGCGGTGACACGCGCGACCGATCTGACCAAAAAGCCGAGAAAACGTGTAAATTCAGGCATCTAACAGTTCAACACGCAATCTTGACTTGGGGGGATGCGGTCAGTATGGTCCGCGCGGCTTTAAAGGGCGATGGGGCGCTAATTCCTGAAACTCGCGGCACCGGGTCGGGTCTCCACACGTGGCGGATTGCACATGGCGGATGACACGAACGAGAGCAGCGGACACAAGGATCGCGACAAGTCGCCCGATGAGGTTGCGCTTTCCGCAAGGCTCGGAAGTCTCGACCAACGGTTGTCCGAAATTCGCGACGGCCGCTCGATTGGGACTGATCAACCTGGAATCGGCAGCGGTGACACTGCAGCCAGGGCTTCGGCCATGGCGCGTGGCCTGCGACTGTCGTCCGAGTTGATTGCCGGTGTCCTCGTCGGCGCGGTGCTTGGATGGGGCTTCGACCGCTTGCTGTCGACATCGCCCTTCGGATTCATCGTGTTTTTCCTGCTCGGCTTCGCCGCCGGCGTGTTGAACGTGGTGAGATCCGCAGGGCATAGCTCCCGACAGGCCCCGCCAGTGAGATCAGCGCGGAAGACCGTCGAGTGAATTGCAAAGCGCCGGCGTGGCCGGTGAACAACTGAGACGCCACGCGGATGATCGATCCGATCCATCAATTCCACCTCAACAAGATCTTCACGATCGGCCACATCGGCAATCAGGAGATCGCCTTCACCAATTCGACCGCGTACATGCTGCTCGCGGTCGTGCTCATCGCCGTCATGATGATGGCCGCCGGGCGCGCGCTCGTGCCGGGCCGGTTCCAATCGGTGGTCGAGCTGTCCTACGAATTCGTCGCCAACACCATCAGAACCAGCGCCGGCTCGCACGGCATGACGTTCTTCCCGCTGGTGTTCTCGCTGTTCATGTTCATCTTCGTCTCGAACATCGTCGGCATCATCCCCTATACCTTCACCATCGCCAGCCACATCATCGTCACCTTCTCACTGGCGCTGCTGGTGTTCCTGACGGTCATCATCTACGGCTTCTACAAGAACGGCCTGAAGTTCTTTAAGCTGTTCGTGCCCTCCGGCATCCCCGCGGTGATCCTGCCGCTGGTGGTCGTGATCGAAATCATCTCGTTCTTCTCCCGCCCGATCTCGCACAGCGTCCGTCTGTTCGCCAACATGCTGGCCGGCCACGTCACCTTGAAGGTGTTCGCGAGCTTCGTGACCATGCTGGGCGCGCTCGGCTTCGTCGGCAAGGTCGGCGCGCTGCTGCCGCTCGGTCTCACGGTCGCGCTGACCGGCCTCGAGCTGATGGTCGCGTTCCTCCAGGCCTACGTCTTCACGATCCTCACCTGCATCTATCTCAACGATGCTATCCATCCGGGCCACTGATCCGGCCCTCTCTACCAAACCCCTCAAAGGAGTTCGTTTCATGGATCCGGTTGCAGCGAAGTACATTGGCGCGGGCATTGCCTGCATCGGCATGGGTGGCGCAGGTGCCGGCATCGGCATCATCTTCGGCAACTACCTGTCGGCCGCTCTGCGCAATCCGTCGGCCGCTCAGGGCCAGTTCGGCAACCTGATTTTCGGCTTCGCGGTGACCGAAGCGCTCGGCATCTTCTCGCTGCTGATCGCGCTGCTCCTGCTGTACGCCGTCTAAGACGGCCTGAGCCGGACAGGAGAAGCCCGTGGCTGAAAGTCATGGCGAGGCCAAGGGCACCGCAAACGCCCATACGGAGGCCGATGGCGGGCATGGTTTCCCTCCCTTCCAGAAGGAAACCTTTCCCTCCCAGATCGTCTCCCTGGTGATCGCCTTCGTGGCGCTGTACGTGATCGTCTCGCGTGTGGCGCTGCCGAAGGTCGGGGCTGTCATCGACGCCCGCCAGAAGTCGATCGACGGCGATCTGGCTGAAGCGCAGCGGCTGAAGGATGAATCCGAAGCCGCGATGAAGGCGTATGAGAGCGAGCTGGCGACGGCTCGTGCCCGTGCCCAGGCGATCGGAGCCGAGACTCGCGAGAAGCTCGCGGCCTCTTCGGACGCCGAACGCAAGGCGCTGGAAGAAAGTCTGGCGGCCAAGCTGGCTGCCGCCGAGACGTCGATCGCCACCACGCGCACGACCGCAATGAGCAACGTCCGCGGCATCGCCGCAGACGCAGCCAGCGCGATCGTGAAGCAGCTCACCGGCAAGGCCCCCACAGCCAAGACGGTCGAGGCTGCGGTGGATGCATCGTTGAAGGGAACAGCCTGATGCATTTGCTTGCTGATCCGGAAACCTGGGTTGCGATTGCCTTCGTGATCCTGATGGGCCTGTTCGCCTATCTCGGTGTCCACCGCACGGTCCTGAAGGCGCTCGACAATCGCTCCGAGCGCATCAGGAACGAGCTGGCGGAGGCCAAGCGGCTCAAGGACGAGGCGGCCAAAGTGCTCGCCGACTACAAGACCCGCCGCGCCAGCGCCGAACGTGAGGCCGAGGAGATCGTCACCAGCGCCAAGGCGGAAGCCGAGCGCATCGCGGCGGAGGCCAAGGCCAAGATGGAAGACTTCGTCGCCCGTCGCACCAAGGCCGCCGAGGGCAAGATCGCCCTCGCCGAGGCCCAGGCGCTCGCCGACGTCAGGTCGGCTGCGGCGGAGGCCGCCGTCCAGGCCGCAGCGACCGTGCTGTCGCAGTCGGTCAAGGGCGCTCTTGGCGAAGACCTCGTCGCCAAAGGCATCGCGGAAGTCGGCCGCAAGCTGAACTGAGCGGTAGTCCATCTCATCCATCAACTTCAAAAGGCCGGGGCGATCTCATTGCACCGGCCTTTTGCTATTCACACTCTACGGCAATCGTCATCTCCGCCTCTTGCCGTGTGGCCGCTCCGGGGTCAGGGCCTGCGGGTCGAAGCCGATGTAGAAGACGTAATTGTCGGCATTGGCGCCGGGCGGCGGCACCGGATAGACCATGTCCTCGGCGACGATCGTGAACGGCACGCTGCCGTCCTCGGTCATCTGCACCGTGGTGCGATACGACTTGGTCGCGATCACCTTCTCGCCGATGCCGCCCTGGACCACGGCGATGCGCATCGGAATGTCGACGCTCGCCGGCGCGCCCGCGGGGCCGGCGACGATGCGTCCCTGGATGCCGATCTTGGCGGTGATTTCGGCCCCGTTGAGATTGCATTCGCGCGCGGTCTTGGTGATCGACGCCTGGAACCGGACGTCGTTGCCGACCGCCTGCTTGCCGGGCGCGGCCACGGCGTAGGTCGAGGCGCCGGCGCGAATGCTGACCGGCGGACAGGTCAGACCCTCGGTCGGATCAACCGGCGGTCCGCCGCTGGCGGGCAGGTTCTCCTGCCCCTTGTTGTCGGAGCCGCCGCCGAACAGGCTCTTGAAGCGGTCGGTCAGCGATTGGGCGGCTGCCGGCGGCGCCGTGCCGGCGGCTCCCAAGGCCAGCAGCACGGCTGCCAACGTCCCAACCCTGATCACGCTCGTCTCTCGCATCGTCTGATATCCCCGGCAACTCGGTCGCCCAGCCCAGGCGTCTATACCCATTTCAGAGGCCGGAACCAGCCCCGATCGGCCTTTCCCGCAGCGATCCCGATCACGATTGCTACCCCCGGAAATCCTCGTGCAACAGGCCATAAAGGTAATGATCCTGCCAGACCCCGTTGATGCAGAGGTAGCGACGCGCCAGGCCCTCGCGGGTGAAACCGCATTTCTCCAGCACGCGAATCGACGGCGTATTGGTCGGGATGCAGGCCGCCTCGACCCGGTGCAGATTGAGCTCACCGAACAGGGTCGGCAGCAGCAGCCGCAGCGCCGCCGTCATGTAGCCATGATGCGCGAACGGCTGCCCCATCCAGTAGCCGATGGTGCCGGCCTGAACGATGCCGCGGCGGACATTGGCGAGCGTGATGCCGCCGAGCATGGCGCCATCCTGCTCGCGGAAGACGATGAACGGATAGGACCGGTCGGCCGAGATGTCCTCGGCATAGCGGCGCAGCCGGCGGCGGAAGCCGGAGCGCGTCAGGTCGTCGGACGGCCAGATCGGCTCCCAGGGCGTGAGATAGTCGCGGCTGATCTCGCGCAGCCGGGCCCATTGCGCGTAATCGGCCATCTGCGGCGCGCGCAGCAGCAGGCCCTGGCCGCGCGGAGCCAGCGCAGCCGGTCCGTTGGATGGCAAGCGAAACAGGGCCATCTGTGATGCTCCCCTGCTCTTTCCGGGTCGAAGCCTGCTCCGACCCACCCCAGATCTCCGATGCCGAGCGCTGGCGGACTCTGATGCCTAGACCGCACCGAGTCGCACCACGTTCAGTGCAGTTGGGCCTTCGATCTCGAACCGGTCAGACCTTCGGCGAAAGTCACCGCCGTGTCCAGACCCCTGCCGGTGCCGAGCGCAACGACGGCCGGCTTGCTGCGTGCGAGCAGCGCCCGCGCCGCATCGCGCGTGCTCTCGACGCTGACCGCCTCGATCTTGGCGACCATCTCCTGCAAGGTCTGCGGCCGTCCATAGGCCAGGATATGCCGCGCCAATTGCTCGGCACGGGCACTGCAGCTCTCCAGCGCCATCAAGAGCCCCGCCTTCATCTGCGCCTTGGCGCGGGCGACCTCGGCCTCGCTCAAGGTCTCCACCGCATTCCCGATGATGTCGACCACCACCTCCATCATCTCGGGCGCGTCGGCGGGATCCGTCCCGGTGTAGAGGCCGAAGAAGCCGGTGTCGCTATAGGGCGCGTGGAACGTGTAGACGGAGTAGCAGAGCCCCCTGTTCTCACGCACCTCCTGGAACAGCCGGGACGACATGCCGCCGCCGAGGATGTTGGTGAACACCTGCAGCGAGAACAGCGACGGATCGGCCTGCGGCACGCCCTCGAGCGCAAGCGTGAGATGCGCCTGTTCGAGGTCGCGGTGCACGACGCGCGAGCCGCCGCTTGCCGAATGTCGCCGGCAGCGGCTTCGGCGCCGGGCCGCCATTGAAGCTGGCAAAGCGCTTCGTCACATCCTCGACCACCCGCTGATGATCGACGGCGCCCGCGGCGGCGACCACCATGTCGGGTCCGCGATAATGCGTCGACAGATAGCCGTGCAGCTTGTCGCGATCGAACGCCTCCAGCGTCTTGGCGGTGCCGAGCAGCGAGCGGCCCATCGGCTGGTCCGGGAAGCACAGCTCGTTGAGGTGCTCGAACACGACGTCATCAGGCGTGTCCTGCGCCGCGCCGATCTCCTGCACGATGACGTTCTTCTCGCGCTCCAGCTCCTCCGGCACGAAAGACGGATTGGCGAGAATGTCGGAGAGCACGTCGAGCGCCATCGGCACGTCGGCCTTCAGCACGCGGGCGTAATAGGCCGTTGTCTCGGTCGAGGTGCCGGCATTGAGATCGCCGCCGACCGCTTCGACCGTCTCGACGATCTCGCGGGCGCTCCGCGTCGTCGTGCCCTTGAACGCCATATGCTCGAGCAGATGCGAGATGCCGTGCTCATCCGGCTTCTCGTCGCGGCCGCCGACGCCGGCCCAGACCCCGAGCGCCGCCGTCTCCAGATGCGGCATCGTGTCGGTGACGACCGTCAGCCCCGTCGGCAGCTTGGTGACTTCAACACCCATCATGCAATTCCCTGCTTGGCGGCCCGGCTGACCGAGCGGATGAACTTCTCCACCTCGGCCTGGTCGTTCCGCATGATCCTGATGTCCTCGCGCCTGCTCATCAGCCCTTCGAGCCACGCCGGCAGATGCGGCCGCATCCCGCAGGCGGCCTCGACCGCATCGGGGAATTTGGCGGGATGCGCGGTCGACAGAACGATGTTCGGCACCGACAGATCCGTGCCGTCGCGATCGGCCACGGCCAGCGCCACCGCCGTGTGCGGATCGACGAGATCGCCGGCCTCGCGGAAGGCGGCGCGGATCGCCGCCGCGGTCTCGGTTTCGTCGGCGCGGCCGGCATCGAAATCGGCGCGGATCGCCGCCAGCATCGCATCCGGCAGCACGAAGCGGCCGGACTGCTTGAGGCTGTCCATCAGCCGCCGCACGGTGCCGGCATCGCGGCCGCCGGCTTCGAACAACAGCCGCTCGAAATTCGACGACACCTGGATGTCCATCGAGGGCGAAGCCGTCGCATGCACCTCGCGCACCTCATAGATGCCGGTCGCCAGCGTGCGGGCGAGGATGTCGTTGACGTTGGTCGCGACGCGCAACGTGCGCACCGGAAGGCCCATGCGCTTGGCGACATAGCCGGCGAAGACGTCGCCGAAATTGCCGGTGGGCACGGTGAAGTCGACGGCGCGGTGGGGCGCGCCGATCGCGACCGCCGAGGTGAAGTAGTAGACCACCTGGGCGACGACGCGCGCCCAGTTGATCGAGTTGACGCCCGACAGCCTGACCGAATCGCGGAAGCCGTGATGGTTGAACAGGCCCTTCACGATCGCCTGGCAGTCGTCGAAATGACCTTCGATCGCCAGCGCATGCACGTTGGCCGCGCCCGACGTCGTCATCATCCGCCGCTGCACCTCGGAGATGCGGCCATGCGGGAACAGCACGATCAGATCGGCATTGTCGCGGCCGGCGAAGGCCTCGACCGCCGCGCCCCCCGTATCGCCTGATGTCGCCACCACGATGGTGGTGCGCTCGCCGCGCTTGGCCAGCACGTGATCCATCAGCCGCGAGATCAGCTGCATCGCCACGTCCTTGAACGCCAAGGTCGGCCCGTGGAACAGCTCCAGCACGAACTGATGCGGTGCGGTCTGGTCGAGCGGCACGACGGCGGGGTGACGGAAGGTCGCATAGGCCTCGTTGGCCATGCGGCCGAGCTCGGCATCGGAGATCTCGCCGGCCACGAACGGCTTGATGACCTCGACCGCGACCTCCCAATAGGGCCGGCCGAAGAACGAGGCGATCGTCTCGGGCGTCAGCTGCGGCCAGGTCTCGGGCACGTACAGGCCGCCGTCACGGGCGAGCCCGGTCAGCATCACATCGCAGAAGGTGAGCGCGGGGGCTTCCCCGCGGGTCGAAACATAGCGCGTCAAACCGCTCTCCTGACCTGCGTCACCAGGCCATAACCCGTTGATTGAATTCGAAATCGGAACCGCCCGGCGGCAACATGGTCCGGCACCATAATGGTTTTGGTCCGCGCGCGAAACCGGTTGTTGCCGCATGGATGGTCGCGGCTCCGGGTTACGGCGGCGTTACGGGGCATGGGGTCGCAAGGGCTGGCACGAGCGGGCCGGACGCACCATCCACCCTACCGCTGTCATCGCCCGGTTCAACCGGGCGATCCAGTACGCCGTGGCGGTGCGGTCGACCACAGCCGTCACGGCGTACTGGATCCCCGCCTTCGCGGGGATGACGGCGGTGAAGACGGCGCCCGTCCCGCCGCATCGAGCTTTTTATCGAGAGCACCCCACTATCCTACGTCATTGCGAGCGCAGCGAAGCAATCCAGGGCTATGGGCGGGACTTCTGGATTGCTTCGTCGCTCCGCTCCTCGCAATGACGCGTGACGACATGCGATGACGTCTCGGGCAGCAACCGTCTCGGAAAGCCCCGTCCCGGAAAACACAGCTTCGTATCCTCGCGGCGCGATCGGCACCCGAGCTTTGCGGAATGTCGTCCCTCCTGAAACGGAGGGCGCAGGGAAGGCCGGACCTCGACTGAGGCCCGTGGCCCCCGTGCGAACAAGAATGCACGGGGCAGGAACCACAGGTTCAGCCGGATGACCCGGCCTTCCCTGCGCGATGGCTTACGACTTATACGCGCTCTCCTCGGTGCACCGGGCTTTTTGGCCACCGTCATCGGCGCGATGCATCGGCACCAGCGCCAACTTGATATCAGCGTCGGGATATCAGGACCACGCGACTTCGCCGTCCGCGCCGGCCGCACTCGTCAGTTGCAGCCGACCCGTCCATCGCATCCCACCTCACGTCCGTGACGACGCGTACGCCCCTCGCAACGAGGCGGGATGGCCATAGACAATCACGATTTCGGAAAAAATGAAAGGGAAAGATCGCCGCCAGTCGACGCTGAACTCATCAGTGCGTTGAAGATGCATACATAATCATTTTTCCGGCGCGGCCGAATTCTTGATATCCGACACCCGCTCGTGCCGTTGCGAATAGCCCGTCGGGCGACTCGGGTCAGGGTCGCGACGATCGCGGTGACGAGGCCCGGTGCGTCGATGGGGCAACGGGCCGACCACCCGAGCGGCACGCTCAGGCCGTTGCCGCCTCATGGGCCTTCGCATCGGCCTCGGCGAACACCGCCTTGGCCGCGAACAGGCCGTTGAGCGCAGCGGGAAAGCCGGCATAGACCGCCATCTGCATGATCACCTCGATAATCTCGTCGCGGCTGAGCCCGACATTGAGACCGGCATGAATATGAACTTTCAGCTGCGGGCTGGCATTGCCGAGCGCGGTCAGGGCCGCGATGGTCGCGATCTCGCGGCTGCGCAGATCGAGGCCGGGGCGTGAATAGATGTCGCCGAACGGAAACTCGATCACGTAGGTCGCAAAATCCGGCGCGATGTCGGCGAGCGCGGCGATCACATTGTGGCCGGCCTCGCCGTCGATGCTATCGAGCGCGCGCCGGCCGCGCGCCAGCCGATCCTGATCGTTGTTGGCGCCGGATGGCGTGCCGCCCAGCATCGGGCTCGTCGTCGTGGCTTGGCTGGGCGTTGATCGTGTCATCGTCGTTCGTCCTCTCGCTGCTGCCGGCATAGCCGGCGATCTTGCCGTCGAGAACGAGAAGGCAATCCTGCAGGCTGGCGACGCGCGCCCGGACCGCGTCGCGATGCCGCTCCAGGAGCCGGCGTCGTTCCGGCTCCGTGGCAGCGCCGCCCGCGCGCAGCTCGGCGTAGCGCAGCATGTCCCGGATCGGCATTCCCGTGGCCTTGAGACGGCCGAGGAATTCGATCCAGGTCAGGATCGACGCGTCGTAGTCCCGCTGGCGGGGCATGATCGCGATCGGCCCTGGGCAGCAGCCCGATCCGCTCGTAGTAGCGGATGGTAGCAGGGGCGTCAGCCCCGACTGCCTTGCCAGCTCGCCGATCTTCATGCGCGCGCTTCTCCATTCACGACGCCAGGCAGGCTACGGGTTCGAGCGCGCTCTAAGTCAAGCGCCGTTTTGCCAGCAGCGTAGCCAAGGTACATGCGGGTCGGCACCGGTCCCGCATGTCGCTTGCGCTCATGCGGGCTACGGGTCATCGGTTCGCCGCGCGCCGTCCCCTCGCCCACACCGCGAACGCAATGATGAGCGCTGCCGCAAGCGAGAACCAGGTGATCGCGTATTGCATGTGCTCGTCGCGCAGATGCGGCGACAGCGGGCCGGGCTTTGGGATGCCGTTGTCCGGCACCGGCGTTTCCAAGTCGATGTAGAACGGTGCGACCTCGCCCCAGCCGAGCGTCTTGGCCATCGCGCGATGGTCGCGCGTGAACCACAGACGCTTGTCGCGGCTCTCGGCCGCGGTGAGCAGGCCGGGCAGCCTCGGGAAAGCGCAGATAGCCGGTGAGAATCACGGGCTCGCCGGTGACGAGCCTTGCCGACCTGACGATCCTGAATACTGCGCTCCTGCATCGTGTTGGCGACGAAGCCGGCGTCGATCACGACGGTCTCGCCAGACGGCAGGCGCGCCGGGAGGAACGCCCAGGTGCCCGGCCCGGAGACGTCCTCGCGCACGGCCGAGCCGGCGCTGTAGGACCATCGCGTCCGGCAGCTTTGCGTAGGTCGCGGTGAAGCTGACGCGGCGGAACTCGTCGCGCTCCGGCGTCAGCGTGCGCCAGTCGCCCGGCGGAGGCAGCGGTGCGGGCGCGGCGGCGACGCGATCGGTGAGCGCGGCGATCAGCGCATGCTTCTCGGCACGGCGCTGCAACTGCCAGACGCCGAGGCCGACGAACAGCGCGACCATAACCAGCGTGAAGGCGGCGAAGGCGCGGGAGGAGGTGGTGGGACGGGCGGAGGTCATGCGGCGCCCCTGCTGCGGCACGCCCGCTGCGATTCAATGAGCTTGACGCTCGCGACAGAGCACTCCGCTTTCGCAGGGCGGAAGGTGCGCTCCCCTCCCCCTTGCGGGGAGGGGTCGGGGGTGGGGGTGGCCCTACAAAGACTGCCGCCGGGGCTACCCCTCCCCAGCCCTCCCCCACAAGGGGGAGGGAGCGCAGCGTGTTTGCGGCGATGGCTTCGGTCCCATTCGGGCGTGATACGCGGATTGGCTCGCGTCAATGGAGACGGAGCACCACGGCGGAAACCGAGCAGCATTCCGAGGCCAGCGCGCTCGTCCGCGGACTCCCGACAGCTCATTGCGGCGTCTTGTCCACCAGCCGGCCGGGGGCGGCCTTGTGATGGAATTGCAGGGCGATCAGCAGCGATTTCATCGCGCGCAGCGGCAGCAGCGTCGTCACCAGGATCAGCGGCCCCCAGAGTGCGGCATGGACCCAGAACGGCGGCTGATACTTCACCTCGACGATCAGGGCGGCGCCGACCACTATGGCGCCGGCGAGCATCATGATGAAGATCGCCGGACCGTCGCCGGTGTCGATGAAGGCATAGTCGAGATCGCAGGCTTCGCAGCGCTTGCGAAGGTTGAGGAAGCCGTCGAACAGCTTGCCCTGGCCGCAGCGCGGGCAGCGGCAGGCGAGCCCGCGCAGGACGGTCTGGGCCAAAGTGACGGGCGGATGGGTGGTCATGGTGTCTTGCCCCCTGGGCGGCCGGGCGACGCCTTCTGGTGATACAACCTGAGGCGACGAGCGCGGATCACATTTCGATCAACCGCCGGGCGCCGCTGTAACGAGAAAGGGCGGCCCGACGGCCGCCCCTTCTTAGCACGTTCGACGGAACCGGTGCGCGCCGGCTTCAGTGCGCGCCGTGGGCCATCGCCTCGGCGCCGTGGCCCCAGACGTAGATGCAGATGAACAGGAACAGCCAGACCACGTCGACGAAATGCCAGTACCAGGCGGCGAACTCGAAGCCGAGATGCTGCTTGGGGGTGAAGTGGCCGGCATAGGCGCGCGCCAGGCAGACGGTCAGGAAGATCGTGCCGACCAGGACGTGGAAGCCGTGGAAGCCGGTGGCCATGAAGAAGGTCGAGCCGTAGACGTGGCCGGCAAACGAGAACGTCGCGTGGCTGTACTCATAGGCCTGCACGCAGGTGAAGGTGGCGCCCAGGAGGATGGTGAGGATCAGGCCATATTTCAGGCCCTTGCGGTCGCCCTCGAGCAGCGCGTGGTGCGCCCAGGTCACCGTGGTGCCCGAGGTCAGCAGGATCAGCGTGTTGAGCAGCGGCAGATGCCAGGGATCGAAGGTCTCGATGCCCTTCGGCGGCCAGACGCCGCCGAACAGGGCGTCGCGGGTCGCCTGCACCTCGTAGTTCGGATACAGCGCGGCATTGAAATAGGCCCAGAACCAGGCGACGAAGAACATCACCTCGGAGGCGATGAACAGGATCATGCCGTAGCGGTGATGCAACTGCACCACGCGGGTGTGGTCGCCCTTGTACTGCGCCTCCTTGATGACGTCGCCCCACCAGCTTGCCATGGTGTAGAGCACGCCGATGGTGCCGATGCCGAACACGATCGGCGCGGCGCCGAACATCTTGTGCATCCAGCCGATCGCGCCGAACGCCATGATGAAGGCCGAGACCGAGCCGACGAACGGCCAAGGACTCGGATCGACGAGATGGTAGTCGTGATGCTTGGCGTGCGCCTCAGCCATGGCAAGTCTCTCCCCAGATCGACGCCGGTCGCGCCGGCACAGTGTCGTTCAACAGCGATGGTCCCCGAATATCGGACTTCCGCGCGGTCATAGGCTGCCCCGCGGTTTGTCCGGCTCGCCCGCAGCGACCGGCTTCGGCGCGTCGCGGACGGGATAGAAGGTGTAAGACAGCGTGATCGTCTTCAAACTGTCGTTCTCGTGATCGGCCGCTATCGCCGGATCGACGTAGAACACCACCGGCATCTCGCGGGTCTCGCCCGGCGCCATGGTCTGCTCGGTAAAGCAGAAGCAGTTGATCTTCTGGAAATAGGCGCCAGATGTGAGCGGCGACACATTGTAGGCCGCCTGCGCCATGGTGGTGCGCGCCGACTGGTTGGTGACCGTGTAGTAGACCGTGACCACCTCGCCGATCGCGACCTCGATCTCAGTCTTCTCCGGCTCGAACTTCCAGGGCAAACCGCCGGCGACGTTGGAGTCGAAGCGCACGGAGATCCGGCGCGCCAGCGGCGCCGAGGATGGCGCGGACGTCGCCACCTGCGTGGTGCCGTTGAAGCCGGTGGCGCGGCAGAACCAGTTGTAGAACGGCACGGCGGCGTAGGCCGCGCCGACCATCAGCACCGCGACGGCGCCACAGATGCCGCCGACCAGCGCATCGCGACGGAGGCCGCGGCGCGGCGCGACCGGCGCGGTCGCCGGAACGATCTGGTCAGTTGTCTCCATCGCGGTCTGCTTCGCCTCGTCCTGCATCGCGTCACATCGGCCGATTCAGCACCGCGGGACCCTTCACCATGGTCACCGCGAAGAACAGCACCACCAGCACGCCGAGCGCGAGCGCGATCGCGATCGACCGGCGACGGCGGCTGCGGAGCTGCGCCTCGGTGAGGACGATGCCCTCTTGCTCGTTCGGATCTGCCATCGTGGTCGCCATGTTTTCCAGTCTCGCGCCCCTTACCAGATCAGCGGCGCAATCATGCGCGCGACCGCTTCGAGTCCGAGCGTCGCGAACAGCACGAACAGATAAAGGATCGAGAAGGCGAACAGCTTGCGGTTGGCGCGCAGCGAGGCGCTGCGCTCGCGCTTGCGGAACACCTCGACCGCGAGCCACAGCATGCCGGTGCCGAGCGCCAGCGAGAGCCACGCCGTAGACGGCATCGAAATAGCCGAGCGGCCACGGCGCGGCGGCAACCGCCACCAGGACGATGGTGTAGAGCAGGATCTGCAGCCGGGTCGCGTCGGGGCCGGCGACCACGGGGAGCATCGGCACGCCGGCGCGGGCGTAGTCATCGCTGCGGAACAGCGCCAGCGCCCAGAAATGCGGCGGGGTCCAGAAGAAGATGATCAGGAACAGCCAGAGCGGCTCCGGCGCGATCGATCCGGTGGCCGACACCCAGGCGACCACCGGCGGCAGAGCGCCGGCGGCGCCGCCGATGACGATGTTCTGCGCGGTCCAGCGCTTCAGCCACAGCGTGTAGATGACGACGTAGAAGAAGATGGTGAAGGCGAGCAGCGCGCCGGCGAACCAGTTGACGAGGATGCCGAGCGTCAGCACCGAGAAGAACGACAGCGTGATGCCGAAGGCCAGCGCCTCGGGCGGGTGATGCGGCCGCGCGGGATCGGACGGTTGGCGGTGCGCGACATCAGCGAGTCGATATCGCCTTCCAGCGCCATGTTCAGCGCCCCGGAAGCGCCGGCGCCGACGGCGATGCACAGCAGCGAGGTGATGGCGAGCACCGGGTGGAAATGGCCCGGAGCAATCAGCAGGCCGATCAGCGCCGTGAAGATCACGAGCGACATCACCCGCGGCTTGAGGAGCGCGAGATAGTCGCCGACATCGGCCTCGGAAATCCGCGGGCCGACGGCAATGGCGTTCTGATCAATGACCGACACGACGAATCCAGACTTCAATTCAAACGGCCCCGACGCATATCGCGTCAGCACCTCGCCTCAAGGATTCCGACGGCGCACCGTCAAGCGCGCTGCCGGCGGATATCGATACGGCGCCGGATCGGCGCCGCATCGCGAGAGCAGGCTCACTGCACCTTCGGCAGCACCTCGAACTGGTGGAACGGCGGCGGCGAGGAAAGAGTCCATTCCAAGGTCGTCGCGCCCGGTCCCCACGGGTTGTTCGCCGCCTGTTGCTTGCGCATGAAGGCGTCGACGATTCCGTAGATGAAGATCAGCACGCCGAAACCGGAGATATAGGAGCCGATCGACGAGACCAGGTTCCAGCCGGCATAGGCGTCGGGATAGTCGATGTAGCGGCGCGGCATGCCCGACAGGCCGAGGAAGTGCTGCGGGAAGAACACGAGATTGACGCCGATGAAGGTGACCCAGAAGTGCGCCTTCGCGATCGTCTCGTTGTACATGTAGCCGAACATCTTCGGGAACCAGTAGTACCAGCCCGCGAAGATCGCGAACACGGCGCCGAGCGACAGCACGTAGTGGAAGTGCGCGACGACGTAGTAGGTGTCCTGCAGCACGCGGTCGACGCCGGCGTTCGCCAGCACGACGCCGGTGACGCCACCGACCGTGAACAGGAAGATGAAGCCCACCGCCCACAGCATCGGCGCGCGGAACTCGATCGAGCCGCCCCACATCGTGGCGATCCAGGAGAAGATCTTCACGCCGGTCGGCACCGCGATCACCATGGTGGCGGCGACGAAATAGGCCTGCGTCGCCGAGGACATGCCGACCGTGTACATGTGGTGCGCCCACACCACGAAGCCGATGCCGCCGATCGCGACCATGGCATAGGCCATGCCGAGATAACCGAACACGGGCTTGCGCGAGAAGGTCGACACGATCTGGCTGATCATGCCGAAGCCGGGCAGGATCAGGATGTACACTTCCGGATGGCCGAAGAACCAGAACAGGTGCTGGAACAGCACCGGATCACCACCGCCGGCCGGATCGAAGAAGGTGGTGCCGAAATTGCGGTCGGTCAGCATCATGGTGATGGCGCCGGCGAGCACCGGCAGCGACAGCAGCAGCAGGAACACCGTCACCAGGATCGACCACACGAACAGCGGCATCTTGTGCAGGGTCATGCCCGGCGCGCGCATGTTGAAGATGGTGGTGATGAAGTTGATCGAGCCGAGGATCGACGACGCGCCGGCGAGATGCAGCGACAGGATCGCGAAATCCACCGCCGGTCCGGGATGGCCCGAGGTCGACAGCGGCACATACATCGTCCAGCCGGCGCCAACGCCGTTGGCGCCGGGCTCGCCCTCGACGAAGGTCGAGGTCAAGAGCAGCGCGAACGAGGCGGGCAGCAGCCAGAACGAGATGTTGTTCATGCGCGGGAACGCCATGTCCGGCGCGCCGATCATCAGCGGCACCATCCAGTTGCCGAAGCCGCCGATCATCGCCGGCATGACCATGAAGAAGATCATGATCAGGCCGTGCGAGGTCACGAACACGTTGTAGGTGTGGTTCTCGTGGAAGAGCTGCACGCCCGGATACATCAGCTCGATGCGGATCGCGATCGACATGGCGGCGCCGATGATGCCGGCGCACACCGCGAAGATCAGATACATCGTGCCGATGTCTTTGTGGTTGGTCGAATAGATCCAGCGCCGCCATCCGGTCGGATGGTCGTGCGCGTGATCGTCATGGCCTGCATGGGTCGCTACGTTCGTCGCCATTGTCCAATCCTCAGTGTCCCCGTGGACCGCCAAGGCGGCCCTCAATCTTAACGTTCATCCCCGCTCGGCTACTGCGACACGCCCGCAGCCGACGCATAGGTGCTCGTGGGCGCGCTGGCGTACTTCTTCTTGGCGTCCTCGACCCAGGCGGTGAATTCCTGGTCGCTCACGACGCGCACCGCGATCGGCATGTAGGCGTGATCCTTGCCGCACAGCTCGGAGCACTGGCCGTAATACATGCCGACCTTGGTCGCCTTGAACCAGGTCTCGTTGAGGCGGCCGGGAATGGCGTCGATCTTGACGCCGAACGACGGGATCGCCCAGGAGTGGATCACGTCGGCGCCGGTGGTCTGGACGCGAATCACCTTATTGACCGGCACGACCATCTCGTTGTCGACGGCAAGCAGGCGCGGCTGCTTGTCCTGCGCCAGCAGCGAGTCGAACTCGAACTTGCCGTTGTCGGGATAGGCGTAGCTCCAGTACCACTGCTTGCCCGTGGCCTTGATGGTCATATCGGCCTTCGGCACGTCCAGCTCGAGGAACAGCAGCCGGAACGACGGCACCGCGATCATGACCAGGATCAGCACCGGGATCAGCGTCCAGGCCACCTCGATCAGCGTGTTGTGGGTCGTCCGCGACGGCACCGGGTTGGCGCGCGCGTTGAACTTGACCACCACGGCGATCAGCAGCGCCAGCACGAACAGCGTGATGATGGTGATGATCGTCAGCAGCAGGCCGTGGAACCAGGTGATGTTCTCCATCACCGGCGTCGCGGCCTCCTGCAGCTTGACTTCCCATGGCGCCGGCTGGCCCGTTTCAGCAAACGCCGCTCCACCCGACACGAGCGTCATGCCCGTTACAGCCAACCCCAGCAAGGCGCTCAATTGGCCTCTCGACATCTTCATGCCGTCGCGCTCCCTTCAGAACTTTCCCCCTCGGCGCACCGCCCGCTTCACGCAGCGGCGCGCCGTTCGATCCGCTCTCCTGACAAATGGCCTTCGGGCGGATGCATAGAAAAGCACCTGGGCCAGTTCACTGGAATGACGAAATCTTTCTTCTCAAACCATAATTCTTGATCTATCGCAATGCAGTCTTGCGCCCGATATCGCGCGCCGCGCCGTTCGTCGCGACAAGCGTATTTTCCGGGAGATTGCCGCATGCCGTGATTTCGCGGGCAACGGGCGCTTGACAGGCGTGCGGCGCGATGTAGGCAAACGTGACACGGCCGTTTGCGATGCTGATTCGGCGAGGCGCGGCGGCAGCGCCCACCAGGGTGCGGCCATATTTGGTATCGTTTCGTGCCGTACGCCGGTGACGCTGTCCTCAAGACGCCATCATTGCCGTATCATGGCGTCGGACGCGCAGATCACCCACAGGAAATTGTCATGGCACCGACCCGGATCAGGGTTTCAACGGACAGGACAGCTGACATGTCGACCCCAGCTGCGAATGACTCGCGCCGTTTGTACCGATTCAGCACGGTGCGTGCGCGACTCGCGCGTGTCGCCGCGATGTCTTCCGCCGCGGCGACGGCGATCGCGATGATGGCTGCGACGGTGATCGGCGTGCCGCACACGGCGTTGGCGCAGGGCGCGGTGCGCTCGGTGCATGGCGACTGGCAGATCCGCTGCGACACGCCGCCCGGCGCGCAGAGCGAGCAGTGCGCGCTGATCCAGAGCGTCGTGGCCGAGGACCGTTCCAATGCCGGCCTCACCGTGATCATGCTGAAGACCGCCGACCAGAAGAGCCGGTTGATGCGCGTGGTGGCGCCGCTCGGCGTGCTGCTGCCCTCCGGCCTCGGCCTGAAGCTCGACAACCAGGACGTCGGCCGCGCCGGCTTCGTGCGCTGCCTGCCCAATGGCTGCGTCGCCGAGGTGGTGCTGGAGGACAAGCTGCTCGGCCAGCTCAAGACGGCGAAGACCGCGACCTTCATCATCTTCGAGACGCCGGAGGAAGGCATCGGCTTCCCGCTGAGCCTCAACGGACTCGCCGAGGGCTTCGACAAGCTGCCCTGACGTCGGTTATGATTGACGGGATTCGCACGATGCCGTGATCGAGCCGTGAGTTCGCGCATCTGAATGCGCGCCAGCGGCCTCAGCGTCGCCCGTCGAGCGCCAGCGCCATCACCAGCAGGGTCTTGTCGAACCCGTCATCACCGGGCTCCCGCGGCTGCACCGCCTTGAGCAGGAATCCGGCGTTCTGGTACAGCCTGATGGCGTTGGTGTTGCTGCGGTAAACCGTGAGCTCGACACGCGAGAAGCCGGCCGCCCGCGCCGCCTCGAGCGCCGCCGCCATCAGCCGCCGGCCGAGGCCCTGGTGCCGGAATTGCGGCATTAGGCCCATGCCGAGCACCCCGATCCGGGCATCGATTGGCCCCGATTTGGGGGTCACATCGCACCAGCCGACCACCTCTCCGGCCGAGAGAGCGACGAATTGCGGATATCCCTCGTGGATGTTGTTCAGAATGAAGGCGCGCGTGGACTCCAGCGGCGGCGCCTGCACGAACGACAGATAGCGCCGTTCGCGCGCGACGTAATCGAGCGTGCGGTGGAAGCTCTCGATGTGAGCGGACGTGATGGGAACGATCTCAACCATGTCAGTTCGGTAATCATCCAGCCCCTCGCGCCCCGGCGTCAAAACAACTATCTTGGAATGAACGCTCCGACAACGGATTGACCCATGACTGCTCCCACCACCTCCCTGCTCGAGCGCGCCAATCTGGACCGTGATGCGGTCCGGAGCGAGGTCGCGCGCGGCCTGGCCGGCGCCGATGACGGCGAATTGTTCTTCGAATACAGCCAGACCGAGGCGCTGACCTTCGACAATGGCCGGCTGAAGCAGGCGACCTACGACACCAGCCAGGGATTCGGCCTGCGCGCGGTGAAGGACGATGCAGTCGGCTATGCCCATTCCTCCGACGTCTCGCTGCCGGCGCTGATGCGCGCAGCCGACGCCGTCAGCGCCGTGCGCGGCGGCTATTCCGGCACGTTCGCGAGCGCGCCGCCGCACACCAACGTCCGGCTCTATGGCGACGACAATCCGCTGGATGCTCCGGGATTCGAAAGCAAGGTCAAGCTGCTCGGCGAGATCGACGCCTACTTGCGCGACAAGGATCCCCGCGTGCGCCAGGTGACCGTGAGCCTGGGCGCGACCTGGCAGGTCGTGGAGATCCTGCGGCCGGACGGCGAGAGCTATCGCGACATCCGCCCGCTGGTGCGCGTGAACGTCTCGGTGGTCGCCGGCCAGGGTGATCGCCAGGAGAGCGGCAGCAAGGGCTATGGCGGCCGCGAGGCCTATGCCCGCTTCATCGAGACCAAGGCGTGGCGCGAGGCCGCCGACGGCGCGCTGCGCGAGGCGCTGGTCAATCTGGAATCAGTCCCCGCTCCCGCCGGCGAGATGGACGTCGTGTTAGGGGCCGGCTGGCCCGGCGTGATGCTGCACGAGGCCGTCGGCCACGGCCTCGAGGGCGACTTCAACCGCAAGAAGACCTCGGCCTTTGCCGGACTGCTGGGCAAGCCGGTCGCCGCCAAGGGCGTCACCGTGGTCGATGACGGCACCATGGCCTCGCGCCGCGGCTCGCTGTCGATCGACGACGAGGGCACGCCGACCAGCCGCACCGTGCTGATCGAGGACGGCATCCTGGTCGGCTACATGCAGGACCGCCAGAACGCGCGGCTGATGAACATGGCGCCGACCGGCAACGGCCGCCGTCAGGGCTACGCCCACGTGCCGATGCCGCGCATGACCAACACCTACATGCTGGCCGGCGAGCGCGATCCGGCCGAGATCATCGCCTCCGTCAAGAACGGCATCTATGCCGTCAATTTCGGCGGCGGCCAGGTCGACATCACCTCGGGCAAATATGTGTTCCAGTGCACCGAGGCCTACAGGATCGAGAACGGCAAGGTCGGCGCGCCGGTGAAGGGCGCGATGCTGATCGGCAACGGCCCGACGGATTTGAACCGCATCAGCATGATCGGCAACGATCTCTCGCTCGATACCGGCATCGGCACCTGCGGCAAGAACGGCCAGGGCGTGCCGGTCGGCGTCGGTCAGCCGACGCTTCGCATGGATCGCATTACGGTCGGAGGCACGGGCCGATGAGCCTTGAGAAGATGTCCACGGACAAGACCAGCACCAAGGCCCCGCGCACGGGCGCCGTCCGCAAGGAAAGCACCTGGGGCGGCCAGCTCGCGCAGCTGGTCGCGGTCGTCATGGTGGTGTTCGTCGCCAAGGGCGCGATCGCCGAGCCGTTCTACGTGCCCTCGGGCTCGATGGAGCCGACCCTGATGATCGGCGACGCCCTGCTGGCGTCGAAATTCCCCTATGGCTACGGCACCTCGTCGCTGCCGATGCAGATCACGCTGCCCGAGACCGGGCGCCTGTTCGGCGAGACGCCGAAGCGCGGCGACGTCGTCGTGTTCCGCTGGCCCGGCGACACTTCGCAGGCCTGGGTCAAGCGCGTCGTCGGCCTGCCCGGCGACCGCATCCAGATGCGCCAGGGCCAGCTCTACATCAACGGCCAGGCGGCCGGGCTGAAGCCGGACGGCATCGGCGATGCCGAGGACGACACCGGCCGCAACGACCCGGCCTATCGCTACGTCGAGACGCTGCCGAACGGCGTGTCGCACCTGATCTTCAAGATGCGCGACAATGGCCGGCTCGACAACACGCCGGAGGTGACGGTGCCGCCCGGCAAGCTGTTCGTGCTCGGCGATAACAGAGACAACTCCGCCGACAGCCGCGTGGCCCTGCGTGACGGCGGCGTCGGCCTGCTGCCCATCGACAACCTCGTCGGCCGCGCCGATGCCGTGGTCGGCTCGTGGGATCTTGGCTACAAGAACCAGCCGGTCTGGGCCTGGCTGTCCGGCTTCCGGCTGGATCGCTTCTTCACCGCGGTGCGTTGAACGAACGCCGATGACTTTCGACGATGTCAGGGCGCTTGCGCTGACATGGCCGGAGGTCGAGGACGGTACGTCCTATGGGACGCCCGCGCTGAAGGTGCGCAAGAAGATGCTGGCGCGCCTCAAAGAGGACGGGGACAGCCTCGTCCTGCCGGGCGTGCCGCCTGACGAACGCGCGATGCTGGTCGAGTGCCGGCCAAAGCTGTTCTATGTCACCGATCACTACCGCGACTATCCGATCGTGCTGCTGCGCCTGTCGAAGGCGAAGCGCGCCTACGCAGAGCCGCTGTTGCGCCGGCAGTGGCGGGCGCTGGCGTCAAGGAAAGCCGTTGCAGCGTTCGATCGTGGCTGAGTGTTCTTATTTTTCCCGCATCCGGCCCGTTGCGTGCGGCGATGTCCGCGTGATCGGATGGTCTATGCGTGCTATCCAAGGGCATGACCGAGGATGACTTCGTCGCGTCAGTGCTCCGCAATCCCATCAACGCGGCCATCATCGACGTGCTGCGCGCGGCGGCGTTGCCCGATGCCTGGATCGTCGCGGGCTGCCTGACGCAGACCGTCTGGAACGTGCGCACCGGACGTCCCATCCATCATGGCATCAACGACTACGACATCTTCTACTTCGATCCCGACACGTCATGGGACGCCGAGGATGCCGTGATCCGGCGCATGGCATCCCGTCTCCATGGGGTCGATGCCAAAGTCGAAGTCCGTAATCAGGCGCGCGTGCATCTCTGGTATCCGGCCAAGCATGGCCGGTCCTACCCTGCCGTGACCCGCTCGACCGACGGCATCGACCGCTTCC
Source organism: Bradyrhizobium oligotrophicum (assembly GCA_050641875.1). Classification (GTDB taxonomy): domain Bacteria; phylum Pseudomonadota; class Alphaproteobacteria; order Rhizobiales; family Xanthobacteraceae; genus Bradyrhizobium; species Bradyrhizobium oligotrophicum_B. Next base: position 1,588,560 of record CP192619.1, read on the forward strand.
TCACCGTGAACACGCAGGTCGGCCTTCGCCCGACTCTTGCCGGCTACGAGCTCTATGCCCCCAAGGGCCTCGACGACATCGCGCAGATGATCGTGCGTCCGAACTATACGGCCAATTTCTCGGTGACGAACTACGCGGCCAAAGCGCAGCGCTGGAAGGCGCTGTGGCCGGAGATTACGGTGATTGCTGCTGAGGATTGACCGGCGCTTGGCGAGGAGCCACAGCTCTCTCCGCTCGTCATTCCGGCGCGCGCAACGCGAGCTACGAGCCGCAATCGCGGGTCGGAGAATCCATACTCGCGATCGTCGTTATGGATTCCGGGCCCGCGCCGCGTCACGGAATGACGCGGCGTGTGTTGCGCCACCGTGCGCATCGTCAAAATGACGTCGTCAGCTCCGTCAGCCATGCCGGCGAGATCGCGACAAGCCACGCCTCGAGCTGCTTGTCGATGCCGCTGAGGATGGCTACCGCGACGACGACGAAGGCCGCCCCCATCAGCATCTTGCCGAGCTTGCCGGCAGACAGCAGCCGCGCGCGCAGGCGTGCCATTGTCGTTCGCGACAGCACCCCGAGCACCACCAGCGGCAGGCCGGCGCCGAGGCCGAAGGCCAGCATGGTCAGGCTCACCATGACGAGGTCGCGTCCCTGCGAGGCCAGCAGTGACGCCGCGCCCAAGGTCGGACCGACACAGGGCGACCAGACCGCGCCGAGCAGCAGCCCGATCATGAACTGGCCGCCGGCGCCCGACCCCGCCAAGCCGTGCGAGTGCCTGTCCGCCCAGCGCTGGACCGGTCCGCCGGCCACGGCGAGCTGCGCCTGCCAGGACGGCACCAGCAGAACGACGCCGATCGCCAGCATGATGATCGCTGCGACAAGGCGGAACGCGCCGGCATCGAGGCCGATGGAGCTGCCCGCGAGGGCGATGAACAGGCCGATGCCGGTGAAGGACAGCGCAAGACCTGCCGCGAGCGCCAGCGCACCGCGCGGATGCGCCGAGGCCGCCGCGCCGAGCACGATCGGCACCAGCGGCAGCACGCAGGGCGACAGGATCGAGAGCAGGCCGGCCACGAAGGCCAGCAGCAGCGCGAGCATGATGCGCTACAGGCTCTTGTCGAGCAGCGCCGCGATCGAGGCTTCCTTGGTGTCGCCGACCGAACGACCGGTCTCGGTCGTCCCCTTGAAGGTGATCAGGGTCGACTGCATCTGCGCGCCGAACGCCTTCACCACCGGCTTCATGTCGTCGAAATCGACGCGGAAAATCTTGAGGTTCTTGAATTTGGGTTCCGCCGCGAGCTTGTCGATGATCGGCTTCTGCGCCTTGCAGGTCGGGCACCATCCGGCATCGATCTTGATCAGGATCGGCTGCCCAGCCGCCTGAGCGGCCTTGAAGGCAGCATCCGAATAGGCGGCGGTCTCGACGGCGGAGGCGGCCTTCAGCCCCGCGAAAGCAAACGTGGCAGCAACTGCTGCGGTGACGAAGAACCTGCGCGAAAACGTCATGACACACCCGATCTCTGCGTTGCGACAGGCAGCCGGCGGCGAAAGCAGTCCGGTGCCGTCACTCAGTACGGAGGAGACGGATGAAACGTTACGCGACGATCCAGAAAAATTTGCGAGCCGGACGTTTCCGGGTCAGCGAACGACGCCCGACGTGAAGCCCGCCCGGCGCCGCGGCGGCTTGATTTCCTTCTTCAGGAAGCAGTGCGCTTCCTTGCCGGCGTAGCCGGGCCGCGCGAAGGTCCAGGCGCGGCACTTGTTGTCGCCGGTACAGGCGGCCTTGCAGATCTCCTCGGCGTCCGCGGCCTTCTCTTCCTTCTTGTCCGCCGCCTTATCGCCGCTACTCTTGTCGCCCTTGTCGGCGGCCTTCTCGGCCTTGTCGCCACCCTTCAGATCGGTGGTCTTGATGTCGAAGCTGCGGTAGTCGCCGCCGGGGCGGTCGATCGAGGTCTCGACCGCATCGTTGCGGATCTCGACGACACCCGCACCGCGCACCCCGGAGACGCAGCAATTGTCCGGCACGCGCGCCGGCACGCTGTTCTTGAGCCAGCACACCGCGCCCGCTTCCATTACGGTCGGATAGCTGAAGCTCCAGGCGCGACAGCGCCGGTCGTGCTCGCACAGCAGCGCGCAGTCGGCCGGGTCGCCGGAGGCAATCGGCGCGCTCATGTAGTCGCCGCCGGGACGATCGGAATAGGTCTGTGCCTCGGCCGACGTCAGGCACACAGCCGCGAACAGGCACGCCAGTGCCCTCAGCCATGCCCCGATGAAGCGCCCCACGCGCCGCCGCTGAACCATCCGACCCATTGTTAATGTTCGAGTTTTCTTGCCAGTTTTTAGGCAGTCATTTGATCGCCACGAACCTGTATGGCGGATGAACGGCTCGGACCGGTGGGAACTGCGGAAGGCAAAGCAGCGGCGCCCAGGCGCTGAATCGAACCTGAGACACAAATCGCAACAAAAAACAGCGGACCCGAGCCGCCAACCGCCTCAACGTGGAACAGGCGACGCAGCGAACCCGAGACGGCTGCAGGCTCGGCCGTTCCGATCAGAACGCATATTCGTCGTAGGCCGGCTCGACCGAGCCGCCCCACGGGCCGTTGAACTTCTCCAGCATCTCCTCCGCCGGCGAGCGGCCGCAATCGATGATCTGATCGAGCGGCTCGAGATAGCGGCTCTCGTCGCGGCCGAGAGGGTCGACGCGGCTGCGCCGGCGCAGGCCGAGATGCGCCAGGGTCAGGCATTCCTTGGCGATCTCGAACACGTAGCGATTGCGAATACGCGCCTTGAAGCCGAGGCGCGGCACGTCGTCGCGCAGGTTCTGGCGCTCGAACGCGCTCCAGGACTTGACCAGGTCCCAGGCCGCGTCGAGGCTGACGTCGTCGTAGAGCAGGCCGACCCAGAAGGCCGGGAGCGCCGGCAGCCGGCCCCACGGCACACCGTCGGCACCGCGCATTTCCAGATAGCGTTTCAGGCGCACCTCCGGGAAGATCGTCGAGAGATGATTGGCCCAATCCGACAGCGTCGGCCGCTCGCCCGGCATCGCCGGGTTCTTGCCTGCGAAAAAGTCGCGGAACGAGGTGCCGGAGACGTCGATATAGGTCTCCTCGCGTTTCACGAAATACATGGGAACATCGAGCGCGTAGTCGACCCAGCGCTCGAACCCCATGCCGTCCTCGAACGCCCACGGGATCATGCCCGAGCGCTGATTGTCGGTGTCGCGCCAGATCTCGGAGCGGAACGACAGGAAGCCGTTCGGCTTGCCTTCGGTGAACGGCGAATTGGCGAACAGCGCGGTCGCGATCGGCTGCAGCGCCACCGAGACCCTGAGCTTCTTGACCATGTCGGCTTCGGAGGAGAAGTCGAGATTGGTCTGCACGGTGCAGGTCCGGTACATCATGTCGAGGCCGTAGCGACCGACCTTCGGCATGTAGTTGGTCATGATCTTGTAGCGCCCCTTGGGCATCAGGGGAATTTCGGCGCGCGACCAGGACGGCGTCATGCCCAAGCCGAGAAAGCCGATGCCGAGCGGGGTCGCGATCTCGCGGACCTGCGCCAGATGCGCCATCAGCTCCGCATGCGTCTGGTGCACGGTCTCGACCGGCGCGCCGGACAGCTCGAACTGGCCGCCCGGCTCCAGCGAGATGGCGCCGCCGCCGGTCACGTCATAGAGCCCGATGATGTTGCCGCGCTCCATGATCGGCTCCCAGCCGAGCAGCAGCTTCATGCCTTCGAGCAGCGCGCCGATGCCGCGCGCGCCCTCGTAGGGAACGGGGCGGTGACCGTCGAGCGTGAACGGCGTCTTCTCGTGCTCGGTCCCGATGCGGAAGGCAGACGGCGGCTTCACGCCGGCCGCGAGCCAAGCCACCAGCTCGTCGCGCGACTGCAGCGGGGTCATATCGATCTGGTCACGCGCCATGAGAGTCTCGGTTCAGAAGCGCTTCGAGGGTCGCGCGTGGTGACAGGAAGGGCCGCGGACCCCAGGGGGCCGCGGATGTGAATGGGAACGGATGCTTCATCGGGTCGCCGCGCCCTCTCCGGCCGCCAACGGAGCGGCCTGACCACAGGAGCAGCCGAGGCGATCCAGCAGCATGCAGAGCTTGGCAGCGTCGGTATCCGACAGCTTGGAGCCGACATGCTTCTCGATCGCGGCGGAATAGGCCGACCACATCCGCTTCTGCAGATCGCGCCCGGCCTCAGTGATCTCGACGAACTGGCCGCGCTTGTCCATCTTGCATTCGCGCCGGACGACGAGACCTTCGTCGACCAGACGATCGATCAGCCGGGAGGTGGAATATTGCGGGATCAGCATCTGCCGCTCGAGCTCGACCGGGCGCAGCTCGCCCGAGGGCGCGCGCGACAGTTCGAGAAGCGCATCATACCAGGCGAGCGGCGGGAACCCGGCCTTCTTCAGCTCCTGCTCGACGCAGTCCAGCACCCGGCTCTGGACCCGCATCAGGCGGATCCAGGCGGCGGTCGCCTCGGTCGATGGTTTGCGTTTCATGGGCCGGCTCGTATCCTCGGATGCACAGTCTAGCGCATTCGATGCAGCTGCATCAATCTTGACTATTCCATGCATCTGCATGTAAGGGCGGATGTGACCGCTCGACAGGTTCCAAGGACAAAAACGGTCTCACGGAGGGAATACAAGATGAAGCTTTATTATTCACCCGGCGCCTGCTCGCTTTCGCCCCATATCGCCCTGCTCGAGGCCGGCCTTCCCTATGATCTGGTCAAGGTCGATCTGCGCGCCAAGACCCTGGAAAATGGCGACGATTATCTCAAGGTCAATCCGAAGGGCCAGGTACCGGCCCTCGGGCTGCCGAGCGGCGAAATCGTGACCGAGGGCCCGGTGATCGTCCAGATGATCGCCGACCAGGCGGCGACCAAGAACCTTGCTCCGGCGCGCGACAGCGGCGAGCGCTACAAGCTGCTGGAGTGGCTGAACTTCATCACGTCCGAACTGCACAAGAATTTTGGCCCGATGTTCTCACCGGTGCTCGCCGACGACGCCAAGGCGTTCTTCAAGGACCGCGTGATGGGCAAATTCAAATATATCGACGGGCAGCTTGCCGGGCGCGACTACCTGATGGGCAGCCAGTTCACGGTCGCCGACGGCTACCTGTTCACCATCCTGACCTGGGCGGAGCGGATGAAATTCGACCTTTCGGCGATGCCGAACCTCGTCGCCTACAAGGCCCGCGTCGCCGCGCGGCCGAAGGTGCAGGAGGCGCTGACCAAGGAAGGGCTGATGAAGGCGGGGTGAGCCCGCTTAGTGAGCGATGCTTGGCGACGCGACCGCAACGCTCTCGGTGTCTTCCCCGCGAACGCGGGGATCCATAACCACAGGGAGCGGTTGTGGCGCGAGATGCTCGTGACATCTCGCGTCGCGCCAAACTTCTGCTGCGGAGTATGGGTCCCGGGTCGGCGCTCGGCAACGCTGACGCGTCGCCGAGCTTGCCCGGGACGACAGCTGAACTAAGCCGCCGCCTTCTTCGGCGGGAAGCGGCCGTAGAAGGTTTCGCCCTTGGCGGCCATATCTTCCAGGAGCTTCGGGGGGCGAAGCGCGAGCCGTACTTCGCCGTGAACTTGTGGCACAGCTCGACGAACTTCTTCGTCCCCATGAAGTCGATGTAGGACAGCGTGCCGCCGGTGAACGGCGCGAAGCCGAATCCCAAGATCGAGCCGACGTCGGCTTCCCGCACGTCGGTGATGACGTGGTCCTCGACGGTGCGCGCGGCTTCCACCGCCTGCACCACCAGGAAGCGCTGCTTCAGCTCCTCGACATCGAGCGTATCCGGATCGAGATGCTTGGGCTGCAGCTTGGCGAGATCCGGCCACAGGCTCTTCTGGCCCTTGCCCTTCTCGGGATAGTCGTAGAAGCCCTTGGCGTTCTTGCGGCCGAAGCGGCCCTGCTTCTCGACCAGCTCGACCATCAGCTTCTTGTGGTCCTGGTTGATCGCGTTGGGGCCGAGATCGTGCTCGGTCGCCTTCATGATCTTGAGGCCGAGGTCGAGCGCGACCTCGTCGGACAGCGACAGCGGACCGACCGGCATGCCCGCCATCTTGGCGGCGTTCTCGATCATCGCCGGCGGCACGCCTTCGAGGAACATCTCGTTGCCCTCGGCGATGTAGCGCATCACGCAGCGATTGGCGAAGAAGCCGCGGGAGTCGTTGACCACGATCGGCGTCTTGCCGATGGCGCGAACATAGTCCAGCGCGGTCGCCAGCGCGACGTCGCCAGTATTCTTGCCCATGATGATCTCGACCAGCATCATCTTCTCGACTGGCGAGAAGAAGTGGATGCCGATGAAGCGGCCCTGGTCCTTGAATTCCTCGGCCAGCGAGGTGATCGGCAGGGTCGAGGTGTTGGACGCGAAGATCGCGCCATCCTTCAGGTGCTGCTGCGCCTTGGCGTAGGTCTCGGCCTTGACCTTGCGGTCCTCGAACACGGCCTCGATGACGAGGTCGCAATCCTTGAGCACAGCGTAATCAGCAGTCGCCGTGATGCGGCCCATGATCGCCTCGGCCTCGCCCGGCTTGGCGCGGCCCTTCTTGACCAGGCCGTCGATCACACCCTGCGCATGCGCCTTGCCCTTGTCGGCGCTCTCCTGGTCGCGATCGATCAGCACCACCTCGAGGCCGCCGCGCGCCGAGACGTAGCCGACGGACGCCCCCATGAAGCCGGCGCCGATCACGGCGATCTTCCTGATCTTGGTCGCCGGCACATCGGCCGGGCGGCGCGCGCCCTTGTTGAGCTCCTGCATCGACAGGAACAGGCTGCGGATCATCGCCGCGGCTTCCTTCGAGCGCAGGATTTTGGTGAAGTAGCGCGACTCGACGCGCAGCGCGGCGTCGATCGGCAACTGCAGGCCTTCATACACGCAGCTCATGATCGCGCGCGCGGCCGGGTAGTTGTCGTAGGTCTCGCGGCGATAGATGGCGTTGCCCGCCGGGAACATCATCATGCCGTTCTTGGAGAACACCGGGCCGCCGGGCAGCTTGAAGCCCTTCTCGTCCCACGGCTGCACCGCCTTGCCGCCGGCCTTGATCCAATCCTTGGCGGCCTTGATCAGGTCCGCAGCCGGCACGATCGCGTCGACCAGCTTCAGCGCCTTGGCCTTGTCGAGCGTGAGCGCCTCGCCCTTCAGGAGCAGGTTCATCGCGTCCTGCGGCTGCACGATGCGCGGCACGCGCTGGGTGCCGCCGGCGCCGGGGAACAGGCCGACCTTGATCTCGGGCAGGCCGAGCCGGGTCTTCGGGTTCTCGGCCGCGACGCGGTAGTGGCACGACAGGGTGATCTCGAAGCCGCCGCCGAGCGCGAGACCGTTGATGGCGGCGACCCACGGCTTGCCCGAGGTTTCCATCGACCGGTTGATCTGCGAGAAGCGCCGGCTGGTGTCGAACAGCATCTGGTTGGCGGCTTCCTCGCCCTTGCTCTTCAGCACATCGGCATAGATGCGGTTCATGCCCTCGAGCATGGACAGATCGGCGCCGGCGCAGAACGCCTCCTTGGCCGAGGTGATGACGACGCCCTTGATGGCGGCGTCGGCGGTGGTTTCCTTGACGAGAGCCTCGAGCTCATTCGTCGAGGTCTCGTCGAGCACGTTCATCGAACGGCCCGGAATGTCCCAGGTGATCAGCGCAATGCCGTCGGCATCGGTTTCGAGTTTGAAGTTCTTGTAGGCCATGTTGATCTCCCTCGGTGCCAGCAGCCGGTCGGCGCGGCAAACAATGCTGCAATCGTAGGGTGGGCAAAGGCGCCCTTGCGCCGTGCCCACCGACGGTGTCGATGACAGAAGACGGTGGGCACGCTTCGCTTTGCCCACCCTACGTTCATTGGTTACGCGTCATTGCGAGGAGCGAAGCGACGAAGCAATCCAGGGCTCGGGTGGGACTCAGGATTGCTTCGCTTTGCTCGCAATGACGGCCATCACACCCGCTCGATGATGGTCGCGGTGCCCATGCCGCCGCCGATGCACAAGGTCACCAGCGCGGTCGCCTTGCCGGTGCGCTCGAGCTCGTCGAGCACGGTGCCCAGGATCATCGCGCCGGTGGCGCCCAAGGGATGGCCGAGCGCGATGGCGCCGCCATTGACGTTGATCTTGTCCTTGTCGATCTCGAACGCCTGCATGTAGCGCAGCACAACGGAGGCGAACGCCTCGTTGAGCTCGAACAGGTCGATGTCCGACTTCTTCATGCCGGAACGCTCGAACAGCTTCTCGGTGACATCGACCGGGCCGGTCAGCATCATCGCCGGCTCCGAGCCGATATTGGCAAAGGCGCGGATTTTCGCGCGCGGCTTCATGCCGTATTTCGCGCCCGCCTCCTTGCTACCGAGCAGCACCGCACCGGCGCCGTCGACGATGCCCGACGAATTGCCGGCGTGATGCACGTAGTTGACGCGCTCGATCTCCGGATGCGACTGGATCGCCACCGCGTCGAAGCCGCCCATCTGCGCCATCTGCACGAACGACGGCTGCAACTGCGCCAGCGACTGCATCGTCGTCGACGGGCGCATGTGCTCGTCCTTGGCGAGGATGGTCAGGCCGTTGATGTCCTTGACCGGCACCACCGACTTGTCGAAGCGGCCCTCTTCCCAGGACTTCGCCGCGCGCTGCTGGCTCTGCACCGCGTAGGCGTCGACGTCGTCGCGCGAGAAGCCGTATTTGGTCGCGATCAGGTCGGCCGAGACGCCCTGCGGCATGAAATAGGCCGGCACCGCCATCGACGGATCCATCGGCCAGGCGCCGCCGGAGGCGCCGATGCCGACGCGGCTCATCGATTCCGCACCGCCGCCAATGACGAGTTCATGCTGGCCGCTCATGATCTGCGCCGCGGCGAAGTTCACGGCGTCGAGGCCGGAGGCGCAGAAGCGGCTGATCTGGATGCCGGGGACGGCGTCGCCGAGGCCGGCATTGAGCGCGGCGAAGCGCGCGATGTCGGAGCCGGCCTCGCCGACCGGATCGACGACGCCGAGCACGACGTCGTCGACGGCGTCCTCGGGAATGTTGTTGCGATCCTTGAGCGCCTTCAGCGGCACGGTGGCGAGCGCGAGCGCGGTCACCTCATGCAAGGAACCGTCGGCTTTGCCGCGGCCGCGGGGAGTCCGTACGTGGTCGTAGATAAAGGCCTCAGGCATCACGCCCTCCTCATCTGGTCCAATTTGTTGTTGGCGTTAACGACGGAGCCGGCGCGCATCGCGCACCGGCTCGTCTGATTCTCAGAAGGCTTCCGCCGGCAGTTCCATCACCGTCGCGCAGCCGGCCTGGAGGCGGGCGAGATGCGCCGCCGTCTCAGGGATCACGCGCTCCATGAAGAAGCGGCCTGTCACCAGCTTGGTGGTGAGATAGGTCGAGCTGTCGCCGGCCGCAATCTTGTCCTGCGCGACCTTGGCCATCTTCGCCCACATATAGCCGAAGGTGACGAGCGCAAAGAGATGCATGTAGTCGGTCGCGGCGGCGCCGGCATTGTCCGGCTTGGTCATCGCGTTCTGCATCAGCCAGGTGGTGGCCTGCTGCAGGTGACCGAGCGCGGTCGACAGCGGTGTGATGAACGGCTTCATCGCGTCGTTGCCGCCCTGCTCCTTGGCGAAGGAGCCGACCTCGTTGAAGAACGCCATCACGGCGCGGCCGCCGTCGCGCGGCAGCTTGCGGCCGACGAGATCCAGCGCCTGGATGCCGTTGGCACCCTCGTAGATCATGGCGATGCGGGCATCGCGCACGAACTGCTCCATGCCCCATTCGGCGATGTAGCCGTGACCGCCATACATCTGCTGCGCCTGGACCGCGTTGGCGAAGCCCATGTCGGTCATGTAGCCCTTCATCACCGGGGTCATCAGGCCCATGTGGTCGTCGGCGGCCTGACGGTCCTTCGGATCAGCCGAGCGGTGCGCGACGTCGCTCTTCAGCGAGGTCCACACCACCATCGCGCGCGCCGCCTCGTTGAAGGCGCGGATCGACAGCAGGGTACGGCGTACGTCGGGATGCACGATGATCGGATCGGCCGCCTTGTCCGGCGCCTTCGGGCCGGTCAGCGAGCGGCCCTGGATGCGCTCGCGCGCATAGGCGACCGCGTTCTGATAGGCGACCTCGGACTGCGCGAGGCCCTGCACGGCGACACCGAGCCGGGCCTCGTTCATCATCACGAACATGCCCTGCATGCCCTTGTTCTCTTCGCCGATCAGCCAGCCGGTGGCGTTGTCGTAGTTCATCACACAGGTCGAGTTGCCGTGGATGCCCATCTTGTGCTCGATCGAGCCGCACATGACGCCGTTGCGCGCGCCGACCGTGCCGTCCGCATTGACCATGAACTTCGGCACCACGAACAGCGACACGCCCTTGATGCCGGCCGGCGCGCCTTCGATACGCGCGAGCACGAGGTGAATGATGTTGGAGGCCAGGTCGTGCTCGCCGGCGGAGATGAAGATCTTGGTGCCGGAGATCTTGAAGCTGCCGTCGGGCTGGCGCACCGCCTTGGTGCGCAACAGACCGAGATCGGTGCCGCAATGCGGCTCGGTCAGGTTCATGGTGCCGGTCCATTCGCCCGCCACCATCTTCGGGACGTAGGTCTTCTTCTGCTCCTCGCTGCCATGCACGATGAGCGCGGCGGTGGCGCCCATGGTGAGGCCACCATACATCGAGAACGCCATGTTGGCTGAGCACTGGAATTCATTGACGGTCTGGCTGAGCGTCACCGGCAGGCCCTGCCCGCCATATTCGGTCGGCGCCGACAGGCCGAGCCAGCCGCCCTCGACGATCTGCTTGTAGGCGTCCTTGAAGCCCTTGGGCGTGGTCACGCTGCCATCGTCATGGCGCTTGCAGCCCTCGAGATCGCCCACGCGATTCAGCGGGTGCAGCACCTCTTCGGCGAGCTTGGCGGCCTCGCCGAGGATCGCCTCGCGGACGTCCGCCGAGGCATCGGAGAAGCCCGGCAGATTGTCGTAGCGGTCGATCTGGAACACGTCGTTGAGCAGGAAGGTGACATCTTCCACGGGGGCTTTGTAGATCGGCATCGGCGTCTCCGGCAGGAAGGCTGAAGTTTCAGACGGGGAATTCCACGGACGCGGCAGGCAATGCTGGCCGCGGACTGTAGCGATTTCTCAAGGCTTGCGGCAGCCGTTAGTTTGCGGCTGTCGGTCGCGTCACGACGGCTTGCTCATGACGGCGAGCTGTTCGCCCATCAGGCGGTGCAGCAGATTGATCGCCTTGAGCGGGCGCACCATGACCTTGAAATGGGTGATCAGACCGGCGTCGTCGAAGCTGATGATGTCGACGCCGTTGAGCTTGATGCCTTCGATCTCGTTCTCGAATTCGAGCACGGCGCCCGTGGCGTTACGCCACTCCCCGACATACTTGAATCCGGGTCCGCCGAGGACTTTCTCAGCGCTCGCAAGATACTTGAAGGTGATGTCGCGGCCGCGCTGCGGCGTATGCACGACGGGACTTTCGAACACGGCGTCGGGGTGCAGCAGCTCCCGCAATGCGCCGAGATCGTGAGACCTCATATAGCCGTACCATCCGTCGAGGCCGGTCTTTGTCATTGGGCGTCTCCTCGGGGCGGAACAGGCCAGCACCACAACCACCCCATATGCACATTGACGCATATGCGCCAGTGTGCATAATGTCAAGCGTGGAGCGAGGCAGAACACGATCAGAAAAAGGGAGCAATTTCCGGCCATGGCCCTCGGCGACGCCATCCTCGCCTGCCTCACCGAACATCCGATGACGGGCTACGAGCTCGCCAAGACGTTCGACTCCTCGATCGGCTTCTTCTGGAAGACGGACCACCAGCAGATCTACCGCGAGCTGTCGCGGCTGCGGGACCGGGGCTACATCCAGGGCCGCGAGGTGGTGCAGACCGGCAAGCCCAACAAACTCGTTTATACATTGACCGCGGAGGGCCGCGCGGCGTTTCGCAGCTGGGCGGCGCGGCCGAGCACGCCGGCCTCGACGAAGGACGATCTTCTCGTCCGGCTCTATGCACTGGGCGCCGCCGACATCGGGCCGATCCGGGCGGACCTGATGGCGCGGCTCGAGCATCATCGCGACCGCGCCGAGCGCTACGATCGCATCCTCAAGAAGCATTATGCGGACGGCAGCGTCGCCCCGGCCGATATGGGCAAGCTCCTCAACCTGCGTCTCGGCCTGCGCCACGAACGCATGGTGGCGGAATGGTGCGAGGAAGCGATCACCGCGCTGTCGACGATATCCGGCACGAGCAGCGTGCGGCCGCTCGACCCATCGTCGCGTGAAAATGCCGGCTGATACCCGCCGTTTGATAGGGCAAAACTTCTGGCCGCGCCGGCGGTAAACTTAACGCGTTATTTACCGTAAAAGTCAAAAGTCGGGACCTGGAGCAGACGATCTGCGCGGACCCGTTCATGTTCATGTCCGGGACGCGTGGGGAGGCTGGAGGCGCTTGGTGGAGCGCTGGAAGCGGAACCGGACGAGACATGAATTCGCGCGTACCGTGGAGTAATGAAGGCATCGACCCGTCCGTCCGTGAAAGGGCCGAGGCCGCGGCGCAACGCGCCGGCATGACGCTGAACGACTGGATCAACTCCACGCTCGGCGCATCGGCCCCGCCGGATTTCCGCAGCAGCCCCGCGCCACGCAGCACCCCGACCGTCAGCCGCGACGCCCGCGAGGTGACCGACATCCATCAGCGGCTCGACTCCATCGCACGGCAGATCGAGCAGATGTCGCGCCCCGTGGCGCGCAAGGACGCGCCACGCGACGAGCAGGGCGTCGCACGTCAGTTGAACGACGCGATCTCGCGGCTCGACGCCCGCCTGTCACAGATCTCGACGCCGCTGCGCAAGCCGGACACCGAGGACCGCTATCGTGGTCCTGACGGCGTCGAGCGCGCCGCTGCCCAGCTCTACCGGCCCGCCCAGCCGCTCAGCGCGGGTTCGTTCGACGTGGCCGTCGCCGAAATCAGCGCCCGCCAGAGCGAGCTCGACAATGCGCGCCCGCTGCCGCCGCACCAGGCGCCGCCGACCGCGCCTGCCATGGCATCCGCAGCAGCGCCGCTGATGACCCCGATCAGCGCGCCGCTGACGCCGCCGCAACCGGCAGTCCCCACTCCCGATTTCTCGCTGCTCGAACGCCATCTGCTGAAGATCACGAGCCAGATCGAGGCGCTGCATCGCCCCGACGACGGTATCGAGCAGTCGATCGCCGGCTTCCGCAACGAGCTCTCCGAGATCTCGCCACGCCATCACCGAGGCGATGCCGCGCCGGGCGATCGAGTCGATCGAGAACGAGATCTGCTCGCTGTCGCGCCGCATCGACGAGAACCGCAACACCGGCGTCGACGGCCAGGCACTGGCCGGGATCGAGCGCGCGCTGACCGACATCCGCGAGGTCGTCGGCTCGCTGAAGCCTGCCGAGCAGCTCGCCGTCTACGACGAGGCAATCCGCAACCTCGGCGCCAAGCTCGACCTGATCCTGCGCGCCAATGACGACCCCGGCACGGTGCAGCAGCTCGAAAGCGCCATCGCGGCGCTGCGCGCGATCGTCGCCAATGTCGCCTCCAACGACGCGCTGGAACGGCTGTCGGACGATCTCCGCCAGCTGTCGTCGAAGGTCGATCAGGTGACGCAGGCGCGTGACAATCACGAGTCTTTCCACGAGTCGTTTGCGGCGCTCGAACAGCGCATCGCCGCGCTGACCTCGACCCTGGAAAGCCGCGAGCCGCCGGCGTCCGCGCCCGACAACACTGCCCAGATCGAGGACGCGCTGCGCGGCCTGTCAGACCGCATCGATCGCTTGCAGGTCGGCGGCGACGGCTCATCGGCGATCACCCATCTCGAACAGCGGATCAGCTACCTGCTGGAGCGGCTCGAGACCGCCAACGACCCGCGCGGCGGCAACATGACCCGGGTCGAGGACGGCCTGCAGGACATCCTGCGCTATCTCGAACGGCAGCAGGCGACCTTCGCGGCGCTGGCGGAGAGCCGGTCGCAGCGCGAAACGTCGCAGGACGGCGGCCTGATCGACATCGTCAAGCGCGAGCTGTCCGACATCCGCTTCAGCCAGACCGAGACCGACCGCAACACCCAGGACTCGCTCGAGGCGGTCCACAACACGCTGGGGCACGTCGTCGACCGTCTCGCGATGATCGAAGGCGACCTGCGCAATGTGCGCGCGACCGCGAATCCGCCGGCCGCGCTGCCGCCACTGGCACCGCCGATCGAGCCGCCGATGCCGGCTGCACGCGCGCCGGCGCCCCAGCCCCAGGCCTATGCCGAGCCGGCCAGGCCAGAGCCTGCCTACCGTCCGGAGCTGCCCAATCCGGCCGCCGAGCAGCCCGCGGGACAGATTGTCGCTCCGGCCGCGGGTCAGCAGGCGTTCGCGGCCGCCTCGCGCGACTTCCACGCCGCGCAGACGCCGGCGGCCGCCATGCCGCCGCCGATTCCGCCGAAGGCGATCGCCGACATCCTGGAGCCGCACGCAGCACAGGCGCCCCGCCCGACCGTCATCGTCCCCGAGTTGCCGCCGGATCATCCGCTCGAACCCGGCACCCGTCCGCCTGGCCGGAGCGCATCGCCCGCCGAGCGGATCGCCGCGTCCGAGGATGCCCTGAGCGAGCTTCCCGCCGGCAAGCGGGAGCCGGTCTCGACGTCGAGCTTCATCGCGGCTGCGCGCCGCGCGGCGCAGGCCGCAGCGGCCGCACAGCCCGCTGACGCCAAGAAGGCGAAGAAAGACAAGCCGAAGGACAAGGCCAAGGAGCCGCCGAAAGACCTCGCCAAGGAGGTCGCCGGCGACGCCGTCAAACCCAAGGCCAAACCCAAGGACAAGTCGACGTTCGCTCTCACCGCCGAGGGGGACGAGGAGGTCTCGACCATTGGGTCGAAGATCCGCTCGCTCCTGGTCGGTGCCAGCGTCGTGGTGATCGTGCTCGGCACTTTCAAATTCGCGATGTCGCTGCTCGACAGCGGCAGCACGCCGCCGCCGATCTCGCCGATGGAGACCCAGGGCGAGGCGCCGCGGGCGCAGATGCCGTCCGCCTCGCCGAGCCTGTCGCCCCGGCCGACGATGCCCGACCAGAGCGCGCCGTCGTTGACATCGCCGACACCGCTCGACCGTCAGTCCTACAACCGTGCCATGCCGAGCGAAGCGGAGACGATCGCAATGCTCGCGATCCCGCAGGACGTCGAAAAGCCGGCCACTGTCCCCGCTGCCGTCCCCACTGATGTCACCGGCACGATCCCAACCGCCGCCAACGGCCAGAAGCTCGGTTTGGTGCAGGTGCCCGCCTCCGAGAAGCTGCCCGATGCCATCGGCGGACTGGCGCTGCGCAACGCCGCCCTGAAGGGTGATCCGACCGCCGCCTACGAAGTCGGCGTGCGCTTTGCCGAGGGCAAGGGCGTCGCGGCGAACTATGAGGAAGCCGCGAAGTGGTATGACCGCGCCGCGCAGGCGGGGCTGATCCCGGCGGTCTTCCGTCTCGGCACCTTCTACGAGAAGGGTCTCGGCGTGAAGAAGGACGCCGACATCGCCCGCCGCTACTACGTGGTCGCCGCCGAGCGCGGCAACGCCAAGGCGATGCACAATCTCGCCGTGCTGGACGCCGACGGCGGCGGCAAGGGCGCGAACTACAAGAGCGCCTCGCAATGGTTCCGCAAGGCCGCCGAGCGCGGCGTCGCCGACAGCCAGTTCAACCTCGGCATTCTCTATGCCCGTGGCATCGGCGTCGAACAGAACCTCGCCGAATCCTACAAGTGGTTCACCCTGGCCGCCGCGCAGGGCGACGTCGACGCAGGGCGCAAACGCGACGATGTCGCCAAGCGGCTCGATGTCCAGTCGCTCGCCGCGGCCAAGCTCGCGATCCAGACCTTCACGGTCGAACCGCAGCCCGATGACGCCGTGAGCGTGCCGGCGCCCGCCGGCGGCTGGGATGGCACGCAGGCGATCGCCAAGGCTGCCGCGGCCAAGGCGGCGCTGGCGAAGCGCGCGGCTGCGACGGCGCCGCGCTGACACGGGTATAGCGCCCCTCGCTCGACATGGACGAGCGTTCGCGCGCGGCCTGCAAAATCCTCCCGGCTTGCGATCGCGCCGCCATAGTCTCGCGCGGTCGATCGATATAGGTTGTCGCGGCGGATCATCACCAGCGCCGCGAGGGAGCATCGACGGGTGTCAGCGGGGAACGAACAACAGGACGGCGCGCGCTTCCTGCAGTCGCCGACGGGCCCCGCGTGCCGCCGCGAACCACGGCGAACGTCGCCGCTGCTCCGCCTCCTCGCCAACGAATGCAGCAAGTGACCGACGGCTATCCTGCGGCGTTCCGATGGCGCCGGCTGGCTTCCGTCTTCTTCTTCGTTGCAATCGTGCTCGGCGGGGGCATTCGCGCCTACCGCGACCTGTCGCGACCCGACGCCTGGTCGTTCTGGAAGGATCAGTACATCTCGCCGAGTCTCGTCGGCGGCGCTGGTCGCCGGCCCCGCGCTTGCCGGGCTGGGCGACAGGCGCGCCGTGCTCGCCGTCAGCGGCCGCATCGGACCGGCGGCGGCCGGCTGGCTGCGCGAGCAGATCACCGAGGCCCGTCTCAAGCCGGGCGACGTGATCCTGCTGTCCTCGCCCGGCGGCAACCTCGACCAGGGGGTGCTGATGGGCGAGGTCATCCGCGCCCACGGACTCGCCACCGCCGTCGGCGTGGCCGACAATGCCGGCCGCATCCGTCCGGGCTTCTGCGCCAGCGCCTGCGTGTTCGCCTTCGCCGGCGGGCAGACCCGCTACGGCCTCGATGGTTCGGCGCTCGGGGTGCACCGCTTCACGTCGGAGGCGCGTGGCGACGACGCGGTCGCCGACACCCAGCGCGTCACCGGCGCCATCCTCGGCTACATGACGCGCATGGGCGTATCGTCGCAGGTCATCGAGGCGATGTCGCACACCCGCGACATCCGCTGGCTCGATCCGAGCGATGCCGAGGCCATGAGGCTGGTGACCGCGCCGCTCAAGGCCCTTTGACGGAGCTCCGCGCCCGGCGTCCGTTGATGTGACTTCGACTTCGGGCGGGAATGACTGACCCTTCGCCGCCATTTTCGGTTATGCAGGAGCTTGGCGTCCTGCGTCGCATGCGCGGGATGCTCGCTCGAAGGTTCGCAGAGGCCGCGCGGATGCAGATTTATCTTCCGATCGCCGACATCCCGGTCAACATCTTCCTGTTGCTGGCGATGGGCGCGGCCGTCGGGTTCGTCTCCGGCATGTTCGGCATCGGCGGCGGCTTCCTGATGACGCCGCTCCTCATCTTCGTCGGCATCACCCCCGCGGTCGCGGTCGCCTCGGTCTCCAGCCATATCGCCGCATCCTCGTTCTCCGGGGCTCTGTCCTATTGGCGGCGGCGCGCCATCGATCCCTCGCTGGCCGCGGTGTTGATGATCGGCGGCGCGCTCGGCACCGGGCTCGGCGTCGCCACCTTCACCCTGTTGCGGTCGCTCGGCCAGCTCGACCTGATGATCGCGCTGTCCTATGTCGCCCTGCTGACGAGCGTCGGCGGCACGATGTTCTGGGAAGGACTGCGCGCGATGATGCGCGCGCGCCAGGGCGCGGTCGCGACCGTGCGGCGTCCGGGCAGCCATGTCTGGATCCACGGCCTGCCGCTGAAGATGCGCTTCAAGCGCTCGAAAATCTATGTCTCCGTCATTCCGGTGATCGCCATCGGCCTCGTCATCGGCTTCCTCGGCGCCGTGATGGGCATCGGCGGCGGCTTCATTCTGGTGCCCCTTCTGATCTACCTGCTGCGCGTGCCGACCTCGACCGTCATCGGGACCTCGATGGTCCTGACGCTCGCGACCATGATGATCGCGACCATGCTGCACGCGATGAGCAATCATCTGGTCGACGCCGTGCTGGCGCTGATCCTGATGATCGGCGGCGTCACCGGCGCGCAGTTCGGGGCCCGCGCCGGCCAGATGATCCGCGGCGAGCAGCTGCGGCTGCTGCTCGGCCTGCTGATCCTCGCCGTCGGTATCCGGTTCGCGATCGAGCTCGTGATCAAGCCCGACGACCTGTTCACGATCCGCGAGACCGAGATCAGCAGATGACGCCGCTCCGCCTCGCCAGCTTTGCCTTCTTGCTGCTGCTTGCCGGCGCCGCATCGGCGCGCGCCGAGCGGCTGATCGTCTCCGTCTCCAACCACCGCGTGACGGTGACGCCGAACTATTCCGGCGAGGAGCTGGTGCTGTTCGGCTCGGTCGAGAAGGACGCCCAGACCCCGCCGGGCCGAACCGCCTATGACCTCGTCGTCACCGTCCGCGGGCCACGGGCCGACATGGTGACGCGGCGCAAGGAGCGCAAGTTCGGCATCTGGATCAACACCGACTCGCGACAGTTCCTCAAAGTGCCCGGCTATCTGGCGCTGTTCGCCAACCGCCCGTTCGATGCGATGGCCGCGTCCGAGGTGCTGCGCCGGCAGCAGCTTGGACTCAACAACGTGTTGCTGACCCAGCGCGTCGGTCCTGACTATGCCGATGTGGTCCCGAACGACGCGTTCCGCAGCGCCTTCGTGCGGCTGCAATCGCAGCACGGCCTGTATCGCGAGGATACGTCCGCAGTGACGTTCCTGACGCCGACGCTGTTCCGCACCGGCATTCCGCTTCCCGCTGCGGTGCCGATCGGCACCTATGAGGTCGAGATCAAGCTGCTGGCCGATGGCGCGCTCGTGACCAAGACGGAGACGGCGTTCGAGATCGTCAAGGTCGGCTTCGAGCAGTTCGTCGCTGCCTCCGCCAAGCAGAACGGCTTCGTCTACGGTCTCGTCACCGCCGCGATGGCGTTGATGACCGGATGGATGGCCTCGATCGTGTTCAGAAGGGATTAGTCGCAGCGCCGTCATCGAGGTCAGCGCTCGATCACCGTCCGCACACCTGGCTCCAGCAGCTTCAGCCGCGCCCCGAAGCCGAGTGCGTCGAACGTGTTGCGCAGGTCCTGCGCGCTCTGCCGGAAATGTGCCCAGCCATCGGTGTGAATGGGAACGATCAGCGCGTCGGAAAACACCCGGGCCGTCTCGATCGTGTCGTTGGTGTCCATGGTCAGGTGGAACGGTCCGCGGGTCTGCGCGGCGCCGGCAAACGGCAGCACGATTCCTGCACGGAAGCGCCGCGCCACCTCGGCGACGCCGTCGTAGAACACGGTGTCACCGCTGATATAGATCGGCGCAGATTCCTTCGACTGCAGCACGAAGCCGATGACATCGCCCGCGAGCGGCTCGATGCCGGCCGGACCGTGGCGCGCCGGGGTCGCCGCAACCCTCAACGACCTGCCATCCTTCGTCAGCTCGGTTTCGCTCCAGGGCGCGAGCCCTTCGGCAGACGCACCGAGCCGTGTTGCACCGCTCTCGGTGGTCAGCACGCGCGGCACACGGGAGAGGAAGGCCCGTCCGCCATGGTCGAGATTGTCGGAATGCTGATCGTGGCTGAGCAGCACCGCGTCGACGTCGCCGATCGCATCTGCCGTCAGCGCCGGTCGCGAGAGCTTCTCCAAGGTGACGTGCGGCAGCTGATATGTACCGGGATCGTCGAAGGTCGGATCGGTCAGCAGGCGGAAACCGTCGATTTCGATCAGGGCGGTCGGGCCGCCGATCAGGGTGATCGCAACACTCATGACGATGCTCCAACGGTACGGGCCGGCGCCCGCGTCACCAGATAGATCCCGAGCGCGACGGGAATGACGCCGAGCAGATCCTGCAGCGCCACGTGCTCGCCGAGCACCAGGAAGGCGAAGATCATCGCCAACGGCGGCATCACGAAATGATAGGCGCTGGCGGCGGTCGCGCCGCATACCTTCAGGAGATGGAACCAGAGCACATAGGCCAGGATCGAGCCGCCGAGCACCAGGAAGGCGAACGCGCCGATCAATTGCGCATTCGGCACGATCGCGTCCACATGCGACACGCCGAGCGCGACCGGCCACAGCACCAAGCCGGCTGAGAGGTTCTGGATGCCGTTGCCGACCCACAGGCTGCCCTGCGGCGCAAGCTGCTTGAACAGGATGGTGCCGGTGACGATCGAGGCCAGCGCCGCCAGCGTATAGAGGATGCCTTCGAGCTGGTCGGTGCCGACGGACATGCGATGCCCGACGATCATGGCGACGCCGATGGTGCCGAGCGCGAGGCCTGCGACCTTGCGCAGGGTCAGCGGCTCGCCGAGCAGCAGCGCGGCGAAGACCGCCGTGAACACCGGATTGGCCGAGACGATCAGGCCGCCGAGCCCCGCCGACACCGTCTGCAGCCCGGTGTAGCCGAGACCGAGATAGAGCGCGTTGTTGGCGATGCCGATGATCGCGAACACGGCCGCATCGCGCCAGCTCATGCGCAGTTCGCCCCGGACGACCGGCACGGCGAGAATGAGGACACCGGCGAGCGAGAACCGCGCCGCGAGCAGCAGCAGCGGCGGACAATAGGTGACGCCAATCTTGCCGGCGACGAAGGCAAAGCTCCACAGCAGGCAGAACAGCCCGATCTCGAGCGGCAGCAGGTTCGACTTCACGGGACTCACGGCAATCGAGGATACGGACGACATCGGGAGTCTCCTTTGTCGTCGGTGTAGGGCTGTTCTTTCTCATCTGGAAATTAAATGATAGACTGAAACTCAGTGGTTTTCCAAATGGAGGCCCGGAATGCTCGATCTGGACCTGTTGCGCAGCTTCGTCTCGGTAGTCGAGGCGGGCGGCTTTACCCGTGCGGGCGAGCGTGTCCACCGCACGCAGTCGACCATCAGCCAGCAGATCCGGCGGCTCGAAGAGGATCTCGGCCAGACGCTGCTCAACCGCGACGGCCGCGAGGTCACGCCGACCGAGGCCGGCGAACGGCTGTTGTCCTATGCCCGCCGGCTGCTCGCGCTCGCCGAGGAGGCCCGCGACGTCGTCGCACGTCCGGGGCCGGCCGGCGCGGTGAAGCTCGGCATCCCCGAGGACTTCGCCGCCTACCGCCTCGCCAAGCTGCTCGCCGCGTTCTCGCGCGCCCATCCCGATCTGCGGCTCGACGTGCGCGCCGACCAGAGCCTCAACCTCAAGCGCGACATCGAGCGCGGCGATCTCGATCTGGCGCTGCTCAAGCGCGGCGCCGACGACACCAGGGCCGCGATCGCGGCGTGGCCGGAGCAGGTCTATTGGGTGACCAGCAAGAGCCATCCGGTCAACCTCGAGGCCCGCTCGCTGCCGCTGATCGGCTTCCCGCTCGGCTGCATCTATCGCACCCGCGCGATCCATGCACTGGAGAGCGAGGGGCGGGCTTGGCACATGGCCTATACATCGTCGAGCCTCGCCGGCATCCAGGCGGCGGTCGCCGCCGGGATGGGACTGAGCATCCTCTCTGACATGTCGGTGCAGTCGGAGCACCGCGTGCTGACGGCGCGCGAAGGATTTGCGCCGATCGACCGCACCGAGGTGGCGCTGCTCGCCTCGCCCGATGCCAGCCCGGCGACGTTGCGCCTGGCCGACCGGCTGGCCGAGTTCTGCGAGAAGGTGCAGGCGAAGGCGGCATGAAGAGTATCTGTCTACGGCTCCTGCCACTCTGCCGCCACGACGACGGTGCGTCCCCTCTCCCGCTTGCGGGGAGGGCTAGGGAGGGGGCCGCTCCAACGGCGGTGCGCGTGGCGCCCCTCTCCAACTCTCCCCCGCAAGCGGGGGAGAGGGCGCAGCGGAGTTCGTTGCTTGTATGGTCAGTCCAACTCCGAATTCCAACTGCCGACCATCCACTGAACTAATAGCACCTCGCTGCGGCGATGCTGTGCAGCCGCTTATCTCCCAGCACATGCGCGATGAAGGCGCGCTTGGGAAACAGCTTGGCGAAGGCTGCGTCGCGCACGCTCAGGCCGCCGGCATAGGCGCCGAAGGCCGGCATCACGGCGCGCTCGCCGTCGGAGACGAAGCAGCGCCGTTCCAAAGTACGCGCCCGCGTCGCCACCCGCGCTTTGGGGTGCAGATGGCCGGCGATCTCGCCACACGCGCCGGTCGGCTCGTGACGGAAGCTGATCGCGCCGACCGTGATCTCGTCGACCACCTCGCCGCCGATGCCGCGCGGCGCCGGATCGTGGTTGCCCGTGATCCAGATCCAGTCGCGGCCGACCTGGAGGTTGGCGATGCAGGCGCGATCGTCGCCTGTGAGGCGCGTATGCGCATCGCGATCGTGAAAACTGTCGCCGAGCGCGATCACGGCGCGCGGATTGTAGTTCGCGACCACAGTGGCCAGCCGGTGCAGGGTCGCGGCGGTGTCGAACGGCGGCAGCAGCGTGCCGCGCGACGCGTAGCTCGAGCCTTTTTCCAGATGCAGGTCGGAAACGATGAGCAGGCGCTGCTCGTCCCACACCAGCGCACCGGAGAGATCGGCGCGCAGCGCGATGCCGGCGACGTCCATCATTCCCGATGCGCAGACAGTCCCCCGCACAGCCGCCTCGCTTCTCGATCTACCCCATCGCTTCCTTCACGAGTTCCTCGGCAGCTTCCGCCAGGAGCTCGTCGGCGGCCTCGCCATAGACGGATCTCGCGGCCGATTTCCAGCATCACCGGCACCGCGAGCGGCGAGACGCGATCGAGTTCCCGATGGGTGATTCGTCCCTCGATGCGCTGGAGCATATCACCGAGCCGCTTGAGATCGAGCAGGCCGGTGGCGGCATCGGCGCGCGCCGCGCGCAACAGCATGTGATCGGGCTGATGCCGGCGCAGCACGTCGTAGACCAGATCGGTCGAGAACAGCACCTGGCGGCGCGTCTTCTCCTCGGTCGTCGACCGCCGTGCGATGAGGCCGGAGATGATCGCACAGGACCGGAACGTGCGCTTCATCAGCGCGGATTCGGCGAGCCACGCCTCGAGATCGTCGCCGAGCATGTCCGGATCGAACAAAGCGGCGAGATCGAGCCGCCCCTGTTTGACCATCAACGACATGTCGCCGAGCCCCCACACCGCAAGCGCATATTCATTGGCGACGAAGCCGAGCGGCCGGGCGCGCGCCCGCTCGAGCCGGCGCGTCAGCAGCATGCCGAGCGTCTGGTGCGCGAGCCGGCCTTCGAACGGATAGCAGACGATGTAGTGCTTGTTGGAGCGCGGAAAGGTCTCGACGAGCAGTTCGCGCCGGGCAGGGATGCGCGAAACGTCCTTCTGCAATGACAGCCAGTCGCGCACCTGCTCCGGCAGCACGCTCCAGGCCGTGCGGTCGTCGAGCAGGCCGCGCACGCGCTCGGCGAGATAGGTCGACAGCGGAAACTTGCCGCCCATGTAGGACGGCACTTTCGGATCGGAATCGTTGGCGCGCGACACATAGACCTGGTCCTCGGCCAGCGCCTCGTAGCGAACGATCTCGCCGCTGAACACGAAGGTGTCGCCGAGCGTGAGACCTTCGATGAACGCCTCCTCGATCTCGCCGAGCAGCCGGCCGCCGCGCCCGATGGCGCCGGTCGTTCCCGTGCCGCCGCCGCGCGCGCGCACCAGCCGCACCTTCAGCATCGCTTCCTCGACGATGGTGCCGACGTTCAGGCGATAGCTCTGCCGCACCTTGGGATTGGCGACGCGCCAGCGGCCTTTTGCATCCTGCTTGATGCGTGCGAAGCGCTCATAGGTCTTCAGCGCGTAGCCGCCGGTGGCGACGAAATCTACGACATCGTCGAAATCGGCTGGAGACAGCGACGCATAGGGCGCGGCGGTGATCACTTCGGCATAGAGCTCGTCGCTGAGGAACGGCTCGGCGCAGGCGCAGCCGAGCACGTGCTGGGCGAGCACGTCGAGCGCGCCGATGCGCAGGGGCGGCGTGTCCTGCGCATTGTCGGCGATGGCGTCGATCGCGACCGAGCATTCCAGCACCTCGAAGCGGTTGGCCGGCACCAGCACGGCGCGGGAAGCTTCGTCGAGCCGGTGGTTGGCGCGGCCGATGCGCTGCATCAGCCGCGAGCAGCCCTTCGGCGCGCCGACATTGATGACGAGATCGACGTCGCCCCAGTCGACGCCGAGATCGAGCGAGGAGGTGCAGACGACGCCGCGCAGCCGGCCCGCCGACATCGCGTCCTCGACCTTGCGGCGCTGCGCGACGTCGAGCGAGCCGTGATGCAGGGCGATGGCGAGATTGTCGTCGTTGATGCGCCAGAACTCCTGGAACAGCATCTCGGCCTGGCTGCGGGTGTTGACGAACACGAGCGTGGTCTTGTTGCGCTTGATCAGCTCGTACATCTCGGCCAGCGCATGGCGCGCGCTGTGGCCGGCCCATGGCAGCCGCTCCTGCGTGTCGAGCATCTCGACCACGGGCGGCGCGGCGCCGCCGGCGACCACGACATCCGCCGCAGCAATGCCGCCGCCCGGCTGCGGCACCAGGAAGCGCGCAAGCTGCTCGGGCTCGGCGACGGTCGCCGACAGGCCGATCATGCGCATGTCCGGCGCAAGCCGCCACAGCCGCGCCAGCGCGAGCGACAACAGATCGCCGCGCTTGGAGGTGACCAGCGCATGCAGTTCGTCGAGCACCACGCGCTTCAGCGAGGAAAACAGGAACGGCGCATCGTCCGACGACAGCAGCAGCGCCATCTGCTCCGGTGTCGTCAGCAAGATGTCCGGCGGATAGCGACGCTGGCGCTGCCGCCGCGACACCGGCGTGTCGCCGGTGCGTGTCTCGACCTTGATCGGCAGGCCCATCTCCGAGATCGGCGCCTCGAGATTGCGCGCGATGTCGACCGCGAGCGCCTTCAGCGGGGAAATGTAGAGCGTGTGCAGGCCGGAGGAGCGCGTGACGGATCGCCCCGTTGAAATCACCTTTGCCGCTGCCGGGCTGGTTCCCGCTACACGCGCCGGCCAAGGGTCGGGATCAGCGGCAGTGGATTCGCCAAGTTCGTGCGAGGCATAGCGGCGGGAAGGCGTGGGACTCATCGATACTTCCGCCGGCGGCCCCCTCCCCGCTCCTCCCCCATAAGGGGGAGGGAGAGGAGAGAGCGGCTTGTTTGGCGCGAGCAGATCGGCCATTCGACGCTGAGGCCGAGCCCAACTCCACCAAGGTCGGCAGGAACCCGGCAAGCGTCTTGCCGGCGCCGGTCGGGGCGATCAGCAGCGCAGACCGGTTCGCCCGCGCCTTGTCGAGCAGTGCGAGTTGATGCGCGCGCGGCGCCCAGCCGCGCGCGGCGAACCATTTTGCGAAATGGTCCGGCAGCACGGCGCTGTCGTCGAGCGGGACTGGTGAGACGCGGGGCGGCACTGGAGGAAGGTAGGCAGTCATCCGCGGTTCGTCGAGGGTCGGGCGGTTGCCATGCAGCCCCTCGCACTTCTTGCCCTGAGGAGCCAGCTCTTTGCGGGCGTCTCGGACCTCATGGTTCGAGACCGCAAAATTGGATCGCGGGTCAGGCAAGATCGACATGGGGCATCGTTCTCGCGGCTCACAACGCCCGAGGCATGCGATTCTCGTGCCCTCCGAAATGCAGAGGGCGCAGGGAAGGCCAGGCGTCGGCTGACGCCTGCGGCCCGCCTGCGAAAGAAATGCAGGCGGCAGGTACCACAGGTGCAGCCGGAAACGCCCGGCCTTCCCTGCGCGACGGTCTTCACGCTTATACGCAGTCTCCCTGGTGCGCCGGGCTTGTTGGCCACCATCACCACGCGGCGCGTCGAGCGCCATCGCGGCTTGATACCAGCATCGGGGTATCAGGACGCTGCGACTTCACGTCCGCAGCAAAGCCGTTCGTCGGCGCGCCCGAAGACACGCTGCGGCTCCATCGCGGCCATCGCTCCCCGCCTCGCGTGTCGTGACGATCGCGCGCAACGCCCCTCAGCATGAGGCGGGACGGCGAGAGTGAAGCACGATTTCCGAAAATACGCAATAGATTTGTTTTTCTCGTAAATTGCCCCAGGGGTCCCAGGCATCCCATCACCCGCGCTTGAGGTGCTCTCCTCCCCTTGCGGGGAGCGGAGAGCGCCGTCCGAGCCGTGAGGGCTCGAGGCCCGTCTCCCGACTGCTCGTTTGTCCCGGCTGTCGGTTGTGGGACCCGCCGCTTCGGGCGCGAGCGGCGTCGGCTTTTCCTGCTGGCAAGCGTCGTCGCAGACGCTACTCCGTCATCGGCTTTTCCGAGATGCTCCAGTCCTTGCCGTCGAAGATCGAGATGTAGAGCGTCCTCATCGGCGTGTAGTCGTCCGGCGTGTAGGCGTAGTTGACGCCGTCGAGGAAGAACGGCGAGTGGAAGCCGGCCAAGGTGGTGGCGTGCTTGAGCACGTTCTCGCGGGTCAGCGTGTCGCCGCAGCGGCGCAGGATCTCGCCCATCGACACCGCCTGGCCGTAGCCGGCATAGGCGATGGTGTTGTCGGGATCGATGTTGGGCAGGTACTTGGCGCGCAGCGCCTCGAAGCCCTTGACGTCCGGATCGTCCTTCCACTGCGGCACGCCGGCGTCCTTGGAATAGCGGATCGCGACGATGCCCTTGGCATTCTCGAGGCCGGCGGCAGACAGGATCGAACGGCCGGTCGAGCCCGCCGACAGCAGTTGCAGCGGGTTCCAGCCGAGTTCGGCCACCTTGCGGATCGACTGCGACGACGCCTTGCCCGTGCTGATGTTGTAGAACACGTCGGCGCCCGACTTCGACAAATTGATCAGTTGCGAATCCACCGTCGGCTCGGTGAGATCATAGGTCTGCTCCATGATCACCTGCGCCTTGCCGCCGGCGTCGGCCAGCACCTTCTTGAACGGGCCCAGGAAGTCGCGGCCGAAATCGTCGTTCTGATAGAGGATGCCGATCTTCGCCTCCGGCTTCACGCTCAGCACGTGCTTGGCGAGAATGCGCGCCTCGGTCGGATACAGCGGTAGCCCCGCCATGGTCCACTTGTAGTTCTTGGGGTCGTTCCACTTCGAGGCGCCGGTGTTGAGCAGCAGCTGCGGCACGCCCTTGGAATTGAGGTATTTGTGCACGGCGGTCTGCGGCGCGGTGCCGAGCGAGCCGTACAGCGCCAGCACTTCGTCCTGCTCGACCAGCCGCCGCGTCGCCTCGACGCATTTCGGCGCGCTATAGGCGTCGTCCATCGTCAGGAACTTGACCTTGCGCCCGTTGATGCCGCCCTGCTCGTTGAGCATCTGGAAATAGGCTTCGCCCACCCGGCCGAGCACGCCATAGAGCGAGCCGGGGCCGGAATGCGGAATGGTCTGGCCGATCTTGATCTCGGTGTCGCTGGCGCCGGCATCATATTTCTTCTCGGCGGCCCAGACGTAGGGCGAGGCGATCGTCGAGGCCCCGATGGTCGCAAGCGCGGTGGCGCAGAAATCGCGCCGCGTCAGATGTTTTTTCATTTTTGTCTCTCCCTAGACTGCCAGCATTTTTTGGCATCGGGAGAGCTGCGGCAAGAGCGAAGTTGCCGCATTGGACGCCGCGTGCAGCGCATTCAATAGCGTGTAGACTCAAGTCCTGGCGGCGACCACGGCCAGCCCGCGCACCGGCAACTGCTCCTCGGTCCGCGGCGACGCCGGCGCAAGATGGACCAGCTTCAATCCCGCGGCCGCGATCACGGCACGGACATATTCCGCGCCATGGGCATAACGCAGCCCCTTCCCCATGATCACACCATCGCCTTCATGGGTCTCGACGGTAAAGGTCACGAGCCCGCCCGGCGTCAGCACACGTTGCGCCTCGCGCAACACCAAGCTGAGGTCGCCGACATAGACCAGCGCATCCGCGGCGAGGACGAGATCGGCCGACGCATCCGGCTGGCGCTGCAGGCCGGCGGTCATGTCGTCGACCTCGAGCGCCGCATAGAGTCCGGTGGCGCGCGCCTCCGCGATCATGCCAGCCGAGAGGTCGATGCCGATGATGCTGTCGACGTTCTTGGCGAACGCCGCCGCGCCCAGCCCGGTGCCGCAGCCGAGATCGATCGCGCGCTTGAAGTAGGCCGGCTTGCGCTCGGCCGCGCGCACCGCGAGCACCGCCTTGAACAGGATCGCCGGCGCGCGATAGCTGAGCCGCTCGGTCAGCTCGGCCTCGAAGCGCGGCGCATACTGATCGAACAGCGACTGCACATAGGCCTTGGGCATGTCCGACAGCGGCGCGGCGCCGAGCTGCATCAGATGCACGCCCGCGCCGTGACGATCATCCGGATCGGCGATGCAGGCGTTCCGGAACGCCGCGATTGCCTTGTCGGTTTCACCGAGCGCGATCCTGATCTTGCCGAGCTCGAAGCAGGCCGAAGCGAAGCGGGGCGCGACCTCGATGGCCTGCTCCATCACTTCGGCGGCCGCGGCGAGATCGCCCTTCAATTGCAGGTCGCGGGCGAACTCGTAGCGGCGGTCGGCGATCAGATCGCCGGAGGACAGGAAGAGACGGTGGGGCATGCTGGAACCAGGGGTCGTCATGGCACGGGCTCTGCCCGGCCATCCATCGAGGAACTTCATTTCAGGAGATAGATGCGCGGGTCAAGCCCGTGCATGACGGGTGGAGAATAATGCGACAAGCTGAAAATCTTCCCGCGCGCCCTATATGACCACTATGCGTCCGCAAGACATTCTGCTGCCCGTTCCGTCCGGCCTGTGCTGCAAGTCCGGCGGCTTTCACATCGATCCCGTGCGTCCGGTCGAACGGGCGCTGATCACCCACGGCCATTCCGATCATGCCCGTGCCGGCCACGGCGCCGTGCTGGCGACGCAGGAGACGCTCGACATCATGCGGCTGCGCTATGGCGAGAATTTTGCGGGCTCGACCCAGGCGATCGGCTATGGCGAGGAAATCAGGCTCGGCGACGTCACCGTGAGCTTCCACCCCGCCGGGCACGTGCTCGGCTCGGCGCAGATCAAGGTGTCCTGCGGCGGCACCTGCATCGTCGCCTCCGGCGACTACAAGGATGCGCGCGATCCGACCTGTGCGCCGTTCGAGCTCGTGCAATGCGACGTCTTCATCACCGAGGCGACGTTCGGCCTGCCTGTGTTCCGTCACGGCGACGCGGCGCTGGAAGTGAACAAGCTGCTGGCCTCGCTGGCGCTGTTTCCCGAGCGCGCGCATCTGGTCGGCGCGTATTCCCTCGGCAAGGCGCAGCGCGTGATCGCGCTGATCCGCGAGGCCGGCTATGATCGGCCGATCTACCTGCATGGCGCGATGGAGAAGATCACGCGCTACTATCAGGACAAGGGAATCGCGCTGGGCGAGCTGAGGCCCGTGAAGGGCGTCAAGAAGGCCGGGCTCGCCGGCACCATCACGCTGGCGCCGCCGAGCGCGACCTCCGACCTGTGGACCCGCCGCTTTCCCGATCCCATCACTGCCTTCGCCTCGGGCTGGATGCGGGTGCGCGCCCGCGCCCGGCAGCGCGGCGTCGAACTGCCGCTGGTGATCTCGGACCATGCCGACTGGGACGGGCTGACCGCGACCATCGCGGCGACCGGCGCAAGCGAAGTGTGGGTCACCCACGGCCAGGAGGACGCGCTGGTGCATTGGTGCCAAGCCAAGGGCTGGCGGCGCGGCCGCTCGATCTGGTCGGCTACGGCGACGAGGAGGAAAGCGAGGTCGTGGCGACGGAGGACGCCGAGGCATGAACCGCTTCGCCGAGCTGCTCGACCGCCTCGCCTATGAGCCCGGCCGCAACAACAAGCTGCGGCTGCTGACGGCGTATTTCCGCGAGGTCGAGGACCCCGATCGCGGCTACGCGCTGGGCGCGCTCACCGGCGCGCTGTCGTTCAAGCACGCCAAGCCGGCGCTGATCCGCGACCTGATCGCCGCGCGCACCGACCCGGTGCTGTTTGCGCTGTCGTATGACTATGTCGGCGACCTCTCGGAGACGGTTGCGCTGATGTGGCCGAAGGACGGAGCGCATCAGCAGCAGCACGTCGCGGGGCACCCCTTCCCCAGCCCTCCCCCACAAGGGGGAGGGAGCAGAGCTGGGCTCGGAGCTCTCATCTCGGACAACATCAAATGCAGGCTCAACAAGCGGACCCGCCCTTCCAAGCACCGCTCTTCTCCGTTCCCTCCCCCTTGTGGGGGAGGGTCAGGAGGGGGTGCCCCACAGGTGGTCTCACGACAGCACCCGGCCACAACAACCCGCCGCCGCCGACGCTGACCGAGGTCGTCACCACCCTGCGCACGCTCGGCAAGACCGAGATGCCGCGGCAGTTGGCGCGGTGGCTGGATGAGCTCGACGAGACCGGGCGCTGGGCGCTGCTGAAGCTGGTCACCGGCGCCTTGCGCATCGGCATCTCTGCGCGGCTCGCCAAGACCGCAGCGGCCGCGCTCGGCGACAAAGACCCGCACGAGGTCGAGCTGATCTGGCCGGGCCTTGCGCCGCCTTATCTCGACCTGTTCGCCTGGCTGGAGGGCCGCGGCGACAAACCGGTCAATCGCGATCCCGCGCCGTTCCGGCCCGTCATGCTGGCGCATGCGGTCGAGGACGACGACTTCGCCAACATGGATGCGGCCGACTACATCGCCGAATGGAAATGGGACGGCATCCGCGTCCAGGCGGTGAGCGGCCGCGAGGCCGATGGCCGCATCGTCACGCGGCTGTATTCGCGCAGCGGCGAGGACATCACGGCGAGCTTCCCGGACCTGCTGCCGTCGCTGCACCTGCCCGGTGCGCTCGACGGCGAGCTGCTGGTGGTGCGCGATCACCGCGTGCAGAGCTTCAACGTGCTGCAGCAGCGGCTGAACCGCAAGACGGTGTCGCCGAAGCTGATGAAGGAGTATCCGATCCACCTGCGCGCCTACGACCTGCTCGGCGACGAGGACGATGATCTGCGCGAACTGCCCTTCGCCGGTCGCCGCGAGAAGCTCGAGGCGTTCATCCGGCGCCTCGACGATCCGCGCGTCGACCTGTCACCGACGATCGCGTTCGCGACCTGGGACGAGCTGAAGGCCGCGCGCGCCAATCCCGCCTCGGCCGGGGCCGGCGACGATGCCGAAGCGGTCGAAGGCGTGATGCTGAAGCGGCGCGACGCGCTGTATCTGCCCGGCCGGCCCAAGGGGCAGTGGTGGAAGTGGAAGCACGATCCGCACATCATCGACGCCGTGCTGATGTATGCACAGCGCGGCCACGGCAAGCGCTCGTCCTATTACTCCGACTACACGTTCGGTGTCTGGACGGCGGGCGAGGGCGGCGATCAGCTCGTGCCCGTCGGCAAGGCCTATTTCGGCTTCACCGACGAGGAGCTGCTGCAGATCGACCGCTTCGTCCGCCGCAACACCACCGAGAAATTCGGCCCGGTCCGCCACGTCGTGCACGAGCCGGGACAGGGGTTGGTGCTCGAAGTGGCGTTCGAGGGCCTGCAGCGCTCGCCGCGGCACAAATCCGGCATCGCGATGCGCTTTCCGCGCATCAGCCGGCTGCGCTGGGACAAGCCGCCGCGCGACGCCGACCGGCTGGAAACGTTGGAGCGCCTGCTGAAGAGTGAGGCGCCGTTGTGATTGACGGCAATGAAAGCCGCGGAAACGAGAGCATATCGGCGTGAGCTCGCGGGAACATTAAATGCCGGTAACCGGCTTGCGGCGCTGAGCCGGGTTCCCCACCTGCCCTGCCGTGCTTTATAATCGGGCTCGCGAATCCGACGAACCCGCCTGGAGACGATGACATGTCGAACGACATCAGGGACTATCCGGCCCGCGCCCGCAGCTCGGATGGCCTGTATCGCTTTCTCGGCGGCTCGCCGCTGTCGGTGGCCTTCCGGCTGGTGCTGCTGTCGATCCTGGTCGGCGTGGTGCTGTCGGCGATCGGCTTCGATCCGCTGAACATCCTGCACAGCATCCGGCTGCTGTTCATCCGGCTGTACGAGCTCGGCTTCGACGCCTTCAACTGGCTGTGGCGCTACTTCCTGCTCGGCGCGGTGATCGTGATCCCGGTCTGGCTGCTGTCGCGGCTGTTCGCCCCGCGCGGCCGATAGAGAGACGCAGCCGATGCAGCTCCGCTTCGTCGGCTGCGGTGATGCGTTCGGCTCGGGCGGCAGGTCCAACACCTGCTTCCATCTGACCGGCGCGCAGACCAACCTTCTGATCGACTGCGGCGCCTCGTCGCTGCCGGCGCTGAAGCGACTCGGCATCGCCTGCAACGATATCGAACTGATCCTGATCACGCATTTCCATGGCGATCACTTCGCTGGGCTTCCCTTCCTGCTGCTCGACGCGCAGTTCTCGAAGCGGGCGCAGCCGCTGGTGATCGCCGGCCCGGCCGGCATCGCGGCAAGGCTGACGCAAGTCATGGAGGCGCTGTTCGAGCATTCGTCGCGCACGCCGCGGAAATTCGAGCTGTCGGTGATCGAGCTTGAACCGGAGCAGCCGACGCGCTTCGGCGAGGTCTGCGTGACGCCGTTTGCCGTCGTGCACGGCCATTCGGGCGGGCCGTTTCTCGGCTACCGGATCGAGGCCGAGGGCAGGACGATCGCCTACACCGCCGATACCGAGTGGACCGACAGCCTGATCCCGCTCGGCCGCGACGCCGAACTGCTGATCGCCGAGGCCTACACCTACGACAAGGCGGTGAAGAACCATCTCAGCCTCGCGGCGCTGGAGGCGCATCTCGACGCGATCGGGCCGAAGCGGCTGGTGCTCACCCATCTGAGCGACGACATGCTGGGCCGGCTGGACCGCATCGGCCATGTGGCCGCGCATGACGGCATGAGCATCGACCTCTAGCTGAGAGAGGCGAAAGGCCGCTAAGAACGGCGGAGACGCGCGTGCCGTGCGCCCTGCCAATCAACGAGCCGTTCTTGACCGCTTCAGCCAAAGTCACGACCGCGCAGGTGTTCGACATCGCGGGCCCCGCGATGATCGCCAACCTGACCACGCCGCTGATCGGCATCGTCTCGACCACGGCGATCGGCCGGCTCGGCGAAGCGGCCATGCTCGGCGGCGTCGCCATGGCCTCGGTGATCTTCGACTGCCTGTTCTGGCTGTTCGCATTCCTCCGCGCCAGCACGCTCGCCTTCACCGCGCAATCGCTCGGCGCCGGCGAGACCGACGAGGTCCTGATGGTCCTGATCCGCGGCCTGGCGCTGGCCGCGCTGATCGGCGTCAGCCTGATCGCGCTGCAACTGCCGCTGGGCACGATCATCTTCGACATCATGGGCGGCAGCGACGCCGTGCTGAGCGCGGCCCGCAGCTATTTCATCGTCCGGATCTGGTCGGCGCCGCTGGCGCTCGCCAACTACGTGCTGCTCGGCTGGCTCGTCGGACTGGCGCGCGCACGGCTGGCGCTGGCCGTTCAGGTCGCGATCAACCTGATCAACATGGCCGCGACCATCCTGTTCGTCCAGGTGCTGGAGGCCGGCATCGCCGGCGCGGCGATCGCCGCCGTGATCGCGGAGACGGTCGGTGTGGCGATCGGCCTCGTGCTGGCGCGCCGATTGGTCAAAGCCGACGCCCGGATGTCGCGCGCGGCGCTGCTCGACCGCGCCAAGCTGATGCACATGATGGCCGTCAATCGTGACATCATGATCCGCACCGCTGCGATGATCATCGCCTTCCTGTTCTTCACCTCGCAGGGCGCGCGCGCCGGCGATACGACGCTGGCCGCCAACGCGGTGCTGAACAATTTCCTGCTGGTGGCGGCGTTCTTCCTCGACGGGCTCGCCAACGCAGCCGAGCAGCTCTGCGGCTACGCGTTCGGCGCGCGCAACCGCGACGCCTTCGCCGGCGCCACGAGGCTGGTGCTCGCCTGGGGCTTCGGCTTCGCGCTCGCCGTGGCCGCGATCTTCGCGCTGTTCGGGCCGATGCTGATCGACGTGATGACGGCAAGCGATGCGGTCCGCAGCGCGGCGCGTGACTATCTGCCGTTCGTGGTGGTCTCGCCGCTGCTGTCGGTGTTCGCCTTCGCGTTCGATGGCGTCTATATCGGCGCCACCTGGGCGCGCGACATGCGCAACCTCATGGTGGCGGCGCTGATCGTGTTCCTCGGCACCTGGCTGGCATTGCGCGGCTTCGGCAATACGGGCCTGTGGATCGCGATGCTGAGCTTCTACGCGGCGCGCGGCGGTTTCCAGGCCGCGCGCTATCCGGCACTGCTGAAGGCGTCGTTCGGGAAATTGTGAGGGGTCGTGGGGTGGGCGAAGCGCGGCGTGCCCACCGCCTTGCCTGCCCGCGCAAATGGTGGGCACGCTTC
Source organism: Bradyrhizobium oligotrophicum (assembly GCA_050641875.1). GTDB lineage: Bacteria > Pseudomonadota > Alphaproteobacteria > Rhizobiales > Xanthobacteraceae > Bradyrhizobium > Bradyrhizobium oligotrophicum_B. The sequence continues at coordinate 1,622,570 of CP192619.1, forward strand.
GCTTTGCCCACCCTACATTCCATGTCGACAATGCACCGCGCCTAGACCGGCCAATCCTCCGCCGTGATCGTCGCCGCATCGGCGCCGACGATCTCCGACAGCGAGTCACGTCCCGTGCGCAGCAGGGTCGAGGTCAGGTCGGCCTTGATGCTCTCGACCAGGCCGAGGCCCTTGTAGACCAGCGAGGAATACAACTGGATCAGGCTGGCGCCAGCGCGAATTTTCGTCAGCGCCGCGCCGCCGGTGTCGATGCCGCCGACGCCGATCAGCGGGAACGCGCCTTCGACGCGCACGAAGGTCTCGGCCACCATGCGGGTCGACAGCCGGAACAGCGGCCGCCCGGACAGCCCGCCCTGCTCCTTGGCGCGCAACTGCTCGCGCAGCGAGCTGGGCCGGGCGAGCGTCGTGTTCGACACGATCATGCCGTCGACGCCGCGCGACCGGGCGACGTGGACGACATCATCGAGCTCGGCCAGGCTGAGATCAGGCGCGATCTTGAGCAGCACCGGCGTGTCGCCAGCCTTCCGCCGCACGCGGTCGCGCGCCTCCAGCACCTTCGCCAGCAGTTCGTCGAGCTGCGACGCCTGCTGCAGGTTGCGCAGGCCCGGCGTGTTCGGCGAGGAGATGTTGACGGTGAAATAGCTCGCCACCGGCGCGAAGGTCTCGATCAGCCGGACATAGTCGGCGACGCGATCGGCCGAGATCCTTGTTGGCCCCGACATTGACGCCGACGATGCCGCCCTGATGGGCGCGGCCGGCGAGCCGGCGCAGCACGATCTCGGCGCCGTCATTGTTGAAGCCCATGCGGTTGATGACCGCCTCGTCGCGCTCCAGCCGAAACAGCCGCGGGCGCGGATTGCCGCTCTGCGGCCGCGGGGTGACCGAACCGATCTCGACGAAGCCGAAGCCGAGCCGCAGCAGCGCGTCCGGCACCTCGGCGTTCTTGTCGAAGCCGGCGGCCATGCCGACCGGATTCGGGAAATTGAGCCCGAAGGCGCGCACCGCGAGCTTCGCATCGTCCGGCCGCGGCTTGATCGCCGGCAGGAGTTTCAGGCCCTGGATGGCGAGCCGGTGCGCATCCTCGGCGTCGAGCCAGCGGAGCAGCGGCAGCGAGAGCTGGTCGAAAGCGCGGATCACGGCTTCAATTCCGGAATGTCGTGGCCGCCATCGGCACGGCTGTGCATCTGGTGAACGGCGGTCACCGCGCCGAGATCGAGCTCGCCATACAGATGCGGGAACAGCTCGTCGTTGCGCGAGCGCTCCCAGCGCAAGCTTGCCCCCAGTGCATCCGCCTCGACCTCGACCAGGAACAGCGCGCTCTGCCCCGAAAGTGCTTCCGCGCCGTCTCCGGCACCTGGGAGGCGGTCGAGAAATGGATGAAACCGTCGCGCAGATCGTCGGCGCTGCCGCGGTAGACGCCCAGCCGCTCCGCCTCGCGCCAGGCCGAAGCTGAGCAGATTTTGTAGATTTTGGGCACCTTCGCGCGGTCCTGGCTTGAGCTTGAGTTTGCTGATGTTTTCGGGAGCGGCCGACCGTATCGGCAGGGGGCGGCGAACTCAAGCATCGTTTGCCCCGGACAGCCCGGCGGCCGACCCGCGCAGGTTGCATCTGAGCGCGCACGAATTCGCGAGGATGCAGCAGGTTCGTCAGCAAGGATTAACCTGATTCGGCTTTCCTGTTGCGCGCGATTCGCAACCGATCATGCTCACGCTTGAACCTTTTGGAGATTGCCATGGACCGCCGCCTCGTCTTGAAGGCCCTTGCGGGGCTCGCCCTCTGTCCCGTCTGCGCCACCCCCGGCTTCGCCGCCGAAGGCGCCCCGCATTGGAGCTATGAGGGCGCGACCGGACCGGCCAATTGGGGGGATCTCGATGCCGCCAACAAGGTCTGCGGCGTCGGCACCCAGCAATCGCCCATCGACATCGAGCACTCGACCAGGGCCCAACTGCCCGACTTCAAGCTGAACTGGGCCAGGACCGCCGACACCATCGTCAACAACGGCCACACCATCCAGCTCAACTTCGCCGACGGCAGCAGCACCATGAAGCTGGAGGGCACCACCTTCAAGCTGCTGCAGGTGCATTTCCATCGTCCGAGCGAGCACCAGATCGGCGGCAAGAACTATCCGATGGAGGCGCATTTCGTGCACCGCGCCTTGTCAGGCGGGCTCGCCGTCGTCGGCGTTCTCATGACCACCGGCCGTCCCAATCCCGCCTTCGCGCAGATCGTCGCGACGATGCCGGACAAGGAGGGTCCCGCAGTCAAGGCCGATCCGCGCATCAACCCCAACATGATGCTGCCGGCGCGCCGCTCCTACTACCGCTATGCCGGTTCGCTGACGACGCCGCCCTGCTCGGAGGTGGTCGAATGGTTGCTGTTGAGCGAGCCGGTCTCGGTCGCGGAAGCGGACGTGGCGAAGTTCGCCAAGCTGTATCCGATGAACGCCCGCCCGGTGCAGAAGCTCGACCGCCGCTTCGTGCTGCAGGGGGTTTAGGACGCTCGCTTCGGCTGCTTCGAGCTGAGGCGGCCGCCACGAACTCCGCTGTCGTCCCCGCCTGGCGCGCAATTGCGCGCGCGGCGCGGGGACCCATACCGCGGAATCCTGATTGTTTGAGAAGGTGGCGGAGATCCTCCCCACATGTTGCCCGGTGGTCATGGGTCCCGGCTCAAGGCCGGGACGACACCGGTGATGAGGTGACCGGCTTGGCGATCACGCGCTGCGTGCCAATGCGCCGTCGATCATCGCCACCGCATTGTTCACGCCGTAGACCGCGACGAAGGAGCCGAACCGCGGGCCCTTCTCCTGGCCGAGCAGCACCTGGTAGAGCATGTTGAACCAGTCCAGCGACACGCCCGGGCGGCCGTCCTTGCCCTTCTTGACGTGATCGAGGAACGGCTCGCGGCGGCCGATCTCGTAGACCACGTTCTGGATGTCCTCGGCCGTGGCCTCCGCCGGAAGATTGGACAGCGCATCGCGCAGATCCTGCAGCGCCACGCGCTCGCCCTCGGTCGGCTCGCGGAAGGTCTTGGTCGGCGCCACGAAGTCGCGATAGTAGTTGATGGCGTAGCCGACCATCGCGTCGAGCCTGGGATGCGTCTGCGGCGTCACGCCGGGCCGGTAGCGGCCGATGAAGCCCACAGCGTTTCGGCATTCTCCGCGTTCGAAGACGACACCAGGGTCAGCAGCAGTTGGAAGGTGACGGGCATGTCGGCCTTCGGCGGCTTGCCGGAATGAATGTGCCAGACCGGATTGCCGAGCTGCTGCTTGGCATCCTGCCTGGAGAAGCCTTCGAGGAACTGCTGATAGTCGTCGACGTTGCGCGGGATGACGTCGAAATACAGCCGCTTCGCCGCCTTGGGCTCGCGATACATGAACAGTGACAGCGATTCCGGAGAGGCATAGCGCAGCCATTCGTCGATGGTCAGGCCGTTGCCCTTCGACTTCGAGATCTTCTGGCCCTTCTCGTCGAGGAACAACTCGTAATTGAAGCCTTCCGGCGGGGTGCCGCCGAGCGCCGCGCAGATCTTGCCCGACAGCTTCACCGAATCGATCAGGTCCTTGCCGGCCATTTCATAGTCGACGCCGAGCGCATGCCAGCGCATCGCCCAGTCCGGCTTCCATTGCAGCTTGCAATGGCCGCCGGTCACCGGAACGGTCATGCGCTCGCGGGTCTCGGGATCGTCATAGGAGATGGTGCCGGCCTTGGCATCGTGCTCGACGATCGGCACGTACAGCACGAGGCCGGTACGCGGGCAGATCGGGAGGAACGGCGAGTAGCTCGCCGCGCGCTCCTCGCGCAGGGACGGCAGCATGATCGCCATCACCTTCTCCAGCCGCTCCAGCATGCGCAGCAGCGCCGCGTCGAACTTGCCGGAGGTGTAGTAGTCGGTTGAGGAGGCGAACTCGTAGTCGAATCCGAACCGGTCGAGGAAGGCGCGCAGCCGCGCATTGTTGTGCGCGGCGAACGAGGGATATTCGTTGGAGAACGGATCCGGGATGCGCGACAGCGGCTTGCCCAGATGCGTGGCCAGCATCTCCTTGTTCGGCACGTTGTCCGGCACCTTGCGCAGGCCGTCCATGTCGTCGGAGAAGGCGATGAGGCGGGTCTTGATCTTGTCCTCGGTGAGCACGCGGAAGGCATGGCGCACCATCGTGGTGCGCGCGACCTCGCCGAAGGTGCCGATATGCGGCAGGCCGGACGGACCGTAGCCGGTCTCGAACAGCACCTCGTCCTTCGGGGTTTTCTTCAGCCGGTTGACGATCGCTTTCGCCTGCTCGAACGGCCAGGCGTTGGATTGTTCGGCAAGCGCGCGCAGGTCGCTCGGGCTGGTCTGGACGAGATCGATCGTGGACATCTGACGTACCGGTTCTTCGAAGGAGCAGAAAATTAACACGAGGCGTCATCGCGAGCGAAGCGAAGCGATCCAGTCTTCGTCAGACCCCTGGATTGCTTCGTCGCTCCGCTCCTCGCAATGACGGTGGATGCGCAGCGACGGTGGGAACGGCGCGATGCGCCTTTGCCCACCCTGGTGAAAATCTCAGAACGGGCTGATCGAGAAGTAGCGCAGCCACAGGTCGGTGTAGCGGCCTTTTTCCCAGACCCGGAACAGCGCCCAGTTCAGCGCCTGGCGCAAGAGGTCGTTGCCCTTGCGCACGGCGATGCCGACGCCCTCGCCGAAATAACGGCTTTCGACGAAAGGTCCACCGGAAAAGGCACAGCAATCGCCGGAATCGGTGCCATTGACCCAGAACGCCAGCGAGATGCCGTCACCGAAGATCAGGTCGACCTCCGAGCGGCGCAGCGCCTGCCGCAGCGCCTCGTCGTTCGGATAGGTCTTGATCTCGGCGTCGGTGAACATCGCCTTGAGGTAGGCTTCGTGCGCGGTGCCGGCGACGGCGCCGATCTTCTTGCCCTCGAGATACTCGGGGCGGATCTCGGTCATGACGGCGTCGCGGCGGGACACGAAACGCGCGGGCGCGCGGTAATACGGATCGGAGAAGTCGGCCCGCGCCTGCATCTGCGGCGTCACCGCGATCGAGGCGATGATCGCATCGCCCCGGTTGGACGACAGCGCGTCGAGCAGGGTTTCGAACCGGCGCATCTGGACGGTGCAGGTGACCTTGATCTCGTCGCAGATCGCCCTGGCAAGATCGACGTTGAAGCCGGCCGGATTGCCGTCCGGGCCGGTGAAGTTGAACGGCGGATAGTCGGTCTCGGTCAGGAACCGAGATCACGGTGAGGCGCGACAGATCGGGCCGTTCCGGCCGGCGTCGCGGATCCCAGAAGCCGGGGACGGCCTGCGGCGCCGCCTCGACGACCGGCCGCACCGGCGCCTGGGCGCGCGCCGCGGAGCCGGCTGCGGCGAGGCCGCAGCACAGCAACGCGCCAGCGGCCGCGCGGGCGAGACGGATCGATTTCACGGGTTTTGACAAGAGGGTCGGCATCAGCGGTCCCGATGGTCACCGCCTCATAGAGCATCCCAGCGCAAATTCGAGGCTGGATTCGGCCGGGAGGCGGCCGCCCGGCTGGAGCGTTAACGCGCTCAGAGGTATTTCTTGAGGTCTGCCGCCGCTTCCTCGGGCGTCCGCTTCAGGTTGAACGGCGCGACGAACCGGCCGTTGCGGTCCATCAGATACACCAGGGCGGTGTGGTCCATGGTGTAATCACCGTCCTTCAGCGGGACCTTCTTGGCATAGACCCGGTACTCGGTGAGAACCTTCGCCAGCACCTCGGGATCGCCGGTCAGGCCCTTCAGGTGCGGGTCGAAGCTGGAGAGGTAATCCTTCATCGCGGCCGGATTGTCGCGCTCGGGGTCGACCGAGACGAAATAGGCGTTGACGCCGTCGGCGTCCTTGCCCATCGCGCGCAGCACCTCGGAGATGCTCGAACAGCGAGGTCGGACAGACGTCCGGGCAATGGGTGAAGCCGAAGAAGATCAGCGTCGGCCGGCCCTCGAGGCTCTTCTCGGTGACGACGGCGCCGCTCTGGTCGGTCAACTGAAACGGGCCGCCGATCGCGGCTGGCGCCGCGATGTTGCGTCCGCCGCCCATGACGAGGAACATCAGCGACAGCCCGACCACCAGGCTGGCGGCGAAGGCTCCGACGATCACCAGCGGACGGGTGACATTGGACGGCATTGCGCGCTCCTTCACTGGCTCTCAGAAGCAGGCCTGCCAGCCGGCCGAGATGGTCTCGAAGAACACCGCGGTCCCGTACTGCACCCACATCGTCACGGCGCCGATGACGAGCCCGATCGCCGCGATCCCCGCCGCGAGGGCCGGAGTAGAGGCCGGACGCCGGGCTCGCGATGCGGACGGTATCCTCTTGGGGCGCTGAAAGAGGCTGCATGATGGCGTACTCATCGGCCGGAGCCGGCCAAGCGGCCCACCCCTCCAGCTCCAGATAAGCTCCGCAGCCGGTCCAGGCAAGCGCCGCAGTCGGGCAGCCGATCACCCGAAGCGGCCGGTGCCCAGCGTCATCAATGGGAGGCGGAGGCCTTGGCCGCGGCCGGCGAAATGGCCGGTGCATTGGGCGTGACGTGCGACGAGGCCGGAGAGGATGCCTGGGCATCCATATAGCAGGGCTTGTACAGTGCCTGCAGCTCCTTGCCCTTCAGGAAGATCATCCGGGGCGTCAGGCCGCCGCGCTGGGTGATCCAGCGGCGGATCGGCGAAGGGTACATCGAGTACAGCATCTGGGTCGCCTCGGGATTGGTGACGGCGCGGCCGTTGGCGCCAAAATCCCAGGCGGCGTGGAAGCCGAGATTGGCATGCGAGGTGACGCAGATCTTCTCGTGCGGGATCGCCCCGAGCACAATGGTGCAGGCCGACGCGCAGAGCCCGTCGATGATCACATACTCACCGGAGGATCGCAGGCCCTGGTACTTGTCGACATAGGTTCCGATCCGGCCACCGCGGTCGTCGGCGATCCGGACCACGGCCTGGCTGGCGCCGACCCCCGACAGCAACAGAACGACCGCAAGCAATCCCGTCCAGAATTTCATGTCGAGCCCCAGTGCAACCCGGCGAAACCGATCTGACCGACTTTGGCACGCTTCGTGTGATGCGCTTCTTGTGATGCTTGGACTGCGGTGGACCTTGCAATCACGACCCCATCCGCAGAACCGGAACGCGAAAGCCAAATCCAAATCGCACATGCAGCGTGTTTCGAGATCGTGTTTTTGTCCAGGAGAGCGCAGCGGCGAAAGCCAAATTCACCGCGAGTGTTGCAAGCCCGCTGCACCAATGAGTCGCTACCACCGAAAATGGCCGAAGACTGGTTCCGGACATGGCGGTGGCGCCACGAGCAAGGCAGAGACTCGGCATGATTCGCCCATCGGCGCGGCAGCGGCGTCACGGCGGCACAAGCGCCCCTCCGGGGAAACACGGGGGCGAGCTTCCGAGCGACACACTCCTCAACGCCCGATGTCGGCGAGACGCTCATCCCTCACACCGCCGGCCAGCGGCACTGGTGGGGTCCCGATGGCGGGTGAGAGCCCGCGCGGGCATGGCGGCATCGATGACGTCAGGAGATGCCGCCACCGCAATCACAGTTTGTGCCATCCGCATCGGGCCTCGCGGCGCAAGGGCGGTGTGGGGTCACGCCCGGCCCCGCGCCGTCCGATCGGGAGATGCAGCGAGGCTGCCGACATCGCGCTGGCGGCAGGAGGACGATCTGCCTCCCGACACCCTCGGTGGACCGAACTAATTGTCGGGCAGCCGAATCCGCGCACCAAAGGTGACGAGTGGCGCATCGGCGGCGCCGAGCTGGATCTGCCGCTCCGGCACCTCCTGATAGCTGCCGTCTTCAATCTTTCTTAATTCATATTGCCAGACCGTTAACGTCTCGCCGCGCGCCAGCGCATCGCGGATGCGGCTGGCGCCGCGTCCCGGCAGCTTGATCAGATCGTCACGCATCATGCCGATCACCGTCGGGCTCTCGCCGCGATGCAGCTCGAAGAACACCATGCGATTGGGCTTGTCCTGCGGCTTGAGCACGGTATCCGCCGTGAACAGGACCAGACAGATTGCGACGGCAATCCACTTCCAAGTGTCGGACATCATGAGACGCATTCCCCGCACCGCCTCTGCGCGTGGCGTAGTCCTCGCGCAAACAGGCGGCAACTTACAGTTCTGTCATTCCGGATGAGATGACGTTCGACGTAATCGATTCGCTTCGCGCCGGGCGCGATGATGGGCTCCTCATCGTTCACAACATGGAGAGCACCGATGACCAACCCGACCGAGATCGCCGAGAGCTACATCGCGCTGTGGAACGAACGCGACGCCGCGCGGCGCGGCGTATTGCTCGCACGTCACTGGACCGTGGCTGCGCTCTATGTCGACCCGATGATGCGCGGCGAAGGACGCGATGCGGTGGATGGCCTGGTCGCGGGCGTGCAGCAGCGCTTTCCCGACTTCCGCTTTCGCCTGATCGGCTCCGCGGACGGCCACGGTCATCATCTCCGCTTTTCCTGGGAGCTCGGCCCCGAGAATGCGGAAGCTCCGATCCAGGGCACGGATTTCGTCGAGCTGGCCGACGGCCGCATCCAGCGCGTCACCGGGTTTCTCGACAAGGTCCCGCAGGGCGCCTGAGGGGCGCGCCGATCGGTCCGGCCTCCGCCGCGGTCTCGACCTGCCGCGATGGCCGGGCTCCCATGCGCAGACGCACGACCTGCCTCATGGTGATTGCGCTACGTCAACGTCGGACCCGGTCCGCCGCTGCAGAGCTTCTTCTTCGCGACGGAGTTCAGGATCGCCGGAGACGGGCGTGCAGCAGTCAAATCCCATCGATGATCACGCCATGGCGGCCGGAACGCTGGCCGCCATCACCACCTTGCCCGAACTCTGGCGCTGGCGCGTCGAACAGAGCCCGGACAACCCGGCCTACCTCCATTTCGACGCGGGCAGCGGCCGATGGACGAGCTTCTGCTGGCGCGAGATGGATCTCGTCGTCGACCGCTGGCGGCGGGCGCTTGCGGCCGAGGGCTTCGGCCAGGGCGAACGTATCGCCATCCTGATGCCGAACGGGATCGCGCATCTCGCCATGGACCAGGCCGCGCTGGCGCTCGGCCTGGTGCCGGTGCCGATGCACGCCGTCGACAATGCCGACAGCATCGCCTACATCCTCGCCGATTCCGGCGCCCGGTTGCTGCTGGTCGATTCGGACGCACGCTGGGATGAGATCGCGGCGGTCGGCGAGGTCCTGCCCGACCTGCGGCGCATCGTCTGCGCCGAACGGCGACCGGCTGGGCCGGCCGGCGATCCGCGCCTCGTCGATCTGGAGGCGTGGTTGAACGCAGCCGGCAACGCCGCGCCTCCCGGCACCCAGGTCGCCATCGCGCCGCACGACCTCGCCGCCATCGTCTACACCTCGGGCACGACGGGCCGGCCCAAGGGCGTGATGCTGTCGCACGACAACGTCGTTTCCAACCTCAAGGCCATTCACCAGCGGGTCGCGGCCGAGACCGATGACGTATTCCTGTCGTTCCTGCCGCTGTCGCACACGTTCGAGCGCACCGCGGGCTACTACTACCCGATCGCCATCGGCGCCTGCGTCGCCTATGCGCGATCCGTGAAACAACTGTCCGAAGATCTGGTGGAGGTCCGTCCGACCATCCTGATCTCCGTGCCGCGCATCTATGAGCGCATCTACTCCGTCATCATGCATCGCCGCGCCATCGCCAACCCGCTCGAACGGGCGCTGCTCGACCTGACCATCGCGATCGGCGGCCGTCGCTTCGATGCGCAGCATGGGCGCGGGACCGGACTATCGGCGTTCGACCGCATCGTGTGGCCGCTGCTGCAGCGCCTAGTCGCGGCCAAGGTGCTGGTTCGGTTCGGCGGACGGCTGCGGGTCGCCGTCAGCGGCGGCGCGCCGATCGCCGAGCCGGTGGTGCGGCTGTTCCTGGCGCTCGGGCTCGAGGTGCTGCAGGGCTACGGCATGACCGAGACCTCGCCCGTCGTCAGCGTCAACACGCCCGACGACAACGACCCGCGCACCGTCGGCCGCGCCCTGCCGGGCATCGAGGTGCGCATCGGCGACAACGACGAACTGATGGTGCGCGGCCCGAACGTGATGCTCGGCTACTGGCACCGTCCGGAGGAGACCGCGCGCACCAAGGAAGCCGACGGCTGGCTGCACACTGGCGACCAGGCCCGCATCGATGGCGGACGCATCACCATCACCGGTCGGATCAAGGACATCCTCGTCACCTCGACCGGCGAGAAGATCGCGCCGGTCGATCTCGAAACCGCGATCCTGACCGATCCACTGTTCGAGCAGGCCATCGTGATCGGCGAGAACCGGCCGTTCCTGGCCGCGATCGTCGTGCTCAACGCCAAGGGCTGGGCCGAACAGCAGGCGAGGCTCGCGGCGCACGGCCAGCGCGGCCCGGAGGCCGAAGCGGCCTCCCTGCTGCGCCACATCGCGCGGGCCGTGAAGGCCTATCCGTCCTATGCGACGCCGAAAGCGGTGCATTGGACCTTGGAGCCGTGGACCGTGAAGGAAGGCCTGATCACGCCGACGTTGAAGAACAAGCGTCCGGCGATCGAGCGGAGCTTTACGAAGGAGATCGAGGCGATCTACGCAAAACGCGCGGCGGTGGCGCCGTCGGTTATCGCAAGAAGCTGATTTCGCAGAGCGTCGCAGCGAGACATTGCGGCATTGGAGCGGGCGAAGGGAATCGAACCCTCGTATGCAGCTTGGGAAGCTGCCGTTCTACCATTGAACTACGCCCGCGCTCGCCAATGCTTAACCGAGACGGTGCGTTTCGCCAAGCGGCTTGTTGCCGCGCGATCCGCCATGCCCGGGGAGTGCCGTCACCAGAGGTCTGCGTTGCCCGATCGCCCAATCGTGATCGGCCGCTATCGCAGTGTCCGGAACGGATCGGGTGGACCGGGCTTTTGCCGTTGACCCCGGCGCCCTTGTCCGCTGCGCCGTTCAGGTCCTGGGAGCTCACATCATGCAGAGCCGCATCCCCGCGTCGCAGACCGCAACCTCGAAGGCCCTCGCCGTCATGTCGGGCCCGTCGGCGCTCGACCTCTACACGCTCGGCTGCGGCCTGTTTCTCGCCATCGCACCTTGGCTGTTCGGCTTCGCGCGCAGCGCCGGCCGGATCGATGCCCAGCTGGCGGGAGCTGCCGTCGTCGTGCTCTCGCTCGGCGGTCTCCTGGCATTTGCCGATTGGGAGGAGTGGCTGAAGGTCGCGCTTGGATTGTGGTTGGTTGCAGCGCCGTGGCTGCTCGGATTCGTGCATACGTCGGCGATGCATGTCAGCATCATCATCGGGATCGCCGTGACCTTCCTGAGCCTGCTCGAACTGTGGCTCGCGCATGATCCTGATTTCGCTGGCGATCGCACCGCATCGGTGAGCCGGCCGCAACGGCTGTGATCGATCGCGCCTCTCGATCGCGCCTCGCCTGCGTGCGGCGCCGCATCGCGCGATCGCGATCCGACGACGGGATCGCAACGCAACGCTTGACAACCATGGCCCAAATCAGGGCAAACCCGCCCCGGTCACGCCGTGCTGTTAACATTTTGTAAACAAAGTTGATGCGGGCGATCGTGACAGTGATAGCATGTGGTGTGGGGTTGGGGTGGCGTCATGGGGCGTGGGTATACGATCTTTGATACGGCCCTCGGCCGTTGCGGCATCGCATGGAGCGATGCCGGAATCACCGGCGTACAATTGCCGGAAGCACGTGAAATCGAGACGCGGCGACGCCTGTTTCGCCAGTTTCCCGAAGCGCGGGAGCAGCGCCCGTGTTCGAATACTGAACTCGCCATCGAGGGCATCACGGCCACTGCTGCGCGGGCAGGACGTCGACTTCTCTGACGTCGCGCTCGACCTCGACGGCGTCACGCCGTTCAACCAGCGCGTCTATGATTGCATTCGCGCCATTCCGCGCGGCGAGACGCGCACCGCCGACGCGATCGCGGACGAACTGCACGTGCCCAAGGCGCTGAATTCCATCGCGCAGGCGCTGAGCAGGAATGCGCTCGTGCTGATCGTTCCCTGTCACCGCGTGCGTGACATCGGCAACGGCCTCGACAAGCCGTCGCCAAACAGCGGCATCGTCTCCAAGCGCCGGCTGCTGTCGCTCGAAGGCGCGCGGCCTCAGGCGGGCCTGACATTGTTCGACGCGTTTCTCGCCGTCGACCGGCCACGCGCGTCGTAAGAGGGCGCCTCGCGTCGCGCGATATTCTCTCGCGCGACGCCCTCCACTTTCCGCCGTAATGCGCTAGATTTGCAGGATGACCGCCACCATCCTGTTCGAAAGTCGCGACGTCACCGTGTCCGAGTTCCGCTGCGCGGCGGTCCCGGGCGAGCGTCCCTATGTCGAGCAGTTTGCCGGCTACTCGCTGTCCTATGTGCGCAAGGGCAGCTTCGGCTGTCGGCATCGCGGCCGCTTCTTCGAGCTTGTCACCGGGGCGCTGCTGGTGGGCCATCCCGGCGATGAGTTCATGTGCACGCATGATCACGTCTGCGGCGACGAATGCCTGTCGTTCTTCTTCGATGATGCGCTCATCGACGAGATCGGCGGCGACAGGCGGGCCTGGCAGGCCGGCGCGATGCCGCCGCTGCCGGAGCTCATGGTCCTGGCTGAGCTCGCGGAGGCCGCCGCCGCGCGCGAGCAGGACCTTGGTCTGGACGAGGTTGGCCAGATCATCGCCAGCCGCTTCGTCGCGACCGCCACGGGCCAGCAGGAACGGACGGCGACGCCGAGCCTTCGCGATCGCCGGCGCGCAGTCGAGAGCGCATTGTGGATCGACGACAATGCGCATGATGACATCGACCTGGCGGCTGCGGCGCGCGAAGCCGGCGTCAGCCCGTTCCATTTCCTGCGGCTGTTCGCGGCCACGATCGGCGTGACGCCGCATCAATATCTGATCCGTTCCCGCCTGCGGCGCGCCGCGCGGCGTCTCAGCGAGGAGGATGCGCCGGTCACGACCATCGCCTACGATTCGGGCTTTGCCGATCTGTCGAATTTCACCCGCACCTTCGCCCGCGCTGCCGGCGTGTCGCCGGCGAAGTTTCGCAAGGCCTCGCGCGGCGAGCGCAAGATTCTCCAAGACCATCTGAGCCGCCATTGATTGGATGATCCCAGCGCGTGCGGCAGCCGCATGCGAAGCATGGAGATCATCGATGTACGATCATATCGGCCTCAAGGTCGGCAATCTCGACGCCAGTGTCCGCTTCTACACGGCGGCGCTGGCGCCACTCGGCCACATTCTCTGCTCCAAGGACGAGAATTCGGCGGGCATCGGCCCGAAGGGCGAGCCGGCGCTGTGGCTGTATCTCGCCAAGGGCGGCGGCAAAGGCGCGGCCCATGTCGCGTTCCGCGCTCAGGACCACGCGGCGGTCGCCAGATTCCACAGCGAGGGGTTGAAGGCCGGCGGCAGCGACAATGGCGGCGCCGGGCCGCGCGCGGACTACAGTCCGACCTACTACGCGGCCTTCCTGATCGATCCCGACGGCAACAACATCGAAGCCGTGTGTCCGTGAGGTCAGCGCCATGGCATCCATCCAGAAGGACATTCCGATCGCAGCCCCAGCGGCTGCCGTGTGGGACGCAGTGCGCGATTTCGGCGCTGTTCATACCAGGCTGGCGCCCGGCTTCGTCGTCGACTGCCAGCTCGACGGCGACGTCCGGATCGTGACCTTCGCCAACGGCACTGTCGTGCGCGAACGCCTTGTCAGTTGCGACGACGCGCAGCAGCGTCTGGTCTACACGGTCGAGAGCGAGCGCGTGACGCATCACAACGCATCCGCGCAGATCATCCCCGACGGGGAGCAGGGCTGCCGCATGCTCTGGATCACCGACGTGCTGCCGGACGCCATCGCGCCTTATATCGAGCAGCAGATGGCGCTCGGCGCGCGCGCGATGCAGGACGCCATGGGCAGGCTGCGTGCCTAGACGAGCCGCGCAGCCGTTCAGCCGACGCGTGGAGACGGCGGAATCTGCGAACCCGACCCGAGCTCGGCCGCCAGCACGGCCGGGCGCAGCGCCAGCGCCGCGGCCGGCCTCGGGCCCCAGCGGGTGAGCATGACGCTCGCGAGCGTCAGCACCCCGAGCAGGACCATCGAGGTCGCCGCCAGCATGAAGAAGTCGCCCACGGTCGCGGCATGGCTCAGCAGATAGCCGCCACCAGCAGCGATGAAGACGAGCCGCACCGTCTGTGCCAGCACCGGACCGAGCACCCTGGCTGCGCCCTGCGAGGAGAAGTACATCGAGATCGCCAGGCCGATGAAGGCATACATCGGCGCCGCGACTTGCAGATAGTGCCGGCCCGCGCTGCGCGCCCCTCGTCCTGGGTGAAGATGTCGACCCACAATTGCGGGACGATCGCGATCAGCGTCGATAGCGCGCCCACCGACGCGAATGACACCAGTCCGGCCGTCCAGGCGATGCGGCGGGCGCGCGCGATTCTTTCCGCACCGATCGCCATGCCGACCATCGGCACCGAGGCCATGCCGACGGAGAACGCGACGGTGGTCATCATGAACTCGAGCCGCGCGCCGATGCCATAGCCGGCCAGCACGGCGGTGCCGAACGAGGCCAGCATGTGCGTGAAGATCGCGATCGACAACACGGACTGCAGCGGCGAGAAGCAGGCGATGGCGCCGACCTTGAGGATGTCGCCGAACATCGCGCGGCTGATCCTGAGGCCGCGCAGCTTCGGCCTGACGCGTGCGCGGCCGGAGAACAGGTACCAGCCCATCACCGAGATGCTGACGCAGAAGGCCAGCAGCGCGCCGGCGGCGACGCCGCGCATGCCGAGCCCGAGGCCCAGGCTGAGCGTGCCGCCGAGCACGATCTGCAGCAGCGCCGAGCTGAGGATCATGAACGACGGCAGCTTCATGTTGCCGGTGCCGCGCAGGATGCCGGCCATCGAGTTCATCAGCCAGGGCAGCATCGCGCCGCCGAAGAAGATCTGCAGATAGGCAACGGCATGGCTCAGCACCGCGCCGCGGCCGCCGAGCACCTCCAGCAGGGCTGGGCCGAACACGAGCATGCCGACCATGAAGGTCGCGCCGAACAGGAGCGCGATCAGCAGCGCGTGCGTGGCGAGCGTCGAGGCGCGCTCGGTGTCGCCGGCGCCGAGCGCCCGCGCGACCGCCGAGGCCACGCCGCCGCCCATCGCGCCGCCGGACATCGTCATGGTCAGGATCACCAGCGGGAACACCAGCGCCATCGCCGCCAGCGCCTCGATGCCGAGCCGGCCGATATAGGAGGTCTCGGCAATGACGACGCAGGTGCCGGCCGTGTTCGCGATGATGTTGGGCCAGGCCAGCGACAGCAGGGTGCGCAGGATGGGTCCGTCGACGATCTTATTCCGAATCGGCTTCTCGGGGGCGGCAATGCACGCCCCTCGCCGACCGGATTGTCGGCCAGGCCGATCTCGGACATCTCAGCTCCCCGCTCGGCCGCGCAGGTCGCGGCCGTCTTATCGTTCGATTGCCATCGCTGTCCTAGCACGGCGCCGGCGCGCGCCCTGTGCGGCAGGCGCATTGGGGGGCGCGGCAGACGCAGCCGCCTAGAGACGGAAATGCTTGGAGAGCTTCAGGCCCTGGGCCTGGTAGTTGGAGCCGATGCGGCTGCCATACATCGCGTTGGGGCGGGCCAGCATCTTCTCATAGACGAGGCGGCCGACGATCTGGCCGTGCTCGAGGATGAACGGCACCTCGCGCGAGCGCACCTCGAGCACGGCGCGCGAGCCCTGCCCTCCGGCGCCGGCATAGCCGAATCCGGGATCGAAGAAGCCGGCATAGTGGACCCGGAACTCGCCCACCAGCGGATCGAACGGCACCATCTCGGCGGCGTAGTCCGGCGGCACCTGCACGGCCTCCTTCGAAGCCAGGATGTAGAACTCGCCGGGATCGAGAATGAGGCTGCCGTCGGGACGTGCCTTGATCGGCTCCCAGAACTCCTCGACCGCATAGCCGGCGCGGCGGTCGACATCGACGACGCCGGTGTGGCGCTTGGCGCGATAGCCGACATAGCCGTTCGCATTGCTGCCCGACAGGTCGACGGAAAGAGCGACCCCGCCGGCGAGATCCGCATCATCGCGATCCACCAGCCGTTCGGCCTGATGCAGCGCGATCAGCTCGTCCTCCGACAACACAGCGTCGCGGTAGCGGAAGCGGACTTGCGAGAGGCGGGAGCCCTCGCGCAACAAGACCGGAAACGTCTTCGGGCTGATCTCCGCGTAGAGCGGACCGTGATAGCCGGCGCCGATCATGTCGAACCGTCGCGTGCCATCGGCGATCACGCGGGTGAACACGTCGAGCCGCCCGGTCGAGCTCTTCGGATTGGCGGCCGCGACGATGTCCTTCGGCAGCGCCAGGCTCTCCAGCAGCGGCACGATGTAGACGCAGTTGGTCTCCAGCACCGCGCCATCGGCGAGCGCGATCTCGTGCAGCTTCAACTCGTCGATGCGCTCGGCGACCGTCGAGCCCGGCCCAGGCAGGAAGCTCGCGCGCACGCGATAGGCGACGTCGCCGAGCCGCAGATCGAGGCTCGCCGGCTGGATCTGGCTCTCGACGAAATCATATTCGGGGATGATCAGGCCAGCCTCCGTCATCGCCACGATCATGCGATCGGGGAGGATGCCGTGGGCGTCGGGGCTGAGCGAAAACGGCAAGACCTGATCCTTTGCAGGCGCCGGAACGGCGGCTTATGGAGCCAATATAGCGTCTTTTGACCGGTTATCCGATGGCCGGCTTGACGGAAAGGCCGGTTGCGACTATGAGCACGACTTATCCCGTGGTGATTTGAGCCGGCCGGCTTGCAGCCACGTTAAATAAGTCGCTAAACAGGCCGGGGACGAATGTGATCCCGGCCTTGAGGTTTTGTCCCAGGCCGGTTTTTTTGTGCCCATCGCCCGAGGCGGTGGCCACGATGGAGGTCACATGTCGAAGTCCCCCGCGAAGGCGCCGGCGTCGCTCGCCCACTATCGTCCCGAAACAAGGCTAGTGCATTCCGGCACCTTGCGCTCCGAGTTCGGCGAGACCGCCGAGGCGCTCTATCTCACCCAAGGTTTCGTCTACGCCACCGCCGAGGAGTGCGAGGCGCGCTTCAAGGGCGAGGATCCCGGCTTCATCTATTCGCGCTTCTCCAATCCGACCACGGCGATGTTCGAGCGCCGCATGATCGAGCTCGAGGGCGCCGAGGCCTGCCGCTCGGCCGCAACCGGCATGGCCGCGGTCACCACGGCGATCCTCGCTCCCCTTCGCGCTGGCGACCACGTCGTCGCGGCCAAGGCGCTGTTCGGCTCGTGCCGCTACGTGGTCGAGGATCTCCTGCCGCGCTACGGCATCGAGTCGACCCTGGTCGATGGGCTCGACCTCGACCAATGGCAGAAGGCGGTCAGACCCAACACCAAGTCGTTCTTCCTGGAGAGCCCGACCAATCCGACGCTCGACGTGATGGACATCCCGGCCATCGCCGAGATCGCGCACGCCCATGGCGCGCGGCTGATCGTCGACAACGTGTTCGCCACCCCGATTTGGCAGAGCCCGCTCGCGCTCGGCGCCGACGTCGTGGTGTATTCCGCAACCAAGCACATCGACGGCCAAGGCCGCTGCCTCGGCGGCGTGATCCTGTCGTCGGAGGCCTTCATCGCCGAGCACATCCACAATTTCATGCGCCAGACCGGCCCGTCGATCTCGCCCTTCAACGCCTGGGTCCTGCTCAAGGGCCTGGAGACCTTGGCGGTGCGCGTGCGCGCGCAGACCGAGACCGCGGCGAAGGTGGCCGACTTCCTCGCCACGCATCCGAAGATCTCGCGGCTGATCTATCCCGGCCGCGAGGACCATCCGCAGGCGGCCACCGTGCGCAGGCAGATGCGCGCCGGCTCGACGCTGGTCGGCTTCGAGGTGAAGGGCGGCAAGACGGCTGCGTTCCGCACGCTCAACGGCCTGAAGCTCGCGCGTATCTCCAACAATCTCGGCGACGCCAAGACGCTGGTCACGCATCCGGCGACGACGACGCATCAGCGGCTGACGCCGGAGGCGCGCGCCGAGCTCGGCATCAGCGAGGGCTTCATCCGCTTCTCCGCCGGGCTCGAGCATGCCGACGATCTGATCGAGGATCTCGACGCGGCCCTCCGGGCCGCGTAGCGAATGGCGAATAGGGAGTAGCGAATGGAATGATCTCATTCCTATCCGCTACTCGCTATTCCCTGCTCGCCCTCGTCACATCGGCCGATAGGTCGGCACCTCGGCCGGTGCGTTGATGCCGAGCTTGACCTGGCCGACCGAGCGGATGATGTCGTCGCCGAGCAGTTGCGCGAAGCAGGCATAGCCCCAATCGCTCATGTGCAGGCCGTCCGAGATCACGAACTCGTTCATCGGGATCGCCTGCCGCTCGTGCCAGTCGCGCATCACCTCGAAGCGCGGGAAGATGCCGGCGTGATGCAGCTCGGCGATGCGGCCGAGCAGCTTGTTCATGCGACCCGCGCTCTCCTGCCGCTCGTTCACGCGCGGCGAATATTGCAGGTCGACCAGCACGACATCGGAGGCTGCGGCCTGGATCTTGGCGACGCCGTCCTCGACCAGCTTGGCGGTCTCGGCCGGATCGAGATCGCGCAGCACGGCATTGGTGCCGACCTGCCAGATCACGAGATCCGGACGACGGTCGATCACCGAGGTCTCGATCCGCTTCATCATCTCCGGGGCATCCTCGCCGCCGACGCCGGCATTGATGACGCTGATGTCGACCATCGGATATTGCCGGCGCAGCTGCGCGGCGAGCCGGTTCGGATAGGTGTAGTCCGGCGCGCTCGCGCCATAGCCCTGCGTCGACGACGAGCCGAAGGCGACGATCACGACCGGCAGGCCGGAGGCGAGCTTGTTGGCGACGTGCGGCAGCGAAATGAAATTCTTCTTGGCGACGCCCTTCGGCGCCAGGCACGGCACGCGGTTGAAGATGTCGGTTGCCGATTTGGCGACCTGCTTGACCTTGTCGATCGCTCGCTCGGTGATGCTGCGCGCTTGCGGCGGCGTGGCCGCGACGGCCTGCCCGGCTGCAGCCGGCGGCTGTGCATCGGTCATGGCCGGCGCAGTCGCCGCCGCGGGCGGCGCCGTCGTGGCCGCCGGGCGCACCGCGGCGATCGGCCCCGGCTTCTGATCGTTCGCCTGCGCCACCGTGACGTGACCAATGCTTGGTCGCAACTCGCTGATCGACGGAGCCCCCGGATCGGAGCTCTCCACATCGGAAAGCACGGCGCTCTCCGCCCGGACCTTCTGCGGGCTCAGCGCGAGGGCGATGGCAATGACCGCAACGGCCGAAAGCTTCTCCCATGTCCCGGATACGCGGTGACACTGATTCGACGTCATGAACGACATAACCCTAGTTCTGCTGCGCCGGCCCGATATGCGCCGCGTCGATGACGAACTTCGACAGCGCCCGGCCGAGACAGTCATGAACCTGCTTGGCCAGCTCGACTCCGTGCGTCGGATTGAACAGGTCGAAATCGCCCTGCTCGTTCCATTGCCGCATGATCGCAAACCGATCGAATAGCGGGATATCGCGCTGCTGCGCCACGACCCGCATGTTGTCGACATAGGGCGGCACGGAGATCAATGTTTCCGTCCGCGGACTGTATTGGAGGTTCATCAAGACGACGTCAGCTCCCGCTTTCTGCAGCGTCGCCACACCGTCGTCGACCGCCTGCCGGAACTCATCAGGATCGATCGACCGCATGGCGTCGACCGTACCGGTCTGCCAGATGACCAAATTAGGCTTTTTTCCTTCCACCAGTTTAACGAGATTGCCCGCGACCTCCTCGGCCGTCTTCTTGGGCTGCAGCTCGATGCTGAGATTGACGGCGACGGCCGGCAGTTTGTCCTTCAACGCAGCCTGCAGACGGGCGGGGTAGGCATTGGCGTCGGAGGTGCTGACGATCGAGGACGAGCGGCTTCCGACGACGAGAATATCCAGCGTGCGGCCGTTCTTGACCGCGTCTGCAACCTTCGGGAGCGGACTCTCGGTGGTCAGCAGGTAGGCCGGCACCTCGCAGTTCTGCGGCGCGTCTTCCGCGCGCGCAGAGGCCGCCAGCGAAACAGCCAGCGCTGCGATACCAAACCTTAACCACGAGACGGACTTCATCAGCCCCCTCCCGCCAGATCGGCGTTGCTGCGCGCACCTTTCGCGCCGCGCCCTTATCGGCCTCACGCTTGTACCATGAAATCAAAGACGCCACCCCCCACATGATGAGGATGCCGCAAAGGCTGATCACCGCGTGCATCATGGCGCCGCCGGACACTTCGGCAAGGACGAAGTGGCCCGCAAATGCCAGAAAAACGCCGAGACAGAAGATCTCCAGCGAGTGTTGCCCACAAACAATCAGCGGGCGCAGCCACGGCGACTTCAAGAGCGGCCAATCCTTGCGCAGATAGTGCACAGTGAGTGCTGCGAGTGCGAGGAAATGCGCGAAACGCAACACGTCAAGGTCGGTCTTGTCGATCGGATACATCCACTGCTCGATTCGGCGCGGCATCAGATGGCCGAGCTGCGGAATGTACCAGGTCAGGGTCACGCAGAAGGCCGCGACCAGATAGGCGACGCAGAGCCCGAGCGTGATCGGCGAGTTGATGATGCGCGACATGCGCTGGGCGCCTCCGAGCGCGCACCACGCCCCGAACACGAACAAGAGTTGCCAGGCGAACGGATTGAACGCCCAGAAGCCGTTCGGATAGGCCGTCAGGTAGAGATCGAGCTCCCAGGTGAGCGCGTAGAGAACGACCGAGAGCCCGAGCGTGACGTCGGGACGCCAGCGCATCAGCCACAGGATCAGCGGCAGGAACAGCATCAGCACGATGTAGAGCGGCAGCACGTCCATGTTGACGGGGCGGAAGCGCAGGATCAGCGCCTGCACGATCGTCACGTCCGGCTGCTTGAGAAAATCCATGATCCCCATCTCTTCGGTGTAGAGCGGGTTCTCGAAGCTGGTCGCGACGTAGGAGATCTCGGCGAGGAAGATCGTGAACAGGAAGACGTGGGCGACGTAGATCTGCCAGACGCGACGCAGGATGCGCGCGGTGGCGACGATGAAGCCGGCATCCTGCATCGCCCGGCCGTAGACGAACGCCGCCGTGTAGCCGGAGATGAAGATGAAGATCTCGGTGGCGTCGGAGAAGCCGTAGTTGCGGATCGTGAACCAGGTCAGCAGGTTCGGCGGCAGATGATCGATGAAGATCAGCCATAGCGCCAGCCCGCGAAACAGGTCGAGCCGCAGCTCGCGTTCCCCGACCGCCGGGAAGGTGATCGCAGGCGAAGCTGTGGTGGCTGGTGCAGCGGCGACGGCCGGCGCGGCCGCAATGGCAGATGCAGCCGCAGGTGCGCTCGCCGCGACGGCGGCCTCCGCAGCCGGCGCGGGTACGGCGCTGGCTGCGGGGGCGGACGGTCCGGCAAGGCGATCGGCAATCGACGTCATCAGGCACCACGTCAAGGCTGCCAGCCTTCGAGGCCCGGCAGGGGGAATGTAGGGCTGCGCAGTTTTTGCGCAAGCGATGAAGGACTTATCAGCTGGGCCGTGCCCAGTTTTTCGACCTTGGCGGACGGCTGGCGGCGATCGCACGACGCATGACAGATCGATCGCCGCCAGGGGTGCTGCTCGTCGCGCCCGATCCGAGCCCATGGAACGGATCGCGCGTGCGGGCGATGGAGTCCGCGATTCTGGTGCCATAATGCGGAACTGTGTTGAAAGCACGATGGCGTCACGATTGGTTCCGGCGCGGGTTTCCGCTACAATGCCACCATGTATCGCGCCGTGACTCGCCACATCGAAGTGACCGTCGAACCGAACTTCCTGCCTGAGAAGTCGTCGGTGGCCGATGGCCGCTGGTTCTGGTCCTATACCGTCGTCATCACCAACAGCGGGGAGGAGACGGTGCGGCTGCGCAGCCGGCACTGGATCATCACCGATGGGATCGGCCGGCAGCAGGAGGTGCGCGGTGAGGGCGTGGTCGGCGAACAGCCGGTACTCGCGCCGGGCGAGCGCTTCGAATACACCTCCGGCGTGCCCCTCACCACCGCGTCCGGCTTCATGTCCGGCTCCTACCAGATGGAGAGCGAGAGCGGCGAGCACTTCGACATCGCCGTGCCGGCGTTCTCGCTCGACAGCCCCGAGGGCAGGCGGGTGTTGAACTAGCCGAGACGGCGTTTGCCTCGGTCCACACACGGCTGTCCGCGCGTTTTCGTTGTTCGCAGCGCCAGCATTCAAGACGACGCAGACCCGCTCTCGAACAACGAACTAGCAGCAATCGCTTGGCCGTCGCGGCGTCCTCGTGTCGCCCGATAGACGATCAGCGCGGACGGCCGCTTCGAGATCGTCGCGGAGAAGGTCTTGCTCCGCGACGATCGGATGAGCAGAGGGCCGTCAGTTCTCCGTCACGCCGGCTTCGTGCGGGGTGAACTGATAAACCGAGGAGCAGAACTCGCAGGTGACGACGACCTTGTCGTCTTGCACCATGTCGGCCCGGTCCTGCGCGGAGAAGCTCTTCAGCATGTTGGCGACCGCATCGCGCGAGCAGGAACAGCGCGCCTGCAGCGGGACGGTGTCGAACACGCGAACGCCGCGTTCGTGGAACAGGCGATACAGCAGCCGCTCGCCGGACAACGCCGGGTCGATCAGCTCGATATCCTCGACCGTCGCGACAAGCGATTGGCCCTCGATCCAGGCCTCGTCTTCCTCGACCGCATGCAGCTCGGTACTCCTCGGGCGCATCGCCGGGGTGCAGATCGGCGTGGCGCAGGCGCTCAGGCGCCTGTGGCAGGAATTGCGTCAGCAGGCCGCCGGCGCGCCAGCGGTGCTTGCCGCCGCTCCACTCCTCGCCGACGGCGAGGCGCACACGGGTCGGGATCTGTTCGGAGCGCAGGAAGTATTCGTGAGCGGCCTCCTCCAGGCTGCCGCCGGTGAGCGCGACGAGGCCCTGGTACCGGCTCATGTCGGCGCCCTGATCGATGGTCATCGCCAGATGGCCCTTGCCGAGCAGGCCGCCAGAGTCCTTGGCTTCGCTGAGCCGCGCCTCGTCATAGCGCGCATAGGCGCGCAGCCGGTCGGGCGCCTGGAAGTCGACCACCAGAAACGACACCGGCCCGTCGGTCTGGGTCTGCAGGATGAAGCGGCCGTCGAATTTCAGCGAGGTGCCGAGCAACGTCGTCAGCACGATCGCCTCGCCGAGCAGCTTGCCCACGGGCGCGGGATAGGCGTGCTTGGTGAGAATGTCGTCGAGCGCCGGGCCCATGCGGGTCAGCCGCCCGCGTAGGTCGAGCGCTGCGACCTCGAACGGCAGCACGGCGTCGTCGACCGGTACCGCCGAGGGCGCGCGGCTGGTGTCGATGTCGATATTGGTGTCAGGGGGATTGGCTGTCATGGTGCGTATTTGGGGTTTTTTGGCACGAATGGAAGGGCACCCCGGCTGTCGTCCCGGCCTTGAGCCGGGACCCATACCGCGGATGCGATCGAGGGACGTCGGTAGTAGTCACTCGTCTTGTAGCCGACACCAAGCCTTGACGAACGAACCACGATCCCGACAACTACGCAGAGCGACGGCCACTGCTGCAAACCAGTTCGATCACGCGGTATGGGTCCCGGCTCAAGGCCGGGACGACACCGGTGAAATTGCGCCGTCGAACCCTACGCCCGCTCGCCGAAGCACCACGCCAGGATGCCCTTCTGGGCGTGCAGGCGGTTTTCGGCTTCGTCGAACACGACCGACTGCGGGCCGTCGATCACCTCGTCGGTGACCTCCTCGCCGCGGTGGGCGGGCAGGCAGTGCATGAAGAGCGCCTCTGGCTTGGCCAGCGACATCAGCTTGGCGTTGACCTGATAGGGCTTGAGCAGGTTGTGGCGGTGCTCGCCGTCCTTGTCGCCCATCGACACCCAGGTGTCGGTGACGACGCAGTCGGCACCGGCGACAGCGACCTCCGGATCGTGGCCGAGATGGATGTCGGCCCGGGTGGCGCGGATGAAATCCTTCATCGGCTTGCCGGGCGACAGCTGCGGCGGGGTGGCGACGTTGAGCCGGAACTTGAAGCGCTCGGCGGCATGCGCCCACGACGCCAGCACGTTGTTGTCGTCGCCGGTCCAGGCCACGGTGCGGCCCTCGATCGAGCCGCGATGCTCCTCGAAGGTCATCACGTCGGCCATCACCTGGCAGGGATGCGAGCGCCGGGTCAGGCCGTTGATGACGGGAACGGTGGCGTGCGCGGCAAGCTCGAGCAGCGCCTCGTGGCTGAGGATGCGGATCATGATGGCGTCGACGTAGCGCGACAGCACGCGTGCGGTGTCGGCGATGGTCTCGCCGCGGCCGAGCTGCATCTCGGTGCCGGTCAGCATGATCGCCTCGCCGCCGAGCTGGCGCATGCCGACGTCGAACGACACGCGGGTGCGCGTCGACGGCTTGTCGAAGATCATCGCCAGCACCTTGCCCTCGAGCGGCTTCTTCGCCGGCTCGCGCGCCTTCAAGGTCTTCTTCATCGCGCTGGACAGCGCCAGCACGTTGCGCAGCTCCTCCACCGGCATCTCGGTGAGATCGAGGAAATGACGCGGCGTGTTGCCCATGGTCTTGCTCATGATGCGGCCGCCTGCTTCGCAGGCCCGCCCGAGAGCGCCGCACAGGCGCGATCGAGCATCTCGACCGATTGTTCGATTTCGGATCTCGTTGACGATCAGCGGCGGCAGGAAGCGCACGACGTTGTCGCCGGCGCCGACGGTGAGCAGCTTCTGGTCGCGCAGCGCCGCGACCAGATCGCCCGACGGCACCACCGCCTTGACGCCGATCAGAAGGCCCTCGCCGCGGATCTCGGAGATGATGTCGGGATGACGATCGAGAACGGCGGCGAGCTTCTGTTTCAACAGCAGCGACATCTTGCGGACGTGATCGAGGAAGCCCGGCGCCAGCATCACGTCGAGCACGGCGTTGGCCGCGGCGACCGCCAGCGGATTGCCGCCGAAGGTCGAGCCGTGCGAGCCCGGCGTCATGCCCGACGCGGCCTCGGCCGTCGCGAGCACGGCGCCGATGGGAAAGCCGCCGCCGAGCGCCTTGGCCAGCGACATCACGTCCGGCGTGACGCCGAGCCAGCGATGCGCGAACAGATCGCCAGTGCGGCCCATGCCGGTCTGGACCTCGTCGATGACCAGCAACAAACCGTTGTCGTCGCACAGCTGACGCAGCGCCTTGTAGAACGGCAGCGGCGCGGTGCGCACGCCGCCCTCGCCCTGCACCGGCTCGACCAGGATGCCGGCGGTCTGCGGACCGATCGCCTTCTTCACGGCTTCGATGTCGCCGAACGGAACCTGGTCGAAGCCGTCCATCGGCGGACCGAAGCCATCGAGATATTTGGCCGAACCTGTCGCGGCGAGCGTGGCGAGCGTGCGGCCGTGGAACGCGCCTTCGAATGTAATGATACGGTAGCGTTCGGGATGCCCCTTGGCGGCGTGATATTTGCGCGTGATCTTGATCGCGCCTTCCATCGCCTCGGCGCCGGAATTGGCAAAGAACACGTAGTCGGCAAAGCTCTGCTCGCACAGCCTGGTGGCGAGGCGCTCGCCATCCGGGCTCTTGAACAGGTTCGACATGTGCCACAGCTTGGCCGCCTGCTCCTGCAGCGCCTTGACCAGATGCGGATGCGCATGGCCAAGCGAATTGACGGCGACGCCCGAGGTAAAATCGAGATAACGGTCGCCATTGGTCGCGATCAGCCACGCGCCCTCGCCGCGCTCGAAAGCGAGATCGACCCGGGCGAATACGGGGAGGAGATGCGTAGCGGCAACACTGGTCATGGCGGATCACATGAGCTGACGGGTCGGCCGAGACACGCGCCACGCGGCGCCATCGCGCATCAGGGACCCCACCCTGGAAAACAAAATGTGCCGCCTTTTCAAGGCGGCACGTGCATCTATTGTATGCGGGCAGCGGTGGGAGTCAACTACGCGTCAGCCGATGCATGGGGGCCGGCCCGTGAGATTGCGGACGCATGACACGGCCCGAGACGTGCCACAGGGAACCACGGAATGTGTGGACTGCGGCCACCGACTCTTGCGCGAGAGTCACGCCATATTGTAGCGTTTTCGACGTCGAGTACGACATCTCGTGCGGCAGTTCTGATCCCTCTCGAAGTTCTCTGAGTTTGCGTAACGTCCGGGTGCCTCGTGCGCGCCCGGCGAGGGATAAGGGATTCTGCCGCCAGGGATTTTCTTGAGACAGCATCGCAGCGCCGTCCCGGAATTGGCCGGCGCAACGCGAAGGGAAAGGTTCGATGACCGTATTGACCTGGTCCGACGATCGCGTCGAGCAACTGAAAAAACTCTGGGAAGCCGGACTGTCGGCCAGCCAGATCGCCGCGGAACTCGGAAACGTGACGCGCAACGCCGTGATCGGCAAGGTGCACCGGCTGGGCCTGTCCGGCCGCGCCAAGAGCCCGGCCACTGCGGCACCGCGCCAGCGCAAGGCGGCCCGCCCGGCCCAGCCGATGATGCGGGTGGCACGCCCGGTGGCGCGCGGCAACACGGCGCTCGCACAGGTTTTCGAGGTCGAGGCGGAGCCCGATCCGGTTGCATTCGACAACGTCGTGCCGATGAACCAGCGGCTGTCGCTGCTGGAGCTCAACGAGGCGACCTGCCACTGGCCGGTCGGCGATCCCTCGAGCGCGGATTTCTTCTTCTGCGGCGGCAAGGCCCTTTCCGGACTGCCCTATTGCGCGCAGCATTCGCGTGTCGCCTATCAGCCCGCGGCCGACCGCCGCCGCCAGCCGGCGAAGTCGACCACGCGCTGAGCGGTTGGCGGCCACGACGGGCGATGAGGATGCTCCGCATCGCCCACGATCCGACTGTCGGCCCAATTCACAGAGATCGATGACGTATGCCCGGCCTGCGCCGGGCCGCAGGATGCGCCCGCCGATCAGGCGCGCGCTGCGGGCTTCGACTGCGGAAAGCACGCCGTGAACGCGGCGCCGTTGCGCGGCACGCTCTCGATCAGCAGCCGGCCGCGATGGCGGTTGAGGATGTGCTTCACCAGCGACAGGCCGAGCCCGGTGCCGCCCTGCGCGCGGCTGTCGCCGACATCGACGCGATAGAAGCGCTCGGTCAGGCGCGGCAGATGCTCCGGCGCGATGCCCGGACCGAAATCGCGCACCTTGACCCGGATCTCCGGCGCGTTCTCGGCGGAGACGGCCTGCTCCAGCGAGACGATCACGCGCCCGCCCGAGGCGCCGTATTTCAGCGCGTTCTCGATCAGGTTCTCGAACACGCGCAGCAGCTCCTCGCGGTCGCCGGCGATCGTCACCGGCACCTCCGGCAGGCTGGTTTCGATCACCACATGGCGCTCGCGCGCCAGCGACTCCAGCCCGTCGGTGACCTGGCGGATGATGGGGACGACGTCGACCATGGCGTGGGGCTGGACATGCGCCGACAGCTCCACCCGCGACAGCGACAGCAGATCGTCGATGAGCCGCGCCATGCGCGTCGCCTGGATGTGCATGATGCCGAGGAAGCGCTCGCGCGCCTTCGGATCGTCCTTGGCCGGCCCCTGCAGCGTGTCGATGAAGCCCGAGAGCGCCGCCAGCGGCGTGCGCAGCTCGTGGCTGGCATTGGCGACGAAGTCGGCGCGCATTTCCTCGACCCGGCGCAGCGGGGTGAGATCGTGGAACGTCATCAGCATGCACTTGTCCGTGCCACCGAACGCCGTCGGCACCGGCACCGGCGTGATGATCAGCTCCATCCAGCGATCGACCGGAACGTGATCGTGATAGGTGGCGCGGCGGATCTCGGTGGTGGCGATCGCCTCGCGCAGCGCAGTGATGATCTCCGGCGTGCGCAGTGCGAACTGGGCGAGCTCGCCCTTGCGCAGGGCCGGCGCGAGCTGCGCCGCAGCGGCGTTGAGGTGGATGACGCGGCCGGCGCGGTCGAGCAGCACGGCGGGATCGGGGATGCCCTCGACCACCGCGCTCACGGCCGGCGCCTCGACCGGGTTGGCGTGGCGCTCCTCCTCGCGCTTGGCGACCGCGCCGTGCAGCCGCCATGGCACCAGGGCGGCAGCGGAAATACACAGGAATACCGCCACGGCCCGCAGCGGCAGCAGCTCGTCCAGCAGCACGAGCCCGGCAAGCGCGAGCGCCGCTGCGAGCAGGATGATCGCGGAATGGCGCAGCCGGTCCGGCCAGGGGTGAAGATCGAGAGCGGCGTGTCGGAGGGAGCGTCGAGGGCCATCTCGTCCTACAGTTCCCTTGAGCTGGCGTCAGGCACCGGAATCGCTGCGCTTCCTCACAAAAGCGGCTTCGGGCGGGGGCCCGGATCGAGGCTGAGCGCGGCCTGCCGCAGCCGCTTCGACCGCGTGCTGATGATAACCTCGCGAAACGTCAGCAAGATTACAGAAATGAGGAACGGCGCCAAATAATACAGCATCCGGAACAGGAGCATTCCGGCCAGCAGCTCCTCGCGGTCCATCTGCCACAGCCCGACCAGCATCGCGGCGTCGAACACGCCGAGCCCGCCGGGGGAATGGCTGGCGAAGCCGAGCAAGGTCGCCGAGACGAAGATCACGGCCACCACGACGAAGCCGAGATTGGGCTCGTCCGGCACCAGCACATACATCGCCAGCGCGCAGAAGCCGAGGTCGATGATGCCGATCGCGATCTGCAGCAGGGTCAGCGGGCCGCTCGGCAGCACCACGGTCCACGGCCCGCGGCCGACCACGCGCGGCCTGGTCCATACCCAGGCGACATACCCCAACAGGCCGACCAGGATCGCGATCGCCGCAATGCGGTTGACCCAGGGCGGCAGCTGGTCGATCGAGGCCGCCGCCTCCGGATGATAGCTGATGCCGAGCCCGAGCACGGCGGCATTGCCGAGCCAGAACGTCAGGCCGGCGAGGAAGCAGATCTTGGCGACGTCGATGGCGTTCAGCCCATGGGCGGAATAGACGCGGTAGCGCACGGCGCCGCCGGTGAAGACGCTGGCGCCGACATTGTGGCCGATCGAATAGCTGGTGAAGGCGGCCAGCGCGTTGACGCGGTAGGGCACGTGGTCGTGGCCAATCGCGCGCACCGCGAACAGATCGTAGAAGGTCAGCGTGAAATAGCCGGCGGCGACGAACAGCGCGGCGAGCGCGATCTGATGCGGCTCCGTGCTCTTGATCGCCTCGAGCACCTCGTAGGTGTCGATGCCGCGCAGCATGTGGTAGAGGACGTAGCAGGCGACCGCGATCACCGCGATGCTGATCAGCACGCCGAGCTTGTGCAGGACTTGCTTCTCGCGCAGGAACGTGGCCGCTCTGCGTATGGCTTCAAGCATCTACACCTCTCACCGTGATCCGATCACGACGGCCGGGGACGCCGCGCCCCGGAGGCCGCAGCATCATGTGCGCATACAACGCCCTCGTAGCGCGTTTCGACGCATTGGGGAACACGGAGCGTGCGAACAAAAGCGTACACATGGATATACTTAGCAGGCTTTACGGAAATGCGATGCACCGTTTTGCCGCACATGAGGCAAGACATCAGGCAAAGACATCGGGCAAGGCATCATGCAGGACGGCGGGTCAGCGCACGCTCCCGCCAGCCTGCAAACCCCCAGGTTAAACTTTGGTGAGGAACGCGCATCTCCGGGCTTTCCGGGGCGCCCCGCGGCTCGGCGCGTCGGCATGGCTCAACGATAAGCGCGAGCTGCGCGTTTGACAGGTTAGGGCCTCGTCAAACCTTCGTGTCTCGCAGTTGCGATGACCGGGCACGCGGATGGCGGCGCCGCCGCCGCAGTCTTGGCTGGTGGCGTCGGTCGCAGTCCGGTGCGGCGATTCAGGCCGCCGATTTCGTCCGCATGCTGCGGATCACCACCAGCGCCCGCAGCCAGGTGCCTATGGCGCAGCCGACGAGGTAGGGCACGAACATGATCAGCAGCAGCTCGAGCCAGTAGCCGGCCCGGCCGGGGATCAGGGAGGCCACGGCCGTCGCGACCAGGCCGGCGGCCAGCGCCGCCAGCAGCCAGGTCAGCCAGCCCGACACGCGCGGGGCGCGATGCACCACGGCGACCCAGCCCATCGCCAGGCCGATGGCGAATGCGCCGGCCAGCCAGCCCCAATGAAAGGCAACGAGATAGGCCATGACGTTACCTCACCACGAATTCGATGCGCCGGTTCTGCGTCCGGCCGTCGGCGGTGTCGTTGGAGGCGACGGGCTGGGTGCTGCCATAGCCGATCGCGCTGAAACGGTCGGCCGGCAGCCCGGCCTTGACCAGATAATCGACCACCGCCTGGGCGCGCTTCTGCGACAGCACCTGATTGGCGGCGGAATCACCGTCGGAATCGGTGTGGCCGATGATCTCGACATTGGCGGAGGGGCAGCGGAACGCGATCTCGACGAGGCGGTCGAGCAGACCGGTGGAATCCCTGTCGAGGTCGCTGCGGTCGGTCTCGAAGCGGATCTTGGCCTTGCCGAGCAGGTCGGAGAACAGCTGCTGGCACACCGTGGGATCGACCGGGGCGGCTGCCGGCTTCACCGTGATGTCGGCCTTCACCTGCCAGCCCTGCGGGACATCCTTGGCGAGCCCGGTCCGGATCTGGGCCGCTGCGGCGTCGTAAAGCGCATCACCGGAAATCTTGATGTCACGGTCGGACACCACCAGCGTGCCGGTCGACAGCCGCGACAAGGCGCCCAACGCCGGCACCACCGCATTCACGAAATTGGTTGGCGCGCCGAGGCTGTTCTTGAGATTGTCCACGACCTTCTCGCTGAAGAATTTGCGCGATGAAGAGCCGACGACGACGGCGTGGATGTTCTCGTCGGGAACGTTGCCGGCGAGCGTCACGGTGACCGCGACCGGGTCCTTGTAGGCCTGGAAGACATAGGGCGGCGCCTTGACCTCGTTGCTGGCGACCTTGAAGCCGTCCGGCAGCTTTCCGAGCGCGGCCGCGATCGCCTCGCGGCCGCCGAGTTCGCGCGCCATGCCGGACAATGTGACGTCGCCGTCGGAGATCGTGAACTTGCCGTCCTTCAGCTTGGCGATCTGGCCGATCAGCAGCAGCGCCGCATCCTCGAAGCGCGGTGGCGCGCCGCGCGCCAGGCCCATCTGGTCAGCGACCTCCACGCCCGGCAGCGCCGCCCGCGTCGCGTCCATCAGCTTGCTCTTCAAGGCGGGTAGCGGCGCATTGCCGCCCAGCGTCACCCGGACGACGTCGCGCTCGGCCGACCACACGAAGGGCTTGGCCTCGGGGACCAGCCGGGTCTCGTCATTGACCAGCCGCACGCCGGGCACGGCGTCGACCGCGGCGACCGCATCGCGGCGTCCGGCCTCGGAAAATGCAAAGGCTCGCAGCGAGACATCGCGGCCGTCCACCGTGATGCTTGTCCTGTCGAGCACGGCCCCCTTCAGGACGGCCGAACTGCGACCGGCGAGATCATTCTCCAGGGGAACGGTGCTGGTCCAGGCCGCGAAGCCCCAAAGCACGATCAGCGGGATGACGCCAGGCCACCATTTCCCGCTCCACCTGAAAAGTCCGCGCATTCGTTATCCGTCGCATCGAGGAAGCAGAGAGAAAACAAACCCTTGCATGCCTGTCAAACCGGAAATGAGGAGCGACGTACGGTACGTTGCGACCGCAGGCTAAGGTTTTCTTCAATCATTCGTCGGTAACCTTGTCCCGACACTCACCGGGCCGCATATTTCAGATGAGGCGATTTCGCAAAACCTTTATCCGTGCCGGCCTGGAAGCGCTGTATCTGAGCGGCGCGCATGTCTGGCTGCGCCCGATCTTCTCGGGCGTGGGTGCGATCTATACGCTGCATCATGTGCGGCCGCACCGCGACGCCGATTTCCAGCCCAATTGTCACCTCGAGGTCACGCCGGACTTCCTGCGCGAAATGTTGTCGCACCTGCGCCACAACGACATCGAGATCATCACTCTCGACGAGTTGCACAGCCGGCTGGTGGCGAAGGACTTCTCGCGCCGCTTCGCCTGCTTCACCTTCGACGACGGCTATCGCGACAATCGCGACTTCGCGCTGCCTGTCATGCGCGAGTTTGATGCGCCATTCACCATCTATGTGACGAGCGATTTCGCCTCCGGAAACGGCCGGCTCTGGTGGGTGACGCTGGAGCGGCTGGTCGCGAAGACTGACGCGATCGACATCGAGATCGGCGGACTGTCGCTGCAGCTCGATGCATCGACGCCGGCAGCCAAATGCGTGACGTTCCAGCGCCTGCACGACTGGCTGCGCGCACTGCCGGGCGAGCACGACGTCCGGCGCGAGATCAGCGCGCTGTGCGCGCGCTACGACGTCGACGAGGAGTCGATCTGCCGTGAGCTCTGCCTGTCCTGGGACGAGCTCCGGGCGCTGTCGACTGAGCCATTGATCTCGATCGGCGCGCATTCGATCAGTCACTGCAATCTCGCCAAGCAGACCGAGGAGACGGCGCGCATCGAGATCGCCGACAGCCGTGCTCGGATCGAGAACGAGTTGCAGCGGCCGGTGCTGCACATGGCCTACCCCTACGGCGACCGCGCCGCCGCCTCCCAGCGCGAGTTCGTGCTGGCGGCCGCGAGCGGCTACAAGACCGCCGTCACCACCCGGCCCGGCATGATCTTCGCCGAAAGCGCCGATCATCTCACGGCCTTGTCGCGCGTCTCGCTGAACGGCCATTATCAGGACGCCCGCGTGCTGCCGGTGCTGACCTCGGGCGCGGCGACCGCGATGTGGAACGGCTTCCGCCGCATCGACGCGGCCTAGGCCGCGTCCTCAAGACCCCCGACGGATTGCGGCAAATCCTTGCGACTGCGTCTCACTTGACAGTCCCGGCGCGTCACGCCCACAAGCGCGCACGACATAAGGAAAGGGAGGCACCATGCTCAAGAACCTGTTTTCGCTCGAAGGCCGCATCGCGCTCGTCACCGGCGGCTCGCGCGGCATCGGCAAGATGATCGCATCCGGCGTGCTCGCGCAGGGCGCAGCGCGGGTCTACATCACGGCGCGAAAGGCCGGCCCGTGCGAGGAGACGGCCAAGGCACTGACCGCGGAATATGGCGGCGAGTGCATCGCGCTGCCGATCGACATCTCGACCATGGCCGGCATCGAGATGCTTGCGGCCGAGATCAAGACGCGCGAGCCCAAGCTCGACATCCTCGTCAACAATGCCGGCGCGGCCTGGGGCGCCGACTTCGACGAATTTCCGGAGAGCGGCTGGGACAAGGTGATGAACCTCAACCTCAAGACGCCGTTCTTCCTGACCAAGGCGCTTGCGGCGCCGTTGCGCGCAGCGGCCAGCGCCGAACGGCCCGCAAAGGTCATCAACATCGCCTCGATCGACGGCATCTTCGTCAACCCGCTCGAGACCTATTCCTATGCGGCGAGCAAGTCCGGCCTGATCCATCTGACGCGGCGCATGGCAGCCAAGCTGATCAAGGACCATATCGTGGTGACCGCGATCGCGCCGGGCCCGTTCAAGTCCGACATGAACAAGGCCGCGCGCGACAACGCCGACGAGGTCGCCGCGCGCGTGCCCGCGGGACGCATCGGCACCGATGAGGACATGGCGGGGACAGCGATCTTCCTGGCGTCGCGGGCGGGCGACTATGTGGTGGGGAACACGATCGCCGTCGATGGCGGAATCGTCTACGCGAATCCCGGCATTCCAGGCGCGGGCTGGGATAGTTGAGGCCGAGTTAGTAACCCAAGGGAAGGTCGGCTCTCTCCCCCTTGTGGGGGAGAGGTGGAGAGGGGGTAAGCCACGAACGACCGTCTCCGCGGCTTACCCCTCCCTAGCCCCTCCCCCACAAGGGGGAGGGAACAGACCGAGTCCAGGTCTCAGGTCTCGATCTTCACGTACTCGAAATCACCCGGCTTGTTGTCGATGCCGACTTTCGGGGGCGCGATCCACGACGCGTATTCACCGATCTCGGTGACCGGCTTCATCAACGAGGAGATGTAGGCACCGTCGTCGGCCGACGGCAGCCAGTCGCCCTTGCGCTTGGCCCACGTGCCCTCGTCGATCAGAATGCCGTCGGGCGTCGCATGGACGTCCTTGAACTCGCCGATGGCGCGGTGGAAGGCGGTATGCGGCAGCTTGAGCTGGAACTCGTAGCCTGCGGTCGTGATGATCTTGTTCCAGCGCAGCAGGCCCTTGATGCAGTCCTGCGAGTAGTCGTCGCGCAGGCGCATGTTGAGCGCGGTCAGCGCCGGCTCGTCGACCCGCTTGATCTCGCCGTCGACCAGCTTGAGCACCGGATAGGTCGAGTTCTTGAGCTGGTGATCGTCCTGGATCTGGGTCTCGTGATAGCGGCCCTTGATGCCGGCATTGAAGGCATTGGCCGCGTTGGTCGAGACCTCCGAGCCGAACAGGTCGAGCGACAGCGTGTAGTGCAGGTTCAACTTCTTCTGGATGGTCGGCAGGTCGATCACGCCGAGCGCGCGGACGCGCGTGATGTCGGTGGGATCGTCGATCCCCGCCTCGCGCATCGCCTCGACCGTGCGCTGGATGACGCGGCCGACGCCGGTCTCGCCGACGAACATGTGATGCGCCTCCTCCGTCAGCATGAAGCGGCAGGTGCGCGACAGCGGATCGAAGCCGGACTGCGCGAGCGAGTGCAGCTGCATCTTGCCGTCGCGGTCGGTGAAGTAGGTGAACATGAAGAAAGACAGCCAGTCCGGCGTCTTCTCGTTGAAGGCGCCGAGCATGCGCGGGGAATCCGCGTCGCCCGAGCGACGGCGCAACAGCTCGTCGGCCTCCTCGCGGCCGTCGCGGCCGAAATATTTCTGCAGCAGGTAGACCATCGCCCAGAGGTGACGGCCCTCCTCGACGTTGACCTGGAACAGGTTGCGCATGTCGTAGAGCGACGGCGCGGTCTTGCCGAGATGGCGCTGCTGCTCGACCGAGGCCGGCTCGGTGTCGCCCTGGATCACGATCAGGCGGCGCATCAGCGCGCGATATTCGCCGGGGACCTCCTGCCAGGCCGGCTCGCCATAATGTTCGCCGAACGGGATCTTGCGATCCTCCTCCTGGGGAGCGAGGAGAATGCCCCAGCGATAGTCGGGCATCTTGACGTAGTCGAACTTGGCCCAGCCACGCGGATCAACCGAATAGGCCGTGCGCAAGTACACCAGCGACTGCTGGAAGCCCTCCGGCCCCATGTCGTTCCACCAGTCGACATAGCCGGGATGCCAGCCTTCCAGCGCCTTGAGGACCTGGCGGTCCTCGGCGAGATTCACGTTGTTCGGAATCTTGGTCGAGTAGTCGACGTTCATGATGTTCATGTTCATGGAGACCTCCCGGGTGGCTCTCTTCTATTCGCTCAGACGCGCGTCATGTCGTATTGCGGCCGCTCGCCGGTGCCGTAGCGCCGGAGTGCCCCTCCTCGCCGACCGCATTGGGGCGCTGGAAGATCCAGTTCTGCCAGGCGGTCAGGCGGGCGAAGATCTTCGATTCCATCGTCTCGGGGCCGGCGAAGCGCAGATTGGCTTCGAGACCGGTGAGACTGTCCGGCGAGAAGCTCGCACGTTCCTCGAGGAAGACGCGGATCTCGTCCTCCCAGTCGATGTCGTCGAGTGCGAAGGTCACGAGGCCGAGCTCCTCGGCTTCATCGGCTTCGAGCGGCTTGCCGACCTGCTCACGCACGCGCTCGAGATCGCCGGGATCAGCGAGGAAGCGCGACTCCAGCCGCGTCAGGCCGTGGCTCATCGGATAGGGACCGAAATTCATCGCCGACAGCTCGATCGCCGGCGCCGGACGGTTGTCGCCCTGGATGGTGCCGATCAGCATGTAGGAGCGGTCGGAGGCGAACACGAGTTCGGCGAGCGTCCCCGCGAAGCAGGAGCCGGGCTCGACCAGCGTCACCAGCGTGCGCGACGTCACGTCGATGCGCTTCAGCACGCGCTTCCAATAGTGACGGATCTCGTTGACCAGCCAATGCGCCTTGTTGGCCTCGAGGAAGGCGTCGTGGACCAGCACCTGCGCGCGCTCGCCATGCGACTTGAACACCAGCATGGCGATGCCGAGCTCGTTGATGCGCAGGTGCAGGATGGCATCATCGAGCTCGCGTGCGACCTGCAGCGGCCAGAACGCGGCGCCCAGCGCGGTCATGCCGTCGATATCGGCCGGCGGCGCAGCTTCGGGGGCCGTGATGGTGATCGTGGCGATGCGGGCGGCGCGGTCGATGTCGACATTGACGAAGCCGTAGCGCACGCTGCTCGCGTCAATGACGCGCTTGAGCGGTGTGAGCGCGACGCCCTTGCCACTGCCGTTGCGCTTGGAGGCGGCCGCGAACTCCTTGGCGCGCTCGGCGACCTTGGCATCGACCTTGGAGTTCGGTGCGATTTCGTCGACGAGTCGCCATTGCACGGCGCGCTTGCCTTTGACGCCCTCCTCCGTCGTGCAGAACGCGTCCGCACGGTCGCGGCGCACCTTGCGCTTGTCGACGACGCGCGTCAGGCCCCCGGTGCCGGGCAGCACCGCGAGCAGAGGCACCTCCGGCAGCGACACCGAGGAGGAGCCGTCGTCGGCGAGGATGATGTGATCGGTGGCGAGCGCGAGCTCATAGCCGCCGCCGGCCGCGGTGCCGTTCACCACGGTAATGAAGCGCTGGCCGGAATTCTCGGATGAATCCTCGAAGCCATTGCGGGTCTCGTTGGTGAACTTGCAGAAGTTCACCTTATGGGCATGGGTGGCGCCCGCGAGCATGCGGATGTTGGCGCCGGCGCAGAACACGCGCGGCTTGGCCGAGCGCAGCACGACCACCTTCACCTCGGGATGTTCGAAGCGCAGCCGCTGCACGGCGTCCGCCAGCTCGATGTCGACACCGAGATCATAGGAATTGAGCTTGAGCTGGTAGCCCTCGAACAGGCCGCCGTTCTCGTCGACGTCCATCGCGAGCGTCGCCACTTCGCCGTCGATCGACAGCTTCCAATGTTTGTAGCGGGAGGGATCGGTCTGAAAATCGATGAACGTCTTGCCTCCCGCGAGCACGCGGTCTTCCCCGGCCATGAGTCACCCTTCGTTGGAGTGCTTATCGTTGAGATGCACAATAATTCATGTTACGGCTGACGTCTACCGTAAAAAGCCATAACATGCACTTTGCTTCATGTTTGTGATGCCGGCGACGGCAGGGTAGCTGCGGCGAACTCGCCGATAACGCGCAGGGTCGCCTCGGGCGCCTCGCGATGCGGGGAATGGCCGGTCTTGGGCAGCATCGTCACCTCGACCGGGCAGTAGCACTCCTCCTGGAGGATCTCGACCTGCCGGACGGTGCCATACTGGTCATCGACGCCCTGGATCACGGCCACGGGCACGCGGATGTAGGCAAGGTCAGCCGTGATGTCCCAGGTCCGGAACGCCGGATCGAGCCAGGCGCCGTTCCAGCCATGGAACGCATTGTCGACGTCCTTGTGCCAGCGGCCGAGCTTGGTGCGCAGCTCCGTGGTTTCGTAGGCGGTCTTGATTGCGGCGATCGACGACACGGAGATGTCCTCAACGACGACATGCGGCGCGATCACCACGATACCCTGGAGGCGATGGTCGGCGTGGCTGCCGGCATAGATCGCCGCGATCGAGGCGCCGTCGGAATGGCCGACGAGGAGGCCGCGCTGGAAGCCGATCGCATCGAGCAGCTTCGGCAGCACATCGCGCGCCTCGCGCTGCATGTAGTCGAGCGGCCGCGGCAAGGTCACCGGGCTCGAGGCGCCGTAGCCGGCGCGGGAATAGGCGAACACGGAGGCGCCGGTGGCCTGTTGGAGTTTGTCGGGGAAGTCGCCCCACAGGCCGACCGAGCCCAGCCCTTCATGCAGCAGCACGATGCACGGCGCATCGGAGGGCTGCGGGCCGATCAGACGATATTCGAGCTCGGCGGCGTCGATGGTGAGGAAGCCGTTCGCTTCAAGCGTCATGCGCTGTTCTCTCGTTCGTCATGCCCGGGCCTGACCCGGGCATCCACGTCTTTCTTCGTCGCAGAGAGATGGATGGCCGGGCCAAGCCCGGCCATGACGATCACTATGAGTTGGGCCAACCCCAGAGAATAGGCCCGGTTACTAATTAGCTCCCTCGCGCAGCTTGAAGCGCTGGATCTTGCCGGTTGCGGTCTTCGGCAAGGACTCCACCACCTCGATCCAGCGCGGATATTTCCACGGGCCGAT
Source organism: Bradyrhizobium oligotrophicum (assembly GCA_050641875.1). Classification (GTDB taxonomy): domain Bacteria; phylum Pseudomonadota; class Alphaproteobacteria; order Rhizobiales; family Xanthobacteraceae; genus Bradyrhizobium; species Bradyrhizobium oligotrophicum_B. The sequence continues at coordinate 1,660,692 of CP192619.1, forward strand.
CTTCTGCTTGACGTGCTCCTTCAGTGCCTCGTGCAGGGTCGAGCGATCGACGCTCGGGCGCAGCACGACATAGGCCTTCGGCTTCAACAGCCCCTCCGGATCGGCTTCCGGCACCACGGCGGCTTCCAGCACGGAGGGATGCGTGATCAGGGCGCTCTCGACCTCGAACGGCGACACCCAGATGCCGGAGACCTTGAACATGTCGTCGGAGCGGCCGCAGAAGGTGTAGCGCCCGTCGGCGTCGCGAACATATTTGTCACCCGTGCGCGTCCAATAGCCCTCGAAGGTCGAGCGAGTCTTGTGGCGCTGATTCCAGTAGCCCTCACCTGCGGACGGCGCATGCACCAGCATCTCGCCGACCTCGCCGTCCGGCACGCCCTCACCGGCGTCGTTGACGAGGCGCACCTGATAGCCCGGCACGGGGCGCCCTGATGAGCCGTATTTGATGTCCCCGGGCACGTTGGACAGGAAGATGTGCAGGAGCTCGGTCGAGCCGACACCGTCGAGGATGTCGACGCCGAACCGCGCCTTCCAGGCATTGCCGACCGATTCCGGCAGCGCCTCGCCGGCCGAGGTGCAGATGCGCAGAGCGCTGCCGGCCTTTTCATGGCGCAGCGACTCGTCGTGCAGCATCGCGGCGAACAAGGTCGGCACGCCGTAGAAGATGGTCGGATTGTAGCGGTTGAGGAGCTTGAACATCAGCGCCGGCGTCGGGCGCTCGGAGTTGAGGATCGTGGTGGCGCCGACCGACAGCGGGAAGGTCAGCGCATTGCCGAGGCCATAGGCGAAGAACAGCTTTGCGGCCGACAGACAGACATCGCTCTCGCGGATGCCGAGCACTTGGCTGGCATAGGTCTCGGCCGTCGCGGCAAGATTGCCGTGCAGATGGCGCACGCCCTTGGGCATGCCGGTCGAGCCGGACGAATACAGCCAGAACGCCGGCTCATCCACGTGGGTCGCGACCGTCTCGAACTGATCGCTCTCGCGCGCGAGCTCCTCGGACAGCAGCTTGTGGCCGAACGCGTTCGTGCCGGACACCACGACGCAGTCGAGATCGGGCATCCGCCCGACGATGTCCTTCACCACCGGGTACAGAGGCTCGGAGACGAACAGCACGCGGGCGCGGCAGTCCGCCAGCACATAGGCGTATTGCTCCGAAGTCAGCAGCGTGTTGAGCGGCACCGGGACGATGCCGGCGCGCATCGCACCGAGAAACACTGCGGGGAAATCCACCGTGTCGAGCATGATCATCGCCACGCGCTCCTCGCGGCGGACGCCCAGGCGGCGCAGCATGTTGGCGACGCGGCAGGTCTGCTGTTGCAGGCCGCGATAGGTCAGCTCGGAGACCGTGTCGGTGTAAGCGAGCTTTTCGCCACGACCCGCCTCGACATTGCGGTCAAGCAACCACGACACCGCATTGTACGACTTCACGGCGTTCCTCCCCCGATTTTTGAATTATAATTCATAGAAGGCCACCAACCGCGCTTGCTGTCAATCCTCCTCGGCATTATGTTTCCTAGTCACAAGAGTGCCTCAGGAATATGACGCCACACAGCGACCCATCCAGGGACGATGGCCAGTCCGCGGCCGAGACCGATTTCCTCGACCAGCTGGGCCAGCGGGTGCGGCGGATGCGCGGCCTCGCCGGCATGTCTCGCAAGGTGCTGGCCGAGGTTTCCGGGATTTCCGAACGCTACATCGCCCAGCTCGAAAGCGGCAAGGGCAATGTCTCGATCGTGCTGCTGCGCCGGATTGCCAATGCGATCAACGCGCCGCTCGACGACATCATCCCCGGCGGCGAGCCATCGCCGGACTGGCCGGTCATTCGCGATCTCCTGAAGAAGGCCAGTCCGAGCCAGATCGCGCAGGTCAAGGAACTGCTCGCCGGCGGCCCTTCGGCGCCGCTGCGGCGCGCGTTTTCGGGGATCGCGCTGATCGGCCTGCGCGGCGCCGGCAAGTCGACGCTCGGCAGGATGTTGGCGGAGCGGATCGGCTGGAGCTTCGTCGAGCTCAACAAGGAGATCGAGCGGCAGAACGGGCTGTCGGTCGCCGAGATCATCGCGCTCTATGGCCAGGAAGGCTTTCGCCGCATGGAGCAGGCGGCGCTGGTGCAGTTGCTCGCGCGCAAGGAGCCGATCGTGCTGGCGACCGGCGGCGGCATCGTCTCGGAGCCGGTCACGTTCGACCTGATCCTGACCTCGTTCTATACGATCTGGCTCAAGGCCGAGCCGGAGGAGCACATGGGGCGTGTGCGCAAACAAGGTGATCTGCGCCCGATGGCCGACGACCGCTCCGCGATGGCCGAGTTGCGCAACATCCTCGCGAGCCGCGAGCCGCTGTACGCAAGGGCCAACGCCGTTGTGGATACAGCCGGTCTGTCCGTCGATGCGGCTGCCGCGCGGCTGGGCGAAGCGGTGAAGCCGGTCATCGCCAATGAGGCCCGCATGTTCGCGCGGGGGTGAACTCGCGCAACGTCAATGGCGGCACGTCGCAGCATGCGCGTTAACCACCGGCGTCATTTTCATACCGCCGACGGTGGCCATACACCCTCCGATTGCTTAATAGATCGTTAAGTGACTGGAGGACGTGCCATGGACAATCGTCGCAGCGAGACCCGCCAACGCGTCTATTATGGCGGCGTTCTGACATTCAATGCTGGCAGCTCGACGCTCGCCTGCGTCGTGCGCAATTTCAACAACCGCGGCGTCAAGATCGAGCTGGAGGGCACCGTGCTGCTGCCCGACCGCGTCGACGTCACGATCGAACGGCGCGGATGGTCACGGCAGGCGCGCATGGTCTGGCGCGACGCTGCCGGCGCAGGCCTCGCCTTCGACCGGGATAGCGAGGTCATCTCGCTGGAATGGGCGCGCACGCTGCGCGAGCGCGAACGCACCAACAAGCGGCTCAAATCCCGCCTCGAACAGATGCTGTCGGGATACTGAGCGCATGTCCGAGGTCTCGCGAGAACCGGACGACCTGCTGCTGCTCGCAGCTGCCAATCCGCCGCGGAGCCCTGCTCGCGCTGACGAGCGTCGGCCGCGATCATCCTGGCTGCGGCGCGTCGCTCTCCTTCTCGTCGCTCAATATGTCATCGTGCTGCTGATCGGCATCGCGGCCGCGTCCACCGTGCGATCCTACGTGCTGCCGGAGGTCGTCGGCCGTTTCGAGGCCCTGGCAGCGGCGCTCAAGCGAACGCCGCTGCGGTAGGCTCATTCCATCTCCCGCAGCTCCGCATAGGTCAGCGGTTTGAGGCTGGCGCCGTCAAAATAGACGAAGCGCAACCGGCGGCGGCGGGAGATGAAGTTCGACGGCAACGGATCGTAGCGGAAGGTGGCGCCACCGAGATGGGGCGTCAGGCTGCCGACGTCCGTCAGCGCGTCGATCTCGACGCGCAGCAGCTTGAGACTCTCTCCGTCGCGCAGGATCTCGAACGGGACCCGCGCCAGCCGCAGGAAGCTGGTCGGATCCGGGGCGGCGATGAAGCCGTCGACGAAGGCGGCCTCGACCTTGTCGAGATCCGGCTCGGCCGCCGCGGCGGGCTTGGCGCCGTCCGGCTGATGCGGCGTCTGCCACTGCACCGGCGAGCGGCCGTGCGGATGGTTGTGCCCGGGGCCGTGCGGGGGGTGATCGTGGTCGTGGTGGTGGTCATGATCATGCTGATGGCCATGATCGTGATGATGATGGCCGTGATGGTGGTGATGATGACGCATCGCGAGCCTCAAAAGCTGACCGGCTTGTTGATGATGTGCTTGTGACTGCCGAGCTTGCCATGGGCGACCATCGATCCCAGCGCCTCGACGACGACGCGGACGCCGATCAGCGCGGTGATGTCCGAGGTGTCGTAAGGCGGCGAGACCTCGACCACTTCGAGCCCACACAGGCCCTCGGCGGCCACGAGGCCGAGCAGCTTCAGCGCTTCGCGCGGCAGGAAGCCGCCGGGCTCCGGCCAGCCGGTGCCGGGCACGAAGCCGCAATCGATGGAGTCGACGTCGAACGAGATGTAGACGGCGTCGGCATCCTTCCAGGCGAGCTCGAGCGCGATCTCGGCGGTCTTCTCCAGGCCGATCTTCTCGATGTCGGCGATGGTCAGCACGTTGGTGTTGCGCTTGCGCGCGACCTCGACGCCCTCGCGCGGAACCTGCCAGCCGCCGATGCCGAGCTGCACCAGATTGGTCGGCGACACGTTCGGCAGGTTGGTCGCCCAGTACCAGGGCGTGGTGTGCATGCGCTCGTCGAGATCCTTCTCCTGGATGTCGATGTGGCGGTCGAAATGGATAATGCCGATCTTCTTGTCGGTGCATTGCGCGATGCCGCGCACGCAGGGGAAGCCGATCGAGTGGTCGCCGCCGAGCATGATCGGCAGCGCGCCGGACGAGAACACATGAGCGACGCCACGGCTGATCTGGTCGAAGCTCTTTTCGAGGTTGGCGGGGATGGTGAAGACGTCGCCGGCATCGCACAGGGTCATCTGCTCGCGCAGGTCGACGCCGAGCTCGTAATTGTAGGGCGTGTAGAGCGCCGAGATGCGGCGGATGCCCTGCGGCCCGAAGCGGGTGCCGGGGCGATAGGTGGTGCCGGAATCGAAGGGGATGCCGATCACAGCGGCATCGTATTTGCCGACGTCGCGGACGTTCTCGACATAGGGCGCCTTCATGAAGGTGTTGATGCCGGCGAAATGCGGCAGCTCGCCGCGCGCGAAGGTCGGGATGTCGCGATCGGTCAGCGTGTCGGCGCCGGGCAGGCCCATGTCGAGCGCCCATTGCCGCTCCTTGCGCCAGCCATTACTCGGCAGCTTGCCTTCGGCCTCCAGCGCCTGCCAGCCCTGGGTGGCCATCTTGTCGAAGTCCGGATGGTGACGGCGCACGCTCCGGCGCTGCGAGTGCAATCCGGCGCGGCGCGACCGGCGCATGAATGGGAATGACATGGAGACTCTCCTTCGTTTCTTTCGACGTTTCTTGACCTGACTATTGCGCCGCCTGCACGCTGGCGCGGATGAAGCCGAGCACGGGCACGGCGCTGTCGCGGGTGAGATCGAGATCGTAGGTGATGCGCGCGCCGAACCGCTCCGGCGCCTGCGGGTCCTTGCGCGGCCGGTCGAGTGCGATCAGCCGCGTGGCGAGGCCGAACGCCTCCTTGATGTCGTGGGTGACCATCACGATGGTCATCTTGTGCTCGCGCCACAGCGGCTTGATCAGCGCATGCATCTGGGCGCGGGTGCCGGGATCGAGCGCGCCGAACGGCTCGTCGAGCAAGAGCACGCGCGGCTGCTTCGCCAGTGCCTGCGCGATCGCAAGCCGCTGCTGCATGCCGCCGGACAACGCGCTTGGATATTTGTCGCGATGCTCGGCCAGGCCGACGGCCTCGATCAGCGCGAGGCTCTTCTCCATCGCCGCCTTACGGGCAGCCCCGAACAGCCGCGCCGTGACCGCGCTGGCCGCGAGCTCGTAGCCGAGCAGCACGTTGCCCAGCACGGTCAGATGCGGAAACACCGAATAGCGCTGGAACACGATGCCGCGGTCCGGACCAGGCTCCGCCGGAAACGGCTGGCCATCGAGCAGCACGGCGCCTTGCGTCGGCCTCTCCTGACCGAGGATCAGACGCAGGAAGGTGCTCTTGCCCGCGCCTGAGGGGCCGACGATCGACAGGAACGTACCGGAGGCGATCTCGAGATTGATGCGCTCGAGCACGACCTGGTTGCCATATTCGACCCATACATTCCGGAAGGAGAGCGTGCTCATCAGCGGCTCCCTTGCGCATAGGCCCACGGAAAGGCGCGCTGGCCGAACCAGACCAGGGCGTAGTCGAGGATGTAGGCAAGCAACGTGATCCAGACGACGTAAGGCAGGATCACATCCATCGAGAGATAGCGCCGGACCAGGAAGATGCGGTAGCCGAGACCGACATCGGAGGCGATCGCCTCGGCCGAGATCAGGAACAGGAAAGCGGGCCCGATCATGAGCCGCAGTCCCTGGATCAGGCGCGGCATGATCTGCGGCAGCACCACGCGGATCGCGACCTGCCAGGTCGAGGCGCCCAGGGTCTGCGCCTTGATCAGCTGCTCGCGCGGCATGTTCTGCACCTCGAGCGAGAGGTCGCGCACCAGGGTCGGCGTGACGCCGATGATGATCAGCACCACCTTGGACAATTCGCCGAGACCGAACACGATGAACAGCACCGGCAGCACCGCCATCGGGGGGATCATCGACAGCACAGCCACAAGCGTTCCGAAGCCGGCGCCGGCCACCGGCAGCAATCCGATCGCAAGTCCGAGCACGAGACCAATGGCTGCGGAAATGCCGAGGCCGAGCGCGAGGCGTTGCAGGCTCGCCGTCGTGTCGGACCACAGCACGTAGTCGCCGGAGCGGCGATCCGGCTCGGTTGCGAGCCGCTTGGAGGTCGCGACCATCTCGGAGACCGGCGGCAGCAGCTTGTCGTCGGGATTGTCCGCGCGCCGCTGCGCCGACCCGACCACGTAGATCAAGGCGATCAGCAGGAACGGCAACAGGGCCAGCAACAGCCGGCTGCCCCGGTTCGGAACGACGTTCATGGCACGCGGCATCAAGAGGCTCCCTCGATCGTCATGGTGAGGAGGCGCGTCAGCGCCGTCTCGAACCATGAGGCCCCGATGTGGGCCTCATCCTTCGAGACGCTCGCGCTCGCGCAAGCTCCTCAGGATGAGGGATGGCACCGGCGGTGGTCCCGGAAGCGGATCAGAGCTTCCCGTCGGCCGCCATCTTCATGAAGGTCGGATCGAAGCGTAGCTTGACATTGCTGGCCGCGCCCAGCGCCTTCGTTGGCGTGGAGATGCCGACCGCGTCCTTCGACTTCACGTTCTCGCCAAGCAGGTTGTGATCGAAGCAGAAGGTGCGCACGAGATCCATGATCTTCGGCAGCTCCGGTCCGGTCATGAACGCAAGCGCTTCCTTCGGCTCATAATACATGAACGTGGTCTTGAGCTGGGTCTCGAAGCCGGCGAGATCGGTGCCCGACAGCTTGGCCATGGCCTCGCGCGCGGCCTTGCCCTTCTCGCTCTGGTCCTTCATCAGCGCGATGGTCTCGTACCAGATGCCCACCAGCGCCTTACCGAGCTCGGGATTGTCCTTGAGCGTCGCACTGTTGACGACCAGGAGATCTTCGATCTCGCCGGGGATCTTGCTGGAATCGAACACCAGCGTTGCGCCCGGCTCGGCCTTCACCTCCAGCAGTTGCGGATTCCAGGTGACCACGGCCGTCGTGTCCGGGGACTTCGCGGCGGCGACGATGTCGGCGTCCGACGTGTTCACGGTCTTGATGTTCTTCTCGGAGAGCTTCGCGGTCTCGAGGCCGCGCGCCAGCAGATAATGCGACACCGAGAGCTCTACGAGGTTGACCTTCTGGCCCTTGATGTCGGCCATGGTCTTGCCTTTCTTGAGCACGACACCGTCATTGCCGTTGGAGTAGTCGCCCATGATGATGGCCGACGTGTCGACGCCGCCGGCGGCCGGGATGGTCAGCGCGTCCATGTTGGTGACGGTGACGCCGTCGAACTTCCCGGCGGTGTACTGGTTGATCGACTCGACGTAGTCGTTGATCTGCGTGATCTTGATCGAGATGCCGTATTTGTCCGCCCACTTCTTGACGATGCCGGACTCGGCCGCATAGGGCCACGGCATCCAGCCGACATAGATCGTCCAGGCGATGTTGAATTCCTTCTTCTTCTCGGCTGACGCTGATGACAGCGACGCGGTCACCAGCGTCGATGCCGCGAGCAGGGCAACAAACAGATTTCGCGCTTTGAACATGTCCAGTCCCTCATCGGTTTTCTGACCGCGGACTGGCATGAAGAACCTCGTGCCTGCCAAGCGCGGCCACTGAGGTCTCCCGGGTTTTTATCCCGCCGTGCACCAGGGCTCTCCCCTGGCGGCTGCTCTCGGACCAGCATTCTCGATGGAGAACCGGAACCCTAGCTGCCAACTCTAAGCAACGAGAGGAGCAATCCGCGTGCCAGGGAAAAATGCTTGCGATTCAACGGAACCGGCGGCACGCTGTGCTCAAAAATCTGGCACTCAGAATTTTTCTTGGGCGAGGTGGCGCATCAGCCGACGCCGGCCATGCAACAACAGCATGAACCGTCCGGCGCACGGGGCGACATCATCAGGCAGGCAGGGCAGTCGCAGTGGCTTGGAGTCTCGTTGATATGATCAGGTCTTCCGGGATCGCATTGGCAACCATTCTGGCTCTCAGTTTCGCCGCCGATGCCGCCTTCGCGCAGAGCACGCCCGCTCCCGATACGCCGGCGCAACCGGCTCCCGCCGCGAGCCCCAGCCCGACAGCCACTCCCGCGCCGGCTGCTTCGACCGAGAACCCCGGCGGCGCCAAGCCGGCCAGCGAGGCGACCACGCCGAAGAAGAAGCGGACGAGGACCAGCACGCGCAAGGAAGTCGAGGACTCCCTGCGCAGCGGCACGGTACCGTCGCGCTATCGCAGCCGCGTGCCGAAGGAGTACCAGAAGTACATCCCGTTCGCGCGATGAGCGCCGAGGTCTAGAGCGGCGGCGTCATCTTCACGATGAATCCGACGATCAGCATGAAAGCGAGACACAGGCCCGTCTCGAGGTCGGAATGGGCAGACCAGAAGCTGCGCAGACCAGCCGCGGCCCTTTTCGGTGATTCGATTCGGAGATGAGGCGCACGCATTTGCTCAACCTTTGGTAAAAGGAGAAACAAAGTACTACCCTGAAGATTATTCCCGTCCACGCCCAGCCTCAATGCGAAAAATCGGCGCATGTCAGCATGCCAATGAAATCTACGCGCCCTCGCGCGACGCGATCTTGATTTGAGTCAATCCGCTTGCACGTCGGAATAGCCGGCAGCGCGCCGCCTCAAATACCGAGATAACGGTGCTGCAGCTCCGGCTCGGCCATCAGTTGGTCCGACGTGCCGTGCCACACTGTGCGGCCACGCTCGATGATGTAGTGGCGGTCGCAGATGCGGGTCAGATGCTCGACATTCTTGTCGATCACCAGGATCGACTGTCCGCGCGATTTCAGCAGCGACAGGCAGTTCCAGATCTCCTCTCGGATCAACGGCGCCAGACCCTCGGTCGCCTCGTCGAGAATGAGGAGTTTGGGGTTGGTCATCAGCGCCCGGCCAATCGCCAGCATCTGCTGCTCGCCGCCGGAGAGCTGGTTGCCCATGTTGCTGCCGCGTTCGGCGAGCCGCGGAAACAGCGCGTGGATCTTGTCGAGCGTCCAGGGATCGGACGCGCCGAGCCGGTTGGCCGAGGCCGCCACGAGATTCTCGGTGACGGTCAGATTCGGAAAGATCTGCCGTCCCTCCGGCACCAGGCCGATGCCGAGTTGAGCGATCCTGTAGGACGGCAGCTTTCGCGTCTCCTGGCCGCTGAAGCGGATCAGGCCGGCGCGGGCCTGGGTCAGACCCATGATCGAGCGGATCGTGGTGGTCTTGCCCATCCCGTTGCGGCCCATCAGCGAGACCATCTCGCCGGCACGGATCGCCAGCGACAGGCCGAACAGCACCTGGCTCAGCCCGTAACAGGTCTCGATGCCGTCGACCTCGAGCAGCATCGCGCGCGTTCCCTGATCAACCATGGCCGACCACCACGTGCTGATCGCCGAGATAGGCGCGCTTGACCTCCTCGTTCTGCCGGATCTCGTCGGGCTTGCCCGACGCAATGATGCGGCCATAGACGAGGACCGAGATGCGGTCGGCGAGCGCGAACACCGCCTCCATGTCATGCTCGACCAGCACGATCGACACTTCCTTGCGCAGCTCATTCAGCAGCTTCACCATGCGCTGCGACTCGGTCACCCCCAGGCCGGCCATCGGCTCGTCGAGCAGCAGGAGCTGCGGCTTGGTGGCGAGCGCGACCGCGAGCTCCAGCTCGCGCTGCTCGCCATGGCTGAGCTTCGACACCAGCACGTCGGCGCGATGGCCGAGACCGACGCGCTCCAGCGCGGCGTGCGCGGCGGCGCGCAGCGGCTTGTCGTTGCGGGCGGCGGCGAAGAAGCGGAACGAGTGCTTGCCGTCATGGGCTTGCGCCGCAAGCGCGACATTGTCGGCCGCGGTGAAGTCGGTCAGCAGCGAGGTGATCTGGAACGAACGCGCGAGCCCCAGCGCGCTGCGCTTATAGGCGGGGAAATGCGAGATGTCGCGGCCGCCTAGGAAAATGCGACCCGCATGCGGCGCGAGGTGGCCGGTGAGCTGGCTGATCAGCGTGGTCTTGCCGGCGCCGTTCGGCCCGATGATGGCGTGGATCTCGCCCTTGGCAACGTCGAGACAGACGTGATCAGTCGCGACGATGCCGCCGAACCGGCGCACGAGATTGTCGACGCGAAGCAGAGGTTCAGCCACGGTTCAACCTCCCGAGCATGCCCATGATGCCGCCGCGGCCGAACAGCACGATCAGGAGCAGCAGCGGGCCCATGATCAGCGCCCAATATTCGGTGATCTGCGACAGCACCTCTTCCAGCACCAGGAACACCACCGAGCCGACGACCGGCCCCATCAGGGTGCCCATGCCGCCGAGGATGACCATCACCATGAGGTCGCCGGAGCGGGTCCAGTACATCACGGCAGGGCTGACGAAATCGGTGTTGTTGGCAAGCAGCGCGCCGGATAGCCCGCACAGCATGCCGGCGATGACGAAGCAGGCGAGCTTGTAGCGCTTCGACGGGAAGCCGATCGCCTGCATGCGCTGCTCGTTGGAGCGCAGGCCCTGCAGCACGAGGCCGAAGCGCGAATTGACGATGCGCCAGATCAGCACCACGACGGCAAGCAGGCAGAACAGGCAGAGATAATAGAACTGCACGCGGTTGCCGAGATTGATCAGGCCGCCGAAATCGCTGCGCTTGTAGACGGTGAGCCCGTCATCCCCGCCATAACGGGCGAGGCCGGACGCGACATAGTAGGCCATCTGCGCGAAGGCCAGCGTGATCATGATGAAATAGACGCCGCGGGTGCGCAGGGAGAGCGCGCCGATGACCAGGGCATAGAGCGCCGAAACCGCGATGGCGACCGCGAACTGTGCATAGCCGGAGCCGATGCCCTCCTGCGCCAGGATGCCGACGGCGTAGCCGCCGATGCCGAGATAGGCGGCATGGCCGAAGCTCATCATGCCGCCATAGCCCATGATCAGGTTGAGGCTGACGGCCGCCAGCGCCAGGATCACGATGCGGGTGAACAGCGTGAGGATGAAGATGTTGCCGGAGAGGTTCGAATAGACCGGCAGCAGCACCAGTCCGGCCACGACGAGTGCGGCCACGATGGTCGAAACGTTGAGCGAGGATTTCATCTGCGGTTGGCCGGAAACAGACCTTCAGGCCGCGCCACCAGCACGATCGCCATCAGGAGATAGATCAGCATCGACGACAGCGCCGGCGCCGCGGTGGAGGCTGCTGCCGAGTTCAGCACCTGACGCAGCAGGTTGGGCAGGAAGGCGCGCCCCATCGTGTCGATCAGGCCGATCATGATCGCGGCGATGAAGGCGCCGCGGATCGAGCCGATGCCGCCGATCACGATCACGACGAAGGCGAGGATCAGGATGTTCTCGCCCATGCCGATCTGCACCGTGAGGATCGGCGCCTGCATCAGCCCGGCGAGGCCGGCAAGCGCCGCGCCGAGGCCGAACACCAGCGTATAGAGCAGCTTGATGTTGATGCCGAGCGCACCGATCATCTCGCGGTTGGAGGCGCCGGCCCGGATCAGCATGCCGATCCGCGTCCGCATCACGCCGAGATAGAGCAGCAGCGCCACCAGGAGCGCCACGACGATGATTGCGAGCCGATAGGCGGGATATTGGATGCCGGGCAGGATCGTGACCGGGAAGGCGAGCCAGGACGGCAGCGGCAGCGCCAGTCCCGCCGGGCCCCAGATCAGCCGGACGGCCTCGTTGAAGAAGAGGATCAGGCCGAACGTCGCGAGCACATGGTCGAGGTGATCGCGCCCATAGAGATGGCGCAGTGCCGTGAATTCGAGCACGATGCCGAGCAGAAGCGTGGCTCCGAGCGCCATGACCGCACCGAGCACGAAGCTGCCGGTCCAGGCCGCGAAGGTCGCCGCGAAGTAGGCGCCCATCATGTAGAGCGAGCCGTGGGCGAGGTTCACGAAGTCCATGATGCCGAACACCAGCGTCAGGCCGGCGGCCAGCAGGAACAGCAGCAGTCCGAACTGCAGCCCGTTCAGGAATTGTTCGACGACGAGAAGCATGCCCCTCACTTCACGCTCAAAAAGACGGCGGCAGAACCCGTTCCAGGCGCTGCCGCCATGTCCGTCCCGATCTTAGGCCGGAGATGTTTTAAGCTTCAAGCAAATTCCAGGCCTGTTTCGGCCCCTGGCTCGGAATTCTTTTCGCTCACTTCATCGGGCACTTGTCGTGGAAGCGGTCCTGGTCGTTCTCGACGATGGTGGCGACCGTCTTCAGCGAGAGCTGGCCGTCGGTGTCCTTGACCACGTCCTGCAGGTAGAAGTTCTGGATCGGGATGTGGTTGTTGCCGAACTTGAAGGAACCGCGCAGCGACTTGAAGTTGGCCTTCTCCATCTCGGCCTTCATCGCATCCTTCTTGGACGTGTCGCCCTTGACCGCAACCACGGCGCTGTTGATCAGCTGGGCCGCGTCATAGGCCTGGGCGCCGTAATAGGTCGGACGCAGGCCGGTGTATTTCTTGCGATAGTCGGCGACAAACTTCTTGTTCTGCTCGTTGGGCAGGTCGTTGACCCATTCCTGGGCGCCGGGCACGCCGATCGCATTGTCCTTCTGCAGCGGCAGCGACAACTCGTCGACGGTGAAGGCCGTGTAGAGCGGCATCTTCTCCTTCAGGCCAGCCTGCGCGTATTGATTGAGGAACTGCACGCCGGCCGCACCAGGATAGAACACGAAGATCGACTCGGCGCCGGAGGCGCGGGCCTTGGAGAGCTCGGCGGAAAAGTCGAGCTGGCTCGGCCACACCGTGTATTCCTCGCCGACGACCTGGCCCTTGAAGGTGCTCTTCACGCCCGCCAGCATGTCCTTGCCGGCCGCATAGTTCGGGCCGATCAGGAACACCGACTTGACGCCCTTCTGGTTCATGTAGATGCCCATCGCGGCGGGCGTCTGGTCGTTCTGCCAGGAGGTCGAGAATACGTAAGGCGAGCACAATTCGCCGGCGAGCTGCGACGGTCCGGCATTGGCCGAGATCAGGAAGGTCTGGGAATCAACCGCCGTCTTCAGCGAGGCCAAGAGCACGTTCGACCAGATGTAGCCGACGATGAAGTCGACCTTGTCGGACTGCACCAGCTTCTCGGTCTTCTGCTTGCCGACATCAGGCTTCTGCTGGTCGTCCTCGTAGATCACCTCGACCGGCTTGCCATCGATCTTGCGGCCGAGATGGTCGAGCGCGAGCTCGAACGAGTTGCGCATGTCGTTGCCGATCACGGCAGTCGGGCCGCTGAACGTCGAGACGAAGCCGATCTTGATGGTGTCGCCGGCAAAGGCGGTGCTCGAAAACAGCAGCGCCGCGGCGCTCGCCAGCCAGAAGCTCTTCATGGTCTTCCCTCCCCTCAAACAAATCGTTCTTATCGTTGTTTTCTCGCCACCACGCAGCAGCACGGCGGGCGGCGGCGTTTCGCCGCAGCATCCGTCGCGCGGTGCTCCTGCGCGCCATCGATCCATGCACCATAATTCCCGGAAACGGGCAAAGGCAAGAACTATAGTGCCTGTTAAGGATACTGCAGCACAGCAGAGCCGGCCGCATCAGCATGATGCGGCCGGCTGCGATATTCTCCCTGTCACTCGCAAAGAGCGTTACTTCACCAGCGCGCAACCACCGTCCGCCATCGGGCGGAACGCCTGCTCGGCCGGGATCGTCGAGACCAGACGATAGTAGTCGTAGGGATATTTCGACTCCTCCGGCTTCTTCACCTCGAACAGATACATCGGATGCACTACGCGGCCGTCGGCGCGGATCATGGTGTCGCCAAACAGCTTGTCCTTGCCCTTCACCGTCTTCATCTGCGGCACGACGTCCTTGGCATCGTCGCTGCCGGTGGCGGCGACCGCGTTGAGATAAGCGAGCGTCGAGGCATAGACGCCGGCCTGGTTGCCGCTCGGCATCTTGCCGTTCATGCCGGGCCGCGCCGCGAAACGCTTGGCGAAGGCGCGGGTGTCGTCGTCCATGTCCCAGTAGAACGCTTCGAGCAGTTGCAGGCCCTGCGCCGCCTTCAGGCCCATGCCGTGGATGTCGTTGATGAACAGCAGGAACGCGACCAGCGACTGGCCGCCCTGCTGGATGCCGAACTCGGACGCCTGCTTGACCGCATTGATGGTGTCGCCGCCGGCATTCGCCAGCCCGATCACCTTGGCCTTGGAGCCCTGTGCCTGCAGCAGGAATGAGGCGAAGTCCGTCGTGCCCAGCGGATGCTTGGCCGAGCCGAGCACCTTGCCGCCATGCTTCTCGATGTAGTTGGTCGCCTCCGCCTCGATGCCCTGTCCGAGCGCGTAGTTCACCGTGATGAAGTACCAGTCCTTGCCGCCGCGGCCCATCATGGCGGCCGCGGTGGTGTTCCCGGTCGCCCAGGCGTCGTTCACCCATTGGATGGTGTTGGGCGAGCACGCCTTGCCGGTGAGATCGGAGCTCGCGGTCGACGATGCCAGGAACGTCATCCGGCTGTTGCGCAGCAGCTCATTGATCGTGAGGCCGACGGCCGAGTTGGGCACGTCGACGACGGCGTCGACCTTGTCGACATCGAGCCATTTTCGCGTGATCGCCGAGCCGACATCGGCCTTGTTCTGGTGATCGGCATAGACGATCTCGACCTTGATGCCTTTGCCGCCGCCGTTGAAATCCTCCGCCGCCATGCGCGCGGCCTCGACCGAGCCCATGCCGTTGGTGTCCTGGAAGATGCCGGAGATGTCGTTGAGCACGCCAACGCGCACGACATTGTCCGAGATCTCGCCGGCGGATGCTCCGGCCGAGACGCCCAATGACGCGGCCAGCGCGAGCGCACAGGTCCTGAGTTGCTTCATGTGTTCCTTCCCCATGTGTTGCTTGATGTGTTGCTTGTTTTGATTGTTGTCGAAGCCGTCAGCTCTGCTTGTCCGGGATGCGCACGACCAGACCGGCCAGCGCCGGCTGCACCTTGATCTGGCAAGACAGCCGGCTGTTCGGCAGCCGCTCCGCCGCCGTACCATCGAGCAGCGCATCCTCGTCGTCGGAGACCGGATCGAGCTTCGCTGTCCAGGCGTCGTCGACATAGACGTGGCAGGTGGCGCAGACGGCGTTGCCGCCGCATTCGGCGACGATGCCATCGATGCCGTGGGTCAGCGCCGCGAGCATGACGCTGGTGCCGTCCTCGGCCTCCACGCATTCGCTGCGGTTGTCGGGATGAATGAAAGTGATCATCGTCATGGCATGACTCAGGCTGGAGTGAACGTCACCGGCAGGCTCTCCATCCCGCGCAGCGTGTTGTTGTAGCGGCGCTTCGGCTGGCCGCTCATCGTGATGCTCCCGACCTTGCGGGCGAGCGCCGTCAGCACCGCCTCGCCTTCGAGGCGCGCAACCAACTGACCGACGCACATGTGGATGCCCGAGCCGAAGCCCACATGACCTGAGACTTTTCGAGTGACGTCGTAGCTGTCCGGCCGCTCCCAGCGGCGGGGATCGCGATTGGCAGCCCCTAGGAACATCAGCACCTTCTCGCCTTCCGGGATGACGACGCCACCGAGGTCTACGTCGCGCGTGGTGGTGCGGAAGAAGGTCTGCACCGGGCTTTCGAACCGCACCGCCTCCTCGAACGCATTGCGCGCCAGCGACGGATCGGCGCGCAGCCGCGCCCATTGGTCGGGGAAGCGCGCGAGGCAATAGACGGCGGCACCGATACCGTAGACGGTGGTGTCGAGGCCGGCCGACAGCAACGAGCGCACCAGCAACGGCGCCTCGGCCGGCGCGATCTCACCGGTATCGCTGAAGGCGTGGATGCAGGCGCCGAAGCCGCCGGGCGTGAGATTGTCGCGCTGGCACTGCGCCGTGACATAGGCCTGGTGCGGCGCCGAACGCTCGATCGCCTGCTGGCGCAATTCGTTCGGCGGCCCGAAGGCGTTGAACACCAGGCTCGCATAGGGAATGAGATGCTCGCGCCCCTCCGGCTTCAGCCCGAGCGCATCGGGGAACACCGACAGCGGATAGCCCTCCGCGAGATCCGGAATCGCGTCGAACGAGCCCCGACCTACGAGCTCGTCGATCTTGGCCTCGGCCGCCGCCATGAAGCCGTCGCGCAGCCGCTTCATGACGGCCGGCGACAGCACCTTGCTCAGCACCGCGCGGGTGCGCGTATGCGCCGGCGGATCCGCCTCGAGGATCAGGCTCGGCGGCCGCCACGGCTTCTCCTTGGCGAAGTCGCTCAGGCCCACGCCGCGGCTGGAGCAGAACGTCTGCGGATCGTTCAAGACCGCATAGACCTCGGCATAGCGGGCGACGCCGTAGACGTTCCACGCGTCCAGATGGACGACGGGGCCGGCCTCGCGCATCTCCTGATGCGCTGGATAGAGATCGTCGAAGAATTCATACGAGAACGGGTCGATGGCGAGGTGCGGGATGGCCGGCGCCACACCGGCAGCGGGGGAAAGACCTGTTGGGTTCATGCGGAGCTCCCGAAGTTTGGCCTTGTCATGCGGCTTTTCGTATCCCTATGAGTGGCGATGCATGGACGCTGGGGATCATGAGCGAGAAATCCGGGACGCCGCGCAAGGCGCAGCCGCGCGAGCCTGAGGGGCACGGCCTCACGCTCGATCTCGACCGCTATGTGCCGGCCTTCATCACCTTCATCGCCAACAAGCTGTCGAACAGCGCCACCGCGTTCTATCAGCGCAATTTCGGCGTCAACGTCACGGAATGGCGCATCATGTCGCTGCTGGCGATCGAGCCGGGCATCCCAGCCTCGCGCATCTGCAGCGTGATCGGCTTCGACAAGGGGCCGGTCAGCCGTACGCTGGCGCTGATGAGGGGCCGCGGCCTGATCTCGATCCGCAACGACCCGGAGGACGGCCGCAGCCACTCGATCTCGCTGACGGCCAAGGGCCGCGCGACGCACGACAAGGTCATCATCGCCGCGCTGGAACGCGAGCGGCGCCTGCTCGCCTGTCTCGACAAGGATGAGCAGGAAGTCCTGATCACGCTGCTGCGCCGGATCACGACAATCTCGACGCCGTGACGGGCGCGAGCTGAGCCACTTCGGCGACCGCCGCCGAACGGCCGCCCTGTCCGCTGCGGCGATCTGTTGGCGCGCGCGCAAGCGGCCGCGCCTGCGTCGTGCAGGCTGCGCATCACGTTCCCGTCCCTTCTTCGAGACGCGGATCATTCCGCGCCTGATTGCTGGTCGGGTCGATCGTTCCACAGATTAGTTGCTTTAGCAACGATGTATTTTCGGCCGCGCGAGATGTCGCAGCGCGAAAGCGCCGTCGCACGCGATCGATGAAATTCTAACTATCGGCGAAGGCGGGCGGCAATTTCGCCCTGATATGCCATGCCGGCCGCGCCCTCGACTGCGGCTTGGCCTGCGGGGAGTGGCGGATGTTGGGGTTCATTTTCGGTTTCAATGCGCGTCTCGGCCGTCTGCAATATTTTCTCGCCTCGCTCGCCCTTGCGCTGGTTTCGGTGGTCCTGATCGTGGTCGTGGCCGTCGGCCTCGCCGCGCTCGCCCCGCAGACGTCGGCGCTGACGGTGAGCTTGCCGATCGTGGTGCTGATCGGCCTCTGCCTGGTAGCGAACCTGATGCTGCAGGCGATGCGCTTTCGCGACATCGGCTGGGACCCGGTCTGCGTAATCCCGGCCTGGATCGCCGTCATGGTGCTGGATTATGTGGTGGCCGGCCGGTTTCCCGAATACGCGGCGACGTCATCGCATCACGGCACGTGGGTTGGCGCCCTGGTCAATCTCGGCCTGAGCGTTGCGCTGCTGTTCTTCCCCAGTGGGGCTGACGACGTTCCATCATCGGGAGCCACCCTGAGCCGCCCGCCCCCTGCATCGTTCCGAACAGCCCGTGGCGCGGGCTCGGCCACCGAGGCACGACTTGCGCGCATCACGGGCGGGGATGCCGATCGGCGCGGGTACTAGGCGGCCGCGGCACCCCGACTGCCCATCAATTAGGCAGGTCGTCTTCGGCGGCCATGTCCGGCCGCCCGGCCGTCCTGTCGGATGGTCCACCAACCCACTGACTTTCAAGATTTTTCCTCTCGAGCCTGGTACCGCCGCCGTGTACACAATGGCACATGGCTTGCTACGTTCGCGGCAGGATTGGCGAACCGGAGCGTATTGAAATGGCAGGCCAGAGTTGGGGCTCGGACGAGACGCGGAGCGCCGCGTGACCGAGACCATTGCCGAGATCGTCGCCGCTCATCGCGCCGGCCCGACCACACCGAGCGACACGATCGCGCGCTGCTACACCCGGATTCGCGCGCACGACGACCCCGCCATCTTCATCACCCTGCGCGACGAGAACGACGCGCTCGCGGAGGCCGAAATCCTCGCGGGCAAGGACAGATCGCTGCCGCTCTACGGCGTGCCCGTCGCGGTGAAGGACAACATCGACGTGGCGGGCCTGCCGACGACCGCCGCCTGCCCGGCCTTCGCGTACACGCCATCTCGTGATTCCACCGCGGTGGCGCGGCTGCGCGCAGCCGGCGCGATCATCATCGGCAAGACCAATCTCGACCAGTTCGCCACCGGCCTCGTCGGCGTCCGCTCGCCCTATGGCATTCCGAAAAATCCAGTGCGCGCCGATCTCGTTCCGGGCGGATCGAGCTCGGGCTCGGCGGTCGCCGTCTCCGCGGGTCCTCGTGCCGCTCGCGCTCGGGACGGATACGGCGGGCTCCGGCCGCGTGCCCGCGATGCTCAACAATATCGTCGGCCTGAAGCCGAGCCTCGGCATGATCTCGACCGCAGGGCTCGTGCCGGCCTGCCGTACGCTCGACTGCATCTCGGTGTTCTCGTTGACGGTCGACGACGCCGTCGCGGCGCTCTCGGTGCTGGCGGCGCCGGATCCGCTCGATCCGTTCTCGCGCGACCGGCCGCTTGCGGCCGTGACGGCATTTCCCAAGGGCGTGAAGCTCGGTATTCCCCGCCCCGGGCAGTTGATCTTCTTCGGCGACAAGGCAGCGGACGCCGCCTATGGCGCAGCAGTCGCGCGCTTCGTCAAGCTCGGCGCCGAGCTCGTCGAGTTCGACCTCGAGCCGTTCTACGAGACGGCGCGGCTGCTCTATGAAGGCCCCTGGGTCGCCGAGCGCTACCTCGTGATCCGCGATCTCCTCGCCTCCGATCCCGCTGCGATCCACCCGGTGACACGCGAGATCACCATCGGCGGCGCGCGCGGCAGCGCGGCCGACACGTTTGCCGCGTTGTATCGTCTGCAGGCGTTGCGCAAGGTGGCGGAGCGCATCTTCGCCGCTGTCGACGCGCTGGTGCTGCCGACGGCGCCGACCGCCTACACTACCGCGGACGTACTCGCCAACCCGATCGAGCTCAACAGCCGGCTCGGCACCTACACCAACTTCGTCAACCTGCTCGATCTCTGTGGGCTTGCCGTGCCGGCCGCGATGCGCAGCGACGGCATTCCGTTCGGCATCACGCTGCTGGCGCCCGCGGGGCGTGACGCCGCGCTCGCCAGCCTTGGCCGCGCCTTCCATGCCGACACCGCGCTGCCGGTCGGCGCGAAGGCGGTCCCGCAGCCGCCGCTGGCGCCGGTGTCGCCGTCACTGCATGGCGACGAGATCGCGATCGTCGTCGTCGGCGCGCATCTCTCGGGCATGGCGCTGAACCACGAGCTGACCAGTCTCGGCGGCCGGCTGCTGGAAGCGACCACGACCGCGCCGGACTACAAGCTCTATGCGCTGTCGACCACGCCGCCGAAGCCCGGCATGCTCCGCATCGAAGCCGGCAAGGGCGCCGCGATGGCAGTCGAGCTCTGGGCGTTGTCGGCGGCCAGCTTCGGCAAGTTCGTCGACCTGATTCCGCCACCGCTGTCAGTCGGTACGATCAGGCTGGCCGACGGCCGCAGCGCCAAGGGCTTCCTGGTCGAACCGGCCGCCCTCGACGGCGCCCGCGACATCTCGGAATTCGGCGGCTGGCGCGCCTACATGGCGCAGAAGGGCTGATAGTTCTCGTCATTGCGAGCGCAGCGAAGCAATCCAGGGCTGCGGGCGGGACTCTGGATTGCTTCGCTGCGCTCGCAATGACGGAAACCTGATTAATTGGCGGCGTTCGAACCCAGCTACACCGACACCGCGTAGATCTCGTACTCGCCACGCACCAGCTCGATATGCGCCTTCATCGCAGTTGCTGCGCCGGCCTTGTCGCCGCGCAGGATGGCGACGACGACGCGGTCGTGCTCGGCATGCGACTTGGCGAGGCGGCCGAGATTGCGGAACTGGGCGCGGCGGAACGGCTGCACGCGCACCCGCGTCGCCAAGGTGATCTCGGCAATGTACGCATTGTGCGCGCCGGCATAGATCGCGTTGTGGAAGCGCTCGTTCACCTCGTGAAAGCGCTCGGGATTGCCGGCGTGGCTCAGATTGCGCAATTCCTCGTGGATGGCTTCCAGCCGCTGCCGCTCGACCGGCGTCATGCGCTGCGCCGCAAGACCGGCGCACAGGCCCTCGAGCTCGGCCATCGCCTCGAACATGCCTGTGAGGCGGTCGGCCGAGGGCCGCGCCACGACGGCGCCGCGATGTGCACGCGCCTCGATCAGCCCGGAAGTCGCCAATTGACGCAGCGCTTCACGCACCGGCGTGCGCGAGACGTTGAAGCGCTTGGCGATCTCGGTCTCGTCCAGCGGCGCCCCCGGCGCCAGCGCGCCGCGCACGATCTCATCGGCGAGCTGCAGGCGCAGCTCCTCCGCGCGCGTGATTTTCGCGACTGCAGGCGGCGCGCGGTCGATACGCTTGATCTCGGAGTCACGGGCGGGCCGCTGGCGCGTTCGCGGCGGAAGATCATCCAGGCTCATCGTCAGCCGCCCTTTGCTTCATCGATGATGCTGACATGGGCAGCGGCGATTCTCCAGCCTTCCGGAAACCGGATCCAGGTCTGCATCTGGCGTCCGACCTTGCCGGGCGCGTTGTCGCGATAGAACAGCGTCGAGGCGACCGCGGCGTCACGGCCGTAAGTGGTGATCACGGTGCGGGCGGTCCGCCGCATCAGTCCAGCCGGCGAGCGCGCGGCGCGAAATGCCGCGATCTCGCCGTAGCCATACAGGTTCTCGCCGATGCCGTAGCGCAGCGTGCGGGAGTCCTGCTTGAACAGCTCGTCGAGCACGGCAACGTCGTTGCTGACCAGCGCCCGTTCGTAACGCTGGAACTGCGCGGTGACTTCCGCGACGACGTCAGGCAGATCGACTTCCATTCTCCAGAACTCCTCGCGGGGCCGGCGCTGCGGCGACGCCAAGCTGTTGCAAGGCGTGGGCCACACGCAATGCGACATGTTCGCACCAGGGCGCAGCGATGATCTGCACGCCGATGGGCATCGGCTCGAGCGGAATCGGAACGGCGACGACGGGAAGCCCGATGAACGAGATCGGCTGCGTATGGATGCCGATATTGGCGCGCACCGGCAGCTCGACGCCGTCGAGCATGAAGGTCGCCTGCCCGAGCTTGGGTGCAACGCAGGGCGTTGCGGGCGCAATCAGCACGTCGACAGACTTGAACAGCTCCAGCACCCGGGCGCGGTACCAGCGGCGAAACTTCTGCGCGCGGTCGACCATGGGCGCCGGAATCATCGCACCCGCAATCAGGCGGTCGCGCACCGCCGGATCGAAATCACCCGCGCACGTGCGCAGCCGGTCGAGATGCAGCGAGGCGCCCTCCGTGGTGCTGATGACGTAAGCCGCCGCGCGGGCGCGCGCGGCTTCAGGCACCTCGATCACCTCGGTGACCTTCAGCGCAGCCGCGACACGAGCGACCGCTTCGGCGGCTTCGGGAAACAGGTTCTTCTGGAAGTGCCCGCCGGCCAGAGCGATGCGCAGATCGCCGATGCCCTGCGAGAGCAGGCCGGAGACCGGCTCCGGTGCGCGCGTGGTGCACGCGGCGTCGTCCGGATCTGGCCCCTGCATGGCGTCATAGGCGAGCGCGAGATCCTCGACCGAGCGCGCGAACGGACCGAGATGATCCAGACTCATGACGAACGGAAACGAGCGCGCACGCGACAGCCGGCCGTAGGTCGGCTTGAGACCGAAGATGCCGCAGAACGAGGACGGCACGCGGATCGAGCCGTTGGTGTCGGAGCCGAGCGCAATCGGCACCAGGCCGCCGCCGACGGCGCTGCCCGAGCCGCCGGACGAACCGCCGCTCATCCGCGTCGGATCGTGCGGATTGCGCGATGGGCCGTCATGCACGTTCTCGCCGGTGAAGTCATAGGCGTATTCGCCCATGTTGAGCGCACCGACCAAGACAGCGCCGGCGGCTTCCATGCGCGCGATCAGCGTCGCGTCGCGTGTCGCGGGGGTGCGATCGCGGTTAATCTTCGAGCCGGCGCGGGTCGGCAGCCCCTCGACATCGAACAGGTTCTTCACCGCGAACGGCACACCGGCGAGCGGACCGACGGGCTTCCCCGCCGCGATGTCGGCATCCACGGCGCGCGCCTTGGCGAGCGCCCGCTCGGCGGTGACGTCCGTAAACGAATTGAGCACACCATCGCGCGCCGCAATCCGCGCCAGCGCGGCGTCGGTTGCCTCGACGGCGGTGAACTTGCGGGCGGCGACCGCGGTGGCGATGGCGCTCGCGGTCATCTCGGAAGAACTAAGCGGTGAAGACACTGGCAGGCTCGGCTTCGTCAGGCAGGGGGAATTCGTCGACCAGCTTCGCCATCCTCAGCGAGACCTCGAGATTCGCACGGATCGCCGGGCACCACGCGTCCTGGATCGGCAGGCCCAACGCGCGCCCGACGGCGTCGATGTAGTCGTCCCAAGACTTGTCCGACGGCTCAGCCATGCACCTCTCCCTCAATGCGCCGGCAGCGGCGGATGCGGAATCGCCGTCAGCAGCTCGCGCGTATAATCATCCTGCGGATCACCTAGCACACGTTCGGAGCTGCCCTCCTCGACGATTCGGCCCGACCGCATCACGATCACACGATCGCACAACAGTCGCACGACATTCAAATCATGGGAGACGAACAGATAGCTCATACCTAACTGCTGCTTGAGGTCCTGCAGCAGATTGAGCACGACCGCCTGCACGGAGACGTCGAGCGCCGCCGTCGGCTCGTCGAGGATGACGAGTTTCGGGTGCAGCGCAATCGCACGCGCGATGCCGACGCGGGCCTTCTGGCCGCCCGACAATTGATGCGGGAAGCGGTCGAGCAGGTTGAGCGGCAGACCGACCATGGTCGCGAGCTCCTCGCAACGCGCACGAAGCGCGTCGCGGCCTCTGATGTCGCCGAGCTGCAGCACCGGATCGGCGATCGCGCGCGCCGCGGTGAAGCGCGGGTTGAGGCTATCGGTCGGATCCTGGAACACCATCTGGATGCGGCTGCGCAGCGGCAGCCGGGCGAACGCCTGCGGCAGGATGTTGCCGATCTCCTCGCCGTCGAAGCTGATGCGGCCGGAGGTCTGGTCGAGCAGCCGCATCACCATCATCGACGTGGTCGATTTGCCGCAGCCGGATTCGCCGACGAGGCCGACGCTCTCGCCATGGCCGACGGTGAAGCTGATGCCGTCGACGGCGCGGAACATCTCCGGCTCGACCGCCGGCTTCCGTCCGAACAGTTTCGACAACGTCGCCGAGGCGCCCTGGCGCGGATATTCCTTGACCAGCTTGTCCACCAGAAGGAGCGGACTTGCCTTCTCGTCCTCCCCGGGCTTGACCCGGGGTCCATCACCTTCGACGAGTCTTGCGAAGAGGGATGGGTCGCCGGGTCAAGCCCGGCGACGGACTGAGGTTGCGGAGAGGAGCAGCAGCCTGCTCCTCCGGCAGCAATTCGCGCAAGGAAACGCCGAGGCGCGGCGTGGCGCGCATTAGCTTGCGCGTATAGGGATGCTGCGGATTGGCGAAGATGTCGGCGGCCTTGGCCGTCTCGACCACGCGGCCCTTCTCCATCACCACGACGCGATCGCAGTAGGCCGCGGCGAGACCCAGATCATGCGTGATCAGGATCGTCGACATGCCCCGGCTCTTCGTCAGTTCGACCACGAGATCCATCACCGCCTTCTGCGTGGTGACGTCGAGGCCGGTGGTCGGCTCGTCCGCGATCAGGAGCTGCGGATTGCAGGCCAGCGCCAGCGCGATGACGACGCGCTGGCACATGCCGCCGGACAATTCGAACGGATAGGCGTGATAGCGCTCGCGCGGGCGGGCGATCTTGACCTGCTCGAGCGCGGCGATCGCCTTCTCGGCGCGGTCGGTCGCAGCGGCCTGGGCATGCTGCTTCAGCACATCCTCTATCTGCTGGCCAACTTTTCGGATCGGATTGAGCGCGGCGCGCGGGTTCTGAAAGATCATCGAGATCTCGCGCCCGCGCAGATCGCGCATCGCGCTTTCCCCGGCCGCCTTGACGTCGACGCCGGAGAACATCACCGAGCCCTCGGCAATGCGCCCGGCGCGATCGAGGATGCGCATCACGGCGTAGGACGTCACCGATTTTCCAGAGCCGGATTCGCCGACGATTGCGAGCGTCTCGCCCTTCGCAACGGAGATGTCGACATGCTGCACCGCCTTCACGATACCGCGGCGCGTGGAGAATTCGACCGTGAGATCGCGGACGTCGAGCAGCGGCTGTGCGGTCATGACGCTCTCCAATCACACAGACCGTCATGCGCGGGCTTGACCCGCCTGCGGGGCCGAAGCCCCTTCGGCGCGGCGAAGGCCCGCGCATCCATCGAAATCGATAGAGTCTCGCTGAGCTGATGGATTGCCGGGTCAAGCCCGGCAATGACGGAGTCTCTTCGTGGCGCGCTCATTGCCTCACGTCCTGCGCTGCGGATCGACGATGTCGCGCAGGCCGTCGCCGAGCAGGTTGAAGCAGAACACCGCGATCATCAGTGCGAGACCCGGAAACAGCGCGATCCACCATTCGCCCGACACCATGAACGATGCGCCCTCGGCAACCATGATCCCCCATTCGGCCGTCGGCGGCCGCACGCCGAGGCCGATGAAGGACAGGCCGGCGGCGTTGAGGATGGCGTAGCCCATCGTCAGCGACATCTGCACGATCATGATCGGCATGATGTTGGGCAGGATGTGGCCGAGCAGGATGCGCAGCTCGCCGTTGCCGGACAGCCGCGCCGCCTGCACGAAGCCGGCATTGCGGCGGACATTGGCCTCGGCGCGCGCCACGCGCGCATAGAGCGGGAAATTCACGATCGCCGTGGCGATGATGATGTTCTGCACGGTGTTGCCGAGCGCTGCGACAATGCCCATCGCCAGCACGAACAGCGGGAACGCCATGATCGTATCCGCGACGCGGCCGACGATGCGATCCGTCCAGCCGCCGAAGAAGCCGGCGGCGACGCCGGCGAGCCCGCCCATGAAAAACACCAGCGCCACCGAGGCAACCGCGATGAAGGTGTCGAGCCGGGTCGCGACGACGACGCGGCTGAAGATGTCGCGGCCGAGCTGATCGGTGCCGAACCAGTGCGCCGCCGACGGCGCCTTCAGCGCGGACACCGTGTCGCTGGCCAGCGGATCATACGGCACGATCCACGGGCCGAAGATGGCCGCAAACAGGATCACGACCAGAAGCCCGAAGGCGAAGCCCGTGACCTTGTTCTCGGCCAGCACGTAGCGCGTGTGCCCGATCAGGGCCATGAGACCGGAGGTGCGGGCGGAGACGGCGGGTTCGAGGGTCGGCGCGACGGTGCTCATCCTTCCAGCCTCACACGGGGGTCGATGACGCCATAGAGAATATCGATGACGAGGTTCAGGACGACGTACATCACGGCCATCGTCAGCACGAAGCCCTGCACCGGCGCGAAGTCGGAGGCAATCAACGCCTCGACGGCGTAGGAGCCGATGCCGGGCCAGGCGAACACCTTCTCCACCAGCACGTTGGCGCCGAGCAGGAACGAGAACACCATCGACAGCGTGGTGATGACCGGCAACATGGCGTTGCGGAACGCGTAGGTGACGGTGACCGTCGAGGGCGACAGGCCCGAGGCGCGCGCCGTGCGCACGAATTCCGACGACAGCACGGAGAGCATCGAGGCGCGCGTCATGCGCGCGATCGGCGCCAGCGAGAAGATCGCGAGCGTGGCAACCGGCAGGATCAACTGGCTCAGCGCCGAGCGGAACGCCTCGCCATCGCGCGCGATCAACGTATCGATGAGATAGAAGCCGGTCACATTGTTCGGCGCGCTATAGAACACGTCGAGACGGCCGAGCGGCGCCGGCGACCAGCCGAGCCGGAAGTAGAACACATACACCAGCACCAGCCCGGTGAAGAACACCGGCAGCGAGACGCCCGCGGTGGTGACGACACGGCAGGCATGATCGATCCACGAACCGGGCCGCGTCGCCGCGAGCACGCCGAGCGGCAGCGCGATCGCGACCGAAACCAACAGACCGAGCAAGGTCAGCTCGGCCGAGGCCGGCAGGCGGTTGCGGATCTCGCTGGCGACCGGCTGCCCTGTCGTCAGCGAACTTCCGAGATCGCCATGGGCGAGATCGACAGTGTAGCGGAAGAACTGCTCGACCAGCGGCTTGTCGAAGCCGAGCTTCTTGCGGATCTGCTCGACAGCCTCCTTGGTCGCGGCGGGGCCGGCAAAGTATGCGGCGGGATCGCCGGGCAAGGCGCGCGTCAGCAGGAAGGTGACGATCACGACGCCGATCAGCGAGGGGATCGCGAAGGCGAGGCGCTTGGCGACGAGGCTCAGCATGACGAGCACCTCGTCAGAACTGCCCCCAATCTCACAGCACGGCGAGGTCTGCTCCCTCCCGCCTTGTGGGGAAGGGCTGGGGAGGGGGGTGAACCGGGACGGCGGTGCGTGTGGCTACCCCTCCCCGCCCCTCCCCCACAAGGGGAGGGAGCGAGAGAGCGCCGCCCATATCACATCCCACCATCACGCTGCTCATCCCTTCACCAGCGCGCGATAATCGAGCCGGCGGTGGAACCAGTACTGATAGCCGGAGACGTTCTTCTGCATCGCGACGTTGACGAACGGCTGATACAGCGGGATGCGCGGCACCTCGGCGAAGGCGAGATCGACGAAGCCCTTCACGTCGGCATCGTACGTCGCCTTGTCCCCGGCCGCGGCGGCGTCACGCGCGCCGTCGATGAACTTGTCCATCACCGGCGACTTGTAGCTCATCGTGTTGAACACGGAATTGTTGCCGTGATAGCACCAGTAGAAGAAGTATTCGGGGTAATCGAGCCAACCGGAGAAGATGTTGGTGAAGAGCGGCATCTCCTTCTTGTTCAGCTCGGTGCGCCAGTTGGCGCCGGGCACCTTGTTGATCGTGGTCTTGATGCCGAGCTGAGCGAGGCTCTCCTGCACGAGCACGCACAGCGGCTCATTGACCTGCGCGAAATTCAGATCGAACGAGATCGTGGTCTCGAAGCCGTTGGGGTAGCCGGCTTCTGCCAGCAGCGCCTTGGCCTTCTCCATGTCGGTGAAATACTTCGTCGGCTGCGGCCACGCCACCTCGGTCGCCTTGTCGGACGGCGCCCCGAACATCGGATTGGCAAGGCCGAACATCACGGCGTCGATGATCTTCTGATAGGGCATCGCATAGGCGAGCGCCTGCCGGACCTTGGGGTTGTCGAACGGCGGCTTGGTCACGTTCATGCCGATATACTGGATGCCGTTGGAGATCGGCAGCGAGATCACCGTATGCTTGCCATTCGCCTTCATCTCCTGGAAGTCCTTGTTCGGCAGCTCATAGGAGATATCGGCATCCCCGCGCTCGAGCAGCGCGCGACGGTTGCCGGCCTGCGGCACCATGCGCCAGATCACACGCTTGATCTTCGGCAGCGGACCGCACACCCAGTCGTCGTTGCGCTCCATGATCACTTCGGTACCGGCGGTCCACTTCGTCACCTTGTAGGCGCCGGAGCCCGCGGTCTGCTGCTTGGTATATTCGAGCCCCCATGGGTCCTTGTCGGTCGCGTTCTTCTTCACGAGCTCCGAGTTGACCACGCAGGGTACGATGACGGCGAGATCGGGGATCGTCAGCCGGTCCTTCTTCAGGAAGTCGACGCGCACGGTGTGGTCGTCGACGATGACGAACTGCTCGGTCTTGGTCAGCGAGCCGGCGCTCATCTGGAAGGTCGGGAAGCCACCGACGCTGACGGCGCGATCGAGCGACCATTTCACGTCCTTGGCGGTGACGGGCGTGCCGTCGTGGAATTTGGCGTTCTTGCGCAGCTTGAAGGTGGCGGACATGTCGCCGATGGTCATGTCCTCGGCGAGTTCGGGCTTGAACTTGTCGCGGTCGTAATACGGCACGCCGCCGGGACCGCTCTTCATCTCGTGGCTGATCAGGCGGTCGTAGCAGTTCCAGGAGACCTCATAGCCCGGCACGTTGGTGCCGACGCCGTGAATGTCGAGATTGTTGGGACCGCCCTCGGAAACGATGAGCAGCGTCTCGGACCGCGCATCGGCCTTGGCGGAAGACATGATCGCCGGCGCCATTGGCAGCGCAGCGCCTGCGGCAAGACCGGACACGGATTTCAGAAAATCGCGACGCTTCATCAAATGCTCCCACGGAGTACGACCGGCGGGAACATTGATCGCAAGCTTCATGCCAGTTCCGTGGGAGAACCAAGCTCTTGAAAGAGCGTGGTTTCTTTGAAAGTCCCGCAAACTGAGCGGGCGTCCTATTGCATACAGATTGCTAATTTTGATTATATTTTATGCAGACTGTCACCCCTGCTCAACAGAGCGGCGCCATCTCCCGGCAAAAGTCTCCGTTTCTGATGCGCAAGCAATGCCGGCTCGCGACGACTGGTGCGCCCACCTCGGGTATTCCGCCGCGTGCAATCCAGCTCATCCAGAGCAAGGCTGAGTGCCACCAGCAATCACTCCGGCCAGATCAGCTCCTGCAGTTCGTCGAAGTCGCGGATCCTCGCCGGCCAATCCGGAATGCAGATGTGGCGAACGGGATCGCTCGCCTGGTGCAGCAGCATCAAGGCCAGCAGCCGTCGTTTCAGCTGCCAGGTGATGTCGCGTGGAGCGAAGCCATATCCTTCGAACAGCGCACGGACGCGGCCGGGACGCCCCGCGGCCATGAACGCGCTCGGCCCGAGCAGGTCGTATTCACCGAAGCCGGTCATGACGTCGCCGAAATCGAACAGGCCGCTGATGCGCCATTCCTCCCCGTTTCGGGCGACCAGGAAGTTTTCCGGGATGTATTCGCCGGTGAGGATGACGGGCTGCGGGTTCCGGGGCAGCAAGGCAGCCGCCTGCTGCAGGAGATCGCCGAGCCCCGCGAGCAGCGCCGGGGGCAGGCCCAAACGCCGATGGCGCGCGTAGCATCCGGCGAGTTGCGCCTGCAGAAAGTCGGACCAGCGCGGACCCAGCGCCAGCAGTTCGGCGGGAGAGACCCGCTGCACGCCAGCGATCACCTGGCCGACCTGCCGCAGCAGCTGCTCCCGGTCCGGCTCGGGCAGTTCCGGCCAGACCTCGGATGCCGGAATGCCGCCGAGCCGCGTCATGATCAGGTAGGACCAGCCGTCGCGCTCCCCCTCGTGCATCAGTTCGGGCGTGGCGATATCAGCGAGGCGCCGGGCCAGCACGCGTAGCGTCGTCCGTTCGGACTGAAACTTGCCGCGATGAAACGGCGGGAACACTTTCAGGACCAGTCCGTCGTCCAGCGCGAGAACCAGATTGGTGCCGGCCGCGAACGGCACCAGCCGCACGTCGTCGTAGCCATGGCGGCGCGCAATGTCGCGTGCAGCCGGCAGCCAGCGCGTCTCGTCGGCACGGAGGCGCCGGAGCTGCGCGCCATCGTCGACCGCTGGCAACGCCGCCATCAGCGATCCGGGCTCGCGCGCTCGAACTGGCGCAGCAGCCGGTTGCCGCGGTCGACGGCGGCATCGAGCGCCGCCTGCGCCGGCTTGCGGCCGCTGAAGGCCTGCTCCATCTCGTCCTCGATGGCATCACGGATCAGCACGAACGAGCCGAGCCGCAGTCCGCGCGAATTCTCCGTGGGTGGGTTGAGTGTCACCTGCTCGATCGAATTCGCTGCGCCCGGATTGCGGTCGTAGAAGCCCTGCGCGCGCGTCAGGTTGAAGGCCGCCTGCGTGATCGGCAGATAGCCCGTATTCTGGTGCCAGGCGGCCTGAACCTCGGGCCGCGACAGATAGGCGAAGAACTTGGCCACGCCCTTGTACTCGGCCGCGGGACGGTCGCGGAGCACCCACAGCGTCGCCCCGCCGATGATCGAATTCTGCGGCGCGGCCGTAACGTCAGGCCAGTACGGCATCATGCCGTAGCCGACCTCGAACTTCGAATTCGCCTTGATGTCGGCGCGCGTTGCCGAAGAGCCGATGAAGATGCCGCACTCTCCCTTCTGGAAACGCGGCTCGGCTGCCTGGCCGCGGCCGCCATAGTCGAAGACCTTGCTCTTCTGCCATTCCGCGAGCTGGGCGATGTGCCGAATGACCCGCGGATTGTTGAACGTCAGCGCGGCGTCCAGTCCGGCAAAGCCGCTGGCCCGCGTGGCGATCGGCAGATTGTGGAAGGCCGAGAAGTTCTCGACGTTGATCCAGGCCGGCCACGACGTCGTGAAGCCGCATGCGACGCCGTTGTCGCGCAGCCGCCGGGCAGCCTTGCCAAGCTCGGGCCAGGTCTTCGGCGGCGCGCCCGGATCCAGCCCGGCCGCGCGAAACTGATCCTTGTTGTAGTAGAGGATCGGCGTGGAGGCGTTGAACGGAAACGACAGCATGTTGCCGTCGGCGTCGGCATAGGTGCCGGCGATCGCGGGCAAATAAGCCGACGGCGAAAAGCTCTCCTGCTCGTCGCGCATCAACTCGTAGACGGGGTAGATCGCGCCCCTGGCCGCCGTCATCGTCGCGGTCGCGATCTCGTTGACCTGCACGATCGCCGGCTGGCTGCGCGAGCGGAACGCGAAGATGGCCGCCGTCACGGTCTCCGTATAGCTGCCCTTGTAGCTCGGCACGATGCGGTAGTCGGACTGCGACGCGTTGAAGTCGGCGGCCAGTCTGTCGACCTGCCTGCCGAGCTCGCCCGACATCGCATGCCACCACACGATCTCGGTCGCGGCCCGGGCCGTGCTTGAGCCAACAACCGTCCAGAGCAGGACAGCAAACGAAACAGAACGCCAGAGGACCGTCACCGGGAGCCAACTCCAATTCGATGAATAAATTTGCCCGGGCTGAGATCGCAATCGGACCGAAAAATCGGGTCCAGCAACCCAAGGCTGCAACAAACTATCAGCAACCATTGACGCGTATCGCTTTGACGTCAGAATGGCCTTATAGCACCTGTTCGGGAGAGCATTGAACCTTTTCATTTCCGGGCCGACCTCATCATCAAGGGGAAAGTGTTGCCTGTGTACCGCGCCCATCTTTCGTCGATCTCGAGAGTGGACGTCACGCCGGTGCTGATGCGCGCTGAGGCGGGCGCGCGGCACCGCTCGTCCCTTTCACGCCCCTCGTGCTCAACGGCGCGGTTAGCTGCGCCGCAACATACGAATCCGGTTGCCAGCGGCGGATCGCGCGCAGGCGGGTTCCGTACGACCGTCCCGAGGTAGCGAGCGTGGCGCGATCCGAGCAGCGGACATCCGTCACGCGGCCGCTCAGTCTGGCGGTCCTGGGGCGGGCACGGATCGTGCGCGCGCTGCGGGCAGTTCCGATCCGCTGGCGCATCCTCTCGATCGCCGCGCTGAACTCGGCGGT
This sequence comes from Bradyrhizobium oligotrophicum, assembly GCA_050641875.1. GTDB lineage: Bacteria > Pseudomonadota > Alphaproteobacteria > Rhizobiales > Xanthobacteraceae > Bradyrhizobium > Bradyrhizobium oligotrophicum_B. The sequence goes on from CP192619.1 coordinate 1,692,502, forward strand.
CGTCGTCGTTCTGGCGGCGCTGATCTGGAACGGCGCGACGGTGCTCGGCACGGCCTGGGATGACGTTCGCCAGGTTCGGGAATCCGACAAGGTCCTGGCCCTGCTCGAAAGCGAGACGAGCCGGCTGCAGAACCTCATCCATCGCTACATCAATCAGCCGAGCCCGGAGCTGTTTGCCGAGATCCTGCTGCTGCGCGAGGCCGTGCTCGGGACGCTGACGACGCGCGCCTCGACCGACCCGATGCTGTCGGGATCGGTCGAAGAGCTGGAGCGCGTCACCGTGCGTTTCCTGGACGGCTTCGGCGAGCTGCGAAGTCTGCAGGCGACGATCTCCAAGACCTATGAGGAAGAGGTTCTCGGCCCAGCCCGCGACATCGCCGGGCTCTATTCGGTGATCGAAGGCGCGACCGGCCATCGCGACGCGCAGATCTGGCCCTCGCTCGGCAAGTCGCGCGAGGCCTTCACCGCCATGCTGGTCGCGGCCAATTCCTACTATCTGTCGCTCGCGCCCGCCTCCGCCGACGACGCGCGCCGCAACACGGAGACGATCGAGAAGACCATTCCGGTGATGTCGAGCCTTGCGGACAATGATCTGCAGCGGCTGGCGCTGCAGCGGCTGTCGGCCCGGACCGCGGCGCTGCGCGCGGGATTCTCCAAGCTCACCGATCAGCTCACCAACCGCACCGAACTGCTGCGCAACACCATCGATGCGAGCCAGGCCGAAACCATCGGCGCCATCGACGGCCTGTCGGTGAAGATGCGCCAGCACGAGCAGAAGGCGCAGGCGACGTTCGATCGGACGTTGAAGGACATCTCCCGCCGCGTGCTCTCGATCGCGGTGATCTTCCTGGGAGTCATCCTGTCCGCCGGGGTGCTGATCGCCTTGTCGATCCGGCTGCCGCTGCAGCAGATCATGGCATCGATGCGCGCGATCATGCTGGGCGACTACGACCGCGAGGTCCAGGGCACCGAGGCGCGCGACGAGGTCGGCGCGATGGCCCGCGCCGTCGAGACCTTCCGCGAGAACGCGATCGCCAAGCGCAAGACCGAGGACGAGCTCCGCGCCGCGAAGGAGGAGGCCGAGAGCGCGCTGCTCGAACTCAGCGCCGCACAGCGCAACCTGATCGATGCCGAGCGACTGGCGGCGCTGGGCGGGCTCGTGGCCGGCGTCGCCCATGAGGTGAACAATCCGATCGGCATCAGCCTGACGGTGGCTTCCAGCTTCGCGCGCCGGGTCGAGATGTTCGAGGCGGCGCTGCGGTCGCCCGAAGGCGGCCTGCGCCGGTCGCAGCTGGAGGAGTTCGTGCGCTCGTCGCGCGATGCGTCCGAGCAGCTGGTCGCCAATCTGCAGCGCGCCGGCGAGTTGATCCAGTCGTTCAAGCAGGTCGCAGTCGACCGCTCCCATGCGGAACGACGGACCTTCGTCCTGAGCGAGGCGACCGATCAGATCATCACCAGCCTCAAGCCGGTGCTCAAGCGCGCGCCGATCACGCTGGCGGTCGACGTCCCCGAAGGGCTTTTCATCGACGGCTATCCCGGGTTCTACGGTCAGATTCTCACCAACCTGTTTCTCAACGCCGTCAACCATGCCTTTGCCGACGGCCGCGCGGGCACCATCTCGATCACGGCGCGGCCGCGCGGCGCGGATGACATCGAGATCATTTTCGCCGATAACGGGGCCGGCATGACCCCCGACGTGCAGCGGCAGGCCTTCGATCCGTTCTTCACGACTCGCCGCAACGAAGGGGGAACGGGGCTCGGGCTGCATATCGTCTACAATCTGGTGACGCAGCAGCTCGGCGGCCGGATGATGCTGGAATCCCGCGAGGGACAAGGCACCACCTTTCGCATTATCATGCCGCGGATCGCCAAGGGCGGCACCGGGACAGCAATGGGCGACGGAACGACGCAATGGCCGAACAGGACGATGTCCTCCAACTGATCGAGGATACCGGTTTCGACGAGGACGACCGTTCGGCCCGGAAATGGAAGATCGCCGTCATCGACGACGATCATGCGGTGCACGAAGGCACCCGTTTTGCGCTGTCCGACTACAGCCTGAACGGCCAGGGGCTGGAAATCCTCTCCGCCTATTCGGCGGCCGAGGGCCGCGCCCTGATGCGGGAGCACACCGACGTCGCAGCGGTGCTGCTCGACGTCATCATGGAGACCGACGTCGCCGGGCTCGAGCTCGTCGAATACATCCGCAACGAGATCAAGAACGAGACCGTCCGCATCATCCTGCGGACCGGACAGCCCGGCCAGGCGCCGGAGCGGCGCGTCATCGTCCAGTACGACATCAACGACTACAAGGCCAAGACCGAGCTCACCGCCGACAAGCTGTTCACCTCGCTGACGGCGGCGCTGCGCAGCTACCAGCAGCTCGAACGCATGGTGCAGACCCGGCGCGGGCTCGAGATCATCATCGACGCCGCCTCGACGCTGTATGATTTCAAGTCGATGCAGCGGCTGGCCGAGGGCGTGCTGACCCAGATCGCGTCGCTGCTGAACGTGGATTGCGCGGGGATCCTGGTGCTGCGCGACGACGGCAGCCAGACCGAGGATTTTTCGGTGCTGGCCGGCTCCGGCTGCTACAGCCGCTTCTCCGGCGCCGTCACCTCGCGCTCGCTCGATCCGGATCTGCGCGACATGGTCGAGGCCGCCTTCAGGCAGCGCAGCAACGAATTCGCCGACCACCGCACCGTGCTCTATGTCCGCACAGGCTCGGGGCGCGAGGTCGTGGTGCTGCTGCAGGCGGAGCGGCCGCTGTCCGAGACCGACCGTTCGCTGGTCGAGATCTTCTCCAGCCGGCTGTCGATCGCCTTCGACAACGTGATCCTCTATCAGCAGCTGCATGAGGCCAACACCCAGCTTGAGGACCGCGTCGCCCAGCGCACCCGCGCGCTGATGCAGGCCAACCGGCGGCTGTCGGCGCAATGGCTGCGGCTGCAGCGCGCCAACGGCTTCAAGAACGAGATTCTCGGCACCGTCGCCCACGACCTGAAGAATCCGCTCGGCGTCATTCTCGGCCGCACGGAAATGCTGACCGAGCTGATCGCAACCGGCGCATCCGCAGCGAGCATCACCAGCCAGGTCGGACATATCCGCGATGCCGCCAAGCGGCTGACCTCGATGGTCGACCATCTGATCTCCGATGCGATGGCCGACGCCTTCGACATCACCATCCGCCGCGAGCCGGTCGACATCACGGCCCTGATCCACGAAGTGGTCGAGGCCAACCAGCCGCTCGCCCTCAACAAGCAACAGGTCATCGAGGTCTCGGCACCAACGCTGCTCTCGACCATGTGCGACATCGACCGGATCCGCGAGGCGATCGACAATCTCCTGAGCAACGCGATCAAGTACAGCCCGATCGGCGGCAGGATCACCGTGAACGCCGCCGATGATGGCGACAACACCATCATCGGCATCACCGACCAGGGCGCTGGCCTGTCGCCGGAGGATCTCGGCCGCCTGTTCGGCCGGTTCCAGCGGCTGTCGGCAAAACCGACCGCCGGCGAAAGCTCGACCGGGCTCGGCCTGTCGATTGTCAAACGCATCGTCGACATGCATGGTGGCGAGGTGACGGCCAGGAGCGATGGGCCGGGATCCGGATCGACCTTCACCATCACACTGCCTGCGGCCGAATTGTCATGAGTCAGAGCCAGCACATCATCATCGTCGACGACGAGGCCCCTGCCCGCGAGATGGTGGGTGATTACCTCAAGATGCACGGCTTCACGGTGACCCTGTGCGACGGCGGCAAGAGCCTGCGCAGCGCCATCGAGACCGGGCCCGCCGACCTGGTCGTGCTCGATCTCAACATGCCCGAAGAGGATGGCCTGTCGATCATCCGCGATCTCAAGGGCCGCACCAACATCCCCGTGATCATGCTGACGGCCACCGCCAGCCCGATCGACCGCGTGGTCGGGCTCGAGCTTGGCGCCGACGATTACGTCGCCAAGCCGTGCGAATTGCGCGAATTGATGGCCCGGATCCGCTCCGTGCTGCGCCGCAGCGGTCCGGCCAAGGCTGCGGCGGCCGTCGCAGAGACCGCTCCCGCCCAGGGCAAGGACCCGCAATTGGTGCGGTTCGGCACCAAATGGCTCGATCTCGATGCCCAGGCGCTGCGCGACGACGAGGGCAACGAGCACCCGCTGACGGCTTCCGAGTTCGGCCTGCTCAAAGTGTTCGCCGCCAACCCGAAGCGGGTGCTGTCGCGCGAGCGGCTGCTGGAGCTTGCCAATGCCCGCGATGCCGAGGCGTTCGACCGCGCCGTGGACCTTAGAATCATGCGCATCCGTCGCAAAATCGAGCCCGATCCGACCAAACCGGCCGTGATCCGGACCATCCGCGGCGGCGGCTACCTGTTCTCCCCGGCCGGCGAGAAGGCCTGAGGGCGGCGGGTCGGCGGCGGCGAAATCAGCCTCTGCACCCGCATTCCGTTCCGCTTCTTGGAATTTGGCACAATTCCGCCACGACTGTTTCGCGATGTGCGGCGCGACGAAACATTTCCGCAGGCGCACGAAACCATTTTCCTGTTTTCGTGCAGACGTCCCGAAACGGGCGCTCCTTAACAATCCATCCCGTCGAAACGCCGCAAGGGGGCGGCGGAACGGGAGAGTGCCATGCAGAACGTCGTTGCCATCAATTCCGCAGCCAGCCAGGGCATCATCGCAGCCCAGGCGACCACGGACGACATGCTCCTGGAGAGCATTGCCGATGGCGATCGCACCGCGATGCACACGCTTTATGCGCGCCACAATGTGCGGGTCTATCGCTTCATCCTGCGCATCGTCCGCGACACCACGATCGCCGAGGACCTCGTCAGCCAGGTGTTCCTGGACGTCTGGCGCACCGCCAAGCAGTTCGAGGGCCGCTCGCAGGTCTCGACCTGGCTGCTCTCGATCGCCCGCTTCAAGGCGCTGACCGCGCTGCGCCAGCGCCGTTTCGAGGACATCGACCAGGACGAGGTGCGCGAGATCGCCGACGACTCCGACACGCCGGAGACCTCGCTCGAGCGCTCCACCACCAGCGCCATCCTGCGCGCCTGCGTCGCCAAGCTGTCGCCGGCCCATCGCGAGATCATCACCCTGATCTACTACCACGAGAAATCGGTGGAGGAGGTCGGGCAGATCATCGGCATTCCGCAGAGCACGGTAAAGACGCGCATGTTCTACGCCCGCAAGCACCTCGCCGAACTGCTGCGCGGCGCCGGCGTGCATAGCCTCGCCGCCTGATCCCGCTTCATTCTCGTCGGGACCGGTGTCCCGGCGGGTTCCCATGACGACATCGAGAAAATCGCCGAACGAAACAATTGAAACATTCGGCGCAATCACCCGGAAAACTTCGACCGCTAGAACGTTACCCATCGACCGGGCCTCAGTCCCCCAGCTGATCCCGGTTTTGAGCGAGCAAATTCCACCTCCAAGGTTGCTCCGAAGACCCGGCGGATGCCCCCGCCGGGTCTTCGTCTTTTGTGGGGTCCGCGTAGGGCGATTTGACCATTTGATATCGCCTTGTCCCGGTGCAATTGTCCGCGCGATAGGGGTGCAAGCGCCCCGCAATGACGGACGGTGCTGATGTTCGGTTTGGATGCGGTTGAGCTGGCGCGCGCGCAGTTCGCCTTCACGGTCACCTTCCACATCATCTTCCCCGCCTTCTCGATCGGGCTCGCGTCCTACCTCGCCGTGCTCGAGGCGCTGTGGCTGTGGACCGGGCGGGACGTCTATCTCAACGTCTTCAATTACTGGCTCAAGATCTTCGCCATTACCTTCGCCATGGGCGTCGTCTCCGGCATCGTGATGTCCTACCAGTTCGGCACCAACTGGTCGGTCTATTCCGACAAGGTCGGACCGGTGATCGGCCCGCTGATGGCCTATGAGGTGCTGACGGCGTTCTTCCTCGAGGCCGGCTTTCTCGGCGTCATGCTGTTCGGCCTGAAGCGCGTCGGTCCGAAGCTGCATTTCCTGGCGACCCTGATGGTGGCCGTGGGCACGCTGATCTCCGCGTTCTGGATCCTCTCGGCCAACTCCTGGATGCAGACGCCGGCCGGCTACGCCGTCAACGCCGACGGCCAGTTCGTCTCGGTCGACTGGCTCAAGGTGATCTTCAACCCGTCGTTCCCCTATCGCCTCGTGCACATGGTGCTTGCGGCCTATCTGACCACCTCGCTGGTAGTCGGCGCAGTCGGCGCCTGGCATCTGCTGCGCAATCCGCATCTGCCGGGCCCGCGCGTGATGTTCTCGATGGCGATGTGGATGGCCGCGCTGGTGGCGCCGATCCAGATCTTCGTCGGTGATCAGCATGGCCTCAACACGCTCGAGCACCAGCCGGTGAAGATCATGGCCATGGAGGGCCATTTCGAGAGCCACAAGGACGGCGCGCCACTGTACCTGTTCGGCTGGCCCGACCAGGCCAAGGGCGAGCTGAAATGGGCGATCGGCATTCCCAAATTCGGCTCGCTGATCCTGAAACACCAGATCGACGCGCCGATGGCCGGGCTCGACACCGTGCCGCGGCAGGACTGGCCGCCGGTGCCGATCACGTTCTGGTCGTTCCGCATCATGGTCGGCCTGGGCCTGCTGATGCTGGCGCTCGGCCTGTTCAGCCTGTGGGAGCGCTGGCGCGGCCGGCTGTACATCAATCGCGGCCTGCACCGCTTCGCTATTGCGATGGGACCGGCGGGATTCATCGCCGTGATGGCCGGCTGGATCACCACCGAGACTGGCCGCCAGCCGTTCACCGTATACGGGCTGCTGCGCACCGCCGATTCCGTGTCGCCGCTCGCCGCCCCGGCCGTGGGTGCCTCGCTGCTCGCCTTCATCATCGTGTATTTCATCATCTTCGCCGCCGGCGTGCTGTACATCCTGCGCCTGATGGCCGAGCCGCCGCATCCCGGTGAGCCGGGCCCGAGCAGCGAGCAGCCGGTCCGCACGGCCGGCATCACACCGGCCGCGGGCGTCGTGCAGGGAGCCGTCGGATCATGAGCGTTGCCGTCGACCTCGCGGCCCTCTGGGCGTTCATCATCGCGCTCGCCGTCTTCATCTACGTCGTGATGGACGGCTTCGATCTCGGCCTCGGCATCCTCTTCCCGCTGTTCCCGGGCAGGCAGGACCGCGACGTCATCACCAACACGGTGGCGCCGGTCTGGGACGGCAACGAGACCTGGCTGGTGCTCGGCGGCGGCGGCCTGATGGCCGCCTTCCCGCTGGCCTATTCGATCCTGATGCCCGCGCTGTATGCGCCGCTGATCGCGATGCTGGTCGGGCTGATCTTCCGCGGTGTCGCCTTCGAATTCCGCTGGCGCACCCGCGCCCAGCGCAATCTGTGGGACCTCGCCTTTACCGGCGGCTCCTGGGTCGCGGCGCTGGCACAGGGCATCGCGCTCGGCGCCATCCTGCAGGGCGTGCATGTCGAGGGCCGACACTATGCCGGCGGCTGGTGGGACTGGCTGACGCCATTCAGCATCCTCACCGGCGTCTCGCTCGTGGTCGGCTACGCGCTGCTCGGCGCCACCTGGCTGATCCTCAAGACCGAGGGCGATCTGCGCGACAAGGCCTACCGCATCAGCTGGTATCTCTTGTTCGCAATGCTGCTCGCGATCGCCGCGGTCAGCCTGGCGACGCCGCTGCTCACCATTCAATATGCGCAGCGCTGGTTCACCTGGCCGGCCGTGATCCTGACCGCGCCGGTGCCGCTCGCCGTCATCGGCGTCACCGTGCTGCTGATGAAGAACCTCGCCCAGAAGACCGACGGCTGGCCGTTCTTCCTCGCGCTGGCGCTGTTCTTGCTGTCCTATGCCGGCCTCGGCATCAGCATGTACCCCTATATCGTACCGCAGAGCATCACGATCTGGCAGGCGGCGGCGCCGGAGCGCAGCCAACTGATCATGCTGCCGGGCGTGCTCGTGCTGGTGCCGCTGATTCTCGGCTACACCGGCTGGGCCTATTGGGTGTTTCGCGGCAAGGTCGGGCACGACAGCGGCTATCATTGATGCCCTCCGAGCAGCTTGCCCCGCTCGCGAAGCGCCTCGCCTGGTTCGTCGTGCTGTGGCTCGCCGGCGTGGCGGCCGTCGCCACGGTCGCCTTCCTGCTGCGGCTCTGGATGAAGCTTGGATGACAGCGGGCGCCCCGCACTCACCTTGACTTTGCGGCGAATATGCCCCTGAAATTTGGCGGGTGGATTTGATCGGGCGAGCTTCGCAGGGGTCCGTTGAGGAGAGCTTTGAATGCCGAGTTTCCGTCGCCTGCTGTGTGCCGCCAGCGCCATCATCGCGCTGGCGCTGTCCACATCGCACAGTTTCGCCCAATCCGAGGATCCCGGCGATCAGCCCGGCCTCGTCGCCGATGACGGCTACGAACTCGATCCCGAATGGCGCAAGCAGGTGGTTTATTTCCGCACCACCGAGCCGCCGGGCACCATCATCGTGTCCACCGCCGAACGCCACCTCTATCTGGTGCAGCCGGGCGGCCGCGCCATCCGCTACGGCATCGGCGTCGGCCGTGACGGCTTCCAGTGGCAGGGGCTGCTGTCGATCACCAAGAAAGCCGAGTGGCCGGACTGGACGCCGCCGCCGGAGATGATCCAGCGCCAGCCCTATCTGCCGCGCTTCATGGCCGGCGGCCCCGGCAACCCCCTGGGCGCGCGCGCGATGTATCTGGGCACCACCGTGTACCGCATCCACGGCACCAACCAGCCCTGGACCATCGGCAGCAAGATTTCCTCCGGCTGCTTCCGACTGGTGAATGCCGATGTCGCCGACCTGTTCGACCGCGTGCCGGTCGGCACCAAGGTCGTGGTGCGACAGAAGCCGGAACTGTGACGGCGGCGCCCGCCGCCGGACATTCAGACATCGCTTTGTCCTGACATTTTTCGAAAGAGATTGACCATGCGCACTTTCCGAGGCGGCCTGCTGATCGGGCTCGCCGTCGCCGTCCTCGTCGCGGCGCTCGCCGTCACCTATGAGATGTACGACACTCGCACGCTGAAGCGGACCATCCGCCGCGGCGAGGTGCTGTGCGGCGTCAACGCCGGCCTGCCCGGCTTCTCGATTCCCGACGACAAGGGCAATTGGAGCGGCTTCGACGTCGACTTCTGCCGCGCGGTGGCCGCCGCGATCTTCGATGATCCGAAGAAGGCGAAGTTCGTTCCGCTCGACGCCAGTGAGCGCTTCAAGGAGCTGCAGAGCCGCAAGGTCGATATCCTCTCGCGCAACACCACCTGGTCGATGGCGCGCGAGCAGAACTACGATCTGTATTTCCCGGCGGTCGCCTATTACGACGGCCAGGGCTTCATGGTGCCGCGGTCGCGCAAGCTGGAAACGGCGCTCGACCTCAACGGCAGCAAGGTCTGCGTGCAGGATTCCACCACCAACGCGCTCAACCTCGGCGACTATTTCCGCACCAACAACATGAAGTACGAGGAGGTGAAGTTCGCCAAGCTCGACGACGTCCTCAAGGCGTATGACAGCGGCAAGTGCGACACCTTCACCGCCGACGTCTCGCAGCTCTACGCGCTGCGCCTGACGCTGTCGAAGCCCGGCGATCACGACATCCTGCCCGACCTGATCTCCAAGGAGCCGCTCGCGCCCGTGGTCCGCCAGCGCGACGACGACTGGATGATGATCGTGAAGTGGACGCTGTACGCGATGATCAACGCCGAGGAGCTCGGCGTCACCTCCAAGAACATCGACGAGGCGCTGAAGTCGAAGAAGCCGGATGTGATGCGGCTGGTCGGCAACGAGGGCACCTACGGCGAGGACCTCGGCCTGACCAAGGACTGGGCCGCGCGCGTGATCCGTCACGTCGGCAATTACGGCGAGGTCTATGAGCGCAACGTCGGCAGCGAGTCCAAGCTGAAGATTCCGCGCGGCATGAACCAGCTCTGGAACGCCGGCGGCGTCCAGTACGCGCCGCCGATCAGGTAGGGCTCTCTGCACACCTCTGCCGTCATCGCGAGGAGCAACGCGACGAAGCGATCCAGAATTGTTGGCGAGACTCTGGATTGCTTCGCTCGCAGCGACGGAGCATGATGTGTCCTTCTCGCGACGCCTCCCCGCGTCCGAGCTTTGCCAAATTCTCCACCCTCCGAAAATCGAGGGCGCAGGGAAGGCCAGGTGCCGGCTGGCACCTGCGGTCCGCCTGCTGAAAAAAATGCAGGCGGCAGAACCACAGGCTCAGCCGGGACAGCCCGGCCTTCCCTGCACGATGGTGTTAACGCTTATGGCGCGATCTCCTCGGTGTCCGGCTTGTTAGCCACCGTCGTCGCTCGGGATCATCCCCCGTCGACTTGACGCCAGCATCGGGGCGCCAGGACCACGCGCTTTCACGTCCGCATCGCAATCGTTCGTCGGCGCGATCACTCACGCTGCGACCCGACGCGTCCATCGCATCACCGGCCCCCGTTTCGTGACGATCGCGAAGCGCCCCTCTTGCGGGCCGAGACGGCGGGGAATGTGCCGGTGATTTGCCCGACGACACAACGCCCGTCGGGTTGCGACAAATTGGCACGACGGGCAGTTCGCCGGTGCCGATCGGGCAATTAGTTCAGTGGATTCATCCGCGTCGCGCGCCGCCATATACCGCGGCGACGCGCAGGATCACGAGTTCGTGAACACATCCGAACATCCATCCGCGCGCAGCGATCGTAACGAACTCGACCAATCCGGTCAGGGTGATGCGACCTGGACGACGGCGCTAACAAGTGCCGCAAATCCATTTTGCGTATCAGCCAACTCATCAGTTCAGTTCATAGGGAAAAACTCGAATGACGCTGGGATTTCGTTCGTTCGTGGCCGGCGCGTTGATGCTGGGCGCACTCTCCATGTCAGCAACGGCGGCACGCGCTGCCGATATCGTCGACACCGCCGTCGGCGCCGGCCAGTTCAAGACGCTGGTCGCTGCAGCCAAGGCCGCGGGCGTCGTGCCGGTGCTGAAGAGCAAGGGGCCCTTCACCGTGTTCGCGCCGACGGACGCGGCGTTCGCGGCGCTGCCGCCGGGCACGGTTGAGGACCTGTTAAAGCCGAAGAACAAGAGCAAGCTGGCTGCGATCCTGAAGTATCACGTCATTCCTGGCGCCGTGAAGGCGGGCGACGTCGCCGGCAAGAAGCTCAGCGTCAAGACCGCGCAGGGCCAGAAGGTCAACGTCGACGGAACCATGCTCGGCGTGCAGGTCAACGATGCGCATGTGGTGCAGGCCGACATCATGGCCTCGAACGGCGTCATTCACGTCATCGACAAGGTGCTGCTGCCGCCGGCGAAGGCGCCGATGCATCATTGATGCGACGGGAGCGCGTCGTCGATGACGGCGCGCTCCTTGTCGCGATCTCCTGTGCCGCGATCGACAAAAGACTCGTCGTACCCCGCGAAAGCGGGGTACCCAGTACGCCCCAGCTTCTCTGGTTCCTCACAAGCGCCTCGGCGTACTGGATCGTCCGCCTTCGCGGACGATGACAGTCGAGGCCGGCGATACATCGCGGCCTAAACGCTGCCCCTGACGATCAATACCCTCTGAGCTGCGCCAGTTGCGCAGCGTGGTAGTTCGCATCACCGAGCAATTCCTCGCAGACCCGCGCACGCTTCATGAAGAAGCCGATGTCGAACTGGTCGGTCATGCCCATGCCGCCATGCATCTGCACGCCCTCCTGCACGGCGCGGGTGGCGGTGGTGCCGGCGCGGGCCTTCGCAACGGCGGTGGCCGCAGTGGCACCCGTGGGATCGGCGTCGAGCGCCTGCAGCGCCTTGAGCACGGCGGCGCGCGTGATCTCGATCTCGATGTAGAGCTGCGCGGCGCGGTGCTGCAGCGCCTGGAATTCGCCGATCGCCTTGCCGAACTGCTTGCGCTCCTTGAGATAGGCAACGGTGCGGCCGAACACCTCCTCGCTCAAGCCGACCATCTCGGAGGCCACGGCACCGCGGCCGAGATCGAGCACTCCGCTCAGCACGGCGGCACCGCCATCGACCTCGCCCAGCACATGATCCGCCGTGACCTCGACATTGTCGAAGCCGATCCGCGCGGCGTTGTGCGCGTCGACCATGATGGTGCGCTCGATCGCAACGCCCTTGGCCTTGGGATCGACCAGAAACAGCGTGAGACCATCGCGCTCACCTGGCGCCCCCGCGCTGCGGGCGACGACGAGCAGGAGATCGGCGACGTGGCCGTCGACCACCATCGCCTTGGCGCCGCTGAGCTTGAAGCCGTTGCCGGAGCGCACGGCTTGCATCGCGGTGTGCGAGGGGCGGTGCTTGGCACCTTCATCGAGCGCCAGCGCGGCGAGCAGCGCGCCGCTGGCGATCTTCGGCAGATACTCTGATTTCTGTGTCGCGGACCCGGCGCGGGTCAGCGCGGAGGCCGACAGCACTGAGGTCGCGAAAAACGGCGACGGCATCAAGGTGCGGCCGATCTCCTCCATCACGACGCCGGCCTCGACCGCACCAAGACCGGAGCCGCCGTGTTCTTCTGGCACCAGCAGGCCGGCAAAGCCCATCTCGGCGAAGGTGGCCCAGAGCTCGCGGGAGAACCCTGTCTCGTCGCGGCTGTCGCGCAGCTTGCGCAAATGCGCGACCGGCGCGTGATCGTTGATCAGCCCGCGCGCGCTGTCGCGCAGCATCGATTGTTCTTCGGTGAGGAGGAGAGGCATGGCACGAATTCCTTGAAAACTGCGTCTGACCGGTTCGCTCTCAACCCTCATGGTGAGGAGGCGCCCTTGCGCCGTCTCGAACCATGAGGCCGACATCGGGGTCTCATCCTTCGAGACGCGCGCCAAGGGGCGCACTCCTCGGGATGAGGAGGCCGGTTCACGCCCCCGGCAGATCGAGGATGCGCTTGGCGACGATGCCGAGCATGACCTCGGAGGTGCCGCCTTCGATCGAGTTGGCCTTGGTGCGCAACCATGCACGGGGACGCGCTCCTTCATGGGAGCGTTCGCTCTCCCATTCGAGCGCGTCAATGCCGCCGGCCGCCATCAACAGCTCATACCGGCGCTTGTTGAGTTCGGTGCCGTAATACTTCATCGCCGACGAGAACGCCGGATGGCCCTGCCCCGCCTTGGCGAGATCAACCATGCGCTCGGCGGCGGCCGCGAGCGCGGCCTCGTCGACGTCGAAGGTCGCGATCTCGGCGCGCAGCAGCGCATCGTCGAGACGGCCCTGCCCGTCGCTGCCGACGGAGTCGGCCGCGACCTGGCCGAGCGGCCGGCTGCCGCCGCGCTCGCCCATGCCGGAGATCATTGCGCGCTCGTGTTGCAGCAGGTACTTCGCCACGTCCCAGCCGCGATTGACCTGGCCCACGACATTGGCCTTGGGCACGCGGACATTGTCGAAGAAGGTCTCGCAGAACGGCGAGCGGCCGGAGATCAGGAGGATCGGCTTGGTCGAGACGCCCTTCGATGTCATGTCGAACAGAATGAAGCTGATGCCGTCATGCTTCTTCGCCGCGGGATCGGTCCGCACCAGACAGAAGATCCAATCCGCGTAGTTGGCGTAGGAGGTCCAGATCTTCTGGCCGTTGATGATGTAGTCGTCGCCATCGCTCTCGGCGCGGGTCTGCAAGGAGGCAAGGTCGGAGCCGGCGTTCGGCTCGGAATAGCCCTGGCACCAGCGGATGAGGCCGGCGGTGATCTTCGGCAGATGCTCGCGCTTCTGGTCGTCGGTGCCGTATTTCAGCAGCGCCGGCCCGAGCATCGAGATGCCGAACGAGGTGATCGGCGCCCGCGCCCCGATCGCCGCCATCTCCTGACGCACGATCTTGGCCTCCTCGCCGTCGAGACCGCCGCCGCCATATTCCCTGGGCCAGTGCGGCACGGTCCAGCCCTTGTCGCGCATGCGTTCGAACCAGACGCGCTGCGGCTCGGAAGAGAATTTTGCGTTGCGGCCGCCCCAGAACGTATCCTCCTCGGAGGTCATCGGCCGGCGCATCTCCGGCGGACAATTGGCCTCCAGCCAGGCTCGCGTTTCGCGGCGGAATGTGTCGAGATCGGCCATGTCTGGTCCTCGCGCGTTTCCATGATCGCTGTCGTTGGGGAGACCTAACCTCAGCGCCTCCCGGAATTCAACATCGATATCGCCGCAAAGGGCTGCGCCCTCGCCTTGCGCAGCGATCTATGGTCATGATGCCGCCGCGTGAAATGCGAGGAAACGAACATGCGCCTGAAACTTCTTTCGCCTGGCGAAATGAGCGCCGACCAGCGCCAGACCTATGACGAGTCGATCGCCAGCAAGCGCGGCGCGCCGCCGCCGCCGATGATGGCTTGGCTCAACAGCCCGGAGATGGCGCGCCATGCGACACGGCTCGGCGCCTTCCTGCGCTACGACACGGTGTTTCCCGCAGCATTATCGGAGGTCGCGATCCTGGTGACGGCGCGGCACTGGACCGCACATTACGAATGGTACGCACACAAGCGGCTGGCGCTGGCCGGCGGATTGGACATCAGGATCATCGACGCCATCCGCGACCGCCGCACACCGGAGTTTTCCGATCCCAAGGCGAAGATGATCTACGACGTCGCCAAGTCGCTGCATGAGGGCCATGGACTGACCGACGCGCTCTACAAGGACGCGATCGCGCTGCTCGGCGAGCGCGGCGTGGTCGAGATCATCGGCCTGTGCGGCTACTACACGATGGTCTCGATGACGCTCAACGCGTTCGAGTTCGATTTGCCGGAGGGCGAGGTGGCGGAGTTGAAGTAGTCAGCGTCGGTCAGCCACTGCTATCGCGACGATGCCGGTGCGCTCCCTCCCCTTGCGGGGAGGGGTCGGGGGTGGGGGTCTCCGGGCGCTGAACTCAGTGAGTTTGCTCCCTAACTGTAGGGAAGAGAGGCGTTCCGTCTGGAGGCGCCGCCACCAATTGCAGCTTCCACTCTTTGTCTATCGAGAGAGCACGGTTCGTGGACCCCCACCCCCGACCCCTCCCCGCAAGGGGAGGGGAGCACACTGAGCTCGCGGCTTCTATCCCCGCTCCGCAGCCGCAACCCGCCGCTTCGATGACCACACCAGCGCAAGTACGCACAAGCCCAGCAGCACCGGCGGAAACACCACCAAGTTGACTGCCGACCAGCCGAAATTGGCGAGCAACTGGCCTGAGGAGAACGAGCCCAGCGCCATCAGGCCGAAGATCAGGAAATCGTTGAACGCCTGCACCTTGTTGCGCTCAGCGGATGTATGCGTCTCCAGCACCAGGGCGGAAGCGCCGACGAAGCCGAAATTCCAGCCGACGCCGAGCATGACCAGGGTGGCCCAGAAGTGCATCGCGGTCAGGCCCGACAGGCCGATGACGGCCGCGACCGCTTCGAGCGCCAGGCCCAGCGCGACGATGGTCGGCGCACCGAAACGGGCGATCAGCGATCCCGTGAAGAAGCTCGGGCCGTACATCGCGACGATGTGCCACTGCAGGCCGAAATTGGAATCCGACACCGTCAGCCCGCACATCTGCATCGCCAGCGGCGCCGAGGTCATCACCAGGTTCATCACCGGATAGGCGATGCTGCCGCACAGGGCGGCTGCGATGAAGCGCGGCTGGCGTACGATCTCCGAGAGGGGCCGGCCGCCATGGAGATCGGCAGCTTCAGGCTTCGGCAGATCGACGCCGGCGACGATCCCCATCGCGACCAGCGCGACAGCCGCCTGGATCAGATAGCTGAACGCGAACAGATAGGGCTGCCAGACATCCATGGTCCATTGCACGAGCTGTGGACCGAGCAGACCGGCGAAGATGCCGCCCGCCATCACCCACGACACCGCCTTGGGCCGGAACGCCGCGCTGGCGCCATCGGCCGCCGCGAAGCGATAGGATTGCGCGACGGCGCCATAGAGGCCGCCGAGGAAGGTCGCCAGGCAGAACAGTGCGAACGAGCCGCGCAGGATGGCGAGGCAGCCGAGCACGCCGGTGACGGCGCCGCAGCCGGTACCGATCAGGAAGGCCGCCCGGCGGCCGTAACGGCGCGAGATCGCACCGGTCGGCAGGGTGCCGGCGGCGAGGCCGACGACGTACATCGAGATCGGCACCGTCGCGAGCCCGATGTTCGGGGCAATGGTGACACCGACGATCGCGCCGGTGGCGAAGATCACGGCCGAATTGGCGCCGGTCAGCGCCTGGGCGGCGGCGAGCCGCGCCACGTTGCGGCGAGCGCGGGCATCATCGGAGGTGTCTTCGCTCACGGTCAGATCGATCATCTCAAATATCCGGAGCGTGGCACGCACGCTCTCGCCTTGCTGGTTCGGCCGCACTATTGCGGGAAGCGCGCGCCCGAGGCAACGGGCGCGAACGGAGACAAGCCATGCGGCAGCGAACGCGCCACGGAGCGTGATTCGACACTCCCGACCGGCCCGGCTAATCAAGCCGGCGGTATTCTCGCGTCAACGGCGCCCGCGGAGTTTGAGCCATGTCAATCGACGATCGTCCGACCATCGCGGCGCCCGATGACGATCCGTATCTGTGGCTCGAGGAGATCGACGGCGAGCGCGCGCTCGCCTTCGTCGCGGCGCAGAACCAGCGCACGCTCGCCGCGTTCGGTGATGCGGCCTTCGAACGCGACCGCGACGCGCTGGCCGCCATCCTCGATCGGCCGGACAACATCCCGTTCGTGAGCCGCCGCGGCGGGCTGCTCTACAATCAATGGAAGGACGCGGCGCATCCGCGCGGCGTGTGGCGGCGCACGACGCTGACGGAGTTCCGCAAGGCACAACCGCAGTGGGATGACCTGCTCGACCTCGACCGGCTCGCCGCCGACGAAGGCGAAGACTGGGCGCTGAACGGGGTCTCGAGCCTGCCGCCGGCGCATGAGCGCGCCATCCTGAGCCTGTCGCGCGGCGGCAGCGACGCCGTGGTGCTGCGCGAGTTCGACCTCGCGACGAAGCGCTTCGTCACGGGCGGCTTCACGCTCTCGGAGGCCAAGGGCGGCGCCGCCTGGCTCGATGCCGACACGCTGCTGCTGGCGAGCGCGTTCGGCGCGGGCATGGCGACGCCGTCGGGTTACGCACGGACGGTGCGGCGCTGGCGGCGCGGCCAGCCGGTCGAGCAGGCAGAAGTGATCTTCGCCGCCGAAGGCAGCCAGTCGACATGGGTGCATGTCGGCGTCGATCGCAGCGTCGTACCGGCGCGGGTGTGGTTCGCCGAGGGCATCGACTTCTTCAACCAGCATCTCTGGCTTGGCGACGGCGGCGGCGCGCAGACCAGGCTCGACCTGCCGACCGACTGCTGGATGTCGGCGCATGGCGACTGGATGGCTATCAAGCTGCGCCAGCCCTGGACCGTCGGCGAGGTCACCCATCCTGCGGATGTGGTGCTCGGCCTCCGGCTGTCGGCATTTCTCGCCGGACGCCGCGATTTCACCCGCGTGTTCGAGCCGGCGCCGCGACGCGCGCTGCAGGGCCTGTCCTGGGCCGGTGACCGGCTGGTGCTGTCGATCCTCGACGAACTCAGGGCCAGGTTCGAGGTGTGGACGCCGTCGCAGGAGGCTTGGAGCTGCGAGCGGCTTCCCGGCCTGCCGGAGATCGCCACCGTGGATGTCTGGCGTCTCGACACCGACGAGGCGGAAAGCAATGGCGACCTGCTCGCCAGCATCCAGGATCCGCTGACGCCACCGTCGCTGCAACTGATCGAGGGCTTGGCCGCGCCGATCGTGCTGAAGCAGGCGCCTCGCACCTTCAGCGCCGAGGGGCACGTCGTCACACGGCACGAGGCGATCTCGGTGGATGGCGAACGTATTCCCTACACCCAGACCGGACCAGCTGAGCTGACCGGCGACGCGCCGGTGCACATGAGCGCCTATGGTGGCTTCGGTCACACGCTCCGTCCGGCCTACAATGCGGCATTGGGCAAGCTGTGGCTGGAGCGCGGCGGCACGCTGGTCGAGGCCAACATCCGCGGCGGCGGCGAATTCGGCACCGCCTGGCATGACGCCGGCCGCTATGCCGGCAAGCGGCTCGCGCATGACGATTTCGCCGCTGTCGCCGCCGATCTCGTCCGCCGCGGCGTCACGGTGCCGAAGCGCATCGCGGCGCAAGGCGGCTCCAATGGCGGCATCCTGATCACCAACATGCTGGTGCGCTATCCCGAGCGCTTCGGCGCATTGTTCTGCACCATCCCGCTGATCGACATGCGCCGCTACACCAAGCTGCTCGCCGGCGCGAGTTGGATCGCCGAATATGGCGATCCCGACAGCGACCAGGATTGGAGCTGGCTGCAGACCTATTCGGCCTATCACACCGCCATACCCGGGCAGTCCTATCCGCCGATCCTGATCGCGACCACGCGGCGCGACGACCGCGTCCATCCCGGCCACGCCCGCAAGATGACCGCCAAGCTGCAGGCCATGGGCTACGACGCCTGGTTCTACGAACCTGCCGCCGGCGGTCATGGCTACGGCACCGACAATCGCGAGCGCGCCAGCTTCATCACGCTGGGCACGCGGTTTCTGGCGCGGCATGTCGGGTTGGCGATGGCGTGAGCCGCCCTCTCCACCGTCATTGCGAGGAGCCAACGGGTCCGCGCAATGCGCGGCCCCGTTGGCTCCTCGCAATGACGGCGAGTGCGTCAAGACCCCCGCGCGAACACCAGGATCATGTTGTTGGCCGGCATCTCCACCGTCTCGCGCAAGGCAAGCCCATGGCGCGCGGCGAGCGCATCGAGGTCGGTGATGTCGCGCACGCCCCAGTCCGGATTGCGCTCGCGCAGGGAGGTGTCGAACACGGCATTGCTGACTGCGGTGTGCTTGCCGTCGCGCTTGAACGGGCCGTAGAGCACCAGCACGCCGTCCGCCGACAGCGCCTGCCCGGCACCGGCGAACAATCCCTCCGCCACCGCCCATGGGGCGATGTGAATCACATTGGCGCAGAAGATCGCGGCGAGCTGCGAAGGCCCGCCCGCGGCACGGAACGCCGCCGGCCAGCCGGGATCTGACAGGTCGATGCGCTGGGCGTCGCGGATGCTGGACAGCCCGGCATGCCGACGCCACGCCGCGATGCTGGCCAGGTGGTTCGCGTTGAGATCGCTCGGCCACCACGTCAGGTCCGGGCGCTGGGAGGCGAAATGCACGACATGCTGGCCGGTGCCACTGCCGGCCTCCAGCACGTCGCCGGTCTTGCCCGCGAGCAGGCGTTCCAGCACCGCCCAGATCGCCTGATGGTTGCGGTGGAACGCGGCCGCGTCCAGCCGTCCGTCCGGTTCCACCGGCCGGCCGTCCCGACCGAACTCCACGACATACTCCGCCATGCCCATTCTCCCGGCCGCCCCATGAACGGCCCTCGTTAACCGCGTTGCGGCGGCCACCATAGCTGCATTGTCAGCCGATGGTCTTTATGCTTTGCAGCGCCTATATTGCCGAGATCACCGAGACGTCGGAACTCCACCTTGATCACACCTGTCCTGCGTACCGCCCTGGCGATGGGGCTCTCGCTCGCCATGTCCATGGCCGCTCACGCCCAGTCCGGTGCCGTCGACGGCCAGAAGCTCGCCTTCGACCGCGGCAAGGGCAACTGCCTGACCTGCCACGAGATCAAGGGCGGCGACCTGCCGGGCTCGATCGGCCCGAAGCTGGAGAACCTCAAGGCGAGATATGACCGCGCCGAGCTGGTCGCGATTCTCAACGACGAGACCAGGCGCAATCCGCTGACGGTGATGCCGCCGTTCGGCCGCAACCGCATCCTGACCGAGCAGGAAATCAGCGCCATCGTCGACTTCCTGCAGACCCTCTGATTCCGTTTGGAGACCGCCATGACTGCCTCGTTCGGCCCGTTGGCCCACCGCCGCCTGTTCCTGAAGGGCGCCGGCCTCGTCGCGCTGATCGGCCTCGGCAACGCCGTGCTGCACGCCGCGCCCGCTCTTGCCGCGACCAACGACAACAAATATCCGGAAGACGCCTTCAAGCAGAAGAATGCGGGCGACGCGGTCAAGGCACTGTACGGCCGCGACCACGAGGCCTCCGACAAGATCAAGCTGGACGCGCCGGAGATCGCCGAGAACGGCGGCGTGGTGCCGATCGCGGTGACGACGTCGCTGCCGAACGTGACCTCGATCGCCTTCATCGTCAGCGAGAATCCGTTCGCGCTGGCGGCGTCGTATCACATCCCCGAGGGCACCGTGCCCGCGGTGGCGAACCGGCTCAAGATGGCCAAGACCTCCAACGTGATCGCGCTCGTCGAATCCGGCGGCAAGCTCTACAGCGCGACCAAGGAGGTCAAGGTCACCGTCGGCGGCTGCGGCGGCTAAGGTCAGGAGATCATCATGGCATCGAGCATCCGCGTCCGCGCCGTCCTGAATGGCGACATCGCCGAGGTCCAGACCCTGATCCAGCACCCGATGGATACGGGCCTGGTCAAGGACGCCAAGGGCGAGCTGATCCCGGCGCACTACATCCAGCAGGTCACCTTCGTGCACAAGGACAAGACGGTGTTCCTGGCCGATTGGGGCACCGCGGTGTCCAAGGACCCCTACGTCAAGTTCGCCTTCAAGGGCGCGGCCAAGGGCGACGAGCTCAAGGTGAGCTGGGTCGACAGCAAGGGCGCGACCGACAGCCTGACGGCGACGATCCAATGAGCGCGCCGCGTCTCGCGCTGACCGTCGCGGCCGCGCTCGCTCTCGGCGCCTGTAGCGCTGCGGCCGCGGACAAGCCGAACCCGGCCGCCGACGCCAAGGCGTTCCAGGATTACTTCGTCAAGAAATTCCCGAAGGTGGCGTTCGACGATTTCGTCAACGGGCCCTATTCGATGAACGCCGACATGCGCAAGCAGTGGGAGGAGAAGGAGCAGTTTCCTCCTTACGAGTTCGCGCTCGATGCCGGCAAGGAGATGTTCGCAAAGCCGTTCAAGAACGGCAAGACCTATGCCGACTGCTTCCCGAACGGCGGCATCGGCATCCGCCAGAATTATCCCTATTTCGACGACAAGGAAGGCAAGGTCATCACCCTCGAGCTGGCGCTGAACCGCTGCCGCGAGGCCAATGGCGAGCAGCCCTACTCCTACGTCAAGGACGAGATGGCATCGCTGACCGCCTACATGGCGTACACGTCGCGCGGCAAGCGCTTCGACATCAATATCCCCGACGACCCGCGCGCGCTGGAGGCGTTCGAGAAGGGCAAGGAATATTTCTACACCCGCCGCGGCCAGTTGAACTTCTCCTGCGCGAGCTGCCATGTGCAGAGCCCGGGCGAGCGCATCCGCGCCGAGATCCTGGCGCCGGCGCTCGGCATCCTCAACGCGATGCCGATCTACCGCTCGGAATGGAGCGGCATGGGCACGATCAGCCGGCGCTTCGTCACCTGCAACAGCCAGACACGCGCTGTGCCGCTGGAGCCGCAATCGGACGAATACCGCAACCTCGAATATTATCTGTCCTACGTGTCGAACGGCCTGCCGGTTTCAGGACCGGGAGCGCGGCCATGACAAACCTCACGACAGCAAGCGTCATGAAAAAGATCGTGTTCGCCATGATGGTATCAGCGGTCGGCGCCGGCTCCGCGCGGGCCGCGTCGGAAGCCGACTATCTCGCGGCGGTCGCGGCGGCCGAGAGCGCCAACAAGGAAGCCGGACATCTGCGCAACCAATGGACCGTGACCCAGGCCGCACTCAATGCCGCGAAGAAGTCAGCCGATTCCGGCAATTTCGATTCTGCGCTGAAGTCGGCGCAGGAGGCCGAGGCGCTCGCCAAGGCCTCGATCGTCCAGGCCACCAGCGAGAAGCAGCGCTGGAAGGACATGGAGATCCGCTAGAGCATGATCCGGAAAAGTGGCAGCCGGTTTTGCCTCGCGACAAACGCCGAAGACGTTTGCGCGGAGATCATGCTCAAACAAAGGGATGGATCATGATGCGATTCCGTGGAATCGCATCATGATCTAGGACGCGAGCCATGATTCGGCGCCGGGACTTTTTGAAGGCATCAGTTGCCGCCGCACTTGCCGCGCCGGCGTTGCTGCGCAGCGCCCGCGCCGCCGACACCGTCAGCCTCTACGATATCGAGAAGTTCGGCAACGCCCGCATCCTGCACATCACGGACACGCATGCGCAATTGCGTCCGCTGTTGTTCCGCGAGCCCAGCGTCAATCTCGGCATTGGCGAGATGTGGGGACGGCCGCCGCATCTGGTCGAGCGCGCCTTCCTCGAGCGCTACGGCATCCGGCCCGACAGCGCCGAGGCCTACGCGTTCACCTCGTTCGAGTTCGAGAAGTACGCCGTCCGCTTCGGCCGGATGGGTGGCTTCGCGCATCTGAAGACCCTGGTCGACAAGCTGCGCGCCGATGCCGGCGACCATCGCTCGGTGCTGCTCGATGGCGGCGACCTCTGGCAGGGCACCGGACTCGCCAATGCGATGCGCGGCGCTGACATGGTGAGCGCCGCCAACCTGCTCGGCATCGACGCCATGACCGGGCATTGGGAGTTCACCTACGGCGAGGAGGCGCTGCGCGCCAACCTCGCCCGCTTCAAGGGCGAGTTCCTGGCGCAGAACGTGTTCCTGACCGAGGAGGCCGCGTTCAACGACGCCAAGGCGTTCGACCCCGGCTCCGGCCGCGTGTTCAAGCCGGCCACCATCAAGGAGATCGGCGGCGCGCGCATCGCCGTGATCGGCCAGGCCTTCCCCTACGTGCCGATCGCGCATCCGCGCCGCTTCACGCCGGACTGGACGTTCGGCATCCGCGAGGAGGAGCTGCAGAAGCTGGTCGATGGCCTGCGCGGCGCCGACAAGGTCGATGCCGTGATCCTGCTGTCGCATAACGGCATGGATGTCGACCTCAAACTGGCGAGCCGCGTCACCGGCATCGACGTCATCCTCGGCGGCCATACCCATGACGCGGTTCCGCAACCGGTCGCGGTCAGCAATGCCAAGGGCGCGACGCTCGTCACCAACGCCGGCTCCAACGGCAAATTCCTCGCCGTGCTCGATCTCGAGGTCGGCAAGGGCCGCGTCACCGATGCGCGCTACCGGCTGCTGCCCATCTACTCGGAGCTGCTGAAGCCCGATTCGGCGATGCAGGCGCTGATCGACCAGACGCAGCAGCCGCAGGTCGCGGCCTGGAGCGAAAAGCTCGCGACATCGGACCGGCTGCTGTACCGGCGCGGCAATTTCGAAGGCGCGACCGACGACCTGATCTGCGCGGCGCTGCGCCGCGAGCTCGACGCCGAGATCGCGCTGTCGCCCGGATTCCGCTGGGGTCCGACCTTGCTCGCCAACCAGTCCATCCTGCTCGAGGACGTGCTGGCGCAGACCGCCATCACCTATCCCGAGACCTATGTGCAGCGGATGACCGGCGCGGAGATCAAGGACGTGCTCGAGGACGTCTGCGACAATCTGTTCAACGCCGATCCCTATCTGCAGCAGGGCGGCGACATGGTGCGTACCGGCGGGCTGTCCTACCGCTGCGCGCCCGCCGAGCCGATCGGCCGCCGCATCTCCGATCTCACGCTCGACGATGGCCGTCCGCTGGACGCCCGCAAGAGCTACAAGGTCGCCGGCTGGGCCTCGATGAACGCACAGGACGGCAAACCGGTGTGGGATGTGGTCGCAAACCACCTGCGCAACGGTCAGCTGGTGCTGGTCGGAACGAACAAGGTCACGCTCTCGGGCGTCGACGGCAATCCCGGGTTTGCATCGCAATCGTGACCGCGGATTGCGCGATGCAATCCGACCTGCCGAGCGTTCGCCGCATTGGTGACATCAACCCGATCGTGCTAATGCCACGACGATCCAGATCGGAAGGAGGCGCCGATGATCTTCCGCCAATTGTTCGACAGCGTCTCCGGCACCTACAGCTATATACTCGCCAGCCGCAGTGGCGGCGAGGCAGTCATCATCGATCCCGTGCTGGAGAAGGTCGAGCGCTACTGCCAGCTCTTGCGCGAGCTCGACCTGCGGCTGGTGAAGGCCGTCGACACCCACCTCCATGCGGATCACGTCACCGGCCTTGGCGCCTTGCGTGACCGCACCCATTGCGTCACCATCATGGGCGAGCAGACCAAGGCCGACGTGGTGGCGATGCGCGTCAGCGAGGGCGACCGGATCGCCATCGAGGGCATCAGCCTGGACGTGATGTACACGCCCGGGCACACCGACGATTCCTATAGTTTCTCGATGGGCGACCGCGTCTTCACCGGCGACACGCTGCTGATCCGAGGGACCGGTCGCACCGATTTCCAGAACGGCGATGCGCGGCAGCAGTACGAATCCATCTTCAACAAGCTGCTGCGGCTGCCCGACGACACGCTGGTCTACCCCGCACACGACTACAAGGGCGACACCGTCTCCACCATCGGCGAGGAGCGCCGCTACAATCCGCGCCTGCAGGTCAAGTCGGTCGACGACTACGTCGCGCTGATGGCGAATCTGAAGCTGCCGAATCCGAAGATGATGGATGTCGCGGTGCCCGCCAACATGCGCGTCGGGCTGCATCAGGAGGAGTTGGCGAAGCGGGGCCTGTCGCTGTCGGCCCGCGAGGCGATCGAGTGCCTGGGACGACCCGACGTGCTGCTGGTCGATTTGCGCGAGGCCGCCGAGCGTGCCAAGCACGGCACGCTGTCCGGCGCGCTGCACGCGCCCTATCCTGCGATCGCCGACAATCTCAAGCCGGGCGGCATGCTGCGCGAGGTCGCCGCCGCCACCGGCCGCCGCATCGTGTTCTTCTGCGCCTATGGCGAGCGCTCGGCGATGGCCGTGCAAACGGCGCAGGCGGCGGGGCTGGCGAATACGGCGCATATCGAAGGCGGGCTGGATGCTTGGAAGAAGGCCGGCGGGCCGGTGGTGCCGTAGGAGGCCGACCGCCACCCGCTCGCCTTTCGACAGCCACCGGCGGCGCGCGTCACACTCCGCTGTCGTCCCGGGCAAGCCCGCTGACGCGAAGCGTCGGCGGGCGCCGCCCGGGACCCATACCGCGTGATCTGACCTTGGGGCAGGCTGCGCGTTGCACGAGTCGCGCGACAAACGTCCGCCGGTGGTTATGGGTCCCTGCGTTCGCAGGGACAACACCGGTGGTGGAGCTGCTCCCTGCGTCTCCGCCCCACACGTCATCCGCGGAGGGAAGCCGCCCCCGGCCGCCGGCCATCCCGCGCAGGTGCCATGCGCGGGCGTTCATGGACAATGAACCGCAATCCGATAGTGTGGCGTTGTGTCGCGCGCCTCTGTTTAGGCAGCATCGGCGGTTTGCCGGCAACGCGTCCTCTTTTGCATCGCTGACGACCGGAGCCACACGGATCGACCATGGCTGACGTTCTCGCCGCACCGCAACATGTCAGTGCTCCGGTCCGGGCCGCCTCCCCGCTGCGCACCTTGGCGCTGATCTCGCTGGCGCATTGGGTCAGCCACCTGCACATGCTGGTGCTGCCGATGCTGTTTCCGTACCTCAAGGAGAAGCTCGGCGTCGGCTATGTCGAGCTCGGCTTCCCGCTCACCGTGTTCGCCGTGGTCTCGGCGCTGACCCAGGCCCCGGTCGGCTATCTCGTGGACCGCGCCGGCGCCCGCCGCATCCTGCTGCTCGGCCTCACGCTCGGCGGCCTGTCACTGGCGATGCTCGGGTTCTACCTGACCTACACGAGCCTCGTCGTCTCGGCCGTGCTGCTCGGCCTCGCCAACGCGGTCTATCACCCCTCCGACTACGCGCTGCTCTCGGCCCACATGGACGATAAGCGGATGGGCCGCGCCTTCGGTGTGCATACGTTCGCCGGCTATCTCGGCGGCGCCGTCGCGCCCGCCGTGATGGCGGCCCTGGTCACCACCGTCGGCGGCTCCGGCGCACTGATCGTGGCCGGCCTGGTCGGACCGCTCGCCGCGCTGCTGCTGCTCGTCGGCAACGTGCCCGAGGTGCCGCCGCATCCGCATCACACCGCTGCCGACGGCAGCAAGGCGAAGCAGCCCAGCCTGCTGACGCCGATGCTGATGCTGCTGACCGTGTTCTTCATGCTGCTCAGCCTGTCCAACGCCGGCATCGCCAGTTTCGGCGTGGTCGCGTTCATGAACGGCTATGGCATCTCGTTCTCGACCGCCAACATCGCGCTGACCGCGTTCCTCGGCGCCAGCGCGGTGGGCGTGCTCGCCGGCGGCCAGCTCGCCGACCGCATCAGGCATCACAACCTTGTCGCGGCCGTCGCCTATGCGATCAACGCCGTGCTGGTGCTAATGATCACTTTCATCAGCTTGCCAACGGTGCTGCTGGTCGCAATCATGCTGGTCGCGGGCTTCATGAGCGGCGTGATCGCGCCGTCGCGCGACATGCTGGTGCGCAACGCGGCGCCTCCGGGAGCTGCCGGCCGCGCCTTCGGCATCGTCTCCACCGGCTTCAACTTCGCCGGCGTGGTGAGTCCGCTGCTGTTCGGCTGGATCATGGACATGAATGCGCCACGCTGGGTGTTCGGCGCCTCCGTCGTGTTCATGCTGCTGACCATCGTGCTGGCGTTCTTCACCGAGCCGCAGAAGGCGAAGGCGTAGCGCGTCGTCGCAGGGTGGGCAAAGCGAAGCGTGCTCACCATTTGTCACCGACACCACAGCTACCAACGGTGGGCGCGCAACGCCTGATGGCGTCGCTTTGCCCACCCTACAGCAAACGCATTGTGAGTTCTTCGGCGCCGCCCGATGCAGCGCCCTCTCCCCTTGTGGGAGAGGGCATCACCGGCGCATCGGCGCACTCCGTCGGGTGAGGGGTCTCTCTGCGAAGGAAGCCGGCGGAGAGAGACCCCTCACCCGACCGAGCTTGCTGCTCTGTCCTACATGCCCTCTCCCACAAGGGGAGAGGGCGCAATGATGAGCACCGTTGATAGTTGTGCGACGCTTGAGACGCGCTTTCCACCTCTCCATGCAACGCTGCTGTCTCTTCCCGCGTGTTGACATCACCGCCTTTCAGCCGATGATATCCCGATAACAACGACACCCCGGGGAAGACACGCCATGACCCAGCCAGATCTCGTGATCCGCGGTGGAACCGTTGCCGATGGCTCAGGCGGCGAGCTGCGTGAGGCGGATGTTGCGATCGCGGACGGCCGCATCATCGAGGTTGGCAAGGTCACAGCATCCGGCCGCGAGGAGATCGACGCACGCGGCAAGCTGGTCACGCCCGGCTTCGTCGACGTCCACACCCATTACGACGGTCAGGTGACCTGGAGCCACGACATCTCGCCGTCGTCGCAGAACGGCGTCACGACAGCGATCATGGGCAATTGCGGCGTCGGTTTCGCGCCGTGCCGGCCGGCCGATCATCAACGGCTGATCCAGTTGATGGAGGGCGTCGAGGACATTCCCGAGCCGGTGCTCGAGGCCGGCATTCCCTGGGAATGGGAGAGCTTTCCGGATTACATGGAGTGGCTGGGCAAGCGTGAATTCGATCTCGACATCGGCGCGCAACTGCCGCATGCGGCGCTGCGCGTCTATGTGATGGGCGAGCGCGGCGCGCGGCGTGATCCCGCCACCGCCGACGACAACCGCGCGATGGCGGCGCTGGCGCGCGATGCGGTCAAGGCCGGCGCGCTCGGCTTCTCGACCTCGCGCACGCTCAACCATCGGACATCGACCGGTGACTACACGCCGACGCTCAAGGCCGGCGAGGACGAGTTGACGACGATCGCGCAGGCCATGCACGGCGCCGGCCGCAGCGTGCTGCAATTCGTGCTCGACATTTCGACCATCCATGAAGACCTGCCGATGATGCTGCGCATCGCCGACACGACGAAATGCCCGATCTCGTTCTCGGTGACGCAAAACGACCGCGCGCCGCAGCGCTGGCGGCAGACGCTGGCCGAGATCAACGCGGCCGCCGCGCGCGGCCTGTCGGTGACGGCGCAGATCGCGGCGCGCCCGGTCGGGTTGCTGCTCGGGCTGGAGCTGTCGCGCAACCCGCTGCAGACGCATCCGAGCTACCAGGCGATCGCGCATTTGCCGCTGGCCGAGCGCGTCGCGCGGATGCGCGATCCGGAGCTGCGCGCGGCCATCCTGAGCGAGCAGGCCAGCGCGACCGACGACCCGCTGTTCTTCAGGCCGAACTACGACAAGATGTACCTGCTCGGCGATCCGCCAGACTACGAGCAGCCACCCGAGCGGTCGCTCGGCGCCCAGGCCCGGGCGCGCGGCTATCGCCCCGAGGAACTGGCCTATGACGCGATGCTGACGGATGGCGGACGCGGCATGCTCTACGTGCCGTTCCTCAATTATGCCGACGGCAATCTCGACGCGACCTACGAGATGCTGCGCGATCCGCGCAGCGTGCCCGGCCTCAGCGACGGCGGCGCGCATTGCGGCATCATCTGCGATGCCAGCTTCCCGACCTATCTGCTGACGCACTGGACGCGCGACCGCAAGCGCGGCGACAAGCTGTCCATTCCCTTCGTCGTCGCGGCGCAATCGCGCAAGACCGCGCTCTCCGTCGGCCTCGACGATCGTGGCCTGATCGCTCCCGGCTACAAGGCGGACGTCAATGTCATCGACTACGAACGGCTGCACCTGCATCCGCCCAAGGTGCATTACGACCTGCCGGTCGGCGGCCGCCGCCTGATGCAGGAGGTCGACGGCTACGAGGCGACGATCGTCTCCGGCGTGGTGACGCGCCGGCACGGCGAAGCCACCGGCGCCCGGCCGGGACGGCTTGTCAGGGGGCGCGCCAAGTCAGCTGAGACATCGACTGGCCGCGGCAACCGTCTCAGCAAGCGTTGCAAGCTCGGATCGTGCGGCCGAGTATTCGTTGAACCATGGCGGCAACGAGCGCAGGGCGATCTCGAGTGCCCTTGCGGCCTCGTCGTGGCGGCCATTCAACAGATGCCACTCACCGATGTAGAAATAGGCTTCAGCCTGTTCGGGAGCCGTTGCGGTCGCATTCAGCACCTGCTGCGCCGTCGAATGCTCCATCAGCAGATCGAACACCGGTCCAGGCCACTGCGCCGCAGTCCAGCGCGATGCGACAGCGGCGAGGTCGGGCCTGGCGCGCCCCGACAACCGGGCGAGCGACAGGTAAAGAAACAGAACCGCATAGGGATCGAACTCGAGCGCGAGCGATCTTTCCATGTCCGCTGCCGCGGCATCGAACCTGCCGCGGCAAAACTGGATATAGCCACGCCCCCTCTGTATGATGGGGTCCTTGGGTGCGAGGCCGATCGCTGTCGTGCTCTCGACGATCGCGCGATCCGAATCGCCCTTCACGTGATGAAGGAACGCGAGTTCACCATGAGCCGCGGCGACCCTGGGGTCGAGAGCGAGAGCTCGCGTCTGGTCATCAAAGGCGCCGTCGAAGTCGCCAAGGAGTTTCCGCGACACGCCCCGGGCGCCGAATGTCTGCGCGTTCGGCTTCAGCTTGAGGGCCAGGCCGAAATCCGCGATCGAACTGGCATAGCTTCCCATGCCCTGAAGGGCGACGCCCCGATTATGGTAGGCGTAATAGTTGCGCGGGTTGAGCTGGATCACCTTGCTGAAGTGGAGGATGGCACCTGGGAAGTCCTCGATCTTCAGGCATCGCGCGCCGCGCCAGTAGTGCAGCATATGATATAGCAGGCGCATCGTGCAGGACCTCACCAAGGATGAATGCGAGGCCGCCTCCTGATGACCCCCGGCAGGGTTGTATCACGCAAATTCCGGCGCCACACCCTGCTGCGCCTGCAGGCGGGCGCGTTCGCTGTTCGGCCAGAGCAGCGCCAGGCCGAGCAGGCCGGAGATCACCATGATGACCGCATTGATGGTGAAGCCGGACATGTAGCCTTCGAGCAGGCTGCCAGAGGCCTGGATCATCTTGCCCATCACGAGGGGCGCAACGATGCCGGCGAGCGTATAGAGCGCGCCGTAGATCGCCATGGCGGCGCCGCGCTGCGTGACCGGGGTGAACTCGCCGATCATCGGCGGGCAGACGACGTAGATCGAGCCGCACAATCCCGATCCGACCACGAGCAGCGCGATCTTTGCCGAGGCGGCGTCGACATGCGGCATCATCGCCATCAGCCCGCCGCCGATCACGAGCGGCGTCGCGCCGAGCACGCCACGGGCCATGCGGGTGGAGACGCCACGCGCCATCAGCGTCTGCGACACAAATCCCGTGGTCAGCACGACGCACGCGCCGAAGATCCAGGGCAGGATCGAGATGAAGCCGGCCTGCTGTTGCGAGAAGCCGAGACCTTGACCAGGAATGGCGTGAACCAGGTGAGCCCGAGCGACAGCGCCCAATAGGCGCCGAAGGTCGCGGCAACGCAGCCGACGAAGGTCCGCGACGTGAGCAGTTGCAGATAGGGAACGCGCCGCTCGCGCAATCCCGCGAGCTCGACCTCCGCCAGCGGCCCTTCCTGGCCCAGCCACAGCCACGCCACGCTCCACATCAGGCCGACCACGCCGAGCGCGCCGAAGGCATAGTGCCAGCCGTGATTCACGATGATCCAGTTCAGCGCGGGCACCGCAAGGATGACGCCGAAGGCAGACCCCTGCGACAGGATCGCGGTCGGCATCGCGCGTTTCTCATCGGGGAACCATTTGTAGACCGCGTGAACGGCGACGGACGCTGCGGGACCTTCACCGGCGCCGAGAATGATGCGGCAGATCAGCAGCGTGGTGAAGCCGACGGTGCCCACCATCGGGAATTGCGCGAGCGCCCAGATCAGAGCCAGCACCAGCAGCACCCAGCGCGTCGGCACCTTGTTGACGACGAAGCCGACGACGATGGCGGAGATCGAGAACAGGAAGAAAAGGACGATCCGAGCAGGCCGAACTGCTCGGCGTTCAGGTTGAGCTCGGTCATGATCGGTACGCCGGCGAGCCCGACCACGATCTTATCGGCGAAGTTCACCAGCATGAACAGGAACAGCAGGAAGGTGATCTTCCAGGCGCCCTTCGGGGTCGCGCTTGCGCGGGATGTGCCCTTCAGCGTCGTCGGCGCGGCCATGGTCGTTCCCCGTTCTGTCATGATCCGCCCCTGTCATCCGGGCGTTTCGACGATGCTACCCACGAAGCGGCTTCGCAGGCAACCGGCTGGCGCGCTAAGTTATTGCTGCAACGCGGGAATCTGCCCTCTTGGGCTGCATCGCGATACCCTCGCAACCTGATTGCGCGCGGCCGGCATCACATCAGGGCGCCACGAAGAACGAGCACGTGATGTTCGCGTTGGCCCTTGTTATGTTGTGACGCAACAACATCGATCATGCTCGTGCTCAACGTCCGTCATCTCACAAAATCCTATCGATCCGGCGGCGAGCCGATCAACGTCCTGCGTGGCGTCGACCTCGACGTCTCCTCCGGGGAGCGCGTCGCGCTGACCGGCGAATCCGGCTCCGGCAAGAGCACGCTGCTGCATCTCATCGCCGGGCTCGATGCCGCCGATGGCGGCGACATCCTGCTCGACGGCGCGTCGGTTGGCGCGCTCGACGATGCCGGCCGCGCTGCGATCCGGCGCGAGCGGCTCGGCCTCGTGTTCCAGCAGTTCAATCTGGTGCCGAGCCTGTCGGTTCAGGACAATCTCAGTTTCCAGGCGCGGCTGGCCGGTCGGCACGACTCGGCGTGGCACACCGAGCTGGTCGAGCGGCTCGGGCTGAAGTCGCTGCTCAAGCGCTATCCAGAGCAATTGTCGGGCGGCCAGCAGCAGCGCGTCGCGATCGGCCGCGCACTGGCGATCAAGCCGGCCATGCTGCTCGCGGACGAGCCGACCGGCAATCTCGACGAAGACACCGCCGACGAAGTGATGGCGCTGACGCGCGACCTCGTCGCGCGCACCGGCTGCGGCTTCCTGATGGTGACGCACAGCGCGCGGCTCGCGGGGATGCTCGACCGCCGCGTCCACCTGCACGGCGGACGCATCGCATGAGACGCGCGCTGTGGATATTGGCAGTGCTGCTCAGCCACTGGCGCCGGCATCCGATGCAGCTCGCGACCTTGCTGATCGGGCTGATCTCGGCCACCGCGCTGTGGAGCGGCGTGCAGGCGCTGAACCAGCAGGCGCGTAGCTCCTATGACCGCGCAGCCGCGATCTTCGGTGGCGTCCGCACGCCGATGCTGGTCGCGACCGACGGCAAGGCGCTGCCGCAGAGCGTGTTCGCGGAATTGCGCCGCGCCGGCTGGCCGGTGTCGCCGGTGCTCGAGGGCCGCGTGCAGATCGACGGCCATTCGGTGCGGCTGCTCGGCATCGAGCCGTTCAGCATCCCCCGGGAGGTCGGCGATGCGCCGAGGGTCGGCCGCAGCGAGCTCGAGGCGTTTCTGACACCGCCGCATCGCACGCTGATCTCGCCGGAGACGATGGCTGATCTCGGACTGAAAGAGGGCGCGGCGCCGCGGCTCAGCAACGACGCCCTGCTGCCGCCTTTGATGGCGCAGCAGCAGCTCGCGCCCGGCGTGCTCGTGGTCGATATCAGGGATGCGCAGCGGCTGCTCGACAAGCCCGGCCAGATCTCGCGGCTGCTGGTCGGCAAGACGTCGAGCCAACGGCCGCCGTTGCGGTCCTTCGCCGGCGGCCGGCTGCAGCTCGTGCAGCCCGAGGCCGAGACCGACCTGGAGCGGCTGACCGACAGCTTCCACCTCAACCTCACCGCGTTCGGGCTGCTGTCCTTCGTCGTCGGCCTGTTCATCGTCAACTCGGCCATCGGCCTCGCCTTCGAGCAGCGGCTGCCGGTGCTGCGCACCTTGCGTGCCTGCGGCGTGTCGGCGCGCCAGCTCAATGGCGTGCTGATCGCGGAGCTCATCGCCTTTGCGCTGGTCGCAGGGCTCGTCGGGCTCGTCTGCGGCTATGTCATTGCTGCGGCGCTGCTGCCGAACGTCGCCGCGTCCTTGCGCGGGCTGTATGGCGCGCAGGTGCCGGGCGAGCTGAGCCTGCAGCCCGCATGGTGGATTGCCGGCCTCGTCATCAGCATCGCCGGCGCGCTCGCAGCCGCGACGACGAGCCTGATCAAATCGATGCGGCTGCCGATCCTCTCCACCGCTCAGCCCTATGCCTGGCAGGAGGCGCAGCGGCGCTGGCTGCGATTGCAGAGCGCGGTTGCGCTCGCCTTCTTCGTGGCCGCCGGCCTGCTGCTGTGGCTCGGGCAGTCGCTGCTGGCCGGCTTCGGCGTGCTCGCGGCGATGATGCTCGGCGCCGCGCTGCTGCTGCCGGCGATCCTGGAGCTGGTGCTGCGGCTCGGCGAGCGCGGCGCGCGCGCGGCGCTGGCGCAATGGTTCTGGGCCGACAGCCGCCAGCAGATTTCGGGCCTGTCGCTGGCGCTGATGGCGCTGCTGCTGGCGCTCGCCGTCAATGTCGGCGTCGCGACCATGGTGGAGACCTTCAGCCGCACCTTTCTGGTCTGGCTCGACGGCCGGCTCGCCGCCGACGTCTACATCAGCGCCGCGGATGAAGCGCAGGCGCGCGACATCCAGACCTGGCTGCGCGCGCGGCCCGATGTGCAGGCCATGCTGCCGGGCGGCCGCGCCGAAACGCAGCTCGCAGGCGCGCCGGTCGACATTCTCGGCCTGCCCGATCACGACACCTATCGCGACCACTGGCCGCTGCTGCAGGCCGGCGACGAGGCGTGGAAGCAGTTGGTGCGCGGCGACGCCGGCTTCGTCAGCGAGCAGTTGGCGCGCCGGCTCCATCTGTCTCTCGGCGACAGCCTGGACATCGCTGCGCCCGGCGGCGATTGGCGCATCAATGTCGCCGGCATCTATGCCGACTATGGCAATCCGAAGGGGCAGGTCACCGTCAACGTCGCCGCGCTGACGCGACGTTTTCCGGCGACGCCCATGACGCGCATGGCGGTGCGCGCCGCCCCGGCCGACGTGCCTGTGCTGATCGCGGGACTGACCGACAAATTCGGGCTGGACGGCCGCAATGTCGTCGACCAGGCCACCGTGAAACAGGAATCGAAGCGGATCTTCAACCGCACCTTTGCGGTGACCGGCGCGCTCAACACCTTCACGCTCGGTGTCGCCGCGATCGCGCTGCTGACCAGCCTGCTGACCCTGGCGAACTCGCGGCTGCCGCAGCTCGCACCCTTATGGGCCATCGGGCTGACGCGGCGGCGGCTCGCCGAAGTCGAGCTGTTGAAGACGCTGTCGCTCGCCGGCCTGACCGCGCTGCTCGCACTGCCGCTCGGGCTCATCGTGGCATGGTGCCTGATCGCGATCGTCAATGTGAAAGCGTTCGGCTGGCGATTGCCGTTCGACGTGTTTCCGCTGCAGCTCATCCGACTGCTGATCGTGACCCTCGTCGCGGCGCTGATCGCCTCGCTGCTGCCGGTGCTGCGGCTCGCCCGGATGCAGCCGGCCGATCTCGTCAGGACCTTCACCATTGAGCGCTAGAGCGACCATATCGCGCCGTGGGCTGATCGGCGGGCTCGGCCTGCTGGCGCTGCCGCGCCTCGCCCGCGCGCAGGGCTTCGCAGGACTGAGCGACAGCGCCGACGGCTTTGCGCCGGTGACGCCCGGACGAGAGTTCAGCTTCCCTGCGGATCACGGGCCGCACGACGATTTCCGCATCGAGTGGTGGTACGTCACCGCAGATCTCAGCGACGCCAGCGGCAAGGCCTACGGCCTGCAATGGACCCTGTTCCGCTCGGCGGCGCGGCCCGGGCCGCAAGCCGAAGGTTTCGACAATCAGCAGCTCTGGATGGCGCATGCCGCGGTGACGCGCGCGGACCGCCACCGCTCGACCGAGAAATTCGCGCGCGGCGGCGTCGGCCAGGCCGGCGTCGAGGCCAAGCCGTTCCAGGCCTGGATCGACGACTGGCAACTGCGCGGCAGCGCCGCGACCGACGATCAATCGCTGGCGCCGCTCGACATGACCGCCGCCGGGCCGGACTTCTCCTACGCGCTGCACCTGGAGGCCGATCGTCCGGTGGTGCTGCAGGGCATCGGCGGCTACAGCCGCAAATCCGAGCGCGGCCAGGCGTCGTACTATTACAGCCAGCCGTTCTACCGCGCCCGCGGCCGCATCAGCTTCGACGACCAACCGGTCGAGGTCTCAGGCGAGGCCTGGCTCGACCGCGAATGGAGCAGCCAGCCGCTGGCCTCCGACCAGAGCGGCTGGGACTGGTTCGCGCTGCATTTTTCCGGCGGCGAGAAGCTGATGCTGTACCGGATGCGGCAGGGCAATGGCGACTACACGTCCGGCACCTGGATCACGGCCGACGGCGCCTCGCATGCGCTCGGCCCAGAGGGCATCGTGATGACGCCGAAGGACGTCGTTGCGATCGGCGAGCGCAGGCTTCCGGTCGGCTGGCGCGTCGAGATATCAGCGCTCGGCATCGCCATCGACTCGACGCCGCTCAACCCGATGGCCTGGATGGGCACCCGCGTGCCGTATTGGGAGGGACCGATCAGCTTCAAAGGCAGCCACACCGGGGTGGGCTATCTCGAGCTGACCGGATATTAAGAAGCCGCCATCAGGGGAAACCGCGCATGTATCACTTCACCGCACTCGTCACCGTGCTCGCACTCATGCTGTATTTCTACATGGGGGTCCGCGTTGCGCAGGCGCGCGCCAGGTTCGGCGTCAAGGCGCCGGCCGTCACCGGCAATCTCGATTTCGAGCGCATCTATCGCGTGCAGGTGAACACGCTGGAATGGATGCCGATCTTCCTGCCGGCGCTGTGGCTGTTCGCGATCTACGTCAGCGACCCGATCGCGGCGTTGATCGGCCTCGTCTGGATCGCGGGCCGCGCGATGTACATGGTATCCTATGCGAAGGCCGCGGAGAAGCGCGGCCCCGGTTTCGGCGTGCAGGCGCTCGCCGCATCCGTACTACTCGCCGGCGCGCTGATCGCCATCCTGTGGCGGATGCTGCACGGCTGAGCGCAATCCTCCGCTGTCGTCCCGGCTTTCGCCGAGACGACAGCGCCGGTGATGGACGCTCACTTGGTCAGCGGACAGCCGCTCTCCTTGGCGGAGAAGAACGCCTTGTCGCCGGGCACCGTGGCGAGCTGCTTGTAGTAGTCCCACGGCTTCTTCGATTCCGACGGCTTCTTGACCTCGAACAGGTACATGTCGTGGACCATGCGGCCGTTGGCGAGCACCTTGCCTTGCGCGAAGGCGTCGTCGACCGGCAGCTCCTTCAGCTTTGCCGCCACCGCGTCGGAGTCCTTGGTTCCGGCGGCCTTCACCGCCTTCAGATAGGACAATGTCGCGGAATAGGTGCCGGCGTGGATCATGCTCGGCATCCGGCCGGTGCGCTTCATGAAGCGCTCGCTGAAGGCGCGGGACTTGTCGTCGCGATCCCAGTAGAAGCCTTCGGTGAGGATCAGGCCCTGCGCCGCCTCCAGCCCGAGGCCATGCACCTCGGACAGGGTCATCAGCAGGCCGGCGAGCTTCTGCCCGCCCTTGACGATGCCGAACTCGGCCGCCTGCTTGATCGAGTTGGTGGTGTCGAGGCCGGCATTGGCAAGCCCGATGATCTTGGCCTTCGAGCTCTGCGCCTGCAGCAGGAAGGAGGAGAAGTCCGACGAGTTGAGCGGAATGCGCACCGAGCCCAGCACCTTGCCGCCCTTCGACGTCACGATGTCGCTGGTGTCCTTCTCCAGCGCATAGCCGAAGGCGTAGTCGGCGGTCATGAAGAACCAGGTGTCACCGCCGGATTCGACCAGCGCGCCGCCGGTGCCGACCGCGAGCGCGCGGGTGTCATAGGCCCAGTGGAAGCCGTAGGGCGTGCAGGCATCGCCTGATATGCGGGAGGTCGCGGCACCGACGACGATGTCGATCTTCTTCTTCTCCTTCGACAGGTCCTGGATCGCCAGCGCGACCGAGGAGGTCGTCAGCTCGGTGATCATGTCGACACCTTCGGTGTCGTACCAGCGCCGCGCGATCGACGAGGCGAGATCCGGCTTGTTCTGGTGGTCGGCGGTGACCAGCTCGACCTTCTGCCCCAGCACCTCGCCGCCGAAATCCTCGATCGCCATCTTGGCCGCCTCGACGGAATATTTGCCGCCGTAGTCGGCATAGACGCCGGACTGGTCATTGAGGATGCCGATCTTGACCTGTGCCGACGCCGGCGCCGCCGCCAGCAGCGCACCGACGGCCGCAAAAGCCAGCAAACCCGATTTCATATGGTTTCTCCCCGCATTTCTTGGTCTTGAGATGTCATTCGTTGGAATGCGCGCTCATGTTATGCCAGAACCCCGGCCGCGCCCATCCCCTTCCCGCCTCAGCCAATCGGCCGACAGCCATGTTGAGAGACGCAGGCTCCTCCGCTACATTCGCGCCCAAACAACGAGCCGTCCCGCGGGATGGCGCGCAGGGAAGAAACCGCCCGGGCGCGTGAGGCAGCATCGTCTGCATCGCGTCGCCATGCCGAGGTGCCGCGGCAGGCGCCTCCCTCCCGCCTGCGCGCCGCGGCGAGCTGCGCGTATCGGCAGGAGGACACATGTACACCGGCAAGCACGCCCGGCTGCGCCCTTTGCAGCCTGCCTTCATCATGGCCTCGACCGGCGAGGCCGTGACCTATCGCGAGCTGGAGGCGCGCTCGAACCGGCTGGCGCATCTGTTCCGCCAACGCGGCCTGAAGCGGCTCGACCACTATTCGATCTTCATGGAGAACAACAGCCGTTATCTGGAGGCGTGCGGCGCCGGCGAGCGCTCCGGGCTGTATTTCACCTGCGTGAACTCCTACCTCACGCCCGGCGAGCTGGCCTACATCCTCAATAACAGCCGGTCACGGCTTCTGATCACCTCCCTCTCCAAGCTCGACGTCGCGCGCGAGGCGCTGAAGGAGGCGCCCGACATCGAGCTCTGCATCGTCGTCGATGGCGCAGGCGAGAGCGAAGGGATCGTCGGCCTCGCCGAGGCCACAGCCGGCCTGCCGG
Source organism: Bradyrhizobium oligotrophicum (assembly GCA_050641875.1). Classification (GTDB taxonomy): domain Bacteria; phylum Pseudomonadota; class Alphaproteobacteria; order Rhizobiales; family Xanthobacteraceae; genus Bradyrhizobium; species Bradyrhizobium oligotrophicum_B. The sequence goes on from CP192619.1 coordinate 1,730,187, forward strand.
CGACGCCGATCGCCGACGAATGCGTCGGCACCGCGATGCTGTACTCCTCCGGCACCACGGGCCGGCCGAAGGGCATCCTGCGGCCGCTGCCCGAGCAGCCGCCGGTTCAGCAGCTTCCGATCTTCGACTTCCTGGAAAGGCTGTGGCGCTATCGCGAGGGCATGATCTACCTGTCGCCGGCGCCGCTCTATCACTCCGCGCCGCAGGCCGCGGTCAACCTCACCATCCGCGTCGGCGGCACCGCCATCATCATGGAGACGTTCGACCCCGAGCGCTATCTGCAACTGGTCGAGCAATGGGGCATCACGCACACCCAACTGGTGCCGACGATGTTCTCGCGCATGTTGAAACTGCCGGAAGAGATCCGCACGCGCTACGACCTCTCCTCGCTCGAAGTCGCGATCCATGCCGCCGCGCCGTGCCCGGCACAGGTCAAGGAGGACATGATCAGATGGTGGGGGCCGATCATCCACGAATATTACGGCGCCACCGAGGGCCTCGGCTTCACCGCCTGCGACAGCGCGGAATGGCTCGCGCATCGCGGCACCGTCGGCAAGGTGCTGTTCGGCGACCTGCACATCCTCGATGAGAGCATGCAGCCGTGCCCGGTCGGCACCGCCGGCACGGTGTGGTTCAAGACCGGATCGCCGTTCGAGTACTTCAACGACCCCGAGCGCACCAGGGAGGCCCGTTCGGCCGACGGCAGCATGAGCACCGTGGGGGACGTCGGCTATGTCGATGCCGACGGCTATCTCTATCTCACCGATCGCGCCACCTTCATGATCATCTCCGGCGGCGTGAACATCTACCCGCAGGAATGCGAGAACCTGCTGATCACGCATCCGAAGGTCGCCGATGCCGCCGTGTTCGGCGTGCCCAACCCCGATCTCGGCGAGGAGGTGAAGGCGGTGGTCCAGCCGATGTCGGGCATCATGCCCGGGCCTGAGCTGGAAGAGGAGCTGATCGCGTTCTGCCGGCAATCGCTGTCGCGGCAGAAGGTGCCGCGCTCGATCGATTTCGAGAAGGAGCTGCCGCGGCTGCCGACCGGCAAGCTCTACAAGCGCCTGCTGCGCGACCGCTATTGGGGCAACAAGACGTCGAGGATCGTGTAGGGCGGCACGACCTCGGATTGATCCTGGTCAAGCGCGCGCGATGCCGCGAAGCTATTCTCCGCCGATTGCGACCGCAGCGAGTGCACGAGACGATAACATGCGCGCTCATCAAATCATGACCAGATCCGTGATCACGGTGACGCCCGGAACCCCGGTAGCCGAGGCGGCGCGGATCATGCTGCACAACCACATCGGCGGGCTGCCGGTGGTCGACGCGTCCGGCACGCTCGTCGGCATGGTCACGGACGGGGATTTCCTGCGCCGTGCCGAGCTCGGCACCGAACGCAGGCAAGGCCGCTGGCTCGACCTCCTGGTCGGCCGCGGCCGCATCGGCGCCGACTTCGTCCATTCCCACGGCCGCACGGTCGGCGACATCATGAGCCAGCCTCCGGTCACCGTCAGCGCCGATGCCAGCCTGGCGGAGATCGCCGAGATCATGGAGAAGCGCAACATCAAGCGTCTCCCTGTGATGAGTGGCGACCGGCTGGCCGGCATGGTGACACATACGGATTTCCTGCAAACCGTGGCCGACCTCGCCACTGCCGTTCCGGGCCCCACCCCCGACGATGACGGGATCCGCAGCGCCATCCTCGATTCACTCGACCAGGCCGCCTGCAAGCATTGCCGCTTCAACGTCGTCGTCCGCAACGGCATCGCGCATCTCACGGGCGCGGTCCGCAACGAGACGGAGCGGGCCACGGCGATCGTGGCGGCCAAGAGCGTCCAGGGCGTCAGGAACGTGCGCGACCATATGTGGGTATATCCGCCGCCGGAGGACGAGTTCGGCGGCGGGGACATCGTCTCGCTGCAGGACCAGCCGTCGACCGACGACGACCAGCCGCTGTGAGGAGGTGGGGCGTGCGACGTGCCTCCGTACCATCGCTGCTGCTGCTGGTCCTGCTCTCCGCCCCGGCGGCCGCCGAGGATCTCGACCACGGCCGCCAGCTCGCCGAGCGCTGGTGCGCTGCCTGCCACGCGGTGGCCACCGAGCCGACCAAGTTCCGGCGCGCCCGGCCGTTCGTCGCCATCGCGGCCAGGAGCGACGTGACGAAGGAGATGCTCGTCAAGTTCCTCCTGCTTCCCCACGCGACGATGGCCAACAATCCGCTCAGTTCGAATGATGCGGCCGACCTGGCGGGCTACATCCTCAGCCTAAAGAAGTAGTTGGAAGCAAGATTCGCCAATCGGTTGAGCGGCATCACCTGGTCGGCGGCGTCCGGCTGCAAGAGCACCCTGGCGCCGCAGCAATTTAGCAGGATCCCGTGGAACAAAACGCCCCAGCCTTCGTTCTCTGTGTTCGCCGTCGTGAGCTGGAGCACGTCGCACGACCCTCGGGGGGTCTGCTGACGGCAAATCATCCTGTCCTCGTTGCCGGAAAAACCAACAACAAGCAGCGATCGAGATAGACCTTGCATTTGCACACAAACAAGTTGGTAATCCGGTGCACGGCGTCTTCTCTGCCGACCTGTTAGCAAGGAGCCTGCGACGTGCACGGAATGCCCGGCGCCTCCCCCGCCCCCGCGTGACCGACGACGATACGGCCTATCTGTCGGCGATCGTGGAGTCCTCGGCCGACGCCATTGTCAGCACCACCGCCGACGGAATCATCCGCAGTTGGAACGCGGCCAGCGAGCGGATGCTGGGGTTCACCGCGGCTGAAATGATCGGCAGATCCGTCTCCGAGATCATCCCCCCGAACTGGCGGAAGAGGCGAGCGCCTTGCGCGCCAGGGTCAACAGGGGCGAAGCGATCGAGAGCTTCGAGACCGTCCGGCTGACCAAGCAGGGGCGCCCGATCGAGGTCTCCATCACGTTTTCACCGATCCGGAGCAGCACCGGCGTGATCGTCGGGATCTCCGGAATCATCCGCGACGTCACGCTATCGAAGAAGGCCCAGCGTGCGGCGGCGATGCTCGCGGCCATCGTCGCCTCGTCCTCGGACGGCGTCGTCAGCAAGACGCTGGACGGCACGATCACCAGCTGGAACAAGAGCGCCGAACGCATCTTCGGCTTCTCGGAAGCCGAGATGATCAACCACTCGATACGCACGATCATCCCGGAGGAACGCCAGGCCGAGGAGGACCGTATCCTTGCCACCGTTGTGTCCGGCGAGATCATCGACAATTTCGAGACCATCCGCCTGCGCAAGGATGGGGCGCTCATCGACGTGTCGGTGACGGTCTCGCCGGTCCGGGATTCGAGCGGCCGCATCATCGGCGCCTCCAAGATCGTGCGTGACATCACCGACAAGCGCCAGACAAGGGAGCAGTTGCGCACCTTGCTGGCCGAGGTGAACCACCGCAGCAAGAATCTGCTGTCGCTGGTGCAGGCGATCGCCCGGCAGATGACCCGTCACGGCCGCCAGCTCGACCTCAACCGCTTTCTGGAGCGCCTTCAGGCGATCGCGAGCAATCAGGATCTCCTGATCCAGAACGACTGGCGTTTCATTCCAATCGGCGGCCTGGTCCGCTCGCAGCTCGGGGCGTTCAGCGACTTGATCGGCGACCGCATCGCGATCGACGGACCGACGATCGAGCTGACGCCAGAGGCCGCGCAGTCGATCGGCATGGCAGTTCACGAGCTCGCCACCAACGCCGCGAAATATGGTGCGCTGTCGAATGACGACGGACGGGTCGCCGTCAGCTGGACGCGCATCGACGACAGTTTCGACATGACCTGGGTCGAAAGCGGTGGACCTGAGGTCGCGCCCCCGGAGCACACCGGCTTCGGCAGCCGGGTGATTTCCGATCTGGTCCGCACTGGCCTGGATGGAACGGTCGAGGTCGAGTTCCTGCCGGCCGGACTGCGCTGGCACGTGAGGTGCCCCCTGCAACGCCTCTGTCGCGACCGTCATCATGCGCGCCAGTGAAAAGACTCATCTTCTGATCGTCGAGGACGATCCCATGATCGGCTTCGACCTCGCGGTCGAGCTCGAAGCCGCCGGATTCACGGTGGTCGGCGTGGCGCCGACGGTGCACAAGGCCCTCCATCTGCTGGAGCGGAATCATTGCGATCTTGCCGTGCTCGACGTCAATCTCGGGCAGGAAACATCGGCGCCGATCGCGCGCGCTCTGGTCGCGGCCGGCGTCCCGTTTGTTGCCGTCACTGGCTATTCCGTCGATCAATGCCCGGAAGAATTCGCCACGGCACCGCTGCTGTCGAAGCCGTTCCAGACGTCACGGCTGGTAGCTGCACTGAGGCGGCAGTTGCATCAGTGAAGTCTGTTGCAGTGGCCGAGCTTCTGCCTGACGTGGCTGCAGCCATTGCTGCTATGAAACAAGGCATCTACGACACAAGCCGACCTCTCCCCGCAAGTGCCAGCGCAAATTATTATGGCGGTCTCCGTCTTTCGCCCGTCTGTGTCCACGTCGTCATGGCCGGGCTTGTCCCGGCCATCCACATCGACGTTGTGCCCTGAAGGGACGCACCCAGGCAACTCACGCCCACTTGCCCGACGATCAGGCCGCAATCTCCGCCACGATCCGGCCCGTCGTCACCTGGTCGCCCTCGGCGACCTCGATCGCGGTCACCGTTCCGGCGATGCCGGCGGTGTGGACGTGCTCCATCTTCATCGCCTCGAGCGTCACCACCGGCTGTCCCACAGCCACGCTGTCGCCCGGCTTCACCAGCACCGCGACCACACGACCATTCAACGCCGCGCGAACCCTGCCATCACCGCCGCCGGCGGCTGAGGATTGCGGCCTGGCCAACGTCACATCGCGCAGCGCCAGCGTCTGGCCGCGATGCTGGACGAACAGCCGATCGTTGTCACGGACGAAGCGCGCGCTCTCGACGATGTCGGCGTGACGAACGCGGATCGTATCATCCGTGAGCGACACGATCTCGAAGCGATGCTCTGCATCGCCATACGTCACACGATAGATTCCGTCACGCTCGCGCAGCAGCTCGCACTCGGCCACCTCACCGGCGATCTCGAACCGGAGCGGCGTCGCGAAGGCGGCCGCGAGCGAGCGGCCGCGGCGGACGGGATGTGCGAGCGGATGGCTGACGGAGAGCAGCAGCGCGCCCAGCGCGAGGTCTGCCGCTTTGACGGCCGGCGCACGCAGTTCGTCACGATGCGCCGCGATGAATGCGGTGGTTGCCTTCCCCGCGGCGAAGGCCGGATGCCGCAGGCAGGACATGAGGAAGGCCCGGTTGGTCGGGACGCCCAAGGCAACGGCTTGCTCCAATCCAGCGATCAGCCTTGCGCGCGCCTCCTCACGAGTCGCAGCATGGCTGATCAGCTTGGCGATCATCGAATCGTAGTCGGGAGGAATCTCCGCGCCGGATTCCAGCGCATGCTCGACGCGGAGTGACTCAGGCATCTGCCACAGCGCCATCCGACCCGATTGCGGCATGAAGTCGTGCGCGGCATCTTCCGAGCACAGCCGCACCTCGATGGCATGGCCCGACAAGCTGATCTCGTCCTGCCGCAGCGGCAGCGGCTCGCCCGCGGCGACGCGCAATTGCCATTCGATCAGATCGAGACCAGTCAGCGCCTCCGTGACCGGATGCTCGACCTGCAGCCGCGTGTTCATCTCCATGAAGTAGAACTGGCCGTCGCCATCGAGCAGGAATTCAAGCGTACCTGCGCCCTCATAGCCGAGCGCCTTCACCGCCTGCACCGCCACATCGCCCATGCGTGCGCGCAAGTCGGCGCCGACCGCCGGCGACGGTGCCTCCTCGATCAGCTTCTGATGCCGCCGCTGTATGGAGCAGTCGCGCTCGCCGAGATGGACGGCATTGCCGAACGAATCACCGAACACCTGGATCTCGATGTGGCGCGGATTGGCGATCGCCTTCTCGAGGATGACGGTGCCGTCGCCGAACGCCGTCGCAGATTCCGAGCGCGCGCTACGCAGCAGGTCGGGAAAGGCGTCCGCGTCCGTCACCAGCCGCATGCCGCGGCCACCACCACCGGCCACGGCCTTGATCATCACGGGAAAGCCGATGCGACGCGCTTCGCGCAACATCGCCTCGTCGCTCTGATCCTCGCCCTGATAGCCAGGCACGCACGGGACCCCAGCGCACTGCATGATCGCCTTGGCGCCGGCCTTGTTGCCCATCGCCGCAATCGCATCAGGTGACGGCCCGATGAAGACGAGGCCCGCATCCTTGCAGGCCTGCGCAAAATCCTCGTTCTCGGCGAGGAAGCCATAGCCGGGATGCACGGCATCGGCGCCGGTCGCCTTCGCCGCGGCGATGATCGCCGCAATGTTCAGATAGGATTGCGCCGGCGGCGGCGCGCCGATGCGCACCGCCTGATCGGCGAGCCGGACATGCGGCGCATCATGATCTGCATCGGAATAGACTGCGACCACGCCATAGCCGAGCCCGCGCGCGGTGCGCATGATCCGCAAGCCGATCTCACCGCGGTTGGCGATCAGCACCTTGTGGAACGGCCTGCGTTGCATTCCCGTCATCTCTCCGCTCATGGCCTGGACACCGAGAACTGCATCCGCTGCGGCTCGCGCGCCTCCGCCTCGCGGCAGATCGCCAGCACCTCCGACAGCACCGCGCGGGTATCGCGCGGATCGATCACGCCGTCGTCGAGCACGCGCGCCGACGTCGCGAACACGTCCATCTGACTATCGAACACACCGATGATCTGCGCCTTCATGGCGTCGAGCTTCTCGCGCTCCACCGGCTTGCCGCGACGCGCAGCCGCCGCTTCTGTGACGATCGCCATCGTCTCCGCCGCCTGCTCACCACCCATCACGGCGGTCTTGGCGTTGGGCCAGGAGAAGCAGAAGCGCGGGTGGAAGCCCCGGCCGCACATGCCGTAATTGCCCGCCCCGAACGAAGCCCCGCAATAGATCGTGATCTGCGGCACGGTCGCCGAGGTTACTGCCTGGATCATCTTGGAGCCGTGCTTGATCATGCCGGCCTCCTCATAGGCGCGGCCGACCATGTAGCCGGTGGTGTTGTTGAGATAGAGGATCGGCGTGCGGGTCTGGCAGCAGGCCTGGATGAAGTGCGTCGCCTTGTTGGCGCCGGCCGGATCGAGCGGCCCGTTGTTGGTGACGATGCCGATCGCCTGCCCGTCGATGTGGGCATGGCCGCACACCGTAGCCGGTCCGTAGTTCGGCGCCATCTCGACGAAGTCGCTGTCGTCGACGATGCGCGCAATGACCTGGCGCATGTCGACGGGGCGCTTGTGGTCGAGCGGCATGATGCCGAGCAGCTCCTCCTGATCGTAGCGCGGCGGCTTTGCCGCCGGCGCATCGTGCGACGGCCGGTCCCAGTTGAGCTTGCCCATGATCTCGCGCGCAATGCGCAGCGCGTCCCGATCGTCCTCGGCAATGTAGTCGCCGAGCCCGGAGATCGAGGTGTGCATCTCGGCGCCGCCGAGCTCCTCCTCGGTGGCGATCTCGCCGGTCGCGGCCTTCAACAGCGGCGGCCCGGCGAGGAAGGCACGGGTGCGTCCGCGCACCATCACGATGTAGTCGGACAATCCGGTCTGATAGGCGCCGCCCGCGGTCGACGAACCATGCGTCACGGTGACGACCGGAAGGCCCGCCGCCGACAATCGCGCCAGGTTGCGAAAGATGTTGCCGCCGCGGACGAAATCCTCGACGCGGTAGCGCAGCAGGTTGGCGCCGGCGCTCTCGACGAGTTGCACGTAGGGCAGCTTGTTCTCCAGCGCCAGCTCCTGCACGCGCAGGGTCTTGTCGAGGCCGTAAGGCTGCAGCGCGCCGGCATCGATCCCGGCATCATTGGCCGAGACCATGCAGCGCACGCCGGACACGAAGCCGATGCCGGCGACGACGCCGCCGCCCGGCACGCTCTTGGCCGGGTCCGGCGTATCGAACATGTAGCCGGCAAGCGTCGACAGCTCCAGGAACGGCGCGCCGGGATCGAGCACCAGGGCGACGCGCTCGCGCGGCAGCAACTGGCCGCGCTGATGAAAGCGCTCCTTGGCCGCCGCCGAGGCATTGCGCGTCCGGCCTTCGAGATCGCGCATCCGAGCGATCAGGTCGAGCATGCCGTCACGGTTGACCTGAAAGGCGGCGCCGCTGGGAGAGATGGTGTTGTCGATGGTGGCCACAAACGAAGCTCTTTGTTTGAGCGTCATTCCGGGGCGCGACGAAGTCGCGAGCCCGCAATCCATAACCACGATCGGGCGTATGGATTGCGGGTTCGCGCTACGCGCGCCCCGGAATGACGGAGAAAGTCATGGAGGCAGCTCACGCGCTCTTCGCCGCGAAATGCTCGCCATAGGCCTGGCGCAGCTCGACCTTGCGCAGCTTGCCGGTAGCCGTCATCGGCATCTCCTCGAGCACCCGCACCAGCTTCGGCACCTGGAAGCCGCCGAGCGACTTGCGGCAGTGCTCGAGCAGCTCGGTCTCACTGGCCTGCGCGCCAGGCTTGAGCTTGACGAAGGCCGAGACGGCCTCGCCCCATTGCGGATGCGGAAGGCCGACGACGGCGGCATTCTGCACCGCCGGATGCGCCAGCAAGGTCTCCTCGATCTTGACCGAGGCGACGTTCTCGCCGCCGGACTTGATCATGTCCTTCTTGCGATCGAGGAACAGCACCTCGCCCTTGTCGATGACCGCGAGATCGCCGGTGTGGTGCCAGCCGAACTTGCGCGCATCCTCGGTCGATTTCGGATCCTTGTAGTAGCCCATCATCACGTTCGGCCCGCGATGCACGAGCTCGCCGATCTCACCGGGCGGCAGCAGATTGCCGGCATCGTCCATGATCGCGGTCTCGTTGACGAACAGCGACTCGCCCCAGTAATTGCCGAACCGATCGAGCTGCACGTCCGGCCGGGACATCGTCGTCGCCGGATACATCTCGGTCTGACCGCTGGTCAGCGCGAAGTTCGGACACAGCTCCCTGATGGCGCGCTCGAGCAGCGGCCGGCCCATCGGCGCCATGGTGTAGAGGCAGGTGCGCAGATGCGAGAGGTCGAATTCCTTGCGGCGCGGATGATCCAGGATCGCTTGGTACATCAGCGGCAGGCCGACGAACACGGTCAGCCGGTCGCGCACGATCGCCTCCATGCAGGCGACCGGATCGAAGCCGCGCATCAGCGCCATGCGGCCGCCGACCGAGAGATAGCTGAGCAGCAGCACGTGGCCGGCACAGTGGAACAGCGGGAACTGCCCGGTGATGCCATCGTCGCGCGAGAGCTGCATCTCGATGCAGTTGCTCATCACGGCCATGACCACGGCGAGATGACAATGCATCGCGCCCTTCGGCCGCGACGTCGTGCCGGATGTGTAGATGATCATCGCGAGATCGCGGTCGTTGATCTCGATCTCGGGCTCGACGTCCGAATGCCCCTGGATGAGGTCGTTGAAGCTGGCAAGCCCCGCCGCCTTCGCCGTCCCGGTGAGATCGACGGCGATCAGCTCGACGCCGCGCCGTTCCAGCGCCGCCCGCCGCTCCGGCTGGGCGTAGAGATTGTCGTCGATGAGCGCGAAGCGGACCTCGGCATGGCCGAGGATGTAGTCCATGTCGGCGGGCCCGAGCATCGTATTGATCGGCACCCAGACGAGACCGGCGCGATGAATGCCGAACAGCGCTTTGACGAACTCGATCGAGTTGTTGCAGACGGTCGAGATCTTCTCGCCCGGCTTGAGGCCCTTGGCGACGAGATGGTTCGCGAACCGGTTGGCGTCGCGCTCGAGCTCGGTGAAGGTCACCTGACGGGCGCCATCGGTGATCGCCACCCGCTCGGGAAAGCGGCGCGCCGCGCGCTTCAGGAGATCGCCGATCGCAACCCGGCCGATGCGGCCGGGACCGGACACGCCGCCGGTGGCGTCGAGATTGGTCATTGGTCTATTCCCTCCCCATCCACGTCATTGCGAGGAGCCGAAGGCGACGAAGCAGTCCAGGGTGTCATGCAGAACTCTGGATTGCGTCGCTGCGTTCGCAATGACGGCGTCTGCCTGCGTCAGTTCACCGTGCCGAACATCTGCCGCGCCTCGGCGGGGCTTGCGATCGCGCGGCCCGCGCGCCGCGCGCACGCCGCGATGGCCTCGATCAGCTGGCCGTTCGAGGTCACCTTGGTGCCGTCGGCGAGATAGAACGTGTCCTCCAGCCCGGTGCGGAGATGGCCGCCGAGCTCGGCACAGCGCTGGTGCAGCGGCCAGATCTCGGCGCGGCCAATCGCCGTGACCTGCCAGTGCGCCTCCGCGAGCTTCAGCTTCAGCAGGATCGGCAGCAGCTCGGGATCGGCCGGCATGCCGGAGGCGACGCCCATCACGAAGTTGTATTCGAGCGGGCCGTCATACATGCCGGTCTGGCGGTACATGCCGACACAGCGGACGATGCCGACGTCGAAGCATTCGAATTCCGGGATCGTGTGCGCGTGCTTCATCGCGGCGAGATAGTCCTGGATCTTCTCGACCGAATTGTCGAACATCATCGGCGGCCAGGCCCAATTATTGTCCGCCTTGACCTTGAGATAGTTCAGCGAGCCGGCGTTGCAGGCCGCGATCTCCGGCCGGGTCTGCCGGATGCAGTCGAGCGCACCTTGATAGTCCGGTCCCGATACGCCCGAGGTGTGATTGATGATCACGCCGGGACACGCCTCGCGGATCGCCTGCTGGATTTCCCGCGAAACCTCGACGTCCCAGGATGGCAGATGCCCCTTGCCCGGCGCCTGCTGGCGCAGATGGATGTGCATGATCGCCGCACCAGCGTCATAGGCGCGCCGCGCCTCGCGCGCCATCTCTTCGGGCGTGACCGGCACGTGATGCTGCCTGGGATCGGTGAGCACGCCGTTCAGCGCGCAGGTGATGACGGCTTTGTCGCTCATGGCACTCGTCTGATGGGCTGCGCGCAGGCGGCGCTGTGCTGATAGGGTCCGTATATGACGGCCGCACGCCGGGATCTGCTTGCGTTGACTCGCTGGTGACATGCAGCGCAACCGGATATTGCTTTGCATCAAGTCCGCGGCCGGAAACGGCGCTAAGCGGTTCCTGCTTCTCCTCCTCAAGGGCGTGCAATGTCGACCGACCCACAACCTGCGCCGACATTTCCAAACGGCTTGAGCGCGGCGGAGGCAACGCGCCGGCTGCAGACGGAGGGCTTCAACGAGCTGCCGCAGACCGGCAAACGCTCGATCCTGCGCCTCGTCGCCGACGTGCTGAAGGAGCCGATGCTGCTCCTGCTGCTGGGCGGCGCCGGCATCTATCTCGCGCTGGGCGACGCGGCGGAAGCGATGCTGCTCGGCGTGTTCGCCTCGGCTTCCGTCTTCATCACCATCGTGCAGGAGGCACGGACCGAGCGCGTGCTGGAATCGCTGCGCGACCTGTCCAGCCCGCGCGCCCTGGTGATCCGCGACGGCGAGCGCATCCGCATCGCCGGCCGCGAGGTGGTGCGCGGCGACCTCATCGTGCTGGCCGAGGGCGATCGCGTCGCGGCCGATGCGGTGCTGCGCGAATGCGACGATCTGCTCACGGACGAATCGCTGCTGACGGGCGAATCCGTGCCGGTGCGCAAGCGCCCGGCCGCCGGCGAAGCGATGGACGCGACGACCGCCGCCGGCGGCGACGACCAGCCCTTCGTGTTCTCCAGCAGTCTCGTCGTCCGCGGCGGCGGCATTGCTGAGGTGACTGCGACGGGGCCGCACACGGCGATCGGCAGGATCGGCCAGTCGGTGACCGCCCTGGAGACCGAGACGCCGCGGCTGCGGCAGCAGACGCGACGGCTCGTGCTGGCGTTTGCCATCGCCGGCGGCGTGGTGGTCGCGATCACCGTCGTGCTCTATGCGGTGTATCGCGGCGGCTGGCTGGAGGAATCCTCGCCGGCATCGCGCTGGGCATGTCGATGCTCCCCGAGGAATTCCCGGTGGTGCTGACGGTGTTCCTGGCGATGGGCGCGTGGCGCATCTCGCAGGCGCGGGTGCTGACGCGGCGCGCATCGGCGATCGAATCGCTCGGCGCCGCCACCGTGCTGTGCACCGACAAGACCGGCACCTTGACGGAAAACCGCATGATGGTGGCCCGGCTGGTGCTGCCGGACGGCGGCGTGCTGCAGCCTGCGACGGCGACGCCGGAAGCCATCGCGCCACCCTTCCGCGATCTCGTCGCCACCGCCGTGCTCGCCTGCGACCCGCAGTCGCATGATCCGATGGAGAAGGCGCTGCACGCGCTCGGCGCCGATGCCACCGCAGGCGCCACGTTGCAGCGGCGCTACGGTCTGCGCCCCGACCTGCTGGCGATGACCAACGTCTGGTCGCGCGACGGCAGCGGTGTCGCGGCGGCCAAGGGTGCGCCGGAAGCGATCGCGAAGCTGTGCGGCGTCGATGGCGGCGCGCTGGCGGCGCTGCAGGCGCGCGTCGAGACGCTCGCCGCCGAGGGCCTGCGCGTGCTCGGCGTCGCCGAGGCGCGCTCGAGCGGCGAGGCGCTCCCCGACACGCAGCAGGGCTTCGCGTTCGTATTCCGCGGTCTCGTCGGCTTCGCCGACCCGCTGCGTCCGGAGGTGAAGGATGCCGTGGCCGAGTGCCGCTCCGCCGGCGTCCGCGTCATCATGATCACCGGCGACTATCCCGCGACGGCCACCACCATTGCGCGACAGGCCGGGATCGATCCCGAGCGCGTCATCACAGGCACCGAGCTTGCCGGTCTCGACGACGACGCGCTGGCGCTTGCGGCGCGCGCGCCGACGGCGTTCGCGCGCATCATGCCGGAGCAGAAGCTGCGCATCGTCACCGCGCTCAAGGCCGACGGCGAGATCGTCGCGATGACCGGCGACGGCGTCAACGATGCGCCGTCGCTCAAGGCCGCGCATATCGGCATCGCGATGGGCGGCCGCGGCACCGACGTCGCGCGCGAGGCCGCCGCGATCGTGCTGCTCGACGACGATTTCGGCTCGATCGTCAAGGCGATCCGGCTGGGACGGCGCATCTACGACAATCTGCGCAAGGCGATGAGCTTCATTCTCGCCGTGCACTTTCCCATCGCCGGGCTGGCGCTGCTGCCGCTCGTCACCGGACTGCCGCTGCTGCTCGGGCCCGTGCACATCGCTTTTCTCGAGATGATCATCGATCCGGTCTGCTCGCTGGTGTTCGAGGCCGAGACCGAGGAGAGCGACATCATGCGGCGGCCGCCGCGCGATCCGCAGGAGCCTTTGCTGCCGCGGCCGCTGGTGCTGTGGGGGGCGCTGCAGGGCATCCTGGCGATGCTCGCCACGGGGGGCGTACTGCTGCTGGCCCACCGCAATGGCATGCCGGACGACGAGCTCCGCGCGCTGGTGTTCTTCACCCTTGTGTCGGTGATCGTCAGCCTGATCTTCGTCAACCGCTCGTTCTCGAGCTCGCTGCGCGAGGCGCTGCTGCGGCCGAACCGCATGCTGCTGCTGGTGATCGGCTTCGTCGTCGCCGTGCTCGCGACAAGTCTGACGCTGCCCGCCGCTGCGGCGCTGTTCCGGTTCGGACCGCTGCACGCCGACGATCTCGCGCTGACTGCAGCCGCCGCGATCTCGACGCTGATCATGCTCGAACTGTCGAAGTTTCCGCTGCGCGCCGCCCTGTCGCGGCGCGCAGACAGACCGGATCAGGTGGTCAAGGCCGCCTCGCCGGCGCGGTAGATCGCGAGATCGCGCGAGCCGGAGAAGATCGCGCGCGGCTTCAGCCCGTAGAAGCGGCGGATCGAGTGGCTGAAATGCGTCGAATCCGGATAGCCGATGTCCTGCGCGAGATGCGCCAGGTTGAGGTCCTGGTTGGCGTAGTTGAGCAGATGCCTGGCGCGCTTCCAGGCGCGGAACGAGCGGAAGGAGATGTCGGTCTCCTCCTTGAACAGATGCAGGAAGCGCGACGTCGAGAGCCCGACGGCGGCGGCGCAGCTCTCGGCCGTGGCCGGCTCGCCGGAGAAGCGGCTGATCAGCCCGATCGCCTTGACCACGCGAGGATCGAGCGTCCGCTGCGGCAGCACCTCGCCGAAGCACAGCCGGTCGAACACGGCGCTGGTGACGTCGCCGCTCAGCGGCCGCTGCACCAGCTCCTCATAGGCGGCGCGGATGCGGCAGGCGAAGGCCTCGGCTTCGCGGGTGACACGGCTCGCGAAACGGTCCAGCGTGCCGATCGGCACGCTCTCCGGCTCCATGGTCACCACAATGACCGTGCGATAGTCGCTCTCGATCGTATGCGGCTTGTTCGGTGGCACCACCAGCAGCTCGCCGCAACGCTCCTCGCCGCCATCGGGAATCAGCCGCAGGCTGCCGGTGAGCGCGACGTAGATATGGCACGCGCCCGAGCAGCGCTGGCGCGGACGGCCGAGCAGTCCGGCGTAGAAGACGCGCTCGGGCGTGATCAGCATGAGATGGCCGGAGTCCCGGCGTGTCACGTCCATGGTCTTCACATCCATGGTCTTCCTCCTGAGGCGCGGCTCTGTCGGCCGCTTCTTTGGAGAAGAACCATAGCGCAATTCGCGCCCATGTCATCGGCGACGATTGCCGATTTTTGTCGCGGTTAACCCGACGCTCAAGTATGCATCCGTCATTCCGGGACGCGCGAATGACGTGCGCAACTCACGGCCTGACGCGCGGCTTGATGCCCTGCTCCACACCTGCACACTGCTCGGCGGCGCGCGCCCTCTGGTAGCCATCGCGCTGCTGCAGGCGCGCCCAATAGGCCGCCACATTCGGCCCGAATTCCTTGGAGAGACCAAGCGTGTCGGCGAGCCGCAACGCATAGCCGATCACGATATCCGCCGCCGTAAAGCGGCCGGCGCACAAGAACTCGGCACCTGCGGTCGCTGCCTCCACGGCGCGCAGCCGGCCCAGGAACCATTTGGCGTAGTCGGTCGCGACCTGCGATGAGCGCCGCTCCTCAGGCTCAAGCTGAGTGTAGCGCAATACCAGCGTCTGCGGGAACGTCAGCGTCGCGTCGGAAAAATACATCCAGTTCAGGAACGCACCGTAGGCCGTCTCCTCAGGACCGACCATCAGCGGCGTCGGGCCGTGCTTGATGCCGAGATAGTGACAGATGCCGGAGGACTCCGTCATCTTCGTCTCGCCGTCGATCAGAAGCGGGATCGTGCCGAGCGGATTGATCGCCAGATACTCCTTCGCCAGCACCCGCGGCGGGAACGGCAGCATCTTCAACTCGTAGTTCAGCTCAAGCTCTTCCAGCATCCACAACGGGCGAAACGAGCGGGCGCCGTCGCAATGATACAGCGTGATCATCAGGCGTTCCCCGCTTTGCCGGTGCCGGGCAAGGTCCCCATCATCTTGCAGAGGATCGTCAGCATCACCTCGTCAGCGCCGCCGCCGATCGAGCTGAGGCGCAGAATCGCGATAGGCGCGGCTGACCGGGGTCTCGTTCATGAAGCCCATGCCGCCCCAATATTGCAGGCAGGCGTCGGTGAGCTCGCGCCCCAGCCGGCCGGTCTTCAGCTTCACCATGGTCGCGAGCCGCGTCACGTCCTCGCCGGCGATCAGCGCCTCCGCGGCCTGATAGGTCAGCGCCCGCAACAGCTCGACCTCGGTCTGCATCTCCGCGAGCTTGAAGTGGACGACCTGGTTGTCGAGAATCGAGCGGCCGAACGCCTTGCGGTTGCGCGTGTAGTCGATCGTCGCGTTGATGATCGCCTCGTGCGCCTTCAGGCAGGCGGCGCCGGCCCACAGCCGCTCCTCCTGGAACTGCATCATCTGGTAGGTGAAGCCCTGGCCCTCCTCGCCGATGCGGTTGCGCTTCGGCACTCGGACATTGTCGAAGAAGATCTGCGCGGTGTCCGACGAGCGCATGCCCATCTTGTCGAGCTTGCGCGCGACCTGCACCCCCTTGATCTTCATCGGCACACAGATCAGCGACTTGTTGCGATGGACGGGTCCGTCGCTGGTGTTGGCGAGCAGGCAGATGAAATCGGCCTGGGTGCCGTTGGTGATCCACATCTTGCCGCCATTGATGACGTAGTCGTCGCCATCGCCACGCGCCTGGGTCTTGATCGAGGCGACGTCGGAGCCCGCACCGGGCTCGGACACGCCGATGCAGGCGACGTAGTCTCCGGCAATCGCGGGCGCCAGGAACTCCTTGCGCACCTCGTCGGAGCCGAACCGCGCCAGCGCCGGCGTCGCCATGTCGGTCTGCACCCCGATCGCCATCGGGATGGCGCCGCAATTGATGGCGCCGAGCTCCTCCGCCATCATCAGCGCATAGGAATAGTCCAGCCCCTGGCCGCCGAACTCGACCGGCTTGTTGAGGCCGAGAAAGCCGAGGTCGCCGAGCTTCTTGAACAGCTCATGCGCGGGGAAGATGCCGGCCTCCTCCCATTCGTCGACATGGGGATTGATCTCGGCGGCGATGAACTTCTGCAGGATGCGGCGCGGTTCGTCGTGGTCGGCGGTGAAGAGCATGTTTCATTTCCTGTCATTCCGGGGCGGGCGCGCAGCGACCGAACCCGGAATCTCGATATGGTGGACTTCATCTCTGGATTCCGGGTTCAGCCCTGCGGGCTGCCCCGGAATGACGTACGCGGAGAGGCCGCGGCTCACAGTCCCATCTGCCGGCTGGCCAGATCCTTCATGATCTCCTCGGTGCCGCCGCCGATGGCGTTGACCTTGACCTCGCGATAGATCCGCTCGACCCGAATACCGCGCATGAAACCGGCGCCGCCGAAGATCTGCACCGCCTCGGAGGCGCAGTAGGCCATCGTCTGCGTCGCCTGATTCTTCATCATGCAGATTTCGGCGACCGGATTGTCGCCCTGTTCGAGCCGCCACGCCAGCATTTCCAGCATCGCCTGCGACGCTGCGACGCGCTGCGCCATGTCGACCAGCTTGTGCCTGATCACCTGGTGCTGCGCGAGCGGCTTGCCGAAGGTCTGGCGCTCCCTGGCGTAGGCGATCGCATCGTCGAGGCAGACACGGGCGAACGCCGTACAGCTCGCCGCCATGCCCATCCGCTCGCTGTTGAAATTGTGCATGATCAGCTTGAAGCCCTGGCCTTCCTCGCCGATCAGGTTCTCGACGGGCACGCGGCAGCCATCGAAATGCAGGGTCGCGGTATCCGACGCCCACCAGCCCATCTTGTCGAGCCTGGTGCGCGTCAGTCCCGGCGTGTCGCCGGGCACGAGCAGCAGACTGACGCCCGCCGGTCCCGGTCCGCCGGTGCGCACCGCGACGGTGATGTAGTCGGCCCGCATCCCGGAGGTGATGAATGTCTTCTCGCCGCTGACGACATAGTGATCGCCGTCGCGGACGGCCCTGGTCCTGAGATTGGCAACGTCGGAGCCACCGCTCGGCTCGGTGATCGCCAGCGCCGATATCTTGCGCCCAGCAAGAATCTCCGGCAGCACGCGCGCCCTCACCTGCGGCTGCGCGGCGCGCGCGATCGGCGGCGCGCCGATCGTATGGCTCATCAGACTGGCGCTGATGCCGCCCGCGCCCGCACGCGCCAATTCCTGCGACGACACGATCTTCATAAACTGATCGGCCGGGACGCCGCCGAATTCCTCCGGGAAGCCAAGCCCCAGAAGGCCGATCCCAGCCGCCTTCGCATACAGCGCGCGCGGGAACTCGCCGGCCTCATCCCAGGCGCTCGCGAACGGCGCGATCTCCTTGTCGACGAAGCGCCTCACGACGTCGCGGAAGGCCTCGTGCTCGGCCGTGTAGAACGGGCTCTTCGTCATGGCGGGGCCGGGAGGATCCTGCTTCGTGCGCGGGAGAAGATGCGCCGGAAACGCTCATATCAACTTGCGTGGAGTGGCTGGCCGGCAAAATCACCTGCGGCCCGCCCGATCGGCGCCGCCGGCGTCCCAGGGCCAGCGCCTGGACGCAAGACAGTGCATTGCACACATCTGCCCACTCGTCGCGGTGAGCGGCCTTCCATGGTCGCCATCGCCGCAGGCCAAGAGCAAGAACGACAATCACGAAAATTCAACCAGAGGAAGCCCAGGGAATGTTGCCGATGACGACCAGGACTCTGCTCTCATTCGCGGCCGCGGCCGCCTTTTCCGTACTGGCGAGCCAGAGTGCGCTTGCCCAAAAGAAGTACGACACCGGCGCCACCGATACCGAGATCAGGATCGGCAACGTCGAGGCCTATAGTGGTCCGGCCTCGGCCTACGGCATCATCGGAAAGACCGAGGAAGCCTATTTCAAGATGATCAACGATCAGGGCGGCATCAATGGTCGCCGGATCAATTTCATCTCCTATGACGACGGCTACAGCCCGCCGAAGACGGTCGAGCAGGTGCGCAAGCTGATCGAAAGCGACGAGGTGTTCCTCGTGTTCAACGCGCTGGGCACGCCGACCCAGACCGCCGTGCAGAAATATCACAACGCCAAGAAGGTGCCGCAGCTGTTCCTCGCCACCGGCGCGAGCAAGTGGAACGACCCGAAGGATTTCCCCTGGACGATGGGCTTCCAGCCGAGCTACCGCGTGGAGGCGCGGATCTTCGCGAAGTACATCCTCAAGGAGAAGCCGAACGCGAAGATCGCGATCTTCTATGCCAACGACGATTTCGGCAAGGATTACGTCCTCGGCATCAAGGAGGTGCTGGGCGACAAGGCCAAGACCATGATCGTGGCGGAGGAAAGCTACGAGACCTCCGAGCCGTCGATCGATGCCCATATTGTCAAGCTCAAGGGCACCGGCGCCGACGTGTTCGTCAACATCGCCACGCCGAAATTCGCGGCGCAGGCGATCAAGAAGATCGCCGAGCTCGAATGGAAGCCGATGCACCTCATGACCGACGTCTCGATCTCGATCGGCGCGGTGATGAAGCCGGCCGGCCTCGAAGCCTCCGAGGGCGTGCTGTCCGCCGGCTATCTCAAGGATCCGTCGGATCCGCAGTGGAAGGACGACGAGGGCATGAAGAAGTTCATGGCCTTCATCGAGAAGTACATGCCGGGCGCCAACATCTCCGACGCCAACCTCGCCTATGGCTATGCCGCCGCGCAGACCATGGTGCAGACCCTGAAGCAGTGCGGCGACACTCTCACCCGCGAGAACGTCATGAAGCAGGCCGCCAGCCTGAAGGACTTTGCGCCGGATACCCTGATTCCCGGCATCAAGGTCAATACCGGCCCCAACGACTTCGCCCCGATCGAGCAGCTCAAGATGATGCAGTTCAAGGGCGGCAAATGGGACCTGTTCGGCGACATCATCAGCGCCGATGTCGGGGGGTAGGCAATCGAGATACGACGTCTGCTTCATACGTCCCCGCGCATTATCGCAACCGGCGGCTGATCGTCGGAGCCGATCTCCCGCCACGACCTCGGTGAACTCCCCTCCCCCTTGCTGGGAGGGGAGCCGGCCACCAGCGCGGCGACATCGGGATTTCCCATCATAGGATGCCAACCCGAATTGATTTCAGAAAATAATAAATTTCTTGCTATTTTTCAGAATTCATGATTGTATCCGTCCATCCCGCCTCACTGCGGAGCAACTGTGCTGTTGAGGTAGGCCGGCGACCGGCCGGCCTCAAGGCTGGCGCGAGACGCGCCCCGCCTTCGGCGGCTCAAGGCCTTGACCCCGTCCGCTCGCCGTCCTTTGGGCTTGGCATGCGCTCGGTCGTGGACCGAGCGCGGCATGGCGCTCGATCAGCTCACTGCAACGCGTGGTGACTTAGGATTCCATTTTTCTCCGCGCCCGATCATCGTGTTGAGGATGACAATCAGCTTGCGCATGCAGGCGATGAGCGCAACTTTGGGCTCCTTGCCCTTGGCGGTGAGACGCTGATAGTAGGCCTTGAGCACCGGATTATGCTGGGTCGCTGCGCCGAGGCAGGGAGTGAACAGGCCGTTTCTCACCCAGCGTCGACCGCCCTTGATGTGGCGCTCGCCTCGGCGCTTGCCGCTGTCGTCGTCGTAAGGGGCGACCCCGATCAGGGCCGCGGCGATCTCGTCACTCACCTTGCCGAGCTCTGGCGCTCCTGCAATGAGGATGGCGGAGGTCGTGCCGGCAAGCCCTGGCACACTTTCGATGATCTCGGCGCGCTCGGCAAACTCCGGTGTGGCCTTGACCTTGGCCGAGATCGCAGCCTCGAGCTTCGCAATCTGGGCAGCGAGCGTCTTCAACACCTGGGAATGGGCCTTCTGCGCCAATCCCTGCACGACATGCTCGTTCTGGTTCTGCAGACGGGTTTTCAGATACATCAGGTTCTTGCGTGCTTTCACCAACCCCGCCAGTTCCTCGCGGGCAGCATCGTAGGTCTGGCTCGGTGCGTCGTTGAACGTCTCGGCGAACCAGGCGATCATCTCCGCATCGATCGTGTCGTTCTTCGCCAGTCGACCGGCCGACAGGGCAAAGTTGCGAACCCGCTTGGGATCGACGATCCGCACCTCCACGCCGGCCTGGCGCAACACCTTGGCCCATTCGCGCTCGTAACCGCCGCTGGCCTCCATGACGGCCTTGTTCACCTTGTGCTTGCGAAGCAAGGCCACCAGCTGGCGGTGCCCTTGCGCAGTGCTCGGGAACGTCTGCCGTAGTCCGAGGCTGCGAATGCAGCCGTCCACCTTGTCCTTGGCCACATCGATGCCGGCGACACCGTTTGCGATTTGTGTCATCATCCACTCCCTTCCTTGCCTTGTATGGGCTCGAGGCCCTTGCAACTGTTCGGGTTGAGGAAGATCACCGGAGCTGTCCCTCGCTCTGAAACAGGCTCTGCCGCGTTTGGGGCGCTACGGGCTCAGATCCAGCGACGGGCGGTTTTGCGAGAACCGCCCGTTCGCGCATCTTGACAGACTTTCTGAACACAAGGGGCGTTGCGCGCGATCGTCACGACACGCGAGGCGGGGATGCGATGGCCTGTTGGAGCGCAGCGCGCATGTTGCGCGCGGACGAACGTCTCCGGCAGGACGACGAAATCGCAGCGTCCTGGCGCCCCGATGCTGGCGTCAAGTTCGCGAATGATGCCTCGGCGCATCGCGCGGACGACGGTGGCTAACAAGCCCGGACACCGGGGAGACTGCGTATAAGTCGGAAGCCCATCGCGCAGGGAAGGTCGGGTCGTCCGGCTGACCTGTGGTACCTGCCGCCTGCATTCTTTTCGCAGGCGGGCCATGGGTGAGGCCTTCACCCGGCATTCCCTGCGCCCTCTGCACTGTTTGCGAGGGACATGATGATCGCAGACCTCGGGCAGCATCTGCCGCGAGAATGCGTCGCCACGTTCATCGCGTTCAACTGCGTCCATGCTGTTTGATACGTGAATCCGATCTCCCCTCTCGTCGTCCCGGACAAGCCGTGACGCGCGAGCGGCTCATGACCAGCCTGCCTCGAGCTGCTCCCTGTGGTTATGGATCCCGGCGTTCGCCGGGATGACGGGAGTGGTTGTCGAGGCGATGCCGTCTCCCACAAGCTCCGTCATTGCGAGCGAAGCGAAGCAATCCAGGACTGAGTGCGCGACTCTGGATTGCTTCGTCGCTTCGCTCCTCGCAATGACGGCGATGAGGTCAACGCCGAACCAGTTAAGGCACGCCCTGCACGAACAGCGCGAACGGCTCCTCGACCGTCTTGCGCAGGTGCTCGCGATACGACGCATAGTGCCGATCATCCGCACCGAGCCGCCCGAAGCTCGGCTCCACCACATTGCGCAGCGGCAGCAGCGCGATCGGCGCGGCGATCGGCGTCAGCAGCGATCCGCGGCCGGCCAAGAGCGTCGTGATGATGCCGTACATCTCGCCGGTGATGGTCGGCCTGGAGACCGTGATCAGCCGGTGCTGGCCGTGGCGGTTGGTGACGAGATAGACGAAGCCGGACTGGTTGGGCACCGCGACCTCGCCGAACTGCGTGAACGCCGCATCGAGCCGCGCACCTTCGCGAAACACCAGCGACGACGCAGCATCCTCCCAGACGATGTCGGTGCGGTAGGCGTAGATCGCTTCGTTGTCGCCAAAGGACGGACGCAGCGTGACGTAGGTGCCCTCGATCCACTCCACCGCCCGCCGCGAATAGGAGCCGAGGCTGTCGGGTGCAATGCCGCCGCTCGCAACCAGCACGGCCGCCGGCGTGCTCGGCGCCTTGCGCAGGGACATGCCGAGCGCCTGCTCGAGCCGGACGATGGTGGCCAGCGTGAACGGGCGGCGGCCGCCGAGCGCCTTCTCCAGGGTCGACAGGCTGAGCTTGGCCTGCTCCGCCAGCGCCTGCCGCGACATCCGGCGCCGCGCGATCTCCTCGCGGATGGTCTCGGCGACCTGCCGGCTCTGCTCGTCGGAGAGCTCGCTGTTGTCCGGTATCGACATCCTGTCCCCTGCCGCGTGATGCGCACCTCTTCTAGCAGACGGACAAATCAGCACAAACCCGGACAGATCAGCCGCGCGCTCGACCACCACCGGACATGCGCGGGCGGGCGGCGGCCGAACAAGACCGACCATTCCGCTCGCGGTGCCGGCGCGCTGCGCTCAGTGTCGGCATGCCGAAATTGTTCGTTGCGGAGCCGATGATGAGCGAAACGATCGACCACGATATCAGAAGCAGCACCCATCCGGTCCGGTCGTGGATCGTGACCATGCTGCTATTCCTGCTGCTGCAGGCCGCCGCCGTGCTGCTGGTCGGCTTCACGGCGCTGTTTCTCAGCGTCACCCCTGGCTGGTCCGCCGAAGGGCCGCTGGCGCCGCTGACCAGGCCGGGCGATGCCCGCTCCGGCGCACTGCTGTTCAAGTCCGACGGCAGCTATGCCGAGGCGCCGCGGCTCGGCATCGACGTCGACATCGTCGTCTCCGGCCCGACGGCGCGGGCGCGCGTGACGCAGCTGTTCAGGAATACGAGCTCGCAATGGATGGAGGCGGTCTATGTCTACCCGCTGCCGCCCGACAGCGCGGTCGACACGCTGAAGATGATCGTCGGCGACCGCGTCGTGGTCGGCGACATCAAGCCACGCGAACAGGCCAAGGTGATCTATGAGCAGGCCAAGCGCGACGGCAAGACGGCGGCGCTCAGCGAGCAGGAGCGGCCGAACATCTTCACCAACTCGCTCGCCAATATCGGCCCCGGCGAGACCGTGCTGGTGCAGATCGAGTATCAGCAGCAGGTCACCTCGAGCGGCGGCGAGTTCTCGCTGCGAGTGCCGTTGGTGGTCGCGCCGCGCTACAATCCGGCGCCGATCGTGCAGAGCGTCGATCTGCGCCCCAGCGGCAATGGCTGGGGCGCGGCCGCCAACGATCCGGTGCCGGATCGCGACGGCATTTCGCCGGAGGTGCTCGACCCCGCCAGGACTGATCCGGTCAACCCGACCCGGATCACGGTGCGGCTACAGGCAGGCTTCGCGCTCGGCGAGGTCAAGAGCCACCATCACCAGGTGACGATCGACAGCCCCGATGCGAAGACGCGGATCGTCACGTTGGCCGAGGGCGTGGTCCCGGCCGATCGCGACTTCGAGCTGACCTGGAAGCCCGCATCCGTGGCGGTGCCGTCGGTCGGGCTGTTCCACGAGCAGATCGGCGATGCCGATTATCTGCTCGCCTTCGTCACGCCGCCCGCTGTGGCAGCAACCGCGCAGCGGCCGCAGCCGCGCGACGTGATCTTCGTGATCGACAATTCCGGCTCGATGGGCGGCACCTCGATCCGCCAGGCCAAGGCCAGCCTGCTCTATGCGCTGGGACGGCTGCAGCCGGGCGACCGCTTCAACGTGATCCGCTTCGACGACACCATGACGGTGCTGTTTCCCGCCTCGGTGCCGGCCGATGCCGAGCATGTCGGCAGCGCCACAAGCTTCGTCAGTTCGCTCGATGCGCGGGGCGGCACCGAGATGGTGCCGGCGATGCGCGCGGCACTGACCGACGACGGCAGCGACTCCGACCGCGTGCGCCAGGTGGTGTTCCTGACCGACGGCGCCATCGGCAACGAGCAGCAACTGTTCGAGACCATCACCGCGATGCGCGGCCGCTCGCGCATCTTCATGGTCGGCATCGGCTCGGCGCCGAACACCTACCTGATGACGCGCGCCTCAGAGCTCGGCCGCGGCGCCTTCACCCACATTGGCTCGGTCGAGCAGGTGGAGGAGCACATGCGCGATCTCTTCGCCAAGCTGGAGAACCCGGTGGTGACCGGGCTCACTGCCACGTTCTCGGAAGCCTCCGCCGACCTTACGCCCGCCGTGCTGCCGGACGTCTATCGCAACGAGCCGCTGGTGCTGGCCGCCAAGCTCGACCGGCTCGCCGGATCGCTGCAGCTCAAGGGCCGTATCGGCGACCAGCCCTGGACCATCACGCTGCCGCTGTCGGGCGCCGCAGAAGGCAAGGGCCTGTCAAAACTGTGGGCACGGCGCAAGATCGGCGACGCCGAGGTGGCCAAGACGATGCGGCAGATGACGCCGGAGGAAGCCGACGGCGCCATTCTCAAGCTGGCGCTGGAGCACCAGCTGGTGACGCGCCTGACCAGCCTCGTCGCCGTCGACAAGACGCCGCGGCGCCCCGACGGCGAGCCACTGAGGCTGGCCGAGCTGCCGGTCAACCTGCCGGCCGGCTGGGACTACGAGAAGGTGTTCGGCGAACGCGGCCGGATGCCGGCGATGCAGAAGGAGCGCCGCGCCGAAGCCGATGGCGACGTCCGGTTCGCCGAGCTGAAGCGGCCCGTTGTGCCGGCAGCGCCTGCGACGATCACGCTGCCGAAGACGGCGACCGATGCCGAACTCAGCATGCTGCTCGGACTGGGCCTGCTGATGCTCGAACTGATCTGGCTCGTCGCTATCAGGCGTCGGTTGGCCAACTAAGGAGCACCGTCATTGCGAGCGCAGCGAAGCAATCCAGGGCTCGGAACGCGACTCTGGATTGCTTCGTCGCTTCGCTCCTCGCAATGACGGGAGGAGAGAGATTGCCCCGCATTGTCATCCCCCTCGCGGTCGCCCTGGTCGGCCTCGCCCTGTTCGGCCACGGCGCCCTCATTCCTGCCAAGGCGATCGTGGCGCAGGTGCTGCTCGATCGCGCGTTCACCCAGACCATTGCGAGCGGCCATCCCGTGAAGCCGTGGTCCTGGGCCGACACGGTCCCGGTGGCACGGATCGAGGTGAAGCGCCTCGGCGTCTCCACCATCGCGCTGGCCGGCTCCAGCGGCCAGGCGCTCGCCTTTGGCGCGGGTCATGTGGAAGGCACTGCCGAGCCCGGCGAGCCCGGCATCGCCGTCTACTCGGCGCATCGCGATACGCATTTCCGCTTCCTGCGCGACGTCAGGGTCGGCGACGACATCGACATCGTCAGGCGCGACGGCAAGACCTTCCGCTACCGCGCCGATGCCGCCAGCGTGGTCCGCTTCGACGCCTCTGGCATCGATCCGGCGACCGGCCGCGCCGAGCTGGTGCTGTCGACCTGCTGGCCGTTCGACGCACTGACACAAGGCCCGGAGCGCTACGTGCTGCATGCGACACTGATCACGTCTGGAGGATGAAGGTGAACCTTGGCTGCCCTTGGGAACCAAGCGCCGAATGACCATTTGTCACCCTGACGCCCGCATGGGATGATCCCATGGGGTCAGCAAGGTCACATCTCAAGCGCTTCCGACATGCATTCCCAGGTCCAATATCTGCCGATCACACCGGTTTTCTTCGCCATCCTGGTGCTGGCGTTCGGCGTCCTGATCGTCCTGATCCAGCTCGGCATCCTGCGCTACGCCTACATGAAACTCGGCGTCAGCTCGGGCACCGCGATGCTGCTGCTGTTCGGCTCGCTGGTCGGCAGCTATTTCAACATTCCGATCACGATGCTGCCTGGGCAGGTCGCGCGCTCCGGCGAGATCATCGACTTTTTCGGCATGCAATATGTCGTGCCGCTGGTGCATCAATGGCCTGGCACCCTTCTCGCCGTGAATGTCGGCGGCGCCGTGATCCCGACGATCATGTCGACCTATCTCATGCTGCGCTACCAGCTCTGGCTGCGCGCCGCGATCGCGGTGCTGGTGATCGCCGTGATCATCCACGCGATGGCGACGCCGGTGCAGGGCGTCGGCATCGCCGTGCCGGTGTTCGCGCCGGTGGTCGTCACCGCGATCCTGGCGTTCCTGCTGTCGCGCGAATATGCCGCGCCGCTGGCCTATATCGGCGGCTCGATGGGGACGCTGGTCGGCGCCGACCTGATGAACCTCGACAAGATCGGCAGCCTCGGCGCGCCTGTCGCCTCGATCGGCGGCGCCGGGACGTTCGATGGCATTTTCCTCACCGGTATCCTGGCGGTGCTGCTGGCCGGCCTCGCGGCGCCGTCCCGGCCGGGATTGGCGCGCTGAGCTTTCAACCGGGAGACATAACGGCTAAAATCGAGCGGAGGCAGCAGCGGACACGGAATGCGCGCGATCAATCTCATCGTGGGAACCTTGACGATCGCGGCCGTGGCGGCCGGGATCAGCGGAGTCCTGATCAAGCAGAAGCGTCGCATTGCCGAGCAGCGCAGCATGATGCGCGTCGTGTTCGACGGCGGCTCGGCGGCGGGCCTGCGCAAGGGCGGCCCGGTGAATTTCGACGGCGTGCAGGCCGGCCAGATCCTCTCGATCAAGCTCGAAAGCCCGCGCAAGATCGTTGCCATGATCACGCTCGACAATTCGGCGCCGATCCGCAAGGACACCACCGCCGGCATCGAGTTCCAGGGTCTGACCGGCATCGCCGCGATCTCGCTGGTCGGCGGCGCGCCGACGGCGCCGCCGGTGCCGCTCGATCGCGACGGCGTGCCGGTGCTCACGGCGGACCTGAAGGATCAGGAGACGATGGTCGAGACGGTGCACAACGTCGACAAATACGTCGTCAGCAACGCACCGGCCATCAAGGAGGCGCTGCAGACCTTCGAATCCGAGACCGCCTCGCTGAAAGGCAAGACCGAGGCGTTCGATGCCGCGGTCGACAAGGCCGAGGACATCTTCAAGGGCTTCGACACGCTCGTGACCAAGATCGACGGCGCCATTCCCGGCTTCGCGGACGGCAATCCCGGCCAGCTGTTCGATCAGATCAAGTCGATGCGCGAGCTCGTCGACAGCTTCAAGCGCAAGTCCGCCAAGGTGATCGACGAGAGCCGCAAGACCCTGCTCGACATCAGCGACGGCGCCAATGCGATGACCGTCAAGTTCGGCGGCCAGCCGGCGGGCCCTGGACCGCGCCGCGTGCCGGCGTCACGCTGAGGGACGGCACGTCGCGCCGCCCCTCGCATTCGTTCAGTGGCTGATCATCCACGGGCGCGCCGTCGGAAAGCCCTTGGCGCCGCTCTTGCTCTTCGTCATCAGCCGCGGCGATTTCTTCGGCGAACAGCAGCCGCAGCCCGGGCCGTGCTTCGCCTTGTACTCGGCAAGCGTCTGGGGCGCGTGGCGGCTGCGCTCGTTGGTCGCATGCGCCGTCCGCCGCTCCGCCGGCATGCAGGCGAAGGCAGGCGCGGTGAGGATCACGCGCGGCGCCATGTCCTGGCATTGCGGACAGACCTGCGGATCATCACATTCCGACATCGGACGCATATCGGTGAACGGACCGCATTCATCACAAAGATATTCATAGACAGGCATTGTCTCGTCTCCTGCGCAACATCGTCTCTCTCGTCCGCGCGGCGGATGCGGGGCGGCCGATACGCTGCCGTCCCGCACCCATCGCGCAGGGAGCTTTATTTCTGGAGCATGATCTTCACGGAAAACCGGTGCCCACTTTTCCGGATCATGCTCGCTTATTTGTCCGGCGAGATCGGCATCTGGATGTCGCCCTTGATGTGCTTGATCGGACCCGCCGACGACGGCATCACGTCGAAGTCGAAGATCTCGGTCGGCAGCCACAGGGTGGCGCAGGCATTGGGCACGTCGACGACACCGGAGATGTGGCCTTGCACCGGCGCGGTGCCGAGGATCGAATAGGCCTGGGCGCCGGAGTAGCCGAACTTCTTCAGGTACTCGATGGCGTTGAGGCAGGCCTGGCGATAGGCGATGTGGACGTCGAGATAATGCTGCTTGCCGGCCTCGTCGACCGAGATGCCCTCGAAGATCAGGTAGTCGCGATAGTTCGGCGTGATCGGCGACGGCTTGAAGATCGGGTTCTTGATGCCGTACTTCGCAACGCCATCCTTGATGACGTCGACCTTGATGTGCAGCCAGCCCGCCATCTCGATGGCGCCGCAGAAGGTGATCTCGCCGTCGCCCTGGCTGAAGTGCAGGTCGCCCATCGAGAGGCCGCCGCCGGGCACGTAGACCGGGAAGTAGATCTTTCGAGCCGCGCGACAGGTCCTTGATGTCGCAATTGCCGCCATGCTCGCGCGGCGGCACCGTGCGGGCGCCCTCGGCGCCGATCTTGGCCTTGACGTCGCCCTTGGCCTGGCCGGCATGCGCGGTCGGCGCGAACGGCGGATTGGCGAGGCCCGGCACGCGGGTCGGGTTGGTCGCGATCAGCGCGGTCTCACGCTCGTTCCAGGTGGCGAGCAGCTTCGGATCGGGCAGACAGCCGATCAGGCCGGGATGGATCAGGCCGGCGAAGTTCACGCCCGGCACGTGGCGCGACGATGTGTAGAGGCCCTTGATGTCCCAGATCGACTTCTGCGCCAGCGGGAAGTGATCGGTCAGGAAGCCGCCGCCATTCTGCTTGGAGAAGAAGCCGTTGAAACCCCACAGGCTCTCCTTCATCGGACCGACATCGAGCAGGTCGACGACCAGCAGGTCGCCGGGCTCGGCGCCCTTGACACCGATCGGACCCGACAGGAAGTGCACGATCGACAGGTCGATGTCGCGGACGTCGTCGGCGGAGTCGTTGTTCTTGATGAAGCCGCCGGTCCAGTCATAGGTTTCGATGATGAAGTCGTCGCCGGGATTGACCCACTCCACCATCGGGATGTCAGGGTGCCAGCGGTTGTGAACCTTGTCGTTCTCGTAGGCCGACTTGGTCAGATCGACCTTGATCAGTGTGTCTGGCATCAAGAGCTCCCCTTTACCTTTGCTTGGACGGAGTGGTTAGACGGACAGATATTTGGAGACCTGCGCGGCATCGACGGACTCGCGCGGATCGTCGCGGACGATCTCGCCGTTCTCGATCACCAGCACGCGGTCGGCGATGTCGAGCGCGAAGCTCAGCACCTGCTCGGAGACGACGATCGACAGCCCCTTCTCGTCGCGGATGCGTTTCAGCGTGCGCGCCATCTCCTTGATGATCGACGGCTGGATGCCCTCGGTCGGCTCGTCGAGCAGCAGCACCTTCGGCTTGGTGGCGAGCGCGCGCGCGATCGCGAGCTGCTGCTGCTGGCCGCCGGAGAGATTGCCGCCGCGGCGGCCCTTCATCTCCAGCAGCACCGGGAACAGCTCGTAGATGTCGCCGGGCACCTCGGACTCGCCGGAGACGACGAGGCCGGTCTCGATGTTCTCCTTGACCGTCATGGTCGAGAAGATCATGCGTCCCTGCGGCACATAAGCGAGCCCCTTGGCGACGCGCTCATAGCTCTTCAGGCCCGACAGCTCGGTGCCGTTCATGTCGATGGAGCCGCTCCTGGACGGCAGGATGCCCATCAGCGACTTCATCAGCGTGGTCTTGCCCATGCCGTTGCGCCCCATGATCGCAACGATCTCGTTGGGCGCGACCTTGACGTTCAGGCCATGCAGCACTTCGCTCTGGCCGTAGGCGACATGGAGATCGGAGATTGCGAGCATCAACGGCTCCTGCAAAGTAGTGAAGTTGGATGAAGCTGCAGCAACATCGGCAGTGCGCTCCCTCCCCCTTGTGGGGGAGGGCTGGGGAGGGGGTGGCCCCAAGCGAGACTGCCGCCGTGGGCCCCCTCCCCACAGGGGGAGGGGAACGCAGCGTCATTGAGGGCGAACAGAATTGCGAACATCGTTCAATGCCCCAGATAGACTTCGACGACCTTGGGGTCGTTCTTGACCCGCTCCATCGTGCCTTCGGAGAGGATCTGCCCCTGGTGCAGCACGGTGACTTTGTGGGCGATGTCCTCGACGAACTTCATGTCGTGCTCGATGACGAGCACCGAGCGGTCCTTGATGATGCGGTTGAGCAGCTCGGCGGTCTTGGCACGCTCACTGACGCTCATGCCGGCGACGGGCTCGTCGAGCATCAGGAGGTCCGGGTTCTGGATCAGCAGCATGCCGATCTCGAGCCACTGCTTCTGGCCGTGGCTGAGCTCAGCCGCCGAGGTCTTGAGGCGATCCTTCAGGAAGATCATCTCGGCGACTTCCTCCACACGATCCTTGACGACCGCATCACGCTGGAACGTCAGCGATCCGAACACGGTGCGGCCGCGCGGAAACGAGATCTCGAGATTCTCGAACACACTGAGATCCTCGAACACCGACGGCGTCTGGAACTTGCGGCCGACGCCGGCCTTGACGATCTCGTTCTCGCGCAGCTTTGTCAGCTCCTTGCCGCGAAACTGGATCGAGCCGGAGGTCGCTTTGGTCTTGCCGCAGATCAAATCGAGCACCGTGGTCTTGCCGGCGCCATTCGGACCGATGATGACGCGGATCTCGTTCTCCTCGACATAGAAAGAGAGATCGTTGACCGCCTTGAAGCCGTCGAAGGAGACGGTGAGCGCTTCGACCGCGAGCAGAAATTCCTTGGGCTGATGACCGATGAGCATCGCTGTGTCCTCACTCTGCGGGGGCGCCGTTGGCGACAAGGCCGCCATTGCTCGGCTTCTTGGTGCGGGACGCCAGCAGGCGGTCGATGCGCGGCTGCACGTGGTCGCCCCAGATGCCGGCCAGGCCGTTCGGGAAGGCGAGAACGACGGCGATGAACAGCGCACCCAAGCCGAACAGCCAGAGCTGCGGGAACGTCTCCGACAGGCTGGTCTTTGCGAAGTTGACCAGGATCGTGCCGTAGACCGCGCCGAAGATCGACAGACGGCCGCCAACCGCGGTGTAGATCACCATCTCGATGGAGGGCACGATCCCGACGAAGGACGGCGACATGAAGCCGACTTCCAGCGTGAACAGCGCGCCGCCGACCGCGGCAAAGACAGCAGCGGCGCAGAAAGCGAAGATCTTGAAGTTGGCGACGCTGTAGCCGGAGAAACGCACCCGGTCCTCCTGCTCGCGCATCGCCACCAGGATGCGGCCGAGCTTGGTCAGGCGGATGAACTGCGCCACCAGGATGGCGACGAACAGCAGGAACACTTCGATGAAGTACAGGATGAGCTTGGCCTGATCGGTGCGGATGTCCCAGCCGTGCAGGGTGCGCAGGTCGGTGATGCCGTTGATGCCGCCGGTGTAGCCCTGCTGTCCCACGATCAGGATGGTCAGGATGGCCGCGATCGCCTGGGTGATGATCGCGAAATAGACGCCGCCGACGCGCCGCTTGAACATCGCCGCACCGATGATGAAGGCGAAGATCGCCGGCACCAGGATGATCGCGGCGAGCGCGAACGGGAAGCTCTGGAACGGTTTCCAGAAGAACGGCAGCTGCGTCAGCTGATTCCAGTCCATGAAGTCGGGGATGCCCGGTGTCGACTGGATCTTGGTGTTGGCGACGCTGGAGGCCTCCAGCTTCAGGAACATTGCCATGCAATAGCCGCCGAGGCCGAAGAACACCCCCTGCCCCAGGCTCAGAATGCCGCCATAGCCCCAGCACAGCACCAGGCCGATCGCGACAAAGGCGTAGGTCAGATATTTGGCGACGAGGTTGAGGCGAAACACATCCAGCGCCAGGGGCAGGATGACGACGAGCAGGAGCAGCAGCGAGACGAAGCCGATGAGCTCCGATCGGTTGAAGAAGCGCGAGTTGATCATGGCCGTGCTTTCCTATTGGACTGTCGAAGCTGGCTCACTTGCGGACCTTGAGGGCGAACAGGCCCTGCGGCCGCATCATCAGGATGGCGACGATCGCCAGCAGCGTGAGCACCTTGGCCATCGATCCGGACATGAAGAACTCCATCGTCGACTGCGCCTGGGAGATGGTGAAGGCGGAGGCGATGGTACCGACCAGGCTGGCGGCTCCGCCGAACACGACGACCAGGAAGGTGTCGACGATATAGAGCTGGCCGGCGGTCGGACCGGTCGAGCCGATCATGGTAAAGGCGGACCCCGCGACGCCGGCGATGCCGCAGCCGAGGCCGAAGGTGTAGCGATCGACCTTCTCGGTGTTGATGCCGACGGCGCCGGCCATCACGCGGTTCTGCACGACGGCCCGCACCTGCCGGCCCCAGCGCGACAGGAACAGCACATAGGCCACGACGATCGTGATCAGGATGGTCAGGCACATCACGAAGATGCCATTGATCGGGATCTGGATCGCGTCGGTCGCCTGCCAGGAGCCCATCATCCACTCCGGCAGTTCGACGCCGACCTCTCGGGCGCCGAACACCGAGCGATAGGCCTGCTGCAGGATGAGGCTGAGGCCCCAGGTGGCGAGCAGCGTATCGAGCGGCCGCTTGTAGAGCCGGCGGATCATGGCCCATTCGACCAGCATGCCGAGCGAGCCGGAGGCGATGAAGGCCAGCGCCATCGCGACGAAGAAGTAGCCAGGAAAGAGCGACGGCAGGAAGCTCTGGAAGGCGTTCGACGTCATCCAGGTGACGTAGGCGCCGAGGATCATGAACTCGCCATGCGCCATGTTGATGACGCCCATCTGGCCGAAGATGATGGCAAGCCCCAGCGCCATCAGCACGTAGACCGAAAACAGGATGAGGCCCGCGAACCCCTGCATCGCGAAGATGGCCCCGAGGTCGCCGATGGAATAGTCACCGAACATGATCCGTCCTCTCGATGCGTGATGCTCGTTCTCAATGCGCATTGTCTTTCAAATGCGCATTGGTTTGCTGATAGAGCGCCTCAGCTTAAGTCGTTCCCTCCCCCTTGTGGGGGAGGGCTAGGGAGGGGGGCCTCCACGCCGCGCTGAGGGTGGGGTACCCCCCTCCCCAACCCTCCCCCACAAGGGGGAGGGAGCGCACTTCCCGTGCGGCGTCGGCATTTCCTGATCGACCTACTTCGACGACAGGCGAGCCGGGGCGCTTACTGATAGCCCTTCGGGAACGGATTGGGCTCGACGAGATCGGCGGTCTCGTAGATCAGCTCGTACTGACCGTCCGCCTTGGCGCGGCCGACGCGGGTCTTGGACCAGAGATGATGGTTCTCGTGGATCCGCACATAGCCTTCCGGCGCCCCCTTGAACTCGATGCCGGGCGATGCAGCCGCGACTTTGTCGATGTCGAAGCTGCCGGCCTTCTCGACCGTCAGCTTCCACAGCCACGGGCCGAGATAGGCTGCCTGCGTCACGTCGCCGATCACGGTCTTCTCGCCCCACATCTTCTTGAATGCGGAGACGAAGGCCTTGTTGTTCGGATTGTCGAGCGACTGGAAGTACTTCATGCAGGCATAGGCGCCCGCGATGTTCTCACCCCCGATGCCGTCGATCTCGTCCTCGGTCACGGAGATGGTCAGCAGCGTCTGCTTCGACATGTCGATGCCGGCGGCCTTGAGCTGCTTGTAGAACGCGACATTGGAGCCACCGACGATGATCGCGTAGATCACATCCGGCTTGGTCAGCTTGATCTTGTTGATGACCGAGTTGAACTGGGTGTGGCCGAGCGGGAAGTATTCCTCACCGACCACCTTGCAGCCTTGCAGATGACCCTCGATGTGCTTGCGCGCGATCTTGTTCGAGGTGCGCGGCCAGATGTAGTCGGAGCCGAGCAGGTAGAAGGTCTTCGCACCCTTGGTCTTGTTGACCCAGTCGAGACCGGCGATGATCTGCTGGGTGGCTTCCTGGCCGGTATAGATGACGTTCTTCGACTGCTCGAGCCCTTCGTAGAAGGTCGGGTAATAGAGCATGCCATTGTACTGCTCGAACACCGGCAGCACCGCCTTGCGCGACGCCGAGGTCCAGCAGCCCATGACGGCGGCGCATTTGTCGTTGACCAGCAGCTTCTTTGCCTTCTCGGCGAAGGTGGGCCAGTCGGAGGCACCGTCCTCCTGGATGTACTTGATCTTGCGGCCGAGCACGCCGCCGGCGGCGTTGATCTGCTCGATGGCGAGCTTCTCGGCTTCCACCGAGCCGGTCTCCGAGATCGCCATGGTGCCGGTGACCGAATGCAGAATACCGACGGTGACTTCGCTATCCGTGACTGCAAGTCCGGTCGTGTTGACAGCAGAGGTTGCAGGGCCGGCGCCGAAGGACGGCCGCGGCATCATGGCGAGCGCCGGGATTGCGGCCATTCCCATCAGCAATTGGCGCCGAAGCGGCGACCTCAGGCCCTTTTTGGTTTCGTCTGACATGAGCACCCCATTCATTGGTTCGAGGACACGCGTTGGGTCAGACAAAGGATGGCGCGGTTTGTGCAACGCACGGATACGCAAGATTGCGTATACTGCACCGCAAAAGCGCGACGTAGGCTCTGCGTAGGTCTTGCGAGGGGCAGACGGGCATGCAGACAAGCGCTCGCGGGTGAGGAGTTCGAGAGTGGCAGGGCGGCAGCGGATCGACCGCGTCAGGCGCCAGTACAACCAGTGGGTCGCCAACCAGACGTTGGAGGACTATGCGCTCCGTTTCACGGCCAAGAGCGCACGGCGCTGGTCGGCCGCTCGCGTCGCCAACACCGCGCTGGGCGCGATCTCGTTCCTCGCACTTGAGGCCATCGGCGGCACCATTACGCTGAACTATGGCGTCACCAACGCCACCGCCGCGATCCTGGTCGCGAGTGTGATCATCTTCTGCTGCGGCCTGCCGATCGCCTATCATGCGGCCAAATGCGGCATCGACATCGACCTGCTGACGCGCGGCGCCGGATTCGGCTATATCGGCTCGACCGTCACCTCGTTGATCTATGCCTCGTTCACTTTCATCTTCTTCGCCATCGAGGCGGTCATCCTGGCTTCAGCGCTGGAGATGTGCTTCGGCATTCCCCGGCCGATCGGCTATCTGATCAGCGCCGTCGTCATCATCCCGCTCGTCACCTACGGCATCACGCTGATCAGCCGCTTCCAGCTTTGGACACAGCCGCTATGGGTCGTGCTGCACATCCTCCCCTTTGCTGCGATCGCCTATGCCAGCCCGCACTCCTTCGTCGAATGGCAGCAGTTTCCCGGCGAGCACGGCGATCCGACCGGCCATCTCGATCTGGCGCTGTTCGGAACCGCGGCGGCGGTCGTGTTCTCGCTGGTCGCCCAGATCGGCGAGCAGGTCGATTTCCTGCGCTTTCTGCCGCGCGATCGCCGCACGTCGCAACGGTCGTGGTGGATTGCGCTGTTATCCGCAGGCCCCGGCTGGATCGTGCTCGGTGCGCTGAAGCTGCTGGCGGGCTCGTTCCTGGCCTACTTCGCGCTCAGCCATGGGGTCTCGGCCGACCGTGCTGCCGAACCGGCGCACATGTATCTCGAGGCGTTCCGCTACGTGCTGGCCCGGCCGGACCTGGCGCTCGCGCTGACAGGCACCTTCGTGATCGTGTCCCAGATCAAGATCAACGTCACCAATGCCTATGCCGGCTCGATCGCCTGGTCGAACTTCTTCTCGCGCCTGACGCACAGCCATCCGGGACGCGTCGTGTGGCTGGTGTTCAACGTCGTCGTCGCGCTGCTCTTGATGGAGATCGGCGTCTACAAGGCGCTGGAGCAGACGCTGGCGCTGTACTCCAACATCGCGATCTCCTGGGTCGGCGCGCTGGTCGCCGACCTCGTGATCAACAAGCCGCTGGGCCTGCGCCCGTCGCAGATGGAGTTCAAGCGCGCGCATCTCTACGACATCAATCCGGTCGGGGTCGGGGCGATGACGATCGCGACGATCGTCTCGATCAGCGCCTTCTATGGCCTGTTCGGCCCGACCGGAAAGGCGCTGTCGACCTTCGTCGCGCTCGGCGTCGCGCTGGTCACCGCGCCCGCGATCGCCTATCTGACCGGCGGCAAATACTACCTGGCGCGCAAGCCGAAGCGGAGCTGGCAGGACATCGAGCAGATTCAATGCTGCATCTGTGAGCATCACTTCGAGCCGGAGGACACCGCCTCCTGCCCGGCCTATGCCGGTCCGATCTGCTCGCTGTGCTGCTCGCTCGATGCCCGCTGCCACGATCTGTGCAAGCCGCACGCGCGGGCGCAGGCCCAGGTCGCGGCGGCGCTGAGCGGCATGCTGCCGCAATCCGTGCTGGCAAAGATCAACTCGCAGCTCGGACACTATGTCGGTGTATTTCTGACATCGGCCGGGCTCGTCGCGCTGACGCTCGGCATGATCTATCTGGAGACGTCGGCGGCGCTGCCGGGCTTCAAGGGCATCATCTCCGACGTACTGTGGAAGGTGTTCTTCGCTCTCTCCATCATCATCGGCGTCGTGACCTGGCTGTTCGTGCTGGCCCAGCAGAGCCGCCGTGCCGCGGAGGCCGAGACGCGGCGGCAGACACATCTCCTGATCCAGGAGATCGAGGCCCACAAACGCACCGACGCCGAGCTGCAGCGTGCCAAAGAGGTTGCGGAGTCCGCCAATCTCGCCAAGAGCCGCTACGTCGTCGGCCTCAGCCATGAGCTGCGCTCGCCGCTGAACGCGATCTCCGGCTATGCGCAATTGCTCGAGCAGGACACGAGCCTGGCGCCGAAGCCGCGGGACCAGGTCCGCGTCGTCCGCCGCAGCGCCGACCATCTGTCCGGCCTGATCGACGGCATTCTCGACATTTCCAAGATCGAAGCCGGGCGGCTGTATCTGTCGCGCGACGAGGTCCGTCTCAGCGAATTCCTGGACCAACTCGTGGGCATGTTCCGATTGCAGGCCGCCGCAAAGGGCGTCGACTTCGTGTTCAAGCGGCCGGCCGTGCTGCCGCTGGTCGTCTATGCCGACGAGAAGCGGCTGCGCCAGATCCTGATCAACCTGCTGTCGAATGCCATCAAATTCACCGCGGAAGGCAGCGTCCAGTTCGTCGTGCACTACCGGAGCCCGGTGGCCGAGTTCGAGGTGATCGACACCGGCCCCGGCATCCAGCCCGACGATCTGGAGCGCATCTTCGCGCCGTTCGAGCGCGGCGCGCTCGGGGCTGCGCAGCCGCAGACCGGCACCGGACTGGGCCTCACGATTAGCCGTCTGCTCGCTGGCGTCATGGGCGGCGACATCAAGGTCGTGAGCAAGGTCGGCGCTGGCAGTACGTTCAAGGTCAAGATCCTGCTGTCGGAGGTCACCAACCCGACACGGCATCCACCGGTGAAGGCGCCGGTCGCCGGCTATCTCGGGCCGCGCAGGACGATCCTGATCACCGACGATGATCCCGTCCATCGCGATCTCCTGCGCGAGGTGCTGACGCCGCTCGGCTTCATCCTGCTGAGCGCGCCCGACGGACCGGCGTGCCTGGCATTGGCGCAGCACTGCCAGCCGGATCTTTTCATTCTGGACATCTCGATGCCCGGCATGGACGGCTGGACAGTTGCCGAGACCTTGCGCAACAGCGGTCATCATCAGGCCCGCATCCTCATGACATCCGCGAGCGCGCTCGAAGCGCATGGCCGGCCGCTGGCGCAACCATTCCACGACAGCTACCTGATGAAGCCGATCGACATCCCAAGACTGCTGGAGGCGATACGCCAATTGCTGAAGCTCGAATGGAGCTACCAGACCGACATCCCCGTGGAACCGCCACGCTGGCAGCCGGACACCGGATCCCGGCCCCCGCTCAACTATGTCGAGGAGCTGATGAGCCTCGGCCAGATCGGCTACATCAGGGCCATTCAGCTCAAGCTCGACGAGATCCGCAACGCGCATCCGGAGCATGCCGACTTCGTTGCCCAGATGCGCACGCTCGTCGACCGCTTCGATCTCGATCAGTACATGGCAACTCTGAAGACCTTGCATGCCTATGAGCACTGACAGCAGGAAGCGCGACGTCGCGCTGGTAGTCGACGACTCGCCGGAAACGCTTCGCCTGCTCACCGACGCGCTGGATGGTGCCGGCATGACGGTCATGGTAGCGCTCGACGGCGCGGCCGCGATGCGCATCGTCGACCAGATCACGCCGGACATCATCCTGCTCGATGCGGTCATGCCCGGCATGGACGGCTTCGAGACCTGCCGCAAGCTGAAGCGCGAGACAGGTCTCTCCAACGTCCCCGTGATCTTCATGACCGGGCTCGCGGATACCGAGCATATCGTGAAAGGACTGGAGGCCGGCGGCGTCGACTACGTTACCAAGCCCATCGCCGTCTCGGAAATGCTGGCGCGCATCCGCGTGCATCTCGCCAACGCCCGGATGACGCAGAGCGCGCGCGCCGCGCTCGACGTCTCCGGACGCTTCCTGCTCGCCGTCAACCGCGAGGGACGGCTGATGTGGGCGACCCCGCAGGCCCAGAAGCTGTTGTCGGACAGTTTTGGCACGTCGGAGGACCTCGTGCTGCCGGAAGCGCTGCGGCTCTGGCTGGATCAGGCGCAGAACGGCAAAGGCGGCGCCAAGGCCGCCGCTTCGATTCCCGATCATCCAGAATTGCGCCTTCACTACATGGGCGGGGCCGGGCCGAACGAGTTCCTGCTGAGGCTCGCCAAGGAGTCCTCCGGTGAGCTGCCTAAGGAGTTCTCCAGCACGTTCGGTCTCACCACGCGCGAGGGCGAGGTGTTGTCATGGCTCTCCAAGGGCAAGACCAACCGCGACATCGCGCAAATCCTGGGACTGAGCCCGCGCACCGTCGACAAGCACCTCGAGCAGATCTACGCCAAGCTCGGCGTCGAGAACCGCACCGCCGCCGCGGCGATTGCGACCGGTATGGCGCGGCGGGAGGGTTGAGGCGAGCCGAACCGCGCGTCCCCGCAACACTGTCGTCCCGGGCAAGCTCGGCGACGCGGAGCGTCGGCGGGCGCCGACCCGGGACCCATACCGCGGGATGTGTCTCAAGACAGGCTGCGCGTTGACCTTTCGCCGACCGGGACCCGCCGGTGGTCATGGGTCCCCGCGTTCGCGGGGACGACATCGCATTTGAGGCTCCAGCGAGACTCAGGCATCGCCTCACCCATACACGAACGCTGGATCATCCAGATCAATCGCCGGAATCTCGTCCTTCTCGCTCCAGTAGTCTTGGCTGTGCTGCCACTCCGGCTTGTCGCCGCGCTTGGGCAGCAGATGCATGTTGCGCATCATGTAGCCGGGGTTGAAGTTCTCCGGATCGATCCATGGCAGCAGCGGCATGTTGTGATCCTCCGGGCGCAGCGCCGGCACGACCTTGCTCACGCCTTTTTCTTTCATGTGCGTGAGCAGGCGGCACACGAAATCCGCGACGAGATCCGTGCGCAACGTCCAGCTGGCGCGGAAATAGCCGAAAACCCAGGCCAGGTTCGGCACGCCAGTGAACATCATGCCGCGATAGGTCACGGTATCGGCGAAGTCGAGCGGCTTGCCGTCGATCGAGAACGCGATGTCGCCGAGGACGCAGAGATCAAAGCCGGTCGCCGTGACGATGACGTCAGCCTTGAGCTCATCACCGGACTTCAGCTTGATGCCACCT
Source organism: Bradyrhizobium oligotrophicum (assembly GCA_050641875.1). Taxonomy (GTDB): domain Bacteria; phylum Pseudomonadota; class Alphaproteobacteria; order Rhizobiales; family Xanthobacteraceae; genus Bradyrhizobium; species Bradyrhizobium oligotrophicum_B. The sequence continues at coordinate 1,769,531 of CP192619.1, forward strand.
TCCGTGAAGCGCTCGATCTCGTCGGTCACGACCGAAGCCTTGCCGCTCTTGATGCCCTCGAACAGGTCGGCGTCCGGCACGAAGGCGATGCGCTGCCGCCACGGCCGATAGTTCGGGGTGAAGTGCTTGGCAGCATATTCGGGTCCAACGATGGCGCTGATCTGGCCGATCAGTTCCTTCTTCACCTGGTCGGGCTCGGTCAGGCAGCGCTTGGTGAACCAATCCTGTTCGAACAGGATCTTGCGCCTGACGATCTCATGGATCCATTCCTCCTTCACCTGCAGCCTCCGCAGCTCCTCGGCCAGCTCGATCGCATTGCGGCCGATGCGGAAGTAGGTCGGCGAGCGCTGCAGCATCGTCACATGCGCGCATTGGCCCGCGATCGATGGCAGGATGGTCGCGGCGGTCGCACCGGAGCCGATGACCACGACCTGCTTGCCCGTGAGATCGAGATCCTCGGGCCACAGCTGCGGATGCACGATGCGGCCCTTGAACTTTGCCATGTCCGGCCACTCCGGCGTGTAGCCCTTGGAGTGGCGGTAATAGCCCTGGCACATCCAGAGGAAATTTGTGGTGAAGGTGACGGGCTGCTGATCCCCGCCTTTCACTGCATGAACCGTCCAGAGATTGGTCGCGCTCGACCAGTTCGCCGACACGATGCGATGGCCGTAACGGATGTGGCGACCGAGATCATTTTCCTCGATCACGTCGCCCATGTAGTTGAGGATATCTTCCGCGGTCGCGATCGGCGGTCCGACCCATGGCTTGAAGCTGTAGCCGAACGTATGCAGGTCGCTGTCGGATCGGATGCCGGGATAGCGATGAGTCCGCCAGGTGCCGCCGAAGCCGTCCTGGCTCTCCAGGATCACGAAACGCTTGTCGGGCATCTGCCTTGTCAGTTGATAGGCGCTACCGATGCCGGAGATGCCGGCGCCGACGATCAGCACGTCGAAATGTTCGGTCGCGTGCGAGGACGCGGCCTCTCGGATGGGCGCGATGACGTTCATGGGAGTCCCTGGGCTTTGGTCTTGATGTTGTTTCCTCGCGTGACAGGCTGAACCCGATCACGACGATGGTCAACCCGCGACGGCGAGCCGCAACCCAGCCCTGAACGATCTCAATTTCCGCTGAGCGGCATGCCCCATTGCCGTGCGGTCTGTGCGACCCAATCGCGATAGAGCGTGAGCGGCGTGACGCCGGTCATGCCGCCGCAGCCGGCGCCGAGATTCGGCCCGGTCGACCATGAGATGACGCCGATCAGCACCTGACCTTGCGGCTGCGTCTCGAACGCAGGGCCGCCGGAGTCGCCGGTGCAGCCCCCAGTCCGGGCCGCCCGCCTTGCGTCGCCGGATCGACCAGCCGGATCTGCAACGTGCCCGGCTTGCCAGTCGCCACCAACGCAGCCCCACGCACCACGCCGCCACTCTTGCCGTCGCCGGGAATCGCGACGCCGATCCCCGCGACCGTGAACGCATTGCCGGCGGCCAGCGGCGGCTGCGGCACGCCGAGCGCCACCGGCACGCGCGCCTCCGCGGGCGCCTCCAATTCCAGCAGCGCGACATCGGCGGTGGCGCGATGCGCCAGGATGGCCTGCACACTGAAGCTCGGATGCACCGCGACCCGCCGGACGGTCTTGAGAACCGGCTTGCGGTCGCGATCGTATTCCACGATGCGGTAATCGAGCCCCGGCTGCACGCAGTGTCCGGCGGTCAGCACCAGCTTCGGCGCAATCAGCGCACCGCTGCAAAAATTGCCGCGCGAGCCGACGATCGTGACCACGGAGCGCCCGATGCCATCATTCAGCGCCGGCGCATTGCCGACGATGGCAAGGATCGGGGATGGCGCCAACAGAGCGGCGGCTGCAATGATTGCGTGAGACGGCTTCATCGCGGCAGCATTAGCGGCTGCCGCCAAGGTCGCCAAGTGCGGCGTCGCGTGCTAGCGATCATCCCGGGATCGAGGGAGGATGGGGCTGACATGGTCGAGGCGGTGATCTTTGATTTCGGTGGCGTGATGACGACATCGCCGTTCGAGGCATTCGCGCGGTTCGAGAAGGAGCGCGGCTATCCCGTCGACATCATCCGCAACACCAATGCCGCCAACCATCTCGAGAACGCCTGGGCCAAATTCGAGCGGGCGGAGATCGACCTCGACACTTTCGACCGGCTGTTCGCGGAGGAGTCGCTGGCGCTGGGCGGCGCTGCGGTCAGCGGGCGCGAGGTGCTGCCGCTGCTCACCGGCGATCTCCGGCCCGACATGGTCGAGGCGCTCCGCCGCATCAAGGGGGAATGCAAGACCGGCTGCATCACCAATAATCTGCCGGCGAACGCTATCGGCAGCCAGGGCGGCCGCTCCTTGTACGTCGCGGAGGTGATGGCGCTGTTCGATCACGTGATCGAATCCGCCAAGATCGGCCTGCGCAAGCCCGATCCTCGGATCTACCAAATGATGACCGAGACGCTCGGCGTCAGCCCGGCGAACTGCGTCTACCTCGACGATCTCGGCATCAACCTGAAGCCGGCGCGCGAGATGGGCATGACGACGATCAAGGTTGCCAGCGCATCGCAGGCGATCGCGGAGCTGGAAGCCGCGACGGGATTGAGCCTGCGCTGATCGTCGTTGCGCGGCGCTCCCGCGCCGAAGCGAGCCAGAGGCTTCGTCGCATTCTTGACTACGTCGCTGCGCTCGCAATGACGCTGGTCCTAATGGTTCGTTTGTTTGGCCCGCTCGGGAAATGCGGCCGCCAATGCCGCGCCATCGGCCCGCAGCACGCCGCGCTCGGTGATCAGCCCGCTGACCAGCCGCGCCGGCGTGACATCGAATCCGTAATTGGCGACCGGCGATCCCGGCGGCACGATGCGCACGGTTTCGATGCGGCCGTCGGCGGTGCGGCCGGTCATCTCGGTCACTTCCTGCGCACTGCGCTGCTCGATCGGGATCTGCCGTCCCTCGGCAACGGCAAAGTCGATCGTGGGCGACGGCAACGCGACATAGAACGGCACACCATTGTCATGCGCGGCCAGCGCCTTCAGATAGGTGCCGATCTTGTTGCAGACGTCGCCATTGGCGGCGACGCGGTCGGTGCCGACGATGGCGAGATCGACCATCCTATGCTGCATGAGATGGCCGCCGGTGTTGTCCGGGATGACGGTGTGCGCCACGCCATGATGCCCGAGCTCCCAGGCGGTCAGGGAGGCACCCTGATTGCGCGGCCGCGTCTCGTCGACCCAGACATGGATCGGAATGCCGCGATCATGCGCGAGATAGATCGGCGCGGTCGCCGTGCCCCAATCGACGGTCGCAAGCCAGCCGGCATTGCAGTGGGTCAGCACGTTCACGACTTCGCCCGGCTTCTTGCGCGCCGCGGCCGCCTCGATCAGCGCGAAACCATGTGCAGCGATGCCCTGGTTGATCGTGACGTCCTCGCCGGCAATGTCGACGGCGCGCGAATAGGCCGCATCGCGCCGCTCCGACGGCGCCAACCGGCGCAGCATGATGCTCATCGTGTCGAGCGCCCATTTCAGGTTGATCGCCGTCGGCCGCGTCGCGATCAGCATCTCGTAGGCGCGGTCGATGCCGGGATCGGAGCGGTCGTCGCGCATCGCCAGCGCCATGCCGAAGGCAGCGGTGGCGCCGATCAGCGGCGCACCGCGGACCAGCATGCCGCGGATCGCGTCCGCCGCCTCCTCGCACGTCGTGATCTTCGCCACCACGAACTCGTGCGGCAATCGGCGCTGATCGATCGCGCAGACCGACCAGCCGTCGGAGTCGAGCCAGATGCTGCGATAGTGCCGGCCGTCCACCTTCATGTTCGATCCCCCTCAACCACGCAGGATACGGCCTGCGACCGCATCGAGCTTGTTCAGAAGCTCGGGATCGCGGGCCTCCGGCGCAGTGATCAAGGCAGTGTCGAGCGCACGGTCGGAGCCGATCGGGCACGGTTCATGCTCGCGCGGAAACTCGCGGGCGAGCCGCGCCACCAGTGATTTCGCCTTGTCGGCGTTGGTGGTGAGCACGCGAATGATGTCCTGCACGGTGACAGCGTCGTGATCCGGATGCCAGCAGTCGAAGTCGGTCACCATCGCGACCGTCGCGTAGCAGATCTCGGCCTCGCGGGCGAGCTTCGCCTCAGGCATGTTCGTCATGCCGATGACCGAATAGCCTGACGCCTTGTAGGTCATGCTTTCGGCATAGGTCGAGAATTGCGGCCCCTCCATGCAGACATAGGTGCCACCGCGCGCGATCGCGATGCCCTCGGCCTCGGCCGCAGCCGCCAGATGAATCCGCAGCCGCGGTGAAACCGGATGGGCCATGGACACGTGGGCGACGCATCCCTTGCCGAAAAACGAGCTCTCACGCTTGTAGGTGCGATCGACGAACTGATCGACCAGCACGAAGGTGCTCGGCGGGAGATCTTCCTTGAACGAGCCACAGGCCGACAGCGACACCAGGTCGGTGACACCGGCGCGCTTCAGCACGTCGATATTGGCGCGGTAATTGATGTCGGACGGGGACAGCCGGTGTCCCTTGTCATGGCGCGGCAGGAACACGACCGGCAGGCCCGCGATCGTCCCCCGGCGTACCGGCGCCGACGGCTCGCCCCAGGGACTCGCGATCGCCTCTTCGCGGGCATCTTCCAGTCCCGGCAGATCATAGATGCCCGAGCCGCCGATAATGCCAAGCACAGCCTTCGTCATGACGTCCCCATCTCCAATGGAGACGAGAATGCCAGCTTTGCGGCGAATTGAAAACAGCGACGCGGTGAACCGCGGGACGTGGCAGCCGGATCAGGCGGCCTCGGCTGCCGCCAGCTGACCGCTCACCAGACGCTCCAGCGTGGCGACAGACTGGAAGTTCTCCGGCGTGATCAGTTCCTGCGGAATGGTGAAATCGAACTCCGCCTCGATCGCCAGCATCAGGTTGACCATGTCCATGGAGGTCAGCCCGATGTCGACGAGCTTTGCATCCGCCGTCACGTCCGCGGCCGTGGAATTCTGCGCGAGGATATCGCGCACGAGCGCCACGATCCTGTGACTGACATCGACATCGAAACTCGGCATGGGGACCTCTTCACTCGCGGCTTGTTCCGGCACGTCGGATCTGATCGACGCACGCGCAGGGGAGATAACGCAATTCGACATCGAAAGAGTTACGCCGCGTCCCCGTTCCAGGTCTGAACTCGTCTTAACGCTAACGGCTTGGCCCGAAATTCCCGGACCGAAACAACCAGGAATTAACCCCCACCCGTCGATTGGACGGCGTTTACCCTGAATTTCGTCGACGTATTTGAATCAAATCCATACCCTCGTTGCAGCCCAAAGAAGGCGCAGTGCATCTGTCCCGATCTTGCGAGGATGCCCGTGCCGATCTCTCAACGAGACAAGATCCGGAGCATCGATCGGTCATGACTTTCCAGGGAACCGCGCTTCGCAACCCGATCCCCGATGATGGCGAGAGCCTTCTGCTCGATCGCAGCTCCTTGTTCCTCCAGCGGACCGCCGCTGTCGCCGCGCAGGCCGCCGCCGAAGCCGACGAGGTCGACCGTGACGGCCGCTTCCCCAAGGCCGCAATCGATGCGTCGCGCGAGCACAAGCTGCTCGGGATGCAGATTCCGGTCGAGTTCGGTGGCTTCGGTGCCTCGATTCACGACATTGCCGATGCCTGCTACGCGCTCGGCCGCGCCTGCGCCTCCAGCGCCATGATCTTCGCCATGCACCAGACCAAGGTCGCCTGCCTGGTTCGTCACGGCCGCGGCAGCGCCTACATGGAATCCCTGATGCGCCGTATCGCATCCGAGCAGCTGCTGATGGCCTCGTCCACCACCGAGGGACAGAACGGCGGCAACATCCGCGCGAGCGCTGCGGCCGTCGGCCACGAGGGGACCGCATCTCGCTGAAGCGCGACGCCACGGTCATCTCCTATGGCGCAGAAGCCGATGGCCTCGTCACGATTGCCCGGCGCGCCGACGGCGCCGCCGCCTCCGATCAGGTGCTGCTGGCGCTGACCAGGGACGACTACGCGATCTCGCGCACCCTTGGCTGGGAAACGCTGGGCATGCGCGGCACCTGCTCAACAGGATTCGCGCTCGAGGTGAACTGTCCCTCCAACCGCATGTTCACCGAGCCCTATGACCGCATCCACGGCCAGACGATGACGCCGTTCGCACATCTGTGCTGGTCGTCGGCCTGGGCAGGCATCGCGGCGGCTGCCGTGGAGCGCGCCCAGCGCTTCCTGCGCAAGGCCGCACGCGGCGCTGGCGGACAGATGCCGCCGGCAGCTGCACATTACACCGCGGCGAAGATGGCGCTGGCCCGGCTGCGCGCAATGATCGTCACCAACATGGATGCCTTCGTCGCCCACGAGTACGACGAACGGGCGCTGAGCTCGCTCGACTTCCAATCCTCGATCACGCTGTTGAAGGTTCAGGCCTCTGAACTTGCCGTCGAGACCGTGATGCATGCCATGCGCGCCTGCGGCCTCTCAGGCTATCGCAACGACGGCGAGTTCTCGATCGGCCGCCACCTGCGCGACATTCTGTCGGCACCGATCATGATCAACAACGACCGTATTCTCACGAACATTGCCACGGCCAACTTGATGAGCACGGTACCGACCTCGCTCCATGAATGATCACGCCGATCGCAGCCATTGCCTCCACCCAGGATTTGCAGAATGACGATACCCGTTCTCCCGCAGTCGCCCGAGATCGCGCCCCAGCCGGCCGACGCACTGGATCATCTGACCGGCGCCCTGTTCCATCGCATGGGCGCGGATGGCGTCTATGCGCGGACCGCGCTGTATGAAGGCATTGTGGAGCGGCTCGCGACGCTCATCACGCGACATCGCGAGCCCGGCACGGAAGTCATGCGCTTTCCGCCGGTCATGAGCCGCGCCCAACTCGAGAAGTCGGGCTATCTCAAGAGTTTTCCCAACCTGCTCGGCTGCGTCTGCGGCCTGCACGGCACCGAGCGGGACATCCATGAAGCCGTGTCACGGTTCGACAAGGGCGGCGACTGGACCACCTCGCTGTCGCCGGCCGACCTCGTGCTATCGCCCGCGGCCTGCTATCCGGTCTATCCGATTGCGGCGAGCCGTGGCGGGCTGCCGGTCGGCGGCTTGCGCTTCGACGTCGCGGCCGATTGCTTCCGCCGCGAGCCGTCGCGTCATCTCGACCGCCTGCAGTCCTTCCGGATGCGCGAATATGTCTGCATCGGCACGCCCGACGACGTCTCGGCGTTCCGTGACCGCTGGATGGTGACGGCGCAGGCGATTGCCCGCGATCTCGGCCTGCCGTTCCGAGTCGATCACGCCAGCGATCCGTTCTTCGGCCGCGTCGGTCAGATGAAGGCGGTCAGCCAGAAGCAGCAAGCGCTGAAATTCGAGTTGCTGGTGCCGCTGCGATCGGAAGAGCAGCCGACCGCCTGCATGAGCTTCAACTATCACCGCGAGCATTTCGGCACCACCTGGGGCATCGACGACGCCGACGGTGCGCCGGCGCACACTGGTTGTGTGGCCTTCGGCATGGACCGCCTCGCGGTCGCGCTGTTCCACACCCACGGCATCGATCCGACGCGCTGGCCGTCGCGCGTACGGGAGGTGCTGCAGTTCGAGCGCGAGGCAAGCACTGTCGGCTGACGCAACCAAGCCGCCGGCGAGGGATCGGCAGAACATCTCATGAGCGCGCCCCAACCGCCGGTTCGGTGCCGCGAGATCGGAGCCTCCGATCTGGACGCGGTCGCCGACCTCTTGACGCGCGGCTTCCCCGGCGGTCCCTTGGCTACTGGTCGAGCGGCCTGCAGCGGCAGGCCGCGCGCCCCACGCCCGACGGTTATCCACGCTACGGGTACCTGCTCGAGCAAGACGGCAATGCGGTCGGCGTCCTGCTGCTGATCTACAGCAATCGCGGCACACCAGCGCAACCCCGGATCTGGTGCAATCTCTCGAGCTGGTATGTCGAGCCGGCGTTTCGCAACTATGCGACGATGCTCACCGCGATCGCCCAGCGACGGGCCGAGGTCACCTACGTCAACATCAGTGCCGCGCGCCGGACCTGGCCGATCATCGAGGCTCAGGGATTTCGTGCCTATTGTCACGGGCTGTTCTTTTCCGTTCCGGTACTCTCCGCCGCGGGCCGGGACGCTCAAGTCCAGCAGGTCGCGGCAGACGCACACGCTGTAGACGGCGTTCCACCCGGCGAAGCGGATCTGCTGATCCGCCACGCCCGCTATGGGTGCCTGAGCGTCGTCGTGCGGTCGAAGGAACGCGCTATTCCCCTGGTGCTGCAGCAGGCACGCATCCGGCAAGGACGGTTCGCGCTGCCCGCGATGCAGTTGATCTATTGCCGCGATACCTCCGATTATGTCGCCTGCGCTGGCGCTGTCGGCCGCTTCCTGCTGTTGCGTGGCCGGGCGTCCGTCATCGTCGACGCCAACGGGCCGGTCGCCGGCCTCTATGGCGTCTACACCGAACGCCGCGGCCGCAAGTACATCAAGGGGCCGGAGCCGGCGCGGCTCGGCGATCTCAGCGATACCGAGCTTCCGATCTATGGGTCCTGATCTATGCCGCGGCCCTGACCTGGTGGGCATAGTCCCAATACAGCCTTCGTGCGCGGCTGAAGACGGGACCGATCGGCAGCGTCCGGTCATCGATCCGAATGACCGGTGCGACCTTGGCGAAATTGCCCGACGAGAAGATCTCGTCGGCGGCCAGGAAGTCCGCATAGCGTAGCGTGGTCTCGACTACGCTGACGCCGTCGGCTCGCAGCAGCTCGATCACGCGCTGGCGGGTGATCCCGTTGAGGAAGGTCCCGTTCGGCACCGGCGTGAAGACAACGCCATCCTTGACCATGAACACGTTGGCATTGCCGAACTCGGCGACATTGCCGAGCAGGTCGAGCATCAGGCAGTTGTTGAAACCGCGCGAGGCCGCCTCGATCAGCGCGCGCGAATTGTTCGGATAGAGGCAGGCCGCCTTGGCATCGACCGGCGCGCATTCGGCCGTCGGCCGCCGGAACGGCGACAGTGTGATGGCGTTGCCTGTCGGCTGCGGCATCGGCGCCTCATAGATGCAGAGGCACCAATTGGTGGTCTCGGGATCGAACAGGACGCCGCCGCCGGCGCCATGCTGCGCCCAGTACATCGGGCGGATGTAGAGCTCGGCTCTCGCTCCGAACCGTGCGATGCCCTCCCGCGCCAACCCCATCCAGGTCTCGACATCCACCACGGGCTTGAGCCGGAAATTGATCGCGGACTGATTCACGCGCGCGCAGTGGCGATCGAGATCGGGCGTCACGCCTTCGAATGCGCGCGCACCGTCGAACACGGTCGATGAGAGCCAGGTCGCGTGGGTCCGGACGCCCATGATCGGTGCATTGCCCTCGCGCCATTCGCCGTCGAAGAAGGTCCAGGTCTGCGAGTAGCTGACAGGCTTGACAATGTGGGTCATGGCGGCACTCCCGTTCGGCATCGATCGTGTCTGCACTTCTGGCGTGAACATTTTAAGGATTTCCCCGTCGCGACCTGGTGCTCATGATCGATTCACTGCTGATGGGCACAATGGTCGATGCCTTGGTTAATTGGAGCTGTCATGCCGCTCGACCCTCGCGCCCAGCGCCTGCTTTCGATGGTGGCTGCCGCTGTGCCGGAAAGCCGTGAGCGTCCGAGCCCCGAGCAACGCCGGCAGTCGCTGGCGAAACTGATGCAATTCGCGCGCAACGACTGCGGCGCCGTCATCACGCGGGACGGCAATTTCTCGGGCCCCTCCGGACTGCTTCGTTATCGTCTGTATACGCCTGCAGCAGGCCCGGACGATACCGGGATGCCGCCCGGCTTCGTATACTTTCACGGCGGCGGTCTCGTGGCGGGCAGCATCGACACCCACGACAAGGTCGCCGCCGCGCTTGCCGCCGCCTCCGGCTGCCGGCTGCTCTCGATCGACTATCGCCTCGCGCCCGAGCACAGGTTCCCCGCAGCGATCGAGGACGCGACCGCTGCGGTTCACTTCGCCATCGATCGCGCGGCCGCGCTGGGCATCGATGCCAGTCGCATTGTGATCGGCGGCGATTCCGCGGGCGCCACGCTCGCGGCCGCCGTTTGTCAGCAGGCCGTCGGCAGCGCCGATCTCAGGATCGCGCTGCAGTGCCTGATCTGCCCGGTGCTTGATTTTTCCGACCCCCGGCCATCGCGCGCGTTGTTCGGGACCGGCTATCTGATCGATAGGGCGACCTGGCAGGCCGACCTCGGTGACTATCTGGCCGGCGAGGCCGATGTCGCCAATCCCCTGATATCGCCGTTGTGCTGTAAGACGCTGGCCGGGCTTCCGCCCGCCGTGATCCACACTGCGGAGTTCGACCCGATGCGTGACGAGGGCAATGCCTATGCGGCACGCCTCGCGGAGGCCGGCGTCACGGTCGCGCATGTCTGTCACGAGGGCATGGTTCACAATTTCCACGCGCTCGGTGCGATCCTGCCGCAGGCTAAAGCCGCATTGGATCTCGTCGGGCAGCAAATTCGGTCTCTGCTGCGCGTTCCTGCTGCGCGCTAATTCGAAATTCTTCGGCCACATATCGTTAGGGTTATTTCGTCGTTCTTGTCGCGAATTATTGCCCGCTTTACGCCTGCGCTCCTACAACGACACCACTCGCGGAATACGAGCAGCTCGCCGCATTGATCGAAGCGAGCGTGGAGATCGCCGATGCGGAACGAGACGATTGCAATCCACGCCGGCTATGAGCCGGAGGCGACCACCAAGGCGGTCGCGGTTCCGATCTATCAGACCGCCGCCTACGCCTTCGACAGCGCCGATCACGGCGCCGCGTTGTTCAATCTTGAAGCCGAGGGCTATCGCTACAGCCGGATCTCGAACCCGACCACGGCGGTGCTCGAGAAGCGCGTCGCCGAGCTCGAGGGCGGCGTCGGCGCGCTCGCCGTCGGCACCGGGCAGGCGGCGCTTCACTTCGCATTCGTCAATCTCGCCGATGGCGGCGGCAACATCGTCTCGGTGCCGCAGCTCTATGGCACCACGCACACGCTGCTCGGGCACATCCTGCCGCGCCAGGGCATCACTGGGCGGTTTGCCGAAAGCGACGCGCCCGATGCCATCGAGCGTCTCATCGACGAAAACACCAAGGCCGTGTTCGCCGAGACCATCGGCAATCCCGCCGGCAATGTCTGCGACATCGAGGCGCTGGCGAAGGTCGCGCATCGCAATGGCGTGCCGCTGATCGTCGACAACACCGTCGCAACACCGATCCTGCTGCGGCCGTTCGATTACGGCGCCGACATCGCGGTACATTCGCTGACCAAGTTTCTCGGCGGTCATGGCACGACGCTGGGCGGCATGCTGGTCGACAGCGGCAACTTCCCCTGGAAGGATCACGCCGACCGCTTTCCCGCCTTCACGCAGCCCGACGCGTCCTATCACGGGATGGTCTACACCGATCATTTCGGCCGCAGCGCCTACATCCAGCGTGCGCGCAGCGTCTATCAGCGGACCATGGGAGCGGTGCTGTCGCCGTTCAATGCCTTCCTGCTGCTGCAGGGCATCGAGACGGTGGCGCTGCGCATGGAGCGTCACGTCGAGAATGCGCGCAAGGTCGCCGAATTCCTGCGCAACGATCCGCGCGTGGCGTGGGTCAACTACGCCGGCTTCGCCGACAGCCCCTATTATCCGCTCGTTCAGAAATATCTCGACGGCCGGGCGTCGTCGCTGTTCACGTTCGGGATCAAGGGCGGCATGGAGGCGGGCAAGGCGTTCTACGACGCCCTGAAGCTCGTCACGCGGCTGGTCAATATCGGCGATGCAAAGTCGCTGGCCTGCCATCCCGCATCGACCACGCATCGGCAGATGCTGCCGGACGACCAGCGCAAGGCGGGCGTCCTTCCCGAGACGATCCGGCTGTCGATCGGCATCGAGCATGTCAGCGACATCATCGAGGATCTCGACCAGGCGCTCGCCCAGGCCTGCCCTCGCACGCGCCAGCTGGATGCGGCGGAGTAGAGCGATCAGCCGATGACCCTGCTGTTCGACCGACATCGCAGGATCGCGAGCCCTGCCCTCGCGCCCGCTGAATTCGACGACCGCGGCCGACGCCCGATCGAGCTTTCGATCGGCCTCGTCAACAACATGCCGGACAGCGCCCTGAAGGCGACCGATCTCCAGATCGCCCGCCTGCTGCAGCAATGCGCGCCGCGGAACGTCCGCATCCGCCTGCACTGCTTCTCGCTGCCTTCCATCATGCGCTCGCAGGCGGCCAGGAGCCACGTCGCCCAGTCCTACGCGGACATCGGGTCGCTCGATCGGCTCGGCATCGACGGCCTGATCGTGACCGGCGCGGAGCCGGTCGCCGCGACCTTGCGCGACGAACCCTATTGGTCGGACCTCACCTCCGTGATCGACTGGGCCAGAACCAATACGCGCTCGACGATCTGGTCGTGTCTCGCGGCCCACGCGGCCGTGCTGCACCTGGACGACATCGAGCGGCAGCGGCTCGCGAGCAAATGCTCCGGCATCTTCGACTGCGTGAAGGTCCAGGACGACTGGCTCACGCACGGCATCCATGCGCCGCTCAAGGTGCCGCACTCCCGCCTCAACGCCGTCAACGAGCCGCTGCTGGCGGAGCGTGGCTACGACATCCTGACCCGGTCTGACGAGGTCGGCGTCGACATCTTTGCGCGCTCGATGCCGAGCCGGTTCGTGTTCTTCCAGGGTCATCCCGAATATGACGCGCTCTCCCTGCAGCGCGAATATATGCGCGACATCGCGCGCTTTCTCGCCGGCCAGCGCGACGACTATCCGCGGCTGCCGAAATCCTATTTCAGCGCCGAGAGCGAGGCGGTGCTCAACGCGTTCGAGTGGCGGGCCAAGGAAAGGCGCGACCCGACGCTGGCGGCCGAGCTCCCAGGCTTGACGCTGCGGCCAGATCTCGCCGCCGAAAGCGCCGCGCAAACGCTGTTCAGGAACTGGATCGGCCATCTCGGGCTGACCGGATAACGCCACAGCCCGCCTCCCATCGGGGCGATCGCGCAATCGCGCGCCATCTGTTAGATTGGCCCGATACACTTCGCCTGCAAGGTTCCGATGGCCCGACGCACCGGCAGCGCCGATCTTCCGCTCCATTCCGGACGCGTCCCGGCCTGGCTCGGCACGCGCATGGCCTCGCTCGGCGCCATCATCACCCAGGCGATCGTGCATCATTACGGCCGCGACGAATTCCTGGCGCGGATGTCGCATCCGTTCTGGTTCCAGTCGTTCGGTGCCGTGATGGGCATGGACTGGCATTCCTCCGGCATCACCACCAGCGTGATCGGCGCGCTGAAGCGCGGACTGAAACCGCTGTCCGGCGAGCTCGGAATCTACGTCTGCGGCGGCCGCGGCGAGCACTCGCGCAAGACGCCCGACGAGCTGCGCCTGCTCAGCGACCGGCTCGGCCTCGACGGCGAGGAGCTGGTCCGGACCAGCAAGCTCGTCGCCAAGGTCGACAGCGCCGCGGTGCAGGACGGCTTCGACCTCTATCTGCACGGCTTCTTCGTCACCGCCGACGGCAAGTGGACCGTGGTGCAGCAGGGCATGAATGGCGACACACGCCAGGCCCGGCGCTACCATTGGCATTCGCAACAGCTCGCGAGCTTCGTCGACGCGCCGCACAGCGCCATCGATGGTCCCGTCCAGGGCGAGATCGTCAACCTCACCGACAAGCGCGCCGCGCCGTCGCGCAACGCCCAGCTCGAGCTGCTCACCGATCTCGGCCCCGACCGCGTCGTCACCGAGTTCGAACGGCTGAGCGCGCCGGAACCCGCCCAGGGCCTGCTGCCGCATCTGGTCATGCCCGCGCATCACGACGTCAGGCCGAAGGACGTGTTCGCCCGCCGGCTGCACGGTACGCTCGCAGCCGCTGCCGAGCGCGGCCCGGTCGACTTCCCCGACCTGCTGCTGACGCCGGGCGTCGGCGCCCGCACCGTGCGCTCGCTCGCCATGGTCGCCGAGGTCGTGCATGGCGCGCCGTATCGATTCAGCGACCCGGCGCGGTTCTCGCTGGCGCATGGCGGCAAGGACCGGCATCCCTATCCGGTGCCGATCAAGGTCTATGACGAGACCATCCGCGTGCTCAAATCGGCCGTCGGCAACGCCAAGATCGGCCGCGACGAGACGCTGTCGGCGCTGAAGCGGCTCGACGACCAGGCGCGCCGGCTGGAGCGCAGCGCGAGCGGCCCCTCGCTCGATGCCTTCATCGCCACCGAGCGGGCCGCCTCGCCCGAGCTCGACGGCCGCTCGGTGTTCGGCTGGGAGCGCGATCTCATCCGCCGTACCGGCGAGGCGTAGCGGCATGCCGGCACGCAGCGCGGGCGTGCTCGCTTTTCGCAAGACCTCCGACGGGCTGGAAGTGCTGCTGGTGCATCCCGGCGGGCCGTTCTGGCGCAGCAAGGATGCGGGCGCCTGGTCGATCCCGAAGGGCGAATTCCGCCCCGGCGAGGCGGCCGAGACGGTGGCGCGGCGCGAATTCGCCGAGGAGCTCGGTACCGCGCTGACTGCGCCGCTGCGGCCGCTCGGCGAGATCAAGCAGCGCGGCGGCAAGGTGGTCGAGGCGTTCGCCGCCGAGACCGACCTCGATGCCGGCGGCATCACCAGCAACGTGTTCGAGCTCGAATGGCCGCCGCGCAGCGGCTGCATGCAGCGCTTTCCGGAAGTGGACCACGCCGCCTGGTTCGACCTCGCCGAGGCGAGGGTCCGGATCAATCCGGCCCAGGCCGCAATGCTCGACCGTCTCGTGGAGATCGGCGGAGGGTGAGCTGTCACCATCCGCCGCCGACATCATGCCGCGCGGACGTTGCCGAGGAATCGCCCGGTCTGGGTCTTGAGCTGATCCGACTGGCTGCCGAGCTGGGAGGCCGCGCTCAGCACCTGCGTCGCCGCGGCGCCGACCTGGCCGGACGCCTCGCGCACGCCGACGATGTGCTGCATGACCCCCTGGGTGCCCTGCGCCGCCTGCTGGACGCTGCGGGCGATCTCCTTGGTCGCGGCGCCCTGCTCCTCGACCGCGGCTGCGATCGCGTCGGTGATCTCGTTCATCTGCCCGATGGTCGCGCCGATCTCGCGGATGGCGTTGACCGTCGAGCCGGTGGCGTCGCGGATGGCTTCGATCTGGCTGGTGATCTCCTCGGTCGCCTTGGCGGTCTGCGCCGACAGCGCCTTGACCTCGTTGGCGACCACCGCGAAGCCCTTGCCGGCCTCGCCGGCACGCGCCGATCGATGGTGGCGTTCAGCGCCAGCAGGTTCGTCTGGCCGGCGATGGTTTGGATCAGCGCCATGACCTCGCCGATCTTCTGCGACGCGTGGACCAGCCGGTCGACCATCGCCTCCGTCCGCGTCGCCTGCCCGACCGCGTTCTGAGCGATCGAGGACGATTGCGTGACCTGTTTGGCGATCTCCTGGATCGATGACGACAGCTGCTCGGCGGAGGCCGACACCGTCTGCACGTTCTTGGCGGTCTGCTCGGCGGCCGCGGCCACCTTCGCGCTCTGGTCGGTCGTGCCGGAGACGATGCTCGACATCGATTGCGCCGACGTCTGCAGCTCGCCGGCGGCGGTCGCGGTGGTCTGGATCACGCCGCCGATCGAGCGCTCGAACTCGTCGGCGATGCGCGCCAGCACCGTGCGGCGCTCCTCGGCGGCCTGCTGCTTGGACTGCTCCTGCTCGGCCCGGAGGCGCTCGCTCTCGGCGAGATGGTCCTTGAAGATCTGCAGGCTGCGCGCCATGCGGCCGATCTCGTTCCTGCGATCGGTGAACGGCACCTCGAGGCCCAGATTGCCCTTGGTCAGCTCGTCCATCACGACGCAGGTGCGGTCGAGCGGAACGACGACGCTGCGTCCGAGCCAGAAGGCGACGATCGCGGCGACCAGCAGACCGGCAAGCGCGCCAAAGCCGGCCCACATCGCCCGCTGATAGACGACCGCATCGATGTCGTCGACATACACGCCCGCCTGGATCGCCAGCATCTTGTCGCCGCTGCCATAGGCGCCGACATATGACATCTTCGGCAGCTCGGTCGTGCCCCCGGCGCGCGGCACCTTGTACTCGACGAATCCACCGCCGGCGCGCGCCATGCGGACGATGTCCTGGATCAGGAGCTTTCCGGTGGAATCCTTGAAGTCCCAGCGGTTGACGTTGATGTATTTCGGGTTGGCGTGGACGTAGGTCACGCCGGCATCCGACGATCCGGTTCCGTAGACGCCGAGATAGTCGTTGTATTGTCCCCAGCGCATTGCGCCGATCGCGGCATAAGCCTGCTGCCGCGCCTGCTCCGGCGCCATCTTGCCGGCTGTCGCCGCGGCGTCATAAGAGCTCAGCACCTTGATGGCGGACTCGACGAGGTTGCGGACCATGGTCTGCCGCTCCTCGAGAACGGTTCCGCGCAGCATCAGGATCTGCATGGCGGAGACGGCGAACAGTGCGATCGACATCACGGCGATGATCGCCGCGAGACGCTGATAGACAGTCAGGTGTCGCATTTTCTGGTTCTCGTTGCGTGGACTGTATGCACGATACCAACCGTACATTAATGGTTTGCTATCCGTGCCGCCCGAACGTCGGCGAACTAATTAGTTTTTGGACGAATCATGTCCACCCGCGCGAACTCATGCCAGAGAACAACCAGCGCGACCCGGGCAGCGATCGCTCGAATTAACATGTGATAATTAGAGGTATCCTCGAAGGGCGGCCGGTTCCCGGCCAAGTTCCGGTGGGTCAGGTGTCGAGTCCCACGGAGTTGCGTTGTCGCGACGCGTTCGGCGCCCGAGCTTTGTGCAGCGAAGCCCCTCGATTCACGAGGGCGCAGGGAAGACCAGGCATCGGCTGATTCCTGCGGCCCCCGTGCGAAAGGAATGCACGGGGCAGGAACCACAGGTTCAGCCGGGTCTGCCCGGCCTTCCCTGCGCAATGGTGTTACGGCTGCTTCGCACTCTCCCCGGGGACCGGCGTTCTTGCCCCCGTTTGCGACGACGCGCCAGAGGCACGCCACGCAGACATCAGCATCGGGATGCCAGGACCATGCGACTTGACCGTCCGTGCCGGCGTCGCTCGTCAGTCGGCGCCTGCCCGTCCATCGCATCCCACCCCAACGCTCCTGACGATGCGCAGCGCCCCTCGTCGATGAGGCGGGACAGCTGCAGAGAAGCACAAATTCCGATAAAACGAAAGATCAAAATTTGGGCAGGCCAGCGCGGCCGAACAGGTGCCATTGAAGCAACGAACGAACTTCGTGTTTCGGCGCAGGACGGATGCGCCCCGTCCCCGCGGCCCGGCGCTCCCGGCGAGCCCATGTCCGGCCCGACGGGCGACTCGGTCGAACGCCTCAGGACGAGACCGCCGCGCGCATCGGACGGCGCTGCCGCAGCAGCAACAGGATGACCACGGCCGCGCACGAGCAGGCCAGGCTCAGCGCCAGCGGCGCGTTGCTGCCGTAGCGGGTCAGGAGCTCGACGAGGATGGGCGCCGACACCGCCGACAGCAGGTTGAGCGGCAGTCCGATCTGGGCGGATGCCTTGGCGAACGCCGCCTTGTCATAGAACACCAGCGGCATGGTGGCCCGCGCCACGGCGAGCGCACCACTGCCGAGGCCGTAGATGAGGATGAAGGCGCCGATCGCGGCGTGCGAGCCGTCGCTCAGCATCAGCAGCAGCATCGCCACCGGCAGCGCCAATCCGGCGACGATCGCGGTGCTGATGCCGTCCCAGCGGCCGCCGCCGAGAAAATCGATGGCGCGGGCGCTGATCTGGATCACGCCCAGCATCGAGCCGAACCCGACCGCCTCGGCCGCCGACAGGCCTTCGGCCTTTAGCAGCTCGATCAGCACGGCCCCCATCCCGAACGCGACGAAGGCGTTGAGGCCGGAGGCGCCGACCAGCAGATAGAAGGTGCTGCGCGCCGGCGTCGATGCGGGAGCCGGCGCCGCCGCATCCGATGACGGCGGCAGATGATCATGGACGCGCCGCGGCAGCAGGAACACTAACATTGGCAGCGAGACCAGCAGCAGCAGGCCGGCATAGACGAGACAGGTGCTGCGCCAGCCGATATGCGCCGAGAGGGCTGAGGTGACCGGCCAGAAGATGCTGCTCGACAGGCCCGTGACCAGCATCAGCGCCCCGATGGCGCTGCGCGCACGCAGGCCGGCGATCTCGTTAAGCACGATGTAGGAGGCGGTCGAGAGCGTGGCGCTGCCGGCCACGCCGAGCAGCAGCCAGGCGGCATAATAAGT
This sequence comes from Bradyrhizobium oligotrophicum, assembly GCA_050641875.1. Classification (GTDB taxonomy): domain Bacteria; phylum Pseudomonadota; class Alphaproteobacteria; order Rhizobiales; family Xanthobacteraceae; genus Bradyrhizobium; species Bradyrhizobium oligotrophicum_B. Next base: position 1,787,781 of record CP192619.1, read on the forward strand.
GAGCGGCCCCTGCACCGCCGACAGCAGCGCATAGCCAGGTGCGGCGAGCACCGTGCCAGCGATCATGACGCGTCGGCCGCCCTGCTTCACGAACGGCCGCGCCAGCAGCGGCGAGCACAGACCCATCGACATGTACAGCACGGTCGTGCTGGCGAAGATCGCCGTGAGGTCCATCTCCAGATCCGCCGCCATGGCCCGGCCGATCACCGCCGGCAGGCTGAGCGTGCCCCAGGCGATGAGCTGGGTGATGGCCAGGACGATCAGGACGCGCAGCAGGGAGGGATCGGCGATGACGGGGGGCATTTCGGGGGCGGGGCACTACGGGAGAGGACGCGCGACACGCGCCACAATGCTGGTTTTAGAGCATTCGCGCCACATGAGCCCCGCTGTTTCGGAATTGCGTCCCGTCACCGATGAGGGGGCTCGGACCATGTGCCGGCCATGACGTGCGCCGGTCGCCGCCGGCGAAGCAACAACGGCATGAGCAGGGCTGCGGAGGAGCAAGCGAAGGTCACCCCCAGCAACGCGTTGCTGCCATAGCTGGTGAGAAGCACAGCCAGGACAGGCGCCGAGACAGCAGACAACAGATTGAGCGGGAGCGCGATCTGTGCCGACGCTCTCGCAAACGCCGCCTTGTCGTAGAGCACGAGCGGCATGGTCGCCCGTGCCACCGCCAGCGCGCCGCTGCTGCTCCTGATCGTGGCTGGCGGCTCCTACGCCGTGGTGGCGGTCTTCATTCCGAATTATGGCCTTGACCTCGCCAGTGGCAGCGCAAGCCCCGCGGTGAGCGGCGTGATGATGGGCGGCATGATTTGCGAGCAGCTTACCCCAGGCTCAAACTTGGCACTGATCAAAGTCGATGGAACGCAACCGGGGCCCAGGCGGGAAGTGGCGCGACCAACCCAGACCGCTGATCTACACGCTACTCAGCAAGACCTGTTGCCCGCGACGATGTGATGGGCAAGACGCGAGCATGCTTCGCCGCCAGGCGACCATCGGTCGCGTCACGACGCGGACCAGGCATGGGCCGACGCACGCGATCCGGCACTGTGGGCGGGCATCGCCCTATGCAGTCCGTTCGCCTTCATCGGTACATCTTCCTGGCACACACTTCGGCTGTCGTCGGGCGTGATGGGGATGGGTTTCGTCGACTTCCATCTCGATGATCCATCGAAGAACGAAGCTAGGAGCGGCCAACCACACGCAAGCTCCGCTGTGCTGCGTACGATACCGTACCGACATTCCACTTTGCATCCTATAAACGCTGTTCCTGGCAGCCCGCGAAATTTGTCCATGCGTTAGCAACGTGCAACTGGACGCTCGATCAGCGAAGTTGGTCCACGTCATGAGAACTGTCCTGATTTCCGGCGCCGGGATCGCGGGCCCTGCGCTCGCATATTGGTTGAAGGCGGCCGGTTTCGAGCCGACGCTTGTTGAGCGGGCCCCGGCCTTGCGCCAAGGTGGCTATGTCATCGACTTTTGGGGGCTTGGCTATGATCTCGCGGAGCGCATGGGTCTGCTCGGCGAAATCAATCGCGTCGGCTATCATATGCGGGAGATGCGCATCGTAAATGGCGGGGGCCAGTCCGTTGCCGGATTCGGCGCAGAGATATTCTCGGACTTGACTGCTGGACGCTACGTGACGCTCCAACGAAGCGACCTTTCGCGGCTGCTGTTTGAGAGATCACGGGGACAGGTCGAAAGCATCTTCGACGATACGATCGTCTCCCTGGAAGAGCAGGCGGATTGCGTCCGGGTCCAGTTCGAGCGCGAGCGTGGACGACAATTCGATCTCGTGATTGGAGCCGACGGCTTGCATTCGCGCACGCGCGCACTCGCCTTCGGACCGCAATCCAAGTTCGAAAAGCACCTGGGCTATGCCGTCGCTGCGTTTGAGGCGCGCGGTTATCGCCCTCGCGACGAGGACATCTATTTGATGTACGGGCGACCGGGCCGGATGCTCGGTCGTTTCACGTTGCGCGACGATCGCACGCTATTTCTGTTTGTTTTCCTTTCAGCAACAGCGGAGTTGCCCACCACGATGGTGGCCCAGAAGGTGCTCCTCCACGACCTCTATCGGCACGATGGCTGGGAATGCTGCAACATTCTGGCCGAACTCGAGCGAACCGAGTCGCTCTATCTCGACAGCGTCAGTCAGATCCGGATGCAGAACTGGTCCCGCGGCCGCATCGCGCTGGTGGGAGACGCTGCTTTTTGCGTCTCGCTGCTGGCCGGGCAGGGCTCAGCGCTGGCAATGATCTCGGCTCACGTCCTTGCCGGTGAGCTCGCAGCTGCGGACGGGCAGCATCAACTCGCATTCAGGAGATACGAAACAATGTTGCGAAGCTACATCAATGCCAAGCAGCGCGGGGCCGAGCGCTTTGCCGGTGCTTTTGCACCGAAGACGGAGTTCGGGCTGCGATTCCGCAACCTCGTGGTCAAGGCCTTCGCCTTTCCCGGTCTTGCCAGGCTCGTCATCGGGCGGGACATCACAGATTCCTTGGAACTTCCGCAGTACAACTGGCCATTGCTCAGCAGAAGAGCAATCGTCTAGCGTTTGCCCTGACTCTGCACTCTGCGTCAAAGCCGTGCGAGCCCCTGTTGCCCAGTGCGGACGGCTTCGGGAAGGCTTTTCTGGCCGACCAGTCCGTATCTTGCGATCCTCACCTTGATCCATTTCGTGTGACCCGGATGCCCACAGGACTGACTTCCAAAGACATCAAGGCGATCGCAGCCGGCGGCCGCAAATCGCTGCTGGAGGAACGGCGGGTGAGCCTGCTCGTTCTTTGTGGCTTGGCCTTGGTTATCGGGGTGATGACTGGACTAGGCGCGGTTGTGTTCCGCGCCTTGATCGGCTTCGTGCACAACGTCTCCTACAATGGCACACTCAGCTTCGTTTACGACGCCAATATCAGCGAGGGTCCCAGCCGCTTTGGCGACTTTGTTCTGCTATCCCCGATGGTCGGGGGACTGATTGTCGTTTTTCTCGTGAAGCGCTTTGCTCCCGAGGCGAAGGGGCACGGCGTACCCGAAGTGATGGATGCGATCTTCTACAAGCGCGGCAATATCCGCGGCACGGTCGCCGTGATCAAAGCGCTGGCCTCCGCAATATCGATCGGTAGCGGCGCCGCCGTCGGGCGCGAGGGGCCGATCATCCAGATCGGCTCGGCGCTTGGTTCTGCCTTCTCTCAATTCATCGGACTCTCCACGCGGCAGAAGATAACGCTGTTGTCCGCCGGTGCCGGCGCGGGTATCGCCGCGACGTTCAACACGCCGCTTGGCGGCGTGTTGTTCGCTCTCGAAATTCTCCTGCCGGAAGTGTCGAACCGCACCTTCCTTCCCGTCGTCGTGGCGACTGGCGCTGCGACGACGATCGGGCGAATTCTCATCGGCCCGGACCCTGCCTTTGCGGTGCCGGACATTCAATTTCCCATGGTTGCGTCGTTCAATCCGCAGGAGGCGGTTGCGTTCGTCCTGCTTGGAGTGCTGTGCGGCGTGGCAGCCTGGTCGTTCATTCGGCTACTCGTTTTCATGGAGGATGGCTTTCCGAAACTGTCCGGAAACGAGTACGTCCAGAACATCGTGGGCATGGCCGTGATCGGCCTGATGATGGTGGGACTCAGTCACGCGTTCGGCCATTCCTATGTCGATGGGGTTGGCTATTCGGTCATTCAGGACATCCTGGACCACAAGATGACCGCGACGGGTCTTCTTGCGCTGCTCTTCGCGCTGAAGCTGCTCGCCACGACCGTCAGCCTTGGCTGCGGGGCCTCAGGCGGGATCTTCTCTCCCTCGCTCTATCTTGGCGCCACTCTTGGTGCGGCATTTGCGGCCGGGACCAGCTCGATCTTGCCTCATTCCGGGCTGACGCCCTCCTCGGCCGCCATCGTTGGAATGGCGGCCATGGTCGGCGCGGGAACGGGCGGCGTGATGACGGCCATCGTCATGGTGTTCGAGATGACGCGTGATTACGCGATCATCGTGCCGGTGATCGTCGCGGTGGCGCTGGCTGCAGGCGTAAGACGCGCGCTCGTCAACGAGACGATCTACACGGTCAAGCTGCGTCATCGCGGCCACCGTATCCCCAAGGAGCGGCATATCAATCTTTACCTGGTCAGGCAGGCGCAAGACATCATGGAGCGTCGCTTTATCGTCGCCAGGGCCGGCACGACGCTGAAGCAAGCCTTGCCCGCGGAAGATACCGATGACGCACGCGCCATCGTCGTGGAGCGGGATGGCCGGATCGTGGGGCTTATTCCGCCGCGTTCGGGTCTGTGGATGGAATCTCAAACCAACCCTGACCTGTTTGTCGAAACCTTCGCGGAGCGGCGGATCGTGATTTGTCGCGATCAGGACCTCCTGAGCCTGGTGTTTGCGAGACTCAAGCGCCACGGCGCCGGTGCCGCGATCGTCTTCCAGGGCGGCTCCCGTCCGCGGGTGAATGACATCGTCGGCATCGTCACCAAGCGTACGATCGCCGACGCGGTCATCGACAGCTACGAGGACTGATCCGCGCGGGGATCTGAAGCACGACGACCGCTGCGCCGATCTCGCTCGACGCCGACAAGCAGCTATCGTTCATTCAGGCTGTTCTGCGCTGGCTCGCCGCCGGCACACGGGTTGTGGGATGGCTGGAGCGGCAGGGAGCGCATCGGCGCTTGCAGAGGCCTCATGCGCACGACCTGATCTCCACGACGATTCTGCTCCATTCGAAGCCCGGTCATATCCGCATATTTGAAACAGTCTCGGATGCGTTCAATCTCCGAAAGGACTGGGGAGCTATGGCCGCCGGCGGTGATCTGCAGCGTCCATGCTTCGTGTTGCTGCCGAAGGACCGCCACATCCAAAGTCAGTACGATAGCGTACGACTCCCCGCGCTGGTTATCTTCAAAGTCGCCCAAGGAGGAGGGAAGTGAATGTTGTGGGAACGGGGGCGATTCGTGGACACTTCAAGAGAAATTGCGTTGCGATTGCCGCAGGCATATTGCGAGTTCTGTACGATGAGGACCCCTCACGTCCACGAACGGTTAGCCATCAACGGAACTCAAGTTGCACGTTCGGTCTGCTTCGCATGCAAGAGCGAGCGGCCAAAGGAACAACCGCAAGAGAGCCGCGGTCGTAGCTCGCAACTGCAAGAATAGGCCAGCGCCGATCATTTTCGGCGTGCGGCATGAGCAGGAGCCGCCAAGCCGGCCGTAATACGGAGAAGCGCTCATGACCGCGAATGTTTTCGACGAGCACGAAGGCCGGGTGAGGTTCATCACCGCGATTGCCATGGAGGTGAAAGCCCTCACTCTGAGCGAATCCAGAGATGAGATGATCTCGACGATCGATTCAGGCGCCGAAAAGTTGGTTTATGCCAGGGCTTACCAAGCCTGGGCCGATTGCAAGATCGAAGGGACGGCAGACGACATATTTGAGGCGGTCCAGGAAGTGCTGGAGGCCTGAAGATGCGCCGTGGTGAGGGAAATATCATGAGGACTGTGATCCCGGCGTGGAAATAGAGAGCCGAGGACGGCAACTCTGCGCAGGCTCCCGAAGGGCACCTACAAAATGACTCCCTGCCGGCTGTCGCCCCATCGACACCGCGCCCTTCGGCCAAGACCTCTCTGAGCTTGATCGGGCATGACGAAGTTCACTCCCTCGATTCCATGGTCGTTGGCGTTCGATGCACCATGGCTCTGAGAAGATGGCCGAAAGCGCGGTTCGCGGCGGAAGCCTCCGCGGGCGCCTATCGCCCGGCCCGCGCCTGTCGCGACGACAACATGCTACCTTGCTGACGACTGCTGGTCGCTGAGCAGGCTGGACAGAGCCATCTCGTTGATCTCGGGCGGGTGCTGCTTCAGGAGCTCGGCCAGATAGGCACGACGCAGCGCCGCAACGCGTTCGTTGCGAATCCGCTGCGCGAGAGCGTCACGCACGTCCGACAAGGCTCACCGTCGAGCGCGCGCCGCGGCGGGGCCTTCATCGACCAGCGCCAGCGCCGCCCGCGCCTCCTCGAAGCATTCCGCCTCGCTCAGCCGCGCCAAGGCGCGCTTACGATGCGGCAGGTAGATGTTCTCGGCCACCGACAGATGCGGCAGCAGCGCCAGCTCCTGGAAAACGACGGCGATCGCATTGACCTCGGGGTCGAGCCGGCCGCCCGCTTCTCGATGCCTCAGAGGAATCCGATCGACAGCCACGGCACGAAGGCGACGAGCAGCAGGCCGAGCACGAGCGCGCCGAGATAGGGCCAGATCCGCGTCAGGCCGGCATTGGGATCGATCTGGCCGATCGAGCACGCGGCGTAGTAGCCGAGGCCGAAGGGCGGCGCGAACAGGCCGATGCCCATGGCGAGGATGATGACCATCGCGTAGTGCACCTCGTGCACGCCGAGTAGCTTGGCCGCCGGGAACAGCAGCGGGCCGAACAGCACCATCGCCGGCAGTCCTTCGAGAATGCTGCCGAGCAGGATGAACACGGCGATCGAGATCAGGAGGAAGCCGTATTTGCCGCCGGGCACCGACACCATCATCGCCGCGAGCGCGTGCGAGAAGTTCGACTGGGTGAGCGCCCAGGCCATTGCGGTGGCCGCGCCGATGATGAACAGGATCGATCCCGACAGCGCCGCGGTATGCACCAGCGCCGGATAGAGCTTGCGCCAGTCGAAGCGGCGATAGACGAGCAGCCCGACGACTACGGTGTAGGCGATGCCGATGGTCGAGACCTCGGTCGCGGTGGCGACGCCCTCGGTGACCGCGGTGCGGATCAGCACCGGCAGCAGCAGCGCGGGCAACGCGGTCATGAGGGCCGAACGAATGGTGGCCCAGGACGGACGCGACCGGACGACGCCCTCGGGCTCGACCATGCGACGCTTCGCGATGACGGCGAGCGCGGCGGCGAGCACCAGGCCCGGCAGGATGCCGCCGGTGAAAAGCGCCGAGATCGACACGCCGGCCACAGAGCCGATGATGATCAGCACGATCGACGGCGGGATGGTTTCAGCCATCGCTCCGGACGCCGCGAGCAGCGACACCAGTTCGCCGTCATGAATGCCGCGGCGCTTCATGTCGGGGAATAGCACCGGCGCGACCGCCGCCATGTCGGCCGTCTTGGCGCCGGAGATGCCGGACACTAGCAGGATGGCGCCGAGCAGCACGTAGGACAGGCCGCCCCTGACATGGCCGACCAGCGACACAAGGAAGCCGACCATCGCCGCAGCCATGCCGGTCATCACGATGAGATGGCCGAGCAGGATGAAGAGCGGAATGGCCAGCAGCACCAGCGAGGAGACGCCCTCGTCGATGCGGCTGGTCACGACCTCGAGTGGCGCCGACGTGACCGTGAGCAGATAGGCCACCGTGGCGAGGCCGAAGCAGAAGGCGATCGGCACGCCGGCGAGCACGGCCGCGCCGAGCAGGATCGCGAAGAAGACGATCAGATTCCAGTTGCCGAGCGCCTTCAGTGCCGGGGCTGCGCCCCACAGCACCAGCGCCGTGGCCGCCAGGATCACGAGTGTGATCGCGATATCGCGCGAGCCGTGGCGCGCCATCCGCAACAAGGCAGTGGCGAGCATGAGAGCGATGCCGACTGGCACCGCGCCGGCCCGCACGCTGTCGGGCAGACCGAGCGCGGGTGTCTCCGAGAACGCCTGCCCGCTCGCATAGTCGATCGCCGGATGCAGCAGGATCGCCAGGAACAGCGCCGGCGCCATCAGCGCGGCGCTTTCCAGCACCGCGCGGGTGCCCGGCCCGACGCGGTCGATCAATGCGGTCATCCGCATGTGCTCGCCGCGACTGAGCGCGAGCACCGCGCCCAGCATCGCAAGCCAGAGAAAGGTGATCGACGCGAGCTCGTCGGCCCAGGTCAGCGGCCGGTTGAAGGCGAAACGCGCCGTCACACCGGTGAACAGGATTCCGACTTCCGCGACCAGCGCGACGATCGCAGGAATCTCGATCAGCTTCGTCAGCGCCCGTTCGAGGCTTTCGACGACGCCGTGCTTTGTGGAGGCTGCCAGAGACGCGTCGACCGTGTTCATCCGAGCTCTCCCACATTCGACTGCAGGATCTTCCAGGCTTCCTCGCCGAACTTGCCGCGCCAGTCCTTGTAGAAGGTGCTCTTACCGAGCGCGGCGCGGAACGCCTCCTTGTCGACATCGACGAAGGTGAAGCCCTTGGCGGCGAGCTCGGCGCGCAGGCTCTGGCTGAGCGCGGCAATGTCGGCGCGCTCGTCATCCGCCGACTTGCTGAATTCCTGCGTGACCAGCGCCTGCAGGTCGGAGGGCAGCTTGCCGAAGACAGCGCGATTGCCGAGGATCCAGTAGGCGTCCCAGACATGGCTGGTCAGCGAGCAGTACTTCTGAACCTCGTAGAGCTTGGCCGTGGCAATGATCGGCAGCGGGTTCTCCTGCCCCTCGACCACCTTGGTCTGCAGCGACGTGTAGACCTCGTTGAAGTTGATCGGGGTCGGCCCGGCGCCGAGCGCCTGGAACAGGCTGGTCAGGATCGGCGCGGCCGGCACGCGGATCTTGAAGCTCTTCAGATCCTCCGGCGTCTTGATCTCGCGGGTCGATGAGGTCACCTGGCGGAAGCCGTTGTCCCATGGCTTGGACAGCGCGATGGCGCCGGTCTTCTCGATATCCTTGCGGATGTGATCGCCGAGGCTGCCATCCATCGCCTTCCACACCTGGTCATAGGACGTGAAGGCGAAGCCGGTGTTGACGATGCCGGCGAGCGGCACGCGCGTGGCCAGCACGGAGCTCGCGATGTTGATGGCGTCGACCGCACCGACGCGGACCTGCGAGATCAGATCGGTGTCGGAGCCGAGCTGGTTGGCCGGATAGAGATTGATCTCCAACCGGCCGCCGCTTGCCTCCTTGATGCGGTCTGCCGCCTGCTGCGCCCTCTTGTTGACCGGATGCGACGGATCCTGTCCGGTCGCGAGCTTCATCGTGAACTCGGCCGCCCTCGCGAAGCGCGCGGTGAAGGGCAGCACCGCAGCCCCCACCATCGCTCCTGCCATGAATCGCCGACGCGTCGTGCCCTTGCGCATTCCCGTTCCTCCAGTATGAAATTATTGTTATGTCCGGCGCGTCCTCGCGTCGGCGGTGATGTCCACAGCAAGTCCGCTATTTGAGCCAGCCCTTCACCTGCTTCACGACCTCCGAAAGCGAGATGCCGTAGCGGTCGTGCAATGTCGGCAGCGCGCCGGCATCGAGAAATTCGTCGGGCAGGCCGATCTGCCGGAACGGCACGTGCACGCCCGCGCGCATCAGGAGGCCTGCGACGGCCTCGCCGAGCCCGCCGATCACCGTATGGTTCTCGGCGACGACGACCAGGCGACCAGAGCGGCTGGCCTCCCGCACGATGGTCTCGGCATCGAGCGGCTTGATCGTCGGCACGTGCAGCACGCCGACATCGACGCGATCGTCAGATAACGTCGTGGCGGCCTCCAGCGCGCGCATCGTCATCAGTCCGGAGGACACGATCAGCACGTCTCGGCCGTCGCGCAGCAGCTTCGCCTTGCCGAGCTCGAATTTGTAGTCGTACTCGTCGAGCACCAGCGGCACCTGGCCGCGCAGCAGGCGCATGTAGACCGGACCCTGATGGGCGGCCATCGCCGGCACGACCTGCTCGATCTCGTGCGCATCGCAGGGGTCGATCACGGTCATGTTCGGCATCGCCCGCATCAGCGCGAGGTCCTCCGCGGCCTGGTGGCTCGGGCCGTAGCCCGAGGTCAGCCCCGGCAGCGCGCAGGCGATCTTCACGTTGCGGTCTTCCTCGGCGATGGTCTGGTGGATGAAGTCATAGGCGCGGCGCGAGGCGAACACTGCATAGGTGGTGGTGAACGGCATGAAGCCTTCGGCGGCCATGCCGGACGCGGCGCCGAACAGCAGCTGCTCGGCCATACCCATCTGGTAGGTGCGGTCGGGAAATTCCTTCGCGAAGATGTGCAGGTCGGTGTACTTGCCGAGATCGGCGGTCATGCCGACGATGTCCGGCCGGCTGCGCGCCAGCGCGACCAGCGCGTGGCCGAACGGCGCCGGCTTGGTGCGCTGGCCCTCGGAGGCGATCGAGGCGATCATCGCCGAGGTCGTCAGGCGCGGCTTGCTCAGGTCGGGTGCGGGTCTCGTCGTCTTCATCACGGCCTCCCGGCGTCGAGTGCGGCAATCGCGAGCTGCCACTCGTGCGGCTCGACGCGAATGAAATGGTTCTTCTCGCGCTGCTCGAGGAACGGCACGCCCTTGCCCATCAGGGTATCGGCCACGATCATGCGCGGCTTCGGCTCCGGATGGGTCTTGGCGGCATCGAAGGCAGCCACCACGGCGTCGAGGTCGTTGCCGTCGACGCGCTGCACGAACCAGCCGAACGCTTCCAGCCGGTCCACCAGCGGCTCGAAGCCCATCACCTGGGTCGACGGGCCGTCCGCCTGCTGATTGTTGACGTCGACGATCGCAATGAGGTTATCGAGCTTGTAGTGGCTGGCCGAGGAGATCGCCTCCACACCGAGCCTTCGTCGAGCTCGCCATCGGAGAACAGCGTATAGACGCGCGAGGTCGACTTCTTGCGCTTCAAGCCGAGGCCCATGCCGACGGCAATGCTGAGCCCCAGGCCCAGCGATCCGCCAGACATTTCCATGCCCGGCGTGTAGGAGGCCATGCCCGACATCGGCAACCGGCTGTCGTCGCTGCCATAGGTCTCAAGCTCGGCTTCGGGAACGATGCCGGCCTCGATCAGCGCCGCATAGAGTGCGATCGCGTAATGGCCGTTCGACAGCAGGAAGCGGTCGCGCTCCTCCCAATTGGGGTCCTCGGGGCGGTAGCGCATGGCGTGGAAATAGGCCGTCGCCAGCACGTCGGAGATGTCGAGGGCCTGGGCGATGTATCCCTGGCCCTGCACCTCGCCCATGCGGAGCGCATTGCGGCGGATGTTATAGGCGCGCTGCGCCAATGTCGGCGCGTTGGCGAGCCGAGTCGCTGCGGTGTCCATCGTCTGAAACCTTGTTAGTGGATCAACATGCCGCCGTTCACGTCGATCACCGCCCCCGTGACATAGGCGGACAGATCGGACGCAAGGAACGTGTAGATGCCGGCGACGTCCTCGGCCGTGCCGAGCCGGTTGAGCGGAATGCTCTCGAGGATCTTGGCCTTCATCTCGTCGGTCAGCTTTCCGGCGGTGATGTCGGTGCCGATCAGGCCCGGCGTCACGCAGTTGACGCGGATGCCGTCGATGCCGAATTCGCGCGCCATCGCCTTGGCGAGGCCGAGCACGCCGGCCTTGGCCGCGGAGTAATGCGGGCCGCCGAAGATGCCGCCGCCGCGCTGCGCCGAGACCGAGGACATGCAGGCGATCGAGCCCTGCTTGCGCGCACGCATGTGCGGGATCACCGCCTGCGACAGGAACAGCACGCCCTTGAGGTTGACATCCTGGATGCGATCCCAGTCCGCTGGTGAGATCTCCAGAAACTTCACCGGCTGGGTAATGCCGGCATTGTTGACGAGGATGTCGACGCCCCCGAACTTCGCGACGACCTGCGCGACGGCATCGTTGCAGGAGGCCTTGTCGGCGACGTTGCAGCCAAGCCCGAGATGCTGATCGCCGAGCGTCGCTGCCGCATCCGCCGCAGCAGGCCCATCGATGTCGAGGATGGCGACGCGCGCGCCTTCGGCTGCAAACCGTTTGGCAGTGGCGAGCCCGATGCCCCGTCGCGAGGCCGCGCCCGAAATGATCGCCGTCTTGCCGCTGAGCAGCATGCTTGTCCTCCCAGGTTCTCGTTATCGTGGGAGTAACCATGGCCGGGGGCGGCCCGGGCGACAAACGCGCAGTTGTCATGGATTGGTGAATCTGGTTCACTTATAAGATGCTGTCCAAGATCCCGATCTCGTCGATCAAGGCGTTCGAGGCCGCTGCTCGCACCGGGTCTTTTCGCGATGCAGCAAACGAGCTTCATCTGACCCCCTCAGCCGTCAGTCACGCGATCCGCAAGCTGGAAGCCACCTTGCGCACGGTGCTGTTCGAGCGGCGGGCCCGCGCCGTTCACCTCACCCCGCTGGCGAGAACCTGATGCGGCATACCGGCGCGGCTTTCGATCAGTTGCGCAGAGGTCTGGAGGAGGTCGCCGCACGCGGTCCCCAGCTGGTGCGCGTCCATTCGGCGCCGAGCTTTGCCGCGCAATGGCTCACACCGAGGCTGGCGCAATTTCTCGCCGCCCATCCGAAACTGGAGGTGCGGCTGGCCGCTAACACCGACTACGCGCGCTTCAAGAACGACGATTTTGATATCGACATCGTTTACGGCGAGCCGCATGCCGAAGGCGTCGAGATCGTGCCGCTCGCCGAGGAGACGGTGACGCCGTTGTGCGCGCCGGCGCTCGCGGCGATGATCAGGCGGCCGGCCGATCTGCTCGACCACACGCTGATCCGGTCCGACGTCAAGCGCGTGCAGTGGCAGCAATGGTTTGCCGCCAACGGGCTGGAGTCGCCGGCGCTGCACGGCATGCGGTTCGATCGCAGCTTCCTGGCGCTCGCGACCGCGGCCGAAGGCCTCGGCATCGCGCTCGAATCCACCTTGCTGGCGGAGCGCGAGCTCGCCGCGGGGCGTCTGGTCGCGCCATTGGCGGGACGCGCGACGGATGTCCGCTACATCGGCCATCGGCTCGTGTTTCCACGCGCGCCGCGCCAGCGCGCCGCGGTGCGCGCCTTCGCCGACTGGATCACAACGGAGCTCGGCGTCAGCGGTTGACACCGGCGCGCGTCGGGCGCGCGGAGCAATCGCACGCCCAGAGGCTCACTCACTCGGCCGCCGCGCTGACGAGGCGAATGGCGCGCTCCGGGCAGGCCGGAACGCACAGGCCGCAGGCCCGGCAGGCATCGGCGTTCGGCGTGAACGCGGTCTTGCGCCCGTGCAGCCACATCTTGACCTTCACCAGCGGGGGCAGGGCGGCAAAGGTCTCGTCGGACATGCGTCCGACCGTGAAGACGTCGTAAGGACAGACGACGCCGCAATCGCCCTTGCCCTCGCATTTCTGCGGGTCGACGACGGGCCGGATGGCACCGGGCGCCGCGCGACAGCCGCGGTCGTCGGCCTCCTGTGGGAGCTTTGGCGGGACGCGGCGTCTGCTCATGACGGGTTGCTCGGGAGTGTTGCGCGGGTTTGTTGTGGGCGTCGCCCGGATGCTGCTGCGCTCAGTCGCGGAGCGCCTCGGCGACCGCCTCGGTCAGCGACATCGTCGGCCGCCCGATCAGCCGCGACAGCACGCCGCTGTCGTCGTGCAGAACGCCCGACGCCACGCCCTTGGCCTCGACCTCGGCGAGCAGCGCCGCCACCGGCGGCGGCAGTCCGACGTCCTCGTAGAACGCAGCGTGCTCGGCTTCGCTCAGGTTGCGATAGGCAACCGGCCTGCCACTGTGCCGCGCGGCCGCCGCGGCGAGCTCCGCCATGGTGTGTGCGCGGTCGCCGGCGAGCTCATAGATCCGCCCGGCATGGCCATCGCCGATGAGCACGGCCACGGCCGCATCGGCGAAGTCCTGCCGCGACGCCCATGAGATCGGCGCCGATGCCGCGCTGCCGGTGAGGTGGCCGAGCGCGATGGCCGCGCGCAGGCCGGCGGTGTGGTTTTCCCAATACCAACCGTTGCGCAGGATCGTCGCGCCGAGACCGGACTCCGCGATCATGCGCTCGGTTTCAGTGTGGTCCCGAGCGAAGCCAGGTTGCCATTGGTCGGCGTGCAGCAGGCTGGTGTAGACGATCGTTTCGACCCCGGCCAGCCGTGCCGCCGCGAGCACATTGGCATGCTCGGCCTGCCGCGTACCGAGCGAGCTCGACGAGATCAGCAGCAGCTTGCGAATGCCGGCCAGCGCCTGCGTCAAGGCCGCGGGGTCGGCGTAGTCCGCCTGCCGGCTGGCAATGCCGATATCTGCGGCCTTGGCTGGATCGCGGATGACCGCCACGACGTTGGTGGCCGGCGTGCGCGTGAGCAGCCCTGCGACGACCTTGCGGCCGAGATGACCGGTCGCACCGGTGATGGCGAACATGCAGAACTCCTGGGATCAATGATTGGCATCGGCGTGCGGATCCGGCCGTCGCCGGATCGATCGGTCACATCGGCGGCAGGCTGCCCATCCTGCCGGACCGGTAGCGCGCATAGGCGGTCGCGATCTGGTCGCTGTCGTTCATGATGAAGGGGCCGTCGATCACGACGGGCTCCCGGATCGCGGCGCCGCTCATCAGGATGAGCTGCGCGCCTGTGATGGCCGTCAACTCCACGCGTCCGTCTCCGGTCAGGGCGATGGCCTGGCCTTCGCTGAGCTGCCGCGTCTGATCGTCGCCGTCGATCGTGACGTCACCATCCACGACATAGACGACCGCGACCTTGCCCCGCGTCAGCTCGTAGGTGAAGCGGTAGAACAGCGTGACGTCGAGCAGCGTGAACGGCTCGGCAGGGACCAATGGCGACGCCAGTCCACCATAGCTGCCGACGACCACGCGGGCGGTGTCGCCGCCCTCGCTGCGCCATTGCGGCACCTCGCTGCCCTTGAGCTTCATCGTCTGTGGCTCAGCGAGCTTGTTGGACGAGCTGAGATTGACGAACAGCTGCAGGCCGTGCAGCTCGCGATCGTCGCCCGGCATCTCGTGGTGGATCACGCCCTTTCCGGCCTGAGTCCACACGATGCCGCCGGGTCCGACGACGATGTCATTGCCCAGCGAATCCCGGCTGCGCAGAGCGCCGGCGGAATCCGCAAAGACGTAGGTGACCGCCGAGAACCCGGCATGCGGATGTGGCGGAAACGGCCGTCCGCTCACCCTGAAATCGTCGCACACCAGGACCGGCGATTTCAGATCCGCCAACGGAGCAAGGTCGAGCGCCTTGACCGAGAACGCGGAGCGACTGGATCCGCGCAGCTGTGGAGCGACGATCTGGGAGAAGATAATGGTCATTGCGAAGACCTGCGATCAGCCGACGGGGAGCTTCGCGAAATCTCAGGCCGCGAGACTGGCTGCGTGCGCCTTGGCCGCAGCGATCGCCTGGGTACGCGCCTCCGGTCCCATCGCCACGCCTTCTGCGCGCACGAAGGAGATGTCCGTGATGCCGAGGAAGCCGAAGAAGCTCCGCAGGTAATTCTCCTGGTGATCGAGCGCCGCGAGTGGCGATCCGGAGCTGAAGATGCCGCCGCGCGCCGAGGCGACGATGAGCTTCTTGCCCTTGCAGAGCCCGACCGGGCCGCGCTCCCCGTAGTTGAACGTCTTGCCCGGCACGGCGAGACGGTCGATCCAGGCCTTCAGCTGCGACGGGATACCGAAATTGTACATCGGCGCGCCGATCACGATGACCTCGGCCGCAAGAAAGTCCTCCAAGGCCGCAAGCCCTGCACCGACCTCGCTCCGCACAACGTCCTCGGCCGCGGCGCCCTGCATGGCGGCCAGATATCCGCCAGTCAGGTGCGAGATCGGGGCCGCAGCCAGATCACGGTAGATCACGTCGACGGCCGTGTTGGCTGCGGCCAACACCGAGACGATCTCGGCCGACAGTTCGCGCGTCACAGAGCCAGCGCCGGCAATGCTCGAATCGATGTGAAGTAGCTTCATGGGAAACTCCAGTAGCAGCGGTCGCTCCGCCTTTCGCTCGACCATGCGAGCTTGCCAGCAATCTGAAAAGCCAATATAAAACGATACGATCTATCGTTTTGGACGATACACATATGCTCGACGGAGTGTCTCTCGATCAGCTAACGACATTCGTGACCGCCGCCGATGCCGGCAGCTTCTCCGCGGCAGGACGCAAGCTCGGACGGGCGCAATCGGTCGTCAGCCAGAATCTCGCCAATCTCGAAGCCCAACTCGGGATTCAGCTGTTCGATCGCAGCGGACGATTTCCCGTTCTGACGCCCTCCGGACGCGCACTGCTGGCGGACGCCCGCACGGTGGCCGAGGATATGGCGAAGCTGAAGGCGCGCGCGCGCGGACTTGCGGGCGGCCTCGAACCGGAGCTGAGCGTCGCCATCAACGTCCTGTTTCCCACCGCGGTCCTGACCGAGGCGGTCAGCGCGTTTCAGCAGGAATTTCCAACCACGCCCTTGCGGGTGTCGGTGGAGGGCATGGGCGCCGTCATCGATCCGGTCCTGGAGCGACGCTGCGCGTTCGGCATCCGCGGACCTCTGCTCACCGATCATCCCGACCTGACCAGCGACTATCTGCTCGGCGTCCGCTATTTGATGGTCGCCTCTCCGCGCCATCCCCTCGCCGAACATCGCGGCGCGATCCCTCCGGACGTGCTCAAGGCGCACATCCAACTCGTGCTAACCGATCGCTCGCGTCTGACCGAGGGCAAGGATCTGCGCGTCTATTCGCCGAAGACCTGGCGATTGTCGGATCTCGGGGCGAAGCATGCCTTCCTGCGCGCGGCACTCGGCTGGGGCGGCATGCCCCATCATGTGGTTGAAGATGATCTGCGAAAAGGCGAGCTCGTGCCGCTGACGCTCGAACAGGCCGAGTCGGATACCCACATCAAGATGTCCGCTGTCTTTCGAACCGATTCGCCTCCAGGCCCTGCAGGCCGTTGGCTCATCCACCGACTCAAAGAGGCGACAGACACGCGGAGCGCTTGAGAGAGAGGCGTATGTCTAAATTAATGCATTGTTAGACAAAGCATTTTGGCAGGTTTTTGGAATGGCTGGGGATGGGTGGATGGCGGAGAGAGTGGGATTCGAACCCACGGTACGGTTTCCCGCACACACGCTTTCCAAGCGTGCGCCTTAAGCCACTCGGCCATCTCT
Source organism: Bradyrhizobium oligotrophicum (assembly GCA_050641875.1). GTDB lineage: Bacteria > Pseudomonadota > Alphaproteobacteria > Rhizobiales > Xanthobacteraceae > Bradyrhizobium > Bradyrhizobium oligotrophicum_B. The sequence continues at coordinate 1,804,531 of CP192619.1, forward strand.
CCGGAGGCCCTCTCTTGGCGGGGTCGGCGGCGTTTTGCAAGCCGGGCGGGGGCTCCGGCGGCAAATTTCCCCCAAACCGCTGATAAAAATCATCAATCCGCCCTGGTCTCGGGCTCGATCGGGAGGCCGCGCCGGCCGGTCGGCCCACCATGAACCGGTCGGTCGGGCGGCACGACCACTGTTTTGCAGCCCGTCGGTCCGGCTGCCGACTGAGGGATTCGCGATGCCGTCATCCTCCCTGCCCGTCTCGCCGTTCTGCTGACCGCGGCGCTCAGCCTTGCCGCAAGCCCGGCGCGCGCTGATCAATGCACCAAACAGGGCGTCGACGTGACCTGCGACGACGGCCGCAAGGGGATCTGGCAGGGCGATGCGATCCTGTGGCCGGACGGGACGAAGTCGAGCCTGAAGCCGCACCCGTCGGTCATCGTCGGCAACAAGGCCTCGGTCATCGTCGGCCCCGGCGTATTCGTCGGCCAGGGCAACGGCATGGTGCCGATGGACAATCCGAGCTCGCCGAACAAGCTGCGCTGCGCCGTGCTCGACGGCGTCTCCTACTGCCACTGAGCCTCGCCGCCGCGCGGCGGCGAGGAGCAACGCGCGGTTCAGTGATAGCGCGCGCCGGGCGACAGCATGCGGCCGGCCAGGAAACCTGCTGGCGCTGCAGGCAGGGGTTCGACCTCGACCTCGGCGGCGTCGCCGTCCTGCAGGGTCTCGACGAAGTCGGCGAACCATTGCTGGATCGAATGGCGACGCAGCTTCTTCATCATGATCTCGTAGCGCATGCGGCGCTCGTTCAGCGGCATCGACAGCGCCATCGCGATCGTTCGCGCCATGCCGTCGATGTCATGCGGATTGACGATCAGCGCCGCATCGAGCTCGTTGGCGGCGCCGGCGAATTTAGACAGCACCAGTACGCCCGGATCGACCGGGCTCTGCGCGGCGACATACTCCTTCGCCACCAGGTTCATGCCGTCGTGCAGCGGCGTGACCACGCCGACCTGGGCGCTTCGATAGAGGCCGGCCAGCACGCCCTGGCCATAGCCCTTGTTGAGATAGCGGATCGGCGTCCAGTCGACCTCGCCATGGCGGCCATTGACCTCGCTGACGAGGCGCGCGACCTCGCTCTGCAGATTGCCATAAGCCTCGATCGATTCGCGCGACGGCGTTGCGATCTGCAGCAGCGATGCGGCGCGCAGCAGGCTCGGGTGCATCGTCCACATGCGATCGAAGGCGTTGATGCGGTTGACTAGGCCCTTGGAGTAGTCGAGCCGGTCGACGCCGATGGCGAGCTTCTCGCCGTTCAGGCTGCGGCGCAGCCGCGACACATCCGGATGCGCCACGGCCTTCGCCGCCTGCTGCGCAAACTTGTCGGCGTCGATGCCGATCGGGAACACGGCCAGACGGGTGCGGCCGTGCAGCGACCTGACCACGCCGTCACGCACCTGCAAGCCGAGATCGGCGCGGATGCAGGCGGTGAAATTCTCGCGATCATCCTCGGTCTGGAAGCCGATCAGATCATAGGCGAGCATCGCGGTGACGAGATCGCGGTGATTCGGCACGCTGTCGATGACGCTGCGCGCGGGCCACGGCGTATGCAGGAAGAAACCGATCGGGCCCTTCACACCGAGCGTGCGCAACTCCGCGCCGAGCGACAGGAAGTGATAGTCCTGGATCCAGAACAACGTGTCCGGCTTCTGGAACCGGAGCAGCGCGCGCGCCACGAAGGCGTTGACCTCGCGATAGGAACGATAATCATCTTGCGAGACGCTGATCAGATCGCTGCGTGAATGCAGCGCCGGCCACAGTGCCGAATTGGCGAAGCCTTCGTAGTAGCCGGCATAGTGCGCAGCCGGCAGATCCAGCAGCGCAAGCGCGCCTTCACCGATCTGCTCGATCTCCGCGATCGGTTCCGTCTGCGCGCCGTCACGCACACGTCCCGAAGACCCCACCCATACTGCCCCCGATTTCTCCACAACGGGCAGCAATGCTGCCGCAAGTCCGCCGGTCATTGGCTCGTTGGCTTTGCCACGCGCCACCCGATTCGAAACCACGACGAGGTTCACAGCTCCCTCCTGTTGGTCATGTCGGTTAACAGCTGTTCATCAATATGGTTCCAGGCCACCCTTTCAACCAAATGAAACCAAATTCGGGCATTCGCGCGGTGTAATCACAGCGTCAATCAAGTCAGAACGTTTCTAATCAAGAGCGACGCATCCAACGTGCGAATGCATGGCGAATGGAACTAATAAGGCGACGATGCGGACCCCTGCGCGGGCCGCTAGGTCGATGAATTAGATTCCGCCGTCGGCGAGGCGCGCCAGGAACGCGCGCACGTCGTCCGGTGCGTCGAAATGCCCGTCGACACCGAGCGCCCGGCGGCCGACCGAGAACGACAGGCCTGCGAAATCCGGCATGATCGCGAACACCGTCTCATCCGTGACGTCGTCGCCGATGAAGAACGGCTTGCGTCCCTTGAACGGCGCGTGCCGCATCAACTCGCGCACGCCGCTCGCCTTGGTGAAGCCGGCATGCTTGATCTCGCATACACACTTGCCGGGCAGCACCTCGATCGGCGCCTCCGGCAACTCGGCGCGAATGCGCGACACTTCTTCGTAGATCGCCTTCTCCGCCTGCGGCGCGAGGCGATAATGCAGCGCCAGCGAGTACCCCTTGTCCTCGAGCAGAATGCCGGGGCTGAGCTTGGCGATCGCAGCGAGCCTGCGCTTCAGCTCCTTGTCCAGCGGCGGCGCCTTGATCGCATCCGCCTCGCCGCCGCCGCCGAGCCGCATCTCCGCGCCATGACCGCCGACGGCGGGGTAGACCTCCGGCGCGAAGATGAGATCGATGTCGTTGAGTGAGCGGCCCGAGACCAGCGCCAGCGCGCCGGAGGTTCGTTGCAGCAGCGCGTTCAGTGCCTCGGCCAGGCCTGGCGGCACCCACACCTCGCGCGGCGTTGGCGCGAGATCGAGCAGGGTGCCGTCGATATCGAGCAGGATCGCCACCTCGCGAAGATGCGGCACGAGACTTACCGGCGTCGGAACGATCTCGGCGGGCTCCGACGCAGGAGAAGCGATCAGATCGGAGTTGTCGGACATCATCATCTACTCCATGACAGCGAGCGGACGCGCCACCTGCTCGAGCGATTTGCGCTCGGCCGCGATGGCATAGCGCCAAGCGACGAGCGCCGCCACCAGCATCAGCGCGGCACCGAACAGATAGCCGCCGAACACCGCGCCGCGCGCCCCGCTGTCGAGCAGCGCGCCGAACAGCGCGGGTCCCGCGACGCCGCCGATCCCGGTACCGATGGCGTAGAACAGCGCGATCGCGAGCGCGCGCACTTCCAGCGGAAAATTCTCCGACACGGTGAGATAGGCGGCGCTCGCCGCAGGAGACGCGAAGAAGAAGATCACCATCCAGGCCGCGGTCTGGGTCGCGGCGCTCAGCACGCCGATCGAGAACAGATAGCCAGTGAGCGCGAGCAGCACGCCGGAGGCGCCATAGGTGAAGGTGATCATGGCGCGGCGCCCGAGCGTGTCGAAAAGGCGGCCGAGCAGCAGCGGCCCGAGCACGTTGCCCGCCGCGAACGGCAGGATGTACCAACCGACATGATCGGACTTGATGCCGTAGAAGTCGGTCAGCACCAGCGCGAAGGTGAAGAAGATCGCGTTGTAGAAGAACGCCTGGGCGGTCATCAGCGTCAGACCGACCAGCGAGCGCTGACGATAGACCGAGAACAGCGTACGCGCGACCTCGGCGAGCGGCGTGTGATCGCGCATGCGCAGGCGGATCTTCGGCAGGGTCTTCGCACGCTCCTCGCGGTCGTGGCCGGTGACGTCGCGCTCGATGGCGGCGACGATGTCGTGCGCCTCATCCGGATGGCCATGGATCATCAGCCAGCGCGGACTTTCCGGAATCCACATGCGCATGATCAGCACGACCAGGCCGAGACAGGCGCCGATGCCATAGGCCAGCCGCCAGCCGACATCCGGGCCGGTGACATCCGGATCGAGCAGCACGATGGCGCCGACGGCGCCGAGCGCGGCCCCCAGCCAGAAGCTGCCGTTGATCATGAGATCGGTCCAGCCGCGATAGCGCGCCGGCACCAGCTCCTGGATCGTCGAGTTGATCGCGGTATACTCCCCGCCGATGCCGGCGCCCGTCAGGAAGCGAAACAGCGCGTAGGTCGCGACATTCCACGACAAGGCGGTGGCGGCGGTCGCGGACAGATAGAGCGCGAGCGTGATGAAGAACAGCTTTCGGCGCCCGATGCGGTCGGTCAGCCAGCCGAAGCCGAGCGCGCCGAGCACGGCGCCGGCGAGATAGGCGCTGTTGGCAAGCCCGATGTCGAGATTGGAGAAGTGCAGCGCCGGGCTCTGCTTGAGCGCGCCCGACAAGGCCCCGGCGAGCGTCACCTCGAGCCCGTCCAGCACCCAGGTGATGCCGAGCGCCAGCACGACGCGGGTGTGGAAGGCGCTCCAACGGAGGTCGTCGAGCCGGGCGGGGATATTGGTCTCGATGATTCGATCCTGGCCTGCCGTGTCGCCCGGCGGCGCGCCGGATGGCGGCGCTGACGTGATGACGCGGAGGTGCGGAAAGGATGCCTGTCGGGGTGCCATGGAATCCCAATGCGACGGCGCGGGCCGCACCGCATGCTCGACCGAGAGGATGAAGCAAATGCGGCAGAGAAACCCTGCCGCTGCGACCCAACGTCTCGCCCAGCGCTGGGTTCCCGGAGGGGGCGGGGGAACTCGGCGAAGGTACGGAACGGCACAGGCCGCGGTGCCCGCCGGCATGGCCTCAGTGGCATCTCACTGCATGCTGTCGTCCCGGGCAAGTCCGCTGGCGCGAAGAGCGTCGGCGGGCGCAGACCCCAGAGCCATACCGCGGGATGAGAGATTGGGGCAGGCGATCAATACCACCTGCCACACGATTGCCGCGGTTTATGGATCCCCGCATTCGCGGGTGCGCCAGCGGAACGTGACGCAAGCAGGTCTGGTCTCACTGGCGATGCAGTGTGGGTAAGCCGTGGAAGACCCTACGCCGCGCGGATGTTGGCCATGAAGCGGTTGAGCTCCGCGCGCAGGCGGGCGCTCTCCGACGACAGCGACTGGGCCGAGCGCAGCACCTCCTCCGAGGCTTCGCCGGTCTGGGTCGCGCCGCGATTGACCTGGGTGATGTCGGCGGCGGCGGCCTGCGTGCCCGCCGCGACGCCCTGCACGTTCCTGGCGATCTCCTGGGTCGCGCCGCCCTGCTGCTCGACCGCGGTCGCGATCGACGAGGCGATGGTCGAGATCTGACGGATCGTGCCGCCGATCTGCTTGATCGCCGTCACCGACTCCTGGGTCGCCGCCTGCATGCCGGAGATATGGTTGGAGATGTCGTCGGTTGCCTTGGCGGTCTGCTCCGCCAGCGATTTGACCTCGGAAGCCACGACCGCGAAGCCGCGGCCGGCATCGCCGGCGCGCGCCGCCTCGATGGTGGCGTTCAGCGCGAGCAGGTTGGTCTGCTCGGCGATCGCGGTGATGAGCTTGACGACGTCGCCGATTTCCTGCGCCGCGCGCGACAGCTTGCCGATGCGCCCGTCGGTCTCTTCGGCCTGGGCCACGGCGGATTCCGCGATGCGGCTGGACTCGCGAACCTGGCGGCCGATCTCGTCGACCGAGGCCGACAGCTCGTCGGTCGCGCTCGCCACCGAGTGGATGCGGCCGGTGGCCTGGTCGGAGGTGCCGCTGACGCGGCTCGCCAGCGACTGCGTGGTCTCGGCGGTGCGCGCGTCAGGGTGGAGGCCGCCTGCTCGAGATGCTCGGCCGAGGTCGAGACGTTGGACACGATCGAGCCGACGGCGGTCTCGAACTCGTCGGCGAAGCGGATGAGCTCGGCCCGGCGCGCGGCGCCCGCCGCCTTGTTCTGGGCGTCATGCGTCGCGGCGTCGCGCTCGGCCTTGGCCACCGCCTGGACCTTGAACTCCTCGACCGCCGCCGCCATCTCGCCGATCTCATCGGCGCGCCCGAGGCCGGGCAGCCGGACGTCGAAATTGCCCGAGGCGAGCTCGCGCATCGCCTTGCACATCGTGATCATCGGCTTCGAAATGCCGTTGCCGAGCATCAGCGCCAGCACGGCGCCGAGCGTCAGCCCGCCGATCGCCAGCATCGCGATCAGCCGCTCGATGTCCGCGATGGTGGTGTTGGCGGCGGCCTCGATGCGCTGCTGGTCGGAGGCGACCTCGGATTTCAGCCCGTTCGACAGCGCGATGATCTCGGTCCCGACGACGCCCATCTCCTGTTCGAGCTTGCCGAGCGCCTTCATGTTCTCCGACAGCTTGATGAAGGCGGCGCGGTACTGCTTGATCAGGTCGCCGAGCTCGGCGACGCGCTGGGTGATCTTCTCGTCATTGGCATAGATCGTCACCAGCGAGGTTTCCAGAAAGCGCGTGCGCGCGATGGCGCCGTCGGCGGTCTTGGCATCGGGCTTGGCGATATAGGTGCCGACCAGCGCGGACACGGTGAGGTACTGGCCGGTGAGGTCCTTGGCCGTCGTCTGCACCGACGGCAGGCCGGCGAGCGCGGCGGTGTCCGCCAGATCATCGAACTTGAAGCGGATCTCTGTTGCCGATGATACCGATCTGGTCGGTCGCCAGCTTCGCGTTCTCGCGGGTCAGGGCGACGATGCTCGAGAATATCTTGGCGAAGGCCTGAAACTGCGCCTGCAGCTTGCCGACCTGCGCCCGCCGCTCGGCGCCGGTCGCGGCCATCGATTTGTCGATCGCGGCCTGGAGCGCCTGCTGGGCAGCGGTGGCCGCCGCCTCGTCGTCGGCTTTGCCGGTCAGGGCATAGTAGCGGGCGAGCGCCTGGTACGAGACCAGCTCGCGATCGATGGTGCGGGTGGCGTCGGCTTCCGCGACGCTGCCCCGATAGGCCGCCACCGCCGCGGCGACCCGCTCGAACCCCAGATAGGAGAAGCCGATGCTGACGGCGGAGATGGCCAGCACCACGGCAAAGCCGAGGACGATCTTGCCGCGAAATCGCAGGGTCAGAAAATTGGCACGCCGCGACTGCGGCGCAAGCTGCGCAGACATTCCCACCCCCGACACGCCATTCTTTATATTGACCAGAAACCAACCGCCCGGCGCCAACGCACCAGAGCGTGATCAAAACTACGTCACAATGGCTAAGGGGCGGTAAATGGGCGGCATCGGCCTCCGGCCTGCGCTCTCACCTGCGCCGGTGCCCCCTCGCATGGCGTGCCACATGCGACCGAATCGCCGAGGCCGCGCGCAAGACGTCGCAATGACATCAGAGACGAAAATTCGAGTTGCAAAGTCCTGAGGGCGCTGTTTCTAATCAGAATAAGAAAAATTCATCGGGAGGTTACTCGTGTCGACAGTCAAACTGACGGTGAACGGCAAGGCGGTCTCGGTCGAGGCCGAGGATCGCACCCTGCTCGTTCACCTCCTGCGGGATCATCTGAATCTCACCGGCACCCATGTCGGCTGTGACACCAGCCAATGCGGCGCCTGCGTCGTCCATATCGACGGCCGTGCCGTGAAATCCTGCACCGTGCTGGCCGGTCAGGCCGCCGGCGCCAACGTCACCACCATCGAAGGCATCGCCAAGGGCGACGAGCTGCACCCGATGCAGGCAGCCTTCCGCGACAATCACGGCCTGCAATGCGGCTATTGCACGCCGGGGATGATCATGTCGGCCATCGATATTGTGCACCGCCACGGAGGCGAGCTCGACGAGAGCACGGTGCGCGAGGAGCTGGAAGGCAACATCTGCCGCTGCACCGGCTATCACAACATCGTCAAGGCCGTGCTCGACGCTGCCGGACGGATGAAGGTCGCGCAAGCTGCCGAATGAGGCCGGCGAGAGCCGCCGTTTACCGCAATACCGAGACCACGACCGCTGCGCGCGATGGCCGCGGCGGGACAACAGAACTCCGGTAGGGGAGAGATTCGCATGGGTATGGAAGGCATTGGCGCCAGCGTCGTCCGCAAGGAGGACAAGCGTTTCATCACCGGCAAGGGCCGGTACGTCGACGACGTCAAGCTGTTGGGCATGACCTTTGCCCATTTCATCCGCAGCCCGCACGCGCACGCCAAGGTCAAGAGCATCGACTCCTCGGCCGCCGAGGCGATGCCCGGCGTGGTCGCGGTGCTCACCGGCCGGCAGATCGTCGACGACAAGGTCGGCAACCTGATCTGCGGCTGGGCCATCACCTCCAAGGACGGCTCGCCGATGAAGATGGGCGCATGGCCGGCGATGGCGCCGGAGACCGTACGCTTCGTCGGCCAGGCCGTGGCCGTGGTGATCGCCGAAAGCAAGAACCTCGCACGTGACGCCGCCGAGGCCGTCGTGGTCGAATATGAGGAGCTGCCGGCGGTCGCCGACATGCCTTCCGCGCTGAAGCCCGGCGCGCCGCAGCTTCACCCGGAGGCCCCCGGCAACGTCGTCTATGACTGGCATATTGGCGACGAGGGGGCGGTCAACGCCGCCTTCGCCAAGGCCGCCAACGTCGTCACGCTGGAATTGACCAACAACCGGCTCGCGCCCAACGCGATGGAGCCGCGCGCCGCGATCGCCGAGTACGATGCGGCCGAGGAGCATTTCACGCTCTATACGACGTCGCAGAACCCGCACGTCGCTCGCCTGGTGCTGTCGGCGTTCTACAACATCGCACCAGAACACAAGCTGCGCGTCATCGCGCCCGACGTCGGCGGCGGCTTCGGCTCCAAGATCTTCATCTATCCGGAAGAGATGGTCGCGCTGTGGGCCTCCAAGAAGGTCGGCCGTCCGGTGAAGTGGACCGGCGACCGCACCGAGGCGTTCCTGACCGACGCGCACGGCCGCGACCACATCTCCAAGGCCGAGATGGCGCTCGATGCCGACAACAAGATCCTGGGGCTGCGGGTCAAGACCCACGCCAATTTCGGCGCCTACATGTCGCTGTTCTCATCCTCGGTGCCGACCTATCTGTACGCGACCCTCCTGTCGGGCCAGTACAACATCCCGGCGATCTATGCCGAGGTGATGGGCGTCTACACCAACACCACGCCGGTCGATGCGTATCGCGGCGCCGGACGCCCTGAGGCGAGCTACCTGCTGGAGCGGCTGATGGAGACCGCGGCGCGTCAGCTCAAGGTCGATCCGGCCGAGCTGCGGCGGAAGAACTTCATCACCCAGTTCCCGCACCAGACCCCGGTGATCATGGCCTACGACACCGGCGACTTCAACGCTTCGCTCGACGCGGCGCTGAAGGCGATCGACTACGCCGGCTTCCCGGCGCGCAAGGCGGCCGCCAAGGCGCAGGGCAAGCTGCGCGGCCTCGGCTTCTCCTGCTACATCGAGGCCTGCGGCATCGCGCCGTCGAAGGCGGTCGGTAGCCTGGGGGCCGGTGTCGGCCTGTGGGAGTCGGCTGAGATCCGCGTCAACCCCGTCGGCACCATCGAGGTGCTCACGGGCTCGCACAGCCACGGCCAGGGCCATGAGACCACCTTCTGCCAGCTCATCGCCGAACGCCTTGGCGTGCCGATCAGCCAGGTCTCGATCGTCCACGGCGACACCGACAAGGTGCAGTTCGGCATGGGCACCTACGGCTCGCGCTCGGCCGCCGTCGGCCTCACCGCGATCCTGAAGGCGATGGAGAAGGTCGAGGCAAAGGCCAAGAAGATCGCGGCGCACGCGCTCGAAGCTTCGGAAGGCGACATCGTCATCGAGAACGGCGAGTTCAAGGTGACCGGCACCGACAAGTCGATCGCGCTTCCGATGGTCGCGCTCGCCGCCTACACCGCGCACAACCTGCCGGACGGCATGGAGCCCGGATTGAAGGAGAGCGCGTTCTACGATCCGACCAACTTCACCTTCCCGGCCGGCACCTATATCTGCGAGCTCGAGGTCGACGAGGCCACCGGCAAGACGTCGTTCGTCAACTTCGTGGCGGCGGACGATTTCGGCCGGCTCATCAACCCGATGATCGTCGAAGGCCAGGTCCATGGTGGCCTGGTCCAGGGCATCGGGCAGGCGCTGCTCGAGCACGCGATCTACGACAGCAACGGCCAGCCGGTCACGGCGTCATTCATGGACTACGCGATGCCGCGCGCCGACGACGTGCCGTCCTTCAAGCTGAGCCACACCACGACCCTGTGCCCGGGCAATCCGCTCGGCGTGAAGGGCTGCGGCGAGGCCGGCGCGATCGGCGCATCCGCCGCCGTGATCAACGCGATCACGGATGCGATCGGCAACAACAAGCTGGAAATGCCGGCGACGCCGGACCGCGTCTGGCACGCGATCCACGGCAACGCCTGATCGAACGGAGGAGCAACCATGTACCAGACCACTTACCATCGTGCCTCCTCGGTCGACGAGGCGGCGGCGCTGTTCGCCAAGGGCGGCGAGGCCAAGTTCCTTGCCGGCGGTCACACGCTGATCCCGGTGATGAAGCAGCGCCTCGCTGCTCCGTCCGATGTCATCGACATCGGCAAGATCAAGGACCTGATCGGCATCCAGTTGACCGGCGACACGCTCACGATCAAGGCCGCGACCACCTACTACGACATCATGACCAATGCCGACGTGAAGAAGGCGATCCCCGCTATCGCGCATCTCACCTCGGTGCTCGGCGATCCCGCCGTGCGCTCGCGCGGCACCATCGGCGGCTCGATCGCCAACAACGATCCGGCTGCCGACTTCCCGGCGGCGCTGATCTCGCTCGGTGCCACCGTGAAGACCAACAAGCGGACGATCTCGGCCGACGATTTCTTCAAGGGCCTGTTCACGACGGCGCTCGAAGATGGCGAGATCATCACCGAGGTGTCGTTCCCGGTGCCGGAGAAGGCCGGCTACGCCAAAATGCGCCACCCGGCGTCGCGTTTCGCGCTGACCGGGGTCTTCGTCACCAAGACCAAGGGCGGCGATGTCCGCGTCGCGGCCACCGGCGCCTCGCAGAGCGGCGTGATGCGCGTGCCCGCGATCGAGGCGGCTTTGAAATCGAACTGGTCGGCGTCGGCGATCGACGGCGTCAGCATCCCGGCGAGCGGCCTGCTCAGCGACATCCACGGCTCGGCCGATTACCGTGCCAATCTGGTGAAGGTGATGGCGCAGCGCGCGGTGCAGGCCGCGGGCTAAAGTCCGCGACGCGGATCATTCCGCGCAACGGCACCACAAATTCCACGCGGCGCGCAGCGATGCGCGCCGTTTTGCTTTGCGGCATACGGCGCGCTTGCGTTGGCCTGATGCACGCGGGACAATTGCGGATCAAGGAAACGCCAATGCGACAAGACGCGTGAATCAAGGACACAACGACGTGCTCGACAAGACCGCACCGAACACTCAGACCCGCGCCACCGGCCCGCTCGCCGGATTTCGCATCGTCGAGTTCGCCGGCATCGGACCGGGTCCGTTCGCCTGCATGCTGCTGGCTGACATGGGTGCGGAGGTGGTGACGCTCGATCGTGTCGGTGCGCGCAAGACCATGAAGTCGGTTGCCGGCCGCGGCCGCAAGGTCATCGAGCTCGATCTCAAGGACAAGGCGGTCATCGCCGAGGTGCTTGATCTGCTCGCCGGTGCCGACGCGCTGATCGAAGGTTTCCGGCCCGGCGTGATGGAGCGGCTCGGCCTCGGCCCCGACGTCGCGCTTGGGCGTAATCCGAAGCTCGTCTACGGCCGCATGACCGGCTGGGGCCAGGAGGGACCGCTGGCGCATGCGGCCGGTCACGACATCAACTACATCTCGATCACCGGCGCGCTGGCCGCGATCGGCCCGAAGGAGCGGCCGGTGCCGCCGCTCAACCTGGTCGGGGATTTCGGCGGCGGTGCGCTCTATCTGGTGGTCGGCGTGCTCGCCGCATTGCTCGAAGCCTCGAAGTCCGGCAAGGGGCAGGTGGTGGACACAGCGATGTGCGACGGCGCGGCATCGCTACTCGCGATGTTCTTCGACCTCACCGCGATGGGCCGCTGGACCGAGGGACGCGAGCGCAACTTTCTCGACGGCGGCGCGCATTTCTACGGCGTCTACGAATGCGCCTGTGGCAACTTCATCTCCATCGGCTCGATCGAGCCGCAGTTCTACGCGCTGCTGCGCCAGCACGCCGATCTCTCCGATGCCGCCTTCGACGCGCAGATGGACCCGCGCGCCTGGCCGGCGCTGAAGGAGAAGCTGGTCAGCGTGTTCAAGAGCAAGACGCGGGAGGAATGGTGTATGATCATGGAAGGCACCGACATCTGCTTCGCGCCGGTGCTGACGATGTCGGAGGCACCCAAGCATGCCCATATGGCCGCGCGCGGCGTGTTCGTCGAGCGTCACGGCGTGACGCAGCCGGCTCCGGCGCCTCGGTTTTCGCGAACGCCGTCCAACATTCGCGAGCCGGAGGTGACGGAGATCGGGGCTGTCGTGAATGCGTGGAAGGCGGGGCGGTAACAGGCACAGCGGTGCGGCACCGCTGGTCAGGCGGTGCGCGCCCGTTCCAAGCCTATGAGTTGACGACGCTCTCGCCTCAACCTCAGTGTCATCCCCGCGAACGCGGGATCCATAACCTCCGGCCGTCGTGCGGCGAAGATCGTCTGCCACCGTGCCCGACCGAGAGATCGCGCGGTATGGGTCCCGGGTCGGCGCCCGACGCCGCTGGCGCGTCGTCAGGCTTGCCCGGGACGACAGTATTTGTTTGGTGACAGCCTGCCTCCCACGCGCGCCGTCATTGCGAGCGAAGCGACGCCATCCAGGGCCCGGACGGAGGTCCGGATCGCTTCGTCGCTACGCTCCTCGCAATGACCAACCGCCCTACTCCGCCGCCTCGACCTTCAGCACGCCGCGGCGGATCTGGTCTTCCTCGATCGATTCGAACAGCGCCTTGAAGTTGCCTTCGCCAAAGCCGTCGTCGCCCTTGCGCTGGATGAACTCGAAGAAGATCGGACCGATGGCGTTGGCCGAGAAGATCTGCAGCAGCACCTTGGTGTGGCCGCCATCGACCACGCTCTCGCCGTCGATCAGGATGCCGTTGCGCTTCAGGCGCGCGACGTCCTCGCCGTGCTTCGGCAGCCGTGCATCGATGCGTTCGAAATAGGTCTCCGGCGGCGACGGCATGAACGGCAGGCCTGCGCTGCGCAGGCCCTCGACGGTGGCGTAGATGTCGCGGGCGCCGCAGGCGATGTGCTGGATGCCTTCGCCGCGATAGATCTTCAGATACTCCTCGATCTGCCCGGAATCGCCGGCATCCTCGTTGATCGGAATCCGGATCTTGCCGTCGGGGCTGGTCAGCGCGCGCGAGAACAGGCCGGAGGCGCGGCCCTCGATGTCGAAGAAGCGGATCTGGCGGAAGCTGAACAGTTTTTCGTAGAAGCCGGCCCAGACGTCCATGCGGCCGCGATGCACGTTGTGGGTCAGGTGATCGATGTAGTAGAGGCCGGAGCCGATGGGGCGTGGGTCGCGCGCGCCGATCCACTCGAATTCGAGATCATAGGCCGAGCCCTTGGCGCCATAGCGGTCGACCAGATACAGCAGGCTGCCGCCGATGCCCTTGAGCGCGGGCACGTCGAGCGTCTTCCGGGTCGGCGGCAGATCCGCCGGCTCGGCGCCGAGCGCGATCGCCCGGGCATAGGCCTTGTTCGCATCGACAACGCGGAACGCCATCGACGGTGCACACGGGCCGTGCGCGGCGACGAAGTCGTGGCCGTGGCTGCCGGGCTCCTCGTTGACGAGATAGTTGATGTCGCCCTGGCGGTACAGCGTGATTGCCTTCGTCTTGTGGCGGGCGACCGCGGTGAAGCCCATCAGCTTGAACAGCGCGTGCAACTCGCTCGCGTCGGAATGGGCATATTCGACGAACTCGAAGCCATCCGTGCCCATCGGGCTGTCGGCGGAGATGGCGGCAGGCGGCGCATCGTGCGGAAACGGACCCATGGGCGGCAGCTCCTTCAGCTTGACGGGATCATCATCTCTCAAATTTTGCGCACGAGGCATGCAAACCATTGTCATTTTCGCGGAGATATGCACGATCCGTGCACAAAATGAGGAAATGGCGGATGATTTCAATCGACAGCTTCGATCTCAGGATCCTGGCCGCGCTGCAGGACGATGGCCGGCTCACGAACCAGGAACTGGCCGAGATCGCCGGCCTCTCCGCCTCGCAATGCTCGCGGCGCCGGATGCGGCTGGAAGAGGACGGCGTCATCGCCGGCTATCGGGCCCAACTCGCCAGCCTGGCGCTCGGCTTCGAGCTGATCGCCTTCATCCAGATCACGCTGGCGACGCATTCGCCCGACAACGCCGAAAGGTTTCGCGCGCTGGTGAACCGCATCGACGACATCCAGGAGGCCTACGCGCTGACGGGCGACTCCGATTATCTGCTCAAGGTGGTGCTGCGCGACCTCAAGAGCCTGTCAAACATCGTCAACAACGTGCTGATGCCGCACCAGAGCGTGGCGCATGTGCGCTCCTCGATCGTGCTCGACCGTCTCAAGGAAAGCGCCAAGCTGCCGCTGGCGTCGCCATCGACCGGCTGAGCATCCGCGGCGCAGAATCGAGGGAAATGCGCCCTTCACCGTCTTCACTTGCTCTGCGACACTCGCACGGTTCAATCAACCGCGAGACGCCCATGGCCCTGCAGCTTCGCCCCAACTGCGAGTACTGCGACAAGGACCTGCCGCCGCAGGCGCTGGACGCGCGCATCTGCTCCTACGAATGCACCTTCTGCATCGACTGCGTCGAGACCAAGCTGTTCAACGTCTGCCCGAACTGCGGCGGCGGCTTCGCGCCGCGGCCGATCCGGCCGACGCGGGAGTGGCGTCCAGGGGCCTGCGTCACAAAGCAGCTGCCGTCCGACAAGCGCGTGCATCTGAAATATGCGGCCGAGGACGTCGCGGCGTTCGTGGCGGGCGTCCGGAACGTGGTGCCAGAGGAGCGCTGACCTCTCTCCTCGTCATTCCGGGGCGCGCGAAGCACGAGCCCGGAACGACGGCAGTGTTTGGAGCAGCTACCCGGCCGCTCCGATCGTGCCTTCGACCTCGCCGAAACCGACGCGATAGCCGTCGCCCTGGCACCAGCCGCGCATCACGAGCAGAATCCCCGTCCTCCAGGAACGAGCGCTTGACGCCGCCGGCGAGCTCGACCGGCTCGGTGCCGTTCCAGCTGATCTCGAGCAGGCTGCCGCGCTGTTGCTTCTCCGGGCCGGAGATGGTGCCGCTCCCCAGGAGATCGCCGACACCTCATGGCGCAGCCGGACGAGGCGTGGTGTATGAGCTGCTGCACGCTCGACCAGTACATGTACTTGAAATTGGTCCTGCAGATGCTGTCAGCGCTGTTGCTGCCGGACGGCCGCAAGGCGACGTCGAGCGCGAGATCGTAGTTCTGCGCGGCCTTCTGCTGCAGGTAGGGCAGCGGCACCGGATCCTGCACCGGCCCCGCGACGCGGAACGGCTCCAGCGCCTCTGATGTCACCACCCACGGACTGATCGAGGTCGCGAACGCCTTGGCCTGGAACGGCCCGAGCGGGACATATTCCCATTGCTGGATGTCGCGCGCGCTCCAGTCGTTGAGCAGCACGAAGCCGAAGATCATCGCCTCCGCCTGCGCCTCGGTCAGCATCTCGCCGAGCTTCGAGGATTGGCCGACGACGACGCCCATCTCCAGCTCGAAATCGAGACGCTTGCACGGGCCGAAGCTCGGCACGTCGGCGCTCGGCGGCTTCAGCTGCCCGCGCGGCCGGCGCACCTTGGTGCCGGAGACGATCACGGTCGACGCGCGGCCGTTGTAGCCGATCGGCATGTGCAGCCAGTTCGGCTGCAGCGCATTGTCCCTGCCGCGGAACATGACGCCGACATTGGTGGCGTGCTCCTTCGACGAATAGAAATCCGTGTAGCCGGCGACATGGAACGGCAGACGCAGCGTAACGTCGGAGCGCGGCAGCAGCGCCCGGCTGCGCAGCGGCTTGTCATCGCGCAGCCGCGGATTGTCCTGGCGCAGCAGTGCGCTGATCGCAGCACGCGTCTTCGACCATACAGCGGGGCCGAGCGCCATGAAGGAGTTCAGCGAGGATTGCGCGAACACCTCATAGGCCGGCGCCAGATCGAGCAGGCCTTCGTCCTCGAGCACGGCGAGATCGAGCACGAAATCGCCGATCGCCACGCCGACGCGCGGCTTCGGCGAGTCGGCGGCGGAGAACACGCCGTAGGGCAGGTTCTGGATCGGGAAGTCGGAGGCCGGATTGACCGGAATGAAAGAGCGGAGCGCGGGATCGTTGGGGTGAGTCAAGGTGCTTCTCCAAACCACGTCGTCATGCCCGAGATTAACTCGGGCATCCATGTCTCAAAGCGAGGGAAAGGAAGGCGTGGATGGCCGGGTCAAGCCCGGCCATGACGGCATAAACTATCGAACTCATGGCCTTGTCGGGTCGAACCGCTTCTCCAATCCGTTCCAGCAATCGGCATAGTCCGGCTGCAGGGTGCCGGACTCCGCCGCATGCTTTGTGATCCGCTGCGGGAATCGCGTCTCGAACATGAAGGCCATGGTGCCCGTGAGCTTGACCGGCTTCAACTCGCCATTGCTGGCGTGATCGAACGCCTCGCGATCCGGCCCGTGCGGCAGCATGCAATTGTGCAGGCTCATGCCACCCGGCACGAAGCCCTGCGGCTTGGCGTCGTAGACGCCGTAGATCAGGCCCATGAACTCCGACATGATGTTCATGTGATACCACGGCGGACGGAAGGTGTTGTCCGCCACCATCCAACGCTCGGGGAAGATTACGAAATCGATGTTGGCCGTGCCGGCGGTCTCCGACGGCGAGGTCAGCACGGTGAAGATCGACGGATCGGGATGGTCGAAGCCGATGGCGCCGACCGGCGAGAAGGTGCGCAGATCGTATTTGTAGGGCGCGTAGTTGCCGTGCCAGGCAACGACGTCGATCGGCGAGTGCTTCAGCTCGGTCTTGAACAGCGCGCCGCCCCATTTCACGTAGAGTTCGGTCGGCGTATCCTTGTCCTCATATGAGGCCACCGGAGTCAGGAAGTCGCGGGCATTGGCGAGACAGTTGGCGCCAATCGGTCCGCGCTCCGGCAAGGTGAACGCACCGCCATAGTTCTCGCAGAGATAGCCACGTGCCGGTCCCGCCGGAATCTCCACCCGGAACTTGACGCCGCGCGGGATCACGACGATCTCGCCAGGCTCGGCGTCGATGCGGCCGAACTCGGTGACGAACTTGAGGCCCCCTGCTGCAGGACGAACATCAGCTCGCCGTCGGCATTGTAGAAGTGCTGGTCGACCATCGACCTGGTGATGACGTAGACATGCGCCGCCATGCCGGCCTGGGTCGCGGCATCGCCGGCCGTGGTCATGGTCTGCACACCCTGCAGGAACGTCACATCGCCTGCCGGAAGCGGCGTCGGGTCCCAGCGCAGCTGCTGCACCGTGATCTCCTGCTCGTGGCACGGCGCGGTGCGCCACAGCCCGGCATCGACCTTGGCGAAGCGGCCGGAATGCTTCACCGACGGACGGATGCGGTACAGCCAGGAACGCTCGTTGGAGCCGCGCGGCGCGGTGAACGGCGAGCCGGAGAGCTGCTCGGCATAGAGACCGTAGGCGCAGCGCTGCGGCGAGTTGCGGCCGATCGGAAGCGCGCCCGGCAGCGCCTCGGTTTCGAATGAATTGCCGAAGCCGGACATGTAGCCCGGCGTAACCTGTCCTGTGGCGCGGCTGAGCTGGTTGGGAGATGTGTTGATGTTCATCATCCTTCTCCTTGCAGGCGGGCCCACATCTCGCGGTCGCGCTCGGCGGTCCAGATCACGGGATCGTCGATGCCACTGGCCTCGTCATAGGCGCGCGACACGTTGAACGGCAGGCAGTGCTCGTAGATCGCGAAGCTCGAGAACTTCGGGTCCATCACTTCGCGCGTGGCGGCCATGGATTCCTTCAGGCTGCGTCCCTTCGCGACCGACATCTCGGCCGCGCCGTACAGCGAGCTGACGAAGTCGCGCGTCATCGCGATCGCCTCGCGCACGGTGGCCGCGCCTTTCAGCGCATCGCCGCGACCGGGCGCGATCGCCTTGGGATTGAAGTCGCGGATCTCGTTCAAGGTCGACGGCCATTCGCGCAAATAGGCGTCGCCGCAATAGCAGGCCGAGTGATATTCGATGAGGTCGCCGGAGAACATCACCTCGGCGTCCGGCACCCAGGCGACGATGTCGCCCGAGGTGTGCCCGGCGCCGAGCTGGATCAGCTGCACCTCGCGCTTGCCGAGATGGATCGTCATCTCGCCTTCGAAAGTCAGCGTCGGCCAGGTCAGGCCGGGGATGCTCTCGGCGTCCTGGAACAGCCGCGGGAAGCGACCGTATTCCGAGTCCCAGTCCTGCTGTCCCCGCTCCACGATCAGCCGGCGCGTCTCCTGCGAGGCGACGATGCCCTGCGCGTGGTAGGCCGAGGCGCCGAGCACGCGCACCGCGTGGTAGTGCGACAGCACGACATATTTGATCGGCTTGTCGGTCACGGTCCTGACGCGCTCGATCACCTTGTTGGCCATCGCCGGCGTCGCCTGCGCATCGAACACGATGCAGCCGTCGTCGCCGACGATCACCGCCGAATTCGGATCGCCCTCGGCCGTGAACGCATAGAGATCCGGGCCGATCTCGGAGAAGGTCACCTTCTTCTCGGCGATATCCGTGGTGGATGCGAAACCTTTCGCCATCAGTTCATTCCCCGTGTGCGCGGCAGCCTATTGCTGCTGCTGTTGTTGTTGCTGTTGACCGGCATCAGCCATGCTGCGTTTCGCCAGCATGATCGCCTCGCGCAGGACGCCGATGTCGCCGATGTGATTGGCGAGGATGAGAACCAATGCCGCATCGAGATCGGCGCTTTCGAGGTCCGAGAGGCCGCGATGGGCTTCGACAATGGCGCGGAAGGCATCGTCGGGCTTGGCGAAATTGGAAGCGGTCGAGAGTGTCATCATTGCGGCTCCCTCAGCTCAGGCCGGAGGCGCGTACGACCGCCGCCGCGATGGCGGTGCGGCTCGGGTGCCGGAAGCGCGCCGCCACATAGCCGTCCGGACGCAGCAGATAGGATGTGCCGGGTTCGGCACCGTAACGCTTGACCGCGAAGCCCTCGCCATCTGCAAGTCCACCCGGACCGCCAATGCTGATGACACCGACATCGTCGGGCACATCGATCGCCTCACCATTGGCAAAGGACAGCAGAGTGAAGCCCCGGCCGTGAGCGTTGAACGCATCTGTGAGATGAAGGTGCCGTCCGTCGGCTGCCTTCAGCGGCGCATCCGGCATCGATGTCCCCGGACGAGGGCCACTGTGCCAGGCCTCGTCGTCTTCAGTCGACAGCGGCGTCTGGTAGACCGAGGGAACCGACAGCCGGCCGCCATTGACCATGCGCTTGCCGAATTCGGTGTCCCGGGCGAGCGCGAGCACCACCTTGCGCAACCGCGCCTCCTGGTGCGAGTTCGGCGCCATGAAATCCGTCGCCCGCGTGGATTCGCGAATGTTTTCGTCGGCCGCCGCGCTTCGCTCCAGATCATAGGTGTCGAGCAGCGCCGCGGGCGAGGTTCCGCGCAGGACGCGATCGAGCTTCCAGGCCAGATTCTCAGCATCCTCCAGCCCCGAATTGGCACCGCGTGCGCCGAACGGCGAAACCTGATGGGCGGAATCGCCGGCGAAGACGACGCGACCATGAATGAAGCGCTCCATGCGCCGGCACTGGAACTTGTAGAGCGATATCCATTCGAACTCGAACTGATCATGGCCGAGCATGCGCGCGATCCGCGGCCGTACATTCTCCGGCTGCTTCTCGACATTGGGATCGGCGTAGCGGCTGAGCTGCAGGTCGATACGCCAGACATTGTCCGGCTGCCGGTGCAATAGCGCCGAGCGTCCGGCGTGGAACGGCGGATCGAACCAGAACCAGCGCTCGGTGGGGAATTCGGCCGTCATCCTGACATCGGCGATCAGGAACTGATCCTCGAACACCTTGCCGGAGAAACCGGCGCCCACCATCTGGCGCAGCGAGGAGCGCGCGCCGTCGCAGGCGATCACATATTGCGCCGACAGCCGATAGGGGCCATCCGGCGTCTCGATCGTCAGCACGACATGATCGTTGCGCTGTTCGAGCGCGGTGACCTTGTTTCGCCAGCGCAGCGAGATCGCCGGCAGCGCGTTGACGCGATCGACCAGATAGGCCTCGGCGTAGAATTGCTGCAGGTTGATGAAGGCCGGCCGCTTGTGCCCGGGCTCCGGCAGCAGGTTGAACTGATAGAGCTCGGACGGTCCGTGGAAGATGCGGCCGACGTTCCACACCACACCCTTGTCGACCATCCGGTCGCCGACGCCGAGGCGATCCCAATATTCCAGCGAGCGCTTGGAGAAGCAGATCGCGCGCGAGCCCTCGCCGATGCGATCGGCATCATCGAGCACCACGACCGCATGGCCGCGCTGCGCAAGATCGATGGCGAACGACAGCCCGACGGGACCCGCACCCACGACGACGACCGGATGCGCGGTCGGCATAGCCTGATCCTGGTCTTCATGCCGACGATAGCCGAACTGAACCTTCGCTCGGCTCGCGCCCTGCCCCGGATTGGCCTGCACCATGGCTTGCTCGCCTTGTGGGTTTCTTGGACTTTCGAAGCGACGATTTTCGAAGCGACCGACATTTCCTCGGGCGAGGCCATCTGGCCGTCTTGCCAGATAGTCTCACCTGCAACTATTCTAAAGCCGACGGCTTCGGCCGCGTCAACTCAAAAATCGGAGCGCGATCTTGGCGAAGCCACTACCCGCGGCGTCCAGGCGGCAGGCGAAGCCGGTCGAGGATGACCGAAATGCCGCAGTGCCGCAGGACGACGAGCGGCTCGACCTGTTCAAGTTCGCGCCATTCCGGCTCAACCGTCTGGCCGCCGAGGTCAGCGCGGCGCTCGCCGTCGAGTATCGAGAGCGCTATGGGCTCGACATTCCGGAATGGCGCGTGCTGGCGACGCTCGGCTTCCGCCGCGAGGCCTGCAGCGCACAATATGTCGCAGCGTGCACCCGCACGCACAAATCGACCATCAGCCGGGCCGTGACGTCGTTGCTGGAGCGGCGGCTGATCGAGCGCGTCGAGAATGCCGAGGATCGCCGCGAGTTCCGCCTGCGCCTGACACGTAAGGGCAAGACGCTGTATGAGGAGCTGATCCCGCGCCTGCAGCAGCGCGAACGCGAGATCATGGCGTGTTTGTCCGCCGACGAGCGCAAGACGTTTGACAGGCTGATCGGCAAGATCGAGGCGAGCCTCGACCTGATCCAGACCAGCGAGGAAGCCGACGCGAAGCAGGCCTATTGAGCGGTGTTGCGTAGGATGAGCAAAGCGGCGCCGAAGGCGGCACGCGATGGTCCCATCAGCCACGCGCACCGTGCCACGCGCCTTTGCCCGCCCTATTTGTTAGTTACCGATGAACGCCGCCGCTCGGCGGGGGCATCGAGCGCGTCAGCGCCCTCTCCCCGCCAGCACAAGATCTCCATCGCCAGCACCGGGTGATTGAAGCCCTTGAGATGCAGGTCGTCGATCGGCCTGGCGTCGACCGACTGTTCGACGA
Organism: Bradyrhizobium oligotrophicum; assembly: GCA_050641875.1. Lineage (GTDB taxonomy): Bacteria > Pseudomonadota > Alphaproteobacteria > Rhizobiales > Xanthobacteraceae > Bradyrhizobium > Bradyrhizobium oligotrophicum_B. The sequence continues at coordinate 1,826,081 of CP192619.1, forward strand.
CGCCGAACACCCGGCGCGACACGATCACTTGTCCCGCCTTGGCCTCGTCGCACAGCCGCGAGGCGAGATTGGTGACGCTGCCGATTGCGGCGTATTCGAGTCGGTGCTCGAAGCCGACCTGGCCGAGCGTCGCATATCCCAGTGCGATGCCGACGCCGAACCCCAGGCTGTGGCCGCGGTTTTTCCAGCGCTCGGTCAGTTGTCCGATCTCGTCGCGCATTTCGAGCGCCATCTTCACCGCGCGCATGGTGTGATCCTCGAACGGGATCGGCGCGTTGAACAGAATCATCACGCCGTCGCCGGCATAGCGATCGAGCGTGCCCTCATATTTGAAGATGAGCTTGCCGAGTGCGGCGTGATATTCGCGCAGCACGTTCATCGCCTCCTCGGGCTCGGTGGTCTCGGTGAACGCGGTGAAGCCGCGCAGATCGCAGAACACCACCGTGACCTCGCGGCGGTGGCTTTCCAGCAGCGCATCATGGCCGTCCGACGACGCGATGATCTGCGCCACCTGCGGCGCCAGGAAGCGCTCCAGCCGTCTGATCCGCTCGATCTCCGCGAGCTGCTTCTCGACCCGATCCTCGAGCGACTTGTTCCATTCGCGCAGCTGCTCGGTCTGCTCGGTGAGCTTGGCGGCCTGCTGCTGCACCGTCGCGTGGGTCAACGCGAGCTCGCGGCCCTTCTGATCGACCTCGGTGAACAGTCGTGCGTTGCGCATCGCCAGCACGGCCTGGTTGGCAAACGTCCGCATCAGTCCGATCAGGTTCGGCGGGAACGTGCCGGCCGTGCGCCGGAGCACCACGAGCGCGCCGAGCACGCCCTGCTGATCGACCAGCGGCGTGAACAGCACGGCGTGAAAGCCGGCGGCGACCGCGACGTCGCGCAGCGGGTGATCGGGTGCGCTTTCGAGCTCGGCGATTGCGATCGGCTCACCGCTGCGCACGGAATCGGAGAGCAGGCTCGTCTGCTCGTCGAGCACATTGTGCGCGCCGTCCCGGTCGACGCCCTTGGCCTCCACCAGCCTGAAGCGGCGTTCGGCGGCGTCAAAGGAATAGATCAGCACGGCGTCGGTCTTGGTGATCTCCAGCGCCCGGGCCGCCACCGTCGGCAGCACCGCATTGAGATCAAGCGAGGAGGCCACCGCGCGGCCGACCTCCTCGAGCACCTTCAGCTCATTGATCGACTGCGCGAGATCGCGCGTGCGTTCCTCGACCTTGGCTTCCAGCACGGCATAGGACTGCGCGAGCTGGCCGGCCATGCTGTTGAACTGATCGGCGAGTTCCTCCAGCTCATCATGCGTCTTCACCTCGATACGCTGGGCGAAATCCCCGGCGCCGAGCTTGCGCGCGCCAGCGCGCAACGCGGTGATCGGGACGAGCATGCGTCGCGCCAGCAGCGAGCCCGCGAGGATCGCAACGGCAAGACCGAGCGCGATCAACAGCGCGCCGCGCAACAGCTGATCGCGGATCGGCGCCAATGCGTGTGCGGTCGACTGCTCGAAGAACACGGACCAGCCGAGCTTGGGCAGCGTCGCGACCGCCGAGAGCACGGCATGCCCGGCGCTGTCCGTGCCGGAGGCCAGCGGCTGGCCATCCGGCGTGAGCACCGCCGCGACCTGCGGCAGCTTGGCGAGGTCCTGGCCCACGGCCGGCCCTTTCGCCGAGCTCGCCAGCACCTGGCCGCGCGGATCGACCACATAGGCGGTGCCGACCTTGCCGATCTGCGCCTCGGTCATGAAGTCTTCGAGAAAGTCGAGGTCGATGTCGGCCACGGTCACACCGGCATTGAAGCCGGAATGCGCGACCGAGATCGACATCATCGGCTGCGCACCCTTGAAGGTCACGGCGGAGAAATTGCTCCCATGCGTGACGGTGTCGGTGAATCGCAGATCGCGCGACAGGTCGTTGCCCGAGGCAAACGAGATCGAGGTGCGCGACACCCGGAGCTGTTCGCGGCCCTGGCCGTCGAGCTGATACAGCTGCCGCACAGCCGGCGCCTGACTCAGCAGCTGCACATAGTCGGCGCGGCGGAGCTCCAGCGTGTTGGCGCTCGCCCGCGTCACCCAGCTGATCTGTCGCTGCAGATCGGAGAGCGCCTGATCGATCCGCCGGGCGCTGGCGTCGGCCTTTTCGGCCATGGCGGCAGTCAGGCTCGCCTTGGTGGATTGATAGCTGATCCAGGTTTCGGTCGCGCCATTCACGGCCAGGACGAACACGACGAGCCCGACCAGCGACACGACGTATTTGGCGAACAGGCCCTGCCGCAACGACCAGCCTCTGTTCTCGACCTCGTTCATCCGGACCCCTCACGCGCGTCATCACCGAGGTCAGCCTCGAGCAAGCGCGTCCGCTGCCGTCCTCGCGGCAGCAACACTTTGGAGGCGGGACCGCTCGGGTGCGAGACGGTCCGCCGCCGGCATCCGTTTAGCACAGAATGGTATGCACGGCGGCGCCCCCGCCGCTGCCGCGCCGACTCGTTATTGCTCGGCTGGCCCTGAATCGCATCCACCGCTCGGGGGAGCTCCGCCAACGGCTCCGGCAGTTGCGGTTATATATTACCTATTGAAGATGCGCTTCAGAACGTCGTTCATCGGCTGGCTGTCCTGCGCACCGTCCTGCAAGGGCTCGGCGGGAGCTGCCTCTGCCGCGCCCTGGCCAGCCGCGCCCGGAGGCCGCGAAACAGCGCCGTCCTGGGGCGCAACCAGCGTACGGCCGCGGCTCTTGGCCGGCGGCGGCGCGCCCTGCAGTCCTTGCTGAATCAGATTGCCGATCGCCGATCCGAGATCGCCGCCGAGCAGGTCGGATTGGCCAGCCGCCGGGGCCTGCCCATTCGGGGCTGCCGTTGACGGCGCGCCGTTCGGACCAGCAGCACCAGTGGGCGCAGAATTTCCGATGAGGCCGCCGATGCCGTTGATCAGATTGTTCAGCCCGGCCCCGTCCTTGCCGAACAGGCCCTGGCCCATCTGCTGGAGCCTGGCGTAGGCCGCATCCGGATTGTCGAGGATGCCGGCCATGTCGGGGTAGAAGCGCGGCTGACTCCAGGGGCCGTCGATGACGACGGGGATCCCGAGGCCGATCGGCTCCGAGGTGCGGCCCTGCCCCTCGGTCGTCATCACGAGCTTCGGCTCGACGTGCATCGCCAGCGCCCGATTACCCAGATCGATCGTGCCCGTACCGGTGACCTTGACCAGCGGTCCGACGAGGTTGAGGTCACTGGTGGCGGCCTGGCCGCGCTCGACCTGGAACGAGGCCGAGAGCTGCGTGAGATCGGTCGTCAGTTCCTTCGAATCCTGCCATCCCGACAGCGGATTGGCCGTCAATGAGCGGATCATCTGCGCAACGTTGATGCCGCGGATCGCGCCGTCCTGGAACAGCAGGAACGCCGAGCCGCTCAGGTTGCTCATGATCGCCTGCTGGCTTGCGCCATTGGAGCGCAAGGCCAGCTTGCCTTGCATCCGCGCATCGAGCTTGTCGAAGCCGGCGACGCTCGAGAGCAGCGGCAGCGCCCGGATGCCGACGAGATCACAGTGCATCGCATAGGCCGGATTGCCCGTGGAGGCGTCGATCACGACCTCGCCACTGGCCTGCCCGTCATAGGCGCCGAGATTGGCGACGGTCGCCTTCAGCAGGCCACCGGCCAGCGAGGCTTCGAGATCGAGCGGACCGAGGCGAGCCCCGGAGAGAACGACATCCGTCGCCGACAGCTTCACACGCGCATCGACGTAGTTGAGACCGCGCAAATCGATTGCCGCCGTGCTCCATCCCGACGCGCCGGCAGAGCCCTGTGCGGCAGGAGCTCCCAAGTCGAGCCGGCGCACGTCGAGATCGACCTTCACCAGCGGCTTGCTCGCAAGATCGACCGAGGCCCAGCCGTTGAAATCGCCATCGCCAAGCGTACCGCTGAGGCCATTGATCATCACCACCGGACCATTGAGGCGAACGTCGGCGCGGCCAGCAAGGACTCCGCGGAATGCATTGGCCACGTCGATCTTGAAGTCGACCGGCAGCGTCTGGCGGTCAATTGGCAGCGCAGGCGCCGGCGCTGTGACGTCGAACGTGACCGGACGGTCGCTGGCACGGGCCGTACCCGTGATCCTGACCTTGCCGTCGGACAGGGACGCCGTCGCGCCGATGTCCTCAAGACGATTCTCGACGCGGTCGCGCGGGTTGGAGAGGATGACGGCGCCGTCCCTGACGGTGACCCGTTCGATCCGGGCCGCAGGCGCCGCTTCCGACTTCGCCGAGGCACGGCTGCGCGGCGGATTGTCCCGCAGCCGTTCGCGCAGCAGCGGCAGATAAAGTATGGGCTTGTCGACGATGATCTCGCCGATGTCGGGCCGGCCGGACCACAGGCTCGACAGCGCCATTTCGGCCTGCAGCTTGCCGATCGTCAGCCGATTGTTGCCGTCCCGCTCCTTCGGATCCTGCAGGGTGATGTCGGTCAGGGTCGCATGCAGCGACGGCCACAGGCTGACGCTCGCCGAGCCGGCGATGCTCAGGCGATAGCCGGTGTCACGTTCGACGCGGTCCTGGATGGCCACCGTGAGGAAGCTCGCCGGAAGTCCAAAAGCCAGCGCCAGAGCCAGCACGACGATGACGGCGCCAATCAAACCGCCTGCGATCTTCAATGCCTTCATGTCGATGTCCCAAGCGCGAGGCGCGAGCGGTCTCCACCGGTTAGCGTGCGGCAATGCCGACCGGGTTCAATCCGAAATTTTCTCGGAACGAAGACCGCTCCCAGCGCGACCAAAATAGTCGGAAGCCCGTGCGTCATTATGTGACTTATGACACACTTCCGCCCGGGGGTTTCTGTAACTGAGGCTTTGAACCGTTGCCGAAGGTATAGTGATGAGCAAGCAGGCCGAATTTGCGGTCATTCTGAAGATGAACCCGATGTTCGCCGACCTTGGCGCGGACGAGCTGCAGCGAATCTCGAGCCTCTGCCACACCCAGCATCTGTCGTCGGGCGAGGTGCTGTTCCAGAAGGGCGACCCCGGCAATGCCCTGTTCGGGGTGCGGCGCGGCCAGATCTCGCATCGAGACCGGTGCCACCGATGGCAGCCGGCTGACGCTCAACTTCATGGGGCCCGGCGATCTGTTCGGCGAGGTCGCCGTGCTCGACGGGCAGGAGCGCACGGCGGACGCCACCGCCGGTGAAGCGACCGAGCTGTTCGTGCTTCGCCGCGAGGATTTCCTCAGCTTCCTGGAACGTGAGCCCAAGGTGGCGATCAGGATCATCCAGCTGCTGTGCCAGCGCATCCGCTGGCAGAGCGAGCGAATGGAGGAATCCGTGCTGCAGCCGCTGCCGGTCCGGCTGGCACGCCGGCTGTGCGCGTTGGCGGAGGATTTCGGCTCCGAGGTTCACATCTCGCAGGAACAGCTCGGCGTCTTCGTCGGCGCGGCGCGTGAGAGCGTGAACCGCCAGTTGCAGGCCTGGCGCAAGGACAATATCCTGGATCTGCAACGCGGCCGCATCCTGCTGCATGACCTGACCAGGCTGAACACGATCGCACGCAACGATTAGTTGGCCCGGCGCGGCGAGCGCGCAGCGTCGTTCACCGCGAATTTGTCGATTGCGGGTCCAGTCCATGGCGGGAACCGCCCGTCGTGCATCGTTTCGTATCAGCATCGGCCAAACATGATCGCAATTGGGCCACTGCGCCTCACAATTTGCGACATGAACTCTTTTTAACAGTTCTAACAGGGTTCAATCCGGCAGCGATGAACTCCACGGGCCCGCGCACCGACGGCGCGCGGGGTGGGGTTTTGCGCGCCAGGCGAGCGTGATTGGAAGTGAAGTCATGAGTCTTGCGTTGCCGGCGATCGCGATCGAGGCCCGTGGTTCGGTTGGCCGTTGGCGCAGAGCTCTCGCGGTCTGGATCGACGCCGTGGAGGACGGCTGGGCCGTTCCGGCCTTGATCGTCGGGTTCGTCGCGGTCTGGATGGTGTATTTCTCGATCGCCTATTTCGGGGGCGATCTCCATCAGGACGTGATCGAGACCTGGTCGCTCGGACGCAGCTTCGCCTGGGGCTCGACCAAGCATCCGCCGCTGATGGGCTGGGCCGCCTGGGCCTGGACCACCGTGTTTCCGCTGACCAACTGGTCGTTCAATCTGCTGGCGCTGACCAACGCGGCCGTCGGCCTCTGGGCCGTCGACCTCATCACCCGGCGTTTCGCGCGCGGCGACAAGCGGCTGGTCGTGCTGCTGCTGCTGATGCTGCTGCCGGTCTATCAACTGCATGCGCAGCGCTTCAACGCCAACGCCGTGCTGTTGTCGAGCTGGCCGCTGGCGACGTGGTGCTTCCTGCGCTCGTTCGAGACACGTCACGTCGGCTGGGCCGTTGCGGCCGGCCTGACCGCGGCACTCGCGATGCTCGGCAAGTACTACTCGGTCTTCCTGATCGCGAGCTTTGCGGTGGCAGCGCTGTGCCACGGCGAGCGGCGAGCCTATTTCACCTCGTCAGCGCCGTGGATCGCGGCGCTGTCCGGCCTGGCCGCACTCGCGCCTCACATCTATTGGCTCGCCACGACCGGAGCCCAGCCGTTCTCGCACGCGATCGAGCATCACGTCGGCAAGACCGCCGCGGCCGCCCTGGTCGAGGGCAGCGGCTTCCTGTTGGCGATGGCCGGCATCGCCGGCATTCCCGGCCTGATATGGCTCGCCATGACGCGGCCTCGCCCCACCCGCGTGCTGAACGATGCGCTCAGCCTCGACCCCGGGCTGTGGCTGCTGGCGATGATCAGCATCGGGACCGTGGTGTTCCCCGCGCTGGTCTCGGTCGTGTTCGGCACCGACATGCCGCCACTGTGGGGCCTGCAGGGCGTCTTCCTGTTCGTCATCGTGATCGTGTGTGGCGCGAGCTATCACGCCCCCCGCGACATCACGATCAATCTCGCCGCCGCGGCGATCGCGATCGCGGCATTCGCGGCCAGCGTCGTCGCGCCCTTCCATGCAGTGTACCGGAACTACGTTCCGTTGAACGAGGGCCGCAACTTCTACGAGCCGGCCGTGACCGAGCTCGGCCGCCTGTGGCGGACGGCGTCGAACGGCGTCCTTCCCGCCGTCGGCGGCGATGACGGCCTCGCCTTTGCCGCCGCATTCTACAGTCCCGACCATCCGCGCTATGAAATGGCGCTGGTGCACCCGCACGAGCTGCAGCCTCCGCCCGAAGTGCTGACCGCGCAGGGCTGGGCGGCGCTGTGCTACGACACCGACATCTCCTGCGTCTCCGGCATGCAAGCCGCGGCGGCGCAGGCCCGACGTTCGGTGCGGGCCGATTTCACGCTCCGGACCAAGCTGTTCGGCCTGGAGGGCGCGAGCCAGGGCTTCGTTGCCCTGATCGTTCCGCCCGAGACCACCGCGCCAGTCGACAGCGCCCCGAACGTGGCCCACGATCTCAGCGCGCGCCGCCGTACGCCATCGACCGCGAACTGAAACAGCGCGTTCCAGCCCAGCATCTCATTCCGCAGCCGGCGACATCGCCGACGGCGGCGGCTTTGGCTGATGCCCCGTCTCCGGCCCATGGCCGGACTGCGCCTCGTCGGCGGCCTCGCCGGAAGAGACGATCAGCTTGCGGCCGAGCCGGGCGAACAACGCGCCGACATCGTCCATCACCAGGAACATTGCCGGCACGAACAACAGCGACAGCACGGTCGAGAACACCAGCCCGCCGATCACCGCGAGCGCCATCGGCGAACGGAACTCGCCGCCGGCACCGACCGCAAGCGCGCTCGGCATCATGCCGGCCACCATCGCGATCGTGGTCATCACGATCGGACGAGCCCGCTTCATGCCGGCATCGATGATCGCCTCATCGCGCCTCGTCCCGGCGTGGATCGCCTCCACTGCGAACTCCACCAGCATGATCGCGTTCTTGGTGACGATGCCCATCAGCATCATCATGCCGATATAGACCGGGATCGTGAGCTGCTTGCCCGTCAGCATCAGCGCGCCGATCGCGCCGCCGATCGACAGCGGCAGGGAGAACAGGATCGTGATCGGCTGCAGGAAGGTGCCGAACAACAGCACCAGCACGGCGTAGACGATCATCAGGCCGGCGGTGATCGCCGTGATGAAGCCCGACGCCAGCTCGTTCAGGCTTTCGGCATCATCGGACGGGATCAGCTTGACGCTGGCAGGCATGCTCTTCCTGACCGGCAGCTCGTCGATCTGCTTGGTCGCATCGCCGAGCGCCGCAAGTCCGACGAGGTCGGCGGCGACGGTGGCCTGCCGCCCGCGATCGTAACGACTGATGCTGGTCGGGCCCTGGTCGAGCTTGATGTCGGCGACCACCGCCAGCGGCACGCCGCCCTTTTCGCCGTACTGGCCAAGCGGCACCCGCAGCTGTTCGAGGATCTTCACGTCGCTGCGCGCCGCGTCCTCGAGCTGCACCCGGATCGGGACCAGCCGGCCGCCGGCGTCATACTTCGCCAGCGCGGGACCGACATCTCCGATCGTGGCGACGCGGATCGTCTGCGACAGGCTCTCGGTCGACACGCCCAGACGCGCGGCCAGGTCGGCGCGCGGCTGCACCCGCAGCTCAGGCCGGTCGAGCGAGGTGTCCGACACCACGTTGGAGATGATCGGAATCCGCCTCATCTGCGACGCGAGCTCGCTCGCAACATTGTCGACCAGCTTGGGATCCGAGCCCGTCAGCACCAGCTTGATCGGCCGCAGGCCGTTTTCGTCGGTGAACCAGAACCGGATGTCGGGTATGGTCTCGAGATCCTTGGTGATCTCGAGCTCGAGCTCCTTCTGGGTGATCTTGCGCTCGGTCTTCGGCGTGTAGTTGACGATCATCCCGGCGCGGCGAACCTCCATCGCGCCCTGAAGCCGGCCACCGTCGACGAACACGCTGCGGACCTCGGGCCGCTTGCGCAGGCGCGCGACGATGTCCTCGGTCACCTTCTCGGTGTAGGCGAGTTGCGCGCCGGGCGGCAGCTCGATCGCAAGGAGCGATCGCGCCGCATCCTGGGCAGGCAGAAACCCTTGCGACAGCAGGGTCGTGCTCCAGATCGAGGCAGCGAAGATCCCGATGCCGAGCAGGACCGTGACAAAGTAGTGCTTCACCGACCAGGTCACGATGCGCTGATAGCCACGCAGAATGAATCCCGGCGGCGGATCGTCGTGCTGGTGATCCTTGAGGAAGTAGGCCGCCAGCATCGGCGTGACGAAGCGCGCCGCCAGCAGCGAGAAGAACACCTGCACCGAGACGGTGATGCCGAACTGCTTGAAGAACTGTCCGGCGATTCCGGACATGAAACTGGCCGGCGCAAAGATCGCGATGATGGTGAGGCTGATCGCGATGACCGCGAGCCCGATCTCGTCCGCGGCATCGAGCGCCGCGCGGTAGGGCGACTTCCCCATCCGCATGTGGCGGACGATGTTCTCGATCTCGACGATGGCGTCGTCGACGAGGATGCCGGTCGACAGCGTGATCGCCAGGAACGACACCATGTTCAGCGAGAAGCCGAGAATATCCATCGCCCAGAAGGCTGGAAAGATCGACAGCGGCAGCGAGATCGCCGCGATCACCGTGGCGCGGAAGTCACGCAGGAACAGCAGCACGATGATGACGGCGAGGATCGCGCCCTCGAACAGCGTCGAGATCGCCGCTTCGTAATTGCCCTTGGTGAAATCGACCGAGGTATCGATCAGCTTCAGCTCGACATCGGGATGGGCGGCCCTGACCTGGTCGATGCGCTTCTGCACGGCGGCGGCGACGACCACGTCGCTGGCGCCCTTGGCGCGCTTGATGCCCAGCGCCACGACCGGCTCGCCGTTGAAGCGCGCAAAGGTGCGCCGGTCGGCGATCGTGTCGGTGACCGTGCCGAGATCGGCGAGCCGGACTTCGCCGCCGCCGAACAGGGGAATCATCGTGTTGGACAGCTCGTTCAGCGTCTTGGCGCCGGCGAGCGTGCGGATGGCCTGGTCGTTCTTGCCGATCTCGGCGCGGCCGCCGGCGACGTCGACATTGGTGCCGCGCAGGCTCTGGCTGACATTGACCGCCGTGAGGCCCATGGCCTGCAGCCGGTCGGGATCGAGCGAGACCAGGATCTCGCGCTCGACACCGCCGATGCGCTCGACCTGGCTGACGCCGCGCACGCCCTGCAGCTCGCGCTTGACCACGTCGTCGACGAAGAACGACAACTGCTCCGGGGTCTTGCCCGGTGAGATCGCCGCATAGGTCACGATCGGCAGGCCGATCTTGTCGACGCGCGAGATCAGCGGTTCGGTGACGTTCTGCGGCAGGTCGGAGCGGACCCGGGTGACGGCGTCCTTGACGTCGTTGATGGCGCGATCGGTGTTGGTCTCGAGCGCGAACGTAATCGTCGTCACCGACAGGCCGTCGGTGATCAGCGACTGGATGTGGCGCGCGCCCTCGACGCCGGAGACGCCGTCCTCGATGATCTTTGTGACCTGGGATTCAAGCTCCGACGGCGCCGCGCCGAACTGCGCCACCGCGACCGAGATCACCGGAATGTCGGCGTTCGGCAGCCGGGTGACCGCGAGCTTGGTGAAGCTCATCCAGCCCAGGATCAGCAGGATGATGGAGAAGAGGATCGACGGCAGCGGGTTCCGGATCGACCATGCCGAAATATTCAGTGCCATCAGCGTACCCGCGTGCGATCGATGTCTTCGGCAAACATGGTCTTGATCTGGTCGCCATCGTGCAGCGAGCTGCCGGCGTCGGCCACCACGATTTCACCCTCTGTCAGACCGTCGAGGATTTCGCTCGACGTATCCGACACCAGGCCGACCCGCACCCGGCGGGTCTCGATCGTGTTGCCCTTCACGACCTGGATGGTGAGATGATCGATCGCCGTGTTGGGCACGGCGACGCCGCAGCTCCGCCGGGCATCGATATTGGCGCGCGCGAACATGCCGGGCTTGAGCGACGGATTGCTGGTCAGCGTGATGCGCACATGGCCGAGCTGGGTGGTGCGGTCGACCTGCGGCGCCACCACGCGCAGGCGGCCGACAATGTCGGGAAGGTTGTCACGGGTGATGCGCACCGGCGCGCCCGTGCCGAGCTTCAGGAGATGAACGCTCGGAACTTCGGCGTCGAGCTCCAGCTCGTTGTTGACGGCGATGCGGAACATCGGACCGGCCTGCGGCGAGGCCGGCGCACCGGCGATCGTGCGGACCTCGGTGACGAGTCCTGCGGCCGGCGCCCGCAGCGACACCGGCCGGTTGGCGGCCGCCGCCGGCGCTCCCGGCTGCGGCGGTGACGGCGTCAGGCGCGCCAGCTCCTGGTTCTCGGTCACGGTGTCGCCCTCCTTGACCAGAACGTCGATGACCCGCGAGCCTTCCTGATCGGCGCCGACCACCGCCTCGCGGCGGGCCACGACGAAGCCGGTGACGCGCACGAGATCCGAGAAGCAGGCCTTCACCGCCTTGGTCACCAGCACCTGAGCCTGCATTGGCGGCTCCTCGGCGGTGTGATGGGGACGATGCTCGTACCAGTAATAGCCGGCGAACAGGGCCACGAAGACGACCGCGCTGGCCGCGGTCTTGAGGGATTTTGGCAGCTTCATCGGCAGGGGGATCCGGTCGGCGCGAGATGCGGGTTATGGATGCTGCGAATTTGGCACGGGGCGCTCCGACAAGGCGAAGCGTCCCGCAATCCTGCGGGACGCTTAAGGTCACCTCGATCTCCGGCCACGCGACCCCCGACGGTGCTTGCTGGACGCGGCGCTACTTGGCCGCCGCCGTCTTGCTCTGCATGTTGACGACCTGCACGCGACGGTTCACCTCGGCGAGCGGCTGGCTCGGATCCTTCAGCTTGCTCTTGCCGTAGCCCACCGTCACCAGGTCGGCGCCGGCGATGCCGAACTTCTCGACCAGATAGCGCTTGATCAGAATCGGCGCGGCGCTCGAGACAGGTCCTGATTGTAGGCCTCGCCACCGGCGGCATCGGTATGACCGGCGACGACGAAGGTCGACCCCTTCAGCTCGGCGTTGGTCAGCGCCCGGCCGAGCGCCTGCACCGACGGCAGCGACTTCCGGCTGATGTTGGCGGAATTGTAGTCGAAGGTGATCTCGAGATCGATGTTCGGCTTGGTCTTGGCGACCGCCGCGATCTCCTCGCGCTCGGCTGATGACAGCGACCGTGTCGAGCGGCCGCGAATGCTCTGCAGGAACTTGTCCTGCTCCGGCGTGACCGCAGGCGCGGCCTCGGACGGCGGCGACATCGACAGGCCGCGCGTCAGCGGCTTCTTCGGCCCGGCCAGGGCGCGGACGATCTGGTCCTCGCTGACATCATCGGCGGCGAAGGCCGGCATCGCGACGAATGACGCGGCCGCGCTCAGGATCGTCGCGGCCAAGAGAGCCGTCACGCCGGCGGTCATGGTCGAATTCGTTTTCGGTGCGGTCATTCCAATCCCTCCTCACGCGAACTGATCGTCCCGGTTTCCGCCGCGAAGGCCCGCTCGCGACACCCCGGCTGTTCGCTGTTATGTCGGTCCGGCCGGCCGCATGGTTCGAACCGGGCCGGTCGACGCGCGCAACAAATCAGCGCACGCCGTAAGCTTCGAACTCGCGGACGATGTTGGGGTCCATCGCCTTGGCGTTGGCGATGTCGAGCGCGCCCTCCTGCGCGGCGCCGTTGCGCTGCTTGGCGAGACCCCGGCCGTACAGTGATGACGTCAGGCGCGGATTGATCTTCAGCGCGGCGTCGAAATCGGCGATGGCGTTCTTGACCGCACCGCTCTTGAGGTTGACCAGCCCGCGGCTGTCGAGCGCATCGACGAAATTCGGCCGCAGCCGCAGCGCCTCGTTGCAATCGCGCAGCGCTGGTTGCAGCTCGCCGACGACGGTGCGGGCCCAGCAGCGGTTGTTGAGCGCCTCGACGTCCTTCGGATTGATCCGGATGGTGTCGTCGAAATCGCGGATCGCCTGCGCGTAGGCGCCCTTGCTCGCATACACCTGGCCGCGCCGGTACAGCGCGCCGGCATCCTCCGGATTGGCCGCGATCTTGGCGGTCAGGCTCTTGATCGTCGGATCCTCGGCGAACGGATCCTGCGCAGGCGCCGCTGGAGCGGCGGGGCTGCGGGCGCAGCAGGAGCGGCGGGCGCCACATTCGCGATCACGGGAGATGGCGCGGGCGCTGGCGGCACCGGAGCAACCGGCGCGGGCGACGGGGTGTCCACCTTCTGCACCGGCGTCGGCTGCGGCGCGGGGCGGAGCCGGCGGCAGCGGCGGCGCCACCACGACCTGCGTCGGGCTCGGCGCAGGTACGGGTACAGGCGCCGGCGCGGCATTGCTCTCGGCCGACGGCGGCCTGATGCCGCCATTGCCCGGCACGAAGGAGAAGTCCTCCGCCAGCGACGACGAGATCCACGGCACCTGCTCGCTGCGCGACGCGCGGGTCACGCCGACGCGGGTGCGGTTCAGCGTCTCCTCGGCGGTGAGGTCGGGAACGCGGATCTCCTTCAGGAGCTCCTGCACGAACAGGCTGTGATCCCGGCCGCCATCCGATACGACAGCGGACAGCGCCGCCGAGTACATCACCAAAGTACCGCTCGGTGCGATGACCGGCGCGAGCCCGGCCGAGGCGGTGCGGAACCTGCGCTCATAGGGATTGCGCCGGGAGGCATCGAGCAGCGCAATCTTCACGCCGGCGCCGCGGCTGTTGATCTCCTGCAGCACCTGCTCGAGGCCGATGCCGTCGCGCCGCACGTCGGCCTCCTGCCAGATCTGCGCATCGACCGGGATCATGTAGCTCTGCCGGCTCGACTGGATGCCGTAGCCGGAGAAGAACAGCAGCGCCACCGAGCCCGGCTTGAGCTTGCCGTAGAGCCGGTCGAGGCCGCGGCGCATCGCGTCGCCGCCGGCGTTTTCCAGGGTCTCGACGCTGAAGCCGTCGCGCTTCAACTCGTCGGTGAGATCGCGGGCATCGTTGACCGGTTCCTTGAGCGGCGCCTCGGCATCCGGATATTTCGCATTGCCGATCACCAGGGCGAAGCGGTCGCCGGCCGCGCGTGCGGGCCAGGAGACCACGGCCGAGAACGCGACGGAGAGCATCAGGCCGAGCGGCAACAGCAGGCGGAAAGTCATCACGATGGCGGTCCAGCGGTCAGCAATCAGGCGCCGTCCAGCTTGCGCCGCGGCGACCATATCCCACGCGTCAGGCATTATCAAATCGCCGTGACGGCACGTCAACCGCTTGCAGCGGCTGACGAATCGTCTGGGTCGGCGACCGCCCGCAGGAGCCTCTTGCGAGTTGCGGACCATGACACGAGCGGACCATGCAACGACCCCTGCGACTTGTAATGTGAGACGCCTCACGCTGTGTCGCGGCGGCGCACCGTCCGGTTCGACGAGCACCGCGACTGACCTCGATGCGATTGACCTCGATCCCTGCCGATGGCTCGATGGCGGCCGTGCCCAACCAACGAGAAGGCCATCATGGGGAACGCCACCGAGATCTACGCGCTGCGCTATGCGACGATGTCGTCGCGCACGCCGCACATGAACTTCCTCCAGCCCGATCCGCACGACAGCACGGCGCAGGACCTCGACTATTTCGTGTGGCTGATCCGCCGTGACGGGCGCGACATCCTGGTCGACACCGGCTTCAACGCCGCGGAGGCCGAGATCCGCCACCGCACCCTGACGCGCGATCCGATCGATGCGCTCGCGTCCTTCGGCGTTGCGGCTGCCGACATCCGCGACATCATCGTGACCCATCTGCACTATGATCACGCCGGCAATCTCGATCGCTTCCCGAACGCGCGCTTTCATCTGCAGGAGCGCGAGATGGCCTATGCCACGGGCCGCTGCATGTGCAACGGCATGCTGCGCTACCCGTTCACGGTCGAGCACGTCACCACCATGGTGCGCCACGTCTATGGCGAGCGCGTCACCTTCCACTCCGGCGACGGCGAGGTCGCGCCCGGCGTCACCGTGCACCGCGTCGGCGGCCATTCCGACGGGCTGCAGGTGGTGCGCGTCGAGACCGCGCGCGGCCCGGTCGTGCTCGCCTCCGACGCCGCGCATTACTACGCCAATTTGCAGCGCCGCAGCCCGTTTCCGATCGTCTACAACATCGGCGACATGGCGCAGGGCTGGGAGATCATCGAGCGCCTCGCCGGGCATCCCGACCGCTTCATCCCCGGCCACGATCCGCTGGTGACGGAGTTGTATCCTCGCGTGAGCGACAAGCTCGACGTCTATGCGCTGCATGTCGCACCGTCGCGGACGTTTGCGAGATAGCGGGGCGTTGGGATCGGAAGCGCTGATGAGCACAGTTCGCCTCCACCTTCCCAGGCGCTGCCGACTTTCTCCACCGTCATCGCCCGGCTCGACCGGGCGATCCAGTACCTCCGAGACGGCCCGGCTCAATCACGGCCGCCGCGGCGTACTGGATGCCCGCCTTCGCGGGCATGACGGATGAGTTTGGCGCGCGAGTTGCCCGAACATGACACTTCGTTCTCGCGGCGCTGATCGCGTCCGAGTGATCCACTGGTTTCACCCTCTCGAAGGAGAGGGCGCAGGGAGAGCCAGGCCTCGGCTGAGGCCTGCGGTCCGCCTGCGAGAAAAAATGCAGGCGGCAGAACCACAGGACCAGCCGGAATGACCCGGCCCTCCCTGCGCGATGGCTTTACGATTTATACGCAGTCTCCCCGGTGACCGGCTTGTTTGCCACCGTAGCGACGACGCGCGCATCGCGCGCCGCGCGGACCTCAGCGTCGGGAGGCCAGGACCCTGCGACTTCACCGTCCGCAGCATGGCGTACGTCCGCGTGCCGAGCACGCTGCGCCATCTCGCGGCCATCGCATCCCACCCCAACGCGTCGTGACGTTCGCGAGGCGCCCCTCTTCAATGAGGCGGGACGGGCGGAAATTTCCACCTGATTTGCCCGACGGCGCAAGAGATTTCTTTTGCAGAAGATCTGGACGGGCCAGATCGACTTGGCACTGCTCGACAACTTCGCCGCGGCGCGCAGGGAGATGACGCAAATTCGCAGAGTGAGCAAAGGCGCTGGTGCCCTCGCGGCATGCACGATTGCCGCGCGCCGCGCCCACCAATCACGGTGGCGGACGGCGCCCGCTCAATGCAGCTCCACCTTCGCCTTCTTCGACAGGTGCTCGCCGAGGAATCTCACGTCCCAGTTGGTCAGGCGGACGCAGCCATGCGATTCGGACTTGCCGACCTTGGACGGCTCGGCGGTGCCGTGGATGCCATAGCCGTTGCCGACCGACAGGCCGATCCAATAGGCGCCGACCGGATTGTTCGGGCCGGGCTTGATGGTGAACGGCTTGCGCGACTTGACGCCCTCGAACTCGTAGTCGGGATTGTAGCGGTAGTTGGGATCGGCATCGCGCGAGGTGACCTTGAAGGTGCCCTCGGGCGTCGGCTTTTCGTCGCTGCCGACCGTGGCGGGAAACACCGCCACCAGCTTGCCGTCCTTGTCGAACGCCTGCACCGTGCCGGCGTCCTTGCTGATGTCGAGCCGTATGATGTCCGGCGCCTTGTCTTCCGGCCGGATCACGTTGGCGACGGCGATCTGCTCGCCCTCCTTGTCGAAGCTGGCCTTCGGATTGAGCGCCGACAGCAACTGTTCGCTCATGTGGAATTTCTCGGCCAGCGCCTCGCGTGGCGAGGTGTAGCCGAGCGCGGGCAGGTCCTTCATGTCCTCCATGTGCTGCGGCAGCTTCTTCAGGAACGGTCCTTTCACATCGTCGCGGGTGATCGTGTAGGAGACGACCGCCGGCGCCTGGTCGCCGCGCAGCAGCGCATCCCACAGCTCGGGCGTCAGCTTCGCATCGCCAGTGCTGGCCCCCTTATCGCCGGCAACGCCCTTGTCGCCCGTGAGGCCCTTATCACCGACAAGCCCCTTGGCGCGCGCGAAGGCGGCGAGCGCCTTGCGCGTATTGTCGCCGAAGCGGCCGTCGATCTCGCCGGGCGAGACGCGCGCACGATCGAGCAGCACCTGGGCGCGGATCGCCACGGGATCCATCTTCTCCTCGGCCGGCGGCCGCTTGCGCAGCTCGGCGCTGTTGACGGCGTCGGCGGTCAACTCGGCGGAGACCGCAGGCGTGACGACGGCGGCGCAGAGCAGAAGCGGTATCCAGAGCCGAAGCATGATCGTGAGTCCCAAGTGAAAAGACGGCTGACATTCGGCAGCGTCAACGTGGACCCGGCCGAGAAGTTCGCACCGTCGGCTGAACGTCGCGGCATCCTGGCGCGACTACCAGGGACGCGGGTCGGCTGGCCCGGCGGCTGCGCGTCTGCTATCCCGGCGACAGCCGTGCAATGAAGTGGGTTCGCGAGGATCGGTTTCGGATGGGACATGCCGCAATTGCCGCCACGATGCGCCGGATGCCGACGCTCGCCGCAGCCGCCCTGCTGGCCTTGATCCAGGCTGCCGCGGCAGCCGAGGACACCGCGCCGAAGGGCGCCGCGGTGAGCGTGCTCAAGGCGACCAAGGGCTGCTTCGACAACACGGTCGAGGTGTCCGGCATGGTGCTGGCGCGCAACGAGACCGCCGTCAGGCCCGACCGTCCCGGACTGAAGGTCGCGGAGGTGCTGGTCGATGCCGGCGACAGCGTCACGGCCGGACAGAACCTGGCGCGGCTGACGCCGCCGGAGGGCGGCACGATCATGATCCAGGCGCCGGTCGCGGGCACCATCCTGTCGTCGAGCGCCACCATCGGCGCCTTCGCCTCCGGTCGCGGCGAGGCGCTGTTCTCCATTCTCGCCCGCAACGAATATGATCTCGTCGGCCTGGTGCCGAGTGCGCAGCTCGGCAAGCTCGCCGTCAACCAGACGGCGCGGATCCGCATCGTCGGGGCCGGCGAGGTCGAGGGCAATATCCGAAGGGTCGCGCCGACCGTCGAGCCGAACAGCCAGCTCGGCCAGGCCTTCATCGGCATCAACGGCACGGCGCGGCTGCTGGTGAATTCGTTCGGGCGCGCCGTGATCAAGATCGGCCAGAGCTGCGGCGTCGCGGTGCCGCTGACCGCCGTGCTGTACGATCCGGACGGCACCGTGGTGCAGGTGGTCCGCGCCCAGCGCATCGAGACCAAGCGGGTCGAGATCGGCCTGATGGCCGGCGGCCAGGTCGAGATCCGCGACGGGCTCGCCGAGGGCGACGTCGTCGTCACCCGCGCCGGCGCGCTGCTGCGCGAGGGCGACCCGGTGCGGCCGGTGATGGCGAGCAATTGAGGGACATAGCCGAGTCCTGCGGGACATAGAGCGGAGATCGCGCCCGACGCGGTCGGCTCCCCCTTTGCGGGGAGGGGTCGGGGGTGGGGGTCTCCGAGTCACGCGCGACGTGATGAGCGGGCAAGTTCCGGGACGTTTTCAGCGATCATAAGACAGAGCTATGCGGGGATCACTATCCCGCATCCGCAAAGCAGGACGTTTGCAGCAAAGGCTCAAGCCAACGACGCTCAGCGCCCGGAGACCCCACCCCCAACCCCTCCCCGCAAGGGGAGGGAGCCGACCGTCAGTTTGGTGAGAGGAGGGCAGACGCTCTGAACTTCAGACGCGTTAGACGAGAGATGGAAACCCCAGGCCTCAGCTGCCGGCGTTCGCGACGTCGGCGCTGAAGCGGATGTCCTCGACCAGGAGGACGATACCATCGGCACCTGCTCGCCGTCGGAGCTGCGCGCGATCGCATTGCGGGTCTTGTTGAACACGGTCTCGGCGCTCGGGCTCTTGCCCAGCTGGTTGAGCAGTTCGCTGACCAGCACGCTGTTCTGGCCCTTCGGATCGTCCAGCACCTTGCCGGGCGTCGCCGACGACAGGATCAGCGCATTGGCAGGCGCGTTGATCGGCGCCAGGCCGTGCGAATAGGCGCGGAAGCGGCGCTCATAGGGATTGCGGCGGGCGGCGTCGATCACCACCAGCTTGGCGCGCGCGCCCTGCTCGCGCACCGTATCGAGCAGGCGCTCGATGCTGGTGCCCTCGCGGCGCACGTCGGTTTCCCGCCAGATCTTTGCGTCGACCGGGATCATCGTAGCTCTCGCGTCCCGCCTGGATGGCATAGCCGCCGAAGAACAGCATCACGACCGAGTCGGGCTTGATCCTGGCCTTGAGGCGCTCGACCGCGCGAGCCATGTCGTCCTTGTTGGCATCCTCGACGACATCGACGTCGAAGCCGTCACGGCGCAGCGCCCCGGTCAGCGCACGGGCATCGTTGATCGGCTGGACGAGCGGCGCGTTCGCATCGGGATAATGACCATTGCCGATGACGAGCGCGAGGCGCGCGCCGTTGCCGGTCGCCACGCTGCTCTGCTCGGAGGCCGCCGCCTTGGGCGCCTCGAGCGAACGCTTGTTGAGGGCAGCATGCGCGCCGATCGCGAGCGACACCGTGCAGAGAAGCGCGGCGGCGATCACGGCCGATCGACGGGAAAGAGAAGGCTGCCTTGCGGTCATCACGTCAATCCTGGTCCGAGCCTGCCCATCGATGCCAAAGGGGTGCACCCTTTGGTCGCGCTGGCGCCTCTGAGGTTTGAGGGGTTGCGAGACGATGTGTCGTCTCAATGCGCGCAAATTGCGGCACCGCAACGAAGAAAGGCTTAACCCGAACCCGCACCCAGGGCAACATAGGAACACCATTGACTTTTCAAGCACTTGAAGAGAAACGAAAATTTAACCACGACGGTGATCTCCAAACGGCCCCGGGCGGACCGCCGGGAGGCCACATTGCCGCCAAATCCGCCTCCGCGCCGTGACCGCCGTCACGTTGTCTTTGGCCGTCCAGCGTGTCAGTTTGCCCCATGCATGCGCGTGACGCGCCGTTTGCCGGGCGTCTCGAGCAGCGCATGCCGTTCGTCCCGCCTCCGACAACCCGCGAGTCCTCGCTTGAGTTTCCAGTATTTCGCCGGCGCGGCCTGCCGCGCCCTGACGGCCCGGAAGGATGGGCCGTCGCTGTACGAGGTCTGCTGATCCCGTCCTGCGCCGGCCCGGCAGCGGCGACCCGCATCTGTCGAAATTCTACCGGACCGCGCTGGGGAACCCGGCGCTGCGCGCATTGCTGCGCCGTGCCGGCCTGCCCGAGTTGAACGATCCCGCGGTTCTCAATGCGCTGCGTAACGCGCTGGTTCTCGCCCGCGACAATCCGACGCCGGACTGGGAGCAGGTCGGCCGCCCGGTCGCCGATCTGGTCGATAGCATCGCGCTGCATCACCCTGCCCCGCCGCGCCGGACCGCGGCGGCGGCGATGCCGCCGGCCGGCGAGATCGATCGCGTGATCCGGGCCTGTGGCGCCGACCTGCTCGGCTCGTTCAGCCGCAACGGCTTCATCCCGACCTATGCCGCCTTCAACCTGATCGGCGATCCCGACATGAAGGGCCGCGAGGTCAAGATGGCGCTGCAGGGGCTCGACGCGCGCGGCTACAAGAACTCGACTTTGCTGTTCAACCTCGCCCGCGTCTTCATCGCGCGATCGCCGGCGGCCGCGGTGATCAATCCGCCGTGGCGCGGCATCGCCGAGCCGATGTGGGAGCCGGTGCAGATCCGCCACCGCTCGGCCTATTACGACGCGTTCTTCACCGAGGCGCTGCTGAGCTATCTGGAGTCGGGCCTCGCGTCATCGGAGCAGACGAGCGCGGCGCGCACGGCGATTTCGGCCATGGTCGAGTTCTGCCTGACCGTCAGCCGCGAGGAGGTGCGCGGCGCCGACGGCAAGAGCTATGATGTCGTCACCGCGCTGGCGCCGCCGCCGCATCCGCGCTTCTCGCGCTTCTTCACCCAGATCAAGCAGGACCTCGGATTCGGCGTCTACGTGCCGGATTGCGACACCACGGCGTGCTCGTTCTCGGCGGCGACCCAGGCCGGCTCGGACGACCCGATGTTGAACCAGCCGCTGCTGGATTTCTATTCCGGCTACCAGGTGCGCGCCGGCGGCAACGAGCCGCGCGTGACGGTGCCGATCAACGACAACATCGACTATGAAGGCGGTATCGCGACCTGGATCGACAGCCTGGCCGGCGAGCGGCCCTACGGCAATGATCTCGATCCGACGCTGAATCTCGACGTGCTCGAGGTATCGTTCCGCAATCTCGGGCGCTGGCAGATCCTGGAGACGCAAGCCCGGCTCGATGTCGTCAGGCGGATCGTCGGCTTCCAGCAGCGGCTGGTGCTGAGCGGCGCCTTCGCCGACCCGCGCTCGCACATCTATTATCTGCCGGAGCTGTACTGCGCCTATTTCGGCCGCTGCTACCACGCCTTCATGGCGCTGCCACCGGCGGCGCGGCAGGCGATCGATCCCGACGGCGCGTTCGAACTCATTCGCCTGCGCGTGCTCGCTTATGTCGAGGACGAGCTGATCGGCCGCGAGATGAACCCGTTCGACGCGGCGCTGGCGCTGATCGCGCTCGGCCATCTCGGCGGCGCTGCGGCGAGCTTCGCGCCCGCGGTGCATTGCATCGTGACGTCGTTCGGCGAGGGCGGCCGGCGCCATCCGTACCGCGCCTATGAATGGAACAAGATGAAGACCCCCACCCGCATCCTGGTCGGCGGCCCCGAGGTGACATCCGCCTTCGTGCTGATGGGCCTGGCGCTGGCAAGGCGGTGCCAGTGATTGCGCCCTCTCCCCTTGTGGGAGAGGACTACACCGATATCAGCGTCATATTCACTCGGGTGAGGGGTTTCTCTCCACAAGCTCAACCGTCTGCGCGGAGAGAGCCACCTCACCCGGCATGATCGCGCTCCGCGCGATCATGCCGCCCGCTCCCACAAGGGGAGAGGGTGCACCGGTGCCACCGCGAAAGCTCGGCTCCAATTGGCGCTGATGCCCACGCCATCGCGCGAAGTTGAGCGGCTCAGGCAATCGCGGCGCTGGAACTGGCGGGCGATCCGCCGCACTATCGCTGCTATTGCCCATCCCCAAGGACGATCCGCGCCCGTTCATGTCGATGAAACCAGCCCTGCTCGCGCTCCTCCTGCTGTTGCCCTCCGTCGCGTCCGCGGCCGACATCGCCGGGATTCCCAAGGATCCGTGAGGCCGACGGGATCACGATCGGGACCACCCGCATCCGGCTCGGCGGCATCGACGCGCCCTCCGTGGACCAGCTCTGCCTCAACAAGAACGGCGAGCGCTGGACCTGCGGCGTGGCCGCGCGTGACGAGCTGATCAAGCACGCGGACGGCAAGAGCTGGACCTGTCATCCACGTTCGATCGATCGCCGCGGGCGCCAGGTGGCGCGCTGCGACGTCGACGGCGAGGACATCCAGAAATGGCTGGTGCGCAGCGGCTGGGCGCTGGCCTATCGCACCCTCTCGCATGACTACGAGCCGGACGAGGCGGAGGCGCGCACGGCCAAGGCCGGCATGTGGCAGGGCGCGTTCATCGCGCCGTGGGACTGGCGCGTGCGCAACAAGAAGACTGCGATCCTCGGCGCCACCAAGCCGCCGGAGGGCGCGCGCAAAATCCTGCTCGCCTCGGCTTCGGGCCCGGTGGCGCCCTCGCCGGACTGCACCATCAAGGGCAATGTCAACGGCGCCGGCGAGTGCATCTATCACACGCCGAAGAGCCGCTGGTACGCGCAGATCAAGATGCACGTTGCCAAGGGCACGCGCTGGTTCTGCTCGGTCGAGGAGGCCGAGGCCGCCGGCTGCCGCGAGACCCGGCGCTGAGCCCTGCCGCGCCGGCCCGCCGGGGCATGCCAGCCCCCCGGGTTCTCCGGCTTTTCTTATGCGGCGCCGCCACGTAAAACGGCGCTGGGCCGGCCGTGTGCGAGAGCCCGTCACCACCCTCAACCGCCAAACCACATCGCCGAGGACACTGACAATGACCGTTCGCGCGGGCCGGGAGTTTCTGGCCATCCCGGGACCCACCACGATGCCCGACGAGGTGCTGCAGGCGATGCACCGCCCCGCGCTCGACATCTACTCCAAGCAGATGGTCGAGCTGACCGACGGCATCATGTCCGACCTCGGCCGGCTGTTCGCGACCAAGGGCAAGACCTACATCTACATCGCCAACGGTCACGGCGCCTGGGAAGCAGTGCTCTCCAACGTGCTGGCGCGCGGCGACAAGGTGCTGGTGCTGGAGAGCGGCCGCTTCGCGATCGGCTGGGGCAATGCGGCACGCGCGATGGGCGCCGAGGTCGAGGTGCTCCGTGGCGACTGGCGCCGCGCGGTGCGGCCGGCCGAGGTCGAGGCGCGGCTGCGCGCCGACAAGGAGCACACGATCAAGGCGATCGTGGTGGCGCAGATCGATACGGCGTCCGGCGTCGTCAACGACGTCGAGGCGATCGGCCGGGCCATCAAGGCCGCAGGGCACCCGGCGCTCTACATGGTCGACACCGTGGCTTCGCTCGGCTGCATGCCGTTCGAGATGGATGCCTGGGGCATCGACGTCGCGATGTCCGGCTCGCAGAAGGGCCTGATGACGCCGCCCGGTCTCGGCTTCGTCGCGGCCAATGGCCGCGCGCTCGAGGCGCACAAGCGCGCCAACATGCGCACGCCCTATTGGGACTGGAGCGAGCGCGAAGGCACCGAGCACTATCGCAAATATGGCGGCACCGCGCCGGTGCATCTGCTGTTCGCACTGCGCCAGGCCATGGACATGCTGTTCGCGGAAGGGCTGCCGCATGCGTTCCGCCGGCATCAATTGCTCGCTGAGGCCGTGCGACGCGCGGTGGCGAAGTGGAGCGAGGGCCAGGTGATCGGCTTCAATATTGCCGAACCAGCCGAGCGCTCCAACACCGTGACCACCGTGCTGGTCGGCGGCGGCCATGATCCGGCGGTGCTGCAGACCTACTGCAAGGAACAGTGCGGCGTCGTGCTCGGCACCGGCATCGGCGATTTGCAGGGCCAGGCCTTCCGCATCGCCCATATGGGCCATGTCAACGCACCGATGGTGCTGGGCACGCTCGGTGTGATCGAAATGGCGCTGGTGGCGTTGAATATCCCGCACGGCCGCGGCGGCCTCGATGCCGCGATCCAATGGCTCGGCGAGAGCGTGACCCCGTAAAGGACGACATGACCGACAGCAGCACCAAGGCGCCGGTGGCGCCGCGCCGCCCGCACAGCTTCACCCGTCACGGCATCACCGTCAGCGACGACTATGCGTGGCTGAAAGACGCGCGCTGGCAGGAGGTGCTGCACGATCCCACACTGCTCGACGCCGATATCCGCACCTATCTCGAAGCCGAGAACGCCTACGCCGAGGGCGTGCTCGGCCATACCGCGCCGCTGCAGAAGAAACTCGTCGCGGAGATGCGCGGCCGCATCAAGGAGGACGATTCCTCGGTCCCATCGCCGGACGGGCCCTACGCCTATTTCCGCAAGTACCGCGAGGGCGGCCAGCACGAGCTGTTCTGCCGCACGCCGCGCCACGGCGGCGCCGAGACGATCGGGCTCGACGGCGATGCGCTGGCGCGCGGCCACGACTATTTCAAGTTCGGCGGCAGCCGGCATTCGCATGACCACAAGCGCGTCGCCTGGAGCGCCGACACCAAGGGCTCGGAATATTTCACCATCCGCGTCCGCGACTGGGACAGCGGCGATGACCTCGACGACGTCGTCGAGGAAACCGACGGCGGCGTGGTGTGGTCGCGCGACTGCAAGAGCTTCTTCTACGTCAGGCTCGACGACAATCACCGCCCGATGCAGGTGTGGCGTCATAAGCTCGGCACCAAGCAGTCGGACGACGTGCTGGTGTACGAGGAGAAGGACACCGGCTGGTTCACCCACGTGCACGAGTCGACCTCGGGCCGGTTCTGCGTCATCGCCGGCGGCGATCACGAGACGTCCGAGCAGCGGCTGATCGATCTCGATCATCCCGAAACGCCGCCGCGGCTGGTGGCCGCGCGCGAGACCGGCGTGCAATATTCGATCGCCGACCGCGGCGATGAGCTGTTCATCCTGACCAATGCCGACGACGCGATCGACTTCAAGATCGTCACCGCGCCGCTGTCTGCGCCTGAGCGCGCCAACTGGCGCGACCTCATCCCGCATCGCGCCGGCATCTACGTGCTCGACCACGATCTCTACACCGGGCACCTGGTGCGGCTGGAACGCGCCAACGCGCTGCCGTCGATCGTCATCCGCGACCTCAAATCCGGCGAGGAGCACGCGATCGCCTTCGACGAGGGCGCCTATTCGCTGGATGCGATGGGCTCCTACGAGTTCGACACCACCAACCTGCGCTTTGCCTATTCGTCGATGACGACGCCGTCGGAGGTGTGGGACTACGACATGGTGACGCGCGCGAAAACCTTGCGCAAGCGCCAGGAGATCCCGTCCGGGCACAATCCGGCCGACTACGTCACCACGCGCATCATGGCCAAGGCCGATGACGGCGCCGAGGTTCCGGTGTCGCTGCTGCACCGGCGCGACTTCAAGGCCGACGGGGCAGCGCCGCTGCTGCTCTACGGCTACGGCTCCTACGGCCATGCGATGCCAGCGTCTTTCAGCACCAACCGGCTGTCGCTGGTCGACCGCGGCTTCGTCTACGCCATCGCGCATATCCGCGGCGGCACCGACAAGGGCTGGGGCTGGTACCTCGACGGCAAGCGCGAGAAGAAGACCAACAGCTTTGACGATTTCGCCGCCTGCGCCCGCGCGCTGATCGCGGCCAACTATACCAGCGCCAAGCGCATCGTCGGCCATGGCGGCAGCGCCGGCGGCATGCTGATGGGCGCGGTCGCCAACCGCGCCGGCGAACTGTTCGCCGGCATCGTCGCGGAGGTGCCGTTCGTCGACGTGCTCAATACGATGCTCGACGACACCCTGCCGCTGACGCCGCCGGAATGGCCCGAATGGGGCAACCCGATCGAGAGCGACACGGATTTCCGCACCATCCTGTCCTACTCGCCGTATGACAACGTCGCGGCCAAGGCATATCCCGCGATCCTGGCGATGGCCGGGCTGACCGACCCGCGCGTCACCTATTGGGAACCGGCGAAGTGGATCGCACGGCTGCGCGCGACGATGACCGGTGGCGGGCCGGTCCTCCTGCGCACCAACATGGGCGCCGGCCACGGCGGCGCCTCCGGCCGCTTCAACCGATTGGATGAAGTCGCGATCGTCTATGCGTTCGCACTGTGGGCGGTGGGGCTGGCGGATCGGACGGTGTGAGCGGCGGCCGCTTGCCGCAATCCGATCTGAGGCAACACTTGCCTGACCAACCGGTGTTGTCCCGGCGGACGCCGGGACCCATAGCCACCGCTGTTAGTTATCGGGCAGGCTGGAGGTACTGTCTTCGAAATCACACCGCCCTGTGGCTATGGGTCCCGGCTCAAGGCCGGGACGACGGCGGGATTTGGAGCGGCTACCTGTTATTCTTCGCCCGCCACGCCGCGAAGTCGGCGGGCGTCTGCGGGTCTGTCGCGGGGTAGAGGCCGAGGATGGAGCGGCCCTGGGCGACCTGCTCGGCGACGAAGTCTTCGAACGCGGTCATCTCGAACGTCTCGTCCGCGATCTCGTCGGCGATATCAGCGGGGATGACGATGACGCCGTCGGAATCGCCGAGAATGACGTCGCCCGGAAACACCGGCGCGTCGCCGCAGGCGATCGGGCCGTTGATCTCGATCGCATGATGCAAGGTGAGATTGGTCGGCGCACTCGGGCGCTGATGGAAGGCGGGGATGCCGAGCCTGGCAATGTCGGCGGCGTCACGGAAGCCGCCGTCGGTGACGACACCGGCGACGCCGCGCTGCTGCAGGCGGCTGACCAGGATCGCGCCGGCCGAGGCGGCGCGCGCGTCCTTGCGGCTGTCCATCACCAGCACCGCGCCGGGCGGACACTCCTCGACGGCCTTGCGCTGCGGATGGCCGCGGTCGCGGAAGACGTCGATCGTGTTGAGGTCCTCGCGCGCCGGGATATAGCGCAGGGTGAACGCCTCGCCGACCATGGTCGGCTGCGCCGGGCTGAGCGGATGGACGTTCTGGATGCACTGGATGCGCAGGCCGCGCTTGAACAGCGCGGTCGCGACGGTCGCAGTCGAGACGGTCTTGAGCTTGTTGCGGGTGGCGGTGCTGAGTCGGGTCATGTCTTGGTCTTGCTCGCTGCACTCCCCTCCCCCTTGCGGGGAGGGGTTGGGGGTGGGGGTCAACAGAGAAGGTGTCGCTTGGGGCTACCCCCTCCCCAGCCCTCCCCCACAAGGGGGAGGGAGCGCACCGCGGTCGGGGTGATATCTCGACTGCAAATCTCGAGGTTCCGGGTTCAGGCTTCGCCTGCCCCGGAACGACAGTTGAACTAATAAATCGCAGGCTCTCCCACCGGCGCGCCGAAATCCGTCTCGAGGAAGTCGAAGTCGCAGCCGTCATTGGCCTGCCTGATGTGGCGGGCGAACATCCAGCCATAGCCGCGCTCGAAGCGCGGCGCCGGCGGTGTCCAGGCGGCACGGCGGCGCGCCAGCTCGTCCTCGGGCACGTCGAGATTGATGGTGCGCGCGGCGACGTCGAGCGTGATGCGGTCGCCATTGCGCACCAGCGCCAGCGGGCCGCCGACATAGGCTTCCGGCGCGACGTGCAGGATGCAGGCGCCGTAGGACGTCCCGCTCATGCGCGCGTCGGACAGCCGGACCATATCGCGCACGCCCTCGCGCACCAGCTTGGTCGGGATCGGCAGCATGCCCCATTCCGGCATCCCCGGCCCGCCCTGTGGCCCGGCATTGCGCAGGATCAGCACATGGTCGGCGGTGACGTCGAGATCGGGATCGTCGATCGCCTTCTTCATCGAGGGATAGTCGTCGAACACCAGCGCCGGGCCGGTATGCCTGAGGAAGCGTGGATCGCAGGCAGAGGGCTTGATGACACAGCCGTCCGGCGCAAGGTTGCCCTTGAGCACGGCGAGCGCGCCCTCGCGGTAGATCGGGTTGGATTGCGGACGGATGACGTCGTCATTGTAGACGCCGGCGCCGGCGATGTTGTCGCCGAGCGTACGGCCGTTGACGGTGAGGCAGTCGAGATGGAGATGCTCCTTCATCCGGCTCATAAGGCCCGGCAGTCCGCCGGCGTAGTAGAAATCCTCCATCAGATAGGCATCGCCGCTCGGCCGGACATTGGCGAGCACCGGCACCTTGCGGCTGGCCGCCTCGAAATCATCGAGGCCGATATCGGCGCCGGCGCGGCGCGCCTGCGCGATCACATGGATGATGGCGTTGGTCGAGCAGCCCATCGCCATGGCGACCGCAATCGCATTCTCGAACGCTGCGTGGGTCTGGATCTTCGATGGCGTCAGATCCTCCCACACCATCTCGACGATGCGGCGGCCGCATTCCGAGCTCATGCGGATGTGCTCGGCATCGGCAGCCGGAATCGACGAGGCGCCCGGCAAGGTCATGCCGATCGCTTCCGCGATCGCGGTCATGGTCGAGGCCGTACCCATGGTCATGCAGGTGCCGTGACTGCGGGCGATGCCCGCCTCCATCGCGTTCCAATCGGCATCGGACAGCTTGCCGGCGCGGCGCTCGTCCCAGTATTTCCAGGCGTCGGACCCGGAGCCGAGCGTCTTGCCCTTCCAATTGCCGCGTAGCATCGGTCCGGCCGGGAGATAGATCGCCGGCAAGTTCATGCTGGTGGCGCCGAGCAGCAGCGCCGGCGTGGTCTTGTCACAGCCGCCCATCAGCACGACGCCATCGACGGGATGGCCGCGCAGCAGCTCCTCGACGTCCATCGCCAGCATGTTGCGATAGAGCATCGTGGTCGGCTTCAACAGCGACTCCGACAGCGACAGCGCCGGCAGCTCGATCGGGAAGCCGCCGGCCGCCAGCACGCCGCGCTTGACGTCGTCGACGCGCTGCTTGAAGTGCATGTGGCAGGGCTGCGCATCCGACCAGGTGTTGATGATGGCGATGACCGGGCGGCCCTTCCATTCCTCCTGGGCATAGCCCATCTGCATCACGCGCGAGCGATGGCCGAAGGAGCGGAGATCGTCGGGGGCGAACCAGCGCGCGCTGCGCAGCTGATTGGGTTGCTTGCGGTCGGTCATGATTGGGTGCCCCAGGTCAGCACGGTCTTGCGCTCGATGGTCCGGAAGATCAGGTTCTCGACCACGAGGCCGATCAGGATGACGGTCAGCAGGCCGGCGAACACCGCGGGGATCTCGAGCAGGTTGCGGTTCTCGAAGATGAACCAGCCGAGGCCACCCTGCCCCGAGGAGACGCCGAACACCAGCTCGGCCGCGATCAAGGTGCGCCAGGCGAAGGCCCAGCCGATCTTCAGGCCGGTGAGGATCGCGCCGAACGCGGCCGGAATCAGGATGCGGATCACGTAGGAGAAGCCGGAGAGGCCGTAGTTGCGGCCGACCATGCGCAGCGTGTTGGAGACGCTCTTGAAGCCGGAATGGGTGTTGAGCGCGACCGGCCATAGCACCGAATGGATCAGCACGAACACGAGGCTGCCGCTGCCGAGCCCGAACCAGATCAGCGCCAGCGGCAGCAGCGCGATTGCCGGCAAGGGATTGAACATCGCCGTGATCGTCTCGAGGAAATCGGTGCCGATGCGGGTCGAGATCGCGAGCACCGTCAGGATCGCCGCGAGAACGATGCCGGCGGCATAGCCCATGAACAGCACCTTCAGCGAGGTCCCGACGCGCATCGGGATGGTGCCGTCGCGGACCTTCTCCCACAGCGCCGCGATGGTGTCGGAGAAGGTCGGGAACAGCAGGGGATTGTCGAGATAGCTGCCATAGGCCTGCCAGACCGCGGCGAGCAGGACAATGATCAGGCTCTTGCGCACGAAGCCGTCGTTCCACAGCAGCTCGAGCACGCCGAGCTTGCGCGCGACTTCTGCAGGCGCGGCGCTCGCGGCCGAGGTATCGCGCAGGATGATCTTGGCTTCAGCCATGGGCGCCGTCCTCAATGCGTCGTTGCAGGTTCGGAGAACAAGAGATCATGGATCTGCTTCTCCAGGCGCGCCGCGCTGCCGTCCTCGGCCGAGACCTTGTCGACGTCGACCACCTCGGCCTTGACGCGGCCGGGATGCGGCGACAGCAGCAGAATGCGGTTGCCGATCTTGATGGCCTCGGCGATCGAATGCGTCACGAACAAGACGGTGAACTTCGTCTCGTTCCACAACTGCAGCAGCTCGTCCTGGCAGGTGCGCCGCGTCAGCGCGTCGAGCGCCGCGAACGGCTCGTCCATCAGGAGAATGTCCGGCTCCATCGCCATGCCCCTGGCGATCGCCACGCGCTGCTTCATGCCCCCGGACAGCGTGTGCGGATAGGCGTCGACGACGCGCGTCAGCCCGACCTTCTCGATATAGGTGCGGGCGCGGCTCTCGGCCTCCTTGCGCGGCATGCGCCGCGCCGTCAGCAGCGGGAACATGACGTTGGCGAGCACGGTCTTCCAAGGCAGCAGCTGGTCGAACTCCTGGAAGATCATCATGCGGTCGGCGCCAGGACCGGTGATCTCGCGGCCGTTGATGCGCATCCGGCCCTCGCTCGGCTTGATGTAGCCACCGACCGCCTTCAGCAGGGTCGACTTGCCGCAACCGGACGGTCCCAGCAGCACGAAGCGATCGGAGCGGTCGACGGAGAAGCCGACCCGCTCCGTCGCGGTGATGACGGCGCTGGAGGTCTTGTAGCGCAGGGTGACGCCATCGACGTCGAGCAGCGCGGACATCAGTTGCCCTTCAGATCATGCGCGACCGGCAGATAATAGTCGGTCCAGGCCTTGGGCTGCGTCTTGATGGTGCCGATCTTGGCGAGATGGGCCGCGAACTTCATGGTGCCCTGCGGCTCCAGATTCCATTCCATCATGCCGGGCTCCTTGAGCCAGGCGAGCAGGTCCTCGACCGGGGTCTTGTCGCCGGTGATCTCCTTGTAGATCTCGACCGCCGTCCTGGTATCGCTGCGGATCAGGTCCTGCGCTTCCTTGGTGGCATCGCGCACCGCCTGGATGATCTTCGGATTGGCGTCGGCGAACTTCGTCGTGGTGAAGAACTGCGCCTGGCTCAGCGGTCCGCCCATGACGTCGGGCGAATTCATCACGACATGCGCGCCGGGCACGTTCTTCAATTCGAGGAACGTGTAGGGCGGGATCGAGAAATGATTGTGCACCTCGTGCTGCGGGTTCGACAGCGCTGTATAGGCGTCGGGGTGACCGAGCTGCACGGTGTTGGCGTCGAGCTTGTTCCACTGATCGGCGCCGAACGCCTCGGCGGCCGCGATCTGCAGCACGATGGCCTGGGTCGAGACCTTCACGGTCGGCACCGCGATCTTGTCACTGGGGCCGAAGTCCTTGATCGACTTGATGTTGGGATCGCGGCTGATCAGGGTCATCGGCTGCGCCGAGGTGGCGACGATGCCCTTCACGCCGCCGCGGGTACGATCCCACAGCAGCAGCAGATTGCCGGTGCCGGTGTTGAGGATGTCGACGCTGCCCGACAGCAGCGCATCGGTCTGCGCGCCGCCGCCGGAGAAGGTCAGCCATTTGGTGGTGACGCCGGGCACGCCGAGCGCCGCGGCGTGCTTCTCGATCAGCTTGTTCTTCTCCATGATGTGGCTCGGCATGTAGAAAATGCCGGGCTGGCGCGACAGCGAGACCTCGGTCTTCTGCTGGGCCTGCGCCGTGACGCTCCAACTCGCAGTCAACAGCATGGCGGCCAGCAAGCCTGCGGCTCGTGTGGCCGAGCGCCCGAACTTCTCAAACATGGGACATCCCTCCTCGCGTGCCGGCTCCTTCTTGACGGCCGGTCAACAGATGCACTAATGCATTAGTGCATCTCTGACAAGCACCCTCTTTCGCGCTGCGACATCAACGTCCTCGATCGGACCCCATGACCTCCTTGTCCGCGCCGCACCCTGTTGCCAGCTTGCCGGAACGGCTCGATCCGAGCCGCCGCGCGGCGCCGCAGGTGTTCGAACGGCTCCGCGACCAGATCATCGCGCTGGTGCTGCCGCCGGGAGCACCGCTATCGCGTGTCGCGCTGCAATCCGAATTCGGGCTCAGCTCGACGCCGATCCGGGACGCGCTGATGCGGCTGGCCGAAGAGGGGCTGGTCGAAATCTTCCCGCAGCATGCGACGCTGGTCAGCCGCATCGACGTGACGCGGGCGCAGCAGGCCCAGTTCCTGCGTCAGGCGCTCGAGCTGGAGATCGTGCGCCTGCTCGCACTGCAGCCCACGCGCGCGCTTGCGGATGAGTTGAACGCCCTGGTCACGCGGCAGAGGCGCTTTGCGAAAGACGGGGATCTCGCCTCCTTCATGCTGGCCGACAACGCATTCCACGAGCGGCTCTACACCGCCGCGGACAAGCACGAGCTGTGGACCCTGGTGCGCAGCCGTAGCGGTCACATCGACCGGCTGCGCCGGCTGCACCTGCCCTCGCCCGGCAAGGCGCAGACGATCCTGCGCCACCACAAGCAGATCGTCGACGCGATCGCCGCGGGCCGGCCGGACGACGCGCAGACGCATCTGCGCGAGCATCTGACCGGCACGCTGAGCGACCTCGCGACCATCCGCGGCCGCTGGCCGGACTATCTCAGCGGTTAGGTCTCGGAGAGCTCCGCGCTCCCGTCACGCCGCCTGGTGGCGCTTCGGTCCGGCGCTTCGGCTGGCGCGGCGTTCCGGACCACGGTAGTTCGGATCGTCCGCGACACGCCGGTCGAGCGCACCTTGGCGCAGCCGGATGAAGAACTCCTGCACCTCGGCGGCGAGGTTCTCGGCCACGCGCGAGACGTTGTCGGACGCGCTGCGGACACTGTCCGCCGACTGGCTCGTTTCCTCGATGGCCGCACTCACGGTGGAGATGTTGGAGGCCAATGTCTTGCTCCCCGATGCCGCCATCTGGACGTTGTGCGAGATCTCCCGCGTCGCCGCGCCCTGCTCCTCCACCGCGCTGGCGATGGCGGTGGTCACGTCGGCCATCTGGCGCATCGCCGTCGACACTTCCTTGACCGAGGCGACCGCGTTGCTGGTCGAGCTCTGAATGCCCTGCACGTGCTGACTGATCTCCTGGGTCGCCTTGGCCGTCTGTTCGGCCAGCGACTTCACCTCCTGCGCCACCACGGCGAAGCCGCGGCCGGCCTCGCCAGCACGCGCGGCCTCGATGGTGGCATTGAGCGCCAGAAGATTGGTCTGCGCGGCGATCGCCTGGATCAGGTCGACCACGGTCGATATGCTCTGCGCCGCCTGCGCGAGCCCCTCGATTTCGGCCTCCGACCGGGCGGTGGTCGCATTGGCGTTGCGCACGGTCGAATTGGACAACTCGATCTGGCGCCCGATCTCCACGATCGACGAGGCGAGCTGCTCCGCAGCCGAGGCAACCGTCTGCACGTTGACGGCGGTCTTCTCGGACGCACCGGCGGCGGAAGCGGCCTGTTCCGTAGCGTGGCCCGCGATACCCGTCAGGGACTCGGCGGTGTCCCGCATCACGCCGACATTGTCGTCGACCTCGGACAACAGCTCGGTCGATTTGGCGCGGAACGCTTCCACCGCCAATTCCATATTGCGGTTCATCGCCTCGCGCGCCTCGGACTCGCGCACGTAGTTGGCCGAAGCCTGCTGTTGGGCGATGACGTTGTCCCGGAATTTCGCCACGGCCTTCGAGACCTCGCCGATCTCGTCGGCACGATCGGCGGTGTTGAAAGCGACCGTCGTATCGCCATCGGACAACAGCGCAGAGTCGGCCACGAGCTCCCGGATCGGCTTCGTGATCGAGCGCGCAACCGCGATCGCAATGGACAGCCCCAGCACCAGCCCGAGCGCAAGCAAAGCCCATTCGGCGAACAGCAGCCCTTCGATCCGCGCCGCGACGTCAGCCGAGTCCTTGACCAGCACGTCCTGCTGGTTGGTCTTCAGGCCGCCATGAATCGTTCCATCGGCGCGGATCTTGCCATCCAGCAGATCGAGAAGCTTGTTGGCCCGCGGTGCGGCCTCCGTCGCCAGCAGGAGCACGGCCGCGTTCCACTGCGGCGAATGGCGGATCGCGAAGATCTTGTCCGGCAGGGGCGCGAACGCCTCGCTCGCCTTGGTGATCTTGTCGAAGGCAGTCTTTTGTGACGGGGTCAGCAGGCTGGCTTGGCCGGCGATGGCCGCCACCGCATTCTTGTAATTGGTATAGGGGCCAGCAAACTTGTCGCGATCGGCAGGATCGCCCGATGCGACATAGAGGCGGAGCTGCGAGCCTGCTGCAGCGAGATTGCCGCGCACGTCGGCCATCGTCTTCAAGAGACGCTTCCGCTCGGGTGTCGCCTCTAGCCCGTTCTCCTCGTCGATCATCTTTGTGATTTCGGCGAACATCGTCACAATCAGCGGCGAGGCTTCGGCCCCGAGCAGCTTCGTCGCCGGGTACGCATCAGCCGTGAAGGCGACGGCCTCGGCCTTGTCCTGGGCGGCCCGGAACTCCGCGAGCAGCGGCTTGGCTTCCTCCCACAAAGCGCGGTTCTCGGCGGTCCGGAATCCGGCGGCCAGACGATCGAACTCAAGGATCGACTTGTCAAACTCGTTCCAAAGCCGCGCCCGCCGCTGCTTCATGTCGGGATCGCCCGTGAGCAGATAGCCGCGCAACGCGGCGAGCGTAGCATGGAGATCTGCGACCAGCTGCGTGCTGGCGATGGCAACGGGCGACCTCAGCTCGACGATCTTGCGAAAATGCAGCGAGACGTCCGAAACGGCGTAGGCCGAGTAGCCGACGGCGCAGGCCAGCAGCATGCACAGCAGACCAAATCCGGAGAGCAGCCGGCTCTGAATCTTCATATTTGAAATGACGCCAAACATCCAATCCCCCGATACTCCCAGACCGTCCGACGTCGTGACCGGACAGCCAGCTCATGCAACACCTCTTCGCGTCGCGCCGAAGTCGGCAACGTCGTTCCGCCTCCCGCTCCGCGTCCCCCTCGCAGTCCGCATACCTTAGATCGCAACCATTCCAATATGTGCTCAAAAGTTGAATAATCGCGCGCGGAGGCCCCTTCCGAGCAAGGCGGGAGCCTGGTAACTTTTCCATTGACCGGATTAATCGATTGTGAAGCGCCCCGGCCGTACAACTACGGCGCGAGTGCCTCAAATGCGGGCAACGACCTCTTTCGAGCACCCGCCGCACTCGCGCGACGTAAAGTGAGCCAAACGCCGGCCCCAATGCCCGTTCGGGCGCATCGGAGATCTGCCCGCGTCCCATCCTGCATGTGACTTGCGCGGCGAAGCGCTTGCGGCGCGCCGCGAATTGGGCAAAACCTTACAACTGACCGTTGGTCTTGCTGCCAGCCAATCGGGAGACGCGGAGCGTGGCGAAGATTCTGGTCGTGGACGACGATCCGCTCATGCAGCTGACAATTCAGCGCGTGCTCGAACGGGCCGGTCACGTCGTCGGCATCGCCAGCGACGGCCAGAAGGCGCTCGTCCGCTTCAAAAGCGAGAGCTTTGACCTGGTGATCCTGGACATCTTCATGCCGGGCATGGACGGGCTGGAGGCGATGCGCATGATCCTCAAGCACACGCCGGGCGTTCCGATCATCATGACCTCGGGACGTTCCCACACCCCGACCTCGGTGACCGAGCCCGACTATCTTACCATGGCCACCAGATTGGGAGCGGTTTCCGCATTGCCCAAGCCGTTCAAACCGGCAGCCCTCCTGACGATGGTTTCCGAATGCCTGGCATCGGCAGGCGATCGGGCGACTCGACCCCGGCCAGGCCACGATGCTGTTCCGAAATCCTGACAGCCGAACCGAACAGCCCCTGCTGAGCGGCGCGCCGCACGCGAGCGAGGCTCCGCGGCTTGGCCGCCGCCTCACGCTGACGACGCGGCTGGCGATCGCGATGATCCTGCTGGTCGCGATCGCGGTGTTCGCCGTCGGCTGGCTCGGCTATCGCAGCCTCGAGCGGGCGCTGTTGCCGCGCGCGCTCGATCGAGATCGAGTCGCATTCGCGCCTGATGGCAACCGAGCTCGAAAACTATGTCGGCAGCGCCCGGAACGACATCAACGGCTATCGCGCCTCGCCAAATCTGGCAACGTTGATACGCACGCTGCAGACGGGGACTCCCGATCCCCGCGAGGGGCTGCCGGCGCAGTCGTGGCGCGAGCGGGTCGCAACGCGCTACTTCGCCGAGCTGCAGGCGAAGCAGACCTACGCGATGATCCGTCTGGTCGGAATCGGGAACAATTATCGCGAGCTGATCCGGGTCGACCGGCTCGGGCCGGGCAACACGGTGCGGATCGTTCCGGAGAACGAGCTGATCACGCGCGGCGAGCGCAACTACATCAAGGAGACGCTGAGCCTGCCGCCCGGCGGCATCCGGCTCTCGCCGATCATTCTCGACGGCAACACGACGGACCCCAGGACAGGCGTGCCGATGCTGTGCGTCGGCACGCCGGTGTTCAGAGCGGACGGCAAGCCGTTCGCGATCCTGATGGTCGATCTCGACATGCGCCCGGTGTTCGCGCATCTGCGCACGGCGGCCCGCCCGGGCGCGCAGCTCTACGTCGTGAACGCCCGCGGCGACTATCTCTTCCATCCCGAATCAGACCGGGAATTCGCCTCGAAACGCGGCCGATCGACGCGATGGCAGGACGATTTTCCGACGCTCGCAGGCGCGACCGGCAGTGCCGAGGGCTTCGCGCGGATCCTGCACGACGAGGCCAATCGTCCCGGCGGTGTCGCCTTCGCGCCGTCGCTGCTCGCGGGACAGGAATGGGTGGCGGTCATCGAGACGATCCCGAACACCGCCTTCATGGCGCCTGCGCTCGCCATCCGCAAGACGGCGATCGAGGTCGGCCTGATCGCGATGCTGTGTGCGGCCGCGCTCGCCTTCGTGGTCGCGCGCTCGCTGACGCGGCCGATCAACCAACTGACCCAGGCCGTCGAGGGCGTGGGGCGCGGCGAGGCGGTGAATATCCCGCTCGAGGCGGTCGGCGAGACCGGCGTGCTGGCGCGCGCCTTTGCCCGCGTGCGTGGACGAGGTTCGCACCAAGACCGCCGAGCTCGAGCGCGAGGTCCAGGAGCATTACCTGACCGAAGCGGCGCGCGACCATTTCGCCGCCCGCGAACGGCTCTACAGTGCCGCTGTGGAATCGTCGAACGACGCGATCGTGACGCTGTCGCTGGACGGCACCATCACCGCCTGGAATCCGGCAGCCGAGGCCATGCTGGGCTACTCCGCCGAGGAGGCCGTGGGCCGCCTTGCGGATTTCCTCGTGCCGCCCGAGCGCATGGCCGAGGCCCAGGACATCCTGGTGCGCATGGCCCGCGGCGAGCGGATCCAGCATTTCGAGACGGTGCGCATCCGCAAGGACGGTGAGCTGGTCCAGGTCTCGCTCAGCGTCTCGCCGATCAAATCACCGACGGGCCAGATCGTCGGCGCCTCCAAGATCGCGCGCGACGTCACCGAGAGCCGCCGGACCGAGCTGGCTTTGCGCCAGCAGACCGAGGAGCGGCGGCGCATCTTCGAGAGCTCGCAGGACCTGATCCTCATCACCGACCGCAAGGGCATCCTGGTGCAGGTCTCGCCGAGCGTGGAAGCGATCCTCGGCTATACGCCGGCCGAGATGATCGGCCGCAGCGGGGCGGATTTCATTCATCCCGACGACCTGTTCAAGAGCCGCGAGGAGCTTCGGGCGTCGCGAAACGGCCAGCACGCCCGCACCATCGACGGCCGCTACATCCACAAGGACGGGCGCGTCGTGACGTTGTCCTGGACCTCGAACTGGTCGGAGCCGGTGCAGCGCCACTTCTTCATCGGGCGCGACATGACCGAGAGCCGGCTGGCGCAGGAGACGCTGCGGGAGAGCGAACGGCTCGCCCGCAACATCGTCGAGACGGCGCTCGATGCCTTCGTCCAGGTCGACGACAAGGGCGCCATTCTCAACTGGAACTCGCAGGCGGAGAAGATCTTCGGCTGGTCGCGCGCCGAGATCCTCGGCAAGGACGTGTTCGACGTGATCACGGTCGGCGACGACGGCGAGGAGCT
This sequence comes from Bradyrhizobium oligotrophicum, assembly GCA_050641875.1. Classification (GTDB taxonomy): domain Bacteria; phylum Pseudomonadota; class Alphaproteobacteria; order Rhizobiales; family Xanthobacteraceae; genus Bradyrhizobium; species Bradyrhizobium oligotrophicum_B. The sequence continues at coordinate 1,863,897 of CP192619.1, forward strand.
GCGTGCCGCGTTCGGCCGCATCCTGATGACCGGGCAAGCGAGCGCGCTCGGCGGCGGCCGCCGGCGCGAGGTCATGGTGAAGCGGCGCGATGGCCGCGAGTTCAAGGCCGAGCTCAGCGTGACCGCGCTGAAGACCCGCAACGGCTTCGTGCTGAACGGCTTCTTCCGCGACCTCACCGACAAGATCGCGACCGAGGAGCGGATCCGCCAGTCCGAGAAGATGGAGGCGATCGGCCAGCTCACCGGCGGCATCGCACACGACTTCAACAACATCCTCACCGTGATCACCGGCACGATCGAGATTCTCGCCGCGGCCGTGGCCAAGGAGCCGCAGCTCGCCGCGATCACCCGGATGATCGACGAGGCCGCCGCGCGCGGGGCCGATCTCGCCCAGCATCTGCTCGCCTTTGCGCGCCGGCAGCCGCTGCAGCCGCGCGAGGTCGATGTCAACACGCTGATGATCGACACGGCCAAGCTGCTGCGGCCGACGCTCGGAGAACAGATCGAGATCGAGTCCGTCTTCCAGGACGAGACCTGCGTGGCGCATGTCGATCCGAACCAGCTCGCCACGGCGGTCATCAACCTCGCGCTCAATGCACGCGACGCGATGCTGAATGGCGGCAAGCTCATCCTGGAGACCGGCTGGACCGACCTCGACGAGAACTACGCAAGTCTCTACGACGACGTGCGGCCCGGCCGCTACGCGATGATCGCGGTGAGCGACAGCGGCAGCGGCATTCCCGCCGCCATCATCGACAAGGTGTTCAATCCGTTCTTCACCTCGAAGGGACCGGGCAAGGGGACGGGGCTCGGATTGTCGATGGTGTACGGCTTCGTGAAGCAATCGGCCGGCCACATCAGGATCTACAGCGAAGAGGGCCACGGCACCACGATCCGGATGTATCTGCCGCCGGGCAGCGAAGAAGCGATCACGCAGCCATCGGGCCCCGCGCCGGCGATCCAGGGCGGCCAGGAGACGATCCTGGTGGTGGAGGACGACCGGCTCGTGCGCGGCTACGTTCTCGCCCAGCTCCATGCGCTGGGCTATGCGACGCTGGAGGCGGCCAATGCCGCCGAAGCGCTGGCGATCACCAATGCCGGAGAGCCGTTCGATCTGCTCTTTACCGACATCATCATGCCGGGGACGATGAACGGCCGCCAGCTCGCATCCGAGATCCAGCGAATTCGTCCGACGCAGCGGGTCCTGTTCACCTCCGGCTACACCGAGAATGCCGTAGTGCATCACGGCCGGCTCGACGAAGGAATTCTTCTGTTGCCGAAACCGTACCGCAAATCCGAGCTCGCCAAGATGATCCGCAAAGCGCTCGCCGCGACGGAGGCTTGAAAACGAGGCTTGACCAATGCGGCCCGACCAGCACGGCCTGGCGCTTGCGGTTGCCGCTACTCCAGAGCGAGGCCACGTGCGGGCGGCCCGGCCCTCGGCTCAATTGGCGCGCGACGCCGTCATCACGATGCGGATCAGATCGGCCGCGTTGCGCGCGCCGAGCTTCTTCATGATGTTGGCGCGGTGATCCTCGATCGTGCGCGGGCTGATGCCCAGCGTGCGCCCCGCCTCCTTGTTCGAGGCCCCCGCCGTGAATTGTTCCAGGACCTCGCGCTCGCGCCGCGTCAGCGGCTCGCGGCCGGGGAAATGCAGCGAGCCGATCTTCGGCGAGGCATTCTCCTTCTGCCGCCGCGCGAACGCGCCGATCGCCTCGTTCAGACGGGCCACGATCTCACTGCCGCGGAACGGCTTCTCGATGAAGTCGAGCGCCCCGTTCTTGATCGCATTCACGGCCATCGGGATGTCGCCCTGGCCCGAGATCATGAAGATCGGAGCCGGATAGTCCTCGCCATGCAGTTCCCTGAGAATGTCGAGACCGGACTTTCCGGGGATGTGCACGTCGAGCAGGATACAGGCCGGTGTCCTGCTCCGCGCCACCGCCAGGAGCGCGGCGCCGTCTGCAAAACAGATCACTTCATACCCACCTGCCGACAAGACCATCGAGAGGGTGTCGCGCACGGCTGGGTCGTCATCGACGACAAAAATCTCACCGCGGGAAGTTGTTTGCTCAGCCATGGGCGATTGCTCTTGCAAAGGAGAAGAAACAATGAAAGCGCGTCTTATGATACCATACTCGTCGGGTGCTTTGGGCACCCGTATTTGTACGGTTTATGATCCTAACCCACAAGTAGTAGCTGCAGATCGATGATCGCCTTCACGAGACCACGATCTGGACACGATCTCAAGGCAGTCGTCTCGATCAGCATGCTGCCTTGCAAAAACACATCAACGCCGACAGCGTCATGATCGACATCAAACTCTGATCGGATCGGCGTTGCCCACGTGCACCACATCGAACAGACCTGCTCGGCGCGAGACGCGTGCACGGTTCTGCCCGTGAAAATCTGCACGGCATTTGACACAAGACGTACAGCCCTCAGCCGGCCTTGCCCTCGTTTTGATCAGAGAGCGGCGGGATTTGGACGTTGCACAGGATTGTGCACTCCGAACGGCGGCTTGCGCCGATGCAGCTCTGTCAGGACCGATGCTTCGCGGCAACACTTTCGGCTGCGACGCCGCCCCAGATGTGAACCACGGGCAAGCCGAGCGCAGTCTTGCCGAGATTCGCGAGGCAGATGCGCAGCGCCGCCAGATCGACTGGCTTCGGCAGGCTCTGCAGGTCGATCCCGAGCGAGCGCGCGAACAGCCGGGCCTCAATTCGCTTCGCCGCATCCATGCCGCTGATCACGATCACGGAGCCGGCGAAGCGGGTATCTGCGATGACCTTGAGGACCTCGGTCCCGTCGCCATCCTCGAGCAGGAGATCGAGCGTCACGCAGTCAAAGCGCTTGTTGCGCACCTCGCGAGATCGCATCGCTGCACGTGGCCGCGACCGTCACGGCGTGGCCGGCCTGCTTGGCCGCCAGCGCGATCAGCGTCCGCTGCGCGGCGTCGTCGTCGACGACCAAGAGCTGCAGCGCGCGCCGTTCGCCGTCATCGGCGCGCTCCGACGGGCTGGATGCAAGTTCCGAACTCATGACCGGCATTGGTCGTCCCTGGAAAATTTGACCGTCATTGTCATACACATCCGACCCTGCGGCAGCGTAAAGCGGCTCTCCGAAAAAAGGCCACCCGTCTTAGGACTTGCGCAGGCTCCGAGCTGGCGCATCTGCTCGTCGCTGCGCGCGCTTGCGCTTCCCGAGCGGCGGGCGAGCAAAGCGCCGTGCCGCCGCAAGGCGAACTAGTTGACGGTCGTTTCCTGGCCGGCGGAAGCGTTGCCGCGTTTCTTCTTGTTCTTTCCCTTGATGAACTGGATGTCCATCTCGGAGCCGTTGACCCGGACCAGCTCGCAGCGGCGGTAGGCGAGCCCCGTCGAGGACAGCAGCAGAAAGAACTCCTTCAGGTTCAATCCCTGGATCGATCCCTCGACCGTCAGCACCGCGTCGTTGTCCGAGATGGCGTTGAGCTGGCAGTCCCTGCGCCAGGTCCCGTCGATGCCCATGATGCAGACATCGTAGCCGCGGCTGAAGGTGACGCGCTCCGTACCTTTGTTGTCGTCAGACATCTTCGCGTCCTGCTCTATTGGGCTGCGGGAACATCTAGTTGCCCGCGGCCGCGATCCTGGGCATTCCCGGAGCCGGCGCCTTCGCCGCGGAAACGATCCCGCTCGGGCGATACAGGCCACGCCGGTCCGCAAGCGGCTTGAACACGTCGGTGAGGCCGACGACGGTCTCCGCGGCACCGAGAACGAGGAAGCCGTCCGGCTCCATCAACTTGGCGAGCCGGCCGAAAATGTTGATCTTGGTGTCCTGATCGAAATAGATCAGCACGTTGCGGCAGAACACGACGTCGAACGTGCCGAGCTGGGAGAAGTCGTGCAGCAGGTTGAGCTGGCGATGCTGGACCATGCCGCGCACGTCGGAATTGATCTGCCAGAGTTCGCCTGCCTGCTTGAAATATTTGACCAGAAGCTGGATCGGCAGCCCGCGCTGCACCTCGAACTGGCTGTAGAGACCCGCTTTGGATTTCTCGAGCACCTCCTGGGAGAGATCGGTGGCGATGATCTCGATGCGCCATCCACCGAGCGCAGATCCCATCTCCTTGAGCGACATCGCCAGCGAATACGGCTCCTGGCCGGTCGAGCAAGCGGCGCACCGAGATCCGGATCGACTTGCGGTTGGCGCGCGCCTTGAGGAGCTCCGGCATGATCACGTCGCGAAAATGATCGAACGGGACCTTGTCGCGGAAGAAGAACGTCTCGTTGGTCGTCATCGCTTCGACGACCTGGCTGATCAAGGCGCTCGACCCGTCCTTCAGCTTCTGGACGAGATCGCTGATGCTGGCGAGGCCGGCCTTGCGCGCGAGCGGAAGCAGGCGGCTCTCGATCAGATATTGCTTGTCGGAAGACAGATCGAGACCGGACTTGTCTCGAAGCAGCTTGCGCAGGAACTCATAATCAGGCTGGTTCACGGACGGCCTCTTCTGGGCAGACGAAGGGATCAGGCGGATTCGGCTGACAACGCCTGGATGAGACCAACTTCCTGGAATTTGGCGGCGACAATCTCTTTATCGAACGGCTTCATGATATATTCGTTGGCGCCGGCGTTCAGCGCGCGCGAAATATGATCGATGTCGTTCTCGGTGGTGCAGAACACCACCTTCGGGCCTTCGCCGCCCGGCAGCCGGCGCAGCCGGCCGAGGAAATCATAGCCGTCCATGACGGGCATGTTCCAGTCGAGCAGAATGGCGTCCGGCAGGCTCTTGGTGCAGAATCTCGAGCGCCCGCTCGCCATCCTCCGCCTCGACGACGGAGAAGCCCAACTCCTCCAGGATACGGCGTGCGATCTTGCGCACGACGCTGGAGTCATCCACGACCAGACAGCTCTTCATTGTTGTCTCCCCTATGGGACGGTTGACGGGCTAAGCGGCGATGGCTGCCTTCGGCAGGAGTTCGAGCACGCGATCGACGTCGAGAATGACCATCAGCTGGCCGTCGAGGCGGTGCACGCCGCCGGCGAATTTCGCCATGCGCGGGTCGAGATTGACGGGGTTCTCCTCCCGGCCCTCCTCGGGCAGCCGCAGCACCTCGCCGATCTGGTCGATCAGGAGACCGTAGGACTCGCCGCGCAGATCGACGCCGACCGCCATCGGCGGCTTGCCGTCCTCGGCGCGGGCAAGGCCGAGCCGCGCCCGCATGTCGACGACGGTCACGATGCGGCCGCGCAGGTTCAGGACGCCTGCGATCTCCGCCGATGACAGCGGCACCCGCGTCACCCGCTCCGGCATGAACACGTCCTGGACCCGCGAGATCGGCAGGCCGAACAGCTGGCCGCCGATCATCGCAGTGACGTATTCGACGGCGGCGCCCTCGGTGGTTTCGATCTTGCTGCTCATCGCACGCTACTCCTGTCCGCTTGCTGTCACGCGGCCCGCCGGTTGGCTTCGGCGCGGGCCCGTTCCTCGATCTGTTCCTTCAGCGCCGCGATCAGGCCGGGCCGGTCGAACTTGGCGATGTAGTCGTAGAGACCCGCCTGGCGGCCGCGCTCGATCGCCGCCGGCGACACCAGCGACGACACCGCGATGACCGGCATCTGGTTCAGGTTCTGGTCGGCGCGGATCGCCTCGGTGAACTCGAAGCCGTTCATCTCCGGCATCTCGATGTCGGTGACGACGATGTCGAAGCTGTGCCCGGAGCGCAGCGTGGCCAGGCCCTCGAGCGCCGAGGCCGCGGTGCGCACCTTGTAGCCGGCCGACTTCAGCACCGGCGCCAGCATGTTGCGGAAGAACGGCGAGTCGTCGACCAGCAGCACCGACTGCGTCTGCGCGTCGGTGTGCATCTCCTTGCGGATGAACCAGTCGGCGAACGCCATCGGCAGGAAGTGGCCGACGTCGATCACCTCGGTCGCCTGGCCCTTGATCACCGCCGAGCCGAGGATGCCGTCCTTGGCGCCGGAGACCTGGATGTTGAGCCGCTCCTCGACGATGTCGATGATCTCGTCGACCACGAGGCCCATCGCGCGGGTCTCGTCGGCGAACACCAGGATCGGCTGCGAGCCCGACGTCTGCACCGACACGCCTTCCATCTGCACCAAGGGCATCAGCTGGTCGCGGTACTGCACCATGTAGCGGCCGTTGGAGATCTCGATCTTGTCGGCCGCGATCTCCTCCAGGCGCGTGACCAGCGCCAGCGGCACCGCCTTGGGCTGCGCCGTGCCGGCGCGGAACACCAGGAGCGAGGTGAGCTGCTCGCCGCCGATGGCGTGATGCGCGGCGTGCTCGTCGGACACCGCCTGCGAGGCCGAGCCGGCGGCGCCGAGCGCTTTCGCAATGCCGTTCGGATCGATGATCATGATCACGGCGCCGTCGCCCAGGATGGTGTTGCCCGAGAACATGTCGATGTGACGCAGCTTGGTCGACATCGGCTTGACCACGATTTCCTCGGTGTGGAACACGCAGTCCACCACGATGCCGAAGGTCTGGTTGCCGACCTGCGTCACCACGATGAAGCCGTTCTCCGGATCGGTCGACGAGCCGTCGTCGATCTTCAGGAGCTTCTTCAGATGCATCAGCGGCAGCAGCTTGTTGCGCAGGCGCAGGACCGCGGTGTCCTTGATGCGCTCGATGCGGTGCTCGGAGTTGGCGCGCGCTCGCACCAGCTCGACGACCGACAATTGCGGGATCGCGAAGCGATCGCCGCCGGCTTCCACGATCAGCGCCGAGACGATCGCGAGCGTCAGCGGGATCTTGATGGTGACCGAGGTGCCCTCGCCGAGCACCGACTTGATGTCGATGGTGCCGCCGATCTGGTCGATGTTGGTGCGCACCACGTCCATGCCGACGCCGCGGCCCGAGACCGAGGTGACGGCGGCCGCGGTCGAGAAGCCCGGTTCGAAGATGAACTTGTGGATCTGCGCTTCCGTCATCTTCTCGAGCTCGGCCTCGGTGACGAGGCCGTTCGCCAGGGCCTTGGCCTTGATGCGCTCGGTGTTGAGGCCGCGGCCGTTGTCGGCGATGCAGATGATGATATGGCCGCCTTCGTGATAGGCGGAGAGCCGGATGGTGCCCTGCTCGGCCTTACCGGCCGCGGCGCGCTCGGCCATCGTCTCCAGGCCGTGATCGGCGGAGTTGCGCACCATGTGGGTGAGCGGGTCCTTGATCAGGTCGAGCACCTGGCGGTCGAGCTCGGTGTCGGCGCCGTGCATCTCGAGCTCGATCTGCTTGCCGAGTTCGGTGGCGAGGTCGCGGACGATGCGCGGCAGCTTCTGCCAGGCATTGCCGATCGGCTGCATGCGCGTCTTCATGACGCCTTCCTGCAGCTCGGCGGTGACGTTGGACAGCCGCTGCAGCGGCACCTTGAACTCGGTGTCCTCGTTGCGACGGGCGATCTCCAGGAGCTGGTTGCGCGTCAGCACCAGCTCCGAGACCATCGTCATCAGATGTTCGAGCGTGTCGACGTTGACGCGGATCGACTGGTTGGCGACCTTGTCGTTCTCGTGCACCTCGCCGTCGGCATTGGCCTTCGGCCGCGCCGCCTTCTTCGGCTCGGACTTGGCCTCTGCTTCCGCCTTGGCAGGCCCGGCCTTGGCGACCGGCGCCGGCGCCGGCGCAGCGGGTTTGGGCTCAGGCGCCTTCTCATGGGCGGGCGGCATCTCGATCGCGGTCTCGCGGAAGGCGCGCTCCAGTTCGTCGAGCGACACTTCGCCCGGACGCAGCGGACGCTCCAGCGTCTGGTCGATCAAGGAGCCCTGCGTCACCGCCGGCTTGGGCGGCGGTTCGGGCGCCGCGGGCGCGAGCGGCGGCGCGGCCTCGCCGGCGGCCATCGCGGCCATGCCGCGCTCGACCATGGCTTCGAGCTCGCTGATGAGGTCGCGGTCCTCGCCCTCGGGCTCGGCCTCGTTGGCCTCGAGCTGTCCCAGGATGTCCTTGATGCGGTCGATGGTGGTGAGGATCAGCGTCACGGCCTCGCCGGTGACCGGCATGCCGTCGCGGAATTTGCCCATCAGGGTCTCGGCGGCATGCGCCAGCGCCTCGAGCCGCGGCAGGCCGAGGAAACCGCAGGTCCCCTTGATCGTGTGCACCAGCCGGAAGATGTTATCGAGGATCTTGGCGTTGTTCGGCTCCTGCTCGAACCGCACCAATTGATTGTCGACGGTATCCAGGCTCTCGCTGGTCTCCGTCAGGAACTCACGCAACAGATCGTCCATGAAACTGGCCTTCCAAGAATTGGCGCCGCGGTCACGGGGCGACCGCTGATCCTGTCAGAGTGACGGTCGATCCGGCCTTCACCGGCAGCGCGGATCGATACCCGGCCCTCGCCCGCCTCGGCTGAACAGACTTTCGTCCACGCCATCGTTAGGTGGGGCTTTTATCCGTCTCGTTAATTTTATTGTCCGTGCTAATACGGACGTAGCACCGACCTCTCAGGCTGCGGCGAGCCCGGCCCCTTCCGCGGCGGAATGTCAAGGCATCGCTTCGGCTGGCGCGACTGCGCGATCCTCTCGCTCGATCAGCGCCCTGATCTCCTTCAGCGCCTTGTACAGCGCTCCTTCCGTGACATGGCGATCCACCATCTCGGCTTGGCCGGCGGCTTCCGGAATCGCCCTGCGCAACTCGTTCATACAGGCGAGATAGGACGCGCGATAACGGATCGCGTCGTTCTTCAGATACATCGTCTGGACGCAGAGATAGAGCCGCTTGGCCGGCGTATCGGCGGTCTCGGCGGTGACGGTGTCACGCTCGCGGAGGATAGGCGCGTCGCCTTCGACGATGAAGCGGGCGCGCGTGTTCGAATTCACGATGACGCTGTCGCCGATCACGATGCGCTCGAAAGGCTTCAGCTCGACCCGCAGGGGCATGGCCCAGTCTCCTCTCAGAAGGCTCCTCTCGGGAGTCTCCTCTCGGGAGCGGCGTCGTCGGCAGGCTGCATTCGCGTCGACACGACGTTGCTCTCGTGCTCGCTGTCCGGCTGATCCGGCGCCGCAGCCGAGCGGCGTCAATTTGCGAATAGTCTAGAGCCGAAAACGGCGGGGCAAGCCCCGCCGCCTCCGATATTCGTGGGTGCCGCCCGCGCCTTAGCGCAGGAGCTGCAGCACGCTCGCCTGCGACTGGTTGGCGAGCGACAGCGCGGACACCGCGATCGACTGACAGGTCGACAGCGCCTGGCTGTTGGCCGCTTCCTCGTTGGTGTCGGCCAGCGTCAGGTTCGACGAGCCGGTCTGCAGCACGTTGATCAGGTTCTTGTTGAAGTCCTGACGAACCTGCACGACCGAAAGGTTCGAACCCAGCGTCGAGGCCTCGTTGCGCAGCGTGGAGCTCGCCGAGTTGAGCACGCCGATGACCTTGTTCGCCGAGTTGTTGTCGAGGAAATCGGTGCCCGAGGTCAACGTCGAGAGGCCGAGGCCCGCCGAGTTGAACGTGACACCGGTGATCGACAGCGTCGACTTGCCGGTTTCGTTGAAGGTCAGCTTCAGCGTGTCGCCGTTCAGCAGGTTGATGCCGTTGAACGAAGCGTCCGCCGCGGTCGTGTTGATCTGCGCCAGCACGTTGTTGTACTGGGAGACCAGGCTCGCGCGCTGCGTCTGAGCAGTCGCGTCCGCCACCGGAGCCGCCGCCGTCAGACCGTTGAAGGCCTGGCTGGAGGCCGCCGACGTACCACCGATCGCGCCGATCGTGGCCGAAGCCGCGTCGTTGGTCGTGGTGATCGAGATCTTGCCGGTGGACGAGTCAACCGTGGCCTGCAGGTTGTTGGCTGCGAGCTTGGCGTTGAGATCGTTCAGCGACTTGACCTGCCCTGTCCCCAGGCCGAACGTGATGCTGGTCGCCGTGCCACCTCCTGTGGCGCCGACGGTCAAGGTCTGGCCCGACAAGCCATCGCCGACGGCAGTCAGTCCGAGCTTGGCCAAGGTGCCGGTGCTGCCCGAGAGCGTCAATCCGGACGCCGGAGGCGTCAGGGTGATCGCACCCGCAGTGATCGACGCGGTGACGCCGGTCTGCGTCTGGATCGCCGACAGCAGGTTGCTGACGCTGTCGCCAATGCCGATGTCGGTGCCGGACGAGGACGTGCCCGTGACGAAGGTGAAGGTGGTGCCGTTGACGACCAGCGTCTCGCCGGAGGTGATGCCGGTGGCGAGGTTGTTCGACGCGGTGCCCGCCGTACCCGACAGCTTGGTCGAACCGGTGATCGCCACCGCGCTCGAGGTGTTGTCGTTGAGCACGGCCGTGCCGGTCACAGCGGTCGAGCTGGAGCCGAGCAGGTCGGTGGCGGTTGCGCCGGTCAGGGCCGCCGAGGTCACGCTCGACTTGGTGGAGTAGCCCACCGCGCTCTGCAGAACCTGGTTGGCGATCGACTTGGCGCTGTCGACGAGCTTCTGCAGCGAGGTGATGCCGGTGTTGGCGGCCTGCAGCACCTGCACGCCGTTGCCGATGCCGTCGAGCAGATTGGAGATGTCGGAAGCGCGGTTGTCGAGACCCTGGGCGGTGAAGAAGTTGGTCGGATTGTCGAGAGCCGAGTTGACCTTCTTGCCCGTGGAGAGGTTGTTCTGCGTGGTCGCGAGGAGCTGAGCCGTCGACTGGAGCGAGAGCAGGTTCTGGCGAACCGACGCAGAGAGTACGATACCTGACATTGTCATTCCCTTCTGGATGAACATGAGTAGACATCGCCGCACCGTTCTGTCGGCGATGGCGCAGACTGGTCCGCGGAATCCTACCCGTTCGTTAAATTGACCTCGGAACGGCCGCGCGCGGCGTCCGCCGCCGCCGTTAATCCTAATTGGCCGCTAATCAGTTTGATCAAATGCGTGCAGGTCGCCGTGATCCACGGTTAAATTGGCGCACAGATCCGCGTCTGACGGCCGGCGCGCCGATACGCGATGCGACCGTTAAGGCAGTGCTAACTATGAGCTTGCGGACGCGCGGCCGGTTACGCGGGGGCGCGGTCCGCGTGCGGGAGGACGATCTCGACGCTGGCGGTCCGGCCACGCGGCTCCCGGAGCTCCAGACGTCCGTTGGAACGCCTGACGAAATCCTCGACCAGCCGGATCTCCGAGAACACGGGATCGGGAGAAACATCCGCCGCGCTCACCGATGCCGTCAACACGATCAGCACGTCGGAGGAAATGCCGTCGGCGCCCGAGACGTCCGCAAGCATGCGCCTCGCCTCGATGTCGATGCGGCCGCCATGCTCCAATCGATGTCGGGCTCCGATCGCAAGACACAGCAGTGCCGCCATCAGTTGGCCCGGATCGGCGAAGACGGCTGGCACGTCCGCGCCCACCGATGTCGTCACCTCGACCTCGGTACCCAATGTCGGACGAAGCAGGCGAGCGACGTCGACCAGGAGCTCGTTCAACTCCACCGCACATGGCTGCGGCGGCCGGCCCCTTGCGAACGACAGAAGCTGCGACGTCAATCGAGCGCCGCGGGTCGCGGCCTCGTCGATCAGACGCGCGACAGCCGCCAGTTCGGGCTTGTCCTCGACCGCCTCGGCGAGAATGTCGATGGTCCCCGTGATCACGGTGAGAATGTTGTTGAAGTCGTGCAGCAGGCCACCGGCGACCTGACCGACGATGGCCATCCCCGGATGGATGTCCGGCGTCGCTGCAGCCGGAATGTCTGCGCCCGTGCTCGGCAACGACTGATTGGACCGCTGGTAGGTGGAAGAGGCCATGAATCCTGCAATACCTGTTGGGGGGAGGACGGCGGGGGTTATCGGGACGCAAATGAACGGACGCCGCTGCAATGTTCAGCGTCGTCTTGATGCTGAGCCTTGGCGCTCAGTCTCGTCGCTGACCATCGATCGCGCTCCGGCTGGATGCAGCATCCGGCGGACTCCTGCTCCTGCCATGACGACAACCTCGTCACCGCCAGTCGCAGGACACCGGCCGACGCCTCCACTCGCGACGAGAGTTGCATCCGACAGAAAAAGATCCGTCAACGAATCAGCGCGCTTATTAGCGATTTTGGCTTCAAGATGTCCGCTGTCAATTGCGCGCTTGCTACGTGGCGTCCGTGCCCGGCGCAGCTGCGGCGGCCGGACCAATGAGACGTTCACCGCAAGCGTGCTGCGCTGCTTTCACGAGCCGAGGCGGGGGCCTGATGCGTGCCGGCTGTATACAACCGCGCGCGGCCAGATCAGCACATCGTACACACGTTGATGGCCCAAATCCGCAACGCGCATTCGCGCCCGTCTGCACGACAACGCACACAGCCGGAGCGAATGGTCTTTACTGGGAATATTACCCGTGATTCTTCTTGTCAGCGGATGGGACGCAGTTCTATGGAACCATGAGGGCATTGAGATCTGCGAGGCTCCGTTACTGCAATGCAGGAGATGGCTTTGGACCCCAGCTTGCGTTCTCCGAACGGCTTCCTGTCGTCGTTGACCGACGATGATTTCGAGCTGATCCGACCCTATCTGCGGACCGTGGATCTGGTGCAAGACTCCATTCTCGCCGAGGTCGGCGAAAAGCTTTCGCGCATCTACTTTCCTCATCGCGGCGTCATCTCGCTGGTCGTGAACCTCGCGCGCGGAGAGCGCGTTCAGGTGGCGATGATCGGTCGGGATAGTTTCTTCGGAAGCATGTCCCTGCTCGCAGGCGGCGACCCGGTGGTGCTGAACAGCGCGGCGGTCCTCGTTCCCGGTGCAGCATCGGTCGTCGACATCGACAGGGTACGGGCGGCCGCCGATCAGAGCCCCTCGTTTCGCGCGCTGATGTTGCGCCACGCACTCGCCATCTACGTGCAGAGTCAACAGACCGCCGGTTGCAACGCCGCCCACACCGTCGAGTCGCGTCTCGCCCGTTGCCTGCTGCAGACGCATGACCTTTCAGGCGGCAACAAGCTCTACATCACACAGGAGTCCCTGGCGCAGATGATTGGTGCCCGGCGCAACAGCGTCTCGCTGGTGGCGAGCACGCTGCAGCAGGCGGACTTCATCCACTATAGCCGCGGCCATATCGAGATCATCGATCTGGACGGGCTGAAGAAGACGGCGTGTGAGTGCTACGGCGCCGTGAAGGCCCACTACGAGAATCTGGTCCGGCCGCGCAGCCTGCCGTAAGCAGGCGTCGTTCCGGCCGTCGCGCGCCGGCGCCTCGCCGAACGCCCTTGCCTTGCCTCCGTACAACTACGGCCCATCGCATGATCCCCATCACCGATGCGGATGGAATTAACGCGCTGTTCAACGGGCGCTGATAATTGTCGACTTGCTGACGAGCGCGAGTTCCAAGAAGCGTCGAATAATCTTCGTGCTGATATATCTCGCCCGTGTTCGGCTTTTGACCAGACGCGCGGAGTAATGACATGGCCTTTGATCTGTCGATGCCGATCCTGGTGGTCGATGACTACGCCACTATGATCCGGATCATCCGCAACCTGCTGAAGCAGCTCGGATTCGAGAACGTCGACGACGCCAGCGACGGATCGGCCGCGCTCTCCAAGATGCAGGCGAAGAAGTATGGCCTCGTGATCTCCGACTGGAACATGGAGCCGATGACCGGCTACGACCTGCTGCGCGAGGTGCGTGCCAGCCCGGAACTGTCGAAGACCCCGTTCATCATGATCACGGCCGAGTCGAAGACCGAGAACGTCATCGCCGCCAAGAAGGCCGGCGTGAGCAACTACATCGTCAAGCCGTTCAATGCTGCGACGCTCAAGACCAAGATGGAAGCCGTGTTCGGCCCGGCCGAATAGCCGAGCTCCCTGGGAATGTCCTGCGTGGCGGCCGGACCGGTGTCCGGCCACTTTACTCTTTGGCGGACGAAACTCCGCGCGGTTGACGACGGCAGGACGCATACATCGCCGCACCCTCCCCGTAGTCGTACGGGAGCCAAAATTTACGAGGGGTCAGAGCCGGCCGATAGACATAGTCCTGCTTGCCGATGACCGCGCCAGGGTGGCAACGGGACAGGGAATTCATGTGCAACGAACTCCTCGTGATCGAAGATGCCGCCGTGCATCCTTCCATCTTACGAATGATTGCAGCACAGGCCGGCTTCCACACGACGGGCGTGAGCTCGGTCGGCGCCGCATCGATCGTCCTGCAGAAGAGGAGCTTCGACTGCGTCACGCCGGGCCTCTCCCTGGGCAACCGCCCCGGCACCGAGGTTCTCGAGCTCAACACAGTTTCCCCCTTCTCCAAGCCGATCGGCCTGATGCGGCTCCGACAAACTCTGAAGCAGACCGCGCGAGAGAGACCGATCACCGGCGGCTGGTCAGAGCGGCGAGGCTGGTAGCGGCCGATGAGCAAAAAGAAGCGCTTTCTGGGAGCGCCTGCAGCGATCGCGCTGATCCTCATCTGCGTCATTGCCGGCAGCAACCTCTTCTTCCTCACCAACCTTCGCGAGAACGCGCTTCAGCACGCCGAGGAAGATCTCAGCCGCCATAGCCTCACGCTTGCCGAGAATGCCGACCGCTCGGTGAAATCCGTCGACCTCGTGCTCACGAGCGTGCGCGACTACCTGGTGCGCGGCGGCGCCATCGATGCAGCGGCGTATCGCAAGGTCGCGTCAGACCATCAGACCCACCTCCTGCTCAAGGAGAAAATCGCGGGACTGCCGCAGATCGATGCGGTGACGCTGATCGATGCGCAAGGCAGGCTCCTGAACTTCTCGCGCTACTGGCCGATCCCGGACGTCAACATCGCCGACCGCGACTATTTCAAGGCGCTGAAGGCCGACCCTGCACTGCAGACGTTCCTCAGCACGCCGGTTCAGAATCGCGGCGACGGCACCTGGAACATCTATTTTGCCCGCCGGCTCGACGATTCCAATGGCGCGTTCATGGGCACGATGCTCGGCGCCATGTCCGTGCCCTATCTGGAGAACTTCTTCGGCTCCACCGCGCAGGGTCTCGATGCCGCGGTGTCGCTGATCCGCGAGGACGGTACGCTGCTGGCGCATTTTCCGCCCACGAGCGAGATCGGCAAGCCGACCTCCGGCTTCGGTCAACGCGCGCTGTCGGCCGGCGGCGTGCTGCGCGAGCCCTCCGCACGAACCGGCGAGATGCGCCTGCGGGCGGCGAAGATGCTGCCCAATTATCCCGCGATGATCGTGGTGTCGGTATTCGAACACGACGTCCTGAAGGCCTGGCGCGACATGGCGACGCTTCTGGTCATCGTGTCGCTGGTGAGCGCGATGGCCGTGCTCGCGGCCGCGGTCCTGATCTCCCGCTGGTGGGAACGCCACGAACACCTGATCGAGGCCGCCGAGGCCGCGAACGCGGCGAAGTCCACCTTCGTCGCAATGATGAGCCACGAGATCCGTACGCCGATGAACGCGGTGCTCGGCCTCGCCACGACGCTGCTGGAAACCAATCTCGATCCCGAGCAGCGCCGCTCGGTCGTGGCGATCCACAATGCCGGCGACAATCTGCTCGAGATCCTCAACGACATTCTCGACTTCTCCAAGCTCGAATCCGGCCAGCTCTCGCTCGAGGACATCGCGTTCTCCGCCGAGGCCCTGGTCCACAACACGCTCAGCATCATCGGGCCGCGGGCTTCAGCCAAGGACCTGAAGCTGAGGAGCGTCGGCGATCCGGCCGTGCCTCCGGCGCTGGTCGGCGACGCCGGCCGCATTCGCCAGATCCTGCTCAACCTGGTTTCCAACGCGGTCAAGTTCACCTCGTCCGGCGAAGTGGTCATCACGACGCGCTGCATCGAGAAGGATGACGAGAAGGCGACCGTCGAATGGACGGTGACCGACACCGGCATCGGCATTGCCGCCGACAAGATCGGCTCGCTGTTCGCGAACTTCGTCCAGGCCGACAATTCGATCAGCCGCCGGTTCGGGGGCTCCGGACTCGGACTCGCGATCTGCAAGCGACTGATCGAGCAGATGGGAGGCGCCATCAAGGTCACCTCGACGCTGGGCAGCGGATCCACCTTCTCGTTCCGCCTGACGCTGCCGATTGCCGAGACCATCGCGGTGCCAGAGCAGAACGACGACGGCATCTACGCCTCGCTGCAGAACCGGATCGCGGCGTTCGGCCGGCCGCTGCGCGTCCTGGTGGTCGACGACAATCCGACCAACCGCCTGGTCGCGACCAAGATGCTCAAGGATTTCGACATCCAGACCGACACGGCCTGCGACGGCGCCGAGGCCGTCACCGCCGCCAGCCGCTTCAACTACGACCTGATCCTGATGGACGTCCGCATGCCGGAGATGGACGGCTTCCAGGCGACCCGGACCATTCGCGCGCGAGGCGAGCGCCGCTCCAACGTGCCGATCATCGCCTTCACGGCAAACGCCTTCATGGAGGATATCCGAGCCTGCCGGGAAGCCGGGATGAACGACTTCGTGGTCAAGCCGGCCCGCAAGAAAGCGCTCGTGGAGGCCATCCTGCGCGTGCTGCCCCTGCCCGTTCCGGTGCCGGAAACCGCGGCGTCAGACGCCCCGCTGGTGCCCGCTCAACCGGACGCCACGGCCGCCGACATTGGCGCCGACACCGAAATTGCTCCCGAAGCTGCGCTGGACCGCGAAGCCTATGCCGAGCTGGTCGGCGAGATCGGAGACGAGGCAGCGCAGGAGATCCGCGACGTGTTCTTCAGCGAGACGGATGCGCGGCTGAAGCAGCTCCGCCAGCTGACGCTCGACGGCGAGCGCATCAAGATCGGCCGCGAGGCGCATTCGCTGAAGAGCGCAGCCGGAACCTTCGGGTACCGCCGGCTTGCAACCTACGCGCTCGCGCTGGAGAAGAGCGCACCACGGCTATCCGCCAAGGAGTATGCCGAGCTGCTCGACAACATCGAGGCCGCCTACGCCGCCGCCCGCGCCCAGGAGCTGCAATATTGAAGCGGGGAGGCCGCAGGCCTCCATGGCGCATGCCGATCCGCGCGACGTCCCCGCACCGCGGCGACGAGGACGGGCTCGGACGATCGAGATGGCAAACGAGACGTTTACGACGCGGATTCGCCGAACCTGATCTTCATATTCCCTTACAATGGGTTGACGCCGTACTTCTACGGCTCACGATTTTCACAATCAACTAATCATGAGCTGCGAGACTTAGGGTCACATAGGAGATGTGTCCCATGTTTACTTTTGAAACCGCCGACCAGAAGGAAGTCAGGCGTTTCCGAATTGCGCAGTTCAACGGCCGGACCGCGACCGTGAAATCCGGTGGATCGACGATCACCGGCCACGTCCGTTCAGTCATGGAAAAGGAAGCGAGCGTACCGCCGCGCTGGACCATTACGATCGTGCCGACGCCGCCCAAGGCGCAAGCGCCGCTGCGCCCGACCTCCCGGGTTCGCCCCTTCGCCGAAGATTATTTCTGACAGCACGGACATCCGCGTCCGCAATCAGCCCGTTCGACCGAGCCGGTCGGACGCCGATTGTCGTTGTCTGCGTTGCGGGGCACCGCGGGGTCGAAGCTGCGAGCGCAGCATTCGCGCTCGTCCGCCGTCATCCGATCTGGTTGAGGAGTGCTGCGCGGACGAGTTCGGCGGTGTTGCGCGCGCCGACCTTGCGCATGGCCTCGGCGCGATGGCTCTCGAAGGTGCGGGGGCTGATGCCCATGCGCAAGGCGCCCTCCTTGTTCGAGTGCCCCTCACTGATCAGCTTGAGGACCTCGTGTTCGCGCGGGGTCAGCGACTTGCTGGCCCGGCCGGGTGGTCGCGCGAGCGCCGCGCCCTGCTCGTGAGCCGGCGCCGCCCGCGACAGCGGTCCGAACTGCCCGTGCGCGCCGGACATCTGGTTGACCAGGGCGCAGATCCGCTCGGTCTGCAGCAACGCGTTGTCGACGACCACCTGGACATGCCGGCGCTCGCCGGGGGTCCTGGCAATCTCGTCGCTGCGCTGCTTGATTTCCTCCATGTAGAGCATCAGGGCGGTGAGCGAACCGTTCAGCTGACGCGCCAAAGCGAGCGAGCCCTGGTCGTCGTGACGTCCGATCGTGAGCGGCGCAGACGTGCCGGAACGGGTCGCCAGGAGGTCCCGGTCGTTAACCTCTTGGCCGCCCGGAGCAGGTGCGGCGTGGGCGTCGGAAAGGCTGTTGTTCAGCTGTGCCATGCCGCATTCTGACGCGGCGGCGGCTTTAACATGGTTAATTATGCCGTCCGTAGCAATACGGGATTTCCCGGCAACTCGCGCAACCGTCGATCATTTCCCCAGAGAGTTGCAAGCTGCAATGGTTAAGCCGGGGCGCGATGCCACCCTTCGGGGAGCCGTCCGCGGCGCGTGTGACGGCGGCTGTCTACGATGCCGTGCATTACTACGATTGTTTACTGACATTAATTTCGCACCAACTGTTTCGTGCTTCCATGCGTTCCGTGCCCGTCCGTGGAGACGAGCGATCTTGACCTGTAGCTGACAGCCTGACGCCAATGGGACCGGTCGACCGGATCTGGGAATTCCTGCAGCGGTTGTCACCGCTGACACGAAGCTGTCTGCTCAGCGAGCTCGAACGGCTGGAGCTGAGCGGCGTCGACATGCCGGGATCCGCCGACCTCCAGGCGCGGCTGCGCGCCGAGATCCGCAACAACAATGGCGCCGGCGGCCACCGCACCATCAATCCTTCGCGCTACTTCTTCATGCCGGTCGAGCAGCTTCTCATCGACGGTTCGCCGGAGCATGCCAATGAGGGCCGCATTGCCCGCGGCTCCCTCACGCCGATCTGGGAATGGATCTCGCGCGATCTGCTGCCGACCATGGCCCGCGACTATAATGCACAGATGAAGGACCTGATCGCGGCGGACAAGCAGCGCGAGATCCGCCAGGCGGCAAGCGCGTTCCAGACCAAGGTGACGAAGTCGCTGGAAGGCACGTTGGCGCGCGCCGAGGGCATCGAGCAGGTCCGCAGCAAGCTGAAGGCCTATACGGCATCGCCGTCGGTGTTCGACGACGTCGTCAAGCTGATGAAGGCGCTGCGCGCCCGCGAGGAACTTGCAAAGTTCGCCGATTCGCTGCCGGACCGGATCGCGGAGTTCGACGATCCGCAGGTGAAGAAGATGGTGCTGCTGCTCGATGCCCTGCGCAAGAAGCAGCCGGAAGCCGTGCCCTTTGCGTTGACGCTCGTCGCCAAGCGTCTGAAGGAGCCGTGGCAGGTGATGCGGCTGGCGACGAAGGCGGCGCGCTCGAAGAACATTGCCGATGTCATCGCCGCACCCTACGCGATGACCGTGCCGATGGTGCTCGACCAGTTGGAGGACAAGCGGCTCGCGCTCCGGATCGCGTTGAAGAACAACCGCGTCGTGACCGCCAAGGAAATCCTGACCAGCATCTATGACATCGAGTATGCGATCCAGGTCCGCATCGATCGCATCGAGGACTCGGACTGGGGTACGCGCCTGAGCACCATCATGGCCAATACCGACAAAATGGTACAGGCCGAGGTCAAGCGCTTCCCCGAAGAGGTCGGACACGTGCTCGGCTCGAACAGGTTGCGCAGCCATCGTTCGTTCGGCGGCCGCCTCACCTATTTCGCCTGGAAGGGCCGCGACGCGATCAAGACGGTGCTGCGGTCGGCAACCGGTTGACGGCTGCGCGTTCGAAGCGGCCCTTGGACCGATCCTCAGCCCTGCGCCATACGTTCCCGCGCCGACTTGAAGCCCGCCACGAAGCGCGCCAGCGTGTCCGAGGTCTTGCCGCGCGGCAGCATCACTTCGATCAGCGAGAAGCGTCCACGACGATGCACCGCGCGCTCCAACGCGGCGACGAGCTCGCTGCGGGTGGCGACGCGCTCGCCCGTGCCGCCGATGGAATTGGCGATGTCGGCATAGTGCCAGTCGTCGAGATCGTTGAATCGCGACTCCGGCTGGAACACGCGCAGCATCTCCCAGCTGCAATTGTTGAACAGCACGACGATCGGATCGAGACCGTAGCGGCGGCAATTGCCGAGCTCCCAGCCGGTCATCTGGAACGCGCCGTCGCCGACCAGGATCAGCGGACGAAGCCCGGTCGCGGCCACGCCGATGCCTGCCGGCACACCGAAGCCCATCCCCGCATAGTAGCCCGGCGCGGCCAGCGCGGTATTGTCGATCTCCATCGCGGTGAACAGGCAGTCGCCGATATCGGAGGTCATCGGCATCCGGCCATGGCGATCGAACATGTCGTTGATCGCTGTCGCGATGTCCGACGGCGCAATCGGCGCGCCATCGGCAGCGAGGCCGCGCGGATAGGCCGAGCGCTGCCGCGGCAGGCCGGGAGCCGCGGCCCGCGGTGCCGCGCGCTCGTCGAGCGCATCGATCAGATCACCGAGTGGCATGTCGCGATAGGCGTGATGGCCGATCTGGACCTCGCGGCTGGCGGCCAGGATCATGCGGCGCGGGTCCGGCGCCCGGTTCGACAGCGCGAAATTGGTGTCCGAGAGGATGACGCCCAGCATCAGCACGAGATCGGCATTCTCGACCAGCTCCGTGATCGCAGGATTGCCCGCGGCGCCGAGATAGGTGCCGGCGACGACATCGTCGGCCCTGTCGAGCAGGCCGCGGCCCATGAAGGTCGTCACCAGCGGCAGGCCCAGCTTGCGCGCCAGCGCGGCGATCCTGTCCTCGACACCGTAGCGGCGGATTTCGACGTCGACGACGATCACGGGGCGCTCCGCCTGCGCAATGCGGGCGAGGATCTCCGCGACGCATTCGTCGAGCGCCTCGCGGCTGGCCCGCCGCGGCGGCAGCGGCACCACCGGCTCGACCTCGGCATCGACCATGTCGCGCGGAAATTCGAGATAGACGGGCAGCGACATCTCCTTCGCGCTGCGCAGCACGCGCGCAATCTGGGCCGGCGCGGTGGCCGGATCGCTCAGCACCGCCTGATCGCAGGTGATCTCCTTGAACACCGCGAGCTGCGTGTCGACGGTGCGGGCCTGATGGTGCAGCAGGAAGCCGGAGACGCGCTCACGCGCGCCGGGCGCGCCCGCGATCACCACGACCGGCGAGCGTTCGGCATAGGCGCCGGCAACCGCGTTCACGACGTTGAAGGCGCCGGCGCCGTAGGTGACGACGGCGACGCCGAGGCCGCCATGATAGCGCGCGGCCGCATCCGCGGCGAAGCCGACCGCCGGCTCGTGGCTCAGCGTGACGCTCGGCAGGATGTTGCTCTCCTCGATGACCTTGAACAGCGGCAGCACGAAGTCGCCGGGAATGCCGAAGATCTCGCGGGCGCCGTGGTCCTTCAGGGCGGCAAGCAGCGCATGGGCAAGAGCAGGCATCCGGATCCCCTGAGCATGGCGTGGCGTTCAGCCGGTGCTACACGATGAGGGGCGGACTGCCAACCCGGGGGCCGCCCGGTCTGCGAGCCGCGCCGCCCTGATCGCCCGTCCATGTGTAACGCTAGACAAGGCCCGAGGTCACACCCGCGCCACGTCAGTTCGCCGTCACCAGCAGGGCCTGGGCGGGGGGCGGCGCCATGCGGCACGGCAAGCGTAACCGTAAACAGGACGCCGACTGCGATGATCATGCAGAGCTTCATCATGACCGTTCTGCGATCGGTGATCGGCAGGAACAGGAAGAACAGCAGCATCGCCGCCAGCGCGAGTTCGAAAACGTAAGACATGGATGACCTCCTCCGTTGCCAGGAGGATGGCGCATGCCGGAAGCTCAGACTGTGCGTGCCGTCACATCGGTCCCATAGACCACGCGAGCCAGTATCACGGCCTCCGCAGCGGGACCATGCAATCCAATCGATTGCCACCTCTCAGCCGTCGAACAGCGCGGCCTCGGTGAAGGCGAGATCGCCGAGATGGGGTGGATGCGGACCCTTGGCATATTTACGTCCGCGCTTGTCCGAGTACCAGCCGGCCAGCCCTGCGACGGGCCCATTGGCATCGAGCCGCACCAGCAGGCCGCCGCGCCGCAGCAGCAGCCAGCCGATGTTGCCGGCCAGCCGCACGAGGTCAGCGACATCCCGGCAATACAGCAGGCGATACACCGGCAGCGCATTCATCACCCGGTGCTTCTGAAACACGAACGGATACGCCGCATGGGCCTCACGCGCGACGAGACCGAGACACCCCCATGCCGCATGCTGCCGCAACAGCTCGGCCTCATCGGGCGAGAGCCCGTGCACATTATCCTCGGAGAATTCTTCGATACGGACATCCGAGCGCGATCGCGACAGGGCCAGCGCGGCGTAGACCTGCCCCTTGCAGTAGACCGAAAAACCCTGAGCCTCGACCTGCGGCCAAGTGTGTGGCGCCGGCGTGATGTTGAAATAGGTCACCGTCTTGTCGCGTGTCGCCGCGCGCACCAGCATCGAGCTGGAAGGCACGGAACGCCGGCTCGACGTACCAGCTCGAGACATTGGCCCTGACGATCGGCTTGCCACCGACTCGGAGCTCGGAGAACAGCAGCAGGATGATCCCGACGGGAACGCCGCCATGGTCGAGACAATAGCCGAATGCCGGAAAGCCCGCTGGGCGCGGACGCGCCGCGTGGCGCTGGAGTCCGCGCAACCAATAGCTCTCGCTGCGGAAGGCGAATCCGCGCGTGAGCAGCGCAGCGGCCGCCGGGAGATCCGCCGCGCCGATCTCACGGATGCGAACGCCGGTCACGGCCTGCGCCGGCCTGTCGTTTGCAGTCTCCGCCTTTTTGATTGGCTGCATCCAGCATCACCCCAGAGAGGTCCAGCGCACCACCCGTCGCGCGGCGGGATCGTCATGGCGGCAATTATCGTAAAAAGCTTTGGCGGCAGTGAACCACGTCGTGCTGGCCTTACTTTTCAGTTAATGGAACACGCGCGCCATACCCGTCATGCTTCGATCAGCGTCGCCATGATCTTTGCGATCCGGGCTGCCGCTCACGGCCGCGGCACGCGAAACATGTAGGTTTCATCGGCATTGAGGCCGTCGACGAAGAAGCGTCCGGGCTTTGCCTCGATCCGGCGCCGCAGCCCATCCCACCCCCAGACCTCGAGGCTGCGCGTCCATGGCGGCAGCTCGAGCTCGACCGCACGGCCCGGCCGGTCGGTCCAGCCGGCAATGTTCTGCCACACGATCAAATCGGCATCCGGTCCACGCAGCGTGTACAGCGCCAGCCGGCGGTCGATGGACACGATCCTCATGTGTCCGGCGAGTTGCAACACCGTCTTCACCACGAGGCTGCGCGCCTCAGGGGTCCAGGGATTCTTGCCCGCCGCCATCGCATAGGCCAGACCGTCGACATCGGGCGTGTCGCCGAGATTCCACGGAAACGCCAGCATCGACACCGGCGAGCTGCCATCCTTGCCGACCACCGCAAGCTGGTCCCAGATCGCATTGAGAAACAATCTCGCCGCGTCCGGCTCGCTGTACCACGCGCCGGCGCGCGCGACGTTGAACTCGGTTGCGTAGAAGTTGATGTCGCGGCTCAGCCCCATCGCCTGCTTGATGCGGTCGAAGCAGGTCTGCACCGAAAACTCGCGGCCGCGGGTCATCGGATACCATTTGTCGTTGTAGTAAGTGTGCAGGTCGATGCCGTCGAGACGGCCGTCCTCGAGCAGATCGGCGATCGCCGGACCGTAGCCGCGCAACGTCGCATCGCCATGCGAGTTGCAGGTGGCAAAGCCGCCGGGAACGACCCGGAGCTTGGGGTCGACGCTGTGGACGCCGTCGGCAAGCCCTGCGAGCGCGTCGTGATAGTCCTGGCGCGGGATCGTGGCCTGCACGTCGGGCTCATTGATCGCGGTGAAGACGCGAGCACCCCAATCGGGAATGCCGTTCTCGCGGCCCCAATCGCCGCCAGGACGGAAACGTCTCGCCATCGCCTGCCCGGCCGCGAACCAGTCCTGATAGGACCCGATCGGCTGCGGTGGATCGAGGCTCTGATAACTGCCTTCATACTCCAGCAGGATCAGCGGCATGATACCGTTCTTGTGCGCCTCCGACATCGCGGCATCGAAATCGTGCGGCGTCGGTACCCGCGCCAGCGTCCGCCAGCCATAGGAGTCCATTCGCCCCATCCTGGCACCGACGCCGTGCAGCGCCTGATAGATCTGCGTGCTCCGGCCGGCCAGATGCGTGACCAGATTGCCGCCGCCGACGCGCTCGTCGATCCGCAGCGTCGATGCGATCGTTTCGCCGGCGTGGACAGCGCTCGGCCACGGCGACGTGACAAACGTTAACAGGGCTGTGCTAGTGACCAGCAGATTGGAACGAAGTCGCAATGTCTGATCCCATAGATTTTCGTTATGACGTTTGAGATCGTCCAGGTCGTTCAAGAGATAAGCAATGCCGGCGGCGTGGAAACTGTCGCTATCGAGCTGGCGCGCGTTTTCGGCCGGAATGGTTTATCGAACGTCGTGCTTGCGAGCACCGTCGCAGACAATCTCGAACACACGATCAGGGTCGAGCGGGTCGCGCCATGGCTGGCGCGGATCCCGACTCGCGGACTGTTCCGGCACATCGGCCGCGCCATCGTCGTGCCGCTGTTCACGCTCGCCGCGACACGGGCGCTGGCGCGGCACCCCGACGCCGTCGTCGTCAGCCACGGCGACAGTCTCAAGGGTGACGTGCTGATCGTGCATGCCGTCAATGCGCAGAGCCTGGCCGAGAAGCGCGCCGCCGGCAGCTGGCGCTGGATGCTCAACCCGATGCATTTATGGGTCGCGTTGCGCGACCGGTTCATGATCGGAGGTCTGCGGTATCGGGCGTTCGTGGCGGTGTCCTCCCGCGTCACCGCGGAGCTGCAGCGCTTCTTCCGCGTGCCGGCCGCCCGCATTCACGTCATCTCCAACGGCATCGATCTCGCGCGCTTCAAGCGCGACATCACCAGCGGCCAGGCGATCCGGCGTGAGTTCGGCATCCCGGATAACGCGCGCCTGCTGCTGTTCGCCGGCCACGAATTCGGCCGCAAGGGACTGGCGCATGCGATCGGCGCGCTCGATCGGCTCGGCGACGACGTCTGGCTGCTGGTCGTCGGCTCGGACAATCCCGCGCCCTACCGCAGACTGACGCGCAACGCCCAGCAACGGCTGATCTTCGCCGGCCCACGCTCGGACATGCCGGCGCTGTACTCGGCGGCCGATGCCTTCGTGCTCCCCACGAGCTATGAGACGTTCTCGCTGGTCTGCATGGAGGCCATGGCCTGCGCGGTGCCAGTGTTCGCAACGCCGGTCGGCGGCATCGAGGATTATCTGCACGACGGCGTCAACGGCTTCCGCATCGCGGCCGACGCCGCCGACATCGCGGCCAAGCTCGCGGCGGTCTTCGCCGATCCCGCCCTGATGCGCCGGCTGCAGGACGGCGCCCATGCGACCGCGCAGACCTATGGCTGGGACCAGATCGGGCTGCAATATATCGAGCTGCTCAAGCAGATCGATGCCGCCAAGCGACAGCCCGGCCGCGCAGCGATGACGCGTCCGGTGAAGGCCTAGCTAATTCGTCTGCAGCCGCTGTGGGCGGGCGAGGCCGGATGCGGTTCTCGACTGATGCGCCGCACGGCATGCCGTTTCAATCGCCGCCGCGACCGCATCATAGGTGAAGCGCCGAAGCACGTTCGCGCGGGCCGCCTCGCTGCGAACGGCGAGCTCCGCCCGCTGGCCGCTGAGCTCATCGATGAGCCGACACAGGCTGCCGGGATCCTGCTCCGGCACGATCCAGCCGCCGTCGCCGACGACATCCGGAATCGCTCCACAGGTCGATCCGATTACCGGGATGGCGCAGGCCTGGGCCTCGATGATCACCCGACCGAACTGTTCGCGCACCGCGTCCGTCGTTCGCGTCAGCAGCAGCAATGCGTCCAGGCCGCGCAGAAAGTCCGCGACCGCACCGGGTGAAGCCCAGCCCTGGATGGTGACGCGCCCGCCCAAACCGAGTTCGGCGACGCGCCGGCGCAGATGCGGCTCGTGCGGACCTTCGCCCATGATGCTCAGCGTCGCCGCCGACCTGCTGCACGCGAGCGCTTCGAGCGCATCGTCGAGTCCCTTCTCGACCACCAGCCGGCCGACATAGCCGAGCCGCAGCGGCGAGCCGGCCGTCGCATTCGATCGATCATCCGCCGGCATGAAGGTGGCGAGATCGACGCCATAGCCAATCGGCGTCACCGGACTCGTGTAGCCACACGCCCTCACGACCTCAGTCGCATCGGGACTGCGCGACAGGATGTGGGCGGTGCGGCCGAGAACGAATTTACGGATCGCCCCGAATGGTGGCGGCAGCCGTTTCAGGATGTTCTGGTCGACCTCGAGCACGAGCGCCGCACGACCACGCAGCATCTGCGCCTGCAGCGCGACGATGCTCCAGGGCTCCTCCCAAAGGTGAATCACGTCGGGATCGAGCTCGCGCAGCAGGCGGCGCAGCGCCGGATAGAAGTGCAGATACCATTTCATCGGCCCAGCGTTCGACAGCCGGATCGGAAGCCGATGGACGGGAAACCCTTCGTCGGAGTGAGCCGCGGTGATGGTGCGGCCGAATTCCCTCCACACCTCGGGCATCACGAGGTGCAGATCGACGTCGGGCCGGGACGCGAGATGGCGGTAGCGCAGCCGACCGGCCTCGCTGCTGGTGGCCGGATGCGCAATCGAGACGATCCGCAAGCGTCCCCTGCTAGACACGGCCCATCACCTTCGCTGCAGTCCCGCTGAAGCCCGTGAGATGCAGCTCCATCGCCGCCAGCGTACGATGCGCGCCATTCATGGTGTTGCGCGGAATCGAGAACGCATCCTGCCCGGCTTTGACAAGGCCCTTGCGCGTGGTGGCAGCACTGGCGAATCCGGCCTGCCGCGCCAACGCAAAGTCCCGCGGTCCGCAATCGGCAGCGCGCCCGTAAGGAAACGCCGAGTGCCGGACGTCGATGCCGAGCCGCTCGTTCAATCGCAGCCGCGCGCCGGCCAGCTCGCGCAAGGCGGCTTCCGGAGGCAGCGACGAGATGCGCGCATGCGAGACGGTGTGGGCTCCGATCTCGACGAGCGGATCCCCCACCAGCGCTTCCAGCATGTCCCAGGAGATCGCATGTTTCCAATGCATCGCCTCGATGTCGATGGCGTTGGCGGCACAGAACGCGGCGTAACGATCCGCCGCCTGCGGGCCATCCCAGCGCGCGGCGACCTGCTCGAACACCGCCCGCCGCTGCTCGGCGCTCGACAGCGCGATCCGCTCATCGTCGACCGTGACATGGTCCCTGTGCAGCAGCGCATCCTCCAAGCCGGCCGCCCACAGCGGCAAAGTGCCGTCGGGAATGCCGGTGGTCACGAACAGCGTCACCGGCACCTTGTGCCTGCGGAACACCGGCACCAGCAGCTCGCACGTATCGCGGTAGCAGTCGTCGATCGAGAAGTTGACGTAGCGGCCGGACGGCCCGGCGCTTGCCGTCCGGCGCAGCGCCTCGCTGATCGTCACGACATCCCAGCCCTGGTCGAGGACATAGCCGAGGAAGCGATCGAGAAAGTCGGCATCGACGTAGAAGTCGCGATTGGGCAAATGCTCCCACTGCTCCGCCGGCGCGGTGCGATGGAACGTCAGACAACAGCCGCGCGGGCCGAGCACACGATCGACAGCCTTGGCGACGGGAAGGACGAAGGCACCGGATGCCATCATGGTCTTGGCGGCGGCGAGGGCCAGCAGGGTCAACTCAGCTCTCCCTTCATCTTGAACGTGCGACGAACATGACGGAGCGCCGAGCCCACCACGGCCGGCAGCAAGATGCCGATCGCGAAGGCCAGGCAGAGCAGATAAGCCAATCCGCCGGCGAACAGGCGCGGCAGCAGGCCCGGCACGGAGGTCTGAATCATCAGGCCGAGCACGACCATCAGTGCGGTCGGCAGGAGTGCCAGGCCGATCACGAGCAGGAGCTTGCGCGCGTCGCCGAGCACGAACACCACGCCCGCCAGCAGCACGAGGCTGCGGATCGCTTCGCCAACGCCGAGCAACTGCATGCCGGCCGCCGGCGACGGATCGAACAGCGGCATCAGCAGGTTGAAGCCCATGTTGGCGAGATAGGCCGAGACGATGATGATCGCGGCGACGCCGTTGCGCCCCGCGCCATTGAGCAGGCGGATCAGGATCCAGCCCAGGGTCGCGGCCCAGACGCCGCAGGCGATGCCCTTGAGCGCATGCGAGGTCAGCAGCAGGGCCTCGTCGCCGAACGCGCCACGGAAATAGATCAGGCGGACGATGTCGGTCGCGAACACCAGCAGGAACGCCGAGGCCGGCAAGGTCAGCGCGAGCAGCGGCCGTAGCAGCGCCTCGGTCTGCGCACGCGGATCGCGCGGGGCGTGCTGCGACAGCACCGCCATGCCGAGCGGTTGGCTGATCAGCAGCAGCGCGCTCTCGGTCAGCGAGCGCGCATAGTCCAGCGACGCGACGGCGCCGGTCGTCAGCCGCGATGCCGTGAAGCGCTCGATCCAGACATTGCCCTGCTCGGCCAGCGGCAGCGCCAGCAGGACGCGCAGCCGGCGGAAGAACTCGACGCCCTTGTCGATCACCATGCGGGCGGTCAGGCCGGAGACGCTCAGTGCGCCATCGCGCCACAGCGTGAACAGACCCCAGGCGGCGAGGCCATTGAAAGCGACGGTGAAGGCGCAGGCGAGCATGTAGGCGTCGCCGGTCAGCACCAGCAGGCCGATGCCGCCGATCACCGCGACGTTGAGCAGGCTGGCACGGACATTGGTCAACCGCGTGCGGCCGAGCGCAATCTCGCCGGCGGCAAGCACATTGAGCACCGCCGACGCCGGCATGCCGAACGCCATCATGCGCACGAAGTGCAAGGTGAGTTCGCGCCCCTCCGCCGAGAAGCCGCCGACGACGGCGTTCACCCAGAGCTCACCGAGCAGCAGGATGACCGCGGTCACCAGGCTCGAGACGACGGCAATGACGATCGTCAGCGCACCGAGGCTGCGCGCGGCGTCAGGCCGCTGCAGCGCCTCGCGATGCATCGGGATCATGATCGCCGGCACGCTCTCGTTCTGCAGGAACGCAAGCGGGATGAGGACGGCCGCCATGGCGGCCCGAAAACCGTCGGCGACGAGCGAGGCGCCCAGCACATGCGCCATCAGCACCTCGCGGCCGAAGCCGAGCATCTTGCTGGCCAGCGCGCCGCTGATCAGCAGCGCACTGAAGCGTTTGAGCGAAGGATCTGAGGCGCTCATGCGGCGCCCTCCGACATGGCCGGCGGCCATATCCATCGCGCAAGGACCTGTCCGTCCTCGAGCAGTGTCGGCCACGACAGCAACGGAGCGAGAATGACGAACCGCGGGCCGAGCGGATCGTAGTCCGCGACGAGATCGACCATACGCCGCTCGAAGGACGGGGCAGATGTAACGATCGTGCTCACACCGCCGCTCCCGCACCGACATTGCGGATCAGAAGCCCGATCGAGTCCAGCATGCGTGCAAGACTGTAATGGGTGCGTGCGCGGCGCGATGCGTAGTCGAGCTGTGGCGCGAGGATCTCGGGTTCAGCCAGCACCGCGTCCAAAGCCTCGGACAGCGCACGCGCATCACCTGGCGGCACGAGCAGGCCGGCCCGGCCATGTTCGAGGATGTCCGGCGCAGCGCCAGCGTCGGTGGCAATCACCGGCACGCCGGCGAGCATCGCTTCGACCAGGGTGCGGCCGAACGGCTCGGGATCGATCGACGGATGCACCATGACATCCACCGCCTGCATCAGCAGCGGTACATCGCTGCGATGTCCAAGGAAGTGAACGCGATCACCGAGGCCCAGCTCCGCGACCAGCCGTCTCAGCTCAGCCGCGTAGTCCTGCTCGCCGAACAACGCGTCGCCAACGATGATACCGTGCACGTCCGGCAATTCAGCCAGGGCCTCGATCAGAACATGCTGCCCCTTCCATTGCGCGAGCCGGCTGAACACGCCGACCAGCGGTCTCGACGGCAGGCCGAGCCGCTGCCTCAGCTCCTGGCGCGACGCGGGCACGGGTTCGACGGCGAGACCATTGGGCACGACCTCGACGAGAGAGCGTCGACCTCCGGCCTCGATGAAGGCGGCTGCGGCGGCTTCGGAGGGAACGACGACCTTCGCCGCGAACCGGTTGGCGAGAAAGATCTGCATGCGACGCTGCAGCACGCCGAAATGAGCCGGGCTGATGATGTCGTGCAGATGCCAGATCAATGGCCGCCGTGCCGCGATGTTGGCGATGGCCGACAGGACAAAGGCCTTCTGCGAATTTGCATAGAGGACGTCATGCTTGCGTGCGACACGCGCGAGCTCCGCGGTGATCGCTGCGAGCCTGCCGAACAGCGGCAGCGCCTTGAGCCACGAACTGTCGCGTCTGAACTGCCCCAGGCCGCGGCCCCAGCGCGACGTGATGACCGACATCCCGCGCTCGGCCAGCACCTTGCCGAGCGGGCCCGGCTCGAACAGGAACACCGCGGAATCCTTGCGGCCCTGGACGACATCGAGCAGGATCAGCTCGGCGCCGCCGATCTGGCCGGTGTGATCGACGAACAGGACGCGCTCGGCCGGCATCACCCGGCTCCGGCGTAGGCCGCCACGGGCGCGGTCTGGACCACAGGCGTGCTGCGGTGCTCGACGTCGGTCATGGTGACGACGATGCCGACATCGCGGGCTCCAAGCGCCCTGCACCTGTTCACCGTCGCGACCGCCGGCTCGATCAACGACCGGTCGCTGCGCACGCAGACGATCGCCCAGTCCGTACCGGCAAGGAAGTCGTTCCGTTGCGACGGCAATGGTGTGTCGACGATCACGGCATCATAGCCATCGAGACCAGCGAGGAGACGGTCGAGGCTGATCGCGTCGAGAATGTCGCCGACCGGACCGGTCGCCGCACCAACCGGCAGCACGTCGAGCGAGGGATGCGTGGTGGGCAGAACCATGTCCCGGAGCAGCGTCCCGCGCTCCAGCGCGCCGAGCCATCCGGGGTTTGCCGGCAGCGCCATGATCTCGGCCAAGGTGGGATGCGAGACGTCACACTCGACGACCAGCACGCGCCGGCCCGCGGCCGCGAGGTGCTCTGCCAGCACACAGGCCGTGGTCGTCTTGCCATCTGCTGCATCGGGAGACGTCACGGCGATGCGCTGCGATTGGACGGGCCGCTTCGAACCGAGTTCGTGGACGAGATCATGCAGCATGTGCTGAAACTCGGCGTCCTCGGAGGCGAGGCGCAATACGCGTGGGATCGCCAGCGGTTGATGGCCTTGCAGGATCGCGCCAAGCGCCGACATCTCGCGCAGGCTCTTCAGGCGCGGCAGGCAGGCCAGGATCGAAACGTCGGCGACACTCGGGAGGTGGGAGCTTCGTTCGGGTGCCGCCGGTGGCGTCGCCGCCTCCGGTGCGGTCACACGCTCGGCCAATTCAGGGACGATGGCCGGAGCTTCGTCGACAGCGGGCGCCTCGACCTGCTCGGCCGGCGCTTCCGGAGTGACGGGTACGGCGGGGCTGATCAGGCGCGCGCCGAGCTTGTCGGCGAGCAGCGCAGCGCCGACGCCAAAGATCAACGCGAGCGTCATGCCGGCGGCGAGGAACGGGATCTTCTTCGGGAAGAACGGCTTGCTCGGCAGCTCAGCGAGGCTGACGAGGCGCGTGCTGCCGCGCAGGACGCGCCGTTCGGTCTCGAGCTCGCTCGCCTTCTTGTAGAGCTCGGCATATTGCTGGCGCTTGATCTCGGTGTCGCGCACCATGCTCTCGATGGAGGCCTCGTCCAGCGTGGCCGAGCCGGCCTCTGCCTTCGCCGTCTCCATCTGCTTCTTCAGCGAGTTCACCAGCGCGGTGTTGGCGTCGTACGTCTTCTGCGCGCTCGCCGCGATGCTCTGCATCTCTGTGACCAGCCGCTGCTGGATGATCGCCTGCTCGCGCGTCAGCGCCAGGATCGATGGATGCTTCGGCCCGAGCACGCCGGCCGCGCTGGCAAGCTGCGCGCTCACGGTCGTCAGCTGCTGCTTGAGGTCGGCGATGGTGCGGCTCTGCAGCACCGACGGCGCATCGGTCGGCCCGCGCTCCTGCTCCGACTTGATCTCCTGCAGCCGCGCCGCGGCGTCGGCGCGCGCCGCCTCCGCCTGCGACAGCTGCTGGCCGATGCTGGTCAGCCGCTCCGAGGAGATCGGCGCATTGGCGCCACGCATCAGGCCCTTGGTGCGGCGGAATTTTTGAATCTTGTCGTCGGCCTCACGCAGCTGCTGGTCGAGCTGCTTCAATTCCTTCCAGAGCCAGGAGCTCGCGACCTCGCGGCTGTTGGCGCCTTCGGTGCGCTGGTCCTCGAGAAAGGTCTGCGTCAACGCGTTGGCGAGCGTCTTCGCAACCTCGGGACTGCTCGACTGATAGGAGATATTGATGACGCGCGAGCGGCCGGCCGAAGCGATGCTGAAGCGGCTGTCGACATGATCGATGAACGCGCCCGGATCGGTCTTGAGGCGCTGGCAGGCATCGGCCGACCCCATGAGACGGCCGCGCTCGCATTCGCCGACCACGGCGTCGACCACGCCGGGCGACGACATGATCTGACGCAGCAGGCGCGGCGAGCGGATCACCAGGAGCTGGCTTTCCATGTCGGCGGGATCGCCGATCTTCTGCGCCCACGCCGCCGAGGTGTTGGCACCCGGCTCCTGCTCGGCGATGATCACGGAAGCGGTGGCGAGATAGCGCACCGGCAGCAGCACGAGCGCGGCCACGGCGAGCGCGAGGACGGCGCCGGCCACGATGGCGAACACGCCGCGGCGGCGCCAGATCCGGGCGACGGCGTCAATGCCGGACAAGGCCTCGCCGAGAGCCGCCTGCCTCATGATCTGCACCCGCGCCACATCCAACACTACGCAATCAGCCGCGTCGCGCGGCCCTGATGTCCCGCCCGGAAACTGTCGATCTCCTCGTTGACCGCCGCGACAAACTGGCTGCGGAAACGCTCGGCCGAGAAGAAGCCGGCGCGCTGGCGGCAATCGAGGCGCGAGATCGACTTCTCCTTGGCCACGAACGCACGGACGCAAGACGCGATCGCCTCGGGCTCGGGCGACTCGAAGAACATGCCCGTCGGGCGCGGCCCCGTGGTGAGGATCGACTCGCGCGCACCGCCGCGGCCGAGCGCCAGCACCGGCGCGCCTTCGGACTGCGCCTCAACCGGGATAATGCCGAAGTCCTCTTCCGCCGCGAACACGAAGGCGCGGGCGGTGGTCATGAGGTCGCGCAACTTCTTGTCGGGCACGAAGCCGGCGAACTTCACGTTCGGCCCCGCGATCGCCTTGAGCCGCGCGGCCTCCGGGCCGTCGCCGGCCACGACCAGCTCGAGGTCCGGCATGGTGTTGAAGGCGCGCACGATCGGCTCGATGCGCTTGTAGGGCACCAGCCGGCTCGCGGCGAGGAAGTGGTTGCCGACCGGCAGGATCGCCGCGCGCTGCGCGATCGTCACCGGCGGGTAGATCACCTTGGCGTCGCGGCCGTAGATCTTCTTGATGCGGCGGGCGACAAACTGCGAATTGGTGAAGATGGCGTCGGGGCCGTGCGCGGTGCGGGCATCCCATATCCGCATCTTGTGCAACAAGGCGCGGGCGACCAGGCCCTTGACGCCAGTGGCGTAGCCGCTCTCCTGCAGATACTGGTGCTGCAGATCCCAGGCATAGCGCATCGGCGAGTGCACATAGGCGATGTGGAGCTGCTCCGGCCCGGTCAGAACGCCCTTGGCCACCGCGCAGCTCGAGGAGATCACCAGGTCGTAGCTCGACAGGTCGAGCTGCTCGATCGCGAGCGGCATCAGCGGCAGATAGGAGCGGTGATACTTCCGCAACAGCGGCATCTTCTGCAGGAAGCTGGTGTGCGACTTCTCGAATCCCAGCTTGGCGCGGTCCTCGGGACGCAGCAGGTCGAACAGCGTGAAGACGTCGGCGCCGGGATAGCAGCGCAGGATCTCCTGAAGGACCTTCTCGGCGCCGCCGAGAACATAAAGCCAATCGTGGACGATCGCGACGCGCATCGCACTCTCCCAATTCCCGGGGTATTTAATAAAACCCTTAAGGGAGGTATCCACGCGCACAACCAGTTCCTAAACTTCTAGTTAATCGCTGTTGTCCTCCGACCCGTCGAATAAGTCATCATCAGGTAGGGATCGGTTAAGGATCTGCCAGCCGCTCCGCGTCTCATGCCGCGACAGGATCGTGCCGGACGCGAACGCCTGATGCGCGGCGGTCCCGCTTCGGCACACTCCGGCACCCTAGGCCGTCTTGCTTAACAGGCCCTTGCCGCGCGGGCGCGCGCGCGTCCCGCCCTCGCCGCACACGAACGTGACCGCGCAGACCGTCCGGTCAGCCGGCGATGGCGAGCTGCTCGATCGTGTAGCCGTGGCGGATGGCGCGGTTCAGCACGGGATCGACCAGCTCGAACTCGAAGCGGCCGGCCGGGCGGATGCCGCCCTTGGCGGCAAAGGTGCCGCCGAACATCGCGGTGCCCTCGGGCAGGCCGGCCTCGCCATAGCGCCGCGCGATCAGGTCGGAGGGCGCCAGCATGCCGCTCAGCGCGCCCTCCTGATACAGCACGCGCTCGCCATTGATCGTCGCATAGGCGCGCAGCATCAGCCGGTCCCAATGCGCGGCGACGTCGTCGAACAGCCACAGCTCCGGCGCGACCGGCTTGTCGCACATCTGCTTGGACACGGTGATGTTGTAGGTCTCGACCTTGCGGTCGGTGTGATCGGAGCCGACGCCGACCAGCAGTCGGCCGCCCGCTTGCGCCAGCACGAACTCGACCTCGCCGGAGGAGTCGCCGCCGCTGACCTCGATGCTGTCCGACGTCGTCAGCCGGCTTGCCGCGGCCTCGTAATAGATCGGCGTCGTCGCGGGCCGGGGAATGCCGAGCTCTTCCAGCTCGGCGATGTGCTTGTCGCGGGCGACCGGATCGCGCCCGGTCCAGCCGGCGATGACGAGGCGGCTCAGCGTGATCCGCTGCCGCGTCGCCGCACCATCCGCGTGAACCAGGACATCGATCGTCGCACCGCTCATCGTCTCATCGCCTCTTGCTGACCAGCCCGCCGCTTAGCCGTCCGGCCGCTCGCTGGCAAGGCGCCGAGCCGTTCACTCCTGCTCGGCCCTCTCCGCCTCGTGATCCTCCTTCAGGTGCCGCTTGCGGATCTGGTGGGTCGTGAACCAGATCAGCGCGATCGCGGCCGGCACGAAGGCGGCGGTGGCCAGCGTCGGCTCAACCGGCAGGCCGGTGTCGTGCGCGCCCTTGGCGAGATAGCCGAACAGGCTGACGACGTAGTAGCCGATGGCGGCGACCGACAGGCCCTCGACCGTGCTCTGCAGGCGCAACTGCAGCTTGGTGCGCTCGTTCATCGAGCGCAGCAGATCGCGATTCTGCTGCTCCAGCTCGACATTGACGCGGGTACGCAGCAGATCGGCGGCGCGCGCCAGCTTGAGCGACAGGTTCGACTGCCGCCCCTCCAGCGCGTTGCAGGTGCGCATCGCCGGCGCGGTGCGCCGCGCCAGGAACGACGACCAGCTCGAATAGGGCGCGACCGGCTCGCCCTCGATCACCGTCAGGCGGGCCTGCACCAGGTCGTAATAGGCGCGGCTGGCGCCGAACCGGAACAGGCTGCCGGTGGCGCCGCGCTCCAGCAGCGCTTCGAGCTCGGTGAGCTCGCGCAGCAAATGGTTGTTGAGCTTGAACGATTGCGCGCCCTGCATCTCCGCGAGCACCTCGACCAGCCGCCGCTCGATGCGGTCGACGTCTGGCGCCAGCGCCAGCGCCGCCGGCAGGCCGAGCAGCGCCAGGGTGCGGTAGGTCTCGAGCTCCAGCACACGCTGCACCAGGGCGCCGAGCCGCTCCGGCGTCGGGCCGTCGGCGCAGACCAGGATACGGGTGAAGCCGTCATCGTCGAGGCGGAAGTCGGAGGCGACCGCGCCGGCGCTGCCCTTGATCGTCACGATGGCGAGGCTGCTCTTGTCGAATATCTCCTCGGCGCGCGCCACCGGATCGGCCGCATTCTCGACCTCGAGCTTGACCGCGACCAACAGCTCGCCGGCCTGCGGCAGCGCCGCGATCAGCGCCTGCAGCTCGGGCGCGATGGCCCCGAAGCGGCGCGGTCCGGCGCCGGCCGGCGGGCTCCAGATCCAGGTGAGCGTGGCGAATTCCGAATGCTGCTCGAAGCGCAGCCTGACCGGGCCGAGATCGACCTGGTGATGCTTGACGCCCGGCTCCGGCGGCGGCGCTCCGTGCTGGGCGCAGAACGCCGCGAGGCTGGCGCGGTCGACCGCCGGACTGTCGCCCTTCGCCATGAAGGCGAAGCGGATCACCAGCACTGGCTGCGTCAGCGGCGTGAACGGCCGTGCATGAACCTCGTTCAGCACGCTCTCGCGCAAAGCATGCGGCGTGAAGGCGGACTTGTCGAGCGACGTCATCGGGAGAGTCCGCTGTTGAGAGCGACACCTGACGCAGACGATCGCGCTGCGCCTGAATTGATCACCCCCGTCATGCCGTCCATCCCCCTGACGTCCATTGTCGCCCGGCCGCCGACGCGCCGGCAGCGTGTGACACCAGTGTAGCGCAATTCGACGACGGCGCCACGGCCGCGGCCATGTTGTGGGCGTCGGCGGCTCTCTCAGCGCCACGGCAAACCGATCATGATGCACGCAGACATACCAACACCTCCCGCGGCGCTTCTGCACCCGAGATCATCCAAACCAATACCCTCCGAAATGCCGAGGGCGCAGGGAAGGCCGGACCTCGACTGAGGCCCGTGGCCCCCGTGCGGAAAAATTGCACGGGGCAGGAACCACAGGTTCAGCCGGACAGACCCGGCCCTCCCTGCGCGATGGGCTTAACGGCTGCTCCGCGCTCTCCCCGGGGACCGGGCTTTCTTGCCCCCGTCACCTGATGACACGTCATGTCATCGAGGCTTAGCGCCAGCATCGGGGCGCCAGGACCACACGGCTTGACCGTCCGCGAGCTGCCAATCGTCCAGCGCAAAAGCACCTGACAGGCCCGCGGCCACCACTTCCCGCCTCTACGTATCGTGACGACGCGTACGCCCCTCTGCATGAGGACGGGATGCGCGGAGTAGAGCATGATTTCGGAAAAATAGCAATAGAAAGTTTTGGCCACCCGTGACTCAAGACGACGCGGAGGCTGCGCATGAACGCCACCTTGTGCCCACCTCCTTCCGGACGTCATGGCCGCGCTTGTCCCGCCATCCACTCCGGTCGGCCAACCTGGACGGACGTGGATGCCCATGACAAGCCCGGCATGACGAGTAACTCATTTGCCAGTTCGCTCGTCGATCCAGCCATCGGCTGGTCAGCATTGGAGCGGCAGTGTTGTTGCACTTCCAAGCCTGTGTAGGGATATTTCTACATTCAAATGGCGCATGCTTGTTAGCTGAAGCTTCCGTCCACGCTCGCCGCAGACTTGCACGTTCCCTCAAATCATCGACCACCAATCTTCCCGCATTGCGCGAGTTCAACCAGGACACCAGCCACGCCAAGAAGGAGGCGGCCAAGGGGCCGGTGTTCATCACCGACCGTCGGCGGCCGACGCATGTGCCGCTGACTATCGAGGTCTATCTGCGCCTCTCCGGCGGCGGCTTGAGCCTTGCCGACGGGCTGGCGCAGCCGGACGCCGATTTCGCGTTCGAGCCGCCGCACATCGCCAGGCCGGACAGCCGGCTGCCGACCTCAATTGATGTTCCTGCTCGACACCTATGTGGTCTCCGAGCTCAGGCGCCGCAGATGCAGATTCCGCCTCTTGCTGCCAAACCCAGGCTGCCATATAGTCATGATGGTCATCATGGTCATTTAGGAGGGCACTTGAAAACACCGAGATCGACGAAGCCGGCCTCCCCGACGCCGGCCCCTCCGACTCAAAGCGCCTGGACGCTCGCCGGCGCAAAAGCCCGCCTGTCCGAGGTGGTCGACCGAGCCCAGGCCGGTCCGCAGTTCATCACCCGAAATGGCAAGCCGGCTGCAGTGGTCGTGTCGGCCGAAGAGTGGTCTCGCAAGTCCGCGCGCAAGGGCACGCTCGCCGAGTTTCTGCTGGCGTCCCCGCTGCGCGGGGCCGACCTGGACTTGACACGCGTGCATGACAAACCGCGCGACATCGACCTGTGAACTTTTTGCTCGACACCAATGTTCTGTCGGAGATGCGCCGTCCGGCGCCCGATGGCCGCGTGATCGGCTGGCTCGATGCAGTCGACGAAGATCGCGTCTACATCAGCGTAGCGTCGATTGCCGAACTCAAACGAGGCGTCGAACTGATGGACCCTGGCCGCCGCCGTGCAGCACTGGCGGCCTGGCTCAGTCACGACCTGTCGGCTCGGTTTGCCGACCGCATTCTTCCGATCGACCAGGCCGTCGCGGAGCGATGGGGCGACCTCATGTCTGCCAGTCATCGCAGCGGCATCGCACTCTCCGTGATGGATGGCTTCTTCGCGGCGACGGCCCTCGCGCACCAGCTGACACTCGTCACCCGCAACGTCAAAGATTTCGCCGCCACCGGAGCGCCCCTGTTCAACCCATGGACGGATGGAGACGCAGGCTAACGCGAGCCGCCCAGCTTCCGCAGACCCCGGACGCGGCGCATGCAGTTGTCACGCCGGGCATGGTAGACGATAACGAACTGACCATTTCGCACGCTGCGCTCCCTCGCGCATCTTGTCCGTTTGCATCAAAGCCCCAGGACTCCCATGACAACGCTCTCCTCCATCGTCGCGCGCGGTGTCGCGCTGGTCGGCAATGCGGCGCTGCAGTGGCGCAAGTTGCAGGGGGACACGCCGCAGCCGGCGTGGGGGCGCAGCCGCAGATACCCCAGGCGAAGCCGCAGGGCCTGCTGCCGACCTTGAAGATGCCGACGGCGCGCGGCTGGAAGGACGGCGAGAAGCCGGTGGCGGCGCCGGGGCTGAAGGTCAATGCGTTCGCCACCGGGCTCGACCATCCGCGCTGGATCCATGTGATGCCGGACAAGTCGGTGCTGATCGCGGAGGCGACGCAGATTCCGAGTCCGGTGCGCAACATGTTCGGCTATGCGATGCAGGCGACGATGCGCCGCGCTGCGGCGCTCGGCGTCAGCGCCAACCGCATCACGCGGCTGGTCGATGCCGACGGCGACGGCACGGCGGAGCGCCGCAATGCGTTCATGGAAAATCTCAGCCAGCCGTTCGGCATGGCGCTGGTCGGCGACACCTTCTATGTCGGCAACACCGACGGCATCGTCGCCTTCCCCTATAGCGCGGGCGCCGAGCGCATCACCGCGCAGGGCCAGCGGCTGACGAATTTCAAGCCGGGCGGACACTGGACGCGGAGTCTATTGGTCAGCCCCGATGGCACCAAGCTCTATGCCGGCGTCGGCTCGCTCACCAACATCGCCGAGCTGGGGTTCGAGGTCGAGGAAGGACGCGCCTGCGTCTATGAGCTGGACATCGCGAGCGGCACGAGCCGCATCTTCGCCGCCGGCTTGCGCAATGCGGTGGGGCTGGCATTCGAGCCGTCGACGAAGGTGCTGTGGACGGTCGTCAACGAGCGCGACGGGCTCGGCGACGAGACGCCGCCGGACTATCTCACCTCGGTGCGCGAGGGCGGCTTCTATGGCTGGCCCTATTGCTACTGGGGCAAGACGGTCGACGACCGCGTGCCGCAGGATCCGGCGCTGGTCGCGACCGCGCTGACGCCGGACTACGCGCTCGGCGGCCACACCGCCTCGCTCGGCCTGTGCTGGCTGCCGGCGGGCACCCTGCCCGGCTTCCCCCAGGGCATGGTGATCGGCCAGCACGGCTCGTGGAACCGCAGCAAGCTGTCGGGCTACAAGGTCGTGTTCATCCCGTTCGAAGACGGCAGGCCGTCGGGCCCGGCGCGCGACATTCTCTCCGGCTTCCTCGCGCCGGACGAAAGCTTCTCCTATGGCCGCCCGGTCGGCGTCACGCTCGGCCCGGACGGCTCGCTGCTGGTCGCCGACGATGTCGGCAACTGCATCTGGCGCGTGACCGGAGCGTGAGGCAGCGCGCAAGGGCCGGGGCCAGCTTCGCTCCGGCCTTGAGCTTGGGCCGCCCTGCTCAGTCGTGGCCGTAATACTGGCGATTGCAATAGCGGCGGCCGGCTTCGTGCTTCGCCGCACGCTGGGCCGGGGTGGCGTTCGCCGGCATCAGGAAGTCGCCGGTGTAGAACAGCTGCAGGCACCGGACGTAGTCCTTGTTGCCGACCCATTCCCAGCCCGCCTGGGCGGGCGAGGTCGATGCGGACGCGAGCAGCCCGGCGGTGGCGACGATGGCAGCGGCGGCGAGAAGGCGAATGCTGGTGGTCATGACTGTGTCCCTTGTTGCGTGAGGCTGCCCCGTGCAGCCGATGCGGGGGATCATGACGAAAGCGGCTCGCGGATTAAGTGATGGCGCGCACAGAGCGGTGAGACGGCAACCGCGCGGGAGATGTCCGCGCCTGCGGCACGGGGCCGCGGAACCCGGCTCGTGCAGGACTGTTGTCGTCGGGACAACAGGCACGTCCCGAGGAGAGTCCCATGGCCGACAACGTCAATCCGAACCAGAAGCAGCCCGGCGAGAAA
The DNA here is from genome assembly GCA_050641875.1 of Bradyrhizobium oligotrophicum. Classification (GTDB taxonomy): domain Bacteria; phylum Pseudomonadota; class Alphaproteobacteria; order Rhizobiales; family Xanthobacteraceae; genus Bradyrhizobium; species Bradyrhizobium oligotrophicum_B. The sequence continues at coordinate 1,904,245 of CP192619.1, forward strand.
CAGGAAGGGCAGTATCACTACAATCCCGGCAATCAATCCGGCAAGACCATCGATGTGGCGAAGCCGGAAGACGAGCAGGTCAACAACAAGGACCGCATCGAGAACCGCGAGCGGCCGCAGTCGCGGTGAGACGAGCAGCTCCTTAGTTTCTCGTCATGCCCGGGCTCGGCCCGCCTGCGCGGCCGAAGCCGCTTCAGCGCGGCGAAGGCCCGGGCATGCACCTTCTGAGGGACCGAAGACGTGGATGACCGGATCAAGCCCGGCCATGACGACGGCGAGAGTGCTCAGTTGCCTCTATCCCTCGAGCAGAAAAGCCAGCGCCTCGTCGCAGGGCGCTTCGACCTTCAGCGACAAGAGATCATCGGCGCGGGTGCGGCCGAGATTGACGGCAGCAATGGGGATATTGCGGTCGGCGGCGGCGCGGACGAAGCGGAACCCGGAATAGACCATTAGCGAGGTGCCGACGACGAGCATGGCGTCGGCCTGATCGACATGCTCGCGCGCGGTGGCGACGACCTCGCGCGGCACGGTTTCGCCGAAGAACACGACGTCGGGCTTGAGGATGCGCCGCAGGCGCGACAGGCCGGAACGGTGAACGCAGCGAAATCGACGCCGTCGAGATCGGCATCGCCATCGGGCGCATCGGCGGCATCATGCGCCAGCCAGTGCGGATTTGCGCCGGTCAGCTCGTCCTGAAAATCGGCCCGCGACAGCGTGGCGCCGCATCCCATGCAGCGGACGCGGTCGAGCCGGCCGTGCAGATCGATGACATTGCTGGTCCCGGCGGCCTGGTGCAGCCGGTCGACATTCTGCGTCACCAGCAGCGCGCAGCGGCCCTGCGCCTCCAGCCGCGCCAGCGCATGATGCGCGCCGTTCGGCTGGGCACGGCCGAAACGGCGCCAGCCGACCATGCTTCGCGCCCAATAGCGCCGGCGCGTCTCGTCGCTGCCCATGAAGGCCTGATAGGTCACCGGCGGCGTGCGCTTCCACTGCCCGTCGCTGTCGCGATAATCGGGAATGCCGGAATTGGTGCTGCAGCCGGCGCCGGTCAGCACGACGATGCGGCGGTGGCTGTCGAGGAAGGATTTCAGCGCGGCGGGATCGACCATGACCTCGCAGATGTAGGTGGCCATGGCGGCCTGCGCCAGAGCGCCGCAACGCGGCGCTCTCCGCGTGAACCATTGCTGGTTCCCGGCCTTATCCCGTGGGAGGACCTGCCATGACACCACGCAACGGGCATGATCGCGGACCCTGGCCGCTCGACGAGCCGGCCAAGGAGGTGCCGATGGACGACGAGCGAGACCTCGCCACCGGCGAGGGCGGCACGATCGAGGTGCCGCTGACCGACGACGACATCGCCAACGACGATTGAGGCCGCTCAGGCGGGCGGCGGCACCGTCGCCAGCCAATGGCGGGCGATGTCGGCGCGCGGCGCGATCCACGCCGCGCCGCTGCCGGCGATATGCGCGAGGATGCGGTCGAGCGCGCCGATGCGGCCGGGGCGGCCGATCATGCGCAGATGCAGCCCGATCGACAGCATCTTCGGCGCTGTCGCGCCCTCGCGCACCAGCCAGTCGAAGGCATCGATGACGTAGTCGGCAAAGTCCGCGCCGCGGAAGCGCGAGCCGTTGAAGAACTGCATGTCGTTGCTGTCGAAGGCGTAGGGCAGCACCAGATGCGGCCGGCCGGCGACGGCGACATAATACGGCAGATCGTCATTGTAGGCGTCGCTGTCATAGAGGAAGCCGCCCTGCTCGACCAGCAGCCTCCGCGTGTTCGGCGAGTTCGCCGAGCGCGTGTGCCAGCCGAGCGGCGGCTGGCCTGTGACGCGCCGGATGGTCTCGACCGTGCGCGCGATGACACGGCGCTCCTCGGTCTCGCCCATGCCGGCATGGCTCTGCCAGCGCCAGCCATGCGCCGAGACCTCATGGCCGCGCGCCACGGCATCGCGGGCGAGCTCCGGCGAGCGCTCCACCGCGCGGCCGCAGGCGCTGACGGTGACCTTGACGCCGTGGCTGTCGAACAGGTCCATGATGCGCCACCAGGCCGCGCGCGTGCCGTATTCGAAATGGCTGTCGATGCAGGGGTCGGGGCCGTCGAGCCGGTGCACGACCTCGTAGATCGCCTCGTTGGTCGCATCGCCATCCGACACCGAGAATTCAGAACCCTCCTCGAAATTCACCACCAGCGACACCGCAACGCGGGCGTCATCGGGCCAGCGCGGATGCGGCGGGCGGCCGGCATAGCCCGTGAGATCGCGGCGGAAGACAGGTTGTGAGCTCATCGGTTCAATCCGCGGTTCCGGCCATGCGGTGCAGGCCAACCAGGCGATCGCTGATCAGCAGCAGCACCAAGGTGCCGGCGAGAATGAGGGTGGAGAGCGCCGCCAGCGTCGGATCGGGCGCCTCCTCGATATATTGCAGCATGCGGATCGGCAGCGTCTTGGAGCGGACATCCGTGAGGAAGATCGAGACCGGATAGTTGTCGAACGAGGCGAGCAGGCTGAACAGCCCTGCGATCAGGAACGACGGCGCCAGCGCCGGCACCATCACCCTGATCACGCTGCCGGCATAGGTGCAGCCGAGCGTACGCGCCGCCTCGATCAGGGTGAAGTCGAAGCGCGACAGCCCGGCGATCATGGTGCGCGCTACGTAGGGAAGCGTCACCACGAGATGCGCCACGAGAAGAGCGCTCCAGGTCGCGGTGAAGCCGATCATGCGGAAATATTGCAGCAGCGCGATGCCAAGCACGAGGCCGGGCATCATCAACGGCGATACCAGCAAGGTGCCGAGCGCAGTGGCGCCGGGCAGTTTGCCCCGCGCGATCGCGATGGCGGCGAGCGTGCCGGCGACCAGCGACAGCGCGGTCGACAGCACCGCGATCTGCAACGACAGCGACAGCGAGGGCCAGAAGCCGTCGAGCCGGCCGATGCGGCCGTACCAGCGCAGCGACGCGCCCGACAGCGGCAGGTCGAACACCGGGGTCGGCGAGAAGCTTGCCGCCGCGATCACCACCAGCGGCAGCAGCAGGAACAGCGCGAGCCCGATCGCGAGCACCCAGCAGATGATGATGGCGAGGCGCGACATCATTTGGGCTCCCGCGACAGCATCGCACTGAGCGCGACGACGATGATGGCGATCGCCAGCAGCACGACGCCGGCGGCGGCACCGAAGCCGGGCTCGCGCGCGAGCAGATAGGCCTTGGCGATTGTGGTGGCGAGCGTCGGATATTTCTCGCCGATCAGAAGCGTCGGCACCACATAGGCCGACACCGACAGCGAGAACACCAGCGCGACACCGGCGATGATTCCGGGCACGGTCAGCGGCAGGATGACGCGGAAGAACACGACGAGCGGCGAGGCGCCGAGCGTTGCCGCGGCCTCGGCGTAGCGGCCGTCGAGCTGCGCCACGACCGCGTAGATCGGCAGCACCATGAACGGCAGGAAGATGTTGACGGCGCCGACGATCAGCGCGGTCTGGGTGAAGATCATCCGGATCGGATCCTCGATGATCCCCAGCGCGATCAGCACGGTGTTGATGAGGCCGTCGCTGCGCAGCAGGATGGTCCAGGCGAAGGCCTTGACGATGACCGAGGCGGCCAGCGGCAGGAACAGCGTGGCCAGCAGGACCGAGCGCAACGGCCCGCGCGCACGCGCCAGCGCGAAGGCTGCGGGATAAGAGATGAGGAAGGCGATCAGGGTGGTGAGCAGGCCGAGCCGCAGCGAATTCCAGATCACGCCGAGATAATAGGGCGTACCGAGCAGCCGCACGTAATGCGCCGAGGTGACACCGCCCTTGGGGTCGAGCACGCTGACGCCGAGCAGCAGCGCCAGCGGCAACACGAACACCAGCGCGATGATCAGCAGCGATGGCGCGACGAAGCCGAAGGCGGCAAGCCGCTCGCGATCCGGCGCGGGCTTGACGATCGGTGCTGATAGCACGGCGTCGGTCATGGTCAGGCCTCGGCGGCGAAGGCGAAGGTTTCGGCGACGGGCCAGGCGAAGCGGACCTCGTCATGCACGCGCGGCAGCTCGGCCTCGCGGCCCGACAGCTCGGCGAGCAGGCTTGCGCCAGCGCCGGCATCGACGTCCACCAGGGTCCGCGAGCCCTGGAACACGACCGAGCGGACGCGGCCGGCCGCCGAGTTGGCACCGTCTCCGGCGCCCAGCCGCAACTGCTCCGGCCGCGTCGCCACGATCACCGAGGCACCGGGCTGGAACGCGCCGCGCGCCGACAGACGGCCGACCGGCGTCACGACATCGACCATGCCTTCGCTGCCGCCAACCACCTGCCCCACGATGCGGGTCGACAACCCGACGAAGTTGAGTGCGAACAGGCTGGCCGGCCGGGCATAGAGTTCGCGCGGCTCGGCGAGCTGCTCGATGCGGCCCTTGTTCATGACCGCGACGCGGTCCGACATCGTCAGCGCCTCGTCCTGGTCGTGTGTGACGAAGATCGCGGTCGCCTTCACCTCCTGCAGCAGGCGGCGCAGCTCGACCTGCATCTCCTCGCGCAGCTTGCGATCGAGCGCCGACAGCGCCTCGTCGAACAGCAGCACGTCGGGCTCGACCGCGATCGCGCGCGCCAGCGCGACGCGCTGCTGCTGGCCGCCCGACAGCGCCGAGATGCGGCGGCCGCCGAGATGGCCGAGCTTGACCAGGGACAGCGCGCGCTCCACCGCACGATCGATCTCGGCCTTGGGCGTGCCGCGCACCTTCAGCCCGAAGGCGACGTTGCCGGCGACGGTGAGATGCGGAAACAGCGCGTAGCTCTGGAACACGACGCCGACATTGCGCCGATGCGGCGGCACATGGGTGACGTCGCGGCCGGCAAGCGCGATCGTGCCGGTGTCCGGCGGCGCCAGCCCCGCGATCGCGCGCAGCAGTGTGGTCTTGCCGCAGCCGGACGGGCCGAGCAGCGTGACCAGCTCGCCGTGGCGGATCGTGAGATCGACGCGATCGAGCACGGTCGCAGCACCAAACCGCTTGGAGACTCCGCTGATGACGAGATGCGGCGCGGCGCTCATGTCATCTCCTTGCTCCAGCGATCGACCCAGCCGGCGCGGTTCTTGGCGATGAAGGCCCAGTCGGGCGCAAACAAGGTCGCGGGATCGGGATAGCCGGCCGGCAGCGGCGTCGCCTGGTTGGTCGGCGCAATGAAGGCGGTCTTGGCGAGAATGCTCTGCGCCTCCGGGCTGAGATAGAAGTCGATCACGGCATCGGCGAGATCGCCGGCCGGTGCGCCGGTCACCTTGGCGATGCCCGACGGCATCGAGAAGCCGCCATCCTTCGGGATCGCGAGATCGACCGGCGAGCCGTCGGCCTTGCGGATCAGGGTGTAGGCCGAGAACTGGCCGCCGATCATCCAGGCCTCGCCCTGCTCCAGCAGATTGATGGCCTGCGGCGCGTTGGTATAGACGTTCAGCAGGTTGGGCTTCAGGGTCTTGATCTTCTTGAAGCCGGCGTCGATGTCGTATTGCGCCTCCTTGTAGGGCTTGCCGGTCTCGAGATGCGCAGCTGCGAGCAAGGTCCAGAAGCCCTCGGTGTTGGACAGCGACGGCACGACGATCTTGGAGTCGTATTTCGCGTCCCACAGCTCGGCCCAGCTGCCAGGTGCCGTCTTCATGCGCTTGGTCGAATAGGCGATGCCGACCCAGGGCTTCTGATAGTTGGCCCACATGCCGTCCTGGTGAACGCTGCCATCGACGAGCTTGCCGAGATTGGGAATGGACGATGCCGACATCTTGGTGATCAGCCCTTCGGCGGCCGCCGGCAGCATCACCGGGTCGTCCATGATCACGACCGAGATCTTCGGGCTCGCCTTGTCGGCCTGCATCTTCTGCAGGTTGGTCAGCGAGTTGGTGCCCTCATAGAGCACCTTGCAGTCGAGCTTCTTCTCCAGCACCGGAAACAGGTCGGAGTTGAAATATTTGGCGGCGCCGGCGGGGCCGCCGATCACGATCTCTTTCGGGGCGGCGCGCACCAGGGATGGTGCGGCGAAGGTGGCGGCGAAGGCCGCACCGGTCTTCAGAAGGCTGCGTCGGGAGAAGGGGTGCATGAGAGGATCCCGTGTGAGCTGTCGCGTGGCGTGTCACCCGAGATCAGCAAGCGCCGTGCCAAATGTGCACATTTTCGGATTCACGCGTGAAACCGGCATGTTGAGCGGACGCCGCCTCCACACGGGGCTCCATCGCGGGCAGAATGTGCACATTTTTTGGAGGTGACGTGCCTCGGCTTTGGGCCTAGCTAGTCGCCATGGCGATGCGAGCGCAGCGAATCGGGAAGGCCAATCCCGCCGAGGACGAGGCGGTGTACCAGGCCCTCCTGCGCGCGCTGCTGGAAGGCAAGCTCAAGGCCGGTACCAAGCTCGCCGAGACGCCGCTGGCTGACATCTTCGGCGTGTCGCGCGAGCGCATCCGAAAAGTTCTGCACCGGCTCGGCGCCGAGCGGCGGCTGGAGATGATCCCGAACCGTGGCGCGCGGGTGCCGCGGCCGACGCTCGATGATGTCAAGCGCGTCTATGAGGCGCATCGCGTGCTCGAGGCCGGCGTGCTCAGCCAGCTGGTGCTGCGCATGGACGAGGTGCTGCTCGCGCGGCTCAACGCCCATCTGGCGGAGGAGCGCGCCGCCGCCCAGCGCGGCGATCGCGCCGCCTCGGTGCGGCTGTCCGGCGCCTTCCATGTCCATCTCGTCGACGCGCTCGGCAATGCCGAGCTGTCGCGCGTGCTCGGCGACCTGCTCAGCCGCTCCTCCGTGATGGTGTCGGTTTACGAGCCGGCGGCGCAGTCGATCTGCGCGGTCGACGAGCACGGCGCCATCGTCGCGGCGCTGCGCGACCGCGACCTGCTGCGTGCGATCGCGCTGTCGCGCGAGCACTTCCTGCATGTCGAGGGCCGGCTGCGGCTCGACGAAGACGCGGCGACGCCGGCACAGGATCTCGCCACGGTGTTTGCCGGACGCCGGCCGCTACGCGGCAAGCGGCGCTCGGCTTAGCCCGACAGGCAACCGTTACTTCGTCGTCAGCGTCGTCACCGGATGCCAATGATGATCCGGCCACGTGCCTGCCAGCGGCCTGCAGCGCGCGATCATGACCTCGGCGGCGCGGTCGCCGGGCTTGAGCGCGAGGACCGCTTCAAACGCCGCGATGGCAGCCTCGAAGTCCTGCGCGCGATAGTTCCGAAGTCCGCGCGCGTAGTGCGCGATCCAGCGCAATTCCTGCGCGGGGTCATTCTCCGCGAGCCCGACCAGTTCGTGGACGCGCAGGCCCTCCTCGCGGCCATAGACGGCGATGCGGTCGATCTCGCGGGTGAGCAACGCATCGCCCGCCAGCCGCGCGGTGCCCTCGCCGATCAGGATATCGGTGCCGTAGGTCTTGTTGGCGCCCTCGAGCCGGCTCGCCACGTTCACGGCATCGCCGATCACCGTATAGTTGAGGCGCAGCTCGGAGCCGATGTTGCCGACCAGCATGGGGCCGGAGTTGATGCCGATGCGGATGGCGAGCGGCCGGCCGTCATCGTCGCACAAGCCGCTGGCCGCGACCGCGTCCCGGCACGTCAGCGCGGCGCGGCAGCACAGCACGGCGTGATCCGGCTGCGGCGCCGGCGCGCCCCAGAACGCCATCACCGCATCGCCGATAAACTTGTCGATGGTGCCGCCGTGATCGACGATGACGGTCGAGATCAGGTCGAGATAGCGCGACAGCAGCGGCACGACGCGGTCGCCCATGCGCTCCGACAGCCCGGTGAAGCCGGCGATGTCGATGAACATGACGCTGAGCTCCTGGACATGGCCGCCCGGCCTGGCATCGACGCCCTGCCGCAGCAATTGCCGGACGAGATCGGCGGGAATGAACTTGCCGAATGACGACAGCCCGCCGGCCATGTCGTGAATGGCACCGGACAGGCTCGCGATCTCGCGCAGCCACGAGGGATGACGGCGCACCTGCTCGAGCGCGAACGCCTCGACGTGACGCAGCTCGGCCACGACGCGCCCGAGCGGCGCGGCGATCACGGCACGCGCCAGCGCGGCGGAGACCAGCGCCGCGAGCACGGCGCCGATGCCGAGGCCGATGATCACGCGCCGCAGCGCGGCGTCGACCGGACCGAGAAACTCCGCTTCCGGAATCACCGTGACCAGCGACCAGCCGGGAAACGGCAGCGCCGTGCGCGCGACCTCGAATGCGCCGTCGCCCGATTGCACGCTGCCGCGCCAGGCCTCGTCGCCCTCGCGCGAGGACCGCATCGCCTGCTGCGCGATCGGCAGCAGTGGCTGGGGGACCCGCCCGGCATTGACCTCGTCGGCGGTCTCGTCGGGCGCCGCGACCACGCCGCCGTCATGCGCCAGGATGAAGGCGCTGCCGGTGCGCCCGACCTGAAGCTGGGCGAGAAAGCGCGAGATGCGCGCGTGCTCGATGATGATGGCGAGCACGCCCTGCCGCTCCTGATAGACGTCGATCGGACCGGCCAGCGCGATCGCCGGGCGGTCTCCGCTCGGATGATGATCGATGCTGAACCAGCGCGGTTCGTCCGCGACGAGGCTCTCCTTGAACCAGGGCTGGTCGGCGACCTTGAAACGGGTCGGCTCGAAGCGGCGCGTCGCGAACTCGATATCGCCGGGCACGACATCATATTCATCGACGCGGCGCTGGCCGGGATGATCGGTCAGCGAGATCTCCATCATCTCCAGGCGCCGGTCGCCGAGCTTGTGAGCGGCGAAGAACGAGCCGTCGGGCCAGCCGAACGCCACCGATGAGATCGTCGCCTGCGACTGCAGTTGCGACAGGAATACGAATTCGCGCTTGTCGGCCTCGCGGGTGTCGAGCACGTTCTGCAAGAACAGCGTGCGGATGGCGGTGTGCGCCGCGCGGGCCTCGCTGACGATCGCGCTCACCTCCTTGCGGACGGCGCTCGCGATCTGCGCATTGATGGTGCTGGCGAGCCGACGGCTGATCGCCTCCGAGGTGCGCCACCACAACAGGCTCGAGGCAAGGGCCGTCAGCAGGATCGCGGCCAGCACCAGCGCCGACACGGCGAAGCGGATGCTGACCGTCAACCGCTCGCTGGCGGCGTCTCGGCGCGGCACTCGGCTCTTAGCGCTCGCCATCATCGCAGGTGAATCTCCGATCGGACCGATCGGCGCTCGGGGCGGCGCGCGACCGGGAGCCACCAGACTGCGCTCGCATGGCGTGAGCCACCAATGCCGGCTGGCTAAGTCGATGATGCCTGCAAAGCATTGGCGCTTCGAATCGGCCTGCGTTCCACTGGACGCAGCTCCGAAGCACGCAATACCGCTCACAGGGTCGTGAGCGGAGACGCCGCGTAACATTCTCGTGGCTGCGGGCGAAGGAGGGATGCGCGTCGCCAAGCGAGCGACGCAGAACACGAGAAGGAATTGTCATGTCCGCCAAGAGAACCGTCACCACGCTGGCGCTCGCCGGCGCCGTCAGCACCGCGCTCGCAAGCCTCGCCATGGCCGGGCCACTGACCAAGGCCGAAGCGGAAGCCGCAATGGCCGCCAAGAAGGAGAAATGCTTCGGCGTTGCCCTGAAGGGCCAGAACGACTGCGCCGCCGGTCCCGGCACGACCTGCCAGGGCACCTCCACGATCGACTTCCAGGGCAACGCCTGGAAATTCGTCCAGGGCGGCACCTGCACCAGCATCGACGTGCCCGGCGGCCGCAAGGGCTCGCTGAAGCCGATCTGATCGATCTCGTTCACCCCAAGCGGAAAGCGGAGACGCAGTATGCGCACCGATGCCCCCCATGCACCGTGCCCCACCCTGCCGCTTCGCTTTCCGCCACCTCTCGGCGGCGTCGCCGGGACCAGCTTCAAGCCGTCGCACCTGGCCGCCATCCTGGCCGAGACGCAGCAGCCCGGCTTCTTCGAGGTCCATGCCGAGAACTACATGGGCGCCGGCGGGCCGCCGCATCATCAGCTCGAGGCGATCCGCAGGGATCATCCGCTGTCGATCCACGGCGTCTGCATGTCGATCGGCGGCCCGCAGCCGCTCGATCGCGACCACCTTGCGCGCTTCCACGAGCTCGTCGCCCGCTATCAGCCAAGCCTCGTCTCCGAGCATCTTGCATGGTCGACGCACGATACGACGTTCTTCAACGACCTGCTGCCGTTGCCCTACACGGCCGCCACGCTGGCACGGGTCTGCGACCATATCGACGAGGTGCAGAGCGCGATCCGCCGGCCGATCCTGCTGGAAAATCCGTCGACCTACGTCGCCTTTCACGACTCGACGATGAGCGAGACCGACTTCATCCGCGCCATCGTCAGCCGCACCGGCTGCGGGCTCCTGCTCGACCTCAACAACGTGTTCGTCTCCGCGATCAATCATGGCTTCTCGCCACAGGACTATCTGGCCGACTTTCCGCTCGCCGCCGTCGGCGAGATCCATCTCGCCGGTCACGCCGTGCAGGCCGACGATGAAGGCGAGCCGCTGCTGATCGACAGCCATGACTGCCCCGTCGCCTACGATGTGTGGGCACTGTTCGCCGGCGTGATCGCGCGCAACGGTCCGGTTCCGACGCTGATCGAATGGGACAGCAACATTCCGGACTGGCCGGTGCTGAGGGCAGAGGCCGCGGCCGCGCAGACGATTCTCGATGACCACGCCCCCAACTGCTCGCAGGAGGTGCGCCATGCCGCAGCCTGAGCAGGTTTCTGACTACGCCGCCCAGTTCGCCGCGGCGCTGCTGACGCCCGATTGCGCGACGCCTGTCGCCGTCCGCGGTCCGCTGGCCAAGGCGGCCGGGCGTCGGTTCAACGTCTACCGCAACAACGTCACGGTCAGCCTGATCGAGTCGCTCATCGCGATCTATCCGGCGGTGCAGCGCATCACCGGCGCCGATTTCTTCCGCGCGATGGCGCGGGCGCATGTGCGCGAAATGCCGCCGACGTCGCCGCTGCTCTTTGACTATGGACGCGACTTCCCCGCTTTCATTGCAGCTTACGAGCACGCTCGGACGATGCCGTTCCTGACGGACGTCGCACAGATCGAGCGGGCCTGGCTCGACGCCTATCACGCGGCAGACGCCGCGCCGCTCGACGGTGCCACGCTGGCGACGGTGCCGCCCGAGCGGCTGCCCGAGCTGCGCTTCGCCACTCATCCCGCCACCCGCATCGTGCGCTCGGATTTCGCGGCGGTCACGATCTTCTCGGCCAATCGCGGCGATGCCCCGGTGCCGCGCATTGATGGCTCAGTTCCGGAGGACGCGCTGATCACGCGGCCCGCGCTCGACGTCGTCGTACGTCACCTGCCGCGAGGCGGCGCGATCTTCGCGAGCCTGCTGATCAAGCGGCAACCGCTCGACGTGGCCGCGGAAGCCGCGTTCGAGGCAGCGCCGGAGTTCGATCTCGCCACCAACATTGCCGGCCTGATCGAGGCCGGCGCCTTCACGGACATCAGTTTCGAGGACGCATGATGACGACGGACCACTCCATGGCGCCGACCCCGACGCTGTCGCTGCCTTCCCTCGTCGGCCAGGCCGTGCGGCTGCTGCAGAGCGCGACGCCGCTCACCCTGGTCCAGTTCGTCACTCGCATCGCGCTCGCGGTGCCGTTCTGGCGCTCGGGCATTCTCAAATGGGACGGCTTTCTCAGGCTGAGCGACACCGCCGTAACCCTGTTCAGCGACGAGTTCATGCTGCATCTGCCCGGCGGGCCATATCACTTTCCCACGCCGACGGTGATGGCGTTCCTGTCGGGCTGCGGCGAGGTCACCTTCCCCGTCCTGCTCATTCTCGGCCTCGGCACCCGCTTCGCGGCGCTCGGCCTGCTGTTCATGACGTGCATCGTCGAGCTCACCGTGCCCGACGGCTGGCCGATCCATCTGACCTGGGCCGCGATGGCGCTGGGCCTCATTGCCCATGGCGCTGGAAAATTCTCGCTCGATCACGTCCTCGGCGGGCTGTTCGGCGGCGCGCACCAGGGCAGCGCCAGCCGTGGCATGTAGTAGCCGCGCCACTCACAGACCTCGTCGGGCCCCTTGCGCTTGAGCGCCATCTTGACCGGCTCGGCCTGGCTGACACCGACATGCAGCACCAGCAGCGTGACGCCGATCGGATAGGCGAAGCGGGAGAAGCGCAGGTCAGACAGACGATCGAGCAGGACCATGCCGGCGATGATGATCAGGGGATCGGTGAAGACGAAGTACTCGACCTTCAGCCCGCGGCGGACGCCGAGCGTGTCGATGCCGATGGCCGCCAGCATCAGGAGGACGGCTTGAATGGCCGCCTGCCGCTCACCGCGGCGCCAGGCCATGACGATGCCGGGGATGATCAGCCAGGTCAGGAACACGGCGGGGCGGGCCGACGATTGCAGCACGAACGTGTAGCGCCGGATAACCCCGAAAACGCCGGACAGCAGCAGGCCGATCGCGCCGGAGAGGCTGCCGGCGGCCTCGGGCGCGTCGACATAGGTGATCATCTTCTCGAGCGGATTGAGCACGACCACGACATCGCTGATGTCGTAGCTCAGCTTCAGTGCCAGCAGGCCGAGGCTTACGCCGGCCACCGCCGCCAGCAGCGCCGCGACAGTCTCGGCCGCGCTCACGCGCCATAACCACGCGAAGGCGGCCATGCAGACCGCGACCACGCCGAGCAGCGCGAACTGATAGAGGCCGAAGTGGCCGAACAGCATCGGCTTGAGGCCGGCAGCCGTCGCGTTGACAGGGTCGAACCCGGCGGCGACCAGCGGCCAGGCGGCGGTCGCGGTGACGATCGCCGCCACGGCTGCGATCATGACGGCCGCCCATGCGCGCGAGCTTTGCCAGAACGCCACGCTTGCGCTCGTCTCCGTCCCGAATGGCAACACCAGCACGGGAATGGCGGCGATCAGCAGGATCGCATGCACCTTGTTCTCCAGCCCGAGCATGCAGAGCAGCGCGGCGAGCCCGACAGCGAGCGGCCGCGCGAGACTGGCGCGGCGCGCGACCGCGATCAGGATCATCAGCGCGAGGATGCAGAACGACGCCGCGATCATCTCGCTGCGCAAGATGCGCAGATGCATCTGCGCGCCGCCGGAGAAGGCGAAGGCCGTGACGGCGAGCATGGCGATGCGCCAATCCGACACCAGCCGGCGCGCGGTCCAAGCAAAGGCCAGGATGATGCCGGCAGCCGTCAGCAGCGCGGCGATGCGTCCGGCATGGACGGCGCTGGTCATCGCCGCGTCGAAGGCGGCGCGATCGGCGGGGATCGCCGACAAGGTCCAGGCGTCGAGCAGGCCGAGCCGGTGCAGCAACGCGAACCAGGTCTCGACCGACAGGATGGTGAGATAGGCCGGATGATCGAAGAACACCTGCGCGCCGCCATCGTTCATGGCGAGCGCGTTGTAGATCACCATGAAGTCCATGTCGGCATTGCGCCAATAGACGGTGAAATAACCGGCGATCACGAACGAGGCGAGCGAGAGCAGCAGCGCGACCGCGACACCGCCGCGCCAGCCGAAGCGCGTCAGGCGGTCGAGGGCGTCGCGGGAGGAGGCGTCTGTCACCGTGTTGATTGTCGCTCCGGCCCCGGGCTCGAGGCGGTCAATGCGGGTCACGACAGGCCCCCGTCGCCGGTCGAATCGAACCGCCGCCTGTGGCCGTCCTTCGAGACGCCCGCCTGCGGCGGGCTCCTCATGACGAGGGCCGAATGCGCGGCATCGCTCGAAACCCTCATAGTGAGAAGCGCCGCCTTCGGCGCGTCTCGAACCACGAGGCCCGGACAGCGGCTCCCTTCAACGAGGTCGCCTGCTCGAAGCCGGCCCCCATCATCCTCAGATCGCCTTGATCTTGAAGAACGCGAACACGACCATCTTCAGTAGCATCCAGCCGTGGCGGAAGCGGGAGATCTGGGTCTCGCCATAGCTGCGCGCGGCGTAGCGGATCGGCAGGTCGATCGATTTCAGGTTCAGTTTCGAGGCGCCGAAGATCAGGTCGAAATCGCCGAACGGATCGAAATCGCCGAAATAGGCCTTGCCGGCCTTGAGCCTGACATAGTCGCTGCGGCGGAGCACCTTGGTGCCGCAGAGCGTATCGGTATAGCGCTGGTTCAGGAGCCAGGAGAACAGGTAGGAGAAGGTCTTGTTGGCGATGAGGTTGAGGAAGCGCATCGCGCCTTCGTCCATCGGATAGACCAGGCGCGAGCCGTTGATGAACTCGCCCTTGCCCGAGCGCAGCGCCTCGAAGAATTTCGGCAGCTGCTCCGGCGGCATGGTGAGGTCGGCATCGAGGATCATCAGCACGTCGCCGCGCGCGGCGTCGAACGCGGTGAACACCGCGTCCGCCTTGCCCTTGCCGGGCTGGCGCATCAGCTTGATGTCGTGATCGGGGAACGCAGCGCGCACCCGCTCCATCTCCTCATAGGTGCCGTCCTGGCTGTGGCCCTCGATGAAGATGATCTCGATGTCGTCGCAGAACGCGGCGACGCGCCGGACGGCCGGCTCGATGTTGCCGCGCTCGTTGCGCGCGGGGATCACGACCGTGGCCGAGCGGACGTCGTCGCTCACGCAGCGCAGTGAGCGCGACACCAGATAGTGCCGCAGCGCCAGCGCGCGCAGGCCCGGCAGCACGCTGAGAAAGCGGTTGGCGAAGCGGCCGAGCCCGTACAGCCGCAGCGGCGACAGCACGCGCTGCTCGGATTTGACGGGGTCGAAATCGGCCAGGTGCGCCAGGCCGCGCAAATCGGCCGGCGACAGCACGTTCTGCTCCGGCTGCGGCATCCGCAGGCCCAGGGCCTCCGCAGCCTTCAGCAGCGGATACCATAGATGCGAGAAGTAGCCGATGACCAGTCGCGTCTCGCGCGTGCACAGGGGATGCAGTCGTTCGATGAACTGCTGGCAGTCGTCGAGCGAGCCGATGGTGTCGAGCACCAGGATGACGTCGAACGGGCCGGAGACGGCGGCCAGTGTCGCCGGATCCTCGGCGTCGCCGGCGATGAAGGTGAGCCCGGGATGGCGGGAGCGCGCAATCGCGATCTGCTTCTCGCTGAAGTCGATGCCGACGCCGTAGGACGGCGCGAGCGAGGCCAGCGTGTCGCCGAGGCCGCAGCCGATCTCCAGCACCCGGCTGCCCGGCGGGATCAGGAAGCGCAGATAGCACTCGTCCTCGCCGTGGAAGAACGCCGCCTTGTCGCGCCAGCCGGCGCGCGCATCGGCGAATTGGTTGGCGTGGTCGAGGATGGCCGCCTTGCGCGGTGACAGCACCTTCGTTGCCGGCGACGGGGTTGCGGCAACCTGCGGCCGCTCGCGCTCGTCCTGCCGGACCTCCTCGTCCAACTCCGCCACCTGATACCACCCCTGTTAGGAACTACGTCCTTCTAGGCCAGTCCGGTTGGGCGGAGTCAAGGCGGAGCCGAGAAGTCCTCACCCCTGTCGTCCGTCATGCCGCTGCTCGGACAAACAATCGAAACGAGTGGACATCGGTCAGCCACAATGAGGCAGCCGCCATCGTTCGCGCGGCGCATATCGCGCCCGAGCTTTGCATCTCATTCGCGCTTGCAAGTACGCGAGCGCAGGGAATGCGTCGGAGCGTCAGGTGGACTCACCGTCCGCAGCAGAATTTGTATTTCTTGCCGCCCCCGCACGGGCATGGATCATTGCGGCCGACCTTCGCGGTGATGCCGGCCGCCCGCTTCGGCTCCGTGACGACGGCTCGCGCGTCACCCTCGATGAAGCGCCAGGCACGGTCGGCGTCGCGGCCAAACTGTGAGACCTCGTGGTGCTCAATGGTCTTGCCGGCCTCGCGATAGGTGGCGACGAAGCTGACCACGCCATCGGCATCGCTCGCCTGGCCGCGCGCGGTCGAGACGATGCGCAGGCCGAGCCACGTCGCGCGTGTCGCCCAATCCTTCGCGGCGACCGCATCGAACGCGCCGCGCCGGTCCGCTACGAGCGTCGCTTCGATGTAGCCGATGTCGCCGCGCGTATAGGCCGTATAGCGCGAGCGCATCAGATCCTCTGCCGTCGGTGGCATCTGGTCGCCAGTCAGATAGGGACCGCAGCAGCGGTCGAAGGAAAGGCCGGAGCCGCAGGGACATGGCATGGCGCGACGCTAGCACTGATGCGGTGCGATGAGAATCGCGGTGGACGAGGCGTGCGTTGTCTCCGCGACTGTCCAGCCTGACCGACGCCGAGCGGCTTCCCCGTGCCGCAAATTGATCGTATCGATCCGACAAATCCCGCTGCCGCACTTCAAGGAAATCGGTGGCGTTGCGGTGCGCTTCGATGTTCCCGGTCTGGTGCTGGTTCTGACCGCCGCCAATCGGCGCTTCTCGGTGAGCGGTAGCACGCCGATGCTGGTGCCGCGCTAGGCTTCACTCCGGAGCGCGATGGTGCAGCTGGTTTGTATCGCTCCTCAACACGCCGTTCGACTATCGCACGCCGTACAGGAAATACCCACGCATCAGCTCACGCTGCGCGCCGCCGCTCACGCGGCGGTTGTGACTCCAAAGACGCAGCTCGCCACTCTTCACAACTGCTGTGGCTGCCACACGCGCCGGGCGGTTTCGAAACCGGCGAATCCGTGTTAACCATTGGTTAAGAACAAGGGTGTTGGGCGCATTGCTGACCGGCCCGGCCCCGCGCGGACCAGAACCTTCCGGGCGCCGCCTCATTACGTGGCGTCTGTGACCGCAGCCCACCGCATCATCGGCGGACGGGGCGCGTGAGACGCCAACGATTTCTTCGCGCGACGCCAGCCAGGCCGCAAGAAACTTAAGGCCCGCCTTCGATGCGGGCCGCTGCTCATCTCCCGATCCCAAGTGACCCCGATGCCGGCGCGATCAGCGCTGCGTGCAAACGCAGAGTCGTGTCCATCGCTACCGTTGGAGCAGCCCCGATGGCTGATGAGTCCGTCGTCGCATCGATCATTCCCTGGCAGCAGCCGAAGACGGCCAAGCCGCGCCCGAAGCGGGCCAAGGTCGTCAAGCCGCGGCCGAGGGCAAAGCCCGAGAAGACCAGGGCGTCAGCGCTGGATGACGAGATGCTCGCGTCCGAGACGCTGATCATGCCGGATTTCCTGGACTACGTGAACGAGCCGGCAAAGGCTCCGGCGGCTGCCGATGCTTCACGCACGGAGGCGGCTGCCAGCGCCGCCGCCGCGGCGATCCCGGCCACAGCACCGCCGGCAACGATGCCGCCGCGCGAAGCGCCCGCGGCGGTCGCGGGCGAGATCGTTGCCGCGAGCACGCCGCTGGCGCCGCCCAAGGACGTCCGCCCTCGCCTCACCGCCTCGTCGGTCCTGCTGCAACTGGCCGCACTGGCGCTGGCCGCGGTCGGCATGGCCATGAACGGGTGGTTCGCACACTCGCTCGGCTCCAACAGCACCGCGGGCTACATGTTTCTGGCGGTTGGCGTGACCGCCGACCTCGTCGCGCTGGTGATGCCGACCTGCGCCGCACGGCTGTGGCAGGCGCGCCACCGCGGCTCGGCACTGACCGGCTGGACGGTGTGGCTGATGACCTTCGTGTTCGCGGTCACCGCCGGCATCGGCTTCGCCTCCACCAACATCAGCGACGTCACCTTGGCGCGCGCCTCGCGGGTGACGCCTGCGGTGCAGGCGGGGCAGACCGCGCTCGCGGACGCAATGACCGCGCGCGACCGCGAGTGCAAGGGCGGCGTCGGCAAGTTCTGCCGGGAGCGCGAAGCCGCCGTCGCCGAACGCCGGCAAGCGCTGGACGCCGCGATGGCGACAGTGAGCCAGACCGCCGATCCGCAGACCGAGGCCGCGGTCAAGCTGGTGGCGTGGGTGTCGCGCGGCGTGGTGAAGCCCTCCGCCGACGACTTCGTCATGCTCCGCCTGATCCTGCTGGCGCTGCTGCCGCAGATCGGCGGCATCCTGCTGATGGTCGGGCGGAGGGTGTGAGAATTCTTGTCGCCGCCGGCGATTGTTTCGCCGGGGTCGGCTCAGCGCTTGCTGCGGCCGCGTGAACGCTGCGGACGATGCGCGGCGCGCCAGGCGCTCTCGAGCACGCTGCGCAGGCGAGCGGCGTCGACATCGGCGAGCGACACGGTGGTCCAGCCCTGATCACCCCATTTGTTCGGGACCCGGCCAAACACGCCGGGCTGCAGACCGGCATGGTGCTCCTGCTCGTCGGGCGTAAGCAGGACATTGGCGGATGCGCCATCAGCGGCGAGGGTCGCAAAGGTCCGGTGCAGCTTGAACGCGGTGCGATCGAAGTGAGGCGCCTCGGTCGTTCCGGCGAACGACAAAGCGAGAGTACGAAATTCGTCACCGGTCATCTCGCGGCGCCTCTTGCGATCGTAGTCGAACGATATGACTAGCACCGGCCATGGCGGTCCGCCATGCGGGGCGCGGCGCCGCCTTGCACGCGAACGTGAAGCCCCGGCACCCCGGCCCTTGATGCAGGTCAAAACTATACGACCCCGTTTCTATATGGCTTGGCGCAGAATGGATCAGAGGAGAGCAGCCATGCCGGCACAGAGCACGATGCAGGTCTACCTGAACTGGGCCAGGGAGCGCCTCCACGAGATGGATGCCGCGCTGGCGTCGCTCGAAATCAAGGCAACCGAGGCCGAAGCGGCATCGAAGGCCAAGGCGCAGGAGATCATGGCGGACCTCAAGAAGCGCCGCGACGATCTCGAGGCCCTGCTCAAGACGCAAGCCGAAGCCGGCGAAGCCGCGATGGCCAGCGCGAAGACCGAGCTGGACACGCACTGGGCCGGATTCGAGGCGCAGATGAAGGCCTATTTCGACGCCGCCGGCAAGCAGGCCGCGCAGCAGCAGGCGACCTTCAAGGACATCGCCGCCGCGCAGGCCAGTGCGTGGCGGGAGTCGGCCGACAGGTTTCGCGAGGCGGCGACCAAGGTGACGACGGTCGGCACCACCGATCTCGACGCCGTGCTGAAGCAGCTCAAATCCGACGCGGCAGAGGCCGGCGCCCATCTCGAGAAGCTGAAGCGGACGGGCAGCGAATCCTGGTCGGTGCTCAGCGCCGCCCTGAGCGAATCCCGCAAGGCGTTCGATCAGGCCAATCAGGCGGCCTGGAATGCGTTGAAGGGGCCGGCCGCGAAGAGTTGAGGGCGTACGTTACTGACCATTGCTAAAGCCAACGCTGATGACCTGCCAATGCCCTCAGCGGCGGATCGGGTCGGACATGACCGCGATAAGGCAACGACCGTTAGGGACTGGGTTCAATTCCCTTTCGGTCCATTCCGTTGTGGCGCGCCGCTCACGCCCGGACTGATCGCGAGCGTGGTGCCGGCGGCACCTCCCGCTTCATAGGCCGCCGCCGACACCATCCGGCTCGTGCTGCGCGCCGAGCGCAGCTTCAGATCGAGCTTGTCGAACTCGGCATCGACCACCGAGGTCTTGAGCACGACCAGGCCGCGGCCTGTGGTTTCGTTGGCCTGATCGCGGCTCGCCTTCATCGCCACCAGGCGGTCGGCGATCGACACCACCATGCCAAGGGCGAAGGAAGCATTGGCGAGATGCCGGTCCTGGTGCCGGAACCGGCGGTACTCGGCCGAGGTCTTGTAGCGGCCGAGTTCGGCGCGCACGGCGTTGTCGATCAATTCCGCCAGGTAGTGCGCAACCTCGACATCCGCGGGGAGACCGAAGAACACATAGCTCGCTTCGCCGGCGGGATTCTTCTCGCGCCAGACCCGGCAATCGCAGAAATGCGCGATCGCCCCGATGCAGTCGTCGAGCGGAATGCGCTTCTTGCGATGGGTCTCATAGACCTTGCGCTCGCACGCCGACGCCCGCAGTTCGAGGTCGGACAGCGACAGGTCGTGGCGATCGAGCAGTTCGGCGACCTTGGCCGCCGCGGACAGCGCCTCGTCCTCGGTGCAGCCATTGGCAATGGTCTTGGCGCGCAGTGCCTGAATGCGGGATTTCAGCTTGTCGAGCGCAACAGGATCGGAGGCAGCAGGATCGAACGTCTGGCTCACCGCTCACGGCCCATGCAAAGCCCCGCCGGGAGATGGCCAAGGGAGGAACTGGCGGAGAGGGAGGGATTCGAACCCCCGATAGGCTTGCACCTATGCCGCATTTCGAGTGCGGTGCATTCAACCACTCTGCCACCTCTCCAGGCGCAAATCAGGAGCGAGCCCCCGGGTCGGGCGTCGTTCTAGGGCACGATGCGGGGGTGACAAGGCAGCCGGTCGAAATTTTCCCGGGGCTCGCGCATGCGCGCCGTTGCGGTCCGCTCGGGGAAGCGAACCGCACGCGGCGGCTGAACGGCTACACCGCTCGGCCCGCGCTCCGAAGGCCCCAGACTGACGCGGGCCTTCGAACCCGGTGGTCTGCGCCGCGCTCGTCAGCGGAACAGGTCGAAATGGTAGTTCAAGCCGACCCGCACCGAGTGAAGCTTGGCCGCTCGCCAGTCCGGCAGGTCGTCGTGCTTGAGGTCGGTGTAGAGGTATTCGAGCTTGGCCGACCATTTCGGCACGAACGCCCATTCGGCGCCGCCGCCCGCGGTCCAGCCCATCTTCATCTTGTGGATCGGCCCGTCCTTCAACTCGCCCGCCGCAAGACCCGCCGTTCCATACAGCCACAGGCGCTGGTCAAGCACCGCGATGCCGGCGCGCGCCCGGCCGGAGGTGAGCCAGGGCACGCTGACGGCCGGATTGACGAGGTCGGCCTTGCGCGAGAGGCCGGTGAATTCGAGATCGTTCTCGACGCCGACCACGAACATCGGCGAGATCTGGTAGTTGTAGCCGACCTGCACGCCGCCGATCACGCCGGACAGTTTGCCGGCATTGGTGCCGGCGGCATTCGTGAAGGAGTCGTTCCCGGTGAAGGCGCCACCGACATTGGCGCCGGCATAGAAGCCGGTCCAGGAAAACGGCGCCGGTGCAGCGGCATAGGCGGGCGCCTTAGAGGTGGTCGCCGCCAGGTCGGCTGCCTCTGCCCCGCCGAAGCCCAGCGCCGCCGCCGCCATGGCCGCCATCCAGCCTCTCGCGCGTATCATCATCATGTCCTCACACTCCATCCGGCACGAGATTGCGCCGTCAAATCCCACCCCATTCGGGATGTTGATTTATAAACCGACCAGACGGTTTGTAAATAGGGATGGATGATACTGACGGCGATTTCTGCCTCCCGCGGACGCGGGGCTGGCAACGGGGGTCAGCAAGACAAAGGTGGGACCGCCGTACGCTGACACATGCCGGCGGTCCCGTGTCGCTACATCTTGGGGAAACCGACGGAAGAGACGGGGTCAATCCGGCCGGCCTGAGCGACGCCGCGACCCTGGGCCATCTGCGCGTGCATCGCAATGCGAACCGTTCCTTAACCTAACCAGTCAAGGTTACCGGGTTCCAGGCCATCCGACTGGTTGTACGACGGTTTTCCGCACGTCCTGGAGCGGGGAGGCGCCCTGCTGCAATGCAGCATCTCCTCCCGCCACCGCCGAGAGACACGGTGCGGCCGCGGCCGTGCTCAATCCTTCTTCTTCTTGGCCGCCTTCTTGTCGTCGGCCTTGTCCTCCTTGGCCTTGTCGTCCTTGTCCCTGCGCCCGTTCTCCTTGCGGCGGTTGGTAAAGCGGGCATTGCCCAGGCCGGTGCCGATCGTCAGCACGCCCCAACGGTCGAACTCCTGCATGAACGGCACCTCGGACAGGCCCTGCACGACGCCGTCATTGTGCATCAGCACCGCGGTGTCGTGATCACCGATCATCGGGATCGCCTCGACCAGGCTCGCCGGCAGGTTGAACTTGCTGCTCTCCCAATTGCCCGGCAGGTTCTGCGCGCCCTTCTCGATCGAGCCGTCCTCGTTGATGACGCCGGGACAGGCGATGCCGATGAAGGGCGCCAGCCGCAGGCCCTCGGTGTCGGCCTCCTCGATCAGCCCCTTCAGCATCTTGGCGAGCCGCTTGACCGCACCTTCCCGCGTCGGCTCGTCATCGGCATGGCGCCAGAGATCGGACTTCCACACCGACGCTTTCGACAGGTCCGGCGACTTCTTCCAGGCGGTCTCGACCACGCCGCAACGGATGTTGGTGCCGCCGATGTCAACGGCGAGGATGCTGTCATGGGCCTCGAAGATCCAGGACGGCGCCAGATGCAGCGCGCCGATCAGGCCGGCGTCGTCAGGATGGTAGCGGATCGGCTCCAGCTCGACGGCGAAGCCTTCGTCCTTCAGGATGATCTCAGTGCGGGCGATCGCAAGCTCGCCGAGCCGGGAGTCGCGAAAACCGCCGCCGACCACGATGCTTTCGGTCTTGGCCCAGGCCTTGGTGCGCAGGAAGCGGCGGGTGACGTGGGCGAGCTCCTGGGCAAACTCTTCGATCGCCGAATGCACAACGGCCGAGGCCTCGGTGTCGTCGCCGACCAGAATCGCGTCCAGCGTCTTCTTGCTGATGGTTTCGCTGTCCTCGTCGCCGAACGGATCCTTGCCGGATTTGCGCAACGGCTTGCGCCAGCGCTCGAGGATCTTGCGGAACGCGCCCTTGGAGGCGCGATCGCCGAGAAAGCCGTCCTCGTCCTTGAGCTCGATGTTGAAGCTGTCGATCTCGACCGACGGCAGCCGCGCGGCGCCGTGGCGGGCGATGCCCGTGGTGGTCATGACGTCGTCGGCCATGTGATCCTGCCCTGTTGTGCGTTGGGCTCGGACAACGGCGGAGGGAACAGTTGGTTGCGGGTCCGGTGCGCCGGGTCGGCGAATAGCGGCCGGGGGGTCGGGGCATGCGTCCGAGCGGCAACCGGCCATTCACCTTGACTCGCCGGCTCACCCCGCTATAAGCACCCGGTCGACCGGCGCGGGCGTTCCTGCGCCGTTTGTCGTTGCGCCCTTTTCTGAGGCCTCAAAGCCTCGGGCGTGACTGCCGGCTCCAATCGGGCCGGACTCCATGAACCATAACGACTGAACAAGAAGCCGACCCGGGGCCATTGCGCTCTGAGGCCGGGATCGAACACGAAGGATGAGAACGATGTTCGCAGTCATCAAAACCGGCGGCAAGCAATACCGCGTCGCCCCGGATGATGTGCTCGAGATTGGCAAGATCGACGGTGAGCCCGGCACGATCGTGCAGCTGAACGAGGTGCTGGTGGTCGGCGGTGATACGCCGGTGCTGGGCATCCCCGCGGTGGCCGGCGCGTCCGTGGCCGTCGAGGTACTGGACCACAAGCGCGGCCCCAAGGTGATCGCGTTCAAGAAGCGCCGCCGCAAGAATTCGCGCCGCAAGCGCGGCTACCGGGACGAGCTGACCTTGATCCGCGTCTCGGAGATCCTGACCGACAACGCCAAGCCGACCAAGGGCCCGCGCCCGAAGAAGGTGAAGGCGGAAGCCCCGGCGGCCGACGCCGCCGAGTAAGCGTGCCGGCGCGCGTCTCGCGCGCCGCACCGGCTTGAACCTCATCGCGCGCGGATTTTTCGTCCGCGCCGGTTGCAAATGTGAATGATCCCTTAGCGAAATCGCGCTAAAGGTGATCGCAGAGATCGGAGACGAGCGATGGCTCATAAAAAGGCAGGCGGTTCATCCCGCAACGGACGCGACTCCAAGGGCAAGCGCCTCGGCATCAAGGCGTTCGGCGGCGAGCGCGTGATTCCCGGCAACATCATTGCGCGTCAGCGCGGCACGACTTGGCATCCCGGCCTTAACGTCGGCATGGGCACGGATCACACGATCTTCGCGAAAATCGACGGCGTCGTCGAATTCCATGCCCGCGCCAACCGCACGTTCATTTCGGTGCGTCCGGTAGCCGCCGAGGCTGCTGAATAACGGTGGAACACATAGCGTCCGCCGGGTCCTGATGAACCGGCGGAGCGCAAGATGGCTCCAGGGGAGGCGGGACAACCGGCCTCCCCTTTTCATTTTCGCTGATCAGTTGATCCCGAAGCGTCGATGGAGCCCGACATGCTGCAGGACATCACCACCCCCACCTTGCGCGAGGCGAGACCTTTCGCCCTCGAGACTCCCCGGCTGACGCTGCGTCCGCCGGTGCTCGCGGACGTGACAGCCATTGCCCGTCTCGCCAATGACCGGCGTATTGCCGAGAACACACGCCGGCTGCCGCATCCCTATTCGGAGGTGGACGCCGCCCGCTTCGTGCGGACGCTGGAGCAGACGGGTGAGAGCGCGTTGCTGATCGAGCACCTGGACGCGCCGATCGGCATGGTCGGCATCAACCGGCCGGCATCGGGTCGCGCCGAACTCGGCTACTGGCTTGGGGTGGAGCATTGGGGCCGCGGCTTCGGCACCGAAGCCGCGCGCGCCGCGATCGACTATTTCTTCGAGACGAGCGAGGACAATGTGCTGATCGGGCACGCCCGCGTCAGCAACCCGGCCTCGCGCAACATCCTCGAAAAATGCGGCTTCCAATGGACCGGCGTCGAGCTGCATCGGTTCGAGGTGATCGGCTCCTCCGCCCCGGTCGACGCCTTCCGCCTGACCCGCGGCGTCTGGTCCTCGCTGAAGGCCTGGGCCAATGCGGGGCGGCGGTAGGCGCGGCTCGCCGCTCCATCACCGCTGTCGTCCCCGCGAGCGCGGGCCCCATAACCACCGGCCATGTTGAGGCAGGCAACTGCCAGTCACGTCCCTCGACAGCTCCCGCGGTATGGGTCCCTGCGAACGCATGCATTCGCAGGGACGACAGCGGAGGTTGCCGCTACACCGGCGGATTCACGGCACCCTGTCCCTGCCCCAGGCTGCGCTCGCGCAGATAGATGTAGAGCCCCGCGCCGATGATGATGATGGCACCGATAATCGTCGCGGGATGCGGCACGTCGCCGAACACGACGAAGCCGAACAGCACGGCCCAGACGATCATCGTGTATTGATAAGGCACGACCACCGAGGCCGGCGCCAGCTTCAGCGAGCGGTTGACGCAGAACAGCGCGGTCACCGAGATCAGGCCGGCGGCGGCGAACATGACGAGGCTGCCGGGCGTCGGCGTCACCCAGCCGAACGTGGACATCGCGGCGCCGAGCAGGAACGTGCCGACGAACTGCGACGACGCCATCACGATGTCGGGCGTCGCGCGCAGCGAGCGCGTGATCAGCATCAGCACCGCGAACGACAGGCTGCCGCCGAGCGCGATCAGCGCCGGCAGGCTGAAGGTCTGCGCCGAGGGCCGCAGCGCAATCAGCACGCCGCAGAAGCCGATCAGGATCGCGGTCCAGCGCCGCCAGCCGACATGTTCGCGCAGCACCAGCGCCGACAGCGCGGTGACGAAGATCGGTCCGGCGAGATAGTAGGTGATGACGTCGGCGAGCGGCAGATAGACGGTGGCGAGGAAGAACGCCGCGACCTCGAGCGTCGACAGGATCACGCGTACGAGCTGCAGCCAGGGACGCTCGAGTTGCAGAAAGGCGGCCCGGTTGCGCCAGATGAACGGCGCGAGCAGCAGCAGCGCCGCACAGGCGCGCAGCCACAGCAGCTGGCCGACGGCATAGGTCGACACCAGGAACTTGCCCAGGGCATCGCCGAACGAGAACATCGCAATCGACAGCAGCATCAGGCCGATGCCGGCCAGCCGCGCCGAGCGCTCGTCGTTGGCGGTGGAGATCTCGGGACAGCACGCTCATGATGGGCTGCCTTATCAGCCCGACCGCGGTGGCTCCAGCCCTTCCGCCGAAAGCGTGACGCAGCCCTGCCGCAACCGCTGCGCAACGCTTGTCCACGCGTTGCGCGGCGCGGCTTTACCGCTCGAAATTAAGGCTTCGGGCCGAATTAAACCCATTCGGCGGTTGCCGTGGGGACCCGCCTCGCCTACGTAGGGCGCATCATGAAATTCCTCGATGAAGCCAAGGTCTATGTGCGCTCCGGCGACGGTGGCAACGGTTGCGTTGCGTTCCGGCGCGAGAAGTTCATCGAGTTCGGCGGTCCGAACGGTGGCAATGGCGGCCGCGGCGGCGATGTCGTGATCGAGGCCGTCGACGGCCTCAACACCCTGATCGACTACCGCTACCAGCAGCATTTCAAGGCCCAGCGCGGCGGCAACGGGTCGGGCAAGGACTGTCACGGCGCCGGCGGCAAGTCCGTGGTGCTGAAAGTTCCCGTCGGCACCCAGATCTTCGACGAGGACCGCGAGACGCTGATCCACGACTTTACCACCGTCGGCGAGCGCTTCGTGCTGGCCGAGGGCGGCAATGGCGGCTTCGGCAACGCCCATTTCAAGTCGCCGACCAACCGGGCGCCGCGCAACGCCAATCCCGGCCAGCCCGGCGAGGAGCGCTGGATCTGGCTGCGGATGAAGCTGATTGCCGATGCCGGCCTGGTCGGACTGCCCAATGCCGGCAAATCGACCTTCCTGTCCAAGGTCTCGGCGGCCAAGCCGAAGATCGCCGACTATCCGTTCACCACGCTGCATCCGCAGCTCGGCGTGGTGAATTCCGACGGCCGCGAATTCGTGCTGGCCGACATTCCCGGCCTGATCGAGGGCGCCCACGAGGGCGCCGGCCTCGGCGACCGCTTCCTCGGCCATGTCGAGCGCTGCCGCGTGCTGCTGCATCTGGTCGATGCCACCTGCGAGCACGCCGGCAAGGCCTACAAGACGGTGCGGCACGAGCTCGAAGCCTATGGCGGCGAGCTGACCGACAAGGTCGAGATCGTCGCGCTGAACAAGATCGACGCGGTCGACCCGGACGAGCTGAAGAAGCAGAGGGACCGGCTGAAGCGCGCCGCCAAGAAGACGCCGCTGCTGATCTCCGGCGCGACGGGTGAAGGCGTCAAGGAAGCTTTGCGCAAGCTCGCCGACGTGATCAGCGAGCAGCCCGTTTCGAACAAGGCCAAGAGCACGACCGAGAACGCGGCGACCGAGGAGCCATGGGCCACGCCGCTGCCACCGCAGGGCTGACGCCAGCCTTGCCTCGCAGGCTGCGGCCGTCGCATAAGTCGCAGCAACCAATTCGTCTCTCATCACCCTGAAGGGCTGCCCCGAGCAGGCATTCGGTCGGATTTTCGGAAGCTTCCCACGCATTCGGTGCGCTCCCTCCCCCCTTGTGGGGGAGGGTTGGGGAGGGGGTCCCCAACGGCGGTCTTGCCGTGTGGACCCCCACCCCCGCCCCTCCCCGCAAGGGGAGGGGAGCAGACCGGCTTCGTGGCGTCGGCTCCGATCAATCCTGAAAATATTTGCTCGACGCCGCCGACACTGGCCGAACCACCACCATGGCACCCCGTCTCGAAAATTTTCGCCGCATCGTCGTCAAGGTCGGCTCGTCGCTGCTGGTCGATTCCGAGGCGGGCGAGGTCCGCGCTTCCTGGCTGGCCGCACTCGCCGCCGACATCGCCCGGCTGCATGGCCGCGGCTGCGAGCTGCTGGTGGTGTCCTCCGGCTCGATCGCGCTCGGCCGCAGCCGCTTGAAACTGCCGCGCGGGCCGCTCAAGCTCGAGGAGAGCCAGGCCGCCGCCGCCGTCGGCCAGATCGCGCTGGCGCGGATCTGGTCGGAGGTGCTCGGCGCCCACGGCATCGGCGCGGGGCAGATTCTGGTGACCCTGCAGGATACCGAGGAGCGCCGCCGCTATCTCAACGCGCGCTCGACGATCGCCAAACTGCTGGAATGGCGCGCGGTGCCGGTGATCAACGAGAACGATACGGTCGCCACCGCCGAGATCCGTTATGGCGACAATGACCGCCTCGCCGCCCGCGTCGCGACCATGGCGAGCGCCGACCTCCTGGTGCTGCTGTCGGACATCGATGGCCTCTACACCGCCCCGCCCGCGCAGGATCCCAACGCACGGCTGATCCCCGTGGTCGAGAGCATCACGGCCGACATCGAGGCGATGGCCGGCAGCGCGGCTTCCGAGTTCTCGCGCGGCGGCATGCGCACCAAGATCGAGGCCGCCAAGATCGCGACAACCGCCGGCACCCACATGCTGATCGCTTCCGGCAAGATCGAGCATCCGCTGGCTGCGATCGCCAATGGCGGCCGCTGCACCTGGTTCCTGACGCCGGCCAATCCCGTGACCGCGCGAAAACGCTGGATTGCGGGCTCGCTGGAGCCGAAGGGCACGCTGACGATCGACGCTGGCGCGGTCACCGCGCTGCGCGCCGGCAAGAGCCTGCTGCCGGCCGGCGTCATCCGCGTCGACGGCCAGTTCGCCCGCGGCGATGCCGTGGTGGTGCGCGGCCCCGATACCGACGAGATCGGCCGCGGCCTCGTCGCCTACGACGCCGACGACGCCGAGCGCATCAAGGGCCGCTCGTCGCCTGACGTCGCCGTCATCCTGGGCGTCTCCGGTCGTGCCGAGATGATCCACCGCGACGACCTGGTGATCGGGCCAGCGGGGGCGGGACCAGCCTGAGACCCTGGCACCAGCGTTCGCAAACGGCCGATTTCCGTGCTACTGGAGAGCCTTAATTCAAGGTTGAAACGCCCATGACCGCGCCTCTCAAAGCCATCGACGGCAGCGCCGATCTGCCTGCGCTGATGAATGACCTCGCCCAGCGCGCCCGTGCGGCCGCGCGGGTGCTGTCGCTGGCGCCGGCCGAGCAGAAGAACCGGGCGCTGGAGGCGATGGAGCGGCGGATCCGCGCCGGCGCTGACGCGATCATCGCGGCCAATGCCGAGGACGTCGTGGAGGCCAAGGCGGCCGGGATGGCGGCGTCGTTCCTCGACCGCCTGACCCTGACGCCCTCCCGCGTCGCCGGCATGGCGGACGGCATCGCCGTGGTGCGCGGCGTCGCCGATCCGGTCGGCGTCGTCACCGAGAGCTGGCAGCGGCCGAACGGCATGACCATCGAGCGCGTGCGGGTGCCGCTCGGCGTGATCGCCGTGATCTTCGAGAGCCGTCCGAACGTCGCGGCCGATGCCGGCGTGCTGTGCCTGAAGTCCGGCAATGCCGTGATCCTGCGCGGCGGCTCGGACTCCTTCCGCTCCTGCCGCGCCATCCATGAATGCCTCGCCGAAGGCCTGCGCGAGGCGGGCCTGCCGGAGGCCGCGATCACGCTGGTGCCGACGCGCGATCGCGCCGCCGTCGGCCTCCTGCTGTCGGGCCTGAACGGCGGCGTCGACGTCATCGTGCCGCGCGGTGGCAAGAGCCTCGTCGCCCGCGTCGAGGCGGAGGCGCGCGTGCCGGTGTTCGCGCATCTCGAAGGCGTCAACCACGTCTATGTCGACGGCGCCGCCGACCTGGAGATGGCCAAGTCGATCGTGCTGAACGCCAAGATGCGCCGCACCGGCGTGTGCGGCGCGGCCGAGACCTTGCTGATCGATCGCGCCTCGCAGGACAAGATCAAGCCGCTGGTCGACCTGCTGATCGGCGCCGGCTGCGAGGTGCGGGGCGACGATGCGGTGCGCGCGGCCGATGCGCGGGTGAAGCCGGCCAGCAACGAGGACTGGGACACCGAATATCTCGACGCGATCATTGCCGCGAAGGTCGTCGACGGCGTGGAGGGCGCGATCACCCACATCCACGCGCACGGCTCACACCATACCGACGCGATCGTCACCAACGACAATGCGGCCGCCGACAAGTTCCTCAACGAGGTCGACTCGGCGATCGTGCTGCACAACGCCTCGACCCAGTTCGCGGACGGCGGCGAATTCGGTTTTGGCGCCGAAATCGGCATCGCCACCGGCAAGTTCCATGCGCGCGGCCCAGTCGGCGTCGAGCAGCTCACGAGCTTCAAATACCGCATCCACGGCACCGGGCAGACGCGGCCATGACGGCCGCATCCTGTGGTTGAGTCGCTCGAGCAGCAGGCGGGGGCAGCCGTGACGGACGCCACAGCCATGCGCCTTGCGATCCGCCAGGCGCTGCCGCCCTACAGTGACGGCATGCGCATCGGCCTGCTCGGCGGCTCGTTCAATCCGCCGCACCAGGCGCACCGCGCGATCAGCCTGTTCGCGCTGAAGCGGCTTCAGCTCGACCGTGTCTGGTGGCTGGTGACACCGGGCAATCCGCTCAAGAACAATGGCGGACTGCATGCACTCGCCGAACGCGCCGAAGCCGCGCGCAAGGTCGCCGCCGATCCGCGCATCGAGATCAGCTGTCTCGAATCCGTCATCGGCACCCGATACACTGCCGACACGATCGATTATCTGCGCCGGCGCGCGTCGCGCTTGCGCTTCGTGTGGATCATGGGCGCCGACAATCTCGCGCAGTTCCATCGCTGGCAGAAGTGGCAGCACATCGCGGCCCAGGTTCCGATGGCCGTGGTCGATCGTCCGCCCCGCAGCTTCCGCGCCCTGAACGCGCCCGCCGCACGCGCCCTGGCGCGGTATCGCATTCCCGAAGCGCAAGCCAGCCGTCTGGCCGACCGCGCCGCTCCAGCCTGGGTCTACCTCACCGGCCTCAAGCTCAGCCTGTCCTCGACGGGCCTGAGGAACCCGGACGGCAGTTGGAAGTCGTTTTGAATGGCCGCGCGTTCGTCATTCGCGCCCGGCATCGGATATGCATGGAACTTTCCGTCCCCGCTACGGCCCGAAGCGGGACGGGGTGGACGCTGTCGGGCCGGACGACCGGGGTACTGGATTGTTGAAACCGTTAACCCCACATGCCTAGTATGGTCAGCAGGCCGGGTTGGATTCGGCCTGCGATACAGTGAAAGGAATGGTCCCTGACCACATCTGTATTGTCCCAGTCGGCCTTACCCAGGACGAAGGCAACGACTACCAAGTCGGCGACTGCCAAGTCAGCGCGTAAGACGTCGACCCAAGATGCGGCCTTGCAGGCGCAACCCGACGCCGACAAGACCCTGCGCACGATCCTCTCCCGCCTCGAAGACATGAAGGCGGAGGAGACGGTCACGATCGATCTTCACGGCAAATCGGCGTATTCCGACTACATGGTCATCACCACGGGCCGCTCGAACCGGCACGTCGGATCGATCGCAGAAAACGTCGCCAAGGGCCTGAAGGAAGCCGGCACCAAGAAACTCCACATCGAGGGCCTGCCCAATTGCGATTGGGTGCTGATCGATTCCGGCGACGTGATCGTGCACGTGTTCCGACCCGAGGTTCGCGAGTTCTACAATCTCGAGCGATTGTGGACTCAAGGGCCGAACCCGGCCAAGGCGGTCTAGGCGGCCCCACGCCGCGGCGGATGCGAATCGTACGGCGCACGTGCTAGTCCGTGCGCATGCGCCTGATCGTGGTCGCCATCGGCCGGTTGAAGCAGGGTCCCGAGCGGGAGCTCGCGGAGCGCTACCGCGAGCGTTTCGACGACATCGGCCGCAAGCTCGGCTTTCGCGGCCTCGACATCCATGAAATCCCGGAAAGCCGCGCGCGCGACACGGCGACGCGCATGACCGAGGAGGCCGCCGCGATATCGGCGGCGATCCCCGACAAGTCCGTGCTCGTCTGTCTCGACGAGCGTGGCCGGAACGTCGACAGTACAACTTTTGCGGGTTATCTTGGGCGCTGGCGGGACGAAGGCATTCCGGCTGCCGTCTTCGCAATCGGCGGCGCCGACGGACTTTCGCCCGATTTGCGGCGCAGAGCCAACCTCGGGGTTGCGTTTGGCGCCGCCACGTGGCCGCACCAGATCGTCCGCGTCCTGCTGCTCGAGCAGATTTACCGTACTGCTACGATCCTTGCCGGTCACCCCTATCACCGCGCTTGAACAAGGGACGATGGGAGCACAATAAGGACCTCGATGTTCGCTGCGCGGCCCTCTCCTGCTCTCCAAGACCTGTCCGCAGCGGCCTGTCCTGCCGTGCGTCGCTGATCGCGCTCGTGGTGGTCTTTTCCGGATGTCCGGCGTTGGCGCAGAGCGGACTCCGGCCATCCATCCCCGGTACGGCATCACCGACGCCGGCCACCCCGGAGCAGTTGAAGCAGCGTGAACAGGAGCTCGAGGCCGCCCGCGCGGCCCAGAAGGCCGCCGCCGAGGCCCAGGAGCGGCTGAAGGCCGACATCGCCGCGCTCGGCGAGGATCGCGGCAAGCTCAATCAGCAGCTGATCGACGTCGCGGCGCAGGTGCGTAGCGTCGAAGTCCGGGTTGGCGAGGCTGAAACGCGGCTGCGCGGGCTCGACGGCCGCGAGCAGGATCTGCGGACGTCGCTGGAAGCGCGGCGGACCGAGATCATCGAGGTTCTGGCCGCACTGCAGCGCGCCGGCCGCCGCACCCCGCCGGCCCTGCTCGTCCGTCCCGAGGACGCGCTGCAATCCCTGCGGACCGCGATGCTGCTGGGCTCGGTGATCCCGGAGATGCGAAGCCGAGCCGAAAAGCTCTCGACCGATCTCGGCGAGCTCGTCGCCATCCGCAAGACGATCGCCAGCGAACGCGACAAGCTCGCCGGTGACCGCGACAGGCTGCGCACCGATCAGACCCGTCTGGCGGCCCTTGTGGAGGAACGC
Source organism: Bradyrhizobium oligotrophicum (assembly GCA_050641875.1). Taxonomy (GTDB): domain Bacteria; phylum Pseudomonadota; class Alphaproteobacteria; order Rhizobiales; family Xanthobacteraceae; genus Bradyrhizobium; species Bradyrhizobium oligotrophicum_B. The sequence continues at coordinate 1,936,438 of CP192619.1, forward strand.
CAGCGCAAGCAGAGTTCGGCCGAGAAGGACATGGAAGCCGAAAGCGCGCGCGCCGCCGTGCTGGCCCAGCAGATCGACTCGCTGCAGGGGCTGATCACGACGATGGAGCTGGACCTCAAGAGCGCGGCCAAGGCTGCCTCGACGGCGAGCCTGCAGGGGGTGCCGGTCAACAGCAAGCCGGACGCGAATGCGCTGCGCAACCCAGGCCGCAAGGCGCCCGCGATCGCGTTCGCCTCGACCAAGGGCATGCTGACGTTTCCTGTCAACGGCACCAAGATCCGCGAATTTGGCGCATCGGACGGCGCTGGCGGCTCGGATAAAGGCATTTCTTTGGCAACCCGCCCGGGGGCTCAGGTCACAACCCCGTGTGATGGCTGGGTTGTGTATGCGGGTCCCTTCCGTAGCTACGGACAACTCTTGATCCTCAACGCCGGTGGCGGGTATCATGTCCTGATCGCCGGGATGGAGCGCATTTCCGTCAACATCGGGCAGTTTGTTCAGACGGGAGAGCCGGTCGCGATCATGGGTAACAGCTCCCAGGTTGCCTCCATTCTCGCTACCAACGCGAGTCAACCAGTGCTCTATGTCGAGTTCCGTAAGGACGGCACTCCAATTGATCCAGGCCCATGGTGGGCCGCAAATGAAGGCGAAAAGGTACGCGGATGATGCGTAAGACTTCGGTAATTCTCCTGAGCGCGGCCACCGGTGCGGCATTGACCCTGTTCGTCTCGCAACCGCGCGCGGTGTTGATGGGATCGACGGCGCGCGCCGCGACCGCCGATACCTATCGCCAGCTCAACCTGTTCGGCGACGTGTTCGAGCGGGTGCGCAGCGATTATGTCGAGAAGCCCGACGATTCGAAGCTGGTCGAGTCCGCGATCAGCGGCATGCTCTCGGGCCTCGATCCGCATTCGAGCTACATGGATGCGAAGAGCTTCCGCGACATGCAGGTGCAGACCCGCGGCGAGTTCGGCGGCCTCGGCATCGAGGTGACGATGGAAGACGGCCTGATCAAGGTGGTGTCGCCGATCGACGATACGCCGGCCTCGAAGGCGGGCATCCAGGCCAACGACATCATCACCAATCTCGACGACGAAGCCGTGCAGGGCCTGACCCTCAACCAGGCGGTCGAGAAGATGCGCGGCCCGGTCGGCACCAAGATCAAGCTGAAGGTCGTGCGCAAGGGCGCCGACAATCCGCTCGACGTGACGCTGACCCGCGATAACATCCGCGTCCGCTCGGTGCGCTCGCGCACAGAGAGCGACGACATCGCCTATATCCGCATCACCACCTTCAACGAGCAGACCACCGAGGGCCTGAAGAAGAGCATCGCCGACCTGCAGAACCAGATCGGTGACAAGCTGAAGGGCTACATCATCGACCTGCGCAACAACCCGGGCGGCCTGCTCGAAGAGGCGGTCACCGTCTCCGACGCGTTCCTGGAGCGCGGCGAGATCGTCTCGACCCGCGGCCGCAATGCCGAGGAGACGCAGCGCCGCGCGGCGCATGCCGGCGACCTCACCAAGGGCAAGCCGGTCATCGTGCTGATCAATGGCGGCTCGGCGTCGGCATCGGAGATCGTGGCCGGCGCGCTGCAGGACCACAAGCGCGCGACGCTGGTCGGCACCCGTTCGTTCGGCAAGGGCTCGGTTCAGACCATCATCCCGCTCGGCGCCGGTAACGGCGCGCTGCGGCTGACCACCGCGCGCTACTACACGCCGTCGGGCAAATCGATCCAGGCCAAGGGCATCGTGCCCGACATCGAGGTGCTGCAGGACGTGCCGGATGAGCTGAAGTCGCGCACCGACACCAAGGGCGAGGCGTCGCTGCGCGGCCATCTGAAGAACGACGGCGACGAGAAGACCGGCTCGCAGTCCTACGTGCCACCGGATGCCAAGGACGATAAGGCACTCAAAATGGCTGCCGACTTGCTCCACGGCATCAAGAACAGCGCCAACACCCCGGCGCCGACCGAGAAGGCCGCGGCCGACAAGCCGGCCAAGGCGGCAAACTGAGGTCGCCAACCGAGCGGCGGCCCGACCGACGCGAATCAGGTTTGAAGGGCGGCCTCCGGGCCGCCCTTCCTTTTGGACGGCTTCTTGGTTTGCCGCTCCGCCGATCTACGGGCTTTCGGACACCGGCCCTGCGTCCGAATCCCTGCCGTGGTATCGTCCACCCGATTGATTCGGGAATTTCGATGACAGAGACGGCCGACGAGCTGAGCGCCCCGCTCGGACAGACGGAAAAGCGTCGCAGGCGCCGCATTCGGCTTCCCTTCACGGCCCTGCAGGCCCTCGCGATGCTGCTGGGGCTGTTCCTGGTCGTGTTTGCCGGCTTTGCGATGTTCAACGACAATCCACTCGGTGGCGAGCCGGTCGCCCGCGTCGCGATCAACCAAGGCGCAAAGCCCGCCGACGACAAGGCCGCCGCCAAGGCGGATGGCAAGCCAGACGCAAAGGCCGACCACGCCGCGGCCCCCGCGGCCAAGCAGGAGGGCGGCGAGCGCAAGACGGTCACTATCATCGACGGCTCCAGCGGCGCCCGCCAGGAGGTCGCGATCGGTGCCGGTGGCGAGACGGCAGAGCCTGGATCGGCCGCGCCGGCGAGCCAGATGCCCGGCGTGGACCCGCGGCTGCTGGAGAAGTCGCGCTACGGCATGATCCCGGTGATGGCCGACGGGCTGAAACCGTTCACCGCCTATGCGGCCGAGGCCGACCGCGCCAAGGCGGCACGCATGCCGGCCGTCGCGATCGTGATCGGCGGTCTCGGCGTCGGCGCCGCCAAGACGGTGGACGCGATCATGAAGCTACCGCCGGCGGTCACCCTGGCCTTCACGCCCTATGGCGCCGATCCAACCAAACTCGCCGAGCGTGCCCGTGCGCAGCGCCACGAGATCCTGCTGCAGGTCCCGATGGAGCCCTACGACTATCCCGACAACGATCCGGGTCCGCAGACGCTGCTCGCCACGCTCGGACCGGACCAGAATATCGACCGGTTGTTCTGGCACATGAGCCGGCTGCAGGGTTACGTCGGCATCAGCAACTTCATGGGCGCGCGCTTCGTCGCAACGGAAGCGGCGATGCAGCCGATCGTGAACGAGGCCGCCAAGCGCGGTCTGGCCCTGTTCGACGACGGCGCAGCCCCGCGCAGCGTGGCGGCCTCGCTGGCCACCGGGCGCGCGATGCCGTTCGCGAAGGGCGACGTCGCCATCGACGCGGTGCCGACCCCGGTCGAGATCGACAATGCGCTCGCCAAGCTCGAAAGCCTGGCCAAGGAGCGCGGCATTGCCGTCGGGACCGCCTCGGCGCTGCCGGTCTCGATCGACCGCATCGGCGCCTGGATCAAGGGGCTCGACCGCAAGGGCATTCTGCTGGTGCCATTGACAACCGCGATGCTGAAATCAAAATCGAACTGAACGAACGTGCGCCGGCCCGACTGGCGACGTGACAGCGGGTGGCCTGCGCAGCGAGGCGCAGGGTCCCCGCAGGAAGGCCGAGACCGGAATGACGCGCTACGAGGACCTGCCTTACCGCACCTGCGTCGGCATCATGCTGATCAATTCGGAGGGGCTGGTTTTCATCGGTCGCCGCGCCGGCGGGATCGAGCATGTCGACGACAGCCATGTCTGGCAGATGCCGCAGGGCGGCGTCGATCCCGGCGAGGATGCCTGGGAGGCGGCCAAGCGCGAGCTGTATGAAGAGACCAGCGTGCGCTCCGTCGAGAAGCTGGCCGAGGTCGGCGACTGGCTGACCTACGACATTCCGCGCACGGTCGCAGGCCGTGCCTGGAAGGGGCGCTATCGCGGCCAGCGCCAGAAATGGTTCGCGCTGCGCTTCACCGGGTCCGATGCCGAGATCGACGTCGAGCGGCCCGGCGGCGGCCACCACAAGGCGGAATTCGTCAGCTGGCGCTGGGAGCCGATGAAGAACCTGCCGGGGCTGATCGTGCCGTTCAAGCGGCCGGTCTATGAGCGCGTGGTCAAGGAATTCGCTCCGCTCGCCGGCGATTGAACCGCGATCCGAGCCCTCGACGCGACACCCGACATCCGCTAGTCCGCTTCTGCGCACGGGCTGCAGGGAATCCCTGCGGATGCGTCGCGACGATGCCGTCATGGCGCACTGCCATGCGAACGACAGCTCATGGATTCGAGGATGACCGAGACCAGACCCTATCGTCCGAATGTCGGCATCGCCCTGCTCAATCCCGAAGGGCCTCGTGTTCCTCGGACGACGCTTCCGTGATGACGGGCCGGAGATCGTCCTGCCGGGCCTCGAATGGCAGATGCCGCAGGGCGGCGTCGACCCCGGCGAGGATCTGCAGGTGGCGGCGCGGCGCGAGCTGTGGGAGGAGACCGGCATTCGCGACGCCGACATCCTCGGCGAGACCGACTGGCTGACCTACGAATTTCCCCCGTTCGAGGATCCGAACCACCGGCTCGCGCGCTTTCGCGGCCAGCGTCAGAAATGGTTCGCGATGCGCTTCACCGGACGCGAGGCCGACATCGATCCGGTAACGCCGCGCAACGGCCAGCCGGCCGAGTTCGACGCGTGGCGCTGGGAGCGGCTGGCGCGCGTGCCGGAGCTGGTAGTGCCGTTTCGCCGCGAGGTATATCGCGCGGTGGCGGAGGCCTTTGCGCATCTCGCCAAAGCTGGCGACTGATCCACGTCGACGAGTGAGGCTCTCCGTCATTCCCGCCTGGCGCGCGGCGCGCCTCGGAAAGGGCGATGTCGGATGTCGAGAGGGTTCGCCGGCTTAATTGTCCTCGACCGTGAACGGCCCGATCGCAATCACCCGGCAGTCGTTGTCGCGCGTGGCGCAGTCGGCCAGCGCGCCGCCGATCGCCGTCTCCTCACGGTCGCCATTGAGGCCGAAGCCGGGGTGGCCGGCGGTTCCGACCGCGACCGCATTCCAGCCAGAGGTCGCGGCCTCGAGGCGCCGCGCCACCTCCTCGCGCGCCTCCGGGGCGATCGCCTGATGGATGGCCGCGCGGAAAAAGCCGGTGGCTTTCATCACCGTCGGCACCGGCACCACGAAGGCATCGTCGAGCGCGACGATGATACAGGCGGTTCCCGCTTGGGCACCGCAGGCTTCCAGATTGCGGCGAACCACATCGTCGACGAGGTCGCCACCGACGCTGTAGAAGAACTGCCCGCCGGGCCCGAGTGCAATCGCCTTGGTCCGTCGCGCCGTGCCGTAGTTCGCTTCGAGCCGGGCCCGGCCTGTATCGCGCACCAGCGGCATCTCTGCCGCGTTGAAGGCGCGCTCGGTCATCGGGTCGTGGCGCACCCAGGGCTGCGGCGGCAAGGGCGGCTTGCTGTGCACGTAGACGACATTGTCGCCGACGGCATACAGCTCGCATTTGCGCGGGCCGTTGGCGCTCTCCGCGCGCTGCTGGCACTGCTCCAGCGCAGCCGACTTCGCCGCGTCATCGCTCGCCTGTCCGGTGACATAGGCGCTGACGCCGTTGATCGTGGTCGCGAACGCCTTGTGATCCGGTGCCGGCACGTAGTCGCGCGCCAGCGCGATGCAGGTCCGCTCGCTCACGAACGGCACGGCTTCAGGTGCAAACTTCTCGGCGGCGACAGAGGATGAAGGCGAAGGCGACTGTGGCGGCTGCGGCGCGTCGGCCGGCTGCATGGCGACGGATGCCTGCGTCACCGCGGGGGATGGAGATGGAGACGGAGCCGAGGACGGCGAAGCCGGCGTGCCCGACAGCCGGGCGAGCGCTTCCGCCGCCGCCTTGGCGGCATCGCGCTGCGCGGGATGCGGATCGCGATAATCGAGATAGAGCTCGGTCCCGACCCCGACGGCTCCGAGCGCAACCAGGGCGGCCGCAATTCGCCAGATCAGGCGGAGCCCGTTGCGGGCGGCTTTCTTTGCTTCCGGCGGCGCGTAGGTGCCGTCCTCGCGGCGCATCGCCACGCGATAGGCGTGCACCGGGGTGGGGATGTTCTTGACCTCCCGCGCGCCCATGTCGGCGAACTGCACGGACAGCTTGTTGGCAACCTGCTCATGGACGGCGCGCGAGATGCAGATGCCGCCGACGTCGGCGAGGCCCTCAAGGCGTGCTGCGATGTTGACGCCGTCGCCGAGCAGATCGCCGTCGCGCTCGACGACGTCGCCGATGGTGATGCCGATGCGGTAGCTCATCTGCCGGCTCGGCGGATAGGCCATGTTGCGCGTGCGCAGACTCTCCTGGATGTCGATCGCGCAGCGCACCGCTTCGACCGCGCTGGGGAATTCCGCGAGCACCGCATCGCCAGCGGTGTTGAAGATGCGGCCGCCGGCGCGCGCGATGAAGTCGTCAACGACCTCGCGATAGGCCGCCAGTCGCCGTAGCGTCTCTTCTTCATCCTCCGCGACGAGGCGCGAATAGCCGGCGATATCGGCGGCGAAAATCGCCGCGATCTTGCGTTTCAAGACGATCTGTCCTGCCATATCACCGCGCCCGCTGGATCGGCCGGGAGCATGCCGTCAGATCGGTGAGCATGCAACCGGCCCCTTGAAGTAGTCATCGCCCGACGCACGACGTTCGAGCCCCAAACGAAAATGGCCGGGCAGAGCCCGGCCATGAACATTCATTCATACGTGGTACGGTTGGATCAATGCAGCGCAGTCGTATTGAGCTGCTGCTGGATCGTCTTGAAGTGATCGAGCCGCTCGATCTCGCGATCGAGCGCGTTGCCCTGCTTCGCGTTCAGCTTGGATTCCATGCCGGCGATCTCGGCCGCGAAAGCGGCCTGGTCGAGCTCCTTCAGCGACGTGGCGACGTCGGCGAGAACCGTCAGACCTTTGTCCGAGATCTCGGCAAGGCCGCCGAGCACGATGATCTTCTGCTGCGATCCGCCTGATGTCACCGTCAGGATACCCGGCCGCAGCGTCGCCACGAACGGCGCATGCCCGGCGAGCACGCCGAAATCACCCTCCTGGCCGGGAACGTCGACCTGGTCGACCTCGCCCGAGAAGGCGATCTTTTCCGGCGAGACGAGATCGAAATGGAAAGTTGCCATGAGAACACCTGCGAATAGCACGTAGCGAATAGCGAGTGGGGGAAGGAGTAGCGGATAGACCTATTCGCTACTCCCTATTCGCCATTCGCTCAGGCGGCTTCCGCCGCCAGCTTCTTGCCCTTCTCGACCGCCTCGTCGATGTTGCCGACCATGTAGAAGGCGGCCTCCGGCAGGTGGTCGTACTTGCCTTCACACAGGCCCTTGAAGCCCTTGATGGTGTCGGCGAGGTCGACGAACTTGCCCGGCGATCCCGTGAAGATTTCGGCGACGTGGAACGGCTGCGACAGGAAGCGCTCGATCTTGCGGGCGCGGGCCACCGTCAGCTTGTCCTCTTCCGACAGTTCGTCCATGCCCAGGATGGCGATGATGTCCTGCAGCGACTTGTAGCGCTGCAGTATCTGCTGGACCTGACGCGCGGTCTGATAGTGCTCCTCGCCGACGACCAGCGGGGAGAGCATGCGCGAGGTCGAGTCGAGCGGGTCCACCGCGGGATAAATGCCCTTTTCCGAGATCGCGCGGTTGAGCACCGTGGTCGCGTCCAAATGCGCGAACGAGGTCGCCGGCGCCGGGTCGGTCAAGTCGTCGGCCGGCACGTAGATGGCCTGCACCGAGGTGATCGAGCCCTTGTTGGTGGTGGTGATGCGCTCCTGCAGCGCGCCCATGTCGGTGGCGAGCGTCGGCTGATAGCCCACCGCCGACGGGATGCGGCCAAGCAGCGCCGACACTTCCGAGCCCGCCTGGGTGAAGCGGAAGATGTTGTCGACGAAGAACAGCACGTCCTGGCCCTGGTCGCGGAAGTGCTCGGCGACAGTGAGGCCGGTCAGACCGACGCGGGCGCGAGCGCCCGGCGGCTCGTTCATCTGGCCGAACACCAGCGCGCACTTCGACTTGACGCTCGGATCCGGATTGTGCGGATCGGCGTTGACCTTGGACTCGATGAACTCGTGATAGAGGTCGTTGCCTTCACGGGTACGCTCGCCGACGCCGGCGAACACCGAGTAGCCGCCGTGCGCCTTGGCGACGTTGTTGATCAGCTCCTGGATCAGCACGGTCTTGCCGACGCCGGCGCCGCCGAACAGGCCGATCTTGCCGCCCTTGGCGTAGGGAGCGAGGAGGTCGACGACCTTGATGCCGGTGACGAGGATTTCGGCTTCCGTCGACTGGTCGGTGTAGCTCGGCGCGTCCGCGTGGATCGGGCGCAGGCCCTCGGCTTCGACCGGGCCGGCCTCGTCGATCGGCTCGCCGATCACGTTCATGATGCGGCCGAGCGTGCCGACGCCGACCGGCACCTGGATCGGTGAACCGGTGTCGGTCACCTCCTGGCCGCGCACCAGACCTTCGGTGGTGTCCATCGCGATGGTGCGCACGGTGGATTCGCCGAGGTGCTGGGCAACTTCGAGCACCAGGCGGTTGCCTGCGTTCTTGGTTTCGAGCGAATTGAGAATGGCCGGCAGGTGACCTTCGAACTGCACGTCGACGACGGCGCCGATGACCTGGGTGATGCGACCGATCTGGTTGGCTGCGGTAGCCATTGGATGTCTCTCCTTACGATCCGTATACGAAACCACGGTCGGCTCGACCGGGATATGTCCTTGGGTTGCGCTTCAACGGGCGCTGCGCGATCCGACTAGACCGCCTCGGCGCCCGAAATGATTTCGATCAGTTCCTTGGTGATCATCGCCTGACGCGTGCGGTTGTAGATCAGCGTCTGCTTGCGGATCATCTCGCCGGCGTTGCGGGTGGCGTTGTCCATCGCGGACATCTGCGCACCGTAGAACGAGGCGTTGTTCTCGAGCAGCGCGCGGAAGATCTGGACGGCGAGATTGCGCGGCAGCAGTCCGGCCAGGATCTCGTCCTCTTCTGGCTCGTATTCGTAAGGCGCCAGCGGCGCCGCGTTCGCGGGGCGCGCTTCGACGACCAGCGGAATGATCTGCTGTGCCGTCGGGATCTGCGCGATCACCGAGCGGAAACGCGAGTAGAACAAGGTGCAGACGTCGAATTCGCCGGCATCGAAACGGGCGATCACCTTCCTGGCGATCTCGTCGGCATTGGCGAAACCGATCTGGCGGACCGAGCGCAGATCCATGTGCTCGACGATCTGCTTGTCGAACTGGCGGCGCAGCTGCTCGTAGCCCTTGCGGCCGACGCAGAAGAATTTCACGTCCTTGCCCTGGTTCATCAGCGCGAGCGCGCGCTCGCGCGCCAGACGCACGATCGAGGAGTTGAACGCGCCGGAAAGGCCGCGCTCGCCGGTGCAGACCAGCAGCAGATGCACCTGGTCGCGACCGGTGCCCGCGAGCAGCTTCGGCCCGCCGGCCGAGGCGATGGTGGCGCTCGCAATGTTGGAGATCACGGCGTCCATCTTCTCGGCATAAGGACGCGCCGCCTCGGCCGCCTGCTGCGCGCGGCGCAACTTGGAGGCGGCGACCATCTGCATGGCCTTGGTGATCTTCTGCGTCGCCTTGGTCGAGGCGATGCGGACCCGCATGTCTTTCAGTGACGCCATTGTTCGTCTAGCTCACCCCGGCGGCCGATCCGTTGAAGACCCGACCGCTCAACCCTGAGATTGGTCATGCCCGGCCTGGCGCCGGGCATGAGATGTCACGTTGTCCCACCCCGAAGGCGTGGGTAGCCGGCCGGAGCCGGCCATGACCTTTGCGATCAGGCGAAGGTCTTGGCGAAGCCTTCGACCACCGCCTTCAGCTTGGCGGCGCTGTCGTCGGACAGATCCTTGCTGTCGCGGATCGCGTTCAGCAGGTCGGCGTTCTTGCCCCGCAGCAGCGACAGCAAGCCATCCTCGAAGGCGCGCACCTTGCCGAGCGGCAGCGCGTCGAGATAGCCGTTGGTGCCGGCCCAGATCACGCAGACCTGCTCTTCCATCTTCAGCGGCGAGAACTGCGGCTGCTTCAGGAGCTCGGTCAGGCGCGAGCCGCGGTTCAGCAGGCGCTGGGTCGAGGCATCCAAGTCGGAGCCGAACTGCGCGAACGCCGCCATCTCGCGGTACTGCGCCAGCTCGCCCTTGATCTTGCCGGCGACCTTCTTCATCGCCTTGGTCTGCGCCGAGGAGCCGACGCGCGACACCGACAGACCGACGTTCACCGCGGGACGGATGCCCTGGAAGAACAGGTCCGTCTCCAGGAAGATCTGGCCGTCGGTGATCGAGATGACGTTGGTCGGGATGTAGGCCGACACGTCGTTGGCCTGCGTCTCGATGACCGGCAGCGCCGTCAGCGAGCCCAGACCATGGTCCTTGCCGAGCTTCGCAGCGCGCTCGAGCAGGCGGGAGTGCAGGTAGAACACGTCGCCCGGATAGGCTTCGCGGCCCGGCGGACGGCGCAGCAGCAGCGACATCTGGCGGTAGGCGACGGCCTGCTTGGAGAGGTCGTCATAGATGATGACGGCGTGCATGCCGTTATCGCGGAAGTACTCGCCCATGGTGCAGCCGGTGAACGGCGCCAGATACTGCATCGGGGCCGGATCCGAGGCGGTCGCGGCGACGACGATCGAGTATTCCAGCGCGCCCTGCTCCTCGAGCACCTTGACGAACTGGGCGACGGTCGAGCGCTTCTGGCCGACGGCGACGTAGACGCAGTACAGCTTCTGGCTCTCGGGAGCGCCAGCGACGTTGAGCGGCTTCTGGTTCAGGATGGTGTCGAGCGCGATCGCGGTCTTGCCGGTCTGGCGGTCGCCGATGATCAGCTCGCGCTGGCCGCGGCCGACCGGGATCAGGGCGTCGATCGCCTTCAGGCCGGTCGCCATCGGCTCGTTGACCGACTTACGCGGAATGATGCCGGGGGCCTTGACGTCGACGCGCTTGCGCTCGGTCGCCTGGATCGGGCCCTTGCCGTCGATCGGGTTGCCGAGCGCGTCGACGACGCGGCCGAGCAGGCCCTTGCCGACCGGCGCGTCCACGATGGCGCGGGTGCGCTTGACGGTCTGGCCTTCCTTGATCTCGCGGTCGGCGCCAAAGATGACGACGCCGACATTGTCGGTCTCGAGGTTCAGCGCCATGCCGCGGGTGCCGTTCTCGAACTCGACCATCTCACCGGCCTGGACGTTGTCGAGACCGTAGACGCGGGCGATGCCGTCACCGACGGACAGCACCTGCCCGACTTCGGTGACTTCGGCTTCCTGTCCGAAATTCTTGATCTGGTCCTTGAGGATCGCGGAAATTTCCGCGGCGCGGATGTCCATCAGCCTGCCTCTTTCATCGCGTGCTTGATCGAGTTGAGTTTGGTGCGAAGCGAACTGTCGATCATGCGGCTGCCGAGCTTGACGACGAGCCCGCCGATGATCGCTGGATCCACTTTCACATTGAGCGCGACGTCCTTGCCGGTCACCGTCTTCAGTGAGGCCTTCAAGGCGTCGAGATTCTTGTCGGAGAGCGGCTCGGCGACGACGACGTCTGCCGTGGCCTCTCCCTTGTATTTGGCGACCAGCGCGTTGAAGGCGCGGATCACGTCGGCGACTGCGAACAGGCGACGGTTGGTGGTCAGCACGCGCAGCACATTGGCGGCGACGCCGGTGATGCCGGCCTTGTCCAGCACCGCATTGAGCGCCTTGAGCTGCACGTCCGCACCGAACACCGGGCTGCGCACCAGGCGCTTCAGATCGGCGCTCTCATCGAGAAGAGCATTGAACTTGTCGAGATCGGCCTTGACCGCATCGACGGACTTTTCGTCACGGGCCAGTTCAAACAGGGCCGTCGCGTAACGACCGGACACACCGGATACGGAGGGATCTTCAGCAGCCACAGACGTGCTCTTTTTATATGCGCCCAACCCACAAGAGGGACACCGGCGCGCCGCTGCGGCGCAAACCAGTTAAGCCCTTGGAATTCAAGCAGGACTTTGATTTTCGATCGCCGCGGGAGCAGCTTGATCACGAAAAGCGGCGCTTTGCTAACATAGCGTACGCGCAGCCGCAACAAGCGGTGGCCCGCTATTCGGCACCTTGTTGCCGCGGCGCGGTCGGAGCGTCAGCGCCGTCCACCAGACGACCCGATCGCGCCCACCCGACCTCAATACCAATCACTCCGGACGAGGTTCCCACTGTTGCTGCATGGCCGCCATGCCGGTTTGCCCTTGACCCCGTCGACGGTGCCGGGCGACCGCCGACCGGCCGACATCGACATTACTTGCTGACATCTTGATGTCCTAAGCGAGAACTTAACTCAACAGTATCTTGAAGTATTTAATCGTTAATGAGTCGTTAAAGATACGGATTACGGAATTTTCCTTGATGAGTAGACCGCGATACAAGATGTTTCGATCAGAGCGGAACAATTTCTACTGCCCCATTCACGCCTCATTGCCCCACCAAACGGCGCCCGCCTCAACACCTGACGGGGTCCACTGGCCGCAGAAAGCGGCAATACTGCTTCGAGGGATATAGATGCTGAAATTGAAGAACCTCTCGGCTGGCAAGATCGCCGGCTCGCGCACCGCGCTCGCTGTTGCCGTGACGTTGATCGTCGGCGGTAGCGCCACCGAAGCCTCGGCCCGATCCAGGCACCATCATCATCACGCTCGCCACCACCATCATCACATGGCGCGCCATGCTGCTCAGCCCGCGGCCGACTCGTTCTCGAACGGCTGGTCGTCCAACGGCTCCTCGTGGATGAACTCCAACGCAGCGGTCACGCCGTCGTCCGGCACCGGCCGCACCTTCTCCGGCATGGCGTCGTATTACGGCAACGAGTCCGGTAGCCGCACGGCGTCCGGCCAGCGCATGAACGCCAACGCCATGACCTGCGCCCACCGCTCGCTGCCGTTCGGCACCAAGCTGCGCGTCACCCATGGCGGCAACAGCGTGATCGTCACCGTCAATGATCGCGGCCCGTTCATCCGCGGCCGGGTGCTCGACCTCTCGACCGGCGCCGCCCGCGCCATCGGGCTGACCCGCGCCGGCGTCGGCCGCGTCACCGCCGAGGTCGTGTCGTAAGGACACTATCCACGCGTCATTGCGAGCGCAGCGAAGCAATCCAGGGCCGAGATCGGGACTCTGGATTGCTTCGTCGCTGCGCTCCTCGCAATGACGGCGGAGAGAGCCCTACAAGAAGCTCTGCGGGTCGACGTCGACCTCGAGCTTGAGATTACCCTTGGGCTTCTCGGCATGCGCCAGCCAGTGGCGCAAATAATCCGACAGATCGAAATTGCGCGCCGACTTCAACAGCAGCCGGAAGCGGTAGCGGCCCTTGATGACGGCGAGCGGCGCCTCGGCCGGGCCGAGCAGCAGCACGCCCTCCTCGCGCGGCGCCGAGGCCACCAGCCGGCGGGCGAAGCCCTCCGCCGTGGGCCGATCCCCTGCCGAGATGATCAGGCTCGCCAGCCGTCCGAACGGGGGATAACCGGTGCGCTCGCGGGCGTCGATCTCGCTGGTGTAGAACGCCTCGCGATCGCAGGCGACCAGCGCCTTCATCACGGGATGCTCGGGCTGGTGGGTCTGAAGATAGCCCCTGCCCCGCCCCTGCTCGCGGCCGGCGCGGCCGATCACCTGGTTCAAGAGCTGCCAGGTGCGCTCGGCGGCGCGCGGATCGCCGTTGCCGAGGCCGAGATCGGCATCGACAACGCCGACCAGGTTCAGCCGCGGGAAGTTGTGGCCCTTGGCCACGAGCTGGGTGCCGATGATCAGGTCGACCCGGCCTTCGGCGATCTCGGTCAGCTCGGCGCGCATGGTCTCGATCGAGGTGATCAGGTCGCTCGACAGCACCATGCTGCGGGCCTCGGGAAACAGCGCCGCCGCCTCCTCCTGCAGCCGTTCGACACCGGGCCCGACCGCGACCAGCGATTCCTCGGCCGCGCAGTGCGGACAGGTCGGCGGCCGCGCCATCGAGAACCCGCAATGGTGACAGACGAGGCGCTGGCGAAAGCGGTGATCGACCAGCCAGGCGTCGCAAATGGTGCACGCGAAGCGGTGACCGCAGGCCCGGCATAGGGTCAGCGGCGCATAGCCGCGCCGATTCAGGAACAGCAGCGCCTGCTCGCCGCGCTCGATCGCGGTGCGGATCTCGCCCGCCAGCCGCGGCGAGATGTAGCGGCCGCGCGGGGGCGGCTCACGGCGGAGATCGATGGCTTCGATGTGCGGCATGTGCTGGCCGCCGAAGCGCGACGGCAGCGCCACGCGCTGATAACGGCCCCTGCGGGCATTGACCTCGGTCTCGACCGAGGGTGTCGCTGACGCCAGCACCACCGGGAATTTGGCGATGTGCCCGCGCACCACGGCCATGTCGCGAGCGTGGTAATGCGCGCCCTCGTCCTGCTTGTAGGCCTGGTCGTGCTCCTCATCGACCACGATCAGGCCGAGATCGGCATAGGGCAGGAACAGCGCCGAGCGGGCGCCGACCACCACCGGCGCCTCGCCGGCGGCGATCGAAGCCCAGTTGCGCTGGCGCGTGCGCGGGGTCAGCTCGGAATGCCATTCCAGCGGCCGCACGCCGAAGCGGCGCGAGAAGCGGTCGAGGAACTGGCCGGTCAGCGAGATCTCCGGCATCAGGATCAGCGACTGCCGGCCGCGGCGCACCGTCTCGGCCACCGCTTCGAAATAGACTTCGGTCTTGCCGGAGCCGGTGACGCCGTCGAGCAGCGCGACCTGGAAGCCGCCATCGGCGGCCAGCGCCCGCATCGCCGCGACCCCGGCGAGCTGCGCGTCGAAGAACTCGGGCTGCGCGAACGACGGATCGGGCGCCGGCGGCGGCAGGGCGCGCGGCATCGCCTCGACCGTCAGCGTGCCCTCGTCGACCAGGCCGTCGATCACGCTGCTGGAGACGCCGATCTCGCGGACGAGGTCGGACTTGCCATGCAGCAGGCCGTCCGACACCGCCTCGATGACCCGCCGCCGCGCTGGCGTCAGCCGTTTCGGCGGATCCCCGACCATGCGGACGCCGAGCCGCACCCGCTCCGGGCCGAGATGCTCGCCCATGCGCAGGCACATCCGCAGCACCATGCCGCGCGGCGACAGCGTGTAATTGGCGACCCAGTCGACCAGCGACCGCAGCTCGGGCTTGAGCGACGGCACGTCGAGCTTCTCGCTGACGTCCTTGAGCCGGTTGTGCAGGCGCGGATCGGGATTGGCATTCTCCGCCCACACCACGGCCAGCACCTCGCGCGGCCCGAGCGGCACGCCGACGATATCGCCAGGCTTCAGATCCATGCCACGCGGTACGCGGTAGGAATAGGTGTGGTCGAGCGCGACCGGAACCAGCACGTCGACCACGCCGGTCGTGCTGGCTTCACGTGGAAAGAGGTCGGTCGCGCGGTCCATGAGGGCGGAGATAGCCTTGCTCTGACTGAAGCGAAAGCCGCCCGGCAAAGTTAGCGAACGGTAAAGGACGACGGTGCGATATACATGACTCGACGAGATGAGATCGAGCTGTTCGCAATGGCTGAGACTACGACATCAGCGGCGGAGACGCCCGACATCACCGACCTCATCGGCGCCGACGAGGGCGTGGTGCGGGTCATGATGCAGTGGCTGGCGCATCTGCGCAGCGAGCGCCGGCTGTCGCCGAAGACGGTCGAGGCCTACGCCCGTGACCTCCGGCAGTGCCTGCAATTCCTCTGCACCCATTGGGGCGAGCCGGTGACGCTGGTACGCTTTGCCGGGCTGGAGGCAGCCGACATCCGCGCTTTCATGGCGATGCGCCGCGCCGACGACATCGCCGGACGCTCCCTGGATGCGAACCTTGGCGGGCCTGCGCTCGTTCGGGCGCTTTCTGGAGCGCGAGGGCAAGGGCAAGGTCGGCGCCCTCTCAGGAATCCGCGCGCCAAAGATCGCCAAGAGCCTGCCGAAGCCGCTGCCGATGGACGCCGCCAAGCGCCTCGCCGATGCCGACGAGCGCGCCGGCGAGACCCGAGAGACCTGGGTGCTGGCGCGCGACGCCGCGGTGATGGCCCTGCTCTACGGCTCGGGCCTGCGCATCTCCGAGGCGCTCGGCCTGAAGCGGCGCGAGGTGCCGCGGCCGGGCCAAAGCGACGTGCTGGTCGTGACCGGCAAGGGCAACAAGACCCGCATGGTGCCGGTGCTGCGGAACGTGCTGCAGCTGATCGACGAGTACGCCAGGCTTTGCCCCTACCCGCTGCCTGCGGAAGGGCCGATGTTTCTCGGCGCCAAGGGCGGTCCGTTGAGCCCGCGCATCATCCAGCTCGCGATGGAGCGGCTGCGCGGCGCGCTCGGCCTGCCGGACAGCGCCACGCCGCACGCGCTGCGCCATTCCTTCGCGACGCATCTCTTGTCGCGCGGCGGCGACCTTCGCGCAATCCAGGAGCTGCTCGGCCACGCCTCGCTGTCAACGACGCAGATCTATACCGGCATCGATCTCGGAGCGCCTGCTGCAGGTCTACGCGTCAGCGCATCCGCGACGGTGACATTTTTCGTTCATATCGTTTTGCTTGCGCTGTCCCCCGGTTCCGGCAATCGTCTTGCCTGCTTGATCCGGAGGGGAACAGATGAGCGCACATGAGAGCATGGAGCATGCGGAGCATGCCGAGCATGCGTCCGGCGAAAACAAGAAGATCGCGCTGCTGATCGCCGTCATAGCCCTGTTCCTGGCGCTGTCCGAAACGCTCGGCAAGGGCGCGCAGACCGAATCGATCAGCAAGAACGTCGAGGCCTCGAATCTCTGGGCGTTCTTCCAGGCCAAGACCGTTCGCCGCACCGTGGTGCAGACCGCCGCCGAGCAGGGCAAGCTGAACCTGCCGGCGCTGCCTGACGAGGCGGCCAAGGCGGCGTTGCAGAAGCAGATCGACGATTGGCAGAAGAATGCCGCGCGCTATCGCTCGGAGCCCGAGACCGGCGAAGGCAGCGAGCAATTGGCAGAGCGCGCCAAGCATGCCGAGCACGAACGCGACGAGGCGACGGCGAAATATCACCACTATGAGCTGGCGTCGGCCGCTTTCCAGATCGGCATCGTGCTGGCGTCGGCGACGATCATCACCGGCATGCTCGTGCTGGCCTGGGCCTCCGGAGGGCTCGCGCTGATCGGTATCGCCATGACGTTGCTCGGCCTGTTCCAGCCGCATCTCTTGCATCTGCACTGAGGTGAGTGACAAGCAACTGGCTTTGCGCCGACCGCCACTACCGCGCCTGCTGCACGCTGCGTCGAAACCGCATGATCAGGCGCAGCGCGCGTGACGACCAGCCATCGGCATTGCCGTGGAGGATCTCGCGGATGCGCTGCTTGATCGGCTCGACCAAAGCGGCAGCTTTGCTGCGCAGCGTGAGCACGGCCTCATACAGCCATGCGAACCACGCCATCTGCAGCAGCTTGCTGCGCGTGACGTCGAAGATGAAGGCGGTGACACCGACACCGACGATCTTGCCGGACACGATCGTGGCCAGCGCGAGCTTCCACTGATGGTGCATCAGCAGCCACATGCCGAGCAGCTTGAGCGGAAACAACAGCACGACCGGAACGACGAAGACGATCAAGGTCAGCGCCGGAGACAGCGTCTCGATCCGCGCGGCGAGCCAGTGCTTCAAGCTCCGCAGCGGAATCGCGGCGACGATGCGCGCCACGACCGGCTCGAGATGATCCCACAGCCAAGCTTCGATCAGGAAGATGATCGCAAGCAGAACCCATAACGGCTGAAGCAGGCGGCGCAGCATCGGACTCCATCTCCGCCGGGCCCCGAGGGTTGAGGCCGCTATGACGATAGGACCTCGCGCCGTGCCGTTCGGTTCAGCGTCATCAGCGGGCGTTTTGTCGCACCCACCGAAGGCGCCTCCGGGCGTCCATCACATATGGATGGCACGCTTGCCCACCGCAAGCGCGGCTTCCTTGACGGCCTCCGAGCGCGTCGGATGGGCGTGGCAGGTGCGGGCGAGATCCTCGGCAGAGCCACCGAACTCCATCAATACGGCCGCTTCGTGGATCATTTCCCCGGCCTCGCGGCCGATGATGTGGGCGCCGAGCACGCGATCCGTCTTCGCGTCTGCAAGGATCTTCACGAAACCGTCAGTGGTCTGATTGACCTTGGAGCGACCATTCGCGGTAAACGGAAACTTGCCGACGGTATAGGCGACGCCCGCCTGCTTCAGCTCATCCTCGGTCTTGCCGACGGAGGCCACTTCGGGAGTGGTGTAGACCACGCCCGGAATGACGTCGTAGTTCACATGTCCAGCCTGGCCCGCGAGGATCTCTGCGACCGCAACGCCTTCGTCTTCAGCCTTGTGCGCCAGCATGGGCCCTGCGACGACGTCGCCGATGGCGTAGACGCCGGGCACGCTGGTCGCGAAATGATGATCGATCTGGACGCGGCCGCGGTTGTCGAGCACCACGCCCGCTTCCTGCAGACCGAGTCCCTCGGTGTAGGGCACGCGGCCGATCGCCACGAGCACCACATCGGCTTCGATCTTCTCGGCAGCGCCGCCGGCCGCCGGCTCGATCATGGCCGAGAGGGTCGTGCCAGAGGTGTCGACACCGGTGACCTTGGCACCGAGCTTGAACGCAAAGCCCTGCTTCTCGAGGATGCGCTGGAACTGCTTGGCGATCTCGCCGTCCATGCCGGGCAGGATGCGATCGAGGAATTCCACCACGGTGACCTTGGCGCCGAGGCGGCGCCACACCGATCCGAGCTCAAGCCCGATCACGCCGGCGCCGACCACGAGCAGGCTCGACGGCACTTTGTCCAGCGACAGCGCGCCGGTCGAGGAGACGATGCGCTTCTCGTCGATCTCGATGCCCTTGAGGCGCGCGATGTCCGAGCCGGTGGCGATCACGATGTTCTTGGTCTCGACGGTCTGCACGGCGCCGTCATTGCCGGTGATTTGCAGCTTGCCGGTGCCGAGGATCTTGCCCTTGCCCACGAGCACGTCGATCTTGTTCTTCTTCATCAGGAACTCGACGCCCTTGACGTTGCCGTCGATGCCCTGCTGCTTGAAGTTCATCATCGCCGGCAGATCGATCTCGGGCGGCGGCACCTTGATGCCCATCTTGGCGAAGGAGTGCCCGGCTTCCTCGAACAGCTCCGAGGCATGCAGCAGCGCCTTCGACGGCATGCAGCCGACGTTGAGACAGGTGCCGCCGAGAGTCGCATTCTTCTCGACCACGGCCACCTTCAAGCCGAGCTGCGCCGCGCGGATGGCGCAGACATAACCACCGGGTCCGGTACCGATGACGACGAGATCGTAGGATGCCATGATCGAATGTTCCGTAAGCTTGCAAGTCAGAGATGATGACGGTCGTCAGCGTCCGCCCGACACGTCGAGAATGGCCGAAGTGACGTAGGAGGCCTCGTCCGACAGCAGCCAGACGATGGCATTGGCGATTTCCTCCGCGGTGCCGACGCGCTTCATCGGCACCAGCGGGGCGAGACGATGCGCGCGATCGGGCTCGCCGCCGGAGGCATGAATGTCGGTGTCGATCAGGCCAGGCCTGATCGCGGCGACGCGGATGCCTTCACCCGCGACCTCGTGACCGAGGCCGACGGTGAAGGAATCGATCGCGCCTTTGGAGGCGGCGTAGTCGACATAGGTGTTGGGCGAGCCGAGCTTGGCGGCGACCGAGGACAGGTTGATGATCACCCCGCCCTGTCCGCCATGCCGTGTCGACATCCGCTTCACCGCCTCACGTGCGCACAGGATGCTGCCGGTGACGTTGACGGCCATCAAACGCTCGATCCGCTCGGCGCTCATCTCGTCGACGCGCGTGGTCGGACCAACGATTCCGGCATTGTTGATCAGCGCGCCGAGGGTGCCGAACTTGTCCGCCGCCTTGAACAGCGCGAGGATGTCGTGCTCGCGGCCGACGTCGCATTTCACCGCGATGGCCTTGCCGTTCTTGGCCTCGATCGCGGCCACCGTGCTCTGCGCCGCGGCCTCGTTGGAGGCGTAGCCGACCACGATCTTGAAGCCGCGCGACGCGGCGGCGATGGCGGTGGCGCGGCCGATGCCGCGGCTGCCGCCGGTGATCACTGCAACCCTGTCGGTCATGATGGCCCCCGTTAGGTCTGAGGCGCGCTCATGAAGCGCGCCTCATGTCTTCAAGTCGTCGCGTACCTCAGAGATCCAGCACGAGCCGCGCCGGATCCTCCAGGCTCTCCTTGACCCGCACCAGGAAGGTCACGGCCTCCTTGCCGTCGATGACACGATGGTCGTAGGACAGCGCCAGATACATCATCGGCCGAACCTCGATCTTGCCGCCGACCACCACGGGGCGCTCCTGGATCTTGTGCATGCCGAGGATGCCGGACTGCGGCGCGTTCAGGATCGGCGTCGACATCAGCGAGCCGTAGATGCCGCCATTGGTGATGGTGAAGGTGCCGCCCTGCATCTCGTCGATCTTGAGCTGGCCGTCGCGGGCGCGGCGGCCGAAATCGGCGATGCCCTTCTCGATGTCGGCGATCGACTTGTGGTCGCAGTCGCGCACGACCGGCACGACCAGGCCCTTGTCGGTGCCGACGGCGACGCCGATGTGGTAGTAGTTCTTGTAGATCAGGTCGGTGCCGTCGATCTCGGCGTTGACAGCCGGGATGTCCTTCAGCGCCTGCACGACGGCCTTGGTGAAGAAGCCCATGAAGCCGAGCTTGGAGCCGTGCTTCTTCTCGAACACGTCCTTGTACTGGCTGCGCAGCGCCATCACGTTGGTCATGTCGACCTCGTTGAAGGTCGTCAGCATCGCCGCGGTGTTCTGCACGTCCTTGAGGCGGCGCGCGATGGTCTGGCGCAGACGCGTCATCTTCACACGCTCTTCGCGCGCGGCATCGTCGGCCGGCGACGGCGCACGCACCTGCACCGAGGCGGCGGGCTGATTGACCGGGGTCGGCGCCGATGCGGCGCGCTCGATCGCGGCCAGCATGTCGCCCTTGGTGACGCGGCCGTCCTTGCCGGAGCCGGGCACGGTGGTGGCATCGACGCCGCTCTCGGCGGAGAGCTTGCGCACCGACGGCGCCTGCGGCGTATCGGCAGGCAGCGCCTTGGCTGGCGCCGGGGCTGCAGCCGGCGGCGCCGCAGGCTTTGCCGCGGCCGGAGCGGGAGCAGCAGCGGCCGGCTTGGCAGCCACCGCGCCGTCGTTGATCTGGCCGAGCAGCGCACCGACGGCAACGGTCTCGCCGTCCTTGGCGATGATCTCACCGAGCGTGCCGGCCGAGGGAGCTGGTACCTCGATCGTCACCTTGTCGGTCTCGAGTTCGACGAGGGGCTCGTCGACCGCCACGGCGTCGCCGGCCTTCTTGAACCAGCGGCCGATGGTGGCTTCGGTAACGGATTCACCCAGCGTCGGAACGCGAATTTCAGTCATGGTCTTTATCCTCAATAACCCGTGCGGTCATAAAGCCGGTCCGCCATCGCCTTGCGGCGAGCAAGCGATGCGGAACGGACGATCAACGCGATGTACTTGCGCCCCGCAGATTGCGGGGCGCGTCAAAAAAGGCAGGTTCAGTTCAGGGCTTCGTCGAGCAGCGCCTTCAACTGGGCGAGATGCTTCGACATCAGACCCGTCGCGGTTGCTGCCGACGCGGCGCGGCCGGCATAGCGCGGACGCTTGCTCTTGCCGCCGGTCTGGTTCAGCACCCACTCGATATACGGCTCGATGAAGTGCCAGGCGCCCATGTTGCGCGGCTCTTCCTGGCACCACACGACTTCCGCGTTCTTGAAGCGGCCGAGCTCGGCGACCAGCGCCTTGAGCGGCACCGGATAGAGCTGCTCGACGCGCATCAGGTAGACGTCGTTGAGCCCGCGCTTCTCGCGCTCGTCGTAGAGGTCGTAATACACCTTGCCCGAGCACAGCACGATGCGGCGGATCTGCTCGTCCGGCACCAGCTTGGTCTTGTCGTCCGTCTGCATCTGGGCGTCATCGTACAGGATGCGGTGGAACGTGGTGCCCTTGGCGAGTTCCTCGAGCCGCGACACCGCGCGCTTGTGGCGCAGCAGCGACTTCGGCGTCATCACGATCAACGGCTTGCGGATCTCGCGATGCAGCTGCCGGCGCAGCACGTGGAAGTAGTTCGCCGGCGTGGTCGGATAGACCACCTGCATGTTGTCCTCGGCGCACATCTGCAGATAGCGCTCGAGGCGGGCCGACGAATGCTCCGGACCCTGGCCCTCATAGCCGTGCGGCAGCAGGCAGACGAGGCCGGACATGCGCAACCACTTGCGCTCACCAGACGAGATGAACTGGTCGAACAGCACCTGAGCGCCGTTGGCGAAGTCGCCGAACTGCGCCTCCCACAAGGTCAGCGCGGTCGGCTCGGCGAGCGAATAGCCGTATTCGAAGCCGAGCACGGCTTCTTCCGACAACAGAGAGTTGATGACCTCGAAGTGGCCCTGCTCCGGCGCCAGATGGTTGAACGGCGTGTAGCGGCTCTCGTCCTCCTGATCGATCAGGACCGAATGGCGCTGCGAGAAGGTGCCGCGCTCGCTGTCCTGGCCGGAGAGACGAACCTTGTGGCCTTCGAGCAGCAGCGAGCAGTACGCCAGCGCCTCGCCGGTCGCCCAGTCGAGCCCGATGCCGCTGTCGATCGCCTTGGCACGGTTCTCCAGGAAACGCTGGATCGTCCGGTGCAGGCGGAAGCCGTCCGGCACCTTGGTGATCTTGCGGCCGATCTCCCTGAGACGGTCGATCTCGACGCCGGTGACGCCGCGGCGCGCCTCCTCTTCCTGGTCGGCGGACTTGAAACCCGCCCACTTGCCGTCGAGCCAGTCGGCCTTGTTCGGACGATAGGAGGTGCCAGCCTCGAACTCGGCGTCGAGACGGGCGCGCCAGTCGGCCTTGGCCTTCTCGACCTCGCCCTCGGTCATCACGCCTTCTGCGACCAGGCGCTTGGAGTAGATCTCCAAGGTCGACGGGTGGCCGGCGATCTTCTTGTACATCACCGGCTGGGTGAAAGCCGGCTCGTCGCCTTCGTTGTGGCCATGCCTGCGGTAGCAGAACATGTCGATGACGACTGGCTTGTGGAACTTCTGCCGGAACTCGGTCGCGACCTTGGCGGCGAACACCACGGCTTCCGGATCGTCGCCGTTCACGTGGAAGATCGGCGCGTCGATCATCTTGGCGACGTCGGACGGATAGGGCGACGAGCGCGAATAGCGCGGATAGGTCGTGAAGCCGATCTGGTTGTTCACGATGAAATGAATCGAGCCACCGGTCCGGTAGCCTTTCAGATCCGACAGCGCGAAACACTCGGCCACCACGCCCTGGCCGGCGAACGCCGCGTCGCCATGCATCAGGAGCGGCAGCACCGAGATGCGCATGTCGGGCGGATCGCCGTGCTGGTCCTGCTTGGCGCGGACCTTGCCGAGCACCACGGGGTCGACGATCTCGAGATGCGAGGGGTTGGCGGTCAGCGACAGGTGGATGCGATTGCCGTCGAACTCGCGGTCCGAGGAGGCGCCGAGGTGGTACTTGACGTCGCCGGAGCCTTCGACCGCGTCTGGGTTGGCCGAGCCGCCCTTGAACTCATGGAACAGCGCGCGGTGCGGCTTGCCCATGACCTGGGTCAGCACGTTGAGGCGGCCGCGATGCGGCATGCCCAGCACGATCTCCTTCACGCCGAGATTGCCGCCCCGCTTGATGATCTGCTCAAGCGCAGGGATCAGCGACTCGCCGCCGTCGAGACCAAAGCGCTTGGTGCCGGTGAACTTGACGTCGCAGAACTTCTCGAAACCCTCGGCCTCGATCAGCTTGGTCAGGATGGCGCGACGGCCCTCGCGGGTGAACGAGATCTCCTTGTCCGGCCCCTCGATGCGCTCCTGGATCCAGGCCTTCTGCGCCGCGTTCGTGATGTGCATGAACTCGACACCGAGCGTCTGGCAGTAGGTGCGCTCGCAGATCGCGACGATCTCGCGCAAACTGCCATATTCGAGGCCCAGCACGTGGTCGAGGAAGATCTTGCGGTCGTAGTCGGCTTCCGTGAAGCCGTAGGAGCGCGGATCGAGTTCCTCGCGGTTGCGCGGCGCCTCGATGCCGAGCGGATCGAGCTTGGCGTGGAAGTGGCCGCGCATGCGGTAGGCGCGGATCAGCATCAACGCGCGAACCGAGTCGCGGGTGGCTTGGTTGACGTCGGCCGCCGACAATTCGACGCCCTTAGTCTGCGCCTTCTGTGCAATCTTTTCGCCGACCTTCTTCTCGACGACGGCCCAGTTGCCGTCCAGCGCCGAGGTCAATTCGTCCCGGGGGAGACCGGCCAGTTGCTGCGCGCCCAGGAGGGGCCCAACGCATTCTTCTGCACGTCGGCCGGCGCGTCCTTCAGGCTCTTGAAGAACTCCTGCCATTCCGGGTCGACCGAAGCGGGATCCTTCTCGTAGCGGGCGTAGATCTCATCGATGTAGGTGGCATTGGTGCCCTGCAGAAAAGACGACAGGGCGAAGGCGGCGTTCGCATCTTGGCGAGACATGGTGGCGTCCTGGTAATTTCGATGCGCCCAATCAAAACGGCGCAATGCCCGACCCGCGGGGGACGCGGATCAGGCTCGGGTTAGGACCGTTTACCTTATTTATTGTAAATATTCGCGCCGAAAAGCACTAAGTCCTGAATCAGGATTTCAACTTTTCGACAAGCGTCTTGCCGAGCCGCGCCGGCGAGGGAGAGACTGTAATACCAGCCGCTTCCATCGCAGCGGTCTTCGAGCCGGCATCGCCCTTGCCGCCCGAAATGATCGCACCTGCATGGCCCATGCGGCGGCCTGGAGGGGCGGTGACGCCGGCGATGAATCCGACCATCGGTTTCTTGCGGCCGCGCTTCGCCTCGTCCTTGATGAACTGCGCCGCGTCCTCCTCGGCCGAGCCGCCGATCTCGCCGATCATGATGATGGACTCGGTCTTGGGGTCGGCCAGGAACATCTCCAGCATATCGATGAACTCGGTGCCCTTGACCGGGTCGCCGCCGATACCGACGGCCGTGGTCTGGCCGAGGCCCTCCGACGTGGTCTGGAACACGGCTTCATAGGTCAGCGTGCCGGAGCGCGACACGATGCCGACGGAGCCGGGCTTGAAGATGTTGGCCGGCATGATGCCGATCTTGCACTCGCCTGCGGTCATGACGCCCGGGCAGTTCGGCCCGATCAGGCGCGACTTGGATCCCACAAGCGAGCGCTTGACGCGGACCATGTCCAGCACCGGGATGCCCTCGGTGATGCAGACGATGAGCGGGATCTCGGCGTCGATCGCCTCGCAGATCGCATCGGCGGCGCCCGGCGGCGGCACGTAGATCACCGAGGCGTCGGCCCCGGTGGCCTCGCGGGCCTCCTTGACGGTGTCGAACACGGGCAGGCCGAGATGGGTCGAGCCGCCTTTGCCCGGCGAGGTGCCGCCGACCATCTTTGTGCCATAGGCGATCGCCGCCTCGGAGTGGAAGGTGCCGTTCTTGCCAGTGAAGCCCTGGCAGATGACCTTGGTGTTCTTGTCGATGAGGATGGACATCGTGCTTTCTCTAAAAGCGTTGCGGTGAGGAATGGGCGAGCGCCTGAAACGGCGCTCAGCCTCCCTTGACGGCCTTGACGATCTTCTGCGCGGCGTCGTCGAGATTATCGGCGGGCAGCACGTTCAGACCGGACTCGCTGATGATCTTCTTGCCGAGATCGACATTGGTGCCTTCGAGGCGCACCACCAGCGGCACCTTCAGGCCCACTTCCTTGACGGCCGCGACCACGCCCTCGGCGATGACGTCGCACTTCATGATGCCGCCGAAGATGTTGACCAGGATGCCCTTCACGTTCGGGTCGGCGGTGATGATCTTGAACGCCGCCGCGACCTTCTCCTTGCTGGCGCCGCCGCCGACGTCGAGGAAGTTGGCGGGCTCCATGCCGTAGAGCTTGATGATGTCCATCGTCGCCATGGCGAGGCCGGCGCCGTTGACCATGCAGCCGATGGTGCCGTCGAGCGCGACGTAGTTTAGGTCGTACTTGGAGGCCTCGATCTCCTTCGCATCCTCCTCGGTCTCGTCGCGCAGCGCGACGACTTCCGGATGCTTGAACAGCGCGTTGGAGTCGAACGACACCTTGGCGTCGAGCACGCGCAGTTGGCCCTGCTTGGTGACGACCAGCGGGTTGATCTCGAGCATCGCCATGTCCTTGGCGACGAACGCGTTGTAGAGCTGGGTTGTGAGCTTCTCGGCCTGCTTGGCGAGATCGCCGGAGAGCTTCAGCGCCTTGGCGACGGCGCGGCCGTGATGGCCCATGACGCCGGTGGCCGGATCGACCGAGAAGGTGATGATCTTCTCGGGCGTGCTGTGGGCGACGTCCTCGATGTTGACGCCGCCTTCGGTCGACACCACGAAGGCGACCCTCGAGGTCTCGCGGTCGACCAGCAGCGACAGATAGAACTCCTTGTCGATGTCGGAGCCGTCCTCGATGTAGAGGCGGTTGACCTGCTTGCCGTCGGGACCGGTCTGCACCGTCACCAGCGTCGCGCCCAGCATCTGCTTGGCGAACGCGTTGACCTCGTCGATCGACTTGGCGAGGCGGACGCCGCCCTTGTCGCCGGCCGAGGCCTCCTTGAACTTGCCCTTGCCACGGCCGCCGGCGTGGATCTGGCTCTTCACGACCCAGACCGGACCGCCGAGCGTCTTCGCCGCCGCATCCGCGTCCTCCGGACGGAGAACCGGCACGCCCTTGGAAATCGGCACGCCGAACTCGTGCAGCAGTGCCTTGGCCTGATATTCGTGAATGTTCATAAGCGCTTGCTCCCCGAACCCGCGATGGGGTGACGACCAGAATTGTTGTTAGGATGTCTGGTATACCATATACCAAACATCCTGCAACTCGATGTGGGCGAGATTACGCCCCGTGAATGACCTCTGATCAGCGGCCGAGCAGGTCGGGCGCGATCTTCTTGCAGGCGTCGACCAGGCCCTGCACCGCGCCGACCGACTTGTCGAACGCCTCGCGGTCCTTGCCGGCGAGCTCGATTTCGACGATGCGCTCGACGCCCTTGGAGCCGATCACGACGGGCACGCCGACATACATGTCCTTCACGCCGAACTCGCCATTGAGATAGGCCGCGCACGGCAGCACGCGCTTCTTGTCGCGCAGATAGCTCTCGGCCATCGCGATCGCCGACGCCGCCGGGGCGTAGTAGGCGGAGCCCGTCTTCAGCAGGTTGACGATCTCGGCGCCGCCGTTGCGGGTACGGTCGACGATCTCGTCGATGCGGGCCTGCGACGTCCAGCCCATCTTGACGAGGTCGGGCAGCGGAATGCCGGCAACGGTCGAGTACTTGGTCAGCGGCACCATGGTGTCGCCGTGGCCGCCGAGCACGAAGGCGGTGACGTCCTCGACCGAGACGTTGAACTCATCAGCCAGGAAGTAGCGGAAACGCGCCGAGTCGAGCACGCCGGCCATGCCGACGACCTTCTTGGCCGGGAGACCCGAGGCCTTCTGCAGCGCCCAGACCATCGCATCGAGCGGATTGGTGATGCAGATGACGAACGCGTCGGGCGCGTACTTCTTGATGCCGGCGCCGACCTGCTCCATCACCTTGAGGTTGATCGACAGCAGATCGTCGCGGCTCATGCCCGGCTTGCGCGGCACGCCGGCGGTAACGATGCACACCTTGGCGTTGTCGAGCGCCTCATAGGAGTTGGCGCCGGTGTAGTGGGCGTCGAAGCCGTCGACCGGCGAGGACTGGGCGATGTCGAGGGCCTTGCCCTGCGGAACGCCTTCGGCAATGTCGAACATCACGACGTCGCCGAGCTCCTTGAGGCCGACGAGGTGAGCCAGCGTTCCGCCGATCTGACCGGAGCCAATCAAAGCAATCTTGTCGCGCGCCATGGCAAATTTTCCTTTGAACCCGAAGGAGTGAGGGAGGTTGAAAAGTCGACTGGTGGTTATCCCTTTCGCCCCGGTCGTTCAAGTCAAGCTATGGCCAATTGACGGGCCTGCCTTGATTTCGATCAGGACCGGGCGATCCGCTGCTGATGATCCTTTCAGCACGATTGGCGTGGCCTTTTCGCGGCTGTGTGCCCGGCCGCTGGCGCTCGCCAAAACTCCGGTATTTGTCAGGTTTCGACCAACCCCGTCGAAGTCCCGGATGCCGCCGAGTCCTTCCGCCCGTGCGGCAGAGCCAGATAGGAATCCGAGCCCATCTCGATCAGGCGCGAGGTGGTCCGCTTGAACTCCATGGCCTCGATGCCCTCGGTCGCGACGTAGAGCGAAATCGGGTCGGCTTCGGCGGAGGCAATCAGCTTCACGGCGTTGTCGTAGAGCGTATCGATCAGGGTGATGAAGCGCTTGGCGGCATTGCGCTCGGCCAGCATCCATGACCGGAACGTGATCGATCAGGATCGTATGATAGTCGTGCGCGAGCCGAAGATAGTCCGAGGCTGCCAGCGGCTTCTCGCAGAGATCGGCAAAACCGAAGCGGGCGACACCGTTGGCGGAGCACGGGACGCGCAGGATACGCCCCTTGATCGTCATGTCGCGCGGCTTGCACTTGGCATGACCCGTGAGCCGCGCCCAGGCCTTGTCGAGCGCCGCTCGCGCGTCGGCATCGGCCGGCACCAGCCACATCTTCACGCCGGCCAGCTTCTCCAGCCGGAAATCGGTGCGCGCGTCCAGCCGCATCACGTCCATGTGGTCGGCGATCTGCTTGATGAAGGGCAGGAACAGCGCGCGGTTGAGCCCGCCTTTGTAGAGGTCTTCAGGCGCGACGTTGGAGGTCGCCACCACCACCGTGCCGAGCTCGAACAGCCTGGCGAACAGACGTCCCAGGATCATCGCGTCGGCGATGTCGGTGACATGGAATTCGTCGAAACAGAGCAGCCAGGCCTGATCGAAGATCGCCTGCGCCGTGAGACCGATCACATCGGCATCGGCGAGCTCGCCGCGCGCGATGTTCTGGCGGTAGCCGTAGATGCGCTCATGCACCTCGGCCATGAATTCGTGAAAGTGCGCGCGGCGCTTGTGCTCGACGGGACAGTTCTGGAAGAACAGGTCCATCAGCATGGTCTTGCCGCGCCCGACCTCGCCATGGACATAGAGGCCGTTCGGCGGCTCGCTCTTGTCGGCAAAAAGGCGGCCGAACAAGCCCTGCTTGCGCACGGGCTTGTAGGTGGAGAGCCGGCGCTCCAGCGCCGCCAGGGCGTCGGCGACCTCGGCCTGGGCGAGGTCGGCCTCGATCGCACCGGTATCGACCAAAGACTGATATTGCGCGCGGAACGCGTCTGACGGAGTGGACAGCATGAGCCCACTCTAGGTCATGAGACTTACGGAAATTGCAATCCGCAAATGGTGGAAGCCGCCATGCGTCGGAGCCGTGATGTCGTGGTATATGGCACGCAAACGCCGCCATGATCGTTAGTCCGGGGCTAACGACGTTCGTCTTCGCTCCTGGCCTCAGCGAACGGCTGGCTCGCTCTGCAGATCTCACCCCGGCGAGAGGTCGTAGGCGTCCTCGACCACATAGGGGCCGCCGCCGGTCGAGGCACGCGACGAAAACAGCACGAAGCGCTCGGCCATGAACACGCGGCTCGGGAAATAGCCGCGGACGGAGAGATAGTCGGCGACGTCCTGGCTCGACGCATCGTGCAGCCGTGCCAGCGTGACGTGGGGCACGAATTTGCGCCCCTCCGGATCGAGCCCGATCCGCTGCATCAGCCGCTCGAGCTCGGCCTGCAGCTCGATCAGGGGGCGGCTCGGCGCGACATTGGCAACGACGGCGCGCGGCTTGCGGCCGCCGAAGCTCGAGAGACCCTGCACCGTCACTTCGAACGGCTTGCGGTTCACCCGCCACAGCATCGACGCGATCTCGTTGGCCGAAGCGCCGTCGATGTCACCGATGAAGCGCAATGTGACGTGGTAGTTTTCGGGATCGATCCAGCGGGCGCCGGGGAGACCGCCCCGCAAACCGGACAGCGTGTGGCCGACCTCGTCCGGGATTTCCAGTCCAGTAAACAGACGCGGCATCGTTTCGGGACTCCGATGCTGGAGGCTGACCCCGAAAATTGACGAGATCATGCCTTGAAGAAGCAACCGACGGCGAATCGTCGATGCATAATCCTTACCGAATTTATATGACTCCGCGACGCACGGGGCGACAGCCCAGGGAAAAGCTGCGGAAAACCCTGCTCCTATGGTTATCGCAAATGATCGGCCCGTGGCGTCGTTCCGTCATTGCCCACGAAGCGGACGCAGGAATGCTTCTACCGTAGGCAACATCCGGGACACGATGATGTCGACCCCGGCTGCAGTCGGGTGGATGCCATCCGCCTGGTTCAGTTTGGCATCGGCGGCGACGCCGTCGAGGAAGAACGGATACAGCGGCACGCCGAACTCCTTCGCGAGATCGGGGTAGATTGCATTGAACTTCGCGGCGTAGTCGCTGCCGAAATTCGGCGGCGCCAGCATGCCGCAGAGCATGACGGCGATGCGTCTGGCCTTCAGCCGGGTTACGATCTCGCTCAAAGCCTTGCGCGTCACGGCGGGATCGATGCCACGCAGCGCGTCATTGGCGCCGAGCTCGACGATGACCGCTTCGGTCCCCTCCGGCACCGACCAGTCGAGCCGGTCGCGGCCGCCGGACGAGGTGTCCCCGGACACGCCGGCATTGGTAAGGTCGATCGGCAGCCCCTTGGCCTGCAACGCCTTCTGCAGCTTGGCTGGAAACGCATCCGAGGCGGACAGGCCGAGCCCCGCGCTCAAGGAATCGCCGAGAACGACGAGCTTGATCGGCTTGACGGCCTCGTCACCCGCGAACGCGGGCCCGACTGTCATCAAGGCGAGCATCAACACGAGTATGTGCACGAAGATGTGTCCGCGCCTCTCGACCCGGCTTGCGGAGTTGCCATATGACCGAGCCATGGACAGTCTCATCGAAACCTCGCGTTTGGCCGGCCTCGCGCCGGACACCATTACCATCTCGAACGTCAACCTCTCGCTCGGCACCGGCGCGGCGCGGGTCCATATCCTCAAGGACATCAGCCTGCGGGTGGGACAGGGCGAGACGATCGGTCTGATCGGACCGTCGGGCTCTGGCAAGTCCACATTGCTGATGGTGATGGCGGGGCTGGAACGTCCTGACGGGGGTGAGGTGGTGGTCAACGGGACCGCTTTCAATGCCCTGGACGAGGACGCCCTGGCCCGGTTCCGCGGCCGCCAGGTCGGCATCGTCTTCCAGTCCTTCCATCTGATCCCGACCATGACGGCGCTGGAGAATGTCGCGGTGCCGCTGGAGCTGGCGGGCCATTCCGGCGCCGCCGAGCGCGCGGCCCGCGAGCTGGATTCGGTCGGACTCGGACACCGGCTGCACCACTATCCGACCCAGCTCTCGGGCGGCGAGCAGCAGCGCGTGGCGCTGGCGCGGGCACTTGCGCCGGACCCAGCCATCCTGGTGGCCGACGAGCCGACCGGCAATCTGGACGAGACCACCGGGCGGCAGATCGTGGACCTGCTCTTCACCAAGCATGCCGAGCGCGGCATGACGCTGGTGCTCGTAACCCACGACAGCAGCCTCGCGCACCGGTGCGATCGCGTGGTGCGGCTGCGCTCGGGGCGGATCGAAGCCGACGGCGGCACGCACGAGCCGGCCCTCGCATGACCACCGTCGCTGAACCGATTGCCGGCGGCCGCATGGCCGCGCTGCCCGTGCGCTACGCGCTGCGCGAGCTGCGGGGCGGCCTGCGCGGCTTCTACGTCTTCATCGCCTGCATCGCGCTCGGCGTGCTCGCCATTGCCGGTGTCGGCTCAGTGGCGGCGAGCCTCAATGACGGCCTGGTTCGCGAAGGACGCACGCTGCTCGGCGGCGACGTCGCCTTTTCGCTGTTTCAGCGCGAGGCCAAGCCGGAGGAGATCGACTTCCTGCGCTCGCGTGGAAAGCTGTCGCTGGCAGCGACCCTGCGCGCAATGGTGCGCTCGAGCGACGCCAAGCTGGCGCTGGTCGAGCTGAAGGCGGTCGATGACGCCTATCCGCTGCTCGGCAAGGCTGAGCTCCAGCCAGATCTGCCGTTGGCCGACATCCTGGCCGAGCGCGACGGCATCTACGGAGCTGCGGCGGATCCGGCGCTGCTGGCCCGGCTCGATCTGAAGGTCGGCGACACCGTCACCATTGACACGGTCCGCTTCCAGATTCGCAGCGCGCTGCAGGCCGAGCCCGACAAATTGTCCGGCGGCATCGGCCTCGGGCCGCGCTTCCTGATCAGCGAGGCGGGCCTGCGGGCCACGCCGCTGCTGCAGCCGGGCAGCCTGGTGCGCTGGACCTACCGGGTCCGGCTGCCTGACAATGCCAAGGACGACCACGCCGCGGCGTCCTTCATCGCCGATACCCGCCTGACACTGCCCTCGGCCGGATGGGAGATCCGCAGCCGCAGCAACGCCTCGCCGCAACTGGAGCGGACGATCGGCCGCTTCACCCAGTTCCTGACGCTGGTCGGTCTCGCCGCCCTGCTGGTCGGCGGCGTCGGCGTCGCCAATGCGGTCAAGAGCCATGTCGACCGCCGCACCGAGGTGATCGCCGCCTTCAAGGCCCTCGGCGCCACCAGCCGCGACGTGTTCGGCATCTACCTCGTGCAGGTGATGGTGCTCGCCACGATCGGTTCGATCATCGGACTCTGCGCCGGCGCGGCCCTGCCATTTGCCATCGTCGGGCTATTCGGCAACATCCTGCCGCTGCCCGTCATCCCGGCCATTCATCCGGACGAGCTGGTGCTGTCCTTCGTCTATGGCCTGCTCACCGCACTGGCGTTCGGTCTGTGGCCGCTCGGGCGCGTGCGTGATGTGCCGGTGGCGGCCCTGTTCCGCGAAGCGGTGATCGCCGAATGGCACCGGCCGCGCTGGAGCTATCTGGTGCTGATCGCGGGCACCGTCGCGCTGCTGATCGCGGTCGTGATCGGCCTGTCCTACGACAAGCGCATCGCCGCGGTGTTCGTCGTCGCCGCCGCCCTCGTGTTCGTGCTGTTGCGCGGCATTGCCGCCGCGGTGATGGCGATTGCGCGCGCCCTGCCGCGCAGCCGCTTCCCGATGCTGCGGCTGGCCGTCAGCAATATCTATCGCCCGGGTGCGCTGACACCGTCGGTGGTGCTGTCGCTCGGGCTGGGGCTCGCCGTGCTGGTCACCATCACCCAGATCGACGGCAATCTGCGACGCCAGTTCCTGGCTCAACTGCCGGAGCAGGCGCCGTCGTTCTTCTTCATCGACGTCCCCTCCGGCGAGGCCGACCGCTTCCGCGGCTTCCTCAAGGACCTCGCCCCTCAATCGGCTGTCGAAGACGTGCCGATGCTGCGCGGGCGCATCGTCTCCGCCCGCGGCGTGCGCGCCGAGGACCTCAAGGCGACGACGGACACCGAATGGGTGCTGCAGAGCGACCGGGGCCTGACCTATACCACCGAGGTTCCCAAGGGATCCAAGGTCGTCGAGGGCGAGTGGTGGAGCGAGACCTACAGCGGCCCGCCGCTGGTTTCGATCGAGAAGCGGATCGCCGACGGTCTCGGCCTCAAGCTCGGTGACGACATCGTGGTCAACGTGCTCGGACGCGACATCACGGCGCGGATTGGCAACATGCGCACCATCGACTGGCAGGGGCTCGGCATCAATTTCGTGCTGGTGTTCTCCCCGAATGCCTTCAAGGGAGCGCCGCACACCCATGTCGCCACCCTCACCGAAGCGCGCTCCGATGCCGCGGAGGATGCCCGTGTCATCCGCAAGGTGGCCGACGCCTTCCCGATGGTGACCAGCGTGCGGGTCCGCGAGGTGATGGAGACGGTCGGCTCGGTCATCTCCAACCTCGCGCTCGCCATCCGCGGCGCCAGTGCGGTGACGCTGATCTCGGCCATCCTGGTGCTGGGCGGCGCGCTGGCGGCCGGCCACCGCCACCGGGTCTACGATGCCGTCATCCTGAAGACCCTGGGCGCGACAAGGCTGCGGCTGCTCGGCGCCTACGCGCTGGAATATCTGATGATCGGGTTTGCCACCGCCGCGTTCGGCGTCATCGCGGGGTCGGTCGCGGCGTGGCTGATCGTGACCCGCCTGATGACCTTGAGCTTCGCCTGGCAGGCCGGCAGCGCCGCACTGGTCGTCGTCGCCGCGCTGATCGTGACGGTGGGGCTCGGCCTGGCCGGCACGCTGCTGGCGCTCAACCAGAAGCCGGCGACGGTTCTTCGGAATCTGTAGCGGCTTGCGCGCTCATGCCGCACGGTTAACGCGATTTATGCGGCTGGGACGCGCGCGGAGCGACATTCAGCCGCGCGTGGAAGCTTGCGGCGGATATGCTAGTTTCCCATCTAGGGAATGGGCTCAGAGACCTGCCAAAAGATGGCGAATTTGCCGATGACGCAAATTTAATATCTGCAGCAGTGGGTATGAGATAGGGTTTTTCGAGAACCGGCCAAAGGTCCTGTCAGGACCGGGCTGCCGGGCAACCAACGGGAATCGACCATGTCGGACCTAGACCGCAATTATGCTTCACCCTTTGGCCGGGTGGCCGGGCGCGCCGATGCCGCGACCGTCGACGCCGGTCTGCGCGCCTACATGCTGCGCATCTACAATTACATGAGCATCGGCTTGGCCATCACCGGCCTTGCGGCACTCGGCGTCTACATGGCGTCGGTGACCGGCGATCCGGCGGCCGGCGTGTTCAAGTTCGGTAACGCCTATCTGACGCAGTTCGGCTACGCGATGTTCGTGAGCCCGCTGAAGTGGCTGTTCATCCTGGCCCCCTGGTCATGGTGTTCGCGATCTCGGCCGGCATCAACCGCCTGGCGCCGTCGACCGCACAGATCCTGTTCTGGGTGTTCTCGGCCTTGATGGGCATCTCGCTGTCGTCGATCTTCTTGGTGTACACCCACACCTCGATCGTGCGGGTGTTCTTCATCACCGCGGCGACATTCGGCGCGCTGAGCCTGTACGGCTACACGACCAAGCGTGACATGACGGGCATGGGCTCGTTCCTGTTCATGGGCCTGATCGGCATCGTGCTGGCGAGCCTCGTGAACCTGTTCCTGGCGAGCTCGATGCTGCAGTTCATCGTCTCGGTGATCGGCGTGTTCGTGTTCGCCGGCTTGACCGCCTGGGACACGCAGCGTCTGAAGAACGAGTACATCTACGGCTACGCTTCCGCGGGCGGCGACATCGCGGAGCGCGCCGCAATCACCGGCGCCCTGTCGCTGTACTTGAACTTCATCAACCTGTTCACGCTGCTGCTGCAGCTGCTCGGACAGCGCGACTGATCCAACCGCTCCCGATGAGCGACCTTCGAAGCCCCGGCCTCACCGCCGGGGCTTTTCGTTTGCGCAAGCCTCAACTGCGCCCGTCGCAAAGCTGCGGCAGCAGCCATGCTGCGGGACCGGATTGATCGCCGCGTCCGCCTAGGTATGGTTTCACCATGCCCGACATTGAGATCCGGCCCACCCAGGAGGCCGACCTTCCCGCCATCACCGCCATCTACGGCCAAGCCGTCCGCGAGGGCACGGCCACCTTCGAGCTCGACGCTCCGGATCTGGCGGAAATGACGCGCCGCTTCCGGGCGCTCACCGACGGCGGCTTTCCCTATTTCGCCGCCCTGCTGAACCGGGAGGTCGTGGGCTATGCCTATGCGGGGCCTTACCGACCCCGCCCCGCCTATCGCTTCACGGTGGAGAACTCGGTGTATCTCGCTCCCGCCAGCCAGCGTCGCGGCATCGGGATGCGACTGATGCGGCGACTGATCGACGCCTGCGAGGAGGGAGGCTTTCGCCAGATGATCGCCGTCATCGGCGACTCCGCCAATGCCGGCTCGGTCGGGCTGCATACCGCCTGCGGCTTCCAGATGATCGGCACCCACCCGAGCGTCGGCCTCAAATTTGGCCGCTGGCTCGATACTGTGATGATGCAGCGCCCGCTCGGGGCCGGGAGCAGCGACGTCCCGGCGTGAGCAGCGCCAGTCGGAATCTCATGATCAAGCCGGAGCACGTTGGATCAGACCAGCGCCGGTTTCGGTGCGATCACCAGCAGCACGCGCTCAAGCTCGTGGCCGCGGCGCAGGATCAGCCCGGTCGCCGAGATCACGCTGTACATGCCCTGCTTGCGTGCGAGACGCGGATCCTTCTCGATGCGGTAGATCGGCACCTCGGACGCCCGGCGAAACACGGAGAAGACGGCCCGGTCACGCAGGAAGTCGATCGAATAGTCGCGCCACTCACCGTCGGCGACCATCCGGCCGTAGAGGTTCAGGATGCGGTTCAGCTCGAGACGGTCGAACGTCACCCGGTTCGGCGCTGCGGTCGCACTGCGCGCCGCCGCGCGGTTCTCGCTGGGGTCGGCGTCCTCCGGCGTGAGGTTCATTGGCGTCCTCCTGTCATCTGTGTGACATGATCGCGCCATCCGGCAGAAGCCGCAAGGGGCCGTTTTCGTTGTTGAAGTTCGACCGAGCCTGCGAGGTCATCAGTTCCGCGAACACGCAAGCGTCACGGGATCGTTAGCAGAATCATAATCGCGCCGTGTTTCCGCCCACCGACCGCCCCCGACCTTCGGCATAAGATTCGTGTGCGTTGGCCCGGTCCTTTCGGTTCCGGATTCCTCAGCCCCCAGCCCCCGGGGTCGTCAGGATCGGGTCTATTCACAAGTAAGGCAAAGGGCCAACGCAAGTTGGTCCTTTTGCTTTTCTGGCGTGAGCTGCGGGGAAGACGTCGCGGCGCGCCGTCCCGCGGACGTGACGCGCCTAACGCCGGTCAGCGAAAACGAAGATCAGGACGACGGAAGATCAGCGCTCGGGACCACGCGCCGTTGCTGAAGCCCGTCCGCCCAATGGCAACTCGGAAAAGGCGGCGCCGAGCATCGGTCCAGGGCGGTCGCGACTGCCGTCCTGCACATAGACGACGGTGCCATCGACGCCCTCGCGGGCGATCTTCTCCAACGGCACGCTCCAACTGACTGGCGACCCGTTCCAGTCACCCAGCTTCTGAAGACCGCGAACGACGTTGTAATAGGTCAGGTCGCGGCCGCTGTTCTCGCCCCGCCCGACCGAGATCGGGACCACCCGCGAGATCGAGCAGACCCACACCTCGCCGTGCCGGTGCGGCGCATGGTCGCTGGCCGCAGCGACCGAGACGGAGAAGCTCCTGGCCGTCGACCGACAGCCTCACCGGCACCGACATCACCGCGCCGCTCTGGACGGTTTCCTCGATTGCGCCTTCGATCGCCTCACGGTCGCTGCCGATCACATGCACGGAGCCGTTGACCACCGCCTGCGGCGTATAGACCTCGCGGTCCCCGCGCGCACGAGAATAGGCCCGCTGCCGGGCCGTGAAGCGGGAGTCGGCCAGCGTGTCCTTCCAGCCGAGATAGTCCCAGTAGTCGATCGGCAGGGACAGCGCGATGACCGAAGGATCTCTGGCGAGTTCGCCGAGAATCTTGTCGGCCGGCGGGCAGGACGAACAGCCTTGCGAGGTGAAGAGTTCGATCACCGCACGTGGATCGGAAGCGGCTGGCCGGACGAAAGCGATGACCGCACAGACACTCAGCGCTGCGCGCGACCACCACGACATCTGTCCACTCATCGCCACTGTCCCGTCTGGACCACCGTCCGCTGCGCCCTGTGCATCACTGCATCCGCGATGCCGTCCTCGTAGTTAACAAACCGAAAATGCAAAGGAGGCGGCCTTTGTCATAGGCCGCCTCCTTCATCACCCGCTACTCACTTCAGAGTGAGCCAAACTGTCGCATCGCGCTTTGGTTAAGCGGCGAGCTTGCGCAGCACATAGTGCAGGATGCCGCCGTTGCGGTAGTAGTCGAGCTCGTCCAGCGTATCGATCCGGCAGAGCAGCGGCACCTGCTGCGCCGCACCGTCGGCCGAGACGATCTCGGCGGTCAGGGTTTGGCGCGGCTTCAGGTCGCCCTGCAGGCCCTTGATGGTGACCTTCTCGTCGCCCTTGAGGCCGAGCGAGGACCAGGACGTGCCTTCCTGGAAGGTGAGCGGCAGCACGCCCATACCCACCAGGTTGGAGCGATGGATGCGCTCGAAGCTCTGGCAGATCACGGCACGAACGCCCAGCAGCCGGGTACCTTTAGCGGCCCAGTCGCGCGACGAACCGTTGCCGTATTCGGCGCCGGCGAACACCACCAGCGGCACGCCCTCTTCCTGATACTTCATGGCGGCGTCGTAGATCGACATCTGCTCGCCGTCGGGCCAGTGCTTGGTCAGGCCGCCCTCGGGAATGTTGCCGTCGGCACCCTTGAGCATGAAGTTCTTGATGCGGATGTTGGCGAAGGTGCCGCGCATCATGATCTCGTGATTGCCGCGACGGGTGCCGTACTGGTTGAAATCGGCCGGGCGGACCTGATGCTCGCTGAGGAACTTGCCGGCGGGCGAAGTCAGCTTGATCGAACCGGCCGGCGAGATGTGGTCGGTCGTGATCTTGTCGCCGAACAGCGCCAGCACGCGGGCCTCGAGGATGTCCTTGATCGGCTCGGGCTCCTTCTTCATGCCCTCGAAATACGGCGGGTTCTGCACGTAGGTCGACGACATGTTCCAGCGATAGGTCTCGCTCTCGACCGTCTTGATCTTGCGCCAGTTGGTGTCGCCCTTGAACACGTCGGCGTAGCGCTTCTTGAAGATCGAGGCCTTGACGAACTTCTTGACGAAGTCGTTGACCTCCTTGGTCGTCGGCCAGATGTCCTTCAGGTAGACCGGCTTCTTGTCCTTGCCGATGCCGATCGGCTCGACGGCGAGGTCCTTGGTCACGGTGCCGGCCAGCGCATAGGCGACGACCAGCGGCGGCGAGGCCAGGTAGTTGGCCTGCACGTCCGGCGAGACGCGGCCTTCGAAGTTGCGGTTGCCCGACAGCACGGCCGCCGCGACGACGCCGTTGTCGTTGATCGACTTCGAGATCTCCTCCGGCAGCGGGCCTGAGTTGCCGATGCAGGTGGTGCAGCCGAAGCCGACGAGGTTGAAGCCGACCTTGTCGAGGTCCTTCTGCAGGCCCGAATTGGCAAGGTACTCGGCAACCACCTGACTGCCGGGAGCGAGCGAGGTCTTCACCCAAGGCTTGGCCTTGAGACCCTTGGCGGCGGCATTGCGGGCCAGCAGGCCGGCGCCGATCAGCACGCTCGGGTTCGAGGTGTTGGTGCAGGAGGTGATGGCGGCAATGACGACGTCGCCATGGCCGATGTCGAAGTCCTTGCCCTCGACGGGGAAGCGCTGCGCGGCATCGCTCTTCTTGTACTCGCCGGCCAGCGCGGTCGCAAAGCCTTCGGCCACCGCCGGCAGGGCGATGCGGCCCTCGGGGCGCTTCGGACCAGCCATCGACGGCACGACGTCGGCGAGATCGAGGGTCAGCGTCTGCGTGAACACCGGGTCCGCCGACTTGGCGGTACGGAACAGGCCCTGCGCCTTGGCGTAGGCCTCGACCAGCGCGACGCGCGGCGCCTTGCGACCCGAGGTCTTGAGATAGTCGATGGTGGCGGCGTCGACCGGGAAGAAGCCGCAGGTCGCGCCGTACTCAGGAGCCATGTTGGCGATGGTCGACTTGTCGGCGACCGAGAGATGGTCGAGGCCGGGGCCGAAGAACTCGACGAACTTGCCGACCACGCCGAGCTTGCGCAGCATCTGGGTGACGGTCAGCACCAGGTCGGTCGCGGTGACGCCTTCCTTCAGCGCACCGGTCAGCTTGAAGCCGACCACGTCGGGCAGCAGCATCGACAGCGGCTGGCCGAGCATGCAGGCCTCGGCCTCGATGCCGCCGACGCCCCAGCCGAGCACGGCGAGACCATTGACCATGGTGGTGTGCGAGATCGGTGCCGACCAGAGAATCCGGATAGGCGACCTCGAAGGTGCCCTTGGTGCGGCCGACCGTCATCTTCTCCTTCTTGGTCCAGACGGTCTGCGCCAGGTATTCGAGGTTCACTTGGTGGCAGATGCCGGTGCCGGGCGGCACCACGGAGAAGTTCGAGAACGCCTTCTGGCCCCACTTCAGGAATTCGTAGCGCTCCTGGTTCTGCTTGTACTCCTCGGCGACGTTCTTGCCGAACGCCTTGTTGTCACCGAAGTAGTTCACGATCACCGAATGGTCGATGACGAGATCGACCGGCACCAGCGGGTTGATCTTCTCGGCATCGCCGCCGAGCGCCTGCATCGCGTTGCGCATCGCCGCGAGGTCGACCACGGCGGGGACGCCGGTGAAATCCTGCATCAGCACGCGCGCCGGGCGGAAGGCGATCTCATGCTCCAGCGACTTCTTGCGCAGCCATTTCGACACCGCGACGATGTCGTCCTTGGTGACGGTGCGGCCATCCTCGTTGCGCAGCAGATTCTCGAGCAGCACCTTCATCGAGTACGGCAGCTTCGAGATGTCCTTGAGACCGTTCTTCTCGGCTGTGGGCAAGCTGTAATAGATGTAGCTCTTCGTTCCGACCTTGAGGGTCTTGCGACACTTGAAGCTGTCGAGCGAGGTCATGCGTGGAAATCCCAATTGATCTGCATACCCGGAGGGAGTATTTAAGAACCGTCAGCGCGAGGCGCCGGATGGCTTGCAGCGGGCGATTGTGTGCTGCATCAAGGTCGGGCTTATAGAAGCTTTCTAACTGCGCCGCCACAGAGACAAGCAAGTCCCGACGTGGCATCACCCACAAATTCTCACGCGCTAGCCATCAATTTCGTAAGGGCTGATACGACGGGCCATGCAGCTCACTCCAAGACTGTTCGGACACGATGTCAGATGCGTGCGTGGCGGGCGCGAGGTGTTCGCGGGGCTGGCCTTCGAGGCAGTCGCGGGCGAGGCGCTGGCCGTGACCGGGCACAATGGCGCGGGCAAGACCTCGTTGCTGCGGCTGATCGCGGGCCTGCTGCTCCCGGCTGGCGGCAGCATCGCCATCGAGGGCGGCGAGGGCGAGCTGACCGTGCCGGAGCAGGCGCATTATCTCGGCCACCGCGATGCGCTGAAGCCGGCGCTCAGCGTGCGCGAGAATCTGAACTTCTGGGCCGACTTCATGGGCGGCGGCGCCATCAGGCCGATCCCGGATTGCCTGGCCGCTGTCGGCATCGCACATGCGATCGACCTGCCCGCCGGCTATCTGTCCGCCGGCCAGCGCCGCCGGCTGTCCCTTGCCCGGCTGCTCGCCGTGCCCCGTCTGCTCTGGCTGCTCGACGAACCCACCGCCGCGCTCGATGTCGCGGGCCAGGCGATGTTCGCGGGCCTGATGCGCGAGCATCTCGCTGGCGGTGGGCTGATCGTCGCCGCCACGCACGGCCCGCTCGGCATCGACACCCGCGAGCTGCGGATCGGAGGGGTCCAATGATCCACTCTCGCTTCTTCGCAGCCCCACTCACCGCTCTCTCCGTTCCCTCCCCCTTGTGGGGGAGGGTCAGGGAGGGGTCCCCCACGACGCGCTCGATCGATCTGAGCGAGGTCTTCGCGCCCCAACTTCTGTCCCTTCGATGCCCGCCCCCCTCACCCTTGCGGGGAGGGGCGGGGTGGGGGTCCACAACGGCAGTGTTACCCGGAGCCACCCCCTCCCCAATCCTCCCCCACAAGGGGGAGGGAACGCAGTGTGCCGGCGGCGGCGGCACGGCTCACTCACGCGCAATGCGCCATCATCCCAGGCCCGTCCCGCATGACCGCCCTCGGTGCCCTCATCCGCCGCGACATCCGGATCGCGCTGCGCATTGGCGGCGGCGCGCTGATCGGCGTGCTGTTCTTCCTCACCGTCGTGGTGCTGATGCCATTCGCGGTCGGGCCGGATCTGGCGCTGCTGACCCGACTCGGCCCCGCCATCCTCTGGCTCGGTGCCCTGCTTTCCAGCCTGCTCACCCTGGACCGGCTGTTCACCGCCGACC
Organism: Bradyrhizobium oligotrophicum; assembly: GCA_050641875.1. Lineage (GTDB taxonomy): Bacteria > Pseudomonadota > Alphaproteobacteria > Rhizobiales > Xanthobacteraceae > Bradyrhizobium > Bradyrhizobium oligotrophicum_B. Next base: position 1,978,116 of record CP192619.1, read on the forward strand.
ACGAGGACGGCTCGCTCGACCTGGTCGTCATGAGCCGGACGCCGCTGGAACTGGCCTGCGCCGCCAAGGCGCTGGCGCACTGGCTCGCCGCCGGCCTGCCGCTGGTGATTGCCACGCCCGTGCTCGGCCTGCTGCTCAACCTCGACGCCACGGCGACCGGCGCCGTCGCGCTGACGCTCTTGGCGGGCACGCCTGCGCTGACCTTCATCGGCATGATCGGCGCGGCGCTGGCGGTGACCATGCACCGCGGCGGGCTGCTGCTGGCGGTCCTGGTGCTACCACTGTCGATTCCGGTGCTGATCTTCGGCGTTGCGGCGTCGCAGGCGGCCATCGTCGGCCCGCTGCCGTTCGGGGCGCCGTTCTCGATCCTGTGCGCATTGTCGCTGGTGAGTTTCGTGATCGGCCCGTTCGCCGCTGCGACAAGCTTGCGGAACGGGCTGGATTGACCCAGCGCCCGCCGGGGTTTGACCATGATCAACTCTTACCTAGCGGCGCCATGCTGATTGCCTGCAACCGCTTCCGCCTTTAACAAGGGTCTCATGTCGCTGATCGACCTCGCCAATCCCACCCGGTTCCTTGCGCTGGCGGCGCGGCTGCTGCCGTGGCTGGCGCTGGTCACGGCCGCGCTGCTGGCCGCCGGCCTGTACCTCTCGGCCGTGGCGCCCGACGACTATCAGCAGGGCGCAACCGTCAAGATCATGTTCATCCACGTGCCCAACGCGTGGCTGTCGATGTTCGTCTGGGGCATCATGAGCGTCGCTTCGCTCGGCACCCTGGTATGGCGGCATCCGCTCGCCGACGTCGCCGCCAAGGCCGCCTCCCCGATCGGCGCCAGCTTCACATTCCTCGCGCTCCTCACCGGCTCGCTGTGGGGCCGGCCGATGTGGGGCACCTATTGGGAGTGGGATGCACGCCTGACCTCGGTGCTGATCCTGTTCCTGATGTATCTCGGCCTGATGGCGCTGTGGCGCGCGGTCGAGGATCCGACCCGGGCAGCGCGCGCCGCCGCCGTGCTGACGCTGGTTGGCGCCATCAACCTGCCGATCATCAAGTTCTCCGTCGACTGGTGGAACACGCTGCATCAACCGGCGTCGGTGATGCGGATGGGCGGTCCGACGCTGGACAAATCGTTCCTGATCCCGCTGCTGGTGATGGCGATCGGGTTCTCGTTCCTGTTCGTGACCCTGCACGTCGCGGCAATGCGCAACGAGATCCTGCGCCGTCGCGTGCGCAGCCTGCAGATGATGCAGGCCCGCGCCTACACGACGACCGCACCAGCCGGCGATGCGGCAGGCCAGATCGCGGGAGCGGCTTGATATGGACCTCGGCCCCTATACCTCCTTCATCGCCACCTCCTATCTCGCCGCAGCGCTGGTCGTGGTGCTGCTGATCGGCTGGATCGCCATCGACTACCGCACGCAGAAGGCGCGCTTGCGCGCGCTCGAGGACAGCGGCATCAACCGGCGATCGGGCCGGGCTGCGACGGATATCCAATGACAGAACAAGCTGCGACGGAGCCGGCGCCGCGCCGCCGCTCATTCCTCATGCTGCTGCCGCTCGTGGTGTTCCTCGGACTGGCGGCGCTGTTCTGGTCGCGCCTCGGCAACGGCGATCCGTCGCGGATTCCGTCGGCGCTGATCGGCCATCCAGCGCCGGCCACACCGCTGCCGCCGCTGCCGGAGCTGGCCAGAGACGGCGCCCCGGTGCCCGGACTCGATCCGGCCGCGCTCAAGGGCAAGGTCAGCATCGTCAACGTCTGGGCCTCCTGGTGCGTGCCCTGCCACGACGAGGCGCCGCTGCTGGTCGACCTCGGCCGCGACAAGCGCTTCCAGATCATCGGCATCAACTACAAGGACGGCGCCGACAACGCCCGCCGCTTCCTCGGCCGCTACGGCAACCCTTATGACGTCGTCGGCGTCGACGGCAACGGCCGCGCCGGCATCGAATGGGGCGTCTACGGCGTGCCCGAAACCTTCGTCGTCGGACGCGAGGGCACCATCGTCTACAAGCTGGTCGGCCCGATCACGGCGGAGAACATCAACACGGTGTTGAAGCCGGAGATCGAGAAGGCGCTGAAGACGGGGAGTTAGTCTCTCGTCATTGCGAGCGAAGCGAAGCAATCCAGAGCGCCCCCGGGCCCTGGATTGCTTCGTCGCTTACGCTCCTCGCAATGACGCCGTTGGAGCTTACCCCTTGCTCACATCACCTTCCGCAGCATCGCTGGCCTCCAGCGACGCGGGGTCCTGATGGTAACGCTTGATCAGCGGCATCTGGGCGATGGCGAAGATCATGGTCAGCGGCACGACGCCGAACGCCTTGAAGCCGACCCAGAAATCGGTGCTCTGCGTGCGCCAGATGATCTCGTTCAGCACCGCCATCGCGGCAAAGAACAGCGCCCAGCGGAAGGTAAGGATGCGCCAGCCCACGGCCGTCAGGTTGAACATCTGATCGAACATGATCGCGATGAAGGAGCGATTGAACAGCAGCCCACCACCGAGCACCGCCGCGAACAGGCCGTAGATGATGGTCGGCTTGACCTTGATGAAGGTCTCGTCGTGCAGCACCAGGGTCAGCGTGCCGAACACGATGACGACGACGGCGGTCACCAGCGCCATCAGCGGCACGTGTCGCGTCACGACATAGGAGGCGATCAGCGCCGCGATGATCGCAACCATGAACGCGCCGGTCGCAGCGAACAGATTGAACTTGGCGTTGACCACGAAGAAGACGATCAGCGGACCGAGTTCGGTCGCGAGCTTGAACAGCGGGTGCGGCTGGGTCTTGTCCATTCCATGTCCTGTTGGCTGCAGCCACGGCAGCGGTTGATCCGGTCGCCTCGACGTGCGCCGGAGCCCGAGCGTGGCGACGTCAATCCTCGATGCCCGCGATCGCCCGCGCAAAATCTCTCGCGGCGAACGGTGAGAGATCATCGACTCCCTCGCCGACGCCGATGAAGTGCACCGGCAGCTTGAACTTCTCCGACAGCGCCACGAGGATGCCGCCGCGCGCCGTGCCATCGAGTTTGGTCATCACGAGGCCGGTGACGCCTGCCGTACGATGAAACGCCTCGACCTGCGACAGCGCATTTTGTCCCACCGTCGCGTCGAGCACGAGCAGCACCGCATGCGGCGCCGACGCGTCGACCTTGCGAATGACACGCACCACCTTTTCGAGCTCGTTCATCAGCTCGGCCTTGTTCTGCAAACGGCCGGCGGTATCGATCAGCAGAATGTCGCGGCCCTGCTCCTTGGCCGCGGTGATGGCGGTGAACGCCAGGCTGGCGGAATCAGAGCCCTGCGCGCCGGCGATCACGGGCGCCTTGGTGCGCTCGCCCCAGACGCTTGAGCTGCTCGATGGCGGCGGCGCGGAACGTGTCGCCCGCGGCCAGCATCACCTGCCTGCCTTCGGAGGCGAATTTCTGGGCCAGCTTGCCGATCGTGGTCGTCTTGCCGGAGCCGTTGACGCCGACGACGAGAATGACGAACGGCTTGTGGCCCGGCGCGATCTCGAGCGGCTTCGCCACCGGCGACAGCACCTTCTCGACCTCGGTCGCGACCACCGCCTTCACCTCGTCGGCGCTGATCGCCTTGTCGTAGCGGCCGGTCCCGACCGCCTCCGCAATCCGCGCCGCGACCTGGGTCCCGAGATCGGCGCGCAGCAGCACGTCCTCGATGTCGTCCAGCATCGCGCGGTCGAGCTTGCGCTTGGTGACGAGATCGGCGACCGCCGTGCCGAGCGCGCCGGAGGTGCGCTTCAGGCCGGCGGACAGCCGCCGCCACCACGACAGCTTGGGTGTTTCGGAGGTGGTATCGTTCATGGCGTGGTGTTAGCCCTTTCCGTTCGCAAACGAAAGCTCACACCCGCGTTACGGTTTCCATGGACATTAACCAACCCACCGACGAGGAGATGCTCGCCCGCGTGCTCCACCGCGACGGGCTGATGCTGGTGATCGACAAGCCGGCCGGCATTCCCGTGCACAAGGGGCCGAAAGGCGGACCGAACCTCGAAGCCTCGTTCGACGCGCTGCGCTTCGGCCTGCCGCGCGCCCCGGTGCTGGCGCATCGGCTGGACAAGGAAACCTCGGGCTGTCTGGTGCTCGGTCGTCATCGCAAGGCAACGGCCTCGCTCGGGCTTTTGTTCAAGCATGGCAAGATTTCGAAGACCTATTGGGCCATCGTCGAGGGCGGGCCTGACGCTGACGAGGGCGTGATCGAGCTGCCGCTCGGCAAGCTCAACGCCGAGCGCGGCTGGTGGCAGAAGCCGGATCCGCAAGGCCAGCCAGCGGTGACGAAATGGCGCGTGCTGGGAAGATCGTATTCTCCCGCTGACGCACCCACAAGCACACCTCCTACTCAGGGCACCGACTCCCCTCCCCCTGCGGGGAGGGGTCGGGAGTGGGGGTCCACAACGGCGGTCTCGCCCGGAGCCACCCCCTCCCCAACCCTCCCCCACAAGGGGGAGGGAGCGCAGCAGTCGGGCGGCGAGCTCTCGACTCCTGCCACTAACCCGGCGATCAGCCCACGCCTCACCTGGCTCGCCATGGAACCCATCACCGGCCGCACGCATCAGCTCCGCGTGCACTCCGCCTCTCAAGGCTGGCCGATCGTCGGCGACAACATCTATGGCAACGGCCCGCGCTTCGGCGAGCCGCGGCTGCATCTGCATGCGCGTGAGATTTCGATTCCGCTGTCGAAGAACAAGCCGCCGGTGCAGGTCGTGGCGCCAGCGCCGCTGCATATGCACGAGCGGCTGCGGCTATGCGGGTGGAATGGAGAGTGAGGCGCGGCGTCAGGCGTAAGTGAGAGCAAGCGCTCTCGCCACCTCACCGCTGTCATCGCCCGGCTTGACCGGGCGATCCAGTATTCCAGAGGCAGTCATTGTCGACTGGGAGGCCGCGGCGTACTGGATCGCCCGGTTGAACCGGGCGATGACAGCGAGGGCTGGACTAACAGCTTCGATCCATCATGCCCCGCGATCGTGAGCTGCTGCACCGCGCCCGGCACGGCGCCGCTGACAGCGACCGGCAGATAATGCTCCGTCCGCCCCTGCGTCGCGCTCTCGATCAGAACCTCGCGCTGCTGACCGATCTCCGCATCCAGCCGCCGCCGCAACGCGGCTTCGCCTGCAGCCCGTAGCCGCCGGGCGCGATCGCGGATCACGGCGCCATCGACCTGCGGCATGCGCGCGGCGGGCGTGCCCGGGCGCGGCGAATAGGGAAACACGTGCAGGAACGTCAGCCCGCAGTCCTCGACGAGATCCAGCGAGCGCGAAAACATCTCGTCCGTCTCGGTCGGGAAGCCCGCGATCAGATCGGCGCCGAGCACGATGTCCGGCCGCAGCCGGCGCACTTCGTGACAGAAGGCGATCGCATCCACGCGCGCATGCCGCCGCTTCATCCGCTTCAGGATCAGATCGTCGCCCGATTGCAGGGACAGATGGAGATGCGGCATCAACCTCGCATCATCAGCCAGCGCATCGAGCAGGTCGGTATCGGCCTCGATCGAATCGATCGAGGAGATACGCAGCCGCTTCAGCTCCGGCACATGACGCAGGATCTGCTTGACGAGCCGACCGAGCTTCGGCGTCCCAGGCAGATCCCCGCCATAGCTTGTGAGATCGACACCCGTCAGCACGATCTCGGCGTGGCCGCGCTCGGCGAGCGCGCGCACCTGATCGACCACGGCGCCCATTGGCACCGAGCGTGAGTTGCCGCGGCCGAAGGGGATGATGCAGAAGGTGCAGCGGTGATCGCAGCCATTCTGCACCTGGACGAACACGCGCGGCAGGCCGCGCTGAAAGCCGTCGACGAGATGCGGCGCCATCTCGGTGACGGCCATGATGTCCGAAACGGCCACCTTCTCGGACACGTCGATACCGAAGCGCGGCACCGCCAGCGCCTGCGCCGTCGCGCGCCACGCATCCGGCTGCAGCTTGTCGTCATTGCCGATGACGCGGTCGACCTCGGGCATGGCGGCGAACATGTCGGCCTGCGTCTGCGCCGCGCACCCCGTGACGACGATGCGCGCCGCGGGGCGCTCGCGCTTCAATTTGCGGATCGACTGCCGCGCCTGCGCCACCGCCTCGTTGGTGACGGCGCAGCTATTGATGACGATGGTGTCGGCGGCACCGGCGGCCTCGGCATGTCTCGCGATCAGCTCGGATTCGAACGCGTTGAGGCGGCAGCCGAAGGTGACGACATCGACGCTCATGCGACGCTGGCGAACATCGACGGCTCGAACCGTCCCTCGAACTCGAACGTCGCGGAGCCCGTCATCAGCACGTGATCGTCGCGCTCGCGCCACTCGATCGTGAGCTCGCCGCCGGGCAGCGTCATCTGCACGATCCGGTTGGCACGCTTCAGTCTGATAGCCGCGACCGCTGTCGCACAGGCCGCTGAGCCGCAGGCCTTGGTCAGCCCCGCACCGCGCTCCCAGGTGCGCATCGTGATGTGGTCGCGATCGACGATGTGGGCGAGTGTGATGTTCGCACGCTCCGGGAAAATCGGATGGTTCTCCAGCAGCGGCCCGAAGCGCTCCAGATCATAGGCATTGACGTCGTCGACCCAGAACACCGCGTGCGGGTTGCCCATGTTGACGACCGAGGGCGAATGCAGGATCGGCGCATCGATCGGCCCGATCTGCAGCTCGATGTAGCGGGTGTCGCGGAACTCCTCGGCGAGAGGAATGTCCTGCCAGCCGAACTTCGGCACGCCCATGTCGACGGTGTAGAGGTCGGGTGCCGGCCCCTGCCAGCAGTTCAGCAGGCCGGCGCGAGGTCTCGAACGTCGCGCTGGTCTGGCCAGTCTTGCCGAACACCTGCCGGACCACGCAGCGCATGCCGTTGCCGCAGGCGCCGGACTCCGATCCATCATTGTTGTAGATGCGGATGAACGCTTCGGTGCCGTCGAGCCGCGGCGGCTGCAGCACCATCAGCTGGTCGTAAGGCACCCGGGATGCCACCGCCCGCGCCTCGTCCGGCGTGACGACATGCTTCACGTCGCGCAGATCGAGCACGACGATCTCGTTGCCGATCCCGTTCATCTTGACGAAGCTGTGGTTGGCCAGCGCGCTCATGAAAATATCCAAATTGTGTCCGCCTTATATGGCGAAAGGCGCCGCATTGACCAGTCCGCAGGGAGACATGACGCATCTGTCATGGGACGCCGCGCCGCCGGGCATGTTAGGACCGCACGTTCGCCGGCACGCGTCCTGCGCAGGAGCAGCACGGCACTGGAGAATAGTCGAATGAATCTCAGCACTTTCCGCCTCGTTCTGGCTGTGGGCTCGGTCGCGTTGGCGCTGGGTGGCCCGCTCGCCCGGGCGCAGGCGCCGTCCGCCTCCCCGGCTCCGGCGGCCTCAGCTACGCCCGCACCGGCCCCGAGCGCGCTACCGGCCCCGGCGGCGCCCGCCTCTCCTGCGCCTGCAGCGTCGGCCAGTCCGGCGCCCGCGACCAGCCCGACGCCGGCCGCCAGCGCGAGCCCTCGCCGTCCTCATCTCCGACCGCGGCCCAGTCCCCCGCCACCGCGCCACCGCCGGCCGCGGCGCCGGCCCAGGCGGGCGACGCCTTCGGTGACGAGATCAAGCTCGAGGCGAAGAAGGTCGTCCTCGTCAAGGGCACCGCCAATTGGGACAACGCATTCGATACGCTGATCGACTCCTTCAAATCGCTGTCAGCCACGCTGGACAAGCAGGGCATCAAGCCCGCCGGCAACGGCATGATCGTCTACACCTCGACCGACGACACCGGCTTCACCTTCCTGGCCGAGATGCCGATCGAGCAGGAGCCGAAGACGCTCGGCAAGGGGATGAGCATCGGCCAGTCGCCCGAGGGCAAGGCGCTGAAGTTCGTGCATCGCGGCTCCTACGACAACATGGACAACACCTACGAGGCGATCACCAACCATCTCGATGAGCGCCGGCTGGAGGCCAAGGACACCTTCATCGAGGAGTACCTCACCGACCCCTTGAAGACGGCCGAGGACAAGCTCGTCATCAACGTCTACGTGCCGCTGAAGTGAGCACCATGATCATCAGGCCCATCCTCGCGGTCGCGCTCGCGGCCAGTTTCGCAATGCCCGCCCTCGCCGATGACATCGCCCGTCAGGACACGCCGGCGATCACCGTCAGCGGTGAGGCCAGCGTCTCGGCGCCGCCGGATCTGGCGCAGATCGACGCCGGCGTGGCGTCCGACGCCAAGACCGCGCGCGAGGCGGCCGAGGCCAACAACGCCGCCATGGCCAAGGTGCTGCAGGCGCTGAAGACGGCCGGGATCGCCGACAAGGACTATCAGACCTCGCGGCTGTCGCTGCAGCCGCAATATGCGCAGAACTCGGCCGGCCCAGCCGGCGGTGACCGGCTATCGCGCCAGCAATCGCGTCACCATCAAGGTGCACGATGTCGCCAAGGTCGCCAGCGTGATCGACACGCTGGTCGCGGCCGGCGCCAACGATGTCGGCAACATCTATTTCAGCGTCGCCGAGCCGTCCAAGCTGCTCGACCAGGCGCGCGAGAAGGCCGTCGCCGACGCCCGCCGCAAGGCCGAGATCTATGCCAAGGCCGCCGGCGTGACGCTGGGCCAGCCGCTCAGCATCGCCGAGGACGGCGCTCCGGCGCCGGTGTTCCGCGCCAAGACCTTCGCCGCACCGATGGCCGCGACGCCGACGCCGGTGGCACAGGGCGAGGAGACGCTGTCGGTCACGGTCAGCGTGACCTGGGCGATCAAGGCGGGACAGTAAGTATAAGTCTGTCTCATACTGTGAGACGCAACGCGGCCACTACAAACTCAGTGTCGTCCCGGCCTTGAGCCGGGACCCATACGCCGCGGCGGATGTTATCGCGCGAGATGGAGCTGCCGGCCTTCGCAAAACTTGATTCGGTGGTTATGGGTCCCGGCTCAAGGCCGGGACGACACCTGATTTGTTGCGGCAGCGGACTAAATCTCCACCACCTGCCCCGGCTTCAGCACGCCGAACCGCTCGCGCGGGATGCCGGCCTGGTCGAGCGCGGCGTGCAGGGCGTGCACCGGCGCGTCGATGGCTTCATCGGTCAGTTGGAACGTGCCGTGATGATGCGCCAGCGCGGTCTCCGCGCCGCAATCCTGCAGCGCCTGCACGGCGTCCTCCGGATTCATATGCTGGTCGCGCATGAACCAGCGCGGCTCGTAGGCGCCGATCGGCAGGATCGCGAGCCTGATCGGCGCGTGCTGCTCCGCAACGCGGCGGAAATGCGTGCCCGTGCCGTAACCGGAATCGCACACGATGTAGACCCTGCCGCGCGGCGTCTCCAGCACGAAGCTCGCCCACAGTGCCTTGTTGCGATCGAACATGCCGCGCGCCGACCAGTGCCGCGTCGGCACCAGCGTCACCGCGACCTCATCGTTCAAAGGCACGCGATCGTGCCAGTCATAGGCTTCGGCGCGGATCTTGGCGTCGGCATCGGTCATCGTCAGGTCATTGCCGAGCGGCGTGACGACGCGTGGCGCAAAGCGGGCGGTCAGCTTCGACAGCGTGCGGATATCGAGATGATCGTAATGCCCATGCGAGACCAGAACGACGTCGATATGCGGCAGTGCCTCGAAGGCGATGCCGGGATCGATTGTGCCGCCGGGGACCGGCGAACGACAACGGTGACACCCGCTCCGACCACACCGGATCGACCAGGATGTTGAGCCCGCCGGTCTGCACGAGCCAGCTGGCATGTCCGATGAAGGACAGCCGCACCGTCTCGCCGTCGATCCGGTGCGGCGGCGTGTCGGCGTGCAGGCTCGGCGCCCAGGACGGCCAGCGGGAACGCTTGCCGCTGCGGTCGAACTGCCAGCGCAGCACCTGGGCGAGGGATTTGGGCGGAACGCCGTCGGGATCGTAGAAGCGCTTGCCGTCGAAATGGTCGGTGACGGGGCCGGAATAGGTCCTGGAACGGCGCAGCAAGGTCGGTCCTCGCAAGGGAAAGCTGAACTGCGGCAACAGGTAAGCGGCCGCACAGGGTCCGGCAACGGGACGGCGAGAAGCAAGTTTCCTTGACTTTTCCGCCCGCTGAGGGTTTAACCCGGCCGAATTTCGGAAAGTTTCGTCTTTTCGAGCCACCGCCCGGCCCTGGAGGCCGGAGGTCACCGCCCGACAGCGCTGTGCGCCCTCGGGCGCAAACGTGTTTGGACTGATGGTTTCGGCGGGTCAGCCGAGTTCTATATGGTCGTCATGGGCCGCGGCGAGCGGCGGTGACGGGCGACAATGAAGCGAGCGCCCCATAAGGGCAAAGGATAACGGCATTGTTCGACAATCTGTCGGAAAGGCTTGGCGGCATTCTCGATCGGCTGACGGGGCGTGGTTCGCTCTCGGAGGCCGATGTCGACGCCGCGATGCGCGAGGTCCGCCGGGCACTGCTCGAGGCCGACGTCGCGCTGGAGGTTGTCCGCAGCTTCACCGAGCGCGTGCGCGAGCAGGCGATCGGCGCCACCGTCGTCAAGTCGGTCACCCCCGGCCAGATGGTCGTGAAGATCGTCCATGACGAGCTGGTGAAGACGCTCGGCGACGACGGCCAGACCATCGATCTCAACGCCGTGCCGCCGGTGCCGATCATGATGGTCGGCCTGCAAGGCTCCGGCAAGACGACCACCACCGCCAAGCTCGCGCGCCGCATGGTCCAGCGCGACAAGCGCAAGGTGCTGATGGCCTCGCTCGACGTCTACCGTCCGGCCGCCATGGAGCAGCTCGCGGTGCTCGGCCGCGATCTCGACATCCCGACCCTGCCGATCGTCGCCGGCCAGATGCCGCCGCAGATCGCGCGCCGCGCCATCGAGGCCGCCAAGCTCGGCGGCTATGACGTCGTGCTGCTCGACACTGCCGGCCGCACCACGCTGGACGAGGACATGATGAAGGAGGCCGCCGAGATCAAGGCGGTCGCGAACCCGCATGAGGTGCTGCTGGTCGCGGATTCGCTGACCGGCCAGGACGCCGTCAATCTCGCCCGCGCCTTCGACCAGCGCGTCGGCCTCACCGGCATCGCGCTGACTCGAATCGACGGCGACGGCCGCGGCGGTGCGGCACTGTCGATGCGCGCGGTCACCGGCAAGCCGATCAAGCTGCTCGGCACCGGCGAAAAGACCGATGCGCTCGAAGATTTCTATCCCTCGCGCATCGCCGGCCGCATCCTCGGCATGGGCGACATCGTCTCGCTGGTCGAGAAGGCCGCGGCGAACATCGACGCCGAAAAGGCCGCGCGCGCCGCCGAGAAGATGCGCAAGGGTCAGTTCGACCTCAACGACATGCGCGAGCAGCTGCTGCAGATGGCGCAGATGGGCGGCATCAGCGGGCTGATGGGCATGATGCCCGGCATCTCCAAGATGAAGAACCAGATCGCGGCCGCCGGGATCGACGACAAGATCCTCAAGCGCCAAGTCGCGATCATCGATCTCGATGACCCGCGAGGAGCGCAAGCATCCCGACCTGCTGAAGGCCAGCCGCAAGAAGCGCATCGCCGCCGGCTCCGGCCAGAGCGTCGAGCACGTCAACAAGCTGCTCAAGATGCACCGGAACATGGCCGACGTGATGAAGGCCATGGGCTCCGGAAAGCGCGGCCCGCTGGCCGGCATCGCCCAGGCGATGGGTTTTGGCGGCGGTGGCGGCATGCCGTCGCCCGATCAGCTCAAGGCGCTCGCCGAGAAGATGCCGGGCGGCATGCCCGGCGGTCTGCCGAATTTGCCGAAGGATCTGCCCGCCGGTCTGCGTGGTGGCCTGCCCAGTCTGCCGGGCCTCACCGGCCTGAGCGGCAAGCCGACACTGCCGGGCCTCGGGCTGCCTCCGGGAAAGAAGAAATGACCTCACTCCCGTCATTGCGAGCGAAGCGACGAAGCAATCCAGAGTCGCGCACGCCGCTCTGGATTGCTTCGCTTCGCTCGCAATGACGACTTCATCCAACTTTCACAACGATACATCGACCTCAAAGGAGAACTTTCATGTCCGTCGTCATCCGTCTCGCCCGTGCCGGCACCAAGAAGCGCCCGGTCTATCACGTCGTCGTCGCCGACTCGCGCTTCCCGCGTGACGGCCGCTTCATCGAGCGTCTCGGCTACTTCAATCCCCTGATGCCGAAGGACAACGAGGCGCGCCTCAAGCTCGACATGGAGAAGGTGAAGGGCTGGCTCGCCAAGGGCGCGCAGCCGTCCGACCGCGTCGCCCGCTTCCTCGACGCCGCCGGCGTCAAGAAGCGCGAAGCCCGCCAGAACCCGATCAAGGCCGTGCCGCGCAAGGAGCGCAAGGCGCAGGCCGAAGCCGCTGCCAAGGGCTGGAAGATCCTTTGACGCTGATGGCCTCATGCTTCGAGACGCACGGCTTGCGCCGTGCTCCTCAGCATGAGGACTGGGCTCCTCGTCCTGAGGAGCGCGCGTTTGAGCGCGTCTCGAAGGGCGGGGCCTCCTGATGTCCAAGCTCATTTGCGTCGCCAAGATCGGCGCCGCGCACGGCGTGCGTGGCGAAGTTCGGCTGTGGACCTTCACCGAGGATCCGCTGGCCGTGCTGCATTACGGCCCGCTGACGACCAAGGACGGCAGCCGCGCGTTCGAGGTTGCGAAGGCGCGCGAGGCGAAGGATCATCTCGTCGCGACCATCAAGGGCGTCACCGATCGCAATGCCGCCGAGCGGCTCAACGGGCTCGAACTCTACGTGCAACGCGACCGGCTGCCCGAGACCGACGATGACGAGTACTACCACGCCGACCTGATCGGCCTCGCCGCCGAAACCACCGCCGGCGCGCCGCTCGGCCGCGTCCTCGCCATCCATAATTTCGGCGCCGGCGACATCATCGAGATCGCGCCACCGTCCGGCAGCACGCTGATGCTGCCGTTCACAAATGCGGTGGTGCCGACGGTCGATCTTGCCGGTGGCCGCGTGATCATCGAGCTTCCCACGGAAATCGAGGGCGAGGATGAATCACCCGCGTCAGCCTCGGATGAAAACGACGCCGCCACCTCAAACCCAGCTCGTCGTCCCCGCGAAAGCGGGGACCCATAGCCACAGCAGCTGATTGGCTTGCACGGGACTGGCCGCATGCCCGTTTCCAACATCACGCGGTAGGGGTCCCGGATCGGCGCCGCGACGCGCTGATGCGCGTCACGGCTTGTCCGGGACGACACCTGTGATGAACTCGTACGGCTCGCGAGGCCGATCCAGGGGCTCGATCTCACAGCTCTGGTGCCGTAACAGAGCATCATGACCGCTTCGCCTCCGCCCTCCGCCGCTCCGTGGCGCACCACCGTGCTGACCTTGTTTCCCGAGATGTTCCCCGGGCCGCTCGGCGTGAGCCTGGCCGGCCGCGCGCTGGCCTCCGGCATCTGGTCGCTAGAGGCGCGCGACATCCGGGCCTCCGCCACCGACAAGCACCGCAGCGTCGATGATACGCCGGCCGGTGGCGGACCGGGCATGGTGCTGCGCGCGGACGTGCTGGCAGCCGCGATCGATGCCGCGGCCATCGAACCCGAAAGGCCGAAGCTGCTGATGAGCCCGCGTGGTCGGCCATTGACCCAGGCCTTCGTGCGCGAACTCGCGGCCGGCCCGGGCCCGCTGGTCGTTTGCGGAAGGTTCGAGGGCATCGACCAGCGCGTGATCGACGCGCGCGAGCTGATCGAGGTCTCGATCGGCGACTACGTACTGTCGGGGGCGAGATCGCAGCACTCGTGCTGATCGACACCTGCGTGCGCCTGCTGCCGGGCGTCATGGGCAAGCTCGAATCGGGCACCGACGAGAGCTTTTCCGATGGCCTACTCGAATACCCGCAATACACCCGCCCGCAGCTGTTCGAGGGCCGCTCCATTCCGGACGTCCTCACCTCCGGCGACCACGCCAAGGTCGCCGCGTGGCGGCGCGCACAGGCCGAAGCGCTGACCGAGGCGCGGCGGCCGGATTTGTGGGCCGAATGGCAGGCGCGCGACGGCCGAGAACAAAACGGGCCCGGCCAAAAAGCGCCAAAAAGCACGACAGACGGGTGACAAGCCTCGCGCTTTGGCTTATAGGAGCGCCCAATTCCGCAAGTGACGGCAGGAACAAGCGCAGCCCCCGCGTGACCCGGCTGGGCGCGCCGCCGATGGAGATTTACCCGTGAACCTGATTCAGCAGCTCGAAAAAGAGCAGTTCGACAAGCTGTCCGCCAACAAGACCATTCCGGAGTTCGGCCCGGGCGACACCGTGATCGTCAACGTGAAGGTGGTCGAAGGCGAGCGCACGCGCGTGCAGGCCTATGAAGGCGTCTGCATCGGCCGTTCCGGCGGCGGCATCAATGAGAGCTTCACGGTGCGCAAGATCTCCTATGGCGAGGGCGTGGAGCGCGTATTTCCGATCCTGTCCCCGATGATCGACTCGATCAAGGTCGTGCGCCGCGGCAAGGTGCGTCGCGCCAAGCTGTATTACCTGCGCCAACTGCGCGGCAAGTCGGCCCGTATCGTCGAGAAGCAGGACCGGCAGCAGACCGCCGTCAACGAGTAATCGTCGCTGTCATTGGATTGACGAAGAGCGCGGGCTGGCCCCGCGCTTTTTTGTTTCTGGCGCCGTCATTGCGAGGAGCGGAGCGACGAAGCAATCCAGAAGTCCTTGCTCGGCTCCTGGATTGCTTCGCTTCGCTCGCAATGACGGCGGGCACAAACGCATCTCGCACTCCCCGGCGTGCGTGCTATATATCTCCCTGAAATGGTTCTAGATCGCACCAGCATGGCCTGCCGCCGCGTCGTCATCGACGATCGCCGCCGGCTGCCCGGGCGGTTCTTCGGACGCTTCGCCACCTCGGCGACATCTGAGCTTAGGCGCGCGCTGTAAGCCGCAGCGCCTCGTTCCTGATTGTTCACGCGTGCCCGTCACGCGTCCCGTTTCAACCTTCATTCCCGGGAGCATTCGCTCATGTCGAAGCCGACCACCCTGTACGACAAGATCTGGAACGACCATCTGGTGCACGAAGCCGAGGACGGCACCTGCCTGCTCTACATCGACCGCCATCTGGTGCATGAGGTGACCTCGCCGCAGGCGTTCGAGGGCCTGCGCATGACCGGCCGCAAGGTGCACGCGCCGGAGAAGACGCTGGCCGTGGTCGATCACAACGTTCCGACCACCGACCGCTCCAAGCCGAACCCGGATCCGGAGAGCATCGAGCAGATCAAGACGCTCGCCGAGAACGCCAAGGAATTCGGCATCGAGTATTACAACGAGTTCGACCGCCGCCAGGGCATCGTTCACGTCATCGGCCCGGAGCAGGGCTTTACGCTGCCCGGCACCACCATCGTCTGCGGCGACAGCCACACCTCGACCCACGGCGCCTTCGGCGCGCTGGCGCACGGCATCGGCACCTCCGAGGTCGAGCACGTGCTGGCGACGCAGACGCTGATCCAGAAGAAGGCGAAGAACATGCGCGTCACGGTCGACGGCGTGCTGCCGGACGGCGTGACGGGCAAGGACATCATCCTCGCCATCATCGGCGAGATCGGCACCGCGGGCGGTACCGGCTACGTGCTGGAATACGCCGGCGAGGCGATCCGCGCGCTGTCGATGGAAGGCCGCATGACGGTCTGCAACATGTCGATCGAGGGCGGCGCGCGCGCCGGGCTGGTCGCCCCGGACCAGAAGGCGTTCGACTTCCTGCGCGGCCGTCCCAAGGCGCCGCAGGGCGCCGCCTGGGACGCAGCGATGCGCTACTGGGAGACGCTGCGTTCCGACGACGGCGCGCATTTCGACCATGAGCTCCGGCTCGACGCCGCCAAGCTGCCGCCGATCGTGACCTGGGGCACCTCGCCCGAGGACGTGATCTCGGTAACCGGCGTGGTGCCCGATCCGGATAAGATCGCCGACGAGGCCAAACGCATCTCCAAGCATCGCGCGCTGAAGTACATGGGCCTGACCGCGGGCACGAAGATCACCGACATCAAGCTCGACCGCGTCTTTATCGGCTCGTGCACCAACGGTCGCATCGAGGATCTGCGCGCCGCAGCCAAGATCGCCGAAGGCAAGACCGTCAGCGGCCACGTCAATGCCATGGTCGTGCCGGGCTCGGGCATCGTCAAGGAGCAGGCCGAAGCCGAAGGTCTCGACAAGATCTTCATCAAGGCCGGCTTCGAATGGCGCGAGCCGGGCTGCTCGATGTGTCTGGCCATGAATCCGGACAAACTGGCGCCGGAAGAGCGCTGCGCCTCGACCTCGAACCGCAACTTCGAGGGCCGCCAGGGCTTCAAGGGCCGCACCCACCTGGTGTCGCCCGCGATGGCCGCGGCGGCCGCGATCGCCGGCCACTTCGTCGACGTGCGCGACTGGCGCTGACGTCATCTCGCTGCTTCACATCCGGCACGGCGGCCGGTCTACAAGCGAACGCGATGGCTTCACCAAGCCATCGCGTTTTTCGTTTCACCTCGACATCGACATAGTTCGGCAAGGGCTTCTTAAGTCTCGTCGCGCACAATCCTACCGTCGGACGCGCTGCGTCTGCAGAGGAACGTGCCGAGGAGCCTGACATGGCCAACAAGCCGGAATACGTCGACCTCATCCGTGATGCGACGCGCCAGCGCCGCAAGACGCCGCCCGCCAAGATCATCGCCCAGCCCGAGGCTCCGAAGGAGGAGCGGCGGCTGTCGAACTGGCCGCCGGGCCGGTTTGCCAAATGGCGCCTTGAGACGCTGGTGCCGTGGAGGCTCAGCGTGAAGAATTGGCAGTTCAAGGACTGGCTCTGACCGCAGCGGCGAGCTCAGCGCTCTCTCTACCCTCATCCCTGCAAGCCGTGGCGCGCGAGCGCATTGTGGCGCCGATAGCGGTATTTGAAACGAGAGAAGGACGCCGTTGGGCGTCCTTCCTGTCTCGTTCGAACTTCGAGCACGATCAGTAGTAGCGCCAGTGGTGGCGGTGGCGATGATGCCACCTATGATAATGGCGCCAGTGATGACCCCGCCAATGCCGATAGTGGCAAATGCGGCGCGGCCCGTAATGGGTCCAGACGACGCGGCAGCGGCGATAGGGATAGTAGTAGCCCGACGTATAGACCGGCGCGTAGTAGCTGCGGTAGCCGTAGAAGTGACGGCGGTGATGGTGGAAGTACGGCCGATAGGCGTAGTACGGACGATGATGATAGCCGCCGCCATGGAACGCCGGCCGCGGGCCGAATCCGCCATGGAATGCCGGGCCGCCACCGTGGAAGACAGGACGCGGGCCACCACCGCCGAAGGCATGTCCTCCTCCATGAAACGCGGGACTCCCGCCGCCCCTGAACATGGCGCCGCCGCCATGGAACGCCGGGCCACCGCCTCCGCCGTGGAACGCCGGACCGCCGTGGAAGCCGCCACCGCCCCCGCCGTGGAATCCGCCCCCGCCGGGATGCCCGCCACCACCGCCGCCATGGCCGCCAGGGCCTCGGACCTGAACGGTCAATACGTCCGAAGGTGTCTGCGTGGCGGAGCCGGCACCGGGGCTCACCGGGGACATCGCAAGCGCAGGCCGTCCGGACGCGCCCGCCAAGACAAATAGTGTGGCCGCCGCAAGACTGAGGCGACGAGCAAGACCAGCACGCTGGTCCTTCATCCTCATCATGGTCCCTTCTCCCTGAATGCTGTGCAACGATGGACCCGTGCAGCGCCGACGCTGGTCGTCCGATCGAAGGATTGGCGCACCCCAACATGAACGTAGAGATAGCGACGTGAATGCGGCATGAATGATGCTCGTCAGTGATGCACGTCGCGCGCATCTGCGGCGTGGCGTCGCGGCAGAGGAGATGCGCGTGAACCTCTAGGTGCTGCTCGTGCGGGGGCTTCGCAACTAACCAGACGCAGGAAACGCAACGCGCCTCGCGGACATGGCCTCAATCATAGAACGGCGTGAACAGAACCCCGGGGCCCGGCGGATAGGCCGGCATGTAGTCCGTGGGACGGTCAAGATAGTGCGGCACCTCTGCCGTCGACATGACGGGCTTCAATCGGCGAACCTGCCGGCGCGGGCCAGCATCCTTTGCGGTCTGACGAGCCTGCGTAACGGCGGGAGCCGCGGCGACAGGAGAAGTGGCGGCGGAACTCGCGAGCAGCATTGCCACCGTGACGATGCCGATCCCGAGCCAGGTTCTGTTGACTGATGGCTTCATGACAAACCTCGTTGCCAGCCCCCATCAACGTACAGGCCCGCAAAGCGGGCCTGTTTGATTTCGGTCATTGTCTCGATCAGCTGAAAAGCGCCGCTTACCAGCGGCCGTGATGGCGATATCCGTAGTGATGCGGCCGCCAGTGATGCCGCGGATGATAGTAATGCCGAGGATAGTAGTGGCGCCGGGGATGCCAATGGCGGCGGCCATGCCAATGCGCCTGCGTGGTCTCCTGCACCGTGCCCTGCTGCACCGCGGTCGCGGCGCCCGGATTGATCAGCGACAGCGCCTGCGCGCGTTCGGCGGGGGCAGCCATCGCGAGAACGGCGCCAACCGCCGCGATGCCCAACAGCTTCATCACAGTCATGAACTTCTCCCTCGATCGCCTGACATCACGTCCGGCACCGTACATTCCGCCTTGTCAGTTGCCTGAATGGCGGCCGCAGCAGCGCGACGCAGATCAGTCTCGAACGAGCGACGTGAATAGGACATGAAGACCTGCGCAGGAGCAGAATGCCGAGACGTCGCGCGCGGTTCCGCCGCAGTGCGCGACATTTAGGCACTGTGTCAGAACGGCGACATCAGGAAACGTCACGATCAATCGGCGACCGAATCACCTGCACTTGCCGAGAGCCGAAGAGTGCGCGGGACAAGCAGTCAGCCGCGTCGCCAGACGCAACTCATATGCGGGACGATCACGGTGCCGCTCGGCCGATGCTCCGGAACATAGGTGGCATCGCATACACGAACTGCGTTCGGACCCGGATTGAAGCGCGGCACCACATCGGGCTGCCAATGACCTTCGTAGCGCGGATAGATCTGGATTCGTCGTTGCCGGCGCTGCGCGGAGAGATCCGTGCTCAGCTCACTCCGCACGGCGCCGCGCGCGCCAGCGGCCTGCTCCGCTTGCGCTGCCGCCGAGATCGAGACCACGACCGCCGCGGCCAGCGCCGCCCCGGCCAGCACCATCGACATCTGCCTCATCTGTCCCCCAACCGCCAGTTCGCGCGTCACGGTCGCCGGTTTCATCCCCTGCGTCAACCAGCTCCGCCACACATGTCATAGAACCAAGATGCAAGATGATCAAAGCCGGGCTAGAAGGCGGCAATGTGGACAGATCTGAAAGCCCCCTCGCTCGCCGACATGGAGGCCATGGCGCACGAGATGTTCGAGCGCCTGCCCGAGCATTTCCGCAGGATGTGCGAGGGCGTCATCATCCGGGTCGACGACTTTCCGACCGAGGAGGTGCTCGACGAGATGCAGGCCGAAAGCGAGTTCGATCTGCTCGGCCTGTTCCAGGGCACGGGACTGCCGTTTCGCAGCAACGACGACCTGCCCCGCCTGCCCAACATGATCTGGCTCTATCGCCGACCGATCCTTGACTACTGGGCCGAGCACGACGAGAGCCTCGGCCACATCGTCCGCCATGTCCTGATCCACGAGATCGGCCATCATTTCGGAATGTCCGACGACGACATGGAGGCGATCGAGGCGTCCGTCGACTGACGACCCGGCCGATGGCAACGGGATTTTGACTTTATCCGCCCTGCCGTTCGGGCTAAACAGCGGCCTGCCCGTATTCTCGAAGGTGCCCCGATGGACAAGTTCACCACGCTGGAAGGCGTCGCCGCGCCGCTGAAGATCATCAATGTCGACACCGACATGATCATTCCCAAGCAGTACCTGAAGACCATCAAGCGCACCGGCCTCGGCAAGGGCCTGTTCTCCGAGCAGCGCTACAAGGACGACGGCAGCGAGAACCCGGATTTCGTCCTCAACCAGCCGGCGTATCGCAACGCCAAGATCCTGGTCGCCGGCGACAATTTCGGCTGCGGCTCGAGCCGTGAGCACGCCCCTGGGCACTGCTCGATTTCGGCATCCGCTGCGTGATCTCGACCTCGTTCGGCGACATCTTCTACAACAACTGCTTCAAGAACGGCATTCTGCCGATCCGCGTGTCGCAGGCCGATCTCGACAAGCTGTTCGACGATGCCGAGCGCGGCGCCAACGCGACCTTGACGGTCGACCTCGCCGCCCAGGAGATCCGCGGCCCCGACGGCGGCACCGTGAAGTTCGACATCGATCCGTTCCGCAAGCATTGCCTGCTCAACGGGCTCGACGACATCGGGCTGACGCTGGAGAAGAAGGCCTCGATCGACAGCTATGAAGCCAAGCTGGCCGAGCGCGCCTGGGCCTGAGCCCCGCTGAGGGATGGTGAGTTCGCGGGCCCCGGACCTCGTCCGGGGCCTTGTTTCGAGAGCAGCCCAGCAGGTCCGCCGTTGACGCGCGTATTGCCCGAGGTCGTCACCTTCTGGCGGGGGCCGCTCGACCGGCTGCGCCAGACCTGCCTGCGCTCGCAGCTCGCCGCCGGCCACAAGGTCACCGTCTACAGCTTCGATCCGCTGCCCGGCCTGCCCGACGGCGTCGGCAATGCCGAGGCCGAGGCGGTCCTGCCTTACGCATTCTCCGAACGTCTGAGACCGCCGCAGCCCGACGGCGGCTGGCGCGATTGGACCACCTTGCAGTTTAGCGACTTCTTCCGCATGCGGCTGATGGCGCAGGGCGCAGGGCTCTGGCTCGACGCCGACGTGCTGTTGCTGCGGCCGGTCGAGATCGACCCCGCCCTGCCATATTTCGCCTCGGGAGCGCCCGCGGCAGCTCGGCAATTCCGTGCTCTACCTGCCGCCGGACGATCCGATCGTCGCCGAATTCGCCGCGCTGATGGCGCAGGACGCGCTGACGCCGAACTGGCTGTCGCTGCGTCATCGCCTCACCTTTGCGCTGCGCCGGCTGCGCGGCGGCTCCGACCGCCTGTCGGACATCCGCGTCGCCATCTTCGGCCCTGCCGCGCTCACGGCGCTGGCCCGCCGCCACGGCTCGCTGCGCCACGCGCTTCCGAAGCGCAGCTTCTACGCGGTGCATGCCGAGCCGAAGGCATTCTTCGATCCTTCCGACTTCTCCGGCCTGATCAGCGATCCCGCGATCATCGGCCTGCACATCTCGCCGAAGGGCCGCGGTGGCGAGACGCCGATTCCTGGCAGCCTCTATGCGTGGGCGGCCGAGCGATTTGCCTCGCGCTGACCTTCGCCGCGCAGCTTTGCGGCCTGCGCAGGACCGATTCGCTGCTTGATCTACCGCAACGTCCGCGCGGCCTGCCGGTGATTGATTGCGGGCAATCATCGGAGACGTGTCATGACCGTAGACGCCAAGCCTTATCCGCGGGTTCAGTTCCTGATCGATACGTTCGCGCAATGGCTCCGGCACCGGCGTGAGCTGAGCGAGCTCCGGCAGCTCGACCGCGACGATTTCGAGCGCATCGCGATGGACCTGCAGGTCACGCCGGCGGATCTCGACGAGCTGGTCCGCCATGGCGAGCATGCCGCAGACGAACTGCCGCAGATGCTGAAGGCGCTCGGCATCGACGAAGCCGCGCTGGGGCGCGCCGAGCCGCTGGTGCTGCGCGACATGGAGCGCGTCTGCGCCATGTGCAAGGACAAGCCGCGCTGCCATCGCGATCTGGCCGCCGGCACGAGCGCCGAGCACTACGAGGAGTACTGCCTCAACGCCCCGACCATCGACCGCCTGGGCGCCGCCGCGGTCAAGCACTGATCGCCGCCTCCCACCCACCCAGCGGAGCAACGCGATGAGCCTGCCCAATCTGCACCGCAACACCTGGCTCCATGTCGGCGCCGCGATCCTGCTCGCGCTCGGCGCGATGCTGCTGATCCGGCTGCACAATGCCGGCGGCGTGACGCCGGCCGCCGACAGCGTGCAGGCAGGACGCAAGCTGGCGGAGGCCTGGTGCAGCACCTGCCACGCCATCGACACCAGCGGGGCGAGAGCCCAGACCACGACCGCCCCCGATTTCGTCGCGGTCGCCAACATGCCGTCGACGACCGAGCTATCGCTCAAGGTGTTCCTGCAGAGCAGCCACCCGACGATGCCGAACGTCATCCTGACGGCCGAGCAGCGCGGCGACCTCGTCAACTACATCCTCAGTCTCCGCCGCATCTGACGCCTCACTTCGCCACCGCCGCGATGGCATCGGCGATCGCGATCGTGCGTCGCGCCATCTCGGCATGCAGCCGCTCGACCATGCGGCCGTCGATCTGGATCGCCCCGCGCGAGGCATTCTCCGGCAGCTCGAACGCGGCAATGATCTTGCGTGCCGCGGCGACCTCGTCGGCCGGCGGGGTGAAGATGGCGTTGCAGGCATTGATCTGGCCGGGGTGGATCAGCGTCTTGCCGTCAAAGCCGAGATCACGGGCCTGGATGCATTCCTGCGCGAAGCCGTCGGTGTTGGCGAAATCGCTGTAAGGCCCGTCCAGAATCTCCAGCCCATGGGCGCGCGTCGCCAGGATGCAGTGGCTGATCATCGGCAGCATCGTGGAGCGGCCCGGCAGCATGCGGATGCGGGTCTCGCGCGAAATATCATTGGGCCCGAACACGAAGCCGGCGAGCCGCGAGCCTTCCTCGTGCACGGTGGCCGCGAGCAGATCGGCATCGAGCACGGCACGCGCCGTCTCGATCATCGCCCAGACCTTCAGCGCCGGATCGGCCCCGACCTCTGCCAGGCGATCCGTGACCAGACGAAGGTCCTCGACGATCGACACCTTGGGAACGAGGATGCCGTCGGTCGCCGCCTGTCCGGCCATGGCGACGTCGTCGCTCCACCACGTCGTATCCAGGCTGTTGATCCGGATCAGCAGTTCCCGCTTGCCGTAGCCGTCGGCCGCCACCGCCTTGGCGATCTGCTCGCGGGCGGCGGCCTTGGCGTCCGGCGCCACCGAATCCTCGAGATCGAGGATCAGCCCGTCGGCCGGCAGGTTCCGCCCCTTCTCCAGCGCGCGCGCATTGGAGCCGGGCATGAACAAAAGACTGCGGCGCGGGCGGATCATTTCGGCGTTTCCCTTGGTTTATCGACGCGGCCCGCGATACCATTTCGAGAGCCGGCCCGAAAGGCTTGTTCCCGGAAGCCGCATGTGTTTAGGCAAGGTCCATGATCTCGTTTCCGCAACGCCTGCTCGAAGGCTACCGCGCCTTCACCACCCAACGCCTGCCGACAGAACAAAGCCGTTACCTCGAGCTCTCGGAGCGCGGCCAGTCGCCCGAAGTGATGGTGATCGGCTGCTGCGACTCGCGCGTCTCGCCCGAGGTGATCTTCGACGTCGGCCCCGGCGAATTGTTCGTGCTGCGCAACATCGCCAACCTCGTGCCGATCTATCAGCCGGATGCCAACGCGCACGGCGTGTCGGCGGCGCTGGAATATGCCGTCACCGTGCTGAAGGTGAAGCACATCGTCATCCTGGGCCATGCCCAGTGCGGCGGCATCCGCGCCTTCGTCGACAAGGCCGCGCCGCTGTCGCCCGGCGACTTCATCGGCCGCTGGATGTCGATGTTCATCAAGCCCGGCGAGGTCGTCGAGCAGCGCGCGCATGAGAGCTTTCAGAACTTCGTCACCCGGATCGAGAAGGCCGCGGTGTTCCGCAGCCTCGAGAACCTGATGACCTTCCCGTTCGTGCGCAGCCGCGTCGAGGCGGGAGACCTTCAGCTCCATGGCGCCTATTTCGGCGTCGCCGAGGGCTCGCTGTTCGTGCTCGACAAGGCCACCAAGGAATTCAAGAGCGCGCGCGCTGGCGATTGGCGAAGAGGGAATAGCGAGTAGTTCACCTGCCCTGTTCGCCATTCGCTCCTCGCTATTCGCCACCCATCAATGATCGCTCGACCAGCGGTCCGACAGCGCCAGCATCAGGGTCGACACCACGAAGGTCATGTGCACGCCGACCAGCCAGGCGAGCTTGACCGAGTCGTAGCCGGCGTCGAGATTCATGAACGCCTTCAGCAACTGGATCGCCGAGATCGCGACGATCGAGGCGAGCAGCTTCTGCTTCAGGCCGGCGAAGTCGACCTTGGTCATCCATTCCGGCCAGTCGGGATGGCCGCCGGGATCGATGCGCGAGACGAAGTTCTCATAGCCGGAGAACACCACGATCAGCACCAGGTTGCCGGTGAGGCAGACGTCGATCAGGCTGAGCACGCCGAGGATGATGTCGCTCTCCTTGGCGTATGGCAGATGGACGATGTTCTCCCACAGCAGCAGCACGAACTTGAACAACAGCACCGCGAGGCTGACGACGAGACCCACATAGAACGGCGCCATCAGCCAGCGGCTCTTGAACAGGAAGCCTTCGAGCCCGCGCTCGACCGGACCCGGCACGTGCCTGGCGGCTTCCGGCGTCGTCTTCTCGCTCATCCGTCCGCGCCCCCACCCTGACGATGCCGGCGCTCAGGCCGCCTTCTTCTTGGCCGTGATCAGCTTGCGGTTGATCAAGACCTCCGCGATCTGGATCGCGTTCAGCGCCGCGCCCTTGCGCAGATTGTCGGACACGCACCAGAAGGCGAGACCGTTCTCGACCGTGCCGTCCTCGCGGATGCGGCTGATATAGGTCGCGTCCTCGCCGGCCGCCTCATAAGGCGTCACGTAGCCGCCCGGCTCGTGCTTGTCGATGACGAGGCAGCCCGGCGCGTTGCGCAGGATGTTGCGGGCTTCGTCGGCCGTGATCGGATTCTCGAACTCGACATTGACGGCTTCGGAGTGGCCGACGAACACCGGCACGCGCACGCAGGTCGCGGTCAGCTTGATCTTCGGATCCAGGATCTTCTTGGTCTCCATCATCATCTTCCACTCTTCCTTGGTGAAGCCGTCTTCCATGAAGACGTCGATCTGCGGAATGACGTTGAAGGCGATGCGCTTGGGGAACTTCTTATTGACCAGTTCGTCATTGGTGTAGACGGCCTTGGTCTGCGAGAACAATTCGTCCATCGCATCCTTGCCGGCGCCGGACACCGACTGATAGGTCGACACCACGACGCGCGTGATCTTCGCCCTGTCGTGCAGCGGCTTCAGCGCGACGACGAGCTGCGCCGTCGAGCAGTTCGGATTGGCGATGATGTTCTTCTTGTTGAAGCCGGCGGCGGCGTCGGCATTCACCTCCGGCACGATCAGCGGCACGTCGGGATCCATGCGCCAGGCCGACGAGTTGTCGATCACGACGACGCCGGCAGCGCCGATCTTCGGCGACCATTCCTTCGATACCGTTCCGCCGGCCGACATCAGGCAGATGTCGACATCGGCAAAATCGTAGTGCTCGAGCGCTTTGACCTTCAGCGTGCGGTCGCCATAGGACACCTCGACACCGACGCTGCGGCGTGAGGCCAGCGCCACGACCTCGTCGGCGGGGAATTGGCGCTCGTCGAGAATATTGAGCATTTCCCGTCCGACATTGCCGGTCGCGCCGACCACTGCGACTTTGTAACCCATCGTTCACTCTCCGAAGAAATATGGCCGGCCGCGCATGTCCGCGGAAACCGAAGCGGCAGCGCTTCTATGCGAGAAACGTCCCTGACACAACGTTACCACGACGTCTCGCATCCGATGCAGTCCAATTCGGCCAGAACAGCCGCAGCGCCCCGATCCGGGTCCGTCCTGCAGGGGCTCAAGAGCTTCGCGGACGAGGTCTGCGGCACCTTTGCGCGCCTGTTCGCCTATGTGGGGGCTCTGGCGCTGATCGCCATGCTCGGCGTGGCCGGCTGGAACCATCTCGACGGCGGCGACGACACGTCGCCCGGCCGCGCCGGCTGGACCCTGGCCGACGCCGCCGTGCCGGCATTCTCGCTCCGTCTCACCGACCAGCCCGACAGGACCGCCACCTATACCGTGCTCACCCACCCCGACGGCGGCCGCAAGGACATATTGCGCTGGGGCGAGCCCGCCGACCGCCCCACTGCCGAGCTCGAGGTCTACCGGTTCGGACCGGAGCGCGATGCAAGGCGTGATCCCCGGGCCGATCTCGCGATCCGGATGGGGCGCAATTCCGCGTCCGAGCTCGAGACCGCGGGCGTGATCGACAGCCGGTTTGGGCCGGTCAGCCTGGTGCGGCGGGCCGGGGCTCCCGAGGGCTCCGGAGCCTGCCTCGGCTTCCTCAAGACCATCGCCGAGCCGAGCTTGCGGATCTCCGGCTGGTCGTGCCAGGGCGTGACGATGCCGGCGCGCCGCGCCATGGTCGGGTGCATGCTCAACCGGCTGACCCTGCTGGCGCCCGACCAGCACCAGGCCCTGAGCCAGCTGTTCATGGGGTCCGATCAGCGGCGCGGCGGCTGCGACGAACCCGCCATCGCCACCGGCAACGGCGATTGGGTGACGTCGACCGCCAATCCGAGGCTGCGCGGCGCGCTGTGAATGTCTGCCGGCGTCCGGATGTTGCTGGGCGTGACCGCGCCCCATTCGGCCGTCCACATCGGCAGCCAAGTGACGGATTTTGATGCAACTTTCCCGCCACAGCGGGGATTTATCTTCGGTGCGGCCGCGGGAATGACCTTGTGATGCCACAGCCGACCCAGATATTGTGCGAGCCAAATCATGCGCATGGCGAGCGCCCGCCCCTTTTGGCGCGAGGAAGAGGACGTGATGATCGAATTTCCTGCTGCGACCCGGGTCATGGCCTTGGCGGTGATCGCCGCGACGGGTCTTGCCGTCACGTCTCTTGCCGTCACCTCGGCCGATGCCGCCCCCGCGAAGCGCCGCGTGACGACCACCTATAGCAGCGGCAATCCGAACTATTCCTACCAGTCCGGCCCGCGCACCCGCATCTACATCACCCGCCGCTCGTTCCTCGACGGCGGCACCGAGGTGCTGCCGGGCGACCGCAAGTTCTCGGACTATGCCTTCCCGCCGGCCGTCGGCTATCCGTCGTTCGCCCGCGAGAACCTGAACCGCCCGATCGACCGCCAGCCGCTGATGGCGCCGTCCGATCTCGGTGGCTACCCGACGCGGATTCCGATCCCCTACTGAGAAC
The DNA here is from genome assembly GCA_050641875.1 of Bradyrhizobium oligotrophicum. Lineage (GTDB taxonomy): Bacteria > Pseudomonadota > Alphaproteobacteria > Rhizobiales > Xanthobacteraceae > Bradyrhizobium > Bradyrhizobium oligotrophicum_B. The sequence goes on from CP192619.1 coordinate 2,005,054, forward strand.
GGCCGCATCATCCGATCATCAAGGCCGGGCCCCGCCCGGCCTTTTTGTTGTTCGGCAATGGCACAAGACGCTCTTTCAGCATTCGATCCGTTCGATGAACTCACGATGTCATCGCCCGGCTCGACCGGGCGATCCAGTATTCCAGAGGTGGCAGTGATCCTTCGATAGGCCGCGGCGTACTGGATGCCCCGCCTTCGCGGGGCATGACGATCGAGCGGCCAAGGAAGCGCATTCTCGCGCCCGCTTTCGCGTCCGAGCGTTGCTCGTCTCGTCGCGCTCTCCAATCGAAGGGCGCAGGGAAGGCCGAGCCTCGGCTGAGGCCCGTGGCCCCCGTGCGGAAAGAATGCACGGGGCAGGAACCACAGGTACAGCCGGCACGACCCGGCCTTCCCTGCGCGATGGGTTTCACGCTTACTCTGCGCTCTCCCCGGTGTCCGGCCTGTTAGCCACCGTCGTCGTCGGGATCATCGCCCTTCCGACTTGGCGCCAGCATCGGGGCGCCAGGACCACGCAGCTTCACGTCCGCAAGAGCCTCGTTCGTCCGCATGCCCGAAGGACATGCTGCGAGCCCTCGCGGCCACCGCATCCCCGCCTCACGCCTCGTGACGATCGCGAAACGCCCCTTGCAAGCGAAGCGGGATGAGAGAGGGAAACATGGATTTCGGAAAAGCGAAAGCTGAATTTTCGGTGCGCGGCGGGTGGATTATGGGATGTCCCTGATGATGCACGGAAAATGAATTTCCTGGCGCGAAGGTTTTCGGGCTGCGGTGCACGCAATCGCGGCGGCTCCTGGGCGTCGACCGCGCAAATGCACGGGATTGATTTGCCCGGCGGGCAGCAGGCCTCCCAACGCCCGTTCGCGCATCTCACTCAGTCGAGGTCGAGCTCTCACGCGGCTGATGCTGCGCTCCCTCCCCTTGCGGGGGAGGAGTTGGGGGTGGGGGTCTCCGGACGCTGCTCTCTGATGGACTCTTATTAGGATGGCCGGCAGGGTCCGCCGATCGAAGAAGCGATTGACGCAACCACGGATGTCGGGAATTCAAGAAGTGAAATGGTGCCAAAAAGCAGGGTTCACTGGGTGTGGACCCCCACTCCGACCCCTCCCCGCAAGGGGGAGGGGAGCGCAGTGTCAGCGCGGTGAAGGCTCGCTCGACAACGAAAGTCGTCAGTTCCAACTACGCCGTCAGCTTCTCCAGCTCCTTGAGGATCGCCTCGCCCATCTGCGCGGTCGAGGCCGGGGTCGAGCCTTCGGCCTTGATGTCGGCGGTACGCAGGCCGGAGGCGAGCACGCCGGCGATGGCGGCGTCGAGCTTGTCGGCGAGCGCGCCCATGTCGAAGGAGTAGCGCAGCGCCATGCCGAACGAGGTCAGCATCGCGATCGGGTTGGCGAGACCCTTGCCGGCGATATCAGGCGCCGAGCCGTGCACCGGCTCGTACAGCGCGCGGCGCTTGTGGGTCTTGGCGTCGACCTCGCCGAGCGAGGCCGATGGCAGCATGCCGAGCGATCCCGTCAGCATCGCCGCGATGTCCGAGAGCATGTCGCCGAACAGATTGTCGGTGACGATGACGTCGAACATCTTGGGGTACTTGACCAGGTTCATGCCGCCGGAATCGGCGAGCTGGTGCTCGAGCGTGACGTCCTTGTATTCGCGCGCATGGACCGCCGTGACGACCTCGTTCCAGAGCACGCCCGACTTCATGACGTTGCGCTTCTCCATCGACGTCACCTTGTTGCGGCGCTTGCGCGCGAGATCGAAGGCGACGCGGGCGATGCGCTCGATCTCATAGGTGTCGTAGACCTGGGTATCGATGGCGCGCTTCTGGCCGTTGCCGAGATCGGTGATGGTCTTGGGCTCGCCGAAATACACCCCGCCGGTGAGCTCGCGCACGATCATGATGTCGAGGCCTTCGACGATCTCGCGCTTCAGGCTGGAGGCATCGGCGAGCGCCGGATAGCACACGGCGGGACGCAGGTTGGCGAACAGGCCGAGATCCTTGCGCAGGCGGAGCAGGCCCGCCTCGGGGCGGACCTCGTAGGGAACGCCATCCCATTTCGGGCCGCCGACGGCGCCGAATATGATGGCGTCCGCGGCCTTGGCCTTGGCCATGTCGGCCTCGGAGATCGAGGCGCCGTGCGCGTCATAGGCGGCGCCGCCGACCAGCCCGTCCTCGGTCTCGAACGAGGCGAGCCCCTTGGCATTGAGCCAGCCGATCAGCCGCTTCACCTCGGCCATCACTTCGGGGCCGATGCCGTCGCCGGGCAGCAGCAGGAGCTTCTGGGTCGCCATGGTCGTTATCCTCACCGGGCTTGTCATGCCCGGGCCTGACCCGGGCATCCATCATTCGAAGGGTTGGATTGCCGGTTCGAGCCCGGCATTGACGGAACGGAAAATCCGCGGGAGTGCTAAAGCCCTCCTGCGTGGTTGGCAAGCCACCATTGCCGCCGCCCGTCTTCTGTAGCGCTGCCCCCGGCTGTAGTGTGCTCGAAAATGGCGGCCGAGCAGCATGATTGCCGGACGTTCGCCGCGCCGGAGCATTTCTTGCCGCATCTCCAGACAGACCCGACGCCGGCTTACCCGGCGCTCACCAATCTCACGCTGTCGCTCGGCCCCATCGTCGGCCTCGGCATCGGCCGCTTTGCCTATGCGCTGGTGCTGCCGGACATGCGGGACTCGCTGCACTGGTCGTACTCGGCCGCGGGGTTCATGAACACGGTCAATGCCGCCGGCTATCTGATCGGCGCCCTGATCGCAGCGCCGCTGGCCAGGCGCTTCGGCGGGCTGGCCGCGGTGCGCGGGGAACGCTGGCCGCGCTCGCCTCGCTCGTGGTGTGCGCCATGACCGGCGACTTCGTTGTTCTCAGCCTGGCGCGGCTCGTGACAGGGATCGGCGCCGGCGTGGCCCTCGTGGCCGGCGGCGCCCTCGCGGCGCGGGTCGCCTTAGCGCGGCCGGCGCAGGCGAGCTTCGTGCTGAGCCTGTTCTATGCCGGGCCGCCGCTCGGCATCGTCATCTCCGGCCTGATCGCGCCGTTCGTGCTGCAGGCGTTCGGGCCGGGCTCGTGGTGGATCGTGTGGGCTGTGCTCGCAGCGGTCGGAGCGGTGCTGATCGTGCCGCTGCTGCTGATGCCGATCCCGGCGAACGCGACGGCGACGGAGACCCGCGCCGACCGCGTCTCGCTGCGGCCGATGGCGATCTATCTGTTCGGCTACTTCCTGTATGGCGCCGGCTACATCGCTTATCTCACCTTCATGATCGCCTATGTCCGCGATCTCGGCGGCGGCGCGGCGGCGCAGTCCGGCTTCTGGTGCCTGATCGGGCTGGCCGGCTTCACCACGCCCTGGGTGTGGCGCCGCGTCCTGGCGCTCGACCGCGGCGGCTGGCCCACCGCCCTCATCCTCACCATCAACGCCATCGGCGCCGCTCTGCCCGCGCTCAGCCATTCGCCGGCGATGCTGACGCTGTCGGCCGCGGTGTTCGGCATCGCGTTTTCCACTGTCACCACCGCGACCACGGCGTTCGTGCGCTTCAATCTGCCGCAGCGCGCCTGGCCGCGCGCGATCGCGGCGCTGACGATCTCGTTCGGCATCGGCCAAACGCTCGGGCCTTTCGCGGTCGGCGCGATCACGGACGCGATGGGCAGCCTGACCTACGCGTTGAATGTCTCGGCGGCCTTGTTACTGCTCGGCGCAGTGATGGCGGCAATGCAAGGCAAGTTGAAACCCACCGACCGCGCCTAAATCACGGTGTCGTCCCTGCGAACGCAGGGACCCATACCGCGGATGCTATCGAGGGATGTGGCTGGCAGTTGCCTGCCTCATCATGGCCGGTGGTTATGGGTCCCTGCGTTCGCACTAGGGCATCTACACATTGGCGAGGGCTCTGCCAGCAACAAGGAGCTGGAAGTGAGCCATCCCGTTGTGGAAGGTGATGGGTCCGGGAGGTCGATGCGAGGCGTAGCCGGTCCATCCGCCGAGTTTGGCGATGATCCAGGCCGCCCAGGCGATGGTCTCGGGTGGATGAGGATTTTCCTGAAGCTTGGTTCTGCCCTTCATCGTTTTATTGAGGGCGGCCAGGACTTGCATTTCTTCGGGAGTGAAGGCGCATTCGATCGGCAGTTGTTGACCGCCGTTGCGGGCCTGAACGAGCTGAATGACGATGCAGGCTGCTTTGGCGGCGATGGCCACGAGCTTGATCAGAGCCTGGGCGCTTTCGAGCTGGCTGTCCTCGATCTGCAACCCTTGGGTCTTCAGCGAGCGGAAGAGCTGTTCGATGATCCAGCGCTGCTTGTACCAGGAGACGATCTGCCAAGCGTCGGATGCATTGGCGATCGAATGAGTGGTCAGGAGCAGCCAATGAACGGCCTCAGCCCCTTTCGGAGGATGCAATTCGACGACTTCCACGAAGCTGACGCCGACGCTGTCCGGTAGGCCCTTCACGCCGGGTCGCGCAGGCCGTTTGAGCTCGACGGTGCCGATGCGTAGCGAGAGCTGGGCTTGGCGAGCGCTGCGATCCATGCGTTGCGGCAGGTCGATCACAGCCTTGTTGCAGAAGCGCGCTCGCTCCACCGCTTGATAGAGCGTCTGACCGTCGGCCAGCGCATGATCGTGCATGGCTCGGGTCAGCAGGTGGACGCTGTCGCCGGGCGTCAAGGCCCAATGCGCGAAGAACTCCCCTTCGCGGTCATTGATGACGGTGATCATCCGCGCGGCGGCGAGAAGCTTGCAGCCCTGCTCGGCGGTCGTGACCCAGCGCGCCGATTCCTTGTCGGCCAGCTCCCGCTCGTCGTGAGGAACCTTTACTTTGCCCCGACGCGTCCATACCTCACCGCCGGTGAGACCCAGGCAGGAGCCGCTGTCGGCATCAACCGCCAGCATGGCATGCAGCAGCACGCCGTGGACATTGCCCTTGCCGACATCGCCAAGTCCGCGCCGATGCCCTTTCCGCGTCTCGAACTTGACCTCGCTGGTGTCCTGGATCGCCAACACATGCCGCCCGCCGGCGACGGTCGCCGTCTGCCTGCCCCAGCCTTCAATCAGACGATCGATCGTGACCTTGGGATTGTTCACGAACCGCCAGTACGCCATGTACGCGGCCCAGTCACCCTTCGCCATCCGACGCAGGCAGACGCTGCGCGTGCAAAGCATGGCCTCGACGAACGCCGCCCCCTTTTATCGAGGCGGGCGTCGCCAAACTCGCCCAGTGACAGATCCGGCTCTCGCTGCATCTCCGACGCTCCCTGGAATCAAGCGTCGAGAATCGAAACATACAACCTGTGCCGACGGCACAACATCATGACTTCCCGAGTCATTCTGTCGCGCCAGAAGTGTAGAAACCCTAGTGCGTTCGCAGGGACGACGGCGGAGATTGCAGCTGGCATTCGGGCACATCACAGCTGACGGCCTCAGCTCCCGCTGAACGAATTGTACCCCTGGTCCTCCCAGTAGCCGCCCTTGTAGTCGTTGGTGACTTCCATCGCGACGACGTATTTCGGGTTCTTGAAGCCGAGCTTGGTGGGCACCCGGATCTTCATCGGGTAGCCATAGGCGCGCGGCAGGATCTGGTCGGCGAACTTGAAGGTCATCTGGGTCTGCGGATGCAGCGCGGTACGCATGTCCAGCGGCGAGTTGTAGCCGTCCTTGTCGGCGCAGTTGAACCAGACGTATTTGGCGCGCGTATCCGCGCCGATCAGCTTGAGGAAGTCGCGCAGCGGCGTGCCGGTCCAGGAGCCGATCGCGCTCCAGCCCTCGACGCAGATGTGGCGCGTGATCTGCGTCACCTGGGGCAGCGCGTGCAGCTCGTCGAGCGTCCACGACTTCTTGTTGTCGACGAGCCCGCGCACCTCGAGCTTCCAGTCGGCGGCGTCGATCTCCGGCGCCTCGTCCAGCGTGTAGTAGGCGTTGAACGGGAACGGCTTGGTGATCGCGCTCTCCGCGAAGGTCGGCGCCAGCGCGTCCGGGTTGAACATCCAGGCCTGCACCGCGTCGTTGAACTTCGAGACCTTCTTGAGCAGCTCCTCGGCGGTATCGCCGTCGACGACGCCGCAGCCGGCGAGCAAGGTCAGCGCGCCGAGGCTGGCGCCGCCGGTGAGGAAGCGGCGCCGGGTGAGGTCGGGCATCACCTTCAGCGAGTCCTTGATCAGGAGCCGCTTGTCGACGCCGGGGATGAGGAACGGACGTTTGGCCATGGTTGTCTCTCCTCTCAGCGGCCGATGATCATCGCGCGCAGGCTCTTCGGCACGAGCAGCGCGAGCAGGATGTGGATCACCAGGAAGGCGCAGATCAGCGCCATGCAGACGAAATGGACGTAGCGCGCCGCCGGATAGTCGCCGAACAGGGTCACCAGCCAGTGCAATTGCACCGGCTTCCACATCGACAGGCCCGTGAGCACGACGACGATGCCGACGCCGATGATGCCGAGATAGAGCAGCTTCTGCACCGCGTTGTAGACGGTGAGGTCGTCATGGGCGAGCTTGAAGGTCAGCGCGGCCTTGAGATCGGCGATGACCGACCCCGGCGAGACCGGCAGCAGCTTGCGGCGGAACCGGCCGGTGACCAGACCGGTCACGAGATAGGCGAGGCCGTTGAGCATCAGCAGCCACATCGCCGCGAAATGCCACAGCAGCGCGCCGCCGAGCCAGCCGCCGAGCGTGAAGCTGCGGTCGAAGCGGAAGTCGAACAGCGGCGAGGCGTTATAGATCTGCCAGCCCGACATGATCATCATGATCATCGCGGTGGCGTTGATCCAGTGCATGACGCGCACCCAGGCCGGTTGAATGACCTTGGTCGCGACTCCAGTTGCAGGTCCCCCGGTCGCCGCGAGGGTCGAGGGGGCGCTGGTGGTGGCGCTCGTCATGGCGGTCGGCTCCGTCGCTTGCATTCGTCACGCCAAGTATACGCCGGCCCGGCGGGCTCCGTTACACTGCGGCGCCGATGAAAACGATACGCAGAAACTATCGCGTTCACAAAAAGCGAGCCGGGGTGGGCCCGGCTCGCTCCTGGTCACATCCGCGAGGAGGAGGAAGAAACGGATGTGTCCGGTGTCGCGCCGGGCCTCACGACGCCGGCATCAGCACGGTGTCGACCACGTGGATGACGCCGTTCGACTGGTTGACGTTGGGGATCGTCACCATCGAGGTGCCGCCCTTGGCGTCGACGATCATGACGTTCTTGCCCTCGCGCTTGACGGTGAGCTGCTCGCCCTCGACGGTCTTCAGCATCTGGCCGTCCTTCAGGTCGGACGCCTCGAGCTTGCCGGGCACGACGTGATAGGTGAGGATCTTGGTCAGCGTCGCCTTGTTCTCCGGCTTGACGAGGCTGTCGACGGTGCCGGCCGGCAGCTTGCCGAACGCGGCGTTGGTCGGCGCGAACACCGTGAACGGTCCCTTGCCTTCCAGCGTCTGCACGAGGCCCGCGGCCTTCACCGCGGCGACCAGCGTCGTATGATCCTTCGAGTTGACCGCGTTCTGCACGATGTTCTTCGACGGATACATCGCCGCACCTCCGACCATCACGGTCTTCTCCTCGGCGCTGGCGGGCGCGACGAAGGTCGAGGTCAGCGACAGCGCGCTGAAGGCGGCGGCAGCGAGAAAGGCAATGCGCTTGGACATGGTTAGCTCCCTGATGAAGACGGCGGCAGAGCCGCACGATGAGTTCGACTGCGACATCGATGCGTTGGAGAGCGCTGTTGCTCTCGCGTCGTGTCGGGCCGAGCTACGGACGCTTTTGGAAGCCGGTTTCGACGCATAATTTAACGTGATCCGTGAAACCTGCGGCGATCGAGATCGTCTCACCGACTCATTGAACGAGGTCCGCGCCGCAATGTCGCAGCCTGCCGCGAACTGATCAGCTCCCTGTCGGTCATTGGCCGAGGCCGATGCCAGATCATCGTCGCCATTAACTACAATGCGAGCCGAGCCCGGCCGATCCTGCCGAAAACATTGCGAGTAAGACTTTCTTAAGGTTGATTGGTCGGCACGGCGCCGGCTGCGGGAAGGGGATGTCCTGCACTGTCCGGCGCGATCGGCGGGGGTTTCATACAGTGAACAGAACGATCTGGATTGCGGGGTTCTGCCTCGTGATAATCTGCTGCTTGCTTGCAACGAAGATGGTGCTTGCCGCGGTATCGCCCGGCGACATCGCGGGCGAAGCGACGTCGTCGCTGATCCGCGAGCCGATTCCCGGCGTTGATACGTTGAACGAGTCCGATCGCAGTTTCGAAACACCGCCGCTCGATCTCAACGAAGGCGCGCGCCTGCCGCTGCTCTCAAGGGCCGTGCGCGCGGAGGGACGTGGTGCGTCGGCTGCCCGTCGCGCCAGACCGGCGGGCAAGTCGACCGTGCTGCGGCCGGCCAGGCGCGAGGCCGCGCCGGTGAAGAGCGCGGCGGCGCCGTGCCGACAGCTCGATCCGATCGCGCGCTTCCTTGCATCGGCCAAGATCGGGCCGCGCTGCCAGGCTTGATGGTCTGAGGCGTCAGGCGGAGACGGCCGTCACCACTTGCGCCAGCAATTGCTCGCGCCGCGTCTGCGAGCGCTGGCCCTTCATGGTGGCGGCGAAGCGTTCGAGGATGCCGTCCTCGAACGCCGTGACGATGGTGTCGTGCACGTAGCTCTTGCGGCAGATCGCCGGCGTGTTGGTGAGCTCGTCGGCGGCGGCGCGGATCGCTTCAAGGATCTGCTTCTTGCGGCCGCGCGCGCTCGCCGCCGGCGTGATCCGCGACAAGGTCTCCAGCGCGACCGCCGAGGCCATCAGCGTGCGGAAATCCTTCAGCGAGATCTTGATGCCGGCGATCTCGCGCAGGAAGGCATTGACCTGCGTCGTCGAGACCGCTCGGACCACGCCCTGGGCGTCGCGATACTGGAACATGCGGCGGCCAGGGACGCCGCGCAGGATGCCGACAGCCCGCACCAGCTTGGCGGCGTCGCATTCCTTGCGCACCGCCTTGCCGCCCTTGGCCTTGAAGGTCAGCACCAGGGAGTCATCCTCGAGCGTGACGTTCGACTTCAACAGCGTGGTGGCGCCGCGCGTGCCGTTCAGCCGGGCATAGGATTCGTTGCCGGGACGGATCGCGGTGCGCGCGATCAGCTCGATCACGGCGGCGAGCGCGAACTCGCGCGTCGGCTCGTCGCCGGCGAGATGTTTCGACACCGCGCGGCGGATGCGCGGCAGCGCTCCGACCAGCTTGGCGAGACGATGCGCCTTGCGATGCTCGCGCACCTTCTCCCAGTCGGCGTGATAGCGGTATTGCAGCCGGCCGGCGGCATCGACGCCGACCGCCTGCAGATGCAGGTTCGGATCGGGGGCGTAGCGCACCTCGCGATAGGCCGGCGGCACCGCCATCGCATGCAGGCGGCGAATGGTGCCGGCGTGCCGGATCGGGGTGCCGTTGGCGCGGATGAAGGTGTAGCTCTTGCCCCGCCTGATGCGGCGGATGGTCAGCGCGGTCTGGTCGCCGAGTTTCAGCCCGATGCGCTTGGCGAGTTCCTCGACCGAGGTCTTGGCGTTGCCTTGCGCGTCGGCGGTCTTGGCGTGGGCCAGATCCTTCAAGCTCAGCTTGCGGCGCGGCGGCTTGGGCGGCCACTGGCCCAGCGCCTTCGCGAGCGCGACCTCGGCATCGGCCGGGCCGACCCGCGGGCTCTCGAAATTCTGCTGGTCCATCATTGCTTTAGACGCCCTGCCGTCGTTTTCATCCGCTCAATGCCCCGAAGTCCGGTTTGGTTCCGGCCGGGTTATCCACAGCTTCAAGGCGATTTAGGGCGTGACGCGCCGGATAGCGAGTCCCTTATTTTGGGCAAAGCGGTTTCAAGATACCGGCACGCGCGCCGATTCCGGGTAACCTTGATGCTGCAGACTGTAGCGACCTCCGAGACGCGACCGGCGCGCGCAACCTCCGCGCACAATTCTTTGATCCTGCGCAGACCGCCTCCCCGCCAAAGGTCCTACTTGTCTTGCCTTGTCGCCGCCGGTTACGCGGACGCATAGTGGGAACAACGATGGTCTGCGCGAGATCGACGGCAGGCCGCATGTGGAGGGTGTGAAATGTCCGAGAAGATCCACGACGTTCCGGCCGAGTGGGCGAAACGCGCCTTTGTCGACGACGCGAAGTACCAGGAGATGTACGCGCGCTCGATCAAGGACCCCAACGGCTTCTGGGCCGAGCAGGCCAGGCGCGTCGACTGGGTCAAGGCGCCGACGAAGATCGAGAACGTCTCCTATGCGCCCGGCAACATCTCGATCAAATGGTTCGAGGACGGCGTCCTCAACGCCGCCTACAATTGCGTCGACCGCCACCTCGGCACCCGCGGCGACCAGACCGCGATCATCTGGGAAGGCGACGACCCTTCGCAGTCGAAGCACATCACCTATCGCGAGCTGCACGACGAGGTGTGCAGGATGGCCAACATCCTGCGCAACCGCAACGTCAAGAAGGGCGACCGCGTCACCATCTATCTGCCGATGATTCCGGAGGCCGCCTATGCGATGCTGGCCTGCGCCCGCATCGGCGCCATCCACTCGGTGGTGTTCGCCGGCTTCTCGCCGGACTCGCTCGCCCAGCGCATCAAGGACTGCGATTCCAAGATCATCATCACCGCCGACGAGGGCCTGCGCGGCGGCCGCAAGGTGCCGCTGAAGGCCAATGTCGATGCGGCGCTGAACAAGGTCGACAATGTCGACTGGGTCGTGGTGGTCAAGCGCACCGGCGGCAAGGTCGAGATGAATCCGAGCCGCGACCTCTGGTACCACGAGGCGGCGGAGATGGTGACGACCGAATGCCCGTGCGAGCCGATGAACGCGGAAGACCCGTTGTTCATCCTCTACACCTCGGGCTCGACCGGCCAGCCCAAGGGCGTGCTGCACACCACCGGCGGCTATCTCGTCTATGCGTCGATGACGCATCAATACGTGTTCGACTATCACGAGGGCGACGTCTACTGGTGCACCGCCGACGTCGGCTGGGTCACCGGCCACAGCTACATCCTCTATGGGCCGCTGGCGAACGGCGCAATCTCGCTGATGTTCGAGGGCGTGCCGAACTATCCGGACAATTCGCGGTTCTGGAACGTCATCGACAAGCACAAGGTCAACATCTTCTACACCGCGCCGACCGCGATCCGCGCCCTCATGCAGGGCGGCGACGAGCCGGTGAAGAAGACCTCGCGCGCCTCGCTCCGCCTGCTCGGCTCGGTCGGCGAGCCGATCAATCCCGAAGCCTGGGAGTGGTATCACCGCATCGTCGGCGACGACCGCTGCCCGATCGTCGACACCTGGTGGCAGACCGAGACCGGCGGCATCCTGATCACGCCACTGCCGGGCGCGACCAAGCTGAAGCCGGGCTCGGCGACGCGGCCGTTCTTCGGCGTCGTGCCCGAGATCGTCGATGCCGACGGCAAGACGCTGGAGGGCGCGACCGAGGGCAATCTCTGCCTCACCCGCTCCTGGCCGGGCCAGATGCGCACGGTGTATGGCGACCATGCCCGGTTCGAGATGACCTATTTCTCGACCTACAAGGGCAAGTACTTCACCGGCGACGGCTGCCGCCGCGATGCCGACGGCTATTACTGGATCACCGGCCGGGTCGACGACGTCATCAACGTCTCCGGCCATCGCATGGGCACCGCCGAGGTCGAAAGCGCGCTGGTTGCCCATCCCAAGGTGTCGGAAGCCGCCGTGGTCGGCTATCCCCACGACATCAAGGGCCAGGGCATCTACGCCTATGTCACCCTGATGGCCGGCGAGCAGCCGAGCGAGGATCTGCGCAAGGAGCTCGTCGCCTGGGTGCGCAAGGAGATCGGCCCGATCGCCTCGCCCGACCAGATCCAGTTCTCGCAGGGCCTGCCCAAGACCCGCTCCGGCAAGATCATGCGCCGCATCCTGCGCAAGATCGCCGAGGACGAGCCGGGCGCGCTGGGCGACACCTCGACCCTCGCCGATCCCGGCGTGGTCGACGATCTCGTCCAGCACCGTCAGAACCGCAAGGAGAAGCAGGCCTAGGCACGCCGTGCCCGGCGGGCGCGAGACGCGCTCGCCGCAGTCGTCAAGGCTCATCGCACTCCCGCGGCTGATTCCGCGGGAGTGTTGTTTTCAGGTCATTTACTTGCAGACGAAGTTTTCATTTCCTCAAGCGATCCGCGTGCTTTTGGCTGGGAGCGGGCACCTTGACGACAGGTGAGAGGATGGCGATGCGGGCTGGGGCGATCAGGAGGGCAACGGCAAAGGCAGCGCTGTTTGCAGCGGCCGCTGCGGGTGGAGTGGTTGCAGCCGGCGGAACGGCGTCGGCCCGTCCCGAGCTGGTCTCCGTCGCCGACGACTTTTCGCCGGGCACCATCGTCGTGAGGACCGGCGAGCGGAAACTCTATCTCGTGCTCGATGGCAGCCACGCCTTGCGCTACACGGTCGGCGTCGGCAAGGCCGGCCGGCAATGGGCCGGCACCACCAAGATCGACGGCAAGTACAAGAATCCGGCCTGGGCGCCGCCGGCCGACGTCAAGCGCGACAAGCCCAACATCCCCGACGTGATCCCCGGCGGTTCGCCGCAGAACCCGATGGGCGTCGCCGCCCTGACGCTCGCGGGCGGTGAATATGCGATCCATGGCACCAATGTGCCGAACTCGGTCGGGGGCTACGTGTCCTACGGCTGCATCCGCATGCTCAACACGGACATCACCGATCTCTATGAGCGCGTGTCGATCGGCACGACGGTGGTTGTCACGCGGTGAGCCCCGCTGCGACACGGGAGCGCTGAGAACGCGGGACCGGCAAGCCCGGCGCTGAACAACGAATGCCGTAAGCGGACATCCCGTCAGAAGTCCGAGATGATTCCCTTTTTCTCCCAGTCGCCGTAACGGGTCGGCTCCGGCCCTTTCGGCCCCTGCAGTTCCTTCGGCAAGGACTTCGCCTGCTCAGCCGCCAGACGGCGGCGCTCCTCGGCTTCGGCGAGCGCTCGTTGCGCCGCCGGCGAAAGCGGCTTGCGTGGCGCGTCGTTGCTGGCGACCACCGACAAGGCGGGTTTGCGTGGTTCGTTGCTCATCTTACCATGTCACCGTTGCACCGGTTCCGTCCTGTCCTCATCAGATCGTGTGCCCACGTACGATAAAACAGGTCTAAAAAAGCGGAGCCGATTCTTACATTTGGCATATTCCGGTGACAGAGGACCCGCAAGCTGATGGCATGCACCCGATCGTCGCGGAACTGCCTTCTTCTTTCGCGAGTAATTCCCAGGCATGCCTCCGCCGCGTTTTGCGACCCCTTCCGAAGTCCCAGGCCTGGCGGCACGGCGCATCGCCGCCGACGTGGTCGACGGCGTGCTGCACAAGCATCGCACCCTCGACGATCAGCTCGACGGAACCGGCGCGCATCCCGGACTGAAGCATCTCGCCGACCGCGACCGCGCGCTGATGCGCCGGCTCGTCGCCACCACCCTGCGGCGGCTCGGAACGCTCGGTCACGTGCTGTCGCGGCTGTTGGATCGCGGCGTGCCGACCGACGCGCCGCGGGCGCAGAGCGCGCTGCTGATCGGCGCCGCCCAGATCCTCTGGATGGACGTTCCCGACCACGCCGCCGTCGACCTCTCCGTCCGCCTGGTGCAGGCCGACCGTCGCGCCGCGAAATATGCCGGGCTCGTCAACGCGGTGCTGCGGCGCTGCGCGCGCGAGGGCGCGAGCCTGCTCGACGATGCCACCGGCCAGCCACTCGACATCGCGCCCTGGCTGCTCAAGCGCTGGATCGATCACTATGGCGAAGCGACCGCCCGGGACATCGCCGCGGCGCTCGGCCAGGAGCCGTCGCTCGACCTCACGGTCAAGTCGGACCCGGCGCAATGGGCGTCGCGACTGCATGGTGAGGTGCTGCCGACCGGCACCGTGCGCACCGTGCTGCATGGCTCGGTGACGGTGCTGCCGGGCTTCGCCGAGGGGCAATGGTGGGTCCAGGACGCCGCTGCCGCCCTGCCTGCGCGGCTACTCGGCGATGTCGGCGGCAGGACCATCGCCGACCTCTGCGCGGCGCCGGGCGGCAAGACGGCCCAGCTCGCCCATGCCGGCGCCCGCGTCACCGCGGTCGATCGGTCGCCGGCCCGGATGAACCGGCTGAAGGACAACATGACCCGGCTGCAGCTCACGGCCGAGACGATCGTGGCCGACGCCGCCGAATGGCAGCCAGCCGACAGCGGCGGCTTCGACGGCCTGCTGCTCGATGCGCCCTGCACCTCGACCGGCACGATTCGGCGCCATCCCGATGTCGGCTGGTTGCGCAGCGAGGCCGATATCACCGCGTTGTCGGGCTTACAGGCGCGGCTGCTGACCAGGGCGGGCAGCCTGATCAAGCCGGGCGGAACCCTGGTCTACTGCACCTGTTCGCTGGAGCCCGAGGAGGGCGAGCAGGTGGTCGAGCGCGTGCTGGCGGAAACCACCGAGTTGCGCCGCATCCCCGTCACCCCCGGCGAGGTGGCGGGACTGGCCGAGCTGGTCACCCCGGCCGGCGACCTGCGCACGCTGCCCTGCCATTTGCCGCACCAGGACCCCCGGCTTGGCGGTCTCGACGGTTTTTATGCGGCGAGACTGGAGCGGCGGCCGTGAGCGTGTCATCGTACGCGCCGTGCGCCGGCCCTGCGTCGGCCGCGCTTTGAGGGCATCGGCGTTGCGTTAGTCGGTTAAATCCTGATTTTGCACCAGATTCCGGTCCCGCGATGGTGCTGCACCGGGGCCAAAAATGGTGTATCGGCGGCAGTTGCGATCTATGAAGGATGCGCAACCGAATCCCCCTCTGAATCCAAGGCTTGGCGTGTCCGCCGCTCAACGCAGACGCATATCGACGCTGGTTATGGGCCGCTTTGCGCGCAGCCTGATGTCCAACGTCAGCGGTGTATCGGTATCCGTGTCCGGGTTGTGGCCCGGTCGCGCCGACCGACTCATCATTGCGCCGCATGATCTGCGCACGTCGGACGCGACGCGGGCGGCCGAGATCTATGCCGGCCGCTTCGTTTTCGCCGGCAAGATCGTGACCTGCCATGGCCGCTCGATCTTCGATCTGGAGCCGCCGTCCGAGGACTGGGAAGTCGCCCTGCTCGGCTTCGGCTGGCTGCGACATCTGCGCGCAGCCGACACCGCGCTGACCCGCGCCAATGCCCGCGCTCTGGTCGACGACTGGATCACCAACCAGATCGGCCGCCATCCCTTAAGCCGGCGCGCCGACGTGCTGGCCCGGCGGGTGATCTCGCTGCTGTCGCAGGCGCCGCTGGTGCTGGCCGATTCCGACGGCAAGTTCTACCGCCGCTATCTGCGCGGACTGACCCGCGAAATCCGCTATCTGCGCTATTCGACCATCGACATCCCGGACGGCGCGCCGCGGCTGCAGGTGCTGATCGCACTGTGTTACGCGGCGCTGTGCCTCGCCAACCAGGCCAAGCACATCCGCAGCGCGACCCGAAAACTCTCCGACGAATTGCAGCGTCAGATCCTGCCCGATGGCGGCCACGTCTCGCGCAATCCGGGCGCGCTGATCGAGCTCTTGATCGACCTGCTGCCGCTGCGGCAGACGTTCGCGGCCCGCAACATCGCCCCGCCGCCGGCGCTGCTCAACGCCATCGACCGCATGATGCCGATGCTGCGCTTCTTCCGCCACGGCGACGGCAACATGGCGCTGTTCAATGGCATGGGCGGCACCCCGTCCGACCTGCTGGCGACCCTGCTCGCCTATGACGACACCCACGGCACACCGATGGCGAGCATGCCGCATTCCGGTTTCCAGCGGCTCGACGCCGGGCCGATGACGGTGATCGTCGATACCGGTGCGCCGCCGCCGCCGCATCTGAGCCACGAGGCCCATGCCGGCTGCCTCGCCTTCGAGATGTCCTCCGGACCGTGCCGCATCGTGATCAATTGCGGCATGCCGTCGACCGGCCGCGACAATTGGCGCGCCTTCGCGCGCAGCACGGTGGCGCATTCGACGCTGACCTATCACAACACCTCGTCCTGCACCTTCGTCGAGATGTCGGCGATGAAGCGCCTGCTGCACGGCGCGCCGATCGTGTCGGGTCCGACGCGGGTCGAGAACTTCCGCGAGATCGTGCCTGACGGCACCGTGCTGTCGACCTCGCACAATGGCTACGCGGCGAAGTTCGGCCTCGTCCACCGCCGCGTGCTGGTGGCAGCCGAGGACGGCTCCCGGCTCGACGGCGAGGACACCGTGACGCCGGCGCAAGGCGCGCGCTGCGCGGCGGCGGCTCGGACTACGCGCTGCGCTTCCACCTGCATCCGGCCGTCAAGGCCAGCCGGCTCAGCGACGGCCGCGGCGCCATGCTGGTGCTGCCCAATCGCGAGGTCTGGACGTTCGAGACGTTCGACGATCGCGTCGATCTCGAGGACAGCGTGTTTCTCGCCGGCAATGACGGTCCGCGCCGCACCACGCAACTGGTGATCCGGCAGGACGCGCAGCAGACCCCGTCGATCCGCTGGAGCTTCGTCCGCTCGTCGGCGTCGCCGACCGAGACCAACGGGCGCCGCAATGGGCGGAGAGAGCCCGAGCTGCCGCTGTAACGGCCGGGCCGCTCGCTTCTCAGATCATCTCACGTCACCGTCCGTCTTCGGCGGGCCGTCGGGACGCGGCCGACGTTCGGGCGGCTCATGGTGAGACGTGCGGCCAAGACGATCGTTCGATCGCCCACCCGTTGTCGCGGGCGGCAAAAGCTGATATGAGGCCGGCTCTCGCGCGACTGGCGACTTTGGATGGAGCACCATCGGGGAGCGCGGGATCTGACGCCGTGCGCCTGGGCATTTTGAACTCCTGCACAAGGACTCTGCCCATGACCAACCAGCTTCGTCCCGTTCACCGTGCCCTGCTTTCCGTGTCCGACAAGACCGGCCTGGTCGACTTCGCCCGCTCGCTCGCTGCGCGCGGCATCGAGCTGATCTCGACCGGCGGCACCGCCAAGGCGATTGCCGAGGCCGGCCTCAAGGTGAAGGACGTCTCCGACCTCACCGGTTTTCCCGAGATGATGGACGGCCGCGTCAAGACGCTGCACCCCAAGGTGCATGGCGGCCTGCTCGCGATCCGCGGCAATGATGAGCATGCCGAGGCGATGAAGGCCCACGGCATCGCGCCGATCGATCTGCTCGTCGTCAATCTCTACCCGTTCGAGGCCACGGTCGAGCGCGGCGCCGCCTTCAACGACTGCATCGAGAACATCGACATCGGCGGCCCGGCGATGATCCGCGCGGCGTCGAAGAACCACGAGGACGTCGCTGTCGTGGTCGACGTCAAGGACTATCACGCCGTGCTGGACGACCTGGCGCGGCATGAGGGCTCGACCACGCTGCTGCTGCGCCGCCGGCTTGCCGCCAAGGCCTATGCGCGCACCGCGGCCTATGATGCTGCGATCTCCAACTGGTTCGCCGCTACGATCCAGAACGACGCGCCCGATTACCGCGCCTTCGGCGGCAAGCTGATCCAGTCGCTGCGCTATGGCGAGAACCCGCATCAGCATGCCGCGTTCTACGCGCTGCCCGGCCGCCGTCCCGGTGTCGCCACCGCGCGCCAGCTCCAAGGCAAGGAGCTGTCCTACAACAACATCAACGACACCGACGCGGCCTATGAGTGCATCGCCGAGTTCGACCCGGCGCGCACCGCCGCCTGTGTCATCGTCAAGCACGCCAATCCCTGCGGTGTCGCCGAAGGGCCCGATCTCGTCACCGCCTACCAGAAGGCGCTCGCCTGCGACTCGACCTCGGCATTCGGCGGCATCATCGCGATGAACCGCAAGCTCGACGCCGCCACGGCGCGCGCCATCACCGGCATCTTCACCGAGGTGATCATCGCGCCCGACGCCACCGAGGAGGCGATCGCGGTGATCGCAGCGCGCAAGAACCTGCGGCTGCTGCTCGCCGGCGCCCTGCCCGATCCGCGCGAAGCCGGCCTCACCGCCAAGACCGTGGCCGGCGGCCTGCTGGTGCAGAGCCGCGACAATGCCGTCGTCGACGACATGGAGCTGAAGGTGGTGACCAAGCGCGCGCCCACCGAAGCCGAGCTGCGCGACCTGCGCTTCGCCTTCCGCGTCGCCAAGCACGTGAAGTCGAACACCATCATCTACGCCAAGGATCTCGGCCACCGTCGGCATCGGCGCCGGACAAATGAGCCGGGTCGATCTCGGCGCGCATCGCCGCACGCAAGGCGCTGGATGCGGCCAGCGCGCTCAAGCTCGCCGAGCCGCTGACCAAGGGATCGGTGGTCGCCTCCGACGCGTTCTTCCCGTTCGCCGACGGCATGCTCGCCTGCATCGAAGCTGGCGCCACCGCGGTCATTCAGCCCGGCGGCTCCGTGAAGGACGACGAGGTCATCAAGGCCGCCGACGAGCACGGCATCGCCATGGTGCTGACCGGCGTGCGGCACTTCCGGCACTGAGCGTCTTCACCGTCATTCCGGGGCGCGCGCAGCGCGAACCCGGAATCCAGAGCTGAGACGCGAGATTCCGGGTTCGTCGCTGCGCGACGCCCCGGAATGACGCCGGAGAGAGTTCACGCAGCCCGCTCCGCAGGACGTTCTGAATTCACCCGCGCCAGCAGCACCAGGCCCACAGCGAAGAACAATACAAGCACGGCCATGCCCGCCTTCTGGCTCGCGGTGGCCGCGGTGATGATGCCGATCAGCAGCGGGCCGATGAACGACGTCACCTTGCCGGTGAGCGCGAACAGGCCGAAATACTGCGCGACGCGCTCCTTGGGCACCATGCGGATCAGCAGCGAGCGCGAGGCCGCCTGCAGCGGCGCGCCGCAGGCGCCGATGATGCAGCCGAGCAGGAGATAGGCGCGCTCGGGCCACGAGGCGAACAGCGGGCCGCCCGGCACGGCCGGCGCAACCGGAATGAACAGAACCGAATCGCGGCTCACCATGAGAATCGCGATGATGGCGAGCAGCAGCAGCGTCATGCTGCCGGCGATCACGCGCTTCGGCCCCAGAAAATCGTCCAGCTTGCCGCCGAGCCAGCCACCGAACGTGCCGGCGGCGGCAAGGATGATGCCGAAGGTGCCGATCTGGATCGTGTTCCAGCCGAACGTGCCGGCGGCATAGATGCCGCCGAAGGCGAACAGCGACACCAGCCCGTCGGTGTAGATCATGTTGGCGAGAAGAAAGAGCGCGATGTCGCGCTGTTGCGGCAGCCCGCGCAGCGTCTGCTTCAGTTGACCGATGCCCTCGCGCACGGCCGCGCCCAGCCGGTGCCGCGCCGGAAAGTCCGGTGTGAACAGGAACATCGGCAGCACGAACAAGATGAACCAGAGCCCGGTGAGCGGGCCGGAAATGCGGTCGCCTTCATGGCTCACGGGATCGAGCCCGAACAGCGGCTTGAATCCGAACAGTGTGCGGCCGCTGTCGGGATTAGCGGCGAGAAAGCCGAGCACGATGATGAGCGAGAGAATGCCGCCGACATAGCCGGTGGCCCATCCGGTGCCGGACAGCCGGCCGATCCGTTCCGGCGGCACCAGGGTCGGCATCATCGCGTTGTTGAACACGGTGGCGAACTCGACACCGATGGTGGCGATCACATAGGCCGTGAGCAGCGGCGGGATCAGCTCGGGCGCGCCGGGACGCCCGATCCACATCAGCGAGGCGCCGATCACCAGCATCGCGCCGAACGCCGCGATCCACGGCTTGCGCCGCCCGGTGGCATCGGCGATGGCGCCGAACACCGGTGACAGCAGCGCGATGACGATGCCGGCCGCGGCGGTCGCAAAGCCCCACAGCGCCTGGCCGCTCGCCGCGTCCGGCGCGACATGCGCGGCGAAATAGGGCGCGAAGACGAAGGTCGTGATCAGGGTGAAATAGGGCTGCGCCGCCCAATCGAAGAAGATCCAGCTGACGACGGCCGCGCGCCCGGGATAGATTCGGCCGTCGGCAGTGCCGGAGGTCTCGATCGTGATGACGGCCATTCGAAAATCCTCTGCAATCACGGCGTCGCATCTCGCGACGATCACGGCGTTGCGTTTTACGCCAGCGACGCGGCCCTATAACATCTGACGATCCCAGGCGGATGTCAGCAACGGCAGAATTGCGATGACCACGTTCACGATTGATCGACGACGGCTCCTTGCGGGTTTCATGCTGTTGCTGGCCGGCTGCCTGCCCGCGCGGGCGCTGGATTCGCAAACCTTCGATATCCCGCAGCCACCCGGTATCACTGCGCCGGCGCAGCCGCCCGCGCATGGCATGGTGGTGGCGCAGGAGAGGATCGCAGCCGAAGTCGGCCAGCGCATTCTCGCGCTCGGCGGCAACGCGGTCGACGCCGCCGTTGCCACCGGCTTTGCGATGGCCGTCACCTATCCCGTTGCCGGGAATGTCGGCGGCGGCGGCTTCATGGTCATTCACATCGCCAGGACCAACGAGGACGTGGCGATCGACTATCGCGAGACCGGACCCGCTGCGATTACGCGCAACATTTTCCTCGGCGCCGACGGCAAGCCCGACAACGCCAAGTCGCGCGATTCCGCGCTGTCGATCGGCGTCCCCGGATCGGTGGCAGGTCTGGCGCTTGCGCTGGAGAAATACGGCTCGGGCAAATTCACGCTGGCACAGTTGCTGCACCCGGCGATCATGCTGGCGCGCGACGGCATCCCCGTCACCGACGACGTCGCCGTGACGCTGCCGATGATGGCGCCGCGGCTGGCGAAATGGAAATCGTCGGCCGCGATCTTCATGCGTCCCGACGGCACGGTGCTGAGGGAAGGAGACCGGCTGATCCAGCGCGATCTGGCGGCGACGCTCACCGCCATTGCCGAACAGGGCCCGCGCGGATTTTATGAAGGGCCGGTCGCCGACCAGCTCGCCAAGGCGATCCAGGATGCCGGCGGCATCATGACGGCGGACGATCTCAAGGCCTACCAGCCGGTGCTGCGTACGCCGGTGCGCGGCACCTATCGCGGCTATGACATCGTGTCGATGCCGCTGCCGTCCTCGGGCGGCACCGTGCTGGTCGAGATGCTGAACATCCTCGAGGGCTTTCCGCTCGCTGAGCTGAAGCAGGGCTCGCCCGCGTCGCTGCATCTGCTGATCGAGGCGATGAAGCGCGCCTATGCCGACCGTGCGCGCTATCTCGGCGATCCCGCCTTCGTCGACGCGCCGGTGCGCGCGATGCTGTCGAAGGACTATGCCGCGCGCCAGCGCGCCGGGATCGATCCCGCGCACGCCACCAGCGCCGGCGATGTGCTCAACACCACGCCGCTGCGGGAGGGCAGCAACACCACGCATTTCTCGGTGGTCGACAATGACGGCAATGCCGTCAGCAACACCTACACGCTGAACTTTCCCTATGGCGTCGGCCTCGTCGCCGAGGGCACCGGCGTGCTGCTCAACAACGAGCTCGACGATTTCACCGCCGCGCCCGGCGCCTCCAACGCCTTCGGCCTGGTCGGCTTCGAAGCCAATCTGCCCGGTCCCGGCAAGCGGCCGCTGTCATCGATGTCGCCGACCATCGTACTGAAGGACGGCAAACCCGTGCTCGTCACCGGCTCGCCCGGGGGCAGCCGCATCATCTCGACCGTGCTGCAGGTGATCGTGAACGTCCTCGACTATCGGATGGACGTCCGCCAGGCCGTCACCGCGCCTCGCCTGCATCACCAATGGATGCCCGACGAGGTCCGGATCGAGAAGGGTTTTGCCGATGACGTGCTCGCGGGCCTGCGCGCCCGCGGTCACAAGATCGAGGAGCCGATGGGACGGACCTCGGCCAACTCCATCCTGGTGACATCGGATGGATTCGTCGGCGCGCCGGATCCGCGCAGCAAGGGCGCCACCGCGGCGGGACGCTGAGGCGGCCGGTCCCCGGCCGATGGGAGGAGATCGTGGGCGGATGACGATTTGCCGCCGCCCGGCGGGGCCCTGCACCAGCTTCCCTCCGTTGGCGTGGTGACCGAGGCGCGTTAGAAGCATACCAGGGCGCAGCGAGGCTCGCCCGCGAGACGGCGTCGGACGTTCTGGTGCATTTGCGAAGATTTGTGGTCGGTCTGCTGGTGTTTGCGGCCCTGCTGGTGGCGGGGTGGCTCACCTATCGGCCTGACCGGGCGCTGCGCGTCGCGACCACCGTGGTCGCCGAGATGATCTGCGCCAAGACCTACGTTTCCGGCCTCGATCCGCACACGGTGTTTGCGGAGACCATGGAACGGCCCGGTCTGCGCCGGTTGCGGGCCGTGATGCGCTACCGGGTGGAGCCCGACATGCGCATGGTGGAGGTGTCGCTGCTCGGCCTGCACGCCACCCGGGCCGCGCATCACGACGGTCTCGGTTGCGTGACGTTTCAGGGGCAGAAGCCGCCGTACGTGCCCCACACCGACGTCGCTGCGCTGCGTGCCGCGGCGCCTGCTCCCGCCTTGCCCGATTTCGCGGGAGACGCTGCGGTGGAGCCCGGCGATCCCGCGCTGAAGGCGGCGCTCGATCACGCCTTCGAGGAGCCGGCCAGCCCGCCGTTCCGCCGCACCAAGGCGGTCGTCGTCGTCAAGGACGGTCGCCTGATCGCGGAGCGCTATGCGCCGGATATCGGCGTCGATACGCCGCTCATCGGCTTCTCGATGACCAAGACGGTCACCAACGCACTGCTGGGCATCCTCACCCGGCAGGGCAGGCTGAGCCCGTCGATCCCGGCGCCGGTCGCGGAGTGGCGCGAGGCCAGAGATCCGCGCCACGACATCACGATCGAACAGTTGATGCGCATGACGTCAGGCCTGGCGCTGGACGAGACCAATTCCGGCTTCGATCCGTCGAGCCAGATGGACATCCACCGCGACATGGCCGGGTTCGCGGTGCATGCGCCGCTGATCGCGCCGCCTGGCCAGCGCTGGGCCTATTCGAGCGCGAGCACCCAGATCCTGGCGCGCATCATCCGCGACGCGACCGGCGGTCCGGAGCAGGCGATCGAATTCGCGTGGCGCGAGCTGTTCCATCCGCTCGGCATGCGCAGCGCGACGCTGCAGTTCGACGGCACCGGTACGCTGCAAGGTTACGGCAACATGCTGGCGAGCGCGCGCGACTGGGCGAAGCTGGGGCTGCTCTATCTCGGAGACGGCGTTGCCGGCGACACGCGCATCCTGCCCGAGGGCTGGGTGGCGATGTCGGCGACGGCGACGCTGGACACCGACTATGGCGCGGGACTGTGGACCAACCGCAGCAAGCACGTTCATGCGCTCGGCCGGGCGCGCGCCGGCATCCCGGCGGATGCATTCTTCGCCTTTGGGCTGCTCGGCCAGCGGCTCGTGATCGTGCCGAGCCAGCGCATGGTGGTGGCCCGGCTCGGCGATTCCGTCGACCCGGACGGCGACATCAAAGGTGTCGCGCGTCTGGTGCGCGAGGTGATCGCGGCGACCGGAGCGACCGCCGCGCAATCGAAATAGAGCCGGGGCTCAGCGGCCGACCTCGTAGGGGCCGCCCTTCTCCAGTGCGATCTTGTAGGCCGGCCGTGCCTCGATGCGCGCGAGGAAATCCATCGCCCGCGGATGGCCGTGCTCCAGGCCGCCGCGCGATGCCGCCGCCTGCAGCGGGAAGCTCATCTGGATGTCGGCCGCGGTGAACGAATCGCCGGCAAACCACTCGCTCTTGTGCAGCTCGCTTTCCCAGAACGCCATGTGCTGCTTCAGCTGCGGATTGACCAGCGTGGTCAAGGCCTGGTTCGACACCTTGCGCACGAGCGGACGCAGCAGCGCCGGCGCACGCTTCGGCATGATGTTGAACAATAGCTTCAGCAGCAGCAGCGGCATCGCCGAGCCCTCGGCATAGTGCAGCCAATACGAATAGCGCAGCCGCTCCGGCGTCTTCGGCGGCGGGATCAGGCGGCCATTGCCATAGGTCTCGACCAGATATTCGACGATCGCGCCGGACTCCGCGACCGTGTTGCCGTCGTCGGTGATGACGGGCGACTTGCCGAGCGGATGGATGGCGCGCAGCTCCTTCGGCGCGCGCATGTCCGGCTGGCGCTCGTAGCGAATGATCTCATAGGGCACGCCAAGCTCCTCGAGCAGCCAGAGCACGCGTTGCGAGCGGGAATTGTTGAGGTGGTGAACGGTGAGCATGGGGTTCCCAGGGACGGATCGAGTGGCGGGCGCCGTTCCGTAGCAGGACGGGACGGGTTCGGCGAGGCGTCCTCGGCGCTCGGAACGGCCGCAATAATTATCCGGGTAATATTGACATTAATTTCACCCGGGTCTTATTAGGCGCATCGCAGGAACCAAGCCATGGACACTTTCACCGCATTTGCCGGCCAGACCCGGGTCGCCGCCGGGCCCCTGCCCAAGGTGGCGCTGGTGCTGAAACACGCCGCGCCGAACCCCGAGCCGATCGTGATCTTCAACGACCGCACCGGGCAGCCGATCGACATCGATCTGCGCGGCAGCGACCGGGAAATCCTGGCGCGCCTGCCGGTCGACGCCGGCACGGCCGCAGACCAGCCGCCGAGCGGGCCGCGCGGCCGCGGCCGGCCGAAGCTCGGGGTCGTGGCTCGCGAGGTCACCTTGCTGCCGCAGCATTGGGAATGGCTCAACGCGCAGCCGGGCGGCGCCTCGGTGGCGCTGCGCAAGCTGGTTCACGAGGCCCGGCGCGCCAGCGGCGACACCGACCGCGCCCGCGAGGCGCGCGACGCGGCCTATCACTTCATGTCGGGGATCGGCAGCAACCTGCCGCAATTCGAGGAGGCGTCGCGGGCGCTGTTCGCCGGCGATCTCGGCCGCTTCGCCGCATTGATCGCGGACTGGCCGGCGGACATCCGCGACCATGCCGTGGCGCTCGCGCATCGCCATCGCGCCGCGTGAGATCGACTGATCTCAAGAGCCAACGAGAGCGGCCGTTCGCGGCGGCTCTCGCTTCCATTCCTCGCAACGCGACCGTGCCTTGAAATAAGAGCGGTCGACGGAGAACCATGCCGTGTCGCCGCCAACCGCCTCGCTGCGCAAGCCGTTCCTGATGTTCGTCGTCCCGATGATGCTGAGCAACATCCTGCAATCGCTGTTCGGCACCATCAACAATGTCTATCTCGGCCAGATGATCGGCGTCGATGCGCTCGCCGCGGTCTCGGTGTTCTTCCCGGCGATGTTCTTCTTCGTCTCCTTCGTCATGGGCCTCGGCTCCGGCGCCGGCGTTCTGATCGGACAGGCCTGGGGCGCCGGCGAGCCCGCCAAGGTGAAGCAGATCGCCGGCACGACGCTGACCATCGCGCTACTGCTCGGCGGCCTGATCGCGGTGCTGGGCGGCGTGTTCAGCCGCGAATTGCTGACCGCGCTCGCCACGCCCGCCAACATCCTCGATGCAGCCGCAGGCTATGCCCGCATCATGATGATCACGATGCCGCTCACCTTCGCCTACATCCTTCTGTCGTCACAGATGCGCGGCGTCGGCGACACCGTGACGCCGCTGGCCTCGCTCGCCGCATCGACCACGCTCGGGCTGGTGCTGACCCCGATGTTCATCCGCGGCTGGCTCGGCGCGCCCGTGCTCGGCGTCGCCAGTGCGGCCTGGGCCTCGGCGATCTCGACGCTGACGACGCTGGCTTGGCTCCATGTCCATCTGCGCCGGCGCAAGCACCCGCTGGCGATCGATACGGCCTTCCTGCGGGGCATGCTGCCGGATGCGAAACTGCTGCGGGCGGTGCTGCGGCTCGGCATCCCCGCCGCGATCGGCATGATCGTGATGTCCTTGGCCGAGATGGTGCTGATCGGCCTCGTCAACGGCTTCGGCTCGGACGCGACGGCGGCCTATGGCGCGGTCAACCAGGTGCTCGGCTATGTGCAGTTTCCGGCGCTGTCGATCGCGATTTCGGTCTCGATCTTCGGCGCCCAGGCGATCGGTCGCGGCCAGGCCGGGCAGATCGGCGACATCGTGCGCACGGGCATCGAGATGAACGTCGTGCTGACCGGCGGCCTGGTCGCGATCGGCTATCTGTTCTCACGGGTGCTGATGGGTTTCTTCATCACTGACCCGGCCGTCATCGAGGTGGCGCAACACTCGCTGCACATCGTGCTGTGGAGTTCCGTGCTGTTCGGCATGTCCATCACGTTCTCGTCGGCGATGCGCGCCTCCGGGACGGTGTGGATGCCGCTGGCGATCTCGGCGTTTGCGATCGCCGCGATCGAAGTGCCCGCCGCCACCTGGCTCAGCCGCAGCATCGGGCTCGACGGCGTCTGGCTCGCCTATCCCATCACCTTCGCCGCGATGATGCTGCTGCAGATGAGCTATTATCTGCTGGTCTGGCGCAAGCGCACGGTGCGCAGGATGATCTGATGCACCACCGGCGTCTTCCGGCCGCTGGAATATGATGGCCGTCATAAAACCCTGGACGGACCTGCTGCGCCGGACCACAATGCGAAAAACCGAGGAGACCGCCCATGAGCCGTCCTGCGCCAGAATTCATGTTCGACTTCGGCAGTCCCAACGCCTATCTGAGCCATGAGGCGATCCCGGCGATCGTGCAGCGGATCGGCGTCCAGTTCTACTATGTCCCGGTGCTGCTCGGCGGCATCTTCAAGGCGACCAACAACAAGTCGCCCGCCGAGTCGCTCGCCGGCATCAGGAACAAGCGCGAGTTCCACGAGGTCGAGACGCAGCGTTTCATCAAGCGCTACCATGTGCAGCCCTGGGTCTGGAATCCGTACTTCCCGGTGAACACGCTGAACCTGATGCGCGCGGCCGTCGCGGCCCAGCTCGAGGGCGTGTTCGAGGCCTATGTCGACGCGGCGTTCCACCACATGTGGCGCGAGCCGAAGAAGATGGACGATGCCGAGATCGCGATCGCTGCGATCACATCCTCCGGACTCGACGGGGCCAGGCTGTTCGCCCGCGCCCAGGAGCCCGAGGTCAAGGCGAAGCTCGTGGAGAACACCCAGCGCGCCGTCGAGCGCGGCGCATTCGGTTCGCCCACTTTCTTCGTCGGCAACGAGATGTTCTTCGGCAAGGAGCAGTTGCGCGACGTCGAGGAATATATCCTGGGCAGGTGATTGCCGTCATCGCGAGCGCAGCGCCGCGATCCGGAGCCGCTACACAAGGCCGGATTGCCTCGTCGCTCCGCGCCTCGCAACGTCGTTCGGGCAAGAACGGAGACCAAGCATGCAACAACGCAACGCCACCGTCGCGGTCGTCGGGGCCGGCGACTACATCGGCGCCGAGATCGTCAAGAAGTTCGCATCCGAAGGATTCACGGTGTTCGCCGGCCGCCGCAACGGCGACAAGCTGGCGCCGCTGGTCGCTGAGGTCGAGGCCGCCGGCGGCCGGATCGTTGCGCGCTCGCTCGATGCCCGCAAGGAGGACGAGACCACCGCCTTCCTCAACGACGCCGACAAGCATGCGCCGCTCGAGGTCGTGATCTTCAATGTCGGCGCCAACGTCAACTTCCCGATCCTCGAGACGACGGACCGGGTGTTCCGCAAGGTCTGGGAGATGGCGTGCTGGGCAGGCTTCGTCACCGGGCGCGAGGCCGCCCGGCTGATGCTGCCGCGTGGCGGCGGCAAGATCTTCTTCACCGGCGCGACCGCGTCGCTGCGCGGTGGCGCCGGCTTCGCGGCCTTCGCTTCGGCCAAGTTCGGGCTGCGCGCGGTGGCGCAATCGATGGCGCGCGAGCTGATGCCGCAGAACATCCATGTCGCCCACCTGATCATCGATTCCGGCGTCGATACCGCCTGGGTGCGCGAGCGCCGCGCCCAGCTCTGGGGCCAGGAGGCGCTGGACAATCCGGACCTGCTGATGCCACCGTCCTCGGTTGCCGGCGCCTATTGGCAGCTCTACCAGCAGCCGAAGAGCGCCTGGACCTTCGAAATGGAGATCCGGCCGTTTGGCGAGAAGTGGTAGGAGGCGAACAGGGAGTGGCGAGTAGCGAATGGTGGCCATCCCCATTCGCCACTCGTCATTCGCCGCGCGCTTCTTCATGATGCAGCCTTGCTAACGGAGAGACCCCCATGCGTATTCTCGTCGTCGGCGCCGGCGCCATCGGTGGCTATTTCGGCGGCCGGCTGCTGCAGACCGGCGCTGATGTCACCTTCCTGGTCCGCCCGCGCCGCGCGGCTGAACTCGCCAGTGCCGGCCTCGTGATCCGCAGTCCGACCGGTGACGTCACCCTCCCCAATCCGCCAACGGTGCAGGCGGACGGTTTGAAGCAGCCCTTCGACGTCGTGCTGCTGAGCTGCAAGGCCTTTGATCTCGACGACGCGATCGACTCGTTTGCACCGGCGGTGGGACCTGACACCGCGATCATTCCGATGCTGAACGGCATGAAGCACCTCGACGTGCTCGACGCCAGGTTCGGGCGCGCACGCGTGCTCGGCGGACTCTGCGCCATCGCCGCGACCTTGAACGAGCAGCGCGAGGTGGTGCAGCTGCAGCCGATGCAGTCGCTGAGCTTCGGCGAGCGCGACGGCGGATCGTCGGAGCGCGTCCGCGCGATCTTCGAGATTTTCCAACGCGGCAATTTCAACGCGTCGGCCAGCGAGCACATCATGCAGGACATGTGGGAGAAGTGGGTGTTCCTGTCCTCGCTCGCCGCGTCGACCACCTTGATGCGCGGGCCGGTCGGCGTGATCCTGACCGCGCCGGGCGGCAAGGATTTCCTGCTCGGCATGCTCGATGAATGCAGCGCCACCGCTGCGGCCGCCGGCTACCCGCCGGCCGGCGCCTTCTTCCAGCGCGTCTCCGGCATGCTCACGGCGGAGGGATCACCGATGACCGCCTCGATGTTCCGCGATCTCCGCGCCGGCCTGCCGGTCGAGGCGGATCACGTCATCGGCGATCTCGTGGCCCGCGCCGATGCCGCCAAGGTCCCGGTGCCGCGGCTGCGCATCGCGTACACGCAGCTTAAGGCGTACGAGGCGCAGCGGGGGAAATGAGCACGGCCGTTCCGGCGATGGCCCTGCATGGTCGAACAACACGTCACACCTCACAACCGCCGTCGTCCCGACCTCGAGCCGGGACGACGGCGGTTGTCGAGCCGACTACAAATGCGCCAGATAGTGCGCCAGCGCCGTGATCTCCTCGGCACTCAAGGGATAGGCGACGTCCGTCATCGCGGCCTGGCTCCCGCCGACGCGCTGGCCGCTCTTGTAGTCGTGCAGCGCCTTGACGAGATATTCCTCGCGCTGGCCGGCGAGCCGCGCCACGCCCTTGGTGCCGGCATAGCTGTCGAGATGACATGAGGCACAGCGGCGGCCGGCGGCGGCTTGCGCGCCTTTGGCCGACATATCCGG
This sequence comes from Bradyrhizobium oligotrophicum, assembly GCA_050641875.1. Classification (GTDB taxonomy): domain Bacteria; phylum Pseudomonadota; class Alphaproteobacteria; order Rhizobiales; family Xanthobacteraceae; genus Bradyrhizobium; species Bradyrhizobium oligotrophicum_B. Next base: position 2,034,239 of record CP192619.1, read on the forward strand.
ATCATTATCCGGCGGCGCCTTGGCCGGCTGCAGCGAGGCGAAATAGGCGCCGAGATTGCGGATGTCCTCGTTGCTCAGTTGATCGACGATCGGCTTCATCGCCTCGTTCTTGCGCGTGCCGGCGCGGAAGAACACGAGCTGCCATTGGATGAACTGATCCTGCTGGCCGGCGAGCGAGGGAATGTTCTCGGTCTGCGAGATGCCGTTCTCGCCGTGACAGCCGGCGCAGAGCTCGGCCTTGGCCTTGCCTGCCTCGAGATCGGCCGCGGAGGCCGGACTCGCCGCAACCATGAGCATCAGCGTCAGCGCGGCCGCCAACACCTGGCGCATTCTGGAGGTCCCTGGATTCATCGCGGGGGTTCTTGCTCCCATCATTGCTTTGGCGCGCGGACCGGACTTCGGTCGATGGGCGGTACGTCGCCCCCGGTCAACGCGCGACATTCAAAATAGTTGGGGCTGCGGCCGCCATAAGGCAGCGCGCAGCCCCGCTTTCACAACGAGATCACTTCTTCTCGTAGCTGATGCGATAGATCGCGCCGGCCCAGTCGTCCGCCACCAGGATCGAACCGTCCTTGGCGAGGATGATGTCGTCGGGACGGCCGAGATAGCCCTGGTCGCCCTCGATGAAGCCGGAAGCGAACACCTCCTGCTTGGCGTCCTTGCCGTCGGGACCGACGATGACGCGCATGATCCGGGCGCCCTGGTACTTGTGCCGGTTCCAGGAGCCGTGCTCGGCGATCAGGATGTTGTTCTTGTACTCCGCCGGGAACTGGTCGCCGGTATAGAACTTCATGCCGAGCGGCGCCACGTGAGCCCCGAGGTTCAGCACCGGAGGCGTGAACTCCGAGCATTTGTGGCCCATCGCGAACTTCGGATCCGGCAGGTCGCCCTGGTGGCAATAGGGATAGCCGAAATGCTCGCCGAGCTTCGAGATCATGTTGAGTTTGTCGCTCGGCAGATCGTCGCTGACCCAGTCGCGCGCATTCTCCGTGAACCAGTATTTGCCGGTGCGCGGATCGACGTCGCCGCCGACGCTGTTGCGCACGCCGAGCGCATAGATCTCGGCATTGCCGGTGCGCGGATCGACGCGGCGGATCTGCGACACCGATGTCGGCGGAATGCCGATGTTGAAGGGCGGTCCGAACGGAATATAGAACCAGCCGTCCTTGTCGACCGCGATGTATTTCCAGCCATGCGCCGCATAGGACGGCATGTCGTCATAGACGACCTTGCCCTGGCCGAGATTGTCGAGATTGGCCTCGGCATTCTCATATTTGATCAGCTTGTCGACGGCGATGACGTAGAGATTGCCGTCCTGGAAGGCGAGGCCGGTCGGCATGTTCAAGCCCTTGAGGACCGTCTTGACCTCGCGCTTGCCGCCCTTGTCGCTGATCGCATAGACGTTGCCGAGCCCGAATGAGCCGACGAACAGCGTGCCCTTGTCGCCCCAGGCCATCTGTCGCGCAGCCAGCACGCCCGACGCCCAGACTTCCATCTTGAAACCGTCCGGCAGCTTCACCTGCTTGACGACCTTGGCGAGTTCCGCGTCCGACGCGCCGGTCGGCGGACCGGACGGCGGCGCCAGCCCCTTCTGCGCCTCCGTCTCGTCGCCGAGGAACCAGTCGTCCGGCGGATGCGTCCAGAATTCCTTGGTGCCCGATTCGTACTTCTTGAGCGGCTTACCCGCGTCGGGTTTCTGCTGCGCGCCGGCAATGCTGGTGCCGGCGAGAAGACCGATTGTTGCAAGCGCAAGAACGCTTCGGTGGAAAGCCGATGTCATCGCTTCACTCCCATGAGGCAGCTCGTCTGGCTGCGTCTATTTGTCGGAACGTATCTGAGGACGTCCTTTGGCCGGCCACGTCGAGTGGTCCTGCGCGAAAATGGTAGCACATCCTGAGCGGGTGAGAAGCGGATTGCGGCGAAGTTTGCGCGGCACTCAGGAGCCGCCTCTGCACTCAAAGCATGCCAAATGCTTGCTCAATGTGCGCGCTCTTGCAACGCATCGATCCCTTTCGCGCCGGCGGCAAGAACGGCCATGCGCTGTATTCATACGCACTGATCGCAGGCGCGACTGGCGTGCGCATCGTCAGTCGCTAGTCTGCGGCGGCACGAGCGGGCGCGGGCCGTGCGAGAACGTCCAAGACTCGTGCCGAACAAAACTCGTGCCGAAGAGGATGCCCCGATGTCGCGACAGTCCGAACTTCAGACGCCGAAGGCCGGTGCAGGCGTTCTCGAGCTGCTGCGCCAATTCGCTGCCGACCCCGCCGCGGCGGCGGGCTATGGTGAAGAATGTCTGACGAGGGCACGGGCGATCGAGCCGCAGTTGAAGGCGTTCGAATATCTGCCGCGGGACGTCACGGCGAAAGCCGGACCGCTGGGCGGAATTCCCGTCGCCATCAAGGACATCATCGCCACCTCGGACATGCCGACCACCAACGGCTCGCAGATCTATCGCGATCACGTGCCGGATGCGGACGCCTGGGTGGTCGAGCGGCTGCGCAATCTCGGCGCGACCATCTTCGGCAAGACGGTCTCCACCGAATTCGCCTGGCGTCATCCCGGTCCGACTGTCAATCCATGGAACCCCGAGCATACGCCAGGCGGCTCATCGTCCGGATCAGCCGCAGCCGTCGCAGCGGGTCTGGTCCCGCTGGCGCTCGGCACGCAGACGCTCGGCTCGGTGATCCGTCCGGCGGCGTTCAACGGTGTCGTCGGCTTCAAGCCGAGCTTCGGCGCGATTCCCCGCGTCGGCGTGCATCCGCTCAGCCCGTCGCTCGACCATGTCGGCTTTTTCGCCCGCCGCGTCGACGACGTGGCCTTGGCCCTCTCTCTGTTGGCCGGCACCAGCGCCGATGATCGCCATGGCCGGCCGCTGCCGGGCTTTACCGTTGACATCGACCAGGGCGTCGCGCCGCTCTCCAGGCCGCGGCTCGCGGTGGTACGCTTCGCCAAATGGGAGCGCGCGGAGGCGGACGAGAAGGCAGTGTTCGAGTCGGTCGTCGACACGTTGCGCAGCGCCGGCGCAGCTATCACCGAGATCGAACTGAGAGAGCTCGATACGGTGAACGGGAAGGCGGTCACCACCATCATGCTCAGCGAGGCGACCACGATCTTCTCCGATCTGATCGCGCGCTATCCGGATCGCGTCAGCGCGGTCATGAAGGACCATGTCGAGAGCGGCCGAGACAAGACCGCCATGGAATATCTCGCCGCCAAGGCGGCCCAGGCCCACCGGCAGAAGGCCCTCGCAGCCGAGCTCGACGGGTTCGATGCGGTGCTTACCTTGCCGGCCTTCGGCGAAGCGCCGCGCGGCCTCGATTGGACCGGCGATGCCGAATATTGCGCGCCCTGGACCTTCGTCGGAGCGCCGGCGGTCTCCCTGCCGGCCGGGTTCGGCGACAACGGCCTGCCGCTGGGCGTGCAGATCGCCGGCCCCTATCGCAACGACCTCCACGTGCTCCGCGTCGCCAAATGGGCCGAAGCGGTGCTGGCGTTCGATCCCGGCGTGCCGCTCCTGGCGCGCAAATAGCACGAGCCCCGAGAGCATACCGCCGCGCCATCAGGGCCTCCCGCGACAAGCCCAGTGGCGGGTTTGCGGCCAGCGCTGTAGAACGATCACATGACAGTCACAGACATCGCGAGCAGGACCTACAATCACGGCTGGCGGCTCGATCCCATCGTGCGCAGCCTGCTCGACACCGATTTTTACAAGCTGTTGATGCTGCAGATGATTCGGGAGTTCTACCCGAATCAGCAGGTGACTTTCTCGGTCATCAACCGGACCCGGCGGGTGCGGCTCGGCGACGTCATCGACGAAGGCGAATTGCGCGCCCAGCTCGATCACGCCCGCACCATCCGCTTCTCCAAGAAGGAGCTGATCTGGCTGGCCGGCAACACGTTCTACGGCAAGACCCATATGTTCTCGCCGGAGTTCATCGCCTGGCTCGCCACCTTCCGTCTGCCCGAATACGAGCTGCGCAAGTCCGAGGGCCAGTACGAGCTGCATTTCCACGGGCCCTGGACCCACACCACGATGTGGGAGATCCCGGCGCTCGCGATCGTCAACGAGCTGCGCTCACGGCAGGCCATGAAGGGTCAGGGCCGGTTCGCGCTCGACGTGCTGTTCGCCCGCGCCAAGGCCAAGCTGTGGGCCAAGGTGGAGCGGCTGCGCAAGCTGGAGGGGCTGCGGCTGTCGGATTTCGGCACGCGCCGCCGTCACGGCTTCCTGTGGCAGCGCTGGTGCGTCGAGGCCGTCAAGGAGGGCCTGGGTTCGTCGTTCACCGGCACCTCGAACGTGCTGCTGGCGATGGACAATGATCTCGAAGCCATCGGCACCAACGCGCATGAGCTGCCGATGGTCGCGGCCGCGCTTGCCAAGGACGATGACGAGTTGCGCTTCGCTCCCTATCGCATTCTCGACCAGTGGCGGCAGACCTATGCCGGCAACCTCCTGATCGCGCTGCCCGACGCATTCGGCACCAAGCCCTTCCTGCGCGACGCGCCGGACTGGGTCGCCGACTGGACCGGCTTCCGGCCCGACAGTGCGCCGCCGATCCAGGCCGGCGAGGAGATCATCGCCTGGTGGAAATCGAAGGGACGCGATCCCAAGCAGAAGCTGCTGGTGTTCTCCGACGCGATGGACGTCGAATCGATCGAGCAGATCCATCATCGCTTCTCCGACCAGGTGCGGCTGTCGTTCGGCTGGGGCACCAACCTGACCAACGATTTCGTCGGCTGCTCGCCGGACGGCTCGGTCGACCTCGATCCGATCTCGCTGGTCTGCAAGGTGACGTCGGTGGACGGCCATCCCGCCGTGAAATTGTCCGACAACCCGGAGAAGGCGACCGGCGACCCCGCCGAGATCGCCCGTTATCTCCGCGTGTTCGGCGATGCCGGCCGGGTGCGCACGCCGGTGGTCGTCTAGGCCGCCGACAGCCGGCGGCAATTTGTCTTTCCTGCCACAATTCTTGTTCCTGTTTTGTTCGAAATGCGGTAAAATGATCGCGCGAACACGCAGATCGGATGACAGGAGATCGTTGGCATGCGTCGGGTGATCGGCCGAGCTGGACCGCTGCTGTCTGCAATCATCCTTTGGGTCGGCGTGATCCTGATCACTATGGGGCCCGCTGCCGCCGACAAGCGCGTGGCGCTGGTGATCGGCAACTCCATTCACGAGCGCGCGCCACTGCTGGACGAGCCGGCGGCGGATGCCCGGCTGATCGCCGACAGCCTGTCGCGGCTCGGCTTCACCCTGAGCGGCGGTGCTGCGCAGATCGACCTCGACCGACGCGGCTTCGATCGCGCGCTTGCCGAGTTCAAGGGCCGGGTCGCCGACGCCGACGTCGCACTGATCTATTACGCCGGCTACGGACTCAACCTGGGCGGCACCGATTATCTCGTCCCGGTCGACGCGGCGCCGGCGACGGCTGCGGATCTCGACACCGAGCTGCGCGACCTGACTCCGATTCTGCGCGAGCTGGGCGGATCGAGCCCGCGGCAGAACGTGATCATTCTCGACGCCTTCCGCTCCAATCCGTTCGCCGGGCGCGGCATCGCCGGTCTTGCCGCCGGCCTCGTCCCGGTCGACGTGTCCGCACGGACCGTGATCTCCTTTGCCGCACAGGCCGGAGCGGCCGGGCAGCGCGGCCCGGACGGTCACGGGGTGTTCGCCGTTGCCCTCGCAGAGGCGTTCCAGCAGCCGGGCCAACGCCTGATCGATATCTTCAACCAGACCAACGCTGCGGTGGAGCGCGCCACCAGCGGAGCGCAGCGGCCGCTCGTGATGTTCACGTCGATCGACGGCAGCGCTCAACTGAGCGCCGCTGCGGCGAAGCCGGCACTGCCCGCTGGCACTGCCGCGGCCCGGAGCGGCGCTCCCCTCCGAGCCCGACCGCATCATCCGACGCGCCGGATGCGCGGACGCCCGGACTGGCGGTGCTGTATGACGAGGATCTCTCCAACCCCAACGGCAAGCGGTATTCCGGCTCGGTGACCTGGCGGACGGAGACGGTCAAGAATGCAAAATCAGGACTGCCCACGCCCGTAATCCGTGGCGAGATCGACATTCCCGAGCGCAAGCTGAAGGTCAGCCTGCAGCTGCGCCGCAACGACGATCCCAGCCTGCCGGCCAGCCATGTCGCCGAGCTCACCTTCAGGCCCGCCGCCGATTTCGTCGGTGGCGGCGTCAGCAACGTGCCGGGAATGCTGATGAAGACGGATGAGAAGTCGCGCGGGACGCCGCTCGCCGGGCTCTCCGTCAAGATCACCGAAGGTTCGTTCCTCGTCGGCTTGTCCAACGTCGAGGCCGATCGCACACGCAACGAGGAGCTTCTCGCGCGGCGCGAATGGTTCGACATCCCGGTCGTCTATGCGAACCAGCGCCGGGGCATCCTCGCAATCGGCAAAGGTCCAAGCGGGGATCGGGTGTTCGCCGACGCACTCGCGGCCTGGGACAAATCCCCGCCGCGCAAATGATGAGACGTGAGACGTGAGACGTGAGACGTGAGACGTGGAAACGCGGAGCGGAATTTTTGGAGCGGGCGAAGGGGTTCGAACCCTCGACCCCGACCTTGGCAAGGTCGTGCTCTACCACTGAGCTACACCCGCATCCGTGACGCCTTGGCGGCGTGGCCGCCAGCGACGGGCAGACCTATGCCAAATGCCGCGGACGAATGCAACAGGTCTGCGACAGGTTTCGTATGCCGGCGACGTTCAAATTTTAGCTGCCGGGACCGGCCGAACCGGCCAAAACCTCCCTGCTTCAGGGCAGCGGTCGGCGCTGATTGAAATTTCCAGCCGGACCGCCACTTAAAGTGAAAGAAAACGTGTATTGAGGCGCGGCGGCGGCCGGTTCCCGGTCGCCGTCCATCGGAATTTTTTCGGACGAGGGACCCCGTGACCATTGTTGAGCAGGGCGGCGGAGCGGCGCCGCAGGTGCCGGATCTGATCAAGGACACCACGACGCAGAGCTTCGTGAAGGACGTCATCGAGGAATCGAAGCGGCAGCCGGTCCTCATCGACTTCTGGGCGCCGTGGTGCGGACCGTGCAAGCAGCTGACGCCCATCCTGGAAAAGGCCGTCAAGGCCGCCAAGGGCAAGGTCAAGCTGGTCAAGATGAATATCGACGAGCATCCGGCCATCCCCGGCCAGATGGGCATCCAGTCGATACCGGCCGTGATCGCGTTCGTCGGCGGGCGGCCCGCCGACGGCTTCATGGGTGCCGTGCCCGAGAGCCAGGTCGCCGCCTTCATCGAAAAGATCACCAAAGGCGTTCCCGGCGTCGGCGAGCCCGACATCGCTGAAATCCTCAAGGAAGCCGAAGCCGTGCTGGCCGAGGGCGATGCGGCCGGCGCTGCCGAGATCTATGCCGAGGTACTCGCGGTCGATGCCGCCAACATCCCGGCGATCGCCGGGCTTGCGAAGTGCCAGGTCGAGCTCGGCGCGATCGACGAAGCCAAGCAGACGCTTGCGATGGTCCCGGACTCCAAGCGCAGCGATTCGGCGGTCTCAGCCGTGCAGGCTGCGATCGATCTGGCCGAGCAGGCCCAGTCGCTCGGCCCGGTCGGCGAGCTCGAACAGAAGGTCGCCGCCAATCCGCTCGACCACCAGGCGCGTTTCGACCTGGCGACCGCGCTGAACGCCGCGGGCAAGCGGAAGGAAGCCACCGACCAGTTGCTCGAGATCGTGAAGCGTGACCGCAAATGGAACGAGGACGGCGCGCGCAAGCAGCTCGTGCAGTTCTTCGAAGCCTGGGGCGTCGCCGACGAGGCCACCATCGAGGGCCGCAAGCGGCTGTCGACGATCCTGTTTTCGTAACCCGGCTGGACGGGACGCGCGCTCGTTCCAGCGGACACGAGGTATCGCATGCCGATCAATGCCGAATATCGCGGTCCCGGCGAGCTGCCGGAGATCGTTCCGGTGTTTCCGTTGGCGGGAGCCTTGCTGCTGCCGCGCGGCCAAATGCCGCTCAACATCTTCGAGCCGCGTTATCTCGCGATGGTGGACGATGCGCTTCGTGACGGCCATCGGATCATCGGCATGATCCAGCCCGACGTCACGCATTCCTCCAGCGAGGAGCGCCCGGTGCTGTTCAAGGTCGGCTGCGTCGGCCGGATCACGCAGCTCGCCGAGTCCGGCGACGGCCGCTACATCCTCGAACTCACCGGCGTGTCCCGCTTCAAGGTGATCGAGGAAATGACGGTGCTCACGCCCTATCGGCAGTGCAAAGTCGATTATTTCCCGTTCGTCGATGATTTCACGGCGCGCAAGGGTGAAGACGCGGTGGACCGCGAGGCGCTGCTCGCGGTGCTCACCGACTTCCTCAAGGCCAACAATCTCAAGGTCGACTGGGCCGGCATCGAAGCCGCGCCGAACGAAGCGCTCGTGAACGCGCTGGCGATGATGTCGCCCTACGGTCCGGCGGAGAAGCAGGCGATGCTCGAGGCGCCGGACCTGAAGACCCGCGCCGAAATCCTCATCGCCGTGACCGAGATGGACCTCGCCAAGAAGCGGACCTCAGGCGATCCGCCGCTGCAATGATCACTCGGCGGGAGCCGCACGCGGCGCTGGCGGAGCCGCCGTCAGGCGCATCAGAGCGATGGTGGCGACGATCACCCCGATGTAAACCGCGAGCTGCATCGCTGTAGGCTGATCCGTATAGCCGATCAGCGCCTTGAGCGTTCGCCCGGCGACGCCGCGCTCGGGCAGAACCGCACTCGAATCCCACACCACCTGGTCGAACGACGTCAGCCAGTTGGCGCGGGCAAGAAAGAACACCGCCTGCGCGGCCATTCCCGCCGACAACAGGGTGATCAGCACGGTGGTGGTCTTGAACAGCGCGCGCGGCGGGATGCGCATCAGACCGAGATAGGTCGCGAGACAGACGGCGACGCCGAGCAGCAGGCCGAGGACGCCGCCGCCGAGGAGCGCCTGCCCGCCGCCATCACCGGAGGCCGCCACGCCATAGAGAAACAGCGCGACCTCGCTGCCCTCGCGCAACACGGCGATGGCGATCACTGTCGCCAGCGCAACCAGCGGCTTGGCGCCTTCGGCCACCGCTTGGCCCATCGTCCGCAGCTCGTTGCTCATCTCGCGGCCGTGCCGGGCCATCCAGACATTGTGCCAGGTCAGCATGATCACGGCAGCCGACAGGATCGCCGCATTGAACAATTCCTGCCCCATGCCTTCGAAGAGCTGGGTCAGCGTTCCCGCGAACGCCGCAACAATGCAGGCACCGACCAGGCCGGCAAACAGCCCCGCGCCGATCCAGCGCAGGCGATGCGGGACCGCGCTGGTGACGGCAAGCACGATGCCGACGATCAGGCCGGCTTCGAACACTTCGCGGAAGACGATGATCAGGGCGGCGAGCATGGGATCTGGACCTATTGGACGTTGACGAAGCCGCGGGCCTTTTCGTTGAAGTCGTTGTAGAACTCGTAACGCCCGGACTTCATGGCGCGGACATTCAGCACCGCCTCGCTGTTGGCCGCGATCACCTTCTCGACCTTCAGGGTCTCGCTCTCGAACTCGATGGCCTTGCCCTCCATGTTCCTGACGCGGATGGTCAGCGGCGCGTCCGCAGGAACGGTCGGCTCCTTGGGCTCGAATTGACCATTGGCATAGGTGAGGCAGATCTCGTTCGATCCCTCGGCGTGCGCCTGCGCCGCCATCAACAGCATGCCGACGCCTCCACCTACGACGACCAACTTCCGCACCACGTCGACCAACATCGATCCGTCCCCTCTCCTATCCAGACAAGCAAATCGGAGAACGGCTGCGCGCCCGGATCGATGTCGACGCCGGGCACCCGTTCGCGACGACGAACAACTAAGCGGCTCGCCGCCGTGTCTGCAAAGAGACTCCTTCTAAGTTGGAACCATTCTTGGCGAATGTGTCGTGGCAGTGGCCTCGCGGTGAGCGGAGTGCGGCCGAACAGCAGTTAAGGCGACGCGGCGGTTACGGAGCGTCGCGCTGCCTCCATCTCGCCGGGTACGTGGCGCCGCTGCGGTCGACCGGGTTCGTCGCGTCAGTAGCCCGCGATGGCGAGAATGACCACGCCGGCGAGCATGATCCAGCCGAAATGCCGCGCGCGCGTCGCCAGCGCATTGGCGCCTGCAGCGAAAGCGAACACGGCGATGACCGTGACCACGGTCCAATGCCGCGCCGGCTCCGACGCCATTCGCGGGGCGGCGGCGAGCAGCACGCCGCAGCCGATCCACGCCACTGTACCGGTCTGCCAGACCAGCCGCAGCAGGGTTCGCGGCCGCTCCGGCGAGATGGTCGCACGCGCGAAGACCGCCGTCTCACCGAGCACGCCATGGACCACGGCGACGGTGATCGCCATCACTCCCGCGCATACCAGCAGCATGTCACGCATGGTGCAGCTCCATACAGTTATGTATGGATCATGCACGGGAGGCTGGCGGTCGTCAATACAGTTGTGTATGGTCGTCTCATGGTGACGACATGACCGATCAGCTCTCGGCCGACGATTGGCTGAATCAGGGATTGAAGGTGCTGGGCAGCCGGGGCTTCCCTGCGCTGAAGGCGGAGCCGCTGGCGAAAGCCTTGGGCGTCTCACGCGGCAGCTTCTACTGGCACTTCGCCGATGTGGCCGCGTTTCACGCCGCCCTCCTCAAAAAATGGCGGGAGATTGCGGCCGAGCAGATCATCACCCGCGTGGAGGCGAACGCCGGCGACCAGCCGGCCATTGCCGTGCTCCTCCGGCGCACGTTCACGGTCAAGCTCGCCCTGGAGCGCGCCGTGCGCAACTGGGCCGGATCCGACCCCGCAGCGCGCCAGGCGGTGCAGGCCATCGACAGGCGCCGGCTGGGCTATGTCGAGAGCCTGCTTGAAGCCGAGGGACTGACGCCCGCGATCGCGCACGCACGCGCCCAGGTGCTGTACTGGGCCTTCCTCGGCCACGCGCTGTCGGATCGGCCGTTGCCGGCCGGGCAACTGGACGCGGTCATCGACGAACTGATCCGGATCGCCCTGTACAAGCCTTGAAGCACGACAAGCGGGCGGACGTTATGCTACAGAGGCGCCCGCCGGAGACCCTTGCCATGAACGCCCCGCTCGAACGCCCCTCCAATTCCGTCGATCCCAAGCTGCTCGAGATCCTGGTCTGCCCGATGACCAAGGGCCCGCTGGAATACGACGCGGCGAAGCAGGAGCTGGTCTCGCGGTCGGCGAAGCTCGCCTACCCGATCCGCGACGGCATCCCGATCATGCTGCCCGAGGAAGCGCGGAAGATCGACTGACCGATGCGGCCCGTCGTGATCCGCTGTGCGCTCGCCGTGGCGCTGATGGCCCTCGCTCCGGTGGTCTCGGCCGAGGAGAGCGCCGTCCGCATCGGCGCACTCGACGCCGTCTTGACGACGCCGGCAGGTGTCGAGCGCCCTCCGGTGGCGCTGCTGATCGCCGGCTCCGGGTCGACGGACCGGGACGGCAATGGGCCGCAGCTCAAGCCGGCGACCTTGAAGAAGCTCGCCGAGCAGTTCGCCGCCCAGGGCATCGCCAGCCTGCGCTACGACAAGCGCGGCGCGCGCGGCTGGAAGGCGGAATTCGGCCGCCCTGAGGACTTCCGCTTCAAGGACTACGTCGACGACGCCGCTTCGCTGGTCGACTTCCTGCGCGGCAAATTCGCCCGCATCGTTCTGGTCGGCCACAGCGAGGGCGGCCTGGTCGCCATCCTCACTGCCCGCCGCACCCCGGTCGACCGCCTCGTGCTGCTCACGACGTCGGCGCGGCGGCAGGGCGATCTGCTCAAGGCGCAGCTCGAGAAGAAGCTGCCGGCGGCGAAGATGGAGCCGGTCGCCAAGGCGATCGATGCCATCATGGCCGGCCAGATCGTGGACCCGCCGCCGCCCGAGCTGCCGGTCGCGCCGAGCATGCAGCCCAGCATCGGCTCCGCCTTCGCCGAGGATCCGATCGATCCGCTGAAGCAGCTCACGATCCCGATCCTCATCGTCGGCGGCGCCCGCGACCACCAGATCGCACGCCTCGACATGGTCGCGCTCGCCGCCGCCGCACCCGCCGCCAAATCGCTGTGGCTGCCGGAGATGAACCACGTCCTGGTCGACGTCGCCAACGAGGATGAGAACCTCGCCTCCTACAACGACGCGGAGCGTCCGCTCGACCCCGACATGGTCGAGGCCGTCGCCGGTTTCATCACGGCCGCAGGCCCGCGCTAGCTCCTATAACGCTTCCCCCTTCAACAGCCGCGGCATCTCCCCGGTGAGGCCCGCGGCCTGCCTGATGAACAGCTCCTTCAACGGCGGCGCGCGATCGACGATCCCAAGGCCGATGTCGCGCACGGCCCGCAGCAGCGTCGACTTGTTCGAGAACAGGAAGTTCAGCGAGTTCGTGGCAACGCCCATCGCCATCGTGTCGAAGCGGCGCCAGCGCTGGTAACGTTCGAGGACATCGACCTGCCCCGGATCGATCCCCATTCTTGCCGCATCGACCACGACCTCCGCCAGTGCGGCGACGTCCTTCAGCCCCATGTTGAGCCCCTGCCCCGCGATGGGGTGGATCACATGGGCGGCGTCGCCGACCAGAGCCAGCCGCGGCGCGATGAACGAGCGGGCGACGAAGTAGGACAGCGGAAACGCGCGCGGCTGGTCGAGCACCTTCAACTCGCCGAGATGCAGACCGGCGCGCTTCTCCAGCTCGGCAAGGAATTCGTCGGCGCCGAGCGCCACCAGCCGCTGCGCTTCCTTGCGCCGCTCGGTCCACACCAGCGAGGAGCGCTTGCCGGTCAGCGGCAGGATCGCAAACGGACCGGGCGGAAGAAAATGCTCCTCGGCGCGGCCGCCATGGTCGCGCTCATGACCGACGGTCACGACGATGCCGGACTGGTCATAATCCCAGCCATGGGTCTGGATGCCCGCGCGCTCGCGCAGCTTCGAACGCGCGCCGTCAGCGGCAACCAGCAGGCTGGCCTCGCACTGGCTGCCATCGCCCAGAGTCACCGCGATGCCGTCGGCCCGCGTCACGAAGCCGGTCACCGGCGTCGCCTTGAGCTCGACGCCTGCGGCTTCCGCATGCCGCACCAGTGCGTCGATCAGATGCCGGTTCTCGACCATGTGCGCGAACGGCTCGCCGGCCTCGACCTGGCCCGCAAAAGTCAGGAACGACGGGCGGGTCGCGTCTTCGAGCTTGGAATCGGTAATGACCATGTCGAGGATCGGCTGCGCCTGCGGCGCCACGTCCGCCCAGACCCCGATCGCATCGAACAGCTTGCGGCACGCCGCGACGATGGCGCTGGCGCGCGGATCGCGGCTCGGCCGGTTGGCGAGCGCCGGATCGGCCACGATCACTGGCACTTCGGGGCCAAGCCCCTGCCGAAGCGCGAGCGCCAGCGCCAGGCCGGCAAAGGCCCCGCCACAAATGACAATGCTTCGCTGTGTCGTCATGGCACCCTGCTCACAGTTACTCTTGCGGGAGGATTATAGCTGGGCGAAACAGGGGCGTGAACCAAGGGCTGTCCCCCGAGGCCATCAATTCCGGATGCCTGATCCCGCGAGAACGGGGCCGGAGCGGCCGGCCGAGCCAGCGAAAGCACCACGCCATGTCCAAGGGACTGATCGACCTGATCTCGATCCTCGATCTCGAGCCGATCGAGGTGAACCTGTTCCGCGGCAACAGCCCGAAGACGAGCTGGCAGCGCGTGTTCGGCGGCCAGGTGATCGGGCAGGCGATGATGGCGGCGTGCCGCACCGTCGAGGGACGGCTGCCGCATTCGCTGCATTGCTATTTCATCCTGCCGGGCGACCCGCAGGTGCCGATCATCTATCAGGTCGAGCGTCTGCGCGACGGCAAGAGCTATGCGACGCGGCGCGTCACCGCGATCCAGCACGGCAACGCGATCTTCTCGATCATGGTGTCCTTCCACAGCGACGAGGAGAGCGCGTTCAACCATCAGGACAAGATGCCGGACGTGCCGCCGCCGGAGAAGCTGACGGCGGAGGAGATCTCCAAGCAGCCGATGTTCCAGGAGGTCTTCCAGCGGATGCCGGACTTCATCCGCCGCTACTACGAATCCGATCGCCCCATCGAGTTGCGCCCGGTGGAGCTCAGCCGCTATTTCGGCCAGAAGATCGACGACGGGCGTATCCACGTCTGGATCAGGACGGCCGCGAAGCTGCCCGATGATCCGGCGCTGCACATGTGCGCGCTGGCCTATGCGTCGGACTTCTCGCTGCTCGACGCGGTCATGGCGCGCTATGGCCGCACCTTGTTCGACAAGCGCATGATGCCAGCCTCGCTGGATCATGCGATGTGGTTTCACCGCCCGTTCCGCGCCGACGAATGGCTGCTTTATGCGCAGGATTCGCCGAGCGCGCAGGGCGGCCGCGGTCTCACCCGCGGCTCGATCTTCAAGCCCGACGGCACGCTGGTCGCCTCCGTCGCGCAGGAGGGATCGATCCGCGAGCGCCGGACCTAGCCGCATCACATCGGCTGCGCCGTGCGCGGCACGACCGCGAATTGCGACACGTACCAGGCGCTGTACCAGCGCAGCAGCCACGGGATCGGAATGATCACCGAGCAGCCGAGCACGAACGCGAAGGTGCGCCACAGCACCTGCAGGCCCGAGCCGGTAAACACGACCTCGCGCCGCGTCCCCTGGATGTTGCGGCAGACCCATCGCATCCAGGCGGTCAGCACCCAGGCCCAGCCGATGACGGTGATGCCCGACACGATCATCAGCAGGTACCAGCCGGCATAGACGACGGGGCTGCCTTCGAAATGGATCGGCAGCCGGTCGCCATTCGAGGCCAGGTTGGACAGAAGCCAGCGCAGCACCATCCAGCCCAGGAACGCCGGGGCAACCAACGAGATCAGGTTGAGGATCGGCCGGTCGCTCAGGCCGACATAGGCCAGCACGCCCATCGCGATGAAGACGTACCAGATGTCGAGCGGCTGGCCGGTGAAGGTGAGGTTCGGTCGGCCGGGCACCCTCATCCGCTCGATCACGTAGCGGTAGAGATAGACGGCGGTCCAGGGCGTGATGATGATCAGGAACTGGCCGACGACATATAGCAGCGTCCAGCCGAGATACGACCAGGTGTCGAGCTTGACCGAGAGCGCGCCGCCCGACGCAGCGGCGCCGCCGTCGAAGGCGGGCGGCGTGGCCGGCGACATGCTCGGCACGCCCGTCATCAGCCCGGGAATCCGCCCGGCCTTCTCCCAGCCGGCCATGCCGTCGCTCCACAGCAGCGTCTCGGCCGTGACGACACCCCGGGCGATCAGGTCGCGCAGTTCGTCTTCCGAAATGGGGCCCTGTTGCTGGCCTTGCGCCGCGTAATACCAGGAACGATTCGACATGGGATGTCCTTGAATGGAGGATGGCAGGAACACGTCTTCAGTTCTGTCGGGCGATGTCGCGTTCCGTTCAGTGATATCGGTCACTCCTTGACGTTTTCGCTTAACGCTGCGCTGATTTTGTGCCATTTGCCTAGGAACAGGCCAAAACGGCCATCCCAAGCCTGCCTCCGAAACAGGCTGCTTCGATCCGAGGAAACCAAGGCCCGCCCATGAAGCTCGTCGTCGCGATCATCAAACCCTTCAAGCTCGACGAGGTGCGCCAGGCCCTCACCGCGATCGGCGTTCACGGCATGACCGTCACCGAGGTCAAGGGCTACGGCCGCCAGAAGGGCCACACCGAGATCTACCGGGGTGCCGAATATATCGTGAACTTCCTGCCCAAGCTGCGCATCGAGATCGCGGTGAACTCCGAGATGGCCGACAAGGCGGTCGAGGTGATCACCACGCATGCGCGCACCGGCCAGATCGGCGACGGCAAGATCTTCGTGACGCCGATCGATCATGCCCGCCGCATCCGCACCGGCGAGACCGACACCGACGCGCTCTAAGCCCGTCAAGCAGCCGTGACGGCTGCACGCCCGCCGCAACGGCGCGGCGGACTTCAAGATCCCAACATCTGACATGCCGGGGGGACTGTCATGGAGACCTGCGCGTCTCGTTGCCTGCGCGCGCCTGCAGCATTGGCTGCAGTGGGCGCGATTGCCTTCACCACGCCCGCAGCAGCGGCGGCGCCGTCCACGATCGAGCCGGCCGACACCGCCTGGATGATCGTCGCCACCGCTCTGGTGCTGATGATGACCATTCCCGGTCTGGCGCTGTTCTACTCGGGCATGGTGCGCAAGAAGAACGTGCTGGCGACGATGGCGCAGAGCCTCGCCGCGGTCATGCTGATCTCGATCCTGTGGGTCGCGTTCGGCTATTCGCTCACCTTCGTCGGCGACGGCACCTGGATCGGCTCGCTCGACCGCGCCTTCCTCGCCGGCATGGGCATGGACAGCGTGCATCCCGGCGCCAAGACCATCCCGGAAGCGCTGTTCATGCTCTACCAGATGACGTTTGCGATCATCACGGTGGCGCTGGTGGCGGGCTCGGTCGCCGACCGCATGCGGTTCTCGGCCTATCTGCTGTTCAGCATCGCATGGTTCATCTTCGTCTATGTGCCGCTGGCGCATTGGATCTGGGGCGGCGGCTTTCTTGCGCAGGCCGGCGTGGTCGACTTCGCCGGCGGTCTCGTGGTGCATCTCTCCGCCGGCACCGCGGGATTGGTCGCCGCGCTGGTGATGGGACGGCGCCAGGGCTATGGCAGCGAGAACCTCTCGCCGTTCGACCTGTCGCTCGCGGTGGTCGGCACCGGCCTGCTGTGGGTCGGCTGGTTCGGCTTCAATGGCGGCTCGGCGCTCGGGGCCAATGCGCATGCGGTGATGGCGATCCTGACCACGCATCTCGCCGCCTGCGCCGGCGCCGTCACCTGGGGCGCGCTGGAATGGTCGACCCGGCGCAAGCCCTCGGTGCTCGGCATGATCTCCGGCGCGGTCGCCGGCCTCGGCACCATCACGCCCGCATCGGGCTTCGTCGCCCCCTGGCACGGCCTGGTGATCGGCGCGCTCGCCGGTATCATCTGCTACTGGGCCTGCACCTCGCTCAAGCACCGCTTCAATTACGACGATCTCGCTCGACGTGTTCGGCGTCCACGGCATCGGCGGCCTCACCGGCACGCTGCTGGCCGGCGTGTTCGCGACCGCCGCGATCGGCGGCACAGCCGGGCTGATCGAGGGCAACCCGAAGCAGCTTGCGGCCCAGCTCTACGGCGTCGCCGTCACCCTGGTGTGGTCGGGCGGCGTGACCTGGGGACTCCTGAAGCTGGTCAGCGCCTTCGTGCCGCTGCGGGTGTCGCGCGAGCACGAGCTGGAAGGGCTCGACATCTCCCAGCATGGCGAGGCGCTGCAATAGCTGCAGCAATTGACGCCAATTGACCTGTTCGGCGTCGCGGGATTCTGCCCGCGCGGTGAGCAGCATTGTGTCTTGAGCCTGACATGCGCAACTTTTGCGCATGCCTGCCCATTCCTTGAGCGCGACCGAATGGCGCAGCCGTTGATGCCCCCCATGAGGGGTGAAAAGGTCAGGATTCACCGCTCGTTAGCCCTGACCAGCCGTCTGGCACGGCATTTGATTCTATCGCTCCCGGCTGTGCCCGCGTCGTGAAGATTTCTCCGCGTGGTGAACCTCAGTCGACAGGAAGCGCTCGGTAACGTCCGTACCGGGCCCAAGCGGGGATTGGACCCATGAAAATTGTTATGGCGATCATTAAGCCATTCAAGCTCGAAGAAGTCCGGGACGCCCTGACCGCCATCGGCGTTCATGGTCTCACGGTGACGGAAGTGAAGGGGTACGGCCGTCAGAAAGGTCATACGGAAATCTACCGCGGCGCCGAATACGCGGTGAGCTTCCTGCCCAAGATCAAGATCGAGGTCGCGATCCCCTCCGACCAGGTCGACAAGACCATCGATGCGATCAGCTCGGCCGCCAAGACCGGCCAGATCGGCGACGGCAAGATCTTCGTCATCAGCCTCGACCACGCCGTGCGCATCCGCACCGGCGAAGCGGACGCTGCGGCTCTTTGATTTCGCGCTCAAACCAGAACACTTACGGAGTAGAATAAAATGACGTTCAAACGTCCAACCAGCGCGGGATGGATCACGCTCGCCATCGCCGGGCTCTGCGTCGCAGGCCTCGCCGATGTGGCGTTCGCCGAGGACGCGCCGGCCGCCGCTGCCGCAGCCGCCCCCGTTCCGAACAAGGGCGACGTCGCCTGGATGCTCGTGTCCAGCGCCCTCGTGCTGATGATGTCCATCCCCGGCCTCGCGCTGTTCTACGGCGGTCTCGTCCGTACCAAGAACATGGCCTCGGTCCTGACCCAGGTGTTCGCCATCGTCGCCATGGTCGGCGTGATCTGGACGCTCTACGGCTACTCGATGGCCTTCACCGACGGCGGCAGCATGACCTCGTGGGTCGGCGGCTTCTCCAAGGCCTTCCTGCACGGCGTCGATGCCAACTCCACCGTTCCGACCTTCTCGAACGGCGTGGTGATCCCGGAGCTGGCCTACTTCGTGTTCCAGATGACCTTCGCGATGATCACCCCGGCCCTGATCGTCGGCGCCTTCGCCGAACGCATCAAGTTCTCGGCGGTGATGCTGTTCATCCTGCTCTGGGTGACCTTCATCTACTTCCCGATCGCGCACTGGGTCTGGTACATCGCCGCTCCCGATGATGTCGCCGCCGCTGCCAAGGCCCTCGCCGCCGCTGGCGACGCTGCTGCCAAGACCGCCGCCCAGGCCAAGCTCGACGAAGTCACCGGCGCGGTCGGCTGGCTCGCCGGCGCTGGCGCCCTCGACTTCGCAGGCGGCACGGTCGTCCACATCAACGCCGGCATCGCCGGTCTCGTCGGCGCGGTCCTGATCGGCAAGCGCACCGGCTACGGCAAGGAGCTGATGGCTCCGCACTCGCTGACCATGACCATGATCGGCGCCGCGCTGCTGTGGGTCGGCTGGTTCGGCTTCAATGCCGGCTCGAACCTGGAGTCGAACGGCGTCACCGCGCTGGCCTTCGTCAACACCATGGTCGCCACCGCCGGTGCGGCGCTGTCCTGGCTGCTGTGCGAATGGGCCGTCAAGGGCAAGCCCTCGCTGCTCGGCATCTGCTCGGGTGCGGTCGCCGGTCTCGTCGCCGTTACCCCGGCCTCCGGCTATGCTGGCCCGATCGGCGCGCTGGTGCTCGGCCTGATCGTCTCGCCGGTCTGCCTGTTCTTCGTCTCCACCGTGAAGAACGCTCTCGGCTATGACGACGCGCTCGACGTGTTCGGCGTGCACTGCATCGGCGGCATCATCGGCGCCCTGGCCACCGGCATCCTGGTCAACCCGGCGCTGGGCGGCGTCGGCATCACCGACTACACCAACATCACCGGCAACAACGCCGGCACCTACGACTTCGCCACGCAGATGCTGGCGCAGATCAAGGCTGTCGTCGCCACGCTGGTGTGGTCGGGTGTCGGCTCGGCGATCCTCTACAAGGTCGTCGACGTGATCATCGGCCTGCGCCCGACCGTCGAGCAGGAGCGCGAGGGTCTCGACATCACCGACCACGGCGAGCGCGCCTACAACTACTGAGTTCTCCCGGGACTCGGTCGTACGCGACCAGGTCCACAACTTCGGTTCGGGCAAATACCCGGCAATGCCCTGACCGTTGAGGGGCTCCAGCGCAAGCTGGGGCCCCTTTCTTTTTCGATCGAGGCGATACGGCTGCGCCGATCCAGATGTCCGTCATTGCGAGCGCAGCGAAGCAATCCAGAGTCTCTCCGCGGCGACAGTCTGGATTGCTTCGCAGTGCTCGCAATGACGTGTGGAGGCATCTCGTCCACTCTCGCGCATCTCGGATGGGCAAACAGCGACGTCCTCGCGACACGATGCGCCCGCGCTATGCTGAACTCATCGCCCTCGAAACACAGAGGGCACAGGGAAGGCCGGGCGCTGGCCGCGCCCGTGGCCCGCCTGCGAAGGAAAATGCAGGCGGCAGGTACCACAGGTCTGGCCGAACACGCCCGCCCCTTGCAAGAAAGCCGAACCGAGATGTCGGGACGTTGTCATGCCCCTCGTGACGGGGCATGACGCCGAATGGCAAATTCAACCTTGCCGCGGCCGGTGGGCCGGCGAACGACAACGAAAGTCGATGGTCGGCTCATGCGCCTTCGAACTTGAACGACACGTTGAGCTTGGCCCGATAGGCTTCCACCTTCCCCTTCGCGTCGAGCTGCATGTCGAGCTGGACCACTTCTGCGACGCGCAGGTCCCGGAGTGTCTTCGCCGCCTGCTCGACGGCGTTGGTGGCCGCCCTTTCCCAGGATTCGCTGCTGGTACCGATCAGCTCGATGACTTTGTAGACGCTGTCAGACATGTCGGTCTCCTGTTCGGTATGGAGCAGGAAGCAGGTGCTCCCTGCCACAACTGAACGTAGCATCATGGGGGAGACGCCGAAAGAACGCAGGAGCGAGGCAAAGAAGACGGCGTGCGGCGCGTATGCCGGTCCAGAGCTCGGTCTTCGCCGGACGACTGCCGGTCCCGGAACCATGTCCGGATTCGATGCCACCGGCCGAGTTTTGCCAGATCCGGCATCAGGCGCCGGCCGGTGCGGCGCCTTGGTCCGGGCCGGGATCGCCGCCCGCAGCCGCGATCCCAACCGGCCGAGGTAGTGAATCCAACCCCGGGCGCGTGCGGCACACGGCGCCTGGTTTGGAAGGCCGCTATAGGTCATCTGCAGCAATCTGCCGCCGTCGTGGTCGACAAGATCGGTCTCGATCAGGCTCGATCCCGGAGGCACGTCTGCCCGAAGATTGAAAGACCGGCAGGCAACCAACCAGGCCGCCTAGACCCCGCCCAGCTTGCAGATGTGCTTCCATTCCTCCGGCGTCACCGGCTGCACCGACAGCCGCGACTGCTTCACCAGCGCCATCTCCGACAGCTTCTTGTCGGTCTTGACCGCGGCGAGCGTCACCGGGGTCTTGAACGACTTGTGCGCCTTGATGTCGACGCAGACGAACTTGCCAGTCTTGTCGGTCGGATCAGGATAGGCTTCCTTGATGATCTCGGCGATGCCGACGATCTCCTTGCCCTCGTTGGAATGGTAGTAGAAGGCGAGGTCGCCCTTCTTCATCGCCACCAGGTTCTGCCGCGCCGTGTAGTTGCGCACGCCGGTCCAGGCCTCGCCCTTGGCGCCCTTCTCCACCTGCTGGTCCCACGACCATACCGAGGGTTCGGATTTCACCAGCCAGTAGTTCATGATGCTCGTCTCTTTCCACTCGTCTTCCAGGCAAGGCGCGAAGCGCTTGGAGGTCCCGGCCACCCACGTCTCACTGCTCGGCGCATTATCCAAGACGTGGATGCCCGCGACAAGCGCGGGCATGACGGCGGAGATAGCTGCGCGACCGGCGCCGCCGCGCCTACGCCGCTCACTCCTCCGCCTTGAGCGGGCGCAGCATCAGCGCCGCGATCGCAGCGTCGATCGTGACGGTGCCGGCGAGTATGGCGGCCACCGCCTGCGCCACCGGCATCTCGACGCCGCGCGAGGTAGCGAGCTCGACCAGCACGGGCGCGGTGTATTGGCCCTCGGCGAGCTTGCCCGCCGGCAGCGGCTCGCCACGGCCGAGCGCGAGACCGGCGGCGAAGTTGCGCGACTGCGGGCCGGCGCAGGTGAGGATGAGGTCACCGAGACCGGACAGGCCGGTCAGCGTCTCGCTGCGCGCGCCATAGGCGCGACCGAGCCGCACCAGCTCGGCGAAGCCGCGCGTGGTCAGCGCCGCCAGCGCCGAGGCGCCGAGATTGCGGCCGGCAACGATGCCGGCGGCGATCGCCAGCACGTTCTTGGCGGCGCCGCCGATCTCGACGCCGCGCACGTCCGTGGAGTGATAGGGCCGGAAGGTCGGCGAGCCCAGCGCATGGACGAGATCAGCCGCGAGCGCCTCGTCGGGTGCGGCGAGCGTCACCGCGGTCGGCAGCCCGCGCGCGACGTCGTCCGCGAAGCTCGGACCGGACAGGATCGCCGGGATCGCGTTCGGCGCGGCCTCGGCGATCACCTCGGTCATGAACTTGTGGGTGCCGTGCTCGATGCCCTTGGCGCAGGCGATGAGCGGCGTGCCCGGACGGAGCAGCGGCGCGAAGTGCATGACGGCGCCGCGCAGATGCTGGGCGGGGACGACGATCAGCACGGCATCGGCGCGGGCGGCATCGGCGAGGTCGGCGGTGACGGCGATGCTGGCGGCAAGCGGAATGCCGGGCAGGCGCGGGTTTTCGCGCGCGTGGGCGATGCGCGCGGCGTGGTCGGCATCGCGCGCATAGAGCGTGACATCACGGCCGGCCCGCGCCGCGACGGCGGCGAGCGCGGTGCCCCA
This sequence comes from Bradyrhizobium oligotrophicum, assembly GCA_050641875.1. Taxonomy (GTDB): domain Bacteria; phylum Pseudomonadota; class Alphaproteobacteria; order Rhizobiales; family Xanthobacteraceae; genus Bradyrhizobium; species Bradyrhizobium oligotrophicum_B. The sequence continues at coordinate 2,056,506 of CP192619.1, forward strand.
CGCACCGGCCCCGATGATGCTGATGGTTTGGAAGCGAGTCATGCGCCGCAAATGCCGCTGCGCTCCCTCCCCCTTGTGGGGAAGGGCTGGGGAGGGGGTGCCACGAGCGGGAGTGTTTGTGGGGCCGACCCCTCCCCGCAAGGAGGAGGGGAGCGCACCGGCTTCGGAGCAGCAGCGGCGGAAAGGAGACCGCGCAGTCTGGCGGCCCGCCCGAACGTGCGACAGCGAGGAGGCCAACTCAAAACCCCGCGCGCGTATTCGCGAACTTGCCCGGCACGCTGGCATTGGCATCCAGCAGCCAGCGCGCACGCGGCGCGGCGTCCATGCCGTCCACCATGCCAAGCGCGAGCCGCTCCAGCCCGGCCCAGGCGATCATGGCGCCATTGTCGGTGCAGAGCGCGGGCGGCGGCATGATCAGGCGGGTGCCGGCCTGCTGCGCGACGTCGTCGAGCGCGCCGCGAATGGCCTGGTTGGCGGCGACGCCGCCGGCGGCCACCAGCGCGGTCGGCGCGCCAAAACGCTGCTTGAACAGAGCGAGGCCGACGCGCAGGCGGTCGGCGGTCGAGTCCAGCACCGCGGCCTGGAAGCTGGCGCAGAGGTCGGCGATGTCCTGCTCGCTCACTTTGTCGAGCCGGCCGATCTCGTTGCGCACGGCCGTCTTCAGCCCGGACAGCGAGAAATTGGCATCGCTGCGGCCCTGCATCGGACGCGGGAAGGCAAAGCGCTGACCGTCGCCGTTGCGCGCGGCCTGCTCGACTTCAGGTCCGCCCGGATAGGGCAGACCCAGCATCTTCGCCACCTTGTCGAACGCCTCGCCCATCGCGTCGTCAACGGTGGTGCCGAGCCTGATATAGTCGCCGACGCCAGCGACCGCGACGATCTGGGTATGGCCGCCGGAGGCCAGGGAACAGACAATAGGGGAAGTCGATTGCATCGGTGAGGCGCGGCGTCAGCGCATGCGCCTCGAGATGGTTGACCGCGATCAGCGGCGTGTCGTGCACCATCGCGATCGCCTTGGCGGTGGTGAGGCCGACGATGACGCCGCCGATCAGGCCGGGCCCGGCGGCCGCCGCGACGCCGCCGAGCGCGGCGTAATCGATGCCGGCTTCGCGCATCGCCGCGTCGATGAGATGGTCGAGCATGTCGACATGGGCGCGCGCCGCGATCTCGGGAACCACGCCGCCATAGATGGCGTGCTCGTCGGTCTGCGAGCGCACGACATTGGAGAGGATCTGGCCCTTGCCGTCCGAATCACGCGCCACCACCGCCGCGGCGGTCTCGTCGCAGGTGGTTTCGATGCCCAGCACGAGCGTTTGCGATTCTGTTACCCAATCTCAACCCTTTTGGTCATTATGAGTGCGCAGAACCGCCTAACACCACGAGGTCGCCAGGTGCAATCGTCCGTCCGTTGCAGCCCGGCCGATCCGTCTTCGACGGGAGCATAGCACATGGCGGTGCTGGTGACCCGTCCCGCCCCCGACAATGAACGCACCGCCGCGGCCTTGCGCGCGCGCGGCTTCGAGGTGCTGCTGGCGCCGATGCTGCGCTTCGAGCCGGTGGCGCTGCCGCCGGACGCCGGCCGCGACGCCGCCGGACTCATCGTGACCTCTTCGAACGCGCTACGCGCGGCGGCGCCGCAGCTCAGAGGGTCCGCCTTGCTTCGCCTGCCGCTGTTCGCGGTCGGCGACCGGACCGCGGCAGCGGCACGCGACGCCGGCTTCACGCAGGTGATCTCGGCGGCGGCCGATGCGACGGCGTTGCGCGACCTGATCGCAGACGGCGGCGGCGTCGACGCCGGGGCTACCCTGCTCTATCTCGCCGGCGCCGACATCTCGCGCGACCTCGCCTCGGAGCTCACCGAGTGCGGCTTCGATGTGACCACCCAGACCGTCTACCGGATGGCGCAGGTGACGACGCTGCCGCGCGACGTCTGCGAGGCCTTCGCAGCCAACCGGATTGAGGCGGTGCTGCATTATTCGCGGCGGAGTGCCGCGGCTTTCGTGGCAGCCATCCGCGCCGACGCCATCGAGATCTCGGCGCTGGCGGTGCCGCATGGCTGCCTGTCGGCCAATGTCGCCGAGGTGCTGCGCGAGGCCGGCGCCACCCAGGTCACAATCGCGGCGCATCCGGATGAAAACGACATGCTGGAGGGCCTGACCCGTGCGCTACGATCGTGAATGGCGTAAGAGGGCCTGCTCAATCTTGCCTCAGCCAGGGAACTTCCACCATGGTCGATGAACCCGACACCGCTGCACCGGCCTCCGACACCGGGCGGCCGAAACGGCCACCGCCGACCATCGACCTGGAGCCGACCTCGCGCGAGGAGCGCCCGTCGGCCAGCGAGAGCGCGGCCGAGCGGCCGACCGCCTCGCCCTGGTCGGCCCCGGCCGAAGCCGTGGCCGAGGGATCGTCGGGCGCGGCGAGCCAGTCGCATCCGCATGGCGCCGGTGAGGCCGAACCGGAATCGGCCACCAGCGAGACTCCCGAAGAGACCGTCGCCGCGGCCGAGCCGCCGCACGCCGAGCTTCCTCCACCCCCACCGCCGCGTCCGGTGTCGCCCTGGATCATCGCGCCGTTCGCCGGCGCGGCCGCCGCCGCGCTGGTGATCGGCGTCGGCTGGATGCTGGGCTGGCCGCAGGTCGCACCGCCGTCGGCGGTCTCGCCGCAGGCCGCGGCGGTCGACGCGCTCTCTTCCCGCGTCGCCGGGCTGGAGCAGCGCATCGGCAAGCCGGACGGCGCCGTGACCGGCCGGATCGATGCCGCCGACAAGGCGATCGCAGCGCTGCGCAACGACGTCGCCGGCCTGCGCGCGCAGGCCGACAAGACCGTGGCGGCCCTCAACGATGTCCGGGCGCAGCCGCGCGACGGCGCCGCGCCGGCGCCCGCACCCGAGCCGGTCGATCTCTCCGGCCTGACCGCCCGCATCGACGCGCTGGAGCGGGCGAGCAAGAGCCAGAGCGCGGCGCTGGCGCAGGAAAGCCGCAAGATCACCGAGGCCGCGGAGGCGGCCAAGCCGGCCGACGACGCGCCGCTGCGCCGCGTGGTCGCCGCGACCCTGCTCGACGTCGCCGTCCGTCACGGCGATCCCTATGGAGCCGCGCTGACCACCGCCAAATCCCTGGCGTCCGACGCGGCCGCGCTGAAGCCGCTGGAGGCGTTCGCCACGACCGGCGTGCCGAGCCCCGCGGCACTGAGCCGCGAGTTGCTCACCATCGTGCCGAAGCTGTCGCCGCCGGCGCCCGAGAGCACCACGGGGACCTCGATCCTCAGCAAGCTCTCGGCCGGCGCCTCGAGCCTGGTCAAGGTCGAGCGCACCGACGGCGCCGGCACCGATCGCGGCGCGGTGGTGGCACGGATCACCGCGGCGGCGCTGCGCAACGATTTCGCCGAGGCCCGCCGCGAGCTGAAGGGTCTCTCGCCGGAGGATCGTGCCCCCGCCAATGACTGGCTCGCGCGCGCCGATGCCCGCGACGCCGCGCTGTCGACCGCCCGCAAATTCGCCGACGACGCGATGACCGCGCTCGCCAAACCCGCGCAATAGGACGCCCAAGGACGCACATGTTCCGGATCGTCATTTTCCTCATCCTGGTCGGGCTCGCCGCTGCGGGCTCGGCCTGGGTCGCCGAGCAGACCGGCGACGTCGTCTTGAATTGGGGCCCGTGGCGGATCGCCATGACCTTGCCGGTGTTCGTACTCGCGCTCGGCCTGACCATCGCGGCCTGCGTGCTGGTCTGGAACCTGATCAGCGCGCTGCTGCGGGCGCCCGGCCGCATTCGCAAGGCGCACCGCGCCCGCCGGCATCAGCGCGGACGGCACGCCATCACCCACGGCCTGCTCGCGATCGGCCAGGGCGATCTGACCGCGGCGCGCCAGCACGCCGACACCGCCAAGCGGCTGGCCGGCGACGATCCGCTGACGCTGCTGCTGCACGCCCAGGCGGCGCAGCTCGAAGGCGACCGCGACGGCGCCCGGCGCGCCTTCCGCGCCATGGCCGAGCGTCACGACACCAGGCTGCTCGGCCTGCGCGGGCTGTTCATCGAGGCGCAGCGCGCCGACGACGCCTACGCCGCCGTCATGATCGCCGACGAGGCGCTCAGGCTGGCGCCCAACGCCACCTGGGCCTCGCATGCCGTGCTCGGCTTCCGCTGCGCCGAGGCCGACTGGGACGGTGCGTTGTCGATCCTCGACGGCAACTACACCGCCGGCATGATCGACAAGCCGACCTACCGCCGCCAGCGCGGCGTGCTGCTGACGGCGCGCGCACTGGCGCTGGAGACCGGGGATCGCGACCTGTCGCGCGCCAGCGCGATGGAGGCGGTGAAGCTGGCGCCGACCCTGGTGCCGGCCGCGGTGCTGGCGGCGAAGTTCGAGAGCGAGGCGCACCAGGTGCGACGCGCGATGAAGATCATCGAGGCCGCCTGGGCGGCCGGCCCGCATCCGGATCTCGCCGACGCCTACGCCCATGTGCGGCTCGGCGATTCGGCCCGGCAGCGGCTGGCGCGGGTGGAGAACCTGGCCGCGCGCACACCCGGCCATGTCGAGGGCGCGCTGGCGGTGGCGCGCGCGGCGATCGACGCCGCCGAGTTCGGCCGTGCCCGCGAGGCGCTGGCGCCGTTCACCGACGATCCGACACAGCGCGTGGCGATGCTGATGGCCGAGCTGGAGCGCACCGAGCATGGCGACGCCGGCAAGGCGCGCGAATGGGCGCTGCGCGCGGTGCGGGCCCGCCACGACCCGGCCTGGACCGCGGACGGCTATGTCAGCGACCGCTGGCAGCCGATCTCGCCGGTCACCGGCCGGCTGGACGCCTTCCAATGGCAGACGCCGGTGGCGAGCCTGCCGTCGGAGCGCAACAGCGTGATCGAGAGCTCGGCGTTCGCCGAGGCCGTGCTGGCACCGCCGACCCGGCCGGCGGTCACCGAAGCCGCGGTCGAGCCGCCGCGCGCGCCGCAAGCGAGCCCGTGGTGATCACCCCGGCCGTGCAGGACAACGAGCCGCCGCGGCCGGCGGCGGCCGCCGAGCCCGAAGCAGGCCGAGAAACCGGTCGAGGAAGCCGTGGACAAGCCTGTCGACAAGCCGGTGGATATCCCTGTGGACACGGCTGAGGACGGCAAGCTGATCGAAGCCACGGCCGTCGCCGCCGAGCCGGCGCCGCCGTTGCAGGCCGCGGGACCCGCCGAGACCGAAGCCGAGCCGGAGACGGAGGCCGAGCCGGACGCGGTGGCCGCCAAGCCGGCCGAGACCGCGGCGGCCGCGCCGACGCCGCTGTTCCGCACCCGCAACGATCTCGCCCGGCCGGCGGAGACGCCGATCCAGGCGATCGTCCCGATCATGCGGCCGCCGGACGATCCCGGCGTCGATGACGACGACCAGCCCCGCGACGAGTTCGCCGAGCAGATCGCGCCCAAGGCGCAGGCCGGCGGCTGGCGCGGGTTCTGGTCGCGGTTCGGCGGCTGAGGACCGACAGGCCGTCCCGCTGTTCCCGGCCACACCGGTTCGATTCCGGGCCGCGGCGGCGCGCGTTGTCCTTGCCAACGGGCCGTCCGCCCGATATCAGGAGCGCGTCCGCGTCGTCCGGCCCCGTGCTGGGCGCTCGCCGCTATGGTTCGCCGCAATAGCTCAGCTGGTAGAGCACGTCATTCGTAATGACGGGGTCGGGGAGTTCGAGTCCCTCTTGCGGCACCACGCTTCGCCCTTCGGGCTACGCGTGGCGCAGCCGCGCAGGTTCCCGAAGGGCGAGGCGTGCCCGGCGAAGCCTCTTGCCCGGCGTAGCCCCTTGGCGAAGCCGGGCGTTTGAGCCACCCTCTGCTCGCGCCAATCCCCGCGCTCTGATCCAATTCAACCCTGTCAAACAGCCTGCCACTATCAGCAGCCTTGCTGACGCCCATGCCACCGCATTCCCGCGGCCGGTTCGGCCCGAGCTCTGCTGCAGTCGGCGTCCTCGTCAATTGAGAGGGCGCAGGGAAGACCGAGTGCCGACTGGCACCCGCGGCCTTCCCGTGCGAAGGAAATGCACGGGGCAGGAACCACAGGCTCAGCCGGAAACAACCCGGCCTTCCCTGCGCAATGGTTTGAACGGCTGCTCCGTGCTCTCCCAGGGGACCGGGCTTGCTTGCCCCCGTCATCGACATCGTCGCCGACCAAGACACCAGCGTCGGGGTGTCGGGACCACACGGCTTGACCGTCCGCGGCACGACGTTCGTCCGCACCCTCAAGGATGCTGCGTCGCCCCGCGGCCACCGCTTCCCGCCGCAACGTCCCGTGACGATCGCGATACGCCCCTCTCGGTGCGGGCGGGATACGCGGGATCAAACCACTGATTTGGGGACCTTGTCAACGAAATTTCTGGTATTCAGAATTCGTGGCGTGCTCTGCTCCCTTGCAGCGCACACCGTCAAGGGCTCCGTGTTGGCCGTCATCAGGCTCGATGGCGAGGCCGATCTGGCTCGCGAGCAGGACGACGAGAAAGATGCAGCGTCACCGTAATTCGGGCACGTCACCCGGACTTTCGTGTTTACACTCGCTCTTTCCATAAGCGAGGCACACGGCGGTTATTTGGCGCCAGCTCTTTTGCGGGTTGCGCGCCTACTTTCCCTTTCGGCCACGCCTCGGAAATTTGCCGATGTGTCGTATTTAAATCGACAACGAAAGCAAACGCCAATTGACCATTCATTGTTTTGGATTCGAGTTGTCCCTTACGCCTTACGAACAGCTCGGTACCGTCAGATACGAGATAACGCCGAGGAGCTTGGCGAATATCAATCCAAGAGGCCGTCTCGCTACGGGCCTGATTGAGTGATGCTTTGAGTTTCGAAACCTGAATACCCTTCGAGAGGCATTTCAGCTATCAATCGAAGGAAAATGACGTCATTGAACGTGAAAAGACGGCGTGATCCTCTGCCGCCTCCCAAGGACGGCTTCAAGATATCCACTCGGCCAAGATAGGTAATCATATCAACCTTTAGGCCGCTTAGGTCCGCGGCCTGGTCGATGGTGATTGAGGGATTCTTGGGGTCTTTACTCATAATTTGAGTTATGTTACACAACTCTTAATTTGGAACAAGTTGCATTCGCCTGTGTTTTCGATTTAGATCGCCGGCTGGGGACGCAGGCGCGGAAGGGTTCCGTCGCGGCCTACGCAAGCATTGAGAACCGAAATGTCGATCGACCTCGAAAAGTTTACCAGAGGCTTTATCGCGGCTCTTATCGAAGACGATCAGCCTTCGATCCAGCCCAAACGGCCGGAGCACATCCGAGGCTTTTACCGTCTCCGAAGAATCTTGGATGATGAGGTCGAGCGGGCGCGGAGTGCTTCGGATCGAGAGTGGCTACAGCAAGTTGTTCGCCTACGAAATCGGATCGCGCCTGGACCAACCGGATCTTTCGATCAATTTGAAACGGCTTTGCGAGACCTTCAATTGAGCTTCACGCAATCACCAAATTTAGATTACGAAGACATCGAGTTTACGATCTCCAAGCCTTTCGCGAGATCAACGCTAAGCCACTTCAACCAAAGAGAGCAGATCTTGCTCAGGCAGGCTGCGGCGGCATTCATTGGTAATGCCGCCGCAGCATAATGAGCTACGATAGCGTCGATACCCTGCGTCGACGTTGGTTGGACAATGGCAATCTATCTGCGATTGAAGTGGGGCTGGCAAAGATAGGTTTCGACGAGAAATACGTCGATGATGCGATCGCTTTAGCTGCAAGCTCTTCAGCGGCGGCAAAGTCTAAAGTTGTCAAGGACCAAATTTGGGGGATGATCGACATCGATCAATCTTGCCTCAGATTAGTCGACACTCCGATACTCCAGCGCTTGAGAGGCATTAAGCAAACCGGCTTCACTTATCTAACATACCCGCCAGCTGAACATTCTCGTTTTTCGCATAGCCTCGGGATGATGCATGTCATCTCTCGCTTCGTCGACGCAATGAAGAGACAGCAGCCGCGGACCGCTGCGCCAACGGCTCTATTCCAATACTGGGATGTCGATGACACCTGGTCGCAATTACTAAAGCATGCGGCAATTCTTCACGACGTAGGCCACATGCCATTTTCACACGTGACGGAGAGCATCCTAGAAGCGGACCCAAGCATGTTCTTGTGCGGTCCCACCACGGTCAACGATTTCCTCTTTGAGGTTGAAGATTGCCTAGGAAAGGACACTCACCTCGCGGAGTGTCTCTCAATTGCGATCATCCTTACGTCCAGGTTCGAGCGGTTCTACAAGAAGTGTGTTTTTCCAGCCGGGCCGCCTGAAGCTCTTTTGAAAATTGCTGCAATGATCATTGGTATACCACCAGAAGATGGAATGCCTGGCTTAGCAGGCATCGTCTCCGGGCCATCCATCGATGCGGACAAAGTCGATTACATCAATCGAGATGCTGCCGCCTGTGGCATACCCATTGGCGTCGATGTTTCGCGCCTCTTCGTTAGATCAGCCTTCTTGACCGTTCAGCCAGCAGAGCTTGAGCGATTGCGATCGTCACCAAGCAAGCAGGCCGAGACTATCTTCGTCGTGAATGCGTCGGGCTTGGATAGCATTGAAGAAATAAGTCAGGCGCGCACTGCACTATTCCATCGTGTCTATTTGCATCAAACGACTCGAAATGCCGAACGGCTATTGGGGATCGCCGTGTACGAGGCAGCTCTCGGATGGCGCGATCGAGCGCATTTCGACCCCAAAGATGCAGTATCCCTATGGTCACTCGACGACTCAGGCCTTTTGACTCACCTGCAGAAAAGTGCCTTACCAAGAGTTGAGATTCTCGGAGAGTCGATTCGAAATAGGAGATTGCCGAAAAGGGCTTGCGTCTTTGGTAGACGTTTTGCCCGAATGGCGTTGCCCCTGCCCGACGTATTCAGAAGCATGGATGCCCGGGCCAGAAAATCTTTAAGGAAGCAAGTCGTCGGTCCGTCTTTAGATAGATTGCGCAAGAAGAGATTGCAGGGGAATGATCAGCGCCAATTCGAAGCGGACATTCTCGCCGAGATGGGCCGAGTGGCCGACGCGGTCAAGAAAGGGAGAGGGAGCGCGCCGACCCAGGCTGCTAGTCTTGCTACTGTCATCCCCATGTCTAATCTTGAACCAAATAGAAGCGATTGCATCGTCTTAGAAAGCGGCCGACTAAGCTCAACAGCCTTGACCAGTATTTCCGACGAGCAATTGGAAGCTGCAGATATCGCAAAATCTCTTGGATACGTTCTAACCGATTTTGCGTGGCGCGAGATTGCCTATGTGGCAACTCGAACCGTGCTTTATAGAAGACGAGAACCATTGGTTCAAGTATCGCTCTTCCCCTATGCTGGCGGTCCCGAGGTCGTCGTTTCAGCATCCTCTTCCATTCTTCTCGATCCGGACGAGGTCATCAATCGCGTAGGCCTAGACACCGAAAGGCTGCGGGAGATCACAAATTCGGCTGCACATGCTGGATACTTTGACGGGATACCACGTCTGGCGCAGGTAGATGTGCCGGACTCCGAAATTTCTGAAGCTATAAATCACTTGCTCGGCTTCAGAGGGCAAGGTGATTGGTCGATAAGCTTGGAAAGTACCAAGTCCTTTCTGGCGCAGTTTCCTCCGTCGTTGCGGCGTAGCGTTCTCAATCTCATTAAGCGGATAAGAATGCTCGATAGAACAGAGCTGGCATCCTCGATCCAGCGGACGATAAAGAGTTTGCCAAAGCCTGCTGGTGGACAGAAGGGTTTCATCGTTGGTCTCTCTCCCGATAGCGGAAACACGGCGCGAATTTGGCTGGAGCACGACCTTCGGGAATCGTTGCTAGTGGATGGTTGGGTGTTCAAGAAGACAATTCGTGATGTTTTGGAAGAGGCGGGTTTAGGCGACCAAGTCATCTTTTGCGATGATAACGTAACTTCAGGTAGCCAAGCAGTCTGCCAGTTCATGGCCTGGCTGGATGTACCAGAGGATAAGTGGACCGAGGAGCAGTTGCAGGAAGTAGGGATAGAGAAGGCACCTCTATCAAAAAATGAGCAGATTCTTCTCAAGCAAATGCAGATTCGGATAGTAACCGCAGTAGGTACTGCTTCGGGGCGAGACAGCTTAGCAGCGGCGCTCCCGCCGCTAGGTTTGAGCAATTTCCTAGGGCTCTTCTTTGGCAGCGAGGCGCCTGTTGACCAAGCCGAGGTCGCAGAGGCGGAGAACTTCTTCGCCGACGTCGGCAAGCACGTATTGGCCTGGGCAAAATACGGTGCGACTAGACTCGATGATCTAACAGACAAGCAGAGAGAAACATGTGAGCGGAATGCGCTCGGATATTCGAGTGCAAAAGCTCTTATGTGCACATCAATGAACGTGCCAGTAGGAACGCTCACGGCATTCTGGTGTCCAGGCATTTATGGAACAGACCCGTGGACGCCGCTGCTAATCAGAAGAGGTTACTTAAGCAAACTGGTTCTTTCGTAGCCGGAAAACTCAGGCTCGTAACTTGCGCACCTTTGATAACTTAGGCTTACTTGTATCTCCGATTGCCTTGAGATCAGGCCTCCTCTCACCGATCGCTGCTGCAAGTCGGGGGGGGTCGAGTCCGTCTTGCGGCACCAGCGTCTCGCCTTCCTTGCTACTTCTCTCTTCCCTGCCTCTCTCCCTGATGCATCGCGCCCCCTCTCCGCGCTCACTCCCTTTGCCGGTTAAGAATTGCTTAACCCAAATCGCGCCATCGTCCGGAGCGAGCGGCGGGAGGAATGCCCGCGCTGGCAGTAGGCGGCGATCGGGACGGACGGCATCCGTCGCGTTCGCATCCCGCAGGGGCCGGTTGTGCTCGGGCGTACGTCAGCGGTGATGCCGGTGGCGATCAGTATCCAAAGGTCATGGTCGAGACGTCCCCCTCGCGGCGCTGCGGTGCCCGCGCGCCGTGACGATTCGACCCGGCGCTGGCGGTGGGCGGCTCTTCGAGACCGCGGCACGCCGGATCAACGGCCGAAGACGCAACGCGAGACAAAGGCGACCCTCGACATGAGCACCACTGCCCTCGACAACAACACCCAGTTTCAATCCATCGTCGGCCAGATCCGGACGCTCGCCTACAAATATATCGAGGACAAGGACTTCGTCAGCGCCCAGCTTGCCTTCCAGAAGCTGCTCGAGCTCGACCCCAAGGACATCAACGCGCGCTTCATCTATGCGCAGCTGATCGACGACGGCTCGCACAAGAAGCGCGCCGAGGCGCGCGACATGATGCTCGCGATCCTCGATGAGAACCCCGAGATCTTCGAGCAGGCCACCGAAGGCAATCTGCACCTGATCCGCAGCGCCGCCGTGCGCTGCAGCCATGTCGGCCCGTTCACGCGCTCGATGGAGCTGTTCCGCAAGCTCGCGGCAGCCTCCAACGAGGCCGCCGACTATTTCTCGCTCAGCGAGATCCTGACCCAGAACAACGAGTTCGACGAGGCGGTGGCCGCGCTCGAAAAGGCCATCAAGCTCAACCCGGCCTACGACAATCCGATCAACCGCGAGACGCTGGAGCTGGCGCGGTCGAACGCCAAGAAGGGCAAGGCCAAGGAGGCCAAGGGCCGCGCCAAGGTCGGCCGCTACCCGGAGACCAAAGACTTCCTCGGCGACCTGCAGACGCTGATCACCAGCCACATCGCGGTGAACCTCGCCGCCGCGCCCAAATTCCTCGACAAGAGCACGCGCTTCTTCACCATGGGCTCGTGCTTCGCGCGCAACCTCTCCAAGAGCCTCAATGACAGCGGCTACAACAGCCACCACATGGAGATCTCGGAGTACATCAACACGACCTTCGCCAACCGCGTGTTCGTCGACTGGCTGCGCGGCGCCAACATCGATCCAGAGATCCGCGAGCGCATCGTCGAGCTGCTGCCGCCGGGATCCAGTCCGGAGAACACGCTCGCAATCATCAAGCAGGCCGACGTCTTCATCCTGACGCTCGGGGTCGCCGCCGCGTTCTTCGACCGGGAGACCGGCGCCTTCGTGCTGCCGCGGCCGACCGCGCTGAACTCGCGGGCGCTGGCGGAGAAGTACAAGTTCCGCACCGCCAGCGTGCAGGAGAACGTCGACAACGTGCGCTACCTGATCGACTTCGTCCGCAGCATCCGGCCGGGCATCAAGGTGATCGTCACCGTGTCGCCGGTGCCGCTCCTGACCTCGTTCGAATATGAGTCCGTGGTGCAGGCCGACTGCCTGTCGAAGAGCACGATGCGGCTGGTCGCGCACGAGATCGTCAACAATTCGAACCTCGAGGACATCTGGTACTGGCCGTCGTTCGAGGTGTTCCGCTGGGCCGGCTCGAACGCGTCGAGCTTCTTCGCTGCCGACGACGGCGCCGCCTGGCACGTCTCGGAGGACAAGGTGTCGGCGACGGTGCGCGCCTTCGTGCAGACCTTCTCGCCGGCCTGAGCGCCCAGCAGCTATCAAAGGCGGCTGCCTCAGGGCAGCCGCTTCTTCCAGAGGCGGATGATCAGGATGCCGGCCTGGGCGTAGCCCGGCGGCGAACTCTCGGTGCCGAACGGCGTCTTCGAATACAGCGAGCTGGAGACCAGGAAGCCGCCGACATACGGCTCGGGCAAGCCCGACAGCGCCAGGAAGCAGCGGTGCGTGAGCAGGCCGTCCTCCGGCAGATTGCCGCGCACCAGCCGGCAGTCGCCGATGCCGGTGAATGCGATGCCGTTGAGCTGGCCCTCGGTGTAGGTGCCGAGCAGGGTCGGATCCATCGCCTGGCCGATGCAGACGCGCATCTCGCCGATGCTCTTGTCGCCGGTCTCGGTCATGCGGCCGTCAGCCGGCCGGACCCCGACGGAGCGGATCGAGAGCTGATCCTCCAGCGCCGGCGCGAAGCCGGTCTTGGTCGGCGCGCAGAAATCCGACGGCACGACGCGGCCCTGGCGCACGCTCCGCGCGATGTAGGATCTCCTCGACGTTGTCGTCGCCGGACTGCGCCCGGCCCTGCCCGCTGGCGGTCAGCAGCGTCACGGCCACCACGAACACTGCAACGATCACCCTGCGCATGCGTGCATCCTTCCCCGAATCGATCGCTCTCCTATCGGATTCGGCAGAATCTTCTGAACAGCACCAACGAACAGTACACATGCATACGATCGTACCTCAACCCTGGATCTCACCGGCCTCATGAGGCATCTCATCGTGACGGTAATTTGGTAGCAACATCCGGGTGTGTCGGATCGGTGCGGTGCCCGCCGCTCTAGTGATGCCGCCGGCGGAGTTCCGGATGGCTGGTCCCGAGCGCCCCTCGTCCTGAACGGACGTCGCCGCGGCCGCCGGAAGGTTTCGAGAAAGATGGTGCGCAGATTCGCAGTGACGTGTGCCGTCATCCGGCTCCATGCGCGCTTGCAACGCGGAGCGTGACGAAGGTCACATCGGACGGTCACGCCGGCGCCTAAACCTTCCCGCAGTCAACAAAGGGGAGCTTACTCGATGCGCAAGATGATCCTGATCGGAGCCATGGTGCTCGCATCCGCTACGGTCGCGCAGGCCGAGGGAACACGCAGCCTGTCGCTGTCGTCGAACGACGCCGCCGCGCGGGCACCGCGTCCGACCTACGTCCAGCAGGCCGGCGAGGTCACCGTCACGCCCGCGCCGGTGCCGGCCGTCGCGGCCGAGGTCCAGCCCGCTGCGCAACCGGTTGCACCGGCGGCTCCGGCCGCCGCACCGCCGCCGCAGCAGCCCGCCGCCGCTGCGGCGCCAGCACCCAGCCGGGCTCGGTGCAGCGATCATCGCGGCGGTCGAAATCGGCGCGCTCCGACCGGACACGCCGCAAGAGCTGGACCGAAGCCCGCATCGTCCGCGAGCTGCATCGCCACGGCATCTATTGGTAAGCATCCGGCAACGGGCGACAAACGAACAAGGCCGGGCGAATGCCCGGCCTTTCGCGCGAGGAGACCATGCAGCGGGGCATCACTGCGAGATGGTCTGGATCACGCTCGAGATCGGCCGCGCATTGGTCATCGTCGTCGGCAGCTTCGGGTCCTGCCCGATCATCGCGTCATATTCCGGCAGCGTGTCGAGCGTGCCCTTCGGCTTCATCGCGACCACCTTGTAGCCGCCGGCCTTGAGCCGCCGCAGCAGGGTCGGCAGCGCCAGCGCGGTGTTCTTCTGGAAATCGTGCATCAGGATGATGCCCTTGCCCTTCTTGTCGAGCCCGGTCATCACGGTGTTGACGACTTGGTCGGCATCCTTGGAGCGGAAGTCGAAGCTGTCGACGTCGCAGGAGAACATCGCGACGTTGCGGCTGCCGAGATAGGCCACGGCCGAGGGCCGGTGCTGCAGCTGCGGGAAGCGGAAGAACGGCGCCGGGTTGGTGCCGAGTGCGAACTTGACCGCGCTGAAGCCCTTCTCGAGCTCCTCCTTGGCCGTCTCGTCGGTCATCTTCTTGCCGTTCAGATTGGCGTGCGACCACGTGTGCACGCCGACGACGTGACCGGCGGCCAGCACCTGGCGCAAGATCTCCGGATGATAGGTCGCGTGCTTGCCGATCGAGAAGAAGATTCCGGTGGTGCATTCGTCGGCCAGCGCCTTCAGCACCGCCGGGGTGTTGACCGGCCACGGACCGTCGTCGAAGGTCAGCACCACCTCGTGGTCGGCGAGGAAGTCGAACTGCTTGAAGTGATCGAGACCGAAACCGGGGCCGCCGGTGGTGTCGACCATGACGGTGCGGGAGATGCCGAGCGCGTCCGGATTGGCGCAGGTCGATCTGGGCTGCACCGGCGCCGGGGCGCTTGCGGCCGTGCGCGTGGGAATGGTGCCGGTGGTCTCGACATCGTCCTTCGCGCTGGCCTTGGCGGCGACGCGCGCCTGAGGCGGCGCCGGCTCGGACGGCTTCGCCGCTGCGCTCTGCGCGGCGGCCTTGGCGGCGCTGGGCTTCGACACGTAGTACCAGACACCGGTGATCGCCAACGCCGCGACGACGGTGGCCAGCAGCAAGCCTAACGCATTACGCATGGTTACTCTTCCCGAAAACGCGAGACACTCGATGGCGGACGCCACGCTGTCCGCCTCCTTCAATTAGCTTCCATTAGTGCCAACGATTCGCTTAACGCGGTGCCAACACGGCCAGGATCGGCCAAGATTTCCAGGATGATGCCGACGGCGAGCCGGCCGTTCACCGGAGCGACATGGCGCCGCGGCCATCGGCCTGCCGAAACTGCCGGGCAGGGTTGAGCCGCCGGATCTGGCGTGACCCGCATCACGGTTGCCAACAGGGCATCCCGCCATGATGGGCGCATTGAAACACGCGGCCCCGCCAACATGCGGCGCCAATGGGAGCCAGCCATGACGAAGTCGACCAACATTCTGCGCAGGGCCGTTCTGACGGCCGCCAGCCTTGCCGCCCTCTCGACCTTCTCCTCGACGACAAGCTTCGCCTTCAGCGCCGAGGCGCAGCAGATGTGCACCGGCGACGCATTCCGCCTGTGCAGCAGCGAGATCCCGAACATCCCGGCGATCACCGCCTGCATGATCAAGAACCGGTCGTCGCTCAGCTCCGGCTGTCGCGTCGTCCTCGACCGCGAGATGTCCAAGCGCAGCGGCAAGGTCGCGGATGCCAACGAGGCCAATTGAGAGCGCTTCCGGCTACCGCCTGCGCGCCCCGGCTGCGACCGAGGCGCTTGCGACGGCCGGTTGCGACCACTAAAAGCGCCGCCAAACCTTCAGTCCCGGGAGCGAGGCGCCAGTCATGAACAAACTCTTTCTGATCATCCCCCTGGTCCTGATCGCGTCGACCGCCTCAGCCCAGCAGCAACCCGGTCAGGACGCGTGCGCGCGCGACGTCTCGCGGTATTGCCGCGCGGTGATGAACAACGGCGATCAGGCTGTGCTGGCCTGTCTCAAGGAGCATCGGGCCAAGCTGTCCAAGGCCTGCGAGAAGGTGCTGACCGAGCACGGCCAGTAAGAGCCTGCCGCCGCCGCTCCGCGGACAACGGTCGGTCGCGGACTGATGTCGCCCGCCTCAAGGCCCGCTGCGGGCCGCCGAGGCGACAGCCGGCGCCTGCTCGGCGGTGCGGTCGATATCGTCCCTGGCCCGGACCGAGCCGAACGGGCGCTCCAGCATGCGGCGGATGCGCACCGGGTCGGCGCCGATGTGGAAATCGATCGCGCGCTTGTGCAGCTCGCGCTCGGCGCGGGTCGAGCGGTTGCGCTGGCGCAGATAGTCGATCCAGGTCGGGCAATGATAGCGCTCGGTCCACAATTCGGGATCGGCGATGTCGCGTGCGATCGACCAGCCATAGGCGCCGTTGCGCTGGCGGCTGAGCTGCACGTCCTGCATCAGGTCGTGGAAGGCGCGGGCATTGTCCTCGGCGACGCGGTACTCGATCTCGACCACCAGCGGTCCCGAGCGCGGCGTCAGCTCGAGCTGCACCTCGGGGTCGGCCAAGGTCTCGCCATCCTCGTTGCGGGCGCCGATGGGCGGCATCCGCAACCACAGGCCGAGCAGCGGCGACACCATCATCAGCGCTCCCGACGCCAGCAGCGCGACCTCGACGCCGGCGGCGTCGGTGAGACGTCCCCAGCCCCAACTGCCGATCGCAATGCCGCCGGAGATCGCCGCCTGAAAGGCCGCCAGAGCGCGGCCTGCGACCCAGCGCGGCGCCGAAAGCTGCACGCCGATGTTGAACAGCGCCACCGCCAGCATCCACACCGCACCGGCGATGACGAGCGCCGCCGCACTCAGCACCGGCGCGGTGCTGAGTGCGACGGCCGCGATGGCCGCGCCCAGGGTGAGCGCGCAGGTGCGGATCGCGGCCTCGCCGGATAGCCGCTTCCTGATCTCGCCGATGTTGAGCGCGCCGACCACCGCGCCCATGCCGAAGGCGCCGAGCATGATGCCGTAGGTCTGCGCGCCGCCATGCAGCAGGTCGCGCGCGACCAGCGGCATCAGCGCCGAGATCGAGCCGCCGATGATGCCGGTGACCAGCGTGCGGATCAGCACGATGCGGATCGACGGCGAATGGACGATGTAGCGGACGCCGGAAACGATGGCGCGGTTGAGCGGCTCGCGCGGCAGCCGGCTCGGCTCCACCACGCGCCGCCACAGGAACAGCGCTGCGAGCAGCGGCAGATACAGCAGCGCATTGGCCGCGAACGCGGCGACCGCGCCGGCAGCCGCGACCACGACGCCGCCGATCGCCGGACCGAAGCTGCGCGCGATGTTGTAGCTGATGCCGTTCAGCGCGACCGCGGCTGGCAGCGTCTCCGGCGGCACCTGCTCGCTGACGGAGGATTGCCAGGCCGGCCCCATCAGCGCCATGCCGCTGCCGATGACGAAGCACAGCGCGAGCAGGCGCTCGGGCGTCACCAGCCCGTACCATGCCAGCACCGTCAGGGTGGTGGCGCCGCCGAGCGCCACGGCGAGCGCGACCAGCGCGACGATCCGCCGGTCATACATGTCGGCGATGGCCCCGGCGGGCATCGAGATGAACATCACCGGCAGCATCAAGGCGGTCTGCACCAGCGCCACCTTGTCGGCCGACGACGTCATCTGCGTCATCGCCCATGCGGCGCCGACCGCCTGGATCAGCAGGCCCAGATTCGACAGCAGGCTCGCCAGCCAGATGCGGCGGAACACGGCGTGCCGAAGCGGCGCGGCGATGCTTTCCGCCGCGAACAGCTCACGTTTCTGCGGCGCATTCATGCTGTTCCGTCCACGTCGCCCGTTCGCATTGAACTATCGCTTGATTCCGCCCAGACCTATGTGATGCCTGCGAATGTCCGCCGCTGTCCAGTGCTTCCTGCAAAGGCCGGCATCAGGGCGCGCGGCCAACGAACACAAATCAATGAGACCTGAGGGAGACCGCCGATGAAGCTGACGCGCCGCAACATTCTGCAGGGCATAGGAACCCTGCCCTTGCTCAGCAGCGGTCTGTCCTTACCGGTCCGCGCACAGAGCGCGGCGGCAACGGCAGTGGGCGACATTCCGCCGGTCCTGTTCGTCCACGGCAACGGCGACCACGCGGCATTGTGGATGACCACGCTGTGGCGGATGGAGTCCAACGGCGTGCCGCGCACGCGTCTCGCTGCGCTCAACTTCACCGACCCGCTGGCGCGCAGCGACGACACCGTGGCACAGCCGAACCGCTCGTCCACCGAGGATCAGCGCCGCGAGCTGACCGAGGCGATCAAGGCACTCAAGGAGCGCACGGGGGCGGCGCGGATCGCGCTGGTCGGCAGCTCGCGCGGCGGCAACGCGATCCGCAATGTGGTGAAGAACGGCGGCGGCGGCGATGTCAGCCATGCCGTCCTGTGCGGCACGCCCAATCATGGCGTGTTCGACTGGGAGGACAGTCCCGGCAGCGAGTTCAACGGCCGCGGTCCGTTCCTGCGCGGACTGAATGCCGGTGACAGCGAGGTGACCGAGGGCACCGCCTTTCTCACGCTGCGCAGCGACGGCCTCGACAAATATGCGCAGGCCGATGGCCGCCTGGTCGGCAAGCCCGGTGTGCCGACCGGGATCACCGCCGAAGGGCCGGCGCTGAAAGGCGCGACCAATCTCGTGATCGGCGCGCTGGACCATCGCGAGGTCGCCTTCCACCCGCGCGCGTTCCGCGAGATCTACAAATTCATCGCCGCCCGTGAGCCGACGCAGATCGCGATCCAGCCCGAGCCGCAGGTGAGGATCAGCGGCATGGTGACGGGAACGCCGGGCGGCGCGCCGACCAATCGCCCGGTCGCGGGCGCAAGCGTGGAGGTCTATCGCGTCTCCAGCGAGACCGGCGCGCGCAATGGCGAGCCGGTCTATCGCGGCCAGACCGGCGCCGATGGGCGCTGGGGTCCCGCGGAGGTCGATCCGACATCCTATCTCGAGATCGTGCTCACCTCGCCGGGTGCGCCGATCACGCACTTTTACCGCTCGCCCTTCCCGCGTTCGTCCGACGTCGTGCATCTGCGCGCGGCGAGGCCGCTCGGCAAGGCCGACGCCGGCGCCGGAGCGATTCTCATCATGATCAGGCCGCGCGGCTATTTCGGCCTGCCCCGCGACATCGTGCTGCTCGACAGCAAGGAACCCACCGACATACAGAAGGGAATACCGACCGATGCCGCAACGACATTGCGGCTGCCTGCGGGCGACGTCGGACGCAGCGTCATCGGACTGTTCAACGAGGAACGCATCGCCGCCCGTCTTTGGCCAGCATCGGAGAGCAGGATTGCGATGATCGAGCTGACTAATTAGTTGCTGGAGTATGATGGTACATCACGGCTTCGGAGAGCGCGGATCCGCGCCCCCTCTCGCAGAGCGAGCGACATGACAGAGTTACCTCTGGCAGACGACCGTCGTTGCGCGGCGACGCGGCGCGGCCTGCAGGCGGGGGCTCGGTTCGTCGCAATGCAGCCGATCGATGGTTCCAGACTCGTGACAGCGTCAAGAGGCCGTGAATGAGTACCGCCGACGTCCATTATCTGCCGCAGGCACGATTGCCACTGATCCCGCCAGCACCGCCGCGGGCGCCGGACAGCATGGGCGCGTTGCGCCGCGTGCTGATGATGGGCGACAACGCGATCGCGACCTGGAGCCAGCGCGCCTATGAGGACGACATCATTCGCGGTCGCTTCTTCGGCAGCTCCAGCTACATTCTCAATACGCCCGACACGATCAAGCATGTGCTCGTGGACAATTGGGAGAACTACGCCCGCACCGTCGGCGCCATCCGCGTGCTGCGTCCGGTGCTCGGCGAGGGGCTGCTGATCGCCGAAGGCAAGGCGTGGAAGCACCAGCGCCGGACGCTCGCGCCGGCTTTCACGCCACGCGCCGTTTCCGGCCTCATCCCGCACATGGTCGCGGTGAGCGACGAGACCGTCGCCAGGCTGAAGCAGCAGTGCGGGCAGCCGCTCGACCTGCGCGAGGTCATGCAGCGCATGACGCTCGACATCGCCGGCCGCACGATGTTCTCGTTCGAGATGGGCCGCCACGGCGCCACCCTGCGCGATTTCGTCTACGAGTATGGCGCGCGGCTGGCCAGCCCGCATCTGCTCGACATCGTACTGCCACTGTCCTGGCCGACGCCGCGCGACTTCGCGCGCCGGCGGTTCCGCAGGCGCTGGACCGCCTTCGTCGCCATGCTGATGGCCGAGCGCCGCGCCGCCGGCAAGCTGGAGGACGCACCGCCGCGCGACCTGTTCGATCTGATGGGCGCGGCACGCGATCCCGAGACCGGCGCTGCGTTCACCGATGCCCAACTCGCCGACGAGGTCGCGACGATGATCCTCGCCGGCCATGAGACCACGGCAACGGCGCTGTTCTGGGCGCTGTATCTGATCGCGCTCGATCCGGCCAATCAGGACAGGCTGGCGCAGGAGGCGCGGACCGCGACCGATCTCAGCGACCCCGATCAACTGCCGTTCACGCGCGCCGTGCTGGACGAGACGTTGCGGCTCTATCCGCCCGCGTTCCTGATCGCGCGCGCGGCCAGCGGTCCGGATCGGATCGCCGCGTTCCAGGTGAAGCGCGGCGATGTCGTGCTGATCTCGCCATGGCTGCTGCACCGGCACGAGAAGCTGTGGGATGCGCCCAACGCCTTCAAGCCCGAGCGATTCATGCCGGGCGCGCCGCCGCCGGAGCGCTTCGCCTATCTGCCGTTCGGCGCCGGCGCGCGGGTCTGCATCGGGGCGCATTTCGCGCTGGTCGAGGCCGTGCTGGCGCTGGCGCGGCTGGTCGCGGCTTTCAAGATCGAGCTGGTCGACAGCGCGCCGGTGCTGCCGGTCGGTGTCGTGACCACACAGCCGGACCGCTCGCCGATGTTCGCGATCACACCCAGGATGGGAGTCCGACCGCCGCGCGGCGGTCGCACCCGGCCCTTGCTTGCGGGTTTGCAAGGTCCCATCTTAGCAAGCCATGAGCGACATCCAGGCCCAGCTTTCGGTTCTGAAGCAGACCGCCCATCCGGCCGTCGCCGACGCGATCATACGGCTGATCGAGTCGGGCGAAGATCACGAGCTCAACCGTATCAACGCCCTGGAGTTCTCCGCGCGCGCAGGTCTCGACGAGGAGCAGGTCATCTCCGGCTTCCTCCATGCGGCACGGATCGGTTTGTTCGATCTCACCTGGAACGTGCTGTGTCCCGGCTGCAGCGGCGTGCTCGATGCGCACGCCACGCTGAAATCCCTCCGCCATGACGATTACCATTGCGGACTATGCGCGTGCGGCTACGAGCCCTCCGTCGACGAGCAGGTCGAAGTTGCCTTTACCGTGAGCTCCAAAGTCAGGCGCATCGCAGCTCACGATCCCAACACGCTGACGCTCTGGGAATATTACAGGCAGATCTTCTGGAGCTCCGGCATCGACCTCGACCGGGAGTCCTTTGCGTCGCTGAGCGAGCAAGTGACCCTCGATGCTCTCGAGCTGCCGGCCGGCGAGAAAGCGGTGCTGTCGCTGCAGCTGCCGTCGGATTTCATCATCGTGTTCGAGCCGGTGACGCATTCTGCGCATTTCATCGACGTTCAGGGCGAGCCGACCAGGGAGCGCCAGCAACTCGGGCTGCTCTTCAACAAGACGCATCCTCCGACCGGTTCGATCACCTTGCGTCCAGGTCCGCTGCGGCTGGCGCTCGACAATCAGGCCGGCGTACGGACGCTGCCGACGGTGTTCGTCGCCGGCGATGCCCTCCACCATCTCCTCGGCAAGCGCCGGCCGTTCCTGACCGCCAAGCGGATGCTCTCCAACCAGACCTTCCGCGACGTGTTCAAGGCCGACAATCTCAACATCGACCAGCGGCTGAAGATCACCTCGCTGACCTTCCTGTTCACCGACCTCAAGAGCTCGACCGCGCTGTATGAACGCGTCGGCGATCTCGCGGCGTTCGACCTGGTGCGCGCCCATTTCCGCGCGCTGCTGGAGATCATCAACGCCGAGAAGGGCGCGGTGGTGAAGACGATCGGCGACGCCGTGATGGCGACCTTCATCAGGCCCGAGCATGCGCTCGCCGCCGGCTTGCGCATGCGCGCGGCGATGCAGCGGCTCAACGCCGAGCGCGGCACCGAAGACCTCGTGGTCAAGATCGGCATTCACGAGGGGCCGTGCCTCGCGGTGATGCTGAACGACCGCCAGGACTATTTCGGCCAGACCGTCAACATCGCGGCCCGCGTGCAGAGCCTGTCCACCGCGCAGGAGATCCACCTCACCGCGCCCGTGATCGAGAGTCCGGGCGTGGCCGACATCCTGCGGAGCGCGAAGATCGCGCCCATCCAGAAGCACGCCGCGCTGCGCGGCATCGCCGACCGCATGATGGTGTACGAAATACCCTGAGGCTTACCGAAATGTCATGCAGTCCGAAGGTCGCAGCAGATTGCCGGGGCAGCGTGGCGTTTGCATATAGGGAGCAGTCGCCGGCCGGTTTGCGGTCCACCACGGATCTGACAACGAAAGGACGCCATGCTCGAAGGACTGCGCCAATTCATCGCCGACGTCGTTTCGCCGCAGCAGACTCCGGCGTTCGACGACAACGGCTATCAGCTCGCGGCCACTGCGCTGCTGATCCACGTCATCTCGCTGGACGGCGAGCCGAGCGAGATCGAGCGGCGCAAGCTGCATGGCCTGATCGAGCTGCGCTTCGGGCTCGACCCGGGCAGCGCCGACCGGCTGATCGCCCAGGCCATGCTGGCGGAGGGCGAGGCGGTCGATCTCTATCGCTTCACCAGCGTCATCATGCGCGAGGTCGACGAAGCCGGCCGCCTGCGCATCGTCGAGATGATGTGGGAGCTGGTCTACGCCGACGGCAAGGTGACCGAGTTCGAGGACAACGTGGTCTGGCGCGCCTCGGAGCTGCTCGGCGTGTCCACGCATGACCGCATCGACCTCAAGCACCGGGTGTCGGCGCGGAAGTCCGGCGCCCTCGCTTGAACCGTCCGGCTCCGGGCGGAACCGACTTCACGCGGAGATGAACAAACTTTAATTTTGTTCCGGAACCCGCCGTTCATGTAAACCTATGTGAATATGAAGCTATTGCCGCAATCCCGCGCAAGGCCACGTAGCAGGTGTCTTGCATGTTCCCGTCCCGCTATGCTCTCGTCCGCCCCAATTGGATGAATGTGCGGATTGTGATCAAAGAGCAGGATCGTGGGTGAACGTGTCACGCTCGTAACGGGTGCCTCGGCCGGAATCGGCAGCGAATTGGCGCGCGTATTTGCCGCGAACGGGCACCGGCTCGCATTGACGGCCCGGCGCGAAGACCGGCTCGCGGCGCTGGCCCAGGAGATCGCCGCCAAGGGCGGCCCGGCGCCGCTGGTGATCCCCTGTGACCTCACCTCCCCGATGCCGGCGCGACCATTGAGGCTGCGCTGTCGGCTGCGGGCCTGGAGCTGGAATATCTCGTCAACAATGCCGGCTTCGGCCTGTTCGGCAAGGCCGTGCAGCTCGACCGCGCCGAGCAGCTCGACATGATCTCGGTGAACGTCCGCGCCCTGACCGAATTGTCGCTGCGCTTTTCCGAGCAGTTGATCCGCAACAAGGGCGGCATCCTCAATCTGGGCTCGGTGGCCGGGTTTCTGCCGGGTCCCGGCATGGCCGTCTACTACGCCTCCAAGGCCTATGTGATCTCGTTCACCGAGGCGCTGCGCAAGGAGCTGGCGCCGCATGGCGTCCGGGTGACCGTGCTGTGCCCCGGTCCGGTGCCGTCGGAATTCCAGGATCGCGCCGGCTTCAAGCCGGGCGTGGATTCGGTGATCCTCAACGTCTCGCCCAAGGCGGTGGCAGAGGCCGGCTACCGCGGCCTGATGGCCGACAAGCGCGTGGTGCTGCCCGGGCTCGGGATCAAGATCGTGCCGTTCCTGCTGCGCTGGTTCCCGCGGGGCTTCATCCTCGATGCGGTCGGGCGGCTGCAATTGAAGCGGAGCTGATCGCGCTGGCCCGGCGCTTGCTTTGCAATGTGCGCTCGCTCACGCGCCGTTAACCTTTGCTTAGCTATGATCGTCAGGTGATGTTCAGGCAAGACCCTTCGCTCCATCCGAACGGGACCCAGGCGGACGTTCGGCATCTCCAAGCCAAGCCGGCCACGGCGGCTGCGCCGCAGCGGCCCGTCCTCATCATCCTGCACCAGGAAACATCGAGCCCCGGCCGGATCGGCAATGCGCTGCGCGCCCGCGGCTATCCACTCGACATCCGCCGGCCTCGATTCGGCGACCCGCTGCCGGAGACGCTCGACGAGCATGCAGGTGCCGTTATTTTCGGCGGTCCGATGAGCGCGAACGATCCGGACGATTTCGTCCGCCGCGAAATCGACTGGATCGAGGTGCCGCTGCGGGAGCAGCGTCCGTTTCTCGGGATCTCGCCTGGGCGCGCAGATGCTCGCGATCCAGCTCGGCGCGGAGGTGGCGCCGCATCCGCAGGGGCGCGCCGAGATCGGCTATTATCCGATCCGCCCGACGCGCGCCGGACGCAAGCTGTGCCCGCATTGGCCCGACCACGTCTATCACTGGCACCGCGAGGGCTTCGACCTGCCTGACGGCGCCGAGCTGCTCGCCGAGGGCGGCGATTTTCCGGTGCAGGCCTATCAATACCAGAACGCCACCGGGCTGCAGTTCCACCCCGACGTGACCTACGCGATGATGTGCCGCTGGACCACGCGCGGCCATGCCCGGCTGGACACGCCCGGCGCTCGCCTGCGCCACCATCATTTCGAGGGCCGCGCGGTGCACGATGCCGCCGAGCGGGCCTGGCTGGTGCATTTTCTGGATGGCTGGCTGGCGCGCGAGCCGATGGCGGCGATGGCCGAGGCGGCGGAGTAGGACCGGTGATTTGAGCGGATTGGCTTGGGCGATGCTGAAACAGCCCGGCTTCGCCAAGGGGCTTCGCCGGGCACCACGCTTCGCCCTTCAGGCTACTGCGCGGCCGCGGACGACGGCCCGCCGCCACCCTTCGGGCTATGGCGTGGCAACCTTCGCACGCTTCGCTATCGAATTGTCGAAATCGGCTTGCCGAGCCGAAGCTCGCGAAGCGAGCGAAGGTTGGTGGAGCCAGGCGGGATCGAACCGCCGACCTCGTCATTGCGAACGACGCGCTCTCCCAGCTGAGCTATGGCCCCGTAACACGACCGCCTCGATGTTGGGAAAAGGCGGCCGGCAGATCGGGCGCCATTTACAGTGGGTGCCGAGGTCAAGTCAAGAACGGTCACATCGCCCGTTAGCCTTGACGGGCAGCTTCCCTTGTTTGCGCCGGGGGGAACCGATATCTAGCGGTCGTCACAGGTCGAATTCGCGACCTCGCCCCCCGAGTGGACCCGCATGCGTGCCGTTCTCGACATCGTTCTGATCGTTCTCGACCTCTACGTCTGGCTGCTGATCGCCTCGGCGATTCTGTCGTGGCTGATCGCCTTCAACGTCGTCAACACGCGCAATCAGTTCGTCTCCGCCGTGGCCGAGTTCCTGTACCGAATCACCGAGCCGGTGCTGGCGCCGATCCGGCGCATGCTGCCCAATCTCGGCGGCCTCGACATCTCGCCGATCATCCTGATCCTCATCATCATGCTGATCCAGCGGGTGATCACGTACTACATCTATCCATTCGTGTTCTGACCGCCTCGTCGTTCGCGATGGATCCCTGGCGCGCCGCCGCTGATGGTCTCACCGTCGCGCTGCGGGTGACGCCGCGCGGCGGCCGCGACGCGATCGACGGCGTCGAGACGCTGTCCGACGGCCGCAGCGTGCTCAAGGTCCGCGTCCGGGCCATCGCGGATGGCGGCGAGGCGAATCGCGCGGTGACCGAGCTGCTCGCCAAGGCGATCGGCGTCACCAAGGCCTCGGTGCGAATCACCTCGGGCACGACGTCGCGGCTGAAGCAGGTCGCGATCGACGGCGATCCTTCCCGTCTCGATCAGGCCTTGCGCGACCTCATTGCAGCCCATAAGCCGACCAAGACTTAGTTGGAGCAGACGTTAGAGGTGAGCGAGCCGACGCTTTCCGCTTCGCCAGCCGCGGTCCGCACCCTCCCCTGGAGGGGAGGGTCGCCTCACAGTGAGCGAAGCGAACGTGAGGCGGGGTGGGGTGATCTCTCCACGAGCACCAGCGTGAGTGGAGAAATCACCCCACCCCGCTCGCCCGCTTCGCGCGCGATCGACCCTCCCCCTCCAGGGGAGGGTGGGAGCTTGCGGCAACGATCTTGCTGTCGACGAACTAAATCGACGCTGCCACAGGGGGACCAGACATGACCGCACGCATCATCGACGGAAAGATCATCGCAGCCGACCTGCGCGCGCAGGTGGCCCGTGAGGTCGAGCGGGTCAAGCGCGACCATGGCCTGACACCAGGCCTCGCCGTGGTGCTGGTCGGCAACGATCCGGCGTCCGAGGTCTACGTCCGCAGCAAGCACACCCAGACCCAGGCGGCCGGCATGGCCTCGTTCGAGCACAAGCTGCCGGCCGACGTCTCGCAGGACGCGCTGCTGGATTTGATCGGCAAGCTCAACCGCGATCCCGCCGTGCACGGCATCCTGGTGCAGCTGCCGCTGCCGAAGGGGCTGGAGACCGAGGTCGTGATCAATGCGATCGATCCGGCCAAGGACGTCGACGGGCTGCATCCAAACAATGCCGGCCGCCTTGCGGGCGGGCAGGCGGCGCTGGCGCCGTGCACGCCGCTCGGCTGCATCATCCTCAGCAAGACCGTGCATGGCTCGCTGGAGGGCCTGAACGCGATCGTGATCGGCCGCTCGAACCTGGTCGGCCGCCCACTGGTCCAGCTGCTGCTCAACGAGAACGCCACGGTGACGATCGCGCATTCGCGCTCGCGCGATCTGCCGGCGCTGACCGCGCGAGCCGATCTGGTCTACGCCGCGGTGGGCCGCCCGGAGATGGTGAGGCGCGACTGGATCAAGCCGGGCGCGACCGTGATCGACGTCGGCATCAACCGCATCCCGACGGTCGAGGGCAAGACGAGGCTGGTCGGCGACGTCGCCTATGCGGAGGTGTCGGAGGTCGCCGGTGCAATCACACCGGTGCCTGGCGGCGTCGGCCAGATGACGGTCGCGTGCCTCCTGGTCAACACGCTGCGCGCCGCCTGCGCCATTGCCGGGCTGCCGAAGCCGGCGGTGTAACCACCTGCGTCACTCCGGGAGCAGCCGCCGCGCAGCTGCCCCGGAAAGACGTCAATCGTTTTACTTCTTGGCAGCCTTGGCGCGCGCGATGCCCTCGGCGATCAGCTGGTGGGCGTCGTCGGCATTGCCCCAACGCAGCACCTTCACCCACTTGCCGGGTTCGAGATCCTTGTAGTGCTCGTAGAAGTGCCGGATCTGCTGCAGCGTGATGTCCGGCAGGTCGCTGTAGGTGCGGACCTTGTCGTAGCGCTGGGTCAGCTTCGAGGACGGCACCGCGATGATCTTCTCGTCGCCGCCAGCCTCGTCCTCCATCAGCAGCACGCCGACCGGGCGCACGCTCATCACCGCGCCGGGCACGATCGCGCGCGTATTGGCGACCAGCACATCGCAGGGGTCGCCGTCGTTCGACAGCGTGTGCGGGATGAAGCCGTAATTGCCGGGATAGCGCATCGCCGTATAGAGGAACCGGTCGACGAACAGCGTGCCGGCTTCCTTGTCGAGCTCGTACTTGATCGGCTCGCCGCCGACCGGCACTTCGATGACGACGTTGACCTCGCGCGGCGGGTCTTTCCCGATCGGGATGGCGTCGATGCGCATGGATGCTCCGTAGAACTTGAACGTTTCAGGGTCGGACGCCCGAGGAATGAGCGCTGGCATTCGCAGTCGCAAAAATCGCGGCTGCGCAACAGCTACCTCAAGCCAACACTTTCAGTTCAATTCGCCGGCGCGTTAACGCTTAACGCGCCCAGAGCACGGCCGGTCCAGGATCAGTTGGTCCAGGCAAAGGCAACCTTGTCGAGCGACTTCGGCCCGAAGCGCTCCGACGACCGCGCGACCATGCGGCCGCCCAATGCGCGGTAGAACTCGGTGGCGGGATCGTTGTCGGACAACGCCCACACCACCATGCTCTTCAGGCCGCTCTGCGCGAGGTCGCGCTTGGCCGACTGAAAGAGCCGGCGACCGAACCCCAGCCCCTGAAATTCCGGTCGCAGATAAAGCTCGTAGACTTCGCCGTCGAAGTGCAGGCTGCGGGCGCGATTGCGGCCGTAATTCGCATAGCCTGCGACCTTGTCGTTGAACACCAGCACGCTGACGCGACTGCCTTTGCGGATCGCGCTGTCCCACCATTGGGGGCCGCGCCGGTTGATCAGCTTCTCCAGCTCTGCGCCAGGGATGATCCCCTGGTAGGCGGAACGCCAGGCTTCATCATGGGCTGACGCCACCGCAGCCGCATCTGCAGCCTTGGCCGGACGGACTTCGATCAGGGTTGTGCTCATGACCGGATCAAAGCAAGTCGGCGGTCCGCCTTCAAGGTGCCACGTTAAAGATCGGTTAACCTGTGGACTTTCGGCATCACAGTGGCGGAAAGCTGTGCCGAAAAGGGACAATTTCGCAACATTGTCGAGTGTCGACGGTGCCCTGTCACCGCAGGCTCATACGTCAAAACGAAAATCGCATCCGACGGGCCGCGGCCTCGGCTAGTGTGGCGCGGGCTCAACATCTTCCCGTTCGGCTGAATGGTGCTGCTTCGCTGCCTCTCATGGTTGCTCGCGCTGGTCGTCCTGTCAGTCGCCAGCGCAACGGCACAGCCGTTCGGTCCCGCGTCGCCCGAGGCCGAGCCGGCACGCCGGCAGCAATGGCTGATCCCGTCGATCGAGACCGAAATTCCCGCGCATGCGATCCTCTATCGGCCCGCTGGCGATGGACCGTTTCCGCTGGCCGTGATCGCGCATGCCTCGACGCAGAATGCGCTGTGGCGGGCACAGCTGCCGCGGCCCACCTACATGGCGCTGGCGCGTCTCCTGGTCGGGCGGGGCTATGCCGTGCTGGTCCCGGAGCGCCTCGGGCACGGCCGCACCGGCGGGCCTTACGCCGAAGATCAGGGCGGCTGCGAGGATGCCAACTACGAGAAGGCCGGGCGCGCCACCGCCGCGCAGATCCTGCGCGCGCTCGCCTACATGCGCGAGCAGCCGTTCGTCGCGAAAGGCGGCGCCGTCGTGATCGGCCATTCGGCCGGAGGCTGGGGCGCGCTGGCACTCGCCAATCAGCCGCCGCAGATCGTCTCCGCGATCATCCTGTTCGCGCCCGGCCGTGGCGGCCATGCTGACGACGTGCCGGGGCGCGTCTGTGCAGAGCCGCGCCTGCTTGATGCGGCCCGCGCGTTCGGACGCGGCGCGCGCGTGCCGGTCACATGGCTGGTCGCGGCCAATGACAGCTACTTTCCGCCGGCGCTTTCGCGCCGGCTCGCGGACGCCTTCACGTCGGCCGGAGGCCGGGTGGCCTTCAACCTGTTGCCATCTTCCGGCGAGGAAGGGCATTGGATGAGCGAGCACGACGACGGCGTGGCACTGGCCGCGGATTTGCTGTCGCGGGCGCTGACCACGACTCGTCGGTCGACGCATCCGATGCCGCCGAACTAGCAGGACACGATGACGCTGTATTTCCTGGTCAAGTATCTGCACGTGCTCGGCGCCATCGTCATTCTCGGCACCGGCACGGGGATCGCATTCTTCATGCTGATGGCGCATCTCAGCGGCGAGGCCGCGTTCATCGCGCGCACCGCCGGCGTCGTGGTGATCGCCGACATGCTGTTCACGCTGTCGGCCGTGCTGCTACAGCCGGTCACCGGCGGCGCGCTGATGTGGCTGTCGTCGACGGCCGTCACCGACGGCTGGCTGCTCACCTCGCTCGCGCTCTACGCGGTCGCCGGGCTGTTCTGGGTGCCCGTAATCTTCATGCAGATCGAGCTGCGCGATCTCGCGCGGGCCGCCGATCGCAGCGCCGAGACGCTGCCGCCGCGCTACTTCATCGTCTTCCGCCGCTGGTTCCTGTGCGGCATCCCCGGTTTCAGCGCGGTGATGGCCATCCTGTGGCTGATGATCGCGAAGCCGTTCTGACGAGACGCGCATGATCACGTCGACCAGCCCCCGCATCCTCGTGCTCGGCGCCTCCGGCCTGATCGGACGCTTCCTCACCGATGATCTGCGCCGACGCGGCTGTGCGACGGTCGGCGTGGCGCGCGCGTTCTCGCCATCGCAACGCGCGTCGCCGCTCGATATCGAGCTGCCGATCATAGCGCTCGATGCGCCGGCTCTGGCGAGCCTGATCCGCGCCCACGAGATCGACGTCGTCGTCAATTGCGTCGGCGTGCTGCAGGATGGTCCGGGCAGCGATACCGCTGCCGTGCATCGTGAGTTCGTCGCGCGCCTGCTCGCAGCGATCACGGCCTGCGGCCGTCGCGTGCGCTTCATCCACATCTCGATCCCCGGCACGGCCGACGAGGATCACACCGCCTTCGCCGCCACCAAGCGCGAGGCGGAGCGGCTGATTGCATCCTCAGGCATTGCTCACGCCGTCCTGCGACCGGGCTTCGTGATCGCGCCATCGGCCTATGGCGGCAGCGCGATGGTCCGCGCGCTGGCGGCGCTCCCGGTCGACCTGCCGGCGAAGGATGCGGCGACGCCGTTCCAGCCGGTGGCGGTGGCGGACATCGCCGCGACCATCGCCTGGCTCGCGATGCGGCCGATCGATGACGAGGCGACGCGCGCGGTGAGCTGGGACCTGATGCAGCCCGAGGCGGTGACGCTTGGCGACGTCGCCGACGCGTTTCGGCGCAGCTTCGGCACAATGGATTGGCCCCGCGTTGCCGTGCCCGCGCCCCTGATCAATCTCGGCGCGTTCGCCGGTGACCTCTGCAGCCGGCTCGGCTGGGTGCCGCCGATGCGCACCACGGCCATCACCGAGCTTCGCCGCGGGGTGCGCGGCGATCCCGGTCCGTGGATCGCTGCGACCGGCATCATACCAACGACGCTCGACCACGCCGTCGGCGCGCATGGCGCCACCATTCAGGACAAATGGTTCGCACGCCTGTTCCTGATCAAGGCGCTCATCATCGCGAGCCTCGTGCTGTTCTGGGTCGCATCGGGGTCGATTGCGCTGTTCGTCTCGTTTCCAGCGACCACGGCGATCCTGACCACGCGCGGCTGGCCCGACTGGTTCGCCGTGCCGTTCGCGGCGATCACCAGCATGATGGACATCTCGGTCGGCGTATTGATCGCGTTCCGCAGAACCGCAGTCGTCGGCCTCGCAGCCGGCATCCTCGTCTCGCTCGGCTACATGCTCGGCTGCGCGCTGCTGACGCCCGATCTCTGGCTCGAGCCGCTTGGTGCGCTGGTGAAGACCGGACCTGCGATCGTGCTGATGCTGGTCGCGCTGCTCATGATGGACAATCGCTGATGACCAACTGGCCCGACGACGACGTGATCCTCTACGACAGCGTCTGTGTGTTCCTGCTCCCGCTGGGTGCAGTTCGTGATCGCGCGCGACACCGCCAAGCGCTTCCGCTTCACGCCGATCCAATCGCCTTACGGCACCCGGCTGGCGCAGGCCTTCGGCATCGATCCCCAGGACCCCGATACCAACGCCGTCGTGCATGGCGGCACGGCGCATCTGAAATCGGATGCTGCGCTGACCGTCTTGTCGAACCTGCCGGGCTGGGGCTGGACGCGCGCGCTGCTCGCCATTCCGAAGCCGCTGCGCGATGCGGTCTACGGCGTGGTCGCGCGCAACCGTTACCACATCTTCGGCAAATACGAATCCTGCTTCGTGCCGGATGCCGAGCTGCGCAAGCGGGTGCTGGAGTCGTGATCCGGTCGGCGGGGAGATGCGGCAGCGGCCGCCAATTAATCGATTGAAACGAATAATACGTGCGATATAATCTGTTGGATCGATTGATACCAGCATGAAATTCTCCTCCCTGACTTGGTTTTGGGAGAGATTTTCATGACTGCCCCCTCGCATGATCTGATCGCCGATGCGCCCGTTGCCGTTCATCATCGGCCTGCCCACGCGCCGGCTGCACCGGCCCTGCTGCCTGGGCTTGCGCTATCCGCGGCGCTCGCGGCCGGTGCCTTCGGGCTGCGCCTGCTGCCCGGCCTCGGCCTGTTCAGCCCGATGATCCTGGCGATCGTGGCAGGGATGGCGCTGCACAACGTGGTCGGCACACCGGCGCGGGCCAAGCCCGGCGTCGCCTTCTCGATGCGTCGCGTGCTGCGGCTGGCGATCATCCTGCTCGGCCTGCAACTGACGGCCGCCCAGATCGTCGAGGTCGGCGCGCGTGGTCTCGCCGTGATCGCGCTGAGCCTCACCGGCACCTTCCTGTTCACCGTTTGGATGGGACGGCTGCTCGGCGTCAACCGCAAGCTGGCGGAGCTGATCGCCGCGGGCACCTCGATCTGCGGCGCGTCCGCCGTGATCGCGACCAACACGGTCACGCGCGCCCATGACGAGGACGTCGCCTATGCGGTGGCCTGCGTCACGGTGTTCGGCTCGATCGCAATGTTCATCTATCCGCTGCTTCCGGCGCTGCTGCATCTCGACGCACACGCCTTCGGCCTGTGGAGCGGCGCCTCCATTCACGAGATCGCCCAGGTGGTCGCGGCCGCGTTTCAGCAGGGCCAGCAGGCCGGCGAGTTCGGCACCATCGCCAAGCTGGCCCGCGTGATGCTGCTGGCGCCGGTCGTGCTCACGCTCGGCCTGCTGGCCACGCGGCGGGCGCGCCATGGCGGCGAGACCCGGGGACAAGCGCAGCCGCCACTGCCCTGGTTCGTGTTCGGCTTCATCGCGCTGGTGGGCCTCAACAGCGTGATCAGCATTCCCGCCGAGATGAAGACGGTGATCGTGACGGCGACGACGTTCCTGCTGTCGATGGCGCTCGCCGCGATGGGACTGGAAACCGATTTCGCCAAGCTCAAGGCAAAGGGCCTGCGGCCGCTGGCGCTGGGCCTGCTCGCATTCCTGTTCATCGCAGGCTTCAGCCTGGCCCTGGTGAAGCTGACCACATAGGACGCATGTGACCCTCGAACAGCTCAGGATCTTCGTGGCGGTCGCGACCCGCGAGCACGTCACCCAGGCGGCCCGCGACCTCAATTTGACCCAGTCCGCGACATCGGCGGCTGTGGCCGCGCTCGAAGCGCGCTACGAGACCAAGCTGTTCGATCGCGTCGGACGCCGCATCGTGCTCACGGCGACCGGGAAGGCATTTCTCGTCGAAGCGAAGGCGGTGCTGGCGCGCGCGGCCGCCGCCGAGACCGTGCTGAACGATCTCGCCGGCCTGAAGCGGGGGCAGCTGGCGCTGGCCGCGAGCCAGACCATCGCCGGCTATTGGCTGCCGGCCACGATTCATCGCTTCAACGCAGCGCATCCGGCCATCGCCATGCAATTGTCGATCGGCAACACCGAGCAGGTCGCGACAAATGTGCGCGACGGCGCGGCCGATCTGGGCTTCGTCGAGGGCCATGTCGACGATCCCGTGCTCGCGGCGCAGCCGGTGGCCGAGGACGAGATGGTGCTGGTCGGTCGGCCCGACCATCCGCTGTGTCGGGCAGCGACCGTCACGGCCGCGGACCTGAAAGCGGCACGCTGGGTGCTGCGCGAGCGAGGCTCTGGCACTCGCGCCGTGCTGGAAGCGGCGCTCGACCGCCTCGGCATCAGCGCCAATCAGCTCGACGTCGCGTTCGACCTGCCCTCCAACGAGGCGGTGCGTGGCGCGGTCGAGGCCGGCGCCGGAATCACCGTGCTGTCGCGTCTGGTGGTGATGCGGGCCGTGAAGGCCGGCCTGCTGGCGGTCGCCAACGTCCCGCTGCCCAAGCGGCACTTCTACAGCCTGCGCCACAAGGAGCATCACCAGACCCAGGCGGCACGGGAGTTCTTGCGGATGGTAGCGGAGGACGTCGTTTGAGGCACGGTCATGCGAGGGCGACGGCTTGCGCTCGCAAGGACGACGGATGGTTCAGCGCTTGCCCAACGACGCCAGCGCTTCCCTCGCCGCACGCTCACCGCTGTCGCGCGCCCCGTGCGCGGTCGAGAAGAAGTCCGGCGGCGTGGCTTCGCCGGCAAAGAACAGGCGGTCATCGACCGGCGCGGCGAGTACCGCGCGCTTGCCGGCATGGCCCGGCAGCGCATGCGAATAGGCGCCGCGCGCGAACGGGTCGGCGGCCCAGCGCGACTCGGCGAGCGGCTTGAGACTTCTGCGGATGTCGCCGCCGAGCAGCGCGACCACGTCGTCGATCGCCTGGGCCGCGAGCGCGCCCTCGCCGGCCGCCTCGATCTCGCGGGCGAAGCTGCCGCCGTAGAAGCCTTCGATGCAGGGCTGGCCGAACGGGCGCAGCTGGAAGCTGCCGACCCGCGCGGTGCTGCTTCGGCCGCGCATGCCGGAATCCTTCGGCAGGTGCTCCCAGCCGTCGAGCGCCAGCGTCACCTTGTTGTCCAGCCCGAGTGGCAGGCCGGTAGCGGCTTCGACCTTGGCAGGCAGCGCCGGCGTGAAACGGAGCGCTTCGTCGGCGATGAGGTTGGTCGGCACGGTCACGATGACCTTGTCGGCCGTCAGCGTGCCCTGTGACGTCGTCAGGCGAATGCGCCTGTCGCCATGGTCGATCAGCGTCACGTTGCAGTCGAGCACGATCGGCAGGTCCGCGCCGTAGGCGGCGACCAGCGCGCCATAGCCGCGGCGGATCCGCCAGTTCAGCTCGGTGTCCTCATAGGCCTCGAAGTCGAGCAGCGACATCTGCTCGAGCTCGCAGCCGTTGAGATAGGTGCAGATCGCGTCGATCATGCCGTTCCAGCGATTGCCGGGCTCGAGGCAGATGCTCGCAGGCGCATCGCGGCCGCTCTTTGCAGCTTCTGCCGTGCGGGTGAAGAACGACTCCAGTGCGCGGAGGAAATCCTCGCGCTCAGGCTGCGGGAATGCCGCGTCATAGGCCTGGTCGCGCCACGGCGGACGTGACTTGTCGATGGCGAAAGCGAGCTTCTCGGCGATGGCGACGAACGAATTGCGATCGGCCGAATGCAGCCAGCCGCAGCCGAGATCGAACGTCACATCCGGCGAGGCCATGATGGTGTGGGCACGCCCGCCGATGCGGTCGCGCGCCTCGAGCACGATGAAGGAGACGCCTGCGGTCTTCAGCGCGTGCGCGGCGCCGAGGCCAGCCGCGCCGGCCCCGATGATGGCGATGTCGGTGGAGGGTGGGAGACTGCTCATGAGGCGGCACCAGCTCCTACACCGAGGGATGGAGGCACGAACGTCACCCCAGAAACACTGTCATCACCCGCGAAAGCGGGTGATCCAGTACTCCGAGACGCTGCGGCGTACTGGATGCCCGCCTGCGCGGGGCATGACGACTGTGGATGTAGCAGCGCCACCAGCGCGACGCCGCTCAAGCTGCGGGGATACGGTGGCCTTACGCCACCGCTTCCTTCTGCTTCTCGGCGCGCTTGCGCTCGTTCGGATCGAGGTGCTTCTTGCGCAGCCGGATCGACTTCGGCGTGACCTCGACCAGCTCATCGTCCTCGATATAGGCGAGCGCCTTTTCCAGCGTCATCCGGATCGGCGGCGTCAGGCGCACCGCCTCGTCCTTCGACGTGGTGCGGATGTTGGTGAGCTGCTTGCCCTTGAGGACGTTGATCTCGAGATCGTTGTCACGGGTGTGCTCGCCGACGATCATGCCACGATAGACCTTCCAGCCCGGCTCGATCATCATCGGGCCGCGGTCCTCCAGCTTGAACATCGCGTAGGCCACCGCCTCGCCCTGGTCGTTGGAGATCAGGACGCCGTTGCGGCGGCCGGCGATCTCGCCCTTGAACGGCGCATAGCCGTGGAACAGGCGGTTCATGATCGCGGTGCCGCGGGTGTCGGTGAGCAGCTCGCCCTGATAGCCGATCAGGCCGCGGGTCGGCGCGTAGAACACCAGCCGCAGGCGGTTGCCGCCGGACGGGCGCATCTCGATCATCTCGGACTTCCGCTCGCTCATCTTCTGCACGACGACGCCGGAATGCTCCTCGTCGACGTCGATCACGACCTCCTCGATCGGCTCCAGCCACGCGCCGGTGGCCTCGTCCTTCTGCAGCACCACGCGCGGACGCGACACCGACAGCTCGAAGCCTTCGCGGCGCATGGTCTCGATCAGGATCGCGAGCTGCAATCCGCCGCGGCCCGATACTTCCATGGCGTCCTTGTCGGCGGATTCGACGACGCGCAGCGCGACATTGCCCTCGGCCTCGCGCAACAGCCGGTCGCGGATCATGCGGCTGGTGACCTTGTCGCCTTCGGTGCCCGCCAGCGGCGAGTTGTTGACGATGAAGGACATCGACACGGTCGGCGGGTCGATCGGCTGCGCCGGCAGCGGCGTCTCGACCGAGGGATCGCAGAACGTGTCGGCGACGGTGCCCTTGGTCAGGCCCGCGATGGCGACGATGTCACCGGCCTCGGCCTCGTCGAGCGGCACGCGCTCGATGCCGCGGAACGCGAGAATTTTGGAAATACGGCCCTGCTCGACGACCTTGCCCTCGGCGTTCAGCACCTTCACGGCCTGGTTGGGCTTGATGCTGCCCGAGGTGATGCGGCCGGTGATGATGCGACCCAGGAAGTTGTTGGCCTCCAGGATGGTGCCGATCATGCGGAACGGCCCCTCTTCGACCGACGGCGCGGGCACATGGCGCAGCACCAGGTCGAACAGCGGCTGCATGCCGGCGTCCTTCGGACCTTCCGGGCTCTCGGCCATCCAGCCCTGCTTGGCCGAGCCGTACAGGATCGGGAAGTCGAGCTGCTCCTCGGAGGCGTCGAGCGCTGCGAACAGGTCGAACACCTCGTTGATGACCTCGGTCGGACGGGCGTCGGGACGGTCGACCTTGTTGATGACGACGATCGGCTTCAGGCCGACCTTGAGCGCCTTGGAGACCACGAACTTGGTCTGCGGCAGCGGGCCCTCGGCGGCGTCGACCAGCACCAGGGCGCCGTCCACCATGTTCAGGATGCGCTCGACCTCGCCGCCGAAATCGGCGTGGCCGGGGGTGTCGACGATGTTGATGCGAGTGTCCTTCCACTGCACCGAGGCGGCCTTGGCCAGGATGGTGATGCCGCGCTCGCGCTCGAGGTCGTTCGAGTCCATGGCGCGCTCGGCGACCTTCTGGTTCTCGCGGAAGGTACCGGACTGCTGCAGGAGGCGGTCGACCAGGGTGGTCTTGCCGTGGTCGACGTGGGCGATGATGGCGATGTTGCGAAGATTCATGGTCGGTGTCTTCTAAGCTTTCTCAAGAGCCCGTGCTCTGTCCCCGGCGGGGCGCGCGCTTTGTTATAGTCGAGATCAAGCTGTTAGCTTTGCGACGCGCGCTCGCGAAACTCGTTCGGCGGCAGGGGCCGGCAGCCCCAAATAGGAAGCCCGGCCAATCGACCGGGCAGACCTCACGCGTTGCGGCGCAATATAGGCAAAAAATGCCAAAAAACAATGACTGCTTTCAGGAACGAGGAGCGGTTTCCGAAGGACTGGCTAACGCGGCCACGGCCGCGCTTCCGGACGGCGCGGGAGAAGACGAGATCAACCACTGACCACGAGACCAGCGCTGACGGCCGAGACGTTCGGCTGGTGTCTGTGCGCGGAAGTCAATGGCGCCTGCGGGCTCAGCCCGTTGCGGCCTGCTCGGTCGGATAGACGCCGCGCAGGACCTCCTCGAAATGGGTCTTCACGGCCTCGTTGCACAGGCAGGAGCGGCGCTTCAGCGCGTCGAAGTCCGGACCATGAAGGCGCCGCGGCGGGTTTCGAGAATGCCCTCGGCCCTGAAGGTCTGGACAACCCGGCTGACATAGCTGCGGCCGACGCCCAGCAGCGTTGCCAGCTGCTCATGCGTCAGCGGCACGATCGGCTCGCCATCCGTACGGTCCATCGCGGCCACGATCCACTTCGCCGTCCGCTGCTCGATCGAATGGATCGCGTTGCAGGCGGTCGACTGGAACATCTGCGCCAGCATGCAATCGGCGTAGCGCGCGAACACGTTGCGCAGCGTCTTGGATTGCAGCTTGGCGGCCGCCAGGCAGGATAGCGGGCAGCCGCGCGAACGGGCCGCCGAACTTGACGACGATGCGCGTGTAGGCCGGCAGGAAGCCCTCGCTGACGATGCCGCCGACGGCGCCCTCGCGGCCGACCAGGATGGTCTCGACGTCGCGGCCATCCTCATTGGGAACGAGATAGGACGTCAACGCCGGCCCGCAGGGAAAATGCACGATCTGGACGTCGTCACCCGGACTGTAGAGCAGCTCGTTCGACGTTGCCTCGTCCTCCACCAGATACGGCGAGATCAGCGCGTAGTCGGCCGGACTGAGCCGCCGCAGCAGGTTGTTGTAGGGCCGCTCCCGGCTCAGCGTGGTCACACCCTGGCTCAGCATCTCATCCCCCGTGCGCAACGCATATGCGTGATCCGTGCTCCTTGTGTTCACAAGTGCACCGACAGAGGAACTCTGATATGCTGCCTTGGTTCCAGGAACCCGCCAGCGCGCTCAAGAGGAGGCGCCGGCTGCGGCGTCTATCCCTCATCCTGGAACCCGCAGATCCCATGACCAGCTCGCAATCAGGCGTGCCCGAGCTCTTTCAGCATGTGCTGGTCGTCGAAGACGACCCCATCATTGCGCTCGGATTGGAAGACACGATCACCGACCTCGGCGTTCCCGACATCAGGATCGCGGCCGACGTCGCGACCGCGCTCGCGATGATCGCGGAGCGCGCCCCGCAATTCGCACTGCTCGATGTCGGCCTGGTCCGCGAAAAGAGCTTTGCGGTTGCCGAGCGGCTGGCGGCGCTCGGCATTCCCTTCGCTTTCTCCACCGGCTACGGCGCCGACCGCGTGCCGGCCGCGTTCGCCGACCGGCCGCGGCTGCCGAAGCCTTGCCCGACCGAGGCGCTGGAGGCGGTGCTGCGGCGACGCGATTAGTTGCCGTCGCAGCACGCGATCGTCCTGCCGCCGAACGACGAGACCTCAGCCGAGCTTCGGATCGAGCGTGGTCGACCACAGCGCGACGTCGGCCCGATCCCGCAGGGTCACGGTCATCTGGCCCGTGGCGCCTTCGATCTTGACATGGCCGAAGAACTGCATGCCGGCCGATGGCGGCAGGTTCTGCTTGTCGAGGCCGGGCGCCTTGATGAAGCGCACCTCGGGGCCGAAGGTGTTGTCGAGTTCGTTCGGACCGAACGTGCCGGCATGCAGCGGACCGGAGACGAACTCCCAGAACGGCTCGAAGTCCTGAAACTGCGCCTTGTTCGGATCGTAATAATGCGCGGCCGCGTAGTGCACGTCCGCCGTCAGCCATACCGTGTTCTGGATCGGCGCCGTCTTGATGAAGCGCAGGATCTCGGCAATCTCGAGTTCGCGGCCGCGCGCCGGGCCGTCACCCTGGGCGATCGCTTCCGAGCCCTTCTTGTTGGCCGCGTCGTCGTAGACGATGATGCTGAGCGGCATGTCGGAGGCGATCACCTTCCAGGTCGCGCGCGAATTGAGCAGCGCCTGCTTCAGCCAGCGCATCTGCTCCGGCCCGATGAAGTAGGACGCCGGACCATACTTGTCCTCGAGATTTGGACCGTTGGCGCCGCGGTAGCTGCGCTCGTCGAGCACGAACACGTCGAGATGCGGGCCATAGTTGATGGTGCGATAGACGCGGCCCGGCTCGATGATGCTCTCGCGCATCGGATACATTTCGTGGAAGGCGCGCGCCGCGCGGGCCGCGAGCAACTGGATGTTGCGCTCCTTGTAGCTCGCCGGCAGCTCCTTGGAGGCCGACCAGTTGTTGGTGACCTCATGATCGTCCCACTGCACGAAGATCGGCACCTCGGCATTGAAGGCGCGAACGTTCTCGTCGAGGAAATTGTATTTGTGGGCGGCTCGGAACTCGTCGAGCGTCTCGGCGACCTTTGCCTTCTCTTCCACGGTGAGGTTCTTCCACACCTTGTTGTCGGGCAGCTTCACCTCGGACTTGATCGGACCGTCGGCGTAGATGGTGTCGCCGGAATGCAGGAAGAAGTCCGGGCGATGCTTCTTCATCGTCGAGAAGGTGAACATGCCGCCATCATCGGGATTGATGCCCCAGCCCTGCCCTGCCACATCCCCGCCCCAGACGAACGAGACGTCGCGCTTGTTGCCGGGCGCAGTGCGGAAGCGGCCGGCCACGGCCTCGCTTTCGACCGCGCTATGCGACAGGTCGCGGAACTTGACGCGGTAGAAGATGTCCTGGCCGCTCGGCAGGCCGTCGATCAGCATCTTGGCCGTGAAGTCGCTTTCCGGAAGCGCGGCGACCGGTGGCAGCGCCCGCACGTCCTTGAACGATTCGGTGGTCGCCACCTCGACCAGCATCTGCGACGGCCGATCGGCACGCGCCCAGACCACGCCGCCATCCATGCCGACGTCGCCGGACTGCACGCCATGCGTGATCTGCGGCCGGTCGGCGGCGCGGCTCAGATAGGGCATCGCCAGCGTCGTGACGCCGGCTGCGGCGGCCGTCGACAGGAAGCGGCGACGGGACAGGGCGATGTGCGGTCGAGAAGTGCGAAGCGTCATGCGGATCTCCTGGTCGGATCGCGCGCGGAATAGGCGCGAGCCACGGCCCGGCAGACCTAGAAAAGATTGATGACGCTGGAATTACAAGCACGCCGCGGACAGCGCGCGACACGGCCGCAGGGCGAGCCTGGTCCGACCTCAGGTGCCGGCGGCACGCAGCTGCGCGCCGGTTCGCTGCAGGTTCGCAGGCATGCTCATCAGGATGAGCTTGCGATCGGCCACCGCGTTGTGGAACTGCTCGAGCGCGATGTTGAACGCGGTCAACGCCGCGTGCTCGATTGCGCCGTCCTCGAAGCAAGTCAGCGTGTTGCGCAGGATCTCGTCGGCCTCGCTCTGCAACTGGTCGAGCTCCTCGGTCGAATCGCTCTTGCGCGCGATCGTGATCATCTCCAGCAGACGATCGCGCAGCGAGGTGTTGATGGTGCGTTCGTCGCGCTTGAGATAGCCGGCGAACCACGCGCCGGCCGAGCCCATCGCCGAAAGCGCCATCAGGCTCCACCAGATGTAGTCGCTGTAGCGGTCGAGGAAGGTCTTCTCCTCGCCGTCGACGAAAGCCGCCGCGCCGGGATGAGCGGGGATCGCGGCGTCCTTGTCGGTGTCCGGCGTCTCGATCTTGGCGGCAAGCGGGAATTCCGACAGCAGCTGCTGGCGCACCGAGAACAGCTGATGCGTGAACGTCGAGACCGTCGATTCGGCGAGGCCCTTGCGTGCCACGATGTGGTGATTGAAGCTGATCGTCTTGACTTCATCCTCAGGGCGATCGGGCGCCCCGCCGAACGCGCCGGCCGGAATCTCGGTGGCCTCGTATTCCGGATGGTTCTGTGCGATGGCTCCGGCGGAATCGATGGCCAGGAAGGTCGGAGGCCCGCCTTCCTTGGTGGCGGCGGCGATCGCATCCGCCGTGATCTTGCTGTTGATGGGACCGGCCGCCAGATAGACATCGGCCCTCTGGTTTCGGACCGCTTCGGCGGCCTCAGTGATCGGGAATTGGACGATCTCGACCTTGCTGACGTCGACGCCATACTGGTGCAGGATGACCTTCAGCAGGTTCGCATTCGCCGGCGTCCGGCCGATGATGCCGACCTTGTGGCCCGCGAGCTGCGAGATCTTCGTGATCTTGGCGCCACCCTTGCGGCTCTTGCCCTTGCTGGACGAGGGCACCCAGATGACGACGACGTTCTTGCGCAGCGTCGCTACCGCCTGTGCGTTTTTTGGGACCTCGAGATCACCCCGCACGATCGCAAGATCCACCTTGGCGGCGGCCAGCGCCTGCGCGCTCTCTGCGGCGCCCTCGGTCGGAACCGGCCGCAGCCTGACGGAGGCGTGCGACTGGGCAAAGGCCTGGGTCAGGGCCTGGACGACCTTCAGGTCGTCGCTGTTGGGCGGACCGACCGCGATCTTGAGCACCACGGGACGCATCGCAAAATAGTAGGCACCCGTCAAAGCGCCGACGACCGCGAGGATCCCGGCGATGACGATGAACACGGCAGGGCGCATCCGTGAGCGCTGCGCTGGCGTGGTCTGAATATCTGCCAGATCCCGTCCTCCGGTGGTCCCAGGCCCGGGCGATGCCACAGGCAGCTTCGTCCGGCCACGTCGTCCTTCGATAGAGCTGAACTGTAGCAAATTTCTTGTCCGCCCGGGGTGACATCTGCGTCATGGTTACCACCGCACCAGTCACCGGAGGATCGGGGCAGTTCCGAGCCCCTCCGGCATCGCGCCTGTGACAAGGCTCTGATCGGGGTGCGTTTTCGGCTAGACTTGCGGCGATGGCCGCGTGATCCGGCCGGCGGGTTGCCGCCGTAATCGCCCGGATGCAGCAACGTTTCAGGTCGGTTGCAGGAGAACAGGAGATCGAGATGCCGGAACGATTGTCAGCGAAGGCACGCGCCACCGCCTTGCGGGAGCTTCCCGGCTGGTCCGAGCTGGAGGGCCGTGAGGCCATCGCCCGTACCTTCACGTTCACGGACTTCAACGAAGCCTTCGGCTTCATGACCCGCGCCGCCCTGGTCGCTGAAAAGGCCGACCATCATCCCGAGTGGCGCAACGTCTACTGCACCGTCGAGGTGGTCCTCACGACCCATGACGCGGGCGGCGTGACCCTGCGCGACATCGAGCTCGCCAGGGCGATGAATGCGATCGCCGCGACGATGCGCGGCTGAGGCCTTGGCGACGACGACCCGCGCCTTGCGGCCGGCGTCGCCATCACCACATCCGAGGGCGAGGACAGTGCCCCCAGTGCCGTCTGGAAACGGAGATCGGACATCATGTCGGATGCGACCGACTACAGCGTTGGCTTCGAGCCCGCAGAGCGGCTGGCCCGGGATCGCGAGACCCTTCGGCGTCGTTTCTGGATCAAGTTCAAGAAGGTTGTCGCGCGGTTGCCATTCGCCGAGGAGCTACTTGCGGCGTATTATTGCGCCTTCGACAAGGAGACGCCCCGGCACGTCCAGGTCGCCCTGCTCGGCGCCATCGCCTACTTCGTCGTGCCGTTCGACTTCATGCCTGACGTATTGCCCATCCTCGGCTTCACCGACGACGCGGCGGTGCTCGCCACCGCCATCCGGATGGTCGCCTCGAACATCACGCCCGACCATCATGCCGCGGCCCGCGCCGTACTCGCACGGCTGGCGGCAGACAAGAACGCTGACGTCGCGAAGGACAGCGAGAATATCGGCTGACGGCGGCTGCGGCCGGCAAGCCGGACGCCCGCAGTCAGCGCCTCGAAAGGGCGCAACCGCAAAAGCCCGCATCCGCGGGGCTTTTCTCTTGATGGGACCTCGTCGAACGCGACGAGCTCAGCGCTGGCCGCGCGCCTGGGCGCGGGCGCTGCCCGTCTTCTCGGCCTCCCAGGCCTGGTACTGCTTGAACAGCGCCTCGCGGTCGGCCTCGTTGGGCATCGCCCTGCCGGCGCTGCTCTGCTTCAGGAAGTCGTCGAAGCGGTCGCGCTGTGCGCCTTCCATGGCGTGGCTCTCCAGCCATTTGCTGGCAGCTGGCAGCCGCTGCCAGCCAGCGAGCGGTGCCGACAGCGAAACCTCCTTCCACTTCGGATGGAATGGCGGATTCTGGAATGCCGGGAATTTGGTGAAGAAGGCGTCGACGAAGGTTGCGAGCTTGCGATAGCGGTCGGTGTTCGGCGCCCAATTATAGGCGGCGAGCACGGCCGGCACCGCGATCGTGTCGACCTTCTCGCCCTCGGCGATCAGGTTCGGGTAGTCCTTCGCCGTCAAGGTCGCCGGCAGATAGTCGGTCTGCAGCGGTCGATCGTAATCGACGTTGACGAGATGGAAGCGGCCGTCGTTCACGAAGGTCGAGACCGACTTGTAGGGCTTGCCGCCGACCACGATGACGGCATCGAGCTCGCCACGCTTCAGCTTCTCCATCGCGATGCGCTGCTCGATGTAGGCGAAGTTGGCGCGCAGGCCAAGCCGCTCGAACACTGTCAGCGCCGTGACGAAGGTGCCGCCATTCGGCAGGTCGACGCTGACGCGGCGGCCCTCGAGGTCACGCAGGTTGCGCACCGCGCGCGGCGCGATCACCTGCATCTCTTCATTGTAGAGCTTGGTGACATAGGTGAACTGCCGCTTGATGTCCTTGGCGAACCCCTTGCGCTCGAGATAGTCGAGCGTATCGGCGCGGACGATGCCGAGATCGACGCCCTGCAGGAACAGGATGTCGGCCACGCTCTGCACCGAGCCGCGGCCGACGATCGGCAGGACGCGCAGATTGTTGCCGTTGTCGAGCAGCGAGGCCAGGTCGGCGCCGAACTGCACATAGGTGCCGCCAATCGTGCCGGTGATGAGGGTCACCGTGTTGGCGTTCAGCGCCTGCTTGGTCTGCACCGATCCGAACT
Source organism: Bradyrhizobium oligotrophicum (assembly GCA_050641875.1). GTDB lineage: Bacteria > Pseudomonadota > Alphaproteobacteria > Rhizobiales > Xanthobacteraceae > Bradyrhizobium > Bradyrhizobium oligotrophicum_B. The sequence continues at coordinate 2,100,741 of CP192619.1, forward strand.
GGAAGATCGCCTTGAGGCTGTCGCTTACCTTGGCGGGGTCGAACTCGCCGTCCTCGGCGCGGGCAGCACAACCGCACGCTATCATCATCATTGCGGCTAAGGCCGCTCCAACAAGACGTCGCATCTGTCCCCCTCGATGTAAGGCTGGCACGTGTTTGCGAGCCTGACCGCGGGAAGCGCCAAGTCGCGCCTGGCGTCGCCCATGAACGGACTCGAAAATCACGCGTGAAACAAAAAATGAAACGCGGCGGCATCGCTGCCGTCACGAGCGTTCAGTTCTGCAGCTGATCGAGCCTGCGCTGCGCTTCAGCCGAGCCGAGCTGGGCAGCGCGGCGGTACCAGTTGCGAGCCGCAGCCGGATCGGCATTGATGTTGCGGATGTCCTTCGTTCCCAGCACGTGGGGATCGTAGGTCTGCGCAAGCATCAGCGCCGCAGCCGGTTCTTGCGCCTCGGCGGCGCGCTCCAGCAGCAGTCGCGCCGGCGGGATGTCACCCGCGGCCAGCAGGTTCTTGGCGCGTTTCATGATGCCCGCGAGCTCGTCAGGATCGAGCCGGCGGACCTGCGCGGGCGGCGGAGCGGCGGTCACGGCGCCGAGGCCGGGCGCGACGATTGCCGATCCGGCGCCAGGCGAATTGATCGAGGATGGCTCCATCGCGCTCGGGACCGGCGCCGCCGGTGCCGTGGCGAAACTCGGTGGTGCTGCAACCGGCGCGGGCTGCGTCACACTGCGATTCTGCAGCGCTGTCTGGTAGGCGTTGGCAATGTCGTCACGCGTCGGCGCCACGGCTGCCGTCTGCACCGGCGTCGCCGCAGCAGCAGCCGGCGGCTCGGGTGGCAGTCGCGCCGGCTCGTTCAGCTGCATGTCGCGCGCGGTGAGCTGCGTGTTGGTGGCCTGTGGCGGGGCTGTCGGATCCGGCGTGGCGCCGATGATGGAAGCCTTGGCACTGGCGATCAGGTCGCGCGTCGCATCCGAGGTGACAAGCGCGAAGAGCACCGCGACGCCGGCCGCAGCCACCACGGCGAGAAGAATCCGGGACGACATCGAGACGCGGCGGGTCCGCACCGGCCACTGGTCCTCGAAATGCGTGCTGTCGATCTGATTGCCGCTCTCATACTCAGAGAGGAACATCGGCATCGATTCGTCGTTTGGATAGTTGTCCTGGGTCGACCGGCCGAAACGATAGTTCGGTGGGCGCTCCTGCGGGAGTTCGTCGGGGAAAGGCCTGAAATCAGGCTCCGAAGGAGTTCTGTTGTTGAAACGTCCGCGCGTCGTCCGCTCAGCCATGGCCTTCATCCCCATCTCAACTTCACGCAACATACTTTTGGTCCCAAGCCCGTCAGAAGCTCGAGACACGTCACGATTGCCAGAGGCACCCCACTGCCGACAACTAATTGACTAATTGAATCCGACTAAAAGTGGACGAGAGCCGGCATGATTCTGGAAACATTTTGATCTGATTGTGGCGACGCACATGCGACATCGCACGGCACCAAATCCAGAAACGTCGTGATAACAACAGCCAAGCCTCATAATTAACCATGCCATAATGTGGCGAGGTTGCGTTAACCAAGAAACGCTCGTTTTCGGATTTTCTGCTTCCGGTTGCGAATCCGTGACGGCGGCGCGGCAGCCCGCCGAACAAATTTGCGACCGCCGCGCACCGCGCGGATGTCACAGCGACCTCTGGCCGGCTCGAGTATTCCGTCGGCAGAACAGGCAGGGCTCTGCTCGGTCTGGTTGTGCGGATCAGGGCGAGGTTACCAGGGGGTACAGCACCCCCGGAGGGCTTCATTGCGCGGCGTCCTCAGGGATGCAGGATCACCTTGCCCATCGCCTGGCGGCCCGCCAGCACCTTCAAGGCATCGGGGGTTTGCGCCAGCGGGAAGGTGCGGTCGACATGCGACGATAGCTTGCCCTCCGCGGTCCACTGCACGAGCTTTTCGAGGTTGGCGCGGTTCTTGGCGGGATTGAGTCGGGTCCAGGCGCCCCAGAAGACGCCGCGGATATCGCAGCCCTTCAGCAGCGCGAGGTTCAGCGGCATTTTCGGGATCTCGCCGGCGGCGAAGCCGATCACCAGGAATCGGCCCTCCCACGCGATGGAGCGCAGCGCTGCCTCGGCGTAGGTGCCTCCGACCGGATCGAAGATGATGTCGGCGCCCTTGCCGTCGGTGAGCCGCCGCAGCCCCTCCTTGAGATCCTCCTTGGCGTAGTTCAACGTCAGCGTCGCGCCGTGCTGCCTGGCGAATTCGAGCTTCTCGTCCGAAGAGGCACAGGCGATGACCTTCAACCCCATCAGCTTGCCCAGTTCGCAAGCCGCAAGGCCGGCGCCGCCGGCGGCGCCAAGCACGGCCAGCGTCTCGCCCGGCTTCGGACTGGCACGATCCTCCAGCGCATGCAGCGCAGTGCCGTAGATGATGATGATGCCGGCGGCGCGATCGAAATCGAGATTGTCCGGAATCTTGACGATCGACGCGGCCGGCAGCGCGATCTTTTCGCGCGCGCCGTTATGGCCGCAGGAGGCGACGACACGGTCGCCGACCTTCAGATCGGTGACGCCATCGCCAACGCTCTCAATGACACCCGCGACCTCCGCACCCGGTGAGAACGGGAACGGCGGCTTGATCTGGTACTTACCTTGGATCATCAGGATGTCGAAGAAGTTCAGCGCCGCCGCCTTGATCGCAATCACGGCCTCGCCGGGGCCGGCCACCGGATCTGGCACCTCGGCGAGGACGAGATCGTCGGGCTGACAGAATTGCGAGCAGAGAATGGCTTTCATGGGCGCTCCTTGGTCGTTGCCACCGGATCGAGGTCCGGCTTTGGGAACGTCATGCCGGATTTGCCGCCGCGCCACAATCATCATGAGGCGGCGGCATGGGCGCGGCGCGAGCTCGGGGACACGAAGCGCCGGACAATCCAGCTCTGCGGCCTTTGCAAGCGACGCATTTAGCCGCTATCCATCGCGACCACGGTCAGCGATTCCGGGCCATTTTCCAGTCACAATATTGATGGAACGAAGTCGCGGGGGAACTCAACGTATCATGTTGTTCGGGCGATTGTTGACAACGCTGGTCGGCGGCGTGCTGCTGTTCGGAGCTCCGAGCCTCGTAGCGGCCCAGGGCGCCGCGCCAAAGGCCGCAGCTCCGCATCCGAAGGCCGCACCGAAATCGGAACCGAAGCTGGCCGTTCCCAACATCGGCGGCGCGGAACCTACGCTGATCGGACAGTTCGGCGGCTGGGGCGCCTATACCGCGATGCCCGGCGGCAAGAAGGTCTGCTTCGCGCTGGCCAAGCCGACATCCTCCAAGACCAATCCGCCCAACCGTCCGCGCGATCCCGCCTATGCCTTCGTGTCGACCCGGCCCTCCGAGAAGGTCTTCAACGAGGTTTCGATCATGATCGGCTATGCGCTGAAGCCGGGATCCGACGCCACGGTGGAGGTCGGCGGTGCCTCCTATGCCATGTACACCCAGGGCGACGGGCTCTGGATCAAGAACGCCGCCGAGGAAGAGCGGATGGTCGATGCCATGCGCAAGGCGCCCGAGGCGGTGGTCAAGGGCGTCTCGGCCAAGGGCACAGAGACCACCGACGTTTTCTCATTGAAGGGCCTCGCCCAGGCGCTCGACCGCATCGCGCAGGATTGCCGCCGGTAGACGGCGGCCGCCGGTACCGCTCGTCAGGCGGGTCGCATTTGCCGGCCGGATCGTTATATAAACCCGCTGAACGCCTTCGGCCGCCGCGGCCGGGCAGCACTTTGGGCCCATCGACATGGCAACGACTGCCGGGCTGCGCGACTCCTCCGCGCCCCTCGAAAAGACTCCGCTCGAAACCTACGTCCCGCCGGCGAAGCCCTCGCTGATCGGCCTGTCACGTGCGGATCTGGCGGCAAGGCTCGGCCAGGTCGGAGTGCCCGAGCGCCAGCAGAAGATGCGGGTACAGCAGTTGTGGCACTGGATCTATTTCCGGGGCGCCAAGTCGTTCGACGAGATGACATCGGTGTCGAAGGACACACGCACCGCGCTGGCCGAACATTTCACGGTCGACCGTCCCGAGGTCGTGGCCGAGCAGATTTCCAACGACGGCACCCGCAAATGGCTGCTGCGGCTGCCGAGCGGCGACAATCTGCAGAAGGCCCACGAGGTCGAATGCGTCTATATCCCCGAGACCGATCGCGGCACCTTGTGCGTCTCGTCGCAGGTCGGCTGCACGCTGAACTGCGCGTTCTGCCATACCGGCACGCAGCGGCTGGTGCGCAACCTCACCGCGGGCGAGATCGTGGGCCAGGTCATGGTGGCGCGCGACCGGTTGAACGACTGGGCCGACCGCGAGACCCCGCTCGGCAACCGGCTGATCACCAACATCGTCATGATGGGGATGGGCGAGCCGCTGTACAATTTCGACGCGGTGCGCGACGCGCTGCTGATCGTCTCGGACAACGAGGGCATCGGCATCTCCCGCCGCCGCATCACGCTGTCGACCTCCGGCGTGGTGCCGAACATCAAGCGCGCCGGCGAGGAGATCGGCGTGATGCTCGCGATCTCACTGCACGCCGTGCGCGACGAGCTGCGCAACGAACTGGTGCCGCTGAACCGCAAATATCCGATCCATGATCTGCTGCAGGCCTGCCGCGACTACCCCGGCGCCTCCAACGCGCGGCGCATCACCTTCGAATATGTGATGCTCAAGGGCGTCAACGATCTGCTCGATGACGCCAGGCTGCTGGTCAAGCTGCTCAAGGGAATCCCGGCCAAGATCAACCTGATTCCGTTCAATCCCTGGCCCAGCTCGGCGTATGAGTGCTCGGACTGGGAGCAGATCGAGAAGTTCTCCGAATACGTCTTCAACGCCGGCTACTCCTCACCGGTCCGCACGCCGCGCGGCCGTGACATCCTCGCCGCCTGCGGCCAGTTGAAGTCGGAGACGGAGAAGCTGTCCGCGCGGGAGCGTGAGGCGCTGCGCGCGATGGCGATGACGGATTGATGTTTGTCTGCGGCGACCATCAACATCGTCATGCCCGGGCTCGACCCAGGCATCCCTCCGGGTCGTGAACGCCATCTTGGGTGAGAGATGGATGGCCGGGTCAATCCCGGCCATGACGGGTAAAGAAGGCAGAGGCTCGATTGTCTAGCATGGGTTTTTCGCCATGGCGCTGATCGGCCGTCTCGTCGTGATCGCGTTGGCCTTTCTCGCCGCGTGCTTCCTGGCCGGGCTGATCGTCGTGACCGCGATCCTGTTCCCGGAGTTCTCCGATCTCGGCAACGGCCCGATCGATCAGGGCGCGTTCGAGGTCATCATCGGCTTCGGCTTCATCTTCGTGTCGGGTTTCGCGCTGATCCCGGCGCTGCTGATCGCGCTGATCACCGAGGCGTTCTCGATCCGCAGCGTGCTCGCCTACGCGATCGGCGGCGGAGTGGTCGGCGCGGCCTGCTATCTCGGCCTGGTCCCGTTCGATCAAGAGACCTTCCGGTTCGAGGGCATCGTGCGTCGCCATCTCGAGATCCTGACCGGCGCAGGCATCGTCGGCGGACTGGTCTATTGGCTGATTGCCGGCCGCAACGCCGGCCGCTGGCGCGAGCCCTCGCCGCGCCTGCCGCCACCGCCGCCATTGCCGTCGGGATCGCCACGTTGAGCGGCCGGCCTTTCCATCGCCATCCGCTTTCGCTAAACCGCGCGCCATGAACCGGACCGGCCTCTTCATCGCATTGTCGCTCGCGCTCGTCATCGGCGTGCTGTTCGGCGTCTATCCCGAGTTCGACCTCAAGCTGGCCGCGCTGTTCTACGATCCGCGCACGCACAGCTTCCCCGTGAAGCTCGACGGCTACGCTGCGTTCGCGCGTGATGCCGCGATGTGGGTCGCCTGGGGCATCGCGCTGCCGTCCATCGTTGCGCTGGTCGTGAAGCTCGTCCGTCCCGACCGGCCGCTGCTGGTGAAGGGCCGCACCATGGCGTTCCTGCTGCTGACCTTGTCGCTCTCGGCCGGCGTGCTCACCAATTTCACCTTCAAATCCTATTGGGGCCGGCCGCGCCCGGTGGTCGTGGCCGAGTTCGGCGGCGACATGCAGTTCGTGCCGTGGTGGGATCCGCGCGGCGGCTGCGGCCGCAACTGCTCATTCTTCTCCGGTGAGGGAGCCACCGCATTCTGGACCCTGGCGCCGGCCGCGCTGACGCCGCCGGCGATCCGGCCCGTCGCCTACGGCGCCGCCGTCCTGTTCGGCATCGCCACCTCGGTGTTGCGGATGGCGTTCGGCGGACATTTCTTCACCGACATCGCTGCGGCCGGCCTCGTCACCTTCATCGTGATCTGGCTGCTGCACGGCTACATCTACCGTTGGCCGTCCACCCGCCTCACCGACCCCGGCATCGACGCCGCGCTGACCCGCTTCGCCTGGCCGGGCTTCCGGCTGATGCGCCGGCTGTTCGGCCGCCGCCGGGCCGACACCAGCCCTGCGTCCTGAGCCGCGGCCGGGGCGCCATTAATCGCGTGCCCCACGGGGCGAAATCTGTTATTCGCGCCCGAATTTCGCAAACGACACCGCCATCACGACTGGTTGGATTCCCCATGACCACGATCCTGAAAAGCCTGCCCAAGGGCGAGAAAGTCGGCATCGCCTTTTCCGGCGGCCTCGACACCAGCGCCGCGCTGCTCTGGATGAAGCAGAAGGGCGCGCGCTGCTTTGCCTACACGGCCAACCTCGGGCAGCCCGACGAGTCCGACTACGACGAGATCCCGCGCAAGGCGCTGAGCTTCGGCGGGGAGAAGGCGCGGCTCGTGGATTGCCGCACTCAGCTGGTGCATGAGGGCATCGCCGCGATTCAGTCGGGCGCCTTCCACATCTCGACCGGCGGCATCACCTATTTCAACACCACCCCGCTCGGCCGCGCCGTCACCGGCACCATGCTGGTCGCCGCGATGAAGGAGGATGGCGTCAACATCTGGGGCGACGGCTCGACCTACAAGGGCAACGATATCGAGCGGTTCTACCGCTACGGCCTGCTGACAAATCCGAGCCTCAAGATCTACAAGCCCTGGCTCGACCAGCAGTTCATCGACGAGCTCGGCGGCCGCGCCGAGATGTCGGCGTTCCTCACCGCCAACGGCTTCGACTACAAGATGAGCGCCGAGAAGGCGTATTCGACCGACAGCAATCTGCTCGGCGCCACCCACGAGGCCAAGGATCTCGAAAGCCTGAGCAGCGGCATCCGCATCGTCAACCCGATCATGGGCGTGCCGTTCTGGCGCGAGGATTGCGCCGTGAAGCCGGAGACGGTGGTGGTCCGCTTCGAGGAGGGACAACCGGTCGCGCTCAATGGCCAGACCTTCAGCGATCCAGTGGCCTTGTTCCTGGAAGCCAACGCGATCGGCGGCCGTCATGGTCTCGGCATGAGCGACCAGATCGAGAACCGCATCATCGAGGCCAAGAGCCGCGGCATCTACGAGGCGCCGGGCATGGCGCTGCTGCACATCGCCTATGAGCGGCTCGTCACCGGCATCCACAACGAGGATACGATCGAACAGTACCGCATCAGCGGCATGCGCCTCGGTCGCCTGCTCTATCAGGGCCGCTGGTTCGATTCGCAGGCCCTGATGCTGCGCGAGACCGCGCAGCGCTGGGTAGCGCGCGCCGTCACCGGCGAGGTAACCCTGGAGCTGCGCCGCGGCAACGACTACTCGATCCTCGACACCGAGAGCCCGAACCTGACCTACCAGCCGGAGCGGCTGAGCATGGAGAAGGTCGAGGACGCCGCCTTCACGCCTGCCGACCGCATCGGCCAGCTGACGATGCGCAATCTCGACATCACCGACACCCGCACCAAGCTGAAGCTCTATTCGGATACGGGCCTGCTGTCGGGCCCGGACGGCGCACAGATCTTCCAGCTCGGCCACGACAAGGGCTGAGCTCGGACCGGCCGGGCGAATCCGCGCCGCTTCCACTGCTGTCGTCCCTGCGTTCGCTTGCGTTCGCAGGGATCACACCGAATGAGACGTAACGGATTGCCACTTAAAAAATGGCCGGGATCGCTCCCGGCCATTTTCATTTGTATCAATCGCAGCGGCTCAGCGCGGCGGCGCGACGCCCGGAGGCGGCGGCGGCAGGGCGGCCTGGCCGCCATTGAGCAGCGGCGTGATGCGACGGACCGTGACGCGGCGGTTGATGCGGCTCGGCCCCTGCGTCTGCTCCTTCAGGTACTGCTCGCCATAGCCCTGCGAGGTCAGGTTCTCCGCGGGCACGCCGAACTGCTGCGTGAGCAACGTTGCCACCGATTCGGCACGGCGGTCCGAGAGCGACAGGTTGTCGGTCTCGTTGCCGACCGCGTCGGTGTGGCCCTCGATCAGGAAGACCTCGCGCGGGTTGCGCTGGATCGCCTGGTTGAGGCCGTCGGCGATGACCTGCAGCTTCGCCACCTGGTCGGGACTGATCTCCCACGATCCCGTCTCGAAGGTGATCGTGTTGAGATCGATCGACGGCATCAGCTGGCGCACCGACGGCGAGTAGCGGACCTCGTCGAGCGAGTAGCGGCGCTGCACGCGCTCCACCGGCGGCGCGATCAGCGTGTCGTAGATGACATCCGGCGGCGCCTCCTCGGCGTCGACGATGTAGCGGTTGTAGGGAATGCGGATCTCCGGCGGCGGCAGGTCGACATAGAAGCCGCCGACCGCGGCAGGATCGCGATAGGTGTTGTCGATGATGATGATCTCGCGGCCGCCGATGTCGCGGCGGATGCGGCGCAGCAGCCGGCCGTCGGGCGCCGTGACCGTAATGATCTGGCTGCCGTCCGGACGGATCACCACCGTGCGCATCTCGCCACGATCCTCACGCTGCACGCGGATGTCACGGGCGCCATAGCGGAAGCGCTCGAGCTCGTCGTGACGCACGAAGGACTGGCCGCTCGGATCGCGCACGATGACGCGGCCCGGCTCGTAGATCAGCGTGCGACCACCCTCCTGGACCTCGCGGCGCTGGCCGCGGAAATCGTCGAGCCGCTGCGGCCCGGCCATCGGCGCGCCCGGCGCAATTGGCGTGAGCTGCTGTGCCGTCGGCGGTGGCGGCGCCGGAATGGGCGCAGTGACCTGCGGCGGCGGCCGATTGGACATGGCCGGAGGTCCGCCGGGCGGCACAGCACCCGGCCCGGCCTGTGGCGCGCCGGCGGGTCCAGGCCCCGGTCCGGCAGCACCAGGACCTGCCGCCGGAGGCGGCGCACCCGGAGCGCCTGGAGGCGTCCCTGGACGTCCGCTGGGCGGCGGGCTGCCGGACGGCGTTTGGGTGCCCGCAGGCGCGGGGTGGCACCGGCGGGCTTCCCGGAGCAGGCGCGACCGTTCCGGCCGGCGGGGTGGGAGCACCTCGCGGCGGAGGCCCGCCTTGCGGGGAGCCAGGCGGCGGGCCACCAGCGCCCGGCCGGCCTCCCGGCGGCGGTCCACCCGGAGGAGGAGTCGGCGCGGCGGAGGGCTGCGGCGACGGGCCCGCGGCCGGCGGCGAATGCGGCGGCGTTGCGCCAGCCGGAGGCGGCGGCGTTCCAGGCCGCTGATTCGGCGCAGCACTCGGTGGCGGGGGCGGAGCAACCACGGGCGGCGCAGGCGGCGTGGGCCGCGGCGGAGCCGCCGCAGGCGGTGGCGGAGCGGGCGGAGTTGCCTGACGCGGAGGCTCGCGCACCACGGGCGGCGGGGCCGGCGGATGTGCGGCGGCCGGGGGCGGCGGCGGTGTCGGACGCGAAGGAGCTGCCGGCGGCTCGGCACGCGGGGGCGGCGGCGGCGGCGCGGGGCGCGGTGGCTCCGCACGGGGCGGCGGCGGGGGAGGCGGCGCGGGACGCGGCGCCGCGGCCGGTGGAGGCGGTGGAGGAGCGGGACGAGGCGGAGCCGCCGCGGGCGGCGGAGCCGCAGGCGGTGCCTGGTGGGGCGGCGCAGCGGCCGGCGGCGGGCCAGCTGGCCGCTGCGGCGGACCTGGCGGTTGACCATGCGGCGGCTGCTTGGGCCGGCCGTCCGGGCCGACCTCGCCGCCGGGGCCGCCTGGACCTTGCGCCATGATCATCGGCGCGCTCTGCGCGTGGGAGCCGGAGCTCATCAGTTGCATCGCCGATAGCGCAGTCGTCGCCAGCAGCAGGACGCGAAGTTTGCTCATGTGTCTTGTTTTCCCGGAACGATCTTTTTCAAGCACGGAGAGATCAACAAGTATGCGTTAGGCCGGATTGTGGCGCAGTTCAAATCCGCACGCGGATTTATTTCGACGCTAAACCACCACGGCAGGGCCGCCGTTCAGGTTTCATTCAGCCTTGATTTTCAAGGGCTTGGGGCAACCGCAGAGATGCGGGACCGACCCGCGGCCGAGCCCCTGGCAGGCGATCATCACGACCGTCCAATCGCGGTCAATCCGTGGCCGGATTCGGTGTAGTGGGACCGAGCGGCCCTCGGCCGGGGATTTCGTCCGGCGTCGGCCCCGGCAGCTCGCGCGGCGGCGCCGGCGCATCGGGTTCATACACCGGCGGTGGAATGTCGGGCTGCGGATTGCCGACAGGATCCTCCGGCGGCGGTTCGACCGGGCGGCCCGGCGTCGCCGGCGGGATCTCTGGCGGTTCGATCGGCATCACATCGCGACCTTTCGATTGTCGCCGAGGTCGGGACGCGTGCCGGTTACCGCAGCCGCCGCCATCTTGACGTAGCTCACGACCGTACCGGGGAATCCCAGAATTCGGCGTCGTCGGGCGTGATCTTCAAGAGACGGATGTTCGGATCCTCGGCGCTGTCCCACCAGGCCTTGGCCGGCGTCGAGAACAGCTCCCGGATCTTGCCACGATCGTTGGAAACGGCCGCGGTACCCGTAAGCGACACGTACTTCTGGTTGCCGGCGTCTGCGAACGACAGATTGACCTGCGGCGATCGCGCGATCTCTTCATCCTTGTGATGCCGCGCGTCGGTGAGAAAATAGATCATGTTCTCTTCGCGCGCGAGATACGCGCTCATCGGCCGTGCCCGCAGCCTGTCACCGTCGCGGGTGACCAGCATCGCGAAGCCGATCTTCTTCATCAGGTCCCAAACGCGGTCCTGGTCGCGCGCGTCGTCATTGCTCATGGTCGGCTCCCTTGGGCGTCAGGCTTGGGTGTCAGGGGCGACAACGCCGCGTGGGGCGCCGATGTTCCGGACGCGCCTGGTGAAAGCGAACGCCGTTCAGCCGCGCAGCAACAGCGTATTGCTGCGCGTGCGGCCGCTCTCACGGTAACCGCGACCGAGCATGTCGGCGAGACAATCGTTCTGCCATTCGTCGCGCGACAGGTGTTCGATGACGACGGCGCGCGGCCATAACGCGGCAGGCGCGTCACGGAAGAAGCAGGTCAGCACACGGTCCTCAAAACCTTCCACGTCGATCTTCAGCGCATCAACCCTGGCCGCTCCGGCCTGTGCGAGAATGGTCTGCAGCCGCAACGACGGCACCTTGAACGCTTCCGCTCCGGCCTCACCGGTTACGATGTGACTGGCGCCGAGATTGTCCCCATCGGTCTCGATCATCACCTCGCCATCGCTGTCACCCGCGGCCACCGCCAGCAGCCTGACCTCGGGCAGCGCAGACGCAGCACGGTTGAAGCTCAGCCGCGCATGCGTGACCGGATGCGGCTCCACTGCGATCACGAGGCCATCAGGCCCGACGTGACGGGCAAGCGGCAAGGCGAACGTTCCGACATTGGCGCCGACATCCACCACCACGCCGCCTGACGGAACGTGGCTGCGCAGGAAATCCAGCTCCTCACGATTGTAGTCGGGATTGAACAGTGCACCGCGCTCGGTCGCACTGACCTGATGGTAGAAGCGGAAGTTGGCGCCCTGATAGCCGACGTCGACGGGGCCTTCTCCGAGCATGTTGACGACACGCGTCAACATCGGCCGGAACGCGCCCCGCTTCAGCCCGGAGCCATGCGCCATCCGGATTACCAGCGCCTGGGCGGCATTCGGAGCGAAGGCACCAAAGGGGGCGGAGAAGGATCGTTATCGGGCGTCAAGGTCGCGTCCTGGGCTGAGGGCGACGTGTGATAGCCGGTTTCGCCGCGATCTCCAATGCAGGCGGCGTGGCCGCATTGTGTCGTCACCAGGACTGCGCTGAGGCAGCATCCGAGCCGCTCAGGCCGCCTTACGCTGACGCAGGAAGCGGCCGATGAGGCGGCGCTTCCCCTTGCGCGGAATGAGATCGATGTCGCTGACGAGCTTGGCGCCGCCCTTGCGCCGTTCGAGCACGATCTTGCGGCTGTGGAAGGCCTCCAGCTCCACCCGGTGCGCCACGCTCACGATGGTCGCCTTCGGCAGCTCGCTCGTCACCATCGCCATCATCTTGTCCTGGCTCTTCTCGTCGAGCGCGGAGGTGGCTTCGTCGAGCACGACGATGTCGGGGCTGTGCAGCAGCAGGCGCGCGAAGGCGAGGCGCTGCTTCTCGCCGCCGGAGAGCGTCTGGTCCCACGGCGCCTCCTCCTCGATCTTCTCCTTGAGATGATCGAGCCCGACCTTGTGCAGCGCTTCGCCGACCTGCGCCACGCTCCAGTCCTCGGCAGCGCCGGGATAGGTGACGGCCCGGCGCAGGCTACCGGAGGGCACGTAGGGGCGCTGCGGCAGCATGAACAGCCGCCGGTCGGGATGGAAGTTGATGCTGCCGCCGCCCCACGGCCAGAGCCCGGCGATGGCGCGCACGAGCGTGCTCTTGCCGGTGCCGGACTCGCCGGCGACCAGGAGGCGCTCGCCGGCATCGATCACGACCTCGGTTTCACCGACCACCGCGGTGCCGTCGTCGAGCGTCACCTGTAGATCATTCAGACTGAGCATCGCTTCGCCGGCGGTCTCGCCGCGCTTGATGCGGCCAATGCCGTCGCCCCGCTCTGCACGCTCCAGCGCGTCGAGCGACATCATCAGCGAGGCGATGCGGCGGGCACAGGCGTTCCAATCCGCGAGACGCGGATAATTGTCGACCAGCCAGCCGAACGCAGTCTGCACGATCGTGAACGCGCTCGCGGCCTGCATCACCTGTCCGAGCGTCATGCTGCCGTCGAGAAATTTCGGCGCGCACAACAGCAGCGGCACGACCGGAGCAATGAGGCTGGAGCCCTGCGACACCAGCGTGGTGCGCATGTGCTGGCCGGCGAGCCGCGCCCATTGCTGCAGCACGTTGCCGAACGTCCGGTCGATGCCGGCGCGCTCTTCGGTCTCGCCGCCGAGCAGGGCGATGCTCTCGCCGTTTTCGCGGACGCGGGTCAGGGTATAGCGGAAATCGGCCTCGGCCTGGTTCTTGTCCTCGGAGACCTGCACGAAACGCCGGCCGATCGTCATGATCGAGCCCGAGGCGATGGCGGCGTACACGATCGCGGCAATGACCAGAAAGCCGGGAATGGTGATCTCGGTCGCGCCGAGACGCAACGTCAGCGCGCCGCCGATGGTCCAGAGTACGACGATGAACGTCGCGGCCGATAGCAGCGCCGAGGTCACCCCGGCGACGAAGTCGACCGGCGAATCGGTCGCGATGCGCAGGTCCTCGGCGATCCGGTATTCCGGATTCTTGTGGTCGCCGCTGACGAGATTGAGCTGATAGTAGCGCCCGCTGGTCAGCCACCGGGTGATGACGCTGTTGGTCAGCCACGCGCGCCAGCGCCGCTGGATCGCCATGCGCGCAAAGACCTGAGCGACGACGAGGATGACGCTGCCGATCGCGAGCGGGAAGAAGATCGCGGTGAGATGAAAGACGGTCGCCGAATCGCGTTTCTCGATGGCATCGAAGATCGACCGATTCCAGACGTTGATGCCGTATTGAAACCCGACAGTCGCAACGATCAGGAACAGCAGCCCGATCGTGAACGCCCACGCCAGACGGTCGCCGCTCTGGCCCCAATAACCGCGGGCACTGATCCAGAACCGGGTCAGCAGATAGCGCTTGCGCAGTTGCTCGGCCTCTTCGGGCGACAGCTCCGGATCAGGCTCCACCAATTCGGGCGGCGGCGGCTCGACCTGTGCGCCATTCTCCGCCGCGATCTCGATGATCGGCGCCTTCTCGGGCGCCTCAGCCCCCGGCCGCGCGATGTCCTGAACCTGTCCCATTCCCCGACAACAGCAGCGCAAAAGAAGGTTCCCGTCCGGGTTCCCAGCCAATGCGCGCCGGTTTCAGGGCACCTGGGTGTTCGGCGCCATCGGCGGGGCGCGATACAGCGGTACGGGGACGACCTGATGCAGCAGGCGCGACAACTCCTCGATCGAATAGGGCTTGCGCAGCAGCTCGAAGCCATGCGTGCCCTGCTGCGCCAGCACATGGCTGTAGCCGCTCGCGAGCACGATCGGCACGTTGAGCTCGAGCCGCCTGATCTCCTCGGCGAGCTCAAGGCCGGTCATCCCGGGCATCACGACATCGGTGAAGACCACGTCGAACCGACTGGTGCCGCTGATCAACTCCTCCAGCGCGTCCCTGGCGTTGTCGACCAGCGTGGTGCGGTAGCCGAGTTCGGCCAGCGCTTCCGTGGCTGATCTGCCGACGTCGATGTTGTCCTCGACCACCAGCACCGACATGCCTCGACCACCGATCGGATCCGCATGGCTGCCGTCCTCGCCGAGCTGCACCGGGGCTGGAGCGACGCGCGGCAGATAGAGCGTGAACGTCGCACCGCGCCCCTTTTCGCTCGTGACCCCTATTTCGCCGCCGGACTGCTTGGCGAAGCCGAACACCTGCGAGAGGCCGAGGCCGGTGCCCTGGCCGATGGTCTTGGTCGTAAAGAACGGCTCGAAGATGCGTCCGAAATGCTCCGACGGGATGCCGACGCCGGTGTCCTGAACGGTGATGGCGACATAGCCCAGCGGCGGACGGTCGTGCGGCGCCGCCGGCGTCGCCAGCGCCGCTGCAGGGGCGACGGTGATGCTGAGACGTCCCTGGCCGGCCATCGCATCGCGGGCATTGACGGCCAGGTTGATCAGTGCCGTCTCGAACTGGCCGGCGTCGGAATTGACGTAGCACGGCTCGTTGGGAACGGAGATCACGACCTCGACGCGTGACCCGACCAGGGTCTTGGTCATGTCGCGCAGGGCGACGACGCTGCGGCCGATGTCGAAGACCTCCGGCTTCAGCGTCTGGCGACGGGCGAACGCGAGGAGCTGTGACGTGAGCTTCGATGCGCGCGCCACGGTATCCGAGATCGCGTCGATATAGCGCTGCCGCCGTTCATCAGCCAGATTCGGCCGGCGCAACAGGTCGGCCGAGGCCCGGATCACGGTCAGCAGATTGTTGAAGTCGTGCGCGACGCCGCCGGTCAGTTGTCCCAGCGCCTCCATACGCTGACCGTGCTTGAGCGCATCCTCAGCCTCGAGGCGGCGGGCGGCCTCGATATGCAGGCGCTCGGTCCGCCGCTGGGCAAGGGCCAGGAAGAGGATGAGCAACGCGGTTGCCGGGATGCCGAAGATGAGGTGCCGGCCGATCGTGCCGAGCCAGCGGTTGCGGATGGTCGAGGTCGCCAGCCCTGCCGAGACGTAGACGGGATAGCCGCCGAGCCGCTGATACCCGACGAGACGCTCGACGCCATCGACCGGCGAGATCTCGGTGACGAGCTGCTCGGTATCTGCGGCCCCGGCGGGGATGTCGCCGGGCCCCGCAGCCGCGCTTCTCCCGCCGGCCGGGAAGCGCGCCAGGATGAGACCATCGAAACGGCGCAGCGCGAAGTAGCTGCCGGGCGCCCGGCCGATCCGGGCATAGAAGTGCTCGAAATAACCCGGAAGGACCGAAGCCTGGATGATACCGGTGAAGCTGCTGTCGTCGCTCTGGCGGCGGCGGCTGATGCTGAAGAACGGCGCGCCCTGGTAGGGCGGCCGCGGCCTCAACTGCGCGCCGATGAAGGTGCCGATGCTGTCCTTGACGTGGGCGCTGAAGTAGTCGCGGTCGAGGAACGTCATGTCCGGCGCCGGGTAGATCATGCTGTTGACCAGCGGCCGGCCAGTGGCGTCGAACACCCAGGCGGACTTCATCTGCGGCAGCGCGTCCGACAATTGGCGCAACCGCGCATGCAGCACCTGCTCGCGCGCCTTGATGTCGGCATCCGACAGGTCGCGCACGACCTCGTCGATCTCCGAGAGGCTGCGCTCGATGGTCTCGAACACCTTCAGGGCGTGCTCGTGGACGATTTCGAGCGAGCGGCGGATCTCGCGATCGGCCTCCTCATATGTCGTGCCGTGGGATACGTAGGCCGCGGTCACGAACAGCGCGACGGGAAGCGCGAGGGACGCGACCATCATCCAGCGCAGCATCGTCATCGATTTGCGTTGTGCGGTCTGCACGGTCGCTCCGGCGTCAAAGGCCAGGAGCTTAACGCAATCGACGACAGCTACAAACTATCCGCGCCCGGAACTTGTGCCGGTTCCAGGCGCGGAAGATGAGATCGACAAAGCCGCCTGCCCGGCTAGATCTGCCGCTCGACCAGCTTGAACTTGAGTTCCGCGATCGCCTCGGCGGGGTTCAGCCCCTTCGGGCAGGCCTTGGCGCAGTTCATGATGGTGTGGCAGCGGTACAGCCGGAACGGATCCTCGAGATTGTCGAGCCGCTCGCCGGTGGCTTCGTCGCGGCTGTCCTTGACCCAGCGCGTCGCCTGCAGCAGCGCGGCTGGTCCGAGATAGCGCTCGCTGTTCCACCAATAGCTCGGGCACGAGGTCGAGCAGCACGCGCACAGGATGCACTCGTAAAGGCCGTCGAGCTTCTCGCGATCCTCGTGGCTCTGCCGCCATTCCTTCTGCGGCGTTGGCGAGGTCGTCTTCAGCCAGGGCTCGATCGAGGCGTATTGCGCGTAGAAATTGGTGAGGTCCGGCACCAGGTCCTTCACGACGGGCTGATGCGGCAGCGGATTGACCTTGACCGCGCCGTCCTTCACGTCGTGCATCGACTTGGTGCAGGCCAGGGTGTTCTGGCCGTCGATGTTCATCGCGCACGAGCCGCACACGCCCTCGCGGCAGGAGCGGCGGAAGGTGAGCGACGGATCGATGTGGTTCTTGATCCAGATCAGCCCGTCCAGCACCATCGGGCCGCAATCGTTGACGTCGACGTAGAAGGTATCGACGCTCGGATTCTTGCCGTCGTCCGGATTCCAGCGATAGACCTTGAACTCGCGGACCTCGGTGGCACCGGCCGGCTTAGGCCAGGTCTTGCCGCCGGTGATCTGAGAATTCTTTGGAAGTGCGAACTCAGCCATTTCGGAAGGCCTTCTTGGGTTTGACGGACGGGCTCAGGTCACACGCGATCAGTACACGCGCGCCTTCGGCGGAATGTACTGCACGTCGTTGGTCATGGTGTAGTTGTGCACTGGGCGGTAATCGATCGTGGTCTTGCCGTCCTTGCTGTCGATCCACGCCAGCGTGTGCTTCATCCAGCTCGTGTCGTCGCGATCCGGAAAATCCTCGCGCGCATGGGCGCCGCGGCTCTCGGTGCGGTTGTTCGCCGAGTCCATCGTCACGACCGCCTGCGCGATCAGATTGTCGAACTCGAGCGTCTCGATCAGGTCGGAATTCCACACCAGCGAGCGGTCGGAGACGGCGATGTCGCCGATGCCCCCATAGACCTTGTGGATCAGGTTATGGCCTTCCTGCAGCACCTCGCCGGTGCGGAACACGGCGCAGTTGGTCTGCATCACGTTCTGCATGCTCTCGCGCAGCTTCGCGGTCGGCGTGCCGCCGGAGGCATGGCGATAATGGTCGAGCCGGCCGAGCGCCTTGTCGGCGGAGTCCTTCGGCAGGTCCGGCTGCTTGCCGTTCGGCGTCAGCTTCTCCGCCAGTCGCAGCGCCGCCGCGCGGCCGAACACCACGAGGTCGATCAGTGAGTTCGAGCCGAGCCGGTTGGCGCCGTGCACGGAGACGCAGGCCGCCTCGCCCACCGCCATCAGGCCGGGGACGATCGCGTTGTCGTCGCCGTCCTTCTTGGTCAGCACCTCGGCGTGATAGTTGGTCGGGATGCCGCCCATGTTGTAGTGCACGGTCGGCACGATCGGGATCGGCTCGCGCGTCACGTCGACATTGGCGAAGATCTTGGCCGATCCGGAGATGCCGGGCAGACGCTCGGCCAGCACCTTCGGATCGAGATGATCGAGATGCAGGAAGATGTGGTCCTTCTTCTTGCCGACGCCGCGGCCTTCGCGGATCTCGATGGTCATCGCGCGGGAGACGACGTCGCGCGAGGCGAGGTCCTTGGCGGACGGCGCGTAGCGCTCCATGAAGCGCTCGCCCTCGGCATTGACGAGATAGCCGCCCTCGCCGCGCGCGCCTTCGGTGACGAGACAGCCCGAGCCGTAGATTCCGGTCGGGTGGAACTGCACGAACTCCATGTCCTGCAGCGGAAGTCCGGCGCGCAGCGCCATGCCGCCGCCGTCGCCGGTGCAGGTATGCGCCGAGGTGCAGGAGGCGTAGGCGCGGCCATAGCCGCCAGTGGCGAGGATGGTGGTCTGGGCGCGGAAGCGGTGCAGCGTGCCGTCGTCGAGCTTGAGCGCGATGACGCCGCGGCAGACGCCCTGGTCGTCCATGATCAGGTCGATGGCGAAGAACTCGATGAAGAACTCCGCGGCGTGCCGCAGCGACTGGCCATACATCGTGTGCAGCATCGCATGGCCGGTGCGGTCGGCGGCGGCACAGGTGCGCTGCGCCTGGCCCTTGCCGTAGTCCAGGGTCATGCCGCCGAACGGGCGCTGGTAAGATCTTGCCGTCCTCGGTGCGCGAGAAAGGAACACCCCAATGCTCGAGCTCATAGACCGCATCGGGCGCATTGCGCACCATGTATTCGATCGCGTCCTGGTCGCCGAGCCAGTCCGACCCCTTGACGGTGTCGTACATGTGCCAGCGCCAGTCGTCCTGGTGCATGTTGCCGAGCGAGGCCGAGATGCCGCCCTGCGCCGCCACGGTATGCGAGCGGGTCGGGAACACCTTGGTGATGCAGGCCGTGCGCAAGCCCGCCTCGCTGCAACCGACGACGGCGCGCAGGCCGGCGCCGCCGGCGCCGACCACGACGACGTCATAGGTGTGGTCCTCGATCGGATAGGCTTTTCCGTTCGTCGCGGGCGCGCCGTTCGCGCTGCCGTTTGCTCCGCCGGCCATGGGCTGGACTCCAGTGGACAATTTGATGAGGGCGTAGATCGAGGCGAGCGCCACGGTCACCGCGAAGAAGTTGTTGGCCATGATCGCGACGAGCTTGAGCGGCTCGCTGTGCACGTAGTCCTCGATCACGACCTGCATGCCGATCTTCATGTGCCAGCAGCTCGCGATCACGAACAGCAGCATGATCACCGCAATCGGGATCGAGCCCAGTATCTGCGCCGCGCCGGCCTGGTTGCGGCCGAGCAGCATGATCACGACCACCACGACCGGTACGATCAGCAGGGTCATCGCGACCGCGGTGATGCGCTGGCGCCAGAAATCACCGGTGCCCGAATGCGCCGCGCCGAGGTTGCGGACGCGGCCGAGCGGGGTGCGCATCGATTTCGCGCGTGCGTTGCTCATCGGCCGCCTCCCACTGCGTAAGCCACGATCCACACCAGGACGGTCAAGGTGATGCCGCCGATCAGGGCGCCCCAGGTGAGCGTCTCGCGCTCGTTGGGCTTGAAGCCGTAGCCGAGGTCCCAGACGAAGTGGCGGATGCCGGACAATAGATGGTGCAGCAGTGCCCAGGTGTAGCCGAACACGATCAGGCGGCCGAGGAAGCTGCCCATGAAGCCCTGGACGTAGGAATAGGCGCTAGGACCGGACGCGGCGGCGATCAACCACCAGGCCAGCAGCAGCGTCCCGAAATATAGTGCAACCCCGGTGGCGCGATGGACGATCGAGAGGATCATCGTCAGCGTCCAGCGGTAGGTTTGCAGATGCGGCGAAAGCGGTCGTTCGATCCTGGCTGTCATTGGTTGCTTTGATGATTTCTTGTGGGCCGTGAACGCGGGGGGCTTGCGGCCGTGTGGATCGGCAAGGCGGCTTTTATTTACGGAGAAGGAACAGGCGTTGCAACGAACAAATCGCCCAAAACCGAACCGCGATTCAATGCTAGGCGGGCGATTGCAAAAGGATCAATGGAGGCCGTGGTATACCAGAAACCGATCGCGGCCTGATACAGCGAACGATCATTCATTACTAACCCCTGACTCCGACCGTCTCCAACGTTGCGAGACTGTTGAATGGCGCCGACTATCGAGCATTGATTCACCGCTTAGCTACGGTCCTGAGGAAGCCGGTTTCGCGACAAGAGCCAACGCCATCTGAGGATTCTGCAAACCTGCCCGGAGCGATCCGCGGGGCAACGACTGTGCCCGGGACGGCCTGCGCTGGAGCAAATCTCCCTCGATTTCCCTTGTTCCCGGCAACGCCGTGCAGCCCTCCGCCGGTCGATTTTGCCGCATGTCGCCGCCCGACGAAGCAGCCTAGTCTCAACGAGGCGCAACAGACGCGGTGCAGGGAGCTTCGATGCCGCTGCCGACGGTCCGATCGACAACCACCGAACGCCCGGCGGCACTGCCGGCACGCAAGGTGTCGTCGCACGAGCCCGTCGAGGAGCCCCTGACCTGCGTGCTCGGCTTCACCGCCGCGGGCCTGTTCGCCGCCTGTCTGGCACTGGCCATCCAGCATGAGATTGCCACGCTCGCCGTGCTCGAATTCATGCTGATCTGCGCCGCGCCGCCGCTGGCCGCGCTCGTCGGCCTCGCGATCGGACGACGGCGCTAGGCCGCCGTCACTTCGTGTAGATGTCCTTGTACTGATCACGCAGCACGTTCTTCTGCACCTTGCTCATCGCATTGCGCGGCAGCTCGTCGACCACGAACACGCGCTTGGGCATCTTGAATTTCGCCAGCCGGCCGTCGAGACCCTTGAGCACGCCGGCCTCGCTGACATCGGCGCCAGGATGACGCACCACGACCGCGGTGACACCTTCGCCGAAATCAGGATGCGGCACACCGATGACGGCGGACTCCACCACGCCCGGCATGGCGTCGATCTCGCTCTCGATCTCCTTCGGATAGACATTGAAGCCGCCGGAGATCACGAGGTCCTTGCCGCGCCCGACGATGTGGACGTAGCCCTGCTTGTCGATCTTGCCGAGATCGCCGGTGATGAAGAAGCCATCGTCGCGGAATTCCGACTTGGTCTTCTCCGGCATCCGCCAATAGCCCTTGAACACGTTCGGGCCCTTCACCTCGATCATGCCGATCTCGTCGCGGGCGAGCTCCTTGGCGGTCTCCGG
The DNA here is from genome assembly GCA_050641875.1 of Bradyrhizobium oligotrophicum. Taxonomy (GTDB): domain Bacteria; phylum Pseudomonadota; class Alphaproteobacteria; order Rhizobiales; family Xanthobacteraceae; genus Bradyrhizobium; species Bradyrhizobium oligotrophicum_B. The sequence goes on from CP192619.1 coordinate 2,121,937, forward strand.
ATCGGTGACGCGCACGGAGACGCCGGGCAGCGGGAAGCCGACCGCGCCGGGCACGCGCTCGCCCTCGTATGGATTCGACGTATTCATGTTGGTCTCGGTCATGCCGTAGCGCTCGAGCACGGCATGGCCGGTGCGCGCGAACCACTCGCGATGCGTGTCGGCGAGCAGCGGCGCCGAGCCGGAGATGAAGAGACGCATGTGGCTGGTGGTCTCTTTGCTCAATCGCGGGTTCTGCAGCAGACGCGTGTAGAACGTCGGCACGCCCATCAGCACGGTGGCGCGGGCCATCAGGCCGATGATGAGGTCCGGATCGAGCTTGGGCAGGAAGATCATCGACGCGCGCGCGAACAGCGTCACGTTGCTGGCAACGAACAGGCCGTGCGTATGATAGATCGGCAGCGCGTGGATCAGCACGTCGTCCTTGGTGAAGCGCCAGTAGTCGATCAGGGTCAGCGAGTTCGAGGCCAGATTGTCGTGAGACAGCATCGCGCCCTTGGAGCGACCGGTGGTGCCTGACGTATAAAGAATGGCGGCGAGATCATCGGCGCCGCGTGGCACGGTGGTGAAGGCGGTCTCGGCCTTGTCGGCCGCCTCGGTCAGCGAGCCCCTCCCCGACGCATCGAGCGTTTCCACCTTGGCGCCGACCTTGGCCGCCAGCGCGCCGATGCCCTCGGCCTTGGCCGGATCGCACACCACCACGGTCGGCTCGGCGTCGCCGATGAAATAGTCGAGCTCGTTGAGCGTGTAGGCGGTGTTGAGCGGCAGGTACACGCCGCCGGCACGCACCGTGGCGAGATAGAGCACCAGGCCGGACACCGACTTGTCGGTCTGCGCCGCGACCCGGTCGCCCGGCTTCACGCCGCGTGCCACCAGCACATTCGCCATCTGCCCTGCCCGCGCGATCAGGTCGCCGTAGGTGATGCGCTGGCCGTCATGGGTTTCGATCGCCAGGCGGCTGGGATCGTCGAGGCCATCGAACAGGCGGGAGAACAGATTGGCGTTGGCGGCTTGGTTCATGCAACATTCCCCTGGGAGCATCGGCAGGCCGGCAGTGCCAGCCGGCGGAACATCATGCTCGACGAAGACGAAAAGGGCCGGGACAGCGAACAAGACCGGTGACATCGCCGTCACCACGGTCGCCATCTCTGATCGAGGCTGCTCTAGCAAAAACGCCCTTTCGAAGGCAACGGGAGACGCGGGGATATGGTCAAGGGAAAACGGATCGCGTGGATCACGGGCGGCGGCACCGGAATCGGCGAGGCCGGCGCATTGGCGCTCGCGGCCGATGGCTGGATGGTGATCGTCTCGGGCCGGCGCACGGCCGCGCTCGAGGCCGTGGTGGCCAAGGTTGCCGCGGCGGGCGACACGGCCGAGGCCGTCGCGCTCGACGTTGCCAAGGCCGCCGACGTGCAGGCCGCGGCCGATGCCATCCTGGCGCGGCATGGCCGCATCGATCTGCTGGTCAACTCGGCCGGAGTCAACGTGCCGAAGCGGCGCTGGGACGACATGACGATCGACGGCTGGAACCAGCTGGTCGAGATCAACCTCAACGGCGTGCTGTATTGCATGAAGGCGGTGCTGCCGGCGATGCGGGCGCAGCAGGACGGCACCATCATCAACGTCTCGTCCTGGGCCGGCCGCCACGTCTCGAAGATGCCGGGGCCGGCCTACACCTCGACCAAGCACGCGGTGCTGGCGCTGACGCACTCGTTCAACATGGAGGAATGCGTGAACGGCCTGCGCGCCTGTTGCCTGATGCCGGGCGAGGTCGCCACGCCGATCCTGGAGCAGCGCCCGGTGGTGCCGAGCGCCGCGGAGCAGGCGCGGATGCTGCAGCCGGAGGATCTTGGCCGCACCATCGCGTTCGTGGCCAACATGCCGCCGCGGGTGTGCGTCAACGAGATCCTGATCAGCCCGACGTGGAATCGGGGATTCATCCAGGCGCCGGGGAACAGGGATTGAGAGGGGGTGGAGCCCGCGCAAGCTAGGCCTCTTGCCCGATCCTAACAGACGATATGATCAAGATGCGTCTTCCTCCGCTGTCATCGCCCGGCTTGACCGGGCGATCCGGTACTCCCTGTCAGTCGTGATCGACCGAGAAGCCGCGGCGTACTGGATGCCCCGCCTTCGCGGGGCATGACAGTGGGATATGCGGAGACGTTCTCGCGACTCGATACGCCCGAGCTATGCTGAATTCGTCGCCCTCGAAACACAGAGGGCGCAGGGAAGGCCGGGCGCTGGCCGCGCCCGTGGCCCGCCTGCGAAAGAAAATGCAGGCGGCAGGTACCACAGGTCTGGCCGAACACGCCCGGCCTTCCCCGCGCAACGGTTTTAACGGCTGCTTCGCGTTCTCCCTGGTGCGCCGTGCTTGTTGGCCACCATCACGAGCGCGACACGCAAAGGCATCGGCACCCGCTTGATATCAGCGTCGGGATATCAGGACCGCGCGACTTGACCGTGCGCATGAAGCCGTTCGTCCGCGTGGCGACCACGCTGCAGCAACACACGCCCATCGCATCCCACTGCCAACGATCCGTGACGGTCGCGAAACGCCCCTCATGCGGCAGCAGGGACGTGCGGAAATGTGCAGGTGATTTGCCCGACAGCACAACATCGTCAGCGTGCGACAAAGTAACACGACGGGCAATTTGCGCATGGGAGGGATGCTGACAGCTCCGCCGTCATTGCGAGCAACGCGAAGCAATCCAGAGCTGCGGACGGGACTCTGGATTGCTTCGTCGCTTCGCTTCTCGCAATGACGGTGGCCAGATCGAGCTATGGGTCCCGGGCTCGGGCCGCGCACGCCCCGGGATGACGACAGAGGGCCTGGCTTCGGACAGTGCACGAACGATCTGGAGCCGGCAGCGCCTCAGAACGACGTGCCGCCGCCGAACCTGAACTCCTGGACGGTGTCGTATTTGCCCTTGGACAGCGGCACCGCGTAGTCGAAGCGCAGCGGGCCGAAGGGGAGGCCCAGATCAGGCCGACGCCGACCGAGGAGCGCACGACCTTGCTGTCGTCGTACAACATGCCGCATTTGCAGGCTGATGTGTTGACCTCGCCGGTGGCGGCCCAGGAGGTCGGGCCCTGATAGCCCCATAGCGAGCCGGCGTCGGCATAGACGGCGCCCTTCAGGCCGACTTCCTTGGGCAGGAACCAGAACGGCATCTGCAGCTCGGCCGAGGCGCCCCAATATTTGGTGCCGCCCAGCGAATCGCCGGTGGCGCCGAGGCTGCGATAGGTGATGTCGCGCGGACCGATGCCATTCGAGGCGAATCCGCGCACCAGCGTCGGGCCCATCTGGTAGTGGTCGAGCATGCGCAGGTCCTTGTCGCCGATCTTGTTCAGCATGCCGCCCTGCAGATGGATGACGCTGACAATGTCGGCGACCAGCGGCGTGTAGTATTTCGCGTCCACCGCGGACTTCAGATAGCTGACATTGCCGCCGACGCCGGCGAAATCCTGTCGCCAGTCGACCAGCAGGCCCTCGGTCGGGTTCTTGGTATTGTCGAGCGTGTTGTAGGTCAGGGTGTAGCCAAGCGCAGAGGTCAGTGCCGCGCCGTCATTCAGCTCCTTGCGCACCGCCAGGCTGGACTCGCCGTCGCCGTAACAGCCATAGCCATAGACGCCCGAGCTGGTCGAATTGGTCGGATCGACGCCGCCGAGCACGCTCTGGATATAGGCCGGCGTCGGATTGAAGGCGAGCAGGCCGTTGGCGTTGTTGTTGTTGCAGTTCGCGAGATAGGACGGCAGCGTGATCTCCTGCCGGTACAGCGAGTAACGCAGCTGCAGCGACGAGATCCTCGCGCAGTTGGAAGCCGAGCCGCGGACTGAAGCCGATCGTGCGCGTGCCGTAGCTGGTGTAGCTGTTGGCAAGCTGCTGACGGTAGGAGACATCCAGCCCGAGCGCGACCCGGTAGTCGAGCAGATAGGGCTCGACGAAGGACAGCGACACGCCGCGGGTATATTGGCCATAGGTGACCGCCGCCTTGGCGTACAGGCCGCGGCCCAGGAAGTTGCGCTCGGAGATCGAGACCTCGGCCAGCGCGCCGTCGGTGGTGGAATAGCCGCCCGAGATCGAGAAATCGCCGGTCGACTTTTCCTCCAGATTGACCACGAGGATGACGCGATCGCTCGACGAGCCCGGCTCGGCGGTGATCTTCACGTCCTTGAAGAAGTCGAGGTTCTTGAGCCGCCGCTCGGCGCGGTCGACCAGGGCGCGGTTGTAGGCGTCGCCCTCGGACAGATCGAACTCGCGCCGGATCACGTAGTCGCGGGTGCGGGTGTTGCCGCGGATGGTGATGCGCTCGATATAGGTGCGCGGCCCCTCGTCGACCTGGAACACGATCGCCACCGTATGCGCTTCCAGATTGCGGTCGCCGCGCGGACGCACGACGGCGAAGGCGAAGCCGCGGCGCGAGGCCTCGATCTGCATCTCCTCGACCGACTTCTCGAGCTGCTCGACATTATAGAGCGCGCCGACATTGATCCGCGAATAGCCGCGCAGCGTGTTGGCGTCGAGCGCTGCGACGCTCGACTGGAACTGCACCGAGCTGACGCGGTATTGCTGGCCTTCCTCGATCTGGAACGTGACCAGGAAGCCCTTCTGCCCAGGGTCGTATTCGCTGAGCGCCGCGACAACCTGAACGTCGGCATAGCCGTTCTTCAGGTAGAAGCGGCGGATCAGGTCGCGGTCGGCCTCGACGCGGTCGGGATCGTAGACGTCGTTGTTGCCGAGGAAGCTGAGCCAGTTCGTTTCGTGGGTCTTGATGACGTCGCGCAGGCGCGCGGCGGAATAGGCGTTGTTGCCGACGAAGCTGATCGACTTCACGCCCGTCTTGACGCCCTCTTCAATGGTGAAGACGAGGTCGACGCGGTTGTTCGGCTGCTCGATGATCTCGGGCGTGACGCGGACGTCGTAGCGGCCGGAGCGGCGATAGATCTCGGCGATGCGCTGGGCATCGGACTGCACCATGGGGCGCGACAGCGTGCCGCGCGGCTTCGACTGCACCTCGGCCGTGAGCTGCTCGTCCTTGACCTTCTTGTTGCCCTCGAAGGCGACGCGGCCGATCACGGGATTCTCGACCACGCGCACGATCAGCCGGCCGCCCTGCCGGTCGATCTTCACGTCGGCGAACAGGCCGGTCTCGACCAGCGCCTTGAGACCGTCATCGACCTGGCCGGCATCCAGCGTGCCGGACGGGCCGGGCTTGAAGTAGGAGCGGATGGTGTCGGATTCGACGCGACGGTTGCCTTCGACCGTGATCAAGGTCGCAACCGCGGCCGGCGCTGCCATGGCACGGGGCGGCGCGGTCATTGGCAGGGCCAGCATGATCAGGGCAAGCACGCCCGGCAGTCTCAGACGCATCATCGACGCTCTTTCGAAAGTCAGAGTCCTCGGCGCGCACACGTTCGTCGGCACGCCACCGGAATCGCTGATGCCCGTCAAACATGGTCGCGATGCGCCAATCTCGTTTCGCGAAATGTCTGATGATGCGGGACGTGACTGAGTGTTTCCAGCCAGACAAGGTTCTCGGGCCGGCATGGCGGCAAAGTACGCGACCAGCTAATAAGTGCGTCGCCCGCGCTGCGACCGGAAAGCCACGACGGAGGCGGACATCTCCGTTAAGCAATCGGCCCGCCCGCGCCGCATTCGGTGGCTTCCGAAATCAAATTCTACAAATCTTCGGAAGTTGGCAATACGAGGGAAAAACCAGGGTGCTAATTGATCGTCATCCGAACTAAGCCCCCAAGTAGTTCGGCCAAGGCCCGGTGCGCGTAGATTCCCATTGATATTCCGGCGCACCGGGCCGCCCTTTCTTCTTGCCCAAGCGATGCTCATGAATGCGCCCTCTTCCCTTGTGGGAGAGGGCATGTAGAAAACTGCGGCAGGCTCGGTGGGTGAGGGTATGCCTCCCCGAGCGTCGGTCGCGGAGAGATACCCCACACCCAAGCGCATGCGCGGATGGGCCCGAGATGCCCTCTCCCACAAGGGGAGAGGGCGCAGTATCTGACACCGCGGCGGCGGCTGCTTTGCCCATCCCACGGTTCTCCGGTTCCCTCCACCCCCATCCGAATCACCACAATGTCCGCCGCTGTTGCGAAATTACCTCTGGATCGGGGCGGGAAAACCGATCAAAACGGGCGGCAGCGCCGATGGTTAATCGCGTCTTAACCTCGCCCCACCTATGGTGACCGCTAAAGGCACCGGTTCATGGGCGATCGGCGGCTTCCACTGGTTTGGCGCGCGTTTTACGTATGGCAATGACCGCTTCATCCCCCGCGCCCGCTGGCGCCAGCCATTCGGAGAGCGAACGCTCGCCGTTTGCGCGGCTGAACGAGCTGCTCGCCCCCTACAAGCCGGGCAAGCCGATGATCACGCTCGCCGTCGGCGAGCCGCAGCACCCGGTACCGGACTTCGTCGGGCCCGTATTGGCCCAGCACATCGCCGAATTCGGCCGCTACCCGGCCGCCAAGGGCATCGAGCCGTTCCGCAGGGCGGCCGCGGGCTGGCTGTCGCGCCGATTCGCGCTGCCGCGCGCTGTTGATCCCGAGCACGAGATTCTGGTCCTGAACGGCAGCCGCGAGGGCCTGTTCTTCGCCGCCCATGCCGCGCTCCGCCATGTCGGCCCGCGCCGCGGCAAGCCGGCGATCCTGATGCCGAACCCGTTCTATCCGGTGTATGGCGTCGGCGCCCGCACCGCCGGCTGTGATTCGATCTATCTGCCGACCACGCGCGACAACGGTTTCCTGCCCGACCTCGATGCGATCGACGAGACGACGCTGGCGCGCACGGTCGCGTTCTACATCGCCACGCCCGCCAACCCGCAGGGCTCGGTGGCCAACCCTGACTACATGCGCAAGCTGAAGCAGCTCGCCGACCGCTTCGGCTTCCTGATCTTCAGCGACGAATGCTATTCGGAGATCTACACGAAGGCGGCGCCGGGCAGCATGCTCGAGCATGCCGGTCCCGACTACACCAACGTGGTCGCGTTCCAGTCGCTGTCGAAGCGCTCCAACGTGCCGGGCATGCGGATCGGCTTCGCCGCCGGCGACCGCCGATTCCTTGCGGGCTTCCACGAGCTGCGCAACGTCGCGGCGCCGCAGGTGCCGGTGCCGCTGCAGCACGTGGCGGTCGCCGCCTATGCCGACGAGGCGCATGTCGAGGAGAACCGGCGGCTGTACCGCGCCAAGTTCGATCTCGCCGACCAGATCATCGGCAACCGCTATGGCTACAAGCGTCCCGATGGCGGCTTCTGCGTCTGGCTCGACGTCACCGACCGCGGCGGCGACGAGGAGGTGACGCTGCGGCTATATCGCGACGCCGGCGTGCGCGTGGTGCCGGGCAGCTACCTGGCGCGGCCGCAAGCCGACGGCTTCAATCCGGGCCTCGGCTACATCAGGCTGGCGCTGGTGGCCGATGCCGAATCCACCGGTGAGGCGTTGCATCGGCTGGTCGAGGTCCTGGGATAATCGCGGGGCTGATGCAGATGCCGGCGATCGAACGAGTCATTCCCCTGGTCAACCACCTGCCGACGTCGCTGCGCGACGCGCTGGTACGGCGGCTGCGCGAGCTCGCGGGCCTCTGCCTGATCGCGCTGTGCGGCGTGGCCGCGGCGGCGCTGATGACGTGGTCGGTGCAGGACCCCAGCCTGAGCCACGCCACCTCGCGCGCGATCCGCAACATCGTCGGCTATCCCGGCGCGATCAGCGCCGATCTGCTGATGCAGATCCTCGGCCTCGGCTCGATCATGGCGATCCTGCCGCTTTCGATCCGCGGCTGGCGGATGATGACCCACCGGCCGTTCGACCGCGAGGCGCTGCGCTTCGGCGCCTGGGTGCTCGGTGCCGTGATCGCCGCCGGCTTCGCCAGCTGCTGGCCGCGCTCGCATGCCTGGCCGCTGCCGACCGGTCTCGGCGGCGTCGTCGGCGACGCCCTGGTGCGCGCACCGGCCGTGGTGTTCGGACCGCCCGGCGTGATCTATCGGCTGGTGCTCGGCGCCCTTCTTCTGGTTGCGATGATCGGCTGCCTGCTGGTGGCCGGCGGCATGGGCGCGAAGGAAGCCGATCCGAGCCTGCTCGCGGACGAGGACGACGACACGCCACTGGCCGACCCGGAGGACGACGACGACCGCAAGGCGATCCGGCTCGGCTGGGTGTTCCACGCCATCATGAGCGCCAAGGCGCAGGTCGTCTGGTTCCTGAGCACGGCCTATCGCGCGCTGGTGTCATCGGGACCGCAGCCGCGTGCCGCCGCCGCAGGCCGGCACGAGCCGAGCCTGGGTCGCGGCAAGCCGACGCTCGCGCCCGAGATGGACGAAGACGGCGGCGACGAGGAGGAGGCCGACGAGGCCGAGGACGAAGAAGAGGAGGAGGAGGAGCCCGCTCCCCGCGCCCGCAAGAAGCCTGCGGCCAAGACGCCGGCCCGCAAGTCCAACGACAAGTACGACCTGCCCTCGGTCTCGATGCTGGCGGCGCCGAAATCCTCCGACCGCCAGCCGCTGTCGAAGAGCGAGCTGGAGGCCAATTCGCGCGCGCTCGAAGGTGTGCTGCAGGATTTCGGCGTGCGCGGCGAGATCGTGAAAGCGCATCCCGGCCCGGTCGTCACCCTGTACGAGCTCGAGCCCGCGCCGGGCATCAAATCGTCGCGCGTGATCGGCCTCTCCGACGACATCGCCCGCTCGATGAGCGCGCTGTCGGCCCGCGTCGCCGTCGTGCCCGGCCGCAACGCGATCGGCATCGAGCTGCCCAACGCGCACCGCGAGAAGGTGTATCTGCGCGAGCTGCTGGTGGCCAAGGAGGCGACCGAGAGCGTCGCCAAGCTGCCGCTGTGCCTCGGCAAGAACATCGGCGGCGAATCCATCATCATCGATCTCGCCCGCACCCCGCACATGCTGATCGCCGGCACCACCGGCTCGGGCAAGTCGGTCGCGATCAACACCATGATCCTGAGCCTGGTCTATCGCCTCCGGCCCGACCAGTGCCGGCTGATCATGGTCGACCCGAAGATGCTCGAATTGTCGGTCTATGACGGCATCCCGCATCTCCTCACGCCTGTCGTCACCGATCCGAAGAAGGCCGTGGTCGCGTTGAAATGGGCCGTGCGCGAGATGGAGGAGCGCTACAAGAAGATGGCCAAGCTCGGCGTGCGCAACATCGACGGCTACAACGCCCGTCTGGGCGAAGCGCGCGCCAAGGGCGAGGAGCTGACCCGCACCGTCCATACCGGCTTCGACAAGGAGAGCGGCAAGGCGATCTACGAGGAGGAGAAGCTCGACCTCGATCCCCTGCCCTACATCGTCATCATCGTCGACGAGATGGCCGACCTGATGATGGTCGCCGGCAAGGACATCGAGGGCACGGTGCAGCGCCTCGCGCAGATGGCGCGCGCCGCCGGCCTGCACGTCATCCTGGCGACGCAGCGCCCGTCGGTCGACGTCATCACCGGCACCATCAAGGCGAACTTCCCCACCCGCATCTCCTTCCAGGTGACGTCGAAGATCGACAGCCGCACCATCCTGGGCGAGATGGGCGCCGAGCAGCTGCTCGGCCAGGGCGACATGCTCTACATGGCGGGCGGCGGCCGCATCAGCCGCGTGCACGGCCCGTTCTGCTCCGACGAGGAGGTCGAGAAGGTGGTCAAGCATCTCAAGGCCCAGGGCTCGCCGGAATATCTCGAGGCGGTCACCGCCGAGGAACCGAGCGAGGAGGACGGCGCCGTGTTCGATGCCACCGGCATGGGTGGCGGCGGCGGTGGCGACGACCTGTTCTCGCAGGCGGTCGCCGTGGTCAAACGCGACCGCAAGGCCTCCACCAGCTACATTCAACGCCGGCTGCAGATCGGCTATAACAAGGCCGCCTCGCTGATGGAGCGGATGGAACAGGAAGGCATCGTCGGCCAAGCCAATCACGCCGGCAAGCGCGAGATCCTGGTGCCGGAGGAGGAAGGCGGGTTCTGACGGCCCGATGGCCGCAGAAACGCCGCTTCGGTGCCCGATCTTCACGCGATTACGATCACGCTGCCCGGCCGAACCGGGATAGAACGCGTAAAACCTCAGGACGTCGTTTTGAAAAGCTCCTTGTTGAACAGCACGTTTTCGTATCACGCAGCTTGGCGCGGGCGCCGGATCGGCGCCTGGCTGGTCGCCTGCGCCGTGACGACATGCTCCATCGCCGGAGCGTCCGGTCACGCCGCCGCGCAAGGCACGCCGGCTCCGAAATCAAGCCCGAAGAGCGGCTCCCAGCTCAGCGCCTCCGACCAGCAGCGGGCCGGCCAGGGCCCCTCGACCACCCAGACGGCGCCGCCCAATCCGATCATTCCCGATCCCCGGCGCAACGTGCCGGCCAGCATCTTCACCTCGTTCGACGCCAACCAGAAGGCGCAGGCGGCCAAGGTCAGCGCCTATCTGTCGTCGCTGCAGACGCTGGTGGGGAATTTCGTCCAGGTCGGCCCCGACGGCAGCAAGACCAAGGGCGATTTCTACATCCAGAAGCCCGGCAAGGTCCGCTTTGAATACGACCCGCCGACCCCGATCGACATCATCGCCGACGGCTCGTCGCTGGTGGTGCGCGACCGCAAGCTCGCTACCCAGGACGTCTATCCGCTGTCGCAGACGCCGCTGCGCTATCTGCTGTCCGACCGCATCGACCTGTTGAAGGACACCAACGTGATCGCGGTCGCGTCCGACGACCTCTACGTCACGATCACGATCGAGGAGAAGCAGGCCCTGATCGGCACCAGCCGGCTGATGCTGATGCTCGGCGCCAAGGACGGCCAGCTCAAGCAGTGGACCGTGACCGATCCGCAGGGCTACGACACCACGATTGCCGTCTACAATCTCGATACGACCAAGAAGCTCGACCCGGCGATGTTCAAGATCGACTTCACGGCCTACCCGTCGACACCGCCGGGCTGACGCCGCCTCCCGCGCTCGCTCAGCGCGATTCGAGCCCGCGCACCTTCCACTGTGCTTCGGACAGTGCAAGCTTCTCGAAGCGCTTGCGCGCCTCTTCGAGGTCATCGGCCGGAAGCGCGTCGCAGCCGGGCCGGTCGCGCAGGATCATCGACGTCGTCGCCCAGCTCAGCCGCGCCGCCTTGCAGGCCAGCAGCAGATCCGTGAGGCGATCCTCCTCCAGCAGCGATTCGATCGTCTCGATGGTGACGACGCAGAGCAGCGCCAGCGCCGCGATCACGGCAGGGAAATCGCCGGTGGCACAGAAGCGGTTGACGGCGGAGTCGCCGAGCTTGCCGGTGCGGCTGAGGGCGGCGACCTCGGCCTTGACCTGCTGATAGTCCCAGATCGCGCGCATCGCCGCGCCGGGCGAGCGGGTCGGCGTCGCCTGAAGGGTCGCGCGGGTCGCCGGCGGTGCGGCCTTGATGAAGCGGGCGCGGGCGCCCTCGCTGGCCGCGGCGACGAAGGCCCGCGACAGCTTGGCCGGCAGGTCGGTGCGCAGCGCGAGCTTCTCGGCGAGATCCTCGTCGCGCTCGGCGATCTTGAACAGGCTGCGATAGCCGTCCTCGGACAGCTTTGCTGTGAGGTTCTGCGCCAGCGCCATGCGCACCGCCGGAAAGCCGCGCGCGATCAACTGCGTCGTGAGATTGTCGCCAATGCCCCTGCGGCTGGCGATCGCGACGAGATGCGCCGGGCTGCCGGTGCGGATGAACTCGGCGAGGTCGCGCTCGGTCAGCACGGCCGCCTTGGCCAGCATCGGCCCGGCGACGCGCAATTCGGGATGAACGGCGAGCATCCGCGCCGTCGCGTAGGGCGCGCGCTCGACGCCGGCGAGCGCCATGCTCAGCTCGGCCAGCACCTCGGTCGCGACCTGCGGCATCAGCCGGGCGAACATCTGATCGTAGAGATCGAGCTGCTCGGCGGACGCCGGCCGCGGACCGGCCAGGAACAGGCTGGTGGTCCGGCGCAGCATGTCAGTGGCGAGCTCGGACACCGTCCGCGCATCGCCGGCGGGCGTCTTGGCGGTCAGAGCTGCCGCAGGCGCTGGAGGCATCACACGTCCCTCGTTGGGCGCCTCGCTCGGCTGAGACGGAGGCGCGGGTCGATCATCAATTGAGAAGAATGCGAAGGCCGGACTAAAGGGGCGTTAAGCCCAGCGGCGGACCTGCAACCCCACGCGGCTGTCGTTAATGGATTGCAGCAGAGCGCGGCAACGACAATGTTCCCGTATTGTTCTTGCGAACGGTGCCCGCTTCCGCTAGCCTCATGCCGGGAGGGGCATCATGGTCCAGCGCGTTTCCACCGTTGCCTTCGAGGGGATCGAGGCCCGCGCGGTCGACGTGCAGGTCCAGGTCGCGCCCGGCCTGCCGGCGTTCGCGATCGTCGGCCTGCCCGACAAGGCCGTGTCGGAGGCGCGCGAGCGGGTGCGCTCGGCGCTGATCGCCTCGGGCCTGGCGCTGCCGGCGCGGCGGATCACCGTCAACCTGGCGCCGGCCGACGTGCCGAAGGAAGGCAGCCATTACGATCTGCCGATCGCGCTCGGCCTGATGGCCGCAATCGGCGCGATTCCGCCCGATGCGCTCGGCGGCTTCACCGTGCTCGGCGAGCTCGGACTCGACGGTTCGATCGCGCCGGTCGCCGGCGTGCTGCCGGCGGCGATCGGCGCCAATGCGCGCGAGGAAGGATTGATCTGCCCGGCCGCCTGCGGCGCCGAGGCGGCGTGGGCGAGCCCGGACCTGCAGATCATCGCGGCGAGCTCACTGATCCAGATCGCCAACCATTTCAAGGGCACGCAGGTGCTGTCGCGGCCGCAGCCGAAAATTCAGGAGGCACCCGCGAGCCTGCTCGACCTGCGCGACATCAAGGGCCAGGAGAGCGGCAAGCGCGCGCTCGAGATCGCCGCCGCCGGCGGGCATCACCTGCTGATGATCGGCTCGCCCGGCGCCGGCAAGTCGATGCTGGCGGCGCGGCTGCCCTCGATCCTGCCGCCGCTGTCGCCGGCCGAACTGCTGGAAGTGTCGATGATCGCCTCGGTCGCCGGCGAGATCGAAGGTGGCGCGCTGACCAGCCGGCGGCCGTTCCGCAGCCCGCATCATTCCGCCAGCATGGCGGCGCTGACCGGCGGCGGCCTGCGCGCCCGTCCCGGCGAGATCTCGCTGGCGCATCAGGGCGTGCTGTTCCTCGACGAGCTGCCGGAGTTCGATCCGCGCGTGCTCGATTCGCTGCGGCAGCCCTTGGAGAATGGCGAGGTCTCGATCTCGCGCGCCAACCACCGCGTCACCTACCCTGCCCGCTTCATGCTGGTCGCGGCGATGAATCCATGCCGCTGCGGCAACGCCTTCGAGCCCGGCTATGCCTGCAAGCGTGGCCGCATCGACCGCTGCACGGCCGACTACCAGACCCGCATCTCCGGCCCGCTGATGGACCGCATCGACCTGCGCATCGAGGTCCCCGCCGTCACCGCCGCCGACCTGATCCTGCCGCCGTCGAAGGAAGGCTCGGCCGAGGTCGCTGCCCGCGTCGCCGCCGCGCGCGACCTGCAGCGCGCACGTTATGCCAAGGCCGGCCTGCCGCACATCCGGACCAACGCCGAGGCGCCCGCCGCCGTGCTCGACGACATCGCCAGGCTCGATGCGCCGGGCCAGAAGCTGCTGCGCGAGGCCGCCGAGACGATGCGGCTCTCAGCGCGCGGCTATCACCGCGTGCTGCGCGTGGCACGGACGCTCGCCGATCTCGACCATGCCGAGACGATCGGCCGGCTGCATCTTGCGGAGGCGCTGTCGTACCGCGCGCTGGCCGAGGACAATCGCCATGCGGCGTGAGGCGCCCCCTCCCCTCAACACTCTGGTAACGACTTCTCTTTACGCTCCGACAACCATAAGGCCCGCGTTTCCGTCATCAGGCCTGTCGCGTCGGTGCGTGTCATGTTGCGTTTCAAGGTCTTCGTTTCGGCCGTGCCGCTGATCGCGGCCGTGGTCATTGCCAAGGTCGAATTGGCATCCTCGCCGCAGCCCTGCATTGACGTCGGTGCCGACACCGTCTCGCTCGGCTCCACGCCCTTTACCGCCGATCGCCACGTCGACTTCACCGATGATCCCGCGCTCGCGACCGTCCGCGTGGCGCTGGCCGACAGTCCGGAGACGGCCGATTTCGTCGTGGTCGACGATGCGCCCGTGAAAGAGGATCAGGGCTGCGGCATGACGGCCGTCACCCGGGTCATCGCGATCGCGGCTGATCGCCTTGCCCGTCCGCAGCGGATCTATCTCGCCCGCGATGATGCCGACGGCCGCGCCGACTATCGCATCTACGTCCGCTCCAGCCACACGACGGCCAGGGACGCCGCCGCGCTGATCGTCGCGGCCTGCAACCATTCCTCATCGCCGGCCAATCCGGTTCTGTGACTCGGGCTAACCCCCGGTTCACCATCTCTGCACCGCCGGCTGGCGTGGGCATGACCTTTCAAAGTCTCAGCAATACCGACGACGCATGGTGCGGAGTCGGCGAGGACATTGGGATCGGAAGCTGGGGGTGATCGAGATGGGACCGATTTTTCACGTCAGGCTGCGCCTGCGCCGGTTCATGCGCCGTCACCGCACCATCTTCGCGATCCTGCGCTCGCTGATGATCTTCTCCGCCGGCTTCGGCGGCGCCTACGGCTTCATCAAGGCCAGCATCTCCGAGAACTCCGGCTACAATCCGCACGCCTTTGCGATCGGCGCCAGCTTCCTGTTCGCGCTCGCCTGCGTCGGCCTGGCCACGCTCAGCATGCGGCTGCGCTTCGTCGCCAGGAAGATGCACAAGATTGCGCTCCACAACGAGGTGCTGGCCGACCGGAACTGGGAGCTGCAGGAAGCCGAGCAGCGCGCCCGCAATCTGTTCGAGCAGCAGGGCGATCTCATCGTCATGCGCGCGCACGACGGCACCATCGTCTTCGTCAACGACGCCTATTGCCGGATGGCGGGCCTCGATCGCGACAACCTGCTCGGCAGCGCGTTCGCTTTCGAGCTGATCGAGCAGGGCGACAGCGCGCTGGAGCCGAACGGCACGCGCGTCCACGACCAGCGCATCGAGAGCGCGATCGGGCCGCGCTGGATCGCGTGGCGCGAGGCGCTGGTGCGTTCCGACGCCGGCCAGCCCGCGGTGCTGCAATGTGTCGGCCGCGACGTCACCGATCGCACCGAGACCGAGCGGGCGCTGGCGGAGGCGCGCGACCAGGCCGACGCCGCGAACCGCGCCAGGTCGCGGTTCCTGGCGATGGCCAGTCATGAGATCCGCACGCCGCTGAACGGCATCCTCGGCATGAGCGGCCTGTTGCTCGAGACGCAGCTGACGCCGGAGCAGACGACCTACGCCAAGGCGGTCCGCACCTCGGGTGAGGCCTTGATGTCGCTGATCGACGAGCTGCTCGACTATTCCAAGATCGAGGCCGGCAAGCTGGCGCTCGAGGCGCAGCCGTTCTCGCTGGCGGCGCTGATCGAGGAGATCACCGAGCTGCTGGCGCCGCGGGCGCAGGCCAAGCAATTGGAGATCGCGGCCTATCTCGACGAGCGGCTTCCGACCTGGGTGACGGGCGACGCCGCACGGCTGCGCCAGGTGCTGCTCAACCTCGCCGGCAACGCCATCAAGTTCACCGCGACGGGCGGCGTTGCCCTGATCGCCGAGCCCGGCATCTGGCCGAACGAGATCAGCTTCCAGGTGCGCGACACCGGCATCGGCATCGCAGCCGACGCACAGGAGCGCATCTTCCGCGAATTCGAGCAGGCCGACGACAGCGTGGCGCGCAGCTTCGGCGGCACCGGGCTCGGCCTTGCGATCTCCGACCGGATCGTCAAGCGCATGGGCGGCCGCATCGCGCTGCAGAGCCAGCTCGGCGCCGGCTCGACCTTCGAGGTGTCGGTGCCGCTACCGCCGGCGCTGGAGCGCGGCGAACAGAACAGCTTCCGCGGCCCAGATCTCGCGGGACGGTCGATCATGCTGGTCGCGCCGGCCGGGCTGCAGGCCGAGCTGATCGAACGGCGCCTGCAGAACTGGGGCGCGCAGACCTGCCTGGTCGCCGAGGTCGAGGTGGCGGAAGCCCTGCTGCCCGAACGCGCCTGGCATGCCGTGCTGGTCGACGACAGCATCGGCAGCGATGCGTCGCTCCGCCTGGGCGGGACCGCGCAACATCACACGACACGGCTGATCGTGCTGGTCACGCCGGCGAGCCGTCACGAGCTGACGCCGGCGGCGCCGTTCAACTTCTATCTGGTCAAGCCGTTGCGGGCCGCCTCGCTCGCCGCACGCGTGAGCTTCGATACCGATGGCACAGTTCCGGCGCTCGCCGACGATCCGATCCCGACCATCGCGCCGCCGATTGCGGCTCAGGCCGGCGGGGGACTGTCCATCCTGGTCGCCGAGGACAACGACATCAACGCGTTGCTGATGCGCTCGCTGCTGACCAAGCTTGGCCACCACGCCGACATCGCCGTGCATGGCGAAGCCGCGCTGGACTCCTGGCTCGCGGCGCGTTCGGCCGGCGCGCCCTATGATCTGATCCCTGATGGACGTGCAGATGCCGAAGCTCGACGGCATTGCCGCCGCCAGGCGCATCCGCGCCATCGAGGCCAGCGAGCCCGGCGGGCGCACCCCGATCCTGGCGCTCACGGCCAATGCCCTGGTCGAGGACCGTTACGCCTGCTTCGAGGCGGGCATGGATGGGTTCCTGGTCAAGCCGATCGATCGCGACAAGCTCGACGAAGCGCTGGCGAATCTGGCGGCGGCGCGGCAGGTGCCAGCGTCGTAATTAGTTGGAGCGGATCAGCTCGGTGCCACACTCGCGCGCCGCGCTCACAGCCGCCTCAGCGCCACCGTCTCGATCTCGTGCTCCGCGCCCTTCTTCAGGATCAAGGTCGCACGCGGCCGCGTCGGGAGGATGTTGTCCTCGAGATTGGCCAGGTTGGTCCGCTCCCAGATCGCGATCGCGGTGGCGATGGCCTCCTCGTCCGACAGCAGCGCATAGCGGTTGAAGTAGGACCTGGGATCATGGAACGCCGTGTCGCGCAGCGACAGGAAGCGCTTGACGTACCATTTGCGCAGAATCGCCTCGTCGGCATCGATATAGACCGAGAAGTCGAAGAAGTCGGAGACGACCGGCACGGCCTTGCCGTCGCGCGGCAGCGGACCGGTCTGCAGCACGTTGACGCCTTCGACGATGAGGATGTCCGGCTGGTCGATCTCGGTCCACTGATTGGGGACGATGTCGTAACTCAGATGGGAATACACCGGTGCGCGCACCGGATGGCGGCCGGCCTTGATGTCGGAGAGAAAGCCGAGCAGCCGCGGCAGGTCATAGCTTTCCGGAAAGCCCTTCTTCTGCATCAGGCCCTGCCGCTCCAGCACCGCGTTCGGATACAGGAAGCCGTCGGTGGTGATGAGATCGACCTTGGGCCGCGGCGACCAGCGGGTCAGCAACGCCTGCAGCACGCGCGCGGTGGTCGACTTGCCGACCGCCACCGAGCCGGCGACGCCGATGATGTAGGGCATCTTGCGGTCGCGGATGCCGAGAAACTGGCGCTGCGCGTAGTACAGCCGCTGCGCCGCATCGACATACATCGACAGCAATCGCGACAGCGGGAGGTAGATGTCCTCGACCTCCTGAAGGTCGAGACGATCGTGCATCGACCGCAGCTTGGAGAACTCGCCGGGCTCCAAGGTCATCGGCGTGTCGTTGCGCAGCTCGGACCATTGCTGGCGGGTGAAGACGCGGTACGGATTATATTGTTGTTCGGTGGTGCGCATATCCATGATGCTGCCCTTCGTTTCCCCAGCCGACGCGCCCTACTCCGCCTTGCGCGACGCCTTTTCTTCCAGCCCCGATTGACCGGTGCGCTTGCCGAGCGCCGCCTCGACCTCCTCGAGCCGGACGTCGCGCGACTTCAACAACACCAACAGATGAAACAGCAGATCGGCGCTTTCGGAGATCAGATGCTCGCGGTCGGTGCCAACAGCGGCGATGACCGTCTCGACCGCCTCCTCGCCCATCTTCTTGGCGCATTGCGCCGGCCCCTTGGCGAGAAGCTTGCGCGTATAGGACGCCTCGCCGCCCGCCGCGGCGCGCGCGTCGATGATGGCAGCGAGATCGTGAAGCGTGAAGCGGGACATCAGCCGGTACTCGGAACGCCTGCCCGACCACGGCGGCCGGACCAGCGTTCATCTAACATTTTTGCGACGCAATGTCGTCAGGGATCGAGCCGCATCGGCAGGCCCTGGCGCACCATGTGCTCCTTGGCCTGCCGGATGGTAAATTCCCCGAAATGGAAGATCGAGGCGGCCAGCACCGCCGTCGCCCTGCCCTCGCGGATACCGTCGACCAGGTGATCGAGATTGCCGACGCCGCCGGAGGCGATGACCGGGACGGGGACGCTGTCGGCGATCTGCCCGGGTCAGCGGCAGGTCGAACCCCTGCCGGGTGCCGTCGCGGTCCATCGACGTCAGCAGGATCTCGCCGGCCCCGAGCGCGACTACCTCCTGGGCGTATTCCAGGGCATCGATGCCGGTCGATTTGCGGCCGCCATGGGTGAAGATCTCCCAGCGGCTGCCGCCGCCCGGCCGCGACACGGACTTGGCATCGATCGCCACCACGATGCACTGCTCGCCGAACTTCTCGGCCGCCTCCTTGACGAATTCGCGCCTGCTCACCGCGGCCGAATTGATCGAAACCTTGTCGGCGCCGGAACGCAGCAGGGTCTTGATGTCGTCGATGGTGCGCACGCCGCCGCCGACCGTGACCGGCATGAAGCAGGCCTCCGCCGTGCGCCGGACGACGTCCAGCATGATGCCGCGGTTCTCATGGGTGGCGGTGATGTCGAGGAAGCACAGCTCGTCGGCGCCGGCCGCGTCATAGGCGATCGCGGCCTCGACCGGATCGCCGGCATCGCGCAGATTGACGAAGTTGACGCCCTTGACGACTCGTCCGTCCTTGACGTCGAGGCAGGGAATGACACGGACCTTGAACATCCTGTTGTCTCCTACGCAGCACGCGCAGCGCGGATCAGCGCCAGCGCCTCGGCCGGATCGAGCCGCCCGTCATAGAGCGCGCGGCCAGCGATGGCGCCTTCGAGTTTTTTGCACGCGGTGTGAGCATGGCCTTGACGTCCTCGATCGAGGCGAGGCCGCCGGAGGCGATCACCGGGATCGAGATGGCGTCGCCCAACGCGATCGTGGCATCGAGGTTGAGGCCCTTGAGCAGGCCATCGCGCGCGATGTCGGTGAAGATGATCGCGGCGACGCCGGCGTCCTCGAAACGCCTGGCGATGTCGAGCGCCGTGACCTCGGACGTCTCGGCCCAGCCCTCGACGGCAACCTTGCCGTCGCGGGCATCGAGCCCAACGGCGACGCGGCCGGGGAAGGCCTTGGCCGCGGTCTTCACCAGCTCGGGATCGCGCACCGCAGCCGTGCCGATGATGACGCGGGTGATGCCCTTGCTGAGCCAGGCTTCCACGGTCTTGAGATCGCGGATGCCGCCGCCGAGCTGCACCGGCATCTTGACGACTTTCAACATCGCTTCCACGGCGTGCGCATTCATCGGCTTGCCGGCGAAGGCGCCGTCGAGATCGACGACGTGGAGATAGTCGAACCCCTGGTCGGCGAAGCTCTTGGCCTGCGCGGCGGGGTCGAGGTTGAACACGGTTGCGCGGGCCATGTCGCCCTGCTCCAGGCGCACGCATTGGCCGTTCTTCAGATCGATGGCGGGAAACAGAATCATCTGAGCTGTCTTTCAGGCAAGCGCCCTGCCCGCCCCTTGGACGAGCAGGCACGCTGCGCTCATGGCTTCCACTTCAGGAAGTTGGAAATGAGGGCGAGACCGAAACGCTGGCTCTTCTCAGGATGGAATTGGGTGCCGATCGCGGTGTCCTTGCCGACAACAGCGGTGACCGGTCCGCCGTAATCGGCGCGTGCCAGCACGTCGTTCTCGTTGACCGCGTTCAAGTGATAGGAGTGCACAAAGTAGGCGTGCAGGCCCTTCGGCCCGAGCGGCAGCCGCTCCAGCACCGGATGCTCCTGCAGCACATCGAGCGTGTTCCAGCCCATATGCGGGATCTTCAGGCTCTCGTCGCGAGGCGTGATCTTCTCGACGTCGCCGGAGATCCAGTCGAAGCCGTCGGTGGTGACATGCTCCTTGCCGCGCGTTGCCATCAACTGCATGCCGACGCAGATGCCGAAGAACGGCCGCGCCTTGTGGCGCACGGCTTCGGTCATCGCCTCCAGCATGCCGTCGACGGAGTCGAGCCCGCGGCGGCAGTCGGCGAAGGCGCCGACGCCGGGCAGCACGATGCGATCGGCGCGATAGACTGTATCGGGATCGCGCGTCACGACGACCTTCGGAGGATCGGCCATGCCGCGCGCGGCGCGCTCGAACGCCTTGGCGGCGGAATGCAGATTGCCGGAGCCGTAATCGATGATCGCAACACTCATCGTCCACCTCCGGGTTCGGGAAACAAGCCAATGATGCTGGCGTGGGGCAGGGGCGGCGGACGCTGTCCGTTGCCATTGCCGTTGTCGCGCGTCGGCGGCGCCGCGCCGCGATCGACGGTGTGATTGTCGTAGCCGATCGTGCTGCGCCGGGCGGCCCAGCGCTCGAAGAAGCGGCGCTCGGCGGCATCGAGATCGTCGGCGACGACGACATCGAGCTGGCGCCAATTGCCACGCGAGTAGCTCCAGCGCTTCAGGCTGGAGGCTTCGAGCCCGAGCAGGATCGCAAGCAACAGATCGATGCCGGCAATCGCGCCGCCGCTGACGCCGACGCGCACCAGGATGACGTCGAGCGCGATCATCAGCACGGCCCAGACGAGCATCGCAAGCCAGAGGCGATGCCAGGCCAGCCAGACGGCGCCGAGCACGGCGGCCCAGAAATGGAAGCCGTCGCGGATGAAGACGAAGCGATCCGTCGAACGCAGATCAACCCCGGCGGCGAGGGGAGCGTGGACCGTATAGACGGGCATGTCGATAATCCCTTGGACGGGGGAGGTCAGCCGCCGAGCTGACCCTTGGTGGATGGCACTTCGCCCTGATTGCGCGGATCGATCGCAAGGGCTGCGCGGAGGGCCCGCGCCAGACCCTTGAAGCAGGATTCGGCGATATGATGGGCGTTCTCGCCGTACAGCGTCTCGACGTGCAGGGTGATGCCGGCGTTCATGGCAAACGCGTTGAACCATTCGCGCACCAGCTCGGTGTCGAACTCGCCGATCTTGTCGGGCGCGAAGGTCGTGCGGAACACCAGCATCGGCCGGCCCGACACGTCGATCACGACGCGGGTCAGGGTCTCGTCCATCGGCATGTGGATCGAGGCATAGCGGGTGATGCCGGCCATGTCGCCGAGCGCCTGCCGCACGGCCTGGCCGAGCGCGATACCGACATCCTCGGTGGTGTGGTGGAAATCGATATGGAGGTCGCCGACCGCCTTGACGGTCATGTCGATGCGGGAATGCCGGGCGAGCAGATCCAGCATGTGATCGAAGAAGCCGATCCCGGTCGCGATGTTCACCACGCCGGTGCCGTCGAGGTTCACGGACACCTCGATGTCGGTCTCTTTGGTCTTGCGCTTGATGGTCGCGCTACGCATGGGGTCAGCTTTCCCTTGAAAACGCGGCCCTTTTATCAGGCGGATGACACCTTAGCTACTGCGGGATGAACCCCACGAGGCCTGATCTCGGCCCATGGTGAGCGGATTTCAAGACCCGGTCGGGCAGGGCAGGGACCCGGTAATTGTATCCCGGCCCCTGAGCGCCTAAATCAGGGCATCAACCAGGGATCCCCCATGCACGCACCCGCGAACGAGCCCACCGTCTGGCACGGCACCACGATCCTGACCGTCCGCAAGGGGGCAGGGTGGTGATCGGCGGCGACGGCCAGGTCTCGATCGGCCAGACCGTGATCAAGTCCAATGCCAAGAAGGTGCGCAAGCTCGGCAAGGGCGACGTCATCGGCGGCTTCGCCGGCGCCACCGCCGACGCCTTCACCCTGTTCGAGCGGCTGGAGAGCAAGCTGGAGCAATATCCGGGGCAGCTGACCCGGGCCGCGGTCGAGCTCGCCAAGGACTGGCGCACCGACCGCTATCTGCGGCGGCTCGAGGCCATGATGATCGTGGCCGACAAGGAGGTCTCGCTGGTGCTGACCGGGACCGGCGACGTCCTGGAACCGGAGGCCGGGGTGATGGCGATCGGCTCCGGCGGCAACTATGCGCTGGCGGCTGCGCGGGCGCTGATCGACACCGACAAGGACGCCGAGAGCATCGTGCGCCGCTCGCTCGACATCGCCGCCGACATCTGCGTCTACACCAACCGCAACATCACCATCGAAGCGCTGTCGGCCGAGTAGACGATGACCGCGGACGAGATCGGCTCCCCGTCCCGGCATCGGTCCGGACTCTGGCTCATCCTGGTGCTCGGTCTGCTGGCGCTGCAGGCCGCACTGTTGTTCGCGATGGGCCGGCTGCCGATCTGCGCCTGCGGCACCGTCAAGCTGTGGCACGGCGTGGTGCAGAGCTCGGAGAATTCCCAGCATCTCACCGACTGGTACACGTTCTCCCATGTCATTCACGGCTTCCTGTTCTATGCGCTGACCGCGCTGGTTCTGCCGTTTCTGCCGTGGCAGGGGCGGCTGATCATCGCGATGCTGATCGAGGGCGCCTGGGAGCTGGTCGAGAACTCCAGCTTCATCATCGAGCGCTATCGTGCCGCCACGATCTCGCTGGACTATTTCGGCGACAGCATCGTGAACTCCGTCGGCGACACGCTGGCGATGATGACCGGCTTCCTGCTGGCGCGGGTGCTGCCGGTCTGGCTGACCGTCGTGATTGCAGTCGCGTTCGAGATCGGGGTGGGCCTGCACATCCATGACAACCTGACCCTGAACATCTTGATGCTGATCTATCCAACCGAGGCGATCCGGCAGTGGCAGGCCGGGCCGCCGCTCCTGTGACGGCGGAAATCCGGCTTGCCCTCATCCCCGTCCGACCCTAGCTAGAGCCTCATGACCGACTTTTCACCCCGCGAAATCGTCTCCGAACTCGACCGCTACATCGTCGGCCAGGCCGACGCCAAGCGGGCGGTGTCCATTGCGTTGCGCAACCGCTGGCGCCGGCTGCAGCTCGATGCAGGCCTGCGCGAGGAGGTGCTGCCGAAGAACATCCTGATGATCGGGCCGACCGGCGTCGGCAAGACCGAGATCGCGCGGCGGCTGGCCAAGCTTGCGGGCGCACCGTTCCTCAAGGTCGAGGCGACCAAGTTCACCGAGGTCGGCTATGTCGGCCGCGACGTCGAGCAGATCATCCGCGACCTCGTCGAGGTCGCGATCGCCCAGGTCCGCGAACGCAAGCGCAAGGACGTCGCCGCCCGCGCCCAGCTCGCCGCCGAAGAGCGCGTGCTCGATGCGCTGGTCGGCGCCAATGCGAGTGCTGCGACGCGCGACTCGTTCCGCCGCAAGCTGCGCGCCGGCGAGCTGAACGACAAGGAGATCGAGATCGAGACGCAGTCCTCCGGCAGCGGCTTGCCGATGTTCGAGATCCCGGGCATGCCGGGAGCCCAGATGGGCGCGATCTCGATCGGCGACATCTTCGGCAAGCTCGGCGGCCGCACCAAGACACGGCGCGTGACGGTCGAGGCCTCGCACGACATCCTGATCGCGGAAGAATCTGACAAGCTGCTCGACAGCGAGCAGTTGGTGCAGGAAGCAATCAGCGTGGTCGAGAACAACGGCATCGTGTTTCTCGACGAGATCGACAAGATCTGCGTGCGCGAGAACCGCGCCGGCGGCGACGTCTCGCGCGAGGGCGTGCAGCGCGACCTGCTGCCGCTGATCGAGGGCACGACGGTCTCGACCAAGCATGGCGCGGTCAAGACCGACCACGTCCTGTTCATTGCCTCCGGCGCGTTCCACATCGCCAAACCCTCGGACCTCTTGCCGGAGCTGCAGGGACGATTGCCGATCCGGGTCGAGCTGCAGGCGTTGACGCGCGACGACATGCGGCGCATCCTGACCGAGCCGGAGGCATCGCTGATCAAGCAATATGTCGCGCTGATGCGGACGGAGGGCGTCACGCTCGACATCACCGACGATGCGATCGACGCGCTCGCCGACATCGCGGTCGCGGTGAACTCCACGGTCGAGAACATCGGCGCGCGCCGGCTTCAGACGGTGATGGAGCGCGTGCTCGACGACATCTCCTTTACGGCGTCCGATCGTAACGGCGAAACCATGCGCGTCGACGCTGCCTATGTGCAGCAACACATCGGCGACCTCGCCAAGAACACTGATCTCAGCCGGTTCATTTTGTAACGGCCGCTCATGTTGGCCTCGGCATCGCCGTAAACCTCCGCTGTCGTCCCCGCGAACGCGGGGACCCATAACCACCAACGCTGATAGCAACTCAAGATGGCGGCTCCAGCCCTGCCTCATCACAAACAGCGGTGGTCAGGGGTCCCGGCTCGAGGCTGGGACGACAGTGTCAGGTGTGGCGCCGATCTTCTCGATATCGACGTCCGTTCGGACATCGCATGACCGGCGCCTCCAGCAAACACTGGCGGACGATGCTCGCCGTCAACGCCGCGGTGATGCTCGGCGTCTTCGTGCACAAGCTCACGCTGCCGCCCTACATCCCCTACATCCATCTGCTCGTCGACTATCATCACGGCTTCATCAAACGCGCGCTGATCGGTGCCATCGTCGGACTGTTCACCGCGAAGGTGCCGGTCTGGCTGGTGTTCGCGCTGGCAGGTTGCATCTGGCTGGTCACCTTCGGACTGTACGTCCAGCTCTTCCGCCGAACATTCGGATCAAGCAGCGCGCATCTGCCGCTGTTCGTCTTCACCGCCGGCTCGCCATTCGTCTTCAAGAACTTCCTGTTCACGCTCGGCCACTTCGACATCTATGGCTGCCTTGGCGCCATCATCCTGTTGCTGGTGCCGGCGAGCTCACTCGGCTACGTCCTGCTCGCCGCGCTCATCTCAGCGGTTCTGGTGCTGATCCATCACATCCATCTGCTGATGTATGTGCCGACCATCGCCGCCATCGTCGTGCTGCGCTACTACTTGCCGCGCATCGTCTCAGCGCTCGACATCGCCGTCGGCGCAGCCGCGCTGCTCGGTCTCGGCGCGTTGTTCCTGGCGGCGCAGTTCCTCGGCACGATGCCGCTCCCGGAAGCGGACTTCGTTCGCTATCTGCAGACGCGCATGGCAGATCCGTCGCGCACCGAGCTGCTGCAGTTCGCCTATGTCTGGTACCAGCCGCTGGCGAAGGAGGTGCAGGACACCTGGGCGCGGCTGCCGTCGAACCTGCTCGGCCTGCCGATCTATGCCCTGCTGCTGTGGCTGCACGCGCCGCTGTGGCGGAATCTCAAGGATCTCATCGGCGCCTTGGCCGACCGGCGCCAACGCCAGATCGTCATCGCCGCGCTGATCGCGATCAGTCTGGCCTATCTCGTGATGTTCGCGATGGTGTTCGACTATTCGCGATGGATCTCGAGCTGGGTGGTCTGCATGGTGCTGATGCTGCACGCGGTGAAGACGCTGCCTGCGACCAGGCCGATCACTCCTATCGACGCCGACGACCGCACGACGACGATCCTCGGCTGGATCGTCACCGCCGTGCCGCGGATCGGGATCATCCGCCCGTTCTGACGCTCAGCCGCGCGGCCGCCTGATCCGGACATAGAGCGCGCCGGCGCCGCCATGTCCGACATGGGCCTCCTCGAAGCCGACGATCAGCGAGCGGAATTCCGGCAGGCTCAGCCAATGCGGCACCTGCCGCCGAAGCACACCGCGTTCGGGATCCGCACCGATCGTACCCTTGCCGGTGATCACGAGCACGAAGGTCAGGCCATCATGCTGCGCCCGATGCAGGAAGTGATGCAGCGCCTGGTGCGCCCGGCTCTGGGTCATGCCGTGCAGATCGAGCCGTGCGTCGATCTCGCTGCGTCCACGCGACAGTTTCGAGCGTTCCTTCCGCCCGAGCGAAACCAGCGGCGGGATGGCCGGCCTAGCCGGTTTGGCTGCGACGACCGGCACAACCTGCCGCTGCGTCATGGTCGGCTTGTCCGGCTGCGGCTCGGACGTCGTCATCGGCGGATGCGGCCGCACCGGCCGGGGCTTCTTGCGCAGCGGCTTGACCTGGCGCGCCACCGTCTCCCACAGCGTGCGCTCGTCCTCGGAGAGGCCACGCTTGCGACGCGCCGCGCGGCGGCTCGGGATCTTTCGGACATGGGCGACGGCTTGTCATCGGCGGTTGCGGTGGCGTCTGCCATAGCGCAATCGGCGGATATTGCGATCACTTTCGATACGGGGGCGGGCCTCGGGCAGGGGCACGGGCTGCGGCGCCACCACGTTCTGCGCCACTGTGGTCGCCGGGATTGCGCTCGCGGCCGAAGCGGGGGCTTTCGCATCGTTGACCGGGGAGACGGCGGCTTTGTTGGTCTGGCCCTGATCCGTCGCTTGATCCTTGACCTGGTCCTTGGCGGCCTCCTTCGGCAGCACTTGCGGAAACAGTCTTGCGATCTTCTCCGACGGACGTGCATCGGGCAGCGGCATCTTGCGGCCACGCGCGACCGGATCGAGGCTCTTCGGCACCAGCATCACGAACTGGATGCTGTGCTTGAGCCGGCCGGAGACCTTGCCGGCGTCCTGGCCGGCGCCGAAATAGAGATCGGCGCGCGCAGGTCCGACGATCGCCGAGCCCGTATCCTGCGCGATCATCAGCCGGTGGAACGCCGTCTTCGACCTCTCGGATCTCGATCGGCAGCTCGCCGGTGATGAAGAACGGCGTACCGTAGACGTGCAGCGACTTGTCGACCGCGATCGAGCGGCCGGGCGTCAGCGGGATGCCCTGCGCGCCGACAGCCTCGTCCTTCTCCGACAGCTGCACCTCGCGGAAGAAGATGTAGGAGCGGTTCATTCGCCGCAGCTCGTTGGCACCTTCCGGATTCTGCTCCATCCAGTCGCGGATACGCTGCATCGACATCTGCTCGCGTGGAATGATGCCGCGCTCGATCAGGATGCGGCCGACCGGTGTGTAGGGAAGGCCGTTATAGGCATCGTAGTTGATGCGGATGGTCGAGCCGTCGTCGAGACTGATGCGGGCCGATCCCTGGATCTGGGCAAACAGCAGGTCCGTCTGGTTCCTGAGCCACGCGATCTCCAGGCCGCGGCCCTCGATGGCGCCGTCGTCTCGATCTCCGCGCGGTCGTAATAGGGGACCAGCTTGCGCCGTCCGATCTTGCGATAGACGGGGCCCTTGTTGGGCAGACTCGTCGCGTCCTGTTTGAAACCACGGACAAACAGGTTGGAGGGGCGGCGGTAGACCGGCACGTTGTAGACCTCGTTCTGGGTCCGCGAGCCCTCGATGACGGGTTCGTAGTAGCCGGTGACGAAGCCATCGACATCGCCGAGCTTGGAGATCTTCAGCGGTTCGAAGTGCCGTTCGAAAAAGCCCTTGCCGCAGCATTGTCGGCGAGATCGGCGGCCCGGGCGTCGCGACAGGGATCGCGCAGGGAATCGCCGAGCGCCTTGCCATCCACCTTGGCATCCGGCGCCGCATCCGTCTTCGCGGCGATCGGCTTGCAGCTGGCGCGGAACGTCCGATAGGCCGCAAGCTGGTCGTCGTCGTACCAGCCGGGCACGTCGTTCCAGGCCAATGGCAGGTACTGGCTGTTGCTGATCTCGAGCGGCCAGTCGAGCTGGGGGTAGGGCAGGTGGCGCACCGGTGCCGCCGGAGTCCGGTGGCGCGAGCGCACCGCCTCGGCCGCATAAGGGGCGAGCGCCACGGCGGCGACACTCAGGGCGAGCGCCGGCGTCCAGTACTTCAGGCGACGGGCGGTGAAACCCTCGCTTCCAAATTTCGCGAACCATGCTTGCACCATCAAAGTACCACTCAACGCGAAATTCAGGGAAAACGGGATGCTGAAAAGATCCGGGTCAAAAAGCCGAGGATGTACCTCGTCGTCCTCCTTGCGGAGCCGGGTCGAGATCGAGAGCAGGCAATCTCCCCGACGTAACGCCGGCGGCGTCAACCTATTGCATCAATGGCTACCGGTGCCGACCAGCTTCCAATTGGGATCGCGCGAGCCGGTATCGCGGGCGAAAGTCCAGATGTCGGTGATGTCGGCCACCTTCTCCGGATTGCCGTCGACGATGTTGCCCCCTTGTCGCGTGTCACGGAGATCATCTGCGAGACGAAGCGCACCGTGACCTGCGCGGTGCGGTCGCGCAGCTCGGCACCGACCAGCTCGGCGGTATCGATGGAGACAAATCGGGTTTCGGTCTTCTGTTCCTGCTTCTCACGCTCCTTGATGACGGCGTCGAAGCTCTCGTAGACCTCGGACGACAACAGGTCGCGCAACGCACGGCGATCGCCATTGGCAAACGCCAGCACGATCATCTCGTAGGCACTGCGCGCGCCGGTCAGGAAATGGCGCGGATCGAACGAGGAGTCGTCGGCGACGATCGCGTCGAGGCCACGGGCGAGCGGTGTGCCCGGCTCGGCCAGGCCACGCCAGCGATCGGCCGGCGCCGGCATCTCGCCGCCAGGGACCGCAGCCGCGGGATCGATGGGCTTGTTGGGAACCGGCATGACGTGGTTGTCCGGCGCACCCTGGACCGCGTTTCGGGCGGCATGATCGAACGGCGTCCGCTCGCTCCCAGTACGCTGCCCAAGCACGGCGCGCAGGCGGATGAAGATGAAGACCGCCAGCGCCAGGAAGATGATGGTATAAATGTCCACGTCGTGTTCGCTTTCTGACTTGTCGAGCCGAACGCGGAGCCCGGCCACCGGGGCACCCGTTCTACAGGATCCAGGTAAAGACCCGTGAATCCTCGGTCGACCCGGATGTAGTCATCGAATTGGGCCCGGCCAATGGCGCATTGTGGCGCGCCGATCCTAACCCTTTTCCCCCTCAAGGGGAAATCCGATCGGGCATCGGACTGGAACAGCTCAGGCCGGTCCTTGGTTCCGCCCAGGCTCGATGCGACAAATAGAGGCATGCCGGCCGGATCAACCCTTTGCCTCGGCCTTTTGCGGCGTCGGTGGCTCGTCCTTGTGGAACAAGCCGGCCCTATGGTAGCCACGCGCCGCAACGACCCGCCCATTTTTGCCTGGAGAACACTGCGATGACCAACGGTAACGGCGCCACTCCCGAGGCGGCTCCTCCTCCTCAACTCAACGTGCTGGCGCAATACATCAAGGATCTCTCGTTCGAGAATCCGAACGCTCCGCAGTCCCTGGCGCCGCAGGGCCAGCCGCCGCAGATCAACATCCAGATCAATGTCGGCGCCAACGCGCTGAATGACACCGAATACGAGGTGACGCTGACGATCGAGGGCAAGGCCGAGAGCGGCAGCCAGGTGATGTTCAGCTTCGAGCTGGTCTATGGCGGCGTGTTCCGGCTGGTCAACATCCCGCGCGAGAACCTGTCGCCGATGCTGCTGATCGAATGCCCGCGCCTGCTGTTCCCGTTCGCCCGCGAGATCGTCGCCAACTCGGTGCGCGACGGCGGCTTCCCGCCGCTGATGCTGGACCCGGTCGACTTCGTCGGTCTGTACCGCCAGAACATGGAGCGTCAGGCCGCAGCCCAGGGCGGCCAGGTGCTGTCGAGCTGATCTGAAATTTACGTTTGATGTTTGCGGGGCGTGATCCGCTGCCGGTCAGGCGGATCACGTGCCGGCGAGAAACTCCGTCCAGATCGGCTTGTCGCCGAGGGTGGCGATGAAGGCGCGATGCGCCTCGCGCTCCGCCTCCGTGACCCGCGGCAACAGCGGCTGCTCGCGCTGACGGCGCGGCGTATCGCCGAGAGATCCGATGCGGATGTCCTGGCTGTCCTGGGTCAGGATCAGCTGCGACTGCCGCGCCCCGACCAGATCGACGTAGACTTCCGCCAGCAGCTCGGCGTCGAGCAGCGCGCCGTGCTTGGTGCGGCGTGAGTTGTCGATCGCATAGCGTGAGCAGAGGTCGTCGAGGCGGTTCGACACGCCAGGATGCTTGCGACGCGCGAGCAGCAGCGTGTCGACCAGACGATCTCTGGGAATGGCCGCGCGCTTGACCCGGTCGAGCTCGGCATTGATGAAGCCGATGTCGAACGAGGCGTTGTGGATCACCAGCGGGTCATCGCCGATGAACTCCAGGAACTCCTCGACGATCTCATGAAACAGCGGCTTGTCCGCCAGGAACTCGCTCGACAGTCCGTGAACCGCGAACGCTTCCGCCGGCATGTCGCGTTCGGGATTGATGTAGCGGTGATAGACTTGGCCGGTGGGCATGCGGTTGATGATTTCGACACAGCCGATCTCGACCAGGCGGTCGCCGCGCAGGGCGTCGAGGCCGGTGGTTTCGGTGTCGAGAACGATCTCACGCATCTGATTTGATCCGTCGAATTCCGCGCGGCCGGCGTTCGCGAATCAGCCCCGGCGCTGCGGCATTCTAACGACGTCCGCCAGGATGTCGCGGATGCGTGCCCGCACCGGATCGAGCCCGTGCGAGGTATCCACGACGAAATCGGCGCGCTTGCGCTTCTCGGCATCCGGCATCTGCCGTGCGAGCAGCGCATCGAGCGCTTCTTCCGTCATCGTGCCGCGCGCCAGGATGCGCTGACGCTGGATCTCGGGCGAGGTCGACACCACCACGACGGCATCGACGCGCTTGTCGCCGCCGGTCTCGAACAGCAGCGGGACGTCGACCACGGCAACCGGCACGCCGGACTGCTCGGCGTCGTCGAGAAACTTCTGATGATAGGAGCGCAGCATCGGGTGCACGATCGCTTCGAGCCGGCGGATCGCGGCGGGATCGCCGACGACCTTGGCCGAGAGCCTGGCCCGATCCACCTTGCCGTCCACCGTGGTCCCAGGAAATTCGGCTTCGATCGCCGGCGCGGCTTCGGCTTCATAGACCTTATGAACGGTCGCATCGGCGTCGTAGACCGGCACACCGGCTTCGGCGAACAGCTTCGCGGTCGTCGACTTGCCCATGCCCATCGAGCCGGTCAGACCCAGCACTCTCATCCGCGGTCACTCCCCCTTACGCGTGGCTGCGGTCGGCATCAGATCCTGAGGAGCTTCGCTTCGCGAAAATAGGCGAGCAGCGGCAACAGCGGCAGCCCGAGGATGGTGAAGTGATCGCCGTCGATCCGGTCGAACAGGTGCACGCCGAGCCCTTCCAGCTGATAGGCGCCGACGCTGGATGTGACGGCTTCGCCGGCGGCATCGAGATAGGCTGCGATCTCGGTTTCGGTGAGGGCGCGCATCGTCATCCAGGCGACGGCGACGTGCGAGAACAGCACCTCGCCATTGCGGACCACGGCGATGGCCGAGTGCAGCGCATGGGTGCGCCCGCCCAATGCCAACAGTTGCTGCATGGCATGCTGCCGGCCGGCCGGCTTGTTGAACATGCGCTCACCCAATGCCAGCGTCTGATCCGCGCCCACCACATAGGAACTGGGCCGTCTTGCCGAGACTGCAGCAGCCTTCGCGTTGGCCAGATGCAACGCAATCTCGTAGGGCGCGACCAGGCCGGCTTCGGCCTGCACCGCGCGTTCGTCGATATCGGCCGGAACGGCCTCGCACGCGAGGCCTGCGTTCGCCAGCAGCATCCGCCGCGCGCGGCTTTGCGATGCCAGAATGAGGGGCTCGTCACTGCACCAGATGGACATTGATCCACTCACTAGTCCGGAAGCCGCTGCCGCTGCCGGTCGGTATAGAGTTTCAGGATCGCGGCGGCCGTCTCCTCGATCGAGCGCCGCGTCACGTCGAGCATGACCCAGTTGAACTTCGCACTCAGCTTGCGTGCATAGGCGACCTCGTCGGTCACCGACTGCTTGTCGACATAATTCTCATTGCCGGATTCCGCACCCATGCTGAGCAGGCGATTCTGCCGCACCTGAATCAGCCGCTCCGGGGTCGCATGCAGGCTGACGACCAGCGGCTTCTTCAAAGTCTCGAGCTGATGCGGGATCGGAATGCCTGGAACCAGCGGCACGTTGGCTGTGCGTACGCCGCGGTTGGCGAGATAGATCGAGGTCGGAGTCTTCGACGTCCGGCTGACGCCGACCAGCACCACTTCGGCGTCTTCGAGGCCGTCGACCATCTGCCCGTCATCGTGGAGCATCGTGTAGTTCAGCGCATCGATGCGCGCGAAATATTCGGCATTGAGCACATGCTGCGCACCGACGCGGCCGGCGGTCGATGCGCCGAGATAGGCCTCGAACAACTGCATCACCGGACCGATGATCGACAGGCTCGGGATGTTGATCTGCTGGCACTTGCCTTCGAGCCGGCTGACCAGGTCCTTCTCGAGCAGGGTGAACAGCACGATGCCCGGCGCTTCCTCGATCTCGTCGAGCACGCGGTCGAGCTGCTTCTGGCTTCGCACCAGCGGGTACACGTGCTCGACCGGGGTCACGTTGGTGTACTGCGCGGCGACCGCTCGCGCGACCGTGATCAGGGTTTCGCCCGTCGGATCGGAAACCAGATGGAGGTGAAAGTAGTTGCCGGTGGTGGGCATCAAATCCTTAACGATCTGTGAATCCCTGTGAAGGATGGGACCAAAAAGCGGCCGCTGACCGCCCCCCTTTGTATAACCCCGATTGTTCTGCACATGGTCGCCGTCCGGGACAACGCCAAGCAGCAGTCCTGATGATATCGGGACGAGGCTTCTTTGTCTCTGGATAAGCTGTCGAAGGATTTCGGCAAGCGTTTGAATCGCATTGAACTCTTGGGCGTTCCGGCGTGCGCGGCTCGCATGTTGAGGGATGTGAACAAGCTGCGGGCAGAGTGCGGATGACATTGCATGAGTCCAATCCACCGCTACCTAGACTCAAACCTTAAGATTCTAAAATTATTTGGTTTGGAGGGGACTGAGCGAGCGGATATGTCTCGGCAGGCAAGCTGATCGCTGGCTGAGAGGATCGCGCGTTTCCGATGTATGAGTGGATCAAGGCCCTGCACGTCATCGCCGTCATCGCATGGATGGCCGGCATGCTGTATCTGCCGCGGCTGTTCGTCTATCATTGCGACGCCGAGATCGGCTCGAAGCAATCCGAGACGTTCAAGGTCATGGAGCGGCGCCTGCTCAAGGCGATCATCAATCCGGCGATCACCGTGACGTGGCTTGCCGGACTCTATCTGGTATGGGCCGGTCACTGGTATACCAGCGGTTGGTTTCATGCGAAATTTCTGCTGGTGCTGATCATGTCCGGGGTCCACGGACTGTTCACCCGCTGGGTCAGGGAATTCGGCGCGGACAAGAACACCCGCAGCCAGAAATTCTACCGCTATATCAACGAGATACCAACGGTGCTGATGATCGGCATCGTGATTCTCGTGATCGTCAAGCCGTTCTGACCGTTTCCCAGGGAATACCGCTCCGCTGCAGATGCCTTGCGGACGCCGGCGCGATTTTCTATATTATGGATATCCCACCCCACGCAGGCGGATGTGGTTGCGTTCCGGCTTGACCGGCCGCCGCATCAGGTCTGGTGCCTCATCGGCGCCAACCTTGCTCAGACCTGCGGACCTCATTTTCGTCCGCCTTCCCACAGCCACCTCGCATCCCTCCCAAGTCGCTTCCACAGGACCACCCCAATGCGGGAAATCAAACTACAGGACCTCAAGTCAAAGACGCCGGCCGAGCTCGTCTCCTTCGCGGAGGAGAACGGGGTCGAGAACGCCAGCACGATGCGCAAGCAGGAGCTGATGTTCGCCATCCTCAAGCAGCTCGCCATCCAGGAAATCGACATCATCGGTGAGGGCGTCGTCGAGGTGCTCTCCGATGGCTTCGGCTTCCTTCGCTCGCCCGATGCCAACTACCTGCCGGGTCCCGATGACATCTACGTCTCGCCCTCGCAGATCCGCCGCTTCGGCCTGCGCACCGGTGACACCATCGAAGGCCATATCCGCAGCCCGAAGGAGGGCGAGCGCTATTTCGCGCTGCTCAAGGTCAACACGCTGAACTTCGAGGATCCGGAGAAGTCCAAGCACAAGGTCAATTTCGACAACCTCACGCCGCTGTTTCCGGATGAGCGCTTCCGGCTCGAGCTCGAGGATCCGACCCGCAAGGATCTGTCGCCGCGTGTCATCGACATCGTGGCGCCGATCGGCAAGGGCCAGCGCGCCCTGATCGTGGCGCCGCCGCGCACCGGCAAGACCGTGCTGATGCAGAACATCGCGCACTCGATCACCGCCAATCATCCCGAGTGCTACCTGATCGTGCTGCTGATCGACGAGCGCCCGGAAGAAGTCACGGACATGCAGCGCTCGGTGAAGGGCGAGGTCGTGTCTTCGACCTTCGACGAGCCGGCTGCGCGTCACGTCCAGGTCGCGGAGATGGTGATCGAGAAGGCCAAGCGCCTGGTCGAGCATGGCCGCGACGTCGTCATCCTGCTGGACTCCATCACCCGTCTCGGCCGCGCCTACAACACGGTCGTGCCGTCCTCCGGCAAGGTGCTGACCGGCGGTGTCGACGCCAACGCGCTGCAGCGGCCGAAGCGCTTCTTCGGTGCCGCGCGCAACATCGAGGAAGGCGGCTCGCTGACGATCATCGCGACCGCGCTGGTCGACACCGGCAGCCGCATGGACGAGGTCATCTTCGAAGAGTTCAAGGGCACCGGCAACTCCGAGCTCATCCTCGACCGCAAGGTCGCCGACAAGCGGACCTTCCCGGCGATCGACATCGCCCGCTCCGGCACCCGCAAGGAAGAGCTCATCACCGAGCCGCAGAACCTCAAGAAGATGTACGTCCTCCGCCGCATCCTCAATCCGATGGGCACCATGGACGCGATCGACTTCCTGCTCGACAAGCTCCGCAGCACCAAGAGCAATGCCGAGTTCTTCGAATCCATGAATACCTGATCGAGCCACGGTCTCGATCTGGAAAGGGCGCTCTTCGGAGCGCCCTTTCCGTTTGGCACGTCTGCCTGCGATGTCTGCATCTGGGCGAGTGAGTTCAGCGCCACTCGCCGTAAAGCATGCCCCCGCAAAGCGATTGTCTTTCGCTGCCGGCAAGCCCAACTGAGGATCATGCATCCTCAAGATCAAACCATCTTCGCTTTGTCCTCCGGACGGCTGCCGAGCGCGATTGCGATTGTCAGACTTTCTGGCTCCTACGCCGGATCTGCCCTTCGGCTGCTGGCTGGAAGACTGCCGGAGTCGAGGATGGCGACTCGGGCCTTGCTGCGCGATGGCAGTGGCGCGCCGATCGACGATGCCGTCGTGTTGTGGTTTCCTGGACCCGCAAGCGCCACTGGCGAAGATGTTGCCGAGCTGCATGTCCATGGCAGCCGAGCCGTCATCGCGGCGGTGTTCTCGGTGCTGTCGGCGATGCCGCAGATGCGCCCTGCCGAGCCGGGCGAGTTCACGCGGCGCGCGTTCGAGAATGGCAAGATCGATCTCACCGAAGCCGAAGGTCTCGACGATCTCATCCATGCCGACACCGACCGCCAGCGGCGCCAGGCCTTGCGCCAGCTCAAGGGCCTGCTCGGTGACAAGGCGCGGAGCTGGCGCAAGCAGATCATCGAAGCGGCGGCGCTGATCGAGGCCGGGATCGACTTCGCCGATGAAGGCGACGTGCCAACCGAGCTGATCGCCCCGGCGCTATCGCGGATCGAACAGCTCCTGGTGGAGATCGAGACTGTGTTGTCGGCGCAGGGCCGGGCCGAGCGACTGCGCGGCGGCCTGACTGTCGTCATCGCCGGACCGCCGAACGCCGGCAAGTCGACATTGATGAACCAGCTCGCCCGGCGTGAGGTGGCGATCGTCTCGCCCCATGCCGGCACCACGCGAGGACGTCATCGAGGTCCAGCTCGATCTCCAGGGCTATCCCGTCACGGTGATCGATACTGCGGGGATCCGGGAGACGGATGACCCCGTGGAGCAGGAGGGGGTGCGCCGCGCTCGGGATCGGGCGGCGCAGGCCGATCTCGTGCTCTGGCTGTCCGAGGATGATCAGGCGGAGACAGGGTGGCGAAGCGAGGTGCCCGTCTGGCTGGTCCGGAACAAAATCGATCTACCGAGACCGGAGGAGACAGCTACGGCGACGCTGCAGGGCGATGCTCCGGTGTTTGCGATCTCGGCCAGAACCGGAGCCGGGGTGGCCGGCCTGCTGGAGGCTCTGGTCGGCTTTGCCGCTGACGTCTTCGGATCGACCGAGAATGGTTTGATCACGCGGGAGCGGCAACGAGCCCTGCTCGATGAAACCGCGGCGGCGCTTCGCCGAAGCGTGACGGCCGTTGATCTCGGTGAGGAGCTTGCTGCGGAGGAGTTGCGGATCGCTGCCCTCGCGCTTGGTCGTCTGCTGGGGCGGGTCGATGTCGAGGATGTGCTGGATGTGATCTTCCGCGAGTTCTGTATCGGGAAGTAGCAGCGTCAACAGTCTCGCAGGACCGAGATATATGCTTAATGAAATGTTGCTTGGTTAACCGATCGTCAATCGTTTCACGTGAAACAGAGCGGAACCATCGTCAGACGTTTCACGTGAAACAACACGTAGCTGGTTCCAAGACATGTTTCACGTGAAACATCTCTTCTCCCGGCCGCGGCGAATGTTTCACGTGAAACGTCTTCCGAGCGTTGTCCGCAAGCGCTAGATAAACCCCATGAGCGAGCACCTGACATCCTACGACGTCATCGTCATCGGTGGCGGCCACGCTGGCTGTGAAGCTGCGGCGGGCGCGGCGCGCATGGGCGCCCGAACTGCCCTGATCACGCATCAGTTCGCGACGATCGGCGCCATGTCATGCAATCCGGCCATCGGTGGGTTGGGAAAGGGACATCTGGTTCGCGAGGTTGATGCTCTCGATGGGCTGATGGGTCGCGTCGCCGATGCCGGCGGCATCCAGTTTAGGGTTTTGAACCGCCGCAAGGGGCCGGCCGTTCGAGGTCCACGCGCCCAGGCCGACCGCAAACTCTACGCTGCGGCGATGCAGTCGGCGATCCGGGAGACCGCGAACCTCACCGTCATTGAAGGCGAAGCGGACGAACTGATCGTTACCAGCGGACGGGTGGCAGGGTTGCGGTTGGCTGACGGCCGGACCTTCATCTGTGGCGCCGCCGTTATCACCACCGGCACCTTCCTGCGTGGACTGATCCACCTGGGCGAGAGGACCTGGCCGGCCGGCCGGGTCGGCGAAGCGCCGGCGCTGGGGCTGTCCCAGTCGCTCGAAGCCATCGGATTTCGGCTCGGCCGGCTCAAGACCGGCACGCCGCCGCGTCTGGATGGATCGACGATCGACTGGACAGCGGTCGAGATGCAGCCAGGCGACGATCCGCCGGAGCCGTTCTCCGTCCTGACCGACAGGATCACCACCCCGCAGATCCAGTGCGGGATCACCCGAACGACGATGGCAACCCACGAAGTGATCCGCGCCAACGTCCATCGCTCGCCGATGTACTCCGGGCAGATCAAGTCGACCGGCCCGCGCTACTGTCCCTCGGTCGAGGACAAGATCGTCCGCTTCGGAGATCGTGACGGTCACCAGATCTTCCTGGAGCCCGAAGGGCTCGACGATACCACGGTCTATCCGAACGGCATCTCGACCTCGCTGCCGGAAGAGGTCCAGCTCGCATTGCTGCCGACCATTCCGGGTCTCGAACGGGTCCGGATGATCCGGCCTGGCTATGCGATCGAGTATGATCACGTCGATCCGCGAGAGCTGGAGCCGACCCTCCAGACCAAGCGGATGAAGGGTCTGTTCCTGGCCGGCCAGATCAACGGCACGACCGGGTATGAGGAGGCTGCAGCTCAAGGTCTGGTCGCCGGCCTCAATGCCGCGCTGGCCGCGGGAGGCGGGGAGCCGATCGTGTTCGATCGTGCCGATGGCTATCTTGGGGTGATGATCGATGATCTTGTCACGCGGGGGATCACCGAGCCGTATCGGATGTTCACCTCGCGGGCGGAGTATCGACTGACCCTCAGGGCGGACAATGCCGACCAGCGGCTGACCGACAAGGGCATCGCGCTCGGCTGTGTCGGCAACGATCGTGCGCGTTTCCATCGAACCAAGATGGAGGCGTTGGAGACTGCCCGTTCGATGGCGAGGTCGTTGGCGATCACGCCCAACGAGGCGGCGAAGCATGGCCTCACGCTCAACAAGGATGGCCAGCGCCGCTCGGCCTTCGAGCTGATGGCCTATCCGAAGATCGGCTTCTCCGAGGTGAGGGCGATCTGGCCGGAGCTCGGTGCGATCGATCCAGCCATCGCCATCCATCTCGAGATCGATGCCAAATATGATGTCTACGTCCGCCGCCAGAGCGAGGACGTCGATGCCTTCCGGCGCGACGAGGGCCTGGTGCTCGGTGACGTCGACTATGCGCTCGTCCCGGGTCTTTCCAATGAGGCGCGGGCGAAGCTGACGGCGGCCAGGCCGTGGACGGTCGGGCAGGCGGGCCGGATCGATGGCATGACGCCAGCGGCGCTCGGGATCCTTGCGGCCTATCTCCGTCGCGAAGCGCGTCGTAGCAAGGCCACCGGCTGAGGCGTTTCACGTGAAACAGATATCGCCGTCGGCGGCGTCCAAGATGATCGAATCGGACAAGGCAGCCGCGCTCGCCCTGACGCCTGTTTCACGTGAAACGGAGCAAGGCCTCGACCGCTATGTCGCACTGTTCCTGAAGTGGCAGGCGAAGACCAATTTGATCGCGCCGTCGACCTTGCCGCATCTCTGGACGCGCCACATCGCCGATTCGCTTCAGCTCCTGGATCTGGCGCCCGACGCTCGGATCTGGGTCGATCTCGGCAGCGGTGGCGGCTTCCCGGGCGTCGTGCTCGCCTGCGCCTTGGCCGGGCGGCCTGGCGCCCAAGTCCATCTCGTCGAGCGCAACGCCAAAAAGGCGGCCTTCCTGCGCGAAGCAATTCGCATCACCGGCGCTCCGGGGATCGTGCATTTGTCAGAGATCGGGGATATCGTGGAGAAGTGGAGCGGGCGAGTCGATTGCGTGACCGCACGCGCGCTGGCTCCGCTACATCAACTCATCGGCTTTGCGGAGCCCTTGGTGAAAAAAGGCGCGAAAGCGCTGTTTCTCAAGGGTCAAGATGTAGATGCGGAATTGACCGAATCTACTAAGTATTGGAAAATCGAGCCGAAACTTCACTCCAGCCG
Source organism: Bradyrhizobium oligotrophicum (assembly GCA_050641875.1). GTDB lineage: Bacteria > Pseudomonadota > Alphaproteobacteria > Rhizobiales > Xanthobacteraceae > Bradyrhizobium > Bradyrhizobium oligotrophicum_B. The sequence goes on from CP192619.1 coordinate 2,160,994, forward strand.
GACGGGCGGGCAGGGCTGGATCGTCGCAATCGATTGCATCGAGCGACAGAGCTGAATTCCGTCAAGACGACAACCAATGGCGATCGCGCATGGCCGTAATTGATCAGATTTATCAAGAAGATAGAGCCCCTCATCCGGAGGGGCATCCGCGCATCCTGGCGCTCGCCAACCAGAAGGGCGGAGTCGGCAAGACCACGACCGCGATCAACCTCGGCACCGCGCTGGCCGCGATCGGCGAGCGCGTGCTGATCGTCGACCTCGATCCGCAGGGCAATGCCTCGACAGGGCTCGGCATCGACCGCGGCAGCCGCAACTGCTCGACCTACGACGTGCTGATCGGCGAGGCCTCGCTGCGCGACGCCGTCGTGGCGACCGCCGTGCCGCGGCTGCACATCGCGTCCTCGACGATGGACCTGTCGGGCCTCGAACTCGAGCTCGGCTCCAGCGCCAACCGCGCCTTCCGTCTGCGCGATGCCATCGCCGGTCTCAACAACAACGTCTCGCCGGAGAACGACTACACCTACGTGCTGGTCGATTGTCCGCCGTCGCTGAACCTGCTGACGGTCAATGCAATGGCGGCATCGGATGCGATCCTGGTGCCGCTGCAGTGCGAGTTCTTCGCGCTCGAAGGTCTGTCGCAATTGCTGCAGACCGTGGAGCAGGTGCGCTCGACCTTGAACCCGAACCTCTCGATCCACGGCATCGTGCTGACGATGTTCGACTCGCGCAACAACCTGTCCAACCAGGTCGTCGCCGATGTCCGCCAGTTCATGGGATCGAAGGTCTACAACACGATGATCCCGCGCAACGTGCGCATCTCGGAAGCGCCGTCCTACGGCAAGCCGGTGCTGGTCTACGACTTGAAGTGCGTCGGCAGCGAGGCCTACCTGAAGCTCGCCACCGAAGTCATTCAGCGCGAGCGTGACCTGCGCACGAACTGACTTTGCCTCTGCTCCGGGGACCTCGTCGCCCGGATCTCATTCGAGGACGACAGCGGATTCCGAAATGAATCCGCCCCCTCGTTCATTGTGCCGACGGGACTGATCGGCAGCAGATGCAAGCGGAGCGTGACGTGAATCCAAAGGAGAAGGCGATGGCCGACGAGTCGCGATCGCGATTGGGCCGGGGTCTCGCAAGTCTGATCGGTGACGTCGGCCGCGAGGCCGGCGGGCCGCCGGAGCGGCCGCGCAACCAGCGCAAGGTGCCGATCGAATTCCTCAAGCCCAACCCGCGCAATCCGCGCAAGACGTTTTCCGACGGTGAGCTCGCCGAGCTCTCGGCCTCGATCAAGCAGCACGGCGTGATCCAGCCGATCGTGGTGCGTCCGGTGAAGGGCCAGCACGACCGCTACGAGATCATCGCCGGCGAGCGGCGCTGGCGCGCCTCGCAGGCCGCCGGCCTGCACGAGGTGCCGATCGTTCCGGTCGATGTCAGCGACAGCGATGCGCTGGAGCTCGCGATCATCGAGAACGTGCAGCGCGAAGATCTCAATCCGATGGAGGAGGCGCAGGGCTATCACGCCCTCGCCAACGAGTTCAAACGCAACCAGGAAGACATCGCCAAGATCGTCGGCAAGAGCCGCAGCCACGTCGCCAACATGATGCGGCTGACCAAGCTGCCGGCCGAGGTGCAGGGCTTCATCGCGACCGGGCAGATCTCGGCCGGCCATGCGCGCGCGCTGATCAACCTGCCGGATCCGATGTCGGCGGCGAAGAAGATCATCGCGGAAGGATTGAACGTCCGGCAGACCGAGGCGCTCGCGCATGAAGAAGGCGTGCCGGAGCGCAAGCCGCAGAAGCCGCGCAGCAGCAGGAGCGGCGCCGCGCCGGAGAAGAAGGACGCCGACACGCTCGCGCTGGAGAAGCGCGTCGGCGATGCGCTGGGCCTCACTTTGTCGATCAGCCACCGCGACCCCGGCGGCACGGTGCAGATCACCTACCGCAGCCTCGAGCAGCTCGACGAGGTGATGCGCAGGTTGGAGCAGGGTTAGGCTGTTAGGACGATGTTGCTGCGGCGGCAGCGACGATGAGTTCGGCGAAGCTGCTATCAGTTGATTGAGACTCCCTCACCCCATCGTCATGGCCGGGCTTGACCCGGCCATCCATCTTTTGAGTGACACGCTCGAAGTGGATGGGTGCCCGGGTCAAGCCCGGTCGAAACTCTCCTCCGTCATTCCGGGGCGTGCGCAGCACGAGCCCGGAATCCACCTCTCGGCAGATCGCTTGGCCCGATGGATTCCGGGCTCGCCGCGCTGGTGCGCGTCGCCCCGGAATGACGTCGGAGATTGGAGAAGGGCCTCGGGCTCATCCCTTGCGCCGCGCGTTCACCGCGATCGACAGCAGCGTCCGCTGTGCGATCGCCGCCGCCAATCCCGGCTGCTTGCGCATGTCGAGGGCGGCTGTCGCGAGCTGGTCGATGATCGGCAGCAGCCGGGCGGGGAGAAATTGCGCAGCGCCGTCTCGGCGCTCGGCTTGCGTGAGAAGTGCAGCCGGGGGAAGCCGCCTTCGAGGATGGCCGACACTGGCGTGCCGGAAGCGACGGCGAGCGCTGATTTGTGCAGCCATGCTGCATGTCGCTGCGCAGCGGAGATGATCACGCCGGGATAGGTGCCGGCGATCATCGCCTTGCCGAATTCGGTCTCGACCATTTCCGGCTTGCCGCCGAAGGCGCCGTCGACGATCGGATCGAGCTTCATCTCCGAGGCGTCGGCGACCACGGCCATCACGTGGTCGAGCGTCACCTCGCCTTCGCCATGGGCGAACAGGGTCAGCTTGCGCAGCTCGTTGCGGGAGGCTTGGCGGTCGCCGCCGAGCAGCGCCATCAGATAGGCGCGGGCCTCCGGAGAGATGCGCAGCGAGGCCAAGCGCAATTCCTCGTCGATCAGCTTGGCGAGATCGCGCTCGGTGTCCGGATAGCAGCCGATCGCGACCGCCGTTCTGGCCTTCTCGCAAATCTTGCGCAGTGGCGAATCGGGGCGGATGTCGCCGGCCTCGATCACGATGCGGCAGTCCCGCACGTTCATCTCGCTGAGTGTCTCGACGCCGCTGGCGAAATTGCGCGAGCCGGCGCGCACCCGGATGGCCCGCCGGCCGCCGAACAGCGGCACGGTCATGGCTTCGTCGACGAGGCGCGACGGCTCCGCGGAGAGCTCGTCGCCGTCGAGCCTGACCACGGAGAAGGGATCATCGGGGTTGTCGACGGCCGACGCGATCAGGGCCTCGGCACGCTCGCGAACCAGGCCCGTATCCGGGCCGTACAACAGGATCAGAGGACGAGCGGCGTCCGGTTTGGCCAGGAAGGCATCGATGTCTCGTCCGCGCAGCGCGACCACGGCGATGTCAGCCGTGCGTCAGGTGCCCGCGGTGAAATAGGCCGCGAGCCGCGTCTTGATCTTCTCGGCGACCTCCTCGGAGGCGCGATCCTCGGCATCACGGAAGGCCCGCTGCCGGGCGAAGCGCTGGTACGAGCCGGGGATGTCGTAGGAGGTGCGCGCGAAGGTCGTTCCGGTCATGACAGACTTGTTGGTCGCCAGCTCGACCAGATTGTACTGCACGTCGAGGCCGACATTCTCGGTGGTCGGCAGGCCGGTGGTCTGCGAGACGATCAGCGAGGACCGGCTGGTCTGCAACCGCAGCACCAGCTTGTGGGTCGGCGCCGTGCCGGTTGCGGTGCCGTACAGCTTGAAGGCAAGCGCGTTGCGGATGCCGACGCCGATGCGGGCCTCGGGCGAGGCGTTCGGCTTGTCGACCGGCGGCAGCTCGATGCCGGCAAGCTTTTCGCGCAGGCCGGGCGTGCCGTCGGCATGCTCGGCATACATCGGCTGGAAGCAGCCAGCCGTCAGCCCAGCCAACGCGGCCACGGCAACCAGGCGTGCAGCGATCCGAAACCTAGCCGACGACATTCACGATCCTCTTGGGAACAATGATCACCTTGCGGACGGGTTTGCCATCCAGCGCTAGTTTTACTGCATCGAGTGCCAAAACGGCAGCCTCAATTTCCGGATTCTGCGCGTTGCTGGCGACTGTGACTTCTCCGCGCTTCTTGCCGTTGACCTGGACGACCAAGCTCATGCTGTCCTCAACCAGCAAATCTCGTTCGATTTGCGGCCAGGACGCCTCCGAGATCAGCCCGGTCCGGCCCAGCACCTGCCAGCATTCCTCGGCCAGATGAGGCATCATCGGCGAGAACAGCTGCACCAGGATCTGAGCCGCTTCGCAGATCGCCCAGGCCAGGTCGGCCGCCGGCTTGGCCGGCCGCGCCAGGACGTCGGCCAGCGCATTGGCGAATTCCCGGATATGCGCCAGGCAGACGTTGAAGTGCAGCCGCTCGATGCCGCCGGTCACCTTGTCCAGGGCGCCGTGGGCAGCCTTGCGCAGCGCCAGCGCGTCGGGGCCGAACGCGGCCGGGCGGGAGGAGGGGTCTCCGCCGATGCCGCGACCGATTCGTTGACCAGCCGCCACAGCCGCTGGACGAAGCGCGCCGCGCCCTGCACCCGTTCGTCGCTCCAGATTACGTCGCGGTCCGGCGGCGAGTCCGACAGCATGAACCAGCGCGCGACGTCGGCGCCGTAGCTCTCGATGATGTCGTCGGGGTCGACGGTGTTCTTCTTCGACTTCGACATCTTCTCGATCGGGCCGATCGTGATGTCCTCGCCGGTGGCGGCCAGCACGGCGCGGCGGCCGTTGCCGCCGACCTCGATCTTGACCTCCGCCGGGTTGACGTAGGTGCCGTCGGCCTTCTGATAGGTCTCGTGGACCACCATGCCCTGCGTGAACATGCCGGCGAACGGCTCGTCCATGGCGACGTGGCCGGTGGCCTTCATCGCGCGGGTGAAGAAGCGGCTGTAGAGCAGATGCAGGATCGCGTGCTCGACGCCGCCGATATACTGGTCGACCGGCATCATCCGGTTGGCCACGGCCGGCGTCGTCGGCGAGGTCTCGTTCCACGGATCGGTGAAGCGTGCGAAGTACCAGGACGAGTCCACGAAGGTGTCCATGGTATCGGTTTCGCGCGTCGCCTTTCCGCCGCATGTCGGGCAGGTGACGTGCTTCCAGGTCGGATGATGGTCGAGCGCGTTACCCGGCTTGTCGAAGCTGACGTCGTCCGGCAGCACCACCGGCAGGTCCTTGGCCGGTACCGGCACGACGTCGCACTTGGCGCAGTGGATCACCGGGATCGGACAGCCCCAACTAGCGCTGGCGCGAGATGCCCCAGTCGCGCAGGCGAAAATTGACCTGGCGCTCGCCGACAGCCGCGCCGCCGCGCTGCTCGCTCTCGAGCCGCCTCGCGACCTCCTCCTTGGCCTGCACGATCGTCATGCCGTCGAGGAAGCGCGAGTTGATCATCCGCCCGTCGCCGTCGAAGGCGGTGTCGGTGATGACGAAGCTCGCCGGATCCTGTCCTTCGGGGCAGACCACCGGCGTGTTGCCGAGGCCGTATTTGTTGACGAAGTCGAGGTCGCGCTGGTCATGTGCCGGGCAGCCGAAGATCGCGCCGGTGCCGTACTCCATCAGCACGAAGTTCGCGACATAGACCGGCAAGGTCCAGCTCGGATCGAACGGATGCACGGCACGGATGCCGGTGTCGAAGCCCTGCTTCTCCGCGGTGTCGATCGCCTCCTGCGCGGTGCCGATCCGCTTGATCTCGGCGATGAACGCGGCGAGCTCCGGGTTCTTGGCGGCCGCGGCCTGCGCCAGCGGATGGTCCGCCGAGATCGCCATGAACTTGGCGCCGAACAGCGTGTCGGGCCGCGTCGTGAAGATCTTCAATTCGGTCTCGCCCGCGGGCGTCGTCTTGGGATCGAGTGCGAAGCGGATCAGCAGGCCTTCGGAGCGGCCGATCCAGTTCCGCTGCATCAGTCGGACCTTGTCGGGCCAGCGGTCGAGACCATCGAGCGCGTCCAGCAGCTCCTGCGAGTACTTCGTGATTTTGAACACCCATTGGTTCATCTCACGCTGTTCGACCACCGCACCGGAGCGCCAGCCGCGACCGTCGATGACCTGCTCGTTGGCGAGCACGGTCATGTCGACCGGATCCCCAGTTCACCTTGCGCTTCTCGCGCTCGACCAGCCCCGCTTGCATGAAGTCGAGGAACATCTTCTGCTGGTGCTTGTAGTAGGATGGATCGCAGGTCGCGAACTCGCGTGCCCAGTCGAGCGACAGGCCGATCGAGCGCAGCTGCTTCTTCATCGCCGCGATATTGTCGTAGGTCCACGCCTTCGGCGCCACCTTGCGCTCGATCGCGGCGTTCTCCGCCGGCAGGCCGAACGCGTCCCAGCCCATCGGGTGCAGCACGTTGAAACCCTTGGCGCGCATGAAGCGCGCCAGCACGTCACCCAGCGTATAATTACGGACATGGCCGATATGGATGCGTCCCGACGGATAGGGAAACATCTCGAGTACGTAGTATTTCGGACGCGGATCGTCGTTCCTGGTGGCGAAGATCGCCTTCTCGTCCCACTGGCGCTGCCAGCGCGGCTCGGCTTCACGGGCGTTGTAGCGTTCGGATGTCATGGAATCGCTTATAATTTTCGAGGATTCGCGTCGTTTGAAGACGGCGGACTAGGCCACAAAAGCGGCAGCCCGGTCAATGGGGCGACAGATGATGATACCATTTTGGGCACCCGCTAAGCGACGGTAATCGTGAGTTTTTTGCAGCCTCTGCCGGCAGTGTCGAAGGTCCGATTGAGGCACGGTTAAGACTTGAATGGGAGACTGAGTGCATACATCCAGGCATCAGCCCGCATCTGGGATCACTCCACATCGTGTCCGGCGCTACGTTCGACGAGCTTGACTTCGAGTACGCGACGACGGTCGCGGAAAAGGCCATGAAATCCATGGCTCAACAGCGCGTGCCACCGACGCCTAACAACTTCCATCTGTGGTTCAAGTACTCACTGGGCTCGGCGTCGGATCTCAAGCGCGCCGTCGACATCCTGGTCAGCAACAAGCGCAAGTTCGACAAGACCACCAACCAGGCGCTGTTCGACACCTATATCGGCCAGCAGGGTACGGAAGCTGCTGTCGTCCACAAAGTCTCGCAGCAGTTGCATGGCGTGATGGACTCCGCCAAGCAGTATCTGACGGCCGCGATCGCCGACAACCGCACGCACATGGCGGCGATCGATGGCGTCGCCGAACGCAACGAGCAGGGCGTCGATCCGAAGATCCTGATCGAGAACCTGGTCAGTGAGCTCGCCCAGGCGACCGCGCGTGCCGCGAAACTCGAAGCGAGCTTTGCCGAGAAGTCACGCGAGCTCGACACCATCCGAGACTCGCTCAACAAGTCGGAGCAGCGCGCACGCACCGACACGCTGACCGGATTGCCGAACCGGCGCGCGCTCGAAGAGTTCTTCCGCCATGCGCAGGTCGAGGCGATGGAGCGCGACGAACCGCTCAGCATTCTCCTGATCGACGTCGACCACTTCAAGAAGTTCAATGACAATTACGGCCATGGCGTCGGCGATCAGGTGCTGCGCCTCGTCGCCAAGGCATTGCGCGAGCGCGTCCGCGACAAGGATCTTCCCGCGCGCTACGGCGGCGAGGAACTGATCGCGGTGCTGCCGCAGACCGACCTCGAAGGTTGCGCTGTCATCGCCGAGCGCATCCGGCGCACCATCGCCGATTGTCAGTTCACGCGGCGCTCGACCGGCGAGGTGTTGCCGCAGATCACGGTGTCGATCGGCGTCGGCCAGTTCCAGTTCGGCGAATCGATGGCGGATCTGATCGACCGTTGCGACCGCTCGCTGTATCTCGCCAAGAAGCTCGGCCGCAACCGCGTGGTCAGCGAGCTCGAGCTCGACCAGAAACTCGCGGTCGGCTGATCGCAGGCCGCGGCGCAGCCCTATCCGGCGTGTGCCACGCTGCCCCTGTCATCCGCGACATCGGCGAAGCCATGCGCGATGACCGTGTTGCGGCCGCGATGCTTGGCCGCATAGAGCGCGGCATCGGCGGCTTCGATCAGGTCGGAGGGCATCATTGACTCGTTCGGCCGGGTCGAGGCGACACCGACGCTCACGGTGACGCATCGATGCGCCGACGTCGCGTGCGGCAGCTCGAGCTCCAGCACCGTGGCGCGCACCTGCTCGCCGACCGCGAGCGCCTCTCTGGCACCCATGCCCGGCAACAACAGACAGAACTCCTCACCGCCATAGCGGCCGGCGAAAGCCGTCATAGCGCCGGCGATCTGCGACAGCGTCTCGCCGAGACGTGACAGGCAGGCGTCACCCTCAGGGTGACCATAGGTGTCATTGTAGAGCTTGAAGTGGTCGACGTCGATCATCAGCAGCGACAGCTCGGTGCCGGCCTGCTGCGCGCGGCTCCATTCGACGTCGATGCGGTTCTGGAAGCCGCGGCGGTTGGCGAGGCCCGAGAGCATGTCGATCGACGCCATCACCGTCAGCCGGTCATTGGCGGCGACCAGCTCGCGCTCGCGCTGGCCGAGCTTGGCCGCCATCGCATTGAACGATTTTGCCAGCGGAACGAACTCAGACGGCAGATGCTTGGTGGTGACGCGCGCCGACCAGTGGCCGTGGCCGAAGCGCTTGGCGGTCGCGGCGAGCATGCTGACGGGCTTCACGATCAGCTTCTCGGCGGCGATCAGCGCGCCGAGCAGCACGATCAGGCAGACCAGGCCGGCCTGCAGATAGGCGTTGCGGATCTCGCGGTCGATGGCGGCGGTGACGCGGGTCTCATCGATGCTGACGATCAGCCGCGATCCGGTGTCGGCGATCCGGGTGTAGCTGATCGCGCGCTTGGAGCCATCCGCCGCCGTGAAACTCATTGTCTCGGTCGGCTTCCCCGAAGTCAGGGCGGTCTCGGCAACGGCCGACAACAGCGGCACGCTGTCGAGCGGCCGGCCGATCAGCTCGGTGCGGTTGACGGGCGCCGCCAACACGATTCCCTCGCTGTCGACCAGCACCGCCGTGATGCCGGGGCGGCCGCCAAGATTGTTCATGATCTTGGACATCCATTCCAGGTCCACGCTCGCCAGCATCACCGCGTCCGGCTCGCCGGTGATCGCGCCGACCGGATAGGCGGCCATCACGATGGGCACGTGCGACGGTTTCGACAGCAGGTAGTCGCTGAACACGAAATCACGGGATTCCTGGGCGCCACGGAAATACGGCCGGTCGCTGAAATCGAGCCCGACATATTGGTTGTTGGTCGAGCACTGGATGCGGCCGTCGCGGCCGGCGATCATCAGGGTGCGGATCCACGGCAGGGTCGCCGGCAGGCTGGCGCGCATCATGTCGCAGCTGCGGCTCACGCCGGTGCTCGACGCCCGGACATAGGCGGTCGACTTCAGCACCGTCTCCACCGACATGATGACCTCGCGCTGCATGTCGGCGCTTTGCCGGGCGAGGCCGGAGAATTCCTCCGATGCGAGCGCGATCTGCCTTGTCCTGGCGCTTTCCAGCGAGCGCGCGCGTTCCAGCATCAGCGGCGCCACCAGGATCAGGGCGAGCAGCGCCAGCCGGGCGCGAATCCCCATCAGCCGGTTCAGCTTCACTCTATTGCGATTGAACCGGATGCTTGGCATTTCTTCCCCCTACCCCCGGCCGTGCAGGGTAAGGAGAAGGGCTCAAGAACCCTTTCTCGAACTCCGTAAAATTGCAGCCAAACCCGTAAATCCACCGACGGACGCCATCGTGCCTGATGAATCGAACGCCTCAACCTCGTCCTCGCCGTCCGCGCTCGCCGCCGTCGAGCAGGAGATTCTGCGCGCCTGCCGCGACGCCAAACGTGATCGCGGCTCGGTCACGCTGATCGCTGTGTCGAAGACCTTCGATGCCGACGCGATCGAGCCGGTGATCGTGGCCGGACAGCGCGTGTTCGGTGAAAATCGCGTTCAGGAAGCCAAAGCCAAGTGGCCGCCGCTCATGGCCGCGCATCCCGGACTCGCGCTGCACCTGATCGGGCCGCTGCAATCCAACAAGGCCAAGGAGGCGGTGGCGCTGTTCGATGCCATTCATTCGGTGGATCGGCCAAGCCTCTGCGCGGCGCTCGCCAAGGAGATTTCCGCCCAGGGCCGGCATCCGCAACTGTTCGTCCAGATCAACACCGGCGAGGAGCCGCAGAAGGCGGGCATCGCGCCCGGCGACGCCGACGCCTTCATCGCCGCCTGTCGCAAGGACTACGGGCTCGCGATTTCAGGGCTGATGTGCATTCCGCCGGTCGACGAAGCACCGGGGCCGCATTTCGCGCTGACCGCCAAGATCGCCGCACGCAACGGCCTCGCGCATCTGTCGATGGGCATGAGCGCCGATTTCGCCACCGCGATCCAGTTCGGCGCCACGCATGTCCGGGTCGGCTCGGCGATCTTCGGGCATCGCTGAAACGGGCGGCGCGATCGCGGCCGCTCCCTACTCGAACCGCACCGATACCTGCCCCAGATCGCCGAAATCGGCCTCCATGTGGTCCCCGCTGCCGATCGGCAGCGGCTGGATGACAGGTGCCGGTCGTGACCACCTGCCCCGCCCGCGCGGGCACGCCGAGCGCGCTGAGCTCGTTGACCAGCCAGGCCAGCGCTATCAGCGGATCACCGAGCACGTTGCGGCCGTGGCCGATGAAGGTCTCGCCACGCAGCGCGATGCGCGGCCGCTCCGCGATCAAATCGCGGCTGCGCCAGTCGGCGGTGCTGGCCTCACCCAGCACGAACAGATGCGCGCAGGCATTGTCGGCGATCAATTGTGCCTCGCCCGCGCTGACGAAGTCGGCGAATCGCGAATCGGGAATCTCGATTGCGGGATGCAGCGTGTCGACCGCGGCCAGGACCTCCGCGACATCATAAGGTCTCGGCCGGGGCGGCAGATCGCGGCCCAGGCGGAAGGCGAATTCCGGCTCGGCGACGCGCATCGCGTTGCCGGCCATCGACGCGGTGCCGCCGACCGGCAGCACCGTTTCGGCCAGGATCCGCCCGGCCATCGGACCGGCGACATTGATATGGCGCTGGCCGGCCTCGCTGGTCGCAGCGATCTTCCAGCCAAATAATGGCTTGGGCGAGTGCCGCTCGAGTTCGGCCTGGATGGCATAGCCCTCGACGCGGTCGCTCGGACGCAGCTCCGGCGGCAGCTCTGCCAGCTTGCGGCCCTCACTCCAATGCTGGCGCAGGAGGCCCGAGGCCCTGGCTGGCTGATCCGGTGCGGGCATGACGTCATCCTCCCTTCTATTGTTGGATGACGATCCTGGTGCGCGGGCCGATCCTTTGCAACAGACGCAGCATCGCCGGCCGGGGCATGGCCACGCAGCCTGCGGTCGGGCCGAAATTCGGCCGCGCCAGATGCAGGAACACGGCGCTGCCGCGGCCTGCGATCCGCGGCCGCGTGTTGTGGTCGATCTCGATGATGAAGTCGTACAGATGGTCCTGGCGTGCCAGCCGGTCTCCGGGATGGTCGCCGCGCAGCCGGATCGCCTGATTGTAATGCCGGTCGGCCGGGTCCTCGCACCAGGCATCCTCCGGACCAATCGGCCGGACCGGAAGAAAGGTGCGCGGACGGGGATGACGATCCGCCCGCCACCACAGCCGCCGTGGCCGAAAAGTCCCTCGGGGGTGCCACCATCGCCCTCGCGCTTGTTGGCCAGGACGCCGCCGCGGCCGAGCGCCACCGGGATGACATGGCCCCAGACATGGAGCCAGCCGCGCTGCCGCGACCCGGCTGTGGTGCGAATCGAGATCCGCGATGCTGGCATGCCAAGCTTCACCTTCGATAACGACATGAAACAACGTGCCTTTTCATTGCCCTTTGTTGCCCGGTAATTGCCTTAATGCCGGCAAATGGTCCGCCGCGAGGGTCGAACAGGACAATCATCTCAATCCCTGCTCAATTCTGGAGTAGAGTCCCGGGCGCTTGTGAATCGGTAACAGCCCCCTACTTCAAGACGGAACAGGGCTGATGAGCCTGTTTGCCCACCGTTGACGGCGCCACCCATCCGATCCCGCCGGCGCCACCTAGAGGATTGTACAATGGCCAATGCCCGCAAGATCCTGATCGTGGATGACGACACCGATCTGCGCGATGCCCTGATGGAGCAGCTCTCGCTGCATGACGAGTTCGAAGCCCAGGCCGTCGATACCGGCGCCAAGGGCGCCACCGCCGCAAAGGCCAATTCACCCGACCTGGTTCTGATGGACGTCGGCCTGCCCGACACCGATGGCCGCGAAGTGGTGCGGTCCCTGCGCAAGGGCGGCTTCAAGGCGCCGATCATCATGCTGACCGGGCACGATACCGATTCCGATACGATTCTCGGGCTCGAATCCGGCGCCAACGACTATGTCGCAAAGCCCTTCCGCTTCGCCGTGCTGCTGGCCCGCATCCGGGCCCAGCTTCGTCAGCACGAGGCCAGCGAGGACGCGGTGTTCTCGGTCGGCCCCTACAGCTTCCGGCCGGGCTCGAAAATGCTGACCGGCGCCAATGCCCGCAAGGTCCGCCTGACGGAGAAGGAAACGGCGATCCTGCGCTTCCTGTACCGCGCCGGCCAGCAGCCGGTGTCGCGCGAAACCCTGCTCCAGGAGGTGTGGGGCTACAATTCCGGCGTCACCACCCACACGCTGGAAACGCACATTTACCGTCTGCGGCAGAAGATCGAGAAAGATGCCGCGAATCCGGAGATTCTGGTGACGGAGGCCGGTGGCTACAAGTTGGTACCGTGATAGGTTCGGGGATGGCGGTTTCGCCATTTATGATATTGGTTCCATTCAGCCTTCCCCGGGCCCTTGATGTCGATCGAAGACGATATTGCGCTATTGGAGCGCGTCCCAACGTTGCGACTGCTGGGAAGCGAGTCCTTACGCATGATCGCCATCGGCTCCGAGCAGCGTAACATCCAGAGCGGCGAGAGCCTGTTCCGCGAGGGCGACACCGCCGATTGCGGCTATGTCGTCCAGCGCGGGTCGTTGCGCATCAGCGACGAGGTCGGTGCCGAGATCGTCGCCACGCCGACCATGCTGATCGGCGAGCTGGCGCTGCTGGTCGAGATGCGGCGTCCGGCGACCGCGACGGCCCTGGAATATTCGACCGTGGTGCGGATCTCGCGCAGCCTGTTTCAGCGTGTGCTGGAGAGCGACGCCAAGGCGGCGCGCCGGCTGCGCGACGAGTTCGCCCACCGCGCCAGCCGAATCGCCAATGACATCATGGCGGCCGGGGCCAAGCTGACGTCGTGATCTTCGTTGCCGCGCGGGTCCGCTACGAGACGTCCACCGTCACCGTGACCGGCACGTGATCCGACGGCCGCTCCCAGCTGCGGGCGTCGCGCAGGATCCTGAAGTCGCTGACCCGGTCCTTCAGTGCGCGTGACACCCAGATGTGGTCGAGCCTTCGGCCGCGATCGCCGACGGTCCAGTCGGCGGCACGGTAGCTCCACCAAGTGTAGACCTTCTCCGACATCGGGATGCGTTCTCGGGCGACGTCGACCCATTCGCCATGGGTCTGCGCCGCCAACAGCTTCTCGCATTCGATCGGCGTATGCGACACCACCTTCAGGAGCTGCTTGTGCGACCAGACATCATGCTCATGCGGCGCGACGTTGAGATCGCCGACCAGGATATGCCGGTCGTCGCCGCGTGGATGCAGCGGCTCGCAGGCCTTCATTTCGTCGAGGAATTGCAGCTTGTGCTCAAATTTCGGATTGAGCGCGGGGTCGGGAATGTCGCCGCCTGCGGGCACGTAGAAATTGTGCAGCACCAGCGGCTGCGCGAGCTGCGCCTTCTCGCCGAACGCCACCGTGATGTGGCGCGAATCCACCTTGTCGCAGAAGGTGCGGACGTTGGTCTCCTCGAACGGCCATTTCGAGATCACGGCGACGCCGTGATAGCCCTTCTGCCCGTTCAATGCGACGTGCTCATAACCGAGCCGCTTGAAGCGCTTCAGCGGGAAAGCGTCGTCGATGCACTTGGTCTCCTGCAGGCACAGGACATCGGGCCTGACCTGCTTGATGAGCTTGGCGACGAGGTCGATGCGCAGGCGCACCGAGTTGATGTTCCAGGTGGTCAGGACGAGACGCATGAGACCCGCGTCATATCATGAATTGCGCCGATGTCAGCGATTGTGCCCGGCCTCTGACGCATCGGACTGACTGCGTTGGCTGACCTTATCCCCAGCAATGTGGGACGGCGCCTGATCAGCGCCGTTTGCTCTCGATGACGTCCCATACCTGGGCGGCGATGTCGGGTCCGCCGAGTCGCGAGATCGCGCGGATGCCGGTCGGCGACGTCACGTTGATCTCGGTGAGGTTGCCGTCGATCACGTCGATGCCGACCAGCAACAGGCCGCGCGCGCGCAACTCCGGACCCAGCGTATCGCAGATCTCGCGCTCGCGGGCGCTGAGATCGGTGGCCTGGGCGGCGCCGCCGCGCACCATGTTGGAGCGCAGATCATCGGCCGCCGGCACGCGGTTGACGGCGCCGGCGAACTCGCCGTCGACCAGGATGATGCGCTTGTCGCCGTGCTTCACCTCGGGGAGGAAGCGCTGGATCACCCACGGCTCCTTGAACGTCACCGAGAACATGTCGAACAGCGAGCCGAAATTCATATCCTGCGGCATCACCCGAAACACCGCCGCGCCACCATGGCCATGCAGTGGCTTCATCACGACAGCGCCGTGCTGATCCCGGAAGGCGTTGATCTCGTCGAGATCGCGCGAGATCAAGGTCGGCGGCATCAGTTGCGGGAAGTTCATCACGAACAGCTTTTCCGGCGCGTTGCGCACGCTCGCCGGATCGTTGACCACCAGCGTCTTCGGATGGATGCGTTCGAGGAAATGCGTCGAGGTGATGTAGGCGAGATCGAACGGCGGATCCTGCCGCAGCAGCACGACATCAAAGGATGTGAGCGCGGTCGGTTTCGGTTCGCCGAGCGTGAAGTGATCGCCGACCTGGTCGCGCACGGTGAGCGCCTGCACCGGCGCATACAGCTCCTCGCCGCGCAGCGACGGCTTGTCGGGCGTATAGTAGCACAGGCCATGGCCGCGCCGCTGCGCTTCGAGCAGCATCGCGAAGGTCGAGTCGCCGCGGATGTTGATGCGCGCGATGGGGTCCATCTGGACGGCGACATTCAGTTTCATGGGCAGGTCCCTGCTCTCTGCAGTCGGTTCATGTCAGGTGCTGGCGTCGAACGCCGCTACCAGATGGCGCGGCAGGCTGCGCGGCGCAACCAGAATCGCGTCGAAGCGCAGCTCCAATTCGGCATGGTCGGGATGTGCCATCAGCCAGGCCTGCGCGGCATTGATGATGCGCTGCTGCTGGCGCGGCGTCACGGCATAGGCCGCATCGTCGAGCGAGGCGCGCGCCTTGACCTCCACGAAGGCGACCAGGCCGCGCCTGCGCGCGATGATGTCGATCTCGCCATGGGGCGTGCGGAAGCGTTTGGCGAGGATGCGGTAGCCCTTGGCGATCAGCAGCGCTGCGGCACGGGCTTCCGCCGACAATCCGGTACGGAAGGCGGCGACGCGTTCGGGTGCCGCCGTCTTCGCCGGCTTGTCAGGGGAGGCGCGCTCAGTCTTCGCCATCGGCCGACCCTGACCGCGCGTCCTTGGCCAGTTCGAGCGCGCGCGCATAGACTTCGCGGCGCGGCCGGCCGGACAGCTCGACGGCATGCATGACGGCATCCTTGACGCTCGATCGCTGCAGCAGATCCTTCAGCACGGCGTCGAGCGCATCCTGCGTCAGCATCCCGGCGCCGCGTGGCGGCGGACCGATCACCAGCACGAATTCGCCCCGCGTTTCGAGATCGCCGGCCGCTGCAGCGAGATCGCCGATTTCGCCGCGCAGCACCTCCTCGTGCAGCTTGGTGAGCTCGCGGCAGATCGCGGCCGGGCGTCCCGCCATGGACTCGGCGAGATCGGCCAGCGTCTCCTGCACCCGGCTGCCGGCCTCGAACAGGACCAGCGTCGCGTCGATGCGCGCGAGTTCGGACAGCCGCGTGCGCCGCGCCTGCTGCCTGGCCGGCAGGAACCCCTCGAAGAAGAAGCGGTCGGTCGGCAACGCCGCGACGCTGAGCGCCGCGAGCACGGCGGAGGGGCCCGGCAGCGCGGTGACGGCATGCCCGGCCTCACACGCCTCGCGCACCAGCTTGTAGCCGGGATCGGAGATCAGTGGCGTGCCGGCGTCGGACACCAGCGCGATGGCCGCGCCTTCGGCGAGGCGCTGCAGGATCCTGGGCCTGACGGCTTCGGCATTGTGCTCATGATAGGCTGTGAGTTCCGCGCTCAGGCCGTAGCGCTCGGTCAGCCGCCGCGTGATTCGCGTGTCCTCGCACAAGATGAGGTCGGCGCCGGCCAGGGTTTCCAGCGCGCGCAGCGTGATGTCGCCGAGATTGCCGATCGGGGTTGCCACCAAGTGCAATCCAGGCCGAGCCTTGGGCGCCGCAACGATCTGCCCCGCCACCAGATAGGTCGACGTGGTGGAAGATTTGCCGTCGTCCGGCGACGTCTTGGGGATTGCCTTCGCGCCCATCGAGGTAATTTAAAGGGCCTGCCGCGGGATTGCCACAGGGGAACAGCCGCGCAGCCATTTGAAGTTCCGATTGGCATCGTCGCGCTGCCGTTCATCGCAGATTCAAGTTCGAAACGGCACGTCGATGGGGGTGTGGACGAACAGGGGATAGGCCGTGCAAAACGTCGAATTGATCGGCTGTGTGGCGCTGACAGCCTTTTGTTTTGCTTAACTATTCGTCGACAATATGAGTGAATCAGCACGGCCTGGGGGCGTGCGCTTGGGGAACTTCTGGCCGATCTCGGCCGAACGAAGAGATGCCATGGTGGGCCCGCGTCATCCCAACTCTCTCGGTCCGGGACCCCATGGGGTCGCCCGGCGAACGGCGCTGGGCCTGATCGTCGGCGCGCCGCTGCTGTCGGCGTGCTCCAACGTGCAGCAGGGCTTCAATCCGTTCGAGCAGCCGACCGCGCCGGCGGGACCGCCGCAGCAGCCGGCGGTGGCCGGCAACGGCCAAGTCAAGGTCGGGCTGATTCTGCCGCTGTCGGCTTCGGGCAATGCGGGCGTCGCCGCGCAATCGATGAAGAACGCGGCCGAGATGGCGCTCGCCGAGTTTCAGAACCCCAACATCCAGCTCCTGATCAAGGACGACGCCGGCAGCCCGCAAGGGGCGCAGCAGGGCGCGCAACAGGCTTGCGACGAAGGCGCCGAGATCATTCTCGGCCCTTTGTTCGCGGGCTCGGTGCCGGCGACCGCCCAGGTGGCGCGCGCGCGTAACATCTCGGTCATCGCCTTCTCGACCGATTCGAGCGTGGCGGGGCGCGGCGTCTATCTGCTCAGCTTCCTGCCGGAGTCCGACGCCAGCCGCATCGTCGAATATTCCGCCAGCGTCGGTAAACGCTCGTTCGCGGCGCTGCTGCCCGACAATGCCTATGGCACCGTCGTCGAGGGTGCGTTCAAGACCGCCGTCAGCCGCCGCGGCGGACGCATCGTGGCGTTCGAGAAATATTCCGGCGACCGCGCCGGGCCTGCGCGCACGGTGGCGCAGGCGCTCGGCGGCGCCGATGCGCTGCTGCTGGCCGATGACGGCGAATCGGTCGCCGCGACGGCGGATGCGCTGACCGCGGCCGGCGCCAATCTGCGCAACATTCAGCTGCTCGGCACCGGGCTGTGGGACAATCCGCGCGTCTATGCCAGCGCCAGCCTGCAGGGCGGCCTCTATGCCGCGCCGGATCCCTCCGGCTTCCGCGCCTTCGCCGGCCGCTACCGGACGCGATTCGGCGGCGATCCCGTACGCACGGCGACCCTCGCCTACGACGCGGTAGCGCTCGTGGCCGCGCTGGCGCGCACCCAGGGCAACCAGCGCTTTGCGCCCGATGTCCTGACCAATGCATCCGGCTTCGCCGGCATCGACGGGCTGTTCCGGTTCCGCAGCGACGGCACCAATGAGCGCGGGCTTGCCGTGATGCGCGTCGGTTCGGGCGGCGGACAGACGGTCGCCGGCGCGCCGAAGAGCTTCAGCGCGACCTGAGTCGCAGCATTTTTCAGGCGGCGAGATCGGCGACGACGGCATCTAGGACGGGAAACCCGTCCTGGGTCACGCGCAGCCGTCCATCCGGATCGACGGCGATGGCGCCCTCCTCGCGCAGCAGCGCGATCCGGCGCGGATCGAGCGCACGACCGGAGATCGCGGCGTAGCGCCTGGGATCGATGCCTTCGGCCAGTCGCAGCCCCATCAGCAGGAATTCGTCGGCGCGCTCCTCGCGGTTGAGCTCGTCGTCGGTCATCACGCCATGTCCGTTGGACTCGACCCGCATCAGCCAGGCCTCCGGCCGCTTGTCGGTCGCGGTCGCATGCCTGATGCCGCCGATGTCGAGACGACCATGGGCGCCGGGGCCGATGCCGGCATATTCCTGGCCGCGCCAATAGATCAGATTGTGCCGGCACTCCGCGCCCGGGCGGGCATGATTGGAGATCTCGTAGGCCGGCAATCCGTGACGCGCGCAGATCTCCTGCGTCACGTCGTACAAGGCGCGCGCCACGCCTTCATCCGGCGTCTTCAGCTTGCCGGCGGCGTGCAGGCCGAAGAACGGCGTGCCTTCCTCGATGGTCAGTTGATACAGCGACAAATGCTCGGCGGCCTCGCCGATCGCGCGCGTCAGCTCCTCGGTCCACATCGCCGGCGTCTGGTCGGGCCGGGCGTAAATCAGATCGAACGAATAACGGTCGAACGCATGGCGCGCGATCGCGACTGCCTTCATCGCCTCCTCGGCGGTGTGCAGGCGGCCCAGCATCTTGAGCGACGCATCGTCCATTGCCTGGACGCCGAGCGAGACCCGGTTGACGCCGGCGGCGCGATAGCCGGCAAAGCGGGTCGCCTCGACGCTGGTCGGATTGGCTTCGAGCGACACCTCGACGTCGCCGGCGACGTGCCAGTGCCGGCCGATCGCATCGAGAATGGCGCCGACCGTCTGCGGCTGCATCAGCGACGGGGTGCCGCCGCCGAGAAAGATCGACGTGACGGTGCGCGCCCCAATGCGGGCGGCCGTGGTCGCGATCTCCTGGGCGAAGGCGCGGGCGAAGCGGTCCTGGTCGATGGCGGCATGCCGGACATGGCTGTTGAAGTCGCAATACGGACATTTCGACAGGCAGAACGGCCAGTGCACATAGACGCCGAACGCTTCGCTCTCAGCGCTGGTCAAGGCAGATCTCCGCGAGCTTCACGAAGGCGCGCGCCCGGTGCGACAGGCCGAGCCCGAGCGGCGGCAGGCCGTGCTTCTCGATGCTGGTCATCTCGCCGAAGGTCCGGTCGTGGCCCTCGGGCAGGAACATCGGGTCGTAGCCGAAGCCCGCCGTGCCGCGCGGCGGCCAGACCAGGGTGCCGTCGACCCGCGCCTCGACCTCCTCGACATGACCGTCCGGCCACGCCACGCACAGCGCTGAGACGAAATGCGCGGTGCGCTTGTCGGCACCGGTCGCGCCGCGCTCCTGCAGCAGGCGCTCGATCCGCGTCATCGCGCCGGTGAAATCCTTGTCCGGTCCGGCCCAGCGCGCCGAATAGATCCCCGGCGCACCATCGAGCGCATGAACCACGATGCCGGAATCGTCGGCAAAGGCTGGAAGCTGCGCGGCCTTGGCCGCGGCGACTGCCTTGATGCGGGCGTTGGCGTGGAAGGTCTCGCCGGTCTCGTCCGGCTCGCCCAGGCCGAGATCGCCGGCCGACACCGCCTCGACGCCATGAGGGGCGAGCAGCTCGCGCATCTCGGCAAGCTTGCCGGGATTGTGGGTCGCGATGACGATGCGACCGGTGAGCCTGCGGTGCGGGCTGCTCACGCGACCGCCATCTTCTGCAGATCGACCAGCCGCGCGACGCCCTTGCGGGCGAGCGCCATCAGC
Source organism: Bradyrhizobium oligotrophicum (assembly GCA_050641875.1). Classification (GTDB taxonomy): domain Bacteria; phylum Pseudomonadota; class Alphaproteobacteria; order Rhizobiales; family Xanthobacteraceae; genus Bradyrhizobium; species Bradyrhizobium oligotrophicum_B. The sequence goes on from CP192619.1 coordinate 2,180,819, forward strand.
GCCAGGAACTCGGCCTCGGTGAACGGAGTCTTCTCCGCGGTGCCCTGCACCTCGATGATGCGGCCGTCGCCGGTCATGACGAAATTGGCGTCGGTCTCGGCCTCGGAATCCTCGGCGTAATCGAGATCCAGCACCGGCGTGCCGTTGTAGATGCCGCAGGAGATCGCGGCGACGTTGGTGCGCAGCACATCGGTCTTGATCATGTTGCGCGACTTCATCCACTTGATGCAGTCGGCCAGCGCCACCCAGGCGCCGGTGATCGACGCCGTGCGCGTGCCGCCGTCGGCCTGCAGCACGTCGCAATCGACCGTGATCTGGCGCTCGCCGAGCGCTTGCAGGTCGATCGCGGTGCGCAGCGAGCGGCCGATCAGGCGCTGGATCTCGACGGTGCGGCCGGTCTGCTTGCCGGCGGAGGCCTCGCGCCGGGTCCGTTCCAGCGTGGCGCGCGGCAGCATGCCGTATTCGGCCGTGATCCAGCCGCGCCCCTGGCCCTTGAGCCAGGGCGGCAGCCGGTCCTCCAGCGTGGCGGTGACCAGCACATGGGTGTCGCCGAACTTCACCAGGCAGGAGCCCTCGGCGTATTTGACGACGCCGCGTTCCAGGCTCACGGCCCGCAGTTCATCCGGTGCACGGCGGCTCGGCCGCATGATTCTCTCCGTGAAATCGCGCGAAAGACTGACTTTGACCGGCCTTGTAGGAGCCGCGACCGGCAGCGGCAAGGGCTTATCAGGGGTTAATCATGGCCTCGCCCGCGACCGCCCGATCGCCGGCTTGCCACCGAGCCGCCGCATGGACACATTATAGGCAGCTGGAAGGAGTGCATCTGGTGGCCCACCACGATCCGATCAACCTGATGACACCGCCGGCCGGTCTGGCGCAGCTCAACGAGCGCTCGCGCGAGATCTTCCGGCAGATCGTCGAAAGCTATCTGGCGACCGGCGAACCGGTCGGCTCGCGCAACATTTCGCGGCTGATCGCGGTTCCGCTGTCGCCGGCCTCGGTGCGCAACGTCATGGCCGATCTCGAGCAGCTCGGCCTGATCTACGCGCCGCACACCTCGGCCGGCCGGCTGCCGACCGAGGCCGGCCTGCGCTTCTTCGTCGACGCCCTGATGCAGGTCGGCGACATGACGGAGGCCGAGCGGCAGTCGATCCAGAGCCAGCTCGCGGCCGTCGGCCGGGCACAATCGGTCGAGGCGGCGCTGGATGAAGCGCTGACGCGGCTGTCGGGCCTCACGCGTGCCGCTGCCGTGGTTCTGACTGCCAAATCCAACACCCGGCTGAAGCACATCGAGTTCGTCAGGCTCGAGCCCGAGCGCGCGCTCGTCGTTCTGGTCGGCGAGGACGGGCAGGTCGAGAACAGGGTCCTGACCCTGCCGCCGGGCGTGCCGTCTTCGGCGCTGACCGAGGCGTCCAATTTCCTCAATGCCCGCATCAGAGGGCGGACGCTGGCGGAAGCACGGCTGGAGCTCGAGACCGCCCTGGCGCATGACCGCGCCGAGCTCGACCAGCTGACGCAGAAGGTGATCGCCGCCGGTGTCGCGAGCTGGTCCGGAGGGGACAGCGACGAGCGGCAGCTCATCGTGCGCGGCCACGCCAACCTGCTCGAGGACCTGCATGCGCTCGAAGATCTCGAGCGCGTGCGGCGGCTGTTCGACGATCTCGAGACCAAGCGCGGCGTGGTCGATCTGCTCGGACGGGCGGAGAGCGCGGAAGGTGTCCGCATCTTCATCGGCTCGGAGAACAAGCTGTTCTCGCTGTCGGGCTCGTCGACGATCGTGTCGCCCTATTCCGACGCCACGGGTCGCATCGTCGGCGTGCTTGGCGTCATCGGTCCGACCCGGCTCAACTATGCCCGGGTGATTCCGACAGTCGATTATGCCGCGCGTCTGGTCAGCCGGCTGCTGGGTGGCTGACGTGTGACTTGGTTAACCCGCGGACAGCGCCTCCGGGCGCGATGATCAGGCTGCGCTTGATTTTCGACGCCCAAAGCACGATATCCCGCCCCATATCCCCCAAACCCGTCAGCCGAACTTGCGAGTCTGTCCATGACCGATCCCGACCTGCATAAGAATGATCCGGAAAACCCGGCGCAGGCCAGCGAACCCGTCGTCTCCAAGCCCTACATCATGCCCGATGATCCTGAGGCTGGCTCGGCCGAGGCCCTTGCCAAGGAGGCGGCCGACGCGCGCGACAAGATGCTGCGTACGCTGGCGGAGATGGAGAACCTGCGCAAGCGGACCGCCCGTGAGGTCGCCGATGCGCGGATGTACGGCATCACCGGCTTCGCCCGTGACGTGCTCGACATCGCCGACAATCTGCAGCGCGCGCTCGATGCCGTGCCGGCCGAGACGCGCGACAATGCCGATGCGGGCCTGAAGTCGCTGATCGAGGGCGTCGAGCTCACCGAGCGCTCGCTGCTCAACACGCTGGAGAAGAACGGCGTCAAGAAGTTCGATCCGACGGGACAGAAGTTCGACCCCAACTTCCAGCAGGCGATGTACGAGGTCCCGGATCCGTCGGTGCCGTCCGGTACCGTGGTGCAGGTCGTGCAGGCCGGCTTCATGATCGGCGAGCGCGTGCTGCGTCCCGCGCTGGTGGGCGTGTCCAAGGGTGGCGCGAAGGCGGCGCCCGCGGCGAGCAACGATCAGTCGAACAGCGCCGCCTGACGGCGAGCATAGGCAGGCGTCCTGTTGCCGTCCTGTCGATCGAACAAAGAAGCCACGGGCAGCGATGCCCGTGGCTTCTTGTTTGTCAGCGCGACTTTGTAGTTCGTGTCACGGCGAGCAGCCGGCGGGATCACGACGTCCGATGCCGGGCTGGTCTCAGCCTCTTGGCTGGATGCCGTCGCGGACGGCGCGGAAGCGCGGGAAGGCCGCCGACCACTGGTCGCGCGGCGCGCTGCCGATGATCCGCAACGTGTTCGGCCCGCCGAAGCGGAGCCATTGCACCACCGTCACCGGCGTATTGTCCTTGCCGCTGGTGGCGTCGATCCGGGTCTCATAGGCCGGCTGGCCATCGATGCGGATCGGCTCGGACATCGTGATGCGCGCTTCGCGGACGCCCGGAATGGTGGTGGCCGCCTGCTGGGCGACGCGCGCGCGGTCGCCCGCCTCCGGGGCCACGCCGGCCACCAGCCCGATCACCACGAAGGGCGCGGCTTCGAAGCCCTTGTCCTCTTCGCCATCGGCCAGGATCAGGGCGCCCGGCCCGAGCGTGCGGATGGTCTTGAACCCGGAGAGGTCGGTGACCTTGAACGGCATCATCGCGAGTTGCTCGTCGACCGGAACGTCCTTGCGGACGACGGCGGAGGCGAACATCTGGCGCACGGCATCGTCGGTGTAGATCTTGCTCGCGGTCTCCGGGATCTGCACGGCCACGTAGCCGGAGAAGCCGTTGCCGGGCAGGATCATGGAGTAGCGCCGCACCGGCGTGCTGCCATCCCGACCGTTCTCCACCGTGTAGTAAGCGGTGCCGGCGGCGGTCTCGATGCTTTCCGGCTTGACGCTGCCGGTTCCGGCGGGATTGGCGGTAAACGCGTTCTTCACCTCGCCATAGGCGGCCGCCGGCAGTTCGGTCAGCAGCACCTTGACGCTCTGGTCCTCGGTTTCGAAGCCGGAGAACGTCTTGGCCTTGGCGAGCCCCACCAGCGGCGCGAGCCCGATGCGGACGCCGGGCGGAAATATGGCATCAGTGGCCAATGCGGGGTGCGCCAGCGAGATCAGCAGGGCGGCCGCGGTGAAAAATCGAACGATCATCATCAAACATTGCCTCGTTGACCGAGGCCTCGCGCCGAGGCGGTCGGGGGTCCTCGCCAGCGTGGTCTTCGGCGGGCATGCTTTTAGCGGCTTTGCGCCCCCGCAACAGGCCGGGCGCGCGGTTTTGATCGCCTGCGGCTATCGGCGCGCCCACGCGGGTCGCAATTCGCGGGTAATTTCGCCTCGAAAGGCGGATTCCTGATCGTGCAGCGCTAGCTGCGTTTCAGGATTTCGACGCCATCGACGGTCTGTACCAGCACATAGGGCTCGAGCAGAGCCCTGAGTTCGGGGTCGGAACGCGCCCAATCGCCCCAGTCGCTGTTCTGATTGTCGATCAGGACGACGTCGGGCGGCTGTCGCCGGAAGTCGGCGATGATCCCGGCGCGTTCGCGTTCCACGTAGGGCGCGAGCCGCTGCGCAGTCTGTGCATCGATGGTTCCGTCCTGTTGCGATCGGCGAACGATTTCCCGGACCCAGAACGCCTCCTGGCGCGAGATCCAGGTGCCACCGAGGGTCCGCACCATGGGGTGCCCGATGACCGCAGCGGCGCTGAGAACCAGCATGCTCGGGCGCGGCCCGAGCCGTGCCACCTGGGCTTCGATCCGCTGGACGTCGACGCTGCCATTGAACCAGAAGCAGGTCTGCACGAACAGCACGGCGCCGGCGAGAGCGGTGGCGACCCGCGGCCAGTGTCGCACGTCGCGGCTGGTGTCGATTGCCGATGCCGCTAGGCCGGCCGCGAGCAGCGCCAGCGCGACCATGGGATAGGCGTGATAGCCCCAGCCCTTCTGCTGCGCGACGAACGACACCAGGAAGCCGAGCGATCCGGCCAGCATGGTGAAGGACGCCGCGTCGCGCTCGTGTTGCTGGCGCTGGAGGAGGAGGACGATGATTGCCGCGGCGAGCCACAGGCCCATCGGCAGAGTGACGAGGATGGTTGGCACCGGCGCCTTCAGAAGCAGATAGACGTCGCGGACCAGCGGATAGATGACCGTGAAATATTCGGGAAAGAACAGGTAGATGCACGCCGCATTGAGCAGCACCAGGGCCGCGGCGATCCAGTTCTCCAGCGCGAACAGCACGCGCCAGTCGCGCGCCTGGGCGGCGGCGGCGAGAATGCAGAAGCCGACGCTGAAGGCGAAATAGGGCTTGAAGCTCATGGTGAGGCCGGCGCTGAGCCCGGCGATGAGCATGGCCGCCGGGGTTACCCGCTCGCCTCTGGCGCGCAGGATGTACACCGCGATCGCCGGCAATATCGTGATCAGGGCCAGATGTTCCCGCTGGCCGAAATCATACATCGGCGCGATCAGGAGCAGGGCGGTCGTCCACGCCGCCAGCCGGCCGTCGGCGAGGCGATGGTGCAGGGCCGATGTCCGCAGCACCAGCCACGCCAGGGTCAGGGATGCTGCGGTCAGCGCGAAGATCAGGATGTTCGTCGCCAGCTCGGGCCTGAGATGGATCGCACGCGCCAGCGCCACGGCCAGCAGATAGGCCGATCCCGCCATCGGCGGGTTGGTCTCGAGGATGTCGACGTAGAGCCGCTGTCCGTCGAGCATGCGCTCGCTGACGAGGAGCCACCAGCTGACGTCGACATTCAGGGGAAGGATGTACCGCAGCCATGCCGCTGCAACCACGATGGCACAGATCAGCAGTCCGGGGAACGTGGCTTGGCCGGCTTCGCGCGCGCGCTGCGGAAAGCCCCAATCGGTGTCGATGACCATGCCTCATTCCCGTCCCAGGAGTGCGGCAGGCTAGGGCCCGTGGGTTAACAACGCATTTCGGTCATTGGCCAGATCAGCGGTCCCGGATCTGTCGCACGTGCCCGCGATCGCACCCCCGCTTTTCGCGCGACCCGTTCGATGTGCCGACAGGTGGATTCGTGCAGTCGCCTCCGTCCGAGCCTCCGTTCCAAATGGCCGCCAAGCCCGATGGGCCGCGCTCTGATGTCTCCACGATGACCTTGATGATGACCTTGGGTGGCGGCCGTGATTTTCGTGGGGTCGAACCCCTGGTCCGGTCCTTGCGGGCCACTCCCCCTCCTATATGACGCTCATCGTCGCAATATCGCGAGCATTTGATCTGAGGGGGTTTTGGATGGGGGCGCCGTCAGGGCCCCACCCAACCTGCCGCAAAAAGAAGGATATGAGACCATGGGAAAGGTCATCGGGATCGATCTCGGCACCACGAATTCGTGCGTGGCCGTGATGGATGGCAAATCGTCCAAAGTCATCGAGAACGCCGAGGGCATGCGCACCACGCCGTCGATCGTCGCATTCAGTGACGATGGCGAGCGTCTCGTCGGCCAGCCGGCCAAGCGCCAGGCCGTGACCAACCCCGAGCGCACCTTCTTCGCGGTCAAGCGCCTGATCGGCCGCCGCTACGACGACCCGATGGTCGAGAAGGACAAGAAGCTCGTCCCCTACAAGATCGTCAAGGCCGGCAACGGCGACGCCTGGGTCGAGGCCGACGGCAAGACCTATTCGCCCTCGCAGGTCTCCGCCTTCATCCTGCAGAAGATGAAGGAGACCGCGGAAGCCCATCTCGGCCAGAAGGTCGACCAGGCCGTCATCACCGTCCCCGCCTATTTCAACGACGCCCAGCGCCAGGCCACCAAGGACGCCGGCAAGATCGCGGGCCTCGAGGTTCTGCGCATCATCAACGAGCCGACCGCGGCTGCGCTGGCCTACGGCCTCGACAAGACCAAGGCCGGCACCATCGCGGTGTACGACCTCGGCGGCGGCACCTTCGACGTGTCGATCCTGGAGATCGGCGACGGCGTGTTCGAGGTGAAGTCGACCAACGGCGACACCTTCCTCGGCGGTGAAGACTTCGACATGCGTCTGGTCAGCTACCTCGCCGACGAATTCCAGAAGGAGCAGGGCATCAACCTGCGCAACGACAAGCTCGCTCTGCAGCGCCTCAAGGAAGCTGCCGAGAAGGCCAAGATCGAGCTGTCGTCGACCACGCAGACCGAGATCAACCTGCCCTTCATCACCGCGGACCAGTCCGGTCCGAAGCATCTGACGATGAAGCTGACCCGCGCCAAGTTCGAGGCGCTGGTGGCCGACCTCGTCGAGAAGACCATCGAGCCGTGCCGCAAGGCGCTGAAGGATGCCGGCCTCACCGCTGGCGAGATCGGCGAAGTGGTGCTGGTCGGCGGCATGACCCGCATGCCGAAGATCCAGGAGATGGTGAAGCAGTTCTTCGGCAAGGAGCCGCACAAGGGCGTCAACCCCGACGAGGTGGTGGCAATCGGTGCGGCGATTCAGGCCGGTGTGCTGCAGGGCGACGTCAAGGACGTGCTGCTGCTCGACGTGACCCCGCTTTCGCTGGGCATCGAGACGCTGGGCGGCGTGTTCACCCGCATCATCGACCGCAACACCACGATCCCGACCAAGAAGAGCCAGGTGTTCTCGACCGCCGAGGACAATCAGAACGCGGTCACCATCCGGGTCTTCCAGGGTGAGCGCGAGATGGCGGCCGACAACAAGATGCTCGGTCAGTTCGACCTGATGGGCATCCCGCCGTCCCCGCGCGGCATGCCGCAGATCGAGGTGACGTTCGACATCGACGCCAACGGCATCGTCAACGTGTCGGCCAAGGACAAGGCCACCGGCAAGGAGCAGCAGATCCGCATCCAGGCCTCGGGTGGTCTGTCGGAAGCCGACATCGACAAGATGGTCAAGGACGCCGAGGCCAATGCCGCGGCCGACAAGAAGCGCCGCGAGGCGGTCGACGCCAAGAACCATGCCGACGCGCTGGTGCACTCCACCGAGAAGGCGCTGGCCGAGCATGGCTCGAAGGTCGCCGACACCGAGCGTCGCGCCATCGAGGATGCCGTCAGCGACCTCAAGGAAGCGCTGAAGGGCGACGATGCCGAGGCCATCAAGGCCAAGACCAACACGCTGGCCCAGGCTTCGATGAAGCTCGGCGAGGCCATGTACAAGCAGCAGGCCGAGAGCGATGCGGCCCGCGACGCCGCCAAGGATGACGTTGTCGACGCGGAGTTCACCGAAGTCGACGACGACAAGAAGAAATCTGCTTAACTGAGGCAGAGGTAGTGACCATGACCCCCATGCCAAAGAGCGCTTTCAGCGGCTCGTTGGATGGGGGTCATTTTCATTGACCCGGAACGCGCGCGGCGATCGCGCCAGCCGTTCCTGTTGGGCGAAGTTCGGGCGGGTTTGATTGATGTCCACCAAGCGCTGCTACTACGAGACCCTGGAAGTCGAGCGCGACGCCGACGAGGGCAAGCTCAAGGCCGCCTTCCGCAAGCTGGCCATGAAGTGGCATCCGGACAAGAATCCGGGCGATGCCTCCAGCGAAGTGAAATTCAAGGAAATCAACGAGGCCTATGAGGTGCTGCGCGACGCCGACAAGCGCGCCGCCTACGACCGCTATGGCCACGCCGCCTTCGAGCAGGGCGGCATGGGCGGCGCGCACGGCTTCGGCGCCGGCTTCGCCTCCTCGTTCTCCGACATTTTCGAAGACCTGTTCGGCATGGCCGGGCAACGCCGCGGCAGCACCGGACGCGAGCGCGGCGCCGATCTGCGCTACAACATGGAAATCACCCTGGAAGAGGCGTTCCAGGGCAAGACCGCGCAGATCGAGATTCCGGTCTCGGTGACCTGCGACTCCTGCTCCGGCACCGGCGCCAAGGCCGGCACCAAGCCGAAGACCTGCGCGATGTGCGGGGGCGCCGGCCGCGTGCGGCAGGCGCAGGGCTTCTTCACCCTGGAGCGGACCTGTCCCGGCTGTCACGGCCGCGGCCAGATGATCGAGGACCCTTGTCCGTCATGCTCCGGCTCCGGCCGCGTCACCCGTGACCGCACGCTGTCCGTCAACATTCCCCAGGGCGTCGAGGACGGCACCCGCATCCGTCTTGCCGGCGAGGGCGAAGCCGGCCTGCGCGGCGGGCCGCCCGGTGATCTCTACATCTTCCTGTCGCTGACCCAGCACGAGTTCTTTCAGCGCGACGGCGCCGACCTGCATTGCCGCGTGCCGATCTCGATGGTGACGGCGGCGCTCGGCGGCGAGTTCGAAGTGCCGACGATCGACAAGGGCAAGACGAAGGTGAAGATTCCCGCCGGCGCGCAGTCCGGGCGCCGGTTCCGGATCGCGGCCAAGGGCATGCCGGTGCTGCGCTCGCGCCAGACCGGCGACATGTATGTGCAGATCGTTGTCGAGACGCCGCAGAACCTGACCAAGAAGCAGCAGGAGCTGCTGGCCGAGTTCGAGAAGCTGTCCTCGGGAGCGACCCAGCCCGAAGCGGCCGGCTTCTTCACCAAGGTCAAGGATTTCTTCGGCAAAGCGGCGAGCTGAGCCGTGAGTCCAATTAAGAGCGGCCGAGTGCTCTCGCCGAAGGGCATCGCGACAGGGATGTCGAGCGAATTTGCTGCTCTGCACATGCAAAAAATTATCGAATGCAACTGTAAGAGCGCGGACCCGCCAGCCTTAATCCTACGTTACGGTTCGGCTTGACCGTCCCGCCTGCGACCTATACGTCTTTGTGACTCTTTTCTGACATCGCCGTGAAAGCGGTCCCGTCTGGTACCGAGATGCCCCTGCAAACGTCCGTGCGTGCGTCGAAAAAGCCTCTCCGTCTGGACGACGAAGTGCGCTTCCTCCGCTCATGGATCGAAAAGCCGCTGCACATGGGCGCCGTCATGCCATCGGGCCGGCTGCTGGCCCGTACCATGGCTCGTTACGTCGATCCGCACGGGACAGGCCCCGTCATCGAGCTCGGACCGGGCACCGGTGCGATCACCAATGCGCTGGTCGAACATGGCGTCGATCAGAAACGGCTGGTGCTGGTCGAATACAATCCGGGCTTTTGCGCCCTGCTGCGCGACCGCTACCCGCAGGCCAAGGTGGTCCAGGGCGACGCCTATCGCCTTCGCGACACGCTGTGGAACGTGCTGGGCGCCCCGGCCTCGGCCGTCGTCTCCGGCCTGCCGCTCGTGACCAAGCCGATGCTGACCCGCATGAAGCTGATCCGCGATGCGTTCGCGGCGATGTCGCCGAATGCGCCGTTCGTGCAGTTCACCTATTCCGTCGTGCCGCCGATTCCGAAGTCGCTGCCGGGCGTCACCACGCAGGCGTCCGAGCGCATCTGGATGAATCTTCCGCCGGCGCGCGTCTGGGTGTATCGCAAGCCCTGACCGGCGGCCGCGATCCTTCGTGGCGGGTCGCTGACCGACCTCACGATGTCCGCGCTGAAGATCCTCATCATCCCCGGCTCGACGCGGGCCGGCTCGCACAACGCGAAGCTCGCCGCGGCCGCCGCCTATCAGTTCGTGCAGGCCGGCGCCGAAATCACCCGCATCTCGCTCGCCGACTTCCCGCTGCCGATCTACGAGGCCGACCTCGAGGCGCGATCGGGCATTCCGCCTCACGCCGTGAATCTGACGCGCATGATCGGCGTTCATCATGCCGTGCTGCTGGTGACGCCGGAATACAACGCCTCGGTGCCGCCGTTGCTGACCAACGCCATCACCTGGATCTCGCGCGTCGACGAGCCGCCGGGCAGCCGCGGCGCGGTGTTCCGCAGCCGGCCGTTCGCGATCGCCGCCGCGTCCGAGAACCGCTTCGGCGGCGTGCGTGCACTTTCGGCGTTGCGGCTGATGCTGACCGCCTGCAACGCGACGGTGATCCCGAGCCAGCTTGCGCTGGCCTTCGCCGACAAGGCCTACAACGACATGGACCGGCTCAAACTGCCCGCCGACATCACGGCGCTCGACGCGCTGGTGCGGGAGCTGATCGCAACAGCGCAACATACGATGTGAGGTGACATGCCGACCGAGATTGCTCCCCGCGACCGCTTGATCGTGGCGCTCGATCTGCCGAGCGTGGCGGACGCCGAAGCCATGATCGCACGGCTCGGCGATGCCGTGACGTTCTACAAGATCGGCATGGAGCTGACCTATGCCGGCGGCCTCGGCCTCGCCGAACGGCTCGCGGCCGAGGGCAAGCACGTGTTCATGGACCTCAAGCTGCACGACATCCCGAACACCGTCGAGCGCGCCACCCGCCAGATCGCCAGGCTCGGCGCCCGCTTCCTCACCGTGCACGGCTTCTCCCAGAGCATGCGAGCGGCGCTCGCCGGCGCCGCCGGCTCCAGCCTGGAGCTGCTCGCCGTCACCGTCATGACCTCCTACGACGATGCCGACCTCGCCGCCGCCGGCTACGCCATGGGCGTGAAGGAGCTCGTGGCGCACCGCGCCAGGCAGGCCAGGGAGATCGGCATCCACGGCCTGATCCTGTCGCCCGAGGAGACGGCGCTGGTGCGTCCGCTGGTCGGCCCTGACATGCAGCTCGTGACCCCCGGGATCCGCCCGGCGGGGTCGGACGTTGGCGACCAGAAGCGCATCATGACCCCGACCCTGGCGATTGCCGGCGGCGCCGACCGCCTCGTCGTCGGCCGCCCCGTCACCGGCGCCGCCGATCCCGCTGAAGCCGCCGAGAGCATCGTCGCCGACATCGCCGGCGCCGTGGCGCTGGTCGGCAAGACCAATCGCACGTAAGCAAGAGCGTCCGAGAACAGGGAGACGACGGGGATGCCCAAGGCCTATTGGATCGCGCGGATCGACGTGCACAACATGGACGGCTACAAGGAATACGTCGCGCAGAACGGCGCCGTGTTCCACCAGTACGGCGCCCGGTTCCTGGTCCGCGGCGGCCAGTACGAGACCAAGGAAGGCAGCTCGCGCTCGCGCAACGTCGTGATCGAGTTCAAGGACTACGCGACCGCGCTCGCGTGCTACAATTCCCCGGAATACCAGCGGCTGGTGGCGATGCGCGCGCCGCATTCGGAAGGTGATCTGGTGATCATCGAGGGCTATGACGGCCCGCAGCCCTGATCGCCGCCCGCCCCCGGCCACCCGCGACCTGGCCTCGCTCGGTTGCCGCCGCTATCGGCCCCGGCTATAGCCCTTGAAGGAGCGGAGGAGCTGAGATGTCCAAGATGCGCTTGATCGTTGCCGGAGCCGGCGGCCGCATGGGCCGCGCCCTGGTGCGTGCGATCGCCGAGACCGACGGCGCCGTGCTGGCGGGCGCGCTCGAAGCCCCCGGCTCGGAGCTGATCGGCAAGGACTCCGGCGCCCTCGCCGGCCTGCCGGCCAACGGCATCAAGCTGTCGGGCGACCTCTGGACCATGTCCGCCGCAGCCGACGGCATCCTCGATTTCACCGTCCCGGCCGCGACCATCGCCAACGTCGCGATCGCCGCCGAACGCGGCATCGTCCACGTTGTCGGCACCACCGGCCTGTCGTCGTCCGACGACGCCGTCATCAAGAGCGTCACCAAGCGCGCCATCGTCGTGCAGTCCGGCAACATGAGCCTCGGCGTCAACCTGCTGGCGGCGCTGGTGAAGCAGGTGGCGAAGTCGCTCGACGCCGGCTTCGACATCGAGATCCTCGAGATGCATCACAAGCACAAGGTCGACGCGCCCTCCGGCACCGCGCTGATGCTCGGCCGCGCCGCCGCCGAGGGCCGTGGCATCGCGCTCGACCAGCATTCCGCCCGCGGCCGCGACGGCATCACCGGCGAGCGCCGCAGCGGCGACATCGGCTTCGCCTCGCTGCGCGGCGGCACCGCCGCCGGCGATCACAGCGTCATCTTTGCCGGGCCCTCGGAGCGGCTGGTGCTGTCGCATCAGGCCGAGGACCGCATGATCTTCGCCCATGGCGCGCTGAAGGCGGCGCTGTGGGCGCATGGCAAGCCGCCGGGCTACTACACGATGGACGACGTGCTCGGCCTCAAGGACCTTTTCTAGTTCAACGTCGATGGAAGCGAACTGATGAGCGAACGTCTCCTGGTGCTGGTGCGCCACGGCCAGAGCGAGTGGAATCTGAAGAACCTGTTCACCGGCTGGAAGGATCCGGACCTGACCGAGCAGGGCGTGGCCGAGGCCAAGGAGGCCGGGCGCAAGCTGAAGGCGCAGGGCCTGGTCTTCGACGTCGCCTTCACCTCGGTGCTGACGCGCGCGCAGCACACGCTCGACCTGATCCTGACCGAGCTCGGCCAGACTGGCCTGCCGACAGCCAAGAACCTCGCGCTCAACGAGCGCGACTATGGCGACCTCTCCGGCCTCAACAAGGACGACGCCCGCGCCAGATGGGGCGAGGAGCAGGTCCATATCTGGCGCCGCTCCTACGACGTCCCGCCGCCCGGCGGCGAAAGCCTCAAGGACACGCTCGCCCGCGCGCTGCCCTATTACGTCCAGGAAATCCTCCCTGGCGTCCTCCGCGGCCAGCGCACATTGGTCGCCGCCCACGGCAACTCGCTCCGCGCCTTGATCATGGTGCTGGAGAAGCTGTCGCCTGAAGGCATTTTGAAGCGCGAGCTGGCGACGGGCGTGCCGATCATCTACCGCCTGAAGGCGGATTCGACGGTGGAGTCGAAGCTGGATCTGGCGGGGTAGGTGAGATGCTCACCTTGCCTCCTGTCTAAACGAACCCAATGGCCGGGCTTCGCCTGGCCATTGGCGTTTGTGAAATGAAAAACGAAGAATTTTCCGAAGTACCATCCATTACCTGATCAAAAGCAGAACCTCTCGGGACTTGAACAAAATCATCTCATCCTGGTTGCATGCTTTGAATGAACAGCTTTCAATAGAGATCTCTCCGCGATCGCCGTAAGGTGCTAAGGCCGCTGAGACTTTGCGGGTCTGCGAAGACACAATACGACGTTCAAAATCTATAATGTTAAATGATAGGGAGACGGCAAGTGCAGATCGTATCCGTGATCAATTACAAGGGAGGGGTAGGAAAGACCTCCTTGACTGCGAATCTCGCAGCTGAGCTCGCATTTCGTGGGAAGCGAGTTCTCATGCTGGATCTTGATGCTCAAGCAAGTCTCACGTTCTCATTCATACGTCCCGACGAGTGGGAAACGAAATACGAGGCGAACGGCACGATCAAGTCTTGGTTCGATTCCTTTGAGACTGGCAAGGCACGCCCGCTGACTGATCTAATTCATACACCTGCCGCGATTAAAGCTCGCCTCAACGGCAAAGGTAAACTCGACGCAATCTATTCTCATCTCGGTTTGATAAACGTCGACCTAGAGCTGGCCACGCAGTTGGGTGGTGCTAATTTGGCGCAAGCCAAGAAGAACTTCATAGCCGTACACAAGCGACTGACTGATGGTCTTGCGGCAGTGGATGCGGAGGACCGGTATGACGTAGTTCTGATTGACTGCCCGCCAAATTTCAACATCGTTACAAAGACGGCAATCGTTGCGAGCAACTATATTCTAGTGCCGACGAGGCCGGACGAGCTGTCGACTCTGGGCATTGACTATCTGATGCGAAGCATCAACGGACTGATCAAGGACTACAACGATTTTGCTATGCTTGATCAGGGCGCCAAGGAGAAACCGGTCAACCCCAAGATTCTCGGAGTTGTTTTCACAATGATCCAAGAATACGACGGTGGACCGGTATCGGCTCAAAACGCCTACATCTCTAGAGTCAAGGCTAACAGTGGGCTTCCCGTCTTCGATTCCTATATAAAACGAAACGAGACGCTATTCGCAGAAGCTCCGCTGTACGGAGTACCCGTGGTAATGAACGGGTATTCCAACAATAGCCACCAAAGTGTGGTAGATGGGCTCGAAGAAGTGGCGACAGAATTTGCAAAAAGAATTGGGTTATAGGTAGGGCATCGACGATGAAGGGAAAACAGTTCGCGCGTTTCTTACGCGCAATCGCCGATGCCGTAGAAGACGCAGACGATTTACAGATTGATGACTTCATAGCTTTCTTCTCTGACTCCGCTCAGAGAGGAGCGTCAGTAAGACGAGCTGCTCCGAGGCCGCCTCGACAAGACGTGGACGAGGCGTCGCTGCACCAGACCTTGGAGAAACTCGAAACATTGTCCTCGCGAGATGAAGGAGTTCAGCTGCTAGAGCAGTTGGACTTCAAGCGGAGGGAGCTTCTGGCGTTAGCGAGACTTCGCGATGTTCACACATCGAAAGACGATACGGTCTCGCGCCTTCGCGAAAAGCTCGTGGAGAGGTTGATTGGTGCGAGGCTAAACTCTCAAGCTATCCGAGGGACTTGAGCAGTGCTCGAGTGATTGTTCGATGTTCTGACACAGAGTGGTGGCGAATTTTGACCACGTATCATTGATTCGCTAAAATTCTGAAAATGAAAAATTGTCTTGCGTATTTTCCGAATCCATGATTATCTCCCTGCCGTCCCGCCTCATCGAGAGCAACTGTGCTGTTGAGGTAGGCCGGCGACCGGCCGGCCTCAAGGCTGGCGCGAGACGCGCCCCCGCCTTCGGCGGCTCAAGGCCTTGACCCCGTCCGCTCGCCGTCCTTTGGGCTTGGCATGCGCTCGGTCGTGGACCGAGCGCGGCATGGCGCTCGATCAGCTCACTGCAACGCGTGGTGACTTAGGATTCCATTTTTCTCCGCGCCCGATCATCGTGTTGAGGATGACAATCAGCTTGCGCATGCAGGCGATGAGCGCAACTTTGGGCTCCTTGCCCTTGGCGGTGAGACGCTGATAGTAGGCCTTGAGCACCGGATTATGCTGGGTCGCTGCGCCGAGGCAGGGAGTGAACAGGCCGTTTCTCACCCAGCGTCGACCGCCCTTGATGTGGCGCTCGCCTCGGCGCTTGCCGCTGTCGTCGTCGTAAGGGGCGACCCCGATCAGGGCCGCGGCGATCTCGTCACTCACCTTGCCGAGCTCTGGCGCTCCTGCAATGAGGATGGCGGAGGTCGTGCCGGCAAGCCCTGGCACACTTTCGATGATCTCGGCGCGCTCGGCAAACTCCGGTGTGGCCTTGACCTTGGCCGAGATCGCAGCCTCGAGCTTCGCAATCTGGGCAGCGAGCGTCTTCAACACCTGGGAATGGGCCTTCTGCGCCAATCCCTGCACGACATGCTCGTTCTGGTTCTGCAGACGGGTTTTCAGATCCATCAGGTTCTTGCGTGCTTTCACCAGCCCCGCCAGTTCCTCGCGGGCAGCATCGTAGGTCTGGCTCGGTGCGTCGTTGAACGTCTCGGCGAACCAGGCGATCATCTCCGCATCGATCGTGTCGTTCTTCGCCAGTCGACCGGCCGACAGGGCAAAGTTGCGAACCCGCTTGGGATCGACGATCCGCACCTCCACGCCGGCCTGGCGCAACACCTTGGCCCATTCGCGCTCGTAACCGCCGCTGGCCTCCATGACGGCCTTGTTCACCTTGTGCTTGCGAAGCAAGGCCACCAGCTGGCGGTGCCCTTGCGGAGTGCTCGGGAACGTCTGCCGTAGTCCGAGGCTGCGAATGCAGCCGTCCACCTTGTCCTTGGCCACATCGATGCCGGCGACACCGTTTGCGATTTGTGTCATCATCCACTCCCTTCCTTGCCTTGTATGGGCTCGAGGCCCTTGCAACTGTTCGGGTTGAGGAAGACCACCGGAGCTGTCCCTCGCTCTGAAACAGGCTCTGCCGCGTTTGGGGCGTTACGGGCTCAGATCCAGCGACGGGCGGTTTTGCGAGAACCGCCCGTTCGCGCATCTTTACAGACTTTCTGAACACAAGGGGCGTTGCGCGCGATCGTCACGACACGCGAGGCGGGGATGCGATGGCCGCGGTTCTGCCGCAGCGTAGCTTGCTACGCCGACGAACGGTTTGCCGCGGACGTGAAGTCGTAGGGTCCTGATACCCCGAAGCTGGTATCAACTCGCGACGAAGCTTCGCTTCGCGCGGGGATGGTGGCCAACAAGCCGGCGCACCAGGGAGACTGCGTATAAGCGTGAAGACCATCGCGCGGGGAATGCCGGTTGTTCTCGGCTGAACCTGTGGTGACTGCCGCCTGCTTTCTTTTCTGCAGGCGGGCCATGGGTGCGGCCAGCATCCGGCATTCCCTGCGCCCTCTCGTTTTCGGAGGGACACGTTCGATGCAGAGCTCGGGCGTCATTCGCCGCGAGGCTGCGGAGCAGTGTTCGGTGCTGTTTGAGCCGTGAATGATAGGCCGGTCTTCGTCTGGGTTGTAGCGCCCGTCGCGGTCGCTCGTGCCTCCCGAAAGTAGGCGGACCTTTGTGCTCGCCGCCCGGATCGCTTTGGGTGCGTTGCGGGCCGATTTGGCGTCGTATCAATGGGAAGCCTCACCAACTAGCGAGGCTATCCGATGCGACTCACCCCCTGGTTTACCGCGCTGCCCGCCGTTCACGACGGTTGGACACTCGCGGCGTTTCTTGTGTTGTTGGCTGTGGCTGTCTGGCTCAGCCGGCGCTGACGCGTAAGGGCCTTCGATGGCAGCAGGTGGGAGATCCTACCCCATCCCCACCTGCCCAGCCTCCCACCCGATCATCGCCTGCTTGCGCGTCAGCCCCCAGTGATAGCCCGTCAGCGCGCCGGTCTTGCCCAGCGCCCGATGGCACGGGACCACGAACGAGATCGGGTTCTTGCCCACCGCCGCGCCGACTGCGCGCGATGCCTTGGGTGACTCAAGCCTAGTCGCGATGTCCGAGTAGCAGACGGCGCGGCCCATCGGGATCTTGAGCAGGGTTTCCCAGACGCGGACCTCGAAATCGGTGCCGATCAGGACGACGCGCAGCGGCTGGTCGGGGCGCCATAGACCCTTGTCGAAGATGCGCTGGGCGAGGCCGGCGGTGCCGGGGACGTCCTCGACATAGGTCGCGCGGGGCCAGCGGCTCTTCATGTCGGCCAGGGCCGAAGCCTCCTCGCCGGGGTCGGCGAAGGCGAGGCCGGCGAGGCCGCGCGGGGTGGCCATGACCAGCGCCATGCCGAACGGGCAGGGGTGGAAGCCGTAGCGCAAGGTCGTTCCGGCGCCGCCGGTCTTCCATTCGCCGGGCGACATCGCCTCGTGGGTGACGAACAGATCGTGCAGGCGGCCGGGGCCTGACAGGCCGGAGTCGAGCGCGGCGTCGAGCACGCTGGCCGAGCCTTTCAGCAGGCCCTTGGCGTGGTCGAGCGTCAGCGCCTGCATGAACGCCTTCGGCGTCAGGCCGGCCCAGCGGCGGAACAGATGGTGCAGCTCGTCGGGCGTCAGGCTGGCGGCGTCGGCCATGTCCTCGATGGTCGGCTGCCGGCGCCAGTGCTCGGAGATGAAGGCGATCGCGCGGCGCACCGCATCGTAGTCGCGCAGCGCGGCCGTCTGTTGCGGGCCCGGCTTGGCCAGGGCGGAATCGTGAATGGCGAGGGTCATCATGGGCTTGGATGTAGGGCGGCCGGGGCGGGTACTCCACCCGATTTCTGATCGGGGGGCTATGGGGATGTGATCGGCTGGGCTGATCGTTTCGGGCCTCATGGTTCGAGACGCGCCGCTTGGGCGGCGCTCCTCACCATGAGGGTCAAGCGCCGGAACGGCCGCTGCACGCAAAACCGCGAACACGCCGACAGCGTGTTCATGGCGAGGGAATGGACCACTGCTTCATCTTATCGCCTTGGGGTCTCTTTGCGGGCGAAGGTCTTCTCCCCGAAAGCCGTTCTGCGCGCTGAGAGAGCCTGCAGCGCATCGAGATCGCCGCGGATCAAGGCCTCTTTCTTGGCGCGACTCCATTTCTTCAGGCGGCGTTCGCTTTCGATGGCATCCGTGATCCGCTCGAACCACTGCGAGTAGAGCAGTTTGACGGGACGCCGGGTCAACGTGTACCCGCCGAAGGTCCCGTCATTATGCTGGGCGACCCTCAGCTCCAGCGATGTCCTCGTGGTTCCGACGGCGCAGAGCACGATGTAGAGATACGCGCCTTCGGTCATGACGATCCTCGTGCCCTGTCTCCCCTCACCCTGAGGAGCCCGCCGAAGGCGGGCGTCTCGAAGGGCGAGGCCCGTGCTGTGGCCTCATGGTGCGAGACGCAAGGACGGCCGCGGAGTTGCTCCTCCTTCCCCAGGGGAGGTGCTGGCCGAGATAACGCCCTACAGCGGATTATACACCGGCCCGCGTTTCGCGGCCTGCAACCCGGCCGTCAGCGCCTTGGCAAAGCTCGCCTTCTCCTCCGGCCCCAGGAAGCTCGCGATGGCGACGCGCTGGCCGCGGGCGACGAGATACAGGTGCTCGATGCCGAATTCCTCGTGGCTGACCTGGTCGAGCCGCACCCACAGCGGGTTGAAGCGCCATTCCATGACGTGGCCCTTGTGGCTGACGCGGCGCAGGCGCAGCTCGGTCAGGGTGATCGCGACGTCCTCATAGGCGTTGGCGCGGCGGAAGTTGACCTTGAAGGCCCAATAGATCGCCAGCGCGTCCAGGCCGAAGAAGCCGAGCACCGGCCAGGCGCCCATCAGCAGCGAGGCGAGGCCGCCGATGAAGCTGATGGCGCAGACCACGACCATCAGCACCAGAAAGCCGGTGCGGCTGAGCGAGCGATGCGGCGTCAGCCGGGCCGAAAACAGCTCGGGATCAGCGGCGTCGGTGCCGGTCTCCTGATACGCAAAAGCATTGCCTGGCGTCATGGGGCCTCAGTATACCCGGATCATGGCCAAAATCACCCGCCCCCAACGCGCCAAGCCGGCGCCGGTTCGCAAGCCTGCCAAGAAGGCCGGCAAAGCCGCGCCCAAGACGGCCCCGAAAGCCCCCGCCAAGGCCGCGAAGGGCTCGCCGGGCCGGCCGGTCAAGACAGCGCTGAAAGCGGCAAAACCCTGGACCCCGGCCGAGATCCGCGAGGCCTTCAGCCGCTTCGCGCAGGCCAATCCGGAGCCGAAGGGCGAGCTCGAGCACCTCAACCCCTACACCCTGCTGGTCGCCGTGGTGCTGTCGGCGCAGGCGACCGACGCCGGCGTCAACAAGGCGACGCGGCCGCTGTTTGCGGTCGCCGACACGCCGCAGAAGATGATCGCGCTCGGCGAGGAGCAGTTGCGCGAGTACATCAAGACCGTCGGCCTCTACCGCACCAAGGCCAGGAACGTGATCGCGCTGTCGCAGAAGCTGATCAGCGAATTCGGCGGCGAGGTGCCGCGCACGCGCGCTGAGCTGGAGTCGCTGCCCGGCGCCGGCCGCAAGACCGCGAACGTCGTGCTCAACATGGCGTTCGGCGAGCACACGATGGCGGTCGACACCCATGTGTTCCGCGTCGGCAACCGCACGGGCCTGGCCCCCGGCAAGACGCCGCTGGAGGTCGAGCTCGGGCTTGAGAAGATGATCCCGGCCGAGTTCATGCTGCACGCCCACCACTGGCTGATCCTGCACGGCCGCTACACCTGTCTGGCGCGCAAGCCGCGCTGCGCGCTGTGCCTGATCAAGGACCTCTGCCGCTGGCCCGAGAAGACGGCCTCCTAATACGTCGTGCGCGCCGAACGGTTGCACCTGAGAACGCGTTTGACAGTCACTTTTGTGTCACGCCGCGACGCCGTCTCACCATGGCCGGGCCACATCGGCGCCCGCATTGGTCATAAGATGACACGCGTAATCCGGGGCGATGTGAGCGGCGCGTGACGATTCCCGCGTTCTCGGACCTTTCTGCGCCGGGACGTTGAAGGATCAATCGCATGGACCATACCGCCGCACTCGTGTCGCTCGCGACCTCGGTGCCACCGCATCAGTTCCGCCAGCACGAGGTGATGGAGGCGGCCCGCGTGGTGCTGTCACCGCGCTTTCCGCAGTTCGACACGATGGCGAGCCTGTTCGCCAACACCGGTATCCGCCAGCGCTACGGCGTCAAGCCGATCGAATGGTACATGGAGCGCCGCGGCTGGCCGGAGCGCACCGAAGCCTATCTCGAGGGCGCCGAGGCGCTGTTCGTCGATGCCGCCAACAAGGCGCTGGCGCAGGCCGATCTCGCGGCCGCCGACATCGACACCATCGTCACCGTGAGCTCGACCGGCATCGCGACGCCGACCCTGGAAGCGCGCGTCGCCGGCCGCATGGGTTTTCGCGCCGACGTGTCGCGCGTGCCGGTGTTCGGGCTCGGCTGCGCCGGCGGCGTGTCGGGGCTGTCGATCGCCGCGCGGCTGGCGCAGGCCCGGCCCGGCACCAACGTGCTGCTGGTGACCTTCGAACTGTGCACGCTCGCGGTGCGCCATGACGAGCTGACGAAAGCCAACATCGTCGCGCTCAGCCTGTTCGGCGACGGCGCGGCGGCGGCGATCCTGCGCGCCGGCGATGGCGGCGCCATCAGGGTCGAGGCGACCGGCGAGAAGCTGTGGCCGGATACGCTGGACATCATGGGCTGGAGCGTCGATCCCGAAGGTTTTGGCGTGATCTTCCAGCGCACCATTCCGGACTTCGTCACCGAGAACATGGGCCCGGCGGTCACCGAGATCCTGGACCGGATGAAGCTCGCGCCCGCCGACGTCGACCGCTTCGTCTGCCATCCCGGCGGCGCCAAGGTGATCACGGCGCTGGAGCGCGCGCTGTCGCTCGGCCAGGGCACGCTGGATCATGAGCGCGAGATCATCGCCGACTACGGCAACATGTCCGCGCCGACGGTGCTGTTCGTGCTGGAGCGCGCCCGCGCGCGGGGCCTGCCGCCGCGCTCGGTGCTGACCGCGCTCGGTCCCGGTTTCACCGCAAGCTGCGTTTCATTGAGGCACGCCGCATGACCTTCGCCGCCTTCGTCCTCGCCCTCGTCACCATGCAGCGGCTCGGCGAGCTCGTGCTCGCCCGCCACAACACCAAGCGCCTGCGCGCCATGGGCGCGGTCGAGGTCGGGGCGGACCATTATCCGCTGATGATCTCGATGCATGCGGCCTGGCTGGTGTCGCTGTGGCTGCTCGGCGCCGACCAGGAGGTCGACCCGTGGCTCTTGAGCGGCTTCGTGCTGCTGCAGGGGCTGCGCTGGTGGGTGCTGGCGACGCTCGGCCCGCGCTGGACCACGCGCATCATCATCCTGCCCGGTGCGCCCTTGGTGACCGATGGTCCCTATCGCTACATCTCGCATCCGAACTATCTGGTGGTCGCAGCCGAGATCGCGCTGCTGCCGCTGGCGCTGCATCTGCCGCTGATCGCGCTGATCTTCTCCGGCCTGAATGCGGCGGTGCTGTTCATCCGCATCCGCGCCGAATCGGAAGCACTCACCGGCATCGGTGGCGGCCAGACCGCATGAGCGCTTCGGCCGCGCCGCAGGATCGTCCGAGCCTCGCCACCTGGCTCGGCTTCGTCCTGATGTGCGTCGGCATGTTCATGGCGATCCTGGACATCCAGGTGGTGGCGACGTCGCTGCCGACCATCCAGGAGGCGCTCGGCATCACGCCGGAGGCGATGAGCTGGATCCAGACGGCGTATCTGATCGCCGAGATCATCGCCATTCCGCTCACCGGGCTGCTCACGCGCGTGTTCACGTTGCGCTGGCTGTTCACAGGCGCCGTCGGCATCTTCACCGCCGCCTCGCTCGGCTGCGCGTTCAGCGGCGATTTTCACACACTGCTGGCGTTCCGCGTGCTGCAGGGATTCTTCGGTGGACTGTTGATCCCCGTCGTGTTCTCCGCCGTGTTCCTGCTGTTTCCACCGCGCCTGCACGCGGTAGCGACCACCATCGGCGGCGTCGTCGCGGTGCTCGCGCCGACCATCGGCCCGGTCGTCGGCGGCTTCATCACCAACACCTGGTCGTGGCCCTGGCTGTTCCTCATCAACATCGCGCCGGGTCTCGTCGCCGCGCTGGTGACGCCCGGCCTGCTGCCGAAACAGCGCATGGACCTCGCGGAGCTCGACAAGCTCGATCTGTTCGCGCTGCTGCTGCTCGCGGTGTCCCTGGCCAGTCTCGAGCTCGGGCTGAAGGAGGCGCCGAAGGGCGGCTGGCTGTCGTCCAACTGCATCGCGTTCCTGGTGCTGAGCGCGTCGTGCCTCACCTTGCTGGTCCAGCGCCTGCTGGCCTCGCCGCATCCGATCCTGCGGCTCGGCAGCTTCCAGCGCCGCTCGTTCACGCTCGGCTGCCTGTCGAGCTTCTGTCTGGGCATCGGGCTGTTCGGCTCGGTCTATCTGATGCCGGTGTTCCTCGCCTTCGTGCGCGGCCACGACGCGTTCGAGATCGGCAAGATCATGCTGGTCACCGGCGTGGCGCAACTGATCGCCGCGCCGCTGGTGACGGCGCTGGACGGCAAGGTCGACGCGCGCCTCCTGACCGCGTTCGGCTTCGTGCTGTTCGGCTTCGGCCTGGCCGCGAGCGCGTTCCAGCCGCCGACGGCGGACTATCAGGAGATGTTCTGGCCGCAGGTGGTGCGTGGCGTCGGCATCATGTTCTGCCTGCTGCCGCCGACGCGGATCGCGCTCGGCGACCTTCCGCAGACCGAGGTCGCCGATGCCAGCGGGCTGTTCAACCTGATGCGCAATCTCGGCGGGGCCATCGGCATCGCGCTGATCGACACCGTCATCTATGGCCGCGTCGCCATGCATGCCCAGGCGTTTCGCGACCGCCTGCTGGCCGGCGATACCGTGGCGGCCAAGGCGATCGGGCTCGCGCCGGAGCTGCTGCGCAACCGCCCGCGCGGCGTCTCGGAGGAGCAGGCGATCGCCTATGTCCGGCCGCTGGTGGAGAAGGCCTCGCTGGCGCTGTGCGTCAACGAGGCCTGGTCGCTGCTCGCCGGCGTCGCGCTGCTCGGCTTCCTGCTGATCCCCTTCGCCCGTAGCAGCAAGGCGGCGAGCCAGTCGCCGCGCATGATGGCGCTAGAGGCTGCGCAGCCGGCGCTCCGGCGACGGCTCGATCAGCTCGGGCCGCGGTCCGGATAGGCGCTTGTGCAGGTGGACCATGAAGGCCATGCCGAACAGTGGCGTCGCCAGGTTCACGATCGGGATGGTGACGAAGGCCGCGATGATCAGTCCCGCGGTGAACACGGTCACCGCATTGTCGCGTCGCATCGCCTTGGCCTCCGCCGGGGTGCGGAAGCGCATCGCGGCGAGCTCGAAATATTCGCGGCCGAGCAGCCAGGCGGTGGCGAGGAAGAAGATCACGAAGCCGGCGCCGGCCAGGAACACGAAGGGCAGGGCGATCAGATAGACCAGGATGGTGAGGCCGGCGGCCTTGAGGCCCTCGATGATCGCGACGCCGAAGGGCAGGGCGACGCCGGGGCGCTCGGCCGGATAGTGCTCGCGCTCGACGAGATCGGCGACGTCGTCGACGAACAGGCTCGCGATCACCGAGGTGATCGCCGGCATCAGCATGATGCCGCCGAACACGACGCCGAAGCCGGCGGCGATCGAGATGATCCAGGTCAGCACCTCGAGGGTGCCGTGCGAGTTCGGCCCGAGCATGGCTTCCGCCCAGCCCTCGCCGGCGGTCGCCAGCCAGGTCAGGAGCCGCTGCAGCCCGATCGCGAGCACCGTGACCAGCACCAGCGCCAGCCCGATCGAGCGCCACAGGATCGAGCGCATCGGCGGCGACAGAATCTGCGAAATCGCCTTGATGGCGGCGTCGATCATGGCGGGGGAACCTCTTCGTCGAACACGCGAGAGAGGTAGACATGCAGGCGGCCTTCGGCAAGCCCGCCCTCCACACCGCACGCAGGTGCGCCTCGACTGTTGCCTCCGTCATTGCGAGCGGAGCGAAGCAATCCAGGGTGGCGAGCGGGACTCTGGATTGCTTCGCTGCGCTCGCAATGACGGTGGACAGGCCGTACGCCGCCTCACAAGTTCGTCGCGCGCAGCCGCAGCGCATTGCCCACCACGCTGACCGACGACAGCGACATCGCCGCGGCGGCGATGATCGGCGACAGCAGGATGCCGAACACGGGGTAGAGGATGCCGGCGGCGATCGGGATGCCGGCGGCGTTGTAGATGAACGCGAAGAACAGGTTCTGGCGGATGTTGCGCATGACAGCCGCCGATAGTTTGCGCGCCCGCGCGATGCCGCCGAGATCGCCCTGCAGCAAGGTGACGCCGGCGCTCTCCATCGCGACGTCGGTGCCGGTGCCCATGGCGATGCCGACGTCGGCCGCGGCGAGCGCGGGCGCGTCGTTGACGCCGTCGCCGGCCATCGCGACGATCTTGCCGCTGGCCCGCAGCCGCGCGACCACGGCGCTCTTCTGCTCCGGCAGCACCTCGGCCTCGACCTCGGTGATCCCGATTTTTCGGGCCACTGCGGTTGCCGTGGTGCGGTTGTCGCCGGTCAGCATGATCACCTTGATGCCGTCGGCGGCGAGCGCCTTCAGCGCCTCGGGCGTCGACGCCTTGACGGGATCGGCGATCGCGAACAGAGCGGCCGGCTTGCCGTCGACGGCCATCGTGATCACGGTGGCGCCCTCTTCGCGCAGCCGCTTGCTCTCGACGCCGAGCGTATCGGTGATGATGCCGAGCGAGGCGAGATAGGTCGCATTGCCGAGCACGATCGCCTTGCCGTCGACCTCGCCACGCGCGCCCTTGCCGGTCGGCGCGTCGAAGTTCTTGACGTCGGCGAGCCTGATGTTGCGCTCGGTGGCATGACGGACGACGGCCGCGGCGAGCGGATGCTCGCTGGCGCGCTCGACGCTGGCGGCCAGACGCAGTGCCTCAGCCTCGTCGAAGCCACCGGCGGTGGCGATGCTGGTCACCTTCGGCTTGCCCTCGGTCAGGGTGCCGGTCTTGTCGACGACCAGCGTGTCGACCTTCTCCATCCGCTCCAGCGCCTCGGCGCTCTTGATCAGCACGCCGGCCTGGGCGCCGCGACCGACCCCGACCATGATCGACATCGGCGTCGCCAACCCCAGCGCGCAGGGGCAGGCGATGATCAGCACGCTCACGGCGGCGACGAGGCCGAAGGCGAAGCGCGGCTCGGGACCGAACGCGTACCACGCGACGAAGGCGGTGAGCGCGGCGGCGATCACCATCGGCACGAACCAGCCTGCGACCTGGTCGGCGAGGCGCTGGATCGGCGCGCGCGAGCGCTGCGCATCGGCGACCATCTGCACGATCTGCGACAGCAGGGTCTCGCGACCGACCTTGTCGGCGCGCATCACGAAGCTGCCGGTCTGGTTCAGGGTGCCGGCGATGACGCGCTCGCCCTCGTCCTTGGTGACGGGCATCGACTCTCCGGTGACAAGCGATTCGTCGAGCGAGGAGCGGCCTTCGAGGATGATGCCGTCGACCGGCACCTTTTCGCCCGGGCGCACGCGCAGCCGGTCGCCGACCGCGAGCTCGGCGATCTCCACCTCGTGGTCGTTGCCGTCGGCGTCGAGCCGCCGCGCCGTCTTCGGCGCGAGCTGCAGCAGCGCCTTGATCGCGCCCGAGGTTGCTTCGCGCGCGCGCAGCTCCAGCACCTGGCCGAGCAGCACGAGGATGGTGATGACGGAAGCCGCCTCGAAATACACCGACACCGCGCCGCCATGGCCGCGGAATGCCGGCGGAAACGCCTGTGGCGCCAGGGTTGCGATCACGCTGTAGACATAGGCCACGCCCGTGCCCATCGCGATCAGGGTGAACATGTTGAGATTGCGGGTCTGAATCGATTGCCAGCCGCGCACGAAGAACGGCCAGCCGGCCCACAGCACCACCGGCGTCGCCAGCGCGAACTGGATCCAGTTCGACAGCACGGGATCGATCAGGCCGTGGCCGCCGACGAGGTGGCCGCCCATCTCCAGCACGACCACTGGAGCTGCCAGCACCGCGCCGATCCAGAATCGTCGCGTCATGTCGGCGAGCTCGGGATTGGGCGCATCATCGAGGCTGATGACGTCGGGCTCCAGCGCCATGCCGCAGATCGGGCAGGTGCCCGGGCCTTCCTGCCGGATCTCGGGATGCATCGGGCAGGTGTAGATCGTGCCCGCCGGCATCTCCGGCGGCGGCTCCCGCTCGCCGAGATATTTGTCGGGCTCGGCGGCGAATTTGGCGCGGCAGCCGGCCGAGCAGAAATGGAAGGTGTGACCCTGATGGTCGAAGCGATGCTTCGAGGTCGCGGGATCGACGCTCATGCCGCAGACGGGATCGATCACCTTTGCCGGGTCATGCTCATGATGGTCATGACCGCCACAGCACGACTGCGCGGCTGCAGGCGCCGCGGCCGTCGCAAGATATTTCGCCGGGTCGGCGGCGAACTCGGCGCGGCAGCCCGCGGAGCAGAAATGGAAGGTCTGGCCCTGGTGCTCGAGGCGATGCTTCGAGGTCGCGGGATCGACCGACATGCCGCAGACGGGATCCGTCACCTTCGCTGGTTCAGGCGCCGCGTGGTCCGAGCCGCCGCAGCAGGTCCCCGAATCGCTGGCAGGCGCCGCGCCGGCATGATCGCTGCAACAATTCTCCGCGGATGCTTGTTTGTGTCCGGTTTCCTGCGCGCGCGCGTGCGATCCACAGCCGCATCCGCCCGCGCCGGCTCTCGCGCCAGCATGCTCGTGTTTGGTTTCCGACATCGCCCAAGCCTCTTGAAACCCATACCCTGTAGGGGTATATAGGCTCCATGCGCGAGGACATCAAGACATCCTGTCAGAAACGTTTGAGTCGGATCGAAGGGCAGGTCAGGGGCCTGTCGAAAATGGTCGAGGACAACCGCTACTGCATCGACATCGTGACCCAGATATCCGCCGTGCGGGCGGCGCTGCGCCGGGTCGAGGAGGAGATTCTGCGCGACCACGTCGCGCATTGCGTCGAGCACGCGATCGCGTCCGGCGACAAGGCCGATCAGCGGCAGAAGATCGCGGAGCTGATGGACGTGATCGGACGGTCAGATCGCTGAGGCCAACCCAGGTCAGACGGCCACCTTGTTGCGGCGTCGTGCGGTCGGACTTGGCGCGACGTTTCGCACCGGCTCGGCGACGAGAAAATGCTCGTTGACCACGAGCCGCTCGCCGAGCTTCGCAACTATTTCCTCAGCCGCAGCCTGCTGCGTCGCTTCTTCGTCAGCCGTCTCAGGAACGAGCGGCGGCGCTGTGATGGCTCCTGGAAACACGGCGAACTCGCCCGCTACCTCCGCGAGCGGCTTCTGCTTGTCGGCCCAATGCAGGGCCGTGTAGTCGAATCCATTAACGATGGTCGGCTTGACGATCTCGAAATAGGGCGAGATGTCGAAGTCGCGCGGCATGTAGAGCGAGGAATCGCGGATGTGCAGGATCTCGCGCTTGGCGCGCCGCGATGGCGCCCGCGTGATCTTCGGCAGGATCGGATAGCGCACGGCGTCGAACGCCTGCGCGATCAGCGCCGAGCAGATCATCTTGGTCGGATCGCCCGACCCCAGCGCGATCATGCGCCGCCGCCAGCGTTGTGGAATCGGCATCGGGATCAGATAGCGCATCAGGTCGATGATGTTCTTGGTGTCGTAGCCGAAGCCGATGCGATTGATGGCGTAGCGGCACACCGTGTGCCGGTCCTCATACGTCAGGCCGACCGGCCGGCACACACGGGTGTGGTAGGCGAAGTATTTCGACAGCGGCGCCGAGATCACGCCGTCGCCGACATAGGCCTCGACCAGCACGTGTGGTTCCCCGTCGGGCTCGACGGCGCCGTCGATCGGACCGACATAGAGCGCGGCATGCGACCAGGTCGACTGCGTGAGGTATTTGATGATGCCGGAGATGCGGCTGTTGCCCTCGACGAGCAGCACGTCGCCGGGCTGGACGTCCTTGCGCAGATAGTCGGGATCGCTCGGCGTGAACGGCTCATAGCCGGGGATCTCCTTCTGGAGATAGGCGGCAATCAGCTTGCCGATCTGATCAAGCACGATACCCATAACGCTCCCCGGGCGACCTTGGCCGGTCGCCGGCTTTTTCCCTTCTTCCATGATGGTCGATTGCGGTTGCAATTTGGTTCATAGTCGACGCGTTCTGCACGGTATCACGTTTACCATCCCGGTTGCCGCAGCGCGGCAGATGCGGCAAATTCGGCGGGTATTCGTTTGGTTCAAAGCTTTCGGAAACCATGTCATGAATGTCACGCGCCGCGGCTTCCTCTCCGCTTCCGCGGCGCTGGCCGCGCTGCCCATCTCGGGCCGCGCCGCGCAGGCGGCTGTTCCACGCGAGGCTGACATTGTCGTGATCGGGGCGGGTGCGGCGGGAATCGCCGCGGCCCGCCGCATCGTCGCGGCCAACCGCAAGGTCGTGGTGCTGGAGGCCGCGCCGCAGCTCGGCGGCCGTTGCAGCACGGATGCTGCCACCTTCGGCGTGCCGTTCGATCGCGGCGCCCGCTGGCTGCTCAACGCCGACGGCAATCCCATCAGCAGGCTGGCGCGCGGTCTCGGACTTGATCTCGTCGCCGCTCCCGTCGGGCAGAAGATCCGCGTCGGCCGACGCAATGCGCGGCCCGGCGAGACCGAGCAGTTCCTGGCGGGGCTGGTGCGCGCCAATCGCGCCATCGACGAGGCCGCGCGCGGCAAACTCGATACCTCCTGCGCCGCGGCGGTGCCGAAGATCTGGGCGACTGGACCAGCACCACCGCGTTCGTGCTCGGCGCCAGCGCGACTGGAAAGGATCTCGCCGATCTCTCCGCGATGGACAAGGCGCGTGCGCAGGATCGCAGCGCGCCTCTCGCCTGCCGGCAGGGACTGGGCACGTTCATCGCCAAGCTCGGCGAACCGTTGCCATTGTCGCTGTCGACTCCAGCAACGCGTGTCGTGTGGAACAATCGCGACGTCGCGGTCGAAACGCCGGCGGGGCGGATCGCGACGCGCGCCGTCATTCTCACCGTGTCGACCAACGTGCTGACGTCTGGCGCCATCAAGTTCGCGCCCGAGCTGCCGAAGCGGCAGCTCGACGCCGCGGCCAAGCTCAGTCTCGGCAGCTATGACCACATTGCGCTGATGCTGACCGGCAACCCGCTTGGCCTGTCGCGCGACGAGGTCATCATCGAGCAGAGCAATTCCACCCGCACGGGTCTGCTGCTCGCCAATATCGGAGGATCGTCGCTCTGTACCGTCGATGTTGCCGGCGCCTTCGGCCGCGAACTATCAGCGCAGGGCGAGGCGGCGATGGTCGACTTCGCGAGGGAATGGATCGGCAAGCTGTTTGGAAGTGAGGCCGCCGCAGCGTTGAAGTCGTCCGCAGCCACGCGCTGGAACCAGGCGCCGGGCGTGCTCGGCGCGATGTCGGCGGCCACGCCCGGCAGCCAGGGGGCGCGCAAGATCGCTTGGCGAACCCCTCGGTCCGCTGTTCCTGGCGGGCGAGGCGACGCACGAAACGCTGTGGGGTACGGTCGACGGCGCCTGGGACTCCGGGGAACGTGCCGCCGAAGCCGCGCTGCGCCGGATCGGCGCGTTGAAGGATCCCGAGCCGGAGCCGAGCAGTGAGCGGCAACGACCGCGCCGTCGCGGCAAGGTGCGCTCGGCCTCGCCGGAGGATTGACCTTCGATCGATTGTAGGGTGGGCAGGCGGCGGCGTGCCCACCGTCGGTCCGCAAACTCATCAGCAAGATGGTGGGCACGGCGCAATTGCGATCTCGAGCGTGGAGATGGCACGGCTGCTTTTGCCCACCCTATGGCTGATGCAGGCGAGCTGCCGATTGAAGCACGCCCATCATCGGCTACACCGGCAGCTTCAATTCCATCAGGTCTTTCGCGACCACGATGCGGCCAGTGTAGTTCTTCTTCACGTCCCGGGTCCAATCCTCGTCCGTCACTTCGGGATCATCACCCGGCACGAAGTGGCTGAGCGCCAGTACCTTCACGCCGGCCGCCGCGGCGATGCGTCCGACGTCCTCGGTCGTCGTGTGGCTGTCGAGCAGGTGCTTCTTCAGCGTCGAGCCGTTCTTCGTCTTCGCGACCAGGCGATCGACCGCCGGCACATACAGGCATTCGTGCACGAGCACATCGGCGCCCCTGGCAAACTCGGCGAGCTTCGGATTGTAGGCGGTGTCGCTCGAGAACACGATCGTGCCGTCCGGGGTCTCGAACTTGTAGGCGAAATTGTCCGTGATCGGCGGATGCGGCGTGCGAAACGCGGTCACCGTGACGTCCGTCGTCTTCAGGACGATTCCGTCCGCGTCGATGTCCTTCGCGACCAGGAGTGGCCGCGGATCTGGCCGGCCTTCGTCCGCGATGCGGGTGTCGACGTCGAATCTGTTGGTTTCCCAGAAGCTCCTGGTCATCGCCTCCAGGCCCTTCGGTCCAAACGACTGGATCGGAGTCGACAATCCTGCGGCCCAGGCGTTGTAGAACAGATTGCCGTATTCGAGATTGTGATCGGAATGGTGATGACTGATCAGGATGTACTTGATCGATGGGATCGGAACCCCGGCACTGACGAGCTGACGGCTGACACCCATGCCGCAATCGATCACGAACGGCGTGCCGTTGACGACGACGAGATTGGCCGGATTCGAAGCGCCGACGCCGACGCGCGGGCCGCCCTTGGTGCCGAGGAAGACGATGCGCGTGCCAGTCTTCGCGCCTTGCGCGAACGCCGCGGGCGCCGCGATGGCTCCGGCCGTTCCCAGCGCAAGCTTGAGCATCGTTCGCCGATGGATCACGGTGGCCTCCCTGTCTGCTTCGTTGCAGGAAGGCTAGCCCCGCCCGAGCATGCCGTCGAGGGCCGGCAAGCCGACGATCACGGCGATTGCGATCAGCGCATAGCAGATGGCGCGGAACACCTGCTCGCTGGCGCGGCCGAACAGCGAAGCGCCGAACGCGACGCCAAGCGCGTAGACCGGCCCGATCAGCAGCGAGAGCTTCAGCGAATCCCAGGTGATCAGCCCGCTCATTGCGTAGCTCACCATCGCGAAGAAGTCCGATGCGCCGAAGAACAGCACGATGTTCGACCGCGCGATCTTTGGCGGGATCGGGCGTCCCAGCCAGTAGCCGACGATCGGTGGGCCCCCGGTCTGCGCCAGTCCGCTGCAGAATCCGGAGACGCAGCCGACAGCGATCGACAGCGCGGTGTACTCCCTGCCGCGATAGCGCCAGCCGGACAGCAGCAGCGCCAGCAGCGCGATCACGAAACCGGTGATGATCCAGCGTACGGTGACGGAGTCCAACCGGCTGAGGAAATAGGTGCCCACTGGCACGCCGACCAGCGCGCCCGCAACGATCACCGCGGTGGCCTTGCGGTCGGCCTCGCGCCAGGCGGGCGCCACCATCGGGGCCATCGAGACGAAATCGATCACCAGCAGCAGCGGCGCGACCAGGCGCGGCGTCGCAAAGCTGCTCGCGAGCGGCATGAAGATCAGCGCCGCGCCGAAGCCGGAGAAGCCGCGCGCGGTCGCGGCGATGAAGGCGACGATCGCCAGCGCGACCGTCGCGAACAGGCTGAGATCGGCAGGGATGAGCCCGGACAGGCTCATCCGCGCAACGTGCCGCCGGTCTTCTTGGCGACGTCTGCGGTGATCTTCGCCGCGACAGCGTCGATCTCCTCGTCGGTCATGGTCTTGTCGCGCGGCTGCAGGGTCACGGCGATCGCGATCGATTTTTTGCCGTCCTCGATGCCCTTGCCCTCGTAGACGTCGAACACGGTGACGTCGGTAATCAGCTTCTTGTCGACGCCCTGCGCGGCCCGCACGATGTCGCCGGCCTTGACCTTGCGATCGACGATGAAGGCGAAGTCGCGCGACACGGGCTGGAATGCCGAGAGCTCGAGCACCGGCTTGGCGCGGGTCGGCTTCGCCTTGGCCGCCGGAATGCGATCCAGGATCACTTCGAAGGCGACGAGCGGCCCGTCGGCCTTGAGCGCCTCCAACGTGCGCGGATGCAACTCGCCGAAATGCCCGAGCACGTTCTGCGGTCCCATCTGGATGGTGCCGGAGCGACCCGGATGCATCCACGCCGGACCGCCGGCGACGATCTGCAGCGACGCCATCGGCGCGCCGGCCGCCGCCAGCACGGCAAGCGCATCGGCCTTGGCGTCGTACGCACTGGCCGGCTGCGACCCGGTCCAATGCCGGCCGAGTCCCTTCGCCGACGCGATGCCACGGCGGATGCCGCTCGCGGCCACGAACTGATCTGCGGGGCCATCGCCCTTGAAGACCTGCCCGACCTCGAAGATCGCGGCATCGCCGAAGCCGCGATCGGCATTGGCCTGCACCGTCGCGATCAGGCCCGGCAACAGGCTCGGACGCATGTCCGAGAGATCGGCGGCGATTGGATTGGCAAGTGCGAGCTCGGCCTTGCCGCCGCCGAACAATTCGGCAGCCGGCTTCGAGATGAACGACCACGTCACGGCTTCGACCATGCCGCGCGCGGCCAGCGCGCGCTTGGCGCGCCGCGTGCGCAATTGCAGCGGCGTCAGCACCGGCTTGCGCGGCGCATCGCCGCGTTCGAATGGCGTCATCGGCACCTTGTCGACGCCGACGATGCGCACGACTTCCTCGACGATATCGGCCTTGCCGTTGATGTCGCTGCGCCAGGACGGCACCGCGACCTTCACGACAGGACCGTTGCCGGCGACCACGAAGCCGAGATGCGTCAGGATCCGCCGCATCTCGGCCAGCGGCACGTCGATGCCCGCCAGCCGCTTCACCTCGCTCAGCGGGAAATCAATGATGCGGTCCTCGCCGAAGGGATTGCCGACGACGACGATCTCCGACGGCGCGCCGCCGCACAGGTCGAGCACGAGCTTGGTCGCCATCTCCAGGCCCGGCACCATGAAGGCCGGATCGACGCCGCGCTCGAAGCGGTAGCGCGCGTCCGAATTGATGCCGAGCTTGCGGCCGGTCTGGGCGATATTGATTTCGTTCCACAGCGCCGATTCGATCAGCACGTCGGTGGTATCAGCGTCGCAGCCCGACGCCTCGCCGCCCATGATGCCGGCGAGCGATTCGACACCGGCGTCGTCCGATATGACGCACATCGCATTGTCGAGCGTGTAGGTGCGGCCGTCGAGCGCGAGCAGGGTTTCGCCGTCGCGGGCGCGGCGGACGACCAGGTTGCCCTTCACCTTCTTGGCGTCGAACACGTGTAGCGGGCGGGCGCGGTCGAACGTCATGTAGTTGGTGATGTCGACCAGGGCGTTGATCGGGCGCAGGCCGATCGAGGTCAGCCGCTGCTGCAGCCATGTCGGCGACGGGCCGTTCTTGACGCCGCGCACCAGCCGCAGCGCGAAGCCGGGACACAGCTTCTCGTCTTCGACCGCGACTTTCACGGGGCAGGGGAATTCGCCCTTGATCGGCTTGATGCCGGGATCTTCAGCTTGCCCATGTCGGCCGCGGCGAGGTCGCGCGCGATGCCGTGGACGCCGGTGCAGTCCTGGCGGTTCGGCGTCAGATTGATCTCGAACATGGGATCGCCGAGCCCGGCCCATTCGGCGTAGGGCTTGCCGATCGGCGCATCCGCCGGCAGCTCCATGATGCCGTCGTGATCGTCGGAGATCTCAAGCTCGGCCGCCGAGCACAGCATGCCCCGGCTCTCGACGCCTCTGATCGTGCCGACCGAGAGCGTGATGTTCTTGCCGGGGATGTAGGTGCCGGGCGGCGAGAACACCGACACCAGTCCCGCGCGCGCATTCGGCGCGCCGCAGACCACCTGCACCGGCGCGCCACCGTCGCCGGTGTCGACCATGCAGACGCGCAGCCGGTCGGCGTTCGGGTGCTGCTCGGCGGAGACCACGCGCGCAATCTTGTACGGCGCGAGCAGCTTCGCCTTGTCCTCGAGATGCTCGACCTCGAGGCCGATCATCGTGAGCTTGTTGGCGAGCGTCTCGACCGGCTCGTCGGTGTCGAGATGGTCCTTCAGCCAGGACAGCGTGAATTTCATGGCTCTGTTTCCGCGGAGTCAGTCCCGTTCCCTCCCCGCTTGCGGGGAGGGTCAGGGTGGGGGCTCTCGCCGCAATGGCAGCGGCAATGGTTTCAAGGACGCCGGCACGATTGGCCAGCACGTCGTTATTGGCGAAGCGCAGGATGTGGAAGCCCTTCGCTTCGATCACGGCGGAGCGCGCGGCGTCGCGCTGCTCACCTTCGGCCGAGAAGTGCTGTCCGCCATCGAGTTCGATGACGAGATGAGCGGTGTGGCAGACGAAGTCGACGACGTAACGGTCGATCGGGACTTGGCGGCGGAAGCCTGCGCCGAGCAGGCGATGGCCGCGGAGTTCTGACCAGAGGATCTGCTCGGCCGTGGTGGAATTCCGGCGGAGGGCACGTGCGTTCGAGCGGAGCTTCGGAGGGATCTTCCAGGTGGGCTTGTCGTCGTCCATCGACACCTCCTGTGCGGAGACACCCCCACCCCAGCCCTCCCCGCAAGCGGGAGAGGGAGTCCTAGCGTTTGCTGGGAAACATTGGGGGCGACAATCGTCACGCGCTCAGTCCCCCGGCCAGCGTCGGCACCTCGAGCGGCTTGAAGCCGTAATGCGACAGCCAGCGGACGTCGCCTTCGAACAGCTGGCGCAAATCGCTCATGCCGTATTTCAGCATCGCGATGCGGTCGATGCCCATGCCCCAGGCGAAGCCCTGGTACTCGTCGGGATCGATGCCGCAGGCGCGCAGCACGTTCGGGTGCACCATGCCGCAGCCGAGAATCTCCAGCCAGTCCTCGCCCTCGCCGAAGCGGATCTCGCCCTTGTCGCGGCGGCACTGGATGTCGACCTCGAGCGACGGCTCGGTGAACGGGAAGAACGACGGCCGGAATTTCATGTTGATGTGATCGACCTCGAAGAACGCCTTGCAGAACTCGTGCAGGATCCATTTGAGGTGGCCGAGATGCGAGCCCTTGTCGATGACGAGGCCCTCGACCTGGTGGAATTGCGGCGTGTGGGTCGCGTCCGAGTCGATGCGGTAGGTGCGGCCCGGGCAGATGACGCGGATCGGCGGCTTCTGGCTCAGCATCGTGCGCACCTGCACCGGCGAGGTGTGGGTCCGCAGCAGCATGCGCGAGCCGTCCTCTTTCGGATTGAAGAAGAACGTGTCGTGCATCTCGCGCGCCGGATGGCCTTCCGGGAAGTTCAGCTTGGTGAAGTTGTAGTCATCGGTCTCGACATCAGGCCCTTCCGCGATCGAGAAGCCCATGTCGGCGAAGATCGTCGTCAGCTCGTCCATCACCTGGCTGAGCGGATGGATGCGGCCGGTCTCGGCCGGCGAGTCCTGCAAGGGCAGGGTGACGTCGATGGTCTCCGCGGCGAGGCGGGCGTCGAGCGCGGCGGCCTTCAGCACGTCGCGCCGCGCCGTCAGCGCCTGCGTGACCTTGTCCTTGGCGAGGTTGATCGCCGCGCCCTGCGTCTTGCGCTCGTCCGGCGACATCTTGCCCAGCGTCGCCAGCAGCGCCGAGATCGAGCCCTTCTTGCCGAGCGCGGCGACGCGCACCGCCTCCAGCGCAGCTTCATCGCCGGCGGCGGCGATCTGGTCGAGGATCGAGGTTTCGAGCGAGGCGAGGTCGGACACGGGCAAAATCTCCGCGGGACAAAAGGCGGCTGGGTTGTCGCCGCGCGGGCGACAGGGGTCAAGCGACGGATTGATGTCGTCGGATAGCAAAAAGCGGCCGAGAGCATCGGCCGCTTCTCAAAGTTCTCACGATGCGGAGGCGATCAGGCGGCGAGCGCCGCCTTGGCCTTCTCAACGATCGCCTGGAACGCGGCGGGCTCGTTGATCGCGAGATCCGACAGCACCTTGCGGTCGACGGTGATGCCGGACTTGGACAGGCCGTCGATAAATCGGCTGTAGGTGAGCTCGAACGGACGCACGGCGGCGTTCAGGCGCTGGATCCAGAGCGCGCGGAAGGTGCGCTTCTTTCGCTTGCGATCCCGGAACGCATACTGGCCGGCCTTCTCGACGGCCTGCTTGGCGGTGCGGATCGTGTTCTTGCGGCGGCCGTAATAGCCCTTGGCGGCCTTGAAGACTTTCTTGTGCTTGGCGTGGGCGGTCACACCGCGTTTGACGCGAGACATGACGGAAATCCTTGGATTCAGAGATGACGATCAGCCGCGGCTTTGAGGCGGCCAGGGGTTCGGAAGCGAGAGGCCGGTCAGGCGTTCGGCAAGAAGTACTTCTTGACGTTGTCGCCGTCGGTCTTGAACAGCACGCGGGTGCCGCGCAGCTGCCGGATCTGCTTCTTCGTCCGCTTGATCATGCCGTGACGCTTGCCGCGCTGGGCGTGCATCACTTTGCCGGTGGCAGTCACCTTGAAGCGCTTTTTGGCGCCGGATTTGGTCTTCAGCTTGGGCATTTGGCTCTCCTTCATGCCAACGGCAAGCCGCCCGCAAAAGCGGCGCCATCCGGCGAAAATGCTCGTTAGAGCGTTGGTTGTGCTCAGGTTTTGGGTCCAAACGAGGACCCACCCGCACAGAAACATCGCCACGGCAGCCCTTGATCAGCCGGGCGACGAAGGCCGCGCTTATGCCAGAGACAAAGCCCGTTGGCAACGTCGAACCACGGAATCAGCTATTCCGACCCATGATCAGCCGACCATGACAGTCGAGGATCGACCAAGACCCGCCTCATTCGCCGCGTCGTCTCCGCTGCCTTCACGACCGCGCTGCTGACGGGCCTCGCAGGCCTGCCGGCAAGGCCGGCCCACGCTGCCGGCTTCGATGGCGCCTGGACCGTGCTCATCATCACCGAGGCCGGCAGTTGCGACCAGGGCTACAGCTTCCCGATCCGGATCAGCGGCGGCCGGGTCCTCTCGAACGGCACGGCCAACATTGCCGGCTCGGTTGGCCGCGGCGGCGCCGTCACCGTGCGGGTATCCCAGGGTGGCGCCTCGGCCAGCGGCACGGGCCGGCTCGGCGCCACGACCGGCTTTGGTCGCTGGAGCGGCAAAGGCTCGTCCGGGACCTGCAGCGGGCGGTGGCAGGCGACGCGGTCCTGACGGCGCCCTCAAGAGAAAAGCCCGCCAAACGCGTGGCGGGCCCGGCTTCGGGTGTCGGTGTGCTGGACCTAGCGCGGCGCCAGGACCATGACCACCTGACGGCCCTCGAACCTGGCGTCCTGCTCGACCTTGGCGAACGCCGCGACGTCGGACTTCACCTTGTCGAGCAGCTTTGTGCCGATCTCCTGGTGCGCCATTTCGCGGCCGCGATAGCGCAGCGTGATCTTGACCTTGTCGCCCTCTTCGAAGAACCGCTGCATCGCGCGCATCTTCACGTCGTAGTCGTGGTCGTCGATCATCGGACGGAGCTTGATCTCCTTGATCTCGACGACCTTCTGCTTCTTGCGGGCCTCGGCGGCCTTCTTCTGCGCCGAATATTTGTACTTCCCGTAGTCCATGATCTTACAGACGGGAGGCGTATTGTTCGGCGAAATCTCGACCAGATCCATGCCGGCATCAGCGGCCATCTTGATCGCGACAACGGTCTCGACGACACCACGGTTGGTGCCTTCGGCATCGATCAACTGGATCTGCGCATTGCGAATCTCATCATTGGTGCGCGGCCCGTCTTTGACGGCAGCGGGCGGGGCTCGATTGGGGCGGCGAATGGGTAGTTCTCCAAGGTTGTGGAAGAAGGCGGCTAGTTTGAAGGAAGATGCTTTCGCGGGCAAGGTCGCAACGGTCCGCTGCGTCGAAATTCCACCCTGCCGTCGCGGCTCCTGCGTCGCATGCGCGGGGCTTGCGCGTCGATGCATTCCCCCCAAGGAAGCCACACGGCCAAAGAAATGCGATCAAACTCGCGCTTTTTCGGGCCCTCGTGGTTCCGCCGGGGGACATAGAGTGCGCCGCGCGCTTTCGCAAGCGGCAGCGTCAAGCTTGGCCGATTGACCGAAACGGCCGGTTCGCCCACACAACACCCGACAGCGAGTAACGATCCATGAACCCTGCTGCAGAGAATGCCGATCCGCCTGCCTTCATCACCGTCGGCGCGGGCGAATCGTCGCGCCGGATCGCGGTGCGGGCGCGGTCAGGCGGCCCGCCTGGGCTGTTCTGGCTCGGTGGCTTCAATTCCGACATGAAAGGCACCAAGGCACTGGCCCTCGACGCCTGGGCCGCCGAGCGCGGCCGCGCCTGCGTCCGCTTCGACTATTCCGGGCACGGCGAATCCGGCGGACGCTTCGTCGACGGCACCATCAGCCGCTGGCTCGAGGAGAGCGTCGCGGTATTCCGGCAATTCTGCCGCGGACCCCAGGTCGTGATCGGCTCCTCGATGGGCGGCTGGATGGCGCTGCTGCTGGCGCGCGAACTGCTCAAGGAACCGGCGGGGGCGACGCTGGCGGGCCTGGTCCTGATCGCCCCGGCGCCCGATTTCACCGAGGAGCTGATGTGGAAGGGATTTGCGCCGGCGGTCCGGACCGAGATCGAGACCAGCGGCGTCTGGATGCGTCCGTCGGAATACGGCGAGCCCTATCCCATCACCAGGGCGCTGATCGAGGACGGGCGTCATCATCTCCTGCTCGGCGGTGCCATCAAGGTCGGCTGCCCGGTGCGCATCCTGCAGGGCGCGCAGGACCCGGACGTCCCGTGGCAGCATGCGTTCGCATTGACCCACCGCCTGCCGGCCGAAGACGTGGTGCTGACCATGATCCAGGACGGTGACCACCGGCTGTCGCGTCCGCAGGACATCGCGCGCATGCTGGCCGCCGTCGGCGAGATGGGCTGAGGCGGCCCGCTTCAGCATCGGGCCTGCCATTCCGCCCGGACGCTCTCGTCGGCCTCTGACGTCAGCGCCGCCTCCGCGCGTCGCGCGAAGGCGGTCTCGTCGAGCAGCCAAGCGAGCGCCCAGGCGGCGGCACCGCGCACCAGCGGACTCGGATCGGTGGCCAGCCGCTCGGCTGCTGGCGCCAGCGCCGCATCGCCAGAGTTGCCGATCGCAATCAGCACGTTGCGCAGGAAGCGGTCGCGGCCGATGCGCTTGATCGGCGATTTCGCGAACAATGCGCGGAACGCGGCATCGTCGAGCGCCGCCAGTTCCGCCAGTGAGGGCGCGCGCAACGCGTCGCGCGCCGCCAGCTTCGCCTCGCGCCCCGCTTGCGCGAACTTGTTCCAGGGGCAGGCGGCGAGGCAGTCGTCGCAGCCATAGATGCGGTTGCCCATGGCCGCGCGGAACTCGCGCGGGATCGGCCCCTTGTTCTCGATCGTCAGATACGAGATGCAGCGCCGCGCATCGAGGCTGTAGGGCGCCGGGAAGGCCGCGGTCGGGCAGCTGTCGAGGCAGGCCCGGCACGAGCCGCAATGATCCTGCTCCGGCGCGTCCGCCGGCAGCGCCAGCGTGGTGTAGATGGCGCCGAGGAACAGCCAGGAGCCGAAGCCGCGCGACACCAGGTTGGTGTGCTTGCCCTGCCAGCCGAGCCCGGCCGCCTCGGCCAGCGGCTTCTCCATGACGGCTGCGGTGTCGACGAACACCTTCACATCACAGCCGGCCTGCGCGACCAGCCAGCGGGCGAGCGCCTTGAGGTTCTTCTTGATGACGTCGTGATAGTCGTCGCCGCGGGCATAGACCGAGATCGCAGCGCGGCTGCGCTGGGACAGGACCGCGCACGGGTCCTCGTCGGGGCCGTAATTGACGCCGAGCATGACCACGCTGCGGACCTCGCTCCACAGCGTGGTGGGATCGGTGCGGCGGGACGGCTCGCGCGCGAGCCAGTCCATGTCGCCGTGCCGGCCGGCGGCGAGGAAGCGTTCGAACGCGGCGGCCCGCTCGGCGCTCACGACCGGGGCGGTGATACCGATGACATCGAAGCCCAGCCGTTGCGCCTCGGCGGCCAGCGCCGCCTTCAACGTCTCCGGCGTGGACTCATCGGCGCTCAGAAGTCCAGATCCACATAGGTCCGCGACGCCGGCACGCCCGCCAGCCAGTCGGACAGCAGCGGCCGGAACGACGGCCGCGACTTCACCCGCGCGTACCACGCCTTCGCGGCGTCGTCCTCGATCCATGGCACGTCGCCCAGATAGTCGATCGCCGACAGATGCGCGGCGGCGGCGAGGTCGGCATAGGTCAGGCGGTCGCCGGCCAGGAAATTGCGCCGCTGCGCCAGCCAGCCGATATAGGCGAGATGATAGCGCACATTGGTCTTGGCGGCGCGAATCACGTCGGTCGACGGCGGCCCGCCGCCATCCTCCTCGCTCATGAAGCGCTTGTAGATGCGTTCGGTGACGAGCAGGTTCGAGGCCTCCTCGAAGAATTTGGTGTTGAACCAGTCCATCAGCCGGCGCACCTCGACGCGGTCGGCCGCCGAGGCCGGCATCAGCCGGCGATCGCCCATCTCGGGCCCGCAGGTCTCGTCGATGAATTCGGCGATCACGCCGACACCGGGCACCGGCGGCAGGCCTTCGACCGACAGTACCGGCGTGGTGGCCGCGGGATTGAGCACGAGGAACGCCTCGCGGCGCTCCCAGGCGCGTTCCTCCACCAGGCGCAGATCGAGCCCGTATTCGCCGAGCACCAGCCGGACGAAGCGTGAATGCGGGCAGAAGGGATGGTGGAAGAGCGTGTACATGGAGCCTTTCGACGATCGTGCGGCTGCGGCGCTTAACGAACAATCAACCATCGGTTCGCACCGATGCCTCGTCCCGATACCGGCGCGCGATTGCGCTCGCGAATCGGACCATTAGCGCATGGTCGGCGAAAGTGTAAGCAGAGTAGGGCAGCGGGCCGTCATGCGGGAAACGACGCTTTCGGGAACAGCGATCAGCGCGCCCGATTCGCTGTCCGGCATGGCCTCGTCCTGATTCGCATGGCCGATCACACGCCCGTTCATTCATCGGATGTGGCCGGTTCGAGCGCTTTTTGCAATTGCGGGCGGGGGCCGAATAGGCGAGAAGGGCGGCGTTTTGCCGGCAATCCAGGATCCGATCAATGATGTCAGACACGCTGCGGGCCGTGATTCTCGGGATCGTCGAAGGCGTCACCGAGTTTCTTCCCGTATCCTCGACCGGCCACCTGCTGCTGGCGGAGCGCTTTTTCGGGCTCGGCGACGAGGGGTTCTGGAAGAGCTTTGCGATCCTGATCCAGCTCGGCGCCATCCTCGCCATCGTCGCGCTGTACTTCTTCAAGCTGTACCGCGTCGCGATCGGCGCGCTGACGAACCCTGACGACCGCCGCTTCATCATCGGCGTGCTGATCGCCTTCCTGCCCGCGGTCATCATCGGCCTCATCGCCGGCAAGTACATCAAGGCGCTCCTGTTCGATCCCTGGGTCGTGTGCTTCTCGCTGATCGTCGGCGGCGCCATCCTGCTGTGGGTCGATCAGATCGATCTCAAGCCGCGGGAGCACGACGCCACGCGCTATCCGCTGATGATGTATCTGTGGATCGGCGTCGCGCAGTGCCTCGCCATGATCCCCGGCGTGTCGCGCTCCGGCGCCACCATCGTGGCGGCGATGCTGCTCGGCGGCGACAAGCGCTCGGCCGCGGAGTTCTCCTTCTTCCTGGCGATCCCGACCATGGTCGGCGCCTTCGTCTACGACTTCTACAAGAGCCGCGCCGAGATGACGTCCGACCACCTCGGCCTCATCGCGATCGGCTTCGTCGTCTCCTTCATCACCGCGATGATCGTGGTGAAGGCCTTTCTCGGCTACGTCACCCGCCACGGCTTCGTGCTGTTCGCCTGGTGGCGCGTCATCGTCGGCACGCTCGGCCTGATCGCGCTGGCGCTGGGGAAGTGAGTTAAGTCGCAGCTCTCACCACCGTCATTGCGAGCGTCAGCGAAGCAATCCAGGCTGGTGGGCGGGACTCTGGATTGCTTCGTCGCTTCGCTTCTCGCAATGACGTGGAGAGGCTGGTGCTCCCTCACGCATTCTTGCGCTGGAACTGGCCCGCGGGGCGGAAGCGCCAGAGATATTGCGGGGCGACCGCCTCGAGCGAGTCCGGCGTGATGCCGAGGCCCTGCAGGGTCAGCCCGGCCGCCTTCGCCGCCTCCGACACCACGTTGTCGTGACGCAAGAGTTCGACCTGGTCCGGCGTCAGCTTCAGCGGTCCCGGCGCGAACTGCAGGAACGCCGCCTTGAGCTTCGCCAGCCCGAACGGCAGCGGCAGCAGCACGCGATCGCGGTCGGTGATGTCGAGGATGATCTTGAGGATCTCCCGGAAGCTCAGCACCTCCGGTCCGCCGAGCTCGTAGGTCGCGCCGGCCTGCGCCTTGCCGTCGACCGCATCGGCCACCGCGGTGGCGACGTCGCCGACATAGACCGGCTGCATCTTCGTCTCGCCACCGCCGATCAGCGGCAGGAACGGCGAGATCCGCGCGAGCCCCGCAAAGCGGTTGGTGAATTGGTCCTCGGGGCCGAACACGACCGAGGGGCGCATGATCACGGCGTCCGGCACCGCGGCCAGCACGGCGGCCTCGCCGGCCGCCTTGGCGCGGGCATAGCTCGATGCCGACTCCGCGTCGGCGCCAATCGCCGAGACGTGCACCATGCGGGCGCCGGCGGCGGCTGCCGCCTTGGCCACGGTGGCGGCGCCCTCGGCCTGCACGGCGTCGAAGGTCTGCGCGCCGCTCTCGGTCAGGACGCCGACGAGGTTGATCGCGACGTGGCTGTCGCGCAGCGCGGCCGCGACCGAGTCGGGATAGCGCAGATTGGCCTGCACGGCGTGGATCTGGCCGACCCGGCCGAGCGGCTGCAGGTGGCCGGCCAGCTCCGGCCGGCGCACCGCGACCCGGATGCGGTAGTCGCGCTTGGCCAGCGCCCGGACCACGTTGCGCCCGACGAAGCCGGAGCCGCCGAAGACGGTAACGAGGGTGTCCAGATTCGATGCCGGATTTGCTGCCATGGGATCATTCCTGGGATTGCCGGGCGGTCGGTCCGCCCCGGACGAGAGAGCTGTCAGCGGCGATCTCGCAACCCCGCGGCCCGCCATCCTGCGCCGCTGTATAGCCCATCGTCCGCACTGCGGAAAAGGGAGCCGTGTTTTTGCGCATGGCTTCAGAAAAATTGTCATCTTGGGCCTTCTGCGGTTTGACAAGCCGCCGTTCGCTCCGTACACACCGCCTCCACATGCCCAGGTGGCGGAATTGGTAGACGCGCTGGCTTCAGGTGCCAGTGGCTTAACGGCCGTGAAGGTTCGAGTCCTTTCCTGGGCACCATTTTGGTGGTGACCTCCCCCGCACAAGAGATGTCCGACAGACGAGCGCGCTGGCGCGCCTCGGGGGCGGACCGACGTCGCAGCTGATGGCTCGGCTGAAGTGCGCGCAGGGTTGCACCACGTCTGCTTGCCGGTCTTTCCGAAGCCGTTCTGATCATCCCGCTCCCGATAGTTGTTATGGCGCGTGTAGCGTGCCGCGCGCTCCCGCCCTCCCCTGGAGGGGGAGGGTCGATCACCCGCGAAGCGGGCGAGCGGGGTGGGGTGATCTCTCCGCGACCGCTGGTGCTCGTGGAGAGATCACCCCCACCCCACCTCACGTCTCGCTTCGCTCTCCGTGAGGTGACCCTCCCCCTCCAGGGGAGGGTGGACCGAGCGTGCGTCGCAGCTTGTCGACATTTCCAGCGTCCTGATCATGCGCGGCTTGCGGGCGAGCATCCTCAGCCTCGCGACGCATCCCGCGCCCGAGCCATGCTGATCGTCTCGCCCTCGAAAATCATGAGGGCGCAGGGAAGGCCGGGTGCCGGTCGCACCCATGGCCCGCCAGCGGAAGAAAATGCTGGCGGCAGGAACCACAGGTACG
The DNA here is from genome assembly GCA_050641875.1 of Bradyrhizobium oligotrophicum. Classification (GTDB taxonomy): domain Bacteria; phylum Pseudomonadota; class Alphaproteobacteria; order Rhizobiales; family Xanthobacteraceae; genus Bradyrhizobium; species Bradyrhizobium oligotrophicum_B. The sequence continues at coordinate 2,224,795 of CP192619.1, forward strand.
TGCCGGAGCATCCCGGCCTTCCCTGCGCGAGTGGTTTTAACGGCTGCTTCGCGTTCTCCCTGGTGCGCCGGCTTGCTGGCCACCATCCCCCGCGGAGCGAGGCTCCGCCATGAGTTGATATCAGCGTCGGGATATCAGGACCGCGCGACTTGACCGTGCGTGCATCGCCGTTCGTCCGCGCGAACTACGTCACGCTGCGTCGACACACGCCCATCGCATCCCACTGCCAACGTCTCGTGACGGTCGCGACACGCCCTCATGCGGCAGCAGGGACGCGCGGAAATGTGCGACTGATTTGCCCGACGACACAAGGCCAAATGCTGCGACAGACTGGCACGACGGGCAGTTTGGGGATGGCGGCCATACTGATAGCTCCGGCGTCATTGCGAGCGCAGCGAAGCAATCCAGAGCTCCGGGTGTCGCCCCTGGATTGCTTCGTTGCTGCGCTCCTCGCAATGACGGTGGCGAGGACTACGCCTCGAGCTGGCCTACGAACAATCTTACCTACCAATTTGCATTGGCGTACAGGATCAGGACGTGAATGCGGTGCACAGCTTTCGCCTTACTTCTGGTGTCGTCCTCCCGAGAGCGCGCGAACACGGGCCTAATGTCGCGTGATGATCCGGAATGGGCAGGCGGCACGTACCGCGCGCCTCATCACAGTCGACGCCTACGTGTTCCGGATTGGCGCACGCCAACGCGTTTCGTCAGCGAGCTTCTTGGCGACAACAGGGAATGCCGTTCTCAGCTAGCCATTACAGCCCCAATGCGCCAGTCCAGGGCAAACCAACAAAACCCGATATACAGATCACTCCGTGCGTGACGCAGCGATGATACGCGCCAGCACCGGCCAATACAGATCGCCATACCCTGCCTGGATCGCCTCGCCGAGCCGTCGGTCGGCAAGCTCCGCGCCCGGCAGATCGATCTGCACGGACTTGGCGAGATCGAGGGCATAGCTGATGTCCTTGCGCGCATATTCGGTCGAGAACGCCCGCTCCGGGAATGTGTCGGGCAGCATCGCCTTCATGCCGTGGTTGCGTAGCGCGAAGCTGTCGGCCGAGCCCTTGGCAAGGGTTTCGAACAGCAGCTTGGGATCGAGGCCCGCACGCTTGGCGGTCTCCAGCGCCTCGCCGAGCGCGACCACGGTCTGCATCAGCACCATGTTGTTGAGGATCTTCACGACCTGGCCGGAGCCGACGCCGCCGCAATGGGTGATGTCGGTGGCAAACATCGCGATCAGCGGCCGCAGCCTTTCGAATGTCGGCGCATCCGCCCCCACCATCACGCTCAGCGTGCCGTCCTCGGCTGCCTGCCGGGTGCGGGCGATCGGCGCATCGGCGAAGGCAGCGTCCTTGGCCGCGAAGCGCGAGGCCAGCTCCCGGGTGGCCTGCACCGGCGAGGTGCCGAGGTCGACGATGGTGTGACGCGCCTCGACGTGACGGAGCAGGCCGTCATCGCCGTCGCAGACCGCCTGGACATGCTTGCCGCTCGGCAACGCCATGAAGATCACATCGGCCTCCCGCGCCAGCTCCGCCAGCGACGCGGCACGCCTGACGCCGACCTCAGCGAGCCGCACCAGAGGGGCGTCCGCACGATCGAAACCGTACACCGTCGCGCCGGACTTCCGCGCCAGATTGCGGCACATCGGCTCGCCCATGACACCCAGACCGATGAATCCGATCGCCGCCATTGCACGTTCCTTTTCATTCCCGGAATGGACGTCGGTGGGCGCCGGCACGGCACGCCGCGATGGACAGCGTTCAGTTCCGGGCCAGCGGACGCAATTCGTCTTCGCCCGGCGACGTCTTCAGACCCTTGTCATAGTCGAACTTGTCCTTCGATACCTCAGGCTTCTTCAGCGGCACCAGATCCATCGCGTGCACGACGCGGCCGTCAGGACGGATCGTCACGTCCTCATCGTACAACGAGCATCGGTCCTTGGTGGTGGCGGGTGCGATGGTTGCGAGATGAACGTCGCCGGCGCGCCGCCCTTGCGATCTGGAATTGTCGACGGTAGCATTCTCCCGTTCGGGTGCGGGCTTTCATCGATCGGTGGGACCGTGTCCGGGCGTTTCGTCCGCACCTTTTTCCAACCGGCCGTCGACCTGATCCGCCCGACTTCTGTTCTCGATCTTGGCGGCCTAGTCCCTCGTCTCGTTCGTCGTCACGGACACACCCCATGTCGCTTGTTTCGATCATCACCGGCGGGTGCGTGCGAACTCCGCGCGTTCGGCGCAGGCGCCGAGCTTTCGGCCTGCTCATACTCGTCCTGATCGCCGCCGCCGTGTTGCGTCTGCCGCCCGCGGCGGCTGAGAAGATGTTCAGCTACGATGCCTCCAAGCCGATGAAGTTCTTCCACGCTGGCGATGGCGGCAATTGCAATGGCTGTTCGTGGATCGCAGCGGAAGGCACCATACAGAAGGATACGCCCGAGCAATTTCGGCAGTTTCTCGCCAAGGGATCGAGCGGATACGACATCGTATTGAACTCGCCCGGCGGCGACGTTTCGGCGGCGATGCGGCTCGGTGAGATCATTCGCGAGAAGAACCTGCACACGGCCATCGGCAAGACCACCGGCAAATTCGATCCCGAGGACAGCCGCATCGACACCACCGATGGCGGGCAGGACCCGGGCCGTTGCGCGTCGGCCTGCGTCTGGGCTTTCCTCGGCGGCGTCCGGCGCGCCGCCAAGGAGGGCGAGCTCGGGCTGCAGCAGCTTCCTGATCCCGTTGGCGGCAACACGGCCGGCGCCGACCAGGTGCTGATGGGTACGCTGCTCAACTACATCCTGCGCATGGACGCCAATCCAAAGCTGCTCGCCATGGCCACGGCGGAGACCAGGGAACGCGAGGTCCACTGGCTGAAACGGCAGGAGATCGTCGATCTCGGCATCGACACCAGCAAGGACAGCTTCAGCCCGATGACGATCGAGCCGTTCGGCGCGGGCGGCGCCTATGTCGAGATCGTCAGCCGGACCAGCTTCGCGAGCTTCCGCCATCGCCTGTATTGCCGGGGTGACGCCGCCAACGTCTACCTGGCGGTGATTCCGAACTGGAAATTTGACGGCAAGACGTACGAGCCGACGATGCGCAGTATCATGGAGGACCGCTCGGTCGACCTGATCAGCGATGCCGGCAAACGCAGCTTTCCGCTGAAGCTCGCCGCGCTGGAGGCTGCACCGCTCGGTCCACAGACTTCCGTCCAGATCGTCGGCGCGACCATGGCCGACCTGCAGGCGGCCAAGCGCATCGAGCTCTCCTATGACGGGCTCGGCAAGGTCGAAGCCGAGATGGTGATGGGGCTGCAGTTCGACCTCGCCGGCGACCGCCGCAAGATCGGCATCGTCGCGCGCTCCTGCGTGAAGTGAGCGCCAGCGACGTAGCGGCAGACGAGCAGTCTGTGGATGGGGCAAGCTGGCAACTCCACCGTCATTGCGAGCGAAGCGAAGCAACCCAGAGCTACGAGCGTGACTCTGGATTGCTTCGTCGCTTCGCTCCTCGCAATGACGGCGGAGACCCCTGAGCGAGACATCGAAAGGGATGCCGATCGAAGTTGCGGTCACCGTGAGCAGGCCGCGCCTCGCCGGCCGAGGCTTGCTATTGAAGGCCGGCGAACGCCACCACGGCTATCCCTTGTAGCCCATCAGCAGCCGCGGCAGCCAGAGCGAGAACGCGGGGACGTAGGTCACCAACATCAGCGCGGCGATCAGCGCGCCGTAGAACGGCAGGATGGTGCGCATGACGGCGCCGACCGAGATGCCGCCGATGGCGCAGCCGACGAACTGCGTGGTGCCGACCGGCGGGGTGTTGAGGCCCAGCGCGCAGTTGATCAGCATCAGCATGCCGAACTGCACCGGATCCATCCCGGCCTTCATCGCGATCGGCAGAAAGATGGGCGTGCAGATCAGGATGGTCGCCGCCATGTCCATGAAGGTGCCGAGCAGGAACAGGATGACGTTGATCAGCAGGAAGATCATCCAGGGCTGCGTCGACACCTTGCTCATCAGGTCGCCGGCGAAGTCGGCCACTTCGTAGAGTCCCATCAGGTACTGGAACATGGTGGAGACGCCGATCAGCAGCAGCACCACGCCGGTGGTCTTGACCGCCTTGGCGGCGGCGCGCAGGAAGTTCGACAAGGTCATCGTGCGGTAGATGAAGAACGTCAGCAGGATCGTGTAGGTGACCGCGACGGCCGCGGATTCGGTGGCCGTGAAGACGCCGGACAGGATGCCCGTCAGGATGATGCCGACGATCAAGAGGCCAGGGAGTGCCGCCGCGAACGAGCGGAAGACTTCCGCCCAGCCGGGAAACTTGCCTGCGGGATAGCCGCGCTTCACGGCGACCGCGTAGGCGGCGACCAGCATGCAGACCATCAGCACCAGCGCCGGCAGCAGGCCCGCGGCGATCAGCGCGCCGATCGACACCTTGCCGCCGGCGGCGAGCGCATAGATGATCATGTTGTGGCTGGTCGGCATCAGCGCGCCGACCAGCGAAGCGTGGGTGGTGACGTTGACGGCGTAGTCGGTGTCGAACCCTTCCTTCTTCATCATCGGGATCATCACCGCGCCCATCGCCGAGACGTCGGCGACCGGAGAGCCGGAGACGCCGCCGAACAGCGTGCAGGCGACGACGTTCGACATGCCGAGGCCGCCGCGGATGTGACCGACGAGATTCTTGGCAAGCTGCACGATCTTGTCGGCGACGCCGCCATGCAGCATCAGCTCGCCGCTGAAGACGAAGAACGGGATGGCGAGAAACGAGAAGATGTTCATCCCCGACATCATCTGCTGGAAGATGACCGCGACCGGCAGGCCTTCATAGAGAATGGTGCAGATCGCCGAGAGGCCGATCGCGAAGGCAACGGGAACGCCGAGGACCAGGAAGCCGAAGAAGGTGACGCCGAGAATGATCAGTTCCATGAGGGGACGACCTCTTCACCGCGCAGCAGAGCAAGGATGTGCTCGATTGAAAACATGACGATCAGGATGCCCGAAGCGATCAGCGGCACGTAGCGGACGACTTCCGGCAGGCCGAGATTGGCGATCTTCACGGTGCCCACGGAGGCGCCGAGGATCCAGCCGTTGTAGGCCATCGCGACGCCGAACACGGCGACCAGCACGTGGATGACGAGCTCGATCTTCTCGCGCATGCGATCCGGCAGCATCACCAGCAGACTGTCCATGCCGATATGGCCGGCGTCGCGAACGCCGACGGCGGCGCCGATCAGGGTGACATAGAGGATCAGGACCAGCGCCAGGTTCTCGGTCCAGGTCGGGCTGGAGTTGAGCACGTAACGCCCGAACACCTGGTAGAACACGATGGTGACGATGACGAGCAGGCCGGCGACGGACAGATACATGCCGAGGCGGGCGATGACGGCGTTGATCCGTGACAACAGGCCGGTCGATGGTCGACCCTCCTGCTGCTCGTAGTCTCCAACATGAGGATCTGTCATTTCCGCCCTCCCTGGCCTTAAGTCCGACATCGCCGCACGGCGACGCCGGACCCGGTCCCTGCCTTTTTGGTTCTTACTTCGTATCCTGGATGCGCTTGACGAGGCTCGAGAGCTTCTCGTCGCCGGCGAACTTCTGATAGACCGGCTTCATCGCGTCGACGAATTCCTGCTTGTTGGCGATCGTCACGACCTGGACGCCGGCGGCCTCGACCGCCTTGCGGGAGGTCTGCTCGCGCTCATCCCAGAGCTTGCGCATGACCGGCACCGACTCCTTGGCCGCCTTGCGGATCATCGCCTGATCCTCCTTGCTCAAGGTGTCCCAGACCTTCTTGGACATCACGAGGACCTCGGGAGCCAGCGAGTGCTCGGTGACATTGTAGAACTTGGCTGCCTCGAAGTGGCGTGAGGATTCGTAGGACGGCCAGTTGTTCTCGGCGGCGTCGACCAGGCCGGTCTTGAGCGCGGTGTAGACCTCGCCATAGGGCATCGGGGTCGGATTGGCGCCGAGGCTCTGGATCATGCCGACCCAGAGGTCGGACTGCTGGACGCGGATCTTGAGGCCCTTGAGGTCGGCGAGCGACTTGACCGGCGCCTTGACCGTATAGATCGAGCGCGCGCCGCTGTCATAATAGGCGAGGCCGATCAGGCCGGCGGGCTCCATGGCGGCCAGGATCTCGTCGCCGATCGGCCCGTCGAGCACGGTGCGCATGTGCTGCGTGTCGCGGAAGACGAAAGGCAGGCACAGCGCGACGGTCTCGGGCACGAAATTGTTGAGCGGCGACGAGTTGATCCGCATCATGTCGAGCGCGCCGATCTTGAGCTGCTCGATCGTGTCCTTCTCGGAGCCGAGGGCGCCGTTCGGAAACACCTTTACGCCGAGCTTGCCGCCGCTCGCGGCTGCGAGCTGCTTGCCCATGAACTTGACAGCTTCGACGGTCGGATAATCGGCGGGGTGCACGTCGGCGGAGCGGAAATCGCGCGCGGTCGCCAAGGGCGACGAGACCGCCAGCACGGCGGCCGCAATGATACCTGTAAGTGCCTTCATCTGGGCTTCCTCCTCAATTGATTATGTCTTTGTTGGGCAGATGCTGCAGGCCGCCTTGGGTCGCTGCACTTCAGTTGCGAAGTCATGCGACAATATCACGCGTAGGGCCAGTGGCATTTTCTGTCCAAGCCAAAGGCGGCATCGATCAATACAAGAGTTGCATCGATCGATGGGGTGCGATCTGGCGCGATGCAACCAGCGGGGTCGACCGCCTCAATGATGAGGGCGCCGCCTCGAACGGCCGCGGAGACATTGCCGGCGTCACCTCAGATGCGATCACCTGGCTCCAGTCCGGCCCTTGCGCCCGGGCGGCGGGGCTGGCATTCCCACGGCTGATCTCCGGACCGGCCCGGCGCGTTTGCCGGTTGGTTACCAGCGCTGGGCTACAGCCGGTTCCCGAGCGCTTCCCGCGGCGTTGCTCCGGCCCGTCGCATCCGATTTCGATTCGACCGAGGTTTTGAGAGCCATGACCGTACGCCTGCACCGCGGCGACCTGCCCGATCTTTCCCGCTACACCTCGTCGGTCGCGATCGACACCGAGACGATGGGGCTCAATCCGCACCGCGACCGGCTGTGCGTGGTGCAGCTGTCACCCGGCGACGGCTCGGCCGACGTGGTGCAGATCCCCAAGGGGCACACCGACGCGCCGAACCTGAAGGCGCTGCTCGGCAACCCCGCCATCACAAAGATCTTCCACTTCGCGCGTTTCGACGTCGCGACGCTGTTTCATACCTTCGGCGTGATGCCGCAGCCGGTCTATTGCACCAAGATCGCCCTCGCGGCTGGCGCGCACCTATACCGACCGCCACGGCCTCAAGGATCTCGTGCGCGAGCTGCTCAATGTCGATCTCTCCAAGCAGCAGCAGTCGAGCGACTGGGGCGCCGAGCAGCTCAGCGAGCCCCAGCTCGCCTATGCCGCCTCGGACGTGCTGCACCTGCATGCGCTGCGCGAGAAGCTCGACGTGATGCTTGCGCGCGAAGGGCGGCTGGCGTTGGCGCAGGCCTGCTTCGCCTTCCTGCCGCACCGGGCGACGCTCGATCTGGGCGGATTCGAGGCCGAGGACATCTTCGCGCATTCCTGAAGGGGGCGAATCGCAGACGCGTTCACGATCATTAATCTCTGGTAATGATCGCGAGGCTCCTGCGTCGCGATTTCGCGCCAGTTCCAGGCTGCAATGGCAGGGCCCCCATGGTAGGATGGCTGCTGTTTCGCGCGCATCCCGTGTCCGTCGGAGCCCTGGTGAACTCGGTCCACAACCCCGCCTATGATCCCACCCTGCAGGCGCGCTTCGCGGTCGCGGCGCGCCACAGCCGTTTCGTGCGCGTGCTGCGGGTCGCCGTGCCGGCGGCGGTCGGACTGGCGATGGCGGTCGTGATCGGCATCGCGCTGTTCAATCCGTTCCACATGGAAATCAATACCCCCAATCTCACCGGCAACCTCGTCATCTCCGGCCGCAAGATCACGATGGAGACGCCGCATCTCACCGGCTTCACGCCGGACCAGCGGCCGTATGATCTCGTCGCCCGGAGCGCGGTGCAGGACCTCACCGATCCCGATCACGTCGAACTCAACATCCTCCGCGCCAAGGTGCTGATGGAGGATCAGTCGACGGTGAACTTGAAGGCGAATACCGGCGTGTTCGACACCAAGCAGCAGCAGCTCGAGCTGAAGAAGGACATCCTGCTGACGACGTCGACCGGCTACGAGGCGCGGCTGAGCCGGGCCTCGGTCGACATGGCCAAGGGCACCGTGAGCTCGGACGAGCGCGTCGACGTCAAGCTCACCAACGGTACGCTGTCCGCCGACCGCCTGCGCATCACCGACAATGGCGAGGTCATCCGCTTCGAGGGCAATGTGATGATGAACCTCGACAACATGAATGCCGCTCCGGCCACGACCGCGAGCGCCGATCCCGGCCGTCCGGCCCGCAACGTGAAGTGAGCTCATGACGACGTATCGTTTCATTGCCGCGGTCCGGCGCGGCGCCTTGTTCGGTGCGCTGGCGCTGATCGCTTTCGCCGATCCGCTGCAGGCGCAGAGTGCGACTACCGGGGTGCCGAACGCGCTGCAGGGATTTTCGCAGAACCGCGACCAGCCGATCCAGATCGAGGCCGCTGCGCTCGAGATGCGCGACAAGAAGAAGGAGGCGACCTTCACCGGCAACGTCAAGGTCGTGCAGGGCGATACCACCATGACCTCGAAGTCGCTGGTGGTGTTCTACGACGGTGGCGCCCAGCCGGGCGGCGCCAAGTCGAGCAAGGCCACGCCGGCAGCGACGCCGGGGCCGGACGGCAGCTCGGCGATCCGCCGTCTCGAGGCGCGCGGCGACGTCAAGGTGACCCAGAAGGACCAGGTCGTGACCGGCGAGACCGCGGTCTACGACACCAAGACCAACATGATCTCGATGCAGGGCGGCGTGGTGCTGACCCAGTGCAAGAACGTGATGCGCGGCGACCGGCTGACGGTGGACATGACCACCGGCGTGTCGCGGGTCGAATCCGACAGCGGGCGCGGCGTGCAGGTGCTGCTGCCGCAGGCGGGCGCCGGCGCGGGCGGCGGCTGCGGTCCGTCGACGGCCTCGGCTCCGGGCAGCGCCGGGCCGCTGCAGCTCGGTCCAGGCAAATCGAAGTGACTTCAATTATTTAGCAAAACGCCGGCGGCCCAGTTGAACCGCGGCGCCGCTGCCTCTATCTAGCGGGCGGGCGGTTCTGTCGCAGGACCGGCGCAGCGGGATGCCGTGGAGCCCGTTGCATGGCTGCGAAAGAGTGATGCCGGACACGATTGCGATCTTGCGATCGGTCGCCTGTGCGGCGACCGCGACTTCGCCGTCAGATGACGAACTCCGGAGCGCGGCCTCCCGCGCTTTGGCCGGCCTCGCGCTCCCTGTGATCCGCGAGAGAGGTGAGATGCGTTCGCTCGCGGTGAGCGGGCGAGCCAGCGCTGCGGTCGGTGACGGGCAGCCTCGAAGGGCGTAAGCGAAGCGGGGATGGTGGATCTACTCGGCATGTTTCGTGGGCGTCCCGCCAAGCGCGGCCAGCGAGGTTCCTCGCGCCGGCGCGACGACATCACGGCCATGGACGACCCGTTCGGCAATTCCTACAGCGATGATCCGCTCGCCGCGCTCGCCGACTCCGTGCGCGATGAAACGGTGCCGCGCATCAATCCGCGCTCGCCGCAGAACACCGAGCAGATCCAGCGCAAGCGGCCGGCCTCGCAGCCGATGCCCGCCAAGCCGCGCAACAATGGCGCGGCGGGCGCCCCGCAACTGCTGCGCCGGCCGGGCTTTCTTGCCGTGCATTCGATCGAGAAGAGCTTTGGCAGCCGCCAGGTCGTGCGCGGCGTCTCGATCTATGTCCGCCGCGGCGAGGCCGTCGGCCTGCTCGGGCCGAACGGCGCCGGCAAGACCACCGTGTTCTACATGATCACCGGCCTGATCAAGGCCGATCGCGGCGCCATCGAGCTCGATGGCCATGACGTGACGCGGCTGCCGATGTATCAGCGCGCGCGGCTCGGCATCGGCTACCTGCCGCAGGAGGCCTCGATCTTCCGCGGCCTCACCGTCGAGCAGAACATCCGCGCCGTGCTCGAAGTGGTCGAACCCTCGCGCAAGAAGCGCGAGCGCGAGCTCGACGCGCTGCTGGAGGAATTCACCATCACGCGGCTGCGCAAGTCGCCGTCGATCGCGCTGTCCGGCGGCGAGCGCCGCCGCGTCGAGATCGCGCGCGCGCTGGCGACGCGCCCGAACTACATGCTGCTCGACGAGCCGTTCGCCGGCATCGATCCGATCGCGGTCGGCGACATTCAGCAACTGGTGCGCCATCTCACCAACCGCGGCATCGGCGTGCTCATCACCGACCATAACGTCCGCGAGACGCTCGGCCTCACCGACCGCGCCTACATCGTCTATGCCGGGCAGATTCTCACCGAAGGCAGCCCGGAGGAGATCGTCGCCGATCCCGACGTGCGCCGGCTGTATCTCGGTGAGGAATTCCGGTTGTAGGATTGCCGACGTGGTATTCGCAGGCTTTTGTCGCGACCGCGACATCGGGCGGAACCACTACGATCAACGCTGTTTCCAGCATGTCCTCGCGGGCCGGTAACTGCGTCTTCCGCGCGCGCCATACTCCGTTTTTCTTATTCGTCAAGCCGTGTACATCGCGCGCAGATTAGGATAAGCAAGAATTGGACCAGTAAGGGAATGTTCTTGCTCCCATGGCGTTGACGCAGAGACTAGAATTCCGCCAGTCACAGTCGCTGGTGATGACGCCGCAGCTGATGCAGGCGATCAAGCTGCTGCAACTGTCCAATCTCGACCTCTCCACGTTCGTCGAAGAGGAGCTGGAGCGCAATCCGCTGCTGGAGCGCGCGAGCGACGGCCCGGAAGCGCCGGTCGCCGGCGAGCAGCAGATGTCCGAGCGCGCCGAGTTCTCTGAAGGTGGCGAGGCCAGCGGCGACGATTTCGGCGAGGGCGCGAGCGGCGGCGAGAGCTTCGAGGGCGCCCAGGACGACTGGATGAGCCGCGATCTCGGCACCCGTACGGAGATCGAACAAACGCTCGACACCGGGCTCGACAACGTGTTCTCCGAGGAGCCGGCGGAGGCCGCCGCGCGCAATGCGCAGGATGCCGCTCCGACCACCTACACCGAATGGGGCGGCGGCGCCTCCGGCGACGAGGACTACAATCTCGAGGCCTTCGTCGCCGCCGAGACCACGCTGTCGGATCATCTCGCCGAGCAGGCGGCGGTGGCCTTCACCGCGCCGGCCGACCGCATGATCGGCCAGTATCTGATCGATCTCGTCGACGAGGCCGGCTATCTGCCCGCCGATCTCGGCCAGGCCGCCGACCGGCTCGGCGCCGAGCAGGCCGACGTCGATGCGGTGCTCGGCGTGCTGCAGACCTTCGATCCGCCCGGCATCTGCGCCCGCAATTTGAGCGAATGTCTCGCGATCCAGCTGCGCGAGCTCGACCGCTACGATCCCGCGATGCAGGCTCTCGTCGAGCATCTCGATCTTCTGGCCAAGCGCGATTTCGTTGCTCTTCGCAAGCTGTGCGGCGTCGACGACGAGGACCTCGTCGACATGATCGGCGAGATCCGCAGGCTCGATCCGAAGCCGGGGCTGAAGTTCGGCACCACGCGCACACAGACCATGGTGCCCGACGTCTACGTCCGCCCGGGTCCCGATGGCGGCTGGCTGGTCGAGCTCAACAGCGACACGCTGCCGCGCGTCCTGGTGAACCAGCATTATTACTCCGAGCTGTCGAAGACGATCCGCAAGGACGGCGACAAGTCCTATTTCACCGACTGCCTGCAGAACGCGACGTGGCTGGTGCGCGCGCTCGATCAGCGCGCCCGCACGATCCTGAAGGTCGCGACCGAGATCGTGCGCCAGCAGGACGGCTTCTTCACCCACGGTGTCGCGCATCTGCGGCCGCTCAACTTGAAGGCCGTTGCGGATGCGATCCAGATGCACGAATCGACGGTGTCGCGCGTCACCGCCAACAAATACATGGCGACCAATCGCGGCACGTTCGAGCTGAAATATTTCTTCACCGCCTCGATCGCATCGGCCGATGGCGGCGAGGCGCACTCGGCGGAAGCCGTGCGCCACCACATCAAGCAGCTGATCGATGCGGAAGATCCCTCCGCAATTCTCTCCGACGACACCATCGTCGAGAAGCTGCGGACCGCCGGCATCGACATCGCCCGCCGCACGGTCGCGAAATACCGGGAGGCGATGCGGATCCCGTCCTCGGTGCAGCGCCGCCGCGACAAGCAGAGCATGCTGGCGCATGCCCTGTCGGCCCCCGCCAGCGCCGACCGCACCCGGGATACCGCGTCAGTTTGACCGTGCCCCGCGATTGCGCCTTAACCAAATAGGCTTAGTGTCACACTTGGTTCACATGAATCGAGGCGACACATGACCCTGCGGATTTCCGGAAAGAGCATCAGCGTCAGCGAGGCGCTGCGTGGGCGCGTCAGCGAACGCACCGACGAAGTCTTGCGAAAATACTTCGACGGCAACTATTCCGGCCATGTCACGCTCTCCAAGGACGGTTTCGGGTTCAAGACCGATTGCGCGCTGCACCTCGATTCGGGCATCACGCTCGAGGCCGAATCAAACGCGCCGGATGCCTATGCCAGCGCCGACCAGGCGCTCCTGATGATCGAGAAGCGCCTGCGCCGCTACAAGAGCCGGCTGAAGGACCGCTCGGGGCGCAAATCACATGCCGCCAATGCGGCGCTCGCCAATCTCGACGGCGCGGTGCTGGATGCGCCGAGCTACGTGATCGAGGCGCCGGCCGAGGGCGACGAGGAGATCACCGGCTACAGCCCGGTGATCATTGCCGAGAACACCACGGCGCTGAAGCGGCTGTCGGTGTCGGAAGCCGTCATGGAGCTGGATCTTCGGGGGCGCCCTGCATGGTGTTTCAGCACGGCTCCAGCGGCCGGGTGAACATCATCTATCGCCGCGCCGACGGCAATATCGGCTGGGTCGATCCGCCGGCGGTGAAACCGTAGTCACGCGGAGACGTTCTAAGGATCTCCGGCGGCGCGAAAACCGGTTCCCGATCAGTCGGTTGGCGGACCGGTTGCGACGTCACGCCACGGCAATGAAGGGATGCGATCAAGCGGTTGGGGCGCTGGCGCCTTCAGGCCGCCACGCTCCGGCGATCTTTAAGGATAGGCTGCGGGAACACGCTTGCGGGTGTTGGCACGGCCGTTGCGTTGGGGTAGAAGCCCCACCCATCGGACACGGGTTAAGCCCGCCTGCCGCCTCAGCTTCTTGACGCCGGTCTGTCCCGACCTATTTCGCACCCTGACGGTTCAATCACCTCGGAACGCCCTATGCCGATTACCGATCTGGTCGCACCCGAGGCGATCGTGCCGGCTTTGAAGGTCATCAGTAAGAAGCAGGCGCTGCAGGAGCTTGCGGCCCGCGCGGCTGCGCTGACCGGGCAGAACGAGCGCAACGTGTTCGAAGTGCTGCTGCAGCGGGAGAAGCTCGGAACCACGGCGGTCGGGTATGGTGTCGCCATCCCCCACGGCAAGCTGCCGAAGCTGGAGAAGCTGTTCGGCCTGTTCGCCCGGCTGGAGCGGCCGATCGATTTCGAGGCCATGGACGGCCAGCCGGTCGATCTGGTGTTCCTGCTGCTGGCGCCGGAAGGCGCCGGTGCCGACCATCTGAAGGCCCTGGCGCGGATCGCCCGGCTGCTCCGCGACCAGGATGTCGCCAAGAAGCTCCGTGCCTCGCGCGACGCCCAGGCGATCTATTCGGTGCTGGCCCTGCCGCCGGCTTCCGCGGCCTGACGTCGGATCACGCCGCCCTGCAAGGACCGAGAAAGCCTGCTGGCGAGCCTCCGCGCGGCACCGAACCCGTTCGTCCGCGCGGGTGTGTGCAACGGCGTCGGCTCGTAGCCGAACTCGACGACGAGCTCCTGGAAGGCCTCGCTGCGGAGCAGGTCGAAATGATGCGGCAGCATTCGCTCCTTGTAGATGCCGACCTTCCGGCCCCGTCCTGACGACGTCAGACCGCGGCCGAGCACGTCGAGCTCCGCGGCCGTCTTGCGCGGTAGCCCCAGGTAGTCGCAGATGCCGTGAAGGACGGGAAACGACGACCGCGCCGCATCGTCGGCCGCGAGCTCTGCATAGAGCTCTTCGAACCTCACGGTCAGGCAGGCCGGCGAGTCCAGCCAGCTCATGAACTTCTTGATGCCCGATCCGGGCAGCGAGAGGAGGGTCGATGTGATTCGGGAGGCGTCATCAGGGTGAGCGGCCGATCCGGCCGCCCGCAGATAGGCGTTCCACTTCCGCATCTTCGGGTAGGCCGCCGAGTGGTAGACGAAGTCGACCCAGCTCACGACGATGTCGCGGGGGTCGCGGACGATGAACAGCATCTTGTGTTCCGGTCTGCCCAGGAGATATTGCTCGAGATACGGACAGTACTCGGTGTGCGAGGCGCAGGAGTAGCCGGAGCGCAGGGCCGACGCCCAGAGCGGGGCCGGAAGCGCGCGTCCGTAGTCGAGCGAACCGTCCGGCTTCAGCTTGCTGATCGATGACGTGTAGGTGTGATAGCCGACATCGACGTGACCGCCCAGCGCTCTGACGAGTTCGACCAGCAGGTACGTCCCTGCTTTCGGCACGCTGTTGCAGATGACGTAGTAAGGGCTGGGTCCCGGCGGCGGACTGTCCAGAAATACGTGCCGGTTGGGCAGGGTCCCGAGTGCAAGCTCTCGAAAGACGCCTGCATCAAGCCGTGATCCATGCATTTGCCGTCCCTACACATGCTCGCCACACCTCGGACTAGCGCGTGCCGCAACAGGGACAACTTAAGGATTGGACACCTTCGCCTTAAACCCGGCCGGATTGTATCTGGCTGTCAAATCGACCGTTCCGGACATCGACGGAAACAAATTTCTCAAGAGCACTTTCGGCAGCCGCATCGTCCTTCGCCGGCTATCGCAACGATCTCGCCATGTAGCGCACCGTCTTGGCACCGCCATGGATGCCGGCCGTCGCCAGCGGTGCGAAGCCGAGCGCAGCATGAAACGCGTCCGATCGCGGATTGGGCGGATCCAGATTGACCTCGCAGACGATGCGGTCGTGGCCCGCCGCGGTCGCCTCCCGGATCAGCTCCTCATAGAGCTGCCGCGCCAGGCCCCGGCCGCGGGCGGCCGGCGCCACCACGATGCGGTCGACATAGACGAACCGATCGTAGCGCGCGCGGAACCAGCGGTGATTCGGATTGTCATAGGCGGCGGCGTGATCCAGCGCGATCACCAGCGCATCGGCCCGACCAACCCGCCGGGCGCTCCAGGCCTGATCGAGCAATTGCATGAGCGTTTCGGGCGTGAGCCACGACAGCTCGGAGGCATGCGCATTGTTGAGCGCGAGCAGTGCGTCGGCGAGCGCAGGATCTGCACGCAACCCGGCCGCGCTCATGGGTATCGTCAGCAAGGTCATGCGCGCCGATCGTTCCGGGCAGGAAAAAGGGCCGTCCCTGTTTCCGGGGACCGCCCTCGTGTCAGTCCGTGAGCCGCATGCTCCTCATGAGCATTGCGGCTCACGAGAAGCTGCAAGCGCTGCGGCTCGGCCTTTGCGTCAGTGGACGCTCACGGCCTGGAGTTCGTGGCTCCACGCATTCGCAATCGCTGCTTCGCGGCTGTCGGTGAGCATGATCGGCGTGCCGTCGGCGGCATGCAAGGCGAACAGCTTCAGTCCCGGCGCGATGTGCGGTGCCTGCGGAAACAGTCCCGGCACGTCCTCGGAGCGGATCTGCTTCACATAAGCAATGTGGCCCTCGCCCAAGGTTGCCAGCGACTCCAGGGAGACGGGGGATTCCGACGCAACATTACCTTCAGTCATGGTCTCGACTCCTTCTGAGACTCAAGCGGTCGAGTCCGCTACTCGTTCCATCAAACCATTATTCGTGTTCATTGATCGCTATTGTCTTAACGATCCGCTCAGGCTCCGGCCTGGCCAGATCGACCGACAACAACCCGTTCTTCAGGTCCGCACCGAGCACATGCATTCCCTCCGCCAGCACGAAGGTGCGCTGGAAGTGGCGCGCGGCGATGCCGCGATGAATGTATTGCCTGGTCTTGTCGTCCTGCTGTCGGCCGCGGATGACGAGCTGGTTTTCCTCAATGGTGACATCGAGTTGGTCGCGGGTGAAACCCGCCACCGCCAGCGTGATCCGCAGACGCTCGGGCTGGCCATTGGCGCGTTCGAACCGCTCGATATTGTAGGGCGGATAACCGTCGGCACCTTTGACGACGCGGTCGAGCACGCGCTCGATCTCGTCGAAGCCCAGCAGGAACGGACTGGAGAGCGAAGGAACACGAGACATGGTTTACAAAGTCCTCTCGAAGCGACTTTGATGTATCAGGGCCCTGACGGCACCCCTTGAGCAGCAATATGGGCACGATCCGGGACGGGTTCAAGCACCCCGAATGTGCCGGAACGGCCTGTCTGTGGAAGGGTTTAGACGGACAGCCGCTGCCGGCCGTCGGCCGAGAACAGATGCAGCTTGGCCCGCGGCGCCACGGCGCGGATCCGCGCGCCGATCTCCGGCGCGGCGGTGCCCGGCAGCCGCACGATGATGTCGTTGGCGGTCGCGCTGAGCCGGTCGTCGCTGCCGGCATCCTGGCGCGCGCCGTAGACATAGGTTTCGGCGCCGACGTGCTCGATCGCCTCGACGCGGAGGTCGAGCCCGATCCCGCCCGCCGGAACGGTGTCGCCGAGCTGGAAATCCTCAGGCCGGATGCCGAGCTGGCCCGCCTCTGCGGGAACCGCGTCGGCGCCGTGCAACTGGGCGCGCACGCCATCGGTCGGCATCAGGTTCATCGGCGGTGCGCCGATGAAGGACGCGACGAAGGTGGTCGCGGGCTTCTGATAGATGTCGAGCGGATTGCCGATCTGCTCCACCTTGCCGCCGTTCATCACCACCAGGATGTCGGCGAGCGTCATCGCCTCGAGCTGGTCGTGGGTGACGTAGATCGCGGTGGTGTTGAGCCGGCGCTGCAGCTTGCGGATCTCGACGCGCATCGCGATGCGCAGCTTGGCATCGAGGTTGGACAGCGGCTCGTCGAACAGGAACACCTTGGGCTGGCGCACGATGGCGCGGCCCATCGCCACGCGCTGGCGCTGACCGCCGGACAGTTGTCGCGGCTTCCGCTCGAGCATGCTGCCGAGCTCGAGGATGCGAGCGGCGTCCTCGACGCGCGTCCTGATCTCCTTCTCGGCCATGCCGCGATTGCGCAGGCCGTAGGCCATGTTGTTGTAGACGGTCATGTGCGGGTAGAGCGCGTAGTTCTGGAACACCATCGCGATATCGCGATCGGCAGGCTCGATCGCATTGACGATGCGGCCGCCGATGTCGATCTCGCCCGAGGTGATGGTCTCGAGCCCCGCGACCATCCGCAGCAGGGTGGATTTGCCGCAGCCCGACGGCCCGACCAGCACGCAGAACTGACCGTCGCCGACATCGACGTCGACGCCTTTGATGGCTTCGAAGCCGCCCTGGTAGACCTTGCGGACGTTGCGGAGGGTGACGTTGGCCATGAGTTACCTAGCGAATAGCGAAGGGGGAGTGGCGAATATGGAAGGGGACGAATCGAGCCGTCGGGCGAACATCCCTATTCGCCGCTCGCCAGTCGCTGTTCGCTCCCTCGTCACTTTTCGGTCTCCACCAGCCCCTTGACGAACAGGCGCTGCATGACGACGACGACGAACACCGGCGGCAGCATCGCGAGCACCGCGGTCGCCATCACGATCGGCCACTCCGTCAGCGCGTCGGTCGTCGTGATCATCTTGCGGATGCCGATCTGGATGGTCTGCATGTCGTCGCGCGTCGTGATCAGCAGCGGCCACAGATATTGATTCCAGCCGAGGATGAACAGGATCACGAACAGCGCCGCCATGTTGGTGCGCGACAGCGGCAGCAGGGTGTCCCAGAAGAAGCGGAACGGCCCGGCGCCGTCGATGCGGGACGCCTCCAGCAGCTCGTCCGGCACGGTCATGAAGAACTGGCGGAACAGCAGCGTGGCGGTGGCGGACGCGATCAGCGGCAGCGCGAGCCCCGCATAACTGTCGAGCATGTGGAGGTCGGCGACGATCTTGTAGGTCGGATAGATGCGCACCTCGACCGGCAGCATGAGGGTGATGAAGATGAGCCAGAAGATCGGCATGCGGAACGGGAAGCGGAAGTAGACGACCGCATAGGCCGAGATGATCGAGATCGCGATCTTGCCGACGGCGATCGAGAGCGCCATGACCAGCGAGTTCAAAAGCATGGTCGCCACCGGCTCGCGGGTCGAGCCGCTCGTGCCGACGAAGATCGTCTGATAGTAGGTCGACAGGAAGTGCCCGCCAGGCAGCAGCGACATCTGCCCGTTGGCGATCACCGCATTGTCCTGCGTCGAGGCGACGAATGCGAGATACACCGGGAACGCGACGATCGCGATTCCGATCCACAGGATGACATGCGCGACGTAGCGTCGAATGCCTTCTTGCTCGACCATCAGTAGGTCACCTTACGCTCGACGAAGCGGAATTGGATCGCCGTCAGCGCGATGACGATGACCATCAGAACGACGGATTGTGCGGCCGACGAGCCGAGATTGCCGCCGAGCAGGCCATCGGTATAGACCTTGTAGACAAGCGTCTCGGTGGACTTGCCAGGACCGCCGCGGGTCATCGTGTCGATGATGCCGAACGTCTCGAAGAAGGCGTAGACGATGTTGATCACCAGCAGGAAGAAGATGGTCGGCGACAGCAGCGGGAAGGTCACGGTCCAGAACCGCCGCATCGGCCGCGCGCCGTCGATCGCGGCGGCCTCGAGCACGCTCTTGGGGATGCTCTGCAGCCCCGCGAGGAAGAACAGGAAGTTGTAGGAGATCTGCTTCCAGGCGGCGGCGAGGATGATCTGCAACGCCGCCTGGTCGCCGTCGAGCAGCGGATTCCAGTCGATGCCCATCGCGCGCAGGTAGCGCGAGATCACGCCGAGCGACGGGTGCAGCATGAAGATCCAGAGCACGCCCACCACCGGCGGCGCCACGGCATAGGGCCAGATCAGCAGCGTCCTGTACAGCGTGACGCCGCGCAGCGGCTTGTCGGCCATGACGGCGAGCAGCAGCGCGACCGACAGCGACGAGAATGCGATGGCGAAGGAGAAGCCGAAGGTCCGGAGAATGGCCTCGAAATAGTCCGGCTGGCTGAGCAGGTCGGCGTAGTTCTCGAACCAGACGAAGCTCGTGGACAGGCCGAACGCGTCCTGCAGCAGGAACGACTGGATGACGGCCTGGATCGCGGGCCAATAGAAGAAGATCAGCACGATCGCGAGCTGGGGAGCGACCAGCACGAACGGCAGCAGCTTTGACTGGAAGATGGCGTTCTTCTGCATGGTCGGTCGGCGAGCCGGCAGGCCGCGGGTGGCCTGCCGGCTCTTGGCCTCACTTCACGGCCGTCTTTTCGAACTGGCGCAGCATCTGGTTGCCGCGTTCGACGGCGGCGTCCAGCGCCTGCTTGGCGGTCTTCTTGCCGGCCAGAGCCTGCTCGATCTCCTCCGACCAGACATCACGCAGCTGCACCATGTTGCCCAGGCGCAGGCCGCGGGAATTCTCGGTCGGCTCCTTGTTGGTCAATTCGAGCAGCGGCGTCTCCAGATAGGGCTGATCCTTGTAGAAGCCCTCGGCCTTGGCCTTGGCATAGGCCGCCTTGGTGATCGGCAGATAACCCGAGGCCTTGTGGATGTAGACCTGACGATCGGTGTCCGAGAGGAAGGTCAGGAACTTCGCCACGCCCTTGTATTCGTCCGCGCTCTTGCCGCCCATCACCCAGAGCGAAGCGCCGCCGATGATCGAGTTCTGCGGCGCGCCCTTCACGTCGGGGTAATACGGCATCGGCGCGGCGGTGAAGGCGAACTTCGCCTGCGCCTTGACGTTGCCGAAGAACGCCGACGAGGTCAGGTAGATCGGGCATTCGCCCGAGGTGAAGCGGCCCTCGCCGGTGTTGGTGCGGCCGGCATAGTCGTAGGTCTTGTCCTTCTGCAGCTCGACCAGGTTTTCGAGATGCTTGACCTGCAGCGGACCGTTGAACTCCAGCACGGTGTCGAAGCCGTCGAGACCGTTCGCCTTGCTGGCGAGCGGCACGTTGTGCCAGGCGGAGAGCTGCTCGAGATTGACCCAGGTGACCCACGAGCCGGAGAAGCCGCAGGTCGGGTGGCCGGCCGCATGGAGCTTCTTGGCGGTCTCGAACAGTTCGGGCCAGGTCTTCGGGATCTCGGCGTTGACCTTCTTCAGCTCATCGAGATTGACCCACATGACGGTGGAGGACGAGTTGAAGGGGAAGGACAGCATTTCGCCCTTCGAGGTCGAATAGTAGCCGGTGATGGCCGGCAGGTAGCTCTTGGGATCGAACTTCTCGCCGGCGTCCTGCATCAGCTTGTAGACCGGCTTCACGGCGCCGGTGGCGGCCATCATCGTGGCGGTGCCGACCTCGAACACCTGCATGATATGCGGCGCATTGCCGGCGCGGAACGCGGCGATGCCGGCATTCATCGTGTCGGCGTAGTTGCCCTTGTAGGTCGGAACGACCTTGTAGTCGGTCTGCGAGGCGTTGAAATCGTTGGCGAGCTTGACGATGACGTCGTTGTTGGCGCCGGTCATCGCGTGCCACCACTGAATCTCCGTCACCGCATGTGCGGGTGCGGCGGCGCCAAGGACCAGCGTGGCTGCCGCAGCGGCGGCGGTCCAGAATTGTCGAAGTGACATTAAAAAATACCTCCCATGGAACGTCATCGGCGTCGCGGCCGTAGCAGCGCGAGATGACAGTTTCGTGAATGTATAACCGGTTGGACCGTCAGCGGAAAGCGCGTTCGTCGCGGCTTTGCGGCGGAACGCCGCGAGTTGTGCGACACGGCGCGGCGCCCGGGCGATGCCCCAGGCGACGCTCGCGTTGGGAGAGGATAGGTTGATGGCGCTTCACCGCTTGCGCTCGGCGCACACCGTGCCCTGGGACAGCAGCGCCTCGATCTCGCTCGGCGTGTAGCCGAACTCGGTCAGCACCTCCTGGGCATGCTGGCTGAACTTCGGCGGGGTGGAGCGCAGGCTCGGCTTGGTGCGTTCAAGCCGGATCGGCGACGCGACGCCCTTGTACCAGTCCTTCTCGATGACATCGCCGCGATAGATCGTGTGCGGATTGGTCAGCGCCTGGTCGATCTTCTGCACGGGTCCCGCCGGCAGGCCGGCTGCGAGCAGCCGGTTGCACAGCGGCTCCGCCTCGAATTGGCTGAAGACGGCGGCAAGCTCGGTGCGCAGCGCCTCGCGATTGGCGACGCGATCCTTGTTGCGGGCGAAGCGCGGATCGGTGCCGAGTTCCGGCCGGCCGATTTCCTTGGCGAGCTTGCGGAAGGTGCCGTCATTGCCGACGCCGATGAAGATATCGTCGGTCTTGGTCGGGAAGATCGCATAGGGAACGAGGTTCGGATGCTCGTTGCCGGTCAGCGACGGCGGCTTGCCGTGCATGAAGTAGTTTGCGGTATGCGGATGCATGATCGCGAGGCCGGTCTCATACAGCGTGACCTCGAGGAACTGACCGAGGCCGGAGCGCTGCCGTTCCGACAGCGCCATCAGGATGCCGATCGCGGCATAGAGTCCGGTGGTGATGTCGACCAGCGGCACGCCGATCCGCATCGGTCCGCTCTGTGGCGAGCCGGTCGCGGCGATCATGCCGGTCATCGCCTGGATGATCGCGTCATATCCGGGATTGCCGCCGCGCGGACCGTCGGCACCGAAACCGCAGATCCGGCAGTGGACCAGCTTGGGGAATTTCTCGCGCAGCGTGTCGCTGCCGATGCCCCACTTTTCCAAGGTGCCGGGCTTGAAGTTCTCGATCAGCACGTCGGCGGTCTCTAGCATCCGTATCAGCACGACGCGGCCGCCCTCGGACGCCAGATCGAGGCCGATCGAACGCTTGTTGCGGTTGATCCCGACGAAATAGGCAGCGTCCTCGTCGTGGAAAGGAGGGCCCCAGTCGCGGACCTCGTCGCCGGCCGGCGGTTCGACCTTGATCACGTCGGCGCCGTGATCGGCCAGGATCTGCGTGCAATACGGCCCGCCGAGCACGCGCGTCAGGTCGATCACGCGCAGTCCGGCCATGGCGCCGGGAGCAAATTGGGGTGTCATCGGATGTCGCGAGGTTGGTTTCAACTCGCGGCCATTAAGCATTGCTGCGGCGCTGGTGCAAAGGCGGCTCGTCGAATGGTGCCGTCGCGAAAACGCGAGGGCTGCGCTGCGGCAGGCGCCAGAAGGCGCTGCCGCAGCGCGGAATTCAGGCTCAGACGACGCTCAGCTTGACGTCGACATTGCCGCGCGTGGCGTTGGAATAGGGGCACACCTCGTGCGCCTTGGCGACCAGCGCCTCGGCGTCGGCCTTGGCGAGACCGGGCAGCGACACCGCGAGCTCGACGGTGATGCCGAAGCCGCCTTCGGAGCGCGGGCCGATGCCCACGGTCGAGGTCACCGAGGTGTCGGCGGGAACCTTCGGGCCGCCCTGCGAGCCGACGAACTTCATCGCGCCGATGAAGCAGGCCGCATAGCCGGCGGCGAACAACTGCTCGGGATTGTTGCCGGCACCGCCGCCGCCGCCGAGCTCCTTCGGGGTGGAGAGCTTGACCTTGAGCGAGCCGTCGAGGGTCGCGGCTTCGCCGTCGCGGCCGCCGGTGGCCTTGGCGCTGGTCTTGTAGAGCACGTTCACGGACATGGGTGTCTCCTGGTTGGATGGGCGAATTCAGCAAGCCGACATTGCACGCAATTTGATTGTACACAATATAATTGTTCGGTAGAAAATTCGTGATCGGTGCGCCGGCCCCGTTGTCGATACGAGGCGTGCGGGCTCAAGATGCCGATAGGATCGACCTGTGGTGACCTCGATGCGAAAGAAGTCCGCGGCAGACCTGCCGCTCCAGCTCGGCAACCAGCTCTGCTTCGCCGTCTATTCGACCGCGCACGCCTTCAACCGCGTCTACAAGCCGCTGCTCGACCGCCTTGGCGTGACCTATCCGCAATATCTGGTCATGCTGGTGCTGTGGGAGCAGGACGGCCTGACGGTGAAGGACATCGGCGCGCGGCTGTTCCTCGATTCCGGCACGCTGACGCCGCTCTTGAAGCGGATGGAGGGTCTGCATTTCATCAGGCGGACACGATCGGCCGAGGACGAGCGTCAGGTTCTGGTCACGCTCACCGCGCAGGGCGCGGGCTTGCGCGACAAGGCAAGAGCGATCGTACCGCCCGCGATCCTCGATGCGACGGGCTGCTCGATCGCGGAGCTGGCCGATCTGCACGGCAAGCTGGTGCGCCTGCGGGAGCATCTGGATGCGGCGGTGGAGGCGTGAGGAGCGGTCAGGCTGGACCGAGCAGGCGCTTCTTTGAGAATGCTCGCCCAGAATGCGATTTCAGGTAGGTCTCGAACGCCAACGCGCGATGCTTGTCCGGAAAGGCGCAATACCAGACCAGCATCCACGGCATGAACTTGGACGTGTGAAATGAGCGGCCAGCGTTGTGATCCTTGAGGCGCTGTCTGATGTCCGCGGTCGCGCCGACATATTCCTGCTCGGGGAAGGCGACGCTGCGGATGATGTAGACGTACCACATGCGAAGGTGCTCGCCGCGAGGGACTGCGGGCCGGCATTTTGCAATCGGGAAGGGAGTTTGTCAGCCCGGCTGTCTGCGTACGAAATCAAGTCGTAAACCAAGCGTGACTCAAGAAAACACCAGCTGGAGAAGATTGAGGGGCCTCTCAAAGCCCGGCTTCGCCAAGGGGCTTCGCCGGGCACCACGCTTCGCCCTTCGGCCCCGTCGTGGCTGCGCCGCGCGTAGCCCGAAGGGCGAAGCGTGGTGGAGCCAGGCGGGATCGAACCGCCGACCTCTTGCATGCCATGCAAGCGCTCTCCCAGCTGAGCTATGGCCCCTGAACCGAACCGGCGGTCTGGGTGACCGCCGGGGAGCACCGTGAACCACAGTTCGCGGCTGATCTCAAGTGTCTTCGACGATTATTCTTCGTCGCCGCCGACGTCGCCGATGATGTCGGTCACGTCCTCGTCGCCTTCTTCCTCGTCGGCGATGAAGGTCGAGTCATCATCCTCGTCATCGTCGAGGGTCTCGTCGATCTCGATGTCGTCCTCGGTCTCAGGCACGACGGCCTTGACCTTGCCGGTTTTCTCCTCGGCATCGGCCTCCTCGAGCGACACCAACTCTTCGGCCTCGACCGGCTCGACCACGTCGGCCGCCGCAGCGGCACGCGCAGCCTCGCCGCGCATGGCGCGGGTCGGAGCCACGGGCGCGATCGGCACGACCTCGCCGGTGTAGGGCGAAATCACCGGGTTCTTGTTGAGGTCATAGAACTTTTTGCCCGTGGTCGGGCAAATGCGTTTGGTTCCGAGCTCGGATTTGGCCACGTGCAGGCGTCCTGGCAATGTCTGAAAAGCGGTGTCTCACTTGGCTAGTTGCCGCGCCGCTGTCAATAGCGCTGTCAACGGGAAAATCACCGCTCGTGACGGAGGGCGGGGGCTGTGATACCTGCCGCGTCCGAAACACGAGGATCCCGCCGTGAGCACGTCAGCCGCCCCGACTCCCCTGGAATCACGCGCCTCCGGGCCGCTATCGGGTACGATTCGCGTGCCTGGCGACAAGTCGATCTCGCACCGCGCGCTGATCCTGGGGGCGCTGTCGGTCGGCGAGACCCGGATTTCCGGCCTGCTCGAGGGCGAGGACGTCCTCAACACCGCCGAGATCGATGCGATCCCTCGGTGCCAAGGTCGAGCGCGCCGGCGAATTCGCATGGACCGTCCGTGGCGTGGGGGTCGGCGGCTTCGCCCAGCCGAGCAAGCCGCTCGATTTCGGCAACTCGGGAACCGGTTGCCGGCTGGTGATGGGCGCCGTTGCCGGCTGCCCGATCACGGCCATTTTCGACGGCGATGCCTCGCTGCGCAGCCGTCCGATGCGGCGCATCCTCGACCCGCTGGTGCTGATGGGCGCCAAGCTGACCGCCAGCGCCGAGGGCGGCAAGCTTCCGTTGACCCTGCAGGGCGCCGAAAGCCCGGTGCCGATCGAGTACCGCACGCCGGTCGCCTCCGCCCAGATCAAGTCGGCGGTGCTGCTCGCGGGCCTCGCTGCGCCCGGCGTCACGACCGTGATCGAGCAGGAGGCCAGCCGCGACCACACCGAGCTGATGTTAAAGCACTTCGGCGCCGAGATCGTGACCACGCCGGAAGGGTCTCATGGCCGCCGAATCGCACTGACCGGCCAGCCGGAGCTGCGTGGTGCCCCGGTGATCGTGCCGGCTGATCCGTCCTCGGCCGCGTTCCCGCTGGTCGCCGCGCTGATCGTCGACGGCTCGGACCTCGTGCTGTCCGACGTGATGACCAATCCGCTGCGCACCGGCCTGTTCACGACCTTGCGCGAGATGGGCGCGTCGATCGAGGAGGATGACGTCCGTGGGGACGCCGGCGAGCCGATGGCGAGGCTGCGGGTGCGCGCCTCGAAGCTGCGCGGCGTCACGGTGCCGCCGGAGCGGGCGCCGTCGATGATCGACGAATATCTCGTGCTGGCCGTCGCCGCGGCCTATGCCGAGGGCACGACAGTCATGCGCGGCCTGCACGAGCTGCGCGTCAAAGAGTCCGACCGGCTCGAGGCCACCGCGGCGATGCTGCGCGTCAACGGCGTCAAGGTCGAGATCGCCGGCGACGATCTCATCGTCGAGGGGCGTGGTCATGTGCCCGGCGGCGGCGTGGTGGCGACCCACATGGACCACCGCATCGCGATGTCGGCTTTGGTCATGGGCCTCGCCTCCGACAAGCCGGTCAAGGTCGACGATACCGCCTTCATCGCCACGAGCTTTCCGGATTTCATCCCGCTGATGTGCAAGGCCGGGGCGGATTTCGCATGATCATCGCCATCGACGGCCCGGCTGCCTCGGGCAAGGGCACCCTCGCCAAGCGTCTCGCGGCGCACTACGGCTTCCGGCATCTCGATACAGGCGTGATCTACCGCGCCGTCGCACATGCCCTGCTGACCGCCGGCCTCGATCTCGAGGACGAGGCGCGGGCGGCTGAGGTTGCGCTAACGCTCGACCCCACCACCTTCGACAACCCGGCTCTGAAGTCGCAGGCGGTCGGTTCCGCCGCCTCCGTCGTCTCGGCGCTGCCTCGGGTGCGTGAGGCGCTGGTGGCGTTTCAGCGCCAGTTTGCCAGCCAGCCCCCGGCGCGGTGCTCGACGGCCGCGACATCGGAACCGTGATCTGCCCGGACGCCGAGGTGAAGATCTACGTCGTCGCCGACCCGAAGATCCGGGCGCATCGCCGCACCCTGGAGGCGCTGTCACGCGGGGAACCGGCCGACGAGGCGGCCGTTCTGGCCGACATCCTGGCGCGCGACGAGCGCGACCAGAACCGGACCATTGCCCCTTTGAAACAAGCCCCGGATGCTTACTTGCTTGACAACTCTCGTTTGGATATAGAGAGCGGCGTCCGGGCCGCCATCGACATCGTCGAGGCCGTCCGAGCGGGCCGCCAGCGGGTTTGATTTCCGTCGGCGTCATTGGAGGAAATGCCCGCTCCCGCCCTTGACCGTCGATAGCTCGATTGCGGTTCAATCGAGTCCGATCATCCGGACGCACTTCATACGTATCGCATGTGCAGGCACTGCCGGCCCGCGTCGTTTGCGCTTTTCGCGCTGACAGCGCGGACGTCTGGGGATTTGTGGACCTCCAGGCACTGTTCATTCGATGCGCCGATCAACCCAAGCTGGCGAGAATGTCCGCATCTGGAGAACAAATGGCTTCGAGTACCTCTGCTTCTTCCTACAATCCCAGCCGCGATGATTTCGCCGCGATGCTGGACGAGTCCTTCACGAAGGGCAACCTGCAGGAAAGCTCCGTCGTCAAGGGCAAGGTTGTTGCGATCGAGAAGGACATGGCCGTCATCGACGTCGGCCTGAAGACCGAAGGCCGCGTGGCGCTGCGCGAATTCGCCGGGCCCGGCCGTGACAGTGAATTGAAAGTCGGCGACGAGGTCGAGGTGTTCCTCGATCGCATCGAGAACGCACTCGGCGAAGCGGTGCTGTCGCGCGACAAGGCGCGCCGCGAGGAGAGCTGGGGCAAGCTCGAGAAGGCGTTCCAGAACAACGAGAAGGTCAACGGCGTCATCTTCAACCAGGTCAAGGGCGGCTTCACCGTCGACCTCGACGGTGCCGTGGCCTTCCTGCCGCGCTCGCAGGTCGACATCCGTCCGATCCGCGACGTCGCGCCGCTGATGAACAACTCGCAGCCGTTCCAGATCCTCAAGATGGACCGTCGCCGCGGCAACATCGTGGTGTCGCGTCGCACCGTGCTGGAAGAGACCCGCGCCGAGCAGCGTCAGGAGCTGGTGCAGAACCTCGAAGAGGGTCAGGTCATCGACGGCGTCGTCAAGAACATCACCGATTACGGTGCGTTCGTCGACCTCGGCGGCATCGACGGCCTCTTGCACGTCACCGACATCGCCTGGCGCCGTGTCAACCACCCGACCGAGGTGCTCAGCATCGGTCAGACGGTCAAGGTCAAGATCATCAAGATCAACCACGAGACGCACCGCATCTCGCTCGGCATGAAGCAGCTGCTGGACGATCCGTGGCAGGGCATCGAGGCCAAGTACCCGCTGCAGGCCCGCTTCCACGGCCGCGTCACCAACATCACCGACTACGGCGCGTTCGTCGAGCTCGAGCCGGGCATCGAAGGCCTGATCCACGTCTCCGAGATGTCGTGGACCAAGAAGAACATGCACCCCGGCAAGATCGTCTCGACCTCGCAGGAGGTCGAAGTGCAGGTGCTCGAAGTCGACAGCGTCAAGCGCCGCATCTCGCTCGGTCTCAAGCAGACCATGCGCAACCCGTGGGAGGTCTTCGTCGAGAAGCATCCGACCGGTTCGGTGGTCGAGGGCGAGGTCAAGAACAAGACCGAGTTCGGCCTGTTCCTGGGTCTTGAGGGCGACGTCGACGGCATGGTCCACCTGTCGGATCTCGACTGGAAGCAGCCGGGCGAGCAGGTCATCGACAACTACAAGAAGGGCGACATGGTCAAGGCCGTGGTGCTCGACGTCGACGTGGAGAAGGAGCGCATCTCGCTCGGCATCAAGCAGCTCGAAGGCGATCCCTTCGCCGAGCCGGGCGATGTCAAGAAGGGCGCGGTCGTGACTTGCGAGGTGCTCGACGTCAAGGACGGCGGCATCGACGTCAAGATCATTGGCACCGACTTCACCACCTTCATCAAGCGTTCCGAGCTGGCGCGCGATCGCAACGATCAGCGCACCGAGCGGTTCGCCGTCGGTGAGAAGGTCGATGCCCGCGTGATCCAGTTCGACAAGAAGGCCCGCAAGGTCCAGGTGTCGATCAAGGCGCTGGAAGTTGCGGAAGAGAAGGAAGCCATCGCGCAGTACGGCTCGTCCGATTCGGGCGCGACTCTGGGCGACATCCTGGGCACCGCGCTCAAGAACCGCGACTCGAAGTAAGCCTTCGCGTCCCGTGCGATCAGATCGAAGCCCCGGCGAAAGCCGGGGCTTTTTTGTTCCGGCGACGCAAGGATGCGCGCTCCGTCCGGGCGGAGCCGGCGTTCGAACCACTTCGCCGCGGGCCTTCCTTTCTTCAAATTGCGCCGCGATTGATGTAATCGGATAACGAGATATTCAGGCTGCGGATGCAAAACGCGCCGAGACTTCCAGGAGCTGCCCATGTCGCTTGATTCGGATGTGATCGTCGATCGCCGCAGGCTGCGCCGCAAGCTGACGTTCTGGCGCGTCGTCGCGGTGCTGATTGCGATTGCGGCTCTTTCCGCCATCGGTCTCGCAATGTCGCCGCGCGGCCGCACCGTGCTCTCGACCTCCGGCTCGATCGCCCGCGTCAATATCGAGGGCCTGATCCGCAGCGACCATGAGCGCGTCGAGGCGCTGGAGCGGCTCGAAAACTCCTCGGCCGAAGCCGTCATCGTGCACATCAATTCGCCGGGCGGCACCACCGCCGGCTCCGAGCAGCTCTACGATTCGCTGGTCCGGCTGAAGGCGAAGAAGCCGCTGGTCGTCGTCGTGGAAGGCCTCGCTGCGTCCGGCGGCTACATCGGCGCGATCGCTGCCGACCACATCGTCGCGCAGCAGAGCTCGCTGGTCGGCTCGATCGGCGTGCTGTTTCAATATCCCAATGTCGGCGAGCTGTTGAAGACGGTCGGCGTGAAGATCGAAGAGGTCAAATCCTCGCCGCTGAAGGCCGCGCCCAACGGCTACGAGCCGACCAGCCCGGAAGCGCGTGCGGCGCTCGACGCCCTGGTCAAGGATTCCTATGCCTGGTTCCGCGGACTGGTGAAGGACCGCCGCGCCATGAACGATGAGCAGTTGGAGAAGGTGGCCGATGGCCGCGTCTTCACCGGCAGGCAGGCGATCGACCTGAAGCTGATCGACGAGCTCGGCGACGAGAAGACCGCGGTCGCCTGGCTCGTCGCCAACAAGAACGTCAAGAAGGACCTTCCGGTGCGCGACTACAAGCTCACGCCGCGGTTTGGCGATCTCACCTTCCTGCGAACGGCCACCTCGATCGCGCTCGACGCCGTCGGCCTCTCCGGAATCGCCCGCCAGCTCGAGCGTACCGGCGTGGTCCAGGCGGTGGACCGGATCGGTCTCGACGGCATGCTCGCGCTCTGGACGCCCGCGCCGGGCAACTGAACCCGCCAAGACCATTCTCAGGGCGATCTTCCCGCTTCGCGTGTGCCGTGACGAGACCCCGTACCGGGCCTCGCAACCCGATTCATGGCCGCGACGAATGATTTAGCGTCTTGACAGTCCAGCATATTTTCACGGAAATGGGATTTGTCTCCCCGGGTACATTTTCTCGATGATCAAATCCGAGCTTGTTCAGCGTATCGCCGAGCACAACCCGCATCTCTACCAGCGGGATGTCGAGAACATCGTCAATGCGATCCTCGATGAGATCGTCGCGGCGCTTGCCCGCGGTGACCGTGTCGAGCTGCGAGGCTTCGGCGCCTTCTCGGTCAAGCATCGACCGGCCCGCGCCGGGCGCAACCCACGGACCGGAGCTCATGTTCCGGTGGACCAGAAAAGCGTCCCGTTCTTCAAAACGGGCAAGGAAATGCGCGAGCGGTTGAACCGGGACAATCCCGCCGGCGCGGCGGCTGACGACGCCGACGATTGAAGCTTCTCGCGCCGGCCGTGCTAATCGTCTGCGGCTGATTTCGAGGCGAATCCGGCCTGACTGACACGAGCGAGCGCATGCGAAAATTCTTCACTGTCGTGGTCGTCCTTCCGCTGCTGGTGCTGTTCGTCATCTTCGCGGTCGCCAATCGGCATTTCGTTACCGTATCGTTTGATCCCTTCAACGCGGCCGATCCGGCGTTGGCGGTGTCGGTCCCGCTGTTCGCCTTGATCATCGCCGTCGCGATCCTGGGCGTCATCGCGGGTGGCTTTGCCACCTGGATCGGCCAGCGCCGCTGGCGCCGGGCCGCACGCCGCCATCAGGCCGATGCCGAAGCGGCCCGCGCACAGGTGGCGCAACTGAGCGCCGCGGCGCGTGCAAATCAAGGCTCTACACAATCCCTGGTTCCGGCTGCGCCAGCGCGGCTTTTCGCCCCTTATGGGCGAGACAAGCAGGGCGCCGCGTTGTAGAAGGCGCGAAAGCTCGGCGGCCTTGGAAGCCGTCGGCTTCTGGTGATCCTTTCCGCCCGGACGCGCGTTGTTCATTGATGTCCCTGCTCGTCAAAATCTGCGGCCTGACCACGCCCGACACCCTCGCTGCGGCGCTCGACGCGGGCGCCGACATGGTGGGCTTCGTGTTCTTTCCGCCGTCCCCACGCCACGTCGGCCTGACGGCCGCGCGTGAGCTGGGCCGCGATGTCCAGGGCCGAGCGCTCAAGGTGGCGCTGACGGTCGATGCCGACGACGCGATGATCGAAAACATCGCCGAGACGCTGCGGCCTGATATCCTGCAGCTGCATGGCCGCGAAAGCATCGCGCGCGTCCGCGACCTGAAGCAGCGCTTCGGCCTGCCCGTCATGAAGGCCATTCCGGTCGCGACCGACGCAGATTTCGCGCCGCTGACGGGCTACGCCGATGTGTGCGACCGCATCCTGTTCGATGCGCGGGCGCCCAAGGATGCGACCCGCCCCGGCGGTCTCGGCGCCACCTTCGATTGGCGTCTGCTACAGGGCTTGAAGCTTGATCGCCCGTTCATGGTCTCCGGCGGCCTGAGCGCCGACAATGTCGCGGAGGCCGTGCGGATCACCCGCGCGGGCGGTGTCGACGTGTCATCTGGCGTCGAGCGGGCGCCGGGCGTGAAGGATTGCGAGATGATCCGGGATTTCATTCGTGCGGCGCGGGCCGCTGAAGAGTTGAGCGTTCAATGACGACAGCCATTCCCAATTCCTACCGCAGCGGTCCTGATGACCGCGGCCACTTCGGCATCTTCGGCGGCCGCTTCGTCGCCGAAACCCTGATGCCGCTGATCCTCGATCTGGAAAAGGCCTATGCGGAGGCCAAGGCCGATCCGGCATTCCATGCCGAGATGAACGGCTATCTGAAGAACTACGTCGGCCGGCCCTCGCCGCTGTATTACGCGGAACGCCTGACAGAGCATCTCGGCGGCGCCAAGATCTACTTCAAGCGTGAGGAGCTGAATCACACCGGCTCGCACAAGGTGAACAACGTGCTCGGCCAGATCATGGTCGCACGCCGCATGGGCAAGAAGCGCATCATCGCCGAGACCGGCGCCGGCCAGCATGGTGTGGCCACCGCAACCCTGTGCGCGCGCTTCGGGCTGGAATGCGTGGTCTACATGGGAGCGGTCGACGTCGAGCGGCAGCAGCCGAACGTGATCCGCATGGAGATGCTCGGAGCCAAGGTGGTGCCCGTGCAGTCCGGCGCCAAGACCCTGAAGGACGCGATGAACGAGGCGCTGCGTGACTGGGTCACCAACGTCCACAACACGTTCTACTGCATCGGCACGGTCGCCGGCCCGCATCCCTATCCGATGATGGTGCGCGACTTCCAGTCGGTGATCGGCAGCGAGACGCGGACGCAGATGCAAGAGGCCGAGGGCCGGCTGCCGGACTCGCTGATCGCCTGCATCGGCGGCGGCTCCAATGCGATGGGTCTGTTCCATCCGTTCCTCGATGATCCCTCGGTCGAGATCTATGGCGTGGAAGCCGCGGGCCATGGCCTGACGCATCTGCACGCCGCCTCGATCGCCGGCGGCCGCCCCGGCGTGCTGCACGGCAACCGCACCTATCTGCTGATGGACGAGGACGGGCAGATCGAGGAGGCGCATTCGATCTCGGCCGGTCTCGATTATCCCGGCATCGGGCCGGAGCATTCCTGGCTGCATGAGGTCGGTCGCGTGAACTATTTGTCCGCGACCGATGAGGAAGCGCTGGCGGCGTTCCAGCTGCTGTCGCGGCTCGAAGGCATCATTCCCGCACTGGAGCCTGCGCACGCGATCGCCAAGGTCCTGGAGCTCGCACCGAAAAAGCCGAGGGACCATCTGATGGTGGTCAACATGTCCGGCCGCGGCGACAAGGACGTGCCGCAGGTGGGCGACATCTTGCGAGGAAGGGCGAAGGCATCGTGACCAGCCGGATGGATGCGCGCTTCGCGCAATTGAAGCAGGAAGGCCGCTCGGCGTTCGTCACCTTCGTGATGTCAGGCGACCCTGATCCTGAAACCTCGCTCGCGATCGTCAAGTCGCTGCCGCAGGCCGGCGCTGACATCATCGAGATCGGCATGCCGTTCACCGATCCGATGGCCGATGGTCCGTCGATCCAGGCGGCGGGTCTGCGCGCGCTCAAGGCGGGCATGACCTTGAAGAAGACGTTGCAGCTCGTGCGCGGTTTCCGCGAGAGCGACGCCGACACGCCGATCGTGCTGATGGGCTATTACAACCCGATCTACATCTACGGCGTTGACAAGTTCCTCGACGATGCCAAGGCCGCCGGCGTCGACGGCCTGATCATCGTCGACCTGCCGCCGGAAGAGGACGACGAGCTGTGTATCCCCGCCCTGAAGGCCGGGCTCAACTTCATCCGGCTGGCGACGCCGACGACCGATGACAAGAGGTTGCCGGCGGTGCTCGCGAACACCTCGGGCTTCGTCTACTACGTCTCGATCACCGGCATCACCGGCGCCGCTGCGGCCGACTCGCCCGCCGTCGCGTCCGCCGTGGCTCGGATCAAGCGGCATACCGCGCTTCCTGTCTGCGTCGGATTCGGCATCCGGACACCGGAGACCGCCCGCGCCATCGCCGCCCATGCCGACGGAGCCGTGGTCGGCACCGCCCTGGTCGACGCGCTCCGCGCCAGCCTCGATGCCGAGGGACGCGCGACTGCCAAGACCGTGGGCGCCGTTGCCGACCTGGCCGCTGCGTTGGCAAGGGGCGTGCGCGGGGCGCAACAGGCCGCGGAATAGGCCGTCAACCACTATTCGACCGGACGTCGCGGCCGTCTTGCCGTGACCCCGGCGTCCCGCCATATATCCGGGCGACCGCAACACGGAGCGACACATGAACTGGCTTACCAATGTGGTCCGGCCGAAGATCCGCAACATCCTGCGCCGTGAGACGCCGGAGAACCTCTGGATCAAGTGCCCGGATTCCGGACAGCTCGTGTTCTACAAGGACGTCGAGGCCAACCAGTTCGTCATTCCCGGCTCCAACTACCACATGCGCATGGGCGCGGGCGCGCGGCTGAAGTCGATGTTCGACAACGAGACCTGGTTCGACGTCGCGCTGCCCGAGGTCACGCCCGACCCGCTGAAATTCCGCGACGAGCGCCGCTATGCCGACCGTATCAAGGATGCGCGGGCGCGGACCGGAATGAACGACGCGGTGAAGGTCGGCTTCGGCAAGCTCGAAGGCATGGGCGTCGTCATCGCCGTGCAGGATTTCGATTTCATGGGCGGTTCGCTCGGCATGGCCGCGGGTGAAGCGATCGTGCGCGGGCTCGAGCTCGCGGTCGAGAAGAAGTCGCCCTTCATCGTGTTTGCGGCCTCCGGCGGCGCGCGCATGCAGGAAGGCATCCTGTCCCTGATGCAGATGCCGCGCACCACGGTCGCGGTCCAGATGCTGCGCGAGGCCAAGCTGCCCTACATCGTCGTGCAGACCAATCCGACCACCGGCGGCGTCACTGCCTCCTACGCTATGCTCGGCGACGTCCACATTGCCGAGCCCGGCGCGCTGATCGGGTTCGCCGGCGCCCGGGTGATCGAGCAGACCATTCGCGAGAAGCTGCCCGAAGGTTTCCAGCGCGCGGAATACCTGCTCGACCACGGCATGGTCGACATGGTCGTTCACCGTCATGACCTGCGCCCGACGCTGGCGCGGCTGTGCCGATTGCTGACCAAGGCCCCGGCCATCGAACACGCCAAGCCCGCGCCGCAGCTGCCGCCGCCGGCCAAGCCCGCCGAAGCCGCGGAAGCGCCGGCGGTCGCAACGAGCGCGTGAACGATTCTGCCGCCCAGCCAAGACCGTCGCTCGACGAGCTGATCACGCGGCTTTCTGCCCTGCATCCGAGCCGGATCTCGCTTGGGCTGGAGCGCATGCACCGGCTGCTGGCGCAGCTCGGTCATCCCGAGCGCAAGCTGCCGCCGGTCATCCATGTCGCCGGCACCAACGGCAAGGGCTCCACGGTCGCATATCTGCGCGCAATGCTCGAGGCCGCGGGGCTGCGCGTCCACGTCTTCACCTCGCCCTGGCTGGTGCGCATCAACGAGAGCTATCGGCTCGGCCAGGTCGGCGGTGGCGTCCTGGTCGAGGACGACGAGCTGATCTCCGCGCTCTTGGAGTGCGAGCGGGTCAACGCCGGCGCGCCGATCACCTTCTTCGAGGTCAAGACCGTCGCGGCCTTCGTGCTGTTCGCAAGGCATCCAGCCGATGTCGTGCTGCTCGAAGTCGGCCTCGGTGGCCGGCTCGATTCCACCAATGTTGTCGAGCAGGTCGCGGCCTCAGTGCTGACGCCGATCAGCATGGACCACATGGAGTTTCTCGGCGACACCCGCGCGCTGATCGCGGCCGAGAAGGCCGCCATCATCAAGCGCGGCTGCCCGGTGATCTCGGCGGCGCAGGAGCCCGATGCGATGGCCGTGATCGAGCGCGAGGCCAGGCGACAGCGCGC
Source organism: Bradyrhizobium oligotrophicum (assembly GCA_050641875.1). Lineage (GTDB taxonomy): Bacteria > Pseudomonadota > Alphaproteobacteria > Rhizobiales > Xanthobacteraceae > Bradyrhizobium > Bradyrhizobium oligotrophicum_B. The sequence continues at coordinate 2,259,988 of CP192619.1, forward strand.
GCCGTTGTTTGCCGCGGGCGAGAGCTGGCACGTCAGTGTCGAGCGCAACCGGCTGGTCTATCAGGACGACCGTGGTCTTCTTGATCTTCCGGCGCCAAAACTGTTCGGCCGGCATCAGTTCGACAATGCGGGCCTCGCGATCGCGACCTTGCGCGCGGTCGATCAGTTCAAGCTCGCCACCAAGGCGTTCGAGGACGGCATCGTCAATGCCGAATGGCCGGCGCGCATGCAGCGGCTGTCGAGCGGCGCGCTCACCGCGATCGCGCCGCAGGGCGCGGAGATCTGGCTCGACGGCGGCCACAATGCCGAAGGCGGCCGTGTCGTCGCCGCGGCGATCGGGGATCTCGAGGAGCGCGTGTCGCGGCAGCTCGTCGTCATCGTCGGCATGATGGGCAACAAGGATGCCGCGGGCTTCCTGACCAACTTCGCCGGCCTGACGCGCCACATCATCGTCGTGCCGATTCCGAACGAGAGCAAGGCGATGGCGCCGGCTGATCTGGCCGCCGCCGCGCGCACGCTCGGCATGCGCGTCGAGATCGCCGATGGCGTCGCGTCCGCGCTCGCCGGCATCGCGCGGCTTGCCTATGAGGTCCCGCCGCGTATCCTGATCGCGGGGTCGCTCTATCTCGCGGGCCACGTGCTCGACCTCAATGGCACGCCACCGACCTGAGGGGAATAGCGCATGCGCTTTGCCGCGATCGCGGATGTCCACGGCAACCATCTCGCGTTGGAGGCCGTGCTCACGGATATCAGTGCGCAAGGCGTGACCGAGATCGTCAATCTCGGCGACATGGCCAGCGGTCCGCTTCGACGCGCGGCGCACGATGGACTTGCTGATGCCGCTCGACGCCGTGCATGTGCGCGGCAATCACGATCGCTGGTTGATTGACCGGCCGCCGGAGAAGATGGGCGCATGGGAACGCCCAGCCTACGCACAGCTCGAAGCGGATCATCTCGACTGGCTGCGCACGATCCCGGCAACGGCGGTCTACCGAGACGAGGTCTTCCTGTGTCATGCTACGCCTGAGGACGACAACGTCTACTGGATGGAGAGTGTCGCGCCCGATGGGGCGATCACCTGCGCGCCGCTCGATGCGATCGAGAAGGTTGGCTCGGGGGTATCGCAATCGCTGATTCTGTGTGGCCATACCCACACCGCACGTGCCGTGCGGTTGCGCGACGGGCGGCTGATCGTCAATCCGGGCAGCGTCGGCAGCCCCGGCTATTCCTACAACGTCCCGCATCCGCACGTGGTGCAGGCCGGCACTCCGGATGCCCGCTACGCGATTCTCGAGCTGAAGTCAGCCGGCTGGAGCGTGAGCTTCCGCCACGTGCCTTACGATCACGTCGCAATGGCCGAACTCGCGCGCGCCAATGGCGACGCGGAGTTTGCATCTGCGCTTGCGACCGGCTGGATCCGCTGAGCTCACGCGAGCAGTTTCCAGGGATCAGCGACCTTCTGCTTGAGCTGCTCGAACGTGCATTGCTTCGGCGCCTTGTCGGGGCGCCAGCGCAGGATCGAGGTGCCGTGGCGAAAGCGCTCGCCGGAGAAATGGTCGTAGCAGACCTCGATCACCAGCTTCGGCTTCAGCGGACACCATTCCGCCGAGCGCTCGGTCGACCAGCGGCTCGGCCCACCCGGTGCGTTGCCGGTGAAGCCCGGCGGCGAGATCAGCGGCTCGAGCTTGCCGGTCAGCGCGGGCTTCTCGTCCTTCTTGAGCGCGGAGGTGAAGCCGACGTGATGCAGCAGACCCTCATCGTCATAGAGCCCGAGCAGCAGCGAGCCGACCAGCTTTCGCCCCTCTGCGCCCTTGTTGGTGGCGTAGCGGAAGCCGCCGATGACGCAGTCGGCCGAGCGATAGCGCTTGATCTTCTGCATGCCGTCGCGATTGCCGGCCTGGTAGGGCAGATCGATGCGCTTGGCGATCACGCCGTCCGAGCCGCCGCCGGAATGTGCCAGCCAGTCTTGCGCCGCGGCGAAGCGCGTTGTTGCCGGCGACAACCGGAAGGTCGGATGCTCGGCGAAGTTCGCTTTCGCGAACGCCTCCAACGCCGGCCGTCGCTCGTGCAACGTCTGCGTCAGTAGCGCCTTCTTGCCACTCGCCAGCAGATCGAAGGCGAGGAACAGCGCCGGCGTCTCCGCCGACAGCTTCTTCACCCGGCTCGCAGCGGGATGAATCCGCTGCAGCAATGCATCGAACGAGAACGACTTGTCCTGCGGCACCACCAGCTCGCCGTCGAGGATGAAGCTCGTCGCCTTGAGCTCGCGCGCCGCAGCGACGACCTCGGGGAAGTAGCGCGCGAGGTCCTCGCCGGCCTTCGACTGCATCGCCACGCTCGCTCCGTCGCGCGACAGCAGGCAGCGGAAGCCGTCCCATTTCGGCTCGTACTGCCACTCCTCGCCGCGCGGGATCGCGCCCACCGAGCGCGCCTCCATGGCCAGAAGACCTGACTTGCGGGAGGCGGAGCGACTGACGCGCGCGGGCATGGCGAAATCCGGAAAATTCTGAAAACACCCTCTCAACGCAAACGGCCGGCGATTGCGCCGGCCGTTCGACAAAAATCCTGGATACTGAAGCGTCAGACCGCGGACGAGATCCACTGCTGCAGCTTCGCCTTCGGCGCGGCGCCGACCTGGCGCGAGGCCATCTCGCCACCCTTGAACACCATCAGGGTGGGGATCGACATCACGCCGTACTTCGAGGCCGTCTTCGGGCTCTCGTCGACGTTCAGCTTGACGATCTTGACCTTGTCGCCCATCGCGCTCGAGATCTCGTCGAGGGCCGGCGCGATCATGCGGCACGGACCGCACCACTCGGCCCAGAAGTCGACCACGACCGGGCCGTCGGCCTTGAGCACTTCGCTTTCGAAATCGGCGTCGGAAACCTTGCCAACGGCCATGGAATTACCTCGTTCGGTTGGAGGGAGCGGCGCGGACGCGCCGCCTCAGCGTGGGTGTCAAAGTAGGAATGGCGTGATGCCGGGTCAAGCGGGCTCACTCAGACGTGCTGGGATGGCAGCATGGCGTCCAGCGCGGAGGCCGGAAGCTCCATGAATTCAGGAGCTTCGGTCCAGAGCAGCGCGGCGCGGACGTTTCGTCCGGGGTACAATCGGCCGAGTACGGCGCGGTACAGCGCGAGCTGCCGGACATAGGCCGGGGGCACGTCGGCGAGTCCCGAGGGCGGCTGCTGGTTGGTCTTGAAGTCGACGATCAGCACCTCGGCCCCGGTCACCACCAGGCGGTCGATCTGGCCGGAGACCAGCGCCGGCAGCTGGCCGGCCAATGCGAGGCGGCCGACGATCGAGACTTCCGCCCGGCTCCCGGCGGCGAACACGGCGGCAAAGCGCGGGTCTTCGACCACGGCGAGCACGCGTTCCGCGAGCCCGGCGCGCTCGTCCTCCGGCCAGTCGGCGGCATTGCGGATCAAATATCGCAGCGCGGCATCGCGCCGCCGCTCCGGCGGCACGTCGGGCAGCGACTGCAGCAGGCGATGCACCAAGGTGCCGCGCTGCATCGCGAGGCTGCGCGCCGCCAGCGATCTCGCCTGTGCGCACCGGCCGCTCGTCGGCGGACGGATCGGACGGCCGGAGCACCGCAACCTCGCCGGGCGCCTCTACCGCCGCCGTTCGCAGCCACGCCGGCAGCGCGACGGCCGTCTCGACCATGCGCTGCGTATCGTCAGCAGCGGTTTCGGCGATGTCCTCGGCCCGCGCATAGCGCTTGACCGGCCCGTCCTCGGTTTCGATCACCTCGACCTGCAGGCCGGCCGCGTCCAGCCCGCGCGCCATCAGATCGTACCAGCTGCCGCCGCGCACGTTGTTCATGTTGCCCGGCATGCAGCCGCCGATCACGAGCCGATCGGCGGCGCGGGTCATCGCGACGTAGAGCAGCCGGCGATACTCGTCCTCGGTCTCCTTGAGCATCGCCACGCGCGCCGCCGCGACGGGCTGCGGATCGTCGGCCTTGCGCCCGGCCCAGACCACGATCTCCTGCTCGCCATGCGGCACGTGGATCAGCCGCAGCCGCTGCGAATCCGCCGGCGACGAGGTGGTGTCGACCAGGAACACCACCGAGGCCTCGAGGCCCTTGGCGCCGTGCACGGTCATCACCCGCACTTCGTCGCGCGAGATCTCCATGTCGCGCTTCACCTCGGTGTCGGCGGCGCGCAGCCAGGCGACGAAGCCCTGCAGCGAGGCTGGCGCCTTGCGCTCGTAGGACAGGGCGAGTTCGAGGAACTCGTCGAGCGCGTCGTTGGCCTCGTGGCCGAGCCGCGCCAGGATACGCTGCCGGCCGCCATCGCCGCCGAGCAGCCAGGCGTAGAAGGCGAACGGCGTGTCCTCCGCGGCGCGGCGCTCGCATTGTTGCAAGCGCCGTACGACCGCCTGCAGCCGCGCGTCATCAGCGGAGTGCGCTGTGAGTGCATCGCGTAGCGAGCCGCGGCGCTGCCACGCCAGCTTGAACAGGTCCTCATCGTCGAGCCCGAACAACGGGCTCTTCAGCGCGGTGGCCAGCGCCAGATCGTCCTGCGGAAGCAACAACGCGTCGGCGAGGTTCATCAGGTCGATGATCGCGATGTGCTCAGTCAGCTTCAGCCGGTCGGCGCCGGCCACCGGGATGCCGGCGTGCTTCAGCGCCTGGATCACGGCATCGAATGCGTTGCCGCGCCGTCGCACCAGGATCAGCATGTCGCCATAGCTCAGCCGCCGCCGCGCGCCGTCATGGCCGGTCATCGTGCCCACACGAATGAGCCGCTTGATCTCGGCCTGGATGCGCCTGGAAAGCTTGACCTCGGGGCTGGTGACGGAGACGCCGTCGAACGGCGCGCGCCAGCCTTCGATCTCCTTGCGGTCGTCGCGCTCGCACAGGCTCCATAGCTCGACCAGGCTCGGTCCGGCGTCGGTCAGCGCGTTGTGGATGGGATGGCCGATGTCGGGCGAATGAATGCTGCTGTAGACGTCGCGCTCGCGGAACACGTGGTCGACCGCGTGCAGCACCGTCGGCCCGGAGCGGAACGAATAGGTGAAGGACACCGGATCGAACAACAGCCCGGCGTCGGTGAAGCGCTTCTGCAACTGCCGCCGGCGCGCATCGAACTCGTGCGGGTCGGCGCCCTGGAACGAGAAGATCGACTGCTTCTCGTCGCCGACGGCGAAGATGGTCCGCGTCAGACCATCGCGCGCGCCGGCACCTGCCGTGAACTCCTCGATGATGTGGGCAACGATGTCCCACTGCCGCGGGCTCGTGTCCTGGGCCTCGTCGATCAGCACGTGGTCGACGCCGCGGTCGAGCTTGTAGTGCACCCAGCCCGCCGAGACGCGGTTCAGCATCGCCAGCGTCTTGTCGATCAGGTCGTCATAGTCGAGCAGGCCGCGTTCCTCCTTCTCGCGGCGATAGTTCGCAGCCGCCGCGGTCGCGATCTGCAGCAGCGCCTCGGTGCGGTCGCGCACGACGGCGGCGCGGCGCTTCTCGATCAGGCGGTCCAGCCGGGCGGCCTCGGAATCGAACAGACCCGCCAGCCCCGGATTGGCGTCGGCGAATTTCTTGGTCAGCAGCGATTTGCGCGGCTGTTTGTCGTCGGTGAGAAACAGACGGAGATATTCGTCGACCTGATCGGCGCCCGAGAACGCCAGCGCGGCGCGGAGTTGCTCCGCCTGCTTCTGGTCGGTCTTGGCGCCGCCGTCGAGCCGGGCGGCGATATCGGTCCAATCCGCACGCGGCAGATTAGGGCCGTCGACAATGTCGCGCTCGATGGCTTCGAGCGTCTCCTCGGCGCCGATGCCGAGCACCTCGCCGAGATGCTGCGCGGCGACCTCGACACGGCCGGCGCCATCGGTCCAGGCCATGAAGTGATCGCGGCTGAGACAGGCCTCGCGGACGACGTCCTTGAAGGTCGAATCCGCCGCATTGGCCATCGCCACCTGCAGCGCGCGGCCGACCGCGCTGTCGGGGCGCGCGCGGCGTCGAGCAGCACCTTGAGATTGGCGCGCTCCATCATCTCGGTCTGGTCGCGCTCGTCGAGCACCGAGAACCGCGCCGGCACGTTGGCCTCGAACGGAAACTGCTGCAGCAGCCGCGTGCACAGCGCGTGGATGGTCTGCACCTTCAGCCCGCCCGGCGTCTCCAGCGCGCTGGCGAACAGTTTTCGCGCCGAGGCCCGCAGCTTCTTGTCGGAACTGACAATGCCAGTGGACCTGATCGCGCTGTCGAGCGCGTCGTCGTCGAGCGTCACCCAGTGCCCGAGCGTCGAGAACACGCGCTCGGCCATGTTGGCCGCGGCAGCCTTGGTGAAGGTGATGCAGAGGATCTTCTCCGGCGGCACGCCGTCGAGCAGCAGCCGGATCACGCGCTGCACCAGCACATGCGTCTTGCCCGAGCCGGCATTGGCCGACACGAAGGCCGAGGCCGCCGGGTTCGAGGCGCGCGTCTGCGCGTCGCGCACGGCCTGCGGAATGGGGCGGGGCGCCTTCACCATTCCTCCACCCCCAGTCCGCCGGCAGCGGACCATTCCTTGATGCGGGCGAGGTCGTCATAGGCGCCGTAGCGGTTCGCCCACATCGACAGGTTCAGCGAGGTATAGCCTTGATTGACGTCCTCGAAGCTGCGGATCAGCGCTTCGAGCTTTTCCCGCGCCTCCTGCGCGGCCTGGTCCGGATGCTGCGGCGGGTCGCTCTTGTTGATCTTCAATTCGAGAATGCGCTCCTCGCCTGGCGGGTTGTTGCCGGACAGCCGGACATAGACGAGCTGGCTGATCAGGCCGCCCGTCGGGATGCCCTCGAAGCCGCCCTCGCGCAAAATCGCCGCCTCGAGGGTGAGCTGAGGCGACAGGCCCATGCGCACCTGCTTGGCGGTCGGCGGCTGGCCGGTCTTGTAGTCGAGAATGGCATAGGTGCTCTCGGCGCGCTGCTCGATGCGGTCGGCGCGTGCTGACAGCGTGAAGGTGCGGCCATGATCGAGCGGAATGCCGATCTCGCCGCGGATCTCCGCGGTGATGGCGCCGATCTGCGCGCGCCGCGCACTCTCCCAGGCCGCGAACCAGCCGGCGATGCGCTGGAAGCGCGGCCACCACAGCGCCCGCGCTTCGGGGCGCTCCATCAATGGTGCAAAATGCTTCTCGCCGATCACGCGCAGCGCATGCGCCGGATGCAGCGGCAGCGCATCGGCATAGGTCTGCGTGAACTCGCCGATCGCTTCGTGGATCGCCGAGCCGCGATCGGCAGCCGACAGCGGCATGTCGACGGGATCGAGCGGGTCGAGCTGCAGGATGTAGCGCGCGAAGATGGTGTAGGGATCGCGCAGCCAGTCCTCGATGGCGGTCACCGACATGCGCAGCGGCCGTGCTGCCAGCGGCGGCTTCGGCGCCGGCTGCTCGATCGGTTTCACGGTTGCGGGCTGGTCGAGCACTTCGGCATAGCGCAGGTAGATGTCGCCGCGCGACTCGGCGGCTTTCCATTGTGCCTCGCCGGCAACCGCCTTGAGCCGATGCACGAAGCGCGACGCGACAGCCGGCGCGCCGCCCGACTTCGCGGCGTGAGTCAGGATCACCTCGGGCGCGCCGAGCAATTGCGCGAAGTCGTGCGCCGACAGGCCGATGCGGCGCTCGGGCAGATCGAGGCCGAGCTGATGTCGCATCGGGCGGCTCAGCCAGGGATCGATCCGCGGCGCCGGCGGCCAGACGCCCTCGACGAGACCGCCGACGATCATGCGGTCGGTCTGCATCAGCCGCGCCTCGAGCGGACCGTAGATCTGCAATTGCGCGCCGTGGCGCTCGGGGCGGCGCACCGCGCGGTCGGAGAACGCCGTGTGGAACAGGTCCGGATAGTCCGACAGCGGCGCCATCAGGCCGCAGCGCTCGCCGGACGCCAAGAGATCATCGAAGCAGCGCGACAGCGCGGAACCATCACGATCGGTGAACGCGGTGCTGAGGCCGACATCGTCAGTGGAGAGCGCGATCAGCACCTCGCGATGCCGCGCCGCGAGCTCGGCGAAATCCTGCGGGCGCGGCGAGGCGAGGTTCTCCAGCGGCGCCAGGGCCGTCTGCAATTGCGCGATCAGCGCGCCGGCGTGGTCGAGCTGCTCGGGACTGAGACGCGCGCGCGGCTCGGCCTTGTGCAGCGATGATGCTTCGCCCTGGTGCAGCTTGGTGTGCTCGTCGCGGAAGCGCGCGAAGTCGCGCGCAAGCCCGCCGCTTCCGGCTTGTGGCCGCGTGCCGCGCAGCACCGCGAGCTCCAGCGTCTCGATGGCACTCTTCCAGCCATTCGCGGCGCGGCCGAGCCGGCACAGCGGATGCTTGAGCAGCGCCAGCAGGGTCGGCGGCTCCAGTCCGCGCGCGGCGGCTTCGGCGGCGAGGCGCGCGAAGATGCCGGCCGGCGTCTCCAGCAGCGCGTCACCGCCGGAATCGTCAAACGTCAGATGCCAGCGCGTCAACGCCGCCATCACGCGGCGCGCCAGCGCGCGGTCCGGCGTTACCAGCGCGGCGGATTTGCCGAGATGGCGCGCCTCGCGCATCGCGATCGCGATCGCCAGCGCCTCCATCTCCGGATTGGGCGCGGCGACCACGGCGAGGTTGTCCATGGCTTCCGCGATGTTGGCGGCGACGTCGAACTGGCGCAGCCGCTCATGCCAGACGGCGGTCGCCTCCGACGGCCGCATCGCTTCGGAGATCAGCACCTCCCGGCCGCCGCGGCCGGTTGGGACGAGACGGACCACGTCGCGCCGCTCCAGGCCGAAGCGCTTGAGCAGCAGATGCATGGCATATTGCGGATGGTTGACCGCGGGCGGCGTCAACACGCGGCCGGCGCGGTCCTTGGCACCGCCGATCGAAATCCACGCGGCTTCGTCGAGATCGGTGTCGAGGCCGGGCAGCACCACGGCGCCGTGCGGCAGCCTGGCGACGGCGAGCAGGAATTTTGCCGTCGCCGGCATCGAGCCGGTGGAGCCTGCGGCAATGACGGGACCGTCGGGATGCGCCGACAGCCGCGCCGCTTCGGCGGCGATCAGGAGATCGCGCCGCGCCGCCGGCTCGATGCGCTCGATCTCCTGCAGATAGGCCGGCCAGGCGGTCCGCGCGATGCGCAGGAATTCCAGCGAATACTGCCAGTATTTGTCGAGCTGATCCGGCACCAGCGCATCGAGCGCGTCCCACGACACGCCGCGCGTCACCATGTCGTCGATCAGCCGCGCGAGGTCGCCGGCCAGCGCGAGCGTCGAGGCGGGGCCGCCGATCACCAGCGGCGCCGACACCGGCGTCTTGGCCCAGGCCGCGACCAGCCGCGCCAGCGTGAGCCGGCGCTGCAGGTCGTCGAGCCGTTCCGGAATCTCCAGCGGCACCGGCCCGAGGAACGCGTCGCGATCCTCGGCGAAGGCGAGCTCGTCCTCGTCGATGTCGCCGAGCGCGACGAGGCGCGGCAGCACCGCGGCATCGGTCTTCAGCTCGTCGAGGAACATCTCGCGCGCCACCCGGAGCGAGCGCCGCGTCGGCAGATACAGCGTCGCGGTCGCGAGCCGGGCGGGATCGCTGCGTGCCTCGAAGCCGTCGACCAGCCGGCCGTCGACCAGCGCGGCGATCACGCTGCGTAGGAACGGTGCCGAGATGGGAACGGTGAAGACGCGCATGGCCTGCGATTCGCGTTGCTGTGCCGTCTATATAGGGAGCGATCGGGCGCAGGTCATATCCGGGGTGTGGATGGGTGTTGATAGGTGTGTGACCTTGCTCCCGGTCTTGGCGGACTCATGCGCCTGAGCCTCCGCTGTAGCCACCCTCTCCGCTGTCATCGCCCGGTTCAACCGGGCGATCCAGTACTCCGAGACGGTTCGGTCCGAGTCGAGAGGCCGCGGCGTACTGGATCGCCCGCTTGCGCGGGCGACGACGGCTGAGTGCGGAGCACGAGCCGCCCACCTCATCGTCATTGCGAGCGCAGCGAAGCAATCCAGGCTGCCTCTGCGGTGGGACTCTGGATTGCTTCGCTGCGCTCGCAATGACGGAGACAAACATCCTCATTCCCGCGACGCCATCGCGCCCGAGTGATGCAAATCGTTCGCCCTCATCCGAAGCAAGGGCGCAGGGAAGGCCGAGCCTCGGCTGAGGCCCGTGGCCCCCGTGCGGGAAAGAGTGCACGGGGCAGGAACCACAGGTTCAGCCGGAACGACCCGGCCTTCCCTGCGCGATGGGTTGACGGCTTATACGTCCTCTCCTCGGTGTGCCGGCTTGTAGCCACCGTCGCCCGCGCGCGGCGTCAGCAGCGGCGCGAGCTTGGCATCAGCATCGGGATGCCGGGACCTTACGATTTCGCCGTCCTGCCCGAACCGTTCGTCCGCGCACCCGAAAGCACGCTGCAATCCTGACAGGCCATCGCATCCCGCGCTCAACGTCCGTGACGACCGCGATACGCCCCTCGCAACGAGGCGGGATACGTGTGAGAGAACACGAATTCTGGGAAAGCGAAAGAGGAAATTTGTGCGCGGCGGATGCGACGAGCGGGATCGGCTTGAATGTGCGGACGAAAAGAGTTTCTCGACGCAGATGAACTGAGTGATCCCAGCGCAGGTCGACACCGACGAGGCAGAGCAAATCGCGCAATGCGCCGACCTGATTCGCCCGTCGGGCAGTCCGCTAGGCCGCGCTCTCCATCAGAGCCTCTTCTGCTTCCGTCACCGCGGCCGGCGTGCCGACATGCATCCACACGCCTTCGAGGCGGAGGCCGAACAGGCGGTCCTGCTCGTTCGCCTTGTCGAACATCTTCGTCAGCGAGAACTCGCCCTTCGGCGCGCCGTCGAAGATCGATGGCGAGATGATCGCGGCGCCCGCGTAGACGAACGGCACCACCTGATGCTCCCGCCGCTTGCGCAGAGTGCCGTCGGCGAGCATCGCGTAGTCGCCTTGACCCGCGTAGCCGATCGAGGTCGCGGTCGGCGCCATCAGCAGCATGATGTCCATGCGCTCGGGATCGAACGCGTCGGCGAGCCGGGACAGGTTCTGGCGCACGCCCTCGATCCACATCGTGTCGGAGTTGACGTGGAAGAACGGCTCATGGCCGAGCAGCGGCAGCGCCTTGACGACGCCGCCGCCGGTGCCGAGCACCTGGTCGCGCTCGTCGGAGATGATCACCCGGGGCGTGCTGCGCGCGGCCGTGTGGGCGATGATCTGGTCGGCGAGATAGTGGACATTGACGACGGCCTCGGTGACGCCGGCTTCGGCGAGGCGGTCGAGCACATGGTCGAGCAGCGGGCGGCCGGCGACGCGCACCAGCGGTTTGGGCATCGTCTCCGTCAGTGGGCGCATGCGCAATCCGAGACCGGCGGCGAGGACCATGGCTTTGTGCGGCTTGACGGGCATCTTCAGGGCATCTCGATCAAAGGTGGTGCGAATCATACCACGCAAAAACATCTATCGTCTCGGCCGGTTGCGATAGCCCGGGCCGATGACGAATATGCGACGGCTGCCCGGCCGTCGTGATGCAAGATGCCGCAGGCCGTCGTGGCTCGGTCAGGCTTCGGCCGTGGCGCGCTTGTTGGTCTTCTTCTTGCCTTGCTTCAGGAAGGTGACGCCGATCTGGTCGCCATTGACCCAGGCCAACTCGCAGCGCCGGTAGGCCAAGCCGGTCGACGACAACAGCAGGAAGAACTCCTTCAGGTGCAGGCCTTCGACCGAGCCCTCGACCGTCAGCTTCGCCCCGGTCTCCGAGACGTCCTCGATGGTGCAGTTGCGCCGCCAGGTGCCGTCGATGCCCATCATGAAAGCCGGGATGCCGCGCTCGAAGACGACGCGTTCGCCCTTCATCCGCTCTGCCATCGCAACCTCCCTTGACGCATGCGGGCGCACAGGGGCGCCGCGGGCGCAAGGTAAGGAGGGATGGCTAAGAAGCGGTAAAGCTACGGGGGTGTCCAATGATGCGAACTCTTGCCGCAGCGGCAGTCGGCTCCCCTCCCCTTGCGGGGAGGGGTTGGGGGTGGGGGTCCACGGGTGCGGAATGTGGTTGGGTTACTCGGTGGAGTCGCTGCCAGGAATCAGCTCACGATGATGCCGCCGATACCCTGTGCGCTTGCAGTCAATAGCTGGCAGCTCGCCCGGGGAACCCCCACCCCCGCCCCCTCCCCGCAAGGAGGAGGGGGGCGCACTGTCGGTGCCGCGAGATGTTGCCTCACGCGACGCCAGCCGGCGGCGGCACGTTCGCCGCGTACCAGTCACGTACTGAGTCGAGCGCCGGATGCGCCAGCGCGCGGTGGAGATAGTCCCAGATGCGGGGCTGGTGCTTGAGGTAGTGCGGCTTGCCGTCGCGGCGGTTGAGGCGGGCGAAGGTACCCAGCAGGCGGGTGTTGCGCTGGGCGGACATGATCGCGTAGTCCGCGCCGAACTCGTCGGCATCGAAGTCCGTCGACGCAGCTTGGCGTGCGGCGATGTAGCGCTCTCGGAGCGCCCGCTCGATCTCCGCCGACACGTCGATCCGGGCGTCCTGCGCAAGCGAGACCACGTCGTAAGCCGGCGGGCCCATCACCGCGTCCTGGAAGTCGATCACGCCGACGCGGGCGATGCCTTCGCGCGCCGACAGCCACAGCAGGTTGGGCGAATGATAGTCGCGGATCACCCAGGTCGGCTTGGATGTCGGCTTGGCCGCGAGCGGCGCCTCCAGCAACTCCCGCCATATTTCCAGAAATTCGGCGCGCAGCACCTGGGACAGCTCCACGCCACGGTCGGGCAGGTACCATTCCAGCATCAGGCCGATCTCGATCAGCATGGCTTCGACGTCGAAGGTGGGGACCTTGTAGGTCACCTGCGGCGCCAGCGGCAGCACGAACGGGACGTCCTGCGCGTGCAGCGCGGCCAACAGATCAGTCGCGGCCTCGTAGCGCTCCACGATCGGTCGTGGCGGGTCGGCCTCGATCACGCCCTCGCGCCCGAGATCCTCGGTGACGAGAAAGCCGTGGCCGAGATCGGCGTCGTTGATCTTCGGCGCCGAGATGCCGCGCCCGCGCAAGGCGGCGGCGATCGCGACGAATGGGCGGACGTCCTCGGCGAGATGCACGGCGCCGCTATAGGACTTGCCGTTGTAGATCGCGGGACCGTCGGGCCGCTTCGGCGAGTTCATCAGGATGGAGACGCGCTCGCCCTTGTGGAGCCGCGCATAGGAGCGGGTCGAGGCATCGCCGGCCATGCGCTCGCGGCGCGATTTGGCGTGCCCGGCCTCGGCGAGGAATTCGCGCAAGGCTTTCAGCCGTGCAGCCACCGCGGCCGCCTTGCCGCTGCCGGTGATCTCGGCGCTGCGGGCGGTGTCGCCCTGCGATGGATCGTGGCGCAGCGCGATGTCGATGCGGTCTGGCGGCAGAGCGCCGCCGGCGCGTTCCGGCCATTCGATCAGCACGACGGTCGCCTCCGGCAGCGGCGACAGGCCGAGCTCCTCGAGCTCCGATGCATCGTTGATGCGGTAGAGATCGGCATGGACCAGCGGGAAGCTCGGCAGGTCGTAGCTCTGCGCCAGAGTGAAGGTCGGACTCGGCACCTCCAGCTCGTCGTCGCCGGCGAGGTAGCGGATCATCGCCCGCGCCGCGGCGGTCTTGCCGGCGCCGAGATCGCCGGTGAGCGTGATCAGCGCGCCCGGGCCGATCAGCAGCGCAAGATCGGCCATCAGGGCGGCGGTGGCGGCTTCGTCCGCGAGCGCGGTGGTGAATGTCAGTCGGTCCGTCATTCCGCGGCGTTGCGTTGCGCGACGTGGTCGGTCGGGAAGTCACAGGTGACGGTGGTGCCCTTGCCGACCACCGAATCCATCCGCACCCTGCCGCCATGCAGCTCGACGAAGGAGCGCACCAGCGACAGGCCGAGGCCGGCGCCGCGATGGCGCGAGCCCTGCGAATGGCTCTCGAACCATTCGAACACCTTGTCCTTCACCTCCGGCGGAATGCCCGGGCCGGAATCGGTGACTGCGAAGGTGACGCTGTGATCGGTGCGGCGGGCGCTGACGACGACGCTCGAATCCGGCGGCGAGAAGCCGACGGCATTGGCGAGCAGATTGTAGAGCACCTGCACGACGCGGCGCTCGTCGCCGACGAAGGAGCCGACGTCGGGGTCGACCGCAATCGTCAGGCGGATGCGATCGGTGGCGAGGCGGTCCTGCACGCCCTCGGCCGCGGCCTCGATCGCCTTGGCGGCATCGACCGGCCCGAGCTCGAGCTTCATGGCGCCGGCATCGATGGTGGCGAGGTCGAGAATGTTGTTGGTCAGCGCCAGCAGCGCATTGGTGGATTTGGTGACGTAGTCGAGATACTCGGCCTGCTTCGGTGTCAGCGGCCCGGTCGACGGATCGGACAGGAAATGCGCGAAGCCGATGATCGTCGTCAGCGGCGCGCGCAGCTCGTAGGACACGTGGTGGACGAAGTCGATCTTCATCTGGCCGGCGGCTTCGAGCGCCTCGTTGCTCTCGCGCAGGGCCCGCTCGACATTCTCGGTGTCGGTGATGTCCTGGAAGGTGAGCATGGTCGCGCCGTCGGGCAGGGGGCGGCTCATGCAGTCGAGCACGCTGCCGTCCTTGCGCTCGAGCTTGAGCGCGACGTCGAGCCGGTTCTCGATCGAGGTGATCGCCTCGCGGATGGTGCGCCAGGCGACGGCGTCGTCATAGAGCTGATGGCACCAGGATTCCACGGTGTCGATATGCGGATGCTCGCGCAACTGATCCGGCGACAGCCGCCACATCTTGGCGAAGGCCGGATTGAACAGTTCGACCCGGCCGTTCGAGCCGAACACCGCCACGCCTTCGGCGAGGCTGTCGAGTGTCTCGCGCTGGACCCGGATCAGGCCGTCGAAGCGGCGCGCAAGCGCGAAGCTCTCGGTGACGTCGTCGAACAGATAGGTGACGCCGCCTTCCGGGTTCGGCGTGGTGACGACCGATAAAGCGCGGCCGTCGGGCAGGAACCAGGTGTCCTTGGCGGCCTCGACGGCGCGATAGGCCTCGTGAAGCTTGGCCTTCCAGGCCCGGAAGTCGGCCTGCTCAGGCAGCTTGCGCGCGGCGCGAAGACGGTCGAGCACCGATGAGTCATCCGGCTGGCTGTCCAGGAAGGTGGGATCGAGACCCCACAGCCGGCGATAGGAGTCGTTGTAGAAGGCGAGCCGGCGCTGGCCGTCGAACACGGCGACGCCCGAGGACAACTGATCGAGCGTGCGCCGGTGTGCTTCCCGCATCCGCACCACGGCCGCATCCAGCGCCGCCGCCTCGCTGGCGTCGATGGCGACGCCGGCGCTGCCCTGGCCCAGCATGAAGGCCCGCACGTCATACATGCGGCGCTCGCCGCCGGTCACGATCGGCAGCCGGCCCTCGAAACGGCCGTTGGTGGCGAGCGCGCGCTGCAGGTCGATACGGTCGGCCGAGTCGAGCAGCTCGATGTTGCGGCCGATGGCGTCCGGCACGTCGCGGGCATCGGCGGCACGGGCGTAGGCGGCGTTGACGTAAGCGAGGGCGCCATTGGCCTGCCGTGCCCAGATCGGCCACGGCAGCGCCGACGCCAGCGCGCGCAGCGACTCCGTCTCCTCGCCGAGCGCCTTGAAGCGGAGCTGCGTCTCGGCGAGCTCGCGGCGCAGACCGGACAATTCGCGGATGCGCACGATGGCTTGGCCGCCGATGGCGCGGCCCATCGCCTCGATCGCATGGCCGTGCGAGGTGGTGAGATTGAGCATGAAGCCCTCGCCCGCCTCGCGCAGCGCGTCGACGGCGCGGTCGAGCTGCAGCGCGGGCTCCGGCGGCAGCCAGGTTCCGAAGGCGAGAATGCGCTGCGGCTGATCCTGCGGCACCAGCATCGAGGTGTCGCCGGAGATCTGCGGGCGGTGGCCGCCGGCCGGCCAGGCGATCAGGATCTGCGGCTCGGCGAACAGCAGCGCGCGGTAGCGATCGGCCTGCAATTGCAGCTCGGCAACATTGGCGCGCAGCCGCGCTTCCTTCCGGCCGGCCGCCAGACGTGTGCGCACCAGCGCGACCGCGGCGACCACGGAGAAGCCGAGCAGCGCCAGCATCGCCGTGACCTCGGCGATATCAGGACGGCTCAGCTCGAACAGCGTCGTGACCGCATCCGGCGGCACGCCATCTCCAGCGAAGCTCGGTGCCGCCGGCGCAAGCGCAGTCGCAGCGAGACCCATCAGGCCCTTGCGCGCGAGTGACGTGCACGACAGCAGCGTCTGACGCATCACCACGATCACGCCCGACATATTTGCCCCAAACCGCACGAAGTTCCGCGCGGCGCCGATCGCGTCGACCGCGCCGTCTCACGAATCAATCAACCATAACCGCTTCGGGACTCCAGCGGTAAGAGTCCAGACCGTGAACGATGGTTGCGCCTGAGGAAAATGCGTCCGCCGATCGACTCTTTCGAGTCGGAACAGTGGCAAGCCCGTAGTTCAACGGCCCGTCGAGCCGAAGCCGCCGCTGCCGCGCGCGGTTGTCGGCAACGTTGTCGCAAGACTGAACTCGGCGCGCACCACGGCGGCGATCACCATCTGCGCGATGCGCTCGCCGCGACGGATCGTAAACGGTTCCTTGCCGTGGTTGATCAGCAGCACGCAGATCTCGCCGCGGTAGTCCGCGTCCACCGTGCCCGGTGAGTTCAGCACCGTGACGCCGTGACGCGCAGCGAGCCCCGAACGCGGCCGCACCTGGGCCTCGTAGCCGTCGGGCAGCGCGATCGACAATCCCGTCGGCACCATCGCATGGCTGCCTGACACAAGGACGAGCGGTGCATCGGCCGGAACTGCGGCGAGCAGATCGAGCCCCGCGGCATGTGCGGTCTGATAGGCCGGCAGCGGCAGGCCCTCGCCATGCGGCAGGATCTGCACGTCGATCGCGATCGTCTGTGTCACGCAGCGGGTCCCATGGTTCTGGCGATCTCGGCGACGAGCGCCGTCGCGACCTCGTCCTTGGTCATGATCGGCCAGGACGCGACATGGACGCCATCGGCATCCTTCGTCAAGAGATGCACGGTGTTGCGGTCGCCGCCCATCACGCCGGTCGACGGCGAGACATCGTTGGCGACGATCCAGTCGCAGCCCTTGCGGGCGAATTTTGCCTTCGCGTTGTCGATCAGATGCTCGGTCTCGGCAGCGAAGCCGATGACCAGACCGGGCCGGTTCTCCTTCAGTTTCGAGATCGTGGCGAGAATGTCGGGATTCTCGACCAGCGTGAGCGGCGGGATCGCCTTGTCCGTCTTCTTCAGCTTCTGGCCGCCCTCATTGGCGACGCGCCAGTCGGCCACCGCTGCGGCGAAGACCGCGACATCGGCGGGTAGCTCGGCCTCGACGGCCTCCAGCATCTGCCGCGCCGATTCGACGTGGGTGACGCTGACGCCCTTGGGGTCGGCAAGCTCCACCGGTCCCGCGATCAGCCGCACGTCTGCGCCGGCGGCCTGCGCGGCGGCGGCGATCGCGAAGCCCTGCTTGCCGGAGGAGCGGTTGGCGATGTAGCGCACCGGGTCGATCGGCTCGTGCGTGGGGCCTGCGGTGATCAGCACGCGGCGGCCGGCGAGCGGGCGCGGCACAGGCGGCTTGAGCATCGCGACGACGGCGTCCGCGATCTCGGTCGGCTCGGCCATGCGGCCGACACCCGCCTCGCCCTTCTCGGCCATCTCGCCTGCGTTGGGGCCGATCATCTGGACGCCGTCACGCTGCAGGGTGGCGGCGTTGCGGCGCGTCGCCGGGTTGCTCCACATCATCGGGTTCATCGCCGGCGCCAGCAGGATCGGCCGGCTGGCGGCGAGCAGGATGGCGCTGGCGAGGTCGTCGGCGGCGCCGTGCGCCATCTTCGACATCAGGTCGGCGGTGGCGGGCGCGACCACGATCAGGTCGCAGTCGCGCGCGAGGCGGATGTGGCCGACGTCGAACTCGCTGCGCGCGTCGAACAGATCGGTGAACACGCGGTCGCCCGACAGCGCTGACGCGGCGAGCTCGGTGACGAACTGCGTCGCCGCCTTGGTCAGCACGCAGCGGACGCGGATGTGGCGTTCCTTCAGCCGGCGGATCAGGTCGAGCGATTTGTACGCAGCGATGCCGCCGCCGATGATCAGGGTGACGCGAGCTTCACGGGTGGTGCCGGGCTGAGGGAGACCAGGCTCAGGCAGAGCGGCTGGAGCTGGCGCTGCCGTCGTCGGCTCGGACGGATCGACCGGCTCGATCAGCGCGCGCAGGATGACCCGGACTTCCTCTTCGACGGAGCGCCCGTTCTGCGCCGAGCGCAGCCGCAGATAGGTTTTGAGCGAGTCGTCGAGCTTGCGGATGGTCAGGCTCGCCATGACCGCCTCCCCAGCATTGTCGTTGTGCAGGCAATGCTAGCAGAAAATGACAGCAGTGCAATCAGAGGAGGGTGGGCAAAGCGGCGCCGTGGGCGGCGGCGGCGATTTCACGCGACGAGATCGCAGCGCTGCGCCCTTGCCTACGCTACGATTCTACAGCCTGAGTACCGCGAACAAAATGCCGATGAAGGTCAGCGCGATCACCCACAGCGCGATGGCGCGCCAGCGGCTCTTCTTGCCTTCGGTGCGGCCCATGGCGGCGATAGTCTCGGGCGATAGCCGGAGGCCGTCGCGGGTCATGGTCTCCATGTGCTCGAGCACCGCGGCGGCGCGGGCGGCGAGCAGCGGAAGGGTTGCGGTCAGCCGCGCCAGCTCGCCGATTCCAGTGACGGCGCCCTCGATCCGGCCGATCGGCCCCAGATTGCGCTCGATCCATTCGCGCACCACGGGATCGGCGACCTTCCAGATGTCGAGCTTGGGATCGAAGCCGCGCGCGACGCCCTCGACCACCACCATGGTCTTCTGCAGCAGGATCAGCTCGGGTCGGGTGCGCATGTCGAACAGGCCGGTGACCTCGAGCAGCAGCGTCAGCAGCTTGGCCATCGAGATCTCTTCGGCCGTGCGGTTGTGGATCGGCTCGCCGATGGCGCGGATGGCCTGTGCGAAATTCTCCACCGAATGGTGCGGCGGCACGTAGCCCGCCTCGAAATGCACCTCGGCGACGCGGCGATAGTCACGGGTGATGAAGCCCAGCAGGATCTCGGCCAGGAAGCGCCGCTCCTTCATGCCGAGCCGGCCCATGATGCCGAAATCGACCGCGACCAGACGGCCTTCCTTATCCAGGAACAGGTTGCCCGGATGCATGTCGGCATGGAAGAAGCCGTCGCGCAGCGCGTGGCGGAGAAAGCTCTGGATCACCTTGCGGCCGACTTCGGGCAGATCGACATTCGCCTCCGCAAGCCGGGCGTGATCGTTCAGCGCGATGCCGTCGATCCACTCCATCGTCAGCACGGTGTTGGCGGTGCGATCCCAGTCGACCGCGGGCACGCGGAAGTCCGGATCATCCTTGATGTTCTCCGCCATCTCGGAGAGCGCAGCGGCCTCCAGGCGAAGGTCCATCTCCATCGCGACCGAGCGCGACATCGTGTTGATGACCTCGACCAGCCGCAGTCGCCGCGCCTCTGACGAATGCGCCTCGGCCTTTTCGGCGACGAAGAAGAAATCGGAGAGGTCGCGGCGGAAGCGCGAGGCGACGTTCGGCCGAAGCACCTTCACCGCGACCGGACGACGAATGCCGTCGCGCTCGACCTCGCCGCGGTGCACCTGCGCGATCGAGGCGGCCGCGACCGGCGGACCGAGATGCGTGAACAGCTGGCTGATCGGGCGTTCGAGCGCGGTGGCGATGACCGCCTCGGCCTCGGCCTGCGGGAAAGGCGGCAGCCGGTCCTGCAGCGATTCGAGATCGCGCGCCATGATGACGCCGACGACGTCGGGCCGCGTCGCCAGGAACTGGCCGAGCTTGAGATAGGCCGGGCCCATCCGCTCCAGCGCGCGCGACAATCTTGGTCCGGACTTGGCGCCGGGGCGCTC
The DNA here is from genome assembly GCA_050641875.1 of Bradyrhizobium oligotrophicum. Classification (GTDB taxonomy): domain Bacteria; phylum Pseudomonadota; class Alphaproteobacteria; order Rhizobiales; family Xanthobacteraceae; genus Bradyrhizobium; species Bradyrhizobium oligotrophicum_B. The sequence goes on from CP192619.1 coordinate 2,279,834, forward strand.
GACGAGGCGCGCCAGCTTCAGCGCGAGCTGGCCCGGCGGCGGCGCCAGGCTCGGATCGACGGCGCCGAACACGCCCTCGCGCGCGAACACGAAGGCGGCCCGGGCGAGCCGCGTAATGTGGGTGAGTGCGGAGATCACAAACGCCAGCCGGAATGAAGCGCGACGATGCCGCCGGAGAGGGTCTGCCAGGACACGCGGGAGAAGCCGGCCGCCGAGATCATCTCGGCAAAGGCGCTGGGTCGCGGAAACTGGCGGATCGATTCGACGAGGTAGCGGTAGGATTCGGCATCGCCGGTGACGGCGCGGCCGAGCTGCGGGATCACGTTGAAGGAGAACAGATCGTACAGCTTGTCGAGCCCGGGCACCTCGACGGTGGAGAACTCCAGGCACAGGAAGCGGCCGCCATGCTTGAGCACGCGGTGGGCCTCGGCCAGCGCCAACTCGATCTGCGGCACGTTGCGGATGCCGAACGCGATCGTATAGGCGTCGAACGAGCGGTCGGGGAAGGCGAGCTTCTCGGCGTTGCCCTCGACGAAATCGACCCGGTCGTCGAGACCCAGCTTGTAGGCGCGCTGGCGGCCGACCTCGAGCATGTCGCTATTGATGTCGCAGACGGTGGCGTGGAAGCCTGAGCCCGCCTTCCTGGCGGCGCGGAAGGAGATGTCGCCGGTGCCGCCGGCCACGTCGAGCAGCGCAAACGGCGCATCGCTCTTCGGCGGGTTCAGCGTGTTGATCATGATGTCCTTCCAGACGCGGTGCAGTCCGCCCGACATCAGGTCGTTCATCAGGTCGTAGCGCTGTGCCACGCTGTGAAACACGTCGTTCACCAGCGTCTGCTTCTCGCCCAGAGGCACATCCCTGAAGCCGAAATGAGTGGTTTGGTCCGGCTGATCCATCACCCTTACTCCGATACGGCACCATAGCGCTGATGCGGCCAAGGCGCTATCACGTCAGCCGGACAAGGTGAATGGTCGCGGATGCAAAAGGTGAAATGAGCCGGCATGCCTGAGCTGCCCGAAGTCGAGACCGTCCGGCGCGGGCTGCAGCCGGTCATGGAGGGCGCCAAGATCGTCACCGCCGAGGCGCGGCGCGGCGACCTCAGGTTTCCGTTTCAGCCCGATTTTGCGAAGCGCCTGCAGGGGCAGACCGTCACGGGACTCGGCCGGCGCGCGAAGTATCTGCTGGCCGACCTCGGCTCCGGCGACGTGCTGCTGATGCATCTGGGCATGTCCGGCTCGTTCCGGGTGATCAAGCCTGAGCACGAGGAGACGCCGGGCGAGTTTCACTACCCGCGCGGCAAGGACAGCGTGCACGACCATGTCGTGTTTCACATGTCGTCCGGCGCCGACATCGTGTTCAACGATCCGCGCCGCTTCGGCTTCATGAAGATCATCGCGCGCGGCGACATCGAGGTCGAGCCGCATCTCAGGGGTCTCGGACCCGAGCCGCTCGGCAATGAATTCGATGCCGCGATGCTGGCGCGCGCCTGCGCCAACAAGAAGACCAGCCTGAAGGCGGCGCTGCTCGACCAGCGCGTCGTCGCCGGCCTCGGCAACATCTATGTCTGCGAGGCGCTGTTCCGCTCGCATCTGTCGCCGCGGCGTCTGGCCGCTACGCTGGCCACGAAAAGGGTGAGCCCACCGACCATGCCAAGCGGCTGGTCGAGGCCATCCACACCGTGCTCAACGACGCCATCCGCGCCGGCGGCTCGTCGCTGCGCGATCACCGCCAGACATCAGGCGAGCTCGGCTATTTCCAGCATTCGTTCCAGGTCTATGACCGCGAGGGCGAGCCGTGCCGGACGGATGGCTGCGAGGGCGTGGTGAAGCGCTTCGTGCAGAACGGGCGGTCGACCTTCTGGTGTCCGAAGTGCCAGAAGTGATGGAGCGGCGTCGAGCCGGCATGGCCGGCCGGCCCGGTCTGCTTGTGACGGACGGGAGTGGGCGTATACTGCCACCATGGCTGTCAGCTCGCCCGATCTGAAAGCATTCCTGCTCGCGACGCCGTTCTTTGGCGGCCTGCCCGATGCGAGCCTCGACCTGCTGGTCTCGATGCTGGTCACGCGGGAGTTCGAGCGCGGCGCCGTGGTCGTCGCCGAAGGCGAGGCGGGTCGCTCGATGTTCGTCGTGCACAGCGGCACGCTGGAGGTCAGCGAGCGCCTGGAGACGGGTGCCGCGATCCATATGTCGCGTCTCGAGCCGGGGGATTTCTTCGGCGAGATGACTCTGCTCGACATGCAGAACAGATCGGCCACCGTGGTCGCGGAAGCGCCGACCGTGCTGTACGAGCTGACAGCGCAAAAGCTGTATGCCTTCTACAAGGCTGACATCCACGCCTATGTGATCGTGCTGCAGAACATCAATCGCGAGCTGTGCCGCCGCCTGCGTCGTGCCGATGCGCGCATCAAGACGTTGGAGATGCGCGAGGGTGGGGCGCGGTAGGCGCGGTTGGACTCGGGGGACTCGATCTCGCGGCCGGTGATTTTCCCTCGCCCCGCTTGCGGGACGAGGGAGCGCACCGCAGTTGCGGCAGCTCGTATCCGATGACGACCGCAGCCCCGCTCTTACAGCCCCGCCTTCCAGTTGATGCCATTGTCGGCCCAGGTCGGGTAGGCCCGCGTCACCGGCAGCTTCGCTTCCTCGGTCGGCGGCGTCAGCATGATCGGGAATTCGACCTCGGCGTGCTCGCTCGCGTCCTTCAGCTCGCCAGCGTCGTGCATGACGTGGTCGCCTGCGAGCTTGCCCGCGGTCCAGCGCCACAGGCCGCGAATCTCCTGCGCCGACTTGCCGGCTGCATCGAACTCGCTGACGCCGAGACCGGCGGCGAGCGCGTCCTGGTGGTCGTTGCGCATCATGATGAAGGGCTGCGCCAGCACCTCGGCAATGTCGCGCGGCGCATCGGCGTCGAGCGCTGATGTCGCGTCGGTGACGCGATGGCCGCCGCGGATCGGCGCCTGGTTGAGCACGAAGGCGAACGGCTTGCGCCAGGCGCGCACGATGCTCAAGGTTGGTGCTGTCGCTTCGATGTCGGCAACGCTCGGACGCGCCGGAATCAGGCACAGATCGCAGTGGCGGATCGCGGCCGTCGTGGACGCCGTGATGCCGGCCCCGGTGTCGATTACGCAGACGGTGACGCCATCGCGCTCCAGCGCTTCGAGCCGCGGCTCGATCATCTTGGCATCGTAGACGGCTTCGACGATCGGCTCGCCCGCGGCGCGGCGCGCCTGCCATTTGGTCAGCGTGCCCTGACGGTCGGTTTCGATCACGCGCACCTTGTGGCCAGCCTGCTGCGCGGCCACGGCCAGACCAATAGCCAGCGTGCTCTTGCCGCTGCCGCCCTTCTGCGTGGCCAAAACGATCGTGTACATCGGGAGACAGTCCTTCGGATGTTGACGGAACTTATGAGAACGCCAAAGCTGAGCGCATCGCGATCGCGGTGCAGAGCTATTCTCGCTCAGGACAGTCCCGGCCCGATCCAACTCATGAAGAGCGATCGCGGTGGTCCGAATCAGCACGCCGACAAAACTGTTCGAACTGTCTCACGCTCGGCCTGTGTCTGCACAGACCGGTTGACTACGGCGGGAGCCGTTCCGAGTTGATAGCAAGGTGCTAGGAAGTTGAGTGGCAGCAAGCCGCGGGCGGACGCTCGGCATCGTCGAGCATCGTCCTATGCAGTCGCGACGCTGCACGTCAGATCCTCGCCGGCCGCCGTTGGGCCCTTAATTTTTTCTAAAACGACATGCTTAACATTGCGTAAACACGTGCGCCGCTGCGGTGCGTCGCGGCACGATCGCGATGCCGAACCGAATTGGCGCTGGCCCTATTTCCGCACGCAGATCACACGCACCGTCGCCGCCTTGGCGTCGAGCGAGGTTCCGTCGGGCTTGACGCCATGCGTGGTGAGAAAGGCGCGTGTCGCATCGGCGCTGACCATCACGACCTGTGTCGACGGGATCAGTGCCGTGCCGGCGAGGACGCCGGGCTTGAGCAAGGTAACGCCGGCGAACTTGCCGTCACCATCGAGCGCCGCCGCGCCGGAGAAACCAAGGCCTGGCGCCGGCGCCAGCGAGGCGTCGCCGTTGGCGGCGAGCTGCGCCTTGACGGTGCTGATCGCGGCACCGCCGCCCTGGCTCTGCGGATCGGCGATACCGACGATGTCGACCGACGATTTCGCACTGCCGCCCGACAGCGCCAGCGGCTTCAGGCCGCGCGCGCCGTAGATGCGCAGCAGCGCCAGACCGCGCTCCTTGTCCTCGGCCACGCGCTCGGCATGGCCGAACCCGGGAATGGTGATTGCCACGCAGCCATCGGTCACCTCGCGATCGGCGATGATGGCGCCGTCCTGGGTGGCGATGATGCCGGTGCCATAATCGACGCGGCGCCGTGGCGCGGGCTGCGCGGCCAATGTCGACGGAAACGCGGTGAAAGCGCTCGACATCGCGATCACGACGGGCTCGACCGTGTTCTCGGTGGCCTGATCGTAGAGGATGGTCAGGATACGCACCTCGTCGCCCCGAAAGGTGCCGCGGATGTAGAACTTCTTCAGGTTCTGCAGGCCCGAGAGCACGAAGAAGTCGGGCTTCACCACGCTGTAGTCGACGGCGCGGCCGGGCTGCTTCTTCTCGCGGTCGGCCAGCGCCGCGGTGGTCGGGTTGGCTTCCTTGCGGCGTGATAGCGTCACCTGCACGGTGCCGGTGGGCGAGGCCCATTTCGAGCCGGTGCCGTCGCTGGTCTGTTGCGGCACCAGCTTTGTGGGGATGCCGAGCCGGGCGCCGCTGACCGGCTCGGTCACGAGCTTCCAGCCGACGCCCTCCTGCTTGCGGCGCGCGGTGTCGGCAAGCACGGCGCGCTCCTGCGGGTTCAACACGCCAGTCGGCTTGCCGCCGGCGAGCTTCTGGTACTCCTTGATCGCGTTGACCATGCGCTCGCTGACGTCGCCGGTGATCGCGCCATTGTATTGACCGACCCAGGCGAGATCGGATTGCAGCGCGAGCCGCTCGGCCTGGCTCATCGCATTGGCGGTGTCGGCGGGAGCCTGCACGCCCGGGCGCACCGGCTGGGTCGCCACCGGCTTGGGCTTGGCGCCCGGCAACGCGCCCTGCGGCGCCTGTGCCTGCGCCGACGCGCACGCGGCGATCCCGCAGATGAAGGTTGCCGTGGCCAGCCGTCTCATGACAAATCCCGATGCTCTTGCCGCGCCGCTAAATAAGCACATCTGCTTGGTCGGTCACAATCCGGCGAGGGTTCAGTGCGGAGGTCCGCCGTCTTCGCCATGGGCTGGCAGCGGTGCGGCAGCGGAAGGACGTGGTGTAACGATGCTGAGCGACGAGGAACTGGAGCGCTATGCCCGTCACATCGTGCTGCGCGACGTCGGTGGTCCCGGCCAGGCTGCGCTGAAGCGCGCGTCGGTGCTGGTGATCGGCGCGGGCGGCCTCGGCGCGCCGGCGCTGATGTATCTCGCCGCCGCCGGCGTCGGCACGATCGGCGTGGTCGACGACGACGTCGTGTCGCTGTCGAATCTGCAGCGCCAGATCATCCATGCGACCCCCGACATCGGCAGACCCAAGGTCGAGAGCGCGGCCGAGCGCATCAACGCGCTCAATCCGCATGTGAGCGTCATGGCGTATCGGAGCTGGCTCAATGCCGACAACGCCCTCGATCTGATCGGCGCTTATGATCTCGTGCTCGACGGCTCGGACAATTTCGACACTCGCTATCTCGTCTCCGACGCCTGCTTCCTGGCCGAGAGGCCGCTGATCACCGGCGCGCTCGGCACCTTCGACGCGTCGCTGACGACGATCCGGGCGCATGAGAAGAACGAGAAGGGTACGTACAATCCGACCTATCGCTGCCTGTTCCCCGAGCCGCCGCCGCCCGGCACGGTGCCCGCCTGCGCGGAAGCCGGCGTCATGGGTGCGCTCGCCGGCATGCTCGGCTCGATGATGGCGCTGGAGGCGATCCGCGAGATCGTCGGCTTCGGCGAAGGTCTGGTTGGTCGGCTGCTGATGCTGGATGCGCGCACGATGCGCTTCGAGACGCTGCGTTACGGCCGCGACCCGGCGAATCCGCTCAATGGTGATGGGCCTGTGATCGCGGATCTGAGTGCGCATCGGAAGTGATGGCCGCTCCAGCCGAGACGTGCGCTACAAATTCACTTGTCGTCCCGGACAAGCCCGGCGACGCAACCCGTCGTCGGGCGCCGATCCGGGACCCATACTCCGTGAAGGCGATGAGGTGCGTGGAACGTGCGGCGTGCCCGCTCCATACATCACGCGGTATGGGTCCCCGCGTTCGCGGGGACGACACCGCGTTTGTTGCGCGCCTTCGACTCACATGATGCTCAGCCCAACTGCCCCCGCTCGCTGTCCATGTGCACCAGTTGCGCTTCCGCATAGCGCTCGCCGGCGGCGATGCCGGGCGGAAACGCCTTGTCGAGCGCGGCGAGCTGCACCTCGGTGAGCTTCACGCTGAGCGCGCCGAGTGCTTCGTCGAGGCGATCGCGGCGGCGGGCACCGACCAGCGGCACGATGTCGTTGCCCTGCGCCGCCACCCAGGCGATCGCGACCTGCGCCGGCGTGGCGCCGACGTCGTCGGCGATGTTGCGCAGCGTGTCCACGAGGGAGAGATTCCGGTCGAGATTGTCGCCCTGGAAGCGCGGCGCGTGGCCGCGGAAGTCGGCAGCGTTGTCGCGGTCCTTCGACCAGTGCCCGCTGATCAGCCCGCGCGACAGCACGCCATAGGCGGTGATCCCGATGCCGAGTTCGCGACAGGTTTGCAGGATGTCGCGCTCGATGCCGCGCGAGATCAGCGAATATTCGATCTGCAGATCCGCGATCGGGTGCACCTTGTGCGCCCGGCGGATCGTCTCGGAGCCGACCTCCGACAACCCGATGTGCCGGATGTAGCCGGCCTGCTTCAGCTCGGCCATCGCGCCGATCGTCTCCTCGATCGGCACCTTGGGATCAAGCCGCGCCGGGCGGTAGATTTCGATGGCGTCGACGCCGAGCCGCTGCAGCGAATAGGACAGGAAGGTCCTGATGGCCTCGGGCCGGCTGTCATAGCCGAGCCAGCTCCTGTCGGGGCCGCGCAGCGCGCCGAATTTCACCGAGATCCGGACGTTGCGTGGACCTGCGGATGCCAGCGCCTCGCGGATCAGCATCTCGTTGTGGCCCATCCCGTAGAAATCGCCGGTGTCGAGCAGCGTAATGCCGGCGTCGAGCGCGGCGTGGATGGTGGCGATGCTCTCGGACCGGTCGGTGGGGCCGTAGAAGTCCGACATGCCCATGCAGCCTAGTCCGATGACCGAAACGTCGGGGCCGGTCGAGCCGAGTCGGCGGGTTTGCATGATCAATCTCCTCTTGCGGGCGCAGGCGGCCTGGTGGTCCGCCCGGACAACGCGGATATCGGCGCATTTCCGCGGCTCGATAAGCTGGACAATTCCGCATGGACTGTTCAACATATCGAACAATGAGCGAGCCGGACCTCCGTGATCTTCAAGCCTTCGCTGCCGTGGCTCGTAGCGGCAATTTCCGCCGGGCCGCGCGCGAGCAGGGACTCGCGGCATCCAGCCTCAGCCAGCGGCTCAAGGAGTTGGAGCAGCGGCTCGGCGTCCGGCTGCTCAACCGGACCACACGAAGCGTCGGCCTGACGCAGGCCGGCGAGGCGCTGCTGGCACGGCTCGAGCCTGCGCTGTCCGAGATCGAAGCGGCGATCCATCAGGTGCGCGGCCAGCAGCAGGTCGCGGCGGGGCGCCTGCGGATCAATGCGCCGCCGCCCGCGGTCGATCTGGTGCTGCCGCCGATGGTCGCGCCGTTCCTTCAGGCCTATCCGCTGATCGAGCTCGAGATCGTCGCCGACAGCGGCTTTGTCGACATCGTCCAGGCCGGGTTCGATGCCGGCGTGCGCTATGGCGAGCACCTGGCGCAGGACATGATCGCCGTGCCGCTGGGCGAAGCCCAGCGCTACGCCATCGTCGCCTCACCGCAATATGTTGCGCAGCATGGCCGTCCCGCGCACCCGCGCGACCTGCTGCAGCATGGCTGCATTCGCACGCGCTTCTCGTCCGGTGCGATGCTGGAATGGGAGTTCGAGAAGGACGGGCAGGTGGTCAGGATCGCGCCCCCGGCTCGGCTGATCGCGGTCCAGCTCGGTCTGGCTTTCCGTGCCGCCTGTGACGGCGTCGGCTATTGGGCGACCTTCGAAGGACATGTGCGTGATGCGCTGGCGGCAGGCCGCCTCGTCAGCGTGCTGGACGACTGGTGCCCGCCGTTCCCCGGACCGTATCTGTATTATCCGAGTCGCCGCCAGCCGCCGCCGGCACTGGCGGCGTTCGTGGCGTTCGTCGGGGAGTGGCGGAAGCGGGCGGGCAAAGCCCTTACGCCCTGACGGGTGTGAGCCGCCACAAACTCAGCTGTCATCCCGGACAAGCTCGCCGACGCAAAGCGTCGGCGGGCGCCGATCCGGGACCATACTCCCGGACCTCGATGAGGCGCACGGAACGAGATGTCTGCCCTTCCAGACATCATGCGGCATGGGTTCCTGCGTTCGCAGGGACGGCACCCTTTGTAGGGCGAAGTGCTCGGCCTACAGCATGCTCGGCAGCACGCGGTCCGGCGGGCGGTGGTTGTCGAGGAAGGTCTTGATGTTGATGATGACCTTCTCGCCCATCTCGACGCGGCCTTCGATGGTGGCCGAGCCCATGTGCGGCAGCAGTGTGACCTTGCCGGCCTTGGCGAGGCGCACCAGGCGCGGATTGACCGCAGGCTCATGCTCGAACACGTCGAGGCCGGCGCCGGCGATGTCGCCGGCTTCGATCAGGCGCGTCAGCGTCTCCTCGTCGATCACCTCGCCGCGCGCGGTGTTGACGATGTAGGCGTCCTTGCGGATCAGCTTGAGCCGGCGTGCCGACAAGAGGTGGAACGTCGCGGGCGTGTGCGGACAGTTGACCGAGATGATGTCCATCCGCGCCAGCATCTGGTCGAGGCTTTCCCAATAGGTGGCACCGAGCTCGTCGGCGATCACGGGCGCGACCGGGCGGCGGTTGTGGTAGTGGATCTGCAGGCCGAAGGCGCGGGCGCGCCGCGCCACCGCCTGGCCGATGCGGCCCATGCCGATGATGCCGAGCCGCTTGCCGCCGATGCGGTGGCCGAGCATCCAGGTCGGCGACCAGCCCGCCCAGTTCTTGCCCTCGGTGAGAACAGAAGCGCCCTCGATCAGCCGCCGCGGCACCGCGAGGATCAGCGCCATGGTCATGTCGGCGGTGTCCTCGGTGAGGACCTTCGGCGTGTTGGTGACGGTGATGCCACGCGCCACCGCCGCCGCGACGTCGATATTGTCGACGCCGTTGCCGAAGTTCGCGATCATGCGCAGCTTGCAATCGGGCTGATTGAGAATGTCGGCGCTGATGTGGTCGGTGACCGTCGGAACCAGCACCTCGGCGGTGCGCACGGCGTCGGCGAGCTGTTCCTGGCTCAACGGCTCGTCGTCGAGATTGAGCCTGGCGTCGAACAGCTCGCGCATGCGGGTCTCGACCGAGTCCGGCAGCTTGCGTGTCACCACGACGAGGGGCTTTTTCCTACCTGACATGTGCTGCTCTCATGAGATCCTTCAGACCTCATTAACCGGGTTCGCCGAAACTACCGTCGTCGCCTGAGAGCGGCGCTTCCCTGGACTGGTCGTGTCGGATCTCGCAGGTGGGCCGATCCGTCCCTGACAGGGCTTCGCGAGCGATTCTCAGGCGCTTCCTGGCCGCTTGTGTTCGGTCTTGTCTAGCAGAAGGCCGGGCCAAGACAAGAAGCCAACGGCGGGTCGGGACTGGCGCTTTCGGCAAGCCCTCTCCGAGCACGAAGGGGGGCAGCCGGGCGGTTCGATGGGGATCGGGCGAAGGATCGCAACGCAATCCGCTTTGATCGGAGCGCGGGTCGATCCTTTCGAGGGAGAGTGAGTTGAGTAAATCGACGTTGTGGCGTTTGGGTGCTGTCGTGGTGCTGCTGGTCTGTCTGTTCGACGTTGCCGTCGGCAGGGGCCGCGTTGCGGCGAAGGACTCCGTTCTCACCACCAGCGGCCTGCCGGTGCCGCGCTATGTCAGCCTGAAGTCGGATCATGTGAACGTTCGCGCCGGTCCGACCAAGGACAACGACGTGGCCTGGGTCTATACGCGCTCCGGCCTGCCAGTCGAGATCACCGCGGAATATGAGAACTGGCGCCGCGTGCGCGATTCCGAAGGCTCGGAGGGTGGGTCTATCACTCGTTGCTGTCGGGGCGCCGCACGGCGGTGGTCACGATGAAGAACAAGGACGATCTCGCCCCGATCTATGAGAGCGCCGACGCGACCAGTGCGGTCACGGCACGGCTGCAGGCCGGCGTTGTCGCGCAGGTGAAGAAATGCGGCAACGGCTGGTGCCGCGTGCTGGGCAATGGTTTCGAAGGCTGGATCCAGCAGCAGCGGCTGTGGGGCGTCTACGCCGACGAACAGGTCAATTGAAGGCCCAGGTCAGCGCAATGCGCTGACCTGCGTCCTGACGCGCGCCCGACACAAAGATGCCCGCAGCGGGTGCGGGCATGGTGCTTCGATGAAGACCTTCCGGAGGCTCAGCGCTTCTTGCGCAGCCGGACGACCATGTCGATCCGGGCGATCTCGTAACCTTCGGGCGCCTCCGGCAGCTTCGACAGCGCCAGATGCTGGTCCGGGATGTCGACCAGCTCGTGGTTGTTCTCGAGATAGAAGTGATGGTGGGCGGTGACGTTGGTATCGAAATAGGTCTTGGTGCCGTCGACGCTGACCTGGCGCAGCAGACCCGCGTCGGTCAGCTGGTTCAGCGTGTTGTAGACGGTGGCAAGCGAGACCGGAACCTTGGCCAGCGTCGCTTCCTCGTAGAGCATTTCGGCAGTCAGATGCCGCGCGCCCTTGCCGAACAACAGCCAGCCCAGGGCCATGCGCTGGCGGGTCGGGCGCAGCCCGGCCGCCTGCAGCATCTCGTTGACGTCGTGCCATGGGCAGCCATTGAGCGCCGGCTGCCGGCCGTTCCCGAGATCAGGGTTGCCCCGATCATGACCACTCATCGAGGCGTTGTTGCTGACATCCACTTCAAGCACCGCACAATTCGCTCTCATCCACAACCGATATAGGAAGAAACCCATTCAGATGCAAGCTTATCGCAACTAACGTATCTAGAACGCTCCTAAACTGCATTTGCCGCCCGGTTCGGGCGCGGGCTCCGGTGCTGCGTCGATTTACCTGGATACGCGCATTGACGCCGCAATCCTCTATGTTAGAGAGCGCCCGGACCCGATTTGCCCCGCCATGGTGAGCGCTGGCGGCCGTGATGGCCATGTGCGCGAATCCAGGCGTCGTTAAGCCCGCCGCTGACAGCGGTCATGTTTGCCAGGTGCGATGGCCCAGCCTTCGTGCCGACGCGATGACCGGCCAGCGCGGCGCGGAAGGGGGCGGCGCGCGGGAAGGGTCCATGTCGCGCGGCACAAATTCCACCGGGGATCGTTAAGAAAGGCCACCAAGCATGCTGGATCGGCGCAGCGCATATGAATACGAGGACCTGCTGGCCTGCGGCCGCGGGGAGCTGTTCGGCCCCGGCAATGCGCAACTGCCGCTGCCGCCGATGCTGATGTTCGATCGGATCGTCGAGATATCCGAGACCGGTGGCGAGTTCGGCAAAGGTGTCGTCCGCGCCGAGCTCGACGTGAAGCCGGATCTCTGGTTCTTCGGCTGCCATTTCAAGAATGATCCGGTGATGCCGGGCTGTCTCGGCCTCGATGCGATGTGGCAGATGGTCGGCTTCTACCTCGGCTGGACCGGCGGCGCAGGGCGCGGCCGTGCGCTCGGCCTCGGCGATCTCAAGTTTTCCGGCCAGGTTCTGCCGACCGCCCGCAAGGTTGTGTACAACGTCGACATCAAACGCGTGATGCGCTCAAAGCTGGTGCTCGGTATTGCCGACGGGTGGCTTTCGATGGATGGCGAGATTATCTATCGCGCCAAGGACCTGAAGGTCGGCCTGTTCAAGCAGGACTCCGCGCCGACTTGAACCGGCAGGCTGCGACCACAGACAGTGCAGCAGGCACGGCTGCAACACAACACACGAGCAAGGTGAGGCGGACATCATGAGGCGGGTTGTCATCACGGGCATGGGCATCGTCTCATCGATCGGCAACAACACCCAGGAGGTGCTCGCCAGCCTGTACGAGGCGAAGTCCGGCATCTCCCGTGCTGAGAAATATGCCGAGCTTGGTTTTCGTTCGCAGGTGCAAGGTGCGCCGACGCTGAATCCCGCCGACGTGGTCGACCGCCGCGCCATGCGCTTCCTCGGCGAGGGGGCGGCGTGGAATCATGTCGCTATGGAACAGGCGATCCTCGATTCCGGGCTGGAGCCGACCGACGTCTCCAACGTCAGAACCGGCATCATCATGGGCTCAGGCGGACCATCGACGCGCACGCTGGTGGAAGCGGCCGACATCACCCGCACCAAGGGCCCGAAGCGCGTCGGTCCGTTCGCCGTGCCGAAGGCGATGTCGTCGACGGCCTCGGCGACGCTGGCGACCTGGTTCAAGATCAAGGGCGTCAACTACTCGATCTCCTCGGCCTGCGCGACGTCCAATCACTGCATCGGCAATTCCTACGAGATGATCCAGTACGGCAAGCAGGACGTGATGTTCGCCGGCGGCTGCGAGGAGCTCGACTGGACGCTGTCGGTGCTGTTCGACGCCATGGGCGCGATGTCTTCCAAGCACAACGACACCCCTGCGACCGCGTCGCGGCCCTATGACGTCACGCGCGACGGTTTCGTGATCGCCGGCGGTGCCGGCGTCCTCGTGCTGGAAGAGCTCGAGCATGCCAAGGCGCGCGGCGCCAAGATCTACGGCGAGATCGCGGGCTACGGCGCGACCTCGGACGGCTACGACATGGTGGCGCCGTCGGGCGAGGGCGCCGAGCGCTGCATGAAGATGGCGCTGTCGACGGTGAAGACGAAGATCGACTACATCAATCCGCATGCGACCTCGACGCCGGCCGGCGATCCGCCGGAGATCGAGGCTATCCGGAAAGTGTTCGGCCGCGGCGAGAAGTGTCCGCCAATCGCCGCGACCAAGGCGCTGACCGGCCACTCGCTCGGCGCAACCGGCGTCCAGGAGGCGATCTATTCGCTGCTGATGATGAAGAACGGCTTCATCTGCGAGAGCGCCAACATCACCGAGCTCGATCCCGCCTTCGCCGACATGCCGATCGTGCGCAAGCGCATCGACAACGCCAAGCTCGGCACCGTGCTGTCGAACTCGTTCGGCTTCGGCGGCACCAACGCGACGCTGGTGTTCAAGCAGCTCGACGCTTAAGATTTCCAGCAGCACTGGTTTCGTCGGCATCATGGCCGGGCAGCAGCGCGAAGCTCATTCTTCGCACCGATGTCCGGCCATTGGCGTCTCGAAGGCGAAACGATCATCCTGGCTGGGCCGATCCCGGCATGACGAAGGAGAGACATCATGCAGGGTCTGATGGCAGGCAAGCGCGGCCTGGTCATGGGCATCGCCAACGACCATTCGATCGCCTGGGGCATCGCCAAGACGCTGGCTGCGCATGGCGCCGAGATGGCCTTCACCTATCAGGGCGACGCGCTCGGCAAGCGCGTCCGCCCGTTGGCCGACGAGCTCGGCGTTAAGCACGTGCTGCCTTGCGACGTCGAGGACATCGCCAGCGTCGACGGCGTGTTCACCGCGTTGCGCGAGGCCTGGGGCGGGCTCGACTTCGTCGTCCATGCGGTCGCCTTCTCCGACAAGAACGAGCTCAAGGGCCGTTATGCCGACACCTCGCGCGAGAATTTTGCGCGCACGATGTTGATCTCCTGCTTCTCCTTCACCGAGATCGCCAAGCGCGCCGCGGAGCTGATGCCGGAGAGCGGCGGCAGCATGATCACCTTGACCTTCGACGGCTCCAACCGCGTGATGCCGAACTACAACGTGATGGGTGTCGCCAAGGCCGCGTTGGAAGCCTCGGTGCGCTATCTCGCCGCCGACTACGGCCGCCGCAGCATCCGTGTCAACGCGATCTCGGCCGGCCCGGTGCGCACGCTGGCCGGCTCGGGCATCGGCGATGCCCGCTTCATGTTCGCCTTCCAGCAGAAGCACTCGCCGCTCGGCCGCGGCGTGACCCTGGAGGAGCTTGGCGGCTCGGCGCTCTATCTGCTGTCGGAGCTGTCCGGCGGCGTCACCGGCGAGATCCACTATGTCGATTCCGGCTACAACGTGATCTCGATGCCGCGCCCCGAGGATCTCAAGGCGGACTGACCTCCGCGCGCATCGGCGGTATCAGGGGGAACGCGAGACTCCGTCCCGCGCTCCACCCAAATTTTCCCAGTTGAAGACAATGTTCCTGAACGGCTAATCAGGAGGCATTGGCGCAACTCTTTCGGTTGGTTGTTGCGACGACGCTGCGATGCATCATGACCGGTGCATCGGCCGCGACCGTCAGCCAGCCGCTCGCGTCGGCAGCAAGACAAGTCGTGGGGGCGATTGATGCTGCGTTCGAACGCCCGTGTCATCGCTCTTTGCGCGATGACCGGCATTGCGCTGGCGGCAGCGGGCGCCGGGCCGGCGAAGGCGCAATCGAGCGTCTGGGACTCCACGATCTCCAACACCAACTGGTATGTGCCGACGGCGCAACTGCTCGCCTACCTGTCGCCGAAGACGGGCTTCTCCAATCCGGTCCCGATCGGTGACCAGACGTTGTGGACCTTGGGCGCCGCGACCAACGGCGCCTTCACCGGCACCAGCGTCGCGCAGCTCAGGATCGGCCCGGCGCTGCTGACGGACACCTCGACCATCCAGGGCTTCGTCACCACCAGCGGCCAGATCACCATGCTGTTCACACCGACCGGCGGCGGCACTGCGACCGTCGGACTCGGCTATATGCGCAACGTCAACGGCGTGACCAGCATGGAAATGCAGATGATCACCGGCGACAGCCTGCTGGTGACGCATTGGGCCTACATGCTGCCCTATGATCCCGCGACCTTCACGCCGCCGCCGTCAGCACCGGTGCCGGCCAACTCCGTGCCGCAATGGGCATGGACCGCCGGCACGCCGTGGCGGATCGTCAGTCCGACATTGTTCGGCACGCAGGCGCCGGGCCGTTTCGTCATCACCAATTATCAGAACGGCTATTTCTGGGGTGCGGGCGTCGCACCGACGGGCAGCACGGCCGGTGGCTTCACCCTGCTCGGCTCGGTCACCCCGGAGGGCAGCGTGCTGTTCAACACGCTGTCGCGTGGCAGCCTGACCAGCCTCTATGGCGCGATGAGCGGCAATGCGTCGAATGCGCAGATGGTGACCGCGACGTATGATCTCACCGGAAGCATGACCGGCGATCTGGCGACGATGTCGCTGATCCAGCCCTATGGCACTGCGCTTCGGTCGGCCGGCGGCCGTGTCGGCCTGGAAGCCGCCGACGTCCTGTACCGGCTGTCGATGACGTCGGCCGGCTGGACCGGATCGATGGTCTCGGGATTTGCCGCACTCGACAATCTCAGCGGTCCCTCGCTCGGCAATGCCGTGAAGCAGACGTTGCCTGTGCTCACCGGCGCGGCGTCGCAGGCGACCTATGTGACGCAGCAGGCGTTCCGGCAGACGATGATCGACAGGCTCGACGACGTCGGCCGTACGGGCCGCTATGTCTGGATGCAGCCGCTCGGCGGCACCGCGCAGCAAGCGGGACGCGATGGTGTTCCGGGCTATGGCGCCTCCGGCGGCGGTCTGGCGTTCGGCGCCGACGTCGCAGTCTCGTCCCGCGCCATCATCGGCGGCGTTCTCGGCTATTCTCATCACACGATCACCGGAAGCGATGACGCCGTGCCGAACCGTCTCGGTCTCGCATCCTATCAGCTCGGGCTCTATGGGGCCTACGCTGTCACCCGTGATGTCACCGTCGACTATCAGCTCGATGGCGGATCGGCCGATAACGGCGAAAACCGGTCGCTGAGCTTCATGGGCGCATCCGCCGGCGGCAGTTATCGCTCCTACAGCGGCCACGCCGGCGCAGGTATCAAGACGCGCATTCCGCTGCAGGACGGCCTCGCGCTCGTTCCAGCGCTGCGCCTGGACTACGGCACGGTGCGCAGCAATTCCTACGGCGAGAACGGTGCCGGCGGTTTCAGCCTCAACGTCGACCCTCAGATCTATCAGGAGCTCGTGACGACGGCGCAGCTGAAAACTGTCTACGCGCCCATCAGGCAGCTTCGTCTGACCGCCGATATCGGCGTCGGCTACAATACGCTGAATCAGCCACTGCGAGATCCGCGCGGCGTTCTCGGGCGGCGGCGAGAGCTTTGTCACCCATGGCCTCGGCCTGTCGCCATGGATCTATTCGGCCGGCCTTGGTCTTGCGGCCGTCGGCAACGACCGGCTCGACCTCAGCATCCGCTACGGCATCAACGCCACATCGTCCGGCCTCGTCCAGCAGTCGGGCCACGCAGTGCTGAAGCTCAGGCTGTGACGCGCCGAACTCGTCGTTCTATTCGCGTCCGAAATAGGCCGGCAAGCGCTGGTCGAGCCGGAACTTGAGCATCGAACGCGCCATGTCACGCAGCGCATTGTTGTTCGCCGCCTCAGGCGGTGAGGCGGGAAATGCGGAGTTGTCGACGTCGCCGGCGTGAGACGGAGGTCCGACGCCGGACGTGAGCCGTGAGAGCAGCGATCCGGAGCTCGCGGCAGGCTCGCGCGTTTCGAACGTCGCGCCGTCATAGAGCTGGATATCGATCATGATGAAGACGTGGCTGATCCGGCCAAATCCCTCGCCCCGGTTGATGACACCGACGCCGGTGACCTCGTCGTTTGTCGAGGGTTCGCTGTCGGTCCGGCGCGTGATCACGAGGTAACGAGCGCACCCCGCCGAGCCGGCCACCTTCCTGACGATGGGCGTGAGCTTCCCGTTCTCGGCCTTGATCGGTGGCGACTGATAGAACGGATCGAATGCGCCTTTGGGGACGCTGATGCGGCGGATCCCGCTTTCACCCGCGACTGCCTTCACACGCGCGTAGACGAGATCGTCGAAACCCCAGGACACCGGCACTTCGGCGTACTCGTTGCCCAGGCGGGTCATGCCGTTCTTTTGCACCGTGAAGACATCGCCGAGCGCGGCCATCACCCCGACGTCGCACGGTCCGCTTTCGCGGACGGCCATCGTCGGCTTGGCTGTCTTGGCAGCGGTCCGCGCTGCCTTTGGCGCCGTCTTGGCAGTCAGCGGCGTCGGCGCCGGTTGAGCCAGGGCATTGGTGCACGACCAGATCAAGGCCATGAACAGCGGCGTCAGTCGTCGCGAGATTGCCACTCGGAGAGCTCGTTGCATGGGGGAGAGGATCAGGCCAATGAGGTTCGTTCGAACCGCGTGAAAGCGGACGACTGTATCATTCGATCTTCAGATAGCTCGGCAGGTCGCGATCGAGCTTCGCCGCGACCAAGGTGCGCAGCCGCTCGCGCAGGACGGCGCTGGAGGCGGCGGCCGCGAGAGGCTCGGGGAAGTCGGCATTGTCGAGCTTGTTGAGAGGATCCTCGGTGAGCCTCATGGTCTCGGCCAGCCTGGCGCCGGTATCCGCCGAGAACGAGCTGATCTTCTCGTAGGATTGGCCGTCGACGAGCGTGATGCTGACGTTCGCGAACAGGTGGGAGTGCCGGAGCAGCGATCCGAGGCCCTGATTGTAGGCGCCGATGCCTCTGAGCCTCAGATTGGTGTTGGGAATGGTCGCCTCGAACCTGGTGACCACGAGATAGCGTGCGCAGTTCGCATTCGTGGTGACGTTCCGCACGATCGAGGTCAGGCTCTCCTTTGGATCTGGCAGGAAGCGCGACGTCGGATGGTAGTAGGGCCGGAACGCGTCTTTCGGATAGCCGACCCTATGCACGGTCGGGTCGCCGCCGGTCGCCGCGCGCACGCGCGCCATGGCGAGATCGTCCAGTCCCCAGCCCGGCAACGTCACTTCGTCCTCTTCGGTTTCGAACACCGTGAGACCGAACTTGCTGACGGCGAGCTGGTCGCCGAGCGCGGTAATCACGCCAAGCCGGCAGGGGCCGCTTTCGACAGCGGCCGGTTTCGCCTTCGTCTTTCCGGAGGGCTTCTTCGCCACGGCTTTGGCCGGGGCTGCCGTTGTCGATGGAGCCTGGGCCCAAGCCCCGGTTGCGACGGCAGCGGCGAGGACGACGAGTGCAAGGCGGCGGATCAGCAGGAGCGGCACGGACATGGGGACGCTTCGAGAATGCGAGGTCGTCGGAGAGTCCGAACTTAGTTCGCCTGCGAAGGCGCACGCAACGGTTTCCGGTCGCCACGCGCAAGATTTGCGCTTGCACGCCTTGCGATCAGAAGTCCGCCGCCTGACCGTCACGCTTCCATCGATAATATTTCATGATCCGGCCGTGCACCGGGTCCGCTTCCTCCTTTTCCAGCACGAAGGCCTCGCGCTCATACCAGCGCCAGGCCTTGTCGTTGCCCTTTGCGCAGCGCAGCCACATTTCGTCGGGGAGCAGTTCGCGGGTGAAGGCGAGCAGCCGGCGGCCGAGTGAGCGGCCCTGATGGGACGGGGCGATCATCAGCTGGTCGAGATAGAGCCTCGGCACGCTGATCGCGAGCATCGCCGCGAGGCCGCCGCCGTCGGCGGCGACATACAAGCTCCAACCGCCAGCGATTTCACGCGGCACGCGCTCCTGAGGAGAGCGAGCAGCGTCTCGCTCGGGGTCTCTAATCCGGTCGAGCACCAGCTCTCCATCCAGAGCTTGGCGATGGCGTCGTATTCGTCGGGGCGGGCGGGGCGGATGATTGGATCGAGCATGCGGGATGACCTGAAGCAGGTTGACGGCCCGGCCTCTGCATCCGCAGCCTACGACCCGGACGCACGGCGGCGGCGTGAGGCCAATAGGACAACAAAAAAGGGCGGCTCGAAAGCCGCCCCTTGTATTTCACTCGAAGGGTGCGTCGCTTTTTACTCGCCGGCGGCTTCGCGCGCCTCCGCGGGCGCGTCCTTCTGCTTGGCCTCGAGGTCCTCTCCGGTGGTCTGGTCGACCGCCTTCATCGACAGCCGGGTCTTGCCGCGGTCGTCGAAGCCGAGCAGCTTGACCTTGACCTTGTCGCCTTCCTTGACGACGTCGGTGGTCTTCTGCACGCGCTTGTCGGCGAGCTGCGAGATGTGCACGAGACCGTCGCGGGTGCCGAAGAAGTTCACGAAGGCGCCGAACTCCATCACCTTGACGACGGTGCCGTCATAGATCTGGCCGACCTCCGGATCGGAGGCGATCGACTTGATCCACTTGATGGCGGCCTTCATCGCCTCGCCGTCGTTGGAGGCGACCTTCACGGTGCCGTCGTCCTCGATGTTGACCTTGGCGCCGGTCTTCTCGACGATCTCGCGGATCACCTTGCCGCCGGTGCCGATCACTTCGCGGATCTTGTCAGTCGGGATCTTGAAGGTCTCGATGCGCGGCGCGTATTCGCCGAGCTCGGCGCGCGCGGCGGTCAGCGCCTTGGACATCTCACCCAGGATGTGGATGCGGCCGTCACGCGCCTGGCCGAGGGCCACGCGCATGATCTCCTCGGTGATGCCTTCGATCTTGATGTCCATCTGCAGCGAGGTGATGCCGCTCTCGGTGCCTGCGACCTTGAAGTCCATGTCGCCGAGATGGTCCTCGTCGCCGAGAATGTCGGACAGCACGGCGAAGCGGCTGCCTTCCAGGATCAGACCCATCGCGATGCCCGCGGTCGGCCGCTTCAGCGGCACGCCGGCATCCATCAGCGCCAGCGAGGAGCCGCAGACGGTGGCCATCGATGACGAACCGTTGGACTCGGTCACCTCCGACACCACGCGGGTGGTGTAGGGGAACTCGTGGTGCGGCGGCAGCACCGGGTGAATGGCGCGCCAGGCGAGCTTGCCGTGGCCGATCTCACGGCGCTTGGTGCCGCCGAGACGGCCGGTCTCACCGACCGAGTAGGGAGGGAAGTTGTAGTGCAGCAGGAACGTCTCCTTGTACGTCCCCGACAGCGCGTCGATGTACTGCTCGTCCTCGCCGGTGCCGAGCGTGGTCACGACCAGCGCCTGGGTTTCGCCGCGGGTGAACAGCGCCGAACCATGGGCGCGGGGCAGCACGCCGACCTCGCAGACGATGTTGCGGACCGTCTTGGCGTCACGGCCGTCGATACGCTTGCCGGTGTCCAGGATGTTCCAGCGAACGATCTTGGCCTCAAGCTCCTTGAACACGGCGCTGATGCGCAGCTTGTCGTATTTCGGCTCCTGTCCCTCGGGGAAGAAGTAGGCCATCACCTTTTCCTTGACGGCGCCGACCGCAGCATAGCGCTGCTGCTTGATCGGAATCGCGTAGGCGGTGCGCAGGTCCTGCTCGGCGATGCCGAGCATCTCCTTCTCGATCGCGGCGTTGTCGATGATCGCGACGTCGCGCGGCTCCTTGGCGGCCTTCTCGGCGAGCTCGATGATCGCGTTGATGACCGGCTGGAAGTGACGGTGACCGAACATCACCGCACCGAGCATGATGTCCTCGTTGAGCTCCTTGGCCTCCGATTCCACCATCAGCACGGCGTCCGAAGTGCCGGCGACGACCAGGTCGAGCTGGGTGTCGGCCATCTCGTCGAGGGTCGGATTGAGGATGTATTCGTCATTGGCGAAGCCGACGCGGGCCGCGCCGATCGGGCCCTTGAACGGAACGCCCGACAAGGTCAAGGCGGCCGACGCGCCGACCAGCGCCACGATGTCCGGGTCGTTCTCCATGTCGTGCGACAGCACGGTCACGATCACCTGGGTCTCGTTGCGCCAGGCATCGACGAACAGCGGGCGGATCGGACGGTCGATCAGGCGGGAGACCAGCGTCTCCTTCTCGGTCGGACGGCCCTCGCGCTTGAAATAGCCGCCGGGAATGCGGCCCGCGGCGTAGGTCTTTTCCTGATAGTCGACGGTCAGCGGCAGGAAGTCGACGCCTTCGCGCGGCGACTTGGCGGCGACCACGGTCGCGAGCACGACGGTCTCGCCATAGGTAGCGACGACGGCGCCGTCGGCCTGGCGGGCGATCTTGCCGGTTTCAAGCTTGAGCGGACGCCCACCCCAGTCGATCTCGACGGAATGCTTGGTAAACATGGGTATCTTCTTTCATGAGATGATCGAAGGCGGACTCCCCAGAAACAAAAAAACCATGCGCAAGATTGCAGGGCGCTGGAAGACGATCAGCGGCCTGCGATCCTGCCATGGTTTTCTTATTTCGGATGGCGTCCATCCTTCTCGTAAATAACGGGCACCTTGCCCGTCACGCCCAGCGGCCGGATTGCTGCTGAAGCGTACTGCATGGTCTGCGCAGGATCAGTCGAAGAGCGTATCCGCTTCTTTCCAGATCCGGCCAGACCGCATGATCCCGGATGAGCGAACGCCGCGCGTGCGGCGTCCTCGGGATCATGTCATCAACGCGCGCAAGACCGCGCGCGCTCATTCCATAGCGAAGCTCAACGACGAATGTTGTGCTTCTCGAGCAGCGCCTTGTAGCGCGCCTCGTCGTTCTTCTTCAGATAGTCCAGCAGCGAACGGCGGGTCGACACCAGCTTCAGGAGGCCGCGGCGGGAGTGATTGTCCTTGCCGTGGGTCTTGAAATGGCTGGTCAGGTTGTTGATGCGTTCCGACAGGATCGCAACCTGCACCTCGGGAGAACCGGTATCACCGGCCTTGGTGGCGTTCGCCTTGATGATTTCCGCCTTGCGCTCTGCGGTCACCGACATCGTCAGTCTCTTTCGTTGCGACCGGAGCTGGCAGTCAGTCCGGTCAGGTTGAACACGCGCTTGGGGATGAGTTCGCCATTGCCAATTTCGGCAAGCGCCAGAAGGCGGCCTGCGACCGTGACATAGACTGTGCCGCTACTATTGGGCGCATCCCGTCCGCGCAACAAAACGGCCTGGCCCCTGTGGAGCCTTGCCGCATCAGCCCGAGTGACGGCCAGTGCCGGGATGTCGTCCAGCGCGGTCTCAACGGGCAAGAGTGCGTCGGCGAGGCTTCCCTCACCGGACGCGGCTCTATTGCACAAAGCCTCCAACTGTTCCAGCGGAATCATGTCGTTCTCGGTAAACGGACCCACCAGGGTCCGCCGGAGCGCGCTGATATGGCCGTAACAGCCGAGGAGGCGGCCCATGTCGCGGGCCAGCGCCCGGACATAGGTTCCCTTGCCGCATTCCGCCTCGAATACCGAATGGTCGGCGTCGGGCTGGTCGACGAGGGTCAGTTCATGGATCTCGACCGGGCGCGGCTGCAGTTCGACGACCTCGCCGTCGCGGGCGAGATCATAGGCGCGCTCGCCCTGGACCTTGATCGCGGAATAGCGCGGCGGCGTCTGCTCGATCCGGCCGGTAAATTGCGGCAGCAGCGCCCGGATCGCCGCGGCATCCGGCCGGCTGACGCTGGTCTCGACGACCCGTCCTTCGGTGTCGTCGGTATCGCGCTCCTCGCCCCAGGTCACGGTGAAGCGGTAGCGCTTGCGGCCGTCCATCACGAAGGGGACCGTCTTGGTGGCTTCGCCAAGCGCGATCGGCAGGCCGCCGGAGGCGAGCGGATCGAGCGTGCCGGCATGGCCGGCGCGCTTGGCCTGGAACAGGCGCTTCACCACCGCCACGGCCTGGGTCGAGGTCATGCCGATCGGCTTGTCGAGCACGACCCAGCCATGGACGTCGCGACGATCGCGGCGCGGCTGGTTGCCCTGGCCGTTTCCCTGGCGCGGCTTGTTACGCGGATCATTGTTGTCGCGGGGCGGGCGTCCGTCGACAGAATGGATCGTCTTGGCCGTGGTCGGTTCGGCGCTCGGCGCGTCGACAGTGCCGGTTTCGGGGGAATGGTCATCAGGTCTCTTCCGAATCCGAATTGAGGTCTCTCTGCACCGCGGGTGTTCGCAGTAATTTCTCGATCCGTTCCGCTTCGTCGAATCGCTCGTCGACGCGGAAGCGGATGTCGGGTGCAAATTTCAGGTTAACGCGCCGCGCAATGTCGCCGCGCAGGAACTTCTTGTTGCGCTCCAGCGCCGTGAGCACGACGTCCGTATCCTGTCCGCCGAGCGGCATGATGTAGATCGTGGCGAGCTTCAGGTCGGGCGACATGCGGACTTCGGGCACCGTGATGATGTGTCCTTCCAGGTCCGGATCGTGCACGTCACCGTGGCTGAGAATGTCGGCGACAGCGTGACGCACGGTCTCGGCCACGCGCAACTGGCGCTGCGAGCCGCCGGAAGCGGCGCTTCCCCTCTGGTGATGGCGAGGCATTTTTCAAAAATCCAATGGATCGTCGCCCGGCGTGAGCACGGGCGAGAGGATCATTCTGATTGAGTTCAACGACGCTTCGTTAAGTTCAAGAGGCGCAGCGATTCCGCATCTGCACGGAATCGCCGCTCACTCGAATAGCAGCGCTCTGTAGGATTCGGACTTACAGCGAGCGCTGGATGGTCTCCACGCGATAACACTCGATGACGTCGCCGACACGCATGTCGCCGTAGCTCTCGAAGGCCATGCCGCATTCCTGGCCGGCCTGCACTTCCTTCACTTCGTCCTTGAAGCGCTTCAGGGTCGACAGCTTGCCCTCGTGAACCACGACGTTGTCGCGGATCAGGCGGACATTGGCGCCGCGTTCGACAGTGCCATCGGTGACGCGGCAGCCGGCGACCTTGCCGACCTTGGAGATGTTGAACACCTCCAGGATCTGCGCATTGCCGAGCATGGTTTCCCGAAGCGTGGGGGCCAGGAGACCGCTCATCGCCTTCTTCACGTCATCCACGAGGTCGTAGATGATGTTGTAGTAGCGGATCTCGATGCCGTTGCGCTTGGCGAGCGCGGCCGCTTCCTTGTTGGCTCGCACCGAGAAGCCGATGATCGCCGCGTTGAAGCCTTCGGCCAGCGTGACGTCGGACTCGCTGATGCCGCCGACGCCGGCATGCAGGATGCGGGCGGCGACCTCCTCGGTGCCGAGCTTCTCCAGCGAGCCGAGAATGGCTTCCAGCGAGCCCTGCACGTCGGCCTTGATGACCAGCGGGAATTCCTTGCGGCCCACGGTCTTCAGTTGCGACATCATCTGCTCGAGCGAACCGCGCATGCCGGAGATCGAGGCTGCCGCGTTCTCGCGCTTCTGGTGCGCGCGGTAGCTGGTGACTTGGCGGGCACGGGCTTCGTTCTCGACGACGGCGAGACGATCGCCGGCTTCCGGCGGACCGTTGAAGCCGAGCACCTCGACCGGCACCGACGGGCCAGCCTCCTGCAATGTCTCGCCCTGGTCCGAGATCAGCGCGCGAACGCGGCCCATCTCGGCGCCGGCGACGATGATGTCGCCGACCCGCAAGGTGCCGCGCTGAACCAGCACGGTGGCGACCGGACCACGGCCGCGATCGAGCTTGGCTTCGATGACGGTGCCTTCGGCCGGACGGTCCGAATTGGTCTTGAGGTCGAGGATGTCGGCCTGCAGCGCGATCATCTCGAGCAGACGATCGAGATTGGTCTTGTTCTTGGCCGAGACCTCGACGTCGACGACCTCGCCGCCCAGCGATTCGACCTGCACCTCGTGCTGGAGCAGCTCGGTGCGGACGCGCTCGGGACGGGCGTCGGGCTTGTCGATCTTGTTGATCGCCACGATCATCGGCACCTTCGCCGCCTTGGCGTGGTTGATGGCCTCGATCGTCTGCGGCATCACGCCGTCATCGGCCGCGACCACCAGCACCACGATGTCGGTGACCTTGGCGCCGCGGGCGCGCATCGCGGTGAACGCGGCGTGGCCGGGCGTGTCGATGAAGGTGATCTTCTTGCCGGAATCCGGCGCGGTCACCTGATAGGCGCCGATGTGCTGGGTGATGCCGCCGGCTTCGCCCGAGACCACGTTGGCGTGGCGCAGCGCGTCGAGCAGCGAGGTCTTGCCGTGGTCGACGTGGCCCATGACGGTGACGACCGGCGAGCGCGGCTCGGTGTCGGTCGAATCGTCGACGACGTCGAACAGGCCCTCTTCCACGTCGGCGGCGGCGACGCGCTTGACGGTGTGGCCGAGTTCTTCCGCGATCAGCTGCGCGGTGTCGGCATCGATCACGTCGGTGATCTTGTGCATCGCGCCCTGGCGCATCAGCAGACGGATCACGTCGACCGCGCGCTCCGACATGCGGTTCGCCAGCTCCTGGATGGTGATGGCTTCCGGAATCGTCACCTCGCGGACGAGCTTCTCCTTCTGCTCGTTGGCGGCATGGCCCTTCAGGCGCTGCGTGCGGCGGCGGAACGACGCGATCGAGCGCTCGCGCACATCGTCGGCCGTCAGCGCCGTGACCACCGTCAGGCGGCCGCGCTGTTTCTGCGGACCCGGCTTGTGCGTGGTCTTCGGCGGCGGCGCGGGACGTGCGGCTCCACCGGGACCCCTGCGGATCTGGCGCGGACCCTCATCCTCGTCCGGACCGGCGGCAACCGCCGCCGGCGCGCGCGGCCGAGCGGACCGCCGGCGGCAGGACGGGCGCCGGCCGGGCGTGCGCCGGCCGGCTGAGCGCCGCCGGGCCGCGAGCTCGGACCACCGATCTGCTGCGGCCGGCTGCCCGGTGCGCCGACGGGCCTGCCGGGGGCGGGCGTCGAGCGGGCCGGCGCGGTTGCGGCGGGCTGCGGCGCGGATGTCGCCGGACGGGGCGCCTCGCCTTCACCGAACCGCTTCTTGGCCTCGAGCTCGGCCTTGCGCTTGGCTTCCTCTTCGTGACGGTGCCGCTCTTCCTCGGCCTTGCGGCGCGCCTCGGCAGCCTCGCGCTCGGCGCGTTCGGCGGCTTCGCGCTCGGCGCGGCGGCGGGCTTCCTCTTCGGCCTGGCGGCGCTCCTCGATGTCGCGCACGCGGGCATCGGCCAGCGCGCTGGCGCGCGCCGACCGCTCGTCCTCCGTCAGGGTGCGCAGCACGACGCCGGACCCGCCGCGCTGCGACGAGCCGGATGGGCGCGGTCCGGATGAGCGTGGCGATGGCGGGGGTGGCGGCGCCTTGGCGACGGTCGGCTCCGGCGCATGCGGAGCATCGGGCCCCCCATCGCCGACGCGGCGCTTGCCGCGCTTCTCGACCACCACCTGCTTGCTCCGGCCATGTGGGAAGCTCTGGCGTACCGTGCCGGTCTCGACGCGCGGCTTCAGCGTCAAGGTCTTGCTCGGGACACTCAGTTTCTTGTCGCCCGGAGTGTTGTTGTCGGCCATTCAGTCGTCCTAATCTCGTTACCAGCGTGCGGGCTACCGCACCGTCTCATTCGTGCAATCGTCGCGATGTCTTCGTAGCTATGGCTTCAAAGTGCTATGTCTTCGAAGTCGAAGCAGATTTCGTGGCCGCGGTTCCGGCAATCTTGTCAGCGTCGGCCGACCGGTATCGGACCAGTGTCTGGCTGCGCGACAGGAATGTCCTGCTCGCCGGGCCTGCGAGCACGGCAGCATGTATCACATTTGAGCGCCCAAGTGCCAAATCCAATTCTGCCGAAGTGAGGCAGCAGATGATCGGAATTGTCGGGGCTTGCCCTGACCCCCGTCGGTCGGCCGCACCAGCGCGTCGAGCTTGCGGATCCCGTCGGCTGCGCCGTCCGCGGCATGGACGAGGGCTGCCAAGGTCGACCGTGATTGCCGCTGCGACAGCGCCGCTTCCACCTTGGAGAAGCCGGAGACGACCTCGCCGGCCTTGGCGGCAATCCCCAGCGCTTCGATCGCGCTGCGGGCCAGCAAGGCTTCCAGGTCTTCGGCAAGGGTTGGCGTGACGCGGACGTTGGTCTTGAAGCCTCGGCTGAAATGGTGACGCCGCACCGCCTCCGCAACCGCCTGGCGCGAGGCGGTGATCCACAAGCCCCGTCCGGGCAGCTTGCGCTTGATATCGGGCACGACCTCGCCCGACGGGCCGACGACGAAGCGGATCAGCTCGCCGATCGGCCGCACTTCGCGGCTGACCGCGCACATGCGCATGGTCGCGGACTTCTCGGTCCGCGGTCCATTGTCGAGCTCGGGGTCGGCCAAAGCGAGCATGCGGTGATGCGGCTCCTCATCTCAAGCGAGCTGGGTCAGGATGGGGGTCATCGTCGTGTCCATGGGGCGAGCCAAACGGGTCAGGCGGGCTGTCCTTCGGTCGTTTCGTCCTCATTCTCGGGTTCGGCTTCGGCCTTGGCGAGGTCAGCCTCACTGATCCAGCCGGCCTTGACGCGGGCCTGCATGACCATGGCTTCGGCATCGTCGCGGGAGATATCGAGACCGTCGAGAATGCCGGGGAATTTGGTGGCTTCGCCACCCTCCTTGCGCTCGGTCCAGCCGACCAGATCGTCGGTCGCGCAGCCCGCGAGGTCCTCGACCGTCTTGATGTCGTTCTCGCCGAACTTGACCAGCATCTTGGTGGTGACGCCGGGCACGTCCTTCACCGCGTCCTCGACGCCGAGCTCCTTGCGCCTGGCCTCGAGCTCGGCTTCCTGCTGCTCGAGGAATTCGCGGGCGCGGGTCTGCAGCTCGGTCGCGGTCTCCTCGTCGAAGCCCTCGATGCCGGCGAGATCCTTGAGGTCGACCAAGGCGAGCTCCTCGACCGAGGTGAAGCCTTCGGACGCCAGCAGCTGGCCGACGACCTCGTCGACATTCAGCGATTCCATGAACACGCGGGTGGAATTCTCGAAGTCGGCCTGGCGGCGCTCCGATTCCTCCTGCTCGGTCAGGATGTCGATGTCCCAGCCGGTCAGCTGCGAGGCGAGGCGGACGTTCTGGCCGCGGCGGCCGATGGCGAGTGAGAGCTGGTTGTTGGTGTCGGGCACCACGACCTCGATGCGCTCGCGGTCCTCGTCGATGACGACCTTGGCGACTTCGGCCGGCGCCAGCGCGTTAACCACGAAGGTCGCGATATCGGGCGACCACGGGATGATGTCGATCTTCTCGCCCTGCAGCTCGTTCACCACCGCCTGAACGCGCGAGCCGCGCATGCCGACGCAGGCGCCCACGGGGTCGACCGAGGAATCGCGCGACACGACGCCGATCTTGGCGCGCGAGCCGGGATCGCGAGCGACCGCCTTGATCTCGACGATGCCGTCATAGATTTCCGGCACTTCCTGCGCGAACAGCTTGGCCATGAACTGGGGATGGGTGCGCGACAGGAAGATCTGCGGGCCGCGGGTCTCGCGGCGGACGTCGAAGACGTAGGCGCGGACGCGGTCGCCGTTGCGGAACACCTCGCGCGGCAGCATCTCGTCGCGGCGGATGATCGCCTCGCCGCGGCCGAGGTCGAGGATCACGCTGCCATATTCGACGCGCTTGACGACGCCGTTGACGATGTCGCCGATGCGGTCCTTGAACTCCTGATACTGCCGGTCGCGCTCGGCCTCGCGCACCTTCTGCACGATGACCTGCTTGGCCGACTGCGCGGCGATGCGGCCATATTCCAGCGGCGGCAGGGTGTCGGCGATGGTGTCGCCGATCTGCGCGCCCGGATTGGCGCGGCGGGCGTCATCGAGCGAGATCTGGTTGGAGGGGTTCTCGACCTTCTCGACCACCAGCATGTGGCGCGACAGCCGCAGCTCGCCCTTCTTCGGGTCGATCTCGGCATGGACGTCGGTCTCGCTGCCATAGCGGGCGCGGGCGGCCTTGGCGATCGCGTCTTCCATGGCCGCGATCACGATGCCGCGGTCGATCGACTTCTCGCGCGCAACGGCGTCGGCGATCTGCAGCAGTTCCAGCCTGTTGGCGCTGACGGCCATGGTTCAGTCTCCTCTAATCAGGATCGGTCTCGCCTCTGCGCGCGCGATCGGCGGCGAGGCGATGTTTCTTGGTATTTGTCGGCAGCGGCTTCTTGGCCGGCTGCTTGTCTTTCAACTTCGGCTTCGGTTTGGCCTGGGCCGCCGGCTTGGCATGCGGCGCCAGCGGCGGGGCGAGCCCGAGGTCGCGCTTCTTCTCGCGCTCGGCAGCCTTGCCGCGGCGCATGGACTCCGCGATCAGCCCGTCGGTCAGAACCATCTTGGCGTCGCCGATGTCGGCCATCGGCAGCACGACGTCCGGCTCCGCGTCCTTCGCCACATCGTCGCGGGTGATGCGCACGCCGTCGCCTTCCACGCCCTTGATGATGCCGCGGAAGCGTTTGCGGTTCTGATGCGCCACGGCCATCTCGATCTTCACGAGATGACCGACATGGCGTTCGAAATCGGAGCGGCGGACCAGCGGCCGGTCGATGCCCGGCGAGGAGATCTCGAGCCGGTAGGCGCGGTCGATCGGGTCGGCGATGTCGAGCACCGGCGACAGCGCCCGCGACACCGCCTCGCAATCCTCGATCTGCATCGTGCCGTCGGGGCGCTCGGCCATCACTTGCACCGTGCAACCGCCTTCGCCCGAAATGCGGATCCGCACCAGGCGGTACCCCATTCCCTGCAGTACCGGGTCGGCCACCGCCGCAACGCGCGCCGCGACGCCCGGCTCGACAACGAGACGGGGCTCGGTCAGGAGGTCGGTGTCAGCGGTTGCGAACGTAGGTTCCGTCATCGAGGCGTCGATCGCGTGTCTTGTTTGGTTGGGCCGTCGGGCCTGTTCGATCGCGCTCACCGGACCGGTCCCGTCCGTGGCGGGGCGATCCAGGTAACAAAAAAGAGCGGGTCCGGAAGGGCCCACCCTCACTACGCGATCGTATATGAGATGATGTTTGATGGCGCTCATATAGCCGCTTTGCCGCCTGACGGCAAGGGTCGTGTCGGCTCAAACGGCGCCTGGAACTGGGAATTTGCTCCACGCCAGGACTGCGGATCGGATCGTTTTCCCCCACCGGGAACGGCCGAATGCCGCAGGGTCTAACCCTTCATTCACCAAGATCGCTTAAAAATGAGCTGAGTTCGCGCCTTTTCGCCCGTGGTCGTGTCGCACGGAGCGGAGCGCACGGAAACGTGTCGTGTTGCGTATCGAGTAGACGTCATGACCCCCGCAACCGCCCTGATCCCCGGCCTCGGCGGGATCGTCAGGCAGGGCAATGCTGAACGCGGCCTCGAGGCCACGCGCCGCATCGCCGAGCTCTTCTTCGAGGATGCGACGAAGCTGCGCCCCGAGCATATCAATCTGTTCGACGGTCTCCTGATCGATCTGGTCCCGTTCGCGGATCTGCCGACGCGGATCGATCTGGCGGAGCGGTTGTCGCGGCTCCTCAAGGCGCCCCGTGCCGTCGTCAGCCGGCTGGCGCGCGACGACGAGGTTGCGGTGGCGGGGCCGCTGTTGCGCCGCTCGCTCGTGCTCGACGATCCTGCGCTCATCGCTATCGCGCGCGACAAGAGCCAAGGTCATCTGCTCGCGATGGCAGAGCGGCCGCGCCTGTCGGCCGATATGACGGACGTGCTGGTGCGCCGTGGTGATCGCGACGTGCTGCGGCGGACCGCTACCAATGATGGCGCAGCGTTTTCCCCGCGCGGCTATGCCGCGCTGATCCACCGCGCGAGTTCAGACGGCGTGCTGACGCTCACGGTCGGCCGGCGCGACGATGTTTCCGACGATCATCTGAAACAACTGCTGGCCGGCTCGCTCGATGTCATCAGGCGGCGGCTGTTCGATCTCGTGCCGCCGGACAAGCAGGCGAGGATCAAGCAGGCCCTCGCCGAACTCGCCGATGCGGCGCAGGCAACAGGCAGCACGCGCAATTTCGTGCCGGCGCAGCGGACCATCCTGTCGCTGTATGAAGCCGGCGCCTTGGACCAGTCGGCGCTGTTCGGCTTCGCATCCGAGCACAAATACGAGGAGGTCGTCGCGGCGCTCGCCGCAATGACGGGACTGAAGATCGCGACGCTCGACCGGCTGGTGTCGGGCGATCGTCACGATCCGCTTCTGATCCTGGGGCGCACGATCGGGCTCGACTGGCGCACCGTGCATGCACTGATCCTGCTGCGCCTCGGACCAAAACGTCTGCCGGCGCAGCGCGACATCGATGCGATCAGGGTCAACTACGCGCGCCTGCTGCCATCGACCGCCGAGCGGGTCGTCGCGTTCTGGAAGACACGGCATTGAATGGCGCCCGCGGCGCCGCGGTCAGCGGCGGCGGAAGATCAGATAGTTGGCGACGCGGCCTTCGC
Organism: Bradyrhizobium oligotrophicum; assembly: GCA_050641875.1. GTDB lineage: Bacteria > Pseudomonadota > Alphaproteobacteria > Rhizobiales > Xanthobacteraceae > Bradyrhizobium > Bradyrhizobium oligotrophicum_B. Next base: position 2,310,880 of record CP192619.1, read on the forward strand.
GCGTCGCCTTCTGTCCGTAGCGCGTCATGGTGTAGCCCGGCCAGGGCAGGCGCCAGTCGTCGGCGCGCTCGGCCGTCCAGGCGAAGTCGGGCGAACGCAGCAGGTGCCACAGCGTCCAGGCGCAATAGTCGGCGATGTCGCTGACGAAGCGGAACTCGCCGCCGGCCTTCAGAGCGCGCGCCATCGCGGCGATCGTTGCATCCTGCACGAAACGCCGCTTCCAGTGCCGCCGCTTCGGCCAGGGATCGGGATGGATCAGGTCGATCCGCTGCAGCGACTGCGGCGGCAGCCAGGCCAGCAACTCGGCGGCGTCGCCCGCCAGCAGCCTGATGTTGCCGATGTTGTCGGCCTCGATGGCCGACAGGATCTTGGCCATGCCGTTCACGTAGGGCTCGCAGCCGATGAAGCCGGTGGTCGGAAACGCTTTCGCTTCGGCGGCAAGATGCTCGCCGCCGCCAAACCCGATCTCCAGCCGCAGCGCGTCGACCGCCGGATCGTACAGCGAAGGCATCACGGCTTCCGCGGGCGCGGCGAGATCGAGCGCGAGGTGCGGCAGCAGGTTGTCGACCAGGCCGGCTTGATGCGCCCGCAGCTTGTGGCCCTTGCGCCGGCCGAAGAACGAGCCCTGACCGTGCAGGGCCTCGGTGCTGGTGTGATCGTCGTCGACAGGCATGTTGATCGTGGTGTTCATCGCAGAGTCTGATAGAGGCGGTAGAGCAGCCTTGTCCGCGGCTCGATCGAGGAGATGTACATCTGCTCGTAATGCGTATGCGCGCCCTTGCCATCGACGCCGAGCCCATCGAGCGTCGCCGTGAACGGTGCGGTGAAATTGCCGTCGGAACCGCCCCCGGTATAGGTGTCGATCAGCTCGAAGCCGATTTCGTCCGCCAGTGATTTCGCATGCTCGAACAGCGCCGCGCCGGCATTGCCCTTGACGTAAGGCGGCCGGTTGACCTCGCCGCTCACTTGAACCGTGACGCCGTCGCTGCGCGAGGTCAGCCCCAGGATCTTGGGCAGGATTTCCTCGGCATCGGCTGGCGTCGGTAGCCGCACATCCACCTCGGCATGGGCTTCCTCTGCGATGACGTTGGGACGTGTGCCGCCGCGCACCACGCCGACATTCACGGTGATGCCGCGCGCGGGGTCGTTGAGCGCTTCGAGCGCATGGATGACGTTGGCGAGTTCGCGGATCGCACTGCGTCCATCCTGTGGACGCGCGCCGGCATGCGCGGGCACGCCGCGGATTACCACGTCGAACCGCGCCACGCCCTTGCGTCCGGTCACGATCTTGCCGCCGTCACGCGCCGGCTCGGTGACGAGGACGTATTTGGCCTTGCGGCCTTCCTCCTCGATCAGCGTGCGCGAGGTCGGGCTGCCGATCTCTTCATCCGAGACGAATAAATGAGTAATGCCGAGCGGCGATTCTTGACCGCCTGCGCAGAGCTGACGAAAGGCGTGAAAGGCGAGATACGCGCCGCCCTTCATGTCGTAGATCCCCGGGCCGTACGCAACGTCGCCGTCGACCGAGAACGGCAGGCGCGCGATGAAGCCGATCGGGTGCACGGTGTCGAGATGGCTCAGGACCAGGATGCCCGGCTCGTCCTGTCCCCACGACGACCGTGCGACGAGGTGGTCGCCGCAGCCGTCGCGTCCGGCGATCCGTTCGATCGTGGCATCGAGCCCGCGATAGCCATCCGCGACCAGGGAAGCCAGCTTGTTGACCTGATCAGGCGCCTCGGTCGGGGTCTCGATCTCGACCCATTGGCGGATGCCTTCGAGAATTGTGCGACTATCGAACGGGCTGCTGCTGGTGGTCATGAGCTTTGTAAATCATTCTCGATGGTTACGAAGTGGTAGCAGGCGGTGGACGCGCTGGCGCGCCGCAGCGCGGGTTGGGAACCGGGACGCCGGAGTTCCAGGCCACATGTGCATAAAAGATTTAGAGCGCGATAGCCTTCCCGAAGGGGAGCCATCGCGCTCTATTGGTCGTGATCCAACCTGTCTATCGGCTCATTCGTCTGGCGGAACGCAGCGTGCCCAGCGCGTCGTCCGCAAACGTGCCCCGCTGATGGCCCCCGAGGGCGCTGACATTCCTATGAGAGTGATCACGATAGGAATGTCAGCGCCGGCGCATCAGCTAGCCTTCTTCCGGAGCTTCGCGATCAGCGATCTGCTCGACCAGGTCGACGATGCTGCGACGAAGCTTCGAATCGTGGATCCGCGTGAATGCGCGGGTCAACGCCAGTCCTTCGGAGGTTGCCAGGAAATCAGACACATAGGCGGGCGAAGCGCCTTCTCCGAAAGCTTCACCGTTGGTCCCGCCACTCGGGACCCCTTCGAACAGGAAGGAGACCGGGACCTGCAGAACCTCCGAGATCTGCTGAATTCCGGCTGGCGCCGACTCGATTGGTGCCTTTTTCGTACTTCTGTATCTGCTGGAACGTGAGTCCGAGAGCCTCACCGAGTTTTTCCTGGCTCATGCCCAACATGATACGGCGCATCCGCACCCGGCTGCCGACATGCTTGTCAACAGGGTTGGGCGCTTTCGTCGACATCTCTCAACTCCTTAGAATGGGCCTCGGAACGAGGCGGTCGCAGTATGCCTCAGGCGCTCACACCGTCAATTTCTGTTCGCATGTCGTACTAACGAAGACGGCCGAGCAACGAACTGGACGGCTCATGCTGCCGCGCGAGAATGCGAATTGCAGCAGCTATCTGTCAACACTTGGGGTTTTGCTTGTCAAAAAAATCTTACGGAGCCGGAAAGAATCGAGATCTTGCTGTCGTCAGGGAAGCTTTTGAGCAACACGTCTGCGAACGACGGTGCTCAGGGCGATCACTAACAGGATCGCAACCGGAATGTCGCCGAGCCTTGCATAGACTGTCGGCTGCAACGCAACAGGCAGCGCGGAATCCAGCACGCCCTCTGCGCCGAGAGGCAATTGCTTAACGATACGGCCGACGGGATCGATCACTGCGGAGATGCCGGTGTTCGCAGATCGAACTAATGGAAGTCCTTGCTCGATCGCGCGCCACTGCGCCTGCTGCAGATGCTGATGAGGACCGGTCGAAATGCCGAACCAGCCATCGTTCGTCAAGTTGACGATCCAGCCCGGTCTTTCTTCGCCCGGCACGCTGTCACTCGGAAAGATCGCTTCGTAGCAGATCAATGGAAGTACACGCGGGGCGTGTGGCACGTCCAGGTTGTGTCGCACGGTGCCGGGGATGAAGCCGCCCTGCACCCGCGTGAGCTGCTCGAGCCCGATCCGCTCCAGCAGATCCTGGAACGGCAGGAACTCGCCGAACGGGACCAGATGGAGCTTGTCGTAGACCGACAATACGGTGCCGTCGTGATCGATCACGTAGATCGAATTGTAGGCCCGGGTGATGGGGGTGTTGCGCGGCGTATCGGGGGCGCGGACCGAACCGGTGATCAGCACCGTGCCCGGCGACAGCAGGTCGGCGATCTGGCCCATCGCGTCCGCCTCGCGGGTCAGGAAGAACGGGAACGCCGATTCCGGCCAGATCAGGACGTTGGTGTCCCGGACACCGGTGGCGTTCGGGCCGGAGGCGCGGTCCGACAGCGTCAGATAGCGGCGCATGACGTCGGCCTTGGCGCCATAGTTGAATTTCACGTCCTGCTGCAGGTTCGGCTGCATGATCCGCAGCTTGAGATCGGCGACAAAGGCGGTCGGATGCAGGCCGAGCCGGATCACGCCGAACACGCCCATCACCACGAGCAGGGTGGCGGCCGCGGCCGGTGCCCGCCAGCGCTCACGCCATGTCTTGCCGTCGATCAGCACCGCGGGGCTGGCAAAGATCGCGATCGCCAGGAACGTCATGCCCCAGATCCCGATCAGCGAGGCCGCCTGCGCCAGCGCGAGCGGCTGCGACAGAGCATAGCCGAAACTGTTCCAGGGGAAGCCGGTCAGCGCGTGGCCGCGCAGCCACTCGCTCGCTGTCAGGCAGACGGCGAGCGCTAGGATGCGGGTTGCATCACGCGTCCAGATCAACCGCGCCAAGGCGAAGCCGAGCGCCGGAAACAGCGCGAGATAGGCCGGCAGGCCCAGCACGGCGAACGGCATCAGCCAGGCGAAGGTGTCGGCATCGACCAGGAACGCGTTGCCGATCCAGTACAGGCCGGGCACGAAATAGCCCATGCCGAAGCAGAAGCCGGTGAAGGCGGCAGCCGGGATGCCGCGCCGCCGTCCCGCGGCGGCACCGTCGATCAGCCAGACCAGAACAGGGAAGGTGATCGCAAGCACCGGCCAGGCGTTGAACGGGGCCATTGCCAGCGAGGAGAGCGCGCCGGCGACGAGCGCGATCGCCGCACGCTTCCAGCCCCAGGCCAGGACAACGCCAATGGCGAGGCCGCGAATCGTCGATGGGCGGATCACTGTGAGCTGGCTCCGTCGCCCCGTGGCGGGCTGCTATCGTCATGGACCGGCGCAGGGCCGGCCTCTGCCGGCGGCGGCTCGGCCGGGACGTCCGCGTCCGGCGGGGTCACTTCCGGCGCAACGTCTCGACGCCGGCTTTCGCGCTGCGGGCGAGGCGTGGGGCGTTCCTTGCGCGGCGCGATGCGCAGGCGTTTGACCCGGCGCGGGTCGGCATCAAGCACCTCGACCTCGAAATTGCCGGGGCCGGAGATCAGTTCGCCGCGCACCGGCAGCCGGCCGACATGGTTGACGAGATAGCCGCCGAGCGTCTCCACCCCTTCGCCCGCCTCTCCCGTCACGAACTCCTCGCCGATCACCCGGCGCACGTCGTCGAGGCTGGCGCGGGCGTCGGCGATGAAGGCGTTGTCCGCCTGCCGCACGATCGCCGGCGGCTCGTCGCTGTCGTGCTCGTCGTCGATCTCGCCGACGATCTGCTCGACGATGTCCTCGATCGAAACCAGCCCGTCGGTGCCGCCATATTCGTCGACCACTAACGCCAGATGGATGCGCGAGGCCTGCATCTGCGCCAGCAGATCGATCGCGCGCATCGATGGCGGCACGTAGAGCAGCTTGCGGATGATGTTGGCCTCGAACAGCGGCATCGACAGGTCGACGGCCTTCAGGTCGAGTCCGGCCGGCAGCGGCTTCTTGCGCCGGGCTTTCACCTCGTCCGAGACGCGCGCCTGCGCGGTGGTGAAGGCGAGCAGGTCGCGGATGTGGACCATGCCCTCGGGATCGTCGAGCGTGTCGTTGTAGACCACGAGCCGTGAATGCGAGGCACTCTCGAACAGGCTCATCAGCTCGCCAAGTGTGATGTCGCGCCTGACCGCGACGATGTCGGCGCGATGCACCATCACGTCGGCGATCCGCCGCTCGTGCAGATCGAGGATGTTGCGCAGGAGCGTGCGCTCGACCGCGGAGAAGCCGATGTCGTCGGGTGTCGAGGCGTCGAGCACGACCTGCAGGTCGTCGCGCACCGATCCGCCGCCCTTCCATCCGAACAGGTTGCGCAGTGCGCGCAGCAGCCAATTCTCGCTCGCTGAGCGGCCGAACTCGGAGGCCGGCACCACGGCAGGCAGATTGCGCGTGTTGCGCGGATTGTCGTGAACGGGTTCGGAGTCGGCCATGATCAATTCGTCCGCTCCCGGTCGGCATAGGGATCGGGGATGCCGAGATGGGCCAGGATCTCGCGCTCGAGCGCCTCCATCTCCTCGGCCTCGTCGTCGGTCTCGTGGTCGTAGCCGATGAGATGCAGGAAGCCGTGCACGGTCAGATGGCTGAGGTGCTGGTCGAACGGCTTCTGCTCCTCGTCGGCTTCGCGCCGCATCGTCTCGTAGGCGATGGCGATGTCGCCCAGCATGCGCGGCGCGTCGTCGTCGCCGCGCGGGCCGGTCGGCTGCAGCGCCGGAAACGACAGCACGTTGGTCGGCTTGTCGATGCCGCGCCAGTTGCTGTTCAGGGTGCGGATGCCGGCGTCGTCCGTCAGCATCACCGCGATCTCGGCGTCGCCGACGTCGGCGTCGACCGTCTCAGCGGCGGCGGCGATGGCGCGATGTATGACGTCCTCGGCGTCGGGCTGGTCCTGCCAGCAGTCGGCTGCGACGATCACCTCGGTGGTTGGAATGGGACTTTGTGGCATCCTGGTCGTTCTGTGCGGATGGCGCTTGCGATCACGCGCCGATCGGCGAGCTTGCTCTTCGGGGGTCAGCGCGCCTTTGGGCTCTCGTAGGCGGCGACGATACGCGCCACCAATTCGTGGCGAATGACGTCCTCGCCGGTGAACCTGACCTGTGCGATCCCTTCGACGCCGTCGAGCAGCCGCGCGGCCTCCGCGAGGCCCGACGTCTGGCCGTTGGGCAGGTCGACCTGCGAGGGATCGCCGGTGATGATCATGCGGCTGTTCTCGCCCAGACGGGTGAGAAACATCTTCATCTGCATCGATGTCGTGTTCTGTGCCTCGTCGAGAATGATCGCGGCGTTGGTCAAGGTGCGCCCGCGCATGAAGGCGAGCGGCGCGATCTCGATCTCGCCGGCCTGCAGCGCGCGTTCGACGATGCGCGCATCCATCAGATCGTACAGCGCGTCGTAGATCGGGCGCAGATAGGGATCGACCTTTTCACGGAGATCGCCGGGCAGGAAACCGAGCCGCTCGCCGGCCTCGACCGCCGGGCGTGAGAGGATGATGCGGTCGACTTCCTTCCGCTCGAACAGTTGCGCCGCATGCGCGACCGCCAGCCAGGTCTTGCCGGTGCCGGCCGGGCCGATGCCGAACACGAGTTCATGGCGCTTCAAGGCGCGGATGTAGGAATCCTGTGCGGCGGTGCGGGCGCGCACCGGGCGCTTGCGCAGGTTGATGCTCTCGAACGCGTTCTTGGCGTTCTTGGCGTCGAACTCGAACAGCGAGCCCTGCGCCACCACGGCGCGGATCGCGCCCTCGACGTCGCCCTGCGCCAGATCCTGGCCCTTCACGGCCTGCGCATAGAGCGATTCGAGCACGCGCCGCGCGGCATCGCAGCCGTCGCGTGTTCCGCCGATGGTGATGTGGTTGCCGCGGGAATCGACGACGACGCCGAGCCGTCGTTCGACCAGGGCCAGATTCTGGCCGTAAGGCCCAACCAGGGCGGAGGCGGCACGGTTGTCGTCGAAATCGATGACGACCTGGGTCTCGGGGGGCATGGACATGTCGCGGTCGTACTTGCGGCTGGGAGCGAGGGAAGACGAATCCGATGCGCTCTTGGGCAAGTGCTCAGCCTCCGATGGACACGAGGGGCGTGGGGGAGATCGCTGCCGGCGCGGCCGTGACGAGCTCGCCGAGCAGGCTGTAGCGTTCGAGACTGTCGATCCGCACCGGCAGAACCTGGCCGATGATGTCGTCGGACGCCATGACGTGGGCCGGTTGCAGATACGCGGTCCGTCCGACCAGTTGCCCGGGCTTGCGCGCTGGCCGCTCGAACAACACGTCGACGACCTGGCCGATCGCGGCCTTGTTGAAGGCTGCTTGCTGGCTGTCGATCAAGCTCTGGAGGCGCTCCAATCGCTCGTCCATCTCGGTCGCTGACACCATCTCCGGCATGTCCGCTGCCGGAGTTCCCGGGCGCGGCGAATACTTGAACGAATAGGCCGCAGCGTAGCCGATTTGGTCGATCAGGGCGAGGGTGGCGCGAAAATCTTCCTCGGTCTCCCCTGGGAACCCGACGATGAAATCCGAAGAGAATGCAATGTCGTGACGTGCGGCGCGAAAACGGTCGACAGCTTTGCGATAATCAGTCGCCGTGTGTTTGCGGTTCATGGCGTTCAGAATGCGGTCGGATCCCGACTGAACCGGCAGATGCACGAACGGCATCACCGCTCCGAGATCGCGATGCGCCGCGATCAGGCTGTCGTCGACGTCGTTGGGATGGCTGGTCGAGTAGCGGATCCGCGCCACGCCTGGAATCCCGGCGATCCCATAGAGCAGCCGCCCCAGCGTCCAGGGCCGGCCGTCAGGGCCTTCGCCGTGATAGGCGTTGACGTTCTGGCCGATCAGGGTGATCTCGCGAACGCCGTTCTCGGCGAGTTGCGTCACGTCGTCGACGATGCGCGCCACCGCGCGCGACATCTCGCTGCCGCGCGTATACGGCACCACGCAGAAGGTGCAGAACTTGTCGCAGCCCTCCTGCACGGTCACGAAGGCCGAGACGCCGCGGGCGCGGATGGCCTCGCGGCTGGGCTTCGCCAGGAAGCCGAACTTGTCCTGGGCCGGGAATTCGGTCTCGATTGCGCGCTCGCCGCGGCCGGCCTGGGCCAGGAGCTGCGGCAGATGGTGGTAGCTCTGCGGGCCGACCACGACGTCGACGGTGGGCGCGCGGGCGATGATCTCCTCGCCTTCCGCTTGCGCCACGCAGCCGGCCACGGCGATCTGCATTGTCCGGCCGGCCCGTGCGGCGTCCTCCTTCGCGACCCGCAGCCGCCCGAGCTCCGAGTAGACCTTTTCGGAGGCCTTCTCGCGGATGTGGCAGGTGTTGAGGATCACGAGATCGGCGTCGCCGACCTCGGCGGTCTCGACGAAGCCCTCGGGCCCCAGCGTGTCCACCATGCGCTGGGCATCGTAGACATTCATCTGGCAACCATAGGACTTGATGTGCAGCTTGCGCGGCGGCGTCATGAACCCTTGCATGCAGTCGGAGGCGCGCCAATGCGGCGCCGCGCTCAGATATAGGCTAGGGGACCGAAAATCCAGCGACAGCAGGCTTTTTCTCGGCCAGCCGGCTCAGAATCGCCGGCAACTGCCGCATGTCGTCGAAAACCAGGGTGGCGCCGGCGGCGCGCAGGTCGTCGGCGTGCCCGGGCCGGCAGTGGCTGCCGCCGTGAAAGCCAAGCACCGTCATGCCGGCGGCGACGCCGCCCCGGATACCGGCCGTGCTGTCCTCGACCACCACGCAGGCCGCGGGACGCGCCTTCATCTGCGCTGCCGCGAACAGGAACAGATCGGGAGCGGGCTTGCCGTTCTCGACCTGGGAGGATGAGAAGATGTGCGGGGCGAGGCGATCGTAGAGCCGGGTGGCGCCAAGGCTGACGCGCATGCGCTGGTGCGAGCCGGAGGAGGCGACGCACACCGGCACGTCGATGGTATCGAGTGCCTCCGTGATCCCGTCGATGGCCGCGAGGTCCTGCTCGAAGGCGCGGAACAGGCGATCCTGCAGTTTCGGGTTGAAATCATGGGGCAGGCTGTGGCCGAGCTCGGCCTCGACCTCGAGCTTCGCCTGCTTCAGCGAGCGGCCCAGGAATCGCGCGAACACCTGCTCGGTCGTGATCGGGTAGCCGCACAGGCTGAGCACGTCGGCGTGCGTCTGACAGGAGATCACCTCGCTGTCGACCAGCACGCCATCGCAATCGAAAATGACCAGATCGAAGTTCGAAGCCGGCGCCGCGTCAGCCATTCGTCTCTTCGTCGAGCGGCACGCAATACAGCTCCAGCCGATGGTCGACCAGCTTGTAGCCGAGCTTGCGGGCGATCTCCGCCTGCAGCTTCTCGATCTCCTCGGAGGTGAACTCGATCACCTTGCCGTCGCGCAGATTGATCAGATGATCATGATGGCTGTCGCGCATCTGCTCGTAGCGGGCGCGGCCTTCGCGGAAATCGTGCCGCTCGATGATGCCGGCATCCTCGAACAGCTTCACGGTGCGATAGACCGTGGAGATCGAGATCTTGTCGTCGACGGCGACGCAGCGCCGGTACAACTCCTCGACGTCGGGATGATCGCAGGCTTCCGCGAGCACGCGGGCAATGACCCGGCGCTGCTCGGTCATGCGCATGCCGGTGGCGGCGCAGCGTGCCTCGATTCCGGTGGAATTGAGCGCCGGGGTGGTTTTCAAGGAGGAGGTCATCGTGTCTCGCCTCAAGGATGCGCTTTCTGCCACCAAGCGCAGGTTACGACAAGTCCCGGCGCATCAGAAGCGCATTCAACTGTTCCCCGCCGGGCTGGAGGTAATAGCGTTCCCGACGGCCCACGGTCGCAAATCCGGCATGTTCATAGAGTCGGCGGGCCGGCTGGTTGTTTTCCTCCACTTCGAGGAAGACCGTCCGGACCCCGCGGCCTGCAAGATGCCCGAGATGCGTCAGCAACAGTTCACGAGAGAGGCCGCGGCCGCGCCGATTTGGGTCAAGGGCGACCGACAAAATCTCGGCTTCGTCGGCGCCGATTCTGCGAGACGATGAAGCCGATGAGTTTGCGACCGAGTTGCAGGCGATGGATCAGCGTGTTGCGCTCAGCCAACATGGCTTCGAACTCGGCCTCGCCCCAGCCGCGATGAAACGATGCGGCATGAATCTGCGCGAGCCGCGCGGCGTTGCGTGGCGAGGCGGCCTCGACCGAGGGTTTGGAGCGGCCGAGCCACCGGAAGAGCATGTTCATTACGAGACGGCCGTCTGCGCCAGTTCAGATGTCGCGGTGGCGGGCGGCTTGACGTCGGGTGCGCGCAGATAGAATGGCCGCGCCGCGGCGTGCGCGGGATCTGCGGCCGCTCCGAGCCACGCGACCCAGGCGATGTCGGGTCCGCTTCGCGTGTCGACCGCCACCGGTGCGGCGGCCTCCGGGGGCCAGCGTCCGGCGACGATCGATGCGGCGTTGCCGACGAGATACGGAGCGCCGAGCCGCGCGACCGCCAGCACGTCGTCGATCGCAGCGACCTGCGGCGCGACCAGCTCCTCGCCGCTGCCGCTCACGACCTGATAGTAGACATGATCGTGCCGAGCATCGATCGCCGATATCACCGGGCTGGCGCCATCGTCGCCGACGATCGGCGCTGCATAGGCCGAGAGAGTGGTGACGCCGACGACCGGTTTGTGGGACGCCAATGCAATGCCGCGTGCGGCAGAGAGCCCGACCCTCAATCCCGTGAAACTGCCGGGCCCGGTGGTGACCGCGATCCGGTCGAGATCGGCAAAGCCGACCCCGGATTGCTGCATTACCCGCGCGAGCAGCGGCATCAGCGCCTCGGCGTGGCCGCGCTTCATGAGCAGCGTTTCCTGCGCGCGCATCTCGGCCGAATCGGTATCGAGGACGGCAGCAGCGCAATGGTCGAGGGCAGTATCGATGGCGAGGATCAACATCCGGTCAGATTCACATTGAAGGGAGCGCCGAATACCTTTTTGGTACTTTGATAAAGTCTGTTGCCGCTTTCTTACATCCTGATCGGGAAAAACGCATCACGGCGCAACGACCGAGAACGCAAACTACTGAATTTGCGCTCATTTGAGCAAACTTTTCGGGGCTTCGGAATGATCGCCCCGGCGGACGTCCAGGCAGCCGCGCCATCCCAGGGGATGTTCATCGTGCCGGCGCAGCGTGACGGCGACGAAGGCCGCCTTGGCGGGGGCCAGCCTCGAACGCGCTGACGCCCGCTGGGGCAAGTTCAAGCGCCTGGCCGGACCACGAGCAGGTCCAGCGAGAGGGCCGGTCAGCGGGAGTTCCGGGCGGCGCCGGTCGAGGCGATCGGCGCGCACCACCCCGGGAGGAGCAAGATTTGGTCGAGCACGCGGAGGCGGCGGCCGCAGCCACCGCCGTCGGCAAGGCGGCGCAGAAGGCGAAGAGCGAGCGGCAAACAGAACGTAACGACCCGCCGCTCGCAATTCGCGGGTCGACGCTACTCACATCGGCCGGACTTCGACCACCTCGGGCACGAAGTGCTTCAGCAGGTTCTGGATGCCGTGCTGCAGGGTCGCGGTCGATGACGGGCAGCCGGAGCAGGCGCCCTTCATGTTGAGATAGACGATGCCGTCCTTGAAGCCGCGGAAGGTGATGTCGCCGCCGTCATTGGCGACCGCCGGGCGGACGCGGCTCTCGATCAGGTCCTTGATCATGCCGACCGTCTCGGTGTCGGCCTCGTCGTAGAACTCGTCGTCCTCGTCGGCGGATTCGTCATTGGCGGCGCTGCCGTCGGCGAGCAGCGGCGCGCCCGACATGTAGTGCTCCATGATCGCGCCGAGGATCGCCGGCTTGAGGTGCTGCCATTCACCGTCGCTCTTGGTGACGGTGATGAAATCGGCGCCGTAGAACACGCCGGTGACGCCGTCGACGGCGAACAGGCGCTCGGCCAGCGGGGAGCGCGCGGCGGCGTCGCGGCTGCCGAACTCCATCGTGCCCGCGGGCAGCACGACGCGGCCCGGGATGAACTTCAAGGTGGCTGGATTGGGGGTGGCTTCGGTCTGGATGAACATGGCTTTCTCCGGCAGCGCCGGTTCAAGGCCGGCCTGTGGTGTCCTCTTAGCAGATGGCGCGAACGCGCGCACGATCAAGGGGGCATGGCCGGCGTTTCCGATCTAAGCCTATGAAAGAGCGTCGAGATCGGCGTCGCCGAGGTCGCCAGGTACGATCACCAGCGGGATCGGAAAGGCACCGCTCGTCTTGGTGACATGGGTGACCAGGGGGCCGGGACCTTCGGGGCCGGAATGGGCTGCGAGCACCAGCAGCGCGATGTCGCTGTCGTGCTCGATCGTCTCCAGGATCTGTGCCGTCGGCTCACCCTCGCGGATCACCCGTTCCGGCGCGGTCACGCCGATCGCCGACAGCAGCGCCGCGGCCTGGTCGAGCTCGGCATGCGCCTGCTCCTGCGCCTCGGCCCGCATCAGATCGGCGACCCCCAGCCATTGCTGGTTCTGGTCCTCCGTTTCGATGACGTGCAGCATGACGATACGGCCGCCGGAACGGACCGCCCAGCGGCCGGCATAGCGGACCGCGCGGTCCCATTCCTCGCTGTCGTCGACCACGACCAGGCATTTCGGCGCATGGCCGGTCTGGTAGCTCTGCCGCTGCGCCGCCATCGCGTTCCCGCCTGCTGCTGCGAGTCGATCCGGCCGCGATGCTGCCACAGCCCATCTCCGTTGGGGAGAGGGGCGACACGTCGATGTGGCAACGCAAGAGGCAGCGCACGAGCCGCAGCAATGCTGCTCAGGGCTTGCGGATGAAGCCGACGATGTCCTTGGCCGTCTTCATGGTCTCCGCGGCGATGGCCTGGGCGCGGTCGGCGCCGTCGACCAGGACGGACTCGACGTAGCCGGGATCGGCGGTCAGGCGCTTCATCTCGGCGGCGATCGGCCCGAGCTTGGTGACGCACAGTTCGACCAGCGCGTTCTTGAAGCTGGAGAACTGGCCGCCGCCGAAATCCCTGAGCACATCGGCCTTGCTGCGGTCCGACAGCGCGGCGTAGATGCCGACGAGGTTATCGGCCTCGGGACGTGCGTCCAGCCCCTTTTCCTCGGTCGGCAGCGGCTCCGGATCGGTCTTGGCCTTGCGGACCTTCTGCGCGATCGTATCGGCATCGTCGGTCAGGTTGATGCGCGAATAGTCCGAGGCATCGGACTTCGACATCTTCTTGGTACCATCGCGCAGGGACATCACGCGCGTCGCGGGACCGGTGATGAAGGGTTCCGGAAGCGGGAAAAACAGGCCGTCACCGAAGCCGTGGCTGCGGATCGAGTCGCCGTAGTCATTGTTGAACTTCTGCGCGATGTCGCGCGAGAGCTCGAGATGCTGCTTCTGGTCCTCGCCGACCGGAACATGGGTGGCGCGGTACAGCAGGATGTCGGCGGCCATCAGCACCGGATAGTCGTAGAGGCCGACCGATGCGTTTTCGCGATCCTTGCCGGCCTTCTCCTTGAACTGCGTCATGCGGTTCAGCCAGCCGATGCGCGCAACGCAGTTGAAGATCCAGGCGAGCTCGGCGTGCCCCGAGACCTGGCTCTGGTTGAACACGATGTGCTTCTTCGGATCGATGCCGGCGGCGATGAAGGCGGCGGTGACTTCGCGGGTGTTGCGCGCGAGCTCGGCGGGGCCGCCCCAGACATCGATCGGCATGGTGATCGCGTGCATGTCGACGACGCAATAGATGCAGTTGTGCGTCTCCTGCATCTTTACGAAGTTGACGATCGCACCGAGGTAGTTGCCGAGATGCAGGTTGCCGGTCGGCTGGACGCCCGAGAAAACCCGTTCCACGAAGGCCATGGTCACTGTTCCGGATGAATGGATTTCGGGTCGTTTGGCACGTGCGCCTCAAAGGTGCAAGTCGCCGGCGGGCTTTGCCGGATCGCCCGGACGGTTTCGCGCCAGCTCACGGCGCCGAGGGACACGAGAAGCCCTCCGTAGAGGATGACGGCGCCGCCGATCAGAGCGGCGAGCAGCGCGGCCGCGCCGAGATGGCCGCTGCTCCAGGTGCCTGCGAAGCGTCCGGCGACGATCCAGAGGACCGCGCCCATGGCCATTGCGGCCAGCGTGATGCGCGGCAGCCGGCGCCGCGAGGCGGGAGCAAGCGCGAAACCGAAGCGCGTGGCGCCGCGCCGGATCAGGACCGCCGCATTGGCCCAGGCACCGAGCGCGAGCCCTGCCGCGATCCCACTTGCCGCGAACGATTGTGCGAGCAGGAACGCCAGCGCGATCGCGACAGCGCATCCGATCAAGGTCGCGTGCAGCGGCGTCTGCGTGTCCTCGCGCGCGAAGAAGGCGGGCTGCAGCGCCTTGGTCAGCACCTGCGCCGGCAGTGCCGCCGCGAGCCAGGTCAGCACTTGCGCCGTCGCGGCGGCATCGTCCGAACCGAATGCGCCATGTTCGAACAGCAAACGAATGATCGGCTCGTTCAGGATCATGAGTCCGAGCGCCGCGGGCAGCGCGAGCCCGATCGTCAGCTCGAGGCCGCGCGATTGCACCTCCGCCAGAGCCGCCTTGTTACCCTCGTGCAGCGCGCGCGTCAGCTCCGGCACCAGCACCGTTCCCATGGCAACGCCGACGAGCCCGAGCGGCAGCTCGATCAGGCGGTTGGCGAAATACAGCCACGACACCGCGGAAGGCGAGGTGGAGGCGATGACCGCGCCGCCGACCGCGAGCAGTTGCGGACCGGCGCTGGCGACCATCCCCGGCAGCGCCTTGGCGAAGAAGCCGCGCATTTCGGCATGGAAGGTGACGCTCACCGGCGAGGCGAGGGGGCCATCGCGGCCCCGCCGCGCGAGGACTGCGAGCTGCAGCAGCCCGGCGACGCCGATCGTGGCGGCGAGCAGCAGCGCGGCGCTTCCAGGGTCCGGATGTTGCATCAGCAGCACGATGGTCATGCCGATCAATGCGACGTTGAACAGCAGCGGAGCATAGGCCGCGAGCGCAAAGCGCCGTTGTGCGCTGGACAGTGCGAGCAGGACGGTCGAGGGGCCGGCAAAGGCGAGATAGGGCAGCATCAGCCTGGCATCGTTGACCGCCAAGGTGAGCGTCTCTTCACCGGCGAAGCCCGGCGCGAGCACGGTCATCACGAATGGCATCAGCAGCGCCAGCACCAGGGTGGCGGCGAGCAGGCCGGCGCTGACGGTGCCGAGCACGCGGCCGGCAAAAGCTGCCGCATGTGTCGTACCAGCCTGCTGGTATATTCGCAGCCATGCCGGCACCAGGGCTGCATTGAGCGCGCCCTCCGTCAGCAATCGCCTGATGACGTTGACGAGCTGAAACGCCGCGAGAAATGCGTCCGCGACCGGACCGGCGCCGAGCAGCGCGGCCATCAGCGCATCCCGGATGAAGCCGAGCAGGCGCGAAGCCAGTGTTCCTGACAACACAGTCACGAATGAGCGGATCATCAGGCTTCTATAGCAGCGCTGCTTGTGATAGGCCGCAGCGTTTGCAAAACGCCGTAAACGGGGCCAGTGGATGACTGACGCGAAATACGATGTTCTTGGGATCGGCAACGCGATCTTCGACGTGCTGGTGCATGCCGATGAAGCCTTTCTCACCCGGCACGGCATGACCAAGGGCAGCATGGCGCTGATCGACGAGGCCCGCGCGGCCGCGATCTATGCCGATATGGGTCCGGCCACCGAGATGTCCGGCGGTTCGGGGGCCAACACCATCGCCGGCCTCGCCAGCCTGGGCGCGCGTGCCGCTTACGTGGGCAAGGTCAAGGACGACCAGATCGGCCGAATGTACAGGCATGATATCCGCGCCGCCGGCGTGACCTTCGATACCGCGCCTGCTGCCGACGGACCGGCGACCGGCTGCTGCTACATCCTGGTGACGCCGGACGGCGAGCGCACCATGAATACCTATCTCGGTGCCGCGCAGAACCTCTCTGCTGCCGACATCGATCCCGCGCAGATTGCGGCGGCGCGCATCATCTATCTCGAAGGTTATCTGTGGGACCCGAAGGACGCCAAGGACGCGTTCGTGAAGGCGGCGGCGATCGCGCATGACGCCGGACGCGAGGTCGCGCTGACCTTGTCGGATTCGTTCTGCGTCGATCGCTATCGCGAGGAGTTTCTCGACCTGATGCGTGGAGGCACCGTCGATCTCGTCTTCGCCAACGAGGCCGAGCTGCATTCGCTGTACCAGACCTCGGATTTCGACGGCGCGCTGAAGCAGCTGCGTGAGGACGCCACGCTCGGCATCGTCACCCGCAGCGAAAAAGGCTGCGTCGTGGTGTCGAACGACGGCGTGATCTCGGTGCCGGCGCATCCGATCGAGAGCCTGGTCGATACCACCGGCGCGGGCGATCTGTTCGCCGCCGGCTTCCTGTTCGGGCTGGTGCGCAAGACCGGCTACGAGATGGCCGGCCGCCTCGGCGGCCTCGCCGCCGCCGAGGTGATCCAGCACATCGGTGCAAGGCCGCAGGTGTCGCTGAAGGAACTGGCGGCGCAGAACGGACTGAAGGTCTAAATCGAAGCTGTGGTCACGCAGCCGTTCTTTAAGACACAACTCTCTCCACCGTCATGGCCGGGCTTGACCCGGCCATCCGCTTTTATCGAGCTGCGGGACCGAAGACGTCGATGCCCGGGCCCAAGCCCGGGCATGACGCGAACTAACTAACTCCGAGCTCACTCCGGTCGGTTGACAGTCAGCTCACGCCGCCTTCTGTCCGCCCGCGGCATCGAGTCCGGCATAGACGCCACGCTCGAAGCCGGCAAAGGTCTCCAGGCACAGCCGGTCGGCGAACGGCAGCAACTGCATCAGGATCACGCCGGTGACGTCGCGCGCGGGATCGATCCAGTAATAGGTGTTGGCGAGGCCGGCCCAGGCGAGGCTGCCGGCACTGCGGCCCTCCGGGGTCTGCGCCGTCGTGATCATGAAGCTCAGGCCCCACTTCTTGACGATGTCGGGATAGAGATCGACGTCGTTGGTCACGCCGGGCACCGCCGCGGCCATCTTCGTCATCTCGAGCTCGCCGATATGGTTGTCGCGCATCGCCGCGACCGTCTCGGGCTTGAGCACCTGGTTGCCGTTGCCGCGGCCATTGTTGAGGATCATCCGGGTGAAGCGGATGTAGTCGCCGGCCGTTCCGTAGAGTCCGCCGCCGCCCATGTGGAATTCCGGCTCCTGCTCGATCTCGAACGGGATCGGCGCCAGGGAGCCGTCCTCGCCGCGCGCATGCATGCCGACCAGGCGGGCACGCTGCGACGGACCGAGCTTGAAGCCGGTGTCGTCCATGCCGAGCGGCGCGAACAGATGGTCGCGCAAATACGCGTCGAGCTTCTGGCCGCTGGCGGCCTCGATCGCCTTGCCGACGAAATCGATGTTGATGCCATATTCCCAGCGCGTGCCGGGATCGGAGGCGAGCGGCAGCGCCAGCGCGTCGTTCTTGCAGGTGATGATGCCGGGCGTGCCGGCCTTCTGCACATAGGTGGCCATGTCGCCGTTCCACATGTCGTAGCAGAAGCCGGCGGTATGGGTCATCAGATGGCGCAGCGTGATCGCGGTCTTCGCCGGTCGCAGGATCGGCTCGCCATTGGCGTCGAAGCCGTCGAGTACCTTGGGCGCGGCGAGATCGGGGAGTACTTGGCCGATCGGCGCATCCAGCGACAGCCGGCCCTGCTCGACCAGCTGCATTCCGGCCGCGCAGGTGATGGCCTTGGTCATCGAGGCGATCCAGAACACGCTGTCCGCGGTCATCGGGTCGTCGCGGCCGAGGTCGCGCTTGCCGAAGGCGCCTTCGTAGATGATGCCGTTGCTGTCAGCGGCGACGGCGACGACGCCTGGGATTTCTCCCGCCTCCGCCTTCTGCCGCAGCACGCCGTCGATGTCGGTCTTGTTCCGCATGGTCTCCTCCGTTCCGTTCTTGATGACGGTAGGCGATTGTTCCTCGCGCCGGCCCGGTCAGCAAGGACCGCCGGCCGCGCCACCGGTCGCGATCTCGTGATGATGCGGCGCGAACGAAGCAGGCGGGGACAACATCGCTGCGGAGGCCGCAGCGCTTCAATTTCTCGCCAGAATCATGATTAGTTCCACTCAGTCGCGAGGCCGACACATGGGGGCCATGTTCCCACCACGGGCTTGCGACTGTTGTGAGTTGCAACCATTTTTGCATTAAAGGGTTCAAGAACCGGCTTTTTCGAGCCGATGGCATGGTTTTGGCGGCAATGTCCGCCGTTGGGGGCGATATGATTTCGACGTGGAGCGAGTGGAAGCGGTATCCCCGCCCGGGGCGCGGTGACAATATCGAGGCGCCGATCACGCCCGGCATCTACGAAGTGCGCATTGCGGCGACCGGAGCGCTGTATGCGTTCGGCGCTGTCGACAATGTGGCGCAGGCGCTGGCGCTGCTGCCCGTGGGGCAGAAATCATGGTTCGGCCGCCGTGATCCCGCCGCCTTGCCGGACCTGGAATACCGCACGTGCGCGACCTCGACCAAGGCCGACGCCAAGGCGGCGGCGGAGCGCATGATCGGCCGCCGCGAGACCTATATGAGCGGCGCGGCCTGATCCTGGGTCGGCGCGTCGGCATTCAGCATCTGGTGCCGTACAGGCACGGATCGCCGGATCGAACGTACCGTTGAGGAGGCGCACGAGCCGTGCGCCGCCGCCGGGGCTTGGCTATAGTCGGGGGAAAGATCGCTCGCTTCCGAGGAGTAGCCCGATGACACCGCCCGCCGCCGCCCGTGCCTCCACTGCCGCTCCGAGCCTGCGTGACCGCCTGAAGGATCCGTCACTGCTGCGTGAGCAGTGCTACATCGATGGTGCGTGGGTCGGTACGCCGGTTCTCCCGGTCAACAATCCCGCCACCGGCGCCGAGCTCGCCAAGGTCGCGCAGCTCGGTGCTGCGGAGACCACGCAAGCCGTCGAGGCCGCCGCGCGCGCGTTCCCGGCCTGGGCCAGGCTGACCGCCAAGCAGCGCTCCAACATCTTGCGCAAGTGGTTCGAGCTGATCATGGCCAACCGCGAGGACCTCGCGCTGATCCTGACCTCCGAGCAGGGCAAGCCGCTGACGGAGGCGCTCGGCGAGGTCGATATTGGCGCCGCCTATATCGAGTTCTTCGCCGAGGAGGCGCGCCGCGTCTATGGCGAGACCATCCCGACCCAGAAGCCCGATGCGCGCCTGTTGGCGCTGAAGCAGCCGATCGGCGTCTGCGGCGCCATCACGCCGTGGAATTTCCCGAACTCGATGATCACCCGCAAGGTGTCGCCCGCGCTCGCCGCCGGCTGCACCGTGGTGCTGAAGCCGGCCAACGAGACGCCGCTGTCGGCGCTGGCGCTCGCCGTGCTGGCCGAACGCGCCGGGATTCCTGCGGGCGCGCTCAACATCGTCACCGGCGACGCGCCGCCGATCGGCAAGGTGCTGTGCGAGCATCCGTCCGTGCGCTTCGTCGGCTTCACCGGCTCGACCGAAGTCGGCAAGATCCTGTATCGCCAGTCGGCCGGAACGGTGAAGAAGCTCGGTCTCGAGCTCGGCGGCAATGCGCCCTTCGTGGTGTTCGACGATGCCGATGTCGACGCCGCCGTCGAAGGCGCGATGGTCTCGAAATATCGCAACATGGGCCAGACCTGCGTCTGCGCCAACCGCCTCTATGCGCAGGACGGCATCTACGACGCCTTTGTGCAGAAGCTTGCCGCCAAGGTCGCGGCGATGAAGATCGGCGACGGCACGGAGAGTGGCGTCACGCAGGGGCCGCTGATCAACGAGGACGCGGTCGAGAAGGTCGAGCGCCACATCGCCGATGCGGTCAAGGGCGGGGCGAAGATCGTGACCGGCGGCAAGCGCCATGCGCTCGGCCGCACCTTCTTCGAGCCGACCGTGTTGCGAGACGTGAAGGCCGACGCGCTGGTCGCGCATGAGGAGACGTTCGGCCCGCTCGCGCCGGTGATCCGTTTCAAGGACGAGGCCGACGTCATCGCGATGTGCAACGCCTCGCCGTTCGGTCTCGCGTCCTACTTCTACGCCCGCGATCTCGGCCGCGTCTGGCGGGTCGCGGAGGCGCTGGAGTCCGGCATGGTCGGCGTCAACACCGGCCTGATCACGACCGAGGTCGCGCCGTTCGGCGGCGTCAAGGAGAGCGGCCTCGGGCGCGAGGGCTCGCACCACGGCATCGAGGAATATCTCGAGATCAAATACGTGATGATGGCGGGGGTGTGAGGTCAGGCCGTCTTGGGCAGCTTGTCCACCGGCACCATGTAGGATTTGTTGCCGACCTGGTAGATGACCTTGCCGGTCTTGCCGTCGTCGGTCGATATCTGCGTCTGGCCGAACATGATGATGTTCTTGTAGACGATGCCGGTGCCCTGGCGCGTCACGCCATTGGCCGTGACGCTGACCTGCGCCTCCTTGCCGTTGACGGACAGCACGCGAAAGCTCGCGCTCATGCCGTTTTCGCCGGAATAGCCGGCCCAGCTCCCGGTCAGATTGCTCTCCTCGGCGGGAGGCGCCTGCTTCTCCAGCATCGCCGTGGCCTTGCCGCCGCCGGCCGAGAACAGCAGCACGGCGTTCTTGCCGTTCTTGGTGCCGAGCGTGACCGCGCCGAAGTCGATGGTTGAGCCGTTTACCTGGCCGATGCCGCGCTCGGTGCGGCCGTTGTGGGTGTATTCCACCGTGGCTGCCGCGCCGCGAATGTTGACGACCTTGAAGCTCACCGCCTGGCCACTGGCCGTCCAACTGCCTTTCCATTCACCGAGCAGGTTGCTCTGGTGATAAACCCGCTCCATCGCGGGAGAGATCTGGCTGGTGCTTTGGACGATCGCCATGTGCTCTTCCGAAAATGTGCTCTTCCGAAAAGGTCTGAACGCGCTTTTCTCTATGTTTCCGATCGTTGCCGGCTGTTGCAAGAAGACGTAGGTCCACGAAGTTAACGGGTGATTAATCGCGGCCTCTCCGGCCGGTGCGCCGCGCGCGACCTATCGCCTCAGCACGGCAATAGTCTTCAGCTCAGCGGCGCGTCGTCATGTCATGGCCGCATCCGGATGAACGCAGGCGCGGGCTGCCACGCGCCGGCCGCATCCAGGACAGCCGCTTGCCGAAAGCCGTGGGATCGTCGACCATGCCGGGGATGTCCACTCACCTGGCGACTTGCGAGTTCGAACCATGACCGCGGCACCCACCCGCACCGGCGTCGGCCGGCTTGCTGAAGCGGACGCGCGCCGGCTCGACGAGGACGGCTGTCTGCTGCTGCGCGGTGCGATCCCGGTGGACTGGATCGCGCCGCTGCGCGATGCGTTCGAGTCCGGCACGCTACCCTCGGAGCAATGGCCGGTGCCGCGCGGCCGCGACTGGCGCCACGCCATGGTCGATCTCGATGCGACGGTGCAACAGCTCTGCCGCCTGCCGGTGATGCTCGCCGCCGTGCATCACGTCCTGAAGGCGCCGTTCTTCCTCGGCCAGGTCGAAGGGCGCGAGCCGTGTGCCGATGGCGGCCAGCAGCCGCTGCATCGCGACGGCGTCGATCGGCGGAGCACCGACGCCGTGTCGGCGCTGGCCTTTCTCGATTCCTTCGGCCCCGACAATGGCGCCACGCAAGTGGTGCCGGGCTCGCACCGCCTCGACACGGACGATGCGCTGGCCGCGTCCTCGGCGTTCGTCACGGCGGGCGAAGCCGGTGACATCCTGCTGTTCGACGTCAACATGCTGCACGGCGCGACGCGCAACCGCAGCGGCGCACGCCGCCGCTCGCTGCTGATCACCTACGCCAGATCGGCGCAGCTCGACGACTGGCAACGGACCCGCGCCTTGCGCGCAGTGCGCATGGACCAGGACGAGATCTTCGGCGCCGAGTAGTCGCGCCATCCGTCGCACCTGCAAACCTTCCGGCCAAATCCCGCAGAGAGGACGCTCATGAGGCTGTACGATTCCGCGACCGCGCCAAGCCCGCGCCGCGTGCGCATCTTCCTCAGCGAGAAGGGCCTCACGATTCCCACCATTCAGCTCGACCTGCGCGCCGGCGAGCAGTTTCGGCCGGACTTTCGTGCGCTGAACCCGCAATGCACCGTTCCGGTCTTGGAGCTCGACAGCGGTGCCGCGATCACCGACATCATCGCCATCTGCCGCTACGTCGAGGAGCTGCATCCCGAGCCGTCCCTGATGGGACGAGACGCGGAAGAACGAGCGCTGATCGAATGCTGGGTGCGGCGGATCGAATGGGATGGCATCTACGCCATCCAGGAAGCATTCAGGAACAGTGCGCCGGGGCTGGAGTACCGCGCACTGCCCGGCCCGTTGCCGCTCGAGCAGATTCCCGCGCTCGCCGAGCGGGGACGTCTGCGCGTCGCGCACTACTTCGCCGGGCTCGACGCGCGGCTCGCCGATCACGCCTTCGTCTGCGGACCCGACTTCACCATTGCCGACATCAGCGCCATGGTGACGGTGGATTTCGCGGTCCGCGCCAAGCTCCATCCGCCGGATCATCTCCGCCATATCGAGCGATGGTATGGCGAGGTGTCGAGCCGTCCGAGCGCTAAGGCTTAAAGCCAGATTTGCGGCGCTCCAGACCGGCACATGTCCTCAGCGTGATCCGAAGCGCTGTCTGGCCGCGTCGCTCACCGGCGTATACAAACTGACGATCGTTCCCTCAGGGTCGCGGAACTGAGCGGCGCGATTGCCCCATGGCATCGTCTTCGGCGCGTGCACCACCTCGACCTCGTCCTTCAACCGCGCGAAATCACCATCCACGTCATCGACCTCGAACTCCAGAATGGCGCTGCGATTGGCGCCGGGCTCCGCGCTGCCCTCCTTGAACAGCGCCACGGTCTCGGCGCTGCCGATCGCGAGCGTGGCGCGCGACGTGACGATCTCGGCGAATACCGGCGCCAGCCAATCCGCCTTCTTTTCGGTGACCTTTTCGTAGAAACTGACCACAGCCTTGATGTCGGCCACCACCAGACGGGTCGATGCGAACTTCATGAGAGCTTCCTTGCGTTCGAAGATCGATCGACCCTCTACCGCAGGGCTGCTGACAGCCTTGTGTCAGTAGTGACGGCGGAGCATCGCCTCCATTACGCCGCGAGCGTCGTCAGCCCCTCCCAATCGAACGCGATGCCGTGGCCCGGCCGTGTCGGCGCCTGGGCCATGCCATCCTGCAGCACGAGCGGGTGCGCGATGTAGCGGTCGAGCCCGAAGCCGTGCGCTTCGAGGAACGAGCGGTTGGGGCAGGCCGCCAGCAGGTGCACGGTGATGTCGTGCGCGCCGTGGCTGGTCACCGGCAGGTTGAACGCCTCCGCCAGCCGCGCGATCTTCATGAATGAGGTGACGCCGCCGCAATTGGTGACATCGGGCTCGGGATACGACACCGCGCCGGCAGCAATGTAGTTCTTGAAATCCCACAGCGAGCGCAGATTCTCTCCGGCCGCGATCGGCACGCCGCCAGCGCGGAGAATGCGGGCGTGGCCGGCGACGTCATCGGGAATGGTCGGCTCTTCGAGCCAGGGTGAGATCGAACGGCAGCAGCGCGCGGGCGGCGCGGATCGCCTCCTCCACCGTCCATTTCATGTTGGCGTCCGCCATCAGCGGAAAGCCGTCGCCAAGATGCTTGCGCATCGCCGCGACACGCGCGACGTCGGCGGCGAGAGCGGGCCGGCCGACCTTCATCTTGATCGCGCGAAAGCCCCGCGCGAGATTGTCGTCGGTCTGCTCCAACAGCGCATCGACGGACAGATCGAGATCGATGCCGCCCGCGTAGCACGGCACGCGGCTATCGAAGCCGCCGAGCAGGCGGAACAGCGGCAGGTTCGCGCGCCGGGCCTTGAGGTCCCACAGCGCGATGTCGAGCGCCGACAGCGCCAGCACGACAGGCCCGCCGCGTCCGCCATAGTGCAGGCCCCACCACACGCGATGCCAGATCGCCTCGGTGTCGTCGGCCTCAAGGCCCGCGACCAGCTCGGGGATCTCTCGCCTGACGATGTCGGCCACCGCATAGCCGTTGCGGCCGACCGTGTAGGTGTAGCCAACCCCTTCCGCGCCGTCGGCATCGCGCACCCTGCAGGTGATCAGCTCGAACGCCGTCATCTCGCCATGCGTGCTGTCGGACAGCGTGACGCTGAGCGGAATGCGATAGAGCCCGGTCTCGATCGATGCGATCTGCGCCATCGGCGTGGTTCCTTCCCCGGAGTTTCCTGCCAGGGTAGGCCTGTGGCGGACTGTCGGCAATTGCTCGTACCATCGGCCTGATACATTGGTTGTCGCGGCGGAACTGATGCCTGTGTGTGCGCAGCACGGACCAGGCGTTTACGCCTCTCACGCCCACCGCTATGCTCGGACATGTCTCCGGTTCACTCGGTCCTGCTCGACCTCGACGGCACCCTCATCGACTCCCAGCCGGGCATCGCCGCGAGCACCCTGGCCGCGTTGCGTGCGCTCGGGCACGCGCCGGACGACACCCTCGACATCCGCAGTGTCATCGGGCCGCCGCTGCAGGACATGTTGCGGGCACTGCTGCAGGCCTACGGCGACGATCGCGTCGACGAGGCGGTGTCCGCCTATCGCCAGCATTACGGCGAGAGCGGATTGTTCGGCAGCGCGCTCTATCCCGGCATCCGACACGCGCTGCATGAGATGCATGACGCGGGGTTGCGACTCTATCTCGCGACGTCCAAACGGGAGGTGTTTGCGCGCCGCATCCTCGAGCATCTCGATCTTGCGTCGCTGTTCGATGCCATCCACGGCTCGGTGCCGTCAGGTCTGCTGGACCACAAGCCGGAGCTGCTCGCGCATATTCTCACCGAGCGGAATATCGCACCCTCCCACGCGATCATGGTCGGTGACCGCCGCCACGACATTGCCGGCGCCCACGCGGTCAGGATGCGCAGCCTCGGCGTGCTCTGGGGCTATGGCAGTCGCGACGAGCTCGAGATGGCCGGCGCCGACCGCCTCGTGGAAAGTCCCGCCGATCTCGCGCGTACCGCGCTGTCGATGCTGAACGTCTAGCTCGGTCACAACCTCCCGTGTTGCGACACCCCGATCGGTTCGCTCGTCAACCTTGCGCCGGAACCGGAAAGCCGCGAATATTCCCGGCAGATCAGTTGTCAGCACGGGACTATCACACACATGCAGTTCGACGACGTCATCCTCGGCCGCCGGAGCATCCGCGGCTACAAGCCCGATCCGGTGCCGCGGGCGCTGATCGAGGAGATCATCGGGCTTGCGATGCGCGCGCCGTCATCGATGAACAGCCAACCCTGGAATTTCTACGTCATCACCGGTGAGCCGCTCAACCGCATCCGTGCCGGCAATACCGAGCGGATGGTGGCCGGCGTCCCGCAGTCGCGCGAATTCCGTATCGGTCAGCCCTTCGCCGGACCGCACCGCGAGCGCCAGGTGCAGGTCGCCAAGCAATTGTTCTCCGCCATGGGCATCGCGCGCGACGACAAGGACAAGCGCCAGGACTGGGTGCTGCGCGGCTTCCGCCAGTTCGACGCGCCGGTCTGCATCATCGTGACCTATGACCGCGCGCTCGACGGTAGCGACGACACGCCGTTCGACTGCGGCGCCGTCACGACGGCGCTG
Source organism: Bradyrhizobium oligotrophicum (assembly GCA_050641875.1). Taxonomy (GTDB): domain Bacteria; phylum Pseudomonadota; class Alphaproteobacteria; order Rhizobiales; family Xanthobacteraceae; genus Bradyrhizobium; species Bradyrhizobium oligotrophicum_B. Next base: position 2,336,516 of record CP192619.1, read on the forward strand.
GTCAACGCCGCCTGGTCGCGCGGCCTCGGCGCCGTCATCAACAGCCAGGGGATCATGCAATCGCCCGTGGTCCGCGAGCACGCCGGCATCGCCGACGACCAGGTCATCATGAAGAGCGTCGCGCTCGGCTGGCCCGATCACGATTTTCCGGCCAACGCGGTGGTGTCGGAGCGGAAGTCGGTGAAGGAGGCGACGGTGTTCGTGGGGTTCGAGGATTAGTTGCAGTCGAGGCGTTTGCAAAAATCATCGATGATGGCCGCCGCAGTGTCGGCATGAGTGGCCAGCAGCATGTGCGGAGCTTCCACCCTGCGCAGCTCGCAGTCGGCTCGCGCCGCAGGATCTCGGCGATCTGTCGTCGGCGGATGAGCCGGTCCGAGCTGCCATGCAGGCAAAGGATCGGGCAGGTGGTCGTAGCCAAGCGGTCGCGCTTGTCGACCCGAAGCGCCTCCTCCGCTCGCGCTCGAAGAACCGCGGCCGGTAAGGATCTCAAGACGTCCATGAGCCGCAACTTGAGCGTTGGTGTCGCTGCCGCTCCCAAGAGGACTGCCACGATCAATCTCGTGGGGATCCATCTTGGATCGAGCAGCCATGTGAACCTGGAGAGCCAGGTCGGCAGCGGATGGCGGGCGAAGCTGGACGCGAGAATAAGCCCGGCAACGCGCGGATTCGTGGCTGCGGTCTCGATGGCGATCGCGCCCGAAAACGATTCGCCAAGAATGACGAAACGGCCTGTCGGGAGCCGCTCCCCGACGAAGCCAGTGAGCTGCTCGTAATCGAGACGGCGATCCGCGGGATAGCGAATGATCCAAGTCGGACGGTGCGCGGCGAGACGCTCAGCGAGCGGTTTCAGCAATTCTCCCGTTCCGTCCATGCCGGGCAAGAGGATGATGGCGGTCTTTGAGTTCATGCCGTCGCTGTAGCCGGCGATCACGACTGACCGGGCCGGAGTGCGTCACTGGTCGGGAGGATCACCGTACGTGATCCAGCGGCAGCTGCGCCGCGGCCTTACGAGTCTGGATCGCGATATTGCTTTTGACCTCCCGCACGGTGGGCAGGTTCAACAGCCGCTCGATCAGGAACTGCCGGTAGTGCTCCAGGTCGGCGGTGACAACTTCGAGCAGATAGTCAGACTCGCCGGAGACGAGATGGCAGGCAAGGACTTCCGGCATTGCGCAGACGGCCTCCTCGAATGCCAGGGCATGCTCGTTCGCGTGCCCCGCGATCTTGATCGCGAGGAACGCCGAGAATCCGAGGCCGACGCCGTCGCGGTTCAGGACGGCGCGATAACCCTGGATGACGCCTTCCCGCTCCAGCCGCTTGACGCGACGAAGGCAGGGAGATGGTGACAAGCCGACCCGGTCGGCAAGCGCGACGTTGCTGAGCCGGGCGTCGGCCTGCAATTCTCCGATGATGCGCTGGTCGATCGCATCGAGCGTTGCTTTTGGCATATTTCTGACATTCGTCGCAGTAAACGATGGGTCTGTTGCGTGACGGGGCCGCACGTTAGCACAGTTCGCAAGGACATGCGCGCCGGTCCGGGGCGAAGATGACGTATCGAAAACGAGCCCCGGAGACCTTTGGACATGACCTACGCCGCTGCAAATCAAGCATTGCTCGCTGCCGTCGAACGATACTTCGACACGATGTTCGACTCTGATGTCGAGCGATTTGACAGGGTGTTTGCACCGACCGCGCAACTGCATGGCCTGCGTGACCAGGCTCTGCGCGTCCTGACCGCGGCCGACTATCGTCAGCTGCTGGCGACTACTCCCTCTCCGCAGTCGAAGGGCGCACCCCGCCAGCAGGAGATTCTGCTGATCGACTTTGCATCATCCTCGCAGGCGGTCGTGAAGGTGCGCGTCAGGATCGACCTGATCCTCTATCTCGACTATCTCTGCTTTCACCTGATTGACGGCAAGTGGCTGGTGACGGCCAAGTCGTTTCATGTCGAGCAGCGCTTTGCGGACGAAAAGTGACCGCCGCCCGCCAGTGCGCCGCATCATCTGCGGCCTGCAAGCTGCCCGTCGGGTTATTCAGTCGCATCAATTTTATATTGCTATTTTTCCGAAGTTGTGATCTTATCCTGGCATCCCGTCCTCATGCAGAGGGGCGTACGCGTCGTCACGATACGTAGAGGCGGGGAGCGGTGGCCGCGGGTCTGTCAGGCGCTCTTGCGCTGACGAATGGTAGCGCGCGGACGGTCAAGCCGTGTGGTCCTGGCGCCCCGATGCTGGCGTCAAGTCCGCTGTGACATGATCCCTGACAGGACGTGCCGCGCGGGCGACGGGGGCAAACAAGCCGGTCCCCGGGGAGAGCGCGGAGCAGCCGTAAACCCATCGCGCAGGGAGGGCCGGGATGTCTCGGCTGAACCTGTGGTGACCGCCGCGTGCATTTTCTTTCGCACGCGGGCCATGGGAGCAGCCAGCTCCCGGCCTTCCCTGCGCCCTCGCGATTTCAGGGGGCTCTGTTGTGATCAACTCGGGCGCGACGGCGCTGCGGGCGTGTTGGTGCGTCTACGCGCATCATGACGGCCTTGCCGCGTGGACCTCCACCCCCGACCCCTCCCCGCAAGGGGAGGGGAGAAGAGAAAGCGAGCCTCTTGCCACATGATCATGCGCAAAAGAGCCGCGGAGTTTGGATTCGAATAAGAGAGCCGCCCCCGGGTTGGCCCCTTCCCCTTGCGGGGAGGGGTCGGGGGTGGGGGTCCACAATGCACACTGTCGATGATGAGCTACGACAAGACACCTCAAACCCAGGCGCGAAGCGTCTGCGCGTGAGTCTGGAATCCTCAGACCTTCAGCTCACGTCCCGTCACCCGCCGGAATGCTTCCAGATAGCGCTGACTGGTCGCGTCCACCACGCTCTGCGGCAGCGGCGGCGGCGGCGCGTCGCCATTCCAGCGGCCGGCGCGGCGCTCGGCGTCGAGATAGTCGCGCAGCGGCTGCTTGTCGAAGCTCGGCTGCGGCCGGCCCGGCTGATAGGAATCGACCGCCCAGAAGCGCGACGAGTCCGGTGTCATCACCTCGTCGATCAGGATGATATGGCCGTCCTTGTCGCGGCCGAACTCGAACTTGGTGTCGGCGATGATGATGCCCTGCTCGCGCGCCAGCGTTTCGCCGAGCGTATAGACCGCGCGGGTCATGCTCTCCAGCGCGTACGCCGTCTCGTCGCCGACCACCTCACGCATGCGCGCGATGGTGATGTTCTCGTCATGGCCGGTCTCGGCCTTGGTCGCCGGGCTGAAGATCGCAGGCTCGAGCTTTTGGCTCTCGACGAGGCCCGCCGGCAGTTGCTCGCCGGCGAGCGTCCCGCTGGCGGCGTATTCCTTCCAGGCCGAGCCGGAGAGATAGCCGCGGATCACGCATTCGATCGGAAACACCGTGGTGCGCTTGCACAGCATCGCGCGGCCGCGAATCTCGTCGCGATGCGGCGCGAGCGCCGGGACCGCGGCGATGATCGCATCCGTATCGGCCGAGATCATGTGGTGATGCACGACGCCTTCGAGCGCGTTGAACCAGTACGCCGAGATCTGCGTCAGCACTGCGCCCTTCATCGGGATGGTCTCGTTCATCACGACGTCGAAGGCGGAGATGCGGTCGGTGGTGAGCAGCAGCACGCGGTCGTCGCCGACGGCATAGATGTCGCGGACCTTGCCGCGGCCGATCTTCGGGAGCGGCAGGTTGCTGGCGAGAAGCGTGGTCATGATGTCGGGCTTTCGAAACGGGAGCGTTGCGCTCCCAATAGCCTATTCCGGCAGCGGAATGAACTCGTGCTCCTGGGGAACGGCGGCGAAGCGGCCGGTTTTCCAGTCTTGCTTGGCCTGCTCGATGCGCTCCTTGCTGGAGGAGACGAAATTCCACCACACATGGCGCGGCCCTTCCAGCGCATCGCCGCCGAGGAACATCATCCGGGTCGGCTTGACCGTGCGCACGCTGATGGCATCGCCCGGGCGGAAGATCAGCAGCCGCGGCCCCTCGTGGCGCTCGCGCGCGATCTCGATTTCGCCGTCGACGATATAGATCGCGCGCTCCTCGTGGTCGGGATCGAGCGGGACGACCGTTCCGGCCTCCGCAGTGACCTCGACATAGAACCAGGGCGAGACCATCGTTACCGGCGAGGCCTTTCCGAACGCCTTGCCGGCAATGATCCGCGCAGAGAAGCCGGTGTCGCTGACCGTCGGCAGCGCGTCCGCCGCGTAGTGCTGGAAGCTCGGGGCGATCTCTTCCGACTCCACCGGCAGCGCGATCCAGCTCTGCAGGCCCAGCATCTTCTGCCCGTTCTGCCGCTGCAGGTCGGGCGTGCGCTCGGAATGCGCGATGCCGCGGCCCGCCGTCATCAGGTTCATCGCGCCGGGCTGGATCTCCCGCACGTTGCCCTCGCTGTCGCGATGCATGATGGCGCCGTCGAACAGATAGGTGACGGTGGCGAGGCCGATATGCGGATGCGGCCGCACGTCCATGCCCTTGCCGGACATGAACTGCACCGGGCCGAAATGGTCGAAGAAGATGAACGGGCCGACCATCTGCCGGCGGCCGTGCGGCAGCGCGCGGCGCACGGCAAAGCCGTCGCCGAGATCGCGGGTGCGCGGCACGATGACGTGCTCCAGCGCATCGCACGAGGTGGGATCGCCGAATTCGGGATCGATCGATGGCTGCCAGCTCATGGGACGCTCCTGCAATATGGCCGCGCGAGCTTAGCAGCTTCGCGAAGGCGAGGGCAGGGCATGAGGTCGCGGCGCTTGCGGGATTTGAACGAAGCGAAGCTCCGGCCTAGAGTTCCGGCGCTGACAACGGACCCGTGACGATGACGCTCGACAGCCTCGATCTCGCGCTTCGCGCCGCCGCCATCGCGCTGCTGGCCGTGCTTGCCGTCGCGCTGGGACGCGACCTCGGCGGGCAATGGCGCGGCCGGCTCGCGATCGCGCTGGCGCTGGGCTCGGCCGCGCATGCCGCGACCTTCAACATCGGCGGCACGGCGGCGCCATCGCTCGCTTCCGCGCCGCTGATTGGAGTGGCGACCGCCGATATCGTCGTACTCTGGCTGTTCTGCCGCGCGCTGTTCGACGACGGCTTTGCGTTGCGTTGGCTGCACGGCCTGATCTGGCTGGCCGTGTTCGGCTTCAGCATGGCGAGCTGTCTCGTGCTGGGGCCTGCCGGACATGTCCGGCTCGTGATCGTCGCCAATAATGTGCTGGCTCTCGGCTTCCTTGGCCTGACCTTGGCGCAGACCATCCGCTCCTGGGCGGCGGATCTCGTCGAGGGGCGGCGACACGTCCGCGCCTTCGTCGTGATCGCGTCGTTGTTTTACGGCGGTGCCAACGCGCTGCTGCAGATGGTGTCCGCCGGCAGCGGGCCGTCGGAGCTCGCCAATGTGATCAACGCCGCGATGTTCTTGGCCGTGGTCGGCGCCGTCGCGCCTGATGCTGCTCAAGGTCGGTGCCGGCGATGTGCTCGCGCCAGAGGGGCCACCGGCTGCGGTGCTCGAAGCGGTGGCTCCGAAAACCGCCGACCGCAGGCTGGTCGATCTCGCTGATGCGGCTCATGGCGGACGAGCGGATCTATCGCCAGGAGAACGTCACGATCGGCATGCTGGCGACGAAGCTCTCCATTCCCGAATACCGGCTGCGGCGGCTGATCAATGGCGAACTCGGCTACCGCAATTTCAATACCTTCCTCAACGCCCACCGCATCGAGGAGGCCAAGGCCGCGCTCGCTGATCCCGCCCAGGCCGAGGTACCGGTGATCACCATCGCGATGGATGCCGGCTTCCAGTCGCTTGGGCCCTTCAACCGCGCCTTCAAGGCCGCGACCGGGGTCACGCCGACCGAGTTCCGGCGTATGAGGTTGGCGGCGGCGTGATCTGTTCCGCATTGAAACTACTGGGGAATTCAAAAATCGGCGAGGTCCTGGCCATTCCCGGCTGGTGTGATTTCCGAAATCGGCGAGCGTCCGAGCCGCAGCCGCAGTCTGGTCCGGCAGATCCCAACTGCCGGAGCTCCTCATGACCAGACGCCGCCTGCTGTTCGCTTTCGTCGCCACCACCGCGCTGACCGCCCTGGCGGTTGGCGGCGCCCGGGCTCGCGACGTGCCCAAAATCGCGACAGGCTTCATCGCCAGCGTGCTGTGCTCGGAGACCTTCGTCTCCGGTCTCGACCCGGACCGCACGCTCTCCGAGACGCGGGCCGCGATGCCCGGCGCCGGCCTGCTGAGCTGGGCGATGGACATCCGCATCGATCCCGCCGCCAAGGACGTCACCGTGACACTGCTCGGGCTCGGCCGCAGCCATGCGGTGTATCGCGACGGGCTCGGCTGCCACATGGACCATGGCGAGGCGCAGGGTTGGCCGACTATCCGGCTCGCTGCTTCTCAGCCAGCCCTGCTGCCCGGCATCGCTCCGCCGCACGTCGTGGTGCCGGCGACACCGGCGCTCGCCGCGGCGCTCGATCGTGCCTTCGTCGAGCCGGAGGTGCCGCCGTTCCGGCGCACCCATGCCGTCGTGGTGATGAAGGACGGCAAGGTCATCGCCGAGCACTACGCGCCCGGATTCACGCTCGACACGCCGCTGCTCGGCTTCTCCGCGACCAAGTCGATGACCGCGACCTTGATCGGCATTCTCGTCCGCCAGGGCAAGCTCGCGCTGCATGCGCCCGCGCCGGTCGCGGCGTGGCAGGACGAGCGCGATCCGCGTCATGCCATCACCGTCGATCAGCTCTTGCGCCACACCGCCGGGCTCGCGCTCGGCAGCTCGTTGCAGGCTTCCTTGTTGTCGGCGCTCGAGCCGGTCAATCGGATGAAGTTCGTCGAGCCCGACCGCGCGGCGTTCGCCGAAACCATGCCGCTCGAAACCGATCCGGGTGCTGCGTTCAACTATCACGACGGCAACACGGTCATCCTCTCTCAACTCATCCGCGATGCCGCCGGCGGCAGCGCCGCGGACGTGCGGCGCTTTGCACAAGCCGAGTTGTTCGCTCCGCTCGGCATGACCAGCGTCACGCTCGAGTTCGACGCCGCCGGCACGCCGGAGGGATCGAGCCAGATGCTGGCGTCGGCGCGCGACTGGGCGCGGCTCGGGCAGCTCTATCTCGACGACGGCGTCGTTGCCGGCCGGCGTATCCTGCCCGCGGGCTGGGTCGATTATGTCGGCACGCCCACACCGAACGCCTTCGTCGGCATCGGCGCCGGTTTCTGGACCAATCGCGGCGACAGTTTTGGCGCCAACTACCGCACCTCCCATGGCTGGCCGCGCGATGCCTTCTTCGCCAAGGGCACGCTCGGCCAATATGTCGTCGTCATCCCTTCGGAACGCTTGGTCATCGCGCGCTTCGGCCGCACCGTGAACTGGCCGCCGGAGGCCGACGGCGTGGCGCAGCTCGTGAGCGACGCGATCGCGGCGACGCAAGGGGAATGACGCAGGGCTCAAGTCCTCCCCAGCTCGGTGGCCTGCGCAACGCGGTCGAACCGCTCCAGCGACAGGATCGCATCGGCAAAACTCTGCGCGCGGCTGCTCAGCACCGGCCGCGCCAGAGTGATGAACTTGTCGCTCATCGCCTGCGCCGAGGGGAACGAGGTCGGCTCGCCCGAGGGATCGTCGTGCAGCCGTTCATGCACGCCGTCCTCCGTGGTGATGGTGACGCGCGCGCCGAACGGATGGCTGCGGCCGACCTCCAGCCTGTCGTCCTGCACCACGTCGAACTTGTCGGCCAGCGCGTTGATCGCGCCATCGCCGAGGCGCGTGTAGTCGTCCCAGCCGAAGCGGCCCTGGTCGAGCGCCAGCGCGCCGGTGAAGAACATCGAGAACTGGCCGCCGACGATCGAGGTCGGATGACGCTTGGTCGCGGCATCGCCCGTCAAGGTGATGCCGTTGCGATGCAGGCCGATCTCGACGCGCTTGACCTGGTCCGGCGTCAGATTGTGCTCGCGGCGCAGCGCGATGATGGCGTCGATGGCCGCATGGGTGTAGCGGCAGCTCGGATACGGCTTCACGCCGATCTTCATCGTCTCATAGGTGGTGCCGAGCCCCGCGACGGCCTTCTCATGGTGCGGCGTGTCGGTGTAGCCGACGAGGAGGCCATGCTTGCCCTCGACGGATTCGATCGCGCCGACGAAGTCGTTCTTGGCGAGCGTCGCCGCGATCACGCCGTTCATCGCCGACGCGCCGACCTGATAGCGCTTGTTCCAGGCGCCGTTGACGAGAAACTGCAGCGAGCCCGCGGCCTGGCTGCCGGAGACGCCGAAGGCGTAGATCAACTGCTGTTCGGACAGCCCGAACAGCTTGCCCGCGGCGGCCGCCGCTCCATAGGTGCCTGCGGTCGCGGTCGGGTGGAAGCCGCGGGCATAATGCGAGGTCGGATCGAGCGCGTTGCCGAGCCGGCAGCACACCTCGTAGCCGGCGACGATCGCGGTCAGCACCTCGCGGCCCGACGCGCCGACCATTTCGCCGACCGCGAAAGCGGCGGGCACCACGGGCGCGCTCGGATGCAGCGAGGAATCGGCATGGGTGTCGTCGAAGTCGAGCGAATGGCCCATCGTGCCGTTGAGCAGCGCCGCCACCGCCGGGGTCCAGGTTCTGGAATCGCCGAACACGGTGGCCTCGCCCGCCGCATCCAGCTTCAGCGCCGCCAGCATGTTCACCACCGACGGTGTCGATTCCGCCTCGCGCCGGGCCCGGATGGCGCTGCCGAGAAAGTCCAGGGTCAGCACCTTGGCGCGGTCGAGCACCTCGGGCGGGATATCGTCATAATTCAGCTCCGCGACATAGGCGGCGAGCGTTGCGGTTTCCTGGGCCATCGTGTTTCCTCAGCTTTGTTGCAATGACCGTAGGCAAGCCGATTCCGCCTTTCAAGCCGGTTCGGCCCGGTGGGGAGCTGCCATGCCGGGATCGCTAGTGCTTTTCGAGGTGAGCGACTGATGGTGTCCTTGAAGCAGCTGTTCGGCCGGTTGCGCGCCCGCAAGGCGCCGATGGCCCTGGCGGTCCGCGGCACGGTCGCGGCGACGCTGGCCTTCGCGATCGCCACGGCCTTCCACCTGAAGCTGCCGCTGTGGGCGGTGCTGACGTCGCTGATCGTGACGCAAGGCAGCGTCGGGCGTTCGCTGAAGGCGACGCGCGACTACATGTTCGGCACCATCGGCGGCGCGATCTATGGCGGCGCCATCACGGTCTTCATCCCGCATTCGGGCGAGCTGCAACTGCTCGGCATGCTGATCCTGGCGGTGACCCCGCTCGCCTTCATCGCGGCGATCAATCCCAGCCTCAACGCCGCCACCGTGACCGCTGTCATCGTGCTGCTGGTGCCGACCATGGGCCATCTCGATCCGCTCGGCTCGGCGATCGACCGCGTGTTCGAGGTTGCGGTCGGCGCGCTGACCGGCCTCGCCGTATCGTTCATCGTGCTGCCGTCGCGCGCGCATGTGCAGATGCGTAGCGCCGCTGGGCGTCTGCTCGAGCTGATCGCAGCGGCGATGACCGAGCTGCTGGCCGGCCTGTCGCGTGGCCGCGACAACGACGCGCTGCATCGGATCCAGGACGGTATCGGGACCGCGCTGACCGAGCTCAACGCGACCGGAGCGGAGGCCGAACGCGAGCGCTCCGCACGGCTGTCCTCCGGCGCCGATACCGGCCCGCTGCTGCGGACCATCCTGCGGCTGCGCCACGATGTCGTGATGATCGGCCGCGCCAGCGTGGTGCCGTTGCCCTCCGAGCTGCAGGCGCGGCTGTCGGGCCCGGTCACCCGCGTCAGCGACGCCATCGCGAGCTACCTGCGCGGCTGTGCGGCGGCCATCCGCAACGGCTCCGGTCCGCCGGCGATCTGGCCCATTCACGTTGCGGTCAAGGCCTACGCCGAGGAGGTGGCCGCCGTCCGCAGCGACGGCCTCACGCGGGGCCTGCCCGGCGATGCGGCCGAGCGCTTCTTCGCGCTCGGCTTCTCGTTGGAGCAGATGCGGCAGAACCTGATCGATCTCGAGCGCGTCGTCGCCGAGTGGGCCGGCGCATCGACCGGCAAACCGCATCGGCCGGAGCCGGAGGAGACGCCCGATACGGCTGGCGCGTGATCGCCTCATCGCGACAGCCGCAGGAAGCGCAGCACCAGCAGGGCGGCGTAGACGGCGGTGCCGACCGACAGGCCGATCCAGATGCCGAGCGCGCCTAGCGCGGTGTGGAGCCCCAGCACATAGGATGCAGGAAAGCCGATCAGCCAGTAGCCGAGCACGGCGAGCAGCAGCGGATGCGCGTGTCCTTGATGCCGCGCAGCGCGCCGACCGCGATGGTCTGCAGCGCATCGGTGATGAAGAAGGTGGCGCCGACGAGGAGCAGCGTGGCGGCCAGGGCTGTGGTCAGATCGGCATCGGCAAGGCCGGAGCCGAGAAAAAGCTGCACGATGTCGAATCGCGCGACGATGATGCCGAGCGTGAACAGCATTGCGAGACCAAGGCCGAGCGACATCGCCATCAGTCCGGCGCGACGGACACCGGTCTCATCGTTACGTCCGGCGGCGTGGCCGACGCGCACGGTCGCGGCCATGCTGATTCCGAACGGCACCATGAACAGGATCGCCGTGATCTGCAGCGCGATCTGATGCGCGGCGAGAGCGGCCGTGCTGATCAGTCCCATCAGGATCGCCGCCGCCGAGAACAGGCCGTATTCGAGCAGGAACGACAGCGAGATCGGGGCGCCGAGGACGAGAAGCTGCCGCATCAGCCGCCAGTCGATGCCCCCGAGCTCCGCAAGCACGTGATAGTCGCGGAACGGCGGGCGGAACACCGCGAACCACAGACCGGCAAGAAACGTCCCAAGGTTAACGGTCGAGGTGGCCAGGCCGACGCCGGTCAGGCCGAGGCGCGGAAAACCCCACTGGCCGTAGAGCAGCGGATAGACCAGCAACGCGTTGAGCGGGATCGCTGCCAAGGTGATCCACAGCACCGGCTCGGGGCGGTTGACCGCGCCCATGAAGCTGCGCAGCGCCAGGAACCACAGCATCGGCGCGATCCCCCAGGCAAGACCGGCCAGATAGTCCTGCGCGAGATGCGCCACGCCCGGCGCCTGTCCCAGGGCAAGCAGGATGATCTCGCCGTTCAGCGCGATCAGCATGATCGGCAACGCGATGAACAGCCCGGCCCACAGCCCGACACGCAGCGCGCGCCGGACCAGCCCGGCGTCGGCCGCACCGAACGCCTGCGCGGCGAGCGGCGCCACCGCCGACATCAGACCCATTCCGAAGGTCGATCCGACGAAGTAGACGGTGCCCGCCAACGCGGCCGCTGCAACGGCATCGCCGCCGAGACGGCCGATGAAGGCGAGGTCCGTCGACATCATCGCGATCTGCGACAGCTGGGTCAGCGCCATCGGCGCGGCGAGGCGGACCGTTTCCCAGAGTTCGAGGGCGAGAGGAGGTGTCGGCGCCGCCGGCGGCGGAGCGTGGTGAGTTCCAACTGTCGAGGTCATGATCGCCGGTATAGCAGCCGCTTCTGCGCAATGCACATCGCGCGGTCCTGTCGATTGCCGGACCATTCGCGCGGAAGAACGCCGCGCCACCGCAAAGGCGGTTGAGGAAGAAGTTCGCGGCGACGCCTGACCACTGCCTTCGTGTGAACGCATCGATCGACAGCAGCTGGCGGTCCCGCGGCACGAGATGCCCGGGCGATGCTCGTCATGTGTCCCTCATCGCAAGAAGAGGGGCAGGGAAGGCCGGGTGCTTGACCACACCCATGGCCCGCCTGCAAAAGAAGTAGCAGGCGGCAGTCACCACAGGTTGGTCGCACATCCGACCTTCCCTGCGCCATGGTTGGAACGGCTTATACGTACTCTCCCCGGGGACCGGGCTTGTTTGCCCCCGTCACCTGCGGATCGCCCGCCGGCTTGACCTCAGCATCGGGAGGCCAGGACCATACGATTTCGCCGTATGCGACGTCTCATTCGTCCACGCGCCAGCCTCGGGTTGCTGCCCTCGTGCGCGCTGTGAGCCGCCGCATCCATCGCATCCCACCCTCAACGGTCCGTGACGATCGCGAAGCGCCCCTCTCATAAGGACGGGATGGGCGCATTGTTTCTGATTTCCGAAATTAACGCAAGCGAAAAATTCTGAAAACCGGCAATGTGGGTGGCTGGGCTGGACTGCCGCGCGGTTCGATGCGTTCTCCGTCATTGCGTGCGGAGTATTCGGTCTGGGGACGGAGAGCCGGCGCGACAGTGGACCGAAGACTTGCGCGCAATCAGGCGGCCGTTGCGACCTGCCGGAGCATCGCCTTCACGACGAGGCGGTGAAACGGCTTGATCGCGGCGAGATAGACGCGGCCGAGAACGTTGTGGGTCTGCACCAGGGTGCTCGCTGTCACCTGCGTGGTCGCGCGATGAGAAACCACGTCGACCAGGACACGAAAATCCAGATGCTTGTCGTCGAAGCCGAGCACGAGCCGTGCCGACGTTTCGTCGACGATCGGAAACATTCCGATCAGAGGACGTGGGTTGCCTGGGTCCGCGCCCGAGGTCTTCAGACCGAAGGGCCTGACCAGCAGGTTGCGAAGCTTCAGGAGCGCCGCCATCCACCAGGGCGCGTGACCGAGCATGCGCTCGGCCGCGGTGCGGGCATCGATGGCCGGTTCGTCAATCGTGATACGAAAGGCGTCGGCGAACTCCGCGCCCGCGAGCCATCTGGTACGGTCGACGTTGGGAGTGATCTCGCTGATGGCCATGCGCAGTGAGCCTCAGATGTCACGGTTGTTCTCGCGCTGTACGCGATGCGTAGTATCATCGCACGTGCATGTCCGCGAAGCCAGCGCGCGAATGGCATAGCGCTGCGGTCGGTCAATGACGTCGGAGAAATGCTGCGTGAATGGCGCTACCGCCCGCGCTCCGGCACGCGCGTGATCTTGGCACCCAGCGCGTTCAGCCGTTCGTCGATGCGCTCGTAGCCGCGCTCGATCTGATCGGCATTGTCGATATACGAGGTGCCCTCGGCGCACAGCGCGGCGAGCAGCATGGCCATGCCGGCGCGGATGTCGGGGAGACGACGCGGGCGCCGCGCAGGCGGCTCGGGCCGGCGACGATGGCGCGGTGCGGGTCGCACAGCACGATGCGCGCGCCCATCGAGATCAGCTTGTCGACGAAGAACATCCGCGATTCGAACATCTTCTCGAACATCAGGATCACGCCCTCGCATTGCGTGGCGGTGACGAGCGCGATCGACATCAGGTCGGCGGGGAAGGCCGGCCAGGGCTGGTCCTCCAGCTTCGGCACGTGGCCGCCGAAATCGTCCTTGATCTTGAGCGTCTGCTCGGAGGGAACGATGAGGTCGTCGCCGGCGACCTCGCAGACGATGCCGAGGCGTTCGAACCCCATGCGGATCGAGCGCAGTTGCTCGGTCCCGGCGCGGACGATGCGCAACGGCGAGCGCGTCACGGCGGCGAGCCCGATCAGCGAGCCGACCTCGATATGGTCAGGCTGGATCGCGTAGGCAGCCTGGCCGAGCGTGCTGGCGCCGTGGATCACCATCGTGTTGGTGCCGATGCCCTCGATGTTGGCGCCGAGAGCCACGAGGAAATGCGCGAGGTCCTGCACATGCGGCTCGGAGGCCGCGTTGCGCAAGTAGGTTGTGCCGTGGGCGGCGACGGCTGCCACCAGCGCGTTCTCGGTCGCGGTGACGCTGGGCTCGTCGAGGAACACGTCGGCGCCCTTCAGGCCGGAGGCGCGCAGCTCGATCTTGTCGGTTGCGGTGACCGTGGCGCCGAGCTGCTCGAAGGCCAGAAAGTGCGTGTCGAGCCGCCGCCGGCCGATCACGTCGCCGCCGGGCGGCGGCAGCGCCACTTCGCCGCAGCGGGCGAGCAGGGGCCCTGCCAGCAGGATCGAGGCGCGGATGCGCGCGCACAGGTCCGGATCGAGATCGGCGGCGCGGATCTCCTTGGCGTGGATCGCGAGCCGGTTCCGGCCGCGCCATTCGGCGGAGGCGCCGACCGAGCGCACCAGCTCGACCAGCGTCTCGGTGTCGCGGATGCGCGGCACATTGTCGAGGGTGACCGGGTGCTCGGTCATCAGCGCGGCGGCGATGATCGGCAGGGCGGCGTTCTTATTGCCGGACGGCTCGATCGCGCCCTTGAGCCGGTGACCACCCTCGACGATGTATTGAATGGGCGCCATGCTCTGGTGATCCGTTGTCGAAGCTCGTGGCCGCTGCCCTCGCCGGCTTCGCGACGGCGTCGGGGCACAAGGTGTCCTGCGGGATCAACCCGTTCCGGTGCGCTACCCGTCCGCCGTGGACCTTGTCCGCCCGCAGCCGGGATACTCTTTGGATCGACTCCTAACGCCAATTCCAAAATGGAATCAATGGCGGAAAATTGCGGCGGGCCACTTTGCCACGGCCTGGCGCAGGTGATCCCAGCTTCGCCGGCACCGGCGGCCGGCGAGGCCCGTTTTCAGCCGGGTCGCGCCGCGCAGCCGCGTCCTGCGGCACGTGCCGTGTTCTTGACGGCCGGTTTGGCGCAGCCGATGGTCGTGGCCGTCGTGGCTGCGGAAGGGATGGAGATGCGCTGCAATGGCTGATGGGCAAGCTGATGTCTGGACCTGCTCGCCGGAGCGGCGGGCGCGTGCCAACATCCGCAGCTATCTCGACTGGCTCGCCGCGCGTGGCCACGGCTTCTCCGGCTATCACGATCTCTGGCAATGGTCGGTCGACGACGTCGCCGGGTTCTGGCGCTCGATCTGGGACTATTTCGACGTCATGGCCGACGGCGAGATCGGCGAGGTGGTCTCGCGCGATCCGATGCCGCGGACGCGCTGGCTCGCAGGCACGCGGCTGAACTTCGCCGAGCACGTGCTGCGTCATGAATTGAGCGGCAGCCCCGACCGGCCGATGCTGCATCACGGCTCGGAGCTGCGGCCGCTCGCGCCGGCGAGCTGGGGAGAGATCGCAGGGCAAGTGCGCCGGCTCGCGACGTCGCTGCGCGCGATGGGAATCGGCAAGGGCGATCGGGTCGTCGCCTACATGCCGAACATCCCGGAGGCTGTCATCGCGATGCTGGCGACGACAGCGATCGGCGCTGTCTGGTCCTCGGCCGCGCCGGAGTTCGGCGCGCAGACGGTGATCGACCGCTTCTCCCAGATCGCGCCGAAGCTCGTCTTCGCCGTCAACGGCTACCGTTACGGCGGCAAGGATTTCGATCGCATCGGCGATCTCGAGGCGATCCTCGCCGCGCTGCCGAGCGTCGAGATGCTGGTCATGCTCGACTACCATCCGGCGGCTCGCAAGGCGCTGGCGTTTCACGGGCACGTCCACGCATGGCCCGACCTGCTCGATGGTCCGCCAGTCGCGCGCGACGCATTCCGGTTCGAGCGGGTCGCATCGGATCATCCGCTGTGGGTGCTGTTCACCTCGGGCACCACGGGCCTGCCGAAACCGATCGTGCACAATCACCATGGCATCGTGATCGAGCACTACAAATCGGCGGCGTTCCATTTCGAGATTGAAGCGGGAGGCACGCTGTTCTTCTACTCGACCACGGGCTGGATGGTCTGGAACACGCTGATGTGGGGGCCGCTGATGAACGGCACCTCGGTGCTGTATGACGGCCATCCGAGCCATCCGGATGCGCGGCTGGTGTGGCGGCTCGTTGAGGCCGCCGGCGTAACCGTGCTCGGCATCAGCCCTAGCTACATCCAGCTGGTGCGTCAGCAGAGCGTCGTGCCGGGCCGCGAGTTCGATCTGGGACGATTGCAGTCGGTGATGCTGGTCGGTTCGCCGTCGACGCCGGAGGTGTTTCGCTGGGTGCACGAGGCGGTCAAGCCGGAGGTCTGGGCGTCGTCGCAATCCGGCGGCACGGAGTTCTGCTCCGGCCTGCTGGCCGGCTCGCCGCTGCTGCCGACCCATGCCGGCGAGATCCAGGCGCCCGCACTCGGTGTGGCCGCGGCCGCGTTCGACGATGCGGGACGCAGGATCGTCGACGAGGTCGGCGAACTCGTCGTGCTCGCCCCGATGCCGTCGATGCCGCTGCGATTCTGGGGCGACGTCGATTTCGCCCGCTACACGGACAGCTATTTCGGCATCTATCCCGGCGTCTGGCGCCATGGCGATCGCGTCCGCTTCAACCACCACGGCGGCTGCCAAGTGCTGGGCCGCTCCGATGCCACGCTGAACCGCCACGGCGTCCGCATCGGCTCGGCCGAAATCTACCGGACGATGGAGGCGATCCCGGGCATCGCCGACAGCCTCGTCATCTGCATCGAGCAGCCGGATGGCGGCTTCTACATGCCATTGTTCGTGCAACTCGCCACCGGCACCGAGCTGACGGAGGCGCTGCAGGACGATATCCGGCAACGGCTGCGCCACGAGCGCAGCCCGCGGCACGTTCCCGACGTCATCATCGCGGTGCCGGAGATTCCGATGACCCTGACCGGCAAGAAGATGGAGGTCCCGGTCCGCAGGCTGCTGCTCGGGGAGGCGCCGGACAAAGTCGCAAGCAAGGATGCGACCCGCAATCCGGCGGCGCTGGACTGGTTCACGGAGTTCGCGGCCAGCAGAGCGTCCGCTTCTACACGTCCACGTTCGCCGACAGCGAGTTGTCCTGGATGAACTCGCGGCGCGGCTCGACGACGTCGCCCATCAGCTTGGTGAAGATGTCGTCGGCCTCGTCGACCTCCTTGACCCTCACCTGCAGCAGCGTCCGGGCTTCGGTGTCGAGCGTGGTTTCCCAGAGCTGCTCCGGGTTCATCTCGCCAAGCCCCTTGTAGCGCTGCTGAGTGACGCCCTTGCGGCCGGCCTCGATGACGGATTCGAACAAATCGATCGGACCATGGATCACGGTCTGGATGTCGCCGCGGCGCAAGGTGCCGGGCTTGGCATAGGCCTCCTGCAGGCGGGCCGCATAGTCGTCGAGCTTGCGGGCATCCGCGGAGGCGAGCAGCGCGTCGTCGATGACGGCGACGTCCTTGACGCCACGCACGGTGCGCTCGAACGTGAAGCCCTGGCCCTCGACGAAGTGGCCGATCCAGCCGCGCTCGACCTCGTCGGCCAGCACATCGAGCCGTTTCGCGATGTACTCGGCCGCGGCGTCCGCGGTCGCCAGGTCGCGGGTGATATCCGGCCGCAGCACGCCGGCGATCGCGGCCTGCTCGACGACCTTGCGATCGTAGCGGCTGTGCAGATTGCGCAGGATGTTGCGGACGAGACGGGCTTCCTCGACCAGCGCCAGCAGGTCGCGGCCCTTGCGCTCCTCGCCTTCGGCGGTCTTGAACACGCAATCGTCGAGGCCGGCGCCGATCAGATAGTCCTCCAGCGCGCGCTCGTCCTTCAGATACTGCTCGGACTTGCCGCGCATCACTTTGTAGAGCGGCGGCTGTGCGATGTAGAGATGCCCGCGGTCGATGATCTCGCGCATCTGCCGGTAGAAGAAGGTCAGCAGCAGCGTGCGGATGTGCGCGCCGTCGACGTCGGCGTCCGTCATCACGATGATCTTGTGATAGCGCAGCTTGTCGATCGAGAACTCGTCGCTGATGCCGGTGCCAAGCGCCGTGATCAGTGTACCGATCTGCTCGCTCGACAGCATCTTGTCCGGGCGCACGCGCTCGACATTGAGGATCTTGCCGCGCAGCGGCAGCACCGCCTGGAACTCGCGGTTGCGGCCCTGCTTGGCGCTGCCGCCGGCCGAGTCACCCTCGACGATGAACAGCTCGGACTTGGCCGGATCCTTCTCCTGGCAGTCGGCGAGCTTGCCGGGCAGCGAGGAGACGCTGAGCGGGCTCTTGCGGGTCAGTTCGCGCGCCTTGCGCGCGGCCTCGCGTGCCGCGGCGGCCTGGATCACCTTGCCGACGATGGTCTTGGCCTCGCCCGGATGCTCCTCGAACCAGGCGGCGAGCGCCTCGTTCAGAACGTTCTCGACCACGGGGCGCACTTCCGAGGACACCAGCTTGTCCTTGGTCTGCGACGAGAACTTCGGATCGGGCACCTTCACGGAAAGAACAGCGGTGAGACCCTCGCGACAGTCGTCGCCGGTCAGCGCGATCTTTTCCTTCTTCGCATTGGCCTCGGCGTAGCCGTTGACCTGGCGCGTCAGCGCGCCGCGGAAGCCGGCGAGATGGGTGCCGCCGTCACGCTGTGGAATGTTGTTGGTGAAGCACAGCACGTTCTCATGGTAGCTGTCGTTCCACCACAGCGCCGCTTCCACGGTGATGCCGTTGACCTCCGAGCGCACCATGATCGGCGCCGGGACGATCGCCTTCTTGTTGCGGTCGAGATATTTGACGAACTCCTCGACGCCGCCGTCGTAGCGCATCTCCTCGCGCTTCTCGACCGCGTGGCGCATGTCGGAGAGCACGATGTTGACGCCGGAATTGAGGAAGGCGAGCTCGCGCAGGCGATGCTCGAGCGTGGCGTAGTCGTATTCGACGTTCTTGAAGGTGTCCGTCGAGGCGAGGAACGTCACCTCGGTGCCGCGCTTGCCCTTGGCCTCGCCGACCACCTTCAGCGGCGCAATCGCGTCACCATGGGCGAACTCGATCAGGTGCTCCTTGTCGTCGCGCCAGACCCGAAGCTGCAGCTTGCTCGACAGCGCGTTGACCACGGAGACGCCGACGCCGTGCAGTCCGCCGGACACCTTGTAGGAGTTCTGGTCGAACTTTCCGCCCGCATGCAGCTGGGTCATGATGACCTCGGCGGCGGACACGCCTTCGCCCTTGTGGATGTCGACGGGAATGCCGCGGCCGTCGTCGCGCACGGTGACCGAATTGTCCGGATTGAGCACCACCTCGACCGCGGTGGCATGACCGGCGAGCGCCTCATCGATCGCGTTGTCGACGACCTCGTAGACCATGTGATGCAGGCCGGAGCCGTCATCGGTGTCGCCGATATACATGCCCGGGCGCTTGCGCACCGCATCCAGGCCCTTCAACACCCGGATCGATTCTGCGCCGTATTCGTTCGCGGTTGCAGGCTCGTTGTCGGCGATGGTTTGCCGGGCGGGTTCGGTCATGTGGGGCCTTCGGAAGGGGTGGTCGAATCGGCATCGCAGATCGCATGCCGAGAGCGCTCTTTCTCTCACGAAAGAAGCCACGCGCCTAGCGCAAAGTGGCCCTTCGTAAGGCATTGAAGAGATGGCGTTTTTTAACGGTTTTTCAAGGCCTGGCGAGGGTCGTTTTCGTCCCCTCCGAAAGCCGGATTCAGGCCATTCCCGCGGCTGGTTTCGAGGCGTGCGGCGGGGCTCTTTCGCGTGCGATTCAGGGAACGAGTCACGCGTGATGCGGCGGGTGTCTCCTCAGTAGAGCGGTAGCGGCAGGGCGGTGCCAGCCGGGCCAACCATCAGGCCCCAGGCATCGCCGGCGGCGAGCTCCAGCGTGTCGCTCACGGCGGGCCGCCGGGCGATCTTCAGCTCGTAACGGTGCTTGCCTGGCGGCAGGTCGAGCAGCGGGCCCTTGGGCGATTGCGGGCTGCCGGTGCCGGCCGCGATCCTGATCGTCTGCCCGTCGATGGTCAGCACGGCGTCGGTGTCGCCGATATTGCCGAGCATCAGCTTGGCCCGGCCGGGTTTCGGCAGGATGCCGGCCTTGGCCGCCGCCTCTGCATTCCTCTGCACAAGGTTGACCGAGGTCTCGCCTTTGGCGCGTCCGAGCGTGAGCACGGCGGGTCCCTGCGACGAGGTAAAGGTGAGCCGGACCCGATCGGGGCTGGCCTGCGCGTCCTCGGGCTTCTCCCGCCAGCCGAGCCTGGTCAGCTCGGCGCGGTAGAAGGCCGTGACGGCACCGAGCTCGGCCGGGACGCTGGCCTCCAGCTCCAGCCGCAGCGGCGTATCCGTTCCGGGCGCCCTGGACCGCGACAGCGCGGTCGCGCTGTGCTGCTTCGGCACCGGCAGCGCCGAGTCGGGATCAGCATCGAGCGGCGTCGCGTCCTTGGCTTGTGGGGACGCGGCCTGGGCGACCGCCGCAGGCCCGGCGGCGGCGCGCAGGCCGGTGCCGTCCGCCGTGACGTTCACCCTGGGGCCCATCTGCATGATCGTGAACGCCACCGACTTGCCCTTCGCCGAGAACTCCAGGCGCGCCATGGTCGGATTGTCGATCACGGTCGGCGCCTCCTTCCAGCCGGCCGCCTTCAACGTGGAACGGAAGAAGCCGGTGAGTGCCTTCACCGACGAAGCCGACTTGAACGCGAGCTGTCCCCGCTCGCCATCGAAGCTCACGGCCTCGGCGGTCTCGGGCAGCGCGATCGGCGCCGGATTGTCGTCCAGCGGCTTCACGGGCGCATCCGACATGGCGCCGGCCTGCGCGGCACGGCGCGCCGCGTCGGCGGCGATCACCTGCTTGGCCATCGCGGCGGCATCCGCCATGAACCTGTCGTCGGCGTCCTTCTTCGCCTTGGCGCGCGCGGCCAGCGCGGCGTCGGTGGCGCGCACCGACAGCTCGACCATGGTGAGATCGTAGTTGCGCGACAGCTTCAAGGTTCCGGTGTCCTCCGCGGAGGCGATCCTGAGCGACACGTTCTCGGCGGCCGCCGTGCCGTTGTCGGCGATGCGCCAGCCCCGCGCGGCGAGCTCGCGCGTGTAGAAGGCGAGCACGGCGGGCAGCTCGGCGATGACGGCGCCATTGGCCTGGCGGCTCGGCGAGGTCGCGCTGCCGAGGCTCTGCGACCACTTGGTCGGCTTCGGCATCGGCAGGCCGGCGCGGTCGTCGCCGGCTTCGAGGGTCGAGGGCAGCGCGAATGGCGCGATCCGGACCTCGACATGGGTCCGGCCGTCGTCGCGCCGGGTCAGCGTCAGCATCACCGGATTCTGCCGGTGATAACCGTCGCGGTCGTCATGGCCGTAGAAGGCGCGTGCGCCGCGCGGCGCCGTCTCGCTCAGATCGGCGCCTTGCCAGCGCGCGGCGCTCTCGGTTGTCAGCGGCTGCCAGCCGAGGGCGGACATCTCCTTGGCGAAGAACGCCTTGGCCGCATCGAGCGGCGTCGCAACGACGCAGGACAGATAGGGCCGCGTCTCGTCGAACACGATGTCGGTGGCGCCCTCGGGGAACGGCAAATTGGCGTAGATCCGCTGCGGCGAATAGGTCACCTCCGACTGCCCGGAGCGGCCGCCGCTGCCGGTGAAGTACACCGTCAGTCCCTGCTTGCCCTTCTTGTAGTTCAGCGTGGGATTGCGCTCTTCGAGCGGTCTCACGTAGCGCACCCAGCCGTCGGCGCCCAGCAACTGCTGCGTGGCGGTACTGGCCGATGCGACAGGCGCCGGCAGACGATAGACGGCGCGATAGCGGTCTGGACGCGCGAGGTCTTCCACGGCGCCCTCGAGCCGCGGCAGCGCGTGGACGTCGACGATGGCGTCGTCGGCGCGCGCAGGTCCGGCACAGCTCGCGAGCAGCAACAGCCCACACGCGAACCGACGCAGCCGCGGCGCGGCGATGGCCTGCCGCCAAAGCTCTGACATCATGGATCTCCGGGATTTCGAGTTCAGGGCGCGTGGGCCCTCGGGCGCTGGAGCAGAGCGGTGGGCGCCGGCGTGCCAACCAACGACAACTAGTCGAACCGGCGAACTGATCGGTTCAACGGCGGAATGAGTTACCGCCGCGCGCTGATCCGTCCCGCCTCGACGTCGAAGATCTCGCCGAGCTCGCGTAGTTCGGCAAACGCCAAGGGATCGGCGCCGGTCAGCCATACCTGGGCACCGAGCGTGCCGAGCTCGGCGAACAAAGCGGTGCGGCGGCCGGGATCGAGATGCGCGACGATCTCGTCGAGCAGCAGCATCGGCACGATGCCGGTGGTCTCGGCGACCAAGGTCGCATGCGCGAGGATGAGGCCGATCAGCAGCGCCTTCTGCTCGCCGGTCGACGCGTCGCGCGCCGGCATGTTCTTCGGCGCATAGACGACATGGAGATCGGTGAGATGCGGACCGTCGAGCGTGCGGCCGGCGGCGGCATCGCGCGCGCGATTGTCGCGCAGCATGGCGCGATAACGGTCCTCGACGGCGAGGGCCGGCTCGCTCAGCAGCGCATTCTCCATCCAGCCGTCGAGCGCGATCTCGGCGGACGGGAACGCCGAGGCTTGTCCGCGCTGCCGCAGCATCGCGGCGAGCTTCACCGCGGTCTGGCCGCGGCTCGCAGCCACCGCAACCGCGAGTTCCGCGGTCTCGCGTTCGATCGCGTCACACCAATGGTCGTCGAAATTGCGCACCTCGAGCAGCCGGTTGCGCGAGCGCAACGAGCGCTCCAGCGCCGACACCCGGCTCGAATGCTCGCTGTCGATCGCGAGCACCAGGCGGTCGAAGAAGCGCCGCCGCTCCGAGGCCGCGCCCATGAACAGGCCGTCCATCGCGGGCGTCAGCCACACCATGCGGATGTGATCGCCGAAGGCGGCTGCCGAGCCGACCGGTTCGCGGTCGATGCGGCAGCGGCGTGTGGTGTTCGCATCGCTGCGCGGCGGCTCGATGCCGGTGCCGAAGGTCGTCAGCCCCAGCGCGCCCTCGACCTCCGCCGAGACCGCCCACGACCCGTCGCCCTGGTTGTCGGCGACGTCCTCCAGAGTGGCCCGGCGCAGGCCGCGGCCCGGCGCGAAGAACGAGATCGCCTCCAGGCAATTGGTCTTGCCGGCGCCGTTGGCTCCGACCAGCGCGACCATGTCCGCCTGCACGCTGACGCTGGCAGCGCGATAGCTGCGAAAATGCGTCAGCGCGAGGCGGTGGATGCGGGAGGGGGTCATCGGGTGAGAGATCGATCCGTCCGTCATTGCGAGCGAAGCGAAGCAATCCAGGACTGCTTCGAAACGAAAGGCCCTACGGCCTGGATTGCTTCGTCGCTCCGCTCCTCGCAATGACGGAGAGAGCCCGTCAGGTGGGCATAGGCGCGCCAGCGCCGTGCCCACCGCTTGTTCGTTAGAAGCGGCGGGCACGCTTCGCTTGCCCACCCTACGCATCGGCGCGATGTTGCCTCACACCCGCATCGGCATCAGGACGTACAGTGCGTTCCGGTTGTCGCGGTCCTGGATCAGGGTCGGCGAGCCTGGATCAGCCAAGCGCAGCACGGCGACCTCGCCCTCGATCTGCGCGGCGATATCGAGCAGATAGCGCGAGTTGAAACCGATATCGAGCGCGTCCGAGGCGTACTCGACCTCGAGCTCTTCGGTCGCGCTGCCAGAATCCGGGTTGGTGACGGAGAGCACCAGCTTGCCGGGGGAGAGCGCGAGCTTCACGGCCCGGCCACGCTCCGAGGAGATGGTGGAGACGCGGTCGACGGCGGCGGCGAAATCGGCCTTGTCGACGACCAGCTCCTTGTCATTGTTCTGCGGAATGACGCGGCCGTAATCCGGGAAGGTGCCGTCGATCAGCTTCGAGGTCAGCACCACCTGTCCGAGCGTGAAGCGGATCTTGCCCTGCGACAGCTCGATGCGGATCTCGCTGTCATTGTCCTCGATCAGCCGCTGCACCTCGCCGACGGTCTTGCGCGGCACGATCACGCCCGGCATCTCGGCGGCGCCGGCCGGCTGCGGCAGGTCGACCTGGGCGAGGCGGTGGCCGTCGGTCGCGACGGCGCGCAACGTCGGCTGCTTGGCGGTGCCGCCGGCATGCAGATAGATGCCGTTCAGGTAATAGCGCGTCTCCTCGGTGGAGATCGCGAACTGCGTGCGGTCGATCAGGCTCTTGATGTCCTTGGCGGGAACCGCGAACGCATGGGTCATTTCGCCTGCGGCGAGATCGGGGAAGTCGCTCTCCGGCAGCGTCTGCAAGGTGAACTTGGAGCGGCCGGCGCGGATCGCGAGCACCGCGCGCTCGCCATCGCTCTCCAGCACGATCTGCGAGCCGTCCGGCAGCTTGCGCACGATGTCGTAGAACATGTGCGCCGGAACTGTGGTCGAGCCCGCGGTGGCGGTCTCGGCAGCCAGGGTCTCCGTCACTTCGAGATCGAGGTCGGTCGCGCGCAGCGACAGCCGGGCATTCTCGGCGCGGACCAGCACGTTCCCCAGGATCGGGATGGTGTTGCGCCGCTCGACCACACGATGGACGTGGCCCAGCGACTTCAGAAGCTGTGCGCGTTCGACGGTCACCTTCATTGCACTATACCCGCCCGTTCCAACTGAGCTTGTCCTGGAATGCCGGCGGGCTATTGCAGCGCCGCGGCCGATGGCACCTCGCGCCCGAACGGCGCTTGGCCAGCGTCCAGGAGCGTGAGGGGGAGGCGTAAAGTGGCGCGGATGGGGCTCAAGCGCAAGGGATGCGGAGCCGATTTCCCATGTTTCGGCAGGCTCTTCCGTGACCCGGAGGCAGGGTCCGAGCATGACGTCCGAGGACAGCGTCGAACGGCCGGGACAACGGCCCGGCTGGGGGCGAACCTTCTGTCCGCTCCCCTGGCCGTGCGTTCCCTCTAGTCCTGCAGTTGGCGCTTCAGCGACTCGACTTCGTCGTTCAGCGTGACATCCTTGCCGACCAGCGCCTCGATCTTGCGGACGGCGTGCAGCACGGTGGTGTGGTCGCGTCCGCCGAAGCGGCGGCCGATCTCGGGCAGGGAGCGCAAGGTCAGCGTCTTGGCGAGGTACATCGCAACCTGGCGCGGCCGGACGACATTGGCGGTGCGGCGCGACGACAACAGGTCGGAGCGGCTGACATTGTACTGCCGCGCCACGACGCGCTGGATGTCCTCGATCTTGATGCGCTTCGGCTCCTGCGGCCGGACCAGGTCGCGCACCTCGCGCTCCGCCATGTCGAGCGTGACCGGCTGGTTGTTGAGCTTGGAATGCGCCAGCAGGCGATTGATGGCGCCTTCCAGGTCGCGGCCGTTATGGGTGATCGAGCGGGCGAGATAGTCTAGCACCGGCTCCGGCACGTCGAAGCTCGCATGATGGGCGCGGGCTGCGGCGACGCGCGACTTGAGAATGCCGAGGCGGAGATCCTCGCCGAGCGCGGCCATCTCGACGACGAGGCCGCCGGCAAGCCGCGAGCGGACGCGATCATCGAGACTTTCGAGGTCGGACGGCGGCCGGTCGGCTGCGATCACCACCTGGCGCCCCGCGTCGATCAGCGCATTCAGCGTATGGCAGAACTCCGCCTGGGTGGATTTGCCCTGCAGGAACTGCAGGTCGTCGATCACCAGCACGTCGATGCCGCGCAGCGCCTCCTTGAAGGCCAGCGCCGTCTGCGATTTCAGCGCCGCGACGAAGCCGTACATGAACTTCTCGGCCGTGAGGTACAGCACCTTGCGCTCGCCGCCGGCGTTGCCGGCCCAGGTCACGGCCTGCAGCAGATGCGTCTTGCCCAGCCCGACGCCGGCATGGATGTAGAGCGGGTTGAACATCACGGGATCGCCGCGGCGACCGTCGGCGACCTGGCGCGCTGCCGCATGGGCCAGCGTGTTGGCGCGGCCGACGACGAAGCTGGCGAAGGTCAGCCGCGGATCGAGCGGCGAGCCGCCGAGCGCGTCATGGCTCGTGGCGAGCGAAGCCGCAGCCGACGCCGTTCGCGTGTCGGCGCTCGTCGCCGGCCTGGCGTCGTTGCGCTCGGCGCGGCGGGCTTCGACGGCGACGGGGGCTTCCTTGACCGGCGTCGCGCAGCGCATCGCGGTGCGAACCGACAGATCGATCCGGTGCACCTCGGGCATCTCGGCCTGCCAGCACGACAGCACGCGCTCGGCATAATGCGCCTGGATCCAGCTCTTCAAGAAACGCGTCGGCACCGACAGATGAACGCTTTCGTCCTGGACGGCTTCGAGGTCCATCCGCGCAAACCAGCTCGTATAGACGTCCTCGCCGACGGTCGAGCGCAGCCGACCCTTCACGCGAGACCAGCGTTCCTGTTCCGAATTTGTCATGGCAGTCGCAACTTTTCGAATTGAGTGGGGGTGTCGTGTGATCGCCGGGCAGACGTGCCGTGAAAGGACGCGTCTCCCGCAGCGAGACCTCGAGCGGAGGCTCAACTCCAGACACGGCTCGCCGTTCGGCGCGAGCGCCGTTGGGCTGTTCGATGCTGGTGAAGAAAACTACTCCGCGAGGTCAGCGCATACTCGGACGAGCGGGAGGGCCGATGGCCGTACTGGCGGTGGCCGTGCTGGTCGTATCGATCACGTCAGTGCCGACCGCCAAGGGTGCGTGATCCGGAACCAGCTGATGGTGTGTGCCCGCAATTTGTCCGTAAAGCATGCAACCTCCCCGCCCTGCCGTGATTGCTCACGGCAAGTTGTCATCCCAATGCCGCCGCGCCCGAACCCCAAGATTCAGCCGCACCGCCGTACATCCCGTCCAACTTGTCCACTCGGTGAGCGAAGCCGCCACGAGCTCCGGTCGGGTCGACCGATGTCGTATTTCTCTTGTTCAAAGCGGCGCAACGATGATGCTGCGCCCGAGAAATTTCGACAAAGTTCAGTCGTTCCCCATATTGCTATGGGTACAGATCCGGCCATCGCTTTGGAAAGCGTCGCCAACGCGCACACCGCCGCCGATTTGCACGTCCGCCCCGTTTCTAAAACCGCGCTGGTCTCAAGATCGTGGGCGCCGCGAGTGATTAAAGAAATACACGATGCGTCGGGACTCGCAATCCATAAGATCGGAGCACGCGTTACGAGTCTTCGCAGCGGTTGCGACGCGGTGTTGCGCGTTAAGAAAGCAACGTTTTGAATCATCGCGAGGAATCTCGCATGTGACAAACAACATCGTCTGCCCAAAATTTCTTCATAATTTTTTTATGTTTCGACCGGCCTCACCCGCTTTTCCAATCACTTGGTCGCGCTATGCGCTTAAGTCATTTTCGAGACGATGTTTTTCGCGATTGCTCTAAGCGGGTAACTCCCGCGATGCGCGATGCGCAAAGGGAACGGCGCATCGTGCGCTCTTGACATCGCAGCGCAAGCGCGACGCGCAGAGTCCTCGCTGTTTCAGGTGAGACAATATTGTCACCGCGTAAAATTACGGAACGCCACGTAGGATTACGGAACAATGTCAAGCGCGCGCGACGTCGCGCATGTTCCAACACGCGAAGATCGTATTCGCGACGCGATGTCACCATCAAATAGAAAGCGCAACGATGGATGAATGCGCTCCAGCGCGATGCGCAAAGAAAAGCCCGGCGCGAGCCGGGCTGTTTGCATCTTGATTAGTTCGTCAGTCGCGCGGTCGCGTCACTTCGCGAGCTTGGCGATCTGATGCGTGAGGCGCGACACTTTGCGGCTCGCGTTGTTCTTGTGAATGATGTTGCGCTGTGCGGCGCGCATCAGCTGCGGCTCGGCGTTGGCCATCGCCTTCAGCGCAGCCTCGCGGTCGCCCTTCTTGATCGCGTCCTCGACGGAGCGAACGGCGCCGCGCATCTGGGTGCGGCGCGACTTGTTGATGATGGTGCGGCGGGCAATCTTGCGCGTCGCTTTCTTCGCGGAGGTCGTGTTGGCCATGCTCTCAAATATCCTTCGGCGGCGAGCAGTCGCCGCTCTTGCGGGTACGCGCGCGGCCCGCTTGACGCGGCCCCATCGACGCGGTGGGTTGTTCGGACGCCTCTCTGAGAATGCCATGACCGGAGCGGATGCTCGGCGGATCGGCGCTGCTCAAAGAACAGCGGCGGCGGGATTGCGCCCACCGCCAATGGCGACCTTATAGGGGCAGCCCTGCCGAGCGTCAACGGTCTCGGAGCGCCCGCGGCGGCCGGAATCGACCAAAACCCGGTTCTAAGCCCCTGACGAGGTTGAATTTCTGCGGGGGCCCGCTATGGCCTTGCTGCCCGCAAGGGCGTGCGAGAGAGGGCAGGTGAGGCATGATCCGCGGTTTTTTCCGTCTGGTAGGGCTGTTGCTGCTGGCCGGAAGCTTCATCTTCCTGGTCTATGACGGCGCGCGCTGGGTGGCCGACCAGACCTTGCAGTTCACCCGTTTCGGCCAGCTCTGGAACGATGTCCACCAGGCGAGCCAGGCCGCCTTCAAGGCCTGGATCGAGGCCAAGGCCCCGTTCTTGTGGGAGTGGATCGTCAAGGTATTTCTGGACCAGCCAGTGTTTGCGGTGCTTGGCCTGCTCGGAATCCTGCTGATGCTGCTGTTCCGGCCGCGCAAGCCGCTGATCGGTTATGGACGCGACTGAGCGCGGCGGTTCGTCTCGCCGCGCCGGCAGCAGCTCTGGATTCCGCTGGCAGCGCGCCGCGGGAACCGCCGGCGCGACGTAACAGCGCTACTGCTGGACCCGTAGAGCCCTATATATTCCCCCTGACAAGAGGTCATCGCGCCGTGGGCCGTCCCGCGGGCGCTGGCCACGAGCGGAGACATCCCATGTTCTTCATGCGCAAAGCCCCTGTCATGCCGTCTGCCGCCGAGGCGCTGCCCGGCCGCGCTCAGCCGATCCCGACCGCCGCGACGCATTTCGTCAACGGTCGCCGCCTGTTGCCGCCCTATCCGGACGGCCTCGAGCAGGCCGTGTTCGGGCTCGGCTGCTTCTGGGGCGCGGAGCGCAAGTTCTGGCAGCTCGGTGACGGCATCCACGTCACCGCCGTCGGCTATGCCGGAGGCCATACGCCGAACCCGACCTACGAGGAGGTGTGCTCGGGGCAGACGGCGCACACGGAGGTCGTGCTGGTGGTGTTCGATCCCAGGATCATGTCCTACGAGCGCCTCCTGAAGACGTTCTGGGAGAGCCACGACCCGACCCAGGGCATGCGTCAGGGCAACGACGTCGGCACGCAATATCGCTCCGCGATCTACACCTTCAGCGATGCGCAGCGCGAGGCGGCCGAGGCGTCGAAGACCGCCTACGAGTCGGCACTGCGCGCCAAGGGGCTCGGAGCGATTACGACCGAGATCGTCCCGGCAGGGCCATTCTATTTCGCCGAGGATTATCATCAGCAGTACCTGGCCAAGAATCCGGCCGGATATTGCGGCCTCGGCGGAACGGGTGTCGCGTGCCCGATCGGGGTCGGCGTGAGCGCTTAGCCGGGCTGAGCGCGCCCGATCACGATGAACATCGGATCCCTCTCCCACGCCGTGGGAGGGGATTTTTCTCGGGCGGCTTGCACCGTGGCCCGCTTGCGACGGGGACTACACGCGCCAACGGTTTGTTAACCTTAACCGCGCATGACTAGCGCACATCCTCATTCAAGGATTGTTCGAGTGCGCGCGTTGTTTGTTCCGGTCATTGCCGTCCTGTCCGCGATCCTGTTGTCGGGCTGCATGCAGACGATCTCCCCGTCGCTGCCGTCCAGCCGCAGAGCGATCTCGACGCGATGGCCTATGGAACGCCTACCTCCGGCCCGGTTGCCGCCACCGGGCAGGGCGGGGCGATCCCGGCGCTGCACAACTCGTTCGCTGCCGCCACCCGCGCGGGCGCCTATGTCGTTCCCGCCGGCTATGCGCCGGCGCGGCGCGACTCCGCCTATCATCTCGACGCCGGCGACAAGCTGCGCGTGGTCGTCTACGGCCAGGAGGGCCTGACCAACACCTACGCCATCGATGCGTCCGGATCGATCACGATGCCGCTGATCGGCAGCGTTCCGGCGCGTGGCCGCACCACCGCCGGTCTCGCCGCCGAGATTGCCGCCAAGCTCCGCAACGGCTACATCCGCGAGCCCTCGGTGGCGGTCGAGATCGAAGCCTATCGCCCGTTCTTCATCCTCGGCGAGGTGCAGGCGCCCGGCCAATATCCTTACGTGCCCAACATGACGGTGGAGAGCGCGATCGCGATCGCCGGCGGCTTCTCGCCGCGGGCGCGGCGCGACATCGTCACCCTGACCCACACCGATGCGTCCGGAGTCGCGCGCTACGAGGTGCCGCTCGGCACCTCGCTCAAGCCGGGAGATACGATCCAGGTCGGCGAGCGCTGGTTCTGGATATCAGCACGTCTCGCCCGGCCACAGGGATACGTTGCCGCCGAGTGGCGCGCTGCTCCATCCGCCGTCATTGCGAGCGAAGCGCAGCAATCCAGAGCGTCACGCGCGACTCTGGATTGCTTCGTCGCTTCGCTCCTCGCAATGAGGTTCAGCGCAAATGCGTTCCGAAGAACGCGAGGCTACGGGTCCACGCCAGATCCGCGCTCGGCTTGTCGTAGCTGGCGCGCTCGTCGCAGCCGAAGCCGTGCTGTGCGCCGGGGTAGATGAAGATCTCGACGTCCGGCCGCTTGGCCTTGATGGTCTCGACGTCGCTCAAGGGGATGCCCGCGTCCTTCTCGCCGAAATGGAGCTGGGTCGGCACCGTCGGCTTGTCGTCGGCGAACCGCGCGACAGCGCCGCCATAATAGCCGACGGCAGCGCGGAGGCCCGACAGCTTGGTCGCAGCCGCATAGGCGATGCTGCCGCCAAGGCAGAACCCGATGATGCCGACCGGCCCGACATTCTTCACGCCGTCGATTGCGGCCTGGGTGTCGCGCAAAAAGGCCGCCCAATCCGGATTGGCGACGAACTTGCGCGCGACCGCGATCTCGTCGGGCGAATAGCCTGAGGTGAAGCCGGGCTCGACGCGGTCGAAGATCGCCGGCGCGATGGCAACGTAACCCTCGGCGGCGAGGCGGTCGCAGACGTTGCGGATGTGATGATTGACACCGAAGATCTCCTGGATGACGACCAGCGCGCCCTTTGCAGTTCCCGTCGGATCGGCGCGATAGGCGCCGAGCTGGAAGCCGTCGGATGCCGTCAGCTTGATGTCTTGTCCCACGTTCTGTCCTCTTTGCGGTCGTCAGGCGCGTATCAGCGCCACATCCAGTTGGTGCCGTAGTCCTCTTTCCAGCCGGTCAGCCGTCCCCTGCGGAACTTCAGGTAGAGGCGGTGATGGTGCGGGACCAGTCCGCTGCCGCCGAGATTACGCAGTGCCAGAAAGGTCTCGTTGCCGGGCGTGCCGTTCAGATAGATCAATGGCTGCTCCAGCACGCGCGATGTCTCACCGACATCCATGCCGAAGGCAAGCGGCGTGACGTTGGATAACGTCGCTGTGAAAGGCGCGTCGGCGACGCCCAGCGTCTGCCCTGCCACGGCAGCGCTTACGGCCGACAGGCTCGGCAGCATGGCCGCAGCCAGGCACAGCACCATACGTACGGATGGTCTCATGGGCTGAAATCTCCTTTCGCTGTCGGCATTGGCTGCACATCTTCTTAGCGTGGCCGGCGTCACCAGCCCAGCATCGTTCGCGCTGCACAACGTAAATGCCGTTTCATTTCGCAAGCCGACGCTCAAATCCCGTTGCGTCGCCGGGGCAACGCGATCATTCTTATGATGGCTGGCATCTCACCGGTGGGTTCCAGCGAATCGATAAAACCGAACTTCGCCGTAAGCGAAGTCGAAACGCCGGGCGGGGAAGAAACCACATGCCCAATCTCACCATCAACGGGCGGACCATGTCCGTCGACGCGGCGCATGACACGCCGCTGCTATGGGTCATCCGCGAGCAGTTGCAGATGACCGGCACCAAGTCCGGCTGCGGCGCCGGGCTGTGCGGCGCCTGCACCGTGCATGTCAACGGCGAGGCCGTGCGCTCGTGCCAGACCATGGTCGGCGAGGTCGCGAACAAGAAGATCACCACCATCGAGGGGCTGTCGCAGAAGGGCGATCATCCCTTGCAGAAGGCGTGGATCGCCGAGCAGGTGCCGCAATGCGGCTACTGCCAGTCCGGCCAGATCATGCAGGCGGCCTCGCTGCTCGCCAAGACCACGAGCCCGACCAAGGAGGAGATCGTCAAACACATGGACGGTAATCTCTGCCGCTGCATGACCTATTCGCGGATCCAGAAGGCGATCCAGCGCGCCGCGTCCGAGATGCGCACCGCGTCGAACACCAGCGACCGGAGGGCGACATGAACCAGCACGTCAAAGCAGCGCCGTCGATGGCCACCGATCTCAGCCGCCGCTCCTTCCTGGTCGGCACCGCCGCAACCGGCCTCGTGCTCGGCTATGCCGGTCTCGCCGACGGCGCAATCGCGGCCGCGGCGCCTGCAAACTTCGAGCCCAGCGTGTGGTACGCGATTGCGCCGGACGGCATCGTGACCGTGACCTGCGGCAAGGCCGACATGGGCCAGCACATTGCGTCCACCATGGCGCAGATCGTCTGCGAGGAGCTCGGTGCCGCCTGGAAGGACATGCGGGTCCAGCTCGCCTCCAACGATCCGAAGTTCAACGATCCCGTGCTCGGCGCCCAGATCACCGGCGGCAGCTGGAGCACGATGATGAACTTCGACGCCATGAGCCGGGCCGGCGCCGCGGGGCGCATTGCGCTCACCGAAGCCGCCGCCACAGCGATGGGCGTGCCGGCGAAGGAGCTCGTGGTGCGCGACGGCGTCGTCATGCATCCGAAATCCAAGAAGCAGATGAGCTATGCCGAGATCGTCAAGAGCGGCAAGATCACCAAGAGCTTCTCGGCCGACGAACTGAAGGCGCTGACTCTGAAGACGCCCGATCAGTACACCATGATCGGCGTCTCGGTGCCGCAGCTCGACATCCCCTCCAAGACCAACGGCACGGCGAAATACGGCATCGATACGATGCTGCCGGGCATGGTCTACGGCAAGGTCGTCACTCCACCGGTGCGCTTCGGCGCCACCGTCACCGCTGTCGACGACTCCGAGGCCAAGAAGGTGCCGGGCTTCATCAAGGCGGTGACGCTCGACGACAAGACCGGCTCGACCTCGGGCTGGGTGGTGGCGGTCGCCAACACCTACGCCAACGCCAGAAAGGCGGCGGACGCGCTCAAGATCAGCTACGACAAAGGCCCCTACGCCAATGTCAGCACCGACACCATCCTCACCGAGGCGATGCGGCTGCAGGCGCAGGACGATGCGGGGCAGTTCTTCGTCAAGGACGGCGATCCAGTTGCGGCGATGTCGGGCGCGGCCAAGGTGCTCGAGGCGGAGTACACCACCAGCATCAACATCCATGCGCCGCTGGAGCCGATGAACGCGACCGCCGAGTTCAAGGGCGACATCCTGCACATCTATACCGGCAATCAGTTCGCGACCCGTTCCGGCGCGATCGCGGCGGCTGCGGCCGGGATCGATCCGAAATACGTCGTGATGCACCAGGCCTGGCTCGGCGGCGGCTTCGGCCGCAGGCTCGACGCCGACATGATGGTGCCGGCGGTGCAGGCGGCCAAGGCGGTCGGCAAACCGGTCAAGGTGATCTACTCCCGCGAGAACGACATGACGATGGACTACTCGCGGCCGCTCACCTACCAGAAGGTCAAGGCGGGGCTCGACAGCAACGGCAAGCTGATCGCGCTCAGCCATGACGTCGTCTCGGCCTGGCCGACGGCGCGCTGGGGCATCCCGGACTTCCTGACGCCCTCGGTCGACAAGAAGGGCCCGCTCGACTCGTTCA
Source organism: Bradyrhizobium oligotrophicum (assembly GCA_050641875.1). Lineage (GTDB taxonomy): Bacteria > Pseudomonadota > Alphaproteobacteria > Rhizobiales > Xanthobacteraceae > Bradyrhizobium > Bradyrhizobium oligotrophicum_B. The sequence continues at coordinate 2,369,713 of CP192619.1, forward strand.
CGGTCAATGGCGCCGACTTCTTCTACACCGTGCCCAACCACCATGTGCGCGCGATCAAGAACGAGCTCGCGCATAACGCGACGCCGTCCGGGCAGCTCCGCTCGGTGGCGCCGGGTTGGACGTTCTGGGCGGTCGAGAGCATGATCGACGAGATCGCGGTGGCCTCGGGGCAGGACCCGGCGCAGTTCCGCATCGCGCTGCTCGACGGCAAGGGCAAGAACGACGGCGGCGCGCAGCGATTGCGCAATACGCTGCTGGCGGCGATGGGACTGTCCGGCTACGGCGCGAAGAAGCTCCCGCAAGGCGAGGGCATGGGCGTCTCCTGCGTTTCATCGCAGGAGCGTGCCACGGCGAGCTGGACGGCGTGCGTCGCCCATGTCGCGGTTGCGCCCACGGGCGAGGTCACGGTGAAGAAGCTCACCGTGGCGACCGATGTCGGCACGCAGGTGCATCCCGACAACATCCGCGCCCAGGTCGAGGGCGCGGCGCTGTGGGGCCTGTCGCTGGCGATGTACGAGAAGGCGACGCTGAAGGACGGTGGCATCGAGCAGACCAACTTCGACAGCTACACGCCGTTGCGGATGAGCCAGGTGCCGGAGGTCGCGATCGCCGTCATTGCCAACGGCGAGAAGGCGACCGGCGTCGGCGAGCCCGCGGTGACCGTGGTCGCGCCGGCGCTCGGCAACGCCATCTACAACGCCTGCGGCGCGCGGCTGCGCTCGCTGCCGATCACCGCCGCAGCGGTCAAGGCGGCGATGAAGGCCTAGCGTCGTCGCGAGACCAGCGCCGTATCTGAGAACCGCCGGAGCCCGTCTCCGGCGGTTGTTTTTGCGCTGCGGTCAGGTCCCCCGCGCCGCACGAATTGAACGATTCCCTTAACGTCTCGCTCACCTGAAACGATACAGCTTGAATGATCGGCTTAAGCCGCGACGAACCCGTATCCCGGTAACTTGCATGGGCAGCAAACCGCAGGGGGCGAGCACGTATGAGCGCGACAGCCAAGCAGACCGTGACCCAGACCGCGAACAGGCGCCATCTCCTGCTCGCGTCGGATCGCGGTGATCAGAGCAGCGAGCTGGCGCGCATCCTGCGCTCGGTCGGCGACGTCGACATGATGCCGACCACCGAAATTCCCGAGAATCCCGGCAACCGCTTCTCCGGGGTGATCGTCGACATCAACCTGCGCTCGCCGGAGAGCGTGCAGCGGGTGCGCAAGAAGCTGTCGTCGCGGGCCTATAGCGAGGTGCCGCGGCTGTTCGTGCTGGCCGAGGCGCTGCACCACGCCACGATGCAGGCCTGGGCGCTCGGCGCCACCGACACCATCGCGCGGCCGTTCAGCCCCGCCGACGTGCTGCAGCGCATCCGCTCGGCGCTCCCCGCCGACGACGGCTATGACGAGACCGATCGCGGCAAGCTCCTCAATCGCGGCGTCGAGGCCGCGCAGGCCGTCATGGTCAAGATCTTCGAGAAGCTGCCCACCGGCGCGCATCTGACGATGGAAGACATCGTCGCGGCCGAGAACAAGATCCTGAAGGCGATCAAGCACTCCTCGCTGCGCGAATGGATGACCGTGGTCGGCTGTCACCACAACGACACCTACCGGCATTGCCTGTTCGTGACCGGGCTTGCGGTCGGCTTCTCGATTCATCTGGGCATGCGCGACGACGACCAGCGCCGGCTGGTCCGCGCGGCGTTGCTGCACGACGTCGGCAAGGCGTTCATTCCGGTCGCGATCCTCGACAAGCAGGGCAAGCTGACGGCGGAGGAGATTGCGCTGCTGCGCCAGCATCCGCGGCGCGGCTACGAGGCGCTGTGGCGGCAGGGCGGCTTCCCGCCGGAGATGCTCGACGTCATCCTGCATCACCACGAATTCCTCGACGGCTCCGGCTATCCCGACGCGCTGCACAACGAGCAGATCAGCGACATCGTGCGCCTCACCACGATCGTCGACATCTACGCCGCGCTGATCGAGCACCGCGCCTATCGGCCGGCCTTCACGCATGCGCGTGCGTTCCAGATCATGGAGAACATGGGCCCGAAGCTCGACCAGCAATTGCTGCAGGCGTTCCGCCCGGTCGCGATGGGCGCGCATTAGGAACGCGTGCCGGAGCCTCGGTTCAATCCAGCAACTTGCGCAGCTCGGCCTTTGCGACCTTCTCCAGGGTCGAGCGCGGCATCTCGTCGACCAGCTTGACCTCGCGCGGCACCTTGAAGTCGGCGAGACCGGAGCGGCAGGCGGCCAGCACCTTGTCCGGCAGCTCCTCGCGCGCGACCCCGGCCTGCGGGATGATGAACGCGACCGGCACCTCATCCAGCATCGGATGCTTCTTGGCGACGACGGCGGTCTCGCGCACGCCGGGCACGGTGATGATCACCTGCTCGATCTCGGACGCTGCGACGTTCTCGCCGCCGACCTTGAGCATGTCCTTGGTGCGGTCGCCGAACTTGATGAAGCCGTCGGCCAGACGTGTGACCCGGTCGCCGGTGAGGAAGAAGCCGTCGGCATCGTAGCTCGTGCGGGTCGCTTCGGCGTTGTAGAGATATTCAGCGAACAGCGACAGGCCGGGCACGCCCTTGATGGCGAGATTGCCGGTGGCGCCGACCTCGGTCGGCCGGCCGTCGTCGTCGGTGATGCGGATGGTGTATTCCGGCGCGGCCCGGCCGATCGACATCGGCGCATTCGGCTGGTCGATGTCGCCGACGATGCCGTGGGTGATGGTCTCGGTCATGCCCCACCAGCCGATGATCTTGATGCCGAACTTGGCAAACGCAGGCGGCTCCGACACCGCCGTGCCCCACAGCCGGAATTTATGCTGCTTCGGCACCTCCTGGTCGAGCAGCGCCTTCATGCAGAACGGGATGGTCGAGGTCCAGGTGCAGCCATGCTCGAGCGCCACGCTCCAGAACCGGCTCGCGGAGAAGCGCGGCTGGATCACGCAGGTCGCGCCGACCCAGAGTGTGGCAAGCATCGAATAGGCCAGCGCGTTGGTGTGGAACAGCGGCAGATAGGTCTGGTGCACGTCGCCCTGATGCAGGTCCTCATGGACGGCGTTGACCTTGGCGCCCCACAGCGCGTTGGCATGCGTCCACAGCACCGCCTTCGGCCGTGACGTCGTGCCCGAGGTGTATTGCACGCTGCATGGCGCCAGCGGGTCGGCCGGCCGCCGCGGCCGGTCGGCGCTGTCGGCAAACAGGGCTTCGAAGCGCTCGCCTGGTTCGACAGCCGACGCCTGCGCCTGACCGGGATCGTGCGAGATCACCGCCATCCATTTGAGGCCGCGGCAATGCGCTGCGATCATTTCGGCATAGGCCGGCTGCGTGATCGCCGCCACCGCGCGACAGTGCTCCGCGAAATAGCTCATCTCGGCGGCCGCCGAGCGCGTGTTGGTGGTGACGGCGAGCGCGCCCAGCTCGACGCAGGCAAACCAGGCGAGCATCGCCTCGATGCAATTGTCGAGATGGATCAGCACGGCATCGCCAGGCTGGACGCCGCGCCTGACCAGCCCGGCAGCCAATGCACCGACACGGTCGTGAAACTCGCCATAGGTCCAGCGGCGCGCCGGCGCATCGAACGGCGCGGAGATCAGGAACGGATGATCGCGCCGGGTCTCGCTGCGCAGCTTCAACAGCCAGGGCACGTCCATGCCGTCGAACGGCGTCACCGTGCCCGCTGCCATCGTCGTTCCGTTCATCTTCGCTCCCATCATTCTTGAGTACGGCCTGTCGCCGGCCGCTTCGTTCCTGTCGTCATCTTTTGCCACCTCGCGCTGTCGCGATCAAATCGGGATTGAACCCGTCTCGGTTCGCGGGCGACCAATGGCGCGGCAAGACACGCCCGGAGGTTTGCATGCAGGCCGAGCCACGACCATGGCGGCTGCCCGATGCCCGCTATTTCCAGATCGCGGCATTGGCGACGCTGCTGGCGATCAATTTTGCCGCGATCGATTTCGGCGCGCGTCCCGCGGCCAGCGTGATCGCGGTCACCATGGCGCTGCTTACGCAAGTGGTCTGCTGCCGCATCTCCGGCGTGCCGCTCGATCTCAAGTCACCGTTGATCACCGGCCTGTCGCTCAGCCTGCTGTTGCGCGCCGATGCGCTGTGGCTGCATGCGGCGGCGGCCATGATCGCGATCGGCTCGAAATTCGTGCTGCGCATCGATGGCAAACACGTGTTCAACCCGGCGGGGCTGGCGATCGTGGCGCTGCTGTTCAGCTCCCAGGGTGTGTGGATCTCGCCTGGCCAATGGGGCACGGAAATCTGGTTCGCAAGCCTCGCCGGCTTCCTCGCGATCCTGGTGCTCAGCGCCTCCCGGCGCACCGACATCGCAGTCTATTTCTTCGCCAGCCATGCCGCACTGCTGCTGCTGCGCGCCGCTTGGCTCGGCGATCCCCTGGCGATTCCCCTGCATCAGTTGCAGAGCGGCTCGCTGCTGATCTTCACCTTCTTCATGATCTCCGACCCGCGCACCTCGCCGGACTCGCGCGTCGGCCGGCTGCTGTTCGCGCTGAGCGTTGCGGTCGCGGCGCACTACCTCACCTTCGCCATGCAGATGCGGCCGGCGCTCTATGTGGCGCTGATCGCGCTGTCACCGCTCACGCCGCTGCTCGACAGGCTCGTCCCTGCGACCCGCTTTTCCTGGCGTTCGTCCGTACCTGAAGGAGTGTCGACATGACCCTGCGTTACAGCAAGCTCTGCCGCACCGGCGTCGCGGCCACCGCGATCCTGGCGAACGCGGCGATGGCGCCCGCGAATGCCTTCTGCGGCTTCTATGTTGCCCAGGCGGATGCAAAACTGTTCAACCAGTCCTCGAAAGTCGTGCTTGCCCGCGATGGCGAGCAGACGGCGATCACGATGGCCAGCGACTTCGAGGGCGATGTGAAGGAATTCGCGGTCGTCGTCCCCGTGCCGACCTTCATCGCGCGCAAGCAGATCGGCGTGGTGGAGCCGAAGACGATCGACCATCTCGACAAGTACACCGCGCCGCGGCTGGTCGAATATCATGACGCCGATCCATGTGCGCCGGTCGTCGTTGCGGCGCGGGCGATGCCCGCGGCGCCGATGATGGCGGGCGCTGTCTACGAGATGGCCCGGCGGGACTACGGCGTCACCGTCGAGGCGAGCTACGACGTCGCCGAATACGACGTGCTGATCCTGTCGGCGCAGGAGAGCGACGGGCTGACGCGCTGGCTGACCGACAACGACTATCGCATCCCGCAGGGCGCCGAGGCCGTGCTCGGCAGCTACATCCGGCGGGGCATGCGGTTCTTCGTCGCCAAGGTCAATGTCGAGCGGATGAAGGGACTCGGCAACGGCCAGCTCCGGCCGTTGCAGGTGCGCTACCAGAGCGCCAAGTTCATGGTGCCGCTGCGGCTCGGCACGGTCAACGCCAGGGGGCCGCAGGACCTGATCATCTATGCGCTCACCAGGAGCGGCCGCATCGAGGCTGCTAATTATCGCACGGTGAAGATCCCATCCGATATCGATGTCCCGCTCTATGTGAAGGATGAGTTCGGGTCGTTCTACAAGGCGCTGTTCGAGCGGGCGGTTGCGCGCGAGAACATGCAGGCGGTATTCGTGGAATATGCCTGGGACATGGGATGGTGCGACCCCTGCGCCGCCGATCCCATGAGCAACAAGGAACTGGTCGAGCTCGGCGCGCGCTGGATCGGCAGCGACGATGACACCGCCTTCAGCCGCCGCCGGGGCATGGCCGGAGCCAACGCTTTCGTGACCCGGCTGCACGTGCGCTACGATGCGAAGTCCTTCCCCGAGGATATCGTCTTCGCCGAGACCAAGGACCGCAGCAATTTCCAGGGCCGCTATGTCCAGCACCACCCCTGGCGGGGCGAGGCGTCCTGTGCCGCGGCGAAGACCTACCGGGACAGTCTCGCCGCACGTTTCGCCACGCAGGCGACGGATCTTGCGCAACTGACCGGATGGTCGCGCAGCGAGATCGTCGCGAAAATGGACAAGAGCGGCGAGACCGTGACGAAATGACTTCAGCGCGGCCTCGGCTCAATCCTGATACGAGGAGATCTCGATCAGGCTGCCGTCGGGGTCGCGGCAATACACCGAGCGCAGGGTGCCGCGTGCGCCCTGCTTGGCGACCGGTCCTTCCTCGACGGCGATGCCGAGCGCCGCGAGATGCGCGACCACCTCCTCCGGGGTGCTGGTGGTGAGGAAGCAGAGGTCGTCGCTGCCGGCCGCGACATGGTCGGCCGTGAACCAATCGGCTTTGTCCGCGTCCTTCGGTCGCACGTTGATCTTCTGGTTCCCGAACAGCAGCGACGTGCGCCTCACCTTGCCTTGTCCAGGATCGAACGTCTGGACCGTCATGCCCAGCACCTGTCGGTACCACGCCGTCGTGCGATCCACGTCGGCGACATTGATGACCAGATGATCGAGCGCATCGACCTTGACCGGCATGGGGCTCTTCCTTCCTGATGGGGCATCGATCTCGCCGCAATCGCGGCACTCTGCTACAATCGATCCCGGCGGCTCGTTAACCGCCGCTCAACGATAATGCCTGAGGAAACGCATGATTTCACGTCGTACCGCGCTTGGCCTGATTGCCTCCGCCGTCCCGTCCTTCGCTGCCATTCGCAAAGCGTCCGCGGCCGACTATCCCACCCGTCCCGTCCGCTTCGTGGTGGGTTATCCTCCGGGCGGCGCGACCGACATCCTGGCGCGGCTGATCGGCCAGCGGCTGTCCGAGACGCTCGGTCAGCAGTTCATCGTCGAGAACAAGCCGGGCGCCGGCAACAATATCGGCACCGACGCCGTCGTGAACGCGGCGCCCGACGGCTACACCGTGCTGCTGATCAATCCGGCCAACTACATCAATGCAAGCCTCTACACCAATCTCAAATTCAACTTCGTCCGCGATATCGCGCCGGTGGCCTCGTTCAACCGCGTCCCCAACGTGATGACGGTCAATAAGGACATCGAGGCCAAGAACGTCGCCGAGTTCATCGCCTATCTCAAGGCAAACCCCGGCAAGGTGAACATGGCCTCGTCCGGCAACGGCACCTCGGTGCATCTGTCGGGCGAGATGTTCATGGCGATGACCGGAACCAAGATGCAACACGTGCCCTATCGCGGCGCGGCGCCCGCGATCACCGACATGCTCGGTGGCCAGGTGCAGGTCATCTTCGACAATATGCCCTCCATCATCCAGCACATCCGCTCCGGCTCATTGCGGGCCCTCGGCGTCACCACGCAGCAGCGTTCCCCGCAATTGCCGGACGTCCAGACCGTCGCCGAGACCGTACCCGGTTACGAGGCGAGCGCGCTGTTCGGTATCGGCGCGCCGAAGAACACGCCAAAGGAGATCATCGAGAAGCTCAACAAGCAGGTCAACACCATCCTGGCCGAGCCCGAGATCAAGGCCCGTCTCGTCGATCTCGGCGGCGAGCCGCTGATCCAGTCGCCGGAGCAGTTCGGCGCCCAGATCGTGGCCGAGACCGAGAAGTGGAAGAAGGTCGTCGAGTTCGCCGGCCTGAAGGTCGAATGAGGCGACCAGGCGACATCGCGATCGCTGGGCCGCGCGCCGCCACAGGTCTTCGATGACGCGCCAGCCCGCCAGACGGGTGTCGAGGGCTGAAAGTGACGTGCCGCGCCTACGACACGTCACTGCCTTGGTTGGTGATCCGTTCCGCCGATTTGTCGTTTTTTGACCATGCCGGTGTGGTGCAACCCTCCGGCCAGAACAGGAACAGATCATGCGCAAGGTTATGATGATGGCAGCCGGCCTCGTCGGCGTTGCACTTGGTGGCGGTATCGCGCCGGCCTCCGCAGGCGGTTACGACTACCCTTGGTGTGTGCAGGGCCGAGGCGTCGGTTACCCCGGCGACTGCTCCTATCAGACCTTCGAGCAATGCCGGGCGAGTGCCTCCGGGCGCAATGCAGGCTGCGGCATCAATCCCCGTGTCGCGTTCGATCCCGCGCGCCGAGGCCCGACGGTCTATGTCGACATGCCGCCGCCGCGCCGCGTGCACCGCTATCAGTATTACTGACACGCCCGACCGAGCGGGTCGGCACGCGCGGCCGATCGGCTGACGCAGGCGCGCTCCGGGTTCGCGCGGGCTTGCACCGACTTTGCGTTCGTATATACTTTGTATTGCAAAGTTAAACGAGCCGATCACCGGCTTCAGGTGAGACATGCGCGACCTCGATAAGGCGCTGGCGGACATCATCGCGATCCGCAGCCAGCTTGCGGCGGGCACGGCTTTTCGCGGCTACGGGCCGGCGACGATGGCCGCGACCTCGGCCGTAGCGCTGGTCACTGCGCTGCTTCAGCAGCTGTTTCTGCGCGACCCGGCGGCCGACGCATGGACGTTCCTGCTCGGATGGGCGGTGGCAGCCTGCGTGTCGCTGACGATGATCTGGTTCGAGATGCGGGCGCGGTCGCGTCGGCATCATTCCGGCCTTGCAGACGCGATGATCCATCAGGCGGTCGAGCAGTTCCTGCCAGCGGGCATCGCCGGCGTGCTGCTCGCGGTGCTGCTGTGGAAGTTCGCGCCGGAGGCGCTGTGGATGCTGCCGGGCCTGTGGCAGATTCTGATGTCGCTCGGCGTGTTCGCGTCGGTGCGCTCGCTGCCACGCACGGTGGCGCTGGCCGGGGCGTTCTATTTCATGGCCGGCTTCGCCGTGCTGCTGGTGGGCAGCGCCACGCATGCGCTGTCGCCGTGGACGATGGGGCTTCCGTTCGCGATCGGACAGGGGCTGATGGCGGGCATTCTGTATTTTGCGACCGGAGAGTCCGATGTCGAAGACTGACGGCAGTGCGCCGTTCTCCTATGACGGCCTCGATCGCGTCATCCACGAGAAGGCCCGGCTCGGCCTGCTCACCTCGCTGATGGCGCACCCGAAGGGTCTCGCCTTTGCCGACCTCAAGCAGCTCTGCGGGCTGACGGACGGCAATCTGTCGCGCCATCTGCAAGTGCTGCAGGAGGCCGGTCTCGTCGAGGTCACCAAGGGCTATGAGGGCAATCGCCCACATACCACCTGCCGGCTGACCAAGGCGGGGCGCCGCCGCTTCCTCGATTATCTCGCCGTGCTCGAGCGCCTCGTCCGCGACGCCGCTGCCGCTGCCGGCAAGGAACATGCGCCATCGTCGGTCGGCCTGATTCCGGGCCGCGTCTGAATCGAGCATCGCTTTTTTTGACCTGGAGCTTTGCAATGCAAAGTAGTCTGCAACCTAAATCGCCTGCTGTGGTGGATGGCCTGCACGTCGGCATCATCATGGACGGCAACGGCCGCTGGGCGACGCGCAAGGGCCTGTCGCGGCTGCGCGGGCACGAGGCGGGCGTCGAGGCGATCCGTCGCGTCGTCGAAGCCGCGCCCGACCAGGGCATCGGGACGCTGACGCTGTATGCGTTCTCCAGCGACAATTGGCGACGCCCGCGTGCCGAGGTCGCGGCCTTGATGGCGCTGTTGCGGGTCTATCTCGCCAGCGAGGTGGTGTCGCTGGTGCGCAACGGCGTCCGCCTCACCGTGATCGGACGTCGCGACCGGCTGCCCGGCGGCATCGCCGACGCGATCGGCCGGGCGGAAGCGGCAACCCGCGACGGCAGCACCCTGCATCTGCGCATCGCCGTCGACTATTCGGCGCGCGACGCGATCCTCGAGGCCGCAGCGAAGGCCCGCGAGATTGACGGCCTGAACCGTGCGGCGTTCTCCGACCTCGTGACGGGCGAAGCCGGCTTGCGCGACGTCGACCTGATCATCCGCACCTCCGGCGAGCAGCGCCTGTCCGATTTCCTGCTCTGGGAAGGCGCCTATGCCGAGCTGCATTTCACCCAGCGGATGTGGCCCGATTTCGATGCCGCCGATCTGGCGCAGGCGCTCGCCTCGTTCCGCGGCCGGGAGCGGCGCTTCGGCGGACTCGAGGCGACGCCGCTGGCGCCTGCACCGGTCGCCTGACGACAGCCCAACCTTTCCGCACATCGGGGAATCATCTACCGCTTGCAGCACGAGCGCAGAGATCCCCTGATGAAGCACAAGCCGCGCCGGCCTGCCGGCAAGCCTCCGGTCAGATCCGGATCGATGGGCCACAGCGATACGCCTGCTGCGCTGTGTGCCGCCGCCTTGCGGCTGCTGCGCGCCGGACAGCTCAAGGAGGCCGAGGATACGTGCCGCCGCGCCCTGACGCTGGACGCGGCGTCCATCGACGCGCTGCGTGCGATGGGCCGGGTCTGCCTGGCGCTCAAGCGTGCCGATGATGCGATCGAGTGGTTTGCCCGCGCCGTTCGGCAGGACGTTTCCGCAGCGGAGTCCTTCGTCGGCCTGGCGCAGGCGCTGCGGCTCGCCGGCCGCGTCGATGAAGCGATCAAGGCTTATGATCGCGCGCTGCAACTGCAGCCGGACGCAATTGAGAGCTGGGATGCGCTTGGCGAACTGCTGCAACTGAGGGAGCGGCACGCCGAGGCGGCGCTGGCCTGCGACCGGCTGCTGCAACTCGCGCCCGATCGTGCCGCGACCTGGTTTCGTCTCGGCGAGGTGCTCGAAGCCCAGGGCCGGCGTGACGAGGCGGCGCTGGCCTTCGATCAGGTGGCACAGCTCGAGCCCGATCACGTCGAGGCGGCCAACAAGGCCGGAGCGCTGCATTTCGACGCCGGCCATTACGAGCAGGCCATCTCGCGCTTAACGCAGTCGCTGGCGGTGATGCCGGATCAGGCGGGCGTGCTGTATCTGAAGAGCATCGCGCTGCGGCGGCTGCGCCGCTACCAGGAAGCCGAGACGCTCGGCCATCGCGCGCAGGTGCTGGCGCCCGACAATCCCGACTTCGCCAATGGCTATGGCTGCATCCTGCAGAACCTCGGCCGTCACGACGACGCCGTCGCCATGTTCGACAAGGCGATCGCGCTCCGGCCGCAGACCGCCGATTTTCACAATCATCGCGGCACGTCGCTGGCCGAACTGCACCGCTTCGCAGAGGCGTTCGAAAGCTTCGATCGCGCCGTCGCGCTGAAGCCTGATCTGGCCGATGCGCATTGGAACGCGGCGCTGTTCCGGCTGCTGACCGGCGACTTCGCCCGCGGCTGGGCGGCGCGCGAATGGGGACGAAAATGTCGCGCCGTCGGCTTCGTCGAGCGCAGCTTCGAGGCGCCGCTGTGGCTTGCGGACGCGCCCCTCGCCGGCAAGACGATCCTGCTCCATAGCGACGAGGGGCTCGGCGACACGATCCAGTTTTCGCGCTACGCCACCCTGGTGGCCGAGCAGGGCGCGCGCGTCGTGCTCGAGGTCGACGCGCCGCTGCAGCCGCTTCTGTCCGGCCTGGACGGCGTGGCGCAGTGTCTTGCCCGCGGCATCGATGCGTTGCCGGCCATCGACTATCACTGCCCGCTGTCGAGCCTGCCGCTCGCCTTCGCCACCCGGCTCGACACCATTCCTGCCGCGCCGTGCTATCTGCCGCGCCCTCCCGAGGCGTACCGAGCCATCTGGGAACAGCGCCTCGGTCCGCATGACCGCTTGCGGGTGGGCCTGGTCTGGTCGGGAAACCCCGCGCATCTCAACGATCACAACCGTTCGATTCCGTTGCCGACGCTCGCGCCGCTGCTCGAGATTGGCGCGCTGTTCATCAGTTTGCAGAAGGAGCCTCGGCCGGCCGACAAGGCCGTGCTGGCTGCGCGTAACGACATTCTCGATCTCACCGCCGACATCCGCGACTTCGTCGATACGGCGGCGCTGATCGACAATCTCGACCTCGTCATCACCGTCGACACCAGCGTGGCGCATCTGGCCGGCGCGCTGGGCAAGCCGACCTGGGTCGTGCTGCCCTTCACGCCGGACTATCGCTGGCTGCTCGGCCGTGACGACAGTCCCTGGTATCCGAGCGTGCGGCTGTTCCGCCAGGACGTGCGACGTGACTATGCCGACGTCGTGGCGCGCGTGCGCGATGCCCTGGCGCAGCAGGTCGCTGCGCTTTCCGCGCCTTAGGAATCGGCGTTCAGCAGCCCGATCGAGATCTCGTGGATGCGCCGCGTCAATTCGGCGACGCTGCGCCATCCCGTCTTCTCCCGGGTGCGCTTGAGATGCGTGTAGACCGTCGTGACCTTGATGCCGCGATGCGCGGCATATTCGACCGCCGTCATGCCGGTACTCAGCGCACAAGCCAGTTGCGCCTCCGCCCTGGTCAGACCATGAAGGTCTTGAAGCAGATGCGCCACCGGGCCGTCCCGCATCGGATCACGCACCAGCATCACCACCACTGCAGCGGGGCAATCCGAACGGGGGTGTCGTTTGTGCAAGGAGCGCAGCGATATCGTGCAAGGCGGCAAGCCGCCCGGACGAGGAGCCAGGAAATCGAGCATGGCATCCGTGCCGATCAGGCCATCAGTACTCGTCGCCGCGTTGAACGCGCGCGCATAGCGATTGCGCAGATCGGCCGAAGCGAAGACGATGCCGCGCTTCTCGATCCGGAACATGGCGCTGTCTGCCGAGATCGCTTGCAGGCTCGGATTGAGGTAGATGATCTCGCCTCTCGGATCGAGCAGTGCGACGCCATCCTTCAGCACATCGAGTGCGGTCGTGCCGATATCGCTGCCATATGCTGTGACGAGGCTGTTTCGCATTCTAAGTGCGTGCTGCAGATGGGGCGTGAGGCGGTGCATCAGCGCAATGTCGGCCTTGCCGACATGGCCCTGCCGCGGCGTTCGCTGCAGAGTCAAGGCGACCATCCGCTGCGGCGACCGCTCCAGCACCGCTGAGAGAAAGTAGCGAAGCCCGGCGCGCGGCAGGAACTCTGCATAGAACGGGTCGCGGTTCATGGCGTTCTCGTCCATGACCTGATAGTCCCAGGAGAGTTCGCCTCGTTGCTGGTTCAGCGCCATGCGCAGGCGCGGATTGCGGGGCGCGAAGTGGGCGAGGTAGTCGTCGCCTTCGGCCGAAGCGACACCGCTGCTGTGAAAGATCAGGGGCCGCCGGACGATTGGGTCGATCACCTCGAAAGTGGCGCCTTCGGACCTCGTCAGTTCCCGGACGCAATCCAGCGCATCCGTGATGCCATCTGGTTCCGCAAAGCCTTGATAGATGGCGTCCAGCGCCCGCGAATACAACTCGCTCTGCACGGTGACCTCGCTGCCATGACCGGGAAAGAGAGCGCCGGTCCGAATGATCAACCCTGGCGCGTAGACGATATTCCCCTTCATGGGTCGTCACGCGACGGGTGAGGTTCATCGCGCAACGGTCGCGCGAAGCCGCGAGATTGGCAGGCGTGCCCAGGCTGTCGGATGAGAGGTGGCGCACGATGGGAGCCTCACATCGCCGGAGATGAGTGATGAGGATCCCTGTGCCGAGCGTGCGCCGACAGTCGCGGAAAATTCGACGTCGGATGGGTCGGATGGCGCGGGCCGTGCTGGCCGCGCTTCAGGAGTCGCGGTTGCGTACCGCACGCCGATTGATCCACGATCATCGGCATCTGCTCGACTGATGGGATATGAGAGGGCGCGGGCCGAGTCCCGAAGCCTGGCATGCTCCAGGACTCGGCATTGCCGAGCTACTCCGGGACGGTTTCGCCAGATCCGCCGAATTCGCGCGGAAAATCCTTCAGCTTCGGCAGACCGTCGCGCATCGGCAGGACGGTCTCGGCATAGTTCACGTGCACGGCCGGCTTGAAGTCGAGATCCGGAACCGTCGCCGCAAACACGTCGACCAGCCCGAGCGGCGGATGCGTGGTCATCAGATGTCCACCGCATTTGGCGCAGTACTGCCGCTGGCTCAGCGGCGTCTTCTGGAACATCGCCACGTGCTCGGTGCCCGCTGCGATCCTGACCGCGTCCGGCTTCCACAGGCTGAAAGCGTTGACGGGGCCGCCCGACCAGGAGCGGCACGACCGGCAGTGACAATAGCCCATCGCCTCCGGTGTCCCGGACACCTCGACTTCAACCGCTCCGCAAAAACATCGTCCAGTGAGTGTCATCCTCGTCCTCGTTGGTTGTAAGGCCGCAGACGGCATCACCTCCCAAGCCCTGCGTCTTGGCGCGCGGCGACCATCGCCGGGGCTGACACGACCGCCCGTGACCCAGTTCACACTCGACGATCCTGCGACGGGGCACATCCTCTGATCGGAGGACGCCGCGTTTGCAGCGATGACGCTATCGCTTTCGCCTCGGACGGAGCGCGGCTCCCAGGTTTCATTTTTCGAATGTCTCGGGTGATTGCATGTCAGGTTTCAACTCCCGCATCGTCGAATTCTCGACCGACCACATCCCGGAACCGGAGCGCGCGGCGTTCTGGCGCGAGCACTACGGCCAGGTCATGTTGCGTGTCGATTTCGAGCCCGCGCCAGAGGTCGCGTTCAAGGCACGCAATCGGGCCCTGACGCTACCGGGCCTGCAGATGCTCGATGCCTGGGCCACGCCGGCGCGCATCTCCCGATCCGGCCGCTTTCTCGCCGACGGTGCGGACAATGTGATCCTCGCGATCAATCGCCAGGGAACCGCGTTCGTCGAGTCAGCCGGGCAGACCCGCGAGCTGCGCGAGGGCGAGGCGGCGATCCTCAGCGGCGCTGATGCGAGCGCGTTCCATCGCACCAGCAATGGTCGCTCGTTCACGCTGCTGATGCCGCGCGTGATGATCGAAGCCGCGGATGTCAGCATCGCGGACGCCCTGATGAGGCCGATGCCGGTCGATCGTGGCGCACTGCAGCTGCTCGACCACTATGCAGGCTGGCTCATGGCCTGCAGCGGCGCGATCGATGCGCAACTGCTCAATCTGTCGGTGCGCCACGTCCAGGATCTGCTCGCGCTTTCGTTCGGGCCGGCCGCCGATCTGGCCGAGACGATGCGCGCGCGTGGATTGCGCGCGGCGCGGCTGAAACTCGCCAAATCGTTCCTCATCGCCAACAGCCGACGCCGCGACATCTCCGTGGCGGTGATCGCGGCGAAGCTGAACGTCACGCCACGTTACGTGCAGCGCCTGTTCGAGATCGACGGCACCACCTTCTCCGCATTTCTGTCCGGCGTGCGACTTGCGAACGCGCATCGCATGCTGTGCGATCCGGCTCATGGCCAGCTTGCGATTGCCAGCATCGCCTATGACGTCGGCTTCGGCGATCTCTCGCACTTCAATCGCTCGTTCCGCCGCCAATACGGGCTGACCCCGCGGGAGGTCCGGGGCGATTGCGGCGGCGGCCGCGAGCAGCCGACCGCGCGTGGATCCTGACGGGGAGCACGCCATGACGCCCAAGACGATCGCGTTGCGAATTCTCGACGGCATCTTCGTCGCGGCAACCGGCCTTCTCCTGCTGATGCTCGCCGGTCTGCCGATCGAGTGGATGCTCGTCCTGCTCGATATGTCGCCATGCGAATTCCAGGCGTTCGCCTTGTTCGTCATCTTCAGCAGTCTGCTGCTGATCCATGCCATCGCGACGTCGGATTCCGCGCCGTAACCCAAACGTGATCGCAGGCATCGGCGGCATGCGCGGGGCTGGTTGAGCTGTGTCAACGGATTCTCCCGCGCCTATGCCAAACGAGGAACATGCTTCAGCGGAGAAGGTTTCCGGAATGGATCCACAGGACACGCAACTCGCCGGCGACGAAAGGCCCGTTCAGCGCGTCCGTGCTGAAATAGCCGCTGTCGTTCCCGCGCCGGCGATGCCTGTTGCCGTGTCCCATCTGCCGCGGCGCAGGTGGGCGGTGTGGCCGTTTCTCGTGCTCCTCCTTGCCGTCGGGGCCGCCGGTGGTGGCGGCTACGTCTGGTGGCAGCGCCTGCATCCGCCGCTGCCGGTGGGCATCAGCGTCAGCAACGGCCGCATCGAGGCTGACGAGATCGACATCGCTACCAAATATGCCGGTCGTGTCGCCGAGCTGCGCGCCGATATCGGCGATCGCGTCGAGGCCGGGCAGATCGTGGCGCGGATGGACACGAAGGAGCTGCAGCAGTCGCTGTCGAAGGCGCAGGCCCAGGCCGAGCAGGCGCAGCACGTCGTCGATCAGGCCCGCGCCAATCTCGCGCAACTGCAGGCGCAGAAGACGCTTGCCGAGCAGGAGATGGAACGCACCCGCAGCCTGCTGCAGAGCGGCTGGACCACACGCGAGCTGGCCGATCAGCGCCAGCAGGCGCTCGACAATGCGACCGCTGGCCTTGCCGGCGCGCAGGCGCGGATTTTCGAAGCCGAACGCGGGCTCGAAGCGGTTCGTCACGACGTCGCGCTCTACACCGTTCAGATCGCCGACAACTCCTTGATCGCGCCGAAACCCGGCCGCATTCAATATCGTCTCGCCAATGTCGGCGAAGTTCTCGCCGCGGGCGGCAAGGTCTTCACCATGCTCGACATCGGCTATGTCTACATGGACGTGTTCCTGCCGACCGAGGAGGTCGGCAAGGTCAAGATCGGCACCGATGCGCGGATCGTGCTCGATGCCTATCCGGATCGTCCGATCCCGGCGAAAGTGTCGTTCGTGGCGAGCCAGGCGCAGTTCACGCCGAAGACGGTCGAGACCCGGAGCGAGCGCGACAAGCTGATGTTTCGCATCCGCGTGCGCGTCGATCCGGACCGACTGGCCGCGCATGCCGATGCCGTGAGGAGCGGGTTGCCGGGCGTGGCGTATGTCCGGTGGAATCCCGACGTCGCATGGCCGGCGCGTTTGCAAGTCTCGCCATGATGGCTGACATGATCGGCGATGCGTCTCCGGTCGCGATGGTCAGGAACGTCTCGCAGCGTTATCGCGGCGTCGTCGCGCTCGACAATGTCTCGATCGACATCCCCGCCGGCCGCGTGGTCGGTCTCATCGGCCCCGACGGGGTCGGCAAGTCGTCGCTGCTGTCGATCCTGGCCGGCGCGCGCGCGATCCAGGACGGGCAGGCGCGCGTGCTTGGCGCCGACATGGCGAACCGGCGCGCCCGCACGCAGGTGTGCCCGCGGATCGCCTACATGCCGCAGGGCCTCGGCAAGAATCTCTATCCCGATCTCAGCGTGCGCGAGAACATCGCGTTCTTCGCCCGGCTGTTCGGCCAGTCGAGGTCCGAGCGCGAGTGGCGCATCGCCGAGTTGATGGAGGCGACGGCGCTGTCCGATTTCGCCGACCGGCCGGCGAAAAAGCTGTCGGGCGGCATGAAGCAGAAGCTCGGCCTGTGCTGCTCGCTGATCCATGATCCCGATCTTCTCATCCTCGACGAGCCGACCACCGGCGTCGATCCGCTGTCGCGCCGGCAGTTCTGGGATCTGATCGACCGCCTGCGCGCGCGCAGCGCGGCGGGCATGAGCGTCATCGTCGCCACCGCCTATATGGAGGAGGCGGAGCGCTTCGACTGGCTGATCGCGATGAATGACGGGCGCATCCTCGCGACCGGCACGCCGGCCGAGCTCAAGGCGCAGACCCATGCGGCGTCGATCGAGGACGCGTTCGTCGCGCTGCTGCCCGACCGCCCGGCGCGCGACCGCGCCGAGATGCCGGCCAAGTCCGAGCTCGACGGCAGCCACGAGACCGTGATCGTCGCGCGCGACCTGACCTGCCGCTTCGGCGATTTCACCGCGGTCGAGGGCGTCAACTTCCAGATCCGCAAGGGCGAGATCTTCGGCTTCGTCGGCTCCAACGGCTGCGGCAAGACCACGACGATGAAGATGCTGACGGGGCTGCTGCCGCCGACCGCCGGCGAGGCGCTGATCTTCGGCCGCTCCATGGAGGCCGGCAATCATGAATCGCGCAGCCGGGTCGGCTACATGTCGCAGGCGTTCTCGCTGTATGGCGAGCTCACCGTGCGACAGAACCTGGTGCTGCACGCGAGGCTGTTCCATCTGCCGCTCGACGCCGCCGGGAAGCGCATTGCCGAACTGGTCGAGCGTTGCGACCTGACCGACCACATCGACGGCCTCGCGGCCGATCTTCCGCTCGGCATCCGCCAGCGCCTGTCGCTCGCGGTTGCGATCGTCCACAGGCCGGATCTGCTGATCCTCGACGAGCCGACGTCGGGCGTCGATCCGGTCGCGCGCAATCAGTTCTGGCGCCTGCTGATCGAACTTTCGCGTCAGGACGAGATGACGATCTTCGTCTCCACGCATTTCATGAACGAGGCGGCGCGCTGCGACCGGCTGTCGCTGATGCATGAGGGGCGGGTGCTGGCGACGGATACGCCGGATGGGCTGATCCGCGCCAAGAGCGCGCAGACGCTCGAGCAGGCGTTCATTGCCTTCCTCGAGCAGGATGCCGGCGTTGCCGATCCGCCGGTCACGCTGACCCAGGCGAAGCCCGATCCGCGTCCCGTCGATCGGCCGCAGGACGACCGGGGGCAGGCCGCCTTCAGTCTGCGGCGGCTGCTCGCCTACACGATCCGCGAGGGTCTCGAACTGATCCGGGACCCGATCCGGCTGATGTTCGCGCTGTTCGGAACGGCGTTCCTGATGATCGTGATCGGCTTCGGCATCTCCACGGACGTCAACAACTTGACCTTCGCCGCGCTCGATCGCGATCAGTCGCCGGAGAGCCGCGCCTATCTCTCGGAGCTCAGAGGATCGCGCTATTTCGTCGAAAGGCCACCGCTCGCCGACTATGCCGAGCTCGAACGGCGGATGAAGAGCGGCGACATCAAGGCCTCGATCGAGATCCCGCCGAACTTCGGTGTCGACATCAAGCGCGGCCGGCCGGCCTTCGTGTCTGCCTGGATCGACGGCGCGATGCCGTTCCGCGCCGAGACCATCCGGGGCTATCTCGAGGGCACGCATCAGCTCTATCTCTCCGATCCCGCCGTCAAGACGACGCAGCCATTGTCGGCCTCGCCGGTCAACGTCGAGATCAGGTTCAAGTACAACCAGTCCTTCGACAGCATCTACGCGATGGCTCCGAGCACGATCGCACTGTTGCTGGCGCTGTTTCCGGCCATCCTGATGGCGCTCGCGGTGGTCCGCG
This sequence comes from Bradyrhizobium oligotrophicum, assembly GCA_050641875.1. Classification (GTDB taxonomy): domain Bacteria; phylum Pseudomonadota; class Alphaproteobacteria; order Rhizobiales; family Xanthobacteraceae; genus Bradyrhizobium; species Bradyrhizobium oligotrophicum_B. Next base: position 2,388,561 of record CP192619.1, read on the forward strand.
AGAAGGAGCTGGGGTCGATCACCAATCTCTATGTTACGCCGGTGACGCGGCTCGAATTCCTGCTCGGCAAGCAGCTGCCGTACATCGCCGTCGCGCTGGTGAACTTCGCGCTGATGTATGTGATGGCAACGGCTCTGTTCCGCGTCCCGCTCAAGGGTGCGTTTCTGCCGCTGATGGTCGGCACCTTGGTCTACGTCGTCACCACGACCGGCTTCGGCATGCTGATCTCGACCTTCTGCCGCACCCAGATCGCGGCGCTGTTCGGGACCGCGATCCTCACCGTGCTTCCGGCCACGCAATTCTCGGGCATGCTGGTCCCGGTGTCGTCGCTGTCCGGCGTAGCCCGGCTGATCGGCATGGTCTTCCCGATGACCTACTACCGCCCGATTGCGGTCGGCACCTTTACCAAGGGGCTTGGCCTTGCCGATGTCGGCGCCGACATCCTGATCCTTTTGATCTTCATTCCCGTCCTGACCGGGTTCAGCCTGGCGATGCTGCCGAAGCAGGAGGCGTGAGCCATGATGCGCTCGCTCTCCAACGTGTTCTGGCTCGGTACCAAGGAGCTGCGCAGCCTGTTCGGCGACGTGGTGCTGATCGGGCTCGTGATCTATTCGTTCACGGTGGCGGTCATCAGCCAGGCGCAGAGCAGTTCGCAGGAGCTGCATCGCGCCTCGATCGCCGTCGTCGACGAGGACAGCTCCGAGCTCTCCCGCCGGATCGCGAGCGCGTTCCAGCTGCCTTACTTCCAGCCGCCGGTCTACATCGCGCAGAGCGAGGTGGAGCGGCTGATGAACAACGGCCGCTTCACCTTCGTGCTCGACATCCCGCCGAATTTCCAGCGCGACGTTCTGGCGGGACGAAGGCCATCGGTGCAGGTGAACGTCGATGCGACCGCGATGATCCAGGCGGGGATCGGATCCGGCTATGCGCTGCAGATCATCAACACCGAAGTCGCCTGGTTCGTGGCCCGCTCCGAGACATCCTCGTCCGCCCCGGTCAATTTGGTGACGCGCATCGCGTTCAATCCCAACGTCACGACGGCCTGGTTCGAAGGCGTGATGGGCATCATCAACAGCGTCACCATGCTCGCGATCATCCTGGCCGGCGCGGCGCTGGTGCGTGAGCGCGAACATGGCACGATGGATCATCTGCTGGTCATGCCGCTGTCGCCGTTCGAGATCGCGATGTCGAAGATCTGGGCCAATGCGCTGGTGATCGCCGTCGCCGTCGCCATCGCGCTCTACGCCGTCGTGCGGTGGTATCTGCGCGTGCCGATCATGGGCTCGATCCCGCTGTTCATGGTGGGCACCGTGCTTTATCTGTTCTTCGCGACCGCCGTCGGGTTGTTTCTCGGCACCATCGCGCGGTCGATGCCGCAGCTCGGCCTGCTCTATATCCTCGTCGCGGTGCCGATGAACCTGCTGTCGGGCGGGATGACGCCGGTGGAAAGCCAGCCGGTGTGGCTCGCCACGATCATGAAGGCGTCGCCGTCGACGCATTTCGTGTCGTTCGCCCAGTCGATCCTTTATCGCGGCGCCGGCATCGATGTCGTCTGGCCGCAATTCGTCGCGGTGGCGGCCATCGGTGCGGTGGTGCTGGCGTTGACTTTGCGCCGCTTCCGGGCGGCGATCGCCGCGGCCTGAGCCCGTCTCCGATCCCAACAAAAAGCCTCAGCACTGCGGCTGAGGCTTCTGCTTGGAAGGCGCCCTTGTGGGGCAGCGATCAGTAGCGCGCGGCCACCGGACCACCGAACTTGTAGTTCACGCCGATCCGCACGGTGTGGAACGAGAAATCCTGGGACAGCCGCTCGACGTAGTTCGAGCCGGGAGGCGCGAAGGTGCTGCCAGGGGCATAGACCGAGGTGTAGTTGATGCTGCCGAGATCGGTGTAGAGATATTCCGCCTTGACCGTCCAGTTCGGCGCAAACGCATGCTCGACACCGGCGCCGACCGTCCAGCCGACCCGCGTCTCGTTGGCCGAGGCGGTCTTGGTGTAGCCGTTTGCCGAGGTGAGATCCCAGCTGCCCTTGACATTACCGACGGCGAGACCGCCGGTGACGTAGAACAGCGTCGTATCGACTGCGTAGCCGGCGCGGCCGCGCAGGGTCATGAACCAGTCGTTCCGGATGCTCTCGTTGAAGGTGCGGGTCGTGGGCGGGTTGGCCGCCGTGTAGACCGTCCGCTTATTGAGGTCGGATCCGTTGATGTCGGCCTCGATGCCGAAGACGCCGGCGCCGCTCTGCCAGTTGTAGCCGGCCTGCAGACCGCCGAGCACGCCGGCCGGATTGAGCCGGTTGTTGCTGATATTGACGAACTGATTCTGGAACGCGGCGCCTTCGACCGCCCAACTGCTGGTCTGGTCCAGCGTCGTGTTCAAGTTCGACCGGCCCCAGCCGTAGCCGACGCTGCCGCCGAAGTAGAAGCCGGTCCAATTGTAGATCACGGCCGGGGGAGGAGCCTTGGTGTAGCGGGCCGGCAGATCCGCGGCGAATGCGCCGAGCGAGCTGGCGAGGAGCAAAGAGACGGCTGAGGCAAGGGTTTTCATCGGTCACAATCCTCAATTAATATCAGCAACATTGAGACAAGCTTTTCTCACAATTCGGCCTATTAGGCTGTAGTTCAACTACAACACTCGTGAGTGTAAGTATCTGTGACGACGTCACTTTATGCGAGTGCGTCCTTAACCTTAAGTCATTGTAAATTCGAGCGTGCGGCGAAGAGGCGGTCGATCGATACCGTCGTCCATACGCGATCCGGACAATTCGACGCACAGCGTTAGTCAACGATTCGCCAACCATCCGCACGCTCCATCGCGCCCGCTAACGATTTCGCAAAGTGCATGCATGCACCTTCGGCGTGTCCTTGGGGGACGGAGAGGGGAGAGCATCATGATGATGAATGGGGAAGCGGTTCTCGAGAACGTGCGGCGCTATCGTACCATCGCCTCCTTGCACCGCCAGACCGCGGCATTTCGTCCACATCAGCGCGACTCGCTGCTGGCGCAGGCGGCCGAATGGGAAAGCCGCGCGGTCGCCGAGCTCGAGGACTACTTCATCGCTCGCCAGGCGCCGTCGCAACTGCCAGCGAACATCAACGACAATATGAGTCGTCATGGGACCTCCTACCGGCCGTCGCACCGGCAGATGGCCGCCGCTTAGGTCTTCGGACGCAGCACGTCATTCCCGCGGCGTGATCGGGCCCAGGCTACGGCGAGGGAGGTGTCCCAGCGCGTCTCCAATTCATCCGCCGGCCGGGGTCTGGCGCAGGACTTGCTGGGTCTGATTTCAGCCTCCGCCATGGATGGACCTGAATGAGATCGCTCGGGCGTGACCGCGGCATGTGCGCCTGGGATGATTTCGCCCGGTCGTCGACCGATGCCCGGCTGTCGCTGGCGCAGGCGCGATCGGGTCAGATTCCGCCATTCCTGCTGCTCTCGGTGCCGGGCATGAGCGCCGGCGAGCATCGCACCTGCTCCGAGCTGTGGACCCGCGACCGGATCGCCGCGAGCCAGGCCGAGCGGGCGCGGCTGGACTTCCGCTTCGACCTGACATTCCGCGACAAGCTTCGTGTCGGATATCTTTCAAACGACTTCCACGACCACGCCACGGCGCATCTGCTGATCGAAGCGCTCGAGGCGCGTGACCGCGATCGCTGCGAGTTGCATGCGTTCTCGTTCGGCGCCGACGATGGCGGTGCCATGCGGGGCCGGTTGCGTGCCGTCTTCGACGGTTTCCACGATGTGACCGCGCTGAGCGACAGCGCGGCCGCGGCCGCGGTGCATGCGGCGCAGATCGATATTCTGGTCGACCTGAAGGGCTATACGCGCGGCGCGCGGACCGGAATCCTGATGCTGCATCCGGCGCCGGTCCAGGTGAATTTCCTCGGCTATCCCGGGACGCTGGGCGGCGACATCTGCGACTACATCATCACCGATCCGTTCATGACGCCGCTGGCGGTTGCGGCCGATTATTCGGAGAGCTTTGCCTACATGCCGCATTCGTACCAGCCGCACGGCCGGGCGGCGCTGGGCCCGGCGCCGACCCGTGCCGAGGTCGGCCTGCCGGACGCCGGCGTCGTGTTCTGCTGCTTCAACCAGGCCTACAAGTTCACGCCGGCGGTGTTCGACCTGTGGTGCCGCCTGCTCGACGCGACGCCGGGCAGCGTGCTGTGGCTGCTGGCGTCCGATCGGGCCGAGGGCAATCTGCGCGGCGAGGCGTTGCGGCGCGGCGTGGCGCCCGGCCGCCTGGTGTTCGCGCCGGAAACGACGCAGGGCGAGCATCTGCGCCGGCTCCAGCTCGCCGATCTCGTGCTCGACACCGCGCCCTATGGCGCCCACACCACCGCGAGCGACGCGCTGTGGGCCGGCGTGCCGATCGTGAGCTGCGCCGGGGACACGTTCGCCTCGCGGGTCGCGGGCAGCTTGTTGCACGCGGTCGGATGTCCCGAGCTCATTGCATCGGACGAGGCCGACTATCTGACGGTGGCGCTGACGCTCGCCGCCGAGCCGGATCTGCTGCAGGCGGCCAAGGCCAGGCTCCGGCACAACCGGCCGGCCGCGCCGCTGTTCGACGCTGCCGGCTATGCCCGGTCGCTGCAGGATCTCTACGACCAGATGTGGCACCGCCGCCGCAGTGGCGGCGCGCCGGGGCCGATCTGGGCGTCCAGGCCCTGAAGATGCGAGGAGCGGTTTGCTGCGCTGCCTGCGAGACGTTGCTGGGCGTTGCGCTTACTGCGTCGCCATGCGTGCGGCAGCGAGGATCCCGATCAGGGCCGTCAGCGCGCCGACGCTGGTCGCGTTGATCGCGACGAGCGACGTGTAGCTGGAGTCGGCGACCTTCATCAGCGGCTCGCCAAGGCGGGAATCGATCAGCAGATAGGACACGAATGGCAGTCCCAGCAAAGGCAACGACATCAGGCGCTCCGCTGGCCGGAACAGCAGCGCGCCGAGCAGCGCGCAGGGCAGCAGGAACAGCTCGACGCCGCTCTGCGCACCGAACAGCTTGACCGAGAACACCGTGTTGGCCGTGCCGGTCAGGACCATCAGAGCGCGGCCGGCGAACGGATTGCGCCGCGCGAGCGGGGGCACGCTGGCGAACAACGGCGTCGTGAGCAGCGTCAGCCAGGCCGGCCACGCCGCCGTGCCGACGATGGCATGGAGATAGATCGGGTAGAATGGCTGGTTTGAGACGATGACCAGCGCGACCTTGGCGGCGATGTCGGACTGCGGGTCATCGGCCGACGCATAGGCCTGCATGGCGGCCAGCCCGCGTGAAAACATCTCAGCCATTCAAGTCCCTCACCTCCGCACGCCGGCGCGCGCCACCGGAAACGCGCGTGCCTGCAAGCCGGATCAGGCGTCGCGCATCACTCGGTCAGGAGCTCAGCGCGGTTCGCAGCATGCGTGCGAGATCGGCGCTCTGATACGGCTTGGTGAGCAGCAGCACGCCGGCATCGAGGCGGCCGTGGTGGACGATCGCGTTCTCCGTATAGCCGGACGTGTACAGCACCTTGAGGCTGGGGCGCCGCCGCAGCGCCTCGATCGCGAGCTGCCGGCCGTTCATGCCGCCGGGCATGATGATGTCAGTGAACAAAAGGTCGATACGGACCGGGCTGTCGATCAGGGCGAGCGCCTCGTCAGCCTTGCTGGCCGCGAGCGTGGTGTAGCCGAGCCGCTTGATCTGGGCGATGACATATTCGCGCACCAGGGAATCGTCTTCGACGATCAGGATCGTCTCGTCGCCGCGCTCCATGCCCTCGGTGCTGATGGTCGACAGTGCCGCGTCCGCGTCGGTATTGGCCTGCGGCAGGTACAGCTTGACCGAGGTGCCGTGCCCCGGCTCGCTGTAGATCTTGATGTGCCCGTTGGACTGCTTGACGAAGCCGTAGACCATGCTGAGGCCGAGGCCGACGCCCTTGCCGACGTCCTTGGTGGTGAAGAACGGCTCGAACACCTTGTCGAGCAGATTGGCGGGGATGCCCTCGCCGGTGTCGCTGACCGCGATCATCACGTAGTTGCCGGGGATCACTTCCGGGTTCATGCGCGCATAGGCGGCGTCGAGCAGGACGTTCTTGGTTTCCAGGGTCAGCTTGCCGCCGTTCGGCATCGCATCGCGCGCGTTGAGCGCGAGGTTCAGGATCGCGGTTGACAGCTGGCTGGGGTCGATCATGGCCGGCGCCGAATCGTGCGCCAGCATCGATTCGATCTCGATCTGCTCGCCCAGCGTCCGGCGCAGCAGGCGGGCGGTGTCGATCACCATGCCGTTGATGTCGACGCTGCGCGGCTGCAGCGGCTGGCGGCGGGCGAAGGCCAGCAGGTGCTTCGTCAGGTCTGCGCCGCGCGCCGCCGCCGAGTTGATCAGGCTGGTGATCTGCACCAGTTGCGGACGGTCCTTCACCGCCTCGGCCAGGATCTCGATGGTGCCGGTGATCACGGTGAGGATGTTGTTGAAGTCGTGGGCGACGCCGCCGGTGAGCTGGCCGATCGCCTCCATCTTCTGCGCCTGCCGTACCTGCGCCTCGGTGGCCTCGATCTCCTGGAACCGCTTGACCATGGCTTCCGCAGTGCGCCGCTGCCGCGTCTCCTCCTCGAGCTGCGCATAGGCGTTCCGCAGCTCGGCGCGGGACGGCATCGTCAGCACCCGCGGCAGCAACAGCAGCAGCGCGGCGGCGATGCCGACCGACATGAAGGCCAGGAAGCCCTTGGTGGCCGCCTCCAGGGTATAGGCCGGAACCCAGATCGTGAGCACCTCGATCAGACGTGTCAGCCCGCAGACGGATACCCACAGCGCGAAGGCCCAGAAGATGTAGCTGAACTGAAAGTCGCGGCGGCGATAGACGATGAAGGCGAGCACGAACGCGATGGTGAAGAAGGCAAAGGAGATGAGGATGTCGGAGACCGTGTTCACCCAGATAAGCTCAGGTGTCCACAGCAGGCACTCGCCATGCGGCGTGAGCATCGACATGTCCGATATCCCCAAAAGTGTCGCCGACGGACCGTGTCGCCCCCGCGGCTCGGCCGGTTCCCTTAGCAGATCATCGAATTTCCATTGAGCACACAAGGGTTCTGACTGTCGCGACGCGTACATTTGGTAGGCCGGCACCGCCGGCAGGGGGCTCCGCACCTCGATTGAAAATTATGCAGGGCTGAGCTTGTGCCGGGAGCTTCCCGCAACAGGCACGGCTTGACGCTATGTACCAATTGGTACAGAGTATGCGAGATGGTACACAAGGAGGCCTCCCGTGAGCACTCTCGCCCCGCCGTTTACGCTGCAGACCGCCACCCAGAAGGTGCGCATGGCTGAGGATGGCTGGAACAGCCGCGACCCCGAGCGGGTGTCGCTGGTCTACACGCCGGACAGCCGGTGGCGGAACCGCGCCGAGTTCATCACCGGCCGCGCCGAGATCGTCGCCTTTCTCACCCGCAAATGGGCCAAGGAGCTCGACTACCGCCTGATCAAGGAGATATGGGCCCACAGCAACGACCGGATCGCGGTGCGCTTCGCCTATGAGTGGCACGACGACAGCGGCAACTGGTTCCGCTCCTACGGCAACGAGAACTGGGAGTTCGACGCGCAGGGGTTGATGCAGCGCCGCTACGCCTGCATCAATGACCTGCCGATCAAGGCGGACGATCGCAAATTCCACTGGCCTCTCGGGCGTCGGCCGGACGATCATCCCGGCCTGACCACATTGGGACTTTGAAGCAGGGAGAGCCATGCGGACGCTCAACGAGCGCGCTGACGTCATCCCGCTGATTGCCGAGGTGTTCCGCGAGTTTGGCTTCGAGGGCACCTCGCTCAGCCGGATCACCGAGACGACGGGACTGGGCAAGGGCAGCCTCTATCATTTCTTTCCAGGCGGGAAGGACGAGATGGGGCGCGCGGTGCTGGCGCATGTCGACGCCTGGTTCGAACGCGAGATATATGCGGCGCTGCGCGACGATCCACCGGAGCAGTCGATCGTGCGGATGTGGCGCGGCGTCGACGACTACTTCCGCTCCGGTCGCCGCGTCTGCCTGGTCGGGGCGTTTGCGCTCGACGAGACGCGGGATCGTTTCGCGGCCGCCATCGCCGGCTACTTCACGCGCTGGATCGAGGCCTTGCGCGATGCGCTGCTGCGTGACGGCTGGCCGGCGGCGCGGGCTGCCGACAGCGCCGAGGAGGTGGTGCTCGGCATCCAGGGCGCACTGGTGCTGGCGCGCGCGACCGGTGACGCGGCCGTTTTCGGCCGCGCGCTGACGCGGTTCCAAGCGCGCCTGCAACGATCATTCGTCGTCTGACTCTCGAAACACCGGCGGCCGCTGCCTCAGCAAGCGGCAAATGGCGGGCTGAAATATCGGCGCGCGGCTCTCGTGAAATCGTGGTTGTCTTGGGCAACGTCTCGAGCAGCGGCGACATCCAGGGAGGTCCGGCATGAACGGGTTAGGCGGTCTCAACAAATCCGACAACGGCGTGGTCATTGGCCTCGTGCAGCTGCAGCTGCCGGTCGTTGTCACCAAGGAAGACCTGGCGCGGCAGACCGAGAAGATCGTCTGGATGGTGGGCAAGGCCCGGCGCAATCTCGGCACCATGGATCTCGTCGTCTTCCCGGAATATTCGCTGCACGGGCTGTCGATGGACACCAATCCCGAGATCATGTGCCGGCTCGACGGGCCGGAGGTTGCTGCCTTCAAGCAGGCCTGCATCGACAACAATATCTGGGGGTGCTTCTCGATCATGGAGCACAACCCCGACGGCAATCCCTACAATTCGGGTCTGATCATCGACGACCACGGTGACATCAAGCTGTATTACCGCAAGCTCCATCCTTGGGTTCCGGTCGAGCCGTGGGAGCCCGGGGATCTCGGCATTCCCGTCATCGAGGGACCACGCGGCGCCAAGATCGCACTCATCATCTGCCATGACGGCATGTTCCCGGAGATGGCAAGGGAATGCGCCTACAAGGGCGCCGAGATCATGATCCGCACCGCCGGCTACACCGCGCCGATCCGCGACAGCTGGCGCTTCACCAACCAGGCCAACGCGTTCCAGAACCTGATGGTCACAGCCAATGTCTGCATGTGCGGCTCCGACGGTTCGTTCGATCTCGATGGGCGAGGGCATGATCGTCAATTTCGACGGCAGCATCATCGCGCACGGCACGACGGGTCGCCCCGACGAGATCATCACCGCCGAGGTGCGTCCCGACCTGGTGCGGGAGGCGCGCATCAACTGGGGCGTCGAGAACAACATCTACCAGCTCTGGCATCGCGGCTATGTCGCGGTGAAGGGCGGCGCGATGGATTGTCCCTACACCTTCATGCACGACATGGTCGCCGGCACATACCGGCTGCCGTGGGAGGATCAGGTCAAGGTCACCGACGGCACCTCCTGCGGCTTCCCGGCCCCGACGCGCGCCTTCGGCAAGCTCGGCAAGGCGGCGGAGTGAGCGAATGCGGCGGCGCGCCCGGCCGCCGCAAGCTTGACAGATCGATCGCCCGACAATTATTTTACACTTAAAATAATTGGCGCACAGGTCTTGTCATGAGTGCATCGGCGAAGGTGATCCCCCGCGACTGGCTCGACTGGCCGTTCTTTGAGCCGCGTCACCGCGCCCTGTGCGACCAGCTCGACCGCTTCGTCGGCTCGGGCGTCCTCGACGACGTCGATCACGGCGATGTCGACACCGCCTGCCGAAAGATCGTGCGCGCGCTTGGTGCTGCGGGCTTGCTCGACAGCGCCGTCGTGGCGCCCGACGCGGATGCCGGCGCGATCGACTCGCGCGCGATCTGCCTGTCGCGCGAAACGCTGGCCTATGCCGACGGTCTCGCCGATTTCGCCTTCGCTATGCAGGGCCTCGGCTCCGGCGCCATCGCACTCGGCGGCTCGCCGGAGCTGCGCGCCAGTGTGCTGCCCAGGGTGCGCGCCGGCGAATGGCTCGCCGCTTTCGCGTTGTCCGAGAAGGAGGCGGGCTCCGACGTCGCCGCGATGGCCTGCGCGGCGCGGCTGGACGGCGATACCTACGTGCTCGATGGCGAGAAGACCTGGATCTCCAATGGCGGCATCGCCGACGTCTACACGCTGTTCGCCCGCACCGGTGAGGCGCCGGGCGCGCGCGGCATCTCCGCCTTCGTCGTTTTTCCGGACGACACCGGCTTCTCGGTCGCCGAGCGCATCGAGGTGATCGCGCCGCATCCGCTGGCGACCTTGCGGCTGCAGAACTGCCGCATCCCGGCCAGCCGCCGGCTCGGCGCGCCCGGCGGCGGTTTCAAGCTGGCAATGCAGACGCTCGATATCTTCCGCGCCTCCGTCGCCGCCGCCGCCCTCGGCTTCGGCCGCCGCGCGCTCGACGAGGCGCAGGCGCATGCCTCGAGCCGGCAGATGTTCGGCGGCGCGCTGGCCGACCTGCAGATGACGCAGGCTGCGTTCGGCGAGATGGCGACCGACACCGACGCCGCGGCGCTGTTGACCTACCGCGCCGCCTGGCGCCGTGACGTCCAGAAGCTGCCGACCACGCGCGAGGCCGCGATGGCCAAGCTCACCGCCACCGAGACCGCCCAGCGCGTCATCGACCGCGCGTTGCAGATGTTCGGCGGCCGCGGTGTCCGCAAGGGCGAGATCGTCGAGAGCCTGTACCGCGAAATCCGCGCGCTGCGCATCTATGAGGGCGCCACCGAGGTCCAGAAGCTCATCGTCGCGCGCGAGTTCCTGAAGTCGCGGGCCGGCCAGGTTCGCGGGTGACGTTGGGACAAGATTGGCGCACCGCGGCCGAGGAAGATGGGCACTATTGCTTCGCCGTGGCGCTATGGTCGATTGCGCTACCGGTGGAAATCGTGCGCGTGCTCGGCGTATGGCTGCACTCGGCTCGGCCGCAGCCTGCGTGCGTCGACTTGCCAATGACATGTAGGGGGCCCAGCGGCTCCACGTGGTCGGGAGCCAATCTTTCAGGCTTCATTCGTCCGAATGTGGCCATTGGGATTGATCCTCGACCGGCTGTGGAAGTCGGCCTTCCAGCCATTTTGCCGTGTCCGATGCAGAAAAGCTGGTCGACTTCGCTTCAATGACCCACGAAAGGAAGTGACGCGGGCCACCGTTTAGATACGGCGCTGGGGACACTGGCATGAACACTGTGGGCAATCGCTCATTTGTAGAAAGGTAGTTCAACACACATCCGAACTCTTGGACGACGCTCCAGGCCAACGGATGATCGATATCTATCCCGAATTTTACCCACCAGTGTCCATCGTCGAGCCGCCCACTACCAATGGTGCCCAAAATCCCCGGAACGCGTCGGAGAAATGCCACAAGTACCTCAAGGTCGGGATCTGCAACCATCGCATCTTAACCGAGTCAATCGGGCTAGCGCATAAGGTATCGTATCACGGAAGGGTGGAACGACGACGCGAGATCGAAAGCGCTCACTTCGGGTCATTCGTGTCGATGATTGGCTGCGAGATCGCTGTTCGTTTGCAGATCTCTGATCTTCGTTTGCTTGCAGTTCAGCGCGGGAAATGGAGAGCTGAGATCGCCTGAGAGGCAAGATAAGAGCGCCTCTCCGCGGCCCAGAATCGGCGGTCGTAAGTCTTTGTCTCAGTTCATGGCGGTTTGGCGCTGCATCAAGAGCCGAAGAGGTGCTCGACCGCCTCCAAGAGCGGGCCGAGCGCCGCCGAGGCCACAAAGCTGATCTGCGCAAGCGGGCGGCCGAAGCCGAGGCCCGGCTCAAGCGGCTCTACGGCGCCATCGAGAGCGGCGTCGCTGAGCTCACGGACCCGATGCTGAAGGACCGGATTGCCGAGTTGAAGGCCACGCGTGACAGGTCCGCCTTGACGCAGAGCGGGCCGAGGAGGCGTTGAATCGTTCGGGGCCGGCATCACCCTCCCCGCAGGCACTGAAAGCATTCGCCAGGGCCGCCCGGAAAGGGATGAGGACCGAGGGCGGCGGCGACCGCCGTGACCATCTCCGCCCGCTCGCCCGGCGCATCGAGGTCGATGCGAAAGAGGTACGCATCATCGAGGACAAAAGCCTGCGCCTGCACACGTTGGCCGCCGTGTCCGGCGAAAAAACGGCAGGTTTTGCAGTGCCTGGTTCTGTACCGAAGTGGCGCACCCGACACGATTCGAACGTGTGACCTTTGCCTTCGGAGGGCAACGCTCTATCCAGCTGAGCTACGGGTGCGTGCGGCAAATCGTTTAGCCGATTGCCTGGGCGACGGCAACGGCCTTGGATGCCCCCGGACCGGGGGACCGGGCGGACGGCCGCTCGCATCGCGAGGCTCGCGGGCAGTTCGGCGGGGTTGTGCGGCCCGACCGTTCCCGCCGCCCCGCCTCAGGCCGGCACGATGGTCTTGCCGATCGGCCACAGGGCGAGCCCGGCGAGCTTCAGATGGGCCCAGGCGAAGGGCAGGCCGATGATGCTCACCGCGAGCACGATTGCGGTCAGGAGGTGGCCGAGCGCCAGCCACCAGCCGGCCAGCACGAACCAGATGATGTTGCCGAGCAGGCCGAGGACGCCGGTTCCGGTGTCCTCCATGCCGGTGAGCTCGTCGCGGCGGACCGCACGCGAGCCGAACGGCAGCAGCGTATAGGCGGCGATGTTGAAGGCGGCGCGGGACCAGGGCAGGCCGACGATCGTGATCGCCATCACGACCGCGGCGACCAGCCAGCCGAACGCCATGTAGGCGCCGCCGCACAGGATCCAGAGGATGTTCAGAAGCATGGAAACCGGCTGCATGACGACCTGCCAACTCCGTTGTTGCCGCTCCGGATATAGGAACGCGGCGTCAAGGCCGGTAGCGGCAGGTCGTCGAAATCTGCATGGCCTCACGCCGCAGCCACGGTCGGGGCGGTCGGGCGTTGACGGCGCTGGAAAGCCGGCTCAGCCTGCGACCTGCAGGCCCCCTGCCGCCGCTTCCGGAGCGAACAGCTTGCGCAGCTCGGCCGCCGGCTTCGGGGCGCTGAACAGATAGCCCTGCATCTCGGTGCAGCCGAGCTGGCGCAGCGCCATCTGCTGCGCGCCGGTCTCGACGCCCTCGGCCGTGGTCGTCATGTTGCTGGCGGCGGCGATGCTCACCACCGCCTGGACGATCGCCGACGAGCTGCCGGCACCGATGTCGCTGACGAAGCAGCGGTCGATCTTGATCTTGTCGAACGGGAACCGCTTCAGATAGCTCAACGACGAATAGCCGGTGCCGAAATCGTCGAGCGCGATGCGCACGCCCATGTCGTGCAACTGATGCAGGATGCCGAGCGCGACGTCGTCGTCGCTGATCAGCACCGCCTCGGTGATCTCGACCTCGAGCCGTTCGGGGGCAAGGCCGGCCGCCGACAGCGCGCCTGCGATCCGCAGCGCCAGGGTCGGCGATTTGAGCTGTACGGGCGAGACGTTCACGGCGATGCGGATGTCGGCGGGCCAATGCGCGGCCTCTGTGCAGGCGGTGCGCAACACCCAGTCGCCGATCTCGTTGATGAGCCCGGTGTCCTCGGCGAGCGGAATGAAGTCGAGCGGCGGCACCATACCTCGCTCCGGATGGCGCCAGCGCAACAGCGCCTCGCAGCCGGTCATGACGTTCTCGCTGAAGCCGAGCAGCGGCTGGTAGTGCAGCTCGAACTGGCCTTCCGTGATCGCCCGGCGCAGGTCCTGCTGCAACTGCAGCCGCGCGCGCGCATTTTCATCCATCGACGGCTCGAAGAACCGGAAAGTGCGGCGGCCGCCGGCCTTGGCGGCATACATTGCGAGGTCGGCATTCTTGGTCAGCTGGTCGCGCTCGACGCCGTCCTGCGGCGCCAGCGCGATGCCGATGCTGGCATCGGTCGACAATTGATGGCCGAGGCAGCGGTAGGGATCTCGGATCGCATCGAGGATCTTCTTCGCAGCCTCGATGACCTCGTCCCGGTCTGCAACGTTGGTCAGCAGCACCGCGAATTCGTCGCCGCCGAGCCGGGCCACCATGTCTTCCGGCGCGAGACAGGCCTCGATGCGCCGGGCGATCGTCTTCAGCAGCTCGTCGCCGACATGATGGCCGAGCGAATCGTTGATGCCCTTGAACTCGTCGACGTCGATGTAGAGCAGCGCGAAGAAGGTGCCGTGACGCGCGCGCTCCAGCTCCTCGTCGATGCGTTCCCGAAACAGCACGCGGTTCGGCAGCTCGGTCAACGCGTCGAAATGGGCGAGATGGGCGATCTTCTCGTCGGCCAGCCGCCGCTCCGTGGTGTCCTCGATCACGTTGATCAGATAGCGCGGCCGCTGCGCGTCATCCGCGACGGCGATGCGCCGCGACGTGATGTAGCGCAAACCCAACCCCGGACTCTGCCAGGGATGTTCGGCGAGAAACAGCCCCTCCGACTGCTCCAGAGCCCGGTCGTCGTCCGCGGTCACCTTTTCCGCGACCGGTCGCGGCAGCAGGTCGAACGCCGTCTTGCCGACGATCTCGTCGCGCGGCACGCCGAAGCGCTGCTCGGTCGACTGATTGACCAGCACGTAGCGGCGGTCGCGGACGTCCTTGACCATGATGTGCGACGGGATGTGGTCGATGATCTCGCGCAGGAATGCGTAGTTGCGGTCGCGCTCCTGTTCGAGCCTGCGATGTTCGCTGATGTCCTCGACCGTCGTGACCCATCCGCCCGAGGCCAGCGGCTTGTCGATGATGTTGAAGAAGCGGCCGGCTCCGCCGTCCGCGATCATCTGCGACGTGCCGCCTGACCCGGCCCTGTCGATGATGTCGGCGCAGAAGTCGGTCACGTCGCCGTTGAAGGATCCGCACGCCTTGCAGTGCGCGATGACCTCGCTGAGGTGGGCGCCGGGCCTGATCACCTCCGTGGACAGGCCGAGCAGATCGATGAAGCGCTGGTTGAACATCACGACGCATGCATTCGCGTCGAACGAGATCAGCCCTTGTGTCATGTTGTCGAGCGCAGTCTCGACCCGTTGCTTCTCGGTCTCCAGTTGACGGGTTGCCGCACGCCCCTGTCGCACGATCTGCCGGATCATCAGGCTGAACGTCACGGCGATGACCGCGATCGCAAGCATCGCCGCACCCACGAGCAGCACCATCTGCGATCGCCAGTCCGCGAGCACATCGTCGACCGGTCTACTGGCCGAGATGACGAGCGGGAAGCGTCCGATCCTGGAGGCCGACGCGATCTTCTCCAAGTTGTCGACGGAGCTCGTGAGCAGGGTCGTGCGCAGGCCACTTTCGGCGACCCCCTTCAGCAACTCGTCGTTCCCGATCCTGGCGCCCATCAGGGATTCGGCGTGCGGGTAACGCGCCAGTACGGCGCCGTCGGAATGGACCAGCATGATCGACGAGCCCTTCCCGAGAGCCATCGATTCCAGGAACGTCTCGTAGGTGTGCGGATCCACCCGGCGGGTCAGCAAGCCGAGGAATTCCCCGTTCACGCCGTTCAGGCGATGCGCGACGATGGTCGCCCAGCCGCCGGTGACGCGGCTCAAGACCGGCAGGATCACGAAGCTGTCCGGCCGCGACGCCGATTGCAGCTCCTTGAAGTAAGGGCGATCCGCGACGTTGATGGCCGGCAGCGGGTCGTTGACCGACCAGTTCACGAAATTGCCGTCGACGTCGACGATCGTGAGGTCTCCCATATAGGACAGGCCACTGACCTGAGAGCGCAGCATCTCGCCGATCTCGGGCTTTGCCATCTCGGTTCGGAACGCCTCCGGCGTACCGATCGACGCGAGATGCATGCGGCGGATTGCGTGCGACACGGCGGTCTGGGCATCTTCGAACTGCTGTGCGAAATGCCGGCTCAGCAGCAGCACGGTGTTTTCGAGTTCGCGTTCGTTATTGGCGATCGCACGCGCCCGAAAGCCGCTGGCCATGACGATCGTCCCGATGACGATGGCTGCGATCAGAAGCGCTCCGCACGCGATCAGCCATGGCACCGGACCGCGCCAGAGGGACGTGCCAATCCGTTCCGGCTGGCCACCGCCGGTCCCTGACGTATCTGCTGCGCCTTGCATGCCTTGATCGACCCGGGAGGAAATGACTTGTTGCAGGCTCGCTTGATAACAAGGCACTGGTGCCGGACCGGTTAGGAAATGCGGTTAGCCGTCGCTTAAGCGCGCGTCAAAACTTCGCGGCAAACGATAATTTCCGCATGCGAATACCGCACGGCCGAGACTGCGGCGGCGCCGCTGCGCAGAATTTTAAGGCTACTTGCAGCTCAGCGCGCCGCACCCGGCTTGTTGCGAAGGCGGCCGACGACGCCGGTCGGAAAGAAATAGACGCTGGCGATGAACAGGAGGCCGAGCCACAGCAGCCAGCGGTCGGGGTGGAGCAGACCGGGCAGCAGCGGCAGTCCGGCGTCGGCTGCCGCGGTCGAAGCTATCCCCATCAGGGCCTGCAGATAATTCTGCGCCAGGATGAAGATCGCAGCCCCGATGATGGCGCCGTAGATCGTGCCCATGCCGCCGATCACGACCATCAGCAGGATGTCGAGCATGATCGAGAAGCTGAGCGACGTGTCGGGCCCGGCATAGCGCAGCCACAGTGCGTTCAGCATGCCCGCGCAGGCGGCGATCATGGCCGCGATGCAGTTGGCATAGGTGAGATGGAAGACCGTGCGATAGCCGAGCGCCTCGGCGCGGAAGCGGTTCTCGCGGATCGCCTGCAGCACGCGGCCAAACGGCGAGTTGACGACGCGCAGCAGTGCCAAGATCATCAGCGCGCAGGCCGCCAGCACCAGATAATAGGTCAGGATACGGCCGTTGATCGGGAAACCGAACCAGTCCTTGCCGATGAACACCGTGCCCGGGCGCAACAGCTCGGGCAGCTGGAAGCTGCGGCCGTCCTCGCCGCCCGTCAGCCAGGACAATTGCGACGCCAGCACCAGGAAGGCCGAGGCGACCGCGAGCGTGATCATCGCGAAGAAGATCGCCTCGACGCGCAGCGAGAACAGCCCGATCGCGAGCGCCAGCAGCAAAGCGAGCGGCAGCCCGGCGGCGACGGCAATTGCGACCGATGACCAATTCGGACCGAGCCCGTAGAGCGAGATCGCGACCGCGTAGGAGCCGATGCCGTAGAACATCGTATGCGCGAACGACACCGAGCCGGTATAGCCGAGCAGCAGATCGTAGGAGGCGACCAGCGCCGCGAAGATGCAGATCTTGGCGGCGACGTTGAGCGCCTTGGCGCCGGGGAAGATGAAGGGCGTCGCGAGCAGCGCCACGATGATGACGACGAGCAGAATGGACAGCGCGCGGCTGCGGGGCGGATCGCCGGACAGGATCATCATCGGCTGGTCACCGCATAGAGACCGCGCGGCCGCCACATCAGGACGGCGACCATCAGCAGGATGTTGGAGACGAGGGCGAGCTTGGGCACCAGGAAGCCGCCATAATTGGCGACCATCGCAACCAGGATCGCGCCGATGAAGCAGCCGGTGATCGAGCCGAGCCCGCCGATGATCACGACGATGAACACGAGCACGGTGAGCTCGTCGCCGAGCGAGGCATGAACCTGCTCGCGATAGAGACCCCACATCACGCCGCCGAGCCCGGCCAACGCCGATCCCGTCATGAAGACGCCGAGGAACAGGCGGCGAATACGATAGCCGAGCGCCTCGACCATCTCGCGGTTCTCGACGCCGGCACGGATCAGGAGACCGAGCTTGGTGCGGTTCAGCACCAGCTCGATGGCGACGAAGATCGCCAGGCCGACCAGCATGGCCAGCAGCCGGTATTTCGAGATCGCGATGTCGCCGATGATGAAGGAGCCACGGAATGCGTTGGGTAGCGGCAGCGGAATGATCTGCGGACCGAACAGTGCATACAGCGTCTGCTCGGCGACGATGAGCCCGCCGGTGGTCATCAGGATCTGCTTGAGGTGCTGGCCGTAGACCGGCAGCACCAGCACGCGCTCGACGACGAGGCCGAGCGCGCCGGTCACGCCCATCGACAGCAGCGCCGCCGGAACGAGGACGGCAAGGTTTGTCAGCAGCGAGTCGGACTGGGCCCAGCCCGCCAGCGGCAGCAGTACCAGCGTCGCAACGTAGGCGCCGACGGCGATGAAGGCACCGTGGCCGAAATTGAGCACGTCCATCAGGCCGAATACCAGCGTCAGGCCCGAGGCCATGATGAAGATCATCATGCCCATCGCAAGGCTCGCGACCGTCAGCGTGACCCAGGAGCTCGCCGAGCCCACCAGCGGAATCATCACGATGGCTAGCACGACCGGCAGCAGCAGCGGCGCGACATCGCGCTTCGGCTTAGGCAGCGCATCGGTTGCCGCGATCTCGCTCATTGATGCGCCTCCAGGCTGAGGCCGAGCAGGCGCTCCTGCAGCGGCACGTCGGCGGCCAGCGCCGCCATCTCGCCACGGTGGACGATGGTGCCGTTGTCCATCACCAGCACCTGGTCGCCGAGCTCGCGCGCGGCGTGGAAGTTCTGCTCGACCAGCAGGATGGTGGCGCCACGGCGCTTGATCTCCTTGAGGCATTCGATCAGCGACATCACGATCGCCGGCGCAAGGCCCTTGGTCGGCTCGTCAATCAGCAGCAGCTTGCGCGGCTCGACGATCGCGCGCGCGATTGACAGCATCTGCTTCTGGCCGCCGGAGAGGCTGCCGGCGCGCGACAGCCAGAACTTCTTCAGGGCAGGGAAGAAGCCGAAGATCCAGGCGAGCTGGGCATCGTCGAGCGGGCCGTTGCGCGCCGCGAGCACCAGGTTCTCCTTGACGGTGAGGTCCGAGAACACCGCCATGCTCTCGGGCACGTAGCCGACGCCGCGCTGCGCGATGTCGGGCGTTGCGAGCGCCTCGATCGCCTCGCCGGCGAGCGATATCGTCCCACTCTTGGCCTGCCACAGCCCCATGATGGTGCGCAGGGTCGTGGTCTTGCCGGCGCCGTTGCGCCCGAGCAGCATCGTGGTCTTGCCTTCCGGCACCTCGAAATCGACGCCCTGAAGGATGTGGTAGCGGCCGATATAGGTCTCGACGCCTGTGAGTTTCAGCAGCGCGTTCATGCCGCGCTCCGCGGGGCGACGCCGAGATAGGCTTCCTGAACGATCGGCGAGGCGATGACCTCCGCGGGTTTTCCGTCGGCCACCAGCTGGCCGTTATGCAGCACGATGATGCGATCGGCGAGCGAGCGCACCACGTCCATCTTGTGCTCGACGAGCAGGATGATCTTGCTCTTGTCCTGCTTCAACCGGGCGATGAGATCGAGCACGACAGGCACCTCGTCGATGCTCATGCCCGCGGTCGGCTCGTCGAACATGAAAACCTTCGGCTCCAGCGCCATCATCAGCGCGACTTCGAGCTTGCGCTGGTCGCCATGCGACAGCGTCGTTGCGGTGACGCTGCGGCGGCCGCCGAGCGCGACCTGGTCGAGGATCGCGTCCGCGCGCGCAATCAGGTCACGTCGCGCCATCCAGGGGCGGAGCAGGTCATAGTGCACGCCGCTCTGCGCCTGCACAGCGAGCCGCACGTTCTCCTCGACGCTGAGATTGGGAAACAGGTTGGTGAGCTGGAACGCGCGTCCCAAGCCGGCGCGGGTGCGCAGCGGCGCCGAGAGACTGGTGATGTCGCGGCCGCCGAACAGGATGGAGCCCGAGGAGGCCGTCAGCTGGCCGGAGATCAGGTTGAAATAGGTGGTCTTGCCGGCTCCGTTGGGGCCGACGATGGCGGTCAGCTCACCCGGCCTGAAGCCACAGCTGACGCCGTCGACCGCGACATGACCGCCGAAACGGATGGTGAGGTCGCGGGTTTCGAGGGTAAGGGCCATGTCGTCAGCTTGTCACTGCCAGTAAAAACGTGCCCGGCGGCGAGGGCCGGGCACGCGATTCATCATCTTACCGCTTGTTGCGGATCGGCACCGCCATCTCGTCGATCTTGATCTCGCGCACCGGCTCGTTGACGGCCCAGGCAAGGTTCGGATCGACCTTGACGCGGAAGTGATACATGCTTTGCAGCGCCTGGTGATCTTCTTTCCGGAAGATCATCTTGCCCTTCGGCGTGTCGAACTCCATGCCCTCCATCGCCGCGATCAGCTTCTCGGTGTCGGTCGACTTGGCCTTGGTGACGGCGGTGACGACGGCCATCGCGGCCGAGAAGCCGCCCGCGGTGAAGAAGTCCGGCGGCGCGTTGAAGCGCTTCTGGTGCTCGGCCACCAGCCAGTCGTTCACAGGGTTCTTGGGAATGTCATAATAGTAGTAGGTGGCGCCTTCCATGCCGGGCAGACGCTTGTAGGCGGCCAGCGCCGGCAGGATGTTGCCGCCGGTCGACAGCTCGATGCCGTAGCGCTTCGGATCCATGTCCTGCAGCTTCGTCAGTGGATCGCCGGCGCCGGCCCAGATCACCCAGATGATCTTCTTGCCGGGCTTGTCCTTCAGCGCGTCGAACAGGCGCTGACCGACGGCGGTGAAGTCGGTGGTGCTGGTCGGCACATATTCCTCGGCGCCCAGCGTCGCGCCGGTCTTGGCCAGCGCCTCCTTGAAGGCGGCGACGCCGTCGCGGCCGAAGGCATAGTCCTGCGCCAGGGTGGCGACCGTGACGCCTGGCTTGCCGATCGCGACCGCGTTGGAGATCGCATCCTGCGACGAGTTGCGGCCGGTGCGGAAGATGTAGCGGTTCCACTTCTCGCCCGTGATCTGGTCGGCGACCGCCGGCTCGACGATCAGGATCTTCTTGTTCTCCTCGGCGACCGGCAGGTCGGCCAGCGCCGCGGCCGACGACGTCGTGCCGATCGCGATGTCGGCGCCGTCATCCTGATAGGCTTCGGCGAGCGCGGCCTTCGACAGGTCGGGCTTGCCCTGGTCGTCCTTGGTGATGATGACGATCTTGCGACCGTCGATCATGTTGGTGCCCTTGGTGGCATATTCGAAGCCGAGGCGGAGGCCGGCTTCGGTCTGCTTGGCGTAGGCCTCGAGCGGGCCGGTCTTGCCGTAGATGAGAGCGATTTTCAGATCGTCGGCCTGGGCGGCGGTCGCCAGCAGGGCGGCAGTCAATGATGAAACAATACCTTTGAGAATATGTGACGTCTTCACGAGCCTTCCTCCCAGCTACCGGCGGCTGTTGTCTGCAACTGATAGTGTGCAGGCTCGGCCTGGGTCAAGGCGCTTTCGGCGGCAGCCCGTGATCGCTCATATCTCGTGCTGAAAGGTGTCGTCCGCCAAAAACTCAGCGCCGATAGCGGCTGCTGCGCGCATAGGCCTGGCGATTTTCCTGCACAGGGCGACTGGCGAGACTGATGCGCGCCTCGCTTGCAAGCGGGGCCGCCGGCTTGAGCTCCTCCAGGAAGATCGGACGCGAGAAGTAGTAGCCCTGCGCATAGCGGATCTTGGTTGCGGCCTGCAGATAGGCGAGCTCCTCGAATGACTCGATGCCCTCCGCGATCACCGTCATGCCCAGCGCCTCGCTCAGGGATTCGATCGCACGCAGGATGCCCTGGCTGCGCGGACGCTTATGAATGTCGGTGATGAAGGAGCGGTCGATCTTGATCTCGTCGGCCGTGATGTCGGCGAGCGCCGACAACGACGAATAGCCGATGCCGAAATCGTCGATCGAGATGCCGACGCCGATCCCGCGCAGCAGCGGCACGATCTCGTCCTGGAAATGGCTGCGGGTCACGAACGCGTCCTCGGTGACCTCGATCATGAAGCGCTTGGGAAAGCCGGTCGCTGCGATCGCCCGGGCGAAGGGCTGCATGAATTCCGGGTTCGACGCCTGTTTCGCCGCGACGTTGATGCTGATCGTCGCTTCCGGACCAAACGCGTCGTTGATCAGATCGATCGACTTGACGATTTCGTCCAGCACGAGGTGGGCGAGCTCGTCGATGAGACCGAGCTCGACGGCAAGATTGATGAAGGAGCCGGGCGCCTGGATCACGCCTTCATTGTCGCGCAGCCGCACCAGCGCCTCGATGCCCTTGATCTCCTCGGTGCGGATGTCGACCTTGGCCTGGAACGCGCAGCAGAAGCGCTTTTCGAGGATCGCGAGCCGCAGTGACTGCTCGACCTTCATGCGCGCCAGCGCCTCGTGCTCCATCGCGCTGGAGAAGAAGGCCAGCGTGCCCTTGCCGCTGTTCTTGACGCGGTACATCGCCAGATCCGCGTTCTGGCGCAGCACGTCGTAGCTTGCGCCGTGCTCGGGAAACAGGCTGACTCCGACCGAAGCGGAGGCGAACACCTCCGCACCGTCGATGAAGAACGGTGCGTTCAGCCGGTCCAGCATGTCGTGCAGGAATTCGGCGACCTCCTCGGCGCGCTCGATCGGATGCAGCAGCAGCAGGAACTCGTCGCCGCTGATGCGCGACAGCAGGTCCGACTCGCGCAGGTCGCGGCTGATGCGCTTGGCGAGTTCGACCAGCAGCGCATCGCCGGTGGCGTGGCCGTAATAGTCGTTGATGTACTTGAAATTATCGAGGTCGAGAAAGGCGAGCGCGAAGCGTCCGTCGACGCGGCCGCGCCGGACCAGGAGGTCGGCGCGATGTTCGACCACGCGGCGCATCGGCAGGCCGGTCAACTCGTCGTAATAGGCGGCGCGAAACAGCTGGTCCTCGAACTCCTTCTGCTCGCTGATATCGGCCGAGCTGGAGATGAGGACGGGCTGGTCGCCGATGCGAACCGGCCGATGCGCCGTCAGCAGGGTCTGCGTGCCGCGCTCGCCCGCCACTTTTTCCTCGCCGATCGCCGTTCGCCCCCGGCCGAGGATCTCGCGGCAGGCCGTGCGCCGGTTATGGAGATGCGGCGCCGAGAGGCCATCGATGCTGTTGGCGGCGGCGCCGAGTTGGACGGCGGCCGTATCGTTGACCAGCAGAAAGCGACCGTGCTCGTCCTGGACCGTGACGCCCGACGGCAGCTGGCTGAGGACGCTGCGCAGGAAGCGCAGCTCGGCCTCGGTCGAGCCCAGCCCCTCATTCGGTCCGGGGGAAAAGTTGAATCGGTCGCTGCTGTACATGCGCCGATTGTGCAAAGTTCCCGCTTCATTTTAGTTAAGCGCTACGTAGAAACCCGGAACGCGCGAGCCAAGTCTCGGAAATGACGGAGCTTTGTGCCGTGGCGTCATTAACCGTTGCTGAATCGGAGCAGCGACGCGGCCGCGCGCATGCGGCGAAAGTCGTAGGCAGGAATGGCCGCCCGGCGGCCGCTTCAGTTCGGTGGCACGCGACACTGCAAGGTGCAGTGAAGACCGGATTCGAGAAATCTGGTCTCGGTCCTGCCATCGAACGACGACAGCACGGACTTCAGCAATTTGCTTCCGAAACCGGGCTTGCCGATCGGACCGATCGGCGGACCCGCGGCCTCGTCCCAGGTCAGATGGAGGCGGTCCTGCTGCATCGTCCAGGACACCTGAAGGAAGCCGCGCGGCGAGGCAAAGGCGCCGTACTTGCCGGCATTGGTCGCAAGCTCGTGAAAGATCAAAGCGAGGCTGACGGCGAGCTTGGCGAGGCAGGAACAGCGGCGGGCCGTCGAGCGCGAAGCGGACATGGCCGTACGGCCCGAGCTCCGAGACCAGCAGATCCTTCAGGTCGCAGCCCTGTCCGTCGGCGCGCGCGATCAGATCGTCGGCGGTCGCGAGCGCGCGGATGCGCTGGTCGATGCGGCTCCACACCTGCGGCTGGTCGTACAGCACCTGATGCAGCACGGCGTGAATGGTGGAGGTCTTGTTCTTGAGCCGGTGGTGCAGCTCGTCGACCAGGAGCTTGCGATACTGCTCCTCCTGGGTGAGCCGCCGGGCGATCTCGCGCTGCTTGCCGGCCAGGCGCCGGTAGTGATCGACGCCCCAGATCACCAGCAGCGCCACGACCATATACATCGCCATCAGCGCGAGCCGGGCGCCATCGGCAGGACCGCCGCCAAAATCGAGCGTCAGGCCGAGCGCTGCGCCTGCGATCGCCGTTGCCAGGCCGACGCCCGGTCCGCCCATCGCGGTGGCGAAGAAGACGGCCGGCATGTAGGGCGTGAAGAACACGTCGGGCCGCAGATGCGCCATGCCGTAGCGGATCGCCGTGGCTGCGAGCAGGCACATCGCTGCAAACATGCAGCTCCATGTCAGGGAAGGCTGCTGCTCGCCGCGCCAGATCCGCTTGATGTCGTCGATGAGTCGCGTCATGGACATCCATGAGCCTCAACTGCGCAACCAAATTAAGGCCGGCGTGGCGGTAATTTGTCCGGTTGATGGAAGCCGTCTTGCATGTGTTGCAACCTGGCGCGCAGGATGATGGTTCCGCGGCGGAACTCGGGCGCCGATTATTCCGTCGCCAAGAACGAGCACGCAGCAGCAAAGGAAGGAGCAGGGAATGGGACGGTTGGAGGGCAAGGTCGCCGTGATCACGGGCGCGACCAGCGGGATCGGCCTGCGCACGGCGGAAATCTTCGTAGCCGAGGGTGCGAAGGTCGTCGTCGCGGGCCGGCGCAGCGCCGAGGGCGAGGCGCTGGCGAGCAGGCTCGGAGCGAGCTGTGCGTTCCGGCAGACCGACGTCACGGTCGACGAGCAGATGCGGGCATTGATCGATGGCGCGGTCGAGCGCTTCGGCCGGCTCGATTGCGTGTTCAACAATGCCGGCGGTCCGGCGCAGACCGGCGGCATCGAAGGCCTCGACGCCGATCGTTTCGACCAGGCGATGGCGGTGCTGGTGCGCAGCGTCATGCTCGGCATGAAATACGCCGCGCCCCACATGAAGCGGCAAGGCTCCGGCAGCATCATCAACAACGGCTCGATCGCCGGCCGGCTCGCCGGCTTCTCCACCTCGGTGGTCTACAGCACGGCGAAGGCGGCGGTGATCCATCTGACGAAATGCGTGGCGATGGAGCTCGGAGAATCCGGCGTGCGCGTCAACTCGATCTCGCCCGGACTGATCGCCACCGGCATCTTCGGCAAGGCGCTCGGCCTGTCGACCGAGGCGGCCGAGAAGACGCCGGAGACGATCCGCAACGCCTATGCCACGGCGCAGCCGATTCCGCGCGCCGGCCTGCCCGACGACATCGCCTACGCCGCGGTGTTTCTCGCCAGCGACGAATCCAGTTTCATCAACGGCCATGATCTCGTCATCGACGGCGCCATCACCGGCGGCCGCAACTGGAGCCAGCAGCAGCAGGGCTATCAGGCGATGCGCAAGCTGCTGGGGGATGCGGTGGAGTAGGGCACGGCGAAGTATACACTTCGTCATGCCCGGGCATCCACGTCTCTCATCCGCGAGTTGCAGCAGGATGGATGGCCGGGTCAAGCCCGGCCATGACGAGGAGGACAGAGTCCGCAACAGACCAAGATCCTTGGCGCACTTGCCGTATCAATGCGCGCGGCTCATACCGCCTTCAGCATCACCTTCAGCCCGTCGCGCGGCTTCGGGATCGGCCAGACCTGCCAGTTCGGCTGATAGCCGGGGGCGAAGGAGACCTCGAGGTTGGCGAGGAAGTGCCGCGCGAAGCACTTCACCTGCATGTAGGCGAAGTGCAGGCCGAGGCACATGTGGGCGCCGCCGCCGAACGGCACCCAGGCGAAGCGGTGACGGCCGCGCTGGGCCTCGTCGGTGAAGCGCATCGGATCGAACCGCTCCGGCTCCGGCCAGATCTCCGGCATGTGATGGGTGTACATCGGGTTGATGCCGACGCCGGTGCCGGCGGGAATCGCGTAGCCCTTGAAGGTGAAATCCCGGATCGGCCGGCGCGGCAGCGACGGCACCGGCGGCATCAGCCGCAGCGTCTCCTGGAACGCCATCTCGGTCAGCTTCATCTTCTCCAGATGCTCCGAGGTCATCGGTTCGTCCTTGGCGAGGCCGAGGCCCGTCACCTCGTCGCGCAGCTTCTGCTGCCACTGTGGATGCGCGGCGAGCTGGGCGATGAAGGAGGTCAAAGACGAGGTCAGCGTGTCGTGCGCCGCCATCATCAGGAAGCTCATATGGTCGACGATGTCCTGCGTCGACAGCAGCGCGCCGTGATCGTCGGTGGCGCGGCACAGATGCGAGAACAGATCGTCGCCGTCGGCCTTGGCGCGGCGCAGCGGGATCTGCTCCGAGAAATAGGCGACGATGCGCTGTCGGCCCTTGACCCCGCGCGCCATCTGCGTGCCTGGCAGCGGCCTGCGGATCGGCGCCACCGAGGCTGCGACCATGTCGACGAAGGCGCGGTTGATGGCGTCGACCTCCGGCCCGATCTCGGTCCCGAGGAAGGACGTCGCGGCGAGGTCGAGCGTGAGCTGCTTGATCGCCGGATAGAACAGCATCTCGCCCGGATTTGCCTTCCACTGCGCGATGCGCGCGGCGATGCCGCGGTCGAGGCCGGCGAGATAGGACTTCATCGGCCCGGCCTTGAAGGCGACCGACAGCGCCTTGCGATGCATGCGGTGCTCGTCGAAATCGAGCAGCATCAGGCCGCGCGGAAACAGCAAATTGAGGATGTGGCCCCAGCCATGCGCCGACGAGAACAGCTTGGCCTGGTCGAACAGCACCAGCTCGTTGGCTTCAGGTCCGAGCAGCACGACGTTGACGTCGCCGAACATGTGGGTGCGGTAGACGGGACCATACTTCCTGGCATTGCGCTCGACGTGACCCTTGGGGTCGGCGAGGGTCTCGAACGTCTTGCCGATGATCGGCCAGCCTTCGTCGCCGGGGATATGGGTCAGCGAGTTGCGCCGCGGCGAGGTCAGGCGGAACGATGGCGTGGCCACACTTTGCATCGACATCAAGGAGGCTCCGTTTTCGAGGCGGCGGGGGCGGCGACGCGCCGGCACATCATTGAAGGGCGGTTGCAGCCATCATGCAATACGCTGCGTTATTTCGTCTCGGTGTAGTTGTGTTGCATCGCACGCGTTCGCGATCTCGCGACGCGCTTCATGCGTCCGAGGCCTGCTGGACTTGCTGCCCTCCTTGGGAAGAGGGCACGGGGAATGCCGGGCGCTGGCCGCACCCATGGCCCGCCTGCAGAAAAAATTGCAGGCGGCAGGTACCACAGGTTCAGCCGAGGCATCCCGGCATTCCCCGCGCGGTGGTTTTCACGGCTGCTTCGCGATCTCCCCGGTGCGCCGGGCTTGTTGGCCACCGTCATCTGCGCGAGCGCCTGAGCGCATCGCCACAAACTTGACCTCAGCGTCGGGAGGCCAGGACCACGCGACTTGACCGTGCGCATCGCTGTCGTTCGTCCGCGCGGCATCAACCACGCTGCGACATCGACACGCCCACCGCATCCCGCCTCAACGTTCGTGACGACCGCGAAGCGCCCCTCTGATCGAGACGGGACGGCGCGATAGTATGTTCGATTCGGAAAAACGAAAGCGGAATATTTTTGCGCGCTGGACTGGACAGGGGTGATGTGATTGAGGCGGTTCGTGAAATGAGTTTTTCGGCGCGCACTGCTTTTCGCTGGTGAGCCTGTGACCGGCAGGCCGGCGCGGTGCGGTTTCGCATGCTCAAAGGCGCTTTGCTGGAAGCGATTTGCCCGTCGGCCAGGACGGTCGCCATTACGTCCTGCTGTCGCTAGCTCGCGATGCTGCGATATCGGAATTCAATCGATGCAGGATCGGCGGATCATCTTTCGAGGCGAGCAGGCCGCGCCGCGGGCAGAAGCCGCCACGCGTTCCGACATGGACGAAGACCATCAGCCGCCCGACTTGTTGATCTTCTTCACCTTTGCGTCGGTTGCCTCGATCGAAGCCGCCAGCTCCAGGATCGCTTTTGCCAGGAGGTCGGCGGCCTCCTTGGGATCCTGCGACCGTTCGGCGCGCAGCGCGTAGTTCTTGGCTGAGGAGAGCGACATTTGCGACCTTTCCCGCGGAAAAGCCCGCCGGGTCGAGACGACGGGTTGCCTGGCACATCACGCGCGCGAGGAGTTCCTTGCGGACTGTGCTCGATTTGCCGCGAACATGGCAGGCCCGGGTTAAGAAAATGCTCGTGACGCCCAAACGCCCATGCGTCCTCGGCCGCCTGCGTGGCCGCGTCGCGCCATTCCTTCGTCCGGCCCTATGGTTTGACTGCGCTCACTTTCATCGGTGAGCGCAGGACGGCTCGTTTCAGGACCGACCGCGCCTCAGAACTTGTAGGCGAGACCGACCGTGGCGGTGTGGGTGCGCGTGGTGACGTGTGCGGTGAAGCGGTCGTCGAAGCCGACCCCGACGCCGCCGGCGACGAAGAAGGGCTGAGTCCAGGTGCCGAAATCGGCGTAGCGGTAGTCGGCCCGCACCAGCCAGCGGCCGCCGATCATGTGCTCGATGCCGCCGCCGACGGTCCAGCCGACCCGGGTCGAGGCGTAGGTCTCGTCGTGCGGATTGCCGAAGCAGAACGGGTTGCCGGGAACGATGGTGCAACTGGCGTTCAGCTCGAGGCGCTGCCACGCCACGCCGCCGCTGCCATAGACCAGCGTAGAGGGCGCAACCAGATAACCCAGACGGGCGCGAACGCTGCCGTCCCAGGTTTCCTTCACCGAGCCGGACGGCAGGCCGACCAGCGGCGTGCCGAAGAACAGTCCGGCCGTGCCCGGCAGCGCACTCGCCCGCTTGTTGTTGTCGGCCCAGCCGAAGTCGCCCTCGACGCCTGCCACCCATGACGGGGCGAACTGCCAGTTGACGCCGAGATAGCCGCCGATCCTGGCGGCGACGCTGTCCATCGCGCCGCTGGTGCCGGCCGTCGGGACGAACACGCCGGCACCGAAGTTCGGGGAGATGTCGCTGGTCCGCCAATCATTGTCCGCCCAGCGGGCGCCGACCGACACGCCGGCATAGACGCCGGTCCACGACGGCGCGGCCACAACCGGCGGTGCCTTCACCGGCAGGTCGGCCGCCACCGCGGATCCCGCGAGGACGATACTCGCCAACGCGGCCGCAATCCCGGCCACTCCAGATTTCGTCATGCTTTGCCCCAGCGCGCAGCGTCGATTCGACATGCTCGCGGCACCATCGCCGGTTGCATCGAGCGCGGCAATTGTATCGCGATCGGCTGGCCCAAAAAGTTCGCGGTGTTGCCGGCGGGATACGTCAACCTGGTTGAGGCAGTGCTCGACGACACGGCGCAGAGTTGGCATCGCCGACCACATGGGGGCGCCGCGAGCCTGCCTCACGAGCCGCAAATCATGAGGTCCGCCCCGCCCGGGGTCGGCTCACCTGTCTGCTTGACCAGTAAATCCACGGAGCCAAATGTTTACCACCCGGCCATCGGCCTGATCTAGCAACGGCCGCACCTGACGTCTGGCGAACATGCAGCGAGGGCAAGGGCATGAGCAATCAGTTGCTGGTGATCGAGGATGCCGAGGTGCATCTGTCGATCCTGCGCAAGATCGCCGCGCAGTGCGGCTACGAGGCGACCTGCGTGACCTCGGTCGAGGCGGCCGCTGAGGTGCTGCGGCAGCGGACCTTCGACTGCATCACCCTGGATCTGTCGCTGGGCGAGCGCTGCGGCGCCGACGTCCTGCTGCTGCTCAACGAGCTGAAATCGCGCACGCCGGTGATCTTCATCAGCGGCGCCGAGGATGCCACGCGCGAGGAGCATGTCCGGCTCGCGACCGTGCTTGGCCTTGTTGTCTACCCGCAATTCCAGAAGCCGGTCGACCTGCCCGCGCTGCGCGAGACGCTGAAGCAGATCGCCACGCTCGCCGACTGCGAGCGGCTGGTCGCGGCGGTGCGCTAGGGTACTGCGTCGGGCGGATGGAGTTACGACTGCTATTCCCATCATCCCGGGGCAAGGGCGCGGGCCTCGAGGCCGGGCTCGTGGCGTGATCGTCGCCACAGCCGCCATTGCGCGCGCAGCGAAGCAATCCAGGGTGATGGGCGGGACTCTGGATTGCTTCGCTGCGCTCGCAATGACGCGAGAGAGAGTGCGCTCCTCGTCACGGCCGCTTCCTGGCTGTCACCAGGGAGCGCAATCCTCGGGCCGATGGGTGAGGCCCGATGCGGCGCTCTCTGCGCGACTACGGCAAGCTCAACTACGCCGAGCCAATGTTCCGGTCGCCTTGCGGAGCTGAGTGCCGCGTCGCTCAACCCCTTCGCTTCGCCGCCTCCTGCAGGTCCGGCGCATTCACCGCGGGAATCGCGACGCGGCCCGGGCCGGTCTGGGACAGCGCCGCGGCGGCCTTGTCGTTGTCCATGATCTTGGCCATCACGGCCTGGCCGGCGCGCTCGAAGATGGCGCGGTTCTCGATGACGAATTTCTGCGAACGGCGCAGCCCATCGATGTAACCGTTGATCTCCGGCACGACATAGCGCGCGACCATGTCCCAACTGCGCCGCGTATTTTCCGGATTGGCCCAGTCGTGCACGAAGCCGATGATGGCGCCGACGCCGCCCGACACCTGCATCAGGTTCTTGATCGTCTTGACGAGATCGTCGGGCGTGCCGATCGTCGACGCCGCGCCCTCGACAAAGGCGGTCTTGTCGACGGCTTCATCGGGCGACGCGAACGGCTTCAACCCCGGCCGCATCAGGGTGCCGACCGTATATTCGTTGTGCCAGCGCATCAGCCCGGGGCCGGCCTCGCGACGCGCCTGCTCGCGCGTCTCGGCGATGTGCCAGGACAGCAGCACGCGCCAGTTCGCGCGGCTCACTGTTGTGCCGTGCTTCTTCGCCGCGTCCTCGGCGAATTCCCATTGCTGCGGCAGCGCCATCAGGCCCTGGGTCGACATCGAGCCGAGCGAGATGATGCCGATGCCGTATTTGCCCGCGAGCGTCATGCCGGACGGTGAGATCTGCGACGCGACGACGAACGGCATCTCCTCCTGCAGCGGGAGGATCTGCAAGGCCGCGTCGTTCATCGTGAACCAGTCGCTCTTCGCCGTGACGCGCTCGCCGTTGAACAGGCGGCGGATGATCGCGATCGCCTCGTCCTGACGGTCACGCTGCGTCATCGGATCGATGCCGAGCGTGTGGGCATCGGAGGCGAGCGCGCCAGGACCCGAGCCGAAGATGGCGCGGCCACCGGTCATGTGATCGAGCTGCACCATCCGCTGCGCGACGTTGTAGGGATGATGATAGGGCAGCGAGATCACTCCGGTGCCGAGTCTGATGCGCTTGGTCCGCTCGCCGGCGGCGGCGAGAAACATCTCGGGCGAGGCGATCATCTCCCAGCCGCTCGAATGATGCTCGCCGCACCAGAACTCGTCATAGCCGAGCTCGTCGAGCTGAGAAACCAGATCGAGGTCGCGGCGGAATTGCAGCATCGGATGCTCGCCGATCGGATGATGTGGAGCGAGGAAAGCGCCAAATTTGAGCCGCGCCATGTGTTTTCTCCCAAGCGGAATTCGTTGTTGCTTGCCGATCAGGCTAGTTGGCGCCTTGGTGCGAGGCAATCACCTTGCCGCGCAGGACGACCGGTGCATGGCTGCCATTTGTTTGTTTACTGATCGCGGATCGATGCTCACACTCGGCGCGGAGTGGTCGATTCGTCGATGTGTGGCTGAGATGGCGACTTGCCAAACGCGGTGACGGCCTTTCCGGGTTGCGACGCGTGCCGCCTTCACGCTCGCGGCGATCGAAAGTGGCGTCGGTTCGCATTTCGGTGATTGCTGCGTGAAGTGCCGCCTCGGCGTGGCATTTAGATCGCAGCAAGAACGAAATTCGCAATCAAATTACCGAGGTCCGCAATCCCGCGGGCTTTTTCTTTTGCACTGCAGCAACCATCTGGGTGATGGTGGGTTTGATCTGTGACTGCCAAGGAGCTGCCGTTGTCCCTCGCTGAAAATGTTGAGTATTTGCGACGGCTGCGCGAGCTGAACGGCATCACCGGATTCGCAGACTTCCACCGCCAGTCGCGTCCCGCGCCCGAATGTCCGCTGATCGAGATCGAGGGCTTCGGCA
The DNA here is from genome assembly GCA_050641875.1 of Bradyrhizobium oligotrophicum. Lineage (GTDB taxonomy): Bacteria > Pseudomonadota > Alphaproteobacteria > Rhizobiales > Xanthobacteraceae > Bradyrhizobium > Bradyrhizobium oligotrophicum_B. The sequence continues at coordinate 2,420,264 of CP192619.1, forward strand.
GCAATCCCGGCCGCCTGAAGATGTTCGCCCATGTGCCGGCGCAGCGCCAGCCGCTGCTGCCGCTCGTCGTCGTGCTGCATGGCTGCGGGCAGGGCGCGGCCGAGTACGATCTCGGCGCCGGCTGGTCGACGCTGTCAAAACATTTCGGCTTCGCGCTGCTGATGCCGGAGCAGCAGCGTGTCAACAATCCGCAGCGCTGCTTCAACTGGTTTCAGTCCGAAGACATTACGCGCGGTCAGGGCGAGGTCGCCTCGATCCGAGAGATGATCGCGCGCATGGTGGCCGACTACGCCATCGACGCCAATCGCATCTTCGTCACCGGCCTGTCGGCGGGCGGCGCCATGACCACGGCGATGCTGGCGGCGCATCCGGAATTGTTCGCGGCCGGCGCCGTGATTGCCGGGCTGCCGTTCGGCACCGCGCGCAGCATGCGCGATGCCATCCTGCAGATGCGGATGCCGCCGGCGCGTCCCGCCGGCGAGCTTGGCGATCTCGTGCGCCGCGCCTCCAGCCATCGCGGCAAGTGGCCGAAACTGTCGGTGTGGCACGGCACCGCCGACTACACGGTGCATCCGGACAATGCCGGCGAGATCGTCAAGCAATGGCTCGACCTGCATCACCTGCCGCTGGCGCCGATGGCCGCAGGCGAGGTGAACGGCTATCCGCATGAGCAGTGGTGGAACGCCGACGGCGAGACCGTGGTCGAATCCTTCACCATCACCAACATGGCGCATGGCACGCCGATCGGCGTCGCGGCCAACGACAAGCGCTATGGCAAGGCCGGGCCGTACCTGCTCGAGGCCGGCATCTCCTCGTCCTATCTGATCGCGAAGTTCTTCGGCGTCACTGACTGGATCCGCCAGCCGAAGCCCGCCGCGACCTCGCCGAGCACGAAGCTCATTCCCGAGGTATCGCCGATCTCGGCGCTGCCGGCCTTGACCAAGATGCTGCGCCGTCCGGATGCGCCGGCCTCGGCGCAGCCGACCGAGACCAAGCCGGTGCCTGAGACACTGGTCAAGGCGGCGCCGGTCAAGCCGGCACAGGCGCGTCCGCCGGCGCGCGCGAAGGGGACGCGGTCTGCTCCCGGCAAGGCCGCGAAGCCGAAAACCGAGTTGCCGGGATTCGGGCAATCCGCGCCGGTGGTCACGCAAGCGGCGGCCGCGAAGCCGGCCGTTGCGCCGGTCGAGATCAAGCCCGCAGTCTCGAGGCCGCCGGTTGCAAAGGCGGTCGACATGACGCCGGCCGACGCGCCGCCGGTTCTCAAGCCCGCGACCGCCGTCCCGACGCAGGTGCCGCCGCAGAAGCGGCGCCGCATGATCGATGTCGCCGCGGTGATCGAGCGCGCGCTGCAGGCGGCCGGCCTGGAAGTAGCTCGTCTCAGGCCATGCCCGTCAGGAACGGGTTCGTCATCCGCTCCTGGCCGAAGCTCGAGCCGGCGCCGTGGCCGCAGATGAAGCCGACGTCGTCGCCGAGTGGCAGCAGCTTGTCCTTGATCGAGCGGATCAGCGTGTCGTGGCTGCCGCCGGGCAGGTCGGTGCGGCCGACCGAGCCGTTGAACAAGACGTCGCCGACATGGGCGAAGCGCATCTCCTTGTTGAAGAACACGACGCTCCCCGGTGAATGGCCGGGGCAGTGCAGGATGTCGAAGACGAGCTCGCCGATCTCGACCGTATCGCCTTCCTCGAGCCAGCGGTCGGGCGTCACGTCGCGCACGCCCGTGATGCCGAAGCGCGCGCCGCTGGCGACGACATTGTCGAGCAGGAATTTGTCGGCGACATGTGGCCCCTCGATCGGCACCTTCAGCTGATCGCGCAGATCGGCCGCGCCGCCGACGTGATCGATATGGCCATGCGTCAGCCAGATCTTCTCCACGGTGACATTGGCCTGCGCGATTGCTGCCTGGATGTTCGGCACGTCGCCGCCGGGATCGATCACGATCGCCTTCCTGGTCGTCTCGCACCACAGGATGGTGCAGTTCTGCTCGAACGGCGTCACGGGCACGATCATCGCGCCGGCCTTCGCCTTGGTCTGGTTCTGCTCAGTCATGGCGCCAGCATGCCGATTTTTCGCAATGCGCCAAGTGAAAAACACCTGCTGGCGGCGGCTCGACGTCCCGGCCAGGGCGACCGAGGCAGGGGCTTGTGAACCTGCCGCCGGTTCCTGCGTTGGGCCGCACGTTGCGAGCAGAAGGCGGTCGACATGGCGGAGCAGGGCGCCTGGTGGCGCGAGGGGATTTTCTACCAGATCTATCCGCGCTCGTTCCAGGACAGCGACGGCGACGGGGTCGGCGACCTCACCGGCATCATCCATCGCCTGCCCTATCTCCTGACGCTCGGCGTCGATGCGATCTGGCTGTCGCCGATCTTCACCTCGCCGATGGCCGATTTCGGCTACGACATCGCCGACTACACCGGCATCGATCCCCTGTTCGGCACGATGGAGGATTTCGATGCGCTGGTGAAGGCCGCGCATGACGGCGGGCTCAAGGTCATTCTCGATCTCGTGCCGAACCACACCTCCGATCAGCATCCCTGGTTTCTGCAGGCATGCCGCTCGCGCGACGACCCGCAGCGCGACTGGTACATCTGGCGCGATCCGGCCCCCGATGGCGGGCCGCCGAACAACTGGCTGTCCGAGTTCGGAGGCAGCGCCTGGCAGTTCGAGTCCCAGACCGGACAGTACTACTATCACGCTTTCCTCGCGCAGCAGCCGGACCTGAACTGGCGCAATCCGCGGGTGCGGGCGGCGATCTATAACGTCATGCGGTTCTGGCTGCGCAAGGGCGTCGACGGCTTTCGGGTGGACGTGATCTGGCACCTGATCAAGGACGCCGCGTTTCGCGACAACCCCGCCAATCCCGACTATCACGGCGGAAGGCCGCCGCATGAGCAGATCCTGTCGCGCTACTCCGCCGACCAGCCGGAAGTGCATGAGGTCGTCGCCGAGATGCGGCAGGTGGTCGACGAGTTCGACCACCGCGTGCTGATCGGCGAGATCTACCTGCCGCTGGAGCGGCTGATGACCTATTACGGCAAGGATCTCGGCGGCGCGCATCTGCCGTTCAATTTCGCGCTGCTGTCAGCGCCCTGGCATGCGCGCGAGATCGAGAGGATCATCGCCGACTACGAAGCCGCGCTGCCGCCGGGCGCCTGGCCCAACTGGGTGCTCGGCAATCACGACCGGCCCCGGGTGGCGAGCCGTGTCGGGCCCGAGCAGGCGCGGGTGGCGGCGATGCTGCTGCTGACCTTGCGCGGCACGCCGACGCTGTATTACGGCGACGAGATCGGCATGCATCAGGTCGCCATCGGCCCGGAGCAGGTGCGCGATCCCTTCGAGAAGAACGTGCCCGGCATCGGCGTCGGCCGCGACGGCTGCCGCACCCCGATGCAATGGAGCGCGCTGCCGCAGGCCGGCTTCACGCAGGCCACGGCATGGCTGCCGGTCGCGGATGACTACATGCATGAGAATGTCGTCAATCTGACCGCAGACCGGCGCTCGATCCTCAATCTCACCCGCGCGCTCATTCGTCTGCGGAAGCAGCACCGCGTGCTCGTCACCGGCTCCTACCGGCCGGTCGCGGCGCAAGGCGATCTCCTGCTCTACCGCCGCGAAGGCGACGGCGAGGTGCTGACCATCGCACTCAATCTCGGCGGCGAGCCGGTGTCCATCACCAGGCAAGCAAGCGGCCTTGCCGGCGAGATCCTGCTCTCGACCTGGCTCGATCGCGACGGCGAACGCATCGACGGCACGCTCGATCTGCGGGGGAATGAGGGCGTGGTGATCGGGCGGAAGACGTAGCTGCTTCCTTGTCGCCGATTCCGTCTCGAGGCAACGGCGTCATCCCGTCCCTGCGCCCAACGTCGCTTTCGCGACGCCGGGCTTGGCCGGGACGACACGGAGCGCGGGGAGGCGTTCGGCCAACTCATAGGCACTCGGAGTTGCCGAGCGCTACTGCCGCTGCGTCCTCTTCGCCCGCTTCCCTGGGCTCGCCGTCTCGATATCGCTCCGCCGCAGCAGATAATCCAATCCGCCGACGCGGTACCAGCGGTAGCCGTAGGGCTCGAGCACCAGGGTGTGGCGGCCGCGGTCACCGGCCTGGCTGTGATCCTCCGACAGCAGGTTGATCAGCAGCTTTCCCCCTTCGTCCGGCAGACCGGCATCGAAGCTGATCTCCCGCGGCTTCTCATCGAGATTGTGCACGAACAGCACCGAGTTGTTGCGCCAGTCGTAGCGCATGATCAGCACGGCAGGGTCTCTGGTCGCGATCACCTCGAAATCGCCCCAACCGACTTCCGGCACCTCCTTGCGCATGCGGATGATGCGCTCGGTCCAGTTCAGCATCGAATTCGGATCACGCCGCTGCCTGGCGGCGTTGATGTGCTCATAGCCGTAGGGGCCGTGATCGATCACCGGAGACGCCGGCGTGTCGCTCTTGGTGAAGCCGCCATGCGGCTCGGTCGACCATTGCATCGGGGTGCGCGCGCAATTGCGTTCGGGCAGGCTGAGATCGTCGCCCATCGCGAGCTCGTCGCCATAGCGGATGACGGGCGTACCGGGCAAGGTGAACATCAGGCTGTAGGCGAGCTCGATGCGGCGGCGGTCGCCGCCCAGCATCGGCGCCAGCCGTCGCCGGATGCCGCGATCGTACAACTGCATGCTCTTGTCCGGCCCGAACGCCGCAAACACCGCCGCGCGCTGTTGTTTCGTCAGCCGCCCGAGATCGAGCTCGTCGTGGTTGCGCAGGAACAGGCCCCATTGCGCGGAGGCCGGCCGCGGCTTGGTGGCTTGCAGCGCCTTCGCCAGCGGCCGCGTATCGGAGGCCGCCAGCGCGTAGAACAGATGCTGGTTGACGTGGAAGTTGAACATCATGTGCATGCGGTCGCCGTCGTCGCCGAAATACTCCATGTCGGTTTCCGGCAGCACGTTGGCTTCGGCCAGGATGATCGCCTCGCCCTGGCGCCATTGCAGGAATTCGCGGAAGGTCCGCAGCATGTCGTATTGCTCGACCGGCTTCTTCACATCGGCGCCCTTGGTCGCGATCACGAACGGCACCGCGTCCATGCGGAAGCCGGAGACGCCGAGCTGGATCCAGAATCCCATGATCTTCAGGATCTCGGCCTGCACCTCGGGATTGGAGGTGTTGAGATCGGGCTGGAAGTCGTAGAAGCGGTGAAAGTACCAGGCACCCGCCTGCTTGTCGTGCGTCCAGGTCGACTTCTGCACGCCGGGAAACACCATGCCCTTGTCGGCATTGGCTGGCTTCCTTTCCGACCAGAGATACCAGTCGCGGTAGCGCGCGCTCTTCGAACTGCGGGCGTCGATGAACCAGGGATGCCGGTCGGAGGTGTGGTTGACGACGAGGTCGATGATCACCCGTATGCCGCGCTGCTTGCAGCCATGAGTGAACTGGACGAAATCGCCGAGCGTGCCGTGGCGCGGGTCGACGCCGTAATAGTCGGCGATGTCGTAGCCGCCGTCGCGCTGCGGCGACGGCTGGAACGGCATCAGCCAGATCGCGGTGATGCCGAGCCCGTGCAGATAGTCGAGCCGGCGCGTCAAGCCCTTGAAATCACCGATGCCGTCGCCGTCGGCGTCCATATAGGTGCCGACCGACAGGCAGTAGAACACCGCGTTCTTGTACCAGAGATCGTCGATCATGCACGGCGCCCCGTTGCGCCGCCCTGCCGGCGGCCGCTTGTTAAGCGGAAGGCCGGCGTCAGGTTCCGGTTCCCCGTTGATCAGCGTGCTTGGGAGCCGCCTGGAATCGGCTATGCTGCGGGAATGGACTCGTCAGCCGCCAGGATCAGCCTCGTTCCCATCGACCGCCGCCAGTCGGAGACGGCGCTGGCGATCGCGCGCGGCACCTCGCGCCTGCTGCGCTCGCTCGGCTTTGCCACCATCAGCGAGCTGCCGCTGCCGTCGGGCCGTCGCGCCGACCTGGTGGCGCTGAACGAGCGCGGCGAGATCTGGATCGTCGAGATCAAGTCGTCGGTCGAGGATCTGCGCGCGGATCACAAATGGGAGGACTACCGTGCCCATTGCGACCGGCTGTTCTTCGCCTTCACGCAGGATCTGCCGTGCGAGATCTTTCCGCAGGACACCGGCCTGATCGTGGCCGATGCCTATGGCGCCCACCTGCATTGCGAGGCGCCTGAGCACAGATTGCCGGCGCCGACGCGCAAGCTGATGACGGTGCGCTTCGGGCTCGCGGCGGCGCAGCGGATCAACCGGCTGATCGACCCGCAGGGCCACGCGGAGCTCTAGAAACGCCTCAAGTGCGGCCCGCTGGACAGTGGGTTCCCGCCTGGGCAGGTGACAGAGGCTCCGTCAGGTCATGAGTCTCAAGATGAGCGACATCAGCATCGCCGAGAGCCGATGCATCACCACCCGCCTGGCCGATCGATTGCCGGCAGGCGTCGCCGTCAAAAATTGGCGGCGACGAGATCGTAGGATCCGCGGCTGCCGCGGACATAGAGCTTGGCGGCGGCGGCGCAGATGCGCTCGCGGTTGGAATCGAACGCGGTCAGAAAGCCCGACTCGTCCGCGCGGGTGTCGGGTTGAAGGCGTCTCAACGCGCCCTCGTCGACGAAGAACGACGCTTCCATCGCGCTGTCATAGCCCCAGAACCGTACGGCACGTCGCGTGCGATCATAGGAACGGCTTTGGTTTGGAAACTCAATCATGTGTGTGTCCGATCAGGTTCGGAGGACGCCGCCGGATAGGGCGGACGTCGTCCAAGGGGCGTCGCTCGGCAACGTAGCCGACGACAAAGGAGGTGCGCATCTCAATCGAAAGCCGACGGCAACGCGCCGTGGCGGAAGAAGACCGTCGGCTCATCATCATAGTCACCCATGTCGGGATCGCCCGAGGACGAGAAGGCGACGACGCCAGCCTTGCTCGACACCAGTCGTTCCGCAGTCCGGAGCGCGCTCGCTTCCGTTTTGCAGGCGATCGGCGTCTCGGCTTTCGCGCGTCCGCCCCGGCCGGCGCTGAACGCTTGAACGAAATAGATCGTTTCGCGCGCCATGTCTTATCCTTTGGGCTGTCGAGTACGGACGGCCGCATTGTCACCGCGTCGCGCGCGGCCTTGCGTGTGGGAGAGCCATCCAGACTGATGAGGGCCGGAAATCCCCTAGCGCTTCTTCTTGTCGCTGGAAAAATCCGGCTGCCATGCTCCGGTCTTCTGGCTCGGCGCTGCGGCGATGCTCTTGGGCTTCTCCTTCTTGGGCTTCTTGGCTTCGCGATTGCCTTTTTGCTGACCTTTGGCCATGTCGGTCTCCTCGACTCGGGTTGGAGATGGTTCAACGCATCGGACGAAGCGCCGCGTCGATCCCGCCTGCGCGGCGTCGCGGCCGATCGGCCGGTGGCCGTCGTCCACCGGCTGCCGACGGGCGCGCACGATGGTCTGATCTACGAATGCAGCGCGGCAGTTGCGAGCGCGAGAAGGATCAGCAGAAGCGGCACGATGATGGGGGGAACGATCCACTCGCTCAGACGAAACTGCGGCATTGGCTTCCCTCGCGTGGTTTGCGGCGGGAGCGCTCGTGACCCTCAGTCACCGGTGAATGCCGTCGGAATGGCGGTGATCACTATTAATACACCCTGGCGGCTGCAATAGCGAGCACCAAAGCGCGGCGACACGGTGCGATGACGGCCCAGCCGCTCATCACATCGTGCTGATGAGAAAGCGGTGGCTATTGCCGGCCGCAAGGCGCATGCTTGGTAAAGACCTCGAGGTTGCGACAGCCGACCGAGGGGCTGTTGCGAAAGGTAGGCGCAGATGAGCATCCGCTCGCGGCGCGAATTCGTCACCTTCAAACATCCGTTTCGGATCAGAAGCATCGAGCGGCTCCTGCCGGAGGGCACCTATGAGGTGGTCACGGACGAGGAAATGATCGAGGGACTGTCCTTTGCTGCCTACCGCCGGGTTGCGACGATGATGATGCTGCCCGCTGCCGGTTCGCACTCTGCGGCCGTCGAGATGGTCTCCATCAGCTCGGTCGATCTTGCAGATGCTCAGCGTGTCGACGCGAGTGCGTCGGATGACTGACGAACCGCTCGATCTCGACAGGCACCGCGGGATGAGCGCGCAGAAGGCCGTGGACCTGCGTCGCGCGCTAGCGGAGGCCGAAAGTCATGCGCGGGAGCTGCGCGAGCGGCAGGCTGTGCTCGAGCAGCACCTGCTCGACAGCCCGGCTGCGTCGTGGCCGGAAGCCGCCGCGAAGGCGCGCTACCTCCTGAACATGTATGCCGCGAGTCTTGCGGAACAGGATACCAGGCACCGGGAGCTGATCGCCGCCGTCCTGGCTGATTTCTCCCGCTTGACAGGGGAAAGCTGACCCGAGCCCGCTCATCGTTGCCCCTCCCGGCCCAGGATTCACCCGCGCCCGACAGCTGGTCCGTGCCTCCCTGGCAATTTCCCCGGCTCTGCCCGACAATTGCCCCGCATAGGGCGCAACATGCCGGAACATTTTTAAGGCTAGAGCAGTATCCAGCCCAGGGGTGCGAACAGGGACAACAGATGCGACGGGTGGTCTTGGCGTTGACACTGCTCTTCGCGACCGGAGTCCGCGCGGAGGAGGTGGCGTTCTACGTCCTGGGCGTGGGCGCCGATTCCTGCGAGCGCTTCATTACCGCCGCCGAGGAGCAGCCACCGGGCACCTACAAGGCGATCAGCAATGCCGACGGCCCCTACGTCAACGCCATATCAAAGTATCAGCAGTGGATGATGGGCTACGTCTCCGCCATCAACGCGGACCGCGGCGACGAGGGCCGGCAGATCAAGCTCGATCTGACCGAGGTCGACAGCTGGATGCGCAACTGGTGTAGCCGCAACCCGCGGCGCACCGTCTTCCATGCGCTGCAGGCGTTCGTGAAGTCGCACTGAGTGCGGCCACGCCGGAAAGGCCTATTTCGGTGCGCGCTTGGCGAGAATGCGCTGCAGGGTGCGGCGGTGCATGTTGAGCCGGCGCGCCGTTTCCGAGACGTTGCGGTTGCACATCTCGTAGATGCGCTGGATGTGCTCCCAGCGGACACGGTCGGCCGACATCGGATTCTGCGGCAGCTCGGACTTTTCGCTGGTGGTCGACAGCAGCGCCGCAACGACGTCGTCGGCATCGGCCGGTTTGGCGAGATAGTCGACGGCGCCCATCTTCACCGCCGTCACGGCGGTGGCGATATTGCCGTAGCCGGTCAGCACGATGGCGCGGGCTTCGGGACGCTTGCGCTTCAGCGCCGACACCACGTCGAGGCCGTTGCCGTCGCCGAGCCGGAGGTCGACCACGGCGAAGGCCGGCGCTGCCTTGCCGATCTGTGAAATGCCTTCGGCGACACTTTCGCAGGAGGTGACCGTGAAGCCGCGGGTCTCCATGGCGCGCGACAGGCGCTCCAGGAACGGCTTGTCGTCCTCCACGATGAGGAGAGAGCGGTCCGGGTGGTTCGTCAGTTCGGCGATGGCGCCCACGGTCATATCCCTGAGAAGATGGCTCGATGGTTGTGAGACGATCTTGTGCGTCTTCATATGGTCTGCCGAGCCGGCGCTGCCAAGATCGCGGGTTGCCGCAGTCTGCGGCGTGACGCCGCGCGGGGGCGGGTGTGCCGTATGCCGGAACCGGGCCGGCGGCGGCTGTCCCGGAGGTTTCATTCCGGCTCCGCCTCGCCGTCGTCATCCTCGCTGGCCTCGAAGCGCCGCCGCGGCCAGACGATCTGGACCACGGCGCCATGGTCGGGGAAGGTGCGATTGCTGAACGAGACCTTGGCTCCGGTCCGCTCCAGCAGGGTGCGGGCGATGAACACGCCGAGCCCGAGGCCGCCGCCCTGGTTACCTCCCGGGCCGTCCTCGGCGCTGGGCCGCCGCGACAGATAGGGCTCGCCGATCCGCTTCAGGATATCAGGCGCGAAGCCGGGGCCGTCGTCGGACACCACGATCTCGACCGTCTCGTTGTTCCACCAGGCGTTCACCTCGACGGCATTGCGCGCGAAATCGACGGCATTCTCCAGGATGTTGCCGACACCATAGAGGATTGCGGGGTTGCGCGAGCCGACCGGCTCCTTGGCCGCGGCCACCGCGACGCGCACCTTGATGTCGACGCCAAAGTCGCGATGCGGTGCGACCGTCTCCTCGATCAAGGTCGACAGCTTCATCCGGTCGTACATCGATCCGATCGAGGACAACTGGGTGATCTTGCCGAGAATGTCGCGGCAGCGCTGCGCCTGCTCGCGCAGGGTCTTGATGTCGGACGTGACCTGGCTGTTGTCCTGCAGGGCGCGCTCCAACTCGCGCGAGATCAGCACGATGGTCGCGAGCGGGGTGCCGAGCTCGTGCGCGGCGGCTGCCGCGAGACCGTCGAGCTGGGTGAGATGCTGCTCGCGCGCCAGCACCAGCTCGGTGGCCGCCAGCGCGTCCGACAGCTTCCGCGCCTCTTCGGTCACCTGGAACGCATAGAGGCTGGTGACGCCGATCGCGAGCGCGATCGAAAGCCAGACGCCGAACAGATAGATCGGCGGGAAGATCAGCGGCTCCTCGCCTTCCCACGGCAGCGGCAGGTGCATGAAGAACAAGGCGGTTGCGCCGGCGACGGCAAGCAGGCCGAGCATGATCGTCAGGCGGACCGGGAGGGCGGTCGCCGAGATCAGCACCGGCGCCAGGAACATGTAGGAAAACGGATTCTCCAGCCCGCCCGTGAGATAGAGCAGCACCGTCAGCTCGATGATGTTGAGCGCGAGCAGGCCACCGGCGTGGGCCGGCTCCAACAACTGCATCGGGTTGAAGGCGATCTGCAGGCCGAGATTGAGCAGCGCCGAGATGCTGATCACCGCGAGACAGGGCACCACCGGCAGGTCGAACTCCAGCCCCTGCACCACGATGAAGATCGCGCTCAACTGACCGAGCGCCGCCAGCCAGCGCAGCCGCAGGATGGTGTCGAGCCGGACGCGCTGGCGCGGATGGCGATAGTCGGTGTCGGGCGTGTCGATGATCAGGGCGTCGTCGGTCATGACGGGAACCTAATGCCGCGCAGCCGCGGCGACAAATCTGGGCGGCCGTTGGTGGCCTGTTGCGGTTTGCGGCACAATGCCTCAATGAACCCCTCCCATGACGCAAGATGACGCAGTGCCGACCCTCTCATCCGATTCCGGCTCGGTTTCGCCCGCGATCGCCGTGTCGCGGCTGACCAAGGTCTACAAGACGACGACGGCCGTCGACGGCATCTCCTTTGCGATCCGCCGGGGCAGCATCACCGGCCTGCTCGGCGGCAATGGTGCAGGCAAGACCACGACGATTGCCATGATCATGGGGCTGGTGCAGCCGACCTCGGGCGAGGTCGCCGTGCTCGGCCACAGGATGCCGGACGAGGCTGCTGCCGTGCTGGGGCGGATGAACTTCGAGAGCCCCTATGTCGACATGCCGATGCGCCTCACGGTGCGGCAGAACCTCACCATCTTCGGCCGGCTCTATGCGGTGGACCACCTCAAGCAGCGGATCGCCGAGCTCGCAGAGCAGCTCGACCTGAGCGACTTCATCGATCGTGCCAATGGCAAGCTCTCGGCCGGGCAGAAGACGCGGGTCGCGCTGGCGAAGGCGCTGATCAACGATCCCGAGCTGCTGCTGCTGGACGAGCCGACGGCCTCGCTCGATCCCGACACGGCCGACTGGGTGCGCGGCCATCTCGATCGCTATCGCGAGCGCCGCGGCGCCACCATCCTGCTCGCCTCCCACAACATGCTGGAGGTCGAGCGTCTGTGCGACCGCGTCATCATCATGAAGCGCGGCCGCATCGAGGACGACGACAGCCCGATGCAGATCATGGCGCGCTACAATCGCTCGACGCTCGAGGAGGTGTTTCTCGACGTCGCCCGCGGCCGCGACCGGGAGGCGGCGCAATGAACGATCTTTCGCTCCGCATCGCCCCGCACCGGATCGGCGCGATGATCCTGCGCTACTGGTATCTGCTGCTGTCGTCCTGGCCGCGGCTGCTGGAGCTGATGTACTGGCCGACCTTGCAGATCATTACCTGGGGGTTCCTGCAGACCTACATCACCGCCAATGCCGGCTTCTTCGCCCGCGCCGGCGGCACGCTGATCGGCGCGGTGATCCTGTGGGACATCCTGTTCCGCGGACAGCTCGGCTTCTCGATCTCCTTCCTGGAGGAGATGTGGGCGCGCAACATCGGCAACCTGATGATGAGCCCGCTGACCCCGATCGAATTCCTGCTGGCGCTGATGACGATGAGCCTGATCCGGCTGGCCATCGGCATCATCCCGATGACCCTGATCGCGGTCTGGTTCTTCGACTTCAACTTCTACAGCCTCGGCCTGCCGCTGATCGCCTTCTTCTGCAACCTGATCTTCACGTCCTGGGCGGTCGGCATCTTCGTGTCGGGGCTGGTGCTGCGCAATGGGCTCGGTGCCGAAAGCATCGTCTGGACGCTGATGTTCGCGCTGATGCCGCTCGCCTGTGTGTACTATCCCGTCCAGGTGCTGCCGCACTGGCTGCAACTGGTCGCCTGGTCCCTGCCGCCGACCTACGTGTTCGAAGGCATGCGCGCGCTGCTGGCCGATCACGTCTTCCGATCGGACCTGATGCTGACCGCGCTCGGGCTCAATGCCGCCCTGCTGCTGGCGTCGTTTGCGGCATTCATTGCCCTTTTGCGTAGCGCGCGGCGCGCCGGCTCGCTGCTGGCGGCAGGGGAATAATTGCGCTTTTCCCGTGGATTTCCGGGCTCATTTCTCTGCTTTAAGGCATCAACTCGTACAACACCGCATTGACGCTTAATTACGCATTCGGCAGTATGCTGCGCTGCAGAGAGGTTGAACGAGAATGCCGATAGGTGAGTTTGGCGGTGCACCGCCCCTGGCGTCGGAAGGCAGTCCGGTCCTTACGACGCCGATGTACTGGATGTACGAAATGGCGCATGCCTCGCTCAATCCGGCGCGCGCTGTCACCGACGCCACCAAGATCCTGTTTCAGAACCCGCTCAATCCCTGGGCGCACACCGAGATGGGCAAGTCGATCGCGGCGGCCTGCGAATTGTTCGAGCGCACGACGCGCCGCTACGGCAAGCCCGAATGGGGCCTCGACGAGACCGAGGTCAACGGCATCCGGACCCCCGTCGAGGTCCGCTCGATCTGGGAAAAGCCGTTCTGCCGGCTGCTCTATTTCGATCGCAAGCTGACCCGTCCCTTGCGCGCGCCGCAGCCCCGGCTGTTGATCGTGGCGCCGATGTCCGGCCATTACGCGACCCTGCTGCGCGGCACGGTGGAAGCGTTCCTGCCGACCCACGAGGTCTACATCACCGACTGGTCCGACGCGCGGATGGTCCCGCTGGCCGAAGGCCGCTTCGATCTCGACGATTACATCGACTATGTGATCGAGATGCTGCACTTCCTCGGCACCAACATGCACGTCATGGCGGTGTGCCAGCCGGCGGTGCCGGTGCTGGCGGCGGTGTCGGTCATGGAGGCCGAGCGCGACCCGTTCGCACCGATCTCGATGACCCTGATGGGCGGCCCGATCGACACGCGGCGCAATCCGACCGGCGTGAACAATCTCGCCCAGGAGCGCGGCATCGACTGGTTCCGCAATCACGTCATCACCAAGGTGCCGTTCCCGCATCCCGGCGTGATGCGCGACGTCTATCCGGGCTTCCTGCAGCTGAACGGCTTCATCAGCATGAACCTCGATCGCCATGTCGATGCCCACAAGGCGCTGTTCGCCAACCTCGTGAAGGGCGATGGCGACCAGGTCGACAAGCACCGCGACTTCTACGACGAGTATCTTGCCGTCATGGACCTGGCTGCGGAATATTATTTGCAGACGGTGGAGACGGTGTTCATCAAGCACGCGCTGCCGAAGGGCGAGATGACCCATCGCGGCACGCTGGTCGATCCGTCGAAGGTCACGCGCGTGGCCTTGATGACGGTCGAAGGTGAGAAGGACGACATCTCCGGTCTCGGTCAGACCGAAGCGACGCACGGACTCTGCTCGTCGATCCCGGATCACCGCCGGGTTCACTACGTGCAACCGGGTGTCGGTCATTACGGCGTGTTCAACGGTTCGCGATTCAAGTCGGAGATCGTGCCGCGCATCAACGATTTCATGCTGTCGGCAGCGGACCCGAAGTCGCTGCTCGCCATTGCGGCTGAATAAGCGACAACAACGTTCACCGCGCATCCGAATCCGGCTGCGCGGTAACTCCTTGAAGGTACGTCGGAAACCTGAATTCCGGACTGACTCAAGCAGTGAATGTGGCGTCGCTACTTGAGCGATGCTTTTGAATCTGAATTCATGTTTTCGGGGGCTTGAGAGGCCCAACTGCTGGGGTGCGGAACCGTCCGAACCCCTGTATGTTGGGCAAATGATTTGTTTTTGCGCCGAGCGCTTTCCCTGGCGGTGGATATGGCAAAATCCAGGCGAGTTCTTACCCCCCGGACTGACAGAAATGGCCACTCGCGCGCTACTTTATCGGCGGCCCGCCGAACCCTCGCGTCTTCTCGTCAAGCACGGCTCGCAAATCTACTCGATTAGATTGCGGCGTCACCGTCGTGCGCGACGTTATACCCTGAGAATTCATCCGTCGGATCGCGAAGCGATCCTCACGATGCCTCCGCGCGGCACGATCATCGAGGCGAAAGACTTCGCGCAGCGTCACGGCGCGTGGATCGCGGCCCGTCTCGGACGTCTGCCGAAGGCGGCGCCGTTCCTGCCGGGCACGTTGGTGCCGGTTCGCGGCGTGCCGCACAAGATCGTGCATCGCGCGGGCGAACGCGGCACGGTGTGGACCGAGACGCGAGACAGTGGCGAGAAGATCCTCTGCGTGGCCGGCGGGATCGAGCACACCGAACGCCGCGTGCTCGACTTCCTGAAGCGCGAGGCGCGCCGTGACCTGCAGAAGGCGGCCGACGCCTATGCCGAGCAGCTTGGCGTGAAGGTCAAGCGGCTGTCGATCCGCGACCAGTCGAGCCGCTGGGGCTCGTGCACCTCGGCCGGCTCGCTGTCGTTCTCGTGGCGCCTGATCCTGGCGCCGCCCTTCGTGCTCGATTACCTCGCCGCGCACGAGGTCGCGCATCTGATCGAGATGAACCACTCGCCGCGGTTCTGGAAGGTGTGTGGCAGGATCTGCGCCTCGGTCGATCGCGCCAAGAAGTGGCTCGACACCTGCGGCAACGACCTGCATCGCTATGGCATCGACGACTGAGGTCCCGACGAAAGACCTCTTGATGATGTGAGTCCCAATGGCCCGGCCTTCTGGTCCGGGCCATTTCTTCGTCGGGTTCCAATCTGCATCGATGAACGCAGAACCCGCCCGTGGACTATCGAATTCTTAAGCCTTCTCGCCTGCAATCGCAGGATATTGCCCAATTCGGCGGCGCCTTAACGTGGCTGTAAACGCTGCGCTCGCCAGATTTACCGCAATCAACCCAAGGTGACGTCCCAGCGAGCTGCCGGGTCGTTCGCTGCAACCAAAGCGCCAAATCGTTTCTCTCGAAACGTGCGGCGCGCCTCGAATCGAACGATGCTTGCAAGCGAGTTCCAACCGGCCGCATCCCCACAATTGCTCTCGGCCGCGCTCGACGGTGCCTCCGAGGCGATTCTCTTTCTCGACGCGCAAGGCCACGTCCAGCACGCCAATCAGGCGGCGTCGGTGCTGCTGCGGCGTGATCCGGCCGCTCTGGTCGGCGCCGACCTCGAAAGCCTGGGTCTGCCCGCGGATCTGATCGCGGCGCCTCCGCGCGCCGAGACGACCGACGCGCAGCAGCAGGCGGACCGGTCCGAAGCCCGCGAAATCACGATGCGTCATGCCGATGGCGGGCGGACCCGCCTCCGCCTGTCGCTGTGCGCGCTCCCGCCGGGCCGGGAGGATGAGCCGGTCCGTTCGCTGCTGTTCATTCGTGACGTGACCACCGAAGTCGACATGCGCGAGCGCAATGCGCTGCTGACGTCGGTCGCCGATCGGACCAACCGGGCCGTCATCGTCACCGATCGCGATCTCAACGTCCTCTACACCAACGCCGCCTTTGCCAGCCTGTTCGGCTACACGCCTGAACAGGCGGTCGGGCGCCGCGCCGAGGAGTTGCTGGTCGGCCCCTGCACCGATCCCGCCATCGTCGACCGGCTGAGGCAATGCCTCGAGGACGACCGCGGCATCGAGGAGGACTTGCTGGTCTACGACAAGGACGGCCGCGAGATCTGGACGACGGCCTATGTCAAGGCGCACCGGACCAACCGGGGCAAGGTCAGATATCTGTTCGGACTGCTCACGGACATCCGGGAGACCAAGCAGCTGCGCTCGCTGCAGCAGCTGATCATGGCGTCGCTGGCGTCGGACGTTTCGATCACGACCATCGCCGATCAGCTCTGCCGCCGGGTCGAAGAGCTTGCTCCGGACGTCGTCTGCTCGATCCTGCACGTCGATTCCGATGGGCACGTACATCCGCTCGGCGGCCCCAGCCTGCCGCCCGCTTATTCGGCCAGCCTCGACGGCGTTGCGATCGGGCCGGACGTCGGCTCCTGCGGCACCGCCGCCTATCTCTGCGAGCCGGTGCTGTCGCACGACATCGATCATGATCCGCGCTGGCAACCCTACAAGGCCGGCCCGCTCGCCGCCGGCCTGCGCGCCTGCTGGTCGTCGCCCATCAAGGGCAAGGACGGCCGCGTCATCGGCACCTTTGCCTTCTATTTCCGTGAATGCCGCGGACCCAGCCCGTGGCACGAGCAGATCGTCGCCGCCTGCGTTCAGCTCGGTGCGCTCGCCATCGAGCGCCAGGAGGTTCGCTCGACGATCTCGCAGGTCGCTTATCACGACATGCTGACGGGCCTGCCCAACCGGGCCCGCATCCCGTCGCTGATCGCCGAAGCCATCAAGGCCTGTCCGGAAGGCGGACACGTCGCCGTGGCCTTCCTCGACGCCGACAATTTCAAGGACGTCAACGACACGCTGGGCCATGCCGCCGGCGACGAGTTCCTGGTCGGCTTCGCCAATCGCCTGCGGGCGCAGATCCGCCCCGGCGACATGCTGGGCCGGCTCGGCGGCGACGAGTTCGTGATCGTGCTGCAGAACCGCGACGCCCTGGAAGCCTCGCTCGCGGCGGCGCGCATCACCGCGGCGCTGGCGATGCCGCTGACGATCGGCAAGCGCCAGGTGCCGATGTCGGCGAGCATGGGGCTCAGCCTCTATCCTGATAATGCCACGGACATCGAGACCCTGATCAAGCAGGCCGACGCGGCGATGTACAAGGCCAAGCGCGGCGGCCGGGCGACCTATCGCTTCTTCAGCGCCGACATCGACAAGCTCGCCGAAGAACGGCTGATGCATTCGACCGCGTTGCGCGAGGCGATCGCCAGCGAGGCTCTGACCTTGCACTATCAGCCGCAGATCCGCACCCGTGACGGCGCGATCCACGGCGTGGAAGCGCTGGCGCGCTGGCACGACCCGGTGCTCGGCGAGGTCTCGCCCGCCAAGTTCATTCCGCTTGCCGAGGAATGCGGCCTGATCGAGCAGATCGGCGTGTGGTCGATCAAGCTCGCCTGCCAGCAGATGGCGTCGTGGCGGCGTGCCGGTCTCGACATCCCCTGCATCTCGGTGAACCTGTCGCCGATCAACTTCCAGAACGTCAACCTGGCGGCAATGGTGGCGCAGATCCTGGCCGCCAACGACCTGCCGGCGAAGATGTTGATGCTGGAGATCACCGAGGGCGTCATCCTCAACGAGCGCGCCACCGTGATCGCGACCATGAACGAGCTGCGCAACATGGGCGTCGGCCTGTCGCTGGACGATTTCGGCACCGGCTATTCGAGCCCTCAGCCGGCTGGCCCAGCTACCAATCGACGAACTGAAGATCGATCGCAGCTTCATGCGCGATTTCGAGAACGACAGCGGCACGCGGGCGATCGTGACCGCGGTCGTGCGCGTCGGCCAGAGCCTCGACGTGGCCGTGGTCGCCGAGGGCGTCGAGACCGAGCCGCAGCGCAAGCTGCTGGCCGAGCTCGGCTGCGACTCGATGCAGGGCTTCCTGTTCGCGCGCCCGATGGCCGCCAGCGCCTTCAGCCGCTGGCTGCTGGACTACAGCGCGCTGCGGGCGAGCCTGATGCTGCGGCAGGTCGGGCGTAGACTGGCCCAAGCGTCCGGCGCGGCACCCGCCGAGCCGGCAGCGCGTCCTATAGCCGCCGCCGCGAGCTGAGAAGGGCCGCATCCCCATCGCGGATGCGCCTCTCACCCCTCCTTCGCCAGCTCAGCGCCGTCCACCGAACAATCGATCCACCAGCCAGCCGTCGAGACCCGCGGCGGCTTCCGGCCGCGCGTTGCTGCGGCTCGGCGGCGCCGGGCGTGGGCTCGGTGCCGGCGCCGATGGCGCCGTGATCTGCGAGGCGATCTGCGCCAGGGTCGGGACCAGTCCCGAGCCTTGCGCGTTCGGCAGCGCCGCGACCGGCACGCCCTGATGCGCCGCGCGCATGAAGCGGGTCCAGACCTCGACCGGCAGGCCGCCGCCGGTCGCCTTCTTGGTCGGCGAGTTGTCGTCGTTGCCGAGCCACACGCCCGTGACGAGGTGCGCGGTGTAGCCGATGAACCAGGCGTCGCGGAAATCCTGGCTGGTGCCGGTCTTGCCGGCGGCGGTCCAGCCCGGAATCTCCGCCTTCTTCGCGGTACCGGAGATCAGCGTCTCCTGCATCATCTGGTTCATCATCGCCGCATTGCGCGGCTCGATCACCTGCACCGGCTGCTCGGCCTGGCGCATGTACAGCAACTTGCCGTCGAGCGTCCTGATCCGCGTCACCACATGCGGCGAGACGGCGAGGCCGCCATTGGAGAACGGCGCGTAGGCGCCGACCAGTTCGATCATCGACACCTCCGAGGTGCCGAGCGCGATCGAGGGGTTGGGATCGAGCTTGGAGGCGATGCCGAGCCGGTGTGCCGTCCGCACCACGTTCTTCGGTCCGACCTCGAGGCCGACGCGCACCGCGACCGTGTTGAGCGACATCGCCAGCGCCTGGGTCAGCGTCACCGGGCCGAAATATTCGCGAGTGTAGTTCTCGGGCTTCCAGCCCTTCAGATCGAGCGGCGCGTCCTGGCGGATTGTGTCCGGTGTCAGGCCCTGCTCGATCGCGGTGAGATAGACGAACGGCTTGAACGCCGAGCCGGGCTGGCGTTTGGCGGTCACGGCGCGGTTGAACTGGCTGTCCGAGTAGTTGCGGCCGCCGACCATCGCGCGCACGGCGCCATCGGGCGTCATCGCCACCAGCGCGCCCTGGCTGACGTTGAATTTCACGCTCTTGGCCGCGAGCTCGTCGATGATCGCGGCCTCGGCGACGCTCTGCAGCTTCGGATCGATCGTGGTCTCCACCACGATCGATTCCTCGACCTGGCCGACGAGGTCGTCCAGCACCTCGCCGATCCAGTCGGCGACGTAGTTGATGGTGCCGGCGCCGGCCGGCTTCACCGCGACGGAGGGATGCGCGATCTGCGCCTGGGCCTGCGCGTCGGTGATGAACTTGGCGTCGGCCATCGCCGCGAGCACGGTCTGCGCGCGCTTGGCCGCGCCCTCCGGGTTGCGGTTCGGCGCCAGCCGCGATGGCGACTTGACGAGACCTGCGAGCATCGCGGCTTCGCCGATCGTCACCTGCCGCGCCGACTTGCCGAAATAGCGCTGCGCGGCAGCCTCGACGCCGTAGGCGCCCGAGCCGAAATAGACCCGGTTGAGGTACAGCTCGAGGATCTCGCGCTTGGAATATTTGCGCTCCAGCCACAGCGCCAGCTCCGCCTCCTGCAGCTTGCGCGCCAGCGTGCGCTCCTGGGTCAGGAACAGGTTCTTGGCGAGCTGCTGCGTCAGGGTCGAGCCGCCCTGCGACACGCCGCGATGCAGGATGTTGGCGACGACGGCACGGGCGATGCCGATCGGGTCGATGCCGAAATGCTGGTAGAAGCGGCGGTCCTCGATGGCGATGAAGGCCTTCGGCAGATAGGGCGGCAGGTCCTTCAGCGCGACGTTGGCGCCAGCCATCTCGCCGCGCTGCGCCAGCATGGTGCCGTCATAGCCCACGATCTCGATCGTCGGCGGGCGCTTCGGGATCTCCAGCGACTGGATCGGCGGCAGATGCGCGCCGGCCCAGATCACGACGCCGACCAGCGCGATCACGCCCCACAGGCCGCAGACCAGCGCCCAGTAGAACATGCGCCCGATCGACAATCCCCAGCGTGACTTGGCTCGGGCAGGCTTCGGTTTCGGTGGGGTGGCTTTCGGCGCGCGCGCCGGGACATCGACCTCGTCGTCGGGTTCGACCGGCCTCTTCTTTGCAGCGGACTTCTTGGGCGCGTTGTCGGAGGGGATGCGATCCTTGGGGTCGAGGCGCAGATCGGCCATCGCGGCCGCAAGACCGAATCGCGGCTCCTTGCGTCCGCCGCCCTGTTTCCGTCCCCGCGCCATACGCAACCCGAGCCCGCGACCCCGCCGTCCGACCACGGTAATGTCCGGAGTTTAAGGGGCAGTTAGGAAGAGCTTAACGCGCGATTAGGAGTTTCGCGCCGCTAGCGCCGCGTTATGGTTAAGCCAAGGTGAACAACAACAGGCGAGGGAATTCATGGGCCATATCGATCCCACCAAGGAGGTGTTCGCGCAGTTCCGGGAGAACGACCGCCCGGGTCCGATCCACATGCTGAACCTGGTGCGGCTGCGCAAGGACGCGGCCTATCCCGATGGACGCAAGGTCAGCGGCGCGGAAGCCTATGCCGCCTATGGCCGCGAGAGCGGACCGGTGTTCGAGCGCCTCGGCGGCCGCATCGTCTGGCAGGGCCGCTTCGAGCTGATGCTGATCGGTCCGCAGGAGGAGCGCTGGGACCACTGCTTCATCGCGGAATATCCGAGCGTGCAGGCGTTCGTCGAAATGATCCGGGATCCGGTCTATCGCGAGGCGGTGAAGCACAGGCAAGCGGCGGTGGAGGATTCGCGGCTGATCCGTCACGCGGTGATGCCGGTGGGGAAGAACTTTGGCGAGGTGCCGACGGCGTAGCCACCGTGCTCTTGCTGGTTTGACACGGCGGGCGCCAAGCAAAAGGTGCGTTCTCCCCCTTGTGGGGAGGGAGCGCAGCCCTGGGCTTTGCGACAACTTCTTTTCCAGCGGACTTCAGTCGGTGTTCGCGATCTCTGGAATGACTTGCGGCACCGCTTGGCCCCGAGAGCAGGCTTGCGCAACACATAAGTTTGTGCTTATGTGTTGCCATGATCGAGAGTGACATCTTCAAGGCCCTGGCCGATCCGACGCGATACGCGATCTTCGAGAAGCTGGCGGCCGGCGGCATGAATGCCAGCGCCCTTCGCGAAGGTTTGACGATCAGTCAGCCGGCGATGTCCCAGCACCTCGCGGTTCTCAGAAACGCGGGCCTGGTGCGCGAAGAACGGCAGGGTCGTTTCGTCAACTACGAGGTCGATCCGAATGGACTGGCGCTGATCGCGCGCTGGCTTTCGAAGTATCGGGCCTACTGGCCGTCACGTGTCGATGCGTTGAAAACCCTGCTGAAGGACATGGACCAATGACCGACTCCAAGGCTGACCGGCAGGGCGACGATCTCGTGCTCGACTACGAATTGGACGCGCCGCCGGAGAAGGTCTGGCGTGCCATCAGCATTCCTGCGCTGCGCGAGAGCTGGCTGCCGCGCGGCGACCTCGCCGATGCTGCGCCAATCTCCGCGACGCCGGGCGAAGAAGTCCGCTACCGGATGCGCGACCACGAACCGCCGTACCTGGAGAGCATCGTGACGTTCCAGGTCATGCCCAATGCCGAGGGCGGCACCAGGCTCAGAATCATTCACGGCTTGGTCGCCACGACGCTGATGCAGTGGACGCCGTCCGCGGCGAACAGCAACAGGCGCAGCCTGATGCGCGCGGCCTGACGCTGCAATTCACCAACACCTCACTGAAACCGGGAGCTCGCGCATGCGCGACACGATGCAACTCGTCCCTATGGTCATCGAGCAGTCGAGCCGGGGAGAGCGATCCTTCGACATCTATTCGCGGCTGCTGCGCGAACGGATCGTCTTCCTCAACGGCGAGGTCAACGATACGGTCTCCGCCCTGGTCTGCGCGCAACTGCTTTTCCTCGAGGCGGAGAACCCAAAGCGGCCGATCCATCTCTACATCAATTCGCCCGGCGGCGTGGTCACCAGCGGGCTGGCGATGTACGACACGATGCAATTCGTCAAGGCGCCGGTGCACACGCTGTGCATGGGAACGGCGCGCTCGATGGGGTCGTTCCTGCTGATGGCGGGGAGCCGGGCGAGCGGACGGCGCTGCCCAATGCGAGCCTTCACGTCCATCAACCGCTCGGCGGCTTTCAGGGACAGGCGTCCGATATCATGATCCACGCCAGGGAGATGGAGCAGACCAAGCACCGCATGATCAGGCTCTACGCCGAGCATTGCGGGCGCAGCTATGAGGACGTCGAGCGCACCCTGGATCGCGATCATTTCATGACCGCGGAGGAAGCCCAGCAATGGGGCCTGATCGACCGCGTCGTGAAGCAGAGGGAGATGCGCGAGTAGCCAGTCTTGGCTTCAACAGCCGGTTTCGTCACCCGCCACCTGGGCTGCGCGTACGCGCCGCCCGATGACAGGCTCCGTTAGTATTCCGAGACGGTTTTAATCAGTCGAGAAGCCGCGGCGTACTGGATGCCCCGCCTGCGCGGGGCATGACATCGGTGTTTGCGGAAGCAGCGTGGCTTACCCCGCGGCGTGGAGGAAGCAAGTCGCCAGGGCAGCGCTTCAGGGAGCGGCGAACGGGCGCATTCGATGCCGCAATGCAAAGCGGGGCCGCGCCATCGCGCAGCCCCGTACCTTCGGTTTTGATCTCGTCATTCCGGGGCGCTGCGCAGCAGCGAACCCGGAATCTCGAGGTTCCGGGTTCGTCGCTGGCGCAACGCCCCGGAACGACGGTGAGTGGGACTAACCGGCCGCGCCCTTGTCCTCCAGGATCGGGCCGAACAGCTCCCAGCGCTCGCCGTTGAACTTCATCATCTGCAGTTGCTTGTTGACGCGATAGTCGGTCGGGGAGGTGTTGATCTTCATGCCCGGCAGCGAGAAGTCGCCGGTCACATCCTTCAGCGACGCCGCCTGCTTCATGACGTTCTCGTGCGTCAGGTTGTCGCCGCACATCTGCAGCACGGTGACCAGGAGCTGTGCGGTCGAATAGCCGTAGGTGTTGAAGTTCGAGTTCTTGTCACCCTCGGGATAATACTTGGCCATGAAATCGAAATAGCGCTTCAGGCCCGGATCGTCCTTCCACTGCGGGTCGAGCGGGTCCTTGCCGTAGTTGACGGAGATGACGCCCTTGGCGGCGTCGAGGCCCGCAGGCTGCATGACCGCGCCGACCGAGGTCGCGTTGATGTCGACAATGTGCACGGGGTGCCAATCGAGCTCATGGAGCTTCTTGATCGCCTGCGCGGCCTGCTTCGGCGTCGCGGCCGAGAACAACAGGTCCGCCCCCGCCGACTTGATCTTCAGGATCTGCGAGTCGATCGTCGGATCGGAGACCTCGTAAGAGGCTTCGGACACGATCATCGTCGACGCCTTGTCGCCGAGGCCGGCCTTGATGCCGTTCAGGTAGTCCTTGCCGAGATCGTCATTCTGATAGAGCACGCCGACCTTGGCGTTGGGATGCTCCTTCAGAATATACTGGCCGTAGATCCGGCCTTCGGTGAAGTAGTTGGGATTGTATCCCATGGTCCAGGGGAAGTTCTTCGGATCGGTGAACTTTGTCGCCCCGGTCGCGGCGAACAGTTGCGGCACCTTCTTGGCATTGAGGTATTTCTGCACGGCCGCGTTCGACGGCGTGCCGATGATCTGGAACGTGAGCAGAACTCCGTCGTCCTCGACCAGCTTGCGGACCTGTTCGACGGCCTTCGGCGGCGAATAGGCGTCGTCGTACTGGATCAGCTTGATCTTGCGGCCGTTGATGCCGCCCTGATCGTTGATCATGTTGAAATAGGCAGCCTGCGTCTTCCCGATGGAAGCGTAGGCGGATGCCGGACCCGAGAACGGTACCGTCTGGCCGATCTTGATCTCGGTATCGGAGGCGCCGGGATCGTACTTCTTCTGGGCCGAGGCTGACGTGACGGAGAGGGTGACGGCCAAGGCGGCCGCCCCTGCAAGACGCAAATATCCCTGTCGCATGGGGTCTATCGTTCCTCCTGATTTGTTATGCGGCTGGTCTGCCCGGACGGGCGCCATCGCTGGGGGTAGTGTGGAGGAAGGGGGTGGCGGACGCAAGGCGAGGGGAGCGCGGGTGCTGCGGTTCCGCCGGGCGGAGGCCACCAAGCCGCAGCACCGGGGCCTCATGGTTCGAGACGCGCCGCCAGGCGGCGCTCCTCACCATGAGGATCAGGCGGCGGAGCGGCCGCTCCACCCTCTCCATCACCACGCCGTCGGCGTGCTCATGGAGAGGGTGGAGATCGTGCAGCGAATGCAGTCCTCGTCCGGAGGAGCCCGCCGCAGGCGGGCGTCTCGAAGGACGGCCGCAGACTCGATGGCTCAGCCCGCCAGCCAGACCAGGATCAAGCCGATCGTGGCCGGCACGCTCTGGATGAACAGGATCCTGCGGCTCGCGGTGGCCGCGCCGTAGAGGCCGGCGACCAGCACGCAGAGCAGGAAGAAGACCTTGATCTGGAAGCCGAACGCTGGCGTCGGATGCGCCAGGCCCCAGAACAGGCCGGCGGCGAGGAAGCCGTTGTAGAGGCCCTGATTGGCGCCGAGCACCTTGGTCTGCTCCGCGCGCTCCTGCGTGTTGTTGAACGCCCGCAAGCCAGCCGGCTTGGTCCAAAGAAACATCTCGAGCACGAGAATGTAGACGTGCAGCAGGCCGATCAGTCCGACGACGACGTTTGCAATCAGTGTCATGGTTCGGCTCCCCCAAGCCTGCCAGGACCGGCGGTGATGCCGGTCCCCTCGATCAAATTGACCCCGAGCGGCTGAATGCCGTACCGCGCTCGCTCATGCCGCCGGTTGAGCGGCCGCGTCGTCGTTCGCCAGCAGATGCAGCAGCGCGCTCTTGATCGCGGCCTGCCGGGTCGGCGCGTTGATCTGCGCGCCCAGGAGGTCGGTGACGTAGAACACATCGCGGGCGCGTTCGCCGAAAGTCGCGACATGGGCCGAGGCGATGTTGAGATTCAGCTTCGAGATCGCCGTCGTCAGCTCGTAGAGCAGGCCGGGGCGGTCGAGGCCGGAGACCTCGATCACGGTATAGAGCTCCGACCATTGGTTGTTGATGGTGACCTCCGGCTCGACCGAGAATGCCTTGTGCTGTTTGCCGCGCGTGGTCCGCCGCGCCACCGCGTCGGGCAGCCGCAGCTTGCCCTCCAGCACCTGCTCGATGGTCTCGCCGATCCGGGTCGCACGCCGGCCCTCGTCCTCATCGCGCTCATACTCGCGGGAGATCGCGATGGTATCGAGCGCGCGCCCGTCGGTCGTGGTGTAGATCTGGGCGTCGACGATGTTGGCGCCGGCCGAGGCGCAGGCGCCGGCGATGATCGACAGCAGCCAGGGATGGTCCATCGCGAAGATCGTCAGCTCGGTGACGCCGCGCGCCGGATCGAAGCCGACATTGATCGCGAGCTTGTGTCCCGCATCCTCGCTCGATCGCACGAAGCGGGCATGGCGGATCTTGCGCGGCAGCTCGACCTTGAGCCAGTAGGCCGGATAATGCCGGCCGATATAGGTGTTGAGCTCGTCCTCGGGCCAGTCGGTGAAGGAGTTGCGGAATTCGGCCTGCGCCGCGGTGATGCGCTTGGCGCGGTTGACCTCGGAGAAGCCGCCGGTCAGCACCGGCTCGGTCTCGTAATACAGCGTACGCAGGAGCTGCGCCTTCCAGCCGTTCCAGACGCCGGGGCCGACGCCGCGGATGTCGGCGGTGGTCAGGATGGTCAGCAGCTTCATCTGCTCGACGGACTGCACCACGGCGGCGAAATTCTCGATCGTCTTGCGGTCCGACAGGTCGCGCGACTGCGCCACCGTCGACATCGTCAGATGCTCCTCGATCAGCCAGGCGACCAGTTCGGTGTCGGCATTATTGAAGCCGAGCCGCGGGCACAGCCGGCGCGCGATCTTGGCGCCGGCGATGGAATGGTCCTCGGGCCGCCCCTTGGCAACGTCGTGCAGCAGCACGGTGATGTAGATGACGGCGCGGTGCTCCGGCCGGATCTTGCGCATCAGGTCGGAGGCCAGGGTGAACTCGTCGATGCCGCCGCGCTCGATCTCCTGCAGGAAACCAATGCAGCGGATCAGGTGCTCGTCGACCGTGTAGTGATGATACATGTTGAACTGCATCATCGAGACGATGCGGCCGAAGGCGCGAATGAAGTGGCCGAGCACGCCGGTCTCGTTCATCCGCCGCAGCACGACCTCGGCATCATTGGAGGTCAGGATCTCCATGAACAGCCGGTTGGCCTCGGGATCGTCGCGCAGCTCGGTGTTGATCAGGTTCAAGGAGCGCGTGACCGCGCGCATCGCATCGGGATGGAAGGCGAGGTTGTTCTTCTGCGCCAGCCGGAAGATGCGGATCAGATTGACCGGATCGTGCTTGAAGACGTCGGGCGCGGCGAGGTTGATGCGGTTGTTGTCGACGATGAAGTCGTCGCTCTCCGGCACGCGCCGCCAGGTGGAGCCGGTGGTCAGGCGCGAGATCATCCGGCTCAGCACCGGCGCCGGCTTGGCCTGCTGGTCCTCGAGCTTGGCGCACAGGATGGCGGTGAGATTGCCGACCTCCTTGGCGACCAGGAAGTAGTGCTTCATGAAGCGCTCGACATCCTGCATGCCGGGATGGCTGGTGTAGCCCAGCCGCACCGCGATCTCGCGCTGCAGGTCGAACGACAGCCGTTCTTCCGGACGCCCGCTGACGAAGTGCAAATTGCAGCGCACCGACCACAGGAAGTCGGCGCAGCGCCGGAAGGTGCGGTATTCATGCGCGTCGAACACGCCGCGCTCGACCAGCTCGGCGGTCTCGCGCACGCGGTAGACGTATTTGGCGATCCAGAACAGCGTGTGCAGGTCGCGCAGACCGCCCTTGCCGTCCTTGACGTTGGGCTCGACGAGATAGCGCGACTGGCCGCCGCGGCGATGCCGCTCCTCGCGCTCGGCGAGCTTGGCGGCCACGAACTCGGCGGCGGTGCCCTGGACGACCTCGGTGTCGAAGCGCGCGACCAGCTCGTCATAGAGCGGCCGGTCGCCGGCGAGATAGCGCGTCTCCAGGATGGCGGTGCGGATCGTCATGTCGCCGCGCGCCTGACGGATCGACTCGTCGACCGAGCGGGTGGCATGGCCGACCTTCAGCCCCATGTCCCACAGCGAGTACAGGATGGCCTCGGCGACCTGCTCGCCCCAGGCGGTCTGCTTGTAGGGCAGGATGAACAAGAGATCGATGTCGGACTCCGGCGCCATCAGGCCGCGGCCATAGCCGCCGGTGGCGACCACCGCCATGCGCTCGGCGCCGCTCGGCACCTGCGAGCGATAGAGGTGCTGGGTGGCCGCGGCGTAGAGGATCTCGAATGATCTCGTCCTGCACGAAGCAGAGCTGCTCGGCGCAGCGCCGGCCGTGGCGGTCCTTCAACAGTTGCGCCTGGGCCGCCTCGCGCGCCTTGACCAGCTCGGCCTTGAGGAATTGCACCACGGCGGCGCGGAACATGTCCTCGCGTCCCGAATGCTGCGCGGCCAGCGCGTCGACCGCAGCCGCGATGCCGGCGCTGTCGAAATCGGAAAGGCCATCAGGGTGGGATTGGGGGCGACGCTGTCCATGGATGCAACCGGATATCGAACAAGGCCTGTGCTGTCACGAAACTTCCAATGCAACAATCGATCCATGCTGTCATCGGTGCTCACGGCATGATGATCGTTCTGAACGGTGTCGTCGAAAGGAAGAGCAGTTCTGGCGCATCGCCCGCGTAACTCATTGAAGTAAAATTAATATTTCCGAGACGTCGGAGCAGTGAGGAAGGCTGATCGTCGAGGCGCGGATTTGCTGCGGTTGCGGCCGTGGTTCTACTGGGATGCGGCGCTGCACGCGCGGCCGAGCCGGTAAAGGAAATCCGCAGCGCCCGCGTGCTCTTGGTCGGCGAACCGTTCTCGGCGCGCGATGCCTTCGCGTGCAAGGACCTGCAGGGGGCATCTGCTCGACCTCTGGGCCGCCTCGCACGACGTCAAGGGAGCTGTCGTGCTGGCCGACCGCGTGCTGGTGAAGCGGCCGCATCCCGGCCGGCTGTTCGAGGTGATCACCATCAATCTCTCGCGGCCGCGCGACCGCAACGCGCCCTTGTTCGACCAGTTCAAGCGCCACGTGCTGACCGCGCTGGACCGGACGATGCCGGACACGCGGGGCAGGCGTGAGCCCGGCGGCGGCCCGTGGTGGTGACAGCGGCGCCGTCGCCCGGTACATCTCGTCCGAAATGAATCCGGGAGAGAACGACAATGGATGCTGCCGAGCTGCGCGCCATGCAGGCGCCGTTCAAGGAACGCTACAAGGCCGACCCCTCCGCCGCCGTGATCACCTTGAAGGCCAAGGGCGAGGTCGGAGGTGAGGGCCTGACTTGCAAGCTCGAGACCGGGCGTGCGATGGCGGTCGCCGGCCTGCATCCGGGAACCGGCGGATCGGGGCTCGAGCTGTGCTCGGGCGACATGCTGCTGGAGGCGCTGGTCGCCTGCGCCGGCGTCACCCTGAAATCGGTCGCGACCGCGGTCGAGGTGCCGTTGAAGAGCGGATTGGTGCTGGCCGAAGGCGATCTCGATTTCCGCGGCACGCTCGGCGTCGACAAGGAGGCCCCGGTCGGCTTCCAGGAAATCCGTCTGCGCTTCGAGGTCGACACCGACGCCCCGCAGGACAAGCTCGACCTCCTGCTCAAGCTCACCGAGCGCTACTGCGTGGTCTATCAGACCATCAAGAACGGTCCGAAAGTGTCGGTGAGCCTGAAGCGGGTGTGATGTCCGCGTCGCCTTGCTGCTGATGGTGACAGGCTGTTGAGGCTTGCTCGGTCTGCGCCTCCCCCGCGTGCGGGGAGGTCGCCTCGCATCGCAAATGCGAGGCGGGTGGGGGAATTCTCTCCACACGGCCCACTCGTCGATCACCACCCGAGCCGCGCCCCCACCCCAGCCCTCCTCCGCAGGCGGGGAGGGTGCACACCGCCAGCGCCGCGTGAGCTGATGTCCCTTGATCCCTCCTTCCTGCTGCTGCTCGGCTTGCGCATGGCGATTGCGGCGTCGTTCGTGGTGTCGGCATCGATGATCGCCGAGCGCACGGGTCCTGTGATCGGCGCGCTGGTCGCGACCCTGCCGATCTCGGCGGGGCCGACCTATGTGTTCCTGGCGCTCGATCACGACGCGGCCTTCATCGCGCAGGGCGCGCTGACCAGCCTGCCGATCAACGCCGCGACGATCTTTCTCAGCCTCGCCTATGCCGTGCTGGCGCAGCGCCACGGCGTGCTGGTGGCGAGCGCCACCGCGGTTGCGGTGTGGCTGGGTCTGGCCACGCTGATCAAGAGCGTGCAGTGGACGCTGGCGATGGGCATCGTCGTCAACATCATCACTTTCGCGATCTGCCTGCCGCTGTTGCAGCGCTATCGCCATGCCAAGATGCCGCTGATCACCCCGCGCTGGTACGACGTGCCGCTGCGCGCTTCGCTGGTGGCAACGCTCGTCGCCACCGTCACCTCGGTCTCGGGCTGGGCCGGCCCCAGCGTGTCCGGCATCCTGGCGCTGTTTCCGATCGTCTTCACCTCGATGATGCTGATCCTGCAGCCGCGCATCGGCGGACCCGCGACCGCCGCCGTCATGGCCAACGGCGCCTGGGGCCTGATCGGCTTCTCGCTCGCCGTCGTGGTGCTGCATCTCGGCAGCCTGCACCTCGGCGCTGCAGTGGGATTGAGCGGTGCGCTCGCGACCTGCGTCGGCTGGAATCTCGGCCTGTGGTGGCTGGGGCGAAGGAAGGCGGCCGTCACCCGCTAGCTCTCTCCACCGTCATTGCGAGCGAAGCGAAGCAATCCGGGGCTCGGGTGGGACTCTGGATTGCTTCGCTTCGCTCGCAATGACGGGTGTTGTCGGCGAGCCGGCTCGACATCTTCAGGGGCGTTCTCGGTTCGCTCTGCTGCGCCCCGGAACGATGCAAGGCGATTACTTCGTCGCAAGCTTCGCCTTCAGCCGATACAGCGCGTCCATCGCCTCGCGCGGCGTCATCTCGTCCGGATGCAGCGCCTTCACCGCGGCGATCAGCTCTTCCGCCTCCTTCGACATCGCAGGCTCCACGGCCGCGCGCGATGGCACCGCGAACAGCGGCAGGTCGTCGACCAGGGCACGCGCGCTCTGGCCGCGGTCCTGGGCCTCCAGCTTCGCGAGCACCGATTTGGCGCGGCTGATCACCGCCGGCGGCAGGCCGGCGAGCTTGGCGACCTGGATGCCGTAGGAGCGGTCGGCGGAGCCCGGCAGCACCTCGTGCAGGAACACCACGTCGCCCTGCCATTCCTTGACCCGGACCGTGGCGTTGAACAGCCGTGGCAGCTTCGCGGCGAGTGCCGTCAGCTCGTGATAGTGCGTCGCGAACAGCGTGCGGCAGCGGTTGCTTTCGTGCAGATGCTCGATCGCCGCCCAGGCGATCGAGAGACCGTCGAAGGTCGCGGTGCCCCTGCCGATCTCGTCGAGGATGACGAGCGCGCGCTCACCGGCCTGGTTGAGGATCGCCGCGGTCTCGACCATCTCGACCATGAAGGTCGAGCGTCCGCGCGCCAGATCATCGGCGGCGCCGACGCGCGAGAACAGCCGGTCGACGATGCCGATGCGGGCCCGGTTCGCCGGCACGAACGAGCCAATTTGGGCCAGCAAAGCAATGAGCGCGTTCTGGCGCAGGAAGGTCGATTTGCCGGCCATGTTCGGACCGGTCAGCAGCCAGAGCTGGCCGCTCTTGTGCCCCGGCGTCGGCGACAGATCACACGAATTGGCGATGAACGGCTGGCCCTCGCGCTTCAGCGCCTGCTCGACCACCGGATGGCGGCCGCCCTCGATGGCGAAGCCGAGCGAGCCGTCAACCTCGGGGCGGACGTAGTTGTCGTCGACCGCGAGCTTGGCGAGCGCGGTGGCGACGTCGAGCATCGCGAAGCCGTGCGCGGCTGCACGCAGATCGTCGCCGATCGCGAGCGCCTGTGCGCACAGCCGGTCGAAGACCTCCAGCTCGAGATTGAGCGCGCGTTCGCCGGCATTGGCGATCTTGGCCTCGATCTCGCCAAGCTCCGACGTCGTGAAACGCACCTGGCCCGCGAGCGTCTGGCGATGGATGAAGGTCGCGTTCAACGGCGCCGACATCAGTCTGTCGCCGTGCTGCGCGGTGACCTCGACGAAATAGCCGAGCACGTTGTTGTGCCGGATCTTGAGCGCCTTGACGCCGGTCTGGTCGGCATAGCGCGCCTGCATCGACGCCACGACGAGGCGCGAGGCGTCGCGCAGATTGCGCGTCTCGTCGAGCGTCGCGTCATAGCCTGATCGGACGAAGCCGCCGTCGCGCTTGATCAGCGGCAGCTGCTCGTCGAGCGCGCGGGCAAATTCGTCGGCGAGCGCGCGCGCCGGCCGCGCCAGCGCGGACATCACCGACGCGACCTCCTGCGGCGGCTGGTCGAGCGCCGATAGCCGCGCCAGCGCCTGGTCGGCCGCAAGGATGCCGTCACGCAGAGCGGCGAGATCGCGTGGGCCGCCGCGGCCGACCGACAGCCGCGCCATCGCGCGGGTCATGTCGGGTGCGCTGCGCAGGATGGAGCGGATGTCCTCGCGCGCGGCGCTGTCGGCGACGAAGACGTTGACCGCATCGAGCCGGCGGCCGATCTGCGCGGGCTCCGTCAGCGGTGCGGCGAGCCGCTGTGCCAAGAGCCGCGAACCGGCCGAGGTCATCGTGCAGTCGATGGCGTCGAGCAGCGAGCCGCGGCGTTCGCCCGCGAGCGTGCGCGTCAGTTCGAGATTGGCGCGCGTCGCCGGGTCGATCGCCATCGTGCTGCCGGTCGCCTCGCGCGCCGGCGGCGCCAGCGGCGGGCGCTGGCCCACCTGCGTGCGCTCGACATAGGTGACGCAGGCGGCGGCCGCGGTCGCCTCCAGCCGCGACAGCACCGCCAGCCCGTCCATGGTGGCGACCGCGAAATAGTCGCACAGCCGCCGCTCGGCGGTGGCGCCGTCGAACACGTCGCGGGTCAGCGGCGTCACCGCGGCGAGCTCGCGCAGCACCGGCTCGAACGCGACGTCGGAGTACAGCGCGTCGGAGACGATCACCTCGTTCGGATTGATCCGGGCGAGCGTCGCGGTCAGCTCGGCGAAGGCGCATTCGGTGACGATGAAGTCGGAAGTCGAGATGTCGATCCAGGCGAGCCCGAGCCGGTCGCCGCCGGACGAGCCGCGGCTGCGCGCGATCGCCAGCAGATAGTTGTTGGCGCGGGCATCGAGCAGATTGTCTTCCGTCAAGGTACCCGGCGTCACCACGCGCACCACGCCGCGCTTGACCACGCTCTTGTTGCCGCGCGCCCGCGCCGCCGCGGGATCCTCCATCTGCTCGCAGACCGCGACACGGATGCCTTGCGCGATCAGGCGATGCAGATAGTCCTCGGAGCGCTCGACCGGCACGCCGCACATCGGGATGTCCTGGCCCAAATGCTTGCCGCGCTTGGTGAGCACGATGCCGAGCGCCTTCGACGCGACCTCGGCGTCCTCGAAGAACAGCTCGTAGAAGTCGCCCATCCGGTAGAACAGCATCAGCCCCGGATGCGCGGCCTTGATGTCGAGATACTGCTCCATCATCGGCGTGAGCTTGGCCGGCGCCTCGGCGGGCGCGGCGTCGGGCGGAACCGGGGCGGAGATGGGCTGCTGGATCGTCATGGCGCGGAAACTAGCCAATTTGCCCGGACGGTCCTACCGCTTTGCCGCCGATGTCCCGGTTTTCCACGATGGGTGTCGTTCACCTCCCCCGCGTGCGGGGAGGTCGCATCGCATCGAAGATGGATGCGGGTGGGGGAAGTCTCTCCGCACGGCAGATCTCGCTTGGGGCTGCCCCCACCCCAACCCTCCCCGCAGGCGGGGGAGGGAGCGCGCCGGTCGTGCGGAGACGGCGCGCGCACGATTGTCAGCGCATACCACCCCGCGTCACCGTCATTTGACCTGCCTCCGGGGCACTCCTAAAACCGCCGTCAATTCTGACCAGAAACACGAAAGTTCGGGAGAGAGCGATGCGAGACGTGTTCATTTGTGATGCGGTGCGGACTCCGATCGGCCGCTTCGGCGGCGCGCTGGCCAAGGTGCGGACCGACGATCTCGCGGCCACCCCGCTCAAGGCGCTCAAGGCCAAGCATCCCAATCTCGACTGGGCTGCCGTCGACGAGGTGTTCTTCGGCTGCGCCAACCAGGCCGGCGAGGACAACCGCAACGTCGCGCGCATGGCGCTGCTGCTCGCGGGG
Organism: Bradyrhizobium oligotrophicum; assembly: GCA_050641875.1. GTDB lineage: Bacteria > Pseudomonadota > Alphaproteobacteria > Rhizobiales > Xanthobacteraceae > Bradyrhizobium > Bradyrhizobium oligotrophicum_B. Next base: position 2,453,703 of record CP192619.1, read on the forward strand.
TTGCCGGATTCAATTCCCGGCCAGACTTTGAACCGTCTCTGCGCCTCCGGTCTCGACGCGGTCGGTGCGGCGGGACGTGCGATCCGCGCCGGCGAGGTCGATCTCGCGATCGCGGGCGGCGTCGAATCCATGACGCGCGCGCCGTTCGTGCAAGGCAAGGCGACGGAGGCGTTCTCGCGCTCGGCCGAGATCTTCGACACCACGATCGGCTGGCGCTTCATCAATCCCCTGATGAAGCAGCAATATGGCGTCGATTCGATGCCGGAGACCGGCGAGAACGTCGCGGAGGAATTCCAGGTCTCGCGTGCCGATCAGGACGCGTTCGCGATCCGCTCCCAGCAGCGCGCCGGAAAGGCGATCGCCTCCGGCTATTTCGCCGCCGAGATCACGCCGGTCATGGTGCCCGGCGGCAAGGCCGGCCCTGTGACGGTCGACAAGGACGAGCATCCGCGGCCTGAAACGACGCTCGAAGGCCTCGCCAAGCTGAGGCCGATCGTGCGCAATCCCGGCACGGTGACCGCCGGCAATGCCTCGGGCGTCAATGACGGCGCCGCCGCCATGATTCTCGCCTCGGAAGCGGCGGTGAAGAAGCACGGCCTCACGCCCGCGCGCGCGTGCTCGGCCTCGCCTCGGCCGGCGTGCCGCCGCGCATCATGGGCATCGGCCCGGTGCCGGCGGTGCGCAAGCTGATGGAGCGGCTGGGCCTCAAGATCACCGATTTCGACCTGATCGAGCTGAACGAGGCGTTCGCGTCCCAGGGCATCGCCTGCCTGCGCCAGCTCGGCGTCGCCGAGGACGCCGATTTCGTCAACCCGCATGGCGGCGCCATCGCGCTCGGCCATCCGCTCGGCATGAGCGGCGCGCGCATCGCGATGACCGCGGTGCACGGCCTCGAGGTCCGCGGCGGCAAGCGTGCGCTCGCCACGATGTGCGTCGGCGTCGGCCAGGGCGTCGCGCTGGCGGTCGAGACGATCAACTGACGCTCCGCCGTCATTGCGAGGAGCGAAGCGACGAAGCAATCCAGATCCGCGCGTGCAGCCCTGGATTGCTTCGCTTCGCTCGCAATGACGGAGAATACTGAGGGATCAGGCCATGACCATCTCCCGCGAACAGGATGTCACGCCGGCGGTGCTGGCGGTGATGGAGCGCACCGAGAACCCGCGGCTGCGCGAGATCATGGTGTCGCTGGTCAAGCATCTGCACGGCTTCGTCCGCGATGTCAGGCTGACCGAGGCCGAATTTCGCGAAGCCGCCGCCATCATTGCCGAGCTCGGACAGCGCACCAACGACACGCATAACGAAGTCGTGCTGATGGCCGGCTCGCTCGGCGTCTCGCCGCTGGTCTGCCTGCTCAACAATGGCGATGGCGGCAACACCGAGACGGCGCAGTCGCTGCTCGGCCCGTTCTGGCGGCTGAACTCGCCGCGCACGGAGAATGGCGGTTCGATCGTGCGCTCGGCCACGCCAGGCCCGGCGCTGTTCGTGAACGGGCGCGTGGTCGATCCTGATGGCGCGCCGGTCGCCGGCGCCGAGGTCGACGTCTGGCACGCTTCACCTGTGGGATACTACGAGAACCAGGATCCTGAGCAGGCCGACATGAACCTGCGCGGCAAGCTCTTGACCGATGCCGACGGACGCTTCTGGTTTCGCTCGGTGATGATGGTCGGCTATCCGATTCCAACCGACGGCGTGGTCGGTCGGCTGCTGAAGGCGCAGGGCCGGCATCCCTATCGCCCGGCGCACCTGCATGCGCTGATCGTCAAGCCAGGCTTCAAGGTCCTGATCTCGCAGGTCTACGATCCCAACGACCCGCACATCGACAGCGATGTGCAGTTCGGCGTGACGCGCGCGCTGCTCGGCAACTTCATTCGCCACGACACGCCGCACCCGACCGAGCCCGACGTCACAACGCCATGGTATTCGCTCGATCACGTCTACCGGATGGAGATCGGCGACGCGGTGCTGCCGCGCGCGCCGATCAAGTAGCGCTTCGGAATATCCCTGCTAGTGTGGGCCAAGCTGCAACCCTGAAGGGACGGCGCCCACATGTCCTCCACCGACTTGCCGTCAGTTGCCGAGCCTGCCGCGTTGACGGCGACGATGCGCGAGGCGGGTGTGCTCGAGTCCGGCGCGGTCTCGGACGTTGCCGTGATCAGCGACCGGCCGATGCTGTTGTCGCGCATCATCCGCCTTGGTTTGTCCTATGCCGGCGCTGCCCCGGATGCGCCGAAGGCGCTGATCCTGAAGATCCCGATGCCGGCCTTCGCCAAGACGCTGTGGCGGGGCGGGCGCCACGAGGTCAACTTTTATAGAGAGTTGGCGCCGCTCATGCCGACGGGCCTGGTGCCCGGCTGTTACGGCGGCGCGTGGGACGAAGCCGCGCTCACCTGGCACTTGCTGCTCGAGGATCTCACCGACACGCACCAGACGGCGGCGCCATGGCCGGTGCCACCGGCTCTGCAACAGGCCGAGGGGATCGTGCGGGCGCTGGCGCGGCTGCATGCGGCGTGGTGGGACGATCCGCGGCTCGGCCTTTCCATCGGCAGCTTCGCGACCGCGGACGAGCGGGCCGAGCGCAGCAGGACCTTTGCCGGCCACTATCAGCGCTTCGCCGATCAGTTGGGAGACCGCCTGAGCGCGGACCGGCGCGCGGTCTACGAACGCCTGATGGCGGCGATGCCGCGGCTCTCGGAACGCTATCTGTCGCGGCGAAACCTCAGCATTTTGCACGGCGACGCGCATGTCTGGAATTTCCTGGTGCCGAAGGCCGCGTAGACAGCGACGACGTGCGCGCGTTTGATTTCGACCAGTGGCGGATCGGCGTGCCCGCGAACGATCTCGCCTACATGATCGCGCTGCAAGTCTATCCCGACCGTCGCGAGCGGATCGAGCGGCCGCTGCTCGACAGCTATCATCGGGCATTGGTCGCAGGCGGTGTGACCGGTTACGACAGAGCGGCGCTTGCTCAGGACTATCGTCTCGCCGTGCTCTGGCACATCGCCCAGCCGGTCTGGCAATGGGCGATCCAGCTCCCGCCGGTGATCTGGTGGAATAATCTCGAGCGCATCTTCCTTGCGTTCGACGATCTCGGATGCCGCGAGTTGCTGGACTGACGGCGCTTCCCTCAAGACAGGCCCGCACGCAGGCGGCGAAGTCTTCGTCACGACACGTCACTGCGGTGCATTTGCCGTCGCCGCTACCAGCCCCCTTAACGATCACCAGAGATTGTTCGCCGGCCTTAAACCGCCGGCCAGCATCGGCGCGACATATCGGCATGGGCATGGCGTTTGGCATGGTCACGGAGAGATGCGGCGTCCCGGGATCGGAGGGCGGCTTGTTAAAGCACATAAATTGTGCTTTAATGTTCCTCATGCCCGGAAGCTTGTACGATCAGGCTGTTCGCTACCGTCTGCTCCTCTCCCCCGAGGCGCGGGACGCGATCGAGGCGACCTTCGCCGACTATGCCCGGATGATGGACATGCTCGACGAGATCGCTGCGGCCAAAGGCATCGGCGCAAACCTCGTCGCGCTGCACGGCCATGCCTACGACCCGATCCGCAAGACCACCCGGCTGCCGTCGCGTCTCGTCACGCTCGGCCTGCGCGACCGTGCCGCCTATCGCGCCGCCTCGAACCCGCGGCTGCCGCTCGACGACCGTCTGGTGAATGTCAGGGATGCCGGCACATTGTCGCTCGGCACCGCGCGCGGTCGCTTCGCGATCCCGTTCGAGGTGACCGGCTACGTCGCGGGCTGGCCGCACGCGACGCCGGCACAGCTCGTGCGCACCGACCAAGATGACTTCGAAGTCCATTTCGGCGTCACCGCAACGTCACACGCTCGTCTCAGCCCAACAGTCAGCCCACGAAAGGACCACGTCATGCTCGCCGAACACGCGCCGGCTCCCGACACGCTCCTGTCACGCGCCGGGCGCCTCATCGCCGGCATCGCTTATGGAGCGATCGAAAAGGCCGAGGACAAGAACCGGGTCGCCCTGGTCAGCCAGGCGATCCGCGAGATCGAGCAGGCCGAGCGCGAGGCACGCGACAGCCTGTCGCACGCCCGCGCCGAGGAATATCGGCTCAACGCCCGCCGCGCCGAGATCGAGCGCGAGACGACCGTGCTGGCCGAGCAGATCGGTGTCGCCATCACCGAGGGCGCGATGATCTCGCCCGTGCCGGCATCGCCCGGCAGATGGATCTCGAAGCCCAGTTCGAGGTGCTGTCGAAGGCGATCGACGAGAATGCCGAGCGCATCGATGCGGTGCTGACGACCTTGCGGGCGATCCTGTCGAGCCTGCAGGACGCGCAGGCGCGTCTCGCCGAGCTCGAGCGCAGCGAGGCGCTCGCCGAGCAGCCGAAGGCCACATCGCGCAAGTCGGGCGATACCGGCCTCGCCAGGGCCACGCGCGCCTCCCGCGTCATCGCCCGCGCCACCGGCGTGCCGAAGGCATCGCGCCGTCGCCCGACATCGACGAATTGTCGAAGCTGAAGCGCGACAAGGATATCGCCGAGCGGCTGGCGCGGCTGAAATCGCAGAATTGAACGGGCAGGGGCGCGTCGTCCCATGACCATCGTCGACCATTTCATGCAACCCGAGGTGCGGCCGTTCGCGATCGCCGCCGTGATGATCGTGCTGGTCGGCGGCGTCGAGATCGGCTCGATGCTGATCGGCCTGTCGATCAGCGAGCTGCTCGGACAGACCGTCGATCTCGGTCACGACGGCGACGGCACCAGCGTCGGTCACGTGCTGTCCTGGATCAATGTCGGCGGCGTGCCGCTGATGATCTGCATCCTGCTCGCGCTCGGCATCTTCTCGATCACGGGCTTTCTGATCCAGGATGCCGCGCGGCTGCTGGCGGTGACGCTGCCGCCATCGGCGGCGGGCCTGCTCGCCGCCGTCGTCACCGTGCCGCTGCTGCGCAGCTCGACGCGCTACGCGGCGCGGCTGGTGCCGCAGGATGAGAGCTATGCGGTCGGCCTGTCCGATCTCGTCGGCCGCACCGGCGAGGTGGCGGTCGGCCCGCTCGACGGCGGGCTGCCCGGCCGCGTCCGCGTGAAGGACGTCCACGGCAATTGGCACATGGTGACGGCCTCGGCCGCGCCGGATTCGCCGTCATTGCCGGTGGGCGCGTCGGTTCTCCTCGTCGACCGCAAGGATGGCCGCTTCATCGCGATCGCCGCAGCCGACGAACTCACGAACTCCAAGACCCTTTAGCTTCAAGACACTTTCCTCAACCCGAAAGTAGATCCCATGTTTGATCTGGTTCTGCCTGCGTCGATCGGCGTTGTGCTGCTGGTCGTTCTCGGCACTGTCTTTGCCGTTCTCTACCATCGTTCCACCCGCGACGAGGCGTTCGTGCGCACCGGCCTCGGCGGCAAGAAGGTGGTGCTCGACGGCGGCGCCGTGGTGCTGCCGATCTTCCACTCCATCGCGCGCGTCAACCTCAAGACGCTGCGGCTGCGCGTCGAGCGCTCGAAGAAGGATTCGCTGATCACCAAGGACCGCATGCGCGTCGACATCGACGCCGAGTTCTACGTGCGCGTGAAGCCCGACGTCGATTCGATCGCGCTGGCGGCGCAGACGCTCGGCGCCGTCACCAACAATGCCGAATTGCTGCGCGACCAGGTCGAGGCCAAGTTCGTCGACGGCCTGCGCTCGGTCGCGGCGACGATGGAGCTGTTGGATCTGCAGGAGAAGCGCTCGGATTTCGTCAAGCACGTCCAGGCCGCGGTCGAGGCCGACGTGCAGTCCAACGGCCTGGAGCTGGAATCGGTGTCGCTGACCAAGCTCGACCAGACCGACATCTCGTTCTTCAACGCCGAGAACTTCTTCGACGCCGAGGGCCTGACGCTGTTGAAGACGGTCACCGAGACCCGGCGCCGCGACCGCAACGCGATCGTGCGCGACAACGAGGTCGCGATCGCGCAGAAGGATCTCGAGGCGCGCCAGCTTACCTTGACGATCGAGCGTACCAAGAAGGAGGCCGAGCTCAGCCAGGAGCGCGATATCGCCAACAAGACCGCGAGCACGCGCGCCGAGGTCGCGAGCGCCACCCAGACGGCGTGGCAGACCGAGGAGAATGCCCGCATCGAGGCGCAACAGAAGATCGCCCAGCGCGAGGCGGAAGCTCTGAAGGTGCGCGAGACCGCGGCGATCGAAAGCAATCTCGCGATCAACCGCCGCAAGACCGACGCCGACCGCGAGATCCAGATCGCGACGCAGGACAACGACATCCAGATCGCGACCAAGAGCAAGGAAACCTCGGAGGCGCGCGCGGTCGCCAAGGCGGCCGAGGCGCTCGCAGTCTCCGCAGAGGAAAAGGTGACGACGGCGCGCGCCATCGAGATCGCCGACCGTGAACGTCAGACCGCGGTCATGGCCGCCCGCAAGGAGGCCGAGCAGCGCTCGACCGGGATCACTGTGGCCGCCGAGGCCGAGAAGCGCGCCGCGGTCGATCGCGGCGAGGCGGCCAAGACCCTGGCCGAAGCGGAGGCCGAGGCCAACAAGATCAAAGCCGTCGGCGTGCGCCAGATCGGCGAGGCGGAAGCCGCCGTGATCCTGATGAAGAACGAAGCCCAGAACAAGCTCGGCAGCAATGTGATCGATTTCGAGCTCGCCAAGCAGCGCATCGCCACCATGCCCGCGGCGCTCGGCGAGATGGTCAAGCCGATCGCCAACCTGAAGGATGTGCGCATCCTGCACACCGGCGGCGCGTTCGGCGGCAACGGCAATGGCGGCGCCGGCGGCAATGTCGGCTTCGGCGAAGGCCTCGCCGGCGAACTGCTGCGGGTGCATGCGCTGAAGCCCTTGATCGACGAGATCCTGGTGCAGTCCGGCTTCAAGCCCGGCGACGATCCGGTACAGGCGCTGGCGGGCGTGATCCTGCCGACGACCGAAGCGACGCCCGCTACCGGGCCGGCGAAGATCGAGCCGCTGCAGAAGCCGTAGGCCGAAATGTGAAGAGGGAGGCCCCGGGGCTGGGGGCGGCGCTGGAGGAGCCACCGCCCCCGCCCGGCACATCACGAGTGGGGCGCTCATGAGGTGCAGTCCCTGCGCGCAACTCATACGCAGAGAACCGAGTGGGGTGAGCACAGGATAGCCGGAAACGCGCCGGATTGAAGTTACAAATCCATCACGTCGTGGTCACCTTTTTGCTATCCCGGCCCCACCGTGTCTCGACGGCGCGCGCATGTTCCGGTCGCGAGGAAGCGGTCACTCCATTACAGCGTGCTCGGCCGGGGCCGACTGGGCGCGCAGCGCGCTGCGGGTCGAGCCGATCATGACCGCGAGCGGGATCGACACCAGGATGAACGTCATGACCAGCTGGTAGTCGTGCGAGAATGCCAGGATCTTGCGCCTGCACGGTCACCATCGCGTCGGCCATCGCGCGTCCGGCATCGGTGGACAGGTTCAGGAGACCGGCAACATTGGGCATCTGCAGCGCGTGATTGAACGGGTTGATGTGCTCGACCAGGATCGCGTGGTTGCGCCGCGTTCCCTCGGTGAGCTGCGCGATCGCAATGGAGATGCCGATCGAGCTTGCGACATTTCGCACCAGGGTCAGCATCGAGGTTCCGTCGGTGCGCAGCTCGCCCGGCAAGGTCAGGAATGCCACGGTGGAAAGCGGCACGAACACGAGGCCGAAGCCGAACCCCTGCATGATGCTGATGGTGATGATCTCGGGCACGCCGGTCTGGTCGGTCCACGCCGTCATCTGGAACAATGACAGCGCCGTCAGCGCCAGCCCGACCACGATCAAGGTCCGTGCCTCGATATAGCGCAGCAGGCGGCCGACCAGCATCATTGCGACGAAGGTGCCGCAGCCGCGGGTCGCCAGCAGCACGCCGGCGGTGATGATGGGATAGCCGATGACGTTCTGCAGATAGGGTGAGGACAGCGCCATGGTCGAGAACAGCACCAGGCCCATCACCGTCATGAACACGCAGCCGCCGACGAAATTGCGGTCCTTGAACAGCGCGAACTGGATGAACGGGCGCCTCGTCGTCAGCGAATGCGCCAGGAAATAATAGAAGCCGACGCCGGCGATGATGAACTCGATGATGATCTCGTTGCTCTCCAGCCAGCCCTGATCCTCGCCGCGGTCGAGCGCGATCTGCAGCGAGCCGATGCCGATGGCGAGCGCGGCGAAGCCGAACCAGTCGAAGGTCAGCTCCGCGTTCGGCTTGGTCTCCTCCATGAACGCCATCAGGCCGAGCACGGTCACGGCGCCGAACGGCAGGTTGACGAAGAACACCCAGTGCCAGGAATAGGTCTCGGTCAGCCAGGCGCCGAGCGACGGCCCCATGATCGGGCCGAGCATCACGCCCATGCCCCAGATCGCCATCGCCTTGGCGCGCTCATGCAGCGCGTAGGAGTCGAGCATCACGGCCTGCGACAGCGGGACCAGGGAGGCGCCGAACACGCCCTGCAGGAGGCGGAACAGCACCATCTGGGTGATGTCCTGGGCCAGCCCGCACATCACGGAGGCGATGGTGAAGCCGGCCGAGCAGACGATGAAGGTGCGCTTCCGGCCGAAGCGGTTGGCGATCCAGCCCACCGGCGCCGTCATGATCGCAGCGGCGACGATGTAGGACGTCAGCACCCAGTTGATCTGGTCCTGCGAGGCCGACAGCGTGCCCTGCATGTAGGGCAGCGCGACGTTGGCGATGGTGGTGTCGAGCGCCTGCATGATCGTCGCCGTCATGGCGCAGATCGTCACCATGTTCCGGCGGAAGCCCGGAACTGCCGATGAGGCTGCCGGCGCGGTCATGGCGCTACTCGTCCTTGTCCGCCGCGTGCGCCGATCCGAACAGTCCGGCCAGCGTGCGCTCATGGCCGGTGTCGATCGATACGTTGACGCTCATGCCGGCCTTCAGCTTCGCGACGAACTTGTCGGACTTGTCGAAATGGATCCTGACAGGCACGCGCTGCACGACCTTGACGAAATTGCCGGTCGCGTTCTGCGGCGGCAGGATCGCGAACTGCGCGCCGGTGCCCGGCGACAGCGAGCCGACCGTGCCCTTGAAGCGATGGTTAGGGAACGCGTCGACGTCGAGCTCGACCGGCTGGCCGACCGCGACATAGGTGAAGTCGCTTTCCTTCGGATTGGCGTCGACCCAGGGATTGGCGATGTCGATCACCGAGAACACCGGGGTGCCCGCGGTGACGAAGCGGCCGAGCTGGATCTGGTCGACCTGCGTGGCGATGCCCGGCATCGGCGCGCGCAGAGTGGTGTGGTCGAGATCGCGCTGGGCGTCGTCGAGCTTGGCCTTGGCCTGGACATAGGGCGGGAACTGCTCCAGCGGCAGCTCGGGATTGCCGAGCAGCTGCGTTTTCGCGTTCGAGAGCTGCTGCTTGATGAACTGCGCCTGCGCGCTCGCCGTCACCAGCGCATTGGCGGCGTTGTCGAGGTCGAGCTGCGAGCCGAAATTGTTCTTGGCGAGCGTCTGCTTGCGCTCGACGTCCTTCTGCTTGAGCTCGATGCCCTGCTGGGCCAGGTCGAGCATCTGACCGTAGATCTTGATGTTGGCGGTGAGGTTCTCGCATAGCTCGTGCGCGCCTGCTCCAGCGCCGCCTTGGCCTGGTCGACCGCCAGGCGATAGGGCACGGGATCGATCTCGAACAGCTCGTCGCCCTTCTGCACCTTCTGGCCTTCCTTGACGACGACCTTGACGATCTTGCCGGAGATGTCGGGGGTGATGAGCACCTTCTGGGCGCCGACATAGGCGTCGTCTGTCGTCACGTAGCGGCCGCCATTGAGATACAGCACGAGGCCGCCGATGGCGGCGACGAGCGGCAGCACGACCAGCAGCAGCGTGCGACGGTAGCGGCGCAGCAAGCCGGGGCGCGCCGGCTTCGCGTCGGCAGCCGCGGGCGGTGCCGCATCCGGGCTGGCCTTCTGTTCGGGGGCTAGTTTCAGGGCGGGCTCAGCCATAGCGCTGCTCCTTTCGCTGCTCGTCGCACAGCGACTGCAGGGCGTTTCTCACGTTTTCCTTGATGGCTTCGAGATGGGTCATCAGCCGCTCGGCATCACCGGCGCTGATGCCCTGAAGGGCGGTGTCGGTCAGATCGCTGCGCAGCACCGCGAGCTTGGCGAGCAGCGGGCGCGCGGCCTTCTTCAGATAGAGCCGGTTGACACGTCGGTCGGTGTCGTCGCCGCGCCGCTCGATCAGCCCGGCCTCGGCGAGCTTGTCGATCAGCCGGGTCAGCGTGATCGGCTGCATCTCCAACTGCTCGGCGAGCTCGGACTGTTTCATCCCCTCGTTGCGCTCGACCTTGGCCAGCACGGCCCATTGCGCGCGGGTCATGCCGAAGCGCGCCGCCTCCTTGTCGGCGTAGGCGCGCACCAGGCGCTGCAGCTCGCCGAGCGTAAACAGGAAGTTCACGTCCACCGACGTGCGGGTCATGGCTGATCTCGATTCCAAGAGGGGGAACTAAGCTTTGGCTGTAATGAGCCTCGGATATGATAAGCAAGCTTATGAATATTTGATGGCCCTGCCGAGCGCACCCGCCCCGCCGCAGATGCATGGCTCGGCCGCGGCCTTTGGCGAGACCGGCCCGAGATGCTAGATTGTCGGCAATGACCCTCGCGAAGCCCACCTTCCCGGCGCCGGACCACGACCATGGCCGCTGCGCGGCCGATGCCCTGGACCATGCCGAGCGCATCTGCGCCCAGCGCGGCCAGAAGTTCACGCCACAGCGCCGCCAAGTGTTGGAGGCGCTGCTGTCGAGCCACCGGCCGCTCGGCGCCTACGAGATTATCGAGGAACTTGCTAAGGTCGCCGCGCGGCCGGCGCCGATCACAGTCTATCGCGCGCTCGAGTTCCTGATGGCGAACGGCCTGGTGCACCGCATCGAGAGCCGCAATGCCTTCCTCGCCTGCGCCCATGACCACGAACAGACCGCGCTGGTGGCGTTCCTGATCTGCGAGAGCTGCGGCGCCGTCGGCGAGGTTCCGGCAGCGCCAATCGCGGAAAGCCTGAAGCTGGCCGCCGCGGCATCGGGCTTCACGCCGAAACTGTCGGTCGTCGAGATCACCGGGCTGTGCGCCCATTGCCAGAAGGCGGCGTGAGATCGGTCACTGTTTCGGAGAGGCATTCATGGCCGTCGTATGCGACGGCAGTGCGTTCGTTCGATGGGGAGACAAACGAGTGCAACACGCCGATCGTGATATGCAATGCCCTGCCGCTGGCGGAGAGTGGTGAACACCGCCGCTGCTGCTATACGTCCCCATACGATCGACTGTGAAAGAGCCGGCCGCCGACGCGATAGCGGTCCAAACAAAACGAAACGCTTCCGGGAGCCAACGTCCTCGTGTCCGCAACGTCAACCTCATCCGCCGCGACCCGGCCGCTCGGCCTGGGCGCGATCGCCGTCATCCTCGTGCTGTGCCTGTCCTGGGCATTCAACCAGATCGCGGTGAAGCTCGCGCTGCCCGAAATTCCGCCGCTGCTGCAGGCCACCTTCCGTTCGCTCGGTGCGCTGCCGGTGCTGCTGGTGTTCGCACGGGTGCGCGGCGTGAAGATGTTCGAACGCGACGGCACGCTGGGGCTCGGCCTGGTGGCAGGCCTGCTGTTCGGCTTGGAATTCGTGCTGATCTATCAGGGCCTGCTGCTGACCTCGGCGTCGCGCGCGATCGTGTTCCTGTACACCGCGCCGTTCTTTGTCGCGCTCGGCTCGTTCCGCTTCCTCGGCGAGCGGATGGGGCCGGCGCAGTGGGGCGGGCTGGCGCTCAGCTTCACCGGCGTGGCGCTGGCGATCGGCATTCCCCAGGCCGATGTCGACGGCCGCGTGCTGCTCGGCGATCTCCTGGTGGTCGGCGGCGGCCTGCTCTGGGGTGTGACCACGGTGTTCGTCAAAGGCACCCGGCTGCGCTTCATCGCGCCCGAGCGGGCATTGGGGTACCAGGTGGCGGTCTCCGTCCCGATCATGGCCGCGGCGGCCGTTATTGCCGGGGAGCGGTTGACCCAGGTTCCCAGCCCGTTCGTGACCGGCCTGATGGCCTATCAGTCGATCTGGGTGGTCGGGACCACGTTCACGATCTGGTTCGCGCTGATCAAGGCCTACTCGGCCAGCAAATTGTCGGCATTTACCTTCATCACCCCTTTATTCGGTGTCGTGGCGAGCTATTTCATCCTGCATGACGCCCTGACGCTGGCCTTTGGCCTGGCTGCCGTGCTTGTGATCGTTGGGCTTTTTCTCGTAAACCGCCCGAACCGCGTGGTCCTGGCCGCGACTGATCCATTGCTGAATGTCACCAAAACCTGATATCCGAGCGCCCATGAACAAGCCCGAGATCCTGACCCAGACCGATGTCGCCGGACCCGCTCCCCGGCATCAGACCACCCGCGTCATGGTCGGCAACGTCGCCGTCGGTGGCGGCGCCCCGATCGTGGTGCAGTCGATGACCAACACCGACACCGCCGACGTCGACCAGACGGTGGCCCAGGTTGCAGCGCTCGCGCGCGCCGGGTCCGAGATGGTCCGCATCACGGTCGACCGCGAGGAGGCCGCCGCGGCCGTCCCGCACATCCGCGAGCAGCTCGACAAGCGCGGCATCACCACGCCCTTGATCGGCGACTTCCACTATATCGGCCACAAGCTGCTGACCGACTATCCGGCCTGCGCCGAAGCGCTCGCCAAGTACCGCATCAATCCCGGCAATGTCGGCTTCAAGGACAAGCGGGACACGCAGTTCTCGACCATCATCGAGCTCGCCAACAAATACGGCAAGCCGGTGCGCATCGGCGCCAATTGGGGTTCGCTCGACCAGGAGCTGCTCTCAAAGCTGATGGACGAGAACGCCGCCACCGCGAACCCGCGCGATGCGCGCGCGGTGATGCGCGAAGCCATGGTGCAGTCGGCATTGCTGTCGGCCGCCCGGGCCCAGGAGCTCGGCATGCCGAAGGACCGCATCATCCTGTCGGCCAAGGTCTCGGCCGTGCAGGACCTGATCGCGGTCTATCAGGACCTCGCCGCGCGCTCCGACTACGCCATTCATCTCGGCCTCACCGAGGCCGGCATGGGCTCGAAGGGCATCGTCGCCTCCTCGGCGGCGCTCGGCATCCTGCTGCAGCAGGGCATCGGCGACACCATCCGCATCTCGCTGACTCCGGAGCCCGGCGGCGACCGCACGCTCGAGGTCCAGGTCGCGCAGGAGCTGCTGCAGACCATGGGCTTCCGCACCTTCGTGCCGCTGGTCGCGGCCTGCCCCGGCTGCGGCCGCACCACCTCGACCACGTTCCAGGAGTTGGCACGCTCGATCCAGGACTTCATCCGCGAGGAGATGCCGGCCTGGAAGACGCAATATCCCGGCGTGGAAGCGCTCAACGTCGCCGTCATGGGCTGCATCGTCAACGGCCCCGGCGAATCCAAGCACGCCAATATCGGTATCTCGCTGCCCGGCACCGGCGAGGCCCCGGCCGCGCCGGTCTTCGTCGACGGCAAGAAGTTCCGCACCCTGCGCGGGCCTACCATCGCCGCCGACTTCAAGGCGCTCGTCATCGACTACATTGATCAGCGTTACGGCAGCGGCGCCACGGCGCCGGAAAGCGTGACCGCGGCGGAGTAGGAGCGGCCGGATCTGAATCGGCGGCGCCTCCAGCGCCTCTGGGATGATTGCGCTGTGCTTCATATCGCTGCTCGAGCATCTGCTTATTAGTTTCTCCGTCATGCCCGGGCTTGTCCCGGCCATCCACGTCTTTCCCAGGATGCCGAACGACGTGGATGGCCGGGACAAGCCCTGCCATGACGATGGAGAAGCAAGCGTGCGCATCATTCAGGTCGCGGCATACGCGTTCGCCGTGGCGCAGGGCGCCGAAAGCACGAGGAAGAGCCGGCAAAGCGACCTCCTCTTCAAAGTGCAACCTTGAGAGTGGCCAGGCCTGCAACCGTCAGCTGCTTGTGCCGCGCGCCTCAGTCTGGAATTTTCATCCGTGGATCAGCCGCTACGCGCCGCTGCCGTGACCGGCACGATCCGCCGGCCACGCCCCACTGCTGCCCGCATGATCAGCACCTTGAGGCCTGCTGAAGAAGGGACGCCTCGATGAATCTCGACATCCGCGAAATGGAGCTCGCCGAGACCTCGCTGGTCATCGACTACTTCTATTCGTCGAGCATCGAGCAGCTCGACCTGATGGGCATCGATCCGACGCGAATGCCGACCAGGCCGGTGTGGTCCGGACTCTTCCAGACACTGTACCAGACGCCGTTGGCCGAGCGCGCGGCGCTGCTGGTGATCTGGCGGCTCGACGGCCGCGCCATCGGCTTTTCCAGTTGCGACCGCATCGTCTATGGCAACCGCGCCCACATGCACCTGCACGTCACCGAGCCGGAGCTGCGCGGCCGCGGCCTCGGCACCGCATGTATCAGCCGCAGCATCGATCTCTATTTCGAGCGCCTGCAGCTCAAGCAGCTGTTCTGCGAGCCGCACGCCTACAACACCGCCCCCAACCGCGCGCTGCAGAAGGCCGGCTTCCGCTACTTGAAGACCTACAAGACGGTGCCGGGTCCGATGAACTACCACCAGGCGGTGACGCGCTGGATTATCGAGCGATGAGTTCAAGCACCAGATCCGGCGCAGCATTCGTCTGCTGTTGCTCGTGATGCCGGGCCTGTCCAGGGCATCCACGTCTTGTTTCGTCGGCGGTGAGGCGCGCCGGGTCAAGCCCGGCCACGGCGTGCGGATATGTCCGTGCTCAAGTCAGGCGGCCGGCCGCGTCGGATCTTGCCCGTCGCGTTACCATGTCGCACCCGTCAGGCCTTGTGTCGTCGGGCAAATCAGATCGATGTTTCCGCCCATCCCGCCTCGCTCACGAGGGGCGCTTCGCGGTCGTCACGAACGTGGAGGCGGGATGCGGTGGACGCGACGTGGCGCAGTGAGCTCGGTGCTTGCGGACGAACGTCATGGCGCGGACGGTCAAGTCGCATGGTCCTGACATCCCGATGCTGATGCCAAGCTGGCGGTGATGATCCGCTGGTGACGGGGGCAAACAAGCCCGGTCCCCGGGGAGAGTGCGAAGCAGCCGCTAAAACCATCGCGCAGGGAGGGCCGGGTCGTTCCGGCTGAACCTGTGGTTCCTGCCGCCTGCATTCTTTTCGCAGGCGGGCCACGGGCCTCAGCCGAGGCCCGGCCTTCCCTGCGCCCTCTGATGAGAGAGGGCGGCATGAGGATCAACGCTCGGACGCGAAAAGCGGGCGCGAGGATGAGATGCCGTGTCTATAAACTCAGTCGTCGTATTTGTACCCGCTCCATCCCCGCCGTTGCGAGCGCAGCGAAGCAATCCAGAGTCCCGCCAACCACCCTGGATTGCTTCGCTGCGCGCTGCGCTCGCAATGACGGCGTGCGTGTTGATGAGCGACCGCGCCCAACAACCCGCACCCTACAACGGCGACTGTCCGTATTCCCGGTTGGCTAGGCTGGCCTCTTCCAGGTCGAGGTCGCGTTCGATGCGGCGGCGGGTTTCGTCGGTGATCTGGCCGTCGCGGAGCATGGCATGGATGGTCTTGCGCTCGACGCCGATCAGCTCCCGCGTGAGCTCGATGCCGAGCGCCGAGGCGTCGTCGGCGTCCGGGTTGAACGTCTCGGGCAACTGGTTGGCACGGACCTCGTGGCGGGCGCGCAGCAGCCGCACCACCTCGTCGGAGAGTGCGCGGTCGGTGGTCATGGTGTCCAGCGATCGGAGCGCGCGGTCGAGCACCTCGCGGCGCGCGGCGATCTCCTGCGCATGCTCGCGCACGTGCTCGGCGCGACCGGTGCGGCCGACGCCGAGCCAGTGCACGATGGCCGGCAAGGTCAGGCCGAGGCCGATCAGGGTGAAGAAGATCACGCCGAAGGCGATGAACAGTATCTCGTCGCGATAGGGAAACGCATCGCCGCTCGCCAATGTCAGCGGCAGCGCCAGCGCGGTCGCGAGCGAGACCGTGCCGCGCACGCCGGTGAAGCCGATGATGAAGGTCTGCTGCCACGGCGGCAGCGGATCGCGGGCGCGGAGCGAGGGGCTCAGCACGCGCGGCAGGATGGTCGCCGGAAAGGTCCAGGCGAAGCGCGCGATCACGACGATCGCGACCACCAGCGCGGTGGCGATCATGATCTCGTCGAGCGGGAACGCCTTCGACTTCTCGTAGATCAGCCGCATCTGGAAGCCGGTCAGCAGGAACAGCATGCCCTCGATCAGGTAGACCACGAGATCCCAGAAGAAGACGCCTTGCAGGCGGGTCGCGGACGAGATCCAGAGCGGCCCGTTCCAGCTCACGTACAGGCCGCAGGCCACCGTGGCGATCACGCCGGAGCCGCCGACATGCTCGGGAATCCAGTAGGCGAGATAAGGCGTCAGCAGCGAGAGCGTGATCTCGACCTGCGGATCCCTGGCGTAGTGGCGGGCGCGCAGCATCAGCCAGCCGACACCGATGCCGAAGGCGATCTCGCCGACCACGATCGCGGCGAACTCGCCGGCCGCGACCGGAAAGGAGAAGGTGCCGGTGGTGATCGCGGCCACGGCGAAGCGGTAGAGGATCAGCGCCGTCGCGTCATTGGCGAGGCCCTCGCCCTCGAGAATCACCATCACCCGGCGCGGCAGGTGCAGCCGGCGGGCGATGGCGAGCGGCGCGACGACGTCGGGCGGCGCCACGATGGCGCCGAGCAGGAAGCCGAGGCTCCAGGGCAGGCCGAGCAGGGTGTGGTCGCGACCGCCACCATGGAGGCGGTGAAGATCACGCAGCCGACGGCGAGCAGCACGATCGGCCGCAGATTGCGCTTGAACTCGCGCCAGCTCATCGCGACGCTCGACGAATAGATCAGCGGCGGCAGCACCACCAGCAGCACCAGCTCCGGCGGCAGCGCGAAGGCCGGCATGCCCGGCACGAAGGCGAGCGCAATGCCGGCGAGCATCAGCAGGATCGCCGGCGCCAGGTTGGCCCGCCGTGCAAGAAGTGCGGTTCCCGCCAGCACAGCCAGCAGGATCAGGAATATCTGAAAGTGAGCTTCCATGGCTGGGCGCTTGGCGTCGTTGCGCCGGCCTCAATCCCGGAGGTCGTAGCGGTAGGACTTCGACACGATCTGCCAGCCGTCCTTCAGCTTCATCGCCACCAGGTAATCGGTGAAATAGCGCGGCGGCAGCTGGCAGCGCACCTTGATGAAGGCGGTCTTGTCGTCCGAACGGTCGATGGTGACGATGAAGTCCTCGCGCGGCTTGCCTTCGCCTTTGGCGGAGGGGCGCTTGCGCACCCAGGCGAGCCAGTCCGGCACGGTCAGGATCTTGAGCTCGCCATTCTCGACCCAGCGCAGGTCCGCTGTAGGGTGGAACACGGCACCGAGCTTGTCGGCGTCGCCCTCGTAGAGCGCGTCGAAATAGCCCTGCACGACGGCCTCGACGGTGGAACGGTCTGCGCTCATGGCCAACTCCCTGGGGAACCGCGGACAAACATGGATCGCATTTTCGATGCAAAACCGGGCTTGGCAAGCCATGAACTGCGGATGATGCTAGGTCGACAGAAATATCGTGGCCCAGGCGGATGTCCCCGGAACCGAATGTTGCGTGATCCCGGTCACAAGCCGAATGGCCGCCATCTGCTAGCAGACCGAGCATGTTTCCCAGGGCTATGGGGTAGGTACGATGTCGTGGTCAGTTCGATTGGGCGGTTTTCTCGTGGCGGCAGCCCTGCTGCTGGCCGGCCACCCCGCGCTCGCGGAGAAGCGGGTGGCGCTCGTCATCGGCAATTCCGCTTATCAGAACGTGCCGCAACTGACGAACCCCGCCAATGACGGCGCGGTCATGACGGCGACCTTCAAGAGCGCGGGCTTCGATGTCGTCGATTACCGGCGCGACCTGACGGCGCGGGAAACCCGCCGGGCCCTGCGCGATTTCGCCGATGCCGCCCGCGATGCCGATATCGCGGTGGTCTACTACGCCGGCCACGGCATGGAGGTCGAAGGCTCGAACTATCTGATCCCGATCGATGCGCGGCTCGAGCGCGATACCGACGTCTACGACGAAACGCTGTCGCTCGACCGCATTCTGGTTGCCGTCGAGCCGGCCAAGAAGCTGCGCCTCGTCATTCTCGACGCCTGCCGCGACAACCCGTTCACCCGCAACATGCAGCGGACGGTGGCGACCCGCAGCCTCGGCCGCGGCCTCGCCAAGGTCGAGCCGACCAGCCCGAACACGCTGATCGCCTATTCCGCCAAGGCCGGGTCGACCGCGCAGGACGGTGACGGCAAGAACTCGCCATTTACCCTGGCGCTGTCGCGGCACATCGCGACCCCGGTCTCGATGTCCGCAAGGCGTTCGGCTTCGTCCGTGACGAGGTGCTGAAAGCGACCGCCAACCGCCAGGAACCGTTCGTGTATGGTTCGCTCGGCGGCGAGGACGTGCCGCTGGTCCCCGGCGTGCCACGCGTCGTGACGCAGATGCCGGTGACGCCGCCGCCGAACCCGCAGGCCGACATCCGGCGCGACTACGAGCTCGCGATGCAGGTCGGCAACAAGGGCGCGCTGAACGCTTTCCTGGCGCAGTACCCTGACGGATTCTACGCCAGCCTCGCCAGGTTGCAGCTCGAGAAGCTCACTGCCGAGGAGAACCGCGCGATCGCGGCCGAGAAGGCGCGCACGACCGAGGCCGAGCGGGCGCGGCTCGCCTCCGAGGGCGCGCGCAAGGAGACGCTCGCCAAGGCGGAGGCCGAGGCCAGGGCGGCCGAGCAGGCGCGCATTGCTGCCGAGAAGGCCAATCAGCTGGCGCAGCAGCAGGCAGCCGAGGCCGAGAAGAAGCGTCAGGAACAGCAACTCGCAGCGGCCGACAATCCGCGCGCGGCGACCTCGCCGGGCGCGCCGGCGGCGGCAGCCCCGCAGCAGGGGCCGCAGGTCGCCTCGCTTCCCCCGCCTCGCAGCCGGCTGATCTCACCAAGTCGGTGCAGCTCGAGCTGCGTCGCGTCGGCTGCCTCACCGAGGATGCCGATGGCGACTGGGGCTCGGCCTCTCGCCGCTCGCTGTCGCAGTTCAACCGCTATGCCGGCACCAAGCTCGACACCCAGGCCGCCTCGGCCGATGCGCTGGAGGCGATCAAGCTCAAGCAGGCGCGTGTCTGCCCGCTGGTCTGCCAGCACGGCACCAAACCGGACGGCGACCGCTGCACTCGCATCGTTTGCGCCGAGGGTTCGTTCGTCAACGACGACAATGAATGCGAGAAACGGCGTGACAGGAAGCCGGTCGCCAAGCGCGATGGTGATGTGCCGTCGCGCCGCCGCGCCCGTGCAGCGCCCGAGCCTGGCCTGCCAATGCCGGCTCCCGGTGTGGGCGTCGGGATCGGGATCGGGGGTGGTGGCGGTCTCGGGATCGGGGCGGCCCCGGGCTACACCAGGCCGCAGACGCAGGCGGCCCGGCCGCCGAAATCGGGCGGGCAGATCTATTGCGATGCCTATCTGTGCCGCGCCGTCCGGCCCGGCTGCCGGCTCGAATATCGCGGCGGCGGCGGTCCGGCCAACAATGCCAGCGTCGAGGTGTGCAACTGATCAGGAGGAGATCACGCTGGCGGCGATGTTGACCATCAGGGCGACGAGCGCGGTGTTGTAGACGAACGAGATGATGCCGTGCACGGTCGCGGTGCGGCGGATGATCTTGTCGGTGATGCCGACATCGGAGACCTGGGCGGTCATGCCGATGATGAAGGAGAAGTAGACGAAGTCCCAGTAGTCGGCGTGCTCGTCCTTGTCGCCGCTGGGGAATTGCAGGCCACCGGGCTTGTCGCCGCGGTAATAATCATGGGCGTAGTGCAGGGCGAAGGTCGCATGCACCGCGGCCCAGGACAGCGAGACGGTGAGCAGCGCCAGCGTCAGCGCCGGAGCGTCGCGTTTGGAGGCGCCGAGCTCGAGCACGATCGCGGCGATGCTGGCGAAGGCGCCGAGCGCCGTGACCAGCAGGATCACGAAACGGCCGTCGTCCTGCATGATCGCCTTGCGGCGGATGTGATGATGCTCGCTGCGCAGCATCATCACCGCGACCAGCACGAGGTAGATCGCGGTGAAGATGTCCCAGCTGATCAGGAGCCGCGTGATCAGGCGGAGGGCCGGCGGCAGCAGGAAGAACGCGACGATCGCGAGCCCCAGCGATACGAAGGTGCGCGGCCGCGCATAGATGACGCGCAGCGCAGCCGGCAGCCTTGCAAAGCGGGCGAGGTCCGGATCGTCAGGATGGACTCCGGCCAACGCCTCGCCTCAGCTCTTGCGCTCGGCGACGAAGTGGGCGGCGGCGCGCAGCACGTCGCCCTTGCTGCCGAAGATCGACAACGCGGCGTCGCCGCGGGCGAGCAGGTCGCGCACACGCTGCCGGGCGCCCTCGATGCCGAGCTGGGTGACGAAGGTGGTCTTGCCGAGCTCGGCGTCGGCGCCGGCCGGCTTGCCGAGGGTGGCGGCATCGCCCTCGACGTCGAGCAGGTCGTCGGCGATCTGGAAGGCTTCGCCGAGCGCGCGGCCGTAGTCGTCGAGCGCCTGGTACTCGGCCGCCGAGGCCTGGCCGAGCAGGGCGCCGGCGATGCAGCCGAAGCGGAGCAGGGCGCCGGTCTTCATCTGCTGGACGCGGGCGACGTCGACCGGCCCGCTGTCGCCGAACCGGCCTTCGCCGGCGAGGTCGAGGATCTGGCCGCCGGCCATGCCGCCGACACCGGCGCAGCGGGCCAGCGCCCGGGTCAGCGCAAGGCGGACGCCGGCGTCGGGATGGATCTCGTCGCGGGTGATGATGTCGAAGGCGATGGTCAGCAGCGCGTCGCCGGCCAGGATCGCGGTGGCGTCGTCATAGACCTTGTGCAGGGTCGGACGCCCGCGCCGCAGGTCGGAATTGTCCATCGCCGGCAGGTCGTCATGGATGAGCGAGTAGCAGTGGATGCATTCGAGGGCCGCGCCCGCCAGCAGCGCGCCTTTGCGCGGGACGCCGAACACGGCGGCGCTCTCGACCACCAGGAACGGGCGCAGCCGCTTGCCGCCGTTGAGGCTCGAATAGCGCATCGACTCGATCAGCCGCTTCGGCCGGGCGATCTCGTCCGCCAGCGGCGCATCGCCGAGGAGCTCGCCGAGCAGGGCTTCGGTCTCTTCCGCGGTCTTGTCCAGGCGTTGGGTGAAGTCGGTGAGGGCCGTCGCAGTCATTTAACAAGAGCTCCAGGGGCAAAATTCGCCGGACAATCGTTGATGGCGGCGACTTCGTCAATTGCCGGGGCGGTGGCGGCTTTCGGCCGCAACTGCGGAAAAAGCAGGAAACCTCATGGAGATGTCGGATAATCCCGGCCAATCGTCCGCCGCCGCGGCGGTCCAACCCGAGCGACGCCTGCCCTTGCGTACCGTCAGAGCCATCCTCCTGGTCGCCGTCCTGGTGCTGCTCGTGCCCTACGCGCTGACGCCGTTCTATGCCGTGGGTCACCCCATCTCGACCCTGATGCTGTGGCGGTCGGCGACGGGGCAGCCGGTGACGCGGCACTGGATCGACCTCTCGGCGATGTCGCCGTACTTGCCCCGCTCGGTGGTGGCCGCGGAGGATGCCAAATTCTGCAGCCATCACGGCATCGACTGGGGCGCGTTGCGCGAGGTCATGGACGATGCCGAGGACGGCGAGGTCTCACGGGGCGGCTCGACCATCACCCAGCAGGTCGCCAAGAACCTGTTCCTGTGGCAGGGCCGCAGCTACGTCCGCAAGGCGCTAGAACTGCCGCTGGCGCTGTGGATCGATCTCGTGCTCAGCAAGCGGCGCATTCTCGAGATCTATCTCAACATCGCCGAGCTCGGCCCATCCGGCCAGTTCGGCGTCGAGGCGGGTGCAAATTACGCCTTCAACCGCTCCGCCGCGGGCTTGAGCCCGCGCGAGGCGGGGTTGATGGCCTCGATCCTGCCGAGATCCTGTCCGGCGCAGTGCCCGCACGCCCGGCCCCGGCGTGAGACGGCTGTCCGCGACCTATATGATGCGGGCGCAGGCTCAGGGCTTGCAGACCTGCTGGGGGAGCGGCGTTGAGACCTCAACAGGAGCGAATTTTGGCCAAAAATGCCTCGCGGAGCCCTAGCCATACCGGAGCCCTTCCTCTATAAGCGCGGCCTTGATCGGCATCCGGGCTCGCCAGCTTCGTGGCTGCAGCCGTCCTTCGCGGACGATGCCTTGCAAAATACCCTAGAGGATACCGATATGGCCGTCCCCAGAAGAAAAACTTCGCCGTCGCGCCGCGGCATGCGCCGCTCGGCTGACGCCATCAAGAAGCCGACCTATGTCGAGGACAAGGATTCCGGCGAGCTGCGTCGTCCGCACCACCTGGACCTGAAGACCGGCATGTACAAGGGCCGCCAGGTCCTGAAGAAGAAAGACGCCTGATTGTCCGCGCGGGCCGCTTTCCAAGCTGCCCGAATTCGGCCATCGATGGGGTTGAAAGCGGTCCCGTGCGACGTGATTCGCCGGGACCGTTGCGTATCCGTGCCGCGTGATCCCGTCTCGCTGTCATCATCTTCGCACCGATTGATTTTGCGCCGGGCCGCCGCCTGCGCCATCCAAGGCTTCAACCGATGTCCATGGTCGGTTTCCCGCTGCTGCTGATCCCGCTGGCGATCTACAACATGATCGTCTTCCTGATGCCGGGGGTCGCCTTCAGCGAGACGCTGCTGCGCCTTCAGCTTCCGTCCGGCGAGGTCTGGACGATCTCGCTCGGCGACATGCTGCTGGCCCTGGGCGTGCTGCTGCTGCTGCTCGAGATCATCAAGGCGGCGAAGCCAAACGGCAAATATCTCACCGACCACCTGCTGTCGCTGCTGGTCTTCGGCGGCGCGGCGGCGGAATTCGCGATGTGGCAGAAGTTCGGGAATTCGACCTTCCTGCTGCTGACGCTGCTGGCGATGGTCGATTTCTTCGGCGGAGTCTCGCTGCGCACCAAGCGCGCCGCCCGCGCCGTCGTCGCAGCTCCCGCTCCCAGGCCGGCACCGGCCGAAGCGACCGTGCCCGATCCGGAGCCTGAGCCGATCGAGGAGCCGGCCAGAAGAATCGGTCGAAGAACCGGCCAAGGTGGAGGTTCGGCAGGCGGAGGCTCAGCAGGCGGATGCTGCTGCGCCCGTCGTCGAAGAGCCCGCCGATGCCGTGCCGGCTGCTGCTTCGGTCGCAGAGTCCGTGCTGCTCGACCGCTCGGTCCCCCGGCCGGCTCCCGTGCAGACGACCGGCTGGGTCTCGGAGGCAAAAGACGCCGAGGCCGCTGCTCCAGGCGCTCCAGAGCCGCCCAAACCCGACACGCCGAAGCCCTGAGGCGCGGGCGAGCGCCGCTCAGATCATTTCCCGGGTCCGGCCGCCGGCACGCGTGACCGGCTGAAGCCTCGCCGCATAGGCACTGTGGACGTCGGCAGCCGCCGCGCGCCTGAACGTGCGGGTCTGCGGCAGCTGCTCGGCGGTCGCGATCAGATGGGTCACGAAGCCGGCGTCGGGGCGCGCGACGCGAATGATCCGCGCGCGACGGTCCTGGCTCGCATTGCTCGGCAGCAGCGTCACCGAGCGGGAGGTCTCCTCCGACCCATCCAGGCGACCGCCGTCCTGATCAATCGTTAACATTGTCCAACCATCGCCGGCGCGATTGTCACGTTCTGGGACGCCGGAGCCTTTCGCTCCTCGATCTCGCAAAAGCAATGCCGTCCCAAGCGCTCCAGAGCGCTGCATGTTCCAAACATGGTTGACGCGTCTCGGACACGTGCTCGTCGCCTCGGCATGCTCTCCGTTAACCAGAGATGCGTAGTCTGATTCGCGAACTCGGCCGCCGCCGCTCGCGCGGATACGCGTTGGCCGTTCCCAAATCAGCGCCGGTCTTGCCGGCCTGTGCCGAAACGAGGCGACCTTGACATCCGAATTGCCACAGACCGCGATGATCCTGGCGTCCCTGGGCCAAGCCGCCTTCGTCTGGGATCTGGCGAGCGACGTGATCGTCTGGAGCGATCACGTCGGGGCGGTGCTTGCCGACGTTCCGCTGCCACAACTCTGCAACGGCGCCGAATTCAGCAAGCTGATCGAGCCGGACCGCAGCATCCGCTCCGAGATCATGCACCAGGCGGCGCCGCTGCATGGCGCCGCCGGCACGCCGTACCGGATCGAATATGGCGTGCGCACCCACGCCGGTGCGCCATTGATCTGGGTCGAGGAGACCGGCTGCTGGTTCGCCGGCCCCGATGGGCGGCCCCTGCGTGCCCAGGGCATCGTGCGGATCAACAACGAGCGCCACGCCCGCGAGGAGCAATTGCTCAAGCTGTCGCGGCACGATCCGCTGACCGGCGAGCTGAACCGGACGCATCTGCTGGCGACGCTTGCCGAGGTGATCGAGGAGTCGCAGCGGTTCCGCTTCTCCTGCGCTTTCATGCTTGTCGGCATCGATCATCTCGCGCGCATCAACGATGCCTTCGGCTTCGACGTCGCCGACGGCGTCGTGCTGGAGATCGCCCAGCGCATCCGCGGCCGGCTCCGCGGCGGTGACGCGCTCGGGCGGTTCTCGGGCAACAAGTTCGGACTGATCCTGAAGAACTGTACCATGGACGACATGACCACCGCGGCCGAGCGCTTTCTCGCGACCGTGCGCGACGAGGTGGTGCCGACCAAGTCGGGTCCGGTCGCCGTCACCGCGACGATCGGCGCAGTGAGCGTTCCCCGTCACGCCCGATCGGTCGAGGAAGCGGTCAACCGCGCCCATGAGACGCTCGACGCCGCCAAGCGCCGCCGCATCGGATCGTTCTCGACCTGGCGGCCGAACGTGGAGCGCGACGCGCAGCGCAAGGTCAACATCCGCGTCACCGACGAGATCGTGACCGCGCTCAATGAGCGGCGCATCGTCACGGCGTTCGAGCCGGTGGTGAATGCCAACACGCTAGCGCCCGCCTTCTATGAATGCCTGGTGCGGATGCGCCAGGATGACGGTCGGGCCTTGCTGGCGCCGGACGTCGTCCCGGTCGCCGAACGGCTCGGTTTGATCCGTCTGGTCGATCACCGCATTCTGGAGCTGGTGGTGGCGGAGCTCGCGAGCACGCCCGACGTCACCCTGAGCCTCAACATTTCGCCTGAGACCACCATGGATCCGGACTGGTGGGCCTCGATCGAGTCCATGATGCGCGCCCATCCAGGGGTCGCCGAACGGCTGATCGTCGAGATCACCGAGACGGTCGAGATCCAGGACGTCGACGATCTCCGCGGCTTCGTGACGCGGCTGAAAGATCTCGGCAGCCGAATCGCCATCGATGATTTCGGCGCCGGGCACACCTCGTTCCGCAATCTGCGCAAGCTCGGCGTCGACATCGTCAAGATCGACGGCGCCTTCGTGCAGAATCTCGTGCGCTCGGCTGACGACCGCGCCTTCGTGCAGACGCTGGTCGAACTGGCGCGACGACTGCAGATCAGGACGGTTGCGGAATGGGTGCAGGACGAGGCGTCGGTCGCGCTGCTGCGCGACTGGGGTTGCGATTACATCCAGGGCCGGGTGATCGGCCTCGCCTCGGTCGATCGGCCGTGGATCGGTAACGGGAAAACGCTGCTGCCGGCGGCAAGCTGAACGACACGAGCTGAACGCCCGCCGCAGGCCGGCGCGGCACCAAGGCGGGGGCGGGCGCCCCCGCCGCGCCCTCAGCTCTGCTCGTCCTTCTTCGGCTCCGACATGCGGTCGAGCCGATCCTGCATTTCCTTCATCTGACGGCGCAGCTCGTCGATGTTGTCGTCGGCGGCCGGAGTCGATTCGGCGGCCTTCTCCTCGGCGCGGGCCGGCGGCGCGAACGGCTTGAACATCGAGAAGGTCTGCTGGAACAGCTCCATGTTGCGGCGCACCTGCTCCTCCAGCGGCGCGAACGGCGTCCCGCTGAAGGTGTCGGCGATCTGCTTGCGGAATTTCTCCTGCTCTCTGGTCAGCGTATCGATCGACTGTTCAAGGTATTTCGGCACCACCATCTGCATGCTGTCGCCGTAGAAGCGGATCAGCTGGCGCAGGAATGTCGTCGGCAGCAGGTTCTGACCGGCCTTGTTCTCCTGCTCGAAGATGATCTGCGCGAGGACCGAACGCGTGATGTCGTCGCCGGTCTTGGCGTCGTAGACCAGGAAATCCTCCCCGTTCTTAACCATCGAGGCCAGATCCTCGAGGGTCACGTAGGTACTCGTCCCGGTATTGTAGAGCCGCCGGTTCGCGTATTTCTTGATTGTGGTGGGTTGGTCAGATTTCGCCATGAGCTCACACATGCAAACCGAGAACAGGGAACCCGGCGGCGTCGCCGCAGGGCGAAGAGCTACGCAATGCAATAACGTAATCACTTTCGAGCGAGTTCGGCTACGGTTTTGTGCGGAACGGTTAATCCCGCAGCAGAAATCTTGCTCACGAAACGGCCAAGCATCCCAATTTGAATGCGCTGCAACAGGAATTGCTGATGCCGCCAATTGACATGTCGCAACGACGTTAACAGGATGAAGTGTGAAGGTTGCGCACTCGCCAATCCGGGGCTTGCGGAGGGCCAGCACGACCGTGAACTGAAAAGATCATTTTCATTTCAAATACCCTCAAGTCTCAAGCCCTCGCTTTCACGTCCAAGATCAAGAACCCCAGGAGATGCTCATGTCAGACGATGTCGTCATCGTCAGCGCCGCCCGCACCGCAGTTGGAAGTTTCAACGGTGCCTTCGCCAGTGTCCCGGCTCACGAATTGGGTGCGGTCGCCATTAAGGCCGCGCTCGAGCGCGCCGGTGTCGAACCGGGCCGCGTCTCGGAGGTCATCATGGGCCAGATCCTCACCGCGGCTCAGGGCCAGAATCCGGCCCGCCAGGCCTCGATCGCCGCCGGCATTCCAGTCGAGAGCCCGGCCTGGGGCATCAACCAGCTGTGCGGCTCCGGCCTTCGCTCCGTTGCGCTCGGCTACCAGGCGCTCGTCAATGGCGACTCCGACATCGTGGTCGCCGGCGGCCAGGAGTCGATGAGCATGGCGGCGCATGCGCAATATCTGCGCGCCGGTGTGAAGATGGGCTCGCTGGACCTGGTCGACACCATGATCAAGGACGGCCTGTGGGACGCCTTCAACGGCTATCACATGGGCAACACTGCCGAGAACGTTGCGAAGCAATATCAGATCACGCGCGCGCAGCAGGACGAGTTTGCCGTTGCATCGCAGAACAAAGCCGAGGCCGCTCAGAAAGCCGGCCGGTTCAAGGACGAGATCGCGCCCGTGACGGTCAAGAGTCGCAAGGGCGACACCGTGGTCGACACCGACGAATATCCGCGTCATGGCGCGACGATCGAGGCCATGGCCAAGCTGCGTGCGGCCTTCGAGAAGGACGGCACGGTCACGGCCGGCAACGCGTCAGGCATCAATGACGGCGCAGCGGCCGTGGTGCTGATGACCGCCAAGCAGGCGGCCAAGGAAGGCAGGACCCCGCTCGCGCGGATCGTGTCCTGGGGCCAGGCCGGCGTCGATCCGAAGGTCATGGGCACCGGCCCGATCCCCGCGTCGCGCACTGCGCTGAAGAAGGCCGGCTGGAACATCGCCGACCTCGACCTGATCGAAGCCAATGAGGCGTTCGCCGCGCAGGCCTGTGCCGTGAACAAGGACCTCGGCTGGGATCCGGCCAAGGTCAACGTCAACGGCGGCGCGATCGCGATCGGCCATCCGATCGGGGCCTCCGGCGCGCGCGTCCTCGTCACACTGCTGCATGAGATGCAGAAGCGCGACGCGAAGAAGGGCCTCGCCACGCTGTGCATCGGCGGCGGCATGGGCATCGCGCTGTGCGTTGCACGCGACTAAAAAGCCGGCAGTGACTGCGAACCGTTCAGTCTTCGCAATCGCGTCCAGCTCAACTAAAGATCAACGCCCGGCGATCGCGCCGGGCGTTTTGTTCTTGATGTCCGTCAAACACGTCGCATAATCGACCACTAAAAAAATGGAGTTGAGCGAGCATGGATGGTCGTGCGGCAAGTTGATCGTCGCACGATGTTTCATGATCCAATAACAACGGTGTGCACGGTGGCAGCCAGAGGTTGTCCCGTGCGATCAGTCATCGAGGGAAGGATTCGACATGGCACGTGTGGCGTTGGTGACGGGGGGACGCGCGGTATCGGAGCGGCGATCAGCAAGGCGCTGAAGGCCGCGGGATACAAGGTCGCAGCGAATTACGGCGGCAACGATGCCGCTGCGGAGAAGTTCAAGAGCGAGACCGAGATCCCCGTCTACAAATGGGACGTCAGCTCGTTCGAGGCCTGCGGCGAAGGCATCAAGAAGGTCGAAGCCGAGCTCGGCCCGATCGACGTGCTGATCAACAATGCCGGCATCACCCGCGACGGCGCCTTCCACAAGATGACGCTCGAGCAGTGGAGCGCCGTCATCAACACCAATCTCGGCTCGCTGTTCAACATGACCCGCCCGGTCATCGAGGGCATGCGCGCGCGCAAGTTCGGCCGCATCATCAACATCTCCTCGATCAACGGCCAGAAGGGCCAGTTCGGCCAGGTCAACTACTCCGCGGCGAAGGCCGGCGACATCGGCTTCACCAAGGCGCTGGCGCTGGAGACCGCCAAGGCCGGCATCACCGTCAACGTGATCTGCCCCGGCTACATCAACACCGAGATGGTGCAGGCGGTGCCGAAGGACGTGCTCGAGAAGGCCATCCTGCCGCTGATTCCGGTGGGGCGCCTTGGCGAACCCGAGGAGATCGCGCGCGCCGTCGTGTTCCTCGCGGCTGATGAGGCCGGAGCCATCACCGGCTCGACGCTGTCGGTCAACGGCGGCCAGTACATGGTGTGATCTGCGCCGGCGGCGTTGCCTCCGGTCGCCTTCTGCGGTTATGGAAAACGTGATGCCCGCGCTCGCCGCGGGCATTCACGTCTTCGACGTCCCCCGCACGGACGCAGGCGTGGGTGGCCGGCATGAGCCGGCCGTGACGGAGCCTTGCCGCCTGATGTCCCAGCGCACTGCGACCCTGATCGGTCTGACCGCGATCCTGATGTGGTCGCTGCTCGCCTTGTTGACGGTCGCGACCGGCACGATCCCCGCCTTCCAACTGGCGGCAATGACCTTCGCGATCGGCGGCGTGGTCGGCTTGGCCGGTCTGGTCCGCCGGACGGACGGATTGCAGGTGCTGCGGCAGCCGGTGGCTGCGTGGGTCGTGGGCGTGGGCGGGCTGTTCGGCTACCACGCGCTCTATTTCCTGGCGCTGCGCTTCGCGCCACCGGCCGAGGCCGGGCTGCTGAACTATCTTTGGCCGCTGCTGATCGTGCTGTTCTCGGCCTTTCTCCCGGGCGAGCGGCTCGCGGTTCATCACGTGATCGGTGCCGGGATCGGTCTCGTCGGCACAGCGCTGCTGTTGCTCGGCAACGGTGCGAGCTTCGCCGCGAGCCAGTTGCCGGGGCTTGCGGCCGCCTTCGTCGCGGCCTTCGTGTGGGCGATCTATTCGGTGCTCTCGCGCCGCCTGAAGGCGGTGCCGACCGATGCCGTCGCCGGCTTCTGCATGGCGACGTCCGCTCTTGCGGCCCTGGTCCATGTTGCGGTCGAGCGAACGGTCTGGCCTGAAGGTCCGGCCCAGTGGCTCGCTGTTGCCGGTCTCGGCATCGGCCCGGTCGGTGCTGCGTTCTACGCCTGGGACATCGGCATGAAGCGCGGCGACATTCGGGTGCTCGGCGCGGCGTCCTATGCGACGCCGCTGTTGTCCACTGCATTCCTGATCGTTGCCGGCTACGCGCGGCCGAGCGCAACCATCGCCGTGGCGGCGCTGCTGATCGCCGGCGGCGGCCTGGTCGCGGCCAAGGACATGTTCCTTCTGCGCAAGCGCTGACCGTTCGGGTGAAGGGCGAGGCGAGCGGAGTCAGGCCTCGCATGCGAACTTCGGCAGAAGGCCCCAATCCGCCGGTTATCCTTGATGCGCACTTAACCGTGCGCAAAACTGGCGCGTCAGCCGGTAGCTTACAACCGTCGATTACAGTTTGACGCGTTCTGCACCTAACCCGCCCTTTACCCGTCCCGAGCAATAGTCCCTGCGAAATGGTGCTGACAACGGGGCGGCAATGCCGGACGTGAGACATTACATGGCCCGCGCGGCGGAGTTGTTTCGCGTTCCCGCCGACAATCCCGAGCTGACGCGTGCGCAGTTCCAGGCGTTCTCCAAGCAGGTGCCGCTGCTCTATTTCATTCTCATCACCAACAGCCTGGCGCTCGCCTACACGTTCCTGCCGCTGGCGCCGGCGTGGCTGACGATTTCGGTGCCGGCGCTGCTATCGACGATTACCGGCGTTCGCATGCTGTGGTGGCTACGTCAGGGCGAGTCCGCCAGCAGCGATACCGAGGTGCTGCGCAACCTGCGTGTCACCAACCGGATTGCCGGACCGATCGGAGCGCTGTTCGTCGTCTGGTCGTTCGCGCTGTTTCCCTACGGCGACCCATTCGCCAAGGGGCAGGTCGCGTTCTACATGGCGGTCACGGTCATCGGCATCATCTTCTGCCTGATGCACCTGCGCTCCGCGGCGCTGATCGTGACCCTCGTGGTCATCGTCCCCTACGTCATCTTCTTCATGTCCACGGGCGTTCACGCGTTGCGGGCGATCGCGATCAATCAGCTGCTCGTGTCCGGCGCCATGGTCACGGTGCTGTTCATCTATTATCGGGATTTCGCTGCGCTCGTCGCCAGCCGCAAATCGCTGCTCGCGGAGCAGGCCGCGACGCAAGCGCTGTCGGATGAGAACTTCCGCCTCGCCAATCTGGATTCGCTGACCGATCTGCCCAATCGCCGTCGCTTCTTCTCGGAGCTCACGCAAGCTTTCTCCGAGGCCGAGCGGGACGGCACGCGGCTCGCCGTGGGTATCATCGATCTCGACGGCTTCAAGCCGATCAACGACACCTATGGGCATACGGTCGGCGATCGCGTGCTGATGGAGGCCGCGCGTCGCATCCGCGACGCCTGTGCCGGCCATGGCGGCCAGGTCCATCTCGCCCGGCTTGGTGGCGACGAATTCGGACTGGTGGTCGCCGGCAATCCCACGGACGACGATCTGCTCAACCTCGGACGGCAGATCACCGACCTCATCAAGCTGCCCTATCAGTTCGACACGACCCATACGGGCCTGTCGTGCTCGACCGGCTTTGCGTTGTATCCGCGCTCGGCCATGGTTGCGGATGCGCTGTACGAATGCGCCGACTACGCGCTCTACCACGCCAAGCGCCGCGCCCGCGGCCAGGCCATCATCTTCTCGACCGAGCTCGAGGCGGAGATCCGCAGCCGCAGCGTGATCGAGCACCTGTTGCGCACGGCCGATTTCGACGCCGAGATGGACCTGGCGTTTCAGCCGATCATGGACGCGACGAATTCACGCACCACCGGGTTCGAGGTGCTGGCGCGCTGGCACAGCCCCAAGCTGGGTACGGTGTCGCCCGCAAGCTTCATTCCGGCCGCCGAGCGGATCGGCGTCATCCGCAGCCTGACGCGTTGTCTGCTGGTCAAGGCGCTCGCCGCGGCGCGGACCTGGCCCGACGACATTCGCGTGTCCTTCAATCTCTCCGCGCACGACATCTGTTCGCCGGACGGGGTGCTTCCGCTGCTGGCCGTCATCCATGCGAGCGGCGTGCCGCCGCGCCGCATTGAGTTCGAGATCACCGAGACCGCCGTCACCTTCGATTTTGCCCGCGCCGAGCAATCGATCGCGGCATTGAAGGCGATCGGTTGCGGCATCTCGCTGGACGATTTCGGCACCGGCTACTCGTCGCTCAGCCACGTTCACCGGCTGCCGCTCGACAAGCTCAAGGTCGACCGCAGTTTCGTGAGCGATGTCAATGCCAACCCGGTCAGCCACAAGATCATCAAGTCGCTGACCGGCCTCTGCGCCGACATGGAAATCTCCTGCGTGGTCGAAGGTGTCGAGACCAAGGAGCAGCTCGACAGCCTGCGCCGTCTCGGTGCGGACTACATCCAGGGCTACTATTTCGCGAAGCCGATGCCGGCCGACGCGATTTCCGGCTTCCTCGCCAACGAGCGCCAGCGCTTCGCCGAGCCGGCCGCGAAGGTCGCCGGCGCGAGCGCCTGACTCCAGACCTCCGGCTCCCAGCCGGGCGGCGCGAGTTCGAATCCTTCGAACATGAAGCCCGGCGCCACCGTGCAGCCCACCAGCGTCCAGTCACCGGCGCTCTCGGCTGCCTGCCAGGCATGGGCGGGCACCACCGCCTGCGGCTGCTGGCCAGCCGCGAGGTCGATGCCCAGCGTCGTCGTTTGCGGCGCCTGGCCTTCGGCGGCGATCCGCAAGGTCAGCGGTGCCCCGGCATAGAAGTGCCAGGTCTCGACTGCATCGACCCTGTGCCAATGCGACCGCTCGCCGCGCGCAAGCAGGAAATAGATCAGCGTGGATGCGGCGCGGCCGGAGGCGTCGACAGCCGGGTCGCGGAAGGTCTCGCGAAAATGTCCGCCCTCCGGATGCGGCTGCAGGCCGAGACGCGCGATGATGTCGGCAGCCGAGAGCGTGGCCATCGTCCTCAGCCCTACGACTTGTTCTTGCGCTCGCGCAGCTCGCCGAACACCTGCTCGGCGCTGGCGCCCTTCATGCGCAGCCGCAATGCGACGGCCGGATCGTCGGCGCGCAGGAACACGTTGGTGGCCTTCTCGTCGCCGAGCAGCGACGGGATGGTCGGCCGGTTGGCGGCACGGAGCCGCCCCACCTCGTCGGCGCGGGCTTTCAGTGCCTCGTTGTCGCCGTCGACGGTGAGGGCGAATTTGACGTTCGAGGCCGTGTATTCGTGGCCGCAATACAGTCTGAAATCGTCCGGCAGCGCGCGCAGCTTGAGAAGCGAATCCCACATCATCGAATAGGTGCCCTCGAACACGCGGCCGCAGCCGACCGAGAACAGCGTGTCGGCCGCAAACAACGCCTTGTCGGCATCGAACACGTAGGAGACGTGGTCGAGCGTATGGCCTGGCGTTTCCAGCACGCGCGCGAGCAACTCGCCGATCTTCACGACATCGCCGTGGGCGACGCGCAAATCGACGTTGGCGATCGCGGTCGTCTTGTCGTGTGGTGCGACCACCCGGCAGCCATATTTCTGCTTGAGCTCGGCGACGCCGCCGACATGGTCGTGATGATGATGGGTGATCAGGATATCGGTCAGCGTCCAGCCTTCGGCGTCCAATTGCCGGACGATCGGTCCGGCCTCGGGGGCGTCGATCGAGGCCGTCGCACCGGTCGCAGGGTCGTGGATCAGATAACCGAAATTGTCGGACAGGCAGGTGAAGGCGCGGATGTCGGCGGCCATGATGTCTCCGTCGGCGGGACCGGGCGAGGCACGATGGTCGCGCTCGCGATGCCAGAAGGTCGTGGAAGCGGAGCCCGGGCGCAGCGTTGCGGGGCGGCCTCCGATGTCCCGCGCAGAGATATGGCGTTAACGCTGGAGGCGCAACGCAATATTCGGCGCGCGGCAGCGTGCGCCCGCATGATACATTGACGTCATGGACGTGATCGATCTGCGAAATTTCTATTCGGGTCGCCTCGGGATCGTCGCGCGGCTCTTGATCAACCGTGGTATCCGCGCGCGCTGGCCGAGCGCGGCCGGGCAGCGGGTGCTGGGCATCGGCTATCCCACGCCTTATCTCGGCTTGTTCCGCGAGGATTCGGAACGCTGCATCGCTTTCATGCCGGCGGCGCAGGGGTGCTGAAATGGCCGACGGCGCGGCCGACGCTGGCCTCGCTGGTGGACGAATTCTCGCTGCCGCTGCCCGATGCGGCGGTCGACCGCATCCTGATCGTGCATGCGCTGGAGATGTCCGACGACCCGGCCGGGCTGCTGCGGGAAATGTGGCGGGTGCTGGCGCCGGCGGGACGCATGATCATCGTGATCCCGAACCGGCGCGGCGTCTGGACGCGGACCGACAACACGCCGTTCGGCCATGGCCGGCCCTATTCGCGCTCGCAGATCACGCAACTGCTGCGGCAGACCTGGTTCACGCCGACCGGCTGGGGAGAGGCGCTGTTCATGCCCCCGGTCGGCGGCTGGTTCCTGAAATCGGCGATGGCCTGGGAGCGCGTCGGCGCGGCACTGTCGCTGCCCTTCGCCGGTGTCCACATCGTCGAGGCGACCAAGCAGGTCTACCGGGTGATCCCGGCGCGCCGCGAGCGCATTCGGCTGATCCCGCGGCTCGAACCCGTGCTGGCGCCGTCACCGTCGGCCCCCGGATCGGGTGGCTCCGGCCGCCGCGAGGCCGGTCCGCCGTCGCGCGAAGGATGATCTCGGGCCGTTCCTGCGTGCCCCCAAAAAACGGGTGGGCTCAGAGCCCACCCGTTTCGTCATGATGGAGCGTAATCGCTATTCGCCCGGATTGAGGTCCTCGCTCGGCGCCGGTGCAGCAGCGGCTGCTTCAGCGCGCGGACCATGCGGACGCCGGCGGCGCCGCGGATAGCGCTCGGCAGCGCCCTCGAAGGCGGCCGGGGGATTGGCGATCTGCGGCTGCGGACCGGTGATGAAGGACGGCAGCCGGTCGACGCCGCTGTCGGCGATGACGGGCTGGGGTTGCGGCTGGGGCTGGTACTGGACGGGCTGCGGACGCTCGCGGTGCTCGCGCGGCTCTCGCTCACGATGCTCCCGCGGCTCACGGTGCTCCCGCGGTTCGCGGTGTTCGCGCGGCTCGCGATGCTCACGCGCTTCGCGATGCTCGCGTGGCTGCTGATCGCGCTGATAGGGCTGGTTGTCGCCGCGCTCGCGCTGGCCGCCTTCGCGGTCGCGCATGAAGGGTTGGGGCTGAGGCTGCGGCTGGGCCGGAACGAAGCCGGGCTCCTGGCCGAAATGCGAGAAGCTCTCGCCGTCATCATCGAGGTCGTCGACGGTCAGGTCCTCGGTGTTACGCGGCTGCTGCGGCTGGTTCTGGCGGAACTGCTCCTGCGCGGCGGCAATCAGGCGGAAATAGTGCTCGGCATGCTGGTAGTAGTTCTCGGCGGCAACGGGGTCACCCGAGGAGCGGGCGTCGCGGGCAAGCTGGACATATTTCTCGGCGACATGAGAGGCAGTGCCGCGGATCTTGATGTCCGGTCCATTGGACTCGAACACCCTGGTGAGCGGATTCTGGCCGCGCCGGTTATTGTTATTGTTACCGCTGTTCCGGTTGCGCATCCGCTTGTTGTTCTGACCGTTTCTCATGTCCTGCCTTTATTCCAACCCTGCGTTAGGAGCACCGATTGTCTGACACTGATTGTTATCTGGAATACCGAAAGCGTATTGAAATACCTTCGCTGGGCTCGGACGCCTCGCGCGCGGTCCAAATGGCCGATCCGACCCATGCCGGTTCCGACATGCCGGTTCGACCCATGCCGATGTGATCGACAGCCGATTCTCTCGACAAAAGCGCGTTCAAAACGCGTTCCCCACCCGCCAGCCCCTGGGACCGGCGAACCACGTCATTCAGCCAGCCACGGCGACATGCGCCACGACCGACCCAGTTTGCTTAGCGTAAGACCTCAAGTGCAAAGTCAGGCTTTCGTTCGCTTTGCAGTCGCGGGCTGCGCAGCCATCCGGCTCTCGCGCTCAGCAGATCTGCGTTCTGGAACCTATTGCCCGGCGCGGCTCTCTGGCATCTGACCGCGGCGGTGTTCCGCGAATACCGCTCGTCGTGGCCTGCGCCGGTGCTATGCACGGAACGTAGTCGCTCCCGGGGGATATTCCAAGAGCTTTTTCTGCATCCCCGACCTTTACCGGAGCTTTTTTAGGCCCATGACGGTTCGGGGAATACCGGCCAGATCGGCCCGGATCGTCGAGGAATCGGCCGCCAGGCCAGCCCTCACCATCAATGCAGCGACGTCGTCACTCTGGCCAAGCCCGACCTCCACGATGACAGCGCCGCCCGGCCGAAGCAGGGCCGCTGCCTGCGGGATCAGCGCGCGGTAGGCGTCGAGCCCGTCCTTGCCCCCGTCCAGTGCGCGCAGCGGATCACTGAGTGCGCACCTCGACGTCGAGCCCGCTGATCTCGGACGACGGAATGTAGGGCGGGTTCGACACGATCAGGTCGAAACCGACAGACAGCGCTGCTGCGTAGGAGCAGGCGACGAAGCCGGCGCGGTCGGCCAATCCGAGCGCTCGCGCATTGTCCCGTGCGGTCGTCAGCGCGGCCAGGCTGATGTCGGTACCGGGTCCAAAGGCCCGTGGCAGCTCGGACAGCAGCGCCAGCAGAATGGCGCCGGAGCCGGTTCCGAGATCGGCGATGCGCAAGCGACGCTTCCAGGCCGCCGCCCGCCGCGAGATGTTCCAGCGCCAGCTCGACCACGGTCTCGGTGTCCGGCCGTGGTACCAGCGTGTCGGCCGACAATCGCAGATTCAGGCCCCAGAACTCCTTGGTGCCGAGGATGCGCGCCACCGGCTCGCCGGCCAGCCGGCGCTGCACCAGCGCTTCCAGGCGCTGCGCGTCGCCATGGGAGAGCTGTCGTCTCCCGTGCATCACGAGCCCGGTGAGGTCGAGCTGCAGCGCATGGCCGACCAGCAGCCGCGCATCGAGCTCGGGCGAGTCGAGGCCCGCATCTGCAAAGCGCGCCGCCAGCATGCGCCGGGCCGCATCAATGCTCGCGCCGGCGATGACCTCGGTCATCGCGCAGGTTCTCCCAACGGGTCATCCCCGCGAACGCGGGGATCCATCACGCCGCGGGGTCGCGGGGCGGAAGGTCGGAGTTGCCTTGTGTGCAAACCACTGATGCCGGTGGCGATGGGTCCCGGCCTTCGCCGGGACGACACGGCCTGTATCGGGGCAGCGTGGGATCGCCTCGTGCAATGCGCCGGTGCGCATCACGCCGCAGCACCTTGCGCGGCGAGCTGCGCCGCCTGGTGCTCGGTCGTCAGCGCGTCGATCAGTTCGCCCAGCGCTTCGCCCGCGATCACCTGCGGCAGCTTGTAGAGCGTCAGATTGATGCGGTGGTCGGTGACGCGCCCCTGCGGAAAGTTATAGGTACGGATGCGCTCCGGAGCGGTCGCCGGAGCCGACCTTCTCCTTGCGCTCGGCCGAGCGCGCCGCGTCGACCTTCTGCCGCTCGGCGTCGTAGACGCGCGAGCGCAGAATGTTCATCGCCGAGGCGCGGTTCTTATGCTGCGAGCGGCTGTCCTGCATCATCACGACGATGCCGGTCGGGATGTGGGTGATGCGGATCGCAGATTCCGTCTTGTTGACGTGCTGGCCGCCGGCGCCTTGCGCGCGCATGGTCTCGATGCGCAAATCGTCCTGCTTGATGTCGACGTCGACATCCTCGACCTCGGGCAGCACGGCGACCGTTGCGGCAGAGGTATGGATGCGTCCCTGCGTCTCGGTATCGGGCACGCGCTGCACGCGGTGCACGCCAGATCTCGAACTTCAGCTTGGCAAAGGCGCCGCGGCCCTGGACCTCGGCGATGATCTCCTTGTAGCCGCCGACGGTGCCTTCGGAGGCCGAGATCACCTCGACCTTCCAGCCCTGCAGGGCGGCGAAGCGCTCATACATCCGGAACAGGTCGCCGGCGAACAACGACGCCTCGTCGCCGCCGGTGCCGGCGCGGATTTCGAGCACGACGTTGCGGTCGTCCATCGCGTCCTTCGGCAGCAGCGCGACGCGGATCTTCTGCTCCAGCTCGCCGCGGCGGGCGATCAGCTCGTCGCGCTCGGCCTCGGCCATCGCGCGCATTTCGGCATCGGTGGTGGGATCGGCGATCAGCGCCTCGGTGTCGGCGAGCTCCTTGACGCCGGCGCGATAGGCCTTCACCGCGTCGATCAGCGGATTGAGCTCGGCCAGCTCACGGGTGATCTGCACGTAGCGGTCGGAATTGACCTGGCCCAGCAGCTCCGCCTCGAGCGAGGCGTGATGCGCGAGCAGGACATCCAGTTTGGCTTGGGGAAGCGACGACATGATGCAATCTGATCTAGGAGCAAACGATACGAACGAAAGACGCCTGCGCGACAGACCCGCTACAGCGCGAGGCCTTCGCTCTCGGCGAACTCGGTCAGCTTCTGCCGCATCGAGAAGCTGCCGGCCGGTGCGGCCAGCCATTCGGCCATCTTCGTCGCCGCCTTGCCGGCGTCGAGTTCGAGGATCATCGCCTTCACAGGGCCGTGCGCGGTGGCCGACAATGACAGCGAGCGGTAGCCGAGCGCGATCAGCGCCAGTGCGCCGATCGGCTTGGAGGCCATTTCGCCGCACAGCGACACCGACCGCTTGGCCGCCTTGGCCTTGTGCACGATCTGCTGCAACGCGCGCAGGATCGGCGTCGACAGCGTGTCGAAGCGCTCGGAGACCTTGGCGTTGCCGCGATCGACCGCGAACAGGAACTGGAACAGGTCGTTCGAGCCGACCGAGATGAAATCGACCTTCGAAAGCAGCTCGTCGAGCTGATACAGCAGCGCCGGGACCTCGAGCATGGTGCCGACGTCGACGCGCTCCGGCAGCGTATGGCCGTGCTGGCGCAAGTAAGTCAGCTCGCGCTCGACGATCGCCTTGGCGGTGTCGAACTCGGCGACCTCCGAGATCATCGGGAACATGATGCGCAGCGAGCGGCCGCCGCCGGCGCGCAGCAGCGCCCGGATCTGGCCGCGCAGCAGGCCTGGACGGTCGAGGCCGAGGCGGATCGCGCGCCAGCCGAGCGCCGGATTCTCCTCGATCACCGTCTCCATGTAGGGCAGCGCCTTGTCGCCGCCGATGTCCAAGGTGCGGAACGTGACCGGCTTGTGGCCGGCGGCGTCGAGCACCGTGCGATACAGCGCGAGCTGGTCGCTGGAGCGCGGCAGGCTGGCGGATACCATGAATTGCAGCTCGGTGCGGAACAGGCCGATGCCGGCGCTGCCGGTGTCCTCGATATGCGGCAGGTCGATGACCAGGCCGGCGTTGATCA
The DNA here is from genome assembly GCA_050641875.1 of Bradyrhizobium oligotrophicum. Lineage (GTDB taxonomy): Bacteria > Pseudomonadota > Alphaproteobacteria > Rhizobiales > Xanthobacteraceae > Bradyrhizobium > Bradyrhizobium oligotrophicum_B. The sequence goes on from CP192619.1 coordinate 2,492,504, forward strand.
TCAGCTCGATCGGCTGGCCGTCCTTGGTCACGCAGGGCTTGTTGCGCAGCTCGCCATATTGCGCCTGGCGGCGGGCGCGGAAGCGCACCCGCTCGGCATAGGCGGACTCGATCTCGGAGGACGGCCGGACGTAGATCGAGCCCGAGGTGCCGTCGACGATGATGGCATCTCCGGGATCGGCGATGCCCGGCGCGTTCGGCACCTCGCCGACGGCGGGAATCCCGAGCGCACGCGCCACGATCGCGACATGCGAGTTGGCGGTGCCTTCCTCGAGCACGAGGCCGCGTAGCCGCTTGCGGTCGTAGTCGAGCAGCGCCGCCGGGCCCATTGCGCGCGCGATCAGGATGGCATTGTCGGGCAGATGCTCACGACGCGGCGCGTGGTCCTGGCCCACCAGCTGGCGCAGCAGCCGGTAGCCGAGATCCTCGAGATCGTGCAGGCGCTCGCGCAGATACGGATCGGTCGAGCGCAGCATGCGGGCGCGGGTGTCGGACTGCACGCGCTCGACGGCGGCTTCCGCCGTGAGGCCGGTCGCCACCGCCTCGTGCAGCTTGTGCGACCAGCCCTGGTCGTTGGCGAACATGCGATAGGCTTCGAGCACCTCGCGATGCTCGCCGCCATCGGCAACGTCGCCACGTTCCAGCATGCGGTCGAGGTCGGAGCGCAGCTTGAGCAGCGCGGCGTCGAGCCGCTTGATCTCCTTGGGCAGGTCCTCGGCGATGTAGTTGTTGATGACGACGCGCGGCTCGTGCAGCACGACATGGCCGAGCGCGATGCCTTCGGACAGCACCGTACCGGTCTTGTGGATCGAGTGCGCGCGCCGCCGGCTCGGCGCCGGGCTGGGCGAGCGCCGCGAGCTCGCCGGAGGCGATCATCTCGGCGAGCACCATCGCGGTGGTCTGCAGCGCCTCGACCTCTTCCTCGACATAGGTGCGCTTGGCGCGGTTCTGCACCACCAGCACGCCGAGTGTGTTGCCGGCGCGCAGGATCGGCACGCCGAGGAAGGAGTGGTAGATCTCTTCGCCCGTTTCCGGGCGATACGAGTAGGCCGGATGACTCTGCGCGTCGTTCAGGTTGAGCGGCGTCGCTTCGCTGGCGACGAGACCGACGAGGCCCTCATGCGCGCTCAGCACGGTCATGTGCACGGCGTCGCGGTTCAGACCTTCGGTGGCGTAGAGCTCGAGCGTGTTGTCGACGCGAAGCACATAGACCGAGCAGACCTCCGCGACCATGTTGGCCGCGATCAGCACCACGATCTTGTCGAGTCGCTCCTGTGCCGAGACCTGCTCCGCCATGGTCTCGCGAAGCCGTCTGAGCAGGACGCGGGGGCCTCCCGACGCGCTTCGCATGTGGCACAATCCCCTTCCTGGGGCCAGCCCGGCACGCGGCCGGATCTGGCGCTAAACTCGCGGCATCGAACAGCTTTCTCGATTCGGCACTATCGCACGCTCAGAGTGCCGGCCCGAACCAGAACAACCATCACTGGAGCACAGTTTGCGGCTGCCATCCTGCGATGGCGTATAGCGAATTAGGGCTTGTTTTGCCAAGCAAAACGCCTGCCACCGCAGGCGGCGTCAACGGCTTTCGAACGATCTCCGGCCCGTCCCGCTGTCACATAACGGGACAGGTGTGGTCGCGGAGGAGGATTTTCTAGGCCTGGTCCAGTCCGTAGAGCGTATGCAGCGTGCGGACGGCGAGCTCGGTGTAGGCGGCGTCGATCAGCACCGAGAACTTGATCTCGGAGGTCGTGATCGCGCGAATGTTGATGTTGCGGGCGGCGAGCGCCGCAAATCCCTTGGCGGCGACGCCGGCGTGGCTGCGCATGCCCGATCCGATCACCGAGACCTTGGCGACGTCGGTCGCGGTATCCAGGCGCTGATAGCCGATCTTGTCCTTGGCGGCCGTGATGGTCTCGCGCGCGCGATTGTAATCGGTGGCCGGCACCGTGAAGGTGAGATCGGTGGTCTTGCCGTCTTCGGAGACGTTCTGGACGATCATGTCGACGTTGATATTGGCATCCGCCAGTGGTCCGAAGATCGAGGCGGCAACACCCGGCTTGTCCTCGATCTGACGCACCGAGATCTGGGCCTCGTCCTTGGAGAAGGCGATGCCGGTCACGACGTGATTTTCCATGATTTGTTCCTCGCTGCAGATCAGCGTCCCCGGCGGCTGGTTGGCGTGCGGGTCGATATCCTCGGGCTTGTCGAATGAGGAGCGGACGAAGATCGGCATGTTGTGGACCATGCCCAGTTCCACCGAGCGGACCTGCAGCACCTTGGCGCCCTGGGACGCCAGCTCCAGCATGTCCTCGAAGGCGATCTTGTCGAGCCGCTTGGCCTTCGGCACCACCCGGGGATCGGTGGTATAGACGCCGTCGACGTCGGTATAGATGTCGCAGCGGTCGGCCTTGATGGCGGCCGCGATCGCCACCGCCGAGGTGTCCGAGCCGCCGCGGCCGAGCGTGGTGATCTCGCCCGGTTTCGGCGTTGATGCCCTGGAAGCCGGCGATGACCGCGACCTCCTTCCGATCGCGGAAGCGCTGGATCAGCTCGGAGCCGTCGATATCGACGATCCGCGCCGAGGCATGGGCATCGCTGGTCTTGATCGGGATCTCGCCAGCCCTGCCACGAGCGGGCCTGGATGCCCATGCTCTGCAGCACGATCGCCAGCAGGCCGGACGTGACCTGCTCGCCCGAGGCCACGACGGCATCGTATTCGCGCGCATCATGCATCGGCGAGGCTTCGGTGCACCAGGCGACCAGCTCGTTGGTCTTGCCGGACATGGCCGAGACCACGACGGCGACCTCATGACCGGCGTCGACCTCGCGCTTGACGTGGCGCGCGACGTTGCGGATGCGGTCGATGTTGGCGACGGAGGTGCCGCCGAATTTCAGCACGAGGCGACCCATGACGACGCGCTCATTCCCATCAGGAGGATAAGTTGACCGGCTGAGCGCGAAACCGGAGGCGCGCCCGCCGAAACGCGCGTATACATAGCGCCGCGGCTGGGGGCAAGACGGTTCCTTGTGGTGACAGGGTCAGGTTAGAGGCTTGGAATGGCGCGTTACATCGACGAAATCCTGCAACCCGGCGAGAAGGTGCTGTATTCGACCAATGCGCACTGGATGTTCTACCTGCCGGCGATCGGGGCCTGGATCGTCGTGTTTGGATTGCTCATCCTCTCCCGAATGACCGTGAACGACAATCTGGTCATGCTGTGCCTGGCCACCGCCGCCGTCATCGCCATTGTTGCCCTGTATTGGACGGTCCGGGCCTGGTTCCACCGCCTCACCACGGAGACCGACGTCACCAATCGCCGTGTCGTCCACAAAACCGGTTTCATCAAGCGCCGTACCTTCGAGATGGCCCTCGACAAGGTCGAGAGCGTCGACGTCAACCAGACCATCATGGGACGGGTTCTCAATTACGGCGATGTCACCATCTTGGGTGTGGGCGAGGGCAAGGAAACCATTTCGACCATCGCGGAGCCGCTGGCGTTCCGGAACGCCATCACGGCGCGTTAGCCCGATACGGCGCCGCAGCTTCGATCATTGAGTATTCAGCGATGACAATGCCTCAGGATTCCCGCAGCACTTCTGTTCCCTCCGGCTCGACCGTCGATCCGGCCGAGATCGCGAAGTTCTCGAAACTCTCCGAGACCTGGTGGGACCCCAAGGGGAAAATGGCGCCCCTGCACAAGATCAACCCGCTGCGCCTGACCTATATCCGCGATGCCGCCTGCCGGAAGTTCGAGCGCAACGCCAAGAGCCTCAACTGCCTGTCCGGGCTGCGCATGCTCGACATCGGCTGCGGCGCGGGATTGCTGTGCGAGCCGTTCACGCGGCTGGGCGCGCAGGTCGTCGGCGTCGACCCCTCGGCCAGCAACATTGCCGCTGCCAGGCTGCATGCCGAGAAGGGTCATCTGTCGATCGACTACCGCTGCACCACGATCGAGGAGATGGACCCGCGCGAGCGCTTCGACATCGTGCTGGCGATGGAGGTCGTCGAGCACGTCACCGACGTCAGCGCCTTCCTCGGCCGCTGCGCCGCGGTGCTGAAGCCGGGCGGCATGATGGTGGTCTCGACCCTGAACCGCAACTGGAAGAGCTTTGCGCTCGCCATCGTCGGTGCCGAATACGTGCTGCGCTGGCTGCCGCGCGGCACGCATGAGTGGAGCAAGTTCGTCACGCCGGACGAACTGACGAAATACCTGCTCGACAACCGTCTGGTCATCACCGAGCAGAGCGGCGTGGTCTACAGCCCTTTCGCCGACCGCTGGAGCCTGTCGACCGACATGGACGTGAACTACATGATGGTGGCCGAGCAGATGGTGTAGCGAGGCGTCGCTCGCCGCTTCGGCCCGGATCTAGCCCCACCACCGGTGTCGTCCCTGCGAACGCAGGGACCCATAACCACAGGGAGGGGTTTGAGGCACGGCAGGTTCAACGTTCAGCCTGCCCCAAGACCGATCACGCAATATGGGTCCCGGGTCTGCGCCCGCTGACGCGTCGCGTCATCGGGCTTGCCCGGGACGACAGTTTTGTTTCTCTCGTCAGTTTCATCCGTGATGTCGTCGGTGCAGCCCGCCCGCCGCCCCACCACCGGTGTCGTCCCTGCGAACGCAGGGACCCATAACCACAGCGAGGGGTTTGAGGCACGCTAGGAGATCAAGTCGCTGAGATCGCGCCATTCGAGGTTGTCGCGCTCGATCAGCTCGATCTTCCAGTCGCGTTTCCAACGCTTGAGCTGCTTCTCGCGATTTATTGCTTCTTCGGCCACGGCGTAGGTTTCGACGTAGACCAGCCGAAATACCCCGTACTTCTTGACGAAGATCGAGCCTTCTCCATCACGATGCTGCTGAAGACGCTTCTGGATCGAATTGGTGACACCGATATACAGCGTGCAGTGACGGCCACTCGCGAGAATATAGACGTAATACATCGCCGCACCGTCGCGTGGATGGATCGCCTAACCCAATTGAAGCCGGTGGTTATGGGTCCCTGCGTTCGCAGGGACGACACCGGTTGTGTGGCGCGAGCTTACCACAAGACGCAAACCGTCCTGGCCCTCCCAGCGAGAGCTGCAATCCTGACATGCGGCCGAACTGCCGCATGCGCTGTTGACCCTGCGCGCCGCCCTCGCCACGGTGCAGTCCTCACGCCGTAAAGTCGCCCCTGCATGCTCTCCATCACCTCGCTCTGGATTCCCTTCACGCTCGTCGCCGCCGCTGGCCAAGTCGCGCGCAATGCGATGCAGCGGTCGCTGACGGCCAAGCTCGGTACCTGGGGCGCGACCAATATCCGCTTCCTGTTCGGCTTCCCGTTCTCGCTGGTGTTCCTGACCGCGGTACTGCTGGCTACCGGCGACCACCTGCCGTGGCCGCCGGCTGTGTTCTGGCCGTGGCTGCTGCTCGGCGCGCTCAGCCAGATCATCGCCACCGGCCTGATGCTGCTGGCGATGACCGACCGCTCCTTCGTCGTCACCACGGCCTATCTGAAGACCGAAGCGATCCAGACCGCGATCTTCGGCTTCATCTTTCTCGGCGATCCGCTCTCGCTTCCAAAGGTGATCGCGATCCTGATCGCCACCATCGGCGTCGTCATCACCGCGCTCAGGCCGGGCGGTGAAAAGAGCTTTGCCGAGTTGAAGCCGACCGTAACCGGCCTGGTTGCCGCGGCGTCGTTCGCCTTGTCGGCCGTCGGCTTCCGCGGCGCCATCATCACCGTCGACGGCGTGTCCTTCGTCACCGCCGCGTCGTACACGCTGGTCTGGGGCCTGTTCGTGCAGACGGCGCTCCTGACCATCTATCTGCTGGCGCGAGCGCCGGACGTCCTGCGTGGAATCCTGTCGTTGTGGCGGCCGTCGATGATGGCCGGCTTCGTCGGCGCCTTCGCCTCGCAGTTCTGGTTCCTGGCGTTCGCGCTGACGGCGGCCGCCAACGTCCGGACGCTGGCGCTGATCGAGGTGCTGTTCGCGCAGGGCGTGTCGTACTACTCGTTCAAGCAGCCGGTTTCGCTGCGCGAGATCGGCGGCATCGTGCTGATCGTCGCCGGGGTGGCGCTGCTGATCGCGGTGTAGTCAGCCCTTGATCGCGATCAGCACGGCACCGGCCGCGATCAGGGCGATGCCGATCCAGCCCTGCAGGCTCGGTCGTTCGCCGAGAAACACGGCGCCGAACAAGGCGACTAGCACGACGCTGAGCTTGTCGATCGGCGCGACCAAGGTCGCGGGTCCGAGCTTCAGGGCGCGGAAATAGCACAGCCACGAGGCGCCGGTGCCAAGCGCTGACAGCGTCAGGAAGACCCAGCTCTTCATCGAGATCGGGCCGGGGCTCGTCAACTGGCCCGTCGCGAACAGGATCAGCGCCAGCGTCACCAGCACGATCGCGGTGCGGATCAGCGTAGCGAGATCTGAGTTGAGACCTTCGACGCCAACCTTGGCGAAGATGGCGGTCAGGGCCGCAAACAGCGCGGAGAGGAGGGCCCAGAGCTGCCAGGAGGAGGAGAGGGGAGACATGTCATCTCTCAGGGGAAGGTGCAGTTCTGGTCGAAATTTCTCAACCGTCATTGCGAGCGCAGCGAAGCAATCCAGGGTTTCGCGCGGAGCTCTGGATTGCTTCGCTTCGCTCGCAATGACGCAGAGCTTGCCGAGATCGTGCGCGCCTCACTGCCGGCCGCCGAATGACGAGCTCCGCCGATCAATTCCTATCGTCCGGTAGCACCGGGATCGGCGCGACCTCGATGCCTTCCTCGATCAGTTCGCGGGCCTCGTCGAGCGAGGCCTCGCCATAGATCGGCCGGTGCTCGGTCTCGCCGTAATGCATCTTGCGCGCTTCCGTCGGAAAACGCTCGCCGACGTCGTCGGCGTTCTTGACGATGTGATCGCGCAGCTCCTTGAGCTTGGCGCGCAACTCGCGCTCCTGCGCCATCATCAGCGCGGTGGATCCCGGCGGAATCACTTCCTGCGCCGGCGTCGGTGAGGCCTGAACTGGCACTGGAACGGCCTCGCGGCCCTTCTTGCTGACGATGCGCGGCGCCATGATCGCCTTCTCGACCTTGGTCGAGCCGCAGGTCGGGCATTCCACCAGCTTGCGCTTCACCTGCGAATCGTAGGCCGAGGAGCTCTGGAACCAGCTTTCGAACGTGTGGTCACGCTCGCAGCGCAGCGCATAGCGGATCATGCCGAGCCCCGCACCAGGTGCAGATAGTCCGGGCCGGCGTTCGGGTCGGCGATGCCGAACCGGCGGCCGTGCTGCAGCGAAGGAATGGTCTGGCGCACGCTCTCGACCCGCGACGGATCGATGCGCGCCATGATCACGCCGGGCTCGACGCCGCCCTCGGCGAGAATCTCGCCCCAGGGATCGATGATCAGCGAGTGGCCGAAGGTCTCGCGCTTGTTCTCGTGCAGGCCGCACTGGGCGGCAGCAAACACGAAGCAGCCGGTCTCGATGGCGCGGGCGCGCAGCAGCGTGTGCCAGTGCGCCTCGCCGGTCTTGCGGGTGAAGGCGGAGGGCACGCTGATGAACGAGGCGCCGCTCTCGGCCAGCGCGCGATACAGCGCCGGGAAGCGCACGTCGTAGCAGATCGTCAGCCCCAGACGGCCCCAGGGCAGATCCGAAATCACGGCCGTCTCGCCCGGCTGATAATTGGCGGACTCGCGATAGCTCTCGCCGCCGGGCAGGTCGATGTCGAACATGTGGATCTTGTCGTAGCTCGCCAGCACGTTGCCGCCGGGCCCGATCAGGAACGAGCGGTTCACGGCCTTGTCTGCCGAGAAGCGCAGCGCCAGCGATCCGATGTGCAAATGGATGCCCAGCTCCTTCGCGAGCGCCTGATAGGCTTTGAGAGAGGGATCGTCCGCCTCGCTCTTGAGCTGCTCGAACAGCGCCGTCCGGTTGAGCTGCATCATGTTGCTCACTTCCGGCGTCTGGACGTACTCCGCGCCCTGCGCGACCGCTTCCCGGATCAGCCTGGTGCCCTGCTCGAGGCTCGGCTCGGGCAGGAGCGAGGTGCGCATCTGCACCATGGCGGCGGTAAAGCTGCGGTCGTTGCTCATGATGTCGCCTTGTCTCCCGCCAGCATGGCGTCGAGCCTGCCCTCGCGATCGAGCGCATAGAGATCGTCGCAGCCGCCGACATGGGTCTGGCCGATGAAGATCTGCGGAAAGGTCGAGCCCGGGCCGACACGATCATACATCTTCTGTCGGATCGTCGGATCCTTGCCGGCGTCATGCTCGGTGAAGGGAACGTTCTTGCGGGTCAGAAGCGATTTGGCGGCCGTGCAGTAGCCGCACCCCGGACGGGTATAGATTTCGATCGCAGCGGTCATGTCGCGCTCAGCTGTTTCAGAACAATAGACTATATGGGAGCGCGGGGCGCATCGACAACCCGGGCGAAAACCAGCACGCTGACCTCGGCCGCCCTGGCGCGCAGCAGGGCGCGGGCGCAGGCATCCACCGTGGCGCCCGTGGTCAGCACGTCGTCGACGATTACGATGCGGCGCCCCTGCACGTCATGCCGGCGGTCTAAAGATACCTGGAATGCGCCCTGCACATTGCTGGCGCGCTGGGCGCGCGACAGGCCGACCTGCTGCTCGGTCGCCCGCACTCGGCGCAGCGCATCACCCTGCATGCGGACGCCGCTGGACCGTGCGACCGCCCGCGCCAGCGCGCCGGACTGGTTGTAGCGGCGGGAAAAACCGCGCCGCCAATGCAGCGGCACGGGCACCACGAGGTCGGCCTCGGCCAGCAACTCGCGGCCGGCGCGCGCCATCCAGCGGCCCATGATCGGCGCCAGATCGGTGCGGTCCTGATATTTCAGCTGATGCACCAGGGTGCGTGCGACCTCGTCATAGCGCACGGCGGCGCGGGCGCGGGCGTACGCCGGCGGCGCCGCGATCGCCTCCATCGACAGCAGCTCGGGGCCGGGATCGTAGACGAAGGGGATGCCGAGCTTCGGGCAATACGGCCGCTCGATGAACGACAATTTGCCCCAGCAGGCGGGACAGACGCCCTCGCCGTCGACCGGCTCGCGGCAGGCGATGCACAGGGTGGGGAGCGCGACGTCGAGTGCGAGCTTTACCGCGTGAGCCATCACGCTGCAAACCGAGCCAACAACGGAGCGAACGGGATCAGGCAAGGAGATCATGATGCTCGCCCAGGATGGCTCGCGCCGTCCTGCTCCTGCGTCCGTGCCCGCCGACGATCGCATCATATGCCGCTCGCATCTGGCGTGCGGCTTGACGTGGCGGCACGGCCCCGATGCCGGTGCCCATGCCCGGTACCAGCAGGGAGGTGATCGGCCCGGCTTCGCTCGTGTTGTGTACCTGGACCGCAATCAGAGCGGCTCGGAACGCGAGATAGACGTTCGGTGTTCCGTCGATGCGCGATGGCACGCGCATGGTCGGAGCGCAAACGAGATAGCGAAGCTCCGGATGTCCGGTCGGGAGGATCACGGCCTGTCCGACCGGAAGCTCGCCATAATGTTGCGCGGCCAGCAGCTCGCGCAGCTCTGTCTCGACCTGCCAACCGAAGAAGCGTGCATAGTGCAAGTCGATGCCGCCGTCCATGAAGCCGAAGCTGTTCGCCGGGCTGACGATGGCATCGGCCTGCTGGTCCAGAATGCTTCCGTGAGAGACCTGAACCTCGCCGACGCCTGCGAACGCGGACCGCCAGGCCTCGACCACCTCGATGCTGATGTCGCGAAGGTGGACCGTGAGCATGATCGCAATGAACTCGATCGGAGAACGCCGCTATTTTGGGCTCGGGCCATCGCAGGTTAGCGCGGCCTCGGACGCCGCTCAAGCGGTGCATTGCCCGGCCACCAGGATCGGCGTAACCAGCCCCGATGACCCAGCCTGAGGCAGCTCCCATTCTGTTCGACCGTCCCCTGCTAGCGCAGAGGCAGCGGCGGGCTGCGAGCGATCCCGAGACCTTCCTGCTGGAGCGCGTCGCCGAGGATGTCGGGGATCGCCTTGCTGCGGTGAACCGGTCGTTCAATGCCGCCGCCGATATCTGGACGCCCGGCGCGGGTTTGACGCCACATCTCACAGGCGGTGTTGCGCAACTGGCCCATTTGGCGGCGCCCGACACGGCGGATGAGACGTTGCCGCTCGCGCCGCAATCGCTCGATCTCGCGCTGTCGGCGCTGGCGCTCCAGTTCGTCAACGATCTGCCTGGGCTGCTGGTGCAGATTCGCCGGGCCTTGCGCCCTGATGGTCTGCTGCTGGCGGCCATGATCGGCGGCGATACGCTGACCGAGCTCAGGCAGAGCTTCGCCGCCGCCGAGGCCGAATGCGAGGGCGGCGTATCACCGCACGTCGCACCATTCGCCGATCTGCGCGACATCGGCGGCCTGCTGCAGCGGGCCGGCTTTGCGCTGCCGGTCACCGACGTCGACCGCGTCGTGGTCCGCTATGCCAGCGCGTTCGGCCTGATGCAGGATCTTCGCCGCATGGGTGCCACCAACAGCCTGGTCGAGCGCCGCCGCACGCCGCTGCGGCGTGCCACCCTGCTGCGCATGGCCGAGATCTATGCCGAGCGCTTCGCCGATCCCGACGGCCGCATCCGCGCCACCTTCGACATCATCTGGATCTCCGGCTGGGCGCCGCACGAAAGCCAGCAGAAGCCGCTGAAGCCGGGCTCGGCGACGACGAGCCTGGAGGCGGCGGTGAAGCGGAGCCCGCGGGCGAGAGACGAAGATTAACACCACCCGTCGTCGCCGGGCTTGACCTGGCGATCCATCCGCTTCGAGACTCTTCGGAAGAGGATGGATGCGCGGTTCAAGTCCGCGCATGACGAGCGAGGTTGGGCGCCACCCGCCTACATCAACAGATCAATCAGATGCGGCAGCAGCGGAATGTCCGCTGGCGGCATCGGGTAGTCGCGCAGCTTGTTCGGCCGCACCCAGGCCAGTTGCTGGCCCTCGCGCGCGGTGACCACGCCTTCCCAGCGCCGGCAGATGTAGAGCGGCATCAACAGATGGAACGTCTCATAGGCGTGGCTGGCAAACGTCAGCGGCGCCAGGCAGGCCTCGCGCACGGTGATGCCGAGCTCCTCGTCGAGCTCGCGGATCAGGCTGGCTTCGGGGCGCTCGCCGGGCTCCAGCTTGCCGCCGGGAAACTCCCAGAGCCCGGCGAGCGTCTTGCCGGGGGCCGCTGCGCCAGCAGCACACGATTGTCGGCGTCGACGAGCGCGCAGGCGACCACGAGCGTGAGTTTCAGGTCGGGCATGGTCCGATCGGTTTCGAGAGGGATGCGCCGGTCCGCGAACCAGGCGCGCCTGTTGAGGGAACTTTAACCTAGGCCGTTTCGATCCCCGTTTCCACGGTTGGAATAAGCCAACCTTAATTGCCGCCCGCGTATTTTCACGGGTGAACGCCATGGCCTCCTCATGGTTTGTTAGGCATCATTCATGCGAATTCTATCCAGCCTGCTTGCCCGCCTGCGCCGCGACGTCAGCGGCAACGTCGCGGTGACGTTCGCCATCGTCTGCGTCCCGCTGATCACCGCGGTTGGCTGCGGCGTCGACTACAGCCGCGCCAACCAGATGCGCGCCAAGCTGCAGGCGGCGGTCGACGCTGCTTCGGTCGGCGCGGTGTCCCGGACCTCGCCCGCCTTCATCGCGGCGGGCACGATGACCTCGGACGGCGTGATCGCCGCCGGCAACGACGACGCGGCGAAGATCTTCAACGGCAACATGTCGGGCACATCGGGCTATACGCTGACCAGCCTGACGCCGGACGTGAAGAAGGCCGGTTCGGTGCTGAGCGCCACCGTGTCGTACTCGGCCACCGTGCCGATGATGTTCATGAACATCGTCGGGTTCAAGACCATGACCCTGCAGGGCTCGTCGACGGCGAAGGCCTCGATGCCGCGCTACATCGATTTCTACCTGCTGCTCGACAATTCACCGTCGATGGGCGTGGCGGCGACGCCGGCGGACGTGACCAAGATGGTCAATGCGACCTCCGACAAATGCGCCTTCGCCTGCCACGACTACAACGACTCCAACAACTACTATAATCTCGCCAAGACGCTCAACGTGACCACCCGGATCGACGTGCTGCGCAGCGCCACCCAGCAGCTGATGGACACGGCGCAGCAGACGCAGACCTATACGAACCAGTTCCGCATGGCGATCTACGATTTCGGCGCGGCGTCGAAGACGATCGGATTGCGGGCGCTGTTTTCGCTGTCGTCGAGCCTGTCCAGCGCCAAGAGCGCCGCGGGCAACATCGACCTGATGGGCGTCTACGGCAACAACGACGCCTACACGGCCGACAAGGATACGCCGTTCACCACGGTGTTCCCCGCCATCAACAACGAGATCTCGACGCCCGGTGACGGCACCACCGGCTCGCCGCTGAAATATTTGTTCTTCGTCTCCGACGGCGTCGCGGACGAGGGCAACGCCGCCTGCCTGAAGCCCAAGGCCAGCGGCAATCGCTGTCAGTCACCGATCAATCCGGCGCTCTGCACCACGCTCAAGAACCGAGGCATCAAGATCGCGGTGCTCTACACGACCTATCTGCAACTGCCGACCAACAGCTGGTACATGAGCTGGATCGATCCCTTCAACAAGGGGCCGTTCGGTCCGTCGCCGAACAGCGAGATCGCGCAGAAGATGCAGGCCTGCGCCTCGGACGGATTCTATTTCGAGGTATCGCCGACGCAGGGCATCGCGGAGGCGATGAAGGCGCTGTTCCAGAAGGCGGTCGCCGACGCACGGATCGCGAGCTGATCGACGCGGCCCCCGGAAGCGCGCCGGCTTTTGCGCGCTTCCTTGCCGCGGTCGGTTGCGGCGTCAGGATCGGTAGTCGCCGTTGATCGCGACATACTCCTTGGTCAGGTCGCAGGTCAGCACACGGTCGCGGCCCTTGCCGAGGCCGAGGGCCACCTTGATCTGCACCTTCTGCGCCTTCATCGCCTCGGAGACTTCCGCCTCGTCGTAGGACGGATCGCGCGCGCCCTTCGATGCGACGCGGATGCCGTTGAACGAGATCGACAGCTTGTCGCGGTCGGCCGGCTCGCCGGCCTTGCCGACCGCCATCACGACGCGGCCCCAATTGGCGTCCTCGCCGGCGATCGCGGTCTTGACCAGCGGCGAATTGGCGATCGACATCGCGATTTTACGCGCCGACGGCTTGCTCTTGGCGCCCTCGACGATGATCTCGACCAGCTTGCGTGCGCCCTCGCCATCGCGCGCGACCTGCTCGGCGAGATTGGCCAGCACGGCATTGAACGCCTTCACGAACGCCTTCGCCCTGATGTCGCTGGCGCGGCTGATCTTGGGCGCGCCGTTGGCGGCGGCGGCGCCGGTCGCGAAGGCGAGCAGCGTGTCGGAGGTCGAGGTGTCGCCGTCAATCGTCACCGCGTTGAAGGTATCCTCGACGCCGGCCTTGAGCAGGGCCTGCAGCGCGGGCGCCGTGATCGGCGCGTCGGTGAAGATGAACGACAGCATCGTCGCCATGTCCGGTGCGATCATGCCGGCGCCCTTGGCCATGCCGTTGATCGTCACCTTGGCCTTGCCGAGCTTGACGGTGGCGGTGGCGACCTTCGGGAAGGTGTCGGTGGTCATGATGGCGCGCGCAGCGCCCATCCAGTCCTCAGGCGCCGCAGTGCCGGCCAACCCTTCGAGCACGCCGTCGAACTTGGTGGCGTCGAGCGGCTCGCCGATCACGCCGGTCGAGGCGAGGAAGATTTCGTCCTGCTTGCAGCCGACCGCCTTGGCGGCGATCTGCGCCGTCAGCGCCGTCGACTGCTTGCCGGTCTTGCCGGTGAAGGCGTTGGCGTTGCCGGAGTTGACCACCAGCGCGCGGGCCTTGCCGCCCTTCAGCTTGGCGCGGCACCATTCGACCGGCGCTGACGGGCATTTCGACAGCGTGAACACGCCGGCCACGGTGGTGCCGGGATCGAGCAGCGCCAGCAGCACGTCGGTGCGGTTCTTGTAGCGGATGCCGGCCGCCGCAGTCGCGAGCTTGACGCCCGCGATGGCGGGCATGTCGGGGACATCGGTGGGGGCGAGCGGGGAGACGGCTGAGGACATCGAAAGGCTTCCGGCAGGAATGAGCGGGAAGCGCTCTGTATCATCTCAGCCAATGATACGGGAGAGGCTTGCAACTCCCACGGTGTCATCCCCGCGAACGCGGGGATCCATAACCACAGGATTTAGTCGTGATCCGCGGTATCGGCCGCAGGCCCGTTTCAGGCATCACGCGGTATGGGTCCCCGCGTTCGCGCTAGGGCATCTACACATTGGCGAGGGCTCTGCCAGCAACAAGGAGCTGGAAGTGAGCCATCCCGTTGTGGAAGGTGATGGGTCCGGGAGGTCGATGCGAGGCGTAGCCGGTCCATCCGCCGAGTTTGGCGATGATCCAGGCCGCCCAGGCGATGGTCTCGGGTGGATGAGGATTTTCCTGAAGCTTGGTTCTGCCCTTCATCGTTTTATTGAGGGCGGCCAGGACTTGCATTTCTTCGGGAGTGAAGGCGCATTCGATCGGCAGTTGTTGACCGCCGTTGCGGGCCTGAACGAGCTGAATGACGATGCAGGCTGCTTTGGCGGCGATGGCCACGAGCTTGATCAGAGCCTGGGCGCTTTCGAGCTGGCTGTCCTCGATCTGCAACCCTTGGGTCTTCAGCGAGCGGAAGAGCTGTTCGATGATCCAGCGCTGCTTGTACCAGGAGACGATCTGCCAAGCGTCGGATGCATTGGCGATCGAATGAGTGGTCAGGAGCAGCCAATGAACGGCCTCAGCCCCTTTCGGAGGATGCAATTCGACGACTTCCACGAAGCTGACGCCGACGCTGTCCGGTAGGCCCTTCACGCCGGGTCGCGCAGGCCGTTTGAGCTCGACGGTGCCGATGCGTAGCGAGAGCTGGGCTTGGCGAGCGCTGCGATCCATGCGTTGCGGCAGGTCGATCACAGCCTTGTTGCAGAAGCGCGCTCGCTCCACCGCTTGATAGAGCGTCTGACCGTCGGCCAGCGCATGATCGTGCATGGCTCGGGTCAGCAGGTGGACGCTGTCGCCGGGCGTCAAGGCCCAATGCGCGAAGAACTCCCCTTCGCGGTCATTGATGACGGTGATCATCCGCGCGGCGGCGAGAAGCTTGCAGCCCTGCTCGGCGGTCGTGACCCAGCGCGCCGATTCCTTGTCGGCCAGCTCCCGCTCGTCGTGAGGAACCTTTACTTTGCCCCGACGCGTCCATACCTCACCGCCGGTGAGACCCAGGCAGGAGCCGCTGTCGGCATCAACCGCCAGCATGGCATGCAGCAGCACGCCGTGGACATTGCCCTTGCCGACATCGCCAAGTCCGCGCCGATGCCCTTTCCGCGTCTCGAACTTGACCTCGCTGGTGTCCTGGATCGCCAACACATGCCGCCCGCCGGCGACGGTCGCCGTCTGCCTGCCCCAGCCTTCAATCAGACGATCGATCGTGACCTTGGGATTGTTCACGAACCGCCAGTACGCCATGTACGCGGCCCAGTCACCCTTCGCCATCCGACGCAGGCAGACGCTGCGCGTGCAAAGCATGGCCTCGACGAACGCCGCCCCCTTTTATCGAGGCGGGCGTCGCCAAACTCGCCCAGTGACGAGATCCGGCTCTCGCTGCATCTCCGACGCTCCCTGGAATCAAGCGTCGAGAATCGAAACATACAACCTGTGCCGACGGCACAACATCATGACTTCCCGAGTCATTCTGTCGCGCCAGAAGTGTAGAAACCCTAGCGCGTTCGCGGGGACCACACTGTTTATGACGCGAGCATGTCGCGCCTCAAGCCAAGCGGCGACGCCGGCTTACTTCTTCGCCGGCTCGGCCGGCTTCGGATCGGCCGGCTTAGCGTCCGCCGGCTTGGCGGCGTCGGCGGCCGGCTTGTCGAGGCGCTCGATCTTGGCGGCCTCGCGCAGCTTGCCGACGTAGTCGGCCTGGGCCTTGCGGGTGACGTAGGTCTCGATCTGGCCCTTGACCTGGTCGAACTCCGGCGGCTTGCGGCTGCGCTTTTCCTCGACCTTGATGATGTGCCAGCCGAACTGCGTCTTCACCGGATCGGAGATCTTGCCCGGCTCGAGCGAGAAGGCGACGTTGGCGAATTCCGGCACCATCTGCTCCTTGGTGAAGAAGCCGAGGTCGCCGCCGTCCGAGGCGCCGGGGTCCTTGGACTTCTTCTTCGCGAGCTCGGCGAAATCGGTGCCCTTGGCGAGCTCGGCCTTGACGGCCTTGGCCTCGTCCTCGGTCTCCACCAGAATATGGCGGGCGTGGACCTCCTGCTCGCCGCCGATCTGCTTGGCGGCCTCCTCATAGACCTTCTTCATCGCGTCCGGCGTGGTCGCGGTCTTGCCCTCGCTGGCGAGCAGGCTGTCCATCAGCAGCCGGTTGCGGGTGAAGGCGAGGCGCTTCTTGAACTCCTCGGTGTCGGCGACCTTCTTGTCCTCGGCCGCCTTGGCGACGAGCTTCATGTCGATCAGGAACGACAGCACGTTCTCGTCCTTGGTCGCCGGATCCATCTGCGCGAGGCTCTGTCCGAGCTCCTCCTCGGCGAGCGTCACGTCGCTCTTGCGGATCTCGGCGCCGTTCACCTTGGCCAGCACCGGGTTGGCATCGTCGGCGGCGCGTGCGGGCGCGGCGAGCAGGGACAACGCGAGACTTCCGGCGAGAGCGGTGGCAAGGCCGAGGCGCAGGCCGGTTTTCGTAACCGGGAACGACGTGGTCATGGAAAATCCTTGGTTGAGAAGAGGGGCTCGAGGGGGAGGCCTCAGGGCGGCCGGGACACTCGCCCAATCGCCGTGCCTTGGCAACGCGAAAAGTCTGTCAATTTCGTGAAATCGGCGACAGGTTGGCGACGACGGCCCGGCTGGCGGCCGCCGTTGACAACGTTCCCCCCCAGCCATATCTCTCCCCGGTCGCTTCAAGGGCGATAGCGCTTATTTTGCTGCGTTTTTGGCCGTTGACCCCTGGTTTGCCTGTCTCCCACTCATCTGGCGGACGCCGCCCGGCGCCGAAGGTCGAGGATGGCGCGGGTGCTGCGGTGCATCACGTCGGGAACAGCAAACCCAAACCATGAGTTACGGCTGCTACGCAGACCCATAGAGGCAGGATTTCAGCAATGATCGGCGCGCTCGCCCGTAAGCTTTTCGGCTCCGCCAACGACCGTCGCGTCAAGGGCTACCAGTCCCGTGTCAACGCCATCAACGCGCTGGAGCCGGAGCTCGCCAAGCTGACCGACGAGCAGCTCAAGGCGCGCACCGCGGAGTTCAAGACGCAGCTCGCCGACGGCAAGACGCTCGACGACATCCTGGTCCCGGCCTTCGCCACCGTCCGCGAGGCCTCCAAGCGCACCCTCGGCCAGCGCCATTTCGACGTCCAGCTGATCGGCGGCATGGTGCTGCACGAGGGCGACATCGCCGAGATGAAGACCGGCGAAGGCAAGACGCTGGTCGCGACCTTGGCGGTCTACCTCAACGCGCTCGCCGGCAAGGGCGTCCACGTCGTGACGGTCAATGATTACCTCGCCCGCCGCGACGCCGGCTGGATGAGCCAGATCTACGGCTTCCTCGGCCTGACCACAGGCGTGATCGTGCACGGCCTCGACGATGCCGAGCGCAAGGCCGCCTATGCCTGCGACATCACCTACGGCACCAACAACGAATACGGCTTCGACTATCTGCGCGACAACATGAAGTACCGGCTGGAGGACATGGTCCAGCGCGGGCACTTCTTCGCCATCGTCGACGAGGTCGACTCGATCCTGATCGACGAGGCGCGCACGCCGCTGATCATCTCCGGCCCGCTCGACGACCGCTCGGAGTTCTACAACACCATCGACACCTTCGTGCCGAAGCTCGACAAGACCGACTACGAGGTCGACGAGAAGCAGCGCACGGTGACGCTCACCGAAGCCGGCATGGAGAAGATCGAGACCCTGCTGCGCGACGCCGGCCAGCTCAAGGGCGAGATCGCTCTACGACGTCGAGAACGTCTCCGTCGTCCACCACATCAACCAGGCGCTGCGCGCCCACACGCTGTTCACGCGCGACAAGGACTACATCGTCCGCGACGGCGAGGTCGTCATCATCGACGAGTTCACCGGCCGCATGATGCCGGGCCGGCGCTATTCGGAAGGCCTGCACCAGGCGCTCGAGGCCAAGGAGCACCAGCCGGTGCAGCCCGAGAACCAGACGCTGGCCTCGATCACCTTCCAGAACTACTTCCGCATGTATGCCAAGCTCGCCGGCATGACCGGCACGGCCGCCACCGAGGCCGACGAGCTGTTCGACATCTACAAGCTCGAGGTGCTGGAGATCCCGACCAACCTGCCGGTCGCGCGTCTCGACGAGGACGACGAGGTCTACCGCACCCAGCAGGAAAAATACGCCGCGATCCTGGCCGAGATCGAGCGGGCGAACTCCCGGTTGCAGCCGGTGCTGGTCGGTACCGCCTCGATCGAGAAGTCGGAGGTGCTGGCCGCCTATCTCAAGCAGCACGGCTACAAGCAGATCGATTTCGGCAGCGAGCGTGCGCTCGACAAGCTCTATGCGGCGGCCCGCGCCGGTAAGCCGGCCAAACTGTTCGCGGTGCTGAACGCGCGCTTCCACGAGCAGGAAGCCTACATCGTGGCGGAAGCCGGCGTGCCCGGCGCGATCACGATCGCGACCAACATGGCGGGCCGCGGTACCGACATCAAGCTCGGCGGCTCCCTGGATATGCGCCTGCAGCAGGAGACGGCCGGGATCACCGACGAGGCCGAGAAGGCCGCCAAGATCGAGCAGATCAAGGCCGATATCGCCCGCTTCCGAGAGATCGTGCTGAAGGCCGAGGAGACGGTCGAGATCGAGCCGGCCAAGGGCTCGAAGCCGGCCAAGACCGTGACCAAGCCGGGCGGCCTCTACATCATCGGCTCCGAGCGCCACGAGTCTCGCCGTATCGACAACCAGTTGCGCGGCCGCTCCGGCCGCCAGGGCGATCCCGGGCGCTCCAAGTTCTTCCTGTCGCTGGAAGACGATCTGATGCGGATCTTCGGCTCCGACCGGCTCGACAGCATGCTGACCCGGCTCGGCCTCAAGGAAGGCGAGGCGATCATCCATCCCTGGATCAACAAGGCGCTTGAGAAGGCACAGCAGAAGGTCGAGGCGCGCAACTTCGACATCCGCAAGAACCTCCTGAAGTTCGACAACGTTCAGAACGACCAACGCAAGGTGATCTTCGACCAGCGCGTCGAGCTGATGCAGGACGAGAGCGTGGTCGAGACGATTACCGACATGCGCCATGCCTTCATCGACGACCTCGTCGCCAAGCACGTGCCCGAGCATGCCTATGCCGAGCAGTGGGACGTGGCCGGCCTGAAGGAGGAACTGAAGCGCGTGCTCGATCTCGACCTGCCGGTCGACGAATGGGCGAAGGAAGAGGGCATCGCTGACGAGGAGCTGCTCAAGCGCATCGAGACCCATGCCGACGAGCGCATGGCCGCCAAGGTCGCGCAATGGGGCCCCGACGTGATGCGCTACGTCGAGAAGACCATCCTGCTGCAGACGCTGGACCACCTCTGGCGCGAGCACCTGGTGATGCTCGACCATCTGCGCCAGGTGATCGGCCTGCGCGGCTACGGCCAGCGCGATCCGTTGCAGGAGTACAAGTCGGAAGCCTTCACGCTGTTCGAGGCCATGATCGCGCATCTGCGCGAGGCCGTGACCGCGCAGCTGATGCGGGTCGAGATCGTACCGCCGGAGGAGCAGCAGCCGGTGCTGCCGCCGATGCAGGCACATCACGTCGATCCGAACACCGGCGAGGACGAAATGGCCTTCGCCAACGTTTCGCTGGTGCCGTCCTCCGGCGCCGCCCCGGTCCCGGCCGAGGCCCGCAATCCCAACGACCCCACCACCTGGGGCAAGATCGGCCGCAACGAGGACTGCCCCTGCGGCTCCGGCAAGAAGTACAAGCACTGCCACGGCCGCTACGCGTAAGCGCGGGCCACGGCAGTCTCTCCAGCGCCATTGCGAGCGTAAGCGAAGCAAATCCAGAGTCGTGGGCGGGCTCTGGATTGCTTCGCTTCGCTCGCAATGACGCTGTGGATGGAAATGCGCGCTCAAACCACCACTGTCATCTCGGCGAACGCCGGAATCCATAGCCACCCGCCTATGTGTAGAGGCAAGCTGATCGCTCCAGCATGCCGCCTCACGTTCGACTGAGTATGGGCTCAGGTCAGCGGCCAGCGACGATCGCGTGGCGCTTTGCTTTCTTGCGGCCGTGCTGCGTCCACTCCGATGTCCATGTCCGAATCCGCGCGACGGAGCGTTGCAGCGCGCCAGCTTTGAGCTCGCCGGAGCAGACGGCCGCGGTCAGCGCGGCGTTGATGTCGCGGCCGACATCGGAGGTCTGGTCCTCGTCGCTGAATTTCGTGAACATGATGATGTCCGCCCCGGCCTTGACCGCGTCAACGGCGGCGGCGGCCGGCGGCTTGGCATCGAGAATGGCCTTCATGGCCAGGTCATCCGTCATGACCACGCCGTCATAGCGGAGGTCTTGGCGCAGCAGACGATCGACCGCGTGTCCGCCGCTCTGGGTTGCGACGCCGCCCCATTGCCGAGTGTTCGCGAGATGTCCCACCATGATGGCGCCAGCCAGCCCCGCCGGACCAGCCGCCTGTACGGCTTCAATTCGGCCGCTGACCACGTGGTGGTGACGTCGGCAATGCCGGCGTGGCTGTCAGCGGTCGACGATCCATGACCCGGAAAATGCTTGAGCACCGTCAGGATGCCCTTGCTTCTGTGCGCCCGGATGAACGCTGCCGCATAGCGCACGACGGTGTCGGGGTCGCTGCCGTAGCTGCGTTGCCGCTGCCCGATGATCGGGTTTGACGGATTGGTGTTGAGGTCGACCACCGGCGCAAGATTCATGTTGATGTGCAGCGCCGCGAGCTTATCGGCGAGAGCAGTGTAGGCGGTGCGCGCCGCCGCGACGGAGCCGCGGGCGATGTCTGCGGCCGAAGGCGTATCCGCGAGACCGATGTTCTGTCCGAGCCGCTCGACCGTGCCGCCTTCATCGTCGATGGCGATGAAGGGAGCAGCCGCGCATTTGCAGGACCGGATCCGGTCGATCATCGCTTCGAGATCGTCTCGCGTTCCGACATTGCGGCCGAGGATGACGACACCCCCGATCAGGCCGTCCTCGAGATCGGTCAGGACCTGCTGAAATCCGGGATCTGACGTCTTGGTGCCGAAGAAGCCGGCCATGATCATCGGACCGACCGCTTGCGAGACGACCGCTCTGTTGCTGCAATCGGCGGCAACACCGGCGCGGCTCGACAAGATCAGGGATGCGAGGACCAGAGACACGCGGAGGTATCGCCGCTGCGAGCCGGTCCTGCTGGTCGATCGTCTTGGAAACTGTCCCATGTGCCGCGGCTCAGATCGCACCGCGATAGGCAAGGCAATGCGCGCGCAGTTCGGTGTTGGAGAACGATCGCAGCGTGCCGGGAGCGGCATTGATCAGCAACGGCAGCATCTCCTTGACGGCGCGGGCAAGTTCGATACGACCGAGCCTGTCCGTGATGCTCAGCTTGAATGAGTCCTTGCGGGCGCCGAATCGGATCGTGATCTCGGAGGCCTGCATGAGGCGCAGCAAATTGCTGGCAGAGGTGTCGACTGCGTCCACGAAGAGGTCGCCTTTGATGTATTCGACCACATGGCGGGTTGCGCTGGTGTCGGCGACGATCTCGATCGGGACCTGTGGCCGACGGTCCTCATAGCCGAAAGACACTGGCGTGATCGTTGGCGGCATGTGGAACGTCAAGTAGTCCGGCCTGTCCGGGACCTTACGGCAGGTGTAGATCATCGCGTTGACGAGCGTGCCGGCCGATCCGATGAGATCGGCGCGCGCGGTCTTGCCGGCGCGCAGCGAGTCGAATGACTTTCTGGCCATGACGACGCTGTAGCGGCGGAACAGCAACGTGTCGTCGTTGCGCGATGCTTCCGGCAGCACGAACCAGACATCGGGCATCACGAAGACGACATTGGAAACATGGCCTGGAGCCGGCACAGCGCCGGCGGTCGCATAGTCTGACGCGAGTCCGAATGCCAATAGGGCAACAGCGAGAAACAGGCCGCGCATGGCGTCTCCATACCGGCATGGCAGGCCGCCGCGGTCTGCGGCTGGTGCCCGTCGCCGACAGCGGATACTCAGTTTGTTACTTGGCTGGCGACCTTTGCGCCCTCCGCGATGGTTCGCGGCGCCGTGTTGAGCTGCTCGATCGCAAACCCCGCGGCTTTCTTGTAGCCGGCCATGAACGCGTCGCGCTCGGCCGGCGGGATCACGTCGTCAATGTTCGTGAACGTGCCGCCACAGCGCTCGTCGACCAGGTTGAGCAGGCCGAACGGGCCGGCGCCGCGGTTGCGCAGGATGACCTGCGAGATCGGGCCGCACAGTCTCTCGTCATAGGCGGCGAGCGCCGCCGGTGTCACGCCGTGCGCCAGCAGCATGGTGCCGAGCACGCGGGCGTCGACGATCGCCTGGCTCGCGCCGTTCGAGCCGGTCGGGTACATCGCATGCGCGGCGTCGCCCAGCAGCGCGACCGGGCCATCGACCCAGGTCGAGACCGGATCGCGGTCGATCATCGGGTTCTCATAGGCGCCGTCGGCGCCGGCGATCAGCGCGGGGACGTCGAGCCAGTCATAGGTCCAGCCGGCGAAATGATGCGCGAACTCCTTGACCGGCACCTGGCGGAACCAGCCGGTCTGCTTCCAGCCCTCGGTGTTGTCCATCGTGACTTCCGCGATCCAGTTGATCAGCGACAGCCCCGTCTTCGGATCGGGATGCGAGATCGGATAGACCACGACGCGGTGGCGATGGGTGCCGAGCCCGACAAAGGACGAGCCGGTGCGCATCGGCTTCGCCCAGGTGACGCCGCGCCACATCACGGCGCCGCCCCAATGGATCGGCGGCTGCGCGGGATGCATCTGCGCGCGCACGGCCGAGTGGATGCCGTCGGCGCCGATCAGGAGCCGCCCGCGCTGCTCGGAATGCGACCCATCGGCATGCTCGATACGCGCCGTCACCGTGCCGTCGGCATTCTTCTCATAGCCGGCGACGCGGCTGCCGAGCCGCACCGTGGCGGCGCCCGCGCGCTCCACCAGCCGGCTGTACAGCAGCATGTGCAGCTTGCCGCGATGCACGGCATATTGCGGCCAGTTGTAGCCGGCCACGAGCCCCCGCGGCTCGGAATAGATGTCGTTGCCGTTCAGTCCGACCAGCGCCCATTCCTTCGCGGGCACGCCGACCTGATCGAGATCGCCGGCCCCGATGCCGAGGTCATACAGTTCGCGCACCGCGTTCGGCTGCAGGTTGATGCCGACCCCGAGCGGCCGCATCTCGCGCACGCTCTCATGGACGACGCAGGGCACGCCGATCTGCTGCAGGGTCAGCGCCGTCGCCAGGCCGCCGATGCCGCCGCCGGCGATGATTACGGGAAGGTCGGTCATACGCTTGATCCGTTGCACGCAGGAAGGACGCAAGGAGGGGAGGGGTGGTGACGGCAGCCGATGCCATGACTCGGCGCTGGCTGCGCAAGACCTGTCCTCCCCTGGGGTCGCCGGCCGGTGTCCCGTCCGGTGGCTTCCGAAAAGGCCTAGTGCAGAAGGCCCGTCCAGACAAGGGCGATAGCCGCCGTCTCCGCGTATGATAGTCTGATACCATGCGGCGTCTTCCTCTCGTCCTCGGCCTCGTCCTGCTCCTCATTGCGAGCCCATCCATGGCATTCGATATCGAGGCCCATCGCGGTGGTCGTGCGCTGCATCCCGAGAACACGCTGCAGGCGTTCGCCGCAGCGCTGGCACTGGGCGTGGATACACTCGAGCTCGATGTCGGCGTCACGAGCGACGGCGTGCTGGTGGTCTCGCATGAGCGGCGCCTCAACCCGGATCTCGCGCGCGACGCTTCCGGCAGCTACGTCGCGCCACCCGGACCGCTGCTGATCGACCTGCCGCTGGCCGAGGTGCAGTCCTACGACATCGGCCAGATCCGTCCCGGGAGCGACTATGCCAAGCAGTTTCCGGAGCAGCGAGCCTTGTCCGGCCCGGGCGTCCCGCCGCCGCGGATTCCAGCGCTGAAACAGCTCATCGACCTGGTGCGCGGCTCGGGCGACGCACATGTGCGTCTCAACATCGAGACCAAGCTCGATCCGGCGTTTCCCAACGAAGCGCCTGACCCGGCGCGGTTCGTCACCCTGCTGCTCGGCCTGATCGATGCGGAGCAGTTCGCGGATCGCGTCATGATCCAATCGTTCGACTGGCGCACCCTGCAGTTGATACAGCAGCGCGCACCTCGGATTCCAACCGTTTATTTGTCACTGCAGCGCGGCAAGGCGCCAACGGTGTCGCTGACCGAGGCGACGCGCTGGACCGCCGGCTTCAATCCTGCCGATCACGGCGGCTCGCTGCCGCGAATGATCAAAGCGGCCGGCGGCAAGGTGTGGTCGCCCTATTTCGCCGACGTCACGCCGGAGACGATTGCCGAAGCGCATGCGCTCGGGCTTCAGGTCGTGGTCTGGACCGTCAACAAGCCGGAGGACATGGCGCGGCTGATCGACGCCGGCGTCGATGGCATCATTTCCGATCGGCCGGATCTGTTGCGCAAGGCCACGGCGGAGAAGGGCATCGCCTTGCCCGTCGCATCCGCAGCGGCACCAAACTAGCAGCGAACGGCGGATGCCTGTCTGTTGCCTTGAACGCCCGGAAGAGAAGAGGTCGCGCGCGTCTCAGAACCGATAGTTGACGCCGAGGGTCGCGGCGTGAATGCGGTCCTTGACCTCGAAGCCGGTGATGTTGACGACCGGCACCGCGTTGGTCATCACGATGCCATTCTTGCCGAAATCGTAATAGTTGTACTCGGCATTCACCGACCAGTGCGGAGCAAAGGCCCACTCCACACCGGCGCCCGCCGTCCATCCGGTTCGCATCGAGGTCGTGCTCGGATCGACGGCTACTCCAGACGGAAGGATGAACGGATCCTCGTTACGCTCGCGCGTCCAGGCCGCGCCGCCGCGGGCATAGACGAGCCAGCGTTCGGCGTAGACATAGCCGAGCCGAGCCGTTGCAGAGCCCAGGAAATCGTTCGTCGTGATGAATTGCGACGGGCGAATCACCCCGGTGATGCGATTCCGGACCGTGCCGCCATGGCTGGTTCGCAGGCCGCTCCAGGCAGCGCGGGCCTCGGCGCCGATCACCCAGGCCGGTGCGAACTGGTAATCGCAACCGATTTGGCCGCCGCCGACGACGCCGGCGCCGCTGTAGTCTCTGACGGCTCCCAGATCGTTGATCGTGGTGTCGGCGCTGACGACTCCTCCGACATGACCGCCGATGTAGCAACCGGTCCAGCTGAACCTGACCGGAATTGGAGCTTTGGCCGCGATCGGCAGATCGGCGGCGGTTGCCGCTGCACCGGACAAGGCGATCGCCGTCGAACCCAGCAGGACTTTGAGCATTCCAAGACACCTCAGCACATTCGCGCTGAGGTGGTAGCACCGGATGGTAGTTCTGTATGTTGTCCGCCAGCAACATGCCGCAAGAATACGGGAACTTTGCTGGCGAACCGGGTTCAGCTCACTCCATCATCACCTCGTGCCGGATCACGAACGGCGCCAGCAGCGTATGCACCTCGTTTGCGATCGCCTCGCGGCTCTCCGCCGGCACGTTGTGCAGGGTCACCGTGGCGAGGCTGCCGTGGCTGCCGTGGGCGGCGACCTTGACGCTGCAATCGATGCCGCGATCCGTGAGCTGCTTCAGCACGCCCGTGAACACCCGCGTCGCGGCGTCCCAGCGCAGTTGCGGCTTGAACACCTTGCCGACGCCCGTCACCGGCATCGGATCGATCGGAATGATCTGCACCGGCACTGCCGCGCGCTCGGGCGTGCGGGCGCGCACCCAGTCTTCCAGCTCGCCCGGCTGCACGCTCGCGCCCGGCTTGAGCTGCACATAGCCGATCGGCAACTCGCCGGCATAGGCGTCGGGCTGGCCGACCACCGCAGCGAAGCCGACCGAAGGATGCTGGAACAGGATCTCCTCGATCGGCGCCGGATCGATGTTGTGGCCGCCGCGGATGACGAGGTCCTTGGCGCGGCCGGTGATCCAGAGGAATCCGTCGGCATCCAGCCGGCCGAGATCGCCGGAGTTCACCCAATGACCGTCGACGAACGCTCCCTTGTTGTGGACGTCGTCGAGATAGCCGGAGAACACGCCGGGCCCGGCCATGATGACGACGCCGATCTCGTCGATGGCGCAGTCGCGCTCGTAGCGTCCATCGGCATCGAGTCTCGACGATGCGCACCTTCGCGTAAGGCAGCGGAAGGCCGACCGAGCCGAGCCGGATCGGCTGGTCCGGGTAGGCCATGGTGTGCACGCTTGCGGTCTCGGTCATGCCGTAGACCTCGATCACCGGCAGCTTGAGCTTGTCCATGATCGCCTGCCCGACGGCGACCGGAATCGCCGAGCCGCCGCCGGCGGCATAGCGCAGGCTCGAGATTTCCGCGGTGCCTTGCGGCACCGCGAGCGTCGCCGCCAGCACGGTCGGCACGCTCGACAGCGTCTCCGGCTTGAAGCGCTCGACCAGACCCCAGATGTTGCGCACTGCATTCGGGTTGCGCCAGCCGGCGCCTGAGAGCACGACGAGGCTGCCACCGGCGGAGAGCGTCTGCAGCGCCTGGGTCAGTGATCCCCCGACGTGGAACAGCGGCATGCCGAACAGCAGGGTGCCGCCGGGCTTGGCCTTCAGGATCAGGTTGATGCCCCAGGCCTGATAGACTTGGTTGCCATGGCTGTGGCGCACCAGCTTGGGCGTGCCGGTGGTGCCGCCGGTGTGGAAATAGGCCGCGGTGTCGCTCGCCTTGATCTGCCGGCCGCTGACCAAGTGGTCGCTCGGCTGCGGCTTGATCAGGTCGTTGAACGCGTGAATGCCGTTGGCGGGGTCACCACCGCCGCCATGCACCTGCACGATCGCCTTGAGGTGCTTGAGGCTGCCGCGCACCTTCTCGACCTTCTGCCAGATGTCGGTGCCGGGCAGGGGCCCAGCGCCACCAGAACCTTGGTCTTGGCGGCGTCGAGAATCTCGGCGATCTGGTGCGGCTCGAGCAGCGGGTTGACCGGGTTGGCGATCCCGGCCGCCTCGGCGCCGAACAGCGTGACGAAAGCGTCCGGTACCAGAGGCAGCATGAAGCTGACGACGTCGTCGGGGCCGACGCCGAGCGCATGAAACATGTTGGCGGCCTGCGTCACCCGGGCGATGAAGTCGCGATAGGAGATCACGACCGGCGTGTCGGCCGGATCGGCGTTGGGCAGAAACTGGATCGCCGGCGCGTCCGGGTTGACCGAGGCGCCGCACTTCAACGCCTCATAGGTGCTTTGCGCGGCGATCCGTTCGCCATACGGCGTCTGCTCGAAGGCGCGGATGTCAGCGGTGGTTGCGAGTGTCGGATAATCGCTGCCGATGGCGCGATCGAGCAGGTGAATGCCCATGGCCTGTCCTCCCTGTGTCGTGTCCTCGTCCGGTCAACCATGACCGGTGATCGCGCGCGGGCTCTGCGCGGCCCGTTCGTCGCGATCGCGAGAGGACAGGATGAGGGAGGATTCGTCTTGCGTCTATCCCGGCTTTGCCGGGCAAGCCGACACATTTGCCGCAGGCAAGTAGGTGAGGAGCGATCAAGTCTCTTTGATGCGCCGCGAAGGCTGTTCCGAACTCCGCGTCATTGCGAGCGCAGCGAAGCAATCCAGAGTCCCGCCTACCACCCTGGATTGCTTCGCTGCGCTCGCAATGACGGAAGGATGGAGTTCAGTCTTGGATACCCAGCGCGGCGATGTCAGCTCGCCGCGTCGATCAAATTCTCCAGCAGCCGCTTCAGCTCGCCGGTGGCCTTGTCGCCGTAGTTCTCCAGGATGTGCGCCTCCTGGCTGGCGGCGAGCGAGTTCAGCCGCTTGCACAGCGCCTTGCCATGATCGCTGATGAACATCAGCACCTTGCGCCGGTCATGGGCGTCCTGGCGGCGGTAGACCAGCGAGTCCGAGACCATGCGGTCGATCATCTTGGTCAGGGTCGGGTGGTTCAGCAGGACCGCGTCGGCGAGATCGCCCATCGAGTGCCCCTCGCCGTCCGAGAGTACCTTGAGGATGCGCCACTGCTCGACGGGGACACCCTCGGTGCTCAGGCGCGACTCCAGCTGCCGGTTGATCTCCCGGTTGGCTTGCGCGAGCAAATAGGCGAGATGTTCGGTGAGGGGGTGTTGGGATGGGGCGGTTTGGCCACGGTGAATTTCGCTTGCGGTCCCGACTTGAATGAATGTCCGGCAGTTGTTGCCCGATCTATATGCATCCCAATTCTTGAACATTCAACATTTTCGAATAGGATATTTGCCGGACACGTGCTGATTTTGACGG
Source organism: Bradyrhizobium oligotrophicum (assembly GCA_050641875.1). Lineage (GTDB taxonomy): Bacteria > Pseudomonadota > Alphaproteobacteria > Rhizobiales > Xanthobacteraceae > Bradyrhizobium > Bradyrhizobium oligotrophicum_B. The sequence continues at coordinate 2,520,912 of CP192619.1, forward strand.
CGTATGACCGCCGGCCCACAATGGGCCAGACACGGTTGCGGCCAAGGAGTGGGTGTGCTCTCGACAGGATCTGTCACGGCCGGGCGTTTCAGTCTGCCGCCATCCCTGCTGTTCAGGAGCCCGCCTCGGCGGGCCGGCCTTCCCGCACTCGCCCCCTTCGATCCTGACCGGATCCAGCGGCGCGGCTCGCGGAACAGGCTGCGCGTCGGCAACTTCCTCACCTTCTCCGGGTCGCCCGGCATCTGGGGGCCGGCCGCGACCAACAGTGCGCTGCTCGCGGTGTCCGAGATCAACCGCCACGGCGGCATCCTCGGGCGCGAGATCGAGTTGTCGTTCTACGATTCCGGCGGGCCGGCAGACGAGGTGGCCGAGCGCGCCAGGGACGCGCTCGAATTCGACGACATCGACGTCGTCATGGGCTCGCACATCAGCGCGGTGAGGCTGGCGCTGCGCCGACTCACCCGCGGCCGCATCCCTTATGTGTATACGCCGGTCTATGAAGGCGGCGAGCGCACGCCCGGCGTGATGGCGATCGGCGAGACGCCGCACAGCCAGACCCGCCCCGCCATCCACTGGCTGGCGGAGCACAAGCGCGCCCGGCGCTGGTATCTGATCGGCAGCGACTATGTCTGGCCGTGGCAGTCGCACCGTCAGACCAAGACCTACATCACCGAGGCCGGCGGCCAGGTGGTCGGCGAGGAGTTCGTGCCGGTCGGCCATGACGATCACGAGGCGCATCTGGCGCGCATCCGCGCCGCCAGGCCCGATGTGGTACTGATCTCGCTGATCGGCACCGACAGCATCACCTTCAATCGCGCGTTCGGCGAGTCCGGCCTCGCCGCGACCACCCTGCGCCTCGCCGGCGCGGTGGACGAAACGGTGCTGCTCGGCATCGGCGCCGACAACACCGAGAACCTGTATTCGGCTTCCGGCTATTTCAGTTGCATCGGCTCCAAGGCGAATGACGCGTTCATGAGCCGCTACACCGCCATGTTCGGTGCCGATGCGCCGCCGGTCGGATCGGTCGGCCAGTCGAACTACGAGGGTCTGCGCTTCCTGAAAGCCGCCGCCGAGCACGCCGGCTCGCTGTCCCTGCGACCGCTCGCCGCCGCCGGCCGCAACATCGCCTATTCCGGCGCGCGCGGCGAGGTGACGATCCGCCACGGCCGCGCCGGCATGGCGATGCATCTCGCCGCGGCCGACGGGCTCGATTTCAAGATCATCCGGACGTTCTGAGACGTTCGCCTGCTCAGGCAGCGGCGGCGCTCTCGGCAGGCGCTGGTGCGGGCACCACGTCGCGGATCATCCGGCTGATCGCCTCCTGCGGCATCGGCTTGCCGAACAGATAGCCTTGCACGCTGCTGCAGCCTTCCTCGCGCAGGAAGGCGAGATGCCGCTCGGTCTCGACGCCCTCGGCGAGCACGGGAATGTTGAGGCTGCGCCCGAGCAGCAGGGTCGCCTTGACGATGGCCGCGGCGTGCACGCTGGTCTCCACGGACTGGATGAAGCTCTTGTCGACCTTGATCTTGTCGAATGGAAACACCTGCAGCGTCGACAGCGACGAATAGCCGGTGCCGAAATCGTCCATCGCGACGGTGACGCCGATCGCCTTCAGCGCCTGCATCACCTGCAGCGCATGCTGACGGTCGGCGATGATGCCGGTCTCGGTCAGCTCGATCTCCAGCCGCTCCGGCGCCAATCCCGTCTCGCGCAGCACCTCGGCGACGCGCCGCGGCAGATCGTGGTTGAGCTGCATCGGCGCGACGTTGACGGCAACCTTGAACGGCTGGCTCCAGGTTGCCGCGGTCGCGCAGGCGGTGCGCAGCACCCAGTCGCCGATGTCGACGATCAGCCCCGTTTGTTCGGCCATCGGGATGAAATCGTTCGGCGGCACGCGGCCCTTCACCGGGTGATTCCACCCGCAGCAGCGCCTCGAATCCGATGATGCCACCGCTCTGCGTGTCGTTCTGCACCTGGTAGTGCAGCTCGAACTCGTTGCGCACCAGCGCGCGCTTCAAGTCGATCGCGAGCTCGGCGCGGCGCCGGCTGGCCTCGTCCATCGACGGCTCATAGGTGCAGATCTTGCCCTGGCCGAGACTCTTGGCACGGTACATCGCGAGGTCGGCGCGGGTGAGAAGCTCGTCCGAGGTCAGGCCATGGTCGGGATGCAGCGCGATGCCGATGCTGCAGCCGACCGAGAGGCTGCGCTCCTCCCACTCGACGGGCGCCAGCACCAGCGCGCGCATCCGCTCGGCGAACTTCGCCGCCTCGGTGCGCGCGAAGATCTCGCTCTTGACGGCGACGAACTCGTCGCCGCCGACTCGCGCCAGGAACTCGCCGGGCTGCAGCGTCGATGCAATCCGCTGTGCGATCACCGTCAGCACCGCGTCGCCCGCGGCGTGGCCGTGCGCGTCGTTGATGTCCTTGAAGCGGTCGAGGTCGATCGCCAGCACCGCCAGATGCGCGGTCTCGTCGCCCTCGGTCAGCAGCGGCGCCAGCCGCTGACCGAGGCCGTTGCGGTTGGGCAGGCCGGTCAGCGGGTCCTGGAGCGCAAGCTGCCGATAGCCTTCGACCGCTTCCTGCGTCGCCTGCATGTCGATCGTGTAGGCCGAGGCGGCCATCGCCATGATCAGGCCGATGCCGGTGACGACCGTAACCAGCATCAGGCTGTCCGACAGCGACTGCACCGGCGTGCTGCTGGCCGCCATTGGCGCCAGGGTCAATGCGAGCATGCCGGTGAAGTGCAGGCTCAGGATCGCAAGCACCATCGCGAGCGAGCTGCCATATTTGCAGAAGCGGGTGACCGGCCGCGCGATGCGGTTCGCCGCGACGGCACCGAACACCGTCGCAAGCGCGATCGAGAGCCACACCATCGGCATGTTCCACGTCAGCACGCCCTGGAGATTGAGCGCGCTCATGCCGCTGTAATGCATGGCGGCGATGCCGAAGCCGAACACCGCGCCGCCGGCCTCGATCAGCGGGCCGCGCTGGGTGCGTGTCGTGATGAAGAAGCCCAGCCAGGAAAACATCACGGCGAGGCCGAGCGAAGCGAAGGTCAGCCCCGCTTCGAACGAGCGGCTTCCGGCAGCGTTGTAGCCGAGAACGGCGGCAAAATGCGTCGTCCAGACCGTGCCACCGGCGACCAGCCCGGCCAGAAACAGCAGATGGAAGCGGCGCAGGCCGGTGTTGCGGCGAACCCGCGCGAGCAGCCGCATCGACAGAATCGAGCCGAGCACGCAGACCAGGAGCGCGGCGGCGACGTAACGCAGATCGTGATCGGCGGGCAGGCAGGACAGGATCGTCAACATCGGCAAAGAACCCTCACGCAGGCCAGCTACGATCCGCCGCGGGCCGCGTTTCGGCGTGCCGGAATCGCGGTTAGCGAAGCGTCAATTCGGGCAGAACCCTCTGCCCGCTCCGATCCCTGCATGAGGTTTGAAAGCCGACCCTTAAGGCGCAAGGCGCCGCCCGCGGGTTCCTGCAAGGAACTCGGGACATCATGACGAAACTCCCAACGCCGCCCCGCAGGGGCTCGCCGGCACACGGCCTTTTGCGACCCTCCGTGGCCGGAACGGGTTGCCGCTCCATGACGGAATTAATACGATCCCATGTCGTTCACATGAAAGTTGGAGTGCCCGGATGCGTGCGCAGTCGCGAGCCTTGTCGAACCCGGTCGCCCTGTGGTGGGCGATGCTGACGCTCGTCAGCCTCGCCAACATCGTGTTCTGGTTCATCCTGTACCGCCAGCTCAGCGGCGGCGGCAGTTCGGCGGGTCAGGCGTCCCAGACCGGTTCGATGCTGGCGCTGTCGGCGGCCTATGTGTTCGGCTGCGCCTTCCGCTCGGTGCTGCCGCGCGCCGACGTGCAGCGCATCTGTCTGGTCGACAGCTGGCTGTCGAGCGTGTTCGTCGGCCGCACCGTGGCGACCATTGCCGAGATCGCCTTCGCGGCGCAATGGGCCATCATCCTGGCGCAGCTCGGCGCCATCGCCGATGCCGAGACCGCGGTCAACATGGCCCGCATCATCGTGCCGCTGATCGTCGTCGCCGAGATCTGCTCCTGGTACGCCGTCGTCACCCGGAACTTCCTCTACAACGCGATCGAGAACTCGCTGTGGGCGGTGGCCTTCCTGTTCGTCGGCATCGGCCTCGGCCGGCTGCTGCCGGAGTTCGACGGCATGGTGCGCGACCTCTTGATCGCGGGCCTCGTCGGCATTGCCTGCTATCTCGCCTTCCTCGTCGTGATCGATGTCCCGATGTATGTGAAGCGCTGGCGCATCGAGCGCGCCGCCGGCACGCCGCTGCTGCATCCGCTCGCCGGTCTGCGCGACTCCGCCACGCGCTGGACCGTCACCCACGAGTTCGAGCACTGGAAGGAAGAGATCGCCTGGATGTCGCTGTATTTCAGCGCCGCCGTCTGGGGCTCGCTGGCGCTGTGCGCGCTCTCGGCGATGAACGATCACCTGCCGCATGATCGCGCCCAGGCGACCGGCGCACCGCCGGCCATCGTCCAGCAGAGCGCCGATCGGTCCTGACGCGACATCCCGCCGTGACGGTCACGGCGGGACGCCTGCCGGCTGAGCGCCGGTGCCTCAGCCATGCATCGCGAAGTGATGCGAATCGTCCATCTGGACGATGTGGCTGTAGTCGGCGTGCGGCGCGTCGTGCACGGCCACCGGCGCGTGGTCGAAATTTGGCGGCACGATGCCGGTGTTGCCGGGATGGCCGTGGTCGCCGAAATTGTCGACGATGACCGGGTTGTGCGACGAGCCTTCGCCATGCAGCGGGCCCGGGAAGCCGAGGCCGGAACCCTGGCCAACCTGGGCGTTGTCGCCCGACTGATGGATCGCCGAGGCGATCGAGTCCCAGAACCCGCCATGGCTGCCGCCGTCCGACCCCGCATGGCCGATCTGGATGCTGCCGTCGCTCCGCAGGCCGTCCTGGGCGAGCTTGAAGATGTCGCCGATCGCAGCGCCGAGATTGCCATGGCTGAGGTCGTTGACCAGCGAGCCCAAATCGTGGCCGATCGCGTCGAGCTGCTGACCCAGCGAGTGGCTCAAATCGCCTGCGGTCTGTGCCAGCCCGTTGAGGCCTTCGCCGACGAAGTGGCCGACGCCATCGACGATGCCGGTGCCGACCGCATCGGCGCCGTGCGCGATGCCGGAGATCGCCTCGCCGATCGGTCCGCCGATCAGGTGGCCGGCCGCCGACGCCGTGTCGGTGACCACGCCGATTGCGCCGTCGGCTACCGCCACGCCGGCGTCGAAGCCGCCCTTCACCACCGCGCCTGCGGCGTCCAGCGCGTCCATTCCGACCTCGCCGGCCGTTCCGACGATCGTGCCGGCCATGCCGAGCGCGCCGTGGCCGACCGCGCCGGCCGCCTCCAGCCCGGCCTCGCCGAGGCCGACCGCGGTGTGCGCGAGGTCGCCGGCGACGTCGAGAGCGCCATGCGCCACGTCGCCACCGACCTTGAGACCGCCGTCGACGATATCGCCGCCGATATGCTTGACGTCGTTGATGACGCCGTCGATGTCGCCATGCACCAGGTGGCCGACCCCGGACGCCACGTCGCCGGCGACGTTGATCCCGGTATGGAGGACGTCACCGCCGACATGGACCACGGTCGACGCGACGTCGCCGACGGTGTGAAGCAGCCCGCCGCCGATCGCCTCGGCGCCGTGACCGATCGCGCCGAGCACGCCGCCCACGGTATGGATGGCCTCGCCGCCGAGCGCGCCGATCCCATGCACGACGCTGCCCACCGCATGCGCCGCGTCGCCGGCGACATGCTCGACCGTGTGAACCACGGCGCCCGCCGCGCCGCCGACTGCACCGGCCACATCCTTCGCGACGTCCTTCACGTCATCGACGGCGGAACTGACGGCATCTCCGATATCATCCCAAAAGCTCATGACCTGCTCCTCTCGGTTGCGTCACCTCGCCTCGGGTGACGCGCCGTTTGTCGCAGATCGCGTCCCCGCGCTCCGTGCGCGACATCACGCAAGCTGAGAGGTGGCAGGGCTCCGGCGCGAAGCCTGTCCGTAAGGCCAGGCCGTCCACGACTTCGGGGGCCCCAGGGAGGGACATACGTGGATGCCAGCGCAGGCCAGGCAACTCATTAGCAGGCCCTGATCGCGATCGTTCAGGGAGCATCGGTGTGATGCTCGGCCGCGGTTCAGGCGTGACCGATCCAGCCATGCCAGGTCAGCGCTGTGAAGAACGGACGGGCATCGCGAAAGCCGCCGTCTCGCAGGATGGCCTCGTCCTCCTCGGGGCTCAGCATGTTGACGCTGGCATCGACGGTTGCGCGCATCGTCCGGGCCTGCTCCGGGTCTGTTCCCGACGCAACGGCATAGGCCGCGTAGCGATCCAGCCACAGCGCCCGCTCAGTCGGCTCCTTCGGCAGGCAGCTATGGGCAACCACGAAAGGCGCTCCCGGGTGAAGCCGGTCGTGCACGGCGCGGACTGTCCTCAAACGTTCCGGCGCTGCCAGAAAATGCAGCGTCAGCAGGCATGTCGCCGCGTCGAACGGGCCGGCAGGCGCCTCGTCGATGGTGCCCTCGATCAGCTCGACCAGGCCCATCCGCGCGCCGAGCGTGCGCTCGGCGAGTCGCAGCATCTGCGGCGCCGGATCGACACCGACGAAGGTCCAGGATGGGTGCGCTTCGGCCAATGCGTTGAGCTCGAGCCCGCCGCCCGCGCCGAGCACGAGCACCCTTGCATGGTCGGGCGCCCGCTCGGCCAGCAGGACCGCCGTCATCCGGTGCAGCCCGTCGAGACCGGGCACGAAGCGCCGCGGACCCTCCGTGTAGCGCGCGACGAACTCGGGATCGGAAAATGCGCGGATGAACTGTTGCGCGCCGTCGGCAATGTCAGCCGGCATGACAAATGTCTCCTTTGCGGGGTCGCTTCCGGCGTTCGAGGCGGTCGTGGAAATCAGCGCTCAGCGCCGCCAGCGTGATGGCGCCGAGACGGGACAGCAGCAGCGCCTCGGCGGCCCGGATAGAGGTGTCGAGCGCCGCATTGACCGCCTGCTCGACAAGGCAGTCGGGATTTTCGCTCCGATGGCTGATGGCGAACAGCGATGGTCGTCCAAGTGAATCGTAGACGTCGCGCAGGGTGACGGTCGCCAGATCGCAGGCGAGCGTCCAGCCGCCGCCATGGCCTTTCTCGGAGCGCACATAGCCGCTGTCCCGCAGGCCGGCCATGATTCTGCGGATCACGACCGGATTGGTCTGCATCATCGCTGCGAGCGCCTCGGACGTGACCGGACCGTCGTGCTCCGCCATGTGGAGCAGGACGTGCAGGATGCCGGACAATTGGCTGTTGGGTCTCATGTAACTTTTAATATGGCATGATATTCCGGCCGTCAACCGGCCGGCCCGGCCGTGAAGGCCTTGGGGACGACGCTGACCTTCCGGCCGTCGGGCGACTCGGTCCTGCGTCCCGCGCGCTGCGGGCGGATCCATGCTTCTCGCGCGATGCGAAACACCCTGCGCGGAAAAACTGATTTCACCTGCGCGTTCAAGCTGATTTGGGCTGTCCAGTCCCGTCGGCGAAAATTTTCCGCTTGGCATCTTCGGAAAATCGTTATTTACTCCTCGCGTCCCGCCTCATCGACGAGCAACTGTGCTGTTGAGGTAGGCCGGCGACCGGCCGGCCTCAAGGCTGGCGCGAGACGCGCCCCGCCTTCGGCGGCTCAAGGCCTTGACCCCGTCCGCTCGCCGTCCTTTGGGCTTGGCATGCGCTCGGTCGTGGACCGAGCGCGGCATGGCGCTCGATCAGCTCACTGCAACGCGTGGTGACTTAGGATTCCATTTTTCTCCGCGCCCGATCATCGTGTTGAGGATGACAATCAGCTTGCGCATGCAGGCGATGAGCGCAACTTTGGGCTCCTTGCCCTTGGCGGTGAGACGCTGATAGTAGGCCTTGAGCACCGGATTATGCTGGGTCGCTGCGCCGAGGCAGGGAGTGAACAGGCCGTTTCTCACCCAGCGTCGACCGCCCTTGATGTGGCGCTCGCCTCGGCGCTTGCCGCTGTCGTCGTCGTAAGGGGCGACCCCGATCAGGGCCGCGGCGATCTCGTCACTCACCTTGCCGAGCTCTGGCGCTCCTGCAATGAGGATGGCGGAGGTCGTGCCGGCAAGCCCTGGCACACTTTCGATGATCTCGGCGCGCTCGGCAAACTCCGGTGTGGCCTTGACCTTGGCCGAGATCGCAGCCTCGAGCTTCGCAATCTGGGCAGCGAGCGTCTTCAACACCTGGGAATGGGCCTTCTGCGCCAATCCCTGCACGACATGCTCGTTCTGGTTCTGCAGACGGGTTTTCAGATCCATCAGGTTCTTGCGTGCTTTCACCAGCCCCGCCAGTTCCTCGCGGGCAGCATCGTAGGTCTGGCTCGGTGCGTCGTTGAACGTCTCGGCGAACCAGGCGATCATCTCCGCATCGATCGTGTCGTTCTTCGCCAGTCGACCGGCCGACAGGGCAAAGTTGCGAACCCGCTTGGGATCGACGATCCGCACCTCCACGCCGGCCTGGCGCAACACCTTGGCCCATTCGCGCTCGTAACCGCCGCTGGCCTCCATGACGGCCTTGTTCACCTTGTGCTTGCGAAGCAAGGCCACCAGCTGGCGGTGCCCTTGCGGAGTGCTCGGGAACGCCTGCCGTAGTCCGAGGCTGCGAATGCAGCCGTCCACCTTGTCCTTGGCCACATCGATGCCGGCGACACCGTTTGCGATTTGTGTCATCATCCACTCCCTTCCTTGCCTTGTATGGGCTCGAGGCCCTTGCAACTGTTCGGGTTGAGGAAGATCACCGGAGCTGTCCCTCGCTCTGAAACAGGCTCTGCCGCGTTTGGGGCGCTACGGGCTCAGATCCAGCGACGGGCGGTTTTGCGAGAACCGCCCGTTCGCGCATCTTGACAGACTTTCTGAACACAAGGGGCGCTGCGCGGTCGTCACGAAGCGTGGAGTGCGGGATGTGATGGGCGGGTCGGTTTGCAGCGTGAGTTGATCGCGCCGACGAACAACACCGGTCCGTACGGTCAAGTCGCGTGGTCCTGGCCTCCCGATGCTGAGGTCAAGCCGGCTGATGATGCCTGGTGCATCTCGCCGGTGATGGGGGCAAGACAGCCCGGTCCCCAGGGAGATCGCGAAGCAGCCGTTCAAACCGTCGCGCAGGGAGGGCCGGATCGTCCGGCTGGACCTGTGGTACCTGCCGCCTGCATTTTTTCGCAGGCGGGCCACGGGCCTCAGTCGAGGTCCGGCCTTCCCTGCACCCTCGGTTTTGCCGAGGGTGAGATCGATGCATCACTCGGACGCGAAGAGCGCCGCGAGGACAGGAACGTATGTCTTCGTCATTGCGAGCGCAGCGAAGCAATCCAGGGCTCGGGTGGGACTTCTGGATTGCTTCGCTGCGCTCGCAATGACGGCCGGGCAGGCAATTGGCCATTCAAATCAGTCGCGCCTGGCCGCACGACTGACGGCGGCTTCGATGGTCGCGCTTATTTGAACCCTGCGAACCGGCTGTCGAACGAGTTCGACTGCAGCACCGGGACGGCGCCGGAGACCAGCGCGGTCTGGGTCTGGGCCGAAGCGGTGGTGGCGGGCGCCTCGCTCGTGGCCGGCTTGAACGGCGGCCGTGCGGCGGCCTGCCTGGTCTCGGCCGGCTTAGCGGCGACCGGCTTCGGTGCAGGCCTGGCCTCGGCGGGCTTCGCCTCTGCGGTCTTGCTCGGCGCGGGCTTGGCTGTCGCCGTGCTCTCCGCCGCCGCATTGCCGCCAATCCCGACCTTGCGGGCGAGACTTCGACATGAAGCTCGGCTTCTCCGGCGCATTGACGGCGGCGACCCGGGTGGAGGGCGACGCTGCCGGAGCCGGGGCCGCACTGGCCGGCATCGCGGCGACCTCGTCGGCGCCGGGCGCGCGCGGTGGATTGACGTGACCGGGAATCGTGCCTGGCGCCGGCGTGAAATTGGCGAGCGACAGGCCCGGCGCTTCGCCGGCATCGGACAGGCCGGTGGAGGCGCCCGGCACGCGGCTGGCGAAGATGGGATTCATGCCGCCATCGATGCCGGTGTTGAGCTTGGCGACCGGCGTGCCCTTGGCGACGAGCTTGGCGTATTCCGCCTCGTCGGCCTGCTGCTTGTCGCGCACGGCGGCGGTGATCTCGTCGGGCACGACATAGGCCGGGCACTTGGCGGAGGCGTCGAACACCGGATCATGCGTCGCGCCCGGCGGCTTCTGGGCGTCGAAGACGTACTTCTTCTCGCAGAAGTCGACCTTCGGCTCCTGCCGGGTGACCTCGAAATGGTCGTAGCCTTCCTTGATCATGCGCCAGAACGGCATGTTCGGATTGTTGCGGTGCCTCGCCATGTTCACCGGCGTCATCCGGAACGGATAGGCCTGGAACTGGAAGGCGCGCTGGCCGCCGAAGAACGACTCGCGCCCGAGCGCGTAGATCTCCGCGATCTGCTCGTCGGTCATCGCGAAGCAGCCGCGCGAGGAGCAGTCGCCATGCACCATCAGCTGCGAGCCGGTGCGGCCGAGCGCCTTGTCGAACGCGTTCGGATAGCCGGTGTTGAAGGACAGGTAGTAGGCCGATTGCGGGTTCATCTGGCTCGGATTGATCGAGTAGAAGCCCTCCGGTGCCTGGCGGTCGCCCTCGCGCACCTTGGGTCCGAGATCGCCGGACCAGCGGCAGATCGGATAGGTCTTGAGCAGGGCGAACTTGCCGGAGCGGTCCTGCTTCCAGACCTCGAGCTCGGCCTCCTGCTTGAAGACGCGGACCAGGATCGGCGACTGCAGATCCATGTCCTTCTCGCCCATCGTCGCGACGAGCTTCGGCGGCACCGGCTGGTTGGCCTTGGCGTTGGTGGCGAGCGCGACCTGATCGCTGTTGCAACCGGTCAGCAGCGCGCCGGCGGCCAACGCCGCCGAGGTCATCAGAACCCGGACGAAAGCGCGGTTGATCAAAGCGAAGCTCCCCGCAAACCCGGCATGCCGCAATACCCCAGTCTCATCTCACCCGATCGGCCCGAAAGCTGGATAAATCACGGGTCGACCCTGCGTCATGCCGTCAAGCCATTGCTTAAAATTGTAGCCTTTGACCCCAAGCCTCGCAACCCGCGCTCCGGCGGTGCCGCATGGCCCCGGTCACTTTGGTCAACAAGTCCTGAACAGCAGACCCCGCCGGCAGGGCCGAAATGCGGCCAAACGGCTGGAAAGACTCACAAAACCGCGAGCGCCGGGGGCTCGGCGCCAGCCCGGTCAGCCGAGCTTGCGGCCGATCTCGATGAACTTCTGCCGGCGCTGCTTGCGGATGGCGTCGGCGTCGAGGCCCTTCAGCTCGTCGAGCGCCTGGGCGATCGCTTCACCGGTGGCTGCGATCATCGCCGCGGGATCGCGGTGGGCGCCGCCGACCGGCTCCTTCAGGATGGTATCGACCACGCCGAAGCGGAGCATGTCCTGGGCGGTGATCTTCATGCTGTTGGCGGCTTCCTGCGCCTTGGTGCCATCGCGCCAGAGGATCGAGGAGGCGGCTTCCGGCGAGATCACGCTGTAGATCGCGTGCTCCAGCATCAGCACCCGGTTGGCGGTGGTCAGCGCGATCGCGCCGCCCGACATGCCCTCGCCGGTGATGATCGCGACGTTGGGCACGCCGAGCGCCAGGCAGGCATCGGTCGAGCGTGCGATGGCCTCGGCCTGGCCGCGCTCCTCGGCGCCGATGCCGGGGTAGGCGCCAGCGGAATCCACCAGCGACAGCACGGGAATGCCGAACCGCTCGGCCATCTCCATCAGCCGGACCGCCTTGCGGTAGCCTTCCGGGCGGGCCATGCCGAAATTGTGCTTGAGGCGGGATTCGGTGGTGGCGCCCTTTTCCTGGCCCATGACGCAGATCGGCTCGCCACGAAAACGGCCGAAGCCGCCAAGCAGAGCGGCGTCCTCGCCGAACTTGCGGTCGCCGGCGAGCGGGGTGAACTCGGTGATCAGGCCACCCACGAAGTCGGTGAAGTGCGGCCGCTGCGGATGGCGGGCCACCATGGTCTTCTGCCACGGCGTGAGCGTGGCGTAGAGCTCGGCCAGCGCCTGGCCGGCCTTCTCCTCGATCCGGCTGACCTCCTCTCCGATATCGGTGCCGGAGGCGGCCATCGCCCGGAGTTCATCGACCTTGGAATCGAGCTCGGCAACGGGCTTTTCGAAATCGAGGTAGCTGCGCATGGGATCCGGCATGGAAGAGCTGAAGGAAGAGCGCTGGGAGACGAAATCGGTTCGGCCTTTGGACCTGAAGCCGAAGGACTTCAGGAGCTTAGGGTGCGATCGGTGCCCAGCCTCCAGGCATCGCGCCGGGATCGCGGGCAGGATGGCGCTCTTTCAGGGCAGACGGGCGCGAAGTCAAGCCGGCCGGGCGTCACGCCGGCGGATTTGGTTTCGGGAAGGTGTGAAGCGAGGTCAGGTCTCGGCCAGCGGATGCAGGTCGCGGACCAGGCTCTTGAGCCGCTCCTCGACCACATGGGTGTAGATCTGTGTGGTCGAGATGTCGGTGTGGCCGAGCAGGGTCTGGACGATGCGCAGGTCGGCGCCGTTGTGCAGCAGGTGACTGGCGAAGGCGTGACGCAGCACGTGCGGCGACACCAGCCGGGCCGGCAGGCCGCTCGCGACTGCGAGCTCCTTGAGGTCGCGGGCGAAGTGCTGCCTGGTCAAATGGCCGCTCTCGCCGAACGAGGGGAACAGCCACTTGCCGAAGGTGGCGCTGGCCTTCTTCTCCGGCTTCAGCGCATCCAGCGCCGCCAAGTAATCCGCCATCGCCTGGCGCGAGGCCTGGTTCAGCGGCACCAAGCGCTCCTTGTTGCCCTTGCCGCGCACCACGATCATGCGGGCGTCGTTGCGCGCCGCGGTGCGCGGCAGCGCCACGAGCTCGGAGACGCGCAGGCCGGTCGCGTAGAGCACCTCAAGCAGGCAATACAGCCGCAGCGCGCGCAGCCGCTGCGCCGGCGAAGCGTGCGCGCCTTCGCTCAGCTCCTTGGCGCGGGTCAGCATCCGGTCGACATCGCCGATCGACAGCACCTTGGGCAGCGGCCGGCCGCGTTTCGGGCCGGACAGGATGGCGGCGGGATCGTCACTGCGGATGCGCTCGCTCAGCAGGAAGCGGAACAGGTGCCGCATCGCCGACAGCCGCCGCGCCACGCTGGAGGATTTGAAACCCCTAGTGTCCAGATCGGCGAGATAGTCGCGCAGCGCCTGGGTGTCGGCCGTGGCGAAGCTGTCGGCCTTGCGGGTGAGAAATTCGGAGAGATCGGTGAGGTCGCGGCGATAGGCGTCCAGCGTGTTCTGACCGGCGCCCTGCTCGGCGGCCATCATGTCGAGGAACAGGCTCATCAGCCTGGCGTCCGAGGCCTTGACCTTCATGTCGTGAAATCCGCTGCGTCCGAGGCGATCGAGATCACTACGAGGTATTCGTGCCGGCACGGCGAGCGGTGACTGCAAATCTGGCCGATATCGCGGCGCCCGGCCGCCTCAGACAACCGCAAAATTCTTAATCAATGCCCTGTGGCTTTTCGGTTCGCCGCGGCGTTGCCGCTCATCTCTTCTGGAACCTGTCCGGCGGGATCGTCACCGTCATCTCGCGCGGCTTCGGGTTGACGAAATTCGCCAGCGCGTAGATCGCGCCATAGACCACGCCGACGATGATGGCGATGACGGTCAGGAAGCGGAACAGGCTGGGCATGTTGGTCGCGCAGGCCACCAGAGAAGGAACAGTTTCATCCAACATGTTCGCATCGGCCTTGCAAGCCCGTCGGGCAGGCCGGGCAGCTCGCCTTGGCTCGATGGCGGAACAGGATGCCTTTGAAAGCAGCAGGGGCTGGGTTAGAAGCCTGGAGATGACCGACACGACGCAACCCGCACCCAGTCCAGCCGCTCCGGAGGCCGCGATTCTCGCAGGCCTCGGCAAGCGGCTGATCGTGCTGGTCGGCATGATGGGCGTCGGCAAGTCGACCGTGGGCCGGCGGCTCGCGGCGCGGTTGCGGCTGCCTTTCGTCGATGCGGACACCGAGATCGAGACCGCGGCCGGCATGACCATACCGGAAATCTTCGAGTCGCGCGGTGAGGACTATTTCCGCAATGGCGAGGCGAGAGTGATCGCCCGCCTGCTCGAAAATGGTCCGGCTGTGCTGGCAACCGGTGGCGGCGCCTTCATGCGCGAGGAGACGCGGCGGCGCATCCAGGAGAAGGCGGTCTCGGTGTGGCTCAAGGCCGATGCCGACGTGATCATGCGCCGCGTCCGGCGGCGGGCCGACCGGCCGCTGCTGCAGACCGCCGATCCGGAAGGCACGGTCGCGCGGCTGTTGATCGAGCGCGAGCCGGTCTACCAACTCGCGGATCTGGACGATCTTTTCGCGCGACGTGCCGCACGACCGGGTCGTCGAGGACTGCCTGGAGGCGCTACAGGCGTTTCTGTCGCCGGCGCCGGTTGCCGAGGCTGAGCCCGCCCCTCCGCAATCCGATCCAGGTCCATCCAACTCCGTGCAGGCGATGAGTGCGCACCGATGACGGCTCCACTAAAGCATTCCGATCCGATTATCGTCGACGTCGCGCTCGGCGAGCGCGCCTATGACATCGTCATCGGCCGCGGCGTGCTGGCTTCGCTCGGCCAGCGGATCGCGGCGCTGCGGCCCGGCGTGCGCACCGCCATCGTGACCGACCGTACCGTGGCCGCGCATTGGCTGAAGCCGACCGAGGCGATCCTGGCGGAGGCGGGCATTCCGGCGTCCACGATCGTGGTCGATGAGGGGAGGGCTCCAAGACCTATGCCGGCCTGGAGAAGGTCAGCGAGGCGCTGATCGCTGCCAGGATCGAGCGCAACGATCTGGTCGTCGCGCTCGGCGGCGGCGTGGTCGGCGATCTCGCCGGCTTCGCGGCCGCCATCCTGCGTCGCGGCGTCGATTTCGTGCAGGTGCCGACCTCGCTGCTGGCGCAGGTCGATTCCTCCGTCGGCGGCAAGACCGGCATCAATTCGCCCCAGGGCAAGAACCTGCTCGGCGCCTTCCACCAGCCGTTGCTGGTGATCGCCGACACCGCCGTGCTCGACACTCTGTCGCCGCGCCAGTTCCGCGCCGGCTATGCCGAGGTCGCCAAATACGGCCTGCTCGGCGATGCCAGCTTCTTCGCCTGGCTCGAGGCCAACCATGCCGACATCGTCAAGGGCGGTGCGGCGCGTGAGCACGCCGTCGCGACCTCCTGCCGCGCCAAGGCTGATATCGTCGCCCGCGACGAGCGCGAGACCGGCGACCGCGCACTGCTCAATCTCGGCCACACCTTCGGCCATGCGCTCGAGGCCGTGACCGGCTTCTCAGACCGGCTGTTCCACGGCGAGGGCGTTGCGGTCGGCATGGTGCTGGCGGCGCAGTTCTCGGCGGAGCTCGGCATGCTGCCGCCCGGCGACGTCGTCAGGATCGAGCGTCACCTTGCCGCGGTCGGCCTGCCGACCCATCTGCAGGACATCGCCGGCTTCGCCCAGGAGGGGATCGGCGACGCCGATCGGCTTCTGGCCTTGATGGCGCAGGACAAGAAGGTCAAGCGCGGCAAGCTCACCTTCATCCTGATGGAAGCCATCGGCCGCGCTGTCATCGCGAAGGACGTCGATCCGGCGCGCGTCCGCGACTTTCTCCAGGCCAAATTGCGCAGCAGAAGCTGATCCCGGGCTTTACGCCGTGTTGAGCAGTGCCAACGGATCATCGGCTGCCTCCTTATACAGAGCGACATCGGCGTCATGGACTGGTTCACACTCTCCGTCGTCATCCTCCTCCTCGCCGCCTCCGCCTTCTTTGCGCTGAGCGAGACCGCGCTGACCGGCGCCTCCCGCGCCTCGATGCTGCGGCTGTCGAAGCAGGGCAATCGCGACGCCGATGTGGTGTCGAGCCTGTTCGACATGCGCGAACGGCTGATTGGCGCGCTGCTGCTCGGCAACAACATCGCCAATATCGGCGCCTCCGCGCTGGCGACCGGTATTTTTACCGCCTGGTTCGGTGAGGTCGGCGTGCTCTACGCGACCGGCGTGATGACCGCACTGGTCGTGATCTTTGCCGAGGTGCTGCCGAAGACGATCGCGATCAATGCGCCGGATCGCGTCTCGCTCGCGGTCGCCAGGCCGATGCGCGCGACCGTGTTCGTGCTCGGTCCGGTGCTCGCCGTGATCGAAGCGATCGTGCGCGGACTGATGCGGCTGATCGGCTTCAAGGTCGGGGCCAATCAGCCGATCCTGTCGCCGACCGAACGCCTGCGCGGCGCCGTCGATCTGTTGCATCATGAAGGCAAGGTCGAGAAGCAGGACCGCGACATGCTCGGCGGGCTACTCGATCTGCGCGAATTGCAGGTGTCCGACGTGATGGTCCACCGTACCGAAATGGTGATGGTGAATGCGGACCTGCCGCAGGAGGAGCTGGTGCGCGAGGTGCTCGCCACCGAGTACACACGCATCCCGCTGTGGCGCGGCACGCCGGAGAACATCATTGGCGTGCTGCATGCGAAGGATCTGTTGCGTGCGATCCGCGCCGCCGAGGGCGATGTGTCGCACATCGACGTTGCTTCACTTGCGCTGCCGCCGTGGTTCGTACCGGAGATGCGGTCCGTGTCCGAACAGCTGAAGGCGTTCCGCCGACGCAAGACGCATTTCGCGCTCGTGGTCGACGAGTATGGCGAGGTCGAAGGCATCGTCACGCTGGAGGATATTCTGGAGGAGATCGTCGGCGACATCTCCGACGAGCAGGATGTGCAGGTCGCGGGTGTGCGCGTGCAGCCGGACGGATCCGTCGTCGTCGATGGCTCGGTGCCGATCCGCGATCTCAATCGCGCGATGGACTGGACGCTGCCCGATGAGGAGGCAACGACAGTTGCCGGTCTCGTCATTCACGAGGCGCGTTCGATCCCCGAGCGCGGCCAGAGCTTCACGTTCCATGGCTTCCGGTTTCGCGTGCTGCGTCGGGAGCGCAATCGTATCACTGCGCTGCGCATAGTACCGGTCCCGCGCGGCGAAACCGAGGAGACGCGGCCGCGCCGTGCAGGCACGGCGTTCTAATCGCGATCAAGCCTCGCCCGGCGCCTTCGCATGCAGCGCGAGCGCGTGCACCGAGCCGGCAAGTTCCGCTGCCAATGCGGCGTTGATCAGGCGGTGGCGATCGACACGGCTCTTGCCGGCGAAGGCCTGCGACACAATATACACGCGGAAATGGGTCTCACCGCTCGGCTGATGGCCCATATGGCCTTCATGCAGATGTGATTCATCTTGAACATCGAGGCTTTCGGGCGAGAAAGCTTCGCGCAACTTTTTGATGATAGCATCTCGGGTTCGCATGGTCTCTGGAAATACGCATCAAATTATTTTTCGTCAATCGGCGGTCCCCGCCTGAGGTATTCGCAATGTCAAGACTTGAAGCTTTTCGCGTTGCGTAGTCAAAGTCCGCCATGCCGATCGATTCAAACAAATTCTTCGACTCCATCCGCATCAAGCCCAAGAAGCAGGCTGCGCGGCAGCCGGTGCGCGAAGAGGTCCAGCCCTGCCAATGGCCGGACTGCACCAACCGGGGTTCGCACCGCGCGCCCAAGGGACGCGAGAACGCGCGCGAGTATTGGCACTTCTGTCTCGACCACGTACGCGAGTACAACCAGTCCTATAATTTCTTCTCGGGGATGAACGCCGAGGCGGTCGCGCGCTATCAGAAGGATGCGCTGACCGGACACCGCCCGACCTGGAAGATGGGCGCCAATACGTCGGCCAAGCGCGGCACCGGCAGCGCCGAGGGCGATCTCGGCGATGCCGCCGATCCGTTCAGCGTATTCGCCGAGATCAACGGCCGCGGCAGTTGGCGTCCGGATCCCCGGTCGGCTCCCAAGGCCGAGACGCGCAAGGTGTTCAACGCCGAGCGCAAGGCGCTGCAGGTGATGGGCCTCGGCCCCGATGCCACGCTCGAGGACGTCAAGATCAAGTACAAGGCGCTGGTGAAGCAGCACCATCCCGACGCCAATGGCGGCGACCGCTCCACCGAGGATCGCCTGATCGAGATCATCAAGGCCTACAACTACCTCAAGACGGTGGTGAAGGGCTGATACGCGGCAGCGCGTGACGCTGCCGCGCGCCTTGTTTCGCCTCAGGGCTGCGGCCCGATATAGGCCGAGCTCGGCCGGATCAGTCGCCCGGTGCGCTGTTGCTCCCGTGCATGCGCCGTCCAGCCCGCGGCGCGCGCCACCGCGAAGATCGGCGTGAACGCCTGGCGCGGAATCTTCAGCGCATCGAGCAGGATGGCGGTGAAGAACTCGACATTGGTGTCGAGCACGCGCTCCGGATTCTTCTGACGCAGCGCTTGCCGGATGTAAGCCTCCACCTCGCTCGCAAACGGCAGGTCCGCCCCGCTGCCCGCGAGCCGCTCGATTGCGCTCTTGAGCACGTCGGCCCGCGGATCGCGCACGCGATAGATCCGATGCCCGAACCCCATCAGGCGCTCGCCGCGGCCGAGCGCCGCGTCGACCCACGGCTTGATGTTCTCGCGCGTGCCGATCGCGTTCAGCATCTCCAGCACCGGCTCCGGCGCGCCGCCATGCAGCGGGCCGGTGAGCGCGCAATAGCCGGCGGTCACTGACGCGAACAGGTCGGCCTGGGTCGAGGCGACGACGCGCGCGGCAAAGGTCGAGGCGTTCATGCCGTGATCGCTGACGGTGACGAGATACGTGTCCAGCGCCGCCACCTCGCCGCTGTCGGGCGCGTCGGCGCGGACCATCCGCAGCGTGTCGGCGGCGTGGCTGGCGGCAGGGTCGGGGGCGATAGGCTGCGCTCCCTGCGCGCGCTGGACCAGGGCGCCGGCGATCACCGGGCAGGCGCCGACGATCGTGGCTTCGTCGTCGAGCCCGGGTTCGGACCGCAGCGCCGCGACGGCGGCGCGGAAGCCGTCGATGATCGACAGGCCGGAGGTCGCGGCGAGCAACTCGGGCAGCCGGGCAAAGGCACGCTCGCGGGCACGGCCAAGGCTGGCGCGGACCTCGGCCTCGCCGACGGTGCGCTTCGTCGCCGCGCTCCATAGCCGGGCGGTCACGCCCTCGAAGCCGCTGGCGGCGGCGAGATCGGCCACACGAGCGCCGGCGATGATGAGCTCCCCTGCTGGCCGTCGACGTGGCTGAGCACGGTCTCGGCCGCGGCGATGCCGTCGAGGCCGATGGGGGTCTTGCCGAGGTGGATGGTCATGGCGGGTCTCCTTCGAGGTTGGTCACGCTGCCAAGATCCGCCCAGTCGACAAGTTGATCAATCTTGATTAAGCTGATCAATATGAAAAAAGACAGCGGTCTTTACCTATCCGCCCGCGAAGCTTCGGCGGAGCTCGCCATCTCGCCGGCGACCCTCTACGCCTATGTCAGCCGCGGGTTGGTCCGCTCCGAGCCGTCTCCGAATTCGCGCAGCAACCGCTATCGCGCCGAGGACATCCGAGCCCTGAAAGAGCGGCGCGCTCCGGCCCCCGAGCCGCGCGCCTTCCGTAGCTTCGATGCGGACCTCCCCGTGTTCGATTCCGCCGTGTCGACGATCACCGAAGCCGGTCCGATCTATCGCGGCGTCAATTGCGTCGACCTGGCCGTGCGCGGCACGCTGGAACATGCTGCGACCCTGCTGTGGGACGTGACCGCGCTCGATCCGTTTGCGCCAGACAACCTTCCGGCCGTGTCGGAAGAGATGAGTCTCATCGCCGATGCCGCTCGGCGCGCGGCGCCGATCGACCGCGCCATCGCGGTGCTGGCGCTGGCGACACATGCTGATCCCGCGGCGTTCAACCGCGCTCCCGACGGCCGGGCGCTGGTCGGCGCGCGCATCGTTCGGCTGGTGGTCGCAACCATGCTGAACCAGCCCGCCTCAGCCGATCCGCTCCATGTTCAGGTCGCGCGGAGCTGGGCGCCCGGACATGAACATGCGCCGGACCTGATCCGCCGCACCCTGGTGCTGCTGGCCGATCACGAGCTGAACGCGTCGACCTTCACCGTCCGCTGTGCGGCGTCGACCGGCCTCAGCCTCTACGACGCCGTCATCGCGGGTCTTGCGGCCCTCAAAGGGCCGCAGCACGGCGGCGCCGGCGTGCTGGCGTCGCAACTGGTGAAAACCCTGATCGACCGCGATGTCGCGCCGCTGATCCGGGAGAGGGTGGCGCTCGGCGAGCGCTTCGCCGGCTTCGGCCACGGCGTCTACAAGCACGGCGACCCCCGCGCCATCTCGCTGCTGGAGGCGCTGACGCGCGCCGGTGCGCCGCGCAAATTCACCCGCGAAGTGCCGGAGCGGATCGCAGAGGCGACGGGCGAGTTCGTGAACATCGACTACGCGCTGGCGGTGCTGGTGCATAGTCTGCGGCTGCCCGCCGGCAGTGAGCTGGCGCTGTTCGCGATGGCTCGCTGCGTCGGCTGGCTCGCCCATGCCTGCGAGCAGCTGCAGCATGGCCGCCTGATCCGCCCGCGTGCCCGCTATATCGGACCCGCACCCGGCCGCGGCGCCATCCTGGATTCGCTGTAGCCATTCTAATCCGCGGCGCCGGCCGCGAGCTGCGTCTCGCGCCGCTTCCGTAGCAATCTGAGGACCACCCAGACCACGATCGTGCCCGCGACAGCCGCGATGATCCAGGTGGACTTGGCGATATGGCTATGATGCGGAATGCCGCCATAACGGTGCAGCAGCTGCACCGCGAAGACGCCGGGCAGGACATGGGCGCAGGCCCACAGCACGATGGCAGGGATGTTCACGGCGTAGAAGCGCGGCGGAGGGATGTCGAGCGCGCCGGCCGTGATCGGTACGACGGCGCGAGATCGGCGCGACAAAGCGGGCGAAGAAGATCGCCAGGGTGCCGAAACGGTGGAAGAAGGCCTCGCTCTGCGCCACCAGGCGTGGATAGTTCGAGAACGGCCAGTTCGTCAGGATGTCACGCTGCCTGCGATGACCGACCCAGAATGCCCCGCCGTCCCCGAGCACCGCGCCCAGGATGGCCGCCGCCAGCACCCATTGCAGGGTCAGCTCGCCGCCCGGAATCAGCGCGCTCAGCGCCAGGATGATGGTCGTGCCTGGAACCACCGAGCCCACGATCGGGACCGCCTCCAGCAAGGCGGCCAGAAACAGGGTGAGATAGGCCAGTCCCGCATGCGCTGAGACGAAGGCAATGAGGGGCTCGAGCAGATGGGCCACGCGGTTCCTGGTGGTGGGAGGGGAGGGTGGAGGCTCCACGATAAGTAGGAACCCTGGCTCCGGGTGCCATGTCGATATCCCCGGGACGAGCGGGTGGGCGAAAAGGTGGCACGATTCGCAGGGCAGCCTTTCGAAAACGGCCACTCATGCCTATCTCGATGATATAACGACGGAACTTTGATCAAGGCTTAGGCTTCTGCCCGCGCGTGCTCTCTGCTAGGCTGGCATCGAAGCCCTTCAACCGCAGCCAAACATGAAATCTGGTTTCGGGAATGCCCGGGACCTCGGAGGATGAATGACGACCGCCGCTACGACCAATGCGCAGGAGATGACCGGTGTGCCCGACATGAAAGTGTCGGTGCGGCAGGTGTTCGGGATCGACAGCGACCTTGAGGTGCCGGCTTTTTCAGGGACCGACCCGCACGTTCCCGAGGTCGATGCCGATTACCGCTTCGACCGTGCCACGACGCTGGCGATCCTGGCGGGCTTCGCCAAGAACCGCCGCGTGATGGTGACCGGCTACCATGGCACCGGCAAGTCGACCCATATCGAGCAGGTCGCGGCGCGGCTCAACTGGCCATGCGTGCGCGTCAATCTCGACAGCCACATCAGCCGTATCGACCTCGTCGGCAAGGACGCGATCGTGGTCAAGGACGGCAAGCAGGTCACCGAGTTCCGTGACGGCATCCTGCCCTGGGCACTGCAGCACAACGTCGCGCTGGTGTTCGACGAATATGATGCCGGCCGCCCCGACGTGATGTTCGTGATCCAGCGCGTGCTCGAAGTGTCCGGACGCCTGACCCTGCTCGACCAGAACAAGGTGATCAAGCCGCACCCGGCGTTCCGCCTGTTCGCGACCGCCAATACGATCGGCCTTGGCGACACCTCGGGCCTCTATCACGGCACCCAGCAGATCAATCAGGGTCAGATGGACCGCTGGTCGATCGTCACCACGCTCAACTACCTCGCCCATGACGAGGAGGTCGAGATCGTGCTGGCCAAGGCCAAGCACTATCAGAACGCGCAGGGCCGCGACATCGTCAACAAGATGGTGCGGCTCGCCGACCTCACGCGCAACGCCTTCGCCAATGGCGATCTGTCGACGGTGATGAGCCCGCGCACGGTGATCACCTGGGCCGAGAACGCCGAGATCTTCGGTGACATCGGCTTCGCCTTCCGCGTGACGTTCCTCAACAAGTGCGACGAGCTCGAGCGTCCGCTGGTCGCGGAATTCTATCAGCGCTGCTTCAATGCCGAGCTGCCGGAATCCTCCATCAACGTGGCGCTGAGCTGACACACCCGGCGTCGTCCTGGCCTCGGGCCGGGACCCACGCCGCAGCGTCTCTCGTCGGGTGATGCGGGAGAGCGAGTGCGAACAAACGAACGCCGGTGGTTATCGGGCCTGGCGTTCGCCGGGACGATAGCCGCAGGAATCAGATGACCACACCGAGCAACAAGCCCCGTCCTGGCGTCAAGGAAGCACCGACCGAACCTTTCAAGAGGTCGGTCACGGGGTGCCTGCGCGCGATCGCCAGGGCGCCTGAGCTCGAAGTCTCCTTCGCGGCCGAGCGTCCCGGCCTTGCGCCGGGCAAGGCCCGGCTGCCGGAGCCGGCGCGCAAGATGACCAAGCGCGACGCCGCCGTCGTGCGCGGCCATGCCGACTCGATTGCGCTGAAGCTCGCTTGCCACGACCCGAAGATCCATCGCAAGCTGATCCCGGGCAATCCGCAGGCGCGCGGCGTGTTCGAGGCGGTCGAGCAGGCGCGTGTCGAGGCGATCGGTGCAAAGCGCATGGCCGGCGTCGCCAAGAATCTCACGGCGATGCTCGATGATCACTTCCATCGTGGCAAATATGACGAGATCACCGATCGCGCCGACGCACCGCTGTCGGATGCGCTGGCGATGATGGTGCGCGAGCGCCTCACCGGCATGGCGCCGCCGAACGCGGCGCGCAAGGTGGTCGATCTCTGGCGTCCGTTCCTGGAGGACAGGATCGGCCAGCGTCTCGATGAGCTCGGCCGCTTCACCGAGGACCAGGCCAAGTTCGGCGACCTCGTTCACGATCTGCTGTCGGCGCTCGATCTCGGCGACGAGCGCAACGCCGATTCGGAAGAGGACGAGGACAACGACGACAATCGCGACGGCGACAATGAGCAGTCCGGCGCCGAGGGCTCGCCCGAATCCGACGCCGCGCAGGAGATGAGCGCAGACCAGGCGCAGACGACGTCGGACGAGATGTCGGAGAGCGCGATGGAGGCCGCCCAGGCGTCGGCGTCCGACACGCTCGATGACGGCGAGCTCGGCGACGACGAGACGCCGGGCGAGGCGACACGTCCGAACCGCGGCGGCGCCAACGAGCCGCGCGGCCCCGAATATCATGCCTTCGCGCCGAAATTCGACGAGGTCATTGCTGCGGAAGACCTGTGCGACCATGACGAGCTGGAGCGGCTTCGCTCCTATCTCGACAAGCAGCTCGCGCATCTGCAGGGCATCGTGGCGCGGCTCGCCAACCGGCTGCAGCGCCGGCTGATGGCGCAGCAGAACCGCGCCTGGGAGTTTGATCTCGAGGAGGGCATCCTCGATCCGGCGCGGCTGTCGCGGGTGGTCATCGATCCGTATCAGCCGCTGTCGTTCATGCGCGAGAAGGAGGCGACCTTCCGCGATACCGTGGTGACCCTGCTGCTCGACAATTCCGGCTCGATGCGCGGGCGGCCGATCACGGTGGCCGCGACCTGCGCCGACATTCTCGCGCGTACGCTGGAGCGTTGTGGCGTCAAGGTCGAGATCCTCGGCTTCACGACGCGGGCGTGGAAGGGTGGACAGTCGCGCGAGGCGTGGCTGGCCGCCGGCAAGCCTGCCAATCCCGGCCGCCTCAACGATCTCCGCCACATCATCTACAAGTCGGCCGATGCCCCGTGGCGGCGGGCGCGCAAGAATCTCGGTCTGATGATGCGCGAAGGGCTGCTCAAGGAGAACATCGACGGCGAGGCGCTCGACTGGGCGCACAAGCGCCTGCTCGGTCGTGCCGAGCAGCGCAAGATCCTGATGATGATCTCGGACGGTGCGCCGGTCGATGACTCCACGCTGTCGGTCAATCCCGGCAACTATCTCGAGCGGCATCTGCGCCACATCATCGAGGAGATCGAGACCCGCTCGCCGGTCGAGCTGATCGCGATCGGCATCGGCCACGACGTCACGCGCTACTACCGTCGCGCGGTGACCATCGTCGATGCCGAGGAGCTCGGTGGCGCCATCACCGAGAAGCTCGCCGAATTGTTCACGGAGACCCACGCGGCGCCGCAGCCTGCGCCGGGGCAAAAGCGCAGGCTGCATTCGTAAGCGGCCGTCGGCCGGCTGCGTCCCTCCTCCGCCTCGGAGGAGGTGGGGGAGGGGCTCCGCTGACGATGTCGCTGCAGGCGATTGCCGACCGCAGGCGCTTTCTCGCGCTGACCATCGGCGGAGTGTCGGTATTCGCGGGTGCCAGGACGGCTCGTGCGCAGCTTGCGCCGGCGCCGGTCCGCAGACGCGTCACCATTGACGAGCACTCCGTCACATCGGCGGTCAAGATCGAGGTCAACGCGCGACCGCTGCCCTCGTTCGACCTCCGCGATCGGACGCATCTGCGCTTCGGGATGCTGCAATATCGCAGCGGGGTGGCGCTGACCTCGTCCTTTCCCGGCTTCGGCGGCCTGTCTGGCATCCGGCTCGATGCCAAGGGTGAACGCTTCCTTGCGGTCAGCGACAAGGGCGGCTGGTTCGCTGGCCGCATTGCCTATTCCGGCCGCGAGATCGCGGGGCTCGCCGATGTCGAGGCGGCGCCGCTGCTCGGTCCGGACGGACGGCCCATCACCGATCGCGGCTGGTATGATTCCGAGTCGCTCGCGCGCGATGGAGACATCGTCTATGTCGGCCTCGAACGCGTCAACCAGCTCCTGCGCTACGACTTCGCCAAGGGTGGAACCGGCGCGCGCGGCGAGATCGTGCCGCTGCCGCCGGCCGCCAAGCGGCTGCCCCACAACAAGGGACTGGAGGCGTTGGTGGTCGTGCCGAAGGGCCTGCCGCTCGCCGGCACCCTGATCGCGCTCTCCGAGCGCGGTCTGGACCCGAACGGCAATCTGCTGGCCTTCCTGATCGGCGGACCGGCCGCGGGACAGTTCAGCATCGTTCGCAGCAACGAGTTCGACGTCAGCGATGCCGTGCTGCTGCCGTCCGGCGATCTATTGGTACTCGAACGCAAGTTCTCGCTGTTCAACGGGGTCGGCATTCGGATCCGCCGGCTGACGCTAGCGCAGATCGCGCCGGGCGCGCTGGTCGATGGTCCGGCGATCTTCGCCGCCGATCTCGGTCAGGAGATCGACAATCTCGAAGGCATTGATGCGCACGTGACGCCGGAGGGCGAGACCGTGCTGACACTGGTGTCCGACGACAATTTCTCGATGATCCAGCGCACGCTGCTGCTGCAGTTCACGCTGATGGAGTGAGCCGCGACACCGCCGCGGCGGCTCGCGTTGACCGCGGCGCGTCCATGATCGACACTCCCGGCCATCAGATCATCGCGTCAACCGTCACAACCCGGAACTCAGCATGAGCGCCCTGTTCACCCCGATCAAGCTGCGCAGTCTCGAACTCGCCAACCGCATCATGGTGTCGCCGATGTGCCAGTACTCGGCCGAGAATGGCGCGGCCAATGACTGGCACTTCACCCACATCAATACGCTGGCGCTGTCGGGCGCGGCGATGGTCTGCATCGAGGCGACGCATGTCGAGCCGATC
Source organism: Bradyrhizobium oligotrophicum (assembly GCA_050641875.1). Classification (GTDB taxonomy): domain Bacteria; phylum Pseudomonadota; class Alphaproteobacteria; order Rhizobiales; family Xanthobacteraceae; genus Bradyrhizobium; species Bradyrhizobium oligotrophicum_B. Next base: position 2,546,878 of record CP192619.1, read on the forward strand.
GGGCGCATCACTCCCGGCTGTCTCGGGCTGTGGGACGATGCGACGGAAGCTGCGCTGAAGCCGATTCTGGCTTCGGTTCGCAAACATTCGAAGGCTGCGGTTGCGATGCAGCTCGCCCATGCCGGCCGCAAGGGCTCCAGCCACAAGCCGTGGGATGGCGGACAGCAGATCCCGCTCGCGGACGGCGGATGGCAGACGGTCGCGCCGTCGGCCTTGCCGCACAAGGAGGGCGAGCTGGCGCCGGAGGCGCTCGATCTCGCGGGCCTGGACCGCATTCGCGATGCGTTCGTTTCTGCAGCGCAACGGGCGGCGCGCCTCGGCATCGACGCGATCGAGCTCCACGGCGCGCATGGCTATCTGCTGCATCAGTTTCTGTCGCCGATCGCCAACAAGCGCACCGACAGTTATGGCGGGTCTCTGGAGAACCGCATGCGCTTTCCGCTCGAAGTTTACGATGCGGTGCGCGCCGTCTTCCCTGCGGACAGGCCGGTCGGCCTGCGTGTCTCGGCCACCGACTGGGTCGACGGCGGCTGGGATCTCGATCAGACCATCACATTTGCGCAAGAGCTGAAGCACCGTGGCGCCGATTGGATCGACGTCTCCTCGGGCGGCGTATCGCCGTTGCAGAAGATCACGCTCGGACCCGGTTATCAGGTGCCGTTCGCCGCGGCCGTGAAACAGGCGACGGCCCTTCCCACCATCGCGGTCGGTCTCATCACGCAGGCGCAGCAAGCCGAGGAGATCGTGGCCTCGGGCAAGGCCGACATGGTCGCGCTGGCCCGCGGCATGCTCTACGATCCGCGCTGGGGCTGGCACGCGGCAGCGGAGCTCGGCGGACAAGTCGCCGCACCTCCGCAATATTGGCGTTCGCAGCCGTCGACGCAGAAGGAGCTGTTCGGCAAGACGACGTTCGGCGCACGCTGACGTGCAATTGATGACCGCAATGTTGCGCATCAGCGTTGCAAAATTCTGCGGTCATCATTCCGCCCGCGACACGGCTGACGATTGTCGCTGTCGGACGAAGTGCTAGACTTCGCAGGCCACGTGCGGCGATGCCGACTCGTCTGGTCGTGTTTCGTCTCGCGTGACGATGAGCGCATCACAAAGATGCGCCGCAATACAAACGCGAGAGGAAAGCGCCATGGAAATCGGATATTTCACGATGCCCTCGCATCCGCCGGAGTGCGGATTGAAGGAGGGGCAGGAATGGGACCTGCAGGTCCTGCGGTGGCTCGACGAGCTCGGCTATCAGGAAGCCTGGATCGGCGAGCATCACACCGCGCCCTGGGAGCCGCACCCGGCACCCGATCTCATTCTGGCGCAGGCCTTTCGTGAAACGAAGAACATCCGGCTAGGGCCGGGCGGCTTCCTTCTGCCCTATCATCACCCGGCCGAGCTCGCCAACCGGGTTGCGATGCTGGATCATCTGTCCGACGGCCGGCTCAATTTCGGCATTGCCGCATCCGGCCTCCCGAGCGACTGGGCGATGTTCAACGTCGACGGCATGAGCGGCCAGAACCGCGAGATGACGCGCGAGGCGCTGGAGATCATCCTGAAGATGTGGTCCGAGGACGCGCCATGGACGTACAAGGGCAAATACTGGACGGTGACCAAGCCCGACGTGATGTTCGACTTCCTGAAGCCGCACATCAAGCCGGTGCAGGCGCCGCATCCGCCGATCGGCGTCGCCGGCCTGTCGAAGAACTCCGACACGCTGAAGCTCGCCGGTGAGCGTGGCTTCATTCCAATGAGCCTCAACCTCAACCCCGCCTATGTGTCGTCGCACTGGGACTCGGTCGAGGCCGGCGCCGCCAAGTCCGGTCGCAAGCCCAGCCGCAGCGATTGGCGGCTGGTGCGCGAGGTGTTCGTCGCCGATACCGACGAGGAAGCCTGGCGTTTGTCCTCCGGCGACATGATGGGACGGATGATGGGCGAATACTTCCTGCCCCTGCTCGGCCATTTCGGCTTCAAGGACTATCTGAAGCACTCACCCGACGTGCCGGATTCCGACGTGACGGTGGACTATTGCGCCAGGCGCAACTGGATCGTCGGTTCGCCGGCCACGGTGACCGAGAAGATCGAGAAGATCTGGCACGAGGTCGGCGGCTTCGGCACCCTGTGTGTGTTCGGCTTCGACTACAAGCACAAGCCGGAAGCCTGGCACAACTCGCTGCGCCTGTTGAAGCAGGAGGTCATGCCGAGATTGAGCCACCTCAATGCCGGCCTGACCAGGGCCGCCTAGTATCTTGGCGCCGGCATTCGCCTCTCCCTTTCGGGGCAATGCTGGCGCCATTAGAAATGTAGCTAAAATTTTCGCGCGAGTGCAGCTTCGGATTTGACGTTTGGGTGACGGTCTTGCCGTTAGGACGGATCCAGGCGTCGAATCCGCTGCATGCGTGTGGCGGGTCTGACATTTGGGGGCAGGTCATGCGGTTTCGCGTCAGGAAGTTTGCCCATATCCTCGAACGCTCGGGTCTGGCTCTGGCGGGCGCCGCCTGCGGCGTCTTCGTCGGGGCCCATGTCGGCTCCACCGTTCCGTCGCTGACCACGCAGGGCTTCCTGATCGTGATGATGGTATCTGGGGCCCTGGGCTTCTATCTCGGCATCGACACGCCGCAACTGCCCTTTCATCCCCATGAGGAGAACTCACCGGCGGGGACGAAGATCGATACGGCCGAGTTTCTGAGCGCCTTCGGGACCTTCCTCGCAACCCTCACGGCGTTCTTCGCCGTTGCCATCATCATCCTGCGCGAAGATCCGCACATCGTCTGGACGTCGCTGATCATGGTCGGCTGGATCATCGGCGTGGTCATGCAGATCGTTTCCGGCGCGATCGCGCGTCTGCGGCGCTGATTTTCGCTGTTCAATTTTTGGGCTGACGCTGTCGCGAGTTTCATCTTGCGGCGGCGATTGCGATCGTGTGAGCCTTTGCATCAGGGGCTCGACCTGTGAGCCGCGTCGTCCGTGGGCGCATTGCGCGACTGACACAGGTCCTGGCGACGTTTCCAAAGCGTTGCCCGCGGTCGTATTGGAGCCGTTCTAGAGCGCTGCGCGCGGACGATCCAACAGTCCATGCGCCCAGAGCAGGCATCACATCAGAAGCCGCATGGCGATATCGCGCCCCTTGGCGCGCTTGATGCATCGCGGCCGGAAATGACATTTGGGAAGTTCATCATGTTGAAACGGGTGCTGCTGGGTTTGGTCATTGGCTGCGGACTGTCCGCGGCGCAAGCGGAGGAGCCGAAGGTCGGCGGCGTGGTCAACGCGGTGATCCAGCCCGAGCCGCCCGGCCTGATGCTGGCGATGGTCCAGAACGGCCCGACGCAGATGGTGTCCGGCAACATCTTCGAAGGATTGCTGCGCTACAGCCCCAAGCTCGAGCCGCTGCCCGGCCTCGCCGAGAGCTGGACCATCAGCCCGGATGCCAAGGTCTACACCTTCAAGCTCAAGCCCGGCGTGACCTGGCACGACGGCAAGCCGTTCACGTCGGCCGACGTGCTGTTCTCGATCGACATGCTGAAGCAGACGCATGCGCGTGCCCGCAACAACCTCGCAATTGTCGAGAAGGTCGAGGCGCCGGATGATCTCACGGTGGTGTTCACGCTGAAGGAGCCGTTCGGTCCCTTCATCGGCATCTTCGAGGTCGGATCGATGCCGATGGTGCCGAAGCACCTGTATGAAGGCACCGACTACAAGACCAATCCGAACAACAACGCGCCGGTTGGCACCGGCCCTTTCATGTTCAAGGAATGGCAGAAGGGCTCCTTCATCCGGATGGTGAAAAATCCGAACTACCATGAGAAGGGCAAGCCCTATCTCGACGAGGTCTACTGGCAGATCATTCCCGACGCCGCCGCGCGCGCGGTTGCCTTCGAGACCGGCAAGGTCGACGTGCTGCCGGGTGGCTCGATCGAGAATTTCGACGTGCCGCGCGTCTCCAAGCTGCCGGGCGCCTGCGTCACCGGTGCCGGCTGGGAGTTCTTCTCGCCGCTGGCCTGGATGTGGCTCAACAACCGCAACCCGATCCTGGCCAACAAGAAGGTGCGCCAGGCGATCATGTATGCCATCGATCGCGACTTCGCCAAGGACGTGATCTGGAACGGGCTCGGCAAGGTCGCCACCGGCCCGTCGGCCTCGACCATCAAGTTCTACACCGACGATGTGCCGAAATATCCGTACGACCCGGCCAAGGCCAAGGCGCTGCTCAAGGAGGCCGGCTACAAGGGCGAGAAGATTCGGATGCTGCCGCTCGCCTATGGCGAGACCTGGCAGCGCTGGGGCGAGGCGGTGAAGCAGAACCTGCAGGATGTCGGCATGAACATCGAGACGATTGCCACCGACGTGCCCGGCGGCAACCAGAAGATCATGGAGTGGGACTACGACATCGCTTTCACCTATCTCTATCAGTACGGCGATCCCGCGCTCGGCGTGTCCCGCAACTACATCACCTCGGCGATCGCCAAGGGCCAGCTCTTCAATAATGTCGAGGGCTATTCGAACCCGGAGGTCGACAAGCTGTTCGCGGAGGGCGCCACGGCGCCGACCGACGCCAAGCGCAAGGAGGCCTATGACAAGGTGCAGAAGATATTGGCTGAGGACGTGCCGGTGGCCTGGCTGCTCGAGCTCCAGTTCCCGACCATCACCAAGTGCAAGGTGAAGAACCTGATCACCACCGGCATCGGCGTCAACGACGGCTTCCGAGACGCTTGGCTCGACAAATAGCGGTGCACTCCGGGGCGCGGCCATGATCTCCGCGCTCCGGTGTTTCGCTGTCCTGCCGAGCTGACCTTCACGGACCTTTCATGCTCTCCTTCATCGCCCAGCGCGTCGTGAAGGGCGTCATCGTCCTTCTCGCCATCATCGTGCTGAATTTCTTCCTGATCCGGCTGGCTCCGGGCGATCCGGCCGTGGTCATGGCCGGCGAGGCCGGTGCCTCCGACCAGATCTTCGTGGCGCAGTTGCGCGAAAAATTCGGTCTCGACCGTCCGCTGCCGGAGCAGCTTCTCATCTACGTCAAGGGCATCGCCAGCCTGGATCTCGGCTTCTCGTTCCGCCAGCAGGCGCCGGTCGCCCGGCTGATCGCCGAGCGGTTGCCGGCGACCCTGCTGCTGACGCTCACCGCGTTCGCGATCTCGCTCGGTCTCGGCATCCTGTTCGGCGCGCTCGCCGCGCGCTTCGCCGGCACGATCCTCGATACGGCAATTACTGTGCTGGCGTTGATCTTCTACGCGACGCCGCTGTTCTGGATCGCCCTGATCGCGATCCTGCTGTTCTCGGTCTGGGCCGACTGGTTGCCGAGCTTCGGCTATGAAACGGTCGGTGCCGGCTATACGGGAATCCGCCACGCGCTCGACGTCGCCGCGCATCTCGCCATGCCGGCTGCGACGCTCGGCCTGTTCTTCATGGCGACCTACACCCGCATGACCCGCGCTTCGATGCTCGAGGTCAAGCGGCTCGACTTCGTCAAGACCGCGCGCGCCAAGGGCCTGCGCGACGGCGTCATCCTGCGCCGCCACGTGCTGCGCAACGCGCTGCTGCCGGTGGTGACCCTCGCCGGCGTCCACGCCGGAACGCTGGTCGGCGGCGCGGTATTGACCGAGACCGTGTTCGCGTGGCCCGGCATCGGCCGGCTGATGTACGACGCGCTGATCCAGCGCGACTACAATCTCCTGCTCGGCGTGTTCGTGGTCTCCTCGGCCATGGTGCTGATCTTCAACCTCGTCACCGACCTCGTCTATCGCCTGGTCGATCCGCGCATCGAGTACGCCTCATGAGGCAGTTCTGGCGCACCATGCTGCGCAGCCCGAGCGGCATCATCGGGCTGATCATTCTCGCTCTGGCGATCGTCATCGCGGTGGCCGGCCCGTTGTACTTTCCCAACTCGCCGTGGCGTATGGTGCAGCGGCCGTTCGTTCCGCCGTTCACACTGTCGAAGGTCCCGCTCGGCACCGACGCGCTGGGCCGCGACGTGCTCGCCGGCCTGATCTTCGGCGCGCGCGTCTCGCTGCTGGTCGGCCTTGTCTCAACATTGGTGGCGTTGATCGTCGGCGTGCCGCTCGGCGCCATCGCCGGCTATTTCGGCGGCCGGGTCGACGACGCGCTGATGCGCTTCACCGAGTTTTTCCAGACCATCCCGAGCTTTGCGCTCGCGATCGTGCTGGTGGCGATCCTGCAGCCCTCGATCTATTCGATTGTCGCCGCGATCGGTCTGGTCAGCTGGCCGCCGGTGGCGCGCCTCGTCCGCGGCGAGGTGCTGTCCTTGCGCACCCGCGAATATGTCCAGGCCGCCGTCGTGACCGGACAGAGCAATGCCTGGATCATCTGGCGCGAGATCCTGCCGAACGCGCTGTCGCCGGTGATCGTGCTGGCCTCGCTGATGGTCGCGACCGCGATCCTGCTGGAATCCTCGCTGTCGTTCCTCGGCCTCGGCGATCCCAACCTGATCTCCTGGGGCTACATGGTCGGCGCCGGCCGTACGGTCATCCGCCAAGCGTGGTGGATTACGGTGTTTCCCGGCGTCGCGATCCTGCTGTCGGTGCTCGGCCTCAATTTGATCGGCGAGGGCCTGAACGATGCGCTCAATCCGCGTTTGTCGCGCGAGGGCAGGTGAGCCGTGGCTGATCCCGTCGTTGCGATCAGGAATCTCCGCATCGCTTTGCCCGAGGGTGCCGAGCGCGCGCATGCCGTCGACGGCATCTCGTTCGATCTCACCGCGGGCAGGATCGTCTGCGTGGTCGGCGAATCCGGCTCGGGCAAGTCGATGTGCGCGCATGCGCTGCTCGGCCTGTTGCCCGATACGGTGAAAGTCGAGAGCGGTGAGATCCGCTTCGAGGGGCGCGACCTGCTGACCGTTGACGCCGAGGGCTGGCGCGATCTGCGCGGCCGTCGCATCGCGATGGTGTTCCAGGAGCCGATGACCGCGCTCAATCCGCTGATGCGGATCGGCGATCAGATGATTGAGGTGTTCGAGGCGCATGATCTGCTGAGCCCCAGGGAGCGCCGCGCCAAGGCGCTGGCGCTGGTGCGCGAGGTCGGGCTGCCCGATCCCGAGCGGATCATCCGCGCCTATCCGCACCAGCTCTCCGGCGGCCAGCGCCAGCGCGCGATGATCGCGATGGCGCTGGCGCTCGAGCCGGCCGTGCTCGTCGCCGACGAGCCGACCACCGCGCTCGACGTGACGACGCAGGCGCAGATCCTCAAGCTGATCCGCAACCTGCAAGCCAGCCACAACATGGCGGTGATGTTCATCACCCACGACTTCGGCGTCGTCGCGGACATCGCCGACCAGGTGGTGGTGCTGCGCCACGGCAAGGTGGTGGAGGAGGGCACGGCCGAAGCCGTGCTCGGCAGTCCGCAGCACGATTACACCAAGGCGCTACTCGCCGCCGTGCCGTCGTTCGATCCGCCGCCGCGGCAATCCCGCGAGGACGTGCCGAAGGCGATCGAGGTAATCGGCCTCGACAAGACCTATGTGACGCCGACCGGCTGGTTCCGCCCGAAGCGCGAGACGCGCGCTGCGCATGCGGTCAATTTCGCGATCCATCAGGGTGAGACGCTCGGCCTCGTCGGCGAGTCCGGCTCAGGAAAGTCGTCCGTCGCGCGTCTCGTGATGCGGCTGATCGAGGCCGATCGCGGCACGGTGCGGATCGGCGACGTCGATCTCACGGCGCTGGATGGCCGCGCCCTGCGCGCGCAGCGCCATCGCATCCAGATGATCTTCCAGGATCCGTTCGCCTCGCTCAACCCGCGCCGCAAGGTCGGCCGCATCATCGCCGACGGCATGGTCGCGCGCGGCACGCCGCTCGACGCGGCGCTGAAGCGCGCCCGGGAGCTGCTCGGCATGGTCGGGCTCGACGCCGGCGCCATCGGCCGCTATCCGCATGAATTCTCCGGCGGCCAGCGTCAGCGCATCGGCATTGCGCGCGCGCTCGCGCTTGATCCGGAGATCATCGTCGCGGATGAAGCGGTGTCGGCGCTCGACGTGTCCGTCCAGGCGCAGGTGCTGCGGCTGCTGGAAGATTTGAAGGCGCGCCTTGGTCTGTCGATGCTGTTCATCACGCATGACCTGCGGGTGGCCGCGCAGATCTGCGATCGGATCGCCGTCATGCAGAAGGGCGAGATCGTCGAGCTGAAGCCGACCGCCGCGCTGTTCGCCAATCCCGAACACGCCTATACGCGCGAGCTGCTCGCTGCCGTTCCCGGCCGCAAGCACGATATGGCGTGATTGTGCGTAAGCCGGCCACTGGTCGGGAACCATGGAGCATCGCGCCCGGTCGGGTTCAATTACTTGCAACAACTTCGGCGTATTTGGATTATAATAGGCTTGGACCCCGATGAGGCCGCAGGGGGTGCCCAAGCGGGTCCGCGCCAAGACAGCGGGCTCGTGCACCCTCTACCCGAGGCCGTCATTGAACCGCGCCCAGGCTGCGCCAGTCTCGACAGGATGTCGCAGCGGCGTTCACCATCCCAACGAGGACTCTTATCATGTCGGAGCGCAAGCCAACAGCCGCCGTGCGCGAGGCTCAAAAGCCTTCAAGCCGGCCGAGCCGACAAGAAGCGATTATGAAAAGGCGCAGACCGCCTTCGATCAGAACCGCGAGCGACTGAAGGCCGAGCGATTGGCGCGCGAAGCGGCTGACAGCGCCGGCAAACAGCCGAAGAAGCTGGCGTGAACCGCCAGCCTCTTCCCGTCGATGTCGGCGGGCATGCCGTCGCTGGCTCAGCTGCGCGGGAGCGTAGCAGTAAGCTGGTCCCCCGGCCGTTCACGATCGGCGCGCGTCGAGGTCGTTGAGGGGAGCGCGCCCGGCCGCGCTGCAGGGACCTTCTTGACCGGCGCCGGCAGCAATCCTTCGCGGATGGCCTGCTTGCGCGCGACTTTGCGTTGGCGCCTGATCGCATCGGATTTCTCACGCGTCTTGCGTTCCGATGGCTTCTCGTAGGATCTGCGGCGCTTCATCTCGCGGAATACGCCTTCGCGCTGCATCTTCCGCTTCAGGATGCGCAACGCCTTCTCGACGTCGTTGTCACGAACAAGAACCTGCAAAAGTGTCCTCCTTGTCTTCATCTCTATCGATGAAATTCGGTTGGCGAAGCCGGTCGGCGCTGCGTCGGGGAGAGCGGCGCGCTCAGCAGAGCGGCGCCGATGAAACGTGTTGCTCACGATGCGATGAGTCACGATACGCGCGAGACACGGTGATCCCCTTCGTCGGAAGGCGGGAGCACGAGTGTCTCTCAGCCATCGATGGCCAGGCCGTTACCGATGGTCCAGTAAAGATAAGGGCAATTTGCTGATATTGCCAGCGCGAGCCGACTCACGGTCCCAGCCCTCGGCAAACTATATTTGCCGCGCGGCCTTGTAATTCCCCAGAAAATCTCTACCTTGAGGTAGTTCGATTAGCCGCTGTGCCTTTCTGAATGTGCCTGTGGGCTATTTCCAAAAGTCATCGCTCAGTTGAATGAGATCGCGTGATGGTCGCGCGATGAATGATTTGGAGATAGACATGCAGGGTACCGTCAAGTGGTTCAATGGCCAGAAGGGCTTTGGTTTCATTCAGCCGCAGGATGGCGGGAACGACGTGTTCGTTCACATCAGCGCGGTTGAACGCGCTGGTCTCGCCGGTCTGGCTGAAGGCCAGAAAGTCAGTTTTGAGGTCAAGACGGACAAGATGCGCGGTAAAACCAGCGCAGAAAATCTCGCGCTGGTCTGATCGTACTGATCTGACGTCTCTGACGTCTCTGACGTCTTAGGCCATTTCACGGATGTACTGAAATGGCTGGTTTGCCCGCTCGATCCTGTATTGAGCGGGCTTTCTGCGTCTCGACGGTAACCCGCTTCCCCGGAAGGATCAGTCGATGGCCACCAAGAAGATGTCAGAACGCTCCCCCGAAAGCATTGCTCGGTCGGAGCGTCAGCGTGTCGCCGCCGAGGACGGGGCGAAGGCGCGCGCCGAATGGGATCAGCGCGCGACGGCGGTCCGCAAGAACATGGAGCGGCTGCGCGTGTTGCGGCTCGCCAAGGAAGCGGAAGCTGCGCAAGCGGGTTCTGATGCGGCGCCTGCGCCGAAGCGGCGGAAGAAGGTCGCTCGCTAGGGCTGCTTCATCTCGCCTTCCGACGTCGGCTGGCCGGTGGAACTATTGGAACTCCAGATCCGTTGCCGGTGCTCGAACAGACGAGCGATCCATGCCTGATTACTACGCCTCAACCGCGTCCCGCGTACAGACCCGACCTTCGTACCGAGGAGGCTGACGTGGCCAAGTCGACAGCTACAGACGTTCGCATTGCCAAGGACGAGACGCAGCGTGGAGCCCAGACGATCGCATTCGCGCTCGCAATCGGCGCCACACGGCAGGTCTGTCATCTCGAGACCTGCTTTTGTACACGCAATCAGGCGTTCGCTTATCTGCAGCGAAACCGCACGGCGTTCGAGCAGATGGCGCGCGAGCAGTTCGCCCGTGGCGAGGTGACCGACGGCGTCATCCGTCTGCGCATGATCTGAGGCGATCCGCCACACGCGGGCCTCCGAAGACGCTGCCCGACGCGCAACGGCCTGTTGCTGCTACTCCGCCTTCTGTTTGACCGGAAGCGGTACGCGCTCATAGGACGCGGGCAGATTGACGGGCCGGTAGTCCTGCGATTCCGCGATCCGCATCAGCACGCTCTCGTGGATGAACGCGCCCTCGGAAATGAAGCGCGGCTCGCAATTCGGAATATAGAATCCGAAACGCGCCTTGCGCTCCGGCCACTCCTTGTACGTCGCGCTCTTCGGCAGCCATTCGAGCAGCCGCCAGGCCGGCGTCATGGAATTGTGCAGGGGGCCCTGGACGCTCGGCGCCACATAGGAGAACGGGCTGTTCTTGCGCTGTACGCCCCAGGCCAGCTGATTCACCGTGCGCGGATTGACCGTCAGCCCGGCCTCGATCGCCTCGTCGATCATCCACAGCAGCGGATATTTCGAAGCCGCCGACTGCACCTCGGGATAGCCGCCGCCGACGTCGGAATGCACGCCGGCGAACCACACCTGTTTGGCGTCCTGCGGTCGCGCCTGCGCCTTGTTGAAGCGGTTCGGCGTGAAGGTCTGCGGCATGCCCCACGGCTTCAGCCGGAACATGCAGCGGCGCTCGTCGATCGCCATGGCCTGGCGGAAGATCTTCACGCTCGGGTTCTCGATCGTGAAGGCGAGCTCCTCGAGGCTCGGCAGTGCGAACAGCCGGTCGGTGCGCGGCACGATCACGCTCGCCACCGTGTCCCACACGCCGACGAAATGGATCGTCGGCCAGCGCGTCGAGGTGATGCGCGCGAACTGCGCTGCCTGGTCGTCGCGGCTCTCGGGAATCGGTCCGTCCTCCTCGGTGCTTTCGAGCTCCTTGGTGATGCCGCGCCCGGCCTTCGGATTGTCGGAGGAGTACTTCTTGTAGGCGATCACGCCCGAGCCGGCCAGGTTGATCTGATCCGCCGAGATCAGTCCGATCTTGTGGACCAGCCCGGCCAGCACGCGGACGGTGTAGGCGCCGCGCGAGAAGCCGAACAGGAAGATGCGGTCGCCGTCCTGGTAGTGCGTAGCCAGGAAGCGATAGGCGTTGATGACGTTGTCGTCGAGGCCGTAGCCGGTCGCGAGCCCCAGCACCATGTTGAAGTTGGCCTTGAAGCGATGCCAGCTGTCGGGCTGCGTCAGCGTGCCGACGCCGGGATCGTAGAACACGGCCTGATGCGGTGTCGTCTTGTCGGTCTTGCGCAGGCAGCGATAGAGCTTGAGCACGTTCGAGATGTTCTCGCTGATCTCGTTGCCGGTGCCGTCGCAGCAGATGACAATATTCTTCATGGCAAAGGAATGTCCGCAATAATGCTACCGCAACGAGTGTAGAGCATCCGGCTGGTGTTGGGGAGGTCGGTTCCCTATGGCACTTCGTCTGGGTCGCTGTTGCGCGCGGCGCGGCGGACATGGCGAACTGACTGAAGAGCGCCGCTGTACGAACGGATGGTCATCCGACCGGTCCTGCCGCCTCGCCGCCCGTGTCCAGAGTTGTCAGTAGGTCTCGGCATCCGCAAGCGAAACGGCCGGATCTCGCGACCCGGCCGTTTCGACATCTCGTTCAGCTCGAAGCCCCGCCCGTGACGCGTCCGGCTTCTGCATCAATCTTGAATTTCGGCTTGCTCTCTCAGCTCGCCTTGGCGACCGGGGCTGCGTCCGCCGCCTTCTTCTCGATGGCGCGCTTCAGCTCCAGCGCGCGCGGCGACAGGGTCGCGGCGTTGGCCTTGAGCAGATAGGCATCGAGGCCGCCATTGTGGTCGACGCTCTTGAGCGCGTTGGTGGAGACGCGCAGGCGCACGTTGCGGCCGAGTGCATCGGAGATGAACGTCACGTTGCACAGGTTCGGCAGGAAGCGCCGCTTGGTCTTGATGTTGGAGTGGCTGACCTTGTGGCCAACCTGGGGGCCCTTGGCCGTCAGTTCACAGCGCCGCGACATGGCAATAAATCCTCTCTCATCCCCGCACCCTTCGTCCGCCTATGTCGGCGGGCCGCGGGGGTCCAAAACTCGTCCAGCTCGTCTCTGGGAGATGCGGTCCTATAGGGGGATGCGGCTTTTCGTCAAGGTTTTGAAGGCCGCCGCGAAGACGGGGTCCGGGCCGGCGAAACCGGAGGGCGCGAGACCCGTGCCTCACCGTGGACGGACCGAAATTGCCGACCGGCAGAAAAGCAGGCGTATAATCAATAGTATAGCCGGCAGTTTAGACCATATAAAGGGCGCATTCGGACGTGATGGATGGATATCCCGCGAACAGTCCGAAATGCCGGAATGGCGGCATGCTGGCGCGGTCGGAGGTTCGCGGCTCGGTTCCGGCAGAGCTGCGGACGACGGTTCTGAGTGCTGTTCAGGCGCAAAGCGCTGGACAAACCGCCATTGTCGGACGGTTCGCGTTGTTTGAAGGCGTTTTTGGCTTAAGTAGCAAGGACGGTGCGCCGGATCGGTCCGGCGCTCAGGCAGGCGGATCGGCAGGATCATTCGTCACGTGACCATCATCTCGGTTCCCTCATTTCTCTCCTGTCGCCTGGCCGCGGCCGGGTCAGCGCTGTGCCTGTTGTTGCTGGCGCAAAACGCCCGTGCACAGGCTCGGTTGGACGCTCAATACGAGGCTTCCCTGGCCGGCATTCCCGTCGGCAAGGGCACCTGGGCGGTCGAGATCGGGGATGATCAGTATGGCGCCGCGGCTCAGGGCGGCACCGCGGGCCTGCTCAAGAGCTTCTCCCAAGGATCGGGCACCGGGTCGGTGCAGGGGCGCGTCGTCAACGGCGCTCTGGTCGGGCAGAGCTACCAGGCCTCGACCACCACGGGAAAGAAGTCCGAGCAGATCCGCATCAATCTGCAGAACGGCACAGTGAAGGACTTCGCCATCGAGCCGACGCCGCCGGTCGATCCCGATCGCATTCCGGTGACGGATGCCCACAAGCGTGGCGTGCTCGATCCGATGACGGCCTCTCTGGTGCGGGTGCCGGGCAACGGCGAGTTGCTGTCGCCAGACTCGTGCCGCGGCGCTGCGCCCGTGTTCGACGGCCGCATGCGCTACGAGCTCAAGCTCGACTACAAGCGCGTGGAGAACGTCAAGGCGGACAAGGGTTATCGTGGCCCGGCGCTGGTCTGCGCGATCTACTTCACGCCAGTCGCGGGTTACATCCCGGACCGGCCGGTCATCAAATATCTGGCTCAGGCCCGCAACATGGAGATCTTCTTCGTGCCGATCGCCGGCACCCGTGTGCTGGTGCCGTTCAAGATGGTGATCCCGACCCCGCTGGGGACCGCGATGCTGGAGGCGACGTCGTTCATCACCCAGGCGGCACCGCACGTCGCCAAGACCCAGTAGAGCGTCGTATCGCTGCTCCTCCACGTCGGAATCTCGTCGTTCCGGCACGGCCCCGTCAGCGGCTGAGCCGCAACAGAGGTCGTAGCGTGAAGGTCTGACGGCATGCCGTCCGCTCTCGCTTGAATCCGATGGAGATTCCGGGTTCGCGCTGCTTCCCCCCGACTGACGGGCTCATGAGCTCCGATTTGTCGGTACCCATACGGATGCTGTCTGCTGCGCGCGAATCCGTTTGACTCTTCCCTGATTCTGATTCGACTCGGGACGCCCTCAAATGCGCGCCAGTTCCATCGCAAAAGCGTTGCTTGTGGAGCCCGCGAAAACTTGATCTAGTGCTGGCTTGATCGCAGAGCGCGAGATGTTGCGGTGAACGAAGCCGGAAAGCCGACGGAGTCAGCGATTCCTTCGTGATTCTGTTCTCAAGGCGTTCCGAAGCTTAAGCTGCGGCACTATATGCGTCACAATGTGAGACAGGGGTCAGCATCGCAGCCTCTCCAGACACACGACAATTCTGCATCCGTCGCGCGTGAACGGCGCGCTTCCAACGCCGGCTTCGAGACCCACATTTAACGAATGGCTTTTTCGTCCTCTTCGGCTGCCTCGCCTTTCGAGCGCACGTCCGACCGTGCTCCCGGAAGCGGCGTCACCGCCGTGCTCGGCCCCACCAACACCGGCAAGACGCATCTGGCGATCGAGCGCATGCTCGCGCATTCCTCCGGCATCATCGGACTGCCGCTGCGGCTGCTCGCGCGCGAGGTCTACAACAAGATCGCCGATCGCGTCGGCAGCGAGGCCGTCGCGCTGATCACCGGCGAGGAGAAGATCAAGCCGAAGAATCCGCGCTATTGGGTGTCGACCGTCGAGGCGATGCCCCGGGATCTCGACGTGTCGTTCCTTGCCGTCGACGAAATCCAGATCGCGTCCGATCTCGAGCGCGGCCACGTCTTCACCGACCGCATCCTCAACCGGCGCGGCCGCGACGAGGACGCTGCTGCTCGGGGCTGCGACGATGCGCCCCATCATCGAGCGTCTGCTGCCGGGCGCGTCGATGGTGACGCGGCCGCGATTGTCGCAGCTCGAATTCGCCGGTGATCGCAAGATCACGCGACAGCCGCGCCGGACCGCCATCGTGGCGTTCTCGGCCGACGAGGTCTACGCCATCGCCGAGCTGATCCGCCGCCAGCATGGCGGCGCTGCCGTGGTGCTGGGATCGCTGTCGCCGCGCACCCGCAACGCGCAGGTGGCGATGTTCCAGAACGGCGACGTCGACTATCTCGTCGCCACCGATGCGATCGGCATGGGGCTCAACCTCGACGTCGATCACGTCGCCTTCGCATCCGACCGCAAATATGACGGCTATCAGTTCCGCCGGCTCACGCCGTCGGAGTTTGCCCAGATCGCCGGCCGTGCCGGACGCGCAACGCGCAACGGTACGTTCGGCACCACCGGACGTTGTGCGCCATTCGAGCCCGAGCTGGTCAATGCGCTCCAGAACCACACCTTCGATACCGTGAAGGTGCTGCAATGGCGCAACTCAAGGCTTGATTTCGCGTCCTTGAGCGCGCTCCAGGTCTCCCTGGCGATCACGCCGGGGCATGACGCGCTGACGCGCGCGCCGATCGCGGAGGATCTGCGCGTGCTCGATCATGCCGCCCGCGACGCCGAGGTGCGCGACATGGCGCATGGCGCTGAAGCGGTCGAGCGTCTCTGGGAAACCTGCCAGATCCCCGACTATCGCAGGCTGTCGCCGGCCGCCCATGCGGAGCTGGTGACCACCGTGTTCGGCTTCCTGATGCAGAAGGGGCGTATTCCGGACGCCTGGTGCGCGGCCCAGGTCGATCAGGCCGACCGCGTCGATGGCGACATCGATACGCTGTCGGGGCGGATTGCACAGATCTGCACCTGGACCTTCGTGGCCAACCGGCCCGACTGGCTGCGGGACCCTGATTATTGGCAGGGGATTACCCGCGAACTCGAAAATAAATTGTCAGACGCCCTTCATGAACGGCTCACGGAGCGTTTCGTTGATCGTCGTACCAGTGTATTGATGCGGCGCCTGCGGGAGAACAGTGTTTTGAATACGGAAATCGGCAAGACCGGCGAAGTGATCGTTGAAGGGCACGCGATCGGCCGCCTGGACGGATTCACCTTCGCGCCCGACGCCGCCGAAGCCGGCTCGGAGGCCAAGGCCTTGCAGGCTGCTGCCCAGAAGGCGCTGGCCGGCGAGATCGAGGCGCGCGCCGAGAAGCTGTCCAGCGCGCCCGACGAGCACATCGTGCTCACCGCCGACGGTACGGTGCGCTGGACCGGCGACGCGGTCGCCAAGCTGGTCGCGGCCGACGACGCGCTGCATCCGCGCCTGCGCATCATTGCCGACGAGCGGCTGACAGGTGCCGCACGCGACAAGGTCCAGGCGCGGCTCGATCTGTGGCTGAAAACGCATATCGAGAAGCTGCTCGGCCCGCTGTTCGAATTGTCCAAGGCCGAGGACATCACCGGCATCGGCCGCGGCATCGCGTTCCAGCTGGTGGAGGCGCTCGGCGTCATCGAGCGCGCCAAGATCGCCGCCGAGATGAAGGATCTCGACCAGCCGTCGCGCGCCACCTTGCGCAAGTATGGCGTTCGCTTCGGCGCCTACCACATCTACGTCCCGGCGCTGCTCAAGCCGGCCGCGCGCGCTCGCTGCGCTGCTGTGGGCCGAGAAGCAGGGCAATGTCGACATGTCGGCGCTGACCGGCGCGCAGCATCTGGCGAGCTCGGGCCGTACCTCGTTCCCGGTCGACAAGGCGCTGCCGCGCGATGCCTATCGCGTGCTCGGCTACAAGCAGGCGGGCGAGCGCGCGGTGCGCGTCGACATCCTGGAGCGGCTGGCCGACCTGATCTCGTCCCGCCCTGGCCTGGCGCGACAATGCGCCGGGCGAAAAGCCGGCCGGCGCCTTCGACGGCCGCGGCTTCGTGGTGACGCAGGCGATGACCTCGCTCACCGGCTCGGCCGGCGAGGACTTCGCCTCGATCCTGCGCGCGCTCGGCTATCGCATGGAGAAGCGCCCGCCGCTGCCGCCCAAGCCGATTGAGAAGCCCGTCGAGGCTGCTGCCGTCGCGGAGGCTGCTGCTGCGGAAGCCGCTCCATCTGAGCCGGCAGATGCGCAGGCCGTGCCGGGCGAAGACCTTGCAGTCGTCGCAGGCGAGCCGGCCGACGAGCAGGTTCCCACCGTCGCCGAGGCCGCCGTCGCTCCGGTGACTGAGCAGGCCATCGCCGTGCCCGCGGTGGTCGGTGAGGAGCAGCCGGAAAGCGCGTCGGTGTCGGCCCTGGCATCGCTGCCGACCGTCGATTTCGTCACGCCGGACGTGGCGGACGAGGCGTCCGTGGCCGAGGCGGCTGCCGAGAGCGTGGTCGCCGAGGCGGAAACCGCCGTCGCTGCGGACGCGCCGCAGCCAGAAGCCGCTGAGGCCGTTGCGAACGAGGCAACAGGCATCGGCGACGCTTCGGCTGAAGCTGCCGTGGTGGAAGCTGCTGCTGGATCTACCGCGACCGAGGCTTCTCCCGCCGAGGCCGCGCCCGTTGCCGAGCCCGTCCTGGTCGAGGTCTGGCGGCCGGGTGGGCGCTCTGAAGAGCGCAGACCGCGCCACGACCATCATCATCGCGGCCGGCCCAACCGTCCGCAGCATGAGCGCGGGCAGGCTGCCGGTGGCGGTCAGGCGTCGGCCGGGGCCGCTCCGGCCGAGGGCGGGGAGGCGCGTGAGCGCCATCACCGCGGCCATGGCCGGCGCGACCGGATGAAGGAGTTCGGCAAGGACTTCCGCAAGGGCCCGCCGGCGGCTGGCGCGGCTCCAGCCGAGGGCGCATCAGCGCCGGCGCGCGAGGATCGCGGGCCGCGCCGCGATCATGATGCCAAGGGGCGCGACCAGAACCGGGATCGCAACAAGGGCGGCAAGTTCGGTGGTGACCGCGAGGGCGCGGCGGCCGCGACTTCGGCAAGGGCGGCCGCGACAAGCGCGACAGCGGTCCGGCGCTGCGGCCCTACGCATCGAGCAGCGGCGGCGGCCGGGATCGCGACCGTCCGGTGGATCCCAATTCACCGTTCGCCAAGCTCGCCGCGCTCAAGGAGCAACTCGCGGGGAACAACCGCAAGGACTGAGCGGCAGACTGGTTGGCAAGATTGGTTGGAAGGACAACGCCGACGTCCGACACCCCGTCAGAGCGCCAGCGGCTCGACAAATGGCTTTGGCATGCGCGGCTGGTGAAGGCGCGCACCAGTGCCGCGGCGCTGGTGTCGTCGGGGCATGTCCGGGTCAATGGTGTGCGCGAGACCTCGCCGGGCCACGGGGTGAAGACCGGTGATGTGCTGACCATCGCGCTCGATCGCAGCGTGCGCGTGCTCAAGGTGACCGGCTTCGCCGAACGTCGTGGCGATGCCGCGTCCGTGCGCGGGCTCTATGACGACCTCGAAGGCCGCGGCCGAAACTGATCGGTTGCGCCGGCGCAAGTCCAATTCAGTTCTTCGCCGCGCTTGACTTGCGGCACAACACGTCCTGCGCTAGTGCAAGCCAGCCGATTTGTCGATCCGTTCCGGAGCCCTGGATGACTTACGTCGTCACCGAAAACTGTATCAAATGCAAATACACCGATTGCGTTGAGGTCTGCCCGGTAGACTGCTTCTACGAGGGCGACAACATGCTGGTGATCCATCCGGACGAATGCATCGATTGCGGCGTGTGCGAGCCGGAATGCCCGGCCGACGCGATCAAGCCGGATACCGAGCCGGGGCTGGAGAAGTGGCTGGGCGTGAACGCCGAATATGCCAAGTCCTGGCCCAACATCACCCAGAAGAAGGACCCGCCGACGGATGCCAAGGAGCACGACGGCGAGGACGGAAAATTCGAGAAATATTTTTCGTCGAAGCCGGGCGCCGGAGACTGACAGGTCACCTCGGTACCGGCGCCCGAGCGGCGCCGGCAATTCTGCCGCGGGCCCTGGCTGATCGGAATCGCCACGCGGAAACAATGGCCTAGAATGGGCGTGCGGCGAGCGGGAACCGCCGCATGAGTTGTTCTATTACGGCACGCTTCACTTAACCCTAACTTCGTGGATCCGTCACAATACCGCCCCTGCGGCCTCTAAATCATTGATTTTTGCGGCAAATGTGCTATATATAGCACATTCTCAGAGCCGAACCCGGCCATGCGTAACCTTTTTGGCCGCCCTTTTAGGTTCCCGCAACATCAAACAGGGGCGTGGCAGTTCCGCGCGCAGGCTGTGTCACAGAAAACGCGTAAAAAGAGTGCTTCCAAGAGTACAAAAAGCCGCCGCGGCCAGCCGCAGCGTTTCCAAGGGCCGTGCCCGGGCTCCTGTAAAGGAGATCTGGGCTGCCGCGAAGGCCTCGGCTGCCAAGTCCACCAAGAACAAAAGAAGCGCAATGCCTGAAAAGACTGCCAAGACTGCCGCGAAAGCATCCGCCGCTAAAACCACTCTTGCAAAGGACTCTGTTGCGAAGCCCGCGCCTGCCAAGGCCGCCGCTGCGCCCAAGGCTGCCACCAAGACCGCCGTTCCGGCTGCTGCTGCCCCTGTTGCCAAGCCCGCCGTCGCCGCCAAGCCGGCTGCTCCCGCCGCGGCCGCGCCGCGCGTCGAGGAAAAGAAGCTGCCGACCCAGCGCCAGGGCTTCAAGACCAACGAATTCGTCGTCTATCCGGCTCACGGCGTCGGCCAGATCCTGGCCATCGAGGAGCAGGAGATCGCGGGCGCCAAGCTCGAGCTGTTCGTCATCAACTTCATCAAGGACAAGATGACCCTGCGCGTGCCGACCGCCAAGGTCGCCAATGTGGGCATGCGCAAGCTGTCCGAGCCGGCGCTGGTCAAGAAGGCGCTGGAGACCCTGAAGGGCCGCGCCCGTGTCAAGCGCACGATGTGGTCGCGCCGCGCCCAGGAGTACGAAGCGAAGATCAATTCGGGCGACATCGTCGCGATCGCCGAGGTCGTGCGCGACCTCTATCGCTCGGAGTCGCAGCCGGAGCAGTCCTACAGCGAACGCCAGCTCTACGAAGCGGCGCTCGACCGTCTGTCGCGCGAGATCGCGGTCGTGCAGCACTCGACCGAGACCGAGGCCGTCAAGGAGATCGAGACGCAGCTCGCCAAGAGCCCGCGCCGCGGTGCCAAGACCGAAGCCGATGCGGTCGCCGAGGGTGATGCCGACGCCGAGGGTGACGACATCGACGGCGACGACACCGCCGTGGCCGACGAGGCTGCCTGATCGACTGCCAGCGCGTTTTCCAATTAGTTGCTTACGAGAGCCCGACCGAAAGGTCGGGCTTTTTGTTTGCGCCTGCCGAATGGTCTCCTCCCGCGGCCCTCTCGGACGCGGTGGATCGGCGCAATCTCGGCCGCACATTCCGCTGTCGTCCCGGCCTTGAGCCGAGACCCATAATCACAGGCCGTTGTAGTTGGGCGGGCTATCGCTCCAGCGTGCTCAGCAACAGAGAACCGTGGTTATGGGTTGCGGAGACGACGCGGTGATGAGGCGGGATCTTGCAACGCATCTCGCTGTTCGACGCCGGGGCTGCTGCCGCAAGCAACAGGGCCCCTATCGCCCACAAGCCGCGTTCCGAGCCTGTCCGTCACTCCACCACGATCTTGACGCGGTCGCGGACCTTGACCTGGGCGCGGGCATCGAGCCCGTTAAGCACCCGGAAGCGCTCGACCGGGCGGTCGACGCCGGTCATGCGGTGGGCGAGGGATTCGACCGTGTCGCCCGGCTGCACGGTGATCACCTTGATGCGCAGCGGGCGGGCCGACTGAATCTCCTCCAGGCTGAGCCGGCGGAACGAGTTGACCGTCTCCCGCGCATTGCGCTCGCTCTCGGTGGTCTTCTGCCGCGAGGCGAAGATGAAGCGGTAGACGTCGCTGCCGACGCGCAACGCATAGACCTTGAACTGCCAGGGATCGCCGCTCGCCGTGGTCGAGGCGGCCGGGAAGCCGTTGATCGTCAGCTCCTCGGTCGCCGACTTGTCGACGTTCTCCATCCAGCCGGAATTCAGATAGTCGCCGAGCGTCTGCTGGGCCGGGACGCGCACCACATCGAAGCGCATCGCCTGGGCGCCGCCTTCGCGCACGCCGATCACCGCCTGCGCCGTGTTGTCGAGCGTGAAATTCTCCGGCGCCTGGAAGGTGAAGCCGAGCTTTGGATGCAGGAAGCGCCGGCCGCGCACGAAGCCCTCGCTCGGGTCCTCGCCGTAGACGATGTTGTCGACCGCAGCCAGGTAGGTCTCGCGGTCATGCTCCTGGCCTCGGGGGAGACGTATTGCTTGGCGATGGCGGCGGCGTTCTGCACCCGCTCCGGCGTCGCCGGATGCGACGACAGGAAGTCCTGCGCGCGCGGGTCGATCGCGACCTTGCCGGCCTTCAACTCGGCATTGCGCTCCATCGAGGTGAGGAAGCGCGCCGCGCCGTAGGGATCGAACTTCGCCTTGGCGGAGATGCCGACGCCGATGCCGTCGGCCTCGAACTCCTGGGTGCGCGAGAAGCTCGCCATCGTCAGCTTGGTCTTGGCGAGCGCCAGCGCCGTCAGGTCGGGATCGTTGCCCATGTCGGAGACGACGCGGGTCACCACCGCGGCCTGCCGGGCCTGGTCCTCGCGGATCGCAGCATGCCGCGCCAGCACGTGGGCCATCTCGTGGCTCAGCACCGACGACAATTCGGAGGTGTCGTTGGCGAGCGCAATCAGGCCGCGCGTCACGTAGAGCTGGCCGGTCGGCAGCGCGAAGGCGTTGACGGCCCCGGAGTTCAGGATCGTGACCTTGTAGCCCTGGTCGGGGCGATCGGACACGGCCACCAGCCGGTCGACGATCTTGGAGATGAGGCCCTCGAGCTGGGGATCCTCATAGGCGCCGCCATAGGTTGCAAGAATGCGCTCGTGCTCGCGATCGCTCGCCGGCGTGGTCTGCACCATCGCCGGCTTCGGCCGCGGCGTCGGCATCGGCGCCGTCGCCTGCTGCAACTTGCCCATGTCACTGCAACCGGCCAACGCCAGTCCCAGGCACAGCAGCGCTGGTGCGATCCGCGAACCGCAGTTCATCACCGTCATGCGCTTTCGAACAGACAGGTTCACGTCGCTACTCACGTACCTTAGCGGTCAATTCCCGCTCAAAATCTCGATCTGGGCGGTCTGCGTCAGTTCCAGTCTCGGGCCCGCATGCGCCTCAACCCAACCGCGCACGCGAACCTGCCGATTCGCAAGTGATTTGACGTCGATACCGGCACCTTCCAATACCGCCATCATACGCTTTGGAATAATCACCGCGAAGCCCCGTGTCCAGCTACGAGCGAAGTTCAGATAAGTTGTTGTCCCCGTCTGTCGTACGGACAACACCTTCCCTTCGACAACCGTAAATAGCCCTACGCGAGACAAAATATCGTCTGGACTTTCCGTGTTTTTTATGACGGTCCCAATCTTCCAGAGACCGCGCCCGGCGCTGCGTGCCTCGGCTTCCGCCGCGCCCAGGCTGAGGGCGCAATCCCGGTCGGGCAGGTCGATCCCGCGCAGCACGGCGCCCTGCCGCAGCAGCTCGCTCTGCACCGGCTGGTCTGTACCGGCCACGAAGACGAAGGCACGCTGGCGCCCGTAGCGGTCGGGGGTGTCGTCCTCGCCGCGCAGCACGACGTCGCGGCCGCGCAGCAGCACGCCCAGCGCATCCATCGACGTCGCGCGCTGCTCCTCCGACGGCACCTCGATGCCGGCGAGCCTGACCTCGCGGCCGTCGTCGAGACGGACGCTGCGTGCATCGATGATCTCGCTGACGTGGCCTTCGCCGAGCTCCGCGAACATGCACGGTGCGGCGTGACCCGCCGACATCATCGCGATGATCGCGACGCTCGCACCGAGCGCAATCAGCCTCCGTCTGCCCTGCATTCCACGCACTCTCGTCATGCTGCATCATCGCACGAAATTTCCATTCCATTGAGCGGAAAGCGGCGGCAAGCGACGCTCTTGCTGAGCGCGCTGAGCGCTTGCCGCATGCGAATGCGTGCGCCATGATGCGAACTATCAAAGAGGCCGTCGCCATGTAGCGACGCGCCCGGCAGGGAGGATATCCATGAGCAGAACCATCCGCGGCGCGGCGGCGTCGTTGTTCATGCTGGCGTCGGCGCTGACATTGTCCGCAGGCGTGGCGCATGCGCAGAGCAAGCCGCCGCTGAAGATCGGCGGCATTCTCGACATGTCGAGCCTCTATGCCGACATCACCGGCCCCGGCAGCGAGGCCGCGGCGAAGATGGCGGTGGAGGATTTCGGCGGCGAGGTGCTGGGCCGCAAGATCGAGGTGATCGCGGCCGATCATCTCAACAAGGCGGATCTCGCCGCCAACATCGCCCGCGACATGCTCGACAACCAGGGCGTCGAGATGATCTGGGATGTCGCAGCCTCCGCCACCGCGCTGGCCGCCGGCGAGATCGCCAAGGCGCGCAACAAGATCATCATCTTCAACGGTCCCGGCTCGGTGCGATTGTCCAACGAGGCGTGCGGCCCGTACACCGTGCACTACGTGTTCGACACTTTTGCGCAGGCCAACGTCACGGGCCTGGCGGCGGTGAAATCCGGCCTCGACAGCTGGTTCTTCCTGACCGCGGACTACGCGTTCGGCCAGGATCTGGAAAAGGACACCACGGCGGTTGTGGTGAAGTCGGGCGGCAAGGTGCTCGGCAGCGTGCGTCATCCGCTCAACACCTCGGACTTCTCTTCCTTCCTGCTGCAGGCGCAGGCCTCCAAGGCCAAGGTGATCGGGCTCGCCAATGCCGGCGGCGACACCATCAACGCGATCAAGCAGGCCGCGGAGTTCGGCCTCACCAAGGGAGGACAGAAGCTGTCGCCGCTGCTCGCCTTCGTCTCCGACATCGACAGCGTCGGGCTCGAGACGGCGCAGGGGCTGCTGGTCGCGGAAGCGTTCTATTGGGATCTCAACGACGACACCCGCGCCTTCACCAAACGCTTCATCGAGCGCACCAAGCGCGTGCCGACCTCGGCCCAGGCCGGTGTCTATTCCTCCGTCACGCATTACCTGAAAGCCGTGAAGGCCGCGGGCACCACGGATGCGGACGCCGTCATGAAGCTGATGCGGTCGACCCCGATCAACGACATGTTCGCCAAGGGCGGCCGCATCCGCGAGGACGGCCGCATGGTGCACGACATGTATCTGTTCGAGGTCAAGAAGCCGTCGGAGTCGAAGGGCAAGTCCGACGACTACAAGCTGCTCGCGACCGTGTCGGGCAACGAGGCATTCCAGCCGCTCGAGGCGTCGCGCTGCCCGCTGGTGAAGAAGTGACGGCCGGGGCGACGGCATTCCGAGGCGCGCCTGAGCAAGGCGCAAACTCTGCCGCGACATCCGTCGTTCCGGGGCAACGCGCAGCGTTGAACCCGGAACCTCGATGTGAGTCCATCAGCTCGGGATTCTGGGTTCGACGCTGACGCATCGCCCCGGAATGACGGAGACATAACACCGGGAAACAACAAGGAGCGCCGGCCATGACCACCAACACCACCGTCCTGCAGCACCTCGAGTCCGGCCTGCTCACGATCACGATGAACCGGCCGGAGCGGCGCAACGCGCTCAACAGCGACCTGACCAAGGGCCTGGTCGAGGCGGCGCATCGCGCGGCCGATGATCCGGAGGTGCGCGCGGTGCTGCTCAAGGGCGCCGGCGGCACGTTCTGCGTCGGCGGCGACGTCAAGGCGATGGCCGAAGCCAAGACCGCGCCGTCGTTCGAGACCAAGGTGACGACCTTGCGCGAGCGCATGGAGGTGTCGCGGCTGTTGCACCAGATGCAGAAACCGGTGGTGGCGCAGATCGACGGCGCGGCGGCCGGCGCCGGCCTGTCGATCGCGCTGGCCTGCGATCTGCGGGTGGCCGGCGAGTCGGCCAAGATCACGACGGCCTTCGCCAAGGTCGGGTTGTCCGGCGATTTCGGCGGCACCTATTTCCTCACGCAACTGCTCGGCAGCGCCAAGGCGCGGGAGCTGTATCTGACCTCGCCGGTCCTGACGGCGCAGGAGGCGCTCACCCTGGGCATGGTCACCAAGGTCGTGCCCGACGCCGAGGTCGAAGCGGCCACGCGCGCGCTGGCGATGTCGCTGGCGCAGGGACCGAGCGTGACGCTCGGCTACATCAAGCGCAACATCAACAATGCCGAGACGATGACGCTGGAGGCCTGCTTCGACGCCGAGGCGATGCATCACTCGCGCTGCAGCGACACCGAGGATCACAAGGAGGCGGCGAGGGCGTTCGTCGAGAAGCGCGCGCCGCTGTTCCAGGGGCGGTAGCGCCGCGCCTTTTCGTCATTGCGAGCGACGCGAAGTAATCCAGGGCATTGCCTGCGCTCTGGATTGCTTCGCGTCGCGCGCCATGACGCTGCTGAAGCCGCTGGCTCGTGTGAACAGGTAATGCCTCAAGGAGGACTGCCATGCCCTATCTCCACCTGCGCCAGATCTGTCTCGTCGCACGCAGCCTCGAGCCCGTCGTCTCGGACATCGCCGCGATCATGGGCCTGGAGATCTGCTACCGCGACCCGCATGTCGGCAAATACGGGCTGGAGAATGCGCTGCTGCCGATCGGGCCGATCCTGCTCGAGGTGATCGCGCCGACCCGCAAGGACACCGCGGCCGAACGCTTCCTGGACAAGACCGGCGGCCGCGGCGGCTACATGGCGATCTTCGCCTGCGATGATCCCGACGGCCGCGCCGCCCGTGCCAACGAGATGGGTGTGCGGACCGCCAACGTGATCGATCATCCGCCCTATCACGGCGTGCAACTGCATCCGCGCGACTGCCGCGCCGCGTTCATCGAGCTCAATCACACCGAGGGCAGCGACGATGTGCTCGGTGCTTATCCGCCCGCCGGGCCGGATTGGACGCGCGCGATCCGCAGCGACGTGACGACGGCGATGACCGAGGTGGTGCTGCAGAGCCCCGAGCCGGCCTCGCTCGCCGCGCATTGGGGGCGCATTCTCGATGTGGTGCCGTCTGCCAGCGATGGTGTTCAGCAGTTGAAGTTTCCGAACGCCCGTATCCGTGTCGAACCCGGCGAGCGCGAACTCATGAGCGGCCTGACGTTCCGCGTCACCGATGCTGCACGTGTGGCCGACGCCGCGCGCGCCCGCGGCTATGCGGTTTCAGAGGGTTGTTTCACAATTGGCGGCGTTGCCTTCGCGTTGCAGGGGGCGGTCGCCAATTAGTCGATCGGCATGCCGGAGCTTGACCGGGCATCCACGTTTCTTCCTCGCATCAAAGACGTGCATGGCCGGGACGAGCGCGGCCATGACGACGATCGGAGCTCGCGGTTCGTCACCGCCCCTTGAAGTTCGCGAAGCGCCGCTCCTCCGTTGCCTTGACGCCTTCCTTGAAGTCCTCCGTCGCGCGCAGCCGGGTCTGTTCGGCGAGCTCGTGCTCGGTTGCCGCCATCACACGGTCGGCGAGGTTGGCGCGCATCGTCGCGCGAGTCGACAGCAGACCGAGCGGCGAGCATTCGGCGATCTCGGCGGCGAGCTTCATCGCGGCCGTCCGCACCTGGTCCTGCGGCACGCATTCGTTGGCGAGGCCCATCCTCAGCGCTTCCTCGCCGGTGACACGGCGGCTGGTGTAGAACATCAGCTCGGCGTTGTTCTTGCCGACCAGCTCCGGCAGCGTCACCGTCAGCCCGAAGCCGGGATGGAAGCCGAGCTTGGTGAAGTTGGCCGAGAAGCGCGCCTCCGGACAGGTGACGCGGAAGTCGGCTGAGACGGCGAGACCGAGCCCGCCGCCGATGGCGGCGCCGTGCACGGCCGCGACGACCGGCTTCCTGCAGCGGAAGATCCGCACCGCCTGCATGTAGAGATGGTTGATCGCCCCGAGGCTGTCGGCCGGATCACCTTGGCGCCGGCCGCTTCCTGCGCCTGGCGCGCCGGATCGGTGAAGTTGGCGCCGGCGCAGAACGCCTTGCCCTGCGCCGCCAGCACCGAGGCGCGGATCTCGATGTCGCGGTCGAAGCCTTCGAGCGCGTCGGCGATCTGGTTGATCAGCGAAATGTCGAAGAAGTTGAGCGGCGGCCGGCGAATCTCGATCAGGCCGACATGGCCGTGGATCTCGACGCCAATGTCAGGAAGTGGGTCATGGTGGGATCTCCGATTCTGCTTTCCGGGCGTCATTGCGAGCGAAGCAATCCAGACGGTTCGTGCGGCCCTGGATCGCTTCGCTGCGCTCGCGATGACGGAGCTACCTGTTCGTGCTTGCGGCGGTGATGATCGCGGAGTGTCGCCGACCGTCACCGCAATCCGAGCCCGCGTGCGATGATGCCGCGCAGCACCTCCGTGGTGCCGCCCTGGATCGTCAGCTTCGGCGCGGTCTGCATCGCAAATGTCAGCTGGTTCTCCAAGGTCTCGCGATTGCCCGCGTCCTCCTCCACGAACGCGGCGAGGTCGCGGACGCGGTGCGGCAGCTGCTGCTCCCAGACCGTGCCGACGTCCTTGACGATCGAGGCCTCGACCACCGGCTCCTTGCCGGCCTGCAGCATGCCGGCGACCGACACTGACATCCGCCGCATCGTGTGGAGCTGCGCCACCAGGCGGCCGATGCCCTCGGCGCTGCGCGTGTCGGGGTCGGGACCGACCGCGCGTACCAGCTCGGTCAGCACGTAGTAGGTCTCGAGGAAGCGCTCGGGCCCCGAGCGCTCATAGGCGAGCTCGGAGGTGGCCTGCTTCCAGGCGCCGTCGATCTCGCCGAGCTGGTGATCGTCCGGCACGAAGGCGTCGGTGAAGACGACCTCGTTGAACTCCTTCTGACCGGTGATCTGGCCAATCGGGTTCACCTTGATGCCGGGCGACTTCATGTTTACCAGGAACTGCGTCAGGCCATGACGACGGTTCTCCTTGGTGGCCGGTGACGTCCGGAAGATCGCGATCATGTAGTCGGCCATGTGCGCCGACGTCGTCCAGATCTTCGAGCCGTTGATCAGCCAGCCGCCCTCGGCCTTGGTCGCGCGCGTCTTGGCGGCGAACAGGTCGGAGCCCGAGTTCGGCTCGCTCATCCCGATCGCGAAGCACAGTTCGCCGCGGCAGATGCGCGGCAGGATGTCCATCTTGATATGCTCGGGCGCGTAGCGCAGCAGGATCGGTCCGCTCTGCCGGTCGGCGACGAAGAAGCGCCTGACAGGCGCGTTGGCCACCCGCATCTCCTCGGTCACGACGTAGCGCTCCAGGAACGAGCGCTCGTGGCCGCCATATTGCTTCGGCCAGGTCATGCCGATCCAGCCGCGCGCGCCGACGCGGGCCGCAAACTCGCGTGCGTCGGCATCCTCGCGCTTGGGCTGGTACGGGTTGAAGGTGCCGGCCGCGATCTCCTCAGCGAGGAAGGCGCGCACCTCCTTGCGGAGCTCCTCGCATTCCCTCGGCAGCCGGATCGGATCGAAACGAAGTGCGCTCATGCGACAATCCTCTTCGTGGTCAGCGCGAGGCGACCAGCGGCCACAGCTCATCGGCGCCGCGCGCAGCGACGCGCTTGCCGAGCTCGACGGCCCAATGACTCTCGGAGCCGAAATCGTCGCGCCAGGCCAGCGCGCGCAGGAGAAGCGGTGCAGGATGTGCTCGGTGGTGAAGCCGATGGCTCCGTGGACCTGATGCGCGATCGCCGCCCCTTCTCGGCGGCCTCGGCGCAGCGGATCTTGGCCGCCGCGGCTTCCAGAAACACCGCCTCGTCGA
The DNA here is from genome assembly GCA_050641875.1 of Bradyrhizobium oligotrophicum. Classification (GTDB taxonomy): domain Bacteria; phylum Pseudomonadota; class Alphaproteobacteria; order Rhizobiales; family Xanthobacteraceae; genus Bradyrhizobium; species Bradyrhizobium oligotrophicum_B. Next base: position 2,575,446 of record CP192619.1, read on the forward strand.
ACGCGCCGCCATGCGCGATCGCGTCCGCGGCCGATGTCGCGGCCGCGCTCGCGGCGGCGCTCTCACCGGCCAGCCGTGCCAGATTGTGTTGAACCGCCTGAAATTTGCCGATCGGCTTCTCGAAGGCCACGCGCTCACCCGCATAGTTGACGCTGATCGCGAGCAGCCGATCCAGCGCGCCGGCGATCTGCAGTCCGCGGGCGACGCCGCCCATCAGCATCAAGGTCGTGGCGTCGAAGCCGGCCGGAGCCGGCCGGCATGCCAGCGGCGTGACCTTGTCGAACGTCACCGTGTCGCTGGGATCGTTGGCGACGTTGAGGCCCGCGTCGACGCGCAGCCGCGCGGTCTCGACCAGCGCGATCGACACGCCGTCTCTGCCCTGGGCGAGCACGGCAACATGCTGCGCCGTCCTGGCGAACGGCACGCCGCGGGCGCGGCCGGACAAGGTGCCGTCAGTGTCGAGCGTGATCCGGTCTCTCGGATGAGCCGGCGCGATCGTCATGGCGCCGTCGGGCGAGGCAATGCCGCCTTGTTGCAGCAGCCAGCCCGCGAGCAGCGTCTCGGCCAGCGGCACCGCAATCGCAAAACGGCCGGCGGCATTGATGATCTCAAAGCCGTCGGCGAGGTCGGTGCCGGCGCCGCCGAACTCCTCGCCCACCCAGGCGAGCGTCAGGCCGGCCTCGCTCAGCGCCTGCCACAGCGGCGCCGTCCAGCGGCCGTCCTTGTCGTGATTGATCGTCTGCGGGTCGGCGAGATCAGCGAAGATCTTTTCCGCGGTCGCAACGACGATGTTCTCGGCTTCCGCCACAGCGCTCCTCGCCCTCGTTGTCGTCGGTCTCGGCGCACCATGTCCTGCGCGCGCCGACGATGTTTTGCCGGCATGATGGGCGCAAGCGACGGTCCTGACAAGCGCAGCCCGCCGCAGGGCCCCGTCCGCTCGCCGCATGGAGGCGAGCGATTTCCGCGCTGCGGAGATTTGCCGATTTTGCAGATGCAGCGATGTTGGCTAAGAAGAAGCAAGGCAGACAGGCAAGGTAAACAGGGAGGTGCGGGATGGCTGAAGGTCTGTGCGCGGTCGTGACGGGGTCGGCGTCCGGCCTCGGAGCCGCGACCGCGTTGCTGCTGGCGAAGGCGGGCATGCGCATCGTCGTCAACTATTCGAACAGCAAGAGTGAAGCCGAGCAGACCGCTGATCTCTGCCGCAAGGAAGGAGTCGAGGTCGTCGTCGTTCAAGGCGACGTGTCGCGCGACGAGGATTGCCGCAAGATCGTCGCCGCCGCTGCGGCCTGGGGCCGGCTGGATGCCCTCGTCAACAATGCCGGCACCACCAAGCACGTCCCGCACGATCAGCTCGACGGCCTTTCGGCGGAGGATTTCCAGCGCATCTTCGCGGTCAACACCATCGGCCCCTTCCAGATGGTGCGCGCCGCGCGGCCGCTGCTGGAAGCGGCGGCCAAGGCGACGGCGCGTGCGTCCGCGGTCGTCAACGTCTCGTCGGTGGCCGGCATCAGCGGCGTCGGCTCGTCGGTCGCCTACGCCGCCAGCAAGGGCGCGCTCAACACGATGACGCTGTCGCTGGCGCGCGCCCTGGCGCCTGCGATCCGCGTCAACACCGTCTGCCCCGGCTACATCGATACGCCTTGGTTCACCAAGGGCCGCGGCGAGGCCGGCGCCAAGCAGGTGCGCGATGCGGTGGTGGCGCGGGTGCCGTTGCGCGCGGCGTCATCCGCCGAGGATATCGCGCAGCTCGTGGCGTTCCTGGCGAGCCCGGCGTCAGGCCACATGACCGGCGAGGTCGTGCGCATGGATGCGGGGATGCATCTGTTGGGGTGAAATCGTCGTTGCGAGCGGACGTTGCGACGACGCAGCCCAGACCGTTATCTCGGCTCTGGATTGCGTCGCTTCGCTCGCAATGACGTGGGGGAGGCCGCTACCGGTTGAAATCGCGGATCGTGCCGCTCGCGACCAGCCTGTTCCAGATGAACAGCACCACGATCGCGCCAAGGGTTGCGGTCACGTAGCCCGCGCCCTGGTCGGGGCTGTAGTGGCCGATGGCTTGCCCGATGGCGGTGGCGAGGAACGCGCCGACGATTCCGAGCACCATGGTCAGGATGAAGCCGGAGGGATTGTTGGGACCCGGCGATAGAAGCCGCGCCAGGAAGCCGGCGACCAGCCCGACGATCAGAATGTGCAGCATGAGGCTCGTCCTTCCCGTCAACGATCGCGGAGCATCAGATCCGGCCCGCCAACTCGTGCTCGGTCGGCAGCCGCCCGTCCGGCGTGAGCTGATCGATCACCTTCGGCAGGTACTGGCTCAGCCCGTTCAACAGCTCGTCGCGCGACAGCCCGCTCTGTGCGGTGAGCTGATCGATCTGATCGGCGCCGAGCGCATTGGCGAGATCGCCGGGCGAGATCGGCTTGTTCTCGCCGGGGGAGACCCAGGAGTTCGCCGTGTCGCCATGGCCCTTATCCTGGAACTGGCGCAGGAGATCGCCGAGGCCGCCCGACAGCACGCTACCGGCCGCGCCGCCCGCCAACAGTCCGCCGAGGCCGCCGGCGATGATGTTGCCGAGGCCGCCACTCAATCCGCCGCCGAGCGGTCCACCTTGATTTCCGGTCGGCTGGGACGGCGGGACCGGCGCAGGTGCCGCATTCGGCTGCTGCCCATTCTGCGAGAAATGCTTCACCGCTTTCCACGCCAGCAAAGCGAGGATCGCCATCGTCATCGGCGACATCCCGCCGCTCTTCTGCGTGGCCGGATGACTCGGCCCATTCGGGCCGTTCTGCATGCCGTTGAGGATATCGAGTAGACCCATGACCTGCCTCCTACGCCCCGCGCCGACAAACCTATGGGCTCGCACGCGGCGTTACAAGCCGCGGTCAGAATCGTCGCACAGGGGAACGTGTCGCGCGCGGCTCAGTTCCGGGCTTCGGCCCGTTTCGGCGCCTTGGCTCCGGGCGGTGCGGCTGCGGCCTGGCTCGGGCCGGTGAACATCCGCTTCAGCTCGTCGAGCTTCTCCGACAGAACCGGAAAATTGCACGAGAACGAATCGCGGCGCCAGCCGTCCTTGGCGCATTGCGCGGCCTTGATCCGGGCGCGTGCCTCCACGTTCGACGCCGGCGGTGGCAATCCGCCCTGCGCGGTCGCGGCCGGCGGCTTGCTCGGCCGTTGCGGCGGCGGGGCCGGCATGGCCGGCTTCGGCGGCTCGATCGCGGCGCGCGCCGTCATGTCCCGGAGCGAGGGCTGGAGGTCCTGCGTCTGCGGCCGCGACATCATCGCCGAGCTCATGTTGGCGTGGCGCTGCCGCTCGAGGTATTGCGTATACTGCTGATCGATGAACTTCTGCTCTTCGGGCGTCGGATTGGGCCCGGCGATGTCGAAGCTGCGGTCCTGCATGAAGTCGTAATAGACGTAACCGCCACCCGGCTTCCGTCTCCCGGCAAATTTGGCGTTGCATTGCGCCAGTGCCGCGGTCTTCTCCTCCTTGGAGGCCGACTTCTCGGCGGCGTCGGCGCATTCCTCGAAATCCGTCGGGGAGCGGCTCCACCATTCCGCGTGCGCGCGCTGAGGTTGCACGGCAGGCAGGCAGGTGATCGCTGCAAAGACCAGTACTGGCAGGCGGGGTGGGTACACGAACGGCAATCCTCAGCGGCTCCCCGCCTCAGATGACGGGAGATTGTCGCCATTTTGCGGCGGGGTGTGACTCCAATGCTGCGTAAATTACGACTTTCTTCTTTATCTGCCGTGGTTCCGTGATCTCGTTGCCACAGTCGGGTCGGCAATGACGGCAGCGCCGTTCGTGAATCGCACCTTGCTGTGGCGCCGGAACGATACGCTGCATTTTTCCACCATTTTCATCCCGCCGTAGTTGACGAAACTAATCTTGACGATGGAAAGATTGGCGTTGACGCGATCCGGCGAGCGCCTCTATGATTATCTTGACAATGGAAAGATGATCTGCGCCTCCGGCGCGGAGGAGGCTGCGATGAAAGTGTTCCTCACGGTCAAGCTGGCGCTGCTGCCATTCGTCGTGTTCTGGGCCCTGCTGGCCTGGCATCAGCCGGCATGGGCGGTGTGGTCCGCACTGGCGCTGGCGCTCGCTGCCAACGTCTGGCGCGCCTTCCGGAGCGAGATCGCGCTGCTGGAGCTCGGAAGCCTCGCGCTGTTCGTCGTGCTGGCGATCGCCAACGACGTCGCCCCGATCTGGACGGCCGGCAATGCTCTGTGGCTGTCCTTCGCAGGGCTCGGCCTCGTCAGCTTCGCTTCGCTCGCCGTCGGCCGTCCCTGGACCGCGGACTATGCCAGGTCGGCCTATGCCGACAGCGCCTCGACGCCCCAGTTCCACCTGGTCAACATGATGATGACCGGGCTTTGGGGCGTGCTGTTCCTGGTGCTCGGCCTGTGCCGCTGGGCCGGCGTCGCCGCCTGGATCACGACGATGATCGTCGTCGGCGGCGCGCTGATCTCGATCTTCGGCCCCCGCTTCGCAATTCGCCAAGCCTTGCTTCGCATGCGGGCCGCGCGCGAGGAGTACCATTGGCCGGCGCCGGGCTTCACCCCGCGGCCGGCGTCGATTGCGACGTCGCGGTGATCGGCGCTGGAATCGGCGGGCTGACGGCCGCCGCCTTGCTCGCAGAGTCCGGGTTGAAGGTGAAGGTGTTCGATCACCACGTCGTGCCCGGCGGCTTCTGCCACACTTATCTTCGCAAGGCGCACCACGACAACAAGCCGGTGCTGTATCGCTTCGATGCCGGGCCGCACGATTTTTCCGGCGTCTGGCCCGGCGGGCCGGTCGACAGCGTGCTGCGCCGGCTCGGTGTCGCCGACCGCGTCCAGTGGAGGCGGGTCATGCACTCCTACCGTCTCGCCGGCCGCCGCATCGACGTGCCCGAGGACTGGCGCGCCTATGTCCGACTGCTCTGCGAGATGTTTCCCGCCAGCGCGGACGGGCTCACCCGGCTGTTCGACACCATCCATGCGATTTTTGAAAGCATGTATGCGACGGGGCAGGGCCGCAGCGGCATTCCCGGCATGCCCGCCACATTGGAGGAGATGCTGGCCTTCCCGCGCAAGCATCCGCAGGCTTACAGGTGGATGGATCGCCCGTTCGACGAGCTCGTCGCCGCCCATGTCTCCGATCCCGAGCTGATCGCCACTCTCAATGCGCTGTCGGGCTATCTCGGCGACGGCAGCGAGACCCTGAGCTGCGCCCAGATGGTCCCGATCTTCGGCTACTATTTCAAGGGTGGCTTCTATCCGGTTGGCGGCTCCGGTCATCTCGCGGACGTGCTCGCCCAGGCGGTCACCGCCCGCGGCGGCGAGGTGCATCTGAAATCCAGGGTCACGCGCATCCTGGTCGAGGAGGGCCGCGCCGCCGGCGTCGTGCTCGGCAATGGCCGCACGGTCCGCGCGCAGGCGGTGGTCTCGAATGCCGATCTCGGCCGCACCTTCACCGAGCTTCTGGGGCCCGACGATCTGCCTGCGGTGTTTCGCGAGCGTGCCCGCACCCTCGCGCCGGCCACGTCGTGCTTCTCGGTGCATCTCGGCCTCGACATGGTGCCCGACATCGCGCCCGCCACGCATCTCGACGCGCCAATGGGGATCGGCCTCGCGGTGATGTCCAAGCTCGATCCGTCGGCGGCGCCCGTAGGCCACGCGACGATGACGATCATCACCCTCGTGTCCCACGAACAGGCCAAGAGCTGGTTTCCGGACGAGGTTGGCGACGACTGGAAGGCGTGGCGGCGCTCGCCGGACTACGAGGCGCGCAAGCAGCAGCTCGGCGATGCCATGGTCGCGGCCGCCGAGAGCATCATTCCCGGCCTGTCCAGGCACATCGTCTACCGCACCGACGCCAGCCCGGTGACCTATGCACGCTATGACCTCGCCAGCGCCGGCGCGATCTATGGCGTTGCCCGGTCGGGACGGCTGAAGGGCGCCAAGGCGCCGGTGCGCAATCTCGTCATAGCCGGCGGCGGCAATGCCGGAGCGGGCGTCGAGGCCGTGGTGATCTCGGGCGCGGAGGCGGCCGAAGCGCTCGTGCCCGGCCTGCTTTCGCGCGCATCCGCAGTCACCTCAAAAGTGGTGACGACGCGGCCGCAGGCGGCGTGAGTGCGCCTGCGGCAGCTCGGGCGCATCAAGGCGTATAGAGGTAGCGCAGCAGGGTGCGGCCGACGGTCTCCAGGCTCTGCGCCGAGCACTGCTCGATCGTGTCCTGCGTCGTGTTGAAATAGGGCTCGTAGTCGAAGTCGATGACGAGGAAGCTCGGAATTCCAGCCTGCTGCAGCGCCGTGTGGTCGTCGCTGATCGGGTACGTCGTGGGCTCCGGCGAGAACGCCTGCGGCGCGATCCGGCTGCCGATGCTCCAGAACTTCTTGACCTCCGGCAGCGCCGAGGCCAGCGACGACGGCTCCGGCTGCAGCTTGAGATCCTTGTCGCAGACCATGTCGAAATCGACCGCCTTCTCCGGTTTGTGCGCCGGATAATAGGTCTTCAGGTTGGCCGCGAAATGCGGCGAGCCCAGGGGGCGCCAGGTCGGATCGCCGGCGCCGAGCGATTTCGGCCCCTCCTCGCCGTCGAAGAAGATCATGTCGATGCCGATGTCGGGCTTCGGCGACAGCGACAGCACGCGCGCGGTCTCCAGCAGCAGCGCGACCGCCGAGGCGGAGTTGTTGGCGCCCGGCATCGGCGCATCCGGCGATTTCGGATCGCGGTAGGCCTTGATGATGCTGTCGTAATGCGTGGCGACGATGATGCGCCGCGGGTTCTGCACCTGGAAGCGGGCGATGATGTTGGTGAGCGGGATCGCCTTGCCGTCGTCACCCTTGGCACTGAAGCTCTGCGTCAGCACGGCGTCGGCGGCGCTCTTGGCCATCGCCGCCTTGATGTAGTCGATGGTCTGCTGGTGGCCCGGCTCGCCCATCGAGCGCGGCGTGAAGCGCAAGAGATCGGCAATGTGCGCCATCGCGCGCTGGCCGTCCCACAGCTCGATGTGCGCGTCCGCGGCGTATGCGGTCGGCGACATCAGCAGCAATACGGCCACTGTCGCGGTGGCGGCGAGGCGAGGCCAGAACTCAGTCATCCGCAAGGCTCTTCAATGATGAAAATCAGGACGTCTTCTTGCCGAAGGGAATGAACAGGATGCCGGCGCAGCCAGCCAGCGCCACGGCGAAATAATAGGTGATCGCGCGCGAGCCGATGGTCGGAATCAGCGCGAAGGTCGTGACCAGCGTGCCGACGACGTTGCCGATGGTCGAGACGCCGTAGACCAGTCCGGCGACACGGCCGGCCTCGCCGGCCGAGCGCGTCAGCAGGCTGACGGCGATCGGGGAAAAGGTGCCGAGCAGGGTCAGCGGCACCAGCAGCAGCGCGGTCGAGGCCATCAGCGTCGCCATCGGTCCGTCGCCGATGCTGTCGAGGATGTCGGCCATGACGGTGTCGGCGGTCGCCGGCACCAGCGCCATGTAGGCGGCGGCGATCAGGATCATGGTGCCGATGGTGCGCGTCGTCGGCTGCCGGTCGACGATGGCGCTGCCGGCGAAATAGCCGATCGCGAGCGCGCACAGCACGGTCGAGATCAGGCTGGCCCAGGCGCCGATGCCGCTGCCGAAATACGGGTTGAGGTAGCGGCTGCCGAGCATCTCGAAGCCCATCAGCACGCAGCCGACCAGGAACGAGCAGAGATAGATCGCCAGCATGCCGGCGCGGGACACCGGCGCGCTCATGGCAGCTTCTTGTTGTGGCGCTCGATGCTCTTCAGCGCCTCGACCGGCGCGAAGTCGTCGGTCAGCACCTTGGCCTTGGCGTCGATCACCTGGCCGTTGTCGATGTCGATGCGCTTGCGCTGCGCCAGCATGTCGGCGAGCTTGTAGCGGAAGCCGAATTCCTTGTCGCGCTCCTGCGCGATGGCGGCGAGATCCTCGGGCTTCCGCTCGTCGCCGGGATAGGCGACCATCACGACGTTGCCGCCGGCCTCGTAGAAGTCGACCTGCGGGAACACGCTGTGGATGGTCTTGACCGCGGCGTCGAACAGCATCGTCGAGGGCTCGACGTTCTGCGCCACCACGCCGCCCTCGGCGAGATGGTCCTTGACGAGCTGGTAGAATTCCTTGGTCAGCAGGTGGAACGGCACAAACGGCCCGCGATAGGCGTCGATCAGGATGATGTCGTAGCGCTCCTTGGATTCCTGCACGAACAGCCGCCCGTCGCGGTTGGCGACGTGGAAGTTCGGCTCCTCCTTGATGCCGAAATATTTCTTGGCGAGCTCCAGCACGGTCGGATCGAGCTCGACCGACGTCACCTGCACCTTGGGCAGGAAGCGGTGCAGGTACCAGGCGGTGCGGCCGCCGCCGAAGCCGATCTCCAGGATCGAGCGGACGTCCTTGGCGTACATCACGCTCGTGGTCATGAAGCGGGTATAGTCGACCGGCAGGTCGAGCTCGTCGCGGGTGTTGTAGACGCTCTCGGTATAGATGCGCCGGTTGTGACCGAAGGTCATGCTGCGATAGGGCGCCTGCTCATAGACATAGATGTTGTTGTAGAGCGACTCCTTGGACTCCAGCAGATTGCGGGTATCCTGCGCGCCTGCGGCGGCGACGGAGAGGAAGCTTGCGAGCGCGCCTGAAATGACCGACCGGATGAGCATCGACTTAATCGTTTCCCTCGGCTGAAAAATGATGGGCAAGGCCTATGTGACCTGACGGCTCCGGCTCCGCAGGACGGCTATCCTCCGGTCAGAGATGCGCTCAGGCACGACCAATACGGCGATCCCGAGGCCGGTTCCGCATCGGCGCCGTTCTCTTAGACCATTGGCTGCCTCCCGGATAGTCAAACCGCCCCCGGCCAACGGGGGTGTGATCGCGGCAGCTCTTCGAGCGGTCCGGCGCGGAGACGTTCCCCCGCGCTGAACCGGACTGCGAACCTGCCGCACGGCGCGGTGCCACGGTGATCCACGCAGTCCTGGCGATCACCGGAGAGGCTTCCGGTCGGTGGCCGGGTCTGCTATGGAGGCAGCGAAGCAGTTGCACCTTGGTGCAGGCTCCGGTCCCGTAGCTCAGCTGGATAGAGCGGCGGTTTCCTAAACCGTAGGTCGCATGTTCGAGTCATGCCGGGATCGCCAACTGCCGCAGCCTTGCGCGCGCAGACTCTCCAGATCAGACCCATCGCGCGCGTGATCCGGCCCGTTCGGGAATCGGGTGGAGCGCGTCGCTGCCATCGAGGAACTTCTCCGGGTGAGACGGCGGCCTGAGCCCCGTCCGCGCGGCGCGCAATCGCCGCCGAGACGCATCACCCTGGAGAGCTATCCATGCATACGACCATCGAGCCGGGCATCCTCTATTTCGGGACGCCGGTCGTCCTCATCAGCACGGTCAATGAGGACGGCGGCTTCAATCTCGCGCCGATGTCGTCGGCGTTCTGGCTCGGCTGGCGCTGCATGCTGGGCCTCGCCGCCGGATCGAAGACGCCGCAGAACATGCGCCGCACCGGCGAATGCGTGCTGAACCTGCCGTCGGTCGATCTCGTCGCCGCGGTCGATCGCCTGGCGCTGACCACGGGCTCGGACCCGGTGCCGGCGATGAAGCAGCGCAAGGGCTACCGCCATGAGCCGGACAAGTTCGCCGCGGCCGGTCTTACCGCGGTCAGGTCCGAAACGGTCGCCGCGCCGCGCGTCGCCGAATGTCCGGTGCAGCTCGAAGCGCGTGTCGAAGCGGTGCACGGCATCGCCGATGACGACGCGCTGCTGAAGGGGCACATCCAGTGCTTCGAGGTCCGCGTCCAGCGCGTTCACGTCGACGGGGCCCTCCTGATGGACGGCACGCGTGACCGTATCGATCCCGACAAATGGCGGCCGCTGATCATGAGTTTCCAGCAGTTCTATGGCCTCGGCCCGCGCCTTCACGACTCGCGGCTGGGCACCATTCCGGAGGCGGCCTACCGCACGCCCGATGTCGAGCGCGCGCGCAAAACGGCCACGCGGATGGAGGTGGCGGCAGGCTGAGCCGGCTCGGCCCCGAGTCCCGCCTGGAATCGCCCGGCCGCACGTTCAAGCCTGCATCCGAGTGCGAGAGGTTGAGGGCATCATGGGGGCTGTTGCGGTCGAGCGGCTGCTGATCGAGGCGGCTGATCACTACAATGCCGGGCGGGCCGGCCCGGCCAAAGCAGTGTGCAGCGACATTCTCCAGGCGGTGCCGGATCATCTGCCGGCGCTGCATCTGTCCGCGATCCTCGCCTTTGCCGACGGCCGCATGGCCGAGGGCGCGGAGCTGCTCGGGCGCGTCTTCGCCCGCGATCCCCACCATGCGCCGGCCTATGTCACGCTCGGCGATGCGCTCGCGGTGAAAGGCGAGCGCACAGGCGCGGCCGATGCGTTCGCGCGCGCAGCGGCCTTGCGGCCGCTCGACGCGGCTATTCACAGCAGGCTCGGCAGCGCGCTGCTGGAGCTGTCGCGCTTCACCGAGGCCGAGGCCGCCTATCGCCACGCGCTGACGCTCGATCCTGCGCTCGCGCATGCGCGCTGGAATCTCGCGCTGGCCCTGACGCGTCAGGGCCGCCTCGTGGAGGCCAAAGCCGTCTATCGCGCGCTGCTCGAACGCGACCCGTCCTATCCCGAGGCATGGCGGGCGCTGGCGTATGTGCTCGCCGATCAGGGAAATCACGCGGCGGCGGTGCCGGCCTATCAGCATGCGCTCGCTGTCCATCCGGCCGATGCCGGCCTGCATCTCAGCCTGGGCGATGTGCTCTACAAGCAGCGCGCCTTCACCGAGGCCGCGGTCCATTATCGCCAAGCCTGCGATCTTGCGCCGGGCGATGTCAACGCCGCGCGAATGCTCGGCCACGCGCTGCACGAGGCGGGCCGGCCGGCCGAGGCCGTCGAGGCCTATCGCCGCGCCGCGGCGCTCGATCCGAGCGACGTGGTCGTGCTCAGCAATCTCGCCGCCTGCCTGTGCGGGACGGGCCATCTCGGCGCCGCGATTGCCGCCTGCGATCACGCGCTGGCGCTGCGGCCCGATCACGCCCCGGCGCATACCAATCTCGGCATCATCCATGAGATGCGCGGTGAGACCCTTGAGGCCGTCGCGGCGCATCGCCGCGCCGTCGCCTCCGATCCCGGTTACGCCAAGGGCCACGCCAACCTCGCGGTGGCGCTGCGCAACGCCGGCGACATCGACGCCGCGCTGGCGGCCTCGCATCGCGCGGTCGTGCTTGCGCCGGACAATGCGCTCGCCCGCTACAACCACGCGCACTTCCTGCTGATGTGCGGCGACCTCGTCAACGGCTTCGCCGAGCATCGCTGGGGCCGCGACTGTCCGGACCTCTCCGCGGGCATGCCGCGCTTCGACGCGCCGGAATGGCAGGGCGCGCCGCTTGACGGACGCACCCTGCTGCTGTTCGCCGAATACGGCATCGGCGATGCGCTGCAGTTCGTGCGCTACATCGATCGCGTCAGGATGATGGGCGGTGCGGTCGTGCTGCAGGTGCAGCCGGCGATCGCGACGCTGCTGCGCGGTCTGGACGGCGTGACCGTGGTGCCACGCGGCGCGCCGCTGCCGCCGTTCGATCTGCAACTGCCGCTGATGGACCTGCCGCGCATCTTCGGCACCACGCTGGAGACGATCCCGGCCGAGGTGCCTTATCTCGCGGCCGATCCGATCAAGGTGGCCGCGTGGCGCAACGTGCTCGGGCGCGCGCCGTCGTTGAAAGTCGGCGTCGTCTGGGCCGGCAATCCCAGGCACAAGGGCGACCGCCAGCGCTCGCTAGCGGCCGGGGCCGTGCTGCCGCGGCTGGTGATGCCCGGCGTGCAGCTCTACTCGCTGCAGAAGGAGCCGCGGCCGGACGATGCGCCCGCGCTGGCCAGGCTCGGCTCCGACGTCGTCGATCTCTCACCGCTGCTGAACGATTTCGCCGAGACCGCCGCCGCCGTCGCCGCGCTCGATCTCGTCATCTCCGTCGACACGTCGGTGGCGCATCTCGCCGGCGCGCTGGCGCGGCCGACATGGGTGCTGTTGCCCTACGCGCTCGACTGGCGCTGGCTGCGCGACCGCGCCGAGACCCCGTGGTATCCGACCATGCGGCTGTTCCGGCAGGAGCAGCCGATGGCCTGGGACGGTGTGCTGGCCCGCGCGGCCGAGGAGCTGGCGCGGGTGGCGGCGGGTGAGCGCGGGCTGCTGTTGCCTGGACAGATGTGACGCGGAGAGCGGCGTCGAAGGCCGACGACGCTCGACGGCTCAGCGCGTGGCCAGGCCTGCGAGCCCGCCCTGGTCCGCTGGCGTGGAGGGAAATGAGAGCCTCCACAGGCTGAACAGCATCGGCAGTTGGAACACGAGGCTGATCGCCGCGGCGCCGGCCAACACTTCGTAATGCTGGGTCTCGATCAGGCTCTTGGCGCTCGGAACGACGTGCACCAGGCCGTCGGCGAGATAGGTCATCGCGAAGACGCGCCAGATGGTCGTGGAGAGGATGTTCAGTTTGAAAGCGTGGTCGAACAGGGCGATCAATCCACCAAGCGCGAGCGTCGAGCTCACCATGTGCGACGGCGTGTCGTAGAAGCCGGAATCCAGTGCGGCCTGAACGAACCAGAGTCCGTAGACCACGGCGATGACCTTCAGCAGCATCCGATCGTCCCCAGGCTCGCGCGACGGCTGTTGGTGTCTGGGCAGCCGAGCCTCGGCGGCGGCACCACGAGCGGTCGCCGGACGCGCCCGCTCGCGGCGCCGAGGCTACGACGCGGGCCGCGAAGGATGCGTTAATCGGCCGTTGCAGATTGTCGCGAAAGAACTGGCCCGGCGATGGAGCAACGCTGCGTCGCGATCACGTGTTGATGGCGGCGACGCCGCTGCGGTTCTGCTGCTCCGCCAGCAGCTCCCTTACCCGCGGCACCACGACGCGGCCGTACAGCTCGATACTGCGCATCAGCTTGGCGTGGGGCAGCGGACCGGCCGAGTACTTCAGCTGGAACCGCGACAGTCCGAGCGCCTTGACCGTGGCAGCAATCTTCTGCGCCACGGTCTCCGGCGAGCCGACATAGAGTGAGCCGTGATCGGCCTCCTGCACGAACTCGTCACGGCCCATCGGTGGCCAGCCACGCTCGCGGCCGATGCGGTCGCGCATGGTCTTGTAGTCCGGCCACAGCTCCTCGCGCGCCTGCGCATCGGTGTCGGCGACGTAGCCCGGTGAATGCACACCGATCGGCTTGATCTCGCGGCCGAACTGCTTGATCGCGCGGTGATACAGCTCGACATAGGGCGCGAACCGCTGCGGATCGCCGCCGATGATCGCGAGCATCAGCGGCAGCTCGTAATGCGCGGCGCGCACCACCGATTCAGGACTGCCGCCGACGCCGATCCAGGCCTTCAGCCGCCCGTGCTCCACCGGCGGATACACCAGCTGGTCGCGCAGCGGCGGGCGCAGATTGCCCTGCCAGGTCAGCGGCTGCTGCGGCAGCAGGCTGACGAACAGGTCGAGCTTCTCCTCGAACAGCGCCTCGTAGTCCTTGAGATCGAAGCCGAACAGCGGGAAGGATTCGGTGAAGGAGCCGCGGCCGAGGATCACCTCGGCGCGGCCATTCGAGACGGCGTCGAGCGTCGAAAACCGCTGGAACACGCGGATCGGGTCATCCGAACTCAGCACCGTCACCGCCGAGCCGAGCTTGATCCTGCTGGTGCGCGCCGCGATCGCCGCGAGCGCCACCTCGGGCGCCGAGATCGCAAAGTCCCCACGATGGTGCTCGCCGAGCCCGATGAAATCGAGCCCGAGCTGGTCGGCCAGCACCGCCTCCTCGACGACGTCGCGGATCACCTGGGCATGGGCGGCCATGGCGCCCTCCGCGTTGCGGGTGACGTCGCCGAACGTATCCAGGCCGAATTCGAGTGTTGTGGTCATGTCTCATTCCGTTGCGTCAGGCCGTCATACGGCGTCCCGCTGTCAGCTGGAAGGGGCGGAACCGGATTGCAAGCGGCTGGGACGAAACACAGGGTTTCGATGTTGCGGCAACGACAGAATCCCGTGTGGAGAGCTCGCCTGTTGGCTCGAGGCACGTCATGCCCGGGCTTGGCCCGGGCATCCACGCCCATCGACATCCGGCGAACGACGTGGATGGCCGGGCCAAGCCCGGCCATGACGGTGGAGAGAGGGGAAGAAGGCGGCTCGGCCGCCGTCCGCGTGAAGTTCAAGGCGGCAAAAATTTCTCTTTCGTTTTTCCAGAAAGTGTGCTCTATTGCATCCATCCTGCCTCATCGATGAGGGGCGTACGCGCGGTCGTCACGAGACGCGAGGCAGGGATGCGGTGGCCGTGGCGGGTCGCAGCGCGGTTTCGCGCCGACGAACGATCCGTTGCGGACAGTCAAGTCGCGTGGTCCTGACCTCCCGATGCTGAGGTCAAGCCGGGCGGCGGTGCGGAAGCGCATCGCGCCGACGATGGGGGCAACACAGCCGGTCCCCAGGGAGATCGCGAAGCAGCTGTTAAGACCATCGCGCAGGGAAGGCCGGGATGTCTCAGCCGAACCTGTGGTTCCTGCCGCCTGCATTTTTTTCGCAGGCGGGCCATGGGGGCGGCGAGCTCCCGGTCTTCCCTGCGCCCTCACGTTTCGAGGGCAAACGATCCGGACAAGGCTCGGGCTTGCGCGGCCGCGAGAGCGCGGACGCATGGCCTCGGCCGATGCGATTGCCGCCTGCGCCTCTTGCGCGGTCATGCCATGCCAAAAAATGGGCGTGTGGCCCGGCCGCGCATCACCTAGGCTCCGTTCATTGCTCAAACGGGATGACGTGAATGGCGGCTGGCAGCGACTATCAAATCTTCGAGGCAGGCGATGTCGTGCTGCAATCGGGCGTGACGTTCCCGTCGCTGCGGCTCGCCTACAAGACCTACGGCACGCTGAATGCGGCCAAGGACAACGTCATCCTCTATCCGACCTCGTTCGGTGCCCAGCATGTCGACACCGAATGGCTGATCGCGCCCGGCGGCGCGCTCGACCCCACCAAGTACTTCATCGTCATCCCGAACCTGTTCGGCAATGGCCTGTCGTCGTCGCCCTCGAATGCGCGTGAGCTGTTCGGCGACGCGCCGTTCCCGTCCATCAGCTATCACGATGCGGTCGCGGTGCAGCGGCGGCTCATGGAGGAGCAGTTCGGGATCAGCCGGATCGCGCTGGTCTATGGCTGGTCGATGGGCGGGATGCAGGCCTATCACTGGGCCGCCTGTCATGCCGACATGGTGGAGCGTGCGGCCGTGGTGTGCGGCAGCGCGCGCTGCTCGCCCTACAATCATCTGTTTCTCGACGCGGTGAAGGCGGCGCTGATGGCCGATCCCGCGTTTCGCAACGGCCGTTTCGTCGAGAAGCCGGTCGCCGGGTTGCGCGCGATGGGGCGGATCTATGCGGGCTGGGCGATGTCCTATGAGTTCTATCGCGACGAGGTCTGGCGCGAGCAGGGCTTTGCCTCGCAGGAGGATTATCTCGCCGCCACCTGGGACACCGCCTTCGCGCATCGCGATGCCGACAACCTGCTGGCGCAGATCGCGATCTGGCAGGGCGGGGATATCAGCAACTGCGCGGCGTTCGGCGGCGATCTGGATCGGGCGCTGTCGGCAATCACCGCGCACATGCTGCTGATGCCGGGGCAGACCGACCGCTATTTCGACTGGCGCGACAATGAGCGCGAGCTGCCCGGACTGGTCAACGCGCGCTCCGCCATGCTGCGGCCGATTCCGTCGATCCACGGCCACCGGGCCGGCAATCCCGTCCGCATCCCGGCCGATCGCGACTTCATCAAAGCCAACGTTTCCGCGCTTCTCCAGAGCTGACACCCGAGTTCGACATGACCGACGTGCCCACCGACGAATTCGCGCCCCGCCCGAAGCTGTTGACACCGCCGGTGCTGCAGCAGCTCTGCACGCGCTCCGACCTGCAAGGCGCGCTGCGCACGCTCAGCCATTACGGCGCGATCATCGGCGTGGGGACGCTGATCGGAGCGATCGCATCGACGCATGGCATGCTGTGGGCGCTGCCCTTGCTGCCGGTGCAGGGCGTGCTCATCGCGTTCCTGTTCATGGCGGTGCACGAGACCGCGCACAAGACCGCCTTCGACAGCCGCAGGCTCAATCTCGTAGTCGGCTATCTCTCCGGCTTCCTGATCGGACTGCCTTATGAATATTACTGCCTGTTCCACTGGGAGCATCACCGCCACACCCAGGATCCCTTGCGCGATCCGGAGCTGATCGTCGGCCCCAAGCCGCGCTCGGAGACGCAGCTCGCGATCGCCTATTCCGGCCTGGTGCAGGTCGCCGGCCGTCTCAGGCTGGTGCTGAAGCATGCGGTGACCGGCGAGGTGACGGTGCCCTGGGTGCCAGCCGGCCGCCGCGCGATCATCGTGCGCGAGGCGCGCGCCTATGTCGGCGGCTACGCGCTGCTGCTGCTCGGCTCGCTCGCGTTGCACAGCGCGCTGTTGCTGTGGGTCTGGGTGCTGCCGCTGCTCGTCGGACAACTGATCTTGCGGCCCTATCTCTACGCCGAGCACACCGGCTGTGATCATGCCAAGAGCGCCTTCCAGAACACCCGCACCACCTTCACCGCGCGGTTCGTTCACTGGCTGGCGTGGAACATGCCGTATCACGTCGAGCACCATGCCTATCCGGCGGTGCCGTTCCACGCGCTGCCGAAGCTGCATGCGCTCGTGGACGGCGAGATCAAATATCGCGGGCAGGGCTACGTCGCGGTGACGAAGCAGACCTGGGCCTGGTTTCGCGCGCAGTGGGAGGGATCGAAGTCCCCTACATGATGAGTTTGGATCCGAGTTGTCGCCGCTCGATCGGTGCGCCCCTCTCCCGCTTGCGGGGAGGGCTGGGGTGGGGGCGCCACAGCGGCAGTCTTTCCAGAGCATCCCCACCCGCATCGCATCTGACGATGCGATGCGACCTCCCCTGCAAGCGGGGGAGGCGCAGACCGACCACGTCGCTAAAGATGTCGGCAAACCATTGCACTCGACCGGTGCGCTACTTCCCGCCACGCGCCTTATGGGGGAGGCTCAATCATTGGCGCCGCGCTGATGTCATCGCTGTGCGGTTAGCTCACCGCCAGCGCTCGCGCATGCGCGCGCCGAGGTCGATGCGCGGACCCTGGCTCGCCGCCGTCGCGCCCCTCTGCGCTCGCGGCCAGCTGGTGCGTTCGAACAGCGGCACCAGCGCTTCGGGAATGAACCGCGTGCGCGAGGCATAGACATGACGGTCGCCGCGCACCGGCTGGCCATGGACGAAGAAGCGCTGCGGCACCAGCAGATGCAGATCGTCCTTGGCGCGGGTCATCGCGACATAGAGCAGCCGGCGTTCCTCCTCCAATTCGGCGCTGGAGCCGGCGCCGAGATCGGACGGCATGCAGCCGTCGACGACGTTGAGGACGTGAACGGAATTCCACTCCATGCCCTTGGCGGAATGGATGGTGGACAGGATCAGATAGTCCTCGTCGAGCAGGGGCACGCCGGACTGATCGGAGGTGGCGTCGGGCGGGTCGAGCGTCAGCTCGGTGAGGAAGCGCTCGCGCGAGGATAGCCGCTCGCGATCTGCTCGAGCTGCAGCAAATCGGCGGTGCGGACCTCGGCGTCGTCGTGGACGCGCTCGAGATGCGGCTGATACCAGTGCCTGACGCGCTCGATATCTCCGGGCCATTCGGAGACGCGCAACTGCTCCAGCGTGCGCACGAACGCGGTCCAATCCTCGCCGGCGCGCGCCGGCGTCGGCTGCTCGCACAGCCGTGCAATCGGATCGGCACTGTCGCTGATGGCATCGAGCAGGCGCTGCGCCGACGCCGGGCCGATGCCCGGGATCAGATGCAGGACGCGGAAGCCGGCGATTCGGTCGCGCGGATTGGCGACGAAGCGCAAGCAGGCCAGCACGTCCTTGACATGGGCGGCATCGAGGAACTTCAATCCGCCGAACTTCACGAACGGGATGTTGCGGCGCGTGAGCTCGAATTCCAAGGGGCCGCTGTGCGACGACGTGCGGAACAGCACGGCCTGCTGCTTCAGCACGATGCCTTCCTCGCGCTTCGCCAGCACCTGCTCGACGATGTAGCGCGCCTGGTCGGTCTCGTCGCTGACGGTCACGAGCTGCGGCTTGCGCGAGCTCATGCGGTCGGTCCACAAGTTCTTGGTGAAGCGCTCGCGCGCCAGTCCGATCACGCCGTTGGCCGCGGTGAGGATCGGCTGCGTCGAGCGGTAGTTGCGGTCGAGCGTGACGATGTCGGCGCGCGGACTGAACTGATCGGGAAATTCCAGGATGTTGCGCACCGTGGCGGCGCGGAACGCGTAGATCGATTGCGCGTCGTCGCCGACGACCGTGAGTCCCGCGCCATCGGGCTTCAAGCCGAGCAGGATCTCGCGACTGCAGCCGGTTCGTATCCTGATATTCGTCGACCAGCACGTGGTCGAAGCGGTCGCCGATCTCGCGCGCGATGGTGTCGTCTGCCATCATCTGCGCCCAGTACAGCAGCAGATCGTCGTAGTCGAGAACGGCATTGGCCTGCTTGGCTTCGACGTAAGCCGCGAACAGGCCCTTCAGCTCGCCGGCCCATTCCGCGCACCACGGAAAATGCCGCACCAGCGCTTCCTCCAGCGGCATGTCGGCGTTGACGCAGCGCGAATAGATCGCGAGGCAGGTGCCTTTGGTCGGGAAGCGCCGCTGCGTGTTGGACAAGCCGCGTTCGTGCCGCACCAGGTTCATCAGGTCGGCGGAATCCTCGCGATCATGGATCGTGAACACGGGGTCGAGGCCGACGCGCTCCGCGTAGTCGCGCAGCATCCGCGCGCCCAGGCCGTGAAACGTGCCGGCCCAGGTCAGCCCCGCGGTAACAGCCTCGGCCTGGCCGCCCAGCACCTTGCGGGCGATGCGCTCGACGCGCCGGCTCATCTCGCTGGCGGCGCGGCGCGAGAACGTCATCAAGAGGATTCGACGCGGGTCCGCACCGTTGACGAGCAGATGCGCCACGCGGTGCGCGAGCGTGTTGGTCTTGCCCGAGCCCGCGCCGGCAATGATCAGCAGCGGCGGGCCCGGTGCGGCCAGCGCACCGCCATGCTCGACGGCACGGCGCTGCTCCGGATTGAGATCGTCGAGATATGTCGCCGCCGTGGCCTGCACGAATCGTCCCTCAGCCTGCAAGAATCAGTGATTTGCGCCGCATGTGCAACGCGATGGCCCGGTCGCGGCAGCGTTTTACATGATCTCGCAACCGGTCTTTTTTGCCACGGTTGCCCACAGAGCGTCCGCCAGCCGCTTGCGCTGGCGCGCGTGCACTCCTATCCAATCAGCCCCGTCACGAATCTCGGAAGAACACCGTGTCGAATTTTGCCTCCATCATCGCTGCTGAGCTCTCCGTCAGGGATGCCCAGGTCCAGGCCGCGATCGACCTGCTCGACGGCGGCGCGACCGTGCCGTTCATCGCGCGCTACCGCAAGGAAGCGACGGGCATGCTGGACGATACGCAGCTGCGTACGCTGGAGGAGCGGCTGCGATATCTGCGCGAGATGGATGCGCGGCGCAGCGCGATCATCGAGAGCATCAAGTCGCAGGGCAAGATGACGCCCGAGATCGAGCTGGCGCTGGCGACCGCCGACACCAAGGCGCGCCTGGAAGACATCTACCTGCCGTTCAAGGAGAAGCGGCGCACCAAGGCGCAGATCGCCAAGGAGGCCGGGCTGGAGCCGCTCGCCGACATGCTGATCGGTGATCCGATGAAGAGCCCGGAAGTCGAGGCCAAGGCTTTCATCAAGAAGGACGGCGACAACCCGGTCAAGGACGTCAAGGCCGCGCTCGACGGCGCCCGCGCGATCCTGGTCGAACGCTTCGCCGAGCACGCCGATCTCGTCGGCTCCCTGCGCGAGGAGATGTGGACCCGCGGCGCGGTCAAATCGTCGGTGCGGCATGGCAAGAAGACCGAGGGCGCCAAGTTCGCCGACTACTTCGATTTCTCCGAGCCGTTCACCAAGCTGCCGTCGCACCGCATCCTGGCGATGTTGCGCGGCGAAAAGGAAGAGGTGCTGCAGCTCGATTTCGGCGATGGCGAGCCGGAGGATCTCGAAGGATCCGACGCTGTACGAGAACCGCATCGCGGTGACGTTCGGCATCTCTCGCCAGGGACGTCCCGCCGATCAGTTCCTGTCCGACTCCGTGCGCTGGGCCTGGCGCACCCGCATCAAGACCTCGCTCGCGCTCGATATCCGGATGCGGCTGTGGCAGGAAGCCGAGAAGGAGGCGGTGCGTGTGTTCGCCGCGAACCTGCGCGATCTCCTGCTCGCCGCCCCCGCCGGCGGTCGCGCCACGCTCGGGCTCGATCCCGGTTTCCGCACCGGCGTCAAGGTCGCGGTCATCGACCGCACCGGCAAGTTCGTCGACCACGCCACGATCTACCCGCATGAGCCGCAGCGGCAGTGGAACGAGAGCATGCTGACGCTGGCGCAGCTCTGCATCAAGCATCGCATCGAGCTGGTCGCGATCGGCAACGGCACCGCCTCGCGCGAGACCGAGAAGCTGGTCAACGACCTGATGAAGCTGAAGCCGGATCTGAAGCTGACCAAGGCGATCGTGTCCGAAGCTGGCGCGTCGGTCTATTCAGCCTCGGAGTTCGCCGCCAAGGAATTCCCCAATCTCGATGTCTCGATCCGCGGCGCGGTCTCGATCGCGCGCCGTCTGCAGGATCCGCTCGGCGAGCTCGTCAAGGTGCCGCCGGCCTCGATCGGCGTCGGCCAATATCAGCACGACCTTAATCAATATGAGCTGGCGCGCGCGCTCGATGCCACCGTCGAGGACTGCGTGAACGCGGTCGGCGTCGATCTCAACACCGCCTCGGCGCCGCTGCTGGCGCGCGTGTCCGGCATCGGCGAGAGCCTGGCGCAGAACATCGTCGCGCATCGCGATGCCAACGGCCCGTTCCCGACCCGCGACAAGCTCAAGGAAGTGCCGCGTCTGGGTCCGAAGGCGTTCGAGCAGTGCGCCGGCTTCCTGCGCATCCGCGACGGCGACAATCCGCTCGACGCGTCCGGCGTGCACCCCGAGGCCTATCCGGTCGTGAAGAGGATTCTCGAGACGACCAAGAGCGACATCAAGGTGCTGATCGGCGACAGCAAGACCTTGAAGACGCTCAATCCGGCGAAGTTCGCCGACGAGCGTTTCGGCGTGCCGACCGTCTCCGACATCATCAAGGAGCTGGACAAGCCCGGCCGCGACCCGCGCCCCGAGTTCAAGACCGCGACGTTCCAGGAGGGCGTCGAGAAGATCACCCATCTCAAGCCCGGCATGATCCTGGAGGCGACCATCACCAACGTCGCCGCGTTCGGCGCCTTCGCCGACATCGGCGTGCACCAGGATGGCCTGATCCACATCTCGGCGATGTCCGAGAAGCGCATCAACGATCCGCGCGAGGTGGTGAAGCCGGGGCAGGTCGTGAAGGTCAAGGTGCTCGACGTCGACGTGCCGCGCAACCGCATCTCGCTGACGCTTCGCCTGTCCGATCCGCTGCCAGCGAAGGGCGAGAAGCGGACCAGCGCTCGGCCGCCTGCGGCGCGCAGCATGACCACGCGCGAGGAGAAGCCGTCCGGCGGCGGCGCGCTCGCCGCGGCGATGGCCAAGGCCGCAGAGCGGCGCAAGGGCGCCTGAGGCGGATGGTGACGAAGCGCCGCGGAGGGCATGTCTCGTCCGCGGCGTCATATCTGCGGCGTCATGGCATTCGGCGTCGCGTCGTTGCCGTCTTCCCTATCCCCGCGGGGACGGTTATCTTGATCCGCGGGCTGCGAGCGGGGACCGCGCATGACGAACCGCACCGTGATCATTGCCGGCGCGACCGGGCTGGTGGGACGGGAGCTTCTTCGCGGTCTGCTCGCCGATCCGACCGTGGATCGCGTTCATGTCGTCGGCCGCCGCGCGCCGCCTGACCATTCGCCCAAGCTGACGGCGCATGTCGTGGATTTCACCGCGCTGCCGTCCCTGCCGCCCGCCGACGAGCTCTATCTGGCGCTCGGGACCACGATCAAGGTGGCCGGGAGCCAGGCCGCCTTCCGCGCCATCGATCACGACGCAAACCTCGCGGTCGCCAAGGCCGCGCTCGCGAGCGGCACCAGGCGCGTTGGCCTGGTCAGCGCGATGGGGGCTGATAGCACGTCGCGCGTCTTCTATAGCCGGTTGAAAGGCGAGCTCGAGGATGAGCTCACCGCGCTGCCCTTCGAGGGACTGGCGATCGCGCGGCCTTCGCTGCTGGTCGGCGCGCGGGCGGAGCTGGGACAGCCGAGCCGGCCGGGCGAGGAATGGGGCAACAGGCTGAACAACATCATCGGCTTCCTGATCCCGCCGAACTACAAGCCCATCGCGGCGGCGGACGTCGCCAACGCGCTGCTGATGGCCGTTCCTACGGTTGCCGGCAAGCGCGTGATGCTGTCAGGGGCCATGCGCCGATGATCGGGTCTGCCGCTCTTGCGGAGCGGCGCGGCCTCGCCATTTTCGATAAATCGGAATCTGATCGCCGCGCCCCAGGCTCTGGTCGACGGCCCTCCGTAGTTCTACGGCTCTCTCGCATGCGACTATCAGCGAGTGAATGGCTGAAGCGGACAAGACGGGAATCGCATCTTAACATCTTAACCATATCTCGCTGTTAGTTGTGCATGGAGGAAAAACGAGCCCGGTGTTTCATGCGCAGGCAGCTGCTTGAATTTTGTTTCTTGGCATTAGTGGGAACCCTGCTCGGATCCCAAGCGGCGACGGCGTCTCCGCGAATGGTGTCGCTGGTCTTCAACTCGCAGGTTCAGAATCCGCAGCAGGTCGGGTCGGACGAATTTCGCGTGAAGCTGCAGGCGCTGGCCGGCAAGCGGCTCATCATCGATGAGCGTGCGGGCAACGCATTCGGCAGCGAGGCGGCGGTGCTGGCTGCGACCCGGAGCGGTGCGGTCGACGTCGCCGTGGTGTCCGGCGGCATCGCCAGCGCGGTGGTGCCCGAGCTCGGCGTCTTCGACATCCCGTTCCTGTTCCGTGACACCGCGCATGCCAAGGCGGTTGCGCAAGGGCCGGTCGCCGCCGCGATCGGCGCCAAGTTCGCCGACAAGGGACTGGTGCTGCTGGCGCTGGGCAAGCAGGGCTTTCGCAATCTCACCAACTCGAAGCGTCCGGTCCGTACCGTCGCCGACGTCAAGGGCCTCAAGATCCGCGTGATCCCCAATCCGGTCTACCAGATGACCTTCAAGGCGCTCGGCGCCGACGTGATGCCGATGGATTTCCCGCTGGTCTATGCCGCGCTCAAGGACGGTCGTCTCGACGGCCAGGAGAATCCGGTCGCCACCATCGCGGCCAATCGCTTCGACGAGGTGCAGAAATATCTGACGCTCACCGGGCATTTCTTCGCGCCGATCGCCTTCGTCGCCAACCGCGCGATGTTCGACCATCTCGATGCGGCGGATCGTGATGCGCTGGTTGCCGCCGCCAAGGCGGCTGCGGAGGTCACCTGGCAGGCCCAGCTTGATGCGCAGAAGCTCGATGACCTGCGCAAGGCCGGCATGGAGGTGATCGAGACGTTCGACCGCAAGACCTTCGTTGATGCGGTCAGGCCGCTCGATGCCGACTTCGAGAAGCGCTTCGGCAAGGAGCTGCTCGCCACCATCAGGTCCACTCCGTGAAACAGCCGGGCAAATCGATGAAATTGTCTTCTCTGATGTCTTGGATCGGTGTCCGCCCGCGCATCTTCGGCGGTTTCGCCATCATCCTGAGCTTCCTGGTGTTGCTCGGCGGTTTCGCCATGATCCAGGTCGGGCGCATCGGCGGTACCGTGGACGAACTCGTCACCAGCGCGGCCGGGGACGCCGGCATGTCGCAGTTGCGTGCCGCGTTGCTCGGTGCCAACGGCGCGGTCGAGAGATTCATCCGCACCTGGAACGTCGGCGACAAGGATGCGGCCAGCAAGGCGATCGACGCCGTCGGTGGTCTCGCCGATCAGGTCGAGAAGCAGTCCGGCAGCCTGAAGGTACTGGCTGAAGGCGTGGGGCCGGTACGGAACGCGCTGGCGGCCTATCGCTCATCGTTCGCTGCCGCGGCCGAGGCGGTGGACCGTCTGCGCGCGGCGACGACCAAGACCGACGCATTGGGCGCCGTTGCGGGATCAACATGGGCGGCATCCAGGTTGCCCTCGCCAATCGCGCTGGTAGCGAGCCGCTGATGAATCCGTTGCGTCTGGCCAGTGTCGTCGACGCGGCCCGTATCGCGGTGATGCGCTATACCAACACGTTGTCGAATGGCGATGCCGACGATGCCAGGCTCACCTTTGTCTATGCCAAGCTCGCGATTGGCGATACTGACGCCGAGATCGCTGGTGTCGATGATGCCAAGCTGAAGGCGCTGGTTGCTGCGCTGAAAGAGGCTCTGACGGCGGATGCCGCTGCGCTCGAGGAGGTGATCAAGGTGGCCGCTGACCTGCGCGCCAAGCAGGCGGAACTCGCCAAGGCGAGCGCCTCGATCGATACTCAGGTCAGCCGGATCAACCAGCAGCTCGGTGCGGCGCGCGTGCAGAGCAGGCGGCGAGGACCAGCGTCGCGGTCGAAAATACCAAGCAGACCGTCATCGTGACGGCAGCCGCAGCCGTGATATTCGGAGCGGTGCTTGCCTGGCTGATCGGCGCCAGCGTGTCGACCCCGATCCGCGGCATGACGGACCGCATGCAGTCGCTGGCGGCTGGCGAGGTGGATCAGCCGATCCCCGGTGGTGAACAGCGCGACGAGATCGGCCGGATGGCGCGCGCCGTGGAGATTTTCCGCGACAATGCGCTTGCTGTCCGCCGCATGGAGCAGGAGGCCGCGGCACAGCGTGAAGCCGCGGAGGCCGAGGCGTGCCCGCATGATGTCCGATCTGGCTGGTCGGTTCGAGCAGGGCATGCAGGGGGTCATCACCGGCGTCGGCGGGCGTGCGACCGAAATGGGCGAGAGCGCCAGCGAGCTTGCACGCGTCGCCGAACGCGGCCGTGGCCTTGCGGAAGCGGTCGCCAGCCGGGCCGAGCAGGCGTCCGTCAATGTGCAGACCGTGGCCTCGGCGACCCAGGAGCTCGCGGCCTCGATCAGGGAGATCTCCTCCCAGGTGCAGCGTTCAGTCACGGTGTCGACCCGGGCGACGCACGAGACCCAGCGGACATCCGAGCTGATCGACGGGCTGTCCAGCGCGGCGGAGAGGATCGGCACCATCGTGCAGCTGATCCAGGCGATCGCATGAGTCAGACCAACCTGCTGGCCCTCAACGCCACCATCGAGGGCGGCGCGCGCCGGCGAGGCCGGCCGCGGGTTTGCGATCGTCGCGAGCGAGGTGAAGAATCTGGCGTCGCAGACCGCGCAGGCGACGGAGCAGATCTCGAGCCAGATCGCGACCATCCAGAGCGCGACGCAGGAGACGGTCGGCGCGATCGCGCAGTTCGGCACGACCGTGCGGGAGATTGCCGAGATATCCAATGCGATCGCCGCCGCGGTGGAGCAGCAGGGGGCGGCGACCAGCGAAATCGCCCGCAACGTCGAGCAGGCGGCCAGCGGCACGGCGGCGGTCACCCAGGAGATCGGCGACGTGCGTAACGTGGCTGGGCAGACCGATGCCGGCGCTGAAGCTGCTCTGGCGGCGGCCGCCGCGCTGCAGCAGCAGGCCGCTTCGCTGAAGAGCAATGTCGCCGACTTCCTGCAGACGATCCGGACAGCGGCGTGAGCCGCGAGCCGGTGGTGACTGGAGTTGACGCAGGGGGTGCAGGCTCACACTCTGGGGCATGATCGAGCACCAGCCGCGTCCCTTGCGCTTTCCGTCGACGGCGCGGACACCGTGTCCGCGCTGTTCGTGGCTCCGCCGGGGGCGCGCGCCTGTTTCGTGTTCGCCCATGGCGCAGGCGCCGGCATGACCCACGTCTTCATGACCCAGGCGGCCGAAGCCCTTGCCGCCCGCGGCATCGCGACGCTGCGCTTTCAGTTTCCCTACATGGAGAAGGGCAGCAAGCGCCCTGATCCGCCTGCGCTCGCCCAGGCCACGGTGCGGGCTGCCGTGGCGGAGGCCGCGCGGCTCTGTCCGGGGCTGCTGCTCGTCGCCGGCGGCAAGTCGTTCGGGGCGCGCGTGACGTCGCAGGCGCAGAGTACAGCGCCGCTGCCAGGCGTGGCTGGGCTCGCCTTTCTCGGCTTTCCGCTTCACCCCGCCGGCAAGCCCTCCGTCGCGCGCGCCGATCATCTGGATGCGATCCAGGTCCCGATGCTGTTCCTGCAGGGGACGCGCGACAAGCTTGCGGAGACGGAGCTGCTCGCGCCCGTCGTGAAGCGGCTGGGACCCCGCGCGACCTTGCATTGGATCGATCAGGCCGACCACGCCTTCTACGTGCCTGCGCGCTCGGGCCGGAATGACCGCGCCGTCATGGAGGACCTGGCGGAGGCGTTTGCGGCGTGGCTCAAGACTCCCGAAGCGCGTGCCGGCTGACGCGCCGAGCGCGTCTTTTGGAGAAAAATGGCATGAGAACAAAAATAGAACTTTTCTGTCACCGGAGGTTGAGGCATAGTCATATTGAAAGGTAAGGGAGGGGGTTCGATGAAGTCAGCAGCGGTGGCGGTGCGCGCGCTCGGCGTGCTGGTGATCTCTGCAGCTCCATCGCACGCCGATGCCAGGCTGACCGGCATGGTGGTCGTGAAGGGAACTTGTCAGAAGCTCATCGTCGCTGGAAAGGATCGCAGCTCGGAATGCAAGGGCGCGCTGCTCAACACCGACTATGACGATCAGCGCACGGGCTTCTACTTCACCTTGCTCGATGGCAGCATCGTCACGTTCTCGAATCGCGGCGATCTGCAGGAGCAACCCGGCCCGGACAAGTTCGTTACGCCGGTCGACATGATGATCATCGGCCAAAGTAAGAAGACGATCAACAAGGTGATGGCGCAGGGGCAATGCCGCCACGGCAATCCCTTCAAGGGGCCCGACCTGCTCGAATGCACAGCCGACAGCAAGATCGGCCGCTTCGAGGGGCTATTTCTGTCCAATGGCGCGAAGCCGGTGATGCAGACCTTCTGAGGCCGTCACCCCCGTGCCCAAGCTGGATGAACCGGCAGGAAAGTTCGTCGCGCCGTCGCTCGTGGTCACTCGGCCACCGTACGGTCCACGCGGCAACTCAGGCCTGCTCAGCAATATCCACTTTGTACGAGGATCGCGATGAGAACGACCGCTTCATCCGTTTGGCTGCTGGCCCTCGGCGCGGCGAGCCTGCCGGCCATGTCGGCACGCGCGGAGGATGGTTTGAAAGGGATCGAGACGTTTCGCGGCGCCTGCAAGAAGCTCACGGTCGCGGCAAAGGACCGGACCGCCGACTGCAAGGGCGTGCTGCTCAATACGCGTTACAGTGATGGACGAGCCGGCTTCTACTTCGTGACGCTCGACGGGGGGATGATTACCTTCTCGAGCCCCGGCGATGTCGAACAGCGGCAGCCCGCGAACGCCTATCCGGTCGATATGATCATCTTCAAGGTGGACGGTGACATCCGCAAGCTCACGGCCAAGGGGATGTGCCGCGCGAAAAATATAGCCGGCGCTCTCTCGGGCTTGTCCTGCCGGGCGGACAGTGAAGCCGGGCGGTTCGAAGGCGAGTTTTCCGCTGAGAGCAAGGCCGTCGAGACCACGCCAACTGAGCCCGAGGCAGCCGGTACCAATGCGGCCGGGAGCAGGACGCCCCGCCCCTAAGGCTGCGATCTCCTGAAAATTTGGCGCGACATCAGGCTCGAAATATTGCAACAAGTCGACGTCATCGTTGGGCCGGGTGTGCAGGTCGCCGGATCTTGGAGAGTGTGATGTTCCGATACGTTGGCTTCGTTCTGGGGCTGCTCTGGAGCCTCGTATCGATCAGCACCGCGCTGGCCGACGACGCCAAGCTCCGGATTGGCGTTCTCCGGCTGTCCTCGTCCGCGCCGGTGTTCATCGCGCTGGACAAGGGCTACTTCCGCGACGCTGGCCTCGACGTCGAGCTGAAGTTTTTCGATGCAGCGCAACCGATCGCCGTGGCGACGGCCACGGGCGACGTCGATGTCGGGGTGACCGCCTTCACCGCGGGACTGTATAACCTCGCAGGCAAGGGCGCGTTGAAGATCATCGGCGGCATGAGCCGCGACCGCCCGGGCTTTCCCTTGATCGGCTACTTCGCCAGCAACAAGGCCTATGAAGCAGGTCTCAAGACGCCGAAGGATATTGCCGGCAAGCGCGTGGCGATGACCCAGGTCGGGTCGAGCTTTCACTATTCCCTGGGGCTGCTGGCCGACAAATACGGCTTCAAGCTCGCCGACGTGAAGATCGTGCCGCTTCAGTCGATGTCCAACATGTCGGCGGCCATCAAGGGTGAGACCGTCGACGCCGCGCTCATGCCGGTTTCCGTCGCACGCAAGCTGATGGAGGAGGGCGCCGTCAAGCATCTCGGCTGGGTCGGCGACGAGACGCCGTGGCAGGTCAGCGGCGTGTTCGCGGGGCCGAAAACCTTGGCCAATACAGTGCTGGTCGGCAAGCTGCTGAGGTCGCTTCAGCGCGCCGAGCGCGAATATCATGATGTCGTGCTCGCCTCGGTCAAGGACGGCACTGCCTCAATCGACGGCAAGACCAAGCCATTGCTGGA
This sequence comes from Bradyrhizobium oligotrophicum, assembly GCA_050641875.1. Classification (GTDB taxonomy): domain Bacteria; phylum Pseudomonadota; class Alphaproteobacteria; order Rhizobiales; family Xanthobacteraceae; genus Bradyrhizobium; species Bradyrhizobium oligotrophicum_B. The sequence continues at coordinate 2,604,057 of CP192619.1, forward strand.
AATCATCGGCAAGTACACCAACCTGCCGGTCGAGCAGGTGGTCGGCAATTGCGCCTATATCGATCCCGACGGCAAGCTCGATGTGAAGAACATCGACAGCCAGATCAAATGGCTTCAGGCGCAGGGGTTCGCGGACCAAGGCTATGATGCGGCCGCGATTATCGCCAAAGACTTCGTGAAGCCGGATTGATGAAGGCAGGCGCGGACCTGCGGCGAGATCGCCTGACATGGACCTGATCGCCGAGACCATCAGCCACCGTTTCGACGCGCTCGATGTGCTCGATGGCGTGTCGTTCACGGTCGGAGCCGGCGAGGTGGTCGCCCTCGTTGGGCCGTCCGGCTGCGGCAAGAGCACACTGCTGGCGATCCTCGGAGGGTTGTTGCAGCCAAGCAAGGGACAGGCGTTGCTGCGCGGAGCCCGCCGCCCGGCAGCCTCAACCCCCTGACATTCGTGTTCCAGGACTTCGCGCTGCTGCCGTGGGCAAGCGTCGCCGACAATGTTGCCTTTCCGCTCCTCCATACATCTCTGTCGTCGCAGCAGCGCGCTGCCGCCGTCGACGATGCGTTGCTGCGGACCGGGCTGGCAGACTTCCGGACCGTCTATCCCAAGCAGTTGTCGGGCGGCATGCGCCAGCGGGTCGGCATCGCCCGGGCACTGGCGGTCCGGCCGGCGATCCTGCTGATGGATGAGCCGTTGTCGGCGCTCGACTCGCAGACCCGCGAGCTGCTGATGGAGGACTTCGTCGATCTGCTCGCCGACGGCACCATGGGCGCGGTTTATGTCACACATAATCTCGAGGAGGCGGTGCGGCTCGCCGACCGCATCGTCGTGCTGTCGCGTCGTCCTGGTCGCATCCGGAAGGTCGTCAGCGTCCCGGCGACGCGGCGCAGCCGCGGCGATGCCGGAGTACGCGCGCAGCTGCTGGACCTGCAGAACGAGCTCTGGGGGCTGATCCGGACCGAAGCAATCGATGCCGAGCGCGAGGTTCAGAATGCTTGAACGCTCCCCGGCCGAACCGCCTGAGGTCGTCGGCACGAGCCGGAAGGTGCCGTTCCGGGGCGGCGGCTTCACGCCGGCCGCAAGCCGCTGGGCCGGCTGGCTCGCGCTCGCGGCGGCTCTCGGCCTGTGGCAGCTCATCGGCAGCCTCGGGCTGGTCAATCCCTTGTTCCTGCCGGCGCCGCTGATGATCCTGCGCACCCTGTATCGATTGGCCGAAAGCGGCGCGCTCTGGCAGCATGTCTCGGCATCGTTCGTGCGCATCGTATCCGGCTGGGCGCTCGGCACGGCCGCAGGCATCGTCGTCGGCTTCGCGATCGGCCTCTGGCGCATTGCGCGCAGCATCGGCATCACTTTCGTCTCTGCGCTGTTTCCGATTCCGAAGATCGCCGTGCTGCCGCTGCTGATTCTTTGGCTCGGCATCGGCGAGCAGCCGAAGATCGCGACGATCGCGCTGGGCGTGTTCTTCTCGACCACGATCTCGGTCTATAGCGGCGTCGATGCGGTGCCGCGCAACCTGATTCGGATGGCCCAGAGCTTCAACGTGCCGTTCCCGACCATCGTCCGCCGCGTGATCTGGCCCGGGGCGCTGCCGTCGATCCTCGCCGGTTTCCGCATCACCGCGTCGGTAGCGCTGATGCTGGTGGTTTCGGCGGAGATGATCGGCGCCGAGACCGGCATCGGCACCTTCGTGCTGCAGGCCGGCAATCTGATGCAGACCGATCAGCTGATGGCGGGGATCCTGATCCTGTCGCTGTTCGGTCTTGCCGTCGGCCGGCTGATCAGCATGCTCGAAGCGCGGCTGCTGCGCTGGCGGTGACGGACCGGCGTCACGCGTTGCCGCGATCCTCGCGGAACAGGTCGAGCTTCTCCTGCACCGGGCGATCCGAGAACGAGAACAGCACCGCGTCCTCGTCCGGCTCATGGCTGACCCATTGCCAGCTCGGAACGACGAACAGGTCGCGCGGCCCCCATTCGAAGGTCTGGTCGCCGATGCGGCTGCGGCCCTTGCCTTCGATCGCGGTGAACACGGTCGCGTCGGTCGAGCGATAGCGCGCAGTCTTGAAGCCCTTCGGCAGCAGCTGGATGAAGGTGCCGATCGTCGGCATCGCGAAATCACCGGTCTCCGGGTTGGAGAATTTCAGCTTCAGCCCGTGGCAGGCGTCCCATTCCTCGCTGCGCTTCGCGTTCTCCAGCGCCTCGCGCGTATAGGCGTAGGGATAGTTGAAGATCGGCGACGTCCTGGATTTGCGCCTGGCATCGACCGGCAGCAGATTGTGGCCGTAGCGGGCGAAGCTGTCGCCGGCGGGGCGCGCGACCTTCTGCTGGTCCTCCTGCGCGCCCTGCGCGAACGACGCGTCGAGAAACTGCACCAGGGGAATGTCGAGGCCGTCGAGCCAGAACATCGGCTCGGTGGTCTCGTTGCCGTGATCGTGCCAGGTCATCGACGGGGTGATGATGAAGTCGCCCGGCTCCATCAGGGTGCGCTCGCCCTCGACGGTCGTGAAAGCTCCCTTGCCTTCCAGCACGAAGCGCAACGCGGACTGGCTGTGCCGATGGGCGGGCGCAACATCGCCCGGGATCACCATCTGAACGCCGGCATAGAGCGAGGTGGTGATCTTGGACTGCCCGCGCAGGCCCGGATTCTCCAGGATCAGCACCCGCCGCTCGGCTTCCTTCGCCGTGATCAGCCGCCCGGCTTCGACCATGTAGTCGCGGATCGCCGCGAACTGCCACAGATGTGGACGGCAGGCGCTCTTCGGCTCGGGCGTGATGAGATCGCTCATCACGGTCCACAGCGCCGTCATGTTTTCGCCGTCGATCTTCTTGTAGAACGCCTCGCGCTCCGGTGTCGAAACCGCGGCCATGCGCGCCTCCCCTGATCAGATGTCGTTCTTGATTGACAGTATACTGCCAATTTGACTACCGTCAAATACAACCAGAGCTATCGCATCGGGAGGACTGCCATGATGAAGCTGCACGGCTATTTCCGCAGCAGCGCATCCTATCGCGTCAGGATCGCGCTCAACCTGAAGGGTCTCACGGCCGAGCATCTGCCGCATCACCTTCGCAAGGGCGAGCAGCGCGCGCCCGGCTATCTCGCGCTCAATCCGCAGGGATTCGTCCCGACCCTGGAGGACGACAGCGGTGCCGCGTTGATCCAGTCGCTTGCGATCATCGAATGGCTCGACGAGACCCATCCCGAGCCGCCGCTGCTGCCGAAGGATCCGTTGCGCCGCGCCCAGGTCCGCGCCTTTGCGCAGGTGCTCGCCTGCGATACCCATCCGGTGCAGAATCTGAAGGTGCTGGCGCGGCTGCGTGAGCTCGGCCTGCCCGAGGACAAGGTCACGGCCTGGGCCGGCTGGGCCAACCGCGAGGGGCTCGCTGCGTGCGAAGCGCTGATCAAGCATGAGCCTGGCCCATTCTGCTTCGGTGCGGCGCCAACCTTGGCCGATCTCTGCCTGGTGCCGCAGCTTGGCAATGCACGCCGGTTCGGCGTCGACGTCGCAGCGTTCCCGCGCCTGCTGCAGGCCGAAGCCGCGGCGAAGGCACTGCCGGCTTTCGCCGATGCCGCTCCGGAGCGTCAGCCCGATGCCGAGTAGGCCGCCCGACATCACGATGGACGCAGTCTACACCAAGCCGGGCTATCTGTTCCGGCGGATGCAGCAGATTGCGGTGTCGATCTTCGTCGAGGAGTGCCGGGAGTTCGACCTGACGCCGGTGCAATATGCGGCGCTGGTCGCGATCCAGACGCACCCGGGCATCGATGCCACCCGGTTGTCGGCGGTGATCGCCTTCGACCGTTCGACGCTCGGCAGCGTGATCGAGCGGCTGGAGAGCAAGGGCCATATCGAGCGCAGGCCGTCCGCGGAGGACAAGCGCGTCAAGCTGCTTTATCTGACCAGAGCGGGTGGCGCGCTGCTCCGTGCGATCATGCCGGCGGTCGATCGCGCCCAGGCCCGCATGTTGGCGCCGCTGAAGGCTGCGGATCGCAAGATGCTGATGGCTTTGCTGGCGCAGCTCGTCGATCTCAACAACGAGGTCTCGCGGGTGCCGCTGCGCGCCGAGGATGCGCTGGAGCATCTTGGCAAGACCGGCTGATCGCGGAACTCCGCGGTTGTGGGACGCAAGGCGTAGGCTCACAGCCGCATCACCGCCTGACGGTCGATCTTGCCCGTGCCGGTCTTTGGCAACTCGTCGATGAAGACAATCTCGCGCGGATATTTGTAGGGCAGCAGCTTCGTTTTCACGTACTCCTGCAGCGCCTTGATGGTTGGGGGTTCGCCCTTGGATCCGCCGTTGGTGACCACGACGGCCTTCAGGCTCATGCGACGATCCGGCAACTCGTGCGCAAACACGGCGCATTCCCGGATGTCGGGATGCTCGGCGAGGCAGAGCTCGACCTCGAGCGGATAGACCCATTGGCCGGAGATCTTGACCAGGTCATCGGCGCGGCCGCGGAAGAAATGGAAGCCGTCGGCATCGCGCACGAACCGGTCGCCAGTGTAGATCCAGCCGCCGTCGCGGATCGTCTCCGCGGTCTTGTCCGGACGGTTCCAGTAGAGCGGCGTGTTGGAATCGCCGCGCACCCAGAGAATGCCCTCCTCGCCGGTGGCGACGTCGCGTCCTTCGCCGTCGCGCAGCGCGATCTCGTAGCCGGGGACGCGCAGGCCGGCGGCGCCGAGCTTCTTGCGGTCCTCGCGGTTCGAGAGATAGACGTGGAGAACCTCGGTCGAGCCGAGACCTTCGACGATCTCCAGGCCGGTCAGGCTCTTCCAGCCGTTGAAGACCTCGGCGGAGAGCACCTCGGCCGCGGAGACCGCGAGCCGCAGCGACGAGAAGTCGGCCTGCTTCGCGCCGTCGGCCTTGGTGAGCGCGGTGTAGAGCGTCGGCAGGCCGAAGAACACGGTCGGACGGAAGCGGCTGATCGCGTCGAAGATGGCGGCGGGTTTCGGCTGGCCGGGCAACAGCAGCGTCGTCGCTCCGGCCGAGAATGGAAAGGTGATCGCATTGCCGAAGCCGTAGGCGAAGAAGATCTTGGGCACCGAGAAGCAGATGTCGTCCGGCTTCAGCCGCAGCACGTTGCGGGCGAACGCCTGCTCGCTATAGGCCATGTCGTGCTGCAGATGGACGATGCCCTTGGGACGTCCGGTCGAGCCGGACGAATACATCCAGAACGCCATCTCATCGCGGTGGGTGTCGGCCTCCTCCAACTGATCGGTGAAGTTGGGCAGCCACGCATTGACCGCGACCGTCGTTGCGACGGCGGTGGCCGGCACCGCGCCGTTGACGACAACCAGCGTCCGCAGTTCCGTATCGGCGCAGGCCTGCGCGTCGAACCGGGCGGCAAACTCGGCGTCGGCGACCGCGACCTTTGCGCCGGAATCAGTCAGATAGAATTGCAGCAGATCCGGCGGTGTCAGCGTGTTGATCAGCAGCGGTACGAAGCCGGCGCGTACCGCGCCGAAGAACGCGGCCGGATAGGCCGGCGTATCGTCGAGGAACAGCAGGACACGGTCACCGCGGCTGAGCCCGAGCGCGGTGAAGCCGTTGCCCCAACGGCAGGCGTCGGCACACAGCTCGGCATAGCTGCGCTGGCCGGCGGGACCGATCAGCGCAGTCTTGTTGGCGTTGCCTTTGCCGAGATTGTCGAACAGCACGCGGCTGGCATTGTAGCGGGCGGGAATTGCGAAGCCGATCTCGCGCGCACCGGCGCTGTCGCGCGGAACCTGGTCGGTGATCTCTCCGGTCATACGCGCGCTCCCGTGTTCCGAGATGCCTCGTAGCGGGCCATGAATTGTGGGGCCATCGCGCGCAGCCGGGTATCATCGATGCGCCCGGACCGGGTGATATAGCTGTAGGCGAAATCCAGCAGGCCAAGATTCATGTGCGCCGGGAACGACTCGTACCAGTCGCTACTCGTCCGCGCCGCCGTCACCAGCTTCTTCACGATCGGCTGTCGCTCGGCTTGATAGCGGGCGAGGCCGTCGGAGAGACTGCTCTCGGCATCGAGCGCCTTGGCGAGCGCGATCGCGTCCTCGATCGCCAGCCGCGTGCCGGAGCCGATCGAGAAGTGCGCGGTATGCAGCGCGTCGCCGATCAGCACCATGTTCCGGTGCCACCAGTGCTCGTTCCAGACCCAGGGGAAATTGCGCCATACCGATCGGTTGGAGACCAGCGCGTGACCATCGAGCGTGGCGGCGAACACCTGCTCGCAGACGCGCCGGGATTCATCGACCGACATCTCGGCGAAGCCATGGGCGTTCCAGGTGGCGCGATCGCATTCCACCAGGAACGTGCTCATGTCCGGCGCATAGCGATAATGGTGCGCGTTGAAGCTGCCGCGGTCGGTCGCGACGAAGGTCTGCGACAGCGTGGCAAAGGTCTTCGACGTGCCGTACCAGGCGAACTTGTTGCTGGAGTAGGAGACGGAGAAACCGAAATCGCCTTCGAAGCTGCGGCGAACCAGCGAGTTCAGCCCGTCGGCAGCGACGATGAGGTCGTAGCCTGCGAGCTGGTCCAGCGACTGGACGGTCGTGCCGTAGCGGGCAACGACGCCGACACTCTCGGCGCGGGCCTGCAGAAGCTTCAACAGTTCGAGCCGGCCGATCGCGGAAAAGCCGACGCCGTCGATCTCGATGGTCTCGCCGCGCAGATTGAGCGTGATGTTGCGCCAGCTCTCCATGCGCGGCGCAATCGCATCCACGGTGTCGGGATCGTCGGCGCGCAGGAATTCCAGCGCCTGATCGGAGAACACGACGCCAAAGCCCCAGGTCGCTCCGGCCGGGTTCTGCTCGAACAGATCGACCACGGCGGCGGGGTGCCGCTTCTTCCAGAGATAGGCGAAATACAGCCCGCCAGGGCCGCCGCCGAGCACGGCGATGCGCAAGGGCGTCCTCCGAATTGACAGTATACTGTTTATTTTGGATCGGAGACTAATCCCTCGTCCCGATCGATGCCAGAGAAATCTTATTGCTGGAGATCGAGCCGGCGGCCGCAGGTCATCCCGACGGGCCTCTGCCGAAGATCGCGTCGAGCGCGGCGAAATAGGTGCTTTCGACCAGCTCCGGCGCATGCCGGCCGAGCGCCTCCATCTTCACGCCCGAATTGATTTCGAGCACCTGCCAGCGTCCATCGGCCAGCACGAGATCGACCGATGCGTAGCGGATGCCGATGACGCGGGCCGCCGCGGTGGCGAGCGCGGCACAGAGGTCCCGCTGCGCGCCGGCTTCGAGCAGCACGGGCTGAGCTCCGAATTCGAGATTGTGCCGCCAGCTCAGCAGGCGCTGCTCGCCGCGCGGCACGACGGCGCGCAGCGCAGACGCGTCGAACTCCTCATCGAGGCGCCGCAGGAGCTGGGCGTGCTCCGCGGCCGGAGTGGCCGACAGCGCGAGGTCGAGCAGCGACTTGACGCCGTCGCCGGTCACGGCAGGGCGCTGCTTGCGGTAGACGATCATGGATGCGTCATCGAGCTGCACGACCCGGACTTCGTCGATGATGTCCATGAGCGGGGCGATCGCGACGTTCGCGCCGGTCTCGAAGATGCTGTTCACCGCGCGCAGCAGGTCATCCTTCGCCGTAACGCGGACGACCGATCGTCCCGAGGTGCCCTCGTTGGGCTTGACCACCAGCCCGCGCGGATGCGTTTCGAGCAGCGCCAGCACGGCCTCGGCCGTCTGGCCGCGCTGGCCGCCAAGGGCCGGCGCCAGAAAGAATGCGTGTGGAACCGCGGCAATCCCGTCGGCTCTCAACAGCGCCGAGGTCGCCGCCTTGTCACAGGCCAGTCTGTGCGCCACCGCACTGTTCAGGCCGAGATCATAGCCGAAGATCAGGTGACGCCGGGTGGCGTCCTCGAGCACCAGCAGCCAGCCGTCCTCCCGCACGTCGAGCGCGATGCCTCGTTCGGCGCAATAGCGGGTGATGGCGGCGAGCTGGGTCTGCGGATGGTTAATCATTGCTCAAGGATTGGGCCGGAGATGCGGAATTAAAGTGCTGGATAATCGGAATTTCGGCAAGTAAATTACCCATATCGTTTGTGTACGAACGAATGGCCGATCGAGGCGAATCCGGGCGTCAACTGGCATGCATTTGATCGTGATCAATGGTGCGTCCATGCGGGTTGATTATTGGCTGTTTTCACGTACATCAGGCGCCGAAATCGCTGGATCTATAGGGTTTTTGCGGTCCTGCCTCCGTCACGACTTGTTTCTTCCAACTTCAGCCCACGTGAAAAAACAAACGACATGAGCGCGTTCTATAAAGAGAAAGTTCTTTCCGTTCAGCACTGGACGGACACCCTGTTCTCCTTCCGAGCCACCCGCGATGCGGGCTTCCGCTTCCAGAATGGTCAGTTCGCGATGATCGGCCTCGAGGTCGAGGGCCGCCCCCTGCTGCGCGCCTACAGCATGGCCAGCGCCAATCACGAGGAGGAACTCGAGTTCTTCAGCATCAAGGTGCAGGACGGTCCGCTGACCTCCCGGCTGCAGAAGATCAAGGAAGGCGACACCATCCTGGTCGGCCGCAAGGCGACCGGCACGCTGATCCCCGACAACCTGCTGCCCGGCAGCCGGTTGCTGCTGCTGTCGACCGGCACCGGCCTTGCCCCGTTCGCCAGCCTGATCAAGGACCCCGACGTCTACGAGCGGTTCGAGAGCATCGTGCTGGTTCACGGCTGCCGCCAGGTCGCCGAGCTCGCCTATGGCGAGAGCGTCGTGGCCAAGCTGCGCGAGGACGAGCTGTTCGGAGAGCTGCTCGACGGCAAGCTGCAGTATTATCCGACCGTCACCCGCGAGCCGTTCCGCAACCGCGGCCGCATCACCGACCTGATCTCGTCGCAGCAGCTGTTCAACGATATCGGCCAGCACGAGCTCGACATCGCCAAGGACCGTATCATGATGTGCGGCAGCCCGGCGATGCTGGAGGAGCTGAAGACCATGTTCGAGTCGCGCGGCTTCCTCGAAGGCAGCGGCAACGAGCCGGGTCACTTCGTGATCGAGAAGGCCTTCGTCGAGCGCTGAGCCGCGAGGCTTCCGACTGTTAGATTTCTGGAAGAGCGCCTCGACGCAATCGGGGCGCTCTTTTCGTTGGCAATATCCTCCTTGCGCGTTTCGAAGCGGCTGTGCGATTTTCGGCGGCAAGACCGGACCTGCAGACGTCCGGCGCGACACAGGGAGGGGACTTGGATTGCCTGAGCGGCGGCCATCCCCGATACAATAAGGGGTACGGCCATGGATTCCATCGTTCGCAGACAGACACTCGGTGACCTCCTGCGGCGGAGTGCGGCGCGCACGCCGGGCAAGACGGCGGTGATCTGCGGCGATGTCAGTTGGACCTACGCCGAGTTCAACGCCGTTGTCGACCGCCTCGCGGCCGGCCTCGCTGGCCGTGGCGTCGGCAAGGGCGAGCGCGTCGCCATCCTCGCCCGCAATTCGCATGCCTTTGCCGCCCTGCGCTTCGCGCTGGCGCGGCTCGGCGCCGTGCTGGTGCCGATCAACTTCATGCTCAAGCCCGAGGAGGTTGCCTACATCCTCAAGCATGCCGGCGCGCGGCTGCTCGCGACCGACAGCGGCTTTGCCGGTGTGGCACGCGCTGCCAAGGCGCTGGTGCCGGCGGTCGAGCAATTGATCTGGCTGCCGTCGGAAGGTCCGAGCGAGCGGCAAAGCGACATGATCGCCTTTGCGGAGCTCGCGGCGTCGACGGCGATGGTGCCTGCCGTCGAGATCGCCGGAAGCGACGTCGCGCAGATCGTCTACACCTCGGGCACGGAGTCGCTGCCGAAGGGCGCCATGCTCACCCACGACGCCGTCATTTGGCAGTATGTGAGCTGCATCGTCGACGCCGGCATCGCCGCCGACGACGTCACCCTGCACGCGCTGCCGCTATATCACTGCGCGCAGCTCGACGTGTTCTTCGGCCCCTCGATTTATGTCGGCGCCACCAACATCATCACGGCGTTTCCGACGCCCGATAATCTGCTGCCGCTGATCGCGAAATATCGCATCACCTCGTTCTTTGCGCCGCCGACAGTGTGGATCTCGATCCTGCGCTCGCCGCTGTTCGAGACCACCGACGTGACCACTTTGCGCAAGGGCTATTACGGCGCCTCGATCATGCCGGTCGAGGTGCTGCGCGAGCTGGCGCAGCGGCTGCCCAAGGTGCGGCTGTGGAATCTCTACGGCCAGACCGAGATCGCACCGCTGGCGACGATGCTCGGACCGGAAGATCAACTGCGCAAGCCGGGCTCTTGCGGCCGCGCCGTGCTCAACGTCGAGACCCGGGTCGTCGATGACGACATGAATGATGTCGCTCCAGGCGAGGTCGGTGAGGTCGTGCACCGCTCGCCGCATCTCATGCTCGGCTACTTCCATGACGACGAGCGCACCACCGCGGCCTTCCAGGGCGACTGGTTTCATTCCGGCGACCTCGCGACCATCGACGAGGAAGGCTACATCACCATCGTCGACCGCAAGAAGGACATGATCAAGACCGGCGGTGAGAACGTCGCCAGCCGCGAGGTCGAGGAGGCGCTCTATCTGATTCCGGAAGTGTCGGAGGTCGCCGTCGTCGGCCTGCCGCATCCGCGCTGGGTCGAGGCGGTTGTGGCGATGGTCGTCGTCAAGTCCGGCTGTGAGCTGACTGAGGAGGCCGTGCTCAAGCAGGCCTCGACCAGGTTGGCCTCGTTCAAGACGCCGAAGCGCGTTGTGTTCGTCGACGCCCTGCCGAAGAACCCCAGCGGTAAGCTGCTGAAGCGGCAGTTGCGCGAGGCGCATTCGGGGCTGTTTGCGGAGGGGTAAGCGGCTGCCGTCTTCCCAACGCGTAACGGCGCCGGGAGTCTCGGAGGCCCGCCCGGCGCTGCGGCTCGATCTTGCGGCGCGGCAGACGATAGTCTGGGGCTATCGACGTTGTGATATGATCGATGGCCGATTGCGCGCGCTTGTGTAACGATTGCTTCGCGATACACGTAGTATCGTGATCATCGATCTTCCACGAGCCGCCTCGAGGCCTCCCATGGATACGCTGCTGCTCCCGTTTTCGCCGCGCTTCATCGTGCTGACGATCTGCGCCACGGCGACCGCTTTGCTGCTGATCCTCGGCATCTACGACCGCAAGATCTTCGATCTCGTCCTGATCCCGCTGTTGATCTTCGGCGCGCTCACCCTGCTCGGCGTGCGCGACCTCATGCAGAAGAGCCACGCGGTTTTGCGCAATTATCCGATCTCGGCACATATGCGATTCTTGCTCGAAGAGATCCGGCCCGAGATGCGGCAGTATTTCTTCGAGAGCGAAAAGGACGGCATGCCGTTCTCGCGCGACACCCGCGCGGTTGTCTATCAGCGCGCCAAGATGGAGCTCGACAAGCGCCCGTTCGGCACCCAGGAGGACGTCTACCGCGAGGGCTACGAATGGATGCACCATTCGATCGCGCCCAAGCCGCATGCGGAGGAGAAGTTCCGCATCACCATCGGTGGTCCGGATTGCACGAAGCCGTATTCGGCCTCGGTGTTCAACATCTCCGCCATGAGCTTCGGCGCGCTGAGCCCGAATGCGGTGCGTGCCCTGAATGGTGGCGCGAAGAAGGGCGGCTTCGCCCACGACACCGGCGAAGGCGGCTTCAGTCCCTATCACGCCGAAATGGGCGGCGACATCATCTGGGAGATCGGCTCCGGCTATTTCGGCTGCCGGCGTCACGATGGCACGTTCGATCCCGAGGCGTTCACGCGGGTCGCGACCCACGACCAGATCAAGATGGTGGAGCTCAAGATCAGCCAGGGCGCCAAGCCCGGACATGGCGGCGTACTTCCGGCCGCGAAAGTATCCGAGGAGATCTCCAAGATCCGCGGTGTCTCAATGGGCGAGGATTGCATCTCGCCGCCGGCGCACCGCGCGTTCTCGACGCCCATCGGCATGATGCAGTTCATCGGCGAGATGCGGCGGCTGTCGGGCGGCAAGCCGGCCGGCTTCAAGCTGTGCATCGGCCATCCCTGGGAATTCCTCGCGATCTGCAAGGCGATGCTGGAGACCGGCATCTATCCCGACTTCATCGTGGTCGACGGCAATGAAGGCGGCACCGGTGCCGCGCCACTCGAGTTCATGGACCATTTGGGCATGCCGATGCGCGAGGGCGTCAGCTTCGTCCACAATGCGCTGGTCGGCCTTGGCATCCGCGACCGCATCAAGATCGGCGCCTCCGGCAAGATCGCCACCGCGTTCGACATGGCGCGCGCGATGTCGATTGGCGCCGACTGGTGCAACGCGGCGCGCGGCTTCATGTTCTCGCTCGGCTGCATCCAGTCCTTGAGCTGCCATACCGACAAATGCCCGACCGGTGTCGCCACCCAGGATCCGACGCGGGCTCGCGCGCTGGTCGTCCCGCACAAGCTCGACCGCGTCTACAACTATCATCACGCAACCCTGCATGCGCTGGCCGAGCTGCTCGCCGCCGCCGGTCTCGAACATCCGCAGGAACTGCGGCCGATCCACTTCTCACAGCGGACGTCGACCACTGAGGTGTCCTCGTTTGCCAAGCTGTATCCGGCGCTGCGCCCTGGCGAGCTACTCGACGGCACCCAGGACGTCCGCTTCCGCGACGCCTGGGCGATGGCGCGAGCCGATACCTTTGCGGCGGCGTGACGCAATCGCTGGAGTTCTTAGGAAGTCCGTATGCAACTTCTTCACTCTCGCTGTCATCCCCGCGAACGCGGAAATCCATAACCGGCGGAGGCCGTTTGTTGCGCGAACGGTTCGACGCGCGGTGTGCCCCAAGAGGAATCAAGCGGTATGGCTCCCGGGTCGGCGTCCGCCAACGCTTCGCGTTGCCGGACTTGCCCGGGGCGACAGCGGAGGGTGGAACAGCCGTCGAACTAATGCGGGTTCTCCAGACTGAAGGTTTCGGACTGCTCGTCATAGGCGAACAGCTCGGCATAGCGGCCCCATGACACGATGGTGTGCAGCGTCTCGTCGGCATATTGCTCGGACATGTAGTCCTCGAGCTCGATGCGGAAGCGCGCGGCTGGCGCGGCATGCGAGGGGCGGTCGTCGAGCACGCGGCGAATCAGCCCCATCAGCGGCACGTTCTCCATCAAATGCTGCGCGAACAGCTTCTTGCGCTCGTCGGTCTCCTGATGGGCGAACCGCCGCCCGGCCTCGGTCAAGGTCAGATCGCCTTCGCTGAGCTGTGCGAAGCGCAAGAGCTGCAGCGCCTCGGCCAAGGGAAAGATCTCGTCGACCTCGAGCTGCAGATGGCCCGCCAGCACCGGCAGGTCGGCATGCCCATTATAGGGCTCGCCGGCGAGCGTCTCGATCAGGCCGGAGATCGAGTTCGACGACACGTGGCTGAGCACCATGCCGACACCGGCACTGGCCGTGCTCGGCAGCTTCGGCTCGGGCCGCTGCGTCATGCGGGCGTAGAGACTGTCGACGAGCTGGCGGAACACCGGGTCGAGCCGGTTACGCGGATGCGGCAGGTCGACCTTGAACTCGGCGGCGACGCGGCCGGGATTGGACGAGAAAACCAGGATGCGGTCGCACATCAGCACCGCTTCCTCGATGTTGTGCGTCACCATCAGCACCGATTTGATCGGCAGCCGACCGTCGGTCCAGAGATCGACGAGGTCGGTGCGCAGCGTCTCGGCCGTCAGAACGTCCAAAGCCGAGAACGGCTCGTCCATCAGCAGCAGGTCGGGATGCACGACCAGCGCGCGGGCGAAGCCGACGCGCTGGCGCATGCCGCCGGAGAGCTCTTTCGGAAAAGCGGATTCGAAACCGTCGAGACCGATCAGGTCGATCGCGGCCAGCGCGCGTTTGCGCCGTTCGGCACTGTCGACACCGAGCGCCTCGAGGCCGAGTTCGACGTTTTGCAGCACGGTCAGCCAGGGAAACAGCGCGAACGACTGGAACACCATGGCGACGCCGCGCGGGGGCCGGCGATGATCTCGCCGCGGCATCGCGCTTCGCCCGAGGATGGCGACACCAGGCCGGCGATGATCCGCAGCAAGGTCGACTTGCCCGAGCCGGAGCGCCCCAGCAGGCCGACGATCTCGCCGGCGCGGATCGTGAGGTCGACCTTCTCCAGCACGACGAGATCCTCGCCGCTGCCCTTCGGAAACAGCCGGCTGACGCTCTTGATCTCGATCAGCGAGGTGTCCTTGACCTGGTCGCGCATGACAATTCTCCCGGGTCAGCCGAGCCGCAGCCGGCGTTCGCCGAAGGCATAGAGCGGCCGCCACAGCAGCCGGTTGAACAGGGTGACGAGAATGCACATCACGGCAATGCCGAGCACGACGCGCGGAAAATCGCCGCGCTCCGTCGCCGTGGCGATGTACGCGCCGAGGCCTGACGCGGTCAGATGCGTGTCACCCCAGCTCGCGACCTCGGCGACGATCGCCGCGTTCCACGAGCCGCCGGAGGCGGTGATGGCGCCGGTGATGTAATAGGGGAAGATTCCGGGCAGCACGACCTTGAACCACCAGCGCCAGCCGGTGAGGTGCAGGCTGGCGGCGGCCTCGCGCAGGTCGGTCGGGAAGGCGCTGGCGCCGGCGACGACGTTGAAAAGGATGTACCATTGCGTGCCCAGGATCATCAGCGGGCTCAGCCAGACGTTGGCATCGAGGCGAAAGCGCACGATCAGCACGACGAACACTGGGAAGGCGAGGTTGGCCGGGAAGGCGGCGAGGAATTGCGCCAGCGGCTGGATGCGCTCGGCGAGCTTCGGCCGCAGCCCGATCCAGACGCCGACGGGCACCCAGATCAGCGACGCCAGAGCGATCAGCACGGCGACGCGAATCAGCGTGATCAGGCCGTAGCCGATCGCGCTGAGGACATCGGACGGCGCCAGGGTCGCCGAGAGATAGAGATAGGTCTTCCAGCCGGCATAGCCGCAGCCGAGGATGACCACCGCAAGCCAGAGTCCGTCGACCAGCTGAGACGGCGGCGCGTGGCGGACGGGGCCGCTCCAGGCCTTCGGCCAGTTGATCCGCAGGTTCGAAAAGGTGCGGTTCAGCGCGGCGAAAGGCGCGGACAGCTTGCGCAGCGCGCGGGTGCGCCGGAATAGATCGAGCATCCAGGAGGTCGGCGGATTGCCGGAGGCGGTCTGCTCGAAGCGGAATTTGTCGGCCCAGGCCACGATCGGGCGGAACAGCAGCTGGTCATAGGCGGTAATGACGAGCAGCATGGTGAGCAGCGCAGCGCCGATCGCCGCAAAGATCCTTCTGCTGAATGGCGAGCGCAACATAGGAGCCGATGCCGGGCAGGGTGACGGTGGTGTTGCCGACCGTGATCGCTTCTGACGCCACGACGAAGAACCAGCCGCCGGACATCGACATCATCGCATTCCAGATCAGGCCGGGCATCGCGAAGGGCACGTCGAGCCGCCAGAAGCGCTGCCAGCCGGAGAGATGGAAGCTGCGCGTCGCCTCCTCCAGATCCTTCGGCACGTTGCGCATCGACTGGTACATGCTGAAGGTCATGTTCCAGGCCTGGCTTGTGAAGATCGCGAACACGCAGGCCAACTCGGCGCCCAGCACCTTGCCCGGGAACAGGTTCATGAAGAACACGACGGTGAACGTCAGGAAGCCGAGGATCGGCACCGACTGCAGGATGTCGAGCAGCGGGATCAGCACGATCTCGGCGCGCCGGCTCTTGGCCGCGAGAGCCGCATAGACGAAGGTGAAGACGAGCGAGCACACGATCGCGAGCAGCATGCGCAAGGTGGTGCGCAACGCATAGAGCGGCAGGTTGGACGGATCGAGCGAGACCGGCGCCGTGTCCAGCACCGACAGCGGCAGCGTGGTCTGCTCGCCGCCATAGACGATCAGCACCATGGCGCCGACCACGATGATCAGCGCGACCACGTCCCAGCTGTTGGGACGGACGGCGCCGCGCAGCACGGTGGTCCGAAGGTCCTGAAGCATCATCCGCGTGTCTCGCCTTGCCGCCCGCAGCGCTCGGTCATGGCTGCGGACGTGTCCTCGTCGTGGCGCTGGGGCTGGCTCGCGCCGGCAGGCTGCCGGCCGAATCCGCACCCTAGGTGCGCTGTGTGATGATTTGATTTCAAGTGGCGGCCGGGGATCCGGCCTCTTGGTCCGGCCTATCAAAGGATACGCAGCCCGCATCTTCACGTTCCCGCGACAAGCCTGATTGCATCCGGAAGTGCCATCGCGACCGAGGACAGCGTCAGCGCAGTGATGCAGGGTCGGCTATCTCGCCCCTCGGACGGTCAGCGCCTCCCCGCAAGCGGGAGAGGGGACGCACTGGTTGTGCCGCGGCGATGGGCTCAATTAGCCAACATTCGGCTCGCCGCCGTCCGGGGCGAGCTTCGTCGCCAGGATCTTGTCGATGCGGCGGCCGTCGAGGTCGATGATCTCGAACCGCCACCCTTGCAGCTCGAAGCTCTGGCCGACCTCGGGCACGCTGCCGAAGTGCTGCAGCACCAGGCCGGCGACGGTGTGATAGCCGCGATGTGGCGGCACCTCGATGGCGAGGACGTCGGCGAACTCGTCGAGCGGCATCCAGCCGGAGACGAGCAGCGAGCCGTCGTCGCGGCGGAGGCAGGCCGGCTCCGGCGGACCTTCCTCGGAAGAGAACGCGCCGACGATCGACTCCAGAATATCCGCCGCGGTCACGACGCCTTCGAACGCGCCGTATTCGTCGTGGACCAGCCCCATGTGCACGGGTGCGACTTTCAGGATCGCGATCACGTCGCGCGCGTCGACGGTCGACGGAATGATCGGCACCTCGCGCACCAGGCTGCGCAGGTCTGGCGTCTCGTCGCGCAGATACGCCGCCAGCAGGTCCTTGGCCTGGAGCACGCCGATCGGACGGTCGCGCTCGCCGTCGGACACGGGAAGCCGCGAATGCGGGCTCTTGGCGAGCAGCTCGCGAATGGCCTTGGGATCGTCGTTGAGGTCGATGACGTCAACCTCGGGGCGCGGCGTCATGATGGCACCGACCGGGCGGTCGCCGAGCCGCATCACGCCGGCGATCATCTCCTTTTCGCCGGGCTCGAGCACGCCTGCGGTCTCGGCCTCGCGCACCAGATGGTGGATCTCGGCCTCTGAGACTTTCTCCTCGGCGTCGCCCGAGCGGCCGAGCAGGGCAAGAATCAGCTTGCCGGAGAGATCGAGCAGCACGACCAGCGGCAGCGACACCTTGGCGAGCACCTGCATCGCCGGGGCGACGCGGACCGCCACGGCCTCGGGGTCGCGCAGCGCCAGCTGCTTCGGCACGAGTTCGCCGACGATCAAGGTCGCATAGGTGATGCTGGTGACGACCAGGCCGACGCCGACGATGTCGGCGACGGAGGTGGACAGGCCGAGCTCCAGCAGCCACTGCGTCAGGCGCTGGCCGAGCGTGGCGCCGGAGAACGCGCCGGAGAGTACGCCGACCAGAGTGATGCCGATCTGCACCGTCGATAGGAACCTGCCGGGATCGGACGCCAGCGCCAGCGCCCGACGGGCGCCGGCGACGCCCTTTTCGGCCAGCATGGCGAGCCGTGCCGGCCGCGACGAGACGATCGCGAGTTCGGACATCGACAACAGCCCGTTGACGACGATGAGGACGACGATGACGGCGAGTTCGACGGAAAGCATTGCGACCTGGTGTGGCGCCCGGACGGGCGGGAATGGACACAGGTCCTAGCATATGGGGATGGCTGTCGCCCATTGCCGCGTTGCGGTGGGCGCATGGCGACTGCGGCCGGAATGCTGGTCATCTGGACCACCAGCGGCGCGCAGCCCTCGGCTGTCGTCCCGGCCTTGAGCCGGGGACCCATAGCCACCGGCTTTGACGAGGCAGGCAACTGGCAGTGACTTTCCTCGATAGCGTCCGCGGGGACGACAGCGGAGTTTGGCGAGGCGTCGCTGGCTCCACGGCGTCATTGCGAGCGCAACGAAGCAATCCAGAGTCGTGGGCGGGACCCTGCATTGCTTCGTCGCCTCGCTCCTCGCAATGACGGTGCGTAGCGATGCATTTGCAATTCTGCTTGCGAGATACGCTCTCGTCGGCAGCCTGCTGCCTAAGCGGGAGGAACGCCGCCCTCAGAAATCCCCGTGCAGCCGCCCGGAGAAGATCGACACCGGACCGCGGTCGGCGTTGTAGGCGGGATTGCTGACGAATTGATAGTCCGCCGTGAAGGTCAGGTACTTGTTGATGGAATAGGCGTAGTAGGCCTCGATGATGTTCTCGCGCCGATAGTTCAGGGCGCCGTCGCCGATCAGCGGGCCGAGGCCACCGGCGGCGAGGAAGGCGCGGTGGTCGCGCGACAGGCCGTTGCTGACGCCGGCGAGGCCGATCGTGTCGTCGGGTCGGCCCCAGCGATTGCCCTTGATCGAGGTGCCGAACGACAGGCTGTTGTCGATGTCGGTGAACGCCATGATCTCGGTCTTGCCGTCGTTCCAGCTCCAGCGGCCGAACAGGCCGAGCTCGTCGGACAGCGCCTGGTCGAAGCTGACGACATAGCCGTATTTGCTGCGGCCGCGGCGGGTCTGCGTGATGTCGAGATTGAGCGCGGGATTGTCGAGCGTCTCGCGATAGCTGCCGGAAAAGGTATTGTTGAACCAGCCGATGGTGCGCAGGTGGCCGGGCTGCGAGAACAGCTGATAGCGCGTCTCCAGCTCGACGACGTAGCTGCCGCGCTTGAAGACGTTCATGTCGAAATTGTTGGAGTTCGAAGTGGCGTCGACCAGGAAATAGCCGGCGCGCAGCGCCCAGTTCTTCTGGTTCAGCTCGGCGGTCGCGCCGTAGGTCAGGCCGAGCTTGTCGGCCGCATAGTCGAAAGCGCCGGGCGCCCACACCGACCAGTTCATGAAGTCCTTGCGCGCGTCCTTGGCGTAGGCGTTGCCGTCGAACACGTCGAGCACGGGGAATTTGCCGATCTGGACGGTGAGCCGCGAGATGTCCTGCTTGCCGGAGAGCTGCAACTGGCCGCTTCCGAGCTGCTCCTGCTCGCCGCCGAAGCCGAAGGTCTGGCGCAGGAACAGCCGAGACGTGTTGTAGTGCGGGTAGGGGAAGTCCGACTTCTGCGCCTCGCCGTTCGGGAAGCCGCCAAGTCCGACGGTGTTGCTGAGGCCGAAGCCCTGCAGCAACTCGGGATTGTAGTAGACCTCGCCGCCGTCCCACAGCCGCGCATTGATGAAGAGGCTGTTGCTCCAGGTCTCCTGGAACTGGCGCGCCGGCGTCAGGCTGTTCGGACCGGTGTAGGCGGCGCGGAACGCCGGATAGCCCTGGCCGAGCGCGGTCGCCTGGCCGTGGATCTCCCAGCGGTCGGATTCGGGATCGGACGGATCGCTCTTGAGCTTCAGGTCGGGACCGCTGGCGAAGTCGAGCTTGCGGTTGAGGCCGACCCGCAGGGTCTGGAATTCGAGCGCAGAATTGTAGCTGGCGCCGTTGGAGAAGCGGACGCCGCCGTTCTCGAAATGGCTGTAGAGATATTCGAGGCGCCAGCTCCAATGCGGCGCAAAGCTGCGCTCGATGCCGGCGCCGGCGGCCCAGCCGAGCCGCGTCGTCAGCAGCTTCTCGGTGTCGCCGGCCGCGTTGGCGTTGATGAAGCGGCCGCCGGTCCAGGCAAGGCCGCCGGTGGCGTAGACCAGCCAGTCGCCCCTGATGTAGCCGACGCGGCCGCGGGCGGTGGCGACATAGTCCCACAGCTCCGAGACGTTCGAGCCGGGCGTGCCGAGCATCGCGACGGTGTGGTTGGAAGTGAGATAGTTCGGAAAGCTGAAATCGCCCTCGAGTCCGAGCAGCAGCCCGGAGCGGGTGACCCAGTTGTAGCCGGCCTGCACGCCGCCAGTGAGCCCGCTGAACGGGCTGCCGGTGCTGACCGTGCCGCTCGCGTCGGTCAGGGTCGCCCGGCCGTGGTCACGGGTATAGCCGGCATGGACGCCGACGTAGATGCCGGTCCAGTCGAACACTGTCTGCACCATCCGGGCCTTGACCGGCAGGTCGGCGGCAGCGGCGGGGGCAGCGAGCGCGGCGATCATGCCGCCGGCCGCGATCATTTCCCGGGTGCAGTTCGAACGAATCATGGCGGCGGATTCCCAAGGCGAGGCAAACGACACAGGCAAACGTCACAACTGATTGCCCGCGCACAGTCACGAGAAGATTACGGAGTAGTCGATGTTCGATCGGAAGTGTGGATGGCAGGCGGCAATTTGTGGATGATTTATATTGCGATTAATTCGCAACAGCAAGCGTCGGGCGGTCTCGTCCGTTTTCTGGTTGAGGGTGTGGCGCCCACGCAACAAACAACCCGCCCGGGGCCGGCCGGGCGGGTTGTCGAGATCGCGGATCGGGGCAGGTGGAGGTCCGGCCGAATTGGCGCGGCCTTGGCCGGGGCTGGGCGGGGCGAACACCCAGCATCAATAGCCGCAGGCCCTGACCCGACCGACATACTGGCCGTAGACGTTGTACTGCGGCACCCAGCGGCAGTACTGGTAACCACCGCCATAGTAGTAGCCGTCGTTGCTGGCGGCGATGGCGCTGCCGACGACGGCGGCTCCGACGAGGCCGGCGCCGACGCCCCAGCCCCAGTGGTGATGATGGAAGCCGTTGGCCGCGGCAGGCGTCGTCGTCGCGGCGATGCTGCCGGTCACGGCGAGCGCGGTCAGCGCGAGGGCGGCAATCTTGGTCTTGATCGACATGGTGAAGGCTCCTGTTTTCTGTTGGGGCGGTCGGCATCGGCCGCTTGCCAAATTGGACGGAGCCTTTTCGAAACCGGTTCGAAGCGCCTGATCGCGGTCGACGCCATCCGGAGATTCATAAATAGCTGCAGTGTGTTATCTTTCGCTCAGGAGCCCGGCAGCGGGCCGTCGCCGAGCGTGTTCACGTCGAAGTTATCGACGTCCTCCAGCAGCGCGCAGAACGCCCGCGCGCCGTGGTCCAGCACGCGCTCGCCCTTCTCCGCCGACGCCTGCGTGGCATCGCCGACCGCGCCGCTCGCATTCAGGTCCTGCGTCTGCCAGGCCATCGGCGCCGGCCGTTGCGTCGAGAGCACCTTGTAGGTCGTTTCCATCTCGGCGCCGCGCGAGGCGAAAGCGGCGATGGCATTGCTGCGCACCAGCGCGGGATGGCGAGCCAGCATGATCGAGGTCTCGACGGCACCGCCGTGAATGCCGTGACGCAGTTCGTCGGCGGAGAACAGGCCATCGGGCGCGCCGAAGCGCGACCATGACGTCGTCACCACCAGCATGCGATGCGCCACGCGCAGATCCTGCGCGACCAGCGTCATCGCGGCGCTGTTGCCGCCATGGCTGGTGACGACCACGAGCTTCCTGATCCCGGCGCGCGCGATGCTGTCGCCGAGCGCACGCCAGCTCCGCAGCGCGACGTCGGTCGGCATGGTCAGTGTGCCCGGATAGTCGACATGCTCCGTCGAGATCCCCACCGGCTGCACTGGCAGGACCGTCACCGGCAGCGCCGGCGGCAGCAGCGTGCGGACGCGGGCGAGATAGGCCTCGGCAATGTAGACGTCGGTGCCGAGAGGCAGATGCGGCCCATGCTGCTCGGTGGCGGCAAGCGGCAGCACCGCGATCCAGCGCGCGGTCTCGGGCGTTCCCGAGTCGGGCGTTCCAAAGTCCGGCCAGTGCAGCTCGGTCCAGTCGCGGGGCGGCAGGGTCATCGCGCGGGCAGTTTCCTTCGTCCGTCGGGCGGGGTAGTTATCACCCGAACGATCTTAACATGTTCAGCCAGAAAGAACCGGGGAGACCAGACATGGCGCAGGCGCTTCTGCCGCGAACGTTAATGGCGGCATTGCTGGTCCTTGGCGGGACTTTGGGCGGGATGATCTCGGCGGCTCACGCCCAGACCCTCGACAAGGTCTCGTTCGGCACCAACTGGGTCGCCGAGGCCGAGCATGGCGGATTCTTCCAGGCGGTCGCCGACGGCACCTACAAGCGCTACGGGCTGGACGTGACGATCGTGCCGGGCGGCCCGAACGAGAACAACCGCATGCTGCTGATCTCCGGCAAGATCGAGTTCTTCATGGCCGCGAATACGCTGATGTCGTTCGACGCGGTCGCCAACAACGTGCCGGTGGTGTCGATCGCGGCGATGTTCCAGAAGGACCCGCAGGTGTTCCTGACGCATCCGGAGTCCAGGATCACCAAGCTCGAGGAGCTGAAGCCGCTGACCCTGTTCGTCTCCAAGGAGGGCATCTCCAGCTACTATCAATGGCTGAAATCGGAATACGGCTTCTCCGAGAAGAACGTTCGCCCCTACACGTTCAATGCGCAGCCCTTCATCGCCACGCCGCAGAGCGCAATGCAGGGCTATGTCACGTCGGAGCCGTTCGCGGTCGAGCGCGCCGCCGGCTTCAAGCCTGGCGTGATCCTGCTCGCGGACAACGGCTTCAACACCTATTCGACCCTGATCGAGACGCGGCGCGACTTGATCGAGAGCAAGCCGGACCTGGTGCAGCGTTTCGTCGATGCCTCGATCATCGGCTGGTACAACTACATCTACGGCGACAATTCCGCGGGCAATGCGCTGATCAAGAAGATGAACCCGGAGATGACCGACGACCTGCTGGCCTATTCGGTCGCCAAGATGAAGGAGTACGGCATCGTCGATTCCGGCGACAGCGTGGAGAAGGGCATCGGCGCCATGACGGAGGAGCGCATCGCCAGCTTCTTCGACAAGATGGTGCGGGCCGGCGTGGTCAAGTCGACGGTCGACTATCGCAAGTCCTATACGCTGCGTTTCGTCAACAAGGGCGTCGGCATCGATCTCCGGCCGAAGAAGTAGCCCGCTTGAGCGGCACTTTCAGCAAATGAGCTCCTCCCTTTCGTCCGAGCGCGCCGTTGCGACCGCGGTACGCCTGCGCGGCGTCACCAAGGTTTACGAATCTGGCGTCGCCGCGCTGGGGCCGATCGATCTGACCGTCGCCAAAGGCGAGTTCGTCTCGCTGCTCGGCCCCTCCGGCTGCGGCAAGTCGACGGCGCTGCGGCTGATCGCCGGGCTTGCGAGCCCGAGCGGCGGTACGGTCGACGTCGCGGCCTCCGCGTCCGAGACGCATCCCGGCCATCGCATCGGCTTCGTGTTCCAGGAGCCGACCCTGATGCCCTGGACCAGCGTGCGCGACAATGTCGGATTGCCGTTGAAGCTCGCGCATGTCCCGGCCATGGAGGCGCGGCCGCGGATCGATGCGGCCTTGGCGCAGGTCGGCCTGCCAGATTTTGCCGATGCGTTCCCGCGCGAATTGTCCGGCGGCATGAAGATGCGCACCTCGCTGGCGCGGGCGCTGGTGACGCGGCCCGACATCCTGCTGATGGACGAGCCGTTCGCGGCCCTCGACGAGATTACGCGCTTTCGCCTCAATAACGATCTGCTGGCGCTGTGGCGCAGCCTGAACATGACCGTCCTGTTCGTCACCCATTCGGTGTTCGAGTCGGTCTACCTGTCGCAGCGCGTGCTGGTGATGACCGCGCGGCCTGGGCGCCTCAGCGCCGAGATCCGGGTCGACGCCGACACGCGCGATGATGCGTTCCGCGCCTCTCCGGACTACGCCGCGTACTGCCGCCGCGTCTCCGACGCGCTGGCGCCGGCCTACACGGGAGTGCATGCGCTGTGAGCGGCAGCCTCGCACGAGCAACATCCGTGGCAGGCGAGCGGCTGGCGAGCCTAGCCTTTCCGGCCTTGGTTTTCGTCGCGGCGATGACGGCCTGGGAGTTGGTGGTGCGCATCAACGGCATCCAGCCTTACGTGCTGCCTGGCCCGCTGCTGGTGCTGAAGACCTTGGTCGCCGACTGGGACATTCTGGCGCAGTCGCTGCTGACGACCCTGATCACGACGCTCGAGGGCTTCATCGCCGCCGCTCTCGGCGGCATCGCGCTGGCGCTGCTGTTCAACCAGTCGAAATGGCTGGAATGGGCGTTGTTTCCCTATGCCGTGGTGCTGCAGGTGACGCCCGTGATCGCGGTCGCGCCGCTGCTTCTGATCTATCTGCCGCAGCAGACCGCGGTGGTCGTGTGCGCCTGGATCGTCGGCTTCTTCCCGGTGCTGTCCAACACCGCGCTCGGGCTCAACTCGGTCGATCGCAACCTCGCCGGCCTGTTCCAGCTCTACGGCGCTTCGCGCTGGCAGACCCTGCGCCATCTGAAGCTGCCGGCGGCGCTGCCCTACATACTCGGCGGATTGCGCATCGCTGGCGGCCTGTCGCTGATCGGCGCCGTCGTCGCCGAGATCGCGGCCGGCAGCGCCGGCGCGGGATCAGGGCTTGCCTATCGTATCGCAGAATCCGGCTATCGTCTCAACATACCCCGCATGTTCGCCGCGCTGGTGCTGCTGTCGGTGGCCGGGATTGTCATCTATGGCTTGCTGGCGCTAGTTTCGCACCTCGTTTTGCGGCGCTGGCACGAAAGTGCTCTTGGAAAGGACAACTGATGGCGGCCACTTCGTCTGACAAGATCGATGTTCTGATCTATGGGCCGCTGCGGCCGATCCTGGAGAAAGGATTTCCGGACGGCTTCACCGTGCACCATGCGACGACGCAGGCCGATCTCGAAGCGCTGCCCGCGGACGTGAAGGGCCGGATCCGCGGCGTCGCCGTGACCTTCCACACCGTCAAGACCGATGCCGCCGTGATGGCAATGCTTCCCAAGCTCGAGATGATCGCAAGCTTCGGCGTCGGCTACGACCACATCGCTGCTGCTCATGCAGGCCAGCACGGCATCATCGTCACCAACACGCCCGACGTGCTGACCGAGGAGGTCGCCGACGTCGCGTTAGGCCTCTTGATCGCGACCTGCCGCGAGTTCATCAAGGCCGACCGCTTCGTGCGCTCCGGCGAGTGGACGTCGAAGCCCTATCCGCTCAGCGTCGGCTCGCTGCGCGACCGCACCGTCGGCATGGTCGGCATGGGCCGCATCGGCCAGGCGATCGCGCGCCGGCTCGAAGCCTCGCTGGTGCCGGTGGTCTATCACTCGCGCAACCCGGCGGCGGGTGTCACCAACAAGCACTATCCCGACCTGCTGCAGATGGCCAAGGACGTCGACACGCTGGTCGTGATCGTGCCCGGCGGCGCCAGCACCAACAAGATCGTCAATGCCGAGGTGCTGAAGGCGCTGGGGCCGCGGGGCGTCGTCGTCAACGTTGCCCGCGGCTCGGTCATCGACGAACAGGCGCTGGTCGAGGCGCTGAAGTCCGGCACGATTCTCGGGGCCGGCCTCGACGTGTTCGAGAAGGAGCCGGCGGTGCCGGACGAGCTCAAGGCGATGGACAATGTCGTGCTGCTGCCACACATCGGCTCGGCTGCCATCGTAACGCGCAACGCGATGGATCAGCTGGTGGTCGACAATCTCAAGGTCTGGTTTGCCGGCAAGCCGCCGCTGACGCCCGTTCCGGAAACGCCGGTGAAAGGCCGCTGATGAAACGCTCGCTCCCAATGCTGATCGCGCTGCTGTCCTCAGTGGCGAGCGTCCCCGCCGTTGCGCAGGACGCCGCCAGCCTGAAGAAAGCGATGATCGGGCAGTGGGAGCTTGCGACCACCGAGCGCAGCAAGACCTGCGTCGTGACGTTGAAGCCCGACGCGGCGCCGCGCGGGCAGAAGCTCGAGCTGGAGCCGAGCTGCGCCACCGCGCTGCCCTTCACCAAGGACATCGCCGGCTGGAACGTAAAGGGTCTCGACATCGTCAGCCTCCAGGCCGCCGACGGCGAGGCCGTCATTGACTTCACCGAGGTCGAGGCCGGCATCTTCGAAGGACTGCGCCAGGGCGAAGGCGTCTACATCCTGCAGAACCTGGCGGCGGCGCGGTCGCTGGCGAAATCCATGGACCAGATGATCGGCGATTGGGCGATGGTCCGCGGCAACGGCGCCACGATTTGCAGCCTGGTGCTGACCAACAACGACGCAGGCAATGACAATTTCCAGGTGTTCGTGAAGCCGAAATGCGATCCCGCTGTCGCAGCGTTCGCACCGAGCCAATGGCGGCTCGAGCACGGCCAGATGATGCTGATGTCGGACCGCGGTGAGACCTGGCGGTTCGAAGCGGACGACAATGCGCAGTGGCGGTTGGTGCCGGACAGTGCCAATCCGCTGATCATGCTCAGGCAGTAGGACGGGACGTGCGCCGTCGAGCGGCCTCGGCGCGGCGGCAAGCCTCTTACGGCATCGGATTTAGTTAACGATTGGTTGCGCGCCTGTTCCGCCGGCCGGAACCAGTTGTTTACGCATCTTGCGTCTGATGGTTGCACTCCATCGAGGGGGCCCGTCATGCGTGAGCTTTTGCGCCGGTTCAACAGGTCGCTGCCGTCGTTCAGCCTGAACGACAAGATTTCCGCGGCTGCGGCCGCGTTCGCCGTCCTGGTGATGCTGTCGACACTGGGCGCACTGTCCGCGCTGCGCGAACAGCGCCTGTTCTACGACCGGCTCGAAGCGCTTTCCGTTGCAGCCCGCAACATTGAGCGCACCAACGCGCTGATCTACGCGGTCGTGATGGAATCGCGCGGCATCTACATGTCGGCGGACCGCACCGTCGCACGGCGCTACGCCGATCTCGCAGCTTGCGAAGATTGCGCAGCTGAGCAAGGTGGTCGACGAATGGGAAAGCCGGGTCACCGATGACGACGCGGCGTTGTTCGCCCCGTTCAAGAAGCGGATCGATCAGTTCGTCGCATTCCGCACCGAGATGGCGCGGCAGACGATCTCGGTCGGGTCGTCGGCGGCGCGCGAACTCGGCGACAATGACGAGAATCGCGCGGTGCGCACCGCGCTCAACGAGGACCTCGAGAAATTGTCGCGGCTCTATGCCGACCGCACCCGCGAGCTCGGCGAGGCGGCCGACGCGCGCGGCATGGCCGCGTTCTATCTGGGCGCGCTCGGGGCGGTGATCATCGCGCTGATCGCGGCCGCGGCGCTGGCGCTGCGCTGGGGCGTGCTGATGCCGCTCCTGGACATCGCCCGCGTCACCGACCGCATCGCCGCCGGCCGCATCAAGCTCAAGATTCCCCATGCGCGGCGCCATGACGAGATCGGACGGGTTGCGCATGCGGTGGAGACTTTCCAGAACGGCGCCTTCCGGATTCAGGAGCTCGAGCAGCACGAGGTCGAGATCGAGCGCCAGCACGCCGACATCCTGCGCCAGCATGAGCAACTGGAGCAGGGCGCGCTCAGCAGCCAGCAGCGGCTCGATGCGGCGGTTGCCAACATGGCCCAGGGCCTGATCATGCTCGACGGCTTCGGTTACGTGCTGATGGTCAACGACCAGTACCGCAAGCTCTACGGCGTTCCGGCTTCGATCGCCAAGCCCGGCGCGCACATGCGCGAGATCCTCGCGCACCGCGCCAGGCTCGGCCTGCTGCGTGAGAAGCCGTCGGAATTTCTCGCCGCGCTACGGGAGCGCATGAAGGAGCGGAGGGCCGAGATCGTCGAGGTGGAGCTCGCCGACGGCCGCATCATCCGCATCTCGGAGCGTCCGATGGACGGCGGCGGCTGGATCGCCACGCATGAGGATTTCACAGCTCAGCGCCGTGCCGAGCGCAAGCTCGCGCGGGCCGAATACTTCCTCGCCGCATTGCTGGAGAACATCCCGCAGGCGGTGCTGGCCAAGGATGCGCAGTCGCTGCGTTACATGTTCGTCAATCGCGCCGCCGAGCGGCTGTTCGGCGTGCCACGGACCGACATCATCGGCCGCACGCCGGGCGAGCTGTTCTCCGCACCGACCGGCGCGATCCTCGAGGAAGCCGCCCGCGACCAGCTCGCAGGCCGCGGCGACGATGAGCCGCGAGCCCATAGTATCCTCACACCCGGAAACGGTCCGCGCGACATCGTCGTGCGCCGGCTCCCGGTCTCGATCGGTGAGGGCGAGCCGAAATTTCTGCTCAGCATCATCGAGGACCGCACGCAGGATCAGCGGGCGGCAGCATGATGTGTCCCGTGGCAACGCCCGGGATCCCCGCCTTGACGTCGCCTTGATCTGCATCAAGAACGACCCGGCCGGGTGGAATAGCGTATCCGGAACGGAGGCCTGTTCATGACCCGACGTCTGGGGATTCCCTTTGCGACCCGCCTGGGCGCTGCAGCGCTGCTGACGCTCGCCACGATCGCGCCGGTCCATCAGGCTGCCGCGCAGGACGTGCTGGGTGGCGCCATCCTCGGCGGCGCTGGCGGCGCGATCCTGGGCGGCGCGATCGGCGGCGGCCGTGGCGCCGCGATCGGCGCGGTGATCGGGGCCGGCACCGGAGCTGCGATCGCGGCCGATGGCGAGCGCCGTCGTGGCGGCTATTATTCCTATCGCAACGGCTGCTATCTGCAGCGCGGCGATGGCTCCTGGGTCCGCGCGCATCCGCGCTACTGCTACTAAGCCTTATCCGTCGGCCGAATTGGCGGCTTGGCTGCGCGATGAACGCGCGGCCGGCGACTTTGTCGCGCGCTCCAGCACGTTGATGATGCGCGGATCCTCGCAATGCGCGACGTTGAAGCGCATCATCGTCGCGGCCGATTGCGCCGCGCTGAAGACGTCGCCGGGCGCGAGCACCACGTGTTCCTCGAGCGCGGCCTGGGCCACCTCGATCGCCGTACAGCCGTCCGGCAACCTGCACCACAGATGAAAACCGCCTCGTGGCATCAGCCATGGGGCGATACCGATACGCTGCAGCCGTGCCGCCACGCGCGGCCGCGCTCGCGCAAGCCGTGTGCGCAGGTCCTCGACGTGCTTGCGGTAGCTGCCGCTGGTCAGCACCTGGGTCAACGTCTCCGCGGCGAATTGTCCGGGACCGCCGAAACCGGTCGCGATCTGCAGGTCGATCAGCGGCTCTATCCAGTCCGCGCGCGCGGCGATATAGCCGCAGCGCACCGAGGCCGACAGCGTCTTGGAGAAGCTGCCGACCAGGATCACCCGCGTGAGCCCGTCGAGCGCGGCGAGCCGCGGCGACGGTTCGGGCTCGAAATCGCCGTAGATGTCGTCCTCGACGATGATCGTGTCATGTGCCGACGCGGCGTTGAGCAGCCGGTGCGCCGTCTGCAGCGACAGCGTCGCCCCGGTCGGATTGTGCAGACCGGAATTGGTGATGTAGAGCCGCGGGCGCTCGGCCGCGAGCACTGCCTCGAACCGGGCGATGTCGGGTCCGCCCGGCGTCATCGGCACGCTGACGATCCGCGCCTGATGCGCGCGCAGCAGGGCGAGGAAATTGAAGTAGCAGGGATCGTCGACGAGCACGGCGTCGCCAGGACGCAGCAGCATGCGGCAGATCAGGTCGATCGCCTGCGTGCCCGACGAGGTCAGCACCAACTGCTCGCTGAACGCGTCGATGCCGATGCCGGCAAGGCGGCCCTGCAGCAGCCGTCGTAGCGCCGCCGATCCGCGCGCTGCACCGTAGTCGCTCAGCACAGGGCCGCCGCCGCGCGCCAGCGCGCGGACCGCGCGCCGCAGCGCGTCCTGCGGCATCCACTCGGCCGGCAGCCAGCCGCAGCCGGGCGTCAGCGTTCCCGGTCCGGCGTCGAGCGACTGCCGCGACACCCAGAACGGGTCGACCGCGCGCGCACGGCGCGGCTCGCGATCGGCGAGGGCCAACGGCGGCAGCGCCATGTCGGCGACATAGAAACCGGAGCCGCGCCGGGCGCGGATGACGCCTTCGGCGGCAAGCCGGTCATAGGCCTCGACCACCGTGGCCGGCGAGACGCCCATCGCCGCGGCGAAGGCACGGATCGAGGGCAGGCGCTGCCCGGCGCTGAGCGCGCGCGTCGCCAGACGTTGCCGGATCGCATCGGCCACGGCGACGGTCCGCGTGCCGCCTCGGTGGGAATTGCGCGTCCCTGCTCCCAAGTGTGTTGCCTTTTGCATCAGTACAGATTGTCGAAATTGTATCGGCCTGTCGCTGCCGCAACAAGCCTGATCGGGCTATGGGATATGCGAGGAGGAGCCGGCGCATGAAGGGATCTGTCGAAGGTTGGGGGAGCGGCATCGTCGGCATGACGATCTTCAGCGGCTCGCTGCCGGCGACGCGAGCGGCGCTGGAGGGTTTCGCACCGCTGTTCCTGACCGGCGCGCGCGCGACGCTCGCGGCCGTGTTGGCCGCGCTCTGTCTCGCGCTGTTGCGTCAGCCGCTCCCCGTCCGGCGCGACATGGCGTCGCTGGCAATCGTGTCGCTCGGTGTCGTCATCGGCTTTCCGCTGCTCACCGCCCTGGCGCTCCAGCACATCACCTCGGCCCACGCGATCGTGTTCGTCGGTCTGCTGCCGCTGTCGACCGCCTTGTTCGGCGTGCTGCGCGGCGGCGAGCGGCCGCGGCCGTTGTTCTGGCTGTTCGCGGCGCTTGGCGCTGCGGCGGTCTCAGGCTTCGCCCTGTCGCAGGATGGCGCCGCCTCGCCGGCCGGCGATCTCGCGATGGTCGCTGCGATCGTCGTCTGCGGCCTGGGCTATGCCGAGGGCGCCATGCTCACGCGCCGGCTCGGCGGCTGGCAGGTGATCTCGTGGGCGCTGCTGTTGTCTGCACCGCTGATGCTGTCGATGGCGGTGCTGACGCTGCCCGGCGCGTCACACGACGTCACGGCCGCGGCGTGGCTGGGCCTCGCCTATGTCTCCGTCTTCAGCATGTTCGTCGGCTTCGCCTTCTGGTACCGCGGGCTCGCGCGCGGCGGCACTGCGACGGTGGGCCAACTACAATTGCTGCAGCCCTTCCTTGGCCTCGGTTTCGCGAGCCTGCTGCTGCACGAGCCGGTGTCGGCAACGATGATTGCCGCAGCCGGAATCGTCGTCGTCTGTGTGGCGATGGCGCGTCGCTGGGCGTAAGCCGTCGGCGGCTATTTGCGATGATAGAGCCCGGTGAAGCTGACGCCGGCGCCGCCGCAATCATTGTTGTCCTCGACCAGCAGAAGCGCGCCGATCTGCTGCAGGCGCACGCGGCACTCGTCGCCGGCATTCGGCCGCTCGAACGGCGTGCTGCCGTCGTCGACGAAGGCGATCAGGCCTCCCTTGGGCTCTGCCGTCGCGTCGAGCGATCCGTTGCGCAACTCGCGCCCGGCCGGCAGCACCTGATCGCCTTCGATCCTGAGCCGGTTGCCGGCCTCTTCCTGATCGTCAGTCCTCCTCCAGGGTGTTCCCAGCTTCCGGACCAGTCGGCCGTCGCCGGCGCGGCCATCGGCTCAACTGCGGTGAGCACCGCGCGCGGCAGCCAGCCGGTGGTCCAGATCTGTGACTTCGCACGCGGCTGCTGGTAGCTGACGCAGACGAAATCGCCGCGGGTCCTGCCGACCAGCACGAGGTCGTCGCGGACGAGGTAGGCCTTCTTCCGACAGGCGTCGGTCGCATCGGGACAGCCTGCGGCCTTGAAGTCATCGTCATAGGGGCTCTTGACGAAGTTGACACGCGGCTGGCCGCCCACTTTGGCGACGACGAGCGGCCGCGCGTCGTCCCAGCCGATGCCATTGCAATTGGCGGGATCGTAGGCGTCGTAGGCGGCGGCCGCCGTGACGGTCAGGACGATCAGGATCAGTCCGATGAAGGCCGCGCGCATCCGTCATTCCTCTCCACGCTTCGCCAGCATTAGCCGGCGCGGGAAGACGGCAGGTTCAAACCGGCCCGACGTTTCGTCTATCCCGCGGCGATCTTGGCGGCTTCGCTCGCCGCGCGCTGCATGCTGTTCGACATCTCGGTCGTCACCGTGCTCTGCTCCTCGACGGCGGCCGCCGTCGACGTCACATACTCGCTCACATTGTGAATGGCCTGCTTGATCTCGCCGAGCGCCAGCACCACCTCGCCCGAGATGTTGTTGAGACCTTCGATCTCCTGCCCGATCTTGTCGGTGGCGTGCTTGGCCTGATTGGCGAGGCTCTTCACCTCGGAGGCGACGACGGCGAAGCCGCGTCCGGCCTCGCCGGCGCGGGCGGATTCGATCGTCGCGTTCAGCGCAAGCAGATTGATCTGTCCGGTGATGTTGTCGATCATCTCGACGATGCCGCTCATCGCTTGCGTCGCGGCGGAGAGATGCTGCGCCTGGGTGTCCGCCGCCCCGACGCGATCGACGGCGCCCATCGCGGTTTCCCGCGACTTCGTCATGGCCTCGGAGATCTCGCGCACGGAGGCGTTGAGCTCCTCGGCGCCGGCCGCAACCGATTCCATCATGCCGCGCACGCGCTCGTTGCCCATCCGCACCAGAACCTGCTTCGTGACGTCGGTCGCGTATTTGACGACCTTGAACGGCCTGCCGTTCAGATCGAGGATCGGATTGTACGACGCCTGGATGTAGACCTCCCTGCCGCCCTTTCCGATCCGCTTGTATTCGCCAGCCTGATATTCACCTCGGTTGAGCTTGGCCCAGAAGTCGCGATAGCCGGCGCCGTCGCGCTCGATTGGCTCGACGAACATGCTGTGGTGCTTGTCGCGGATTTCGCCGAGCGTATAGCCGAGCGCGGCCAGGAAATTGTCGTTCGCCGTGATCACCGTGCCGTCCATGTTGAACTCGATCACCGCCTGCGACTTGCCGATCGCAGCGATCTGGCCGGCCAGATCGGCGGTCTTCAGCTTCGCGGCCGTGACGTCGGTCGCGAACTTGACCACCGCGAACGGCTTGCCCCGCTCGTCGAGGATCGGATTGTAGGACGCGAGAATCCAGACCTCCTTGCCGTTCTTGCCGAGCCGCTTGTACTCGGCCGCCTGGTATTCGCCGCGATTGAGCTTGGCCCAGAATTCGCGATAGGCCGCGCCGTCGCGCTCGGCGGGATCGACGAACATGCTGTGGTGCTTGCCCTGGATTTCCCGCAACTCATAACCCATGACCTTCAGGAAGTTTTCGTTGGCCGTGGTGACCGTGCCGTCCAGCTTGAACTCGATCACGGCCTGGGAGCGGTCGAGCGCGGCGATCTTGCCGCTGTCCTTGAGGTGGGCGACCTTCTTGGCCGTGATGTCAGTGGCGATCTTGACGATCTTGCAGGGCTTGCCCTTGGCGTCGAGAACCGGATTGTACGAGGCTTCGATCCAAACCTCGCGGCCGCCTTTGCCGATCCGCTTGAATTCCGCCGCCTGGAAGTCTCCCTTGTTCAACGCGGCCCAGAACGCGCGATAGTCCGCGCTTTCGCGCTGATCCGCGGGCACGAACATCGAATGATGTTTGCCCTGAATCTCCTCGAGACGGTAGCCAAGTGCGTCGAGAAAGTTCTTGTTCGCCGTACGGATAGTGCCGTCCATGTCGAACTCGATCATGGCTTGGGAGCGGCTGATGGCAGCGAGTTGAGCCTCTGCGCCTCCAGCGGTCTTGCGAGCGAACATCGAGCGGAGTCCTTCCAGATGGGAGCGAACTTGAGATGGTATTTGCGGGTTGTTAGCTGTACGCATCTACCGGCGACGAAGAAGGGGACGGCTCGAATGACCGACTTGCCGTCGGACATTCCGGCACGCTGAACTAATTCAGCCGACAGCATCTCGGCTCTTAGCAGGGGAGATTCGCGTCGGTCGCGAGGCCAGCTAACATCGACGAAAGTGGCGAAATCTTCTTAAGATTTGCGCTTCGGCGTTTAACGAATGTTATGCACTTGTGCTTGGGCTCGTTCCTGATTTAATGCTGCCGTGATGCGCAGAGAAGCGCCCCTGATGGGGAGACAGGACATCGGACCGCCGACGAGATGTGCCTCTTGTCCTGCCAGCGACAAGGGATTTTGCGGAGCTATCTTTGCGTCGTGCGGCGATCGATCGGCTTTCAAGGAGTTGGATCAGCGCTTCTTCACGGTCGCGGCCGGCCATCCCGTAGGAACCGACTCCGACATCATCGTCCTCTGCAGTGGATGGGCGTTCCGCTATCTGCCGTTCAGCGATGGCAGGCGGCAGATCGTGAAGTTCCTGTTCACGGGAGATTTTGCGTCCGTCCGAATGATCTTCTCGAACGTGCCGTCGCGTGCGGATTTTTCCGTCAAGTCGCTCTCGGACGTCCAGGTTTGCGCTTTCCACGCTGGCGCCTTGCGCAGGAAATGCCTGACTGATCCCTCCCTGGTGGCGCTCGGGTTCGAGCTGCTCTTGCAGGAAAGATCGGACGCGTATGAGCTCGCGAGCGTTCTGGGACAGCGCCCCGCCGAAGGCCGGATCGCCTTTCTCATTCTCAGCCTGATGAGACGGGCAAACGCAGGCCGGCTCGATCAATCTCGAAGATACTCGCTGCCGCTGCGCCAGCAGCACATCGCCGACACGGTCGGTCTCACCACCGTTCACATCAGCCGCATCCTCGCGCAGTTTCGCGATCGTGGCATGCTCACGATCAGCGAGGGCAGCATCATCGTGCACGACCTGCCGGCGCTCGAGGACGCGGGTGCGCTGACATAGCCTGAGCCGGTTTTGCAGTGAGCGGCATGCCGGATGCGGCTCGGTCGTGCCCCGTGACCTGACGTTCGCGCTGGGTGTCATCCCATCTCGTCTGGTCTTCACATCACCCCGATGCTCTTCAGGCTGGTGTGGCCGTTCCTGCCGACGATGATGTGGTCGTGAACCGTGATGCCGAGCGGCTTGGCGATCTCCACGATCGTCTTGGTCATCCGGATGTCGGCCTGCGACGGCGTCGGATCGCCCGAGGGATGATTGTGCACGAGGATGATCGCGGTGGCCGATAGTTCGAGCGCGCGCTTGATAACCTCGCGGGGGTAGACCGGCGTGTGGTCGACGGTGCCGGTCTGCTGCACCTCGTCGGCGATCAACTGGTTGCGCTTGTCGAGAAACAGCAGCCTGAACTGCTCCTTGTCGGCGAACGCCATGCTGGTGCGGCAATAGGTGATGACGTCCTGCCATGACGCCAGCGCGTGCTTCTGCCGCACCTCGCCCTTGGCGATGCGGTGCGCGGCGGCGGCGATCAGCTTGAGCTGGGTGATCGAGGCGTCGCCGACGCCGTCGATCTCGCGCAGCCGCGGCTCCGGCGCGTGGATCACCTCGGCGAACGATCCGAACGTCTTCAGCAGCGCCTTCGCCAGCGGCTTGATCGTCGCGCCGCGGCAGCGCGGCGAACAGCACCATCTCCAGCAGCTCGTAGTCGTTGAGCGCGTCGGGACCGGCGCTGTGAAAGCGCTCGCGCAGCCGCTGCCGGTGGCCGTGATAGTGCGGCGTGTCCGGCGGCGTATCGTTGGGAGGAGGGGCTTTCTCGGGCATCGCCGTCAGCATGCCGTGATGCCGCATTTTTGCAACCTCGAAGTGCTCGCGCGGCGCAGGGCGCGCCTTGCTAGGCCGCGCGCCCGGTCAGCACGACGGCGAGGCCGACGATGAGCGAAAACGCTGTGGGGTAGAAGGTGAGCGCAAAGCCGAAGGCCCGGCCTGCGGCACCCCTGGCATAGCCGAGCCAGAACAGCAGCCGCCCGAGGCCGAACAGGATCACGAGCGTGAGCAGCAGGGGCGTGGGACGGGGCAGCGTTGCCGCCACGCCGAGATGCACCGTGACCGCGAGGGCGGCCTGCTCCAGCGTGTTCTGCAGGATCGCATTGCCGCGGCGGACCGCATCGCTCGCGACGGTGGTCGCGCTGCCGGCGATGTCCTGGGCCGAGAAGAAGCGCAGCCGGGCGACATTGCCGATCGCGGCGAGCAGCCAGACGATCACGGACAGATCGAGCCGCAGCGCAGTGGCCAGCCGCTCGGCAATAGGCTCCGCGGGGCCGTCGCCCTGCCACAGCGCCATGCCGATGGCCGCGATCGCGATCAGCGCGGCTGCCGCCATGCCAGCGGCGACCTGGGTCTGCTCGCGATGGAATGCTGCGTCCTCGGCCATGGCGATCGAGTCCTCCTGGGGGTCACCGGACGACGTCCATTTTGCCAGTCCGGCGATCCTGCTTACAACGGCAGACCGCGGAGGAAGGCTTCGATGTTCTCGAGGACGGGCCTCTGGTCGCCGGCGAACATCCAATGGTCTGCGCCATCGAGTTCGACGAAGCGTGCGTGGCGGATGTGGCCGGCGAGGTGTCGCCCGGCCCCGACCAGCACCGCGCGATCGTGGCGACGGTGCAGCACGAGCGTTGGTGCAGACACCCTGGCGAGCAGGTGGCGCACGTCCATATCCCTGAAGGCTTCGAGCAGGCCCTTGATGGCGCCGGGACTGGACGCCGCGCGAAGCAGGCCGGCCCACCAGGCGCGCGCCTGCGGATCGGCGGCGAGGCTCGGGGCGAACGTCTCGATGCCGGCCGGTCCGCCCCATTCGGCAACGAGCTGCCGCAGCCAGATGCCGTACTGGCTGGCCTGCAGCGCGTGCGGATAGCCGGGCGCAGCGCTGCCCTTGGCGAGCGAGGCGAACAGGATCAGCCCGGCGACACGTTCGGGATGGTCGGCCGCGAAGGTCATGCAGGCCGGCCCGCCCTCGGAGGCACCGAGCAGCACCGTGCGCCGGCTGCCGGCGGCGTCGAGCACGGTCGCGATGTCGCGCGCCGTCGCCTCGACGCTCGGGCTGAAGCCGACCCGGTCGGAGAGCCCGATGCCGCGGCGGTCGAACAGGATGAGACGGCCGATCGCGGCGAGCGCGGACAGCAAGGCCCGGCAGCGCGGTTCCTCCCGAGATCCGCTCGACATGCGAGACGAAGCCGGGCAGCAGCAGAATGTCCAGCGCACCAGCGCCGTAGGTCTGATAGGCGAGATGAACGCCGTCGCCGAGGACATAACGCGTAGGCGGCGCGCTCTCAACATGCGCTGCCGTACCCTGCGACAGCAGCGCCAGCGTCTCCGCTTCGGGGGAGACGCCGAGTTCGTCGCGCAGCCGCTGGGTCAGGGCGTCGAGATGGCGCTCGGCGGCGGCGCGATCGCCGGCGCGCAGCAGGCTGCGGATCAGGGCGCGGCCATAGACCTCGCTGAGCGGATCGAGCGCGACGAGGCGCCGGGCGTGAACCGTAGCCGTGGCATGGTCGCCGGCCGCGCTGCGATCCTGCACCACGCGCTCCAGCGCCTGGACCGCCCGGCCGCGCAAGGCCTCACGCCGGAAGAAGGCCCATTCCTCGAACTGCGGACAGTCGCCGGGCGTGAAGCCGTCCAGGAAGTCGCTGGAATAGAGCCGGCAGGCCAGCTCGAATTCGCCGCGGTCGCACGCCGTCTCGAATAGCCGGGATTCGACCTCAAGCTCGACCGCGGCCGCCCACCGAATCGTCGCGCGATCGATGGTGAGGCAGGCGTCGCCGAGCGTGAGCTGGAGCCGGTGCAGCAGGCGGCGCAGCCGCGCCCGCGCGACCTCCTCGGAACTCTCGGGCCAGAGCATCGTCGCCAGGACCTCCCGCGCGACAGGGCCATTGACCTCCGCCAGATAGACCAGCAGAGCGAGGCCCTTGCGCAGCGACTGCGGGCATGGCTGGCCGTCGCGGTGCAATTCGGGAAAGCCGAATGTCCGGACGCGGAACTGAACCATCGTGGTGCGACCTGCATGGCTGCGTCCGGGGGACGCTCGGGGGACGGTCGATTGGTAAGGGCTCAGGCTCGCACGAGACGTGAACGATCCCAGGATACGGCGTCTCGATCACGGCCATGCCGTCCTCGATGCAACAAGGAAACATTCATGTCCGGGCGTCTCCTCATCATGCTCTACGCCATCACGAGCTATGCCGTCTTTCTTGGGTCGTTCGTGTGGGCGGTCGGTTTCGTCGGCAATTACAACTATCTCACGGCCAAGTCGATCGACGTCGGCGTGTCCGGCGCCATGACCGAGGCCGTCGTCGTCGACGTGCTGCTGCTGGCGTTGTTCGCGATCCAGCACAGCGTGATGGCGCGTCCGGCGTTCAAGCGCGCGTTGACGCGCATCATTCCGGCGGCGGCCGAGCGCAGCACCTATGTGCTGCTGTCCAGCCTGATCCTGCTGCTGCTGTTCTGGCAATGGCGTCCGATTGCTAATCCGGTCTGGCACGTCGAGGGTGTTGCCGCGGGCGTGCTGACAGGCGTCCACTGGCTCGGCTGGATCATCGCGCTCTCCTCGACCTACATGATCGATCATTTCGACCTGTTCGGCCTGCGCCAGGCGGTCCTCGCCCTCCGCAGCCTCGAGGCGTCGGCGCAGCCTTTCAGAACGCCGCTGCTGTATCGGCTGGTGCGCCATCCGCTGATGCTGGGCTTCCTGCTCGCGTTCTGGGCGACGCCTGTGATGTCGGTCGGCCACCTGCTGTTCGCTGCCCTCGGCACGGCCTACATCCTGATCGGGCTGCAGCTCGAGGAGCACGATCTGGTCGCCCAGTTCGGCGACACCTACCAGCGCTATCGCCAGCGGGTGCCGATGCTGCTGCCGCGGCTGATCGGCGGCCGGCGGACCGAAGAGACCGAAACGGAGGTGCACGGCGCGCAGTAGCCGGCGCGGCTCGACGTCGCCAGGGCCTCGTCGAGCGCACGCCTTTGATCGCGGACTCGCTCGATGCAGCGCCCACGCAGACGTGAATTGGAACGGGCGACCTCAGCACCTATGTCGGGCTTGAATGCTGCAATGCAAAATCGCAGATCGACAGCCTCTGTCCTCATAAGGCCCTATGGCCTGCCGTTTCAGTCCGAGAGAGACCCGCGTTGACCACCATCACGTCCGATTCCGGCGACTCGCTGTCCGCCTGGATCACGCTGCTATTGGCCTTCTCCTGCGGGCTGATCGTTGCCAACATCTATTATGCGCAGCCGCTGATCGGGCCGATCAGCGCCGACCTCGGGCTGCGGCCGCAGCTTGCGGGACTGCTGGTGACGATGAGCCAGATCGGCTACGGCGCCGGTCTCTTGTTCGTGGTGCCGCTCGGCGATCTCATCGAGAACCGCAAGCTCGTCATCACGACCATCATCGTCGGCGCGGCCGCGCTCGGCTGTGCGGCGCTGGCGACGACCCCATCGACGTTCCTGCTCTCGGCGCTGCTGATCGGCTTCGGCTCGGTCGCGGTGCAGATCCTGATCCCCTATGCCGGGCACATGGCGCCGGAGGCGATCCGCGGCCGCACTGTCGGCAACGTCACCACCGGCCTGATGCTCGGCATCATGCTCGCGCGGCCGCTGGCGAGCTTCGTCGCGGCGCATGCGTCCTGGCACGTCATCTATGCGGCCTCGGCGCTCGCCATGCTGATCCTGGCCGGGGTGTTGCGCCTCGCTTTGCCGCCGCGTGAGCCGCAGGCGCGGCTGAGCTACGGCCGGCTGCTCGGCTCGATGGTGGAGCTCTATCGCGACACGCCGGCGCTGCGCCGCCGCGCGCTTTACCAGGCCGCGCTGTTCGGCGGCTTCAGCGTGTTCTGGACCACGTCCCCGCTGCTGCTGGCCGGGCCAGATTTCCGGATGTCGCAGACCGGCATCGCCCTGTTCGCGCTGGCCGGCGTCGCCGGCGCGATCATGGCGCCGGTCGCCGGCCGCATCGCCGACCGCGGCTGGACCCGGCCGGCGACGGTCGCGTCGATGCTGCTTTGCGCAGCCGGGTTCGCGCTGACGCTGACGGTTCCACTCGGAACGACTGGGTCGCTGGCCACGCTGGTGATCGCCGCCATCGCGATCGACTGCGGCGCGCAGCTCAGCCTCATTCTCGGCTATCGCATGCTGTTCGTGCTCGGCCCCGGCCAGCGCAGCCGGCTGAACGGCCTGTATATGACCACCTTCTTCGTCGCCGGCGCCGCGGGCTCCGGCCTCGGCGCGTGGGCCTATGCGCATGGCGGCTGGACGGCCGCCGCCGCGCTCGGCACGGCGTTGCCACTCGCCGCGCTGGCCTATCAGTTCACCGAGCCGGATTGATCAGAACGGGCTGCGCTTGAGCCCGGGCACCAGCGCCGCGAGCCGGTCCTTGATCCATGGCGCCGGCGGCAGCTTGCCGGTCGGCATCTCGACGGCGGCGGCCGGGTTGCGGCTCACGGCCAGCGTCAATGTTGCGAGATAATGGTCGCGCTCCTCCTTCACCGCGCAATGCGCGCGGTGTTCGGGATCGGCCTCGGTCGCGACGCGGTCATTGGCATTGATGACGAGCCGCTGCTTTGGCCGTCCGGTGTAGTCGGGCACGTTGGTGTAGATGAACTCGTTCAGCGCCTCCGGAAAGAACGTCTGTCCGGTCAGCACCGTGGTCTCGTCGACAAATACCCTGAAGTGGATGTGGGTCGCGCGGCCGGCATACCAGCCGGGATAGATGGTCCTGAAGCCGGCCCAGCCGGCGGCGTCGGCCATCTGCGTGCCGCGCAGGAACGTTTTGCCGCTCTGGTCGAGCTTGTGATTGTCGCTCTGGCCGGGATAACCCGAATAGATGCCGCGGGCATCGCAGTGCCAGATGTCGACTCGTGCGCCGGGGAGAGGCGCGCAGGAGCCGGCCTCGATGACGCGAAGGCGCAGCCTGAGCGGCACGCCCGGCCGGTCCTCGGCGATTTCGGCGCGCACCAGCTTGGGATCGAGATAATAGGGTCCCGATTCCGACTGCGGCGTCAGTATGCAGGCCTCGTCGGCATTCGCCGATGCGGGAGCTGTCTCCGACGCTGCGCGCGCCGGCGGCGTCAGCAGCGCTGCGCCCGCCGAGAGCAGGCCGAGAACGCCACGGCGTGTTGCGTTGGTCAGAGCAGCCTCCCGCAGTCGCATGCGATGGAAGCGGCAGTCGATCAGTCGGGCATGGCAACAATCGGACGCCCCGTGGCCATTCGGCCAGGGAACCCGCTCACACCTGCGTCAGCGGCTTCTCGCCATGGCGCTCCGAGAGCGTGAAGATCTCGACGCCGTCGGCGGTGACGCCGACCGAGTGCTCGAACTGCGCCGACAGCGAGCGGTCGCGCGTGACAGCGGTCCAGCCGTCGGACAGGATCTTCACATGCGGCTTGCCGAGATTGATCATCGGCTCGATGGTGAAGAACATGCCCGGCTTGAGGAGCACGCCCTCGCCGGGACGGCCGACATGGATGATGTTCGGCTCGTCGTGGAACAGCCGGCCGAGGCCATGGCCGCAGAAGTCGCGCACCACGCTCATGCCCTGCGGCTCGACGAAGCTCTGGATCGCGTGGCCGATGTCGCCGGTGGTCGCGCCGGGCTTCACCGCGGCGATGCCGCGCATCATCGATTCGTAGGTCACCTCGATCAGCCGCTCGGCCTTGCGCGCGATCGGGCCGATCGCATACATCCGGCTCGAATCACCGTACCAGCCGTCGACGATGAAGGTGACGTCGACATTGATGATGTCGCCTTCCTTCAACGGCCGGTCGTTCGGCATGCCGTGGCAGACCACGTGGTTGATCGACGTGCAGGTCGAATAGCGATAGCCGCGATACATCAGCGTCGCCGGATAGGCGCCATGGCTGAAGGCGAAGTCGCGGACGAAATCGTCGATTCGCGAGGTCGGCACGCCCGGCTTGACAATGTCGGTGAGCGCATCGAGGCACCTCGACACCAGCGCGCCGGCCGTGCGCATGCCGGCGAAGCCGCTCGGGCCATGCAGCTTGATCTGGCCGTTCTTGCGCGCAGCGGTGTCGGTCGCTTCGATATAGCTCATGGGCCTGTTTCGTTCTCAGGGGTGTCGCGGGGTGATCGTCTAATTTA
Source organism: Bradyrhizobium oligotrophicum (assembly GCA_050641875.1). Lineage (GTDB taxonomy): Bacteria > Pseudomonadota > Alphaproteobacteria > Rhizobiales > Xanthobacteraceae > Bradyrhizobium > Bradyrhizobium oligotrophicum_B. The sequence goes on from CP192619.1 coordinate 2,645,426, forward strand.
ATGATCGTGCCGGCCGGTGCAAGCCGGGTGTGCGGGGGGGGGGCGGATCTGCCGCCTAGCCGGTCGGCACTTCGAGCGTGGTCTCCACCGGCAGCGCACCGCCGCGAACGCGAAGCTCTCGCACCGGATACGGCACCCTGATGCCCTCGCGCTTGAAGGCCTCCCACAGCGCCAGCATCACCTCGCTCTTGACGCTGTCCATGTAGCTGGGGTCGGCGATCCATGTGGTCAGCGAGAACTTCATGCCGGCCTCGGTGAACTCGGTCAGCAGGCAGTTCGGCGCCTTCGATTTCAAGGTGCGCGGCGTCTCGGCCGCGATCTCGGTGGCGAGCTTGCAGACGACCCGGGGATCGGCGTCGTAGTTGGTGCCGAAATTGACCTTCACCAGCGTGTTCTTGTCGGTGTAGGTCCAGTTGGTCACCTTCTGGGTGACGAGATCCTCGTTGGGAATCAGGAACTCGCGGCCGTCGCCGGCGGCGACCGAGATGTAGCGCGTGTTCATCGCGCTGATGCGCCCCGAACTGTCGCCGATGGTGACGAGATCGCCCGGCTTCACCGATTTGTCGGCCAGCAGGATGATGCCGGCGACAAAATTGGCGACGATGCGCTGCAGGCCGAGGCCGATACCGACACCGGCGGCGCCGGAGAAGATCGCGAGCGCCGACAGGTTGATGCCGACCGCGCTGATCGCAATCGCAACGCCGAGGATCATCAGGCCCATGCGGACCATCTTGATCAGAAGCACCTGGATCGACGGCGTCAGGTCGGTCGAGCGCGTGATGCGGCTCTCGACGAAATTGCTGGCGATGTTGGTCAGCCACAGCACCGCGAGCAGCAACACGCCGAGCTTGATGACCAAGAGCGGCGTCAGCCTGAGGCCGCCGAGCACGACCGAGATGGAGTCGAGCGCGTCGACCACGTTGTCGAGCTGACCGATGATGCTGAGCGCGGCGACCAGCCAGGCCGAGATCGACACGATCTGCACGATGAAGGTGCTGCGGATCACCGAGGTGATCAACCGGATCACGAGCCAGGCCAGCGCCAGCTTGAGCGCGACGGCGAGCAGGTAGCTGCGGCTCGGCCAGGTCCACAGCAACATGCCGGTGCGGGCGATCCGCATCAGGATCACGAACACGACCGTGGTGACGCTCTCCAGCAGCACCCGCAGCAGCTGCCGCAGCGGACCCGGCCAGCCCATCGCCAGCGAGGTCATGTCGATGCGGGCGCGCACGGTAGCGCTGGCGGCAAAGGCGATGCCGGCGCCGCTCAGCACCAGCCCGAGTTGAAGATAGAACCACGGCGAGGTGACCTCGGCGCCGATCGAGCGGCCAACGGTCTGCAGGAGTTCGAGAACGTCTTTCAGGTCGAGGTCCATCAGCGGGGTCTCGGAGGGGAACAGTGGCGCGGGTTGGCCGGATCAGCGGGATTTAGTTCGTTTTCGTCACGGGCGATTGCCGCGAAATATACCCCGAACGCCGGCAAGGATGGAAAAATGGGCATATCGCCGCGATAAGAGCAAATCCGGTTGGCGTGCAAGTGTGGCGACGATAAGGATGTAAAACTCGGATTCATCGACGTTTTTTCATGACATCCCTCGACGCCGTCAGCATTGCGATCCTCCTCGGTGCGGTCCTCGTCATGGCCGGCATCCTGTCGAGCCTGCTGGCGCTGCGCTTCGGCGCACCGCTGCTGCTGGTGTTCCTGGTCATCGGCATGCTGGCGGGCGATTCCGGCCCCGGTCATATCGAATTTCAGGACGTCCGTACCACCTATCTGGTGGGCTCCGTCGCGCTGGCGCTGATCCTGTTCGACGGCGGCCTGCGCACGCGCTTCCAGAGCATCCGCACCGTGCTGGCGCCCTCGATGGTGCTTGCGACCGCCGGCGTGCTGATGACCGCCTTCATCACCGCGCCGGTGGCGAAATATGCCCTCGACCTCGGCTGGACCGAGGCGATGCTGGTCGGCGCCGTCATCGCTTCGACGGACGCGGCGGCCGTGTTCCTGCTGGTCCACGCCCAGGGCCTGCGGCTGCGCCCGCGCGTCGGCGCCACGCTGGAGGCGGAGTCCGGCAGCAACGATCCGTTCGCTGTGTTCCTGACCCTGATGCTGGTCGAACTGATCTCGGTCGGCCACGGCTCGTTCGGACATTTCGTGTTCGAGCTGATCCGCGAAGCGGTGCTCGGCACGCTGTTCGGCATCGTCGGCGGCCGCCTCGTCGTCATCGGCCTCAACAAGGTGGCGCTGCCGCAGGGCCTGCACGCGCCGTTCGTGACCACGGCCGCGCTGGTCATCTTCGGCATGGCGCAGATCGCCCACGGATCCGGCTTCCTCGCGGTCTATCTCGCCGGCCTCATCGTCGGCAACCGGCCGACCCGGGCGCACAACTCTGTCGTCACCTTCCTCGATGCCGCGACCTGGCTCGCCCAGATCGTGATGTTCGTGCTGCTCGGGCTCCTGGTATCGCCGCAGCGGCTGCTCGACAGCCTGCTGCCGGCGATTGCCGTTGCGCTGATGCTCATGCTGGTGGCGCGACCTGTCGCGGTGTTTCTCTGCCTCTATCCTTTCCGCTTCAACTGGCGGGAAAAGGCGTTCATCGCCTGGACCGGCCTGCGCGGCGCGGTCGCGATCTTCCTCGCCTCGATCCCGCTGCTGGTCGGGCTGTCCAAGGCCTATCTCTATTTCGACGTCGCGTTCGTGGTCGTGATCATCTCGCTGCTGGCGCAGGGCTGGACGCTCGGCGTTGCCGCACGCAAGCTGCACGTGGCGCTGCCGCGTACCGACCGGGGCCCGCGCCGCATCGAGCTCGATCTGCCCGGTCAGCTCGAGCAGCAATTGGTTGGCTATTCGATCCGCTCCAAGAGCCTGTATTTCCGCCGCGGCCTGATTCCGTCCTGGTCGAAGCCGACACTCGTGATCCGCAACCAGCAGATCCTGTCCCCGCCCGAGGCCGAGCCGATCGCGCCGGGCGACTATCTCTACCTGCTGGCGCCGCCGGAAAAGGCCGAGTCGCTCGACCGCTTCTTCGTCGACATGCCGCCGTCGGCGGCGCCCGATCCGCATCTGCTCGGCGACTTCATGGTCTCGGCCGAGCATACGCTCGACGAGGTCGCCGGCATCTACGGCGTCAAGCTCGGCGAGGGCGAGGACAAGCTGACGCTGGCCGACTATTTCGACATTCACCTCGACAACGCGCCGAAGGAAGGCGCGACCGTGGCGCTCGACACCATCGTGTTGGTCGCCCGCTCGATCTCCGGCGGCCGCGTCAACGTGGTCGGCCTGCGCCTTCCGGAGGACGAGGAGGAGGTGCCGGTGCTGACGCGCAAGGAGCGGATGAAGCGCAGGCTGGCCAGCGTCTGGTCGTCGGTCGCGGGGGTGTGAGCGTCACTCTGCCGCGGGCAGGACCGCGATCGAAATCGCATTGTCCGGCGCGCCGCTGACCTGCAGCACGAAGGGCTGCGATCCCAGCTCGTACTTCAGGGTCTTGCGGATGCCGTCGCAATCGGTGGCGCCGCTGAAGCCGGCCGGCTTGACGATCTTGCCCTCCTGGACGACGTCGATCCAGGCCGCGGCCGACAGGCTGATCGTGTAGACGCCGGCCTTGGGCGCCGCGGTGATCCGGGTAACACCGGCGAAGGTGCCGTCCTCGGGCGCGCGCTCCGGCGGCATCGCCAGTTTGGCCTCGGCCGTCGGACGCAGCTCCAGCACGATGCCGGTCGCAGGGATGGCGGCGATCTCCGCACCCGATGCGAGCCTCTGGCGGTCGGCTGCGGTCAGCGCGGCACGCTCGCGCGCGATGTCCCATTTGAACTTGTCGCAGCCGCTCGGTTCGGCGGCAACCGCAGCCGAACTCGCGGCCAGCGTGAGGAGGAAGGCGGTCGTGGCGGGACGAATCAGGATCATGACGGACTCACGACTGTTGCGCCGCGCAGCGGTGCGCGGCATCTTGATACCGCGATAACAGGAGGTGGAGGGACCGTCATCCCCTTCGATCGTCGCGCTCACGGCGCGAGCGGTCTCATCCTAGAGCGATCCAGCCGCTGCCGCGAGCCCTTCGTCGCCTCGGCTTTCGGCCGGATCAATTCTTCGCGTCCGGCGCGTGCAGCACGGCCCGGCAGCCAGGCGGCAGTTGGGCCATCGTGATCGGTTGCGGCGGCTTGGGCGGCTCTTTCGGCGGCGGGGGATGTAGCACCGCGTCCGAGAACCAATAGTCGAGGTCGCCGCAGCCATCGCCGCCCTCCTGGTCGGTCTGGCCATGGCAGTCCGGGTTGCCCTGCGGGCACACCATGCGGATGTGGAAGTGATAGTCGTGCCCCCACCACGGCCGCACCTTGGTGAGCCAGCGGCGGTCCCCCTGGCGTCTCGGCACAGCGCCTTCTTGATCGCGGCGTTGACAAAGATGCGTTGCACCGACGGCTCCTGCGCGGCGGCGCGGATCACGGCGAGGTGGCCCTTCGTGAACACCCGCGGATCGACATCGAGCCGATCAGGCCGCACCATCATGACCGCCGACATCTCCTCGCGCTCGTTGCGCGACAGCCGATGCTCGGGCATCGGCGTCAGCCAGATGTCGGCGTCGAGCCCGATCTGGTGGCTGGCATGGCCGCTCAGCGCCGGCCCGCCGCGCGGCTGGCCGATGTCGCCGACCAGAATGCCCGGCCAGCCGGCATCCTTTTGCGCGCGGGCTGCCAGTCGCTTCAGCAGCGCGATCAGGCCGGGATGGCCGAAATTGCGGTTGCGCGACAGCCGCATCACCTGCCAAGCCTCGCCATTGATCGGCATTCGCTCGGCGCCGGCGATGCAGCCGCGATTGTAGGTCCCGAGCACCCGGGTCGGCTGGGCCGACGGCAGCAGCCTGCGGGCGAACAGCTCCTTGGCGGGCGTTTCGGGATCGTCCGGGTGCGCCAGGGGCGGCAGGGCCTTTGGCTCGACGCTGCCCTTGTCCTGGGCGTGCGCCGGAGCAGCCGCGGCAATGACGGCTGAACTCATGATGGCGACCAGAATCAGGCGGACATGCATCAAGTCAGTCTAGCGGCTGCCGACCGGCCGGGATGCCCAATTCTGCGTCAACGGCAGGCCATTCAGGCGAATTTAAACTGGCTTTAACCCTGCTGTCGGATTGGCGGAACCGGCTGAACACGGCTCAATTGCATGAGTTCGTTCGGTAAATGAACACCTTGCGTGAGACGATTGCACGGTATGCGGGTCTTTTTTGACCTGCGGCAACCGACGTCACTTATCGCTGGTTGTGCCGCAGCCCTTGGTTGATCCTCCGCGCAGGTCTCAACTCGCGAAATACGCGAGTGTACCTGTCTCTTCGCGTAACCAGTGGCTGTCTTGTCCTGCATCAAGATACCATTTTTTCAGAAACGTGGCCGAAAACTGCCCTTCGAGAAGGAGAGTGAGGCACGCAATGCGGCCCGTTCGGCCACCCACGGCAAAAACGCAATCGCGTGCCAAGCGCCCGCGATGCAATTCAACCGGTGAAGCCAAGCCCGAAATTGCGGCGGCACAACCTGCGCAAGCTCCGCGCCGTCGATGAGATCGCGGGCAAGTGCGCCGAAGAGGCGATGGCGGAGGCGAAGAAGGCGCATGATCGGCTGATCGAAGCGATCGACATTCTTCCCGAGGGTATCGTGTTCCTCGACGCCGACGGCCGTTACATCCTCTGGAACAAGAAATACGCCGAGATCTATAACCGCAGCTCGGATCTGTTCGAATCCGGCGCCCGGCTGCAGGACACGATCCGAGATCGGCGTTGCCCGCGGCGACTATCCGGAAGCGGCGGGCCGTGAGGAGGAGTGGATCGCCGAGCGGCTCGAAAGGCTGTTCCATCCGAGCGGTCGCCACGAGCAGAGGCTGTCGGATGGCCGCACCATCCTGATCGAGGAGCGCTTGACCGGCGATGGCGGCATCGTCGGCCTGCGCGTCGACATCACCGAATTGAAGCAGCGCGAGGAGTCGTTCCGCCTGCTGTTCGACGGCAATCCGGTGCCGATGATCGTCTGCGCGACGGATGATGGGCGCGTGCTCGGTGTCAACGAAGCGGCGGCCCAGCATTACGGCTATAGCCGGGACGCCTTCGAGCGGCTCAGCATCCGCAGCCTGCAGGCCTATGACAGCGAGCCGCCCTGGGCCGGTGAGCAGTCCAGCGACGAGCAGGCGGCGCGCACCTGGAAGCATGTCCGCGCCGATGGCGCCCTGATCGATCTCGCGATCTATTCGCGCCATCTCGTCCACAACGCGCAGCCCGCGGTGCTGCTGGCGCTGATGGACATCACCGAACGCAAGCGCGCCGAGGCGCGGCTCGCCTTCCTGGCCCAGCACGACGCACTGACCGGCCTGCCGAGCCGCAACCTGCTGCGCCAGAAGATCGATGACAAGCTCGCCCAGATGCGGCGCGGCTCCGAGAAGATCGCCGTGCTGGTGCTCGGCCTCGATAATTTCAAGTCGATCAACGATACGCTCGGTCACGCGGTCGGCGACCGGCTGTTGCGCGGGGTCGGCAAGCGGCTGCGCTCGGTGCTGCGTCAGGAGGACATCGTCGCGCGACTGAACTCCGACGAGTTCGCGGTGGTGCAGGGCGGGCAGGCGCGGCCGGAGGATGCGACCCAGCTCTGCCGCCGGCTGCTGGAGGCGATCGCCGATCCCTATCTCATCGACGGCAGTTCGGTGACGATCGGCGCCACGATTGGCATCGCCATGGCGCCGAACGACGGCGACGACGCCGAGAAGCTGCTCAAGAATGCCGACATGGCGCTGTCGCGCGCGAAGAACGAGACGCGCGGCACCTTCAGCTATTTCGAATCCGGCATGGATGCGCGGGCGCAGAGCCGGCGCAAGATCGAATCCGAGCTGCGCGAGGCCATCCAGCGCGACGTGCTACAGCCGCATTATCAGCCGCTGATCGACCTCTCGACCGGACGCATCACCGGCTTCGAGGCGCTGGCGCGCTGGCCGCATCCCGAGCGCGGCATGATCCCGCCGTCGGAGTTCATCCCGGTCGCCGAGGAGACCGGCCTGATCTCGGCGCTCGGCCGCGCGATGTTGCGCCAGGCCTGCAATGACGCGGCGAAATGGCCGGACGACGTCCGTATCGCCGTGAACATGTCGCCGCTGCAGTTCCGCGTCGGCAACGTGCTGTCGCTGGTGATGGACGTGCTCAAGCAGTCGGGCCTGCCGGCCAGCCGGCTCGAGCTCGAGATCACCGAGACGCTGGTGCTGGAGAAGAGCGGCCAGGTGCTGGCCACCCTGCATGCGCTGCGCGCGCTGGGCGTGCGCATCTCGATGGACGATTTCGGCACCGGCTATTCCAGCCTGAGCTATCTGCGCAGCTTTCCGTTCGACAAGATCAAGGTCGATCAGTCCTTCATCCGCGATCTCGCCGCCAATCGCGAGGCGCAGGCGATCGTCCGCTCGATCGTCAGCCTCGGCAAGGGGCTCGGCGTGACGATCACGGCCGAGGGTGTCGAGACCGAGGCGGAGCTGCGCTGTCTGCGCGCCGAGGGCTGCCATGAAGGGCAGGGCTATCTGTTCAGCCGGCCCCGGCCCAATGTCGACATCGTGCGGCTGTTGCAGGCGCAGCGGGATGCCATGGACGGCGTTTCACCCGGCAACGCGCTGGTGGCTTGAGCGAGCGGCGCCGGCCGATGTCGGACGCGCCTCGAAGCGCCGGCGATACGCCGCGGGTGATGTTCCGACGATGCGCCGGAACGCGACGCGAAATGTTTCGAGCGACCGGTAGCCGCACTGCGCCGAGATGTCCGCCAGGGAGAGCGTCGCATTCTCCAGCAGCTCCCGCGCCCGCGTCATGCGCTCCTGCTGCAGCCAGGCCGCAGGGCTCGCGCCCGTGCTGTCCTTGAACGACCGCAGCAAGGTCCGCTCGCTCATCCCGGCGCGTTTGGCCATCGCGCTGATCGCAATCGGCTGCGCCAGTCGCGCTCGTGCCCAATCCATGACGTCGCCGATCGTCCGTCCCGGGCGGGCCTGGACCGGTGCGACGACGTATTGCGCCTGCCCGCCGTCCCGGTGCGGCGGCATCACCAGCCGCCGGGCGACGCTGTTCGCAACCTTGCTGCCGAAATCACGCCGGACGAGATGCAGGCAGGCGTCGATGCCCGCCGCGCTGCCGGCCGAGGTGATGACATTGCCCTCGTCGACGTAGAGCGTGTCCTCCTCGACCTGGATGCGGGGGTAGAGCCGCTTCAGGTCGGGGATGTGCCGCCAATGGGTGGTGGCGCGCCTGCCGTCGAGCAGGCCGGCGGCTGCGAGCACGAACACGCCGGAGCAGATCGACAGGCATCGCGCGCCGCGCGCAGCCGCCTGCGCGATGGCGCGCAGCAGGCGCTCGGGCGGCCGCTCGGTGCGATCGCGCCACCCCGGCACGATGATCGTGCGGGCGTCCTTCAGGCGCGAGAGCGGCGCGCCGGCCTCGACCACGATGCCGCCGGTCGCGCGTGACCGCCGTCCCTCGGCCGAAACCACCTTGAACCGGTACCAGGAGAAATCGAACTCCGGCCGCGGCAGCCCGAACACTTCGACTGCGATGCCGAACTCGAACGTGCACAGCCCGTCATAGGCGATGACGGCGACGAGACCGGGATCGTGCGGAGGGCTGCTGGCTGCGGCTGACGGCATTGGCGGAAACTTACCGAACTTTGTCCGATCCGTCACTTGGGTCGCCCCGCGTCGCGCGCGAGATTGAAGGAGCTCACGCAACGTCGCAGGAGAGAGACGATGACGACCCACGTCACCGAGGTGCCCGCAGCCCCGTCAGCCCAGGCGCTCGCCCATTTCGAGGCGATGCTCTCATTCGAGACCGATTGCTGGGACGTGCACGAGAGTCTCCATGCAGCAGCTCCGGACTTCATCCTGGTGGATGTCAGGGGCCCGGCCTCGTTTGCCAAGGGGCACATCGCCGGCGCCATCAACATCCCGCACCGGACCATGACCGCGGAGCGGATGGCCGAGTACGCGAAGGACGGGCTGTTCGTGGTCTACTGCGCCGGCCCGCACTGCAACGGCGCCAACCGCGCGGCGATCCGGCTTGCGCGGCTCGGGCTTCCCGTCAAGATGATGATCGGCGGCATCACCGGCTGGCTCGACGAGGGCTTTGCGCTCACGACCGGCGATTGAAGTGGGAGCCCGGCTCTTGCCTCATCACCAGCGTCGTCCCCGCGAACGCGGGGACCCATACTCCGCGGCGCCAGCCGTGAGCAATCGCGGTGGCTCCAGCTCGCTCTCACCTCCAGCTTCGGTGGTTATGGGTCCCCGCGTTCGCGGGGACGACACCGATTGTGGGGCTGGCAGCGGTGGTCCGCGCGAGACGGTGCAAGTCGCGCGCTACGCCGCCTTGCGCAGGCCGGCGAGGAAGGTGTCGACGCTCTTGAACAGGTCGTTCGCGCGCTTGCCGAGGTCGCGGGTGGCGACCATGACGTGATCGGCGAGCTGACGCGACTGCTCGGCGGCGTCGCTGGCGCCGACGACGTTCTGCGACACCTCGTTGGTGCCGGAGGCCGCCTGCTGGACGCTGCGCGCGATCTCGCGCGTCGCCGAGTCCTGCTGTTCGACGGCGGCGGCGATGGTCGCGGCAATGCCGCTGATCTCCTGGATCGTGCCGCTGATGCCGCCGATGGCAGTCACGCAGTCGGACGTTGCGGCCTGGATCGAGGTGACCTGGCCGGCGATCTCCTCCGTCGCCTTGGCGGTCTGTCCGGCCAGCTCCTTGACCTCGGCGGCCACGACCGCGAAGCCGCGGCCCGCCTCGCCGGCACGCGCCGCCTCGATGGTCGCGTTGAGCGCCAGCAGGTTGGTCTGGCTCGCGATCGCGTCGATCAGGCGCAACACGTCGCCGATCCTCTCGGCGGCTGCGGCGAGGCTGCCGACCATCTCGGTGGTCTGGCGCGCCTTGACGACCGCGGCATCGGCCACCTTGCTGGAATGCGCGACCTGGCGGCCGATCTCGGTCACCGAGGAGGCGAGCTCCTCGGAGGCCGCGGCGACGGTCGACACGCCGCTCGAGGCTTCCTCGGACGCGGCGGCGGCGGCCGCCGCGCGCTGCGAGGTGCCGTTGACGCTGACCGTGATCTCGTGGACGACGCGCTCCATGTCCTCCGTGGCCTTGGCAACTGAGGACACCACGCCCTTGACGTCGGCCTCGAACCGGTCGGCCATCTGCCGCTGCAGCGCCTGCTTCTCCTGCTCGGCGCGGTGTTGCGTCGCCTCCTGCGCCTCGCGCAGGCTGGCCGTCTCGATCATGTTGCGGCGGAACACGTCGACCGCCTGCGCCATCGTGCCGAGTTCGTCCTTGCGCTGGCCGCCGGGGATCGCGACCTCGGTGTCGCCGCTCGACAGCCGGTGCATGACGGCGGTGATCGCGACCAGCGGACGCGAGATGCCGCGGGCGACGAACAGCGCGACGATGACGGCGAGCAGCAGGATCACGACCGTGCCGATGATCAGCTGCTGCTGCGCACTGGCGGCGGCGGCCTCATATGCGGTGGTGTCCTTGATCAGCTCGAGCACGGCGATCGGGTCGCCGGCATAGTTCTTGATCTGGCCGGCATAGACCGCGGCGGGCTTGCCGGCCAGGGTCGCATCGCGCAGCAGCGCCGCGCCCTTGAACACCGCGAGCACCTCGTCCGGGGTGGCCACGGTCTCGTCGCCGAACGTCGAGGACAGCCGCTTAGGCTGGCCGTCGTTGATCCAGTAGACGGCGAGATCGATGCCGAAGCGCCGCTTGGCGCGCTCGACGAATTCCTTGCCGAAGGCGGCGCCGACGTCGACGGTCGCGATCACCTTGCCGTCGCGCACGATGGGGGTCATGCCGAAGATGCCGAGCGACAGCCGGCTCTGCTCGACGCCGGCGATCAGGCGCCCGGTCTGGTTGGCCTGCACCACGGTGATGCGGCGCTTCGAGGTGTCGTCGCCGAACACCTTGGGCTCGTGCACGCGGTAGAAGTTGGTGGCCGGCGGCGCCCACACGTTCACCAGCGGAATGCCTTGCGCCTTCAGCGACGTCATGGCGCCGCCGAGCAGCGCACCCAGCGCGTCGCGGTCGCCCTTGAGATAGGCATCGGCGATCGGCGGCAGCCCCGCCAGGGTGGAGCTCACCGCCAGCGCCGCACGGCCCTCGTAGTCGATACCGGCCGAAACGCTGTCGAACTGCAGTTTCAACTGCTGCTCCAGCGCGAGCCGGGTCAGGGCGCGCTGCTGGATGACGGAGAAGGTGCCGAGCACGGCACAGGCGATCGCGACAGTGAGCGACAGCGCGATGATCAGGCGGGCGGATATCGACCGGAGACGGGACATTCGGGGCATTCCTTGCTTTGCAGCAAGGGTCCCAGAATACCATTAAGGAACAGATACCGTAGTTGTACGGGAGCGCTGGTTCCGCTTTGGAATCCGGATTTTCTTCAGCCTATCGTGCTGATGAAACTAGCCGACAGGGGCGGCCCCGCGCCTCAGCTGTCCACCTTGAGCGCGGCGATGAAGGCTTCCTGCGGGATGTCGACCTTGCCGAACTGCCGCATCTTCTTCTTGCCTTCCTTCTGCTTCTCCAGAAGCTTCCTTTTGCGCGTGATGTCGCCGCCATAGCACTTGGCGGTGACGTCCTTGCGCAGCGCGCGCACGGTCTCGCGGGCGATCACCTTGCCGCCGATCGCCGCCTGGATCGGGATCTGGAACATGTGCGGCGGGATCAGGTCCTTCATCTTCTCGACCATGGCGCGGCCGCGGCCCTCGGCGCGGGTCCGGTGCACCAGCATCGACAGCGCATCGACCGGCTCGTTGTTGACGAGGATCTGCATCTTGACGAGATCGGCCGGCTTGTAGTCGGTCAGGTGATAGTCGAACGAGGCGTAGCCCTTGGAGACCGATTTCAGCCGGTCGTAGAAGTCGAACACCACCTCGTTCAGCGGCAGGTCGTATTTGACCATCGCGCGGCTGCCCACATAGGTGAGCTCCTTCTGATTGCCGCGGCGGTCCTGGCACAGCTTGAGCACGCTGCCGAGATACTCGTCCGGCGTCAGGATCGTGGCCTCGATCCAGGGCTCCTGGATCTCGGCGATCTTGACCACGTCGGGCATGTCGACCGGGTTGTGGATCTCGATCTCCTCGCCGTCGGTCAGCTTCATCTTGTAGATGACGCTCGGCGCGGTCGCGATCAGGTTGAGGTCGAACTCGCGGGACAGCCGCTCCTGGATGATCTCCAGATGCAGCAGGCCCAGGAAGCCGCAGCGGAAGCCGAAGCCGAGCGCCGCCGAGGTCTCCATCTCGAACGAGAAGCTGGCGTCGTTCAGCCTGAGCTTGCCCATCGCCGCGCGAAGCGTCTCGAAATCGTCGGCGTCGACCGGGAACAGGCCGCAGAACACCACCGGGATGGCCGGCTTGAAGCCGGGCAGCATCTCCGAGACCGGCTTGCGGTCGTCGGTGATCGTGTCGCCGACCCGGGTGTCGGCCACTTCCTTGATCGCGGCGGTGATGAAGCCGATCTCGCCGGGCCCGAGTTCGTCCACTTGCGTCATCTTCGGCGTGAAGAAGCCGACGCGCTCGACGTCATAGGCGGCCCCGGTGCCCATCATCCGGACGCGCTGGCCCTTCTTCATGACGCCGTCGACGATGCGCACCAGCACGACGACGCCGAGATAGACGTCGTACCAGCTGTCGACCAGCAGCGCCTTCAGGGTCGCGTCGCGGTCGCCCTTCGGCGGCGGCAGGCGGGTGACGATCGCCTCCAGCACGTCGGGAATGCCGAGGCCGGTCTTGGCCGAGATCATCACCGCGTCGGAGGCGTCGATGCCGATGACATCCTCGATCTGCTGCTTGATCTTCTCCGGCTCGGCGGCCGGCAGGTCGATCTTGTTGAGGACCGGGACGATCTCGTGATTGTTGTCGAGCGCCTGGTAGACGTTGGCGAGCGTCTGCGCCTCGACGCCCTGGCTGGCGTCGACCACCAGCAGCGAGCCCTCGCAGGCCGCCAGCGACCGCGACACCTCGTAGGCGAAGTCGACGTGGCCGGGCGTGTCCATCAGGTTGAAGATGTAATCCTTGCCGTCCTTGGCGCGGTATTGCAGGCGCACGGTCTGCGCCTTGATGGTGATGCCGCGCTCGCGCTCGATGTCCATCGAATCGAGCACCTGCTCCTTGCCCGCCATCTCGCGGTCCGACAGCCCGCCCGTCATCTGGATCAGGCGATCGGCCAAAGTGGACTTTCCATGGTCGATATGGGCGACGATGGAGAAGTTGCGGATGTTGGGAATGGGGGCGGTCGTCATGGGTCGCGCAGATAGCATCCCAAGCCCCTCACCAGCAACCATATTGCTGAATTTCCAAGGGCTTTCTTCACGGCAAGCTGATTCCCCGCGCCGCCAAAACAGGCTACCGAGGGCGGATGTCGAGTACCTCTTCCGCCACTCGCGGCGCGCATGCGCGGCCGCCTCGGACCGCGGCGCATCTCCGCCTGGCTGGTGGCGCGCGCCACGGCGCCCGCGACGTCGGTCTGGGTCGTCATCGCCTTCGTGGTCGTCCACGCCGTGCTGTGGACCGCGATCCTGACCAATCTGAAGGCGGCGCAGGACGTCCACATGGACGTCGCCGAGGCCTATGCCTGGGGCAGCCGCTTCCTGCTCGGCTACGGCAAGCATCCGCCGCTGTCGGGCTGGATTGCCGGGCTGTGGTTCTCGGTGTTCCCGGTCAAGGACTGGGCGACCTATGCGCTGGCGATGGCCGTGAACGGCAGCGGCCTCGTCATCGTCTGGTTCGCCAGCCTCAAGGTGGTCGACCGCCGCCGCGCCTTCTTCGTCGTGGTGATGGTCGCGCTGTACCCGATCTTCAATTTCAAGGGTTTCAAGTACAACGCCGACCTGGTCCAGCTGCTGACCCTGCCGCTGCTGGTGCTGGCCTATCTCAACGCGTTCGAAAAGCGCAGCGCCGCCTCCGGCCTGTGGCTCGGCCTCGCCGGCGCGGCGGCGCTGATGACCAAATACTGGGTGCTGACCATGATCGGCGCCATCGGCCTTGCGGCGCTGCTGCACCCGGAACGGTTGCGCTTCCTGACGTCGCCCGCGCCGTGGGTCGCGATCGTCACCATGCTGGTGGCGATGATCCCGCATCTGGTTTGGCTGTGGCGGGTCGATTTCGTCCCGCTCACCTACGCCGGCGACGTCTACTCGCTGTCGGACCGCGGCCGGGCCGCCGAGCTCGTGCTCGGCTATGTCGGCCACAATCTGGCGCTGCTCGCTCTGCCGGTGGCGCTGGCGGCGCTGGTGATGGCCTGGCCGCCGCGATTCGCCTTCCGCAACTGGCGCGGCGGTCCCAATCCCGGCGTGAATGTGAGCCAGGCGATCAATGTCTGGCTGGTGCAGGCGATCGTTGCCGTCGGGCCGCCGCTCGGCGGCCTCGCCTTCACGATCTACATGAAGACCGATTGGGGCATCTCGCTGTTCTTCCTGGTGCCGCTGGCGCTGGCCGCAATTCCTGCGCTGCGGCTGCGATCGGTCATGCTGCCGCGGCTCGCCGCCGTCTGGCTCGTCCTGTCACTGCTCACGCTGATCGCCTCGCCCTGGATTGCCCGGCGCGAGATGGCCGCCAATCCGAACGGCGCCACCGGCTACGGCGCCCGTTCGGAGCTGGCGCGGGAGCTGACCAAGGCCTGGCATGCCCGGTTCGGCTCGCCCTGGCCGCTCGTGGCCGGCTTTTCCGAGATGAACACGCCGATGACCTTCTACAGCCCGGACCACCCGAGGCCGTTCACGGTGCCCTACACGGCGGAGGAGACCTGGAGTTCCGGCCTGAGCACGCTGGGGGACCTCAAGCGCGAGGGGTTCATCGGTATCTGCGACACCACCGACAACCGGGTCGCGGCCTGCGAGGCCTGGATGGCCAAGGAGGCGCCGAAAGCCGAGCCGCTGGTGATGACCACCCAGCGCTTCTTCCACGGCCAGGCGGGCCCTGCAATCGTTTGGAAGGTGTATATTCAGGGACCGGGAGGATAGCTCCGCTGTCGTCCCGGCCAAGCGCTCCAGCGCGCGAGGCCTCCCGATCACCTGAGCAGGGTATCGAGCTGGCGGGTCAGCTCTCCGACCCGGCCTCCGCCGGGCGGTGGACCAGGATAACGCCTGAGGACGTCCACGACCTCTCGAGAAGCAAGAAGCCGCGATCGCGCGAGGTAGTCAGCGCCGACGGCGGGAACGTCTCCGGCCGAGATTTCGAAAGCTCGCGCAGCGTGGCCGGCAGCTCCGAGGATGTGCTTGACCTGGGAAGGGTTCGCGAGGGGATGAAGGAAGCCCGCGCCCGCCGCGGCGAGGGCCGCGCGAGCGGCCTCGTAGGCCGCGCGCAACCCTTCATCGCGGGCTTCGATTGCCGCCCGCTGCGCCGCCCACGCGCTATCCCGTAGGGATTTGCTCCGACTTTCGCCGCTCGCAAAGCTTCGGGCGGCCTGTATTGCGGCTCGTGCGCGAAGATCATCCGGTCGGTCGCATTCGAAGATCGCCAGCGCGGGAAGTGCAGAGACGGCTGCGTATTCAGCCACGGCTCGCAGCTCTGCCTCGCTCAGCCGAATAGCGCTATTGGACAATGCCATCCTTACCGCGTCGCTATGCGAGGATCGGTGCACATGGGGTAGAACGCCCCATTGCGGCAGGCGAAGCGCGTTTCGCGAGCCCCTCACACGCCTTCTTCGTGGAACTTTTCGTTCACAAGATCGGTGATCGCCTGCAGCGCGGCCTCGGCCTCGGGGCCGGTGGCGGAGACCAGGATCTTGGTTCCCGGCGCCGCCGCCAGCATCATCAGGCCCATGATCGAGCGGCCGCCGACGGTCTCGCCGCCGCGCGTCACCCAGACCTCGGCCTGGAACTTCTCGACCATCTGCACGAATTTCGCGGAGGCCCGCGCATGCAGGCCGCGCTTGTTGGTGATCAGCAACTCTCGCGAGATGGCTCCGGCAGGAACGGCCGGGCCGGCGACGTTGATCCTGCGGAGCATCCTCGTCGCTCATTTGCCGGCGAGCACGCGGCTGGCGATGGTGACGTATTTGCGTCCCGCCTCCTGCGCCATGGCGATGGCGTCCGGCAGCGAGCGCTCCTCGCGCACCTTGGCGAGCTTCACCAGCATGGGCAGGTTGATGCCCGCGAGCACCTCGACCTTGGGCCGGCTCATGCAGGAGATCGCAAGGTTCGACGGCGTGCCGCCGAACATGTCGGTCAGAATGGCGACACCGTCGCCGGTGTCGACGCGGTTCACGGCTTCGATGATGTCGCTGCGACAGAGATCGGAATCATCGTCGGCGCCAATCGTGACCGCTTCGATTTGTTTTTGAGGACCCATGACGTGTTCCAGCGCCGCCCTGAACTCGTCGGCGAGGCGCCCATGGGTCACCAGTACCAGGCCAATCATCGGATACTCCTCGCGGGCGCCTTGGGTGCACCGCACGAACGCGCCACTTTGACCATCCGGAGCCCCCGCGCAAGAGGGCATATTCGCGAAGTCTCCCGGATTCTGGCATACAGAATGGGAGCTGGCGGCGGTCTAATCGGTCGCGATAGTGGGGCTGATATGGTTACCAATTTGCTCCACACAATCGGCCGAAAGATTACCGGAACATGAAAGTCTGAGTGGTGATAAGTGCTGCTACAACCATCGGGAAGGGTAAAAAACCCGGCCCGACGGGTATCCGTGGCAATTCGATACCGTTGAGGTGAATCCGAAGCGATTCGGCGTTCGGCAGGCGGGCAGCGTCCTCGGCCATCAGGTCAACCACAAGCCCAAGTTTCGCCTCCGACACATGGTCGCAGGCGCGAATTCCTAGGCCGCGGATCTCGATCAGCCCGGCCAGGGCGGGCGCGGGGCTCACCCACATTTCCCCGCTGCGTGTGGCGAGATGAACACGGTCGTCGCCCACCAGCATCGTTGGCGGCAGCTGTCCCGCGCGTCCGGCGAGGATCAGATCGAAGGCGAGTCGGGATTTGCCGGAACCGGAAGGACCCCGGATCAGGACGGCCTGCTCCCCCACCTGGACGGCAGACGCATGGACGCTCGCCGCTTTCGTTCGTCACGACGCCGGCAGCCGGACGATGAAGCGAGCCCCGGCCGAGGTCGGATGTCCGTCGGCGTCAACAGGGCCGGGTCGGTTCTCGGCCCAGATCTGCCCGCCATGGGCGTCGATGATCTGCTTGGAGATCGACAGGCCCAGGCCGGAATTCTGGCCAAAGCCCTGGTGGGGCCGGTCGGTATAGAACCGCTCGAAGATGCGCTGCAGGGCGTCCTCGCGAATGCCGGGGCCGTCATCATCGACGGTGATCTCGATCTCCGAGCGCACGCGCCGGCAGGTGATGCGCACCTTGCCGCCGGCCGCGGAGAACGATTGCGCGTTCGACAGAAGGTTGGAGATCACCTGGCCGAGTCGCGAATCATGACCGGGCACCGAGAAGGTGTCGTTGGCGCCGCGGCCCTCGAAGCGGACCTCGACGGTGACGTCGGTGCCGAGTTTGGTCTCGTTGGCGACCGAGGTCAGCGTGTTCAGCAGGCGGCGGAGATCGACCAGGGTCATGTCCTGGCGCTGCAGCTCGGCATCGAGCCGGCTGGCGTCGGAAATGTCAGAGATCAGCCGGTCGAGCCGCTTCACGTCGTGCTCGATCACCGCGAGCAGGCGGGCGCGGCTGTTGTCGTTGCGCGCCAGCGGCAGCGTCTCGACCGCCGAGCGCAGCGATGTCAGCGGGTTCTTCAGCTCGTGCGCCACGTCGGCGGCGAACATCTCGATCGCCTCGATGCGGTTGTAGAGCGCGTCCGTCATGTCGCGCAGCGCGCCCGAGAGATGGCCGATCTCGTCGCGGCGGCGGGTGAAGTCGGGGATCTCGACGCGGGTCTTGATGCGGCGGCGGACGCGCTCGGCACTGTCGGCCAGCCGTCGCACCGGACCGGCGATGGTGCTGGCGAGCAGCAGCGACAGCACGATCATGACCGCGGACGCGACGCCGCCGACCTTGAGGATCGCGAGGCGCTCGGCGGTGACCATCTGGTCGATGTCGTCGCCCTGCGTCGACAGCATCAGGGCGCCGTGGATGGTGCGCGAGCGCTGCACCGACACCGCGACCGAGACGATCACTTCGCCGCGCGAGTTGACCCGGACCATGCTGCGCTTCTGGCCCTTCAGCGCGTCGGCGACTTCCTCGTAACCGTTGCCGTTCTCGGGGCCATATTCCCGGTACAGCGGCAGGTCGCCGCGATTGAGCCAGGTGCGCACCGAGATCAGCGCGCGCTCGACGAAGCCGGGCTTCTCGCTCGACGGCGGCGGCAGGTCGAAGCGCAGCACGTTCTCCAGGTTGCGGCTGTCGAGCAGCAGCCCGCCATTCGGATCGTAGATGCGCGCGCGGGTCTTGGTCGGCGAGATCAGCGTGCGCAGCACCGGCGCGACGCGTTCCGGATTGATCGGGAAATCGAGCGGCGAATATTCGTCCGGCGCGCCGTAGCTCTCGCCGGGCTTGAGATCGAGCAGGCGCTCGGGATCGATGGTGATGGTGTTGGTCTGCACCGTGGCCGAGGCGGCGATGGCGCCGGCGATGATCTCGGCCTGCACCAGGAGGCTCTGCGCGCGGGCATCGATCAGGCCGGCGCGGAACTGCGACAGATACAGAATGCTTGCAACCAGTGCGAGCAGGCCGGCGATGTTCAGCGAGACGATGCGGCGGGTGAGGCTCGAGAACGACAGCGCGAACAGGAACTGTCCGGCGCGGCGGAGCCAGCTCAGCGGACGCTGCCAGCCGGAGACCTTCGGGGTCTCGTCCGCCGCCTCGGACGTGATCGTCGCCGCGGCGTCGTGGGCATTCACGGCTGGGTCAAGCTGCGTGCGATCGAGCAATGTGAGTGCTCCGATTCCGAATTTCGTAGGGGTTGTGCGGCGAATTCCCGTGAGAACTCGACTTGCCGCACCCGAATTCGCCGCAACAATGGCCCCGTTCCGGCATCTGCGCTCGGACAAACGCGCAGGAGGCGTAGCCTATCCAATCGAGACCGCGACGTCAGCGCGCAATTTCGCATGACGTCGCGCAAGGCAATGCTTCAGGTCCCTTGCTCGAGGGCCTTGGCCTCAGTGCCTTGGCTTCAGGTTTCCTTGAAGCGATAGCCGACGCCGTAGAGGGTCTCGATCATCTCGAACTCCTCGTCGACCATCTTGAACTTCTTGCGCAGCCGCTTGATGTGGCTGTCGATGGTGCGGTCGTCGACATAGACCTGGTCGTCATAGGCCGCGTCCATGAGCGCATTGCGGCTCTTGACCACGCCCGGACGCTGCGCCAGCGCCTGCAGGATCAGGAACTCGGTGACGGTCAGCGTGACCGGCTCGTTTTTCCAGGTGCAGGTGTGCCGCTCCGGATCCATGCGCAGCAGGCCGCGATCGAGCGCCTTGGCGTCGTTCTCCTTCGGCAGCGCCGTCGGATCCTTCGGCTGCGAGCGGCGCAGCACGGCCTTGACGCGCTCCACCAGCAGGCGCTGCGAGAACGGTTTGCGGATGAAGTCGTCCGCGCCCATCTTCAGGCCGAACAGCTCGTCGATCTCCTCGTCCTTGGAGGTGAGGAAGATCACCGGCAGGTCGGACTTCTGACGCAGCCGCCGCAACGTCTCCATGCCGTCCATGCGCGGCATCTTGATGTCGAGGATGGCGAGATCAGGCTGGCTGGTCCGAAAACCGTCGAGCGCCGACGCACCATCGGTATAGGTCATGATCCGATAACCCTCGGCCTCAAGCGCGATGGAGACGGATGTCAGAATGTTGCGGTCGTCATCGACCAAGGCGATTGTGGGCATGAGCCTGCTTTCAGAGTCTGGTTACGCCGAGACTTCGAGAATCAAGATAAGGGCCGCGTATTTGGGCTTCGAACATGGTCAACGAGCAATGCAAGCTGGGCTGAAGTGTGACCGAGTTCCACAAATACCATGGCAAAGTCTTGTGCCGCGCCCAAGTTTGTGGCCCGTTTAGCCGAAAAAAGGCCTTCATTGCAACTGCATGGACGAGGGAAAGACGATGTCTGCGAGCTTTAACCCTAACCGCGTGACGCATTCCCTGCTGCGCCGAAGCCGGCAGGGCGCCCTTGCGACCTTGATGGTCGGTTCGGGCGATCCCTACTGCTCCCTCGTCAACGTCGCCACCGCGTCCGATGGTGCTCCGATCATCTTGATCTCACGATTAGCTGTGCACACCAGGAATGTACTTGCCGATTCGCGCGTATCGCTGATGCTCGATGAACGGGCGCCGGGCGATCCGCTCGAGGGAGCTCGCATCATGCTGTCGGGCAAGGCCGAGCTGGCCACCGACGACAATCGCGAGATGCTGCGCCGTCGGTATCTCAATGCGCATCCGTCCGCAGCGGACTATGCGGATTTTGCCGACTTCTCGTTCTTCGTGATTCGTCCCTCAGGCGCACATCTCGTCGCCGGATTCGGCCGCATCGTCGATCTCAAGCCCGAGCAGTTTCTCACGGATATGGCCGATGCTGACGAACTGATTCTGGCAGAGCAGGGCGCCGTCGATCATATGAACGAAGATCACCGCGAGGCGCTCGCCCTCTACGCGACGAAGCTGCTCGGCGCTGAAGCCGCGGAGTGGCGGTGTAGCGGCTGTGACCCGGAGGGATTGGATCTGATGGCCGACGGCAGGACGCTACGGCTCGCGTTTCCCGAGCGCGTGACCACGCCCGGGACGTTGCGCAAGATGCTGGTGAGGCTTGCCGACGAGGCCCGCGCGAAGTGAGGTGTAGTTCGATCGCGCTTTGATGGCTGTGCTCATCCTCCTGCGACGAAAGACGGCGAAGTTCACACATGAACGTAGTGGTGAATCTCGACGTGCACGCTCCCTGTCCAGCAGAGGGTGAGCGCCGCGCAAACTCCATGGCGTGAGCGCGAGTGAGCTCGTTGACGTCGCGGACGGGAGAATCGAATGATGTGATCCCGAAAGCGCGAGGCAATCGTGAATGGAAGCCGGAGATCGGGCGTGGCGACGACACGGCTGATCATCGACACATTCCGTCGGCGGGCGGTGTTTTTGTTCGGTTGCAGCGAGGCGCTGCGACAGGCGTTACCGGATGCCTGGTTCGTCGCTTGGTCTTCGTTTGCCTGCGCGAATCCGTCGATCTCGAGCATCGTTCGTCGTTCTCGTGAAAGCCAACCGCGCTGATATATCTGTTGCGTTGCAGCATCGGCGCAGACGCAGGCGGCTGCTGCTGGAATGTGCATGGCACGGCAAAAGATGAGCTACGTGCATCACGGGGCGCCAATAACCAATTAGGCCGGATCGTCTTGGCAAGACCAGCGTTGATCAGTATTAGGTCGGCGACCGCGCTTCGATAAGGCGATGTGACGGCAACGGTCACCGCGCAACGCGCGCGACAGCGCGCAACAGATGCGGGCTCTCAGGAGGGATCTTCGTGCAAGAGACGGGTATTCGCAACGGCGCCTTCGGCGCCGACAAGTTCGGCTTAAAGAACCTCAAGCAGGTGCACTGGAATCTCGGCGCTCCCCAGCTCTATCAGTATTCGCTGGCGGCGGGCGAGGCGGTGCTGTCGGCCGACGGGGCGCTGTGCGCGGATACTGGCGAGTTCACCGGTCGCAGTCCGAAGGACAAGTTCACGGTGCGCGACGCCTCCACCGAAAAGATGTGGTGGGCCGGCAACCAGGCGATCACGCCCGAGCAGTTCGAGGCGCTGCATCAGGATTTCATCAAGCACGCCGAAGGCAAGACCCTGTTCGCGCAGGATCTCTATGGCGGCGCCGATCCCACCTTCCGCATCAAGACGCGCGTCTTCACCGAGCTCGCCTGGCACTCGCTGTTCATCCGCACGCTGCTGATCCGCCCCGAGAAGATCGAGCTCGACACCTTCGTGCCGGAGCTCACGATCATCGACATGCCGAGCTTCCGCGCCGATCCGAAACGTCATGGCGTGCGCTCGCAGAACGTCGTCGCCATCGATTTCGCCCGCAAGATCGTCCTGATCGGCGGGTCTTATTATGCCGGCGAGATGAAGAAGAGCGTGTTCACGACGCTCAACTACTACCTGCCCGAGCGCGGCGTGATGCCGATGCACTGCTCGGCGAATGTCGGCCCGAACGGCGACACCGCGATCTTCTTCGGCCTGTCCGGCACCGGCAAGACGACGCTGTCGGCCGATCCGAACCGCACGCTGATCGGCGACGACGAGCATGGCTGGGGCCCGTCCGGCGTGTTCAACTTCGAGGGCGGCTGCTACGCCAAGTGCATCAAGCTGTCGAAGGAAGCCGAGCCGCAGATCTTCGCGGCGTCGACCCGCTTCGGCGCCGTGCTCGAGAACGTGGTGCTCGACGAGGACACCCGCGTTCCCGATTTCGACGACGGCTCCAAGACCGAGAACACCCGCTCGGCCTATCCGCTCGACTTCATTCCGAACGCCTCGCGCACGGGCCGCGCGCCGCATCCGAAGAACGTCGTGATGCTCGCCGCCGACGCCTTCGGCGTGCTGCCGCCGATCGCCAAGCTCTCGCCGGCGCAGGCGATGTATCACTTCCTGTCCGGCTACACCGCCAAGGTTGCCGGCACCGAGCGCGGTCTCGGCAACGAGCCGCAGCCGGAATTCTCGACCTGCTTCGGCTCGCCGTTCCTGCCGCTCGATCCGTCGGTCTACGGCAACATGCTGCGGCAGCTGATCGCCGAGCACAATGTCGACTGCTGGCTGGTCAATACCGGCTGGACCGGCGGCAAGTACGGCACGGGCTCGCGCATGCCCATCAAGGTGACGCGTGCGCTGCTGACGGCGGCGCTCGACGGCTCCTTGCGCAACGTCGAGTTCCGCACCGACAAATATTTCGGCTTCGCGGTGCCGACCGCCCTGCCGGGCGTGCCGAGCGAGATCCTCGACCCGGTCAACACCTGGAAGGACAAGGCCGAGTTCGACAAGACTGCGCGCGCGCTGGTCGGCATGTTCCAGAAGAATTTTGCCAAGTTCGAAGCCCAGGTCGACGCCGAGGTCCGTAACGCCGCGCCGGACCTCAAGCTGGCGGCGGAGTAGCTGGCTCAAGGGTCAGCCGCATTGCGACTGACCCTTCGCCTCTCTGCCAATGCGCAGAGCGGCCGAGGTCGCGCCACACCCACCGCTGTCGTCCCGGCGAACGCCGGGACCCATAACCACAGGATGGCGTGGTAAAAGGGTGCAGGCAGCTCCAGCGTTCGCAAAACGTGGGACGGTGGTTATGGGTCCCGGCTCAAGGCCGGGACGACACCTTTAGTGCGGCGCCTTTAGTCCGTCTCACGCCTTGAAATACGCGATCTGCGTCGTCGTCGCGAGCAGCCGGCCCGAGGGCGACCACAGCTCGCCGTGCTGATCGCCATAGCTTCTGTTGAACACCTTGGCGTCGGCTGTGGCGAGCACGTGCGTGATGTCCTCGGCCGCGAGCTCCTCCCGGCTGACGTGGAAATAGGTCGTCAGCGACACCGTGCCGAACGGCACCAGCTCGCCGCGGGCGTGGAACACGCGGCCGAAGAACGCATCCGACATCGACAGCAGCGAGAGGCAGTCGAGTTTGCGCGGCTTGCGGTCGGAGATCCACAGCCGCGAATAGCTGCTGTGCGGTACGCCCGTCGCTGATGCGACGAACGCGGGGCGTCCCTCAACGAAACGGAAGTCGTACTGCCTGGTCCATGACATGTTCGTGTCCGGATGGCGCTTGACCTGATCGAACGGCGGCGCCTCCGGCTTGACGGCCGGCTGATGCGACCATGACGGCCGGCGCTCGGCGAACACGGCGGTGGCGAGCGTCGCCGCGTCCGCATCGCCCTGGCTCAGCTCCACGCACCAGTGCTGCGACGAGCGATTGGCCTTCACCAGCCGCACGTCGAGATCGAACGGTCCCTCCGCGATCGGCGCGCAGTAGTTGACCGTCACCGCCAGCGGATCGCCCTGGATCTGCGGATGCTGGATCAACGCGCGCAGCACGGTCGCCGCCGTGACGCCGCCAAACGGGCCGACGAAAGCCCAGTAATCCGGGCTGGTCCTTCCCTGCCAGCGGCTGTCGCCGGCGGTGACGCGGGTGGCCTCGTCGAACAGGTGAACGGGCGGCGTGTCGATCATGCGCTTCTCCTGACGATCATCGTATGATGGCCGTCAGGTGAAAAGCAATTGCAGGTGCCGGCAATAACCTCACAGGTCATTGAAGATGCGCGAGAGGTGGCCCTCACGCCCGCTGCGCATGTGGCGATACCGTCACGACGGGTCCGACCGGCACGTTCCAGATGTCGTCGGCATATTCGCGGATGGTGCGGTCGGAGGAGAACCACGCCATGCGCGCGACGTTGAGGATCGAGGCGCGGGTCCAGGCCGGCGTCGTCTGCCAGCGTGCATCGATGCCGCGCTGGGCCTCGTAATAGGAATCGAAATCCGCCGAGACCATGTAGTGGTCGAGATGGCGCAGCGCATGGGCGATCGGCTCGAACCGGCCGGGCTCGTCCGGCGAGAACGCGCCGGTCGCGATCGCGTCGATGGCGCGCGCCAGCCGCGGTGACCGGCGCACCACATCGGTGGCGTCCAGTCCCTGCTTGCGGCGAAGCATGACCTCGTCGGCCTCCATGCCGAAGATCGCGATGTTGTCGGCGCCGACATTGTCGCGGATCTCGATGTTGGCGCCGTCCAGCGTGCCGATGGTAAGGGCGCCGTTCAGCGCCAGCTTCATGTTGCCGGTGCCGGAAGCCTCCATGCCGGCGGTCGAGATCTGCTCGGACAGGTCGGCCGCAGGAATGATCGTTTCCGCCAGGCTGACATTGTAGTCGGCCATGAACACGACCTTCAGCTTGCCGCCGATCGCCGGATCATTGTTGACGACCTCGGCGACGTCGTTGATCAGCTTGATGATCAGCTTGGCATAGCGGTAGCTCGCCGCAGCCTTGCCGGCGAAGATTTTCACCCGCGGCACCCAGTTGGCTTGCGGGTCGTCCTTGATGTCCAGATACAGCGCCACCGCTTCGAGAATGTTCAAGAGCTGACGCTTGTATTCGTGGATGCGTTTGATCTGCACGTCGAACAGCGCGCCCGGGTCGAGGCGCACGTTCATGCGCTCGCCGATCAGACGCGCCAGCTGCACCTTGTTGTGGTGCTTCACGGCGCGGAACTTCTGGTGGAAGCCGGCGTCGGCAACGTAGCTCTCGAGGCTCGAGAGCAGCGTCGGATCGTCGACGACGGCGTCGCCGCAGGCCTCGCACAACAGGTTCGTCAGCTTCGGATTGGCGAGCGTCAGCCAGCGCCGGAAGGTGATGCCGTTGGTCTTGTTGGTGATGCGGCCTGGATAGAGATGGTTGAGATCGTGGAACACGGTCTCCTTCATCAGGTCGGAATGCATCGCCGAGACGCCGTTGATGCGGTGCGAGCCGACGAAGGCGAGCTGGCCCATGCGCACGCGGCGGCCGCTCTTCTCGTCGATCAGCGACACCGAGGCGCGATAGTCGATGTCACCCGGCGCGCGCTCCTCTGCGAGTGCGAGATGCTGCGCATTGATGCGGTAGATGATCTCGAGATGCCGCGGCAGCAGCCGCTCGAACAGCTCGACCGGCCAGGTCTCGAGCGCTTCGGGCAGCAGCGTGTGGTTGGTGTAGGACAAGGTCGCGATGGTGATCTTCCACGCCTCGTCCCAGCGGAAATTGTGCAGGTCGACCAGGATCCGCATCAGCTCGGCCACGGCGAGCGAGGGATGCGTGTCGTTGAGCTGCACCGCGGCCTTCTGCGCCAGGCTGCGCAGCTGGCCGTCGGAGCCGAGATGGCGCTTGACGAGATCCTGCAGCGAGGCCGAGACGAAGAAATATTCTTGGCGCAGCCGCAGCTCGCGGCCCGCCGGGCTCTCGTCGTTCGGATACAGGAATTTGCAGATCGCCTCGGCGCGCGCTTCTTCTGCCGAGGCGCCGAGATAGTCGCCGGAGTTGAACACGTCGAGCTTCAGCGGGTCGGGCGAGCGCGCCGACCACAGCCTGAGCGCATTCACATGCTGGCCGCGCCAGCCGACGATCGGCGTGTCGTAGGCGACCGCCTGCACGGTCTCGCCGGGGTGCCAGATCGCACGGTCGCGGCCCTTGTCGTCGATATGCTCGACGCCGCCGCCGAAATGGACGTGATAGACCACCTCGGGGCGCTGGAACTCCCAGGGATTGCCGAACGACAGCCAGACGTCGGGATATTCGTGCTGCCAGCCGTCGACGATGACCTGGCGGAACAGGCCGAAATCATAGCGGATGCCGTAGCCGATCGCCGGGATCTGCAAGGTCGACATGCTCTCCATGAAGCACGCCGCCAGTCGTCCCAGGCCGCCATTGCCGAGCGCGGCATCCGGCTCGCATTTGCGCAAATCCATCAGGCCGACGCCGAGATCGCCGAGCGCAGTCTCGAACACCTTCATCAGGCCCATGTTGTTGAGCGCGTCGGTGAAGAGACGGCCGATCAGGAATTCGAGGCTGAGATAATAGACGCGCTTGCGCCCCGCATCGTAGCTCTCTTTGTCCGCCGTCAGCCAGCGATGCACGATGCGATCGCGCAAGGTCAGCGCCGCGGCATGATACCAGTCCTGCTGCGTCGCCTGGCTCGCCTCCTTGCCGATGGCGAGCCGAAGCTTGGCCAGGATGTCGCTCTTGATCTCAGCGACCGCCAATTCGTCGACGGGCTGGCCGGTGCTTACGAAGCTGCGCTGGGACGGCTGATCTGTCACCTTGGAAACCTGTGATGCTACGAGGAACCGGTAAAAGCATACGATGGTTGCGCGCGGTCCGAAACCCGGGGAAAGGCTGGTCCGCACAGCAAGGTGATGGAAAATGATGCAAAGTTCAGGCCGGGTTCCGACATCGGAACGCGGATTCGCTTGCTGCACCTGCGCAGCAGCGGTCCAGAATGTTTGTTCGGGGCGGCCCGGACTCACCGGTGATGGACTGCAACAGCATGGGCGCCCGTCGAAGGGGGATGGACAAACAGCGCAGAACAAATTAAGAACAATTTAGCAAGCGATCGTTATTCCTACAGCGATTCGATCCGCCAGCCCCCGGCATCAGTGCATCTCGCGAGGACACCCATGTCCAATATCGCCTTCGATCCCCTGGCCTTGACCCGCATTGCCGATTTCGCGCGCAGCCTCACGCGGCTGCACAAGACGGCGCGGCGGCGGGCCGTCGACGACGACCAGATCGACCGCGCGTTCAACGCGGTGTGCATGTCGGTCTGGGGCTACACCACCGACGACATTTCCGACGACCTGTTCTCGGCCACCGACCACACCTTCCTCGACGGTCTGGACGAGGCACGCGCGCGGATCTTCGCCGCCGAGCAGGGCTACGACCTGGTCGACGACGAGGGCATGCTGACCGACTGGTGGGGCTTCTGCTGGATGATCCTGGCCGAGAAACGCGGCCTGCTGACGCCGGACAACCGCGCCGCCGCGCGGGCGGCGATTGAGGAGAAATATCTGGAAGCGCCGAACGTCATCGGCGTGATCGTCGCGCGCTGAGATTTCCGGCGTCATACCCCGGGGAGTGAACCCGGACTCTCGAGGGCCGTCGTGTGCGCGCGGGTCGTCGTGCGGCGGGTCCTTGCCGCCTCTCAATTCACATCGGCGCGCTTCGCGCGGCCGGTGGCGGACTTCGGCGCGATCGTCATCGGCGGCGCGACGCTCGCATTCGCCTCGGGCGGTGGCGCCGCGGCCAGCGCGTCGGCCGCCAGCATTTCCGCGCGCACCGGCGCGACCTTCATCTCGCTCAGCCGCGCCCGCATGTCCGAGTTCAAGCCGGGATAGGATGCGACCGGCTTGAAATCCGCCGGCTGGCCGCCGCTGCCGCGCGTGCCCGAATAGGCGACGAGGCCGTCGCTGGTGGCGACGACGTCGCCGGGGCGCAGCGAGGTGTCGAGCGAGAGGTCGATCGGCGCGAGCCCGGCCGGATCGCGGCCGTTGCAGGTGCAATCGGCGCGCAGTGCCTGGCGATAGGCGAAGGCGGTCTCGCTGTCGGCATAGCGTTCGCCATTCGCCGCCGTGGCGTAGTCGATGTTGGAGCCGAAATAAACCTTGGTCGGGCTCGCCGGGCAGAACGCCTGGCACATCTGCACCGGCGAGGCGAGGCCGCGCGTCAACGGGAAATAACGCCCGTCGCAGGTGCGCACACAGAACGCCGCGCCCGATCCGCTCGAGACGCGCGGCTGGGGGGCGGCTTGCGGATTGGTGCCGAACGGATCGGCGAAGAAGCCGCCCTGCGCCGGCCGCTGCGATTGCGGCTTGTTGAAGCCGCCGAACAGGAAGTCGAACAGGCCCTGGGCCGACGCCATCCGCGGCGCCAGCGCGCCGGCCGCGACGAGGCCGATCGTCGCCGCGACAGCGACGTGGCGGGACCTCCGCCGAAACGACAATACGCTACGCAACGCCCGCTCCATCGCCAGGATCTTCACCGCAAAGCCACGCCGTGACGTGGCAATGCGCGCCGCTCGATCATGTGCGATCGAACGCGCCCTGCCCAAGGCATGGCGCCATCAGCTTTGCGGTAACCTTAACGGGTGTTGGTAAATGAGCGGTATCCGCGGGCGGCGAATTGCGCCGCGCGCCAGCGCCTCAGAGGAATTCGTGCGCCTTGTAGAGCGCCTGGAACGGCAGGCCGGCCTTGGCGAAGGTCTCGGCGGCACCTTCCTCGCGGTCCACCATCGTGAACACCAGCGCCACCTCGGCGCCGGCCTCGCGCAGGGTTTCCACCGCCTTCATCGCCGAGCCGCCGGTGGTGGTGACGTCCTCGACCACGACGATGCGCTTGCCGGCCAGGGTCTCGTCCCGGGTCAGGCCCTCGATCGCGAGCTTGGCGCCGTGTTCCTTCGGCTTCTTGCGCACAAAGAAGGCCGCGATCGGATGGCCCTTGATCCAGGAGATCTGGGCGATCGCGCCGGCCAGCGGCACCGCGCCCATCTCCAGGCCGCCGATATAGTCGAAGCCTTCGTCCTTCAGCGCCTCATAGGTGAGCTCGGCGAGCAACGTGGCGCCCTCCGGGTCCATCATGGTCGGCTTCAGGTTGAAATAGAAATCGCTCTTGCGGCCGGAGGCCAGCGTGACCTCGCCACGGCCGAACGAGCGCCTGCGGATGATCTCGAGGAGGCGGGCACGGGAGGCGGATTTGGACACGGCGTTTCCCCTGAGGGTGGATTCTTGGGTGGCGCAATCTATCGGGGGCGGGCGGCGGAGACCAGCCGCCACGATGTCCCATCAACAACGGTACGTTTGAAGCCGGATGCAGTTTCGAGCTAATGGGAGCCCGCGACCAAGCAAGGACGATTGGGAAGGATGCCCCGCATGACGATCGAGCTGTACACCTGGAACACCCCGAACGGGCGCAAAATCTCGGTCGCGCTGGAAGAGATGGGGCTGCCATACCGCGTCGTCCCGGTCGACATCACCAAGGGCGCCCAGATGGCGCCGGCATTCCTGGCGATCAGCCCCAACAACAAGATCCCGGCGATCGTCGACCCCGACGGCCCCGACGGCAAGCCGGTCAGCGTGTTCGAATCCGGCGCGATCCTGCTCTATCTGGCTGAGAAGACCGGCCAGTTCCTGCCGAGATCCCTCGCCGAGCGGATCCCGGTCTATGAATGGCTGATGTGGCAGATGGGCGGTTTCGGCCCGATGCCCGGCCAGGTGCACCATTTCATCGCGCTGGAGAACGAACAGGACCGCGCCTACGGCCTCAAGCGCTACATGGCCGAGACGGTCCGGCTCTATGGCGTGCTCGACCGCCGGCTGGCGCAGCACGAGTTCGTCGCCGGCGCGCTCTCGATCGCCGACTTCGCCATCCTCGGCTGGGCCTGGCGCCACCCGCGCCACAAGGTCGATCTGGCCGACTTCCCCCACGTCAAGCGCTGGTACGATACCCTGATGGCCCGCCCCGCCGTGAAGCGCGGCATGGAGGCGAAGCTGGATTGATGACTGCTGCTCTGTCGATGATGGGCGACGCTGTTTTCCGCGCCAGCGGTGCGCTCCCTCTCCCGCTTGCGGGGAGGGCTGGGGAGGGGAGCCACACGGGCAGTATCGCTCTAGCGAGAACATGCCCCGCCCCGTCTCACGCTGGCGCGTGAGCCGACCTCCCCGCATCCGCCGTCGCCCAAGGGAGCTTCGACGGACAAGGCGGGGGAGCCGATGGAAATCAGCCCCGCCGCGCCTCCAGCGCCATCCGCACCGCAAGTCCCGCGAGCACCGTGCCCATCAGATAGCGCTGCACCAGCGCCCAGTTCGGCCGTGTCGCCAGGAACAGCGCGATCGATCCCGCCGCCATGGCGATCATGGCGTTGACGCTGACGCTGATCACGATCTGGATCGCGCCGAGCACCACCGACTGCGTCAGCACGCTGCCGACAGCGGGATCGATGAACTGGGGCAGCAGCGCCAGATACAGCATCGCGATCTTCGGGTTCAGCAGATTGGTAACGAGCCCCATCAGGAACAGCCGGCGCGGGCTGTCGATGGCGAGCTTCCTCACCTCGAACGGCGAGCGTCCGCCGGGCTTCACCGCCTGCCAGGCGAGATAAAGCAGGTAGGCCGCCCCGGCGAGGCGCAACGCGTCGTAGGCGAACGGCACGGCAAACAGCAGCGCCGTGATGCCGAACGCCGCCGCCAGCATGTAGACTAGGAAACCGACGGCAACGCCGCCAAGCGAGATCAGGCCGGCGGCGTGGCCCTGGGTGATCGAGCGCGAGATCAGATAGATCATGTTCGGCCCGGGCGTCAGCACCATGCCGAACGAAACGAGCGCGAAGGCGAGCAGGGACGAAGTGTGCGGCATGACTGGTTTGCTGATCGGGATCTCTGCCGCTGCTTTAGCGCGGACGATCACGCATCGTCATCCGATCGATTGCACCGAGAGCAATCAGCCCGCCGCCGGCGGCGCGACGTTCAGCGGAGGCAGCCGTCTGCCGGAGCGGTCGAACACACCGGCGATGCTCAACGCCAGCAGCACCAGCAGCATGGCCGCCGCGAGCGGCACGGAGTGCCCGATCATGGCGAGCAGGCAGGCCCCCAGCGCGATCACGAGGCCGATCTCCAGCGCTGCGACCGGCTCGCCCCTATCAGACCGCGCCTTCCAATGGATCGCGATCCCCGCCGCCACCATCGGCATGTCGTAGATCATCGCATAGGGCGTGGCGATGATGCTGCCGACCGCGACCAGCGCGATCGCCTGCTGCGTTGAGCCGCGTCGCCACGCATCCCAGACCATCACGACGATGCAGCAGGACAACAGGAGCTGAACCAGGTAGCCGATCGGCGGCGGCGCGCCGAGCGCGTGCAGGCCCGCTATGACGGTCGGCATCATGTGGTCGAGGCTGGGCTGGTTGGCCTGCAATTGCGTCTGATAGCTCGGAAACTTCACGATCCATTCGAGCCAGATCCACGGATCGAGCGCAGCGCTGGTGATGATCACGACGATCACGGTCGTGGCGATGGCCGAGAGGATGGCGCGCCAGTTGCGCGACGCCAGCAGCACGACCGGCATCAACAGCACGAATTGCGGCTTGTAGGCGAGCAGGCCGAGCAGGACGCCGGCAATGACAGGATGGCGCGCGAGCAGGCGCAGTCCGCCGATCAGCAAGGCCGCCGAGAGAAAACCGTTCTGGCCGGTGATCGCGTTGATCAGCGTCGTCGGCGCGGCGAGCAGCGCAAGGCCCGACAGCGAGCGCCAGTCGCGGCCGAGGGTCGCCAGGCCATACAGCGCGAACGTCACCGAGATCCAGCACACATAGGCGACAGGCAGCGCCAGCATTCCCAGCGGGATCAACGCCAGCAGGAAGGTCGGCGGGTAAGGATAGGGAAATCCGCCGCCGCCGAGGGAGGGATCCAGCGCCTGCTGGTAGCGCGCGAGCGCGACAGGATCGTAGATGCCGGCGCCAGACAGCGCGGCATACTTGCCGAACGACCACAGGCCGAGGAAGTCACCAAACGCCGGCTGCGGCGAGGACAGCGCCCAGGCCACGAGATAGGCGCCGTTGTAGAGCACGAGCCCGATCAGCCCGATCAGCAGCGCGCGCCGGTCGCGCATCTTGGGGCGGGCTGCGGATGAGATAGCGGTCATGGGAGCTTGTCGAGGCCAGGGTGTTCGGCGCCATCGGCGCAGTCGTGGCGTAGGGTTGGTCGATGCCGTCACGCGATCACGCGCACGCGGTGCTCCTCCAACTCTGCCATGGCACGTTGCACGCCGTGTTACCGGCCGTCCGGATGACCAGGCGCGATCTCATCGTGCCTAACGACAGGTAAAATCGCCGCGGGGGCCGAGTGGCCTCGGTTAGGGGCCGGCATCGCCGCCGCATCGAGCAACGTTCTCGCCCCAAAAACTTTCTTGTTGCTATTTTTCCGAAATAATGGTTTGATCCGCGCATCCCGTCCTCATGCAGAGGGGCGTACGCGTCGTCACGATACGTAGAGGCGGGGAGCGGTGGCCGCGAGCCTGTCAGGTGCTGTGCGCTGGACGATTGGCAACTCGCGGACGTTCAAGCCGTGTGGTCCTGGCGCCCCGAAGCTGGCGCCAAGCCTGCGTGACATCACATGTCGCGCTGGTGACGGGGGCAAACAAGCCGGTCCCCGGGGAGAGCGCGGAGCAGACGTTAAGCCCATCGCGCAGGGAGGGCCGGGTCTGTCCGGCTGAACCTGTGGTACCTGCCGCCTGCATTTTTTGAGCAGGCGGGCCACGGGCCTCAGTCGGGGCCCGGCCTTCCCTGCGCCCTCTCGAATTTTTGGAGGGCGAGCGACATGCATCACTCGGGCAGGTCATGCCGCGAGAGGGTGGAGGCGCGTCCTCAAGCCGTTCGTCAGGTGAAGCGAGGCACATCGTGATGAGACCACGCTAGCGTCCGCATACGAACCGTCATCGCCCGCGCAGGCGGGCGATCCAGTATCCAAGAGGCCTGAATGGGGCGCTTGGTCGAAACTCAGGTGACGCAATGCCGGCCGGTGCGTACTGGATTGCCCGCCTGCGCGGGCAATGACAGCGGGGGGCGATGCGCTGGTATGACCCGCATCCTCGAATGATTTGCTGCGTGAGACGATGCTTCCCCACCGTCATTGCGAGCCCAGCGGCCCAGCGAAGCACTCCAGGCTGCCTCTGAGGAAAGATTCTGGATTGCTTCGCTACGCTCGCAACGACGGGGAGAGAGCGGTGTGCGCCGCTCAATGCGCCTCGTCCCAATTATCAGCCGCCCGCGCGTCGACGTGCAGCGGCACGGAGAGCAGCACGGCCGGGAACGGCGCGTCCTGCATGACGTGCTGCACCACCGGCAAGGTGGCGGCGACCTCGTCGTTCGGTACCTCGAAGATCAGTTCGTCATGCACCTGCAGCAGCATCTGCGCCTGGAGCTTCTTTTGCGCCAGCGCGTCCTCGATCCGCGTCATGGCGCGGCGGATGATGTCGGCGGCCGTGCCCTGCAATCGCGCGTTGATCGCGGCGCGCTCGTTGAAGGCGCGGACCGAGGCGTTGGACGCCTTGATCTCGGGGTAATGGCACTTGCGGCCGAACAGCGTGGTGACATAGCCGTGCTTGCGGCAGAACTCCTTGGTCGCATCCATGTAGTCGCGGATACCCGGGAAGCGCTCGAAATAGCGCTTGATGTAGGCCGATGCCTCCTCGCGGGCGATGCCGAGCTGGTTGGCGAGGCCGAACGCGGAGATGCCGTAGATGATGCCGAAATTGATCGCCTTGGCGCGGCGGCGGACCTCGCTCGGCATGTCCTTGATCGGCACGCCGAACATCTCCGAGGCCGTCATCGCGTGAATGTCGAGCCCGTCCTTGAACGCCTGCTTCAGCACCGCGATGTCGGCGATCTCCGCCAGCAGCCGCAGCTCGATCTGCGAATAGTCGGCCGACACCAGCTTGTGGCCGGGCGTCGCGATGAAGGCGCGCCGGATCTTGCGGCCATCCTCGGTCCTGACCGGGATGTTCTGCAGGTTCGGCTCGTTCGACGACAGCCGGCCGGTGGTGGTCGCCGCCAGCGCGTAGGTCGTGTGCACGCGATGCGTCTGCGGGTGGACATAGGTCGGCAGCGCGTCGGTGTAGGTCGATTTCAGCTTGGAGACCTGGCGCCATTCCAGGATCTTCTTTGCGAAATCGTGGCCCTGCTCGGCGAGCTCGTCGAGGATCGAGGCCGACGTCGACCACGCGCCGGTCTTGGTCTTGGTGCCGCCGGGAATGCCCATCTTGCCGAACAGGATGTCACCGATCTGCTTCGGGCTGCCGACGTTGATCGGCTCGCCGGCGAGCTCCTGCAGCTCGGCTTCGACCCGCGCCGCCGTCTGGGCGAAATCGCCGGACAGGCGCGACAGCACCTGCCTGTCGATCGAGATGCCGCGCCGCTCCATGCGCGCCAGCACCGAGACCAGCGGCCGCTCCAGGGTCTCATAGACCGCGGTCATGCGCTCGGCCACCAGGCGCGGCTTCAGCACCCGCCACACGCGATGAATGACATCGGCCGCTTCGGCCGAATGCGCTGTGGCGCGGTCGATCGCGACCTGCTCGAAGGTCAGCTTGTTCTTGCCGCTCCCGAGCAGCTCGCCTTCGCCGAGCACGGCGTGGCCGAGCACATGCTCAGAAAGGGAGTCGAGCTTGTGCGAGCCGCGGCCGGCGTCGAGCGCGTAGCTCATCAGCTGGACGTCGTCGACGTTCGTCATGACGATGCCGTGTTGCGCCAACAGCACCGCGAGGAACTTGATGTTGTAGCCGATCTTGAGCACGCCGGCCGATTCGAGAAGCGGCTTCAGCGCGGCGAGCGCGTCGCGCTCATTGATCTGGTCAGGGGCAAGTCCCGCGTCGAACAGGCCGCCGCCGTCGCCGGCCTGGCGATGCGCCAGCGGCATGTAGCAGGCGTCGTTCGGCGCCAGCGCCAGCGCAATGCCGCACAGGCTGGCCTGCATCGGATCGATCGAGCTGGCCTTGGCCTCGATGGTGACGCGGCCAAAGTCATGGACACGGGCGAGCCACGCATTCAGCTCCGGTACGGTGCGCACGGTCTGATACTTGTCGCGATCGATCCGCGCGCTCTTGGCCGCCGCGGCCCTGGACTCGGCGAGGCTGGCGGGCGTGCCTTTGCTCATCGCCGACTTGTCGGTGCGCGGGTCACCGCTGCGAGGAGCGGCGGCTGGCTTGCTCGGTGTGCTCCCTCCCCGCTTGCGGGGGAGGGCGGGGTGGGGGCTGCGGCCGGACTCGATCCCACCTTCAACTGCTCATCCGCCGACACGTCGGCCGGATCGATGTGCGAATACTCGGCGACGCGGCGCGTCAGCGTGGTGAACTCCATCGCCTTGAGGAAGGCGATCAGCTTGCGCGGATCGGGCTCGTGCACCGCGAGGTCGTCGAGCGGCACCTCGAGCGCGACCTTGTCGTCGAGCAGCACCAGTTGGCGCGAGATGCGCGCCTTCTCGGCATTCTCGATCAAAGCCTCGCGCCGCTTCGGCTGCTTGATCTCGGCGGCGCGCGTCAGCAGCCCCTCGAGATCGCCATAGTCGTTGATCAGCTGCGCCGCGGTCTTGATGCCGATGCCGGGCACTCCCGGCACGTTGTCGGTGGAATCGCCGGCCAGCGCCTGCACCTCGACCACCTTCTCCGGCGGCACGCCGAACTTCTCGACCACCTCGGCGATGCCGATGCGGCGATCCTTCATGGTGTCGTACATCGTGACGCAGTCGTTGACGAGCTGCATCGGATCCTTGTCGGAGGACACGATGGTGGTGGTGGCGCCGCGCTCGCAGGCGAGCCTTGCATAGGTCGCGATCAGATCGTCGGCCTCGAATCCGCTCTGCTCCAGGCACGGCAGGTCGAAGGCGTGCACGGCCTCGCGGATCAGCGCGAATTGCGGGATCAGGTCGTCGGGCGCCGGCGGCCGGTGCGCCTTGTAGTCGGCGTAGCATCTTGTTGCGGAACGTGACCTCGGACTTGTCGAACACGATCGCCAGATGCGTCGGCCGGTCGGTCTCGGGCATGTCGCGCAGCAGCTTCCACAGCATGTTGCAGAAGCCGAGCACGGCATTGACCTGCAGTCCGTCGGACTTGCGGTTGAGCGGCGGCAGCGCGTGATAGGCGCGGAAGATGTAGGACGAGCCATCGACCAGGAACACATGGTCGCCTTTGGCCGCGCCCTTGGCGGCGGCAGGCACAGGGGCGGCGGGCGTGGCGGCGGCTTTCTGGGGAGCTTTGGGCATGGCCGCAATGTAGGGAATTTGAATTGGATTGACAGCCGTGATGACGCCGTTCGCACCGGATTTTTCCCGTCTTCAAGCCGACGCAACGCAGCCGATCAGAAAACCCATGACGGCGCGCACGAGCGGCGTGCGCCTGAGATCGCGATGGACGACCAGCCAGATCTCGCGGCTGATGTTCCCGCCGCCGGTGTCAAAGCGCACGAGACCGGGATCGGACCGGCCGAGGAAGTCCGGCAAGGCGGCGAGGCCGAGGCCGCTGCGCGCCGCGGCGGCCTGGCTCTCGAGGTCGCTGCTCTGGAACACGATCGGTCGAGGGCCGGCGATCGTCTTCAGCCATTGCTGCTGGGGGCGGTGTCCATGCTGCTGTCATAGGCGATGAAGCCGAGCTCATGCTGTGGTGTGTCCTTGAGATAGTCCGGCGCGCCATACAGGCTGAAACCGAACCGGCCGACCTTGCGCGCAATCAGGCCTTGCTCCTTGGGGCGCGACAGCCGCAGGGCGATGTCTGCCTCCCGCCGATTGAGCGAGGCGATGCGTTTCTCGCCGATCAGCTTGATCGCGATGGCCGGATGCTGACGACGCAGCTCGACCAGCCGCGGCGCAATCAGCTGGTTCGCCAGCGTCGGCGGCGCGCTTACCAGGACCTCGCCGCCCAGCCCGGGTCGCGAGGCGACCACGCTGCGTTCGATTGCGAAGGCGGCCTGCTCCATCGGGCCGGCGGCCTGGACGAGGCGGCGCCCCTCGTCGGTGAGCGCATACGCTCGGGCGCGCCGGTCGACCAGCTTCAGTCGTGTGGCCTGCTCCAAGGCCGCGACGCGGCGAGCGACGGTGACGTGATCGACCCCGAGGGCGCGGGCGGCAGCAGAGAGCGTCCCCTCACGGGCCAGCGCGACGAAATGCTGGAGGTCGGTCCAGTCGAGCGGCATGTGCGAAAACTCACAATGATTGAGGCGTACTGGGCAATTTCGCAGACCGCTGACGGTGACCACAATGCGCGGGTCGAGGCAAGCTGTACGGAGGCGGACATGGCCGTTGTCGTTCGAATCAAGGCGCCGGGTGGCGCTGACAACCTTCAATTGGAGGAGGTCGACCTGCCCGAGCCGGGGCCTGGCGAGGTCAGGTTGCGGCAGAGTGCGATCGGCGTGAACTTCATCGACATTTACCAGCGCAGCGGGCTGTATCCGCTGCCGAATCGCATCCCCGGGGTCGAAGGGGCGGGGATCGTGGCGGCGAAAGGTTCGGACGTGACCGGTTTGTCCGTTGGCGACCGCGTGGCCTATGCGGGCGCCCCGGTCGGCGCCTATGCGTCCGCGCGGAATCTGCCGGCCTGGCGCGCGGTCCCGCTCCCGCCGTCGGTGTCGGAAGCCAGCGCGGCGTCAACGCTGCTGAAGGGCATCACCGCAGAGATGCTCCTCAATCGCACCTATCCGGTCGGACTCGGAACGACGCTGTTGGTGCACAGCGCGGCCGGCGGGCTTGGCCTCGTGCTGACGCGGTTGGCCCGACTACGTGGCGCCACCATCATCGGCACGGTGGGCTCGGAGGCCAAGGCGGAGCTGGCGCGCGCCGCCGGTGTGCATCATCTGATCGTCGGACGCGACGCCGATTTCGTGACGGCGGTCAGGCGGCTCACCGACGGACGCGGCGTCGATGTCGCCTATGACGGCATTGGCGGCGGCACACTGGCAAGGACGCTGGACTGCGTCCGACCGTTCGGGACGGTCGCCAGCATCGGCCAGTCTGGCGGACCGATTCCCAGCATCGCGGTCGAGGAGATCGGACCGCGGCGGAGCCTGTCTCTGGCCCGTCCCAGCGTGATGGCGCACATCAACGATGTCGACGACTATCGCAGGGACGCCCAGGCAGTTCTCTCTGCGCTCTCCGCCGGCAGACTTGTCGGTGATGGCACAGCCTATCCGCTCGCCCAGGCCATTCGGGCCCATGTCGATCTCGAAAGCGGCCGAAGCCGTGGCGCGCTCATTCTGGTGCCGTGATGTTGACGCTACTCTGCCGGCTGCAACACGGCTTTCCGCTTCGGCGGCGCGATCCAGAACGCGATCGGGCGTTCGAACAGGAAGCGCGCGCCGACGCGCAGCGCGAGGCGCCAGATCAGGAGCGCGCCGAGCACGCCGGCGACGGTCACCAGCAAGGAGATCGTTCCGATGTCCGAAATCAGCCCGGTCTTCAGCAGCAACGTGCGGGTCGCCGCCATCGGCAGGAAGAAGGCGAGGTAGATTACGATCGAATGCTCGCCGCAGAACCGCAATGCGTTGAGAAGCTGCGCGCGCGCCAGCAGGGTGCCGGAGATGATGATGGCGACGGCGCCGGCATAGCCGAGCATGAGGGAGACAGCCGGCCACTCGCTGCCGCCGAGCTTCACCAGCGACTGGTTGATGACAGCCCAGGCGAGCAGGCCGATGATCGCGAGCATGGGCTGCGCGCGGGCGCGGTCGGACAATGCGAAGATGTATGTGGCGAACAGATAGCCCGAATAGATGTAGACGAAGCGGGCGCAGAATTCGTCGATCACGGTCCAGCCGGTAACGATGTGCGCCATTTCGAGGCCGGCCGCGATGCCCCAGATCACTGGCGCCGGCAGCTTTCGTGTCAGTTTGATGACGACGAAGAAGATCGGCAGCAGATAGATGAACCACAGCGTGCCGAATGGCTCGATGAAGGATTCCAGATACAGGTAGCCGGCGTGTGGCCAGCCGGACGCGGCGGCGAAGCCGGGCGCCTTGAAGCCGAACTGGATGGTCACCCACAGCACATAGAAATAGGCGAAATGCACGACCTTTCGGTCGATATAGGTGCGCCAGTCGCGGTTGATCACCAGCGGCAGAAACAGGCCGGAAATCAGGAAGAAGTCGGGCATCCGGAACGGCTTGGCGAAGGCGACGACGGCATGCATGAAGCCCGTCTCGCCGGCGGCCAGCTCGACGCCCAGCACCGAATGCATCATCACCACCATGATGATGCAGATACCCTTGGCGTAGTCCACCCAGTCGATGCGCGTCTCGGTTCCGGCCGTTTTCGGCGTACCATTCGCGGTCATGCTGTCCCTCTTTGGCGCGGAGCTGCCGCATTGTCGGGCAGAGCCGTTAATACTCCTCCTTGTCATCCAAACGTCATGCCGTTTTCTAAATTCCCCTTGAACCGCAAATGGTTTAAGACGCGAAAGTATTAACCTTGAAGGATGGGTTTCGATGCGAATTGCGATGATCGGCACGGGCTATGTGGGTCTGGTGTCCGGTGCCTGCTTCGCCGATTTCGGTCACCAGGTGACCTGCGTGGACAAGGACGAGAGCAAGATCGCCGCGCTGCATCGCGGAGAAATCCCGATCTTCGAGCCCGGGCTCGATGCCCTGGTCGCGGCCAACGTAAAAGCCAAGCGGCTCGATTTCACCACGGACCTCAAGCAGCCGGTCGCGGAGGCCGATGCCGTGTTCATCGCGGTCGGTACGCCGTC
Organism: Bradyrhizobium oligotrophicum; assembly: GCA_050641875.1. Taxonomy (GTDB): domain Bacteria; phylum Pseudomonadota; class Alphaproteobacteria; order Rhizobiales; family Xanthobacteraceae; genus Bradyrhizobium; species Bradyrhizobium oligotrophicum_B. The sequence continues at coordinate 2,685,075 of CP192619.1, forward strand.
GCGGCGCGGCGACGGACACGCCGACCTCACCTACGTCTATGCCGCCGCGCGCGAGATCGCGGCCTCGCTGACCGGCTTCACCGTGGTCGTGACGAAGTCGACGGTCCCGGTCGGCACCGGCGACGAGGTCGAGCGCATCATCCGCGAGACCAACCCATCGGCCGATGTCGTCGTGGCTTCCAATCCGGAATTCCTGCGCGAGGGTGCTGCGATCCGCGACTTCAAGTGGCCGGACCGTATCGTGGTCGGTACTTCCGACGAGCGCGGCCGCAAGGTGCTGGGCGACATCTACCGTCCGCTGTCCTTGAACCAGGCGCCGATGATGTACACCGAGCGCCGCACCGCCGAACTGATCAAATACGCCGCCAACGCGTTCCTCGCCACCAAGATCACCTTCATCAACGAGGTCGCCGATCTCGCCGAGAAGGTCGGCGCCGACGTGCAGGAGGTGGCGCGCGGCATCGGTCTCGACAACCGCATCGGCTCCAAGTTCCTGCATGCCGGTCCGGGCTTCGGCGGCTCGTGCTTCCCGAAGGATACGCGCGCGCTGATCAAGATCGCGCAGGACTACGATACGCAGCTGCGCATCGTCGAATCGGTGCTGGCGGTGAACGACAATCGCAAGCGCGCGATGGCGCGCAAGGTGGCGCATGCCGTCGGCGGCAATCTGCGGGGCAAGACGGTGGCTGTGCTCGGCCTCACCTTCAAGCCGGAGACCGACGACATGCGCGAGGCGCCGTCGATCCCGCTGGTGACGGGTCTGCTCGACATGGGCGCCAAGGTGCGGGCGCATGATCCCGTCGGCATCGAGCAGGCCAAGAAGGAGCTGCCGGAGATCGCCTATTACGACGATCCCTATGATTGCGCGACCGGCGCCGATGCGATCGTGCTGGTGACCGAATGGGTGCAGTACCGCGCCATGGATCTCGATCGCCTCAAGGAGGTGATGGCGCATCCGGTCGTCGTCGACTTGCGCAACGTCTACCGCCCGGATGAGATGGCGGCCCACGGCTTCGTCTACGAGAGCGTGGGCCGGCCGGGCGTCAAGGGCGTGTGATGCGGCGTGCGTGACCTGGCGTTGTCATACCCCGCGAAGGCGGGGTATCCAGGACGCCCGATCTTCGTCGTCCGCGAGATCGCTGTTTACTGAATTGCCCGCCTCCGCGGGCAATGACGGGTTCGACGATTGCCCCTTCGCTTCGACACACCGCTGCCCATCGATGCCGTGCTGGACGAACTGTCCGGCACGCTCGAACGCAGCAACACTGCCGTGCTGGTGGCGCCGCCTGGCGCCGGCAAGACGACGCGCGTGCCGCTGGCGCTGCGCGATGCGCCGTGGGTCGGGACTAACAAGATCATCGTGCTGGAGCCGCGCCGGATCGCCGCCCGCGCCAGCGCCGAGCGGATGGCGAAATCGCTCGGCGAGCGCGCCGGCGACACCGTCGGCTATCGCGTGCGCTTCGGCTCCAAGGTGTCGCGCGCGACCCGGATCGAGGTCGTCACCGAGGGCATCTTCACCCGGCAGATCCTCGACGATCCCGAGCTGACCGGCGTCGCTGCCGTGCTGTTCGACGAATTCCACGAGCGCTCGCTCGATGCCGATCTCGGCCTCGCTTTGGCGCGCGATGCGCAGCAGGGGCTGCGCGAGGATCTCCGCATCCTCGTAATGTCGGCGACGCTCGACGGCGCAAGGGTTGCGAAGTTGCTCGGCGATGCCCCGGTCGTCGAAAGCGAGGGCCGCGCCTATCCGGTCGAGACCCGCTACGTTGGCCGCAAGCCGGATGCGCCGGTCGAGCGCCAGATGGCCGAGACCATCGCGGCCGCGCTGCGCGCCGATGCCGGCTCGGTGCTCGCGTTCCTGCCCGGTGCCGCCGAGATCCGGCGCACCCAGACGATGCTCGCCGAGCGCGTCCACGATGCCAGCGTTGAGATTGTGCCGCTGTTCGGCGCGCTCGATTCCGCCGTCCAGGACCGCGCCATCTCGCCCCCACCGAAGGGGCAGCGCAAGGTGGTGCTGGCGACCTCGATCGCCGAGACCTCGCTGACCATCGAGGGCGTGCGCATCGTGGTCGATTCCGGCCTCGCCCGCGTGCCGCGCTACGAGCCGGACATCGGCCTGACCCGGCTGGAGACGGTGCGAGCTTCGCGCGCCGCCGTCGATCAGCGCCGCGGCCGCGCCGGACGCACCGAGGCTGGCGTCTGCTACCGGTTATGGGACGAGCCGCAGACGGCCTCGCTGGCGGCCTATACGCAGCCGGAAATCCTCAGCGCCGACCTGTCCTCGCTGGTGCTCGATCTGGCGCAATGGGGTGTCAGTGACCCCTCCACGCTGAGCTTCCTCGATCCGCCGCCGCAACCGGCTTGGAAAGAGGCAAGTTACCTGCTGCGCGAGCTCGATGCGCTCGATGCCGATGGCTGGCTGACCAACGAGGGCAGGCGGCTGCGGGCGCTGGCGCTGCCGCCGCGGCTGGCGCGGATGATCGTCGATGCCGCCGACCACGGCGCGGCGGCGCAGGCCGCCGACATCGCCGCCATCCTGACCGAGCGCGGGCTGGGCGGCGACAGCGTTGACCTCGAGGTGCGGCTCGATCAGTTCCGCCGCGACCGCTCGCCGCGCGCGCAAAGTGCCCGCGAGCTGGCGCGGCGGTGGGCGCAGCAGGTGTCATCCGAGTCCGCCCGCGCCGGAGAAGCGGACATCTCCACCGGCCTGATGCTCGCCTTCGCCTTTCCCGACCGGGTCGCGCGCAATCGCGGCAATGGCAGCTTCGTGCTGGCCAATGGCCGCGGCGCCGCCGTCGACCCAGCCTCGTCGCTGGCGCGCGTACCCTATATCGCCGTCGGCGAGCTGACCGGAACGGCGGCAAGCGGCCGCATCCTGCTGGCGGCGCCGCTCGCCATCGAGGACATCGAGCGCCACTTCGCTGCGCACATCGAAGCCAAGGACGAGGTCAGCTTCGATCAAAACGCGATGGCGTTGCGGGCGCGCCGCCGGCGCAAGCTGCATGCGATCACCATGGCCGATGCCCCAGTCGCGCTGACGCCGTCGGCGGAGACCGCGCGCATCTTCGCGGAAGGGATCTGCGCGGCCGGGCTCGACCGGCTGCCCTGGTCCAAGGCCGCCAAGCAGTGGCGTGACCGCGTCACCTTCCTGCGCAAGGCGGAAGGCGACAACTGGCCGGACCTCTCGGATGCGGGCCTCGCCGAGCGGCGCGAGGACTGGCTGGTGCCGCTGCTGGCCGACAAGACCTCGCTCAAGGACATATCGCCCGGCGACGTCTCCGACGCCGTGATGGCGCTGTTGCCCTGGGATCTCCGCGCCCGGCTCGACAGGGAGGCGCCGACCCATTTCGAGGCGCCGACCGGCACCATGCTGGCGATCGACTACGAGGCCGAGCAGGGGCCCACCATCGCGGTGCGGCTGCAGGAGCTGTTCGGCCTGAACGTCCATCCCTCGATTGCCAGAGGCGCGGTGCCGCTGGTGCTGGAGCTGCTGTCGCCGGCGCAGCGGCCGGTGCAGGTGACGCGGGATCTGCCCGGCTTCTGGCGCGGCTCCTATGCGGCCGTTCGTACCGATCTGCGCGGCCGCTATCCGCGCCATCCCTGGCCCGAGGATCCGGCCCATGCCGCGCCGACCCGGCGGGCCAAGCCGCGGGGGACGTAGCTCATGCAAATTGTACCGCCGCCATCGTTGTCGTTAACGCTTCACTCATCGTTTTCGCCAAAATGGCGGCGGCAGCCGGTCGCTCGCAGTCGCCCGTCAGCGGCTTTGATGGTCAAATCGGTTGCGGGGTAAAGTCGGGCGTTTGCGTAATGCGTAACATAATGATCTTCGCGGCCGTTCTCGTCGGTCTCGGCACCTTCATGGCGCAACTGGCCGATCGCCTGACCCCCGCGTCGGCATCCGCGACGCCGTCCGTGCGCGCGGCCATGGTGGAACCGTCGGCTGCCGGCCAGCGCAGCCTCAGCATTCCGACCGACCGCCGCGGTCACTTCCGCGCCGACGGCCGCATCGACGGCCAGCGCATCAGCTTCATGGTCGATACCGGCGCCTCGATGGTCGCGCTGAACGAGAGCTCGGCCGCCCGTTTCGGCCTGCGTCCGGCGCGCGGCGACTATACCGCCACCGTGACCACGGCCAACGGCACCGTGAAGGCCGCGCGGGCCAGGCTTGCGATGGTGGAGCTCGGCGAGCTCACCGTGCGTGACGTCGATGCGCTGGTGCTGCCGGATACGGCGCTGTCGGAGAACCTGCTTGGCCTGTCCTTCCTGTCCAAGCTGAAGCGTTTCGCCTACGCCAACGGCCAGATGGTGCTGGAGCAGTAGGCTGCACCGAAGCGGGATGTTGTTTCGCGCGTCACCGGCCCCCACATACCGGCAGGCAGGCCGATCCCGAGTCGCGGTCATTGAATAGTTCGTCCGGTGGCCTGCTCGAGCGGTCCTGCCCGATTGTTGCCTGCATTCCTCTGCCTTCTGACACTGTTGTCTGACGTCGTGCTACGCACGACTGCCTTCTTCCATTGATGTGATATTGCCGAGGCCGCCTCCCGATGTTTCCGAAACCCAAGCCCGTCCTGGTTCCCAATACCTACGCCTTCGAATCCGAGCCGATGGTGAAGCCGACGGGCTTCCGCGAATATGACGCGCGCTGGCTGTTCAACAAGGAGATCAATCTGATGGGGGTGCAGGCGCTCGGCATGGGGCTGGGCGCGCTGATCGCCGAACGCGGCGTCAAGCGGGAGATCGTGACCGGACACGATTTCCGCGGCTACTCCGCCTCGATCAAATACGCCCTGATCTCGGGCCTGATGGCCGCCGGCTGCAAGGTGCACGACATCGGCCTTGCCGTGACGCCGATGGCCTATTTCGCGCAGTTCGATCTCGACGTGCCCTGCGTCGCCATGGTGACCGCCTCGCACAACGACAACGGCTGGACCGGCGTGAAGATGGGGGCCGACCGCCCGCTCACCTTCGGCCCCGAGGAGATGACCCGGCTCAAGCAGATCGTGCTCAATGCCGAGTTCAAGAATGGCAGCGGCGGCTCCTATCAGTTCCATGAAAATTATCCGGCGCGCTACATCGCCGACCTCACCAGCCGGCCCAGGCTCGAGCGCAGGCTCAAGGTGGTCGCGGCCTGCGGCAACGGCACCGCGGGCGCGTTCGCGCCGCAGGTGCTGGAGGCGATCGGCTGCGAGGTGATCCCGCTCGACACCGAGCTCGATCACACATTCCCGAAATACAATCCCAATCCCGAAGACATGGAGATGCTGCACGCCATCCGTGACGCCGTGCTGGCGCACGAGGCCGATGTCGGCCTGGGCTTCGATGGCGACGGTGACCGCTGCGGCGTGGTCGACAACACCGGCGAGGAGATTTTTGCCGACAAGGTCGGTGTGATGCTGGCGCGCGACATGTCGGCGATCCACAAGAATGCGCAGTTCGTCGTCGACGTGAAATCGACCGGTCTCTTCATGACCGATCCGGTGCTGCGGGCCCAGGGCGCGAAGACCGTCTATTGGAAGACAGGCCATTCCTACATGAAGCGGCGCACCAACGAGCTCGGTGCGCTCGCCGGCTTCGAGAAGTCCGGCCACTTCTTCTTCAACCGTCCGTTCGGGCGAGGCTATGACGACGGTCTGGTCTCGGCGATCGCGATCTGCGAGATGCTCGATCGGGCGCCGGGCAAGTCGATGGCCGACCTGAAGGACGCGCTGCCAAAGACCTGGTCGTCGCCGACCATGTCGCCGCATTGTGGCGACGAGGTCAAATACGGCGTCGCCGACGCCGTGGTGAGGCACTTCCAGGCGCTGCAGCAGCAGGGCGGCAAGGTGGCGGGCCAGCCGATCCGCGATCTCGTCACCGTCAACGGCGTCCGAGTCACGGTCGAGGACGGCAGCTGGGGTCTGGTGCGGGCGTCATCGAACAAGCCCGAGCTCGTGGTGGTGGTCGAAAGCCCGGTGTCCGAGCGGCGCATGCACGACATGTTCGCAGCGGTCAACGAGGTGCTGCGGACGCATCCCGAAGTCGGCGCCTACAACCAGACGATCTGAGGCCGCGTTGATGATGTCCCGCTAGGGCCGATGCTCGCGCTGATCCCATCCTATTCGATGGGATCAAGCGGCCCTCAGGGAGCTCAGGAACTGATCGACCTCGGATTTGAGCCGGTTCGATTGCGAGGTGAGTCCGGTCGCGGACTCCAGCAGGCGCGAGGCGGCGCTGCCGGTCTCGTCGGAGGCACGGGTCACGCTGCCCATGCTTTGGCTGACCAGCCGCGTGCCTTCGGCCGCCTGCTGCACGTTGCCGGAAATTTCTCCGGTGGCGAGGCCCTGCTGCTCGACCGCGGTGGCGATCTCCTTGGAGATTTCGTCGATCTCGGCAATCGTTCCCCCGATCGCCTGGATGGCGTTGACGGCGTCACCCGTTGCGCTCTGGATGCTCTGCACCTGGCTGGAAATTTCCTCGGTGGCCTTCGCGGTCTGGTTGGCGAGCGCCTTGACCTCGCTTGCCACGACGGCAAAGCCCTTGCCGTGCTCGCCGGCGCGCGCCGCCTCGATGGTGGCGTTCAGCGCCAGCAGGTTGGTCTGGCTGGCGATCGTCTGGATCAGCGTCACCACCTCGCCGATCTTGTGGGTGCCCGCAGCCAGGCTCTCGACCACGGTGTTGGTGCGGCGAGCTTCGTCCGCCGCTTTCGCGGCGATCTCCGCCGACCGCGTCACCTGCTGTGAGATATTGTTGATCGACGCAGTCAGTTCTTCCGTTGCGGCGGCGACCGTCCCGACATTGGTCGACGCCTGTTGCGAGGCACCGGCCGCGGCCGACGTCTGGCGCGAGGACTCCGCGCTGCTCCGGCTCATCGACGAGGACAGGCTCTGCATCTCGTTGGCGGCGACGGCCACCGCCTCGACGATGCCGCCGATCTTGCGCTCAAAGCCTTCTGCGAGTTCGCGACGGGCAAGATCGGCCTGCTCCTTCACGCGTTGCTCGGCCTCTAACCGCTCTGCGTTGGCGCGCGCCTCGGCAGCGATCGCCGATTCGGCTTCCGCGGTCTTGCGCGCGCTGGTTTCGAACAACTGCGTCAGCTTGAGCGCAAGGGCAATGAGAACACCGGCCTCGATCAGCAGGATGACCGCATGCAGCACGACGCGGCCGAAATCAGCGCCGCCCGGGTAGATCGCTGCAGGAAAGACGAAGTTCAGGACCAGATGGTGAAGCGCGACGGCGACGGTGCCGGCCAGGATCGGCCGGTAGTCGCAATATGCGACCAGACAGGCGAGCGCGGCGAAAAAATACATGTGCATGTCGATTTGCCAGGCATGTCCGGACATCTGGTAGACGAGCACGGATACGCCGCCCATGACGGCGACTGCGACGGTGAGCTGGGTCGACAGGGTGTCGCCAGCGCTGCGCCAGGAAAGGGTTGCCACCACTGCCATGACGACCATGAGCATGGTCGGCATCAGCCAGTCGCCGCGCGACAGTCCGATGATGAGGGAGAGCGGAACGTGAACCCAGAGCATCGCAAGCAGAAGCTTGCTGGTCGTGTGCCGGAGGGTTGCCAGATCGCTGGTCTCGACGTTCATTTCCGATTCCCCCAAAAAAGATCATTTTGCAAAGCAGGCGGAGACCGCCTGCGGATCGATGATGAACCAGGCTCCGGACTCGCGCAGCCGCGCCAAGCCGTCGTGTTCGCCGGGACGAACGACCAGCAGCGATGAAATGGTCGTTGTGCGCACGAGCGCGGCGTCAGCCGAGGCCGCAGCGAGCATCGCGTGTTGCGCGCTCCACCAAGGTGGGAAAGCGACGGCCACGATTTCGCTCCCCGCGCGCACTTGGAGTGACAGCGCTGCGACCGCAACAAAGCTCGCGATCAGAAGCGCCGTGGCATTGAGCCACGCGCGCGAAGACTGAGGTATGGTTGCACCGGACGTCATCGCATCCAAGAATAGAGGGATGGGAATAACTTCCGGTAAACGTTCGTTAGGGATGACGGCTGAGGTTCGGGACGCCAGCGCTGCAACGTCCAAGCGGCCCGGAATGCTCGGCTCAGACCGGCGGCACCGGCAGCGCCGTGACCGACTTGATCTTCTCCATGGCGAAGCGCGAGGTGACGTTCTTCAGGGGCACCGCGCTGATCAGCTTCTTGTAGAAGACATCGTAGCTCTGCATGTCCGCAACGACGACGCGCAGCATGTAGTCGACGTCGCCGGCCATCCGGTAGAACTCCATCACCTCGGGCATCGAGCTGACCGCCTCGGCGAATTTGCGCAGCCAAGCCTCGGAATGGTCGGCGCTCTCCACCGACACGAACACGGAGATGCCGAGCCCGATCTTGTTCTGATCGACCAGGGCCACCCGGCGCAAGATGACGCCATCGGCCTCCAGCCGCTGGATGCGCTTCCAGCACGGTGTCGATGACAATCCGACCCGGTCGCCGATCTCGGCGACGGACAGCGATGCGTCCTCCTGCAGGACCATCAGAATCTTGCGGTCAATCGCATCGAGCCGGCGATTGGCCTCGGAGCCTTGGGTGGCGGCATCGGTCATGGAGAAACTTGTTCCATATGAAGGCTATAAAACCCTCATATAGAGAAAATCGTTCCAAGGCAAGGATCGGCCGTTCAGCCCTTTGCGGCCGGGGTTGGCTGTTTCCGCGGAGAGGCGGGCTGGTTTCCTGCTACCGCTCGTCGTTCTCGTTCAACCAGCGGCCGACCAGATGATGAGCAATGGCGAACGGATGCGGTCCCGCCAAGCCATCTGGATGCTGCCGCAGCAGCATCTGCCGGGCCTCGTCGCGGCTGAACCAGCGCACGTCCTCGAGCTCGGTGCGGTCGATGACGATGTCTTCGTTGAGCGCCCGGGCGCTGCAGCCGATCATCAACGAAGACGGGTAGGGCCAAGGCTGGGTCATGTAATAAGTCACGTCGGTGCAGCGAATGCCGGATTCTTCGAATACCTCGCGCCGGACGGCGTCCTCGATCGTCTCGGCCGCCTCGACGAAGCCGGCGAGGCAGGAATACATGCCGGCCGGAAACTGCTTCTGCCGCCCGAGCAGGCACTTGTCGCCGGATGCGACCAGCGAGATCACGACCGGATCGGTGCGCGGGAAATGCTCGGTCTTGCAGCTCGGGCATTCGCGCTTCCAGCCGCCCTCGCGCATCGCGGTCTTGGCGCCGCAATTGGCGCAGAAGCCGTGGCGCTGATGCCAGGACACCAGGGACTTGGCCATCGCGATGGTGGCGAGCTGGTCGACCGGGATCGCGCCCTGCATCGCCATGCCGCGCAGCTCGGTCACCGACACGTCCTCGCGCCCGGCGAGCTTCTCGACCGCGGCCGGCGAGATGCCCATGCCGAACACGGCCGCTCCGTCCTGCAGCCCGAGGAAGATCGTTCCCGGATTGGCGCCGAACTTCAGCGCCTCGTCGATCGACAGCAGCGCGCGCAGCTTGTCGCCCTCGCGCTTCAGCACCAGCGAATCGCGATGCACGACATAGGCCCGCGTCGACGGCTTGCTCTCGAAGGCAATCAGCTTGTCATCATGGAAGCGCAGATGGGCGGCGCGATCGATCGGATGGCCGACGAAGGCCGGCTTGCCCAGCGGAAACAAGTCGAATGGCGACATCTCTCACCCTAACCAGATCTTGCGCCTGATAGCGCTGATGAACTGCTGCACCTCCTGCGCATCGTGCGGCACAGGCGGCGCGGCGCCCCACACCGGTCGCGGCCAGGCCACGTCACTTGTGCGTCGCGCGATGATGTGGACGTGCAACTGCGGCACCATGTTGCCGAGCGCGGCGACGTTGAGTTTGTCGCATTTGGTGATCTCTTTGAGCGCGCGTGACGTCCGCGTGATCTCGGTCATCAGCTGCGCCTGCGCGACCTCGTCGAGATCGATGATCTCGACCGCGCCCCGCGCCGCGGCACCAGCAGCAGCCAAGGATAGTTCGCGTCCTTGATCACCAGCACGCGGGACAGCGGCAGGTCGCCAATGTCGATCGTATCCTTCGCAAGTTGCGGATGCAGCGACCAGGCTGATCTCGGGCATGCGGCGGTTCCTGGCGGATGGTCTGGCGGGGAGCTCGACGGCACCTAAAGCCTTTCCGAGCTGTGGCACAAGCCCGCGAGGCGGTAGACTAGGCCGGCGAAGCTCGCGCTTGCTTTCCGGACCATTTGGCCCCAAATAGGCAGCGGGAGATTGGCGGTGGACGAGCCACTCGCCAACCGGGTCAGGTCCGGAAGGAAGCAGCCCTAACGAGGTCCGGATCGGGTCGCTCGTCAGTCTCCTACCTGTTTTCTCGAGCGAATCGCGCAAAGATGGCGGGGACCCCGCGCAGGGCGGGCGCTCGACCGCACTCCGGCTGATTGCGTCGAGGCTGATTGCGTCGACGACCGCGATCGATGCCGGCCTGGAATACTCACTTGCGGATCGCTCGATGACTGACGCTGGCGCCCCACCTGTTCCGCCCGACAGCGCCGCCGCTCCCGCCAAACCCTACCGGGTGCTGGCGCGCAAATACCGCCCCTCCAGCTTCGCAGATCTGATCGGCCAGGAGGCCGTGGTGCGTACCGTCTCGAACGCGTTCGAGACCGGCCGGATTCCGCAGGCCTGGATTCTGACCGGCGTCCGCGGCGTCGGCAAGACGACCACCGCCCGCATTCTCGCCCGCGCATTGAATTACGAGCTGCCGGACGGCTCGGTGAAGGGGCCGACCATCCATATGCCGGTGCTCGGCACCCATTGCCAGGCGATCATGGAAAGCCGGCACATGGACATCCTCGAGATGGACGCGGCGTCGCACACCGGCGTCGATGACGTTCGCCAGATCAATGACAGCGTCCGCTATGCGCCGGCCAGCGCGCGCTACAAGGTCTACATCATCGACGAAGTCCACATGCTGTCGACGGCGGCGTTCAATGCCTTCCTGAAGACCTTGGAGGAGCCGCCGGAGCACGCCAAGTTCGTGTTCGCCACCACCGAGATCCGCAAAGTTCCGGTGACCGTTCTGTCGCGCTGCCAGCGCTTCGATCTGCGCCGGGTCGAGGCCGACGTGCTGATGAAGCATCTTTCGGGCATCGCGGCCAAGGAAGGCGTGACGATCGAGCCCGAGGCGCTCGGCATCATCGCCCGCGCCGCCGAAGGCTCGGTGCGCGATTCGCTGTCGCTGCTCGACCAGGCGATCGCGCACAGCGCCGGCGAAGTCCGCGCCGACGATGTCCGGCAGATGCTCGGCCTCGCCGACCGCACCCGCGTCATCGACCTGTTCCACCATCTCGCCAGCGGCGACATCGCCGCCGCCTTCAAGGAATTCCGCGAGCAATATGACGTCGGCGCCGACCCCGTGGTCGTGCTGTCGGATCTGGCCGAGTTCGTGAACTTCGTCACCCGGGTGAAGGTCGTGCCGGCCACGGCCGACAACGTCGCCTTCAGCGAGACCGAGCGGTTGCGCGCGCGCGACTTCGCCACCAAGCTGTCGATGCGGGTGCTGTCTCGGATGTGGCAGATGCTGCTGAAGGGCATCGCCGAGACGCAAGGTGCGACGCGCCCGGCTGCAGCGGCGGAAATGGTGCTGGTGCGCATCGCCTATGCGGCCGATCTGCCGACGCCCGACGAAGCCATTCGGATGATCGAGCAGAACGGTGGTGGCTCGCCGATCGTCACGAACGGCGGCGGGGCGCGCCCTGCGCCGGCATCCAGCATGAGCGCGGGGGCGCCGCCTGTGATGGCGTCGGCGCCGATGCAGGCCCCGCGCGCGCAAGGCCCGACGCTCGCCGCGGTCGGCGGTTCGATGCGCCCGCAGGCGATGTCATCGCAGCCGTCGCCGGCATTGCAGGACCAGCCCGCACTGCGCATCGCGAACTTCCAGGAACTCGTCGCGCTCGCCGGCAAGAATCGTGACCTGATCACCAAGAGCGCGCTCGAGATGGACGTCAGGCTCGTTCGCTTCGAGGAGGGACGGCTGGAGATCGCGCTGGAACGGACGGCGCAGCGCTCGCTTGTCTCCGACCTCGGGCGCAAGCTGGAGGACTGGACCGGACGGCGCTGGACGGTGATCGTGTCCAACGAGCCGGGACAGGCGACCTTGCGCGAGCAGAACCTGCGCGCCAAGAGCGAGCGCGAGGCGGCGGCCGAGGCCGATCCGCGCGTCCAGGAGATCCTGGCGCGGTTCCCGGGCACCAAGGTGGTCGAGGTGCGCCGGCTCGCCCCCGAGCCGCCCGGAATCGGACGCCAGTGCTGTCGAGCCGCCCGACGAGTCCGACGACGATGATTTCTAGAGCATGATCCGGAAAAGTGGAAACCGGTTTTCCGAAAGATCATGCTCAACAAGAAGGCTGATGATGAGGTGCTCCGATGGCTGACTTTCTCGGCATGATGAAACAGGCGGCGCAACTGCAGACGAAGATGCAGGAGATGCAGGAGGAGCTCGGCAATGTCGAGGTCGAGGGCATCTCGGGCGGCGGTCTGGTCGCCGTGCGCATGACCGCCAAGATGGACGTGAAGAGCATCAAGATCGATCCGTCGCTGCTCAAGCCGGAGGAGGCCGAGATCCTGGAGGACCTGCTGGTCACCGCGCATGGCGATGCGCGGCGCAAGGCCGAAGCCGCGATGCAGGAGAAGATGCAGGCCATCACCGGCAAGCTCGGCCTGCCGCCAGGCTTCGGTTTTGGTTAGTTGACCTGATGACATTCGTGAACTGATGGCCGTCGCCGGTCCTGAGATCGAACGCCTGATCCAGCTGCTCGCGCGCCTGCCCGGCCTCGGGCCGCGCTCGGCGCGGCGTGCCGCCCTGCATCTGATCAAGAAGCGCGAGGCGCTGATGGTGCCGCTTGCCTCGGCGCTGCAGGTCGCGATCGATCGCATCCAGGTCTGCAAGACCTGCGGTAACATCGATACGCAGAATCCCTGCACGGTGTGCACCGATCCGCGGCGCGATCCCGCGATGATCGTCGTCGTCGCCGATGTCGCCGACCTCTGGGCGCTGGAGCGCGCAAAAGCCAGCAACGGCCGCTATCACGTGCTCGGCGGCACCTTGTCGCCGCTCGACGGCGTCGGTCCGCAGGACCTCACCATCGACCCGCTGGTGCAACGCGCGCATGCGCCGGAGGTGCAGGAGATCATCCTCGCATTGAACGCGACGGTCGACGGCCAGACCACCGCCCACTACATCACCGACCTCCTGCAGGAGGCGAACGTCAAGGTCACGCGGCTGGCGCATGGCGTGCCGGTTGGCGGCGAGCTCGACTATCTCGACGAAGGCACGCTCTCGGCCGCGATGCGGCAGCGGACCTTGTTCTAAGCACAGACGAAAGTGGAATGATGACGAAACGCGGATTCGGCAAACGGCTGGCTTTGGGCGCGATTCTGGCGGCACTCTCGGCGCCGTCGAGTGCTGGCGCAGCAAAGCGAGGGGCAGCAGAAGGCAGGGCGTCCGCTCAATGCCGGCGACGTGCTGTCGGGTGAGCTGACCGCGCTGAAGCTCAAGGGCGCCAAGCCGGGCCAGCCGAGCGCTGCGTATCAGATCACCAGCGAGCCGCGACGCCTGCCGCCGCCGAGCGGGCTGTGCAATCTCGAGACCGGACCGGAGACGTTCCAGCTTGTCACCGCGAACACGGCGCAGGCGTCGCAGCTCAAGGGCCTGCTCGGCAAGCAGATCGCGGTCAAGGTCGACGAGATCGCCTGCGCTCAGGATGCGGGACAGATGAGCGAGGCGGTCGTGACCAAGTGGAGCTTGGTGAAGCGGTGAGGCCTTTGCCAATCAGCACGGAGCTGGTTGAATTTGCGCCGTCATCGTCCGCGAAAGCGGACGATCCACTACGCCGCGGCCGCTCGGTCGATCGCTGACCTCTCCGGAATACTGGATCACCCGCCTTCGCGGGCTACACCCTCACAGGCCCGAGCGCATCGAAATGCCCGCGCCGCTGCAGCCAAGCAAGAAGCACGAGGCTCGGGATCGCGACGAGCACGCAGATGACGAAGAATGTAGGCCAGCCGGTCGCTTTCGCCACATAGCCCGCGCCCGATGACAGATAGGTTCGTCCGACCGCGGCGAGCGCGGTGAGCAGCGCATATTGGGTCGCGGTGTGCAGCGGGTTCTGGCACAGCGCAGAAAGATATGCGACGAAGATCACGGTGCCGATCGCGCTGGTGAAGTTTTCCGCCGAGATCGCCAGCGCCAGCGCCCATTGATTGACGCCGACGATGGCGAGCCATGAGAACGCCAGGTTGGCCAGCGCCTGCACGATGCCGCCGATCCAAAGGCTGGTGGCGAGCGAATAGCGCCGCGCGACGAAGCCGCCGGCAAAGCCGCCCGCGAGCGTGGCGGCGAGGCCGACGCCTTTCACGATTCCCGCGTAGTCGACCTTGGTGAAGCCGAGATCGATCACGAACGGCGCGGTCATCGTGCCGGAGAAGGCGTCCGTGAACTTGAACAGCACGACGAAGGCGAGCGCGGTGAGTGCATCACGTCGGCCGAGGAACTCGACGAAGGCTCCGGCGGCCGCATGCATCACGCGGGTGAGCGCGGTGTCCGCGCCCATCGCGGCCTCCGCCTGCTGCGACTGTGCCGGCTCGGTCGCTGCGAGGGCCGTGATCGTGCCGATCAGCACCATTCCGGCCATCGCGACATAGCCCCACATCCAGGACGACGGACGCGTCAGCCCCGAGTTCTCGAATGCACTGACCACCACCAGCGCGCCGGCGGTCGAGACCAGCATGCCGATGCGGTAGGCGGCGACATACGCCGCCATGCCCGCGGCCTGCTCGCTCTCCGGCAGGCTCTCGACGCGGAACGCATCGACCACGATGTCCTGGGTTGCCGACATCGCGGCGACCAGCAGCGCGGCCAGCGCGACCATGAGCGGCGCATGCGCCGGGTCGGTCACGGCCAGCAGCAGAATGGCCGCGATCAGCAGCAGTTGCGCGAACACCAGCCAGCCGCGCCGCCGCCCAAATGCGCGCGTCAGCAGCGGCACGTGCAGCGCGTCGACCAGCGGCGCCCAGAGGAACTTCAGCGTGTAAGGGGTGCCGACCAGCGCGAACAGCCCGATGGTCCCGAGATCGACGCCGAGCTCGCGCATCCAGATCTGAAGCGTCGAGCCGGACAGCGCCAGCGGCAGGCCTGAGGAGAAGCCGAGGAACAGCACCACGAGCACGCGCGGCTGCAGGTAGACGGCCATGCTCTCGCGCCAGGTCGGAGCGGGCTTGGCCTCAGGCTTTGCAGCGGTCGCTGCGAGGTCGCGTGTCGCGTCGGGTGCAGTCATGGAAGGGTGGTAGCAGAATTCGGAGCCACAAGCACCGCTGTCATCGCCCGGCTTGACCGGGCGATCCAGTATTCCAGAGGCCTATCCATCAGCTCCCGCGATCTGCGGATAGAGGTCAATCCAATTTGGGTTGTCCTTCTCGATCAATGAAATCTTTCAATCCCGCGGCCACTTCTTCAACCGCTTCTCGCGATGGATGGCTTGTTCGACTTGTTCGAAGACTTCGAAGTAGACGAGCCGTGTCACACCGTAACGCTTGGTGAAGCCGTCGGACGTCTTCGCCCTGTGTTCGGCCACGCGACGAATGAGGTCGTTCGTCACGCCGATGTACAGCGTGCCGCCAATGTGGCTAGCGAGAATGTAGACGTAGTAAGAGCGTACACTCATCTGACGTCTCTGGAATACTGGATCGCCCGGTCAAGCCGGGCGATGACAGCGTTGCTGGGATTGGGCCTCCTGCAACAACGGCAGCTGACCACCCTCACTCCCCCGCCTGCATGCGCCCTGCCAACGGAAACAGGTCCGGCGTGCCTGTGCCCGGCGAGCATCCGCGGCGACTCCACCGCATCCGGCTTGCTGAAATCGAGCTCCTCGATCCGCGCGGCGCGCTTTTCGATCTTGTCGGCGGAGATGAGGATCTGGCGGATGTCCTCGCCGACGTCGCCGAAATGCTTCTGCAGCTTGAGCACGCGCTCGCGCAAGCGGCCGAGATCGTCGCCGAGATGGATCACCTCGTTGCGGATCTGGTCGGCGGCGTCGCGGATGCGCGCATCCTTCATGATCTGCTGCATGACCTGGATCGCGAGCATCAGCAGCGATGGCGACACCAGCACGACGCGCGCGCGATAGGCTTTCTGGACGACGTCGTCGAATCCATCATGGATCTCGGCATAGACCGATTCCGACGGCACGAACATCAGTGCGGTGTCCTGCGTCTCGCCCACCACGAGGTACTTCTCGGCGATGTCGTTGACGTGGCGCAGCACGTCGGTGCGCAGCCGCTGCGCTGCGGCGCGCTTCTCGTCCTCGGTCGCGGCATCGTGCAGCGCGGTCACGGCTTCCAGCGGAAACTTCGCGTCGATGCACAGCGGTCGCGAGTCGGGCAGGAACACGACGCAGTCGGGTCGCTTGCCGCCGGCGAGCGTATGCTGGAACGCGTAGCTGCCCTTCGGCAGCCCGTCCTGAACGATCGCCTCCATGCGTGCCTGGCCGAAGGCGCCGCGCGACTGCTTGTTGGCGAGGACGTCGCGCAGGGTCGTGACCTGGGTGGTCAGCTCGCTGAGATCACGGTGGGCATTGTCGATGATGCCGAGCCGCTCGTGCAGCACGCGCAGACTGTCCATGGTGTGGCGTGTACTCTGCTCCATCGATTGTCCGACGCGATGGGTCACCGCATCGAGCCGCTCGTTGACGCTGCGGGCAAGATCCACCTGCCGGCCGGCGAGCAGCTGCGCCATCGCGTCGACTCGGCCGGAGGCCTCGCTCTGGACGCGGATCATCTCGCCGAACCGTTGTTCGAGCTCGTCAGCCCGCATCGCCTGCTGGGCGGCGAGCTCCGCGCCGCGCCGTCCGGAGCGGGCCACGGCGGCCACGATCATCACGAGCAGGAGCAGCACCAGTACGCCGAATCCGATCAGCGCATCGCTCGCCCTGATGGGCAGGTCGCCAATCATGATGACGAAAGGATTGAGGGACTGGCTGGCGGTCATCACCCCCGTCTATCCGATTCGCAAGAGTTGGCGAACGAAGAGAGAACGTTTATGGTTAAGGCCACGTTAAGAATCATGGTTAACGGAACGTTGAAATTCATGGTTAGCGAACTCTTAACCGCGCGCCATCACATTGACCGCGCCGGTTCCGCGGCTTAAATCGCGCGCCATGTCCTTGCGAGAAATCATCATCCTGCCGGACCGGCAGCTCCGGCTGGTGTCGAAGCCTGTCGAGAAGGTCACGCCGGAGATCCGGCAGCTGGTCGACGACATGTTCCAGACCATGTACGACGCGCCCGGCATCGGGCTCGCGGCGATCCAGGTCGCGCAGCCGCTGCGCGTCATCACCATGGATCTGGCCAAGCCCGATGCGAACGGAGAAGGCAAGCGCGAGCCGCGCGTCTTCATCAATCCGGAGATCGTTGCCAAGTCGGACGAGCTGTCGGTCTACGAGGAAGGCTGCCTGTCGATCCCCGAATATTACGAGGAGGTCGAGCGGCCGGCGCGCGTGCGCGTGCGCTTTACCGATCTCGACGGGCTGGTCCGCGAGGAGGATGCCGAGGGGCTCTATGCCACCTGCATCCAGCACGAGATCGACCATCTCAACGGCGTGCTGTTCATCGACTATCTGTCGAAGCTCAAGCGTGACCGCGTGATGAAGAAGTTCGCCAAGGCCGCCAAGCGCGCGGGTGAGTGATAGAGTTGTCGGCCCATCGGCTTGCTCGGTGGGCTCTCTCCTCCTTGGGGGAGAGGGGCCCCACGCGCACCGCTCCCCGGGCTCACCCCTCCCTAGCCCTCCCCCACAAGGGGGGATGGAACGCATCGAGTGAGCTGCATGCCGCTTCGCCTGATCTTCATGGGCACGCCGGATTTCGCCGTGCCGACCCTGCTCGAACTGGCCGGCCACGGCCACGAGATCGCGGCGGTCTATACGCGCGCGCCCAAACCCGGCGGCCGCCGCGGCCTGGCGCTGGTGCCGACGCCGGTCGAGACCGAGGCGCGCCGGCTCGGCATTCCCGTACTCACGCCGAAGACGCTGAAGACCGAGGATGCCCTGGCTGCGTTCCGCGCCCATGAGGCCGATGCCGCCGTTGTCGTCGCCTATGGCATGATCCTGCCGCAGGCGATTCTCGATGCACCAAAACTCGGCTGCTACAATCTGCACGCCTCGCTGCTGCCACGCTGGCGCGGCGCTGCGCCGATCAACCGTGCCATCATGGCAGGAGACGCCGAAAGCGGCGTGATGGTCATGAAGATGGATGTCGGTCTCGACACCGGCGACGTCGCGATGGCCGAGCGTCTGCCCATCACTGACGCAATGACGGCGTCCGATCTGCACGATCGCCTCTCGCGGATCGGCGCGGACCTGATGGTGCGCGCGATGGCGGCGCTGGAGCGCGGCGGCCTGACGCTGACGAAGCAAGCCGAGGACGGCGTGACCTATGCGGCCAAGATCGAGAAGGCCGAGGCGCGGATCGATTGGGCGAAGCCGGCCCATACGGTGCTGCGGCACATCCACGGCCTGTCGCCGTTCCCCGGCGCCTGGAGCGAGGTCACGCTCGATGGCGAGGCGGTGCGGCTGAAGATGCTGCGCTGTGAGGTGGCCGGCGGCGCAGGGGCGCCTGGCACTGTTCTGGACGACCAGCTCACCATCGCCTGCGCCGACGGCGCGATCCGCATCACCGAGCTGCAGCGCGCCGGCAAGGGCCCGATGAAGGCCGCGGATTTCCTGCGCGGCACGCCGTTGAAGCGCAGTGCTCGTTTTTCGTGACGCTGTCGTACCCGGCGAAAGCGGGGTATCCAGTACGCCGAGACGTACGTTGTCGCGCCGAGACGTCGGCGAATACTGGATCGCCCGCCTGCGCGGGCGATGACGGCAGCAATAGACCGAATGCCCCGCTACAAGCTCACCATCGAATATGACGGCGCGCCGTACTGCGGCTGGCAACTGCAGGCGACCTTGCCGTCGGTGCAGGGCGCGCTCGAAGCCGCGGTGCAGGCGACCTGCGGCGTGCCCACGCGTGTGCACGGCTCAGGCCGCACCGACGCCGGCGTCCACGCCACCGGCCAGGTCGCGCATTGCGATATCGCCAAGGAGTTCCGCCCGGACAAGCTGCGCGACGCGCTGAACGCGCATCTGCGGCCGAATCCGATCGCGGTGCTCGATGCCGAGATCGTACCCGACAGCTTCGAAGCGCGGTTCTCCGCGCGCAGGCGGCACTACCGTTACCGGATCGTCAATCGCCGTTCCAACCTCGCGCTGGAGATCGGCCGGGTCTGGCGGGTGCCGCAGCGGCTCGATTCCGACGCGATGCATGCGGCCGCGCAGCGGCTGCTCGGCAAGCACGATTTCACCACGTTCCGCGATACCGAATGCCAGGCGAAATCGCCGGAGAAGACGCTGGATCAGCTCGACGTCGTGAGGGACGGCGATGCGATCACCATCCTCACCTCCGCCCGCTCCTATCTGCATAGCCAGGTCCGCTCGATGGTCGGCTCACTGGTGTGGGTCGGGCAGGGCCGCTGGACCGCCGATGATCTCGCCGCCGCGCTCGCCGCGCGCAACCGCGCGGCCTGCGGCGTGGTCGCGCCGCCGGAAGGGCTGTATCTCGTCAAGGTCGACTACTAGAGCAGGCGCTTGCCTACGCAAAATATCTGTCGAGGATGCCGCGATAGATATTCGTCAGGGTGGCGATGTCGGCGACCGATGCGCGCTCGTCGATCTGGTGCATGGTCTGGCCGACCAGGCCGAACTCGATCACCGGGCAGTAGCTCGAGATGAAGCGCGCGTCCGAGGTGCCGCCGGTGGTCGAGAGCTCCGGCTTGCGGCCCGTCACCTCTTCGATCGCGGCGACCGCGAGGTCGGTGAACGGCCCCGGCTTGGTCAGGAACACGTTGGAGTTCGACGGCAGCCAGTCGATGCGGGCGCGGATGCGGTTGCCGCAGGCCTTCGCCAGCCGGTCTTCGACCAGCGCACGCAGCGACTCCTGAGTGTGGCAGTCGTTGTAGCGAATGTTGAACTTCGCCCGCGCCAGTCCGGGGATGACGTTGGTGGCGGTGTTGCCGACGTCGACGGTGGTGAATTCGAGGTTCGACGGCTGGAACTGCGCGCTGCCGTGGTCGAGCGGCTCGTCCGACAAGGCCACGATCAGGCGCGAGATGTCCGGGACCGGGTTGGAGGCGCGGTGCGGATAGGCGACGTGGCCCTGCTTGCCCTCGACGATCAGGGTGCCGGACTGCGAGCCGCGGCGGCCGATCTTGATGCAGTCGCCCATGACTTCCTGGTTCGACGGCTCGCCGAGCACGCAATGGTCGAAGCGCTCGCCACGCTCGGCGGCCCATTGCAGCAGCTTGATGGTGCCGTTGATCGAGACGTCCTCCTCGTCACCGGTGATGAGGAACGAGATCGAGCCCTTCGGCTGTCCGCTGTGGTCGCGCAGATAATCGAGCGCAGCCGCGACGCTGCAGGCGATGCCGCCCTTCATGTCGACCTGCGCCGCGGCCATAGATGTAGCCGTCCTTTACCTCGCCGGAGAAAGCCGGCAGGCTCCACGCCGCTTCATCACCGGGCGGCACCACATCGGTATGACCGGCGAAGGTGATGTGCGGGCCGTCGCTGCCGATACGGGCGTAGAGATTGTCGATGTCGGCCGTGCCTGCTTCCGAGAACGTCACGCGCTGGGTGGTGAAGCCGGCCTGTTCTAGCAGGACCTCGAGCACGCCGAGCGCCCCGGCATCGGCAGGGGTCACGGAGGGACAGCGGATCAGGTCGCGAGTGATGGCGAGGGCGTCGGTCATGCCCTCCGCTTAACACGGGCTTTCGGGCGGCGGCTAGTGCGCCGCCCGGGTCAGGACGATCAGTCGCGCAACAGCTCGTTGATCGACGTCTTGGAGCGGGTGCGCTCGTCGACGCGCTTGACGATGACGGCGCAGGCGGTGGACGGGCCGATCTGGCCGTTCTTCATCGGCTTGCCCGGCAGCGCGCCCGGCACCACGACGGCATATTCCGGCACCTCGCCGACGAACACCTCGCCTGTCTCGCGGTCGACGATCTTGGTCGAGGCGCCCAGGAACACGCCCATCGACAGCACCGCCCCCTTGCGCACGACCACGCCCTCGGCCACCTCCGAGCGCGCGCCGATGAAGCAGTCATCCTCGATGATCACGGGGCCGGCCTGCAGCGGCTCCAGCACGCCGCCGATGCCGACGCCGCCGGAGATGTGCACGCGCTTGCCGATCTGGGCGCAGGAGCCGACCGTCGACCAGGTGTCGACCATGGTCGCCTCGTCGACATAGGCGCCGAGATTGACGAAGGACGGCATCAGCACGACGTTCTTGGCGATGAAGGCCGAGCGGCGCACGATCGCGCCGGGGACGGCGCGGAAGCCGGCGTCACGGAAGCGGTTCTCGCCCCAGCCCTCGAACTTCGACGGCACCTTGTCCCACCACGACGCCTGGCCGGGGCCGCCGGGGATCACGCTCATGTCGTTGAGGCGGAACGACAGCAGCACGGCCTTCTTGAGCCACTGGTTGACGCTCCACTTGCCGTCCGATCCGCGCTCGGCAACCCGGGCCTCGCCCTTGTCGAGCAGCTCCAGCGCGCTCTCCACGGCGTCGCGAACCTCGCCCTTGGTCGTTGTCGAGACGCCATCACGGGCATCGAAGGCGCTGTTGATGGTGGATTCCAGGGCGGACAGTGACATCGGTCGATCCTCGCTTGGTCCCGGGCAGGTCGCCTGGGGCGGTCATGTACGAGCATGATGGGCAGGGCGGCTTTTTCGGAGTTTGGGGCAGGGAGTCAAGGCACCCACCGTCGTCGTCCCGGACAAGCGGAGCGCCCCCGCTGCCTCTTGAGGACAAAGCTGTCGCACGCGAGCGTAGACCCGTGTCCGGCGGAGATTGCCGGGCGCTCCGCTTGTCCGGGACGACAGAGAGTCCTAGGCAGCGACCAGCCGCTGCAAGAATCCGGTCAGATCGTCCGTGACATGATCGACATGCGGATCATCGCGGCCCGCCAGCTCCCAGTCCTCGCGCACCACCTCCTTGGTGCCGTCGGGCACCACCAGCACCGTGGTCATGCCGAGGTCGTGCGGGACGACGAGATTGCGGGCGAGATCCTCGAACATCGCGGCCCTGGCGGGATCGACGTCGTGGCGCTTGAGGAATTTGTCGTAGGTCTCGCGTGCCGGCTTCGGCGTCAACTCGGCCGCGATGATGTCGAATACGCCGTGGAAATGGCCGGCGATGCCGAGCCGCGCCAGCACCGCATCGACGTGGTCGACCGAGCCGTTGGTCAGGATCAGCTTGCGCCCCGGCAGCTTCTCGATCGCCGCCCCCATCGCCGGGTTCGGCTCCAGCGGTGAATGGTCGATCTTGTGCACGTAGGCGAGGAAGTCGTCGGCGTGCACGCGATGCTCGGTCATCATGCCGCGCATCGTGGTGCCGTAGCGGCGGTAATAGTCCTTCTGGATGCGGCGCGCTTCGTCCGCATCGACCTTGAGCCAGTTGGAGACGAACTCGCCGATCCGCGCATCGACCTGCTGCCACAGATTGACGTGATGCGGATACAGGGTGTTGTCGAGATCGAACACCCAGGTGTCGACGTGGTCGAAGGGGCGGGGATATTTCGTCATGTCTGCCTCGGTCGGTTCTGCCCGGACGTAGCGCCATACTCCGCCGTCGTCCCGGCGAATGCCGGGACCCATACCGCGTGATCCATCTTGAGGCAGGATGGCTGATGCCCGTGAACCACACCACGGCCGGTGGTTATGGATCCCGGCGTTCGCCGGGATGACGGCTGAGGGCGCCGCTGCATCCGGGCCATCATCGACGCGCCCATCACGGCAACGCGAACCGCAGCGTCTTGCCGCCGCGGGTGATGTCGACGGCGGTGAAGCCGGTGGCGGTGAAGCCGCGGCTCGGGCAGTCGCCCTGCTCGGATGTCTCGAACTTGTTCTCGCGGGTGCAGAGCTGCACCAGGCCGCCCCAGTTCAGGGGCTTGTTCTTCACCTTGATGGTGCGGTTCTCATCGTCGACCGCCTCGGCGAAGCTGTAGACCTTCTTCGGCTGTCCGGTGATGTCGGGATGCAGGCATTTGCCGGCGTCGATCCGGTACCAGCCGCGGCTGACCACGGTGCGGCCGTCGTCGGTGCCGACCGCCGCCATCACCTTGTGAGGTGTGTCGTTGCACCAGGTCAGGCCGGTGGGTGACGGCGTCTGCACGGCGTCCACCATCGTGGCAAAGAACGTCGGCTGCGACACGACATCGGAGGACAGGCCACGGCTCTTCAGGAACGCAGCGAGCGCCGCTTGCGTCTTCGGTCCGTCGACGCCGTCGATCGGCGAGGCGTCATAGCCGGCGATGCCAAGCAGCCGCTGGATGCCGGCGAGCCGGGCCTGCTCGTCGTCGTATTCGGCGCTCTCGGCGAGATAGGCGATCAGGGTGCCGTCGTCGCCCTTGCTCGGTGTTACCTGCGTGAACGCTGCCGGCGTCTGTCCGGTGCGGCACTGGCGGGCGGCTGCGATGACGAAATTGTCCTGTGCCACGCACAGCTGGTCGTTGCCGTTCTCGGCGAGCGGCGAAGCGCCGTAGAGGCTGAGCGCGCGTGCATGCAGCAGAATGCGGTCGGCGGTCATCGTCCCCTGCAGCACCACACGGCAGGTCGCTGGATCGAGCCGAAACCAGCCGCGCGTTGCCGTCGCCGCCTTCTCGTCGATGCCGATCGCGGCTTCGACGACATAGCTCATGCGGTTGCAGAGCTTGAGGTCGGCCCAGGCAGGAGTGGTGAAGGTGAGGAGAGGCGAGAGGATGATGGCGAGGGCGAGCACAACACGAGTCCGGAGGGACTTCGTTTGCCGACAAATCTCCCCAACGTTATGGCCGGGCTTGACCCGGCCATCCACGTCTTTGTCACCATCGGAAAGAAAGTCATGGATGGCCGGGTCAAGCCCGGGCATGACGATCTCCAACGTTGTGGCGGCCGTGCGCATCACTTGTGGATCAGCGTGCCCGTGCCCTGGTTGGTGAACAGCTCGAGCAGCACTGCATGCTGCACCTTGCCGTCCAGGATGACGACGCCCTGCACGCCCTGCTCGAGTGCGTAGATGCAGGTCTCGACCTTCGGGATCATGCCGCCGGAGATGGTGCCGTCGGCGATCAGCTTGCGCGCGTCCTTCACCGACAGTTCCGGAATCAGCTTCTTCGACTTGTCGAGCACGCCGGGCACGTCGGTGAGCAGCAGGAGGCGCTTGGCCTTCAGCGCACCGGCCACGGCCCCGGCGAACGTATCGGCATTCACGTTGAAGGTCTGGCCTTCCTTCGAGGTCGCCAGCGGTGCGAGGATCGGGATCAGCTCGTAGCCGATCAGCTGATTCAGCAGCGTCAGATCGACCTTGTCCGGCTCGCCGACGAAGCCGAGATCGACCACCTTCTCGATGTGACTGTCGGGATCGACCATGGTGCGGGTCGCCTTGACCGCGCGCACCATGTTGCCGTCCTTGCCGCATAGCCCGACGGCCTTGCCGCCGGCCTCGTTGATGTAACCGACCAGCTGCTTGTTGATCGAGCCGGCCAGCACCATCTCGACGATCTCGATGGTCGCGGCATCGGTGATGCGCAGGCCGGCGGCGAATTCGGAGACGATGCCGAGGCGCTTGAGCATGGTTGCGATCTGCGGCCCGCCGCCATGCACCACCACCGGATTGATTGCAGTCTGCTCGAGCAGCACGATGTCGCGCGCGAACGCTTTCGCGGTGTCCTCGTCACCCATGGCGTGGCCGCCATATTTGATGACGATGGTTTCGTCGTCGTACTCCTGCATGTGCGGGAGCGCTTCGGACAGGATGCGGGCCTGATCGAGCGGGCTGATGGTGGTCGCGTCGGTCATGTCTGGGAGGTCTCGGCTGTCGGGGGCGTCGCGCCGCGTTCTAGCCGATTGCCGCCCGCGGCGCAAAGCGCCGGATCACGCCCGCCGCGGCCACAGCGCGCAGACCGCGAGTGCGAGCCAGCTCGCGATCTGCAAGCTGCCGCCGATCGGCGCCGCGAACGGAAACAGCCGGTCGCCGGTGAACTGCCGCATAAGGAGGTCGCCGGCGAACAGGGCCGGGCCGAGCACGAAGCCGATCGCCGTGACCAGGCCGATGCGCCGATGAACCACGCCGCGCTCTGCCAGCGCGATGGTGCCGAGCAGCGCACAGGCGTGGAACAGCAGCATGGTGGAGGCGGTCGCGAGCCGCGATGCATCGGGATCGTGCGCGGCTTTGGCCGCCAGCGCGACGCCCGTGGCGCCCATCAGCCCGGCCATCGCGACCAGGATTCGCCACGGCGTCATCATGTGCTCCGCTCTTCCAGCAGCCGCACCATGGCGGCGCGCAGCTCCGGCATGCCGGTGCCGGAGCGTGACGACGTCGCCAGCACCTGCGGAAACGCCGCCGGATGCTTGGCGAGCGCGGCCTCGGTCTCGGCGATCCGGCTTGCGAGCTCAGCCGGCTTGATCTGGTCGGCCTTGGTCAGGACGAGCTGATAGCTGACGGCGGACCGGTCCAGCGTCTTGAGGATCTCCTGATCGACTTCCTTCAGCCCGTGACGAGCATCGATCAGCACATAGACGCGGGCGAGCGAGGCGCGGCCGAGCAGGAATTTGTGGATCAGCTCGGTCCAGGACGCGACCTTGGTCTTCGCCGCGGCGGCATAGCCATAGCCGGGCATGTCGACCAGCCGCAGCGGTGCATGCTCGGGCCCCTCGAAGAAGATCAGCTCCTGGGTTCGGCCCGGCGTATGCGAGGTGCGCGCCAGCGCGTTCTGGCCGGTCAGCGCGTTGATCAGGCTGGACTTGCCGACATTGGAGCGGCCGGCGAAGGCGACCTCGATCGCCCCCATCGGCGGCAGGCTTTCGATCGAAGGCGACGCATGGGTGAAGCGCCACGATTGGGCGAACAGCTTGCGGCCCTTTTCGATCAGGCGCTCGTCGGTGTCGCTGGTTGTCATGAATGCTATCGCCTCGTCACTGCGAGCCACCCGGTCCGCGCGAAGCGCGGCCGGATGACAGGCTCTGCGAAGCAATCCGGGGCTCGAAAAGAAGTCTGGATTGCTTCGTCGCTGCGCTCCTCGCAATGACGAAACGGCGGCCGAAGCCGCCGTCCGGCTCACGCCGCCTTGCTCGTCACGCCGCCTTTTTCTTGAAGGTGCCGCGGATGTTGTCGAACAGCTCCACCTTCACGCCGTTGCGGCGCATGATGAAGCCCTGCTGCAACACCGACAGCGTATTGTTCCAGGCCCAGTAGATCACGAGGCCGGCCGGGAAGCCCGCGAGCATGAAGGTGAAGATCAGCGGCATCCAGTTGAAGATCATCGCCTGGGTCGGATCGGGCGGCGTCGGGTTCAGCTTCATCTGGAACCACATCGTGATGCCCATGATGATCGGCCAGATGCCGAGCGCGAGGTAATGCCCGAACAGCGGCAGCTGGGTCGGATCGAAATGCAGGAGCCCGAACAGCGTGAACAGATTGGTCGGATCCGGCGCCGAGAGGTCCTTGATCCAGCCATAGAACGGCGCATGCCGCATCTCGATGGTGACGAACAGCACCTTGTAGAGCGAGAAGAACACGGGGATCTGCAGCACGACCGGAAGACAGCCGGCGACCGGGTTGATCTTCTCCTTCTTGTAGATCTCCATCATCTCCTGCTGCTGCTTCATCCGGTCGTCCGGATAGCGCTCCTTGAGCGCCTGGAGCTGCGGCTGGATCGCCTTCATCTTCGCCATCGAGGCGTAGGACTTGTTGGCGAGCGGGAAGAACAGGAGCTTCACCAGCACCGTCACCAGCAGGATCGAGATGCCGAAATTGCCGAAGAAGCGGAAGAAGAAGTCCAGCGCCAGGAACATCGGCTTGGTCAGGAAGTAGAACCAGCCCCAGTCGATCAGGAGATCGAAATGGTTCAGCCCGAGCTTCTGGTTGTAGCCGCCGAGGCCGCCGATCGGGAAGTTGATGCCGACCACGCCGGCCTCCTTGGCGCCGGCGAACAGCCGCGTGGAGACGCTTGCGGAGCCGCCGGCCGGAACCGTCTGCGGAGTCTCGACGTAGTCCGTCTGGTAGCGATGCTGGTTGTCGACCAGCTTCGACGAATAGTTCGCCTGCAGGCGGGCATCCGTCATCGGCAGCAGCGCGGCCGCCCAATATTTGTCGGTGATGCCGAGCCAGCCATTGGTGACGTCGAACTTCGCCGCCTTCTCCTCGTCCATCTTCTTGTAGGTGAATTCCTGCAGGCCTTTCTCGCCGAGATAGCCGATCAGGCCTTCATGGAGGATGTAATAGCCCGACACGTGCGGCGTGCCGTGACGCGAGATCAGGCCGTAGGGATACAGCGTCACCGGCGCGTTGCCGGCGTTGGTGACGTCGTCCTTGATGGTGAAGAGATAGTGATCGTCGACGGAAATGGTGCGCTGGAAGGTCAGGCCGTCGCCGTTGGTGGTGGTCAGCTTTACCGGGGTCGACGGCGTCAGCGCGTTGGAGCCGTCCTGCTGCCACATCGTGCTCTGATCAGGCACCTGCACCTTGGCGCCGGCGGCGTTGACCCAGCCGAACTCGGCGTAATAGGGCTCGGCGGTGTTGGACGGGGAGAACAGCACGATCGCCGGCGATTTCGGATCGACCGTCTCGCGGTACTGCACGAAAGCCAGATCGTCGATGCGCGCGCCCTTCAGCGAGATGCTGCCGGTCAGCCGCGGCGTGTCGATCTTGACGCGCGGGCTGGCGGCGATGGCGGTGTCGCGCGGCATCACGCCGGTGCTGGTCACGGCGCCGCCCGGGGCGCTCGGGCTGCCGGTTGCGGCCGCGCCCGGCTGCGGAGTGGCAGACGGCGCGGCGCTGTCGGGCTGCGTCGCCGGCGACTGCTTCTTGGCGAGCTGGGCCTGCATCTGGGCCTGCGCGCGCTGCTTCTCCATCTGCGGTCCGTTGTAGAAGACCTGCCACAGGATCAGCACGAGGCCGGACAGAATGACGGCGAGGATGGTGTTGCGATTGTCGGTCATCGTTTTCTTATCGTCTCGTCGTTCAATCCGGTTTGCGGGAATGCGCGTCCGGTGCGGGAGCGTTTTGCTTGTCCGCATCCGACGGCTTGCGCGGCTGCGGCTTGGCCTGCGGCCGGTCGAGGCGGCGGAGCGTCGCCTGGAGATCGGCGAGCATGGTCTGGAAGTCGCGTGACAGGGCATCCCGCCGGCCGACCAGCACGTAGTCAGTGTGCGGCCGCATCGACAGGGGATCGAGCCGTTTCACAAGCTCGCGCAGCCGCCGACGGATGCGATTACGCTCCGTGGCGGTGCCATTCTTCTTGGTGACGGTAAAGCCGATCCGGACCGGGCCCTGGTCCGGCCGTTCCCGGCGCTGGACCACGAAGGCAGGGCTGTTCGCCCGCACGCCATCGGCAACGGCGAGGAAGTCCGCCCGCTGCCGTAGCCGATCCATGATGGAAATCTCCGGGACAGACGCCCTGGCTTCAGGCGCTGAGACGCTTGCGGCCCCGGGCGCGACGCGCGGCAAGGACCTTGCGGCCGCCGGTGGTGGCGAGACGGGCGCGGAAGCCGTGACGGCGCTTGCGCACCAGTTTGCTGGGTTGATAAGTCCGCTTCACGGGTCGTTCTCCGCTGCCGGGCAATTTGCCAGTTGACAACTTGCCTGCTTGAAATGTCGATTGATGTCCGGTGATGTTTCCGGGCCCGAAATGGACCGCTGCCGGCCCTGAAATCGAGCCGCTCCCGGGCGAGCCGGGTCATCGCGGACGGTTGGCGCGGCTTATAAGGGAGCGTCCCGCCTTCGTCAATCGCGGCAAGGCGTCATAGGCGGTGCAGGGATCGACGACGCCGAGATCTCGTAAAGACCTTCGTCACCAGCCTTGGGTCAGCGTCGAGAACGACAAGAGGCAGGACGAGAACGCAAGACCCTGCGCACAAGACCCTGCACACAAGACGAAGGCAAGAATAGCCTCGGCGCGGCGGGGTTGAAGACATCAGAGATCGTGCAGTTTTGGGTTCCATTATGAACGATTTGGAAACCGGAACATGAGCGATCCGTAATTTGACCGGACTCCGGTGCAGTCCCATCTTGCGGTCCCGTAAGGGTGGGGTGTCTCTTACAAGGGCGATACGTGACCGAGAGCGACAACCAGCCAATCCTGGAGCGCCTGCGACCGAAAAGGTCGCGCCGGCTCGGCTTGTCTGGAAAGCTGCTGCTGTTGACCATCCCGCTGGTGATGATCGCGGAGGTGCTGATCTACGTGCCGGCGATCGCCAATTTCTGGACCAACCGGCTCAACGATCGCCTGGCGGCTGCCAATACCGCTGCGCTGGTGCTCGACGCCGCACCGTCAGGCATGGTGCCGGATTCGCTGGCGCGGCAGATTCTCACCTCCATCAACGCGCGCGGGGTCGCCATCAAGATGGGCCAGCAGCGCCGGCTGCTCGCGAGCGCCGACCTGCCCGCCTCGATCGACCACGACTTCGACATGCGCGACATGACGGCGTGGTCGTCGATCGTGAACTCGCTGACGATGATGACGGAGACCGGCGACCACACCATGCGGGTGATCGGACCGGCGCCCGGCCGCGCGCAGTTCATCGAGGTCGTCACCGACGAGAAGCCGCTGCGCAAGGCGATGTACCGGTTCTCGCGCAACCTGCTCGGCGTGTCGCTGCTGCTGGCGGTGCTGACCGCGGCGCTGGTCTATCTAGCTCTGCATTTCCTGTTCGTGCGGCCGATGCGGCGCCTCACCGCGAGCCTCGTCGGCTTCCACGAAAATCCGGAGAGCGTGGCGCGAGATCATCGTGCCGAGCCAGCGTTCCGACGAGATCGGTGTCGCCGAGCGCGAGCTCGCCGACATGCAGCGCGACCTCGTCTCGATGCTGCATCAGAAGAGCCGGCTCGCCGCGCTCGGCCTCGCCGTGTCCAAGATCAACCACGATTTGCGCAACCTGCTGGCCTCGTCGCAACTGCTGTCGGACCAGCTCGCCAGCGTGCCCGATCCGCGGGTGCAGCGCTTCGCGCCGAAGCTGATGCGCTCGCTGGAGCGCGCCATCGCGTTCTGCCAGTCGACGCTGTCCTACGGCAAGGTGCAGGAGCCGGCGCCGGACCGCCGCATGGTGGTGGTCGAGCAGGTGGTGGCAGAGGTGCGGGAGACCGCCGGCCTGTCGCCGGATGCCTCCATCACCTGGATCGCGGCGATCGAGCGCGGGCTGAAGATCGATGCCGATCCGGACCAGTTGTTCCGCGTGCTGCTCAACCTGGTGCGCAATGCCGCCCAGGCCTTGGACAGCCTTGCGGCGGATGCCGGCGTGCGCCAGATCCGCATCACCGGCCGCCGCGAGGGCGGGGTGGCAATCCTGGAGGTCTCGGACACGGGTCCCGGTGTCCCGGTGAAGGTGCGAGAGCACCTGTTCGAGGCGTTCCGCGGTGCCGGTCGTCCGGGCGGCTCGGGGCTGGGCCTTGCGATTGCGGCCGAATTGGTCCGGGCCCATGATGGCGACATCCAACTGGTCGAAGGGACCCTGGGGGCCACCTTCCGAGATCACGATCCCTGACCGCCCTGTCGAGCTGCAGACCTTCTGGACCGAGCGCGCGAGCGCCTGAACCGGACCGGCCTCACCTGCCATTCCGGGGGCGATGCCGCAGGCGTCGAGCCCGGACCTCCGGGCGTGTCGGAACGAAGCCCGTCCGCTCCGGCCATGCCGAACGCGCCGGCGCGCCTGCGGAAAAATGGTCGCAAAATGTCCCGCTCCAGCCTTGCCAAGCGGTCTCCGAGCCGTTAGTCAGGGGCCCTTCGCGAGGCCTGCCGGCGTTTGCCGCTCCGGCCTTCCGGGATCCGGCCCCTGGCCTGGAGCCTGCCAAATGCGAAAACGCGCCCGTAGCTCAGCTGGATAGAGCATCAGACTACGAGATCTGAGGGTCGGACGTTCGAGATCGTTCCGGGCGCGCCATTTGCCGATGAACCACAGCACGTTCAATTCGCAGGTCCATCGCTTCCGGTCGGTGCGTCGATTGGCGGATCTCGGGTGCGCAGGAGAACAATCTTGAGTCGCTTCTGGTCAGAGCTCGTTCGTGGGCTGTCCCCTTATGTGCCTGGCGAGCAGCCGCAGATCCCGGGCCTGGTCAAGCTCAACACCAATGAGAGCCCGTTCGGGCCGTCGCCGAAGGCGATCGAGGCCATACAGGCCGCCGCTGCCGACAGCTTGCGGCTCTATCCGGATCCCCAGGCCACGCGGCTGCGCGAGGTGCTCGCGGCCTATCACAAGGTCTCGGCCGAGCAGGTGTTCGTCGGCAACGGCTCGGACGAGGTGCTCGCGCACACCTTCGCGGCGCTCCTGAAGCAACCTGCGCCGCTGCTGTTCCCGGACGTGACCTACAGCTTCTATCCGGTCTACTGCCGGCTGCTCGGGATCGACTACGCGACCGTTCCGCTCGATGCCGACATGCGCGTGCGTATCGACGATTATATCGGCCGCCCCGGCCCCGTGATCGTGGCCAATCCGAACGCGCCGACCGGAATTGCGCTGCCGCGTGCCGAGATCGCACGGCTGGCTGCTGCCCGCAGCGATGTGGCCGTCGTCATCGACGAGGCCTATGTCGATTTCGGCGCCGAGACCGCGATCCCTTTGATCTCCGAGCATCCCAACCTGCTGGTGGTGCAGACGATGTCGAAATCGCGCGCGCTCGCCGGGCTGCGCGTCGGCTATGCGATCGGCGACGCCGCGCTGATCGAAGGCCTGACGCGGGTCAAGGACAGCTTCAACTCCTACCCGCTCGGCCGGCCCGCCCAGGCCGGCGCGATCGCCTCGATCGAGGACGACACCCATTTCCAGCAGGCGCGCTCGGTCATCATGAAGAACCGCGCCGACCTCACCGCCGCGCTGCTCCGTCTCGGCTTCGAGGTCCTGCCGTCCCGCGCCAATTTCGTGTTCGCGCGCCATCCCGACCATTCCGGTCAGGCGCTGGCCATGGCCTTGCGCCAGCGCGCCGTGCTCGTCCGCCATTTCTCCGCCCCGCGGATCGCGGACTATCTGCGTATCACCATCGGCTCGGAGACGGAGCTCGCGCGGCTGACGGACGCGCTGCGCGAGGTGTTGGCGCAGAAGGGTTGAGAGCCGTGGCTGAGATGGCGATCGGTCGGAGCCGATCCGCCACGACCGGCACTCTGCGAAGCATGGATGCCATCGCTCCAAGACATCAGACCCGAAGCGCGCGCGCAATTTCCAGCAGCCGCGGCACCTGCAGGTGAATGGCCGCAGCCACGTCGCGCTCGAGCCTGTCGCGCCAGCGCGCAGGAATGGCCGCCAGCCCATAGGTGGCGCCAGCCAGCATGCCCGCGAGTGCCCCCGTCGTGTCGGCATCGCCGCCCTGGTTGACGGTCTGCACTAGACATTCCGTGAACGAGTCGGTGGCAAGATAGTGGTGCAGCACGGTCTGCATGGTGTCGACGATGAAGGCCGAGCTCTGCCCTGGATAGGGAACGAAGCTGAAGGCGCGGTGCTTGCCGATCAGGGCGTCGGCTTCGCGGCGGACGGCGTCCTGGCCCTCGCCCAGCAGCAAGGCATGAGTCATGCGCACCAGCGCGATGCAGGCGTCGTCCGACAGCGGATGATGATGCGTGGCGCGTGCCTGCGCCAGCGTCCACGTCTCGGCGTTGTCCGGTGCTTCCAACGTCGCGAGCGCCACCGGCAGCACACGCATCGCCGCGCCATTGCCGGCATCGCCTTCGGCGTAGACGCCTTCGACGGTGCCATGCATGACGTAACGGCGGATACCGCGGCGGCAGGTGTTGCCGACATCGGCCGGCCCGGTCCGGAGCCACGCAGCGAACTCCTCGCAGACGTCGCGCGCGTCGAAGCCGCCATTGCGGATCAGCGAGCGTCCCAGCGCCAGCGACATCTCGGTGTCGTCGGTGACCTCGCCCGGCTTCAGCTTCAGCCAGCCGCCGCCGATGATGTCGCGATGCACGCCATATTGCGCGACGATCTCGCCTCGGGTCATGAACTCCACGGTGGCGCCGAGCGCGTCGCCGATGGCAAAACCGAGATAGGCCGCGAGCGCGCGTTCCTCGACATCGGGCGCGGTCATGCTGCGATCCGCTCACACATAGTCGACGCTCACGCGGTAGTCGCCGCCGATCACGAGGTATTCGCCTTCGCCCTTCAGCGCATGTGACGACAGCAGGCTGTTGAAGAACACGATCTTGCTGACGGAATCCTCGCGGTGAGAATCATGTCGCCGAAGCAGCCCGCAGTGTCGCGGTCGGAGGAGAACGAGACGAGGTTGTTGAGCCGCACCACCGCCTCGCGCCGCGCCGTTCGCTCCACGATCCAATGCTCGTCGAACGAATTGACGCCGCGATGCAGCGTCAGATGACTCTGGTCGGGGAAGGCGAAGCGGCGCATGGCCCATTGGCAGAATTCGAACAGCAGATCGAGCTGCACCCAGATCGCGTTGTTGTGGAAGCGGCTCGACATCTTCTCCTCGACATAGGTCGTCCAGGCCCGGCTTGCCACGGCTTCGATAGCCTCCTTGTGGAACGATGGGGCGAGGCCGAACCGGCTCTCGACCCAGCCCTTGAACACGGCGCCCTCCGGGCCGTTGCTATCGAATCCCCAGCCCTGGATCAGCCGCAGGAAGGACGAGCGGAAACGTCGCTGGCCGCCGGAGGTCGCGGCCCGTTGCTCGGGATCGAGGCCGAACATCGCCATCATGTAGCTAGAGAAGGCCTGGCCGGCCTCGGCGAGATGCTCGGCCTGCTCGAGCATCGTGAACAGGCTGGGGTTCATCTCGGCGACGCCCCAGATGTGCAGCGGGGCGGCCGCCTCGTTGAAGGCGCAGCTCGCCAGCCACGCGGAGGGACGCCCCACGAGGTTGGTCGAATGGCCGATGCCGCGGTGGGCGCGCTGTGCTGCGTCGTTCATGGCCGACATGATGCCGGGTCACGCAGTGGAAGGGAAGCCGTCGGTCCTGAGATGACGGAGAGCTTGTGATTGTTGGCTGCAGCCGCCTCAGCCGCCGCTATTACGACCGCCGCCACAGCCGCCGCTGCATAGGACCTTCGACGTCGCCAGCACCGAGGCGCAGGATGTGCCGGACAACACGAATGAGCCCGTGAGGGCGAGAGCGAGCAGCGGTTCGTTATCGCGCGTGCGCGTGGGACGCCTCGGTGGGCGGCAACGCCGTGCCAGGTTGCGGTCACATCCCCACATGGACCCATGTCTGTGCCCTTTGCGCCATTCCGCGTCGAGCCGCGCCGAGAGGTCGCTGATCGCGTCCGGCGCGAGCAGTCGCTCGATGGCGGAGGTTTGGACGGAATCGAGCGCAGGAACCGCAGCATAGCCGAGATTGGCGAGCCGCCGGCTCAGTGGTGGATGCGTCGACGTCGCGATGTCGTCCTCTTTTTCCCCGCTCAGCGTCGCGGCCGCCGCGGCGACAATCCGTTCGGGCGCGCGGATGTCGGCGATATGCGCGCACATCCGTTGCAGCGGCGTGGCTGGCACGTTCACGGCGCCGAGCATCTCGGTCTCCAGAGGGCTGTACACCAGTTCGCGCAGGCGCGCCTTGGCGCCCGCGACCAGGACCAGCGCGCGTGCCATCTCGGCGTTGCCCATCAGCACAGCGGCGCGCTTGTCTGCGTCCAGCTCATGCTGGCGCGATAATGCGCGATACTCCCTGTCGATCCAGTCGAGCAGCGACCGCAGCAGCAGCTCCGCGATCCGTCCCGTGACGGTGCGGTCGGGATCCGCGTAGTGCAGAACATTTTCGGAGGCGAGCAGGAAATCGAGCAGATTGGCGCCGCCCGAAATGTGCCGCAGCTCGGCATGCGCCACCTCATGCGCAATCACGGCGCGGATCGCGCGCTCGTCCAGGATCATGAGCAGCGGCAGGCCGACAGTCATCGTGACGTGCCGGCGGAGGCCGGCAAAGCCGCGCGTTTCGCCGATCGAGGCATTGAACTCGTCGTCGATCCGCAGCGTGCGTTTCGGCTTGGCGAATGACGCGTCGAGCTCTCGCCAGATTCTGCCAGAGGTGCGGCGCCATTGCCTCGTCCACGACATTGCTCCTCTCCCGCCGCGCCGGGACGAATAGAATTCCAAGCGCCAGCGCGACGGCGGCTGCCACCACGCAGAACATGACAGGAGCAGTCGCGAGCGTCACCTTCGTGTAGTCGTCGAGCAGCATCAGCCAGATGACCAGCAATCCGCCGGCCAAACCGACCACGGGCAGGACCGCATAGCGCCCGAGCCGCAGGATGCAGATGAGAACCAGACGCTTCATCTACACGCCCGCTTCGCCGTCCTCCGGCCGCACCAGCTTGATGTCCCGTGCTGCGGCCCACGACCAGATGTCCTGGCGCTTCAGCGCGGTTGCCATCAGCTCCGGAAACTGATGCGGCGTGCAGGCGAACACCGGACAGCCGAGCGCGGCCAGGATCGCGGCGTGCTTGGCGTCGTAGGCCGGGCGGCCGTCGTCGTTGAGCGCCAGCAGCACGATCAGGTTGACGCCCGACGAGACCAGCGCCTTGGCGCGGGCCAGCATCTGCTCGGCGATGCCGCCCTCGATGAGATCGCTGATCAGCACCATGTGCGTCCGCGCCGGCTCGCGCACCAGGCGCTCGCAATAGGCCAGCGCCTGGTTGATGTCGGTGCCGCCGCCGAGCTGCACCGAGAACAGCACCTCGACCGGATCGGCCAGCTCCTCGGTGAGGTCGATGATGTTGGTGTCGAACACCACGAGCTTCATCGCGATCGCCGGGATCGAGGCCAGCACCGCGGCGAAGATCGAGGAGTAGACGACGGAGGTGCCCATCGAGCCCGACTGGTCGACGCACAGGATCACCTCCTCCAGATTGGTCCGGCGTGCGGCGCGTGCGTGTCCGATCAATGTCTCCGGCACGATGGAGCGATGCTCGGCCTGCCAGTGGCGCAGGTTCCGGCCGATCGTGCGCGGCCAGTCGATGTCTCCGGCGCGCGGCCGGCGGGTGCGGCGGCGGCGGTCGACCGCGCCGCGGATCGTCTCGGTGGTGCGGGCATCGAGCTTTTCCATCAGCTCCTTGACCACCTTGGCGACGACCTGGCGCGCCGT
This sequence comes from Bradyrhizobium oligotrophicum, assembly GCA_050641875.1. Lineage (GTDB taxonomy): Bacteria > Pseudomonadota > Alphaproteobacteria > Rhizobiales > Xanthobacteraceae > Bradyrhizobium > Bradyrhizobium oligotrophicum_B. The sequence continues at coordinate 2,721,137 of CP192619.1, forward strand.
CGCCTTGGTCTTCTCCGGCATCACCGAGCGCAGCGCCATCAGGTCGGCGACGAGATGCACGTCGGCTTCGAGGGCTGCGAGAAACTCCGGTTGCAGCAGCATCTCCTTCAGGCCGAGCCGCTCGAACGCGTCCTTCTGGATCACCTGCACGACCGGCGCCGGAAAGAACTCCCTGATGTCGCCGAGCCAGCTCGCCACGCGCGGCGCCGAGCCGCCGAGGCCGCCACGGCGGCCGCCGCCGCGCTTGCCGCCGGAGCCGGCGTCATAGAGTCCGGCCAGCGCCGCATCGAGCCGCCGATCGCGATCGGACAAGCCCGCCTGGTCGTCGCCGCCAAGCACGAGGCGCCAGCGGCGGTTGCGTTCGGCAGCGGCGTCATCGGTCATCGATTGGCCTCGTTGATCGGCCGTCGGCGCCGAGGATGGTCAGCAGCAAGGGCAGGGCGGCGTCGAAACCGGCGGCGGTGACCGGCAGCGGCGCGAGCGGCTGCAGCGGGCTGGCGTCGGAAGTGGAAGCGACGGGCAGCGGCCGCTGCCTGGCAAGCTCATCGAGCAGCCGTCGCCGCTCGTTGCGATCGAAGCTCGCGAAGGCGCGGCGCATCACCGGCAGCAGGTTGTTGAACGCCTCGTCATCGATCGCAGCCAGCCAGCCGTCGATGATCCGACGCAGCATCTGGTCGTGCAGCAGCACCTGGCCGCTCTGGCCGAGAAACCCGTCGAGCCAGTCGCCGGCCTCCAGGGTCGGCACGCTGTGGGACAGCGCGCGCGACAGCGCCAGCGCGGTCTGCTCTGGTGAGACGATGCCCTGATCGTACAGCAGGCGCCCCGCCAGGCCTTCACCAGCGGATGCGCTGCCGCATCGCCGGCGACATGCAGCAGCGCGCGGCTCCAACCGTCGCGCAGGCCGCGATCCTCGATCAGCCCGATCGCGACGTCGAGCCGCGCCAGCCTGCCGCGGAGATCGGCGGCGATATCGGCCTGCAGGTTGCGGCAGGCATAGACGAGGCCGGCACAGATCGCCTCGACGAGGCTAGTCACCAGCAGGCGCAGCGCCTCGGTCGGCAACGCCCGTGCGGTGCCGTAGCGCAGGATCTCGGCGAGCGGTGGCACGGCCTCGGTGAGATCGGCAACGTCGCTGGTCGCCGCGGAGCGCTGCTGCAGCAGCGCGATCGTCGTCTCGGCGGCTTCGCTGAGGCCTGCCTCGAGGCAGCCGCGCACGATGTCCGCGACGGTGTTCAACGACGTCGCCGTCCGCGCGTTGGTGACGGCGGCGTTGCCCGCAGCCTGTGCGACGGTGGTGCCGTGCACCAGCGCCTCGACGAGACGCACCGAGTACTCCGGCTCCCAGCGCAGCCGCCAATTCTCGCGGAAGGTGCCGCGGCTCTGCCCCGATCCCTGCAGCCGCCCCCACGGCACCTGGATCAGTCCCAGCCGATGCAGGAGCTGCGACTTGGCCAGCCCTGCCTCGCTGCGCAGGTCCAGCGCGATGTCGGTGTCGAGCGCCTCGGGCTTCAGCTTCAGCTTGCGCTGCCAGCGCGCGAGATCGGCGGCGAGCGGCATCTGCGGCACGCTGTCGTCGATCTCGCCGACGCGTTGCCCGATGATGAGCTGCTGCTCGATCAGCCGGAACGGCGCCGTCTCGCCCTCGCAGAGCGTTGCAAGGCTCGCCTCGCGCATCTCCGCCAGTCCGGGCAAAGCGACGTCACGCAACGCGGCGAGCGTGATGGCGAGCCGGGACGCTTCGATGACCGATGCCGTCGATGCCGGACGGCCGTGCCGCCGCAGCAGCTCCGCGACGCGGGCCTGCCAGCGGGTCGTGAAGCCGGTGGCGTCGAGTGCGGCGGCCTGGCCGTGCTGCAGTCCCTGCCACAGATGCGCGTACCAGCCCGGCGAGATTACGCCGGCGCCATAGCCGGACGCCGCGGCGAGCCGTGTCTCCGTCCACGGCACCCAGGTCGCGGTGACCTTGATCTGCGGCAGCCCCTTCAGCAGCGCGCGATCGTCCTTCAGCGCCACTTTCCGCCGCAGCGCCGGCACGTGCCAGGCGCCGCAGACGACAGCGACGGCCCTGTCCTGCTCGCCGAGCGCAGCCGCGATTTCCAAACGCATATGCGCCTCACGGCGCAGCTCGCGCTGGGCGTCATCGGCCGGCTGGTAGGGCAGGGGATCGATCTTCTCGCGCAGCGCCGCGATCGCGGCTTCCAGCGCGGCAAAGATTTCCGGACCGTGCGCGCCCTGTTCGACGATCGCATTCCACCAGGATCTCGCTATCGTCATAGCCGGCAAGGGTGGCGAGATAGGCCAGCGGATCGCGCCGGATCTGCGCCAGCTCCGGATCGACCGCGCCAGGCCCATCTTGCGCGGGCGCACGGGCGTCCTCCGGCGCGACCTCGCCCTCGTTGCGCTCCGTCTGCTTCGCCTTCGCCCGTTCGTCAAGGCGATACGATGCCGGCAGGTCGATGAAGCGGACCGGGCGTGCTTTCGCGAGCGCCCAGCGGATCGCCTGCCATTCGGGCGAGAACTGCGCGAACGGGAAGAAGCTCGCATTGGCGGCGTCGTCCTGGGCATGGACCAGCAATGCGACCGGCGGCACCATCGCGGGCGAGGCCGCGAACGCGATCAGCTCATCGGCATCCGGCGGCCCTTCGATCAACACCACGGCCGGATCGGCGGCGTCGAGCGCTGATAGCACCGCACGCGCCGACCCCGGCCCGTGATGCCGGATGCCGAGCAGATGCAGGCGGTCGGGCTGCGGTGCGGCCATGTCAGATCACGTCGCGGATCGCGCCGTAGAGATCGGCCCATGGCTTGCGCTCGCGCACCACCGTTTCGAGATATTCCTGCAGCACAACCTTGTCCTGCACCGGATCCTTGACGATGGCGCCGACCAGATCTCGCCGCCATGCTCTGCGCGTCGATCACGCCGGAGCCGAAATGGCCGGCCTCCGCCCAGGCGCCGATCGTCACCGCGATGGCCTCCGCCGTCGACAGCGAACCTGACGGCGATTTCAGCTTCAGCCGGCCGTCGAGCGTCTGGCCGTCGCGCAGCTCGCGGAACATCGTGACGATGCGCATGATCTCCTGGTCGGCCGGCGCGATTGTCGGCAGCTCGAGGCCGCCGCCGATCTCGCCGACGCGCTTGGTCACGATCTTGATCTCCTCGTCGAGGTCGGCCGGCAGCGGCAGCACCACGACGTTGAAGCGCCGCTTCAGGGCCGACGACAGTTCATTGACGCCCTTGTCGCGCGCGTTGGCCGTCGCGATCATGTTGAAGCCGCGGCGCGCGTGAACCGAATCGTTGATCTCCGCGATCGGCATCAGCTTCTCCGAGAGAACGGTGATCAGCGTGTCCTGCACGTCCGAGGGCATGCGGGTCAGCTCCTCGAAGCGCACGATCCACCCGGCCTCCATCGCGCGCATCAGCGGCGTCGCCACCATGGCCTCGCGCGAGGGGCCCTTGGCGAGCAGCAGCGCGTAGTTCCAGCCGTAGCGGATCTGGTTCTCGTCGGTGCCGGCCGTGCATTGCACGATCAGCTCGGACGAGCCGGAGATCGCGGCGGCGAGATGCTCGGAAACCCACGACTTCGCCGTGCCGGGCACGCCGAGGATCAACAGCGCGCGGTCGGTCGCGAGCGTCGCCACCGCGGTCTCGATCAGCCGGCGGTTGCCGATATATTTCGGCGTGATCTCGACGCCCGACTTGGTGCGGCCGCCCATCAGATAGGTCACGACCGCCTGCGGCGACAGCCGCCACTGCGCCGGCCGCGCCCGCGTGTCCTCCTGCGCCAGCGCCTCGAGCTCGTGGGCATGCAGCGCTTCCGCCGAGCGGCGCAGTTGGCCATCGGTCGGGCTCGCATCGGGGTTTGTCATCGGTGTGCTCCGGATATTGATTGCGCGTTACGTCGGCAATGCGAGAACGAGGTCGGCGAAATCCTTGGCCGCCCGCGCGGTGGCGGGGGACAGAGGGGTGAGCGTGGCGATGAAGGCGGGCATCGTCGTGCGCGGCATCAGCGCAGCCATGAGCACCAGCCGGCCGTCGTCCTTCTGCGCCGCCGGTGTCGTCGCGTCGGCGAGGTCCTGGACCGCCTTCTGCCAGACCGGCGACGCAAGCACGCGCTCGGCGACCTGCGGCGCGAGCGGCTGGCGGGCCTTCGCCGCCAGCGACATCAGCGCATATCCGTGCAGTGCGTCACCGCCACTAAGGCGCGCGCCGATGATGCGCGCCACGGTGTCGTCATCGCCCTCGGCCGCGGCGGCATCCATCAGCAGCATGAGCACGCGGTGCTCGGATGGCGGCAGTGCCGCGATCAGCGCCTCGGGCGATACGCCGACCGCGGTGGCGAGAGCGGTCAGTTGCAGTCCGCCGAACAGCCGCTCGCGCAACGCCTCGGCCTCCTGCCATTTCAGGCCGTCGGCCGGCAGCTTGAAGGTCACTGTCGATGCCGAGCCGAGGCCGATCTTGGCGAGGAACGAGCCCGCGCGCTGGAAGCACTGCGCGGCCTCGGTCAGCCGGGTGCCGCGTTCAGTGCGTTCGGCGATGCGTGTCAGGAGCTGTACGGCGATCTGCTTGATGCTGTCGGCGCGATCGGCGCTCAGGCTCTCCAGAAACGGCTGGTCATCGGAGCCGAGGCCGACCACCAGTGCATCGAGCAGCGCCGCGCGGACCGGCGCAGGCTCGCTCTTCCAGACCGATTCGATCAGCGCGCGGCCGTCGGCGGGATTGTTGCGGCGCTGCTCCGCGACGAAGGCGCGCCGCTGCGCCTTCGGGAAGGTGGTCCAGTTTCCGATGGTGATGCGTTCGAAGAACAGGCCCTTCGTTGCATCTTCATCGGTGTCCGAGGCGATCAGCGCCAGATAAGCGCGCTCGGCGAGGCCCTGGTCCTCGGCATTGGCTTTGATGTGCGGCACGAGATCCGGCAGATCGAACGGGTGCAGCCGGCAGCCCGCGGCCTGGATACGGCGCAGCGCGAGCGGCAAGACGCTCGACGCCAGCGACTTTTCGGCGCTACGCGCCAGGGCCCTGAGCGTGCGCCGCGCCGGTTCGGGCAGGATGGGCCGCGCGTCCTGGTGCAGCCGCAGGGCGGCGTCCGGGACGGGATCGGCCACAGGCGCCGTCGCGCCGGCGAAGCGCTGCCATTGCGCGGCCAGAGCCAGCAGTGGCAGCGCAGGCTCGCGTCCGTGCGGCAACAGCTCAGCCAGCGCAGGCGGAGTCGTCAAGGGCTGGCGCGCCAGGCCAAGCAGGAAGGATTGGCGCAGGCGGGCATGGCTCTGGGGATCGATCGCGCTCGCCATCGTCAGCCCTCGTGATGCCAGCGGCCGAGCGTCGTTTCGGCGGCGAGCACCTGCGCAGTGCGGCCGTCCCACAGACACAGCAGCGACAGGTCGTCGAGGCCGAGCAGCGGCGTCAGTTGGTCGAACTGGCTGCGCTCCACCGCGATGGCATCTCCGGTCTTGTTGGTGATGGCGAGCGCGCCCTTGCCTGCGGTGTGCAGCATGACGCCCGCGAGCAGCAGCGGCCAGCGATCGAGCCACGGCAGCGCGGCGAGCCGTGTGGTGTAATCCTGCAGCGCTGGTGCGAGCCCCGGCAACGGCCGTGGCCATGTCGCGTTCGCCGCCGTCTTGCGGCTCGCCAGCAGCCCGCGCAACGGCGCGGCCGACGGATAGAACACGACCTCGCCGTCAATGATCTCCCCGGCGCGAACGGAAATCCGGCGCCGCCGGACACCGGCACGAAATCGACCAGCACCGCAGCGCGCGGCTGGCCGAGGTCATCTCCCGTGTTGACGAGCCATGTCTCCAGCCTGCGCAGCTTGTCCGGCTGCACCTCGGACAGGTTGGCGGCAACGATCCACACGCTGCCTGCGCGCGGGGCCGTGGCATCCGCCAGCAGCTCCTCGCGGCGCAGCGACCAGCCGACCGCGCGTCGGACATCCTCGCGCAGCGGCGCCGGCAGTCGGTCCTGATGCCGGTAGGCCGAGGCGATCAGGGTCATGGTGCCGAGCTGCTCGATGGCGAGATCGGCGCGGCGATCCTCACCGACGCGAAACAGTTCGGAGGAGAGCTGGTCGAGCCGCGCAGCGAGGCCGCCCGCCTTGGCGTCGACCAGCCGCGTCGACAGCGTGCGCACGGCGGACGCGGCGCGGGTCGCGAAATCGGCAAGCCCCTGGTTGAGCTGATCCGCGATCCAGCGCTCCAGCTCGTCGAGCCCGGCGAGGATCGCGGCCTCACGCTCGGCCCTGATGCGCTCGCGCTGCGCCTCGGCGCGCGCGGCAGCCTTTGGATCGGCGGGGGTGGCGACCGTCGCGGCCTCCGCCAGCGCAGCGTTGAGCGACGGCGGCGCGCCCGCATCATCGCCCTCCGGCTTCGGCTTGCCCGGCGCGCGACCGCTGGTGCCGCGCCGACGCACGCTCCAATCCTCGACCCATTGCGGCGGGCTGGTGGTTTCGAAACGCTCGGGCTTGTCGACCCGTTGCCACAGCACCGCGAGCACGTGCTTGCAGGGAAACTTGCGGCTGGGGCAGGTGCATTTGTAGCCGCCGCCGTCGGCAGCGGTGACGACGCGATACGGCGTCGCGCCAGAGCCCTGGCATTCGCCCCACAGCACCTCGGCATCGCTGCTCGCGGCCAGCACCGGCCAGCTCGCCGGCTTCACCAGCTTCAGCGCTGCGGCAAGTGAGGCCTGATCAGGCGCGAGCCCTTCGATCCGTTCGCGTGTCAGAGACACCCACTCTCCCAACCGGCTGATCGCGCGATGCCGCACTCCCTAGCAGATGGCGACGGAGCCGCACAACAATTCAAGCGCGATGCCTGCTGATTTCCTTTCGCGTCGCACGGGGCAGGAGCTGAGTGTTATGGCCGACACTCGGCGTGTCCCTCGCACCCCGGCGGAATTGAGCAGTTTCTTGGGCATGAGGCGGGCGCAATGTCTCCAACACTGCGGCCAGCTCGCACACCAGACTCTCTGAAATCGCTACGCTCGAACGGAACTGCGTCGCCGCTGCGTGGTCGGAACGATTCGTCCGTGAAACGCATCGGCGCGCGCTGCCGATCCCGTTGTCTTCCATCACATCGAACCCGACGGTTCGAGCGCGCAGGCTGTCGGCACGAAGGACAATCAGCGCGCTGGAATTGTTCCCGGCCATCCACGGGTGAGATGCCCGGATCATCTGCCCCGTACTGTAATCCTGCGGTAAGGCGCGTGACGCTAACTTCAAAGCGTCCTTACGACCGAACCCACATCGGCTTCGCCATCGACAGCGTGTCATGATGAGCCAATGCTCGCCGTCTCTCGATGTGGTGTTCGATCGGAAAGGCATCGGAGCGGCGTCGCAGACCTGAAAGCCCGACCTGCTCAGGTCGGCTCCGTCCCACCTGCGGCACCTTCCATCATGAGCTGGCGCCGCATGGCTTCGAACGTCGTCGGAGTCCAGTGAGCAGGCCGTTCGGTTTGTGTCCCAGCCCCACACTCCCGAACGGCCTGCAATGATGGACTCCGCGGTGACACTCGCGCTCGAGTGTTCGGTGCGCCACCCTCGCTCGTAATGGTGTTGTAAGCCGCAGTCGCGAGTCTCCCCGCAGCGACGGCCGAGCCGATCGCAAGGAGAACACGATGAAACGAATCTGCGCGCTCATGATTGTGGCCTCGACCATGGCAGGCACGATCGCCACGCCGGCCAACGCCGGCGGGAACCGCGGAGCGGCGGTCGCCGCCGGCGTCGTCGGAGGTCTGGCGATCGGAGCCCTGATCGGGTCTGCGGCAACCGCCCGTTCCGCTCCTACCTATGTCTACAGCTACGAGGACTATCCGCCGCCGCGGGTCGTCTATCGTCGTCACCGCGTCTATGAGTACGATGCGGAATACGGCAACTATGGCGACGGCTATCTGTCCGGCTACCGGGATGGCTATTCCGACGGATCCTGGGACAACGACTGAGACCGACGCCCGAGTATGCAGGGCCCCGCCGATGCGGGCCTTGCATCTTATCCGCATCCTCGGATGCGATGATGAGATGGTCGCGCCCTCGTTGCCTCGACCTATTGCTCCCTCGGCCGTGTCACCAGGAATGCGACCACCGTCCGTGTGCATCCCGCCCAGCCGAGCAGCCGCGCCTGCACCACGAACTCGCGCTTGACGTAGTCGCCCGATCGCGCGGCCGCCGCTTCCGCGGCGTCGATGCAATCCGGCTGGTCGCGGAAGCACAGCGAAACCCAGGCCTTGCTCGCGGAGAGACTCCGCACCGGTCTGGTGGACTGCGATGGGCAGGCCGTAGGACGGATGATCGCTGCTGTAGAAGGTGGCCGCGAGCGCAAGGCTCTCGGTGCCGCCGACATGCGCGAGCGGTGTTCCTGTCAGATCCCGCCATTGCCGCGTCGCTTCCTGTGCGGTCTGCCGGTAGAAGGTGCGGCCTTCCTCATAGCCGTGTCTGTTGCGATAGAAGGCGTGGAGCGGCGCCGCGACGGTCGCGGCCAGGACGGCGATCCCGGCCGTCAGCACCGCGATGTTGACGGTGTGGAAGCGCGCGATCCGATAGCTTGCGCCGCATACGGTCAGCACGACGAACAGGAACAGTCCCTGCAGCGCCCACAGGGACGGCAGATCGGTGCCCATGATCAGCGCGTTGACGACGGGCAGGCCGACCGTGCCGATGGCGATGTACGACAACAGCCGGAGGCCATCGTTCAGCGTGGCCATCTCTGTCCAGAAGTGCCTGATCCTGGCGCCGGCGACGATCAGCCAGGTCACGGCCGGCACGGCCATCGCGGCTGCGAGCCCAAGCAGGAAGAACAGGAGTCCCGCGACGACGTCGCCAGGGTAGAGCGTGCGTGCATCAGGGCGTGCTGGATGGGCGCCGCGTCATGTCCGACCAGCCAGTCGAGATGCATCGACAGCGCCGCCAAGCCTGCGGCCGTGGAGATCCATGGCGACGCCGAGTTGAAATACGCGCGTCGCTGCGGATGCGCCACGGCGGCGAATGCAAAACTCATCACCAGAAAGATCGAGTAGTACTTGCCGAGCAGTGCGAGCGCGGTCGCCAGGCCCGCGGCGGCCGCCCAGGGCATCGTTCGCGTTTCGAACGCGCGCAGGAAGCAATAGGTCGCGAGCGGCCACGTCGCCAGTTGCACCGAGTTCGCGTTGAAGCGCTGCGCGTGAAACTGATAGGCCGGCGTCAGCATCAGCAGCAGCAGCACGATCACCCGCTTGTCCCCGGCGACGAAGCGGCGTGAAATCAGGTCGACGAACCACAGCGCCAGCGCCGCATTGGTCATCGCCATCAGGTGGAATGACCAGTCGGAGAGAGGGAAGACGGCGGTCCAGGCGCCGGCGATCCAGCCCATCAGCGGCGGATGCTTGTCGTAGCCCCAGGCGAACTCCCGTCCGAATGTCCAGGTCTCGAGAACGTCGGGGTGCAGGCCGGCGCCGGCATAGGCGATCGAGAGATAGGCCGTCCAGACCGCCACGAAGCACGCCAGCAACAGCGGCACCGCCCAGCCGGGCTCGATGCCGTCCAGCCAGCGCAGGAATGGACGGCGCCAGGCCGCCGGCTGGCTGTCCGACCGTTCGGCGACGGTCGAGAACGCAAAGTCATGAAACATGTCGTTGTTGATCAATGATGAGGCGACGGGCGTGACGCTCGATCCGCGGCCGACAAGGAATGGCGGATCGCCCGGTGTGTCCGGTCGGTCATGCGGCAGGCTTCATGCGGGCGAATCCTCGGCACTTGTTTGAGCGCCAGTCTCGGCCGAGAGGATTACGAAAGGCTGACGTCGCCGGCCTGCCGGCCGATGGAATCGGCTCACCGCCGTGCACGACGCGCAATCGCGCCGGCCGAGAAGCCGTGTGCTTCTGCAATTATAAATATCGCAATGGACGAAATTATTCTCCGTCGACGCCGGTGGACCGAGCGGCTTCGATCAACCGATGAAAACAATGGTACCAGAACGCCGCCGGCGTAATCCTATTGTAATCCGTCCGTAATGATAGGAACAGCCGATTGTCGACGTTGCGGGAGGATGGCGTGCGCGTTCTGGTCGTTGAGGATGACCCTCAGCTCGGGCTCTGGCTGCGGGATGCACTCGCGACGGCGTTCGGATCGTCGGACATCGTCGCGACGCTCGACGAGGCGCGGGCGGCGATCGCGGTGCGCAACTTCGAGCTCGTGGTGATCGATCGCGGGCTTCCGGACGGTGACGGGCTGGCGCTGCTGCCGGACCTGCGGCAGCAGAAGCCGAGCCCCGCGACCGTGGTGTTGACGGCGCTCGACGATCCCGCCGACATCGCGCGTGCGCTCGACGAGGGCGCGGACGATTACGTCGCCAAGCCGTTCGAGCCGATCGAGCTGGTGGCACGGGCAAGGGCGGTGCTGCGCCGGCTGTTTCTCGACCGTGGTGCGATGGTCTCGATCGCCAATCTGGGCTTCGACATCGTCAATCGCGTCGTCTGCGTCGACCAGGCGCCGATCGTGGTGCCCAGGCGCGAACTGGCGATCCTCGAGGCGCTGGTCCGCCGCAGCGGGCGGGTGGTGCTGCGCGAGACGCTGGAGACCGCGGCCTACGGCTTCGAGGACGAGATCCAGTCAAACGCAATCGAGGCCCATGTGTCGCGGCTGCGCCGCCGCCTGCGCGAGGCCAATTGCAAGGCCACGATCAGGCCGGTGCGCGGCCTCGGCTATCTTCTCAGCGGCGAGTGATGCAGGTGAGGTGGCAGAAGCTCAGCCGTATCCGCCGCTCGATCACGTTGCTCTCCGCGACGCTGATTGCGGTCGTCACCACCATCATGCTGATCTGCGCCGCCGCCTTGCTGATCCGCTTCGGCGGCGATGATGACGGCACGTGGGGCGCGGCCGACGTCGCCGATGCGCTGAAGGAGGCCGTGGCTCGCGATGCCGGCGGCCAGTTGCTCGTCAAGCAGACGCCCCGCCTCGACGCCATCATGCAGGACTTCCCGACGTTCTGGTATGTCGTCTCCGACAAGAGCGGCGAGGTGAGCTACGGGCCGATTCCGAAATGGCGGCCGCACAAGGGGCCGTCGTCGCAGGACGGCACCAGTTTCCTGGCCTATGCGATCGACGGCGAGACCCGGCGCCTGAAACGGATGACGGCGGTCCGGAATACGCCGGTCGGCGAGGTCTGGATCGAGACCGGCGGCGTCGCCTACACGTCGACGCAACTGATGATGGGCACCTTGACCGACGCCACGATCATCGCGCTCCCGATCATCCTGGTCCTGGTCGCGACGGTGCTGGCGGCGCTGCTGTTCGTGCCGACGCTGATCGCGCGTCCGGTCCGTGCGGTGGCGCGCGCGGCCGAGATGATCGACGGGGTGCCCGACGGCCGCCGGCTGCCTGAGCGCGACGCGCCGGCCGAACTGCTGCCGCTGGTCACCGCCTTCAACCGCGCCTTGTCGCGCATCGACCACGCCGCCGAGGCGCAGCGCAACTTCCTGTCCAATGCCGCCCACGAGTTGCGGACCCCGCTGACCAACGCGCGCACCATGCTGGAGGCGGTGCCGGATGCCGGCCTGCGCGCGAAGCTGGTCGGCGAGAATCGAGAAGCTGTCGTCGATCGTCACCATGCTGCTGCAACTGGCCCGGATTTCGATGGAGCCGGACGAACGGGGCGAGATCGATCTGGTCGCGCTGGCCCGGCGCGTCACCGCCGAGCACGTGCCGATGGCGCTGCAGGCGGGGCTCGAGATCGGCTTCGCCGGCTGCGATGCGCCGGTCCGGATCCGCGGCTCGGAGCCCGCGATTGGGGTCGCGCTCTCCAACCTGATCAGGAATGCGGTCGCGCATGCCGGCGCGGGCGGTCCGATCCTGGTCGAGGTCGACGCCGCAGCCTGCCTGCGCGTGATCGATTCGGGGCCCGGGCTGCAATCCGATCAGCCCGAACGCCTGCTGCAGCCGTTCGAGCGCGGCCACGCCCGCGGCGAAGGCATGGGGCTCGGGCTTTCGATCGTGTCGCAAGTCGTGGCGACGCATCAGGGCCGCGTCGCGCTGCGCGAGACGCCGGGCGGCGGCACCACGGTCGAGCTGTGCTTCACGCGCGCCGCGCCTCAGCAGGGCGGCGCTGCCGACCGCCGCACAGCCGCGCAGGCGGGATTGCTGCCGCGGTCCTGACGCCGAGGCGTCGCTTGCGGAGCTTCGCGCTCAGCGCGGCTCCCTGCTCCGCTGCCACTTCAGGAAGTCGCTGTAGAGTCTCGCGGCCTCATCCGGCGACATCCGCGCCTGCGCCTTGCGCTCGTCGAGAAACTTGCGGAATTCGGCCGGGTTGGCATCCTGGCCCGGCGACTGCATCGCGCGGGCGCCATCGAGCCATTCCTGCGCCGCCTTGAAGCGGATCATGCCCTGCACCGGCGCCGACAGCACGGTGTCGCGCCATTTCGGATGCCGCGGCGGCGATTGCAGCACCTGGATCTTGCCGAACAGCGCGTCGACGAATCGCGCGGTGCGGCGATAGCGTTCGCTGTTCTCCGGCCAGTTGTAGACCATGAGCACGGTGGAGGCCGCGACCGCGTCGACCTTCGTGCCCGGCGGCACCAGGTTGGGATATTCCTCCGACGAGAACGTCGTCGGCAGATAGATGTCCTGCAGCACGCGGTCATACGGGACCGGCAGCAGATGCAGCCTGCCGCCCTCGTTCCTGATGCCCTTGATGATCGGCGCGTCCTTCGACACCGAGGCGATCCAGGCATCGCCCTGGCCGTCGATCAGCTTCTGCAGGCCGCCGGTCGGGTCGGTCTGCGAATCGATGTCGGCCTGGATGCCGAGCCGCCGGAAGATCGTGCGCGCCGCCGGCAGGCCGATCGAGCGCTCGGCGAATACGCGCTTGCCGTTGAGATCCGCGAGCGAGCGGATCTCGCGCCGCGCGATGATGTGAACGTCGTTGTGGAAGAGCTTCGCGATGTAGCGCACGCGCTGGGCAATGTCTGGAATGTTGTATTCCGTCTTGACGAATTCCAGCGCGTCGGTGGCGACGAAGCCCATGTCGATGTTCTTCAGCATGACGATGTCGATGAGGTTCTGCGCCGAGCCCTTGCCGAGGATCGGCAGCACGCGCAGGCTCTCGCCATCATCCAGCACCGCGGCCATGTCGGAGCCCATCACTGACATCGGCCCGCCGATCGGCGCGGTGATCACCGTGACGGTGCCGGAGTTCAGCGCCTCGCGGTCCGGCAGCGTACCGACGGCGCCGCCGGCCGGCGCGCGCTGCGGCAATTGCTGCGCCCGGGCGCTGCCAGACAGCGCCACGAGGGATGACAGAACACATGCAAACACGAATGCGCCAACAACTACGCGCGCGACACGATTCACCGAACGCTTCCTCGATACATTCTAAATTTGAGGTGGACTTAGCAGTTCGATCCCGGCCGAAGTTTGGCCGTGAGGTGGCGATCCGCGCGATGCTGCAAAGTCGCCCGGCCCGCTTCACGGCTGTGCTGAAAATGCGGTGCAGGAGCGTGATCGCGTGCCGCGATCGAGGACCGGCACCGAGCGCGCCGAGTCCTCCATCACAGGCCGTGTTCGGTGGAGAACGACCGTCATGCGTGCGTGTCGAAACGTCGCACGCGTGGCGCTGAATGATGGCGCCGCGCGCCGGCGCTCACGCGCTGGCCGCATCGAGCCGCGCGACCTGGTCCGCGGTCAGCGCGAGCTGCGTCGCCGCCACCAGGGTGTCGACGTGCTCGGGCCTGGTGGCGCTGGCGATTGGCGCCGTCACCGACGGCTTCGCCAGCAGCCACGCCAGCGCGATCGAGGCCTGCTGTGCTCCGGTCTCCTTGCGACCGCGTCCAGCGCGGCAAGGATGCGCATGCCGCGCTCGTTCATGTATTTCGGAATGCCGCGCTGTCCGCGCGGGCTCTTGCCGAAATCGGCCTCCGAGCGGTACTTGCCGGTAAGGAAGCCGGCGGCCAGCGAGAAGAAGGTGATGACGCCGACGCCGTTGTCCTCGCAGACGCGTTGCAGCGCGCCTTCGTAGGACGCGCGCTCGGCGAGGCTGTATTCCGGCTGCACGCTCTCATAGCGCGGCAAGCCGTTCTTCGCCGACACGTCGAGCGCGGCCTGCAGCCGCTCCGCCGAGAAGTTCGAGGCACCGATCACGCGCACCTTGCCGGCCTTGATCAGCCTGTCATAGGCTGCCAGCGTCTCCTCCTGCGGCGTCGTCTCGTCGTCCTTGTGCGACTGATAGAGATCGATCACATCGGTCTGTAGCCGCCGAAGGCTGTCCTCCACCGCGCGCGCGATGTAGTCGGCCTTCAGCCCGACCTTGCCGTCGCCCATGTCCATGCCGACCTTGGTGGCGAGGATGACACGATCGCGATTGCCGCGCAGCTTCATCCATTTGCCGATGATGGTCTCGGACTCGCCGCCGCTGTGGCCGGGCACCCAGCGCGAATAGACGTCCGCGGTGTCGAGGAAGTTGATCCCGGACTCCAGCACCTTGTCGAGCAGGCGGAACGAGGCCGCCTCGTCCACCGTCCAGCCGAACACGTTGCAGCCGAAGCAGAGGGGCGGAACGTTGAGGCCGGAACGGCCGAGCGGGCGCATCTTCATGGGAGGTTCTCGATCTGGTGATGTTGGCTGCATCCGTCGCGGACGCCGGCCGCAGATTGCCGTCATCCGCCGCGCGTGACCAGCGCGGCAGGAGCATGGCGGGGCCGCCCGGCCGCGTCCAAACCATGGCGCGGCTGCCCCGAAGTGGGTCCGGCAGCGTCAGACTTTTCACTCACTTGCCGATGATGGTCGCGACCTGCGAACGCCTCGCAGCTGGAGACGCGGGGGCCATGATCGAGGAGTGCGTCTGATGAACACGCTGACCTATGACCAGCTCGGGCTGAGCTCAGATGGCCTCATGATGCCCGACCCGGCCGCGGCGGCGAAGAACACGACCACCAATACGGCTGCGGCCGCCTCGCCTGTCGTGCTGCCGCCCGGCGCGGTGTCGGATCCGGTGGTGCATGCCGACGGCTCCGAGACCGTCTCGGTTCACACCGGCGGGCTTACCTTCAACCTCACCTTCGATGCCGCCGCTGCGGCTGCGCCCGAAAGCTTCCGCGCCGGCGTCGAGCAGGCGGCGGCGATCCTGTCTTCGGCGATCACCGATCAGGCCACGGTCAACCTCGCGATCGATTTCGCCGGCACCGGCGGCGGCGCCGGCGCCAACGTCTCCAATGGCGTCCTCGCCAACTACGCGCAGCTGAGAACCGATCTGCAGGACCACGCGGCGGCCGGCGACACGGTGTTCGACAACCTGCCGGCAGGGCGGGCGGTGCAGGGCCATTCCCAGGTGTTCGTCGCCAACGCGCAGGCCAAGGTGCTCGGGCTCATCGATCCAAACAGCACGACGACGGAGGACGGCTTCGCCATCTTCAACACCGACATCCCGACGCAGTCGCTGGTCGGCGTCGCGCTGCACGAGCTGTCGCATGCGCTGGGACGCGTGCCGTCGCCGGGCAATCTCGACATCTTCGACCTGTTCGATTTCACCAAGCCGGGACAGCATCTGATCAACAACAACATCGCTGCTGGCCCTCCCGCGTATTTCTCGCTCGACGGCGGCGTCACCAAGATTGCCGATTACGGCCAGATGTCGGACCCGGCCGACTTCCTCAACACCGGCATCCAGGGCGCCCGCGATCCCTTGAACGAGTTCTACAATCCGACCACGTCGCAGACGCTGTCGCCGATCGATCTCGTGGTGCTGGAGACGCTCGGCTACAACATCTCGACGCCGGACACGCAGGCGCTGCTCGCCCAGATTCCGCACGCCGCCGGCGTCGCCGCTCCCGTGCAGACGCCGCAGCAGGCCGCCGTGATTGCCTCCGCGGTTGCGGCCGAGACCGCCGCCAGCCTGACCAAGCTCGGTGACGCCGCCGGTGCCGCGCAGGTGCTGGCGAATGCGCAGGCGGATGCAGCCGCAGCCAATGAGAGCGGCAGCGCCCATGCCGGCGGCCTCATGCACGAGGCCGCGGTCCACGACAACTCTCAATACGACTCCATGATGGCCCTGCATCTGCACAGCATCACCGCGAACTGAGAGGCGCGCGCGAGCGGGCGCTGCGATCGGCGATTGCGGGGCGCCGGCTGGTTGTCGATTGCCCGCCCGCGTCCCGGCACGGCAGATCAGGATCGCTCGCAGCCGCGTTGTCGGTCGAGCTTGCGCAGATAGCTGAGGCCGCAGACGGTCAGCCGGCCGGGATCATGCACGCCTTGTTCGGCCAACCCGCGGATATGCCGCGCTGCGTTCCCTGGTCCAGATCGTGTCTGGCCACGCGACGATAGATCTGCATCGCTCGAAAGAGCGGCTTTGCGAGTTCGATCTGAGGCATCCGGGCCAACGGGCGGCGACGGCGATGGTTCCGGCGCATCACGGCACGGACGCCGGCGCGGCCGGGCGCAGCGTGACGACGACGGGAACGGCAATCGCGTAGATGGCGACGACCGACAGCCAGATCGCGCCGGGCCATTCGTCCCTGACGGCGAAGTACAGGCTCGAGAAGCCGAGCGGCGCAACGATCGAGGCGAGGCTGACCGTGGCGGCGAGCACGCCCTGGAACTGGCCCTGCAGATTTTCGTCCACCTGCCGGGTGGCGATCGACTGCAGGGCCGGCATGCCCATGCCGCCGAGCGCGAACAGCGGCATGGCGCCGAACACCATCCAGCTCCGGGTGGCGAACGCCATGGCGGTGAGGGTCGTGCAGACACAGGTCACCCCGGTCAGGATGGCGCTGCGCTCGGTCAGCAATCTCACCGCCGGACCGGGAAGGAATATCTGGGCCAGCATCTGACACACCCCGAAGGTGCCGAGCGACAGGCCGATCCAAAGACCGCTCCAATGGAAGGTGTCGCTACCCCACAGCGCCCAGCAGACGCCATAGGCCTCGCCGGTCGCGCTGAACAGGAAGAAGAGGAGGACGACCGGCAGCAGGCTCCTGACGGTGAAAACCCAGCGCAGCGGCCGCAGCGGACTGAGGACCGCGATCTCGATCTTGCCGCGGCCTGGCGGTCGCGATTCCGGCAGCATCAGCACCGCCAGCAGGACGTTGCATCCGTTCAATGCCGCCGCCACGACGAACGGCAGCCGCAGCCAATGGTCGCCGAGCGCGCCGCCGAGCACGGGCCCGATGATGAATCCCATGCCGAACATCGCGTTGAGCAGGCCGAAGCGGCGGGCCCGTTCCTCCTCGCGCGAGATGTCGGTGATGTAGGCGGTGGCCACCGAAACGTTGGCGCTGGTGACGCCGGCGACGGCGCGGCCGAGCAGGAGCATCCAGAGATCGGGCGCAGCGGCCAGGAACAGGTAGTTGACGATGGCCCCGGCCAGCGAGACCAGCAGCAGCGGGCGCCGGCCGAGCCGATCGCTCAGCGAGCCCAGCACCGGCGCGCAGATGAACTGCATCGCCGCGTAGAGCGCCGTCATCAGGCCAAGAAAGAACGCCACGTCGCCAGTGTGGGTCACGTCGCGCAGCAGCGACGGCAGGATCGGAAAGATCAGCCCGATGCCGGCGGCATCGAGCACGATGGTGAGATAGATGACGGCAACAGCCCTGGTCATGGCGCGCTCCGGTCCACGCGAGCCGATGGCGCAGACACGCGCGACCGCTCGCTGGAGCCTGACGAACTGTCAGGCGATTGATGTCTGGGAGACGCTGGGCCGGTCCATGCCAAAAGGCGGATGGACGGCTTGTACTCGGCCGCAGGCAACGGCCGCTTTTCGCGACAGGCGCCGTCTACACGCGGCGATCGGGGGGCGCAAGCCGCTTTTTCCGAACGACGATCGGCGCGTTATCGGCGGCCTCAATGCACACTCATCGATACGACGCCGGCTCTGGCTCAATCTGCAGACCGATGACGACGTCCAGATCGCGAAGCGTGATCTCGGCAAGAGTCTCGATCGCATCGCGACGGTGAACAAGCCGCGGGCGGCTTGAGCGGACAGGTCGGGTGATGGCAGGCAGACGTGGATGGAGTGCCCGGGACCTCTCGTGATCCGTCACAGCAATGCGCTGTAACTTCACTGCACTGCTGGCGGGTCATCGAGAGTCCCCGTCCTGCCATGCGGCTTCGCGTCGCTGCGCGTGCCCGGCGGCTGAACGTCGCGCTGGATCAACGGGGTGAGCAGGTGCTCGGCGAGGTAGAGGGACGCAAGGGGCGCAGGTGCGCATTGTCGAAGCTCACGAGACCCTCGCGCCGGTTGCGATCGAGATAGATGAGGCA
Organism: Bradyrhizobium oligotrophicum; assembly: GCA_050641875.1. Classification (GTDB taxonomy): domain Bacteria; phylum Pseudomonadota; class Alphaproteobacteria; order Rhizobiales; family Xanthobacteraceae; genus Bradyrhizobium; species Bradyrhizobium oligotrophicum_B. The sequence continues at coordinate 2,739,346 of CP192619.1, forward strand.
GCCTTCTCGATTGCAGAAGAAGTCATGAAGGCTCTGGTACTCGAACGGTTCGTTGGCCTGGAGCTCGTTTCGAAATGCCTTGTCGATGCCGAGCGCATGTTGGTCGAGGTGCGTCGAGATCTGCGCCGGTGTGAACTGCCAATAGTGCTGCATGACCACCTTGAAGAGGAACGGCTCCCAATGAGGCGCCAGTCCGAGCAAGATCACCCGTTTTACGCCGATCTGTTTGATGTCCCGGGATACTTGGCGCAGGTACTCCGTATCGAAGGAATTGTTGAATGAGATGACCACGACATCAGGAACGACCTTTTGATTGTCGACAGCGCAAAAGCGTTGGACTTCTCGCAGTAGTCGGTCGTCAGTTTGGTCAGATCGATCGGGTGCGGACGGCACCCCGACGCATAAACGAGCAGCAGGGACGTGTCGGCCGGCAGTGTCTTCCGCAAGCCGTGGAAGAGATGCGCCGAATGCGAGTCGCCCCAGAGCAGAACCGTTCTGCGGGAGTGGCTGGTGTAGCAGTCCGGGCTGATGCCGTCCCGAGGGACGCGCGTGGGAAGCGCACTCTCGAAGTTGTAGAAGTTGCATTGGTTCTGGTTGATCTCCACCAGCTCTTCGCGGGCTGGCGACACGCCCGTGCGGAACGAGTCGAAATAGGCTGCGTAGCTGTTCAGATCGCCCGGCTGAAAGGTCCAGCCGTAGGTCATGGCCAGGGCGCCGATTCCCGCGAGCGTCGCCAGGGCACCGCCGAGCAGTGGGACCGAGCGCAAGGGCGATTGCCCGAGCCGGATCGGACGTTCCAGAAATCGATAGGTGATCCAGGCCAAACCGGCGCTCAGCGCGATGACGCCGGAGCGGAGCGGCGCGGAGCCCGCCTCGCCCATCCAGGCGCGGGTCAGGACGAGCAGAGGCCAGTGCCAGAGATAGAGCGGGTAGCTGATCAGCCCGATTCCAACCAGGAAGGGATGCGAAAGAACCTGCCGGGCGACCCAGCTATTCGGTCCGGCGCCGACAAGCATGCAGGTCGCTGCGACAGGCAGCAGTGCCGCCCACCCGGGAAATGGAATATTTCTCGAAATCAGGATCAGGCTCGCCGCCAACAGGACTATTCCTGACGCCGCGAGCCGATCGGAAACGACCGATCGATGCCCCGTGTCAGGGACGGCGCCGAGGAGCGGCCTGGTGTATGGCGACGACGCGATCGCCAGCAGACCGCCTGCAAACAGCTCCCATGCTCGCGTGAGCGGGGAGTAGAAGGCCTCGGTCGGGCTCGTGCCCATGGCTTTGATGTTCAGCAGAAATGATCCGACGAGCAGCAGCCCTACCAGGTACGGCAGGGCGCGCTTCCTCGTCCGCCAGCACAGCCACAGCAGTACCGGCCAGAGGATGTAATATTGCTCTTCGATGCCGAGCGACCATAGGTGAAGCAGCGGCTTCGTTTCCGCGGCCAGGTCGAAATAGTTGGCCTCCTTCCAGAACAGCAGGTTCGCGGCAAATCCGGCGCTCGCCGCGACTTGCTTGCCGAGCTCCTTGTATTCGTCGGTGTACAGAAGAATGCATCCGAGCAGGAGGACGGCCAGAAGAACCACGATGAGGGCAGGGAAAATGCGCTTGACGCGACGAGCGTAGAAGGTCCGAAGACGAAATGATCCGCTCGCCAGATCCGCAACGATGATCGAGGTGATCAAGAACCCGGATATGACGAAGAAGATGTCGACGCCGATGAATCCGCCGCGAAGCACATGCGGAAAGGCGTGGAACACGACGACGGACGTCACTGCGACAGCTCTCAGTCCGTCGATATCCGGCCTGTAGGTCGTGCCGACCACAGGAACCGGTTTCGAGCCGGCCACTGGCGCGTGCATGTGCGCTCTCTCCCCAAAAGAACATTCGGCTTGCAATCGTCTTGGCTGCCGTCAATTGCGCGAAAATTTCTATTCCGCAATTATGACGGATGGCGCGGGCCAAACGCAATCACGAATGAGCGTCGTGAGGAGGTGATCGCCAGGTCGGTCGCGAACGTCGAAGCCGTCCGCGGTGAGCCCGCGCTCATGATGCCGCGTGGCTATTGTCTGTCTCCCGCAAAACGACGTATGTGAATCCGGTGGCACGGTGATCGCTCGGGGCGATGCGATCGATAGCGCAGGGGGACGGACGATGGGGATCAAGGCAGCTCTGCCTGCGGCGGCGATCGCTGTTCTGATGGCCGGTGGATGTGCGATGTCGCCGGAGGGCTTGAATTCGCGCGACGTCGCCGACAGCAGGAGCTTTTCCGAAAGCTATGAGGAGATCTACCGCCGCCTGATCGAGACCGGTAAGCGCTGCAATCCGCCGGTCCGGGTCTTTGGCAATCCGGCCAACCCGGGCGGGGGACAGATCGAAGCCGAAGGCGAGCTGCACCGCGACCGCGGCTTCGCGGAGTTTCGCCTGGTCGCAGGCAGCTATGGGGTCCGGATGAACTACTTCGTCGCGGCGCGCATCGAAAAATCCGGCTCCGGATCGCGCGTGACCATCAAGGTCAGCAACCCGATGGGCGCAGGCCCCCTGAGCAGCCGCATCTACCGCTGGGCGAGCGGGGATCTCGAGCTGCTAGCGACTGCGGGCGGCACTTCCAATGACCAGAAAGCTGAAGCCAGTGCACCCCGGAGAGGTCCTGCGTGAGGAGTTCCTCGTACCGCTCGTAATGTCGGCCCGCGCTCTCGCCAAGGTCTGCGGCCTGCCGCGCACCCGCATCGAGCGGATCGCGAGCGAGCATGCCGGCATCACGGCCGACACCGCGCTCCGGCTCGCAAAGGCGCTCGACACCACGCCGGAGCTCTGGCTCAATCTACAGACGGACTATGATGTTCAGATCGCGAGGCGCGATCTCGGTAAGACATTTGATCGGATCGAGACGGTGAACAAGCCGCGGGCGGCTAGAGCGATGATGGTGTCTAGCGGTAGCAGGCAGACCATCTGTTGCGCGGCTGTTACCATAACGTCATTTGCTCCGCTGGCTCCTCGGTTGCCGAAAAGTCAGAGAACTGAATATGAGCAAGCTCACCCAATTCTCTAACTACCCGAGTGATATGATGAGCCATGTTCCATTCTCGCCACATTGATGCATTCCCTGGGCCGTCGAGGCCATTCGCTATGCGCCAAATTCGATCATCGGCGTACGAAAAACGACGTCCAGAAAAGTGACCGCTGCTTAGGACGCGTTTGCACACATCCTGCATTACATCGGCATCTTTTCCTTCTTGAGCGCCGCGGATTATCAGTGTGCTATCTCGACCTGTATAGCGCAGGTGCCGAATTGCTCTTGCTCCGCCTCGCTTCTTCGGAAAACCGATCTCGCTTGAATCTGCGCCGTAGTCTCCATAGCCGATTAGCTCGGGCGCGAGCGCGCAGTCCTTCAGAATCTCGCGAAATATCTTCCACTCAAGTCTGGGTACCGAATGGCTTTGTCCGTGATCGGCAGGATTCTTTCGCGGAAACGCAGATGCTTGGAATACTATGCGTCCCCAGACAGCGGCGGTACCAAGGCTATCGAAGATTGCTGCGAATGACGCGCCAACTCCTTCTAGGTCCAACGGAGCCCCTGTGAAGTCAACAAACAGAAAACATTCTTCAGGCGAGCATCCCAGCATCTTTATGCCAGCAAGTAACTCTGTTGGGTTTATCTGCTCGTAGGGGAGGTATATTCCAATGCGGGGTCTTGCATCTAATAGAAGTCGACGAAAGAGGGGATTTGAGAGGTCTCCAACAGTCGCTATTGCGGCGAGAAGAGGGTTCCGACGCTGTGCTACCTGAAATAGCTTTAAGAGCTCGATCTCTCCCAGGCTGGATGTGATGTATTGTGGGTCAAGGAAGGCTGGGTAAAGCGGCCAATGCTTTCCGATTCTTTCTCCAGTAAGAACGGCAATTTCTTCTCCACTAAGTGGCCTACCAGCTTCGGGGTCCGGCTCTTGTCGGGGGGAATTATAAAGCGAGGAACCACATGACGTTGTATGTCGCGGGCGATTTTTGCGCCGGCGGTGTACTCGCCTTGTTTGAACCGAAGAGCCGGATGATAAGGTAGCATAAGTGGTCCCTTAACTCAGGTGTGGTCGATCAGTTGGTCTCGCACGGAATTCCCACCAATTCTGTCCGCGAAAATCGCGTAGTTATTTCGTTCTTTTCTTATCCTGCCAAAGACGATGGCCGGATGAATCTTCTGCTTTCGCGCAAAGTCTTCAATCACTTCCGGGGATTTAGCAATTCTTGCCGTGGATCGGCGCCAGAGTTCCTCCGGAATTAGAATGCTTGATGCGAAAGCGTCGGCTTCGGCTTCTTGTTGATCAATCGATGCTGCGTCAATTTGATCAAAGAAGCCCGTCGTTAGTCCTGTTTGATAATGAAGAATGACGTGACCAAGCTCATGCATCAATGTGAACCAAAAATTATCGACGGCATCTCTTCGAATGGTCAATCCGATAACCGGTGCGCTGCCTTCTAAAAAGGCTGCGCCATCAATCTCAAGCCCTGGAATTTGCCGCTCAACAACTACAATGATTCCCTTCTGTCTAAGTAGAGAGAGTGCTTGTTTGGGGCCGTCGGAATGAACGCTAAGCTGTACAAGGTCACGTAGCCAGTCGATTTCAAGCTGGTCAAAGGCTGTCGCGTCTTTGCTTAGGAGGTCTCGGGCGCGAGCTGCAACCCGTGCTCTCCATGCGTGGAGAAGAACATCCTCACTATGATCGGTTACATTTAGGCCCGTCCGTAGGAGGGAAGGGCTCCCAAACTGAATGCGATTTTCGGCAACATACTGGCGCAACTGCGCCTCGTTCATTTCGTCTGAAAACCATCCATGGGAGCGGCCGTGCTTAAGTATCTTCTTGATATCCGCTTTAGATACATCGGCGATCATGGCGTCGAGCCCGCGGAAGGCTGGATTTTCAGTTATGCTGGCGTGAAGCTGAACACCCAGAAGCGCTGCGACTCGCGCATAGTTCTTGATACTTATTGAGCTGTACCGGTCCGCTTCATAGCGTTGAACTTGTTGTTCTTTGATACCGAGCCGCCATGCCAGCTCTTTTTGCGAATAGCCCTTTGCGATTCGCGCGACGATCAAAGCTATGCCTGGATCGGTGCCGCATTGTTGTTGTAGTTCCGTTGCATCGCCTGCGTCCCTCGCAATTTCAAAGGCTTTGATTGCGGAAATTAACCTCTGTCGCTCCGCAACCATCATTTTGGTGAGCTGTACAACGACCTCTGGCGGCAGGCCAGCAATCACTTGATCTAGTGCGCGATCCGAAGATAGAGCGCTAGACAGTCTGGCCAAGCGAGCCTTCGCTTCGCGCAGATCTTTTTCGTTCAGAACAATGCCGATACTCATAGCCACACCTTACACAACGTTTTTGTTGGGATCAATTGCTGCCAACAAAATTGTTGTGTCCTGTGGGTGGCGTCAGAAAGTGCTCTTAAGCTACTGAATAATATAATAAAAGCTTTGGGTGTCCTTGTGGATAGGTCGCTGAGACAGCCTCGCCGCCCAGCGGTTTAATCCCATGTAGCCGAATCGTAGTTCAGGCTAACACCCTTTGGAAATTGCCCCGAGTGCGCTACCCGGGACCGGCTTTCCCGCAGGACACAACCCAGTCCCTGACCTCGTCGTGGGGATGCCCTCGCCGCGATCGAGCGACGCGATGGCTTGCTGGATGCCGTCCACCTGCGATTCGTAGACGTCGAGCGAGTCGTTGATCAGCTCGGCCGCGAGAACGGAACGGCTGCGGCCCGTCGTCTTGGCGAGCCGTTCCAGCCGCTGGTTCACGCTGTCGTCGACGCGCACGGTCAAGGTGGTCGACGTCATGAGACGGTCCCTCGGTTGAGAAGCTTGTCGAATATACGACCGGCATCAAAGCCACTCAATTTTCGGCGATGACCCCCGGCGAGCCGCTTTGTGACATGAATCGTGCTGTTGGTGCGCCATCAGTTGCCGCGCCCGACGAGCAATTCCCGCATCGCCGCCATGCGCAAACTGCTCGTCGTGCCAGTATGTCGCACGCATCCCGCCTTGTCTCGTCGGGCAAATCAGATCGATGCTCTCCGCCATCCCGTTCGCGATGAAGAGCAACTGTGCTGTTGAGGTAGGCCGGCGACCGGCCGGCCTCAAGGCTGGCGCGAGACGCGCCCCGCCTTCGGCGGCTCAAGGCCTTGACCCCGTCCGCTCGCCGTCCTTTGGGCTTGGCATGCGCTCGGTCGTGGACCGAGCGCGGCATGGCGCTCGATCAGCTCACTGCAACGCGTGGTGACTTAGGATTCCATTTTTCTCCGCGCCCGATCATCGTGTTGAGGATGACAATCAGCTTGCGCATGCAGGCGATGAGCGCAACTTTGGGCTCCTTGCCCTTGGCGGTGAGACGCTGATAGTAGGCCTTGAGCACCGGATTATGCTGGGTCGCTGCGCCGAGGCAGGGAGTGAACAGGCCGTTTCTCACCCAGCGTCGACCGCCCTTGATGTGGCGCTCGCCTCGGCGCTTGCCGCTGTCGTCGTCGTAAGGGGCGACCCCGATCAGGGCCGCGGCGATCTCGTCACTCACCTTGCCGAGCTCTGGCGCTCCTGCAATGAGGATGGCGGAGGTCGTGCCGGCAAGCCCTGGCACACTTTCGATGATCTCGGCGCGCTCGGCAAACTCCGGTGTGGCCTTGACCTTGGCCGAGATCGCAGCCTCGAGCTTCGCAATCTGGGCAGCGAGCGTCTTCAACACCTGGGAATGGGCCTTCTGCGCCAATCCCTGCACGACATGCTCGTTCTGGTTCTGCAGACGGGTTTTCAGATCCATCAGGTTCTTGCGTGCTTTCACCAGCCCCGCCAGTTCCTCGCGGGCAGCATCGTAGGTCTGGCCCGGTGCGTCGTCGAACGTCTCGGCGAACCAGGCGATCATCTCCGCATCGATCGTGTCGTTCTTCGCCAGTCGACCGGCCGACAGGGCAAAATTGCGAACCCGCTTGGGATCGACGATCCGCACCTCCACGCCGGCCTGGCGCAACACCTTGGCCCATTCGCGCTCGTAACCGCCGCTGGCCTCCATGACGGCCTTGTTCACCTTGTGCTCGCGAAGCAAGGCCAACAGCTGGCGGTGCCCTTGCGCAGTGCTCGGGAACGCCTGCCGTCGTCCGAGGCTGCGAATGCAGACGTCCACCTTGTCCTTGGCCACATCGATGCCGGCGACACCGTTTGCGATTTGTGTCATCATCCACTCCCTTCCTTGCCTTGTATGGGCTCGAGGCCCTTGCAACTGTTCGGGTTGAGGAAGACCACCGGAGCTGTCCCTCGCTCTGAAACAGGCTCTGCCGCGTTTGGGGCGTTACGGGCTCGCGATCCAGCGACGGGCGGTTTTGCGAGAACCGCCCGTTCGCGCATCTTGACAGACTTTCTGAACACAAGGGGCGTTTCGGCCGATCGTCACGGAGCGTAGCGAGCGGGGAGCGGTGGACGTGTCGGGCTCGGGGCTTTCGCGCAAGCGGGGTCGGCGAGCGAGCCTGGGACGTACGGTCAAGTTGCGTGGTCCTGGCCTCCCGACGCTGAGGTCAAGCCGGTTGATGGTGCCGAAGGGCATCTCACCGACGATGGGGGCAAGAAAGCCGGTCCCCAGGGAGATCGCGAAGCAGCCGTTAAAACCAGCGCGCGGGGAAGGCCGGGTCGTCCGGCTGGACTCGTGGTACCTGCCGCCTGCATTTTTTCTGCAGGCGGGCCACGGGCCTCAGTCGAGGTCCGGCCTTCCCTGCACCCTCTCATGATCGAGGGTGATGTCGGCAGCATGACCCGGGCGCGGCTGCGCCGCGGGGCTGCGGTGGGCTGTTTGCAAACATCGTGCAGTGGATGCGGTGCGTTGGCGCGGATGCGTCGCGCGCGGCGGTGCTCATCACGCCGGTGAGGTGGAACGACCGTCCTACAAACGCAGTGTCGTCCCGGCCTTGAGCCGGGACCCATAGCCGGCGGCGGATGTGTGAGGCACGCGAGTGGCGTAGAGGCTGCCCAACACATCTCCCTGTGGTTATGGGTCCCGGATCTTCGCGCGCGATGCGCGCTCGTCCGGGACGACAGCTGAGGGTGGGGCTGAACGGCCGCGCTACACACTCGCTGTCATCGCCCGGCTTGACCGGGCGATCCAGTATTCCAGAGACAGTGGAGATGGAGCCGAGACGCGGCGGGATACTGATCACCCGCTATCGCGGGTGATGACGACGGAATGTGGGGCGGCATGTCCCCACGCATGCGCGCAAACTCGGTGCAGTGCTCCGTTGAGCACGCAGCCTCGCGAACTACTTCCTGATCTTCACGCCCTTGGTGGTGAAGCGCTGCGGCCGCGGCTCCGGGCGTACCGGCCGCGCGCGTGACGGCAGCCTTGCCGGTTCCTGGCGGCTGATGCGCGGGGACCAGTTGCTCGGGGCGCGAGCCGATCAGATCGCTGCGGCCCATCGCGCGCAGGGCGTCGCGCAGGACGGGCCAGTTGTCCGGATCGTGATAGCGCAAAACGCCTTGTGCAGCCTTCGCTGCCTGAGGCCCTTGATGGCCTCGACCTTGTCGCTGCCGCCGTGGCGCACACCGCGCAGCGGGTTGACGCCGGTATGATACATCGCGGTCGCGGTCGCCATCGGCGACGGCAGGAAGGTCTGGACCTGATCGGCGCGGTAGCGGTTCTTCTTCAGCCACAGCGCGAGGTTCATCATGTCCTCGTCTGACGTGCCGGGATGGGCGGCGATGAAATAGGGGATCAGGTAGTACTTCTTGCCCGCCTGCGCGGCGGCGGCATCGAACATCTGCTTGAAGCGGTGATAGGTGCCGATGCCCGGCTTCATCATCTTGTCGAGCGGACCGCGCTCGGTATGCTCCGGCGCGATCTTCAGGTAGCCGCCGACGTGATGCGTGACGAGCTCCTTGATGTAGGCCGGGCTCTCGACCGCGAGATCGTAGCGCACGCCGGAGGCGACCATCACGCGCTTGACGCCCTTGACCTCGCGGACCTTGCGATAGAGCCGGATGAGGTCGTCATGCGAGGTATTGAGGTTCGGGCAGATCTCCGGAAATACGCAGGACGGTCTGCGGCACGCGGCCTCGACCTTGGGGTCCTTGCACGCCATCCGGTACATGTTGGCGGTGGGGCCGCCGATGTCGGAGATCACGCCGGTGAAGCCTGGCGTCTTGTCCCTGATGCGCTCGATTTCCTGCAGGATCGAGCCTTCCGAGCGGCTCTGGATGATGCGGCCCTCATGCTCGGTGATCGAGCAGAAGGTGCAGCCGCCGAAGCAGCCGCGCATGATCGTCACCGAGAACTTGATCATGTCCCAGGCCGGGATCTTGGCGTCGCCATAGGACGGATGCGGCGCGCGGGCGTAGGGCAGATCGTAGACGCTATCCATCTCCGCCATGGTCAGCGGGATCGGTGGCGGGTTGAGCCAGAGGTCGCGGTCGCCATGACGTTGCACCAGCGGCCGCGCATTGCCGGGATTGCTCTCCCGGTGCAGCACGCGCGAGGCGCGGGCATAGGCTTCCTTGTCCGCCTCGACCTGCTCGCAGGACGGCAGCCGGACCACGACGTCGCCCTTCTCGCGCGCAGCGCCTTCATCGGCGGAATCGAGATCGTCGGCATGCAGTTCGGTGAATCCTTCGGGCACCTTCCGGAACAGCGCGGTGCCGCGGACCGACTGGATGTCCTTCGGCGCTTCGCCGCCGGCGATGCGGTGCGCGACCTCGATCACGGCGCGCTCGGCATTGCCGTAGATCAGGATGTCGGCCTTGGCGTCGGCCAGCACCGAGCGGCGCACCTTGTCGGACCAGTAGTCGTAATGCGCGATGCGACGCAGCGAGGCCTCGATGCCGCCGAGCACGACGGGCACGTCCTTGAACGCCTCGCGGCAGCGCTGCGCGTAGACGAGCGTGCAGCGGTCGGGCCGCCTGCCGCCTTCGCCATTCGGCGTATAGGCGTCGTCGCTGCGGATGCGGCGATCGGCCGTGTAGCGGTTGACCATGGAATCCATGTTGCCGCCGGTGACGCCGAAGAATACGCGCGGCCTACCGAGCGCCTTGAACGGCTCGGCGGAGTGCCAGTCGGGTTGCGAGATGATGCCGACGCGAAAGCCCTGGGCCTCGAGCAGCCGGCCGATGATCGCCATGCCGAAGGAGGGATGGTCGACATAGGCGTCGCCGGTCACCAGCACGATGTCGCAGGCATCCCAGCCGAGCGCGTCCATTTCCTTGCGGCTCATCGGCAGGAACGGCGCAGGCTTGAGGTCCGCGCGATGGCGCGGCCAGGAACTCAGCGGTGGGGCGGTGAGGGCGATGTTCATCGTCCACGCATAGAGCCGCAGCGCTGCGAGTTCAACCGGAGCCCCGGTCGCAGGCGAGGGCAGGTGGTCAAATTGTCCGGAATGGTTCCCGCGGCGTTGCGCCGGCGACCAGCCGTCTCAGTTGAGGTGATGCGACGCGCCGTTGCGGCGCTTGAGCCAGCCATGGCCGAAATAGGCCAGCAGCGCGGCCGCGGCGAGCATGATCCAGATCGAGGGCAGCTTCGAGCGCGGGCTGCCGCCGGCCTCGCCGACCGTGACCGGCGCCGTGCCGGGCTCGGTCATCGACACCAGCCGCAGGCCGGCGGCGTCGGTAGCGCGGCGCATGTCGGCGATGGCGGAGTGGGGCAGCGGGTCGGCGGCGAACAGCCGACCTGTCGCTGGTGTCGCCGGCGCCGGCTCGCCGGACGCGGCGACGTCGTTTGGCGGCGGCTCCATCGAAGATTGCGCGGCCTGGCTGCCGGAGGGCAACTGGGCGAACGAGTTCAGGTTGGCCGGCCGATGCGGTTTCGGCCCATGCTGCGCCATCCGGTCCGGCTTCTCGGCCTTGTCCATCTTCTTCGGCGTCATGCTCTGCGGCAGCGCGACCCGGACCTGCGGCCGCGAATAGGACGCCGGTTGGGTGACAGCCAGCATGCGGTCGGACCAGGCCATATAGGCCTTGCAGAGATCGTTGCAGTACTGGCCGTTGACCATGTCGCCGTTGGCGGATCCGGCCTGCGCGGCGCCGGGCGCGGCAATGCAGATGACGGAGACCAGCGCGGCGGCCGCTCCGAGCCTCGACGATGTCAAAACAGGCAATGCGCTCAACTGGCCGATCATCGCAATTTCCCCGTCGCGGTTTCACGCCGTTTGAGGAATAACGACAGCCGGTCTGGTCGAGAGTTGGATCAGATCGCGTCAACATCCGGATGAGTTGAGGTCAATTTGCTGATGCGAGGCGTTATCAATAAGAGCCGGGCTTTGCTGTTCGACATCGACGGCACGCTCGCCGATACCGATGCGCTGCATCTGCAGGCCTTCAACGCGGTGTTCGGGCCGTATGGCCATGTGTTCGACCGCGCGCGGGCGGCACGCGAACTGCTCGGCCGATCCAATTTGTCGATCTCCTCCCAATTTCTGCCCGATGAGCCGCCCGAGCGGCGCGCGGCGGTCATGGCGCAGAAGGAGGAGGTGTTTCGCAGCCTCGCCGCCGGCGCGGTGCAGCCGCTGCCGGGCCTGACGGCGCTGCTCGATCGTGCCGCGGCGGCGGCGATTCCGATGGTGGCCGTCACCAACGCGCCGCGGGCCAATGCCGAACTGATCCTGCACGGGCTCGGCCTGATCGACCGGTTTCGCGCCGTGATCATCGGCGACGAATTGCCGCACGGCAAGCCGCACCCGCTGCCCTATCTCGAAGGCCTGCGCGCGCTCGATGCCGTGCCGGAATGGTCCGTCGCGTTCGAGGATTCCCGCGCCGGCATCGCGGCGGCGACGGCGGCTGGCATCGCCACCGTCGGAATGCGCACCAATCTTGGTCACGACGAACTGATCGCGGCGGGCGCGACGCTCACCGCCGCGGCGTTCGACGAGGCCGACGTGCTGGATCTGGTGATGGCGCGGCTGGGAGGGAGACTGTGAGCGAGGCGCCGTCGTCCGGCGACGATAGCGTCGGCGGCGGAGCTGACATGTCGCTGACATCGGGCAACAGCTTGCGGTCACCGCCCTTGCGCCATGGTCTCTCCGAATACGGCCGCTTGGTTGGCCGTCACGAGATCAAGGTGAGACGCATGCGCAAGTTGTTGATCGCGGCCGGCCCCTCGGAACAGCCGTTCCGGCTGATGCTGCAAGTCGATGACGAGGGATCAGCATCCAATCAGCGCGGCCGTCGCGCCGGCGGAGTCGGGCGAGCCAAGCGTGCCGATGGCCGCGCCGGGCGTTCGGCCCGGCCGTTTCGCTGGGCGCAGCCGTCGCGCGCAATGGCGGCCATCCTTCGCGGCTTGCGGGCAACGCTGCTGGCGCTCTCTCCCGTGGAGATCCGGAGCGATGTGAGGGTACGGCAGGAGGGCTTGCGGGACATGTCGCCGGTCGTGCCGCGGCTTCGCGTCGTCAGCGGCTGCGGAGGAGTGCGCGAGGCGGCCACGCTGCCGGCCGTCGCGACCAATGCGATCTTCTGCGCGGCGGCCACGCCCCGCCATCACGTCCGGTCGATGGAAACGCCGCGCGCCCAGCGCCGCCGGCTGCGCGCGCGCTGATCGCATCACCGCATGGGTGCTCTGCATGCTCCGTCCGTCGCACCTTGCTTGTCCGCCGCCCGATGCCGTGATTGAAACGGACGGTGCGCGCCAGGCTCGCTCTGCGCGCCGCGCAGGAGGACGGATCGATCATGTTCGTGGCGCGTGTCCTGCCGATGGCCGCGGCCCTGCTGTTGGCGACCGCCAGCCTCGCGGCCGACAGGCCCGGCGAAACCAAGGGCACGGTGCTGGAGCCGTCGTCGGCGAATCTCGCGCTGACCTGGAGCCGCGCCAACCTGGTGTTGCCGGCGGCGCTCGTCGGCGGACGGCGCTGGGAGGGGCATGCGGATGACGCGCCCGACGTGATCGGGATCGCGCCGCTCGTGATCGTGATGCACGGGTCGAGCGGCGTCGCGCCGGCTGTGAAGGAGTTCCAGGCCTGGCTCGCCGACGAGCTCGGAGTGGCGTCGGTGGCGCCCGACAGCCTCGCGATTCCCGACCGGCTGACCTACACCTCGCCGGTCGACGTCGCGACCTATGAGCGTGTCCATGCCTTGCGTCTGGCCGAACTGGAGAACGCGCTGAAGGCGTCGCGCGACTGGAGCTGGGTCGACCGGCTGCGGATCGTACTGGCAGGCACCAGCGAGGGCTCGGTGGCGGTCGGCCGCTACGCCGGCAAGGACGTGGCGGCGCGACTGATCTATTCGTGGTCGTGCGAGGACAACTACTTCGTCACCGCGCCCGGGCTCGGCATCGGCCCGAACGAGCCGGTGTTGAACGCGATCTCGGCGCGCGATCCATATTTCTCGGCTGCCAATCCCTGGAACAAGGACCGCGCCGTCGCCGGCTCCTGCGCCGCCGCGCTCAAGGACGACGCCAAGGCGGAGGTGATGGTGATCGATGCCGACGTCCATACGATCCTGAACCGGCCGGAGGTGCGCGAGCGGAGCGCTCGATTCCTGCGTGGCGTATTGGATCAATGATCGGGCGGGCGGAGGATTGACGAGTGCTGAGACTGCTCGTGCTCGAAGGCAACTCGCGGGACGGCCGGCGCCGCTGGGCCGAGGTCGCAGGCGCCACGCCGTCGGAGAGTTACGCGGCCGTGCTGCGCGCGCTCGCGCCGGACGCGGCGGTCGACATCGCCACGCCCGCCGATGCCGATGCGCGCCTGCCGCAGCCGATCGAGGCCTATCAGGGCATCGTCATCACGGGATCGGCGCTCAACATCTATCAGCGCGAGCCGGAAGCGCTGCGCCAGATCGAGCTGGTGCGCACGGTCTTCGCGCAGGGCGTGCCGATGTTCGGCTCGTGCTGGGGACTTCAGCTCGCCACCGTCGCGGCCGGCGGCGAAGTGTCGCTCAATCCGGCCGGCCGCGAGGTCGGCTTCGCGCGCAAGATCGCGCTGACGGAGGCCGGCCGCGATCATCCGATGCATGCGGCGCGGGGCGCCGTGTTCGATGCACCGGCGATCCACAGTGACATCGTCACCAGGCTGCCGCCGGATGCGACGGTCACCGCGCGCAATGCCATGAGCGAGGTGCAGGCCGCGGAGATCCGCAGCGGCCGCGGCCGGTTCTGGGGCGTGCAGTATCATCCGGAATTCAGCCTGCAGGACGTCGCCTGGGTGCTCCGCCGCGTCGGCCAGCCGCTGGTCGAGGAGGGTTTCTTCGCCGATCCGGCAGAGCTCGAGCGCTACGCCGCCGATCTTGCGACCCTGCATCGTGACCGCACCCGGCGCGACATTCTATGGCGGCTGGGTCTCGACCGGGACGTCGCGAATGACGGGGTGCGGCAGGCCGAGATCAGCAACTGGATCGCCGCGCTCGCGCGGAGCTGAGCGCGCGCTACCGCATGAACTGAATGATGAGCGGCGCCAGCGCCACGTTCATCAGGCCGACCAGCACCATCACGAGGCCGGCGACCGCGCCTTCCTCGCGACCGATCTGGTGGGCCCGTGCGGTGCCCGCGCCGTGCGCGCCGACGCCGAACAGCGCGCCCTTGGCGAGCGTCGAGCGCAGCGGCAGCCGCGCAAGCACGACGTCGCCCACGGCGGCTCCGATGATGCCGGTGAGCACGACGAACACGGCGGTGAGATCGGGGATGCCGCCGATCTCGCCGGAGACTTCCATGGCGAACGGCGTGCTCATCGAGCGCGGCAGCAGGCTGAGCCGAAGCTCGCCGTCGATGCCCAGCACATAGGCCAGCGCCCAGCTGGTCGCGACGGCGGTGAGGCTGCCCGCGACCATGCCGGCCAGCAGCAGCGGCCAGCGGCGGCGGATCAGCGCCCGCTGCTCGTAGATCGGGACGGCGAAGGCCACGGTGGCCGGCCCGAGCAGCGCCACCAGCCAATGCGTGCCGCGGATGTAGTCGCGGTAGGAGACGTTGAGCGCGAGCGCCGCGAGCATCAGCAGGGCCGGCGCCACCGCGAGCGGCATCAGCCACCAGCGCGGCCAGCGCCGATACACGCGCTTGGCGAGCAGATAAAACAGGATCGTCGCCAGCGACCAGACAGCCGCCTGGATCAGCGGCTCACGCCACAGCGCGGCGAGGGTCATGACGCTCGGTCCAACGGTAGCAGAGGTCGATCGTGAGCGCGGTCACGCACATCACGGCGGTGGTGCTGACGACGATCAAGGCAAAGATCTTCAGGCCAAGCAGGCCGAACAGCTCGCGATGATCGAGCAGCGCCAGCACCGCCGGCACGAAAAACAGCAGCATCTCTGCCAGCATCCAGTTCGCGCCGCGCTTCATGCTGCCGACCTTCAGTCCGCCGGCCACGAAAAGCGCGAGCGCCAGCGCCATGCCAATGATGCCGCCGGGCAATGGCAGGCCGGTCGTCCGGGCCAGCGCCTCGCCGACGGCCCAGAACAGGCCGAGCAGACCGATCTGCACCAGCCGGTTGCGGCGGAGCAGGCGATGAACCCCAATGGAAATGCTGCGATGCATCATGCGGCGCCATCCGAAAAGTGACTGCGCTTTCAATCTATGTCGCACCGCAACATGTACAAAGCGAATTGAACGAATGATAATAAGTCAAAAATGGAATACTGAGCCTGATTATGGAACTTCGTACCCTCAGGACCTTCGTCGAGGTCGTCCGCCAAGGCGGCTTCTCCCAGGCAGCCAAGGTGGTGTTTGCGACCCAGTCGACCGTGAGCAAGGCCGTCAAGCAGCTCGAGGACGAGCTGGGATTGCCGCTCTTGGACCGGCTCGGCCACAAGAGCCGCATGACGGCGGCTGGCGAGATCGTCTATCGCCGTGCGATCCGGCTGCTGGCGGAGCGCGATGATCTGCAGGCGGAGCTCGCCGAATTGCGCGGATTGAAGCGCGGCGTGCTGCGCCTTGGCCTGCCGCCGATTGGATCGAGCACGCTGTTCGCGCCGTTGTTCGCGCTCTACCGCCAGCTCTATCCGGAGATCGAGATCAGGCTGGTGGAGCACGGCAGCGACCGGCTCAGCGAACTGCTGGCCGCAGGCGATATCGATTTCGCCGGCCTGCTGCCGCCGATCGCCGATGAGTTTGCCGCGCAGGTCGTGCGCCGCGAGCCGCTGATGGCGCTGGTCTCGGTCGATCATCCGCTGGCCCGCCGCGAGACGATCACGCTCGCGGAGCTCCGCGAGACGCCGTTCGTGCTCTTCGAGGCGGGCTTCGCGCTCAATCGCATCCTTCGCGAGGCCTGCCGCCGCAACGGTTTCGAACCGGTCGTGGCGGCGCGCAGCACGCAGATCGATTTCATTGCGGAGCTCGCCGGCGCCGGTCTCGGGGTCGCCTTCCTGCCACGCATGATCGCGACCCAGCGCACGCAGGTGCCGATCAGTCTCGTCCTGCTCGACGAGCCCGGCACCGAATGGACATTGGCGATGGCCTGGCGCCGCGGCGCCTATCTCTCGCCGGCCGCGGCGGCGTGGCTACGGCAGGTGCGCGAGCGCGGCGAGGCGTGAGCATGAGTGCGACGCTGTCGCTTCATCTGTGACGAACGTGCGGCGAGACGGTCGGTGTCGCCATGGCGATCGGCGAGGACCTGAGCTCTACGCACAACTCGCAACGATCGAGCACCTGTCGCAACGATGCGAAAGCGTGAACCCGGACAGGCGATCTGGGATGTGCGGATGGGAACGGCAGGAGCTGACGAAGGTTACCTTCGCGCGCTGACTCCTTGATCTGCGTCCTCGAAAGGACAACCGATGAGTGAGGAAGAGCACGGGCACCCAGGTCGCAGACCGAGAGATCACAGGGGGCTGCGCGGCGCGGACGCTCCCGAGATGAAGCGGCCGGGTGCGGAAAGCATGCCTCCGGCTGGCCCGCATGCGCGGTCCGACCTGACCGACAAGGACAAGACTCCTGGCACTGGCATGTTGCCGGAGCCGGGCGACGCCAATCCCGGTCCCACAGGCTGACGTCCCGTGCGTGGCTGAGTGCGCGGGAACCAGAGGGGCTTTGACGCGTTTCCGCCTGCTCCGAAAGAACGAGACACGCCCACGCGTGCCGCGAGCCCATTGATTGAACCGGAGGACAGGATGTGCCGCTGGATCGCGTACCGCGGTGAGACGACCGCCTTCGAGCACTATGTGACCGAGCCGGAACACTCGCTGGTGACGCAGAGCATCCGCGCGCTCGAATCCACCGCAGGCACGAATGGCGATGGCTTCGGTCTGGGCTGGTATGGCGATCATCCTGAGCCGGGCCTGTATCGCGAGACACGCCCGGCGTGGTCCGACGAGAACCTCCGCTATCTCTGCCGACATCTGCATTCACATCTGTTCTTCGCGCATGTGCGCGCCGCGACCGGCACTTCCGTGACCCGTCAGAACTGCCATCCGTTTGCCTGCGGCCGCTGGCTGTTCATGCATAACGGCTTCGTCGGAAGCTGGAACAGGCTGCGCCGCAAGGTCGAGGCAATGATTCCGGACGTGCTGTATCCATCGCGGCTCGGCACCACCGATTCCGAAGCCGTGTTCCTCGCCATCGTCGGTGCCGGCATCGAACAGGACCCCATCGGTGCGACATCGAACGTGCTGCGCGCGCTCCGCCAGCTGGTCAACGAGGACGGTCTGCGCGAGCACCTGCGCTTTACGTCCGCCCTGTCGAACGGCCACGATCTCTACGCATTTCGCTTCGCTGCGAATGATCGCGCCAACTCGCTCTACTACCGGGAAGATGGTGATCAGGTGATCGCCGTCTCCGAGCCTTTTGACAAGGAGCCGGACTGGATCGAGGTTCCGCCTGATCACGTGCTGGTCGCGCGCGCGTCCAGACCCGCTGAAATCGTTCCGCTATTTGACGCAGACTCTGCCGGCTTCGTCGCGGAACACAAGCGAACGCGGAGGGTTGTCGGCGGCACCTAAAAACAACAGGAACTGGATGATCCGCGATGTGCGGCATTTGTGGTGAAGTCAGGACTTCCGGACAGCCCGCGCTCGCGGCGCTCGGCCGGGTCAACGATGCGATGCAGGCGCGCGGTCCCGACGCCGCTGGCCTCTACGTGCAGGGCGGAATCGCGCTCGGCCACCGTCGTCTCAGCATTCTCGATCTATCAGCCGCCGCGCAGCAGCCGATGATCGATGCCGCGCTCGGCCTCGGCATCGCGTTCAACGGGTGCATCTATAATTTCCGCGAGCTGCGCGCCGAGCTGCAGGCGAAGGGCTATCGCTTCTTCTCCGACGGCGATACCGAGGTGATCCTCAAGGCCTATCATGCCTGGGGCAAGACCTGCGTTCAGCGCTTCAAGGGCATGTTCGCCTTCGCGCTGTGGGAGCGCGACAGCGGACGCGTCGTGATCGCGCGCGACCGTCTCGGCATCAAGCCGCTGTACTACACCGAAGGTCCGGGTTTCCTCCGCTTTGCCTCGTCCTTGCCGGCGCTGCTGGCGGGTGGTGATGTCGACACCTCGATCGACCGAACGGCGCTGCATCATTTCTTTAGTTTTCACGCCGCCGTTCCGGCGCCGCGTACGATCCTCAACGGCGTGAAGAAGCTCGAGCCGGCGACATTGCTGACGATCGAGCCCGATGGAACGCAGCGCCGCGAACGCTACTGGCAGTTCAGCGTCGGCGCGTCGCGTTCGACCGATCGCGCCATGAGCCAGGAAGAATGGTCGGATACATTGCTGGACGCGATGACATCGGCGGTGGACCGTCGCCGCGTCGCTGACGTGCCCGTCGGCGTGCTGTTGTCGGGCGGGCTGGATTCGTCGCTGCTGGTCGCGCTGCTGTCCAAGCTGGGACACGAGGACATCCGCACCTTCTCGATCGGCTTTGACGCGGTGGGCAAGCACACCGGCGATGAATTCCACTACTCCGACATCATTGCACGGACGTTCGGCACCAACCACGAGCAGATCAGGATCGGCGGCAACCGCGCGCTCGATGCCTTGCCCCATGCCATCGCGGCCATGTCCGAGCCGATGGTCAGCCACGACGCGGTCGCATTCTATCTCCTGTCTTCCGAGGTCGCCAAGCGTGTCAAGGTGGTGCAGAGCGGGCAGGGTGCGGACGAGGTGTTCGGCGGCTACAGCTGGTATCCGGGCTTCCTCTCGGCCAACGATCCCGTTCAGCAATATCAGAATGCCTATTTCGACTGGACGCATTCGGATCTGCAGCGGCTGCTGGCGCCGGAATTGCTCGGCGACGACGACGTGAGCCTGGCGTTCGTGGAGCGCTTCTTCGCAGCTCACGCTGGCGCTTCGGCGGTAGACAAGGTTCTGCAGATCGACACCGAGATCATGCTGGTCGACGACCCCGTGAAGCGGGTCGACAACATGACGATGGCGTTCGGGCTGGAGGCCCGCGTGCCGTTCCTCGATCACGAGGTGGTGGAGCTGGCCGCGCGCATGCCCGCCGAGCTGAAGGTGAAGAACGGCGGCAAGCACATTCTCAAGGAGGCAGCACGCCGCTGCGTGCCGGCGGAGGTGATCGACCGCCCCAAGGGATACTTTCCGGTGCCGTCGCTGCGCTATCTGCGCGGCCCGTTCCTCGACTACGTCCGCGACGTGCTCAACGACGATAAGGCGCGCGCACGCGGTCTCTACCGACGCGATTTCATCGACCACGTGTTGCAGCACCCCGAGGCCGAGATGAGCCCGAAGGGGCATTCGCGGCTGTGGCAGGCGGCCCTGCTGGAGGCATGGCTGCAGACTCACGGCATTTGACGTCTCACAGGATTGATCACATGGGATTGGATCCACGCATCTTGGAGAAGCTGCGGCTCGGCCTGAGCGATGACGAGCGTCGTCTGGTGATCCGCTCGGCCACCGGCAGCGAGGAAGTCACGGAATATTCGTTCGGCATCGAGGAGGAGTACTTTCTCGTCGATGCGCAGACGCACGATGTCGCGATCCGCACGCCGGACGATCTGTTCGAGGCGGCCAACTGGTCGACCGGCGGACAGGCGATGCGCGAGATGCTGCAGGCGCAGCTCGAGGTCGCCAGCAACGTCCATGTCGATGTCGGCGATGCACGCGAGGAGCTGAAATTCCTGCGGCGCGAGGTTGCCAGCGTGGCAGGTCAGTATGGCCTGACCATCCTGGCCTGCTCCACGCATCCCACCGCGACGTGGCGCAGCTCACAACCGAGTCCCAAGCCGCGTTATGCGGAGATGATGGAGGACCTTCGGATCGTCGGCCAGCGCAACATGCTGTGCGGCATGCACGTGCACGTCCAATTGCCGGACCCCGAGCGGCGGTTCGCCGTCATGCGGGCGATGATCCCGCATATCCCGGTGTTCGTCGCGCTGTCTGCGTCCTCGCCGTTCTGGAATTCCCGCGAGACCGGCCTGAAGGGCTACCGGCTCGCCGCCTATGACGAGATGCCGCGCACGGGCCTTCCCGAGCTGTTCACCTCGAAGCAGCAATATGATCGCTACGTCGCGGCGCTGACGAAGTCCGGCGTCATGCCGGATGAGAGTCATGTCTGGTGGGCGATGCGGCCGTCGCTGCGGCATCCGACCCTGGAGCTGCGCGCGCCCGACGTCTGCACGTCGGTGGATGACGCTGTGGCGATTGCCTCGCTCTATCGCGCTTTGGCACGCCATCTCTATCTCCATCCCGATCTTGCGGAGGCCGTCGGGAACGTCGAACGCGCGATCGCGGTCGAGAACAAGTGGCGGGCACAGCGCTATGGCACCGACTGTCTGTTCGTGACCGAGGACGGTCCCGTGACGGGCCAGGAGATCCTCAATCGCATGATCGCGGACGTCGCGCCGCATGCGGAGGCTCTGGGATGTCTCGCCGAGGTCGAGCACTGCCGGATCATCATGCAGTTCGGCAGCTCGGCCGACTATCAGCTGCAGGCCTATCGCGAGTCCGGCGGGCAGTTGTCGGCGGTGACGCGCTGGATCGAGGCCGCGACCGTGTCGCGCGCCGAGCCGCCGCGCTCACAGGCACCGGTCGAGCCGGCACAATGACGCCGGCCTAGATCGGTTGCCTGATCACACGGCCGTCGCGCGCGATGAGGCGGCCGTCCTTGTAGACTGAGCGGCTCTTTGGCACGGCGACGACGGCCTGCGGAACATGCTCGGCATCGAGAGTGACAAAGTCGGCCCGCGCGCCGACGCGCAGGCCGTAATCGGCAAGCCTCAGGACCTTGGCGCCGGCCTCAGTGACGAGGTCGAAGGCCATCCGCAACTCGTCATCGACGTAGAAACCGGAGCGATAGCCGACCATCATGGCGCGATTCAACAGATCGCCGTCGCCATAGGGCCACCAGGAGTCGCGGATGTTGTCGTTGCCGCTGAACACGGTAACGCCGGCCGCGCGCAGCAGCGCCACTGGCGGGAAGGGCCGCGCGCCCGGTGCGTTGGTCATGATGGCGACGCCAGACGCCGCCAGGACGTCGGCAATCTTCTTCAGCGGGTCGGCAGGCAGGTCGCCGAGCGCATAGGCGTGACTGACCGCGACGCGGCCCTGCATGCCGAGGGCGCGCGTGCGCGCCGCGATCTGCTCCAGCTCGAACAGCCCGAGCATGCCCGGATCGTGCAGATGAATGTCGACATCGACGCCGTGCTTGTGCGCTGTGCCGAACACGACGTCGAGATGCTTTTCGACGTCGCGGTCGAAGCTCGCGGGATCGAGGCCGCCGACGAGGTCGGCGCCGAGCCTGATGGCCTCGTCGAGCAGCTCGGGCGTGCCCGGGCTCTTGAGGATGCCGCTCTGCGGAAAGGCGACGAGCTGGATCTCGAT
Organism: Bradyrhizobium oligotrophicum; assembly: GCA_050641875.1. Lineage (GTDB taxonomy): Bacteria > Pseudomonadota > Alphaproteobacteria > Rhizobiales > Xanthobacteraceae > Bradyrhizobium > Bradyrhizobium oligotrophicum_B. Next base: position 2,761,039 of record CP192619.1, read on the forward strand.
CAGCTCGCGATACTCGTCGCGTACGCGCAGGATCGTTTCCAGCGATGTGAGGCCGACGGAGCCGTCGACCATGACGTGGCTGCGCATCCGTGTGGTGCCGTGGCCGATGCAGAGATCGAGCTGGTTGCGGGCGCGCACGTCCATCGGTGCGGCCGCGGCCATGTTCTGCGCCTGGAACGTGACGCGCTCATGCACGTCGAAGCCGTTGGTGCAGGGCTTGTGCGGCTTCCAGGCATCGCCGTAGAAGCTGGTGTCGAGATGGATGTGGCCCTCGACGAAGCCGGGCACGACCAGCGCGCCGCCGAGATCGATCACCTCGCGCGCCTCGGGGCGCTCGGTCTCGGCGAGAACGCCGCTGATGCGGCCGCCGTCGACCGTGATCGCGTGGCGCGCCCCGCGGTCGAGCCGCGCATTGATGAACAGCTTGTCGACGGCCATGCCCGAGATCCTTCACATCCGTCCGCCAGCATCGGAGCCGCACGAAGGCGGTCCGATGCGCGATGAGACGATATTCTTGGTCAGGAGGGGCAGCGCCGCAAGCGTCTTCAGGCGGCAATCGCCTGCGGCAGTCCGGCGAGCCAGTCGCGCGCCAGCGCAATATCTGCCTGCGACAGCTGGTGCCCCGCCGGAAGCGTCGTGTGGGTCACGTCGGCGCCGGCCTCGGTGAGCTGCGTGCACAGCTTCGCCGAATTGCTGACGGGTACGATCGGATCAGCGAGCCCTGACAGCATGAGCACCGGCCGACGCGCGAGCTTGGCGGCCGGCGGCTGGGCCAGCGGCACCATGGCGCGGAACAGCACCGCGCCGGCCAACGCCTCCGGCTGCAACAGCAGCAAGGCAGCGGCGATGTTGGCGCCGTTGGAGTAGCCGACCGCGACCGGCGCTCCGATCCCGTAGTGCTGCCGCGCCTCGCCGATGAAGGCGCCGAGCTCCAGCGCGCGCCGGCGGACATCGTCCTCGTCGAACATGCCCTCGGCAAGCCGGCGGAAGAAGCGCGGCATGCCATGTTCGAGCACCTGCCCGCGCGGCGACAGCAGGGCGGCGCCGGGCGACAGCGTGGCGCCGAGCGGCAGCAGATCGTTCTCGTCGCCGCCGGTGCCGTGCAGGAGCAGCAGTGGTGCTGCTCCCGGTGTGCGTCCGGGTTGGAAGCGGTGGGTGAAGGACAATGCCTCGGTCATAATGCGGCCTCCTCGAGGTTGGGCAGCACGCCTTCGATCTGCTTGCGGTGCGATTCGAGGAAAGCGGGCAGCTTCAGGTTTCGTCCGAGCTCGGCGACCGGCTCGTCGACCGCGAAGCCCGGGATATCGGTCGCGATCTCGAACAGCACGCCGCCAGGCTCACGGAAGTAGATCGAGCGGAAGTAGTTGCGGTCCTTCAGCTCGGTCGGATGCAGGCCGTGGCGGTCGACCAGGCGCTGCGCCATGACGCCCTGCGCGGCGTCATCGGCGGCGCGGAAGGCGATGTGATGCACCGAGCCGGCGCCCTGCGCGCCGCGCAGGAAGCCCTTGGCCTCGTAGATGTCGACCACGCTGCCTTGCGCATCGCCCGGCGCCTTGAAGCGGATCACCGAGCCTTCGCGGCCCTGCTCGGCAAAGCCGAACACGTCGGTGAGGACGGCGGCGGTCTTGTCGGCCGAGTCCAGCAGCAGGGTGACGCCATGGAAGCCGCGGATGGCGTGCTCGGCCGGGATGTCGCCATTGCTGTAGCCGGGCTCGTTCTCCGCGCCGGGGACGCCGATGAGCGCGAGCGCCATGCCGTCCGGATCGGTGAACGGCAGCACGGATTCACCGAAGCGCTTCTCCAGCGCCTCATAGGCGATGCCCTTCTCGGTCAGGCGCTGCGTCCAGTAGCCCAGGGAGCGCTGCGGCACCCGGAACGCGGTCTGGTGGGTCTCGCCGACGCCGCGGCGGCCCGGCCGCACGCCGGCCCAGGGGAAGAAGGTCAGGATGGTGCCGGGGCGGCCGGTCTCGTCGCCGTAGTAAAAATGATAGGTGCCGGGATCGTCGAAATTGACCGTCTTCTTGACGAAGCGCAGCCCGAGGTCGCGGGTGTAGAACCCGAAATTGCGGATCGGGTCGCCGGCGATCGCGGTGACGTGGTGCAGTCCGGGCATGTGGATCTCCTGTCGGTAGGCCCCGAAAGGGCCGTTGAATGTCTGGGTGCAATATCGGTCCGCTTTGATTTGGAGACAATCCGTGCTCTTGTGACGTCTCTGTCTACGATTTGGCGACAATGACGGTTCGGGACCATGGACAAGCTCGGCAGCCTCAGGGCCTTCGTGAAGGTGGTCGAGAGCGGCAGCTTCGCCGAGGCCGGCCGGCAGCTGCGGCTGTCGCGCTCGGCGATCTCGAAATATATCGGCGAGCTCGAGCAGAGCCTCGGCGTCCAGTTGATCGTCCGCACCACACGCCATGCCAGCCCGACCGAGACCGGCCAGCGCTATTTCGAGCGCGCGGTCTCGATCCTCGCCGAGCTCGACGCCGCCGATCAAGCCGTCAGCCAGTCGCAGGCCGCTCCGCGCGGTTTGCTGCGCGTCAATGCGCCGATGTCGTTCGGCACCATGCGGCTCGGGCCGGTCGTGGCCGACTTCATGGCGCGCTATCCCGAGCTGCAGCTGCAGATCGTGCTGAGCGACGATCTGCTCGATCCGGTCCAGGACGGCTTCGACGTCACCTTGCGGATCGCCGAACTGGAATCGTCGAGCCTGGTGGCTCGGCGGATCATGCCGGTGGAGCGCGTGATCTGCGCTGCGCCGGCCTATCTCGCGCGGCACGGCACGCCCGACGGCCCGGAGGAGCTGCGCCGGCACACCTCTCTCACCTACGGTTTCCTGCTGACCGGCAATCAGTGGAAGCTCACCGGCCGCGACGGCGACCACTGGGTCCAGCCGGCGTGGTCGTTGTGCGTCAACAATGCCGAGGTGCTGCGCGACGTCGCCATCAAGGGACAGGGCGTTGCGCTGATCCCGCGCTTCATCGCGGCGGATGCGCTTGCCAGCGGCGCGCTGACCGCGATCCTCGCCGATTACGCCGCGCCGTCGCTCGCGCTTTATGCGATCTATCCACCGACGCGGCACCTCTCGGTGAAGGTGCGGCTGTTCATCGACTTCCTGGTCGAGCGCTTCGGCAAGGAGCGCGACGTGACCAGCTCGTAGGCTGCAACTGAAGCGCAAATCGCCTCGAACCTTTAACCGGGCGCTGATAATGTTCCGAGCCGGCAGCAGAGAGGGAACGATGCATGGGGCGGCTGAGCACGCATATTCTGGACACGGTCAGGGGGAAGCCCGCGGCCGGCGTCGCGATCGATCTCGATGTCCTCGAACCGGACGGCTCCTGGCGCCGCGTCAAGCAGGTTCGGAGCAATGCGGACGGGCGGACCGATCAGCCGATGCTGGCGGACGATGACTTCACCACCGGCACCTACATGCTGACCTTCCATATGGGCGCTTATTTCAGGACCCATGGCCTCGCCTCGGGCGACCCGCTGTTTCTCGACCTGATCCCGCTCCGTTTTTCCGTCGCCGATGCCGGCGCGCACTACCATGTGCCGCTGCTCGCGACGCCCTGGAGCTATCAGACCTATCGCGGGAGCTGAGCGGATGAGTGCTGACGTCTATCCGCGCGACATGGTCGGCTACGGCCGCACGCCGCCGCATCCGCGCTGGCCCGGCGATGCCCGCATCGCGGTGCAGTTCGTGATCAACTACGAGGAGGGCGGCGAGAACAACATCCTCCACGGCGACGCCGCCTCCGAAGCCTTCCTGTCCGAGATCGTTGGCGCCCAGCCGTGGCCGGGCCAGCGCCACATGAACATGGAGTCGATCTACGAGTTCGGCTCGCGCGCCGGCTTCTGGCGGCTGTGGCGGATGTTCACGGCGCGCAAGCTGCCGGTCACGGTGTTCGCGATCGCGAGCGCGATGGCGCGCAATCCGGACGCGGTCGCCGCGATGAAGGAAGCCGGCTGGGAGATTGCCTCCCACGGCCTGAAATGGATCGACTATCGCGATGTCCCCGAGGCCGACGAGCGCGCCGATATCGAGGAGGCGATCCGGCTCCATACCGAGTTGACGGGCGAACGGCCGCTCGGCTTCTACCAGGGCCGCACATCGGAGCGCACGCTCGACATCGTCCTCAAAGAGCAGGGCTTCGTCTACAGCGCGGATTCCTATGCCGACGAATTGCCTTACTGGATCGCGGGGCCGCACGGCCCGCAACTGATCGTGCCCTATACGCTCGATGCCAACGACATGCGCTTCGCCACCCCGCAGGGCTTCAATTCCGGCGACCAGTTCTTCGCCTATCTGAAGGACAGTTTTGATACGCTCTATGCGGAAGGTGCGGAGAGTCCGCGCATGATGTCGGTCGGGTTGCACTGCCGGCTGGTCGGCCGCCCGGGGCGCGCCGCTGCGCTGGCGCGCTTCCTCGACTACATCACGGGCCATGACAAGGTCTGGGTCGCGACCCGGCTGGACATTGCCCGGCACTGGATCCGGACGCATCCGCCGGTCGGCGTGTGGCGGCCGTCGGAGATGTCACGCGTGCTGTTCGTGGAGCGCTATGGCGACATCTTCGAGCATTCGCCTGAAATCGCTGAGCGCGCCTATCGCGCCGGCCTCACCGCCTTCGACGACGCCGCGGACGCGCTGCATACGACGCTCATGAACGTCGTCCGCGCCATGAGCCGCGACGAGAAGCTGAAGCTGATCCGCGCCCATCCGGAGCTCGCCGGGCGCGAGGCGCTGGCGGGTGAGATGACGAATGACTCGATCGGCGAGCAGGGCCGGCTCGGCTTCACCTCGCTCTCGCGCGCCGAGTTCGAGCGCGTCGCCGACATCAACCGCCGCTATCGCGACAAGTTCGGCATGCCGCTGATCGTCGCTCTGGCACTGCACGCCGACCGCCCCTCGGTCATTGCCGAGATGGAGCGTCGCGTCGGCAACGATCCGGACACCGAGATCGCCAACGCCATCGACCAGATCGGTCACATCACCCGGGCCCGTCTGGCGAAGAAGTTCGATCAGGACTGAGCGAGGATCCGCTCGGCGGCGGCAGCGACATCGAGCAGCAGGCGGTCGTGGCCGCGGGCGGCGATGAGTTGCAGGCCGAATGGCAGTCCTTGGACGTTGGTGCCGCAGGGGATCGAGATCGCCGGCACGCCCGCGTGATTGGCGTAAGGGGTGAACACCGCATGGGCGCGCGGGCTCGCCGGCTTGCCGCCGATCTCGGCTGGGCCGAGCTGCGTGAACGGCCAGGCGACACAGGGCACGGTCGGTGCCAGAAGCACGTCGGCCTCCATGAAGAAGCTTGCCAAGGCCCGCGCGATCTGTGCGCTTGCCTCGAGCGCACGCGCAACATCGGCGCCGGTCAGGCCGAGCCCGCGCTCGATCTGCCTGGCGATATCTGGATCGAATTGCGCCGGATCATTGTGGAAGGCGTCGCCGTAGAGCGCGGCCAGCCCGGCATGCTGGAGCGGCATCACCGCGTCCTCGGCAAGGCCCGCCGGCCAGACGGGATCCTTGTCGACGATCGGCATGCCGCCGGCGCGGAGGCGGTCGACCGCCCGCTGCAGGCCCGCGGCGACGTCGCCATCGACCGTGACATCCAGCCCGAGTCGCGGCGAGAACGCCATGCGCAGCGGCGTTGCATGATCCGCAGCGGCCACATCGAACGCATCGGGATCGCGCGGATCGGCACCGGCCATGACCTCGAACGCAAGCCTGGCATCGCCGACATCGGCCGCAATCGGGGCAATCACCGAGATGCGCCAGAATGGCTCGGGGAATCCCGGCCCGTAGGGAATGGCACCGAACGACGGCTTGAAGCCGACGACGCCGACATGGGCCGGCGGCCGCCGGCTCGAGCCGCCGGCATCGGTGCCGATCGCGAGCGGCACGAGCCCAGCCGCCACCGCAACGGCGGGACCGCCCGACGAGCCGCCGGGCGTGAGCTGCCGGTCCTGCGGATGAACAGTCGGTCCGAACAGCCGCGAGGTCGTCACGCCCTTGCAGGCGAACTCGGAAGTTGCGCCGATGCCGACGATCACGGCACCAGCGCGGCGCAGCCGCGCGATCGCGATCGCATCCTCGGGCGCGATGAAATCAGCGAACAGCCGCGAGCCCTGCGTGATGCGCCAGCCGCCGACCCAGATGTTGTCCTTGACCACGATCGGCACGCCGGCAAGCGGCATTGCTTCGCCGGCGGCCACGCGCGTGTCGACAGCATCGGCTTCCGCGCGCGTTCGTTCGAGATCGATGGTGACCACGGCATTGAGGTCGCGCGCCGCATCGATGCGCGCCAGCGCCTGCTCGGCCATCTGCCTCGCGGTGGTCTGCCGGGCTGTGACGGCGTGTGCGATCCGGGATGCGGTCATTGACATGATGTCTCATCCTGTCCACGGCGGCACCGCTGGCACTGACGCGTCTTTCGCGTCTATCATGCCGCGACAGCCTGATGGGGGAGTAGGTGATGGCCGGCGGTATCTCGGTTCATGCGGTTGATGTGGCCAACGGGCGCCCCGCGCGCGGCCTGCGCGTCGCGATCTGGCGCGTGACGCCCGATCGCACGCTGCTCGCGGAGGGACAGCTCGGCGCCGACGGCACTCTGCAGGCGCCGGTCGTCAAGGGTGACGGCGTCGTCGCCGGCGAGTACGAGGTGCTGTTTCATGTCGGCGAGTTCTTCGGGGCAAACGCTCAGACGAAATTCCTCACCACAGTGCCGTTTCGCTTCGCCATCGACAAGGTCGAGGAGCATTTTCACCTGCCGCTCAAATTCACGCCCTGGGGCTATTCGATCTTCCGCGGCGCTTAGCGCGTGTGGCCGTCCTTCGAGACGCCCGCCTGCGGCGGGCTCCTCAGGACGAGGTCTGATCCTTGACGGACCAAGAACCGTTCCCTCGAGCAGGTTGCTCATGAAGAACGCTCCGCGTCGCTGCCGGATGCGTCGATCAACCGGTCAGCCGTTTCGACAGGCCGGTGGTGCGCTCCATGACCGCCATCAGCGCGATCGTGGCGATGATCAGCACGCTCGACAGCGCTGCGATGGTGACGTCGAGCTTGCCTTCGAGATCCTGCCACATCCGGATCGGAAGCATGTCGGTGGCGGCATCGCGCAGGAACAGCGACACCGGCACGTTGTCGAACGACGACATGAAGGCGATGAACGCGCCGGAGATGATGCCGGGCCGGATCAGCGGCAGCACGATACGGCGGAACGTGTAGAGCCTGCTGGCACCGAGGATCGCCGAGCTTTCCAGCAGGGTCGGCTCGAGCTGGGCCAGTGCGGCGACGGTGTTGCGCACGACATAGGGCACGCAGACGATGGTGTGGCCGATCACCAGCGTCAGCAGCGACACCGGCAGGCCGATCAGGGAGAAGAACATCAGCGCCGCGAGCCCGAAGGCGAGCGCGGGCAGCACCAGCGGCGACATGAACAGCGAGTCCAGGAGCTTTGCGGTCAGCGTCTTCGAGCGCGAGATCGCCAGCGCCGCGGCGACGCCGAGCACAATCGAGAGCCCGGTCGACCACAGCGCGACGACGACGCTGTTGCGCGCGGCGAATTGCAGTTGCCAGGCGTTCCACAATTCGACGTACCAGCGGGTTGAATAGCCGGGCGGCGGGAATTTCAGCGAAAAGCCTGAGGTGAAAGAGACGATCACCACGACCAGCGACGGCGACACGATCAGGATCAGTGCCATGATGGCAATGACCGTCATCACGATCTGGAAGCTGAGTGCCTCCCAGTTCCGCTGCCGGCCGCTCATCGGGCGTCTCCATAGCCACGGGCGCGCCGCCCGAGCGTCGAGAACAGCGCGACGATGGCGAGCACCGCGAACAGGAAGATGATCGAGATCGCCGCCGCGAACGGCCAGTTCTGCAACGTCGAGGCCTGCTGATAGAGATACATCGGCATGAACAGCATCTGGCCTCCGCCGACCAGGGACTGCGTGATGAAGGCGGTGATCGCCGCGGCATAAGTCAGCGTGCAGCCGGCGATGATGCCGGGCATCGACAGGGGCAGCATCACCTTGACGAAGGTGCGCCAGCTGCCGGCGCCGAGCGAGGCCGAGGCGTCGGACAGATTGGGATCGATGCGCCCGATCGCCGTGATCAGCGGCAGCACCATCAGCGGCATCTGCACCTGCGCCAGCGCCGCGATCAGTCCGCCCTGGGTGTAGATCATGCGCAGCGGCGTGCCGATCAGGCCGAGCGATTGCAGTACGGAGTTGATGATGCCCTGCCGGCCCAGGATCACGATCCAGGCGAAGGTGCGGACCACGACGCTGGTCAGCAGCGGCAGCAGCACGATCATGATGATCAGAGTCTGCACCCGGCTGCCCGAGCGCTGGTAGAGCCAGGCGATGGGATAGCCGAGCACGAGGCAAGCCAAGGTCACCTCGGCGCCGAGCAGAAGGGTCGAGCCGAGCACGGCGAGGCTGAAGGGATCGGTCAGGAACTTGATGTACTGGCCGAGCCCCCACACCGTCGCCGCGGTGTCGTTGTGGAGCGACAGATAAAAGAGCTGCGCCAGCGGCAGCACGAAGAAGATCGCGAACACCAGGCCCAGGGGCAGCGCAAGCCCAAGGCTGAAGCTGGTCACGTCTCCAGGTGCTGCCGTGGCGCTCTTCATCGCGTCAGATCTTGATGTCGCGGTTGAACTTCTCGATCCAGGAGGCGCGCTGCTCGTTGATCTTCTTCCAGTCCTGGAACACGAACTTCTTCTTCAGCTCCGCGGTGTCCTTGGCCAGCACCTTGGCGATCTCGCCGCTCATGGCGACCTTGGTATTGGTCGGCACGATCAGATAGGGCGGGTTCATCAAGGTGGTCTGCACTTCCGGTGACAGCGCGGCCTCGATCAGCTTGAAGGCGAGCTCCTTGTTCGGCGAGTTCTTGACGATGTGGATCGTGGTCTTGAAGGCGATCGCGCCTTCCTTGGGCGCCACGAACTCGACCGGCACGCCGCGGGCTTTGAGGATCTGGATGGCGTTGAAATTGCCGGGCGAGATATCGATCTGGCCCTGCTGAAACAAAGTCGCCAGCGCGCCGGGATTGGCGGCGACGGCGGCGAGGTTCGGCTTCAATTCCTCCAGCGCCTTGAAGCCTTCGTCGACATTGGCTTCCGAGCCGCCGCGCATGCGCGCGATCTCGACCAGCCAGCCGGTGCCGAGCGTGGAGTTCAGGTTGGTGATGCCGACCTTGCCCTTGAACTCGGGCTTCCACAGGTCCGCCCAGGAGGTCGGCGGCGTCTTCACCGTCTCCGGGTTGTAGGTGAGGCCGACGACCTGGAAGAATGGCGCAGGGCCCATGGCGTCCTGCGCTTCCGGAATCAGATCCTTGAAATACGCGCTCTTGTCGGCCGGGTAGGGCTCGACGAGGTCCTGGCCGATCGCGACCAGCGCTGGGCCCGGATCGTGCAGCATGACGTCGATCGGCGGATTGGCCTTGGCGGCATTGACCTTGGCGATCTGGTCGACCGACAGCATCGGGTCGAGCACGATTGCAGCATCGGCGTTGGCCTTGCGGAAGGCCGGCACCAGCACGGCCTTGTGCGCCTCCTCCCAGCTGCCGGTGAAGGTTGCGAACACCAGCGGCCGCGCCTGCGCGAGGCTGAGACCTGGGAAGGCGTGCATGGCTCCCAGCGTCAGGGCGCTGGTCAGGAGCCGGCGGCGATCAAGCATCATGTTTCACTCCGATGTGTTGGTTGTTCATTGCGGGAAGACGGTGGCGAGGCCGGGCGCGAGCGGCGCAACGCGCACCGGCGAGCCGGCGTCGCGCAGCGGCGTGTCGCCCGTGCGGGCCTGCGAAATCTTGATGCTCGAGCCGTCGCTGGCCTTGATTTCGTGGACAACGGTGGCGCCGAGCGGCAGCGCCATGCCGATCTCGCCGGCAAAGCCGGTGTCGTCGCTGACGAAGGTGAGATGCTCGGGACGCAGGCAGACGGTGACCTTGTCTGAGGCACGCACCGGGGTGGGGGCGCGCGCGATGATCTCGCCGCCGGCTTCCAGGCCGACCTTGACGTTATCAGCATCGGTCGCCAGCACCGTGCCCCTCATCCTGTTCGCGGTGCCGACGAAGGTATTCACGAACAGCGTCTGCGGCTGGTCATAAATCTCGGACGGCGTGCCGAACTGCTCGAGATGGCCATGGCTGAGCACGGCGACGCGATCGGCCATCGACAGCGCCTCCTCCTGGTCGTGGGTCACGATCAGGGTGGTGGTGCCGGCCATACGCTGCAGCCGCTTGACCTCGATCTGCATGTCGAGCCGCAAATTCTTGTCGAGCGCGGCGAACGGCTCGTCGAGCAGCAGGATCGACGGCTTGATCGCGAGCGCGCGCGCCAGCGCGACGCGCTGCTGCTGGCCGCCCGACAATTGCCGCGGCAGCCGCTCGCCGAACGGGCCGAGCTGCACCATGTCGAGCAGCCGCTGCGCTTCCTTGTTGCGCGTCGCCTTGTCGACGCCGCGCGCGGCGAGGCCGTAGCCGACATTCTCGGTGATCGAGAGATGCGGAAAAAGTGCGTAGTTCTGGAATACGATGCCGACCGCGCGCCGGTTGGGCGGCAGCGCGTCGACCACGTCGTTGCCGATGATGACGCGTCCCTCGCTCTGGCCGATGAAGCCGGCGATGATGCGAAGAAGCGTGGTCTTGCCGCAGCCGGATGGGCCGAGCAGGGCGATGATCTCGCCGCCTTTCACATCGAGATTGATGTCGGAGACGGCCATCGTGCCGCTGGCGAAGCGGTGCGTGATCCGATCCAGAACGAGCGACTTGGCTTCCGATACGCTGGCCATGGGCTTCCTGCTCTATTCGTTTGAAAAAGCAAGAAGCGTGCCGCCTTTTCAGGCAGCGGCGGCCGTTTGTGTACAGCTGATCATGTCGGCTGGTAATTGAATGCGCTCGGAAGTGAAGCACGATCCGCGATCGCCGTTTCAGATCGCAACTTGCTCTCTCAGCACGTCATCCCGGGCTCGCGCTGACGCGCGCTCCGGAATGACACGAGGAGAGAGGCGTGGCTTCTCACCACTCTCGACCGTCGACTATCCGTCGCGATGCTCCAGCCGTGCCGCCAAGGCCTCCGGCAAGCCCGTCGTCGGCTTCGCGGCCGGGCGCCGGAACGTCCCGGCGGTGGCTTTGCGCATCTTCAAGGCGAGCAGTGCTTCGGCCTGCTTCACCGCGGCGATCACCTGATCGACCACGGGGACGGGAATGCGATGCGCGACGCGCGCGGCGAGCCCCGACAGCGGCGCGCCGGCGAAGATCAGGACGTCGGCGTCGTTCTCCTCGACCGCGCGCAGCGCCAGCTCCACCAGCAGCTCCTCCTTCTCGTGCTGCACGTCGGAGATCTGCTTGAAGCTGCCGTCGAGCATGCGGATGCCGGCGCAGCGCTCCATCAGCCCGTGCATGCGCACGCACTCCTCGTACCAGGGGCCGAGCGCCTGCGCGAAGGTGACGATGGCGAAGCGACGCCCGGCCATGCAGGCCGTCAGCATCGCCGCTTCCGCAAGCCCGATCACCGGCACGTCGAACAGCTCGCGCGCCGCGAACAGGCCGGGATCGCCGAACGCGGCGATGATCGCAGCGTCGAACGTGCCGTTACGCTCCGCCAGCATCTCCAGTGCGACGGCGCCGCCGATCTGCGCCTCGGCGCGGGTGGCGATGTAGGGCACGCCGCGCGGCGCGGTGCAGGGGATCAGGGTGGTGCCGGGCGCGGCAGCCTCCCGGCCGACGTGCAGCATCAGGTCGGTGATGTCAGTGCGGATGTTGGGATTGAGCAGCAGGATGTTCATGGCGCCTCGCGAGGGATATGCGAGCTTGCCCGAGGGATTGCCGCATTGTCCAGAACGGTGGCCGTCAGGGAGCGCCTTTGACCACGATGTTGATCAGAGTGGCGAGCAGAGACAGTATGGCACCGATGCTGAGCAGCCGCCGCAGCTTCAGGAACCAAACCCGTCGATCGTCGCCGCCGAAGCTGAACTCATCGTAGACCAGCGCGGTCAGCAGCGCGGCTGCGAGCAGCACCAGAGCGGGCAGCGGCGGCAGCAACAGCGCGACCCAGCCGAGCAAAGCCGGCGTCACCCCCCAGCTCATGCGCGGCCAGCCTGCCAGCGCCGGCGTCTGCACGACGACGCCCCAATGGATCGCGCCGAGAAAGCTCACGATGACCGCGCCATAGCCGATCTGCGCGCGCAGCGCGGCCTGCCGGGTCGGATCGTCACCGGCAATCACCAGTGCCGCGAGGCCCGCAAACGGAATCAGCCCGGCGAGGCCCAGAATGCGCATCGGAGCGGGGACGCCGGACATCATGACGCTAGCCTCCTCGGCTCCTGGTCATCGCAGTAGACGTCCGGCCGCGGTCGGATCGGCAGCGGTCCGAGCAGTATTTCACCTCATCCCAGTCGCGCGCCCATTTGCGCCGCCACGCAAACGGGCGGCCGCACGCAGCGCATATCTTGGTCGGCAAGTCGGCCTTGCTCCGCATCTTGGGCATGGCGTCACCACGGGACCGGCGTGCCGCGCCGGAGCAGGGGCGCAACTGCCGACTCCTGCCGGAACGCGTCGCAGTCCGCTCGTCCGTCACGTTCACCCTCGCCGATCAGTGCGGGGCCCCGGCTCCGGCCGGCACCGTCCACGCTGAACAACGATCGATGAGCGCCGCCGGATCAGTGGCCTGCGGGGCGCTCGTGGTTGCGGCTCAGGCTTTGGTCACGTGCACGGCGGGCGTGGTACCGCCGTTCCACTTGCCCTCGATCGCGCGCTCGATCTGGGCCGCGAGCTGCAGCAGCAGGCCGTCGTCGGCCTGCTTGCCCATCGCCTGGATGCCGAGCGGCAGGCCGTGCTCGTTGGTCGCGAGCGGCAGCGAGATCGCCGGGATGCCGCAGAGATTGGCGAGCGGGGTGAAGGCGAAGTTGCGCCAGAGATTCTCGAACCAGTCGAGCACGTCGGGATTGTCGCTTATCGTCAGATATTCGGTGGTGCCGATCTTCGGGGTCGGCAGCGCCGTGATCGGCGTCAGGATGATGTCCCAGTCCTCGAAGAACGCGCCGAAGGCGCGCGAGGTGGTGTTGAACACCGCCTGCATCGCCGCGCGCTCGGCGAAGCTCGTGCCGCGGCCGGCCTCCCAGATGCGGATGTTGATCGGCTCGATCAGCTCGGCCGGCGGCCGGTCGAGCTTGCGTGAGGCGAGCAGGTTGTTGATGACGATGGCGAAGTTCGAGATGTAGCAGGTGGTCTGCGCCGCGAACGCCGCGCGGTAGTCGACATCCGGCAGCGCGTAGCCGACGTGGTGGCCGAGGCCTTCGAGGAAGTTGCCGACGCGCGCCAGCTCCGAAGCGATGTGCGGCGTGGCGCGGTAGTCGCCCCATTGATGCGACAGCGCGATTCGGAGCTTGCCCGGATCGCGCTTGATCAAATCGACATAAGGCTCCGGCGTGGTCCAGTACGGCATGAACTCGCCCGGCGCGCCGCCGCGGCAATGGTCGACGAACGCCGCGGTGTCGCGCACGCTGCGCGACTGGCAGCCCTGGATCGAGACCAGCCCGGAGAGATCCGACAGATGCGGCGCGATCGAGAACACGCCGCGCGAGACCTTCAGCCCGATATTGCCGTTGACGCCGGCGGGAATCCGGATCGAGCCGCCGCCATCGGTCGCATGCGCGATCGGCACGACGCCGGCGGCGACCATCGCCGCACTCCCGGCCGAGGAGCCGCAGGTGGTGTAGTCCGTATTCCAAGGATTGCGCGTGACGTAGACCGCCGGGTTCTCCGCCGAACTGCAGACGCCGAACTCCGGCGTCGTGGTGCGGCCCATCAGATTGAGGCCGGCCTTGCGCATCTTCGCCGTCAGGTGCGTGTCGGCGGCGGGGCGGTTGCCGCGCATGAACAGCGAGCCCTGCTCCTGCAGGCGGCCGGCCATGGTCGGACCGAGATCCTTCATCAGGAACGGCAGACCGGCGAAGGCGCCGTCGGCATTGGCGCCCGCCTTGACGGGATCTTCGACGGCATCGGCAAAGACTTCGACCACGCCCGACAGCGCGGGATCGACCTTGGCAATGCCTTCAGCCGCCTGCCGCGCCAGCTCCGCCGCCGTCAGTTCGCCATTGCGAACGCGCGCCGCCAGCGCCATGCCATCATGCCGGGCCCACTCGTCCCAGCTCATCGCCAACGTCATCTGTCTTCCGATCCTTCGCGCGGCGCATCGCGTGTTCGATGAGGTCGCGCCCTGCATGTTCCGCGGCGCGAACCTTGGTTTGCGAAGGCGGCGAGTCAATCAAGCACGCTGCATGCCGCCAATACGGCGCGCTCATGCGCCACGGCTTACCGGTGACCGTACGAGTCCACGCGCGTTCCGGAAATCGGTACTCGGGCGCTCCTTGGGCCGATCGCGGCGGATGCACGCTGTGCCGCGCCAAGCGCATTGTGAGCGGTTCCCCTTGTTACATTGTTGCTGATCGACAACGCCCGACGCTGCGTGCTATTCGCACGGCGAACAGGGGGCGCGGTGCGCAGCGTTGGCAAACGAGATATCACGAGCCGTCCGCGCATGCTGCGCCGGATCGTGGCCGCTTGCCTGATGCTCGCCTATGTCCTCGCGGGCGCGTTGCACGGTGCCTGTGACATCGACGTTGCCCATCCCTCCGCGGGCAAGCCGGAGATCGCGTCGCTGCTCGACCGAGCGGGCCACACCGATCAGCGCGGCATCGCCGACCATCATTGCCATGGCTGCTTCTCGGTGGCCGTGCCGCAGCCGCAGTTCGCCGCCGTCCCGGCCGAGGTCGTGGCCGCAACCGACTGGGCCGTTCCCCTGCTCAGTGCAGGCGTCCTCCCCGAGTCCGAGTCTCCGCCGCCAAAACACCTGAGCTGACGCAACGTGCCGGACGGCCGACGCCGTCCATCCTTGCCCGTCCAGACAGGTTCATCTCATGCCATTCTCCGGGATGGCCGCGCGCGCCATTGGCGCCGTAGCCCTGCTCGCTCTGTCCGCGCATGCCTGCGCGGCGCAGACGCTGACCCTCCGCGCGGCGCTGTCGCGTGCACTCGCCGCCAATCCACGGCTGTCCGCGGCCGACCGCGACATCGGCATCGCCTCCGGCCAGCGGCTGCAGGCCGGCGCGCTGCTCAATCCGGAGCTCTCCTACGAGCAGGACAATTCGCTCGGCTCGGGTCCGTATCGCGGCACGCGATCGGCCGAGACGACGTTGCAGATCAGCCAGGCGTTCGAGTGGTTCGGCAAGCGCGACGCCCGCATCGCCGCCGGCCAGGCCGGCGTGCGGGTCGCCGAGATCCAGCGCCAGGCGGTGTGGCTGGAAGTGCTGTCGGAGACCGCGGTCGCCTTCGTGACGGTGCTCGCCACGCAGCGGCGCATCCAGATCCTCGACGATCAGGTCGCAGCGCTCGATCGCCTGACCCCCTTGCTGCGCCGTCGCGTCGAGGCCGGCGCGTCGTCGCCGGCGGAGACCGGCCGCGCCGAGGTCGCCTCGGCGCTGGTGCGGGCCGATCGCGAGCGCGTCAAGGCGACGCTTTCGAGCGCACGGCGCGAACTCGCCGTGCTGATCGGCGACAGCTCGGCGAAGCTCCCGGCCGTGACCGGCCGGTTCGATGCGACCGGCCAGCCGCCCGCGTTCCACACCGTGATCTCCGCCATCGATGCCAATCCGCAACTCGTCCGCTGGACCGCGGTCTACGCGCAGCGCAATGCCGAGCTGCTGCTGGCCCGGCTGAAGCCGTACCCCGACGTGCGCGTCGGCGCCGGCTGGCGGCATTTCAACGACACCCAGGACGATGCCGTCAGGCTCAGCGTCTCCGTGCCCATCCCGGTGTTCGACCAGAACCAGGGCAACATCCTCTCGGCGCAGGAAAGCCTCGCCAAGACCGAGGCCGAGCGCAAGGCCAACCGCAACACGCTGCTGGTGATCGCCGGCCGCGCCTATGACTCCTTGCAGGGCTCGCTGCGTGAATTGTCGGTGCTGCGCGAGATCGCCATCCCGAAGGCGCAGGAGGCCGCCGACGAGATCGCGCAGGGCTACAGCGCCGGCCGCTTCTCCCTGCTCGAGGTGCTGGACGCGCAAGCGAGCGTGGCGCAGGCGCGGCTGCGCGAGCAGGAGGCGCTGCAGAACATCCATGTCGCCGTGGCGATGATTGAAGGCCTGGTCGGCCGTCCCTTCACCCTGGCACGGGAGACTGCGCGATGAGACCATCCACCATCATCCTCATTGTCATCCTGGCGGCCGCCGCCGCGCCGGCGCATCGCGCCTGCTGGTCGCGGCGGAGCCGCATGCCGAGGCTACCGTCGGCCATGTCGAGAAGGCGGCGCCGAAGGACCATGTCGAGCAGGACGAGCATGGCGCCGACCGCATCCGCATCAGCGACGTGAAACTCGCCGCCGCCGGCGTCACGCTGGCCGAGGCAGGACCCGCCACCTTGTCGGACACGTTAGCTTTCAACGGCGTGCTGCGCGCCAATCAGGAAGCGCTGGTGCAGGTGACGCCGCGCTTTCCTGGCATCGTCCGTGCCATCAGGAAGCGCATCGGCGACACCGTCGCCAAGGACGAGCTGCTCGCGGCGGTCGAGAGCAACCAGAGCCTGACGGCGTATGATCTCAAGGCCCCGATCGGCGGCACCATCATCGACCGCCAGATCTCGCTCGGCGAATACGCCTCCGAGCAGAAGCCCGCCTTCGTGGTCGCGGACCTCTCCACGATCTGGGTCGACCTGTCGATCTACCGCCAGGATCTGAGGCGCGTCCGGCTCGACGACGAGGTGCTGATCGATCCCGACGACGGCCGCGGCGAGATCCGGGGACGTGTGTCCTACATCGCCCCGGTCGGCGCCAGCGAGACGCAGACTGCGCTCGCGCGCGTCGTGTTGCCGAACGCCGACGGCCGGCTGCGTCCCGGCCTGTTCGTCACCGCGCGGCTGGTGCTCGCCAAGCGCAGCGTCGCCGTCGCGGTGCGTGCCAGCGCGATCCAGACCCTGGAGAACAGGACGGTCGTGTTCGTGCGCGAGGAGGGCGACAAGATCGAGGCGCGCCCCGTGGTCACGGGCGAGTCCGACCCGACCCATGTCGAAATCCGCGACGGTCTCTCCCTCGGCGAGCACTATGTCGCCGAGAACAGCTTCGTGGTGAAGGCGGAGATGGGCAAGGGGGAGGCCGAGCATGATTGACGCGATCCTCGGATTTGCCGTGCGCCAGCGTTGGCTGGTGCTGGTCGTCGCGCTCGCCGCCGCCGGCTTCGGCGCCTGGAATTTCACCCGGCTGCCGATCGATGCCGTGCCGGACATCACCAACGTGCAGGTGCAGATCAACACCAAGGCGCCCGGCTACTCGCCGCTCGAGACCGAGCAGCGCATCACCTTCCCGGTCGAGACCGCGATGGGCGGCCTGCCGAAGCTGGACTACACGCGCTCGCTGTCGCGCTATGGACTGAGCCAGGTCACCGTCGTGTTCCAGGACGGCACCGACATCTATTTCGCGCGCCAGCTCGTCAACGAGCGCATCCAGCAGATCAAGGATCAGCTGCCGCCGGGCGTCGAGGTCGCGATGGGACCGCTCTCGACCGGGCTCGGCGAGATCTTCATGTATGCGGTCGAAGCCAAGCCCGGCGCCAAGACGCCGGAAGGCACCGACTACTCGCCGACCGATCTGCGCACCATCCAGGACTGGATCATCCGGCCGCAACTGCGCGGCGTTCCGGGCGTGATCGAGGTCAACACCATCGGCGGCTTCGAGCGCCAGTTCCACGTGCTGCCGGATCCCGGCCGCCTGATGGCCTATCGTATCAGCTTCCGTGACGTGATCGCGGCGCTGGCGTCCAACAATGCCAATGTCGGCGCCGGCTATATCGAGCGCAATGGCGAGCAATATCTGGTGCGCGCGCCAGGCCAGGTCGGCAGCGCCGCCGAGCTGAAGGACATCGTGATCGGCGCCCGCGGCGGCACGCCGGTGCGCATCGGCGACGTCGCCGAAGTGATCGAAGGGCGCGACCTGCGCACCGGCGCGGCGACGCTCAACGGCGAGGAGACGATCCTGGGCACGGCGATGCTCCTGATCGGTGAGAACAGCCGCGCCGTGGCGCGCCGTGTCGCCGCCCGGCTCGACGACATCGCAAAATCGCTGCCGGAGGGCGTGATCACGCGCACGCTCTACGATCGCACCCATCTGGTCGAAGCGACGATCCGCACCGTGGAGAAGAATCTCCTGGAGGGCGCCGCGCTGGTCGTCGTCGTGCTGTTCCTCTTGCTCGGCAACATCCGGGCCGCATTGGTCACGGCCTGCATCATCCCGCTGTCGATGGCGATGACCATCACCGGGATGGTCGAGAGCAGGGTCAGCGCCAACCTGATGAGTCTCGGCGCGATCGATTTCGGCATCATCGTCGACGGCGCCGTCATCATCGTCGAGAACTGCCTGCGGCTGCTGGCTCAGGCGCAGCACCGCAAGGGCGGACTGCTCACGACCGCCGAGCGGTTGCAGACCATCGTCATTGGCGCGCGCGAGGTGATCGGGCCCAGCCTGTTCGGCACCGGCATCATCGCCGTCGTCTATCTTCCGGTGCTGACGCTGACCGGCGTCGAGGGCAAGATGTTCACGCCGATGGCGCTCACGGTGCTGATGGCGCTCGGCGCCGCCGTGCTGTTCTCGATCACTTTCGTGCCTTCAGCGGTTGCGATCTTCGTCACCGGAAAGGTCTCCGAGCAGGAGAACCTCATCATGCGCGGCGCGCGGCGGATCTACGCGCCGCTGCTGCGCGGCGTGATCGCGCATCGCATGGTGGTGGCAGCCGTCGCCGTGATGATCGTCGCGGCGAGCGGCTTGGCCGCGACGCGCATGGGCGGCGAGTTCATTCCGAGCCTCGACGAGGGCGACGTCGCGCTCGCGGCGCTGCGCATCCCCGGAACGAGCCTCACCCTGTCGGTCGACCTGCAGAAGGCGCTGGACGCGCGGTTGCGGCGCATACCCGAGGTGAAGGACGTGTTCACCCGCATCGGCACGGCGGAGGTCGCGACCGATCCGATGGCGCCGTCGCAGGGCGACGGCTACGTCATGCTGAAGCCGCGCCAGGACTGGCCCGATCCGTCGAAGCCCAAGGCGCAACTCGTCGCCGAGATCGAACAGGCGGCCGACGAGATCCCCGGCAGCAACTACGAGATCTCGCAGCCGATCCAGTTGCGCTTCAACGAGCTGATCTCCGGCGTGCGCAGCGACGTCGGCATCAAGATCTTCGGCGACGATCTCGATATCCTGCAGGGTGCCGCGCGCCAGGTCGAAGCCGCGATCCGCGGCATCGATGGCGCCACCGACGTCAAGACCGAGCAGGTCGCGGGCCTGCCGATCCTGACCGTCAGGATCGACCGCCAGGCGCTGTCGCGCTACGGTCTCAGCGTTGCCGAAGTGCAGAGCGTGGTCGAGATCGCGATCGGCGGCAAGGCGGCTGGAAAGCTGTTCGACGGCGACCGCCGCTTCGACATCGTCGTCCGGCTGCCCGAGCGTCTGCGCGGCAATCTCGATGCCATCCGCGCGATCCCGATTCCACTGCCGGCCGGTGAGGAGGCGAATGCCGCGCCGCTGCGCACCGCCTTCTCCTCGGCAGCACAGCCGCGCTACGTGCCGCTGTCGTCGGTGGCGGCAGTAGCCTCGGCGCCGGGCCCGAACCAGATCAGCCGCGAAAACGGCAAGCGGCGGATCGTCGTGTCTGCCAATGTTCGCGCCCGCGACCTCGGCTCGTTCGTGACCGAGGCGCAAGCCGCCGTCGCGGAGAAGGTCAAGCTGCCGCCAGGCTATTGGATCGGCTGGGGCGGACAGTTCGAGCAACTGGTGTCCGCAACCAAGCGTCTCATGATCGTGGTGCCGATCGCGCTCGCGCTGGTGTTCCTGCTGCTGTTCATGAGCATGGGCTCGTTCGCCGATGCCGCGCTGGTGTTCTCCGGCGTGCCATTGGCGCTGACCGGCGGCATCGCGGCGCTGCTGCTGCGCGGCCTGCCGCTATCGATCTCGGCCGGCGTCGGCTTCATCGCGCTCTCCGGCGTGGCCGTGCTCAACGGCCTCGTCATCATCGCCTTCATCGAGCGGCTGCGCCAGGAGGGACGCTCGGTCATCGCCGCGGTCGAGGAAGGCGCGCCGGCGCGATTGCGGCCGGTGCTGATGACGGCCCTCGTCGCCTCGCTCGGCTTCGTGCCGATGGCGATCGCGACCGGCGCCGGCGCCGAGGTCCAGCGCCCGCTCGCCACCGTCGTCATCGGCGGCATCATCTCGTCGACGGTGCTGACCCTGCTGGTGCTGCCGGCGCTCTACGTGCTGTTCAGGCGCGAGGCGCGCCCAGCCTAGACGAGGCGGCCGCGCGGCATTCGATCCGGACGCCGCGTGCCGCCTCGCGAGACGGTCGATGCGTTAGTTGAACATCGGCGTCGCGTTGGCCATCCAGCCGTCCAGCCGCCCGTTGCGGGCGAGCCGCTGATAACCCGGCGCGCGAGCCTCGCGCGTCCGACGAGAGGCCGCGCTGAACATGGTCGCACCGCCCGTCGGGTTCACGATGGTGTAGCCGGCGATCGAGCGCGGATGCTCGCGGGTGACGTGACCGCCGGAATTGCCGTCGTGCACGAGCCAGACGTTGCCGGCCACCTGCTGCTGCAGGATCATGACGTGGCCGGACCGAACCGCAGCCATGCCCGGTGCGGGAGCCGCGCGCGGAAAGCGACGCCAGTTGGATGCGAGATTCAACTCGGGAATGACCCGGCCGAACGTATAGAGCGACGCTTCGCAGCCGCAGAAGGCGTGCGGACATCCCGACGGGCGGCCGCCGACGACACGACCTTCGACGACGCGACCTTCACCCGGGATCGAAGCCATCGCGTTCATGAAGGAGTGATGGTGACGATACGAGTAGTGATGATGATGATGACGAGGCCGAGCCTCGGCTTGAACGGAGAGAGCCAGCAATGCGGCGACGACAATAACAACGCGGTACATTCGGAGGACTCCTGTACACTGTGAAATCCCCCTGCCGCGCGCCAATCAACCGCTAAACATGTCCTCAAAGTGACGGAATTCCCTGTGAGCCATGCATTTGCGCGACAGCGCTGCCCGGTGATCCCGGTTCCAATTCATTAGGAGTGATTGACTCTCGACATCGAGGATGACTCACAAACAGTCGAATGTTCCGCGTGGGAAGATCATGCTACCTACTAACAGCGCGGCGACCGGGGCTGGCCTTCAATCGTCCTGATAGCTGCAAAGATGCAGTCAGGATAAGTAACACCCTCCACGCGTGCGGCGCTCGTGGACATTCCGTTCCAGACCACGACAGGAGATCGTCATGACCACGTTCCGCGGCAGTTGCCTGTGCGGCCGGGTCGGCTTCGAGGTCGACGGGCCGTTCGACAACTTCCTCAATTGCCATTGCTCGCGCTGTCGCAAGGCCAGCGGCACCGCGCATTCCTGTGAGGTCATCGTGAAGGCGGCGGCGTTGCGCTGGCTGCGCGGCGAGGCGAACGTCACGCGGTTCGACCTGCCGCGGGCGCGCAGCTTCGCCACCGCCTTCTGCGGCACTTGCGGCAGCCCGATGCCGCATCTCACGCGCAGCGGCCGCGAGGCGATCATTCCCGCCGGAGGCTTCGATGCGCCGCTCGGCGCCGTTCCCGATCGCCACGTGCATTGGGCGTCACGGGCCGACTGGTACGTTCATGGTGAGACATTGCCGGTCGACGACTGACCCGTTCGGATCGACGGGGCCAGAGCGCCCGCGTCGCTACAAGCCGCGCTCGCGGGCCAGGCTTGCCTTTGTGCCATCCTTGTAGGCCTGCTTGACCCATTCGTCGCGGGTGGTCTTCAGGACGAGCGCGTCGCGCTCCTCCTCCGCCTGGGCGCGGCCGGTCTTCTCGTGCGTCTTGTTCCAGATCGCGCGCGCGCGATAGTGGTTGTACAGCCGCATGAACTCCGCGACGTAGGCCTGGGCCAAGCGGGTATTCCCTTTGATCTCAAGGACGTTCTCGTCGTTGGAATTTTCGGATGCCCTGCTGAAATTCGGCGATCCCGTGTAGATGGTGGGCTCGTCCGTATCGCCGTCAATGACGATGAACTTGTGATGCACATGGATCGGCGGCGGTGATCGCTTGGCGGCTTTGGCCTTGCCCTTCTTGACGGAGACGTCATAGGCGCTCGTATCGATCGTCCTCAGCTCCGGCAGGAAGCCGCGGGGTGCGGCGGCGCCGAACGCCGAATACGGCAACGTGTCCGGGTTGTCCTGCGACCGGTGATAGATCGTGCTCGCGATCTTGGGCAGCTTGCGCGTCTCGCCCGATTTCGTCGGCTTGTCCGGATCGTCGATGCTGTTGAGCAGCCCGTAGATCAGATGCGACGGCGAATCGCCCTTGGCGAAAATCGCGTTCATCAGGTCTTCGTCCGAGGCGGTGAACATGCAGAACAGCACCGAGGACGTCGCATCCTTGACCGCTTGCGTCACGGTGTCCAGGAAGGTCCGGCTCGTGCCCGGCTCCGGAAGGAAGAAGACCCGCAACTTTATGTCGCCGAGGTCGGTCACGGTCTGCCAGTCCGGCGGGTCCATGTCGCTCTTTCGAACGTTGTTGGCGAGAAGAGTGGCTCGCTCTGCATAAAGCGCGGCGAGCTGAGCCGACTGGATGATGTGAAGAAGATTGGCCTGGATGGTCTGCGCTTCCGGCGTGAAGTTGGTCGAGCCCATCAGCACGGATTGCTCGTGTTTCCGTTGATAGGAGACGATGAACTTGTCGTGCATCAACTTGGTGATGGCGTCGCGCTTGTGGATGGAAATGTTGGGTCGTTCGTCGGCGATGAGATGCGCGGCCGTTCGCGATTTCGAATCGTCCGCCTTGTCGAAATAAATGATCGAGCCACGCCCTTCGAACGCCGTGAAGGCGGGGATGATCCATCGATTGTCGGTGAGGTGATAGATGGCGCAGTCGAAGGCGTCGCTCGCGCCGAGAATGTCGGTGATGGCGTTCTGAAGCCCGTTCGCGAGCCAGTCCATCTGCCGTTCCAGCGTCGACGTTCTGAGCCGGTTGAAGCTCTGCGCGCTGACGACGGCGCGGTTGAAATAGGTGGCGATCTTGCCGTCGAGCGGCTTGGGAAGCTTCAGCGAGATCGCCGACGCGGGCGTCGCGACGAAGGCGAAGATCGTTCGGTCCTGTGCCCAACACGGGGATGACGGTATATTCGAACGTCTTGCCCTGGTCGGCGATGTTGATGCCGCCGTCCCACCAATTGAACTTCTGGATGGGAGCCTGGTCGCTGCCCTTGGGGCGGGCGTCCGCCTTCAGGGGCGTGAAGTCGAGCTTGTTGAACAGGAATTGCGGCTTGCCATCACGGCCGTAGCCGGGATCACGCTGGATCGCGAACCCGAGAAAATCAGGGTGGTTCGCACCGTCCTTCCAATCGAATGTCAAAAACGCAGCTCGAACTGGCGTAGGCTTTGATCTTGACCTTGGCCATGAATGCCTCCCCTGCTTGCTGGCGGGGCCACGATAGCGCGTTGCGCGCAGTGCGTGTAGTGCTTGTGTCGCGCATCCTTGCGGTTACACTTGGCCCGGGACGCTCATATCGAGGAGGCCTGCCGTGCCCGATGCTCTGCCGCGCCAGCTCTATACGGCCGATGATCTTCTCGGCGGCTTCAATCCCTGGGATCAGATGGGGTACACGCTGTCCCGGGACTTCGCGATCTATCGCGAGTTCGTCGGCAATGGCGGTCCGTTACCCGCATCGCTCGCGGTCCGCGCGGCACAGGCCGAGCACGACGCCGCGATCGCGGACGCCCTGCGGCTGTTTCTGAAGACGGTCCAGCGGCCGCTGGTCGGGATCATGGGCGGTCATGGCGTTGGTCGCGATCACGCGACCTATAAAGCGATCGCCCATCTTGCACGCGAACTGGCGCGCGCGCGTTTCCTTCTCGTCACCGGTGGCGGACCCGGCGTGATGGAGGCGGCACATCTCGGCGTCGCGTTCTCCTCCTTTGAATCGATTGGACCGCTGGACGAGGCGATCAGTGCGCTCGCCGCCGAGCCGAAGGCGCCGTCGCTCGACGATCTGTTCGAGAAGGACTGGACGATCAAGGAGGCCAGGCTGAGCGCGATCGAGGACGCTCGGCGGTGGCTGAAGGTCGCGCTGGAGGTGCGTGCGAAGGCTCCGGCTATCCTTCCGGTGAGCCTGGCAGTACCGACGTGGCTCTATGGGGCCGAGCCGACGATGCCGTTTGCCACCCATTACGCGAAATACTTTCAGAACAGTCTGCGCGAGGAGGCGCTGGTCAACAATTCCCGAGCCGGCATCATCTATGGCCGCGGTGGCGGCGGTACGCTGCGCGAGATCTTCCAGGACGTGGAACGCAACTACTATGCCAAGACTCTGGACGAGGTGACGCCGATGATCTTTTCGACGACGACGATTATTGGCGCACCGAGGCGGTGATGGGCGAGACGGGTGCGACGTCGCCGGGGATCGATCTGGAGAAATTGGTCCGTCATTCACTCACGCTCGGCTTGGTGTCCGCAGCGCGGCCGAAGTCCGAGGTCGATGCCTGTCTCGATAACAAGCTGCTCTTCACCACGGATCACCAGGCCATCATCACCGCGCTGCGCGGGCACGAGCAGGCGTCTCGGCGCAATCTCAGCTTTGCCCTTGCGGCGCAGCCCCTGAAGATTGGTACGCTGCGGATGAACCGGCGATGAGAGGCGCGGGCCGCGACAGGCGTTTAGGGCAGGGGTTGAACGTGCGGCCGTGACTCGCCGGCATGCCGGAGCTGGCCTGCCCGTCGGGCGACTCAGGGTGGGGTTGCGCGCGTCGTAAGCCGGCTTGCGCTGCGCGATCGGCGACAAGCCGTCGCCGCGAAACGCCGAATCCGGCAGCGATTGCAAAGCGACGCGGCCCTCCAGTTCGCCGGCGCTGAAGATTTCGCTTTCTTTTTCCAGAAATCATGATTGGATGCCTGCATCCCGCCTCATCGACGAGGGGCGTATCGCGGTCGTCACGACACGTGGAGGTGGGATGTGATGGGCGGGCCGGTTTGCAGCGTGGTCATTCGCGCGGACGAACAACATCGGCTCGCACGGTCAAGTCGCGTGGTCCTGATACTCCGATGCCGGTATCAAGCTCTGCGCTGGCGCCAACGGCGCGGCGTGGGTGACGGTGACCAGACAGCCCGGCGCACCGGGGAGATCGCGAAGCAGCCGTAAAGCCATCGCGCAGGGAGGGCCGGATCGTTCCGGCTGGACCTGTGGTACCTGCCGCCTGCATTTTTTGAGCAGGCGGGCCACGGGCCTCAGTCGAGGTCCGGCTCTTCCCTGCACCCTCGCTTTGGAGGGTGATGAGGACAGCAATGCTCGGACGCGAAAGCGGGTGCGAGGATGAACTGCGATGCCCGGTAAGCTCTATGGTCATCCCGCGCAGCGATAACGTGACGAGCCGACCAAATACTCCCGTGTCATCCCTGCGAAAGCGGGGACCCATAAACACCGAAGCCTGCGCTGGACCGAACTGGAGCCCTAGCCGCGTATCATCACAAACGCCGCGGAGTATGGATCCCGGCGTTCGCCGGGATGACGGCGGAGGATGTGGCGAGCGATGGCGACGCGGCACGGCAAGCCCCGTTCACCATTGACCGCCCCATCGATTGGCCTATCTCTTCAACACCGCAAAAGAAACGGAACTGGATGCCCTGATGACCGCACATTTCAGCAGCTTCGATACCGCCATCGATCCCGTGAAGCTCGACCGCCTGGCCGAGGTGGCGGTGAAGGTGGGCCTGCAATTGCAGCCGGGCCAGGATCTGCTGTTGACCGCGCCGTCGGTCGCGCTGCCGCTGGTGCGCAAGGTCGCCGAGCACGCCTACAAGGCCGGTGCGGGGATCGTGACCTCGTTCTTCTCCGACGAGGAGTTGACGCTGGCGCGCTACCGCTTTGGCCATGACAACAGCTTCGATCGCGCCGCCGACTGGCTCTATCAGGGCATGGCCAAGGCGTTCTCGGAGAACACCGCGCGGCTCGCCATCGTCGGCGACAATCCGATGCTGCTGTCCGGCCAGGATCCGGCCAAGGTGGCGCGCGCCAGCAAGGCGAACTCCAAGGCCTATCAGCCGGCGCTGGAGAAGATCACCAATTTCGAGACCAACTGGAACATCATCGCCTATCCCAGCCTGTCCTGGGCCAAGCTGGTTTTCCCCGATGTGCCGGAGGAGGTCGCGGTGGCGAAGCTGGCGGACGCGATCTTCGCGGCGTCGCGTGTCGATCGCGAGGACGCGGTGTCGGCCTGGGAGCGTCACAATGCGGTGCTGCGCGAGCGCACCGAATGGCTCAACGGCCAGCGCTTCAGCGCGCTGCATTACACCGGGCCCGGCATGGACCTGACGATCGGTCTCGCCGATGGCCACGAATGGGAGGGCGGCGCCTCGACCGCCAAGAACGGCATCACCTGCAACGCCAACATCCCGACCGAGGAAGTGTTCACGACGCCGCATTGCCGCCGCGTGTCGGGTCACGTCGTCAGCTCCAAGCCGCTGTCCTATCAGGGCACGCTGATCGACAACATCCAGGTCAGGTTCGAGGAGGGCCGCATCGTCGAGGCCAGGGCCTCGAAGGGCGAGGAGGTGCTGAACAAGGTGCTCGACACCGACGAGGGCGCGCGCCGGCTCGGCGAGGTCGCGCTGGTGCCGCACTCCTCGCCGATCTCCAAGAGCGGCCTGTTGTTCTACAACACGCTGTTCGACGAGAACGCCGCCTCGCACATCGCGCTCGGCCAGTGCTATTCGAAATGCTTCGTCAACGGCACGTCGCTGTCGCCGCAGCAGATCGCCGCCCAGGGCGGCAACCAGAGCCTGATCCACATCGACTGGATGATCGGCGCGGCCGAAACCGACATCGACGGCCTCCATGAAGACGGCCGCCGCGTGCCGGTGTTCCGCAAGGGCGAGTGGGCCTGACGCATCACGGGCCGGCGCCACGCGTGCACCGGCCTGAAGCGGGCCGCGAGCGATGCTCGCGGCCGGGTCCTCGGTCGAACGTGCCTACCGCTTGGCGCTGCCGGTGGTGGCCTGCACGTCGATCGTGATCCGCTCCGACATGACAGGCTTGTTGTGAGGAATGTGGCTCCAGTCGCCGAGCACGAGCTGCAGGGTGTGCTTGCCAGGGGTGAGATTGACCGAGGCTTCGGTCTGGCCCTTGCCGAAATGCACGTGGCCGGCATCGACCGGGATCGCCTCGTTGAGCGCGTCGCCCTCGAGCGCGGGCGCGTCGATCAGCAGATGATGATGACCGGTGTTGGGGGCCTCGGTGCCGGACGGCGCGACGCCCATGCCGGACAGGCCGAAGCGGATCAGGACCGGCGAGGAAACGGTGTCGCCGTCCTTCAGGTTGATGAAGTAGGCCTTGGCGTTCTCGGGGGCGGGCGTTTCGCCCGCCATGGCGATGTTGGCGGTTGCAAGGGTGGCAGCAGACAGCGTGAGGGCGAGTGCGAGGCTCAGTCGGCGCATCCTGGGAAATCCTTATCTCTGCGAAGGCGGCAAATCTCTAAAGGCGATGGCACAACTCGGGATGGGCAGGGCGACCAGAGGGAGGCCTGTCCGCATCTTGCAGTGCGGTCAAACAGTAAATCAGCAGGTTTGGCGGGGCCGCGAACAAATTGCGGCGTTCGCGTGAAGTTTATAGCGCTGGCGTGGTTGTGATGCGACGGCTGGTCGCGGCGATTGGTTCAAATCTTAACGACTGCGGAAAGCCGCCATTAGGTGCAACCGGCTACGGTCGCAGGCTCATGCCGGCGTTCGCCCGGTCATTTCAGTCCCATGCATTTGAGGTCCAAGATGTCTCCGTCCTTGATCGAAACCGCCAATCTCACCGTCGACCTGGCGCCCGCTCCGATCGAGCCGTCCTGGATCATCGAGGGCGATCCGACCGCGACCTCCTGCACCATCGCCCGCAGCAGCGACGGGCTGGGCTCGACCATCGTCTGGCATTGCACCGAGGGCAAGTTCAACTGGTACTACGATTTCGACGAGACCATCCTGATCCTCGAAGGCGCGATCACGCTCGAGAGCGAGGGCATGCCGGCGAAGCGCTATGGGCCGGGCGACGTGATCTTCTTCCGCGATGGCGCCCATGCCAAATGGCATGTCGAGGGCCACGTCAAGAAGCTGGCCTTCTGCCTGAAGACGCAGCCCTATGTGCTCGGCCTCGCGGTGCGCGTGATCAACAAGCTCAAGCGCATGTTCCTGACGCCGGAAGGCCGCCGCGGCACCAGCCTCGCGGGCGCCTAGACGCCGTCGAGAATGATCACGGTCGGGATCGACGGCAGCAGCTCGCGCGACATCTTCAACGTCCGCTCGCCGCGCCGGTCGATCTCGAACTGCTGGCCGATCTTGCGCATGAACTCGTCGAGCGGCGTCGCGAAGCGGTGCATCGGCAGCACCACGGAGGCGCGCAGCCGCTTGGTGATCTCCGAGATGCCGTCCAGCGACATCGTGTAGGTGCCGTCGATCGGCACCATCACCACGTCGAGCCGGCCGATCGCGGCGAAATGCGTCTCGTCCAGCTTGATGTGCAGATGGCCGAGATGGCCGATGCACAGGCCGGCAACCTCGAAGATGAAGATCGAGTTGCCGTCCTTGATCATGTCGATGCCGATCGAATCTCCGAAATAGCGGCGAATGTCGGTGGTGATGTTGCGGATCAGCACGTCGCCGATCCGCTCGAAGATCTGGGCCGGTTTGCCGTCGTCGCCCCAGCCGCGCAGCACATGCGGGATGCGCGGATCCGGCGCCAGCGTGTAGTGCGTCGAGTGCGCCCGGTTCATGGTGATCACGTCGGGCAGCCGTCCGACCTGATAGGCGCCGCTGTAGTCGGTCGCGATGCGGATGCCCATCGGCGTGTCGATGAAGTAGGTCGAGTGGCCGGCATAGGTGATCGTCACCTCGTTGCCGGCCGCCGCTGTCCGGCGCAGGCTGACAGGCGTGGCATGCGGCGGGCCGCCGGCCATCGCCAGGCACTCGCTGGTGCGCGGTCCCGATTGCGCCACAGCGGGCGATGCGAACGCGAACAGGACGGCAAGCAGCGAGACCAGCGAGCGCAGCATGGCAGTTCCCCTTCACCAACGCGTGTGAGTGTAGCGAGGAATTGCGATCAGAAATATCCTCGGCGCAACGCCCCGCTCGTGAGCGCGGCGCGACGACGCGGGAGGATGGCATGACGGATCGGGTGCTGCAGCCGCTGCGGGAGATTGACGCAGGCGTGCTCCGCATTGCCTATTTCGAGAGCGGCCCGGCCGATGGCGCGGTCGTCATCCTGCTGCACGGCTATCCCTACGATATCCACTCCTATGTCGAGGTCGCGCCGCGTCTGGCTGCGCAGGGCTGCCGCGTCATCGTGCCCTATCTGCGCGGCTATGGACCCACCCGCTTCCGCGACGCATCGACGCCGCGCTCGGGCCAGCAGGCCGCGGTCGGCGCCGACCTGATCGCGCTGATGGATGCGCTGGCGATCCCGCGCGCGGTGTTCGCCGGCTATGATTGGGGTGGCCGCGCCGCCTGCGTCGGCGCGGCGCTGTGGCCCGAGCACTGCACGGGCCTGGTCTCCGTAAATGGCTATCTGATCCAGGACATTGCGCGGGCATTGGAGCCGGCGCCGGTGCCGCGCGAGGTCGCGTTCTGGTATCAGTGGTACTTCCAGACCGAGCGCGGCCGCGCCGGGCTCGCCGCCAATCGCGCTGAAATTGCGCGGCTGCTGTGGCAGCAATGGTCGCCGCACTGGCGCTTCGACGATGCGACCTTCGCGCGCTCGGCGGAGGCGTTCGACAATCCCGATCACGTCGATGTCGTGATCCACAGCTATCGGCATCGCTACGGGCTGGCCGAGGGGGATCCGCGCTATCAGGAGCTGGAGCGGCGGCTCGCGGCCCTGCCTGTCATCACCGTGCCCACGATCACGCTCGACGGCGACGCGGACGGCGTGATCCCGGCGACGGACGGGCGGGCGCATGCCGCGAAGTTCAGCACCCGGATCGGCCATCGCGTGATCCCGCGGGCCGGCCACAATTTGCCGCAGGAGGAGCCTGAGGCGTTCGCCGCCGCCGTGATGGAGGTGTTGCGTTGAACGCTTCAGGTCCGCGCGGGGCTCAGCTTCCAGGCCGCGAGCAACAGGCCCGCGGTCATCAGGCCGCAGACGATGGCAGCCTCGGGCAGCGCGAGCGCCAGCGCCGCGGTCGCCGCCCAGCCGATCGAGGAGAAAGCCTCGGCAAAGGTCGCCAGCCGCGACGAGGTCTGGCGGCGGCGAAACCGGCTGCGCCGCGCCTGGATCCTGAACCAGAGCTGGATGGCGGTGGAGGAGACGGTCGCAACCAGCACGGCCACGGCTGTGACCACCGCCTGCGCCGGCGCGACCCAGCCGAGCGCGAGCACGAGGGGCGCGAAGATCATCGCGATCGTGATCAGCACGACCTCGATCTTGGCGCGCACGATGCGCGCCGCCGGCAGCGGCGCCGTCGCCACCAGTTCGGGCGCGTCCTCGCCGGAGACGGTGAGCCAGGCGAGGCCGCCGGCGAGCTGGCCCGCCGCCATCACGATGACCGGCGTGATCAGGAACACCGCCTGCGAGCTGTCGGAATAGCTGCGCCACAGCAGCAGCGCCGGAGGCACCAGATAGAGCAGTTGCATCAGCGTCTGCGAGATCAGCCAGGGATCACGCCGCAGCAGCATGAACTCCTTGCGCCGCAGCGCCTGCTGCCGCGAGCCGCCGCGAAACGACCTGACGCGGGCGCCGGCGCGGCTGGAGATGCCCTGGGCCGCGGCGCTGATCGCGGTGTCGGCGAAGCGCGGAGAGAACACCATCATGACGCCGCCGAGCAGCAACAGTCCGGCGGCCAGCAGGATCAGCAGCGCCTGGCCGTCGCCGAGCGCCGCGCGGGCCGGCAGCCAAACAAGACTGTCGGGATCGGGCGCGATGGCGGCCGCGGCGTCCGAGGTGAGGACGGCAAAGCGCGACAGCGTGCCATAGGAGACGATCGCCGCGATC
The DNA here is from genome assembly GCA_050641875.1 of Bradyrhizobium oligotrophicum. Taxonomy (GTDB): domain Bacteria; phylum Pseudomonadota; class Alphaproteobacteria; order Rhizobiales; family Xanthobacteraceae; genus Bradyrhizobium; species Bradyrhizobium oligotrophicum_B. The sequence continues at coordinate 2,792,048 of CP192619.1, forward strand.
TGCAGCACGATGACGAAACCGGCGCCGATCACGGCGGCCAGGATCTGGGCCACGAGCCGCGTCCGCGCTGGACCAATGAGGCGGAACAGGACGATCGTGATGGCAATGGCGACCGCGGCCGCCGACAGGCCGATGGCTGCGACCACGACGAACGCGGCGAGCCAGCGCGCGCCGCCTTCGATCAGCAGCACGTCGACGAAGGGGTCGCGAGCAGCAGCGCCATGCTGGTCACGGAGAGCGCGATGGCCGCGATCCGGACCGAAAAGATCTCGGCCAGCCGCACCGGCGACGACATGATCAGATCGAGGTCGGCGCGCGCGTAGAACACGCGGGTGACGGACTCGATCGCCTGCGACAGCATCAAGGCCCAGGACAGCATGATGGTCGCGGTGATGACGATCAGCGCGGTCTTGTCGAGCGGCGGCGCGAGATCGGCGTAGCGTCCGACCACGACCCAGGCCGGCAGATGCATGAGCGCGCCGAACAGCACGAGACCGATGACGGCGGCCCGCGTGCGGCGCCGCCTGCCGGCCGTGATCATGCCGAGCCATTCCCGCCAGGCGAGCCTGAGCTCGTGACGGGCGAACCAGGCGAGCGTCGCCGCCCGCGTCATGCCGCGGACTCGACGTCGACCAGCGCGATGAACAGCTCCTCCAGGCTGGTGTCGGTGCGCCCGTTCTGCTGGCGGAGCTCGGCGAGGGTGCCCTCGGCGACGACGCGCCCGGCGGCGATGACGCCGATCCGGTCGGCCATGCGCTCGGCGACTTCGAGAATGTGCGTGGTCATGATCACCGTGTCGCCGCGGCGGACGCGCTCGGCCAAGAGGCCCTTGACGTGCCGTGCCGACACCGCGTCCAGGCCGGTCAGCGGCTCGTCCAGGATGATCAGCCGCGGGTCGTGGATCAGCGCGCCAGCGAGCGCCACCTTCTGGCGCATGCCCTTGGAGAAGCCTTCGCAGCGCTCGTGCAGATGCGGCTCCAGCCCGAGCGAGACCAGAAGCGCCGCTGCCGCGTCACTCGAGGTCGCCGGATCGATGCCCCACAGTCCGGCGACGAACTCCGAGATATTCGAGCGGCGTCAGCTTGTCGTAGATCATGGGCTCGTCGGACACCCACGCCATCACCTGCTTGGCGGCGATCGGGTCGCGCAGCGCATCGATGCCGAAGATCTCGATCCGTCCGGCATCCGGGCGCAGCAGGCCCGCGACCATGCGCAGCGTCGTCGTCTTGCCGGCGCCGTTCGGGCCGACCAGTGCATAGAACTCACCGGAGCGCACCACGAGGTCGAGTGCATCGACCGCTGGCCGTTCGAAAAATTTCGTCAGTCCTCGCACGGCGAGGGCGGGGCTAGCCTGGGGTCATGACGGCACTATCGCCTCGTTCGGTTCGCGTCTGCAATGTGGATGCAACTCGTTGCGGCGCGGTGAACGGGCGCCGACCGCGTCCTTCCGCCGGCGTCCCGCCATGGGCTCATGCTGCCAAACTAGACACCGGGAAACGATGCGGCGATGGTCAATGGTTTACGGAACCCGTGCTCTCAGGCGACAGCGCCCGGACCTCCGCCATCAGGGGCAGGGCCTGATACCGGGAGATGCCGGTCTCGTCGATCACGAACAACGGCCGCACCTGCCGCGCATCGCTGTCCTGGATCATCGCCATGCGCTGATTGTCGAGCATCAGCCAATGCCCGTCGAGGCGCGCCGCCGCCACAGCGTGATCCTCGCCCCGGACGACATCGTGCAGGATCACGATCCGCAGATCGTCGATGGCAACGCCGGCCATCCGAAGCGCGACGAATTTGGCGATCGCGTAGTCTTCACAGTCGCCGGCACGGCGTTCGAAGGTCGCGAGAGGGGAGGCCCACACGTCCACCTGACCATATTGAGCGACATCGCTGGCCGGCCGGATGGCCAGATTGATCGCGCGATTGATCTCCCCGAGCCTTGCCCGTCCCGCACGGAGACGGCCCTGATCGATGATCGCGAGCAAGCTGAGGGCGGCAGGGGAGACGCAGCGCTCGCGGTCGCCATCGCACAGTGCGAGCTGCACGCGCTCGTCGTCGAGCTTGCTCGCGAGCGCCAGCCACTTGTCGCGCAGCGCGCCGGCCTCCAGGCCGACCCGCGGCAGGCCGAATGGCTCGACCGTATCCTCGACGGCGGTCGCAAACCCCAATGGCTGCGCGACAGGACCGGCGCCCGCTGGGCTGCCGATCCACATGGCGGCGCTGGCGGCTGCGGCCGCCAGCGATGCGCGCATCAGCGCGAGAAAATTCATGTGACGCCCCGTGCCCGGATCTCGGCCGGCGCGACGCAGCGCCTGACGGAACCGAATGCTTGTTGGGGGGCAGCATGGGTGCGGAGAGCTTGGCCTCTGCTTAAAACCGGCAATCCGGCGATCAAATCACGGGGTTTACGCTGAACGTTGTGTTGCTCCGATGCGACAAATCCTAGCGAAAGCTGAGCGATGGTCGCGAAGGTCAGGAGGGTTCGCGGTGAAGTTGTGCTTCGAACTCAGCCGCAGCTCCCGCCAAATTGATGCAATTGGTCGATTCTTGTTCTCCCACCCACAGTCCTCCACTTGAAATCCGTTGTCAGGGGTAAGCCGGTGCGGATGTCGATGTCGGCAAATGTATTGGCATGTCCATGAATACTTGGGATTACATTGATTTTCTAAAGCGATGTGAATTTTGACTTGGCAGGTCTTAGTCGGGTCAGCCGTAAAGACGGCAGAAACTCGACAACATCGTAGCGATCCCGCGGAAGCCGCGGTTTTTGGCCACCTGGAGCACAAGCTGAAGATGGTTCCGCCAGACACTTGCCAGTGATATGCACGCCTTGAACACTCATTCTTATGTATTCATTAACCATAGTCGGTGGCCCCGTGAATTACGCTGGCAATTCTGACGCCGCGCTTTTCTCCGACGGCCGGGGCGCCTCCTCGCACGGTCACGTGCGGCTGGAGGCGCCGCATGCCCATGCGCCGACGGACGCGATCGTCGTTCCGGACGCGCATTTTCTGTTCAACGCCGATTTCAAGCGGTCCGGCCTCGACCTGATCCTCTCGTCCGATGGGCGCGAGATGGTCCTGCAGGACTATTTCAAGGGCGAGAAACGGGCGCCCCTGGCGTCGCCCGATGGCGCGCATCTGACCGGCGACCTCGTCAATGCGCTCTCCGGCGCGGTGCAGGTCAGCCAGGCCGGGGCGGCTGCGAGCGTGAGCAAGGTCATCGGCCATGTGACCAAGCTGCAGGGCACCGCGACGGTCATCCGGAACGGCGTTTCGATTCTCCTTCACAACGGCGACAACGTCGAGAAAGGCGACGTCGTCCAGTCCGGATCGGATTCGACGCTCGGCATCACCTTCATCGACGGCACCGTGTTCGGCCTGTCGTCCAATGCGCGGATGGTGCTGAACGAAATGGTGTACGACCCCAACGGGTCGAACAACTCCTCGCTGATCAGCCTCGTCGCCGGCACGATCTCGTTCGTGGCCGGCGAGACCGCCAAGCACGGCGACATGAAGGTCGACACGCCCGTGGCGACCATGGGCATTCGCGGCACGGCGGTTCTGGTCGAGATCGACTTCACGGTGCCGGGACAGGGCGGTCTGCCCGATGCCAAGTTCCAGGTGCTGGTCGAGCCCGATGGCCACACCGGCTCCTACGTCCTGTTCGACAAGACGACGCTGCAGCCGATCGCCGTGGTGAATCAGGCCGGACAGCAGATCCAGATCAGCAACGGAATCGTGAATCAGAGCGCTGTCCCGCTCACGCCGGACATCCAGAAGCTCATCAACGACGTCTTCTCGATCAAGTTTACCGACAACACCAATCCGAAGTCGAACACCCACTTCACCGATATCGGGGTGCCGCAGACGCTGACGCCGCTGACCTTGCCCAATGGCACCAGCGCAACGCCCATCATTCGTGTGGTCGACGACACTGGCCCGACAACCGGGACCGGCCAGACCGGCGAGCAGCCGTCGCACATCCCGGGTCCGCCGGAAGTCAGGATTATCGATGCCGCCGGCCGGCTGACGACAGCCTTCGGATTGATGGAGCGTGCCGGTCAGACCGGGAACGGCACCGATGTCGATACCGTTCTCAGCCGCATCAATTTCGTCGACCTCAATGGCATCGACCGGCCGACGGTGTCGGTGAGCTTCAAGTCCTACGCCTACAAGAGCGCGCAGCAGACTGATGTCACGGGCTCGTTGAACGCTCTGCAGCTGCAGGACGTGATGGCGACGGCCGTGAAGATCACGGTCACGCCCGATCCGAACAACAAGAACTATGGCACGGCGACGCTGGCCTACAGCGTTCCCGACAAATATTTCGATTTTCTGGCGGCAGGCGAGACGCTCACGCTGACCTACCTCGTGCGCGTCGACAACAATTTCGCGCCGTCCAATGAGTTCACCGTGGTGCCGATCACGATCACGGTGACGGGCACCAATGACAAGCCCGAGATCGTCGCAACCGTGCAGACGATCGCGTTCGAAGGCGGCACCAGCGTGCCCGGCGGACCGCTGACCTCGGATGATCCGACCTCGGGCACGCTGACCTTCAAGGATGTCGATCTCACCGACAGCCATACCGTCTCGGCCACGCTGACCAGCGCGGTTCTGGAGGGCGGGGGCGACATTCCGCCGGCCCCGTTCGCGCTGTTCGAACAGGCGCTGACGGCCTCTCTGGCCTCCGACAGCACCGGCAGCGGTACCGGCAAGATCAACTGGAGCTTCGCTAGCCTGCCGGTCTACGTCGCCGATTTCATTCCCGCGGGCCAGAAGGTGACGCTCACCTACACGGTGACCGTGACGGACTCGCAAGGCGCGACATCGACGCAGACGGTCACGGTCACGATCACCGGCACCGACGATCCGGCTGTGGTCTGGATCGCCACGACGCAGCCTGGCGAAAGCAGCGGCGGGCAGATTCATCTGTGGAGCGACGGCGCGAACTGGGCAACCGGTCTGGCTCCGACCGCCGATGATGACGTCATCATCATCACCGATCAGCTGCACGGCCTGACGCCGGCCTTTCCGGTGACGATCGATGAAGAAGCCTTCGCCTCCGCCAGATCGGTGACGCTGAATGATTTCGGCGGAGGCGCCGTTCCGGAGCTGGACAATTACGGCACGCTGACGATCATTGGCGCGCTGACGGCCAAGGCCGACTCGCGGATGCTACAATTTCTCTGACGCGACCATCAACGTCGGCGGCTCGGCACAGATTCTCGATCAAAGCGAGCTGCACAATTCCGGCATGGTGCTGCTGGCTGGTGGCGGGGTGTTCGGGGCCACCGCCGGCATCGTCAACACCGGAACGATCGAGCTGTCCGGCGGCACGCTGACCGTGCATGGTGACGTTGCGAACGCCGATGATGACAACTCCGGTCTCATCCAGGTCGACCTAGGCGCGACGCTGACTCTGGATGGCGGCAGCATCGACGGCGGCACCATCTGGATCGAGGGCGTGCCGATCGTTCAGAATTTCGGCACGCTGGACGAAGGAGGGCAGACGCCACCGCAAGCCAACGGCCTGCTCGTCCTGAAAGGCGGGGCCGAGATCAGCAATGGCGAACTGACCAATTTCGGCACGGTCGATGTGTCTGGCGCCGGAAATGCCATCTCGAATGAGATCGTCACGAACGTCGGCCTGATCGACGTCAAGGCGGATGGCGCGCTCGCGCTCGACGACGACACCAGCGTCGACAATACCGACGGTACGATCACGGTCGAAGACGGCGCGACGCTGACCCTCTCGCAGTCGCGAGTCAGCGGCGGCACGCTGACCAACGAGTCCGGCGGAACGGTGGCCCTGATCGGCCACGCCGCGCTGATCGGCGGGACGCTGGACAATTTCGATACGATCGCCGTGTCCGGCAGCGGCAATGCGTTCGAAGACGAGACGATCACGAACGCGAACGCCGCCGCGATCACCATTGCGCTCAGCGGTGTGCTGTCGCTGAGCGGCACGAGCATCGCCGGCGGCGCCGTCAGCAACCAAGGGACGATCTCCGTCGACGGCGACAGCACGATCGAGAGCAGCGCCGTCGCGGGCGGCTCGCTGCTGATCGGCGAGACCGGTCCGCTTGCGGAGATGACGGCCATCCTCACCGTCCAGGGTGGCGCATCGTTGACCGGCGTCGACGTCACGATCGGTGACGGGTCGACGCTCGAGATCGCCGCAGAGGAGAGTGCGACCCTGGTCGGCGTCACCGTCGACAATTTCGGCACGGTCCAGGTGGACGAAGCTGCGCTGCTGCTGATCGAGCACAGCACGATCACCGGCGGCGATCTCGTCAACCACGGCATCGTGCATGTCGAGACCGCGGCCGCGACCACCTTCGACAATGTCACCATCGACAACACCGACGGTCAGATCATCATCGATGATGATGGTGTGGTCCCGGTGGCATCGACCCTGATGCTCGATGGAGCCACGACTCTCACCGGCGGCACGTTGGAAATCCGGATCGCCGGCACGCTGGAGATTGCCGGCCACGACGTGACCCTGTCGGGCATGGAGGTCGACAACGCCGGCAAAATGACCGTCGACCTCGGCGCGATCCTCGATCTTGCCGGCACCACGGTGAGCGGTGATGGCAAGCTCTATATCTATGGGGCGATCACGGCGAGCGGCGTGAGCGGACTCAGCGGAACGATCTACAATGACGGCACGATCGAAATCACGGCCGGGACGTTCGAGATCAACGGTGATGTCACCGGCTCGGGGCTGATCAAGGTCGATGCCGACGCGACGCTGACCGTCGATGGCCACGTCGATCAGGTCATCGACTTCAGCAGCAAAGGCAGCAGCGAGATCGTCATCGACGACGCCAGCTTCTCCGGCCAGCTCGCCGGCCTCGGCGTCGGCGACAAGATCGATCTACGGACGCTCAATTGGACCGAGGCGACAACAGCGTCCTACGAAAACGGCGTGCTCACCGTCATCGACGGCGAAGGGCACAGCATCGCTCTGAGGCTCGAAGGCGACTTGAGCGGCCTGCATTTCGCCGGCAGCAATGACGGTCATGGCGGAACGCTGATCACGCTGGTGGCTGAGGATGCGGCACCGGTGATCACCGATCCCGGCCGGCCGGGTACGATCGTCGAAGCGGCGGAGACCACTGGATCGTCTGAGCTGGACCATGTCGGCGGCACCATTCAATTCAAGGACGCCGACCTCACCGATCGACCGACGGCGTCCATCCTCGCCAATGCGCAGAGCGTGACCTGGACCGCGGCCGATGGGCACACCAATCTGTCCAGCCGGCTGATGCCGGACCAGATCGCAGCGCTGGAACAGGCGCTGCACCTGAGTCAGGACGGCAACGCCAACAATGGCAAGGTCGACTGGACCTATGCCATCGCTGACGGCAAGCTCGATTTCCTCGGCACCGGCCAGACCGTCACGGTCACCACCACGGTGATGCTCGACGACCATCAGGGCAAGAGCGCGACCTCGACGGTCGTCGTCACCATCACCGGGACCAACGACCTGCCGGTCGTGACGAGCGGGGTGCCGTCGCCCGCGGTTGCCGAGCGCGCGGCCATGACCGGCTCGGACCCGCTCGATACGGCAAGCGGCATCATCAGCTTCCAGGATGCCGACATCATCGATGCGCATGTCTTGAAGGTGACCGGCGTCGTGACCTCCGGCAATGCCGGCGGGCTGCCGCCTGACATGTCGGTGCTCGAGAGCTGGCTGTCGCTCGGCGCGCTCACCGAGTCCGGCGTCGGCGCGGGATCGCAGGCCTGGACCTTCGCCGCGACGGACAAGGTGTTCGACTATCTGGGCGTCAATGAGCATGTCACGCTGACCTACACGGTCGCGATCGACGACGGTCACGGCGTCGTCGTCGACGTGCCAGTCACCATCACGGTCAATGGCGCAGAACATGCGCCTGTCATCACCGGTGAGACGGACCCGACGGTCCAGACCGTCGTCCTGGCCGAGCAGGCGAGGGTGCTCGCGAGCACCGCCAAGACGAATGCGGAGGGAATGCCCACCGAGACGTTCGATTACGTGTCGGAAGGCTCGATCTCCGACAACGGTCGCGGCCACAGCAGCTTCCACAGCGAGACGCTGCACGCGACGTTCACGGCAAGCGGCAATGCGGGAATCGTGCACGGTTCCTCGCCGGTGTCCGCGGCGCCCTATATGGTCGACGGTGCGGACAAGACCAACTATCTCAGCATCGGTAGCCAAGCCCAGGAGACGATCACCTTCGACAGCGTCAAGAACAGCTTCGGGCTGTATTGGGGATCGGTCGACAGCTACAACAGCATCTCGTTCTACAACGGCAACAAGCTGGTGGCGTCCTATACGGGCGGCGACGTCGCGCCGCTGCTCGCCAACGGCGGGCAGGCGTCGCTGGCCTCGAACGGCTATGTCGAGTTCCTCGGGCTGTCGCCGTTCAACAAGGTGGTGCTCGCCAGCAGCCAGAATGCGTTCGAGCTCGACAACGTCTCGGCAGGCACCATCGCCGATCAGCCGGTGAAATTGGCGAGCGGCATGTCCGGCACCTTGACGGTGCTCGACAACGATGTCGGCGACACGCTGACCGCTTCGGTGGTCCAGAACGGCGTGATCAAATACAATGGCTCTCTCAGCCTGCCTTCGAATGCCCACGTCCAGGCGCTGGCCGATGCCCATGCAGTCACGTTCGACAGCGCGATATCCGATGGCGGCTCCGAGATCCTGCACTGGACGTATCATCCGGCCGACGTGAACCTGGATTTCCTGAATCCCGGCGACACGCTGACCGTGACCTATCAGGCCGAGGTCAGCGATGGCCACGGCGGAACTGCTACCAAGGCGCTGACGGTTACATTGGCCGGCAACGGCGCATCGACGGTCAACGGCACGGACCAGAACGACAATTTCGTCAATGTCGGCGGCGGCGTCACGATTTTCGGCAAGGACGGCAATGACACCTTCGTCTTCAACCCGCACTTCGGCAGCGCCACGATCGGCGATCTCGATCTGAGCAAGGATGCCGTCGAGATTGATCAAACGCTGTTCGCCAAAATCGACGAGCTCCTCGCCTCGGCACAGTCCGCCAACAACGGGCACGACACCGTCATCACCGATGCGGCGCATGATACGCTGACGCTCAAGGGCGTGACGCTGGACCAGTTCAAGGCGCATCACGACGGCTTCCACCTCGTCTGAGCCGCGCCGTCCGCGGGCGGTGCGGACGGCGGCGTTGTCAGACACTATGCCCCTTCGGGATGATCAGATGCCTCGGATCGCCGGCCTCGGCGTGATATCGGATGCTGCATGAAGCGGTTGAGAGCAGTACCACGATGGTTCGCGCGCAAGTTCGGCTATGCGCGCCTGATGTGCCTCGTGCTGCTGGTCGCCTTCGCCGCGCTGCGCGCCGCCGATCCCGCTCCGATGCAGGAGCTGCGCCTGCGGACATTCGACAACTTCCAGGCGTTCAGCCCCCGGGTGAAGACGATGCGCCCGGTCACCATCGTCGACATCGACGAGAAGAGCCTCGCCGATCCTAAGCTCGGGCAATGGCCGTGGCCGCGGACGCGCATTGCTGAAATCATCGACAGACTGACGCAGCTCGGCGCGCTCGTGATTGCGTTCGACGTGGTCTTCGCCGAGCCCGACCGGCTCAATCCAGCGATCGCGGCGGAGACTTTTCCGAATCTCGACGAAGCGATCCGCGAGAAGCTGAAGGCGTTGCCGTCGAACGACGAGGTGCTGGCCGCCGCCTTGCGCAGGTCGCGCATCGTGCTCGGCGAGACGGCGAGCCTCGACAGGCGCACCGACCTCGACAACACATTGCCGGTGACCGGCTTTGCGATGCTGGGCGACCCGATTCCCTTCATGGAGCCATTTCCCGGACTGTTGCGCAACGTGCCGGTGATCGAGCATGCGTCTGCCGGACGTGGCCTGTTCACGATCCCACCGGAGCGCGACGGCATCATCCGCCGGGTGCCGATGATCATGCGGGCACAGGACGTCACGATGCTCGCTCTGAGCTTCGAGATGCTGCGGGTCCTGACCGCCACGGATACGGTCTTCGTCAAGGCCGAGGAAGGCGGCATCACCAGCCTCGGCCTGCGCGGCTTTCAGATTCCGACCGACGGCAACGGCAAGATCTGGGTGCACTACGCCAACCATGATCCATCCATCTACATCTCCGCCATCGATGTGCTCGAGGGCCGCGTGCCGCCAGAGAAGATCGCGAGAAAACTGATCCTGATCGGACCCTCCGCGATAGGCCTGAACGACCTCAAGACCACCCCGGTGTATTCGGCCATGCCGGGCGTCGAGGTGCACGCCCAGGTGCTGGAGTCGGTGCTGACGGGTTCGATCCTGACGCGGCCCTATTGGGGTGTCGTGGTCGAGTTCTTCGGGGCCGTCCTGCTCGGGCTGCTCGTAATCACGTTCGCGCCGCAGCTCGGCGCCATCACGTTGGTGATCGTGGGAGGCCTGTTCGCGAGCGCGCTGCTTGGCCTCTCCTGGTACTTCTACACCCAGCATCGCCTTATGATCGACTTCACCTATCCGATGCTGTCGACCACCGGGATCTATCTGACGCTGATCTTCGCCAACTTCGTCCGCGAGCAGGAGCAGCGCCGGCAAATGCGCTCGGTGTTCGGGCAATATCTGTCGCCGGTGCTGGTCGAGCAGCTTGCCCAATCGCCGCCCACGCTCGGTGGCGAGGAGCGCGAGATCACGGTGATGTTCTCGGACGTGCGCGGCTTCACCACGATCTCGGAGAGCTACAAGCACGATCCGCAGGGCTTGACGCAGCTGATGAACCGGTTCCTCACGCCGCTGACCAACGCGATCATCGCCCGCAAGGGCTATGTCGACAAATACATGGGCGACGCCATCATGGCGTTCTGGAACGCGCCGCTCGCCGACAAGGATCATCAGACAAATGCCTGCGAGGCGGCGCTCGACATGCTCGAGCGGATCGACCAGGTGAACGGCGAACGCGAGCAGGAGGCCGAGCACGGCGGCCACGTCTACATTCCGCTCAAGGTCGGCATCGGCCTCAACACCGGCATCGGCGTGGTCGGCAACATGGGCTCCGACCTGAAGTTCAACTATTCGGCGCTTGGCGATAGCGTGAACCTCGCCTCGCGCCTGGAGGGCCAGACCAAGGAATACGGCTTCCCGATCATCGTCGGCTCGGCGACTGCGATGGCGGTGAAGGACAAGCTCGCGATCCTCGAACTCGATTTCATCATGGTCAAGGGCAAGAGCGAGCCGGAGGTGATCTACGCCATCACCGGTCGCGAGGACGTGATGTATTCCGAACGCTTTCAGCTGCTCCGCAACCTCACCATCGAGATGCTGGCGGCCTATCGCAGCCGCGACTGGGACGAGGCGCTGGCCGCGATCGCGCGAGGACGGAGGAACGACGAGGCGAAGGAGCTGGCGAAGTTGTACGATCTCTACGAGGCGCGCATCCGTGCCTATCAGCAGGACCCGCCGCCGGACGACTGGAACGGCGCCTATGCGCTGCTGACGAAGTAGTCTTCCATTCGCAGGGTGGGCAAAGCGGCGCCGCAGGCGACGAGTGCCCATCATTTTGCACCGAAACTACGGATCGATGGTGGGCACGGCGCTTCGCGCCTTTGCCCACGCTACGACGGCCTCTCCATCGTCATTGCGAGGAGCGAAGCGACGAAGCAATCCAGAAGTCTTTGGCTTGGCCCTGGATTGCTTCGCTTCGCTCGCAATGACGACTGCGAAACACCGGCTCTGCCGCTACTCCGCGCCGATCGTCGTCAGGTCCTGGAACCAGTGCTGGGCCTGGACGAACTTTTAACCTTCGGCGACAGCGCATGCGGGTTGGTGTCGTGCACGACCCATACCAGCGCGGCGTCGTCGACGACCAGTGCATGGGCCTGCGCGATCAACTCGTCCTGCTTGACCGGATCGAAGGTCTGCTTCGCCTCGCTGATCAGCGCATCGACCTTCGGGTTCTTGTAGCCGCCCCAGTTGACGCCAACCGGCGCGATCTGGTCGGAGGCGAAGAAGCGGACGATGGCGTAGAGCGGATCGGAGGTGACATAGGCGATGTTGTTGGCGGTGATGCCGGCGTTGATCTCGTCAGCGGCGCCCTTGCGCCAATGCGTGTACAGCGTCTCCAGCTCGACGACCTTGAAGTCGATGTCGATGCCGATTTCCTTGAAGCTCTGCTGCAGGTACTCGTTCATCGGCAGCGACAGCATCTGGCCTGTGCCGCCCTGGGCGATGATGAAGGTCGTCTTCAGCGGCTTTTCCTTGGAGTAGCCGGCCTCCTCGACCAGTTTCTTGGCGGCGGCGACGTCATACTTCAGCTCGAAGCTCGGCTTGCCGAACCACGGGCTCGACGGGTCGACCTGGCCCTTGGCCGGCTTTGCCAAGCCGTTCATCAGACCGACGACCTCGTCGCGATTGATCGCGAGGTTGAGCGCCTTGCGGAGCCGGATGTCGGTCCAGGGCGAGCCTGGCAGCACGCTGAGATGATAGTTCCAGACATGCGGCGTGACATTGTCGACGAGCTTCATGCCGGCGGCCTTGAGCTGCGGTACGGCGTCCGGCGCCGGCGTCTCGATCAGGTCGACCTGCCCGGCGAGCAGCGCATTGGTACGGGTCAGCGCCTCGGGCATCGGCACCAGCACCAGCTTGTCCGTCTTCGGGATACGATCCTTGTTCCAGTATTCGGAATTCTTCGTCAGCTCGGCGAGCTCGCGCGGCACCAGCTTGGTGAGCTTGAACGGGCCGGTGCCCGAGGGCTGGCTGGCGAACTTGTCCCAATCCTTGCCGAGCTTCTCGTATTGCGCCGGGCTCGAAATCAGGAACCACAGCATCTGATAGGGGAAGAAGGAGTCGACCGTCTTGGTCGTGATCTCGATCGTGGAGTCGTCGATCTTGGCGTAGCTCGCCACCGACGGAAGGCGCGTCTTCACCTGCGCGCTCTGCCGCTTGTCGAACTGCGGTGCCTTATCGTTGAGCACCTTGTCCAGATTCCAGATCACCGCGTCGGCATTGAACTCACTGCCGTCGTGGAACTTGACGCCCTTGCGCAACGTGAAGCGCCACTTCGTCTTGTCGGCGTCGTCGACCTTCCACTCGGTGGCGAGGCCGGGGATCAGCTTGCCGGGCTTGTCGGCGACGCTCATGTCCCAGGCCACCAGCGGATCGTAGATCGTGTAGCCGGTAAACTGATAGGCGCCGGCGCCACGATCGGGCTGGCCGGTGGTGAGCGGGATGTCGGCCATCGAGATGCCGTAGCGCAGGACGGTCTCGGCGCGCGCCGCGGCGGCAGAGAGGCCGAGCGCGAGCGCGGTGGCCAGCAGTGAGTTGAGGATACGCATGCAGATGAATCTCCGTGGCGCCGTCGTCCGGCGAAATCAGATCGAATTCGACGCCGGAAACCTGCAATCCAAGTGCCAAGCTCCTGGCGAGATCATTTGAGTACAAACAGTTGTGACGAGGCGTCGCAGCGGCACGATCGGGCACATCGCTGGCACAGGCGTTGCATGGCGCTGCACAGATTTTAGCCAGCTTGATCGGAGATGTGATCGTGCTTTTGCGCGTTGCGACCCAGAAGACCATGCGTGCCGCTGTTGCGGCTGCGATGATGACGACGGCATCGCTCATGATGCTGCCGGTGCAGGCCTGCGCGGAATCCGTGCTGCGCATCGGCATGACCGCGGCCGACATTCCGCGCACGCTCGGCCAACCCGACCAGGGTTTCGAGGGCAACCGCTTCACCGGCCTCACGATGTACGACGCGCTGACGATGTGGGACCTGTCGTCGGCGGACAAGCCGAGCGTCGTCATTCCCGGCCTTGCCACCGAGTGGAAGGTCGACGAGTCTGACAAGACCAAGTGGACGTTCAAGCTGCGCCCCGGCGTCACCTTTCATGACGGCGCGCCGTTCAATGCCGACGCCGTGGTGTGGAACGTCGAAAAGGTGCTGAAGCAGGACGCGCCGCAATTCGATCCGAGCCAGGTCGGCGTCACCGCCTCGCGCATGCCGACGCTCGCCTCGGCGCGCAAGATCGACGATCTCACCGTCGAGCTGACGACGAAGGAGCCGGACAGCTTCCTGCCGATCAACCTCACCAATCTGTTCATGGCGAGCCCCACGAAGTGGCAGAAGCTCTATGAGGCCGCGACCGGTGCCGACGACAAGGCGAAGTCGCAAGCGGCCTGGGCCGCGTTCGCCAAGGAAGCCTCGGGCACCGGCCCGTGGAAGATGAGCAAGTTCACGCCGCGCGAGCGGCTCGAGCTCGTCAAGAACGAGGCTTATTGGGACAAGGCGCGCATTCCGAAGTCCGACAAGATGATCCTCTTGCCGATGCCCGAGGCGAACGCACGCACCGCGGCGCTGTTGTCCGGACAGGTGGACTGGGTCGAGGCGCCGGCGCCGGATGCGCTGCCCGAGATCAAGCAGCGCGGCTTCAAGCTCTACGCCAATGAGCAGCCGCATGTCTGGCCGTGGCAGTTCTCGCGCGTCGAGGGCTCGCCGTGGAACGACATCCGCGTCCGCAAGGCCGCCAATCTCTGTGTCGATCGCGAGGGCCTGCGCGACGGCCTGCTCGCCGGCCTCATGGTGCCGGCGACCGGCACCTTCGAGAAGGGCCATCCCTGGCGCGGCAACGTCACGTTCGAGATCAAGTACGACAAGGCGGCCGCGCAGAAGCTGATGCAGGAGGCCGGCTTCGGTCCGAGCAAGAAGCTCGAGGTGAAGATCCAGACCTCGGCGTCGGGCTCCGGCCAGATGCAGCCGCTGCCGATGAACGAATATCTCCAGCAGGCGCTGGCCGAATGCTATTTCGACGTCAAGCTCGACGTCATCGAGTGGAACACGCTGTTCACCAACTGGCGTCGCGGCGCCAAGGACGCTTCCGCCAACGGCGCCAGCGCCACCAATGTCACCTACGCGGCGATGGACCCGTTCTTCGCGCTGGTGCGCTTCCTGCAGTCGTCGATGGCCCCTCCCGTCTCGAACAATTGGGGCTACATCAACAATCCGAAGTTCGACGAACTGGTGAAGAAGGCGCGCCAGACCTTCGATCCCACCGAGCGCGACAAGGCGCTCGCCGAGCTGCATGCGGCCTCGGTCGACGACGCGGCGTTCCTCTACGTCGCCCACGACGTCGGCCCGCGCGCGATGAGCCCGAAGGTCAAGGGCGTGGTGCAGCCGAAGAGCTGGTTCATCGACTTCTCGCCGATCTCGGTGGAGCCGTGATCGAATAGGCAGGCTGATCCCGCCGCTTGCTCCGCTGCGCTCCCTCCCCCTTGTGGGGAGGGTTGGGGAGGGGTACCCGGCGGCAGTCTTCGTGTGGACCCCCACCCTCGACCCCTCCCCCGCAAGGGGGAGGGAGTTTCCATTGGCACCTTCGCTCCTAAGGGAAGAAGGTCAGAACCAGGTGACTCGTGCTCTCTTATGCTGCCAGGCGGATGGTCTATGCGATCCCGATCATCATCGGCGTCGCGCTCGTCTGCTTCATGCTGGTTCACATCACGCCCGGTGATCCGCTGGTCGCGGTGCTGCCGGCCGACGCGTCGCAGGAACTGGCGCAGCAGCTGCGCGTGGCCTATGGCTTCGACAAGCCGCTGCCGGTGCAGTTCGGGCTGTGGCTGTGGCGCGCCGTCAACGGCGATCTCGGCAGCTCGATCGCGACCGGCCGGCCAGTGCTGGCCGAGGTGCTGCGCGCGGTGTCCAACACCGTGACCCTGGCGATCGCCGCCGCCATCATCGGCTTCTCGCTCGGCCTGTTCTTCGGCCTCGTCGCCGGCTATTTCCGCGATACCTGGATCGACAAGGTTGCGACCTCGATCGCGATCGCCGGCGTGTCGGTGCCGCATTACTGGCTCGGCATGGTGCTCGTCATCATCTTCTCGGTCGAGCTGAACTGGCTGCCCGCGGTCGGCGCCGGTCCGTCCGGCTCGGGCGCGTGGTCGTGGGACTGGGCCCATATCCGCTTTCTGGTCCTGCCCGCGATCACAACGTCGGTGATTCCGATGGGCATCATCACCCGCACCGTGCGGGCGCTGACCGGCGATATCCTGAGCCAGGACTTCGTCGAGGCGCTGCGCGCGAAGGGCCTGCGCGAAACCCAGGTGTTCCGCCACGTGCTGAAGAACGCCGCGCCGACAGCGCTCGCGGTGATGGGCCTGCAACTCGGCTACATGCTCGGCGGCTCGATCCTGATCGAGACCGTGTTCTCCTGGCCCGGCTCTGGTCTGTTGTTGAACTCGGCGATCTTCCAGCGCGACCTGCCGCTGCTGCAAGGCACGATCCTGGTGCTGGCGATGTTCTTCGTCATCCTCAACCTCGTGGTTGACATCGCGCAGGCCGCGATCGATCCGCGCATCAAGCGGAGCTAGCGATGAGCGTCAGTTCTCCTAGCGCCATCAACGACCCCTCGCTGCAGGCCGCGCCGGTCGCGAATGCGCGCGGCTATTGGGCCACCGTCGGCCGCCGCATCATCAGGGACAAGGTCAGCATGGTCTGCGTGGCGATCCTGCTGCTGATCTTCCTGTCCGCACTGTTCGCGCCCTATCTGCATCTCGCCGATCCCTATCAGGGCTCGATGATCCGCCGCCTGCGCCACATCGGCACGCCGAACTATCCGCTCGGCACCGACGAGCTGGGGCGCGACATGCTGGCACGGCTGATCTATGGCGGGAGGCTGTCGCTGCTGATCGGCATCTCGCCGGTCATTCTCGCGTTCGGCATAGGCACCATGCTCGGCCTCGTCGCCGGCTATGTCGGCGGCTGGGTCAACACCGCGATCATGCGTACCATCGACGTGTTCTACGCGTTCCCCTCGGTGCTGCTGGCGATCGCGATCTCCGGTGCGCTCGGTGCCGGCATCACCAACTCCATCGTCTCCCTGACCATCGTGTTCGTGCCGCAGATCACCCGCGTCGCCGAGAGCGTCACCACGGGCGTGCGCAACCGCGACTTCGTCGAGGCTGCGCGGCCTCCGGCGCGAATGCCTTCACGATCATGCGGGCGCACATGCTCGGTAATGTGCTCGGGCCGATCTTCGTCTACGCGACCGGCCTGATCTCGGTGTCGATGATCCTCGCCGCCGGTCTCTCCTTCCTCGGTCTCGGCACCAAGCCGCCGGAGCCGGAATGGGGCCTGATGCTGAACACCTTGCGTACCGCGATCTACGTCAACCCCTGGGTGGCGGCGCTGCCCGGCGTCATGATCTTCGCGGTCTCGATCTGCTTCAATCTGCTGAGCGACGGCCTGCGCAGCGCCATGGATATCCGGAGCTGAGGATATGAGCCAAGCATCGGCCGTCACCGGTCTGGAACCGATCGAGGATCTTGGCGGCAAGGCGCAGCCGTTGTTGCGCGTCGACGGCCTGACCAAGCATTTCCCCGTCCGCGGCGGACTGTTCGGCGCGCGCAAGACGGTGCGTGCGGTCGATGATGTCTCGTTCGCGATCGGCAAGGGCGAGACGGTCGGCATCGTCGGCGAGTCCGGCTGCGGCAAGTCGACGACGGCGCGGCTCCTGATGCATCTGATGGACCGCGATGCCGGGGAGATCATCTTCGATGGCCGTCAGGTCGGCCATGAGATGTCGTTGCGCGAGCTCAGGCGCGGCATGCAGATGGTGTTCCAGGACTCCTATGCCTCGCTCAATCCGCGGCTGACGATCGAGGAATCGATCGCGTTCGGGCCGAAGGTGCACGGCATGGCCGACGGCGCGGCGCGTGCCCTCGCTCGCGAGCTGCTGGGCAAGGTCGGGCTGCGGCCCGAGATCTTTGCCAACCGCTATCCCCACGAGATCTCCGGCGGCCAGCGCCAGCGCGTCAACATCGCCCGCGCGCTCGCGCTGTCGCCGCGGCTCGTCATTCTCGACGAGGCCGTCTCGGCGCTCGACAAGTCGGTCGAGGCGCAGGTTCTCAACCTGCTGATGGACTTGAAGCGCGAGTTCGGCCTGACCTATCTGTTCATCAGCCACGACCTCAACGTCATCAACTACATCTCCGATCGCGTGCTGGTGATGTATCTCGGCGAGGTCGTCGAGCTCGGTCCGGTCGAGCAGGTCTGGGCCAAGCCCGCACATCCCTATACGCGGGCGCTGCTGGCGGCGATGCCGTCCTCCGATCCCGACAGGCGCACCGAGGTGCCGCCGCTGTCTGGGGATCCCCCCAACCCGATCGATCCGCCGGCCGGCTGCCGTTTCCACACCCGCTGCCCGTTTGCCGAGGCGCTGTGTTCGAATGTCGCGCCAAGGCTGACGGAGCTGGATACAATGGGCCATCAGGCCGCCTGCCACATGGCAATATCAGGTTCGGGACACAGCCGGGCGCCGGCTGCCTGAGGGCAGACACCAGCAGCGAGAAGCGTCAATGACCAGACCCACGCCCCAGCAAGTCCAAGCCATCGCGGAGGCCTCCGGCCTGCCGGTCGACAAGGAGGTCGCGACCCGCATCGCCGACTCGATCGGACCGGCCTTCGACGGTTTTGCCGCCGTCACCGGCACTCTGCCGTTCGACCTTGAGCCGGCGAGCTACGTCGTGGCGCAGACGCTGAAGGTGGGCCGATGAGCACCGAACCCGCCCTGATGACCCTGACCGACGTCGCGAAGGCGATCGCGGACAGGAAGCTCTCTTCGGTCGAAGTGACGCGCTCCTGCCTGCATCGCATCGCGCAATGGCAGCCGAAGCTGAACGCGTTCATGGCGATCGAGTCCGAGCCGGCGCTGAAGGCCGCCGCGGAGGCCGATGCCGCGCTTGCCAAGGACGGCCCCAAGGGCCCGCTGCACGGCGTTCCGCTGGCGCACAAGGACATGTATTACGAGGCCGGTCACATCTCGACCTGCGGCTCGCTGATCCGGCGCGACTTCGTCGCGACGACGACCTCGACCGCGCTGCAGCGGCTGAAGGATGCCGGTTCGATCCGGCTCGGCACCCTGCAGATGGCCGAATTCGCCTATGGCCCGACCGGCCACAACGCGCATTACGGCCCGGTGCACAATCCCTGGAAGCTCGGCTACGTCACCGGCGGCTCGTCGTCCGGCTCGGGCTCGGCGGTCGGCGCGCGCCTGACCTTCGCGGCACTCGGCTCCGACACCGGCGGCTCGATCCGCATGCCTGCGAATTTCTGCGGCGTCACCGGCCTGAAGGTGACCTGGGGCCGTGTCAGCCGCGCCGGCGCGATGCCGCTGTCGCAGTCGCTCGACACGGTCGGGCCGCTGGCGCAGACCGCGGAGGATTGTGCGCTGATCCTTGGGCTGATGGCCGGTCCCGATCCTGACGATCCAACCGCGAGCAGCGCGCCGGTGCAAGACTATGTCGCCGCCACCCAGGCCTCGATCAAGGGTCTCAGGATCGGCGTGCCCAAGGCGTTCTATGTCGACGATCTCGATCCTGAGGTGGCGCGCTGTCTCGATGCGACGATCGCGGTGCTGAAGACGGAGGGCGCCGATGTGGTTCAGGTCGAGCTGCCGGATCAGCGCCAGCTCACCGCGGCCTGCCAGCTCGTGCTCGCGGTGGAGGCGGCCGCGTTCCACAAGCGCTGGATGATCGAGCGTCCGCAGGATTACGGCCCGCAAGTGCTGATGCGGTTGCAGAACGCGCTGGCCGTCTCCGGCGTCGCTTATCTCGAAGCGTTGCGTTGGCGCGGTGCGGCCCTGGCGGCGCATGTCGCGGCAACCTCGGGCGTTGATGCCGTGATCGCGCCGGTGTCACCGCTGGTGACACCCGCGATCGCCGAGAGCGATGTCGGCGGCGCGCCCGGTGCGGAAGCCGTGATCCAGCGCATCACCCGCTTCACCCGCCCGGTGAACTATCTCGGCCTGCCGTCGCTGGCGATCCCGACCGGCTTCACGTCGACGGGGCTCCCGGTCGGCATGCAACTGATCGGCCGCTCCTTCGATGAAGCCACCATCCTGACCATCGGCGCCGCGTTCCAAAGGGCGACCGATTTTCACGCGCGGGTGCCGACGCTGTCATGAGGAAAACCAGTGCATCCCGCTCGGCGGTGCCACCCTCCCCTGGAGGGAGGGTCGATTGCGCATGCCATGCGCAATCGGGGTGGGGTGACGGTCTCTCCGTTTAGAAGCGAGTCAATGGAAGGGCTGTCACCCCACCCCGGCCCGCATTCCGCTGCGCTACATGCGCGCCGACCCTCCCCCTCCAGGGGAGGGTGGCACCGGAGACCGGCGATGGCCCAAGGCCAAGTCACATCCAAAGCGTTGGGGATTGTCGACCCATCATGACCAACCTCGTCGAGATCAAGAACCTCACCATCCGCTTCACCGGCGAGCGCACCGTGCATGCGGTGAACGATGTCAGCCTGTCGCTCGGCGATGGCGAGGTGCTCGGCTTGCTCGGCGAGTCCGGCTCCGGCAAGAGCGTGACCATGCGGGCGCTGATGCGGCTGTTGCCGAACAAGCGGACGCAGATATCCGGCAGCGTCAAGGTGCTGGGCCGCGACGTGCTGGCGATGAACGACGAGGAGCTGTCGCAGTTTCGCGGCCGCTCCGTGTCGATGATCTTCCAGGAGCCGGGGCTTGCGCTCGATCCGGTCTACACCATCGGCCGGCAGATCGCCGAGACCGTGATGCGGCACGAGGGCAGGAGTTTCGCAGAAGCGCAGGCGCGGGCGCTGGAGATGCTCGACGTCGTCAGGATTCCCTCGGCGAAGCGTCGCCTGGAGTCCTATCCGCACGAGATGTCCGGCGGCATGCGTCAGCGCGCGATGATCGCGCTGGCGCTGGCGTGCCGGCCGAAAGTGCTGCTGGCCGACGAGCCGACCACCGCACTCGACGCCACGGTCCAGATCCAGATCCTGCTGCTGCTGCGTGAACTGCAGCGCGAGTTCGGCATGTCGGTCATCTTCGTCACTCATGACATCGGCGTCGCCATCGAGATCTGCGACCGCCTCGCCGTGATGTATGCCGGAGAGATCGTGGAGCAGGGCAGCTTGCGGGACATCGTGCGCCAGCCCATGCACCCCTATGCGCGCGGACTGCTGGCCTCGACCGTCCACGGCGCCAAACGCGGCGAGCGGCTGCAGACCATCCCCGGCACGCCGCCATCGCTCGACCGGGCGCCGCGGAGCTGCTCATTCGCACCGCGCTGTAGCCTGGCGCAGCCGCGCTGCGCGGAAGCGATGCCGCCGAACATTGCGCTCGGGCCACAGCGGCTGGCGCGCTGTATCCTGGCCGAGGCGCCGGCAGGTGTGGCGGCAACGTAACGGTTCGCCCGAAACGCGCTCCTCACCGGCCGAAACCGTCCATCGCGTGTCGAAGCGTCGCAACGGCCTCGCTAAGGTGCTGCGACGCGTGGGACCGATGGTCCGCGCTGGATGAGGACACGCCATGCACGTATCGAACGAAGGTATCCTGGTCATTCTGTTCGTTGGCCTGGTTGCAGGCTGGCTGGCCGGCAAGATCGTCCGCGGCACCGGCTTCGGGCTGGTCGGCGACATCGTGATCGGCGTGCTCGGCGCCTTGGTCGCGAGCCTGATCTTCCCGCGGCTTGGCATCCGGATCGGGACCGGCCTCGTGTCGGAAATCGTCTATTCCGCGCTCGGCGCCATCATTCTCCTGCTGGTGGTGCGGCTGGTGCGGACCGGCGGGCGGCTCTAGAGCTTGCGATCCTGCGCGCCTGAACGTTTGCACCGCGCCACGCGACATACCCGAGCACATCGCTAATTTACGCTAAAGTGAGCATCGTTGGACGCTCACCGCAGGAATCAGTATATTTCGCCTTGTTTGCCGCCAGTTTGTGCTTTGATCGGCGGTCATGCAGCTCAATTGATCAATTGAAGAGATGGTGGTGATGGCGGCCGCACCTCACGTGAGGCAATCCGAGCTCAGCGATGCCTTGCGCGGTTGCCGCAGCGCGTTCATCGGCGTTGGGGTGATGAGCTGCATCATCAACCTGCTGTATCTGACCGGCTCGATCTTCATGCTGGAGGTCTACGACCGGGTGCTGCCGAGCCGGTCCGTGCCGACGCTGATCGGCCTGATCATCATCGCGGCCGGGCTCTACGCCGCCCAGGGCGCTCTCGACATGATCCGCAGCCGCATTCTCGGCCGGATCGGCACCGCGCTGGACGAGAGCCTGAACGCCCGGGTGTTCGACACGGTGGTGCGGCTACCGCTTTCGGCCGGCGGTCGCAACGAGGGGCTGCAGCCGCTGCGCGACCTCGACAACATCAGGAGCTTCCTCGGCAGCCAGGGGCCGGGCGCGTTCTTTGATCTGCCGTGGCTGCCGCTGTATCTGGCGATCTGCTTCGCCTTTCACGTGATGCTCGGGGTCACCGCGCTCGCCGGCGCCATCATCCTGGTCACCCTGACGCTGATCACCGAATTCCTCACCCGCACTCCCGCCAAGGAGGCGATGGGGCTCGCCGCCCGCCGCAACGATCTGGCCACCGCAAGCCGCCGCAACGCCGAGGTCCTGGTGGCGATGGGCATGACCGGACGCATGCTGTCGCGCTGGAGCGAGACCAACGAGAAATATCTCGCCGGCAATCAGCGGGCCAGTGACGTCGCCGGCGGCCTCGGTGCCATCGCCAAGGTGCTGCGCATGATGCTGCAGTCCGCGGTGCTCGCGGTCGGCGCCTATCTCGTGATCCATCAGGAGGCGACCGCCGGCATCATCATCGCCGGCTCGATTCTGAGCGCGCGGGCGCTGGCGCCGGTCGATCTCGCGATCGCGCATTGGAAGAGCTTCGTTGCCGCGCGCCAGAGCTGGCACCGTCTCAGCCATCTGTTGCAGACGATGCCGCAGCGATCGGCGCCGACCCTGCTGCAGCCGCCCGTCGGCAAGCTCTCGGTCGAGGCCATCTCGGTCGTCGCGCCGGGGGATCAGAAGGCGATCGTGCAGGACGTGAGCTTCGCGCTGTCGGCCGGCAACGGCCTCGGCATCATCGGTCCGAGCGCGTCGGGCAAGTCGTCTCTGGTGCGGGCGCTGGTCGGCGTCTGGCGTCCGGTGCGCGGCCATGTCCGGCTGGATGGCGCCGCGCTCGACCAATGGTCGACGGACGAACTCGGCCGTCACATCGGCTACCTGCCGCAGGATGTCGAGCTGTTTGCCGGCACCGTGGCCCAGAACATCTGCCGCTTCGATCCCCAGGCCTCCGCCGACGGCATCATCGCCGCCGCCAAGGAGGCCGGCGTGCACGACATGATCATCAAGATGCGCGAGGGCTACGACACCCAGATCGGCGAACAGGGCGCGGCGCTGTCGGCGGGCCAGGCGCAACGCGTGGCGCTGGCGCGCGCGCTCTATGGCAATCCGTTCCTGATCGTGCTCGACGAGCCCAACTCCAATCTCGACACCGAAGGCGACGAGGCGCTGTCGCGCGCGGTGCGCTCGGCGCGGGCGCGCGGCGCGATCGTGGTCGTCGTCGCACACCGGCCGATCGGTATCGAGGCGGTCGATCAGGTTCTGGTCATGAAGGACGGCCGGGCGCAGGCATTCGGTCCGAAGGAGACGGTGCTGGCGCAGGTGTTGCAGCCGCGTGCGCCGTCACCGATCAAGATCGTCTCGGAAGCCGGGGTGACGAAGTCATGAGCAGTCAGGTCATTGCCGGCCCGCTTCCGGAGGCCCGCAAGCCGGAGAGCGTGCGCGAGTCGATTCGGCGCCACCTGCTGGTCGGGATGGGCGTCGTCGTTGCAGTCGCCGGCGGGCTTGGCGGCTGGGCCGCGACGCAGCAGATCTCCGGCGCGCTGATCGCGCCTGGCCAGATCGTGGTCGAATCCAACGTCAAGAAGGTGCAGCATCCAACCGGCGGCGTGGTCGGCGAGCTCCGGGCGCGTGATGGCGACGTCGTCAAAGCTGGCGACATCGTGGTGCGGCTCGATGACACCGTGACCAAGGCAAGTCTTGCCATCGTCACCAAGAATCTCGATGCGCTGCAGGCGCGCGCGGCGCGGCTGGAGGCCGAGCAGCGCGGCTGGGCCAAGATCCTGTTTCCGCCGCAGTTGCTGCAGCGCATGAGCGATCCCGAGGTCAAGAGCCTGACGGCGAGCGAGACCAAGCTGTTCGAGGTCCGCGTCAACGGCCGCATCGGCCAGAAGGCGCAACTGCGCGAGCGGGTCACCCAGCTGAACGAGGAGATCGAGGGGCTCTCGGCGCAGGTCAGTGCCAAGGACCAGGAGATCGCGCTGGTGCAGAAGGAGCTCGACGGCGTGCGCCAGCTCTATGAGCAGCATCTGGTGCAGCTGTCGCGCCTGACCACCTTGGAGCGCGACGCCGCCCGCCTCAACGGCGAGCGCGCGCAATTCATCGCCGCGCGCGCCCAGGCCAAGGGCAAGATCAGCGAGACCGAGCTGCAGATCATCCAGGTCGATAAGGACATGGTGAGCGAGGTGTCCAAGCGATCTGCGCGAGACCACCGACAAGATCGGCGAGTTCGTCGAGCGCAAGGTCACCGCCGAGGACCAGCTCCGCCGCGTCGACATCCGCGCGCCGCAGGACGGCATGGTGCTGCAGTCCTCCGTGCATACGGTGGGTGGCGTCATCACCGCCGGCGACACGATCATGCTGATCGTGCCGCAGAGCGACGATTTGCAGGTGGAGGCCAAGGTCAATCCGCAGGACATCGACAAGCTGCAGGTCGGCCAGAAGACCCTGTTGCGGCTGTCCGCCTTCAACCAGCGCACCACGCCGGAGCTGAACGGCGTCGTCAGTCGTGTCTCGCCCGACGTCACCACCGACCAGCGCACCGGCCAGAGCTATTACACCATCCGCGTCTCGATGCCGCCGGAGGAGATTGCAAGGCTCGGCGACGTCAAGCTGATCCCGGGCATGCCGGTCGAAGCCTTCGTGCAGACCGGCGACCGCACCGTGATCTCCTATCTGATGAAGCCGCTGCACGACCAGCTGATGCGCGCGTTCCGGGAGAAGTGAGGGCGTCGGCCGGTCGCTGAGTGGCCACTGGCGGCGCCCCAATTTCGGTGTCATCCCCGCGAACGCGGGGATCCATAACCACCGGCGGATGTTGGTTTGCGCAACCGGAGCAACACGCAGCCTGCCTCAAGACGTATCACGCGATATGGGTCCCGGGTCGGCGCCCGTCGGCGCTCTGCGTCGCCGGGCTTGCCCGGGACGACAGCGGGGCTATTCGCCGAGCTTCTCCAGCAACAACTCCAGCGCGCTCTTCGCGAACAACTGCATGTTGGCCAAGCGATTGCTGCTGCCGCTTTCCAGCGTGACCACCGCCGACGCCGGACCGGCCACCGCGAAGCACGCATGTCCCGCCGCATCGCCATAGCGATTGCCGGTCGGGCCGGCGGCGCCGGTTTCCGACAAGCCCCAATCGGTCGCAAAGCGTGTCCTGATCTGCCGCGCCAGCAGCTCCGCATAAGGCTCCGACGCCGAGCGGATGCCCTTCATCGCCTCGTCCGGAATGTCCATCAGCACGCGGCGGGCGTCGCGCGTATAGACCACCGCGCTGCCGAGGAAATAGGCCGATGCCCCGGGAATGGCCAGCAGCGATGCTGCGATCAATCCGCCCGCAGACGATTCCGCGATCGCGATGGTCTGCTTGCTTGCGATCAGTCGTTCGGCCACCCGACCGGCAACGGCAATCAGCTCATCCATGAAAGACCTCGCTCCGCTCCCAGCCGCCGACAAAATACGGGCGGCATCCGATGATGCCGCCCGCGACGTGAACAGACAAGCGGATCAGGCCGCGACGGGCTCGCGCGCGGCGACGGCCTGGCGGCCGCCGCGATAGACGGTCATCGCTGCGATGATGCCGAGCACGGCGGCGCACATCAGCCAGTAGCCGGGCGAGGCCTTGTCGCCGGTCTTGTTGATGAGCCAGGTCGAGACCGCCGGCGTCGCTGTGCCGAACAGCCCGGCCGCCAGCGCAAAGGCGATCGAGAAGCAGGTGGTGCGGACATGCGCAGGCACGATCTCGACCAGGCAGCCCAGCATGGTGCCGCTATAGACGCCGAAATAGAACGAGAACAGCATTTCGACAGCGAGCAGCTTGCCGAAGCTCGGCGCCGCCGCGAGCCAGTGCAACGCCGGGTAGGCGGTGAGGAACGCCAGCGCCGCGATGGTCACGAGCACCGGCTTGCGTCCGATCCGATCGGACACCGCGCCGCCGACCGGATTCCAGAGAAAGTTGGTGACGGCGACCAGCAAAGTGACGAGCAGTGAATCCGACGCCGACAGCTTCAGCTGCTTGCCGAAGCCGGGACCGTAGACGGTGATGAAGTAGAACGTCGTCGTGGTCAGCACCGCGATCATCATGCCGAGGATCACGATGCGCCAGTTCTCCAGCGCCGAGGCGAATACTTCGCGCGCAGTCGGGTGCTTCTTCATCGCGAGGAAGGCCGGGGTCTCCTCCAGCGTGCGGCGCAGGAAGAAGATCAGCGGAATGATCAGGCAGCCGATGAAGAAAGGAATGCGCCAGCCCCAGGCGGCCACCATGTCCGTCGGCATGGCCTGGTTGAGCACATAGCCAATGACCGACGCGACGAAGATCGCGACCTGCTGGCTCGACGACTGGAACGAGGTGTAGAGGCCGCGATTGCCGGGCGTCGAGATCTCGGACAGATAGACCGACACGCCGCCGAGCTCGACACCGGCCGAGAAGCCCTGCAACAGCCGGCCGAGCAGCACGATGATCGGGGCCGCGATGCCGATCGTCGCATAGGTCGGGCAGAATGCGATGACGATCGTGCCGATCGCCATGATGCCGAGCGTCACGATCAGGCCCTGGCGCCGGCCGATCTTGTCGACATAGGCGCCGAGCACGATGGCGCCGACCGGTCGCATCAGGGCGCCGAGCCAGAACACGCCATAGGCATTGAGCAGAGACGCGGTCTCGTTCTCCGACGGGAAGAACGCCTTGGCGATGATCGGCGCGTAGAAGCCGAACAGGAAGAAGTCGAACTGCTCGAGGAAATTGCCGCTGGTGGCGCGCAGGATCGCGCCGATGCGCGAATGGATCGTAGCGGGCTGCGGGATTGACGTTGAGGACACGCGGGCAAACTCCTACCGTCGAGAGGCTCGTGCGGAGGATTTCTACGCCGGCCGATGGGAAAGGTGCGACAATCTGCCACGCCGAGCCCTGGCGGCCAATAGCTTTGCGCAAGGCGCCCCTAGGCCTGAACAGAATTGGCGGCGGCCGACTTCTGATGCACTGCACCCTTCAACCACTGCCGGAACGCCTTCAGCTTCGGCGGATCGGTCCGTCCCTCCGGCGTCACCAGATAGAACCCGGCATCGCTCGGTAGCGTCATCTTGAACGGCACCACCAGGCGGCCCTTGGCGATGTCATCCTGGACATAGGCCGTACGCCCGATCGCGACGCCGAGCCCGTCGATCGCGGCCTGGACAGTCATCAGCGACAGGTCGAAGCTCAGCCGGCCCTGCCTCGACATCTCCACCGGCAGACCCGCCGCGGTCAGCCATAACCGCCAGTCGTCGTCATAGCCGCCGCTGGCCTGCAGCAGCGTGTGATGTGCGAGGTCCTCCGGACAGCGTAGTGGCTTATCGCCCTGCAGCAATGCCGGACTGCACACCGGAAACAGCTTGTCGGCCATCAGCCATTCGGCCCGGACGCCCGGCCAGTGGCCACGGCCATAGCGGATCGCGGCGTCAACGTCGTCCTTGCGAAAATCGACCAGGCCGGTCGAGGTCGTGATCCGCACGTCGATGCCGGGATGGGCCTCCTGAAAGGCCGTCAGCCGCGGCAGCAGCCATTTGGCGGCGAGCGAGGCGATGGTGGAGACCGTCAGCACCTTGGCGTTGTCCTTGCGGACCAGCCGTTCCGTTGCCAGCCGGAGATCGTCGAACGCGGCGCGCACCAGCGGGAGATAGTCGCGGGCCTGCGGCGTCAACGCCAAGCTCCGGTTCTGGCGGATGAAGAGGCGCAGCCCGAGTTCATCCTCCAGGCGCTTGATCTGATGGCTGATCGCGGTCTGCGTCACGTTCAGCTCGGAGGCCGCGCGGGTGAAGCTCAGATGCCGCGCCGCAGCCTCGAACGCCCGTAACCCATTCAGCGACGGCAGTCGGGCCATTCACGGCCTCCCTGGTTCATGACGTTATTTCATCCGAAACGGTAGTAAATGTCGTTTGTGGGTGAAGCGCAAGCGCTCGATATTGCAGTCTCAAGGAATTTTCAGGAGGCTTTCATGTCGATCTACGTCTCCTCGTCAATGACGAAACATCATGGCCCGGGGTTCTGGTCCGGCGTTGTGGAGTTGCTTGCGGCCTGGCGCTTCCGCTACCGGACCCGGCACGAGCTGGCGCAATGGTCGGAGCGCGACCTGCACGACCTCGGCCTGTCCCGCAGCGATATCGCCGCCGAGATCGACAAGCCGTTCTGGCGGGGTTGATCCCCTCACTCATCCCGCCGCGCCGGTGCCGCTCCGCAAAGGAGGGCGCCGGCAAGCTTCCCGGTTGGAGCCGCGCATGCCGACGCCCGCCATTGCCGATCTCGCTGCCGGCTCCAACATCATTCACACGCGGCGCGGTGAGGAGGTGCGCCTGCGCTTCGTCAGATCTGGCGACGCCGAGGCGCTGCAGAGCTATGTCCGGTCCTTGAGCCAACGCTCGCGCCACAGGCGCTTCCTCGGCGCACTCAACGAGCTGCCAAAGGCGGTGCTCGAGGATTTTGTCGCGCTTGGCCGCAACGACCGCTACAGCCTGATCGCGACGATGGACCATGACGGTGTCGAAGGCATCGTGGCCGAGGCGCGCTATGCATTCGATCGCGGCATCGGTCGTGTCGAGTTTGGCCTGTCGGTCCATGACCGCTGGCAAGGCCACGGCATCGGTCCGGCGCTTGTCGCGAGATCTGGAAGGACGCGCGCTCGCGTTGGGTGGCGTGACCCTGTCGGGCGATGCGCTGCGCACCAACGACGTGATGATTGCATTGGCCCGCAAGGCTGGTTTCACGATCAAGCCGCATGCGGACGATTGGACCCTGGTGCGGTTCGAGAAGGGTCTGAGCGGAGTGGTGGCTCATTCCGTGGGGGCAGATTTGCACGTGGTCGGTCGCGAACCCCAAGTCCCGACGTCCGAGATCAATTGATGGATGTCATGCCCCGCGAAGGCGGGACGTCCAGTACGCCGCGGCCCCACCGCGTCACCAGCTATCAGTTGCGGCTACTGGATCGCCCGGTCGAGCCGGGCGATGACAGTTGTTATCATACGACTATCTATCCACGTCATTGCGAGCATAAGCGAAGCAATCCAGAGTCCTTGCCCAGTTCTGGATTGCTTCGCTACGCTCGCAATGACGAGACTCGCGGGTCGCCTTTTCGGCTCAAAACGTCTCCACCCACGGCCGCAGCTCCATCTCCCAGCTCCAGGCACTACGTGGCTGCTGCAGCACGCTCCAATAACTTGCGGCGATGGCATCCGGATCGAGCATCGAATTCGGACGTTCCGCGGCTTCCTGGCGCTCCGCGCTCTTGATCGCGCCGTCGATGACGAAATGTGCAACGTGGATGCCCTGCGGCGACAGTTCGCGCGCCATGCTCTGGGCGAGGCCGCGCAGCGCGAACTTGCCCATCGCGAACGGCGCCGACTGGGCGTAGCCCTTCACGCTGGCGGAGGCGCCGGTGAACAGGATGGCGCCGTGCCTGTTCGGCAGCATGCGCTGCGCCGCCTGTTGCGCCACCAGGAAGCCGCCGAAGGCGCTGGCGGCAATCGATTCCTGAACGTCGGCCGGCACGAGATCGGTGAGCGCTCCGCGCGCCCGCGCGCTGGCATTGTAGACCACGAGATCAGGCGCCCCGATCTCGCGCTCGACGATGCCGAACAGCCGCTCGACCTCCTCCGGATTGGTCGCATCGCAGGGGTAGGCGCGGGCGCCGGTCTCGTTGCAGAGCGCGCCGAGCTTCTCGATCTTGCGGGCGGCCAGCGCCACGCGGATCTTCTCGCGCGCGAGCAGCCGCGCCAGCGAGGCCGAGAGCCCTTCGCCGGCACCGACGATGAGGGCGATCTTGTAGGCAGGGATGTCCATGGGCATGTCCTTGAGCCAAAGCGTCCGCAGACATCAAGCTAGTGCACCGGCGGCCGACTTCCTACGGCTCGTCCCCACATTTTTGCCGCGCGTCCTCAGGTGGGACGCGGCTGCAATCCGGCGAGGCAGCCGATCTCCTCCAGCACGACATCGAGCCGGCTGCGATCGTGCAGGAAGGCGTATTTTCCGCGGAGCATCGCCAGCGAGCGCGCGTGATATTTCTGTGGTTTCTGCATCCACGTGAAGTCGCCGAACTGAACGCGGAAGACGCTGCGGTTTTCGGCCAGTGCCTGCTCGTTGGCGAGCGTCCACGGCATGAACAGCGCGCCGACCTGGCGGGTCAGGATCGGCATCAAGGTCAGTGACAGTTCCGGCCATAGCTCGAACTCGCCTTCGGCGCGCGGCCATAGCATGCGGTGGATCCAGGCCAGCACATGCGGCGCGCGGCCTTCGATCAGGGCGCCGGCAGTCGGATCGGTCCACAGCTCGTAGAACTGGCCCCACAGTCCGAAATCGCCGTAGGCCGGACGGTGGCCGAACAGATACGGCCTGACCGAGAGATGCCGTTCGAGCAGGTCGAGCATTTCGGCAAAGCCCTGCTCGATCTGCGGCGCGTTGATCTCGTTCGAGCCGACATACCAGAGCCGCTCGACCATGCGTGCGCGGATCTTCTCGGCCAGCTCGCCGAACTCGGCCTCGTCCGCCCTGGGGGCGCGGATGCGGGTGATGCGTCCGGCCGAGGCGCGCTGGTCGAGATCGCGCGCCCAGCGATAATGGAACATCCACTTGTTGCCCCACTCGTCGCCGAACTCCTCGATCAAGGCCGAGATGAAGCTCGTCAGCGCGTCGCCGGGATGAATCGTGGGTTGCGGAAAGTCGAGCTCCAGCGCGTCGATGATCGGCGTCGAGTCCTGCATCGGCACCTCGTCGGGGGCGACCACCAGCGGAATGATGGGCAGCTTGGCGTGCCGCGCGAACTCCGCCTCGCTTTCCGCATTACGCAATATCCAGTGATGCGGGATGCCCTTGTAACGCAGATACGATCGCACCTTGACCGAATAGGGCGACATCTCCGCCCCGAAGATGCGATAAACCTCCGTCGGCTGATTGGTCATGGATCTGCTCCCGGTTCGGCGCACGCCGCTGCCTGTTGTGTATCCGATCAGGCGCAACCTGTCGAAGAGTCCGTAAGAAGACTGACGGAAACGAACGAGGGCTTAACGATCATGCATCAGTTCCTGAAGCGCGATGACGTGATGACCGGCGGCGCGAGGCCGGAGCTGCTGGCGCCCGATACCACCGGACTGAACTTCTATCGCGCCGACCCCGCGCTCGCCGATCTCCTGCGCATCCATCTGCCCGAGGCGCTGTTTCGGCACCTCGTGCCGCATCTCGACCGTCTCGGCGAGCTCGCCGGCTCCTATCTCGACGAATGCGCCCGCTTGGCTGACCGCCATGGCCCTGTGCTGCACCAGCGCGACCGCTTCGGCCGCGACGTGCAGTGGGTCGAGTACCATCCGGCCTATCGCGAACTCGAGCGCGCCGCCTTTGGCGAGTTCGGCATCCACGCGATGTCGATCCGCAAGGGTATTCTCGGCTGGCCGACCAAGTATCCGGTCACGGCCAAGCACGCCTTCACCTTCCTGTTCAACCAGGCGGAGTTCGGTCTGGGCTGCCCGATCAACGTCACCGACGGCTGCGCCAAGCTGCTGGCGAGCTTCGGCAGCGACGGACTCAAGGCCAGGTACCTCGATGGCCTGACGCAGACCGATATGAGGAAGCTGACCCAGGGCGGTCAGTTCATGACCGAGAAGGAGGGCGGCTCCGATGTCGGCACGTTGACGACGGTCGCCGTGCCGGAGGGCGACCATTGGCGCCTGCATGGCGAGAAATGGTTCTGCTCCAATGCCGATGCGAAAGTGGTGATGCTGCTGGCGCGGCCGCAAGGCGCCGAAGCGGGAACGCGCGGCGTCGGCCTGTTCCTGATGCCGCGTTTCCTCGATGACGGCAGCCAGAACCACTATCGGATCGTGCGCCTGAAGGACAAGCTCGGAACGCGCTCGATGGCCTCGGGCGAGATCAAGCTGGAGGGCGCGATCGCCTATGCGGTCGGGCGGCTCGATCGTGGCTTCGTGCAGATGGCCGAGATGGTCAACTCGTCGCGTCTCTCCAATGGCGTCAAGTCGACCGCGCTGATGCGGCGCGCCTGGCACGACGCGATCACGGTCGCGCGCAACCGCGTGGTGTTCGGAAAACCTATCGTCGACCTGCCGCTCGGGCGGCGGCAACTGATGAAGATCCTGCTCGCGACCGAGCAGGCGCTGTCGCTGAGCTTCCTCACCGCCGACGCGCTCGACCGTGCCGAGGCCGGCAGCCAGGAGGCCGCGGCGCTGTTGCGCATCCTGACGCCGACATTGAAATTCCGCGCCACGCGCGACGCGCGCAAGGTCTGCGGCGATGCGTTGGAGATGCGCGGCGGGATCGGCTATGTCGAGGAGTTCGTCACCGCGCGGCTGCTGCGCGACGCCCATCTCGGTTCGATCTGGGAGGGCACCGGCAACATCGTCGCGCTCGATGCGCTGAAGCGCGCCGTGGGCCGGCACGGTGCGGAGGCCGCGCTGGCAGCCGACCTGCATGCGCGGCTCGACGACAGTGCCGTCGTGCCGCAGGCTTGGCGCGATCAGCTGCATCGACTCGTGGATCGTGCCGTGGGCTTTGCGCGCGAGGTCGCGGGACGCGCCGACAATGAGTCGGAAGCGCGCCGCGCCACCAGCCTGCTGTATCACGTGGCGAGCGCCGTCTCGACGACCTGGGAAAGCGCGCGCATCCACGCGATGCGCGGCGACGCGCGCAGGCTGCTGCTGGCGAAGCTCGTCGTCGCGCACCGCCTGACGCCGTCCGATCCGTTCCGGCTTGCGGAAAATAGGATGGATGATGCCATCGCGACACTGCTGCTCGGCGAACGGGCCGCTGACATGGAGGAGGTTGGCGAACTGCTGTCAGCGGCGTAGGCTTGCCGCGACCAATAACAAACAAGATCGGGAGAACGCCAATGAAAGCCGCCGTGCTGATGGAGGTCAACAAACCGCTGGTGATCGAGGACATCAGCGTGCCCAAGCCGGGGCCGCGCGAAGTGCTGATCCGCACGGCGGTGGCCGGTCTCTGCCATTCCGACCTGCACTTCATCGAGGGCCTGTATCCGCATCCGCTGCCCGCAGTGCTCGGCCATGAATCGGCCGGGATCGTCGAGCAGGTCGGCGCCGACGTCACCTATGTGAAGCCAGGCGATCACGTG
The DNA here is from genome assembly GCA_050641875.1 of Bradyrhizobium oligotrophicum. Taxonomy (GTDB): domain Bacteria; phylum Pseudomonadota; class Alphaproteobacteria; order Rhizobiales; family Xanthobacteraceae; genus Bradyrhizobium; species Bradyrhizobium oligotrophicum_B. Next base: position 2,825,293 of record CP192619.1, read on the forward strand.
GTCACCTGCCTCTCGGTATTCTGCGGCACCTGCGACAACTGCACCACGGGCCGCCCGGTGCTGTGCACCGACACCACCGTGAAGATGCCGCCCGGCGCCTCCAACCGGCTGTCATGGGGACGAAGCGAGAAGCTGCACCAGTTTCTCAACCTCTCGTCCTTTGCCGAGCAGATGCTGGTGCACGAGAATGCGATCGTGAAGATCCGCAACGATATGCCGCTCGACCTCGCCGCGCTCATCGGCTGTGGCGTCATTACCGGCTATGGCGCGGTGGTCAACACGGCGCGGGTGACGGCCGGCGAGACCGTGGCCGTGATCGGCTGCGGCGGCGTCGGCATGGCCGCGATCAACGGTGCCGAGATTGCGGGTGCCGGCCGCATCATCGCCATCGACACCAATCCGGCCAAGCTGCAGCTCGCGACCAAGCTAGGCGCGACCGACATCATCAATCCCGCGGATGGCGACGTCGTGGCGCAAGTGCGCGAGCTCACCAAAGGCGGCGTGCATCACGCCTTCGAGGTGCTCGGGCGCAAGGAGACCGCCGAGCAGGCGTTCGCGATGCTGGCGCCGGGCGGCACCGCGATCATCGTCGGCATGATCCCGTTCGGCCAGAAGATCGAGCTGCACGGCTTCGACTTCCTGCGCGAGCGCCGCATCCAGGGCTCGTCGATGGGCTCCAACCACTTCCGCCTCGACATGCCTCGCCTCGTCGAGTTCTACCTGCGCGGCAAGCTGCATCTGGAGGACTGGATCTCAGCCAAGCTGAGGCTGTCGGAGATCAACGAGGGCTTTGCCAACATGAAGGCCGGCAAGACGCTGCGCAGCGTGATCATGTTCGACGCGTAAGGTGGGTGGTCGGGTGTGGGGCAGGTGACGAGGTCCGGCGGGTCTGCCTATTAGTTACTCGTCATGGCTGGGCTTGAGCCGGGCATCCAGCCTCTCTGGGAGATGGATGGCCGGGTCAAGCCCGGCCATGACGATGTAGGACGACGGCGAAGAAGTCCAAGCACTAACTAATCCGCAAACCGCGGCGGCGGGACGAATCCGCCGAACTCGCGCTCGATCAATTCGGCGAGCTTGAGCGGCGTGCGGTCCTCGAGGAACGGGCCGACGATCTGCACACCGACCGGCAGGCCGTCGGCAAGTCCAAGCGGAATCGCGGTGGCGGGCAGTCCGGGCAAGGTGGCGATGCCCGGCCAGGCGAGCTGATCGGTGTAGCAATGCTCGACGCCGTCGATGCTGATGCGGCGCTGCTCCTGGTCGGGTGAATGATCGTGCGGATAGGCCGGAATTGGCATGATCGGGCAGATCACGGCATCGAACTGCTCGAACAGCGTTCGCCATTGCGCGCGCAGCCGCGCCCGCGCTCCGCCGGCCTGCACCCAGTCGCGATGGCTGAGCGCGATGCCGCGAAGCCGCTCGGCCGCGAGGCTCGCTGCCTCCTGCGGCAATTGAGCGGCCGCGTGGCTGGCGCCGGCGTGGACCTCCGCCGGCATGGTGGCGCCGATGAAGCCGAGCAGCATGCGCATATAGAGCCGGCTCGATGCGGCGAAGTCCGGCAGCAGCGGGCTTCCCGTCGTGACGCTGGCGCCGGCCCGTGCGAGGTCGGCCGCGAGCCGCTCGATCGCGCCGCGCACGGCGCTGTTGGTCGGCATCAGCGGATCGCTCGCGACCACCAGCACGCGGAAATCCTGCAGGCGACCGTGACGCGGCGGCGGCAGTTCGAGGCGATACGCCTTGCCGCCTTCGATCGGGTCGGGGCCTGCGATCACGTCGAGCAGCAGCGACAGATCGGCGGCCGAAGCGCGCCATCGGGCCGACGACGGCGAGGTCGGCCTCGCCCGGCAGCGGCTGAAATGGCGGCGGCGTGTGGCCGCGCGAGGCCACGAGGCCGTAGCTCGGCTTGTGCGCGGTGACGCCGCAATGAAACGCGGGGACCCGGAGCGAGCCGCCGATATCGGAGCCGAGCGACAGCGAGCCGTAACCGGCCGCCAGGGCCGCGGCTGATCCGCCGGACGAACCGCCTGGCGTGCGGCCGAGATCGTAGGGGTTGTTGGTGGTGCCGTAGATGTCGTTGTAGCTCTGCCAGTCGCCGAGCCCGAGCGGCACGTTGGTCTTGCCGAGCACGATGCCGCCGGCATCCTTCACGCGCGTCACCGTCAGCGCATCCTCGGCCGCGATGAAATCCCTGTGCTGCGGATAGCCCCAGGTCGTCGGCAGGCCGGCGACGTTGTAGGATTCCTTCACCGTGAGCGGAAGGCCGAGCAGGGGCCGCCGTTCGCCGCGCGCCAGCGCGGCGTCGGCGACGTCGGCGGCGGCGAGCGCGCGCTCGAAATCGCGCACGCAGATGGCATTGATCTCGGAGTCATGACGTTCGATGCGATCGATGGCAAGCCTGGTCAGCTCCACTGAGGAGATCTGACGATCTGCCAATGCCTTCGCCGTGTCGACGGCGGTTGCGAACGTCCATTGCGGTGCGGCCAAGGTCGATCCTCCCGGTGCGATGTTTGCCGGGAGTCTTAACCGATGCGGATGGCGATCACTTGACCAAAATTGCGGACTATCCTCTAGCCCGGCAGCATCCGCTGCATGACGCGGTCGCGATAGATGAAGACGTGCGCGAGCGCAGCGGCGACGTGGAAGACGATCAGGATCAGCAGCAGCCATTCGGATGCCTGGTGCAGCCCGTCGATGGCGCGGTTGCCGGCCGGGTCGCGCGCGGCCAGCATCGGCAGCTGGAACAAGTAGAAGTACGACACGCTCCAGCCGCGGAACGAGGCGAACAGCCAGCCGGTGATGGTCGTGGCCAGCACCATGGCGTAGAGCATCCAGTGCACCACCTCCGAACTCAGCCGCTGCCAGGGCGGCAGCGAGCGCTCCGGCACGACCGGATGGGTGAGCCGCCAGATCAAGCGCAGCACGATCAGCGTCAGAATCGTGAGGCCGAACGAAATGTGCAGGATCATCGGCGCGCCGGGCGGTGTGTTGGCATGCAGGTCCGGCATCAGCCAGCCTATCGGATACTGGATGGCGAGCAGCGCCACCACCAGCCAATGCAGGATCTTCGCGGGGGTGCCGTAATGCAAGCGTGGCGTCATGACGAGTTTTCCGTTGTGATCGGTCCGGCGCCATCAGCCTCGCGGCTGGACGTTTCGCAACGCCGGGTGCGGATGCTAGGCCGCTCCTATGAGAATTCCGACGCCAAGCACGATGATGCCGCCGAGCACGATCTGGAACACCGCCTGCAGGAACGGCGTGTCCATGTAGCGCGCGCGGATGTAGGCGATCGCCCACAGCTCGAAGAACACGACGAGACTGGCGATAGCGGTCGCGATCCAGAACGCGTTGGTCCAGGAGTCCGGGACAAGATAGGGCATCGTGTGCCCCAGCCCGCCGAGCGTCGTCATCGCACCGCACACGGCGCCGCGCAGCCATGGCGAGCCGCGGCCCGTCAGCGAGCCGTCGTCGGACAGCGCCTCGGCAAAGCCCATGCTGATGCCGGCGCCGATCGAGGCGGCCAGACCGACCAGGAAGGTCTGGAAGTTCTGATGCGTGGCGAAGGCGGCGGCGAACAGCGGCGCCAGCGTCGAGACCGAGCCGTCCATCAGGCCGGCGAGGCCGGGCTGGACATATTGCAGCACGAACACCCGCCGCCGCGTCTCGTCCTCCTTGTGCCGGACGTCCGGGCTGAGGATCTTGTCGGTCAGCTTCGCCGCGACCTTCTCGTGGCCCTTCTCGGCCTCGGCGAGGTCGCCGAGCAGCCGGCGCACACCGACGTCCTTGGCCTGCTCGGCCGCCTTGGCATAGAAGCGCTCGGCCTCGAACTCCATCGTGCCGACCTCCTTGCGGATGGCATCGAGCGACAGGTTCTTGGTCAGCCAGATCGGCCGGCGCTGCATGAAGCCCTTGACATTCTCGCGCCGGATCGGCGGCAGGTTCTTGCCGAAGCGCTCCTCATAGAGCTCGAGCAGCATGTGGCGGTGGCCCTTCTCCTCCTCGGCCATCTGCTCGAACAGCTTGGCCGAATCCGGATAACGTTCCGCCAGATCCTCCGCGAAGCTCATATAGATGCGGCCGTCTTCCTCTTCGGCCGAGATCGCGATTGCCAGGATCTCGCGCTCGGTGAGGTCGGCGAAGTTCTTCATTCCAAGGTCCCCGGATCTCTCGCTCTCAGCATTCGAGTGTTTAGAACGTTTCTAAAGTCTATATGGATGTGCCGCACCGCGGTCAAACTCCGGCCGCTGATTGGTCGCGAAACCTTTCGTGACGTCGCATTCAAGCTCCAGTCATGGAACTGCGAGGATAGTCCGTCGTTCGCGTTCCGCTCAGCCACCTAAGGAGTTCCCATGGACAGCGTCAAATATCGGCTCAACGATCCAGGGTTGGCGCCGCGCCGCACCCGGATGGACATTCCGGGCTGGGCAGGCGAACGCCAGCCACGCGCGAATGGCTCGCATGAGCAGGTTTGGCATTGCGTACCATTCTCGGAAGGTGCGCAATATGGCATCGAGCTGTTTTATCCCTACGACTTTGAGCTGCAGGTCACCACGCGCGACGGCAAGCTGGAGCTGTCCGGCGACTGGGGCGAGCCGCCGAGCCCGAGCCTGCAATGGCCGCCATTCCGCAATTTCGGCGATGCCTTCTACACTTACCAGATCCTGCTCGATCTGAAGGTGCCGCCGGGCTTTGCGATCCGGACCGAGCCGCATCCGCGATTCTATACGGATCGCACCGATACCTGCCCGATCGCGGTGCCGGCGCTGGTGCGCAACTTCTGGCCGATGCTGTTCTTCTGCGTCTTCAAGTCACCGGCCGAGGGCCGCACGCACATCTTCCGTCCGGGCGAGCCGTTCGCGCAGGTGATCGTGATTCCCGAGGAGGCGAACTTCACGGTCGAGCCGATGAGTCCCGACGAGGCGGCCGAGCGCGAGCTGCAGTCGCGCCGCATCCATGCCAGCCGGCCAGTGCTCGCCAAGGAGACCGAGTGGGTGTCCAGCACCGACACGGTGTTCGACGGCACCTACCGCCACCTGCACCGCGCGGCGAAGGAGAAGGCGCGCAAGTCGTGATGATGGTCGGCTGAAGCCTTGAAAGTCCAAAGAAAATGGCACCGGCCTCGCGGCCGGTGCCATTCGCGTTCATCACGCAACGATAAGGATCAGTAACGATCATAGTACCAGTGGTGATGGTGGTGATGATGGTGATGGTGGTGGTACCAGCGCCGCGGCGGCACCACATAGACCCGCGGACCGTAGCCGTACCCATAGCCATAGCCGCGCCAATAGCCATGGTGATGGTGGTGATGATGATGGTGGTGATGGTACCACTGCGCGAGCTGCACCTTCGGCTCGGCCGCCGGCGGTCCCTGCTCGTCGAGCGCCTGCAGCACCTTGGCGGCATTGGGGATCGGCTCGAGCAGGTCGGCGTAGGAATTGGCCTTCAGGACATCGGTCGGGGCCGGAGCCGCCGACGCCTGCACCGTGCCGAGCGCGCCGACAGCGGCAACGGCGCCCAACAAGCCTGCGATCTTCTTATCCATAAATCATCTCCTAATGCGCATCGCCCGGATGCGGAAACGTCAACCCCGAATGTTCGTTCCTCGATTCGCCTGATAGTTCGAAACGGCGTCCGAAATCAGGCTGTCAGTCTGTTCAGGAACGTTAACAGGAGCTCATTGACACGTTCATGTTGCTCCTGCTGCACCCAATGTCCGGCGCGATCGATCAGCTCGCACAGGATCATGTTGGCGCAGACTCGAGATTGCATCGCTTCAAACACGCCGGGCCGTTGGTAGATACCCCAGTCTTGCAGGCCGGAGATGAATGCAGACGGAACGTCGATCGTGCGATCCGACCACGTCTGCAATTCGGCGTCGAACAGGCCCGACGTACCGCAGCGGTACCATTGCAGCCCGCCCTGGAAGCCGTTTCGTTCATATTCGGCGGTGTAGACCGCGAGCTCATGGTCCGGCAGCCAGCGATTCGCGGCGATCGCCGTATGAGCCGGCATCTCCTCGGCGACGGTCTCCGCCATCGTCTTGTCGAGGTCCATCACGTAGTAGGTCGGCAGCTTGGCGAGCTCGTGCGCATTCCAGGCCTGCAGCGGCGCGGGCGCGTTGCCCGACCAGTCTGCGCTCTTGTGATGATAGTAGGCGCGCAGGAAATCGTGCAGTCCTTGCGGCGCCCCGACCATGTCCGCATTGGCTTTGCGCGTCGCGTAGTACCATTGATAGTGCTTGCGCGGCCGCGGCAGCGCGGCCAATTCGCGATGCACGGCATCCTCCTGTGCCGCGAGGGGATGGCTGGCGATGTCGAACGGTGCCGCGGGTGGTCCTGGGAAAGGTGCGCTCATCATCACGACCGATCGAAAGACATCGGGGCGGATCACCGCGCACCACGCCGCGACGGGGCTGCCGAAGTCGTGGCCGACGACAGACGCGACATGGCGATGGCCGAATGCATAGACCACCCCGAGCGCGTCGCGGACAAGATTTGTGAAGCGGAACGGCGCGAGATCACCGTCATAGTCGGCGCTCCACCCCGTGGTGCGGCCGTAGCCGCGCTGATCGGGCGCGAGCACGTGATAGCCGGCCGCCGCCAGCACCGGCATCACCTTGCGCCAGCTATAGGCCAGCTCGGGAAAGCCGTGCAGCAGCAGCACACAGGGACGGCCGGGCGTCTCGAACCCGGCTTCGAGCACATGCACGCGCAGGCCGTTGACGCCGTCGACGAAGCGGGATCGGATCGTGGGTGGGAGGGGAAGTGGGGGAGTGGAAGGGAGGTCATCGCGGCCCTCAACGGTGTCGTCCCGGCGAACGCCGGGACCCATAACCACAGGATAACGTGGCAAGGCGTGCTGGCGGCTCCAGCCTTCGTAAAATTCAAGACTGTGGCTAAGGGTCCCGACGTTCGCCGGTACGACAGCGTGCCGGGGTTACGCCGCGCCCTTCTTCGGCCAGTAGCGTTCGCGCAGGTGGCGCTTGACCAGCTTGCCGGTCGGCGTGCGCGGCAGTTCCGGCTCGAAGTCGATCGAGCGCGGGCATTTGATCGGCGACAGATGCTGCCGGCAGAACAGCATCAATTGCTGCTCGAGCTCCTTGCCGGCGCGCGCCATGTCGTGCGGCTGCACCACCGCCTTGACCTCCTCGCCCATCTCCTCGTTCGGCACACCGAACACGGCGACATCGGCGACGTCGGGATGCGTGATGAGGACGTCCTCGGTCTCCTGCGGGTAGATGTTCACGCCGCCGGAGATGATCATGTAGGACTTGCGGTCGGTCAGATAGAGGAAGCCGTCGGCATCGAGATAGCCGACGTCGCCGAGCGTCGACCAGCCCTTCGCATTATAGGCGCGCTTCGTCTTCTCCGGATCGTTGTGATAGGAGAACATCGGCGCGTCCGCGAAATAGACCGTTCCGATCTCGCCGGTCGGCATCTCCTGATCGTCTTCGCCGAGGATCTTGATCTTGCCGACCACGGCGCGGCCGACGCTGCCGCGGTGCTCAAGCCACTGATTGGAGGTGCAGACGGTGACGCCGTTGCCCTCCGAGCCGGCATAGTACTCGATCAGGATCGGGCCCCACCATTCGATCATCCTGGCCTTGACGTCAACCGGGCAGGGCGCGGCCGCGTGGATGGCGCCCTTCAGCGTCGACACGTCGTAGCGCGTGCGGACCTCGTCGGGCAGCTTCAGCATGCGCACGAACATGGTCGGCACCAGCTGCGACTGCGTGACCTTGTACTTCTCGACCAGCTTCAGGAACTCCTCGGCATCGAAATGCTCCATGATGATCGACGTGCCGCCGAGGACGATCGCCATCATGTTGAAGCGCAAAGGCGCGGCATGGTACAGCGGCGCCGGCGACAGATAGATGCTCTCCGCGTTCATGCCGCACATGTCGGCGCAGAGCACGCGCAGGAGCGGGCTGGCCTGTTCGATCGGGTTGCCCTCAAAATCCTTCTTGATGCCCTTCGGCCGCCCGGTGGTGCCCGACGAGTACAGCATGTCATAGCCGGCGACCTGATCGGCAATCGGCGTCTTGGGCTGCGCGCCGGCCTCCCTGTCCCAGGAGCGGAAGCCGGGCTCGGGCTCGTCGACCATGAAGAACAACGGGCCGTCCGTGGCGCTCACGAGATCGCGCACCTGCTCGGCGCATTTCGGCGAGGTGATGAAGACCTTGGCGCCGCAATCCCTGATGATGTAGGCGATCTCGTCCTTGGTGAGATAACGGCTGATCGCGGTGTAGTAGAGACCGGAGCGCTGCGCGGCCCAGGCGATCTCCATGAAGGCCAGCCGGTTTTCCATCAGGAACGCAACGTGGTCGCCGGCCTTGAGCCCGAGTGCACGGAACAGCTGGGCGCCCTGGTTGGAGAGTTCGTCGAGCTCGCGATAGGTGATGGCCTTGCCAGTCCCCGCCATCTGATAGGCGATCTTGTCGGGATGGCTTTGGGCATGGATGGAGGGGTGGGTCATGACGGGCACACCGCGAATAAAGGAAAAAGGTGTCGTCCCGGCCTTGCGCCGGGACCCATAACACAGGAAACTGTGGCGAGAGCGAGCTGTGGCTCCAGCTCGCGCATCATTGGATACGGTGGTTATGGGTCCCCGCTTTCGCGGGGACGACACCGATGTAGGAGCGCGGCCTACAGCCGCTCGACGATCGTCACATTCGCCATGCCGCCGCCTTCGCACATGGTCTGAAGGCCGTAGCGCTTGTTGCGCTGCTTCAAGGCATGCAGCAAGGTGGTCATCAGCTTGGTGCCGGAGCCGCCGAGCGGATGGCCGAGTGCGATGGCGCCGCCATTGACGTTGAGGCGGCTCGGATCGGCGCCAATGGTCTTGAGCCACGCGGTTGGCACCGAGGCGAAGGCCTCGTTGACCTCGTAGAGGTCGATCTCGTCGATCGACATGCCGGCCTTCTGCAGCGCGCGCTGCGTCGCCGGCAGCGGCGCCTCCAGCATGATGACGGGATCGCCGCCCATCATGGTCATGTGGTGGACACGGGCGATCGGCTTGACGCCGAGCGACTTCAGGCCGCGCTCGTTGACGACCATCACGCCGGACGCGCCGTCGCAGATCTGGCTGGCGGTGGCCGCCGTCAGCTTGCCGTTCTCGGCGATCAGCTTGACGCCCTTGATGCCGTCGAGGGTGACATCGAAGCGGATGCCTTCGTCGATGTGGTGGGTGTCGGTCGAACCGTCCGCACGGGTGATCTCGAGCGGGATGATCTCGTCCTTGAAGTGGCCGGCTTGCGTTGCGGCAATCGCACGCTGATGGCTGTTATAGGCGTATTCGTCGAGCTCATCCTTCGACAGGCCGTACTTCTCCGCCATCATTTCCGCGCCGGTGAACTGGCTGAACTGGATGTTCGGATAGCGGCTCTCGATGCCAGGGCTCTTGTAGTGCCCGAAGCCGTTCTTCGCCGGAAGCGTGGAAGAAAGACCCATCGGCACCCGGGTCATCGACTCCACGCCGGCGGCGATCACGACGTCCATCGCGCCCGACATCACTGCCTGCGCGGCGAAATGCAGCGCCTGCTGCGACGAGCCGCACTGCCGGTCGATCGAGGTGCCCGGTACGCTCTCTGGCAGCTTCGAGGCCATCACCGCGTTGCGGGCGATGTTGTTCGACTGCTCGCCGGTCTGCATGACGCAGCCCATGATCACGTCCTCGACCTGGTCCGGCGCGGCGCCAGAGCGCTCGACCAGCGCATCCAGCACCTTCGCGGCGAGATCGGCCGGATGCCAGCCGGCCAAGCGGCCTCCCTTGCGGCCGCCGGCCGTGCGTGCGGCCGCGACGATGTAGGCTTCCGCCATGACGTGTCCTCCCTAGACTTGGTGTTCGTGATTGGCCGCGATTTAAATGCCCGATTGAGCCTTAGTCAATCGATCAATTAACTCTTGAGATCAACTCCCGCTTCGGCTTATCTGCCCCGATCATCAGCGAGACATGTCTTGGGACCTCAGCTTCACAACAGCGTGCCGGAGAAACTTCCCGCGGGGCGGAATGCGACGGCGGAGAAGCTGCTGGACGCCGCTAGCGAGCTGATGATCGCGAGGTCCTCGATCGAAATCTCGCTGAGCGACATCGCCCAGAAGTCCGGTGCCAATGCCGCCCTGGTCAAATATCATTTCGGCAACAAGGACGGCCTGCTGCTGGCGCTGCTCGCGCGCGACGCTGCGACCGAGGTCGCCAATCTCGAATATCTGCTGGCGCAGCCGCTTCCCCCGACGGCCAAGCTGAAGCTGCACATCAGCGGCATCATCCGCGCCTATCACCGGTTCCCCTACATGAACCGGCTCATCCACTATCTTTTGCACGAGAGCAGCGCCGAGGCCGCCGACGAGGTGTCGAAGTTCTTCGTCGCGCCCCTGTTGGATTTTCATCGCCGGCTGATCGAGGAGGGCGTCGCCAGGGGCGACTTCCGTGCCGTCGATCCGGTGCTGTTCTACACCAGCCTGATCGGCGCCTGCGATCATCTGTTCTTCGGCCGCCACGCCATGTCGCGCGCGATCGGCGTCGGCCCGGTCACCGACGATGTCTGCCGCCAGTACATCGCCCACATGGAGGCGCTGATCTGCGGTGGAATAGTGAAAGGGGCGAATGGCGAATAGCGAGTAGCGTATGGGGCGCCGTCGTTCTCCCCCGTTCGCTACTCCCCATTCGCCAGTCGCCTACAAAGAAACGTCCAAGGAGGAAATGGATCATGCAGCTGAACAACGTTGCCGTTCTCATCACCGGCGGTGGCTCCGGGCTCGGCGCCGCCACCGCGCGCGCCATGGCCGCCAAGGGCGCGAAGATCGCCGTGCTCGACCAGAGCAAGGAGAACGCGGAGAAGGTGGCCGCCGAGCTCAACGGCGTCGCCATTCACGCCGACGTCACCGATGAGGAGCAGGTCAAGGCCGGCATCGCCAAGGCCGAGGCCGCGCATGGCGTCGCCCGCGTGCTGGTGAACTGCGCCGGCATCGGCGGCTCGCAGCGCATCGTCGGCAAGGACGGCGTCTATCCGCTCGCCAAGTTCGCGCGCATCATCAACGTCAACCTGATCGGCACCTTCAACGTGCTGCGGCTGTTTGCCGAGCGCCTCGTCACCGCCGAGCCGGTCGGCGAGGAGCGTGGCGTCATCATCAACACCGCCAGCGTGGCGGCCTATGAAGGCCAGATCGGCCAGATCGCCTATTCGGCCTCGAAGGGCGGCGTCGTCGGCCTGACCCTGCCCGCTGCGCGCGATCTCGCCAGCCAGAAGATCCGCGTCAACACCATCGCGCCCGGCCTGTTCCTGACACCGCTGCTGATGGGCCTCAATGAAGAGGCGCGCAAGAGCCTGGGCGCCCAGGTGCCGCATCCGGCCCGGCTCGGCGACGCCTCCGAGTACGGCAACCTCGCCGTCCACATCGTCGAGAATCCGATGCTGAACGGCGAGACCATCCGCCTCGACGGCGCCATCCGCATGGCTCCGCGCTAACGGCAACCTCCGCCGTCGTCCCCTGCGAACGCGGGGACCCACTCCGCGGCGTCTGTGAGAGGCAAACTCGTAGACGCCGCGTTCTAAACCAAGCAAGCCGGTGGCAATGCATCCCGGCGTTCGCCGGGATGACACTGAGGGTGGAGCGCGCGCCATGTCCCAACCGCTGCTGATCGAACACGACAATGGCGTCGACCGGGTGACGCTCAATCGCCCCGAGAGCCTGAATGCGCTCGACCCCGCGCTGATCGACGCGCTCAACGCATATTTCGAAAGCCTGCAGCGCAATCGCGCCACGCGCGTCGTCGTGCTCAAGGGCGCCGGCAAGAACTTCTGCGCGGGGCTCGATTTGAAGGCCGCGATGCAACGGCGCGGCGGCGTCAATGAGCCGCCCAGCGTGACCGAGTCGCTGGACTCGCAGCGCCGCATCGCCGATATCGTGATGCTGATGCGGCGTTGCCCGCAGCCGATCATTGCGCTGGTGCAGGGCGCGGCCGCCGGCGGCGGCTTCGCGCTGGCGCTCGCGGCCGATATCCGCATCGCCGGCCGCTCGGCGCGAATGAACTGTGCCTTCATCAAGCTTGGCTTAGGGGGCTGCGACATCGGCACCAGCTACTTCCTGCCGCGCCTCGTCGGCGTCTCCGTCGCATCGGAGCTGATCCTCACCGGTCGCTTCATCGGCGCCGAGCGCGCGCTCATGGTCGGGCTGGTGTCGGAGATCGTCGAGGACGATATGCTCGACAGCGCGGCCGCGCCCTTCGTCGATGCGATGATGACGGCCTCGCCGGTCGGACTTCGACTCTCGAAGGAATGTCTCAACATGAGCGTCGATGCGTCGTCGATCGAAGCCGTCATCGCGATGGAAGATCGCAATCAGGTGCTGTGCAGCCGCTCGGAGGATTTCAAGGAGGGCATTCAAGCCTTCCTCGAGAAGCGAAAGCCGGTCTATACCAACCGCTAGATATCAAGATCCGCAAAGGACGATATTTCGGGAGACGCAAAATGGACGGGACGGCAGCGAAGGTGTTGGAGAAGCCGGCATTCCGCAAGGTCAATTGGCTGGCGCGCGACATCGATATCGAGCGGCGCGGCGACGGGGCCATCGTCATCAAGTCGCGCATTCCGCTGCAGGCCTATGAACCGCATTTGGCGGCGCCACTCGCCCGCTGGGCCAAGGAGGCGCCGACGCGGACCTGGCTGGCGCAACGCAGCGGACCCGAGCGGCAATGGCGCAAGCTTTCCTATGCCGAGGCCAAGCGCACGGTCGATGGTCTGACGCAGGGCCTGCTCAATTTGAAGCTGGACGGCCGCCCCGTCGCGATCCTCTCCGGCAATTCGATCGAGCATGCGCTCATTACCATGGCTGCGATGCAGGCCCGTTCGCCGGCCGCTCCGGTGTCGCCGGCCTATTCGCTGATGAGCCACGATCACCTTAAGCTCAAATATCTGTTCGGGCTGGTGAAGCCGGGCGTGGTCATGGTGCAGGACGGCCCGACCTTCGAGAAGGCGCTCAGGGCGATCGACCTCGACGGCATCACGGTGATCCACGTCGCGCGTCCGTGCGAGGGCATCCCAAGTATCAGCTTCACCGACCTCGCCGCGACGCCGGTGACATCGGAGGTGGAAGCCTCGATCGCGCAGATCACGCCTGATACCGTCGGCAAGCTGTTGTTCACCTCCGGCTCGACCGGCATGCCCAAGGCGGTCGTCAACACCCAGCGCATGATGTGCGCCAACGCCGCGATGATGATGCAGACGCGCCCGCGCGGGCCTGACGCGCCGATCTCCACCGTGCTCGACTGGATGCCGTGGAATCACACCATGGGCGGCAATGCGCTGTTCAATCCGCTGCTGATCGAAGGCGGCACGCTGTACATCGACGACGGCCGGCCCATGCCCGGCATGTTCGACGAGACGATCAAGAATCTGCGGGAGGTCTCGCCGACCTATTACGCCAACGTTCCCGCCGGCTATGCCGCGCTCGCGGCGGCGATGGAAAAGGACGACGCGCTGTGCCGCTCCTTCTTCAAGGATCTGGGCATCATGGCCTATGGCGGCGCGCGGCTGCCGGATGATCTCTATGAGCGCATGCAGGCGCTGGCGGTGAAGACCACCGGCGAGCGCATCGTGTTCTACACCGGCTGGGGCTCGACCGAGACCGCGCCGACCTCGACCGGCACCTATTGGAACACCGAGCGCGTCGGCCTGATCGGCCTGCCGTTCCCCGGCGTCGAGCTGAAGATGGTCCCGACCGGTGACAAGTACGAGCTGCGCCTGCGCGGTATCAACGTGATGCCCGGCTATTTCGGTCAGCCCGAGCTGACGAAGAAGGCGTTCGACGAGGAAGGCTTCTACTGCATCGGCGACGCCGGCGTCTTCGTCGATCCCAGTGATCCGGCGCAAGGCATCATCTTCGCCGGCCGCGTGGTCGAGGATTTCAAGCTCACGACCGGCACCTTCGTTCATGTCGGGTCGCTGCGCACCGATGCAATCGCAGCCGCAACGCCGGCGATCCACGATGCGCTGGTGACCGGGCAGGACCGCGAATATGTCGGTCTCCTGGCCTGGCCCAATCTTCACGCCTGTCGCCAGTTGGTCGGCAATCCCGATGCGACCTTCGAGGATGTGGTGAAGCATCCCGCAGTCATCGACTGCGTCCGCCGCGGACTCGAAGCCCATAACCGGGAGTGCGAGGGCGCGAGCAGCCGGCGCATCGGCCGCGCCATGCTGATGGTCGAGCCGCCCTCGATCGACGGCCATGAACTGACCGACAAGGGCTACATCAACCAGCGCGCCGGCCTCGAACGCCGCGCCGCGCTGGTGGAGCGGCTCTACGCCGAAACGCCCGACAGCGATGTTATCGTGCTGTGATGCGAGATTTTGTGACCGTCATTCCGGGGCACTCGCGAAGCGAGTGAACCCGGAATCCAGAGGTGAGTCAGATCGAGAGTCCGGGTTCGATGCTGCGCATCGCCCCGGAATGACGACCAGGAAGCAGGTGAGGCCATGAACTTCGATTTCTCCGACGACCAGAAACAGCTGCGCGACCAGGCGCGGAAATTCCTCGCCGAGAAGTGTCCGCCCAAGGCGGTGCGTGTCGTGCTCGACGGCAAGGAGCCGTATGACCGCGCGCTGTGGAAGGGTTTTGCCGAGATGGGCTTTCTCGGCGTCGCCATTCCCGAGGAATATGGCGGCGCGGGCGCCGGCCATCTCGAGCTCTGCGTGATCGCCGAGGAGGTCGGCCGCGCGCTGGCGCCGGTGCCGTTCTCGTCGACCGTGTATCTTGCCGCGGAGGCGCTGATGCTCGCCGGCAACGATGCGCAGAAGCAAGCCTGGCTGCCGAAGATCGCCAATGGCGAGGTGATCGGCACCTTGGCATTGTTCGAGGGCACCGGCAATCCGTCGCCGAAAGCGATCAAGCTCGAAGCCGCCAACGGCGTGCTCAACGGCACCAAGAGGCCGGTCGCCGACGGCGCCATCGCCGATCTCATCATCGTTGCCGCGCGTACCGGCTCGACCGGCCGCGACAGCGACATCTCGCTGTTCCTGGTCGACACCGAGGCGGGCGGCGTCGAGACCAAGGCGCTGACCAATCTCGATCCGACGCGCGGCCAAGCCGAGCTCACCTTCAAGAACTGCAAGGCGGAGCCGCTGGGCGCCGCCGGCGAGGGTTGGAGCATCATCACCCAGGTGCTCGATCGCGCCGCGGTGCTGACCGCCTTCGAGCAGGTCGGCGGCTCGGATCGTGCGCTGGAGATGGGCCGCGACTACGCGCTCGATCGCATCGCCTTCGGCCGTCCGATCGGCTCGTTCCAGGCGGTCAAGCATATGCTGGCCGACATGTATGTGTCTGCGACCCTGGCGCGCTCGAATTCCTATTACGGCGCGTGGGCGCTCTCGACCAACGCCCCGGAGCTGCCTGAAGCCGCGGCCTCAGCGCGCATCAGCGCGACGCAGGCGTTCCAGCACTGCGCCAAGAACAACATCCAGGTTCATGGCGGCATGGGCTTCACCTGGGAGTTCGACTGCCACATGTACTACCGCCGCGCCAACGCGCTGGCGCTCGGTCTCGGCAGTCTTTCGTATTGGGAAGACCAGCTGATCGAGCGGATGCGCAAGCGCAATGTGGCGTGAGTCGCACGCATGAATGTTTGTCGTCATTGCGAGGAGCCGAAGGCGACGAAGCAATCCAGGGCCGGAAAGAAAGTCTGGATTGCTTCGCTTCGCTCGCAATGACGGTGGTGAGACTGACCTGACAATCGCTACCAGAGCAGGGTTTGAACCATGAATTTCGATGACACCCCGCAGGAGGCGGCGTTTCGCAGCCAGGCGCGGGCCTGGATCGCCGCCAATGCGCCGAAGCAATATGAGGACGAGCTGCGCGCGTCCTCGCTCGGCCGCACCGCGCTGAAGAACGCCAACATTCTCGAGGTCGCCAAGGCGTGGCAGAAGAAGAAGGCCGATGCCGGCTGGGCCTGCCTGCACTGGCCGAAGGAGTATGGCGGCCGCGGTGCCTCGCCGATCGAGCGCGTGATCTGGCAGCAGGAGGAGGGGCCTTACGGCAAGCTGTCCGGCATGTTCATCATCGGCCACGGCATGTGCGGGCCGACCATGATGGCCTATGCCTCGGAGGCGCATAAGCGGCAGTATCTGCCGCCGCTGGCCTCGGGCGAGAAGGTATGGTGCCAGCTTTTCTCCGAGCCGGCCGGCGGCTCCGACGTCGCCGGCTTGCGCACCCGTGCGGAGAGGCGCGGCGACGACTGGGTGATCAACGGCCAGAAGATCTGGACCTCGGGCGCGCATTATTCCGACTACGGCATCCTGCTGACGCGCACCGATCCGACCGTGCCGAAGCACAAGGGCCTCACCATGTTCTTCCTGGACATGAGGAGCCCTGGTGTCGAGGTCCGGCCGATCAAGCAGGCGAGCGGGCACTCGGATTTCAACGAGGTCTATTTCACCGACGTCGTGATCCCGGACTCGCAGCGTCTCGGCGCGGTCAATGACGGCTGGAACGTCGCGCTCACCACCTTGATGAACGAACGCATGTCGATCGGCGCCGGCGTCGCCACCGGCTTCCCGGAGCTGTTCGACTTCTGCTCCAACCTGATGCTGGACGATCGTCCCGCGATCGAGGACCGCAACGTGCGCTCGAGGCTCGCGAGCTGGGCCGTGAAGGCGAGCGGGCTGAAATACACCAGCGTCCGCGCCATCTCGGCGCTGTCGAAGGGCGAGCGGCCGGGACCTGAGAACTCGATCGGCAAACTGGTCGCTGGACCGATGATCCAGGACGTCGCGGCCTACGCGCTGGACCTGCAAGGCGCCGCCGGCGTGCTCCAGCGGTCCCGAGGCCGAGCTCGCCGGTAAATTCCAGGCGATGCTGCTGCGCGCGCCCGGCACCCGCGTCGAAGGCGGCACCGACGAGATCATGCGCAACATCATCGCGGAGCGCGTGCTGGGTTTGCCTGGGGATATCCGAGTCGACAAGGACCTGCCGTTCAACCAGGTGCCGACCAAGGGGCGGGCCTAAAACGATGTCATTCCGGGGCGCTCGCGAAGCGAGCGAGCCCGGAATCCAGAGGTTATTAGATCGAGATTCCGGGTTCGAGGCCTGCGGCCTCGCCCCGGAATGACGACGCAAAAGGATAACGAAGATGAACTTCGACGATACCCCGCAGGAAGCCGCCTTTCGCGAGACCGCGCGCGCCTGGGTCGCGGCCAACGCGCCGAAGGAGCTCGAGGAGGAGCTCGCGAGCTCCTCGCTCGGCCGCATCCGGCTCAAGCATGCCGACATCGTCGAGGTCGGCAAGGCCTGGCAGAAGAAGAAGTCCGCTGCCGGCTGGGCCTGCCTGCACTGGCCGAAGGAGTATGGCGGCCGCGGTGCCACGCCGATCGAGCGCGTGATCTGGCAGCAGGAGGAGGGCGTCTACGGCAAGCTGACGCAGCCGTTCCAGATCGGCGAGGGCATGTGCGGTCCGACCGTGATGGCCTATGGCAGCGAGGAGCACAAGCGGCGCTATCTGCCCAAGCTCGCCTCCGGCGAGGAGATCTGGTGCCAGCTGTTCTCCGAGCCGGCGGGCGGCTCCGACGTCGCGGGCCTGCGCACCCGCGCCGAGAGGCGCGGCGATGACTGGGTGATCAACGGTCAGAAGATCTGGACCTCGGGTGCGCATTACTCCGACTACGGCCTGCTGATCACGCGCACCGATCCCAACGTGCCCAAGCACAAGGGCCTGACGATGTTCTTCCTGGACATGAAGAGCCCGGGCGTCGAGGTCCGCCCGATCAAGCAGGCTAACGGCATGCAGGAGTTCAACGAGGTCTATTTCACCGACGTGGTGATCCCGGACAGCCAGCGGCTCGGCTCCGTCGGCGACGGCTGGAACGTGTCGCTGACGACGCTGATGAACGAGCGCATGTCGATCGGCGCGCGGCTCGCCACCGGCTTCCCCGAGATGTTCGAGTTCTGCGCCAATCTGATGACCGAGAGCGGACTCGCCATCGACGATCGCGCCACGCGCTCGAAACTGGCGTCGTGGGCGGTCAAGGCAAGCGGGCTGAAATACACGAGCTACCGCGCGATCTCGGCGCTGTCCAAGGGCGAGCGGCCGGGACCTGAGAATTCCATCGGCAAGCTGGTCGCCGGCGTCATGCTGCAGGATATCGCAACCTACGCGATGGATCTCGAAGGCGGCGCCGGCGTGCTGACCGGCGCGGACGAGGCGGTGACGCAGGGCCAGTTTCAGCAGATGCTGCTGACCTCGCCCTCGATGCGCATCGCCGGCGGCACCGACGAGATCCTGCGCAATATCATCGCCGAGCGCGTGCTCGGTCTGCCCGGCGACATCCGGGTCGACAAGGACGTGCCGTTCAACAAGGTGCCGACCAAGGGGCGGAATTAGACCCTCATCCTGAGGAGCTGCGTAGCAGCGTCTCGAAGGATGAGGCCGAGATCGGGGCCTCATGGTTCGAGACGGCGCTGCGCGGCTCCTCACATGAGGCGCGAGATCGGTCGAGACGAGAGCCAATCACATGGAAGCAAAAGCCGTGGCCGCCCACGCAGACCCCATCATCATTCTCGAAGAGCTGATGGCCGCGCGCTTCTCCTGCCGCAGATTCCAGCCCGAGCCCGTGCCGCGCGCCACCATCGAGCGCATCCTGACGGCGGCGCAGAAAACCGCGTCCTGGTGCAACAGCCAGCCCTGGCAGGTCGAGATCACGTCGGGCTCGGCGACCGAGGCTTTCCGGAAGGTGATGTATGCGGCGGCCGCGAGCGGCAAGCCATCCTCAGGCGACTTCCCGTTTCCGCGCGAATACACCGGGGTCTATCTGGAGCGGCGGCGCGAGAGCGGCTTCCAACTCTACAACGCGCTCGACATCCCGCGCGGCGACAAGGCTGGCTATGCCCGGCAGGCGCTGGAGAACTACAACTTCTTCGGCGCCCCGCATGTGGCGATCGTCCACAGCGACGAGGCGCTCGGCACCTACGGCGCGATCGATTGCGGCGGCTACGTCACCAGCTTCATGCTGGCTGCGCAGGCGCTCGGCATCGCCACCGTGCCGCAGGCGGCGCTCGCGTTTCACTCCGACGTGGTGCGGCAGCACTTCGGGCTCGGCGCCGACCGCAAGGTGGTCTGCGGCATCTCGTTCGGTTATCCCGATCTCGCTCACAAGGCCAACTCCTACCGCACCAGCCGCGCCGCGGTCGCCGAGACGGTCCGTTTTCACGACAGATAACTTCCCGTCCGTAGCTCGCGCCCGCGTATTTGTTGCCGGTGGAGTTCCGTTATCCGGGACTCCGCTGGGGCCGAGACGCCCCACGGTCCATTTTTGTAAACCGAGTTTGCTGAACAGTGAGCAGTTCGGGCGGCGGCGCCATGATTTTGCCGAGGTGTCGTCCACGTTCGGCGAGTGCGTTTCGGCAACGATGCTCGCGCTCTCGTGTCCGACCTTCACATCGAAAGCCGCCCTGAAATCAACAGTTTGTGTCTGCGATGCGCCAATCGAGACGCGCTGCCGTGGGGGCCAGACGTGTTGCGAGAGTTGGTGCAGGAGCGCTAATGGCTGCTGTTGGTCGAATTAGGCGCGCACTTTTCCCTTAGCTCGTGGGCTTCAAGCAATGATATTGACAAAATTCTCTCTAACATTTTGAGTTGCATCGCCCGAGCGTCAACGATGCAGAATTGCAGACGCTCGATGATCTTCTCGATTGAAGGTTCAGTCACGGCTCGAAACCTGAAGTGTCAGCGATGGATTCCATGAACACGCCGTCCAACCTTTATGCCCTCGAGGTGGATGAGGCGACGCTCCTTGGTCACCGCCTCTTGAAGGCTTTCCATAAGCTCAGGCTGAAGCGGCACAGGGAACAGCTCATTGCGCTGGCTGAGCGGCTGGTCGAAGATGAAGAAAGATATCCGGCAGGGCCTGGCGGCTGACGTCTTCGAGCCCCTGCCACGTGAGGGTTGGCCGCGTCAGGCCGATCTGCTCGCAGAGTGACTTCCATGTCGTTTCATCGCAGTCGACGAGCACGGCCATCACCGACATCCCGTCCATCATGTGAGGTACGCCGAGCGGCCGCGCCTTCCAGCCGCACTTCTCGAACCGCGGCAGCCACCAGGTTTCGAGCACGATCGAAAAGCCGGTCAACCCGATCGAGATGCCGTATTCCATGATTGCAGTGAGCAGCAGCATGTCGATCCGCGGGCCTGCGTGCTCGCCGCGGCGCTCCGGGATCACGAAGATGCGCGACAGTTCGTAGACGTCGGGGCGCTGGATCGGGCCGCGCAGATTCAGATACGGGAAGATGTCGCTCATCAGCGTCGGCAACAGCGTCGGCACCGCGCGCATCGAGCCGATCAACTGGCCCTTGTCGATGCAGAACAGATAGACCGAATCCTCGGTGTCGAACTGATCGATCTCGCGCCCGTCCGGACGATCGAGCGCCATCCACTTGCGCTGCTTGACGTAGATCTCGTGGCGCAGACGGTAATACGAATCGAAATATTTCTCGTACAGAGCGCGATTATCTTTTCGAACGACATGAATCTCAGGCATCGAAACCCCCGGTCGTCTGAATCAAATTGGGGTTTGCAGATTGCCGATGCGCTCGAATTGATCCAGTGGGAGAAACGACAGATCAGATCGAGATCTCGCCGTTGACAAGAGCGGTCGCAACCGTCGCCGTCTTGTTCTTGGTTGCTAGCTTGCGCTGTGCTTCTTCTAGATGCCACCGGACGTTGCGTTCGGAGACGCCGAGGATGCGCGCCGTCTCCCACGCGGTCTTGCCGCGCGCCGCCCAGCCCAGCACCTCGGCCTCGATTCGCGACAGGCGTCGGCTCTGGTTGCTCGCGGCGGAGCGCGCCAATGCGCGCAGCCTGCTGTGCGTGAAGATGCTGATCAGGTGCAGCGCGCCCCGCGCGTCGGGAGCGAGATTCGGATTTTCGCCTGCAAGGCTGACGGCGCCCACGGCATCGTCGTAGTGGATGGGAACGCAGAAGCCTTCGTTCAATCGGAAGTCCTTCGCGCGCATCATCACCTCATGCGCGCCGGGCTCGTCCGCGCGGTCATAGGGAGCCTCCGACCACGCAAATGGATTCAATGTCGAGATGCAGTGCCGCGGGATCGGATCGCAGCGGTGAAACTGCTCGCGCGCATACATGTCGAACCATTCCCGCGGCCAGCCGTTGGCGAGAATGGTCTGCTGCAGCGATTGGCCCGAGGTCGGCACGCCGGCCATGATGTAGGCGTGAAAGCCCAGGTCGCTGATCGTCTTCTCGAACTGGGAGAGCACGCTCGCGCTGGTCTTCGACGCTTCGATCGCATCGACGTACTCCAGAGCTCGTCGTCCCCAATACGCGTCCATCACTTGCATGTGGAAAGTCTCCGCCCGTGGTTCAAGCTAGCCACGGACAAAAAGCTGTCAACCGCAAATTGGGGCTTTAGGTCGATAGTTCGTTGAGCGTGTGTCAGAACACCGGCTGGATACAGCAGTTTGCATGCAAAATTTTATCAGTTCGGAGCATAGCTGCGCTCAGAATTTCGGCGTTTTCTTCTCTGCAAACGATTTCATACCTTCGCGGATCTCCGCTCCGCTCATGCTGTCCCGATGCCTGCGGCGAGCCGCCGCATCGTCGAGGGCTCCGCGTGCAAACTCGTTGATGGCGCGCTTCATGCCGCGCATGGCCTGCGGGGCGTTGCCGGCCAGAATGGCCGCCAGCCGGTCGACCTCCGCGTCGAGCGCATCGGCTGTCACCACGCCGGTGAGGTAGCCGATGCGCAGCATCTCGGCCGCGTCGATCTTCTCCGCCGTCAGGAACAGACGCTTGGCATTGTCGATACCAAGGCGGGACACATAGCGCTTGATGCCATTCGGGTAGTAGTGCAGCCCGAGCCGCGCTGCCGGCATGAACATCTCGCTCGTATCGACGCCGATCCGGAAATCGCAGGCCAGCGCCAGATCGGTCGAGCCGCCATAGACCCCACCGTTGAGCCGGCAGATCGTCGGCAGGGCGAGGTCCTCCAGCCGGTCGACGACCTCCTCGAATGCCGGGCTGGAAGCCTCGGCCGTATCCGCCGGCGTTGCGCCGATGGCGCCAAGGTCGAAGCCGGCGCTGAACGCCCGCCCGGTGCCGGTCAAGACCAGCACGCGCAAGGCCGGGTCGGCTTCGACGCGATCGAACAGCGCCAGCAGCGCGCCGAGATCTTCCGGCTGCAGCCGGTTGAGATGGCGCGGACGATTGAGCCTGACGGTGGCGCGGGCGCCGTCGATGGTCAGGATCGGCATGCTCGGCGCGTCATCGGCCTGGGTGGTCCGTCCGGTCGTCATGTCCTGTTCTCCATGGTTCGGCGCCTGGCCTCGGCATCGATGCTCTGCGCCAGATCGGGGTGGCGTGCCATGAGCACGCGGAAATCGACGAGGTCCAGCACCAGCAGCTTCGACAGTCCGGTCGTGCTGATGTCGGCCGAGCGCAGGTTGTTCCCGAGCAGCGCCATCTCGCCGAAGAACGCTCCCTCGCCGAGCCGGACCTTCTTGCCCGGAAGGTCGACCTCGACCTCGCCGGAGGCGATGAAATACATGCAGTCCCCCGGCTCGCCCTTGCGGATCACGGTGGCGCGCGGCGGCAGGTCGATGGTGCGCAGCATCTGCGCAACGTCGGCGATCGTCGAGGGCCCGAGGCTGGCGAAGAACGGTACCCTGCTGACCGATTCCCAGGTCTTCAGAAAGTTGTCGCGCCGGGTTTCCGCGGCGAAGCCGGTCGCCAGGATGCCGGTCCACAGGCCGAACACGCCAAGGCCGGAGATCATCACCGTGGCCGCGACCACCCGCCCGAGCGGCGTGATCGGCACCACGTCGCCATAGCCTGTGGTGGTCAGGGTCACGACGGCCCACCATAGCGCGGAGGGGATGGTGCCGAAGGTGGCCGGCTGCTCGTCGTGTTCGAGCGCGTATTCGGCGACCGATCCGAGAAACAGCACCAGCAGGAACAGCACCAGCACCGACAGCAGCGGGCGTGCTTCGACCACGAGCACCCGGCGGAGCTGGCGCAGGCCGGGCACGCCGGGGATCACCTTGAGCACCCAGATGACCGCCAGCAGCCACGCGGTGCGTGACTCCATGCCCGAGATCAGCGCGACCGGCACGGCGAGGGCGGAGAGCGTGTCCAGCAGTCCCCGGCCCGACATGAGGTAGGCGGTGGCGCGATGCGCCCGCACCGCCTGCTGAACCCGAGCGGCCCATTCGACGACGAAAAAGACAAGGCATCCCCACAGCAGGGCGATGATCCAGCGCCGTCCAGCCTCGTAGGCCGGGTCCATCGTCAACAGCACCATGGCGCTCATGCCGAGCGCCACGGCCACATAGGCCGCTCTGGTCATGTTGCGTCCGGTCAACGCGGTGACGAATGCCGCCAGGGCGGGGTGCTGCGGTTTGGTCATTGCTGGCGGGCGTCAGTCGCAGATCTCAGAGCCGCAGGACATCGCGGCGGCGTCAAGGTGCCCCGATCGGGGGAATCCCGTCAACGATGCGGGTTGTGCAGCGTCATCCGGCGGGTCCAGCCGTTCTACTTCGAGCGGGGAATTTTTCCGTACCGGCTCAAATACCGGTTCAAACGTTGTCTGTTCGCCGTATATCAGAGGTCGGCATGGACACGCTAAATTAGGCAAAAGGAGGCCGGAACCCGAGCGTCCGCCCTCCTGCGTCCCAAGAGTCTGGTTGATCCCGATGGATACCTCACACCTGGTCGAACATGCGGGCGCCGCCGGCAGCCTCTTCGCCTCGATCTTCGTGGTCGCCACGCTGTCGATGCGGACCATGATTCCGCTGCGGGTTTTCGCCATCCTCACCAACATCGTCCTGATCGCGACCGCGGTGCCGATGCACAACTATCCGGTCCTGATCCTCCACGGGGTGCTGCTGCCGCTCAACAGCTACCGGCTCCACCAGATGCTGCAACTGGTCCGCGACGTGAAGCAGTCGGTCAACAGCGACCTCTCCATGGAATGGCTGAAGCCGTTCATGACCGAGCGCAAATGCGGTCCCGGCGAGGTGCTGTTCTACAAGGACGAGAAGGCCGACAGCATGTACTACATCGTCAGCGGCCGCTTCCGCCTGGTCGAATCCGGCATCGAGCTTCCGGTGGGCGCGATCGTCGGAGAGTTCGGCATGATCTCGCCGTCCAATACGCGCACGCAGACGCTGGAATGCGTCGAGGGCGGGCTGATCCTGTCGGTCTCCTACGACCAGGTCGAGCAGCTCTACGTCCAGAACCCCGCCTTCGCCTTCTACTTCCTGCGCCTCGCCAGCGCCCGGCTGTTCCAGAACATCGAAACGCTCGAGCGGCGGCTGGCGCAGCAGACCGCTGCGCCGCCGGCGCCCGTCGCCAAGCCGGCGTGATTCGGGGAGCCTGAAGCCCAGTGGAAAGCGTCCGGTCCTCGCTGCGATATCTGTTCGCCGACGTCATCGGCGACGACGATGGCGAGCCGCCTTTTCTGCCTCAAGGCCTGCCTGACGCCGCAGTCCCGGCCGTGAGCGATGGCATCCACCTGCTGATGGAGTATCAGGGCGCGAGCTACGCGCAGCTCTATGTCGATCGCATCAAGCGCTTCGTGCGCAGATCGAACGTCGATGCCGGCATGCTGTCTCAGATCGCGCAACTGCTGGCCGCCCGCATGGCCTACGAGGACCCGATCCGGATCGCCCAGCTCAGATTGATCAGCCTCGACATGGGGCGCCGCCCGGGGGGCGCGAGAGCGATGACGTCAGGAGGTTCCGCCTCGACGAGCTGATCGGTGCGCTGCCGCAAGCCGTGGCGGAATCGTTGCTGTCAGCCTTCGAGCAGGTCGGCTGGCTGGGTCGGCGCCGGATCAAGGTCCGCTTCTCGGTTCGATCGCCGCTCGCCATTCGCCGTCTCAAGCTGATGGCCGGCCTGCGGCGCTGGCGGCTGCAGTCGGTGCGCTATGCCGAGGAGCGCGCCTGGGCCGAGCGGTGGCTGCACATGATCGCGCGCGCGCTGGACAAGCAGCCTGCGGCGGCAGCGGCCGTGATCGCGACGGCGACCATGATCCAGGGGCAGGGCGACGGCTACCGGCAGGGTCTTGCCGATTGGCATGCCATCATCGATGGCCTGGCCAAGCCCACCTTCGATGGCGTCCTGCCGATCTCGGATCTCGCCTCCGCCATCGCCGAGGCGCGCGCCGTTGCGCTGGCAGAGCCGGGACAGGGGGCGCTGAAGCGGACCATCGCGCAGATCCGGGCGAGGGCGCTGTCGGTGCCGAAGGCCAGTGCCGCGGAATGACGCTGCCGCCGCGCCGGATGCGCTGCGGCGCAGGTAACCTTACCCCCGGCGGAATCGCCGGGAAGGGTAGCAGAGTGCGATTTGAGGTTCCCTTTCGCGTGCAATTCGCTACCGGAGATGTCATAAGCGTCGCATACGCGTCGAATTGGCCGGGTATTCTCATCAGATTGCGCTGAACGCCTCCAGTTCCCGGTGCGTCCAAGGATTAGTCGTAGCGAGAGCGTCAGCTTTGTCTTTTCCCTCTTTGTCGTCGCAGGTTCCGGTTGGTGCGCTGGTCGGCTGGATGCTGCTGCTGACCTTCAAGCACATCATTGGCGACTTCGTGCTGCAGAACGCCTGGATGGCCTATGGCAAGGATCAGCGGAAGGGCTGGGCGCTGCCGCTCTTGGTGCACTGCCTGATCCATCTCGCCGTCGCCATGGTCCTGATCCTGATTGTCGCGCCGAGATTCTGGTTCGTCGCCGTAATCGACTTCGCCATTCACATCACGATCGATCGCATCAAGGGCATCTGCTCGTCGCGGTTCGGCATGAACACCGAGCACCCCTGGTTCTGGACCCTGATCGGCGTCGACCAGGCGCTGCATCACCTCACCGGATTCGGGCTCTCGATCTTCATGGCCGCGAACGGCTGAGTCCGGTCACGGTGCGTCGCGGCGAAGCCGCATCGACCGCGGCAGCCCCGTGTCAAGCCGGGGGTGGGACGACCGTTCGGTTTGGTTAACCGGACATTAGCGATTCGCGCTGCATCGTCGCGTCATGGCAATCAAACCGATGCTTCAAAGCCGCGATGCGTTCGACAGCGATTCGTGCCCGGTCGGCGACGAACTGCTCGGCGAGCTCTACCGTGCCGACGCCAACGGGCTGCCCGCGCTGGTCGAGAGCGTCTCCGCCGATGTGAGGGCCATGCTGGCGCTGTTCTGCTACAGGCGCACGCATCTTCACCCGCTGGCGCTTGCGATTGCATCCACCTGCAGCGAGCAGGACCTGTCGCAGTTCGGCGGCCGGGTCGGATCGGCGCTGTATGCGCAGTCCCGCGGCGGTCGGGCGGGTCCAGCCAGCGCGACCTCGAGCCGCAAGCCGATCTCGCTGTCGACCAAGCCGCTCTCGGTGATGAAGCCGTTCGAGGACGATCTCGACGACGGCCCCGAGCCGGTCATGGCCTGACGTCCCGTCTTACTTGCCTTTGGTTCAGGCGAGCACGGCCAGCCCGAACTTGCGCCGGGCCATCGCGCATTCGGCGTCACCGGGCATGCAGGTGCGGCACACCTCGGGGCGGATCGCGTAGATCCGGCACGCCACGGTGCGCGCGATCTCGCCGTCGAGCGCGCAGCAGCGGTCGCCGTCGCAGCGCATGCCCGACAGCCGCTCGTTGACCAGCTCGGCCGGGATCAGGTCGAGCGCGGCATCCTCCTCGATCGTGAAGCGCGGCCAGTTCGACGAATAGGCGCAGCATGCGCCGCAGCTCTGACAGGGGCTGCTGTCAGTCTCGCCAGACATCGGTTCAGACATCCTTGGGAACCTCCCACACCAGGCTGCGCCGCCATTTGGCGCGCAGCGCCTCGCGCCTTTCAGGATATTTGTCGTCGAGATAATCCGCCTCGACGACACGGTCGGTCCTGAAGCTGCGGAAGTCGCGGCGCAGCTCGCACCAGGCGGCGAGGATGCGCACCGCATCATGATAGCCGATCGCGATCGGCCAGATCACGCGCTCGCTGTCGCGGCCCTGCTCGTCGCGATAGCGTAAGCGGATCTTGCGTCCCTCGTGGATCTGCGAGCGCGTGCGTGACATGTCGATGCGGTCCGGCTCGCGCATCCACGGCCGTGGCGCGCGGCTCGCCGGCTCCAGCACGAATGGCCGCAGCCGCTCCGGAACGGTGTCGGCGATCTTGGCCATCAGGTCCTCCGCCGCGCGCGCCAGCACCGGGTCGGCGTTGACCGCGACCCATTGCGCGCCAAGCACCGCCGCCTCGATCTCGTCCGGCGTCAGCATCAGGGGCGGCAGATCGAAACCTTTCTCCAGGATGTAGCCCATGCCGGCCTCGCCGCGGATCGGCACGCGCTGGCCGATCAGGGTGGCGATGTCGCGATAGATCGTGCGCTTCGAGGTCTCGAGCTCGGCCGCGATCGCGTCGGCGGTCAGCGGCCGCCGCGTGCGTCTCAGCACCTGGATGATCTGGAACAGCCGGTCGGCGCGTCTCATGGTGTGTCCTGCATGGGCGAGCACCCCCGCCGATGCTGACAGGATGCTGGCAGCAGCCCGCCTTTATACCGGGTCAACAACGAGATTGAAGGGGTGATGTCGATGATGATGTTTTATGGCCTTGGCCTTGCCACCACGCTACTGCCGCTGCTGACACCATGGTGGCAGCAGCATGCTCGTAGCGTCCGGCGTCTGCTCAGGAAGTCGGGAGTGCTGTCATGATCACATTGTTCGGTTTGGGCGCGGGTTTCGGCCTGCCGGAGATCAGCCCCTTCGTCACCAAGACTGAGGTGCAATTGAAGATGGCGGGCCTCGCTTTTCGGAAGCAGCGGGCGATGCCGCCGGCGTCGCCGAAGGGGCAACTGCCCTTCATCGATGACGGCGGCGAGCTGATTGCCGATTCGACCTTCATCCGCGCCCATGCCGAGCGCAAATATGGCTTCGACTTCGATCATGGACTCGATGTGCGCGCACGGGCGCAGGCCTGGGGATTCGAGCGCATGATCGAGCATCATCTGTATTTCGCGCTGGTCGGGGCGCGCTGGGTCGATCCGGTCAACTTCGCCAAGGGGCCGGCGCATTTCTTCGACGGCGTGCCGGCCGACAAGCGCGAGAAGCTGCGCGAGGACGCGCAGTTTCGTGTCGCCGAGAACTATCTGATCTCCGGGCTCGGCCGCCACGCGCCGGACGAGGACGTCGATCTCGCCGCGCGCTCGCTGCGCGCGCTGTCGGTGCAGCTCGGCGACCGGCCTTATCTGATGGGCGATCGTCCATGCGGCACCGATGCGACGGCGTTCGCCGTCATCGCCGGCATTCTCACGCCGTTCTTCGAATCCGAGCTGCGCCGGCGCACCGAAGGCTTTGCCAATCTCGTCGCCTATGCCGAGCGGATGATGGCGCAGTATTACCCCGAATTCGAATGGGGCAGGGCGGCAGAGGCCGCCTGAACAGGCCTGTCAGGAACACCGTCGTTCCGGGGCAAGACCGCAGGCCTTGCATCCGGAATCCCGCTGTTGTCTTGCATTCATCAGAACGAGACGGCGGGCGCACCGGCGCCCTTCGACTTCGCCAGCTCGGCCTCGAGCTCCGCGATGCGCGCATCGCGAACGGCCAGCGCTTCCGCGACGTCGGCCGCGTCGAACTTCTGCGGGATGTGCTGCGGGCAGTTGGTGTCCCACGCGCTGATCGTGAACAGGATGACCTGCTCGGGCCGCACCCTGTAGCCCTTCGGCATCAGCGAGGCCGTCAGCGGGGCATCATCCTCCACCACCCGCGCCGTCCCCCAGCATCTTCACCCGGCGGCGATGCGCGTAGTCCATGATGAAGATGTAGGCGTGGGGGTTCTCCGACAGATTGCCCTGGGTGATGTATTGCCGGTTGCCGCTGAAGTCGGCGAAGGCCAGCGTGTGGCTGTCGAGCACCTTGAGAAAACCCTTCGGTCCGCCGCGATGCTGGATGTAGGGCTGGCCGTCGGCCGAGGCGGTGGCAAGATAGAAGCTCGTGGCCTCGGCGAGGCGGCCGGCGAGATCGGCGTCGACCTCCCGGCGAAAGCCCCGGCTCTGCTCCACATGCGCGTAGCTCTCGCGCGACCCCTTGCGCGCCTGGATCGCCTTGACGGCGGGTGAGAACATGACGTCGCCGGGTGCCTGGATGGGTGTCTGGGTCATCGCAATGACTCCTTGTCGCTGCGGCAGTGACTGCCGCCGTGAAGCCAATATGGTCCGAATCCCCCGGGAAATAATCTGGCCAGTTGACATTGGATCGTTGCAGATGCTGCAATAATCCCATGGACCGCATCGATGCCATGCAGGCGTTCGTCACCGTCACCGAGCTGAACGGCTTCGCGCCGGCGGCGCGCCGGCTCAAGCTGTCGCCATCGGCGGTCACCCGTCTGGTCGCCGCGCTCGAATCGCATCTTGGCGTCCGCCTGCTGCAGCGGACGACGCGCTCGGTGACGCTGACCGATTCCGGACGACGCTATCTCGAACGCGCGAGCCGCATCCTGGCCGATCTGGCGGAGGCGGAGCGCGCCGCGGAGAGCGAGCGCCTGCAGCCGGTGGGGCGGTTGGTGGTCTCGGCGCCCGTCGGCTTCGGCCGGCTCCATGTCGGTCCGGTCATGGCCGCGTATCTGAGCCGCTACGCGGAAATCGCGGCCGAGCTGCGCCTCGAGGACCGCCAGATCAATCTGGTGGAGGACGGCGTCGACTGCGCCGTTCGGATCGGCCATCTCGGCGATTCCTGGCTCGTGGCCCGCCAGGTCGGCAGCATGCGCCCGATCGTGGTCGGGACTCCCGCCTACTTCAAGGTCCATGGTGAGCCGCGGACGCCCGAGGCGCTGGCGAAGCACCAGATCATCCAGTTCGGCCCGGCCGACGAATGGCGCTTCGCCAAGGAGGGCAGGGAACTGCGGATTGCGGTCAGCCCGCGGTTCGTCACCAACAATGCCGACGCTGCGATCCAATATGCCGAGGCGGGCGGCGGCGTGACACGGGTGATGGCCTATCAAGCTGCGGAGATGCTGCGCGGCGGCCGCCTCAAGCGGGTGCTGGCGAAATACGAGCCTCCGCCGCTCCCCATCCACATCGTGTTTCCGAGCTCCCGCCTGCTCTCCGCCAAGGTGCGCGCCTTCATCGACCTGATCACCGCAACCTGCGACTGGCGTTTCGACTGACGACGTCACGCCTTCTTCGGCACCACCCGGAAGGTCGCGTTCGCACGCGCGATCACGGCGTCATCGGCCAGCACCAGGCTCTGCACGAAGCAGACGGTGCGGCCGCTCTTGATGACATCGCTCTCGACGCTGAGCCACTGCCCGATGCCGGCGCTGCCGATGTAATCGACGGCGAGATTGATCGTGACCAGCGAAACCTCCCAGCCGAGCGCCTGGGCGCAGCTATAGCCCATCGCGTTGTCCGCCAGCGATGCGATCAGGCCGCCATGGATCAGCCCGCGCGAATTGGTGTGCGGCAGGGCGAGCCGCAGGCCGAGGATGACGGCCTTGTCGGTCTTCTTGGCGTAGAGCGGCTCCCAGGGATCGGTGAACGGGCTCTTGCGGAAATGCGGTTCGAATCCGGCGGGGACGCTGCTCATGCGTGTCTCGATCGTTGCTGGCGATGTCCGCAGTCAACGACATCAGTGCGGATTTTGCACCGCCTACAAAGTTTCAAACGTCTTTTGCGCCGGCGTTTGAAACGTTGCGCATCGAGGACGGCACGGACCGCGTGCGACGTCGCACAGCGTCCGGTCCGCCCATGAGGCAATCTCGTGGTGTGTTGATCCCTCCGTGCAATTTCGGGTGCAACGGAGATCCTTAACGTGTTAATGAAATGGCCATGCGCCTGCAACTTTTGTCTGCCAGACTTGCGTTGGCCGAAGCGATAGGCTCCGCTTGGCGCGTGCAGCGGCGGCAAGTCCGCCGCGGCGCTTGCAATGATGGTTATATGCTATAACAATGAAGCA
The DNA here is from genome assembly GCA_050641875.1 of Bradyrhizobium oligotrophicum. GTDB lineage: Bacteria > Pseudomonadota > Alphaproteobacteria > Rhizobiales > Xanthobacteraceae > Bradyrhizobium > Bradyrhizobium oligotrophicum_B. Next base: position 2,856,211 of record CP192619.1, read on the forward strand.
AAGGGCCCTCGAAGGCCCACTGATGGAGGAGACGATCCCGATGAGGAAGGCGCTTCTGGCGTTGGCTCTGGCTGCGGGTGTGACCCCCGCGCTCGCGCAGGACAAGACATTCGAATTGAAGATCTCGCACTGGGTGCCGGCAAGCCATCCGCTGCAGAAGGCGCTGGAGGATTGGGCCGCGTCGGTCGAAAAGGCCTCGGGCGGCACCATCAAGGGCAAGGTGTTCCCGGCACAGCAGCTCGGCAAGGCCTTCGACCATTACGACATGGCGCGCGACGGCATCGCTGATGTCACCTATGTGAATCCCGGCTATCAGCCGGGCCGTTTCCCGATCATCGGCGCCGGCGAGTTGCCGTTCCTGATTTCCGACGCCAAGGGCGGCTCGGAAGGTTTGGACGCGTGGTATCGCAAATATGCCGAGAAGGAGATGAAGGACGTCAAGTACTGCCTGGCCTTCGTCCACACGCCGTCGGCTTTCCACACCCGTACCAAGAAGGTCGTCGTGCCCGAGGACGTCAAGGGCATGAAGATCCGTCCGGCCGATGCGACGATCGCCAATTTCGTCACCCTGCTCGGCGGCACCAATGTGCAGTCGTCGGCGCCGGAAGTGCGCGACATCATCGAGCGCGGCGTCGCTGACGGCGTCACCTTTCCGGCGGGCTCGCTGGTGCTGTTCGGCGTCGACAAGGTCACGAAGTACCACATGGATGCGCCGTTCTACGTGACGACCTTCGTGTTCGTCATGAACAAGGACAAGTACAACCAGATGTCGGCGATGCAGAAGAAGGCGATCGACGACAATTGCAACACGGAAGCGGCCGGCAAGGTCGGCGAGCCCTGGGGCAAGTTCGAGGACGCGGGCGTCGACAAGATCAAGGCCGAGTCCGGCCAGGAGGTCTACAAGCTGACGCCGGAGCAGACCGCGTTGTGGAAGAAGGCCTCCGAGCCGCTGTTCAAGACCTGGGCCGATGGCGTCAAGAAGACCGGCGTCGATGCCGAGGCCGCTATGACCGAGCTGAAGGCCTCGCTCGCCAAGTACAAGGCGCTGGCGCAGTAGCTTCTCTTCATGCCCAAGCTCTTGCGCGGCGGACGGTGCGCTCCCTCTCCCCGTTCTTACGGGGAGAGGGCTGCGCGCGAGGGGCAGACGCACGGGTGGTGTCGGTCGTTCGACCTGTACCTCTCACCCCAGCCCTCTCCCCGCAAGCGGGGCGAGGGTGCCCACCGACCGCTGCGCAGCAGCTCGCTTCGTATCCACCATAAGCGCCAAGCTTTCTGACACGGGGACGCCATGCAGCGCGCCTTCATGGACCGGATCATCGATGGGATCGAGTGGATCGCCGCGTTCTTCGTCGGCATCGTCGCGCTCGACATCTTCCTGTCGGTGCTGCTCCGCAACACGCTGAACTATTCGATCCCCGATTCCTTCGACATCGGGCGCATGCTGCTCGGCATCCTGATCTTCTGGGGCATCGCTGCGACATCGTACCGCGGCACCCATATCACCGTGGATCTCATCTGGGGCAATGTCGGCCCGCGCTATCAGCGCTGGATCGACATCTTCGCAACGCTGGTGCTGCTGTTCGTCGTCACGGTGCAGACCTGGACCCTGTTCGACAAGGTGCGCGGCACCTATGAGGACAACGTCCTCACCTTCGATCTGCACATGCCGACCTGGCCGTTCTTCGCCGTCGCCTGGATCGGCGACGTCTCGGCGGTGCTGCTGATCGCCATCCGGACCTATCGCCTGATCTTCCACCCCGAGGAGATTCATGACCCTCACGTCAAGCCCACGGAGTAGTGCCGCATGAGCACGGATGCGGTTGCCGTCATCGGCTTCGTTGCGCTGTTTGCGCTGATGCTGCTGCGCGTGCCGGTGGGCATGGCGATGGGACTCGTCGGCGTGTCCGGCTTCGCCTATCTCGTCAACGGCACGGCGGCGCTGAAGCTGGTCGGCCAGACCTCAATGCGCACGGTCACGGACTACACGTTCGGCGTGATCCCGATGTTCCTGCTGATGGGAACGTTCGTCTCCAACTCCGGCATGAGCCGCGAGCTGTTCCGTGCCGCCAACGGCTTCGTCGGCCATCTGCGCGGCGGGCTCGGCATCGCCACCGTCGCCGCCTGCGGCGGCTTCGCCGCGATCTGCGGCTCGTCGGTGGCGACCGCCGCGACATTCTCGGCGGTGGCCTATCCGGAGATGCGCCGCTTCGGCTATCCGCAATCCTTCGCCACCGGCGTCATCGCCGCCGGCGGCACGTTAGGGGCGATGCTGCCGCCGTCGACCGTGCTCGCCGTCTACGGCATCATCACCGAGCAGGACATCGGCAAGCTGTTCATTGCCGGCATCATCCCCGGCCTCTTGGCGATGACCATGTACATGATCACCATCACGGTGATCGGCCGCGTCAGGCCGGACTTTCTCCCGAAGGGCGAGGCGCCGCCGTGGCGCGAGCGCATCGCGGGCCTGAAGGGCATCTGGGCGCCGGTGCTGCTGTTCCTGTTCGTGATCGGCGGCCTCTACGGCCTGCCCTTCCTGCCGCGCTTCACGCCGACGGAAGCCGGCGGTGTCGGCGCCACCGGCGCGTTCCTGATCGGCGTGTTCACCGGCCGGCTGAACAAGGAGAAGATCCTGGCTTCGCTGCTGCAGGCCACGCGCACCGCGGCCGCCGTGTTCACCGTGCTGATCGGCGCCTTGATCTTCGGCTACTTCCTGACGGTGACGCAGACGCCGCAGAAGGTGACGGAGTTCCTCACCGGCCTCGGCCTCGGACCCTATGGCGTGCTGGCCCTGATCATGGTGATGTATCTCGTGCTCGGCTGCCTGATGGACGCGATGGCGATGATCATCCTCACCGTGCCGATCATCTTCCCGGTGATCTCGCATCTCGGTTTCGATCCGATCTGGTTCGGCGTCATCATCGTGATGACGGTCGAGCTCGGCCTTATCCATCCGCCGGTCGGCATGAACGTCTTCGTCATCAAGAGCGTGGTGAAGGACGTGTCGTTCTCGACGATCTTCAAGGGCGTGCTGCCGTTCGTAGCGACCGACCTGATCCGGCTGGTGATCCTGATCGCCTTCCCGCTGCTCGCGACCTGGCTGCCGCAACAGATGATGGCCCGCTGATGACGACTCCGATCCTTGAGACGCGCTACGTGTTCACCCTCACCGTGATGATCGGCGACGTCACCAGCGCAGGCGAGACCGGCATCGGCGTGCGCCGGATCATCCCGATCCATGGTGGCGAGGTGAAGGGCCCCGGCCGCGCCGGTGAGGGCATCAGCGGCAGGATCTGTAACTTCGGCGCCGACTTCCAGATCATCCGCCCCAACGAGCTGATCGACCTCGAAGCCAAATACGCCTTCGAGACCGACGACGGCGCCACCATCTATGTCGAGAACCGCGGCATCCGCTTCGGGCCGGTCGACCTGTTGCAGAAGCTCAAGCGCGGCGAGCCGGTCGATCCGAAGCTGATCTACTTCCGCACCCACCCGCGCTTCGAGACCGGCCATGAGAAGTATCGCTGGCTGATGGAGCACGTCTTCGTCGGCTCCGCGGCCCGGCACGCCGACCGCGTCATCATCGACGTGCACGTGGTGCTGTAGGCTGCGCTGTCTGCCTCACCCACCGCTGTCGTCCCTGCGAACGCAGGGACCCATACCGCGGAATCCATCGGTGAGGCATAGCTACCAGTCATCGTCCCATGGAGGCCGGTGGTTATGGGTCCCTGCGTTCGCAGGGACGACAGCGGAGTGTGCGGATGCGCTGGTGATCCGTTTTCTCTTCAGGGCTATGCCAAAAGAGATCTTGGGCTTTACGACGACCAAACCGGCCACTTGGCTGCTCCGTCATGGCTGGGACAAGCCCGGGCATGGCGGAGTCTCTGGCTGGTTGGGTCGTTGAGCGCAGAATTAATCCTCGTCGTCCCAATCCGAGGCCCCGCGGTAGCCGTGGTCGCAGTTGCGATAGCGGTGAGCCGGCGCGTAGCGATAGCCCTCGTAGCCGTAGCCGTCATACGCCGCGCCGCGGTAGTGGGACCGGTAGACCGGCGCAGGCTCATACGCTTGCGCGTCCGACGCCAGCGCGCCGCCGATGAGAGCTCCGACGAGCAGGCCGCCGATCAGCGCCCCGTTACGTCCGTCATGCGCCTGGGCTGGCACAGAACCGGCGAACAGGGTTGCGGTCACGGCGAGAGCGGCGATGCCGCCTGCGATAGATTTCTTCAGCGAAACCATGGTCCCCTCCATTGGGAAGTGTGGTGATGGTCTACATGGCGCGCTTTGAAACCATGCTGAATGCGACGTTGTCGGCCGTTCATTTGCGAAGCCGCCAGCCTTTGCGGGCCGGAGGGCCCCTTGCGAGCATCAGCAGCCGTTTGGCGCGGGATGACGATGGGACATCGCCACGGAGAGCGAAGCACCGTCTGGCGATGCGATACGGCTCTTCAGGAATTCAGAAAAATAACTTGCGCATTTCCGAAAATCGTGATTGTATCACCCCATCCCGTCCCAAGCCGAGGGGCGTTGCGCGCGATCGTCACGACACGCGGGGCGGGGAGCGGTGGCCGCGATCATGTCGCAGCGTGTCTTCGGGCGCGCGGACGAACGATGTGTCGCGGACGTGAAGTCGCAGCGTCCTGACACCCCGATGCCGGTGTTACGTTCGCGACGGCGCCAACGCGCCGCGCGGATCATGGTGGCCAACAAGCCCGGCGCACCAGGGAGACTGCGTATAAGCGTGAAGACCATCGCGCAGGGAAGGCCGGGTGGCGGGCTCAAGCGGTCGTCGCAACACCAAGTGTTTTCATTCCGGACAGGAGCTCGTCAAGCGCCTCTGCTGGGGTTTTCCATCCCAGCGTCTTTCTCGGTCGGGAATTGAGCGCTGCGGCCACAGCGGCGATCTCGTCAGCATCGTAGACGCTCAGATCGGTGCCTTTCGGGAAGTACTGCCGCAGCAGGCCATTCGTGTTCTCGTTCGTGCCACGCTGCCAAGGGCTTCTTGGATCGCAGAAGTAGACCTGAAGGCCTGTATCGATCTTGAGGTCACTGTGCTGAGCCATCTCGGTCCCCTGATCCCAAGTCAGCGAGCGGCGTAGTTCCTTGGGCAAGGTGATAATGGTGCGCGTGATCGCATCGCGTACCGCTTCAGCTCCGTGTCCGGAGAGCGCAGGCCCGTCCTTCGTACGTGGGCCGTCTTCAAATCCCGGCAAGCGTGGCAAGTGCAGCAGCATTGTAAACCGTGTGCTGCGTTCGACGAGCGTGCCGATTGCCGAGCTCTCGGAGCCGACGATCAGATCTCCTTCCCAATGTCCCGGCACGGCGCGATCCGCGACTTCGGCCGGACGTTCACTGATCATGATCTCTGGCGATACGAAGCCTTTGCTACGCTTTCGCGTGCGCGCCCGAGGCACCCGCAGCGCACGTCCCGTTCGCAAGCAGGCCGCCAACTCCCGGTTCAGCGCACCTCGGCTCTGAACAAAAAGCGCCTGGTAAATGGCTTCGTGGCTGATCCGCATCGTCTCGTCATCCGGGAAGTCGATCGGCAAGCGTTGGGCGATCTGCTCAGGACTCCAGGCTTTTGCCCATCGCCGTTGCTGGTCCGAACCCGCACGACCGGCCTTCCGCCGGATGCCGCCTGGAGGCACGACAACGCCGGCAAGCCGTTCTTCAACATAAGTGCGCAAGGCGGAGTTGCTTGCAAGCTTGCTCGGCTTGGGGCGCCGGGCCGATCGATCTGCATGCCACTGGGCGGCCGTCGCTCGATAGGCCATCTTGCCGCCGTGCGTGGCCGCATTGCGATCGAGCTCACGAGAGATGGTCGAGGGAGACCGATCGAGGCGCCGCGCTATTTCTCGTACAGAATGGCGCTGCGCATTCAGCAGGGCAATCTCTTCGCGTTCAGAGAAAGAGAGGCGTCGGCCGGAGAGCGGCTTCGCCGAAGATCTGAACATCGCTGGTGTCACGCCGCCCGCCCTTCGAAACAATCGAGGGCCGACAGCATCTGACAATCCAGCAGCCAGCGCAGCCTTCTCGCTGTTCAATCCGGCGGCAATCCCCCGCCAAAACTTCTGCTGTTCCGCACGCCCCGCCACTGGTGGGCGACCCATCGATCCCAGCTTCGCCCGCGTTGATCGCCGCTTTCGGATACCCATCGCAACCTCCTCATTGAGTGTTGCGACGACCGATTGAATCCGCCGGTGAGTCCGGCTGCACCTGTGGTACCTGCCGCCTGCATTTTTTTCGCAGGCGGGCCGCAGGCGTCAGTCGGCGCCTGGCCTTCCCTGCGCCCTCTGCACAAGAGGGTGATGACCATCAGCAAGCCCCGGGCGTGATTCCGCCGCGGGAATGCCGCATCATGTCATTTGCCTTTGCGCCGACCCGCCTTACGATGCGCCGCGCGCCGCATCGCGTAGTTCATGCCGGCGCCGCTCATTTTGCATCGCACAACAGGATGTCGGGCGCCGCATATTGACTCCCGCGAAGATCGTTATAAAACATAACTATTCTGAACAGGACACAATCAAGCGATGGGAAACGCCGACACCGCCACGCCAGCGGGCGATCCGTCTCTGCTGCAGATCGAACAGCAGGGCGCCGTCCTGACGATCGGGCTCAACCGCCCGGCCAAGCGCAACGCGCTGAATGACGGCATCATCCTCGCCATCGGCGAGCGCTTCAGCAGCCTGCCTGAAGACGTCCGCTGCGTCGTGATCCACGGCCTCGGTGACAATTTCTCCTCCGGCCTCGATCTCTCCGAACTGCGCGAGCGCGACGCGACCGAGGGCCTGGTGCACTCGCAGATGTGGCATCGCGTGTTCGACCGCATCCAGTATTGCCGCGTGCCGGTGATCGCCGCCCTGAAGGGCGCCGTCATCGGCGGCGGTCTCGAGCTCGCCTGCGCCGCGCATATCCGTGTCGCCGAGCCGTCGGCTTACTTCGCGCTGCCCGAGGGCCAGCGCGGCATCTTCGTCGGCGGCGGCGGCTCTGTGCGGCTGCCGCGCCTGATCGGCGTCGCCCGCATGATGGACATGATGCTGACTGGTCGCGTCTATTCCGCGACCGAAGGCTCGTCCTACGGCTTCGCCCAATACCTCGTCGAGGCCGGTGCCTCGATGACCAAGGCCATGGAGCTGGCAGCCAAGATCGCGGGCAACGCGCCGCTGACGAATTTCGCGGTGCCGCAGGCGCTGCCGATGATCGCGGAGGCCAATCCGCAGACCGGCCTGCTGATGGAATCATTGATGGCCACCGTCGCGCAGAGCGACAAGGAGGCCAAGAATCGAATCCGCGCCTTCCTCGATCACAAGACCGCAAAAGTGAAGCCGACGTGACATGACCGCACCAACAATAACAAGCACACAGGGAGGAACGGACAACACGGCGCGCAGCGCCAGTGTTCATCCGTTGCGCGCGATCTCGTTCAATGATCCGGCTGTCACGGTGGACCGCCGCGACGACGGCACCATCTATCTCCGTCCGAAGCAGCCGCTCGGCGACTATCCGCAGCGGATCACCGACCGGCTGCATCACTTCGCCAAGACCACGCCGCAGCGCGTGTTCATGGCCGAGCGCGTCGGGCCCGAGGGCTGGCGCGAGCTGACCTATGCCACGCTGCTGGCTGCGAGCCGGCACATCGCCTCGGGACTGCTCGCGCGCGGGCTGTCGCCGGACCGCCCGGTGATGATCCTGTCGGGCAACTCGATCGATCATGCCTTGGTCGCGTTCGGTTCGCTCTATGCCGGCGTGCCGTTCTGCCCGGTGTCCCCTGCCTATTCGCTGGTGTCGCGCGACTACGGCAAGCTCGCTTATCTGATGAAGCTGCTGACGCCTGGCCTCGTCTTCGTCGACGACGCCGACAAGTTCGCCGACGCGCTCGTCGCGAACGTGCCGGAGGGCACCGAGATCGTGGCGTCATTCGGTTCGGTGCCGGGCCGCAAGGTCACGATGCTTGCGGATCTCATTGCGTCGCCGCTGCTCGCCGGCCTCGCTGCTGTCCACGACAAGATCGGCCCGGACACGATCGCGAAATTCCTGCTCACTTCGGGGTCGACCGGCAATCCGAAGGCCGTGATCAACACCCAGCGCATGATCTGCGCCAACCAGGTGATGATCCGCGAGACGCTCGCTTTCCTGAAGGACGAACCGCCTGTCATCATCGACTGGCTGCCGTGGAATCACACCTTCGGCGGCAACCACAACATCGGGCTGACGCTGTTCAACGGCGGCTCGATGTATCTCGACCAGGGCAAGCCGGTGCCGGGCGGAATCGAGGAGACCGTGCGAAACCTGCGCGAGATCTCGCCGACGGTCTATTTCAACGTCCCCAAGGGCTATGAGTCGCTGCTGCCCTACTTCCGTGAGGACCCGGCGCTGCGGAAGTCCTTCTTCCAACGGCTGCACGCGATGTTCTTCTCCGGCGCCGCACTGGCGCCACATGTCTGGAACGAGCTCGACGAGCTCTCGGTGGCCGAGACGGGCTGTCGCGTGCCGATGCTGACGGGCCTCGGCTCCACCGAGACCGCACCCTTCTTCATGTCGGTCAATCCGCGTACCAGCCGCTCCGGCCATGTCGGCCTGCCGGTGTCGGGCAACGAGGCCAAGCTCGTTCCCAACAACGGCAAGATGGAAGTGCGCGCCAAGGGGCCGAACGTGACGCCGGGCTATTGGCGCCTGCCGGAGGTCTCGGCCGCGGCGTTTGATGACGAAGGCTACTACAAGATGGGCGACGCGCTGAAGCCCGTCGATCCCGATGACTTCAATGCCGGCTTCGATTTCGACGGCCGTGTTGCCGAGGACTTCAAGCTGGCGAGCGGCACCTGGGTTTCCGTCGGCCCGTTGCGCGCCCGCTTCGTGGCTGCGTGCGCGCCGCTGGCGCGCGACGTGATCATCGCCGGCATCAACCGCGACGAGATCGCCGCCATCGTGGTGCTCGATCTCGATGGTTGCCGCCTGATCAACGCGACCTTGCCGTTCGACGACCTCGCCGCCACGGCGGCCGATCCGCTGATCATCGAGGCCTTCCGTCAGCGTTTCGCAAAATTCCTGCAGACCGCGACCGGCTCGTCGACGCGCATCACGCGCGCCGTCCTGCTCGGCGTGCCGCTGTCGATCGACAAGGGCGAGGTCACCGACAAGGGATCGATCAACCAGCGCGCCATGCTGGAGCACCGCAAGGACCTGATCGAACGCATCTACGCCGCGACGCCGGACGACGACATCATCATCGCCGGCTGATCGACGCATCCAGGGGAGAAACGACAATGTTGTTGAAGGATCAGGCCGCCATCGTCACCGGCGGCGCCTCCGGCCTCGGGGCCGCCACCGCCCGCAAGCTCGCTGCCCACGGCGCCAAGGTCGCCGTGTTCGATCTGAACGCCAAGCTGGCGGCGGAGGTCGCGGCCGAGATCAAGGGCGTTTCGGTGGTCTGCGACGTCTCCGACGCCGCCGGCGCTGAAGCCGGCGTCGCCGAGGCGGTCAAGGCGCTCGGCCAGCAGCCGCGCGTGCTGGTGAACTGCGCCGGCATCGGCGTCGCCAAGCGCGTCGTCGGCCGCGACGGCCCGATGGCGCTGGCCGATTTCGAGAAGGTCATCAAGGTCAACCTGATCGGCTCGTTCAACATGCTGCGTCTGGTCACCAACGGCATGACCAAGCTGGAGCCGCAGGCGACCGGCGAGCGTGGCGTCGTCATCAACACCGCGTCCGTTGCCGCCTATGACGGCCAGATCGGACAGTCCGCCTATTCGGCCTCCAAGGGCGGCATCGTCGGCATGACCCTGCCGATCGCGCGCGAGCTCGCACAGTTCGGCATCCGCGTGCTGACCATCGCGCCCGGCCTGTTCCTGACGCCGCTGCTCGCCAACCTGCCGCAGGAGGCCCAGGACTCGCTCGCCGCCGCGATCCCGTTCCCGCGCCGCCTCGGCCACGCCGACGAGTTCGCCGCGCTGGCGCTGCACATGGTCGAGAACGCCTACCTCAACGGCGAAGTCGTCCGCCTCGACGGCTCGCTGCGCATGGCGCCGAAGTAAGTGCGTCGTCATTGCGAGGAGCGAAGCGACGAAGCAATCCAGAGTCCCGACGGGGCCCTGGATTGCTTCGCTGCGCTCGCAATGACGGAGAGAAACGTAGGGTGGGCAAAGCGCAGCGTGCCCACCGCCGCTGAAAATGGTGGGCACGGCGCCATGCGCCTTTGCCCACCCTACGGACCGCCATCGGCGATGGAGTGAGGCTTCCAAGACATGTTCATCCACCGCCGCGACGTGCAGATCCAGTGGGGCGACTGCGATCCCGCCAACATCGTCTACTACCCGCGCTATTTCGCGATGTTCGACGATGCGACCTCTGTCATGTTCGAGGCAGCCGGGTTCTCCAAGCAGGACATCGTCCGTCGTTACGGCCTGGTCGGCATCCCCATGGTCGACACCCGCGCCAAGTTCTACATCCCCTCGACCTATGGCGACTGGATCACGATCGAAAGCCGGATCGAGAGCATCAAGCGCTCGTCCTTCGACGTCACCCACAAGGTGTTCAAGGGCGAGGCGCTGGCGATCGAAGGATTCGAGACCCGGGTGCTGGTAGGGCGCGATCCGGCCGACCCGGACAAGCTGAAATCGGCGCCTTTCCCGGAGGAGATGCGGGCCAAGTTTCTCGGGGACTAGAGCATGATCCGGAAAAGTGGAAACCGGTTTTCCGAAAAGATCATGCTCAAACAAGAAGATGAGACCAAGATGCGATTCCGTGGAAGCGCATCATGGTCTCAGGCGCGGAAATGGGTGCGACATGCGGCCGTCTTAAGGATGAATCGCTGTCGTGCTTTGGTCGACTGGTGAGGAGTGATCTTCTCGTGTTCAATGCTATGATCACGTTTGGACACATAATCAGCCGGTCGTGCTGGAAGACGCCCCGGACAGGGGCGGGACTGCAAACAGGATCGGCGGATCACGAGCTGAACCGAAAAGATTGAGGGAGGATTTTATGAGGAAGGCCTATCTGGCGGCGGCTGGCGTCATCGCGATGCTCGCGGCTGCTCCGGCGCTGGCGCAGACCAGCGAGATCACCATCGGCATCACCACCACGACCACGGGGCCGGCCGCCGCGCTCGGCATCCCCGAGCGCAATGCGCTCGAATTCGTGCCGAAGGAGATCGGCGGGGTACCGCTGAAGGTGATCGTGCTCGACGACGGCGGCGACCCGACCACGGCGACCACCAACGCCCGCCGCTTCGTTACGGAATCCAAGGCCGACATCATCATGGGCTCGGCCACTACACCGCCGACCATCGCGGTGTCCAACGTCGCCAACGAGGCCGGCATTCCGCATTTCGGTCTCGCCCCGTTCCCGGTCACGCCGGAGCGCGCCAAATGGTCGGTCGTGATGCCGCAGCCGGTGCCGATCATGGGCAAGGTGCTGTATGAGCACATGAAGGCGCACAACATCAAGACCGTCGGCTATATCGGCTATTCCGATTCCTATGGCGATCTTTGGTTCAATGACCTGAAGAAGCAGGGCGAGCCGATGGGGATCAAGATCGTCGACGAGGAGCGCTTCGCGCGGCCCGATACCTCGGTGACCGGCCAGGTGCTGAAGCTGGTTGCCGCCAATCCGGATGCCATCCTGGTCGGCGCCTCCGGCACGGCGGCCGCTCTGCCGCAGACCGAGTTGCGCGAGCGCGGCTACACCGGCCTGATCTACCAGACCCACGGTGCGGCGAGCATGGACTTCATCCGCATCGCCGGCAAGGCGGCGGAGGGCGTGATCATGGCCTCGGGTCCGGTGATGTCGCCGGAGACGCAGGACGACAGCGCGCTCACCAAGAAGCCGGGCATGGAGCTCAACAAGGCCTATGAGGCCAAGTATGGCCCGAACAGCCGCAGCCAGTTCGCCGGCCACTCGTTCGACGCGTTCGAGATCCTCAAGCGCGTCATCCCGGTGGCGCTGAAGACCGCCAAGCCCGGCACGCCGGAGTTCCGCGAGGCGATCCGCCAGGCGCTGCTGACCGAGAAGGACCTGGCGGCCTCCCAGGGTGTCTACAACTTCACCGAAAAGGACCGCTCCGGCCTCGACGACCGCGCCCGCATCATCCTGACCGTGAAGGACGGGAAGTACGTCCCGGCGAAGTGAGATCGCCAACCATAGCAACATCATGAAAGGCCGGCTCGGTGAGCCGGCCTTCGGCCATTTGGACGATGATCTTTGTAGTTTTCCGAGAGGCCCGCCATGATCCCAGCCCCCACCGGCGCCACCAGACTCCACATCATCATCGGCGATCCGATCGCACAAGTGCGCGCGCCGGCCGGCGTCAGCCAGGCGTTCGCCGAGCGTGGCAGCGATGCGATCCTCGTCCCGGTCCAGGTCGTGCCGGCTGATCTCGCGAACTTCCTGGTGGCAATGACTCGGGTCAGGAATCTCGACGGCATCGTCGCGACCATCCCGCACAAATTCGCCTGCTACCGCGCCTGTGCGACGGCCACCGAGCGCGCGCAGTTCATCGGTGCCGTGAATCTGATGCGGCGTGGTGCAAACGGCGGGTGGCACGGCGACATGGTCGATGGCCTCGGCTTCGTCGGCGCGGCGACAGCCAAGGGCTTCGATCCCGGAGGCTGCCGTGCGCTGCAGATCGGCGCGGGCGGTGCCGGCTCGGCGATTGCGCTGGCGCTGATCGATGCCGGTGTGCGCGAGCTTGCGATCCACGACAGCGATGCCCGACGGCGCGATGCGCTGATCGCACGCCTCAACGAGCGCGGCAAAGGCCGGGCCGTTGTCGGGGCACCGATGCCAGCGGCTTCGACTTGGTCGCGAATGCGACGCCGGCGGGCATGCAGCCCGGCGATCCCTTGCCGATCGACATGGCGACCGTCAGCCCGTCAGCCTATTGCGGCTGCGTGATCACCCGGCCGGAGGTGTCGCCGTTCATCGCCGCTGCGCGCCAGCGCGGCTGCCCTGACGGCGACCGGCACCGACATGTACCGGGCACTGGAGCGCGTGATGGTCGATTTCCTGCTGTCGAAGGAGGCGCCCTCCTGAAGCAGCGCCTCACCCCATCGACATCAGGCTCAGCTCGCAGCCGCCTCGGCAAAGCCGAGATAGCTCGCCGCCACGCGCTCGTCGGTGGCGATCTCGCTGGCCTTGCCGTTGAGTACGAACTCGCCGAGCTCCATGACATAGGCGCGGTCGGCGACCTTGAGCGCGGCCTTGGCGTTCTGCTCGACCAGCAGCACCGAGACGCCTTCCTGGCGCAGCTTGGCGACGATCTCGAAGATGCCGGCGACGATGATCGGCGCCAGCCCGAGGCTCGGCTCGTCCAGCATCAGCATCTTCGGCGCGCCCATCAGCGCGCGTCCCATGGCGAGCATCTGCTGCTCGCCGCCGGAGAGCGTACCGGCGAGCTGCTTGCGCCGCTCCTTCAGTTTCGGGAACAGCGTGTAGACGTGCTCGAAGCCTCTCGACGCATGCGCCTTCGACATTCTGAAGGCGCCGAGCTGCAGATTGTCCTCGACGTTCATGGTCGCGAACAGCTCGCGATGCTCCGGCACGAGGCAGACGCCGCGCGCGACGCGGTCCTCGATCTCGAGCCGGGCCATGTCCTCGCCCAGGAACGAGACGCGGCCCTTCAGCGGAAACACGCCCATGATGGCGCTGAGCAGCGTGGTCTTGCCGGCGCCGTTGGCGCCGATGATGGTGACGATCTCGTTCTCGGCGACCGTGAGCGAGACCGAGCGGACCGCCTCGACCTTGCCGTAGGAGACGTGGGCATCGGTGACTTGCAGCAAGGTGCTCATGCGGTGGCTCCGAGATACGCCTTGATGACCTCGGGATTGGTCTTGATCGCGGCTGGTGTGCCCTCGGCGATCTTGGTGCCGAAATCGAGCACCACGATGCGGTCGGCGAGGTCCATGACAAATCCCATGTCGTGTTCGACCAGCAGCACCGACATGCCGCCGGCGCGGAGGTCGCGCAGCAGTGCGCCGAGGCGCTGCTTCTCCATGTGGCGCAGGCCCGCGGCCGGCTCGTCGAGCAGCAGCAGCATCGGATCCACGCACAGCGCGCGGGCGATCTCGACGATGCGTTGCTGGCCCAGGGAGAGAGACCCGGCGAGCTGGTGCATCTGGTCGCCGAGCCCGACGCGCTCGATCTGCCGCGCGGCTTCCGCGAGCAGCTTGGCCTCGTCGCCGCGGTCGAGTCGGAACATGCTGGTGAGCGCGTTGGAATGGCCGCGCAGATGCGCGCCGATCGCGACGTTCTCGAGCACTGTCATGTCCGGCACCAGTTTGACGTGCTGGAAGGTGCGGGAGATGCCGAGCTTGACGACGTCCTGCGGCGGTGCGTTGCCGACGGCCTTGCCGAGCACCGAGATGTTGCCGGAGGTCGGCGGCAGCACGCCGGTGATCAGGTTGAAGGTCGTGCTCTTGCCGGCGCCGTTGGGGCCGATCAGCGCAACGATCTCGCGGGCCTGGACGTCGAAAGAGACGTTGTTGACCGCGACCACGCCGCCGAACTGCTTCCGCGCATTGTCGACTTGGAGCAGCACATTCGGGGTCGTCGCGGAGCGCTCCCGTGCGGGCAGCTTGATCGTGGTGTCCGGCGCCTTGGCGACGGGCTTGAACGGCAGCCGCGCGGTCAGCCAGGGCCACAGGCCGGTCGGGGCGAGCTGGAGAAGCGTGACGAGGAGAATGCCAAACACGATGGTCTCGAGCTGGCCCTCGCCATGCAGCAGCAGCGGGAGGTAGCTTTGCAGCACCTCCTTCAGGATCACGACGATCGCCGCGCCGAGCACGCCGCCCCAGACATAGCCGGCGCCGCCGACGACGGCGACGAACAGATATTCGATGCCGGCCTGGGCGCCGAACGGAGTCGGGTTCACGGCGCGGGTGAAGTGGGCGTAGAGCCAGCCCGAGAGGCCGGCGAGAACGGCGGCATAGATGAACACCAGCAGCTTGGCGCGCGGTGCATAGACGCCGAACGCTTCCGCCGCGATGTGGCCCCGGCGCAGCGCGCGAATGGCGCGGCCGGTGCGCGAGTCCAAGAGGTTCATCGTCAGCAGCGCGGAGATCAGCACGGCGGCCCAGATCGCGAAATAGATCGTGCCGGGATCGAGCATCTTGAGACTGCCGATCGACAGCGGCGGGATGGCGGAGATGCCGTCATTGCGGCCGAGGAAGGCGATCTTGCTGAACAGGTAGTACAGGCCGAGACCCCAGGCGAGCGTGCCGAGCGGCAGATAGTGGCCGGACAGCCTGACCGTGACGAGGCCGAGCAGCACTGCGGCGAGGCCGGAGACCAGCAGCGACAGCGGCAAGGTCAGCCAGGGCGAGACGCCGTACTGGGTCGAGAGCAGGGCCGTCGTGTAGGCACCGAAGCCGACGAAAGCGGCCTGGCCGAACGAGGTCAGGCCGCCGACGCCGGTGAGCAGAACGAGGCCCATCGCGACCAGCGCGGAGAGGCCGATATTGTCGAGCAGCACGATCCAGAACGGCGGCATGCCCGGGATGAACGGGATCGCCGCGACAATGACGGCAAAGACGATGAGAGGCCAACGCTCGCGCACGGCTCAATCCTTCTCTTCTTCGACCGCGGGCGCGGCGAGCGAACGCAGCAGCAGAACCGGGATCAGCAGCGTGAAGACGATCACTTCCTTGAAGTTCGAGGCGTAGAACGAGGAGAACGCCTCGACGATGCCGACGACGAGTGCGGCAACGGCAGTCAGGGGATAGCTGATCAGTCCGCCGATGATCGCGGCGATGAAGCCCTTCAGGCCGATCAGGAAGCCGGTGTCGTAATAGAGCGTCGTGATCGGGACGATCAGGATGCCCGAGAGCGCGCCGATCGTGGAGGCCAGCAGGAACGCGATCTGGCCGGAGAGGGTGGTGCGGATGCCGACGAGGCGGGCGCCGAGCCGGTTCACGGCGGTGGCGCGCAGCGCCTTGCCGTAGAGGGTCAGGCCGAAGAACAGCCAGAGGCCGACGATGAAGGCGACGGTGATGCCGTAGACCGCCATGCCCTGGCCGGTGAAGCGCAGCGAGCCGAGCGTCGCCGTGGCATTGAGCAGGGTCGGGCCACGCTGGCCTTCGGCGCCGAAGAACAGCAGGCCGAGGCCCTGCAGTGCCAGGTGAACGCCGACGGAGGCGATCAGCAGCACCAGCACCGAGGTGTGCGCGAGCGGCTGGAACACGATGCGGTAGAGCGACAGGCCGATGCTGGCGACGATCAGAAGCGACAGCACCAGGCTGACGCCGGCGGGCATGCGCTGGTTCGCCGCCCACATGCTGGCGAGCAGGATGGCCACAGGAAGGACCACGTTGAGGCCGAAGGTGCGCGCGATCTTCGGCGCGTGCAGCGTCTTGCGCATGGCGTAAAGGTCGAAGGCGAAGGCCACGAGCCCGATCACGACGGCGAGCTTCGCGGTGCCCGGCATTTGGCCGGCAGCGAGCGAGGCATAGGTGAGGGCGCCGTAGGTGACGAATTCGCCCTGCGGGATCAGGATCACCCGGGTGACGGCAAACACCAGCACGAGCGCCAGCCCGAGCAGCGCGTAGATTGCGCCGTTGGTAATGCCGTCCTGCAACAGGAACAGCAAGATCGTTGTGTTCAAGACAGGACGCTCCCCTCTGTGGTGACCGGATGCGGGCGATGCCGTGCGCCGTCCGCAGGTCGGGGCAGTTGAATTGGGCTGCCCGTGTTTGATATAGTGGATAACAATTATCGATTATAATCTCAAGGCCGCTGTTCCGGCTGCGGCATTCGAGACCCAGGGATGGAAGCAAATGCGATGAATTTGGCGGACCGTGATGGCCGATAGCGCCAAGCCCGTCAGCAAGAGGGAAAGCCGCAAGGAAGCTGCCGTAGCGCCCGACGAGACGCAAGCGGTCCAGCTCGGCGAGCTGTCGGATCTGCTCGGCTATGTGCTGAAACGGGCGCAGTTGAAGGTGTTCGAGGACTTCCTGCGCTGCGTCGCGCCGCTGCAGCTGACACCGGCCCAGTTCTCGGTGCTGCTGCTGCTCGACGCCAATCCGGGCCGGAACCAGACCGAGATCGCCAACACCCTGGGCATCCTGCGGCCGAACTTCGTGTCCCTGCTGGACAGCCTCGAGAGCCGCGACCTGTGTGCGCGGGTGCGTTCGGCAAACGACCGGCGCTCGCACATCCTGATGCTGACCGAGAAGGGCCGCGCCGTGCTGGCCCGCGCCAAGAAGCTGGTGGTGTCGAAGCATGAGGCGCGGCTCAACGAGCTGCTGGGCCCGGATGGACGCGACGCGCTGCTGGCGATGCTGACCAAGATCGCGGAGGAGTTCTGAAGGGCGCAGTCGCGCTCCTCAATCGACCAGGATGACCCTGACGTCGTTGACGTTGGTGAGCGTCGGCCCGGTCTGCAGCAGTCCGCCGGTCGCGGCGAAAAACGCGGTGGCGTCGTTGTTGGCGAGATAGGCCTGCGGATCCAGCCTCTGCGCCCGCATCGCGGCGATGACCTCGGCATCGACAAGCGCACCGGCCGGATCGGAGGCGCTGCCGCCCCACCATCGGCGCCGTCGGTGTCGCCGGCGAGCGCCGCGACGCCCTTCATGTCCTTGAGCAGGTCGGCGAGCGCCAGGGCATATTCCTGGTTCGGCCCGCCGCGGCCCTGGCCGCGCACCGTCACGGTGAGCTCGCCGCCGGAGATGATCGCCATGCGGCGGCCGAGCGCGCGGGCCTCCCGCGCCAGCTTGGCATGATCGGCCGCGACCTCTCGCGCCTCACCCTCGAGGTCGGCGCCGAGATCGAGCACGTCGTAGCCGGCCGCCCTGACACTGGCCACGGCCGCTTCGAGCGAGCTGGCGGGGCGCGCGATCAGCTCGAACGAGGCGCGCGCGAAGGCGGCATCGCCGGGCTTGCAGCTCTCATTGGCGGCATCATCGAGCGCCCGGCTGATCGCCGGGTCGACCTCGAGCTTGTATTTGGCGACGATGCCGCGGGCATCGGCCAGCGTGGTCGGATCCGGCACGGTCGGGCCCGACGCGATGGCCGAGGGATCGTCATGCGGCACGTCGGAGATCGCCAGCGTCACGATCTCGGCCTTCTGCCCGGCCCGCGCCAGCCGGCCGCCCTTGATCCGCGACAGATGCTTGCGGACCGTATTCATTTCGCCGATCGGCGCGCCCGAGCGGAGCAGCGCGCGGGTCAGCTGCTGCTTCTGCGCGAAGCTGACCCCGTTCACCGGCGCGACCCAATTGGCGGACCCGCCACCGGAGAGCAGCACCAGCATCAAGTCGCCGGGCTCGGCGGTTGCCGCCAATTGCAGCGTCTCGTCGGCGGCCTTCAGCCCAGCCTCATCCGGCATCGGATGTCCGGCCTCGATCACCTTCACCCGCCGGGTCGGCACACCATGGCCGTGGCGAGTGGTTGCGATGCCGGTCAGCCTCGCGGGATCGAACCCGAGCGTGTCCAGGTAATGGCGCTCGGCCGCGAGCGCCATCGCGGCCGCGCCCTTGCCCGCAGCAAGACAGATGATTCGTCCTTTGGGAGCCGCCGGCAGGAATGCCGGCAACACGACGTCGGGATGCGCCGCGGCGACGGCGGCATCGAAGACCGAGCGCAACAACAGACGGCGGCTGGTCATGCGGCGCCGCCCGTCTGCCGTGCAGAGCCTATTTCAGCTCGCCGCTCATGACCTCGCCGAACAACTGCCAGCGCTCGCCCTTGAATTGCATCAGCTGCAGCTGCTCGATCGGCTGGAAGTCGTCGGGGCCGGTGGTCAGCGTGATGCCGGGCAGCAGGCCACCTTGCGCAAACTGCTTCAGGCTCGCGGCCTGTTTCATGACATTGGCGCGGGTCAGTTCGTCGCCGCATCGCTTCAGCACCTCGACCATCGTGGTGGCGATGTTGTAACCGGTCAGCGCCGATGAATCCACGGGGTTGATCTCCGGCAGATATTTGGCGAGCAGCTCCCTGAACGCGCCGAGACCGGGGTCGTTGGCCCATTGCGGATCGGAGGCATCCTTGGCATAGGCGGCCGAGATCACCCCTTGCGAGTTCTCGACGCCGGCCGGCCGCATCACCGCCGCGGTCGAGGCGCTGACGTTCGAGATGATGGTGAGCGGCTTCCAGCTCATCTCGCCGAGCTTCTTGATCGCCTGGGCGCCGGATTTCGGTGTGGTGAACAGCACGACGATGTCCGGATTGGCCGACTTCATCTTGACGATGTGCGACTCCACCGTGGGTTCGGCGATCTCGTAGCTCTCCTCCAGCACCACGCGGGACGTGTCGCCAAGGCCATCCTTGAGACCTTTGAGATAGTCCTTGCCCATGTCGTCGTTCTGGTAGAGCACCGCGATCTTGCCGGTCGGCTTCTGTGCGTTGAGGTATTTGGCATAGATGCGGGCTTCCGACTGATAGCTCGGCAGCCAGCCCATGGTCCACGGATTGGTCTTGGGCTCGTTCCACTTGGTGGCGCCGGTCGCCACGAACAGTTGCGGCACCTTCTTCGCGTTCATGTATTTCTGGATCGCCGTGTTGGGCGCGGTCCCGAGCACGCCGAACAGGAACAGCACCTCGTCGCTCTCGACCAGCTTGCGCGCCTGCTCCACCGTCTTCGGCGGCGAGTAGGCGTCGTCGTAGGAGATGAAATTGATCTTGCGGCCGTTGATGCCGCCCTCGTCGTTGACCTTCTTGAACACCGCCGACATCGCCTTGCCGACCGAGCCGTAGGCCGAGGCCGGGCCGCTATAGGGCACAATGTTGCCGATCTTGATTTCGGTGTCGCTGGCGCCGGTGTCGTATTTCTTGTCGGCATAGGCGCTGCCGGCAGCGGCGCCAACCAAGGCGAGGCCGAGCAGGCTGGAGAGCGTGCGGCGGGTGAGGGCGGTGGTCACGTGGGGACTCCTTCTCGGCCTTGGAGCTCGGCCTTGTTGTTGGATTCGCCCACAGCATGGGCGACTCGTTACACTCCGGACGAGTCCCCATAGCCTAGCCGTGCGCTCGGCGTAACCGCCGCCGCTGCATGACCGCCTCTCTTTGAACTGCTAGCTTAAGAAATTCTTGGCAAAGACAGCAAAGATGCTTGGAGAGAGCGCCGCCTGCGGCGCGAGGCCGCAGGAGGCGGTTTCAACCGCGTTCCGTCGTCAGCCGCCGACGTCGGCGGAGATCACGTCGCCGAACAGCTCCCACCTCTCGCCCTTGAAGCGCATCAGCTGCAACTGGCTGACGGGTGCGAAGTCGGTGGCCGAGGTGTTGATCGTGATACCAGGAAGCAGCATCTCGGCGCGGAAGTTGCGCAAGGATGCGGCCTGCTTCATGACGTTCTCGCGGGTGAGGTTGTCGCCGCATTGCTTCAGCACCTGCACCAGCGTCTGGGCCACGCTGTAGCCGACGACGGTGCCGCCATCGAGCTTGTCGCCCTCCGGGAAATCCTTCGCCATGAAGTCGAGGAACTGTTTCATCCCGGCGTCATCCTTCCACTGCGGGTCGGAGACGTCCTTGAGATAGGCGGCCGAGATGATGTCCTGCGAATTCTCGTAACCGGCGGGCCTCAGCACGCTGCCGACGGAGGCCGAGACGTTGTTGAGGAGATGCAGCGGCTTCCACTCGATCTCCTTGACCTTCTTGATTGCCTGGGCGGCAAATTTCGGCGTGGTGATGTTCATGAACACGTCGGCGCCGGTGGATTTGAGCTTGACGATGTGATTGTCGATCGAGGGTTCGGCGGTCTCGTAGCTCTCCTCCATGACGATCATCGAGGCGGCCTTGGCGCCAAGCCCGTCCTTCAGCCCTTTCAGATAGTCCTTGCCGTAATCGTCATTCTGATACAGCACCGCGATCTTGGCATTCGGCTTTTCCTTGAGCAGGTATTTTGCGTAGATCCGGGATTCGCTCTGGTAGTTGGGCTGCCAGCCCATGGTCCAGGGGAAGTCCTTCGGGTCGTTCCACTTGGTGGCGCCGGTGGCGACGAACAGCTGCGGGACTTTCTTCGAGTTCATGTATTTGTGGATCGCCGAGTTCGGCGGGGTGCCCAGCGAATTGAAGATGAACAGCACCTCATCGCTCTCGACCAGCTTGCGCGCCTGTTCGACCGTCTTTGGCGGCGAATAGGCGTCGTCATAGGAGATGAAGTTGATCTTGCGGCCGTTGATGCCGCCTTCGGCGTTGATCTTCTTGAAAAAGGCTGCCTCCGTCTTGCCGATGATGCCGTAGGCCGAGGGCCGGCCCGCTATAGGGCATGATGTTGCCGATCTTGATCTCGGTGTCGGAGGCGCCGGTGTCGTATTTCTTGTCGGCGGCGATTGCGGAGCTTGAGGCGAGGACAATGGCGGCAGCCGAGGCGAGGGCAGCCCGTCGCGTGATCATCATGGTGCGTTTCTCCCGTGTTGTTTCTGGATGACGTGTCGCGGCCGCCTTGATGGCGGCTCTTGTTATGGCCAGAACTATAGCAGAGCTGCACCGGGGTGGTTGCGACATCACGGCACGGGCCGTGTTTTCGCGGTACTTGGGCGGACCATATGGTGTGCAACTGCGAGAGGTTGCCGCAATCTCGGCGGGTGAGTGCTCTGCAAGAACAGCCTGAGATGAATAGTTCGACGCCGATCCAGATATGAAAAGGCCCTCCGCACCGATGGCGCGGAGGGCCAGTGGAGATCGGCACCGCTTTCTGCGGCGATGCGCGATTACTCGATGGAGCCGCTGATCGCCTCGCCGAACAGCTCCCACTTCTCGCCTTTGAACCGCATCATCTGCAATTGCTCGATCGGCGCGAAGTCGGTGGCCGAGGTGTTGATCTTGACGCCCGGCAGCAGCGTGTCGGGCGCGAAGTCCTTCAGGCTCGCGGCCTGCTTCATCACATTGGCGCGGGTCAGATCGTCACCGCACATCTGCAGCACCTTCACCAGCGTTTGCGCGGCGCCGTAGCCATAGACCGTCGAGCTGTCGAGCTTGTTGGCGTCGGGATAATACTGCGCGAGGAAGTCGAAGAACTTCTTCATGCCGGGATCATCGTTCCACTGCGGATCCGCAGCATCCTTGGCATAGGCAGCCGAAAGAATCCCTTGCGAGTTCTCGAAGCCGGCCGGCTTGATCACACTGCCGACCGAGGCCGAGACGTTGACGACCAGATGCGTCGGATGCCAGTCGATCTCGGCAAGCTTCTTGATCGCCTGCGCAGCGAACTTGGGCGTCGTGACGCTGAAGAAGACGTCGGCGCCGGAGGCCTTCAGCTTGACGATGTGGCCGTCGATCGAGGGTTCGGAGGTCTCGTAGCTCTCTTCCATGACGATCATGGACGCGGCCTTGTCGCCGAGGCCGTCCTTGAGGCCCTTCAGATAATCCTTGCCGAAATCGTCGTTCTGGAACAGCACGCCGACCTTGGCGCCCGGCTTGTCCTTGAGCAGGTACTTCGCATAGATGCGGCCCTCGCTCTGGTAGCTCGGCTGCCAGCCCATGGTCCAGGGAAAGTTCTTCGGGTCGTTCCACTTGGTGGCGCCGGTGGCGACGAACAGTTGCGGGATCTTCTTGCCGTTGAGATATTTCTGGATCGCCGAGTTTGAGGGCGTGCCGAGCGGGTTGAAGACGAACAGGACCTCGTCGCTTTCGACCAGCTTGCGGACCTGCTCGACCGCCTTGGGCGGAGAATAGGCGTCGTCATAGGAGATGAAGTTGATCTTGCGGCCGTTGATGCCGCCCTCGGCGTTGATCTTCCTGAAATACGCCTCCTCGGTCTTTCCGATCACGCCGTAGGCGGACGCCGGTCCGCTATAGGGCATGATGTTGCCGATCTTGATCTCGGTATCCGACGCGCCGGTGTCGTATTTCTTCTGGGCGAGTGCTGCGCCCGAGGTGAAGGCGACGACCGCCGTCGCGAGGGCGGCGATTCGTAGTTGTTGAACGACCTGCAAGAGTTCCTCCTTAGTTCTTTCTGAGTTTGCCGAGCAGCTGCTGCGCCACCATCGCCACCTGCCGCGAGCCGTGCGGCACGAGGAAGATGACGAGGAACAGCAGCACGCCGAACACCGCGCCGGACAGGCCCTTCGAAATGCCTTCGGCGATATTGGGAACGAAGATGATGAAGGCCGATCCGACGAACGAGCCGGGCAGCCAGCCGACGCCGCCGACGACCATGCCGAGGAACAGCGAGATCGCGAGCGTGATCGTGTAGCTGTCCGGCGCCACGAACTGCACGGCGATGGCGCCGAGGCCGCCGGCAACGCCGGTGATGCCGGCGCTGACGCCGAATGCCAGCGTCTTGTAGGTCGCGACGTCGATGCCCATGGCTGACGCTGCGATCTCGTTGTCGCGGATCGCCATGAAAGCCCGCCCCGAACGCGAGCGTAAGAGGTTCACCGAGAACACGTAGATCGCGATCGTGATCGCCAGCGTGAAGTAATACAGCCACATGTCCTGCGACATCGGCAGGCCGAACGGCGCGTCCGGCTTGGTGACGACGAGGCCCTGCACGCCGCCGGTCCATTCCTCGAAGAAGCCGAGCTTGAGGATCTGCGGCATCGCGGTGGCGAGCGCGAAGGTGGCGAGCGCGAGATACACGCCCGAGAGCCGCAGCGCCGGCTGGCCGAACAGGAAGCCGGCGCCGAAGCAGATCACGCCGGCGACCGGCAGGGTCAGCGCGTAGTTGACATTGTACTGCTCCATCAGGATCGCCGACGTATAGGCGCCGATGGCGTAGAAGGCGCTGTTGCCGAGCGAGAACTGACCGGATCCGCCGGTCAGGATGTTCAGCGCCAGCACGGCGAGCCCGTAGATCAGCAGCATCGTCATCTGGAAGATGATGAAGTTCTTGACGAACAGCGGTACCACCAGGAGCAGCAGCACGATCACGAAGGCCGTACCGGAGCTCAAGGTCATGGCCCGCTTCGGAACGGCCTCGACCGCGGGCGCCTGGGATGTGATGTCCTCGATTGCGCTCATGATCAGACTCGCTTCACGATGTTGCGGCCGAACAGGCCGGCGGGCTTGATGACCAGGACGGAGATGATGAGGGCCAGCGCGATCGGCAGCTTCATTTCGTTGCCGACATGCGGGATGTAGGTTCCGGCGAGATTCTCGAAGATGCCGACCAGGAAGCCGCCGAGCACCGCGCCGAACGGGCTGGTCAGGCCGCCGAGCACGGCCGCGGCGAACCCGTAGATCAGCACGCCGCCCATCATGTTCGGCTCAAGGAACACCACCGGCGCGATCAGCATGCCGGCGATCGAGCCGATCGCCGCCGCCATGCCCCAGCCGAGCGCGATCATCCACGACGTGTTGATGCCGACCAGCCGCGCCGACTCGGGCACCGCCGCCGCCGCACGCATCGCAAGCCCGACCCTGGTGTACTGAAAGAAGAAGTACAGGCCGATCAGCAGCAGCAACGTGATGCCGATCATGCCGGCCTGGTGCGTCGAGATCAGCTGGCTGCCCAGGAACGGCGACGATCCGAACGGCGTCGGATACTGCTTGATGGTGAAGTCCCAGGTCAGTCCGGCAAAGGAGTTGATGATCGAGTACAGCGCGATGAATCCGGCGACCTGGGTCAGAATCGGCGCCTTGGTGAGCGGCTTGAACAGCACGCGCTCGATCGCGATGCCGCCGGCAAAGGAGAGCGCCAGCGTCGCCACGAAGGCGACCCAATAAGGCAGGCCCCATTGCATCAGCTGCCAGGAGATGAAGGTCGAGAACATCGCCATCTCGCCTTGCGCGAAGTTGAGATGGTCGATCGCCTGGTAGATCATCACGACCGCGAGCGCCATGCAGGCGTAGATCGCGCCAGTCGCAATGCCGGCCAGGACCTGGTTGGTGAACAGCTCCATTGTCCCGCCTCCGTTAGTAGCCCAAATAGGATTTGCGCACGTTCTCGTCGTTCGCAATGTCCGAGGCCGCGCCCGACATGACGATGCGGCCGGTCTCGATCACATAGGCCCGGTCGGCGAGCTCGAGCGCGAGCTGCGCGTTCTGCTCGACGACGAGGATCGACACTTTTTCCTCGCGGTTGATCTTGCCGAGGATGCCGAAAAGGTCGCGGACCACCAGCGGCGCGAGGCCGAACGACGGCTCATCGAGCAGCATCAACCTGGGACGCAGCATCAGCGCCCGCGCCACCGCCAGCATCTGCTGCTCGCCGCCGGACAGGGTGCCGGCCTGCTGCGTATGACGCTCCTTCAGCTTGGGGAAGTAGGAGTACATCCGCTCGATGTCGGCGACGATGCCCGCCTTGTCGGAGCGGGTGATGGCGCCGAGCTGCAGGTTTTCTTCCACCGTCATGTTGGTGAAGGTGCCGCGGCCCTGCGGGACGTGGGCGATGCCGAAGCGCACGATGCTCTCGGTCGATCTGTTGTTGAGCGGCTTGCCCTCGAACTCGATCGCGCCGGTCGAGCGCACCATGTTGCAGATCGCGCGCAGGGTGGTGGTCTTGCCGGCGCCATTGGCGCCGAGCAGGGTCGTCAGCGAGCCTTCGTTGAGCGAGAAGGAGAGGCCGTGCAGGGCCTGGACCTGGCCGTAATAGGCGCGCAGGTCCTTGACGTTGAGCAGCGCCGTCATTGATCTTTGCTCCCGAGATAGGCCTTGATGACGTCGGGATCGGCCTGCACCTGCGCGGGCGTGCCCTCGGCGAGCTTGCGGCCGAAGTTCAGCGCCACGACGTGGTCGGCGATCGACATCACCAGTCCCATGTGATGCTCGACCAGCAGCACGGTGACATGGCGCTCGTCGCGGATGCGCCGGATCAGGTCGCCGAGCACGTAGACTTCCTCGTGATTGAGGCCGCCGGCGGGCTCGTCGAGCAGCAGGATCTTCGGGTCGGCGGCGAGCGCGCGCGCCAGCTCGACGCGCTTCTGGGTGCCGAACGGCAATCCGGACACGGTCTTGTGCGCGACCTCCTCGAGATCGAGATAAGCGAGAATCTCGTGAACCTTGGTGTTGACGGAATTCTCGCTGCGCCGGACCCAGGCCATACGCAGTGAATCCGAGATGATGTCGCTGGAGGTACGCGCATGTGTGCCGACGCGGACGTTGTCGAGCACGGAGAGATTGGGAAACAGCGCGACATTCTGGAAGGTGCGGCCGATGCCGATCTCGGCAATGCGGTGCGGCGGCCGCTTCAGGATGCTGTGGCCTTCCATCAGGATGTCGCCGGAGCTCGGCTGGTAGAGACGGCTGAGGCAGTTGAACAGGGTGGTCTTGCCGGCGCCGTTCGGGCCGATGAGGCCGAGGATCTGGCCCTGGCGCATGTCGAACGAGACGCCGTTCAGCGCCACGATGCCGCCGAACACGACGCTGACGTCGCGGACGGCGAGCAGCGGATCGTTGGTCTGGGCGAGTTGTGCCTGCGTCATCTCGTCTCGCCCCTCCCGAAATCGTTCAGGTCAGGACGCGGCGCCAGCCGGCCGCGATGATGCAGGCTATCTGATACCCTCGGCAACACGGGCAACTTTTCCTCCTGGCTTCGGCTTTTTATTGAGTTCTTTGTTTGATGGGCTGCTTGTTTGATTAGTTGACGGCGCGAGGCCGCCGAGCGCCGCTTCGATGTTCCTTACCATCGCGACGAGACGAGGTCCAATGTCGGTCCGCAAGCGCTCTTCCGTGAAGCGGAATGCCGGTGCTCCGCAATTCACGGCGTAGGGACCGGTTCCGTCGTTCAGCCGCAACGCGACGCCGACCGCATGAACGTCGTCCTGCCATTCGCCGGCCGAGATCGTGAAGCCATATTTCGCGACGGTCTCGCCGGCCTTCTCGATGCCGTCGCGGATCTTCGGCCAACGGCTGCCGTAATGCTCGCGCATCTCCCGCATCAACGCGGCGCGGTCCTCGTCCGGCAGCGCCCACATGTAGGCGCGGCCCATCGCCGTAGTTGCAATCGGGATGCGCGAGCCGACGTCGAGTTGAACGTTGACGACGCCGTGACGGCTCTGGCCGAAATAGATCATGCTGAGCCGGTCGCGGCCGCCGATCGCGACCGCGCCGCCGGTCTCGCGCATCAGCTGCTCGCGGAACGGCTCGGAAAGATGGCGGATGCCGAGATTGGCGAGCGCGGCATAGCCCAGCGCCAGCGCCGATGGGGCCAACTGGTATTTCTCGAAACGCGGCACCGGGGTGAGGTAGCCGAGCTTGGTGAGCGTGTAGGTGAGGCGCGAGACGGTCGCCTTCGGCAGGTTGGTGCGCGCGGCGATTTCCTGATTGCCCAGCAGGCCGTCATTCGGCCGGAACGCCCGCAGCACGTCGAGGCCGCGCGCCAGCGCGACGACGAAGCTCCGATCGGTCGCAGGTTTCTTCCCTGGGCGTTTCATGTCTTCGGCTGTTGATTGATGAGCCTCGTTGACAACGCTCGTGCTTCAAAATAACCCTGGATGTCAAGATGTGGAATTAGATTTCGCACTGCGGAATTGATGTTCGGCAGCGGGTAGACGCAAGCAAGGCTGATACTCTGCGCAAATGAAGAGCCAAGAATTGGCCGGTGCGTTAACCGGCCGCAAAGAAACGACATCCCAAGGAGCCTAGCGTGAGCGAAGTGGCAAAGCTTGATCGTCATGACATCATCGGCATCGTCACCATCGACAGTCCGCCCGTCAATGCGCTGAGTGCCGCAGTTCGCGGCGGCATCCTGGACAACGTCAAGGCGGCGATCGCCGATCCCGCGATCAAGGCGATCGTGCTGACCTGCGGCGGGCGTACCTTTATCGCCGGCGCCGACATCACCGAGTTCGGCAAGCCGCCGAAGCCGCCGGCGCTCAACGACGTGCTGAGCACGATCGAGAACAGCCCCAAGCCGGTCATCGCGGCGATTCATGGAACGGCCCTGGGCGGTGGTCTCGAAGTGGCGCTCGCCTGTCATTATCGTGTCGCCACCAAGGAGGCGAAGCTCGGACTGCCCGAGGTGAAGCTCGGCCTGCTGCCGGGCGCGGGCGGAACGCAGCGCCTGCCGCGCGCCGTAGGCCCCGAGCTCGCGGTCAAGATGATCGTCGGCGGTGATCCGATCGGCGCAGCGGAAGCGCTGAAGGCGGGCTTGATCGAGGAGATCGTCGAGGGACCGGCAGCGGGCGGCGAAGCCTTCGCGCGCAAGGTGGTGGCGGAGAACCGTCCGCTGCGCAAATTGCGCGATGACGATTCCAAGCTGGCGGCCGCCAAGGCCGATCGCTCGATCTTCACCAGTGCGGTGGCCGCGATCACCAAGAAGTCGCGTGGATTGGAAGCGCCGTTCGCGGCCGCCGACGCGGTCGGCTATGCGATCGATCTGCCGTTCGACGAGGGCCTGAAGCGCGAGCGTGAGGGTTTCCTCAAGCTGCTCACCAGCGACCAGTCCAAGGCACAGCGCTACGCGTTCTTTGCCGAGCGCGAGGCCGCCAAGATCGCCGGCGTGCCCGAGGGCTTGAAGGGCCGCAAGGTCGAGCGCGTCGCGATCATCGGCGCCGGCACCATGGGTGGCGGCATCGCCATGTCGTTCGCCAATGCCGGTATTCCGGTCACCTTGATCGAGACCGCCGAGGAGCAGCTCAAGCGCGGCATGGGCATCATGCAGAAGAACTGGGAGGCGACCGCGGCGCGCGGCGGCATCCCGGCTGACGCCCCGGCCAAGCGCATGGCGCTGATCGACGGCAAGGTCGGTCTCGAGAACGTCAAGGACGCCGACCTCGTCATCGAAGCGGTGTTCGAGACCATGGCGGTGAAGAAGGAAGTGTTCGGCAAGCTCGATCAATACGCAAAGCCGGGCGCGGTGCTGGCCTCGAACACGTCCTATCTGAACATCGACGCCATCGCCGCGGAGACCAGCCGGCCGCAGGACGTGCTCGGCATGCATTTCTTCTCGCCGGCCAACGTCATGAAGCTGTGCGAAATCGTGCGTGCGGAGAAGACGGCGCCGGATGCGCTCGTCACCGCGGTGTCGATCGCCCGCAAGATCGCCAAGGTGCCGGCCGTGGTCGGCGTCTGCGACGGCTTCGTCGGCAACCGCATGCTGGCGCAGCGCGGCAAGCAGGCCGAGAAATTGTTGTTCGAAGGCGCGCTGCCGCAGCAGGTCGACGCCGTCGTCACCAAGTTCGGCATGCCGATGGGGCCGTTCGCAATGGGCGATCTCGCCGGCCTCGACATCGGCTGGCGCTCGCGCAAGGACCGCGGGATCAAGAGCGAGATCGCGGATGCGCTGTGCGAAGCCGGCCGCTTCGGCCAGAAGACCGGCAAGGGCTACTACAAATACGAGGCCGGTTCGCGTGCGCCGCTGCCGGATCCCGATGTCGAGAAGCTGATCGACGAGACGCTCGCCAAGCTCGGCCTCAAGCGCCGCGCCGTCAGCGACGAGGAGATCCTCGAGCGCATGATGTATCCGATGATCAACGAGGGCGCGAAGATCCTCGCCGAAGGCATTGCCGCGCGTCCGTCGGACATCGATGTGGTCTGGCTCTATGGCTATGGCTGGCCGATCTATCGCGGCGGCCCGATGTACTGGGCCGACAGCGTCGGCCTGAAGCACATCGCCGAGCGGCTGGCGTTCTATGCCAAGGAGACGAATGACCCGTCGCTGGAGCCGGCGCCGCTGCTGAAGAAGCTCGCCGACGAAGGCAAGACATTCGCCTCGCTGGCGCAGGGGAAGGCCGCTTGAGGCCGAAGCCTGACGGTCGCCTCATGCACAGTTCGGCTCCTCCCCCTTGCGGGGAGGGGTCGAGGGTGGGGGTCCACAACGGCAGTCTCGCTTGGGGCTACCCCCTCCCTGACCCTCCCCCACAAGGGGGAGGGAACGGAAAGAGCGGGGTCGCCTTACGGCAAGAAACACAGAGCTCGCATGACCCATCCCGGTGAACAGTTCTATCCCGAAGGCGTCCGATGGGACGCGCCGATCGCGCGCGGTACGCTGCCGGATCTGCTGGCGCAATCGGCGCGCGAGTTCGGCGACCGCGGCGCGCTCGAATTCCGCGATCGGCCGATCACCTTCAAACAGCTCGCCGCGCTCGTCGACCAGGCTGCCGCCGCGTTCCTGCGTGCCGGTTTTGGCAAGGGCGCGTCGATCGCGCTGTTCCTCGGCAATACGCCGGATCATCCGATCAACTTCTTCGGCGCGCTCAAAGCCGGCGCCCGCGTGGTGCACCTGTCGCCGCTCGATGGCGAGATCGCGCTGTCGCACAAGCTCAGCGATTCCGGCGCGCGCATTCTCGTCACCTCGAACCTTTCAGCGCTGCTGCCGACCGCGCTGAAGTTCCTCGCCAAGGGCCTGATCGACCGCCTGATCGTCTGCGAAGATGATGATTGGGGCAAAGTCGGCACGCCGCAGACGGCGCTGCCGGACAGTCCCGCTGTGATCACGCACCGCGCCTTCGTCGATGGCGCCGTTGCGCCTATGGCGTGGCCATCGATCTCGCCCGACGACATCGCGCTGCTGCAATATACCGGCGGCACCACCGGCCTGCCCAAGGGCGCGATGCTGACGCATGGTAATCTCACCTCCGCGGTGTCGATCGCCGAAATCTGGGGCCGCGCGACGCGTGCGAACGGTAACGGCTCCGACCGCGTGATCTGCGTCTTGCCGCTGTTCCACATCTATGCACTGACGGTGGTGCTGCTGACCTCGCTGCGCCTCGGCAGCCTGATCTCGCTGCACCAGCGCTTCGATCTCGACGCCGTGATGCGCGACATCGAGGTCAAGCGCGCGACCTATTTTCCCGGTGTTCCGACGATGTGGATCGCGATCGCCAACCTGCCCGATCTCGACAAGCGCGATCTGTCGTCGCTGACCAGCGTCGGCTCCGGCGGCGCGCCGCTGCCGGTCGAGGTCGCGCGCATCCTGGAGCGCCGCGTCGGCATGAAGCTGAAGAGCGGCTGGGGCATGACCGAGACCTGCTCGCCCGGCACCGCCCATCCCAAGAATGGCCCGGACAAGCCCGGTTCGATCGGGATCACGCTGCCCGGCATCGAGATGGACGTCGTGTCGCTCGAGGATCCCGCAAAGGTGCTCGGCGTGAACGAGGTCGGCGAGATCCGGATCAAGGGGCCGAACGTGACCAAGGGTTATTGGAACCGGCCGGAGGAAACGGCGCAGTCGTTCGTCGGCGATCATTTCCTGACCGGCGACATCGGCTATGTCGACGCCGACGGTTTCTACTTCCTGGTCGACCGCAAGAAGGACATGATCATCTCCGGCGGCTTCAACGTCTACCCGCAGATGATCGAGCAGGCGATCTACACCCATCCGGCGGTCCAGGAGGTCATCGTGATCGGTATTCCCGACGCCTATCGCGGCGAGGCGGCCAAGGCCTTCATCAAGCTGCGCGACGGCTTTGCGCCGTTCCCGGTCGAGGAACTCCGCGCCTTCCTCACCGGCAAGCTCGGCAAGCATGAGCTGCCGGCGGCGGTCGAGTTCGTCGACGAGCTGCCGCGCACGCCGGTCGGCAAGCTGTCGCGCCACGAACTGCGCCAGCAGCAATCACCCGCGTCTCACACCAAACATCAGTAACAACAACAGGAGGTCGCCCATGACCGATGCCGTCATCGTTTCCACCGCCCGCACGCCGATCGGCAAGGCCTATCGCGGCGCGCTCAATGCCACCGGCGGCGCGACGCTGCTCGGCCACGCCATCGGCGAAGCCGTCAAGCGCGCCAAGCTCGATCCGGCCGAGGTCGAGGATGTCGTGATGGGCGCAGCCCTGCAGCAGGGCTCGACCGGCGGCAACATCGCGCGCAAGGCGCTGCTGCGCGCCGGCCTGCCGGTGTCGGTGGGCGGCACCACGATCGACCGCCAATGCGCCTCCGGCCTGCAGGCGATCGCGCTCGCGGCGCGCTCGGTGATCTTCGACGGCGTGGAGATCGCGGTCGGCGGCGGCGGCGAATCGATCTCGCTGGTCCAGAACGACAAGATGAACACGTTCCAGGCCACCGATCCGGCGCTGCTCGAGATCAAGGGCGACGTCTACATGCCGATGATCGACACCGCCGAGATCGTCGCCAAGCGCTACGGCATCTCGCGTGAGCGCCAGGACGAATATGCGCTGGAGAGCCAGCGCCGCACGGCGGCCGCGCAGCAGGGCGGCAAGTTCAACGACGAGCTGGCGCCGATCACCACCAAGATGGCGGTCACCGACAAGGCCACCGGCAACATCTCGTTCAAGGACATCACCCTGTCGCAGGACGAAGGTCCGCGTCCCGAGACGACCGCTGAAGGCCTCGCCGGCCTCAAGGCGGTGCGCGGCGACGGCTTCTCGATCACCGCCGGCAATGCCAGCCAGCTCTCCGACGGCGCCTCGGCCTGCGTGATCATGAGCGACGCCAACGCCGCCAAGCGAGGCCTGCAGCCGCTCGGCATCTTCCGCGGCTTCGTCTCGCATGGCTGCGAGCCCGACGAGATGGGCATCGGCCCGGTGTTCGCGGTGCCGCGCCTGCTCAAGCGCCACGGGCTGACCGTCGACGACATCGGCCTGTGGGAGCTCAACGAGGCGTTCGCCGTGCAGGTGCTGTACTGCCGCGACAAGCTCGGCATCGACCCCGACAAGATCAACGTCAATGGCGGCGCCATCGCGGTCGGCCATCCCTACGGCATGTCGGGCGCGCGGCTCACGGGCCATGCACTGATCGAAGGCCGCCGCCGCAAGGCCAAGTACGCGGTGGTGACGATGTGCGTCGGCGGCGGCATGGGTGCTGCCGGCCTGTTCGAGGTGCTGCAGTAAGAACGAGCTGTCCCGGGCGAGTTCGCCCGGGATGTTCCACAACTGTCGTCCCGCGCGCGTTCGCGCGGGATTTCCACAACTGTCGTCCCGGGCAAGCCTGCGAGCGCAACAGCGCTCGCGAGGCGCTGACCCGGGACCCATACCGCGTGATGTCGCTTGAGGCATTCTGGCAGACGCCTGTGCTCCCAAACGACGGCCGGTGGTGACGGGTCCTGCTTTCGCAGGGACGACAGCGGAGCGAGACGAACGATCGAGATACAAACGGGAGGATCCGATGGATCTTGCATTCACGAAAGAAGAGCAGGCGTTCCGCGAGGAAGTGCGGCAGTTCTTCAAGGACAACGTGCCGCCGGAGACCCGGCGGAAGATGATCGAGGGGCGTCATCTCTCCAAGGACGAGATGGTGACCTGGTGGCGCATCCTCAACAACAAGGGCTGGGGCGTCTCGCACTGGCCGAAGGAATATGGCGGCACCGGCTGGACCTCGGTGCAGCACTACATCTTCAACGAGGAGCTGCAGGCCTATCCCGCGCCGCAGCCGCTCGCCTTCGGCGTCAGCATGGTCGGCCCTGTCATCTACACCTTCGGCAACGAAGAGCAGAAGAAGAAGTATCTGCCGCGCATCGCCAATGTCGACGACTGGTGGTGCCAGGGCTTCTCCGAGCCAGGCTCGGGCTCCGATCTCGCCTCGCTGAAGACCAAGGCCGAGCGCCGCGGCGACAAGTGGATCATCAACGGCCAGAAGACCTGGACCACGCTGGCCCAGCACGCCGACATGATCTTCTGCCTGTGCCGCACCGATCCCTCCGCGAAGAAGCAGATGGGCATCTCCTTCATCGTGTTCAGCATGAAGTCGAAGGGCGTCACCGTGCGTCCGATCCAGACCATCGACGGTGGCCACGAGGTCAACGAGGTGTTCTTCGATGACGTCGAGGTGCCCTATGAGAACCTGATCGGCGAGGAGAACAAGGGCTGGGACTACGCCAAGTTCCTGCTCGGCAATGAGCGCACCGGCATCGCCCGCGTCGGCGTCTCCAAGGAGCGCATTCGCCGCATCAAGGAGCTCGCCGCCAAGATCGAGGCGGGCGGCCGTCCGGTGCTGGAAGACCCGTCGTTCCGCGAGAAGCTCACCGCATGCGAGGTCGAGCTCAAGGCGCTTGAGCTGACGCAGCTGCGTGTCGTCGCCGACGAGGGCAAGCACGGCAAGGGCAAGCCCAACCCGGCGTCCTCGGTGCTGAAGATCAAGGGCTCGGAGATCCAGCAGACCACGACCGAGCTGCTGATGGAGGTGATCGGTCCGTTCGCCGCGCCCTACGACATCCATGGCGACGACGATTCCAACGAGACCATGGATTGGACCGCGCAGATCGCGCCGAGCTACTTCAACAACCGCAAGGTCTCGATCTACGGCGGCTCCAACGAGATCCAGCGCAACATCATCGCCAAGGCGGTGCTGGGGCTTTAGCCGAGCTGGCTCAACACACACCGATGTCGTCCCCCGCGAAGGCGGGGACCAGTACGCCGCGGCGGTCGTGATGAATCACAGGTGCCGGTGAGTACTGGATCCCCGCCCCCAGTGCGCAATTGCGCACAAGGCGGGGATGACGGAGTGAATGAATGGCGACAGTGGCGCCCATAACAAACGCACGCGTTCGAGAGAGCAACTCACATGGATTTTGATCTCACCGAGGAGCAGCGCCTCCTCAAGGACAGCATCGACGGCCTGCTGGCGGATGCCTATGATTTCGACAAGCGCAAGCTGTACATGAAGGAAAAGGGCGGCTGGAGCCGGGCGATGTGGTCCAAGCTCGCCGAGCAGGGCCTGCTCGGCCTGCCGTTCTCCGAGGACGACGGCGGCTTCGGCGCCGGCGGCGTCGAGACCATGATCGTGATGGAGGCGATGGGCCGCGCGCTGGTGCTCGAGCCTTACCTTGCCACTGTCGTGCTCGCCGGCGGCTTCCTCCGCCATGGCGCCTCGGCGGCGCAGAAGGCCGCGCATCTGCCTGGGATCATCGACGGCAGCAAGACCTTTGCCTTCGCCCAGCTCGAGAAGCAGTCTCGCTACGACCTGTTCGATGTCGCCACCTCAGCGAAGAAGAAGGGCGATGGCTGGGTCATCGACGGCGAGAAGTTCGTCGTGCTCAACGGCGAGAACGCCGACACCTTGATCGTGACCGCACGCACCTCCGGTGGCCAGCGCGACAAGAGCGGCATCGGCGTGTTCATCGTGCCGGCCGACGCCAAGGGCGTCACCCGCAAGGGCTATCCGACCCAGGACGGCCTGCACGCCGCCGACATCGCCTTCACCGGCGTGGAAGTCGGCGCCGATGCCGCGATCGGCGATCCCGCCAACGCTCTGCCGCTGATCGAGCGCGTCGTCGACGAGGCCCGCATCGCGCTGTGCGCGGAAGCCGTCGGCCTGATGGACGAGTCGCTCAAGACAACGGTCGAGTACATCAAGACGCGCAAGCAGTTTGGCGTCGCGATCGGCTCGTTCCAGTCGCTGCAGCACCGCGCCTCCGACATGTTCGTGGCGCTGGAGCAGGCCCGCTCGATGTCGATGTTCGCGACCATGGCCGCCGAATTCGACGACGCCAAGGAGCGCGCCACCTCGATCGCCGCGGCCAAGGTGCAGATCGGCAAGTCGGCCAAGTTCGTTGGCCAGCAGGCGATCCAGCTCCATGGCGGCATCGGCATGACCATGGAGGCCAAGATCGGCCACTACTTCAAGCGTCTGACGATGATCGAGAGCACCTTCGGCGATACCGACTACCACATGCGCCGCGTCAGCGAGGCGGGTGGGTTGATCTGATCCAGCGATGTCATTCCGTGGCAGGTGCTTGCCCCGGACCCCTTTGGTCAATTGAGCCGTCATTGCGAGCGAAGCGAAGCAATCCAGGGCGTCACGCGCTAATCTGGATTGCTTCGTCGCTTCGCTCCTCGCTTTGACGGGGAGAACGCGATGATGACCCCCAATCCCTTCAACCTCACCGGACAGGTCGCCGTCATCACCGGCTCCAGCCGCGGCATCGGCCGCGCCTCGGCCGAATTGCTCGCCCAGCTCGGCGCCAAGGTGGTGATCTCCAGCCGCAAGGCGGAGGCCTGCGAGGAGGTTGCGAACGGCATCCGCGCCAATGGCGGCGAGGCCCATGTCATTCCCTGCAACATCTCGCGCCGCGCCGAGGTGGATGCGCTGATCGACGGCGCCGCCAAGCATTACGGCCAGGTCGACATCCTCGTCTGCAACGCTGCGGTGAACCCGTATTACGGCCCGCTGCTGGACATCTCCGACGAGGCCTTCGACAAGATCATGGCCTCCAACGTGAAGAGCAATCTCTGGCTCTGCGCCAAGGCGATCCCGCCGATGGCCGCGCGCGGCAAAGGCTCGGTCGTCATCGTGTCCTCGATCGGCGGCCTGCGCGGCTCGACCGTGATCGGTGCCTACGGCATCTCCAAGGCCGCCGATTTCGCGCTGTGCCGCAGCCTCGCCGGCGAATGGGGGCCGCAGGGCGTGCGCATCAATTGCGTCGCGCCCGGCCTGATCAAGACCGATTTCGCCCGCGCGCTGTGGGAGGATGAAGCCCGCCTGAAGCAGCGCTGCGCCACCACGCCGCTCCGCCGCATCGGCGAGCCGCACGAGATCGCCGGCGCCGTCGCCTACCTCTCCTCGGATGCCTCGACCTTCATGACCGGCCAGACCATCGTCGTCGACGGCGGCGTCACGACTGCGGCGGTGTAAGCGTCTCTCCACTCGACGGCTGCACTCTCTCCCCTTGTGGGAGAGGGTGGTTGCGCGAAGCGCAACCGGGTGAGGGTCTCTCTCCGCAAACTCAGAGCGTGAATGTGGCACCAACCCCTCACCCGAGTGAGCTTGGAGCTTCCGCCAGTGTAGCCCTCTCCCACAAGGGGAGAGGGCGCAGTCATGCGCAGCGGAGTCGACTGTCCCTGCAGCGCGCAGGAGGCGCACGACCGCAACCTTCTTGACCTTCCCCGCTCAATCCGCTTGCTTGTCGCCCCAACGTCGTCAATTGTCCCGGGAAGAAACCCCATGTCCTTCGTGCTGGCCATCGATCAGGGCACCACGTCCTCGCGCGCGATCGTGTTCCGTTCCGACATCTCGATCGCCGCGGTCGCGCAGCAGGAATTCCCGCAGCATTTCCCGGCCTCGGGCTGGGTCGAGCACGAGCCGGAGGACATCTGGACCTCGACCGTGATGACCTGCCGCGACGCGCTGGAGAAGGCGGGGCTCGCGGCCAAGGACATCGCCGCGATCGGCATCACCAACCAGCGCGAGACCACCGTGGTGTGGGACCGCGCCACCGGCCAGGCGGTGCACCGCGCCATCGTCTGGCAGGACCGCCGCACCGCCGACATCTGCGCGCGGCTCAAAGCCGAAGGCCATGAACCGGACGTCAGTGCGAGGACCGGCCTGATCATCGATCCCTATTTCTCCGGCACCAAGGTGGCCTGGATACTCGACCACGTGCCGGGCGCACGCGAGCGCGCCGAGCGCGGCGAGCTGATGTTCGGAACCGTCGACTGCTACCTGCTGTGGCGGCTGACCGGCGGCAAGGTGCACGCCACCGACGCCACCAACGCCTCGCGTACGCTGCTGTTCAACATTCACACCGGGCAGTGGGACGACACCTTGCTGAAGCTGTTGCGCGTGCCGCGCTCGATGCTGCCCGAGGTGAAGGACTCGTCCGCCGAGTTCGGCACCACCACGCCGGACCTGTTCGGCGGCCCGATCAAGGTCGCGGGCATCGCCGGCGATCAGCAGGCGGCAACCATCGGCCAGGCCTGCTTCACGCCGGGCATGATGAAGTCGACCTACGGCACCGGCTGCTTCGCGCTGCTCAACACCGGCGCGACGCCAGTGAAGTCGAACAACAAGCTGCTCACGACCATCGCCTATCAGCTCGACGGGGTCAGGACCTACGCGCTCGAAGGCTCGATCTTCGTCGCTGGCTCGGCGGTGCAGTGGCTGCGCGACGGCCTCGGCATCATCAAGCATGCCGCCGAGACCGGCCCGCTCGCCGACAAATCCGATTCGATGCAATCGGTCTATCTCGTGCCGGCCTTCGTCGGCCTGGGCGCGCCGTATTGGAATCCGCGCGTCCGCGGCGCGCTGTTCGGCCTGACCCGCAACACCGGCCCGGCCGAGCTCGCGCACGCCACGCTGGAGAGCGTGTGCTACCAGACTTACGATCTGTGGGCCGCGATGCGCGCCGACTGGCCGGATGCGTCGGCGGCGACGATCGTGCTGCGCGTCGATGGCGGCATGACTGCCTCCGACTGGACCATGCAGCGACTCGCCGACCTGCTCGACGCGCCGGTCGACCGTCCGATGATCCAGGAGACCACCGCGCTCGGCGCCGCCTATCTCGCCGGCCTCAATGCGGGGGTCTATCCCGAGCCGGAAAAATTCGCCGACAACTGGCGGCTCGAGCACCGCTTCCGGCCGGCGATGAGCGCGGCCACGCGGGAGCGCAAGCTCGCCGGCTGGGCCCGCGCCGTGAAGGGCGTGCTAGCGAGCGACGAGGGCGAGTAGCAGGCGGCATGTCTGTCCCCGACGGCCACTACGACGTTCCATCCGGCAAGATCGCGGCCGTGGTGACCTCGCTGGAAATGGTGGCACCGCCGGTGCTGCCGCCAGATCCGGTCGGCTGGAGCATCCGCCGCGTCGCGCAGCCCGATCTCGACTGGTACCGCGACCTCTACGCCCGCGTCGGCTGGGAGTGGCTGTGGTCGCAGCGCACGCGGATGAGCGATGTCGAGCTCGCCGCCACCATTCGCGTATCCGGCGTCGAGATCTATACGCTTGAACATGGCGGCGGCGACGAGGCTCTGCTGGAGCTCGACTTCCGCAGGAAGACCGAGTGCGAGCTGGTGCTGTTCGGCGTGACGTCCAAGCTGATCGGCACGAGCGCTGGCCGTTTTCTGATGAACCATGCGCTGCGCCGTGCCTGGGCGCAGCCGCTGACGCGGCTGTGGGTGCACACCTGCAGCTTCGATCATCCGCGCGCGCTGGCCTTCTACCAGCGCTCCGGCTT
This sequence comes from Bradyrhizobium oligotrophicum, assembly GCA_050641875.1. GTDB lineage: Bacteria > Pseudomonadota > Alphaproteobacteria > Rhizobiales > Xanthobacteraceae > Bradyrhizobium > Bradyrhizobium oligotrophicum_B. Next base: position 2,894,849 of record CP192619.1, read on the forward strand.
CCGCCCCTATCGCCGCCAGATCGAGATCGCGCCGGACCCGCGGCTCGACGGCACCCTGCCGCGCGATGTCGCAGCGCACGTGCCGCTGCTCGCCTGAACATGGGAGCTGACAACGGCGCCGAACGGCGCTTCAATGCGCCGTACAGGAGGATAACCGATGTTCCTGATCGGCCAATACGACTCGCCCTTCGTCCGCCGCACCGCGATCGCGCTCAGGCTCTACGACATTCCGTTCGAGCATCGGCCGTGGTCGACCTTCGGCGATGCCGACAAGATCGCGCCGTACAACCCGCTGCTGCGCGTGCCGGTGCTGGTGCTCGATGACGGCGAGGCGCTGATCGACTCGGTGGCGATCCTCGATCACCTCGATGAGGCGGTCGGGCCCGAGCGCGCCATGCTGGCGCGGAGCGGCGCGTTGCGCCGCAGGCAGCTGCATACGATCGCGCTCGCGACCGGTCTCGGCGACAAGGCCGTCAGCCTGATCTATGAGCGCGTGCTGCGCAAGGACCGCCTGGCTCTGTGGGTCGCGCGTTGCGAGACGCAGATCTCGGGCGTGCTGGCGATGCTGGAGGCGGAGCGCGCGGCTGTCACGACGGAGTATTGGTATGGCGATCAGATCGGCCACGCCGACATCGCCGTCACCTGCGTGCTGCGCTTCACCCGCGAGGCGCATCCGCATCTGTTCGACGACAAGCGCTATCCGGCGCTGGCTGCGCTCGCCGCGCGATGCGAGGCCTTGCCGCCGTTCCTGGAGATCGTCCAGCCGCTGGCCCCACCGAGCGGGGACTGAGGCCGTGAGTTGGAAGACGGCGGCGACCGCCACCGGCCCGGTGCCACCCTCGCCTCCAGGGGAGGGCGGGCAGCGGGGCGCGGAGCGATAGCCGAATGACGCCGGCCCTCACGGCCTGAAATACACGTCCACCTTCATGCCCACCGCGAACGGGCCCGGCTCGGCGAGATCGACCAGCACTTCCACCACGTCGACGTCGGTCATGTTGCGCTGGCTGAGCGCAGCCGTTGCGGCTGCTCTCGACCAGCGGCGCGACGCTTGCGACCTTGCCGGTGACGTCGCGGCCGCGGAAGGCGTCGGAGCGGACCACGGCCTGCTGGCCGACCTTGATCTTGTCGAGGTCGCGCTGATCGAGCTCGGCGCGCACGCGCAGCGACGACGTATCGCCGAGCAGCACCAGCGGTGGTGTCGTCTGCGGCGAAGCGATCTCGCCGGTGCGCGCGTTGACCTGCAGCACCGTGCCGTCGAGCGGCGCGCGGATGGTGAGCTTCTCCAACGTGGCGCGGGCGCCCTGCAGCTCGCTGCGGGCGACGTTGAGCTGGCCTTCGGCGCTGATCGGCAGCGGCGCATCCTCGGTGATCTTGCGCAGTTCCTCCCGCTGTTGCTCCAGCTTCGCCTGCGCATTCGTCAGCTGTGTCCGCGCGCTCTCGACGTCGGCATCAGCGCCGCGTCCGGCGCGCCGTTCGGCCACGGCCTTGTCGAGCGTGACACGCGCGTCGAACACCGCCGCCTGCGCATCGGCCACGCCATCTTCGGCCCGCCGTCGCGGGCCGGCCCTGACGGCGTCGACTCCTTGTTGCGTACGCGCTTGCGCATCGCGACCTGCGCCTCGGCGCTCGCGAGCTGCGCGCGGGCTTCGGCGTCGCCGAGCCGCACCAGGGCCTGGCCGGCGAACACGGTCTCGTTCGGCCTGACCAGCACCTCCTGGATCAACCCGACCACCGGTGCGCCGAGCTTGATCAGGCCGGACGCCGGCTCGACCCGGCCGGGTGCGACGGCCAGCCAGCGCTCCTCCTGGGCATTGGCGGCGCGCGCTGTCGGTGGAATCGAGGTCGGCGTGACGGTGATAGCCAATGCGGCCGCGGCGACGAGCCCGAGCAGATGAGCGCGTTCTGGAATTCCCGATATCATGCGTGCGAGACTTTCTTCATGGACTCGCCGCCGCTCTCCTCGCGGACGATGCGGCCGTCCTCGATGTGAATGACGCGATTGGCAAACGGCAGGATGCGCGGATCGTGCGTGACAACCAGCACCGCGCGCGACGGATCCTTGGCGATATCGGCGAGCAGGGTCATGATCGCCTGGCCGTTGGCGGTATCGAGTGCACCGGTCGGCTCGTCGGCGAGAATGACCTGCGTCTTGCCGACGATGGCGCGGGCGATCGCGACGCGCTGCTGCTCGCCGCCCGAGAGCTCGCGCGGGAACGACCGCTTCTTCGGGCCGAGGCCGACCCTGTCGAGCACCTCGCGCGCCGCCTTCTTCGCAGACCGCGCGCGTTCGCCGCGCACATCGAGCGCGAGCCGCACATTGTCCTCGGCGTTCAACGTCGGAAACAGATGATAGGATTGGAAGATGAAGCCGATGCGCTCGCGGCGCAGCTTCGCCAGCGCCTCGGGATCGAGCCCCGCGACCGGCTGGTTGGCAACCCGCACGGCACCGCTATCCGGCGTCATCAGGCAGCCCAGGATCGACAGCAGCGTCGTCTTGCCGCTGCCCGACGGACCCATCAACAGCGCCAGCTCGCCGCCCTTCAGCGACAGGCTCACGCCCTTCAGCGCCTGCACCCGGCCGGCCCCCAGGCCGAGGTGATGCACGAGATCGGTGGCCTCGAGCACGGTGTCGGTCATCGCGAGAACACCAGGGTCGGGTCGATGCGCATCACCTTGAGGATCGCCGCGATCGCCGAGCCGACGCACATCGTCACCGTCAGCACGAACAGCGCGACCGTCAGCGTCGGTGTCATGATGACCGGCAGCGCCGATTCCGCGGTCGCAGCCGCCACGATCTTGCCGATCGCCGCAGCGCCGGCGAAGCCGACGATGGCGCTGAGCAGCGCCTGCCAGATGATGACGGTGTAGATGTAGCGGCTGGTCGAGCCGATCGCGCGCAGGGTCGCGAACTCGTTGATATGATCCTTTGTGCTGGAATACAGCGTCTGCGCCACGATCACGGTGCCGACGATCAGTCCCAGCAGCGCGCCGGCGAACAGTGCCGCCCCTGCGCCGGTGCCGAACAGCCAGAACGAGCGGCTGCGGCTGCGGAACTCGGCTGCGGTCAGCACATCGACATTCCCGAGATTGTCGCGCAGCGCCTGCTGCACCGTGCCGAGATCGGCATCGGGCGTCAGCTTCACCAGCAGATAGGACGCCTTGTTCGGCGCGATGCCGGTATAGGTCCGCGCGCGCTCCACGTCGGTAAACACGTAAGGCGTTGTCGTGAACGAACGGATGCCCTTGGTCACCGCCATCACCTGCACCTTGCGGTCGCGCAGCTCCGCGGCCTGCGCGACGCCGGTGATGCCGAGCCGCTCGAAATAGGTCTGGTCGATGGCGACCGCGCCCGGCACGGACAGGTCGTCCAGCCGCCCCTCCACCACGTTCCAGGGATGCAGTCCGAGCCCGCGCAGCTCCGAGCCGACCACGAAGACCGGCGTCGTGGTGCCCTGCGGCAGCCGCCACTGCGCATAGCCGATCACCAGCGGCGTCGCCTCCGCCACGCCGGGAACAGCAAGCGCCCGGAACCGCTGCCGCTCGTCGAGCAGCGAGGGGTCCTCGAAGCATTTGGTGCCGACTGGCATGATCCACAGCTCGGCCGGCGCATGGTCGATCATGGTCGTGACCATCCGGCGGAAGCCGACATAGAGGCCCATCTGCACGGTCACCAGCACGATCGAGAAGATGATGCCGATGATGGTCGCGATGAAACGAAGCCTGTCATGGAACAGGTTTCGGGACGCAAGCCTGAACTGCAACGACATGAACGAAAAACCACCCGAGGCCCCGGGCGCATTTCAGCCGGTTACGGCGGAGATGTCCACGCTGCATCGCGTAGCGGCGGCTGTGGCGCGTTGTCATTCGCCGCGGCCGTGGCGGGGAGGACACGGGAGGGGTGCCGGCCAAGATCCGTGTGAGTCGACGAGGGTGCGTCACACGGGTGTCGTCCCTGCGAACGCACGCGTTCGCGGGGACGACAGCTGTGGGCGTGGTCCGTGCGCGGGCTACTTCGCGCCGACCGCCTTCTTGCGCCAAGCCAGATGCACGGCGCAGGTGCAGCCCGCCGGATGGCTGGCGAGCTCGGCGGGGGCGGCGTCGTTGGCTGCTGCCGGAGCGGGCGCAGCGGTTGCGCGAGGCGTCTCGGCCTGCTGGCCGCCCCTTGCCGGAATGTAGTTCAGGATCGGCGCCAGCCAGCGCTCGACCTCGGTCACCGTCATGCCCTTGCGCGCGGCGTAGTCCTCGACCTGGTCGCGCTCGATCTTGCCGACGCCGAAATAGAAGCTTTCCGGCGAGGCGAAATACAGGCCCGAGACCGACGAGCCCGGCCACATCGCAAAGCTCTCGGTCAGCCGCACGCCGGCATTCTTCTCGGCGTCGAGCAGCTCGAACAAGGTCGCCTTCTCGGTGTGGTCGGGCTGCGCCGGATAGCCGGGCGCGGGACGGATGCCGTGATACTTCTCCAGGATCAGGTCATCGGCGGAGAGCGCCTCGTCCGGAGCATAGGCCCAGAACTCGCGGCGGACGCGGGCATGCAGGCGCTCGGCGAAGGCCTCGGCGAGGCGGTCGGCCAGCGCCTTGACCAGGATCGAGGAGTAGTCGTCATTGGCGTTCTTGAAGCGGTCGGCGACGGCGTCCTCGCCGAGGCCCGTCGTGACGACGAAGCCGCCGACATAATCCGGCACGCCCGAACCCATGGGCGCGATGAAGTCGGAGAGTGCGGTGTTGAAGCGGCCCTCGCGCTTCTCGAGCTGCTGCCGCAGCGTGTGCAGCGTCGCGATCGTCTTGGTGCGGGTCTCGTCGGCATAGAGCACGATGTCGTCGCCGACGGCGTTGGCCGGCCAGAAGCCGATCGCGGCGCGCGCGGTGAACCACTTCTCAGAGACGATACGCTTCAGCATCTTCAGCGCGTCGTCATACAATGCCCGCGCGGCCTCGCCGACCTTGGCGTCATCGAGGATGGCCGGGAAGCGGCCGGCGAGCTCCCAGGTCTGGAAGAACGGCGTCCAGTCGATATAGGGCACGAGCTCGGCGAGATCGTAATCGACGAAGGTCTTGGTGCCGAGGAAGGTCGGCTTCACCGGCTTGGCCTTGGCGAAATCGATCTTCGGCGCATTGGCGCGAGCGTCGCTGAGCTTCAGCCGCTTCTTGTCGGCCTGGCCGCGCAGGTGCGCCGCCGCGATCTTCTGATACTCGGTCCGGACCTCGGCGGCATAGGCGTCCTTCCGCTCCGCCGACAGCAGCGAGGAGGCGACGCCGACGGCGCGGCTGGCGTCGTTGACGTGCACGACAGGACCAGCCTGGTAGTTCGGGTCGATCTTGACGGCGGTGTGGACGCGGCTCGTCGTCGCGCCGCCGATCAGGAGCGGCACGTTCAGGCCCTGGCGCTCCATCTCCGAGGCGAGATACGCCATCTCGTCGAGCGAGGGCGTAATCAGGCCGGAGAGGCCGATGATGTCGGCATTCTCGGCCTTGGCCGTCTCGATGATCTTGGCCGCGGGCACCATGACGCCGAGGTCGATGACCTCGAAATTGTTGCACTGGAGCACGATACCGACGATGTTCTTGCCGATGTCGTGGACGTCGCCCTTGACGGTGGCGAGCACGATCTTGCCGGCGTTGGAGCGCTCATTGGCCCGGCCCTTGTTGGCAGCCTTCTCTGCCTCCATGAACGGCATCAGATAGGCCACCGCCTGCTTCATCACGCGCGCGGACTTCACGACCTGCGGCAGGAACATCTTGCCGTCGCCGAAGAGGTCGCCGACCACGTTCATGCCGGCCATCAGCGGGCCTTCGATGACGTCGAGCGGCCGCGTCGACGCGGCGCGGGCCTCCTCGGTATCCACCTCGATGAACTCGGTGATGCCGTGCACCAGCGCGTGAGACAGCCGCTTGCCGACCGGCCATTCGCGCCAGGCGAGATCGGCCTCCTTGGTCTGCTTGCCCTGGCCGCGGAATTTCTCGGCGAGCGCGAGCAATCGCTCGGAGGCGCCGGGATCGCGGTTGAGGACGACATCCTCGCAGACCTGGCGCAGCTCCGGATCGATGTCGTCATAGACGATCATCTGCCCGGCATTGACGATGCCCATGTCCATGCCGGCCTTGATGGCGTGATACAGGAACACCGAGTGCATGGCTTCGCGCACCGGCTCATTGCCGCGGAACGAGAACGACAGATTGGAGACGCCGCCCGAGACATGCGCATGCGGCAGGTTCTGGCGGATCCAGCGCGTCGCTTCGATGAAGTCGACGCCGTAATTGTTGTGTTCCTCGAGTCCGGTCGCGATGGCGAAGATGTTCGGATCGAAGATGATGTCCTCGGGCGGGAAGCCGATCTGCTCCACGAGGATCTTGTAGGCGCGGGCGCAGATCTCGGTCTTGCGCTTGTAGGTGTCGGCCTGGCCGATCTCGTCGAATGCCATCACGACGACAGCGGCGCCGTGCCGGCGCGCGATCTTCGCTTCGTGGATGAATTTCTCCTCGCCCTCCTTGAGCGAGATCGAGTTCACCACCGGCTTGCCCTGCACGCATTTCAGGCCGGCCTCGATGACGTGGAATTTCGAGGAGTCGACCATCACGGGAACGCGGGCGATGTCAGGCTCGGCGGCGACGAGGTTGAGGAAGGTCCGCATCGCGGCTTCCGAATCCAGGAGGCCCTCGTCCATGTTGACGTCGATGACCTGGGCGCCGTTCTCGACCTGGTCGCGCGCGACCTGCAGCGCCGCGGTGTAGTCGCCGGCGGTGACCAGCTTGCGGAATTTCGCCGAGCCGGTGACGTTGGTGCGCTCGCCGACGTTGACGAAGGGAATGGCGGGCGTGAGCTCGAATGGCTCCAGGCCGGACAGTCGCAGCCGCGGCGCGATCTCGGGGACCTTCCGCGGCTTGTGCGGGGCAACGGCCGCGGCGATCGCGGCGATATGGTCGGGCGTGGTGCCGCAGCAGCCGCCGACGATGTTGACGAGGCCGGCCGACGCGAACTCGCCGATCAGCCGTGCCATGTAGGCCGGCGTCTCGTCATACTGGCCGAACTCGTTGGGCAGGCCGGCATTGGGATAGGCGCAGACCAGCGTGTCGGCGACGCGGCCGATGTCGGCGACATGGGCGCGCAGATCCTCGGCGCCGAGCGCACAGTTGAAGCCGATGGTCAGCGGTTTCGCGTGACGGACCGAATTCCAGAACGCCTCCGGCATCTGGCCCGAGAGCAGGCGGCCGGACTTGTCGGTGATGGTGCCCGAGATCATGACGGGCACGTCGATGCCGCGTTCCTCGCACAGCTCGGCGATGGCGTACAGCGCCGCCTTGGCGTTGAGCGTGTCGAAGATGGTCTCCAGCAGCAGGATATCGGCGCCGCCGTCCAAGAGCCCGCGCGCCTGCTCGCCATAGGCGAGCCTGAGATCGTCGAAAGTCACGGCGCGGTAGCCGGGATTGGACACGTCGGGCGAGATCGAGGCGGTGCGGTTGGTCGGGCCCATCGCGCCGGCGACGAAGCGCTGTCTGCCGTCCTCGGCGGCGACGCGGGTCGCCGCGTTGCGCGCGAGCCGGGCGCCCTCGCGGTTGAGCTCGTAGATGATGTCGGACAGGTCGTAATCGGCCTGCGCGATCGATGTCGCCGAGAAGGTGTTGGTGGCGACGATGTCGGCCCCGGCGCGCAGATATTGCGCGTGGATGTCCTCGATGGCGTCGGGCTGCGTCAGGATCAGCAGATCGTTGTTGCCGCGGAGGTCGCGATGGAAGTCCTTGAACCGCTCGCTGCGGAAGGCGGCTTCGTCGAGCTGCAGCGCCTGGATCATCGTGCCCATGGCGCCGTCGAGAATCAGGATGCGCTTAGCTGCGGCGGCAAGGAAGGCGGTACGCGCTGGAGATACAGGGGCGGACATCAGGCGGCAGCCTTGTTGGCGGACTTCGGACGGATGCCGAGCAGATGGCTGATCGCGAACACGAGGTCGGCGCGGTTCATGGTGTAGAAATGGAAGGTGTCGACGCCGTGCTTGGCGAGCTTCTGCACCTGCCCGGCGGCGACGGTCGCCGCCACCAGCTTGCGCGTCTCGGGATCGTCCTCGAGACCGTCGAACTTCTCGGCCAGCCAGTTCGGCACGCTGGTGCCGTTGCGGCTCACGAAGCCGCGCGCCTGCTTGAAATTGTGCAGGGGCATGATGCCCGGCACGATCGGAATGTCGATGCCGCGGGCCCGGACGCGGTCGAGGTAGCGGAAGTAGACGTCGTTGTCGAAGAACACCTGGGTGATGGCGCGCGTCGCGCCGGCATCGACCTTGGCCTTGAGCATGTCGATATCGGCGTCGAAGTCGCGACTTTCGGGGTGCTTCTCCGGATAGGCCGAGACTGTGACCTCGATGTCGGGGTGTCGCTTCTTGATGCCGGCGACCAGCTCGGGCGAGCTCTGGTAGCCCTCGGCATGGGTGTGATAGGGCGTCCCGATGCCGCCGGGCGGGTCGCCGCGCAGCGCGACGATGTGGCGGACGCCCACCTCGTGATAGCGGTCGACGACCTCGTCGATCTCCTGGCGCGAGGCGCCGACGCAGGTCAGGTGCGCCGCCGGCAGCAGCGCGGTTTCTTTCAGGATGCGCGCGATGGTGGCGTGGGTGCGCTCGCGCGTGGAGCCGCCGGCGCCATAGGTCACCGAGACGAAGCTCGGCTCCAGCGGCGCGAGGCGCTCGATCGAAGCCCACAGCGTCCGGTCCATCTCCTCGGACTTCGGCGGGAAGAACTCGAACGAGATCTTCGGCCGGATGATCGAGGAGTGGCCGTCGGTGATGGCGGTGGCGAGGTCGGTCATGGCAGCGCAGGTTCCCGATGGCGCGTAAATTTCAACTCAAGAGGGGCATCCCCCTCGTGACGTGCCAAGATAAGGGAGATGCGGCGCAATAGACAGCCCACTGCAAATGGGATTTGGCCCACTGGCCTGCGAATAACGCTGTTTTGGCTGCTCTGTCTGGCTTTACTGTGGGCGAAAAAACACTAGTAATATCAAATAATTTTTGTGAGCCCTGGACAATTGTTGTCGAAATATTCAGTGGGACACGCGGAGTTATACGATGTATACAGGCAGCGTGTCCCAACTTGCCTGCCTCCGATCTGCATTCGCGGCAGGTCACCGTCGCGGTCAGCCCATTGTGGCGCGGCGCGCAGGCATTAGGTTGAGCCGATGATCCCGCTTTCCGTCCTCGACCTCTCCGTCACCACCACCGCCACCAAGCCGTCGGCGGCGTTGCGCAACAGCATCGATCTGGCCCGCCATGTCGATCAGCTCGGCTATGTCCGCTATTGGCTGGCCGAGCACCACAGCCTGCCGTCGGTGGCGAGCCCGTCGCCCGACATCATGATCGGGCAGATCGCGGCAGCGACGCAGCACATCCGCGTCGGCTCCGGCGGCGTGATGTTGCCCAACCATGCGCCGCTGGTGGTCGCGGAGCGCTTCAAGATGCTGGAAGCGCTGTTTCCCGGCCGGATCGATCTCGGCCTGGGGCGCGCGCCGGGCACCGACGGCACCACGGCCTATGCGCTGCGCAGCCGGCTCGACCGCCGCGAGGGCGACGACTTCCTGGAGCGGCTGCATGAGCTGATGCTGTGGGAGACCCGCGAATTCCCTGCCGGTCATCCTTACAACAACGTCATCGCCATGCCCGATGATGCGCCGCTGCCGCCGATCTGGCTGCTCGGCTCCAGCGACTATTCCAGCGAGCTGTCGGCGCAGCTCGGCATGGGGTTTGGCTTCGCGCATCATTTCGCCAGCCACGATGCCGTCGATGCGATGCGAACCTACCGCGCGCATTTCACACCGTCGCGCTGGCGGTCGCAGCCGCATGCGATCCTGGCGGTGGCGGTGGTGACGGCCGAGACCGACGCCGAGGCCGAGCGGCTGGCATCGTCGATGGACCTCAATCGCCTGCGGCGCGATCGCGGTCAGTTCCTGCCGCTGCCGAGCCCCGAGGAAGCCGCGGCGTACATGTATACAGACGCGGACCGCGCCTCGATCGCGCGCAACCGCTCGCGGCTGTTCGTGGGCAGCCCGGCGACGGTGCGGGCCAAGCTCGATCCGATGATCGCGGCAAGCCAGGCGGACGAACTGATGGTGATCACCGCGACCTTCGACCACGACGCCCGCAAGCGCTCCTACAGCCTGCTCGCCGACGCCTTCGGCCTGGCGCGGAAAGTGGCGGCGTAGAACTTCAAAGTCGCCCCGGGCAAGCCCGAGTCGCGCGCGTGAGCACTCGGACCTGCGGTTGTGGGTCAGCGCGGACGCGGAGCCTATTCCATCCGCTCGCTGAAGGTCGCGCGGAACGGGTGGGCCGGATAGACGCCGACGATGCGCAACTCGCGCGAGAAGAACTTCAGCTCCTCCAGGGCGAAGGCCAGCCCCTTGTCCTCGGGATGGCCGTCGACATCGGCGTAGAACTGCGTCGCGAAGAAATTGCCGTCGACCATGTAGCTCTCGAGCTTGGTCATGTTGACGCCGTTGGTGGCAAAGCCGCCGAGCGCCTTGTAGAGCGCGGCCGGCAGGTTGCGGACGCGGAACACGAAGCTCGTCACCAGCGGCCCGGAATTCTGCTCGGCCCACTGCTCTTGGCGCGCCAGCACGACGAAGCGGGTGGTGTTGTGGGCCTCGTCCTCGATGTCCTCGGCGAGGATGTCGAGGCCGTAGATCTCGGCGGCCAGCCGCGAGGCGATCGCCGCCACGCTTCTGTCGCCGCGCTGGGACACGTCGCGCGCGCTGCCGGCGGTGTCGCCGGCGACGATCGGCCGGACGCCGAGCTGGCGGATGATGCGGCGGCACTGGCCGAGTGCGTGGACGTGGCTCTCGACCGTCTTGATGTCGGCGAGCCTGGTGCCCTTCAGCGCCATCAGCTGATGGCGGACCGGCAGGAACCACTCGCCAATGATGTAGAGGCCGGAGGCCGGCAGCAGGTGGTGGATGTCGGCGACGCGGCCGGCGACCGAGTTCTCGATCGGGATCATGCCGAGATCGGCCTCGCCCGAGGAGATCGCGCTCAGCGCGTCCTCGAAGGTCGCGCAGGGCATGGCCTCGGCGGTCGGATAGGCCTCGGAAATGGCGATGTGGGAATTGGCTCCCGGCTCGCCCTGGAATGCGATTTTCAAGATCTTGCTCATGTGGGGCCTTGTAGCAGCTTAGGTCTTGGACAGCAGCCGGCGTGCGGTTTCGAGGTCGGCCGGGGTGTCGACCCCGCGCGGAACGGCATCGACGACCGTCACGTCGATGCGCATGCCGGCCTCCAGCGCCCGCAGCTGTTCCAGCTTTTCCTGCTGCTCCAGCGGCGATGGCGGCAGGCTGACGAAGCGCTCCAGCGCCGCCCGGCGGTAGGCGTAGAGGCCGATATGGTGGTACCTCGGTCCGTCGCCATGCGGCGCCGTGGCCCGGGTGAAATACAGCGCGCGCATGCGCCGTCCGCCGAGGGGCGAGCCGACCGCCTTGACGACGTTCGGGTTGAGGCTCTCCTCCTCGGTGTGGATCTGCGCGGCAAGGGTCGCAATGTCGACCGCAGGATCCTCCAGCGGCGGCAGCACGTCGCTGATGTTCTGCGGGTCGATGGTCGGAAAGTCGCCCTGCAGATTGACCACGATCTCGGCTTCGCGGGCCGGGTCGAGCTTGCACAGCGCCTCGTAGATGCGGTCCGACCCGGAGGGATGATCCGGCCTGGTCATGACCACCTCGCCACCCGCCGCCGTCACGGCGCCGGCGATCTCGGGCGTATCGGTCGCCACGGCCACCCGCCCGATCGCGGCCTCCTGCGCGCGCCGGAGCACCTGCACGATCATCGGCTGGCCGGCGACGTCGAGCAGCGGCTTGCCGGGCAGGCGGGTCGAGGCCATGCGGGCGGGGATCAGCACGAGGATTTTGGACTTGGTCATCCGGCAAACGGCAGGTCGGAGCCGGTCGCAACAGCGCGGGCCGGACGGGATGGGGACAGCAGAGGCGGCCCGCTTATACGGGTTGCCAGAGCACGGGCAAACCGATATCTCACTTCTGCCGCAGGGGGAGGCGCGACGGCTCGATTCCGCTCGATGCCTTCACGAGTCCTTATCTCGACTCCTGGGGCGATTCGCGGTCGCGGCCTCGCGGCCTCCGACACAACAATGAAATCCGCCCTCGGAGCCTGATTCCAAAATGGACTCCTTCGAACTGAACAAAATCCTCGGCGCCGTGCTGGCTGCTTGTCTGGTCGTGCTGGTCACGAGCTTTTCCGCGTCCGCGATCTTTGCGCCGAAAATGCCGGAAAAGCCGGGCTTCGAGATCGCCGTGAAGGAGGCCGAGGGCGCAGGCAAGGAAGCCGCTGCGCCGGCCGCGGCCGAGCCGATCGAGAAGCTGCTGCAGACCGCTTCGGTCGAGAAGGGCGCCGCCGCCGCCAAGAAGTGCGCGGCCTGCCACACCTTCGCGAAGGGCGAGAAGAACGGCGTCGGCCCCAACCTCTACGGCATCGTCGGCGACAAGATCGGCGAAGGCCGCGGCTTCAAATTCTCGGCGGCGATCGCGGCCAAGGGCGGCACCTGGACGATCGAGGAACTCAACCACTTCATCGCCAATCCGAAGGGCTACATCCCGGGCACCGCGATGGGTTTCGCCGGCATCCAGAAGGACTCGGAGCGTGCCGACGTGCTGGCCTACCTGAACTCGCTGTCGGACAATCCGGCGCCGCTGCCGACCGCAGCCAAGTGATCGGCTGCTGACCCCCAATTTCCGACGGCCGGGCCCCAAGCCCGGCCGTTTTGCTTTGCGGGGCGAAATTCGCCGCATTTGGGACCTTTGGTCGCATCCACCTCGTTCACAACCCGGTATCATGAGGAAAAAGCAAGGTTATTGGTCGAAACCTTGCCGTATATTGGTCCCCTGAATGGAACGGGGTTCGCGGGCCGGAACACCCTGGCTGAGGTCGGCGAAACCTGCCCTTGTGAACCTGCCCTTGCGAATTGGGTTACGATCGAACGTTGGATCTGGGAGCAGCAACGGCCGCGGCCGACCACCTGCTTCAAGCGGTCTTATTCAGAGGAAGTCTCATTTGACGATTACCCGACGACAGCTCCTGCAGAGCAGCGTGCTCGCTGCGATGACCCCGGCGCTCGGCGCTGCCGCGAGCCTCGCCCCTCTCGACGCCGCGCGGGCGCAAGCCGGCGAGCAACTGGTCTGGCGCCACGGCCTGTCGCTGTTCGGCGAGATCAAGTACCCGGCGGACTTCAAGCGCTTCGACTACGTCAACCCGGACGCGCCGAAGGGCGGCGTCGCGCGGATGATCTCGCTCGGGACCTTCGACAATTTCAACATCGTCGTGATGTATGTGAAGGGCAACATCGCCGCGGCCGCGGGGCTGGTCTACGAGACCTTGATGACGCGGTCGCAGGACGAGGTGTCCACCGAATACGGCCTGCTCGCCGAGTCCGCGGCCTATCCGGACGACTACTCCTGGGTCATCTACCGGCTGCGCAAGGAAGCGCGCTGGAACGACGGCAAGCCGGTGACGCCCGAGGACGTGATCTTCTCGCTCGACGTCCTGAAGAAGAACAGCCCGCACTACTCCTCCTACTATCGTCATGTGGTGAAGGCCGAGAAGACCGGCGATCTCGAGGTCAAGTTCACCTTCGATGGTCCGGGCAATCGCGAGCTGCCGCACATCGTCGGCGAGCTGCTGGTGCTGCCGAAGCACTGGTGGGACGGCACCGACGCGCAGGGCCGCAAGCGCGACGTCACCGCGACGACCCTGGAGCCGCCGCTCGGCTCGAGCCCCTATCGCATCAAGGAGTTCGTGCCCGGACGCTCGATCAAGATGGAGCGCGTCAAGGACTACTGGGGCGCCAGCCTGCCGGTCCAGATCGGCCAGAACAATTTCGACGAGCTGCAGTTCGAATACTTCCGCGACAACATCGTCGCCCTCGAAGCCTTCAAGGCCGATCAGGCCGACTGGATCAACGAGAATTCCGCCAAGCAATGGGCGACGGCCTACGACTTCCCGGCCATCAACGACAAGCGCGTGGTCAAGGACGAATTCCCGATCAGCGATTCCGGTCGCATGCAGGGCTTCGCCTTCAACCTGCGGCGTCCGCAATTCCAGGATGCGCGGCTGCGGCGCGCCTTCAACTACGCGTTCGATTTCGAGGAGATGAACAAGCAGCTCTTCTACAGCCAGTACAAGCGGATCAACAGCTATTTCGAAGGCACGGATCTGGCCTGCTCCGGGCTGCCGCAGGGCCAGGAGCTGCAGATCCTCGAGGAGCTGCGCGACAAGGTGCCGCCGGAGGTGTTCACCACGGTCTACCAGGCCCCGGTGGGCGGCAGTCCCGAGAACGTTCGCGCCAATCTGCGCGAGGCCACCAAGCTGCTGAAGGACGCAGGCTTCGAGATCAAGGACCGCAAGCTCGTCGATCCCGCCGGCAAGCCGGTCACGGTCGAACTCTTGGTCCAGGACCCGTCCTCCGAGCGTATCGTGCTGTTCTACAAGCCGTCGCTGGAGCGCCTCGGCGTCGCGGTGACGGTCCGCCAGGTCGACAATGTCCAGTATGAGAACCGGGTGCGCACCTTCGACTACGACATGATCATCGACGTCTGGGGGCAGTCGCTGTCACCCGGCAACGAGCAGCGCGATTTCTGGGGCTCCAAGGCCGCGGACGAGCCCGGCTCGAAGAACACGATCGGGATCAAGAACGCCGCTGTCGACGCGCTGATCGAGAAGATCATCTACGCCAAGGATCGCGCCTCGCTCGAAGCGGCGACGCATGCGCTCGACCGGGTGCTGCTGTGGAATTTCTACGTCGTCCCGCAGTTCACCTATCCGTTTGCGCGCAGCGCGCGCTGGGACCGTTTCAGCCATTTCACGCCGTTCCCGAAATATGCGCGGTCCGGCTGGCCGAATCTGTGGTGGTACGATGCCGACAAGGCCGCCAAGGTGAAGCGCTCTTGATCCGGCTCCCGCATCTGTCGCGCCGCGGCGTGCTCGGGCTTGGGCTCGGCGCGCTCAGCGTTCCCCTTCTGAAGCCAGCCATGGCCGCGGAGTTCGGCGCAGACTCGCACGGCACGTCGGCGTTCGGAGACCTGAAATACCCGGCCGACTTCCGGCAGTTCGACTACGTCAATCCTGACGCGCCGAAGGGCGGGCTGTTCTCGCTGATCCCCTCGGTGCGCGCCTACAACCAGTCCTATCAGACGTTCAACTCGTTCAATGCCTACGTCCTGAAAGGTGAAGGCGCCCAGGGCATGGACATGACGTTCGCGACCTTGATGGTGCGCGCCAGCGACGAGCCGGACGCGGTGTACGGCCTGGTCGCGAAGTCCGTTGCGATCTCCGCGGACAAGCTGAGCTATCGCTTCACGCTCCGTCCCGAAGCGCGCTTCCACGATGGCTCGAAGATCACGGCGCAGGACGTCGCTTTCTCGCTGAACACGCTGAAGGAGAAGGGCCATCCGCTCATCGTCGTGCAGTTGCGCGATTTCGTGAAGGCCGAGGCGCTCGATGATGCCACCGTCGTGCTCAGCTTCGTCGAGAATCGGGCCCGCGACGTGCCGCTCTATGTCGTGACCTTGCCGATCTTCTCCAAGGCGTATTACGCCAACCGCGCCTTCGACGAGAACCCGCTCGACGTGCCGCTCGGTTCCGGCCCGTACAAGGTCGGTAAATACGAGATCAACCGTTACGTCGAGTTCGACCGCGTCAAGGACTGGTGGGCCGCCGACCTGCCGGTCAGCCGCGGCATGTATAATTTCGACATCGTCCGCTACGAGTTCTACCGCGACCGCGACGTCGCCTTCGAAGGCTTCACCGCCAAGAGCTATCTGTTCCGCGAGGAGTTCACGTCGCGCATCTGGGCCACCCGCTACGACTTCCCGGCGATCAAGGATGGCCGCGTCAAGCGCGAGCTGTTGCCGGACGAGACGCCGTCGGGCGGGCAGGGCTGGTTCATCAACACCCGGCGAGAGAAATTCAAGGACCCGCGCGTCCGCCAGGCGCTGACCTACGCGTTCGATTTCGAGTGGACCAACAAGACCATCATGTACGGCGCCTATGCGCGCACGGTGTCGCCGTTCCAGAACTCCGACATGGTCGCGGTCGGGCCGCCGTCGCCAGAGGAGGTGAAGCTGCTGGAGCCGTTCCGCGGCCAGGTGCCGGAGGACGTGTTCGGCGAGCCGTTCGTGCCGCCGGTCTCGGATGGTTCGGGGCAGGATCGCGCGCTGCTGCGCAAGGCGACGCAACTGCTGCAGCAGGCTGGTCTGCCGGTCAAGGACGGCAAGCGGATGCTGCCGAATGGCGAGGTCTTCACCATCGAGTTCCTGATCGACGAGGTCTCGTTCAAGCCGCATCACGGCACCCTGATCAAGAACCTGCAGACGCTCGGCATCGATGCCGACCTGCGCATCGTCGATGCGGTGCAGTACCGCGCGCGGGTCGAGGATTTCGATTTCGACATCACGGTGCAGCGGCTGTCGATGTCGCCGACACCCGGCGACAGCCTGCGGCCGTATTTCACCTCCGATGCGGCCAAGACCAAGGGCTCGTACAATCTGGCCGGGATCAGCAATCCCGCGATCGACGCGCTGGTCAACAAGGCGATCTCGGCGGAGACCCGCGGCGAGCTGACCTTGGCATGCCGGGCGCTTGATCGCGTGTTTCGCGCCGGCCACTACTGGATACCGCAATGGTATCGCCAGACCCACCCGATCGCCTATTGGGATCAGTTCGACCACCCGCCGAAGCCGCCGAAATACGCCTCGGGCGTCGGCGCCCCTGATATCTGGTGGTACGATGCCGCCAAGGCCGCAAAGCTGGAGCAGGCGAAGTAGTTCATGGCTGCCTATATTGCCCGTCGCATCTTGCTGATGCTCCCGACCCTGCTCGGGATCCTCTTCATCTCCTTCGTCGTGGTGCAGTTCGCGCCGGGCGGTCCGGTGGAGCGCGTCATCGCGCAATTGACCGGCGCCGACACCGGCGGCACCTCGCGGATTTCGGGCGGCAGCGGTTCGGACTTCGGCGCCCGTCCGCCGGGCCAGGTCGGATCCGGCGGCGAGCTGAACTCGAAATATCGCGGCGCGCAAGGGCTTGATCCCGCCTTCATCAAGCAGCTCGAAAAGCAGTTCGGCTTCGACAAGCCGGCGCCGGAGCGGTTCGCGCTGATGGTGTGGAACTTCGCCCGCTTCGATTTCGGCAAGAGCTATTTCCGCGACACGTCAGTGCTGCAGCTCATCAAGGAGAAGCTGCCGGTGTCGATGTCGCTCGGCCTCTGGATGACCCTGCTGACCTATCTGATCTCGATCCCCCTGGGCATTCGCAAGGCGGTGCAGGACGGCTCGCGCTTCGACGTCTGGACCTCGGCCGTGATCATCGTCGGCTACGCCATTCCGGGCTTCCTGTTCGCGATCCTGCTCATCATCCTGTTTGCCGGCGGCTCGTTCTTCAACATCTTCCCGCTGCGCGGGCTGACGTCGGACGGCTGGTCGGACTTCCCGTGGTACTGGAAGATCATCGACTATTTCTGGCATCTGACCCTGCCGCTGGTGTCGATGGCACTCGGCGCCTTCGCGACCATGACCTTGCTGACCAAGAACTCGTTCCTCGACGAGATCCGCAAGCAGTATGTCATGACCGCGCGCGCCAAGGGATGCAGCGAGAACCAGGTGCTGTATGGTCACGTCTTCCGCAACGCCATGCTGATCGTGATCGCCGGCTTTCCGGGCACCTTCATCAACGCCTTCTTCTCCGGCTCGCTCTTGATCGAGACCATCTTCTCGCTGGATGGGCTCGGCCTGCTCTCGTTCGAGAGCATTCTCAATCGTGATTATCCCGTCGTGTTCGGCAATCTCTTCATCTTTTCGCTGCTCGGCCTCGCGATCAACCTGGTCTCGGATCTGACCTACATGTGGATCGATCCGCGGATCGACTTCGAGGCGCGGGAGGTCTGATGACGATCACAGCTACCCCTCCGGTCGAGACCAAGGCGCAGGCCCCGCTCGGCGAGGCCGTGCCGCCGACGCGGCATCGCTTCCGGCCGTCACCGCTCAACCAGCGCCGCTGGCAGAACTTCAAGGCCAACCGCCGCGGCTACTGGTCGCTATGGATCTTCCTGTTCCTGTTCGTGGTGTCGCTGTTCGCCGAGCTGATCGCCAACGATCGGCCGTTCCTGATCAAGTTCGACGGCCATCTCTACTGGCCGGCCTTCGTCTCCTATCCGGAGACCGCGTTCGGCGGCGACTTCGAGACCGCGGCCGATTATCGCGATCCGTATTTGCAGAAGCTGATCGCCGACAAGGGCGGCACGGTGATCTGGCCTTTGATCCGCTACTCCTATGCCACGCATAATCTCGATCTGCCGACGCCGGCGCCGTCGCCGCCGACCTGGATGCTGAAGGAATCGCAGTGCAAGGCGGTGGTCGAGAAAAAGGGGCTGAAGAGCTGCCGGGATCTCGAATACAACTGGCTGGGCACCGACGACCAGGGCCGCGACGTCGTTGCGCGGCTGATCTATGGCTTCCGCATCTCCGTCCTGTTCGGCCTGTCCCTGACGTTCTTCTCCTCGATCATCGGCATCGCCGCCGGCGGCGTGCAGGGCTATTTCGGCGGCTGGGTCGATCTTCTGTTCCAGCGCTTCATCGAGATCTGGAACGCCATCCCCTATCTCTATCTGCTGCTGATCCTGTCGGCGGTGCTGGTGCCCGGCTTCTTCACCCTGCTCGGGATCATGCTGCTGTTCTCCTGGGTGTCGCTGGTGGGCCTGGTCCGCGCCGAATTCCTGCGCGGCCGCAATTTCGAATACATCCAGGCCGCACGCGCGCTCGGCGTCTCCAATGCCGTCATCATGTGGCGGCATCTCCTGCCGAACGCGATGGTCGCGACCATGACGTTCCTGCCCTTCATCGTGTCGAGCTCGGTGATGACCTTGACCGCGCTCGACTTCCTCGGCTTCGGCCTGCCGCCCGGCTCGCCGTCGCTTGGCGAGATGCTGTCGCAGGCCAAGGCGAACGTGCAGGCGCCGTGGCTCGGCCTGACCGGCTTCTTCTCCGTTGCCGTCATGCTGTCGCTGCTGATCTTCATCGGCGAGGCCGTGCGCGACGCGTTCGATCCGCGCAAGACGTTCAGGTGACCGACATGGATGCGATCAGCCAGCCGCTGCTCTCGGTCAGCGATCTCTCGGTGGCCTTCCACCAGCAGGGCCGCGTGTCGACCGCCGTCGACCACGTCTCGTTCGACATCAAGCGCGGCGAGTGCGTGGCCCTCGTCGGCGAGTCCGGCTCGGGCAAATCGGTCAGCGCGCTCTCGGTGCTGAAGCTGCTGCCCTATCCGGTCGCCTCGCACCCGTCGGGCAGCATCCGCTTCAACGGCCGCGAGCTGCTGCCGTTGTCGGAAGGCGAGATGCGCGGCATCCGCGGCAGCGACATCTCCATCATCTTCCAGGAGCCGATGACCTCGCTCAATCCGCTGCACACGATCGAGCGGCAGATCAGCGAGATCCTGCATCTGCATCGGCCGCTCTCGAACAGCGCGGCGCGGGCGCGCGTGCTCGAACTGCTCACGCAGGTCGGCATCCCGGAGCCGGAGACGCGGCTCGGCAGCTATCCGCATCAGCTCTCCGGCGGCCAGCGCCAGCGCGTGATGATCGCGATGGCGCTCGCCAACGAGCCGGATCTGCTGATCGCCGACGAGCCGACCACCGCGCTCGACGTCACCGTGCAGGCGCAGATCCTGGCGCTGCTCGCCGACATCCGCGCGCGGCTCGGCATGAGCCTGCTCTTCATCACCCACGATCTCGGCATCGTCCGGCGCATCGCCGATCGCGTCTGCGTCATGAACGGTGGCAAGATCGTCGAGCAGGGGCCGGTCGAGCAGGTGTTCACCGCGCCGTCGCATCCCTACACCAAGGCGCTGCTCGCCGCCGAGCCGAAGCCGGACCCGGCGCCGCCGCGGCCCGATCAGCCGGTCGTGATGCAGGCAAAGGACCTCAAGGTCTGGTTTCCGATCAAGCGCGGCCTGTTCCGCTCCACGGTCGGCCACATCAAGGCCGTGGACGGCGTCAGCATCGCCGTGCGCAAGGGCGAGACGCTCGGCGTGGTCGGCGAGTCCGGCTCCGGCAAGACCACGCTCGGCCTGGCGCTGCTGCGGCTGATCTCCTCCGACGGGCCGATCGTGTTTCTCGGCAAGGAGATCCAGGGACTGTCCTTCAAGGAGGTCCGGCCGTTCCGCCGCGACATGCAGATCGTGTTCCAGGATCCGTTCGGCTCGCTCAGTCCGCGCATGTCGGTCGGCGACATCATCGCCGAGGGCATCAGCGTGCATCAGCCGAGGCTGAGCGAAGAGGAGCGCGAGGCCAAGGTCATCAAGGCGCTGAACGAGGTCGGGCTCGATCCGGCGACGCGCTTCCGCTATCCGCATGAATTCTCCGGCGGCCAGCGCCAGCGCATCTCGGTGGCGCGCGCCGTCGTGCTCGAGCCGTCCTTCGTCGTGCTGGACGAGCCGACCTCGGCGCTCGACATGCTGTTCCAGGCGCAGATGGTCGCGCTGCTGCGCGACCTGCAGCGCAAGCTCGATCTCACCTACATGTTCATCTCGCACGACCTCCGCGTCGTCGCCTCGCTCGCCAGCCATCTCATCGTCATGCGCCACGGCAAGGTGGTGGAGGAGGGCCCGGCGGTGGAGCTGTTCAAGGCGCCGAAGACGGACTACACCCGCGCGCTGTTCGCGGCGGCGTTCAGGAACGAGACGGCGGGGAATGGCGCGGCGGCGAGCTAGGGAATAAACCCGAGTGGGAGCATAAGGATGCCCTGCAGGGACACGGTCCGTTGGACCAAGGGCTATACGCAGTCCGAGCTCGATAGGGCGCAACGCCGATTCGAGTTGGCCTTTCCTCCCGATCTGGTTGCGCTTCTGAGGCAGAAGCGGCCGGTGGATGGGCATGATTGGACAGACGATCGCGCGATAAGGCGAGCGCTTGATTGGCCGTTTGAAAGTCTTCGTTCCTCTGTCGAGGATGGAGCCTTGTGGTGGTCGGAATGGGGAAGGCTGCCTTCGACGGCCCGCGCTCGGGAAGAGACGCTTCGAGAAGTCGTTTCCCGGGCACCCAAACTAATCCCATTGATTGGTCACCGATATCTGCCTGAGCAGCCGCATGAATCAGGTAATCCGGTCTTTTCGATCTACGGGATCGACGCAATCTACTACGGTGCCAATCTGAGCGACTATTTCGAACGAGAGTTCAAAGGCTGGAACAGCAAGCCCTGGTCCCCGCGGCTAAAACATATTCCGTTTTGGTCCGACCTCGTCGAGCGATTTGCGCAGGACCGAAACACGTCGTGATTCCGCCAGCCGGCCTGACATCGTCCAGGCGTCGCCAGCGAGTCAGCTCAGCGCAGCCACGATCCGCGACAATGGCATCGCTCGACCTGTGACGGGCGAGATGATTTGCCCGACGGGTAGCGTCTGCGAAGGCCTGTCTAGCCCTCTCCTGGAAAATATTCCTGTTTCTTATTTTCAGAATTTGTGCATACTCCGCCCCGTCCTGCCCCACGAGAGGGACGTACGCGTCGTCACGGACGTTGGTGCGGGATGCGATGGCCGCGATGACGTTGCAGTGTGCATGCGCGCACCGACGAACGGCGTCATGCGGACGGCGAAGTCGTGTGGTCCTGGCGCCCCGATGCTGGCGTCAAGGTCGCGGGAGCCGATGAGGCCTGCGGCCGACAGGGGCAAGAAAGCCGGTCCCTGGGGAGATCACGTATAAGCCGTAAAGCCATCGCGCAGGGAAGGCCGGATGTTCGGCCCGTACCTGTGGTGACTACCGCGTGCTTGTTGCACGCAACCACGGGTGCGGTCGGCACCCGGCCTTCCCTGCGCCCTCTCATCTTCGGGGGCGGATGACCATCGCACAACTCGGGCCGATAAGGCCGCGAGAGCGCGGACGCTCGCCCTCATGCTGTTTGATAGGTGTATCGGACCCTTGCACTGCTCTCTCCACGTCATTGCGAGCGCAGCGAAGCAATCCAGGGGCCTCACGCGTGGCTCTGGATTGCTTCGCTGCGCTCGCAGTGACGGAGGAGAGAGCGTGTGTGTCTCAGGTTAATCGGGAGGACGCGTCAGTGCGATGAGACGACCTCAATCGAGCCGCTTGATCGCGAGCACCTCGCTGCCGCTGGCCTTGATGCGCGCAATCGCTTCGATGATTGGCTCGATCGCCGTCGCCATGTGAAACGCGTTGGCGTGCACGAGCGTGTCGGCATCGCTGACGATGGCGACGTGGCCCTTCCAGAAGATGAGATCGCCGCGGCGAAGCGGGTCGCCGCCGTCGAGCGTGCGTCCGAGCGCGGCCAACTGCATGTCGCTGTCGCGCGGGCATGCCACGCCCGTGGCATTCAGCGCGACCTGCACGAGCCCCGAGCAGTCGATGCCGAGGCTGCTCTTGCCGCCCCACAGATAGGGCGTGCCGGCGAAGCGCACGGCAACCGCGACGAAATCGGGCTCGACATGGTCGAGATCAGCGACGTGCTGCTTCGGCACGAACCAGCCCTCCTGAGTCACGACGAAGCTCGCCTCTTCACGGATCACCGCGAATGTCGATCCCATCGGCAGCGTCTCGACCGGCGGCAGCTTGATCGACGGCCCGGGGAACGCGAAGCTGCGCAGCACGCTGATCCTGTGTGTTGGGGCCGCACCGGGCGCGGCCAGGGCAGCCTCCGGCAGCCAGCCGACATAGCCGTCGCTTGCGAGCTGACCCCAGGCCCAGCCCTCGCCGTTGCGATCATAGATCGTGACGCGCTCGCCCTTCAACGCCTGCGTCGCCTGCTCGGCGCCGGAATGAGGCAGCAGCCGCAGCGGCGCGATCGGGGCGCCGACGACGAGCGTCTCGCCCGCGACGAAGCGATCAGCCGTCACCTGGCCTTCGAGATGCTTGGCCGCGATGTCGCCGCGTGCCGGCGTCAGCCGCGGATCAGCCATAGCGCTCGCTCAGCAGCTTGTAGAGCGCGCGTGCGGCCTGGCACTCGCCGCCTTCGGGGCGACCCGGCTTGGCCGAGGGCGTCCAGGCGAAGATGTCGAGATGCAGCCAGCTCCTGGCATGCTCGACGAAGCGCTGCAGGAACAGAGCGCAGGTGATCGAGCCGGCGAAGCCGCCCGAGGGCGCGTTGTTGATGGTCGCGACCTTGGAGTCGAGCCAGGAGTCGTACGGCGCCCACAGCGGCATCCGCCACAGCGGATCGTTCTCGGCCGCCGCGCAGCGGCGACGTCGGCGGCGAGCGCCTCGTCCTGGGTGTAGAACGGCGGCAGATCGGGGCCGAGCGCGACGCGGGCAGCGCCGGTCAAGGTGCCCATGTCGATCAGGAGATCCGGCTTGTCCTCGTCGGCGAGCGCCAGCGCATCGGCGAGGACCAGCCGGCCCTCGGCATCAGTGTTGCCGATCTCGACCGTGATGCCCTTGCGCGAGGGAAATACGTCGAGCGGACGGAAGGCGTTGCCGGCGACGGCGTTCTCGACCGCCGGAATCAGCACGCGCAGATGCAGCTTGAGCCTGGCATCCATCACCATCTGCGCCAGCGCGAGCACGTTGGCGGCGCCGCCCATGTCCTTCTTCATCAGCAGCATGCTGCTCGACGGCTTCAGGTCGAGCCCGCCGGTGTCGAAGCAGACGCCCTTGCCGACCAGCGTGACCTTGGGATGCGATGCGTCGCCCCAGACCAGCTCGATCAGCCGCGGCGCGCGCGTCGAGGCGCGGCCGACGGCATGGATCAGCGGATGGTTCGCCTGCAGCAGGTCATCGCCGACGATGCAGGT
This sequence comes from Bradyrhizobium oligotrophicum, assembly GCA_050641875.1. Lineage (GTDB taxonomy): Bacteria > Pseudomonadota > Alphaproteobacteria > Rhizobiales > Xanthobacteraceae > Bradyrhizobium > Bradyrhizobium oligotrophicum_B. The sequence continues at coordinate 2,918,614 of CP192619.1, forward strand.
GACGCGCGCGCCGAAGCGGTCGGCAACCTGCCTCGCTGCGGCTTCGAGCTCCTCGGGACCCATGTCGTTGGACGGCGTGTTGACGAGGTCGCGCGCCAATGTCGCCGCGTCGGCCAGGCGGTTCAGCTCGGCGGCGTCGACGCCGTCGGGCACAACCAGCCGCACCTCCGGCGCCTCGGTCTTGCGGTAGCGGCCGAAGCGGTAGCTGCCGAGCGCGAAGGCGAGCGCGGCGAGCCTGATATCATGCGGCGCATTGGCGAAACGATAGGTGCCGGCGGGCAGCAGGCCGGGCAGGGCGCCTGGCCGGAACAGGTCACGGTGCTTGGCGTCATCGTCCTCAATGCCGAACAGCACCTGCGCAATGCGCCCGTCCGCGCCGGGGAGGATCAGGCAGCTGCCGGGCTTGGCGGTGTAGACGTTGGCCTCGGCGAAGTTGCGCGCTTCAGCCGACAGGCTCTCCTTGATCCCCGGCCAGTTCGTCTTCGTTGCGAAGGTGATTGGGATGGCGGACGTTGTGGAGGCGGTCTCGAACATCGACGGCATGCCTAATGGTTCCCTAACTGGCGCGCGGCAGCCAGACTTCGCAGAGTTTGAGGGCCGCTGCAATCACGCCGGCCGCCGGGCCCGCAAGCCGACGCAAATGTGACGGCTGCGCCTGGATCGTGCCATTAACCGGCTGTTAGCGTTAACAGTTTATTGCTGGCGCGTTCAATTCGCCCGTTCGAGTCAAAGTGAGATGCGTCAACCGACTTCCATTCCCCGGCTCCTCGCGTCCGTTGCCTTCGCCGCACTCGTCGCTGCAGGCCTCGGCGGCTGCCAGACCATGTCCGACGTCACGGGCTCGCTGGGCAGTCGCGCCGAGCCGCCTCCCGCGACCCCGCAGCGCGCGGTCGAGGTCTATGGCGAGCGCTACCGCGCCAACCCCAAGGATGCGGCCATCGCGGTCGCCTATGGCCAGGCGCTGCGCAACAACGGCCAGCGCGAGCAGGCGGTCGCGGTGCTGGAGCAGGCTACGCTTGCCAACGCCGGCAACAAGACCGTGCTCGCGGCCTATGGCCGAGCGCTGGCCGACAACGGCAATTTCAAGCTCGCATTCGACGTGCTGTCGCGCGCGCATTCGCCCGACAATCCCGATTGGAAGCTGCTGTCGGTGCAGGGCACGGCGTTGGACCAGATGGGCCGCCACGAGGAGGCGCGGCGCTATTACGATAGCGCGCTGAAGATCGTGCCCGGCGAGCCCTCGGTGCTCTCCAATCTCGGTCTGTCCTACATGCTGACGCGGGAGCTGCCGAAGGCCGAGGAGGTGCTGCGGCAGGCCTATGGCTCGCAGCGGGCGGACGCGCGGGTGCGCCAGAATCTCGCGCTCGTCGTCGGCCTGCAGGGACGCTTCGCGGAGGCCGAGCAGATCGCGCGGGCCGATCTGCCGCCGGACGAGGCCGCCGCCAACGTCGCCTATCTCAAGCAGATGATTCAAGGACAGAGCCGGGGCAAGGGCAAAGCGCGCCATGCGGCGCCGATCGCCGCGCTCAACCAGCCGGACTGACGACGTGCCTCGCTGATGACGTGCCCTATCGTGTCGCGCCTGTCAGCAGGCGGCGGCACGTGTCGACGAACACGTCGGCGCCGGTGACGATGTCGGCATCGGAGGTGTTCTCGGTCCAGTGATGGCTGATTCCGCCGATCGACGGCACGAACAGCATGCCGGCCGGCATGATGGTGGCCAGCACCTGCGCGTCGTGTCCGGCGCCGCTTGGCATCCGCAGCGACTTGCCGTCGGCGAGATCGCGGCTGGCGGCCTCGATCGCATCCTGGAACATGCCGTCCATCATGGCGGGCGCGCCGGTACGAATGCGCTCGACGGCGACATGGCAGGGACCTGCCTCTGACGCCTGCGCAGCCATCTCACGCAGCAGCTCTTCGAGCCGGTCGACCACGGCGGCATTGTCGTCGCGGATCTGGAACAGCATCTCGGCCTGGCCGGGGATGATGCTCGGTGCGCCCGGATCGAGCGCGATACGTCCCGTGGTCCACACCGTGCGCGGGCCGCAGGCGGCCGGAAAGCGCGCGTCGATGGCGACGCAGAACTTGGCGAGCGCGAGCCCGGCATCCTTGCGCACCGCCATCCGCGTCGTGCCGGCATGGTTCTGCTCGCCGGTGAAGGTGATGCGGTACTGCCAGATGCCGACGATCGAGGTGACGACGCCAATCTTGAGCTCGCCCGCCTCGAGCGTGTCGCCCTGCTCGATATGAGCTTCGAGATAGCCGATATGCCGGCCGCGCTCGGCCTGCAGGCGCGGCCGTCCGGCGAGGCCCATCTCAACAAGCGCCTCCCGCATCGTGCGCGGGCTGCTGCGGTCGCGGGCCGCATCGATTTCGGCCTCGCTGACGTCGCCGACATAGGAGCGGCTGCCGAGCATGCTGCCGAAGTGGCCCTCCTCGTCACACCAGGAGGCGACCTCTACCGCACCGACAATAGACGGATCGGGATTGAGCACGCGCGCCGCCTCCAGCGCGTAGATGACACCGAGCGGGCCATCGAGCCAGCCGGCCTGGTTCTGGCTCTCCAGATGCGATCCGGCCAGCAGCTTGGGACCTGGCTTGGCGCTGGTGCCCAGCACGTTGCCGATGCCGTCGATAACAGGCGTCAGCTGCGCACCGGGCAGGCGCTCGGCGAGCCACGCGAGCGATTGACGATGGGCGTCGGAGAAGGTCGGCCGGTGCACGCCGGTCTTGTAGGTGCCGAAGGCGCGCAGTGCGTTCAGATCGGCCAGGACGCGGGCGCCATCGGCGCGGCGGAGCTTGTCGGACATCAGGCGGAGACCTCGATCATGCTCCGCCTAGCTTCCAGGGTAGAGCCGCGACCGCAAGCGAAATTTCTCGCGAGCGGCCTACGTCTACTGCATGGCCGCGACCTTGATGCCGGTCGGCCCCAGAATGACTACGAACAGCACCGGCAGGAAGAACAGGATCATCGGCACCGTCAGCTTCGGCGGCAGCGCCGCGGCCTTCTTCTCGGCCTCGTTCATGCGCATGTCGCGATTTTCCTGCGCCATCACGCGCAGCGACTGACCGAGCGGGGTGCCGTAGCGCTCCGATTGCTGGAGCGCGAGGCAGACCGACTTCACGCCCTCGAGGCCGGTACGGCGGGCGAGGTTCTCGTAGGCGACCTTGCGGTCCTGCAGATAGGAGAGCTCCGCAGTGGTCAGCGTGAACTCCTCCGACAACGCAATCGACTGGCTCGAGATTTCGATGGCTACCCTGCGGAAGGCGGCTTCGATCGACATGCCGGACTCGATACAGATCAACAGCAGGTCGAGCGCGTCAGGAAACGCGCGCTTGATCGACAGCTGCCGCTTGGAAATCGCGTTGCTGAGGAACAGCATCGGCGCCTGAAGGCCGAGATAGGCCATGCCGACGCAGATGCCGATCTTGACCGGCATCGACTTCTGCAGATGCGCGATCACGAAGACGTACAGCACGGACCCGACGAACAGAACCAGCGGCGTCACCAGGCGCGCGAACAGGAAGGTGATGTAGGGCGCCTGGCCGCGGTAGCCCGCCATGATGAGCTTCTCCCGGGCCGCCTCCTGGGCGAGCCATTTGGTGAGGTTGAAATCCTCCACCACACGAGAGATGAGCTGCTTCGGCGTCTGCCGCAGCGAGACCTTCTCGCCGGCGTTCAACCGCTCGCGCTCGCGCTGCTTGATCCGCTCGCGTTCGCTGGCGACCGCCTTCATGCGCTTGTTCAGGTTCTCGCCTGCGAACAGCGGCATGATCAGCGTATAGACGGTGGCCGTCGCCGCGATGGCGGCGAAGAACATCGTCATGAAGTGCGGGTCGTGCAGCTTGGAGACCAGAATGTCGACCATGGTCCACCTCAGAAATCGAAATTGATCATCTTCTTCATGACCAGGATGCCCATCGACATCCAGATCACGCAGCCGACCAGCATCAGCTGGCCGGTCGGATGGGTCCAGAGCAACGAGATGTACTCGGGCGTGCTCAGATAGACCAGCAGCATCACGATCGGCGGCAGCGATCCGATGATGCCCGCGGACGCCTTGGCCTCCATCGACATCGCCTGGATCTTCTCAGCCATCTTCTTGCGGTCGCGCAGCACCTTCGAGAGGTTGCCGAGCGCCTCGGAGAGATTGCCGCCCGACTTCTGCTGGATCGCGATGACGATGCCGAAGAAGTTGGCTTCGGGAAGCGGCATCCGTTCGTAGAGCCGCGCACAAGCCTCGCCGAGCGGCATGCCGATCGCCTGGGTCTCGATGATCCCGAGGAACTCGCTGCGCAAAGGCTCTGGCGCGTCGGCGGCGACGACCTTGATGGATTCGAACAGCGGCAGGCCGGCCTTGATGCCGCGCACGATCACGTCGACGGCGTCCGGCAATGCCGCCAGGAATTTCTTCTCGCGCCGCTTCTTGAGGTAACCGAGGATCCAACGCGGCAGACCGAGACCGGCGGCGAAGCCAAGCCCGAGCGCGCCGAGCGGGCCGCCACCGGCGAAGAAGGCAACGGCGCAGACGACGAAGCCGAGGACGCCGGAAACGATCCAGAATTTCTGCACGGTCCAGTCGAGCCCAGCCTGCGAAATCCGCATGTTCAGCGGGACTTTGCTCTGCTTCTGGGCCTTCGCCTCGAGATCCTTCAGCGAGGACTCGACCTGCTCGCGGCGCGAGCGCTGACTGCGTTCGGCCTGTCGGACCACCGGCTCGGACTTGGCGACGGTGCTGCGCCGCTGCTCGGCCTTCCGCTCACCCGACAGCAGGGGATAAAGGAACACCCAGGCGATGCCGCCGATCGCGGTGGCGGCGAGGAAGGCAAGGGCGAGAGCCTGAAGCTTCATGGGGTCTCTCCTCAGTCCTTGCTCGCGACTTCGGCGGCGTCAAGCGCAGCCGCAAGCCGCTTCTCTTCGCCGTAGTAGCGCGCGCTCCCAGAACCGCGGCCGGCCGATCCCGGTCGAGCGGTGGCGCCCGATGATCTTGCCGTTCGCGTCCTCGCCGATCATGTCGTAGAGGAAGATGTCCTGGGTGATGATGGTGTCGCCTTCCATGCCCATCACCTCGGTGATGTGCGTGATGCGGCGGGAGCCGTCGCGCAGGCGCGCCGCCTGGACGATGACGTCGATCGAGGCGCAGATCATCTCACGGATGGTCCGCGATGGCAGCGAAAAGCCGCCCATCGTGATCATGGATTCGCAGCGGGACAACGCTTCGCGCGGGTTGTTGGCGTGCAGCGTGCCCATCGATCCGTCGTGACCGGTGTTCATGGCCTGCAGCAGGTCGAAGGCCTCGGGTCCGCGGACCTCGCCGACGATGATGCGTTCGGGCCGCATACGCAGGCAGTTTCTCACCAGCTCGCGCATCGTCACCTGGCCTTCGCCTTCGATGTTGGGGGGCCGGGTTTCGAGGCGAACCACGTGTGGCTGCTGCAGCTGGAGTTCGGCGGCGTCCTCGCAGGTGATGACGCGCTCGTCGTGGTCGATATAATTGGTCAGACAGTTCAACAGCGTGGTCTTGCCCGAACCGGTACCGCCGGAGATCAGCACGTTGCAGCGGACGCGGCCGATGATCTGCAGGATCTCCGCGCCCTCCGGCGAAATCGCGCCGAACTTGACCAGCTGGTCGAGGGTCAGCTTGTCCTTCTTGAACTTACGAATGGTGAGCGCGGGGCCGTCGATCGCCAGCGGCGGAACGATGGCGTTGACGCGGGAGCCGTCGGCGAGACGCGCGTCGCAGATCGGCGAGGATTCGTCGACGCGGCGGCCGACCTGGCTGACGATGCGCTGGCAGATGTTCAGGAGCTGCTGGTTGTCGCGGAACCGAATGCCCGTGCGCTGGATCTTGCCGTTGACTTCGATAAAGACCGTACCGGCGCCGTTGACCATGATGTCGGCGATGTCGTCACGCGACAGCAGCGGCTCCAGCGGGCCATAGCCGAGCACGTCGTTGCAGATATCGTCGAGCAGCTCCTCCTGCTCAGCAATCGACATCACGATATTCTTGATCGCGATGATCTCGTTGACGATATCGCGGATTTCCTCGCGCGCGGATTCGCCGTCGAGCTTCGCAAGCTGAGCGAGATCGATCGCTTCGATCAGTGCCCCGAAGATCGTCGCCTTGACCTGATAGTAACTGTCCGAGCGCCGGGCCTCGACAACCGGTGGTGGCGGCGGCGGAGCCTGCCGGGTCGGAGCCAGAGGTGGCGACGGCATGGCCGGAGCCGCCGCGCGTGGCGCAGCCGGCGCCGGCTCGGGCGCCGGCGCGGCCGGCCTGAGGGTCCTGGTATCGTTGTCCAATCCGCTACGCTTACCAAACACGACTTAGAACTCCACGCGTGCTTACTTCGCCCTCAGCTTGTCCAGCAGAGGCGACAGGAAGGAGCCTTTCGGCTTCTTTGTCTCGCTGCGGCCGGTGAGCCGCTGCGCGATCTGGAGAAACATCTCCGTCGTCCGATGGCTGGGAGACATTTCCGCAATCATCTGGCCGTTGTTGGCGGCCGCGCCGAAGATCTGCGGCTCGAACGGGATCGTCGCGATCGGCGGGCTTTCGATCGCCTTGGCGAACTCGCTCGCATTGATCTCGGGCCGCTTGGGAACGCCGACCTGGTTCAAGCAGTAGAGCGGCATGCGATCGTTCGGCCGAGCGGCCTTGAGGAGATCGAACATGTTCTTGGTGTTGCGCAGCGAGGCGAGATCCGGCGCCGCGACGATCAGGATGTCGTCAGCGGAGATCAGCGCCCGCTTGGTCCAGCCTGCCCATTGATGCGGAACATCGAGCACGATGCAGGGCATCGAGGCCCGCAGCGTGTCGAAGACCGCATCGAAGGCCTCGGCGCCAAAATCATAGACCCGGTCGAGCGTCGCAGGTGCGGCGAGCAGGCTCAGATGGTCGGTACATTTCGACAACAGGCGGTCCATGAAGGCGATGTCGATCCGGTCCGGTGAGAACACCGCGTCCGCGATGCCCTGCGCGGGATCCTGGTTGTAGTCGAGGCCGGCGGTGCCGAACGCCAGATCAAGATCTGCCACCACGGAGTCCATCGACAGGTCGCGCGCGATCGCCCAGGCGATGTTATGGGCCAGGGTCGAGGCTCCGACGCCGCCCTTGGCGCCGACGACGGCAATGATACGCCCGACGGCCTTGGCTTCCGGCGCCGAGAACAGGTTGCAGATCGAGCGGACGACGTCGATCGGCGTCACTGGCGACAGCACATAGTCGCTGACGCCGCGCCGAACCAGCTCGCGATACAGCGTGACGTCGTTGACGCGGCCGATCACGACGACGCGCGTGCCGGGGTCGCAAACCGTAGCGAGCTGATCCAGGCCGGCCAGGATGTCGGTGCGCGCATCCGTCTCCAGGATGATGACGTTCGGGGTCGGGGCAGACCGGTAGGCCTCGATCGCCGCCGCCATGCCACCCATCTGAACCTTCAGATGGGCCTTGCCGAGGCGCCGGTCCTCACCGGCGGCCTGAACCGTTGCGGCGGTTTCCACCGTCTCACAGAACGCCTGCACGGACACGCGCGGCGCGGGCGCGATGTGATCGTCGGCCGGCGGCGGCACGACGTCAGGCTGCTCCTCTTGGGTCTGTCGGGCGTAGCTGATCATTTGCCTGTGTCGCTGAGTTTGGCCTTGTCGGCCTCTGGATACGTGATCGCGGTTGATTGTCCCTTGCGATATTTGTCGAACAACGCCGTGCGCCGGCTGGTATAGGACGGTGTCTCGGAACGCGGCTGCACGAGATCCGACGGGTTTGCGACCATTGCCGCCATGTTGCGCTGGTAGGCGCAGCCGTAGTTCCAGTCAGGCTTGTTGTCGAACCAGTTCTTGTTCTTGATCGACGGCCCGAGGTCATCCGGCCAGACCCCGCAGGGCCCCACCGTGGCCGACATTTTTGGATAGCTCAGCCGGATCGCGGCCATCTGGCGCGGGTCCTTCGGCTGATAATTGCGGACGGTGATGCCGTGCGGCGGGACGCCGGCGGCGGCGAGCAGGAGTGGATCTCCCGCATCGAGTCGGCGGCCGCCCGTGCGTTAGGGGTGCCGCTCGGCACGTCGGCGCTGATCGCGCCCGTGCCTTGGCGAGCCCAGCTCTGGGCTAGTCCCATCACGTCGGCACGCTGCTCGGCCGTCAGGCCGCCGCGGCCCTGGCCGACGAACACGACCAGGGAATCTGGAGCTTCCTGGATCGCGATCGGGTGGCGCAGCCGGTAGTCGTCGGGGATGCTCGCCGTGGTGGCAGCGTCTCTGGTGTAGTTGCAGGCGCCGAGCAGGGCTGCGGCTCCGGCGAGCGCTGCGGCTAGGGGCAGGCGACGGTATCGAGCGGGGCTGGATGTGGTGGTCATCGTTGCAGGTCCTTGTCCCGGCTCAGTCCGTGATGAAGCCATAGGTGCCGCGATAGTTGCGTCCGGGTTCGACCCGGCCGGGTACGCCGTAGATGCGGTTGATGCTGCCCAGGAGATCGGCCTGGGGGTCGGACGCGGCCGCAAAGCCGTCGTCTGGGCGGGAGAGATCCTTCTGTGCCACGGCGCGGACGACGAACGGGGTCACCAGAACCATCAGTTCGGTCTGGTTGTTGACGTAGTCGCGGCTGCGGAACAGCGCGCCGAGGACCGGCAGCTGCATCAGGCCCGGCATGCCGCTGATCGCCTGCTTGGTCTGCTGCTGGATCAGGCCGGCCATCGCCATGGCGCCGCCGGAGGGAATTTCCAGCGTGGTCTCGGCGCGCCGGGTCTTGATCGATGGAACCGTCAACGAGTTGACCGTCGTCGAGCTGACGGCTTGCGACAGCGTGATCGAGTTCTCGTTTGAGAGCTCCGAGACCTCGGTCATCACTCGCATCGAGATCCGGCCCTCGCTGAGCACGACGGGCGTGAAGTTGAGCGAGATGCCGAACTTCTTGAAGCTGATCTGCGTCGTACAGACATGGGTCGTCGGATCGCAGGAGTAACCGGCGGGAACCGGAAATTCGCCGCCGGCGATGAAGGTCGCGGACTCGCCCGAGATGGCGGTCAGATTGGGTTCCGCGAGCGTACGGATCACGCCGGCGTTCTCCATCGCGCGCAGCGTCGCCTGCACCGTCGGTGCTCCTCCGAACGCTGCGCTCACGGCATTGTTCGAGACCAGATTGCTGCCGTAGGCCGTGAATGGATTGGAATTGGCGAATTTGACGACGGCCGTTCCATAGTTGAGCTGGCCGGAGAGATCGATGCCGAGCTGCTTGACGATCGAGCGCTGCACCTCGGCGACCGTCACCTTCAGCATGACCTGGTCGCGGCCGCGCACGGTGATCGAGTTGACGACCTTGTCGGCGCCGCCGGCCAGCCGGGCGGCGAGTTCGCCGGCCTGCTGGGCTTCGATCTGGCTTGACGCCGAGCCGGTCAGCACGATGCTGTCGGCGAGGCCTTCGATCTGGATATCGGCATTCGGCAGCAACTGCTTCAGCGCCGCCCGCGCGCCGTTCAGGTCGCGCTTGACCGCGATGTCGTAGGCCGCGATCTGCTGGCCCTGCGCGTCGAAGAAGACGATATTCGTTTGACCGATCGCCGCACCGATGATGTAGGCGCGCTGGGAGGAGCGCACGACGGCATTCGCGATCTTCGGATCGGCGACAAGAACGTCCTTGATGTCGCGCGGCAGATCAATGACGACGGACTTGCCGATGCCGAGCGCAAGGAAACGTGCATTGATCTGACCGTCCGCGGCGGCGGCTGGGGTTGCCGGGCGATAGTCTGCCGCAATCACCGGCGCGATCGCCGGATTGAGGGTCAGCGCAGCGGCGGCCGAAAACGACAGCGCGCGGACCAGCAGGGTCCGCATCTTCCGCTGATTTTCGCTGCAAGTCATCTGGGTGGTCCTCTTGCTCACTTCTGCGTCGTCATCGTGCTGGGAATGCCGAAGCGGACGACGGCAACGCTGTCGCTGCGCTTGCGGCTGGTCTCGTCCGTGCGGCGCTCGGCCACGTTGACGTCGGCGATGCTGCGGAGCGCCAGGGACAGCGTTCCGGTTTGACGTGCACGCGCGAGCGTCTCGGCCTGTTCCGGCTTCAGCTCCAGCGTGACGGTCTTACCGACCACCGTGGTCTGGCCGTCCTTTTCCTTCGGAGCCTGATCGATCGCCAGCACGCGGATGTTCGACAGGATGATATCGGAGCTGACGACGTCGCCCGCGTTGGGCTGATCCGGATTGCGTTCGCGCTTGGACAGGATCACGTCGACGCGGTCGTTCGGCAGGATGAAGCCGCCGGCGCCGGTCTCCGGAGAGATCTCGGTTGACACGGCACGCATGCCGGCCGGCAGGATCGCGGCCATGAAGCCCGAGCCGTCGGCCTTGACGAGCTTTTGTTCGCGGATGGGCTCGCCGGCAATGAACGGCGCCCGCGCGATCGTGCCGGTGATCTGCGTCTGTCCTTCAGGCCGTTCGTTGCGACGGATGAAGTTGGCACTGGCCGTGGCCGCCGGCCAGCTCTGCCACTGCAGATCTTCGGGCTTGAGCGATTGGCCGAGGGCGATGTCGCCCTTGGCGACGAGAACATCGACGGTCGGCATCTGCGGCGCGGGCGCGGCAACTTGAGCCGGCCGGTCGTCGGACCCGCTCGCGAGATATGCGGCCACGCCGCCAGCGCCTACAGCGATGGTCAGAACCACAATGCGTGCGGTATTCATACGCTTCACTTTCCACATGACGCCGCGACGTTTCCGCCGCCGTGATGGGAGTTGAGCAGTTATTCGTCAAAGCATGGTTAATGAGGCGTATCTAAATCGCCTTAACACCGCGTTGACACGGTGTGTTCAGAGCAATGCAAGACGCGCAGCGTCGATCGCCTTCACCCAATCGGTCTCCGGATAGACCATCAGAGCGCCCAGGGCGAGCGCGATGCCATAGGGCACGCCGCTCTCCTTGGCGTGCAGGCGTGCAAGCCAGGGTTGCCCCGCCAGCATGTAGGGCAACGGCCATTGCCGGAACTGCATCAGGGCGAGGGTGAGCACGCCGCCGAAGATCGAGGCGTACAACAGGTAGTTCATCAGGTGGGCGAAGCCGAACCACAGGGCGGCGGCGGATGCGACCTTGGCGTCACCGCCGCCGATCCAGCCGAATGCAAAGCAGGTGAAAGCAATCACCAGCAGGGTTGCGCCGGCACCGAGATGCATCAGCATGTCAGCCATGCTCATCCCGCTCAGCGGCGCCAGAACCAGGAAGCCGGCGACGAGCGCCAGGGAGACCCGGTTCGAAATGGTCATCGTGAACAGGTCGCTCGCCGCGGCAAAGGCCATCAGGGCCGGAAACAGCAGAAGGCGCGCGAGATCGAGGGTCATGGGCTCTCAATGGCATCGACGCGGGGCATGGGTGCGCCGCTGCGCCCGAGTTCTAGCTGCAAGAAATAAATGATCGGGAAACAGCCGGAATGGCCGGCTGGCCGTCGATCTCACCAGACGCTGACGATGCGGGCCGCCAGAGCGAGGATGGACAGGCCGAGGCCGCCGCAGATCCAACGCAGGGCGACGTCGGCCCCGCTGGGCGGGGGCCGGACGCGGCTGCGGGCAAAACGTGGTTACGCATCACTGAACGCCGCGAAGCTGAATGTGGAAATGATAAAGGCCCCGGATGTCCGGGGCCTTCTTTGCTCGGCCGTGACGACCGCTTACTTCAGCGAGGTGTTGATCGCGCCGAACTTGGAGCTCAGGCTGGAGCCGAGACCGTTCACCGCGGCAATGATCGCGAGCGAGATGCCGGCGGCGATCAGACCGTATTCGATCGCGGTCGCGCCGGATTCATCCTTCACGAAGCGAGCAAGAAGATTCTTCATAGGTAACTCCATGTACACGTGGCTGGTCGAACAAACTCTGGTCGTTGCGGCGTTCTCAGCACCGTGACCATGCGGCTACCCTAGGGGCAGGAATTTCGGCGTAGTTAATTCGGTCGCCGAAACACGGCGACAAATGGCTGTTATTGTGCAGAGTAAACGTAGGATGAAGCGGACCGTGATCATTCTAAATGATCCACGGCACCCGCCGTGTCGATCTCGCTGAAAAGATGAACGCGAGTTTCCACTGCTGCGCCCGCGCTTCCGTCGCGGGAGCCTGCGCCGCATTCCGCACCATAGGCATATGGCTCTGTCGACCTGGCCGGCGTGCCCCTTGGCTCCGCGTCGATCGTGCCGGAACGATCGGCAGCCCAGCTCGGCCGGCCACGAGGTTCACGGCTCCTTAAGCGCCAAGGAGTACCCCTCGGAACAGTTCATGAGATGAGGAATGTGATGTCCGGTCTGCCATGGGAAGTCGCGCTGATGCTCGGCCAGACCATCGAGAAGGTGTTGCCGATCACCTTGGTGCTGGCAGTGGTGTTCTCGGTGCTCAGCCACTTCTGGGCCTGCAATCCCGGCAAGCCGTGGTGGCAGAAGCGCGAGCTCGTCACCGACGTGGTCTACTGGTTCTTCGTGCCGGTGTTCGCGCGGGTGCTCCGCATCGGCTTTCTCGTGCTCGGCGCCAGCGTTCTCTTCAAGATCCGCGACGCCGACGAGTTGATCGCCTTCTATGAGAACGGGCATGGCCCGCTGGCGCAGCTTCCCGAATGGCTTCAGGGGGTGCTCTTCCTCGTGCTCTCCGACTTCATGCTGTACTGGACGCATCGTCTGTTCCATGGCGGCGAGTTCTGGAAATACCACGCGGTTCACCACTCGTCGGAGGATCTGGAATGGATTTCGGCGGCCCGCTTCCATCCGATCAACCTGATCCTCGGCACGATCGCGGTCGACGTCATCCTCCTGATGGCCGGCATCTCGCCCAATGTCATGATCTGGGTCGGACCGTTCACCACGTTCCATTCGGCCTTCGTCCACGCCAATCTCAACTGGACGCTGGGGCCGCTGAAATATGTCCTCGCCACGCCTGTCTTCCATCGCTGGCACCACACGTCGATGGAGCTGGGCGGCAACACCAATTTCGCCGGCACGTTCCCGATCTGGGACATCCTGTTCGGCACGTTCCGGATGCCGGAGGGGCAGTTGCCCATGGCCTACGGCAAGGACGAGGCGACGATGCCCGGCGAGTTCGGCGGTCAGCTCGCGTTTCCGTTCCGAAGATGACGTGTTCTGCAACCGCCCGAGGCTTCATCGCGACGTTTGCAGATCATTCACCAATTGAGCGCAGATTTGCCGCGTCGGGCGCCGTCACCGCTGCGTATCGCTTGAGACGGCTCGTCAATGTCCCGGGGTTGAGTATGTCGTTCTGTGTGTCGCGTCGTCCTCGTGTTTCCTTCGCATTGCGGGCGGCTGTCGCCGCGGTGCTGCTGTGGCCGGCTGCCGCCTTGGCGGAGCCTGATCCCGCCATCGCCGTGAATGTCGACCAGGCCAAGCTGGTCAAGTTGCCCGACCGGGTCGCGACGCTCGTCGTCGGCAATCCGATGATCGCCGATGTGACCTTGCAGAGCGGCGGCATCATCGTCGTCACCGGCAAGAGCTACGGTGCCACCAACTTCATTGCGATGGATCGCGGCGGACAGGTGCTGATCGATCGCCAGATCCAGGTCGCCGGACCCACCGACCAGCTCGTGACGGTGTATCGGGGCGTCGATCGTGAGACCTATAGCTGCATGCCGATCTGCCAGCGCCGGGTGACCTTGGGCGACGGCGACAACTACTTCAAATCGGTCCTCGACCAGGCTGGAACGATGTCCAGCACGGCGAGCGGCAACGCGGCGGCGGCCTCGAAGACCAACTGAGCGTTGGCCTGGCCATGCTTGGCCGGGTCGATGGCCGCGCCTCACCTCATATCCACGTGCGTCCGCACCGACGATGCGGTGAGTCTTGCCGCTGGTGTTGCGGTGGGATCGCCCGATCCGTTCGGTTTCGATGATCGGGTCAGCCAGGTGGCGCGCTGCCTGGAGGGGCTGGTTGCGAGCGAACCCCCGAGCATGGTTAGCGGAACGTTGATGCGGCGGGCCATACTGTCCGTATCGTAGGAAACTCTTTCCCAAGGAGTTTCCGCTATTCGTTTCACTCAGGTTGATGTGCCTTCCCAGTCCGGATGACCCCATGCAAGCCCCCGTCTCCTTGACCGCTTCGATGCGCCGGCTGTTGCGCCGCTTCCGGCGCAACCGGCGGGCATCGGCCGCGCTCGAATTCGCGCTGGTCGCGCCGGTCTTCTTCGCACTGCTGTTCGCGATCATCGAAACGGCGCTGATGTTCTTTGCCGGCCAGGTGCTCGAGACTATCACGCAGGACTCGGCGCGCATGATCCTGACCGGACAGGCGCAACAGGGCGCCTATACGCAGTCGCAGTTCGCGAGCTACGTCTGCACCCAGGTTCCCGCGCTGTTCGACTGCAACAAGATCTATATCGACGTGAAGAGCTACTCCTCGTTCGGGAGCGTCTCGATCAGCAACCAGATCGACAACAGCGGCAACTTCGTCAACAACATGACCTACAGCCCGGGCGCCGCCGGAGACATCGTCGTGGTCAGGCTGTTCTATCAATGGCCGATCTTCGTGACGGGGCTCGGCTACAACATCGCCAACCTGAGCGGCAGCAAGCGGCTGCTGGTGGGTACGGCCGCATTCAAGAACGAGCCGTATTCATAACACGGACCTCGCGAGCTGCTTCTGAGGGACACCAGGAATTCATCATGCCGTTGGGAAGAATGCCGGGTATGTCTTCGAGCCTGCGCCTGTGGCGTCGCATCGACGCCTTCGCTGCCGATCGTCGCGGTGTCGCGGCCACCGAGTTTGCATTCATCGTGCCGCTGATGCTGGTGATGTTCTTCGGCACGGTCGAATTCTGCTCGGCCATCGCCGTCGACCGCAAGGTCACCCTGATGGCGCGCACCCTGTCGGATCTGACCTCGCAATCGACCTCGGTCGGCGACAGCGATATGTCGAACTTCTTCGCCGCCTCGACCGGCATCATGTATCCCTATTCCACGACGCCGGTGAATGCGACGATCAGCGAGCTTTATGTCGATCCGACCACCAAGCAGGCGACCGTGAAGTGGAGCAAGGGGTCGACGCCGCGCACCGTCGGCATGACGGTCGGCGTGCCGGCCGAATTGCTGGTGTCCGGTACCTATCTGATCTTCAGCGAGGTGAACTACCAGTACGTTCCGACGATCGGCTACGTCATGGGCAAGACGGGCGTCAATCTCAGCGACGTCGCCTATACCCGTCCGAGGCAGTCGACCTGCGTGATGTATAGCCCGGCGACCTCCTGCTGAGGGCCGAGGACCACGTCGGAGCCCTCCCGTCCGGGAGCGGCGCTCACCTGCGATGCGCGCTGGCAGTCGATCAGAGTTCAACGGCAAACAGCCGGAAATAAAAAGGCCGCACAAGGCGGCCTTTCGTTTTCCTAGTGGGCAATCGCGCGCGCGATCGCCCGCGCGTCGCTTAGTTGGCGGCGCGGAGGTTATCGGCCGACGACTTGCCCGAACGGCGGTCGGCCACGATCTCGTAGGAGATCTTCTGGCCTTCGCGCAGCGTGCCGAGACCAGCGCGCTCGACGGCGCTGATGTGCACGAACACGTCGTTGCCGCCGTCGTCCGGCTGAATGAAGCCATAGCCCTTGGTTGCGTTAAACCACTTCACGGTTCCCATGCTCACGGGGGTAGTTCCCTTCTCAGATACCAAATGCGTAACCCAGTCTCCTGGGCTGGTTAGATCGAATTTTTGGAAGGGTCGTCAGCGTCTGAACCGGCTGTACCGGTAATAGCTAATCTCGTCCGGCCGAAAATCGATTGCGGGATATATTATTGGAAATGCCCGCGCAAAACAATCCTGAGCTGCGCAGGAGTGCATGATTTTTTGACGCGCCGGCTCGACGCCGACGCGCTGAATTGTCGCTGATTGCGCAAGGCTTGATCAATCCGCCGGGCCGGGCGGAACATTGCTCCGCCCAGTGCCCCTAGCGCCGACGGAACTGGCCGCCGCGCTGCGCTGCGCCACGCGGAGGACCGCCGGGCGAGCTGGGACGCTCGTCCTTGTGGCGGAAGATCAGACGGCCCTTTTCGAGGTCGTAGGGCGACATCTCGACCGTCACGCGGTCTCCCGCGAGCGTCTTGATGCGGTTCTTTTTCATCTTGCCGGCGGTGTAGGCGACGATTTCGTGCCCCGCATCGAGTTGTACCCGGTAGCGTGCGTCGGGAAGGATCTCGGTGACCAGCCCTTCGAACTGGATCAGCTCTTCCTTAGCCATGTCTTTCTCCAGATCGATAGACGTCTAGTTTGGCCGTTGGTTGCGGTTGTGAGCGTGGTTTTTGGGTCTGCCCTCGCGATGCAGGAAAGCAACGCCTTGAATCGACCTCGGCCTTGCCGCCGCCTTGCGACGGCCGCTGGGGCTCCTGACGATTGCCTGGCAGAGGCGCCATCTTAGCATTGGAACGACGGCGACGGCGAGGGCCTTTGCGGCGGTGCCACCGTCGTTGGTCCGCGCATTCTGCATGCCAGGACGGCCGCCGCGCTGAGGCGGTTTGGCCGGTGCTGCGGCCTCGCGGAGGCCGGGCGTGCGGCGATCGTCGCGCGGCAGCGAGATCTTGATCAGCCGTTCGATGTCGCGAAGGTAGGACAGCTCGTCCGATCCGGCCACGAGCGAAATCGCAACGCCCTCGGCGCCGGCGCGCGCCGTGCGGCCGATGCGGTGGACGTAGGTCTCCGGCACGTTGGGCAGGTCGAAATTGACGACATGGCTGACGCCGTCGACGTCGATGCCGCGGGCCGCGATGTCGGTCGCGACCAGGGTTCGGATCTCGCCGGTGCGGAACGCGGCCAGGGTGCGCTCGCGGTGGTTCTGCGACTTGTTGCCGTGAATCGCCTGGGCGGGGATGCCGGCCTTTTCGAGGCTCTTCACGACCTTGTCGGCGCCGTGCTTGGTGCGGGTGAACACCAGGGCGCGGTTGACCGGCTCCTGCTTGAGCAACTGAGCCAGAAGGTTCGGCTTGGCCGAGTGGTCGACGTGGATCACGCGCTGGGCAATGCGCTCGACCGTCGAGGAGACGGGGTCACCGCGACCCGCGCGGGGTCGCGCAGCATGGCGTCCGCGAGCTCGGCGATGTCCTTCGGCATGGTGGCCGAGAAGAACAGCGTCTGCCGCTTGATCGGCAGCTTCGCCACGATCTTCCGGATGTCGTTGATGAAGCCCATATCGAGCATGCGGTCGGCTTCGTCGAGCACCAGGAACTCGACATGGGTCAGCTTCAAGGCGTTGCTCTGGACGAGGTCGAGCAGCCGGCCAGGGGTGGCAACCAGCACTTCGAGGCCGGGCATGACAGCGCGGACCTGGCGTCCCATCGGCACGCCGCCGATCGCGAGCGCCGAGCTCAGCCGGATGTGCCGGCCATAGGTGTTGAAGCTGTCGAGGATCTGGCCCGACAATTCGCGGGTCGGGCTCAGCACCAGCACGCGCGCCGTCTTCGGCTGCGGCTTGATCCGGTTCTGCAGCAAGCGGTGCAGGATCGGCAGCGCAAACGAGGCCGTCTTGCCGGTTCCCGTCTGGGCGATGCCGATCACGTCGCGGCCTTCGAGCGCGAGCGGGATGGTCTGGGCCTGAATGGGGGTGGGGGTGGTGTAGTTCTCTTCCTTCAGCGCGCGCGTCAGCGCGTCGGCGAGGTTAAAATCCTGGAAGGATGTCAAAAGATTGGGCTTTCCATAAGAGGATAAGGCCCGTGTCGGCAGGCAGCCGGACGCGGGTGGGTGGTTGAGAGACACCCGCGTGTTTGGAGCGCCTAGATTGGATGGGTGAGAATGCGAAGCCAGAAGCTCTGGTCGAGCTAAAGAACACGCGGCTTGCAAAGATCCGGCCGATTCGCCTCGATCTACCAGCTATATGGAACAGGTGGACGGCACTTTCAAGTCCGGTGCGTAACGGATCGGCTTTCCGTGTGGTAATCGGCTGCTTTAAATTTAGCCAGTCAAAACAAAGTGCACAAATCCTGCGCTGTATGCCATCTGATTAATCATCGAGCTTGCTCAATCTGGCGGCAGAAGGCTGCGGCCTCTCGCCGCGAGAGCGCCAAGTTCCACTTTTGTGTCAATGCCTTACCAGATGTGCACGGCATGGCACACTTCTTGCGATTCTTCCTGCGCAGACCGCCGGCCGCCCGGCCGCGAAGCACGTCTGCGTCAGGGAGATATTACCTCATGCTTACTCGACTCACTCAGGAATTAACGGCGCCGTTCAGCCGCCGTCGCTGGCTGGCCGCTGCTGCCGGCCTGGCGCTCGGCGCTGCCGGCTTCGGCCCGGCCATGGCCGCCGACGACACCATCAAGATTGGCGTTCTGCATTCTCTGTCGGGCACCATGGCCATCAGCGAGACCACGCTGAAGGATACGATCCTGTTCCTGATCGACGAACAGAACAAGAAGGGCGGCGTGCTCGGCAAGAAGCTCGAGGCTGTCGTCGTCGACCCCGCGTCGAACTGGCCGCTGTTTGCCGAGAAGGCGCGCGAGCTGATCACCAAGGACAAGGTCGCGGTCGTGTTCGGCTGCTGGACCTCGGTGTCGCGCAAGTCGGTGCTGCCGGTGTTCAAGGAGCTCAACAGCATCCTGTTCTACCCGGTCCAGTACGAGGGCGAGGAGAGCGAGCGCAATGTGTTCTACACCGGTGCCGCGCCGAACCAGCAGGCGATCCCGGCGGTCGACTACCTGATGAAGGAAGAGAAGGTGAAGCGCTGGGTGCTGGCCGGCACCGACTACGTCTATCCGCGCACAACCAACAAGATCCTGGAAGCCTACCTGAAATCGAAGGGCGTGGCTCAGGACGACATCATGATCAACTACACGCCGTTCGGTCACTCCGACTGGCAGACGATCGTCGCCGACATCAAGAAGTTCGGCTCGGCCGGCAAGAAGACCGCCGTGGTCTCGACCATCAACGGCGACGCCAACGTTCCGTTCTACAAGGAGCTCGGCAACCAGGGCATCAAGGCCAAGGACATCCCGGTCGTGGCGTTCTCGGTGGGTGAGGAAGAGCTCGCCGGCATCGATACCAAGCCGCTGATCGGCCACCTCGCCGCCTGGAACTACTTCGAATCGATCAAGACTCCGGCGAACGAGAAGTTCATCAAGGAGTGGCAGGCCTACACCAAGAATCCGAAGCGCGTGACCAACGACCCGATGGAAGCCCACTACATCGGCTTCAATATGTGGGTGAAGGCGGTCGAGAAGGCCAAGTCGACCGATCCGGACAAGGTCATCGACGCGCTCCCCGGCATCGAGGCGCCGAACCTGACCGGCGGCGTGTCGAAGATGCTGCCGAACCACCACATCACCAAGCCGGTGTTCATCGGCGAGATCAAGGGCGATGGCCAGTTCAGCGTCGTCTACAAGACCAAGGATCTCGTCCCCGGCGACGCCTGGTCGAAGGAGCTCGAGGGCTCGAAGGACCTGATCGGCGACTGGGTCGGCAAGAAGTGCGGCAACTTCAACGTCAAGACCAACAAGTGCCTGGGCTCGGGCACCTGAGATCGATCTGACGTCCATATCACGACCGGAGAAGGCGGTGGATAGCGCCGCCTTCTCCACTTCCTCCTGCCGGGGTGGTCCAGTGCCTGCAATTGTCCGCGCGATTTTTCGCAGCCTTCTTCTTTGTCTTGTCCTGATTGCCGTTGCCGCGCCTGCTTTCGCGGCCAGCTTCGAAGAGTCCGTCGCCAAGTTCGCCAATGACGATTTCTCCGACACCGACGATGCGGTGGGCGAGATCGCCGTGTCGGGCAATCCGCTGGCCTTTCCGATCATCAGCGCGCTGCAGGATGAGCGGCTGATGTTCGATGCCGAGACCAAGAAGGTCTATGTCAAGCAGACCGACGGCAAGATCATCGATGCCGCCACCGGGGCCGCCGTCGACAAGCTGCCCGACAATGCCGCGGCGGTGAGCCTCAACAACCGGCTGCGCCGCAGCGTCGATGCCGCGCTCGGCGGCCTGACCCTGATGTCGCCCGATGCCGACACCCGGCTGACCGCGGCGAAATCCGTGTTCAAGTCGCATGAGGAAGCGACGCTGCCGACCGTGGAATCGGCGCTCGCCAAGGAAACCAACCGCTCCGTCAAGCAGGCCCTCACCGACGCCCGCGCCGCCATCCTCCTCTTCAAGTCCGACGCCAGCGAGGTCGACAAGCTCGAAGCGGTCGCCACCGTGAAGGCGCGCGGTGACCAGGAGGCGCTGGCACTGCTCACCGAGATCAGCGGCGGCGATCAGCCTGCGAGCGTCACCAAGGCAGCGGCGGGGCCATCGCTTCGATCCAGAGCTCGCTCGCAATCTGGTCCGGCGTGCAGAACGCCTGGTACGGCCTGTCGCTCGGCTCGGTGCTGCTGCTGGCGGCCATCGGCCTTGCCATTACCTTTGGTGTCATGGGTGTCATCAACATGGCCCATGGCGAGATGGTGATGCTCGGCGCCTACACCACCTTCGTCGTCCAGGAGGTCATCCGCACGCGCTACCCGGCGCTGTTCGACTATTCGCTGCTGATTGCCGTTCCGCTCGCCTTCCTGGTGGCCGGCGCGATCGGCGTGCTGATCGAGCGTACCATCATTCGCTTCCTCTACGGGCGTCCGCTGGAGACGCTGCTCGCCACCTGGGGCCTGTCGCTGATCCTGCAGCAGGCGGTGCGTACGGCGTTCGGTCCGACCAACCGTGAGGTCGGCAATCCCTCCTGGATGAGCGGTGCCTTCGAGTTGGGCCAGATCACCATCACCTACAATCGGCTCTGGATCCTCTGCTTTACGATGGCCGTGTTCGCCATCCTGCTGGCGATGCTGCGCTACACCGCGCTCGGCCTGGAGATGCGCGCGGTGACCCAGAACCGACGCATGGCGGCGTCGATGGGCATCGCGACCTCGCGGGTCGATGCGCTCACCTTCGGGCTCGGCTCCGGCATTGCCGGCATCGCCGGGGTGGCGCTGTCGCAGATCGACAACGTCAGCCCGAACCTCGGCCAGAGCTACATCATCGACTCCTTCATGGTCGTGGTGTTCGGCGGCGTCGGCAATCTCTGGGGCACCCTGGTCGGCGCCTTCACGCTTGGCATCGCCAACAAGTTCCTGGAGCCGGTCGCCGGCGCGGTGCTCGGCAAGATCGCGATCCTGGTCCTGATCATCCTGTTCATCCAGAAGCGCCCGCGCGGCCTGTTCGCGCTCAAGGGCCGGGCGGTGGAAGCATGATGCCGCATATGCTGACGAGGTCGCTGGACCGCGCCGCGACCATCTTCGTGGTGGTCGTGGCGGCCTGCGGCATCCTGATCCCGCTGTCGAGATCTGCTGCTGCCGGCCGGGTCAGCCTTGCAGGTGCCGACCTATCTGGTCGCGCTGTGGGGCAAGTATGTCTGCTACGCGATCCTTGCGCTCTCCATCGACCTGATCTGGGGCTATTGCGGCATCCTCTCGCTCGGTCACGGCGCGTTCTTCGCGCTCGGCGGCTATGCGATGGGCATGTATCTGATGCGCCAGATCGGCACCCGCGGCGTCTATGGCAACCCCATCCTGCCGGACTTCATGGTGTTCCTGAACTATTCCAAGCTGCCCTGGTACTGGTACGGCTTCGACATGTTCTGGTTCGCGGTCCTGATGGTGCTCGTGGTGCCCGGCCTGCTCGCCTTCTGCTTCGGCTGGCTCGCCTTCCGCTCGCGCGTCACCGGCGTCTATCTGTCGATCATCACCCAGGCGATGACCTACGCGCTGCTGCTCGCCTTCTTCCGCAACGATTTCGGCTTCGGCGGCAATAACGGCCTGACCGACTTCAAGGACATTCTCGGCTTCAACGTCCAGGCGGAAGGCACCCGCGCCGCTCTCTTCGCGCTGAGCTGCCTCGCGCTCATTCTGGCCTTCCTGATCTGCCGGGCCGTCGTGTCGTCGAAGCTCGGCAAGGTGCTGATCGCGATCCGCGACGCCGAGTCGCGGACGCGCTTCCTCGGTTATCGCGTCGAGTCCTACAAGCTGTTCGTGTTCACGCTGTCCGCGTGCATGGCCGGCGTCGCCGGCGCGCTCTATGTGCCGCAGGTCGGTATCATCAACCCGTCCGAATTCGCGCCCGGCAATTCGATCGAGGCGGTGATCTGGGTCGCGGTCGGCGGCCGTGGCACGCTGGTTGGAGCTGCGCTCGGCGCCGTCGTCGTCAACTACGCCAAGACGTTCTTCACCTCAGGCGTCCTTGCACCGTACTGGTTGTTCATGCTCGGCGCGCTGTTCGTGCTGGTCACCCTGTTGCTGCCGAAGGGCATCATCGGCACCTTCAATTCCTGGTGGGAGCAGCTCGGCAGCAAGAGGCTGAACGCCGAGAGCGCCGCCCGCGAGGACGGCGTCACCGAACCCAAGATGGCGGAGTGAGCGCATGAACGTGATGGACACCCGCGCGACATCGTCGCTGCTCTATCTCGACGGCGTGCACGTCTCGTTCGACGGCTTCCACGCCATCAACAATCTCTCGCTGACGCTCGAGCCCGGCGAGATGCGCGCCATCATCGGCCCGAACGGCGCCGGCAAGACTACGATGATGGACATCATCACCGGCAAGACCAAGCCCGACGAGGGCACGGTGCTGTTCGATGGCAAGACCGATCTGACACGACTGGACGAGACCCGTATCGCCGAGCTCGGCATCGGCCGCAAGTTCCAGAAGCCGACGGTGTTCGAGAGCCAGTCGGTCGAGGATAACCTGCTGCTCGCGCTCAACGTCGACCACAGCGTCAAGGGCACGCTGTTCTGGCGCGGCTCGAGGGGCGAGGCCGAGCAGATCGACCGGGTGCTCGAGACGGTGCGCCTGAAGGATGTCCGGCGCAAGCTCGCCGGCAGCCTCTCGCACGGCCAGAAGCAGTGGCTGGAAATCGGCATGCTCCTGGCGCAGGACCCGAAGCTGCTGCTTGTGGATGAGCCGGTCGCCGGCATGACGGATGTGGAGACGCATCAGACCGCCGAGCTGCTCAAGGAAATCAACAAGGATCACACCGTCATGGTCGTCGAGCACGACATGACGTTCGTCCGCGAGCTCGGCGTCAAGGTCACCTGCCTCCACGAAGGCACGGTACTGGCCGAGGGCACCATCGACCAGGTGTCGTCGAACGACCGGGTGATCGAAGTGTATTTGGGACGCTAGGCGATGTTGGACGTCAAGGACATCAATCTCTATTACGGCGCCGCCCAGGCGCTGCGCGGCGTCTCGATCGCGGCGGAGCCGGGCAAGGTCACCTGCGTGCTCGGCCGCAACGGCGTCGGCAAGACCTCGCTGCTGCGGGCGCTGGTCGGGCAGTATCCGCTGGCGTCGGGCAGCATCACCTTCGACGGCGCCGACATCACGCATCTGAAGCCCTATGAGCGGGCGCGCAAGGGCATCGGCTTCGTGCCGCAGGGCCGCGAGATCTTTCCGCTGCTGACGGTCGAGGAAAACCTCAAGACCGGTTTTGGTCCCCTCAAGCGCGCCGACCGCAGCATCCCGGACGACGTGTTCTCGCTGTTTCCGGTGCTGGAATCGATGCTCGGCCGTCGCGGTGGCGATCTCTCAGGCGGCCAGCAGCAGCAGCTCGCCATCGGGCGGGCCATGGTGATGCGGCCGAAGGTCCTGCTGCTGGACGAGCCGACCGAGGGCATCCAGCCCTCGATCATCAAGGACATCGGCCGGGCGATTTCGTACCTGCGCAATCTCGGCAACATCGCGATCGTGCTGGTCGAGCAGTATCTCGACTTTGCCTGCGAACTCGGCGACAACTTCGCGGTCATGGATCGTGGCGCGGTGAAGTTCACCTGCACCCGTGCCAATCTCGATCAGGCCGAGATCAGCCGCCAGATGGCGCTGTGACGACGATGTAGCTTCTCGACGCGGTCTCGCCCGCGTCTGGTCCCAGGGGAGGGGATCGATGCGGGCCGATCCCGCCAACGCCGCTGCCGACATCTTCGAGGCCAACCGCGCCCGTGGCGCGGTGCGCTTCGACGTACGGCTGCAGGACGGCGTGACGCGGCGCCATCATCTGCATGAATCCGGCTCGCTGCGCGTGCGCTTCCTCGCCGGAGGACGACGGTCTGTCGGCGATGTTCGTCAACACCGCGGGCGGAATCGCCGGCGGCGACCACTTTGCGATCGAGGTCGCGGCCGGCGAAGGCAGCCGCGTCACGCTGTCGAGCGCCGCGGCCGAGAAAGTCTATCGCGCCCCGCGCAATCCGGCCGAGCTCGATATCGCGCTGACGGCTCATGCCGGCGCGCACATCTCCTGGCTGCCGCAGGAGACCATCCTGTTCGACCGCGCTCGCATCCATCGCCGGATCGACATCGACCTTGCCGATACCGCCTCGCTGTTGTTGTGCGAGATCGTCGTGTTCGGCCGCACGGCGATGGGCGAGCGCATGCGCGAGGGCGAGTTCGTCGATCGCTGGCGGCTGCGGCGCGGCGGCAAGCTGGTGTTCGCCGAGACGGTCCGCCTCGACGGCGACATCGGCGAGAAGCTGGCGCAGGCCGCCGTCGCCAGGGGCGCCGCGGCCATCGGGACCGCGCTGATCGTCCCCGGCGACGCCGCGCTGGTGGAGCGCATCAGGGAGCGCCTGCCAGCCTTTCGGGGCGAGGCTGGGCTGTCGTCCTGGAATGGATTTGCAATGGCGCGCTTCTGTGCCCAAGATGCCGCAAGCCTGCGCGCCGACATGATGGCGGTGCTCGGCTGCGCATCGGCCGGACCGCTGCCGCGGTTGTGGCTCAACTAGACGTTTACCAACTGACGATCATTAGAAGACGATCACCAGAAGAGTCCGCATGAACCTGTCTCCCCGCGAAAAGGACAAGCTCCTGATCTCGATGGCCGCCATCGTGGCCCGCCGCAGGCTCGAGCGCGGCGTCAAGCTGAACCATCCCGAAGCGGTCGCGATCATCTCCGACTTCATCCTGGAAGGTGCGCGCGACGGCCGCACCGTGGCCGAGCTGATGCAGGCCGGCGCCCAGGTCCTGACCCGCGACCAGGTGATGCCCGGCATCCCCGAGATGATCCATGACATCCAGGTCGAGGCGACGTTTCCGGACGGCACCAAGCTCGTCACGGTGCACGAGCCGATCCGCTAGATCATTGCACGTCGTTCCGGGACAGCGCGGAGCGCTGGGCCCGGAATCCAGAGATGGTTTGACAACAATCGTTTGAGATTCCGGGTTCGGTCCTGCGGACCGCCCCGGAGTGACGGAGAAAACGAAATGATCCCCGGCGAACTCTTCATTCAGGACGGCGACATTGAGCTCAATGCCGGCCGCAAGACCGTGACGCTCTCGGTCGCCAACACCGGCGACCGCCCGATCCAGGTCGGTTCGCACTACCATTTCTTCGAGACCAATCCGGCGCTGAAGTTCGACCGGAAAAAGCGCGCGGCATGCGCCTCGACATCGCAGCCGGCACGGCCGTGCGCTTCGAGCCAGGCCAGACCCGCGACGTGCAACTGGTCGCGCTCGCCGGCAAGCGCACGGTCTACGGCTTCCGTGGCGACGTCATGGGCAAGCTGTAGACGATGCTGACCGGATTGCGCCTCGTCTCCGAAGCCGCCGAACTGGCGGCGCGCCGTCACGCCGGCCAGCAGCGCAAGGGCCGCGATGAGGAGCCTTATATCAATCATCTCGCTGAGGTGGCGAACATCCTCGCCGTTGCCTGCGATGGCGCAGACGCCGAGCTCGTCGCGGCGGGCTGGCTGCACGACACCATCGAGGACACGGATACGGCCGCTGACGAGCTGGCGGAGCGCTTTGGGTGTCGTGTCGCCGACCTCGTCGTGGAAGTCACTGATGACATGACCCTGCCCAAGAGCGAGCGACGCCAAGTCCAGGTCATCGCCGCGCCCGGCAAGTCCGCTGGTGCCAAGCAGATCAAGATCGCCGACAAGATCAGCAACATCCGCGCTCGCATCTTCTTCGAGCCCGACCTCGAGCAGCAGTTGGAGCTGATGGAGTATCTGGGCTGGGCCGAGCAGGTCGTCGCCGGCTGCCGCGGCGTGAACGCGCGGCTCGATGCGCTGTTCGACGAGACCGTTGCCAATGCGCGGGGGACGCTGTGAGCGGATCGCCGACGTTTCGAGAACAAGACAAGCAGAGCTGAGTGGGGGCCATCGATGTCCGTCAAGATCAAGCGTTCCGTCTATGCCGACATGTTCGGCCCCACGACCGGCGACAAGGTCCGGCTCGCCGACACCGATCTGATCATCGAGGTGGAGAAGGACTTCACCACCTATGGCGAGGAGGTGAAGTTCGGCGGCGGCAAGGTCATCCGTGACGGCATGGGCCAGTCGCAGGCGACCAACAAGCAGGGCGCGGCCGACACCGTCATCACCAATGCGCTGATCGTGGATCACTGGGGGTCGTGAAGGCCGACGTCGCGATCAAGGAGGGCATGATCAGTGCGATCGGCAAGGCCGGCAATCCCGACATCCAGCCCGGCGTGACCATCGTGATCGGTCCTGGCACCGACGTGATCGCGGGCGAGGGCAAGATCCTCACCGCCGGCGGCTTCGACAGCCACATCCATTTCATCTGCCCGCAGCAGATCGAGCACGCGCTGATGAGTGGCGTCACCTCGCTGCTTGGCGGCGGCACCGGCCCGTCGCACGGCACTTTCGCGACGACCTGCACGCCCGGCCCGTGGCACATCGGGCGGATGATGCAGTCGTTCGACGCCTTCCCGGTGAACCTCGGCATTTCCGGCAAGGGCAACGCGTCGCGTCCGGCGGCGCTGGTCGAGATGGTCAAGGCCGGGGCCTGTGCGCTGAAGCTGCACGAGGACTGGGGCACGACGCCGGCGGCGATCGACAACTGCCTCTCGGTAGCTGACGACTACGACGTGCAGGTGATGCTGCACTCGGACACGCTCAACGAGTCCGGCTTCGTCGAGGATACGATCAAGGCGTTCAAGGGCCGCACCATTCATGCCTTCCACACCGAAGGCGCCGGCGGCGGCCATGCGCCCGACATCATCAAGGTCGCGGGCCTGAAGAACGTGCTGCCGTCGTCGACCAATCCGACGCGCCCGTTCACGCGCAACACGATCGACGAGCATCTGGACATGCTGATGGTTTGCCACCATCTCGATCCGTCGATCGCCGAGGATCTCGCCTTTGCTGAAAGCCGCATCCGCAAGGAGACCATCGCGGCCGAGGACATCCTGCACGATCTCGGCGCGCTCTCGATGATGTCGTCGGACTCGCAGGCGATGGGCCGGCTGGGCGAGGTCATCATCCGGACCTGGCAGACCGCCGACAAGATGAAGAAGCAGCGCGGCGCCTTGCCGCAAGACAAAGGCAAGGACAACGATAATTTCCGGGTCAAGCGCTACATCGCCAAGTACACGATCAACCCGGCGATCGCGCATGGCGTGTCGAAGCTGATCGGCTCGGTCGAGAAGGGCAAGCTCGCCGATCTCGTGCTGTGGTCGCCGGCCTTCTTCGGCGTCAAGCCGGATTGCGTCATCAAGGGCGGCACCATCGTGGCGGCGCCGATGGGCGATCCCAACGCCTCGATCCCGACCCCGCAGCCGGTGCATTACCAGCCGATGTTCGGCGCGTTCGGCAAGTCGCTGACGGCCTCCTCGGTCATCTTCACCTCGAAAGCGGCGGTCGCGGGCGGCCTCGCGCGCAAGCTCGGCCTGTCCAAGACGCTCTATGCAGTGCAGAATACCCGCGGCAGGATCTCGAAGAAGAGCATGATCCACAACGACGCGACGCCGAACATCGAGGTCGATCCGGAGACCTATGAGGTCCGCGCCGACGGCGAGCTCCTGACCTGCGAGCCGGCCGAGGTGCTGCCCATGGCGCAGCGGTACTTCATGTACTAAGCTTCCGCCCGGTATCAGAACCAGAAACGTACCGGGAGGACGAGTTCGTGATCTATGTCGTTGCCACCTTGACTATCAAGCCAGAAACCCGTGCGGAATTCATTGCCGCTGCGACCGCCTGCATTGCCGGGACCCGCAAAGAACCCGGCAATATCGCCTATGATTTGCATGAGAGCGTCACCGATCCGAGCAAGATGGTGTTCGTCGAACAGTGGGAGAACGCCGAGGCATTGGTGCCGCACCGTTCGACCGAGCACATGAAGACGTTCGGGCGCGTCGCGGTCCAATGCATGTGGGCTCCGCCGAAGATTGAGATCATTACACCCGAGAAGGTCGATGTCCGCTGAGCGGAATAAGAGAATGAGGATTTCAGCATGATCCGCGCCACACGCGTGCTCGGGCAGCATCGTTGGAAAGAAGCCGCCGCCGATTCCGTCCTGCTCGATTTCGATGATCGGCATCGCCGGCGTCTGGTGATGACCGGCACGCGCGGGCTGGAGTTCCTGCTCGACCTCGAGCACGCCACAGCTTTGCGCGGTGGCGATGCCCTGGTGCTGGAGGACGGCCGGCTGATCGAGGTCGTGGCCGCCGCCGAGCCGCTGCTCGAGATCCGGGCTTCCGATCCGCATCATCTGGTGCGGCTGGCCTGGCACCTCGGCAACCGGCACCTGCCGACGCAGATCATGGCCAAGAGCCTGCGCATCCGCCGCGACCACGTGATCGAGGCCATGGTCAAGGGTCTCGGCGCGCGCGTCATCGAGATCGAGGCTCCGTTTGATCCGGAAGGCGGCGCTTACGCCGAGCCCAGCCATGCGCACGGCCATGATGATCATGGTCACCACGGCCACGATCATCATCACGATCATGCCGGGCACGATCACGCGCATCACGGCCACGACCATGCGCATGATCATCACGTGCATGACGAGCACTGCGGCCATGACCATCACGATCACGGTCATTCCCATGCTCATGAGCACAAATGAGCCGGAGCTTCGGCCAGCAACGATCAGCGCCGCGGATTCGGCTGCGCTGTATCGGCTGCTGACGTGGCTGTCGCCGGCGTTTCCGATCGGCGGCTTCTCCTATTCGAGCGGCATCGAGTGGGCCGTCGAGGCGGGCGACATCGTCGATGCGGCGGGGCTGCGCGGCTGGCTCGCGACGATGCTGATCAACGGCTCAGGCTTTTGCGATGCGGCTTTCCTCGCGCACGCGTATCGCGCGGTCGAGCTGGACGACATGACCAGCCTCCGCGAGGTGGCCGAGCTTGCGGCCGCTTTCGTACCGTCGCGCGAGCGTCAGCTCGAAACCACTGCGCAGGGCCGTGCCTTCGTCGAGATCGCGCGGTCCGCCTGGAACTGCGCAGGCCTCGACGAGGCGGTGGTGCAATGCGAGAGCATCGTCTACCCGGTCGCCGTGGGGCTGGTCGGCGCGCTCCATGGCGTTCCTCTGGGACCCTTGCTGCACGGCTTTCTGCACGCCCTGACGTCGAACTGGATTTCCGCCGGCAGTCGTCTCGTACCGTTGGGGCAGACCGACAGCCAGCGCGTGCTCGCCGCGTTGGAACCTGTCGTCGCCGCGACGGCGGACCGCGCTCTGCTCGCCTCGCTCGACGACATCGGCGGCGCAACGTTCCGCGCCGATCTCGCAAGCCTTCATCACGAGACGCAATATACAAGGCTGTTTCGGTCGTGATGAAGCGGGGCGACGGCCGCTCCGATCACGGCCCCGCGCGGTCGCGCGCACGACAGAAGGGTAAATGACATGGCATCGTCTCACGGTCCCCTCCGCGTTGGCGTCGGCGGCCCGGTCGGGTCCGGCAAGACTGCGCTGATGGATCTCCTGTGCAAATCGATGCGGGAGCACTACGACATCGCCGCGATCACCAACGACATCTACACCAAGTGGGACGCGGAGTTTCTCGTTCGCTCGGGATCGCTGACCCCGGATCGTATTGCCGGCGTCGAGACCGGCGGTTGTCCGCATACCGCGATCCGCGAGGACGCGTCCATGAACCTCGCGGCCGTGGCCGACATGCGTGCGAAGTTTCCCGGGCTCGACCTGGTGCTGATCGAGTCCGGCGGCGACAACCTCGCGGCAACGTTCTCGCCGGAACTGGCCGACATTACAATTTATGTCATCGACGTTGCGGCGGGCGATAAGATCCCGTCGAAGGGCGGACCGGGTATCACCCGCTCCGACCTTCTGGTGATCAACAAGATTGACTTGGCACCCCATGTGGGCGCTTCTCTGGAGAAGATGGAGACGGATGCCAAGCGCATGCGCGGCGCGCGGCCTTTCGTCATGACCAACCTGAAGAAGAGCCAGGGGCTTGACCGGATCATCGGCTTCATCGAAGCCAAGGGCGGTCTGAAGCCGTCGGCCTGAGTGCGGGGACTGATCTGCGTCGGACCGTTCTTCGTTGCTCGAGGTGTCTGCTGCAATGCCAGACGCAAAAAGCCTCATCCGGCCGGAACAACTTGAGCCCTCGGGTGTTGCCTCGACCCGGGGTGCGCCTTGCCCAAGGCGTCTCGGCGCCGATGCGCCGGTATCCTGGGATCGCCATCCGCTGATCACTCCGATCACTTCCGATCGCCCCGAGGTGCGTCCTTGAGTTGCAGGCCCGGTTATTGGATGACTCGTCCCTTCCTTCGCCAACCCTTTACTTCAGAGTAAACGAGTGCTCCGGCTGGGTGTCATCATCGGTTTGATCGCGCTGGTCGGGACGGCGCTGTCCGGCTTGGCCGCCTATCGCGTACACGACCAGGAGCTTGCGCTCGACCGCATTGCGCTGGCCCGTGCCATCGACGTGCATGCCAGCCTCGTCCAGGACCGGCTGACCGAACGTGAGCTGCTGGCCCGGGTGGCCTCCGGGCTGTTCCGCGCTCCCTCCGTGATCAAGGCCAATATGCTGGAGCCGCTGCGATCGTCGATCTACGCGTTCAAGACCGACTTCGTGGTGGCCTCATGGATCGCACGGTTGCGGCCGGATGAGCTCCCCATCGCGCAAGCCGAGCTGCGCCAGGCTGGCTTCCCGAATCCAACCATTCGCAATTTCGACGACACGCCGCTCGGGCCGAACGTCGATCGTCCGTTGGACGTTCTGATGGATCTCGAGCCACGCAATGCCGAGACCTCGAAGCTTCCCGGTATCGCGCTCGACCGCCAGCCGATCGTCGGACCGATGCTTGCGCGCGCCATGGCCGAGGGCAAGCCGGTCGCTTCCGATCCCACCCCGCTGGTGCGGAGCGACGGTCCGATCGGGATCGTGCTGGCAGCCCCGGTCGTCCCGCAAGGTGCCACCGCGCCGGCGGGCTTCGTGACGTTTTCCTACGAGATCGGGCCTCTGCTGCTCACCAATGACGATCTGTCATTGTTCTCGGTGGCGTTGAAGGATCCGCGCAACGCCTCGGACGAGCTGGTTGCCAACGATCAGGGGGCGGTGACGAGCCGGACCCGCCGGCCTGACGATCCTGCTCCGTCCTCGACCCGCACCGTGGCCTTCGGCAATCACGACTGGTCGTTGGTCTATTACGCCAAGAGCAATGCGGTTCGGCGTGCGCAACAGACCGCGGCGATCGTCGGTGTCATCGGGATGGCGCTGACCGGCATCATCTGCGGCCTGTTCGGCTACGTCGCCTACAACAATCTGCGCCTGAGCCGCGAGATCCAGGTGCGGATCGGCTTCGAGCGTCGACTGACGGCGGTCATCGACGAGCTGAACCACCGGGTCAAGAACATCCTGGCGGTGATCCAGTCCATCGTGACACGAACGCTGCGTCATGGCAGCGACATGGACGTGGCGCGCGAGCTGCTGATCGGGCGGATCCACGCGATGTCGAACGTCGTCACGCTGCTCAGCGAGAGCCAGTGGCAAGGCGTGCAACTGCGCGGGCTGTTCGAAGCTCGCGCCATCCCGCATGCCGACAGGATTGCAGTCAACGGACCCGACATCACCGTGAGCGCGCGTGCCGCGCAGAGCCTGTCGCTGCTGTTCTTCGAACTCGCCTCGCACTCGGACGAAGGCCTCTCGCTGGTGGGAAAGCACCCGCACATCACCGCCAAATGGGAGGTGACCGGCGAGGAGCCGAATGCCGTCTTCCACTTCCGTTGGGAGGAATTGAACACCAGTGAAGCAACGCGGCGGCCGGACAGCGATTTCGGACTGATCCTGCTCGATCGCGTTGCGCCGGAGGCGCTCGGCGGCTCGTCAAAGCGCTTCTTCACCGAGGCGAGCTATGTCTATGAGCTGACCGCTCCGATGGAGACGGTCATCGATATGACCGAGCGCGATCGCACCGAACAGTTCTCCGCGCCGGTGCATCCGGCGCGGTAGCCGCAGTGCTTGTCGCCGAACAGGATGCCAAGGCGCACGACAGCCGGGTGCAAGTGATCAACAACAAGTTCAACAACAAAAAGAGGCGGCTCTTTCGCGAGCCGCCTCTTTGCTGGTTCGTTTGCGACGGCTTGGCTGATCAGCCGCCGCTGCCGCCGATCACCGCCCGCACGGTCTCGTCCGGGCCGAAATCCTCGGCGCCTTCGACGTAGAGCAGCGCTGCCAACTTCGAGCGCGCGCGGTTGACGCGGCTCTTGATGGTGCCCACCGCGCAGCCGCAGATCGCTGCCGCATCCTCGTAGGAGAAGCCCGATGCACCGACCAGGATGAGCGCCTCGCGCTGGTCCTGAGGCAGCTTCTCGAGCGCCGTGCGAAACTCCTCGAACTCGAGATGCGCGCCCTGCGAGGGATGCGTCTTGAGCGTCTTGGCGTAATTGCCTTCGGCATCTTCCACTTCGCGCCGGCGTTTGCGGTAGTCGGAGCGGAACAGGTTGCGCAGGATCGTGAACAGCCACGCAGGCAGATTCGATCCCGGTTGAAACGAGTCGATGTTCGCCAGCGCCCGGAGCAGGGTTTCCTGCACGAGGTCGTCGGCGCGATCGCTGTTACCGCTCAAGGAAATCGCAAATGCACGAAGGCTGGGGACGGCCGCAAGGATATCGTCCCGCAAGGAATCAGTGAGAGGCATTCACTCCCTCCCGTCGGTTTGGTCGTTGGATCCCCCGCCGTTCTCCACGTGGGACTGTGCTGCCGGCGCATCAAGCTTCCGCACCAGATCCGCGAAGCGGTCCGGCACTCCCTGACGGACGACATCGTCGTACATCGCGCGGAGTTGATGTCCGATTCTGGATTGAATTTCCGCGTTCAGTCCGCCGGGCTTGCGCGGTGCCGCATTCTTGCTGGCTTGAGACTTTACATCTTTCATGACCTTTTCCACGTTTCCCCGAGAGTTAAGTCCCTGAAGCTTCAAGAATTATTCTCGCCACCGAGAGGGTCTGTCGGGAACTAATGCGACGGGGCGATAAAAGTTCCACGCATTTGGGGAACTTTTCGTCGGTTCGAGCGTAATCAGCGCATCATGGAACCCGGGCGGAAGCCCAGATGACCGAATGGAGTGGGGATGAGCCGATCACAGCTTGTTGCTGAACATTTGCCGCTGTTGCGCCGGTATGCGAGGGCTCTCACCGGCAGCCAGGGTTCCGGAGACGCCTATGTCGGAGCGATGCTGGAGGCCTTGATCCAGGATCCGGCTCTGCTGGACGAGCGTTATGGCCCGCGGGCCGCGCTGTTCCGGCTGTTCACGCAGATCTGGAATTCGGTGGCGCTCAACGACGACGCCGAAGTGGCGACCCTGCCGATGCCGCCGGAGCGGCGCCTCTCCAACATCACCCCCTTGCCACGCCAGGCCTTCCTGCTGCTCTCGCTCGAGGGTTTTCCCGAGGAGGAAGTGGCCTTCATCCTCGATATCGACGTTGCGGAGACCCGCCGGCTGGCGGATGCCGCCGGACGGGAGCTTGCCGCCGAAATCGCTACCGATGTCCTGATCATCGAGGACGAGACCTTCATCGCGATGGACCTCGAGAGCCTCGTCAAGAATCTCGGCCACAACGTCATCGGCGTGGCGCGCACTCATGCCGATGCGGTGGCTCTCGCCAAGAACAAGAAGCCCGGACTGATCCTGGCTGACATCCAGCTCGCAGATGGCTCGTCCGGCCTGGATGCCGTCAACGAGCTGCTGCGCACCTTCGAGGTTCCGGTGGTCTTCATAACCGCCTATCCGGAGCGTTTCCTCACCGGTGAGCGGCCTGAGCCGGCGTTCCTGATCTCCAAGCCGTTCCAGCCGGCCATGGTGTCGGCAGTCGCGAGCCAGGCTCTGTTCTTCCAGCGCAACTCGCGCAACCGGATGCCGAAGCCCGCGGCCTGATCGAGCCGCACGCACAACGTCACCCCGGCGCGCTCCTCACCGAGCGCGCCGGATTTCGTTTGCAGCATCGAAGGACGAGATCAGCAGCCGCGGCACACGCCTTCGAGCCGAGCCTTGAGCGTCGCGTCATTCGGCTTGCTCTCTTGGAGCTTCAACGTTGTCTCCTCGAGCCGGATGATTTCGGACGTCCGCCGCGGCGCGAAAACGATCGGCACGAGAAAGGTCAGATCACCGTCCGCCAGTTCTGGCGGCGGTGGGGCAAACGGCTGGGCCCGTTTAACAATGGCAAGCGCTTCCTGGTCGAGCACGGGGTCGCCGGTCGTTTCAGCCAGTACGGCGGAGATGAGATGACCCTCGCGGTCGATGTGAAATAGGACCTTGGCCGTCCCACCCTCGCCCGAGGCCTGTGACGGATAGCGACGCTGAATCTTCAATTGAGCGACCAGGCTCTTGATCCAAGAGTCCCTGGCGCTCTCGGCTGTTCCGATTCCGGGACACAGGCACACGAGAGCCAGCGCAAGTGAAAGCCCCCTCCATGCGCCGACGCAATCAAACGAGCTCAGCATCTTCATCCCCAACGCCGGCACCATGAATGCGGCCGCGCCCACGTCAAAATATACCTCAGGCGAAAAGGGGATAAAGCGCGCCAATGTCGAGCCGGGGATCTGACCGGAAGGGATCGGAAAAATGGGGGACCAGAAAAGAATGCGGGGCACCGCCGGCATCACCACGGCGGTGCCCCGCGTCGCCGGTCAATGGGGCAGGGGGAATAACCGGCTGCCGAGATGACGCGCGACCCGAAAAGTCGTTCCGCGCGAGAACGAATTTTTTCGACGCCGCAAAATTGCAGAATGTCGCCGCGGTTTACACACGGTTAAGTGATTTGCCCAACCGAGAACCCAGTTCCTGCGACTTACGTTGGTAAGCCGATCGCCTTGCGGCGAGGGGAGCAGAGACATGTTGCAGACCAGGAAGGTGATCGTTTTGGGTTCGCTTGCGGCTTCCGCCATGCTTGTAGGCGCGATGCAACTGGCTTCCGGCCATGATCTTGGCGCCAACCTGCCGGTTCAGAACCCCGCCCGCGAGGCGATCGCGGCAACCGCGAATGACGTGAACCGGGCCGCCAAGTCTGACCGCGCCCAACCAAACGGTACTGCGGCGCCGTCACAGACTGTGTCAATCAAGCTGGCTGCCTTCGCGGATACCTCCTTCCTGGTGCGGCTTCCCGTCAACCTCACGGGTGTAAGCGCGGGGTCATTGCCATCGCCCCAGGGATCGCAGCTCATCACCACCGGCAACGAGCGGCAGGCCGTCAAGCATCCGGTGGCGTGTGAGCCGTCGGTGTCCGTGCTGACTGAGATCGCCAAGCGCCTGCAACCGGGACGGTGTGTGACTTAGTTACAGCAGCTCGCACCCGATCCGTCGCCTGAGCAGTTGATCAACGCCTGGCAATGACAAAAAGCCCGGCGATGACGGTCAGGGCAGTCCTCATTCTGCGGGGTCTGCTCCTCCGCCGCTTGGCGGCTGACCATGAATCCGAGCGCCAGACCGCCGACGGCCAGAATGGGAATCAACCGCTTGATGCCAATCATGCGGATAATCTGCAGGCCGCTGGCCAGCAACATCGGGTCTGCAAACGCAGATTGGACTGCCGACCGCGCCGTTTCCGCGCGCCGGGCGGCGCGGCTCTCGATTACGCGCTTGCGCGCCATGTAGCTGATTGCAGCGATCAACGTGACCACGAAGAAGATGGCGGCACCGGTGAGGCACGCGGCCACGAGACCGTACCGATCCAGGACTGCGACGAACGCTGCGGCGCACAGAAAGCTCGTGGTTACGAACAGTCCGACCGCTGCAGCGATTGCGAGCGATGTGAGCCGGACGGCATGCCCGGTCGACTCCTGGAAGTCTGCAATCAGGCGCTGCAGCATGTCATCCCCCTCCACGTCTCATTCATCTTCGCAACAAACTCAAATCGGCGCCGAAGACGCGGCGCCGAACAGGACAAGCCTCTGGATCTCAGGAGCCAACCCTCAGCGTCTCCAGGCGGCGCCGATGAGGAAGCCAAGTCCGAGCGCAAGACCCACCGTGGCGAGTGGGCGCTGTGAGATCACGTCCTCGAGGCGCTCCTCCAGCGAGTTTGCGGCATCCTGGGCTGCGCCGAACATTGCGGTGCCACGCTCGGACATGTCGTCGAACGTCTGGTCCACGTTTTCGCGTGCCTGACGATAGCCGCTTCGGGCCTGCTTGCTCGCCTGCCCAGCGAAAGCGTTGAGCGCGTCGGTGATCTGTTCGGTGAGAGCGGCGATATCGTTTTTCACGGCGTGGACATCCTTCTGCAGGCGTTCGTAGTTCGCTTTGTCGACGAGATCTTTCAGAGCGGTCTCACCGTCAGTCGGTGGCATGGCAAGCTCCCGGAGCAAGGTGATTGCGTCTGCACGACAAACGCGGGGTCTCAGCCGAAGTTCCGGCAGTGGAAACCGAATTAGTCTGCCGGCAGTTGCGGCGAATCGTCCGGCAGCAGATGCTCCTTGACGATGAGGGCGACGATCAGGAGCGGAGAGGCAAGGAAGGCTCCCATCGGGCCCCACAGCCAGGTCCAGAATGCCAGTGCGATGAACACCGCGAGTGCGTTGAGCGCGAGCCGCCTGCCGATGATGGTCGGCGTGACGAAGTGGCCTTCCATGAAGGTGATCACGGCGAAGATGGCTGGCGCGACCATGCCGGCGCTCAAGGTCGGGAATGCGATTGCGCCGACCAGGACGAGCACCGCGAACGTCGCGATCGGCCCGATGATGGGGATGAAGTTCAGCGTTGCCGCAAGCGCCCCGAGGCCGGCGGGATTGGGCATGCCGGCGAGGGCGCAGGCGAGGCCGGCTGCAATGCCGACACCGGTGTTGATGAGCGTCACCGTCAGGAGGTAGTTGCCGAGGTGCAGCTCGAGCTCGTTGAGGATGCGCAGCGTCCGCAGCCGTGCCTCGTGATCACCAAAGGTCATGATCAGCGCTCGCCGTAGATCGCGCCAGCTTGCGATGAACAGCACGAGCGTGGCGAAGAACAGTAGGAATTCGGTGAAGGTCGGCGACAGGAATTCGATCGTTGGCTGAACCCAATCGAACTTGGGGAGCTCCAGGCTGGCCGAGGCTTGTGCGCTTCCGCCGCCGACGGCCGCCTGCATTTCGTGCCACAGCGCCAGCGGTCGATCGAAGAGGTGCAGCTTGGCCTTGAGCGTAGTGGCAAGCTCGGGAAGGCGATTGGTCCAGTCGAGCACAGGCGCCGAGATCAGGCCAACGATGAAGGCGAGCCCGGTGGCAACGGCGATCACGATCAGCACGGCGCCCACGCCGCGCGGCACGTGGTGGCGTTCGAGAAAGTTGGCGGCCGGCGACAGCATGGTGCCGACCACGAAGGCCATGACGATCGGCAGAAAAAAGCCTCGGGCGACGTAGAGGACGCCCGTCACAGAGACGGCCGTGAGAATGACGAGAGCGATGGCGACGACTTCAGCCCGCCTGATCACGGGCGGTATTTCTTGGCGACTTTCATTCAGGGCTGAATCGTCGTTCCCGCTGGCGAGCAGCCGCTCGGTGGGAAGTACACGCACCATGAATCTCCCGATCGAGTCGTTCGCGCACAGCTCGCGTGGTGGCGTTCCTTTTATCCAACAGCTCAGGGGCCATCCGGTTCCGTCGCGCAAACGTGAGAACTCATACGCTTGACTGCTACAGCGCGACCACACCGGGGCCGGAACTACGGCGAGACGTTCGGCGTTTGTAAAAGCAATCACGCATCGCGCCGCGATGCTCGCATGACAGGGGCACTCCATGACACAGCTCGCTTTCGGCCATCGCCGCCTATCGCGGTGCACGGCTTCGCTGATCGCCGGCGTCGCGACCCTCTTGCTTGCGGGTACGAGCGCATCTCACGCCCAGAGTCTCGGATACGCGTCGGTCGAGCAGCAGGCGTTTCCGCCGGATGAGGCGGCGGCACCTGCGGTGGAGCAGGGCGAGGACAGCCAGCTGCCGGACCGTCTGCGGCGCACGATCGTCAACCTGGATACGCGGGAAGCGCCGGGCACGATCATCATCGATACCGGCAACACCTATCTGTACTACGTGCTCGGCGGCGGCCGAGCGTTGCGCTACGGCGTCGGCGTCGGGCGCGAGGGCTTCACCTGGTCGGGTGTGCAGACCGTGACGCGCAAAGCGGAATGGCCGGACTGGCATCCGCCGGCGCAGATGATCGCGCGCCAGCCCTATCTGCCGCGTTTCATGGCCGGCGGCCCGGGTAATCCGCTCGGCGCGCGGGCCATGTATCTCGGCTCCAGCGAGTATCGGATCCATGGCACCAACGATCCCACGACGATCGGCAAGTTCGTGTCGTCGGGCTGCATCCGCCTGACCAACGAGGACGTCGCCGACCTGTTCAGCCGCGTGCAGGTAGGGACAAAGGTCGTCGTGCTGCCGAAGGCCGCCTCGCTGCAGGCGCGCACCAACGCCGGCCGTGCACCGCGCGTGACGTCGCTGTCGTCGGGGCGGCAGGCGATGTCGCTGCCCGTCTCGACCATCAATTGATTTGGGAGTGGGATGATGAACCGTCGACGTGCACTCGCCGCCATCGCAGCGGCAGCCATGGCAACCGCGGGTGCGTTGGCAGCGCCGACCACGGCGGGCGCGCAGGATTTCTTCTCAGCGCTGTTCGGCGGCTTCAACGCGCCGCAGCGCCAAGCGCCCTATATCCGGATGCCGTTCGCCGACGAGGCGCCACCGGCGCCACGGCCAGCCCCTCGGGGCGATGTCACCTATCGCGGCAGCAGCAGCGTCGCCTGGTGTGTGCGCACCTGTGATGGCCGCTACTTCCCGCTCGGCGCCACCGGCGACCAGAGCAAGGAAGCCGCCTGCAACAGCTTCTGCCCGGCGTCCAAGACCGAGATCGTCTATGGCAGCTCGATCGACGCCGCCGAGACGGATGGCGGCAAGCCGTATTCGTCGCTGCCCAACGCCTTCAAGTATCGCACCGAGATCGTCGACGGCTGCACCTGCAACGGCAAGGACCAGTTC
This sequence comes from Bradyrhizobium oligotrophicum, assembly GCA_050641875.1. Taxonomy (GTDB): domain Bacteria; phylum Pseudomonadota; class Alphaproteobacteria; order Rhizobiales; family Xanthobacteraceae; genus Bradyrhizobium; species Bradyrhizobium oligotrophicum_B. The sequence goes on from CP192619.1 coordinate 2,957,693, forward strand.
GGCCTCGCCAAGGTGTCGATCGACCATGATCCGACCCTGCGCAAGGGCGATATCGTCGCCAGCGACGACGGCCTCAAGGTTGCCAACCGGATCGGCAGCGGCAAGCGCGCCGAGCTGAACTTCTCGCCGGCGCCCGCGGCGCTGCGCGCGAAGTATGAGCGCGCACCGGTGACGGCCTCCGACTGATCCCGCAAGGCCGTCAGGCCGCGCGGATCTTGCCGAGGAAATCCGTGACCTGATGACCGAGATTCCTGCTCTGGCTCTCCAGCGTCTCTGAGGCGTTGCGCACGTTGTCGGCCGCCGCCGCAGCGGCATCGGCGTCCGACTTGACGCCGGTGATGTTGTCGGAGACGTTCCTGGTGCCGTCGGCCGCGAACTGGGTGCTGCGCGAGATTTCCTGCGTCGCCGCCCCTTGCTCCTGCACCGCCGCGGCGATCGCGGTTGCCACTTCGTTGACCTCGCCGATGATGCCGCCGATGCGCTTGATGGCATCGATCGCGTCGTTGGCGACCCGCTGGATGTCGGCGATCTGCTCCGAAATCTCGTCGGTTGCCTTCGCGGTCTGGCTCGCCAGCGTCTTCACCTCGGAGGCGACGACGGCAAAACCCTTGCCGGCCTCGCCGGCGCGCGCCGCCTCGATGGTCGCGTTCAGCGCCAGCAGGTTGGTCTGCGAGGCGATGCTGTTGATCAGCCCGACCACCTCGCCGATCCGGTTCGCCGACTGCGCCAGCCCCTGCACCGTGCCGTCGGTCATCCGGGCCTGCTCCACCGCGCGGCTGGCGATCCCGGCCGCATGCGAAGCCTGCTTGCTGATGTCGGCGATCGAGGCGTTCAATTCCTCCGCGGCGGAGGCGACCGTCTGCACGCTCATCGATGCGTCGCTCGAGGCCTTCTCGGCAACCTCGGCGCGGGCATTGGTCTGCCGCGATACGTTGGTCAGCCCTGCCGACGTCGCCTGCATGTCGGTGGAGGCGCGGCCGAGCTGCTCGAGCGAGTCGCGCACCAGCCCCTCGAACTCGCTCACATAGCTTTCGATCGCGCGCTGCCGTGCGACCGTCGTTTCATTGCGTTGGCGCTCCTGGGCTTCGATCGCGAGCTTGTCCTTGGCCTGCTGCTTGAACGTTTCGAGCGCGCCCGCCAGCGCACCGATCTCGTCCTGGCGCTGCATGTAGCCCGTCTCGACGCTGAGGTCGCCGCCAGCGACCGCCAGCATGGCGTCTCGCATCCTGTTGAGGGGCTGGATCACCCGGCGGCTCACCAGCATCAGGGCGGCGCCGCCGATCACGGTCGCCGCGATCAGAAGGCAGAGTTCGATGCCGAGGGTTCGGATGGCCGCCGCATGCTGCTCCTCGATATAGGTCCTTGCGGTTTCGAGCGCGGTCTCGGCGACCGCAACTGCGGCATTGAGGCGCCCAACCGTGAACGGGCTCCATTTGTTGGCTACCATCTCCGGCGTCTCGCCGCTCGCGATCGCATTGACGAGGCGATCCCTCAGCGCGGTGTATTCCGCATCGAAATAGGCCTTGCGCGTGGCCTCCAGCGCGGTCGTCATCGCAGCGGGCCATTTTGCGCCGGTGGTCGCGAGTTCGAGCGCCTTCCACGCGGCCTCGGCGCCGCCGACGGCCTTGGTATAGTTCAGCCGCGCCTCCGGCGTGATCTTGCCCGCGGCGAGGCCATTCGAAACCAGGAAGGAGGCGTCGCCGGCGGTGTTGCGCAGCAGCCATGCGATCTGCTTGATCTGCAGCAACTGATCGATGGTCGGATCCGCATGGTTCACCTCGGCCGCGAGAATGGCCTGGATCTTCTCCAGCGTCTCCAGCAGCCTGTCCTCGGTCTGCATGTATTCCTTGCCGAGCGCCAATCGGCGCGACGCTTTCGGCTTGGCGACCTCCTGCCAGAATTCCTTCTGCTGATCACCCAGCGTCGTCAGCAGTTGCTGGAATTGCGAGAGCAGCGCCGTCTTGTCGGCAAACGCGATGCCCGGAAGGATGTTCAGGGCGCGGCCCATGGAAGGCATGGCGACGTCCCGCAGGCCGCGGACGTATCGTTCGGTCTCGGGTTCGACCTTCTCGTCCACGGTCACCATGCGGTTCGAGGTCGAGCGGTCCGCCCGCAGCTTGTCCATCGCCTTGAACATGCTTTCGGAGGCATCGACGATCGAGGTGATGCGCGCGGTGAGCTTGAGCTGCTGCCATGAATTGTAGGCCCGCGAGGCGAACAGGCCGACAAACAAACATGCCGTCACCAGGATGATGGTCTTCAACGTCGTGGAAATGGTCAGGCGGTTCAGCATGTTGATCTCCGATTCACCGCATTCGAACGCAAACCGGTAAAAATCTCGATGAGGGGTGGCTCCGTGGAACTACGGATGCAGCGGTGAGCGCTCCGGTTCCGGGAGTGGAACTAGCCGCCGTCGAGCGGGTTAGCTGATTACCGCCAGCGCATCCTCCTCTCGCTCAGGGGCTCATTCATGCTCATCAGTGCTCTCGTCACCTTCCTCGTCGTTATCCTTATCCTCTATTTGATCAACCTGTTGCCGATCGACGGCCGGGCCAAGCAGATCTGCCGCGTGATCGTCATCGTGCTCGGCGTGATCTCGCTGCTCCGATTCATCGCGGTGATATGATCCAACATCATGTTACCTCCGGCAGATCAAAAAAAGCCCCGGCAGATGGCCGGGGCTTTTCGCATCAGGCGTTTGCCTTCGCCCTCGCGGCGCCGCGCCGTGAGGATGTATTCGGTGTAGCCGTTCGGCTGGGTGCGGCCTTCGAACACGAGGTCGCAGGCCGCCTTGAACGCCACGCCGTCGAACGACGGCGCCATCGGCTGGTAGAGCGGGTCGCCGGCGTTCTGCTTGTCGACCACGACCGCCATGCGCTTCAGCGAGTCCATCACCTGGTCCTTGCTGACCACGCCATGGTGCAGCCAGTTGGCGAGATGCTGGCTGGAGATGCGCAACGTCGCGCGGTCCTCCATCAGGCCGACATCATGGATGTCCGGCACCTTGGAGCAGCCGACGCCCTGGTCGATCCAGCGCACGACGTAGCCGAGAATGCCCTGGCAGTTGTTGTCGATCTCCTGGCGGACGTCATCCGGCGCCCAGTTCGAGTTCGACACCGGGATGGTGAGGATGTCGCCGAGCTTGGCGCGCGGGCCGCCCTTGGCGAGCTCGTCCTGGCGGGCGTGCACGTTGACCTGGTGATAGTGCAGGGCATGCAGGGTCGCGGCGGTCGGCGACGGCACCCAGGCGGTGGTGGCGCCCGCCTGCGGGTGGCCGATCTTCTGCGCCAGCATGTCCGCCATCTTGTCCGGCGCCGCCCACATGCCCTTGCCGATCTGGGCGTGGCCGGGCAGGCCGCAGGTCAGGCCGTTGTCGACGTTCCAGTCCTCATAGGCCTTGATCCAGGCCTGCGCCTTCATCTCGTTCTTGCGGATCATCGGGCCCGCTTCCATCGAGGTGTGGATCTCGTCGCCGGTACGGTCGAGGAAGCCGGTGTTGATGAAGACGATGCGCTTCGACGCCTGCTGGATGCAGGCCTTGAGGTTCACCGTGGTGCGGCGCTCCTCGTCCATGATGCCGACCTTCATGCTGTTCTCGGGCAGGCCGAGCATCTTTTCGACGCGCGCGAACAGCTCGACCGTCAGCGCCACCTCGTCCGGGCCGTGCATCTTCGGCTTGACGATGTAGATCGAGCCGGTGCGGCTGTTCTTGACCTTGGAAAGACCCTTGAGGTCGTGGATCGCGAGCAGGCCGGTCACGGCAGCGTCGAGAATGCCTTCCGGCACCTCCTTGCCCTCGGCGTCGAGCACGGCGTCGGTGAACATGTGATGTCCGCAGTTGCGGATCAGCAGCAGGCTGCGGCCGTGCAGCGTGAGTGTGCCGCCGGACGGCGTGGTGTAGCTGCGGTCGCTGTTCAGCGCGCGAGTGAGCGTCTTGCCGCCCTTCTCGAAATCGGCCGACAGCGTGCCGTTCATCAGGCCGAGCGTGTTGCGGTAGACGAGCACCTTGTCCTCGGCGTCGACGGCGGCGACCGAGTCCTCCATGTCGAGGATGGTCGAGACCGCGGCTTCCAGGATCATGTCGGAGACGCCGGCCGGATCGTCCTTGCCGATGACATGGCTGCGGTCGATCACGACCTCGACGTGGAGGCCGTTGTTGGCGAGCAGGATCACCGACGGCGCCTCGGCCGAGCCCTGGTAGCCGGCGAACTGTGCGGCGTCCTTCAGCGCGGTGGCGTTGCCGCTCTTCAGCTTGGCCGAGAGCTGGCCGGCGATCACGCTGTAGGCGGTGACGTCGGTGTGGCTGCCGGTGGCGAGCGGCACGGCTGCGTCGAGGAACGCCTTGGCCTTGGCGATCACCTTGTCGCCGCGGGCCTTGTTGTAGCCCTTGCCCGCTTCGCTCGGGTCGTGCGGGATGGCGTCGGTGCCGTAGAAGGCGTCGTAGAGCGAGCCCCAGCGCGCATTCGCCGCGTTCAGCGCGTAGCGGGCATTGGTGAGCGGCACCACGAGCTGCGGCCCGCAGATCTTGCCGATTTCCTCGTCGACCGGCGCCGTCTCGACCTTGTGGGTCGCAGGCTCGGGAAGAAGATAGCCGATCTCCTTCAAGAACGCCGTGTAGGCGCCGAGGTCGAAGGCCTTGCCCTTGTTGGCGAGGTGCCAGGCGTCGATCTTGCCCTGCAGGGCGTCGCGGAAGGCGAGCAGCTCGCGGTTCTTGGGGCCGAGATCGCGCAGGATGGCGGCAAGGCCGGCCCAGAACGCGTCCGGATCGATCCCGGTCTTCGGCGCGGCCTCCTTGGCGATGAAGTCGAACAAAACGGGGGCGATCTTCAGTCCATGGGCGTCGATACGGGTCATGATGAGACGTTTCTCTCGAATAGGGGCGACGTTGCGCGGGTCTGGGAATGCTGAAATGGCCGCCTCGCAGGGCGGCATGTGCAGTGCATTTAGCGCCAAAGCGGGGGCCACGAAAGGGGGGAGGGGTATCGCAGTTGGTCGGGGGAGGCGGCGGGGCGGTGGCGACGTGGGTGCAATCCGGAAGTTACAAAAACCGGTCGCATGGAGGCCGCCCTCTGGTTTTGCCGGGCTGTCCACCCTCCCCTGGAGGGGAGGGTCGCCTCGCACCGAGCGAAGCGAGATGCGAGGCGGGGTGGGGTGATCTCTCCACCAGCACCATCCTCAGCGGCTTCACCCCACCCCGGCGCGCATCGCTGACGCGACACGCGCCGACCCTCCCCTCCAGGGAGGGTGACAGTGCGCGGCTTGCCTCGAAGGTCGTCCGCCGTACCTCGTCCGCTGAGCGTCTTCTGGGCTCGCATTCGGCTCTGTTGAGCCCTGCTGTCTCTGGGATACTGGATCGCCCCGTCGGAGCCAGGCGATGACGACTGTGGTTGTTGAAACGCAGTTCGATTCACCGACGTCATAGCTCATGCAGCTAAGTTCTCGCGGCGCCTGTTCGCGTCCGAGCTTTGCCAGTTGCTCGCCCCCCGATGACGAGAGGCGCAGGGAAGGCCGGGTGCAGGCTGCACCCATGGCCCGCCTGCAGAAAAAATGCAGGCGGCAGTCACCACAGGTTCAGCCGGACACTCCGGCCTTCCCCGCGCGATGGTCTTACGGTTGCTCCGTGGTCTCCCCGGTGCGCCGGGCTTTCTGGTCACCGTTGCCCGCGCGACGCGTGAGCGTCATCGCAGGCGTGGCATCAGCGTCGGGATGCCAGGACCCCACGGCTTGGCCGTGCGCCTTAAGGACTGTCCGTCGACATGATCGCTCACGCCGCAGCCCAAAGCGCCCACCGCATCCCGCACCCGACGTCCGTGACGGTCGCGAACTGTCCCTCGTGTGGGACGGGATGCGCAGAGATAAGCATGATTTCTGAATAAAAGAAAGAGAAATATCTTTGCGCGGGGGACTGGACAGGGCGTCGGCGTTGCTTCGCCCGCTCTACAGGCTCAAGCGAATGATGTCAGAGCAATCATCCCGCTACTGACCATGGATTACGTAAATGATTCTGTCCGTCTTGAGCCGAAAGATGCAGTTCGGCAACGCCTCCAACGCAATTCTGCGCCCCACCGCACAATGTGCCTTCCACGACCCAGGTGTCACCATGGCGCCGGGCCGTCAGCGGCTCTTTGCGCTGGATTGCTTCGGCTCCATAGATCGGGATCAGAACAGCGCGGGCTATCGCGATCGCGGTATTGGCATCAGCAACGAACTCCCTTGGAGGGAAGAATGTTTGCTGCGCCGACAGCGACGAGACGTTCAGCATGAGGGCTGCTGCGATCAGCCTCGCTGCGCATGTTTTCATAAATGTAGCTCGCTTGAAGTGCTTGCTCGGCTCCCGCGGTCAGCACAGATAGACTGCAGCGCCACTTTGACTGCCCTCGTACTGCTGGGCAAGCCATCAATCCAAATGCGCTGTCTTTCATCCGCGCCTGGGCTATCCGACCATCTTGTCATAATCGGCATGTGAGCCGATCCAAAACCATAGTTAGCCGTCGTCGATCTCGGTGGCGAGGGCCCGGTAGCGTAGTCCAACCCGAGCCGACCAGAAGCGTCCGACTTTCTTGAATTGGAGAGAGGGGTGACGCGGGTCGCGTTTCAGAAGTTCGAAATTATGGTCAGCCAGCCTTCTGACGGCTTCCGGCAGCAGCTCATAGGCCGTCCAAAATCTCGGGGATGCGTAATGCTTCACAGCTGCCGCGAGCGGCCGGCTCGATGCGCCGCGAGCGCCTCTTCTGCAAAGGCGTCGAGTTTTCCTGCGAGCGCATCACGCTCGATCGCAGCGTCGAAGGCTGCAGCATCGAACTCCTCGAACCACGCACGAAAGCGCGCCAACTCGTCGGCGCTCAGCTGTCGGATAGCCTTCTCGATCTCTTCGGCGGTTGTCATGATGGAAACATAGCACTGAACATTGAAGCCGAAAAGGTGGCGGCCCGAGAAGGCCGGAGAGCGGTTTGGCGCGATCACATCGTTGAGCCTGACCGGGCACGCCGCCTAGCGTGCCGCGAACGTGGCAAGCGTGATCTCTGACGACACGCGGAGCCGACCCCGGATGTCGCGCGCTCGTTGCTGCACCACCGCGATATGGAATTGCGTCTTCGCCTCGCTGTATTCGTCGCACCAGTCCAGCACGTCGCCTTGCCGCCTACAGCGCCCCCGCCGTCACGACGCCGAACTTGAGCCAGGCCGAAGGCGGCATCTCGGTCGGGCGTTTGCGGTCGGCCCAGTTGCGGTCGACGATGTCGAGCAGGCTCGGGTCGATGCCCATCTCGCGCAGATAGAGCCGGGCCTGCGCGCTGTAGTAGGTGGTCAGGCCGGCGCGATGCTCGGCGGAGACGTTGGGCGCGAGCCGGTTGCGGATCTCCATGCCGACGAGCTCGACCCGCGCGTCCGGCGGCAGGCTGCGATGCACGCCGCCGGCCAGCATCAGGAAGCACGACGTCTCGCACAGCATCCGTGACGCATCGAGCGTCGCGTCGAACGGGCCGCCCGCGCGCTTCAGCGCCACGCAATCGGCTTGCGATCTGTCGCGGCAGGCTTCCACCACCGTGCGGCCGATGGCGGTATCGAAGCCGCGATCGCGCAGGATACGGCCCATGCTGACCGCGGCGTTGAGGTCGGCGTCACCGCGGGACTGGATGATGACCGGAAGCTTGCGGCCGGATTGCCGGTCGAGGATCGCGATCAGGCGCTTGTAGGTGTCGAACCGGATGGTGCCCTCGGCCGCGATCCAGTCGACGCAGCCGGTGCCGCACGCATCGCGCGCGCCGTGGGCGACGTAGAAGATCATCGCATCCGGGAGCGCACCGAACTCGGCGATCGGCGAGTTCGTGGGCGGCTGGGCTGCCGCCGGACCCAGCGCGAGCGCGATGGTCGTGGCGATGATCGCCAGCGCCCGCGACAGTGTCGAAGCCATCCTCATCACCCCCATCCCCTGCTTGGATTGTCACGACGGAAGGACGGTTGTGCAAGAGGCGGCCTGCTCGCCATTGGCTGAATCAACAAACAAGCGCGCGCCATGATGGTGCCGGGACAGGGCTCAAGCTCGATTCAGCGAACAGGCTTGGTTTTGTCCCGCGCTCACGCGCGCGACGGCGCGAGGCGGAATTCGACGACGTCTTCCGCGCCCGATAGGTCGCGCGCCATCTTCGCGGTCTCGAACCGGCCGGCGGCCTGCAGCACCAGCTCGAAATGGAATTGCCGCTTCGTCTCGCTGTATTCGTAGCACCAGTCCAGCACGTCGAAGCCATAGGCCCGCATGCATTCGCGCAGTTCGGCCTCGCTCGGCTGCAGGCCGTGGCGGTAGACGACCGACAGCGACAGCGTGGTCTGGTGCGGAAGCCATTGCTCGATCGCGCCGAGCAGGGTCATCGCGGCGAGAGACAAGGCCGTGGCGCACAGCGCGGTGCCGTAGAAGCCGATGCCGATGATGATGCCGATCGCCGAGGTCATCCAGATCGAGGCCGCCGTCGACACGCCGCGGATGGTGAAGCCGTCCTTGATGATGACGCCGGCGCCGAGGAAGCCGATGCCGGTCATCAGGCCCTGGATCACGCGCGTCGGATCGGACACGGTCGGCGACACCGCCATGCCGCCATACCAACTGCCGGGAAAGCCGTTGATCGCCGTCAGCAAGGTCGATGCGACGCAGACCAGCGCGTAGGTCCGCATGCCGGCCGCGCGTCCGTGATAGGTGCGCTCGTAGCCCAGCAGCAGGCCGACGGCCGCCGCACCCATCAGGTGCAGCAGCAGAATCCCGTTCGTCTCCAGCTCCGCCCTCGACCAATAGGCCGCCAAATGCTCCATCATGCGCCTCGACAGCGTTGCTGCGCGTGTCGCGAACTGTGCGGATCAGTTGCTAATTTCTCCTTGCAGATGGTACGGCGGCCCGATGGACGGGATGGCGTCCAAGAGCGAACCGGCGCACTGCTCCGTAGTTCTTCGGGCAGGATGTGACCAAGCTTGGCCGCGGCGATCGCTCTGCGCCGATGTCGCGCTTCACGTCACGAGGCCGACTTCGGGCCGCGCTGCGGACGGCACCGCGGCGAGGCTCGCAGGTCGGTGCGATGCCGTCGCTCGATCCGCCCGCGCCGATTCATTGCCGCCGCACAGTCCCACTTCGGTCGTAAAGGCTATCGATAACTACTTGCATCTAGCGGGGTGTGGGGGGAGACGCATCATGTCGTTCACTGGGCTGCGGTCGATCGTCCTGTGCCTCGGTCTGCTCGCCACGCCCGCCCTCGCCGCCGACTTGTCGACGGCACCATACCTTGCGGCGGCTCCGGAAAAGCCGACCTTGCTGCAAATGCTCGCGTCGGCGCTGAAGCCGAAATCCGCGCACTCGGCTTTGCCTGCGCACAGGCCGAGAATTCGCGAGGCCGCAGCGGCAAGGAAGCCGAAGGCTTCCTCAGCACCTGCTGTGACCGAGGCGCCGGTGGCCTCGCCCGCCACGGTCGGGGCGGCCGTGGCGGCACCCGCGCAGCTCTCCGAAGTGGAGCTCGCCGCCAAGGGGCTGGAGCTGTTCAACGACGCAAGCCTCTCCGGCGGCGGCAAGGCATCCTGCGCCACCTGTCACTTCTCGACCGGGCACACCAACAACAAGACCTATGTCGGCCTTGACGTGGTCGCCGACGGCGATCCCAATGGCCGCAACACGCCGACGCTGTGGGGCGTCGGCGAGCGTGCGGTGTTCGGCTGGGCCGGCCAGGCGCCGACCCTGGAGGACAGCATCCGCGGCATCATCGTCAACCGCATGAAGGGGCCGGAGCCGTCGCCGGAGACCCTGGCGGCACTGGTCGCCTATGTGCGCACGCTGAACTATCCGGCCAACTGGCAGGTCAAGGAGGACGGCACGCCGCGGGAGGATGCCAGCGCGGCCGTCAGGCGCGGCTATGAGCTCTATATCGGCGACGGCGGCTGCGGCACCTGCCACCAATTGCCGAGCTTCGATAAGAAGAGCAAAGACGACATCGGCACCGGCGGCAAGTTCAAGGTGCCGACCCTGCACGCGGCTGCGTCGACCGCGCCATATTTCCACGACGGCCGCACCGCGTCGCTGCGCGATGCCGTCAAGCTGATGTGGGAGTTCTATGCCAAGAAGATGGAGACGCGGCTGCCGACCGAGGCCGAGCTCGACGATCTCACGGCGTATGTCGGCGCCCTGTAGCGGGCAGGGCGATCCTAAGACGATTTCAGTTTGGCGCCCGTCTGTTTCCACATCGTCATGGCCGGGCTCGTCCCGGCCATCCACGTCTCTGTGGGTCTGGAGCGCGCCGTTTGTTAGTTGAATCGGCGTAGCGGGCTCACTTCACCTCTCCCGTCGAGCGAAGCTTCGCTTCGCCAGAGCAGGGCAGGCCGGCGCGAAGCGCCGGGTGGGGCTGCCTCCACTCGGTGCGCCTCAATCGCGGAGACACCCCCACCCCCGCCCTCCCCGCAAGCGGGAGAGGGAGCGCACCGCCTGTGCGGTTGGGCCTCTTAGATGTTGGCCCCGAGATCGGCGATGTCGTCGAACAGCACGCCGGTCTTGGAAAGCAGCGATTCGAGCTCGTCGGTGGCGTCGGCAATCCCGCGTGTTGCGGTGTCGATCACCAGCTCCGCATCGAGCGGCGGCTCGTAATCGGTGCCGATGCCGGTGAAGTTCTGCAAGCTCCCGGCGCGGGCCTTGGCGTAGTGGCCCTTGGGGTCGCGGCTCTCGCAAATCTCGGCGGCGGTGGCGACGTAGACCTCACGGAACAGGTCGCCGGCCACGCGGCGCGCAGCCGCGCGGTCCTCGCGCGCCGGCGACACCGCGGCGACAATGGCGATGTGGCCGTTGCGGGCGAGGTGGGTCGCGACCTCGGCAAGGCGGCGGATGTTCTCGGCGCGGTCCTCCGGCGTGAAGCCGAGATCCTTGTTGAGGCCGGCGCGCACGGTGTCGCCGTCGAGCAGCACCGGCGCGCCGCCGCGGCTGAACAGTCGCCGCTCCAGCGCACGTGCCAAGGTCGACTTGCCGGCGCCGGGCAGGCCGGTCATCCACACGACGGCACCCTTGTGGCGATAGCGGTCGGCGCGCTCCTGCGGCTGCAGCGCGGACTCCACTGGCATGATGTCGACCGGCGCGGCACGCTTGCCCGCCGCGATCGACAGCACCAGCCCGCCGCCGGCGATGCGGCCCTGCACCTCGATGACGAGGCGGCCGGTGCGCGCGTTCTCGGTGTAGGGATCGACGGCGACCGGCTGGGTCAGCGCGATCTCGATCTCGCCGACATGGTTGCGCGCGATCGACGTGTTCTGCTCGTTGGACAGCGAGCCCGGATCGACCGCCTTCTCGATCGCGACCACGCTGCCGCGTGCCTCGCGGGTGCCGAGCCGCACCAGGATGCTGTCGCCCTTGGCGAGTGGCTGGTCGTGCAGCCAGAAGATGCGGGCATGCAGCCGGCGCGCCGCCTGCGGCTCGCGGCCGACATGGGCGATGACGTCGCCGCGCTCCATGAACAGCTCGCGGTCGAGCGTGATGCCGACCGAGCGGCCGGCGCCCTGCGCCGTGGTGACCGGCGTCTGCGGCCAGCTCTCGACGGTCCTGATCTTGGCGATCTTGCCGGACGGCATGATCACGATCTCGTCGCCTGAGCGCAACTCGCCGGCCTCGACGCGGCCGGCGACGATGCGGCGATCGTCGAACTTGTAGATCGCCTGCACCGGCAGGCGCAGCGGCAGGCTCGACAGCGGCTTGGCCGGCTCCAGGCCGTCGAGCGCCTCGACCACGGTCGGGCCGTCATACCAGCCGATGCGCGAGGTCAGCGCGGCGACGCCGTCGCCATCGCGGGCGGAGATCGGAATGACGGCGACCGGCTTGACGCCGAGGCCTTCGAGATGCGCCGAGATCTCGGCCTTGATGTCGTTGAAGCGGTCCTCGCCGAAATCGACGCGGTCCATCTTGTTGACGACGACCGCCACCTGCTTCACGCCGAGCAGATGCAGGAGATAGCCGTGGCGGCGGGTCTGGTCGCGCACGCCTTCGAGCGCGTCGATGATCAGCACCGCGCCGTCGGCCTGCGAGGCGCCGGTGATCATGTTGCGCAGGAATTCGGCATGGCCGGGCGCGTCGATCAGCACGACCTCGCGTGCATTGGTGCGGAAGCGGATCTGCGTGGTGTCGATGGTGATGCCCTGGTCGCGCTCGGTCTGCAGTGCGTCGAGCAGGAACGACCATTCGAACGGCATGCCGCGGCGTGCGCTCACGGCTTGCAGCATCTCGAGCTTGCCCTCGGGCAGGCTGCCGGTCTCATGCAGCAGGCGGCCGACAAGGGTCGACTTGCCGTGGTCGACATGGCCGACGATGACGATGCGGACCTGCGGACGGGTGGTGCCGTTCGGCGTGGCGGGGGCGGTGGCGGGGACTCTCATGTTCATGATCCTCGCCCTCGCTCAGAGATAGCCGGCGACGCGCAGACGCTCGAAGGCGTCCTCGGTCTCATGGTCGAGCGCACGGCCGGCGCGCTCCGGCACCTTGGTGCTTTCGAGCTCGGCGAGAATCTCGGTGATGTTCGAGGCGTTGGACGACACAGGGAAGGTGATGTCCTGGTCGCCGAGCGAGCGATAGCGCTTGCCGTTCTTGGACAGATACAGCGGGATGATCGGAATGTTCTCGCGCGCCGTGTAGGCCCAGATGTCGGCCTCGGTCCAATGCAGGATCGGATGGATGCGCAGATGGGCGCCCTGCGGCGGCGAGGCGTTGAAGTGATCCCAGAACTCCGGCGGCTGGTCGCGCACGTCCCAATGGCCTTCGGCGCCGCGCGGCGAGAACACGCGCTCCTTGGCGCGCGTCGCCTCCTCATCGCGGCGGATGCCGGCGATCAGGCCGTCGAAGCCGTGCTTGGCGAGCGCCATCTTCAGGCCCTCGGTCTTGCGCGCGGCCGAGCGGGCCGCGGGCGGCAAGGTCGGATCGACGGCATCGATCGGCGGGCACGGCTCGATGCGCAGGTCGAGGCCCCATTCCTTCGCGTAGGTGTCGCGGAAGGCGTACATCTCGGGAAACTTCTTGGCGGTATCGACATGCATGGCCGGGAATGGCACGCGGCCGAAGAAGGCCTTGCGCGCCAGCCAGATCATCACATTCGAATCTTTTCCCAGCGACCACAGCAGCGCCAGCTTCTTCAGCCGTGCAAAGGCCTCGCGGAGAATGTAAATGCTCTGCGCCTCCAGCTCATCGAGATGGTCCATCGTCGGCGCGGCGTTGAGAACGCGCGGCATGGAAGATGCTTGCTCGATCTCGGAGGAGGGCAACCGATCTCTGGAAACGTCGTTGGTGAGAATGTGCATGCTATCAGCCATCGCCTGCCTGGGAGAAAATTCTATGGCGAAGCCAAGGAATAATTTTCTCTTTACGTCGTAGGCAAGACACTTATATAGAAAATAATTCCAGTCAACCCCGAAGTGCCGAAGCTGAAGAACGCAATGCAATATCTGCCGGTGTTTCTCGATCTGAAGACCGGCCCCGTGCTGCTGATCGGCGCGGGCGAGCTCGTGCGCGCCAAGCTTCGCGTATTGCTGTCCGCGGGCGCGCGGATTCGCTGGTTCGCCACCGACGGCGACTTCGATCTCGCCGGTCTGTGCGATGGGCACCGCCAGATCGAGCGCGCCGAAGGCGACCCGCTGAGCGCCGATCTCACTGGCGTCATCGCCGTGCTGTGCGCGGGCGCCGCCGACATCGGCGTTGCGATGTCGGCGCGGGCGCGCAGCGTCGGTCTGCCCGTCAACGTGATGGACGACCTCGCGCATTCCAGCTTCATCTTTCCGGCGATCGTCGATCGCGGCGACGTGGTCGTGGCGATCGGCACCGGCGGCTCCTCGCCCGTCGTGGCGCGCCGCGTGCGCGAGCGCATCGAGGCGCTGCTGCCGGCGCGGATCGGCGAGCTTGCGAGCTTCATCGGCGACTTCCGCAAGACCATCAACCCGCAGATCGCCGAGATGCCGCTGCGCCGCCGCTTCTGGGAACGCATCGTGGACGGACCGATCGGCGCGCTGGTGCTGGCGGGCCGCAAGCAGGAGGCCGAGGCGGCGCTGCACGGCATCGCCGATCTCACCGCGTTCGCGGGCGCCGATCAGGCCGGCCGCAGCGAAGGCCATGTCACCTTGGTCGGCGCCGGTCCCGGCGATCCCGACCTGCTGACCATCAAGGCGCTGCGCGCGCTGCAGGACGCGGACGTCGTCTACTACGACGAGCTGGTGACACCGGAGATTCTCGACCGTATCCGCCGCGATGCTTCGCGCGTGCCGGTCGGCCGCAGGGTCGGCAAGCCCGGCATCGGCCAGGACGCCGTCAACAAGCTCCTGATCGAGGCGGCGCGCGACGGCAAGCGCGCGGTGCGTCTCAAGGGCGGCGATGCTTTCGTGTTCGGCCGCGGCGGCGAGGAGGTCGACGCGCTGCGCAAGGCCGGCGTGTCCTACACCATCGTGCCCGGCGTCACCGCCGGCCTCGGCGCCGCCGCGCATTTCGAGGTGCCGCTGACCTTCCGCAGCAAGGCGCTGCGCATCACCTTTCTCACCGCGCACAAGGAGCGCGATGCCGAGGCGGTCGACTGGTCTGTCCTGACCGACACCAAGATGACCGTCGTCGTCTACATGGGCATGACCGCGGCGCCGGCGGTGCGCGCCGGTCTCCTCGCGGCGGGCCGCTCGCCGCAGACGCCGGTCGGCGTGTTCGCCAAGGTGACGCGCCCCGATGCGCAGGCTGCGGTCGGCAGGCTCGATCAGTTGCCGGATCTCGTCGGCCAAATCGATGGCGGCCCGGCCATCCTCATCATCGGTGACGTCGTGGCGCACTCTGCGCCGTGGCGTCAGCAGACTCTCAGTGGCGTGATCGCACAACTCCTGGAACCCGTCTGAATGACCTCCCCGCTGCAACAGAAGATCAAGATCGCCGGTCCCTCGATCATCACCGCGAACCGGACCTGGGACGGCGCGGTGATCTACCGCACCGGTACCAAGAGCTGGTCGGATGAGATCTCCGATGCGGCGATCGTGCGCACCGCCGACGAGGCGCGCGCCCTGCTGTCGGAAGCGGTGGCCGATGATCTCGGCGCGATCGGTCCCTACATCGCCCCGGTCGAGGTGGGCGCCGACGGTGCGGTCAAGCCCGGCAATATGCGCGAACACATCCGGCTGACGGGCGCCACCGTCGCGCTCCCGGCTCAAGCCTGAAGGCCCTGTCATGTATGCTTATGACGAAATCGACCGCACCTTGGTCAACGAGCGCGTCGCCGAATTCCGCGACCAGGTGAAGCGGCGCCTGTCGGGCGAATTGTCCGAGGACGAGTTCAAGATGCTGCGGCTGCAGAATGGCGTCTATCTGCAGCTCCACGCCTACATGTATCGCATCGCCATCCCCTACGGCACGCTGGCGTCGAACCAGTTGCGCAGGCTGGCGCATGTCGCGCGCCGCTACGACCGCGGCTACGGCCACTTCACGACGCGGCAGAACATCCAGTTCAACTGGATCAAGCTCGCCGAGCTGCCGGATGCGATGGCCGATCTCGCCGAGGTCGGCATCCAGTCGATGCAGACCTCCGGCAACAACATGCGCAACGTCACCTCCGACCAGTGGGCGGGCGTCGCGCCGGGCGAGGTCGAGGATCCCCGGATCTGGGCCGAGCTGCTGCGCCAGTTCACGACCTTGCACCCCGAATTTTCGTTCCTGCCGCGCAAGTTCAAGATCGCGATCACGGCCTCGGAGCACGACCGCGCCGCGATCAAGATCCATGACATCGGCCTGAGGCTGCTGAAGAACGAGCAGGGCGAGACCGGCTTCGAGGTGCTGGTCGGCGGCGGCCTCGGACGCACGCCGTTCATCGCCAAGACCATTAAGCCGTTCGTCCACGGCCGGGACATCCTGAGCTACGTCGAGGCGATCCTGCGCGTCTACAACCAGTACGGCCGCCGCGACAACATCTACAAGGCGCGCATCAAGATCCTGGTGCACGAGCTCGGCATCGAGAAGTTCGCTTCGGAGGTCGAGGAAGAGTGGCAGCACATCCGCGACGGCGTGCTCAAGCTCGACCAGGGGATCATCGAGGACATCCGCTCGCGCTTCTTCTATCCGGCCTACGAGACGCTGCCGCACATGCCGGAGGAGCTCAAGCAGGCCGCGCATGATCCGAAGTTCGAAGCCTGGCGCAAGAACTCGGTCTTCCCGCACAAGGTGCAGGGCTACGCCATCGTCACCGTGTCGCTGAAGCCTATCGGCAAGCCGCCCGGCGATGCGACCGCCGACCAGATGGATGCGCTGGCCGACATCGCCGACCAATACTCCTTCGGCGAGATCCGTGTCGGGCATGAGCAGAACCTGGCGCTGCCGCACGTGCGCAAGCGCGACCTGCCGGCGGTGTGGAAGGCGCTCGAGGCCATTGGCCTCGCGATCCCCAACGTCAACCTCGTCTCCGACATCATCGCCTGCCCGGGGCTCGACTACTGCTCGCTCGCCAACGCGCGCTCGATCCCGATCGCGCAGGAGATCACGCGCCGTTTCGCCAATCACGACACGGCAAACCTGATCGGCCGGCTGCACATCAACATCTCCGGCTGCATCAATGCCTGCGGCCATCACCATGTCGGCCACATCGGCATCCTCGGCGTCGAGAAGAACAACGAGGAATTCTACCAGATCACCATCGGCGGCCGTGCCGACGAGGGCGCCGTGCTCGGCACCCTGATCGGCCCCGCGGTGCCCTATGCCGAGGTCGCCGACGTCGTCGAGGACATCGTCGAGGCCTATCTTGCGCTGCGCGCGAGCCCTGAGGAGCTGTTCGTCGATACGGTGAAGCGGCTCGGGGTCGAACCATTCAGGGAGCGGGTCTATGCCACTCGTTAAGGGCGGACACATCATCGCGGACACGTTCGTCCGCCTCACCGACGATGCCGAGCTACCGGCGCAGGGCGCCGTCCTCGTCTCGGAGACGCGCTTCCTCGCTGGTCCTGACGCGCTGGTCAGCCGGACCGGTGGCAAGCTCGGCGTGATCTGGCCGAACAATCGCGACGTCGACGATCTCGTGCCCTATCTCGACCGGCTCGCGCTGGTCGCGCTGGTGTTTCCGAGCTTCCGGGACGGCCGCGCCTATACCCAGGCGCGCCTGCTGCGCGAGCGCTATGGCTTCCGCGGCGAGTTGCGCGCGACCGGGCAGGTGCTGCGCGACCAGTTCGTGTTCATGCTGCGCGCCGGCTTCGACGCCTTCGAGGTCAGGAAGCAGGCGGATGCCGAGGCCTTCACCGAGACCGTGAAGCGCTATTCGGTGTTCTATCAGCCGACCGGCGACGGCCGTATCTCGGCGCTGCATCAGCGCCTGCAACTGCGCCATTCGGAGAGTGCCGGGCTGTGAGCACGCTGGCTGCATCGCCTTCGGTTGCAGAGATCCCGGTCGCGGCGCTCGACGCCGCGCTGCGCACGGCCGCGCCGCATGAGGTCATTGCCGCTGCTCTCGCGGCGATCGGCCGCGAGCGGCTGGCGGTGGTGTCGTCGTTTGGAACGGAGTCGGCGGCGCTCCTGAAGGTGACAGCCGACGTCGATCCGGCGATCCCGGTGATCTTCCTCGACACCGGGCACATGTTCGCCGAGACGCTCGCCTATCGCGACCAGCTCATCGAACTCCTCGGCCTGCAGGACGTCCGCTCGATGAAGCCGGACGCCGCCGCGCTCAAGCGCGAGGATGCCGACAACGATCTGTGGTTCTCCGATCCCGACGCCTGCTGCCGCATCCGCAAAGTCGAGCCGCTGGCGCGCGCGCTGGCGCCGTTCGCGGCCTGGATCAATGGCCGCAAGCGTTTCCAGGGCGGACTACGTGCGGCCATCCCGGTCGTCGAGCAGGACGGCGTGCGGGTGAAATTCAATCCGTTCGCCAATGTGACCCGCGAGGACATCGCGGCGATCTACCGCTCAGCCAACCTGCCGCAGCATCCGCTGGTCGCGTCCGGCTTCCGTTCGATCGGCTGCATGCCCTGCACAAGCCGCGCAGACTCCGGCGAGGACGAGCGCGCCGGCCGCTGGCGCGGCCGCGACAAGACCGAATGCGGCATCCACACGGTGGCGACCTCGGTGGTGTAGTTCGAAACTCACCGGCCGGCTGACCTGGCCGCCACGACGACATTGTGCCGCGGCAAGAACAGCTATCCCAACGCCGAGCGCTTCGTAGCAAAATACCTATGTCAGGCCGGAAACAAGAAAATCCGGTTCCGTTGACTCCGAAGTGAACATTTGGCGATCTGCAGGACGCGCCTGCAACATTGCGGGCAGTGAACGGAACGGAGAGCTTGGATGATGATGCGACGTCTTCTGGCAGTGGTCGCAGGCCTGGCATGGGCGGGATCGGCCTATGCTGCGGACATCAGTCTGCTCAACGTCTCCTACGACCCGACCCGCGAGCTGTACGTCGAGTTCAACAAGGCATTTTCGGCCGCCTACCAGAAGGAGACCGGCAGGAGCGTCGAGGTCAAGCAGTCGCATGGTGGCTCCGGCGCGCAGGCCCGCAGCGTGATCGACGGCCTGCGGGCCGATGTCGTGACGCTTGCGCTCGCCTATGACATCGATGCGATCGCGGGCAGGGGGCTGCTCGACAAGGAGTGGCAGAAGCGGCTGCCGCAGAATGCCTCGCCCTATACGTCGACCATCGTGTTCCTGGTCCGCAAGGGCAATCCGAAGGGCATCAAGGATTGGGACGATCTGCTCAAGAAGGGCGTCGACGTCATCACGCCCAATCCGAAGACATCCGGCGGCGCGCGCTGGAACTACCTGGCCGCCTGGGGCTATGCGCTGAAGAAGTTCGGCTCGGCCGACAAGGCCAAGCAGTTCGTCGCCGACCTCTACCAGCACGTCCCCGTGCTCGACACCGGCGCCCGCGGCGCCACTGTGACCTTCGTGGAGCGCGGTGTCGGCGACGTTCTGCTTGCCTGGGAGAACGAGGCGCATCTGGCGCTGCGTGAGTTCGGCAAGGACAAGTTCGAGATCGTCGCGCCGCAACTGTCGATCCTGGCCGAACCGCCAGTTGCAGTGGTCGATTCGGTGGTCGACAAGAAGGGCACGCGAAGTGTGGCTGAATCCTACCTGAAATACTGGTATACAAAGGAAGGTCAGGAAATTGCCGCACGCAACTTCTACCGTCCGCGTGATCCCGAGGTCGCCAACAAGTACGAGGCTGCCTTCGCCAAGGTCGAGCTGTTCACCATCGACGAGGTGTTCGGCGGCTGGACCAAGGCCCAGAAGGAGCATTTTGGGGAGGGCGGAATCTTCGATCAAATCTACAAGAATTGATCGAATCAGAAGGAACGAGTTGGTGACCGCCGGTCTGATACCGCTTCGAGACAACAAGGCAAGAAGCTGGCGTTGCGGCGATCTGCGATATCGCGCATGAGACGCGGTCCCCGGTCTCGATTGTCGAGACGAGGCTGGGGGCGGCGGGCGGACACCGACTATCGACATCGATCATCAACGGACCAGGCCTTTCTTTGAACGTACTTGCACCACGTCGCAGCACCTTGCCGGGCTTTGGTCTCACCATGGGGCTGACGCTGACCTGGCTGTCGCTGATCGTCCTGATTCCGCTGGCGGGACTGTTCGTCCGCTCGACCGATCTCAGCCTGGAGCAGTTCTGGGGCATCGTCACCAGCCGTCGCACCTTGAGCGCGCTGAAAATCTCGTTCGGGCTCGCCTTCGCAGCCGCGTGCGTCAATCTGGTGATGGGCACCATCGTCGTCTGGGCGCTGGTGCGCTACCGCTTTCCCGGGCGCCGCCTGTTCGACGCCATCGTGGACGTGCCGTTCGCGCTGCCGACGGCGGTGGCGGGCGTGGCGCTGACCGCGCTGTTCGCACAGAAGGGCTGGCTCGGCGCGCCGCTCGCCGCAATGGGCATCAAGGTGGCGTTCACGCCGCTCGGCATCTTCGTTGCGATGATCTTCATCGGCATCCCCTTTGTCGTCCGCACCGTGCAGCCGGTGCTGATCGATCTCGATCCGGAGATCGAGGAGGCGGCGGCGAGCCTCGGCGCCGGGCGGTGGCAGATCGTGGCCCGCGTGATCCTGCCGAGCCTGACGCCGGCGCTGCTCACTGGCTTCGCGCTCGCCTTTGCGCGGGCCGTCGGCGAGTACGGATCGGTGATCTTCATCGCCGGCAATCTGCCGAACGTCTCCGAGATCGCGCCGCTGCTGATCGTGATCCGGCTGTCCGAATTCCGCTACGCCGATGCCACCGCGATCGCGGTGGTGATGCTCGTCGTGGCGTTCCTGATCATCTTTGCCGTGAACCGGCTGCAGCGCTGGGCGCAGAGCCGGGCGCCCTTGAACTAGGACCCGACATGAGCGTGGAGATGACCCTGCAGGCGCCGTCCGTGGCATCGTCCGCGACCAGCCAGCGCGTGGCGCAGGCCGGCCGTCCCGATCCGCGCACCGAGCCGCGCCTGGTCCGCATCGTCATCACGACGCTGGCATTGACGTTCCTGTCGGTGTTCGTGGTGCTGCCGCTGATCGTCGTGTTCGTCGAGGCCTTCGGCAAGGGCATCGCGGCCTATTTCACCGCGCTTGCCGACGCCGAGGCGTGGGACGCGATCCGCCTGACCTTGCTTGTGGCGCTGGTCTCGGTCGGGACCAATCTCGTGTTCGGCCTGTGCGCCGCCTGGGCGATCGCCAAGTTCGACTTTCCGGGCAAGACGTTCCTGATCACCCTGATCGATCTGCCGTTCTCGGTGAGCCCGGTGATATCGGGCCTCGTGTTCGTGCTGTTGTTCGGCGCGCAGGGGTTCTTCGGCCCGTGGATGCAGAGCCATGGCCTGCAGATACTGTTCGCCTTTCCCGGCATCGCGCTGGCGACCGTGTTCGTGACCTTCCCGTTCGTGGCGCGCGCGCTGATCCCGCTGATGCAGGAGCAGGGCACGCAGGAGGAGGAGGCGGCGATCTCGCTCGGCGCGTCCGGCCTGCAGACGTTCTTCCGCGTCACCCTGCCGAACATCAAATGGGGCGTGCTGTATGGCGTTCTGCTCTGCAACGCGCGCGCGATGGGCGAGTTCGGCGCCGTCTCGGTGGTGTCCGGTCATATCCGCGGCGAGACCAATACGATGCCCTTGCTGGTCGAGATCCTCTACAACGAATACCAGATGGTCGCCTCGTTCGCGATCGCCTCGCTATTGGCGATGCTCGCGCTGATCACGCTGGTCGTCAAAACCGTCCTCGAACGGCAACTCGATGAGGGAGGTCCGCGTGACCATTGAAGTCAGGGGTGTCGTCAAGACGTTCGGCGCGTTCAAGGCGCTCGATGGCGTCGATCTCAAGGTCGCCGACGGCGAATTGCTGGCGCTGCTCGGCCCGTCCGGGTCGGGCAAGACGACCTTGCTGCGGATCATCGCCGGGCTGGAATGGCCCGACTCCGGTGAGATCTGTTCGACGGCGAGAGCGCGCTCGATCGCGGCGCGCGCGAGCGCCATGTCGGCTTCGTGTTCCAGCACTATGCGCTGTTCCGGCACATGAACGTGTTCGAGAACGTCGCCTTCGGCCTGCGCGTGCAGCCGCGCCGCATCCGCAAGAGCGAGGCGGAGATCCGCGCGCGCGTGAAGGAGCTGCTCGACCTCGTCCAGCTCGACTGGCTCGCCGATCGCTATCCGAGCCAGCTCTCCGGCGGCCAGCGCCAGCGCATCGCGCTGGCGCGCGCGCTTGCCATCCAGCCGCGCATTCTCCTGCTCGACGAGCCGTTCGGCGCGCTCGATGCCAAGGTGCGCAAGGAGCTGCGGCAATGGCTGCGCACCTTGCATCATTCGATCAACGTCACCTCGATCTTCGTGACGCATGATCAGGAGGAGGCGCTCGAGGTCGCGCACCGCGTCGTGGTGATGGACAAGGGCCGCATCGAGCAGGTCGGCTCGCCCAGTGACGTCTACGACGCGCCGGCGACGGCCTTCGTGCACGGCTTCATCGGCGAATCGATCATGCTGCCCGTGGAGATCACCGGCGGCGCCGTGCATCTGAACGGACGGCCGCTGAACATTGCTGCAGAGGGCGCCGCTGCCGGCGCCTCGACCCTGTTCGTGCGCCGGCATGACATGCTGATCGGTCCGGCCGACAGCGGCACGCTGCATGGCGCCGTGACCCACGTCCGCAGCTTCGGCCCGGTGCAGCGCGCCGAGATCGCCCTGACCGAAGGCTCCACCATCGAGATCGACGCCCCGCGTGACCGAGAGCTCAGGATCGGCGAGCGCATCG
Organism: Bradyrhizobium oligotrophicum; assembly: GCA_050641875.1. Lineage (GTDB taxonomy): Bacteria > Pseudomonadota > Alphaproteobacteria > Rhizobiales > Xanthobacteraceae > Bradyrhizobium > Bradyrhizobium oligotrophicum_B. Next base: position 2,979,899 of record CP192619.1, read on the forward strand.
GGCTCAAGCCGCGGCATTATCGGATCTTTGCCGGCGGGTGAGGGTATGGGCGTTCAACGGAGGCGCTGATCGCAAATTCGGTGTTCCACGCTCCACCCTGCTCTATTTGATGACGGATCTCCATTGGAGGCGGGCTCTCACCGCAACCATGGTGGGCTCCCCTCCCGCAAGGGGAGGGGAGCGCACCTTCGCTGCGGTGAGAGCGACACTCATCACCGAACACGTCTGCTCGTATTTGACTCCACCGCCCTTATGGTTGACGAACCGTTGCCGGGCCGAAATGGCTCGAATTGCAACGACGGAACTTACCGCCGATTCACCTTTCAGCCACGGTTGATGTGCAACAACCCGCCTCTCTCGTCGGCATAGGGACTGGTTCATTGAAGCATCTGGCACTCGCTCTCTCCGTTGCATTCCTGCTCGCCGGCTGCGCGGCCGAGACGCCGGTCGTGCAGGCGCCGACGATGTATGCCGACATGGCGGTCGCAGGCGCCAAGCTCGATGCTGTCGCGGCCGCGACGATGATCTCGCAATACCGCCAGAACAACGGGCTCGGCATGGTCGAGGTCGATCCCGAGCTGATGCGGCTCGCGGAGTCGCAGTCCCAGGCGATGGCCGACAAGAACAAGCTCGATCACGACGTGCGCGCCCCGCTGGCGAAGCGCCTGACCGGTGCCGGCTATGACGCTGTCGTCGCGGTCGAGAACGTGTCGGCCGGCTATCACACCCTGGCGGAGGCCTTCTCCGGGTGGCGCGACTCGCCGCCGCATCGCGCCAACATGCTCAAGAGCGGTGTCACAAAAATAGGCATCGCGGCGAGCTATGCTCCGAATACCAAGTACAAAGTGTTCTGGACCATGATCCTGGCCGCGCCGGACGGCAAGAAGCCCTCCTGACAGGCAGGGTTGCCGCCGCCTTGCGCAGGCCGCGTGCGCGTTGCTCGCGCGCGAGCCGGGCTGGCCTAGCCCTTGGGGTGGATTGACGTCACCGCGAAGTGACGCCACGGTGGCGCCTTGCTTTGCTAATGACCGCAGTAATGACGCAACATCCATTTCCCCCGCTGCCTGCAACCCCCAGCGAATCGCAACGCGTGCTCGTCCTGCAGGGCGGCGGCGCGCTCGGCTCCTACCAGGCCGGCGCCTATCAGGCGCTGTGTCATTTCGATTTCGAGCCGGAATGGGTCGCCGGTATCTCGATCGGCGCCATCAACGCCGCGATCATCGCCGGCAATGACCGGGAGAAGCGCATCGGCCGTCTCAAGGAATTCTGGGAGATGGTGTCGTCGCCGGTGCCGTGGAAGCCGCTGCTCAATGGCGATCATCACCGCTCGGCCTTCAACGAAGTCAGCGCCGGGTTGATCGCGGCGTTCGGCGTGCCCGGCTTCTTCACGCCGCGCTTCCCGCCGGCGCTGCTGTGGCCGTCAGGCACGCCGCAATCCGTCAGTTATTACGACACCGCGCCGCTCAAGCGGACCCTGGAGCGGCTGGTCGATTTCGACCGCATCAACGATCTGAAGACGCGCCTCTCCGTCGGAGCCGTCGGCGTCACCACCGGCAACTTCACCTATTTCGACAATGTCGAATTCAAGAAGCAGGGCAAGCTGATCGGGCCCGAGCACATCATGGCGTCGGGCGCGCTGCCGCCGGGCTTCCCGCCGGTCGAGATCGACGGCGAGCATTATTGGGACGGCGGCATCGCCTCCAATACGCCGCTGGACTACGTTCTCGATACCGAGACCGATCGTGATCTCCTGATCTTCCAGGTCGACCTGTTCTCCGCGCGCGGGGAGCTGCCGAGGACGCTGCTGGAGGCGGCGGAGCGCGAGAAGGACATCCGCTATTCCAGCCGGACGCGGATGAACACCGACAAGAACCGCATGATCCACAACACGCGCAAAGCGCTGCGCGAGCTCTATGCCAGGCTGCCCGACGAACTGCGCAACGATCCCTCGCTCGAGATCCTGTGCAAGGCAGCGCAGGAGAGCACCGTCACGGTGGTGCACCTGATCTACCGCAGCAAGAGCTACGAGAGCTCCTCGAAGGACTACGATTTCTCCCATGTCGCAATGGTCGAGCATTGGGAGGCGGGCGTGCGCGACGTCCACCAGTCGATGCGCCACAAGGACTGGCTGGAGCGGCCGCAGTCCGGCGAGACCATGGTCACCTACGATCTCACGCAGGACGGCAGTCTCGCTGCCGCCAAGAAGGAGTGAAGCAATGACGACGAACCTCAAGGGCAAGACCGCGGTCGTGACCGGGTCCACCAGCGGCATCGGGCTCGCTTATGCCCGCGCCTTCGCGTCCGCCGGCGCCAACATCGTCCTCAACGGCTTCGGCGCCCCCGCCGACATCGAGAAGGAGCGCACGGCGATCGAGAGCGACTACAAGGTCAAGGCCGTGCACTCGCCGGCCGACATGAGCAAGCCGGCCGAGATCGCCGGCATGATCGCGCTCGGTGAGACCACGTTCGGCTCGGTCGACATCCTCGTCAACAACGCCGGCATCCAGTTCGTCTCGCCGGTCGAGGATTTTCCGCCGGAGAAGTGGGAGCAGATCATCGCGATCAATCTGTCGTCCGCCTTCTACGGCATCCGCGCCGCCGTGCCCGGCATGAAGAAGCGCGGCTGGGGCCGCATCATCAACACGGCATCCGCGCACTCGCTGGTCGCCTCGCCGTTCAAGTCGGCCTATGTCTCGGCCAAGCACGGCATCGCCGGCCTCACCAAGACGGTGGCGCTCGAACTCGCGACCGTCAAGATCACCTGCAACTGCATCTCGCCGGGCTATGTGTGGACGCCGCTGGTCGAAAAGCAGATCCCGGACACGATGAAGGCGCGCAACCTCACCAAGGAGCAGGTCATCAACGACGTGCTGCTGGCGGCGCAGCCGACCAAGGAGTTCGTGACCTCCGAGCAGGTCGCGGCGCTGGCGCTGTTCCTGTGCGGCGACGATGCGGCCCAGATCACCGGCACCAACCTCTCGATCGACGGCGGTTGGACCGCGGCTTGAGCCGTCGCCAATCATTCCGCTGTCATCGCCCGGCTTGACCGGGCGATCCAGTACTCACCGGCAGAAGTGATTGACCGAGACTCCGCGGCGTACGGGATTCCCCGCCTGCGCGGGGAATGACTGAGAGTGTGGCGACGCTGGGCGCCCAAGCAAATGGCCAGTTTCGCGCCGAGGCGGGTTTCGCTTCGGCGCGCGCCATTCTACAAGCGTGCGTTCCACGACCAGCGCACGGACCCGCCACCTTGCTCACCACGCTCATCGGCCTCAGCGCCGCCACCTGCACCACGTGCTCGTTCCTGCCGCAGGTCATCAAGGCCTGGCGGTCGCGCTCGACCCATGACATCTCGATGGGCATGTTCGTGCTGCAGACCACCGGCAACTCGATGTGGCTGCTCTATGGCGCGTTGATCAGCGACCTGCCGCTGGTCGTCGCCAACGCCATCACGCTGGGCCTGGTGGCGGCGATCCTCGGCCTGAAGCTGCGCTACGGCTAGGTGCGCATGATGGCCCTCGATCCGGTCCGCTTGAGCAAGTTTCTGAGTCTCGTGCTGCGGCACCAGCCGGAGACCATCGGCTTGGCGCTGGATGCGCAGGGCTGGGTGGCCATCGATGATCTGATCGCGCGCGCGGCTGCGGCGGGGACCGCCTTCAGCCGGGCCGATCTGGAGCGGGTGGTCGCAACCAGCGACAAGAAGCGCTTCACCGTCTCGGAGGACGGCCAGCGCATTCGGGCTGCGCAGGGTCATTCGGTGGCCGTGGAGCTTGGACTGACCCCGCGCGAGCCGCCCGCCGTACTCTATCACGGAACGGCGACGCGGTTCATCGAGGCCATCATGGCGCAGGGATTGACACCACAATCACGCCAGCAGGTGCATTTGTCTCTTGATGAGGCGACAGCCCTCAATGTCGGGCGCCGGCATGGCAAGCCCATCGTCCTGCGGGTCGATGCCGCGGCGATGCATCGTGCTGGTCTTCGGTTTTTCGTTGCCGACAACGGCGTCTGGTTGACGGATCACGTCCCGCCGGAATTCCTCAGTACGCCTGAGCCGGACTGAGTCCAGGCCGGCGTCGCGCGTGTGACTCAGCTGCGCCGCGCGAATACGTTCGCATTGGTGGACGCGACGCTCTGGCCCGGCGGCAGCACGACCACGGTCGATCCGAGCTGGACGTGATTGTAGAGGTCGGCGACGTCGGTGTTGGTCATGCGGATGCAGCCGGATGAGATCGCCTGGCCGATATATTCGGGCTGGTTGGTGCCGTGGATGCGGTACAGGGTGTCCTTGTTGCCCTCGTAGAGATAGATCGCGCGGGCGCCGAGCGGATTGGCCGGGCCGCCGGCGACGCGCTTCGGATACGGCCCGAGGCGCGCCTGGATGTCGGCGGTCGGAACCCAGTCCGGCCATTCCGCGAGCTTGCCGACCGTGGCGACGCCGGAGAAGGCCATCGCCTCCTCGCCGACGGCGACGCCGTAGCGGATCGCCTTGCGGTCGGGTAGCACGTAGTACAGGAATCGCGCATCGGTATCGACGACGATCGTGCCCGGCTGTTCCTGCCGGGTGTATTCGACGATGTGGCGCTGGAACTGCTGCGGGATCTGCGTCTCGGCATAGGGGGCGTGCGCAAGCAACTGGCGGTCGCGCGGCGTCAACGCCGCACCGGTCGAGGGCGACAGCGTCGCTTCCATGCAGCCGGCCAGCACGAACGTTGCGGCCAGCGAGAGTGCGACCCCCAGTCTCGACATCTCATTCTCCCCCAGCGCGCGATCAAATCATGTGCCTGGAGGATCGCGCCAATATCAAGGCGTTGCACCCAACACTTGCGTGATCGCCGCGCGCGACGCGTTGTGGCGGCACTGCGTTCGCAGTTCCGCCAAGACGAGGCCAAGATGACGCAACAGATGCGTCAACATGGTTTCCTCAAGATGCCTTGCCGAAGGCGAGGACATGCAGCCCGAGCCGCTGCTTGACGATCCGGAACAGCAGCACGGTCTCGAAGGCCAGCGACAGCGAGGTCGCGGCCGCGGCGCCGTGGCCGCCGAACCGCGGAACGAAGAGGATGCAGAGCACGAGGTTCATGACGAAGGCCGCCGCATAGGCCATGGCGCAGGCGCGCTGCTGGCCCAGCATGTTCAACAGGCGCTCCACCGGTCCGATCGCCGCACGCACGACGAGGCCGATCGCGGCGATGAACATTATGTCGTAGCCGGCGGTGAACTGTGCGCCGAACAGAAACAGCAGCGGCTTGCCGAGCGCGAGCAGCACGAGCGTCGCCGCGAGCGACGGCCAGAATGTCCACTTGATCGCATGCGCGACATAGGCCGACAGCCGCGCCTTGTCGCCGAGCGCGTGATATTCGGCGAAGCGATGCGCTGTCGTTGCCGACATCGCGTAGTGGATGAACGACACCAGCGCGAGTGTCTTCACCACGGCGAAATAGATCCCGACCTCCTCCGAGGAGCGGAACTGCTGCAGCACCAGCACGTCGGTGTAGGACAGCAGCAGGTAGAAGCTCTCGACCAGCAGGATCGGCAGCGAGATCGCCAGCCAGCCGCGCAGGTCATATTGCTTTGCTCCGCGCTCGACATGACGATCGAGCCGCCGGTTCAGCACCAGCATCTGGCCGAGCATCGCGAGCCACACCGCGGCCGCGCTCGCGGCCATCGCCGCGGTCGCGCCGAGATCGAGGCCGAGCACGAAGGCGCCCGCTGTGAAGCCGATGATCAGCGTCTGGCGGATGATGAATTGCGGCATCAGCCCGAGCGTCATCCAGTCGTGCGAGCGGGCGATGCCGTCCTGGGTGTTGGCAACGACGAAGGCGGGCAGGGTCAGGCAGCCGATATAGAGCGGAACGCGCTCACTGGCATCGATCCACGGCGACAGCAGCGCGATGAAGCCGGCAAGCAGCAGCGCCGCGGCAGTGGACGTCGCCAGCGTCAGCCAGCGTCCGCCGGAGAGGAAGCCGCGCAGCAGCGCCTGCTGCCCCGAGGTGCGGTAGTCCGGAATGATCTTCTGCGCCGAGGAGGCGATGCCGACATCCAACATGCTGCCGAGCAGCAGCACCCAGGTCCAGACATAGACGTAGGTGCCGTAGTCCGAGCCGCCCATCCAGCGCGCGAGCAGGATCTGGCTGAGATAGGCGAGGCCGGCGCTGAGCACGCGGATCAGGAAGATGGTGCCGGCGAGGCGGCGGGTCAGCGACGCTTCGCCGCTGCCGCCGAGCGCGGCAAGGCGTGCCTTCAGGCGGGCCGCGAGGCCGGTCGATGCGGGGGCGTTGCGGGCATCCATCACGGCCACGGCGGGGTCCGGCTCCACGGCCGCGCGAATGGCGGCGATGGTCATTCCCTATCAACGCAACGTTAAGATTGAGTTGGACCGGCGCCGTACCGGTTGTCCGGCGCTGCGGCCGTCAAGGCAGATTGAAGTTGAACTCGTAGGCCTTGTCGGGGCCGACCAGCGTGAATTTCAGCGCCGCGCCGTCCGGCTTCACGCCCGGCGGAACGCCGTCGAGCTCGAAGGCGAAGCGCTTGATGCCCGGAATGCCGCTGTCGCGCAGGGTCGGGATCGGCAGCGCCCAGTCCGGCGTCGGCCCCTCGACATAGAGCTGGACGCTGCGCGGATCGGCGACGGCGACGTCGACGACGACGTCCTTCTGGCCGTCGCGCTTGACGTCGCGGATCGTCAAGGGATTGGCATCGCCGATAGTGGCCGGCTTCGGCACCGTGTCGAGGGCCGCCGAGAGCGCCGCATCTTCGGTGCTGGCGACGCTGGTGAAGGCGAGTTCGGCCTTCGCTTCGACGGGAATGCAGATCTTCTCGCAGACCGCGTAGCTGACGTCGGCGCGCAGCGTCATCGGCTTGTCGGGGTTCTTGGCGACGATGCGCAGCGGCAGCACGACCTGATCATGATAACCGAGCGAGTGTCCGCCGGCGCCGTCGTCGAACTTTGTCGGCGCGGGCCACAGAACCGTCACCGCATCGACGTTCTCCGACTTGGAAAAGTCGAACCGCGGTGGCACGCCGGAATCGCCGGGCGTTCGCCAATAGGTCTTCCATCCCGGCTGCAGCGCTAACGCGATGCCGCCCAGCATGACCGGACCGCTGCGCGAGCCCGCGAGCAGGCGCACCGCGGAGTGGCTGTCGCGCTGCCAGGGCGACGAATCCTGCGCCTGCGCGCCGAACGCAAGGCAGGACGATAAGACGGTCGCGGCGAGCAGTGTGGCAGAGTGGTGAGGAACCAAGGCGGACATGAGACGTCTTTAGAGTGCGGTTCGGGCGCAAACCATTGAAATGCTTGTGAGCGGATTTCCTCGCGAGGACCTGAACCTTGATTGACAGATGCGCATCCCAATATCAGGATATCGATGATCATGAGAGTCCTTGCGGATGAATCCTGAGGCAAAAAGGCTGGGCGACATTCGCCGCAAAGTGACGGGGATCGGGGATCACACCTCTCACGGTGGTTACCTCGACGGCCAGCTGCTGGTCGCAATGCCCGTGATGGGCGATTCCGTTTCGAGCGCTCGGTGATCTATCTCTGCGCGCACTCGGCTGAGGGGGCCATGGGTATCATGGTGAACCGGCCGGCGGGCAGCATCGACTTCCCTCAGCTCCTGATGCAACTGAATATCATCGAGAAGAGCGACCAGATCAGCCTGCCCGACAGCGCCGAGACCATGAAGGTGCTGAGCGGCGGCCCGGTCGATACCGGGCGCGGCTTCGTGCTGCATTCGAGCGACTACTTCATCGCCAACGCGACCTTGAAGGTCAACGACGGCGTCTGCCTGACGACGACCATCGACATTCTCAAGGCGATCGCCAAGGGCGACGGTCCGAAGCACGCGATCCTCGCGCTCGGCTATGCCGGCTGGCGCGCCGGCCAGCTGGAGGAAGAGATCCAGGACAATGGCTGGCTGCATTGCGACGCCGATCCGGAGCTGATCTTCGGCGACAATGTCGACGCCAAGTACGATCTCGCGCTGCGTAAGATCGGCATCGATCCAGGCATGCTGTCCAACGCCGCCGGGCACGCATAGGCGGCTGTCGTCCTGCTGATGTCGCAGCGTTTCTGGCTCGGCCTCTCCACCGTCATTGCGAGCGAAGCGAAGCAATCCGGGAGCTGTGCGCATAGCCCTGGATTGCTTCGTCGCTTCGCTCCTCGCAATGACGGCGTATTTGGCAGCAGTCCCTGAACTCGCAGCTATTCCGCCGCCTGCTGCGCGACCGTCGGCTCGGTGCCGGCGACCGTGGCGCGGCGCATGTCGCGGGGTTGCGACTGATCGTAGCGGCGCACGCGATGCATGGTCTGGCGATTGTCCCACATGATCAGATCATGCAGCCGCCATTTGTGCACGTAGACGAACTCCGGCTGTGTCGCATGCTCGGTGAGGTCGCGCAGCAGCAGCCGGCCTTCCGGCATGCTCATGCCGATGATGGCGCCGGCATGCGATGACAGATAAAGCGACTTGCGGCCGTGTGCCGGATGGGTGCGGACCAGCCGCTGCCTGACCGGCTTGAACATCTCCTTTTCCTCGTCGGTGTAGTCGAGGAAGCCGAGCGCGCCGCGCGAATACATCAGCGAATGTTCGCAGACGAGATCCTCGATCTCGTTCTTGGTCTCCTGGTCGAGCGCATCATAGGCGGCGCGCATGTCGGCGAATTCGGTGTTGCCGCCCTTCGGGTTCACGACCCGCGCCGAGAGTATCGAGTATTTCGCCGGGATCGGCCGGAACGAGCTGTCGGAGTGCCACAGGCAGTTGCCGAGATTGAACAGATGCGTGCGATGGTCTGATGGCAGCGGCTTGCCATCCTTGCCGAGATTTGAGACGTCGTTGAGGCCGGTGGTGAGGCGATAGTCCTCCTTCTTGGTGACGGTGCCGCCGCGCGCCTGCTCGCGGTCGCCGAAGCTGAGCGCGAAGGCGAGCTGCTGTTCGTCGGTGACGTCCTGATCGTGAAACACGAGAACGGCGTAGTGATCGATCGCGGCCTGCAACTGCGCGACGTCGTCCCGAGCGAGAGGCTTGCGCAGATCGATACCGGACACTTCGCCGACGAAATGCGGGTGCAGCTGCCGGATGGCGATCGCCATGGGGTCCTCCTCGCGTCCTCATGAGGGCGGACTCCTGTCCGCTTCTTCTGGTGGAACAGGCTACGCCGGCGATGTGCGAAGTCAACGCAAGGCGCGGAGCGCCGCGTGCACGGCTGTCATGCCGGGGCGGCAGACATCACGCATTGCGGGCCATCAGCCCGCCATCCACCGGGATCACCGCTCCGGTGAGGAACGAGGCGGCCGGCAGGCACAGGCTCAAGGTCATGTGCGCCACTTCTTCAGGGTCGCCATAGCGGCCAAGCGCGGTGCGGCGCCGCGCATAGACCGCCTTCTGCTCGTCCGGAATGCGCGCGGTCATGGCGGTCGTGATCGGCCCCGGGCAGATGCAGTTGACGGTGATCCCGTCGCGGCCGAGCTCGACCGCGAGCGCGCGCGTCAATCCGGTCACCCCGGCCTTTGCAGCCGAATAGGCGCTGTGCAGCGCGGTTGCGCCGAGCGCCTCGGTCGAGGCGATGTTGACGATGCGCGGGTTGTTCGAGCGACGCAGATGCGGCAGCGCGGCACGGATGACACGCTGCTGCGCCGTCAGCATGATGGCAAGCCCTCTTGCCCAGGCCTCGTCGTAGGCTTCGTCGTCGATCGCGACGCGCACCGAGATGCCGGCATTGTTGACGACGACGTCGAGCCCGCCGAAATGCGCCGCGGCCTCGCCGACGACGGCCGCGATGGCGTCGCGGTCGGCGAGGTCCAGCCGCCACGCGCGCGCCGTTCCGCCGCAGGCCAGGATGTCCGCCGCCACGGCGCGGACCCCGTCCTCATCGACATCGGTGACTGCGACCCTGGCGCCGTCATCGGCGAACACGCGCGCGGTCGCGCGCCCCATCCCCGACGCCGCGCCGGTGATCAGGATAGTCAATCCCTTGACCGAGCGGCTGAGTTGCCTGTGCTGGTGCATATTTGCGGCTCACGGAAAAATGCGCATCGCATGCTCGCCGTCGGGATTATCACTGATCGGACGCATTCGGTAGGCACCCATCCGGCATGGCCGAATTCTCGCTGCTGACGACACGGATCGACAAACCGGAGTGATCATGGTGCTCTCCACGACTTTCATGCGCTTGGCATTGGTGATGGGACTCGTTGCGACCACGGTCGCTCGTGCCGAGAGCATCAATGCCGGCGATCGCAAGGCAAGCGCAGTCCGGCCGTTCGAGGCGCGGAGCGTTGCCGAGTTCGATACGCCCTGGGCCATCGCCTTCCTGCCCGACGGACGGATGTTGATCACGGAGAAGCCGGGCCGGATCTTTCTCGTCACGCAGGGCGGGAAGAAGATCCAGATCGGCAACGTGCCCGCCGTCGCAGCGCGCGGACAGAACGGTCTCCTCGACATTGCGGTGTCGCCGAGCTTCGCGACGACGTCGCAGATCTATCTCACCTACACCGAGCCGAGCAGCGAGGGCAGCCGGCTCGTGCTGACCCGTGCCGTGTTGTCGCTTGCAGACGACAGCGCCACGTTGACCGACCCCACCGTGATCTGGCGCCAGACGCCGGCCGGCGGCGGCGGCCAGCCCGGCGGCATCATCGCGTTCGACCCTTCGGGAACGCATCTGTTCCTGACCGTCGGCGACCGCATGCAGCCGAACAGCGCCCAGGATCCCCAGCAGGCGCGCGGCAAGGTGCTGAGGCTCAATCTCGACGGCGCGACCCCATCGGACAATCCAATGGCGGAGGAGAACGGCGTGCCGGCCCAGACATGGACCACCGGCCACCGCAATCCCTACGGGCTCGCCTTCGCATCAGATGGCAAGCTCTGGCTGCACGAGATGGGACCGCGCGGCGGCGACGAGCTGAACCTGATCGAGCCGGGCAGGAACTACGGCTGGCCGCTGGTATCGAATGGCGACAATTACAACGGCACGCCGATCCCGCGTCATGCGACGCGGCCCGACCTCACGCCGCCGCCGCTGTATTGGGATCCTGTGATCGCGCCGGCCGGCCTCGTCTTCTATGCTGGTCCGATGTTTCCGCAATGGAAGGGATCGGCGCTGATCGGAGGCTTGCGGGTGCACGCGCTGGTCCGCGTTGCGTTCCGGCCCGATGGTCAGCCTGACGAGGCCGAGCGCTGGGACATGGGCGAGCGCATCCGCGACGTCGCCGTGGCGCCGGACGGCGCCGTCTGGGTCATCGAGGACGACGCGCCCGGCCGCCTGCTTCGGCTCACGCCGGTGAAGTAGCTGCGCAGCAGCATTGATGCGAAAGGCGCCGATGCCGGCGTCGCAACAGCCGCGATGCCGTTGACAGGTCCTGCGCCGATCCCCACACCATCCGACAAACAACAATACGAGGAGTGGGGAGATGAACGCGCTCGATTTTACGGGACGCTCGGTGCTGGTGATCGGCGGATCGAGCGGTATCGGCAACGGCATCGCGCAGGCGTTTCGCGCGCAGGGCGCGCGCGTCGACATCAGCGGCACGCGGGCGAGCGCTGCCGATTATGCCGAAGGTGAGGGCTCCGATCTCGCAGGGGTGAACTACCATCAGCTCGATGTGAGCGATCCCGGCGCGATCGAGAGCTTCGCGCCGCGGCTCGATCGGCTCGACGTGCTGGTGCTGGCGCAGGGCGCGGTGTTGTACCGACGCGGCGAATTCGCCATGGAAGGCTTCCGCAAGGTGGTCGAGGTCAACCTCATCAGCCTGATGGCCTGTGCGACGAAATTTCACGGCCTGCTGCGCGATGCCAAGGGCGCGCTCATCATCGTCTCGTCGACCGCGGCCTTTCATTCCACCATGGGCAATCCGGCCTACAACGCCTCGAAGACCGGCGCGATGGGATTGACGCGAACCCTGGCCGAGGCGTGGGCGGAGGACGGCATCCGCGTCAACGGGATCGCGCCCGGTCTCGTCGATACCAAGATGACCAAGGTGACGACCGCCAATCCGAAGCGCCTCGAGGGCGCGCTGCAGCGCATTCCGCTGCGGCGGCTGGGGACGCCGCAGGACATGGCCGGAGCGGCGCTGTTCCTGGCCTCGCCGCTGTCGTCCTACATCATCGGCCAGACCCTCGTCGTCGATGGCGGCCTGATTTTGTAGTCGTCCGGAACCTGCGCCGTGCTGGCCGGTTAGCAGGCCAGCAATCCCGCACAATGCAGAGAAGGAGAGCGGCAATGGATCAGGATCGGCTGACCGGTACGGCCAAGGATGTCGCAGGCAAGATCGAAGGCGGCGTCGGCGAGATGTTGGGCGACAAGAGCACGCAGGCGTCGGGGCGGGCACGCGAGGCCTCGGGCGTCGTGCAGAACATGTATGGCCAGGCCAAGGACGCGGCGCGCGAGGCCGGCGATGCCGCGATGGATTTCGCCAAGGACACGTTCGGCAACGGCTCCGAGACGCTGCGTGACGGCACGCAGGCGCTCACCAAACGGGTTCAGGACAATCCGATGGGCGCGCTCCTGGTCGCCGGCGGCATCGGCTTCCTGCTGGCGATGCTGATGCGCTCGCCGAGCCGGCCGCAGCCGCCGCAGCGCTGGCGCTACTGAGCCCGCAATACCCTCTGACGATCAGATGAAAATCGGCCCGCATTCCTTCTCGAATGCGGGCTGATTTGTCATGAGCATTTCCGGAATGACCCGCGGCGATCGTCCTCAGCGCCGAAATGCGGTCACGATCAGCGGCCCTGGGACTCCAGCGCTGCTGCCGAGCGGCCGACCAATCCTGGCGGCCGCGGCGGCGCGTTCGGATTGCGCGCGGCAGGCGGCCGTGCCGGCTGCTGTTGCTGCTGAGGCGCGCCAAAGCCAAAGAAGTCGCGGACGCCCTGATTCGGCTGCGGTGTTTGGGCTGGCGACTGCTGGGTGGGCGCCGCCGGCGTGGTCAGCCGCCTCTGCCTCGGCTGCGGCGACACTGGCCCAGGTGCTGCCGGCGTTGCTTCCGCCGGCGTGGTCGCGGCCATCGGCGCCTCGGGCCGGGTGAGCTCCTTCGGCGGCTCCTTGGCCTGCTCGCGCCCGACCTCGCGACGCGGCCAGACGAAATCGTCGGCGCGGCCGGCCGGCGGGCTCAGCGCCTCGCCCTTGACCAGGGTCCGGGCCGCCAGCGCGTCGACCGCCGCGGGGCGGGAGCCGGGGCCGCCCAGCAACTGGTCGGTGCCGACGGATGACGCCACCAGCGGCAGGATCGGGCCGGCGACCGGCCGCGGCGCCGGCTGGCCCGGCACGGCATTGGCGTCCGGCGTCGCCGGCTCGTTCGGCAGCGCGAGCGGCGCCGAACGGGCGGCAAGCAGCCGGTTGATCTCACGCTCGGCATAGTGGGCCAGCTTGCGCGCGCCCGGCTTGGTGAAATAGACGCCATCATAGGAGCGCAGCTGGCGGATCTGGCCTTCGAAGTCCGGCCCCTTCTGCAGGAAGCGGCCGGCCTCGTCGACAAAGCCATCCCAGACGTCGACATAGGTGATGCCGGCCTTGCCGGCGGCATCGCGATACAGCGAGTCGAGGAACAGCGTGTCCGCCGTGCCCTTGGGACCGCGAACCGCGGGCAGGCCGACCCAGAGCACGGGCACGCCCTTGCTCTTGGCGACAGCGATCATCTCCTCGATCTTCTTCGTGTACAGCTCGACCCAGCGCTCGTCCCGGAACTCATAGAGGCCGCCTGGCGAGCGGGCGGCCTTCTCCGGTGCCGCGACCGCGGGCGTGTCGTTGTCGGCCTCGTCCTGCGGCAGATCGGTATCGGCAGCCTTGTCGTCAGGCTTGGCCGCGGTGTCGGCCTTGCCATCCGGCTTGGCTTCGCCCGGCTTGGCCTCACCGGGCTTGGCCTTGGCATCCTTCTTGGCCTTGTCGCCCTTCTTGTCGTCGGTCTTCTCGATCGCGGGCTCGCGCAGCGAGATGCGGTCGTTGAGGCCGAGCATGATGACGATGGCGTCGGCGCGCTCGGTCGCCAGGATGCCCTTGGCGGCGGCGGCCCAGTCGGCCGGCTCGCCCCTGGGCTGGTACTTGATGAGACCCGAATTGGTCCTGATCCTGCGGGTCACGCCCATGTCGGGCTGCTCGGCATAGGCTTCTTCCAGGCCGTAGGCGAGCCAGTCGGCCATGGCGTCGCCGAGCACCAGCACGTAGCGGTCCGGCGCGCCGTCACGCTTCTCCGGCGGCGGCGCCTTGGAATAGTCCTGGATCACCCGCTTCGGCTGTTGCTGCGGGAACGGAGCGAAGAAGTCGCCGCCGAACCATCCTCCGCCGCCTCCCCGCCGCGCGGTGCCGGGCGGGGCGAAGCGAACGGGTTGAAGTTGAAGAACTGGGCCGAAGCGGGACCGGCGATGCCGACGAGCATGGCAATGACAACCGCCAGCACGACCAGCGGGCCGGGCTCGTTCAACAGCTTGAGGATGGACTTCAGCTTTGACATGCGCACCCGTCGCGCGGCGTGATCGTGACGAACCATATAATAGGACGCGAATCAGGCCGCAAACGGGCATTCACCGGATGGTGTTGACGGCGCCGGTAATCGCCCCAGAAGGTTACCGGCAGGGCAGATTGGGCTGCGATCAGCGCGCCCGCAGCCGTTCGAGCACGTCCGAGGTGGCAAATCCGTCCGCCGGCGCCCCGATCGAGGCCTGGAAGTTCCGCAGCGCCTCGCGCGTTTGGCCACCGAACTGGCCGTCCGGCGTTCCGCGGTAAAATCCGCGCTCGGCGAGCAATTGCTGCAGCTCGAGCCGCTCGCCGCGCGACAGCGTTCGCTCCTCGCGCGGCCAGGCCTGAACGAATGGCGGTGCGCCGCGGAGGCGGTCGGCGAAGTGTCCGATCGCCAGCGCATAGGCTTCCGCAGGGTTGTATTTCATGATGACGCGGAAGTTCTGCAGCATCAGAAAGCCGGGGCCCTGGGCGCCGGCCGGGGCGAGCAGATAGGCCTTCTCCGTGCTGGCGGGGAACGGCTGACCGTTGGCCCGCCGCAGGCCGAGCTGTTCCCACTGGCGGAAGCTCATGCTCTTGGCGCGGTCCGCGAGCATGTAGTTGAAGCCCTGGGGCACCACGACCTCATAGCCCCAGCTCTGGCCACTCTGCCAACCGTCCTTCTTCAGATTGTTGGCGGTCGACGCGATCAGGTCGGCCGGATTGTCGACGACGTCGCGGCGGCCGTCGCCGTCGGCATCGACCGCGAAGCGCTTGAACGCGGTCGGCATGAATTGGGTCGGGCCGAACGCGCCCGCCCAGGACCCGCGCAACTGCTCGGGACGCAGATCGCCGCGATTGAGGATCTCAAGGGCGGAGAGGAACTCATCCTTGAAATAGGCCTGGCGGCGGCCGATGCAGGCGAGCGTCGCGGTCGACTGCAGCACGCTGCGGTCGCCGATCTGGGTTGAGTAGTTGGATTCGATGCCCCAGATCGAGGCGACGATGTAGCGGTCGACGCCATAGGCGCGCTCCGCCGCATCGAACTGCGGCTTGTACTTCGCCAGCACCTCGCGGCCCTTCGCCAGCCGGTTGTCGTTCACCAGGATGTCGAGATAGTCCCAGATCGATTTGGTGAATTCGGGCTGCGCGTCGAGCAGGTCCATGATGCGCAGGTCCGGCGACAGGCCGGCGGTAAAGCGCTGGAAATTGTCCTGCGTGATGTTGCGCCTTGCGGCATCTGGCCACATGCCGGCGACGCAATTGTCGAAATTGCCGGCGGCTTCGCGGATCGCCGCCGCCGTCATCAGCGGATGGCCGGAGGCGCCGTCCTCGCCGCTCCACGGCTGCGGCCCGCCGGCGGCAGGGGGCTGGTTGGGGGCGGGGTTGCCCTTCGTCAGGGTGCCCGTGAACAGGCCGTCGAGAAAGTTCAGCGGCCCGCCGCCGGATTGCGCGGCAGCGGAACCAGACACCACCGTCAACGCCGTGACCAGAACCGCCGCGCCGGCACCGGCCTTCAGAGCTGTCAGCATCACGTTCCGTCGCATCATGTCTCGATCCAGATCGCGTGGAAGATCGGCCTCCACGAGGCCCGGTCCTGCTTAACGGGAGATTAACAAGGTTAACGATTTCCGCAGCGAAATTTAGCCATTCGGTCCGTGTCGAGCGGAACACCGGACCAACATCCGCCTTTGTTCTCGGCTGCAAACGAGCTACCTAAAATGCGATCGATTTCGCATTCATATCGCCACAAGGTCTAGTCATCCCCATGAAGATCCGCAAAGCCGTTTTTCCGGTCGCCGGTCTCGGCACCCGCGTCCTTCCCGCCACCAAGGCGATGCCGAAGGAAATGCTGACGATCGTCGACAAGCCGCTCATCCAATACGTCTTCGATGAAGCCAAGGAGGCGGGCATCGAGCATTTCGTGTTCGTGACCGGGCGAAACAAGACCGCAATCGAGGATCATTTCGACCGCATGTACGAGCTCGACGCGACGCTCGCGGCGCGCGGCAAGACGACCGAGATGGAGATCCTGGCGCGCGACCAGCCGGAGGCCGGCGCGGTCAGCTTCACCCGCCAGCAGGCGCCGCTCGGGCTCGGCCATGCCGTGTGGTGCGCGCGCGACATCGTCGGCGACGAGCCTTTCGCGGTGGTGCTGCCGGACGAACTGGTGCTGAACTCGCCGGGGTGCCTCGCCCAGATGATCGCGGCGGCGAGCAAGCTGCCGGAGAAGAGCAACGTGCTCGCCGTGCAGGAGGTGCCCGCCGACCAGACCCATCAATACGGCATCTGCGGCGTCGGCAAGCGTGACGGCAAGATTTTCGAGGTCGACGGCATGGTCGAGAAGCCGGCCCGCGGCACCGCGCCGTCGAACTTCTCGATCACCGGGCGCTACATCCTGCAGCCGGAGATCTTCCAGATCCTGGCGACGCAGGAGCGCGGCGCCGGCGGCGAGATCCAGCTCACCGACGCAATGATCGGCCTGTCGAAGACGCAGAAATTCTACGGCGTGGATTTCGACGGCGAGCGGCATGATTGCGGCTCCAAGTCCGGCTTCCTGAAGGCCAACATCGCCTTTGCGATGGCGCGGCCCGACCTGCGCGATGGCCTCCGCGAGGACATGAAGCGCTATCTCGAAGGCAAGGGCTGAGGCCAGTCCGGCGCGAAATGCCGCGCTTTCAGGACGGCTGGCGGCGTCATGCCGCCAGCGAGGCCGCGGGCGACGGGTTGCGCACCGCTGTGCTGGCGCAGCGATTACGGCCGGCGGCCTTGGCCATGTACAGCGCCCGGTCGGCGGCGTTCAGCAGGCCGGTCCAATCCGTGTCGCGCGACGGCGTGACGCTGGCGACACCGATGCTGATCGAGGTGGTGCACGCCTCTCCGGCCCACAGTTTGACCTTGCTGCGGATCGTCTCCGCGACGCGCAGCGCTTCCGCTTCCGAGGTCCCCGGCAGCAGCACCGCGAACTCCTCGCCGCCATAGCGCGCGGCGCAGTCGCCGGCGCGCCGCACCGAATCGGAGATGCACAGGGCGATGCCGACCAGCACCTGATCGCCGGCCTGGTGCCCATGGGTGTCGTTGTAGCTCTTGAAGTGATCGGCATCGATCATCAGCAGCCCCAGCGGCGCGCCGGCGCGCTGCGCCCGCCGCCATTCGAGTTCGATGGTCTCGTCGAACTTGCGCCGATTCTTCAGGCCCGTCAGCGGATCCGTGGTCGCGAGCTGCTCCAGCCTGGATTCGACTTTCGCCCGGAGCTGGATCTCGCGTGCGGCGACCTGCGTCGCGGCCAGGACGAACACGATCAGCGCCAGCATCATCGCCCCGATCTCTGCAGCCTCATTGCGCCAGTAGGCGTAGACGCTGTCCCACGACTTGCTGGCGATCACGACCAGCGGCTCATTGGCGTTGCGCCAGACCAGGAGCCGCGGCAGATCGTCCAGCGCGCCATAGCTGCTCGACCAGCCGGCCGGCTCGGTGAGCGCGCGGGTCACGGCCGGCGCCCGCGCCAGGTTGCGCCCGATCGCATCGGGAGCGAACGGCGCGCTGACGATGACGGTGCCGTCGCGCCGGAGCACGGTGATGTTGTCGCCCGCCCCGAGCGTGAGCCGTGCGAACAGGTCGCGGAAATAGCCGAGGCGGATCGAGCCGGCGACGACGCCGGCGAAGCGTCCGTCCGGCGTCGAGATGCGGCGGCTGAGAACGATGGAATATTGGCCATGATGCTGGGCGGGCCGCCCGACATAGAGTCCGGTGTCGGGCCGGTCGCGATGCACCTGGAAGAAGTCGGCGTCGCTGCGGTCCTCCGGCAGCGGGTCGAGTGTCGACGACTCGAGCGACAGCCGCCCGCGGACATCGAAGACCTGGATGGTGCCGAAATTCTTCGCGGTGGACGAACGGTCAAACAGGATCAATTGGCGGACCGGCTTGCTGACCTCGTTGATTTCGGGCAGCAACATGTTGCTGGCCACGGCCCGCAGCGAGAGATCGTAGAGCTCGACGTTGCGGCTGATGTCGGCGCCGATGCTGGCGGCCATGTTCTCCAGCGCCTGCCGGGCGCGGACCTCCTCGCTCCGGCGCAGGTCGATCATGACGCTGGCGCAAATGGCGGAGAAACCGATGATGGTCGAGATGGAGCAGGTGATCAGCGTGCGCGCCGAAAGCCGCCAAGGCTGCGTCGCCCGGCCCGTTCGGCGTGTCCAGCGCATCGGATCGTCCCGTCCCCGTGGAGTCCCGTCCGTAGACTGACGGATAAAGCCGAAGTAACGCATGTTAGGTTAACGAGTCGTTGCGTTCGCTGCGCCTGTCGTCAAGGCGGCTGCACACGCGCTGGTACGATGGAGTCGAGACTTGCCGGACTATGATGCGCTTCGAGACTATCTCAAGCGGCAGACCCGCCCCGAGCTGGTGCTCAGCCTCGACGAGATCGAGGAGCTGATCGGCGACGGCCTGCCGCGCGCCGCGCAGCGCGCCTCGTGGTGGGACAGCCTGCGGAGTCCGCAGGAGAAGATGCCGCAGCGCGAGGCCTGCCTGGCGGCAGGCTATGTCGCGACCCGGCTGCCCGATGGCAAGGGCGTCCGCTTCCGCAAGCTGAAGCCGGAGCGCTGAGCTGCATCCATGCCCGCGGCAATGGGCATCCCGCCTTTCCAGGCGGTGACGCGCTTCGCGCTCACCGTCGACGAGGCGATCGAGATTTCGGAGAACGGGAAGCGGCCAGCAAGGCCAACGAATGGCGGGGCGCAACATCTCGCGCCGGCAGAGCAGGGAATATGACGAGCTCTTCAAAGCTCACGCGCGAACGCGATCCGGTGAAGCGCGCTGCGCTCTCGACATCAAGCTCGACGACACGGTCTGCGCCGGTCGTCACGTGCAGCCGGAGCTCAACCGTCGGCGCGTCAGCGGCACCCGCAAAGGTTGGTAGTCCCATTCCTTCGGGATGGGACTACGATCTCCGGCAGTTGCGCCAAACTGGCCTCGCGAACGCTGAGCGCACATCGCAGCGTTCGTTCCGAGGGAACGTTCCGGTGTTTGCGACCGTCGCTCGCGACGTAGTTCCATTTTCCGGGATGTGACTCGCGGCCAATTATTCCGCATCTGCGAAGTGCGACAATCGATCCATTCTTTATTGCGGAATTGGCCCGGATTCTGCTTTGACAGTCGCTTCGAAGGCTGATCCAATTTTGTGCAGTTCCCGATCGATGCAAGCCGGGGACGCTTTTTTGGCATTCAGCACCACCTTTGGAGTCGATTGAATGAACGAGCGTGACCTCCGTAGCCAGATCGCTGATGTCAAAGCAGGACGCCTGTCACGGCGCGAATTTGTGCAGCGGATGATTGCCGTGGGGCTGACCGCGCCGCTGGCCGGCGCGATGCTTGCCCATTCCGGCGTCGCGGTTGCTGCCGACGCCATTCCCTACAAGCCGACCAAGGCCGGTGGCGGCGGTCCGCTCAAGCTGCTGCTCTGGCAGGCGCCGACGCTGCTCAATCCGCATTTCGCCATCGGCACCAAGGACCAGGAAGCCAGCCGCCTGTTCTACGAACCGCTGGCCGGATGGGACAAGGACGGCAATCTGGTGCCGATCCTCGCCGCGGAGATTCCGAGCAAGGAGAACGGCGGCCTTGCCGCCGACGGCATGTCGGTGATCTGGAAGCTGAAGAAGGGCGTCAAATGGCACGACGGCAAGCCGTTCACGGCCGACGACGTCGTCTTCAACTGGGAATACGCCAACAACCCCGAGACCTCGGCGGTCTCGATCGGCAGCTACAAGAACGTCAAGTCGATCGAGAAGATCGACGATCTGACCGTGAAGCTGATCTTTCCGCAGCCGACGCCGTTCTGGGCCGATGCCTTCGTCGCCTCGTTCGGCTGCATCATCCCCAAGCATCATTTTGCGGATTACGTCGGCGCGAAGTCGCGCGAGGCGCCGGCGAACCTGAAGCCGGTCGGTACCGGTCCCTACATGTTCGTGGACTTCAAGCCGGGCGACACCGTCGCCGGCAAGCGCTTCCCGGACTATCACGTGGCGACGCAGCCCTATTTCGATACGGTCGAGATCAAGGGCGGCGGCGATGCAGTCTCCGCTGCGCGCGCGGTGCTGCAGACCGGTGAATACGACTACGCCTACAATCTGCAGGTCGAGGACGAGATCCTGACCAAGCTCGAGGCGGGCGGCCAGGGCAAGACCGAGCTGACGCTGACCGGCAACATCGAATATATCGGCCTCAACGTCACCGATCCCAATGTCGAGGTCGACGGCGAGCGCGCCAGCCTGAAGACCAAGCACCCGCTGTTCTCCGATCCCGAGGTGCGCAAGGCGATCAATCTGCTGATCGACCGTGCTTCGGTGCAAAAGTTCATCTATGGACGCGCCGGCGTCGCGACGCCCAACTTTCTCAACAACCCCGAGCGCTTCCGCTCCAAGAACAACAGCTTCGAGTTCTCGATCGAGAAGGCCAACCAGATCCTCGACGCCGCCGGCTGGAAGAAGGGCGCCTCCGGCGTCCGCGAGAAGGACGGCAAGCAGCTCAAATTCGTGTTCCAGACCTCGATCAACGGCCCGCGCCAGAAGAACCAGGCGATCATCAAGCAGGCGTTCCAGAAGGCCGGCATCGAAGTCGAGCTGAAGTCGGTGGTCGCGTCGGTGTTCTTCTCCTCGGACGTCGCGAACCCCGACACCTACTCGCATTTCTACTGCGACATGCAGATGTATCAGACCACGATGCCGCAGGCGGATCCGCAGTTCTTCATGAACCAGTTCGTGTCCACCGAGGCCGCGACCAAGGAGAACAAGTGGCAGGGCCGCAACATCTGCCGCTGGCAGAACAAGGAGTATGACGAGACCTACAAGCTGGCCCAGAGCGAGCTCGATCCGGTCAAGCGCGCCGCGCTGTTCATCAAGCTCAACGATCTCGTCGTGCGCGACAACTACGTCCTGCCGGAGATCAACCGGCTCAATGCAATCGGCGTGAAGAACGGCATGGTGCTGTACAAGAGCGGCTGGGACAACGATCTGGCGTTCGTCGCCACCTGGTATCGGGCGAGCTGACGCGCGGCCAGCATGACCAGCCAGACATCGTAGGGGTGGAGCGATGGGAAACTATCTTCTCAGGCGCCTCATCGTCGCTGTGCCGAGCCTGCTCGGCATCAGTCTCATTCTGTTCGTGCTGCTCGCGCTGGCGCCGGGCGATCCGTTCGGCGAGCTCGCGAGCAACCCGAACGTGCCGCCCGAGGTGCGCGAGGCGCTGCGCATCAAGTTCGGGATGAACGATCCCGTGCTGCTACGCTATGTCCACTGGCTGGTCGCCATGTTCCAGGGCGACTGGGGCTTCTCCTTTGCCAGCCGCGTCAACGTCGACACGCTGATCCTGCAGCGGATACCGACCACGCTCTACGTGGTCGGTACCGCGCAGATCCTGGCGCTGGCGGTGGCGCTGCCGGTCGGCGTGCTGGCGGCGCGGCGGCCCTATTCGATCTTCGACCAGATCGCCAACACCTTCGCCTTCATCGGCTTCTCGCTGCCCACCTTCTTCACGGGCCTGCTGCTGATCCTGATCTTCAGCGTCAATCTCGGCTGGCTGCCGTTCGTCTATCGCGCCGACCTGCAGGCGACCGGCTGGCAATGGTGGTGGGAGAGCATCAAGCAGGCGATCATGCCGGTCACGGTGCTCGGTCTCTATCAGGCGGCGTCCTACACGCGCTATGTCCGTTCCGCCGTGCTCGACGTCATCAAGCTCGACTACGTCACCACCGCGCGTTCCAAGGGGCTCGACGAGCGCAAGGTGATCGTCAAGCACGTCGTGCGCAACGCGCTGATCCCGGTGGTCACGCTGGTGGCGCTGCAGATGCCGACGGTGTTCGGCGGCGCCATCGTCACCGAGCAGATCTTCCGCATTCCCGGCATCGGCTCGCTCCTGATCAGCGCGATCCTCGCCAACGATACGCCGGTCATCATGGCGGTGACCTTCGTGTTCGCCTGCCTCGTCGTCCTCTTCAACCTCATCGCAGACATTCTGTATGGCTGGCTTGACCCACGCATCTCCTTCCGTTGAGACGGTGCCGGTCGTGGCGACCCGCAAACGGCGGTTCTCGCCCGGTCGCGACGCGCTGCGCCGCTTCCTGCGCCATCGCATGGCCGCGGCCAGCATCGTCGTGCTGCTGCTGCTGGCGCTGGCGATCGTGCTCGGGCCATGGCTGTGGCGGATTCCGATCAACGAGATCGACTTCACCGCACGGCTGGCGCCGCCCTCCTGGGAGCATCCGTTCGGCACCGACGATCTCGGCCAGGATCTGCTGGCGCGCATGATCTATGGCGGCCGCATCTCGCTCGCAGTCGGCTTTGCCGCGATGGGCGTGGCGCTGTTCGTCGGCATTCTCGTCGGTGCGATCGCCGGCTCGGCCAAGGGACCGGTGGATGCTGCGCTGATGTGGCTGACCGATCTGTTCCTGTCGCTGCCGCAACTGCCTCTGCTGCTCCTGATCATCTATCTGTTCCGTGACTTCCTGAAAGGCTGGCTCGGCCCGGAAGGCGGCGTCTTCATCCTCATCGTACTGGTGATCGGCGGCTTCCGCTGGATGCCGGTGGCGCGGCTGGTACGCGCGCAGTTCCTGTCGCTGCGCGAGAAGGAGTTCGTCGAGGCGGCGCGCGCGCTCGGCGCCTCCAACGCCCGTCTCGTCGTCCGCCACATCCTGCCGAACGCGCTGGGACCCGTGATCGTCGCCGGCACCATCGACGTCGCGGCGGCGATCATCGCGGAATCGACGTTGTCGTTCCTCGGTCTCGGCTTCCCGCCGGACATTCCGACCTGGGGCCGGCTGCTGTTCGACGCCAAGGACTATCTCGACATCGCGCCGCATTGGGCGCTGTTCGCCGGCGGCGCGATCTTCCTCACGGTCATCGCGATCAACTTCATCGGCGATGGCCTGCGCGATGCGCTCGATCCGCGGAAGGTGATGTGATGGACGCGCGCGTGGCTCCGCTGCTCGAGATCAAGGGGCTGAAGACCTATTTCAACACCGACGAGGGCGAGGTCCAGGCCGTCGACGGCGTCGACATCTCGATCGGCAGCGGCGAGACCCTGTGCGTGGTCGGCGAGTCCGGCTCCGGCAAGACCGTCACCGCGATGTCGGTGCTGAAGCTGATCGCGATGCCGCCCGGCCGCATCGCCGGCGGCCAGATCCTGTGGCAGGGCCGCGACCTGGTGCCGCTCGGCTCGTCCGAGATGAACAAGATCCGCGCCAGCGAGATCGCGATCGTGTTCCAGGAGCCGATGACCTCGCTCAACCCGGTCTACACCGTCGGCGATCAGATCGCCGAGGTGATCCGGCTGCATCAGGGCCTGTCCAAGAAGGCGGCGATGGATCGGGCGGCGGAGATGCTCGCGCTGGTACAGATCCCCAATCCGAAAGCCCGCGTGCACGACTATCCGCATCATTTCTCCGGCGGCATGCGCCAGCGCGTGATGATCGCGATGGCGCTGTCGTGCAACCCGAAGCTCCTGATCGCCGATGAGCCGACGACCGCGCTCGACGTCACGATCCAGGCGCAGATCCTCGATCTGCTGCTCGACATGAAGGATCGGCTCGGCATGTCGATCATGCTGATCACCCACGCGATGGGCGTCGTCGCCGAGGTCGCGCAACGCGTCGTGGTGATGTATGCCGGCCGGGTGGCCGAGGAGGCGCCGGTCGAGCGGCTGTTTGCCAATCCGCGCCATCCCTACACCCAGGGCCTGATCCGCTCGATCCCGCGGATCGATCTCGCGGCGGTCAGGAAGAGCCGGCTGGAGAGCATCCCCGGCAGCGTGCCGAAGCTGGTCAATCCGCCGGAAGGCTGCCGCTTCGCGTCGCGCTGCCGCTTCGCCATTCCCGATTGCAGGACCGCGCAGCCTCTGCTGCGCGAGATCGAGCCCGGCCACAAGGTGGCGTGCATCCGCGCCGAAGAGACGTTGCTGTGATGACCCAAGCTGCCATTGCCACGCCCGCCGCACCTGCGCCGCTGCTCAGCGTGCGCAACCTGACCAAGGCATTTCCGATCCGGGGCGGGCTCTTGAAGCGCCAGATCGGCAGCGTGCGGGCCGTCGACGGCGTCAACTTCCATATCGAGCCGAGCGAGACCTTCGGCCTCGTCGGCGAGTCCGGCTGCGGCAAGTCGACGACCGGGCGCTGCGTCCTCAGGCTGATCGAGCCGAGCTCGGGCGAACTGAATTTCGAAGGCAAGGACGTCATTGCGTTGTCCGGCGAAAGCCTGCGCGCGCTCCGCCGCGACATCCAGATCATCTTTCAGGACCCCTATGCCTCGCTCAATCCGCGCATGACCATCGGCGCCATCATCGGCGAGGCGCTGACGATCCATGGGTTGGCGACATCACGCCAGCAATACGAGGCGCGCATCGTCCATCTCCTGGAGACCGTCGGCCTGCAGGCCGACCACATGACGCGCTATCCGCACGAGTTCTCCGGCGGCCAGCGCCAGCGCATCGGCATTGCCCGGGCGATCGCGGTCGAGCCCAAGCTGATCATCTGCGACGAGCCGGTATCGGCGCTCGACGTGTCGATCCAGGCGCAGGTCATCAACCTGCTCGAGGATCTGCAGCAGAAGTTCGGCATCGCCTATCTGTTCGTCGCGCACGACCTCTCGGTGGTCGAGCACATCAGCCGCCGCGTCGCGGTGATGTATCTCGGCCGCATCGTCGAGACCGCGCCGTCACGCCAGCTCTATTCGACGCCGAAACATCCCTACACCGAGGCGCTGCTGTCGGCGGTGCCGATCCCGGATCCGAGCGTCAAGCGCAAGCGTGTGCGGCTCAAGGGCGAGGTGCCGAGCCCGATCAATCCACCATCGGGCTGTCACTTTCACACCCGCTGCCCGATCGCCAAGGACGTCTGCAGCAAGGAAGTGCCGCCGCTGAAGGCGAGCGCCGAGGGCATCTCGTCGCCTGCCATTTCCGTTGAGGCGAGGTCGACGCGTTACGCCGCCTGACGGTCGGAGACCAGCGCCGTCAGCCGCGCCGATTGCTCCGGGTTCAGAGCGAACTGGACCAACGCGGTGCGGTCGCCGACGCGGGTCACGGTCCCCGGCAGATCGGACACCATGCCGGTGATGGCAAGCGTCACCGACGTGTTCATCGTCAGACGAACCGGAACGGCTTCGAGCAGGGCGCCGCCGAGCGAGAGGTTGCGCACGGTGACAGGGATCGCTTCGCCGTTCACCTGCAGCGTGCCCGGCCGGTTGATGTTGAGCCGCGTCGACAGCCGGCGATCGACGTCGGCAGTCGAGGTCCGGATCACCCGCACCAGTTCGGTGCGCAGCCGCTGCACCTTGTCGGCGACGGTCGTCGAGCCGTCGCGGATGTCGGTCGAGCGCCGGCCGGCCTCGCTGGCCTCGCGAGAGACCTCTGCGATCTGGCTGGCGACCTCGCGCGCGGCGGCGGACGTCTCCTCGACCGTGCGCGAGATCTCGATGGTCACGCTGTTCTGCGCCTGGATCGCATCGGCAATGCCGGAGGATACGGCTTCGACGTTGCGGATGACTTCGCCGATCGCCCCGATCGAGGTGACCGAGGCGCGCGTCGAGTCCTGAATCTCGGCAATCTGCTGCGCGATCTCGCTGGTCGCCTTGGCGGTCTGCTCGGCAAGCGATTTCACCTCGGAGGCGACGACCGCAAAGCCACGGCCTGCATCGCCGGCACGTGCGGCCTCGATGGTGGCGTTCAGCGCCAGCAGGTTGGTCTGGCCGGCAATCTCGCTGATCAGGCTGGTCACGGCGCCGACCTTGTCGGCGGCTTCCGACAGCTTCGCGATGGTGGCCTGGGCATCGGACGAGGCAGCGACGGCCTTGCGCGTGAGCTCGCGCGACGAGCTGACCTGGCTGGAGATCTGCGAGATCGAGGCGGCGAGCTGCGCGGACGCCTTGGCGACCGTCTGGGTGGTGGCGAGCGCCTGCTCGGCCGCCGCCGCAACGCTGCTCGAGTTGCGCTCCAGCGTCAGCGCGCTGTCGGTCATCGACTTGGCATTGTCGGCCATGTGGCCGGTTCCCTGCGCGACCTCGCCGACCGCGCTGCTGGCGGCCTGCTCGACGGCTTCGGCCATCTCCTGCAGCGCCCTGGTCTTGATGCGCTCTGCGACCTGGCGCTGCTCGTCTTCGAGCATCGCGGTCTGCCGCGCCTTCTCCTCGGTCTTCTGCCTGAACTGCTCGATCGAGCGCGCCATGTCGCCGAGCTCGTCGCTGCGGTTCTGGCCCGGCAGCTTGATGTCGAAGTTTCCGTTGCCGAGCTCGGTCAGCGCGCCGCCCATCGCGGCCAGCGCCGACGACATCCGCCGCGCGATGATCAGCGTGATCGATCCGATGATCAGCATCACCAGCATCGCGGCAATGAACACACTGCGCTTGCTCTCCCACATCTGGGCTTCGAGATCGTCGACATAGACGCCGGTGCCGATGATCCAGCCCCAGGGCTCGAAGCCGGCGACATAGGACATCTTCGGCTGTGGCGCATCCTTGCCGGGCTTCGGCCACATGTAGTCGACGACGCCGGCGCCCTGGCGCTTGACGACGTCGACCATCTCCATGAACAGCCGCTTGCCGGTCGGGTCCTTGTTGTCGGAAAGGTTCTGGCCGTTCAGCTCCGGCTTGATCGGATGCATGACCATCTTCGGGGTCATGTCGTTGATCCAGAAGTAGTCGCCGCTGCCGTAGCGCAGCTTGCCGATCC
Source organism: Bradyrhizobium oligotrophicum (assembly GCA_050641875.1). Classification (GTDB taxonomy): domain Bacteria; phylum Pseudomonadota; class Alphaproteobacteria; order Rhizobiales; family Xanthobacteraceae; genus Bradyrhizobium; species Bradyrhizobium oligotrophicum_B. Next base: position 3,007,031 of record CP192619.1, read on the forward strand.
GCTCGGCCGCCCTTTTCTGTGCAACGTCGGGCGCCACCTTGTCGCGCGCGATCGTGTCATATTCCTCGCGCGCGATGCTGACCGCCGTCTGCGCCAGGTGGGTGAGCTCGCTCTGCCGCTGGTCCTTGAGAGCGCTCTCGAGGTTCTGGCTTTGCGTTGCCGCGAGTCCGACCAGTCCACAGAACGACAGGCCGATGATCGCGTAGATGCGGAGGGCAAGAGAGAAACGCGGCTTTGCCATGGGGCGGTCCGGACAAATGAGGAAGCTAGATGCGAGTCATTTTAAGGATCTCGCAGTTGATGTCCGGTTAAGTGTGGATGGTAACTAATTGCCGTATTCGCGAGGCGCTCCCGTAGTTATACGGGCGCCATTTTTGTGAGTGAGTTGAGTAGCTGTGTAGTTGTCCTAGTTCTGGGTCAGGACATGTCGGGCCTGATCAGATCGTCCGCGGTTTCATCCTTCAGTCGTGCGACCAGATCGGCGCGGCGGGTGAGCACCGCGCGCTGGTTGATATAGCCCTTGTCGGTGATCTCGCCGGCATCGAGCAAGGGCGGCTCCGCCATCAATAGCGCACGGGTCGCATAGCGCGACGAGCCGACCGCCTCAGCGCGAAGCTTCGCCAATCCGCGTGCGATGGCGGTGCGAACCGATGGATGCGCCAGGACGTCGCCGGCCGGGGCCGTCTCGGTCAGTCCAGCGGCGCTGCGGCACGCTGCCATGTTGGGCACGATGAGAAAGTGCACCTCGTCGGTGCCGTGGCCGGCGATCACGATGTCCTGCGCCAACGGCGCCAGCGCCGCGATGCCGGCGACGCGCAGCGCGCCGACGTTCACCCATGTCCCGGAGCTGAGCTTGAAATCCTCGGTGATGCGGCCGTCGAAGAACAGGCCGCGCTCCGGATGTTCGGGATCTGCGAGCTTCACGGCGTCGCCGATCTTGTAGAAGCCCTCCTCGTCGAAAGCCGCGGTCGTGATCTCGGGCGCCTTCCAATAGCCCGGCATCACGTTCGGCCCGCGCACGCGGACCTCGAGCTTCTCGCCGGTCGGCACCAGCTTGAGCTCCGTGCCGGGGATGGGCACGCCGATGTTGCCGGCGCGCTCGGCGAAGAAGTGGCAGTCGGTCGCGAGCGGCGATGTCTCGGTGGCGCCCCACGCCGACACCAGCGGTGCAGGACGGCCGATCGTGGCCCGGCTCATCTCGTTGAGCGCGTCCCACAGATTTTGCGGCAGGGCCGCGGCCGCATAGAGGATGCACCTGACGCCAGAGAAAAATCTGCGGCGCAGATCGTCATCGGACCTGAGTGCCGCGACCAGCATGTCGAAGCCGCGCGGCACGTTGAAATAGATCGTCGGCACCAGGCTGCGTAGATTGGCGAGCGACGTCTCGAACAGGCCGGGCGCAGGCTTGCCGCCGTCGATGTAGATCGACCCGCCGTGGCTCAGCACCAGGTTGAAATTGTGGTTGGCGCCGAAGGTGTGACTCCATGGCAGCCAGTCGACGATGACGGGGCCGCCCTCGACCTCGCGCAGGAACGTCCACAACTGCGCCTTGGCCTGCTGGCTCATGGTCAGCATCCGGTGCGTATTGATCACCGCTTTGGGCTGCCCCGTCGAGCCGGAGGTGAACAGCAGCTTGGCCACCGTGTCCGGCGTGACCGCGGCGAAGGCGCGGTCGACCTCGGCGCCCGGCTTCGTCACGAGCAGGGTCTGCAGCGGCACCGCGCTCGTTGCGTCGCCATCGCCGGCAATGATCGTTGCCCGATGCAGGCCGTCGACGGCCGCGAGCGCGCGCGCGAACGGCTCGCGCTGCGCGACGAAGATGGCGCCGGGATCGAGCAGACGGATCATCGCGCGCAGCTTCTCGTGATCCGTCGACATCAGCGAATAGGCCGGCGAGATCGCGCAGACGGGGACGCCGACATGCTGTGCTGCGAGCGCCAGCACGGCGTGGGCGATGCTGTTGTCGGAGAGGATCGCCAGCGGACGCTCGGGACCGAGGCCCTGCGCGAGCATCCAGGCCGCGGCGGCGCGGACCTGCATCAATGTTTCGCCGTAGGTGAGCCAGGTCCAGTTGTCGCCACGGCGCTCGGCCAGGAACGTGCGGTCCGGGAAATGGCGGCCCCAGTGCTCCAGCCATTCGCCGGTGCACCGCGCGGCCGGCTGCAGCGGCATGCGCGAGCGCAGGATGATCGCGCCGTCGTCGCGCCGGACAGCCTCGATCGAGGGCGCGGCGAACATCGCAGGCTCGGAGGCGCGGCGTTCTGTATCAGCCATGGCGTGTCTCCGGGCTGCGGGAGGTGATCGCGGAAGATGCAGTGCGGGAGGGGGCGGGGAGGAGGATGCTGCGCGGCAGGTGCAGCGATCGGGTGCAATGCGCCGCCGCATTGCGGTCGCAATGCAGGCGACCGTCGCCATCGATGACGGCATGCGTTTCCCTCCCATGTTGTATTCGTTGACCGCGAGACTACCAGAATGGTTGTACTTTGCAATTATTGTGGATGTGACCGATTGGAGCGGCTTGTCCTTGCGACGGCATCGGTCTAGGCAGGGATGCTTCATGTCAGCGAGCCAGCATGCCCAAGAGCGCGAGCGCCGGAGCGCAGCGAGACGCAGCCAGCCAGCATTCCGCGCTCGGTCTCGGTGAGCTCGAGAACCATCTCGGCTATTTCGTCCGCCGCTTGCAGCACTGGATCTTCCGCGACGTCAACGCCGCTCTCGCAACGATCGACCTCGACGTCATCCTCTATTCGATCCTGGAGACGATCGCGGCCAATCCCGGCGCCGCGCAGATCGCGATCGCCGGCGCGCTGGGCATCGAGCGCGCGCGCATGGTCGCGCTGCTCGACGACCTGCAGCAGGCCGGCCTGATCGTGCGCGAACGCTCCGAGCACGACCGCAGGGCCCATGCGCTCGGCCTGACGCCGCGTGGCCGCCTGATCCTGAAGAAGGCCAATGCGCTGGTCGCTGCGCACGAGAAGCGGGTGGCGCGCCGGCTCGGTGCCGACAATTATCGCCGCGCGCTCACGGCGTTGTCGCAGTTCGAGACGGACTAGGCTCGTCGCGAACGGGCCATGTCGCGAGCCTTGTGCCCCGCAAGCACGCATTGGTCATCACTCACACGGCACCCTTTACGCGGTACCGTGGTAACTCTACCTCAAACGAAGTAAAAGGAAAGATGCATCCTGAGGCTGTCGCCATCCCGGATGCATTGCGGCCCTCAGCTCGCCGCTTCCAGCCGTTCTTCCGTGAGAAGCCGCATCGCGGCGTCGGCGTCCATCGGCTCGCCGAAGGCGTAGCCCTGGGCGTATTCGCAGCCGAGCTGGTAGAGCTCGACGGCATCGGAGTCGGTCTCCGCGCCCTCCGCCACGACATCCATGCCGAGGTCGTGCGCCAGCGCGATGATCGATTTGAGGATGACAGGACGGGTGCCGCGCGCGGTGGTGCGCACGAACGACTGGTCGATCTTCAAGGTGTCGAACGGGAAGCGCTGCAGATAGGCCAGCGACGAATGGCCGGTGCCGAAATCGTCGATCGACAGGCCGACGCCGAGCTCGCGGATGCGCGTCAGCATCTGCGCGGCGTGCTCGGGGTTTTCCATCACCAGCGATTCCGTCAGCTCGATCTTGAGCGAGCCGCGCGCCACCGAGGAGCGCGCCAGCACCGAGCGGATGTCGTGGATCAGGTCGTGGCGCAGGAGTTGGCGCGAGGAGACGTTGACGCTGGCGAAGATCGGCTCGCGCAGCCGTGTCGCGCGCTGCCACACCGAGAGCTGCCGCGCCGTCTGGTCGAGCACGAAGGTGCCGAGATCGACGATCAGGCCGATCTCTTCGGCGATGGTGATGAACTCGATCGGCGACATCCGGCCGAGCTTCGGGTGGTCCCAGCGTGCCAACGCCTCGAAGCCGGCGATCGAGCGATCCTCCAGCCGCACGATCGGCTGGTACAGGATCGTGATCTCCTGGCGCTCGATCGAGCGGCGCAGCTCGCTCTCCAGGGTCAGGCGGTCGTTCTTGCGGGCGCGCATCGCAGGCTTGTAGACGTCGATGCGGTCGCCGCCGATGCGCTTGGAATGATACATCGCAAGCTCCGCATCCTTGATGATGTCCTCCGAGAGCTGCGTCTGCGGATCGGACAGCGCCAGCCCGATCGAGGCGGTCAGGAAGATCTCGCGCTCGTTGAAGGCGATCGGCGCGCGGATGGTCTTGCGGATGGTCTCGGCGAAGGCGGTGATGCGGGCGGGGTCCTGCTCGGACAGCAGGATCAGGCCGAACTGATCGCCGGCCAGCCGCGCCAGCGTGTCCTGGGGTTTGAGGATGCGCGACAGCCGCCGCGCCAGGGTCAGCAGGATGGAATCGCCGACCGCGATGCCGACGGAGTCGTTGACCTGCTTGAAGCGGTCGAGGTCGATCACCATCAGGGTCGGCCGCATGGCCGGCATCGACTTGGCGAAATTGGCAACGGCGGCGAGACGGTCGATGAACAGCTTGCGGTTGGGCAGGCCGGTCAGATTGTCGTGCACGGAATCGTGGAGCAGGCGCTCCTCGGCATTCTTGAACTCGGTCACGTCCGTCAAGGTGCCGACCACGCGCGAGACCTCGCCGTCCGAGCCGACCACGGGGCGTGCCTTCAGCGCGAACCACATGAAATGGCCGTCGGGCGTGCGCAGCCGGAAGTCCTGCACCAGGCGGCCGCGGCGCTGGTCGAGGACACTGTCGAGCGCGGCGCGGAAGCGGTCCTGATCGAGCGGGTGCAGCACCTCGAGCCATTTCGCCGCCGGGCCTTCGAGCGTGCCGCGCTTCAGGCCGAGCAGGCTCTCGGTCTCCGGGCTGGTGAACACCTTGTCGGCGGAGACGTCCCAGTCCCAGATCAGGTCGCCGGAGCCGGCCAGCGCCAGCGCGCGGCGCTCGACGTCGGAGACGATGCCGGTGGTGGCGCCGCCGCCGGCGAAGGCGTGCTGCATCACCGTGAAGCCGATCAGCATCACGATCAGCACGAGGCCGCCGAGCAGGGCCGGACCGACGATGTCGTTGGTGACCTGGCCCGCGACCGTCATGCCGGCGGCGGCGACCCACACCGTGAGCAGGAACCAGGTCGGGATCAGCAGCACCGCGCGGTCGAAGCCGTGGCTGGAGAGATAGACGATCAGCGCGAAGCCGAGCACGGCGATCAGGAGCAGCGACATCCGCGCGATGCCCGAGGCCACCGCCGGGTCGAACAGCGCCACGGCGACCAGCGAGCCCAGGAAGAACAGCCAGCCCAGCGTGATGTGCGAATAGCGGACGTGCCAGCGCGACAGATTGAGATAGGCGAACAGGAACACCAGCAGGGTGGCGGCGAGGATCGCCTCGCCCGCCGCGCGCCACACCCGCTCGGCATTGTTCGACATGTCCAGGACCTTGCCCCAGAAGCCGAAATCGACGCCGATATAGACCAGCACCGCCCAGGCCAGCGCCGCGGCCGCCGGGAACATGATGCTGCCCTTGACCACGAACAGGATCGTCAGCACCAGCGCAAGCAGTCCGGAGATGCCGATCACGATGCCCTGGTACAGCGTGAACGAGTTGACCTTGTCCTTGTAGGCCTCGGGCTCCCACAGATAGAGCTGCGGCAGCTTGTCGGTGCGCAATTCGGCGACGAAGGTGACGACCGAGCCGGGATCAAGGGTGACGCGGAAGACGTCGGCGGTCGGGCTCTCCTGCCGCTCCGGCAGGTCACCGACCGAGGGCGTGATGGTGGCGATGCGCGACAGGCCGAGATCGGGCCACAACACGCCGGAGCCGACCACGCGGTAGTGCGGTGCTACGATCAGGCGGTCGAGCTGGTCGTCGGTGTTGTTGGCCAGCGCGAACACGATCCAGTTCTGGCCGCCCTCGCGCGCCCGGACCTCGATGCGGCGGACGATGCCGTCGGTGCCGGGCGCGGTCGAGACCTGGATGCGGTCGTTCTCGCTGCGCTGATGATCGAGGATGCCCGTGAGGTCGATCGCAGGCGCGTCGCTGCGAACGCTGACGGCGTCAACGGCCTGAGCGGGGGCAGCGGCACCACACATCACGAGGCCCAGCGCCGCCAACGACGCGAGGCACCTGATCAGACGCAATGTCAAATCTCCGCGTTCGACACCAATCCAAAGCGAAACAAGCCAAATCGAAAGAGGTCGTCGCCGGGCAAATTGGAGCCGTTCCAGGCACGGTTCAGATGTGCGCGATCATTGGCACGAAAGCGAGGAGAATCAAAGAGTTTCCAAACACGCTCTGTTTAGACTGCGCCTAGATTTCCAACACAATTTTGCCAATATGTTGGCTCGTCTCCATGCGTGCGTGCGCTTTGGCTGCATCCGCGAGGGGAAAGGTCGAGTCCATCAGCGGCTTGATGCGGCCCTGGCGCAGGAACGGCATCACCTTGGCCTCGATCGCCGCCACCATGGCCGCCTTGTCGGCATTGCTGCGCGGGCGCAGCGTGGATCCGGTATGGGTCAGGCGCTTCACCATCAGCTTGACGAAATTGACTGACGCCTTGGGGCTGGCGAGGAAGGCGATCTGGACGATGCGGCCATCGATTGCCGCGGCGTCGTAGTTGCGCTCGATGTAGTCGCCGCCGACCATGTCGAGGATGACGTCGGCGCCCTTGCCGCCAGTCGCTTCCCTGACCACGGCGACGAAGTCCTCCGTCTTGTAGTTGATGGCTCGGTCGGCGCCGAGCTTGACGCAGGCGTCGGCCTTGTCCTGCGAGCCGACGGTGACCAGCACGTTGGCGCCGAATGCCGTGGCGAGCTGGATCGCCATGGTGCCGATGCCGGAAGAGCCGCCATGGATCAGCAGGGTCTCACCCGCCTTCAGACCGCCGCGCTCGAACACGTTGTGCCAGACCGTCATCAGGGTCTCGGGCAGGGCGCCGGCCTCCAGAATGGAGAGTGAGGAGGGGACCGCCATCGCCTGCGCATCTTGTGCGATGCAGTATTGTGCATAGCCGCCGCCGGCGACCAGGGACATTACGGTGTCGCCGAGCTTGTGCCGGACGGCGCCCTCGCCGAGCGCCACGACCTCGCCGGCGACTTCCAGCCCCGGCAGGTCGCTGGCGCCGGGCGGCGGCGGATAGCTGCCGGAGCGCTGGGCGACGTCGGGACGGTTAACGCCGGCCGCCTTCACCTTGATCAGGATCTCACCGGGGCCGGGCTTGGGGACGGGCCGGGTTTCCGGCTTGAGCACCTCGGGGCCGCCCGGCTGGCTGATGGCGACCACGGTCATTTGCGCGGGCAGCTGTTCCATGAGAAATCCTTCGGCGAGTGCTGAAAGCGGGTGCTGCCGCGTGCTTAAGCCAGCCGGGGCATGGCTGGCAACCGGGAGGAGGGTGAGATGGCCAACGAGGACGACGATCGGCCGCGCAAGGCCGTGTCGCACGAGATCGGGCAGGATCTGTCGATGCTGTCGGTCGAGGAGCTGACCAGCCGGGTGGCGCTGCTCCGCGCCGAGATCGAGCGCATCGAGCAGGCGACGGCGAAAAAGCGAGCCTCGCGTGATGCCGCCGCCAGCATCTTCAAGTCGTGAACCTCGCAGGCCGTAGGAACACGGTCGGCCAGTGGCCGACATGGCTAACGAAGATTGAAAAATTTTCGCCATTTACGGTTGATTAAGCTTTCGCGTTTACAACCGGAACCGTCCTCGTTTGGACACCGAGTGGCTCCTGTCCACTCTGTTTGACGCCTCCCTGTTATCAACTTCAAAGCCGCCGGAAACGGCGGCTCTTTTTGTGCGCTCGCCGAGCCGGGCGAACCGCGCGGTCGCCCGTGGCGCGCTCCCCATGCGCAGGCGGCGATCGTGGGAACGATCGTCGTACCTGCTCATTGCGCCCGTGCCGGTCTTCGGTCGCCAGCAGGTCACGCGCGAAAATCCTGTGCGCCGCGGCAGGCCTGACGATCCTCATTCGACGACTGCAAACTATTGCCGTGATCGTGGTTGCTAGTTGAGCTGATCGTGCGACGCGGCCGCGATCGGCCGTGTCGCAGTCGCAAGTGGTACGAGGACACGGCATGGCCCACGCCGTGGAAACCATAAAAGGCGTTGCTGCTGGACTCTCGAAACCGGCCGCGCAATGATTTGTTCATCATACCGGCGTCGTTGCCGGGTTGCGTAAACAGTCGCGTTTAAGAGGCGTTAACCATGTCGGACCGTTTGCTGGGCGATGGCGCTCTGGTTCAGTTCAACGAGCGGCTCACCAATTCTGCTGCATTCGGCGCGCTGTTCCGGGAAGGCATGGATCTGGTCGAGGAGACCGCCGCCTATCTCGATGGCGACGGCCGCAACGAGGCCAAGGCGCTCGACCGCGCCGTCAGCCTGACCTACGCCACCGAGAGCATGCGTCTCACCACCCGCCTGATGCAGCTGGCGTCCTGGCTGCTCCTGCACCGCGCGGTGAAGGAGGGCGAGATGACCCTGAGCCAGGCCAACCGCGAAAAGACCAAGGTCAAGCTGACCGCCGCAGATCCCGGGCCGGATGATCTGCTGGAGAAGCTGCCGCAGCAGCTGCAAAGCCTGATCTCGCGCTCGATGAGCCTCCAGGTGCGGGTCCGCCGGCTGGACTCGACCATTCATTCCCCGCCCCCGGACCAGAGCGCGATCGGCAATCCGCTGGTGCCGCATCTCAACCGGCTGAAGGCCGCGTTCGAGCAGTAGGCGCCGGCTTCGGGCGGCCCCGCCGGGGCCGCTCCCCCAACCGAACGTCTCGTTGCGACCAGCCCAGAAACAAGAACGCCCCCGTTTCCGGGGGCGTTTTGCTGTGAGCTGTCCATCAGGCGCAGGCCAGGAAGGCCGGTGCCAAGGGCAAGAAGGGATCAATCCTTCTTGAGGAAGCCCTGGAACTTCTTTTGGAAGCGCGAGACACGGCCGCCGCGATCCATGATCTGCTGGGTGCCGCCGGTCCAGGCCGGGTGCGACTTGGGGTCGATGTCGAGGTTGAGCTTGTCGCCCTCTTTGCCCCAGGTCGAGCGGGTCTGGTACTCGGTGCCATCGGTCATCACGACCGTAATCGTATGATAATTCGGGTGAATGTCGGCTTTCATGGCTGATCCTACGGCACGATGCGAAGACATGATGCGGCGCGGCCGCGCCTGATCCTGTCGTCACTGAAGGGGGACAATTGGCCGGCTCTATAGCCCAAGGTTCTGCCCAAAACAAGCCAAGGTCGCGGATGAACACCTTGGTACGTTTCCGGATTTGCCAAGCCCGGCCCGGCAGGCCTATCAGGACGGCAGATCGGTATTTGGAAGAATTCTCAGGTGGCCCATGAGCGCAGTGGAACGGCTTGACGAGCGGCAGGGTGCTGCCCCAGGGCAGGATCCGGTCGGAGATGCCGTTGCGGCCGTCGAGGCATTGGCCGAGCCGGCAAGCCCTGTCCGGCGCTCGAAGCTGCGGCCGCTGCTGGCGTTGTCTCCCTATGTCCTGCGCTATCGCGGCCGCGCCCTTCTGGCGCTGATCGCGCTTACGGTCGCCGCCCTGACCACGCTCCTGGTGCCGATCGCGGTCCGCCGCATGATCGATTTCGGCTTCACGCCGAAGGGCATCGAGCTGATCAACAGCTATTTCAGCGTCATGATCGCCGTCGTGGCGGTGCTCGCGCTGGCGAGCGCGGCCCGCTACTACCTCGTCATGACGATCGGCGAGCGCATCGTCGCCGATCTCCGGCGCGACGTGTTCGCGCATCTGATGTCGCTGTCGCCGTCCTTCTTCGACTCCGCCCGCTCCGGCGAGCTGGTGTCGCGGCTCACCGCCGACACCACCCAGATCAAATCGGCGGCGGGCGCCTCCGTGTCCATAGCGCTGCGCAATCTGCTGCTGTTCATCGGCGCCACCGCAATGATGGTGATCACGAGCCCGAAGCTGTCCGGCTTCGTGCTGCTGGCGATCCCGCTGATCGTGCTGCCGCTGGTGGCGTTCGGGCGCTGGGTCCGGCGGCTGTCGCGCAACGCCCAGGACACGCTCGCCGACGCCTCGGCCTATGCGTCCGAGCTGATCGGTTCGATCAGGACCGTGCAGGCCTATACCAGCGAGAGGCTGGCGGCGGCGCGTTTCGGCGGCGAGGTCGAGCAGGCCTATGAGGCGGCCCGGGTCTCGACCCAGGCGCGCGGCGTGCTCACCGCGATCATCATCTTCATCGTCTTCTCCAGCGTGGTCGCGATCCTCTGGGTCGGCTCGCACGACGTGCTGACCGGCGCGATCAGCGCCGGTCGTCTCGGTCAGTTCGTGCTCTACGCGGCCTTTGCCGCTGCGGGTCTCGGCCAGCTCTCGGAAGTCTGGGGCGAAGTGTCGGCGGCGTCCGGCGCGGCCGAGCGGCTGTTCGAACTGTTGCATGTGCAGCCGGAGATCACGGCGCCCGCGCAGCCGCGCCCGATGCCGGAGCCGGCGCGCGGCGACCTCGGCTTCGACCACGTCAGCTTCGTTTATCCGAGCCGCCCCGACGTTCGCGTCCTCGATGACGTCTCGTTTGCGATCCGCGCCGGCGAGAAGGTTGCGATCGTCGGCCCCTCCGGCGCCGGCAAGAGCACGCTGTTCCATCTTCTGCTGCGCTTCTACGATCCGGCTTCCGGCTCGATCTCGTTCGACGGTGTGCCGGTGCGCGCGGCCGACCCGCGCAAGATGCGCGAGCGCATCGCGCTGGTGCCGCAGGAATCCGTGGTGTTCGCCGCCAGTGCGCGCGAGAACATCCGCTTCGGCCGGCCCGAGGCGACCGACACCGAGGTCGAGCGCGCCGCCGATCTCGCTCATGCCAGCGAATTCATCCGCCGCTTGCCGAACGGCTTCGACACCGCGCTCGGCGAGCGCGGCGTCATGCTCTCGGGCGGCCAGCGCCAGCGCATTGCCATCGCGCGCGCCATCCTGCGCGATGCGCCGCTGCTGCTGCTCGACGAGGCGACCTCGGCGCTCGATGCCGAGAGCGAGACGCTGGTGCAGACCGCGCTCGAGGGGCTGATGAAGGACCGCACCACCCTGGTGATCGCGCATCGCCTCGCGACGGTGCTGTCCTGCGACCGCATCCTGGTCATGGATCGCGGCCGCATCGTCGAGCAGGGTACCCATACGTCGCTGGTCGCGGCGAACGGGCTCTATGCGCGGCTCGCGCGGCTGCAGTTCGAGGGCGTGTAGTTTCGGCAACACAGTGGATGGTCGGCAACACCCTCGAATTCTTGTTCCCGACCCTGCAACCTTTCTCTGGCTTTGTACGTTCCCTGCCGGAACAGATGGCGCGCTGCCCCGATGCGCGCCGAACCGCACAGGAGCAACGCGCATGCCTTATCGTCGTGGCAGTTTTGCCCTCACCCCGCCCTCGTTCGTGATCTTCGCAATTGCGCTGGTGCTCGCCCTCGTCGCGATGCTCGCGCATTACATGCATGCTTCGGTGCCGCTGCTGTCGGCAGCGCACGCGTTCGATGCGCTGGCGATTGCCTTCGTGGTGCTCACCATCGGCGTGCTGTTTCGCGGCGTGTAGTTGCGGTTAGCCATAAACTCGGTGTCGGAGGGCGGGGCTGCGATGCGGGTGTCAGCGCCTAAGGCGTCCACGCCATCCGCAGCACGGGGCGGCCGGAGGTCGGATTGACGTCCTCGCCGGCCTCCAGGAAGCCGTTACGCCTGTAGAAGCTGATCGCGCGGGCGTTGTCCTTGTTCACCAGCAGGGTGATGCCGTTCGGAGACCGCCGCTTGGCGGCGTCGACCAGCCGCGTGGCAAGCGGCGAGCCCCAATGTGCAGGCGAGACCACGAGCTGGTCGAGATAACCCGTGGCATCGATCGTCACGAACCCGACGAGCGTTGCCCCCGTCTCGGCGACGATCACCTCCGCGTTCGGTACCAGCTCCTTGCGCCAGCGCTCACGCCACCACGGAACGCGCGCGGCAAAATCGATCGCGGGATAAGCGAGCTGCCACGTCTCCTGCCACAGCGCGATCGCCGCATCCTCGTCCTCGACGCGATACGGGCGCAGGGTGGAGGTCGACGTCACCGCTCGGTCAGCTTCAGCTCGATGCGCCGGTTGCGGCGGAAGGCGTCCTCGGTGTTCGCGGGGTCGAGCGGCTGGAATTCGGCGAAGCCTGCCGCGACCAGGCGCTGCGCAGGGACGCCGAGCGAGATCAGATACTGCACCACCGAGATGGCGCGCGCCGAGGACAACTCCCAGTTCGACTTGAACACCGGGCTGTTGATCGGACGTACGTCGGTGTGGCCGTCGACCCGCAGCACCCAGGAGATCTCGGCGGGGATCTGCTTGTCGAGATCGACCAGCGCCGTCGCCACCGAGTTCAGCTCCTGCTGGCCCTCGGGCAGCAGGGTGGCTTGCCCGGTGTCGAAGAACACCTCGGACTGGAACACGAAGCGGTCGCCGACGACGCGAATGTCGGGACGGTTGCCGAGGATGGCGCGCAGCCGACCGAAGAACTCCGAACGGTACCGGGTCAGCTCCTGCACCCGCTGTGCCAGCGCAACGTTGAGGCGCGAGCCGAGATCGGCGATGCGGCTCTGCGATTCCTTGTCGCGCTTCTCCGAGGCATCGAGCGCATCCTCGAGCGCGGCGAGTTGGCGGCGCAGTGCGCTGATCTGCTGGTTGAGCACCTCGATCTGGGCCAGCGCCCGCGCGGTGACCTGCTTCTCGGAGTCGAGCGCCCGGTTGAGCTCGTTGGCGCGACCGGCGGCATTGCTGCCGGCATTGGCGAGCCCGTCATAGAGGCCCTTGACGCGGTCGCGCTCGGCTTCGGCGCTTGCGAGCCCGGCGCGCAGTTGCGCAACCTGGTCGTCCAGCGAGAGCTTGCCGAGCTTCTCCAAGGACAGCATCTCATTGAGCTGCGCGATCTTGGCGTTGAGCTGCTCCAGCGCCTTGTCCTTGCCGGTGACCTCCTGCGACAGGAAGAACTGCACCACCAGGAACACGGTCAGCAGGAACACGATCGACAGCACCAGCGTCGACAGCGCATCGACGAAGCCCGGCCAGTAGTTGAGGCCGGAGTCTCCGCGGCGGGTACGGGCAAGCGCCATTCAGCGTCTCCTGGTTCGTCTCGTAGTTCGGCTTGGCCGGCCGGTGGAGCAGCTCAACTCTTCTCCGTCTGTCGCGCCAGCCGCTCCAGCAGCCGCTTGATCTCGCGGTTCTGCTCGCCCTGGCCGTCGGCCCATTCGCGGATCATCTGCTGCTCGGTGCGCATGTGCCCGACCAGGCCCTGGATCGCCTCGGCGAGGTTGGCCATCGCGGCGGTGGCGCCGCGGTTGGAGCCGTCCTCCACCGCAGTGCGCAGCCGCTCGATGGCGACCGAGAGGTCGGCGCTCGTATCGCCGGTGCCACCATATTCCCGCACGGTGCCGGCGAGCCAGTCCTCCAGATCGGTATAGAAGCGGTTCTGCGCCTGGCTCGATTGCAGGTCGAGGAAGCCGAGGATCAGCGAGCCGGCAAGGCCGAACAGCGAGGACGAGAACGAGATGCCCATGCCGCCCAGCGGCGCGGCAAGGCCGCCCTTCAGCGTATCGAACAGCGCGCCCGCGTCGCCACCGACCTTGAGCCCATCGATCACCTTGCCGACCGAGCCGACCGTTTCGATCAGGCCCCAGAACGTGCCGAGCAGGCCCAGGAACACCAGAAGGCCGGTCATGTAGCGCGAGATGTCGCGGGCCTCGTCGAGCCGGGTGGCGATCGAGTCGAGCAGGTGGCGCATGGTCTGCTGCGAGATCGACATTCGCCCCGAGCGCTCGCGGCCGAGGATGGCGGCCATCGGCGCCAGCAGGACCGGGTGGCGAGGCACCGCCAGGCCGGGATCGGCGATGCGGAAATTGTTGACCCAGGATACTTCCGGATAGAGCCGGACCACCTGTCGGAACGACAGGATGACGCCGATCAGCAGCACCGCCCCGATCAGGGCGTTGAGGCCGGGATTGGCGAAGAACGCCATGATGATCTGCTTGTAGAGCACGACGCCGACCAGGGCGCACAGCACCAGGAAGACCAGCATCCGCACCAGGAAGATCCGGGGCGTGGACAGCTTGGTCCGTTCGACGTCCATCGCGGAGCGGGAGGGGAGCCTTGAGGCATGGTCGATGACATCCGTTGCGGGGACCGGTCCCTGAAATCCACTATGGCACAGCAGCAGCGGGAAAAAAGCCGCGTTCGGCGCAATCCCGTCCCCTGCGCGGAACTATGGCTGAAACCGGCGGGCGTCCGCGGCGTAGTTAGTCCCGTGGCTCATATCTAGCGGGAACGCCCTGGCTTTGTCATGACCGTCGTTGAATATCTGCAAGCGCTGCTGGCGATGGCCGTGGCGATGTCGGTGCTGATGGGGCTCGCCTGGGTCGTGCAGCAGCGCAGCGGCAACTCCGGCTGGGTCGACACGATCTGGACGTTTTCCGTCGGGCTGGTCGGCGCCGTCGGTGCGATCTGGCCCGCCGGCGGCGCCGCCCCCAACGCGCGGCAGTGGCTGGTCGCGGTGCTGGTGGCGGTCTGGTCGCTGCGGCTCGGCGGCCATGTCGCGGCGCGCAGCCGCGGCATTTCCGACGACCCGCGCTATGCGGAGTTTGCCCGGCAATGGGGCGCGGCCGCACCGCGGCGCATGTTCCTGTTCCTGCAGCAGCAGGCCTGGGGCTCGATCCCGCTGGTGTTCGCGATGTTCGTCGCCGCCCATGCGCCGGCCGCCGAGCTGCGCCTGCAGGACTATCTCGGCATCCTCGTGCTGTTCGCAGGCATCGCCGGCGAGGGCGTCGCAGATGCTCAGCTCAAGGCGTTCCGGGCCGATCCCGCCAACAAGGGCAAGGTGTGCGACGTCGGCCTGTGGCGCTGGTCGCGCCATCCCAACTATTTCTTCGAATGGGTGTGCTGGCTGTCCTATCCGGTCATCGCGCTGTCGTCCGACCACCCGTGGGGCTTCGCCAGCCTGCTCGCGCCGCTGTTCATGTACTGGATCCTGGTCCACGTCACCGGCATCCCGCCGCTGGAGCAGCAGATGCTGCGCTCGCGCGGCGATCGCTACCGGGCCTATCAGGCGCGCACCAGCGCGTTCTTTCCCCTGCCGCCAAGTCACTTTACGAAGTAACGGAGCCACCGCATGAGCTTCATCTCGACCATCATCGGCGCCGCCGAGCGTGTGCCGCTGCCCGATGCCGTCATCCGCTCGGCGATCTCCGAATTGTGCGCGCGCACGGCGGCGCGGCTCGGCGGGGCCGATGCGATGGGTGATGCCGAGTTCGCCCGCCTGCTGACGACCCGCCCGATCGCCGAGCATACCGACGCAGCGAACAGCCAGCACTACGAGGTGCCGGCGGCATTCTTCGCCCGCGTGCTCGGGCCAAACCGCAAATACTCCTGCTGCTTCTACAAGGAGCCGGTCTCGACCCTGCGGGAAGCCGAGGAGGAGGCGCTGCGTCAGACCGTAGCCAACGCCGATCTGCAGGATGGCCAGAGCATTCTCGAGCTCGGCTGCGGCTGGGGATCGCTGTCGTTGTTCATGGCCCGGCAGTTCCCGCGTGCGAAGATCACGGCGGTCTCGAACTCGCATTCGCAGCGCCGCGCGATTGAGGAGATGGCGGCCGCGCGCGGCCTGCTCAATTTGCGGGTTATCACCGCCGACATGAACGGGTTCGCTCCCGATGCGCGGTTCGATCGCATCGTCTCGGTGGAGATGTTCGAGCACATGATGAACTGGCGCGAGCTGCTGACTCGGGTGAGATCATGGCTCACGCCGGACGGCCGGCTGTTCATGCACATCTTCACTCACCGTACTGGGTCCTACGTGTTCGACCGCAACGATCGCGAGGACTGGATCGCACAGCATTTCTTCACCGGCGGCATCATGCCCAGCCACACCTTGATCCGGCAGTACGACGATCTGTTAGCGGTCGAGAAGGAATGGCGCTGGAGCGGCACGCACTATCAGCGCACGGCGCGGGACTGGCTCGCCAATTTCGATGCCGACCGCGACCGCATCCTCCAGGTCCTGCAGCCGGTCTATGGTGACGACACGGCGCTGTGGATGCGCCGCTGGCGCTGGTTCTTCCTCGCCACCGCGGGTCTGTTCGGCCACGACGAAGGCCGTGAATGGGGCGTCAGTCACTACCGCCTGCGGCCGGCCAACTGATTTGTTCGCTGCGGCTGGATGCCGCAGTGCCAAAGGGAGATTCGCGTTTCACTCTGCGGAACCTCCGGGGAACCTGCTGCCACAAAGCACTCACAATTAGGTGAGTCCCGAAAAAGCTCGATCTATCAGTCACGTAGTTCGTGTGACATCAAGCCGCCCAGGTTCCGCGTTGCGTCGCAGCAGCTGTTTTCTATGTTGCAGGCAAGGCGAGCGCCAGAATGGCGCCATGACCGGGCCATCCGGTCGACTGTTTTTCATCATCATCGAGGGGGCTCCTCCACTCATGTCTCGTTTTCGCGCGTCGCTGGTCAGCAGTGCATTGATGCTCGCGGCCGCTGCGCCGCTGCTGGCCGGCTGCAACGATCCCACCCAGGCTCAGGCCTCCGCCAATGAGCAGATCGTCATCCCCGACGTCGGCATCGTGACCGTCGAGCAGAAGGCGCGAGCGATCGTGCGCGAGCTGCCCGGCCGTATCGCGCCGACCCGCGTCTCCGACGTCCGTCCGCGCGTCTCGGGCATCGTCGTCGAGCGGCTGTTCCGCCAGGGCAGCGAGGTCAAGGCGGGCGATCCGCTCTATCGCATCGATCCGAAGCCGTTCGAGGTGGAGATCCTGTCGAGCCGGGCGGCGCTGGCCAAGGCCGAGGCCGTGCATGAGCGCGCGGTGCAGCAGGCCCACCGCATCGGCCTGCTGTTCAAGGAGCGCGCAGCCCCGGCGGTCGAGAACGAGAAGGCGATCTCGACCGAGCGCGAGGCCGCGGCCGACATCGAGGCCCGCAAGGCTGATCTTGCGCGTGCCCAGCTCAATCTCGACTATGCGACCGTGCGCGCGCCGATCGACGGCATCGTCGGCGCGGCCCAGGTCAGCGAGGGCGCCATCGCGGTTCAGAACGAGACCTCGCTGGTCACGATCCAGCAGCTCGATCCGATCTATGCCGACTTCACCCAGTCGGTGAGCGAGCTCAACCGCCTTCGCCGGGCGTTCGAGTCCGGCGACCTCGACCAGATCTCGCCCGACGCGATCAAGGTCCGTCTCGTGCTCGACGACGGCACGCCGTATTCGATCCCGGGCAAGCTGTTGTTCTCCGACGCCAAGGTCGATGCCGCCACCGGTCAGGTCACCCTGCGGGGCGAGTTCGCCAATCCGAAGCGCGAGCTCCTGCCGGGCATGTATGTCCGCGTCCGCATCGAGCAGGGCATCGACAGCGACTCCGTCGGCGTGCCGCAGCAGGCGGTGCAGCGTAACGCGGCCGGCGGGTCCGAGGTCTACGTCATCCGCGACGACGACCGCGTGATCGCCAGGCCGGTCCGCACCGGTCCGACCCAGGATGGCCTGGTGCTGATCACCGACGGTCTGCGGGCTGGCGACAAGGTCGTTGTCGACGGGTTCCAGAAGTTCGCCGCCGGCGACAAGGTCGCGCCGCAGGTCTGGACCGAGGTCAGCGCCGCGACGCAGATCGAAACGAAGTCGGCGACGCGGTAAGCCGCCATGCCGAGCTTCTTCATCGACAGGCCGATCTTCGCCTGGGTCGTCGCGCTGTTCATTTGCCTGATCGGCGCGATCGCGATCCCGCTGCTGGCGGTGGCGCAATATCCGATCATCGCGCCGCCCTCGATCTCGATCTCGACCAGCTATCCCGGCGCGTCGCCCGAGAACCTGTACAACAGCGTGACGCGGCTGATCGAGGAGGAGCTCAACGGCGCCTCCGGCATCCTCAACTTCGAATCCACCAGCGATTCGCTCGGCCAGGTCGAGATCACGGCGAACTTCGTGCCGGGCACGTCGACCAACGACGCCTCGGTCGAGGTGCAGAACCGCCTCAAGCGTGTCGAGGCGCGGCTGCCGCGCGCCGTTATCCAGCAGGGCATCCTGGTCGAGGAAGCCTCGGCCGCGGTGCTGCAGATCATCACCCTGCAGTCGACCGACGGCAGCCTCGACGAGGTCGGCCTCGGCGACTTCATGATCCGCAACGTGCTCGGCGAAATCCGGCGCATTCCCGGCGTCGGCCGCGCCACGCTGTATTCGACCGAGCGCTCGCTGCGCGTCTGGCTCGATCCGGCCAAGCTGGTCGGCTACGGGCTCACCGCCGACGACGTCACCAAGGCGATCGGCGCGCAGAACGCGCAGGTCGCCTCGGGCAGCATCGGCGCCGAGCCCGCGACGACCGCGCAGCGCACCTCGGCGCTGGTGCTGGTCAAGGGTCAGCTGGATCTCGCCCGACGAGTTCGGATCGATCATCCTGCGCGCCAATGCCGACGGCTCGACGGTGCGGCTGCGCGACGTCGCCCGCATCGAGATCGGGGGCTTGAGCTATCAGTTCAACACCCGCCTCAACGGCAAGCCGACTGCTGGTCTCTCGGTGCTGCTGTCGCCGACCGGCAATGCGCTGGCGACCGCGAGCGCGGTCGAGGCCAAGATGAAGGAGCTGTCGCGCTTCTTCCCTCCAACATCACCTATGAGATTCCCTACGACATCACGCCGGTGGTGAAGGCGTCGATCAAGCGGGTGCTGATGACCCTGGTCGAAGCCGTGGTGCTGGTGTTCGTGGTGATGTTCCTGTTCCTGCAGAACATCCGCTACACCATCATTCCGACCATCGTGGTGCCCGTGGCACTGCTCGGCACCTGCGCAACGCTGATGCTGGTCGGCTACTCCATCAACATGCTGACGATGTTCGGCATGGTGCTCGCGGTCGGCATCCTCGTCGACGACGCCATCGTCGTGGTCGAGAACGTCGAGCGCATCATGACCGAGGAGGGGCTGTCGCCGAAGGAGGCGACGCGCAAGGCGATGGGCCAGATCACCGGCGCCATCATCGGCATCACGCTGGTGCTCATGGCGGTGTTCGTGCCGATGGCGTTCTTCCCCGGCTCGGTCGGCATCATCTACCGGCAGTTCTCGGTCACCATGGTCGCGGCGATCGGCTTCTCCGCATTGCTGGCGCTGTCGCTGACCCCGGCGCTGTGCGCGACCCTGCTGAAGCCGGTCACGGCCGGCCACGGCCACGCGAAAAAGGGCGTGTTCGGCTGGTTCAACCGCTTCATGGATTTCAGCCGCAACAAATACACCGGCGTGGTCGGCGGCGCGCTGAAGCGCACGGGACGGTTGATGATGATCTACGCGGTCTTCATCGTCGGCCTGTCCTGGGCCTTCATCCAGTTGCCCGGCGGCTTCCTGCCGGTCGACGACCAGGGCTTCATCACGACCGACGTGCAGACGCCGGCGGACTCGTCCTACGCGCGGACTCAGGCCGCCGTCGTGGCGGTCGAGAAATATCTTGCGAAGCGCGCTGGGATCGAGGATGTCACCTTCCTCACCGGCTTCAGCTATGCCGGCCAGGGCGTCAACACCGCCCAGGCCTTCATCTCGCTGAAGGACTGGTCGGAGCGCGGCAAGCACGACAGCGCCGCGGCGCTGGTCGCCGACATCAACCGCGATCTCGCCGGGTTGCGCGACGCCAAGATCACGGCGCTGCAGCCGCCGCCGATCGACAATCTCGGCAACTCCTCCGGCTTCAGCTTCCGCCTGCAGGACCGCGGCCAGAAGGGTTTTGCCGCGCTGAACGCGGCCGCCGACCAGCTGATCGCGGAGGCCAATGCCAGCCCGGTGCTGCAGAAGGTCTATGTCGAGGGCCTGCCGCCGGGACCCCAGGTCAATCTGATGATCGACCGCGAGAAGGCCGGCGCCTTCGGCGTCACCTTCGAGGATATCAACAACACGATCTCGACCAATCTCGGCTCGAACTACGTCAACGACTTCCCGAACCGCGGCCGCATGCAGCGCGTCGTGGTGCAGGCCGACCGCATCAGCCGCATGAACGCGGATGACATCCTCAACTACAGCGTCAAGAACGCCAAGGGACAGCTGGTGCCGTTCTCGTCGTTCGCGACCATCCAATGGGCCAAGGGACCGACCCAGATCGCCGGCTTCAACTACTACCCGGCGATCCGCATCTCCGGCGAGGCCAAGCCGGGCTACACCTCGGGCGATGCGCTCAACGAGATGGAGCGCCTGGCGGCCAAGCTGCCGCGCGGCTTCGGCTATGAATGGACCGGCCAGTCGCTGCAGGAGAAGCTGTCGGGCTCGCAGGCGCCGCTGCTGCTGGGCCTCTCGGCGCTGGTCGTGTTCCTGTGTCTCGCCGCGCTGTACGAGAGCTGGACGATTCCGCTCGCGGTGCTCCTGACCGTGCCGCTCGGCATCCTCGGCGCCGTGGTCGCCGCCAATCTGCGCGGCCTGTCCAATGACGTGTATTTCACGGTGGCGCTGATCACCATCATCGGTCTCGCCGCCAAGGATGCGATCCTGATCATCGAATTCGCCAAGGACCTGCGTGCCCACGGCAAGCCGCTGGTCGCGGCGACGATCGAGGCCTGCTCCTTGCGCTTCCGCCCGATCATCATGACCGGCCTCGCCTTCGTCTGCGGCGTGCTGCCGATGTCGATCGCCACGGGGGCCGGCGGCGCCAGCCAGCAGGCGCTCGGCACCAACGTGATGGGCGGTATGATCGCGGTGGTGATCCTGGCGCTGCTGATGGTGCCGGTGTTCTTCGTCGCGGTGCAGCGCGTGCTGGCGGGCGATCGGGAGAAGACCGAGCCGGTGGCGGAGCCCGAGGCTTACGGGCCGCCGGCGCCGGCGAAGCCGTGAGTGATGCTGGGTCACCCTTACAGACTTGAGCCCAACTGTCGCGACGCGACCGGTTCGCTCCCTCCCCCTTGCGGGGAGGGGGCGGGGGTGGGGGTCTCCGGGCGTTGAACGACGTGGAAATCCCGATCACAAGTCAGAGATCAACCAGTCAGACGGAGCGCATGCTAAGCCACTATCATCTCTGTTGAGATGAACAGAATCGCGCTTTCAACACATTCAGCGTGCCTCGTGGACCCCCACCCCCGACCCCTCCACGCAAGGGGAGGGGAGCGCACCGTTCAGGCGGCGGGAGGTCGCGCCGCACCTGCCGTACTGGAGTTCCGTACCCTCTGCCTGTATGATCCGCCGACGTGTAGCGGTAACGGCATGTCGATGATCTCTCGTAAATCTGCATTCGCGCTGGTGCTCGCTGGGCTTTGTGTCGGCACATCGGCGGTTCACGCTCAATCTGGTCCCGTGAAGTACTGGCTGCCCGGTTGGCCGGTCGGCTTCAGCGAGTCAGGCAGCCTCGATTCCTACGGCAACTTTCCGAGCTTCACCGCGAACGGCAGCGACAGCGGCTTTTCTCTCGGCGCTACAGTGTGGCGAACAACTGGTCGGCACTCTCCGGCGTCGGCCTGAGCTCCAACATCGTCAACCGCTACGGCTCGCTCGGCTCGTACACCACCGAGGGCGCGCAGTACGGCTACACCTTCAAGAGCGGCGTCAGCCTCTACGGCGGCTTCGACACGCTGAAATACAATCCCGGCCTCGGCGGCCCGTTCGCCACGTTCGATTCGCGCTCGACCACGACGCCGGCCTACGCCATCAATGGCGGCGTCGAGTTCAAGCCGACGTCCAATGTCAGCCTGTCGCTCGGCTTCAGCTACGCCGGCCAGTCGTCCGATCGTGTCGACAGCGACATCAACTCGCCTGCGCTGCCAGGTGCCACGCCCCAGGCGTTCACCAGCGGCCGGCGGTAGCCTTTTCAGGCGATAGAGCCCGACGGCCGACACACCCCCGGTGTCGTCCCGGACAAGCGCGCGGCACGCGCGCGCCGATCCGGGATCCATAACCCAGGGAGATGTTTGAGGCACGCTGGTTGATCCATCTCGCTCAATCAGAGCCGCCGGTGGTTATGGGTCCCGGCTCAAGGCCGGGACGACACCGTATGTAAGGCGAGTGGGTAGCAAACCATAGGAAGGCGAACCGAGTCGCCGCGCAAAGTCAAAACTACGCCGCCGCCTTCAGCACCTTCACCAGCTCGCGGTGGATGACCTCATTGCCGCACACGACGTGCCCGGTGGCCAGCGCATCCTCCTTGCCGTCGATGCCCGACACGGTACCGCCGGCCTCGCGCACCAGGATCATGCCGGCGGCGATGTCCCAGGGCTGCAGGTCGCGCTCCCAATAGGCATCGAAGCGGCCGGCGGCGACGAAGGCGAGGTCGAGCGAGGCGGCGCCGAAGCGGCGGAGCCCTGCGACCTTGACCTGCAGCGCGGTCATCTCGCGCAGGAACAGCTGGTGGTCGCCGCGGCCGATATGCGGCAGGCCGCAGGCGATGACGCATTCATGCAGCTGTTTGCGTGCGGCGACGCGCAGCCGCTGGTCGTTGAGGAACGCGCCCTTGCCGCGCTCGGCGATATAGAGCTCGTCATTGGCCGGATTGTAGATCACGCCGGCGATGATCGTGTCCTCGCGCTGGAGCGCGATCGAGATCGCGAATTGCGGGATGCCGTGCAGGAAATTGGTGGTGCCGTCGAGCGGATCGACGATCCAGGTGTGCGATTTGTCGCTGCCTTCGCGCTTGCCGCCTTCCTCGCCGAGGAAGCCGTAGCCGGGCCGGGCCTTGGAGAGATCCTCGTAGAGCATCTCCTCGGCCTTCTTGTCGGCGCGGGAGACGAAATTGGCAGGGCCCTTCAGCGACACCTGCAGGTGCTCGATCTCGCCGAGATCGCGCTTGAGGTTGCGGCCGGCGCGGCGCGCGGCCTTGACCATGACGTTGATAAGGGCGGAATGGATCATGAGCTCGATGCGCTGGGCTGACCGCACCTTGCGGTGCGCGCCTTCCCCGGAAGCGGACGAAGGCGGGTGAAATGGCTGGCTGTGGGTGCCCTGCCGGGGCGGCCGCGTCAAGGCCGGATCAGCGGCCGATCACTTGATGGTGCCCAGCCAGCGCTTGGCGGCCTGCTCGCCCTTGGCGCGGTCTTCGGGGGGCATGTCGGCAAATTTCTCGTCGAGCTTGGGATCGCCCTTGCCGGCGGTCTTGGCCACCAGATGCCATTTGTAGGCCTCGACCTTGTCCATCGGGGTGGCGATTCCATACAGCAGCACCCATGCCAGCCGGTTCTGGGCGAGCGGGCTGTTCTGCCGCGCGGCCCGACGCAGCAGCGCGATGGCCGCGGGCTGGTCCTTCGGCACGCCGGTGCCGTTGAACAGCGCGATCGCGTATTCGACCTCGGCGTCGACATTGTCGGCGATCGCGGCGGCCTGCAGCAGGCGCGCGGCCTTCTCGAGGTCCTGCGGGACGCCGGTGCCCGACTTGTAGAACGTCGCCAGCGCATATTGCGCCTCGGGGTTGCCGGCGTCGGCGGCCATGCGCAGCAACTCGGCCGAGCGCTTGAGGTCCTGCGGCAGGGTCTGGCCGTCGAGATAGAGCAAAGCGAGATTGTAGGCCGCCTTGGGCTCGCCGAGCTTGGCGGCGGAAGCGAGCAGCTTGACCGCCTCCGGCTTGTCGATCGGGCCGCCGCGCCCCGCCAGCCGCATCATCGCCAGCGCGAACATCGCCTCGCGGTCGCCGGCCTCGGCGGCGCGCTTGTACCAGATCGCCGCCTTGTCGTAGTCGCGGCGGATGCCCATGGCGTTTTCGTAGAGCTGGCCGAGCATCGCCATGGCCTTGGGATCGCCGGCCTGGGCGCGCGGCGACGCCAGATCGAACGCGGTCTTGTATTGGCCGCGCTGATAGGCGCCGTAGACCAGGTCGACATTGGGATCATTGGCGGCGGGCTGCGGCGTCGCGGTCGGTGCCGGAGCGGCCGGCTTGCCGGACGAGGCAGGGGCCGGCTTCTTTGCGACAGGCGGTGCCGGCGGCCTGGGCTTCTCGGCCGCCTTCTCCGCCGGCCTTTCGACCGGCCTGGGCTTTTCCGTCGGCGGCTGCTGAGCAGGCGGCGTCAACGAGATCTGCGCGGCCGCGCCCGTCGTCGCCATGGCGAGGGCAGCAACAACACATGTCAGGCGCAGGATCGTCATCGGCGGTCGTTCAGCTCTGTCCCGGCGCGTCGGCCGGCACGGCCGCATGAGCGCTCCGGATCGCGGCGCTGATCTCGGCAAGAGCGGCGGCTGGACCGCGGGCGTCGTTCCAGACGAGGTCGTCGACCAGCACGAAATCGGCTCCCGCGGCGACGAAGTCCGCGGCCTCCTTGAGCGAGATCGCATAACCGACGCAGGGCGGCTCGAACAGCTCCGCCCACCAGGCGAGGCGCTCGTTGACGGCATCCGGCGAGGGCCGCCGTCCCTGCGCATCGCGTTCGCCGAACAGCACATAGTCGGCGCCGAGCTCGCCGGCACGCATCAGAATCGTGGCGTGTCGAGAGGCCGCCGCAGCCGGCGATGCGGTCCGGCTTCAGGCCGGGCAGTGCCTCCTCCAGCGCGGCGACACCGGTCAGGTGCCCGCCATCGGCGCCGGCGCGGGCGACGATGTCGGGATGTCCATCGATCAGCAGCGCCGCGCCGGCGCCCTGGATCGCCGGCGCCAGCGTCTTGACCATCGTGATCATGCTGCGCGGATCGCTTTCCTTCAGCCGCACCAGCACCGCCGCGATGTCGGCGCTGGCGAGGATCTCGGGCAGGCCGGCGGCCAGCGCCGCCGCGTCGGTCACGACCGGCGTTGCCAGATAGAGGCGCGGCGCGGGCCGCACGGATGTCGTCTTGCCGGACACTAGGCGGCCTCTTTCTCGAGCGCGGCGGTCCACCGGCCACGGCTTGCAAGCGCGTTCATGTGAGCGCGGTGGGTGAAGGCCCGCTGGCCGGCGGAGACGTTCGCCGCCTTGCCGGCCCATGCCTGTTGCGGCGCCGCCTGCAGCGCGCGGCCATAGGAGAACGTCAGCTTCCATGGCAGCGGCCCAAGCCGGTTCATCGCGTCGAGATGCGCGGTGGCGCTCTCGTCCGATTGTCCGCCGGACAGGAAGGCGATGCCGGGCACCGCCGCAGGCACGCATTCCTTCAGCAGTTGGACGGTCCTTTCGGCGACCTCCTGCACCCCGGCCTGGTCCGGCGACTGCTTGCCCGGGACCGCCATGTTGGGCTTCAGGATCATGCCTTCCAACGCGACGCGCTGGATGCGCAATTCACGAAACACCTCGTTAAGGACGCGGCGCGTGACGTCGAAGCAGCGACCGATGTCGTGATCGCCGTCCATCAGCACCTCCGGTTCGACGATCGGCACGATGTTCGCGGCCTGGCACAGGGCGGCATAGCGGCCGAGCGCATGCGCGTTGACATGGATCGCTGTCATCGAAGGGATATTGTCCTTGTCGATATCGATCACGGCCCGCCATTTGGCGAAGCGCGCACCCAGCGCGTAGTACGTCGCCAGCCGATCCGCAAGCCTGTCGAGCCCGGCCGTGACCCGCTCGCCGGGGCAGCCGGGCAGGGGTTGCGTTCCCTCGTCGACCTTGATGCCGGGAATGGCGCCGGCCGCTTCGATCAGCTTCACCAGCGGGGTGCCGTCGGCAGCGTTCTGCCGGATGGTTTCGTCATAGAGGATGACGCCGGAAATGAACGACATGCCTGCGCTGCGGAACAGCATCTCGCGATAGTCGCGGCGGTTCTGTTCGGTCGATTCGACCTTGATGGCATCGAAGCGCTTCTTGATCGTCCCGGTGGATTCATCGGCGGCGAGAATGCCCTTGCCCGGCGTAACCATGGCAAGGGCCGTGGTGTTCAGTGCGGAGAGATTCATGCTTGGCTCCAGACGCACCTGCCCTGCCCATCAAAATAGACGGTTCTCGGGCGGATGCCGAGCAAACATTGGCCGTAGCCAAGGCAGGCTCTCGGAGAGGTGAAGGAGAGATTGCTGATCGGGCGACCTGTCGCGTCAAAGGCGGCCGACTCCCCTCCCCTTGCGGTGAGGGGTTGGGGGTGGGGGTCCACGCGCGCTGAATTCAGTGAGTTGCGCCTACAATCGTCCCTGGTCAATCGCTATGGGGTGCGCGCGGTCACGCCTTCGCTGTGTCGCTCATAACTGCAAGACCGCCGACACGTGCTCTCGAGCCCATCACTGATGGGATCACTCGGAGACCCCCACCCCCGACCCCTCCCCGCAAGGGGAGGGAGCTCACTGCGTTCGCGGCGAAGGTCGAACTACACGACGAACACTCACGCCACCTTCGGATCGAGCTCGCCCTTGGCGTAGCGCTTGGCCATCTCGGCCGTGGTCAGCACGCGCTTGATCTTCGAGGCCTGGCCCGCTGTGTTGAACTCCTGCAGGCGCTGCTTGCACAGCTTGGCCATCGCCTCCATCGCCGGCTTCAGGTACTTGCGCGGGTCGAACTCTTCCGGGTGCTCCGACAGCACCTTGCGGATCTGGCCGGTCATCGCCATGCGGTTGTCGGTGTCGATGTTGATCTTGCGCACGCCGTTCTTGATGCCGCGCTGGATCTCGCTGACCGGGACGCCCCAGGTCGGCTTCATCTTGCCGCCGTAGGAATTGATGATCTCCTGCAGATCCTGTGGCACCGACGACGAGCCGTGCATCACCAGATGCGTGTTCGGCAGCTTGCGGTGGATCTCTTCGATCACGTTCATGGCAAGGATGTCGCCGTCCGGCTTGCGCGTGAACTTGTAGGCGCCGTGCGAGGTGCCCATCGCGATCGCCAGCGCGTCGACCTTGGTCTCACGCACGAACTTCACGGCTTCGTCGGGATTGGTCAGCAACTGATCGTGCGACAGCTTGCCTTCCGCGCCGTGGCCGTCCTCCTTGTCACCCATGCCGGTCTCCAGCGAGCCGAGCACGCCGAGCTCGCCCTCGACCGAGATGCCGCCGAGATGGGCCATGGTGGCGACGGTCTTGGTGACGCCGACATTGTAGTCCCAATCGGCCGGGCTCTTGCCGTCGGCCTTGAGCGAGCCGTCCATCATCACCGAGGTGAAGCCGGCCTGGATGGCGGTCATGCAGGTGTCGGGGCCGTTGCCGTGGTCGAGATGTACGCACACCGGAATGTGCGGGTAGATCTCGGTGACCGCGTCCATCATGTGCTTCAGCATCACGTCGTTGGCGTAGGAGCGGGCGCCGCGCGAGGCCTGGATGATGACGGGCGCGTCGACGGCATTCGCCGCCTCCATGATCGCCAGCGCCTGCTCCATGTTGTTGATGTTGAAGGCCGGGACGCCATAATCATTTTCCGCCGCGTGGTCGAGCAATTGACGCAACGTGATACGAGCCATGGCTGGAACTCCCTGAGATAAGAATTGGACCGCGCGGCGTATGATGCACGCGTCGAAACTGCTGCACCGTGCATAACGCGCTGGTGGGCGGAATCCAAGGGTGGCGGCGACGCAGATGACGAGAGGGGCTGACAGGCCCTGTTGAGGTAAGCAGCCAGAGCTGGTGCCGCTGGCCGACAACGCTATGGCGGCAGGATCAGGTCTTCCTGGCTTCGAGGGCCGCGATGCGCTCCTCGACCTCGCTGACCCGCTCGTCGAAGTCGCTGGCGGCCGCGCGCATCATGACCAGCATGCCAGCGGCATCGCGGCGCTGCTTGCGGATCAAAGTTTCCAGGCCGTCAAGCCGCGTCTCGGTCGATTGCCTAAACGAGCCAAGCTCCGATCGAAACTCAGCCCGGAGCGCAGCAATGCTCTCCTGGATCTTCACCAGGATCGGAAGAACAGCGTCTGTCGGTGTCTCGGCCATGAATGGAACATAACAGAAACATTCATGGCCGACAAGCTCAGAGGCATCAGACCTTCAGCACTTCGACGCCGGGTAGCGGCTTGCCTTCCATCCACTCCAGGAAGGCGCCGCCGGCGGTCGAGACGTAGCTGAAGTCGGCGGCCACGCCGGCCTGGTTGAGGGCCGCGACGGTATCGCCGCCGCCCGCCACCGAGATCAGCTTCTTGGCCTTGGTGCGCTCGGCCGCGTGCTTGGCGGCGACCATCGTGCCGCGGTCGAACGGCGTCAGCTCGAAGGCGCCGAGCGGGCCGTTCCACACCAGGGTGGCGGCGTCGTCGATCGCCGAGTGGATGCGGGCGGTCGATTGCGGGCCGACGTCGAGGATCATGCTGTCAGGCGGGATTGCATCGAGGCCGTAAGCGAACGACGGCGAGTTGGCCGCGAAGTGGAACGACACGGTGGCGTCCACCGGCAGGATGATCGCGCAGTTGGACGCTTCGGCCTTCTCCATGATCCGCAGTGCTGTCGCGGCGAGATCCTTCTCGGCCAGCGACTTGCCGATCTGCACGCCCTGGGCATGCAGGAAGGTGTTGGCCATGCCGCCGCCGATCACCAGCGCATCGACCTTGGTGACGAGGTTCTCCAGCAGGTCGATCTTGGTCGAGACCTTGGCGCCGCCGACGATCGCGATGACCGGCTTGGCCGGCCGTCCCAGCGCCTTGTCGAGCGCGTCGAGCTCGGCCTGCATGGTGCGGCCGGCATAGGCCGGCAGCTTGTGGCCGAGGCCCTCGGTCGAGGCATGGGCACGGTGCGCGGCGGAGAAGGCATCGTTGACCCAGATGTCGCCGAGCTTGGCGAGCTCGGCCACGAAGGCCGGATCGTTCTTCTCTTCCTCTTTGTGGAAGCGCGTGTTCTCCAGGCACAGCACGTCGCCATCCTTCATCGCGGCGATGGCGGCCGCGGCCGGCTCGCCGATGCAGTCATCGGCGAAGGCCACCGGGCGCTTGATCACGGCAGACAGCGCGGCGGCGACCGGCTTCAGCGAGTCCTTGGCATCGCGTCCCTTCGGCCGGCCGAAATGCGCGAGCAGGATGACCTTGCCGCCCTTGGTGGCGATCTCGTTGATGGTCGGCGCCACGCGCTCCAGGCGCGTGGCGTCGGTGACGTGGCCATTCTCCATGGGCACGTTGAGATCGACGCGCAGCAGCACGCGCTTGCCCTTGGGATCGACGTCATCGAGGGTGCGGAATTTTGTCATTTAAGCCACCGTTGAACGAGGGACTTGTCAGGGCTGATTGTAGCCGTTGGTGTTTTCCGGCAGATCGCCTTCCTGCTTCGTCGTCACCCGCATGCCCTGGCGGAAGCCCAAAGCAATCAAGCCGATCAGCAGCAGTGCGCCAGGGATGCCAAGCCAGTTGGGAAGGGACATGGCGCTTCCTCAGTCGTCATTCCGGGGCGGTCCGAAGGACTGAACCCGAATCTCGAGATTCCGGGTTCGATGCTGCGCATCGCCCCGGAATGACTGAGAGCGTCAGAGCAGCTTGCCCATCGCGACGGCGGTGTCGGCCATGCGGTTGGAGAAGCCCCACTCGTTGTCGTACCAGGACATCACGCGCACGAGGTTGCCATTCATGACCTTGGTCTGGTCCATGTGGAACGTCGAGGAGTGCGGATCGTGGTTGAAGTCGATCGAGACGTTGGGCGCGGTGGTGTAGCCGAGGATGCCCTTGAGCTCCTGCTCGCTGGCGCGCTTCATCGCCTCGTTGATCTCCTTCGGATCGGTGTTGCGCTTGGCGACGATCTTGAGATCCACCACCGACACGTTCGGCGTCGGCACGCGGATCGCGACGCCATCGAGCTTGCCCTTCAGCTCGGGCAGCACCAAGCCGATGGCCTTGGCCGCGCCGGTCGAGGTCGGGATCATCGACATCGCCGCAGCGCGGCCGCGATAGAGATCCTTGTGCATGGTGTCGAGCGTCGGCTGGTCGCCGGTGTAGGCGTGGATCGTCGTCATGAAGCCGGTCTCGATGCCGACCGTGTCGTTCAGGACCTTGGCGATCGGCGCCAGGCAGTTGGTGGTGCAGGAGCCGTTGGAGACGACGAGGTGTTCCCTTGTCAGCGCGGTGTGGTTGACGCCGTAGACGATGGTGGCGTCGGCGCCGTCGGCCGGCGCGGAGACCAGCACGCGCTTGGCACCGGCGGTCAGGTGCGCGGAGGCCTTGTCCTTGGAGGTGAAGATGCCGGTGCATTCCAGGGCGATGTCGACGCCGAGGTCCTTCCAAGGCAGCTTCGACGGGTCGCGTTCGGCAGTCACCTTGATCTTGCCGTTGCCGATGTCGATGGTGTCGCCGTCGACGGTCACGGTGTGGGGAAAGCGGCCATGCACGCTGTCGAAGCGCAGCAGGTGGGCATTGGTCTCGACCGGACCGAGATCGTTGATGCCGACCACCTCGATGTCCTTGCGGCCCGACTCTGCGATGGCGCGCAGAACGTTGCGGCCGATGCGGCCAAACCCGTTGATCCCGACCCGGACTGCCATTTTTGTCTCCTTCAATGACGTTTCTCGTCCCCCGTAGCCCGCCCCTGGCAAGGGCTCTACGAGGGTTTGGACCTGTTGACGCCCGGTTCTGCCGGGCGCGAGCGGACGATATGGCCCTTTCGTAGTCCTTTTTTTGCGATCGCTCAACCGTCGCGAATCATGTTCGCGCGGCGCTCCTGATTTGGTGAACCGCCGCGCAGGATCGAGGGGACTTTACGCCAGCCGCTGTACGGCCGCCGCGACAGCCGCCTCGGCAGTGATGCCGAAATGCTTGTAGAGCTCCTTGGCCGGACCGCTTTCGCCGAACGAATGCATGCCGATGAAGAGGCCGTCCTGGCCGATCACCGCGTCCCAGCCCCAGCGCACCGCGGCCTCGATGGCGATCTTGACCGGCGCCTTGCCGATGATAGCGGCCCTGGTCTCGGCCGGCTGCTCGAGCAGCAGTTCGAGCGAGGGTACCGAGACGACGCGGGCTGGGATGCCACGCTCGGCGAGCTGCTTCTGCGCGGCGACCGCGATCTCGACCTCCGAGCCGGTCGCGAACAGCGACACCTTGGCCTCGCCTTGGGAAGCGACCAGCTCATAGCCGCCGCGGCTGCAGGGGTTGTCCGCCGGCGCCGAGGTGCGCAGCTGCGGCAGGTTCTGCCGCGTCAGCGCCAGCACCGTCGGACCGTTGGTGCGGTTCAGCGCCAGCTCCCAGCATTCGGCGGTCTCGACCGCGTCGCACGGGCGGAACACCCGCATGTTCGGCATCGCGCGCAACGCCGCGAGATGCTCGACGGGCTGATGCGTCGGGCCATCCTCGCCGAGGCCGATGGAGTCGTGCGTCAGCACGTAGACCACGCCCGTGCCCATCAGCGCCGACAGGCGCGTGGCGCCGCGCGCATAGTCCGAGAACACCAGGAAGGTGGCTCCGTTCGGCGCGAAGCCGCCATGCAGGAAGATGCCGTTCATGCAGGCGGCCATGCCGTGCTCGCGGATGCCGTAATGGATGAAGCGGCCCTTCGGCGTCTTGGCCGAGAACGAGACGGCCGACTTCGCCTTGTTGTTGTTGGAGCCGGTGAGGTCGGCGGAGCCGGCGACGAATTCGAACGGCATCGCCGCGGCGATCACCTCGATCGCGGCCTCCGAGGACTTGCGGGTGGCGACGTTGAGCGGGGTCTCCAGCAGCGCCTTCTTGTGGTCCTTCAGCGCCTTCGCCAGAGCGGCGGGCCTTTCATGCCGCAGCCGGCGTTCGAACTCGGCGCGCTTGCGCGGGCCCATCTCGCCGAGCCGGGTCTCCCACTCGGCCCGTGCGGGGGCTCCGCGGCGGCCGGCCTCGCGCCAGGCGGCGAGTACGTCGTCGGGCACCGAGAACGGCTCCAAGGAAATGCCGAGCTTCTCCTTGGCGCCCTTCAATTCCTCAGGCCCGAGCGCCTCGCCATGCACCTTGGAGGTGCCGGCCTTGGTCGGCGCGCCGTAGCCGATCGTGGTCTTGCAGGCGATCAGTGACGGCTTCGACGACTTCTGGGCCCGTGCGATCGCGGCAGCAATCGCCTCGGGATCATGGCCGTCGATCAGCTCGGCCGCCCAGCCGCACGCCTTGAAGCGCTTCACCTGGTCGACCGAGTCGGCGATCGACAGCGGGCCGTCGATCGAGATGCCGTTGTCGTCCCACAGCACGATCAGCTTGTTGAGCTTCCAGTGCCCGGCCATCGCGATCGCTTCCTGCGAGATGCCCTCCATCAGGTCGCCGTCGGAAGCCAGCACGTAGGTATGGTGGTCGACGATCTTCTTGCCGTACTCGGCCTGCAGCATCTTCTCGGCCAGCGCCATGCCGACGGCGGTGGAGATGCCCTGGCCGAGCGGGCCGGTGGTGGTCTCGATGCCCTTGGTGCGGAAATTCTCCGGATGCCCGGGGGTCAGCGAATCGACTTGGCGGAAGCGCTTGATCTGGTCGAGCGTCATCTCCTCGTTGCCGGTCAGATACAGCAGTGCGTAGAGCAGCATCGAGCCGTGGCCGGCCGACAGCACGAAGCGGTCGCGGTCCGGCCAGGCGGGCGCTGCGGCATCATATTTCAGCACGCGGGTGAACAGCACGGTGGCGACGTCGGCCGCGCCCATCGGCAGGCCCGGATGGCCCGATTTCGCCTTTTCGACGGCATCCATTGCGAGCGCGCGGATGGCGTTGGCCATGCGGGAATGATCGACCTGCGTCATGCTGGAATCCGTCCAAACGTGAAATGCTGATGACAGGGACGCCGCCGGTATTGCTGGCGGGCCGGGATTTTGCGGGCTGATTAGCACCTCGGTTCCGGGAATCAAAGGCAATGCAACGTCCCGGACGTCCCAAAAGTTGCTTAGTAGTGCATAGTTTCGGCCGAGCGTTGCGCTTGGCTCGCCCAGCACGTAAGATTTTGCCCGTAACCGCTTGCCGGACAGCGCTTTTGTCGCGTCCCGCTGGCTCCGAGGGCCTCGCATCCGTGCCATGAACGATCACCCTGCCAAACTTGCCGGCCAGGTGGAACCCGTCGCCGCCGATCTCGAGGCGGCGACGCGGCGACTCATGACGGCCCTTGACGCGCTGGAGAGCGCGGTCGAGCGGCGGCGCGAGGCGGATCGTGACGAGGACGAACTGGCGACGCGCATTCAGGCGCTCGGCGCCGACCGTTCGCGGCTCGCCGACGAGCTCGACGGCTCCTTGATGAAGACGCGCCGGCTCGAGCGCACCAATCGCGAGATCGCCGAACGCCTGGACACCGCGATCGGCACCATCCGCGCCGTGCTCACCGGCGGCGACGGGCAGGACGCCGCTGAACACGATGAGGACGAGGAATGAGCCACATCAACGTCACCATCAACGGCCGCCAATACCGCATGGCCTGCGAGGAGGGCCAGGAGCTGCGGCTGCTGAAGCTCGCGGAGAGTCTCGAGACGCGCATCACCAATCTGCGCGGCAAGTTCGGCGAGATCGGCGACGCCCGGCTCACCGTGATGGCGGCGCTGACCGTGTGCGATGAGCTGATCGACGCCAATCAGCGCGTGCAGGTGCTGGAGCAGGAGCTCGAAGGCCTGCGCAACGTCCGCAACCAGGCCAGCGATCGCGCCCGCGCCACGCAGGTCGCGGTGGCGAAGGCGCTGAACGCCGCCGCAGAGCGCATCGAGCGCACGACGCAGGTGCTGAACCGCACCATCGGTGGCGGCGTGGCGATCGGGTAGGGGCGGGACAAACTAACAACAGTGCATTTGCGTGAGTCGCTGAGGCTGTAGGGTGGGC
This sequence comes from Bradyrhizobium oligotrophicum, assembly GCA_050641875.1. GTDB lineage: Bacteria > Pseudomonadota > Alphaproteobacteria > Rhizobiales > Xanthobacteraceae > Bradyrhizobium > Bradyrhizobium oligotrophicum_B. Next base: position 3,040,424 of record CP192619.1, read on the forward strand.
AAAGGCGCAAACGACAGTGTGGCGGCAAACATCGGTGCATTGTGCGCCGTGCCCACCGATCCCCCATCCGTGATGCCGATGGTGGGCACGGCGCGACGCGCAATGCTGCAGGCCGCAAGACACTGGCGCGCCTTTGCCCACCCTACGCCTTCTACGTCATGCGTGTGAATGGTCTGCAAGGCTTAGCTCACAACTGCGCCTCGATCGCGGCCTTGTCGATCACCGACCACACTTCCGCGATCCTGCCGTCGTGGAATTCGTAGAACACGTTCTCCGTGAAGGCCACCCGCCGGCCGTTGACCGGCAGCCCGAGAAATGCGCCACGCGGCGTGCAGTCGAACTCCAGCCGGCTTGCGATGCGAGGCGGGTCGGACAGCAGCAGGCCGATGTTAAAGCGAAGTTCGGGGATATCAGCGAAGTTTCCCACCAGCATATCGCGATAGCCGTTGAGCCCGAGCTGCCGGCCGTTGTGAACGACGTGGTCGTGCACGAAGTTGCCGAGCTGCGGCCAGTCCTGCGCATTCAGGCACGCGATGTAGGCGCGATAGTGATTGGCGAGCTCGGGACCGGTCATGGCGCGGCTGTTGGACGAACGCGGTGCTCGAACAACACGTTGGCAGGCATGGCGGTTCCCAGGCCGGAGCCCCCGACGATATCGAGGCCTGCCGCTTTCCTGCATGTCGCTTCGCTCGTGGGGGCGACATGGCCATCCCTTTCAAAGACCCCCGAACAGCGTCGCAATCGTTTCCAGCGGGAAGGCCGCAGCCACTGCGCCGATGCAGAGGCCGACGAGGCCGAGGACAATGGCGCCGATCCAGCCCCCCGAATGAAAGCCGACGGCTGCACCGACGAAGGCTCCCGTCGCAAGCGTACAAATGACCCAGAGGGTGTGAAGAATGAGTCCGATCGTCCTCAGCATGCGTGATATCGCCTGTCAGCGGTCTCACTTGTTCCCTTCCGATGGGTCGCGCGGATACGCCATTGTGCGGCAGCAAAGCCGATCACGTCATCGCGATGTGTTCGTGTTGCGAGCGCTTGTCGTTCGTCCTACTGCTTGCGCAGGCGGACTTGTCGAATCCCGCGGAGAAAAAGCGGGATCATCCGCACATCAGGGAGTTGCACTTGAACAAGCTGATCCTCGCGGCCTTGGCCACAGCCTTCACCATGATCGTCACGCAGCTCGCGGCCGCGCCCTTGCCCGAGGCGAAGCCCGACGAGGTCGGCTTCTCGCAATCCGGCCTCGCCCGCATGGACGATTTCTTCGCCCGCGAGATCGCCGCCAAGCGCGTGCCTGGCGCGGTGGTGGCGATCGCGCGCGACGGCAAGCTCGTGCACTACAAGGCCTACGGCCAGCTCGATCCGGTGAAGGGCGCGCCGATGCCGCTCGACGCGATCTTCGCCTTGGCCTCGATGACCAAGCCGATGACCGCGGTGGCGGGGCTGACGCTGATGGAGCAGGGGCGATTGCCGCTGCAGGCCAGGCTCGCCGACTACTATCCGGCCTTCGCCGACATGAAGGTCGGCGTCACCCAGGAGAACGGCGCGCTGCTGCTGGTGCCGCAGGCCCGTCCCATCCTGATCCATGATCTCTATCGCCACACCTCCGGCCTGATGTATGGCGGACGCCCCGACAGTTCGAGCGCGGTGGCGCGGCTCTATCCCGGCGGCACCGCGCCGGCGATCGAAGGCGACACCCAGGCCTTCATCGAGCGCATCACCAAGCTGCCGCTGGCGCATCAGCCGGGCACGCAGTTCGAATACGGCTTCTCCATCGACGTGCTCGGCGCCGTGATCGAGAAGGTCAGCGAGCAGCGGCTCGGTGAATATCTTTCAACCCATGTCTGGAAGCCGCTCGGCATGCAGGACGCGACCTTCGCGCCGACCGACGCACAACGCCCGCGGCTGGCGCATCCGTTTCCGAACAATCCGCTGACCGGCAAGCCGCAGGCGATCAAGCTCCTGGACACGCCGACGAAGTCGGACTGCGGCGGCGCCTGCTCGTTCGCAACCATCGGCGACTACGTCCGCTTCGGCCAGATGCTGCTCAACGGCGGTGAGCTCGACGGCGAGCGCATCCTCAGCCCGAAGACGGTGCACCACATGACCTCCAACCATCTCGGGCCCGAGATCAAGAACACCGTCGCCAATGTCGAGCCGCATCGCGCCGGCTTCAGCTTCGGGCTCGGCGTCGCCGTGCGTGTCAGCGAGGGCCTGTCGGCGGTGCCCGGCAATCCCGGCGAGTTCAGCTGGAACGGCGCCTATGGCACGCAGTTCTTCTGCGATCCGAAGGAGCGCCTGGTCGTCGTGGTCGGCACGGCGGCGCCCGGCGACCTGCGCAAATATTATCGCGAGCAGGTGCAGGACATCGTCTATGGCGCGATGGTGAAGTGACGGTCGCGGCGTCTCGTTCGGTGCGAACGAGCCGCCGTCGCGCCTGGCTGCAGCGTCCGGTGCAGTCGCAACTACTTGACCTCGATCTCCGCCATCATGCCTTTGTCCTCATGCTCGAGGATGTGGCAGTGGAACACGAAGCGGCCGCCGACCATCTGCTTGGTGAAGTTGATGCGGATGCGCAGATAGCCGCCCGTCGGCACCGGATAGCTGTCCACCAGCCGCTTCTCCGGCGCGCCGCCGCGCGGCATCGTGATCCGGCCCGCGGGATCGTAGACGTCGAGCACCTCGAACTTCATCTGATGCACATGGAAATTGTGCGTCTCGTGATTGCTGTCCAAGGGATCGTTGACGATGGTCCAGGTCTCGGATCGGCCCGCGCGGGCGGCGAGCACGACGGAGTTCTTGCCAAACGAGGCCGCGCTCGCCTCGGCCGCCGCGATGTGCGCCTTCCAGGTCGCGCCTTTGAATTTCGCGCAGTCGGCGCCGATCTTGAAGTCCTCCACGCCCTGAGCCTGATCGACATGGATTGCGAGCGCGATGATGCGATCCTGCTTGCCGGCCGCGTCGGCGCAGGCATCCTTGGGCGCCGGCTGCGGATGCTCGTCGGCCGGCGCGCCATGCTTGTGCTCGGCAGGCGTCGCGTGCATCGTCTCCATCGGCTTGACGCGGTCCGGCGCGACTGCGCGCGCGAGATCCGATCCGGGCTTCCATGGCGTGACGATGAAGGGTTGGAATTTGCGCGGCTCGCCGGCGGCCGCCATCGGCCGGTTCAGTCGCGCCTGTGTCCTCACCATCGATTCCAGCGCGGCTGGCGGAGGATTCGGCTCCTTCGCGAAGGAGACGGCGGCGAGGTCGACCGCCGGCCAGCTGTCGCCGAACCCTGCCGTTTCGCCGGTGAAGTAGCCGTAGCTGCGCAGCCGCGCCTCGAGCGGCTCGCCGCCGTCGAAACGGCCCTCGGCGGTGGCGCGGTCGACGCCGATCTCGATGCGCGATCCCGGCATCAGCAGGATGCGCTCGGCCATGATCGGACCGCCGGCGGTGCCGTCGCTGCCGTTGCCTTCGGCCACCGCGGCGACGCCGTCGCGCGCCAGGATCTGCACCCGCAGCGGCCGCCCTGTCGTGGTCTCGACCAGGGCGAGATCATAGGTCATGTCGGCGCTCGCATTGGCCATGCGCCAGATCTGCTGCTCGCCGGAGCCGAGCGAGATCTTCGGGTACACTTGGCCGTTGAGCGTGAACAGCCAGCCCTGCGTCAGCTTCTGGCCAGGATGATCCGGATCGTCGACCTGCGTGAAGCAGGCGCCGGTCGGCGGCGGATCGCCGGGGCCGGGGCCGCACAAGCCGGACGTGTGACTGTTGACGGGGAGGAAGCGCGCGGTCAGCGCCGTGGGCGAGGTCTGCTCGACGCGGTCGATCTGGATGTCCTTCAGCATCAGGAACTTCTCGACCGAGGCGACCGGTTTCGCCGGATCCTGCGGGCGTGCGCCGCCCGAGGCGCCCGGACCGTTCGCCGTCGGCTTGCCCTTGATGAAGATCAGGCCGGACATCCCGGCGCCGACCTGCGTGCGCGCATTGCCGTGAACGTGCGGGTGATACCAGAACAAGCCTTCCGGATGACTGTCGGGCAGCGCGATCTGGTAATTCATCTCGTCGCGTTTGCGGCCGAAGAACAGGCGCGCATGCGTCGTGTCGGCGGTCCCGCCATGCTGCGTGCAGTGCTTCTCGCCCTCGCTGCCGGCGGGCTGTCCGGGCGGCAGCGTGCAGACATAGACGGTGTCGCCGACCGGCTCGGCGGCGATCACGTCTCCCGGCTTGTCCGGGTTGGGCTTGGTGTCGAGATCGGGGCTGACGAGCAGCCCGTGCGTATGCAGGTTGGTGGCGGCGAAATCGCCGGGCGCGAGCGCGTTCGTCAGCCGGATGTCGACGACGTCGCCGGCGTTGAGCCGCCAGACCTCGGGGATCAGCTTGCCGTTGTACAGCATCAGGTCGTCGACCCGCAGCGTCGCGCCCTGCGGCAGCTTGCCGTCGTTGAGCGCGAGGCCTTCGGGCAGATCGAAGCTGACCGGGCCTTGCGTCGCGACGAGCTGCGCGCTCCGCCGCGTCTTGCCGGCCGGCGCCTCGCACGCCACGTCGATCCGGCCGTCGCGGGCCGTGCACATGTCGGACGGCGCGATCGCCTTGAGCTCGGCGGCCGGCAGCTCCTGACAGGCCGCCGTCGCGACGACGGCGGCAAACAACAGTCGTCCTGGACTGAAGGGGCGGGTCATCAAAGGGCAGCTCACGAAAAGGCGGGTCATCAAATGGCGCGTCATCAAATGCGTCCTCCTCGACCGCGGTGGACAAGAAATATAGTCGGAAAATACGTCTCACTGTAGTTGAGTGAGGTTCAAGCGACAACTTAGAAACGGCGACCATCTCCCGGCTTCGATCGCTGGCGCTGTGACCGGGCGGCGATCGCAAGACAGCGCCGCAACGCCAGCGTATCGCAAGCAACGCTCGCCCATCGGATCCCGGATTGCCGCTCGCCGGTCGCTGCGGCTAGAGTGCCGCCGGCATCATCGTGGTGCCGACGCATCGAAAGTCGCCATGCTCACGGTCCACCACCTCGGCAAGTCGCAATCTGAACGAATCGTCTGGCTCTGCGAGGAGCTGGAGATACCCTACGCGCTGAAGTGCTACACGCGGGATCCCAGGACGATCCTGGCGCCGCCGGAGTACAAGGCGCTGCATCCGATCGGCGCCGCGCCGGTGATCACCGATGGCGATCTGCTGCTCGCCGAATCCGGCGCCATCGTCGACTACATCAGCGCCAGATACGGCCAGGGCCGGCTGCGGCCCGGTCCCGACGATCCGCAATTCGCGCCGTTTCTCTACTGGTTCCATTTCGCCAACGGCACCCTGCAGGCGGCGATGGGGCGGGTGATGATTCTCAACCGGCTCGGCCTGCCGGACGACAATGCCGTGCTCGGCGCCATGCGGGCGCGGCTCGACCGCGCCTATGCCCTGGTCGAAGCGCGTTGCGGCGAGGCGGACTACCTGGCAGGCGACGCGCTGACGACGGCCGACATCATGACGGTGTTCTCGCTGACCACCATGCGCTACTTCCTGCCTTACGATCTCGCGCCATTTCCCAACATCCGCGCCTATCTCGCCCGGATCGGCGCCCGCCCGGCCTATCAGCGCGCGATGGCCAAGGGCGATCCTGGCATGGCGTTGTTGTTGAGTTGAGCGTCAGTCGGAGGGCGCCAGATGGCGCCCCGGTGGCCCAGCAATAGCTGCACCCTCTCCCCGCGGCAATCGCGTGGCGATTGCCTGAGTGGGAGAGGGGCACCTATGTCGTGGCTTGTAGCAGCGGATGCCCCCTCATCACGAGCATCCGTCTCACTTCTGCCGCTTGCGGCTCCAGTCCAGGAACGAGCGATACAGCTCCTCCTTCTCCGCCTTCGAGGTCGGCGCCTTGGCCTGCGATTCGAGAAAGGCGTCGAAGCGCTCCTGCTGCGAGAGACTGCCGGTCGCGGCGGGCGGCAGGCCGACATTGGCCTCCTTCTTCATCCGCTCCAGCACGGCGTCGACATAGGGATAGCGCTGCCAGCCCGGCACCTGGGCCTCGAGGTTGAGATCCTTCCAGCCTGGATGAAACGGCGGCTGCTGCAGCCGCGCGAGGTTGGTGAACAGCGTGTCGACGAAGCGGTTGACGCGGTCGGCGCGGTCGCTGCCCGGCTTCCAGTTGTAGACCGCCAGCACCGACGGGACGGCGATGGTTTCCACGGCGGTGCCAGGTGCGACCAGCCCCGGATAGGTGTCGGCCTTGATGCTGGTCGGATAGTAGAAATCCGCGAACTGTTGCGTGTACGGCACCGGCACGAAGTGGAATCCGGGATCGGCCTTCTTGCCGCTGAACAGTTCGCCGGGCTTGGAGGCGACGTACACCATGGCGGCGATCTCGCCCTTGTGCAGTTTCTCGAGCGCGACGGGGCCACCAACCGCGACCGGCTCGATGTCGATGCCGAGGCGGCGGAAGATCAGCGGGCCGGTGTGGGCGGCGGCAACGCCGGCCGTTCCAACCGCGACCTTCTGGCCCTTCAGGTCCTGCAGCGTCTTGAACTCGTCGCGCGCATAGATGTGCACGTCGGAGATGAAGAAGCGCAGCACGTAACGGATGCGGTCGTTGATGTTGGAGAGGCCTGTCTGCCTGGCATAGAAATCGAACGCATCGGCATAGGTGATGGCGACGTCGACGCCGCGCAGATAGAGCAGGTCGGCGATGTTCGACGTGGTGCCGCGAGTGACCATCGGAATCAGGCGCATGTCGTCGCCATCGTCCATCGTCCGCGCCATCTCGCTGGCGAAGCGCACGAAGCCCCCGTCGGGCAGGCCCGCAGCGAGGCCGACGGTCCATTGGTTCATGCGCGTCTTGATGGCGGCTTCGTCCGAGGCGCTCCGCGGCTCGCGGGACTCTGAGACCCGAGGCTCGACGGTCCGCCGTTCCGACGCGCGCGCAGGCTTGATCGAGAGTGGAGTGGCGGACTGCGCTTGCGCCAGCACCGCGCCGACGGGGGTGAGCAAGGCAACCGAAAGCGTTGCCAGCGCCAGCAGCGCCGGCCGGGCGAGTACTCTGTGCATGTGACTAGTCCCCGATCGCGTCTGCTCGCCATTCCCCCGAGCAGACTGATGACACAGATCAATCCAAGATCGTATCTCAATGAGCTCTAAACCTGGCGGTTTTGGGGCAAGAACTACCTAAGGTTTCAGGTAGCTCCAGCCGCCCTCCTGCAGCTCCATCAGGCGCACCGCGCCCGAGGGCACCAGGCTCGCCTGGGAAACGATCTCAATCGGATGTCCTTCGCGCTTCTCCATGCCGCGCTTCGTGATGTTGCAGGCGGAGAACTTGATCTTCGCCGGAAAGCTGAGCTCGGCGATCTGCTTGAGCCGGTCCTTCACCGGCGAGGTATCCTCGCGCAGCATGTTCAGCCCGGGTCCATAGGTGACGAGCTCGATCTCGACCTCCTCGCCCTTCTCCTTGAACGTCTCCATGATGTTGGTGGCGTTGTTCAGCGCCAGATTCATGATCGCCGGATCGTTTTGATCGACCTGGATCGCGACGCGATGAATCTTGACGTCGGCGGCGAGGCTCGCGCCAGCCGACGCGATCAGCAGCACGCAGGCGGCCGTGACAGTTTTGAGATCGAAGCGCATGCCGGGACTCCAATGTACGATACAGGGCATTGGGATGTGAGCATGATCTGCCACAACCTCAGCTCCAAGTCGATGAGCCCAGATCGTGGCAAGACTATGCGCTGCTTGTGCGGCGTTGCCGCGCGACCGCCGTGATCGCTCCGGCGTCATTGCGAGCGCAGCGCGCAGCGAAGCAATCCAGACTGCATCCGCAGGAAAGTCATGGATTACTTCGGCGCAAGGCGCCTCGCAACGACAGCGGACTGTTTGGCTGCGTCTCGCGTCCTCGCCGGGTGGATGCCTCTTCACCCAACTGCTTTCCTCTGCTGCCCGACGGGCAATCCGCGCATGTCGCTCATGCCCAAACTGCCCGTCGCGTTACGATGTCGCACGCCGCTGGGCTTGTCTTGTCGGGCAAATCAGGCTGATGCTCTCGCTCGTCCTGCTGCCGCATGAGGGGCGTGTCGCGACCGTCACGAGACGTTGGCAGTGGGATGCGATGGGCGTGGATTGCCGCAGCGTGAGTTGATCGCGCGGACGAACGGCGATGCACGCACGGTCAAGTCGCGTGGTCCTGACACCCCGATGCTGGTGTTACCCCTGCGACGACGCTTAGGCGTCGCGCAGGACATGGTGGCCAACAAGCCCGGCGCACCAGGGAGATCGCGAAGCAGCCGTTCAAACCGTCGCGCAGGGAAGGCCGGGGGCGGATTCAATCGGTCGTCGCAACACTCGATGAGGAGGTTGCGATGGGTATCCGAAAGCGGCGATCAACGCGGGCGAAGCTGGGATCGATGGGTCGCCCACCAGTGGCGGGGCGTGCGGAACAGCAGAAGTTTTGGCGGGGGATTGCCGCCGGATTGAACAGCGAGAAGGCTGCGCTGGCTGCTGGATTGTCAGATGCTGTCGGCCCTCGATTGTTTCGAAGGGCGGGCGGCGTGACACCAGCGATGTTCAGATCTTCGGCGAAGCCGCTCTCCGGCCGACGCCTCTCTTTCTCTGAACGCGAAGAGATTGCCCTGCTGAATGCGCAGCGCCATTCTGTACGAGAAATAGCGCGGCGCCTCGATCGGTCTCCCTCGACCATCTCTCGTGAGCTCGATCGCAATGCGGCCACGCACGGCGGCAAGATGGCCTATCGAGCGACGGCCGCCCAGTGGCATGCAGATCGATCGGCCCGGCGCCCCAAGCCGAGCAAGCTTGCAAGCAACTCCGCCTTGCGCACTTATGTTGAAGAACGGCTTGCCGGCGTTGTCGTGCCTCCAGGCGGCATCCGGCGGAAGGCCGGTCGTGCGGGTTCGGACCAGCAACGGCGATGGGCAAAAGCCTGGAGTCCTGAGCAGATCGCCCAACGCTTGCCGATCGACTTCCCGGGTGACGAGACGATGCGGATCAGCCACGAAGCCATTTACCAGGCGCTTTTTGTTCAGAGCCGAGGTGCGCTGAACCGGGAGTTGGCGGCCTGCTTGCGAACGGGACGTGCGCTGCGGGTGCCTCGAGCGCGCACGCGAAAGCGTAGCAAAGGCTTCGTATCGCCAGAGATCATGATCAGTGAACGTCCGGCCGAAGTCGCGGATCGCGCCGTGCCGGGACATTGGGAAGGAGATCTGATCGTCGGCTCCGGGAGCTCGGCAATCGGCACGCTCGTCGAACGCAGCACACGGTTTACAATGCTGCTGCACTTGCCACGCTTGCCGGGATTTGAAGACGGCCCACGTACGAAGGACGGGCCTGCGCTCTCCGGACACGGAGCTGAAGCGGTACGCGATGCGATCACGCGCACCATTATCACCTTGCCCAAGGAACTACGCCGCTCGCTGACTTGGGATCAGGGGACCGAGATGGCTCAGCACAGTGACCTCAAGATCGATACAGGCCTTCAGGTCTACTTCTGCGATCCAAGAAGCCCTTGGCAGCGTGGCACGAACGAGAACACAAATGGCCTGCTGCGGCAGTACTTCCCGAAAGGCACCGATCTGAGCGTCTACGATGCTGACGAGATCGCCGCTGTGGCCGCAGCGCTCAATTCCCGACCGAGAAAGACGCTGGGATGGAAAACCCCAGCAGAGGCGCTTGACGAGCTCCTGTCCGGAATGAAAACACTTGCTGTTGCGACGACCGCTTGAGCCCGCCGGATGTTTCCGGCTGCACCTGTGGTACCTGCCGCCTGCATTTTTTCGCAGGCGGGCCACGGGCGTCAGCCGACGCCCGGCCTTCCCTGTGCCCTCTGTTCGCGGAGGGTGATCGAGAAAGCGAAAGCTCGGACGCAATGCGCCGCGAGGAGGCGAAGCCATGTCCATGGTGATCTGCTCCGGGGTGATCTGCCCTGCAGCAACGGGCTCCTCTGTTGCCCACCCACAACCGTCATCGCCCGCGAAAGCGGGCGATCCAGTACGCCGCGGCCTCTCGGCTCAATCACTGCCGCCAAAGCGCACCGGGTCGCCCGGTCCCGTCTTCGCCTTCGACGCGGCTACGGGCACGCAGGGCGCGCCGGAACTCCAGCGAAGGCGCCAAGCCGGGCGACGACAGCGCATTGGAGGCCGGATCTCGCCGTATCCACCTCGGCCGCTGGCAAAATCACCCCGCCATGGTTACATTGGCTTGGCGAGGCTGCGACGCGCGTCCGGAACCAACATATCCCCGGGGCCTTATCGATCCTTTAGGGAACTGTCCCTGGCCAGGTCCGTGGACCTGGACATATGGTGCCCACCTACTTTCGTAGGGAACTCCGGGATCGAGCGTTTCAACGGCGATTGCGGCTTCGCGCTTGTCTCTCTCCTCTGTCCCCTTGGTTGCCGACCTGCTGCGTTTCTGAGAACGTTGGAGTGCCCGCGTCCGCGAGCGCTTGACGGAGGTCCCGCCGCATGCCGATGAAGGCCGTCCAGCACACCAAGCAGCAACTGCGGGCTGCAGCCCTCGCCGCGCGCGACGCGCTGAGCGACGAGACGCGCAGCGCCGCCGCCCAGGCCATCGCGGCGCGCGGGCTGCCCTTCGCGCTGGAGCCGGGCCAGGTGGTCTCGGGCTATGCGCCGATTCGCAACGAGCTCGATCCGGTGCCGCTGATGCAGGAGCTGGCGGCGAAGGGCGCGCGGCTGGCGCTGCCGGTCATCCTGGCGCGCGGCCATTCGCTCTCGTTCCGGGCGTGGTCGCCGGGCGACCGGCTGACATTGGGCTCGCTCGGCATCCCCGAGCCGTCGCCCGTTGCGGCCGAACTGGTGCCGGACGTGATGCTGGTCCCGCTCGCGGCCTTCGACCGAGCCGGCCATCGCATCGGCTATGGCGGCGGCTACTACGACTACACCTTCTCGCACTTGCGTAAATCGCATCACGTCATCGGCGTCGGCCTCGGCTTCGCCGTCCAGGAAACCGAGGCGATCCCGGCCTTGGCCCACGACGCGGCGCTGGATTATGTGCTAACCGAGCGCGAGACCTTGGATTTCCGGAGCAATTGAGTTGCGAATTCTCTTCGTCGGCGACGTCGTCGGCCGGGCCGGCCGCAGCGCCGTCTCGGACCATCTTCCAGGCTTGATCCGCGATTGGGCGCTCGATCTCGTCATCGTCAATGGCGAGAACGCGGCCGGCGGGTTCGGCATCACCGAGGCGATCTATCAGGAGCTGGTCGATGCCGGCGCCGACGCGGTCACGCTCGGCAACCACTCCTGGGATCAGCGCGAGGCGCTGGTGTTCATCGAGCGCGCGCCGCGCCTGGTGCGCCCTGCGAACTATCCGGCCGGCACGCCCGGCCGTGGCGCGGCGCTGGTCGACGCCAAGAACGGCGCCCGCGCGCTGGTGGTCAATGTGCTCGGGCGTGTGTTCATGACGCCGTTCGACGATCCGTTCGCGGCCGTCGGCCGCGAGCTCGGCGCCTGTCCGCTGCGCGAGGCCGCGGATGCGATCGTGGTCGACGTGCATTGCGAGGCCTCCAGCGAAAAGCAGGGGCTGGGCTATTTCTGCGACGGCCGCGCCAGCCTCGTCGTCGGCACCCATACGCATGTGCCGACGGCCGATCACCAGATCCTGCCCGGCGGCACCGCCTACATGACGGATGCCGGCATGACCGGCGATTACGACTCCATCATCGGCATGCAGAAGGACGAGCCGTTGCGGCGCTTCCAGTCCGGCATCCCGTCGGCGCGCTTCGAGCCGGCGGCGGGCGAAGCGACCTTGAGCGGAGTGGCGGTCGAGACCGACAACGGCACCGGGCTTGCGATCAAGGTCGCGCCGGTGCGTATCGGCGGCCGGCTGTCGCAGACGAGGCCGGCGTTCTGGGGAGGATGAGAGCCTGCGTCAGGCCTTGAGGCGAAAACCCATCCGGAACGCGCCCCAATGGCGGCCCTTGATGACAATCGGCGCGGACAGGTCCTTCATCAGCACGAACTGCCCGCCGCCCATGTCGCGGCGGTAGGTCTGGAGCAGAAACGGCTTGTTGCCAGCGGCGGCCACCTTCTTGACCGCGCGGTCGTCGAACAGCCGGCGGTTGCGGCAGTTGGCGTTGTTCCAGACCGGATCGGGCCCCTGCGGCTTGCGGTAGTTCGGATTGTGCGTCGGCAGATAGCCGCCGCGCGCCCAGGCGACGCAGAACACGATGCGCGGGTCGCTGCCCTGGATCGGGTCCTGGATGTCAGGCAGGACGCGGTCGGTGAACTCGACGTAGCGCGTCATGTACTGCTTGGGATTGGTGCCGGGGATCTCGCGATAGTTCTCGTCCATCAGGTCGGCGAGCGTGATCTCGCCGCGATCGATCGCCGCCTCGAAGGTCGCCGAGATCTGGCGGGCGGTGTCGACGACGGTCTTGATCAGCGGCGCGTCCGTGGTCTGTACGCCGCTCTCGGCGATCAGCCCGATCAGCGCCTCGGAATGGTCGAGCAGCTTGGCGATCCGGCTGTCGGCCTGCTTGAGCTCGATCGAGGACTGGTCGACGCCCTTGGCGAGCTCGTTGAGCTCGGTGATGACGGTGTCGCAATGCGCGAGGTTGGAGGTGGCGGCCTTCGCCACCCCGTCGATCTCCTGGCCGACGCTGGTGAAGCCGTCCTGGACGCGGACGATGATGCCGCCGATCTGCTGGGCGCCTTCGCCGGCGGTCTTGGCGCGCGAGGAGGCCTGGCCGCTCTCGCCGAGCAGGCTCTTCACCTGCGAGATCCAGCCCGCGCAGGGTATCGCCGATCTCCTGGGTGGCCTGCCGCGTCGCCTCGGCGAGCGACTTCACCTCGCTCGCGACGACCGCGAAGCCGCGGCCTGCGCTGCCCGCACGGGCGGCTTCGATGGTCGCGTTCAGCGCCAGCAGGTTGGTCTGCTTGGCGATCGCCTCGATCGCGACCGAGACCTTGGCGACCTGCGACAGCGCATCGCCGACCGAGCCGAGCCGCTGCTCGATGCGCTCGACGGACTCGACCAGTTCGGCGATGTGCCGCACCGCGGTGTCGACCACGTTGCGCGACTGGGCGATGTCGCCGACCGCGGCGGTCGTGGCCGATTGCACTGCCTGCGAGGCGGTGGCGATGTCGTGATTGGCCGCGACCATGGTCTTGGCGGTGGCCTGCAGATGCCCGAACCGCTGCGACTGGTAGCTGACGCGGTTGGCGACCTCCTGGACATTGCCCGCGACGTCGGCGAGCTCGACGCCGAGACCGCCGATGCGGTCGGCGATCTCGTCCATCAGCCGCTCGGCGCCGGTGCGCGCGTCGTGACTTTCCAGAATGGCGCGTTGCGCGACCGACATGTCCAGACTCCCGGGCTTGAAAGGATCAGAAAATCACTGCTTGGCTCACAATTTGTAGGCGGTGCGGAAGCCGCCCCAGTGCCGGCCGCGAACCCGGATCGGCACGTCGATTTCGCGCATCATGACGGTGTTGCCGTTGCCCATGTCGCGCGCGTAGCTCTGGATCAGATAGGGCCGCTGGTTGCGGCCCGCCGCGAGCCCGGCCGGATCGTTGAAGATGCGGCGGTTGCGGCTGTTGGCGGTGTTGAAGGCTGTGTCGCCCGGCCGCTGCGGATGCGAATAGATCCGGTTATGCACCGGCAGATAGCCGTTGCGGTCGATCGCGACGCAGAACGCCATGCGCTGGTCCTTGGCGAGGAAGGCCTCCTGGAACGAAGGCAGCACGCGCTCGGCCCAGTCGAGGATCCGGCTGCGGTGCTGCTGCGGATCGCTGTCGGGAATCTCGACATAGTTGGTATCGAACATGTCCTCCATCGTGATCTCGCCGCGCGCCACAGCGCTCTCGAACATCCGGTTCAGCTCGGTGCCGGCTTCCATGGCGCGGGTGACGAACTCGTTGTTCTCCTCGTGCAGCGCCCAGAGCTTGTCCTCGATCTTCTCGCGCAGCTCGGCGCTTGGCGCATCGAACCGCGCCTGGGCGCCGGCCTTGACCTGCTCGGTGACGCGCAGGCGGCACGGACCGACGTCCTCCAGCACGGCGTCGAGACGCTCGTTCACGGGCAGGCGGCTGGCATCTGGGCCGGTGATCAGAAGGCCGTCGTTGGAGATCTCATAGACCGGCGCACCGATCGTGCGTGCGCCCGACTTGATCTTGAGCTTGAGGTGACAGGGCAGACGCTCGCTGCCGCTGCGCACGGGCCGATCGCCCTGCCGCAGCAGCACGGCGCAGCGCGCCTTCAGCTTCTGGGCGTACATGGTCACGGCGCGCCCGGCGTTCGTGACGCGCTCGCCGTAGCTCTCGGCCTGCTGGGTGGCGCTGCTGATGTCGGCGGCGCTGTCGACCACCGATGATATGAACTGCGAGGCCTGGGCCGCATTGTTCGACATCTCGCCGGTGGTCTGGTTCTGCTCGGCGACGGCGCCGTTGACATTGGTGAAGACGGGGCGGATCGCCTCGATCGCCTGGGCGATGCGGTGGACGGCGTCGGCCGAGCCGGCGGCGTCCTTCTGCAATGCCTCGATCTTGCGCGTGATCTCCTCGGTCGCGTTCTGGGTCTGCACGGCGAGGGCCTTGACCTCGGTCGCGACCACCGCGAAGCCGCGGCCGGCCTCGCCGGCGCGGGCGGCTTCGATGGTCGAGTTGAGTGCGAGCAGGGTGGTCTGGCGCGCGATCTGGGAGATCAGGTTGACGACGTTGCCGATCGCCGCCGAGGATTCGCGCAGGCGGTCGACGTTGGCCCGGGCTTCCGTGGCGGCAGCGCTGGCCTGGTCGGCGAGCTGGCCGGCGTCCTGGACCTGGGCACGGATACCGTGGGCGGACTGGGTCACCTTCTCTGCGGCGTGGGCGAACGTCGCCGCCGTTCCTTGCGCGGCGCTGCTGCGCCCGTTCAGCGCATCAGCGCGCTGCCGAATGTCTGTCAGCGTCCCCGCCGTCGCCTCGGCGCCGCTGGCGACCGCATCGGCGGCGCGCTCGAGCTGCCGAATCATGCCGCCGAGTTCCAGCTCCAGCAGGTCGAGGATGGCCTTGGCCGAATCGGCATCCGACGACATCGGCGGCTCCGGCGCGGCCACCGGCTTCGGTTCGGCCACCGGATCGGGCGCAGAGCGTCGTCTTGCAAGGAAACCAAACGCCATGGGGTGGGCCCCGGTGCGGGTGAAAAGGTGCAGAGGGGCGGCATCGTTGCACTTGACTGTGAAGCCATGGTTAACATTTGGCTTATGGTGCAGGGCGGTCCGCCGGGTCTCCGCAGTGGGCCGGCACCCTTGAATCCACCTCAAATCTTTGATTTTGACGGATTCCCGGCCTATAAGGCCGCGCTTCCCCCACTGATCCCCTACGATTGCAAGAGACCTCGCATGGCCGGCCATTCCCAATTCAAGAACATCATGCATCGCAAGGGCCGGCAGGATGCGATGAAGTCCAAGCTGTTCGGCAAGCTGGCGCGCGAAATCACCGTTGCCGCCAAGCTCGGCACGCCGGACCCGGCGATGAACCCGCGGCTGCGGGCCGCCGTGGTCGCCGCCCGGGCCGAGAACATGCCCAAGGACAACATCGAGCGGGCCATCAAGAAGGCGCTCGGCGGCGAAGGCGACAATTACGACGAGATTCGCTACGAGGGCTATGGCCCGGGCGGCGTCGCCGTCATCGTCGAGGCGCTCACCGACAACCGCAACCGCGCCGCCTCCGACATCCGCTCCTACTTCACCAAGTCCGGCGGCAATCTCGGCGAGACCGGCTCGGTGTCGTTCATGTTCGACCGCGTCGGCATCATCGAATACGACCGCAGTGTCGCCTCCGATGACGCGGTGCTGGATGCGGCGATCGAGGCCGGCGCCGACGACGTCATTTCCGGCGAGGGGGCCACGAGATCTATGCCGCGCCGGAAAGCCTGCGCGAGGTCGCCAAGAACCTCGAGGCGAAGTTCGGCGAGCCGCGCAAGGCGACGCTGACCTGGAAGCCGCAAAACACGGTGGCGGTCGACGACGAGACCGGCGAGAAGCTCTTGAAGCTGATGGATCTGCTCAACGAGCATGACGACGTCCAGAACGTCTACGCCAATTTCGAGATCTCGGACGCGCTGATGGCGAAGATGGGCGGTTGATGGACGGTTGACCCCGTCGTTCGTGCGTTCCGTTTATGTTTCCATCGGTGCGGCGCGAGGCTATCTCTAATCCATGAACGCCCAGCCGATTCGCGCCGCCGTCCGCATCATCGGGATCGACCCCGGCCTCCGCCGCACCGGCTGGGGCGTGATCGAGAGCGAGGGCAACCGGCTGATCTATGTCGGCTGCGGCTCGGTCGAGCCGCCCGATGATCTGCCGCTGGCGAGCCGGCTGCTGGCGATCCATGAGGGGCTGGCCAAGGTGCTCGCGGATTTCCAGCCGCTGGAGGCCGCGGTCGAGCAGACCTTCGTCAACAAGGACGGCGTCGCCACCCTGAAGCTCGGCCAGGCCCGCGGGATCGCGATGCTGGCGCCGGCGATGTTCGGGATTTCGGTCGCCGAATACGCCCCCAACCAGGTCAAGAAGACCGTGGTCGGCGCCGGCCACGCCGACAAGGGCCAGATCGCGGTCATGCTGAAGATCCTGCTGCCCAAGGCCGAGCCGCGGTCGGCGGACGCGGCCGATGCGCTCGCCATTGCGATCACCCATGCCCACCATCGCCAAGGCCAGGCGCTGCGCATGAAGGTGGCCGGGCTATGATCGGCAAGCTGAAGGGGCTGATCGACTCCATCACCGAGGATTTCGTCATCCTCGACGTCGGCGGCGTCGGCTACCAGGTGCACTGCTCGGCGCGCACCCTGCAGGCCTTGCCGTCCCCGGGTGAAGCCGCCACATTGTCGATCGAGACCTATGTGCGCGAGGACCAGATCAAGCTGTTCGGTTTTCGCTCGGATGTCGAACGGGAATGGTTTCGTCTTTTGCAGACCGTGCAGGGCGTCGGCGCCAAGGTCGCCCTCGCGGTGCTCGGCACGCTGCCGCCGTCCGATCTCGCCAACGCCATCGCGTTGCGCGACAAGGCTGCGGTGGCACGGACGCCGGGCGTTGGCCCCAAGGTCGCCGAGCGCATCGTCACCGAGCTGAAGGACAAGGCGCCGGCGTTTGCCGACGTCGATCCCGGCGTCGTCCGGCTGTCCGGAGCGATCGAGGAGTCCCGCGCGCCGCAGCCGGTCGCGGATGCGATCTCCGCGCTCATCAATCTCGGCTATGGCCAGCCGCAGGCGGCTGCCGCCATCGCCGCCGCCTCGCGCGCGGCCGGCGACAAGGCCGAGACCGCGCAACTCATTCGCCTCGGCCTCAAGGAACTGGCGAAATAGGCTATCGTCGCCCGGCCGGGCGAGCAGAAGGACATCCGTTTCCCCCATGGTGAGCAAGAAGGACAAGGAGCTGATCGAAGCGGCCGCATCGGCGGTCAAGAGCCGCTATCGCAACGATTGGCAGGAGGTCGGCGCAGCCATGCGCACGCGCGACGGCCGCATCATCACCGGCGTCAACATCGATGCCTATCTCGGCCGCAACGCCGTCTGCGCCGAGGCCATCGCCATCGGCCGGGCCATCACCGAGTTCGGCGACCACGGCATCGAGACCATTGTCGCGGTGCGCCATCCCAAGCCCGGCGAGCCCGGTGAGGTCGCGGTGGTCTCGCCCTGCGGCACCTGCCGCGAGCTGATCCACGACTATGATGCCAAGGCGCGCGTCATCGTGCCGTCGAACGGCAAGGGGCCCGCTGCGGTGACCATCGGCGAGCTGCTGCCGAACAAATACAGGCGCGGCAACGAATGAAGCCGCCCGCGCGCATGGTCAGCCCGGAGCGGCGCTCCGATGATGTCGGCGACACCGCGCTGCGCCCGCAGCAGCTCTCGGAGTTTGTCGGCCAACAACAGGCGCGCGCCAACCTCTCGATCTTCATCGAGGCGGCGCGCAAGCGCGGCGAGGCGCTCGACCACGTGCTGTTCGTCGGTCCTCCCGGTCTCGGCAAGACCACTTTGGCCCAGATCGTCGCGCGCGAGCTCGGCGTCGGTTTCCGCGCCACCTCGGGCCCGGTCATCGCCAAGGCCGGCGATCTCGCCGCGTTGCTGACCAATCTTGAAGAGCGCGACGTGCTGTTCATCGACGAGATCCATCGCCTCAGCCCGGCGGTCGAGGAGGTGCTCTATCCGGCGATGGAGGATTTCCAGCTCGACCTTATCATCGGCGAAGGCCCCGCGGCGCGGTCGGTGAAGATCGATCTGTCGAAGTTCACGCTGGTCGGCGCGACGACGCGCGCCGGCCTGCTGACCAATCCGCTGCGTGACCGGTTTGGCATCCCGATTCGGTTGAACTTCTACACGGTCGAGGAGCTCGAAAGCATCGTCACGCGCGGCGCCCGCGTGCTCGGGGTCGGCATGACCGCGGACGGCGCCAACGAGATCGCGCGCCGCGCGCGCGGCACCCCGCGCATTGCCGGCCGCCTGCTCCGTCGGGTGCGCGACTTCGCCTCGGCGGCCAACGCCAGCGCGATCGATCGCGCCATCGCCGACCACGCCTTGAGCGCGCTGGAGGTCGATGCCGCCGGGCTCGATGCAATGGACCGGCGCTATCTGACGACCATCGCGCTGAACTACGGCGGCGGCCCGGTCGGCGTCGAGACCATGGCGGCGGCGCTGTCGGAGCCACGCGACGCGATCGAGGACATCATCGAGCCCTATCTGATCCAATGCGGCTATCTGCAGCGCACGCCACGCGGCCGGCTGCTGACCACGCACGCGTTCAAGCATCTCGGCCTGGCCGAGCCGAACCGTGATTCCAGTCAGTTCGGCCTGTTCGGCAATGAGGACGATGCTTAACGAATCTGCTGACAATCTGCACAGACGCACCCGAAATCGGTTGCAATGATCGAAGAAAAGGATTGCGTGCGAGGAGTTCGTCCATGCTGTCACGCCGTCGTTTCCTATCGTTTTCAGGCGGTCTTGCCGCCACCGGTTTTTCCACCGCATCCTACGGTGTCGGCATCGAGCCGCTCCGCCTCGATGTCACCGACTATCATGTCCGCCCGCGCAACTGGCCGGCCGGGCTCAAGCTGAAGGTCGCAGCGATCGCCGATATCCATGCCTGCGATCCCTGGATGTCGCTGGTGCATATCGACGGGATTGTCCAGCGTACCAACGCGCTGCAGCCGGATCTGATCGTTCTGCTCGGCGACTACGTCGCGGGTCATCGTCACCACATCGGACGCATCGACGCCGATGCTCTGGGCGCCGGTGCTCGGCGGGCTGAAGGCGCCGCTGGGCGTGCACGCGATTCTGGGCAATCATGATTATTGGGATGATCGAACCGTGCAGCGCGACGGCCGCGGCGCGCCGTACGCCCAGAAGGCGCTCGAGGCCGCCGGCATTCCCGTCTACGAGAACGACGTCGTGCGTCTCATCAAGAACGGCCATGCGTTCTGGCTTGCCGGGCTCGGCGATCAGTTGGCCTACATGCCGGCGCGCCGCTTTCGGCCGATGCCGCGGATCGGCATCGACGATCTCGCAGGGACGCTGCGCAAGGTCACGGACAGCGCCCCGGTCATTCTGCTGGCGCACGAGCCCGACGTCGCGCTCCGGGTGCCCCCGCGCGTGGCGCTGCAGCTGTCGGGGCATACGCACGGCGGCCAGATCCGCGTGCTCGGCTGGTCACCGGCCGTTCCCGCGCGCAATGGCGTCAATCTGGCCTACGGCCACATCCGCACCCAATGCGACGTGATCGTTTCCGGTGGCCTCGGCTGCTCCATCATGCCGGTCCGGATCGGCATGCCGCCGGAGATCGTGCTGGTCACCGTCGGCAGGGAACCTGTGGAGGTGACGTCCTAGCCTGCTCTTGCTGACCTGCTCTTGCGCTGGCCGTAGAACTGGGCGAAACGATCGCCATTTCCGGCTATCGAGGGCTTTCCTTGACCCATCAACATCTCGACGGCGACATCCGCGACGGCCGCCACCATATGCAGGTGCGGGTCTACTACGAGGACACCGATTTCTCCGGAATCGTCTATCACGCCAGCTACCTCCGCTTCATGGAGCGCGGCCGTACCAATCATCTGCGGCTGATGGGCGCCGAGCAGCACGCGCTGTTCGCGGAGGCGGCGAGTGAAGCGCCGGGCTTCGCCTTCGTCGTGCGCTCGATGACGCTCGACTTCCTGCGGCCGGCGCGTATGGACGACGTGCTCGACGTCGTCACCTGGCCCGTGGCGGTGAAGGGCGCATCGATCACGCTGGCGCAGGAGGTCAGGCGCGGCGAGGAGGTGCTCGTCAAGGCGGACGTCAGAGTCGCGTTCATCAGCGGCGGCAGGGCGCAGCCCATACCGAAAGCGCTGCGCGACCTGATGAAGGCGGACCTCGCCTGAATTGGTGCCAACGGCCGGACGGCGGAGGACATATGCGCCCTGGCGATCACAAAGCACCGCCGCACTACGGTAGAGCATAGACGACGACCTGATCGCCGACCTGATCCTTGAGGATCGTGTTGCCACCTGCGACGAAGGCGACGTACTCGCGGCCCTTGTACTCGTATACGGCGGGATTCGAAACCGCAGGCGCCTCGACGATGTCGGACCAGAGCTCCTTGCCATCGGCCAGCGCGTAGGCCCGCACCTTGGCGTCCATCGAGGCTCCGATGAAGATCACCCCTCCGGCGGTCACCGCAGGGCCTCCGATCGTCACCGAGCCCATGGACTCGGGCATGTAGAAGCCCCACTTCTGCGAAGCGCCGATGGGACGGCGCCACTTGATGTCGCCACTGGTCATGTCGATGGCGGCAATTTCACCGAACGGCGGCTCCCAACACGGCATGCCGAGCCAGTTCAGCGCGTTCTCGAGTGACATGCCGTATGGCGCACCCTCTTGAGGATAGAAGCCTTGCTCGTTGCCCGAGCCGCCGACGTGCTGCTCATACTCCTTGCGAGCGTAGAGCTTGATGTACTGCACCACATGCGAAAAGTTGACGATCGCGGTCTTGCTGGTCGGATCGAAGGCCACGCCACCCCACTGCACCCCTCCGGCTGAATCAGGATAGGCGAGCGCGCCCTTATCCTTGTTGGTCGGTGGCGTGTACATGCCGTCGTAGTGGAGGTTGTCCCACAGCCGAGAGCATTCGCCGAATCCGAGGAAGTCGGCGACTCCCCAGATGCGCGGCTTCTTCGACTGATCGAGCAGCGGCGGCGGCTTGGTCGGAAATGGCTGCGTGGGTGCGTAGACTTCGCCCTGGATCGAGCCATCTCCTCCAGGAACTGGGCGCTCTTCGATCGGCCAGACGTCCTTGCCAGTGCGCCGGTCGACGACGAAGAGGAACCCCATCTTGGTTGCCTGCATCAGCGCTGGGATCTGCTTCCCATTGACGGTGATGTCCATCAACGTCGGAGCGGAGTTGATGTCGTAGTCCCAGATGTCATGGTGCACCCACTGGCGAGACCAAACGACCTCGCCGGTTTCGAGGTTGAGGGCCGTTGTCGAGGTGGCCAACGGGATCGGCTCGGTGCGGTTGCCGCCCCAGTAGTTCGGGGAGGGGCTGGAGACCGGGAGATAGACCAATCCCAGTCCCTCATCGACCGACATGCCCGTCCACACATTGGCGGTGCCGGTGCGGGACGCGATTTTCGGCGGAAGCGTAGCGAAAGACCATTGTCGCTTGCCCGTTTGCGGATCGAGCGAGAACACGGTGCCGGGCGGGGCTTCAGCATAGGCCCAGTCCTTGCCGGCCCAGCCCAGGATCACGTGATTGCCCGCGACCGTCGGCGGCTGAAGCAACGAAAGCGGATATTTGTTGTTCACGTCGTTCCACTGGTCGACGTTGAGTACGCCACCGTTCGCGAAATCACGACAGAGCTTGCCAGTATCCGCGTCCATGGCAAAGAGTTGCGCGTCCATGGTACCGAGATAGATGATCTTCTGGCACGGTTGGCCCACGACGGGATTCGCCGCCTCCCAATAGGCGACCCCTCGGTTCTTCAGCGCCGGCTGGGTCAAAGCCTTGAGCGTCGATTTGGAGTCGAAGGTCCATTTGACCTTTCCGGTCGCGGGGTCCAGCGCAACAACGCGATAGAACGGCGTGCCGACGTAGAGCGTGTCATTGGCAAAGATCGGCGTGGCGGACCAGACGCTGGTCGGCAGCTTGCCCGATCCATCCGAAACGTCGCCGGTGTGATACTCCCACATTTTTACCAGCGATCGGACATTGTCGGCTGTGATCTGGGTCAGAGGAGAGTACTTCTGGGCGTTGAGCTGACCGTGAAACGTATTCCAGACGGCATGGGTCGGGACGAGCGGGATCGGCTTCGGCGTGGGCAAGCTGCCGGACGGCCGCTGAGCGCCCGCGTCGGCTGCTCCCGATGGTTCGTTGCCGGGTGCTGACGATGCGCTACCGGCATTGCTGCGGGGCTGCTCCGGGCCGGTGCTCGGAAGCCCATGCTGTTCTTGGCCTGGAATGCTTCCGGGGTGGCAGCCGGATGACCAGTGTCGTTCTGTGCGATCGCCGGCGGCAGCGCGACCATGACCGCCAGCGTGAGCGCCGCAAATGGCGCGCTACGGCAGAATGAACGGATACTCATGCCACGGCTCTTCTCGGCTGGGGTGGGGCGGCAAGCGTCACAATCAATCCGGCGAGTGCGACGACCGTGGCCGCCGCCAGCCACCACGCATGCAGAAAGCAGGCGGCAGTAATTGTGCCTAGTGCGCCGAGCAGCCCGAGCGACCAGAACACCCAGAAGAGCAACCCGCGCCCACCAAACCACAGAATGAAGGCGTCGGCGACGAGTGCCAGACTGGAGCCGATGACGAGCAGCACGCCAGGGGCGCCAGTGACCCCGGTCAAGGGAGCTAGGTAGTCGTAGAGGCCGAGCAGCGTGCCGGCCGCGGCTGCCACGATGACGATGATGGGGCCGAGCGGCCTCTGCTCAGATGAGGTCAAGTCAACGCTCCAAGAGTCATGGCCTACGAGCGCGGGGCATGGCGGTGATTCAACGGACGAGAAAACAATGTCTCGTCGAAGCAGTGGTTCCACGCGCCGCGTCCGTACCCCGTTCAGGGGCAAACGGGCCTTCAATCGGTCGCGGAGGTCGCTACTTCTTCCCCTTTAGAAGCCACCAGTTCGCCGGGTGGGAAGCGAGGAAGCCTCGGAGCATGGAACTCCGGGCTGTTGACCTTCACGAGCCGTTGACCTCCCGTCGCGCGCCGAGCACGTGTCGGAAGACGTAGAAATTGGAGAATGCCGTGAAGCCGTGCATTCCGATCTGCCAAGACGCGATCGAAATCGTATCGGCCTTGGCGGCCGCGATAAGCCCCGGGCCGAGCGACAAGGCCTAGCGTCGGCGCAATCGTGAAATTCCGGACAAGGCTTCCGAACCCGTAAGCGAGCAGAAAGTCGATGATCCAGACGGCGAGCATCTTCGCCGAGAATGGGTTCTTTCAGCCGAAGGCGGCTGCGGCGGAGGGGCGTGGCGGCCAACGTCGCTGCCTTTGGCATGCTCGCAGTGCTTGCCGCGCCCTTCGCGCCGCGCTGAGTCGCTTGATCCGAGTTGCCGAGCGATCCCGTCCCGCACCCTCCTCCGCGGAGCACGTGCGGGACGGACTCGCGGCCCTTACGGGCAGAACCAGGCCGGTCCGATCTGCATGCAGCCCCGGCGGTGATGGTCGTGCGGGCGGAAGCGATAGCGGTGCCAACCGGCAGGAGGACCGTGACGCCGTCCGTCGTGGCCGCGATAGCCGTGCCGTCTTTGCTCGTGCTGCCAGCGACCGTCTCCGTTGCCGTGATCCCGCTGCGCAAGGCGCATCGGAGAAGCCACCGGTCCGCCCTCATCTGCGGCGGCGGCCATCGGCGCCGCAGAGGCTCCGACGGAGCTGACGAGAAGGATGGCGGAGAGTGCAACGATGGTTGCTCGCATCGGGAGGCTCCAATTGTCGGGGCTGGGGTGTGCCGGTTGAAGGGATGACGCAGGTCGGCTTGGCTGCACGGCAACGCCGCGCTGGCTTTGCGGATCTCGTTCCCGCGAGTGTCGGCAACGTATGGCCGCAGGGCGCGTTCCCCACGGATCGCCGCGAGAGGCGCGTCAAACTGCCCCGGCACTCGCTGGGGTCCAGCGCTGCTGCGCGCATGTGCGGAGATGGCCGTGACCGTGCTGAATTGCGGCGCGTGGCGGCGGATCACGCTGCACTGATCCGCCAGACGGACGGCCGCTCAATCAGACCGTGGCCCGGGGGCACTCGCGCGTCGAAACCGTCAGTATCGCCCGCCGCTGCGCTCTTGTTGCTTGATCCAATCCGACAACGTCCGGGGCGACGATCCTTGTCCGGGGCGCGATGGTTTCGCGGTGGCAGTCCTGTTGTTCCGGTTCGTCGTTTCCGTCGGCCCGCGCGGGCGCGTCGCGGCATGGGCGCCCGAGACGCCGCTCGGCGCCGTTGCGAGCTTCTCCGCTTCCTCCTTCTCCAGCCGCAGCTTGCGCAGCCGCTCCATCTTCTCGCGCTCCGGATCGACGGGCGGCGGTGGCAGCTCGCGCTGGCGGGCTTCCTCGGCGGAGATCAGCAGACCCATGATGGCGCTTTCGCCGAGGGCCTTGCAGGCTTCGAGGCGGTGCAGACCTTCGACCAGGACAAAATGGTCCTTGTCGCGGCGGACGAGGATCGGCTCGCGCTGGCCGACCTCCAAAATGTTCTCGGCCAGCGTGTCGACCGCGTCCTGCTTCAGCGCCTTGCGCTTCTTGTCCGGGACGTGGATCTTGTCGATGGGGAAGCTTTCCGGTGCGGACACAGTCGAAACTCCGTCGTGGGCGCGCCGTCCGGCGTCAGGGTCGGAGGGGCACGATCCCCCGATCCGCACCGAAGCGTGGAGGGAGGCAGACCGGGCACGCGCGGCTACAATAGAGACATTCGCCATCTCGCCGCAAGGAGCGGGTGACCGGGCGGACTGGCTCCTGTCGGACGGCAAGGTGGATCATGCGGCTGTGATGGGCGCCCAATCGGCCGCGCTCGGAAAGTCGCTCGCGCGTCAATTCATGCTGCTATGCTGCATCGCTCATGCAGGAGGACGCCGCTCATGACGACACGCACACTCGTTGCCGCGCTGGCCGGGATTGCCCTCGCGTTGCCCGCCGCTGCCCTCGCGCAGGAGCCGCCGGTCGAGGAGCAGCTCGTCAATGCGATGAACAAGGTGTTCGGCGTGCACGCCGGCTTTCGTGCCAATCACGCCAAGGGCGTCGTGGTCGAGGGCAAGTTCAAGCCGTCGGCAGAGGCGGCGACCTTGAGCAAGGCGTCGCTGTTCAGCGGCGGCGAGATTCCGGTGACGGTGCGGTTCTCGGACTCCACCGGCGTGCCGAACCTGCCGGACGGCTCCGGCGACGCCAATCCGCATGGCATGGCGGTGAAGTTTCATCTCGCCGACGGCAGCGACATGGACCTCGTGATCAACTCGCTGAAATTCTTCCCCGTCTCGACCGGTGCGGAGTTGCGCGATTTGTTCCTGGCGATCGCGGACTCTGGACCGAACGCGGCCAAGCCGACCAGGCTCGAGCAGTTCATCGCCAGCCACCCTTCCGTGCCGGCGGCGCTCGGCACCATCGCGACGCCGGACAGTCTTGCCGACGAGGCCTATTTCGGCGTCAACGCCTTCGTCTTCGTCAACAAGGCCGGCGAGAAGCAGGCGGTGCGCTGGCAGATGTTGCCGGAGAAAGTCGTGCATATCGACAAGGAGGACGCGGCGAAACGCGCGCCGGACTTCCTGATGGCCGAGCTGCCGGCGCGGCTGAAGCAGGGGCCGGTGACGTTCCGCTTCAAGGCCCAGCTCGCCGCGACCGGCGACGACACCAAGGATCCGGCAAAGCCGTGGCCTGACGACCGCAAGCTGGTCGAGCTCGGCGTGCTGACGATCGACAAGGCGGTCGAAGACAGTGACGCCGCGCAGAAGAAGCTGCTGTTCCTGCCGGGCCAGCTCACCGACGGCGTCGAGGCCTCCGACGATCCGATGATCGACATCCGCAACGGCGCCTATGCCATCTCGTTCTCGCGGCGCAATCCGTGATGCCGATGGCATGACACGCGATGTGCCGTGCGCACGGCGCGGTGCACGCTGTGCTGATCAGCCCGACGGGCCTCAGTCTGTCGTCATGGCCGAGGCGAGCCCAGCCATGATGCCGCGCGCCGCGGGCGGCGCTTGTGCTGATGACCGGACGATATGGCGGCAAGCTCAGATCCGTATTGCCGGTCGCGACCGGCCGTGACCCAGCTTCGCTCCATCCTGATCGCAATCCAGGACGAGCGGAATTGGGTGCATCTTCGCGGAGTGCAGGATCGGATCGACGGACACCCTCCGTGGGCCTTCGAGCCCGGCGAGTGAGCTCGACACAACCGGCCGCAATTGTGGATGTTTCGCGGCATGCGATCCCGATGAGTTGCCGCAACGTTGACGAAGCCGCGCCTCATTCGGTGCGACTGCGGCGGCGTTCGCCGCTTTCTCTCCCGATCGATGACGTCGCACAGGCTGCGCGATAACGGCGAAACCAAGAGCAGGGGCTGTCGACACGCATGGACAGCCGAGCGTCGGCGCGTCGAAGGCGGTAGCGACCGTGCAGCCGATGGGCCGTCATGGTCGATGTGATGCAATCAGGGCGTGTAGTAGTTGTGAAGGCCGACGATCGCGAGGTACGCGCGATCAGGAAGCATGCCGCCGAGCGCTGCGCAGGCGCGCTGCGCTTGCTGTGAGTTCGGTGCAGACGTTCGTCTACTACGAACTCATGGGCCGTCGCGGCATCGCGTGTCGCGCCGTTTGTCGCAATCGTGTCGCGCGCTGCTTCATTTTGCCAGAATCCTGCATCTTGCGTGCAACAGTCAAAGCCGAATCTCGATCGTCTCGGGGGCCCGATCTGCATTCCTTTCGAATGACATTTTTCAATTCAGTTCGCGACACAATCTCACCCTCCTGATGCGGCCGCCGTTTGTTGCGGCACGTGTTCAGGAGTTGTGAGTTCGATGCGTCGCGTATTTGGCGTATGCCTTTGCCTATCTACTTTCGCAGGAAGTACGACATCGGTCTGGGCGACTGATCTCGCCCTGCCTCCCCCGCTCCCGCCGCCCGACGTCTTCGCTTACAGGTGGAGTGGCTGCCATGCCGGCGCGAACGCCGGGATGGCCTGGTCGCGCCAGCAGCAGACGTGGAGCCAGGTCGCCAATGCCGCCGCCGCGCCGGTTCAGCCCGTCGGCAACGCAAACAACCCGCCGGTGGTCAAGCCACCTGTGGTTGCAAACCCCGCGCCGAACCCGCCACCGCCGAACAACCCCGGCGGGAACAACGGTGGATGGAAGCCGCCGCCGCATAAGCCGCCGGGCAAGCCTCCGATCTGCGAGCGCAACGACAAGGGCTGGTGGCAGCCCGGCAAGCAGTATCATGGCGACAAGGATCACGGCTGGCCGAACGACAAGCCGTCCTACAAGCCCGATCACGACGGTGGCCATCATTGGCCACAGGTTGGATCGAAAGGCGGCGACAACAAGTCTGTCTGGCCGTCGGCTCCATCCAAGAACAAGGACGACAACTACAACGACGTCAAATATGGCAGCGGCTGGTTCGACAAGCCTCACGACGACGACCATGGCAAGTCGAGCGGCTGGTCGCAGCTGCATTCGAGCGGTTACTCCGACCGATCGGCCTGGCTGCACCGTGATCGGCAGGACGATCACGACAAGCCGGCTTCCGGATGGGGCGGGAAGAAAGACGACGGCTACGACAAGCCGCTTGGTTTCGGCTGGTCGAAGCAGCCGATGAAGAGCGAGCGTGACAGCTACGCCTGGATGAAGCCGGATGACCGGAACGACGACAAGCATGGCGGCTACGGCTGGGGCGGCAAGCCGCACGACAATGACGACGGCAAGGGCGGCTATGGCGACAAGCAGCCCGACAAGGATCATTGGCAGCAGCAGGGTGGCAACTACCATCATGGCGGATGGCCGCATCATCCGGACAAGCCCTGGCCGCCGAAGAATCCGCCGCCGAACAATGGCGGCGGTCAGCCGAACCCGCCGCCACAGGGCAACAACGGCAATCCGCCGGCGCAGAATCCGCCGCCGGTGGCCGGCGGCGGCAACGTGGCGCCGCTGCCCGTCGCGGCCGTGCAGATTCCGACCGCCATCTCCAGCAATGGCAGCGACGTCGTCGGCGGCCTGCAGCTCGGTTGCGACTACCAGATGGACCGCTTCGTCGTCGGCATCCAGGCGATGGCCGATCTCGGGATCATCAACGCGTCGAGCTCGCTCGGACCGGCGCTGACGATGAACACGCGAACCAGCAACCTCTACACCGCCACGGTGCGTGCAGGCTATCTCGTGACGCCTGGAGATCCTGGCCTATGTGCGCGGTGGCGCGGCGTGGACGCGGACCAATGTTTCGGTCGTCAACACCGCCACCGGACAGTCCGCCAGCGTGGCGTTCAACCGCAGCGGCTGGACGGTTGGCGCCGGCGTCGAGTGGATGTTCGCCCGCAACTGGTCGGCCTTCGCCGAATATGATTACGCCGATTTCGGCACGGTGACCGGCACGCTGCCGGGCGCAGCCGCGATCACCGGCGGGCCGAACGTCGTCAGCCAGAAGACCCAGCTCCACACGGCGATGATCGGCGTCAACTACCGCTTCGAGATGCTGTCGCGCGGCGGCCGCTGAGATCAGCGGCGGACGCATTGCATCCAGCACGACAAGGCCGCCTGGCTCGTCCAGGCGGCCTTTTCGGTCTTGTATGGCCGGCGCTCAGCTCGCGCGCACCGAACTCAGGAACTTGCCGACCTCGTCTCTCAGGCGGCCACTGTCACGCGACAGCAGCTTGGCTGCGGACAGCACCTCGGAGGACGCGGTCCCGGTGTTGCTGGCGCCGCGCTGCACGTCGGTGATATTCGACGAGACCTGCTGCGTGCCCTGAGCCGCCTGCTGGACATTGCGCGAGATCTCCTGCGTCGCCGCGCCCTGTTGCTCGACGGCGGCGGCGATCGTGGCCGAGATCTCGGACAGCCGTTCGATGGTCTCGCTGATCTCGCGGATGGCGCCGACGGACTCCTGGGTGGCGGTCTGGATGCCGGCGATCTGCTGGCCGATGTCCCCGGTCGCCTTTGCCGTCTGCTCGGCAAGCGCCTTGACCTCGGTGGCGACCACGGCGAAGCCGCGTCCGGCATCGCCGGCCCGCGCCGCCTCGATAGTGGCGTTGAGGGCGAGCAGGTTGGTCTGGCCGGCGATGCTGTTGATCAGCTCGACGACGTCGCCGATGCGCGCCGCCGCCTTCGAGAGCTCGCCGACCCGCCCCGTGGTGGAGCGCGCCTGCGTGACGGCCTCGTTGGCCATGCGCGCGGACTGCTGCACCTGGCGGCTGATCTCGGTTACCGAGGAGGCCATCTCCTCGGTCGCGGACGCCACGGACTGCACGTTGGTCGACGCCTGCTCCGAGGCGACGGCGACCGTCGTCGCGAGCGACTGCGCCGCTCCGCGGTCGCACTCAATGATCCGGCCGACGTCTCCAGCGTGCCTGAGGCCGCCGACACGGTTTCGACGATGCCGCCAACGGACGCCTCGAACTGGTCCGCCATTGCGTTCATCGCGCGGCGCCGCTGCGCGTCGGCGGCGGCCTGGTCCTCGGCGCGCTGCGCGATGCTCTGCTTCAGGTCGCCCTGCATGGCCTTCAGGGAGGTGGCAAGGGCGCCGACCTCATCCGCCTGTTCGATGGTCAGGGTCTGGTTGAAGTCGCCTTTGGCGATGCCATCGGCGAATACGGCGCAATCCCGGATCGGACGGGCAATGCCCCGGGCCGCCACCCAGATGAGGAAGATCGCGAGCGCCGTGATCACCGCTCCGACCCCGAGTTGCCACAGCGTGTTGCTGGTTGAACGACCGCTCAGCGAGGTGTCGAGCTGCCGTGCCGAGGCGAGAACCACATCGCGCGGGATCGAGATCACGACCGACCAGGGCGTGTCGGTGAGGCCCAACGTGATCGGAGCGTAGATGTCGACATTGGGATTGTTCGGCTCGTCGAGAATGGTGCCCTTGCCGGTGCGGACGATGGCTGCGCTGTCGGTCCAGCGCGAGTCGGCCTCGGCGGCGGACCTGCCGATGACGTTCTGATTGGCGCTGTCGGCGACGACGAGGCCGGTGTCGCTCAGGATCACGACCTTGCCCTTGCCGTCGAACAGCGAGGTGTTGATCTTGACCGCCAGCTTCTGCACGAAGTCGAGATTGTAGTCGGCGCCGGCAAGGCCGCGGAATTTTCCGTCGATCATGACAGGCACAGACATCGTGGCCAGGAACACCGGCTTGCCTTGGACGATGTAGGGCAGCGGTCCGAGAATGTTCTCCTTCCCGGTGGCGCTGGGATTGATGTACCAGGCGCCCTTCACGAGGCCATTCTCATGGCGCTCGCTGCTGTCGTACTCGACCAGCGGCTGCACGGCGATCGCGCCACCGGCACTTCGCGTCCAGTAAGGGAGAAAGCGGCCGGTGTGATCGGAGCCCATCTCCTTGTTCGCCTTGAAGGCTGCATCGTTACTGTCAAGTCCATCGGGCTCCCAGGCCGAGTAGGTGCCGTTGAAGGCGGGATTGAGCTCCAGCACACGCCGCAGCACGGCGTTGAGCTGCGCGCGGCGTGCGCTCGCGGCGGTCCCGGTCTTGGCATCGGCCAGAACCGCAAAGGACTGCGCCAGCGTGCGCGCCGCGTCGAACCCGACCTCCAGCTCGGCCTTGATCACGTTGGCCTCGGTGGATGCCCGGTTCATCAGACTCTCCTTGGTCTGGCGATCGACCAGCTGCATGACCTCGTGGTTGACGTACTGATTCATGCTCTGGGTCGAGAACAGGCCGTAGCCGATCAGGATGACGCAGGTGAGTGCGAGGCAGAAGCCGGCGATCAAGGCGATCTTGGTCTGGATGGAGCGTATTGCCGCAAAGGATAGGCGCATGTTTCCCTCTCATATTGCTTCGCGAGACCGCCAATGACGTTCGTCGGTGCGAAGCGCGTGCGGGAACCATCCGGATTTGGGATTAACGCGCTTTAAGGCACCGGGTCCGTTTGGGCGCGCCCGGTCCAGTTCGGGCAGGGGAGTGTCGCAGCGTTGCGACACCCCCGTAGTCGTCCGGGGCATAGGTGCGGAGGCAATTGCCCCACCCAAGGGGAGGGGGCGCTCCAGTCCCCGTTCCCTTGACGCCGGTCAAACCGCGGTGCTGTAGTTGCGCTAATCTGATTATAAGCTGCGCCAATCGCCGCAGGAAAGCCGGGAGGAGGGACATGGGGCGTTCGCCCGGGAATGCCCATTCGGATCGCATCCTGGAGGCCTTGGCCAAGGGCGAAGCGAAGGCTGACGCTGACGGCAAGGCCGATCACAAAGGCGCGCCGGCGGTCTCGGCGCTCGCGGCCTCATGGCGGCGCTCCGGCCATCTCCATGCACTCGACCCCGCCACACCGAAGCTGCCGGCCCGCCTGACGGCCGCCGAGGTCGCAGACGCGCGCGCCCGGCTCGGACGGCTGCTCGCGATCGCGCAGGCAAGCCTCGACCGGCTGTTCCTGGCGGTCGGGGGCGTCGGCTGCTCGGTGCTGCTCGCCGATGCCGACGGCACCGTGCTCGAGCGCCGCGGCGCCCGCGGGGACGACGCCACCTTCGAGTCCTGGGGCCTGTGGACCGGCGCGGTGTGGAGCGAGCGGCACGAGGGCACCAACGCCATCGGCACCTGCCTGGTCGAGAAGCGGCCGCTGACCATCGACCGCGATCAGCACTACCTGTCG
Organism: Bradyrhizobium oligotrophicum; assembly: GCA_050641875.1. Taxonomy (GTDB): domain Bacteria; phylum Pseudomonadota; class Alphaproteobacteria; order Rhizobiales; family Xanthobacteraceae; genus Bradyrhizobium; species Bradyrhizobium oligotrophicum_B. Next base: position 3,072,118 of record CP192619.1, read on the forward strand.
CGCAACGCGCGCCTGTTCTGCACCACCGCGCCGATCTTCGACGAGCACGGTCAGCTCAAGGCCGCGCTCGACGTCTCCTCCTGTCGTGCCGATCTCACCGAAGGCTTCAGCCGGTTGATCGCGACCACCGTCGCCGATGCCGCGAGGCTGATCGAGGCGGAGAATTTCCGCCAGGCCTTTCCGCACGCCCGCATCGTGCTGACGCCGGACAGCGAGCGCGAGATCAACTCGCTGCTCGCGGTCGATCGCAACGACCTCGTCATCGGCGCCACGCGGGCGGCGCGCCGGGCGCTCAACCTGTCTCCGTCCGCGCTGGCGCGCCCACTGCCGGCCGGCGACCTGATCAAGGACGCAACCACCGGGGGCGACGACATCGACGCCGCCGAGCGCGCCGTACTGAAGCGCGCGCTGGCGCGCGCCGGCGGCAACGTCTCGAAGGCGGCGAAGGAGCTCGACATGTCGCGCGCCACGCTGCACCGGAAGATGAAGCGGCTCGGGCTCGAACGGTGAACGGGCCGCGGGTGTCGAATCGCAGCCAACATGTCGCAGAACTGCGACACTTCCTCGGACGCGCTCGTTCCGGCCTCTGGTCTGTCGCGCCGGTTTGATCGAGCCTCTCTCCAACGCCGTGTGCATCGGCGTGAATGGGAGAGAGAGATGACCAAGGTTGACGTCAATGCGGCGTTCAAGCCGCCTTTCGCTGCGCGTTACGACAACTTCATCGGCGGCGCCTGGAAGGCCCCCAACGCCGGCAAGTACTTCGACAACATTTCGCCGATCACCGGCCAGCCGGTTTGCCAGATCGCGCGCTCCGACGCCTCAGACATCGAGGCCGCGCTCGATGCGGCGCATGCCGCCAAGGACGGCTGGGCGCGCACCAGCGTCACCGAGCGCGCGATGGTCCTCAACCGGATCGCCGACCGCATGGAGGCCAATCTCGACAAGCTCGCGCTCGCCGAGACCTGGGACAATGGCAAGCCGATCCGCGAGACGACCGCCGCCGACATCCCGCTCGCCATCGATCACTTCCGCTACTTCGCCGGCGTTATCCGCGCCCAGGAAGGCTCGATCGCCGAGATCGACCACGATACCATCGCCTATCACTTCCATGAGCCGCTCGGCGTCGTCGGCCAGATCATTCCGTGGAATTTCCCGATCCTGATGGCGGCGTGGAAGCTCGCGCCGGCGCTCGCCGCCGGCAACTGCGTCGTGCTCAAGCCGGCCGAGCAGACCCCGGCCTCGATCCTCGTGCTGATGGAGATCGTCGGCGACCTGCTGCCGCCGGGCGTGCTCAACGTCGTCAACGGGTTCGGCCTCGAAGCGGGTAAGCCGCTGGCCTCCTCCAACCGCATCGCCAAGATCGCCTTCACCGGTGAGACCTCGACGGGGCGGCTGATCATGCAATACGCCTCGCAGAACCTGATCCCGGTCACGCTCGAGCTCGGCGGCAAGTCGCCCAACATCTTCTTCAAGGACGTCTGTGCCGAGGATGACGACTTCCTCGACAAGGCGATCGAGGGCTTCGTGATGTTCGCGCTCAACCAGGGCGAGGTCTGCACCTGCCCGAGCCGCGCGCTGATCCACGAATCGATCTACGAGCGCTTCATGGAGCGCGCGCTGCAGCGTGTCGGCGCGATCGTGCAGGGCAGCCCGCTCGATCCGGCGACCATGATCGGCGCGCAGGCTTCCTCCGAGCAGATGTCCAAGATCCTGTCCTACATCGACATCGGCAAGCAGGAGGGCGCGCAGCTCCTGATCGGCGGCGAGCGCAACCTGCTCGGCGGCGAGCTCGCCGGCGGCTATTACGTCAAGCCGACGGTGTTCAAGGGGCACAACAAGATGCGCGTGTTCCAGGAGGAGATCTTCGGACCCGTGGTCTCGGTCACGACCTTCAAGACCGAGGACGAGGCGCTGGCGATCGCCAACGACACGCTCTACGGCCTGGGTGCCGGCGTGTGGAGCCGCGACGCCAACACCTGCTACCGCTTCGGCCGCAACATCCAGGCGGGGCGCGTCTGGACCAACTGCTATCACGCCTATCCGGCGCATGCGGCATTCGGCGGCTACAAGCAGTCCGGCGTCGGACGCGAGACCCACAAGGTGATGCTCGACCACTACCAGCAGACCAAGAACATGCTGGTCAGCTATAGCCCGAAGAAGCTCGGCTTCTTCTGAGGCAGGGGCGCCGGGCCGGTCGGGCATGAGCGCCCCGACCGGCCCGTGCGCGTCTCACGAGGTTGCGTGGCGTCACGTACGCACCTCCTCGTCCTTGTGCCATATCTTCCGACGAGGCGACGGCCGATGCGATCCTCCAGCCAGCGGTCCAGGCCCATCGCCGACCATCGAGCCGGCCCGGCCCGTCCCTGCCGCGGCCGGTCTCTGTAGTTTGGCGGAGCTCCCGGTTAACGCGATGTTTGACAGTTAACGTCAGATTGAGGCCGGTGAGGCGGACAGCCTTTTCCTGAGCCGACGAAAGCCGGCCGATGGGGTCCCGGCGACCCGGCCGCATGCCGGACGACGCCGGTTCCGCCAGCGCGTCGACCGGACCGTCCGTACCGGCCGGGACATCCCGTCTGTCCGCCCCGCATCGTGATGACCGCAAGGAGGACCAGCCATGGCCCACATTGTGCAGCCGACGGGAATCGAGCACATGCTCGGCGAAGAAGACCTGATCGTCTCGAAGACCGACTGCAAGGGACGCATCACCTACGCCAATGACGTCTTCGTTCGCATGGCCAGGTATAGCTATGACGAGCTTCTGGGAGCGCCCCACAGCCTGATCCGCCATCCCGAGATGCCGCGCTGCGTCTTCAAGCTGCTGTGGGACACGCTGGAGGCCAAGCGCGAGATCTTCGCCTATGTCGTCAACCTGGCCAAGGACGGCAGCCATTATTGGGTGCTCGCCCATGTGACGCCGACGCTGGACGACCAGGGCAATATCATCGGCTACCATTCCAACCGCCGCAGACCCGAGCGTGCGCCGATCGAGCGGCTCAAGTCGATCTACAAGGCGCTGTGCGACGAAGAGGCGCGCCACGCCAATGCCAAGGACGGCCTGCGCGCAAGCTTTGACATGATGGTGGCGGTGATCAAACAACAAGGCGTTGAATATGATGAGTTCGTGCTCTCTCTCTAAGGCGCAGATCGCGATCGCGGCCGCGGCGCTACTGGCACTCGGCGGGCTGGCCTGGCTCCTCGTCGCCGGCGCGACCCCGCCCGCCGCGGGCGGAGCGCTGCTCATCGCGGTCGCGCTGCTCCTCGGCCTTGCCCTGTGGCAGCTGCGGGTGGCGGCCGCCGTGGTCGCAGAGGCGGCCATGGTGTGTCACAGCGCGGCCAAAGGCAATCTCGAGCCGCGGGTGCTGAGCCGGCGCCAGCACGGCGACATCGGTTTGTTGCAGAAATCGATCAACGACATGCTCGACATCACCGACGCCTTCGTGCGCGAAGCGTCGGCGTCGATGGACTATGCCAGCCGAGGCAAGCATTTCCGCAAGATCATGGTGCGAGGCCTGCCTGGCGCATTCCGCCGGTCCGCGGCGATCATCAACCAGGGCACCGACAGCCTCGGCCGCCGGGTGGTCGACATTGCGGGTCTGGCACGGCAATTCGGAACCCAACTCGATCAGATCGTCGTCAGCCTCGTCGGTGCAGCGGAGGATCTCGAGTCCGATGCCGGCCACGTCGCGACGGCCGCGACGGAAACCAGCCGCCAGACCGAGGATGTGATCGCGGCCTCCGGGCGCGCGTCGTCCAATGTTCAGACGGCGGCCGGCGCGGCCGATCAGCTCGCGTCCTCGATCGCCGAGATTGGCCGGCAGGTTTCACGCTCCACCGAAAGCGCCGGGCGTGCGGTCGGCGAGGCCAACCGTGCCGGCGGGGAGATCCGCGAACTTGCCAATGCGGCGGTTCGGATCGGCGACGTGATCAAGCTGATCAGCGAGATCGCCGAACAGACCAATCTCCTGGCCCTGAATGCGTCGATCGAGGCGGCGCGGGCCGGCGACGCCGGGCGCGGTTTTTCCGTCGTTGCGGCCGAGGTCAAGAGCCTCGCCGATCAGACCGCCAAGGCGACTGAAGAGATCAGCGCCAAGGTCAACGAGATGCAGCACTCGACCTCCACGTCGGTCGCGGCGGTCGAGGCGATCGCGCGAACGATCGCCGAGATCGACGAGATCGCTTCCACCATCTCGGCCGCGGTCGACCAGCAGGCGGCGGCGACGCAAGACATCGCGCACAACGTTCAGGAAGCGTCATCCGGCACGGCACGGGTCGCCTCCAATGTCGGCGCGATCAGCAGCGCTGCCGCCGACACCGGCCGGATCGCGGCGCGGGTCAACAATGCCTCCGAGCGGGTCCATGGTGAGGTCGAGACGCTGCGTCGTGAGGTTGACCAGTTCATGAAGCGGCTGATGGCGACCGGATAGCCGGCGCAGCGTGGCAGCCAAGTGTCCGCTGCGCGAGCGCCGAGCGCCCGCGGCCGGTCCTGGCTTGATCAGTTGGCGGCGCGAGCCGGCTTCACCGGCCCGACATCGACCTGGATCTCATCACCCTCGACCTGCAGCGGGTAGGCGTGCAGCGCGTTGCGGACGAGATGGGTGACGCATTTGCCGTTCACGCCGTCGAAGCCCCATTGATGGTGTGGGCAGGTGATCGTCCGGCCGTCGAAGGTTGCGTCCGTCAGCGGCACGTCGGCATGCGGGCAGCGGCCGCGATAGGCCTTCAGCTCGCCGCCGCGGGGCCAGAGCAGCAGCACGCTCTTCTTGCCGACGTGGTACAGACCCATGCCGCCTTCGGCCATGGCGCTTGTCGGACAGACTGCGGTGAAAGCCATTCGGATTGCCTGCTGATTGATGCCGTCAGGCAGGCTCACGCAAGTTCCGGACCAGCGGAAAGCGGGACAAAGGGAGGAGTCTTGTCGCCAACGCGACAAGGCGCTCAATGAGCGCGGTCCTATTCCCGCCCGAGCGCAGCGAGGAATTCCTGCTGTGGAATGAACAGGCCCTGCGCCCGCACCAGGCCGCGACCGAGGTCGCACAGCAGGTCGCCCTTGCCGAACAGGCTCTCAGCGCCTTGCTCGTCGAGCACGATCTGGGCGTTGACGGCGTTGGCGACCTTGAGGCAGACCTTCAACGGAAGATTGGACTTGATCAGGCCGGTGACGACCGCGCGGTCGGGGCGCTGGGTCGCCAGCACCAGATGGATGCCGGCGGCGCGGCCCTTGCCGGCAATGCGCGCGACGAGCGCCTCGAACTCCTTCTTGTCGTCGCGTCCGGCCAGGATCAGGTCGGCGAACTCGTCGAAGATGAGCACGAGAAATGGCAGGTCGGCCTTCCCCGCCTTGATGTAGTCGCCGAGATTGACGACGCCGGCAGCATTCAGAACCTGATAGCGCGCATCCATTTCCTTGACGGCGTCGCGCAGAATCCTGAGCGCCTCGGCGAGCGTCGTGGCGACCGGACGCCACAGATAGGGGCTGCCGCCGACGCCGGAGAAGGTCAGGATCTTCGGATCGATCAACGCGATCTTGACCTGCTCCGGCGAGTTGCGCAGCAGCATGCTGGCGACCATGGCCTTCAGCCATTCGCTCTTGCCGCTGCCGGTGGAGCCCGCGACCAGCGCGTGACAGGTGTTGGGATCGGCGAAATCGGCCACGATCGGGTTGCCTTCGACGTCGATGCCGACCGGAAAGCTCACCGTGCTTTTCAGAGCGGAGGCGAGCGGTCCCGCCAGCGCGTCCGTCAGCAGGCAGGGCTTCGGATCGGGCCGCGGCAGGTCGAGGATCACGAAGCCTTTGCCGGCCTTGATCAGCGGCGGCTCGGCGAGACCGAGCTTCACCTGCAGGTCCGCGGCGCGATTGGCGAGCGACGACACCTTGACGCCGGGGCCGGGCGTGAGCCGCAGCCGGATCAACTGAGGTCCCTCGATGACATCGGCGCAGTCGACGGCCAGATTGAAGCTGCGGAAGGCCTCGGTGACGGCTCGGCCCAACGCGCTGGGGTCCGAGCCCGTGGCGGCGCGGCCATTCTCTTCGGCTGGCAAGGTTCTTGTCGCCTTCGGCGCGGCGATCTCAGCCGAGGCGCGCGCCAAGTTTCGCTTGCCGCCGAACATCTCCTGCAGCACCGGCGCGACCATGCCGGTGAAGATGTCTCTCAGCTCGTCCGGAGCTACCGCCACTTCCTGGAACGCAGGCAGATAATATTCCAGCGTGCCGGAGAATTCGCAGCCCGGCCGCCAGATCGGCAGCAGATGCGCATAGATCGCGAGCTGCACGAGGTCGGCCTTCTGCCGCGCGCCCTGACTCAGCTTGTAGTCCACGACCTCGAGATGACGTTCCGGATGAATGCGGATGGCATCGACCCGGCCGCGGATTTCCACGATGCTGTCGCCGACCGGCACGGCAATGCGCGTCAGGTCCTGCTCGGCTCCGACGAAGAGATCCTGCCAGTTCTCGAAGCTGGGGGTCTGCTGCCTCAGCGCGATCAGGCGCGCGCAGAAATGGCGCATGCGCTCGGTGAACGCGGCAGCATCCTCGCCGCGCCCGGCCGCGAACAGCTTGTCCGTCAGGTCCTGCAAAGAGGTGGTCCAGACGTGATCGACCAGGGCATCGACCGTCTCGATCCGCGCGGCCGCTTTCAGGCTGGTGCGGGCCGTCAGCCAGCCGACCAGCGTCTCGACCTCCTTGTGAAACTGCACGCCCATCGCCCGCGCCGTTCCCGCCGGCGCGAAGCTCTTTGTCGACGGCTTCTCGCCCCGGAGCCACCGGGCGCGCCATTCCGGATCGAGCACGGCGAAGGTGAGCTCGGTCGCCGTTATGCTGTGATGCGCCATTGCAGGAAGATGGTCTTGGGCCCCGGATGGGCCTTGAGATTGGGATGCGCCTCGACGCTGCGCAAGAGCGGATCGCGCAGCTCCGCGCGCCCGAGCTGGTCGAGGACGACGGAGATGTCGACGATGCGCTGCTCGCGGACGATCTCGAGCACGCGGCGCAGAGTGTCGCCGTCGAGGCTGCCGGACGAGGCGTTGATCTGCTCGGCTTTCGGCGGCTTCTTCGCGGCCGGTCCGCCGGCATCGACGCTCCGGACCTTGATCGGCAGTCCTGCGGCGGCGATGTCGGAGAGGAACGGCGCGAACCGGGTCTGTAGCCAGGCCAGCGTCGCGCTGCCGGAGAAGGCAATGTTGCCCTGGAGCGCGTTGGAATAGAGCTCGCGCGCAGCATGAAGCTCGCAGACCTGATCGGCCGTCAATTCGACGATGCGAAAGCCGTGGCTGCTGGCTTGGTCCATGGTCTCCTTCGCGACCGCCCATGACGGCCGCGGCACGCGGGCGAGATCCGGCGTGCGGAACACATAGGCGAGAATGCGGCGCTCGCCTTGCGTCTTGCTCTGCGCCTTGGCTATCGCAATGGCTTCGTCGGCAATCGCCTTCCAGCGCCGCCAATGGTCGCCGCCCTCGAAGGCGAAATAGACGCTGCGGTCCGGCCAGTTCCATTCGAACGAGAAGTAGCGTCGTCCCGACGTCCGCGTGACCTTCACGCCGGTCATGGCCTGGCCGACGTCCTTGGCGAACCACATCAGGCAGTCCTGATTGTAGGCCTGCAGCGCCTTCTGGGAACGGATGCCGTTGAGTTCGAGCTGGAAGAGGTCGTCGAGGGTGGGTCCGGGAGGCGCAGCCGCATCTGGACGCGCCAGACCCCTGAATCGTTCCTCCGCACGCATCAGGAGCGCGCGGACCCCAAGCTCCGTGAGGGTCTCGAACGGCTCATCGAGCCATTTGCCGGCGAAAAATCGCGTGATGTCCTTGGCCGACATCCCGCAACCCTTCAGGCGTGCCTCGATCAGCTCGCGCGCCCCTTCCTTGTTGATGCCTTCAAGCGAGATTTCGGGCGTGAAGCGGTCGCGATGAGGAGGCTCCAGATGCGGCTTGATGTCGGCGACCCAGTTTCTTTGATTGGCGGTGACGACCGTGAGATGATTGCGAAGCTCGGCATAGAGCTGCTCGATGCAGTTTCCGAGCGCCTTGATCAGCAGCGGATCACTTGCGTAGCATTCGGTCTGGTCGAAGCAGAACACGAATGGACGATAATAGGATGCGAGCTGACATAGGCCCTGCAGGCGACGAAAGCTCAGGGCATTGATTTCCTGCGGGGTGACGTCGCCGCGCCCGTCGTTGTCGGCCTGATCCAGCCGAAGCCGTTCGACTTCCTCCGTCTCCAGCGGGTCGGCCCGCAGCCATTTGAGTGCCGCTTGTCGGCGCTCGCCATCGGCGTCATCGAACGCGCAGGCGACGAGGATATTCAGCCACGCTTTCTCCTGCCCATGCAGGTCGATGTGTCGCTTCCTCAAGAGTCCGGCCAGGCGGTTGATCGGGCCCGTATCGGAAAAGAGGCTGCCAAGCCAGGCCAGCCTGCTCGGCATTTCGGATACGGGCAGCGTTCCGGCTGCGAGATGTCGCAGCGCCGGTACCGCCGGGGTGATCTCAGGGATTCCGTTCTGGGCAAAGTCGGCGACGATATGCGCCAACGTCCCGACCGCAAGAGATTTGAGCTGGCTCGGCGTATCACCTGTTTCATCGTCTGGACGATCGAGCTCCTGCACGGTGAGGAGCAGAATTGATTGCCAGGCCTTGTAAGGATCCTGGAACGGACGAAGATAGACCTTGGTGGCTCTGCGGCCGAGCGCCGTGAACAGCCGCCCCAGGAGATGCGATTTTCCATAGCCGCGATCCGGCGAAACGACGAGCTGCGCCCGGTCGGGCTTGGCGGGACTGCTACGAGGCAGTTCGCCCGCGTCCAGCGCGTCGAGATCTCGCCAGAAGCCGATTGAGCGGCGCGTCGTTGAGTCCCTTGACGGAGAACGACACTTCGCGCGGCTCGCGGACGATCGCATCCTCGAACGGATTGACCTGCATCTCGGCGTAGGCGTTCGTCATGACTCGTTCTTGACGACGACGGTGACGAACGGCTCGGGAAAGCCGGCAAGACGGATGCCTGCCTCCATTTCCTCCCGGGGTAGGTCGGCTGTGGTTGTCGGGTGGATCGTGACGCGTCCCGACTTCGTTTCCTCGATCAGCAGACGATGCAGCTCTTCCTTCGATCCATCGACTGTCTTCATCAGGTCGTAGATCTTCACGGCCGAGAATCCGCCCTGTTCGGCCTTGAGCCGACGATAGGCGGGCAAAACGTCGTCCAGCGTGAGCGCCGAAACCGGCACGCCGTCGGCGGGCCGCGGTGTACGCTGAAGCTCGGACGCGCTATCATCGAAACCCAAATAGTCCGCGGCGACGTCGCGATGCAGGAAATATTTCGACTTGCCGCAGGTCAGTTCGACGATCGCCCGGCTGGAGGTGGCGAGCTTGAGGCCATCGGCGAAGAACTTCTTGTTCATCCCGGTAACCTTCTTTTCGAGGCTGGGCTTCGAGATCAGCTTGACCCCGGAGGACGCGATCAGCTTCGCGATGGCCTGGCTCGCGGTCTCGACGGAGGGGCCGTATCCGGAACCAAAATAGTACAGCGACCGGCCAGATTTGAAGGGACCTCGGACCTCGCCATCTCGCACCAGGGTAGTCAGCCTGTCGCGGAGTTCGGCCGCTCGTTCCTTGGATTTTCCGACGAACTTCTTGTCGATCTCGCCTTTCTTGAGGCCGGCATTGCCGGTCTTGATGATCGCAGGCAAGAGGTCATCGAGCTTCGTAGCCATCGGCATCCGTCCCATTGGGAGGAACCGCAAGTCCAAGACCCCCGCCCGCGCAGGTTGAATTCCTCCGTCGAGGCCTTCTTTGCCACATCTCGCGCCGAGGCGCGAGTCCGACTCGCGCGTTCTGCTCGCCTGCGCGTCGCATCCTCGGTCGACTGATCGTCCCAAGCAAGACGCCGCCCCGTGAGGGCGGCGTCGCCGAAATGTCACATGAGCAGACGCTGCCTATTCCTTCCGCTCCGAGGTCCAGCCCTTGTACTCGCCGACATTGTCGCGCGTGATCAGCTTGGAGGGCAGCAGCTCGACCGTCGAGGCCGGCTTCTGGCCATTGAGCAGGCCGACGCCGATCTGCACGGCGCGGCGGGCCATGAAGAACGGATCCTGCGAGGCCGAGGCCTGGATCTGCTGCGAGGCCGGATCCTTCAGCGCGGCTTCGATGTCGGGGGCGCCGTCGACCGCGGTGATGATGATGCCGGTGCGCTGCTGCTGGCGCGCAGCGAGATCAGTGCCGATCGCCTGCGGATCGTTGATGGCGAAGATGGCGTCGATCTTCGGGAAGCGGGTGAGATAGCCCTGCGTCACCGTGAGGCCGCCCTCGCGCGAGCCCTTGCCGTCCTGGTCGCTCGACAGCACCTTGATGCCGGGGGCCTTGGCGAACACGCTCTTGCAGCCGTTGACGCGGTCGATCACCGCCGACACCTGCGGCCCGTTCTCGATGATGACGTCGCCCTTGCCGCCGAGCTTGTCGACGATGTACTGGCACGAGATCTCGCCGGCCTGCACGTTGTTGGTGGTCACAGTGGCGTCGGCGCCCTCGGCCGCCGTGTCGACCGCGACGACGAGGATGCCGGCCGCCTGCGCCTTCTTGATCGCGGGGCCGATCGCCTTGGGATCTCCGGGGTTGAGCAGGATCATGTCGACGCCGGCGGCGATGAAATTGTCGATCTGCGTGACCTGCTTGCCGAGGTCGTATTCGAAGCCCACGGCGGTGATCTTGACGTTGGGATTGGTCTTCTTGGCCTCGAACTCGGCGCCCTTCGACAACGCGACGAAGAACGGATTGCCGAGCGAGCCCAGCGACACGCCGATCGATTTCAGCTCCTTGGCCGATGATGGCGCGGAGCTCATCACGAGCGCCAGCGCGGCACCGGCTGATAACATCGACTTGACCATGTGTTTCCTCCCTGGTCCTTCCTGTTCGTCTACGCACGGCGGACCAGTGGCCGTGGAAGAATGCGTTGCGGCGGGCCCCGGTGGCGCCCGCCACATTGTCTCAGGTGCGGGCCGAGCCCTGCAGCCGGTAGCGGTCGAGCGCGACGGCGCCGATGATCACGAGGCCCTTGATGACGTATTGCCAGATGTCGGACACGCCGACCAAGATGAGCCCGTTCGACAACACCGCGATGATGAGGGCGCCGACCAAGGTGCCCCAGATCGAGCCGATGCCGCCGACGAACGATGTGCCGCCGAGAATGACCGCGGTGATGGCGTCGAGCTCATAGGACTGGCCGAGTTGCAGGCCGTTCGCCGCATAGAGCCGCGCCGCCTGCATGCCGCCGCCGAGGCCGGCGAGCAGGCCGGACATGCCGTAGACGAAGATCAGCACCGCCCAGACCTTGATGCCGGCCAGCCGCGCCGCACTCTCATTGCCGCCGACGGCATAGATGTGCACGCCGAGCACGGTCCGGCGCAGGATCAGCCAGGAGCCGAGGATCACCAGCAGCGCGATCACCGACAGCCAGGGGATCGATACGACGCCGGGGATGATCGTCAGCGAGGCGTTGCCGATGAAGGCGTAGGGAATGGATGGATTGAAGACCGTCGTGTCGCTGCCCATCAATCGCGCCAGCCCGCGCACGGCGGTGAGCGATCCCAGGGTTACGATGAAGGGCGGCAGCCGCAGCAGCGCGATCAGGGCACCGTTGATGATGCCGAAGGCGAGACCGGTCAGCACCGCGGCCGGGAGCCACAGCGTGCTGAACTCGGGCAGCTTGGACATCGTCAACCCGGCCATCGCCGCCGCCGCCAGGATCGAGCCGACCGACAGATCGATGCCGCCGGTGAGGATGACGAAGGTCATGCCGGCTGCGAGCACGGTATTGACGGCCGCCTGCTGCAGTACGATGCCGAGATTCTGTCCTGTGAAGAAGCGCCCGTCGGCCAGAAAATGGAAGCCGAGGCACAGAATCAGCAGCACCGGCAGCATGCCAGCGGCGCGGACCGCCGTTCGGATGCGCTGCGGCTTGTTGTCGGACGCGGCCGGCACGACGGGCGCCGGGGCCACCTTGGCTTGAGCTTGGCTGTTGTCAGGCATCGACGTGCTCCATCCCTGTGGCCAGCGCCATGATGTCTTCCTGCGTGATGGGTGATGCTGCGCTCTGTTGCAGTTCGCCCGCGAGATGGCCGGAGCGCATCACGAGGACGCGGTCGCAGATGCCGAGAATCTCCGGCAGGTCGGACGAGATCACCAGGATTGCAGTGCCGGACTTGGCGAGATTGTCGATGATCGAATAGATCTCGGATTTGGCGCCGACATCGACGCCGCGGGTCGGCTCGTCGAGGATCAGGACCTTCGGCGCGGTCGCGAGCAGGCGCGACAGCAGCACCTTCTGCTGATTGCCGCCCGAGAGGCCGCCGACGGTGACGCCGGGATTGGGGGCGCGGATGCCGAGCGCGGCGAACGCTTCGTCGGCGCGTGCGCGTGCCTTGTCGCGGTCGAGAATGCCGCCGAGCTTCGCGTCGCGTCCGATCACGGCGAGGTTGATGTTGTCGGCGCAGGACATGTCGAGAAACAGTCCGAGCGCCTTCCGGTCCTCGGTGAGATAGGCGATGCCGGCATCGAGCGCATCGCGCGGGGTGTCGATGCTGACTTTCTCACCGTCGAGCTCGATGTGTCCGGTCGTCTTCGGCGCGGCGCCGATGATGAGATGAGCGAGCTCGGTGCGTCCGGCGCCGATCAGCCCGGCGAGGCCGACCACCTCGCCGGCATGAACGGTCAGCGAGCAATTCTTGACGCGATGGCCGTCGCCGAGATCGACGGCGCTGAGCACCGCGCGATCACGCTTGGCGTGCGGGTCGTGGTCCTTCTTGTAGAACGACGACACGTCGCGGCCGACCATCATGCGGACGATGCTGTCGGCGCAGATCTCCGGCTTGTCGAGCGAGCCGACCAGCCTTCCGTCGCGCAGCACGGTGACGCGGTCGCCGAGCGCATAGACCTCGTCCATGCGATGCGAGATGTAGATGATGGCGAGTCCCTCGGCGCGCAACTGGCGGATCAGCGCGAACAGCTTCTCGCTTTCGCCGGCGGACAGGGAGGTCGTCGGCTCGTCCATGATCAGGATCTTGGATCGTGCATGCAGCGCGCGGGCAATCTCCACCAGCTGGCGCTGGCCCATCGACAATTCGGCCACCAAGGTGGAGGCTGTGAAATCGGCGCCGAGCCGGTCCAGGATCGGTCCAGCGCCCTCGCGCATGGTGCTGCGCGCGAGCAGGCCGCTCTGCGACAGCTCGCGGCCGAGATAGATGTTTTCGGCGACCGTCAGGTTCGGCGCCAGCGACAACTCCTGGTAGATGATCGAAATGCCGGCGTTGCGGCCGCCCATCGGCCCTTCGATGCGCACCGGCCGGCCCTCGATGCGGATCTCACCGCCTGGATCCGGGCGATAGGCGCCGGAGAGAATCTTCATCAAAGTGGATTTGCCGGCGCCGTTTTCGCCCATCAGCGCATGGACTTCGCCAGCGTAGACGGTGAGGTCGACCTTGTGCAGCGCCTTGATGGTGAAGAATGACTTCGACACCCCGCGCATCTCGAGGATCGGACCGCTCATCGTGCCTCCCAATGCACGTCGTCTTGTCGTCCGCGGCTCGTTGATCGCTGGCGCGGGGAGGTCATTAAACTAGAGGCTGTTGCCGAATACAATATGAAAGAGACGCTGCCGCGACGCGTCACCGCGACGGTGGTCCTCTGGAGATGCGCTTAGCTCGGCCGACGATAGAGCCGTCGCCAGCGCGGCCGCCGCTCGGCATAGGCTGCCGACAGCGTGATGTCCGGAGCGAAGGTCTGCACGCGCGCCGGCGGCGTGCAGACGGCACTAATGTCCTCGCCGGTGACGGCCAGACGCGCCAGCCGCGCCGCGCCGAAGGCGGCGCCGGTCTCGCCCTCGGTCAGCCGGTGAATGGGGAGGTCGAGGACATTCGCCAGGATCGCCAGCCAAAGGTCCGAGCGCGATCCGCCGCCGATCGCATCCGCTTCGGCAATTACGAGGCCGGTTTCCGTCAGCGCGTCGCGGCAGTCGGCCAGCGCGAAGGCAACGCCCTCGAGCACCGCCTGGACGATGGCGCTGCGGTCTGTCGCATGGCTCAGGCCGTCGAGCAGGCCGCGGACATGGGGATCGTCATGCGGCGTCCGCTCGCCTGCGAGATAGGGCAGGAAGCTGACCGGCGACGGCGTGGCGGGCCGGGTGCCCAGCGGCGCAAGCAGCTCGGTCTCGCTCGCGCCGAGCAGCCGCGCGACCCAGGCGAGGCATGAGGCCGCCGACAGCATCGCGCCAGCCTGCAGCCACATCGCAGGGATGGCGTGACAGAAGGTGTGAACGATGCGCCCAGGATTGGCCGTGACGGTGTCGACCGGCGTGATCACCGCGCCGGACGTGCCGAGCGTGATGAACGTGGCGCCCGGCCTGACAGCACCGATGCCGACGGCACCGGCCGGGTTGTCGCCGGCGCCGCCCGCGAAGGCGGGACGCTTTGTCATGCCCCAGCGTTCCGCGAGATCACTGCGCAACCGGCCTGCCGGCGCGCAGCCTTCGACGAGGCGCGGCATCTGTGCGCGCGTCAGGCCCGTGGCGGCCAGGCCCTCGTCCGACCAGTCGCGCCTGGTGACATCGAGCCAGAGCGAGCCGGACGCATCGGACATGTCCTCGATCACGTCGCCCGTCAGCACCAGCCGGGCATAGGCCTTCGGCAGCAGAACCAGCCGCGTGGCCGCGAAGATCTCGGGCTCGTGCGCCGCGATCCACATCAGCTTCGGCGCGGCGAAGCCGAGCATCGCCTTGTTGCCGGTGATCGTGCGCAGCGCCGGCCAGCGCTGTTCCAGCGCAACGCATTCCCGCTCCGATCGGCCGTCGTTCCAGAGAATGCAGGGCCACAACGGATTCATCGCGGCATCGAGCAGCACCGGGCCATGCATCTGGCCCGACAGGCCGATGGCGTCCACCGCCGCCAACGCGCCGGGTTGATCGGCCTTCAGCGCATCGAGCGTGGCGAACACCGCGGCGATCCACGCGGCGGGGTCCTGCTCGGCCCAGCCCGGTCGAGGAACGTCCATCGTCAAGGCGCGGCTGCGGCTCGCAACGACGCGCTGCGCGTCATCGACGATGATCGTCTTGACCGCGGATGTTCCAAGATCGATGCCGAGATACATGAAGGACTCGCTTGCCGCTCGTTGGCCCGCGCGCCGGCCACGGGTCTTCGTCGCGAACGTCCGAGGACTCGCTGTCGACGAAGTGCGGACAAGCAGCGCCGCAGGCGATGTCGACGACCGCCTGCGGGATTGACCGTATCGCGTTGTATCGCGAAGTCCAGCGCGTATGCCTTGGACGGGGTCGTCCGAGGTGAGGCTGCCGCTGCGGCGGGAGCCTGTAGCTGAAGAGGGATGGCCTGAACTTCAGGTCTGGATCTTCTGCGCTTGCCAGCGCTGCCGCCCGGACCCATCATCATCCTTGATGAGGTTCACCTGTTTGCCGTCCGAGGTGCAACTCAGATAGACGCGGCCGCCACTGGTCCCACCGACCACGATGATCTGGTCGTACTCGCAGATCGGCAGATCTGCGGGAACGAACCGCCAACGCTGCCGCCCGCTGAGATCGTCCTCGGCGATCAGGTTGACTGTCTCGCCGTCGGATGTGCAACTCAGATACGTATATTTGGGCTCAGTGCCGCCCTGCACCCTGATGTTGTAAACGCCGGGAAAATCGGCAACGGGCACCAAGCTCGCGGTAACTTTTCCGCAATGGTCCCGTGGGCGACGCCGCAGCGAATGCTCGATGTGCGCCCTGAATTCGCGGGCACCGTCGCGATCCAAGCTCTACTGCACCGATGCCCCCGTTCGTCCGATGCGGACCGGTCTTGAAGGAGCGCATCCGTGTGGATAACAGATGGCCGGAGCAGATGATCGTATGGTGATCCTCGATCGCCGTTTCGAGCGTCAACAGATCCCCGGAGGAACTCATGCAGCAGCCATCGCGCCTGGTCGGGCATTACGCGCTGGTGACCGGTGCGGCCCAAGGCATCGGCCGCGCGATCGCGGTGCGCTTTGCCGAGGAGGGCGCGCATGTCGCGATCAATTTCGGCGGTCCGTCGCCCTCCGGCGACGAAACCCTGGCGCTGGTGCAGGCGGCCTCCGCCGCTCACGGTCACGGCGCACGTGATCATTTCGCCGTGAAGGCCGACATCGGCGTCGAGGCCGAGATCGCCGAGATGTTCGAGACGGTGCTGAAGCGCTGGCCCAGGCTCGACTGCCTAGTCAACAATGCCGGCTTCCAGCGGGAATCGCCCAGCGATGCGCTCGATGTCGACGCGTATCGCAAGATCCTCGAGGTCAACCTCAACGGCGCCGTGCTCTGCGCGCGCCATGCGCTGGCGCATTTCGTCGCGCGCGGCGGCGGCAACATCATCAATACGTCGAGCGTGCACCAGATCATTCCAAAGCCCGGCTATCTCGCTTATTCGATCAGCAAGAGCGCGATGGCGGGCCTTACGCGGACGCTGGCGCTCGAATTCGCCGGGCGCGGCATCCGCGTCAATTCGGTCGGGCCGGGCGCCGTCGATACGCCGATCAACGCGGCCTGGACCGGGGACCCGGCCAAGCGCGCGGCGGTCGAGTCCCACATTCCGATGGGGCGGGTGGCGAGCCCGGAAGAGATCGCCGGCGTGTTCGCCTTTCTCGCCTCGTCCGAAGCGAGCTACATCACGGGTCAGACGATCTATGCATGCGGCGGCATCACGCTGTTCGGCGAATTCCGAGACAATTGGGCGAGCTGATCCGGCGCCGGCATCGGTCATGCGCGCACCATCATTCGCATTGTATCCACTCGCATTGTCATCGTCGCGGTGAGGGTCTCTTAAGCATCCGCCGCGCATGGCAGCCCTTCGCGGATGCAGCGAGATTTCGTTAAGGCGTGGGTACGAGAGTGCGCGCGCTCGGCGAACTGGAATTGCGATGCATCGATTGGACCCGGACATTCGTCGCGATCTGGCGCATCTGCTGTACAGCTCGATGCCGCTGGTCGGGACGATCTCGGCCGCCGCCGTCGTGATCGGCAGCGTGATGGCCTGGGTTGCGCGCGATCCGGGCTACGCTGCGATCACGGTGGCGCTGCTGGTGATCGGCGCCCTTCGTGTGGTCAAGCTGCGGATGTTCGCCGCGCGCTTCGATCGGCTCGATCACGACGCCATCATTCGCTGGGAACGCCTCTACGGCCTCGGCGCCGCCGCCTTCGGTCTGGCCGTCGGTGCGCTGTCGGCCCGTGCGTTCCAGATCGGCGACGGGCCCGGCATCTGGATGTGCTTCGGCCTGTCGATGGCCTTCTGCGTCGGCATCGTGTCGCGCGTCAGCCCATGGATCGTCATGACCTCATCGGCGGTGCTGCTGATCCCGACCGTCATCGCCTGCCTGATGCAGCCCGAGCCGGTCTACCGGATGGGCGCCGGCATGGTGGTGCTGTTCTGGATCACGCTGCGCGGAACGTCCTATCGACTCACGGCCGCCTTCACCGAGCGGATCACGGCGCAGCAGGCCTTGGCGCGGCAGGCGCTGCGCGATTTCCTCACCGGTCTGCCGAACCGCGCCGCGTTCATCGCCGCGCTCGGCCGTTGCGATCGCCCCGTCGCCATCATCGCGGTCGATCTCGATGGCTTCAAGCTCGTCAACGATCGGTTCGGCCATCAGGCCGGTGACGAACTGCTGTGCCAGGTCGGCGCACGTCTGCAGGATTGCCTCGGCGAAACCGGCCTGGCGGCGCGGTTCGGCGGTGACGAATTCATGCTGCTGCTGCCTGCGGTGGGACGTGACGCCGCGCTCGCGTTCGCGCAAGCGACAGTGACGGCGTTGTCGCAACCCTTCACGCTGGCTGGAACGCGCGTTCAGATCGGCGCCAGCGCCGGCATCCTGGTCACCGAGGATCGGCAGGCGGACACCGAAGCGCTGCTCGACCAGGCCGATCGCGCGCTCTATGCGGCCAAGCGCGCCGGCGGCCAGCGATGGTGCTGGGCCGACGAGCACACGGCCGTTGCCGTCGCATGCACGGCGAGCGGCGAGGCCCCGACGCTGGCGCTCGCGGATTGGCAGCATGCCTGACCGTCTTGTGCGGACGCTGGCAAGGTCGGATCGCGGCCGCTAGTGTAGCCGGCAGAAGCCGACGAACGGCGCATGATGTCAGGAGGAGCGGCCGATGCGGAGCATCAGGATCGGCGCCGGAGCGGGCTATTCCGGCGACCGGATCGAGCCCGCGGTGGAACTCGCAGCGAAGGGCGTCCTCGACTATCTCGTGTTCGAGTGCCTGGCGGAGCGCACGATCGCGCTGGCGCAGCAGGCGCGCATGAAGGATCCGGCTGCCGGCTATGATCCGCTGCTGGCGGCGCGCATGCAGGCAGTGCTGCCGATCTGCCGCGCCAACAAGGTCCGTATCGTCACCAACATGGGCGCGGCCAATCCGGTCGCCGCGGCCGAAGCCACCCGCGCCATTGCGCGGCAGCTTGAACTGACGGGGCTGAAGATCGCGGCCGTGACTGGCGACGACGTTCTGGAGCCGTTGAAAACAGCGGATGTCGTGCTCGACACCGGCGACACGATCCGGGCCCTCGGCAATCGGGTCGTCTCGGCCAACGCCTATGTCGGGGCGGGCGCGATCGCGGAGGCGCTCGCGGCCGGAGCCGATGTCGTGATCACCGGGCGCGCCGCCGATCCGGCGCTCTTTCTCGGACCTCTGATCCATGAGTTCGGCTGGGCCCTGGATGATTGGGACCGGCTCGGGCAGGGCACCGTCGTCGGTCATCTGCTCGAATGCGCCGGCCAGATCACCGGCGGCTATTTCGCGGATCCCGGAGCGAAAGACGTTCCTGATCTCGCCCGGCTCGGCTTCCCGATCGGCGAGGTGCGCGAGGATGGAGAACTGGTCGTGACCAAGGTCGCGGGCTCCGGCGGCTGCGTCACGCCGGCGACCGTGAAGGAGCAACTGCTCTACGAGATCCACGATCCCGTGCAATATTTCCAGCCCGATGTCGTGGCGGATTTCTCGCACGTGACCGTCGAGGAGCTTGGTCCGGACCGGGTCAGGGTGGTCGGCGGTCGCGGCCGGCCGAAGACCGGACTGCTGAAGACCTCGGTCGGCTATCTCGATTCCTATGTCGGCGAGGGGCAGATCTCCTATGCCGGCCCTGGCGCGGTGGCGCGCGGCCGCCTCGCGCTGGATATCGTCAGGGAGCGTCTCGCGCTCACCGGCGTGGCGGTGAACGAGCTGCGCTGCGACCTGATCGGGCTGAATGCGCTGCATGGCGACGATCGCGCACACGGCGCGGAGCCCTACGAGGTGCGCGTTCGCGTCGCCGGACGGACCGAGACGATGGCGGAGGCGGTCCGCATCGGGAACGAGGTTGAGACGCTCTACACCAATGGCCCGGCCGGCGGCGGCGGCGCCTGGAAATCGGCGCGCGAGGTGATTGCCGTCGCCTCCTGCCTCGTTGCCGAGGACGCGCCGCAGCTCTGCGTCGGCATGCTGGTGGCCTGAGTTTTCGAGGGCTTCACGGATCGCGTCCGGGAGCGCAAGCTGGCGTGATGGTCGCGGTGCCTGAGAACAGCGAGAATTCAGTCCATGTATGACGTCATTGTGGTCGGCGGCGGCTCCGCGGGAGCAGCCGTGGCTGCGCGCCTGTCGGAAGAATCCCGGACACGGGTCCTGCTGCTGGAAGCCGGCGCGGACTGGCGCGCGGACGACGCGCCCTGGGAGATCGTGACGCCCAACCCGATTCCGATCATCCACGATCGCGCCTACCAGGAGAAATGGCAGTGGCCGCAGTTGATGTCCCGCCGCGTCGCGGGGCAGGACATGCGCTTCTACTGGCGTGGCAAGGGACTGGGCGGCAGCTCGATGATGAACGGCCAGATCGCGATCCGCGGTGTGGCCGATGCGTTCGACGAATGGGCGGCCAATGGCTGCACGGGATGGTCGGCCAAGGACATCATGCCGCTGTTCGCGGTAATCGAGGACGATCTCACGCTCGGCGATCGCGAGGGGCATGGTCGCGGCGGGCCGCTTCCGGTCTACCGCGCACCGCCTGACACATGGGGCCCGATCGACCGCGGCCTGCGCGATGCTGCGCTGGCGAGCGGCTATCCCTGGTGCGACGATCTCAACGGGCCCGACGGCGAGGGCGTCGCGTGCTACCCGATCAACAGCCGCAACGGCCGGCGCATCTCCACCAACGAGGCCTATCTCGAGCCGGCGCGCCGCCGCGCCAATCTCGAGATCCGCGGCCGCGCGCTGGTCGATCGACTTCTGATCAGCGATGGCAGGGCGACCGGCGTGCGCGTCCACATCGAAGGTGAAGGCGTGAAGGACGTCGCTGCGCGCGAGGTCGTGCTGTGCGCCGGCGCGATCCACAGTCCGGCGATCCTGCTGCGCTCGGGCATCGGCCCTGCTGCCGATCTGCAGGCGATGGGGCTTGCCGTCGTGCGTGATCTTCCGGTAGGCCGGCACTTCTTCGATCATCCGCTGTTCCGCACCACCATTCAATTGCGCGAGGCGCTGCGTCCGACCGACCGCGACACCCGCCATACCAATTGCTGCGTCACCTACTCGTCGGGCCTCGCCGGCGGCGGCAAGCGCGACATGATCCTGATCGCGTTCAACCATCGCGGCGTCGGCGTGCCCGGCGCGATCGGCGCCGGCCTGTTCAACGCCTTCTCGCGCGGCACGCTCAAGCTCGCCTCGGCCGATCCGTGCGTGGATCCGATCGTCGAGGAGAACATGCTGGCCGACCCGCGCGACATGGCGCGGATGCGGGACGCGGTGAAGCGGCTGGCGCCGATCGTCGTGCAGCCGGCGCTGCGCGACATCGCCGACTGGATCCGCCTCGGCGATACGGAGTTCACGCTGCCGCAGGCGGCTGCGCTGCCCGACGCCGAGCTCGATGCGCTGCTGCGGCAGGTCACCGGCGACATCCAGCATGCCGCGGGGAGCTGCCGCATGAGCGGCTTCAACGACGCCGATGGCGTGGTCGATCCGGATGGCCGCGTGAAGGGCATTGCCGGCCTGCGCGTCGCCGACGCCTCGATCATGCCGTCCGATTGTCGCGCCAACACGCATTTCACCACCGTCGTGATCGGCGAGGCGATCGCGCGGATGATGCAGCGGAGAACGTAGCCCGGATGAGCGGACGCTGAAGCCCGGAGGGCGAAGGCGGACGCGACATCCGGGGTCTCACGAGGTGCATGTGTGAACCCGGATGTCGCTTCGCTCATCCGGGCTACGCAGGGGATGCAGCTGAGCTGCGCCTCAGGCGATGGCGAAGCGAAGCCCGGCGCGGGCGCGTCCGCCGGAGATCGCGATCGGGGTGCCGTCGGCGCGCCAGCACGCCGCGCCCGTCAGCGTGCCGTTATCGCCGAACGCGATCGCGTTCATGCCGCCGGCCACGACCGGCTCGCGCTTGATCTCGTGGCCGCGCGCGGCAAGCTCCTGCGCGACATGGTCGGGAAAAGCCGGCTCCAGCTCGAGCACGCCGCCCTGCGTCCACAGCCGTGGCGCCTCGACCGCCTCCTGCAGTGACATGCCGTGGTCGATCAGGTTGACCAGCGCCTGAAAGGCCGAGGGAAGATGCGCAGGCCGCCGGGCAGGCCGAGCGCATAGCGCAAGCGGCCGTCGCGCAGTGCCATCATCGGCGCCATCGAGGTGAAGACGCGCTTGCCCGGCTGGATCGACAGCGCGCGGCCGGGATGCGGATCGAAATTATACATGTAGTTGTTGGCGGTCATCCCGGTGCCCGGGATCTGCACGCAGGCGCCGAACAGGCCGTTGATGGTCTGGGTCGCCGCGACGACGTTGCCTTCGGCATCGGCGACCGTGACATGGGTGGTGTTGGCGGACTCCGTCGGCGCAAGTCCCGGGCCGAAACTCCGTGCCCGGCTCATGTCGATCTGCGCCCGCCGCTCGGCGGCATAGGCCTTGGACGTCAGCCGCTCGACCGGCACGTCGACGAAGGCGGGATCGGCGGTGGCGACCGCCCGATCGGCGAAGGCGATCTTCAGCGCTTCGGCGAGCAGATGTACGCCATCGGCCGAACCGAAGCCGAGCCCGCCGACATCGAAGCCTTCGAGGATGTTCAGCATCTGCACGATGTGCACGCCGCTGGAGGAGGGCGGCGGCGGGCCGATGATCTCGTGGCCGCGATAGAGGCCGCGGATCGGCGCGCGTTCGATCACCTTGTAGGCGGCGAGGTCGCTCGCATCGATCAGCCCGCCATTGTCGGCCATGTGGTCGGCCAGCGCGATCCCGAGCGGCCCGCCATAGAGAGCGTCCGGTCCTTGCTCCGCGATCAGCCGCAGCGATCCGGCATAGTCGGTCTGGATCACGCGCGTGCCGGGCCTGACCGGCGCGCCGCCCGGCAGGAACAGCGCGGCGAGATGGGAATCGCGCGCCAGGTCGTCCGCGACCAGCCGCACGCAATCGTTGAGATAGGGGCTGGCGACGAAGCCGTGCTCGGCGAGCCGGATCGCCGGCGCCATCACATCGGCCAGCGGCAGCCTGCCGAAGCGTGACAGCGCCTCGCACCATCCCTTCAGCGCGCCGGGCACGGCGACCGCCAGCGCGCCTGCGACGTTGCGGCGGCCGCGGGTCTCGCGCGCCAGCGCGATCTCGTCGGAGACCGGATCGTACATTCCTGGCGTGGCGCGCAGCGGCGCGGTGCTCAATCCGTCGAGCACGATGTGGCGGCCATCGGCGAGCCGGATATGCGACAGCCCGCCGCCGAGAATTCCGACCATCATCGGCTCGACCACGGTGAGCGCAAACAGCGACGCGACCGCGGCATCGATCGCGTTGCCGTCACGCATCAGCATCTCGGCCCCGGCGCTGGAGGCGAGCGGATGATTGGTCACCACCATGCCGCGCGAGCCCGTCGCCGGCTGCTTCTCGCAGGTGAAGTCGGCGATGCGCCGTGTGGGCGAAGCCATTCCGGTCTCCTCTGTCGAACGGCGGATGCCGAGAGGTCGTTGTTCGCAATCCTGACCGATCCCTTGCGCAAGGGGAAGAGCGGCGCCGCAGGTCGACGAACTGATAAGTGCGCCACGCATGGCTCGGAGAGCATCGATCTCTCCCGCCGCGTTCTCATCGCCGCGCATCTGTGTTAGGGCTTTCAGCAGTTCCACTTCGTGAGCCCAGCTGATTTCATGCCTCATTACGATCTGATCATTCGCGGCGGTCGCGTGCTCGACCCGGAAACGAAGCTCGACGCCACGGCCGATGTCGCCATCAAGGATGGCGCGATCGCTGCCGTGGGCGATGTCGGCGGGGCTGCCGATCAGGTGGTCGATGCGGCCGGCCTTGCCGTCGTGCCCGGCTTCATCGATCTGCACGCCCATGGCCAGTCATTGCCGGCGGACCGCATGCAGGCGTTCGACGGTGTCACCACGACGCTCGAGCTCGAGATCGGCGTGATGCCGGTGGCGCGCTGGTATGACGAGCAGGCGGCGATCGGCCGCCTTCTCAACTACGGCGCAGCGTCGGGCTGGGTGTTCGCGCGGATCGCGACGATGACGACGCAGCAGACCGCGTCCAACATCGCCGGCATGGGCGAGGCGATGCGCGACAAGCGTTGGGTCGAGGAGGTCGCCACGGCTGCCGAGACCGCCGAGATCGTCGAGCGCACCCGGCAGGGTCTGGAGCAGGGCGGCCTCGGCATCGCCTTTCCGAACGCCTACGCGCCCGGCACCGGCATGAAGGAGCTGTCGGAGCTGTGCAGCCTGGCGGCCAAGCACGACGTGCCGACCTACACGCACATCGCCTATATGTCGAACGTCGATCCGCGCAGCTCGGTCGATGCCTACACGCGGCTGATCGGGCTGGCCGGCTCGACCGGCGCCCACATGCACATCTGCCATTTCAACAGCACCAGCCTGCAGGATGTCGAGCGCTGCGCCGAGCTGGTGCAGACCGCGCAGAAGCAAGGCCTGAAGGTCACGACCGAAGCCTATCCCTACGGCACCGGCTCGACCGTGGTCGGCGCCGGCTTCTTCGCCGATCCGGCGTTCTGCCAGCGTATGGGCACCGGCTATGACGCAATCGAGATGGTCGCCGAGCGCCATCGGCTCGGCAGCCGCGACGAATTGCTCGCGCGGCAGCAGGAAGATCCCGGCGCATTGGTGCTGATCCATTTCCTCGATGTCGCCGTCAACCAGCGCCACCGCGACCTGCTCGACGTCTCCGTGCTGTTTCCGGGCGGCGCGATCGCCTCCGACGCGATGCCGTGGATCCTGTCCAACGGCACCGACTACACCGGCGACGCCTGGCCGCTGCCGGATGACGCGGTGTCGCATCCGCGCTCATCGGCCACGTTCACCAAGTTCCTGCGCGAATGGGTGCTGGACCGCAAGGCGGTGCCGCTGATGGAGGGCCTCGCCAAGTGCACGCTGATCCCGGCCCGGATTCTGGAACCGTCGACGCCCGCGATGCGCAAGAAGGGACGGCTGCAGGCCGGCTGCGACGCCGACATCGCGGTGCTCGATCTCGTGGGCCTGCGTGACCGGGCCGACTTCCTCAACATGAACCGGCCGTCCGAGGGCGTCCGGCATCTGCTCGTCAATGGCCGCGCCGTCATCACCGATGGCGAGCTCGTTCGCGACGTCAGGCCGGGGCAGGCGGTACGCCGTCCGGTCCTGTCATGATCGTCCCGGTCCTGCTGATTGCCGGCTCGCTCGGCGCCGGCAAGACGACCCTGCTCAATCATCTGCTCGCCAATCCGGAAGGGCGGCGCATCGCCGCTGTTGTCAACGACTTCGGCGCTGTCGACATCGATGCGCAACTGCTCGGCACCGTCACCGAGGAGGTGATCAGCCTGAAGAACGGCTGCATCTGCTGCTCGCTGCAGGGCGACCTGCTGCGCACGCTGTCCTCCGTCATCAAGCGCGATCCGGCGCCCGATGCGATCGCGATCGAGACATCGGGAATCTCCGATCCCGCCGAGATCATCCGCAGCCTGATGGATCCCGTGATCTTCAAGGTGGCGCCGCTCGAAACCGTCGTCACCCTGGTCGACCCGCAGCGGCTGCGCGATGATCCGGAGATCGAGCAGGATGCGCTATGGCGCTCCCAATTGCGGGCCGCCGATTTCGTGCTGCTGACCAAGGCCGATCTGCTCGACCGCGCCGCGCTCGATGCGGTCCGCGCCGTTGTCGGCGGCACCAAGCCGCAATCGGCGATCTTCGAGATCGCGCATGGCGTCGTCGCGCCGGACCTGCTGTTCAGCCGCGACATTCGCGCGCCGCGAGGGCCGCCCAAGCAGGTGCCGACGATGGCGCAAGCTTTTGCAACCGTGACCTGGACCTCCCGTGCTCCGCTGTCGCTGGCCCGCTTCCAGCAGGTGATCGGAAAGCTTGCGCCGCGCACCCTGCGCATCAAGGGCATCCTGCTGTTCGCCGACCATCCGGCACAGCCGATCCTGTTTCAGTCGGTGGCGACGCGTGGCACCTTGGCGCCATCGCCGGTGTCGCCCGCCGATGGCCTCACCGCCCAGCTCGTGCTGATCGGACGCGAAGGTGAGCTCGACGCCGGCGAGATCGACGCGCTGCTGCGCGAGGTGATCGTCGCCTGAGGTCGCAGGGCGCGCGTCAGCCCGCCTGCCGCAATGCGCCGTCCGCCGCCTCGGCCCAGGTGCAGCAGCCGCCCCGGCACGCTTGGCGGCGTAGAGCGCGCTGTCGACCTGGCGCAGCACCTCATCCATGGACTCGTCCGTGAGCGGCCGGTCGTTCACCAGCAGGCCGGCGCTGGCGCCGATCACCACGGGGATGTCGGACAGCAGAAACGGCATCGACAGCGAGCGGACCGCTTCGCGCGCCAGCGCCAGCGCCTCGTCGCGTCCGTCCGCGCCGCTCGCCACCGGCTTCAGCAGCATGAACTCATCGCCGCCGAAGCGCGCGGCCAGACCGCTCTGGCCGACACAGCTCGATAGCCGGGCTGCGACCTGACGCAGCAGGTCGTCGCCGGCGTGGTGGCCGTGGCGGTCGTTGACGGGCTTGAAGCCATCGAGATCGATGGCAATGATCGCGACAGTCCTGGTCGTACGTTCAAGCGCAGCCAGGAAGGCCGCCCGGTTGGGCAGGTCGGTCAGGAAATCATGGTTGGCCTGGCGGGCCAGCGCGTGCTTGGCCTCGAGCCGCTCGATGAATGCAGTGCTGAGATGGCGCGAGGCTTCGCGGATCGAGAACCAGAACAGCACCAGCAGGACGGCTCCGAGCTGATAGGGCAGCTCCGGGCGCATCAGACCGGCGATGAGCGTCGGGGCGAGCAGCACGGCGGTTGTCGTCAGCACGACCCAAGGGCGGATCGCCGCGCGCGACACCATGCCGACGCAATAGGACATCGACAGGCCGAAGGCGATCCATGCGCCCGGAGCATCGTTGAGCTGGAATGCGCGGAAGGTGAGAGCGCCAAGCGCAAGGCCGAACGCGGCGGCGCCCGCGGCGTAGACTTTCTCCCAGAGGATCACGTCGCGATCGGACAGGCGTCCCGCATATTGTTTGTAGCGCAGCAGGCTGACCACGCGACCGATGGCGTTGACGATGATCGCAAATGAGATCGCGATGTAGCCGGGATCGCCGTGCAGGACCGCGAGCGTGACCGAACCGGTGATAGCGGCCGCGTTGATCGACATGACCTGCGGCAGAGACGTGTACAGCAGATCGACGAGCTCGCGCCGGATCGCCGGGTTCGGATGGATGAATCTGGAAAGCAGCCCATGTCCCATGGGAACACCATGGGACACCTTTCCTAACAGTTGATGGGCGCGAACGATTCGCGCGACGAAGGTTCGGAGTTACCTTAAATCTTCGTCAATCGCTCAGGGGCGCGGCTGGGGTCGGTCGTCGGATAGACCGGCGTCGCCGTCGACATCCGCAAGGGCATCGGCGCCGCCGTCGCCACTTTCGGTGCCTCTGCCTTCGGCGTTTCCGCCTTGATGTCGGATTTTGGCGGCTCGAGCTTCAGCGGCCGCAGCGGCTGACGCTTCGCCATCGCGTCGAGCACGGCGCGGTTCGTCTTCTCGATGCGCTTTGCGGCCGCGACGTCGGCAAAAGCGCGGTCGAACTTGCGCATGCGATAGAACACGATGCCGCGGTCGATATAGGCCTCATGGTAGCGGGGATCGAGCTGGATCGCCGCGTCGAGATCGGCCAGCGCCGCCGCGAAATCGCCCTTCTGGAACGCGGCCATGCCGCGATCGTGATGGGCCTGGGCCTCGTTCGAAGCCGTCCCCCCGGCGAGCATTGCATCCGCCGCGCAGGTCGCGCCTGCCGCACAGGGCGCACGCTCCTGCTCGGAAGAATAGACCGTGTCGACCTTGCTGACGCGTAGCGGAAGCGGATCGGCGGATGCCGAGGCATTGCTGCCCGATGCGCTGCCGACCGTTGCGCTGGCGGCCGTCTCGCCGCCGGAATTCGCGGCCGCATCGCCGGTCGTCGCCGCGTCAGTGGCGCGATCGATCGGCTTGGCGGGAACCTCGTTCGGCTTGACCTTGTTGGTCGCAACCACGATCGGCTTGAGCGGCGCGACGGAAGCCGAGGACATGTGTGTGAACAGCAGGTAGCCCGTCAGCGCCACGGCGGACGCACCGGCCAGCGCCATCACGCCGGACGCCACCTTGTGCACCTTCGCGACGACAGCGAGCTTGGACTCCTGCCGATGCTCGTCCAGCGCGGCGCCGAGCAGCCGGTCATAGGCCGTGCGCTGCTCCTTGTCGCCGAGAATGTCGTTGGCGCGGATGATCTGTCGAAACCGCAGCGCGGCGTCCGGATCGCCGGAATTGACGTCGGGGTGGCTCTCTTTGACCGCTTTGCGGAAGGCCGCCCGGATATCGTCAGCGTCATCGTCCGGAAGAGCTCCGAGTAAATCGTAAAGCGTCTTCATCGCCGTTCTCGCTGCAGGCTTCCCTCGTCTCCGATCGAAATTCCTACGGCGAATTTACGCTGGAGCACTCGTACTAACTGTTTCCGCTTGGCATGATGGTTGGTCAATCCGGCGGAAAAATGACTGAAAATGGCGAAGTTCGTAGCCATTTTTGCCGTGTTTGGAGCCATCGCGCTCGTCCTTCTTCGTCACGGTGTGCGCAATCCCAGATTGAATCGCTGCCTTCCGACCGCCTCCGCCGCGGGATATGCACCTATGGTGAAGAGAAAGTTTGAAGCCGGATTTAACGGGAGCTGATCGGCAGGTGGGTTTGCGGCAACACCCCGCATTCCGTCGCGGCAGTGTGGCGCTGCTACACACCGGTTCTTGTCCGCTGGGGTCAGGTTCCCAAGGCGGATGTCGCTGCGGGCATCGCGCCGGGCCTGAGAAGGGGCCTGTCGCTTCGGCGTCCGCCTTGCGGAACCAGCGGCCCCGCCGTTATACCGGCCGCATGACTGAATTTCATGGTGTCTTCCCCTACCTGGCCTCGCCGATCGGCGCGGATGGAACGATCCTTACGGAGGTGCTGGGGCGTCTTTGCGACGATCTGATCCTTGCCGGTGTGCACGGCCTGACGCCGCTCGGCTCCACCGGCGAGTTCGCCTATCTCGATCGTGCCCAGCGCATGACCGTCGTGGAGACAACCATCGATGCCGCCCAGGGCCGCGTTCCCGTGATCGCAGGCGTGGCCTCGACTGCGATCGCCGACGCGGTGGCGCAGGCCAAGGCTTACCAGAAGCGCGGCGCAACCGGCATCCTGGCGGTGCTCGAAGCCTACTTCCCGGT
This sequence comes from Bradyrhizobium oligotrophicum, assembly GCA_050641875.1. Lineage (GTDB taxonomy): Bacteria > Pseudomonadota > Alphaproteobacteria > Rhizobiales > Xanthobacteraceae > Bradyrhizobium > Bradyrhizobium oligotrophicum_B. The sequence continues at coordinate 3,100,808 of CP192619.1, forward strand.
CAATGACGCCGGTATCGAGGCGTATTTCCGGGCGATTGCCGATGCCGTCGACGTTCCCGTCGTCATCTACACCAATCCCCAGTTCCAGCGTTCCGACCTGTCGCTCGACGTCATCGCGCGCCTCGCCGAGCATCCGCGCATCAACTACATCAAGGATGCATCGACCAACACCGGCCGGCTGTTGTCCATCATCAATCGCTGCGGCGACGCCATCAAGGTGTTCGCGGCCTCCTCGCACATTCCGGCGGCGGTGATGCTGATCGGCGGCAAGGGCTGGATGGCCGGGCCGGCCTGCATCATCCCGCGCCAGAGCGTCGAACTCTACAATCTCTGCAAGGCGTCCTGCTGGGACGATGCGATGCTGCTGCAGAAGAAGCTGTGGCGCGTCAACGAGGCCTTCGCCCGCTTCAACCTCGCTGCCTGCATCAAGGCCGGCCTGTCGATCCAGGGGTACGACGTCGGCGATCCCGTACCGCCGCAGGCCCCGCTCTCGCCCGAGCAGCGCAAGGTCGTCGAAGAGGTGCTGCGCAGCCTGGCGTGACACGGGTCGGGCCTGACGCGGCCATCCATCCCACACGGAAACGGGATTGTGGATGCCCGGGCCGTCGCCGCGCCGAAGCGGCTTTGGCGCGCAGGCGAGTCAAGGCCGGGGCATGACAGTGGGGTATGACGCACCAGCACAATCATGGCTTGGCCAGCGGAACATCGATCCGCTAAAACCCCATGTAATTACATTGAACTGACCAAGGATTCCCGGATGAACATTCTTCCCAACAATATGCGGTTTGGTGCGGGGCAGCCCGTCAAGCGTCTGGAGGACCAGCGGCTGCTGACCGGGAAGGGGCAGTTCATCGACGACAAGCCGGACGATGGCGCGCTGTGGCTCTACGTGCTGCGCTCCCCGCATGCGCATGCGAAGATCGTCTCGATCGACACCGCCGCCGCCCGCGAGATCGCGGGCGTGCAGGCGATCTACACCGGCGCGGACCTCGTCGCTGACGATGTCGGCACCATTCCGACATTGGCGATCTTCAAGCGTCCCGACGGCAAGCCGATGACGGTGCCGCCGCGCCGCCTGCTCGCCCACGAGATCGTCCGCTTCACCGGCGAGGCGGTCGCGGCCGTGGTCGCGGCTTCGCGCACGATCGCGCAGGAAGCGGCGGAAGCGATCGTCGTGGACTACGAGGTGCTGCCGGCGGTGACTGATCCGGTGAAGGCGCTCGAGCCGGGTGCGCCCGTCGTCTGGGCCGAGGCGCCGGACAACATCGTCGCCGCGATGAGCTATGGGGATGCCGCCAAGGTGGAAGAGGCGTTCGCTAGCGCTGCGCACAAGGTGTCGCTCGACATTGGCAGCCAGCGCCTGGTGCCCTCGGCGATGGAGCCGCGCTCGACCATTGCCGAGATCGAGAAGAAGACCGGCCGGCTGCTGCTTTACGTGCAGTCGCAGACGCCGGCCTCGACCCGTGACGTGCTGGCGGAAGCCGTGCTGAAGCGGCCGAAAGAAAGTGTGCGCGTGCTGGTCGGCGACATCGGCGGCGGCTTCGGCCAGAAGACCAACCTCTATCCTGAGGACGGCATCGTCGCCTATGCCGCGACCAAGCTCGGCAAGAAGATCCGCTGGCGCGCCGAGCGCACCGACGAGTTCGTCGGCGGCACGCATGGCCGCGACCTCACATCGACGGCCGAGTTCGCTTTGGACGCCAAGGGCAGGGTGCTGGCCTATCGCGTGCGCTCGATCGGCGCCACCGGCGCCTATTCATCGGGTGCGGCCAACATCATCCCGCTGGTGCTCGGCCCGTTCGTGCAGACCGGTGTCTATGATCTGCCGCTGGTGCATTTCGAAGTGAAGACCGTCATGACGCATACGGCCCCGGTCGGGGCCTATCGCGGCGCCGGACGTCCCGAGGCGGTATTCATCGTCGAGCGCCTGTTCGACGCGGCGGCGCGCCAGATCGGCATCGATCCGCGCGCGATCCGCAAGGCGAACTACATCAAGCCGGCGCAGCTGCCTTACACCAACGCCGTCGGCCAGGTCTATGATTCCGGCGCCTTCGCTCACATGCTGGAGCGCGCGGCCAAGCTCGCGGACTGGGACGGTTTCAATGCGCGCAAGCGCGAGGCGAAGAAGCGCGGCATGCTCTACGGCCGCGGCCTCACCTCCTACATCGAATGGACCGGCGGCCGCGCCCACACCGAGAAGGTGTCGCTGCACGCGACGTCCGAGGGCCGCGTCATCCTGCACTCCGGCACCATGGCGATGGGGCAGGGATTGCAGACCACCTACACCCAGATGATCTCCGACACGCTCGGCATCCCGCTCGACAAGATCGACGTCGTGCAGGGCGACACCGATCTCGCCACCGGCTTCGGCAGCGTCGGCTCGCGCTCGCTGTTCGTCGGCGGCACCGCGGTGGCGGTATCCTCGAACGACCTCATCAGCAAGGCCCGCGAGAAGGCGTCGAACCTGCTGGAGACCGCGGTCGAGGACATCGAGTATCGCGACGGCTTCCTCACGGTCGTCGGCACCGACCGCCGCATCAGCCTGTTCGAGATTGCGCAGAAGGAGCAGGGCGCCAAGCTCTCGGTCGACAGTGAGGGCGAGGTCGACGGGCCGAGCTGGCCGAACGGCACCCATATCTGCGAGGTCGAGATCGATCCGGAGACCGGCATCAGCCGCGTGGTGCGCTATACCACGGTCGACGACGTCGGCGTCGCGGTCAATCCGATGCTGGTGGCCGGCCAGATCCATGGCGGCGTCGCGCAAGGCATCGGCCAGGCGCTGTACGAGAACGTCGCCTACGACGCCGACGGCCAGCTGCTGACCGCGACCTATCAGGACTACTGCATCCCGCGCGCGGACGACGTCCCGCCGATCGTGGTCACGCTCGACGATTCCGCGCCGTGCAAGACCAACCCGCTGGGCGCCAAGGGCTGCGGCGAATCCGGCGCCATCGGCGGCCCGCCCTGCGTCACCAACGGCGTGATGGATGCGCTGTTCGAGCTCGGGATCACCAACCTGCAGACGCCATTGACGCCGGAGAAGGTGTGGGCGGCGATCCGGGACGCGAAGGCGAACAAGGCCGCGGCGTGACAGCGAACCTATAGGATCAGCGCATCCGTCCGCCGCTTGCCGGCGTGCGGATGCGGCAGTCGCCACGCTAGGGCAGACGAGACGCTATCCGCGAATGGCGATGCCGCGGCCGCAGGCGTTGTTGATGAAGCAGGCGCGCAGCGCGTCGTCCAACTGGTCGGACCGCTTTCCGTCCAGGCTGACGTCGGGGAAGCCGTGGCCGCGCAGATAGACCTGCATCTGCAGGACGGCGCGATTGCCGCCCAGCGTGACGATGGTTTCGAGGTCTTGCTTCGCCTCCGGTTCTTGCCCGGTCCTGGTCAGGATCAGAGCGCGCTGAACATACATGTTCACGAGGTCGGGCCGCACCGGGCCTGGAAGGGCCCGTTTTCCGGGTGGACCGAGAACCTTGTTCAAGTCGGCAAGCGCACCGCCGTCGTCTCCCATGCTGGCGAGGATCGTTGCCCGCATTTGTAGCGCCTGCAGATCGGACTGCACGGCGAGCAACGCATCGAGGTCTTCCTTGGCGCCAGCCGCTTTGCCGGACTGCAGCCGTATCTCGGCGCGGGTCATGCGCGTTCGTCGGTCGTCGGGCTCCAGCGCGACGGCCCGATCGAGATCCGCTTCCGCCTGCTCCGGTCTGCCGCGCCGGTTCAAGAGGATGGACCGGATCCAGAGCGCATCGACCGATGAGGGATCGAGCGTGAGGGCGTTGGTGGCCAGTTCGAGTCCAGCCTGATCGTCCTGCCCCATCAGAAGGAAGGCCATGGTGGCCAGCGCATCGGCATCGTCGGGGCTGGCCTGTAGTGCCCTCGCCACGTCGCGGGTGGCGTCGGTCAATTGTGCGGGTATCCTCAGGCGGGCGCGGAGCAGCAGGGCCGGCACGTTGCTGGGCTGCTCGGTGATTGCAGCATCCAGCTCGGCGATCGCCTGCGGCAGCCTTGCGATCTCCGTGAGTTGACGCGCGCGGGTCACGCGCTGCTGCGAGCGGACATCCGCCGGCAGACTTGCTGAAACCTCCGGCGGATCACATTCGCCGCGGGCTCTGGCCGGATAGGGGAGCTTACATGTTCCGAAACCGAACGAGCGGATCGGGCCAGCCCTTCCCAGCGCGTCTTCGGCGCGGGGGACGTACTCATCAGCTCAGCGACCAGGATGAGCGGAATGGCGAAGCGAATGCGGAATGTCATCGGCGGACTTACTTGCAGAGCTTGTCGAGCATGCAGGCGCGGATCGCGTCTTAGAAGTCAGGGGTCAGTTCGTCAGGCGCCTGGGCCGAGCGCCAATAGCCGGCGGCGCGGAGCGCCAGAACGGTCCGCTCGAGCGCGGACTCCCCGATGGTCACGGCCTGCATCATGTCCTCGAAGGCGAGGTCGGCCTCGTCGAGCTCCCGGTGCATCAATGCGCGCATGCGAAAGGCCTCGCCGGATGGGGGATCGATCGCCGCGGCGCGATCGAACTCGGCGATCGCCTCGCGGAATTGCTGACGCCTTGCGTGGATGAGTCCGAGGTCGAAGAAGGTCTCATATTGCTCGGAACCGAGTGACTTCGCCTCCCGCAGGTCGGCAAACGCCTCCTGCTCTCGTCCAGGTGTGTAGGTCAGCAAGTGGCCCCGCGCGGTGAGCGACAGGGGGATGCGCCGATACGTCACGGCGGCGTTCAAGTCCTGCTCCGCACGGTCGAACTGGCCGAGCGTCCAGTGGATGCGGGCGCGGTTCTTCAGAGCGACGATGTAGAAGTCGAGCCGATTGCCGTAGCCGTCGAAATAGGGCTTCAGATTGAGCTCGTCCGGACCTAGCGCAACCAGCGCGTCGGCGGTCTTCAACGCCTCGTCGAAACGGCGCAGGCCCTGATTGCTGGTGCTGCTGAGGAGCAGCGCATAAGGGTTTCTCGGCGCGATCGCCAACGCCATGGCATAATAGCGGTTCGCGGAGCGGTAATCGCCGGCGTCCTCATATGAGGCGCCGACACGCCAAATCGCGTCTGGGTTCGACGGGTTGAGCGATAGGACCTTCTCGATGAGTGATTTGCTCAGCGTGCCATCGCCGAGACGAGACGCCGTCGTCGCGCGCGACAGCAGCAGCTCTTCATCGGTCGGCATCAGCGCGATGGCGGCGTCGTAGTCTCGGGCTGCGAGGTCCCAACGCTTCGTATGATAGTAGCCCGATCCTCGCACGGACAGCGCGCGGCCACGCTCGGCTTTGGAGGTGCCGCTGTCGGCGATGGTTCGGGAGCAGGCCGCAATGACGCTCTCGGGGGCGTTCCCGAGCTGGGACGCCGCACAATCGCCGTCCTGATCCGCGGCTGTTCCAGGTCCGGCGAACGACAAAAGGACTGTTGCTGCAAGAATTCTGAGAACGGCAGACCTGACCATTGTTGGCTTCCCCGAAGCAGGGAAACGACATATCGGTCATTTCAGAAGGGGCGTGTAATGAAACAACTAAAGGTTTAGCAATGGCTCGGAGCGGCGGCCGGCAGTTCCAGGATGACGCTGAAGTCGCCCGCGCTGCCCGCAAACCGCAGGATTCCGCCATGGGCCTGCGCGACCTCGACCGCGATCGCGAGGCCGAGGCCCGAGCCGTGGGAGCCATCGCCTTTCTGAAATGGCGACAGCATCCCCTTGTTGAGCTTCCGCCGCAATGCCCTGACCATCATCCCAGACGATGATCGCGGTCTGCGCCGCCGTTCGTTCCACCGTCACCATCAGCCGCGTCGTGGCCCCATGCGCGAGTGCGTTGTGGATGAGATTGGCGAGCGCCTCGCGCAGGCTGATGGCGTCGGCCTCCACCACCGCCTCGTCGTCTGACGCTACGAAGCTCACGGAGACCTCGCGATCCAGCGTCAGCGGCACGCTCTGCGACAGCACCGATTTCGCGAGCGCATTGATGTCGGTCGGCATCAGGCGCGGCGCCTGGGCGCGGTGCTGGATCATGGCGTGATCGAGCAGCTGGCTGGTGAGACGGGCGAGGTCGGCGATGCGGCCGCGCAGCCTATCGAGCGCTTTCGGGTCCCTGGTCTGATCGCTCAGCAGCTCGACCTCGGCATCGATGGCGGCGAGCGGCGTGCGCAATTGGTGGGTGGCGTCAGCAATGAAGCGCTGCATCAGCGCGATGCGCTCGGCGAGGCGCTGCATGAAGCCGTCGATGGCGCCGACCAGAGCACGCACCTCGCGCGGCGGCGTCATCGCGATCGGGCTGAGATCGTCCGGCCGTCGCTTGACGATCTCGGCCTCGATCCGGGTCAGCGGCGCGAACACCAGCCGCAGGCACAGCGCAGTCGCCACCAGCGCCAGCACGCTCATCGCGGCGATGAGGCCGATCGCCTTCGAGGCAAGATCCCAGGTCAGCGCGTCGCGGGCGCGCAGGGTCTGCGCCAGCACGATCTGGCTCCAGCCATCGCCGGGCGCGCCGTCGAGCTTGCGCGCCAACGCGGCGATGCGCACGGCCTGGTCGCGATAGATGCCGTCGCGCAGCACCACGCCCTCGTGCAGCGCCCTGGCGGGGGCGGTAACGGCGAGATCGTCATAGCCGGCGATAACGACGCCGCGCGGATCGGTCACGCGATAGAACACGAGGTCATAGGCCGACAATGTCGCGAACGCTGCCGCCGGCGGATCCAGCGTCACGACGCCGCCCTGCATGTAGATGTTCTCGGCGATCTGCACGGCGCCGCCGGCGAGCAGCTTGTCATAGGCGTCGCGCGCGGCGGTGGCGGCATATTGCCAGGCGGCGAGGCTCAGCACGACGGCGCCGATGGCCAGGATCGCGGCGATCGCGATCAGCAGCCGCGCGCGCAGCGAGGTCCTGAGGTCACGAAGTGTGGAGCTGATAGCCAAGGCCGCGCTCGGTCTTGATCTCGACGGACGTCGCCGCCAGCTTGCGCCGCAGCCGGGCGACGAACTGCTCGACGGCGTTGGGGCTCGGGTCCTGGTCGAAGCTGAACAGCTGCTCGACCAGCTCCTCCTTGGCGACGTACCGCCCGGGACGTGCGGCGAGGATCTCCAGCACGGTCAGCTCGCGCCGCGTCAGGTCAAGCGGCTGGCCGGCCACGCTGGCGGTGCGGCCGGCGCGGTCGATCACCAGCGGCCCGAGGGTCAGCAGATTGTCGGACTGGCCGGCCGCCCGCCGGAGCAGCGCACGGGCGCGCGCCTCCAGCTCGCGATAGTCGAACGGCTTGATCAGATAGTCGTCGGCGCCGAGGTCGAGCGCGCCGATGCGGTCGTCGACCGCCGAGCGCGCCGTCAGCACCAGCACCGGCGTCCGCAGGCCACGCTTGCGCAGGTGCTTGAGCACGGCGAAGCCGTCCATGTTCGGCAGCATCACGTCGAGGACGATGAGGTCGTAGGTCTGCACCTCGATCAGCTCGCTCGCGGTGCGGCCGTCCTTCTCCCAGTCGACGGCATAGCCGATCCGCTCGAACCGGCTGGTCACGGCGGCGCCGATCTCGGGCGTGTCTTCCACCAGCAGGATGCGCAAAGTCTCGTCTCGGTCCCGGAGTCAGGTTCGCGTCAGTCTCCTCCTCTATCACTTCGCATAAGGGCGCCGAAGTGCACCAGGCGAAATTTCGCACTGCAATATAAAGGAGGGGAGGACGCATGACCGTCCATCAATCGCGATCTCAGTTCGAGCCGCTGCTCTCGGTCGAGGGCGTGACGCTCCAGTACAAGACGCCGGACACCTTGGTCACGGCGACCTACCGCGTCGACTTCAAGGTCTTCGATTCCGACCGCTTCGTGCTGCTCGGGCCCTCCGGCTGCGGCAAATCCACGCTTCTGAAGGCGATCGGCGGCTATCTGAAGCCGACCGAGGGCCGCATCCGCCTCAAGGGCCACGACGTCAGCGAGCCCGGCCCGGACCGGATGATGGTATTTCAGGAATTCGACCAGCTCCTGCCCTGGAAGACGGTGCGCGAGAACGTCGTGTTCGCGCTGACCGCCAGCGGCCGGCTCGGCACCGCCGAGGCCAACGAGCGCGCCAGGTCCTATATCGACAAGGTCGGCCTCACCAAGTTCATCGACTCCTACCCGCACACGCTCTCCGGCGGCATGAAGCAGCGTGTCGCGATCGCCAGGGGCATGGCGATGGAGCCCGACGTGCTGCTGATGGACGAGCCGTTCGCCGCCTTGGACGCGCTGACCCGGCGCAAGATGCAGGATGAGCTCTTACAGCTCTGGCAGGACACCCGCTTCACCGTGCTGTTCGTGACCCATTCGATCGAGGAGGCGATCAAGATCGGCTCGCGCATCCTCCTGCTGTCGCCGCATCCGGGCCGCGTCCGCGCCGAGCTCAACAGCGTGCCGCCGGGCACGATGGGCTCGCCCGAGCAGGTCGCGCTCGAAGGGCGCATCAACGACATGCTGTTCGGCCATCACTGAGACGAGGAGAGCATCCATGAGCGAGACGCTGGCGCTGCGCCCCGAAATCGTCAATGCGGAAACGCCCCTCGGCGACGTCAAGGTCGAGGCGAGCCTGTCCATCATCGAGCGCATCTACCACGTCGGTGCGGTCCGCAAGGCCATCATCCTGGTGGCGCTCGCCGCGCTGTGGCAGGCCTATGGCCTGTGGCTCGGCAATCCCCTGCTGTTTCCGACCTTCGCCGACACGCTCTCAGCCTTCTTCGAGAACATCGGCAACGGCATCATCCCTGCGCGGACGCTGGTGTCGCTGCAGACGCTCCTGATCGGCTATGGGGTGGGCATTGCACTCGCCGCCGTGCTGACCACGATCGCGATCGGCTCGCGGATCGGCGCCGACATGCTGGAGGCGCTGACGTCGATGTTCAACCCGCTGCCGGCGATCGCGCTGTTGCCGCTCGCGCTGATCTGGTTCGGCCTCGGCAAGGGCAGCATCATCTTCGTGCTGGTGCATTCGGTGTTGTGGGCGATCGCGCTCAACACCCATTCCGGCTTCCGTTCGGTGTCGAACACCTTGCGCATGGTCGGCCTGAACTATGGCCTGCGCGGGTTGAAGCTGGTGCGCTTCATCCTGATCCCCGCCGCCTTCCCGGCCATCCTCACCGGCCTGAAGGTGGGGTGGGCCTTCGCCTGGCGCACCCTGATCGCGGCCGAGCTGGTGTTCGGCGTGTCCTCGGGCTCGGGCGGGCTCGGCTGGTTCATCTTCGAGAATCGCAACCAGCTCGAGACGGCGAATGTGTTCGCCGGCCTGTTCACGGTGATCTTCATCGGTCTTGTCGTCGAGAACGTCGTGTTCGCCACCATCGAGCGCAAGACGGTGCGGCGCTGGGGCATGCAGCACTGATTTTCGAGTTATAAGCACAACAACAGGAAAGGGAGACACACATGTCCTGGAGCAAAACACTCGCGGCCACAGCGCTCGGCCTCACCGCGCTGCTCGGCACCACCGGTGCCTCGCAGGCCGAGGTCAAGGAGATCAGGCTCTCCAAGGGCTACGGCATCCTCTATCTGCCGCTGATCGTGATGGAGGATCAGAAGCTGATGGAGAAGCAGGCCGAGAAGGCCGGGCTCGGTCCGTTCAAGGTGAACTGGCAGATGCTCGACGGCGGCAACATCATCAACGACGCGATGATGGCCGGCTCGCTCGACATCGCCGGCACCGGCGCGCCCGGCTTCATCACCTTGTGGGCCAAGGCCAAGGGCATTCCGGCGGTCGAGGTGGTCGGCGTCAGCGGCCTCAGCTCGACCTCGCTGTGGATGAACACCAACAATCCCGAGATCAAGTCGCTGAAGGACTTCAAGCCGAGCGACAAGATCGCGCTGCCGGGCATCAAGACCTCGCTGTCGGCGGTCATGCTGCAGATGATGGCCGCGCAGGAGTTCGGCAAGGAGAACTACGCCAAGCTCGATCCGATGACCGTCGGCCTGCCGCATCCGGAGGCGCTGGCGGCGCTCACCTCGGGCAAGACCGAGATCACGGCGCATTTCACCTCGCCGCCGTTCTCCTACATCGAGCTGAAGGATTCGAAGATTCGCCGCGTTGCCAATTCCGCCGACGTGCTCGGCCGGATGACGATGGACGTGGTGTTTGCGCCCAAGCGCTTCGTCGACGCCAATCCCAAGGTCGTGCAGGCGTTCCTCGATGCGCTCGACGAGGCCTGCACGCTGATCGCCAACGACAAGGCTGCCGCGGCCGAGATCTATGCCCGCACCGCCAAGGTGAAGACCACCAAGGAGGACGTGCTGGAGATGCTGCAGGACAAGGACACCTGGTTCTCCGCGACGCCCGAGGGCGTGCTGAAGATTGCCGAGTTCATGCACGGCGTCGGCTCGATCAAGGTCAAGCCGGCGAGCTGGCAGGACATGTTCGTGACCCAGCTGCGCGACCGCAAGGGCAGTTGACCGAGACGCCTCACGGCCTGCGCGGCAAACGACTGGCATCCGCGAGGCCGCCCGGGAACTCACCTTGAACCGACGCTCCGGCCGCCGAGACCCACGTCCGGCGGCCGACTGCCGTCATCGCGCCGCCGCCAAAGCTGTGCTCTGACGAGGCGGCACAACCGGGAGAAGGGGACGCGCGATGCGGAGATTGCTGACCGTGCTGGCGGCGCTGATGACGCTGAGCCTGACCAATTGCGGCTACAACGCCATCCAGACCAATGACGAGCAGGTCAAGGCGGCCTGGTCGGAGGTGGTCAACCAGTATCAGCGCCGCGCCGACCTCGTGCCCAACCTGGTCAACAGCGTGAAGGGCTTTGCCCAGCAGGAGAAGGACGTGCTGCTCGGCGTCACCAACGCCCGCGCCAAGGTCGGCAGCGTGCAGGCCACGCCCGACGTCGTCAACGATCCCGCGGCGCTGCAGAAGTTCCAGGCCGCGCAGAGCGAGCTGACCAGCGCGCTGTCGCGGCTGCTGGTCGTCACCGAGAATTATCCGCAGTTGAAATCTGACGCGCTGTTCCGCGACCTGATGTCACAGCTCGAAGGCACCGAGAACCGCATCACGGTGGCGCGCAACCGCTACATCAAGGCGGTGCAGGAGTACAACGTCGGCATCCGCACCTTCCCGAACAACCTGACCGCGATGGTCTTCGGCTACAAGGAGAAGGCCAACTTCACCGTCGAGAACGAGCGCGAGATCTCGGTGGCGCCGAAGGTCGATTTCAACGCGCCGTCGCCTGCGCCGTCGAAATAGCCGGAGCAGGGAATCGTGCGCGCGCGGCCGGTCCTCAAGGCGCTGCTTGCGACGCTGTTCGTCTGCCTCGCGGCGATCGCTTGGGCCGACGTCGCGGTGCCGCAGCTCACCGGCCGCGTCGTCGACCAGACCGGCACGCTGTCCTCCTCGGACATCGCAGGCCTCACGCAGAAGCTGAAGGACCTGGAAACCCGCAAGGGCAGCCAGGTCGCGGTGCTGATCGTGCCGACGACGCAGCCCGAGACCATCGAGCAGTTTTCGCTCCGCGTCGCCGAGGCCTGGAAGATCGGGCGCAAGAAGGTCGACGACGGCGCGCTGCTGGTGATCGCCAAGAACGACCGCAAGCTGCGCATCGAGGTCGGCTACGGCCTCGAAGGCAGCCTCACCGACGTCACCGCGCGGCGCATCATCGACGAGGTCATCACGCCGAGATTTCGCAGCGGCGATTTCGCCGGCGGCATCGACGCCGGCCTCGACCGCATCATCGGCGTGATCGATGGCGAGAGCCTGCCGGTGCCGCAGCCGCAGGCCTCGCACGGCACGGATCTCGACATCGACACCATCTCCTCGTTCGCACCCGTCGCCTTCTTCGGTGCGATCTTTCTCGGCGGCGTGCTACGGGCTTTGTTCGGGCGGCTGCTGGGTTCGCTTGCGACCGGCGGCGCGTTGGGGATTCTGACCTGGGTGCTCGTGGGATCGATCACGCTCGCACTGCTGTCCAGCGTGGCCGGCATCGTCATCGCCTTCATCGCCGGCGGCTTGTCCTCGTCGATGCCGACGTCGGGCGGGCGCCGCGGCAGCGGCTGGTCGAGCGGCTCGTCATCCGGCGGCTGGAGCAGCGGCAGCTCGAGCGACAGCGGCAGCTTCTCCGGCGGCGGCGGCAGCTTCGGCGGCGGCGGCGCCTCGGGCAGCTGGTGAGGACGGGGCGCGCGACCATGAGCATCAGGCGGATCGGCCGGCATCTCCTGCAGCATCACTGGCAGCTGAAGCGCATCTTCACGCCGGCTGTGCTCGCCCGCATCGAGCAGGCGATCAAGGACGGCGAGCGCACCCATGCCGGCCAGCTCCGCTTCGTCGTCGAGGGCGCGCTCGACGGCCGGCCGCTGTGGCGCGACCAGCCGCCGCGCGAGCGCGCGCTGGACATCTTTTCCAACCTGCGGATCTGGGACACCGCGCACAACAATGGCATCCTGATCTATCTGCTGTTGGCCGACCGGGATGTCGAGATCATCGCCGATCGCGGCATTCATCGACACGTCGGCGCTGAAGGCTGGGAGACGATCTGCCGGGCGATGGAGGCCGAGTTTCGCGCCGGCCTTTTCGAGCAGGGCGTGATGCAGGGCATTGCCGCCGTGTCACGCGAGCTCGCGAAGTATTATCCGCCGCATGCCGGCGAAACGAACGAGCTGCCGGATGCGCCGGTGGTGATGTAGCTCTGACTCTAACAGCCGTGTTTACGCCGGTCGCTCGTGCTCACCCCGAGTGGAAGTGAGCGCGCACCGCTCTCACCCCGTCATTGCGAGCGCAGCGAAGCAATCCAGAGTCCCGCCTGCAGCCCTGGATTGCTTCGCTGCGCTCGCAATGACGCGGGTGGGCCGGTTTGCTCGCAACCTACTCCGTCGTCGCAGATGCGCCGTACCGCTTCATCATTGCCTGCACCAGCTCCGCCATCTTCGCCCGCAACTCAGGCGGATCGACCACCTCCGCCTCCGGCCCGAAGCGCAGCAGCTCGCCAGCCGCGTGCCACAGCGTCGTTCCGGTCGGGATCGTCGCGATGCGCCAGCCATCGGCATCCGCTTCATCGGCCACATGCGTGCGCGCCCGCACATAGGGCTGGCTCAGCGCCTCCAGCAGCCGCACACCAAGCGGCGAGAGCCGAACCGTCGCCTGCTTCGGATGCAGCTCCGCCTCCAGCCGCTCCGTCGCGGCGCGCCAATAGGCGGCGAGATCGAAATCGGCGGGCCGCGCAAAGCTCTCGTTCGTCACCGTGCAGTCGAGGATGCGCGCGACCCGATAGGTGCGCACGCTGCGCTCGACCTGACCGGCGAGATACCAATTGCCGCCCTTCAGCACGAGGCCGAGCGGCGCGACGCGGCGGCGCTTCTCGGCGCGCCAGGTCTGATAGCGGACGTCGACCATGACGTCGCGGAGCAGGGCGTCGGCAATGGCGCGCAGATGCGTCGGCTCCTCGGACTCGCCGAACCAGCCAGGTGCATCGAGATGGAACCGCGCCTGCATGCGGCCAGCATTGGCCCGCAGGCTCTGCGGCAGCGCCGCCACCAGCTTGGTCTGCGCCGCGCTCATCGCATCGTCGAGGCCGAGGGCTGCGGCGGGGCCCGGCAGGCCCGCCATGAACAGCGCGTCGGTCTCGGCCGGGGACAGTCCGTTCAGCCGCACGCGATAGCCGTCGAGCAGGCGGAATCCGCCTTCGGCGCCGCGCTCGGCATAGACCGGGATGCCCGCCGCGGCGAGCGCATCGATGTCGCGATAGATCGTGCGCACCGAGACCTCGCAGGCGCCTGCGAGTTCGGGCGCCGTGACCTGTCCCTTGGCCTGCAAGGTGGTGAGGATGGAGAGCAGCCGGCTCGCGCGCATGCCGTTGTTTAAACATACCTGACACGCCTTGTCAGGTATGGTGTGCGACAAGCCCGCCACCGCAGCCGGCAATGGGAGGAGACCATCATGACCGCCGACGACAAGATCACACTGTATTACTCGCCGCAGACCCGCGCCGCGGGCGCGCGCATCCTGCTTGAGGAGCTGGGCGCGCCCTACGATCTGCATGTCCTCAACATGAAGGCGGGCGAGCAGCGCAAGCCGGAATTCCTGGCCGTCAATCCGCTCGGCAAGGTGCCGACGATCGAACATCGCGGCCAGATCGTGACCGAGCAGGTCGCGATCTTCATCTATCTCGCCGATCTGTTTCCGCAGGCGGGGCTGACGCCGGCGCTCGACGATGCCATGCGCGGGCCCTATCTGCGCTGGATCGCGTATTATGGCGCGTCGTTCGAGCCCGCCGTGATCGACCATTTCATGAAGCGCGAACCGGCCCCGATCACGCAGTCGCCCTATGCCGACTACGATACGATGCTGGGTGCGCTGGAGCAGCAGCTCGCCAAGGGGCCGTATCTCCTCGGCGAGCGCATGACCGCCGCCGACGTGCTGTGGGGCGTCGCCTTCAACTGGACCATGATGTTCGGCGTCGTGCCGCGCAAGGACGTGTTCGTGCGCTACGCCGAGCGCATCACGGCGCGTCCCGCCTTCCAGCGCATCTCGGCCGCCGATGCCGAGATGGCCGCGAAGCATGCGGCGGCGGTCGGCTGACGGCGAGGCCATCTCACCGCATGTGAGAAGACGCTGGACCCGCATCGGCGGTCCGGGAGTGGGGGTGGCAGCGGCCGCCCCGCAGACGCGCAATTGCGGGATGTCGTCTTGCAGTTGCGCGCGATCCGTGATGCAATTCCGCAGACGGCGCCCTTCGTCGCGCGCCGTATCGGCCGAGCTGGCGCATTGCTGCCGGCGCCCCGGCCGTCGTGACCGGCTTTTTTCTGATCTTTTTCTCAATGTCATTTGGAGGAAAGTCATGGTGCGCCCACAGCCGCAGATCGATCTCTCCACATTCCAGGCCGAGGATGATTTCGCCCATTTGTCGCTGAAGAACCTCGTCGATGCGCGCGAACTGTTCCACGTTCATCTGATGCGCCATCCCAATGTCGTCGCCACCGCGCTCGGCCGTTACCGTATCAGGAGCAGCGACAGCTGGCCGCGCGACAAGACCAGGCATCATGGCACCGGCGTGCGCCGGCTCGATAATTCCCAGGTGCGGCCCTATTCCTGGCCCTGTATTCTCGTGTTCGTTTCCGAGTGGCAGGATCCCAAGCATCTGTCGGGGCCGGGCCAACTCGTCCCGAGCACCGTGTTCATGCCTGACGGCTCTCGTGTTCCGATCTGCGTGATCGAAGCGCCGAAGGAGCAGGTCACGCCGGTCGAGGCGCCCAACAAGATCGCCTATCCCATCAACAATATCGGCCCGGGCAATCCGCTGATCGCGACGGTGCAGGGCCAGCAATATGTCGCGACCATCGGCGCGCTCGTCAGCGACGGCCATCTCGTCTACGCGCTCACCAACCGTCACGTTACCGGCAACGAAGGCGAGGCGGTCAAGGCGATCATCGCCGGCGCCGAGGAGCGGGTCGGTGAGAGCTCGGACAAGCAGCTCACGCGCCTGCCATTCTCGGCGCTGTATCCGAACTTCGTGGTCAGCGACACCTTCGTCAATCTCGACGTCGGCATGGTCGAGATCGACGACATCTCGCGTTGGACGACGGCGATCAAGGGGCTCGGCAAGGTCGGGCCGATGGCGGATTTTTCCGGCATCAATCTGTCGCTGTCGCTGGTCGGCTGCTATGTCCGAGGCATCGGCGCCGCCGGCGGCACCATGCTCGGCGAGATCCACGGGCTGTTCTATCGCTACAAGAAGCAGGGCGGTTTCGAATATGTCGCCGACCTGCTGATCGGCGGGCGCACCGCCAGGCGCGGCAGCAAGGAGAGCCCGCCCAAGTTTGCGACCTTCCCCGGTGATTCCGGCGCCTTGTGGCTGCTGGAGCCGGCCGAGCGGCCCGATGATGAGGGCCGCGCGCGTCGCCACGGCAGGAACGGCAACGGCGCGGGAAAGAAGCACGAGCCGGATCCGTGCGAGTTCATGCCGCTGGCGATGCAATGGGGCCGCAACATGTTCGTGTCAGCGGACAAGGCGGCGCCGCAGAGCTTTGTGCTGGCGACCCTGCTGTCGCGCGTCTGCGCCATGCTGGAAGTGGATTTTCTGCAGGACTGGAACATCGACCAGCCGGACACGTGGGGCGCGCTCGGACATTTCTCGATCGCCTCGCGCGCGCTCGGCGCGCTGTCGAACCGGCTGCCAAAGCTCAAGGCGCTGATGGACAACAATCTCGAGATCATCAGTCATGATGACGCGAAGCTGAAGCAGGGCGAGTTCAAGGGCATGGGCAGCGAGGAGTTCGTGCCGATGGCGGACGTGCCCGACTTCTTCTGGAAGCCGCGCGTCGGCAAGCAGGGCTTTGCGCGCAAGTTCGAGGGCAGCAATCATTTCGCGGACATGGATCAGCCCGGACCGGGCGGCAAGACGCTGCTCGATCTGACCAAGGACGATGCCAATGTCGATCCGGATGTCTGGGAGCGCTTCTACGACAGCGTGACCGACATCCTGAGCGGCGACAAGATCAAGGAGGATCGTCGTGGCCTGTTGCCGTTTCGGGTCTGGCAGATCTTCGACAAGATGTGCGACTACGCCAAGGCCGGCAAGGCCGAGGAGTTCGTCTGTGCCGCCGGCGTGCTGGCGCATTACGTCGGCGACTCCTGCCAGCCGCTGCACATCTCCTATCTCCATGATGGCGATCCCGAACGTCCGGTGAAGCACGTCTTCAGCAAGGGCAAGAAGGCCGGCCAGACCAAGCTGCAGCCGTTGGGCTCCGGCGTCCACAGCGCCTATGAGGACGCCATGGTGTTCCAGAACAGGCTGGCGATCCTCGACGGACTGAAGCAGACGGACCGGGTGCAGTCGTCCGAACTCGTCCACTCGGGCCGCGAGGCGGCGATCGCGACCATCAAGCTGATGCGCAACACCTTCAAGGCGGTGCCCCCGCCAAGATCGTGCAGGCCTATGTCGACATCGGCAAGGGCGGCAATGCAGCGTCGTCCAAGCTGTGGTCGCTGTTCGGCCGGCAGACCATCGGCGTTATGCAGGACGGCGCCCATCTGCTCGCCGTGCTCTGGGAGAGCGCATGGACCGTCGGCGAAGGCGAGCGTCACGTCACCCGCCGCGGCGCGCTCACGCCGGATCAGGCGATGGGCATCGTCAAGGACGACAAGTTCCTGCCGTCGCTGACGATCGGCCAAATCGGCAAGGTGCTGCGCGGCCGGCCCGAGGTCGACGCCTCAGAGTCCGGGCCGCTGCCTGCGCCGTCGCCGCGCCGGACCTCGCCGCCGCGCCAGCGCAGTACCACCCGGAGCACAGCGGGATCACGTGCGCCGCGCAAGAGCGCGGCACGCTCGGCCTGAGCGGCGCACGCGACGGTGCTGCAATCGTCAGACAGCAGACGGTCTTCGGGCCTGGCGTGAGCGGCACTCCCCAAGTGGCATCACGCGGGTCCGCGCCAAATTACGGCGACAGTGCAGGCCAGCACTGTCACCTCAATCGGACGCGGAGGTCCCGCCAGCGACGGGACCTCGCTCGTGCGATGGCACATTCTCCGGCGGGCGCGGGTCGCCGAATGTCCGGCGCCCCGCGTCGCTGTCCCTAGTTCAGGCTGATCCCCGTGAGCGGCGTGCCGTCGACGCCGTTGTTGCTGATCTCATTGTTCTTGAAGGACGAGACGGAGCCGCCGCCGGTCTGGACGACGCCGTTGGAATTGCCCTGGATGACGGAATTTCCCAACGTCACGATGGCGCCGTTGCCGCTTGCCAGAACGCCGGTGTTGTTGAACTCGGAGGTCAGCCGGTCGAGAAACACGCCCATTCCCGGTTTTCCGGCCGGGACCGTGGCGGATATTCCGGCGTTGCCATTTTCGATGGTCCTCGTGTTCGATACGAGTACGCTGATCGCGCTGCCCGAATTCGCGGTTGAGACCGTGACGCCGAAGGCGGACGCCTTGAGCGAGAGTCCGCGATCACCACCTGCGCCGCACCGGTCGGCGCGACCGAGATTGCGCTTTGCGAGAAGTTCTCGAAGGTACAGTTTTCGACGACGAGCTTTCGGCCGGCCAGGAAATTGATGCCGTTGAGGCCGAGGGTTGTGCCGGCGCCGTTGATGCTCAGATTACGCAGGATGATGACGTCGTTGGCGCCGGCATTCACGTTGATGCCATTGGTCCCCGAGGCCAGGATCGAGGCCATGGTCCCCCCGCCGTCGATGGTGATCGATTTGGTGATCGTGACGGCGCCGTAGCCGCCGGGATCGAGCACGTCGATCTCACCGCCGGCGGCGGTCTTCGAAATCGCGCCGGCGAAGGTCTTGCAGGGTGCCGTGCGGCTACATGGGTTGACGTCGTCGCCGACCCCGGACACCCAGGTCCGCGTCGCCTGCGCGTGAGCCTCTGGCGAGGCAAGGATCAAAAGTGCGACGCACAAAAATCCGATCGAAGAAATGAGCTTTCGCATGAGCGCTCCCCTGGAAATGCTGGAAATGAAAATAGCCCGAACACAGAGTATTAGTCTACGAAAGCAACCAGAGCGTTCATAGAAAACGACGCGGTCAGCTGGCGCAAAATGCAATCTATAATTGCTGATCGGTCGGAGGCGATTTCGCTGACAGTGCTGGACTGTCAGCGCCGTTCCAATCTCATGGGCGCCAGAACATCTTTAGGCTTCGGAAGTGCTCCCCGGCAGGAACCGGTTTCCGCAGCATCAGAAAACAGCGATCTGAAAAGAAGCGCCTCATGTTCCGCGTGATGCGATCAAGTTCTTCTGGATCAATCTCCACGCTCGGGCCACTGAAGCGATCAGTGTTCCTCATTGTGACCTCTACGTCGTAGCTGCTGCCTTCGTACTTGCTGTCTGCGTAGAAGCAGAATTCATACTTCGTATCCCGGTAGTAGAAGCAGAATCCCGGTTCGGGCACGTGGCCGGCGCCGCCGACGTAGACACTGCCGAGCTCGTCGGCATATCCTCCCAGATCATCGCGCCGCACGCCTTTGATGTTTGGCTCGCAATGCATGCGCGTTGCTCTCTTCGGTTTCGCTTTCTCGCTCCGCGAACGCTTCTCTCAAAGTTCTAGTGGAGGCCCATCCTGCTCGGCAGCTAGCCGTCCGATGTCGAGAATCGATGTTCACTTGGCCGACAAGCATGCGATGACCGACAACATTCGCGAGCCTATAGTCGCCCACCCGCCCGACGGGCAATTCCCGCATCCCCGTCATGCGCGAACTACCCGTCGAGCCAGTTTGTCGCATGTGTGCCGGCTTGTCATGTCGGGCAAATCACCTCGATCATTCCGGCCATCCCGTTCGCGATGAGGAGGGGCGGCTCGGCCGATCGTCACGAGGCGTAGCAACGGGGAGCGGTGGACGCATCGGGCTTGGGGCTCCGCGCGAGCGGGCCGGCGAGCAGGTCCGGTGCGGACGGTCAAGTCGTAGGGTCCTGGCATCCCGATGCCGATGCCAAGTTCGCATGCAGGCTTCGCCTCGTGCGGATGACGGTGACCAGAAAGCCCGGCGCACCGGGGAGACTACGAAGCAGCCGTAACACCATCGCGCGGGGAAGGCCGGGTCGCTCC
This sequence comes from Bradyrhizobium oligotrophicum, assembly GCA_050641875.1. GTDB lineage: Bacteria > Pseudomonadota > Alphaproteobacteria > Rhizobiales > Xanthobacteraceae > Bradyrhizobium > Bradyrhizobium oligotrophicum_B. The sequence continues at coordinate 3,120,273 of CP192619.1, forward strand.
GGCTGAACCTGTGGTTCCTGCCCCGTGCAATCTTTCCGCACGGGGGCCACGGGTGCCAGTCGGCACCCGGCCTTCCCTGCGCCCTCCGACTGACGAGGAGGGAATGATCGTCAAAGCTCGGGCGTGATCGCGCCGCGAGAGCGGCTCCGTTTGATGCCGCGTCGACCGCGCTGCGCCGCGTGCCGACCGAGCTTGCTGCCCTGGGGGCGACGGCCAGAGCTGAATATTAGGGCACCGCCCGCCACACCTGCTCCACTTTGTTGGCGCAAATCCGCCCCGTATGAATCCCTAAAACTCAGGTAAGCCTTCCAAAAGTAAGATTTTGGCAATCAATCGAACGCTAACTAAGGTTACCAAGTGCTCAACGTCATGCGGAGACTCTGAACGTGAGCGACCAAAAGCCCGAACGGGCCAGCCTTGGCGTGGCCGGTACGACTGGCAAGGCCAGTGCGAAGGCCAGTGCGAGTGTCGACCCGATGCCGAAGACATCCGCATTCCCCGATGCAGTCGACCTTGCGGTGCCTGCGATCGCGACCGTCGCCCCACCGATGATCGCGCCGGATCACGAAGCGCCGGCGGCCGACCGTCCGGGCATCGACCCCAAGGCGAAGATCGTGGAGGCCGTGACCGCGCCCGAGCCGCAGCCCGAGGTCAGCAAGTCCGAGATCAAGACCGAGATGACGCCCGACACCGAGATCGGCACGATCAAGGTCGAGCCGGTCAAGCGCGAGCAGGTCAAGGTCGAAGCCCTCACGGCCGAGCCGGAAAAGATCGAGCCCGCCAAGATCGAAGCGGTGAAGCCGGAGCGAGCCAAACCCGAGCCCGCGCGGCTCGACCTGGTCAAGTCCGACAAGGGGAAATCCGACAAGGTGAAGCCCGAGCTGGCCAAGTCCCAGGCGGCGGGGGGCAACGTTGCGGTGCCGGGCAAAGTCGACGCGGCAGCGGCCTCGGGTGCTGCGAAATCTCCCTCGACGATCCTGGATCTGATCAGGACGGAGCCGGTCAAGTCGGAGCCGATCAAGACGGCTGCGGCCGGTGAGCTCCTCAAGGTCGAGACACCGAAGCTGTCGATGCTCGCGGCCACTGCGCCGAAAGTCGGCCCGATGGCAGCGGCTGCGCCGAAGCCGGAGACGGCCATCAGGCCGGACGCGCCGATCAAGTCGGTGGCTGCCACCAAGGCAGAAGCCGTCGTCCGGCCAGAGCCGGCTGCCAAGCTGGAGACTGTTGCCAGGCCGGAGACTGTTGCCAAGTCGGATGCCAAGTCGGAGCCCGTTGCCAAGCCGGCATCCGCGGCCAAACCGGAGGCGTCCGCGACGCGTCCGGTCACGCCGGCCCAGGCGAATGCCGGACCGGCGACCAAGGCGGGTGCTCTTGCCGCGGTCGACAAGGCAGCGGCCTGGGCCAAAGCGAAGTTCAAGACCGAGCCCTTCAAGTTCAATGCGGCGTCCAAGCCGGCGGCCGCTGCCGCAACGGTGGCCAGCGCGACCGCTGCCGGAGCGACGTTGCCACCTCCGCAGCCGGGCCAGACTCCGCCGCCGGATGCCATAAGCGGCAGGCTCGGCCTACCGGCCATGGCCGCGATCCTGCTGCTGTCGATGGTTGTCGGCGGCGTTGCCGGTGGTCTGGTCACGGCCAAGTTCGTTACTCGTTCCGGCGGTGGTGACGTGGCCGATGCGGCGGCAGGCGAGGCTGCAGACTCCACGCTTGGCGCGACCGTGGCGCGGATCGACAACGATGTCGCCGCGCTGAGGGCGAGTCTCGACCAGACCAATCAGACCAGCCTCGTCGAGCTCAACAAATCCGCCGAGCGCCTCGACCGGCTTGAGAAGATCCTGGGTGACCTGTCGACGAAATCGTCGGCCAAGCCGAGCGAGCTGCAGCGTCTGAGCGAGGCCGTGGACCGGCTGCGCGCCGCGCAGGCGTCCGCGACCGTGCAGGCGCCCGCGCGTGACAGCGCGGCGTCCGTGCCGCAGGCGGTGGGCGCGATCAATGCGGCGGCGTCGCCCGCAGGTGTGGCAAGCCGGCAGGAGGCGAGCCGGACCGAGGCAGTCCGTACCGAGGCAAGCCGGGCCGAGCCGGCGAGGGCGGAGACCGCTCGCCCCGAGCCCAACCGCACGGAGGCCACCAAGCCCAAGGTCGTCGAGGGCTGGGTGCTGCGCGACGTCGGTCGTGGCGGCGCGCTGATCGAGGGCCGCGGTGGCCTCTACGAGGTCTATGCCGGCGATCCCGTGCCGGGCCTCGGCAAGGTCGATGCGATCCGCAAGCAGGACGGCCGCTGGGTGGTCGTCACCACCAAGGGGCTTGTCGTCGCGCGCTGACCGACCATCTCTGTCGTGACCGGATCTGGCGAGGCGCCTCACCGCGACGTGAGGCGCCTCGTCGCACAATTGTCCGAAGCCGCCCGCCTTTCGGCTATCTTCGAGGGCTAGCAGGCCGTCAATTGCATGTTCGTGGAAGCGAGGAGGCGCGTCTTGCGACTGTCGGTATTCGGCCTTGTCATGCTGTGCTGCGGCCCGCTCGCTCATGCGGACGAGAGCCCGCCGCTCGAGCGCGGCGCCGCCATCCTCGAGCCGTTCGCGTTGCGTGAGCTCGACAACGGCGCGTTCGGCCTCGGGAAGATGCTTGCGCACGCCAGCGATGCGCCGCTGACCGACGCGGCGTTGTTTGCGCTGCCGTCGATGATGCCCGTGCGCAAGGCGCTCGACGCGGAGTTCGACCGCTACGTCGACAAGCACAGGACGACGTTGCCGAACGAGAGCATCGGCGTCGGCACGTCCTACGCGTTCCAGCTGTTCGACCGCACCGTGCTCGATTCCTCCGATGCCCGTTTCGTGCTGGCTGGCGTCGTCAATCGCATGGATCGCGCTTTCGTCGATCCCGACCATTGCGGCGAGGTGCGGCTGCTGTACCGCCTGACGCGGACCACGCCGCCCGAGGCCAAGGACGGCGAGGTCGCCTCGCCGCGGCTGCCGATGACGCTCAACATCGTGCTCAAGGCGCGCAGCGACGCGCAGGCCAAGAGCAATTCACCGAGCTGTGCCGAGATCGCCAAGCGCTGGCTGGCGACGTCCGATCTGCAACTGACCGGGCCGGAGCTTGCCGCGAAGCTGACGGCGCCGGACGGGCCGCTGGCGCTGATCAGGCCGGAGAACATCCACCGCATCGAGACCAACTTGCAGATCGCGCATGCGCCGAAATCGGCGATCCGCGATTTCCGCACCGACTACATGATGAAGGTGTTCGACTATCAGGCCACGAGCGGGACGTTCGAGGAGGCGGTGCTCGAGGATCAGGTCGATCGCGACCGGCTGCTGGCGGATGCCGCGCTGGCGCGCGAGTTCAAGGCCTGGCTGCTCGACCCCGTCCATCTCGGCGAACTCGACCGCGGCACCGCGGTGATCCCCGAGCAGTTCCTGGCCAAGGTTGCGGTGGCGCCGACCCCGGTCGGCTTCGTCAATTCCGATCTTCTGCCGGCCTACGGGCTGGTGCAGGGAGCGCGGCCGGGCAGAGCGGGCGGTGTTCACCGAGGCCGACGTAGTCGGTGCGCTGGAAAAGGCGGCCGCGCAGGGCATCGTGCTGCAGAACATCCGGTCGGTCGCGGGTTTCGAGCGCCGCCTCAACGATTCGAGCTGCGGCGGCTGCCATCAGACCCGCGGCATCGGCGGCTTTCACTTCCCCGGCGTCGACTGGATGGCGGAGAAGCCGTCCAACACCGTGGTGGTGCCTGGTTCGCCGCATTTCTTCGGCGACCAGGTCCGCCGGCGCGACATCCTCACCGCCTTTGCCGAGGGCCGCGCGCCGGACTTCTCACGCGGCTTCGCCAGCCGTCCGCAATTGCGCGGCAGCGATGAGCTCGCCGGCACCGTCTACAACGATGGCTGGGGCGGGCATTGCTACGCGCGCCATGCCGAGGCCGCGGACAACGACAAGAGTTTCTCGAGCTGGACCTGCGCCGCGAACCTGTCCTGTCAGACCGGGCCGGCGACGCGGTTCGGCATGTGCTTCATCGCGACGCGCTAGCTCAGGCCACTGCGCCGCGCGCGCGCAGGTCGCGAATGGCCTCGTCGTCGAAGCCGGCGCGGCGCAGGATCTCGTCGCTGTGCTCACCGACGCCCGGCGGCTTGCGCGGGGCGACCTTGCGCTGGCCTTCGATGAAGATCGGGCTGTTGACCGTCAGCATGGTGTCGTTCTCGAACGGCACCAGCACCTCGTTCTCGATCATCTGCTTGTCGTTTGGAATGTCGTCGAGAATTCCGACCACCCCGAACACGAGCCCGCTGCCGTCGAGGATCCGGCGCCATTCGGCCAGCGGCCTGGTCGCGAACACCGCGTCGAACTCATGGATCAGCTCGACCGAGCGGGCGTGGCGATCGGCCTTGGTGATGAAGCGCGGATCGTCGATCAGCTCCTCCCGGCCGAGGCAGCGGGCGAGGATCGGCCACTGCTTCTCTTCATTGAGGAGCGACAGCATGATCCAGCGGCCGTCCTGGCATTTGTAGTGATTGGCGACCGCGTTCAGCGCGCGCTCGCGCGGCCGCCGCTCGACGAAGGTCGCGCCGCAAAGCTTGGCCTGAGCGAGCACGGAGGCCGCCCAGACCCCGTTGGCCATGAGGTTGGAGGCGACATGGCAGCCCTTGCCGGTCTTCTCGCGCTGGTAGAGCGCCGTGACGATCGCGCCATAGAACGCCATCGCGCAGGGGTGGTCGCCCATGCCGGCGACGGAGCGGGCGGGTGTCGTGCTCTCGTCGGCACGGACCAGGTCCATCAGTCCGGAGCGCGCCCAGTAGGCATTGCTGTCGAAGCCGGGCTTGTCGGCTTCCTCGCCTTTCTCGCCATACCCGGTGAACGACGCATAGATCAGCCGCGGATTGAGTGGCGCGAGCTTTTCGTGGGTGAGACCGAGCTTGGCGCGGACCGATGGCGGGAAGTTGGTGATGAAGACGTCGGCCTCTGCGACCAGCCGCTGCAGGACGGCCTGCGCCTCCGGCTTCGACAGGTCGAGCGCGAGGCTGCGCTTGTTGCGGGCTTCAAGATACCACGCGTAGTTATGCTCGCTGCGCGGATAGCCCGGCAGGTTCGGCAGGTTGCGGTAGGGATCGCCGGCGCCGGGCGGCTCGATCTTGATGACATCGGCGCCGAAATCGGAAAGAACGGTGGCGGCTGCGGGAGCCGCGATGAAGCTCGCGCAGTCCAGCACCTTCAGGCCATGGAAAATGCCCTTGTCGTCCATGATGCGTCGCTCCCGTCGCTTGTTTCCGCGCGCTGGAATTCCGTTGACGGCGCGGTTCGAGGCGCATTTGACCTGGGTCGGGCGGGCGAGGCAATGGTGGGGAGGGAGCTGAAACTACAAACAAGCGTAAAGATGTGATCAGGAGCGGGCACCGCTCCTGTCTATTTCGACGCGTCGACAATCATGCTGGCTTGGTGAGGGAAACGATCGCGCCGAAAAGCCGCGAGGCGGAATGGCGCGCCAATTGATCCGCTACACTTTCAGGTTCTCGGCCGAACTCCTGCCGCGGTTGGCAATCTCGTCATACTCGATGGTCTGGCCCTCGTTGAGGGTCGCCAGCCCGGCCTTCTGCACGGCGGAGATGTGAACGAAAATGTCCTTGCCCCCGGCCGCGGGCTGGATGAAGCCATAGCCCTTGGTCGGGTTGAACCACTTGACCGTACCTTTAGCCATACGTCGCCTCCGCGGGACCAATCCGAGTACGAGCCGCGGTCCCCGCAAACCGTCAGGCCCGAAATTCGAGAATACTGCGGTTGTGACAGGCGTGATAGCGCAAACAGCGGGCGGTTTTGGCCCGAAATGATCGATATCGTGGCGGCTTTGCGGCTTTTGACCGCAGCGCCACCCGCCGTTCCACCCGTCGCGGCAGACCCGCTGCAACCGTTCTGGGTATGACAGCGCAGGCTGCAAACAGGTTCAAGGCAACTCGTCATGCAGCCGTCCCCTCGTCCGAGAGCATCGCGAGCTCGGCGGCATCCATGGCCGTCCTGACGCGCATCGGCTCGGCGCGGCCGCAGATCTCGACCTCGCGCTGCGGCAGCACGTCGGCGGCAAGTCGCGCCCGCGCGTAGACCTCGTCCGAGATGATGACCTGGCAGCCGAGGGTCTTCGTCATGTCCTGCAGTCGTGATGCGACGTTGACGGCGTCGCCCAGCGCGGTGAACACCATGTGGTCGCGATAGCCGATCTCGCCCACGATCACCTCGCCGCCGTGAATGCCGATGCCGAAGCGGATCGGGTCATGCAGACCATGGCCGAGGAACGCGTTCAGCTCGGCGATGTTGGCCGCGATGTCACGCGCCGCCTGGATCGCCTGGCCGCAGGCGACATGTGAATCGGTGGCTAGTCCGAACAGCGCGAGCATACCGTCGCCGACGAACTGATTGGGCTGCCCGCCATTCGCCAGCACGGCCTGGGAGACGGCGCTGAGGAAGCGGTTGACGATGAACACGACGTCGAACGGCAGCCGTTTCTCAGCGAGGCCGGTCGATCCGCGCATGTCGACGAACAGGCTGACGAGGTAGCGCTCCTGCCCGATTCCGGCGCGCGAGCTGCCGCGTTCGCCGGGTGTCGGGTTCGGCATGAACAGTTGAAAGAATGAAAGATCGCCGGTGGGACGCAACTGGCAGGCCAGCCTGACCGACGGGTCCGCCGCGCCGATCTGCGCGAGCACGAAGGCCTCGCGGGACGAGGGGGCGGCAGCGCGCCGGGATCTCCGATCACCCTGATGCGGCAGGTCGAGCAGCGCGCGCGTCCGCCGCACATGCTGGCATGCGGGACATTGTTGCGCAGACTGGCCTCGAGCACGGACAGACCCTTTGGCACCCGGATGGAGCGGCCATTGTTGTAGGATAGCGTGACCATGCCGCCACGTCGCTCATGCACCGCTCGCACGCCGCGTGCGGCGAGCGCCAAGCCGATCAGGCCGCCATAGCCGATCAGGAAGCCGTTCATGATGGTCTCGAGCGCCGCCTGTTCAGATGGCGTGCCGGTCTGCTTCAATGAAAGATTTTCGGCACGCCACTGCGCTGTTGCGCTGGCGGCGATGACGTCTCGGCCTCCACGGTAGAAGCCGAGCAGCGCCAGCGCCGGGATCAGCACGGCGCAGGCGAGCAGCCATGGCGCGGCGCGCTTGTAGAACGGCTTGAGCCGCAGCCAGAAGTTCAGCCCGATGCAGCCATGCGCCCATGACGTCAGGAGCGCGGCCGACATCAGCCAGATCCGCCAGGACGGGCCGGTCCAATAGGAGTACAGAACCTGCGGGTACAGCTTCTCTTGTCCGTACAGGGTCTGTCCGATGCGGACGCCGGCGATGTGGCTGAAGATCAATGCGGGGATGCTGAGGCCGAGCAGCAGTTGCAGAGGCTCCATCGTGCTGCGGCTGAATTGCCGGCGCTGATAAAGCGCCCACACGCCGAGCCCGCCATGGGTAAGAGCGGCCGCATAGAACAGCACGGCGATCGGAAGAAACTGCCAGAACGCCACATGATAGGACACGCCCTCGGCGAGCGCCTGCAGCGAGATGTTGCCGAGCGCATGGTTGAGAAAATGGCTGAGCAGGTAGCTGAAGAGGATGAAGCCGCAGGTCAGCCGCACCTGCCGCACGCCGATGCCGCGCCAGGCGGACTGCAAACGATGGTAAATCGAAATGGTCATGTGGTCCGTATGATCTGGAGCCGCAATGCTAGAGATTTATTCCCTCTTGTCCTAGGGGGCTGGTAGCGGCGGTCATCCGGCTGCGTGAGCTGCGCGCGCGAACGTTGACTCGCCCGGCGGAGTCGGGGAAAAGCACCGCGTGACGGCCCTTTCCCCAGGCATCGACAGCCCAGAGTTTCGGTCCACGCGTGCTGCGTGGCTGATGGCTGCGGCCGTGATCGCAAGCATGACGATCTTCCGCCTCGTCTATGCCGCTACGCTCGATCTGCGTACCGACGAGGCCTATTACTGGACATGGTCGAAGGAGCTGCAGCTCTGCTTCCTCGACCATCCGCCCATGATCGCCTGGTTCATCCGGCTCGGGACCGCCCTGTTCGGCGATACCAATCTCGGTGTTCGCTTCGCCGGCATTCTCGCGATGGGCGCGACACAGCTCCTGCTTGCCGACATCGTTCGCCGCGCCACGCACAACATGCGTGCCGTGATTCTCGCGGTGCTGCTGCCCGAGGCGGCGCTCTACTATGGCCTGCTGATGGCCAAGGTGGCGCCGGACGTCGCGGCGATCCCGTTTGCGCTCGCGATGATCTGGGCGCTGGTGCGCCTTGCCGAAAGCGATGATGGCCGCTGGTGGCTCGCGGCCGGACTGTTCGGTGGGCTGGCGCTGCTGTCCAAATTCACTGTTGTGATGCTGCTGCCTGCCGTCGCGGCGTTCCTGCTCGTGCCGGCATGGCGCAGCCGCTGGCTCCGCAGTCCCTATCCGTGGTGCGGCGCGCTGATCGCGCTGGCTGTGTTCTCGCCGGTGCTGATCTGGAACATTCAGCACGACTGGGCCTCGTTCCGCTTCCAGTTCGTTCGCGCCACCGCGCCGCATGGTTTTTCGTTGCGGACGCTCGGCGATTACATCGGATTGCAGTTCGGACAGGTCGGCTTCGTCCTGCTGCCGGTCACGTTGTCGGCGCTGAGCTTCACGGCCTGGCGCGGCTATCGCACGCGTGAGCCGGTCGCGATCCTGCTGTCGACGGCGGTGCTGGTGCCGTTCCTCTATTTCCTGTGGAAATCGCTCACCTTGCGGATCGGCGACACCTGGCCGATGTTCATGTGGCCGATCGGGTTTGCGGCAGTCGCGATCAACATCGTGAAGCTGCCGAAGGACGGCGCGCCCGCCTGGTTCGTCCGATCGACCGTGCGCTGGGCGCGCATCGCCGTCGTCAGCGGCATCGCCATGGTGGTCCTGATCTTCCTCTACTACGTCGCCGCGCCCTGGAATTTCCTCGGACGGGCCGATCCGATCGGCGCCGAGGCGGGCTATCAGCAGGTGGCGGTGCGCGCCGAGCAGGAGCTGCAAAAGATCGGCGCGACCTGGATCGCGACCTCCGACTATCGCACCTATGCGATGATGCGGTGGTTCTTTCGCGGCCGCGTGCCGGTGATCCAGATCAACGAGCGCGCCCGCTTCATCGGCTTTCGTGATCCCGGCATGAACCTGATCGCGGGACATGCCGGCCTCTATGTCGTGCGCGAGCCGGACAATACCGGCCCGCTGCTGGCGGACACGACCGCGCAGCGCGAGCCGCTCGGCCGCGTCGAGCGGAGCTGGCGCGGCCGCGTCACGGACAGTTACACGTTCGGCAGGCTGACGGGCTGGACGCCGGAACTGGCGCCGCCGCCGGACTCGCCATTGTACCAATGGCGCTGGCTGGCCGGTGAGTTCGATTCCGCGCCGCCGGCCTGAGCCTCATTCCTGGTCGTCCTGCTTGCGCAGCAGATCCTTGGCGAGATCCGCCAGCGCCGGCCGTGGCAGCGCGGCGAACGGCATCGGCCGCGTCACGTCGATGGCCGCGAGGCCGAGCCGCGCCGTGAGCAGTCCGTTGAGCACGCCTTCACCGAGGCGCTGCGACAGTTTTGCCGCGATGCCATGGCCCAGCACCTGCTGGATCAGGCTGTCGCTCGCGGCCATGCCGCCGGTGATGGCGAGATGCGCGACGACGTGGCGCAGCAGGCTGATCATGCCGAGCGCGCCGGGACGGCCGCCATAGAGCCGCGCGAGCTGCCGGATCATCCGCAGGCTGGCGACGAAGACGAACAGCACGTCGATCAGCGCGCGCGGACTCACGGCGGTCACCACCGACACGCGCTGGGCCGCGACCGACACCAGCCGCCGGGCCTCGATGTCGAGCGGCGCCATCAGCTCGCGCTCGGCGAGCTTGATCATGTCGCCGCCGTCGATGATGTCGTCGGCGTGGCCGGCGAGCGCGGCACGCGGACGCGCCAGCCGGGGATTGGCATGTGCGATCCGCAGCAGCTCGGCGACGACCTCGCGGCTCTCGGCGCGATCGTCGGACACCAGCACCGCGGCCGCGCGCTGGTGCAGCTTCTCGATGGTGGCGAGACGCACAAGCCCGTAAGTCTCGCGGGCAATGACGGCCGCCAATGCAATCGCGGCTGCGGCCGCGAACCCCGCGCCGACATAGCCGAGGGCCTCGCTGCGTGCGAACAGATCCTCGATCAGTCTGGTGACGCCGAGGCCGAGGCCGAGCAGGACAAGGCCGGCGACCGAGCCCCAAAAAGTGCGCCCCAGCCGAAGCTGCGCCGCGCCGGCAATACGGTCTCGACCGGCACCGGCAATTGCACCGGATCGGCCTCCGGCGTGATCTGGATGGTGCCCCGGCCCGGCCGGGTGGCCTCTTCGGCATCGACCACGACGACGTCGGGATCATCGAGCCGGAAGGTCTGGGGACGACGATGCTTGGCGCGTTCGCTCATTGCAGCCGGTCTCCGATCAGGAACTGAAGGGCGCGGTCCATGCGGATATGGGGCAAAGCGGGCTCGCCGCCAGGATCGGAGGCCAGCAAAGGCGGGCGGAAGCGAAGAAAGCGGAAGTCGGTGCCGTCGGCGGCAGCGCTCGACAGGCCGCGATAGGCGCCGCCCTTGAACAGCTCCTCCGGATCGGCCGGCAGCTCGCCCGGAAACGTCGCCACCTCGGTGTCGCCGTCGAAGATCTCGCCATTGGCGCTTTCGCCGGCCGCCGGCGTGCCGAGCAGCGACGGCAGCTTGTCGCGGCCGCGGGCAACCAGCGCCTCGCGCGTCGCCCTGACGGCGGCCAGCGCCACCACATCGATCACAGCGCCCGTGCTCTCGGCGCGGGCCACCGCGCGGTTGACGGCGCGCCGCAGCACGGCTTCGAGCCGGTCGTGGCTGGTGTGATGCAGATGGTCGGCCTTGGTCGCCGCGAACAGGATGCGGTCGATATGCGGCCGGAACAGCGCGGTCAGCAGATTGCCGCGTCCGACGCGGAAGCAATCGAGAATCCCGGTCAGCGCCGCCTCGAGATCGTGCAGCGCCTCCGGTCCGGCATTGAACGCCGCCAGCGCGTCGACCAGCACGATCTGGCGGTCGAGCCGCGCGAAATGGTCGCGGAAGAACGGCCTGACAACGATGTCCTTGTAGGACTCGTAGCGGCGCGCCATCATCGCCCATAGCGAGCCGGCCGGCGCCTGGCCGTCGGCCGGGACATCGAGCGGCGCAAAGGTCAGCGCAGGCGAGCCCGCGAGATTGCCCGGCATCAGGAAGCGTCCGGGCGGCAGCAGGCTCATGGCGAAGCGCTCGTCGCGGCAGGCGCGCAAGTAGTCGGTGAACAGCCGTGCGGCCTCGAGTGTCGCCGACTCGTCCTCGCGGCCCTCGGGGGCGAGCGTCGCCAGATGTGCGTGCCAGTCCTTGGCGACATGCGCGCGCGGCTCGCCGCGCGAAAGCGCGAGGCTTTCCCGCGCCCACTGCTCATAGCTCTTGTTCAGCAGCGGCAGGTCGAGCAGCCATTCGCCGGGATAGTCGACGATGTCGAGCGTGAGCGTCCGCTCGGCGCCGTTGGCGCGCTGGAATTCGATCACCAGCCTGAGCTCGCTGATGTCGACGGTCGAACTCGGCCAGCGTCGCTCGGTGACCAGCGCCCGCACATGGCTCTCATAGGCAAAGCGCGGCACGCCGTCGTCGGGTTGCGGTGTCAGATAGGCGCGGGCGATGCGGCCCGATGCCAAGGCCTCGAACACCGGCATGCGCCCGCCTCGAACGAGGTCGTGGATCAGCGCCGTGATGAACACGGTCTTACCGGCCCGCGACAGCCCGGTGACGCCAAGGCGGACGGTCGGATTGAGAAAGCTCTCGCCATAGTCGAGCAGGGCACGGGCCGACAGCCGCGCTTCCTCGACGAGTTCGGAAAAGGTCACCATGGGAGGAGGGGAATTCGCCAGTTGAAAAGGGCGTGAGCGATTGTTGACAGGTGGCGATGCGAAATGCCGGATTCAAGCTCACAATTCCGGCCCGTTTCCGGATAGAACCAGACTTTGAACGGAACGTTGACCACTGGAAACCATAATCCTTCCGGCACAATTGTCCCGGAAAACCGGCACCAGGTTCTGACATGACCGTATTTCAACTGAAGCAGTTCGCCTCGACCTCCGTCCATGCCGCCACCGGCGCGATGCGCTGGAACTACGACAAGGTCGAGATGATCGCGGATGGCGTCGTCCACGTCGTCGGCATCGCCGCCGGGCTGGTCGCCGCAACCGTGCTCGTCGTGCTGACCTCGATCTATGCCAGCGCCGTCGACATCGTGGTGGTGTCGATCTATGTCGCAGGACTGCTCTCGATGCTGACGCTGTCGGCAACCTATAATCTGTGGCCGGTGTCGCCGACCAAATGGGTGCTGCGCCGCTTCGACCACTCTGCCATCTACGTGCTGATCGCGGCCACCTATACGCCGTTCATCGCCGCCCTGAAGGATACGGTGTTCTCGGCCGCGCTGCTGCTCGGGGTCTGGGGCGTCGCCATCTTCGGCATCGTGCTGAAGCTGCGCTGGCCGGGCCGCTTCGATGCGCTCTCGATCGGGCTGTATCTCGCGCTCGGCTGGAGCGGCGTCATGATGTACGACCGGGTGATCTCGGTGATGCCGACCTCGGTCCTGGCCTGCGTGCTCACCGGCGGCATCCTCTACAGCCTAGGCGTCATCTTCCACTCGTGGCGGCGCTTGCGCTTCCAGAACGCGATCTGGCATGGTTTCGTGTTGCTGGGCGCCGGCTTTCATTATACCGCAGTGCTCGACTTGGTCTTGACCTAGAAAATTCCACGAGGAGGGCTTTGCATGCAGGTGACCGGCAAGATTGTTGTGGTCACCGGCGGAGCCCGCGGTATCGGCAAGGCGCTGTGCGAGGCCTTCGCGGCTGCAGGGGCGGCCAAGGTGATCGTGGCCGATCTCGACGAAGCCGGCGCCAAGGCCGTCGCTGATGGCATCGGCGGCGCCGCCTTCAGATGCGACGTCTCCCAGGAAGCCGACATCCGGCACGTGATCGAGGAAACCGAGCGGCAGTTCGGGCCGATTGCGCTGTTCTGTTCCAATGCCGGCATCGGCGGCGGCTTCGACCCGCTGTCGGTCAATGTCGGCGGCACCTCCGATGAGCCGTGGGCGCGGAGCTGGGCGATTCACGTGATGGCCCATGTCTGGGCCGCGCGGCATCTGATCCCGCGCTACAAGGCGCGCGGCGGCGGCTATTTTCTCAATACCATCTCGGCGGCCGGCCTGCTGTCGCAGGTCGGCAGCGCGCCTTACTCCACCACCAAGCACGCCGCGGTGGGATTTGCCGAGAATCTCGCGATCTCGCACAAGGCCGACAACATCAAGGTCTCGGTCCTGTGCCCACAGGGCGTCGACACCGACATGCTGCGATCGATCCCGAAGGGCCCGCAATCCGGCGACGGCGATCTGAGCCCGGAGCAGGTCGCGCAGGACGTGCTGAAGGGCCTTGCCGAGGAGAACTTCCTGATCCTGCCGCATCCGCAGGTCCTCGGCTACATGCGCAAGAAGACCGAGAACTACGACCGCTGGCTCGGCGGCATGGCCAAGATCCAGGCGAAGATGCGGGAGGAGTTCGGCAAGTAGGATTGCAGTCATAATCGTCGGATGATCTGACGGCGGACCCCTTCGCAACCCACCGGACATTGGTCGTTTCCGTCATTGCGAGCGAAGCGAAGCAATCCAGAGTCGCGAGCGCAGCCCTGGATTGCTTCGCTTCGCTCGCAATGACTGTGTGGCAGGTCCTGCGTTCATATCCGTACGGCTCATGACATGGCCTCGCGTTCTCGCGACCTTGGGCGTCCGAGTCGTACGGTCGTTTGGCTCCCTCCGAACAAACGAAGGGCGCAGGGAATGCCGGGTGAGGGCCTCACCCATGGCCCGCCTGCAGAAAAAATGCAGGCGGCAGGTACCACAGGCAAAGCCGAACACTCCGGCGGGCTCAAGCGGTCGTCGCAACAGCAAGTGTTTTCATTCCGGACAGGAGCTCGTCAAGCGCCTCTGCTGGGGTTTTCCATCCCAGCGTCTTTCTCGGTCGGGAATTGAGCGCTGCGGCCACAGCGGCGATCTCGTCAGCATCGTAGACGCTCAGATCGGTGCCTTTCGGGAAGTACTGCCGCAGCAGGCCATTTGTGTTCTCGTTCGTGCCACGCTGCCAAGGGCTTCTTGGATCGCAGAAGTAGACCTGAAGGCCTGTATCGATCTTGAGGTCACTGTGCTGAGCCATCTCGGTCCCCTGATCCCAAGTCAGCGAGCGGCGTAGTTCCTTGGGCAAGGTGATAATGGTGCGCGTGATCGCATCGCGTACCGCTTCAGCTCCGTGTCCGGAGAGCGCAGGCCCGTCCTTCGTACGTGGGCCGTCTTCAAATCCCGGCAAGCGTGGCAAGTGCAGCAGCATTGTAAACCGTGTGCTGCGTTCGACGAGCGTGCCGATTGCCGAGCTCCCGGAGCCGACGATCAGATCTCCTTCCCAATGTCCCGGCACGGCGCGATCCGCGACTTCGGCCGGACGTTCACTGATCATGATCTCTGGCGATACGAAGCCTTTGCTACGCTTTCGCGTGCGCGCCCGAGGCACCCGCAGCGCACGTCCCGTTCGCAAGCAGGCCGCCAACTCCCGGTTCAGCGCACCTCGGCTCTGAACAAAAAGCGCCTGGTAAATGGCTTCGTGGCTGATCCGCATCGTCTCGTCATCCGGGAAGTCGATCGGCAAGCGTTGGGCGATCTGCTCAGGACTCCAGGCTTTTGCCCATCGCCGTTGCTGGTCCGAACCCGCACGACCGGCCTTCCGCCGGACGCCGCCTGGAGGCACGACAACGCCGGCAAGCCGTTCTTCAACATAAGTGCGCAAGGCGGAGTTGCTTGCAAGCTTGCTCGGCTTGGGGCGCCGGGCCGATCGATCTGCATGCCACTGGGCGGCCGTCGCTCGATAGGCCATCTTGCCGCCGTGCGTGGCCGCATTGCGATCGAGCTCACGAGAGATGGTCGAGGGAGACCGATCGAGGCGCCGCGCTATTTCTCGTACAGAATGGCGCTGCGCATTCAGCAGGGCAATCTCTTCGCGTTCAGAGAAAGAGAGGCGTCGGCCGGAGAGCGGCTTCGCCGAAGATCTGAACATCGCTGGTGTCACGCCGCCCGCCCTTCGAAACAATCGAGGGCCGACAGCATCTGACAATCCAGCAGCCAGCGCAGCCTTCTCGCTGTTCAATCCGGCGGCAATCCCCCGCCAAAACTTCTGCTGTTCCGCACGCCCCGCCACTGGTGGGCGACCCATCGATCCCAGCTTCGCCCGCGTTGATCGCCGCTTTCGGATACCCATCGCAACCTCCTCATCGAGTGTTGCGACGACCGATTGAATCCGCCTCCGGCATTCCCTGCGCGACGGTCTTAACGCTTATACGCAGTCTCCCTGGTGCGCCGGGCTTGTTGGCCACCATCCCCAGCGCAATGCGCTAGCATTGCGCCAGGTTGATACCAGCGTCGGGGTATCAGGACCCTGCGACTTCACGTCCACAAGCTGCCGTTCGTCCGCGCGCAAGCGCGCTGCGACCTCCTGCGGCCATCGCTCCCCGCCTCGCGTGTCGTGACGATCGCGCGCAACGCCCCTTCGTGTGAGGCGGGATGCGCGGAAACATCGTCCTGATTTGCCCGACGGTGCAAGGCCACGTGCTGCGGCATTTCAACACGACGGGCAGTTTCGTCATGACGCGCATGCGCAATCTGCCCGTCGGGCGCGCTCATGGCTCCGACGGCTGCATGTCCCGCCCTGCCGCGCGCCGAGCTTCGAGCGCGCGGGCGTACAGCAACAGGCCCTCGCGCACCGTGCGCTGCTCGGCTTTCGACAGCGACGCCAGGGCGCCGCGAACCTGCTGGCGGCCGAAGGCGTGCAGTCCCGCCAGCGTTTTCCGTCCCTTGGTCGTGAGGCAGAGCGGCTTGAGGCGGGCGTCGCCGGAATCGATCGTCTCCTGCAACTCGCCGCTGTCGATCAGCTTGCGGACCATGCGGCTGACGCTGGATTTCTCGAGATGCAGGATCGTGCCGAGCTGCATCGCTGTCAGCGGGCCGCGCAGGCCGATCTCCAGGATGGTGTGAACCGCCGACGGCGGAAGGTCGGTGGCGGCCAGCGTCGATTCCATGAAGCCGAGCTCGCGCACCATCAGGCGCGCGGCGGCGCGAATGTCGTCGACGAGCGTGAGATCCGGATCTGGCATCTTGACTCCTGCCATATAGTTGTATCATACAACAAATAGCTGATGCAACGTGGCTATCGGCGACGCCGTCCCGCCGGAGGGTAGGAGATGAGTGATACGCAGCTCACGGCCGAGGCGCGCTGGCCCGCGACGTCGCGTATGCAGGGGCAGGTCTGCCTCGTCACCGGGGGCGGCTCCGGCATCGGCCGCGCCGCCGCCTTGAAGCTCGCGGCCGACGGCGCGGAGGCGGTCGTCGTCGCCGGACGGCGCGAGGCCGAGCTGGCCGACACGGTGGCGCGATGCCGGGCGCTCGGGGCCGAGGCGCTCGCGGTGAAGGCCGACGTCACGCGCGAGGACGACGTGGCAAAGCTCGTGCAGGCCGTGCTGGATCGCTACGGGCGGCTGGATGCGGCATTCAACAATGCCGGATTCCAGGAGCGCCGCGCGCCGATCGAGCAGCAGGGCGGCGGCGTCTATGCGGAGGTGTTCGATGCCAACGTACGCTCGGTGTTCCTTTGCCTGCGCGCGCAATTGCCGGTCATGTATGCGCAGGGCCGCGGCCGCATCGTGATCAACGCCTCCGTGAGCGGCGTGCGCAATCCGAATTCGGGGCTCGCGCTGTATTCGGCGTCGAAAGCCGCCGTGATTTCGCTGACGCGATCGGCCGCGATGGAGGCGGCGCCGCGCGGCGTCCGGATCAACGCGATCGCGCCCGGACGCGTCGTCACCGACATGATGCTGCGCGCCGGTGTCGGCGACATCGCGACCGTCGCCGCCGGCCTGCCGCTGCGGCGGATGGGGCAGCCTGAGGACATCGCCGAGGCCGTGCTGTGGCTATTGTCGGACGCGTCGTCCTATGTCGTCGGCCACGTCCTGGCGGCCGATGGCGGTTTCCTCGCGTCCTGAATCTGAGAGGCTTCGGCCGTCGCCGACGACGCAGCGCCCGCGATCGCCGCAGCCGTCTCGGGCGATTGGTTATCGTCGAAAGAGGATCATGCCGAAGTCCGAATTTCGCCAGCTTCCGCGCAGCGATCGTCTTCGTTCAAACTAATTAGTTTGGTCTGCGAACGCCAGGATGCCGTGTCGCCGCTCCGCGACGGTTCATTGCGAACAGCTCTCAATCTCGCCTGAAATCATCCCAGCTCGGCAAAACTTCCGCCGACGTTTGCCGGCTATCTGCAAGGCAAGGGGAGCTCGTCGCGTGCATGCGCTGCGTATTCATTGCGACGGCGCCCTGACGTCGTCGCGCGATATTGGCATACCCCGGCATTGCTTTGCAGGCTCATTCACCACACAAGACCGGCGCGTTCGCGGTGCGGACCAAGCGGCTCATGGTGACGCGATCCCACCGCGGGGTCACGCTCGCGCTCGTCGAGGTGCTGCTGTTGACCGTGATGGTGGTGGACGGCGCGTCCGCGCAGCAGACCATCAAGGCCAAGCCGACGGACGTCGTTCCGGGACGCGCCGATCGGCTGTTCTTCCGTCACGTGACGGCGCGCAGCATCTACTACAACGTTCCGCGGATCACCAACGACAGCCGGACGCTGATGATGCGCCAGGACCCGCGTGGCGTCAGCGCATTGCTGCGTCCGGTGCGCGAGGCCGGTGCGCCGTCGCTGGCCGCGCCGGGCAAGCGCGACGCGGCGGTCGGCAGCTTCGGATTCGCTGCGTTTCAGCCCGCCCGTGGCGCGCGCGTCGCCACGGCCGAGCCGCCGGGAGACGCTCAACGCGCCGCGCCGCAACCCGCCGCACGGCAGATCGCAGCAAAGCCGGCCGCCGAGCCGCCGCCGGCCAAGCCGGACGAGACCGTGGCGGCCGCCCAGCCCGCGGCCGTGCTGCGCAACCGTGACGTTCTTCCCGATCGCAATCTGAACACGGTGAAGCCGCAGCCGGTAACCGCCGACGCGAAGCCGTATGATCCGACGGGCGTGACGATCGGGTCGTTCCTGGTGAAGCCGGCCGTCGAGATCCAGGCCGGCTATGACACCAATCCGACCCGGCGAAACGGCGGGCAGGGCTCACCGGTCGCCATCGTGGCGACGGAAGTCGCGGTCCGTTCGCAATGGGAGCGGCATCAGCTCAACGCCGATTTCCGCGGCGCCTACACCGAGGACACCAATGTCCGCTCGCTCAGCCATCCGACGTTCGAGGCGCGGGCGCAAGGGCGCTACGACGTCATCGAGGGCACCGCGATCACCGGCGAGGCGCGTTTCGTCAACGATGCATTGGCGCTTCCGGGCGCGCTCAAGCTGCCGCGCGCCACGACGTTCGGCGGCAGCGCCGGCGTGCTGCAGAAGATCGGTCCCGCCGAGATCGCATTCAAGGGGTCGGCCGACCGCGTCGTGTTCAACGACGCGCTGATCCTGGCCAACGTGCCGCTGCGGACGCAGGACCGCAACTACACCCAGCCGGGCGGGCAGGTCCGCGTCACCTATGCGCTGACGCCGAACATCTCGCCGTTCGTCGACATGAGTTTCGATCGGCGCAACCACGATCTGCAGGTCGACTTCAACGGCCAGCGTCGCGATTCCAGCGGCATCACGGCGCGCGGCGGCGCCGTCGTCAACGTGGGAACGCTGACCGGCGAGGCCTCGGTCGGCTATCTCACGCGCCGCATGGACTCGCCGCTGATGCCGAACATCAACGGCGTGATCGCGGACGCGACGCTCGCATGGGCGGCGACCGACGCCACGACCTTCGTGCTGGTGGCGCGCTCGCAGGCCTCGGAGACGCCGGCGATGAACGTCTCGGGCATCCTGTCGCGCGATGTGATCCTGCAAATGGATCACCAGTTCGAGCCGTGGCTGATCGGAACGTTGCGCGGCGGCTTTGGCCAGGATCAGTTCGTCGGCATCGGTCGCGTCGACCAGCGCATGTTCGTCGCCGCCGGCGGCACCTACAAGATGAACCGCAATGTTCAGCTCAAGAGCGAGGTCCGCACCGAATGGACCCGCTCCAACATCGCGCTGAACAACTTCATGGCGGTGGTCGGCGTCGTCGGCGTGCGATTCCAATATTGAGCTGGCAACAGGGGCGGGTGGCTGGCGGTCGCCGCGTGCAGCTCCGCCCGTCGTTCCGCGCAAGCCGCAATAGCGCGGGCATGGCGCGAACCCGCGATGCCGACGCCGCGACGTCTGTCTGACCGGACTTGCGGACGACGCGCCCCGTCTGCATCGCCGTCGAAGGCGGGCTTGCCTGTCTCGCACAAAAGAAAGGCCCCGCAGGGGACGGGGCCTCGAGGCAATGCATGCCTGACGGGTGGGGTGACCGGGAGTCTCACGCGGCGGGATGAGGTCAGGTCGCCGACGCGTTCGCCGTCTCCGGTCGGTTCGGCATGCGGCTGGTGATGGTCTTGTTATCGTTATCGGTGTCCGCGCCGCCCGGCGTAACCCGAACGGCGGCGCGGAGCGCGGCGGTCTTACTGTTCGAGCGCGGCCAGCGCGGCATTGCCGATCTGCTGCGCCTCGGCCCAGGCGGCCTGGGTGGCCTGCTGGGCGGCGGTGTAGCCGGCCTGGATCTGCTGCTGAGCCGTGGCCCGCAGCGCCTGCTCCTGCTGCTCGCCGGTCTCGCGGGCCTGGGTCAGGGCCTGGTTGTCGGCGTTCAGCGTCGCGTTGGCCTGATTGAAGGCGTTCGCGGTGGTCTGCGCCTTGGCCTGCGCGGCCGCCAGCGCCGCCTGGTTGGCCGCATTGTTGGCGCGCTCGAGGACCTCGGCGGCCTCCTGTGCGTCCTGCTTGGCCTGCTGCGCGGCCTGGCGCGCCTGTTCCAGGGCCTGCCGGTCGGCATTCACCTTCTGCTCGGCCGCTTCGACCGTCGCATCGATCGTGCCGATCTTCTGGTTCAGCGCAGCCTCGACCGTCTTCTGGTTCTGGGTCGCAGCCGCCTGCGCGGCCTGGGTCTTCTGCTGGGCGACCGCGCGTGCCTGCTCTCCGGTCTTCAACGCCGCCTGCAGCGCAGCCTGCTCGGCGGCTTCCTGGGCCGCCTGGTTCTGCTGGTTGTTGTTATTGTTGTTGTTGCCGCCGTTGCCGGCCGCCGCTCCGCCATTGTTGGCGTTGCCACCATTGTTGGCGTTGCCGGCCGCCTGGCCGGCCTGCTGGGCCGCCTTGCCGGCGGCCTCGGCCGTCTCGCGCGCCGTATCCTTGGCGGCGTTGGCGGCTTCCTTGGCCTCGTTGGAGACGTCGATGTCCTTGTCGAGCTTCTGGAACGCGGCCTGCAGCGCGGCCGAGGCCGCAGTCAGCTTCGCGGCGTTCGCGGTCGCCGCGGCCTGGTTGGCGGCGGTCGGGTTCTTCTCGGCCTGCTCCTGGGCCTCGATCGCGGCGCCGCGCGCGTTCTGCTCGGCCTGACGGGCGACGTCGATCGCCTTGCGGTCGGCGGAGACCTGCGCCTCAGCCGCAGCCGCCGTCTGCGCCGCTGCTGCTGCGGCGGCATTGGCCTTGGCGACGGCATCGGTGCTGCTCGACGCTGCGGCGGCCGCCTTGGCCGGGGTCGCTGCGGCTGCCGGCGTCGCGGTGGCCTTGGCGAGCGCGACGGTGGTCGTGGCTGCCGCTGCTGCCGGCTTGGCGGTGGTGGTCGTCGCGCTCGTGGTGGTCGCGGCGGCGGTCTTGGCCGTGCCGGTCGTCGTCGTTGCCGCGGTGGTGACGGCGGCGGGCTTGGCGGCGGCGACAGGCTTGGCGGCCGTGCTGGTCGTCGCAGCCGAGGTGGTGGTGGCAGCAACCGGCTTGGCGGTGGTGCTGGTCGTCATGGCCGCGGCCGTCGTCGTTGCAGCCGCAGTCTTGGCGGCACTGCTCGCCGCGGTCGCCGCGGCAGCGGTCGCAGCCGTGGAGGCAGCCTTGGAGGCGGCGCTGGCCGCGGCCTTCGCAGCGGCGTTGGCTGCTGCCTTCGCAGCCGCGTCAGCGGCCGCCTTCGCAGCAGCCTGCTGCGCCGCCTTGGCCGCGGCCTGCTGCGCGGCCTTGGCGGCGGCAGCAGCCGCGGCTTTGGCCGCCGCCTCCTGCGCGGCCTTGGCGGCTGCCTGGGCAGCGGCCTTCGCCGCCGCCTCCTGCGCCGCCTTCGCGGCGGCGTTGGTGGTGGCCGAAGTGGCGAGGGCGGTGGTCATGGCCTGCGCATTGGCCCGATGCGGCAGCGCCGTCACCGCCAGAGCGGACATCAGGGCCAGCACGCTGACATGGCGATAGAGATCGGTCCTCGACGCCGCGGTTTGAAGGTTCTTCTTATCCGCCATCCGCTCAACTCCCTTGGTACGCTGGATTGGATGATGGAACCTTTTGAAAATGATTTTGGTTTGCAGAATGGTCGGACCTTGCAAGCAGCAAGGCGTCTGCCTGCAAGCTGACGGCAGGATTTCGCGATGTTTGCGGCGAGCCGGTCGCGACGAGATGGCGCAGGGGAACAGAAAGCTTTTGAAACAAACGGTTGCCGTCGGAACGCCGGTTGCACGGTTGCGGCGGGCCTATGAGCATTTCGCGGCGAGCCATGCTCGCGCCATTGAAGATGCGACGCATTGTCGCATATCTCATGATTGACAAGCCGTCCGCTGTACGAACGGCGGATCAGCCCTTCTGGGCGTAGAGCAGCGGGACCGCGGCGTCGACCATCACCTCGACGAGGCTGGCGCCAGCATGTGCGAGGGCTCGCGTCAGCGCGCCGGCGAGCTCGGCGGCATTGCTCACGCGGACTGCATTGCAGCCCATGCCTTCCGCGAGCTTGACGAAATCGAGGCCGGGCAGCTCTAGCCCGGGCACGTTGCGCACCTGCATGACCTGACTGAACGAGCGCATCGCGCCATAGCCTGAATTGTTGATGACGACGACCGTCAACGGCAGCCGGCGCTGCGCGGCGGTCCACAGCGCCTGCAGCGAATACATCGCCGAGCCGTCGCCGATCAGGCAGACCGTGCGGCCCGTGTTGCGGCCCAGCGCCATGCCGACCGCCGCCGGCAGGCTGTAGCCGAGCCCGCCGCTCGCCATCGTGTAGAACGTATCAGCGCCGGGCATCGGCATGTATTTGTGCATCAGCGGCCGGTGCGAGGGGATCTCCTCGACCACGGCGCTGCCCGCCGGAAGCGCTTGCGCCAGCGTATGCAGGAGATAGTCGACGGGGATCGGATCGGCAGGCTTTGGCGCGGGTGGGAGCACGCGGCCCTTCGGCGCGCCGCGCGTCGTCTCCGGCAGTAGCTCGAGCAGCAGCGACAGCGCAGGGCGCATCGTGGCGATGATGCTGGTGCCGATCGGCGGCACGGCGGCGCCGTCCGCATCGTCGGTGATCTGATAAAGCGTGGTGGCGCCGTCGAAGATCGCGGCGTGGCCCTCGACATGGAAGGTGAACACCGGCGCACCGATCACGATGACGAGGTCGTGCGGCTTCAGGGCGTCGGACAATTGTCCGGGCGAGGCGTGCAGAAAGCCCTGGAATTGCGGATGGCGCTCGGGAAACGAGCAGCGCGCCGAGAACGGGCTGACCCAGACCGCGGCCCTGGCCTTCTCGGCGACCTCGACCATCAGATCGACGCAGCCGGCGCGGTCGATGCCGGGGCCGACCACGAGCGCGGGATTCTTCGCGGCGGCGAGCGCGCCCACCAGTTCGTGCATCGCGGCGCGATCGGGACCGAGCTCACGGCTGACCTTGCGCGCGGCAACGGGCTGCGCCGGATGCGTCCAGTCGTCGATCGGGATCGAGACGAAGGTCGGGCCGCAGGGCGGCTGCATCGCGGTGTAGTAGGCGCGGGCGATCGCGCCCGGCACGTCCTCCGGCCGCGCCGGCTCGACACTGTATTTGACGTAAGGGCGCGGGAATTCGGACGGACGCTCGGCGTAGAGGAACGCCTGCAGCGGCAGGATCGAGCGCGCCTGCTGGCCGGCGGTGATGACCAGCGGCGTCTGGTTGCGATGCGCGGTGTAGATGTTGCCGAGTGCGTTGCCGACGCCGGCCGCGGAATGCAGATTGACGAAGCCGGCATTGCGCGTCGCCTGCGCATAGCCGTCGGCCATGCCGACCACGCTCGCCTCCTGCAGGCCGAGCACGTAGTCGATGTCCTCGGGCCAGTCGCTGAGGAACGGCAGCTCGGTCGAGCCGGGATTGCCGAACACCTTCTTGATGCCGAAGGCGCGCAGCAGCTCGAAGGTGGCCTGCTTGACGGTGACGGGTTTGGTCGTCGTCTTGTTTGTCTTTGCCAAAGGCGTTTCCTCGATTGCCGTCATTGCGAGGAACGAAGCGACGAAGCAATCCAGGGTCTTCGCGGGACTCTGGATTGCTTCGCTTCGCTCGCAATGACGATAAGCTATCTCACCACGTCGCGGTGCCCTTCATCGTCGGCTGCCGCTCGGCGTTGGCGGTCCAGAGCTCCAGGCCGCCATCCTTGTCATTCGCATTCACCGAGAACGCGCTGCCCTCGAACAGCGGCTGCACGCCGCGATAGGCGAACCTGGCCGGCGGCCTGCCCTTCAGCTTGGCGGCGAACTCGACCAGCAGCGCGGCCTGCAGCGGGCCGTGGAAGATCAGCCCGGGATAACCTTCGACCCTGGTGACGTAGTCGCGGTCGTAATGGATGCGATGGCCGTTGAAGGTCAGGGCGGAATAGCGAAACAGCAGCACGGCATCGGAGACACGCGTCTCGCTGTGCTGCGCGACCGGCGGAGGCGGCGGCGCTTTGCCGGCGCAGCCTGCGCGCCGCCCATGTCGCGGTAGACGATGTCCTGGCGCTCGCGGATCGCGACACCGCGCGGCGTCGAGACGACATGCTCCACCGACACGAAGCAGAGCTGGCCGGTCGAGCCGCTCTTCAGGGCGACGTCCGTGATGGTCGACACGCGCGTCGCGACATCGCCGACGCGCAAGGGATCGATGAACTGCACCTCGCCGCCCGCCCACATGCGGCGCGGCAGCGGCACCGGCGGCAGGAAGCCGCCGCGGGTCGGATGGCCGTCGGGGCCGAGCTGATCGTGCGGAAACACCGGCTGGCCCAGGCACCAATGCACGGTGTAGGGCGCGACGTCGCCGGTTGTCGGCTCGCCGATGTGCTGGAACAGCGTTGCGCGCAGGCCCTTGGTGAGCTGCGCGGTGACGATGTCGGTGGCCTCGGTGCTGCGGCCGACCCATTGCCGGAGATGGTCGAGATCGAGCGTGTCCGTCATGATCATCCCTTGCGTTGATGGGGCGAGGCGGCCTCGCCGATCGCGGGCACGGCGCCGTAACGCCTGTCGTCGCCGACCACGATCGCCGCCGGCGCGGGATAGCTGACGACGCCGTTCGGCGTGGTCACCTCGATGCGCCGCAGATGCGGATGAACCGCGAGGTCGGCCATGCTGTTGACCTCGGCAAAGGCGATGTCGGCGCTCGCGAGCTTCGCCAGCAGCTCATCGCGCGACAGCGCCGCGAAGCGCTCGGCAACGATCCCGTCGGTCAGCGCACGATTGCGCACGCGCGCGACCATGTTGGCGAAGCGCGGATCGTCGGGCAGGGCAGGCTGGTCCAGCACCTTGGCGCACAGCGTCTTCCACTCGCGCTCGCTCTGGATCGAGATCAGGATGTCCTTGCCGTCCTTCGATGTGAACACGCCATAGGGCGCGATCGAGGGATGGGCGAGGCCGATGCGCTTCGGCGCGTTGCCGGCCTCGGCGTTGAGCAGCGGCACGGTGAGCCAGTCGGCCATCACGTCGAACATCGAAATGCGGATATCGGCGCCCTCGCCGGTGCGGCCGCGCTTGATCAGCGCCTCCAGGATCGCGGCATGCGCCGTCGCGCCGGTGGCGACGTCGACGATCGACATGCCGACGCGGGAGGGGCCCTCCGGCCCGCCGGTGATCGAGGCCAGCCCGCTCTCGGCCTGGATCAGCAGGTCATAGGCCTTGCGGTCGGCATAGGGACCGGAGTCGCCGTAACCGGTGATGGTGCAGCAGATCAGCTTCGGATAGTCCTTGCGCAGCCGCTCGCGGACGAAGCCCATTCTGTCCATCGAGCCTGGCTTGAGGTTCTGCAGCAGCACGTCGGCGCCGGCGATCAGCTTCTCCAGCTCGGTGCGGCCCTCGGGCTTTGCCAGATCGACCACGACGGAATCCTTGCCGCGGTTGAGCCAGACGAAGTAGCTGCTCTGGCCTTTGGCGGCGGCGTCATAGCCGCGGGCGAAGTCGCCCTCCGGCCGTTCGATCTTGATGACATGAGCGCCGGCATCGGCGAGACGCGACGAGCAGAACGGCGCGGCCACCGCCTGCTCGACGGCGACGACAGTGATCCCTTCAAGCGGCAGCATGGCCCGACCTCAATACGAGCGCGGCATGCCGAGCACGTGCTCGGCGACGTAGGAGAGAATGAGGTTGGTCGAGATCGGCGCCACCTGATACAGCCGCGTCTCGCGGAATTTGCGCTCGACGTCGTATTCCTCGGCGAAGCCGAAGCCGCCATGGGTCTGGATGCAGGCATTGGCCGCCTCGAACGAGGCGTCGGCCGCGAGCATCTTGGCCATGTTGGCCTCGGCGCCGCAATCGAGCCCGGCTTCATATTTGCGCGTCGCTTCCTTGACCATCAGCTCGGCCGCGCGCATCGACGCATAGGCCTTGGCGATCGGGAACTGGATGCCCTGGTTCTGGCCGATCGGACGGCCGAACACGACGCGCTCCTTGGCATAGGCGGTGGCCTTGGCGATGAACCATTTGGCGTCGCCGACGCATTCGGCCGCGATCAGGATGCGCTCGGCGTTCATGCCGGAGAGGATGTAGCGGAAGCCTTTGCCTTCCTCGCCGATCAGGTTCTCCGCCGGAACGCGCATGTCGGTGAAGAACACTTCCGTCGTGGCGTGGTTCATCATCGTCCGGATCGGGCGGATGGTGAGCCCGGCCTTCTTCGCCTCGCGCATGTCGACGATGAAGACGGAGAGACCGTCGGTGCGCTTCTGAGCCTGCTCTTTCGGCGTGGTGCGCGCGAGCAGGATCATCAGGTCGGAATATTCCGCGCGGCTGGTCCAGATCTTCTGGCCGTTGACGACGTAGCTGTCGCCGTCGCGCTTCGCGACCGTCTTCAGCGAGGTCGTGTCGGTGCCCGAGGTGGGTTCGGTGACGCCGAATGCCTGCAGCCGCAATTCGCCGCTGGCGACCTTCGGCAGCCATTTGGCCTTCTGCTCGGCCGAGCCGTGGCGCAGCACCGTGCCCATCGTGTACATCTGGGCATGACAGCCGCCGCCATTGCAGCCAGCGCGCTGGATCTCCTCGAGGATCGCCGCCGCCGCCGACAGCTTCAGCCCGGCGCCGCCATACTCCTCGGGGATCAGCACCGAGAGGTAGCCGGCCTGGGTCAGCGCGTCGACGAAGGCGGAGGGATAGGCCATCTCGCGATCGAGCTTGCGCCAATATTCACCGGGGAACTGCGCGCACAGCTTGGCCACCGCGTCGCGGATATCGGCGAAATCGTCGTGCTGATGCTGGTCTGTCATGTGTTGCTCCGCCGGCCGCCGTGACGCGGCCCGGGCTCTCTCCCTGGACTCGTTCCTGATAGCCTATGACCAAGCGGGTCACGCTTGGCAAGCTTGGAATGCCAGCGTTGCAGCCGAGCAGCCTTGCCGGAGCGACAGAGCAGGCGGCCTGCGGCGACGTTCTAGCTGACGGGAAATCCGAGATGATCGCGGAAACGGTTCTTGAGGAAGACACCGTCGCGCGCGGGCAGCGCGCGGTCGACGTCGATCGGTCGAGATCGCGACGCGGGCGAAGTGCGGCCCGGAGAACGCGTGCAGCTTCGGCCGGAAGGCGTCGAGCGCCGCGCTGTCCTCGATCGTGCTCACCGAGGGAAAGCCGGCGCCCGCGGCAATCAGCTCCAGCTTCGCGCCAAGCCCGGAATGACTCATCTGCATCCCGGTCTCGCCGAAATGGGCGTTGTCGAGCACGACGATCGAGAGATTCCTCGGCTTCTTCGCGGCTGCTGTCGCGAGGCCGCCGAGCCCCATCAGTTGCTCGCCGTCGCCGGTGATGACGACGACCGGGCGCGATGGCTGCGCCAGTGCGAGACCCAGGCCGATCATGGCCGCGCCGCCCATCGCGCCCCAGAGATAGAAGTTCGCGTCGTGATCGCCCGCGGCGAACACGTCATAGGACGACGATCCGAGGCCGCTGACGACCAGCAGGTCGCCGCGATCATGGAGCAGCGCCTTGACGGCGGTGCGGCGGTCGAGCGGTGCTCTCATCACTTCGCCTCCGTCCACTTCTTGGCGCCGATCATGCGCTGGGAGATCAGCACCGCGATGGGCTGATCGCTGTCGAACGCGAGCCTCGCTGCGGCGGTCGCCATCTCGCCGGCGTCCTCGGGACGTTCCAGCCGGAACACGGTGACGCCCATGATCTCGAAGGCTGCCTGCGTCGCCTTGCCCATCGGCACCTGCCACGGATTGAATTCGGCCCATTCGCCGCGCATCGTCACGAAGGTGAGGAACGGGAAGCGGCAGCTCTGAAGCAGCGACAGCATGTTGACGCAATTGCCGACGCCGCTCGACTGCATCAGCAGCACTGCGCGCTGGCCACCGAGCCAAGCGCCAGCCGATAGCGCGACGCCTTCCTCCTCGGTGGTCAGCACGGTGGTCGCGATCGCGGGATCGTCATGCGCGAGACGGATCAAGCGCGAATGGCCGGCGTCGGGCACGTAGCTGAGCTGCCTGACGTCGGCTGCTTTGAGCGCCTCGTAGATGGCCAGCGGCCAATCGGGACCTGTGGTCGGCGTGTCGGAGATGGCCATGACGTCCTTCGGTAAATGAGCACCTGCAAACAGTGCGAAGATGAACTGGTCAAAGCACGTGCTGCGCCTCATCGCATCCGTTCACGACTTCTCCGAGGATTCTATGGAAAGCCCGACACTTGTGCTTCGGATCATGCTGGCTATTGTTGCCGTGTTTGATTTCACACATCGCGGAGGAATGATTTCATGAGACTGTTTGGTATTTTCCTTGTATCGACCGCGCTCTTTGCATCCAGTGTTGCGAACGCCAGAGAGCGCAACGATAGTCCTCACTCGCAAGCCTGTATGGCAAAGAACGGCTTCTCACTCGAGATGTGGCGTGCACATCGTGCCGGGACCGATGCGCAGGTTCTGAAATACATCATGTGTCGCGACCGGGTGTCGAAGGCCCAAGCGCTCGAGATTGGGCGGGCTGACGGTAATTTCAGTCGCGGCTTCTAACCCGAAAAGCGCCGCCGGGTCTCGACCTCGGGCGATCGAACAGGTGGGGGCCCCAGGCGTGGCCTTCACCCGGGGATCCTCACAGGCAGCGATTCATAGCCGCGTACGAAGCTGGAATAGACCCGCTTCGGCTCGCCCACGACCTCGATGCGGTCGAAGCGTTTGAGGATCTCCCTGCCAGACGATGCGCAGTTGCAGCTCGGCGAGCCGCATGCCGACGCAGCGGTGGATGCCGAAGCCGAACGAGAGATGGATGCGCGGCCGCTTGCGGTCGATGATGAAGGCGTCCGGGTTCTCGATCACCTCCCCGTCGCGGTTGCCCGAGACGTACCACATCACGACACGGTCCCCCTTCTTGATTGCCTTCCCGCCGAGCTCGGTATCGACCAGCGCGGTACGGCGCATGTGGGCGAGCGGCGTCTGCCAGCGGATCACCTCGGGGACCATGGTCTCGATCAACGCCGGGTTTTCGCGCAGCTTCTGATACTCGGCCGGGTTCTCGTTCAGCGCCAGCACCGATGCCGTCATCGTATTGCGGGTGGTGTCGTTACCGCCGACGATGAGCAGGATCAGGTTGCCCATCAGATTGTCCGGCGTCATGTGCCGCGTCGCCTCGCTGTGCGCCATCATCGAGATCAGGTCGCGGCCGGGCTCGGCCTGGCGCGCCTTCCACATCCGGCCGAAGGTCTCGGCGCATTCGCCGAGCTCGCGGCGGCGCTCCTCCTCCGACGACACGATGCCGCTCTTGGGCAAGGCCGTGGAGACGTCCGACCAGCGCGTCAGCTTGCGGCGCTCCTCGAACGGGAAATCGAACAGGGTCGCCAGCATCTGCGTCGTCAGCTCGATCGAGACCTTCTCGACCCAGTTGAAGGTCTCGTTGCGCGGCAGCGAATCCAGCACCTTGGCCGAGCGCTGCCGGATCAGCACCGCCATCTCATCGAGATGATCCGGCGTGAACATCGGCTGCACCGTCTTGCGCTGCTCGCCATGAACCGGCTCGTCCATCGCGATGAAGCTCGGCCATTCGTATCCGGGCGGCACGTCGCGGATCATGATCCCGCCATTGCTGACGTCCGACGAGAAGATCGCGTGGTTGGTGTCGACATGCATGATGTCGTGATAGCGCGTCACCGACCAATAGGGCTCGATCGGCGCCTTGGTGCAGTAGTGCACCGGCGCCTCCTCGCGCAGCCGCTCGAACCACGGCCAGATCGTGTCGTTCTGGAACAGCCTGGGCGCGCCGGGGTGAAAGTCCTCGATCGGGGTCGCATAGGCCTCAAGTCGCGCGTCGCGCAGCAGATCGGCCTTGTCGGAACGAAGCGCGGCCTGGACGGTCATGATGGGATCCTCTTCTGGACAATCGTCTCGCTTCAACGAAGCACAAGTATGATCTGTCGCTGTCATTGCGAGCGAAGCGAAGCAATCGAGGGCTGAGAAGAAAGTCTGGATTGCTTCGTCGCCTTCGGCTCCTCGCAATGACGGGATTCAGTGGCCAGTGACGCGGCGAGATCGTCGAGCAGCTTTGATTCAGGCCGCAATCCTGACCGGTAGAGTCTCATACCCCTTCACGAAGCTCGAATAGACCCGCTTCGGCTCGCCCATCACGTCGATATGATCGAAGCGCTTCAGGATTTCCTCCCAGATGATCTTGAGTTGCAGTTCGGCCAGTCGCAAGCCGACGCAGCGGTGGATGCCGAAACCGAATGACAGGTGCTGCCGCGGCCTGACACGGTCGATGATGAAGTCGTAGGGGCGGTCGATGGCGGCCTCGTCGCGGTTGCCCGAGACGTACCACATCACGACCTTGTCGCCCTTCCTGATCTGCTTGCCACGGAACTCGATGTCTTCCAGCGCGGTGCGGCGCATGTGGGCGAGCGGGGTCTGCCAGCGGATGACCTCGGGGACGAAGCTGTCGATCAGCGCGGGGTTGTCCTTGAGCTTGCGGTACTGATCGGGGTTCTGGCTGAGCGCATAGATGCTGCCGGACATGGTGTTGCGCGTGGTGTCGTTGCCGCCGACGATCAGGAGCACGAGATTGCCCAGGAAGTTCTTCGGGTCCATGTTCCGCGTCGCCTCGCTGTGGGCCATCATCGACAGCAGGTCGCTCTTCGGCGGCTGGTTGATGCGCTCCTGCCAGAGCCGCGCGAAATAGCGCGCACACTCCATCAGCTCGGCCTGCCGTTCGTCCTCGGTCGCGACCAGCCCATCGGGGCCGGGGATCGTGGTCGCGATGTCCGACCAGCGCGTCAGCTTGCGGCGGTCTTCCCAGGGGAAGTCGAACAGCACCGCCAGCATCTGCGTGGTCAGCTCGATCGAGACGCGATCGACCCAGTCGAACACCTCGCCGACAGGCAGATTGTCCAGGCATTCGGCGGAGCGCTTGCGGATGTTGATCGCGAGCTCGTCGAGATGTGTCGGGGTGAACATCGGGGCCACGGTCTTGCGCTGCGCGGCGTGGCGCGGCGGATCCATCGCGATGAAGCTCTCGCGGCGCAGGTCAGGATCGACGTCGCGAATGGTGATGCCGCCGAGCGCGGACGCCGAGGAGAACACCGCGTGATTGGTTTCGATCTCCATGATGTCGTCGTAGCGGGTGATCGACCAGTAGGGGCCGAACATCGATTCCTTGCAGTAGTGCACTGGATCTTCACGACGCAGCCGGTCGAAATAGGGCCAGTGCGTGTCGGTGCGAAACAGCTCCGGGTGGCCGGGATCGAATTCGGCGAGCGGTAGCGATGCGGCGCGGCGGGCGGCTGCGTCGATGACGGGCTCGCCTGCCGCGGCGTGTCGTTGTGCCTCGGCCGTAGTGGTGGTGCCGTGCATGGACATCTCCCTGATGACCGGATTTGAGCTGTCCGGCGATGTTTGGCGCGATTACATCCTGCCCGGGAGCGCAGGGCAAGCGCGGAGTTTGGGCCGCCGGGCCGGTCTTGCGTCGCAACGCTGGTGTTTGTCCGATGTCGGGCGTGACAAGCGCCACGTCACGGAATATGGCTTTGGGCGATTGTTGCGAAGCAGAAGACTAGCAGGAGGCCGCCATCATGATCGCCAACGCGCAGCGCATGTTCAATTTCGATCTCGGCGAGACCGCGGACGCGATCCGCGAGACGGTGGCGAGCTTTTCGCAAGAGCAGATCGCGCCGCGCGCCGCCGAGATCGACCGCTCCAACCAGTTTCCGCGCGATCTCTGGCCCCGCATCGGCGAACTCGGCCTGCACGGCATCACGGTCGAGGAGGAGTATGGCGGCGCGGGCCTCGGCTATCTCGAACACTGCATCGCCATGGAGGAGATCTCGCGCGCCTCGGCGTCGGTCGGCCTGTCCTACGGCGCCCACTCCAACCTCTGCGTCAACCAGATCCGCCGCAACGGCAACGAGGCGCAGAAGCGCAGATATCTGCCCAAGCTGATCTCGGGCGAGCATGTCGGCTCGCTGGCGATGTCCGAGCCGCAGGCCGGCTCCGACGTGGTGTCGATGAAGACCCGTGCCGAAAAGAAAGGCGACCGCTTCGTCCTCAACGGCAACAAGATGTGGATCACCAACGGTCCGGTCGCGGAGACGCTGGTGGTCTACGCCAAGACCGATCCGCAAGGCGGCCCGCGCGGCATCACCGCCTTCATCATCGAGAAGGGCATGAAGGGCTTCTCGACCGCGCAGAAGCTCGACAAGCTCGGCATGCGCGGCTCCGATACCTGCGAGCTGGTGTTCGAGGATTGCGAGGTGCCGGAGGAGAACGTGCTCGGGCAGGTCGGCCGCGGCGTCAACGTGCTGATGTCGGGCCTCGACTACGAGCGCGCGGTGCTCGCCGCGGGTCCGCTCGGCATCATGCAGGCCTGCATGGACGCGGTGCTGCCCTATGTGCACGAGCGCAAGCAGTTCGGCCAGCCGATCGGCACCTTCCAGCTCGTGCAGGGCAAGGTCGCCGACATGTACACGACGATGAACGCCGCGCGCGCCTATGTCTATGCCGTGGCCAAGGCCTGCGACCGCGGCGAGACCACGCGCGAGGATGCCGCCGGCGCGATTCTGTTCGCCGCCGAGAAGGCGACGCAATGTGCGCTGGATGCGATCCAGCTACTCGGCGGCAACGGCTACATCAACGACTATGCGACCGGACGGCTGCTGCGCGACGCCAAGCTGTATGAGATCGGCGCCGGCACCAGCGAGATCCGGCGCATGCTGATCGGGCGGGAATTGTTCGAGAAAACGTCCTAAGTTTCAGGTCGGTGAAACCGGGGCGGGCGCTCGTCGCGCGTTCGCTCACCGGCCGGCGCACATATTTCGATCAGCACCACCTTGGCCGGTGTTTTTTCCGGCCGACTTGCGTACAAACGGCGTCGAACCTCGGAATCGTCCTGGCGACGAACAATTGGGCCTTTAGTTTTATTTTGTAAGTTTCGGAGGCGTGAGCCGTGAACCAGATGACTTACGTTCCGGGGCAGCCTCCGCCGCTTCCGCCGCTCACGGCGACCTTTTCCGGTGCCCGCGGCGAGTTCTTCCGGCTGGTCAGCCGCGGTGCGGCCATCGAACTCGTCACGCTGGGCTTCTACCGGTTCTGGCTCGCGACCGACATCCGCCGGCATCTCTGGGTCAACACCGCTGTCGACGGCGATGCTGCCGAATATACCGGGCGCGGCAAGGAACTCCTGATTGGCTTCCTGTTCGCGATGGCGATCCTGGTCCCGATCTACCTTGCCTATTTCCTCGTCGGCGTCGAGGCCGAGCGCTACCAGGGCTTTGCCAGCGTGCCGCTGGTGATTGCGTTCTATGCGTTCGGCCAGTTCGCGATCTTCCGCGCCCGCCGCTATCGGCTGACGCGCACGGTCTGGCGCGGCATCCGGTTCTGGATGACGGGTTCGGGCTGGGCCTATGCCGGCCGCGCCATGCTGTGGACCTTGCTGGCGGTGGTCACGCTGGGGCTGGCCTGGCCGTGGCGCGCCGCCGCGCTCGAGCGCTACAAGATGCGGCATTCGCATTACGGTGATCTCAGCGGCGATTTCAAGGGACGCGGCTGGGAGTTCTTCAAGCGCGCCTGGTATCTGTGGCTGGTCGCGCCGTTTGCACTGCTGCTGTTTCCGCTGTTTCCATTCGTCTATGCGCAGTTCAAAGCGATCGAGTGGCGCTGGTGGCTGTCGGGCATTCGCTTCGGCGGCGTGCGGCTGGAATCGGACCTGCCAAACAATGCCTTCTACGGTCTCTACTGGAAGGTGATCGGCTGGTGGTTCCTGCTGTCGATCGCCTCCGGCGCCTATTTCAGTGGCGTCGCCGCGCTGATGATCAAGCTGCTGGGGCCGGGAAGCGACGGCCTGCCTCAGGTGCAGGCGCTGTCCGACAATGTGCCGATGCTGGTGCTGGTCGGATTGGGCTACATCGCCTGGATCCTGGCGCTCAACGTCGTGATGCGGCTCTATCTGGTGCGCGACATGTGGGCGACGGTGCTGCAGTCGGTTCAGGTGCACGGCATCGAGGCCATGGCCAATGTCGCCGCCAAGGGCGATCTGGCCAGCGCGCTCGGCGAAGGGTTTGCCGATGGACTCGACGTTGCCGGATTCTGATCCCGGTCCGACGGGCGCTGCTGCGCCGGCCGCCGCCACGCCGGTCGAGCCGGCCGCTCCGCTCGGCGGCCCCGCGGTCTATTTCGACGGACTGTCCAACCGGCGGCAGACGGTGACGATCGGCCTCGCCAATCAGCTGGTGATGCGCAGCGCCGACAATTTCGTCTCCTGGCCCTATGAGGACATCCGCCGTGTCGATGCGCCGAGCGGCACGCTGCGCGTGAGCTGCCTGTCGGCGTCGCCGCTGGCGCGGCTGGAGATCCGCGATGCGGCGTTGTCGGCCGAGCTGATCGCGCGCTGCAGCCATATCGACCAGAACAGGATGACCCGCGGGGCCATCGCGCGCATTGTCGGATGGTCGCTGGCCGCCGCCGCCTCGATTGTCGCCGTCGTGCTGGTGGTGATTCCGTTCGCCTCCGACCGGCTGACGGCCCTGGTGCCGCCGACCATGGAGCGGCATCTCGGGGAGGCCGCCGTGGTGCAGATCCAGACCGTCTTCGGCGACAAGCTCTGCAGCGAGGCGGCCGGTCAGGCCGCGTTCGCCAAGCTGGTCACGGCGCTGCGCCGCCCCGCCAGCCTCGACGACAGCATCGCGTCGCAGGTGCTGGACACGCCGATCCCCAACGCCTTCGCGCTGCCGGGCGGGCGGTTCTTCCTGTTCAGGGGGCTGCTCGACAAGGCCAATGACCCCGACGAGGTCGCCGGCGTGCTGGCGCATGAACTCGGCCATCTCAAGCACCGCGACAACCTGAGGCAGCTGATCCACAACGGCGGCAGCTCGTTCCTGATCGGCCTGCTGTTCGGCGACGTCACCGGTGCGGGCGCGGCGATCTTCGCCTCGCGGGCCATGATCAACGCGTCCTATTCGCGCGAGGCGGAGGCGGCCGCGGATGGCTTTGCGATCGAGGTGATGCACAAGCTCGGACGGCCGACGCGGCCGATGGGTGAATTGCTGTTCCGTATCACCGGCAAGGAGGACGGCAAGCGCCCGTCGCTGTGGGCAAGCCATCCGCTCAGCGAGGACCGTCTCGCCCGCATGCGTGCCGAGGACAGGCCGCCGAGCGGCCCGCCGCTGCTGAGCGCGGAGGAGTGGCGGGCGCTGAAGGGGATTTGCCGCTGATGTTGGCTGCTGCCGGTCATCGATCGATTGGCTGCTGGCGGTGTCGATCGAGCCGACAGCGGTGCCGAACATTTGGTGTCGTCCCTGCGAACGCAGGGACCCATACGCCGCGGCCTCTGCAATGGGCAAACTGAGCGACGTCTGCTTCCAACAATCGAGTTCGGTGGTTATGGGTCCCTGCGTTCGCAGGGACAACAGCGGAATTTGGCGAGCCCTCTTGGCTCTCAACCGAGCGCCATGACCAACCGCTTCGACCGACCGCCTGCGTCACTCCGCCAGATTGTTGGTCTTCCTCACCCAGGCCCGCACATCCGTCAGCACGTCCGGCAGCACCGCCTTGACCTCGGCGAGCGTCATGCCCGCCTTGACGCGCGGGTCGTACAGCATGTTGAGGATGTACTGGTCGTAGACGTCGAAATAGCCCATCGAGACGTTGTCGTTGAACATCGTCCAGGGCACGCTCGCGGTGTCGTTGATGGGCCCGAGCGACTGCAGCAGCTCCTCATAGGCGCAATCCAGGAAGACGAAATCGCCGTTGTCGACGGTGAGGATGACGTCGGAGCGCTCGATCTCGAACGCCTCGTTCTTGCGGAAGCCGGACAGGCATTGCGGATCCAGCGAGGTCTTGATCTCGCGCGCGCGCTCGCTGCCATAGGCCTGGCTGATGGTGTGGTAGAGGTCGCGGTCGCGCACCAGCTTGACGCGGACATTGGCGTCGCCGTCGGTCTCGGTCATCGCAATGTCGAGGTTGCGGATGCGCGCGGCGATGTCGCTGACGACCTTGGCGAGCTGCGCCTTGCGATCGGCGCGGCGGCCGTCTGCGAACACCCGCACCGGCGCGCTGTATTTCCGGATGCGGTCAACCCGGCCCGCCAGGTGATACTCGGCGCCGAACGCGGTCTTGAAGAAGCCGTCGGTGATCTCGGCGTCGGTGAAGCTCTTCTTTTCGACGCGCTGGCGGGCGGCGATCGCCGGAATTTCGGCGGTCGACGCCGGCAGCGGGGACGTTACGGTCACGAGCGCAGCCAGCGCGGCCGCCACCGCGCTCCGCAGGGGGCGCCAGGAGCACGGGTGCTGCTGGCGAGGATACGCGCTGTGACATTGCCTCATCGTCGTGGTCGCGTGCGGCCCTCAGTTCTTGACGATCACGGTGGCGCCGACCGAGACGCGGTCGTAGAGGTCGGCGACGTCGTCATTGGTCATGCGGAAGCAGCCCGACGATACCGCCTGGCCGATCGTCTCGGGCTCGTTCGAGCCGTGGATCCGGTACAGCGTGGAGCCGAGATACATCGCGCGGGCGCCGAGCGGGTTCTCGATGCCGCCGGCCATGTGGCGCGGCAGGTCGGGCCGGCGCCGCAGCATCTGCGACGGCGGGGTCCAGGCCGGCCATTCCTTCTTCGCGGTGATGCGGTGCACGCCGCTCCAGCGGAACCCGTCGCGGCCAACGCCGATGCCGTAGCGCAGCGCCTGGCCGCCCGGAAGGACCAGATAGAGCCGGCGCTCGCTGGTGTTCACGATGATGGTGCCCGGCGCATACTGGCTCTGGAACATCACGGTCTCGCGCGGAATCGGGCTGACACCGCTCTGGTAGAAGTTCGGCCCGCCGCCGAAGAGGTCCCTGGTGTCGAACATTTCCGCCCGCGCCATCCCGGCGCTTGCCACCGACGCGACCGCAGCAATTCCCAAAGCCAAACAGCGCTTCATTTCCGTCCCCTGGGCAAACATCAAATTCCGTTCGCAGACAGGCCATAAACGGTTGCGCTTCGCAACCCACGGCGGCGTGAGGCCGGTATGTGGCGACGGTCCGTGACCCAAATCCCACGGAAAATCGCCCGCGTCGCGGACCAACATCCTGTTAGCCAAGCCCGCGCATGAGCATCGTGGCGATGGCAGCAATGCGGCCAGCCCCTTTGACGCCAAGGGCGAACAATGATTGATCTGCCCAGCATTGCAAATGGCGCGCGGAATCAGCAGGAGAATAGGATGAACGGTGCGGAAAGCCTGGTGCGGACCCTGGTCGCGGGGGCGTTGACGTCTGCTTTACCAATCCGGGCACGTCCGAGATGCACTTCGTCGCCGCGCTCGACCGGGTCGAGGGCATGCGCTGCGTGCTCGGCCTGTTCGAGGGCGTGGTGACCGGCGCCGCCGACGGCTATTTCCGCATGAAGGGCACGCCGGCCTCGACGCTGCTCCATCTCGGCCCCGGCCTCGCCAACGGCCTCGCCAATTTGCACAACGCCAAGAAGGCGCGCTCCGGCATCGTCAACATCGTCGGCCAGCACGCCACCTACCACATCGGCTTCAACGCGCCGCTGACCTCCGACATCGAGGGCCTCGCCCGGCCGATGTCGGACTGGGTGCGGACCTCGCCGAGCGCCAAGGCTGTCGCCGCCGACGGCGCCGCCGCGATCGCCGCCGCCAAGAGCGCGCCGCCGCAGATCGCGACCCTGATCCTGCCCGCCGACACCGCCTGGAACGACGCCGACGGCATCGCCCAGGTTCCCGCCGAGACGCAGCGCCCGAGCTATTCGGCCGATGCGGTCGAGAAGGCCGCGAAGATCCTGCATGCCCATGGTCCCGAGACCCTGGTGCTGATGACGGCGGGCGCGCTGACCGAGCAGGCGCTGACCTTCGCCCAGCAGATTGCCGGCAAGACCGGCTGCCGCGTAATGGGCCAGACCTATCACCCGCGCATGGCCCGCGGTGCCGGCCGCTTCTCGATCGACCGCATCCCTTACGTGATCGAGCAGGCGCTGCCGATCCTGAAGAACTACAAGCACATCGTGCTGGTCGAGGCCAACGACCCCGTCGCCTTCTTCGCCTATCCGAACAAGCCGAGCATGCTCAAGGCCGAGGGCACCGAGGTGCACCGCATGACCGCCTGGGGCGAGAACTCGGCCGCCGCGCTCGAGGCGCTCGCTGGCCATCTCGGCGCCAAGCCGGCGGACGTCAAGCCGCAGCCGCTCGCCGAGCTGATCAAGCCGATCGGCGCGCTCAACCACACGACCATCGCCCAGGCGATCGCCTACGCGATCCCCGAGAATGCGATCGTGGTCGACGAGATCCATCACGACGGGCCGCGGCTTCTTCCCCCGACGGCGGCCGCCAAGCCGCACGACTGGCTGCAGAACATGGGCGGCTCGATCGGTTTCTCGACTCCGGTCGCCACGGGCGCCGCGGTGGCCTGCCCGGATCGGAAAGTCATGTGCCTCGTCGGCGACGGCAGCGCCATGTACACGATCCAGTCGCTGTGGACGCAGGCGCGCGAGAACCTCAACGTCGTCACCGTGGTGTTCGCCAACAGGATCTACCAGATCCTGCGCGGCGAATTCGACGGTGTCGGTGCCGGCGAGCCGGGCCAGCGCGCCCAGGACATGCTCAAGATCGACCGCCCGACACTCGACTTCGTCGCCATGGCCAAGGGCATGGGCGTCCCCGGCCGCGCCGTCACCACGGCCGACGAGTTCAATGCGGCGTTGGCCGAGGCCAATGCCGAATACGGTCCGCGCCTGATCGAAGTGCAGATGTAAATCCGCAACGCTGGCGGCCGTAAAACGGCCGCCAGTCGGGGAAGGCTTATCGCCTCGATTTATGGGGTTGGCGACTCACGCCAATCGCGTGTTGATGGCGAGGTGTCCTTCTCTCCTGTATCCGAGCGGCATGCACAGTGAATTGAACCGGCTGATCTCCGCGCTGCAGGAGTTCTATGCGCGCGAACGCTTCATCCTCGACCGCGATCTGGGCGAGCGCGCCCTGACGCACCGGCTGGCGGTGCACCTCGAACGCAACTTCCTCGGCTGGGACGTCGATTGCGACTACAACCGGCTCGGCGACCGCGCCATGCTACTGCCCCGCGGCACCATCGTCTCGACCGACGACGAACTGGGAAAATCCATCTACCCCGACATCGTCGTGCACAAGCGTGCCGTGCCCGACAATCTCCTGGCGATCGAGGTCCGCAAGTCCAGCAACCATCAGCCACTGGCGCATGACCGCCACAAGCTGATGGCGCTGACCGACCCGCATCTGTGGTTTGCCTATTGGATCGGCGTTCTGGTGATTCTCGACCGCCGCAGCGTGATCACGCCGGAGGTCTATGTCGGCGCCCGGATCGACCCACAACTGTCGGCCTGGTTCGCGGGTCGATTGCAGCAACTGGGGCTGGCTGCCGCATGGACATCCCGCCCGATCGCGCGGCTCCAAGACGGGACCGACCGGTCCGAGCCATTGACGGGCGCCGGGCGTGCCCCCGAGGCACGCCCGCGCTGGACCTATTTCGACATGCCGTCGCCGGACGACTTCTTGGAGGCCTTCTTCTTCGGCTT
This sequence comes from Bradyrhizobium oligotrophicum, assembly GCA_050641875.1. Lineage (GTDB taxonomy): Bacteria > Pseudomonadota > Alphaproteobacteria > Rhizobiales > Xanthobacteraceae > Bradyrhizobium > Bradyrhizobium oligotrophicum_B. Next base: position 3,159,614 of record CP192619.1, read on the forward strand.
GCTCATCTTCATGCCGTCCCCCCGCCCATGGCGTCCCCGCTCTTCGCCGACTGGCCGGTGGTCGTCATCGGTTTCTCGGTGGACTGGGCAAGAGCGGCCGACGAGACGAACGCGAGGGCGGCGGTAGCGATGATCAGTTTACGCATGCGGAAATCTCCGTGGGTTGGAAACGCGCCGGACCATAAGCGAATTCGACCCGCGGCGTTCTGACGCAGGAATCAGGAAAACGTGAGAGTTCCGCCCCGCAAAAGCCGACTTGCACCGCCCCCGGCGAAAGCCGCGGGCGCATTCTGTGACGATTGTGCTGGGTGCAGAGAGCCCATGCGCGGACGAACGAGGCCAAAATGGCCGAGCGCCGTCACGCTGCCGTTCCGACGCACGACTGCAAGCAGCCGCCGGCTTCCGGCTTTTCCCGAGATGCGATGGCCTCGCGGCTTTACGGGAAGGATGGAATGCCAAACGGCCTCAGCGCGGTTCTCTCCTCCGATGCGATCGAGGCGCTCGCGCGCGGCGCCGTTGCCGACCTCCAGGCGGATTGTTGCGACACGGGGTTGCAGAAGCTGGCGCCGCTGCGGAAAGGTCGGTTTGATCTGCTGATGAGAGATTAGTCGGGCCGACATTCCCGGATGACTTCGCCCACGGAGCCTCTGTGGCGCCGCATCGGCTTAGGTCGCGCTTTCGCCTCAAGTCATCAGTTCGTGCAGGGCCAGCCAACCCGTATAGGTTCCGACCAGCACGATCAGAGCAGCCGAGAGATAGGGCGCCCGGTGCGCGAGACGGCTGAAGCCGGACCAGTGGCGCTCGACATGCCGAAGACTGAGTGCGGCCAGGACGCCGGCGGACACCATGGTGATGGCCAGGCCGATGCCGAAGCAGAGCACCAGGACGAAGCCCAGGCTGAACTGCTTCAGTTGAATGCACAACAGCAGGACCGTGATCGCGGCGGGGCAAGGGATCAGGCCGCCGCTCAGTCCGAAGAGGACGATCTGTGCGGTCGTGACGGTACGGCCGGCGAAGCGTCGTCGAATGTCGTCGGCGTGGGCGCGCGCATGGGCATCGTCCTCGTCGCCGAGATCCATGTGATCGTGAGTGTGCTCCTCGAACAGAATCTCCACGGAGGCGCCAGCAAGCGCGATGCGTGCCTTGAACGCGTGCGGCTCCGGGATCTCCTCGATGCTCTCCAAGGCGTCACCGCTGGCCCGGAAGCTGAACCGCTGCGCGTGGCCGTCTCCACGGACGGTCATGACGTGGAGCGTGTCGGCGGGTGGGAGTGCGCCGGTCTCGTTCCGGATACGCCAACGCGGCGGCACGCCATCTTCGAAGATCTCGACCGACAGCGCGTGGCCGGCAAGCGCGACCGATCGCGGCGCGTCGTGATGGTGATGATGGTCATGGTGTCCACTCTGGTCCCGCCAGGTGCGCCAGACCATCCAGGCCGCGATGCCGATGATGATGACGGCCGAGATCAGTTGCAGAAGGGCTTCACTGCGCTCGCCCGAAAGCTCCTGACCGAAGTGAAGACCGGCAAGCGCGATCACCCATACGATCGCGGTGTGGGAGATGGTCGCCGAGACGCCGAGCAGCACGGCCTGCAGGACGGTGCCGCGGATTGCGACGATGAAGGCGGCCATCATGGTCTTGGAATGACCGGGCTCAAGGCCATGCAGCGCACCCAGGGCAATCGCGCTGGGTACGAACAGCCACGCATGCGCGCTGCCTTGCTGGAGCAGTTGAGACAGATCGGTCATGCCAGTCTCACTTCAGATAGGTCCGGACCACTTCGATCAGGTCGGCGGCGCCCTTGGCCCTGTCGGGATCGCTTTCGTGCGCGGGGTCCACGACGTGATGCCGGATGTGATCTTCCAGCAACTCGGTGGTCAGGCCTCCGATTGCGCCCCTGACCGACGCGACGAGCATGAGCACGTCGGCGCAGCCCAACTCCGCTTCGAGCGCGCGCTCCACCGCATCGATCTGGCCCTTGATGCGCCGGACCCGTGCGAGGAGCTTGGACTTGTGCTTGATGGTGTGCGACATCGCTATAATATAGGGGGGTACCCTATATGGGTCAACCGCACCCCCGGCAGATGTCGGGGTGACGCTCACCGAGCTCGATTGCCGATCGGCCCGGAGCAGCCCGAGCGTTGCGATATCGCGCATCGTCTCTCTTCCTGCCGTCGGCGCGCTTCAAGCCGCCTTCCGGACGTCCTGTGACCCGCTCGCCAGCCGCGACAATAGCGATGCGACGAGCCGTGGGAGGCCCTTTCGAGATGCTCGTCCGCGCCTGCCGGGATCAGCTGCTGTCGGCATTGCGGCCGTCTTCGTGGCTTGCGCCTCATAAGAGAGCTGCGGAATCGGTGATTGCCTCGCCGGTGGCGATCGTGTGGCCCGCTCCAGGAGCGGGGCTCGAAACCCGCAGGGAGGGGGCCTGCGAGGAGAGGGCTTGTGGGGAGAGGTGGTGCCGGACGAAGCCGAGTTACAATGAGCTCGGGCTGGTTTTCTTTTGCAGCGCGAGCTTGAGGGCGGCACCCCCATTCTCGAATCCTCGATCCACAGTCGACCATCGTAGAGGCTGATCAGGTCGCGGGCAATCGCGAGGCCGAGCCCGGTCCCCGGTTTCGTGTCGTCAAGTCTCGTGCCCACATCGAACACGCGGGTTCGATGTTCGACTGGAATGCCCGGCCCATCGTCCTCGACCGTAATCGACACGGTGCTATCGAGGTCCTCGACCGTAATCACGACGCGGTCGCGCGCCCATTTGGCTGCGTTGTCGAGCAGGTTTCCGATCAGCTCGGTCAGATCGTTGGTGTCGCAGGCGACGACGAGGTCGGTCGGGCCTTCGACTTCGAACCGCCGCTCGTGCCCCGCGCCGAATCGCGAATAGGTGTTGATGACGCTCCTCAGGACGTCCGCCAACAGCGAGCACGCGCCCGCATTTGCGATCCCGGACGCCTTGGCGCGTGCCGTCTGATAGTCGATCAGCAACGCCATTCGCGAGCACTGCTCGGAGAGGGCCCGGGCGTGATGCTCCTGGCCGGACGCCCTCAGCCGCGCTGCTTCCTCGTCGAGAATGGCTAGCGGCGTCTTCAGCGCATGCGCGAAATTGCCGGCGAGCACGCGGGCGCGATCGACCATCGTGAGATTGGCCGTGATCATTCCGTTCAACTCGGTCACCAGCGGCATGATTTCCCCCGGCAGGTCCTCCGGCAGGCGGGTGGTCTTGCCGCTCCGCACGTCCACGATGGCGCGCCCCATGCGTTGGAGGGGCCGCAGTCCGTAGACGACCTGTGCGTAGGCTGTGCCGACCATGGCGAGCGCCATGAAGCCCAGCATCGCCACCAGAGTCAGATTGAGGTGCTGCATCTCGTCGCTGATCAGTCGTTCATCCGCACCGATGCGAACTTCGACTGGTTGCCCGAGACGAGACGGCGCGCTGACGGTTCGAATCATGCGCAGCGGCCCCGTCGGCCCCTCCACATTCGTGAGCGCAGTCCTGGTGCTCGGGGATCCGTCGCGATCTTGGTCGGTGGGGAATGAAAGAAAGAGATCATCCTGCAGCGACGGCGAACGCGCACTGTTACCGTTTTGCAGAATGACCTGCCAATACATGCCCGACCGGGCAGGGGAGAAACGCGGGTCGCTCAGATCACGGGTGATGATTGGCCGCTGCGCTGCGTCGAGCTCGACGAGATCCACAAGCTCGCGAGCATGATCAAACAAGTCATGATCGATGTGCGCCTCGACGACACGGCGAATGACGATTGAAAGCCCGACCCCGCTGGAGAACAAGACGACCGAAATCCAGATCGCGGCGATGGCCATCATTCGGGCCCGGAAGTTGCGACGGAACATTGTTCTATCCGAAGCGATATCCCATGCCTCTGATGGTGCGAATGCAGTCGCGTCCCAGCTTTCTCCTGAGTCGGGCAATGTAGACCTCGACGGTGTTGGAGTCGCCATGATCGTTGCCGGTATAGATGTGGTCCAGCAGCTCGGTCTGTGACACGATATGATCGGCGCGGCGCATGAGGAGTTCGAGGACACGTAACTCGAGTGCGGTCAGGTCAATGATCTCACCATCCTTCTTGACCGAGCCTGCCGCAGGGTTGAATTCGATCTGACGGAGACGGAGCACCGCCTCAGGTCTGTTGCCAACCCGGCGCAGCAGCGATTTGACCCGCGCGACGAGCTCCTGGGTCTTGAAGGGCTTTTCCAGATAGTCGTCCGCGCCCGCGTTGAGACCGTTGACGCGCTCGGCCCAGCCGCTGCGCGCGGACAGGATCAGCACCGGTAGCGTGTGTCCCGTATGACGCCAGCGCTGCAGCACGTCGAGCCCCGAAATGCACGGCAGACCCAGATCGAGCACCGCGGCGTCGTAGGGATGGCTATTGCCCAGCATCCAGCCTTGCCTGCCGTCTGTAGCGAGATCGGCCTCGAAGCCGGCGTCGGCCAGGCTTTCCTTGATCCGCTCGGCATAGACGGGCTCGTCCTCGATGAGCAGAATGCGCATTTGCCACGACTCCAGTTTGCAGAAGGGGGCCGACGATGCTGCGACGCGGATCGGCCCCCGACGCTATGGATTGATCCCGAGCTGCCTCGCGGCGTCGGCGATGCGCGTGCGTTCGGGGAGATCCTCTGCGAAGATCGACAGGGCGCGCTGCAGGGATTGCTTGGCCGCCTCGGTCTCGCCCAGCACGACCCGCGAGCGGATCAGCTTGATCCAGCCTTCTGCATCTCTCGGTGCTTGCTCGAGCCGTGCCGCAAGGCCATCCACCATGCCGCGGATCATGAGGTTGCGGTCATCCGTGGACATGGTTTCCGCCTTGCGGATGTCCGCAGCACGGGGGCCGCGCGTCTCGGCCGGCTCGGTCGCGGCCGCCTGTCCGGAGCGCAGCAGCTGCTGCATGCGCTCGGCGGAAAGGTCAGGCCGGACAGGCGAGGGCGAGCTGTCGTTCTCTCCGACCTCGCGGCGAAGTGCGTCGAGCCGCTGCTTGAGATCCGGCAGCCACGGCTCGTTCGGATCGGCCTCGGCTGCGATGGCCGTCCAGTCGGACATTGCGCCGCGCTTGTCGCCCTCCTGCTCTTTCACCACGCCGATGAAGAAGCGGGCGCGCGCGTCCTTGGGATCGAGTCTGAGCGCTTCATCGAAATCCGCGCGAGCGTCCGACGTAACGGTGCCGTCCGCGGCCCGCACCAGCGCTTCGCCGCGCGCGCTGCGGTATTCGGCCGAGCCCGGCCGCAGCTCCGTGGCGCGCGCATAGGCCTGTGCCGCCTCGGCAAAGCGCTCGATGTTGAACAACGACCAGCCCAGCAGCCGCCATCCGTCGGCATCCCGGGGATTGCGCTCCAGTCGCGTCTGCACACGCTGGATCATCTCTTCGACCGGCGGCAGTCCGCTGCCCTGCTGCGGCCTTTCGCGACCGTCCTGTCCGGTCATCTGCTCCAGCGAGGCAATGGCCTGGGTGCCGGCGTCGGATCGCGCCTCGCCGACTGACCTCCCGGCGGGGCTGATGGCGGTTTGGCCCGGCCCGGCTGCGGGCACATCCGGATTTCCGACGAGCGCGTACAGAGCGATCGAGCCGAACACCACCGTCGCCGTGACGACGGTGAGCGCGAACTTTCGTTCCGAGCTGGTGAGGGAGGCGGCTGGCGGCTGTTCGGCGGCGGCCGCGGCGAGAATGCGCCGTCGGATCTCGTTGGCCGCGGTCTCGCCGTCCGACTTGTCGATCAGGCCGCGCGCGGTGTCGTTCTCGATCTCGCGGAGCTGGTCGCGGTGGATGGCGAGGCCCTGCGCCGAGGCGAGCTGTCTCCGCTCGTAGCCGCGGATGAAGGGCGTCGAGATGAGCACGGCGGCTACGGAAATCATCGCCGTCAGGATCAGCCACAGCATCATGAAAGGCTCCGTCGGTCGAGGATCGCCTCGATGGCTTTGAGTTCGTCGGCGCTGAGCGGAGCGGCGCGCTCCGCCTCTGGCGCTGTCGCATTGGCTGACGCCCGGCGGACATAGCGGCCAAAGACGACGGTGGCGATCAGCAGTGCCAGGAACGGGCCGATCCACAGCGGGATCGTATTCCACTGCAAGGGCGGCTTGAGCAGGACGAAGTTGCCGTAGCGCGCGACCAGGAAGTCCACCGCCTGTCGATCACTGTCGCCGGCCTGCAGGCGATCGCGCAGCAGGACCCTCAGATCATGCGCCAGCGGAGCATTGGAATCGTCGATGCTCTGATTTTGGCACACGACGCAGCGCAACTCCTGGCCCAGCGCGCGCGCCCGGGCCTCCAGACGCTCATCCCGCAGCATTTCGTCAGGAAGCACCGCGCGAGATGGCGATAGGCTCGCCGCCAGCGCGAGCGAGGCGACGAACAACGCAGCCATTCGTTGGATCCGCGCGCGACTCATGAATCGCTCCTCAAGGTCTTCAGGAGCGGTTCGAAATCGCTGCGCCACACCTCTTCTGTCAGCGGGCCCGGATAGCGAAAGCGGATGCGGCCGGCCCGGTCGATCACGAAGGTCTCGGGAACACCGGTCACGCCGAGATCGATGCCGGCCCGGCCGGACTCATCGGAGCCGACACGGGCATAGGGACTGCCATGCTTGGCAAGCCAGCGCTTGCCGTCGTTCCGATCGTCCTTCCAGTTCAGCCCGTAGATCGGGATTACGGCGCTCTCTGCGAGCTTGAGCAGCATCGGGTGCTCGACGCGGCACCCCGGACACCAGGATGCGAACACGTTGAGCAGCAGGACGTCGCCTTGCAGATCGGTACTGGCAAGACCGGCACTCTTGCCATCGAGTGATGCGAGCTGGAAGCGCGGCGTCGGCTTGTCGATGAGTGTCGAGGGCATCCGCCGGGGATCGTTGGTCAGGCTGAACGCCAGCCCGACGGCCAGGGCGGCAAAGGCGACGACGGGGATGAGATAAGGAAGGCGCGGCATGTCTCGTCCTATTCGGCGGGAACGGCAGTCGGCACGGCCGGCATCGCCCGGCGCGGCGCACCGACGCGCAGTCTTCGATCGGCCAGCGAAATGAAGCCGCCGCAGGCCATCAGCAGCGCGCCGATCCAGACCAGCGGCACGAGCGGGTGATAGTAGCAGCGCACCGCCCAGCCGCCCTTGTCGTCCGGATCGCCGAGCGTCACGTACACGTTCCAGATCAGGTTGGTGCGGATGCCTGCGGCGGTGGTCATCTGCTGCCGGACTGGATAGAAACGGCGCTCGCTGGACAGCTGCGTGAACGGCTTGCCATTCCGCGTGATCTCGAAGACACCCCGCTCGGCTTCGTAGTTGGGGCCCGGAAACTTTCCGATCGAGCGCAGCTTGATGTCGTAGCCCGCAAGCTGCAGGCTCTCGCCCGGCCGCAGCATCTGCACCTTTTCGCTGGCCCACGCCGTCATCCCCGTGATGCCCGCGACGGTAACGCCCATTCCCGCGTGGGCCAGCACCAGGCCGTAGACCGCGAGCGGGGTGGTGCGCGCGAGGTTGAGCGAGGTCCCTAGCGGGGTCGCCGGACTCAGGCGCATGCGATGCACCAGGACCATCAGCGAACCGACGACGAGCCAGACCGAGATGCCGAAGAACAACGCGACCAGGAAACGCTGTCCGAACGTCGCAATGAGGATGGCGAAGGCGACGAATGCCGCAAGTCCGCCGGCCAGGCGCATCCGCTGCAACGCTGCGACGAGTACGTCACGCTTCCATTTCAGAACCGGGCCGACCACCATGGCGAGCAGCACCGGGACCATGATCGGAACGAACGTCATATTGTAGTACGGAGGGCCGACGGAGATCTTGTCGTTGCCCAGCATGTCGACGACCAGCGGGTAGAACGTGCCGAGAAACACGGTGGCTACGGCCGCAGTGAGCAGCATATTGTTGAGAACCAGGCCGCTCTCGCGGCTGACGGCTCCAAACAATGCACCGTGCTTCAGGCTCGGCGCCCGGATCGCGTACAGCGTCAATGCCCCGCCGGTCGCCACCAGGATCAGCGCCAGGATGAAGGCGCCGCGTGATGGATCCTGTGCGAAGGCATGAACGCTGGTGAGCACCCCGGACCTCACCAGGAAGGTCCCGATCAGACTTAGTGAGAAGGTCACGATCCCGAGCAGGATCGTCCAGCTCTGCAGCGCACTCCGGCGTTCGACCACCAGGGCGGAATGCAGCAGCGCCGTCCCCGCAAGCCACGGCATGAAGGAGGCGTTCTCGACGGGGTCCCAGAACCACCAGCCGCCCCAACCGAGCGTGTAGTAGGCCCATGCGCTCCCGAGCGTAATTCCGATCGTGAGAAAGCACCAGGCCGCCAGCACCCAAGGCCGAACCCAGCGGGCCCAGCTTGCATCGACTCTGCCCTCGATCAGCGCGGCAACCGAGAATGAGAAGGCCATCGAGAAGCCGACATAGCCCAGGTACAGAAATGGTGGATGAAACGCGAGACCGGGATCCTGCAAGATGGGATTCAGCCCGTTGCCTTCGAGGGGTGCATCGGTCAGCCGCGCGAACGGATTCGAGGTCGAGACGATGAAGGCCAGGAAGCCAAGGCCGATCATGCCGTGGACGCCAAGCACGTTGCTCTGCAGCCTGTCCGGCAGGTTCGTCCCGAACAGCGCAACCGCCGCGCCGAACACCGAGAGAATCAGGACCCACAACAGCATGGATCCTTCATGGTTTCCCCAGACGCCAGAAATCTTGTAGAGCAGCGGCTTCAGCGTGTGCGAATTGGCTGCGACGACCTGAACTGAGAAGTCGGAGTGGACGAACAGCGACGTCAGGCATGCGAACGCGATCGCGACGAACAGAAACTGAGTCAGGGCGGCGTGACGAACGAATCCGGCGATCATCGCGGACTGGCGACGAAGCGCCGCGAACGGAACGATCGACTGCATCAGAGACACGACGAGCGCGAGAACGAGTGCAAATGATCCGGTCTCCGCTGTCATGTTGGCTCCCCGACCGCAGCGAATATTCCTGCGACTAACTATCAAGTGTCTGTGATGAGTTGACAATCAATGCGACCAATGAGGCATCATTCGTACCGAATGATGATGATCATTCGACGTGCGCCGTAGTGTAAATGCAACTCAATCGCATGGGCCATTCGATGAGCGGTATGATGGCGTGTCTCGCGACGAATCGACTTGCTGGTCGCGGGCTGCCCGCTGATACCTCGTCACGTGGCGAGCGGCGAATAGCGCAGCCGCCCGGGTAACGATGCGGCAGCAGAACGGCTCGTCGGCTATTCCAGGAGCTTGGCAATATCGCCGTGGCCGCTGGCTGTCGCAATGTCCGCGGCACGTTCGCGCCGCTTGTTCTTCAATTGCTTCTCGGCCCCGGCGGCAAGCAGGCTCTGCACGATGCCGGCATGGCCGTCATTCGCGGCCATCATCAGTGCGCTCATGCCCTGAGCGTTGCGCGAGTTCGGATCGGCCTTGCGTCTGAGAAGTTCAGCGACGACATCGGCTAGCCCCGCGCGAGCAGCGAGAATCAGCGCGGTATTTCCGCTTGTGGTCGCACGCTTGGGATCGGCGCCATGCTCCAGCAGAAGCAGCGAGGCCGGGGCACTGCGGCCTTCGATGGCGTTCAGCAGCGGCGTCTTTCCGTCCGCGTCGGCGCGGTCGACGCCGGCGCCGGCACGGATCAATTGCTCGAGGGCCCGTACATTGCCGTTATTGGCGGCGTGCCAGAGTGCGGTACGGCCTTGGGTATCGGCGGCATTGAGGTCGGACTTCTGAACGAGCTGCCGATCGAGCGCGGCATTGGCGCATGATGCGACCGCGATCATCAGCGGCGTCCGGCCGTCCGCTGTCGTTGGCAGGCTGCCCGAAACGCCGTCGAGAAGCGCGGCGATGGCAGCGCCGTTGCAGCGGCTGGCCGCCATCAGCAGCGCGGTCGAGCCGTCCGGTCGGGCGGCCGAAGGGTCGGCCGCCCTCGTCAGCAGCAGTTTGACGATGTCTCCGTGATCCTTGTCCGCGGCCAGCATCAACGGCGTGTCACCGCGCCGGTTGCCCGTGTTCGGGTTGGCGCCTGAGGCCAGCAGCAGTTCCACCAGCCTCAGATGCCCGGCGGCCGCAGCGATCGCCAGCGGCGTATCGCCGTCCTCGTCGACGGCATTGACGTCGGCCTTGGCAGCGATCAATTGGCGCATCGGATCGAGCTGACCGCGGAGGGCCGCATCGATGATGGCCGGATGGCCATTTCGCATCGCGGCCTGCGCATCGAGCGTCGGAGGCGGCTTGCGCGGTGCTGCGCGCTCCGCCTCGCGGGTGCGGGGGAGCGAAGTTCGATTGGCCATGTCGGCCAGCAACCGCTCGGCGGGTTGATAACCGGCCGCTGCCGATTTGCGCAGCCAATCTCGCGCGCGCTCGGGATCGGCCGGCGTTCCGCGCCCCGCGAGATACATCGCCGCGACATTGTATTGCGCCTTGACGTGTCCCTTCCTTGCACTTGCTTCCATCCATCTGAACGCCAGCGCGTCATCGGATCGGGTGCCGAGACCCGAGCGGTACAGTGATGCGAGTCGGTACTGCGCCTCCGGATCGCCGGCGTTGGCGGCGCGCTCGAGCAGCTTCAAGGCTTCCTCGGGACGCCCGGCCCGGATCGCCGTATCCGCAGCCTGGCTCGCGCCGGAGCTTGCGCCCATCAGCGCATCGTCGGACAGCGCCACCGACGCCATGTTCAAGCTGACGAGACAGATCAGGGGGATGATGACGAGAAGAGATCTACGCCGTGCCATATTTCGTCTCGACCTCGATACCCATGCTCTTCAGGAATGCGGTGGGCAGAATGCCGCCGACGCAGACGATGACGGCGTCGTTTCGGATCGTGCTCATGCTGCCGCCGGCATCGATGTCGACGTCGTCACTGCCGATGCGCTTGACCGACGAGTTGTAGATGACCCGGAGCCGCCCCGATCGAGCGGCTGTTTCCACCCGTTGACGGTTCTTCAGCTTGGCGCGACCGAACGATTCGCTACGATGGGAAAGGGTCACCGTCGTTCCGGGCTCGTCGGCGATGGAGCACGCGGCTTCCAGTGCAGCGTCGCCGCCACCGACGACGAGGACGTGCTGGCCGCGATACTGTTCGGGGTCGATCAGTCGATAGACGACCTTGGTCTGCTCTTCGCCTGGAGCTTCCAGCTTGCGCGGTGTTCCGCGTCGCCCGATCGCCAAGAGCACGGCATGCGTTCTGTAGTTGCTGCGGTTCGTCTTGACGTCGAAGCCATCACCGACGCGGGCGACCGCTTCGACGCGCTCGCCGACGTTGACCTTGAGGCGGGACTTGCGCACGATGCTCATGAAGAAGGCGATCAGCTGTTCCTTGCTGAGCTCCCTGAAATTGAACTTGCCCGCGAGCGGCAGCGTGAAGGGAGCGGTCATCACCAGCTTGCCGCGGGGGAAGTGCGCGACGGTGCCGCCGAGCGAGTCCTGCTCGAGGGTGACGAGATCGCAGCCGATGCTGCAGGCAGGCGAGACTGGCGGAGAGTCCGGCCGGACCGCAGCCGACGATCACGACGTCGAGCATGGCGGACTTGCCGATGGTCTTGAGCTTGCGGACGGAGTCGATTGCCTGGCGGCCCTGCTCGATGGCGTTGCGGACCAGCCCCATCCCGCCGAGCTCTCCGGCGATGAAGATGCCTGGCACGTTGGTCTGGAACGCCTCGTCCACGTTGGGAATGTCGATGCCGCGCGTTTCGGTGCCGAACACCAGCGTGATGGCGTTCACGGGGCATACCGCCTTGCAGGCGCCGTGTCCGATGCAATGCGATGGCTCGACCAGGGAGGCCTTGCCGCCGATCAGTCCGAGAATGTCGCCCTCCGGACAGGCTCTGACGCAGGAGCCGCAGCCGATGCACAAGGCGGGATCGATGATGGGGTGCAGCGATGCCGGCTCGAGCAGACCGGCATCCTTGGCGGCCGAGAGCTTCGCGACGCTCTTTATTTCCTTTCGCTTGCGCACGGCCATGTAAGTGGCCCAGACGCCGAGCATTGGCGCGGCGTAGACAATCAGGAGATCGAGCGCCATGTCGTCTCTCTCTATCTCTTTCTTACGAACTAAGAGCAGAAGAAGAGAGTCGCCGCCCGCGAACTCCGCGTGCAAAGGTTGGATGCGGTGCTAGATGCAAATTCCTCTCAAGAGATGCCGACATAGAAATTCCAGAATGATCTGACGTCTTGGAGACAAGGATTGGATCATTCGTTGAACAGATGCCGTCGGCGGAAATATGGCTCGCACTGATTTCGGACTAATGACGTCGGTGTCGGAAGACGGAGGGGGTTGTTGCAAGTGGTTATCACTAAGTGCTCTCTCGACTGAGATCCGGAGATACGCGAACGAGTCTGGCTTCCGCCGATCCGGCATTCGGGTTTCACAGGAAATGTCGAGGTCATGAGCAGAGCAGCGGTCGCCCGCGCGAGCGGCAATCCTCTTCGAGGAACCATTCCGGTCGTCATCACGGTCATCGTTCTCGGAGCGATTGCCGTCGGGTGGCTGCAGAAGGAGGAGGAGTATATCACGCCGGGCTCCGGCACCGGATACTGGCTCGGAATCTACGGCAGCGTCGCGATGCTGTCGCTGCTGGCCTATTCGATGCGCAAGCGCTTCAAGTCGCTGCGTGGGATCGGATCGGTGCCGTTCTGGTTCAGGACCCACATGCTGCTCGGCGTCGTCGGTCCCGTGCTCATCCTGTTCCACGCGAATTTCCAGCTGGGGGCGCTCAACAGCAACGTGGCATTCTTCACCATGCTGATCGTGGCGATCAGCGGCGTGATCGGCCGTTACATCTATGGCAAGATCCATATGGGCCTCCATGGCGGGAGAGCGCGGGTCAGGGAGCTGCTCGCCGAGGCCGAGGCAATGCGGACGGAGCTCGGTCAGGAGATGCAGGCCGTCTCGTTCGTGTCGCGGGAGTTGGCCGCCTTCAGCAAGGGGCTCGACAACAAGGTACCGCGAACTGCGCTGGGCAGCCTGCGGACCGGCGCGGTCATCGCAGCGCGGACGAGGCGGCTACGCGCCAATGTGGTGGCGGAAGCGCGCCGGCTCATTCGCGCCGAAGCCAAGCGCGCGCGATGGTCGTGGTCCGAGCGGCGGCGTCGCGAGAAGCGGATCGAGGAGGTGGTGCGGCGCTACGCCGCCGCAGTGCGCAAAGCCGCTGAGCTGACATTCTTCGAACGATTGTTTTCACTGTGGCATGTGCTTCATCTGCCGCTGTTTTTCCTCATGCTGCTGGCGGGCGTCGTTCATGTCTGGGCCGTCCATCACTATTGACGGAGTTGCGTGATGCGGTGGCGCCTCGCGGTTCTTGTCGCCGTCCTGGTCGGCGTCGCCATGCTGTCGGCCGGACTTCGAGCGCAGACGTTGCTGGAGAAGCTGGTCATGCCCGGCCCGCTGGCCGAAAAGCACGCCAAGCTCGAGAGCGAATGCGGAAAGTGCCACGAAGCCTATACGCGGAAGGCGCAGTCGGGCCTCTGCCTCGATTGTCACAAGGAGATTGCCGTCGATCGCACGCAGCGTGAGCGCCTGCACGGGCGCGACCAGGCGGCGCTGACCCAGGAATGCAGGCAGTGTCACACTGATCACAAGGGGCGCGGGACCGACATCGTCCAGCTCGACAAGGAGACCTTCAACCACGACACCACGAACTATCGGCTGGTCGACGCGCACAGGAACGTTCCGTGCGCAGGATGTCACGTCGCGAAGGTGAAATTCCGCAACACGCCGTCGACCTGCTTCGAGTGCCACAAGGCGCTCGACCCGCATCGCGGTCGGCTCGGTGAGCGCTGCGAAAACTGCCACACGGCGGCGAAATGGCGCGCGACCAAGGAATTCGATCACACCAAGACCCGGTTTCCCCTCGTGGGCGCCCACAAGTCGGTCGCTTGTGCAACGTGCCATTCCGGCCAACAGTACAAGGATCTGCAAACGTCGTGCGGCTCATGCCACCGTCTTCAAGACGTTCATGGCGGCCGCTTCGGCGACAAATGCGAGACGTGTCACGACCAGGACAAGTGGAAGACGGTCCGCTTCAATCACGACAAGACCCGCTTCCCGCTGCGAAATGCGCATGCGAAGGTGAAGTGTGAGGGCTGCCATACGGGCGATCTCTATCGGGACAAGCTCGCGACCTCATGCGTGTCCTGTCACCGCAAGCAGGATCCGCATCAGGGCAAGCTCGGCGAGCGTTGCGAGACGTGCCATAGCGATATTGGCTGGCGGAAGAAGCTCTCCTTCGATCATGAAATCACGCGCTTCCCATTGATCGGCCTGCACAAGTCGGTGCCCTGCGAGGAGTGCCACCGAACGCCGACCTACAAGAACACCCCGATGGCCTGTGAGAGCTGCCACAAGGATTTCCACCAGGGGAAACTCGGCGGGCGATGCGCCAGTTGCCACAATCCGAATGGGTGGCGGCTGTGGCGTTTCGATCACGCGCGGCAGACACGCTTCGCGCTGGTCGGTGCCCATCAGAAGATCACGTGCGAGGCGTGCCACAAGACCAAGTCGCCGCCGGACCTGAAGCTGCCGATGGATTGCTTCAGCTGTCATCGTAGCTCGGACGTGCACAATGGCACTTTTGGTCAGACCTGCGAGCGCTGCCACGTCGCGACGGGATGGCGCAACGTTCAGATCAGGAACTGATTCGAACGATTGCCCTTGCTGCATATGACGTCTGACATCGTATCGAGCTGATAAGAGCTCGCAATAGTGATCAGTTCGCATGCAGATCAATGGCTTGCGTGATGGGCTTGCGGAACCATTGCGCGCGCGTGACGTCAGAAACCTTAACCTCCATTCAGCTTGAGTTCAGCTTGGCCCAGTTTTGGGCCAGCTTTGCGCGTCTCTGGAAGCCCTGTTTGTAGGCGTAGCGAAAGCTGCGTGATCTGGCCGATGACGCCGTCGTCGCCCGATCGATGCAGCGCTCGATCAAGGGAGCACGGAGCGTTCCGAGTATTCGGTGGCTGGGGAAGACGCGCCGCCGGGCCGTAGGGGAAATCCGCAAGAGTGTCTTGGATTTGTCGGGGCGACCGCCGAGCGGCGGGCGCTCAACGGTCTCGGCTGGATTGGAGTCGGCCGGTATCCGTCGGATGTCCGGCTGGCGATCGAGTCGAGAGTGAAGAGCGGAGTTGGAGTTGAGCAGCTGCTACAGCAAGCTGGGGCTGTTGGCGCGAGCCTCGCACCGCATGGTGCGGTGGCTGCTCGCCGGTATGCTGCTCGCCCTGGTGTTGGCAGGGCATGCTGCCGCGCAGAGCTCATTCGACCATCTCTCGACCGGGTTTCCGTTGACCGGAAGCCATGTCGGCGTGGAGTGCTCGTCCTGCCACGTCGGTGGGCGGTTCAAGGGCACGCAGACGCAATGCGCCAGTTGCCACAACGGCGCACAGACGGCGGGCATGTCGGTCAATCATCCGATGACCACGCGGCGCTGTGAGAGCTGCCATCAGACCTCGACATGGAAGGACGTTCGGACGATCGATCATACCCAGGCGAAGGCGTCGTGTACGACCTGCCACAACGGCGTGATGGCATTGGGAAAGCCGAAGAACCACGTCACGACGGCGGCGCCCTGCGATGTCTGTCACAGGTCGACGGCCAGCTTTCGCGTCAGGATGAAGATGGATCACGCCGGCATCGTCGCCGGGTGTGCGAACTGCCACAACGGCGCGGCGGCGCGCGGCAAGTCCGGCAACCATCTCCAGACCAATCTGCCGTGCGAGTCATGTCACACCAGCACCGCCAGCTTCGCTGGCGCGGCGTTCAAGCACGCGGCGACCGACACCAACTGCGCGACCTGCCACAACGGCAAGACGGCGCTGGGCATGACGACGCCGCCGCACATCCCGACCGGCACGCTGCAATGCTCGAACTGCCACAGCAACACCGCGGCGAGCTTTGCGACCTACACGATGAACCACGCCGCGGTGGCGACCGCGCGCTGCGACAGCTGCCATAATGGTTCGTTCACCGGCCAGGGCACCAAGGGTGCGCTGGGCACCGCGTCGTTCCCGAACCACGTCGCCACCGGCGGCGCCGACTGCGTCAGCTGTCACAGCAAGGCGGCCTCGGGTGGCTTCACCAGTTGGGGCGGCGGCGCCTTCGCTCACAAGGCGACCGACACCAATTGCGCGACCTGCCACAACGGCAAGACGGCGATGGGCATGACCACACCGCCGCACATCCCGACCGGCACGCTGCAATGCTCGAACTGCCATAGCAACACCGCGGCGAGCTTTGCGACCTACACGATGAACCACGCCGCAGTCGCGACGGCGCGTTGCGACAGCTGCCACAACGGCAGTTTCACCGGCCAGGGCACCAAGGGGGCGCTGGGCACGGCGTCGTACCCGAACCACGTTGCCACCGGTGGCGCCGACTGCGTCAGCTGTCACAGCAAAGCGGCGTCGGGCGGCTTCACCAGCTGGGGCGGCGCGGCGTTCAAGCATGCCGCCACCGACACCAATTGCGCGACCTGCCACAACGGCAAGACGGCGATGGGCATGACCACACCGCCGCACATCCCGACCGGCACGCTGCAGTGCTCGAACTGCCACAGCAACACCGCGGCGAGCTTCACCACCTACACGATGAACCACGCCGCGGTGGCGACCGCGCGCTGCGACAGCTGCCACAACGGCAGTTTCACCGGCCAGGGCAGCAAGGGCGCGCTAGGCACCGCATCGTATCCGAACCACGTTGCCACCGGCGGCGCCGACTGCGTCAGCTGTCACAGCAAAGCGGCGTCGGGCGGCTTCACCAGCTGGGGCGGCGCGGCGTTCAAGCATGCCGCCACCGACACCAATTGCGCGACCTGCCACAACGGCAAGACGGCGATGGGCATGACCACACCGCCGCACATCCCGACCGGCACGCTGCAGTGCTCGAACTGCCACAGCAACACCGCGGCGAGCTTCACCACCTACACGATGAACCACGCCGCGGTGGCGACCGCGCGCTGCGACAGCTGCCACAACGGCAGTTTCACCGGCCAGGGCAGCAAGGGCGCGCTAGGCACCGCATCGTATCCGAACCACGTTGCCACCGGCGGCGCCGACTGCGTCAGCTGTCACAGCAAAGCGGCGTCGGGCGGCTTCACCAGCTGGGGCGGCGCGGCGTTCAAGCATGCCGCCACCGACACCAATTGCGCGACCTGCCACAACGGCAAGACGGCGATGGGCATGACCACACCGCCGCACATCCCGACCGGCACGCTGCAGTGCTCGAACTGCCACAGCAACACCGCGGCGAGCTTCACCACCTACACGATGAACCACGCCGCGGTGGCGACCGCGCGCTGCGACAGCTGCCACAACGGCAGTTTCACCGGCCAGGGCAGCAAGGGCGCGCTAGGCACCGCATCGTATCCGAACCACGTTGCCACCGGTGGCGCCGACTGCGTCAGCTGTCACAGCAAAGCGGCTAGCGGCTTCACCAGCTGGGGTGGCGCGGCGTTCAAGCATGCCGCCACCGACACCAACTGCGCCACCTGCCACAACGGCAGGACCGCGCTGGGCATGACCACACCGCCGCACATCCCGACCGGCACGCTGCAGTGCTCGAACTGCCACAGCAACACCGCGGCGAGCTTTGCGACCTACACGATGAACCACGCCGCGGTCGCAACAGCGCGCTGCGACAGCTGCCACAATGGCTCGTTCGCCGGCCAGGGCACCAAGGGTGCCATGGGCACGGCGTCGTACCCGAACCACGTTGCCACCGGTGGCGCCGACTGCGTCAGCTGTCACAGCAAAGCGGCGTCGGGCGGCTTCACCAGCTGGGGCGGCGCGGCGTTCAAGCATGCCGCCACCGACACCAATTGCGCGACCTGCCACAACGGCAAGACGGCGCTGGGCATGACCACGCCGCCGCACATCCCGACCGGGACGCTGCAGTGCTCGAACTGCCACAGCAACACCGCGGCGAGCTTCACCACCTACACGATGAACCACGCCGCGGTGGCGACGGCGCGCTGCGACAGCTGCCATAATGGCTCGTTCACCGGCCAGGGTACCAAGGGCGCGCTGGGAACGGCATCGTATCCGAACCACGTCGCCACCGGTGGCGCTGACTGTGTCAGCTGCCATGCCAAGGCAGCGAGTGGCGGCTTCACGAGCTGGGGCGGCGGCGCCTTCGCTCACAAGGCCACCGACACCAACTGCGCGACCTGCCACAACGGCAAGACCGCGCTGGGCATGACGCCGCCGCCGCACATCCCCACCGGGACGCTGCAATGCTCGAACTGCCACAGCAACACCGCAGCGAGCTTTGCGACCTACACGATGAACCACGCCGCGGTGGCGACCGCGCGCTGCGACAGCTGCCACAACGGCAGTTTCACCGGCCAGGGCAGCAAGGGTGCGCTGGGCACGGCGTCCTATCCGAACCACGTCGCCACCGGTGGCGCTGACTGCGTCAGCTGTCACAGCAAAGCGGCTAGCGGCTTCACGAGCTGGGGTGGCGCGGCGTTCAAGCATGCGGCCACCGACACCAACTGCGCCACCTGCCACAACGGCAGGACCGCGATGGGCATGACCACGCCGCCGCACATCCCGACCGGGACGCTGCAGTGCTCGAACTGCCACAGCAACACCGCGGCAAGCTTCACCACCTACACGATGAACCACGCCGCAGTCGCGACGGCGCGTTGCGACAGCTGCCACAACGGCAGTTTCACCGGCCAGGGCAGCAAGGGTGCGCTGGGCACGGCGTCCTATCCGAACCACGTCGCCACCGGTGGCGCTGACTGCGTCAGCTGTCACAGCAAAGCGGCTAGCGGCTTCACGAGCTGGGGTGGCGCGGCGTTCAAGCATGCGGCCACCGACACCAACTGCGCCACCTGCCACAACGGCAGGACCGCGATGGGCATGACCACGCCGCCGCACATCCCGACCGGGACGCTGCAGTGCTCGAACTGCCACAGCAACACCGCGGCAAGCTTCACCACCTACACGATGAACCACGCCGCAGTCGCGACGGCGCGTTGCGACAGCTGCCACAACGGCAGTTTCACCGGCCAGGGCACCAAGGGTGCGCTGGGCACCGCGTCGTTCCCGAACCACGTCGCCACCGGCGGCGCCGACTGCGTCAGCTGTCACAGCAAAGCGGCTAGCGGCTTCACCAGCTGGGGCGGCGCGGCGTTCAAGCATGCTGCCACCGACACCAATTGCGCGACCTGCCACAACGGCAAGACGGCGATAGGCATGACGACGCCGCCGCACATCCCGACGGGGACGCTGCAATGCTCGAACTGCCATAGCAACACCGCGGCGAGCTTTGCGACCTACACGATGAACCACGCCGCAGTCGCGACGGCGCGTTGCGACAGCTGCCACAACGGCAGTTTCACCGGCCAGGGCACCAAGGGGGCGCTGGGCACGGCGTCGTACCCGAACCACGTTGCCACCGGTGGCGCCGACTGCGTCAGCTGTCACAGCAAAGCGGCGTCGGGCGGCTTCACCAGCTGGGGCGGCGCGGCGTTCAAGCATGCCGCCACCGACACCAATTGCGCGACCTGCCACAACGGCAAGACGGCGATGGGCATGACCACACCGCCGCACATCCCGACCGGCACGCTGCAGTGCTCGAACTGCCACAGCAACACCGCGGCGAGCTTCACCACCTACACGATGAACCACGCCGCGGTGGCGACCGCGCGCTGCGACAGCTGCCACAACGGCAGTTTCACCGGCCAGGGCAGCAAGGGCGCGCTAGGCACCGCATCGTATCCGAACCACGTTGCCACCGGCGGCGCCGACTGCGTCAGCTGTCACAGCAAAGCGGCGTCGGGCGGCTTCACCAGCTGGGGCGGCGCGGCGTTCAAGCATGCCGCCACCGACACCAATTGCGCGACCTGCCACAACGGCAAGACGGCGATGGGCATGACCACACCGCCGCACATCCCGACCGGCACGCTGCAGTGCTCGAACTGCCACAGCAACACCGCGGCGAGCTTCACCACCTACACGATGAACCACGCCGCGGTGGCGACCGCGCGCTGCGACAGCTGCCACAACGGCAGTTTCACCGGCCAGGGCAGCAAGGGCGCGCTAGGCACCGCATCGTATCCGAACCACGTTGCCACCGGCGGCGCCGACTGCGTCAGCTGTCACAGCAAAGCGGCGTCGGGCGGCTTCACCAGCTGGGGCGGCGCGGCGTTCAAGCATGCCGCCACCGACACCAATTGCGCGACCTGCCACAACGGCAAGACGGCGATGGGCATGACCACACCGCCGCACATCCCGACCGGCACGCTGCAGTGCTCGAACTGCCACAGCAACACCGCGGCGAGCTTCACCACCTACACGATGAACCACGCCGCGGTGGCGACCGCGCGCTGCGACAGCTGCCACAACGGCAGTTTCACCGGCCAGGGCAGCAAGGGCGCGCTAGGCACCGCATCGTATCCGAACCACGTTGCCACCGGCGGCGCCGACTGCGTCAGCTGTCACAGCAAAGCGGCGTCGGGCGGCTTCACCAGCTGGGGCGGCGCGGCGTTCAAGCATGCCGCCACCGACACCAATTGCGCGACCTGCCACAACGGCAAGACGGCGATGGGCATGACCACACCGCCGCACATCCCGACCGGCACGCTGCAGTGCTCGAACTGCCACAGCAACACCGCGGCGAGCTTCACCACCTACACGATGAACCACGCCGCGGTCGCAACAGCGCGCTGCGACAGCTGCCACAATGGCTCGTTCACCGGCCAGGGTACCAAGGGCGCGCTAGGCACCGCATCGTATCCGAACCACGTTGCCACCGGTGGCGCCGACTGCGTCAGCTGTCACAGCAAAGCGGCTAGCGGCTTCACCAGCTGGGGTGGCGCGGCGTTCAAGCATGCCGCCACCGACACCAACTGCGCCACCTGCCACAACGGCAGGACCGCGCTGGGCATGACCACACCGCCGCACATCCCGACCGGCACGCTGCAGTGCTCGAACTGCCACAGCAACACCGCGGCAAGCTTCACGACCTACACGATGAACCACGCCGCGGTGGCGACGGCGCGTTGCGACAGCTGTCACAATGGCTCGTTCACCGGCCAGGGCACCAAGGGCGCGCTCGGCACCGCGTCGTTCCCGAACCACGTCGCGACCGGTGGCGCGGACTGCGTCAGCTGCCACAGCAAGGCAGCCAGCGGCGGCTATGTGAGCTGGGGCGGGGCTGCCTTCACCCACTCCGCAGCCAATACCAATTGCTCCGCCTGCCACAACGGTTCTAGCGCGAAGGGCTTGACGACCCCGCCGCACATTCCGGTGACGGGCGTGCAATGCTCGAATTGCCATAGCAACACCGCGGCGAGCTTTGCGACCTACACGATGAGCCATGCCGCCGTGCATGCGACGCGCTGCGACAGCTGTCACAACGGCTCGTACCGGAGCCAGGGCCGCAGAGGGGCGCAGGGACCGGAACATGGCGCCAAGACGCAGGATTGCGGCTGCTGTCACGTGCGTGCCGCCGCCAACTTCTCCACCTGGGACGACGATCCGCAGAAGCCGGCAGCAGGCTGCGCCACCACGGCCCGGTCGGTGGTTCCGGCCCAGGCGCCGGCGGTCAAGGCGGTCACGCCGGCCTCGACCGCCAACCGCACCATGACTGCGGCGACGGCTCCCGATGCAGCCCCGGGTACGAGCGCCGCCCCGGCGGCATCTCAGGCTGCTGCGGCGGCCGGCGCTGCCGGCAAGTCTGCGCCATCCAGCTCGACGCTCCTGTTCAGCAGCAAGCCGCTGGCGAATACGCCGGCGACGTCGACGGCTGCGGCAGTGGGTTCTGAAGCAGGTGTCTCCGCGCCGGGGTCTGCCAAGCCCGACGGTTCAGCCAAAGCTGCCGGCACGGCGGCATCCGTGCCGCAGCCGCCGAACTCGCTGCCGCAAATGACGTCCGTTCCATCAGCGCTCATGCCGAACGATGTGCGCAGTAAGCTCGCGCCCTCGATCGGTGCTGCCGGCGCCGATGCTCCGGAAGCGAAGAATGCCGGTCGGCTTCCGTCGCTGCTGCCGACGTTCAATCCGAGGGCAGGGCTTGCCGGGTCGAGCGCCACGGAGAGCGGCTCGCGATTCAATCATATGACGGCGCAGGGACCGTGCGCCTCCTGCCACAACGGCATGGGCGCCCCTGGAAAGCCGCCGAAACACGTCGCGACGAATGCACCGTGCGAGACCTGCCACAAGAGCACGACGACGTTCAGCGGCGCCCGCTTCAGCCACACCGGAACGACGGTAAATTGCGCGAGCTGCCACAACGGCATGGGCGCTCCTGGAAAGCCGCCGAAACACGTCGCGACCAACGCGCCGTGCGAGACCTGCCACAAGAGCACGGCGACATTCAGTGGCGCCCGCTTCAGCCACACCGGCACGATGGCGGCCTGCGCAAGCTGCCACAACGGCATGGCTGCGACCGGCAAGCCGCAGAAGCACGTTGCGACCAACGCGCCGTGCGAGACCTGCCACAAGAGCACGACGACGTTCAGCGGCGCCCGCTTCAGCCACACCGGCACGATGGCGGCCTGCGCAAGCTGCCACAACGGCATGGCCGCGACCGGCAAGCCGCAGAAGCACGTTGCGACCAACGCGCCGTGCGAGACCTGCCACAAGAGCACGACGACGTTCAGCGGCGCCCGCTTCAGCCACACCGGCACGATGGCGGCCTGCGCAAGCTGCCACAACGGCATGGCCGCGACCGGCAAGCCGCAGAAGCACGTTGCGACCAACGCGCCGTGCGAGACCTGCCACAAGAGCACGACGACGTTCAGCGGCGCCCGCTTCAACCACACCGGCACGATGGCGGCCTGTGCGAGCTGCCACAACGGCATGGCCGCGAGCGGCAAGCCGCAAAAGCACGTGGTCACCAGCGCGCCATGCGAGAGCTGCCACAAGAACACCGTGTCGTTCTCGGGCGCGCGGATGGATCACACCAGCCTGACGGCGCCATGCGCCAGCTGTCACAATGGCTCCAATGCGACCGGCAAGTCGCCGAAGCACTTCGTGACCAACGTTCCCTGCGAGAGCTGCCACCGGACGGTCAGCTGGAGCTCGGTCAACTACCGGCATATGTCGGCGAGCTATCCAGATCACAGTGCCGCAATCGGCTGCACCGCCTGTCACAGCGGCAACTCGCAGGCAGTTTTGTTCAAGTTCGCGGCCTACAAGCCCGACTGCGCCGCCTGCCACGCCAGTGATTTCCGCCCGCAGCAGCACGCCAAGTTCTTGAAGCCGGCGCCGATGGACTACACCGTCGCCGAGCTCAAGGACTGCACCGGCGCATGCCATATCTACGCTGACAAGTCGCAGACTGCCATCATCACCCGCCGCCAGCGGCAGCACCGGGTCAATGGAGGCGGCTGGTGATGCGCGGCTGCTTCAGACAGGCAGCGGCAGCGAGGTCGGCGGGATGGCTGATCAGTCTGCTGGCCGGCTTGCTCGCAATCCTGCTCGACGGAGCCTCTGGCGTTGCGCCGGCCCAGCCGGTCATTGATCAGTTCGTCGCCAATGCCGATGCCACGACGGTCGGAAACTGCAGCCTCCTGCGGATCAATTTCCACGTTCGTGTCCGCTACACCGGGCATTTCCCGCTCGACCAAGGCAGCCAGCTCAGCGTTTCGCTGCAATTGGTCGACCGGGACGCCATGATGGCGCGGCGCCTGGTCAAGCGCGAAGGCGTGCGTGTCGACAACGCCCAGGGCTCCGGCATCCAGGACGTCTATCTGACGCTCGATCAGAACAGAGGACCGATTCTCGTCGTCCAGTTTGCCGGCGAGTTCACCTATCATATCGTCCAATCCGGCAGCTTCGAGCAGGTGGCGATCGTGGTGGCCCGAAAGGGTCCGGTGTCGGCGTGCAAGGTGAAGGCCCTGGTGCCGAGCGTAGCCGCTCCGGATGCGCCGAAGCCGGCTGCGGTCCCCGGTACCGCGGCGTCGGTCCGCAACGACAATCGCACGATGCAGCAGGCGTCCGCGGCCGACATCCGGTTTGCGGAGGCCTCGATGGACGAGGCTCGCGCGTCGATCAAGAAGGGCAACTTCAACGCGGCGATCGATCTCCTGCGAAAGGTGCTGAAGCTCCCCGAGAACGGCTCGAGCGCCGAGGCGCAGGAGCTGCTCGGCGTCGCGCGGCAGAAGGCCGGCCAGACCGCTGCCGCGCAGGCGGAGTATGAAGACTATCTGCGCCGCTATCCGAGCGGCGAGGGCGCCGAGCGGGTCAGGCAGCGGCTTGCTGCGCTTCTCACCGCGACCAGCAGCGCGCCGGCGCGGCCGCGCGACATGCCAGCTGCTAGCACCGACGGCGGAGACATGGGGGCAGGCATGCCGACCAAGGCGGCAGGGCCGAACGGCGACACCCGCTGGTCGATGTCGGGCAGCCTCTCGACCACCTTCATCACCAACGACACGACCAGCGCCGTCAAGGACAGGGCGATCGCGCCGAATCCGAATGCCGATCCGGACGCGCACCGGGTCCACCAGAACACGCTGCTGACCAATTTCGACTTTCTCGGCACGGCCGACAACGATCGCATCAGGACCAAGTTCAGGCTGGCTTTCACCCATGAGCGCCAGTTCGATACCGGAAACGACAAGTACGGCGTCTCGACCGCGCAGGTCGACTATACGCTGAAGGAAGCGGACGTGACGTTGCGTATTGGACGGCAGTCTCGCAACACCGGCGGCGTGATCGGCCGTTTCGATGGCGCGGTGCTGAGCTGGCAGAAGAGCCCCGGGCTGCGCCTCAACGTGCTCGCGGGCTCGCCGAACTGGAGCCGCTTCGACGCACCGTTCAAGGACGGCAAGACGCTCTATGGCGCAAGCATCGACTTCGGCAAGATCCTCGGCGGCCTCGAGACCACGGTCTATCTGATCACGCAATACGACCGCAACATTGTCGACCGCCAGGCCATCGGCGCCGAATTCCGCTACTTCGACGCCAACAAGTCGCTGCTCGGCCTGATCGACTACGACACGCATTTCCGCGCGCTCAATGCCGCCGTGTTCTCCGGAACGTATACGTTCGAGGACAAGTCGGTCATCAACGCCTCGTTCGATTATCGGCGGGTTCCGTTTCTCTCGACCTGGAATGCGCTGCAGGGGCAGCCCTTCCTCACCCTCTACGACATGATGAAGTTCAACACCGCGGGCGAGATCAGGCAGCTCGCGATCGACCGGACGCCGACGTTCCAGTCGGCAATGGTGAGCTACTCGCGGCCCCTGAACGAGACCTGGCAGGTCGCCGCCGACGCCACGGTAACCAATCTGACCGGCACGCTGCCGTCGGGAGGCGTCGACGGCACGCCGGCGAGCGGCCTCGAATACTATCTCTCGGCTCAGCTGACGGGGAACAGCATCATCAAGCCGGGCGATCTGTTCATGGGCGCGCTGCGCTACGCGAGCCTGGCGGATTCGAAGTTCTACGTTCTCGATCTTGCCACGCGCTATCCGATCACGCCCGATCTCGCCATCAGCCCGCGGCTGCGGGCGGGGTACAGGTCCGGGACCCGGACCGACCTGAAGGAGTACACGGTCCTGCCGTCGCTGCTGGTCAGCTATCTCTGGTCGAAGGAGATCAGCCTGGAAACGGAGATCGGCTACCGGTTCGTCGACAGCACGCTGGCCAACGTCAAGACGACGACCAAGGATCTGTTCGCGACGGTCACGTTGCGGCGCGATTTCAACGCCGACGGCGTCACCAAGTGCAACGCCTCGATTGTCAGCTGCGCCTGGGCCCGGCCTGCGGCGTTGCAAGGTGGCCAGGGGGCGGGCTCGGGCGATATGCCGCTGCAATCGCGCGCGTCGATTCTGCCGTCCTACATGCTGGAGACCGGTGTGCGCTACTGGTTCAGCTCCGGGCAGAATCGCTACCGCTATTTCGCTGATCAGGCTGCGACGCTTCAGGTCTCCCGGCTCGCTTATGGCGGAATGACCGGGCACAGCGGCGAGATGTTCTTCAGGGTCGATGCCCTCGACGGTCCGTTTACCAACATGTTTCTGAAGGGCTATATCGGAGCGGGCAAGATCAGCTCGGGCACGCTCGTCGACGAGGACTTCGCTCCGTTCGTCAATCCGTCATCGAAGACTGTCAGCAATGTCGGTGGTCGGCTGCAATACGCCAATCTCGATGTTGGCTTCAACCTGCTGGAGACCGAACGCTTCCGGCTCGGCGCCTTCGTCGGCTATCAATATTGGACAGAAACGGTCGACGCGCGGGGCTGCACCCAGGTGGGCGGCAATCCGACGATCTGCGCTCCTGCGCTGGGGCCGGGCGTCAAAGTGGTCACCGAGCAGGATCGCTGGCATAGCGGACGGGCCGGTGTCTCACTCGACACGCGGCTGTCGGACCGGCTGAGCTGGCAGGCGGAGGCCGCCTATGTCTGGACTTCGCAGAATGCGATCGACACACACTATTTCACCTTCGGGCGCGATCCTGCCTCAGGGCAAGGAACCGGATTCCAGGCAGAGACCGTGCTGAACTACCAGCTGACCGACAATTTCCGCATCGGCATCGGAGGGCGCTGGTGGCATCTCAGCACCAACGCGGTCGATTCTGTTCAACCAGGTCCTGAGATATACGACGGAGCGCTATGGCGTCTTCCTCCAGGGCTCCTACCAGTTCAACCGGGCAAAATAGCCGGCCGGAGTCGTCCAATCATGAACTACCAGATACGGCCATCCGGTCTTCGACCCGAATACGACGCGCTATTCCGCAAGGCATTGGATCAGCTGCATCACGAGCGGCGCTACCGCGTCTTCGCGGACCTCGAACGGTGTGCGGGACGCTATCCGCATGCGATCTGGCATTCGGACGAAGGTCGGCGCGAGGTCGTGCTCTGGTGCTCGAACGACTATCTGGGCATGAGCCAGCACCCGAAAGTCATCAGCGCCATGATCGATACCGCGTGGCGCCTGGGTACGGGGGCCGGCGGCACTCGCAACATCGCAGGGACTAATCATCCGCTCGTCGTCCTCGAGCAGGAGCTGGCCGATCTTCACGGCAAGGAAGCCGCCCTGGTGTTCACCTCCGGCTATGTTTCCAACGAGACGGGGATATCGACGATTGCCAAGCTGTTGCCCGGGTGTCTGTTGTTGTCCGACGCATTGAACCATAACTCCATGATCGAAGGTGTTCGCAAGGCCGACGCGGAGAAGCGGATCTGGCTGCACAATGACACCGGGCACCTCGAACGGCTACTGCGCGCAGCCGACCCCGAACGACCCAAGCTCATCCTGTGCGAGAGCCTCTACTCGATGGATGGGGATATCGCGCCACTGCACCGAATCTGCGATCTGGCCGAGCGCTATGGCGCGCTGACCTATGTCGACGAGGTGCATGCGGTTGGGATGTATGGCCGGCGCGGCGGGGGCATCGCCGAGCGCGACGGCGTCATGGACCGAATCGACATTGTCGAAGGCACGCTGGCAAAAGCCTTTGGCTGTCTGGGCGGTTATATTGCGGCGGGGGCGAACTTGATCGATGCGGTGCGCTCCTACGCACCGGGCTTCATCTTCACGACGGCACTGCCGCCGCCGGTCTGCGCCGCTGCGACGGCCGCGATCCAGCATCTCAAAGTCTCGACAGCGGAGCGGGAGCGGCATCAGGCTCGTGCGGCGCGGTTGAAGTCCGTGCTGATGCAGGCCGGCTTGCCGATGATGCCGAGCGAGAGCCATATCGTGCCGGTGCATGTCGGCGATCCCGAGAGGTGCCGCGTAGCTTCCGAGCTGCTGCTGTCGGAGCACGGCATCTACATCCAGCCGATCAATTTCCCCACGGTCAAGCGGGGCACGGAGCGCCTGCGTCTCACACCAACGCCCCATCACGATGACGCGCTCACGGACCAGCTGGTTCATGCGATGGTGAAGGTCTGGGACAGGCTCAACCTTCCTCGTCGTCAGGGCAGCGAGCCGTCGCGCACGAACCTGTCGCCATAGCGCCTCTCGATCAGCCAAGAAGGGCCGCGAGGCAGGGCGTCACGTCACGATCTCGTGCAGGCCCAGCCGACCCCTATATGCGCCGTCCCGGACGATCAGAGCGGCTGCAATTTATTGTGTGCCAAGATCGTACCCCGGCGGAGCGGGGGCACATCGCTAGGGAATGAGTTGCCTATGCCGTTGAAATGTCTGAGCCAATGGTGGGCGCACAAGGGATCGAACCTTGGACCTCTCCCGTGTGAAGGGAACGCTCTCCCGCTGAGCTATGCGCCCGGTTGCCGGTGGCGATCGTGGCTGTGAGCCAGCGAGGCGCCCGAAGCAGTCCGTCGGAGCCCGCGATTTACGAAGCGCGGGCAGGGGGTGTCAAGGATTTGCGGCGGAGATGGCGAGGAAAACTGCTGGAGCGCGCCGGGCTGTCCTCGATCAGGGTCGAAACCGGCCCTATCGCGTGCCGGCTTCCATGCTGAACCGAGGGGCAGATCCGCCGCGCTCCGCGCCCGCTCTGGCCCGTTCTCAGGCCCCGATCTGCCGTGCCCGCGAGGCGTGGGACTGCAGCGCGCGGATGCGGTCGGCCAGGGTGCCGCCCTGGGGCGCGCCGCCGGCCGCAGCAGCCGGCGCCGCGGCGACTCCATTGGCGTTGGCGGGCCTGGCGGGGGCAGGTTCGGCGGCCAGCATGGCCTCGATCGTCGAGTTCGGGCCCTCGATCTGCATCGCGAGCTTGGCGACCTCGGCGGCGATGTCGTTGATGCGCTCGCGCAGCAGCGCGTTCTCCATCCGCTCCTGGGCCCAGGTGCTCTCGGCCTGCTGCTGGATGGCGTTCATCTCGCGCTGCAGCTTGGTGCGCTCGTCGCGGGCGGCCTGCAGCTGCTGTTCGAGGGCGGCCTTCTCGGATTTGAGCCGCTCGAACGCGGCCGACTTGCCGCTGCCCATGCCGGCCAGCTCCTCGCGCAGCTCCTTCAAGGCGCGGTCGGCGGCCACGTTGGCCTCGCGCAACTGGTTGTTCTCGAAATCACGCTCGGCAAGCAGCTTGCCCTGGGTCGACAGCCGGCTTTCGAGGTCGGCGACGCGCGTCGCCAGCATCTCGGCTTCCTTGACCTGGACGATCAGCTGGCGGTCGAGTTCGGTGACGCGCTGGCTGAGATTCTCGACCCGCGCGCGGGCGTCGTTGAGCGCCTTGGTCGCGGTGTCGGATCTCGTCGCGCTCCAGCGCGAGCCGCGCCTGGGTCGCGGAGAATTCCTTCTCGGCGTCGGAGACTCGGCTGCGCAGCTCCTCGACCTGGGTCCTGACCGACACCAGCTCGACCTGCCGGCTGTCGGCCAGCAGCGCCTTGTCGTTGAGCTCGGCAGTCAGGCGCACCTGCTCGGCCTGTTTCTCCTTCAGCGCCTGCTCGGCGGCGCGCAGCGCCTCCGTCTTGGCGGCGAATTCTTCCTCGGTGGCGCGCAGCTGATCCTTCAGCGCCTTCTCGCGCGCCTCGAGCGCAAAGATCGCGGCGTTCTTCTCGCCGAGCTCGATCTTCATGCGGTTGATGGCGTCGGTCTTCTTGCCGAGATCGGCAAGCTGGCCGGTGGCCTTGTTCTTGAGCGCGTCGACGCTCATCTCCAGCCGCCGCGCCGACATCGCGAACTCCGCGCGAAGCTGGTCCTTGTCGGCCTGGATCTCGGCCATCGACAGCGGCGTCGCCGCCTCGAGCCGGCGCGTCGTCAGCCGCACCGCACGATTGTGCACCAGCGGCACGATCATCAGCGCACAGAGCATGGCGATCAGAAAACCGATCGCAAAATACATGATCGGCTCGACCATGACGCACAACTCCCGATCCAAAATGATTAACGGAATCACAATGCACGGCGGGCTGATTCAACGCCAGCCCAATGCCGTGTTAACCTTGATCCGTCACGGGAGAACGTGCCCTAGCGGCATCAATTGGCGGTATCAGCGGCGGCCTCAGAACGGGTTCCAGGTCGCGCTCGGCGTGAACTTGAGGTAGCCGACATTGGCGCCGAGCCGCAGGCCGATGCCCGACCTGATCGGGACCAGCACGATGTTGTTGGCGGTGAGCGCCGTCATGCCGAAGCCGCCGACGATATAGGCCGAGCCGTCGATGCCGACGAAGCGCTGATAGATCGCGCTGGTGGCCGGCAGGTTGTAGACCAGCGTCATGGTGCGGGCGCCGTCGCCGCCCCAGTCGAAGCCGAGCGAGGGGCCCTGCCAATAGACGCGGAGGTCGCCGGCGTTCTTGGTGTAGAGCGTGCCTTCGCCGTAACGGAGGCCGGCGACGAAGGCGCCGGCGCCTTCCTCGCCCAGGATGTAGCCATTCGGCAGGCCCCATTGGCTGACGGCGCGCTCGATCACCGAGGCGAGGCCGCGCGAGACGTTGCCGAAGAAGCGGTGGCCGGCATTGACGAGCTCGTCCGGGTTGAAGCTGTCCGGGCTGGGCGCAGGGCGCGGCGGCGGCGCCGGCTGCTGATACGGCGGCGCGGCCTGGTAGGGCGGCGCGGCAGGCGGGGGCGCCTGCTGCGCGGCGACCGACGCGGTCATGGCCAGCACGGCCGCGAGCGTCGTGGCGGCAAGGCGGGATGCGAAACTCATCGATGGAAATCCCCTGCTATCGGCTGCCCGAGCCTCGCCTTAACCTGACGCCAACCACATCGGGCGATTGTCGGGCGAGGGGCGATGCCCCTGCGACTCCCATGTTATCGGCACCAACTATGACCGCACAACGGCAACAACCGCCCCGGACCGGGTCAAAGTCGCTGTTTCGCCTTGTAATTGCCGCTATCACGCTCGCCGCGCTGCCGCCGGTCGGCGCGCCGGCGGCCACGACGCAGCGCATCATCTCCGACCGCTTCAGCGGGCTGGCGATCGACGGCTTCGACCCTGTCTCCTATTTCGTCGACGGCAAGGCCATGCCGGGGCTGCCGGATTTCGAGGCGTCCCAGGGTGGGGTGGTCTGGCGGTTTCGCAACGAGGGCAATCGCGCCTCGTTCCTGGCCCATCCGGAGGTCTACGGTCCGCAATTCGGCGGCTACGACCCGACCGATGTGGCTCGGGGCGTGACGGTGGCCGGCAACCCGCGCTTCTTCGTCGTGGTCGAGGAACGGCTGTTCCTGTTCAACCGCGAGGAGAGCCGCGACGCCTTCGCGGCCGACCCGAGCCGCTATCTGCCGCGTGCGGAGGCCCGTTGGCCGGCGCTCGAGGACGACCTGGCGCAATAGCGCGGCAGGGCTGTCTCAAACCTTCACTGCAGCCGGGTCGCCCCAGGCGATGAAGGACGGCACGATGAAGCCGTCGGGGCGCTCGCCATAGCGCAACGGCGCGCCGGTCTCGCTGGTGACGGTGCCGCCGGCGGCTGCGACCACGGCATGGCCTGCCGCCACGTCCCATTCCGAGGTCGGGCCGAGCCGCGGATAGATGTCGGCCAGACCTTCGGCGAGCCGTCCGAACTTCACGGCCGAGCCGAGCGGCAGGCGCACGGCGCCCGGACGCGCCGCAATGAAGGCTTCGGTGCGGGCATCGCCATGCGACCGGCTGACCGCGGCGACCCATGCCGCGCCTTGCGGCGGCATCGGCCGGGTGCGGATCGGCTCGGCGGCCGCCAGACCCGCCTCGGTGAACGACAGCCGCTCGGCGCCACGGCCGACCAGGCCGCGCCAGATCTGGCCGATGGCCGGCGCGCAGACGATGCCGAGCAGCGGGCTGCCACCGGTAACCAGCGCCAGATTGACCGTGAACTCGCCTCGCCCGGCGACGAATTCCTTGGTGCCGTCGAGCGGATCGATCAGGAAGAAGCTGCCCTTGAACGGTCCTGCGCTCGCCCCGACCCGCTCCTCCGACAGCGCGGGAATCGCAGGCGCCAGCCGCGCCAACCCTTCGGCAATGACCCTGTCGGCGGCAAGATCGGCCTCGGTGACCGGCGAGCCGTCGGATTTGTCGGTGACGGCCATGGCGCGGCGGTTGACGGCGAGGATCGCGTGGGCCGCTTCGACGACGAGCTCCGTCAGGGGCGTCATCAGCGCCGCGGCGGCCTCGACCTCGACGGTTCCTGCAGTCGGTGCCGTCGTCATTGCGCGGTGCTCCTTCCGGCCGTCCCGTACGCAGCTTGCATTATCATATCCCTGTTCTGGCGCCCGGCGCATCCGGGTACGGCCATTCGCATGGTCATTGAGCCGCGGCTGCCGGGAAACCCGCTACGTACTTTCCCGTGTCCCGCTCTCAGTCCGGTGGCGGTCCATGCTTTCGCAGTGTATCAAGCGTTAACGCAAGCATGATTCTGCCCAGGTTCGCGGATTTCAGGAACATCGAATGTCCGGCACGTCCTCTCCCGAGATCGCCAATCCGATTCCCGCTCCCGATACGCTCGAACTTGCCGCTCTGCTCTGCTCGAAGGTTTGCCACGACCTGATTAGTCCGGTCGGCGCCATCGTCAATGGGCTCGAGGTGCTCGACGACAATCCGAAGCCGGAGGATCGCGACTTCGCGCTGGAGCTGATCCGCAAGAGCGCCAAGACGGCGTCGGCCCGGCTGCAATTCTGCCGCCTCGCCTTTGGTGCGGCCGGCTCCGCGGGCGCGCAGATCGATCTCGGCGACGCCCAGACCATGGCGCGCGGCCACATCGAGGACGCCAAGACCTCGATCACCTGGAATCTGCCGCGGCTGCTGTTGCCCAAGAACCGGGTCAAGCTGCTGCTCAACATGATGGTGGTGGCGCAGCAGACGATCCCGCGCGGCGGCGTGCTGACCGTCGACCCGATCGGCGATGGCGAGACCATGAGCTTCCGCGTCGCCGCCACGGGGCTCAATGCCCGGCTGCCGCAGAACATCGTCAATCTGCTCGGTGGCGACCTGCAATCGACCATCGATGCCCACGCGGTGCAGCCCTACTACACCCGTCTGCTCGCCGATGCCTGCGGCCTCAAGGTGACGCTCACCGCCGACGGCAATGCAATGGTCGTGCAGGCGGCCTGATCGGGCGGACGTCCTGCCGCGTCAGTCCTGCGACCTCGTGTCGTGGGACAGACGCAACAATCCATTCACCATGGTTAATCAAGCCTTGCCGATGTGTCCGAATTTGTCCGGATGCATCTTATCTCTTTGTTGAGTCCGTTCATTTGCGCTTACTCAACTAATATTAAACGCTTTGCACCGAAACTGGCCACGGTTTGAAGGGCGCGTCATGTCGCGTTCCGTTGCGTGCGAAGGCCAGTTTCATGGATGACCTGTTGCGTGAGTTCCTGACGGAGACCAGCGAGAGCCTGGATACCGTCGACAATCAATTGGTGCGGTTCGAGCAGGAGCCGAACAACGCCAAGATCCTCGATAACATCTTCCGGCTGGTGCACACGATCAAGGGGACCTGCGGTTTCCTCGGCCTGCCGCGGCTCGAGGCGCTGGCGCATGCCGCCGAGACCCTGATGGGCAAATTCCGCGACGGCATGCCGGTCACCGGCGAGGCCGTGACGCTGATCCTCACCACCATCGACCGCATCAAGGACATCCTGGGACAGCTCGAAGCCAACGAGGCCGAGCCCGAGGGCGAGGACCGCGACCTCATCAGCGAGCTCGAAGCCATGGTCGAGCGCGGCATGGCCGCGATGGCCGCCGGCGAGGCCGCGCCGCCGCTCGCGCCCGCGGCGCCCGAACCGCCGCCCAAGCCGGCGGTGACGCAGGGCTCCTTGATCGACCAGACGCTGGAGCGTCCGCTGCGTCCGGGCGAAGTGTCGCTCGACGAACTGGAGCGCGCCTTCCGCGAGACCGCGATCGAGATGCCGCCCGCCCATGAGAAGGCGCCTGAGCCCAAACCCGCTGCGCCGGCGCCGGTCGCCAAGGCCGGGCCTGCCAAGGCGGAAGCAGAGGCCAAGTCCGAGCCGAAGAAGGCGGCGCGGCCGAAGGCCAATGCCGACGGCGAGGTGCATGAGAACGACAAGGTCGCCAACCAGTCGATCCGCGTCAACGTCGACACGCTCGAACATCTGATGACGATGGTCTCGGAGCTGGTGCTGACGCGCAACCAGCTCCTGGAGATCGCCCGCCGCAACGAGGACACCGAGTTCAAGGTGCCGCTGCAGCGGCTGTCCAACGTCACCGCCGAGCTGCAGGAAGGCGTCATGAAGACGCGCATGCAGCCGATCGGCAATGCCTGGCAGAAGCTGCCGCGCATCGTCCGCGACCTCGCCACCGAGCTCGGCAAGCAGATCGAGCTCGAGATGCACGGCGCCGACACCGAGCTCGACCGCCAGGTGCTCGACCTGATCAAGGACCCGCTCACCCACATGGTGCGCAACTCCGCCGATCACGGCCTGGAGACGATGGCCGAGCGCGCCGCGGCCGGCAAGGCCGAGCAGGGCACCATCCGGCTCTCCGCCTATCACGAAGGCGGCCATATCATCATCTGCATCGCCGACAACGGCCGCGGCCTCAACACCGAGCGCATCAAGGCCAAGGCCTTGGCGAACGGCCTCGTCACCGAGGCCGAGCTCGAGAAGATGACGGAAGCGCAGATCCACAAGTTCATCTTCGAACCGGGCTTCTCGACCGCGGCCGCCGTCACCTCGGTCTCGGGCCGCGGCGTCGGCATGGACGTGGTGCGCACCAACATCGACCAGATCGGCGGCACCATCGACATCAAGTCGGTGCTCGGCGAGGGCACCTCGGTCACCATCAAGATCCCGCTGACGCTCGCGATCGTCTCGGCGCTGATCGTGGAAGCCGGCGGCGACCGCTTCGCGATCCCGCAATTGTCGGTCGTCGAGCTGGTGCGCGCGCGCGCCAACTCCGAGCACCGCATCGAGCGCATCAAGGACACCGCGGTCCTGCGCCTGCGCAACAAGCTGTTGCCGCTGATGCATCTGAAGAAGCTCTTGAAGATCGACGACGGCTCGTCGACCGATCCGGAGAACGGCTTCATCGTGGTGACGCAGGTCGGCAACCAGACCTTCGGCATCGTGGTGGACTGCGTGTTCCACACCGAGGAAATCGTGGTCAAGCCGATGTCGACCAAGCTGCGGCACATCGACATGTTCTCGGGCAACACCATCCTGGGCGACGGCGCCGTGATCATGATCATCGATCCGAACGGCATTGCGAAAGCGCTCGGCGCCGCCGGCTCGGCCTCGCAGGCGGTGTCCGACGAGCACGCCGCGCATCACGCCATCGGCGGCGAGCAGCTCACCTCGCTCCTGGTGTTCCGCGCCGGCACGGCGCAGCCCAAGGCGGTGCCCCTGGCGCTGGTTACGCGGCTGGAGGAGATCGCGGCCGACAAGATCGAGATCTCCAACGGCCGCTACATGGTGCAGTACCGCGACCAGCTGATGCCCTTGGTGCAGATGGAAGGCGTGTCGGTGCAGACGTCGGGCTCGCAGCCGATCCTGGTGTTCGCCGACGAGACCCGCGCGATGGGCCTCGTGGTCGACGAGATCATCGACATCGTCGAGGAGCGGCTCAACATCCAGGTCTCCGGCGCCAAGGACGGCATCCTCGGCTCGGCGGTGATCAAGGGCCAGGCGACCGAGGTGATCGACGTCGGCCACTTCCTGCCGATGGCGTTCGCCGACTGGTTCATCCGCAAGGAGATGCACACCGACGCGCAGACGCAGTCGGTGCTGCTGGTCGACGACTCGCCGTTCTTCCGCAACATGCTGGCGCCGGTGCTGAAGTCGGCCGGCTACAAGGTGCGCACCGCGGCCTCGGCGCTCGAGGGCCTCGGCCACGCTGCGCTCCGGGCACAGCTTCGACATCGTCGTCACCGACATCGAGATGCCGGAGATGAACGGCTTCGAGTTCACCGAGGCGATCCGCGCCGACCAGAACCTGAACCAGATGCCGGTCATCGCGGTGTCGTCGCTGGTGTCGCCGGCGGCGATCGAGCGCGGCCGCCAGGCGGGTCTCTACGACTACATCGCCAAGTTCGACCGGCCCGGCCTGATCGCGGCGCTGAAGGAACAGATCGAGGAACGGGCCCGCGCCGAAGCCAACCGGCGGGCCGCGTGACAGCAAGCGGACAGGAGTAGCGTGCGATGAGCAGCAAGATCGAAACCACCGAGGGCGCCGCCGTCGAATACGTCACTGCGATGATCGGCGGCCAGCTGTTCGGCCTGCCGATCTCGCGGGTCCAGGACGTGTTCATGCCGGAGCGGGTGACGCGGGTGCCGCTGTCATCGGCGGAGATCGCAGGCGTCCTGAACCTGCGCGGCCGCATCGTGACCGTCGTCGACATGCGGGCGCGGCTCGGCCTTGCCCGCGCCGAGGACGGCAAGCCGCCGATGGCGGTCGGCGTCGATCTGCGCGGCGAGTCCTACGGTCTCCTGATCGACCAGATCGGCGAGGTGCTGCGGCTGCCCGAGGAGGGCCGGGAGGAGAACCCCGTCAATCTCGACCCGCGCATGGCGAAGCTTGCCGGCGGCGTGCACCGCCTCGACGGCCAGCTGATGGTCATTCTCGACGTCGATCGCGTGCTCGAGCTCGCCGCCGACAAGATGGCGGCCTGAACACTGCAACGTGAGGGCAGCGGCGCATCAGGCGTCGTTGCATTGGATCCTGATCTGGTGAGGCTGATATGAGAACGTGTCTGGTAGTTGACGATTCCAGCGTCATTCGAAAGGTGGCGCGACGCATTCTGGAAGGTCTGGATTTCCAGATCGTGGAAGCGGAGGACGGCGAGCAGGCGCTCGAGATCTGCAAGCGGGGCCTCCCGGATGCGGTGCTGCTCGACTGGAACATGCCCGTCATGGACGGCTACGAGTTTCTCGGCAATCTCCGGCGCATGCCCGGCGGCGACGCGCCGAAGGTGGTGTTCTGCACGACCGAGAACGATGTCGCGCACATCGCGCGCGCGCTGCACGCCGGCGCCAACGAGTACATCATGAAGCCCTTCGACAAGGACATCGTGACCGCGAAGTTTCAGGAAGTCGGGCTGATCTGATCTCCGTCGCGTGCGTCGGTCCCGTGGTCATCCGGGCTTGCCGTCACCCCGTGCCTCTGTCCTGTTGGTGAACTATGAGCGTCGCGTTGGCCAGTTCTTCGATCCCAAGTTCGACCAGGCAGGAACCTCTCCGCGTGATGGTCGTGGACGATTCCGTGGTCATCCGCGGCATGATCTCGCGTTGGATCGCGTCTGAGCCCGACATGGTCGTCGCGGCGTCGCTGCGTACCGGCCTCGAAGCCGTGAACCAGATCGATCGCGTCAACCCCGACGTCGCCGTGCTCGACATCGAAATGCCCGAGCTCGACGGCATCGCGGCCCTGCCGAAGCTGCTTGCCAAGAAGAAGAACCTCGCCGTCATCATGGCCTCGACGCTGACCCGCCGCAACGCGGAGATCAGCTTCAAGGCGCTGTCGCTCGGCGCGGCCGACTACATCCCGAAGCCCGAGAGCACGCGCGAGGCCTCGGCGGCCGACAATTTCCACTACGATCTGATTCAGAAGATCCGCAATCTCGGCGCCAAGGCGCGCCGCGCCGCTCCCGCTCCGCATGCGCCGGCCGCATCGCCGATCGTCCCGCAAGTCCAGGGGCTCCGGCCTTCGCCCACGGCGCGGCCGATGGTCGCCCCCGCGGCGCCCGCCGTGCCGACCCAGCTGGCGCGCCGCTCCTTCAGCACGCAGATGCCGAAGGTGCTGCTGATCGGATCGTCGACCGGCGGCCCGCAGGCCCTGATGTCGCTGGTGACCGAGATCGGTCCCGTGATCGACCGCTTTCCGGTGCTGATCACCCAGCACATGCCGCCGACCTTCACCACCATCCTCGCCGAGCATCTGGCGCGCTCGAGCCGCCGGCCGGCCCACGAGGCCGTCGACGGTGAAGTGGTGAAGCCGGGTCGGATCTACCTTGCCCCCGGCGGCCGCCACATGCGTGTGGCGCGCCATGGCGCCGATGTGGTGATCGCGCTCGACAACGGTCCTCCAGTCAATTTCTGCAAGCCCGCCGTCGATCCCTTGTTCATGTCGGCGATCGAGGTCTGGCAGGGCTCGACCCTGGCCGTGATCCTGACCGGCATGGGATCCGACGGCATGCGCGGCGGCAAGGACATCGTCGCCGCCGGCGGCAGCGTGATCGCGCAGGACGAGGCGACCAGCGTGGTCTGGGGCATGCCGGGCGCAGCCGCCAATGCCGGCATCTGCGCGGCCGTCCTTCCCTTGAATCAGATTGGACCGAAGCTGGTTCGTCTGTTTGCTGGAGACCGTTCGTGACACCCCTGGACTATGAGTTCTTGCGTAAGGTCCTGAAGGATCGCTCCGGCCTCGATCTGTCGGCCGATAAGCAGTACCTGGTCGAAAGCCGGTTGCTGCCGCTGGCCCGCCGCTCCAACCTGCCGGGCATCACGGAGCTGGTGCAGAAGATCAAGAGCGGCGCGGAGCAGCTCACGACGCAGGTGGTCGAGGCGATGACCACCAACGAGACGTTCTTCTTTCGCGACAAGATTCCGTTCGATCATCTCCGTGAGGGCATCCTGCCGGCGCTGATCCAGTCGCGCGCCAATCGTCGTTCCCTGCGTATCTGGTCCGCCGCCTGCTCGACCGGACAGGAGCCGTATTCGATCGCGATGTGCCTGCGGGAGCATGGCGCGGCGCTGGCCGGCTGGCGCATCGAGATCGTTGCCACCGACCTGTCGCAGGAGGTGCTGGAGAAATCGAAGGCCGGCCTCTACAGCCAGTTCGAGGTGCAGCGTGGATTGCCGATCCAGCTGCTCGTGAAATATTTCACGCAGCTTGGCGAGCTCTGGCAGCTCAGCGCCGACATCCGCGGCATGGTCCAGCATCGCCAGCTCAATCTGCTGCAGGACTTTTCGCATCTCGGCAAGTTCGACATCATCTTCTGCCGCAACGTGCTGATCTATTTCGACCAGGAGACCAAGGCCTCGATCTTCGAGCGGATGGCCAAGGTGATGGAGCCGGATGGCACGCTGTTGCTGGGAGCCGCCGAATCGGTCGTCGGCATCACCGACGCGTTCCGGCCCAACCAGGAGCGGCGGGGTCTGTACCAGATCAATCCGGTGCGCAGCCCGCGCGGTGGCGCGGCGCTGCTGCCCGGCCTCAAGGTGGTCGCGGCGCGCTGACGCCGGCCGGAGCCGTCGGTGACCGGGTGGAGCTTCGACCGGTCGGGCGGTCGGCCGCTCCGTCACGCGAGCGTCCGTCCGGCGCGGGCGGCCAGCCCTTGCTGCGCCCGCAGGCCTCCTCTTGGAGCAAATCTCGCCGACCCATGGAACTTTTCGGTTCCTGACGCGTCTACTCATGCCTTGGTGTGGGCTCATGCGTGTTGGATTGATGGCGGGGGATTGGATGAAAACGAGTGTGCGTCCTCGAATCGTGACGCGGGACCTCCCTGTCATCGCCAAATCGCCGACTGGGATCGACGGCCTCGACGAGGTCACCTTCGGTGGCCTGCCGCAAGGGCGGCCGACGCTGCTATGCGGCGCAGCCGGTTGCGGCAAGACGTTGTTTGCGATGACGTTTCTCTATAATGGCGCGGTCGCCTATGACGAACCGGGCGTGTTTATCGCGTTCGAGGAGCAGCCCGAGGATCTGATCAAGAACGTCGGCTCGCTCAGCTACGACATCGACAGGCTGATCGAGCAGAAGAAGATCGTGGTCGACCACATCCATCTCGATCGCAACGAGATCGAGGAGGCCGGCGACTACGATCTCGACGGTCTGTTCATCCGCATCGGCTTCGCGATCGATTCGATCGGCGCCAAGCGCGTCGTGATCGATACGATCGAGACCCTGTTCGGCGGCCTCGACAACCAGGCGGTGCTGCGCTCCGAGTTGCGACGGCTGTTCGAATGGCTGAAGAGCAAGGGCGTCACCGCCATCATCACCGGCGAGCGCGGTGACGGTACGCTGACGCGCTACGGCCTCGAGGAATACGTGGCCGACTGCGTCATCCTGCTCGACAACCGCGTGCACGATCAGCTCTCGACGCGGCGGCTGCGCGTCGTGAAGTATCGCGGCACGGCGCACGGCACCAACGAATACCCCTTCATCATCGACCAGG
Organism: Bradyrhizobium oligotrophicum; assembly: GCA_050641875.1. Classification (GTDB taxonomy): domain Bacteria; phylum Pseudomonadota; class Alphaproteobacteria; order Rhizobiales; family Xanthobacteraceae; genus Bradyrhizobium; species Bradyrhizobium oligotrophicum_B. The sequence goes on from CP192619.1 coordinate 3,199,489, forward strand.
AAGGCGTCACGGTGATGCCGATCACCTCGTCGGGTCTCGCGCATGACGCGTGGACCGAACGGGTCTCGACGGGCATCGCCGATCTCGACGACATGCTCGAAGGCCAGGGCTACTACAAGGGGTCGAGCATCCTGATCTCGGGCATGGCCGGCTCGGGCAAGTCGACGGTGTCGGCACACTTTGCCAATTCGATCTGCAAGAGCGGGCAACGCTGCATCTATTTCGCGCTGGAGGAATCCCCGCAGCAGATCATCCGCAACATGAAGTCCGTCGGTCTCGACCTGCAGCAATGGGTCGATCGCGGCCTGCTGCGGTTCTCGGCGCGGCGCCCCAATCTGTACGGGCTGGAAACGCATCTCGCCGCCATGCATCGCGAGGTCAAGGAGTTCGATCCCGCGGCCGTCGTGGTCGATCCCATCTCGGCGCTCATGGGCGCCGGCATTGCCGGCGACGTGCATTCGATGACGTTGCGCCTCATCGATTTCCTGAAGGCGCGCGGCGTCACGGCGCTGTTCACCAATCTCGGCGCCGGCAGCGCGGAGACGGCGACCACGGAGATGCAGATCTCGTCGCTCACGGACACCTGGCTGCTGCTCTACAATCGCGAGAGCAACGGCGAGCACAATCGCCAGCTCTATCTGCTGAAGTCGCGCGGCATGGCGCATTCCAACCAGGTCCGCGAATTCCTGATGAGTGCCGACGGCATCTCGCTGCGCGAGGTCTATGTCGGCCCGGAGGGCGTGCTCACGGGATCGGCCAGGGTGGCGCAGGAGGCGAGAGATCGCGTCGAGCGCCTGCTGCGCACGCAGGATACGGAACGCCGCACGCGCGAGATCGAACGTCGCCGCCGCGACCTCGCGGCTCAGATCGAAACGCTCAAGGCTCAGCTGGCCAACGAGGAGAGCGAGATGCAGCTCATCAATCTGGAAGGCGCTGCCCGCGAGGATCAGCGCTCAGCCGCGCGCCAGGCGCAGATTCAGAGCCGCTCGTCCAGGCGCGGGCCGAGCTCGCCAGCCAACCCGCTGACATCCAGCAAATGACGGCCGCTCCGATGGAACAGGATGGCTATAATCTCCGGCTCTATGTCGCCGGTCAGACGCCGAAATCCCTGGCGGCGCTCGCCAATCTCAAGAAGCTGTGCGAGACGCATCTGCCAGGGCGCTACACGATCGAGGTGATCGACCTGATGAAGGATCCGGCCCTCGCACAACGGGATCAGATCGTCGCGATCCCGACCTTGATCCGTCAACTGCCCGAGCCCCTCAAGCGAATCATCGGCGATCTCTCCAATGCGGAGAAGGTGCTGGTTGGTCTGGACATCGCACCGAGCTGAACGGAGGACGCGTGGCATCAACAGACGCGATGCAGGCGGGACGGCCGCGCAACGAGGCGGAGGAGACGGTCGAGGCCATTCATCGCGGCAATGTCGATGCCGTGGTGGTGCAGGGCCCGACCGGACCCCAGGTCATCATGCTGCAGGGCGCGGACGCGCCCTATCATGTGCTGGTCGAGCGCATGAGCGATGGCGCGCTGACGCTCGATGCCGACGGCTGCATCGTCTATGTCAATTCCCGGCTGTGCGCGCTGACCGGCCTGGGCGTACAGCAATTGGTGGGACGCGGCTTTGCCTCGCTGTTTGCGGGAGCGGCGCCCGAGCAGCGCGCCGACGACGCCGCAACCGACGCTCAACTGTGCCGTGCAGACGGCGGGCCGCTGCCGGTGTCGGTGTGGATGCGCCAGATGGCGATGGGCGGCGTGGTGGCCACGCTCGTGACGCTGACCGACATGTCGATGCAGCGCCGCGCCGAGGAGGTCGCCAATGCCGAGCGCTTCGCCCGCTCGATCCTGGAGCAGGCGACCGATGCGGTCGTGGTGCTTGCGCTCGACGGCCGGATCACGCATGCGAGCTGGGTCGCCGAGCAGCTCGCGGAACGGCCGCCGGTCGGTCAGTTGTTTTCGGAGGCGTTTCCGCTCGATGGGCAGAGCGCGAGCCAGCGAGGCACGTTGACGCGCTTCTCGCGCGAGAGCCTGGACCAGGCGCTGGCGACCAAGCCCTTCCATGGCGTCGAGGTCGCCTTGCGCAATGCGCAGGCGTCGGGGCGGTCGTTCCTGCTGTCCGGCGGGCCCCTGGTGAATGATCTCAAGGAGACGGTCGGCTCGATCGTCACCCTGACCGACATCACCGAGCGCAAGCGCGCGGAAGAGCAGCAGACCGTGCTGGTCGCCGAGCTCAATCACCGGGTGAAGAACATCCTGGCGATCGTGCAGTCGGTGGCGGGACAGACCTTGCGGACCTCACCGTCGCTGCCGGCCTTCAACAAGGCGTTCTCCGGGCGTATCCAGGCGGTCTCGATCGCGCATGACATCCTGACGCAGACCCGCTGGATCGGCATCGGACTGAACGAACTGCTCACGACCGTGCTGGCGCCCTATGGCATCGGCGAAGGGCGCATCGCCATCGACGGTCCGCCGGTTCTGCTGGAGGCGCGGCTCGTGCTGCCGCTGTCGATGGTGCTGCACGAGCTTGCGACCAACGCCTCCAAATATGGTGCGTTGTCCGCCTCCCACGGCCGGGTCACGATCTCCTGGCGCCTGCGCGACGATCGCCGCCGGCTGGAGCTGGTCTGGCTGGAGCGCGGCGGACCGCCGATCGAAGGCGGCGGCGCGCGGGGCTTCGGCACGACGCTGATCGATCGCGTCGTCCGCTTCGATCTCGATGGCGAAGCCCTGCTGGACTTCGAGGCCACCGGAATTCGCTGCTCGCTGACCTTTGCGCTGACCGCGGAGACGACCCCCGAGCATCTGCCGGCATCGGCCGTGCAGCCGGACTGATGAGCTGACCCTCGCGTCCGAATTCGTGCCTCAGCGCGCCGTCGGAAGGGAGCCTGGCGCCTTGCGGCGCCAGACGTCGTGATCCTTTTCCGTCGCCTCACGCGCGGCGCGCGCAGCTCGGCGCAGCCAGCCTGAACTGCGCTCCCTGAGGTCCGCCGCGATCTCGGCGCCGGCGCGGCCGTCGGCGGCATGGATGGAGGCGAGGTCGGTGCCCATGCCGCGCAGAAGCTCCAGCTTGAGATCGGCGCCGGCTTGCTTGCCGAGATCGATCTTGCGCGAGTCCGCAGACAGGCGTCGGACCACGTAGTCCCCGTCGACGGTTCTGTGAACGTGCAGGAATGGATCGGGCGCGCGATAGGTCCCGGTCGACAGCTCGACGAATCTGTGCGGCGGCGCCGGCTTTGGCCGCGTGCTGCTGTTCGTCCTGTTCTTGGCCCAGGTCCAGGCCGAAGGGACCAGCGCCTTGGCCTCGCGGACGATGCGGCCGCCGCGCCACGTCGCGACGACGACGTAGCGCGGACGTCCCGGCCGCCGCCGCCGGCGAAGCGGTGGAAGAACGCGGCAGTTTCCACCTGCTCCGGAAGGCTGGCGGTGAGCAGCTTCCGCACCGCGGACGGAATCGCATCGGCGGCCGCGAGGCCGTCGATCTCCTCCCAGAATGCGCGGCGGCAATCATCCGAGCATTTGACGTAGGGCCTGATCCAGATCTCGTGCTCGTCGAGCAGCGCGGGCCGCGGATGTTTGAGCCCGTCGCGATAGCCTTGGAGGATCGCGTCTGCGGCGTCGCGGCTGTCGATTGCCATGTCGGGCGCGAGCTCGACGCTGGTCGTGAGCCGGACCAGATCGAAGGCGTAGGGCATCCTCGCAGCCTCGTCGAAATCGTTGACGCCCCACACCCAGCGCCCGTCGGCGTCGCGCCAGGTGCCGAAATTCTCCAGATGGATGTCGCCAACGCACAGCGCGACCGGCGCCTCCGCCAGCTCCGGGCAGATCTCCTCGATGCGCCGCGCCCAGCGATAGTAGCTGGCGCGCAACAGGGCGAACGGAGACTTTCGCATCCGCCGGTGCTTGGTGAGAAGGTCGTCCTCGACCACTCTGCATTGGTTGCGAAGCCAGGCCTCGTAGGCCGCGGTATCTTCGATGATGGACACGCGATGCCTCCCGATGCGCCGGGCGTAAGCGAAGCGTTATGAGTTGCGTTGACGCCGAACGAACGTGGCCTCGCACATCGCGCGCAGCGCGCGCTCGTCGAACGGCTTGGCGAGTCGGGCCAGGCTGCGGAACTCCGGCGGAAACAGCGTCGCGTCGTCGTAGCCGGAGGTGATGACGATCTTGAGCTCGCGCGCGATCAGCTGCGGCAGGACGGCGAAGATCTGTTCGCCGCGCAGGTTGACGTCGAGCAGCGCGCCGTCCAGGCCGCCGCGCTCCGCCTCGCGCAGCACGTCGCCGACGCGCGAGACGGGACCGACCACCTGGCAGCCGAAGCCCTGCAACACCGTTTCCAGCTCGAGCGCGATCAGGCCCTCGTCCTCGGCGACCAGGATACGCAAGCCTTCGAGTTCGGAGTTGTCCGTCGCCATGCCTCGTCCCGGCCATGCGCGCCCAATCGCGCGGGGAATTCGCCCTTGATCCTATCTAATGCTCTCGACCGGCGTGTCGAGGCGTTTTCGCCGGCTGTCGTTAATATCCTAAAGGATGGCGTGCGGCAAAAAGCGTGAGCGGTTGCCGGTGATCGGGCTCGTGTCCTCGCGGATCGACAGGCCGCAGGGCTGATGGTCGACGAGCCAGCTGCCGATCACCGGGAACACGCCGCCGAAATCCGGCAGCGGCGCCAGCGCCTGGCGGATGAAGCCTTCGGCGCCGTAGGGCCCGTCCTGCGCAGAGACGGCGACGCCGTCGGACACCAGGCTGACATTGGCGCCCTCGCGCGAGTAGATCGGCTTGCGCACGAAGCTCGGGCCGAGGCTGGCGGCCTTCGGATCGTCCTCGAAATAGGCCGGCAGCAGGTTCGGATGGCCTTCGTGCATCTGCCAGAGCAGGGGCAGGATGCCCTTGTTGGACAGGATGGCCTTCCACGGCGGCTCGATCCATTGCGTCGGCGCCTGCGCGAGCTTGGCGCCGAAAGCATCGCGAAACATCCATTCCCAGGGATACAGCTTGAAGGCGAGGACGATGTTCTCGTCATCGAGATCGACGAAGCCGCCGCCGGTATCGCGCCAGCCGATCTCGGCGATGTCGAGGATGGTTGTCGACAGGCCCGCCTGGGCTGCCGTGTCGGCCAGATAGGCCAGGGTCGTGGCGTCCTCTCCATTGGCGGTGAGCCCGGCCAGATGCACGCGGCGTTGCTGGCCGAGGGCACGCCAGCGCGCGATCAGGCGCTCGTGGATCGAGTTGTACTGATCCGCGCGCCCCGGCAGGATGCGGCGCTCGATCGCCTGCTCGAGCCAGGTCCATTGGAAGACCGCGGCCTCGAAGATCGACGTCGGCGTGTCGGCATTGTATTCGAGCAGCTTCGCCGGCGCGCGGCCGCCCTGATAGCTGAGGTCGAACCGTCCGTAGAGGCTGCCGTCCCTCCGGCGCCAGCTCTCCGCCAGCAGCGGCCAGACCGCTTGCGGGATCTTCAGCCGGCGCAGCAGCACCTCGTCGCCGATGACGCGTTTGACCAGCGCGAGGCACATCTGCTCGAGCTCGGCCGTCGGCTCCTCGATGCCGAGCTCGATCTCGGCCATCGTGAATGCGTAGTAGGCGCGCTCGTCCCAATAGCGCTCGCCGTCGACTTCGTGGAAGTCGAATCCGCATCGTGCCGCGGTCTCGCGCCAGTCGTCGCGTTCCGGACAGGGGATGCGCTGCATCGGCGTCAGCCCAAGGCAACAGCGAATGAGGCAACAGCGAACAAGGCAACAGCTAACCTGCCGTGCCCGTTGCACCAGGGCGCAGCACCGCCACGGCCGCCATCGATGATGCAGCCATGATGACGTCCGCGCGGTCCCGCCGCCCTCCAGCGTGGGCGACCACGCGGTCGCTTGCCTGCAAAACGATGCAAGGCGGCGGCGGTCACCGCAGCCCTGATCGTCGCCCGCACCATCAGGTGCGAACGTTGAATCGGATCATTTCCGATGAGTCGGTAGTCCAGTTTTTTATGATTTTGAGTCTGTGTCAAAGATCCGAATCCAAGATAACAGCATGAACGCGGTGTTTTCACGGCGTCGGCGCGACGAAAATCAGCCGCCGCCGCCAAAGCCGTGTCCGAACGAGCCGAAGCCGCCGCGCGAGACATGTGCGGAGGACGCCTCGGCGACATGGCTCGAGCCGCTGCTTCTGGAATCGCTGTCGCCGCTGGAAAATCCCCAGCGGCCGGAGCCGCTGCCGCCGCTACCACCGCCGCTCGAGCGGCGCGTCGTGCATTCGCTCGTCTGCGGCTGGCCGGCCATCGTCGGCGTCTCGGCGCCTGGCTGCGGGCAGCTCTGCTGCCGCGGCATCAGCGCATAGGCCGTGCTGCCGACCGCGAGCGTGCCCATCAAGAGCAGTGCGACATGGCCGGAGCGCTTCACCGGCGGCGTCGCGGGCGGGGGCGGCATCGGCCGGCGCTTGCCGAATTCGCGGCGTTTCTCGGCCATGGTCAGATGATCATCGAGGCGGCGTTCAGCGCGCCGGCGGAGAGCGAGGCGAGCCCGAGCCAGATCGCCGAGGCCAGCTCGCCGGCGACGATGCGCTGGGCGAGATCCGGCACCGGGATGCGGACGAGGTAATAGACGATCACCTGGACGATCAGCGCGACCAGCGCCCAGATCAGGCAGTCCAGCACGTTGGCGGAATGGGCGATGGCGCTGACCAGCGGCAGGGTGAAGCCGAGCAGGCTGAGGCCGAGCGAGATCGCAGCCGAGGGGTGATTGTCCCGGATCAGCTGGAATTCATTGTAGGGGGTGACGCGGGTGTAGACGAAGAGGTAGGCCGTCACCGCGACCAGCGCGGTACAGAAATACACCAGAAAGGCCGGCAGGCCGGCGAGCGATTGCAGGATCATGATCAGGCCAGGCGTGTGGAGCATTCATCTGTCGCGCCGCCAGCATGCCCGGTTCGACGTGAACAAAGTCTATGCGCCGCTGCCCGGACTCCGCCTCGCCTGCTCGAGCATCTGCAGCACGGAATCGCCGGTCCTGCGGGTGTGCGCACTGAGCGCCTGCGCGAACCCCGGGGCATCGCGGGCGCGCAGCAGCGCCATGAAGGCCTCGTGCTCCCGCAGCGACTCGTCCCAGCGCCGCGCGTCGTAATTGGCGACCGCGCGGGCGCGGAAGACGCTGGCGTGCAGCGTGCTCCACATGTTGAGCAGCACGGCGTTGCCGGCGAGCCTGGTGATCTCCAGGTGGATCTGCTGGTTGAGGCGGAAATAGGCGGCGCGTTCGGCGGCGCCGTGCTTCGCGACCAGTTCGGCATGCATGGCGTCGAGATGCACGATCTCATCAGTGGTTGCGCGGGTGGCGGCCGCGTGGCCGGCCGCGGCATCGAGCGCGACCATCACGTCGAAGATCTCGGCGATCTCGCTTGCGTCGATCGGCGCCACCACCGGAGTGCGATGCGGCCGCAGCTCGATCAGGCTCTCGGCGGCGAGGATCTTGAACGCCTCGCGCAGCGGCGTGCGCGACACGCCGAACGTCTCGCACAGCATCCGTTCCGGCAGTGGCGCACCGGCTGCGAGCTCTCCGTCGATGATCATCTCGCGCACCTTGGCGACGAGTTGATCGTGCAGCGACAGCCGCGCCAGCGGTCGGGTCGACTGGTCGGATGACAGCTTCAGTCGCGCCGGCTTGAAGCGCGTCTTCAGTCTGGGCCGGGTTGCCGGGGTGGTCATGATGGTCGTTGCGGCTCCGCTGCGCGCTGCCTGAGATTCGGGCGGGACGCCCGCGGATCAGGCAAATTGGGAAATTCAGATCGATATTTGATATTGATTTCACTATATAAAATCAAGATTGCATATCGCATCCAATTGGCATGTCGCTTGCTGATGGGAGCAGGGACCTCATTGCTGACCTGCCCTGGAGATGGACGTGACACGCTTTCTGCTTTCCCTTCTGGCCGTGCTCGTGCTCACGCTGCCGAGCTTCGCCGACGACGCGCCCAAGATCAAACTCGGCTACGCCAAATGCGCGCATTGCACGCCAATGTCGCTGACACCGCAATTCGCCGAGGGCGTGTCGATCGACGCGGTCGGCTTCAACACCGGGACCGACGCGCTGACCGCGCTGGTGTCAAAGAACATCGACGTCGCGCAGGTCACCTATCTGCACTACGCCATCGCGCTCGACAAAGGCTTCGACGTGGTCGCGATCTCCGGCCAGGTCAATGGCGGCTCGGCGATCCTGCTCGGAAACGATCTCGAGGTTGCGCCGGGCGACTGGAGCGCGCTGAAGGCGCTCATCGCCAAGTACAAGGCCGACGGCAAGCCGTTCCGCGTCGCCGCCTCGCGCGGCAACGCGCAGGACATCCACATGCGCGGCGCCTTCGCCAAGCAGGGCATCGACATCAACAAGGACGTGCAGTTCATCAACATCCCGAACCCGTCCGATCATCTGCAGGCGCTGCGTCGCGGCGAGGTCGAGCTGATCTGCACCGTCGAGCCGTTCGCCACCCAGATCATGCAGGCCAAGGCAGCGAAGTTCTTCGGCTTCCCCTATGACCAGGCCGCCGGCAAGCTGACCAACCTGATCCTGACCCGCTCCGACGTCATCGCGTCCAATCCGAAGGCGCTGGAGGGCGTGGTGCGTGCGGTGGTCAAGGTCGATGCGCACATCGCGGCCGACAAGCCGGCGCTGATCGAGGTGATCTCCAGGATCACTGGCCTCGACAAGGCGATCGCCACCGGCGCGGTCGAGAACCTCGATCCCGATCCGAAGATGTACCGCGCCTCGGCGCTCGCCATCGCCGCGATGATGCGCGACCTGAAGTACATCAACTCGGACGTCACGGCCGCCGTCGAGAAGAACCTCGACTACCGCTTCCTGGAAGCTGCGACCGGCAAGCCGAAGACCGAGCTCGGCTACTGAGATGGCCGCGCTCGCCCAGCTCAGGAAGCTCGACCGCGCCATCGTTCCCGTGCTGGTGCTCGCCGGCTGGGAGGCGTTCTCGCGCTCGGGCGCGCTGCCGGCAGCCTTGCTGCCGGCACCGTCGACGGTAGTGTGGGCGTGGGCGGACTGGCTGGTCGGCACCGACGGCAACACCCAGACCTACAGCGCGCACTGGCTCGCCGACATGCTGGCGAGCCTGTCGCGCGTCGCGGCGGGCTTCGCCATCGCCACCATTCTCGGCGTGTCGCTCGGAGTCGCCATCGGCTGGTCGCGCAAGATCGAGGTCGTGATCGAGCCGACCCTGCAGATGCTGCGCCCGATCCCGCCGGTGTCGTGGATCCCGCTCGCCATCATCTGGTTCGGCATCGCCAACAAGCCGGCGATCTTCCTGGTGTTTCTCGGCGCGTTCTTCCCGATCCTGCTCAACACCATCCATGGCGTGAAGACCTGCGACCGCAATCTGATTCGCGCCGGCGCCATGGTCGGCGGCAGCGAGCGCAAATTGTTGCGCTACATCGTCGTGCCCGCGGCGATGCCGAGCATCTTTGCAGGTTTGCGCATTGGCATCGGCTCGGCCTGGATGCTCACGGTCACTGCCGAGATGGTCGCGGTGAAGAGCGGGCTCGGCTACGTGCTGTGGGACAGCTACTATTTCCTGCGCTACGATCTGGTGCTGGCGGCGATGGCGAGCATCGGCCTGCTCGGCTTCTGCAGCGACCTCGCCATCCGCCTGGTGATGGCGCGCGTGCTGCACTGGCAGCGCAACACCACCCTGCGCGGCGGAGAGTAACGATGGCCACGATCGAGATCTCCGGCGTCTCCAAGATCTTCACCGACAGGAAGCGCAACGCCGACGTCACCGCGCTCGCCGACATCAATCTGTCGATCGCCCGGAACGAGTTCGTCTGCCTGCTCGGCCCCTCCGGCTGCGGCAAGTCGACGCTTCTCAACATGATCGCCGGCTTCGAGCAGCCGAGTGCCGGCACCGTGGCCGTCGACGGGCGGGTCGTCACCGCGCCCGGCGCCGATCGCGGCGTCGTGTTCCAGCACGCCAATCTGATGCCGTGGCTGCCGGTGTGGGAGAACGTCGCCTTTCACCTTCTGCTCGGCGGTGGCCAGAAAGCCGAGCGCCGCGCGCGGGCGCAGGTCTATATCGACATGGTCGGCCTGACCGGCTTCGAGAACCACTATCCGTCCGAGCTGTCCGGCGGCATGAATCAGCGCGTCGGCATCGCGCGGGCGCTGCTGATGAATCCGCAGGTGATCCTGATGGACGAGCCGTTCGGTGCGCTCGACGAGCAGACCCGCATGGACATGCAGACCGAACTGGTGCGGATCTGGCAGCAGCACCAGGGCACGATCGTGTTCGTCACCCACGGCATCGACGAGGCGCTCACTTTGGGCTCGCATGTTGCGGTGATGAGCGCGCGCCCCGGCCGCATCGTCGAGATCATTCCGATCGACTTGCCGCGCCCGCGGGATATCACCTCGCCGCAGTTCAACGCGCTGAAGCGGCATATTCTGGCGTTGCTGCGCGGGGAGCGGGCGTCATACCAACAGGCTGGACAGGAAGAGCGGGTGTGATGCTGCCCCAATCACTCTTGCTCGAACGCTGCTCATCGGATCCGAGCCCTCGCCACAACGGCAGTGCGCCCCCTCTCCCGCTTGCGGGGAGGGCAGGGGTGGGGGTGCCGCACGGCGCGCTGCCCGTGCCGAGAGACTTCCCCACCCGGATCGCATCTGCGATGCGATCCGACCTCCCCGCAAGCGGGGAGGTTTTCCCGCTCGCCATCTGCAATTGCCGGCGCCGATAGAGGCAAACGACAAATGACCAAGCGCACGCTCCTCGGCATGCTGACGCCGTCGTCCAACACCGCGCTCGAGCCGATCACCTCGGCGATGGTGGCGGGCTTGCCCAACGTCTCCGCGCATTTCTCGCGCTTCAAGGTCACCGAGATTGCGCTGTCCACCGACGCGCTGGCGCAGTTCGACATTTCGAACATTCTGCGTGCGGCTGAATTGCTCGCGCATGCCAAGGTCGACGTCATCGGCTGGAACGGCACATCCTCGGGCTGGCTCGGCTTCGAGACCGACATCCGGCTGTGCGAGCAGATCACGGCCGCGACCGGGGTTCCTGCCACCACCTCGATGCTGGCGCTGAACGAGATCCTGGCGGCCTCGAAGGCCACCACGCTCGGTCTCGTCACGCCCTATCGCGACGACGTGCAGGCGCGCATCATCGCCAATTATGCGAAGCTCGGCATTGCCTGCCGCGGTGACCGGCACCTCAACCTGCAGGACAACTTCTCCTTCGCCGAGGTGACGCCCGCGGAGATCGAGATCATGATCCGCGAGGTCGCGCGCGAGAAGCCGGATGCCATCGCCGTGGTCTGCACCAACATGCGGGCCGCGCCGCTGGTGGCGCGGCTCGAGCTGGAGACCGGCATTCCGATTCTCGACACCATCGCCACCGTGGTATGGAAGTCGCTGAAACTGGCCGGTGTCGATCCCCGTGGCGTCAGCGAATGGGGATCGCTGTTTCAGAAGTTCGCCTGAGCTTGATGGCCTGGATTGGGAGAGCGCGTCACATGGCTGCATTCGACACCGTCATCCGTAGCGGCACCGTCGCCACCGCGAGCGACACGTTCAGGGCCGACGTCGCGATCAAGGACGGCCGGATCGTCGCGATCGGCGAGGCCATCACCGATGCCGGCGAGATCGTCGATGCCTCGGGGCTTCTCGTGCTGCCCGGCGGCATCGACAGCCATGTCCATATCAGCCAGCCCTCGGGCCCCGGCATCGTCATGGCCGACGATTTCGAGAGCGCCACCCGCGCCGCGGCCTTCGGCGGCAACACTTTTGTTATGCCCTACTGCCTGCAGGAGAAGGGGCAGCCGCTGCGTGCGGCGCTGAAGGATTATCACGCGCTGGCCGACCAGGCCTGCTATGTCGACCACTCCTTCCACCTCATCATCGCCGACCCCACCGATGCCGTGCTCGGCCAGGAGCTGCCGGCGCTGGTCGCCGACGGCTATTCGTCGCTGAAGATCTTCATGACCTATGAGGGTCTCGCGCTGAACGATTACGAGATCCTCGGCGTGCTGCAGGTCGCGCGCGAGCAGGGCGCCCTGGTGCAGATCCACGCCGAGAACTACGACGCGATCCGCTTCCTCACCGACCGGCTGGAGCGCGCCGGCAAGATCGCGCCATACTATCACGGCAAGTCGCGGCCGATTCCGGTTGAGCGCGAGGCGACCCATCGTGCGATCTCGCTGGCCGAACTGATCGACGTTCCCATCGTGATCGTCCATGTTTCCAACCGCGAGGCGATGGAGGAGATCCGCCGCGCCCAGGCGCGCGGCCTGAAGATCCATGGCGAGACCTGCCCGCAATATCTGGTGCTGACCGAGGAGGACATGCAGGGCCTCAACATGGAAGGCGCCAAATATGTCTGCTCGCCGCCGCCGCGTGACAAGGCGAGCCAGGAGGCGTGCTGGGAGGGCCTGCAGCGGGGCGTGTTCTCGCTGTTCTCCAGCGATCACTGTCCGTTCCGCTACGACGACGAGGCCGGCAAGCTGACGCCGAAGGGCCGCACCAGCTTCCGCTGGGTGCCGAACGGCATCCCCGGCGTCGAGACCCGGCTGCCGATCCTGTTCTCCGAGGGTGTCGGCAAGGGCCGCATCACGCTCAACCAGTTCGTGGCGTTCACGGCGACCAACCACGCCAAGACCTATGGCCTGCAGGGCAAGGGCTCCATCGCGATCGGCTACGATGCCGACATTGCGCTGTGGGACCCGAACAAGACGGCGAGCATCAGCCAGGCTGGTTTGCATCACGGCTCCGACTACACGCCGTATGAAGGCATCGAGATCACCGGCTGGCCGGTCGCCACGATGCTGCGCGGAAAGTTCATCGTGCGCGACGGCCAGCTCGTCGGCGCCAAGGGCGACGGCCGCTACGTGACGCGCGGCCGGCCGGGCGCGGTGGCGTAGGCACGCTGCCTCCGCGTCATCGCCAGCGAAGCGACGCGATCCAGAGTCGTGAACGGGACTCTGGATTGCTTCGTCGCTGCGCTCCTCGCAATGACGCGAGGATGGTTCGCGTCAGTTGATGCCGGGCTCTTGCCGCGGCGGTAAGCTCCCCTCACGCTTGCGATCGCTCGCGCCGACACCGGCCATGTGCGGACCTTGAACAAAATTTCGGCTTCTCCAAAATATCTATTTCGTTTTCCCAGAAATCGTGCTTTACTTCGCGCGTCCCGCCCCAACGAGGGGACGCTTCGCGGTCGTCACGGACGTCGGGTGCGGGATGCGATGGGCGCTTGGGGTCGCAGCATGGTTCGCCGTGCCGACGAACGATCCCGGGCGCACGGTGAAATCGCGTGGTCCTGGCCTCCCGGTGCTGAGGCCAAGCCTGCGGGCGTTGCTGATGAGCAGCCTGCGGGTGATGGGGGCAAGACAGCCGGTCCCCAGGGAGATCGCGTATAAATCGTAAAGCCATCGCGCAGGGAGGGCCGGGTGTTTCGGCCAGACCTGTGGTGACTGCCGCCTGCTTTCTTTTCTGCAGGCGGGCCACGGGCGCGGCCAGCGCCCGGCCTTCCCTGCGCCCTCAGTTAGGTAGAGGGCGGTGAGAATGGCACATAGCTCGGGCGCGGGGCGCTGCGAGATCGCGACGGCGTGGGGTGAAGGATAGTGTGAAAGCTCGATGCGTTCTGCTGCAGTCGAGCGCCACGAGAGTTTTGCGTTCGCGCTGGTGGAGGCGAGAGCGGTGGTGTTTGGAAGTTCGAGGCACGCACGCGCGGCAATGACGGTGGGCTCCCCTCCCCCTTGCGGGGAGGGGGTGGGGGTTTCTTGCTCCGAGCTGAGTTTGGGGCAGGGATCGCCGCGAGTGGTGGGATCGCTGTTTGGTCAGCTTCGGTGGGACGGCTCACATGAAGACCATTTCCGTGGACTCCCCACCCCCTCCCCGCAAGGGGAGGGGAGCGCACCGGTCGCTTGGCGAACGCTCGTGTCCAATGCCGGTCGGTTCACAAACACCACCCCCACAAACAAAAACCCCGCCATTTGCGGCGGGGCCCAGTCTGGGAGAAGCAAGCCGTGAGGCCCGCCGGAGTACCCAGTGAAAGATCAGGCGGGGATGCGCTCGTCCATGTCGTGCGGCTCGCGCAGCACGTAGCCGCGGCCCCAGACGGTCTCGATGAAGTTGCGGCCTTCGGAGGCGTTGGCCAGCTTCTTGCGCAGTTTGCAGATGAAGACGTCGATGATCTTCAGTTCGGGCTCGTCCATGCCGCCGTAGAGATGGTTGAGGAACATCTCCTTGGTGAGGGTGGTGCCCTTGCGGAGCGAAAGCAGCTCCAGCATCTGGTATTCCTTGCCGGTCAGGTGCACGCGCTGGCCGCCGACTTCGACCGTCTTGGTGTCGAGGTTGACGACGAGGTCGCCGGTCTGGATGACCGACTGGGCGTGGCCCTTGGAACGGCGGACGATTGCGTGGATGCGGGCGATCAGCTCGTCCTTGTGGAACGGCTTGGTCATGTAGTCGTCGGCGCCGAAGCCGAGACCTTTGACCTTGTCCTCGATCCCGGCGAGGCCGGAGAGGATCAGGATCGGCGTCTTGATCTTCGAGACGCGCAGCTGCTTGAGCACGTCGTAACCGGACATGTCGGGCAGATTGAGGTCGAGAAGGATGATGTCGTAGTCGTACAACTTGCCGAGGTCGACGCCTTCTTCGCCCAGGTCAGTCGTGTAGACATTGAAGCTTTCGGACTTCAACATCAGTTCGATCGACTGCGCGACGGCGCTGTCATCCTCAATCAGCAAAACGCGCATGCCAGTTCCCCATAGTCGCCGCTCCGGGCGTCAGGTCGGCCGCCATCTGCGGCACTCAAAACGCCTTTGAACAACTGATTCGGATCCTGACGAGAGATGGTTAACAAATCCTGATTCCCCTCCGCAAGCTCTATCCGTGCAATTTTTATCGAATCGCCGTAAGGTGTTGCGATGAAGCAGTTTTTCTTAGCCGCTCTCGTTCAAGCTCCATGTTAAGAGATGGACCTAACCGACTCTCGGATCTCACCGCTTTTTGAGGGCGGCAAAGCGAAGCACGTCAGTCACTCCAGACCATGACGTAATGATTAATGATGCGAGTAAACACAGAGTTAAACCGACGACGCGAATCTGCCCCTACTTAAGGTTTTCGCAATGAAGGCTCTGGTGCAATGACCTCTCTCTCGCAATGAAGGCGCTTCCGCAATGAAGGCTCTGGCCGAGCAGATCAGCGACATCGACGCCGTGAACACCTATGGGCGTGTCGTTGGCGTGAAGGGCCTCATGGTGGAGATCGCCGGGCCGATTCATGCGATGTCGGTCGGCGCGCGCATCGTGATCGAGACCGGCAACAATTACATCCCTGCCGAAGTGATCGGTTTCTCCGGCAAGAATGCCGTGGTGATGCCGTTCGCCGGGCTGGAGGGCGTCCGGCGCGGCTGCCGCGCCGTGATCGCCAATGCCGCCAATCAGGTGCGGCCGTCGCCGGCCTGGCTCGGCCGTGTCATCAATGCGATGGGCGAGCCGATCGACGGCAAGGGGCCGCTGCCGCAGGGCGCCTCGCCGGTTCCTTATCGGAACAATCCGCCGCCGGCGCATTCGCGCCGACGCGTCGGCTCGCCACTCGATCTCGGCGTTCGTGCATTGAACACCTTTCTCACCTGCTGCCGCGGCCAGCGGCTCGGCATCTTCGCCGGCTCTGGCGTCGGCAAATCGGTGCTGCTGTCGATGCTGGCGCGCAACGTCGACGCGGCGGTGTCGGTGATCGGGCTGATCGGCGAGCGCGGCCGCGAGGTGCAGGAGTTCCTGCAGGACGATCTCGGCGATGAGGGTCTCGCGCGCTCGGTCGTCGTGGTCGCGACGTCCGACGAGCCGGCGCTGATGCGAAGGCAGGCGGCGTATCTGACGCTCGCGATCTCCGAATATTTCCGCGACGAGGGCAAGGATGTCCTTTGTCTGATGGATTCGGTGACGCGCTTTGCGATGGCGCAGCGCGAGATCGGGCTGTCGGCCGGCGAGCCGCCGACCGCGAAGGGCTATACGCCGACGGTGTTCACGGAGTTGCCGAAACTGCTCGAGCGCGCGGGGCCGGGCAGCGGCGAGGGCACCATCACCGGGATCTTCACGGTGCTGGTCGATGGCGACGATCACAACGAGCCGGTGGCGGATGCGGTGCGCGGCATTCTCGACGGCCACGTCGTGATGCAGCGTTCGATCGCCGAACGCGGCCGCTATCCGGCGATCAATGTCCTCAAATCGGTGTCGCGGACGATGCCTAAATCGGCCGACCCCGTATTCTTGCCGACGATCATGCGCGCGCGTCAGGTGATGGCGACCTATGCCGACATGGAGGAACTGATCCGGCTCGGCGCCTATCGCGCCGGTTCCAGCCCGGAGGTCGACGAGGCGATCCGGCTGCACGAGCCGCTGGAGGCATTCCTGCGCCAGCGCAAGGACGAGGTCTCGACGCTGCAGAACGGGTATCGGGAGCTGGAACAGATCCTGGGGCGCTTGGAAACGGAAAGCTAACTTTGTCGGGTAATCATCCCCTCCATGTAACGAGCCTAGTCGGCGAGCCCAGCAAGGGCGGCCGGCCCTGTCCCGCGCCGTACACGGGACTTCTGGGGAGTATGAGTCGATGAAGTCGCGCGAAACGCTGATCCGTCTGAAGAAATTTCAGGTGGATGAGAAACGCCGCCGGGTGACGCAGATCGAGGGCATGATCGCTGACTTCCAGCGCATGTCGGCCGAGCTCGAGCGGGAGATCCAGACCGAGCAGGAGCGGGCCGGCATCAACGACCCGACCCATTTTGCCTATCCGACCTACGCCAAGGCCGCGATCCAGCGCCGGGAAAACCTGACGCGCTCAGCCGACGAGCTGCGCACCCAGCTGGAGGACGCCAAGGCCGCGTTGTCCGAGGCGTTCGAGGAGATGAAGAAGGTCGAGCTGCTCGACGAGCGTGACCAGGCCCGCGAGAAGGCCGAGGAGAGCGCCCGCGAGCAGGCCGACATGGACAGCATCGGCCTGATGCGCGCCCGGCTCGGCGTCATCGCCTGAGCCTGTCGCCATCACGGCTGTCGCTTTCGAAAACCCGGGCCGCGAGGTCCGGGTTTTTCGTCGCGCCCGCCCCGGTGGAGAGTTGCCCAGGACTTGTGCTACGGGAGGACGTAGGCTCGAACGAGGGAGTGGGGCGATTTTCGGGGACGCTGAATGCTGACGCCGGCAGAGCTGGTCTGGTTGCTTGCCGCTGTTGCCAAGGGGGACGAGGCCGCCTTCGAGCGCCTCTACGCGGCGACGCGCGCGAAACTCTATGGCGTCGTGCTCCGTATCTTGCATCGACAGGACCTCGCCGAGGAGGTCGTCCAGGAGACCTATGTGAAGGTCTGGAACAACGCCGCGCAGTTCAACCCGGCGGTGTCTTCCCCGATCACCTGGATGGCCGCCATCGCCCGCAACCGCGCCATCGACCTGGTGCGCAAGCGCGGTGAGCTGTCTTTGGAGGATGAGCCCTCCGCGCTGGAAGTTGCGGCCGAGACGCCGGATCCGCTGGCGCGGCGCGAGATGTCGGAGGAGCTCAAGCGTCTTTTGGAATGCGTCGGCCAGCTCGAGCCCGACCGCCAGAAGCTCGTGCTGCTTGCCTACTACAACGGCTGGAGCCGCGAGCAATTGGCGACCAAGTTCGAGGCGCCGGTGAACACGGTGAAGACCTGGCTGCGGCGAAGCATGATGGACATTCGCCAATGCCTCGGTCTCGGATGAGGTGCTGTTCGAGCCGGCGAGAGACCTTGTAGGACGTGACCTGGACCTGTGATGGCGTATAGCGAAGACCATATCGCGCTGGCGGCGGAATATGCGCTCGGGACACTCGATGCCGCCGAGCGCGCGCAGGTCGAGACCATGATGGCCGTCGACACGGATTTTGCGGCGCTGGTCCAGGCATGGGAATTCCGTCTCGGTCCGCTCAACCAGATGGTCGGGCTGGTCGAGCCGCGCCCCGAATTGTGGGAGCGCATCAAGGCTGAGATTGCGCGGTTGCGCGCGGACGCCGCGGCCGAGCCTGCGGCGGTTGTTGAGGCTCCGGTCGTGTTTGCTCCGCCGGAGCCGGAAACTGCGGAGGCTCCAGCGCTCGCCGCGGAAGCTCCGCCGGCCGATGTACCCCAGCTTGAGGCGCCAACCGTCGAGGTTGCCGAGATCGAAGCTGCGAAGAGCGGGGCGCCGCTGGTTCAGGTCGCTCCGCGAGACATCAGTGTCGAAGCCCCGGCCATCGCAGCCCAGCGAAACGCGCCTGCGACGGACGAGGTTTCGAACGACAACGCGAACATCGTTCGCCTCTCGTCCAAGGTCCGGCAGTTGCGCGCGGTTGCCAACATCATGACCGCCCTCGCGGCCGTGCTGCTCGCGTTGGTCGGTGTCCAGGTTTACCGCCCCGACCTGTTGCCGCGGCCATTGCAGTCGAAGCCGCGGATCCAGACTGTCGAGGTCAAGGTGCCGGTCGCGCAACCCTCGCCCCAGTTCGTTGCCCTCCTGCAGAAGGACGCGGCGTCGCCGGCGTTCATCCTGACCGTCGATGCCGCCAGCAAGAGCTACACCGTGCGCCGGGTCGGCGCTGCGCCGGAGCCGGGCAAGAGCTTCGAGTTGTGGCTCGTGTCCGACAAGCTGCAGAAGCCGCGCTCGCTCGGCGTGATCGGCGGCAGCGATTTCACCAGCCGTCCCGTTCTCTCGTCCTACGACGCCGACACAGTGAGTCGCGCGACCTATGCCGTCACGGTCGAGCCGGAGGGTGGGTCGCCGACCGGGCAGGCGACCGGGCCGATCGTTTTTACCGGCAAGCTGATCGAGACGGTGCCACCGGCGCGGTGATTCAGGGCCCAAAAGAGAAAACGCCCGTGGGGAGCGGGCGTTTTCAGTAGTCGACTTGGGGTTGGGTCTACTACATATCCACGCGGCCAGTTGGGGGCTGTGAGAACCGCGTGAATTCCGGGAATTCCTGTCAGCGAACCAGCGACGTCTCAGAGCTCGTCACAACGACCGGCTTGCCGGCCTTGATGACCTTTGCCGTCTGCGTGTAGTTCGGCTCCGCGTTGAGACGGGCGGAGATGCCGAAGCCGGCCACTGCGATGCCAGCCACGAGCGCAACCACCACGATCTTGAGGTGGGTCGTACGATCCGCGCTGTAAATCGAGTGGTTCATGGAAGCCTCCTGCCGTCTTCCGTCCTTCGCTGATTCGTGTGAGCCGGGAGCGTTCCGGTTCATCGTCTCGCGTGTAGTAAACGTAGGAAACCTCAATTCTGTTTCGTAGGCCCCATCACAAGTGTGTGATAATGCGTGATACGCCGCGATCGAAAGTCGATTGAATATAGATTTATTGAATAACATCAATTGTTTATCTTCTCGTTCGGTGTGCGGATGAATTTTCAGCCACCTAACGCAAAATTAAGAAATCGTTTGCCTGTGGCGGTAAAGCAAGGGGTGGTCTGCCGGTAAAAACGGCAAAAGCCGACGCCTCGCGCCGGCCCCGCCGATAAAACGCGCTCGGGACTCCGCGGTTCCGCAAACCCAGCCGTCACACGCTCCCCACCGTCTTCAGCCGCGCCCGCGGATGAATCTCCGCCTGCGACAGCACCGTGGTCTGGGCCCGGAAGCGCTCGACCAGCGAGCGGACGAACGGCCGGATCGCCGCCGACGTCACCAGCACCGGCGATTCGCCTTCGCGTGCGGCGCGCTCGAAGGCGTCGCGCGTGGCGGTCATGAACTCCGACAATTTCGACGGCTGCATCGCGAGACTGCGCTCCTCGCCCTGGCCGATCAGCGATTCCGCGAACGCCTGCTCCCACTTCGCCGACAGCGCGATCAGCGGCAGATAGCCCATCGGCGAGGTGTTCTGGGCGCAGATCTGGCGGGCGAGGCGGGCGCGCACATGCTCGACGATCGTTGCCGGGTTGCGCGAGAACGCGAGCGCATCGGCGATGCCTTCGAGGATGGTCGAGAGGTCGCGGATCGAGATGCGCTCCGACAACAGCAGTTGCAGCACGCGCTGGATGCCGGAGATCGTGATCTGCGTCGGCACGATGTCCTTGACCAGCTCGCTCTGCTCCTTCGGCAGCTCCTTCAGGAGCTTCTGCACCTCGCCGTAGGAGAGCAGGTCGCTCATATTGGCCTTGAGCAGCTCGGTCAGGTGCGTCGACAGCACGGTCGCCGCGTCGACCACCGTGTAGCCCTTGAGCGTCGCCTCCTCCTTCAGGCCGGCGTCGACCCAGGTGGCGGGCAGGCCGAAGGTCGGCTCCGTGGTGTGGATGCCGGGCACCGCGACCTGGTTGCCGCCGGGGTCCATGACCATGAACTGGCTCGGCCAGATCTTGCCGGAGCCGGCGTCGACCTCCTTGATCTTGATGATGTAGGTGTTGGCCTCGAGCTGGACGTTGTCGAGGATGCGCACCGACGGCATCACGAAGCCCATCTCGATCGCGAGCGATCGCCTGAGAGCCTTGATCTGGTCGGTGAGCCGGTCGGTGCCGTCGGGCGCGTTGACCAGCGGCAGCAGCGCGTAGCCGAGCTCGATCTTGAGGTCGTCGATCTTGAGCGCGGCGGAGATCGGCTCTTCGGCGGCTGCGGCCGCGGCTGCGGCCGCGGCAGGGGCCGCAGCTTCTGCGGCGGCTTCCTCCGCCTTGGCCACGTCCTTCTGCTTGCGTGCCTGGAAGGCGAGCACCGCAGCGCCGCCGCCGAGCGCCAGGAAGGGAAGGGTCGGGATGCCTGGCAGCGCCGCGAGCACCAGCATCACGGCGGCGGACATGCCGAGCGCCTGCGGATAGCCGGAGAACTGCTTGATCAGCGCCTTGTCGGCGGCGCCGCTGACGCCGGCCTTGGAGACCAGGAGGCCGGCCGCGGTCGAGACGATCAGTGCCGGCACCTGGGTCACGAGGCCGTCGCCGACGGTCAGCGTGGTGTAGCTGCGGGCGGCCTCGGCGAAGCCGAGGCCCTGCTGGGCGACGCCGATGATGATGCCGCCGATGATGTTGATGAAGACGACGAGCAGGCCCGCGACCGCGTCGCCGCGGACGAATTTCGAGGCACCGTCCATGGCGCCGAAGAAGCCGCTTTCGTCCTCCAGCTCCTTGCGCCTGACCTTGGCGACCTTCTCGTCGATCAGTCCGGCGGAGAGGTCGGCGTCGATCGCCATCTGCTTGCCGGGCATCGAGTCCAGATGGAAGCGTGCCGCGACCTCGGCGATGCGGCCCGAACCCTTGGTGATGACGACGAAGTTCACCGTCACCAGGATCGCGAACACGATGATGCCGATGACGAAGTTGCCGCCCATCACGAAGTTGCCGAACGCCTCGATGACGTGGCCGGCGGCATCCGTGCCCTCATGGCCGCGCGACAGGATCAGCCGGGTCGACGCCAGATTGAGCGACAGCCGCAGCATCGTCGAGATCAGCAGGATGGTCGGGAAGGACGAGAATTCCAGCGGCGCCTGGATGAACAAGGCGGTCATCAGGATCAGGATCGACAGGGTGATCGAGATCGCCAGGAACAGGTCGAGCACCATCGACGGCAGCGGCAGGATCAGCACCACCAGGATGGTGAGGATGCCGAGCGCCAGCGCGATGTCGCCGCGCAGGACTGCTGTCTTGAGGTCAGCGAATGAGAACCCGCCGGCCGGAGATCCAGCCCCCTGACCCGCCGTGACGTCGACCATGGCTTTCGCCCCTTCCCGTGGGCCGCGTGTGCCGGCCCCAAACGACTGCGCGGCGGCCGCTGGGCCGCCGTTCCGAAACTGAGGTACCGCGCCGGCGTCCACGGAAGCTCTCCTCCGTCAACTGCACCCGCCCACGACACGCACATTCCACCCGGCAATTTTTGCCCGGTGTATGGTTAGCGTTCGGTTAATGGCGGTTAACAAAAGGTTGCGGGAGGGAATGTGCTCTCCCGCGCATCTTCGATGGGCCGCCACAGTCCGGGCCTCGCCCTTCGAGACGCCCGCCTTCGGCGGTCTCCTCAGGGTGAGGGGAGATGCTGATTTCCGAGCTCGACCCTCTCCATGAAAACGCTGACAGCGTGTTCTTGTCCCGTGTGCAGCGGCTGCTCCGTCGCTAGACCCTCATGGTGAGGAGCCGCATAGCGGCGTCTCGAACCATGAGGCCCCTGCCGCGCCTCGCAGCCAACTGGCGCGAGTGAATGTTTTCTCGCAGACATGCGGCATCGTCTCCCGCGGCGCATCGCGCCCGAGCTGTGCATCAGGTCCGCCCTCGAAACAGATGGAGGGCGCAGGGAAGGCCGGGCGCCGGCCGCGCCCGTGGCCCGCCTGCAGCAAAAAAGCAGGCGGCAGTCACCACAGGTCTGGCCGAAGACACCCGGCCTTCCCTGCGCGACGGTTGGAACGGCTTATACGTGGTCTCCCTGGTGCACCGGGCTTGTTGGCCACCATGCGCGACAGCGCGCTTGCGCACGCCTGCCGCGGGACACCAGCGTCGGGGTGTCAGGACCGCACGATTTCGCCGTGCGCAACGAACCGTTCGTCCGCGCAGCCCGAGGCCACGCTGCGATTCCTCGCGCCCATCGCATCCCACCTCCCACGTCTCGTGACGGTCGCGACACGCCCCTCCGGCGGAAGCAGGACGGGAGGAGATATACATGGTTTCGGAAAAAATGAAAGAGGAATATTTCGCCAAATCAAAATTTCGGTTTCCCGGCTGATCCGGGTTCGGCGCTTGCGCGTGGTCCGGTTGCGCGCGTGGCGCCATGCAATGTGTCCGCATCGTGCGCGTCGCGCGGCGGGCGGCATCAAGTTTTTCTGATCGCTGCGATCGGCGTTTGCGATTGGCGACCAGGGATGTCGCTCTTTAGAAGACTTCTAAATCGAACTCAGGAGAACCGAAAATGCATCGACCGAAGCTCCGCCATGGTCTGCGGCTGACAGTGACGGCCGCTGGCCTTGCCGGGGTGGCATCGCTGATCGCGATCGCCGCTCCGAGGGCGGAGACGCCGACCCCCGCTCCGGCGCCAGCCTATCTGCCGACCATCAGCGACCTGATGATCGCGACGATCCAGCCCCGCCATCTCAGGCTCTGGATTGCCGGCCACAGCGGCAACTGGGCGTTCAGCGCCTATGAGCTCGGCAATCTCAAGGGCGCGTTCAACCGTGTCAGCCGGGCGCAGCCGCTGGTCGAGGGTAATTCGTTTGCCGACATGACGACGGCCGTGACGCAGCAGCCGTTCGACGAACTGGCGCAGGCCATCAAGCAGAAGGACATCGGCCGCTTCGAGCGTTCCTATGCCGACCTCACGGCCGCCTGCAATTCGTGCCACCAGGCGCTCAATCGGGCCGCCGTGGTCATCAAGGTGCCGCAGACCGCCAGCGTTGCCGACCAGGACTTCACGCCCGGCGCGGAGTGACGGCGGGCAGACGGTGAGGCACGATCGGTCACGCGTCGTGTCGTCTTCCTGCGGCGAATGGGAGCCTTCCCATATAGCTGAGGCTGAAGGCGGCCGGAGCGATCGACCACGCTGATCCGCTAGGATGCGCGCGTTCGTGACATTTTGTAACGATGATGCGCGCGGCCTTCATCAGGCATCACCTGCTGCTATCATCTCGCGATGATGGAGCACTCGATGTTGCGTTCGACACACGCTTATCTTTTGGCCGCGAGCCTGTTGCTCGCGCTGCCGGTCTCGCTGTCACCGGCGCAGGCGGGGCCTTTCCTGGAGCGGTTGCAGGCGCGGATGGCGGCGCGCGAGGCCGAGAGCCGGGTCGCACCTTCAGCCGAATATGCCTATGGGACAGATCCGCTGTAGAGGCTGGACTTCTGGCAGGCGAGGGAAGACGCGCGAGCGCCGCTGGTCGTGTTCGTCCATGGCGGCGGATGGAAGCGGGGCGACAAGCGCAACGCGACCGGGGCTGCGAAGATCGAGCATCTGCTCGCGCAAGGCTACGCCTTTGCCTTGATCGACTATCGCCTGGTGCCGGCCGCGACCGTGGAGCAGCAGGCCGCGGATGTCGCTGCGGCGGTCGCGTGGTTGCGCAAGAATGCCGGGCGGCTGGGGATTGATCCCTCGCGGCTCGTGCTGATGGGCCACAGTGCCGGCGCGCATCACGTCTCGTGACGGTCTCGACACGCCCCTCCGGCGGAAGCAGGACGCGGAGAGATATACGTGATTTCGGAAAACGAAAGAAAAAATTCCGGAGTTTGCGGCTTCTGAAGCTCCTCACTACGTGCGGCTCACATCACGGTCGCGCGCTTCCGGGGCTTGCCTCGGCTATCTCGACGAGGGGACTGGCCGAATAGGCTGTTCTCGTTTTGAATGAGCCATTGGAAAACGCAACCGGGCACCCTATTTACGGACTTTGCAACGGAGGAGGCAGGGAATATGTCCCGAGTGACTGAAGAGGAAGTCGCGACTGCGGCCGAAAAAGCCCTTACCGCAAGTGCGCACGGTCGCCTGACTATCAAGGAATTGATCCAGGAGATACCCGCTTACCTGAACCTGTCCGCTGAAGACCTTGCGCCATCCATGACGCGTTCGGGAGAAGCGCTCTGGGAGCAGCAGGTTCGTAATATCACTTCGCATAAGGCGTCGCCCGGCAACGCAATCCACGAGGGCAAGCTCGTTGCCATCCCGGGAGGTTTGGCGCTCCCGGGCCGCGAAAACGTCGCTTAAGCAAATTGTGCCTTGTAGCCGGGCTTGAACCACTTCAATTCGGTTAGGCTCGGCGCATCTTTGTCCCAAACGAACCAGGCATAAGCTGTTGTCCCGCTGCCCTTCGGTTCAACGCCGCTGGGATAGAAAGTAATGCGCTCGCTGAAAACCCAAACGCGGGCGGGGGTATTTTAGCGAAGATTGTATTTGCGCGGTTCGCGCCCTCCAAGAAGGCTAATCTTAAAAGCAGAGCGAACTTGCGATTTGAATGTTTGACGCCGCTTGCGACGAAGCCTTCAGCGCAGTTGTACGGCGGATTGGTGATGATGTTGTCGGCCGACCATTTCGGTTCCAGGAAGTCAAAGCCGACCTCCCCATAGCCGCGGTCGTACAAATCGGAACTGCGGACCGGCTGCCCGGTTCGCTCTAACACGCGGGACATAGTGCCATCGCCGCACGCGCTTTCCCAAATTTCACCACTGAATTTTTCGTTGTCGATCAAGGCGAATGTTGCCCATGGCGGCGTCGGGAAAAAATCAGGTCCGCTGAGATCAGCGAACCTTTTCGCTGTCGGCTTAAAGCCGCCGTTCAAGTTGTAAGTTGCATCTGCCATCCGAATCTCCTCGGGGCAGATTAACAGAATCATTGATTCTGCAAGGGATTTTCGTCGGCGTTACGGTGACGCTGCACTGAATGCGCGAAGCCGGCATTCCTGAGCTGGCGGCATCGGCAGCGTTGGCCGCCACGAGCCCGATCCGCCCCATGATGATGCCGGCCATTTCCCCCATGCCTATAGCTTCAAGACGATCTTGCCGAAGTGCGAGGCGCTCCGGAGATGGGCGAATGCTTCGGCAGCCTCGTCGAAGTCGAAGACCCGATCGACGATCGGGTGGATCGCGTGTTCGGACAGGAATCGATTCATCGCGGTGAAATGTTCGACCGAGCCGACGGTGACGCCGATGATGTCGGCATTCTCCCACTGCAGGCGGGCGAGATCGGGCTTCGGGCCGAACCCCGTCAAGACACCGATCTGGACGATCTTGCCGCCCGAAGCGACCGACCTTAGCGACCGGTCGTAGGTGCCGGGGCCGCCGAGCTCGAGGACATGACTGGCGCCTTCGCCATCCGTCGCTTTCATCACGGCGACATCCCAATCGGGCGTGTCGCGGTAGTTGATGAGGATCGAGGCGCCGAGCGCCTTGGCGCGGGCGAGCTTTTCATCTGAGGACGAGATGACGATCGCGCGCGCGCCGAGCGCAGCGGCGAACTGAAGGCCGAACAGCGCGACGCCGCCGGTTCCCTGGACCAGCAGCGTGTCGGCCTTGCTCATTCCGCCGCGGGTGATGAGGCCGTGCCAGGCCGTCACGCCGGCACAAGGCAGGGTCGCGGCTTCGATCGACGTGAGGTGCTCGGGCACGGAGACCAGCGCCGTCGCCGGCAGCACCACGTACTCTGCCAGCATGCCGTCCATCGTGCTGCCGCCGAGCGCTGAGGGAACATAGCTGGCCTTGAACGGCCCGGAAATCCAGTCGCGAAAGAACGATGCGGCCACACGGTCGCCGGGGCGCCATTGAACGACGTCGGGGCCGACGGCATCGACGACTCCTGCGCCGTCGGAGAGCGGAACGCGGCCGTCGAACCCGCCTTCACCCGCTCGTTCCAGGATCAGGAGGTCGCGGTAGTTGAGGCTTGCCGCCTCGACCCGAATGCGGACCTCGCCGCTGGCGGGTTCGGGCTTGACGAGGTCGGTGCGCACCAGGCGACCTGCACCCTCATGGCCATTCAAATGATAGGCTTTCATCGTTGCTCCCTTCACAAGAGGACTCCCCTTGGACGAGCACGATCTGTAAGGTCTGACAGTGCTGTCAGGGTCAAGAGGTTTTCAGGTGAAGATCGGCGAACTCTCCCGGAGGACCGGAGTCAGCGTCCGGATGCTGCGCTACTACGAGGGCGAAGGCTTGCTTGCGCCGCAACGAACCGCTTCCGGATATCGCGACTACGGTCCGGCGGACGAGGAAGCCGTGCGCCGGATCAAGGTGCTCGGCTCCGCCGGGATGACGCTCGAGACGATCAAGCAGTTGCTCCCGTGCGTGCGCAACACCCGTCCGGATTTCAGACCTTGCGACAATCTGCGACGCGTGCTGGCGCAGCAGGTCGGCCTCATCGATCAACGCATCGAGGCACTCAGCCAGAGCCGGACGATTCTCGCGGGCTTTATCTCGAGCGTGAACTGATCGCCAGTCACTCGCCTGTCCGGGAGAGCCCGTATGAAGCTCTATTCGTTCTGGCGATCGCTCGCGAGCTTTCGCGTGCGGATCGCGCTCAACCTGAAGGGCATCGCCTATGAGCAGGTGGCGGTCGATATCGACCGGCAGCAGCAGCGCGATGGCGGCTATGCCGCGCTCAATCCGCAGATGGCGCTACCGGCGCTGGTGCTCGACGACGGCACGGTGCTGACGCAGTCGCTGGCGATCCTCGACTATCTCGACGAGGCCTGTCCGGGCGCGGCGCTGCTGCCTGGTGACGCCAAGGGGCGCGCGCGGGTGCGGGCGCTGGCGGCGATGATCGCCTGCGACGCGCATCCGCTGACGACGCCGCGGGTGCAGCGCTATCTCACCGAGGTGCTGCATGTGGACGATGCGGCGCGCGCGGCGTGGCTCAGGCACTGGGCGGCGGAGATGCTGGTCGCGATCGAGGCCCAGCTCGCCGGCCGTGCCGCGACCGGCCGGTTCTGCCATGGCGATGCGCCGACGACGGCCGACATCTGCCTCGCCGGCCACGCCGTCTTCGCGCGCAATCAAGGCCTCGACCTCGCCGCGACGCCGACGGTGCAGCGCGTCGTCGAGGCCGCGATGGCGCTGCCGACCTTCGCGTCCGCCCATCCGCTGGCGCAGCCGGACACGCCGGAGGCGCTGCGCGGCAAGCCGGCTGCGCCGTAGCCTCCTCTCTTGAGCATGATCTTTTCGGAAAACCGGTTTCCACTTTTTCGGATCATGCTCTACGCCAGTACCATCGGCGCTACCGCGCCGGCTGGCCGCCGTCCCGTTTCATCCAGTCGCGGAACTGCTCGAACAGGACCCTGGTCTCGTCCTCGCTCATCCGCCGGCCGCCGGTCGGCGCCCGCGTGCTCATCCACGCGTCGAACTGCTGCTTGACGGCGACGCCGTCGGCCTGCGGCGCGCGCGTGCTGGCCAGAAGCTCCTCCGCGGCGCGGAAGCGGGTCCAGCCGGGCAGCGAGGAGGCGAGGTTGATCTCGTTCCATTTCGGATGGAACGGCGGCTGCTTGAACTGGTCGAACCGCTTGAACAGATAGTCGACGAAGCGCGCGACGCGGCGGTAGCGTTCGGTCTCCGGCGGCCAGTTGTAGACCGCCAGCACCTGCGGCACGCCGATGGTCTCGACGCTCTCGCCGGGCTTGAGCAGATTGGGATAGTCCTGCGATGTCAGCTTGGTCGGCACGTAGTAGTCCTGCAGGCTGCGCGCGAACGGAATCGGCAGGAAGTGGAAGCCCGGCTCCGGCTTGAACTTGGTGAACAGATCGGTCGGCTTGCCGGTGACGTGGACGACGCCGGCGATCTCGCCGCTGCGCATCTTCTCCAGCGCCACCGAATTGTTGATGAACACCTTTTCCGCGCCGATCTTGAGCCGGTCGAACACGATGCCGCCGGTGAGATTGGCGGCGCTGCCCACGGTGTTGAAGGAGACCTTCTTGCCGGCGAGATCCTCCAGCGTCCTGATCTCCGGGCGGACGTAGACATGCATCTCGTTGATGTAGAACGAGCAGATGTAGCGGATCCGGTTCTTGATGTTGGCGAGCGTGCCGTTGCGGACGAACTCGTCGAGCACGTCGGCCGAGGTGATGGTGACGTCGACGCCGCGCAGATACAGCAGGTCCTCGATGTTGCCGAGCGCGCCATAGGTCACCATCGGCAGCACGCGCAGGTTCGGCCGGTCGTCGAGCACCTTGGCCATCTCGGCGGCAAAACGGATGTTGGTGCCTTCGAGCAGGCCGCCGGCGACGCCGACCGTCCATTCGTTGGACTCCTGCAGCTTGCCGCCTTCGCCGGCCGCGACGGCCGTTGCCGCGGCCGGCCTTCCGGTCCGCGCCGTCTGTGCCACGGCTGGCAGCAACGGTGCCACCAGACTCAATCCCGCTGCAACGACGCAACTCAACACCGCGACCCGCATGCCCCAAATTCCTCCGTTGCCGGCCACACGGCGATCGTGAGGTACGGCCGATTTTCGCGCATTATCTCCTTGGTTGACGAATGAGGTCTACTACTCGCCGGTTGGTCGCAGCCGGGTCTGCTGCGAGGCGCATCATCGCCACCAAAAAGCCATAGGCTTGATTGCGCCTCCGTCTGGACGGAGAAACGCCGCGGTATCAGTCCAAGAGTCGGCGCCCGATCGGTCACGGCCAAAATGGCACAGTGGAAACCGGTGCAGCTTACGGTTGCAGGGGAGTTCGAGGCCGGACGTTCGTGCGATCGGGGCTTCGGAGCCTTCTGCGAGATGCCGACCTCGGCGATGCCGGAGCGATCAGGCGCCGGTCTTGATCGCCTTGGCGCAATAGTCCCGCCAGAACTGCCGATAGCCGGCCTCGACGCCGCGCGTGTAGTTGGCGACATCGCCGGCCGGCGAACGCGCGACCAGGTCGGGCAGCTCGGGCCGCAGCTTCGCCAGCAGCTCGGGCTGCGCGGCAAAGCGCTTGGCGATGCGGATGTAGCCGTCATCATCGTTGGCAACCCAGTCGGCGAGGCCGGCCGCGGTCAGGATGCCGCCCGCCGCGCGCGAGGCCGCGCCAGCTCCGAGCTTGGCGACGACCGGCACGCCCATGTAGAGCGATTCGAACGTCGAGATGCCGCCGTTCTGCGGGAACGGATCGAGCGAGATGTCGATGCGCTCGTAGGATTTGAGATGCTCGACGCGCTCGCTGGCACCGAGGCACAGAATGCGCGCCTCGGGCACGCCCTGGGCGACGAAGCGGGCGAGCAGCCCGTCGCGCACCGCGGGATCGTTGAGCGCGAGATGCTTGATGACGAGCTTCGCGTCCGGGATCTCGGCGAGCAGCCGTGCCCACAGCGCAATCGCCGCGTCGGAGATCTTGTCGATGCGGTTGTAGACGCCGAAGGTGACGTGGCCGTTCGCCCGCATCGGCAATGGCGACGGCGGAACGTCGAGCACCGGATCGATCGTGATCACCGAGGGCAGGTCGTGGACGTGCTCGGCGAACAGCGGCCGGACGCTCTCGGGCACCGTGACCGGATCGGCGAAGAAGTAGTCCATCGTGGCGAGGCCCGTGCCGGTGCCGCTGCCCCAGGCCGTGACCTGGATCGGCGCCGGCTTGCGCGCGAACACCGGCATGCGCGTGCCCGTGGTGTAGCCGGAGAGATCGACCAGGATGTCGACGCCGTCAGCCTGGATGCGGTCGGCCAGCTCGTCGTCGGAAAGGCTCGAGGCTTCGACCCAGACGTCGGCAATCGACTGGAACGTCGCGGTGTAGGAATCGTGCCGCGGCGAGGTCGAGTAGCAGTTGACCTGGACCTGCGTCTTGTCGTGGCCGCGCAGCACGGGCAGGAAGGCGAAGGCCGCCGAATGCGTGCGGAAATCGGCCGAGACGTAGCCGACGACGATGCGCCTGTCGGGATCGAGCGAGCGCGGCGCAAGCTTGCGGCGCGGGAATTTCGAGCCGACCGCCATCCACCAATATTGCCGCGCGGCCTGCTGGACCGCGAAGTCGGCGCCGGGCAGGAAGTCGAGATAGAAGATCTTCTTGGTGATCGCCTCGTCATAGTCCGGCTGCACCGCGAGCGCCTGGTCGAACTGCGCGATGGCGCCGGTGACATCGCCGAGCCGGCCGCGGCAGGCGCCGAGCAGGGTGAGCGCGACCTGCGCCTTCGGATTGGTGTCGAGCACGCGCTTGCAGGCGGCCATCGCCTGCGCGACGTTGCCGTTGAGGATGCTGATCTGCGCCTTGCCCTGCCATCCCAATTGCAGATTGGGATCGAGCGTCACGGCGGCGTCGAAATCGGCTTCGGCTTCCGCCGTGCGTCCGGAGATCATGTAGAGCCGGCCGCGATGCGCCCGCAACTCGGCGTGGGACGGGCGTGCCGCCAGCGCCGCATTGAAGGTCGCTTCCGCCAGCTCGAAATGGTGCAGCTCGAGATGCGCGAGACCCTTGTTGACCGTGGCCTCGAAATGGTTCGGGCTGAAGGCCAGCGCGCGCTCGGCGCTGGCGGCAGCGGCGTCCCAGCGCCGCAGCATCAGCTCGGCGACGCTGCGATTGCACCAGGCATCGACGTCGTCGGGCTTGAGTTCGAGAGCGCGGGTCGCGGCCGCGAGCGAGGCCTCGCCCTGTCCGAGCCGCAGCAGCGCGATCGCGAAGTTGCGCAAGGTGATCGGCGCATTCGGGCGCAGCGCCAGCGAGCGCTCCAGCGCGGTGCGCGCCTCCTCGTAGCGCTCGCAATTGATCAGCGCCCAGCCGAGATTGGACTGCGCGTCGGCGGAATTCGGCTCCATCGCGACAGCCTGCGTCAGGAAGGCGGTGGCCTCGGCGAAGCGCGCCGATGACACCAGCGACACGCCGAGCAGATGCATGGCATCGAAGCAGCCGGGGACCTCCTGCAGCAGCTTCGCGCACAGCGCCTGCGCCTCCGCCTGGCGTCCGGCCTGGAAGGCCTTGTACGCCGCCGTCAGCTGCGTCTCGACGAGCTTCTTCTGCTTCTTTTCCTGCCGTGCCTTCTGGAAGGCGCGCGAACCGACGGTGCTCAAGGACTTGGGTCTCCGGACAGACAGGACGGCATGGCGTCGGACGCCGCAGCGACGCGCTGCGGCCGGCAACCGGGCCGCCGCCATGCCCGGCGGCAGCAAAGCCCAGGATGTCCTGTGGTCGTCCGGTCACCGGCCACGCGCAGCGCGACGCGGCGAAGCTTGCCCGCGCCATGGTTAGCAAATGGTTAACGGGATGACGGGGGGCCTTTGCGCCCGCGAATGCGCAGGGATGCGATGGAAATGGTCGACAGGCACCAGCAGCTCAGCGGCTGCCCAACGAGCCTGGGGCTGGACTCGCTTGGGGCGGTGAAGCCTGCGGTGCCGTCTGCGCCGGCACCGAGCCCATGCTGATCTCGCCATTGGGGCGTTTGAGCTGCCAGCCCTGCGCCGTGCGCGTCAGATCGGTCGGTGCCTCCTTGCGGGTATCATCTGACGCCTGCAGGCGCACGCGATTGTCGCCGATCCACGTGTCGACCTCGTATTGCTCGAGGCCTTCCGGCTTGTAGCTCCACTCCAGTTTGGGACCGTCTCCGTAGGAAAACATGCCGATGCGATAGTCGATGCCGCAATTGCCGTCGTCGCGGGGATCGATGGTGATGAAGCGCTTTCCGTTCGGCGACAGGAACGGGCCGCTGCCGATGCTGGTCTCGGCGCCGTTGCGTCGGTTGACCAGCATCACGTAGGAGCATTCGTAGGGCGTCACCAGCAGGATGTAGTGACGGTCGCCGATATGTCCGACCAGTCGATAGCTGATGCAGGCGGCTTCCGGCCCTTCCGGCTCGCATTCCTTGGCGTCGGTGATGACCTTTGTCTTGCCATCGGCGAGCCCGAGCGTGAGCTTGCGGCCGTCGCGCCGTACCGTGCCTGACAGCTCCTTCAGGCAGGCGCTCTCTTCCGGCGCTCCGCTGTGGATTTCGAGCGGCTGACACAGTGTGCGCAGATCGAAGAAGCCGGCGCCTGCGGAGGCAGGGCGAGGCGTCAATGCTTGCAACATGGCGACGAGTCCCAGCGTGACAATCGCCACGTGGCGAAGCGAAGCAGATTGCATGCGACGGCGTTGGTGCACGTTTCGGTGGATGTCGTCGAGCCAAGAGCAACACATCCATTGCACGGAGGAGGCATGTGTATCAAGCGTACGGTGACGTCCTGCCGATCGCGTTCACTCCGTGCACCCGTCGACCAGCACCAGCCGGCTCGTCGTGGTGCGGTGCCGGATCGCGAAGAGGTCCTGGATCTCGGGATCACCGAGAAAGTCGGTGGCGTTCTGGCGCGACGGGAATTCCAGGATCACGATGCGCTCGGGCGTGCAATTGCCTTCGATCGGTGTGGGCAGCGCGCCTGGACGATGTAGCGGCCGCCATGCCTCGCGATGAAGGCGGGGATCCGGTCGATGTAGACCTTGAATGCCGTGAAGTCGTGAACGGCGAGATCGAGGACGAGATAGGCTTTCATGGCTTGCTCCGCGCAGGGAGCTGCGATCATACGATCGGAACTTGGCATGCAAACCCCTCCGGCCGCCGGTTCGTGGTCCGATCCATCCGCACGTCATCCCGGGCTCGCGCTGGCGCGCGCCCGGGAATGATGGTGGAGAGAGAGGTCGCTCGCGACGTAGCCGTCTACTTGCCCTTCTCGATCTTGGTCACCGTGTAGCCGGAGGCGTCCTCGACCGCCTCGAACTTCACCTTGTCGCCGGCCTTGAGGCCTCTCAGCAGCGCGGCGTCCTTGACGCGGTAGACCATGGTCATGGCCTCGTCCATGCCGAGGCTCTTGGCCGGGCCGTGGTGGAGCGTGATCTTGGCGTTGGCCTCGTCGACCTTCTTGACGTCACCGCTGATCGCGTCGGCAGCGAGGGCGGAGGTCGCGAGAGCGAGAGCCAACGCGGCGGCGGTCGTGAGCTGAGAGAACGTCTTCATGGTGTGTTTCCTTCTCTTGGTGAACTCGTATCGATCCATAGGGCGGATTGCGCGGCGCTGATCCGCCCTACACCTTGTCAAGACGGCTTCATCCGTCACTTGACGGCAACGTGGCCGGTCATGCCGTAGTCGCGGTGATCGGGAATCAGGCAGGAATATTCGAACGTTCCAGGCTTGGTGAACCGCCACAGCAGCTCGGCGGTCTTGTTGGGCGCGAGCCGGGTGCCGTTGGGCTCGTCGTGTTCCATGTGCGGGTGCTTCTTCATGACCGCGGCGTGCTTCAGGTTCTCGGCCTTGGTCGCGAGCAGGAACTCGTGATCCTCCTTGCCGGTGTTGCGCAGCACGAAGCGGATCTGCTCGCCGCGCTTCACCTCGATGCGCGCCGGCGTGAACTCCATCTCGCTCAGGAGCACCTCGATGGTGCGCGACGGCTGCTTGGGATCGCCCGGCTCGCCGGCGGAATAGCCGCGCGATCCGTGCGCCTCATGGGCATCAGCCGGTACGGCGATGATTAGGGCGGTGGCGAGTGCCGCGCCGATCGCGGTCGAAGTCTTCATTGATAGTCTCCAGCTTGGCGATTGTTTGGTGCTTGGGTGTCTGATGTCAGCGTTGTGTTCGGATCTGCGTTGCGGCGCTCCCGGTTCGTGGTGGCGGCTCCGGCGCGTTCGCGACCTCGTAGGCCACGCTGCCCTCGGGGAACTGATAAGGGCCGGGATCGCGGTAGTCGTCGCGGGCGAGGCCCTCGCGCACCTTCACGGTCGTGAACATGCCGCCCATCTCGATCGGGCCGAACTGGCCGGTGCCGGTCATCATCGGCAGGGTGTTGTCGGGGAGGGCATCTCCATGCTGCCCATCGCCATGCCGGTGTTGCCCATCACCATGCCGTCGGGCGCAAGCTTGCCGACGGCGCGTGCCAGATCACTTCGCGATACGCCGATGAGGTTGCGCATGTCGTGGCCCATCGCATTCATGGTGTGATGCGACTTGTGGCAGTGGAACGCCCAGTCGCCGGGATTGTCGGCGACGAAGTCGAACACGCGCACCGCGCCGACCGGCACATCGGTCGTCGTCTCCGGCAATTGCGCCGTTTCGGGAAGCCAGCCGCCGTCGGTGCCGATGACCTTGAACTTGTGGCCGTGCAGATGGATCGGATGGTTGGTCATGGTGAGATTGCCGATGCGGACGCGGACGCGATCGCCGAGCCGCACCGGCAAGGAATCGATGCCGGGAAACACCCGCGCATTCCAGGTCCACATGTTGAAGTCGGTCATCTCGTTGACCTTCGGCAGATAGCTGCCGGGCTCGATGCGGTAGGTCGACATCACGAACACGAAGTCGCGGTCGACCGGCGGCGGCTGCGGCCCGCGCGGATGCACGACGATCATGCCCATCATGCCCATCGCCATCTGCACCATCTCGTCGGCGTGCGGGTGATACATGAAGGTGCCGGCATGCTTCATCTCGAACTCGTAGACGAAGGTCTTGCCGGGCTTGATGTGCGGCTGCGTCAGGCCGCCGACGCCGTCCATGCCGCACGGCAGGATGACGCCGTGCCAGTGCACGGTGGTGTATTCCGGCAATTTGTTGGTGACGAAGATGCGGAGCTTGTCGCCCTCGACCGCCTCGATGGTCGGGCCCGGCGACTGGCCGTTGTAGCCCCACAGATGCGTGGTCATGCCGGGCGCGAACTCACGCGTGACCGGCTCGGCGACGAGATGGAATTCCTTCCAGTCGCCGTTCATGCGGAACGGCAGCGACCAGCCGTTGAGCGTGACCACCGGCTGATAGTCCGGGCCGGCGGAGGGATGCAGCGGCGGCTGCATCACGGCCTTGTCCATGGTCGGCGCCTCGGGAATGGCAGCAGCCTGGACGCGGCTGGAGACGGCGGAGGCGCCGGCCAGTGCCGCGGA
The DNA here is from genome assembly GCA_050641875.1 of Bradyrhizobium oligotrophicum. Lineage (GTDB taxonomy): Bacteria > Pseudomonadota > Alphaproteobacteria > Rhizobiales > Xanthobacteraceae > Bradyrhizobium > Bradyrhizobium oligotrophicum_B. Next base: position 3,234,659 of record CP192619.1, read on the forward strand.
GCCGAGCAGGGTTCGGCGTGACAACATGTTGGCTCTCCTCTCAGTCGTTGCTTGGCGCGAGCGCGCTCGCGGTCTGCTGTGCGCTGTCTTCGCCGCCGGTGCCACCGCCATTGACGGCGGCCGACAGCTCGGCCTCGGCGAGGAAGAAGTCTCTGACGGCGTCGATCGCGGCGCGGCGCGAGGCCAGGCGCTGCCGCGCCTCGACCAGCAACGCGAAGATGTCGACCTGCATGCTGGAATAGCGCAGCTGCATCTCCTCGCTGATGATCCGGCGCAGCGGCAGCACCTCGCGGGCGTAATGGCCGGCGATGTCGAAAGCGGCGCGGTAGCTGCGATAGGCGTCGCGGGCCTCGGAGCGGACGGTGACGGCGCGCTCGGTCAGGCGGTTGAAGGCGATGTTGTAGGTCTCGGCCGCCTGCCGCACGCGCACCTCGCCGCCGTCGAAGATCGGGATCTGGAACTGCACGTCGTAGCCGCGCTCGCGGATGATGCGGCCGTCCGGTTCGACGGTCTTGCGGTCGAGGCCGGCGAGATCGAGCAAAGTGACGAAGCGCGTGGCGTCGGTGAGCTGAAGCGAGGCGGCGAGCGCCGTGAGCTCGAGGCGGGCGATCTGCAGATCGATGCGATGGCCGACGGCATCGGCCTCGACGAAGGGCTGGCTCAGCGGGCGCCGCGGCAGCGCGGGCAGCCGGTCGGGCAGGCGGAAGGCGAGATCGTCGCCCCACAGGCCCATCAGCCGGATCAGCCGCTCGCGGGCGCTTCCCGCCGCGCGGCGCGCGGTGGCGAGCTCGGCCGTGATCTCGGCATAGAACACCTGCTCGCGGGCCTGGTCGAGCCGGTTGAGCGCGCCGGTCTCGCCGAGCCTCGAGGCGAGCTTCGCGGTCGCTTCCGCGGCCGATTGCGCCTCGACTAGCAGGGCCACCAGTTCGTTGGCGGCGACGACGCGCACATGTGCGCGGCGCACTTCCGCGGCGAGCCGCAGTGTCGCCAGCGCCGCCTTCAATTGGGCCTGGCGAAACCGCTCGCGCGCGATCTCCGAGCGCAGCGGCAAGGTGGCGAGCGCCAGGATGTCGCCGGCGACCTGGCGCTCGGCCTCCAGCGCGCCGTCGCCGCTGATGCGCATCAGGGAAAAGGTCGGGTTCGGCGGCAGGCTGGCCTCGACCATGTCCGCTTCGCTGAGCGCAAGCACATTGTAGGCGGCCTGCAGGCCCTTGTTGTTGAACAGCGCGACCTGCACGGCGGCGTCGGCCGACAAGGGCCGGGCGAGCAGCCGGCGCGTCGCGTCGCGGACGCGCTCGGCGTCGTCAATGGCTCTCACGGAGGCGACCTCCTTGCCGGTGGCGTGGCCGGTGATGTCCGCGACGGCGCTCATGCCGCCGTCCGGCGAGAACGAGGCGCAGCCTGCGAGCGCGAGTGCCGCGGCGAGCGCCGCGAGCCTGATGATCCCCTGCATGTGGCGCTCCTAGCGGCTCGGCTCAGGGCGCGGTGCGCCGGGGTCGGTGCGCTGGCCCCAGGCGGCCGGCGCCGCCGGGCGCAGCGGCGTGTAGGGCCCGACGACCCGCGACATTCGCACGGGCGCGACGTTCGCCGCCGGATCGGCCGGATCAACCCCGGCCAATGCGACCGTGCGCGGCTGGCAGGCGGTGAGGCTCGCCGCGGCAAGCAGTGTCAATGCGCTGACGGCTACGGAGAATGGCAGGCTGCGCCGCGCCGGACATGCGGCAGCGGGCGTCGCCATGGATTGCGACAACATGAGGGATCCTTGGTCTGTCGATGAATCGCGAGCGGCCGCGCGCCACCTGCGCGCGAAGCCGGCGTGTTTCGCTCAGACCAGGACGATGGGGGGCCGATACAGGCGCTGCGGCGTGCGGCCGGGCAGGCCTTCGTCGCGCGGGGTGACGCTGGTGGCGGCGAGCGAAGCGGGAAGGGCGACCGCCGGCAGCGCGGCAGCCAGACCCACCGCGCACATCATGGTGCAGCAGGGGCCCGGCATCTTGCCATGATCGTGGTGCGACGGCGTGGGAGCCGGAGCCTGCATCCCGGCGTCTGTGACAGGGCGATCATGATGATGGGCGTGCGCCGCAATGGTCTGCGGCATCGCCGCCATGATCATCTCGTGATGAGCCGCATCATGACGGGAGATCGCAGCGGCAGCGGCGGTCTCGTCGAGACAGGGCGCCCCGTCGCCGAGCGCGAGCGCAACGCCCGGGCTGAGCACGCAGACGAGATAGGCGAGGACGAGCAGCCGTCCTGCCACCATCAGCATCTTCCGTGTCAGTCCGAAGGACATGCGCGCCCAAATCACTCCAATCCGGCGCGCAACCTAATGATAAAGCGCCGCGCCGCCAAGAGGGCCGGACCCTGATCGTCCAGATCCCTCCTGTTGCGCTGCTTCTGCATGCCCATTGCCGCAGCAATGTGGCTTGACCTGATGCGGTGCGGCAACGAAGTTGCTGGCATCGTGCACGGACCCAACACAAGATTCGAGGAAGCGCCTCATTTCATTCCGGACTCGCGCCAGGCCTGGGCGCGGCTGGCGCTTGCGCTCGTCATCGGGTCCATCGGCGGCGCGGGGATGTGGACCGTCGTCGTCGTTCTGCCGGTCGTGCAGGCCGAGTTCGCCGCCAGCCGGGGCGCGGTCTCGCTGGCCTATACGCTGACGATGTTCGGCTTCGGCCTCGGCGGCGTCGTCGTCGGCCGCATCACCGACCGCTTCGGCATCGTCACCGCGATGGCGCTCAGCATCGCGACGACCGCCGCGGCCTATCTGCTCGCCGGCGCGTCGGTGACGCTGTGGCAGTTTCAGGCGGTGTATTTCCTGATCGGGCTCGGCTCGTCCGTGACCTTTGCGCCGCTGATGGCGGAGGCGTCGCACTGGTTCGTGCGCTATCGCGGCCTCGCCGTCACCATCGTCGCCTCCGGCAACTATGTCGCCGGCACGGTGTGGCCGCCGCTGGTGAATTGGGGCGTGCAGCAGATCGGCTGGCGCGCCAGCCATGTCGCGCTCGGCGTCTTCTGTGCGGTGACGATGAGCGCGCTGCTGCTGGTGTTGCGCGCCCGCATGGACGGTGCCGGCGCGCAGAACCATGCCGGCGCGGCGCCGCCGCAACTGGAGCTGCCGATCTCCACCAATGCGCTGACCGTGCTGCTCAGCATCGCCGCGATCGCCTGCTGCGTGGCGATGGCGATGCCGCAGGTGCACATCGTCGCCTATTGCGGCGATCTCGGCTACGGCTTCGCCGTCGGTGCGCAGATGCTGTCCTTGATGATGGCGCTCGGCATCGTCAGCCGGATCGGCTCCGGCTTTCTCGCCGATCGCATCGGCGGTATGCGCACGCTCTTGATCGGCTCGCTGGCGCAGGGTTTTGCGCTTCTGTTCTATCTGTTCTTCGATGGCCTGACGTCGCTCTATCTGATCTCGGGCATGTTCGGCCTGTTCCAGGGCGGCATCGTGCCGAGCTATGCGATCATCGTGCGCGAGGCGATGCCGGCGCGCGAGGCCGCCACGCGGGTCGGCATCATCATCTTCGCGTCGGTGTTCGGCATGTCGTTCGGCGGCTGGGTCTCGGGCGTCATCTTCGACGCCACGGGGTCCTATTCGGCGGCCTTCGCCAACGGCATCGCGTGGAATGGCCTGAACCTCGCCATCGTCGTGACGCTGCTGATCCTGGCCCGACGGCAACACCGGCTGGCAGCCTGAAACAAGAGGCGTTGCGCGGGAGCCACAGCCGGAGTCCAATATCCGGCTTATATGCACGCCGTCATACAAAATCCCGGCGGCTGCCGCAAATCGATCGAATCACCTCACGCAACTATGGAACTCGATCGGAGCCGATCGTGGCCATTTGGCCTCGGGCGCGCTCCGCATCGCGAGGTTGGTTGTCGCTAGGTCTCAGCCGAGGCCGCGGTCGCCCGTCGCATGCCTGACGCAGGCAGGCATCGAGGTGAATGCTCCGGACCGGTCGAGAACGCTGCGGCGGCATCGCGATGGTGCAGGAGGCCGTTGCGCTATGTCCATCGTCACGAAGGCAGCTTCGCAAGTCGCGCTCGCCGCGCTCGCAGCCGGACTCATGATGAGCCAGGTGTCGGCGCAGGCGTGGCCGCAGCTCCAACAACAACCGCCGCAGCTGCAGCGCCCGGCGACGACCCGCTCCATCATCGTGCCCGTCGCCCCGGCCGCCCGGCCGAACGGCGCGCCTGCGATTCCGGCGCCGCCACGTCCCGCCGGCCTGCCGGCGTCGCTGTCGCCCGCGCCCGGCAGCGGCCCGGATGTGTGGCGGCTGCCCAACCCGAACGACGTCAATGACGGCACCGTTACCATCATCACCGCGCCGGCCGGCGGCGCCACCTCCGTGTTCGGCTCGGACATGGCGCGCGTGCTCGATGATCAGACCAACGTCCGCGTGCTGCCGGTGCTCGGCAAGGGACCTGTGCGCAACGTCTCCGATATTCTGTTCCTGAAGAGCATCGACATGGGCGCGGTCGCCGCCGACGTGCCCGAATTCTACCGCCTGCAATACGGCATCCCCGACATCACGTCACAGCTCCGCTACATCGCGCGGCTCTATCACAACGAGATCCATGTCATCGCGCGCTCCTCGATCCGCTCGATCTTCGATCTCAACGGCAAGCGCATCATCGCGCCGACGGATGTCGGCTTCTATTCCGCGCGCGTGATCTTCAACCGGCTCGGCCTGACGGCCTCGTTCGACTACGCGACGGACGACGCCAAATCGATCCAGAAGCTGATCGACGGCGAGGCCGACGCGTACATCGTCTCCACCGGCAAGGTGTTCCAGCTCGCCCGCAACATCAGGAACGACAACCGCGCGCTGCACCTGGTGACGATCCCCTACGACCGCCGGCTGCAGGACCTCTATCTGCCGACGACATTGTCCTCCGAGGAATATCCGAACCTGCTCAACCCCGGCGAGACGATCGAGACGGTGGCGATCGGCATGTTGCTCGTCAGCTACAATTGGCCGGAGCATACCGAGCGCTACCGAAAGGTGGCGCGCTTCGTCGAGGCGTTCTTCGCCAACTACGACGAGTTCATGAAGCCGCCGCGCCATCCGAAATGGCGGGAGTCGAGCATCGTTGCCGCCATCCCGAACTGGAAGCGGTTCAAGGCCGCGGAAGAGTGGCTGCTGGCGCACAACATGGTGCCGCGGCCGCAGGTCGCCGACGTCCAGCAGACCCAGTTCGAGAGCTTCGTGCGCCAGAGCGGCGGACAGCTGTCGAACGATCCAACCGAGCGCAGCGCCCTGTTCCGCCAGTTCCTGCAATGGCGCCAGCAGCATGGCGGGCCGCCGACGCCGTCGCGCTGAGCTGTCAGCTCGCCGTTGTCTACTTCGCGAGCTCTTTCGAGCGCGCCGTGGCCGCGGCGACCGCCTTGGTCAGCAGCGGCTGGAAGCCGTCGGCTCCCATCAGCACCGCCAGCGCCGCGGCGGTGGTGCCGCCGGGCGAGGTGACGTTCTGGCGCAGCGTGGCGGACGGCAGGTCCGATTGGCGCAGCAGCTCGCCGGCGCCCGACACGGTGTGGCGGGCGAGCGTCGTCGCCAGGGACTCGGGCAGGCCGGCGGCGACGCCGGCGCGGGCGAGCTCCTCGGCGAGCAGGAACACATAGGCGGGACCTGAGCCGGACACGGCGGTCACCGCGTCCATCAGCGCCTCCTGGTCGACCCATTCAACCGCCCCGGTGGCGCGCAGCAGGGCGTCGGTGAGCGCGCGCTGCGCGTGGCCGACATTGCCGGCCGGCACCGCCACGGTAATGCCGCGGCCGATCGCGGCGGGCGTGTTCGGCATCGCGCGCACCACCGCGCCGCCGAGCGTGTGCTGCAGGCTCGCAATCGGCGTGCCGGCCATGATCGACAGCACCAGCGTCGTATCGCCGACCCACGGCTTCAAGGCGGGGCCGGCCTCGGGGAACATCTGCGGCTTGACGGCAACGATGACGACCTCGGCCAGCGCAGTCGCCGTCGGATTGAGGCGGACGCCCCTGGCCCCCAGCGCAGTGATCTCGGCCGACGGCATCGGCTCGATCACCACCACCCGCGCCGGGTCGAGCCCGCCGGCCAGCCAGCCGGTCAGCATCGCCCCGCCCATCTTGCCGGCGCCGGCCAGCACGATGGTGCCGGTGGTCTGTTGGAGTTCGTTGTTGCCCACGGGAGTCACCGCACAAGAGCTGTCGTCCCCGCGAACGCGGGGATCCATAATCGCAGGTGGTTCTAGGGGAGTGAGGGTAGACCGACAAGCGTCGTGCGCCACATCGAGATCACGCGGTATGGGTCCCGGCTCAGGGCCGGGACGACATCGAGCGTGTCGAGAGAGCGCAGCCTTACGCCTCGCCTTCGGTATCGAACAGCGCGGCGGCCATGGCCTCCTGGGTCGACTTGCCGGCCCAGACCACGAACTGGAAGGCCGGGAAATAGCGCTCGCAGGCGTGGATGGCGCCGGCCAGCATGCTCTCGCATTGCAGTCCCGACGCGGTGATCCCGCCGGGCAGCACCAGGGCCTGGCGGTGCATCACCATGCCCGTGTGGGTCCAGATGTCGAAATGGCCGAGCCAGAGCTGCTCGTTGATCGCGGCGATCAGCCGCTGCACCTCGGCACGGCGCGCCTCGGGGATCTTCATGTCGAAGGCGCAGGCCAGATGCAGCGCCTCGATCTCCGCCATCCAGGTGAAGGAGAGCTGATAGTCGGTCCACTGGCCCTTGGAGGCGATCGTGATCTCGTCCTCGCCGGAACGCTCGAACATCCAGTTGTTGTCGGCCGCAATGGTCTCGACCACGCTCAGCGGATGATCTGCGGAATCGATAGTGCTTTCGAGCAGGGACATGCCGTCTCGACCTCGTCTTCTTGATCTCGTTGGTACATACGCGGCGACCCGGCCCACGCCCTCGCGGCGCTTCGAGACCCGGCTTGCAGTCCCGGAGGTACCCCGGGCGTGCGAGGACAAACTGATGTGATTTGCGGAATCTGCGCAACGGGGGTGAGTCCGTCCACAGCCAAACACCGCTTCGTCCACAACTCCTGTCCGGCCTGTGGAATCATGGCCGAATGAGAACAAAACGGAGTCGGATTCGCCGCAAATCCCCCTCGGGGCCGATTTGGCCGCGGGAAAAGGCCGCGAGCGGCTGCATGGCCGCCCGTCGTGGACCGCGGGCGCGAGGCCTTGCCGCGGCCGCCGACCGCCTGCATAGTTCGTTCAGGCCGTCCATCCGGGCGGCCGATGTTCTCAGGGCGGGGCGAAATTCCCCACCGGCGGTAAGCGTTCTCGGTCGAGCGCGAGCCCGCGAGCGCCTTCCCGGCAAGGCACGGCCTGGAGAATTCTGTTCTCCGGAACGCGTCGCGCAGAGAAGGGTCAGCAGATTCGGTGCGATTCCGAAGCCGACGGTCACAGTCCGGATGAAAGAGAACGGGTCCCGGCACCCCGCGCATGTCAGCGTGGGGGCGTCGTCGTTCCGTGTGCCCTGATTCTGGTCTCTGACGAGGACAACCATGAATCAGATGTTGCAAGACGCGCCTACTGATACCCCCACCGACACCCTCACCGCAGCAACGTCGCCGCCGGCGGATACGCCGGTCGCGTCTCCGCCCGACGAGCCGCCACCGGCGCCGTCGCATCCGCGCTTCAGCAAGCCGCAGCGCGTCGCCTTCGTGCAGTCGGCCTGGCATCGCGACGTCGTCGCCGAATGCCGCGTGGCGTTTCTCGACGAGATCGAGGCGCGCCACATCCCGCGCGATCGTGTCGACGTCTTCGAGGTGCCGGGCTCGTTCGAGATCCCGCTGCATGCGCAGCTCCTGGCCAAGACGCGGCGCTACACCGCCATCGTCGCGGCCGGGCTCGTCGTCGACGGCGGCATCTACCGCCACGAGTTCGTCGCCGACACCGTCATCAAGGCGCTGATGGACGTGCAATTGCGCACCGAGGTGCCGGTGTTCTCCGCGGTGCTGACCCCGCAGCAATTCCACGAGACGCAGGCGCATTTCGAGTTCTTCCGCAAGCATTTCGCGACGAAGGGCATCGAGGTGGCGACGGCCTGCGCGGAAACCTTGCTGAGCCTGGAGCGGCTGCGCAGCCAGGTCGCAGCCGGGATTGTCTGAGGGAGCGACCGTGTGGCTGGCTGTGCCGGCCACACCCCCTCGGTGTTGGGATTCGAGCTCTCACCGCGATGGCAGTCTGCTCCTCCCCTTGCGGGGAGGGGTTGGGGGTGGGGGTCTCCGGGCGCTGAACTTGGTGATGCGCACCGTTGCATTTAGCGATTTAGGACGGACTCGATGATGCGAGTCGTTGCCGTCGTGCTCCGCAGAATTCGATTGATCGTCAGCTAAAGCACGACTCGTGGACCCCCACCCCCAACCCCTGCCCGCAAGGGGAGGGGAGCTCACCGCGTTCGCCGCTCAAGCTCGAATCCAACGTCTGGCGCCACGCCAATCAAGCTTGCCGCCCTCGCTTGCCCCCCAGCGACATCACGCCTCCTCGCGCTCATCGCCTTGTGTTGTCATTCGCCTCGCCGCACCTGTAAAACATCCGCGGGAGGAGGCTGGCCCGTGGCGACGGGCGGCCGACAAGGATGATCGAAGGATACGATCCTTATCTCGTCGCGCTCTCGGTCGTGATCGCGAGCCTGGGTGGCTATACCGGTTTCAGTCTCACCGCGCGCATCCGCAGCGGGCCGGGAGAGAATGCGCGCGTGCTGTTGTCCGGCGCCGCCGGCATTCTGGCCGTGGGCATCTGGACCATGCATTTCGTGGGCATGATGGCGGCGCCACTGCCGCCCGATGCCGTCTATCTGGTGCTGCCGACCATCATCTCGTTCCTGATCTGCGCGCTCGTGATCGGCATCTCGCTGTTCTTCGTCAGCATCGGCGATCCCTCCCCCGGCGCGTCGTCCCTTCCGCGCTGCTGCTCGGCGCCGGCATCGCCAGCATGCATTATGTCGGCATGCACGGCCTGTCCGGCTCGTTCGGGTTGAGGCATGATCCGGCGCTGGTGGCGCTGTCGGTGGCGATTGCGATCGGCGCTGCCTATGGCGGCCTGCGCATCTTCCTGGCGCGGCAGGACGGGCTACGGCTCGCCATCAGCGCGGTTGCGTTCGGCATCGCCGTGTCCGGCATGCATTACACGGCGATGCTGGGAATGCATGTCGTTCCCGCGGGCGAGGGACACCATCACGCCGCAGCAGGACTTGCTGCGTCGCCGCAAGCGCTCGCGATCGTCGTCGCCGTGCTGTGCTTCGTCATCGCCGCCGGATTTTTGCTGTCGCTGGTGCCGGACCCGCGCCGTCAATCGCAGCCGATGCCGGCCGTTGCCGAGGCTTCGCCGCAATTGGCGCCGGAGCCGGCCGCGACGGCGGCCGAGCCGGTGGTCGAGGTCGCCACTACGAGCCGTGCGACGGCGGCGCCGCTGGGCGGCATCGGCCAGCCGCCGCGCGCGACCGCGGCGCGATTGCCGCTGGAGGGCGCCAACGGCACCCATTTCATCGATGCCGGGGACGTGCGCAGCGTGCGCGCCGATGCGCACTACACGCGGATCCACGACGGCACCCGCGAGCGGATGTGCCCATGGTCGATCTCCGAGGCCGAGGCGCAGCTCGACCCCGGCCGCTTCATCCGCGTGCACCGCAGTCACATCGTCGCGATCGAGCATGTGATCTACGTCGGTCGCGAAGGCGAGGGCGCGATCATCGAGCTCGATGGCCCCTCGAAGCCGCGCGTGCCGGTGAGCCGCGCCAAGGTCGCCGAGGTCAAGGCGCGGCTCGGGCTGCGGCGGCCGGCCTGAGCTCAGCATTCATTTCGCGGCTGCAACAGAGCGCCGCCATTCTCCGCAACATATGCAACACCGCGCGCGTCTCGCGCGGCCGCTCACGCCGTCACTCGCGCGATTGGGTCGCCCTCGCTGACGCAATTCGTGCGCGGCCAGCCGCATTTCGTGCGATTTCACCGCTCTCCGTGCCGACTTCGTTGCGCGGCCAGCGATCCCGATCGACGCTCCGCCCCAATCCGCGATGCGTCCGCGTTCGTCGCTCTCGCAGCATGAACGCCGGCCGCAACCACGCGACGACCTTGCCGACAAGGCAGGCTTGCACAGGAGAGGAAACGTCATGATTCCTGGCCCGTTCGACTATCACCGGCCGGCGAGCGTCAGCGATGCGATCAAGCTGCTCGCCGACCTCGGCGACGATGCACGACCGCTCGCCGGCGGCCACAGCCTGCTGCCGATGATGAAGCTGCGGCTGGCGACCCCCGCGCATCTGATCGATCTGCACGGCATTGCGGGACTGAAGGGCATCTGCCGCGACGGCGACCGCATCGCGATTGGTGCGATGACGACCCAGGCCGAGTTGCTCGCGTCCGCCGACATTGGAACCAGCCTGCCGATCCTGCACGAAACGGCACTCTTGATCGCCGATCCGCAGGTGCGCTACCGCGGCACGCTCGGCGGCAATGTTGCCAATGGCGATCCGGGCAACGACATGCCGGCGTTGATGCTGGCGCTCGATGCAAGCTACCGCCTGGAGGGGCCGAACGGCGCCCGTGAGGTCGCGGCGCGGGAGTTTTACCAGGGCGCCTATTTCACCGCGCTCGAGCCCGGCGAGATCCTGACCGGCATCAGCATCCCGGTTCCGGCTGCGGGGCACGGCTACGCCTACGAGAAGCTGAAGCGCAAGGTCGGCGATTATGCGACGGCCGCAGCCGCCGTGATGCTGACGATGGCCGGCGGCAAGGTTGCGACGTGCGTGATCGCACTGACCAATCTGCACGAGACGCCGCTGCTGGCGACCGACGCGGCGAATGCCGTGATCGGCACCACGCTCGACGATGCCACGCTTAAGGCGGCGGCGACTGCGGCGAGGGCGATCATGCAGCCGGCCTCCGACGCCCGCGGCCCGGCCGAGTACCGCACGCACGTCGGCGGCATCATGGTGATGCGCGCCCTGCAGCGCGCGGCGAGCCGGGCCAAGTAGAAGTCATCAGTTCTGCCTTTCGTCGCGGTCGCCGCGAGCACAGTCTTCTCCCTCCCCCTTGTGGGGGAGGGTTGGGGAGGGGGAGCCCCGAGCGACACTGCCGCTGTGGACCCCCACCGCCAACCCCTCCCCGCAAGGGGGAGGGGAGCGCACCGAGATCGCGGATCCAGCCGGTCCTAATTCTGCAATTTCTGGACGGAGCAACGAATGCCCAAAACCCATATCACGATGAAGGTGAACGGCAGCGAGGTCGAAGGCCTCGCCGAGCCGCGCACGCTGCTGGTCCATTTCCTGCGCGAGCAGGCGCAACTCACCGGCACCCATATCGGCTGTGAGACCAGCCATTGCGGCGCCTGCACGATCGACATCGACGGCATGAGCGTGAAGAGCTGCACCATGCTTGCGGTGCAGGCCAACGGCTGCGAGATCACCACGATCGAGGGCATGGCCAATGCCGACGGCACGCTGTCGCCGCTGCAGGAAGGCTTCCGCATGATGCACGGCCTGCAATGCGGCTTTTGCACGCCCGGCATGATTCTTCGCGCGCACCGGCTGCTGCAGGAGAATCCGTCCCCGACCGAGGCCGAGATCCGCGCCGGCATCTCCGGCAACATCTGCCGCTGCACCGGCTATCAGAACATCGTCAAGGCGATCCAATACGCCGCCGCCAAGATCAACGGCGTTGAATTCCAGGAGGCCGCGGAATGAACGACATGACTCCCACGCGGGAACAACGCGAAGCCGCGCTCGAAGGCATGGGGTGCCGGCGCAAGCGCGTCGAGGACATCCGCTTCACGCAAGGACGCGGCAACTACGTCGATGACGTCAAATTGCCGGGCATGCTGCATGGCGACTTCGTGCGCTCGCCACATGCCCATGCGCGGGTGAAGGCGATCCACACCGAGGAGGCGCTGAAAGTCCCCGGCGTGCTCGCGGTCATCACCGCCGAGACCCTGAAGACCGTCAACCTCGCCTGGATGCCGACCTTGGCCGGCGACGTGCAGATGGTGCTCGCCGACGGCAAGGTGCTGTTCCAGAACCAGGAGGTCGCCTTCGTCGTCGCCACCGACCGCTATGCCGCCGATGACGGCGTCGCCAAGGTCGTCGTCGAGTACGAGGCGCTGCCGGTGCTGGTCGACCCGTTCAAGGCGATGGATCCGGACGCGCCCGTTTTGCGCGAGGACCTCGCCGGCAAGACCTCTGGCGCACACGGACCGCGCAAGCATCACAACCACATCTTCGAATGGAGCGTCGGTGACAAGGAGCTCACCGACGCCGCGTTCAACAAGGCCGACGTCACCATCAAGGAGATGATCTCCTATCACCGTACCCATCCGTCGCCGCTGGAGACCTGCCAGTGCGTCTGCTCGTTCGACAAGATCAAGGGCGAGCTGACGATCTGGGGCACGTTCCAGGCGCCGCATGTCATCCGCACCGTGGTGTCGCTGATCGCGAAGATCCCGGAGCAGAAGATCCACGTCATCGCGCCCGACATCGGCGGCGGCTTCGGCAACAAGGTCGGCGCCTATCCCGGCTACATCTGCGCGGCCGTGGCCTCGATCGTGACGAGCAAGCCGGTGAAATGGGTCGAGGACCGCATCGAGAACCTCACCGCCACCGCGTTCGCGCGCGACTATCACATGACGACCGAGATCGCGGCCACCAAGGACGGCAAGGTCACCGGCCTGCGCGTCCACGTGCTCGCCGACCACGGCGGCTTCGATGCCTGCGCCGATCCGTCGAAATGGCCGGCCGGATTCTTCAACATCGTCACCGGCTCCTACGACTTCCCGGTCGCGCATCTCAGCGTGGATGGCGTCTACACCAACAAGGCGCCGGGCGGCGTCGCCTATCGCTGCTCGTTCCGCGTCACCGAGGCGGCCTATTGCATCGAGCGCGGCATGGACATTCTGGCGCAGAAGCTCGGCATGGACCCGGCCGAACTGCGGCTGAAGAACTTCGTCAAGCCGGAGCAGTTTCCCTATCACTCGGCGCTGGGCTGGGAATATGATTCCGGCGACTATCACACCGCGATGCGCAAGATGATGGAGAGCGTGGACTATCCCGGTCTCCGCAAGGAACAGGCCGAGAAGCGCGCCGCGTTCAAGCGCGGTGAGACCCGCGAGATCATGGGCATCGGCGTGTCGTTCTTCACCGAGATCGTCGGCGCCGGCCCGTCGAAGAATTGCGACATCCTGGGCATCGCGATGTTCGACTCCTGCGAGATCCGGCTGCATCCGACGGGCGCCGGCATTGCGCGCGTGGGGTCCAAGAGCCAGGGCCAGGGCCATGAGACCACCTGGGCGCAGATCATCGCCAGCGAGATCGGCATCCCCGCCGACAACATCATGGTCGAGGAGGGCAACACCGACACCGCTCCTTACGGCTTGGGCACCTACGGCTCGCGCTCGACGCCGGTCGCGGGTGCTGCGATCGCGATGGCCGCGCGCAAGATCAAGGCCAAGGCGCAGATGATCGCGGCCTACAAGCTCGAGGTCCATGAGGACGATCTCGAATGGGACATCGACGGCTTCCGGGTCAAGGGATTGCCGGAGAAGGTGATGTCGATGAAGGACATCTGCTGGGCGGCGTACAACTCGGTGCCGCCGGGCATGGAGCCGGGACTGGAGGCGGTGAGCTACTACGATCCGCCCAACATGACCTATCCGTTCGGCGCCTATCTCTGCGTCATGGACATCGACGTCGACACGGGCGTCTACAAGGTCCGGCGTTTCTACGCGCTCGACGATTGCGGCACCCGCATCAACCCGATGATCATCGAGGGCCAGATCCATGGCGGCCTCACCGAAGCCTTCGCCATCGCGATGGGCCAGGAGATCCGCTACGATGCCGAGGGCAATGTCGTCACCGGCTCGTTCATGGACTTCTTCATGCCGACCGCGGTGGAGACGCCGCATTGGGAGACCGACTTCACCGTCACGCCGTCGCCGCATCATCCGATCGGCGCGAAGGGCGTCGGCGAAAGCCCCAATGTCGGCGGTGTGCCGGCGTTCTCCAATGCGGTCAATGACGCGTTCTCCTTCCTGGGCGCGACGCACATCCAGATGCCGCACGACTTCTGGCGTAACTGGCAGGCGGCGAAGAATTTGGGTGTGTTGGCGTAGGCCAGATCAAAGAACACCATCGTCATTGCGAGGAGCGAAGCGACGAAGCAATCCAGAGTCCCGCCCGCCATCCTGGATTGTTTCGCTTCGCTCGCAATGACGCGGAGAGAGTGAAGCTATAACGGCATCGGCAGTCCACTCCCCCTTGCGGGGAGGGGTTGGGGGTGGGGGTCTCCGGCGGCAGTGTCGCTTGTGGCTTCCCCTCTCTGACCCTCCCCCACAAGGGGAGGGAACGCACCGGCTTTGCCGTGACAGCGAGAATTAAAACGGTATGAGAACCCGCGACGACATCGCACAATCGCTCTCCGCCTGCGGCTACATCGCCGACGGCGAGCTTGCGACCGCGATCGCGCTGATGCACCTGCTCAAGCGGCCGCTGCTGCTGGAAGGCGAGGCCGGGGTCGGCAAGACCGAGGTCGCCAAGGCGCTCGCCTGCGTGCACGGCACCGAGCTGATCCGGCTGCAATGCTATGAGGGTCTCGACCAGAGCGCCGCGCTGTACGAGTGGAACTACCAGCGCCAGCTGCTCGCGATCGAGGCGCATCGCGGCCAGCCGGACACCATCGAGGACCAGATCTTCTCCGAGAAGTATCTGCTGGAGCGACCGCTGCTTTCGGCGATCCGCCGCGCCACGTCGCCGGTGCTGCTGATCGACGAGATCGACCGCGCCGACGACGAGTTCGAGGCGTTCCTGCTGGAGCTGCTGTCGGACTTCCAGATATCGATTCCTGAGCTCGGCACCATCAAGGCCATCAGCATCCCGCATGTGGTGCTGACCTCCAACGGCACCCGCGAACTGTCCGACGCGCTGCGCCGGCGCTGCCTCTATCACTACGTCGACTATCCAGATGTCGACCGCGAGGCACGCATCATCCTGGCGCGGATCGACGGCGCCTCGGCGCAACTGGCCCTGCAGATCGCGCGCCTCGTCGAATCCTTGCGCAAGGAGGAACTGCGCAAGGTGCCCGGCGTCGCCGAGACGCTGGACTGGGCGGCGGCACTGGTCGGGCTCGACGTGCGCGATCTCAAGGACCAGCCGGAGATGGTGCATGACACCTTGATGTGCCTGCTCAAGACCCATGAGGACCGTTCGCGCATCACCCGCGAGGTCGCGCGCGCGGCTGCTGGGGAAGGTCGCATGAGCTGCTGTGGCGCCACACCCGACCACGAGGACATGGACGCGGTGGCGCGGCTCGTCGCGGGCCGCCTCGGTGCATTTCTCAAGACGCTGCGCGACAACGGCTTTGCAGTCGGCCTCGCGGAGGGGCAGGACGCGGCTGCAGTGATGAGTGCGGGCTATGCCGATAAGCCCGGCCTGCTGCGCTCTGCGTTCAAGCATCTGTTTTCGGCACGCAAGAGCGAATGGGATCGCTTCGACGGCCTATTCGACGCCTTCTGGCTCGGCAGGCGCGTGCGCTCGCGCTCGCTGGTCTCCGGCTCGACGGCGAGAGCGAACAGCCCGTCCCTGAAGAGTCTGCAGGATGCGAATGCCGCTCAGCCGGAGCCTCACGGCGCGACCGATCAGATTCCCTCTGACGAGATCCCGCGCGACGCGGGCGGCGAGGGCGTGCGCGAAGGCGCCTCGCGCGTCGCCGCCATCAGCGACACCGACTTTCGCAAGCTTGCCGATCCCGACCAGGTCGCGCTGGCGCATGAGGCCGCGGCGCGGCTCGCCCAGGCGATGCGGACGCGATTGACGCGGCGTGATCAGCAGCGGAAGTCGGGCGAGCGGCTCGACCTGCGCCGCACCATCCATCGCAATATCAGCCATGGCGGCGTGCCGATCGCGCTGGTGCATCGCCGCCGCAAGCACAAGCCGTTGCGGCTGGTGGTGTTGCTAGGACGCCTCCGGCTCGATGAGTCCCTACACCGCGGTGTTCCTGCGCTTCATTCACGGCGTGCTCGACGCCTTTCGCGAGGCCGAAGCGTTCTTGTTTCACACTCGGCTTGCCTATGTCTCCGATGCGATGAAGGAGAAGGATGCCGCGCGGGCGCTCGACCGTCTTTCGATGATGGCGCAGGGCGCCGGCGGGGGCACCAGGATCGGCGAGAGCCTGGCGACGTTCAACCGCTGGCACGCGCCACGCGTCATCCATTCGCGCACCTGCGTGATGATCGTTTCCGACGGCTACGACACCGGTGATCCAGCCTTGCTCGGCCGCGAGATGGCGCAGCTGAGCCGCCGCTGCCGCCGCATCGTCTGGCTCAATCCGATGCTCGGCTGGGACGGCTACGCGCCGGAAGCGCGCGGCATCAAGGCCGCGCTGCCGCATGTCGATCTCTACGCGCCCGCGCATACGCTGAATTCGCTGGCGGCGCTGGAGCCTTACCTGGCGAGGTTGTGAGGATGGCGAACGACCTAATCGGTGTGAGTGCGAGGCAGTCTTTTGCAGCATCGGCGGTGCGCTCCCTCCCCCTTGTGGGGGAGGGTTGGGGAGGGGGTACCACGGACTCCGGTGCAAGCCGCCCCTCTCCCTAACCCTCCCCCACAAGGGGGAGGGAACAGACCGTCACTGCCGCAGCAGCGCGCGCCGGCAATCCGCGAAGGAGAAGCACATGACCGCCTCTTCCGAACTGCTCGATCTCGCCGCGCAGCTCAAGGCCGCCGAGGAAAGCTTCGTGCTCGCCACCGTCGTTCGCACGGTGTCGGTGACCGCCGCCAAGGCCGGCGCCAAGGCGATCATCCGCCCCGACGGCAGCATCGTCGCGGGCTGGATCGGCGGCGGCTGCGCGCGTGGGGCGGTGCTGAAAGCCGCGCGCGAGGCGCTCGCCGACGGCGTCCCGCGCATGGTCTCGGTGCAGCCGGACAATCTGCTCGCGGAGCTCGGCGTCAAACCCGGAGAAACGAAGGAGGGCGTGCGTTTCGCTTCCAACATGTGCCCGAGCAAGGGCACGATGGACATCTTCGTCGAGCCGGTGCTGCCGCATCCCGCGCTGGTCATTCTCGGCGCGAGTCCGGTGGCGATCGCACTGGCGGCGCAGGCGCGGCCGCTCGGCTATCACGTGACACTGGCGGCGCCGGCGTCCGATCTCGTCACGACCCCGGAGACCGACGTGCTGATCGATGGCTTCGCGCTGGATCAACTCGCCGGAGGCCGCCGCTTCGTCGTGGTGTCGACGCAAGGCAAGGGCGACGAGGCCGGTTTGCGCGCCGCGCTCGCCTGCGATGCCGCCTACCACGCCTTCGTCGGCAGCCGCCGCAAGATGGACAGCCTGCGCGACAAGCTCATCAGGGACGGCATCGACGCCGCGCTGCTCGACAAGGTCAAGGCCCCGGCGGGCCTCGATCTCGGCGCCATCACGCCGGAGGAGATCGCGATGTCGATCCTGGCCGAGATCACGCTCACACGAAGGCGCGGCCAGCGCGGCTGAATTCCGTCATGGCGCGAGCGGCAGGTCGAACGAGACCCTGAGCCCATCCGGCGCGAAGTCGCGCATGACTTCGCCCTTCAGCGCTGCGCCGAGAATGCGCTCGAACAGCAGCGAACCGAAGCCGCTGCGCGCGGGTGGAGCAACCTCCGGCCCGCCATTCTCCTCCCAGGACAGCTTGAGCCGGCCGCCGGCATGGGTCCAGCCCAGCGTCACCCGTCCCGCATCGTTCGACAGCGCGCCATACTTCACTGCGTTGGTGACGAGCTCGTGCAGGCCCATCGACAGATACAGCGCGACGCCCGGCGGAAGCGGCACGGCCGGGCCGTCGACCGCGACACGGTCGCCTTGCAGTGGCGCCAGCTCGGCGCAGACCAGCTCATTGAGCGCGATCGCCTCGCGGCCGCGATCCAGCGCCAGCGCATGGCTGCGCGTCAGCGCGGCGATGCGGCCGCGCAGCACCTCGCCGAACTCGGCCAGCGCCGAATCGGCGCGGATGCTGAGCGCGATCACGCTGTCGACCAGCGCCAGCGTGTTCTTGACACGGTGATTGAGCTCATGGACGAGCACGCGATGGTGCTGCTCGATCGTGCGCCGCCGCGCATTCTCGGTGCGCAGCGCGATCTCGTCCATCACGATCTCGCTCAGCTCGGTGAGTTGGGCGATGTCGTCGTCGCTCCACGGCCGCGGCTCGTGATCGATGGCGCAGAGCGCGCCGATCACCTCGCCGCTCGGCAGCCGCAGGGGGACGCCGAGATAGGCGATCACGCCGAGAACCGGCACCGCGAGATTGTCCTTCACCAGCGGATGCTCGTTGGCGTCGCTGATCACCAGCGGCTGAGCCGAGGTCACGACGTGCTGGCAGAAGGAGTGGCTGAGCGGCGTCTCGCGCAGCGACGCCCACGGCTCGCACAGGCCGACCGAGCTCTTGAAGAACTGCCGGTCGCGATCGACCAGCGCGATGATCGCCGCCGGGGCCTGCAGCAGCCGCGAGGTCAAGCGGGTGACGCGATCGAAGCCCGGCTCCGGCGGCGAGTCGAGCAGCTCGGTCTGCAACAGGGCAGTCAATCGGTCTGGCGCGGAGGCGTCGCGATCGGACGTCATGAAGCTTTCGTCGGTCGGGCGTTCAGCCGGTGAAAGGTTGCACGATGGGCCGGGCGGGGCGCAAATCCGGAGCCGGCCGATCGTACGGCGTAGTGGTATTCGGCTGATACGGAGCCGGCACAGAGACGAGATGAAACCGTCAACACGGTCGCCGCCGCGCGCGTCAGGCGCGGGGGCGAATCCCGGTTCCATGCAGGTAACCAAGTGGCAGACTATGGCCTGACCAAGGCAAGTTTGGCATTCCGCCGCAGGTTCTCTTTGGTATGCATTATAACCGTCAGCCGCCCTTGACCGCACCCGCCGTCAGGCCGGCCACGATCTGCCGCTGTGCGAACACGGTCAGCAGCAGCACCGGCAGGGTCACGATCAGCGCGGCCGCCGCGAGCGGCCCCCACGAAAGCTGATCGAACGAGATCATGTTGTAGACCGCAACCGGAAGGGTGCGGGTCTCGCGCCCGGCCAGCACGATGCCGAACACGAAATTATTCCAGGAGAAGATCACCGCGAGGATGAAGGCGACCGCGAGGCCGGGCTTCGCCACCGGCAATGCCACGTGGCGGAAAACCTGCCAGCGCGTCGCGCCATCGATGCGCGCGGCTTCCTCGAGCTCGATCGGCGTGGTCTCGAAATAGCCGATCATGATCCAGATCACGATCGGCACGGTGACGACGAGATGGATGATGATCTGCGGCCACAAGGTGCCGAGCAGGCCGAGCCACTGAAACAAGAGGAACAGCGGGATCAGATAGGACAGGCCCGGCGTGATGCGCGCGATCAGGATCACGATCGCCGACTTGTGCGCGGCCATGCGGGCGATGCCGTAGCCGGCGGGCACGCCGACCAGCATCGCCAGCGCCGTCGCGCCGCCGGTCACCAGCAGACTGTTCTTGAAATAGGTGAAGAAGCGGTTGGACGACAGCACGTCGGCATAGTTCTTCCAGGCGAAATGCTCCGGCCAGAACACCGGCGGATAGGCGGCGTTGTCGACCTCGAACTTCACCGACAGCGAGATCATCCAGAGGAAGAACAGGATCGCCGGGGAAACGATCAGGAAGACGCCGAGCGCGAGCCCGAGCCGGCCGAGGATGGTCTGCGCGCTCATGTGTCGCTCCCCAGCGCATTCCACTGCGCGCGCCGGCGCAGCACCAGCAAGAGCGCAGTCAGCGCGATGATCAGCGCGAAGAACACCACCGCGATCGCCGAGGCATAGCCGAGGTCGTAATAGACGAAGGCGACGCTGTAGAGATAGAGGTTGATGGTCTCCGACGCCGAGCCCGGACCGCCCTGGGTGATCGCGAAGATGATGTCGAAGCTCTTGATCGCGTCGATGGCGCGGATCATCGCGGCGATGAACAGGAACGGCATGATCAGCGGCAAAGTGATGTAGCGGAACATCTGCCAGGTCGAGGCGCCGTCGATCTGCGCGCTCTCATACGGCTCCGTCGGCAGCGAGGCGATGCCGCCGAGCACGATCAGCATCACCAGCGGCGTCCATTGCCAGGTCTCGACCAGCACCAGCGAGGGGATCACCGTGCCCGGATGGAACACCCAGAGCTGCGGCGGCAGGCCGACGAGCGACAAGAGATAGTTCAGGATGCCGAGCTGCGGGTGGAACATCATGGTCCACACCAGCGCGATCGCGACCGGCGTCGCCATCATCGGCATGATGAACAGCGCGCGCAACAGCCCGCGTCCGGGGAAGCGGGCATGGAAGATCACCGCCGCGAAGGTGCCGAGCAGCAGCGGCAGCAGCACGGAGAGGGCCGTGTAGGACAGCGTGTGTCCCACCGACTCGACGAAGCGCGGGTCGGCCGGCAGCCTGAGATAATTCGACAGCCCGACGAAGGTCGTGGGAGAGCCGACTTTCCACTCCTGGAAGCTCATCCAGATCGTGAACAGCCAGGGAAAGATGATCACCGCGAGCACGGTGACCAGCGCCGGCACCACGAACGGCCAGTACGACGGCGGCCGCAACGCACGTTCCGGCGCAGCGGCGTCCGCTGCCGCGCCGGCCTGTTCGACGATCGTGCTCACGCTTTCTCGCTGCGCTCCAGGATCGGGCGGAACTGCTCGTGCGCCTTCTTCAGCTCGGTTGCGGGATCGGCGCCCGACAGCGTCGCGGTCAACGCAGCACCGACGAGATCACGGAATTCGGCGACCGGGATGATCACGGGCAGGCCGAGCTTGGAGATCTTGCCGGAGTCGATCGCCGATTGCAGCCACTCCTTCGGCATCTTCACGCCGCTCTGGACCCCGGGGTCGTTCAGCACCGAGTTGCGGAACGGCACGCCGCCGCCGGCCTGCACCAGGCGGGCGCCCTGCGGCTTCGACACCAGCCACTGGCACAGCAGCCAGGCGGCTTCCTTGTTCTTGCTCGCCGCCGCAATGCCGATGCCGTCGCCATAGGTCGCCGAGTACTGTCCCTTCGGTCCGGCGGGCACCACGGTGTAGCCGACCTTGCCGACCACGCGCGAAGCATTGGGATCCTCCAGCGGCGGCGCCCAGCCGACGCCGTCGATCCACATCGCCGAGCGCCCTTGCGTGAACGAGGCCATCGACTCCATCCAGTTGAAGCCGGCCACGCCCGGAGGCGCGCAGGTCGTCAGCAGCTTCTGATACAGCTTGGTCGCCTCGACCGCCTCCGGGCCGTCGGTCAGGATGTTGCCCTTGGCGTCCAGGAACTCGCCGCCATAGTTGAGGAAGAAGTTCGTCCACAGGGTCATGTTGGCGTTGCGCAGGCCGCGGCCGACGAAGCCGAAGATGCCGTCCTTGGCATCGGTCAGCTTCTGCGCCGCCGTGACCATCTCGTCGAGCGTCTTCGGCACTTCGACGCCCTTCTTCGCGAACAGCTCCTTGTTATAGTAGAGGATGAAGTAGTCCACCGACCATGGCAGCGAGAACATGCGGCCCTTGTCGTTGCTGGCGTAACTCAGGCCGGCGGCGGAGAAATCGCTCTGCACGAGGTCCGGCGCGGTGAGGTTCGGATCCTTCATCATGTCGGTGATGTCGGCGAGCCAGCCGGCCTTCTCGAACTGCCGCTTCTGCACGTGATAGCTGAGATGGACGACGTCGAAGCTCGGCTTGCCCGACGACAGTTCGATCACGACCTTCTGGCGCTGCTGCTGCTCGGGAATCTGCTCGGATTCCACCTCGATGCCGGTCAGCGCAGTGAATTCCTTGATGTTCTTCTGCAGATTGTCGCCGCGCGGCCCCTTGGCGAGGATCACCTCGAGCTTGGTGCCGGCATATTTTTTCCACTGCGGCTCCGACCAGGCGGGCTGGCCGGTGAGCGCCAGCGCGCCTGCTGCTGCCGTACCCGCAAGCATGTTGCGGCGCGTGATCGCGGTCATCATATCCTCCCAGAAGACTTCTTGTTTGGTCATGAAGTGTAGCGCGATCCAGCGGCGCTGCAACACCATGGTGCCCGTTCGGCTGGGGATGCGACGACAGCGCGTGGTGCGCTGCGGCAACGTGTTATGCGCCCGATGCGGCGGTGAAATCCGCGCGCTCCAGCAGCCACGAGATCGCAAAGCCTGCGACGAGTCCCCAGAACGCGGCGCCGATGTTGAGCAATGGCACGTCGGCGACGGTGACGAGGAAGGCGATCAGCGCGCCGAGGGAGAATTTCGTCCTGAACGCGGTCACGAACGCGGTCTGCAACACGCGCAGCATGGCGAGGCCCGCCAGCGCGGTGATCAATGATTTGGGCGCGATCAGCAGCAGCGTGGTGAAGGTCGGCGCCAGCAGGCCGAAGCCGAGCGCAAGCACGCCCACGACCATCGCCGCGGTGTAGTGGCGCTTGCGCTCGCCGCCGGAGACGACGATGGCGTTGGTCGGTCCGGTCAGGCAGGTCGACACGCCGCCCACCATCGCCGCGAGCGCCGAGCCGATGCCGCAGGCGACGGTCACCACATTGACCGGCGGCTTGTGGCCGGCGGCGGTCAGCACCGCAAAGCCCTGGCCGTTCTGCACCACCAGCACGGTGACCGCGAGCGGCACGATCAGCTCGATCATGGCCGCCAGCGACCAGGACGGGGTCGGGATCACGGGATGGATCAGCGCGAATTGCAGCGTCGCGCTCTGATCGTATTTGCCGAATACGATGGCTGCGAGCGTGCCGACTACGAGCGCCCCGATGATCGGCGGGCAGCGCCGGCCGAGCGCGGGCAGCGCGGTCAGCAGCAGCCAGAGCGCGACCATCGGCCCGGCAATGGCGACGTCGGTAAGGACGGCACGGACGAGATCCAGCCCGAAGCGCAGGAACACGCCGGCGACCATGCCCATCACGATCGGCATCGGCACCAATTGCATCGCGCGCTTCACCCAGCCCGACAGGCCGAGAACGAGCATCAGCAGCGCCGTGCCGTAGAACGCACCGACCACCTGGGGAAAGCTGAGATGCGTCAGCGACTGGCCGACCAGCACGGTGCCCGGAATGGTCCAGAACAGCACCAGAGGCTCGCGATAGAGCCACGACAGCGCAAGCGTGATCGCCCCGTTGATGAAGAACACCCCGAAGATCCACGACGCGATCTCCGCCTGCGACAGCCCGCCATTGGCGCCGACCGACAGGATGATGGCGACCGGCCCGGTGATCGCGAACAGCCAGCCGATGAAGCCGTGCGAGGCGTAGAGCGGACCGAAATCGCTGATGATCTGGCCGAGGCCGGGCGGCGGTCCGGCCGGGCGTTCGATGGCGCTGAACATGACGGGGCAGGGCTCGGGTGGTGTTCTTGTTGTTGTCCGGGGGCGTTTCCGGAGGATGTTGTGAACCAACCGCATCAGGTGTGCAAGGCGCCCGCCCATCGCCCATGCGGCTGGCTCTGCGCGGCGGCAACGGTTTCGATTGGCGGGTTTGCACTCATCCGGGCTATCATTGGCCATGAGCTGGTTCATGAGAAAACGTCTCCGCGCCGTCTTTGGAGACTTTGTGTCTGAAGAGACCTTGGAGGCGCTCGGGCAGCGCGACGTATCCATGCCTCCTCTCCAGCGAACGAGAGTGTGTCATGTGCTGCTTCAGGTTCGCGACGATACGGCCGAGACGATCCCGAACTATCGCTCCGATGCCATCGAGCTGATGCTGCGCGAGGGCGCCATCGTCGAGAGCGTCCTGTCCTCGTTCGTGTCGGCTGTCTTCATGTTGGAGACGAAGACGCCTCTGGATTCGGTCGAGGCAACGCTCGATCGGCTCGGCCCGAACGTCCGCGCGGTGTATCGTTTTGGCGACCATTTGCGCGGGGTGATCGCGTCACCCAGCCGCTTCGACCATGGCACCATCGTTCCCAACATGAGTGCGGTGATGCAGAGACTGCTGCGCCTGGAGTTCGGTTCCGTCGAGCGGCTCGAGGATGAGGCGGAATCGGCGTAGCTCGAGCTCATCAGCAAATTCTGACCGGCTCAGACCGCCTGCCGGGCAAATCAGGTCGCCTCGCGAAATCCTGTCCAGTCCTTCGGATAAAGATAAATCGCTTGACGATTTAGCAAAATCAGCAATATGGTCTCAAGCCCGGCGCACCGGGGTGAACGCGAAGCAGCCGTTAAAGCCATCGCGCAGGGAGGGCCGGGTGTGTTCGGCCAGACCTGTGGTACCTGCCGCCTGCATTTTTTCCGCAGGCGGGCCACGGGCGCGGCCAGCGCCCGGCCTTCCCTGCGCCCTTCACGTGATGAGGGTGACGCTGCCATCAAGGCTCGGACGCGACACGCGACACGCGCCGCGAGATCGCGGAGGTGTGTCAGCCCTGCGTAGCCCGGATGAGCGCAGCGATATCCGGGTTCTTACGCGCATCAGTTGTGACCCCGGATGTCGCTGCGCTCATCCGGGCTACGGGGACGACGCGCTCGGTGGCCTTTGCGCCACAAACGCAACTGTCGTCGCCCGGCTTGACCGGGCGATCCGGTACAGGGAGATGGTGGAGATGACCGAGACGCCGTGGCGTACTGGATTCCCCGCTTGCGCGGGGAATGACGGCGGAGTGCGGTGTCGACGTGCTCGCCCCTGAGAGCGACGGCCTCAGTCGAACAGGCTCGACACCGATTCTTCCGCCGCGGTTCGCCCGATCGCCTCGGCGATCAGCGGCGCGATCGCCAGCGTGCGGATGTTCGGTGCGTTGCGGACCGCTTCGGTCGGCATGATGGAGTCGGTGATGACGAGCTCCTTCAGCCGCGACGAGGTGATGCGGGTCGCGGCACCGCCGGAGAGCACGCCATGGGTGATGTAGGCGTAGACGTCCTTGGCGCCGTATTTGAGCAGCGCGTCGGCCGCGTTCACCAGCGTGCCGCCGGAATCGACGATGTCGTCGATCAGGATGCAGGTGTGGCCGGAGACGTCGCCGATCACGTTCATGACCTCGGACTCGCCGGGACGTTCGCGGCGCTTGTCGACGATGGCGAGCGGCGTGTTGATGCGCTTGGCCAGGCCACGGGCGCGCGCCACGCCGCCGACGTCCGGCGAGACGACCATGAGGTTGGAGAGATCGAAACGATCCTTGATGTCGCGCACCATCAGCGGCGAGGCAAAAAGGTTATCGGTCGGGATGTCGAAGAAGCCCTGGATCTGGCCGGCGTGCAGATCGAGCGTCATGACGCGGTCGACGCCCGCATGGGTGATCAGGTTGGCGACGAGCTTGGCCGAGATCGGCGTGCGCGAGTTCGATTTGCGATCCTGCCGCGCATAGCCGAAATAGGGCACCACGGCGGTGATGCGGCGCGCGGAGGCGCGGCGCAGCGCATCGGTGATGATCAGGAGCTCCATCAGCAGGTCGTTCGCCGGATAGGACGTCGATTGAATGATGAAGACGTCGGAGCCGCGGACGTTCTCCTGGATCTCGACGAAGATCTCCATGTCGGCGAAGCGCCGGACCACCGCTTTCGTCAGCGGCAGCCCAAGCTCAGCGGCGATGCCGGCGGCGAGGGCCGGATTGGAGTTGCCGGCGACGAGTTTGATGGAGCCGTTCTTGGCCGACATCGTGAATTCTCCTCGCGTCTCGCTGGAGACCTTGTTCAGCATATCGGGCTATCCATGGAACCGGCAGTTTTGCACGGGCGAGGTGATATCAAGGACACTGCGCGCATGGCAACCCGCCGCAAGTGTTTTTCCCGGTCAAACAGCTGTTTTTCCCGGTCAAGAACGGCGCAAAATGCGCCTCTTTGCCTAATGGTCGGTGTAGCCGAGGGCTGCGACGCTGGTGCCGCCGGACGCCGGCGACGCGGGCTCAGCCACGGCGACCGCAGGGCCGCGGGTGGCCGGTGCCGCGCCGTCGGCCGGCGCAGTGCCGTTCAGCATGTTCGAAAGGCCGCTGAAGCCGGCCTGCGCGATTTTCCGAAGGACCATGTCGTCGACATTGTTCCAAGGATCGCGGCCGCCGCGTCCGACCGGCTCTTCGCCCGACAGCCGCAGTGCGCGCTGCTGATTGCGATCGTAGACGTCGAACACCCAGGCGATCACGCCCTTGCCGCTGACGACCTGGGCGGAGAGATAGGTGCGGACACGATACGCTGCAGGGGCCTCGCGCGACACGATGGCGAGGCTGCGTAGCTTGGACTCGCTGTCGAGCACGCTGACCATGCGGTCGAAGATTTGCGGCGGCGGGCCGTCGATCTGCTCGAAGGCGATCGTGGCGCTATCCGATGCAGGCGCCATCGCATAGGCGTTGGACGGACCACCGCTGGTCGCGCAGCCGCCGAGCGTTGCGGCCGACGTGATCAGCAAAACGGCAACGCAGGCGTGCTGCGCAGCGCGGCTGATCCGTCGAAGTGGTGTCGGCGCTCCCGTCATGATCGGGAGCGATATCGTTAAAATCGATTAACGTCTAGGTCGCGGCTGCCACAGATTGGGACAGAGTGCATTCAGTTGTACAGAAAGGGTTAAGCAATCCACATGCGGCCACAATCGCGCCCGGCTTCAGCCTTCGAGCATGATGGCATGGACGTGCCGGCCGTAGTCCGGCTCCTTGCGATGGACCGACCGGCGGTAACTGAAGAAGCGCTCGTCGACATAGGTGTCGAGACCGAGATCGTCGATCAGCAGCACGCCGGCGTTTTCCAGTCGCATCCGGATGAAGCCGGCGAGGTCGAACATCGCGTGGCCGTCGCGCGTCGACGGCAGGAAGAAGCGCGCGTGCTCGGCGTCGTCGTCGAGGAAGCGCGTGACGAACTCGGCGCCGACCTCGTAGCTCGGCTGGCGGATCAGGGGGCCGATCGCGGCAATGATCCGGCCGCGCTCTGCGCCGAGTTCCTCCATCGCCTCCAGCGTGGCCTCGAGCACGCCGGTGAGCGCACCTTTCCAGCCGGCATGGGCCGCGCCGATGACGCGCTTATGCGGGTCGGCGAACAGGATCGGCCCGCAATCGGCCGTGGTGACGCCGATCGCGAGATTCGGCGTCGCGGTCACCAGCGCATCGGCCTTCGGCCTGACGGGGCCGTCCCAGGGCCCGGTCGCCACCACCACGTCGGGCGAATGGACCTGGTGCAGGCTGAGGAACTGGTCGGGCGCGACGCCGAGATGGGCGGCCATGCGGCGGCGGTTTTCCCGGACGTTCTCCGGCACGTCATTCGATCCGAGCCCGCCATTGAGGCCGGCATAGATGCCGTCGGAGACGCCGCCCTCGCGGGTGAAGAAGGCGTGGCGCAGGCCAGGGATCGCGGACATCACATCCGATGATACCAGCATCACGCGCCTCCCGTCTTCTCGTTGGTGTGCTCGTCGCTGATGCCCGCCAGCACCGGAATGGCCGGATCGGAGATGCCGAGCACCTTGAACAGCGACCCCATTCCGCCGCGGCCGCCGCCGGTCAGGCGCTTCAGCCCGCACGCGATGTCCTCCGAGACTTCCGGAGAGGCCTTCTGCATCAGGGTCAGCGCCCGGGTTTCGATGCCGAGCCGCTGCAGGAACTCGCCCTGCGTGACCGGGCCGTGAACGCGCGCACCGACGGCTTCCGCGGCCCGCGCCAGCGCGTCGAAATCGACATGGGCGGTGATGTCGGCAAGCCCCGGTGTCTTGAGGGGATCAGCGAAGCTATGGCGGGCGATGGCCTGGAAGGTGTCGCCGACGTCGCTGCGAACGTGGCCGTAATCGATGACGACGGCGGCGCCGCGCTGGTCGCGGATGCGCCTGGCGATGGCCATCATCTCCGTGTTCGGCCGCCATTCGAAGATCGCGCCGGCCGGCGCGGCGCGCACCAGGGTCGGCAGCAGCAGCTCGAAGCCGGGCGTTGGATCCGCAGCCGCGCCGTAGACGAAGTTCTCCTCCTCGTCGAGCTCGACCACGCGCTCGTGCCAGCCGGTCTCGCGCCTGATCATCTGGTGGATTGGCAGCACGTCGAAATACTCGTTGGCGAAGATGACGCTGGGGCCCTCCGGCACCTCGTCGAAGCTCTCGTGCCAGTTGACGTTGCGCAGGCCGGTCAGCGTCGCCTTCTGCTTTTCGCGCAGGACAGGATTGACCTCGACCAGATGGACCGAGATCGTCTGGTACAGCGGCGGCAGCACGCGCAGCGCCCGCAGCGCATCCGACATCATGGTGCCGCGGCCGGGTCCCAGCTCGATCAGCCGGAATTGCTGCGGCGATCCCGTCGCCTTCCAGATCGAGGCCGCCCACAGCCCGAGCAGCTCGCCGAACATCTGGCTGACTTCCGGGGCGGTGGTGAAGTCGCCCTCGCGTCCGAGCGGATCGCGCGAGATGTAGTAGCCGTGCTCCGGATGCATCAGGCACAGCTCCATGTAGCGCCAGATCGGCATCGGACCGGACGCCTTGATCAGCCGCTTGATCTCGGTGTGGAGCGGAGACGTTTCGATCACGGATTGGCCTGCAGCGGGGGAGTGGCTTGATGTGTCCCGGGCTTGCGCAGCGCCCGCGCCACCAGGATGGCGCCAATGATCAGCATCGGCACCGACAGCACCATGCCCATGGTCAGGCCGCCCCAAAGAAAGCCCAATTGCTTGTCGGGTTCGCGGAACAGCTCGCTGGTGATGCGCGCCACGCCATAGAGGGTGATGAAGCTGCCGAGGACCAGGCCGGGCCGTTTCAGCGCGCCGAACCGGATCATGATCGCCAGCACGATGAACAGCACGATGCCTTCGAGGCCGGCCTCGTAGAGCTGGCTCGGATGGCGCGGGAGATGGGTCGGATCGCGCGGGAAGATCATCGCCCAGGGCACGCTTGCATCGGCGGCACGGCCCCACAGCTCGCCATTGACGAAATTGGCGATGCGGCCGAGCAGCAGGCCGATGGGCGCGACCGCGGTGGTGACGTCGCCGAGCGAGATGATCGGCAGGCCGTTGCGGCGG
The DNA here is from genome assembly GCA_050641875.1 of Bradyrhizobium oligotrophicum. Classification (GTDB taxonomy): domain Bacteria; phylum Pseudomonadota; class Alphaproteobacteria; order Rhizobiales; family Xanthobacteraceae; genus Bradyrhizobium; species Bradyrhizobium oligotrophicum_B. Next base: position 3,263,511 of record CP192619.1, read on the forward strand.
GCGAACCAGATCACGGCGAGCACACAGCCCATGAAGCCGCCATGGAACGACATGCCGCCGTTCCACAGCTCGAAAGATCTCGAGCGGATGGTCGATGAAGAACGGCAGGTTGTAGAACAGCACGTAGCCGGTGCGGCCGCCGAGGATGATGCCGATCGTGACCCACAGGATGAAGTCGTCGAGCTGGACCAGCGACACCGGCGCCGGGCCGCCCCACAGCCGCTCCTTCTTGAGCAGCGAGCGAGCGTAGAGCCAGCCGATCACGATGCCGCAGATATAGGCCAGCGCGTACCAGCGTATCGCGAACGGGCCGATGGCGATCGCAACCGGATCGAACACGGGGAAGTCGATGAGGAGAGGCGTCATTCACTGGCTTTCGTGGACACGGCGTCCCGCTTCTGGAAGCCCCCGGGCGATGCGGGCTTCGAACGGGCCCCGCCACATGAACAGGCGCGGCGCGATGTGATCTCAGGGCTGCTCATACCAGCGCCGCGGGCCGGCGCAACAAGTACGATGACAAGGAAACCAAGGCATGACAAGACGGCCCATCTTGCAGGCGGCGACCGGGATCGCCATTCTGTTTCCATCATCGTGCTCGTCGCGGGACGCGGAGTTTCTCACATGACCCAGACCAACAACCGGTTTTTCGACGAACTCGGCCGCCTGATGAACGATGCCGCCGGTGCCGCCCAGGGCATGAAGCGGGAGGTCGATTCCGTCATCCGCAACCAGGCCGAAAAGATCCTGAACGACCTGGACATCGTGAAGCGCGAGGAATTCGAGGCGGTCAAGGACATGGCCCGGCTCGCCCGCGAGGAGAACGAGGCGCTGAAGGCGCGGATCGCGGCGCTGGAAGCCAAGCTGGGTGGTGCCGCCGGCACGCCGCCGGGCGCCGGCAGCGCCGATGGCTGACGCCGCGGCCGGGTCGCCCCGGGACGGGTGGGGCAGGCGGCCCCTTCATTTCCTTGTCATTTCCCGGGTTTGCCGCTAGAACGCCGCCACGTCCGCGGCCCCCGCACCCCTGGAGGCTTGCCGAAGGACGTCCAGCAACGGGCCGCATCGCGGCCTTTAACTTTTAAAACAAGGACTTAACACGATGGCGACCGTCAGAGAACTGAAGGCGACCGCCCGTCCGTCAGTCGGCAAGGGGGCCGCACGGGCAGAGCGTCGCGCCGGGAGAGTGCCCGGAGTGATTTATGGAGACAACCAGCCCCCGCTGCCGATCTCGGTAGAAGACCGCGAGCTGCGCCAGCGCATCCTCGCAGGCCGGTTTCTGACTACGATCTTCGACGTCACCCTCGACGGCAAGAAGCACCGGGTGATCCCGCGCGACTTCCATCTCGATCCGGTCAAGGACTTCCCGATCCACGTCGACTTCATGCGGCTCGGCCAGGGCGCGACCATTCGCGTCAGCGTGCCGCTGCACGTGGTGGGCTCGGAAGGCGCGCCGGGCGTCAAGCGCGGCGGCACCGTCAACATCGTGACCCACACGCTCGAGCTCGAGTGCCTCGCGGAGAACATTCCGCAGTACATCGAGGCCGACGTCAGCGCGCTCGAGATCAACCACTCGCTGCACATCTCCGATGTCAAGCTGCCGACCGGCGTGAAGACGCTGTCGCGCGACGACGCGACGCTCGTCACCATCGTGCCGCCGTCGGGCTATGGCGAGGAGCAGAAGGCTGCTGCTGGCGCCGCCGCGGCTCCCGCTGCTGCTGCGCCGGCTGCTGCTGCCAAGGCTCCCGCTGCCGCGGCCAAGGCGCCGGCTGGCGGCGACAAGAAGAAGTAAGCCGTTCCGCTTCCGGGAAGCTCGGGCGGGTCCCGTGCTTTCCGGAGCGACGGCGGGTGCGGATGCCGCGTCATGCTGCTGTTTGTCGGCCTCGGCAATCCCGGCGCGAAATATGCGCGCAACCGGCACAATATCGGCTTCATGGCCGTTGACGAGATCGCGCGGCGTCATCGCTTTTCGCCGTGGCGCCGCAGGTTTCAGGGCGAGACCTCGGAAGGCACGCTCGACTCCGAGCGCGTCATCCTGCTCAAGCCCACGACCTACATGAATGAATCCGGCCGCGCGGTGCAGGAAGCGGCCAGCTTCTTCAAGCTTGGCGTCGGCGACGTCACGGTGTTTCAGGACGAGCTGGAGCTGCCGCCCGGCAAGCTGCGCGTGAAGGTCGGCGGCGGCATCGCCGGCCATAACGGGCTGCGCTCGATCTCGGCGCATCTCGGCAACGACTATCGCCGCGTCCGGCTCGGCATCGGTCATCCCGGCGTCAAGGAATTGGTGCACGGCCACGTGCTGTCGGACTTCGCCAAGTCCGAGATGCCCTGGGTCGAGGCGCTGTGCGAGGCAGTGGCGGACAATGCGGGTTTGTTGACGGGCCGGCGCGACTCCACCTTCGCCAACAAGGTGCATCTGGCGCTGCAGGCCAAAGGTTTTCTGGACAAGGGCGATGCCGGCGCCGCGTAAGGCGCCCCGGGCCGTCGCCCCAAGAGGATGCGAGACGGATCATGGGATTCAAATGCGGGATCGTCGGCTTGCCCAACGTCGGCAAGTCGACGCTGTTCAACGCGCTGACGGAGACGGCGGCGGCGCAGGCCGCGAACTATCCGTTCTGCACGATCGAGCCGAATGTCGGCGAGGTCGCCGTTCCCGATCCGCGGCTGGAAAAGCTCGCGGCGATCGCCAAGTCCGGCCAGATCATTCCGACGCGGCTGACCTTCGTCGACATCGCGGGCCTGGTGCGCGGCGCCTCCAAGGGTGAAGGCCTCGGCAACCAGTTCCTCGCGAACATCCGCGAGGTCGATGCGATCGCGCATGTCGTGCGCTGCTTCGAGGATTCCGACATCACCCATGTCGAGGGCAAGATCGCCCCGCTTGCCGACATCGAGACCATCGAGACCGAGCTGATGCTGTCCGATCTCGACAGCCTCGAGAAGCGGGTCGACAACCTCGCCAAGAAGGCCAAGGGCGGCGACAAGGACGCCAAGGAGCAGCACGACCTCGTCACGCGGGCCTTGGTGCTGCTGCGCGACGGCAAGCCGGCGCGGCTGCTGGAGCGCAAGCCGGAGGAGGAGCGCGCCTTCGGCATGCTCGGACTGCTCACCTCCAAGCCCGTGCTCTACGTCTGCAACGTCGAGGAAGGCTCGGCCAAGGACGGCAACAGCTTCTCACAGGCGGTGTTCGAGCGCGCCAAGGAGGAGGGCGCGGTCGCCGTCGTGATCTCCGCCAAGATCGAATCCGAGATCGCGACGCTGTCGCGTGAGGAGCGTGTGGATTTCCTGGAGACGCTCGGGCTCGAAGAGGCCGGCCTCGATCGGCTCATCCGCGCCGGCTATCAACTGCTCGACCTGATCACCTACTTTACCGTCGGCCCGAAGGAAGCGCGCGCCTGGACCATTCACCGCGGCACCAAGGCGCCGGCGGCGGCTGGCGTCATTCACACCGACTTCGAGAAAGGCTTCATCCGCGCCGAGACCATTGCCTATGCCGACTATGTCGCGCTCGGCGGTGAGGCCGGCGCGCGCGAGGGCGGTAAGCTGCGCCTCGAAGGCAAGGAGTATGTCGTCGCCGATGGCGATGTGATGCACTTCCGCTTCAACAACTAAGACCGTGTGGGGCGGCTACATCCGCCCCTGTTCGCGGATTGCGCCGAGGTGCTCGTTGATGCGGAAGACGATCAGCACGAACTCGGCGATGATGCGCGAGAACACCATGCCGACGATGATGCCCGCGAGCGACGACAACAGCATCAGGAAACCGCCGAACGGGCTGATCGCCATCTCGGAGAGGCCCGTGAAAATGCCGCGAATTCCCGACAGGATGATCAGCGCAATCACGAGCCAATAGAACGTCTTGATGATGGTGGGCGTGATGAAGCGGTCCCACTGGAACAAATCGCGAAATTCCAACATCCTGATCCCCCGGCCACGTCCGAATCGGTCGCCAAATCCGTCTTTAAATCGTGCTCGAATCCCGCGCCAGACGGCATCGGCGGCAGCCGAATTCATCCCGGTATGCGGCGCCTTCTGGCACTCTCTTGCGACTGACCGGGCGTCAGCCATGCGAGCGGCCCGGTTGTGATTGCTGCAAAGTGCGGCCACAATCGGGCTTCTTTCAGCCATTCCCAACCTCATGACCCTCACCTTCGAAGATTTTCCGCAAGGCCCGTTCGGCAAGCTTCGGCCCGCGACACGTCACCCGCGATGAGATCATCGCCTTCGCGTCTGAGTATGATCCGCAACCGATGCATCTGGACGAAGAGGCTGCCTCGCAGTCGATGCTCAAGGGCCTGTCCGGCTCGGGCTGGCACCTCTGCTCACTGATGATGCGCATGATGTTCGACGGCTTCATCGGCCGCACCGCCTCGCTCGGCTCGCCGGGGGTCAACGAGGTCCGGTGGCTGTCGCCATTGCGTCCTGACGATGAGCTGATGCTCGACGTCGAGGTTCTGGAAGCGCGGGTGTCGCGGAGCCGTCCGTCGACCGGGATCGTCACCTTCAAATGCAGCGTGCGCAACAAGGCGGGCGTGAGACTCTGCGAGATGGTCTCTCCCATCATCGTCGAGCGCCGTGAGAGCCGCGGGCAGGTGGGCTGATGCGCTTTTTCGAAGATCTTCAGGTTGGCCAGCGCCGCGAGCTCGGCTCCTACACGTTCACGGCCGAAGAGATTAAGCGCTTTGCCGTTCAGTTCGATCCGCAACGCTTTCACCTCGACGAGGAAGAGGGCCGCCGATCGCTGTTCGGCGGGCTCGCGGCATCGGGATGGCACGTCGGCTCCGTCTGCATGAAGCTGATCGTCGCAGACAACCAGCGACTCCTGGAGATCGCGCGCTCGCGCGGCGAGCCGGTCGTTCTCGGAGGTCCTTCTCCCGGCTTCCGTGAGCTGCGCTGGCACAAGCCAGTGCTTGCAGGCGATACGATCAGCTTCTCGAGCGAGATTGATTCGCTTCGCGAGTCGGCCTCGCGCCCCGAATGGGGCATCCTGCAAGCGCGCAACACCGGGATCAATCAGCGCGGCGAGCTGGTGTTCTCCGTGCTTGCGTCGGCCTTTGTCCCGAGGCGGAACAACGGTTGAGGCGAAAAGGTCACGCTTCGTAGGATTGTCGGCGCGGAACGAACTTCGCGCTAACGCATTCTGAACTCCGACTCTATAAGACAGCCAATCAGGGATCAGGATGTGGGGGATGAGTATGGCAGATCGCGGTGGTCTGAAACTCCTCGGCTTTATCTTTGCCAGCGTGACGCTCGCGGTGATGCTCGCGACGGGAATGGTCGTGAAGGGCTATGCCGACGGCTCGTATTCGCTCGAGACGTCAGCGACGATCAACGAGTGACGGCTTAACTACTCGTTAACCAGAACGGACCGGGCGGTCCTGTTTGTAGAGGCGGTCTAGCGGCTCCAGATGAGCACCATGATCGCCATCGCCACCACCAGCAAACCGACGAAACGAACCATGATGCTCCCGATCCGCTGAGGCTCGGGCCGCAGGGGAATCGGATCGGTGTTGTCCGGCCGGATCGTTTCCATGAAAGTGACACCCCCTTGACGCAACCTGCCCGCCACGAGAGGGGCGGGAGTTGGTCGCGGGAGGGCCGGGTCACGTTCAAGGACGCGGCGCTGCAAAGACGAAAACCGCCGCGCGATGGCTCGCACGGCGGTCCTCTTCAAGGTCCGGAAAGAACGCTCAGCTGCTGCGCAGGCCGTCGGCGGCGCGCTTCCACTGCGTCACGTTCTCGGCGATCGCCCGGGTCGACTTCATCGCCGCCTGGCTGAGCTGCGCGTAGCTCGCGATCTCGCGCTGCACTCGCTGGCCCTCGGCGTGCAGCAGCTCGCGCAGGCTCTCGAGCTCCCCGATCAGGTTCTCGATCTCCGACAGCGAGGTGCCGGCGACGCGCTGGATCAGCGTGGTGACGCTGTTCACCGCTGCATCGGCATCGATCGAGGCCTCGGCCGTCGCGGCCGCATTGGGGCGGCGCAGATAGGCGATATCGTTACGGACGAAATCACGAATGCCGGCCTCGACTTCGGAGACCGCCGCCAGATCCGTATCCAGCTCGGCTTCAGTTCCATCGATCTTGTCCGGACGAATGACATTCATCGGCTAATTCCTCATTTCGCGTTCAAGCGAGCGCGGTGTCCCCGCACGACGAACTTCTCAAAGCCTATCAGTGCGGCCAAATTGGGCCGCACCGCGGCGAAGCTGCGGCGATCGTTCGATCATTCGTGGCGGGCCGCCGCAATGGTGAACGTCACCAGCTCCGCTTGAAGCCGGCCGAGATGCTCTTGCTGGTGCCACCCTGCGCAGTCTCGCTGACCGAGCCGGATACGCTGAGACCGTCCGACAGCTTCTGCTCGGCGCCGACCTTGCGCAGCCATTTGTCGTCGCTCGACGACAAGGTCTGTCCGGCGGTGACGCTGGTGCCGGTGTCGCCGATCGAGAGCCTGGCGGACTGCTCGGTGTCGAAGCTGCGGCTGGTCTTCGGCGCCGCGCCGGGAATCGGCACCATGCCCTGCTGGGTGACGTTGTAGCCGTTCTGCAGGGTCAGATTGTAGTGATCGATCGGCACCGCCTTGGTGATGGTGGTGCCGAGCCGGCTCTGATCGGAGCCAGGATCGACGCGGGCCTCGATGGCGGTCTTGTCCCAGATCGAGCCGGCGCCCGGCGCGGTGACGGCCGCCCAGGCCGAGCCGCCGGACTCCGGAGCATTGCCGCCGTTCTCGGCCTTCTCCGCCAGCAATTCCGACATCGTGGTCGGCTGCCGCGCGACCGTCATGTCGGCGCCGACGCGGGCGTCCCAGAACGGCGATACCGACTGCTTGACCGACACGCCCGAGGCGAGGCTGCCCTTGTTCTGGTTCGACCAGTCGAGCCCGGCGGCTTTCTCCGCAGCGGCCTTGCGCTTCGCCGCGGCGGCGGCTTCGGGCCGGTCGAGGAAGGTGGTGTCGTCGATCGCGAGCTGGCTCCAGTCGAGCTTCTCGACGTCGATGTCCTTCATCGGGTCCGCTGCAGCCTGCTCCTCGGACTTGTCCTCGTCCTCCGGCTCCGGCGCGATCTGCTGCCAGGGTGTGGTCTGCAGCGGCTGCGGCGCCTGCAGCAGCGTCTGGGCCGGCGCGGCGGACGCAAGAAGGCCGAAGCCGGCCGTGAAAACCGCCAGCGCGCAACCATACGATGTCATGAGAGCAACCCCCGCCGCCCGAACCTGTGTGCCGGAATATGGTGGAATCTTGGCGCAAAATTATGGCTGCGCCAGTCACGATGTGTTGGGTTGCCGGTGAGTGTGACCACAATCCAGCACGCCGGCCGGCTCAGGCGAAGCTGCCGATGCGCGGCAGGTCGATGGGGCGGCCGAGCGTCTGCTCGACCAGATCGAACGTATCGATCAGGATCCGCAGCCGGGCGAGCTTGCCGGCGCGGAATTGCATGAACTGCGCGAGCCGCGCCGTGATCGGCTTGTCGGAATCCTGCGCCGTCATCGCACAGCGGACCATGGTTGCCGCACTGGTCTCGTCCAGCATCAGGGTCTCGCGCTCCAGCCGGCGGATGCTCACATTGTCGGCGATCTGCCTGACGGCGTCGAGCACCGCCGCGCGGCCGTGTCGCGCGCCGAGGAAGGGAAACATGTCGATCGGGCCGTAGATGGCCCAGTCGATATCGTCATCGAGAAGCTCGGCGAAATCGTCGAAGTGGCGGTCGTTGATCGCGCCATGCAATGCGCGCGACAGACGCCAGAGGCTGTGCTCCGTCATCGGCTCGGGATCCTGAACTGGCTTGCGAGGGGGCGCGCCGGCCTGAAGGCGACGTCGAAACAACGTCGCGCCGGGGCGCCGAATCTATCTCTCTTACGCCTCACATAGATCAACCACCTGCGCGCGCAACGGTTGTTTTTGCATTGCACAAATGCGCACGGCTGCCGGCCGCCAGGCGCCTCAGCGCCCTTCATGCTGCATCCGCTGCTGCGCGATCGCGACCTCGTGGTCGCGGAAGGCGGCCATGCCGAACAGGGTGGCGCCGGCGAGACCGCCGATCAGGGCGCCGAGCGGCATGAAGGTGAAGAACACCAGCATGCCCGCATAGCCTTCGAATTCGCTGGTGTTGAACAGCTCGATCCAGGCCAGTCCTAGCCCGATGCCGATCGTCGCGCCGCCGACGACGCCCATCACCAGTCCGGCCATCGCCAGGAATGCTATTCTCATGTCACCGATGCCCCGTATACCACCGCTGATGGGGTGCGGAGCCCGGGCCACAGGTTCAAGGCAATGAGGCTGCCATTGGTGACGTTTGCGTGATCGGCTGGTCCAGGCCTTCGCCTGCCGCGGTCGTGCCGGCCTCAGGGCCGGGCGGCGCCCGCGATCAACAGCCGGCTGAGATCGCATTCGAGCACCTGCTGCACCAGGTCGTAGGTGTCCATGATCTCGCGGATGCGGGCGACGCGCCCGTCGCGCAGCGTGTAGAAGGCCGCAAGGTCGTATTGCACGATGCGGTCGTTGTCTCGCTTGCGCAGGAAGATGCGCAGATCCACGGCGACCTGGTCGCCTTCGCAGATCATGGTCTTGATCTCGTGCCGGACCTCGGCATAGCGGCTGCGGGACGTCTCCCACATCTGCCGCACCTCGGCCTTGCCCCGACGGCGGCCGAGATGGGGGAAGATGTCGATCGGCGCGGAGGCGAAGTGCTCGAGGTCGTCGGTGCAATGCGCCAGCACGCTGTCGAAATCGCCGGCGGCATGGGCCTCGAGCAGCTTGCGCACGCGCTGCTTGCTGATGTGCTCGATCATCCTGTCTCCACTGACGGGAATGCCCGCGTCGGCGCTGTCGTTCTGGAGATGCCGGCGCGCGGCCGTCAACCACCTGTGTGATCGTCTGCCGGCTCAATGCGCCGGTACGGTGAACGGAAGCTTGGCGGCGGATCACGTCACGATCATGTCCCAGCCCACCTCTCGGCCTGTGGGGTCATCACCGCGCGCGACAAGGTTCGCGCAAGGCGTCAGGCCGGTTGCGAGCCGGGAACCGCTCCGCCGCGTCGCCGTTACCCCGCGCCAATCTTGCGGAGCTCGATCATGAAGATGTCGATCACGAAGACCATGCTGGCCGCCTCCGTCGCCGCGCTGGCGCTGCTGTCGACGCAGGCCGCCGAGGCCAAGGGCTGCATCAAGGGCGCCATTGTCGGCGGCGTCGCCGGCCATTATGCCGGCCATCACGGCGTGCTCGGCGCCGCCGCCGGCTGCCTCTATGGCCGTCACCGGGCCAAGGAGCAGGAGCGTCAGCAGCAACAGCAGGGCCAGGTGAACGGGCAGGGCCGGACCTAATCGAGAGGGGCGCGTCGAGCCTTGGCGTGCCCACGACTTGGCCGGTACGGATCATCCTGCGTGACAGGTCTCACGGTCCGCGCCGGATGGCCCGGCTACACCGGAGCGGTCTGGTCCTCGCCGAGGGCCGCCGCAACCGGATGTCCAGGCCATGCTCACCGTCGCCTCTCCCAGCACCTCCGCGCCGAAGGCGGCGGTGCTCAACCTGCTCGAAGGCATGGCGCTCACCGCGCTGTTCCAGGCCGTTCCGACCTACGCCGGCGCCGCGCTGATCCTCAAGCTCGCGCACAGCACCGCGCTGCGGCCCGGCATCATCGGCTTCGTCGCGAGCGCGACCATCATCCACGTGCTGATGACCGCGGCGGCGGGGCCGCGCTATCCACGCCTGCTCAAGCAGGCCTACGCGGCGGAGTTCTACGACGCGACGCTTGGCCTCGCCGACAAGGTGCTGCGCTGGCGCACGCAGCCCGAGGGATCGCTGCAACTGTTGAGCTCGACCGTGATGCTGGCCCTGCTGTCGGTCGCGGTGTTGGCGATGGGCTGAGGCGGGCCGTCCCGAGCTTGGCGGCGCGGTAGGGTGGGCAAAGGCGCGCCGCCGACGCATCCGCATCATCGCGATGTCTCGCGCGCCGTGCCCACCGGCGGTGCATCTGTCGAGAATGGTGGGCACGGCGCCGTTGCACCGTGACGTGTGAGTGCTGCGGCGCAGGGCGCCTTTGCTCACCCTGCAGGACGGCGCTCCGAGTTTGCGGATTCACATTTCAAACAGCATTGGACGTGCGAGCGTTTCTCGCGGCGCGGTGCGCCCGGGGCTTGCGATCAACTCGTCCCTCTTGAAAGTGCAGAGGGCGCAGGGAATGCCGGGTGAAGGCCTCACCCATGGCCCGCCTGCGAAAAAAATGCAGGCGGCAGGTACCACAGGCAAAGCCGATTCACTCCGGCATTCCCTGCGCGACGGTCTTCACGCTTATACGCAGTCTCCCTGGTGCGCCGGGCTTGTTGGCCACCATCACCACGCGGCGCGTCGAGCGCCATCGCGGCTTGATACCAGCGTCGGGGTATCAGGACGCTGCGACTTCACGTCCGCGCCAAGCCGTTCGTCGGCGCATCCGAAGACACGCTGCGGCTCCATCGCGGCCATCGCATCCCCTCCTCGCGTGTCGTGACGATCGCGCGCTACGCCCCTCTGCGGTGAGGCGGGATGCGGGGGAGATAATCACTATTTCCGATAATAAGCAAGGCGTTTTTATTTTTCGGAATAGGCGCTGGGTCTTTCGCTTGTCAGGCCGGTTATCTGGCGGAGCTGGTTCGGTTGCCTCAGGACCGCTCGGCATCCTGAGGCCAATGAAAAAATCGCTGTCTCGATTTGAGGGCGGAGTGTCGCTGAAGTGATTGCCTCGTGCCGAGCAGCCCTCTGCAGCCTTCTCGCGAGGGCAACCGTCTTGCTGGCGTTATGGCCACCGGCGGCAAGCGGTCTGCCGACTGAAATCCTCGCCTATATCTACAATGTAAGGCTTCGTCGGTCACGGCGAGGAAATCGACTCAACAGTTAGGCGCCTCTCCCCGACTACTCGGATAGTTTGATTTTAAAAATCTACAATCTATGATAGATTTTGGACGTTTGAAGTTGTCAAGGGCCGCCGAGGCTGTTCTTGAGATGACAGCGTCGGTCTGATGCACCCACGTCCTATTGATTTTCAGGAATGAATACTGGCGAAGGACTAACGGATGTCTATGCAGACGGTACCGTCGGGATCCACCGGTGGAGGCGCTGGTTCGAAATCATTGAGTGGCTTCGCGGTTCAGATGCAGGAACAAGAGTTCTGGTGCTGGGCTGCCGTGAGCGCGAGCGTCGCCATCTTCTACGGTGCGGTCAATCGGACACAATGCGAAGTCGCTTCAGGTGAACTGGCACCTTTGGATTGCTGTGGGGTGGATGCGAGCGGTGCATGCAATCGGGCATGGTACCTGGACCGCGCGCTCACTCGCGTTGGTCACTTTGCCGGTCTCATTCTCTCGGACATATCCTTCGCGGACCTCGTGAGCGAAATAAATGCTGATCGGCCATTAGGTTGCCGGATACAGTGGTCCGGCGGCTTTGGCGCCCACTTTGTCGGAGTGGGCGGATGGTCCCGGGATGGTACGGGCCTGGAGTATGTGGAGGTTCACGATCCATTTTACGGCTTCGTTCAAATCGCATACAACGACTTTTGCTCGTCTTACCGTTCTCCCGGAGACACATGGACGCATACGTATTTTACTTCTGCAACTCCTGGCCCCGTGGCCGGCGGACCTGTCGCGGACGCTCCGCTTTCGGCGTAATGGGATCGTAAAAAGGGACTCCCGATATGACTATTGTCAGTCGTCTTGGTCCGTCTGGCGGGGTGGCTGCGGTGAACGCCGCTCTCCCGCATTTGTTGTCCAGGGGCCCTCGAAGCAGCAGTTCTATGCTCGGCGGCGCCAAGAAAGTTCATAACAAAGGTGCGATCCCGCTTTTTCTGATTAGTCCGGCAGACGCACTAAAATCTGATTTTCTGCACAAGAGCGATCCCACGGCGTGGCGATATCCGATCGTTTGGGCAGGCGGCATAGCCTTGGCTGACGTCCGAGCCGATAAAGCTCCTCCAAATCTCTCAGCACTTATTCGCGGACCTGTGGCCGAGCGCTTTTTCAAAGCGACAGAGATAGTGAAGCGGGAGTATGAATCCTCGAGTGAAGAGTATGAGGTCAGAGCGCTGGAGGTGCCTGCAATGTATGTGACGGCACTGTGGCTACATGAGGCTCACGGGTTTGAGGATATTTTCTTTCCAATAGCAGAAGGCAAAATCGAGCCAAGCATAGATAGCAGAAGTATAGAAGAGGATCCGCATTTCCTCGATCGACTGAAAGAAGCGGCACAAGACCGCTTCGCTATCGCCGTCCCGTCTTCTCCTCATCGACGCGGTTTCTAGAATTGTTGCGGTCGATTCAATAGTCGCGCATGATTTGATGATCTCGTTTGATCAGTGTGGCTTTCCATAAGGTTTGTGTTCACCGCTTTTTCCACCCGCCCCGCTTCCCCGGCGCGCCGCCGGTCGAGCGTGGGGCCGGGCCGAATTCGGGGCCGGACTCGCGGGAGTTGGTCGGCTGGATGATCTTGCTGCTGCCGCCGAACGGTTTGGACGGGAGCTTGGCGTTGGGGCGGTAGGGCAGGGATTCCGGGCCGTGCATTTCGTCGAGGTGGGGCTTGTGGACCTTGGAGCCGGTGCTGCGTGAGGCGCCGCCGGTGATCTCGTCGACCGAGGGCAGCAGTGGATCGTGGTCGCGAGACTTGGCGCCGCCACGACCACCGCGACTCGCGGGCCCCCTTCCTGACCCTCCCCCACGAGGGGGAGGGAACGGAGGGACCGCCGGCGCGGCTTGATGAAGTGCGGCTAGAGCCACCTCGCCCCTTCAACGCCGTCGTCGGCAGGTTGGCGGCGTCGCCGTATTTCTTGGCGCCGGCGTAGGCACCGGCCTTGCCTTGCACGGTGCGCTGCTTGGCGGTGGGGTCGTCGACGACGGCGAGTTCGGTGGCGCGCAGGCGCTTGACCTCGTCGCGCAGGCGGGCGGCTTCCTCGAAGTTCAGATCGGCGGCGGCCTCGCGCATGCGGGTTTCGAGATCGGCCAGCACGGCCTCGAAATTGTGCCCGATGGAGATGACGTCGTCGGTGGTGGTGCCGCCGCCGGTCTCGATCAGCACGTGGTCGCGCTCGTAGACCGAGTTCAGGATGTCCCCGATCGACTTCTTGACGCTCTCCGGCGTGATGCCATGCGCCGTGTTGTACTCCACCTGCTTCTCGCGGCGGCGGTTGGTTTCGGCGATGGCGCGCTCCATCGAGCCGGTCATCTGGTCGGCGTAGAGGATCACCTTGCCGTCGACGTTGCGCGCGGCGCGGCCGATGGTCTGGATCAGCGACGTCTCGCTGCGCAGAAAACCTTCCTTGTCGGCGTCGAGGATCGCGACCAGCGCGCATTCGGGAATGTCGAGGCCCTCGCGCAGCAGGTTGATGCCGACCAGCGCGTCGAACGCGCCGAGCCGCAGATCCCGGATGATCTCGATGCGCTCGATGGTGTCGATGTCCGAGTGCATGTAGCGGACGCGGATGCCCTGCTCGTGCAGATATTCGGTGAGGTCCTCGGCCATGCGCTTGGTCAGCACCGTGATCAGCGAGCGATAGCCGGCCTGCGCGGTGGCGCGGACCTCGCCGAGGAGATCGTCGACCTGGGTGCGCGCGGGGCGGATGTCGACCGGCGGATCGATCAGCCCGGTCGGGCGGATGACCTGCTCGACGAACACGCCGCCGGCCTCGTTCAGCTCCCAGCCGCCGGGGGTCGCGGACACCGCGACCGTCTGCGGCCGCATCATGTCCCATTCCTCGAAGCGCAGCGGGCGGTTGTCCATGCAGGAGGGCAGGCGGAAGCCGTATTCGGCCAGCGTCGCCTTGCGGCGGAAGTCGCCGCGGAACATGCCGCCGATCTGCGGCACCGTGACGTGGCTCTCGTCGGCGAACACCAGCGCGTTGTCGGGGACGTATTCGAACAAGGTCGGCGGCGGCTCGCCGGGCAGGCGGCCGGTGAGATAGCGCGAGTAGTTCTCGATGCCGGCGCAACTGCCGGTGGCCTCCATCATCTCGATGTCGAAGGTGGTGCGCTGCTCCAGCCGCTGCGCCTCGAGCAGGCGGCCTTGCGCGTGCAACTGGTCGAGCCGCACCTTCAGCTCTGACTTGATCGACTTCATCGCCTGCACCAAAGTCGGGCGCGGCGTCACATAGTGCGAATTGGCGTAGACCTTGATGAACTCCAGTTCGTCCTGCTTGTGGCCGGTGAGCGGATCGAACTCCTCGATGTTCTCGACGGTGTCGCCGAACAGGTTCACGCGCCAGGCGCGGTCCTCATAGTGTGCCGGGAAGATGTCGATGACGTCGCCGCGCACACGGAAGGTGCCGCGGGTAAAGTCGTGCTGGGTGCGCTTGTATTGCAGGGCGACGAGGTCGGCGATCAGCTGGCGCTGGTCGATGCGCTCGCCCTTCTTCAGCGCGAAGGTCATCGCGGTGTAGGTCTCGACCGAGCCGATACCGTAGATACAGGACACCGAGGCGACGATGATGACGTCGTCGCGCTCGAGCAGCGCGCGCGTCGCGGCATGGCGCATGCGGTCGATCTGCTCGTTGATCGAGGAATCCTTTTCGATATAGGTGTCGGTGCGCGGGACGTAGGCCTCGGGCTGGTAGTAGTCGTAATAGGAGACGAAGTACTCGACGGCGTTGTCGGGGAAGAAGCTCTTGAACTCGCCATAGAGCTGCGCGGCCAGCGTCTTGTTCGGCGCCAGGATGATCGCCGGGCGCTGCGTCGCCTCGATCACCTTGGCCATGGTGTAGGTCTTGCCGGAGCCGGTGACGCCGAGCAGCACCTGGGTGCGGTCGTTGCGCGCGATGCCCTCGACCAGCTCCTTGATCGCCTGCGGCTGGTCACCCTTCGGCTCATAGGCCGACTTGATCTCGAAGCGGACGCCGCCTTCCGACTTCTCCGGGCGCGGCGGCCGGTGCGGCGTCCACACCTTGACCGAGCCGTCGTCCTTGCGGAACTCGGGACGGCCCTCGCGGATCAGCGATTCCAGCGCTTCCGCCGTGGCCTTGACGCCGAGCGCCTCCATCTTGTTGCGCGGCGGACGGGCGAGCGCCTCCTCGTCGTCCTCGGCGGTCGGCAGGCCGAGCTGGCGCGCCAGTTCCGGATCGAGCGTCGGGATGGTGGCGGCGGTGCCGTAATTGGCTTGCGGCGCTTCGGCGAGGCCGGAAGCGGCCGCGGTGTCTTCGTCTCCGGAGAGCTGATGATGCGGAGAGAGGCCCCCACCCTGACCCCTCCCCGCAAGCGGGGGAGGGGACGCAAGGCGCGCGGCCTCGGGATCACTGTTTCCCCCAGCGCCCGGCGCTTGCCGCCTGGAGCCCTCCCCCGCCTGCGGGGGAGGGTTGGGAGGGGGCACGCAGCGGGACGCGCTCGTCGATGTCGTGCGCCCACCCACCGGCTGCGGATTCGGCCGCAGCGGCATCGGCCGCGCCGAGGCGTCGCCCGTCGCAACCTCGGCGTTCCTGCCCTTCGTCGATGCCCGCGCGCGGTGCGCGGCAGCCTCGCCGCCGCTGCGGCGGTCCCAGGAATTATCCGGCGGAGGCTTCAGTCCCGTTGAGGAACCGATGCCGCTCTCGCCGCGGTTGATGGCGGGATTGAGCAGCTCGGCAAGCGCGGGCGCGATCGGCTGCACGTCGGGCCGGTGCGCTTTCGATTTCGGAGTTCGGCCAGGCTTCTTGGGGGTGTCGGGGGTCTTCGCCATGGCCCGAATATGGGACGGATGACGCCGACTTGAAAGAGTGATCGGGCGCCCGCACGAGCCTTGCTGACAGCATGGTGGCAGCAGGCCGGCCTGGGATGCGCCCGCGCGCCGAAGACCACGCGCGTTCAGCGAGCCCCTCGCGCGCCGTCATGAGTGCGATGGCGCTCCAGCGACGCGTCGCTGCGGTTCAATGCCGGGTCGGCTGCTCGACGATGTCGAGATGCACGCCGTGGCAGGCGACGCATTGCAGGGCCCAGTACTCGGAACCGCCGCGGCCGTTGATGACGCTCAGGACGCTCAGCTCCGCATCGCAGTCCGGGCATCGCGTACGCACCGAAAAAGCGAGGTGTTTGACGGCAGGCTCAGCCATGAATTGCAGTCCGCATTACGAATACACTCGGCATTTCGAATTGGCGTTTGGAATGTTGGCTTGGAACCGTCTGGCCGCGCGGGGGACTCTCGGGGACTTCACTCTCGGAGATTGTTCCACGTCGCGCTATCCGTCTTTTCCCGGGGGTCGGTCGATATCCTCCGTTGCGTGCTCGAAGCGACGGCCTGTCAGTCGGCAGGTGTCAGCCCCACCGCTTGCGGAAGCGGTCGATGTGGCTCTTGGCATCGGCGATCGCCATGTCTGCATCGGACCAGGCGAAGCCGACTTCGAGAGACGGAAACGAAACACCATTGATCACCACCGGGGTCATGTCCGCGCGGCGGATCCGCGCATGCCACAAGCCGCGTCCTGCTTCGAACGGCTCGATGGCGAAGTCCTCGTACAAGTACGTCATTGCGCAGTCCTGGATGTCCCGAACGGCAACGACAGCATGAATTGGTCCGAACATTTGTGAACAGGTTCACACGTCAGCGTCTTTTTTGATGGCGTCCCTGCGCTGAGAATTCCGGCTCGCGGGTTGCGACGCTGCGCGCATGATCCAGCGTCGGAACGCGGCGAAATCACGTTGGCCGGCCTGGAAATGCCGGTAGACAAGATACCAGCGCTCGCCTTTTGGGACGGTGAGCGCAAACGGTGCAACCAGGCGTCCCGCCGCAAGGTCGTCGTCGATATAGGGACGGATGCCCATCGCGATGCCGAGCCCGTCGATCGCGGCCTGCAGCGCATGTCCATAGTACTGGAACTCGGTGCCGCGTGCGCTGACGCGCGTGACGCCCGCGGCCTTCAGCCACAGCGCCCAGTCCTCGGCGGCATGCGACACCCGCAGCAGGCTCGGGCCCTTGAGATCGGCCGGCTTCTTCAAGGTCGCGGCGAGCCGCGGCGTGCACACCGGCACGAGATCGGCGGCGAACAGCGGCTCTGCGACGAGACCCGGCCAGCCGCCGTGGCCGAGCTTGATGCCGCAGCTCCAGTCGTCGCCGAACGGCACCGCCGCGCCGCCGGTGGTGATGCGGACCTCGATGTCCGGCTGCTCGGTGCTGAAATCGGCGAGCCGCGGGATCAGCCATTTCATTGCGAAGGTCGGGCCGACGCCGAGCGTCAGCACCCGCATCGACGATGGCGCCATGATCTGCGCGGTCAGGCTCGACAGCGCATCGAAGATCGGCGTCAGCCCGCTCTGATAGGCGCGGCCGGGCGCGGTGAGCGCCAGACGGTTGGCCTTGCGCTCGAACAGCACCACGCCGAGCCGCTGCTCGAGCAGATTGACCATGCGGCTGATCGCGGCCGCTGAGACGTTGAGCTCGCTGCCTGCCGCGGCGAAGCTGCCGGTGCGCGCCGCCGCCTCGAACGCCTTGATGCCGTTGAGGAACAGCAGCCGTCTCATCGCGCCCTCAGGAAAACTGATGGAGGGCAAGATAACTCGGTTTGTGCCGATATCGCCAGTGCGACAAATTGCATGGCGAGGAGACCAGCCATGACACCCGCCCTGATTGCAGCGCTCGGATTGCTGATGGTGGCGACGGCGTTCCTGTCGGGCCTGTTCGGCATGGCGGGCGGGCTGATCCTGATCGGCGTGCTCTTGGCGATCATGCCGCTGCCGGCGGCGATGGTGCTGCACGCGGCGACGCAGATGGCGTCCAATGGCTGGCGCGCGGTGCTGTGGCGCCGGCACATCCGCTGGCGGCCGGTCGCGGTGTATCTCGTCGGCTGCGCGCTGGCGCTCGGCCTGTGGTCGCTGGTGCGCTACGTGCCGGACAAGCCGGTCGCGCTGCTGCTGCTCGGCATCACCCCGTTCATGGCGCGGCTGACGCCGGCCGGCCTCGAGCCCGATCCGGACAGCCTCTGGCAGGGCGCGATCTACGGCACGATCTGCATGGGGCTGATGCTGATGACCGGCGTCTCCGGGCCGCTGCTCGACACGTTCTTTCTCGGCGCGCGGTTCGACCGCCGCTCGATCGTCGCCACCAAGGCGACGTGCCAGGTCGCGAGCCACCTCACCAAGCTGATCTATTTCGGCGGCATCATCGACCAGGCCGCGGGCCTCGATCCCGTGCTCGCGCTCGTCGCCGTCGCGGCGTCGATGCTCGGCACCAGCCTGGCGCGGCGGCTGCTCGAGGCGATGAGCGAGCAGCAGTTCCGCACCTGGGCGAACCGCATCATCACCGCGGTGGCGAGCTACTACATCCTCTATGGCGGCTGGCTGCTGTTCGCGGCGCAGAGCTCGGCGGCGGCGGAGTGAGGCGAGCATGGCCGGATCGGCGGACCCCCTGGTGCTGGACTTCGTCGAATGGGTCGCGCGCGCGCCGCGCAGCCATGCCGAAGTGGTCGCGACCTGGCGGACGAGTTGCCCGCGGCTGACGGTGTGGGAGGACGCCGCCGATCTGGGCTACGTCACGCGCGAGGCGATCGCGGGCGGCGGCATCGTCATCACCGTCACCGATGCCGGCGCGCAGGTGCTGCGCGACAACGGCCGCGTCGTGCGCTAGAACGGTCCGGAACTGGAGGATGGACCGGGAATGGCCGTGAAGCTGTATGAACTCGTCGGGACCGATGCGGGGCGCCCGTTCAGCCCGTATTGCTGGCGCACGCGGATGGCGCTGGCGCACAAGGGGCTGAGCGCCGATACGATTCCGTGGCGCTTCACCGAGAAGAGCGCGATCGCGCCGCATGGCTCGGAGAAGGTGCCGGTCATGCTCGACGGCGACCGCGCGGTGGTCGATTCCTGGACGATCGCCAACTACCTCGAGGACACCTATCCGGACCGGCCGTCGCTGTTCGGCGGCGCCGGCGGCCGCGCGATGGCGCGCTTCCTCAATGCCTGGGGCGACATCGCCATCGTCGGCGGCATCTTCCCGCTGATCATCGCCGACATTCCGAAGAACCTCGCCGCCGAGGATGCCGACTATTTCCGCAAGTCGCGCGAGGCGCGGTTCGGCAAGAGCCTCGAAGAGGTCATGGCCACGCGCGACCAGGCGGTCATCGGCTTCCGCAGGTCGCTGGAGCCGCTGCGCCAGACCCTGAAGACGCAGGCCTTCATCGGCGGCGACGCGCCCGATTATGCCGACTACATCGTGTTCGGCGGCTTCCAATGGGCGCGTGTCGTGAGCCCGTTCCGGCTGCTGGAGGAGAGCGACAGCATCCATGCCTGGCGCGAGCGGCTGCTCGATGCGTTCGACGGGCTGGCGCGCAAGTCGCCGGGCCATCCGGTCTAGCCTGGGACGCGCGGCGGTCGGCGCTCGCGCCAGGCCGCCAGCCCGTCGGTGAGATCGCGGCTGCCGACCAGGCTCGCGAACTGTTCGCTCTCGACCTGCAGCCCTTCGCCGATCGCCATGTTGAGCCCGCGCGTCGCGGCGGTGATGATGCCGGCGACGGCGTCCGGCCCGTGGCGGGTGATGCGCCGCGCCAGCGCGCGCGCCGCCGGCAACAGCTCGTCGTGCGGCACGACGGCGTTGACGAGCCCGATCTCCAGCGCGCGCTGTGCCGGGAACGCGTCGCCGGTCAGCAGCAGTTCGAGTCCGCGCTTGCGGCCGACCAGCCGCGGCAGCCGCTGCGTGCCGCCGAAGGTCGGCGGCATGCCGAGCCTGATCTCGGGCTTGGCGAAGCTGGCGCGCTCGCTGGCGACCGCAAGATGCACGGCCTCGGTGATCTCGCAGCCGCCGCCGAAGGCGAGCCCGTTGACCGCGGCGATGACCGGCTTGCGGAACGCCTCCAGCCGCGCCGTCATCGCCTGGCCGCGCCGGACGAAGTCGCGCAGCGCTGCGGCACGTCCCTGGCGGACGCTTGCGGTGAATTCGTCGATGTCGGCGCCGGCCGAGAAGGCGCGCTGCCTGGCGCCGGTGAGGATCACGGCCCTGACGCCGGCATCGGTCTCGATGCGGTCGAGCGCGGCCATCAATCGATCGATCAGCGCGTAGCTGAGCGCATTCAGCGGCTGCGGCCGGTTCAGCGTGATCAGGGCGACGCGGTCGGAGATGTCGAGCAGGATGAGGTTGGTCATGGCGTCTCGCAGGCTGGTGGTTGGAGCAGGCGAAGACGAGGCGCCGCGGCAGCCGAGGTATATTCACTGGTCAGTATACATCGACCGAGCGCCGCCATGCCCCGTTCCTCCGATCCCACGCCCGCCCGCATCGTCGCCGCCGCGAGCAGGCTGTTCTATGCCGAGGGCATCCGCGCCGTCAGCGTCGACGCGGTGGCGGAAAAGGCGGGGGTCACCAAGAAGACGCTGTATTATCATTTCCGCAGCAAGGACGATCTCGTCGCGGCCTATCTCGCCGCGCGCGACCAGCCCAACCTGGCGCTGTTCAAGCGCTGGTTCGACGAGACGGATGGCGCGCTGCCCGACAAGATCGCCGGGATGTTCAACCAGCTCGCGCGCGCCGCGCGGCATCCGAAATGGCGCGGCTGCGGCTTCCTGCGCACCACCGCGGAGCTCGCCAATCTGCCCGGCCATCCCGCGATCAGGATCGGCGCCGCCCACAAGAAGAAGTTCGAGGCGTGGCTGCAGGCGATGTTCGCAGAGCAGGGACTTGCCGAAGCGGGCGAGCTCGCACGGCAGATGCTGCTCCTGCTCGACGGCGCGTTCGCGGTCGTGCTGCTGCATCGCGACGCCAGCTACATGGAGACCGCGGGCGCGGCGGCTCGCACGCTGGTCGCGGCCGTGCTGCCAAAGGGGAGGCGATCCGCGACCCGCAGAGCCGTCAGCCGGCGCAGCCGCGTCCCCTGACCGGCTCGCCGCGAACGATCGTCGCGACCATCTGGCTCGCCACGCCGTCGAAATCCGATGGCTTGATGTAGCCGGCGGCGTAGGCTTCCTGGGTGAGCCGTTCGATCCTGCGATCCTCGGCGGTGGTCCATACGCCGGCGATGTAGGCGGCGCCGGCCGGACCGTAGGTCTCGGGATAGCGTTCGTTCTGGTTCTGCCGATGATAGTAGTAGTGGTTGAGGCCGCTGATGAAGCTGTCGCGCTTGGCGCCGCAGCGGTCGCTCCAGACCAGATCGAGCGCCTTCAGCGCATCTTCGCGCTGCGAATGCCGGGCGTCCTCGGTGTATTTCTCGTGGTCGTGAAACTCCGCGCCGGTGACGGGCGGAAACGCCGCCGCGGTCGGCGCTTCGGTCAGGAACAGGCGTCCGCCAACCTGCCAGACGACGATGGCCGCGATGATGAAGAGGAGCCGGTTCATGGCAGCGCTCGTTTGCTATCGTCGGTCCCGTTGCGCCTGCCGCGTCCGGCACACCGCCGACTCGTCGGACCAGAAAGCGGGTCCGGCGAATTGCGGGACCTCCTCGCGCACATCGGCCGGAAAGTCCGCCTTGGTGATCCCCTTCTCCTCGAAGGCTTCGAACAAGGCTTCCTTCACACGCTGATCCAGCGGTGTGCCGACGCTATCGGCCGCCTCCTGGAGCGATTTGTCGGTGCAGATCTTTGCGCCCCAGAACTGCCGCTTGCAATCCAGCTTGGCAACATAGGCGCGCGTGTAGGCCGTCAGTGCGTCCACCAGGTTCTGTTTTATGGTCTTGTCGCATGGCGACAGCTTGTAGGCCGTCGCGGCCTGCAGCGCGTCCATGCGCAACGCGTCGAGCTTGGGATTCTTGTCGCTCTGCGAGGTGTGCTGCGCGAGCCACGCCTTGTGCTCGAACTCCTTTGCCTCCGGGCCGCCGAAGGTCTTGTCCACCAGGGGAGACAGAGGCGCCACAACGGCCCCGCTCTCGCGCACGGGCGCAGCGAGATTTGACGCGGTTTCAATCGAAGCCGTCCGCATCATGTCCCGCCACGGTCCATCCGGAAGCGGAAAGCCTCTCACCGCCCAACTCACACCTGCGAACGCAGCCAAAAATGCCGCACCCGCGGCGCCAATGAATCGCAACATGAAATAAGCCCATCCACCAACGCCCAGCAAAATAGCGCGTGCGGGTTAATACATCCGATGGGACTGTGGGCGGCGCGCAACGACGTGAACCGATCGTGACCGTGTTCGGCCGCGTTTGAAGAAAATGGCTCATGAGAAGCCTGTACGGCCATTTCACAGCCTGCCGAGGTGACGTCACGTCCTGAGGGGCAACACCGAACGGCGCGCGAGCAGCGCGATGGCGGCATCGAGATCCGGCAGCACGGCCGCCGCATTCGCGCGCGAATACTCGTTCGGCGCGACGATGTCCGGCACCATCAAGGTGATCGCGCCGGCGGCGTGCGCCGAGGCGACGCCTGGATTGGAATCCTCGATCGCGACGCAGGCCGGCGCGCGCGTCCGCAGCCGTTCTGCGGCGAGCAGGTAGAGGTCCGGATGCGGTTTCGCGCGGGTCACGTCGTCGCGCGTCAGCACTGCATCGAAGCGGTGGTCGATGCGGGCGAGGCGGAGATGCTCCGCGGCCGTGCTACGCGAGGACGATGTGACCACGGCTTTGGGCAGGCCGACCGCGTCGATCGCGTCGAGCAGCGCGATGACGCCGCGCTTCAGCGGCATGCCCGCCTGCAGGATCTCGACGGTCTTGGCCGCGAACAGGCGGTTGACTTCGACCAGCGGAAAATTGTCGCCGAAATGGTCGCGCAAGGTCTGCTCGTTGTCGGGTCCGGGAATGCCGATCATCGCATGGCAGATTTCGACGACGCCGTCGCTGTAGCCGAGCGCGTTCAGTGCTGCGATCGCAGCTTCGAGATAGACCTTCTCGGTGTCGAGCAGCGTGCCGTCCATGTCGAGCAGGACCGCTTCGACGTGCCAGCGTGTCACGAGCCTGGCTCGGGTTCGCCCGCCAGCTTCTTGAGGCAGTTGGCGCACAGGCAGTCCTTGAAATCGCTTTGTCCGGTCTTGGGCAGCGGCAGGCGCGCGGCCTCGTCGAAGCACCAGCAGGAGCCGCCGGGATCGCAACTGAACTCCGCGCCGCACGACTCGCAGATGAGTTGTCGCACGGTCACGTCTGCTGAACGGTTTGTCACCTTCGGAACCACGTCCGACCAGCCCCTTTTCATGTCCGGTTCATCTGCCGGGGCAAGTATAGTGCGTGACAATCTGCCGCGCCATCGCAGTCTGCGGTCGCGGCAACACAGCGTATCGGGAGCTTCCGAGATGACGGGCTCGAGGATGTGGCATGGCGCGTGATGCTCGGGCGGCTCTTGTTGCATTGAATCGCTTCGGCTACGGCGCGCGTGGCGGCGCCTCGGGCGATCTCGTCAACGCGGCGTCGGACCCGCGCGGCTTCGTCAAGGCCGAGCTCGGCCGTCCCAATGGAGCGCTGCTGGAGGCGCCTGGTCTGCAGTCGACGCCGGCACTCGCCGATGCCGTCTTCGCCTATCAGGACGAGGTCAAGCGAGCCCGAGAGGCCGCGAAGTCGGAGGCTGCGCCGCAGGAGCAGTCCATCCCCACGCGCGGCCCGTCCACGAACGGCGCAGACAAAGCCATGGCCGCAACGCCATCGACGGCCCCTGCGGCCGGCGCCGACCCTGCATCCGCGATGCAGGGAGCGCCGGCCAAGCCCGCGCTAGCTCAGCAGCAGCCCAACGTCGTCCAGAAGACGTTCCGTGCCGAAGCGCTGGCGCGGCTGCAGCGCGCCGTGCTCGCCGATTGCGGCTTCACCGAGCGGCTGGTGGCGTTCTGGTCGAACCATTTCTGCATCTCCGCGGGCAAGGGCGAGCTGGCGCGGATGTGGGCCGGTGCGTTCGAGCGCGAGGCGATCCGGCCGCACGTGCTCGGGCGCTTCGCCGACATGCTGAAGGCGGTCGAGCAGCATCCGGCGATGCTGTTCTTTCTCGACAACCAGGAATCGCTCGGGCCGGACTCGCGCGCCGGCCAGAATCGCAAGCGCGGCCTCAACGAGAATCTCGCGCGCGAGATCATGGAGCTGCATACGCTGGGTGTCGGCGGCGGCTACACCCAGGAGGACGTGACCTCGCTGGCGCGCATCATCACCGGCTGGAGCTTCGCCGGCCGCAACGCCCGCAATGCGGCGTCCGGCAGCTTCGTGTTCAATGCCAATGCCCACCAGCCGGGGCCGCAGACCCTGCTCGGCAAGGTCTATCCGGATGACGGCCTCGCGCAGGGCGAAGCGGCACTCGCGGACATCGCACGGCATCCCTCGACGGCGAAGTTCATCGCCACCAAGCTCGCGCGCCATTTTGTCGCCGATGATCCGCCGCCCGCGCTCGTCGCCCGCCTCGAAGCCGTGTTCAAGACGAGCGATGGCGACCTCAAGGCGCTGACCTTGGCGCTGGTCGACGCCGACGAGGCCTGGTCGGCGCCGCTCACCAAGATCCGCTCGCCCTATGAGTTTCTGATCGCCGGCGGCCGGCTGCTGGCGCGCGTGCCGGAGGATCCCGGCTTCTATCTCAATTCCCTGAACACGCTGGGCCAGCCGCTATGGACGCCCGCAGGACCGAACGGATTCGCTGATACCAACGCGGTGTGGGCTGCCCCGGAGGGCATGAAGCTGCGGCTGGATATCTCCGCGCAACTCGCCGCTCGTCTCGGCAACAATCTCGATCCCCGCGACCTGCTCGATCTCGCCGCGGGCGAGGCGACCTCGACGGAGACGCGGCGCACGATCGAGCGTGCGGAGTCGCGCCAGCAGGCGCTGGCGCTGCTGCTGATGTCGCCGGAATTCCAGAGGAGATGACGATGGACCGGATCGCGACCTCGCTGTTGACCTCGCGACGCCATTTGCTGCTGGCCGGCGCGTCCTTCGCGGCCTGGGGCTATCTGCCGAAATTCGCGCGGGCCGCCGGCCAGCGCGACCCGCGGCTGATCGTGGTGATCCTGCGCGGCGCGCTCGATGGCCTCGCCACCGTCGCGCCGATCGGCGATCCCGATTACGCCGGGCTGCATGGCGCGATCGCGTTGACGACGGCGGGACCAAATCCGGCGCTGCCGCTCGATTCGTTCTTTGCGCTGCATCCGTCGATGCCGGAATTCGCGCGCATGTATCGCGACAAGCAGGCTGCCGTGGTTCACGCGGTCGCGACACCGTATCGCGAGCGCTCGCATTTCGACGGCCAGGACGTGCTCGAAAGCGGCTTCGCCGGTCCTGGCCGCGTGCAATCGGGCTGGCTGAACCGCGCGGTGGAGGCTCTGCCGCGCGGCCCCCGCGTCGCGGGCGCGCTTGCGGTCGGTCCGACGGCGCCACTGGTGCTGCGCGGCGCAGCGCCCACCGTCGGCTGGGCGCCGGTGACGTTGCCGCAGGCCGATGACGACACCGCGATGCGGCTGGTCGACCTCTATGCGCATCGCGATCCCGCGTTGGCGGCGGCGCTGTCGCAAGGGCTCAAGGTCGAGAAGGTCGCGGTCGGTGACGACATGAAGCCGAAGCCGGGCGGCAACCAGATCGCGGCGATGCGCCAGGTCGCGCGCGGCGCGGCGAAGCTGATCGCCGCAGATGACGGTCCGCGCATCGCCGCGCTGGCATTCGACGGCTGGGATACGCATGCCAATGAAGGTGGTGCGGTCGGTCGGCTGGCGCAGCTCTTGTCGGGACTCGACGGTGCGCTCGCCGAGTTCGAGAGCGGGCTTGGCCCGCGCTGGCGGGATACGGTCGTGGTGGTCGCAACCGAGTTCGGGCGCACGGCGAAGATCAATGGCACCCAGGGGACCGATCATGGCACTGGCACGATTGCGCTGCTCGCCGGCGGTGCGGTGAAGGGCGGGCGGGTGATCGCCGACTGGCCGACGCTGAAGATGGCGAGCCTCTACCAGGGACGCGATCTTGCGCCGACGACGGATCTGCGCGCGGTGTTCAAGGGCGTACTCGCCGATCATCTCGGGATCGGCGAGCATGCGCTCGGCGGCGCGGTGTTTCCGGACAGCGCGGCCGTGAAGCCGATCAAGGGGCTCGTGGCGTAGGGCTCGCTTGCGCCATGTGACCGGGTCGTGAAGCGTTCAACATCGCGGCAACAGCGGCGATCGCCGCAGGCGCATTGCATCGCGAAGTCTGCTAATCCCTGGCCTGCGGCATTCATCCCTCAGGAGATCAGCATGTTCATCGCCATGAATCGTTTTCGCGTCGCCAAGGGTTCGGAGGCCGCCTTCGAGCAGGTCTGGCTGTCGCGCGACAGCCATCTCGACAAGGTGCCGGGTTTTGTCGAGTTTCACTTGTTGAAGGGACCGGAAGCCGAGGACCATACGCTCTACGCCTCGCACACGATCTGGGCGTCGAAAGCTGCGTTTGAGGACTGGACCAGGTCCGAAGCCTTCCGCGCCGCGCACCACCGGGCTGGCGACACCAAGGTGCACTATCTCGGCCCGCCGCAGTTCGAGGGGTTCGAGGTCCGCCAAACGGTGGGCAGCAAGACGTAGGACAAGGTCCACCATTCAGATGCGATCCGTCGCCGCGCTCCCGTCTTGGCTGAGTACGGCCGAGCGGACGCTTGTTTTGCGCTGAACGACGCGCTGAACGACGCGGTGGCCGACCGGACCCGGACGGCCACCGGTCGCGCCCTCGGAAGCTGCTCGCGCCGGGCCTCGCCGGGCAAGCCGTACCGCCGAACCTGCTGACCTCAACAAGGGCGACGCCCTAGCGAAGCTCCGGCTGAGTCGCGGAGGTGCGACGGTGTGCCGACCCTGACCAGTCGTCGCCGCCGGCCGACGCGCATGCAACGTCAGGCGCTCCCGGGAACTGGAGCCCTGCGAGGCTGTTATCGCGTGTCTGAAACAGGAAGCCGAATGTCCGGCAGGGGCGGGCAGCGCCTTCGGTCATCCTGTTCTAGCGAAGGCCGGATGGTTGCTCGGATCGAGACGACCTTCCGGCATATGACCACCGGCGCCGGCGACACCGCCAGAAGCTTCCCTCCGTTGCGACGCGCCCCCTCGGTCGACGTTGACAGCCTGACCGCGTGTGCGATGTGCGCCGCCTTTCCTCGTTCCGAGAGAGATTCGATGATCAGCAGACAGCCGCTCAAGGTCCGCACCCCGGAGGAAGTTCTCGGGCTGATCAGTGCGTTGGCCGTCGCGATCTTTGCGGTCATCATCATCGCGCTGCTGTATTTCGGTCGTGATATCCTGGTCCCCGTGGCCCTGGCCATCCTGCTCAGCTTCGTATTGGCGCCACTGGTCGCGCAACTGCAGCGGCTTCGTGCCCCGCGCGGACTGGCTGTCGTCAGCGTGGTCGTTCTCGCGTTCGTCGTGATCTTTACACTGGGCAGCCTGCTCGCCACCCAGCTCACCCAGCTCGCCAGCGAGTTGCCGAACTATCAGTCGACGATGAGCAACAAGATCCAGTCGTTCCGCGACACCAAGGCCGGCAGAGGGACGCTCGAGCGCGCATCGGATATGCTCAAGGATCTCGGCAAGGAACTCGACAAGCCGAAAGAGCCCGAAGCCGCGCGGCCGCCGAGCGGACTGCGAACGAATTCCTCAGTCCCCTTGACCCCGATCCCGGTCGAAGTCCGGCAGCCCGATCCCGGAGCGCTGGACAGTCTTCGCACGCTGATTTCGCCGCTCATTCATCCGCTGGCGACGACCGGCATCATCATCATCTTCGTGATCTTCATATTGCTTCAACGCGAAGACCTGCGGAATCGGCTCATTCGCCTCGCGGGCTCGTCGGACCTGCAGCGCACCACGGCTGCGCTCGATGATGCGGCTTACAGGCTCAGCCGGCTGTTCCTCACGCAACTCGCCCTGAACGGCGGATTCGGCGTCGTGATCGGCGTCGGTCTGTGGTTCATCGGCATCCCCAGCGCCGTCCTTTGGGGAATCCTCGCCGCAGCGCTTCGGTTCGTGCCCTATATCGGCGCGGTCATCGCCGCGGCGTTTCCGCTTGCTCTGGCGGCAGCCGTCGACCCTGGCTGGTCGATGCTGATTTGGACGCTGGCCCTGTTTCTCGTGGTCGAGCCGTTGCTCGGCCACGTCGTCGAGCCGATGGTTTATGGGCGCAGCACGGGTCTGTCCCCCGTGGCGGTGGTCGTTTCGGCCGCATTCTGGACCGCGCTGTGGGGCCCGATCGGATTGGTGCTCGCGACCCCGCTCACGGTCTGTCTCGGTCGTCATCGGACGACATGTGGAGCGCCTGGAGTTCCTCGACGTCATGTTCGGTGATCGTCCAGCGCTTTCCCCTGCCGAGATATTCTACCAGCGCATGCTTGCGAACGATCCAACGGAAGCGACCGAGAAAGCAGAGGAGTTCTTGAAGGAGCGCTCGTTGATCGCCTATTGCGACGAGGTCGCGGTGAAGGGGCTGCAGTTGGCCCAAGCCGACGCCGACCGCGGGGCGCTCGCCTACGATCGCCTTGCAGCGATCCGTGACGCCGTCGCCGAGTTGACCGCCGATCTATCCGATCAGAATGATGCTCCGCCGGCGAAGCGCGAGACCACCAGCGACCCGGAGGCGGTGTCAGCCCTCGAAGACTCGGCAAGCGGCGGGGCAATCGACACGATACCCGTGCTCGGCAAGGACAGTCTCGCCGAAGGGTGGCGGGGCGAACAGCCGGTCCTGTGCGTGGCGGGGCGAACCCCGATCGACGAAGCGGCTGCCGTCCTTCTTGCGCAACTGTCGTCGGCCCATGGGCTGGAGGCGAAGGTCTCAGGAGCGGAGGCGCTCTCGACGGCGAACGTCATCAAGCTCGAGCCCGCAGGTGTTGCGATGGCCTGCCTGATCTATATCGGCAATTCCGGCATTGCACATATGCGCTACTCCGTTCGTCGCTTGAAGCGACGGCTCCCCAAGGCAAGAGTGATGTTGGTCTGCTGCGCGGCCGACGTCGATCAGGAGGCCGCGAAGGTGCTGCAAGAAGCCACCAAGGCCGATCTGGTCGCGGCGAGCATGGGTGAGGCTGTCAGAATGTGCGTCGACGTCGCGCAGGCGAAGCCTGCTCAGCAGGTCGCATTGGAGCAGCAGGACACGACGACCAACGTGGCGTGAGACGCGCCACATTCGACGACGAAAGCCAGCCAAAAAATGCGGCCCCGGTCAGAGACGGCGACTGACGGGGACCGCTGAAACGCGTGACCGGTGACGGGGGATGATCAGGCGCTCGATGGAGCGTAGAGCCTGCCCGTGACGGCGGCGTGACACCGCCCGTTCACAGCGCCTTGCGGTAGACGATGAAGCCCGAGCGCTCGGCGATCTTGTCATAGAGCGCCTGTGCCGTCGTGTTGGTCTCGTGCGTCTGCCAATAGACCCGCGGCGCACCCGCCTGCCGCGCTTCGCGGTAGACCGCCTCGATCAGCGCCCGGCCGACGCCCTTGCCGCGTGCGGCCTCGCTCGTGAACAGGTCGTTGAGATAGCAAAGCGGCCCGATCGTGGTGGTGGCGCGATGAAACAGGTAGTGCGCCAGGCCGATCAGCTCGCCACCGCTCTCGGCGACCAGGGCATGGACCGGCTCGTCGGCATCGAAGAAGCGCGACCATGTCACCGCGGTCACCTCGCCCGGCAGCGCCGTCGGCCCCGAACGGCCGTAGAAGGCATTGTAGCCGTCCCAGAGCGGCAGCCAGCGATCATGGTCGTCGCGCGCGATGGCGCGCACAGTGAGTGCTTCGTGCATGAAAGCTTCGCCGTCCGTTTGAATCTCGATGGACCTTCGATACGCGCAGCCGCGTTCGCGATCAATCCGGGACGGGCAGCACCGGTTCGGCGGCGGGCGGCCGTACCAGCTCGACATAGACCGACCGATCTTCCTCGGTCAGCGGCGAGAGCGAGAGCTCGCCGCGTCGCTCGATCAGGATCAGCAGTGACGCCGCCAGCAGGATCGCGAGTGCCAGGGTCACGGCAACGATTACGACCGTTGATTTCATCGCCATTTGGTGCGCGAGACAATCATCGCCTGTTGTCGCGAAAACCGCGAAGGGTTGTCAAAATGGCTTCCTGCTAAGCGGGCATCGACAAGACGGCGCGAATCGACACCACCACGATGGTGACGCTGACACCCAAAGAGAGCGTGCTGGCCGCGATCGTTGCGACCACGGCGGTGGTCAGGCTGGGCGAAAGGGTGAGCGTTGCGTGGTCGTGAAAGCCGCTGACGGGCGTGCGGAGCCCTCTACGGTGGTTCGACTCCTGCGGCGACGCGCGGCCGCGGACCCAACTGAACTTCGGAACGGAAGCACAACGCCACCGGGACATGAAGTCAAAATCCCCTACCCATACATCCGCGAGCGAATCACTCGCAGAGGTAAATTCTAAGGTAGCGCTGGGCAGGATTGCGGCGGCAAATCAGCAAAAAAGGCGAGAACATGGCGCCCGTGGTATTTGTTCCCGCCGAAACGTGTACTTTCCCCGCTCTTCTACGGACGGTCGGTAGTCTTACGGTGAGGATGTCATCCGTAGTCGGCGGCGATGCCGGCCGAATCGATCAGCGCCGGCTGCCAGTCCATCGCGACGAAACCGGGTGTCTGTTCGACGCGGCGCAGCCAACTGCGGATCTTCGGGAAGGTCGACAGATCGAAGTCGCAGCGATCGGCGACGTGGGTGTAGCCGTAGAGCGCGATGTCGGCGACCGTCAGCTGCTTCGCGGCAAAGTAGTCGTTGCTCTTGAGATGATTCTCCATCACCTGGAGTGCCGCATAGCCGCGCTCCATCCAGTCCTCCAGCGCATGGGTCTGCAGGTCGCGCCCGCCCTTGACCAGGAGCAGCCAGAAATAGGCGGCGCCGATGTTCGGCTCGAGCGCATGCTGCTCGAAGAACATCCACTGCAGCGCTTCGGCGCGCTCGATGCGCTGCTCCGGCACCAGCGGCGTGCCGCCGGCGACATACCAGAGGATCGCGTTCGATTCGGCGATGAAGCGGTCCTCGCCGACCTCCAGCAGCGGCACCTGGCCGCTGGGATTCTTGGCGAGAAAATCCGGCGTGCGGCTTTCGCCGCGCAGGATGTCGATCTCGATCGCCTGATAGGGCGCGTTCAGAAGCGCGAGCGCAAGGCGGACCTTGTAGCTGTTGCCTGACCGCTGCATCGAATAGAGCTTGTACATCCGGCCGATTTCGAGTTCGAGGAATCAAAGGTTGGACGCATCGCGTATCCGGACGCCAGATCGTCCCGCAATGCGGCCAGACAATGATGCCGATGGGCGCAGGCTGCAAGAGCCGGCGGATGGAAAAAGTCGAAATGCGCTACTGCACTGCACTCTCGAATAACAACTTTCCAATAGATTCAAACAATCGAGATCACGCTTGTGCGATGCGCGCGTGTCCACCGATCTCGACGGCGCGATCGGTGAGCGCGCGGCGCAGAGTCAGCGCGAACAGGGCCATCAGAATGATGAGGCCGAGCGGTATCGTCGTCAGCCCGGCGATGCTGCGCGAGAGCAGCGGCACGATCCAGGCGGCCGCGAGCACGCTGAGCTCGTAGTCGCGAAAGCCATTCGCGAGGCCGTGCCGGACGAAGAAAATGATCGCGACCGCAAGCACCACGAGGTCGTAGTCGAGCACGTAGGGCGTCGCGAGCAGGCTCGCGCTCGCCAGTGCCGAAGCCTTGAGATCGAACGCGGCCTCGCTCTGCCACAGCCATGCAAGTCCGGCCGCGAGCGACAGCGCCAGCAGACTCTGCAGCGCATAGGCGGACCTGATATCGGCGCCCCAATGACGCGCGGCCGAGAACACCGACTGGATCTTCTCCCAGCCGGTGCCGCCTTGCTCGAGCACGACGCTCTGTGTGAAGGTCATCGACTGGAAGAAGGCGTGCCAGACCTCGCTGCCGAGCGCGGCGAAGCTGATCGCGACCAGCGCGGCCACCGTGGCGGCGGCCGCAGCAATCGTCGGCCAGCGGGTGCCTGCGAGCAGCGCCACGGGAATGAGCACGCCGAATTGCGGCTTGTAGGCGAGCAGGCCGATCAGGACGCCGGCCGCCCACGGCCGGCCGCGTTCCATCAGCAACAACGCGCCGCCGAGGCAGCGCCGCGGTGAAGAACGCATTCTGGCCGTGGCCGATGTTGACGAACACGGCGGGAAAGGCGGTCGCCACCAGCAGGGTCTCGGAACGCGGCAGGATCGCGCGCATGACCGCGAGGTATGCGAGCAGGCTCGACACGACCCAGAGCGCGAGCCCTCCGGCATAAGGCAGCAGGGCGGTGATGGCGGCGATCGCGAAGAAGAAGGGCGGATAGTGCCAGCCGAAGAACGGCACGTCGCGGCCGTCGAACACGGCCTTTTCCATCGCATGCTGCAGCGGCGGATCATAGGCATCGGCTGCCTTGCCCTGAAGGGTCAGCACGCCTGCCGCATAGACGTTGGAAAAGTCGGTGCCGATCGGCTTGCCGTTGCGGTCGATCAGTCCGTCGGACAGCGCGATCCAGCCGGCGATTGCCGCGATCGTGAACGCGAGCAGGATCCAGCTGTAGGACTTGATCCGCGCGGCCGTCAGCCAGTCGCCGGATCGCAGGGCGCACCCGATAGTGGTCATTTCGGCCTGAGACTCTGGACAATCGTGGGCTCACGGTAGCGGGGCGGCTTTAACGTTCTCTAAAGTCTTGGGAGCCATGTGCCCAAGCTTCTTGCGATGCAGCGCTGGGAGCCCTACAAATGGGCGTTTCCCTGACATGACTGGTCGTGGCCCCGAGGGGGGTGATCCACGACGCCTGCATAGGAGCTGATGATGTCCTTTCTCGCCGCTGCGCTCGACCGTGTGAAGCCGTCCGCGACCATCGCGGTCACGGATAAAGCGCGTGTCCTCAAAGCGGCGGGCCGCAACGTCATCGGGCTGGGCGCCGGCGAGCCGGATTTCGACACGCCCGACAACATCAAGCAGGCCGCGATCAAGGCGATCCAGGACGGCAAGACCAAGTATACCGCGGTCGACGGCATCCCCGAGCTGAAGGAAGCCATCATCGGCAAGTTCCAGCGCGAGAACGGCCTCACCTACAAGCCGAACCAGGTGATCGTCGGCGTCGGCGGCAAGCAGGTGCTGTACAATGCGCTGATGGCGACCATCAATCCCGGCGACCAGGTGATCATTCCGGCGCCGTATTGGGTCAGCTATCCGGAGATGGTGGCGCTTGCCGGCGGCGAGCCGGTGCCGGTGGTCTGCACCGCGGCGCATGGCTTCAAGCTGCAGCCGGAGGCGCTGGAGAAGGCGATCACGCCGAAGACCAAGTGGCTGATCCTGTGCTCGCCGTCGAACCCGACCGGCGCGGCCTATACCAAGGCCGAGTTGAAGGCGCTCACCGAGGTGCTGGTCAAGCATCCGCATGTCTGGATCATGACCGACGACATGTACGAGCACCTGGTCTATGACGACTTCGTGTTCACCACGCCGGCCCAGGTCGAGCCCTCGCTGTACGACCGCACGCTGACCGTGAACGGCGTCTCCAAGGCCTATTGCATGACCGGCTGGCGCATCGGCTATGCCGGCGGTCCGGCGCACCTGATCAAGGCGATGGCGACCATCCAGTCGCAATCGACCTCCAACCCGTGCTCGATCGCGCAATGGGCGGCGGTGGAGGCCCTGAACGGTCCGCAGGACTTCATCCCGGCGAACAACAAGGTGTTCAAGGAGCGCCGCGACCTCGTGGTGTCGATGCTGAACCAGGCGAGCGGCATCGAATGCCCGCGGCCGGAAGGGGCGTTCTACGTCTATCCGTCCTGCGCCGGCACGATCGGCAAGACCGCGCCGTCGGGCAAGGTGATCGACAATGACGAGGCCTTCGTCACCGAGCTGCTGGAGACCGAGGGCGTCGCCGTCGTGCACGGCTCGGCGTTCGGCCTCGGCCCGGCGTTCCGCATCTCCTACGCAACCAAGACCTCGGACCTCGAGGACGCCTGCAAGCGTATCCAGCGGTTCTGCGGCAATCTGAGGTAATCGGGCAACAGCCGTCTCGAAACTCCAGACGTCAAGTTCCAGGCCGAAAGGCGCCATGTTTTGAACATGGCGCCTTTCTTTTGTCGGTCGATAAGTCTGGTGGCGTAGGGTTGGAGTTCGATGCGGCTGCAGGTGCTGTCGATCGTGTTGCTTGTGTCGGTTGCCCCGTTCGCGCAAGCCCACGCAAATCGCCTCATGCGCGCCGGCGTGCTCGAGTGCGAGGGACGCAAGACGTCCGGCAAGCTTGTGATGTCCCAGTCGCGCCTGCGCTGCGTTTTCCGCAGCCACGGCCGCCAGCCCGAGCGCTATGTCGCCAAGGTCCGGCGCTACGGCCTCGATCTCGGGCCGACGGATAGAACCCGGATGGCGTGGGCGGTCAGCGCACCGGTCAACGATTTCGGCCGCAGTGAGCTGCGCGGGCGCTACGGCGGATTGTCCGCCAATGCCGCGGCCCTGGTCGGCTTCGGCGGCAGCTTCCTGGTGCGCGATACCGATCGCGCTGCGCGCGCTGCAGCCCATCAGCCTGCAGGGACAGACCGGCCTGAACTTCGCTGCCGGAATCACCGAGGTCGAGCTGGTGCCGCTGCTGCCGATCCACCCCAGCCCGAGCCATTCATCGTCCTACTTCTCGCGCTTCTATCGCTGAGACGCTCGATCGCAGAGACTCGGACGCGTTCAGGCGAACGCGTCGCAATCGCTGCCTGCGTCGGCGCGCCGAGACGTGCCGACGGCGCGGCGAATCTGGTGCGACTGTAAGGCTTGTGGCATAGATGTGATGCCCTGTGATCGTGCGTCCGATCGACGGGGCTGCATCACACGTTCATTTCAGCCGGAGTTTTATTCATGCGCTCGACCATCCTCGCCGGGCTCGCTGCTGCGGCCGTCCTCTGCATCGGCGGCGCTGCCCAGGCGCAAGACCGCGTGCGGGTCGGCGTCCTCGAATGCCGCGGTGGCGCCAGCGTCGGCTTCATCGTCGGCTCGGTCACCCATCTCGGCTGCGTGCTGCGCGCCGACGGGCTGCCGGAGGATCGCTACGTCGCGACCATCCGCAAGGTCGGCCTCGATCTCGGCATCACCCGGGAATCGCTGCTGGCGTGGGTGGTCTATGCGCCGGTCGCGCGGCTCGGGCCGGGCGACCTCTCCGGCGACTATGCCGGTGCGCAGGGTTCGGCCGCGGTGGGCGTCGGTGTCGGCGGCAACGTGCTGGTCGGCGGCTCCGCCAACTCGATCGCGCTGCAGCCGCTCAGCGTCCAGGGCCAGGTCGGCCTCAGCGTCTCGGCGGGGCTGCAAAGTCTCGAATTGCGCCCGGGCCGGTGATCTTCCCTTTGCCGTGAACAGCGCTCTTCCCGCCATCGTGCGGGAAGACGGCAGGCCCCCGCAGTGCAGCAACATTTTTCGCAGGCCTCCTGCTTGCCAAAGCGGCAGCCGAGGCAGAGCATTCGGCTTTGCCGACCCAATCAAGGGCCGAGCTCCACAACGAGGAGGCGGCGAATGGGACAAGACCTGAGAAGTCCCCGAGGTCCACGGTGCATCGCGCTGGTGGGCCCTTTCCAAAGCGGTAAAACCACTCTCTTGGAGGCGATCCTGGCGCGGACGGGCGCGATCCCGCGCGCGGGCAGCGTCGATGCCGGCACATCCGTCGGCGATGCCAGCCCGGAGGCACGTCAACACAAGATGAGCGTCGCCATTACGGCGGCGACCACCACCTTCATGGGCGACAGCTACACCTTCCTCGACTGTCCCGGCTCGATCGAGTTCATCCACGACATGCGCGCCGCGCTGCCGGCGGTCGATGCCGCGATCGTGGTCTGCGAGGCCGATGAGAAGAAGCTGCCGCAATTGCAGATCATCCTGCGCGAGCTCGAGGAGCTGCGCATCCCGCGCTTCCTGTTTCTCAACAAGATCGACCGCGCCAATGCGCGGATCAGGGAGACGCTGGCCACATTGCAGCCGGCCTCGCGCGTGCCGCTGGTGCTGCGCCAGATCCCGATCTGGAACGGCGAGCTGATCGAGGGCTTCGTCGATCTCGCATTGGAGCGCGCCTTCATCTATCGCGAGCACAAGGCGTCGGAAGTCATCGCGCTCGAGGGCGGCGATCTCGACCGCGAGAAGGAAGCGCGCTTCTCGATGCTGGAGAAGCTCGCCGATCACGACGATTCGCTGATGGAGCAGCTGCTGGAGGACATCCTGCCGCCGCGCGACGCCGTGTTCGACGATCTCGCGCGCGAATTGCGCGAGGGGCTGATCTGCCCGGTGCTGCTCGGTTCGGCGCTGCGCGAGAACGGCGTGCTGCGGCTGATGAAGGCGCTGCGCCACGAGGCGCCGGGAATCGCCGAGACCGCGCAGCGGCTCGGCGTGAAGGACACGAAGGAGGCGCTCGGCTATGTCTTCAAGACGCTGCATCTGCAGCATGGCGGCAAGCTGTCGATTGACGCGGGTGCTGTCTGGCCATCTCGACGACGGAGCGACGGTGCGATGCCGCCCCGGGCGAGGCGGCGCGCGTGTCCGGCATCCTGGCTGCGACCGGCGCCTATGACAGCAAGCGCGCAGGCGCCGAGGCCGGGGACACGGTCGCGCTCGGCAAGCTCGACGTGGTCAAGACCGGCGATACGGTCGCGACCGGCAAGACGGCGCCACCGCCGCTTGCAGAGGTGGAGGCGTGCCCGCCGGTGCTGGCGCTCTCGATCGCCGCCGTGGACCGCAAGGACGACGTCAAGCTAGGCCAGGCCTTGCAGCGGCTCCATGAGGAGGATCCGTCGCTGACCATGGTACAGAACCCGCGCACCCACGACACCGTGCTGTGGGGACAGGGCGAGATGCATCTGCGCGTCGCGCTTGAGCGGCTGCGCGACCGTTTCGGCGTCAACGTCAAATCGCACCAGCCTGCGATCGGCTATCAGGAGACCATCCGCAAGCCGATCACGCAGCGCGGCCGCCACAAGAAGCAGTCCGGCGGGCATGGCCAGTTCGGCGACGTGGTGCTCGACATCAAGCCGCTGCCGCGCGGCGGAGGCTTCCGCTTTGCCGAGAAGGTGGTCGGCGGCGCGGTGCCGCGCAACTACATCCCTGCGGTGGAGGAGGGCGTTGTCGACGCAATGGCCCGCGGTCCCCTGGGCTTTCCGGTGATCGACGTCGAGGTGACGCTCACCGACGGCTCCTATCACAGCGTCGATTCGTCCGATCTCGCGTTCCGCACCGCGGCGCGGGCCGGTGTCGGCGAGGGGCTGCCGCAGTGCCAGCCGGTGCTGCTGGAGCCGATCCACACCGTCGAGATCGTCTGTCCGACGGAAGCGACCGCCAAGATCAACGCGATCCTGTCGGCGCGGCGCGGCCAGATCCTGTCGTTCGATACCCGTGACGGCTGGCCGGGCTGGGACTGCGTCCGGGCGATGATGCCGGAGGCGGAGATCGGCGAGCTGATCGTCGAATTGCGTTCGGCGACGGCCGGCGCCGGCAGCTTCACCCGCCAGTTCGACCACATGGCCGAGGTGACCGGCCGCGCCGCCGACCACATCATCGCCTCCCACCGCGACGCCGCCTGAGCCGAACGCTCCGCGCCGAGCAGCACCGGCCCGTCATCCTCTCTGGGGACGGCGGGCCGGATCGCGTCATGGCCTTCGCGCGCGCAGGGAACAGACGGCAAGGCCCGGGTTCCAGCTTGCGTCCGAAGCCGGTTATGATGTATTTTACATCATTGTCTTTGTCTCAGACATCATTTATGGTGTCTGCCACGTGAGGCCATCGTGATCACGTCGTTCCAGATGCGGGCCGCGCGAGCGCTGCTCGGGATAGATCAGAGAACCTTGGCCGAGCTGGCCGGCGTGTCGCTGCCGACGATCCAGCGGATGGAAGCCTCCACGGGCAACGTCCGCGGCGTGGTGGACTCGCTGACCAAGGTCGTCGATGCGCTCAATCGTGCGGGCGTGGATCCGATCGGTGAGCATTCCCGCAGCGAGAATGGCGGGCGTGGTGTTCGCCTGAAGGACCCGGGGCCGCCCCGCCGCATGGGCCGTCAAACTGACATTGCGCGCGATGACGCGAGCTAGGCTCATCGCGCGGCACGGGGCTCCTGAGCGCTTCGTGTGGGACGCATCGTCGGCTGCGCCGCGGCCCGATGAGGCGACGGGAGCGTGGTCGGCATGAGCATCGCAAACGAACACCGTTCGCACGGGCGGGTCGGACATCATGAGCCGACCTTCGCCGAGCTTTACTCCCCAAACTCCTGACCGTCCTGCGCGAGGGCTACGGCCTCGGCGACTTTCGCGCCGACGCGCTGGCGGGCCTGACGGTAGCGATCGTGGCGCTGCCGCTGTCGATGGCGATCGCGATCGCCTCCGGTGTCTCGCCAGGACGCGGCCTCTACACCGCCGTGATCGGCGGCTTCCTGGTCTCGCTGCTCGGCGGCAGCCGCACCGAGATCGGCGGTCCGGCGGGTGCCTTCATCGTGCTGGTCGCTGCGACGGTCGATCGCCAGGGTCTCGATGGCCTGCTGATCGCGACGATGATGTCCGGCGTGATGCTGGTGATCGCCGGATATCTGCGGCTCGGCACCTACATCAAGTTCATTCCCTATCCGGTCACGGTCGGCTTCACCGCGGGCATCGCCGTCATCATCTTTGCCAGCCAGCTGAAGGATCTGTTCGGTATCACGCTTGCGGGCAAGGAGCCGGGCGAGCTGATTCCGAAGCTCGCGGCGCTCGCGCATGGCGCGCCGACCGCGAGCATGCCTGCGGTCGCGACGGCCGCGCTGTCGATCGCGATCATCATCGGCCTCAAGCATCTGCGGCCGACCTGGCCCGGCATCCTGATCGCGGTCGTGGTCGCCGCCATCA
The DNA here is from genome assembly GCA_050641875.1 of Bradyrhizobium oligotrophicum. Classification (GTDB taxonomy): domain Bacteria; phylum Pseudomonadota; class Alphaproteobacteria; order Rhizobiales; family Xanthobacteraceae; genus Bradyrhizobium; species Bradyrhizobium oligotrophicum_B. Next base: position 3,302,087 of record CP192619.1, read on the forward strand.
TCACCTTTGCGCTGCAGCTTCCGCTCGAGACCATCGGCACCCGCTTCGGCGGCATCCCGCGCGAACTGCCGGCACCGACGCTGCCGGCGTTTTCGCTTGCCAAGATCCAGGCGGTGTTTCCCGATGCGATCGCCTTCGCACTGCTTGGAGCCATCGAATCGCTGCTGTCGGCCGTCGTCGCCGACGGCATGACCGGCCGTCGCCATCGCTCCAACTGCGAGCTGGTGGCGCAGGGCTTTGCCAATATCGGCTCGGCCTTGTTCGGCGGCATCTGCGTCACCGGCACCATCGCGCGCACCGCCACCAACGTTCGCGCCGGCGCGCGCGGGCCGGTGTCGGGCATGCTGCATTCGCTGTTTCTTTTGGTGTTCATGCTGATCGCAGCGCCGCTGGCGAGCTACATCCCGCTGTCGGCGCTCGCCGCGGTGCTCGTCGTTGTCGCCTGGAACATGGCCGAGAAGCACGAGTTCGCCACCCTGATCCGATCGTCCTGGGGCGATGCCACGGTGCTGCTCGCAACCTTCGGGCTGACGATCTTCCGCGATCTCACCGAGGGCATCCTGGTCGGCTTCGCGCTCGGCGCCGTGCTGTTCATCAACCGCATGGCGCAGATGACCGGCGTCGAGGACGGGTCGCCTCTGGTCGCAAAGGACCGCGCCGACTTCGAGGATGAGGCGCGGGTGCCGTACAATCCGAAGCTCAGCGCCGACAAGGACGTGCTGGTCTATCGCATCACCGGTGCGTTCTTCTTCGGCGCCGCCTCGACCGTCGGCACCGTGCTCGACTCGATTGCCGACCGCCGCAAGGCCTTCGTGGTCGACTTCGCAGCGGTGCCGTTCCTGGATTCGACGGCCGCCAACGCCATCGAGCCGCGTCGCAGCCAAGGCCAGGCGCCAGGGCATCCGCCTGTTCATTACCGGCGCATCACCGACCGTGCGCCGGGCGCTGCTGACCCACGGCGTGCGGCCGCCGCTGGTGCGCTTCCGCGAGACCATCGAGCGCGCGGTCGCCGACATCAAGGGCAAGGAGACGCCGCAGGAGGACATCTCCGACGGGCTGGCGGCGAGCTGAATCCGGCCTCGCGCGCCGGTCTCCACCGAGGCGCACCGACGGCCGGCTTCGTCGTCGCGGCCGGTTCGACCGGCCCGCAGCATTGACTCCGGCCGGAGCTTGTCCGATGTCACGGCCATGACCGTCGCCGCCAAACCCCGCGCCGCGTGCCTGATCGGCTGGCCTGCCGCGCATTCGCGCTCGCCCCTGATCCATCATCATTGGCTGCACGAGCTCGGCATTGCCGGCGGCTACACCATCGAGGCGGTGCCGCCGGAAGAGCTTGCGGATTTCGTCACGCGTCTCGACCGCCGCGGCTTCGTCGGCGCCAATGTCACCATTCCGCACAAGGAGCGCGTGCTGGAGCTGACCGAGCCGGACGCGCGCGCCCGTGCCGTCGGCGCCGCGAATACGCTGTGGTACGAGGACCGCATCCTGCGGGCCACCAACACCGACGTCGAAGGCTTCATCGGCAACCTGGATGCCGCCGCCCCGGGCTGGGACCGCACCGACGAGGCATTGGTGCTCGGCTCCGGCGGCTCAGCGCGGGCTGTCGTGTTCGGCCTGCTCGAGCGCGGCATCGGCCGCGTCCATGTCATCAATCGCACCGCGGCGCGCGCGCAGGCGCTGGCCGACCAGTTCGGCAGCCATGTCGTTGCCGAAGGCTGGGACCGCGTCGGCGCGCTGCTGCCGCGCGCGGGCCTGTTCGTGAACACCACCTCGCTCGGCATGCACGGCCAGCCACCGCTCGAGCTCGACGTCGATCTGCTGTCGCCGCACGCCGTGGTCGCCGACCTCGTCTACGTGCCACTGGAGACGCGATTGCTCGGCGCCGCGCGATCGCGCGGCCTGCGCACCGCGGATGGGCTCGGCATGCTGCTGCACCAGGCGGTGCGCGGCTTCGAATTGTGGTTCGGCCGCCGCCCCAGGTCACCGCCGAGCTGCGCGCGTTGGTCGAGGCTGATCTCACAAGGGCTTGAGTGTGGAATGAGCGGCCCTCTCCGGCGTTTCACTCGTCAGATGCCCGCGTCTCCGGTACGAGCGCGGCGCGCGTCTCTCGAGCCCTCGGAGTTTTCAGCATGTCTGCCCGTCTCGTTCTGATCCGTCCGGTCGCAGCGCTCGCAATGGTTGCGGCGGCCTCGCTGACCGCCATCGCGCAGCAGGCGCCGGTGCCGACGCGCGTGCGCGGCGCCATCGAAAGCGTCGACGCCGATACGATGACGGTGAAAGCCCGCAGCGGCGAGATCTTCAAGTTGCACATGGCCGGTGATCTGCGCGTCTCGGGTGTCGTCAAGGCGCAGCTTTCCGACATCAAGCTGGGCTCGTTTATCGGCGCCACCACGGTGCCCGGCCCGGACGGCGCGCCGAAGGCGGTCGAGATCCACATTTTTCCCGAGGACATGCGCGGCACGGGTGAAGGCTCGCGGTCATGGGACCTGAAGCCGAACTCCGAGCATGACCAACGCCACCGTGTCCGAAAGCTCGGTCTCGACCGACGGTCACTCGCTGCTCGTCAAGTACAAGGGCGGCGAAAAGCGCGTCGACATCGCGCCGGATACGCCGATCGTCACCTTCGTGCCCGGCGACAAGTCCGAGCTGAAGGCTGGCGCCAAGGTGATCGCCACCGTCAAGCAGCTGCCTGACGGCTCGCTCGAGACCAGCCGCGTCAGCGTCGGCCGCGATGGGCTGACCCCGCCGATGTGAGCGGCAAACGGCTGTCTCGGCCTCGCACGCTCTGTCCCCACGGAGACTGTCGTCCCTGCGAACGCAGGGACCCATAATCCCAGGCCATCGTTTGTGGCACGCTGGACGATCAATCTTATCCAACCGCGAGATCACGCGGTATGGGTCCCTGCGTTCGCAGGGACGACAGCCTCCGCTTGGCAAGCGCTTCGGATCATGACGACGTTAGCGCTTACTCTCAGCCAAATTGTCGCGCGACTAATCCGCCAGCACCTTGCGGTCGATCTCGGCCACCGTGTTGACGCCGCACAGGCCCATCGTCGTCAAGAGCTCATTGCGGATGATGTCGATGGCCTTGGCGACGCCGGCCTGGCCGCCGGCGCCGAGGCCGTAGGCATAGGCGCGGCCGAGCATGCAGGATTTGGCACCGAGCGCGAGCGCGCGCATCACGTCCTGGCCGGAGCGGATGCCGCCATCGAACATGATCTCGATCTTGTCGCCGACCGCTTCCGCAATGCCGGGCAGCACGTGGATCGAGGACGGCGCGCCGTCGAGCTGGCGGCCGCCGTGGTTGGACACCACCAGCGCCTGGGCGCCGGTGGCGGCCGCAAGCTTGGCGTCCTCGATGTCGTGGATGCCCTTGATGATCAGCTTGCCCGGCCAGACCGAGCGGATCCAGTCGACGTCCTTCCAGTTCAGCGAGGTGTCGAACTGCGCCGCGGTCCAGGCCGAGAGCTTGGTCAGGTCCTCGGTGTTCTTCACGTGGCCGGCGATGTTGCCGAACGTCCGGCGCTTGCCCTGCAGCACGCCCTGCACCCAGGCCGGCCTGATCGCGAAATCGAACAGCTTCGACAGCGTCCATTCCGGCGGCACGCTCATGCCGTTCTTGATGTCCTGGTGGCGCTGGCCGATCACCTGCAGGTCGACGGTCAGGCACAATGCGCTGCACTTCGCAGCGATCGCGCGCTCGACCAGTGCCTTGATGAAGCCGCGGTCCTTCATGACGTAGAGCTGGAACCAGAACGGCTTCTCGACGCTAGCAGCGATGTCCTCGATCGAGCAGATCGACATCGTGCTCTGCGTGAACGGAATGCCGGCGGCCTGGGCGGCGCGGCAGGCGTGGATCTCGCCGTCGCCATGCTGCATGCCCAGGAGGCCGACCGGCGCCAGGATCAGCGGCATCGACGCGGGTTCGCCGAGGATCGTCGTCGACAGATCGCGCTTGGAGACGTCGACCAGGATGCGCTGGCGGAATTTGATCTTCTGCAGATCGTCGCGGTTGGCGCGCAGGGTCTCCTCGGCGTAGGAGCCGCGATCGGCGTAGTCGAAGAAGGCTTTGGGCACACGGCGCTTGTGCAGCACGCGCAGGTCTTCAATGCAGGTGACGTGTTTCATAGCGGTCTTCGGCTCCCCACCGGCGTCTCGTTTCTTAAGGCTGGGGCAGTCATCTAGCATCTTTGCGGCGCCTGCCAAATCCAACTTGGGAACCGCCACGGCGTCTGGGCAAGGCAGCGCAAACTGCGCGCGTCACGCAACACGACGTCGCGGCTGCCGGAGCGAGCACATTCCGGCTGCGGCGGGCTCCAGCGGGCGAGCCCTCCGGAGCCGTCAGGTCGAATGAAAAATTAGCCTTAACAACGGCTTACAGAGGCCATGGCGGTTTTGTGGTAATGATTCATCACATTTTTTGAAGCCATCTTAGCCTTAAGGCGACTATAACCCGCGGGCTGACCGGCAGGGCGGCTCCCGTGATTCGCACCCGCCGGTAACGAAATCCAGAAGCCGTTGCTGGGGGTCATATGAGCCGTAACTATTTCGGGACCGATGGGATTCGTGGCCGCGCCAACGGCCTGATCACGCCGGAACTCGCGCTCAAGGTGGGGCAGGCCGCAGGTCTTCTGTTCCAGCGCGGCGAGCACCGCCACCGCGTGGTGATCGGCAAGGATACGCGGCTCTCCGGTTACATGATCGAATACGCCATGGTGGCCGGCTTCACCTCGGTCGGCATGGACGTGCTGCTGGTCGGCCCGATGCCGACGCCGGCGGTCGCGATGCTCACCAAGTCGATGCGCGCCGATCTCGGCGTCATGATCTCGGCCTCGCACAATCTGTTCGAGGATAACGGCATCAAGCTGTTCGGGCCGCAGGGTTTCAAGCTGTCCGACGATGTCGAGAGGCAGATCGAGCAACTGCTCGATGAATCGCTCGACAAGAAGCTGGCGCAGAGCGCCAGCCTCGGCCGCGCCCGCCGCATCGACGGCGTGCACGATCGCTACATCGAATTCGCCAAGCGCACCCTGCCGCGCGATCTCTCGCTCGACGGCCTGCGCGTCGTGGTCGATTGCGCCAACGGCGCGGCCTACAAGGTCGTGCCCGAGGCGCTGTGGGAGCTCGGCGCCGACGTGATCTCGATCGGCGTGGATCCGGACGGCTTCAACATCAACAAGGAATGCGGCTCGACCTCGCCGGAGGCGCTGTGCCGGAAGGTACGGGAAATGCGCGCCGACATCGGCATCGCGCTCGACGGCGACGCGGATCGCGTGATCCTGGTCGACGAGCGCGGCCATATCGTCGATGGCGACCAGCTGCTTGCGGTCATCGCGCAGAGCTGGAAGGAAGACGGCCGCCTGGCGCGCGCCGGTATCGTCGCGACCGTGATGTCCAATCTCGGTCTCGAGCGCTTCCTGCAGGGGCAGGGGCTCGAGCTGGTGCGCACGCCGGTCGGCGACCGCTACGTGCTCGAGCGCATGCTGGCCGACGGCTACAATCTCGGCGGCGAGCAGTCGGGCCATATCATTCTCTCGGACTACGCGACCACGGGCGATGGCTTCGTCGCCGCGCTGCAGGTGCTGGCGACGGTGCAGAGGCTGCGCCGTCCGGTCTCCGAGGTCTGCCACCGCTTCGATCCGCTGCCGCAGATCCTCAAGAATGTGCGCTATCGCAGCGGCAAGCCGCTCGACGCGGACGAGGTGAAGTCGGCGATCGATACCGGACAGAAGCGCCTCAACGGCCATGGCCGGCTGCTGGTGCGCTCCTCCGGCACCGAGCCGGTGATCCGCGTGATGGGCGAGGGCGACGACCGCGATCTGGTCGAGGAGGTCGTCGACGAGATCGTGGCCGCGGTGGGCAATGCGGCGGCTGCTGCAGCCTGATCACCAGCGATCATATCTCGCGATTATGGCCTGTCATCGTCCGATGGCAGGCCTTTTTGTTGGCGCACTATCTTCTCGCGTCCGAGCGCGTCGCCATGATGCTTCTGATCGCGTCGTTCAACGATTTCGTGCCGCGGATCGGTATTTGGAAGGCATGGCTTTGCCGTGAGCCGGGCCGGTCGACTAATTAGTTCGTGTTGCCTGCATCGTTCGGCGCAGTCGCTAACGATTTGTTAGGATGAGTTGTCCGGTCATTAACGGTTCCCGCGTGCTCATGGAATGTCAACCTTAATTATTAGGGTTAAGCGCTGCTTAAGCATTTGGTGCGATTGTACGGTCGTCAGTTGTGATGTGGGGCCAGGATCTCGATTGCCTCACCGGCCAAAGGGACGAAGCCAATGCGTAGCGTTATGTCTTTGATCGCCGCCGGAGCGGCCTCTCTGTTTTCAACTCTGGCCTTTGCGGCCGACATGCCCATCATGCCGCCTCCGGTCTACGCGCCGCCGCCGGCGGCCGATTTCGGTGGCTGGTATCTGCGCGGCGACATCGGTTTCAGCAATCAGAAGGTCAAGGACGTTCACTATTCGCGCGAGTCCGCCTACACGCCGATGACGTCATTCAATCAGACCTCGGCGTTCGATACCGCGGGCATCTACGGCGTTGGCGTCGGCTATCGCTTCAACAGCTGGTTCCGCGCCGACGTCACCGGCCAATATCGCGGCAATTCGAACTTCAAGGCCACCGACCGCTTCAACGCGACGGCGGGCGGCGTGCCCTATAGCGGCATCGACAATTACAGCGGCAGCAAGTCGGAATGGCTGGTGCTCGCCAACGCCTATGTCGATCTCGGCACCTGGTGGTGCGTGACGCCGTTCATCGGCGCGGGCGTCGGCGGTGCGCGCGTGACGGTCTCGAACTTCACCGACACGGGCATCAACAACCTGCCGTTCACGACCACGAGTTTCGCGACGGCGCCGACCTCCTCGAAATGGAATTTCGCATGGGCGGCCCATGCTGGTCTGGCTTACAACGTCAATCCGAACCTGGTGCTGGAGCTGGCCTACAGCTACGTCGATCTTGGTCACGGGCAGACCGGTGTTCTGTCCGACTATGTCGGCAACACCACGGGCAACGTGTTCAAGTTCAAGGACATCACCTCGCACGACCTGAAGCTCGGCGTGCGCTGGAATTTCGACCAGCCTCCGCCGCCCCCGATGCCGGCTTTGATCCGCAAGGGCTGAATCGAGCGCTCCTCCCTCACTGCAAATCGAACGAACGGCGCGGGCCTCCCGCGCCGTTTTGCGTTTCTGATCCCACGCAGCGTGCTGCGTCTTCGCGGAAAGAATTTCCGCGCAGGGCGCTGCGACAACGAATGATTAAGGTTAACGCGCGATGATCGGAACAGAGAGTTCAAGTGCTGATTGGAGCGTTGCGATGCGTAGCCTGGTGGTGGCGGTTTCGGTGTGCGGCATGATTTCTGCGGCCCAGGCCGCGGATTTGGCCGACCTTCCGATCCTGCGCGGCGGCCTGACCGAGGGCCTGAACAATTCGCGGGTCAACTGGGACGGCTACTATGTGGGCGTCCAGGGCGGCTACGGCTCGTCCGACGAGAATTTCAACGGCTCGACCAAGAACATGACGGCGGCGGTGCTCGCCAACACGCTGATCGAGAGCGAGATGCAGGTATCGTCCTGGAACCCGAGATCTCGGCAAGCAGTCCTCGCGTGCATCCGGCTTCGGCGCCTTCGTCGGCTACAACAGCCAGTGGGACGACGTCGTGCTCGGCGTCGAGGCGAGCTATCTGCATGGCAAATATGGCGGCATGGCCTCTTCGAGCCGCACGCTCGTCAGCACAGCCGCACTGTCCGACGGCAACTTTCACGCCGTGACCTCGACGCAGTCCTCGCAGATCGAGATCACAGACATGGCAACGATCCGCGGCCGCGCCGGCTATGCAATGGGCTGTTTCCTGCCCTATGGGTTCTTCGGCCTTGCGCTCGGCAATGCAAATCTCGGCCAGTCCGTGACGGTTCAGGATCGGGTCAGCACCACTTTTCTGGGGACCTACACGCCGCTTGCGCCGCTCAGCGCCAACAACATCCAGCACAATCACCTGATCTATGGCTACAGCGCCGGTCTCGGCGTCGACGTCAATCTGGTCGGTGGCCTGTTTGCGCGGGCCGAATACGAATACATCCGCTTCACCTCGACGGTCGACACCAGCATCAACACGGTGCGCGCCGGTCTCGGCTACAAGTTCTGAGCTGTTTGCAAGCCTGCCTCGCACGTCCATGACCATCAGCATCCGTCCTGCGCAGCGCGACGACCGTCGCCGCAATTGTCGCCATGCTCGCCGACGATCATCTCGGCCGGGCGCGCGAGCGGGTCGAGCAGCCGTTGCCGCAGTCCTATTACGACGCGTTCGAGGCGATCGTGCGGGATGCGAACATCACCCTGGTCGTCGCCGAGGAGGCCGGCAGGGTGGTCGGCTGCCTGCAACTCTGCATCCTGCCCGGGCTCAGCTCGCAAGGTGCGTCGCGCGCGCTCGTCGAGGACGTTCGGGTCGCAACCGACCGCCGCAGCCGCGGCATCGGCGAGCAGCTGCTGCAATGGGCGATCGCCGAGGCGCGCAGGCAGCGCTGCAATCTGGTGGAGCTCATGACGCACCAGAGCCGCGCCGACGCGCAGCGCTTCTATGAGCGGCTCGGGTTTGCCAAGAGCCATTTCGGCATGGTGATGCGGTTCTGATCAGAGCGGCAGGCGATAGGCCGTGATGGCGTTCCGGCCGAACGCCTTGTCACTGACGTCGGGGCCGAGCTGCGTCAGGCAGTGCTCCAGCGCCCGCTTGATTTCGCCATAGCTGCCGGCGAGCAGACACACCGGCCAGTCCGAGCCGAAGATCAGCTTGTCGGCGCCGAAGCAGCGTGCGATGTGCGCGACATAGGAAACAGCCGTTCGGCATCCCAATCGGTCCAGACTGCCTCGGTCGCCAGCCCCGACACCTTGCACCAGACATTGCCGCAGGCCGCGAGCTCGGCGATGCGATCGGCCCAGTCCTGATCGAACCCGGTTGCGATCGGCGGCTTGGCGGCGTGGTCCAGCACGAAGCGCGCTCTTGGAAAAGTGCGCACCGTCGCAATCGCCGCAGCCAGCTCTCGCGTGCGCACCAGCAGATCGTAGGTCAGGTCGTGCGCGAACACGCTGTCGAGGCCGCGCCTGACGTCGCCGCGAAGATCCACGCCGGATCGGCCTCGTCATGGACCTGGTGGCGGATGCCGACCAGCCTGTCGCCGCCGGGCAGGCCGCGCAGACGGTCGATCGTCGATCCTACCGATGGATCGGTCAGGTCGACCCAGCCGACGACACCGGCGACGAACGGCGTCGCGTGCGCGATGCGCAGGAATTCCTCGGTCTCGTCGAGCGACGAGCGGGTCTGCACCAGGATGCCGGCCTCGAGACCGTTCTCGGTGAGCAGCGGAGCAAGGTCGGCGGGACCGAACGGCCGGCGGATCGGCGCCAGCGCGTCGCCGGCCATCCATGGATAGTCGGCGCGACCGGGATCCCAGAAGTGCTGATGCGCATCGATGACACGGCTCATGCTGCGTCTCCCGGCAGCGGCGCCCGGGCATCGACGAGATTGCTGGCACGCAGATCGCGCCAGAACGCGGGCGGGATCGGAGCTTGCGCCATCGCAATGTTGTCGGCCGCTTCCTGCGCATTGCGGGCGCCCTGCAGGCCCGACAGTCACGGCGGGATGGGCCAGGCAGAACTGGATCGCGGCGGCCCTGAGCTCGGTGCCATGCTGCCTGCACAGCGCATCGAGCTGGCGCGCCCGCGCCACCAGCGCGGCATCGGCATCCTCGTAGTTGAACTTCGCCGGCCCATGAGGGTTGGCGAGGATGCCGCTGTTGTAGATGCCGCCGAGAATGATGGCGATGTTCTTCTCGCGGCAGATCGGAAAGAGCGTCGTCAGCGCGCCCTGGTCGAGCAGCGTGTAACGGCCTGCCAGGAGAAAGCAGTCGACCGGAACGGCCTGTGCAAAGCGCGTCAGCATCTCCGACTGGTTCATGCCGGCGCCGATCGCCTTGATGCTGCCGTCGTCGCGCAGCCGCTGCAGCGCGCGGAACGCGCCTGCCACGGCCCTCGTCATAGTGATCGTCGGGATCATGCACGAGCAGGATGTCGACGCGATCGAGGACCGAGCCGGACCAGGCTCTCCTCGACCGAACGCATCACGCCGTCATAGGAGTAGTCGAACCGCGGCCGCAGCGGCGGCGTGCCCTTGTAGTGCGGATCTTCGCCCGAGGCGGCCGGGTCCGGCCGCAACAGCCGGCCGACCTTGGTCGAGATCACATAGCTGTCGCGCGGCTGCCGGCGCAGGAACGCGCCGAGCCGCTGCTCGGCGAGACCGAAGCCATAGAGCGGCGCGGTGTCGTAGAAGCGAACACCGCGTGACCACGCCGTCGCGATCGTGGCCTCGGCATCGCCATCGCTGACCGGCTCGAACAGGCCGCCGAGCGGCGCCGTGCCGAGGCCGAGGCGGGTGATGTCGAGTGAGGTCCTCCCGAGACGGACGCGTTCCATTCTTCTATCCTTGTTGTTCGGCGCGTGCAGATCGCGTCATTGTGCATGGATGCGTTCGACGAAACAATGACGTCGCATGGTGCGGCACAACGAAGAGGAGGGGACGATGTCGGCGATCAATCCACTGACGGCCGTCGGTGTCGTGCTGGCGACTGCAGCCACCGACGCGGTCTACGTCATGTTCACGTCGGCGGTCGTTGCCAAGCGACGGTTGTCGGCGGCGACCTGGAGTTCGATCTGGTACATGCTGTCATCATTCGCCGTGATCAGCTACACGGAGAACTGGATCTACGTCGCATTCGCGGCGGTCGGCTCCTGGATCGGCGCCTACGCCTCGATGACCTTCCTGCATCGTCCGCCGGCTGGTCAGGCACCGGTCGGCGCCGCGCCGGAATGAAATTGCGTTCGCTTGCATGCCAGCACGACTGCGTGAGCGCGGACACGACGGCGCGAAGTTCCTTGACGCGGAACGGCCCTTCCCGTATTCACGCCGGCGGGACACCTCCCCCCAACGGGAGGCTTACTATCTGGAAGGATAGACGATGACTGCAGCGAAGCCCTCGCAGCGGCCCACCGTGCCGCATTTCTCCTCCGGCCCCTGCGCCAAGCGCCCCGGATGGACTTCCGAAAATCTCAAAGACGCCCCGCTCGGCCGCTCGCATCGCGCGAAGGTCGGCAAAGCCAAGCTCAAGCAGGCGATCGAGCTGACCCGCGACGTCCTCGAAGTGCCGGCCGATTACAAGATCGGCATCGTGCCCGCGTCCGACACCGGCGCGGTCGAGATGGCGCTGTGGTCGCTGCTCGGCGCGCGGCCGGTGACGACGATCGCCTGGGAGTCGTTCGGCGAAGGCTGGGTCAGCGACATCGTCAAGGAGCTCAAGCTCAAGGACGTCACCAAGCTGTACGCCGGCTATGGCGAGATCCCGGATTCTCCAAGGTCGATCAGGCCAGCGACGTCGTCTTCACCTGGAACGGCACCACGTCGGGCGTGCGCGTGCCGAATGCCGACTGGATCAGCGCGAGCCGTGAAGGTCTGACGATCTGCGACGCCACCTCGGCCGCATTCGCGCAAGCCCTCGACTGGCCGAAGCTCGACGTCGTCACCTTCTCCTGGCAGAAGGCGCTCGGCGGTGAGGCCGCGCATGGCATGCTCATCCTCTCGCCGCGTGCGGTGGAGCGGCTCGAGAGCTACAAGCCGGCCTGGCCGCTGCCGAAGATCTTCCGCCTCACCAAGGGCGGCAAGCTCAACGCCGGCATCTTCGAGGGCGAGACCATCAACACGCCGTCGATGCTGTGCGTCGAGGACTATCTGGACGCGCTCAACTGGGGCAAGTCGATCGGCGGTCTCAAGGCGCTGATCGCCCGTGCGGACGCCAACACCAAGGTCCTGGCCGACTGGAAGGCGCGGACGCCGTGGATCGATTTTCTCGCCAAGGATCCCGCCATCCGCTCCAACACCTCGGTGTGCCTCAAGGTCGTCGATCCCGCTATCACATCGCTGTCGGCCGATGCCCAGGCGGAGTTCGCCAAGAAGCTGGTGTCGCTGGTCGAGAAGGAGAACGCCGGCTTCGACTTCGCGCATTACCGTGATGCGCCGGCCGGCCTGCGCATCTGGTGCGGCGCCACGGTAGAAGCCAGCGACGTCGCGCTGCTGACGCAGTGGATCGACTGGGCATTCGCCGAAGCCAAGGCCGCGCTGCCGAAGGCGGCCTGGCGCTTCTCGCTCGCCGTCATTGCGAGCGTAGCGAAGCAATCCCGGGCAACGCGAGAAGTCTGGATTGCTTCGTCGCAGGTGCTCCTCGCAATGACGAAGACAGCGAGCTGCGTAGGGTGGGCAAAGGCGCAACGCGCCGTGCCCACCGTCTAAGTTAACTGACGCGAGAGAGCGGTGGGCACGCTTCGCTTTGCCCGCCCTACGTTTCCATTCATCTCATCCCGGCGCATTGCGCCGCCCCTCTCTCTCGAGAGGCGTGAAGGAACATCGTCATGTCCAAACCCAAGGTTCTCATTTCCGACGCACTCTCCCCGGCTGCCGTGCAGATTTTCAAGGATCGCGGCATCGAGGTCGACTTCCAGCCCAATCTCGGCAAGGACAAGGACAAGCTCGCCGACATCATCGGCGACTATGACGGCCTTGCGATCCGCTCGGCGACCAAGGCCACCGCCAAGATCATCGAGCGCGCCAAGCGGCTCAAGGTGATCGGCCGCGCCGGCATCGGCGTCGACAATGTCGAGATCCCCGCGGCGACCGCCAAGGGCATCATCGTGATGAACACGCCGTTCGGCAATTCGATCACGACCGCCGAGCACGCGATCACGATGATGCTGTCGCTGGCGCGCGAGATCCCGCAGGCCGACGCCTCGACCCAGGCCGGCAAGTGGGAGAAGAACCGCTTCATGGGTGTCGAGATCACCGGTAAGACGCTCGGCGTGATCGGCTGCGGCAACATCGGCTCGATCGTCTGCGACCGTGCGCAGGGCCTGCGCATGAAGGTGATCGGGTTCGATCCGTTCCTCACCGAGGAGCGCGCGCTCGATCTCGGCGTCGAGAAGGTGGAGCTCGAGGAGCTGTTGAAGCGCGCCGACTTCATCACGCTGCATACGCCGCTGACCGACAAGACCCGCAACATCATCGATGCCGCCGCGATCGCCAAGATGAAGCAGGGCGTGCGCATCATCAATTGCGCGCGCGGCGGCCTGATCGACGAGCAGGCGCTGCTCGAGGCGCTCAATAGCAAGCATGTCGCGGGCGCCGCGCTCGACGTGTTCGCCGAGGAGCCGGCGACCAGCAATCCGCTGTTCGGTCATGCCAACGTGATCTGCACGCCGCATCTCGGCGCCTCGACCACGGAGGCGCAGGAGAACGTCGCGCTGCAGATCGCAGAGCAGATGTCGGACTACCTGCTCACCGGCGCGATCTCGAACGCGATCAACTTCCCGTCGATCACCGCGGAAGAAGCGCCCAAGCTGAAGCCGTTCATCGCGCTCGCCGAGAAACTCGGCTCGTTCGCGGGCCAGCTCACCGAAAGCAGCATCACCAAGATTCAGATCACCTACGAAGGCCATGTCGCCGAGATGAAGACCCGGGCGCTGACCTCGGCGGTGCTGGCCGGGCTGCTGCGGCCGATGCTGGGCGAGGTCAACGTCGTGTCGGCGCCGGTGATCGCCAAGGAACGCGGCATGGTCGTCGACGAGGTGCTGCGCGCCGGCGAGAGCGACTATGAGAGCCTGATCACGGTCGCGGTCACCACCGAGCATCAGGAACGCGCGGTGTCGGGCACGGTCTACGCCGACGGCAAGCCGCGCCTCGTCGACATCAAGGGCATCCGTGTCGACGCCGAGTTCGGCAAGTCGATGATCTACGTCACCAATGAGGACAAGCCGGGCTTCATCGGCAAGTTCGCAAGCCTCCTGGGCGACGCGAAGATCAACATCGCGACCTTCCATCTCGGCCGCGTGGCGCCGGGCAGCGACGCGATCGCGCTGGTCGAGGTCGACGGTGCGGTGCCGGCCGAGCTGCTCGCCAAGATCCAGGCATTGCCGCAGGTCAAGCAGGCCAAGGCGCTCGCGTTCTGATTGCTCCGGCCATATCGGCCGGGCGAAAGAGGGCAGCGCGGCGTTCAGGCCGTGCTGCCCTTTTGCATTCAGGGACGGCATTCGCCCGGTCGTCTTTCCGGGCTTCGATTGAACCCGGCCCTCTCTCGTCGCGTCCAAAGCCGAGCAAAGGACCGGTCGATCCGGCCTGCGGTGCTGGGGAATGCGGAGAGAGCGATGACAATGCGAAAAATGAGCCTGGTCACCACGGGCCTCGTGCTTGGCGCGGCGTTGACCGCGGTGCCGGGCCATGCGGCAAACCTCGACGCGAGGTCCACCGTCGATGCCGTCACCGTGTATCCCGACGGCGCGACCGTGACCCGGGTCATCTCGCTCGACCTTCCCGCCGGTGACACGACGGCGATCGCCAAGGACTTTCCGCTCGGGCTCGATGCGTCCTCGCTGCGCGTGGAAGGCGAGGCCGGCGTCAAGCTCGTGATCGGGACCGTCGACGCCAAGCCGCCGCGTGCGGCGCCGCCCGTCAACCTGCCCGACATCGACAAGCGCATCGAAGCGCTGAAGGACGAGCGCGCCAATCTCGACGGCGCGATCGCCGCGGCCCTGGCGCGCAAGAAATTTGCCGAGCGTTTTGCCGAGGCATCGCCGGCCGGGCTCGGCGAGAAGGGCGAGGCGCGTCCGATCACGGAATGGCGTGCCGCGTTCGCCGCCGTTGCCGACGAGGTCGGACAGGCCGACGCGGCGATCCGTGATGCCGAGCGCAAGCAGCGCGAGATCGATCGCGAGATCGCGCGCCTGCAGGACAATCTCACGACGAAGCCCCCGAGCAAGCTGGAGGTCCGGATCGAATTGTCGGCTGCGGCAGCGACCAAGGCGACCTTGCGCGTGACCTACGCGGTGCGCAATGCCCGCTGGGTGCCGCTCTATGATGCGCGTCTGGATACGTCGGCGAAGGACCGCAAACCGGCTCTCGAGCTGGTGCGCCGCGCCGAGATCCAGCAGGCCACCGGCGAGGACTGGTCCGAGGTCGCGCTCACGGTTTCGACGGTGCGGACCGGACGCGGCGGCAGCGCCCCCGAGCTCAGGACGATCATCGCGCAATATCCGCCACCGCCCCCGCCGGCCCCGAAGCCGGCCGCCGTCAGCGCGGCACGAGGACTCATGGAGAGCCGGCAGGAGTTTCGCTTTGGCGGAGGGACGACGTTCGGAGATGTCGCGGACAAAGCCGTCGAGCAGCAGACGGTCGCGGAGATCAGCGCCTTCCAGACCGTCTTCCATCTTCCCGGACGCGTCAGCGTCGGTGCCAATGATGGCGCGAAGAGCCTGCGTATCTCCACCGCGACGGTCACGCCCGAACTGACGATCCGTTCGGCGCCCGTCATCGATCCCACCGCCTATCTCGAAGCGAGCTTCCCGCAGAGCGAGGAGGCGCCGCTGCTGCCGGGCAAAGTCTCGATCTATCGCGACGGCATGTTCGTCGGCACCAGCAGACTGGCGTCGGCCGGCAAGGACGAAGTCGTTCATGTCGGCTTCGGGGCCGACGACAAGGTCAAGGTCGAGCGCAGCGTCGTCAAACGGAACGAAGGTTCGGCCGGCCTGATCGTGACGACGGCCAAGATCGACGAGCGCGCCTTCAAGACCACGGTCCGCAACGCGCATGATTTCCCGGTCAAGGTCGCGATCCAGGATCAGCTGCCGGTCAGCGAGAACGAGGAGATCACGGTTGAGATGCTTCCTGCGACCACGCCGCCGGCTTCGACCAATCTCCGCGACCGGCGTGGTGTTGTCGAATGGGTGATCGACGCCAAACCCGGCGAGGCCAAGGATATCGCCTTCGCTTGGCGCGTGCGCTGGCCGAAGGACAAATCGATCGTAATGCAGCCGTCAGGCTGAGTGCCGGGCGTGGGATCGGCGCCGTTTGATCCATGACAAGCCGCCCGGTCCCCGTCCTGTTATGCGCGAGTGGACCCCGTTCGATCACGTCCCGTCCGGCCGTGATCGATCTCGACCGAGAGCGCCGACATGGAATCCGACCCGAACACCCGCAAGCAGGCCGTCGCCGTCGGCTACATCTTCCTCGCCGGCGTCGGCATGCTGCTGCTGCAATGGCTGCTGACGACCTACAACACGGTCGAAACGATTCCCTATAGCCAGTTCGAGCAACTGATCGACCAGGGCAAGATCTCCGAGGTGTCGGTCGGCCAGGACACCATCCAGGGCAAGTTCAAGGACAAGCAGTCCGACGGCAAGACGTCGTTCATCACCGCGCGCGTCGATCCGCCGCTGGCGGCGAAGCTTGCCGCGAAGGGCGTGACGGTGACCGGCGTGCCCTCGGGCGGACTGATCCAGACGCTGCTGTCCTGGGTCGTGCCAGCGCTGATGTTCTATCTCATCTGGGTGTTCCTCGGCCGCAAGGTGATGGACCGCCAGGGCTTCGGCGGGCTGATGTCGATCGGCAAGTCGCGCGCCAAGGTCTATGTCGAGACCGACACAAAGGTCACCTTTGCCGACGTCGCCGGGGTCGACGAGGCCAAGTTCGAGCTGCAGGAGGTCGTGCAGTTCCTGAAGGATCCGAAGAGCTATGGCCGGCTCGGCGCGCACGTGCCCAAGGGCATCCTGCTGGTTGGCCCGCCCGGCACCGGCAAGACCCTGCTGGCGCGCGCGGTCGCGGGCGAAGCGGGTGTGGCGTTCTTCTCGATCTCCGGATCCGAGTTCGTGGAGATGTTCGTCGGCGTCGGCGCCGCCCGGGTGCGCGATCTGTTCGAGCAGGCCCGCAAGGCCGCGCCTTGCATCATCTTCATCGATGAGCTCGACGCGCTCGGCCGCAGCCGAACCGCCGGTGGTCAGCTCGGCGGCTACGACGAGAAGGAGCAGACGCTCAATCAATTGCTGGCGGAGCTCGACGGCTTCGACCCAAGCTCCGGCGTCATCCTGCTCGCCGCCACCAACCGGCCGGAGATCCTCGATCCCGCGCTCATGCGCGCCGGCCGTTTCGATCGCCAGGTGCTGGTCGACCGTCCTGACAGGGGCGGGCGGCTCGCCATTCTCAAGGTGCATGTCCGCAAGATCACGGTCGCCGACAGCGTCGATCTCGACAAGGTCGCGGCACTGACGGCCGGCTTCACCGGCGCCGACCTCGCCAACCTGATCAACGAGGCCGCGATCGCGGCGACCCGCCGCAAGGGCCACGAGGTGACGTTCGACGATTTCACGATGGCGATCGAGCGCATCGTCGCCGGCATCGAGAAGAAGAGCCGCGTGCTCAGTCCCGCCGAGCGCCGCCGTGTCGCCTATCACGAGATGGGTCACGCGCTGGTGGCGGCCAATCTCGCCGGCGTCGATCCGGTGCAGAAGGTCTCGATCATTCCGCGCGGCGTCGGCGCGCTCGGCTACACGATGCAGCGCCCGACCGAGGATCGCTTCCTGCTCGCGGTCAGCGAGTTGAAGAATCGCATCGCGGTGCTGATGGGCGGGCGCGCCTCTGAGCAACTGATCTTCGATGGCGACGTTTCGACCGGCGCCGCCGACGACCTGCAGCGCGCGACCGAGATCGCGATCGAGATGGTCACGAAGTACGGCATGGACGCGACGGTCGGGCAGCGCACCTACGCGCCGCGTCCACAGGTCTCGTTCCTGCAGCCGCAGGATCAGATCGTGTCGGCGGCCGAGGAGACCGGGCGCGAGATCGACCTCGCCGTGCGCGAGCTGATCGCGGAAGGCGGCGCACGCGCACGTGCGATCCTCGACGGCCATCACCAGGATCTGGAGCAGGGTGTCGCGCTGCTGATCGCAAAGGAGACCTTGACGGCCGAGGAGTTTGCTCCGCTGCGGCCGGTGTCGTCGACGTCGCCTGCGAGGAAGCCGCCTTTCCGAACTGATCCGGAGTTCTACGGATCTTGCACGCAACGAAACTCTAACGATCACGTGTTGAATTCATCAGCAGTTTACCTTGACGTATCGACGACCTCGATCGGGTGGAGTTGTGGCGTGCTGCTGAATAACCTGAAGATCGTCCCCAAGCTCGCCATCGTGGTTGGCGTTGCGTTGTTCGGACTCGGTGCGGCCGGCACGCTCGCGAGCCATCTGATCGAGCGCGAAATGCTGAACGCGCGGATCGATCAGGCCAAGGCCATCGTGGAAACGGCGCGCAACATGGCCGCAGGTCTCTGGAAGGAGGTCGAAGCCGGCAAGATGACCAAGGAGGCCGCACTGGCTGAATTGAGCCGTCGCGGCAATTCCATGACCTATGACAACGGCACAGGATATCTGTTCGGCACCAACTACGAAGGCATCACCGTTCTGGCGCCCGATCCCAAGCAGATCGGGATGAACCGGATGGATGTGCTGACCAACGGCCGTAAGCTGTCCCAGGAACTGATGGACGGTGTCAAGGCGAAGGGCGAGATCCTGCTGACCTATGAATTCGTCCGGCCCGGGCAGGAAGTGCTCAGCCGCAAGATCGGCTACGCGGTCGCAGTCCCCGGCTTCAACATGTATCTCGGCACCGGCAGCTATATCGACGACATCGATGCCAAGCTGCGCCCGCTGAAATGGCTGCTCGGCCTGTCGACCCTCGGTATTGCGGTGGTCGCCGGCGGCATTGCCTGGATGATCGGCCGCAGCATCAGCCGCCCGCTGGATCAGCTCAGCGGCCGCATGCGCGAGTTGGCTGACGGCAGGCTCGATGGCGAGATTCCCGGCCTCGGTCGCGGCGACGAAGTCGGCGCGATGGCGGCGACCGTCCAGATCTTCAAGGACAATGCGCTGCGGATGCGCGAGCTCGAGCAGGCGGAGGCCGCCACTCAGCAGCGTACGGCGGCGGAGCGGCGTACGGCCATGGAGCATCTCGCGGCTGACTTCGAGCGCAGCGTCAACGGCATCGTCCGCTCGGTGGCGTCGGCGGCCGAGGGCATGCAGCACACCGCGCAATCGATGACCTCGACCGCGAGCGACGCCAGCTCGCGCGCCTCGACGGTCAGCGCGGCCACCCAGAGCGCCAACGACAATGTCGGCACGGTTGCGGCCGCGGCCGAAGAGTTGTCGAGCTCGGTCAATGAGATTTCGCGCCAGGTCGCCCGCTCCAGCGAGATTGCGAGCAAAGCGGTGGGCGACGCGGAACGCACCAATGCGACCGTTCAGGTGCTGTCGACCGGCGCCGAGAAGATCGGCGAGGTCGTCAAGCTGATCCATTCGATCGCGGCGCAGACGAACCTGCTGGCGCTGAACGCCACGATCGAAGCCGCTCGCGCCGGCGAATCCGGCAGGGGCTTTGCCGTCGTCGCCTCGGAGGTGAAGGCGCTCGCCAACCAGACCGCAAAGGCGACCGAGGAGATTTCGGCGCAGGTCGCGGCGATGCAGACCTCGACCCAGGATGCGGTCGCCGCCATAACCGGCATCACCCAGACCATCGCGCAGATGAGCGAGATCACCAGTTCGATCTCGACCTCGATCGCCCAGCAGGGCGACGCGACGCGCGAGATCGCGCGCAACATCCAGTCGGTCGCGGCGGGCTCCAACGAGATCAGCGCTCACATCGGCGGCGTGACCAAGGCGGCGGAAGCCACCGGTATCGCTGCATCCGAAGTTCTTTCCAGCGCACGTGAGCTCGACGGCCAGTCGGGCCTGCTGCAGCAGGCCGTCGATGGCTTCATGGCGAAGGTGCGAACGGCCTGAGGCGGGTTGGAACGGACCCCATGCTCAGGCCATCTTGGCGCCGCCCGTGCGCGAGGCGATGATCACGCCGGCGATGACCAGCGCATAGCCCATCAGGTGGAACAGCCTGAGCTCCTCGCCGAGCAGCAGGATCGCGAGCACCGAGCCGAACAACGGCACCAGATGCAGGAACGGCGCCGCGCGGTTAGGTCCGATCAGGCTGATGCCGCGGTTGAAGAACAGATAGGCCAGCGTCGAGGCGAAGACGATGACGTAGCCGAGCGTCGCGATCGAGAGCAGGTCGGGTGTGAGCACGAACCCGGAGGAATATTCCCAGACCGCCAGCGGCAGCAGCAGAACGGCGCCGAGCGCGGTGCAGGACGAGATCAGCGACAGCTGGTGCACCGCCGGCCGCCGCGTCATGGCGGCGGAGTAGAGTCCGAACACCAGCAATGCCCCGGCGAACATCAGGTCACCGCGGTTGAACTGGATGCCCGCGAGCGCGCCGAGATCGCCGCGCGTCAGGATCACCAGCACGCCACTCAGCGACATCGCGATGCCGGCGAACTGGGCCAGGCTCAGCCGTACTCCGAACAGCAGCAACGACCACAGCGCCACGAACAGCGGCGTCGACGACTGGATCAGGAGCCCGTTGAGCGCCTGGGTGTATTGCATGGCCCAATAGGACAGCGCGTTGTTGATCGCGAATCCGGTCAGCGCCAGCAGCAGCAGAAGCGGCCAATGCGCGAGCAGCGTTCGCCAGTCGCGCGCCAGGTGCGTGCGTGCGAACGGCCACAGCATCAGGAAGGTCCCGATCCAGCGGATGCACGACAGCGTCAGCGGCGGCACGTGCCCGGCGACGTAGCGCGCGAGCACGATGTTGCCGGCCCAGAACAACGAGGCCAGCGTGAGCAGCAGGTAAGGCTGGTTGTTGAGCCAGGCGAGCGGCGATGATGGCTTGATGTCGTCGACGGACAAGGGAGGCGGGTCGCTCTGACGGGGAAGGACGCAAGGTGGGCCAAATCGCGGCGCAGCGCAATGCGCCGCCGTGGATTGGTGCCATGCAGGAGCCGTCGCTCGGGAGCAGCGCCTCACGTCGCCTGTCTTCGTGACGCCACGAATACGCCGCTCAGCACCAGGGCAAAGCCGATCACGTGAAAGATCTGCGGCCGTTCGCCGAGGAACACGAAGGCCATGATCGAGCCGAACACCGGCACCACGTGGAAGAACGGCGCGGCGCGGTTGGCGCCGATCAGGAGCACGCCGCGATTGAAGCAGAGATAGGCGATGGTGGACGGAAAGATCGCCACGTAGAGCAGCGACAGCAGATTCTGGGTGTCGAACGCCATCACCGGCCGCGCGTTGAGCTCCCAGATCAGCAGCGGAATGAGGCTGGCTGCGCCGCAGCCGAAGGTGAAGGCGACCATCGACAGGCCGTGGATCTGCGGCCGCTTGATCGTCAGCACCGAGTAGAAGCCGAACACCGCCATCGCCAGCAGGAAGATCGAGATCCCCTCTGTTGAAGCTGATGTCGGCCAGCGCGGTGGGATGGCCGCGCGTCAGAATGAGCAGCACGCCCGCGAGCGACAGCACGATGCCGATGGCCTGCGCGAGAGTCAGGTGCACGCGCAACAGCAGCATCGACCACATCGCCACAATCAGCGGGCCGGCCGACTGCAGCAGCAGGGTGTTGAGCGCCTGCGTGTATTCGAGCGACCAGTATTGCAGCGTGTTGAAGGCGCCGATGCCCGTCACGGACAACGCGATCATGATGCCGAGCCGCGACCGGATCGCCGGCCAGTCCTGGCGGAGCTGCTTCCAGGCCAGCGGCAAAATGAGAAGGAACGCCAGCGACCAGCGCAGGAACGACAACGTCACCGGCGGGATATGGCCGGCGGCGAGCCGGCCGACGATCGAGTTGCCGGCCCAGCACAGCGCCGTGATGCTCAGCAATACGTAGGGCTGGTTGGCGATCCAGCCGGGCGCGGGCGCGGCGGATGCAGGGGGATCGGCGCTGGACATGCGGTGCTGTTGGATCCGGTTCGTGCGCCGCGGCATCCGGCCCGGTGGTCCCGGGCCGCTGTTTCCTCCCCGGCCTTCTCGACAGACACCAATTGCGGCTGCCCATCAAGAGGGCAGAGGTGCATCGCGACCATGCAGCCAAGGCGGTCATGCATGTCCGTGGCGCTGATGCCGCCGATGCCGTCTCGGAGCGACGGTCTTCACGGCGAAAGTTTTGAGACCTTCCGCACAGACCAGATAGGCGACGACGAGGGCGGCGATGGCAGCCAAGACGGTGAGGGGCGGTGCAACGAAGCCGAACCATGCGCCGGCCGGTGTGAAGGGCACGACCAGTGCGACGGCGAGCGCGGCGAGTGACGACGCCGTCAGCATCGGGATCCGCCCGGTTGCTCCATGGCCGCCCATTGGTCCGGATGATGAAGATGACGAGAATCTGGGTCGCCATCGATTCGAGGAACCATGCGGTGCGGAACTCATCGGGCGTCGCATGGAACAAGTACAGCAGCGCGCCGAAGGTGAGAAAGTCGAACAGGGACGACAAGGGGCCCATGATCGCGGCAAAGCGCATGAGCCGCTTCATATCCCAGCGCTGCGGCCGCGCGGTCGCCTGCCGGCTCACGCGGTCGAACGGAATACCGAGCTCGGAGAGATCGTAGAGCAGATTGTTGAGCAGGATCTGCGTCGGCAGCATCGGCAGGAACGGCAGCACCATCGATGCGGCGGCCATCGACAGCATGTTGCCGACGTTCGAGCTCGCACCCATTCGGACGTACTTCAGGATGTTGGCGAAGGTGCGCCGGCCTTCTTCGACGCCGTTGGCGACGACGTCGAGATCAGAGGCGAGCAGGATGATGTCGGCAGCCGATTGGGCGACGCCGGTGGCGCCTTCGACCGACAGGCCGATGTCGGCGGCCTTCAGCGCCGGGGCATCGTTGATGCCGTCCCCGAGGAAGCCAACGATCTCGCCGGAGGCCTGCAGCGCCTTGACGATGCGCGATTTCTGATCGGGCGCGAGACGGCCGAACGCATCGGCCGAGTGCACCTGCACCGCGAGCGCGTCGTCGCTGAGCTCGGCGATGTCGCTGCCGGACAGCACGCGATCCGCCTTCAGCCCGACCAGGCCGGCCAGCCGCTTGACCACAACGGGATCGTCGCCGGAGAGGATCTTCAGCGCGATGCCGGCGCGGGCAAGCTGCGCGATCGCTGCCGCCGCGGTCGGCTTGGGCGGATCGGCGAACGCGCACAGTCCCTCGAAGATCAGCTCCTGCTCGTCATCGGTCTCGATCTCGCGCGGCGCGCAGGTCCACGGCCGCGACGCGATCGCGACCGTGCGCAAGCCCTCGCGTGCGAGCGCGTGAACGCGCTCGTACATCTCGGTGCGGCCGCTGTCGTCGAGCGGCGCGAACGTGCCGCCATGCCGCTGCTGCGTGCACAACGCGATCACCGCCTCAGGCGCGCCCTTCACGATCAGCATCCGATCCTGGCCGCGGATCGCCAGCACCGAGCCGAGCCGGCGCGAGAAGTCGAAGGTCTGCTGGCCGCCCAAGGACCATCCCTCGGCCGAATGATTGGCGCCTGCGACGAGCGCGCAATCGAGCGAGCCGCGATCACCGCCGAGTGCGGCCGCGATCGCGCCGAGCTCTGCAGCTCGCGGGTGGTCGGTGCCGTCGGGCGCGATGCTGCGGGCGAGCGTGATCTCCGCGGATGTCAGCGTTCCCGTCTTGTCGGTGCACAGCACCGACATCGCGCCGAGATCATGGATCGCCGCGAGCCGCTTCACGATCACCTTGCGCTTGGCCATGCGGAGTGCGCCGCGCGACAGTGTCACGGTGGTGATCATCGGCAGCAGCTCGGGCGTCAGTCCGACGGCGAGCGCCACCGAGAACAACAGCGAGTCGAGCACATCACGGCCGAACACGACGCGCACCGCGAGCACGATCACGACCAGCGCCAGCGTCAACCGCGCGATGACGAGGCCGAACTCGTGCAGGTCGCGCTCGAACGGCGTGCGGGCCTGCGCTTCGGCCAGCGCCGAGGCGGCGGCGCCGAACATCGTGTTCGGCCCGGTGTTGACGACGATCGCGACGGCCTCTCCGGTCTGCGCCACGGAGCCGCGAAACAGCGCATTCGACGTGTCGTTCTCATCACTGGGAATGCCGGCCTGTTTCGTCACGGGATAGGGCTCGCCCGTCAGCGCCGCCTCGCCGGCGGTGAAGGCCTTGCTTTCGATGATCAGCGCATCGGCAGGCACGATGTCGCCGGCGCGGACGCGGAGGATGTCGCCGGGAACGACGGCGTCGACGTCGATCTCGCGATAGGCGCCATCCCGCTTGACCTCGGCCTTCAAGGCCACGGAGCGGCGGAGCTCCTCGGCCGCCTTGACGGCATGTCCCTCCTGAACCGTGTCGAGGCCGATCGACAGCGTCAGGATGAGAACGATGATGGCGCCGCCGATCACGTCTCCCGTCACCATCGAGATGATGCCGGCCACCAGCAGGATCAGCGACAGCGGTTCGAGCAGGCGGCGGAGCACGGCGCGCAACGGACCCACGACATGCGAGGGCGCATCGGCGTTGCGGCCGTAGCGTTGCAGCCTCTGCTCGGCGTCGGCCTCGCCGAGGCCGTTCAGGTCGCAGCCGAGCGCCACGCCCGCCTGCGCGGGCGACAGGCGCCAAAATTGGTGCGGGCCGGGAGGCGTCTCAGTGCTCACGCAGGCCTGTCCGGGTTGGTGGATGAATGGTCGTGGTCATCATGCCTGATTTGCATGAAGCTCTGGGCGGCGGTTGACCTAGCGCAACATCCCGCTGCCGTGATGGCCTAGGTTGCCGCAATGCGCCGCGGGCTGTCGGCTGCATCATCCTTGCACCAGGAATGGATCCGGCCGGGTACCCGGGCCATCCGCATTGACGGGTTCTGTGTTGCCGACCATGGCCGATCAAGCCGCAGCTCTTTCGTCCCGGACCAAAGCATCCGTCGTACCGGCCGTAGCGTCGGCGCTGTGGGCGCATCGCTGGTTCGCCCTCGCCGTCGTGTTGCTGCTCGGCCTTGGCGGCTGGCAAAGCGTCCGCGTCATGCTCGGGCCTGCCATCGTGGTCGATCAGGTCCGGCGCGGCGACCTCGTCGAGACGGTCGTTGCCAGCGGCCACGTCGAGACGCCGTTCCGCGTCGAGATCGGCAGCCAGATCACCGGCACCGTCGAGGAGGTGCTGGTGCTGGAAGGCCAGCATGTCACCAAGGGCCAGCCGCTGATCTCGCTGGAGTCGCGCGAGCTGAAGGCTGCGGTGGTGCAGGCACAAGGGCAGGTGGCGCAGGCCGAGGCGCGGATCTCGCCAGCTCGCCGAGCTGACCTTGCCGTCGGCGAAGGAGGCGTTGCGCCAGGTACAGGCGACCTTGCTCAATGCCCAGCAGACCTATGACCGGACGTCGCAGCTGACCGGCAACGGCTATGCCACGCGTGCGGCGCTCGACGAGGCCCAGAAGACGCTGGACGTTGCACTGGCGCAGAAGCGTGCCGCCGAGTTCCAGGTCTTCACGGCGAGCCCCGGCGGCAGCGACTACGTCATGGCCGAGACGCTGTTGAATCAGGCGCGCGCCAATCTCGACACCGCGCAGTCGCGTCTCGGCTACGCGACGATCGCGGCACCGCGCGACGGCGTGCTGATCACGCGCAGTGTCGAGCGCGGCACCGTGGCGCAGCCCGGCAAGACGTTGCTCGTGCTGGCGCCTGCCGGCGATCTCCAGCTCGTCCTGCAGATCGACGAGCGCAATCTCGGCAAGCTGGCGCTCGGCCAGACGGCGCTGGCATCGGCCGATGCCTATCCCGACAAGCGCTTCCCCGCCGTGGTCAACTACATCAACCCCGGCATCGATATTTCCCGCGCGTCCGTGCAGGTCAAGCTGATCGTCAAGGACCCGCCCGACTATCTGCGCCAGGACATGACGGTGTCTGTCGACATCGAGGTCGCCTCCCGCAAGGATACGCTGGAGCTGCCGGTGCGCTCGGTTCACGATATCACCTCGGGACAGCCCTGGGTGCTCGGGGTGAAGGACGGCCGCGCCGCCAAGCTGCCGGTGCGCGTCGGCATCCGCGGTAACAGCCATGTCGAGATCGTCGACGGCCTGAATGCCGGTGACATCGCCGTGCCCCAGAGTTCCGGCATCCTGACCGGCCAGCGCTTCCGCCCGGTGCTGCCGTGAATCGCTGGCTGCCATTCGAGTGGATTGCGGCGGTGCGCTTCCTGCGCGAAGGACGGCTCCAGACCTTGTTCATCATCGGCGGCATCGCGATCGGCGTCGGCGTCATCGTGTTCATGTCGGCGATGCTGGCCGGCCTCGAGGCCAATTTCATCAAGCGGGTGCTGACCTCGCAGCCTCAGATCCAGCTACTGACGCCGGATCAGGTTGCGCGTCCCCTGCGCAACGACAATGGCGTGATCGAGGATGCCATCGTGCAGCGTCCGAGCCAGCGCGTGATCTCGATCGATCAATGGCCGAAGATCCGCAATCAGATGCTGGCGATGCCGGAGATAACGGCGGTGTCGCCGACCATCTCCGGCTCCGCCCTCGCCATTCGCGGCGACGCCAGCCGCGCCGTGACGCTGTCCGGCATCGAGCCGGAGAGCTATTTCAAGATCGTGCGCGTACCGGACTACATCGTGGCCGGCGAGCCGCGCCTGACCAGTGAGGACATCATCATCGGTACGGAGCTCGCCAGGGATCTCGGCGCCGTCGTCGGCGACAAGCTCAACGTTCAGGCAGCCTCCGGCGCCAACCGCGTGCTGATCGTGACCGGCCTCGTCGATCTCGGCAACAAGGGCGTCAATCAGCGCGCCGCCTATGTCGCGCTGCGCACGGCACAGTCGCTGCTCGGCATGGTCGGCGGCGTCACCACGATCGACATCACCGTGCAGGACATCTATGCGGCGGAGAGCATCGCTCAGCGCATCCAGGCCGCCAACCGCGTCAAGGCCGACAGTTGGATCAAGACCAATGCGCAGTTCTTCACCGCGGTGCGCGCACAGGCGACCTCCAACACCTTGATCCGCGTCTTCGTTGCGCTCTCGGTCGCGTTCGGCATCGCCGCCGTGCTGATCGTCTCGGTGATCCAGCGCTCCAAGGAGATCGGGATCCTGCGTGCGATGGGCACCTCGCGCGGACAGATTTTGCGTGTGTTCCTGCTGCAGGGCGGGCTGCTCGGCTTCGTCGGCTCGCTGTTCGGCGCGGCAATGGGCACGGGTGCTCTGATCTATTGGCATGCGGTGCAACGCCAGGCTGATGGCTCGGAGTTGTTTCCATTGATCCTCGAACGTCGGCTGTTCGTGATCACGGCGCTGCTCGCGACGGTGACGGGCCTGCTCGCCGCGACCGCGCCGGCGCTGCGCGCGGCCAAGCTCGATCCGGTGGTGGCGATCCGTGGCTGAGGTCCTGCTGCGACTGGAGAAGGTCTGCAAGGCCTACAATGTCGGGCTGCCGACCGAGACCGAGGTGCTGCACGATATCGACATCGAGGTCGACCGCGGCGAGTTCGTCGCGCTGATCGGCCCGTCCGGCTCCGGCAAGAGCACTCTGCTGAACATCGTCGGTCTCTTGGACCGGCCGACCTCCGGCCGGCTGACGATCAAGGGCCAGGATACTGCATCGCTCAGTGATACCGAGCTCACCCATCTGCGCGGCCATACCATCGGCTTCATCTTTCAGTCTCATCTCCTGATCTCTGCCTTCACGGCCAAGGAGAACGTGATGATGCCGCTGCTGGTCGATCGCGGCTTCCCGGGTCCCGAAATCGAGGCGCAGGCGTCGAAGCTGCTCGACCAGGTTGGGCTGGCGAAATTCGCCGACCATCTCGCGAGCAACATGTCGGGCGGCCAGCAGCAGCGCGTCGCGGTGGCGCGCGCGCTGGCGATGAACCCCGATCTGGTCCTGGCGGACGAGCCGACCGGCAACCTCGACACCAAGTCGGCCGAGGCGGTCTTCGGCCTGATGCGCGACGTCAATCGGGAGGTCGGCACGAGCTTCCTGCTCGTCACCCACAACCTTGATCTGGCCCGGCGCTGCGATCGCATCATCGAGGTTGTCGACGGCCGCATCCAGAGCTGAGGGCGGGCCGTTTCGATCGTAGATTCGCCGCCGTTCGGGTGCTCAATGGAACTGCCCGGATCGATGCGCCGCCAGAAGCGCACGGCCGGGTCGCCCGATCCGCAGCCGGGGCGGCATGAAATTTTGGGGCTTATCAAAGGCTTGGTGGCGCTGTTGTGTGCTCCGAAGGCCCGTTCTCGCTTGCCTAGCCCGGCGGCTTCCTTTATCCGGTGGGTCGCCTCGCAAGCGAGCGGTCCTGGCCGCGATTTGGGCTGGGCGCATGGTTGGCCAGGCTGGCCCCTCATCGGAAGCGATTTCGTCCGAACCGATCGTGCTGTTTTGGATCTTGGCAGAGGAAAGAGCTGCGAATGGCTAACGTGGTCGTCGTCGGCGCCCAATGGGGTGACGAGGGGAAGGGCAAGATCGTCGACTGGCTGTCGGAGCAGGCCGACATCGTCGTGCGCTTCCAGGGCGGCCACAATGCCGGCCATACCCTCGTCATCAACGGCGCGACCTACAAGCTGGCGCTGCTGCCGTCGGGCGTTCTGCGCACCGGCAAGCTGTCGGTGATCGGCAACGGCGTCGTGTTCGATCCGCAGGCTTTCCTCGACGAGGTCGGCAAGCTCCAGTCGCAGGGCGTCGCCATCAGCCCGGACAATCTGCGCGTTGCCGAGAACGTCACGCTGATCCTGCCGCTGCACCGCGAGCTCGACGCGCTGCGCGAGTCCGCGAGCGCGGCGACCGCAATCGGCACCACCCGCCGCGGCATCGGCCCGGCCTATGAGGACAAAGTCGGCCGCCGCGCGATCCGGCTGATGGACCTCGCCGATCTCGATACGCTGCCGCACAAGATCGATCGCCTGCTCGCGCACCACAATGCGCTGCGCCGCGGCCTCGGCCTGGAGCCGATCGACGGCCAGCAGATCCTGCGCGAGCTGACGGCTTTTGCGCCGAAGCTGCTGCCCTATGCGGAAACGGTCTGGCGGTTGCTCGACATCAAGCGCCGCGAAGGCAAGCGCATGCTGTTCGAGGGCGCCCAGGGCGCGCTGCTCGACGTCGACCACGGCACCTACCCTTACGTGACCTCGTCCAACACGGTGGCGGCGCAGGCGGCCACGGGCGCCGGCCTCGGGCCGGGCGCGATCGGCTATGTGCTCGGCCTGTGCAAGGCCTACACGACCCGGGTCGGGCAGGGGCCGTTTCCGACCGAGCAGGACAACGAGACCGGCCGCAAGATCGGCGAGCGTGGCCGCGAATTCGGAACGAATACCGGCCGGCCGCGTCGTTGCGGCTGGTTCGATGCCGTCCTGGTCCGCCAGGCGGTGCGGACCTGCGGCATTAACGGTCTTGCACTGACCAAGCTGGACATTCTCGACGGTTTCGACACCATCGATGTCTGCACAGGCTACAGGCTGGACGGCAAGGAGATCGATCATTTCCCGGCAGGTGAAGGCGCGCAGGCGCGGGTCGAGCCGATCTACGAGACCATCGAAGGCTGGAAGCAGCCGACCGCAAACGCGCGCTCCTGGGCCGATCTGCCGGCACAGGCCATCAAATACGTCCGGCGCATCGAGGAACTGGTGGGTTGCCCGATCGCGCTGCTTTCCACCAGCCCCGAACGCGAGGATACTATTCTGGTCCAGAATCCCTTCGAGGCGTGACGGGACCCGACAGCTGAGCGCGCGAATTGAGTTGATATGGCCGACTACTACCCGCTGATAGCCCGTGCCATTGCCGGATTGGACCCCAACGCTCCCGGGGAAAGCCGGCGTGCGCTTTACGAGCGGGCGCGGGCGGCCTTGATCGCGCAGTTGCGCAGCGTCCAGCCGCCGCTCAGCGAATCCGAGATCACGCGCGAGCGGCTGTCGCTCGAAGAAGCCGTTCGCAAGGTCGAGGCGGAAGCAGCCCAGCGTGCCCGCGAGGCACAGCGGGCGTCCAGCGGCGCGGCTCGCCCAGGTGATGCGCTCCGGAGGGCCGGTGCGCGCAATTCGGATGCTCCGGCCACCCCTCGGCTCAGCCTGCTCCGACGCCTGACCAGGCCGCCGCTGCCGCCCCCGGCCACGACCGGCGGCTCCGGCCGCTGCCCGGGCCGAGCGGCCGCCGCTCGGCGGCGATCCGGCCGAGCTGCGTCCGGCGCGCAATCCGCGACCGGAAGCGCCGCCGGCTGCCGCTGGCGCACCTTCTGTGCCACCGCGGCCCCAGCCGCCACAAACGCCTCCACAGGATGGGGCGCCTCCCGTGCGCGAACGTCCGGCTGCCGCCCGCCGCGGTGCTCAGGACAACGGCAATCCGGCAACGCCGCCCGCCATGCGCGGCTTCCGCGACATCACCGCTGATGTCGATGATCTCGGCAAGGCCACCGCCCAGGCCAACCGCGCGGCGCGCAAGACCTACGCCAACGTTCCGGCCACCGATCTCGATCGGCTCGAGGGCGACGACGATGACCGGCCGCCGCTGCCCGAGGCACCGTACTCCTATGACGAGTCGGTCCAGGAGGCCGAGCGCTACGCGCTGCCGGCCACCTCGTCCCGCCAGCGTGGCGCCGCTCCGGATCGCGAGGGCAAGAAGAAGCCGGAGCGCAGCGGCTCGACCTTTCCGTTCAAGGCGGCCATCGCCGCCGGGATCGTGCTGATCCTGATCGGCGCCGGAATTCTGTGGGGCCGGCCGCTGGTCGGGATGGTCAACGGCCTGTTCAAACCCTCCTCGACGGTCGAGGCGCCCAAGGACACCGGCGCGCCGCTGAGCAAGCCGAAGATCACCGACCGCGTCGGCCAGTCGCCGTCCTCGGACCAGATCGCGCCGGTCGCACAGCGCGTCGTGCTGTATGACGAGGATCCCGCCGATCCGAAGGGCAAGCAATATATCGGCTCGGTGGTCTGGCGCACCGAGCAGATCAAGGCGACGGGCACGCAGAAGGCCGACATCGCGGTGCGCGCCGACATCGAGATTCCCGATCGCAAGTTCAAGATGACGATGTCGTTCCGCCGCAACACCGACACGTCGCTGCCGGCGAGCCACACCGCCGAGCTGACCTTCATCCTGCCGCAGGATTTCTCGGGCGGCGGCGTCGGCAACGTGCCGGGCATCCTGATGAAGTCCAACGAACAGTCGCGCGGAACGCCGCTGGCGGGCCTTGCGGTCAAGGTCACCGACGGCTTCTTCCTGGTCGGCCTGTCCAACGTCGATGCCGATCGCGCCCGCAACGTGCAGCTCCTGAAGGAGCGCTCCTGGTTCGACGTTCCCTTAGTCTACACCAATCAGCGCCGGGCCATCATCGCGATCGAGAAGGGTGCGCCGGGCGAGCGCGCCTTCAACGACGCCTTCGCGCTGTGGGGTGACTGAACAGGCCGCACGCGCTTGGCGCGTTCGGCGAATCGGCGAGGCAGGAGATTGGGCATGAAGCGATATCTCATCTTCGTTGCCGTAGGCCCGGCGCTGGGCGGCTTCGCGCTGCTCCTGGTCACGACCTACATGTCCGGCTATTGGACCAACACCAATCCGGGCGAAGTGGCCAAGCTGTTCAAGGTCTTCGTCACCTCGCTGCAATACAGCTATCTGTTCGGCTTCCTGCCGGCCCTGATGATATGTGCGATCGACGACATCCTGTTCCATGTCAGGCGTATCGGGCCGACGTTGCGCATGCTGCTGGTGGGCGGCATCGCCTTCCTGCTCGCGGCCTTCAACTACGCCTCGCATGGCTCCGAATACGGCATCGTCCAGTGGATCCTGTACGGGCTGGTCGGCTTCATCCCTGCGACCGTGTCGTCCTGGCTGGTGCACAGATTCGTCGATGAGACGCAGCCGGCGGTCGCAACCGAGCCGCCGACTGCGTAAGCCGATCGCACCAACCGATCGGCCTACCTGCCATTGCCGCGGCAGCGGCCGCCGGGGCCGATGTGAAAGCCGCGCGGGCAGGCGTGCGCCGCCGGATTGGCATAGTTGCGCAGGCATCCGCCATAGGGACCGCGGTGCCAGCCAGGGCCGCAGCCGCCGGCGACCTGGATCACCTCCGGCTTGGATCCGGCGTCGATCGAAGCCAGCGGCATCGCAGATGCGCCGACGGTCAGAATTCCCAACAAGAGGGTGCTGGTGAGGATGGTTCGCATCGATGGTCTCCCTGGTTTGATTTGCGAATTGGTCAGCCGCCCGCCGCGAACGCGATGCCGGCACGCACCTCGGTGATGGCCTGATCGATCAGCCCCAGCGCGCGTTCGCGATGGCCGCCCTTGTTCGGTATCGCCTGAGCCAGCTCGGCTCGCGCCGATTGGAGCATTGTGACGGTCGCGGTCATGTGCGGCTGCGCGCCGAGCGCGTAGCCGATCCCGATGCAGATGGTGAGGGCGGCGCCGAGGCCGAGCCTGCGGGCCGCGGAAGACATGGTCATTTCAATCTCTCCTCGCATTCATGGCTGTTCGACTTGGAGGGGCAGGCCGCAACGCATGTCGGCGTGCGTCCATCCGCATCGCTAGTTGAACCGGTTGCCGCCGTCTTGGACTCATCGGCATGAACGGTCGCGCGACTTGGACTGGCCGGCGCTCCCGATCCTGTCTTGATGAGCTTTGCCGACTTCAGCGGCCGTTCATCCCGCCGCTGCCACATTGATCGCGTTGCCTCGGAAATTCCTTTGCCTCGGGTCTGATTTCGATGACCATCGTCAGGAAAATGCTGTCGACCGACATGCTGCCGAAAGGGCTCGACGACAGGCAGCGCTTCTTGTGCTTTGCGGAATTGTTCGAGCATTTCTCCAACACCGGCGAGCTCGATCCTGCCGAGGACGTGCCGTTTCGCGCCGCAATGAACGCCATCCACATCGGCACCACCCTGCTCGGGCGCTGCGACGGCACCTTCACCCGTGTCAGGCGTGAACGGCGCCAGGTGCTCGCGACCAATGACGACCGCTATTGCCTGGCGCGTAACGCCGGCAGTCGCGAGGCGATGGTCGTCCATCGCGGACGCGAGTTCGTTCTTCGCCCCGGCGCAATGGTGCTGCTCAAGCTCGATGAGCCGTTCTTCAGCGCCGACGGCGCCAGCCACAAGCGCTTCGTCAACGTGCATCTGCCGACGGTGACGCTGCGCTCGATGGTGTCCGGTGTCGATGACCTGGTCGGACGGGAATTGGCACCGGGCGGGGCGCTCTCGCTCGCGATGGATTACAGCGAGCTGCTGCTCGCCCATCCCGCGGCGGCCGACGAAGCCGGCCCGGCGATCGCGCAGCATCTGCTCGATCTGGTGGCGCTCGGGCTCGGCGTGCGCGGCGACGCGATGCGCAAGGCCGGCCGCGGCGGCCTGCGCAGTGTTCGCTTGGCGGGGCTGCTCGCCATTCTGAACAGCCGCTTCGCCGAGCCGGATTTTTCGGCCCAGAAGCTTGCCACCGCGGCCGGCCTCTCCGAGCGCTACGTCAATGACCTGCTGCACGAGGCCGGCGCCGGCTTCTCGGCCCGATTGAACGAGTTGCGCCTGCGCAAGGCCATGGACCTGCTGGCCGGCGGTGGGCGTCGCATCAGCGATATCGCGTTTGCCTGCGGCTTCAACGACCTGTCCTATTTCAACCGCTGCTTCCGGCGCCGCTTCGGCCTGACCCCGACCGGCGCCCGGGGCCGCTAGGCGAGACAAGGCGGCAGTTCGACGCAACTTGTGCCCGGCCCCGTGCGTTGCCATCTCATGGGTATGCAAGACCGGATGTCCACCTCGCCCCGCCGCGCTTCCGGGCGCGCCTCGCAGGCGCGCTTCAACCCCGACGAGGCGCGCGGACCGATCATCGACCAGGACGGACGTGAGATCCCGCAGGGCTCCTTCCGGTCCTCGTTCAATGGCGCCTTCGTCGGCCCGGATGGCGTGCGCTTCGATTTCAGCACCGCCAATCCCTTTGGCAATCTGACCCCTGAGCAGCGCATCGCGCGGCTGGAGGCGGTGGCGAAGCTGCTCGACGTCGCCTTCGTTCTGCCCGGCACCAACATCCGCTATGGCATCGACGGCATCATCGGCCTGATTCCCGTGGTCGGCGACCTCATCGCGACCGCGCTGTCGCTGTGGCTGGTCCGCGAGGCCCGGGCGCTGGGCGCGCCCTGGCACGTCATCACCCGGATGCTGGGCAACGTCGCGGTCGAGGGCGTGATCGGCATGGTCCCCGTGGCGGGCGACGCGTTCGACGTGCTGTTCCGCGCCAACATGCGCAACGCCAAGATCCTGCGGCGGTGGTTGGATACCAAGCCGCGGTGACGCGCCGCGGGACCGGGCCAAAAACTGGACAAACCGCCCCCCATAAAAACTGCCCCGCACAAGGCGGGGCAGGGTGTTGGAGAATGCTCTGGCAGCCGTCAGGCCGCATCGGCGTCCGGCGCCTTGTCGACGACCCGGCGCGGCAGCGGGAACGCCTCGCTCTCATACAGGGTGCGGATGCCGTTCTGGTCGAAGCGGGCTTCCTCGACCTGCAGGTAGGCGCCATTCAGCGAATCCGCAGGCAACTCCTCCATGGCGAAGCGCACGGCTTCAGCCGCGGTGCCGAACCGCCGATAGGCGAAGCCCGCCCGCTTCTTCTTGCGGATGGCGGCGGGAAACAGTTCGGCAGAGGTGTTGAAGTTGAACGGACGCAGTGGACGCATGGTCTGAGACCTCTTCTTGTCGGCTGGAAGCGCTGACGCGAGCTTTCAAAACATTCAGCTTGGCAATGACGCCAGCGATTGCGGGGGTGGAGGGCGGGATTTGCCGCTCCAGGCGGCCCGGCCCTGCATAGTCAGTTACGGTCCCTAATATAGGCCGATTTGGCAGAAATGCGAATCCTGCACGCTCACATCGTAAATCCGGCCTGTTGCGGGCCGTCCTGAAACATGCTGTCTTTTCAGTAGTTTAATCGATCCGCAACTTGTGAATGCAGGAGAGCCCGATCTGCACGGCTAAAATCTCGCCCCTGCTGGCCGGTTTGGCCCCCGGCGCCTCGCCGGCTGCCAGCACAGCGGCCCCGATTACCGTCCGTGACGCAACCCGGGCCGATGGAGACGTCAGCGCGGCTTCAGCTTCAGGGCCGCCGAGTTGATGCAATAGCGCAGGCCGGTCGGCCCCGGCCCGTCGGGAAAGACATGGCCCAGATGGCCGGAGCATTTCGAGCACAGCACCTCGGTGCGGACCATGCCGTGGGTCGTGTCGGTCTCCTCGTCGATGTGGCTCTCCGTCGCCGGCTGGGTGAAGCTCGGCCAGCCGCAGCCGGAATCGAATTTGGCGTCGGACTCGAACAGGGTCTGGCCACAGCCGGCGCAGACATAGGTGCCGGCGCGATGCTCATGCTCATATTCGCCCGAGAATGGGCGCTCGGTCGCCTTCTCGCGCAGCACGGCGTACTGCATCGGCGTCAGCTCCTTGCGCCATTCCGCCTCGCTCTTGATGACCTTGTCGCTCGTCTTGGTGTCGCTCATCCGGTTGTCCTCCGGGCGGACCCGAACTGGTCCGCGCCTGTCATTGTGCTGATCGGCCCGATCGTGGCCACATGTCGCGGCCGCTCGCCGCCGCCTCAGTTCGTCGCTTTGGCCTCGCTGACCAGCGTCGGCTTCTCGATATAGTTCTCCGCGAAGATCTTCTTCAGGTTCTCGATCTTCGGCAGATCGTTGTAGGCAATATAGGGCTGGCTCGGGTGCAGCGTCAGGTAGTCCTGATGATAGGCTTCGGCCGGATAGAACGCATCGAGCTTGCCGATCTTGGTGACGATCGGCTTGCCGAACACCTTGGCCTTGTCGAGCTGGGCGACATAGGCCTCCGCGACCTTCCTCTGCGCCTCCGAGGTGGTGAAGATCGCCGAGCGATATTGCGGTCCCGAGTCCGGGCCCTGCCGGTTCAACTGGGTCGGATCGTGCACGACCGAAAAGAAGATCTGCAGGATCTTGCCGTAGGAGATCTTCTTCGGGTCGTATTTGATCTGGACCGATTCCGCGTGGCCCGTCGTGCCGCTCGACACCGTGCGGTAGTCGGCCGTGGCCTTGGTGCCGCCGGCATAGCCGGACACCGCGCTGACCACGCCGGCCGTGTGCTGGTAGACGCCCTGGACGCCCCAGAAGCAGCCGCCGGCGACGACAGCGGTTTCCAGCGCGTCGGAGGCCGGCTGATCCTGGGCCGGCGGCGGGATCACAACGGCCTGCTCGGCGGCGTGCGACGGCTGCCAGGCCAGGATGCCGGCCGCCATCGCACCGAGCACGGCTGTCTTGACGAAAAGGAAGCGGGTGAGGCGCATCTTCGGATCCTCGTGAGGGGTGGCTTGTCTCGTCTCGCCGGCCGGAAACACTGGCCCGGTCCGGCCTCTGCTGCAAGATACGTCGGTGCCCGGCCGGCGTTACGGGGAACGTGACACGACTGCGTGAACGGCCTCCGGGGGCGCGCGGCGTCCGCGATTGCGCGGGGGCCGGGACGACACTGTGAGTTGCGGCGCGCGCGTTCCAGACATGGCGACTTGTTCTCGCGGCTGGAATCGCCCGAGGGATGCCGGATCAACGGCCCTCCGAAAGTGGAGGGCGCAGGGAAGGCCGGACCTCGACTGAGGCCCGTGGCCCGCCTGCGAAAAAATGCAGGCGGCAGGTACCACAGGTTCAGCCGGACAGATCCGGCCCTCCCTGCGCGATGGTGTTAACGCTTATACGAGCTCTCCCCGGGGACCGGCTGTCTTGCCCCCGTCGCCGGCGGATCATCGCCACCGGCTTGGCCTCAGCGTCGGGAGGCCAGGACCACACGCTTTCGCCGTCCGCGCCATGCCGTTCGTCCGCAGGCCATCGCCCGCTGCAACATGTCGCGTCCATCGCATTCCGCTGCCGACGTCCGTGACGATCGCGATACGTCCCCTGCCGTGCAACGAAACGCAGGCATCATAAGCCTGATTTGGGCAGGGTGCGAAGCGATTTATGTTTTTCAGAAGACCTTGACAGGTTTTGTCGTCGCCGGCCGATTTGCCCGACGGGCTGCAGGGCGGTGCTGCGCGCCGTCGATCCTGCATCGGCGGATGCTATCAAATTAGCGACGACGGGGAGAGGTCATCGGATGTGCGCCATGTCGTCCGCGAACTCACGATACGTCACGCTTCGTCGATCCTCGAATGATGGTGTGGTTCAGGTCTCGCGGTCGTGATCCAGGTCGGGCGACGACGCCGCGAATATTTTGTTTCCTCTGCGGTCAATACAGAGGCGGTCGCGCCTCGCTGATGACGGCTCTGACCAGGGCATCAATCGCGTGCGTGGTCTCCGCATCCTGAGAACCTGGAGAACAATCATGACATCCTGGAAATCAAAGGCGGCAGCCTTGCTGCTGTCGATGGCGACTGCCGCGCCCGCATCGGCGCAAGGCTGGTTCTACGGCGAGCAGGAGCCGGGGGCGTTTCAGGCGATGTATCCCGATCGCGACGTGCTCAACGGCGGCGCGCTGACGCCGGCGGGACGCATGGGCCTGGTGCGCGCCTCCGGCGCGGCGCTCGTGTTTCCTCCGTCCGCTCATCCCGCACCGTATGACTGGCTGCCGCAGCGGCGATGACACCTCGCCTGGAAGGCGCCCTATGATCTGCTGCCCGGACAGCGGCTGCAGCGTGACGTCAGAGAGATGGGCGGCGCGACTACGAACGGCCGACGGCTCGCGCGGTCGTGATTGGGATGCCGCCTTCGCCTGCCTACATCATCGACTGCGCGAACCGGTGCGCAACAAGGAAGACCCATCATGATCGCATTCAGGAGCCTGGCGGCAGCTCTGCTGATGTCGACGCTGGCGGCCACCGCGGCATCGGCCCAATTCTCCGAGCCGGCGGCCTATGCGGCCATGCACCCCGAACGCGACGTGCTCAATGGCGGTGCGCTGACGCCGGCGGCGCAGGCGGAGCTGGCCCGCCGTGGCGGGCCGGCTTTTCCGAATGCAAATGCAGCGATGCCGCCGGCCGATTCCGTGAGGCCGCATCGGCGTCACCGGCGCTGAGCGCGTCGCCTCAGTTGGCGTGCTCCTCGCGCTCGTGGATGACGCTGGCGCGGCCGACGATGAGATCGTCGACCTGGCCGATGCGTGACACATCCTTTCCGGCATAGGGCAGCGAATGCAGCACGCAGCGCATCGCGTTCAGTCGCGCGCGCTTCTTGTCGTCGGACTTGATCACGGTCCACGGGCAGTCGGCGGTGTCGGTGGAGAAGAACATCGCCTCCTTGGCGCGGGTGTAGTCGTCCCATTTGTCGAGCGACGCCGTGTCGATCGGCGACAGCTTCCACTGCTTCAGCGGATGGGCCTCGCGCTCCTTGAAGCGGCGACGCTGCTCGTCGCGGCTGACCGAGAACCAGAACTTGATCAGGTGCATGCCGCTGCGCACGAGATTGCGCTCGAACTCCGGCACCTGGCGCAGGAACTCGTCATATTCGGCCTGCGAGCAGAATCCCATCACGCGCTCGACGCCGGCGCGATTGTACCAGGAGCGGTCGAACAGCACGATCTCTCCCGCGGTCGGCAGGTGCTCGACATAGCGTTGGAAGTACCATTGGCCGCGCTCGACATCGCTCGGCTTGTCCAGCGCGACGACGCGGCGCCGCGCGGATTGAGATGCTCCATGAAGCGCTTGATGGTGCCGCCCTTGCCGGCGGCGTCGCGGCCCTCGAACAGCAGCACCAGGCGCTGGCGCGCATCCTTCATCCAGTTCTGCAGCTTCAGCAGCTCGGTCTGCAGGATGAATTTCTGCTCCTCGTAGTCCTTGCGATACATCCGGTATTTGTAGGGGTAGCCGCCCTGGCGCCAATTGTCGGCGAGCTCGTCGGAGGTGTGGCGCCTGTCCCGTTTGGCCTGCTTGCCCTCGATCAGCGCCTTCATCAGCTTGGCGTCGTCGGGCGCGGCACCGTCGAGCATCGCCTTGACCGGCGCAGAGTTGGCGTCGAGGGCCGGCGGTCCGTTGAGCACGCTCTCGAACGCCGACAGCCCGGTGATCTGCGCGGCCTGCATCTGCTCGTCGACCAGCGACTGCGCGATCGGATCGAGTTTGGCGGACTGCCGGCGCGCGACACGCGCGGTCGTGGCTGCGCGCTTCATGCGCTGGCCATTGGAGGCCTTGCCCTTCGTGGTCTTGGACTTTGCCATGCGATCCCGCCGCCTGCTGCTGGTTTGACAGAGATGTGAATCGATCTTTATCCGCCAAGGACCCTGCGTCAGGTTGACGTGGATCAACCGGTCGCAGGCGGGTACCGGCGAGACGGGCGAAATTGCCTCGCGCGGTAAAGCCGGCGTTACACCACGATCGACAGCCGCTTCGCGGCCCGTGTGATTCCGGTGTAGAGCCAACGGGCGCGGCTCTCCTGGAAGGCGAAGCTCTCGTCGAACAGCACGACGTCGTCCCATTGCGAGCCCTGCGACTTGTGCACGGTCAGCACATAGCCGTAGTCGAACTCGTCATAAGGCTTGCGCTGCTCCCACGGGATGTCCTCGATGCCGCCGCCGAAGCATTCGCCGCGCACCGAGACTTTCGTCACCTTGCGTCCGAGATCCTCGTCGGGCGCGACGCGCATCGTCACGATCTTGGACTTCGAGGTCGCGCGCGACTTCACCCGCCATAGCCCGCCATTGAACAGGCCCTTCTTGCGGTTGTTGCGCAGGCAGACCAGCTTGTCGCCGGCGACGGGGAGGGCGTCCTCGATGTCGAGGCGCTGCCGGAAGCGGTTGTTGTAGGCGCGGCGGGTGGCGTTGCGGCCGACCAGCACCTGGTCGGCCTCCATGACGCGCGACGGATCGAGCTCGCGACGCTCCACTACCTCGCTTTCGCCGTAGCGGCCGATGTCGAGCGTGTTGCCTTCGCGCACGTCCATCGACATCCGCACGATCGGATCGTCCTTGGCTTGGCGATGCACCTCGGTGAGCATCACGTCGGGCTCGCTCTCGGTGAAGAAGCCGCCCCCTTGACCGGCGGCAGCTGTGCGGGATCGCCGAGCACCAGCAGCGGGCAATCGAAGGACAGGAGATCGCGGCCGAGATCGGCGTCGACCATCGAGCATTCGTCGATGATGATCAGCTTGGCCTTGGACGCTGGTGCGTCGTCCCACAATTCGAAGTTCGGCTGCTCCTCGCCGCTCTCCTGCGCGCGATAGATCAGCGAGTGGATGGTGGAGGCATTGTCGCAGCCCTTGCTGCGCATCACCAGCGCCGCCTTGCCGGTGAAGGCCGCGAACTTGACCTCGCCGTCGACGTCTTCGGCGATGTGGCGGGCCAGCGTGGTCTTGCCGGTTCCGGCGTAGCCGAACAGGCGGAACACCTGCGGCGTGCCGTTCTTGCCTGGCTTGGCTTTCAGCCAGTCGCCAACGGCTTTCAGCGCGGAATCCTGATGCGGGGAGAAGGTGGTCATGGCTCACAGCGATGGAGCCGCGCGGCGACTCGGGGACGTTCCGTGAACCTAAGGGCTGATGGGGGGAGATCAAGCACTGGAATGGCTGAGCGCCTCCCCGCTTGCGGGGAGGTCGCATCGCATCGAAAGATGCGATTCGGGTGGGGGGAACGCTCCGGCGGGACTGCCCGCGTGGCGGCCCCCACCCCAGCCCTCCCCCGCAAGCGGGAGAGGGAGCGCAGCGTGCTTGCGGCGACGGCTCGGCTATTCAGAAACGAACCTACTGCCAGCCCGGCACGCCCCGCATGTCCGGCAGATGATGCGCGATGCCCTTGTGGCAGTCGATGCAGCTCTTTCTCGCGGGTGGACAGGAAGCGCTGGTGCGCTTCGACGACACACCCTCGACGCGCTGACGCGGATCGGGATGGAGCGGCTGCTGCAACGGGTCTGGGCCGATCAAACCTTCACCGCATTCCTGGTCACCCATGACGTGGCGGAGGCCGTGGCCCTGGCCGACCGCGTTCTGGTGATCGAGAATGGCCGGATCACCGAGGATATCACGGTCGATCTGCCGCGCCCGCGCCGGCGCGGCTCTGCGGAGCTCGCGGCGCTGGAAGGCTCGATCCTGGGCCAGTTGCTTGGACCGGGCATGGCGGGTTAGGAGAGAATATCGCAATGAACTCCATCGTCCGCCTCATGCCCGATGCCACCGCGCTTCAGCCCGATTTCCGCTCCGCGATGCGCCAGCTGGTCGGGGGCGTGAGCGTGATCACCGTCGGGCGCGGCGATGAGGTCACCGGCATGACGGTGAGTTCACTGTCATCGCTCTCCATCGAGCCGGCGTCCGTGATCGTGAGCCTCAATCGGAACGCCTCGTCATGGCCGATCCTGCAGCGGGAGCGTGTTTTCGGCGCCAATCTGCTCGCCGCGGACCAGATCGGCGTGGCCGAGCGGTTCTCGGGTAAAGGCGGTCTCAGAGGCGCCGAGCGGTTCGCCGGCGCCGAGTGGCGCAAGCGCGTGACCGGCGTGCCACTCCTCGTCGGGGCGCTCGCCGCGCTGGACTGCGAGGTCGAGGAGATCATCGAGCGGCACTCTCATGGCATCGTGATCGGCCGCGTGGTGCATGTCGAGGTGGCGCCGCAATCGGCAGCCCTGGCATATTGGCATGGCGGCTATGTGCATGTCGACCGCGACGAGGACGTGGCCCGGCTTGCCCCCTCGGCGGGCCCGATCCGCAGGACGAGCCATAGGCGATGAGCGGCGGTTGGTCGCAGGGTGGCATCCCGAAGCCGAACCCCGTAAAAGCACCGCGGCCTTGAGGCGGTGTTTGCGGCGGAGCTGATGAAACGGATCGGAACCTGGGCGCTCTATGTGATCGGCACGGCCGCGGTCCTGTATCTCGCGCTCTATGCCTATGCCGTGCTGACGCAACGCGAGTTTACGCCCGGCGATCCCATCCACATCTTCCGCAATCCCGAGGCGCCGAACTATTCGTGAGGCTGTGCCCGGCGACGCCGCGCCGGCGCATTCTCGCGAACCCACGGATCCGGGGACTGTTCACAGTCCTGAAGCTGCATCCAATCGTCGGTCAGAAACTGCACGCGGCAGCGGCGCCACACCTTGATGTGTCCGCCATCCGGCGACGTCTCGACATCGGATAACGACAGGGTGGGCGGCCGCCAGCGATAGCTGCGTTCATTGTCCCAGCCGTCGCAGCCCTCCCTGCCACAGGCAACCGTTCGGGAGATCAGCTTGCCCTTGCCTGCGAAGCACCAGCTCCGGGCGCCCCATTCCTGACCCGACGACGGATTGACGAGCGGTGCGTGCGACGTCTGCTCCCAGCAGCCGGACAGCACGCCGCGCGTTGCGGCATCAGCCGGCGAAACGGCAAGCGGCGCGCCGAGGACCAGCGCGCCGCCGAGAACGATCCGGATGGGCAGATTATACGGGGCTCGGCATGCGCGGCGTGTCGCCGGAGCCGGGCGGCGGGATCGGCACGCCGCCGTCGGCATATTCGTTGAGCTTGTTGCGCAACGTGCGGATCGAGATGCCCAAGATATTGGCCGCATGTGTCCGATTGCCCAGGCAGTGCTTCAGGGTCTCCAGGATCAGGTCACGTTCGACATCGGCGACCGTGCGGCCGACCAAGGCGCGCGTGACCTGTTCCGCCGCCATCGTAGCATGCGCTACGGCGGGTTGGGTCTTGCCGATGTCGAGGCGGGCGCCGTCGG
This sequence comes from Bradyrhizobium oligotrophicum, assembly GCA_050641875.1. GTDB lineage: Bacteria > Pseudomonadota > Alphaproteobacteria > Rhizobiales > Xanthobacteraceae > Bradyrhizobium > Bradyrhizobium oligotrophicum_B. The sequence goes on from CP192619.1 coordinate 3,344,392, forward strand.
GCGTGAGGATGGCATCCGGCCCGATCTCGTCGCCCTGCGCCATCAGCACCGCGCGATGCATCGTGTTCTCCAGCTCGCGCACGTTCCCCGGCCAGCGATTGGTGGTGAGGATGCGCTTGGCTTCCGCCGAGATCGGCCGCAGCGGCACGGCGTTGGCCTCGGAATATTTGCGTGCGAAATGCTGCGCCAGCTCGAGAATGTCGGCGGGGCGCTCGCGCAGGGGAGGGATCTTGAGGTTGACGACGTTGAGCCGGAACAGCAGGTCCTCACGGAACGTGCCCTCGCGCACGGCGTCGGCCAGGTTGCGGTTGGAGGTTGCGATGATGCGGATGTCGACCGGGACGGGACGGGTGCCGCCGACGCGGTCGATCACGCGCTCCTGGATCGCGCGCAAGAGCTTCGATTGCAGCCGCACGTCCATCTCGGAGATTTCGTCCAGCAGCAGCGTGCCGCCATTGGCCTCCTCGAACTTGCCGATGCGGCGGGCGACCGCGCCGGTGAAGGCGCCCTTCTCGTGGCCGAACAGCTCGGATTCCAGCAGATGCTCGGGGATCGCGGCGCAGTTGATCGAGATGAAGGGACGCTTGGCGCGGGTCGAGCGGGTGTGGACGTAGCGCGCGAGCACCTCCTTGCCGGTGCCGGACTCGCCGGTGATCATCACCGAGGCGTCGGAGCCGGCGATCTGCTGGGCGAGCTTGATCACCTTGGCCATCGCCTCGTCGCGATAGACGAGGTCGCGGCTGTCATTGGCGACGGCGGCGAGCACGGCGGCGATCAGTTCGGGATCCGGCGGCAGCGGAATGTATTCCTTGGCGCCGGCATGGATGGCGGCGACCGCGGCGCGGGCATCGCTGGTGATGCCGCAGGCGACGATCGGCACGTGGATGTGCTCGGCATCGAGCCGCATCACCAGGTCGCGGATATCGAGCGCGACATCGACGAGGAGCAGGTCGGCGCCCTTGCCGCCGCGCAGCACCCGCATCGCCTGCTCGTTGTCCTCGGCATGGGTGACGGTGGCGCCGTTCTCCATGGCGATCTTGGTGGCCGTCGTCAGCTGGCCCTTCAGCGTTCCGACGATGAGAAGCCGCATGTTGGTCTCCTATTCGGTCGCGCCGCTCTCGATCGGCACGCAGGTCATGTCTGTCAGTTGCGGTCGGACTTGATGATTTCGGTCATCGTCACGCCGAGCTTGTCTTCGACCAGAACCACCTCGCCGCGTGCCACGAGCCGGTTGTTGACGTAGATGTCGATCGCCTCGCCGACCTTGCGGTCGAGCTCGAGCACGGTGCCGGGCCCGAGCTTCAGCAGCTCGCCGACATCCATCTTGGAGCGGCCGAGCACGGCCGAGACCTGAACCGGGACGTCGAACACCGCCTCGAGGTCGGCCGCGATGCGCGCGGCATGCTCTTCTTCATTGTAGCCGACGTCCCCGCCCAGCGGAGGCGCGTCCGCCGCATTGAGGTCGGGAAGCGGGATCTCGTTGTCGCTCATGACTTAAACTCCCTCGGCCACCACAGCGGCCTAGCCATTCTTGGACGCCATGTAGCGTCCGACCAGCTCGTTGATCTTGGCGTCGATCGCCGCGCGATCCAGCACGACGCCACCATCGGCCCATTCGATGCGGCAGTCGCCGGTCGGGATCTCCGGTTCGGCGAGGATGACGAGGCGCCCCTCGAAACCGCTCTGCTTGGCGAGCTTCTCGATCTTCTCGCGGGCAAGCTCGTACAGCGAATCGTTGATGCGCAGCACGAGATGCGGCGTGGCCACCAGATGCGCGAAGCAGTCGTGCACCAGGCCGGTGATCTCGCCGAGCGGCTCGGCCTCGATCAGTGCGGCGCACAGCTTGCGGGCGACGGCGACCGCGACATCGACGGCCTCGGTTTCCATCCGCTGCTCGATGCCTTCGAAGCGGGCGGAGATGCCCTGCAATTGGATGTTGATCTGCTCCAGCGCCGATGCGACGCGGCGGTCGGCCTCGACCTTGGCTTCGCGCTGCGCCGCCTCGTAGCCGTTGCGATAGGCGGCGGCTTCGGCGGCCGCGACCTTCTGTGCGATCTCGGCGGACGTGGCCGCACGCTCCCGCGTCGTCTTCTCCGGCGCAGCGAAGTCGGTATCGAACAGGAATTTCGCGGGCTGAGCCATCAATACACCAGTTCGTCGTCGGCGCGGTTCTTGCTGAGCATGATCTCGCCCTTGGCGGCGAGGTCCTTGGCGAGGTTGACGAGCAGGGCCTGCGCCTCGTCGACGTCGCGCAGCCGCACCGGCCCCATCGCGGCCATGTCGTCCTGCAGCATCTTGGCGGCGCGCGACGACATGTTGCCGAAGAAGAAGTTGCGGACCTCCTCGTTGGCGCTCTTGAGCGCCACGCCGAGCTTGTCCTTGTCGACATTGCGCAGCAGGGTCTGCGCCGAGGCGGAATCGAGCTTGATCAGGTCGTCGAAGGTGAACATCAGCGCCTTGATGCGCTCGGCCGATTCGCGGTTCTCTTCTTCGAGCGACGTGATGAAGCGGGTCTCGGTCTGGCGGTCGAAATTGTTGAAGATCTCGGCCATTACCTCGTGGGCGTCACGGCGGCGGGTCTGCGACAGGTTCGACATGAACTCGACGCGCAGGGTCTGCTCGACGCGCTCGATGACCTCTTTCTGCACCGCCTCCATGCGCAGCATGCGGCCGATGACGTCGAGCGCCATGTCCTCGGGCAGGATCGCCAGCACGCGGGCGGCATGCTCCGGCTTCAGCTTGGACAGCACGACCGCGATGGTCTGCGGATATTCGTTCTTGAGGTAGTTGGCGAGCACCTCTTCCTGGACGTTGGAGAGCTTCTCCCACATGTTGCGGCCGGCGGGGCCGCGGATCTCGTCCATGATGCCGTTGACCCGTTCCGGCGGCAGGTATTGCTGCAGCAACCGCTCGGTGGCGTCGAAATTGCCCATCAGCGCGCCGGAGGCCGACATGCGCGAGACGAATTCGAGCATCAGGTCCTCGACCACGTCGGCTTCGATGGTTCCCAGCGTCGACATCGCCAGCGACAGTTCACGCACTTCGTCGTCGTCGAGCTGCTGCCAGATCTTGCCGCCATACTGCTCGCCGAGGGCGAGCATCATCACCGCGGCGCGCCGCGGGCCGCTCAAGGGCTCGGTCTTCTCGCGCTGCGCCTGGCGGCTCGCCAAGGTCGCGATGACCGTGGAAATGTCGTTGTTGTTGGCGTTGGCGTTCTGGGTCTGCGGCAGCGACATGGCGTCTACGTTCTTTTCAGTTCAGGCGGTTCACGTCGGTCGGGTCAGCTCTGCGGCTCGGCGAGCCACTGGCGGATGATGGCGGCGGCTTCGCCCGGATTGCGGTCGGCCAGCTCGCCCACCCGGTGGACGGACTGAGCGTGGACCTGGCCCTGGACCTGGGCGACGTCGATCATGTTGGCGGTCTGCTGGGCGTGAGCGGCTGCCTGGATGGTTTCGTCGGTGAGCGCCGGCAGGCCGCCGCCCGGGACGGCGATCTCTTCGGTGGCGATGATCTTCTTCACCAGCGGCCGCACCGCCATGAACACGACCACGATGCCGAGCAGCATCATCACCGCGAGCTCGATGACGTACATGACGTCATCCTTGGTGAAGTGGAGCATGGCGAGGAAGCCGGTGGGCTCGTTGATCTGCGGCACCGTGGGAGCGTCGGCGAATTTCAGGTTGACCACCTCGACCTGGTCGCCACGCTTCTGGTCGAAGCCGATGGCGGAGCGGACCAGTGCGGCGATGCGGTCGAGCTCGTCCTTGCTGCGCTCCTGATAGACCAGTTCGCCCTTCTCGTTCTTGGAATAGGCGCCGTCGACCAGAACCGCGACCGAGATGCGGTTGACCCGTCCGGCCTCGGTGACTTCGGTCTTGGTGGTCCGGGAGATCTCGTAATTGTTGGTCTCTTCGGTCTTCTTGCTCTGGTCCCGCGGCTGTTGCGGCGGCTGGTTCTGCTGGTTGCCCGGCAGCTCGTTGTTGACCGTGACCTGGCCGTTGTTCTCGTTGGTCGCCGACTGCTCTTCGCGGGTCTGGCTCGAGCGCAGCACGCGGCCTTCCGGATCGTAGCGGTCGGAGGTCTGGGTGATGCGGTTGTAGTCGAAGTCGGCGGAAAGCTGGACGCGGGCGCGGCCCGCTCCGACCACCGAGGAGACGATGTCCTCGACCTGCTTGCGCATCCGCTTCTCGAAGGCGTTGCGGCGCTCGTCGCCGACCTGCTGGTCGATGTCGGTCTGGGTGCCGTCGGCGAGCAGCTGTCCGGCCTCGTCGACGATCGACACCCGCTGCGGCTTCAGGCCGTTGACGGCGGAGGCGACGAGGTGGCGGATGGCGCGGATCTGTGCCGGCTCGAGGGAGCCGCGCACGCGCACGACGATCGAGGCGGAGGGCTCCGGGGTCTCGCGCGAGAACAGCGGCCGCTCCGGCAGGACGAGATGGACACGCGCGGCCTGGACACGGTCGATGGCGCGGATGGTGCGGGCCAGCTCGCCTTCGAGCGCGCGGAGATGGTTGATGTTCTGGACGAAGCTCGTGGTGCCCAGCGCGTCCGACTTGTCGAAGATCTCGTAGCCGACGCCGCCGCCCTTGGGCAGGCCGCCCTCGGCGAGCTTCATGCGCAGCCGGGTCACCTTGTCCTTGGGCACCAGGATGACGCTGCCTTCATTGCGCATCTCGAAGGGAATGCCCTGCCGCTCCAGATCCTTGATGATGCTGGAGGAGTCTTCCATCGTCAGGTCGGTGAACAGGGTGGTCATCTGCGGCGCGGTCACGCGCATGATGACGAAGCCGAAGAAGCCGATCAAAGCAGCGGTGACCGCGATCATGGCGGTGAGCCGCGCGGCGCCCAAACCCTTCAGGAAGTCCAAGAGACCTTGCAAGCAACTGCCCCATAGTTCGGCATTCGACGGGTGGCTGCTGAAAGGTGATTTGAGCTTCGCGGGCCTTTACGGCCGGTTGCATAGATCGCGAAATTCAATCCTTAACCTTCACCAGCACCCGCATTCCAGGTGGCGATCCGATGTCAGCCGCCGCCACGCCATTCGCGGGGAGGGGGCGCGGAGGTTGAATCGAACCACTGGGCAATTATTGCCTATGGGAAGGTTTCGATATGGTTAACGGTGGTTAAAGGGTCCTAACAAAGTGTAGACATGCAAAAAATCGGCTTGGCAGGGCCAAGCCGATTTTCGAAGAAATCCAGTCGCGTCGGCAACGATCTATTGGCGATATTGCTGAATTCGGGTGGTGCGCAGGCCGGCGAGACCATGCTGGTCGATCGAGAACTGCCACGACAGGAATTCGTCGACGGTCAGGGTGTAGCGGCTGCACGCTTCTTCGAGGGACAGCAAACCGCCGCGAACGGCGGCGACGACTTCAGCCTTCCGGCGAATGACCCACCTCTTGGTGCCTGGAGCAGGCAAATCCGCGATGGTGAGCGGGCTGCCGTCAGGCCCGATGACGTATTTCACCCTCGGGCGATGGGGTTCTGTCATGGCGTACTCACAAACTCTTAACCACTGAACTCACGGTAAGACCCTACGCCGCCTCGCTTAAAATTTGCCTAAGCCAAGGGCGCGAATCCGGCGATGCGCGCGAACGCCGCCACTTCCGGTGGCGTGACGCCCCGGGAGCGGAATCGTGGTAAATGATTGGTTAAGAATTTCCGGCGCTTACGCTGACATGTCGCCGCGGCGGCTGAGCTTGTTCAAGCTCAGCCGGGATCGGTTCAGACGGGGCGGGAGCTAGCTCACGATCCGCTGGATCTGGTTCACCGTATAGGTCTGGCCGCCGATCGACAGCAGCGGCGGCTGCTGGGTCAGGTCGACCGAGGATACCGTGCCCTTGACCTGGGTCGAGACGGCCACCGGCGAACCGTTCGTTGCGTCCGTGCCGACCACCGTGATCTTGTATTGCCCGTCCGGCCATTGGGTGCCGTCATTGCCCTGGCCGTTCCAATTATAGGTCTGGTTGTCGCCGGCGCTCGCGGAATATTTGCCACTGAAGACGGTCTGGCCGACGCTGTTGGTGATGCTCACCGTCAGGTTGCTGTCCTTCGGAATGCTGAGATCCCAGCTCGCTTGCCCGTTGGTCATGGTCGTCGTCGAGCCGTTCACCACCGCGGTCTTGCCGACGAAGGCAAGCGCCTGGGTCGCCTGCGTCGTCTGCTGCATCGTGAGCAGGGACGCGAGCTGGTCGTTGGTCTTGAGCTGCTGCTCGACGCCGGCGAACTGCACGAGCTGCTGGGTGAACTGATTGGTGTCCAGCGGATCCAACGGATTCTGGTTCTGCAACTGCGTCGTCAGCAGCGTCAGGAAGGTCTGGAAATTGCCGGCAATCGTCGAGCCTGCGCTCGAGCCGAGGCTGTTGTTGCCGGTTGACGAATTGGTGTTGGTGGTGCCCGAGACTGGCGGGCTTGACGTGATCGCGTCGCCGATTGCCATGGAAGCCTCCTGTTAAACCCTGATATCCACGCCGCCTTGCGCGCCGAACATCCGTCCATAGGACCGTCCGGCGAGCTGGACCGGGACGTTTTCGTCCTCGGTCACGATCAGGCGTTGTGCGTTGCCATTCTGTTGATAATCGCCGCCATTCTGGCCGGACGAGTTCTGGTCGCGCAGCGAGAACTGCAATCCGCTGTTGTTGCTCTTGAGGCCCGCGTCCTGCAGCGCCTGCTGGAGCTGCGGCGCCGTCTGCTGCAGCATCGCCAGCGTCTCCGGCTTCTCGACCCGCAGATGCGAGGTCACCTGGCCGTTGCGGTCGACGTCGATGCGGACGTCGATGCGGCCGAGTTCGGCCGGATCCAGCCGGATCTCGAAGCGGCTCTTGCCGTTGAGCGCGGATGCTGCGATCTCGACGGCAAGCCCATGTAGGGGCACAGCGGCCGCCGTGGCGGCTGTCGCGGTCAGGTTGGCCGAGGTGATCTGGCTGGTCGATGCGGCCGGCGTCGACAGCTGGGGCTGCACGGCGGCGGTGGCCTGTGCGCTCGGATCGGGCGTCGGCGTGTTGGTCTGGCTGGTCGTCGGCGCGGCGTTGCGATCATGTGAGGCCGGTGCCTGCACGTTGCCATTCGCCTTCCCATCGCCGGCCTCGACGGAGTCCGGCTTGGCGGCAACAGCGGGCTGTTGCGCGAGGGCGCCCTGGCCCGGCTGCTGAGTGGACTGGACGCTGCCATTGCCCGGTTCGGTGACCGTGCCGGCTGCGCCGTCGGCGAGCCCGGTCTTGGTCTGGGTGCCCGGCTTGCCCGCCGTCTTGGTGCTGCCGGGAACGGCCGCATCGAGCGCGGCGGTGAAGGTCTGATCGGCAGATGTGGCAGCGTCGCCGGAGGCCGCCGTGGCCGTCTCGGGCGCTGTGGCAGTGGATCCGGCTCCGTCGGCATCCTTGGCCGCCCCGGTGGATTTCGCTGCGGCCGCCAGCAGACCTGCCGCGGCGTCGACCGAGCCCTGCGGGCCAACACCGGGCACTCCGACGGGCGCCGTCGCACCGGGCGCATTGGCTTTGCCGTCGCCGTCCGCCGTGCCATCGCCGGTGGCGGGGTTGGCGAGGGCGATCTCGGGCTGGACGACGACGGCGACCGGCGTCGGCACCGCCGCGGTCTGCTCGGCCACCGCGGTCGTCGCGGCGCTCGCATCCGCGCTGGCCTGATCGCCGTCCTTCTTGTCGCCCGTCTTGCCGTCGCTGGTCTTTCCGTCGGCGGTTCCGGCCGCGTCGGTCTTGGTCGGCTTGTCCGCGGCCGCGTTGGCCGTGGTAGCCGAACCGCTGTCGTCCGTGCGCGCGGTGCTGCTATCGGCCTTGTCCGCCGGCTTGTCTTGCGATCTGACCTGGGTGGTGCGATCGGCGTCGCCGGCCCGCGCCGGCTCGCGGCTCGAGGTCGAGGCGCTGCCAGAGCGCGGTGACGGCGACGCGGAGGTGGGCGGTGACGCTGTCGACGGATCCGGGGTCGCGGCGTCGACCAGCGCCGAGAAGCTGTCGGACGGCTGCGGAACGTCCTGACGGGACTGTCTCGTCGCCGTGGTCTTGAGAACCGTGCCTGCCTGGATGTCTGACGTGACGCTGAACACCTTGAACCCTCTCGCGATGAACTCGACCAAGCAGTTCAGCAAGGAGCGGGCCAAGCCGGCGCTGCCAAAAATAGTCAATGAATTCAGATTCTTATGGAATCGGTGGTGGCGCGGGTCCCAGCCCTCGTCCTCGCCATTTCTGCCCGGCCGGCAAGATTTGCCGCCGGCATCTGCGACCGGCGCAATTGCTTCGCAGGAAGTGCGCCTATATTAGAGACAGACGCTTTCGTGTTGTTTCCGATCAGGACATCCTGTCCGGAGATCGCCCGAAGCAAGACATCCGCAAAGACGGCGCATGCGAGGCGTTCCCGTGCCGGGAACCCATTGCCTGACGCCGCGATCGCAGTGACCGGATCATGCTCAACAGTCTCGATCTCGAAGGCCGTCCCGAAGACACCAGGGTCGTCGTCGCCATGTCCGGCGGCGTGGACTCCTCGGTGACGGCTGCGCTGTTGAAGTCGGAAGGCTACGACGTCGTCGGCATCACCCTGCAGCTCTACGATCACGGCGCGGCGACGCACCGCAAGGGCGCGTGCTGCGCCGGCCAAGACATCCACGATGCCCGCAACGTCGCCGAGCGCCTCGGCATCCCGCATTACGTGCTGGACTACGAAGATCGCTTCCGCGAGTCGGTGATCGACAATTTCGCCGCCAGCTACGCTTCCGGCGAGACGCCGGTGCCGTGCATCGAGTGCAACCGCGCGATCAAGTTCGGCGATCTCCTGAAGACCGCGCGTGAGCTCGGCGCCTCCGTGCTCGCCACCGGCCACTACGTCGCCTCGCGGCGGCTGGCGGACGGATCGCGCGCGCTCACTTGCGCGGCGGACAGCGATCGCGACCAGAGCTACTTCCTGTTCGCGACCACGCGCGAGCAGCTCGATTATCTGCGCTTTCCGCTCGGCGACCTGACCAAGCCGGAGGTGCGCGAGCTCGCGCGCCGCTTCGGACTGGAGGTCGCCGACAAGCACGACAGCCAGGACATCTGCTTCGTGCCGACCGGCCGCTACACCGACATCATCGGCAAGCTGCGTCCGAACGCGATGGAGCCGGGCGAGATCGTCGATCTGAATGGCCGCGTGCTCGGCGTGCATCAGGGCATCGCGAACTACACGATCGGTCAGCGCAAGGGACTCGGCATCGCTGCCGGCGCGCCGCTCTACGTCGTCAAGCTGGACGTCGCCACCCGCCGCGTCGTGGTCGGCCCACGCGAGGCGCTGCGCACGCATCGCATCACGCTACGCGAAGTCAACTGGATCGGTGACGGCGCGCTCGACGCGGCCGCACGCGAGGGCCTCGAATTGTTCGTGCGGGTGCGCTCGACGCGGCCGCCGCAGCCGGCTTGGCTGCGCGGTACGGACGGCCGTTACGAGGTCGAGCTCGTCGCCGGCGAAGAGGGTGTCCTCGCCGGGCCAGGCCTGCGTGTTCTACGATGCCGCGTCCGGCCGCGCCCGCGTGCTCGGTGGCGGTTTCATCCAGAGCGCTGTTGCGGAAAGCAGCAGCTTGGGCGGCAACGTGATCAGGCCGCAGCGCGTGGCCGAGCCGGTCCGCGGCTGATCAGCATCCATCATTCAGGGCAGGGGCATGGGGGACATCGACCGCGCGGGGGTCGAAAAGGCCTATGAGCGCTGGGCGCCGATCTACGATCTGGTGTTCGGCAAGGTCTTCGATCAGGGCCGCCAATCGACCATCGCGGAAGCCGATCGCATCGGCGGCCGCATTCTCGACGTCGGCGTCGGTACCGGACTGTCTTTGTCGGACTATGCCCGGACCACGAAGATCTGCGGCGTCGATATCTCCGAGCCGATGCTGCGGCGGGCGCAGGCCCGCGTGCGCGAGCTGAAGCTCTTCAATGTCGAGACGCTCGCGGTGATGGATGCCAAGCATCTCGCGTTTCCCGACAATTTCTTCGACGCCGTGGTCGCGCAATACGTCATCACGGCGGTGCCGGATCCCGAAGCGACGCTTGATGATTTCATCCGCGTGCTGAAGCCTGGCGGCGAGCTGATCCTGGTCAACCATATCGGCGCCGAGAGCGGCCCGCGCCGCATCTTCGAGCTGGCCTTCGCGCCGATCGCGCGCCGGCTCGGCTGGCGGCCGGAGTTCCCCTGGGCCCGGCTGGTGAACTGGGCCGCAAAGCATGGCGGCGTCACGCTGGCCGAGCGCCGGCCGATGCCGCCGCTCGGACACTTCTCGCTCATTCGCTACTGCAAGGGCTGATCACCAGATACTCTGGCCGTGCGCTTTGCCACGCCATCCGCGCGGAACGCGAACGCGGGGTTTGCGTTGCTCCGCCATGAGCATCAGGCAATCCTTGTTCCTCTCGTTCGCACTGGCCTCGGCCGCGGCCCACGCCCAGGCGCCCCCGGCGGCTGCCACACCTCCGCAGGCAACGGCACCGGCCCCCGACGCCAATGCCGCTTGTGCGCCGAATGCCCGCGCGACGGCAACGCCCGACGGCATCACCACCGGCCGCGCCGGCGAGCCGCTCGGCGACAAGCTGGCGAAGACCAACGGCGTGTTGTGTCCGCCGAGCGGGGTCGATCCGGAGATGCACGCGCCGACCCCGGAGGGCGGCACGACGCCGGTGATCCCGCCGCCCGGCAGCCCCGGCGGCAACCCGAACGTGCAGCCGAAGTGAGCCCCTTGTGATCTGATTGCCGAGCCGCCGCTCTTGACCGCACATGTCGGCCTGTGGGGCCGCTGAACGAGCGGCGGATAACTGCGCAAGGCCTTGGAGAGTCGTCCGGAAATCCCCTGGTGCGAAAACCGCTGCCGCCCGCGAGCTTTGCTTGACAGGGGCGGAGACGCCTCCTTATATGCCGCCCGTTCACAAGGCCCGGCGCCCGCTTCGAGCGGTCTTGCCTTGATCGAACACCGTGGCGGGGTAGCTCAGCTGGTTAGAGCACGGGAATCATAATCCTGGGGTCGGGGGTTCGAGTCCCTCCCCGCTACCAGAAATTAATTCATTTTCAGTCACTTAAAGCGGGAAGATGGTTCGCTTAATTTCCGAAATCTGTCGTCTGTACCAATCTTGTACCAACCTTGCCTGGGAGAACTGACCCGGTCCGGGGTGCTTCGCATTTGATAAGCCTAGAGTTTAGGTGGAGCTCAACTGCACGGTGCGCTAATTACGCATGTTGCGAACTGAGCGCCGATTCGGCGCTTGAGGGGGCTCACCAGTGCGAAGTTCAAATGTAGCGCGGGCAACGAATGTCATTCCGCTCCGTCCGCGAACTAACCTTAAGATTTCTATCGAGTGTGCAGACAACCTTGCGTTTATGCGCAAGCTTCCAAACGAGAGCGTGCATCTGATCATCACGTCGCCGCCCTACAATATCGGTAAAGAGTATGAGAAGCGGACGACGAATGAAATCTACATCGAGCAGCAGGCAGCGACGATTGCCGAGGCGGTTCGCCTGCTCCACCCCCGCGGTTCGATTTGCTGGCAGGTCGGAAACGGCATTGAGGACGGCGAGGTTTTCCCTCTCGACATCCTTCTCTATCCAAAGTTCAAAGATCATGGCCTAAAACTCAGGAACAGAATTGTTTGGACGTTCGGCCATGGTCTTCATTGCCAGAAAAGGCTGTCTGGGCGCCACGAAACCATTCTCTGGTTCACGAAATCGGACGATTACACATTCAACCTTGATCCCATCCGAGTTCCCTCGAAGTACCCGCTGAAGAAGCATTTCAAGGGGCCGAACAAGGGCAAGGTTTCGAGTAATCCCCTTGGCAAGAACCCTAGCGACGTTTGGGACATTCCGAACGTGAAGTCCAATCACGTGGAGAAAACCGAGCATCCATGCCAGTTCCCAGTTGGCCTGGTCGAGCGGCTGGTGCTCGGTCTGACGAACAAGGGCGATTCTGTCCTTGATCCTTACCTTGGAGTCGGCTCGACCGCGATAGCTGCGGTCAAGAATGGTCGAAATGCATACGGCTGCGACGTTGTGCAGGAGTACATCGACATCGCGCATGACCGATTGAGCGCGCTAGGTGCAGGTCGACTCCGCACGCGCCCTATGAATAAGCCGGTCTACGATCCAGAGAGGAAGGTAAGCGAATGAAGCTCGCCTTCACTCACGACCACCACAACGGTGCGGCTGAGTGGCAGAAGAGGGATCTGTTTGATTGGATCACCGACATCTTTGAGGCTCCGGCGATCAAGCTCGGGCTGAGGTGTACGGCGGATATCCGACAGCATGTATCGCGTGAATTTCAGCTTGATGGTTGGGGTCAGGACGTCAAAATCGATCAGTCACTGAACTTGACCGTGTCCGCGATGAAGGACGATCTCGCGTTCCAGCTCCAAACGGGCAACATCAGTAGAGCCCCATACGATCTTTTGAAACTGCAACACCTTTTTCAGACGTCCAAGATCGAAGCCGCTGCCTTGGCTCTACCCACTAAGGACGCAGCGGCCAAGATGGGCAGCAATATCGCCAATGCCGAGAGGGTCTGCAAAGAGATGACCGCCTTTGATCGCGTTATCACGGTTCCGATCTTGTTGATCGCGTTTGAGTGAAGTGGGGGGGGCGTACTGTGGCTTACGAGGTTAAATTGATCGCACCTGCCGAACGGGAAGCGATAATCGCAAAGGGCGTCAAGACCCCGGAACGATATCTGCCGTTTCATCATTTCCGGGACAAGGCCTACGACTTGCCGGTGATTCGGGTTCCTGCGGAGCTTCCTGTTTACCGGATGGAGAACTATAGGACGTATACCGACCAGCATGAATACCTCGCCAAGGAGAAGCTCTCTCCAAACTATTTTCTGTCGGGCCAGGAAGTCGAGAGTGTGCAACAGGTTCAGCACGCCATACTCGCAAAATTGGCAAGGAAGGGTGTCGCTGACTCCGTCGTTCCGGTAATCAAGGTCTTGGAGCGGGAAGGGCAAACCGAGCCGCTCTTAGTCACCTCTACGGGCGTCGTGGTCAATGGAAACCGTCGTTTAGCCGGCTTGAGGGAGCTTGGGGTCGGCTATGTCGAAGTTATGGTTCTTCCTGCGGATGCATCCGCGGACGAAATAGTGGATATCGAAGCGAGCTTGCAGGGGAAGCCTGAGACCAAGCTCGACTACGACTGGATTGGTGACGCGCAGCTAATCAATCGTCTCTTGAGTATGGGTCGTACAGCCCGGCAGGTCGCCGACCAATTGCAGCGTCCAGTCAAAGAAATAGAGAATGCTCGGGCGGCATTGGCTGAAGCCGATCTTTATCTAAAGGAGTGGGCTAAAGCTGAAGGAGAGTACGGGCGGATAAGCGAGGACGCCGAACAGCTATTTGCCGACCTGCCGAAGCGATTGGAGAAAAAGGACGCCAAGTTGGCGCAAGCAAGCCGAGTTATCGCATGGTCTTTGTTTGATAACCGGTCAAAGCTCTCGGGTCGGGTCTATAATTATAATGCGGCGTTTGGCAATCTAGCTGCCGACGTGCTCGAAAGGACAGCCGCAACGCTCGGCTTGCCGGCAACAACTCAAAAAAAGCCGGAGGCGCCCGACACTGATGACTTCGACATCGACGTCGATGACGATGCCGACGAAACGCCAAATTATGACGCCGTGATCGAAGTGCTTAGCGATGAGGCGACAAGGGATGATGCTGTTGAATCGTTGATAGAGGCGAGCCTCACCTCTATCGAGGTGGCAAAAGGGCAAAAGGATAGCGAAGCCGCGTTAAAGGCCCTGTCAGAGGCCAATTCGAAGCTAGTTTCTGTTGATCTCACTAGAGCAGGCGTCAGCACTTACGGTGGAATCAGAAAGCAGCTTGAGGCGATCAGAATCCCTTGCTGGTAAGCTCAAAGCCAAGCTCACCGAGCTCGAGATCTGGCGGCAGTTGATGCCAGGCAACGACCCAGTAGAACTACTCATTGATTATGATCCGGTGCGCGTGAGCGGGCGCATTACTCGGACTGGCCCCGATGTCGCCTCCCCAATTTGGGAAAGACTACGCGCGCATTTCTCCTCAGCTAATGATGTTAAGTTCACGGGACGCACAGCCGATATGCCGTGGCCTCGGGTGCTTGAGGCGATCCGAGAATTCGGCGGTCGTTCGGTCCAACAGTCATTAAATTTCCGATTTCGGCCGACCGGTGAAGCTATTGCGCGGGTGACAACTTTCATTCGAGAGCTGAAGGAAGCCCGGCAAAAGAGAAGCAAGCTTACACTCGAAATCACGTCAGAGGAGATTGAAAAAAGCTCGTCCAGAAGGGTTTCACAAAGCGGCGGCTAAAGCCTTTCCAGCTTCGAGATTTAGCCCACTTGGCTTCGCTTTCCCACGGAGCGAACTTTTCTGTTCCTGGTGCCGGAAAAACAACTGTAGCCTTCGCTCTTCACCTTCTCGTGGCCAGTGAGGATGAGCATTTGCTCGTCATATGCCCGAAGACCGCATTTCCGGCATGGCGACTCATTGTAACCGAATGTATGGCGAGCGATGCCCCGAACAATGGGGCTGAAGAGTTCGTGGTGCTCGACGGTCGCGAGGAAGACACGGACCGCCTGTTGCGGAGCGGGGCGCGTCGTTTGCTCATGTCATATGATCTGATGGTGCGCCAGCAGCCTACAATTGCGGCTTACTTGGCTCGTCAGCCCGTGCATCTCATCGTTGATGAATCTCATAGAATGAAAGCAGGTATAGCGTCGCAGCGAGGGGCGTTCCTGTTGTCGGTAGCATCGCTCCCTGTTCGTCGAGACATCTTGTCTGGTACGCCAATGCCGCAGGATGCGAACGACATCGCTTCGCAACTCGGCTTTCTTTGGCCGGCGGCGGGGTACGACCTTCAAATCCAACGCGGCGTTGCTCCCCGGCAGGTGCTAGGCTCGCTCTACGTCCGAACCACGAAACAAGAGCTCGGATTGCCGGAGGCTAAGCGTCATTTCTATCAAGTAGACATGGCGGACGGTCAACTTGCGCTGTACAGCATGGTCCGGAGCGAGGCTCTTCGACAGCTAACTCAGACTGTTCGGACCAAAACCCAACCGGATTATGTCAGGGCGCGCAGATCGGTAATGCGGCTGCTACAGCTGTCGGTGAATCCGACACTGGCGCTCCAGAGCATGATGACGGACGACCGCTCCGTCAAATCCGGCATCGCGGATAAAGTGGTCGAAGAAGGCACTTCTTCGAAAATGCGAGGCCGTTGCGGCGCACGCTCGGAAGCTGGCGCGCGAGGGGCGCAAAAGTGTCATCTGGACAATTTTCACCGGCAATATTCTTGATCTGGAGCTACAACTCGCCGACCTCAATCCGGTTTCGCTATATGGAGCGGTCCCGTCCGGCGATTTCAATGATCTGGAAACTCGAGAAGGTCGGCTGAACCGGTTTCATCTCGACGCTTCCTGTCGCGTGCTGTTAGCCAATCCTGCCGCGGCCGGAGAAGGCATCAGCTTGCACACGGTTTGTCACGACGCGATCTACCTCGATCGAAGCTACGTCTCGACCCATTACCTTCAGTCGATAGACAGGATTCACCGTCTCGGGTTGCCACCGGGGACCGAAACCAACATTCATATCTATCGATCAAAGGCCCCGCGAGAGATCGGCAGCATTGATCTCTCGGTCTCGCGCCGTTTGAGATTTAAGATTCGCAATCTGCAGCAACTATTGAACGACCCCGATCTCGATATCATCGCGCTAGATGAGGAGAATGCTGACGATCCCATCGATTTGGACGTCGACATCCAGGATTTGGTCGACCTTGTCGAGGAACTGGAAGGCCGGGCTAAGAGCGATTCGGAGGAAGAGTGAGTTCTCTTCCTTTCATTCGAGTCTTTGGAATGCCGGCTTTCGAAGGGCTGAGGCTGATACGTTTGTATTCAGTACAACACCCGATGCTGGCACCAGAAGAGCTTGTGCCGATCATCAAGAGGGTCGAACCAAACGCGTTCAGCTACGATTTCCCAGCCGCTCTTCAACTGCACGATACTGTGCCTAAAAGCGCACCTTATGAAGGCGTTGATTTTTATCGCGAGTGTCTATCTAGCGCGCTGCTGTTAGAGCTACCGGAGTGGGCAAAGCTAGTAACTCTGGGGCGAGGACGTTTCATCAAGCGGCTAAAGGCCCCAGAGTTTCGAGATGTCAGGAGTTTGTTCCGCCAAGCCCGCCTGCTCGACGAACCGCCCGAGATGGCTGATATTGAGTGGTGGGACCGGCTGCAGGCCAGCGTTCGCTCTGATCAAGATGCGGAGAAGATGCGGCGCGCGCGACAAGCAGAGCAACTAAGTCTGAAGTATGAAGTTCAATTCCTTGAGAAGGCTGGGATCACAAAACGTCCCATTTGGATGTCGATCGAAGACAATACCGCGGGGTACGACGTGCTCTCTTATCGCGCGGGCGGCGAGCTTGGATTGTTGAACCGCCTGATAGAGGTAAAGTCGACAATCGCATCCCCTTTGCGGTTCTTCTTAACTAGGAACGAATGGGAGCAAGCCGACCAATTTGCCGACGCTTTCGTGTTCCATATTTGGAATCTTCAAGCAGATCCGCCAGTTTTGTTTGAACGCAGTGTCGAACAAGTCAGGCCTCATGTGCCCGTCGACAACGAGAAGGGAAAATGGAAAACTGCGATGATACCGGTGAACCTGTAGCACCGATCACGATGCATAAAGTGGCTTCCTTGAAGGACTCAGCATACATAGATTACGCTATCCGCCCTCGCCGGTCGCGGCTCGCATCTTGCTGTAGGCGGTCTTCAGGCGCCGGCGCTCATGCTTCCGATAGGCGAGCCGCGTGGCGGTCTGCCGGCGTCGCTAAACTCGATGGCCGCCATGATCTTGTTGAAGACGCAGTTCCGGACGGACAGAGGGAACGTTCCGGGCGTAGCCGGCGATTGCCGCGGGGTACGCTAACTCAATGTGGGTCACGACCGCGTTGCCCACGTCCATGGCGATCTGCTTCACCAGCTCTCGGCTCCATTGCGTCTCGCTATTCTGAGCAGCGTCTCCGTCTTTCATTCGGCTCGGATAGTGACCTTGCCCCCAAGTTTTATCCAGGTCTGAGTTCGTTCGGGCGGTTGGATGTGCCCATTCGGGCGGTGGTAGCGGCGGGAGCTGGCGCGGAGCTCTCGACATAGCGCAGCGCCAGATATCGACGCGGATTGCAGGTTGCGGCGAACTCGGACGGCGTCTTCCACCCGAGCTGCGAGTGTGGTCGTTCATCATTGTAATCGGCCCGCCAGCATCGGAGCGCGACGCGGGCCTGGGCGAGCGAGGTGAACAGCGTCTCATTCAGCAGTTCATCCCGCAGGCGGCCGTTGAAGCTCTCGATGAAGGCGTTCTGCATGGGTTTGCCCGGCGCGATGTAGTGCCAGGCGACACGGCTCTGATCGGTCCAGGTCAGGATGGCATTGCTCGTGAGCTCGCTGCCGTTGTCGCTCACCACCATCCTGGGCTTGCCGCGCTCGGCGACCAGCCGGTCCAGTTCCCGAGCGACCCGGGCGCCCGAGAGTGAGGTGTCGGCTGCCAGCGCCAGGCACTCGCCGGTGCAGTCGTCGACCACGGTCAGGATGCGGAAGCGCCGGCCATCGGTCATCTGATCCGACACGAAGTCGAGCGACCAGCGATCATTCGGGAGCAGCGGCGCCGTCATCGGCGCTCGTGTGCCGAGGGCCCGCTTGCGACCGCCTCTGCGGCGCACCGTGAGCCGTTCCTCCCGGTACAGCCGGAACAGCTTCTTGTGATTGACCAGGTAGCCCTCCCGCTTGAGCAGCACGTGCAGGCGACGATAGCCGAAGCGGCGGCGCTCATGGGCGATCGCCCTCATGCGCTGCCGCAGCCCGGCATCATCGGCCCGGCTCGTCTGATATCTGACCGTCATGCGGCAACAGCCGATGGCTTTACACGCCCGCCGTTCGCTCATCCCGTAAACGCCCATGAGATGTGCGACAGCTTTCCGCTTCGCCGCGGGCGTCACCACTTCTTTCCCAGCAGATCCTTCAGGGCGGCATTGTCCAGCATGGCGTCCGCCAGCAGCCGCTTGAGCCGCGTGTTCTCGTCCTCCAGCGTCTTCAGCCGCTTGGCCTCCGAGACGTCCATCCCGCCAAACTTGGCCTTCCACTTGTAAATGCTGGCGTCGCTCACGCCATGCTTGCGGCACAGATCGGCGACCGGAACGCCAGCCTCGTGCTCCTTCAAAATCCCGATGATCTGCTCTTCCGTAAAGCGGCTGCGCTTCATGCTCTGGTCCTCGTTGGGCCAGAACGAACTTCAAACTGGATTAAGCCCGAGGGGCAAGGTCATCCTCACCGTCGCCCGCGATCACGGCTTTGCCGACCGCACTGTCGAGGGCCGATCGGTTTCGGGGCGTTTCAGCGCGTGTCACGCGGAGTGGGTTTGGTGGCGGAGAAGAACGATATCGACGGCCCGCTTCCGTACTTTGCTGACTTGCCCTTCCCAGCAGAGGGCAGGACCGATCGCAAAAGAAGCCTACGAGCCGGGATCGTCGATCAGGGGCTTTGGCTGGGCGAACAGCTCCAACTGCTCCTTGCGGTCGATGACGATCTCTCGTCCCCGGACGCGAGATCCCATGATTTGTAAGTTGGGCAAGACTGCGTGACAGGTTTTCGCGCGTCGTGCCGATGTGGGAGGCCAGCGTGCCGCGGTCGAATGGAATGACGATATTCGCGAGCGCCGGTTCGCGCTGGGCTTCGGCGAGGATCCAGTTGGCGAGGCGCTCGATGCTCGACCGGACCAGGGTGCCCTTCAGCTTCTTGACAGAAGCGCGATAGGCATACGCCAGCTCCTGAGCAACAATCCGTGCGAATGCGATGTCTTCGTCGAAGAGTGCCCTCACATCGCGGGCGGGGATCAGCAGCACCCGCGACTCCGTCAGCGTGCGCGCTGAATTGAGATACGCCTGATCGACCACGACTGCAGCAAGTATGAAGGTCGACACGGGACGAAGCAGCGAGATGCCCCACTCGGCCTCGTCCTGCTCGGTGTAGATTTCCACCAACCCGCCAATCAGCACATGCAGGAAGTCGGCCTGATCTCCCTCGCGAGCCAACCGCACCCCGGCCGGAAATTGCTGCAGCAGAGCCGCGTCGAGCAGCCGCTTCAGGTTCTCGTCGCTGAGGTCCGCAAACAGCGGCAGCGTCTTCAACTGGGCGAGTTCGTCGGGGCGCAAGCGGAGCTCCAAGAGTTACTCATCCGCTATCGCGCCGAACTGTGACAAAAGTCAATTGCGTACGTGCAGTCTGACAATCCGATCTGGGACATTTGGCAGATTGTGGCCGAGCGGGCGGTCCGGTTGATGCATCGCAAAACCTTTTCCGGGTGCCCCGAATAATCGCTGTGGCGTCGAAGCCATACGTCGAGGCCACCATGGACGCCATAGATTCCAGCTCTGAGCACCGAACGCGAGCACTCTGGCTCTCAACAATCTCGTTCACGATCTGCTTTGCGGTGTGGACGATCTTCTCGATCATCGGCATCCGGATCAAGCAAGAGCTGGATCTGAACGAAACCGAGTTCGGCCTCCTGATCGGCACCCCGATCCTGAGCGGCTCGCTGATTCGGCTGATGCTCGGCATCTGGACCGATCAGTATGGCGGGCGCCGCGTCTACACCGTCGTGATGCTCGCCGCCGCGGTCGCGACCTATCTCCTGACCTGGGCGCATACCTATCCGCAATTTCTCGTCGCCGCGCTCTTCGTAGGAATCGCCGGTGGCTCATTCGCGGTCGGCGTCGCCTATGTGTCGCGTTTCTATCCGACGGCCAAGCAGGGCACTGCGCTTGGAATCTTCGGCGCCGGCAATGTGGGCGCCGCCGTCACCAAGTTCATCGCGCCCTTCGTGCTGGTCGCCTATGGCTGGCAGACCGTGGCCGAGATATGGGCGATCGCGATCGGCGTCATGGGAATCGTCTTCTGGCTGTTCTCCGAGGAGGACCCGGTGGTCCGGTCGCGAAGGGAGCGCAAGCAGAAGGCCGGCAGCGCCTGGCTCGAGCTCGCGCCGCTGAAGAACATCCAGGTCTGGCGCTTCGCGCTGTATTACTTCTTCGTCTTCGGCGCCTTCGTCGCGCTGTCGCTGTGGCTGCCGCAGTACCTGATCAAGGTGTACGGCGTCGGAATCCAGTCGGCCGGCATGATGGCCGCCATGTTCTCGTTTCCGGCCAGCGTGTTTCGCGCCTATGGCGGACACTTGTCCGATCGCTTCGGTGCCCGTCGCGTGATGTACTGGACATTTCTGGTCGGTGTCGTCGCGACCTTCCTGTTGTCCTACCCGCCGACGGACTACGTCGTGACGACCGTCAACGGAAAGGTCGGCTTTCATCTGGAGATGGGGCTCGTCCCGTTCGTCGTCATCGTCTTCGTGCTTGGCTTCTTCATGGCGCTCGGCAAGGCCGCCGTCTACAAGCACATCCCCGTCTACTATCCTAACAATGTCGGAGCCGTCGGCGGCCTGGTCGGCATGATCGGCGGGCTCGGCGGATTCGTGCTCCCGATCGCGTTCGGCGCGCTGGTCGATCTCACCGGTCTGCGAACCAGCTGCTTCATGCTGCTTTTCCTGCTCGTCGCGGTCGCGCTGGTCTGGATGCATGTCTCGATCCGGCAGATGGAGCGCGGCGTTGCCGGCGAAGCGCTGAAGAGGCTGCCGGAGCTGCCGGAAATGGAGGAGATCCACCGGCCCGAGCACATCGGAGCACTGTCCGGCGCGATCCTCACCGACTGGCGGCCTGAGGACGACACGTTCTGGAGGGAGCAGGGCCGGGCCATCGCGCGACGCAACCTCTGGATCTCCATTCCGGCGCTGCTGTTGTCCTTCGCGGTCTGGCAGGTCTGGTCTGTCGTGGTTGCGAAGCTGCCTTCGGTCGGCTTCAAGTTCACGACCGATGAGCTGTTCTGGCTGGCATCGCTGCCTGGGATCTCCGGTGCAGTTCTGCGCATCTTCTACTCCTTCATGGTGCCGATCTTCGGCGGCCGGCTGTGGACCACGCTGGCCACGTGGTCGTTGCTGATACCCGCGATCGGAATCGGCTATGCGGTGCAGAATCCCGCAACGCCCTATCCGGTGTTCCTGATATTGGCTCTGTTGTGCGGCTTCGGCGGCGGCAATTTCGCCTCGTCGATGGCCAACATCTCCTTCTTCTTTCCTCGCGCCGAGAAGGGCAACGCGCTCGCGCTCAATGCCGGCCTCGGCAATCTCGGCGTCAGCGTGGTCCAGTTCGTGGTGCCGATCGTCATCACGGTCGGCGTGTTCGGCTGGTTCGGCGGAGATCCGGCGATGGCAACGAGCGGGTCGCAACCGATGCCGATCTGGCTCCAGAACGCCGGCTTCATCTGGGTGCCGTTCATCGTCGCCAGTGCTTTCGCCGCCTGGTTCGGGATGAACGACATCGCCTCCGCGAAAGCGTCCTTCGCCGATCAGGCCGTCATCTTCCAGCGACGGCACAACTGGATCATGTGCTGGCTCTACACCGGCACGTTCGGCTCATTCATCGGCTATTCTGCGGGCTTCCCGCTGCTGGCGAAGACCCAGTTCCCGACCGTCGATGCGTTGCAGTTCGCATTCCTCGGGCCGCTGGTGGGTGCCTTGTCGCGCTCCGCGACGGGCTGGATGGCCGACAAATGGGGCGGCGGGCGCGTGACCGTCGGGGTGTTCCTGCTGATGATGGCCGGCGTGCTCGGGGTGCTCTACTTCCTCGGCATCAAGGATCAGCCCGGTGCATTCTGGGGCTTCTTCGCGATGTTCCTGCTGCTGTTCTTCGCGACCGGCGTCGGCAATGCATCGACCTTCCAGATGATCCCCAACATCATGCGCCAGGAAATGTCCCGGCTCATGCCGACCGCGGACGCGGAGACGCGGCTGCGCCAGGCCGAGAAGGAATCTGCCGCCATCACCGGATTCACCTCCGCGATTGCCGCCTTCGGTGCGTTCTTCATTCCCAAATCCTACGGCACCTCGATCGACCTCACCGGCGGCGTGCAGGCCGCCCTATGGGGCTTCTTCGGCTTCTACGTCACGTGCGTGGTGATCACCTGGGCCGTCTACACCCGCAAGGGCGGCGTCCTGCACGACGTCGAACGGCGCCGGGCGATCACGGCCGCTGCCCAACCCGCTGAATAAGGACGTAAACGATGAGCCATTTTCTCGATAGGCTGACCTTCTTCACCCGGGCCAAGGAGGAGTTCGCAGGCGGACACGGCGTGACGACGACCGAGGACCGTTCCTGGGAGGAGGGCTATCGCAAGCGCTGGCAGCACGACAAGATCGTGCGCTCGACGCATGGCGTGAACTGCACCGGATCCTGCTCGTGGAAGGTCTACGTCAAGGGCGGCATCGTCACCTGGGAGACCCAGCAGACCGACTACCCGCGGACGCGCCCTGATCTTCCCAATCATGAGCCTCGCGGCTGCGCCGCGGCGCGAGCTATAGCTGGTACCTCTATTCCGGAAACCGGGTGAAATATCCGCTGGTGCGCTCGCGGCTGCTCAGGCTGTGGCGCGAGGCGCGGACGCGGATGACGCCGGTCGCGGCCTGGAAGTCGATCGTCGAGAACCCGGACAAGCGCTCGGACTATGTGCAGAAGCGCGGACTGGGCGGCTTCCTGCGGGCGAGTTGGGCCGAGGTCAATGAGCTGATCGCGGCAGCCAATGCCTATACGGTCAGAGCCCATGGTCCGGACCGCGTGTTCGGATTTTCGCCGATCCCGGCGATGTCCATGGTGAGCTACGCGGCCGGCGCGCGCTATCTGTCGCTGCTCGGCGGCGTCTGCATGTCGTTCTACGATTGGTATTGCGACCTGCCGCCGGCCTCGCCGCAGACCTGGGGCGAGCAGACCGACGTACCTGAAAGCGCGGACTGGTACAATTCAGGCTTCCTGATGCTCTGGGGCTCCAACGTGCCACAGACGCGTACGCCGGATGCGCATTTCTACACGGAGGTGCGCTACAAGGGGACCAAGAGCGTCGTTGTCTGCCCGGACTATTCCGAGGCTGCGAAATTCGCCGATCTCTGGCTGTCGCCGAAGCAGGGCACCGACGCGGCGCTCGCGATGGCGATGGGTCACGTGATCCTCAAGGAGTTTCACATCGACCGGCAGACGCCATACTTCAACGACTATGCGCGCCAGTATACGGATATGCCATTTCTGGTGCGGCTGGTGAAATCCGAGGGACGGCTCGTTCCTGAGCGGTTCGTGCGCGCCTCGGATTTCGCCGCATCTCTCGACGAGGCCAACAATCCCGAATGGAAGACCGTCGCCTATGATGAGATCAGCGGGGCCATTGTCGTGCCCAAGGGATCGGTCGGCTTCCGCTGGGGCGAAAAAGGCAAGTGGAGCCTGGAAGAGAAGAGTTCGGCGAACATCGACACCCGGCTGCGGCTGTCTCTGGCCGGTATCGAGGACGACATCGCGCCGGTGGGCTTCCCTTATTTCGGCAACCGTCAGCACGATCACTTCAGCGGCACCAATCATCCGGATGTGCTGACCCGCAACGTGCCGGTGAAGCGACTTCGTCTTGCCGATGGCGAGGCGGTCGTGGCCACTGTCTTTGATTTGTTCGCCGCCAATTATGGCGTCGATCGCGGCTTCGGCGGCGACCACATCGGCAAGAGCTACGACGATCTGGAACCGTATACTCCGGCATGGGCCGAGGCGATCTGCGGCGTGCCGCGCGGCCAGATCATCGCCGTTGCCCGCGAGTTTGCCTCGAATGCGTCCAAGACCCGGGGGCGCTCGATGGTCATCGTCGGAGCCGGTCTGAATCACTGGTACCACATGGACATGAACTATCGCGGCATCATCAACATGCTGGTGATGTGCGGCTGTGTCGGCCAGTCCGGCGGCGGCTGGTCGCATTATGTGGGTCAGGAAAAGCTGCGGCCGCAGTCGGGCTGGACGCCGCTCGCCTTTGCGCTCGATTGGGGGCGCCCGCCGAGGCAGATGAATTCGACTTCGGCGTTTTACGCTCACACCGATCAATGGCGCTACGAGACGGTCAATATCAGCGAGATTCTCTCTCCGACCGCACCGGCCGGTTCTTGGGACGGCGCGCTGATCGACTACAATGTCCGCGCGGAGCGCATGGGATGGCTGCCGTCCGCGCCGCAACTGCAGGCCAATCCGATCGAGGTATCCAAGCGAGCCGCCGCCGCCGGCCTGGAGCCGAAGGACTACGTTGCGAAGGCCTTGAAGTCGGGCGAGCTGAAGCTCTCCTGCGAGGATCCCGATCATCCGAAGAACTGGCCCCGCAACCTGTTCGTCTGGCGTTCGAACCTGCTCGGCGCCTCAGGCAAGGGCCACGAATACTTCCTCAAGCATCTGCTCGGCACCAAGCATGGCGTGCTCGGCAAGGACCTCGGCGACCAGGGCCACAATAGGCCGCTCGAGGTCACCTGGCACGAAGAGGCCCCGGAAGGAAAGCTCGATCTGCTGGTCACGCTCGACTTCCGGATGTCGACCACGTGCATGTATTCGGACGTCGTGCTGCCGACGGCCACCTGGTACGAGAAGAACGACCTCAACACGTCCGACATGCATCCCTTCATCCATCCGCTCTCGGCGGCGATCGATCCGGTGTGGGAATCGCGCAGCGGTTGGGACATCTACAAGGGGATCGCCGAGGCCTTCTCCAGGGTCGCGCCAGAAGTGCTCGGGGTCGAGAAGGACGTCGTGCTGACTCCGATCATGCATGACAGTCCGGGCGAAATCGCGCAGGCGTTCGACGTCAAGGACTGGAAGCAGGGCGAGATCGATCCGATCCCGGGCAAGACCATGCCGGCGGTCACGGTGGTCGAACGTGACTATCCGAACCTCTACAAGCGCTTCACCTCGCTTGGACCGCTGATGAACAAGCTCGGCAATGGCGGCAAGGGGATGGCCTGGAACACCGACCATGAGGTCGAGCTCCTGAAACGCCTCAACGGCGTCGTCGATGACGACGGGCCGACCCAGGGGCTGGCTCGCATCGACAGTGCGATCGACGCTTGCGAGGTGATCCTCAGCCTGGCGCCGGAAACCAATGGCGAGGTCGCAGTCAAGGCGTGGTCGTCGCTGGAGCAATTCACCGGCCGCGACCATGCTCATCTCGCCATCCCGAAGGAGGATGAGAAGATCCGATTCCGTGACGTGGTGGCGCAGCCGCGCAAGATCATCTCGTCGCCGATCTGGTCGGGGCTCGAGTCGGAGAAGGTCTGCTACAATGCCGGCTACACCAACGTCCACGAACTGATCCCTTGGCGGACGCTGACCGGCAGGCAGCAGCTCTATCAGGATCACCTGTGGATGAGAGCCTTCGGCGAGGGCTTCTGCGTCTACCGGCCGCCGATCGATACCAAGACCATCAAGCCGGTGATCGATCGCAAGCCGAACGGCAACGCGTCCGTCGTCCTGAACTTCATTACGCCCCATCAGAAGTGGGGCATCCACTCCACCTATACCGACAACCTCCTGATGCTGACCTTGTCGCGCGGTGGTCCCATCGTGTGGATCAGCGAGATCGACGCAAAGGCTGCCGGTATCGCCGACAATGACTGGATCGAAGCCTACAACACCAATGGTGCGCTGGTTGCGCGCGCCGTGGTCTCGCAGCGGGTCAAGCAGGGCATGTGCATGATGTATCATGCGCAGGAGAAGATCGTGAACGTACCGGGCTCCGAGCAGACCGGGCAGCGCGGCGGCATCCACAATTCGGTCACGCGTGTTGTTCCGAAGCCGACGCACATGATCGGGGGCTACGCTCAGCAGGCCTATGGCTTCAACTACTACGGCACGGTCGGCGCCAACCGTGACGAGTTCGTCATCGTCCGGAAGATGTCGAAGATTGATTGGCTGGACCAGCCGACTGCTGACCGGTCGGCCACGACCCCCTCGGAGGCTGCAGAATGAAGATCCGTGCTCAAATCGCCATGGTGCTCAATCTCGACAAGTGCATCGGCTGCCACACCTGCAGCGTGACCTGCAAGAACGTCTGGACCAGCCGCGAGGGGATGGAATACGCGTGGTTCAACAACGTCGAGACCAAACCGGGCGTCGGCTATCCCAAGGATTGGGAGAACCAGTCCCGCTGGAAGGGCGGCTGGTCGCGCAATCGCGACGGGTCGATCCAGCCGCGGATCGGCGGCAAGTGGCGGGTTCTGGCGAACATCTTCGCCAATCCCGACCTTCCCGAGATCGATGACTACTACGAGCCGTTCACCTTCGACTATCAACACCTGCAAAGTGCGCCCGAGGCATCTGCGATGCCGACTGCACGGCCGCGCTCGCTGGTGTCTGGAGAGCGGATGGAAAAGATCGAGTGGGGTCCGAACTGGGAAGAGATCCTGGGGGCGAATTCGCCAAGCGCTCTCGGGACATCAATTTCGACGGCGTGCAGAAGGAGATCTACGGCCAGTTCGAGAACACCTTCATGATGTATCTGCCGCGGCTGTGCGAGCATTGTCTCAACCCGGCCTGCGTCGCATCCTGCCCGTCCGGCGCGATCTACAAGCGCGAGGAGGACGGCATCGTCCTGATCGATCAGGACAAGTGCCGCGGCTGGAGAATGTGCGTCTCCGGCTGTCCCTACAAGAAGATCTATTATAACTGGTCCTCGGGAAAATCGGAGAAGTGCATCTTCTGCTATCCTCGGATCGAGGCGGGGCAGCCGACCGTGTGCTCCGAGACCTGTGTCGGGCGCATTCGCTATCTCGGTGTCGTGCTGTATGATGCGGACCGCATCGCAGAGGCCGCGGCCAAGCCCGACGAGGGCGATCTCTACCAGGCCCAGCTCGACATCTTTCTCGATCCGAACGATCCGAACGTGCTTGCAGAGGCCGAGCGCCAGGGCATCCCGCATGCCTGGCTGGAAGCGGCGATCCGGTCGCCGATCTGGAAGATGGCGATGGAGTGGAAGGTCGCCTTCCCCTTGCACCCGGAATACCGGACCCTGCCGATGGTCTGGTATGTACCGCCGCTGTCGCCGATCACGTCGGCGGCCTCGTCCGGCAAGATCGGGCACGATGGCGAGATGCCCGACGTCAAGTCCTTGCGCATTCCCATGCGGTACCTCGCCAATCTGCTGACTGCGGGCGACGAGAAGCCGGTGACGCTGGCGCTCGAGCGAATGCTGGCCATGCGTGCCTACATGCGGGCCAAGACCATCGACGGCGTGGTCGACGAGGCGATCGCGAGGCGCGTCGGCTTGAGCGGCGCGCAGATCGACGAGATGTACCACATCATGGCGATCGCCAACTACGAGGACCGCTTCGTGATCCCGACCGCGCACCGCGAGCTCGGTGCCGACGCGTTTGATATCCGCGGCTCCTGCGGCTTCTCGTTCGGCAACGGCTGCTCCGGGGGCGAGAGCGAAGTCAACCTGTTCGGGTCGCCGCGCAAGACCAAGAATCCGATGGAGGTCGCCTGATGAAGACGTTCAAGGTGCTGTCGGCGTTGCTGAACTATCCGAGCGGGGAATTGATCGCGGCCATCCCGGAGCTCGCGCGGGTGCTCGACCAGGAGGGCCTCGTCCAGCCCGGCATTCGCCGGGAGCTCGATGTGCTGCTGCAGGAGATCGCCACGGGCGACGTCTACGACCTGCAGGAGCGCTACGGCCTGCTGTTCGACCGCAGCAAGACCCTGGCGCTGCATCTGTTCGAGCACGTCCATGGTGAAGGCCGCGATCGCGGCCAGGCCATGGTCGACCTGCGGGCCATGTATGACAGTGCGAACCTGGTCATCGCCGGCAACGAGCTGCCGGACTATCTGCCGCTGTTCCTCGAATTCCTCGCGACCCGGGAGCTTGCGGACGGGCGTGAGTTGCTCGGCCAGACCAGTCACATCATCGCCGCGCTCGCGGAACGATTGGGGCGGCGGCAGTCGAGCTATAGGGCGGTGTTCGACGCGCTGCTCCAGATCGCCGCGGAGCAGCCCCGCGCGGAAATCGTCGATGAGCTGCTGAAGGCAGCGGACGTGGATCCGATGGACCTGCACGCGCTCGACGCGGCCTGGGAGGATGAAGAGGTCAGGTTCGGCCCGGGAGGCAGCGACCAGGCAGCCTGTGGGCACGACAATCTGATCGCAAAACTGCGCCACGCCAAACGTGCGGTCAACGCGCCGCCGTCACGGTTGCAATGAGGGGATTGGCCATGCAAACACTCAACGCCATCGTCTTCGGCTGGTATCCCTATCTTTGCCTGACCGTCTTTCTGGTCGGCAGTCTGATTCGCTTCGACCGCGAGCAATACACGTGGCGCTCAGGCTCGAGTCAGCTGCTTCGGCGGCGCCAATTGATCTGGGGCTCGAACCTTTTCCATGTTGGGATCCTGTTCATTTTTGCTGGTCATTTCGTCGGGCTGCTGACGCCGATCTGGGTGTTTGACATGCTCGGCGTGTCCCACGGCTTCAAGCAGATGCTCGCGATCGTCGCCGGCGGCGGCGCCGGGCTGATGTGCCTGGTCGGCATTTCGCTCCTCGCGCATCGCAGGCTTTTCGATCCCAGGATTCGCGCGACGTCGTCTTTTGCTGACACGGGTATCCTTCTGGTGCTGTTCGTCCAGCTGCTGCTTGGCTTGGCGACCATCCCCGTGTCGCTCGGTCATCTCGATGGTCATGAGATGGTCAAGTTCATGGCCTGGGCGCAGGGCATTCTCACCTTGCAGCCCGGAGTTGCCGCCAACATTGTCGACGTCCATCCGATCTTCAAGGCGCATCTGGTCCTGGGAATGACCATCTTCCTGCTCTTCCCCTTCACCCGCCTGGTCCACATCTGGAGTGCGCCGATGTGGTATCTCGGCCGCCGCGGCTATCAGGTGGTGCGCAGCCGCGACGGACGCCGTCGTCTTGTGCAACCAATTCAGCCTGCGGAGTAGCCGATGGACTGTTCATTGGGCGCGGCGCTTCCAAAGCCGAAGATGGTCAGTGTGAACGGGGTCGCGATCGAACGCGACGCCATTGCCCGCGAAGTTCAGAACCATCCGTCGGACAAGCCGATCCTCGCCTGGCAAGCGGCGGCGCGCGCGCTTGCGGTGCGCGAATTGCTGAGACAGGAGGTCAGGCGGCTCGGCATAACGGCCTCTCCTCTGCGCGATGCCGAAGGTCGCAGCGAAACCGAGGAAGAAGCGGCGATGCGGGCGCTGATCGCGCGCGAGGTTCTGATACACGAGCCGGACGAATCGACGTGCCGTCGCTTCTACGATCAGAACAGGCAGCGGTTCCTGGTCGGTGAACTCTACGAAGCGTCTCATATCCTGCTGATCGCGCCGAGCAGCGATTCGCTGGCTCGATCGGCTGCCCGAGACGAGGGGCGGACGATCGTGGAGGCCGTGCGGAGAAGCCCGGAACTGTTCGAGACCATCGCGCGCGATCGCTCCGATTGCCGGGTCTCGGCGGAGAATGGTGGCAGGCTCGGGCAGCTGTCGCGTGGGCAGACGACCGCAGAGTTCGACGCCGCGCTGGCCCGGATGTCGGTTGGAGAGGTCGGTCTGATTGAGACACGCTTTGGTATCCATGTCGTGCGCCTTGACCGACGGGCCCTCGGACAAGTCCTGCCGTTCGACATGGCAAGGGCGCGCATTTCGCAATATCTCACCGAGCGTGTGCGGCATCAGGCCCTCGCGCAATATGTAGCCGATCTGGCAGGCCGCGCGGAGATCGTTGGCGTGACGTTGCGAGCGCCGCAATCGGCACTGCCGCAGTAGAGGGGGCGATCATGCTGCTCGGGGATCTCATTCACGATCTCAGCGACGACGCGAAGTCGAGTGCGGTGTTGCAGGGGTGTGGCGACCTCACGCTCCTGGTGCGCATCAGCTCTGTCGCGGATCGCCTTGGCGAGGATGTCGGTGAGTATGCGTCGGCTGCTGTCCGGCGCTTTGCAAATCTCGCCGAGAACGAGGATTGGCTCGGGTTGATGAGCGCTATCGACAGCGCCGCCGACCCCGCGATCGTCTGTCTGACGTCCATGATCAAGTGGTCGCTGCAGAGGGATGAGGTCGATCACTCCTAGACCGGATCCGCCGCGGGCTATCTGGGCTGAAGGGCGGGTTCGAAATGTCGAAGCATCAAATTGATGTTGGGATTCGCATGCACGATGAGATGGTAGAGAAAGTCGGCGTTGCGGCCGCGCCGCTCGTGGCGCTCGTATACGACGACGGGAAATATCCCTACGAGACGTTCGATCACCTCGTGGATCACTCGCGTCGAGCGCGATTGAAGGTCGCCGGCGCACTGCAGCGAAGGGTGTTCCTCGACGAAAATCGCAGGTGCGACGTCCTGCTCGAGGAGATCGACTCGGCAAATCGAACCCCGATCTTCGAGGATCGTGGATCGGGAGCGAGAGGTTGCCGGCTGGATGAGTCGGCGCTGGCAGAGGTGACGGTTCGAGTCCTCGCCAGCCTGGATGCGCGTCCAAACATCCTTATGTTGAACAAATTTGGTAAGGCAGAGTGCGGGGGAGGCGGAACGCTTGACCTGATTGCCCGCGCGTTGGACCTTGCGATACCGACGATTATCGGCGTGCCGCGCAGCAATATCGAAGCCTGGAGAGATTTCTCGGGGGATATGGGGATTGAGCTCGAAGCCCGCGGAGACGTGGAACGGTGGCTGGAAAGTGTTCGGGAGGATCGAACCATAGACTCAGCTAGCCAGCTGCGCTGATTGCGATTGCCAGTAATCGACGGGTTGGGGACACGGAACTGCCCGGCCGGACCGCCGAAGATGTCTGCCGGCTGACATGGATGTTCCTCGACGCGACAGGAGTCGGCCGTCGAGCTTGAATGGTCATCACGACTCTGATGACGCGGAATGTTGCGCTCCGACAAAGAATGGCCGGTCGGGCCGGTCTAGCATCTTTTCGATCGCCGGAGATCGTATGGCGCAAGCTCATTGTTCGCGCCCCCTTTCGGGCGTGAGGGGCTGTGTTCCTCCGGGCGCCACAGCGACGGCCGAATGCCGAATGGCATAACGCCGTCGCGAGTGCTGCGTCCGCGATCAAGAACTGGAGCCGCTCATGATTGGGGCGAAAATCTCGCGCTGGACGATGAGCTATTTTGCGGCAGCGCTGGGGTGGCTGCTCGTTGCCTTGGCGATGCTGGTCGGCGGACTCGGTTACCCCGCCGCGGACCTCGGCGCTCCCGACACGCTTGTTGTTGTGCATGCGGTCTGTATCGGTTGGCTCAGTCTCTCGGTATGCGGCGCCTTGTTCCAGTTCGTTCCCGTTCTCGTCGCAAGGCCGCTTCCCTTCGACAAGTGGGCCTTGCCGGCCTTGTTCCTCATCAACGTCGGTCTGGTCTGCTTGATATTGGGTTTTCTCTCACTGGCTGGACGGATCGTTCCAGCCGTTTGGCTTCTGCCGGCCGGCAGCGTGGTGCTCGGCGCGGGTCTGGCGATGGTCGCGCTCGATCTGGCCCTGCCTCTCTTCGGCCAGCCGAAGGGATCTGCTCTATTTGTCATCGCCGGACTTGTTTCGTTATTCGTAACTGTCGCGCTCGGCGCCGCGTTCTCGTTTGCTCTCGCCGGATCGGCGGGCGCCTTCGGCGACGCGCTCCTGGCCGCGGCGATTCCGATCCATGCGATTGCCGGGTTGGGAGGCTGGCTGACCCTGACCGCCATGGGGGTGAGCTATCGCCTGCTGGCCATGTTCATGCTCTCGGCGGACCTCGGCGATCGACAGAGCACATCCGCGTTGAAATGTGGTGCGCTCGCGCTATCGGTGGCAGTCGTGGGCGGATTGTTCGCAATCGGCCTTGAGGCCGAGCTCGGAGCCGTACTCATCCTTGCCGCGGTTCTCGGGGTGATCTCGCTTGCGCTCTATGGACGGGACATCACGACGATCTATCGCTCCCGCAAACGGCGCCAGCTCGAGCTGAACATGCGGATGGCAACCGTGTCTTTCGCCAATCTGGCGGCGACGGTGACGCTCGGCACCGTCATCATCGTCACCGGAAAGGTCGGCGTTCATGTCGGCGCGTTCGCGTTCTTGGCTGTGTTCGGCTGGCTGTCTGGTCTCATATTCGCGAAGCTCTACAAGATTGTCGCCTTTCTGACCTGGCTGGAAACCTATGGTCCCGTGATGGGGCGCGCCCCGACGCCACGGGTTCAGGACCTGGCGGTGGAACGTCGGTCCGAGAAGTGGTTCATCATCTATTTTCTAGGCGTCTGGGCGGCGACCATCATGTTGATGATGGGCGAGAACCGGGCGTTTCGCGGCGCCGCGGCGGTCATGGCCGTGGGCAGTATTGGAATCATACACGAGCTGGTGCGAGTCCGACGTCTTTCCGATGTTGCGGGCTCCCGGAGGCTTCCGGCCGGAGCCATTGCGCCAAGTCTGTTGGTCGCCAGAAACTAGGAGGAGAGCCATGACCGCGTACATTGACGTCGACGTCCGACCGATTCTCAGGGCCGGAGGCGAACCGTTCTCCGTCATCATGGACGCTGTCGACCGGCTGGCGCCAGGCCAGGGTGTGCGGCTGATCGCGAGCTTCAGGCCGGTTCCGCTACTCTCCGTCATGGCAAAAAAGGGCTTCGCCCACACCGATCGACCGCTCGACGATGGCGACTGGGAAGTGCTGTTTTCACCGCTGGCTGCCAAGGACGCTTGTCAGGAAGATGATGGTGCCAGCCTCGCATTCGAGCGATGGCCAGATCCCGTAGTCACGCTCGACAACCGAGAGCTCGCCCCACCCGAGCCGATGGTGCGCATCCTTGCGGCCGCGGAGGAGTTGGGCCCTGGAGAGACCTTGTCGGTACTTCTGGGCCGCGAGCCGGTCTTCCTGTTCCCTGAACTTGAGAAGCGTGGCTTTCGCTGGCTCGGCGGGTTTACGCCGGACGGATCGACCTACGAACTGTCGGTGAGGGCTCCGCTATGAGCCGCGATGTCATCGACCGCATCCGCGACGCCATGCGCGTGGTCATCGATCCGGAGCTGGGAGAAAACGTGATCGATCTCGGCTTCATCTATGAGATCACGGAGGCAGAGGGCGTCGTGCGTGTCACGATGACGGCCACAACGCCCGGGTGCCCCGCGACAGGTTTTCTCAAGGAAGGGGTCGCAAGCAGCATTGCGGAGATCGCGGGCGTCGAAGCCGTGGACGTGACGATGACATTCGATCCGCCTTGGACCCCCTCCAGAATTGATCCGGCCGTTCGTGCCGCGCTGGGTTTCGACAACGTCAATTGACCGAACGAAAGCGGTGGCTGCGTCGGTCCGGAGTTTCCAGGTCTGCCAGGCGGCATGAAAGGACGGCGCTCATCTTCGAAGCTGTTCGACAAGAACACGTCGACCGTTTCGCAGGCGCTCCGCCTTTCGTCCGAGTGCGTCAGTCGTGTCCTGTCTCGAATCAAATGTTGTCATGTCTGTGTGCTTATGCCGTGTCACCATGATTCAAGCATCTGCCTCCCGCTCCGGAAGCCACTCCCGCGCGTCGGCGCGGAGCCCGGGGACGCCGAGCAGGTTGATCGCGCGACAGGCGATCTGCTCGATGACGTCATCGAGCGACTGCGGCTTCAGGTAAAACGCCGGCATTGGCGGCGCGATGATCGCGCCGATCTCGGTGGCCTGCGTCATCGCTCGGAGATGACCGAGATGCAGCGGGCTCTCCCGCACCAGGAGTATCAGCCGGCGGCGCTCGCTTGAGTTGAACGTCGGCGGCGCGGACCAGCAGGTTGTCGAGCTGGCCCCAGGCGATCGCCGAGAGGGTGCGGATCGAGCAGGGCGCCACGATCATGCCGGCTGCGGAAAACGAGCCGCTGGCGATGCTCGCGCCGATGTCGGCGACATCATGGGTATGCGCCGCCAGATCGCGCAGCCGCGCCAGGCCGCCCTGGCCGACCTCCTCGTGCAAGGTGCGCACGGCAGCGTCAGACACCACGAGGTGGACCGTGCATTGCGGCTGCTCCGCGAGCCGTTCGACGATGCGCACACCGATCGCGGCGCCCGAGGCGCCGCTGATTCCGACGATGACGTGGTGCCGCCCGCTCATGCCGAGGCCACCCGACCGGCTTCGGCTTGGCTGAGGCCGAGGCTCGGCCACATCGCGTCGATGCGCGCCGCTACGGCGGGGTCCATCGCCAGCACCTCGCCCCAGGCGCGCTCGGTCTCGGCGCCGAGCTTGGTTGTGGCGTCGATGCCGAGCTTCCCGCCGAGGCCGGATTTTGGCGAAGCGAAATCGAGATAGTCGATCGGCGTGTTGGCAAGCGGCACGAGATCGCGCGAGGAGTCGCTGCGCGTCGCCACGGCCCACATCACCGCGCGCCAGTCGCGGACGTCGATATCCTGGTCGACCACGATGAGGAGCTTGGTGTAGCTGAACTGCGGCAGCATCGACCAAAGGCCGAGCATGATGCGCCGCGCCTGGCCCGGATAGCTTTTTTGATCGCTACGACGGCGATCCGGTAGGAGCAGGCCTCCGGCGGCAGATAGCAGTCGACGACCTCCGGGAATTGTCGTCGGATCAAAGGGACGAACAGCGTGTTCAGCGCCTCGCCAATTCGAGACGGCTCGTCCGGCGCGCGTCCTGTGAACGTCGAAAGATAGAGCGGGTTGCGACGCGTCGTGATCGCGGTGACCTGAAGCACCGGAAAGCTCTCGACGGCGTTGTAGTAGCCGGTGTGATCGCCATAGGGACCCTCCGGCGCGGTTTCCGTGGCCGACACGACGCCCTCGATCACGATCTCGGCGGCCGCCGGCACCGTCAGGGGCACGGTGAGGCATTCGACCAGCTCGGGACGGTCGCCGCGCAGGATGCCGGCGAAGCGCAGCTCGGAGATGGTCTCGGGCAATGGCAGCACGGCGCTGAGGATGGTGGCGGGATCGGCGCCGATCACGATCGCGATCGGCATGTCGCGCCCCTGCGCCTGCCACTGCTGGTGGTGGCGGGCGCCGCCGCGATGAGCAAGCCAGCGCACGATGGCACGATCGCGCCCGAGCACCTGCATGCGGTAGACGCCGACATTTTCCTGCTCGCCGGCGGACGCCTCCGGCGGGACGGTGATGACGAGCGGCCACGTCAAAAGCGGCGCCGGCTCGCCGGGCCAGCGAGATCTGGGCCGGCAAGGTGGTCAGGTCGATGTCATCACCCATCGTGACACATTCATGCACCGGCGCGGCTGACCTCAGCCGCGGCCGGGTCGACAGCGCTGCGCGTGCCAGCGGCAGCTTCTGCAGCGCTTCCCTGATGTCGCGCGGCGGCTGCGGGGCGCGCAGCTCCGCCATCATCTCGCCGAGCTCCGCCAATCGTTCCGGCTGCACGCCCATGCCCCAGGCCACCCGCTCCACGGTGCCGAACAGATTGGTGACGAGCGGCATTGCCGAGAGTGAGCCGCACGCCTTGATCGGCCGTTCGAACAGCAGCACGGGCCCTTCCGCGGAGATGACGCGGCGATGGATCTCGGTGATCTCGTGGACGACCGAGACGCTGTCGCGAATGCGTCGCAGCTGTCCTCGCTCGTCGAGAAAGCGCAGGAAATCCGACAGATCGCGGAAGCGAGGGACATCACGTCGCAACGATAGGCTCCGTTCAAAAAACGCCTCGTAGCTGGAACAATCAGTGTGATCTTTGTTCCGGGTCAAATACTTCCCCGCCGATCCGGCCAGAGCTTGTGCCATGAGCTCTCTTCAGGACGCGTCTTCGACCTCACTGCCACTGTTGCCGCCGCTGCTCAGGCAGGTGCTGCGTCCGCTGCCGTTGCTGCCGCTGCAGATTGCGCTCGGCGTTTTCCTGCGTGGGCTTTTGCGCCGGCATCCGCATCTGCTCGACCGGCTCGGGTCGCATCGCGGAAAGCGCTTTGGCATCAAGCCGACCGATCTGCCGTTCGCATTCGTGATTCAGGCGGGCCCACAGCAGCCGCAACTCGCGGCGGTGCGCGAGCTGCCTACCGGCCTCGATGCCTCCATCTCCGCGTCGATCGTGAGCCTGCTGGCGCTGGTCGAGGGCCGGCTCGACGGCGATGCGCTGATGTTTTCGCGTCAGCTGGTCATCGAAGGCGATATCGAGGCGGTGCTGGCGCTCCGCAATGCGATTGATGATGCCGGTCTGGATCTGGTCGCTGAGATCGCAACGCTCTCGGGGCCGTTCGGCGTGCCCGCGCAACGCCTGCTCGCGGCCGCGCGCGACTCGCTGCTGAAATCGACGACGAACGAAAGCGGGATGCGACAATGGAGCTGATCTGTCCGGCAGGGACGCCAGCGGCGCTGAAGAGCGCGGTCGAGGCTGGGGCCGATGCCGTCTATTGTGGATCTCGCCGACGAGACCAATGCCCGCAACTTTCCCGGACTGAATTTCAGCCGCGAGCAGATGCGTGAAGGAGTAGCGTTCGCGCATCGACGCGGCGCCAAGGTGCTGGTTGCGATCAACACCTTCCCGCGCGCCGGCGCCGTCGAGCTGTGGCGTCGCGCGGTCGATGATGCCGTCGAGGCCGGGGCCGATGCGCTGATCCTTGCCGATGTCGGGCTGATGGACCATGCCGCGCGTCGCCATCCGGAACAGCGATTGCATGTCTCGGTGCAGGCGGCGGCGGCGAATGTCGACGCGATCGCGTTCTATGTCGAGAATTTCGGCGCCCGCCGCGTGGTGCTGCCGCGCGTGCTGAGCGTACCCGAGATCGCCGAGATCACCCGTGAGACGGACTGCGAGACCGAGGTGTTCGTGTTCGGCGGACTCTGCGTGATGGCCGAGGGCCGCTGCTCGCTGTCCTCCTACGCCACCGGCAAGTCGCCGAACATGCAGGGCGTGTGCTCGCCGGCCAGTCATGTCGTCTATCAGGAGACGATACTGGGCACGACCTCGCGGCTCGGCGGCTTCACCATCAATCGCTTCGGACGCAACGAGCCGGCCGGCTATCCAACGCTGTGCAAGGGCCGTTTCTCGACCGCACAGGGCTCTGGCTACATCTTTGAGGATCCGGTCAGCCTCGATGCCACGACCCTGCTCGTGGGCTTGCGTGAAGCCGGCGTCACCGCGCTCAAGATCGAGGGCCGCCAGCGCGGCCGCGCCTATGTTGACGGGGTCGTGCGGCATTTCCGCAGCGTGCTGGCAGCGCTCGATGCCGGCCGGTCCGCCGACGCGTCCGACCTCACGGCGTTCACCGAAGGGCAGGCCACCACGCACGGCGCCTACCGCAAGACCTGGCGCTAGGACGACATGACAATGGCGGAACAAAGCGCAGGGCGAATGCAGCTCACTCTGGGGCCCGTGCTCTACAATTGGCAGCCCGAACGCTGGCGTGATTTCTACTTTCGCATCGCCGACGAGGCCCCGCTCGACCACGTCGTGGTCGGTGAGGTCGTCTGCTCGAAGCGCGCGCCGTTCTTCGAACCCTATCTGCCTGAAGTCATCGAGCGGCTCACGGCTGCCGGCAAGCAGGTGCTGCTGGGTTCGCTCGTCCTGGTGTCGTTGCGACGCGAGCGCCGGCAGACGGCGAGCCTCGCCGAGTTCGGCCACGGTTTGGTCGAGGTCAACGACCTCACCTGCCTCAAATCGATCGCCGGCCGGCCGCATGCCATCGGTCCCTTCGTCAACATCTACAACGAGACCAGCGCCGCGTTTCATGCCGCCAAGGGCGCCACCCGGATCTGCCTCCCGCCGGAGCTGCCACTGTCCTCGGTTGCTGCGATCGCCGCCGCCGTGCCGCAGGTGGCGATCGAAGTGTTCGCCTTCGGTCGTGTGCCGCTCGCGATCTCGGCGCGGTGCTATCACGCCCGCCTGCACAAGCTCGCCAAGGATAATTGCCGCTTCGTGTGCGAGCAGGATCCGGACGGCCTCGTCGTGACGACGCTGGACAATGAAGCGTTCCTCACCATGAATGGCGTGCAGACGTTGTCGCATGGTTGCTGTAACCTGCTCGGCGATCTCGACCGTCTGACGGAGAGCGGCGTGAGATCGCTGCGGCTATCACCTCAGGCCTGCGACATGGTCGCGGTGTCCGAGCAATTCCAGGCCGTCCTGGCGGGCCGGGTCGAAGCCGAAGCCGCGACGGGCCGCTTGCGCGAGATCTATCCGGACGTTCCATTCGCCAACGGCTTCTTGCACGGCGCCCCCGGTGCGTCCTACGTCTCGGGCTAGGCACCGCCGTGTTCATCTGTCGAGGTGAACTCCGATTTGCCCAGTCTGCGTGTGATGATGAAGAACGCGTCCGCCGCGTCACCCTGGCGGAACAGCGCGCGCCCGGCAACCGCGCCGAGTCGTGATGGACGGCGATCGTTTGCCACTGCTGAGCGCTGCGGCCACTCCGCGGAAAAAATGCTGCGCGGCGCCGCGGGCGCCCAGCACGCAGCTTGAGCCTTCTGATGTGGCGAGCCTGCCACGACTGAGCGCGATCGGCGCGGCTTCGCAGCGCGCGGTCGGCCAGGGTGAGCGGTCAGGCGCGGCCCGAGCGCTGCTCGCCAAGAGCATGGATCGCGGCTCTCGGAGCAATGCGCAAGCCTTCGAGGTGGAGGAGCGCATCACGTCGCTTCTGGGGGCGGCGTACGTCCAGCCGCCTACCACGTGTAACGCACCGTCAGCGCGACAGACAGATCGATATGTAGGATTCTGGTCGAGCGCCTTCTGCAGCCGCGCGGTATTCAGATGGTAGGGGTCAGCCCGGACGAAGGCGGTTGCGGTCGAGGCCAAAGCCAATGCGACGCTCGAGCTGACGCCTCATCCCGACTTGTCGCCGAACGTGGTGGGAAGCGTGGCGAGGAACGCCATGACGCGCTGCGTGCGCAGGGGCGGCCGGCGGTCCGAGGTGCGCAGCATCCATAGGGGCTCCGCCGGCGCGCGCCAGGGCGCAAGCACTTCGACGAGCCGGCCTGTGCGCAGGTCGTCATGGACGAGCCATGCCGGGCCCCAGCCAATGCCAAACCCATTCGCGATCAAAGCGACCGAAGCGTGTGCGTCGTCGCAAATGTGCTTGGGCTTGGGCGCGACGCGAACGAGTTTTTTGCCGCGCGGGTCGGTGAAGCGCCAGGTCAGGATCTGTCCGCTCGCGGGATTGCGGAAGCCGACGTGGTCATGTTCGGAAAGCTCGTATGGAGTCGCCGGCACTCCGCGCGCGCTCAGATAGGCGGGCGAGGCGCAAGCGATCCAGGAGAACGTGCAAAGCCGCCGCGCCAGATGGCCGGGCGCGCGATCGAGGGGTCCTGAGCGGATGGCGATGTCGACGCCTTCTGCCGCGAGATCGAGAATCTCGTTGCGGAATTTGATCTCGATCTCGATTTCCGGCCGCTCCCGCAGGAACGCTGGCAGTCGCGGCAGGATGCAGGCACGCGCGAACGAAGCCGGGGCGGTCACTCGCACCCGTCCGCCATCGTTGCGTGCGGCTTCGCCGAGCGCCGATTGGATACGATCGAGGCTTTCGGCCAGCGCGCGTCCCGCCGCCATCAGCCGCTCGCCCTCTTCGGTCAGCGCCAGCGAATGGGTGGTGCGATGCAAAAGCCGTATTCCGCGAGCCTGTTCGAGGCGGGCGACCGCCTTGGACATCGCCGAGGTTGTCGTCCCCGCCCGCCGCGCGGCTTCGGCGAAGGAGCCCGCCTCGACGACGCGGACGAAGGCGAGGAGACGCGAGAGGTCGGGAGGCAAGGCCGTTGTGGACATCCCGTCCACATAGTCATGGCGGCGCGGTCGCTACAAGAGGCCGTTCTTGTGCGCCAAATGGGGAGCTTCAGCGCGCATCCTGCTCCGCTAGAAACCGCGAGAAGTCCCATGAACCCCATCGAAATTACCCTGCAAGCCCTCGACGCCGCCGAGCGCGCACTTCCCCCGGCCAGCCGGTCTACATGCTCAATCTGCTGCGCTACCGACCGTGTGCGCGTTACGAGGACGGCTTCGACGCGGCGCCATGTTCGGGCCGCGAAGCGTTTCATGAACGCTATCGACCGGCATTCCGGCGTCTCGCGGCCGGCAAGCCGCTCGTGCGGGTGTTTTCCGGGCCGGTCCTGGCGAGCCTGGTCGGCCCGCAAGGCGAACGCTGGGATGAAGCGGCGATCAATGAATACGGCGATTTCGCCGCCTTCCGCTCGATCGTCGACACCGAGGCCTACCGACGCGAAGCCGCCCCGCATAGGCACGCGGCGCTCGAGGATTTCCGGTTGTTCGCGCTCGTCAAGGCGATGTGAACCCATTGAGGCGGCGGCCTTCATATGGCATCTCAGGGCGTGGTTGGATCGCGCGTAAATTGCGGTACTTGGCGGACTATCCAACCGTCGCAAGGCCAATTAGGCCGCTCGCAGGTAACAAAACAGAGCTTCCAAAATAGTGGGTCTCGCGATGTAGCGGGCCCCCGCTACCAGCTTTCCCCGCACTTCCTTAGCTTGGCGTGATATGCCTCTCCGCCAATCAGCAGGTTGAGATCGTGAGACTGAGCCCGTTTCCACCAGGTCCGGATTGCTCCAGTTGGCTCTGAAAATCGTACTTGCCGGCTTTGCCGTGTTTCCCTTGGTGCTGCTCTGGTTCGGAGGTCCAATTGTCTGGACCGCCCTGCGAACTGGGCGGCTGCTTGGTCGTGGCGCCGTCTACGATCGCGAGGTGCAGCCCAAGATGTACTGTTTTGGCTTGGTGTTCTGGCTTTGCATATTTCTCGTTGTGGCAGGGATTAGCGTATCCGTGCTCGTGCATGTCGACGACTGGATTTTCAATTGAACGCTATCCTGCGATTCTTCCCTCCTTCCGCCGCGCTGCCGCGCGTCGCCCCGGAATGACGGCGAGGCACCGGCAAAAAACGGCGGCCGGGGGGCCGCCGTTGGAGTCGAGACCACGCGAAGCTAAGCGTGGTGCTCAGGAGGCTCGGAGCTGGACGCGCTGAATGCGGCCAACAATGAACAGATAGGCGAACGCCGCGACCAGGGCGTTGAGGCCGACGAACACCAGCGCGCCGTTGAAGGAGCCGGTGGCCGACAGGATGTAGCCGATCACGATCGGTGTGGTGATGCTGGAGAGGTTGCCGAAGGTGTTGAACAGGCCGCCGGAGACGCCGCCGGCTTCCTTCGGCGAGGTGTCGGAGACGACCGCCCAGCCGAGCGCGCCGATGCCCTTGCCGAAGAACGCCAGCGCCATCAGGCCGACAACCAGCGCCTGGCCGTCGACATAGTTGCAGCCGATGATCGCCATCGACAGCAGCATGCCGCCGACGATCGGGATCTTGCGGGCGAGCGTCAGCGATCCCGTCTTGCGCAGGATGGCGTCGGAGATGAAACCGCCGAGCACGCCGCCGATGAAGCCGCACAGCGCCGGCAGGGTGGCGACGAAGCCCGCCTGCAGGATCGATAGGCCGCGCTCCTTGACCAGATAGACCGGGAACCAGGTCAGGAAGAAGTAGGTCAGCGTGTTGATGCAGTACTGGCCGATATAGACGCCGAGCATCATGCGGTTCGACAGCAACTCTCCGATGTGCGACCAGGTCGGGCCACCGGAGGCGGCCTTGGCGTCTTTCGCGCCCTCCATGTCGATCAGCGCGCCGCCGTCCTTGATGTAGTCGAGCTCGGCCTGGTTGACGCTCGCGTGCTCCTTCGGTCCGTACATGGTCCTGATCCACATCAGGCCCATGAGGATGCCGAGCGCGCCCATCACGGTGAAGACGTGGCGCCAGCCGAACGCATGCGCGATCCAGCCCATCAGCGGCGCGAAGATCACGGTCGCGAAATACTGCCCCGAATTGAAGAAGGCCGACGCCGTGCCGCGCTCGTTGCTCGGAAACCAGGCGGCGACGATGCGGGCATTCGCCGGGAAGCTCGGTGCTTCGGCGAGACCGACCAGGAAGCGCAGCGCGAACAGCGCCGTGACCGCGGCGGCGCCGGAGAAGAAGCCGATCCAGCCCTGCATCATGGTGAAGATCGACCAGATCACGATGCTGCAGGCATAGACCCAGCGCGAGCCGAAGCGGTCGAGCAGCCAGCCGCCCGGCACCTGCGCGAGCACATAGGACCAGCCGAAGGCGGAGAACACATAGCCCATCGCGACGGGATCGAGGTGCAGCTCCTTGGACAGCGAAGGTCCAGCGATCGACAAGGTCGCGCGGTCGGCATAGTTCACGGTCGTGACCAGGAACAGCATGGTCACGATGAACAGCCGGACGCGCGATCGGCGCAATTCGGCCGTGGTTACGATTGCGCTCATGCGCTCCACCTCTCTTGTACGTTCCTCGACGACTGTCCTAGAGGAGAGGGAGGGCCGGGGTCCAAACCGAAGCCTGTATCGATCGATCCAAATTTTGGATCAATCCCAGGGTCTCCATGCCGAACGAAGGCTCCCCTCCTGACCAGCCGCGGCTTGCGACGCATGAGTCGATCAGGCTTGCACGTCGAGGTTTTGCAGATTTCGTGTCGTATTCCGACGGCCGTGCCGGCAATC
This sequence comes from Bradyrhizobium oligotrophicum, assembly GCA_050641875.1. Taxonomy (GTDB): domain Bacteria; phylum Pseudomonadota; class Alphaproteobacteria; order Rhizobiales; family Xanthobacteraceae; genus Bradyrhizobium; species Bradyrhizobium oligotrophicum_B. The sequence continues at coordinate 3,386,678 of CP192619.1, forward strand.
GCCGGCATGGCGGGCGAAACTCTCCTCACATCCACCGCTCCTCACGCTCCGGATCGCCTGGATCCCGGCGAGCCCACTGCCGACAAGATGCGAAGCGCAGCGGTGCGTTCCGCCGGTTGGAAGCTGCCGGCACGGGCCAAGGGACGTGCGGACCATCCGTGCTTGTATCGGCGGCTGCTGCGTGCACAATCGCCGGTGCAAGCGAACAGGAGTCACTGCGCGTGAAGGCCGTCTACACCGAGCTGCATCGCAGCCATGATCCGCAATTCTATCTGGTACGCGGCGTCGTCAAGCGCACCACCGAGCAGCCCGAGCGGGCGGATCGTCTGCTTGCGGGATTGAAGGCCGGCCATCACGAGTTGGTCGCGCCGCTTCATTTCGGCCAGGAGGCTCGCGCGCGCGTGCACAGTCCGGAATATCTCAATTTCCTGGAAGAGGCTTGGGACGCGTGGGCCGCGCTCGGCGATGCCGGTGCGGAGATGATCCCGAACATCCATCCCGTTCGCAATGCCGCCACCTATCCGACGCACATCGTCGGACGGCTGGGCTGGCATACGACCGATACCTCGGCGCCGATCGGGCCGGGGACCTGGGAAGGCGCCTGCGCCGCGACCGACGTGGCTGCGACCGCAGCGCAACTGCTGCTCGATGGCGAGGATGCGGTGTACGCGCTGTGTCGTCCGCCGGGCCACCATGCCTATCGGGACATGGCCTCGGGCTTCTGCTTCATGAACAACTCCGCCATCGCGGCCGCGCATCTGCGTCAGCGCCACGAGCGCGTCGCCATCCTCGACGTCGACGTCCACCATGGCAACGGCACCCAGGGCATCTTCTACGAGCGGCCCGATGTGCTCACCATCTCGATCCACGCCGACCCCACGCATTACTACCCGTTCGTCTGGGGCTATGCGCATGAGCGCGGCGCCGGCGCGGGGCTTGGCGCCAACCTCAACATTCCGCTGCCACTGAAGAGCGGCGACGACACCTATCTCAAGGCGTTCGAGACCGCGGCCAAGACGATCCATGCGTTCGCGCCCGGCGCGCTCGTGGTGGCGCTCGGTCTCGATGCCTCCGAGCACGATCCGCTCAAGGGGCTCTCCGTGACGACGCCGGGTTTCCGTCGCATCGGCGGCGCGATCGCGCGGCTCGGCCTGCCCACGGTGTTCGTGCAGGAGGGCGGCTATCTCTCGGACATTCTTGGGCAGAACCTGACCGCAGTGCTCGGAGGTTTCGAGGCGGCGCGGTAGGCCTTCATCTCTTTCTCGCGATCTCTTCTGGTGTGCGCCCAGAACGCCATCGCAAATCATTCGCATGGCGGCACTCGACGTGTGGAGGCGAGCCGCGACGCGACCGCTTGAGGCGCGCGACGGTGCAGGCGACGGTCGAGACATCCGGCTCGAATTACTGCACCATTTAGCAAGTGCTAGGCTTTACGAACTACCCTCGGCTGTAGTCGGCTCGGAGGGATGTGATGAAGCGGCGAATGATCGGCTTGGATACCCTGGTCGCGGGACCCGAAGAGGCGTTGGCCCAGCCGATGACCAAGCCGACCGGGCGGGAGCTCAGCTCTACAGCCTTGGCCGGCCGGCCATCTCGCAGAAGGCTGCTGGCCTCAGCCGGCCTCGGCCTCGGCGCCGCGGCCGTATCGTTCTCAGCCGGCCCGGCGATCGCGCAACCACGTGACGGCGGCGCAAGCCTCGGCCGGCCGGTGCGCGTCAGCAAGGACCGGCTCGATGCGCTCGCAGCGAAGCTCCACGCCGTCTTCAACGAGCACAATATCCTACCGTTATTCTCGGCTGAGAAGCACGGGGCGCGGGTCGACGTCGAACTGCGCCGGCTGACGACCTACACGCGCGTCCCCGAGACCGGTGAGCGCGTCAAGGTCAGCGGCCTGCTCGCGCTGCCCGCCGATCACAAGGGCGCACTGCCGGTCGTGTCGTGGCAGCACGGCACCATCCTGTCGTTCGACCAGGTCCCGTCCAATCTCGTCAAGCTGGCCGATCCGAACTACGAGCCGCGCGACAATGTCGATTCGATCGAGACGCTGTTCAACGTCCAGCGCCTGGTCGGCAATGGCTTTGCGTTGATCGCGGCCGACTATCTCGGCAAGGGACCGTATCGCCAGGGGCGAGGCGAGGCCTATGCGGTGAAGGACGCCACGGTGCAGTGCTGCCTGGACGTGCTGAACGCGGGCCTGCTCGCGCTCGATCATCTCGGCCTGCGAAGGACCGGGCTGTTCCTGAACGGCTGGTCGCAGGGTGCCGTGAACACGCAATGGCTGCGCCAGGAGCTGCAGCGGCGGCGCGTCGCGGTGGCGGCGAGCGCCACGCAAAGTCCGTTCAACAATCTTGCGGATTCGATGCGCTATTGGGTGTCGGCCCAACCGGGCAGCGCGTCGACCGACAGCACCTATCCGAAGCAGCCGATCTGGATCACGCCATGCATCATCGTCCTCCTGGGCAGCTATCGCCAGTATTACCGGCTCGGCGACCTGTTCAAGACCGCGATCAAGCCGCAGCACCTCGCGCTGGCAGAGAAATACTGGGCCGACTACAGCATGGACGAGACGTTCAGCAAGTCGGTGCCGCAGCCCTCGGACCTGCTGGTCGACGGCTTCTTCGAGCGCTTCACCCACGAGACCAACAGCCGCTTCCTGCGGCTCCTGGCCGGTAACAGCTCGACCTATTGGGACTATGACGCGCCGATGCGGTTCTACTACGGCCTTCTCGACGAGGCGCTCCCGCCCAGCCTCGTCAAGATGCCGCTGGCGGCCGACGGCCGCTTCGCGCAAGGCATCGCGGTCACCGGCGCCAGTCACCGCGGCACGTTCCTGGCAAGCCTCTATGGCGGCGGCGACGTCATCGGCGGCGCTTCGACCGTGCTGGACTTCTTCAAGACCAGCTCTTGAGCGTCGGCGATGATCAGCTTGCCAGTGCCTGCGGCGTGTGGGTCGCGAGCTCCCGCTCCGCGGTGCGGACGATCTCCATGGTGCGCACGACGCTCGCCGGATTGACGCTGATCGAATCGATGCCGAGTTCGGACAGATAGCGCGCCACTTCCGGATAGTTGGCCGGCGCCTCGCCGCAGATACCGACATGGCGATGGTTGCGATGGGCGCCCTCCACCGCCATCCGCAGCATCGCCAGCATGCCGGGATCGCGCTCGTCGAAATCGAACGCAACGATGTCGGAATCGCGGTCGACGCCGAGCGTGAGCTGGGTGAGATCGTTGGAGCCGATCGAGAAGCCGTCGAAATGTTTGGCGAACTCGTCGATCAGGATGACGTTGTTCGGTATCTCGCACATCATGTAGATCTCGAGCCCGTTTTCGCCGCGGACGAGGCCGTGGCCGGCCATCGCCGCAATCACCTTGCGCGCCTCCTCGACGCGGCGGCAGAACGGGATCATGATCTTCAGGTTGGAGAGCCCCATCGTGTCGCGGACGCGCTTCAACGCCGCGCATTCCAGCGCGAAGCCGGCGGCGTAGGCGGGATGCGCATAGCGCGAGGCGCCGCGGAAGCCGAGCATCGGATTCTCTTCCTTCGGCTCGAAATCGGCGCCGCCGATCAAGCTGGCATATTCGTTGGTCTTGAAGTCCGAGAGGCGCACGATCACCGGCCGCGGGTAGAATGCCGCGGCGATGGTGCCGACGCCTTCCGACAGCCGCTCGACGAAGAAGTCGGCGGGCTTCTTGTAGCGCGCGGTCAGGCGCTTGATCGTCGCGCGGTCCTTTGCCGTGGTCACCTTTGCGGGCGTCGCCAGCGCCATCGGGTGGATGCCGATCGCCTGGTTGATGATGAACTCCATGCGCGCAAGGCCGACGCCATCGTTCGGCAGCAGCGCGGTCTTGAAGGCCAGTTCGGGATTGCCGAGATTGACCATGATCTCGGTGCGCGGCTTCTCCAGTCTGTCGATCGCCAGGCGTTCGACGTCGAACGGCAGTGCGCCGTCGTAGACATGGCCGGCGTCGCCCTCCGCGCAGCAGACGGTGACCGTCGTTCCGGTCTTCGCGCGCTTGCTGAAATCCTCCGTGCCCACCACGGCCGGCACGCCGAGCTCGCGAGCGACGATCGCGGCATGGCAGGTGCGGCCGCCATGATCGGTCACAATCGCCGCCGCGGTTTTCATTACCGGCTCCCAGTCCGGACTGGTCGATGCCGCGACCAGCACCTCGCCGGGGCGGAACGCGCTCAGATCCTTGGGCGTGCGGATCAGGCGGATCTTGCCAGTGGCGATCTTTTCGCCCACGGCGCGGCCGGTTGCCAGCGCCTTGCCGGTCTTCTTCAGAACGTAGGTCTCGATCGCCTCGGGCCGCCGCTGCGAGGCCACCGTCTCGGGCCGCGCCTGGATGATGTAGAGCGCACCGTCGCGGCCGTCCTTGGCCCATTCGATGTCCATCGGTGTCGGCCGGCCGGCCTTCTGCGAGTAGTGCTCCTCCACGACGATGGTGGCCTGCGCGAGCTCCAGGACGTCGGCGTCGCTGATGCAGAATTTCGCCCGGTCGGCTGGCGGCGTCGCCTCGGTGCGCGTCGTGGGGCCGCGGCTGCGTGCGCCGGCCTTCGCGCCGGCTTTGGCATAGACCATCCGCTTGTCTTTGGCGCCGAGCCGGCGCGACAGCACGCTGCGGAAGCCGGCCGCGAAGGTCGGCTTGTGGACGTAGAACTCGTCCGGATCGACCGTGCCCTGCACGATGGTCTCGCCGAGGCCATAGACCCCGGTGATGAAGGCGACGTCGCGAAAGCCGCTCTCGGTGTCCAGCGAGAACATCACGCCGCTCGCGGCGCGGTCCGAGCGCACCATCTTCATCACCGCCACCGACAGCGCGACCTTGTCGTGGTCGAAGCCGTTGTCGATGCGGTAGGAGATCGCGCGGTCCGTATAGAGCGAGGCGAAGCAGCGGCGGCACGCCTCGAACAGGTCCTTAGGCCCGCGAATGTTGAGAAAGCTCTCGTGCTGGCCTGCGAAGCTCGCATTCGGCAGGTCCTCGGCGGTGGCCGAACTGCGCACGGCAACCGCGACGCCGCGGCCATACTCCTGCTCCAGCTGCTTGTAGGCCGCTGCGACCTCGTGGCGCAGGTCGTCACGGTCGGTCGCCGCGAACACGATCGCGCGCGCCTTCGCCGCGCGCTTGGCGAGATCGTCGATGCGGCGCTTGTCGAGGCCGGCGAGCAGCTTGCGCAGCTCGTCGTCAGCGCCGGTCGCGCGCAAGGCATCGCGATAGGCGGCGGCCGTCAGTGCGAAGCCGTTGGGTACGCGCACGCCTTGCGACGCCAGTGCCGAATACAGCTCTCCGAGCGAGGCCGTCTTGCCGCCGACGTCGGGCACGTCCTCGATACGAAGGTCCTTGAACCAGCGGATGTAGCCGGGTGCCGTCATCGGTGATCTCCCGCATCGCAGCGCGAACTTCAGTTTGTCGCGGCGGGCGGCGGCTGCCTTGCGCAAGATCAAGCAGGGCGCTCTGCGAGCCCCTTAAATCGCGAGATGACAACGGTTCCACCATCGGCGAGGATGTTTGTTAAGACCCATCAATCGCACCCATCCGGATCACCAATGATCTCCGACGACGAGACCGAGGACGGCAATCGCGAATGGTCGCGGTTCTGGCTCACGGCGCGGCAATTCTGGCTCGGATCGACGGCATGGCGGGTCTGGCTGCTCTGCGTCGCCCTGATCGTCCTCGTGGTGCTTCAGCTCTACGTGCAGTTCCGCTTCAATTACTGGAACAGGGATTTCTTCGATGCGCTGGAGGGCCGCGATCCGACGCGGCTGCGCCAGCAGGCCGTTCTGCTCATTCCGCTTTGTCTGGCGAGCGTCGTGCTGGCGATCGTCTCGGTGTGGGGCCGCATGGTGATGCAACGTAACTGGCGGCAATGGTTGAGCGCCAAGGTGATCAATTACTGGGTCGAGAACGACCGCTATGCGCGGCTCGCGACGGTGCAGGGCGATCTGAAGATTCCGGAGTATCGCATTGCCGAGGACGTTCGCATCGCCACCGATGCACCGATCGACTTCGTGGTCAGTGTGATCTCCTCGCTGCTGACGGCGGTCGTGTTCGTCCAGGTGCTGTGGCAGGTCGGCGGATCCATCAGCTTTGCCGTGGCCGGGCAGCAGTTGTGGATTCCAGGCTATCTGGTGGTCAGCGTCGTCATCTATTCCGGGCTGGTGACCGGGGCGATGCTGTGGGTCGGCTCGCCGCTCACGCGCGTCATCCAGACCAAGAACCAGGCCGAATCGGAGCTGATCACCGCGGCACATCACTTGCGCGACATCGGCGAAGGCATCGCGCCCAAGCAGGAGGAACGCAGCGTCATTGCTGGGCTGTGGACAGCGCTCGACCGTACGATCCAGCAATGGAAGCGGCTGTGCTGGCAGCTGATGCGCAACACCCTGGTGTCTCATCTGAATTCGCTGCTCGCGCCGATCATCGGCCTCGTGCTGTGCGCGCCGAAGTTCCTCGGCGATCAGATGACGCTGGGCGAGCTCACCCAGGCTGCCGCTGCATTCACGCTGGTGCAGGGGTCGTTCAATTGGATGGTGGACAATTTCAACCGCCTCGCCGAGTGGATGTCGTCGCTGGAGCGCGTCGGCGGGTTGCTGCTCTCGCTCGATCGGCTCAACGGTGATGCGGCAAGCGATGTCACGCCGTCTCAAGCCGCACATCAGCCAGCAGACGGCTGACGTCGGCGGGATCGGACAGCGCGGTGCCGGTGCGCAGCAGCGCCGCGGCACCTGCGGCGACTGCAAAGCGAAACGCTTCGTCCGGCAGCTCGCCCGCGGCGAGCTTCGCGACCAGCGCGCCGAGAAAACTGTCGCCGGCGCCGACCGCGTTGACCGGCACCATCGTCAGCGGCTGAGCGCGCAGCACGCGGTCGCGGGTGACCAGCAGGGCGCCGAGATGACCCATGGTGAGCGCGACGGTGCCGACCTTGCCGCTCGCGATCAGCGCACGCGCCGCTCGTTCCCACGCCGCTGCATCGCTCAGCGCGCCGCCGGTGAGCTCCTGCATCTCGTGCAGTGAGGGCTTGATCAGGTCGACGCCGCCGGCGACCGCGGCGGCCAGCGCAGGTCCCGAGGTGTCGAGCACGAACTGGGCGCCGCGTGACCGCGCAAGCTCGGCGACGCGTGCATAGAAATCAGCAGGTACGCCGCGCGGCAGGCTGCCGCTGCCGACGACGAACCGGGGGAACGGATCCTGGTTTGCGAGCAAGGCAAGGCCCGCCTGCCACTCGGCCTCGGTCAGCGTCGGACCCGGGAGGATGAAGCGATAGGGCTGGCCGCTGACGCGCTCCTGGACGAAGAAATCCTCGCGCGTGTCCTCGGCCGTTGCCCAGGTGCGGCTGGCGACGCCTTCCTTCTCGACGAGCTGCTTCAGGAGCAGGCCGGTCGGACCGCCGACCGGATAGAGCGCGGTGACGTCGCCGCCGAGGCGGGCAATGACGCGGGCGACGTTGATGCCGCCGCCGCCGGGATCTCGCTGTTGCGTCGTGCCGCGCAGCTTGGCCACCGGCACGATTTTCTCGACGGTCGTCGAGACGTCGACGGCCGGGTTCGGCGTGATCGTGACGATGTCGCTCATTCGATCTCAGTGCGTCGGGGAGCCGCCGCTCGCGGTGATGCCGGCCTCGAAGAACGATTTGAGGCCGAGAAAGCTGATGTCGGGCTTGGTGACGAGGTGGACCGGGATCGGACGCAGATAGCTGTCATAGCGCCCCTTGCTCTCGAACTGCCGGCGGAAATCGGATCTGGCAAAGTAGTCCGGAAACCGCGGCGGGATGCCGCCGGCGATGTAGACGCCGCCGCGGGCGCAGAAGGTCAACGCGAGGTTGCCGGCGACGGCGCCGAGCCAGGCGCAGAACATGTCGAGGGTGGCGCGGCTCGTCGCGCAACTGCCGTCGAGCGCGGCGTGGGTGATCGCTGCCGCATCGCGCGGCGGCACCGTAACCCCGTCGACCGCGGCAATGGCCTGATAGACGTTCGCGAGGCCCATGCCCGACAGCGCACGCTCGATCGAGACATGGCCGAAGCGCTCGCGCATCTTGGCCAGCACGGCGGCCTCGCGCGCCGTCGTCGCCGGCAGCGTGGCATGGCCGGCTTCGGTCACGGCAACCGTGGGACGGCCTTCTGCCGGGAGATAGCACGCGGCGCCGAAGCCGGTGCCGGGGCCGATCACCAGCATCGGCGCGCCGTCGACCGCGGCGCTGCCGCCAAGCGAAAACAGGTCGTCGGGATGCAGCGCCGGCAGCGACCAGCCGACCGCCTCGAAATCGTTCAGGAGCTTGGCGGACCGCAGCTTGAACCGCTCCGCCAGCTCGGCGCCATCGATCACCCAGGTCGAGTTGGTGAGCATGCCGCGATTGCGCTCGATCGGGCCGGCAACGTCGAGCACGGCCGCGGTGGGCGCGCCGCCGGCGGCGTGTCGCGACAGGAAGTCGGTGATCGCGTCCGTGATGGTCGGGAAGTCGGCGACCTTGAGATGCGCGACCTCGCCGATGACGTCGCCGTCAAGCAGCGCGAAGCGCGCATTGGTGCCGCCGATATCGCCCAGAAGAACGCGTTCGCTCATCCTCACTCTTCCGCCCGGTTGTGCCGCCCGGCGGGATCGTCGGATACCCGGTGAGCCGCAATCATGTTCGAATACCACCGCGCCGACGCCTTGGGAATGCGGCGCTGGGTGGCGCGATCGACATAGACAATGCCGAAGCGCTGCGAATAGCCCGCCCCCCATTCAAAATTATCCAGGAGCGACCAGACGAAATAGCCGCGCACGTCGGCGCCCGCCGCGATCGCCTGTTCCATCGCGGTCGTATAGGCCTTGAGATAGCCGATCCTGCCGTCGTCCTGGATGCAGCCGGATGCATCGACGGCGTCATTGGCCGCCGTTCCGTTCTCCAGCACGTAGATCGGAAGCTGGAACCGGTTGTGGATGTCCAGGAGCGTATCGCGGAACGCCTCGGGCACGACAGGCCAGCCGATTGCGCTGCGCGGCACCGTCGCGGGAGGCGATCCGAAGCTGGCGCCCATCAGGTTGCTGCTCGCCTTGACGTAATGCGGCGAATAGTGATTGAGGCCGAACCAGTCGACGGGGCGGGCGATCTGCGCCAGGTCGCCGGGTGCGATATAGGGCGCGACGGCGTCCTGGAGCTCCGGCGGGTAGCAGGCAAAGGCCTGCGGAAACGGGAAGGCATCGTTCCAATAGGCGGCGAGCCGCAAGGCGGCCGCGGCGTCCTCCGCACTGTCGCTCGCAGGGTAGCAGGGCTGCCGATTGTGGATGGCGCCGATCGAGGCGCCGGCCACGTCCCTGCGCAGCACGTCGACGGCGCGGCCATGGCTGAGATTGACGTGATGAATGGCCTTGTGCAGGGCCGCTCCGTCGGCGATCCCCGGCGCGTGCCAGCCCAGGCCGTAGCCGAACAGGGTGAAGACGCAGGGCTCGTTGAAGGTGGCGAAGCGTTTGACCCGGTCGCCGTAGCGCCGCGCGACCAGCGCGGCATAGTCGGCGAACCAGCCGGCGATGTCGCGGTTCTGCCAGCCGCCGAGCGCCTCCAGCGCCTGCGGCAGGTCCCAGTGGTAGAGGCAGAGCCAGGGCTCTATCTCAGCGGCAAGCAGGGCGTCGATGAGGCGGTCGTAGAAGGCGAGGCCGGCTTCGTTGGCCGCACCGCGACCCTGCGGTAGCAGCCGCGGCCAGGCGATCGAGAACCGATAGGCATTGAGGCCGAGATCGCGCATCAGCGCCACGTCCTCCGCGTAGCGATGATAGTGATCGCAGGCGGTCTCGGCGGTGTCGTTGTGGCTCACCCGGCCGGGGACGCGCAGATAGACATCCCAGATGCTGTCGGCGCGGCCGTCGAGATGCGCTGCGCCCTCGATCTGGAAGGCCGAGGTCGAGGCGCCCCAGAGAAAGCTCGGACGGATGGTCATGATCGAGATGGGCCCTTGTGTTGCTGCGATCATCCGCATGATGGCGGTCGCCGGCGCTCCGCCGTTGACCGGGATCAAGCCGGCGATACCCCGGCGGGGGCGGTGGGCGAAGGTGCCTACGCCGGGCAATGGCAATCATGCAGGCAACGGGCTTGCATCGGAGCCGAAAGCTGTGGAACGTGCGGCCGCCGAAAACTGGAGTCCCGGCGCGAATGAGCGTTTTTCTGCTGCGGCGCTTCCTGACCTTGCTGGCGACCCTCGTCGGCGCGTCGCTGATCATATTCCTGGTGCTGGATGCGCTCCCGGGTAACGCCGCCCAGATGCTGATGGGCGCGGATGCCTCGCCCGATGCGGTCAGGGCTCTGACCATCAAGCTCGGGCTGGATCAGCCGCTGGCCTGGCGCTACCTGCACTGGATCGGCGGTCTGCTGAGCGGCGATCTCGGCAATAGCTACGCCTATGGCACGCCGGTGGCCGAACTGATCCGCGAGCGGCTGGCGATGACCATTCCGCTCGCGATCCTGGCCATGGGACTCACGACCGTGCTGGCGCTCGCGGCCGGCATCTACACGGCCGCCAATCACAACCGGCTCGGCGACGTCGGCGTGATGTCGCTGACCCAGATCGGCATCGCCTTGCCGAACTTCTGGTTCGCGATCCTGCTGATCCTCCTGTTTGCGGTGAAGCTGCAATGGCTGTCGGCCGGCGGCTTCCCCGGCTGGGAGGACGGCATCTGGCCGGGCCTGCGCGCGCTGCTGTTGCCGGCTGTGGCGCTGGCAGTGGTGCAGGCCGCGATCCTGGCGCGGGTGACACGCTCGGCGGTGCTCGACGTGCTGCGCGAGGACTTCGTGCGCACCGCGCGCGCCAAGGGGCTGACGAAGCGTGAGGTGCTGTGGCAGCACGTGCTGCGCAACGCGATGATCCCGGTGCTCACCGTGATGGGCCTGCAATTCGCCAATCTGCTCGCCGGCACCATCGTGATCGAGAACGTGTTCTATCTGCCGGGCCTCGGGCGCCTCATCTTCCAGTCGATCGCCAACCGCGACCTGATCGTGGTGCGCAACTGCGTGATGCTGCTGGCGGCCATGGTGATCATCGTCAATTTCGCGGTCGATGTGCTGTATGCGGTGATCGATCCGCGCATCAAGGTGCACGAGTTGTGAGTTCCACCGTGATCGTTCAAACGGGCGCTGCGCCTGCGTCGAACGCGTTCTGGCGCCGCGCGCTGCGCCATCGCAGCTTCACGGTCGGCGCGCTGCTCTGTCTGCTGGTGCTTGGCGCGGCGCTGCTCTCGCTGGTATGGACGCCATGGTCGGCCTATGAGATCGACGTCGCATCCAAATTGCGGCCGCCATCAGCAGCGCATTGGCTGGGCACCGACGTGCTCGGCCGCGACATCGTCTCGCTATTGCTGGTGGGTGCGCGCGCGACCATTCTGGTCGGCATCATCGCGGTCGGCATCGGCCTTACCTGCGGCGTCTGCCTCGGTCTGGTCGCAGCCGCCCGGCGCGGCTGGACCGAGGAGCTGATCATGCGCTTCAGCGACTTCACCTTCGCCTTTCCGGCGGTGTTGTCGGCGATCATGCTGGCGGCGGTGATCGGGCCGGGCATGCTGACCTCGATCACCGCGATCGGCATCTTCCAGATCCCGGTGTTCGTGCGCGTCACCCGCGGCCAGGCCGGCGCGATCTGGGCGCGCGAGTTCATCCTGGCGGCGCGCGCCGCCGGCAAGGGCCGCTTCCGCATCACCATCGAGCACGTGCTGCCGAACATCCTGTCGATCCTGATCGTGCAGGCGACGATCCAGTTCGCGCTGGCGATCCTGGCTGAAGCGGCGCTGTCCTATCTGGGCCTCGGCACGCAGCCGCCGCAGCCGTCCTGGGGACGCATGCTGAACGATGCCCAGACCCTGCTGTTCCAGTCGCCGAGCCTCGCCGTGTATCCCGGCGCCGCCATCGCGCTTGCGGTGCTCGGCCTCAACCTGCTCGGCGACGGCCTGCGCGATCTGCTCGACCCACGGCTGGCGAGGCAGCGATGATGGCGAGCGATCAGGCTCTGCTCGATGTCAGCGGTCTCGGCATCCGGCTCAACACCAGCCGCGGCCCGGCGCAAGCGGTGCGCGAGGTGTCGTTCGCGCTCCGGCGCGGCGAGACGCTCGGCATCGTCGGCGAGTCCGGCTGCGGCAAGTCGATCACGGCGCTCGCGCTGCTTGGGCTTCTGCCCGACAGTGCCGTCGTCAGCGGCAGTATCAAACTCGATGGCCGCGAGCTGGTCGGTCTTGGGGATGCCGATTACTGCAAGCTGCGCGGCAACCGCATCAGCATGATCTTTCAGGAGCCGATGACCGCGCTCAACCCGATGCACACGATCGGCCATCAGGTGGCCGAGCCGCTGCTGCGGCATACCGGCTGCACGGCGACCGAGGCGAAACGCCATGCGATCGCGCTGCTCGACCGCGTTGGTCTGCCGGACCCGACCCGGCGCTACGATGCCTATCCGCACCAGTTTTCCGGCGGCCAACGCCAGCGCATCACCATCGCGATGGCGCTGGCCTGCAAGCCCGACGTGCTGATTGCCGATGAGCCGACCACCGCGCTCGACGTCACCATCCAGCGGCAGATCCTCGATCTCATCGCCGATCTCGTGGCGGAGCAGGGCATGGCGATGATCCTGATCTCGCATGATCTCGGCGTCATCGCCGAGAACGTGCAGCGCATGATCGTGATGTATGGCGGCACGGTGGTCGAGAGCGGGAGCACCGACGCGGTGTTCTCGCGTATGGGGCATCCCTATACCCAAGGCCTGTTCCGGGCACGGCCGCGGCTCGGGGCCCGCAAGGGCATGCGGCTCGCGACCATTGCCGGCACGGTGCCGGAGCTCGCCGATCTGCCGGCGGGCTGCCCGTTCGCCGACCGGTGCGCGCTGGTCGTCGACGCCTGCCGCGCGGCGCTGCCGCCCGCGATCGAGATCGGCGCCGGTCACCACGTCCGTTGCATCCGGACTGACGTCGCGCTCGCGTGTGATCCGGCGGGAGTGGTCGCTTGAGCACGGCCGCGCAAGGAGGTGCAGAGATGCCGCTGCTCGAGGTCAGGGACCTCGTGCAGCGCTATACGTTGCCGCGCGAGAGCCTGCTGCGGCCGCCGGGCCAGGTGCTCGCGCTCAACGGCGTATCGCTGACATTGATGCCGGGCAGGAGCCTCGGCATCGTCGGCGAGTCCGGCTCGGGCAAGTCGACCCTGGCGCGGCTGATCATGGCGCTCGAGCGGCCGTCAGCCGGATCGGTGCTGATGGCGGGTCGTGATCTCAACCGTCTCGCGGCGGATGAGCTGCGGCGCGCGCGGCGCGATTTCCAGATGGTATTTCAGGATCCCTACGGCTCGCTCGATCCGCGCCAGACCATTGCGCGCATCGTCGCCGAGCCGTTGACCGCTCTCGAACACCCGGATCGCCACTCTCTCCGCACGCGCGTCGCAAGCGTGCTGCGGCAGGTCGGATTGCGCGATGCCGACATGGACAAATATCCGCATGAATTCTCCGGAGGCCAGCGCCAGCGCGTCGCGATCGCGCGGGCTCTGATCACCCGGCCGAGGCTGATCGTCGCCGACGAGCCGGTATCGGCGCTGGATGTCTCCGTGCAGGCGCAGGTGCTCAACCTCATGCAGGATCTGCAGGAGCAGTTCGGCCTCAGCTACGTCCTGATCAGTCATGATCTCGCGGTCGTCGACTATCTCTGCGACGAGGTCGCGGTGATGTATCTCGGCCGCATCGTCGAGCGCGGGCGGCCGGAGGACCTGTTCGGAAGCTGCGCTCATCCGTACACGCGGGCGCTGCTCGACGCCGTGCCGCGAGCGCAGGCCGGCGCGGTGAGGCGCCGGCGCGAGAGCATTGCGATCGCTTCGCAGTCCCTCGGCGTGACCGGATGCGCCTATGCGCCGCGCTGTCCGCTCGCCGATGCCCAGTGCCGCACGACGGCACCCGCATTGCGAACGCTCACGGGGGCGCATTCCGCTGCCTGCCATCGAGCGGAAAACGTGATGGCGCTGCCGGCGCTCGTCGCAACGGAACAGCAGCCACTTGTCTCGAAGCCGCTTTGACGCGTAATTTAGTTTCCTCAGGGAGAAACAAACAATGTTGAAAAGACTATCGATCATCGTCGTGGCCGCCCTCGTTGCGACCGCCGTGCCGGCTTTCGCGCAGAGCAAGAAGGACAGCGTCGTCGTCGGCATGACGTTGGAGCCGCCGGGGCTCGATCCGACCAGCGCGGCCGCGGCCGCGATCGCCGAGGTCACGCTCTACAACGTCTATGAGACGCTGACAAAGATCAACGAGGACGGCTCGGTCTCGCCGCTGCTGGCCTCGAGCTGGCAGGCCTCGTCCGATCTGAAGAGCTACACCTTCAAGCTCGCCAAGGGTGTGAAATTCCAGAACGGCGAGGCGTTCGATTCCGCCGCGGTGAAGTTCTCGTTCGAGCGCGCCGGCGCCGCCAACAGCACCAACAAGGACAAGGCGTTGTTCCAGGCGATGGAGTCCGTGACGGCCCCCGACGCCGAGACCATCGTCGTCAAGCTGAAATATTCTGAGCCCAACCTGCCGTTCCTGCTCGGACAGGCCACCGCATCGATCGTCGAGCCGAAGAGCGCGCCGACCAACGCGACGCAGCCGGTCGGCACCGGGCCTTACACGCTGGGCGCCTGGGCTAAGGGCTCATCGCTGACCTTGAACAAATGGCCCGACTATCGCAACGCCGCAGCCGTGAAGCTGTCCAAGGTGACGATCCGCTTCATCTCCGATCCGGCGGCGCAGGTCGCGGCGCTGCTGTCCGGCGATGTCGACGCCTTCCCGCGCGGCACGACGGCGCGCACCTTGCCGCAGTTCAAGTCCGACCCGCGCTTCACCGTGCTGATCGGCGGCTCAAAGGCGAAGACCATCGTCACCATCAACAACAAGAAGAAGCCGCTCGACGACGTCCGCGTCCGCCGCGCGATCCTTGCCGCGATCGATCGCAAGGCGATGATCGAGGGCGCCGTCGACGGCCTGGGGACGCCGATCGGCAGCTTCTACGTGCCGGGCTCGCTCGGCTATGTCGACACCACCAGCATCAATCCCTACGACCCGGAGAAGGCCAAGAAGCTGCTCGCCGAAGCTGGCGTCACCACGCCGCTGCAGCTGTCGCTGCGGCTGCCGCCGCCGGCCTATGCGCGCCAGGGCGGCGAGGTACTTGCGGCTCAGTTGGCGAAGGTCGGCATCGTCGCCAAGATCGAGAACCTCGAATGGGCGGCGTGGCTGTCGCAGGTATTCAACGGCCCGCATGATTTCGACCTGACTATCGTCTCGCATGTCGAGCCGTTCGATCTCGTGAAGTTCACCGAGAAGAATTACTACTTCGGCTATCAGTCCGAGGCCTTCGACAAGCTCTATCAGAAGATCGTCGACACGCCGAACGAGGCCGAGCGCGCCAAGCTGCTCGGCGACGCCCAGCGCATGCTGGCGACCGATGCCGCGGCGGGTTTCCTGTTCCAGCCGCAGTGGATCACGATCATCAACAAGAAGCTCAAGGGCGTCTGGAGGGACGTGCCGCAGTTCGAGAACGATTTCTCGAGCTGGTCGTGGGAATGATTGGTGCCGCTCTTCGTATAACGCCGCACTGAAACTGTACGATACAGCGCCCTCTCCCCTTGGGGGAGAGGGCATCGCCGGCCTATCCGCGTGCGCGGTGGGAGGCGGGGTATTGCTCCGAGTACGGCGCCCGCGGAGAGAGACCCCTCACCCAACCGCGTTTGCCGCTCTGTCCTACTTGCCTTCTCCCCCAAGGGGAGAGGGCGCAATAGCAGCCACCGTGCTGTCGCAAATGATCGTCTGGTGGCTTCGATGAGCCACACGATCCTTGCTCAAATCAGTTCGGCCAGTCGATCGGTGTGAAGCGCAACTGTCGCCGCCGCATCTCGGCCTGGAGCTCCTGTGCATACTGCTTGGCCCGATCGCCGATCAGACGGTAAGGGCCTCCGATCCGGCTGTCGGCGGCCACCTGCTTTCGGACACTTTCGTAGTACGCCATCAAGCTTTCATCGGTCGAATTTACAAATCGCATCCATGCGCCCTCGCAACAAATCCCCCTCGCTGCCAAGTTTGCGCGGCTTTTCCGCCGCGGCAGCGGCGTAAGTTAACACCTGAAGGCCGTGAAAGGTTCCATTCTTGTTCCGGCGTAAGCGCCAGTTGACGATAGGGTCAGGAACTGTTCCGCCTCCCGACATTTGGTTCCGTCGAGCCAAACGAGGGCGGCAATGCACACCGAAGTACTTATCATTGGCGGCGGTCCCGCAGGCCTGATGGCCGCGATTTACTTGGCAAGGTTCCGGCGCGGGGTCGTGATCGTCGACAGCGGCGCGTCGCGGGCGGCGCTGATTCCGCGGAGCCATAACCTGCCGGGCTTTCCGAACGGCATGCCTGGAAGCGAGCTGCTCGCACGGATGCAGCGGCAGGTCGAAGAACTTCACGTTCCGATCGTCCGGAGCACGGTGAGCACTCTCGAGACGCGCGATGCAGATCTCGTTGCGACCCATGAGCTCGGGACGGTCACCGCACAGCGCGTCATCCTCGCAACGGGGATCGTCGACAAGCAGCCGCCGCTGGCCGATTGGCGAGCGGCCGTCGGTGACGGCGAGCTGCGCTATTGTCCGGTCTGCGACGGCTTCGAAACCATCGGCCACAAGATCGCCATCGTGGGCGAACTCGCCCATGCCGCCGGCAAGGCGCTGTTCATGCGCGTCTACAGTCCGGACGTTACCTTGATCCCGATCGATGATGCGCAGGATGCGGCGAAACGGCAGGAGCTGGCTGCCGCTGGCGTTCGGGTGACGCCGCAGCTTCATGCGTTTCAGCGCCGGGACAGTGCGCTCGAAGCATCGTTCGTCGATGGCGGCAGCGCGCGGTTCGAGATCGTGTATCCCGCGATGGGCGCCGATGTCCGCTCCGAGCTCGCCATCAGGCTCGGCGCGCGGCATACATCCGATGGCTTCCTCAAGGTCGATGCCAAGCAGCGCTGCGGCGTCGCGGGACTCTATGGCATCGGCGACGTCGTCACCGACCTGCATCAGATCGCGGTGGCATTCGGCCATGCCGCGGTGGCCGCCTGTCACGCGCACCATTCATTGCCGATGCGCCATGCCGAACCATCGGGGTAAGGCAGGCCTGCAATCGATCACAACCTGAAATCGCAATATCCTATGTAAGTGCCGTCTGCGTTGACGTGTCGGACCATGACCCATGGACAGAAGATCGGCATGTATGACTGCGGCATCGAGCTGTCGTGAGGAAGCCGAACGTGATCCGGCCCGCCGCGATCAGTGGTTGCAGCAGGCGTCGAAATGGATGGCGCTGGCGGGCGAGCAGGCGGGGCATGCCCTGATCATCTGCGAGCATAGTGCCGCGGCGAGTCACGAAACTCGCCGCTGATCGAGACTATTGCAGCGTCGGATCGAGCCGGTCGCGCAGCCAGTCGCCGATCACCGAGACCGCGAGCGTCGTCACCACAATGGTGATCGCTGGCGCCAGCATGATCCAGGGCGCGCGCGTGAGATATTCGCGGCCATAGCCGACCATGTTGCCGAGGCTCGTCATCGGCGGCTGCACGCCGAGCCCGAGAAACGAGAGGCCGGACTCCAGCAGGATGACTTCGGGAAACACCAGCGTCATCGACACGATCAGGGTCGAGGCGATGTTCGGCAGGATGTGCCTGAGATAGACGCGTGGCGGCGTCGCGCCGAGCTGGCGCACGGCGGCGGCATAGCCTTGCGCATTGGCCGAGATCGCGAGGCCCCGCGCGATGCGCGCATAGCGCTCCCAGCCGAACAGGCCCATCAGCCCGATCAGCAGCGGCAGCGAGTTGCCGAAGAAGGCGAGCACGGCGAGTGCGAGAATGAGGAACGGCATGCTGGCCTGGAAGTCCGCCAGCATCAGCACGGCCTGCTCGACCAGCCCGCGGAAATGCGCGGCGAGAAAGCCGAGCGTGGTGCCGGCGATGGCGGAGATCGCGGTGGCGCCGAACGCGATCAGGAGAGAGATCCGGATCGAGACGATCAGCCGGGACAGCACGTCGCGGCCGAGCTCGTCGGTGCCGAGCCAATGCGCCGCGTTGCCGGGCAGGGACAGGCGATTGCGCAGATCGAACTTGGTGAAGCCATACGGCGCGAGCTGATCGGCGAAAATCGCCAGCAGCAGCATCGCGACGATCCAGCCGACGGCGATGGTCACGGAGACGGGAATGTTCGGCCAGCGCAGTCGCCGCGCGGCGGGCGGTTTCAATGCAAGGTCGGTCATGCCTCGGCTCCCTTGCTGCGCAGCCGCGGATCGAGCAGGCCGTAGAGGAAATCGACGATCAGGTTCGACGTGACCATCGTCATCGCTACCAGCAGCAGGATGCATTGCACGACCGCGAGGTCGCGGTTGGCGACGGCGACGACCAGGAGACGGCCGACGCCGGGCCAGGAGAACACGCTCTCGACGACGACCGCGCCTGCGATCAGGCTGCCGACCATGAAGCCGAGAATGGTGACGGTGGGGATCGCCGCGTTGGGCAGCGCGTGATCCGTGATCACCCGGCGCCACGGCACGCCCTTGGCCGACGCCGTTCTGATGTAGGGCTGGCCGAGGACTTCCAGCATGGCGCTGCGCGCGAACCGCGCCAGCACTGCGGCGCCGCCGAAGCCGAGCGTCACGATCGGCAGGATGGCATGACGCCAGGAGTCCTGTCCGCCCGACGGCAGCCAGCCGAGCTGCACTGCGAAGATCAGCACCAGGATCAGCGCCAGTACGAAGCTCGGCACCGTGAAGCCCGCGACCGCCGTGATCATCACGGCGCGGTCGATCGCCGATCCCCGATGCAGCGCGGCGTAGATGCCGGCGGGAATGCCGAGCAGCACTTTTAGCAGGAATGCCGGGATGGTCAGCGCCAGGGTCGCGGGGATGCGCTCGATGACGAGCTGGATCGCGGGCCGGCCGTCGCGCATCGAGCGTCCGAGCTCGCCCTGGCCGATCGCCTTGAAGTAGTCGAGATATTGCATCCAGATCGGATGATCGAGGCCCCAGGCCTTGCGGAACGCTTCGATGACCTCGGGCGGCGCCTCCGGCCCCATGATCATCAGCGCGGGATCGCCGGAGAGCCTGAGCACGATGAAGGCGAAGGTGACGACGAGCGCGATGGTCAGCAGCGCGCGCGACAGGCGGATGGCGAAATAGCGCAGCATCACGCGGCGTCCTGGGTCTGCGACTGCGGTTCTGCAACGAGATGGCAGGCCACCTGGCGTTGCTGATCCAGCGCGATGAGCGCGGGCACCTCATTGGCGCAGCGGGCGGTCGCGTGGCTGCAGCGCGGATGGAAGGCGCAGCCGGCGGGCCGGGCCGCCGGATTCGGCGGGTCGCCCGTCAGCACGATACGGTTGGTGCTGCGGCGTCCGGGAGCAGGCGAGGCCGACACCAGCGCTTGCGTATAGGGATGCTGTGGCCGGGCGAACAGGTCGTCGGCATCGCCATATTCGACGATGCGGCCGAGATACATCACGGCGACCTTGCTGCTGATCTGCCGGACGACGCGCAGGTCATGGCTGATGAACAGCATGGTCAGTCCGAGCCGCGCCTGGAGATCGATCAGCAGGTTGACCACCTGGGCCTGGATCGAGACGTCGAGCGCGCTGACCGGCTCGTCGCAGACCAGGAAGTCGGGCTTGGTCGCCAGCGCGCGGGCAAGCACGATGCGCTGGCGCTGCCCGCCGGACAGCGCGCCGGGATAGCGGGCGCCGTGGCTGTCGTTGAGGTCGACAGCCTGGAGCAGCTCATGCACCCGCGCGTCACGCTCGGCGGCCGTGCCGATGTCGTGGATGTCGAGCGGCTCGCGGATCTGCGCGGCGACGGGAAGTCTTCGATCGAGCGCGCCGAGCGGATCCTGGAAGATCATCTGCATGCGCGCGCGCTGGGCGCGCCACGCCGCCGAGCCTCGTGCTGCGATCGGGGCGCCGTCGAAGCGTACGCTGCCCCGGTCAGGCGTTTCGAGTCCGAGCACCATGCGGCCGGTGGTGGATTTGCCGGAGCCGGATTCGCCGACGATGCCGAGCGTCTCGCCCTTCTGGATCGAGAAGCTCAGGCCGTCGACGGCGTGGACGGATGCGGGACGTCCGAACAGGCCGGACCGCATCCGGTAGGTGCGCGAGATCCCGAGAATCTCGACCAGCGGCGCTGTCATTCGGCGGCGAGCTCCACCGGCAGGCGCTGCGGCCGCAGGCAGGCCACCGCGCGGTGCGGCTCGACCGGCGCCAGCGGCGGCACGCCGGCATGGCATCCGTCGCCGGCAAACGTGCAGCGCGGGGCGAAGGCGCAGCCGCTCGGCAGCGCGCGGGGATCAGGCACCGTGCCGGCGATCGCCTGCAATCTCCGCCTGATGCCATCGAGCGGCGGCAGCGCACCGATCAGGCCCTGCGCGTAAGGGTGCCAGGGATCATCGAACAGCTGCGCGGCCGGGGCACGTTCGACGATGCGGCCGGCATACATCACGCAGACGCGGTCGCAATTCTCCGCGACGACGCCGAGGTCATGGCTGATCAGGACCATCGCCATGTTGAACTCGCGCCGGATGGCCGACAGCAGATCGAGGATCTGCGCCTGGATGGTGGCGTCGAGCGCGGTGGTGGGTTCGTCGGCGATCAGCAGCTCGGGCTGGCCGGCCAGCGCCATTGCGATCATGATACGCTGGACTTGGCCGCCGGAGAACTCGTGCGGATAGGCGGACAGCCGGCGTGCCGCATCGGGGATGCCGACGAGATCGAGCAGCCTGAGCGCCTCGGCCCGCGCGGCCTCGCCGCGCAGCCCGCGATGCAGCGCGAGGCTTTCGCACAACTGACGCCGGATCGTGAGCACAGGATTGAGTGCGCTGGCGGGATCCTGGAAGATCATCGCGATGCGGCGGCCGCGCACCTGGTCGAGCACCTTGCCATCAGCGCCCAGCAGCTCGCGGCCTTCGAGCTTGGCTGATCCGGACACTTTCGCCTTGCCGGGCAGGAGGCCGAGCGCCGCGAGCCACGTCACCGACTTTCCGGACCCGGACTCCCCGACGAGACCGATGGCCTCGCCCTTGCCGATGTCGAGATCGATGCCGTGCAGCACGGGCGTGCCGTCGAAGGCGACCTTCAGGCCGGAGATGCTGACCAGCGGCGCCACGGCGTCACGCACCGTAGTTGCCGGTGCGGAAGTCCATCGCGAAGGCCGGCGAGGCCTTCCACTTGATCGACTTCGGCTTGGCGGTGAAGGTCGCGTTCTGGTGCAGCACCGTGTAGGCCGGATCCTCGCGCTCGGCGATCTCCAGCATGCGGCGGAACGCCTTCTTGCGGGCGTCGCGATCGGTCGAGGTCTCCAGGAATTCCGACAGCCGGTTGAGCTCGTCGTTGCTCCATTCGCCGACCTGCTGCTGCTGGCCGTTGGGGCCGTGCTGGGCGACCAGCGACGACACCGGATCGTTGAACGCGGCCGAGTTCGACCAGTCGCGCACGGCGCGGGTCGGGCCGCGCTCCAGGATCTGCGACCAGTTCTCCTTGGTCTCGATCTGCACGTTCAGGCCGACCGCCCGCCACATCTCGACCAGGACCTGCGCGGTCGCGACCTGATTGGTGTAGTAGTTGTTCAGCAGGCGATAGGGGATCGGATCGCCCTTGTAGCCGGCCTGCTTGAGAAGGTCCTGCGCCAGCTTCGGGTCGAACGCCGGTACGCTCCAGTCGGCGATGAACATGTCGCCGTAGAACTCCCATTGCAGGCCCTTCGGCACCTGGGTGCGGCCCGCCCACAGGCTGTCGACGATCGCCTGACGGTCGATCGCGTGGGTGAAGGCGCGGCGCACCAGGGGATTGGCGAGCTGCGGATGATTCTTGTCGAACACGGTGAGGCGGTGGTTGAGGATGGTGCCGCCCTGCACCTCGAAGGCCGCGTTCTTCTCGATGCCGGCGATCTGGTCCGGCGGGATGTCGCAGGCGAACTGGTATTCGCCGGAGAGAAGCCCATTGATGCGGCTCGCGACCTCGGGCACTTCCAGGAAGCGGATGCGCTTCAAGGGCGGACGTCCGCCCCAATATTCGTCATGCGCTTCCAGCGTCAGCGACACGTCGGGCTTGAACTCGACGATCTTGTAGGGACCCGTCGTGATCGGCTTGCGCGCCCAATCGAGATAGCTCGCGGCTTCCTCCCAGCCGCGCCGGCTCATGATGTCGGAGCCGTAGCGCATCAGGCGGCCTTCGATGGTGACGTCCGGCGTCGCGTTGACGAAGCGCACGGTGTATTTGTCGACCGCGTCGACGCGAACCAGATCCGGCCACATCCGGCGCGCGACGCCAATCACGTCCGGCGGCAACTCCTTGCCGGGGCGCGGCGTCGGGATCTTCTCGAACGCCTTGATGGTGGTGCGGCTCTTGGCCTCGCTGTCGCCGAACATGCGCTCGCGGCTGAACGAGAACACGACGTCCTCGGACGTCATCTCGTCGCCATTGTGGAACTTGACCCCCTGGCGCAGCTTCAGCTCGACGGTCTGGTCGTCGATGCGCTTCCACTCGGTGGCAAGGCCGGGGACGGCTTCGAGGTTGCCGCGGAAGTTTTTCGAGATCAGGCTTTCCCACAGCGACGAGTAGAACACGCGCTCGCCGACATTGGACTGCTCGCGCAGCACGTCGAGCACGTTCGAATTGGTCACCTTCTGCACGGCGATCGTGACCGAGGGTCGGCTGTCGGCTTGCGCGATCGATACGCGCGGCAGGATGAAGCTGCCGCCGATCGCGGCGCCGGCGCCGAGCAGGCCGCGGCGGGTGAGCTTGGTCATGGCAATCTCTCTGTGGTCTGAGGTTGTCTGAGACGATGGGATCGGGTTGCGCGGACGCGACGGCTTATTGAGCGAGCCCGAGCGAAGCGAGGTACGCTGCACCGGCCTTGACGTGATCATGGTTGCGCAGCTCGAGGATCAGACGCGGATTGGAATTCAGCTTCGCCAGCGCGCGGAACACCGCAACCCAGCGGATGTTGCCTTCGCCCGGCGCCCAATGGCGATCGGCGTAACCGTCGGTGTCCTGCAGATGGACATGGGTCAGCATGTCGCCGGCAGCATCGACGTAGTAGTCGACGGGTGGCGCGCCGGTCGAATGGTGCGCGTAGTTGGCATGACCGGTATCGAGCGAGACCCGCACCTTGCTGCTGCCCAGCGCCTTGGCCAGGATGACGCGACCCAGCGGATCCTTGTCCTCGATGTTCTCGATCACGATCTCGCAGTTGGCCTGCTCGGCAGAGGCAATGACGTCGGTCAAGGTCGCCCGCACGCGCTCGATCAGCGCCTCGCGATTGTCCGGCAGCATGTCGATGTTGTTGGCGTCCCAGGTCGTGTAGGGCGAGTGGATCACCATCTGCGTGGCGCCGAGAAAGTCGGCGACTTCGAGTCCTTGCAGCAGGCGCTTGGTGACGGCGCGGCGGATCATCGGATCGTGGCTGTCGATCTTGAAGCCCCAGAACGGGCCATGGATGCCGAGCCGGCCGGTGTGACCTGACAGCATCGCCTTGATCTCCTTGGCGGTGCTGCGCCAGTCGCTGTCGAGAAGATCAGCCCGGAAGAAGTCCTGGATCTCGAGATCGCGCTGGCGTTCGAGCAGCCAGTCGCAGTGCGCGGGAATGGACTTGACGGAGAGGGCGGCGCCGAGCACCGGCAGCGTGGTGGTCATGTCGAGGAAACCCTTTCGAGGAAGCCCTTGGCCTGCGTGAGACCCGGCAAGCGCTAGCGGAGTTCGATGACGCTCCCATGAAGGGCTGTGGAGGACGACCGCGACATGTTGTGCCCTGGCGGGCATGAAGCCGGTCATCAGATCAATCCCTGGGGTAGTCGCACATGCGCCGCTGCTACTTGACGTAGCCGCGGGAATTGCAACAATGCGGCGAAAACGGGGAATTGGGATGACGGTACGGCGTGCGATCCTTGGAACGATGCTTTCGCTCCTCGCGCTAATGACAGGTGGGTCGAATGATCCTGCGCATGCGAAGGGGCCTTACGGCTCCGTCTCCGTGGCCGGCTGGTCGGGCGGCGCCTACACCGACGATAGCACCGGGAAGTTCTCAAGCTGCATCGCATCCGCCAGCTACAAGAGCGGCATCAATTTCGGTGTTCTCGCGCTGCCGACCTACAACTGGGCTCTCGCCTTCATCCATCCCGGCTGGTCGCTCGCGCAGGGGCAGAAGTTTCCCATCGTGCTCAGCTTCGACGGGCGCAATTCCTACAATGTCGAGGGCTCGGTGTGGTCGGCCAACATGGTCGTCGTGCCGATGCCGAACGACTCCAGCCTGATCAAGGCGTTCAGGGCGGCGCGGACGATGTCGGCCTTCGCGCAGGGCAATCTGTTCCAGTTCGATCTCAACGGCACGTCCGTGCTGCTGCCGTCGCTGGCGAATTGCGTGCGCATGATCAATGCCGGCGGTCTGGCGGCTGCGACGAATTTCACGGTGCAACCCGGTGCTCACTCGGCGCAGCGTCCGGGCGGGCCGCCCGCCGCTGCCGTGCCCGCCGCAACCGCCGGCGCGCAGCCGTCGCGCGCGTCGGAGGATTCTCCCGAGCTGCAATTGGAAGCGATGCAGATCGCCTCCAACTTCATCCTCAAGGCCTCGCTGTCGCATCCGGCCATTCTGGGCGGAGGCGAGCGGCCGGTATGGCTGACATCGGGCGGGGTCGCCTGGAAGGCCGACAACGCCACTGGCTTCGTTCGGATCGTGCCGCCGCAACGCAATGTCGACGGCCTCGAAGTCGCCGCGACGATCATTGGCAACGATGCACGCGACTGCAAGGGCAAGTTCATCTCGGCGCGCAACAGCGAGTTGGTCGACAGCGCCGTCGTGTTCCGCGGCATGTCCTCCTGCGAGGACAGCGAGAAGTCGGATATCGCCGAATACTTCATCTTCCCGCGCAAGGCCGGCGGCTTCGTGCTGTTTTCGGTGGTCACGCCCACCAAGCCGGTCGGTGGAGGCGGTGGCCAGCAGCTGCAGACGCGCGAGGAAGCCAACGCCAATTTCCGCAAGGCGGCCTACACGTCGATCGGCAAGTAGGCCACTTCCAGTCGCGGAGCCGTCAGGGGCTCACCCTCGCGCCCGCCTGGGGCGCCTGATCGCGCGCACCTTGCCGCTGTCGCCGCCGCCGCAATACAGCGTCTCGCCGCCGTCGGATTCCATGCCGGAAACGCCGGTGCCGGCTGGCATGTCGAGCTGATCGAGCACCTTTCCGGTCGCGGGATCGATGCGCCTGATGTCGCTGACGTCGTCTTCCCAGGTGCCGTGCCAGAGCTCGCCATCGACCCAGGTGACGCCGGTGACGAAGCGCGTGCACGGGATGCTGCGCAGGATCTCGCCGGTGGCAGGGTCGATCTGGTGGATCTTGCGATCGCGATAGGCGCCGACCCAGAGCGAACCCTCGGCCCAGGCGAGTCCCGAATCGCCGCCGCCCGAGGGCGCCGGGATCGTCGCGAGCACGCGGCCATTGTCGGGATCGACCTTGTGAATGCGATCTTCCGCGATCTGATAGAGGTGCCGGCCGTCGAACGCCGTGCCGGCGTGAGAGGGAGATCGATGGACGTCCGCACCGCGCCGTCGGCCGGATCGAACGCCTTGATGCTGCTGCCGGTCGCGATCCACACCTGCCGGCCGTCATAGCTGACGCCGTTGATGCGCCCGGAGTCGTCGAAGGGGCCGTATTCGCGAATGATCTCTGCGGCGGCTCGTGTCATGTCTGCCATCCTGTGTTTGCGATGGACCCACGCTAGTCGAGCGACGACCACGCCGGGAGTAACAACGCGGTCGCGAATTCCGGCACGACCGGGCAGGTCCAGCGTTGCGCGCGGCCGCGGCCGAACGACTGCACCTTGCCCGATGACGCGAGCTCATCGAGGGCACGCTGTACCGTTCGCTGGCTCGCGCCGAGCGCCAGCGCGAGGCCGGAGCTGGACCAGGCCTCGCCGTCGGCGAGGCAGGCGAGCACGGTGGCATTCTCGTCCTCGATCGGCTGCGCCAGCACGACGACCTTCCGATCGTCACACGGTACCAAGGCGAAGCCGCCGCGCGTGGCCTTGATCTCGGCCAGGCCGTGGAGCAGCTGGCGCAGCCGTCCGATCTCGACGCGCAGGCGCGCGCGGTGCGACTCGTCGGCCTCCTTGCCGCGGAAGGCATGCGCGATCAGTTCGGCCCGCGGCACATCATCGGGCGTGCCTTCCGCCAGCCGCCGGGCGAGTGCAAACAGCACCGGCCGCCGTGCCAGCGGCACGATCCGGCTCGCCTGCCGCACCGCCAGGCGGCAGGCATCGACGATCAGCCGGTCCGACCGGAACAGCCCCTCGACGTCGTCGAGCTGCAGCAGGCGTTCCTCGCCACGCAGGATCATCCGCGCGGCCGGCGCCGACAGCGCCGACGAGGCCCGTTCGATCTCAGTCTGGAGCTCGGGAACGCGGGCCTGCCGCGCCGACCGCGCCGCGCGTTCGAGCGCCGATCGCGCGGTCTTTGTTTGCAGCCGGCGCAAGGCCAGTCCGGCCACGATCAGCTCGTAGATCGTGCGGGCCGCCGGCAGCAGCGGCGAGGATCGAACTCGGCGAGGCCGCGCTCGGCGTCATCGAGCTGCCCGACCAGGACCATGCGTCGGATCTCGAGGCTGCGCGCATAGGCGGCATTGGCGCGGTCGCCGTGCTGCTCCAGCGTCTCGCGCGCCGCGGCGAGCGACTTCGTCGGCCAGCCGAGGTCGCGCGCTGCAAGGGCGATCTCGGCCTCGGCGACGGCGCAGCGGGCGCGGGCCAGCACTGACCTGGGACCAAAGCTTCGCGCGGCCTGCCGCAGTAGCGCCTTCGCGCGCCCGAAATCGCCAAGCCGCGCCATCGCGATACCGCGCAACGCCAGCGCCGGGGGATCATCGCGCAATGCGACGCGGTTCAATGCCCCGAGCGGATCGCCCGCGGCGAGCGCCTGCGCTGCCGCCGAGATCAGCGAGTCCATGCAAATCCCGCCATACTTGTCACTCCCGGTCGCTCTCCTGCCGATCCTAGTCTGAGCTGCGGTCAACACGCAAAAAGGATGACGACCATGACCATGCATATCACCGGAACGCGCGAAGATTGGTTGAAGGCCCGGCTCGACCTGCTGCAAGCCGAGAAGGAACTCACCCGCCGCAGCGACGAGCTGGCGGAGCGCCGCCAGGCCCTGCCATGGGTGCGCGTCGACAAGGCCTATCGTTTCGACACCGAGGACGGGCCGGCGACGCTGCCCGATCTGTTCAAGGGCCGCTCGCAGCTGCTCGTCTATCACTTCATGTTCGGACCCGACTTCCAGGCCGGCTGCCCGTCCTGCTCGATGATTGCCGACGGCTTCAACGGCTTCCAGGTCCATCTCGCCAATCACGACGTCATGCTGTGGGCGGTGTCACGCGCGCCGCTGGCGAAGCTGAAGGCCTACAAGGCGCGGATGGGCTGGACCTTCCCCTGGGCGTCGTCGGCGAGCAGCGACTTCAATTTCGACTTCAACGTCGCGATCACCGAGGAGCAGCAGCGCCAGGGCGGCAGCGAGTACAACTACCGCACCAGTCCTCCGCTCGGCGCGTCCGACGTGCCGGTGATGGTGACGGAGATCGCCGCCGGCGCCGGGACCGACGGCGCGACCTTCATGCGCGATCGGCCGGGCATGAGCGCCTTCATCCTGGAGGATGGTATCGTCTACCACACCTATTCGAGCTACGCTCGTGGCCTCGACGGCCTGTGGGGCGCCTATCAATGGCTCGACCGCGCGCCCAAGGGACGCAACGAGCAGGGCGTCTGGTGGCGTCGCCGCGACGAATACGGCACGCGCTGACGAAGGAGCGGAGCCATGGCGTTCCTCCCGACCAGGTTGCGCGCGATGCCCGGCATCGCCAATGGTCTCCGCTACACGGCGGCACCGACCTTCGCGCTGATGGCGGCGCTGAACGCCATGGCCCGCGACGGCCGGACCGACGCAATCTGTTCGGCCATGCCGGCCGGCGCGCCGCTCGGCAGCATGACGGTGATGTACCTGCTGATGAGCGCGTTTCACCTGGTGCCGTGGCTGAAGCGGATCCGCGGGAGCTTCGAGCGATAGCGCAACGATGAGGGCTGTTTGTCGTAGTCCAGCAGTTGGCTGTTCATCTCGATCATTGTTTGAGAGAGACCCCCACCCGAGCGGGCTTCCGGAGGGGCCTGCGATGCCCTCTCCCACAAGGGCGAGGGCGCTGTATGCACAGTCTTGACGCGGCGCAACTCAGACAAGGCAGTTCGTGATTTGCGGCACCGCGATGGTCGTTATTGCGCCCTCTCCCCTTGTGGGAGAGGGCATGAACGACGGCGCGGCAAACTGGCTTGGGTGAGGGTCTGTCTCCGCGAGCATCACTCGCGCAGACGCTTCCTACCATCGCAAGCGCGCCCCTGACAGCAGCCCTCACGCCTCCGTCGCGACCTTCAGCGCCTCGGCGCGGATCTCCTCCACCAACCGCTCCTTGAGCGCCACGAATTCGGGCGAGGTCTTGATCTTGTAGGAGCGCGGATGCGGCAGCTCGATCTTGATGTCCGCCTTGATGCGGCCGGGGCGGGCGCTCATCACCAGCACGCGGCTGCCGAGGAAGATCGCCTCCTCGATGTCGTGGGTGACGAACAGCACCGTCTTCTGGTCGCGCTCCCAGATGCCGAGCAGCATCTCCTGCATCAGCACCCGGGTCTGGTTGTCGAGCGCGCCGAACGGCTCGTCGAGCAGCAGGATCTTGGGATCGTTGGCGAGCGCGCGCGCGATCGCGCAGCGCTGCTGCATGCCGCCGGACAATTGCTTGGGCCAGTGGTGCTCAAAACCTCCGAGGCCGATCTGCTGGATGAAGCGGTCGGCGATCGCGCGGCGTTCACTCTCCGGCACGCCGCGCTCGCGCAGGCCGAAGGCGATGTTCTCGCGCACCGTGAGCCAGGGAAACAGCGTGTAGGACTGGAACACCATGCCGCGATCGGCGCCGGGCCCTGTCACCTCGCGGCCGTCGAGCAGCACCTTGCCGGTGGTCGGGTGGTCGAGGCCGGCGACGATGCGCAGCAAGGTCGACTTGCCGCAGCCGGAGGGCCCGAGGATCGTGACGAAATCGTTGTTGCCGATGGTGAGCTCGACGGGCTCGAGCGCGCGCGTCGGCGCATGGCCCTGGCGGGCCGGGAAGGTGCGTGTGACGTGATCGATGACGAGCGTGGTCATGCGAGCTTCCACGGGAACAGCCAGGCGTTGAACGCTTTGAACAGGAAGTCCGAGATCAGCCCGATCAGGCCGATGACGATGATGCCGAAGATGATCTGTCCGGTGTTGAGCAGCGCCTGGCTGTCGGTGATCATGTGGCCGATGCCGGACGACGAGCCGATCAGCTCCGCGACGATGACGTAGGTCCAGGCCCAGCCGAGCACGAGCCGAAGGATTTCGGCGATGTCCGGCGCCGCGGACGGCAGCAGCACGCGGCCGATGATGCCGCGATCGCTGGCGCCGAGCGTGTAGGCGGCTTCGACCAGATCGCGCCGTGTGTTGCCGACGGTCACGGTGATCATCAGGATGATCTGGAACACCGAGCCGATGAAGATGATCAGCAGCTTCTGCAATTCGCCGATGCCGGCCCACAGAATCAGAAGCGGGATGAAGGCGGAGGCGGGCAGATAGCGCGCGAACGAGACGAACGGCTCCAGGAACGCCTCGACCGGCTTGTAGGCCCCCATGAGCAGGCCGAGCGGCACGGCGATGACGGCCGCCAGCACGAAGCCACCGACCACGCGCCAGACGGTCATACCGATGTCGTAGAGAAAGCCGAACTTCGTCAACAGGTCCCAGCCCTCGTGCAGCATGGTCAGGGGATCGGCAAGGAACGTCTTCGGCACGTAGCCGCCGAATGTCGCCAGCGCCCACGCCGCGACGAACACGACGAAGAAGGCGAGGCCGAGCACTGTTCTTGATCTGGTGCTGACGGGGTCGAGAGGTCGGATCACGGGTCGGAGCTTTCGTGATGGATGCGGTCCACGAGGTGTCGCGGGCTGCTGGTTGGTCTGTCGATCTGGCGTCAGCGCAAGCTGATGTCGTTTCGCGCGCGATGCCTCAACACCGTCATTGCGAGGAACGACGCGACGAAGCAATCCAGAGTCTCACCCTGGGCCCTGGATTGCTTCGCTGCGCCTCGCAATGACGGATTACGCAGAGCGGAGTTCGGAGCTACTTGATGAAGCTGGCGTCGTAGAGATCCTCGATCTTCGGGATCTGCTTGATGATGCCGACCTCGAGTAGGAGTTCAGCGGCCTCCTTGTTGAAGGTCTTGAACTCGGTCTCGAAGAACTTCTGGCTGGCGGCCTTGTCCTGCCAGCGCAGATATTTGGCGGAGTTGCCGAACTGTTCGCCGGTCTGCTTCACGTCCGCGCCCATGATCTCATAGGCCTTGGCCTGGTCCTTGGCGATCATGTCGAGCGCCTCGAAATAGCTGTCGGCGAGCGCCTTGGCGGCCTTCGGGTTCTCGGTCAGGAATTTCGGCGTGCAGCCGAACGTGTCCATCACCATCGGATAGTCGAGCGTGGTGGCGATGATCTTGCCCTTGTCCGGCGCCGCACGGACCGTCGACAGATACGGCTCGTAGGTCATCGCGGCATCGTTCTGGCCGGCGACGAAGGCCTGCGCCGCCGGGCCCGGCTCCATGTTCACGACGGTAACGTCCTTGATGCTCAGGCCGTTCTTCTTCAGCATCCACGCCAGCCCGAAATAGGGCGAGGTGCCGGGCGCCGACGCCGCCACCGTCTTGCCCTTCAGGTCCTTGATCGAGGCGATGTCGTTGCGCACGGCCATGCCGTCGGCGCCGTAGCTCTTGTCGAGCTGGAAGATCTGCTTGGTGGCGACGCCATTGGCGTTCCAGGAAATCCAGGTCTCGACCGTGGTGGCCGCACACTGCACGTCACCGGCCGCGATCGCGAGATGACGATCCTTCTGCGGGATCTTCTTGATGGTGACGTCGAGGCCGTTCTTCTTGAAGATGCCGGCTTCCTTCGCCAAGGTCAGCGGCGCAAAACCGGTCCAGCCGGAAATGCCGATGCCGACCTTGACGTCGTCGGCGTAGGCCGAGGTGGAGGCCAGCAGCGCGGCCGTCACGGCGAGGAGTCCAAATCTGCGCATCGTCATCATCCTTTGCTGTTGAAAGAGGTTATCGGAACGGTCTGCGGTCGCCCGCGGTGGCCGCTTGTCTCTGCAGGGTCTGCCAGCTCGCCTGCAAATCTCGTGCTCGGATGTGACGCGCATGAGCTTCTCATTCGCTGCCCCTGAACCGCGCCACCAGCCGATGCTGCTCGCCGGGATAGACCAGCCTGACGGCCGTGAGCGGCTGGTTCTGGCGCCAGGTGTGGCGCTCGATCACGAGGCAGGGCGCACCGACCGCGATGTGGAGTCCTTCGGCAATCGCCTCGTCGGCGATGATGGCGCTGATCGCATGCTCCGCCTCGGTCCACGGCACGTGATGCAGCAGCCACGAGCCCGGCGGATCGATCTTGAAGTTGGCCTTGGCCGCATCGGGCACGGCGTCGAGATCGATCAGACGGTCCTCGATCGCAAAGGGAAGGTTGTCGGCGCTGTGGCGGCAGCGGATCGCGATCACTTTGCAAGCCTTCGTGACGCCCAGCCGCGCGCGGTCCGTGGCGTTGGCGGTGCGGCGCGCGGACGTGATCAGCTCATAGCCATAGGTGCGGCCGAGCGCGCCGATCTCGGCGCGGATGTCCGGGATCTTCAGCACCGCCGACAGGAACTGCGGCCGGCGTACGAAACTGCCGGCGCGGCGGCGGCGCTCGATCAGATCGGCCTGCGCGAGCTCCGACAGCGCCTTGTTCACGGTCATGCGCGAGCAGCCGTAATGCGCCATGATCTCGTGCTCGAACGGGATGCGATGGCCCGGCGGCCATTCGCCGGTGAGGATGCGGCGCTCGATGTCCTGCCGGATCGTCTTGTAGAGCGTGCCGGCGCCCGGTTTCGCGCGATCCTCGGCGAGGCTCATGCGAGCAGCCTCCGCAGGGCCGTGTTGAAGCCGCGCCGCGCGGCCTCGCGCGAACGATGATGACCGCCCTGGACGACCTTGGTGCCGCCGGTCCAGACACAGTCGATCGCGTCGTGCGCCGTCGCGAAGATCCAGCCGTCGAGCAGCGCATCTTGCGTCCGCCCCGCCAGCGACGGATGCGACAGATCGAGCGTGACGATGTCGGCACGGCCGCCGACCTCCAGACCGGCGAGGGATTGCGCCAGCGCCTGCGCGCCTCCGGCGAGAGCGGCGTCAAACAGCGTCCGGCCTGTCGACGTATTCGGACCTGACGTCAGAACGTTGCGCTCGCGATGTGTCAGCCGCTGGCCGTATTCGAGCTGGCGCAGCTCGTCGCTGACACCGACCAGCACGTTCGAGTCGGTGCCCACGCCGATGCGTCCACCCGCCCGCAGATAGTCGCGCGCCGGGAAGATGCCGTCGCCGAGGCTGGCTTCGGTGACCGGGCAAAGGCCGGCCGTCGCGCCGCTCCTGGCGAGCAATACCGTTTCGTCCGCCGTCATGTGCGTGGCATGGATCAGGCACCAGCGCGCATCGACGGCGTGATGATCGAGCAGCCATTGCACCGGACGGCGGCCGGACCAGGCGAGGCAATCCTCGACCTCTTTAATTTGTTCGGCGGCGTGGATGTGGACCGGACCGCCGTCAGCGAGTGGCAGCAATGCAGTCAACTCTTCGGGCGCGACGGCGCGCAGGCTGTGCGGCGCGATGCCGAGATTGGCGCCGGGAAGCGCGCTGATCGCCCGACGGGAGGCCGTGAGCAGCTTGGCAAACTGATCAACATTGCAGATAAAGCGCCGCTGTCCCTCATGCGGCGCCAAGCCGCCGAAGTCGCCATGCGCATAGAAGCTCGGCAGCAGGGTCAGGCCGATGCCGGATGTCTGCGCCGCCGCGGCGATGCGCATCGCCATCTCGGCGAGATCGGCGTAAGGCGTCCCGTCGCGATCGTGATGCAGATAATGGAATTCGCCGACCCGCGTAAAGCCACGCTCCAGCATCTCGACATAGAGCAGGGTCGCGACCGCCTCGACGTCCTCGGGGCGCATCGACAGCGCGAAGCGGTACATCGTCTCGCGCCACGTCCAGAACGTATCGGTGGCGTGGCCGCTGATCTCGGCAAGCCCTGCCATGCCGCGCTGGAACGCGTGGCTGTGCAGGCTGGCGATGCCGGGGATAGCGACCTCATGTTGCTCGTCGTCGGAGGTCGGAGGCACGCCGGCGGAGACCGTTGCGATCGTGCCGTTGCTGATGACGACCTGCACGTCCTCGGCCCAACCGTTGGGCAGAAGCGCGGATGCGAAATGCAGTGACGCCATGATCGATAAGCCCGCTGGACAGGAAGGCGGAAGCAAGTTTATGTATAGACATATCGCCCGTCAAGCTTTCGTGAAGGTGGGAGCTCCAACATGGCCGAGCCTTTCGACCGGATCTGGCACAATGCGCGGCTCGCGACCCTGCGGGAGGGACAGCCGGGCCTCGGCGTGATCGAGCAGGGCGTGGTCGCCGCCCGCGACGGCCGCATCGCCTTTGCCGGGCCTCGGTCCGATTTTCACACCGATGCCGATGCGCCTGAAAGCATCGACTGCGAGGGCCGCTGGATCACGCCGGGCCTCGTCGATTGCCACACCCATCTCGTTTACGGTGGTGATCGCGCCCACGAGTTCGAGTTGCGCCTCACTGGCGCGAGCTATGAGGAGATCGCGCGAGCGGGCGGCGGCATCGTCTCGACCGTGGCTGCAACGCGCGCGGCCAGCGAGGAGGCGCTGATCGCGAGCGCGCTGCCGCGGCTCGATTCACTCATCGCCGAAGGCGTCACCACCATCGAGATCAAGTCCGGCTACGGCCTGGAGACGGTCACCGAGCTGCGACAATTGTCCGCAGCCCGCGCGCTCGGCGGTCAGCGGCCCGTCAACGTGCGCACCAGTTTTCTGGGCGCGCATGCGTTGCCGGTCGAAGCCGGTGGCGACAAGGACCGCTATGTCGGCCTCGTTTGCAACGAGATGCTGCCGGCGATCGCGAAGTCTGGCCTGGCCGATGCCGTCGATGCCTTCATGGAAAACATCGCCTTCTCGGCCGAGCAGACCTCGCGCGTGTTCACAGCAGCCAAAGCGCTCGGCCTGCCGGTCAAGCTGCACGCCGACCAGCTCTCCAATCTCGGCGGTGCCGCGCTTGCGGCCGGGTTCGGCGCGCTCTCGGCCGATCATCTCGAGCACACCGACGAGGCCGGCGCCGTGGCGATGGCGCGGTCCGGCACGGTGGCGGTGCTGCTGCCCGGCGCCTACTACTTCATTCGCGAGACGCAGAAGCCGCCTGTGGAGCTATTCCGCAAGCATGGTGTGAAGCTCGCGCTCGCGACCGACTGCAATCCCGGCTCCTCGCCGCTGACATCCTTGTTGCTGACCATGAACATGGCGGCGACGCTGTTCCGGATGACCGTCGACGAATGCATCGCCGGCGTGACGCGCGAAGGCGCCCGTGCCTTGGGCGTATTGGGCGAGACCGGCACGCTCGAAGCCGGCAAGTGGTGCGATCTGGCGATCTGGGACATCGGCCGTCCTGCGGAACTCGTCTATCGCATGGGCTTCAATCCCCTTCATCAGCGCGTCTGGAGAGGGCGATGAGCACGATCGTTGCGGCGCCCGGCCGCGTCAGCCTCGACGACCTCGCAAAGGTCTATGCAGGGAACTCGCTCGCGCTCGACTCGACCTATTGGCCGCGCGTCGAGGCCGCGGCGGCGATCGTCGCCAGGGCGGCGCAAGGTACCGAGCCCGTCTACGGCATCAACACCGGCTTCGGGAAGCTGGCTTCGAAGCGCATCCCGCCCGACCAGACCGCGCAGCTCCAGCGCAATCTGATCCTGTCGCATTGCTGCGGCGTCGGGCCTGCAACGCCCGAGCCGGTTGTCCGCCTGACGATGGCGCTGAAAATCATCTCGCTCGGTCGCGGCGCCTCCGGCGTTCGGCGTGAGATCATCGAGCAGCTGCAGGCGATGCTGGCACGTGAGGTGTTGCCGTTCGTGCCGCAGCAGGGCTCGGTCGGTGCCTCCGGCGATCTCGCGCCGCTCGCGCACATGACCGCACTCATGATCGGCGAGGGCCAGGCCTTTCTCGATGGCCGGCTGGTGCCTGGACGCGAGGCGCTCGCGCATGCGGGGCTCGCGCCGGTCACGCTCGGGCCGAAGGAGGGGCTTGCGCTGATCAACGGCACGCAGTTCTCGACCGCTTACGCGCTCGCTGGCCTGCTCCGTGCGCATGATCTGCTCAACGCTGCACTCGTGACCGGCGCGCTGTCGGTCGATGCCGCGATGGCGTCGACGGCGCCGTTCCGCCCCGAGATCCAGGCGTTGCGCGGGCATCCCGGCCAGATCGCCGCCGGCCGCGTGCTCACCGAACTGCTCGACGGCAGCGCCATCCGCCTGTCGCATCTCGAAGGCGACGAGCGCGTGCAGGATCCATATTGCCTGCGCTGCCAGCCGCAGGTCGGGGGCGCCGTGCTCGATCTGCTGACGCAGGCATCGCGCACGCTCGTCATCGAAGCCAACGCCGTCACCGACAATCCTCTGGTGCTGGTCGAAACCGGCGAGATCATCTCCGGCGGCAATTTCCACGCCGAGCCGGTCGCGTTTGCCGCGGATCAGATCGCGCTGGCATTGTCCGAACTCGGCGCGATCAGCGAACGGCGCATCGCCACACTGGTCGATCCCGCGCTGAACTTCGGCCTGCCGCCGTTCCTCACCCCGGAGCCCGGTCTGAACTCCGGCTTCATGATCGCCGAAGTCACGGCGGCGGCGCTGTTCGCCGAGAACAAGCAGCGCGCGCTGCCATGCTCGATCGACTCCACGCCGACCAGCGCCAATCAGGAAGACCACGTCTCGATGGCCGCGCATGCGGCGCGGCGGCTGCACGACATGGTCGGCAACCTCGCTCACATCATCGGCATCGAACTGCTCGTCGCGGCGCAAGGCATCGAGCTGCGCGTTCCGCACGGCACCAGCCCGGCGCTGTCGGCGGTCATCGGCGCGTTGCGGACGCATGTGCCGGCGCTGGCGGACGACCGCTACATGGCGGACGATCTCGCCAAGGCCGCCGCGCTTGTAAGTGGCGGCGTGCTTGCCGTGGCTGCAACGACCGCACTCGGACGCGATCCGTTTCCCAAGCTTGGATGAGAGGGACCCATGAACCGACGCCTGGACAATGAACGGGTGATCCGCGCCCCCCATGGCAGCGACATCAGCGCCAAGAGCTGGCTCACCGAAGCGCCGCTGCGCATGCTGATGAACAATCTCGATCCTGATGTCGCGGAGAAGCCGAGCGAACTGATCGTCTACGGCGGCATCGGCCGCGCCGCGCGCGACTGGGACAGCTTTGATCGCATCGTCGCCTCCTTGCGCAAGCTCGAAGCCGATCAGACCCTCGTGGTGCAATCCGGCAAGCCGGTCGGCATCTTCCGTACGCACCCGGACGCGCCGCGCGTGCTGATTGCCAACTCCAACATCGTGCCGCATTGGGCAACACTCGATCATTTCAACGCGCTCGATCGCATGGGCCTGATGATGTACGGCCAGATGACGGCCGGCTCGTGGATCTATATCGGCAGCCAGGGCATCGTGCAGGGCACCTACGAGACCTTCGTCGAGGTCGGCCGCCGCCACTACAATGGCGATCTCTCCGGCAGGTGGATCCTGACCGCTGGCCTTGGCGGAATGGGCGGCGCGCAGCCGCTCGCGGCCACCATGGCGGGCGCGTCGATGCTCGCGGTCGAATGCCAGCCGAGCCGCATCGAGATGCGGCTACGCACCGGCTATCTCGATCGCCAGGCTGCGACGCTCGACGAGGCGCTGGCACTGATGGCCGAGGCGGCGAACACCAAAAAGGCGGTGTCCGTCGGCCTGCTTGGCAACGCCGCCGAGATCTTCCGGAGCTCGTGCGCCGCGGCGTCCGTCCTGACATCGTCACGGATCAGACCAGCGCGCACGATCCGATCAACGGCTATCTGCCGAAGGGCTGGACGCTCGCCGAATGGGAAGCCAAGCGTGCCTCCGACCCGAAGGCGGTCGAGCAGGCGTCCAAGACGTCGATGGTCGGTCACGTCCAGGCGATGCTGGACTTCCACGCCATGGGCATCCCGACGCTCGACTACGGCAACAACATCCGCCAGATGGCGAAGGACATGGGCCTCGCCAACGCGTTCGATTTCCCGGGCTTCGTGCCGGCCTATATCCGTCCCTTGTTCTGCCGCGGCATCGGCCCGTTCCGCTGGGCGGCGCTGTCGGGCGATCCCGAGGACATCTACAAGACCGACGCCAAGGTGAAGGAGCTGCTGCCGGACAACAAGCACCTGCACAATTGGCTCGACATGGCCCGGCAGCGCATCAAGTTCCAGGGCCTGCCGGCGCGGATCTGCTGGGTGGGTCTCGGCGATCGGCATCGCCTCGGGCTTGCCTTCAACGAGATGGTGGCGCGCGGCGAGCTGAAGGCGCCGATCGTGATCGGCCGCGATCATCTCGATTCCGGCTCGGTCGCGAGCCCGAACCGAGAGACCGAGGCGATGAAGGACGGCTCGGACGCGGTGTCGGACTGGCCGCTGCTCAACGCACTGCTCAATTGTGCGAGCGGCGCCACCTGGGTGTCGTTGCATCATGGCGGCGGCGTCGGCATCGGCTATTCGCAGCATGCCGGCATGGTGATCGTCGCCGACGGCACGGCGGACGCTGCGCGGCGGCTGGAGCGCGTGCTGTGGAACGACCCGGCGACCGGCGTGATGCGCCACGCCGATGCCGGCTATGAGGACGCGATCGCCTGCGCCGAGGCCAACGGGCTCGATCTGCCGAGCCTCGCCCGTTGACCGTTGATGGGTTGAAGAGCGCCCCCTGATTGTGGTCTCATGCTGGCAACGCGGCGGGAACGCGTCGCGGCGCAGGGGACGCTCATGGGAATCGCCTTTCCGTTCTCGGCCATCGTCGGCCAGGACGAGATGAAGCTGGCGTTGATGATCGCTGCCGTCGATCCGAAGGTCGGCGGCGTGCTGGCCTTTGGCGATCGCGGCGCCGGAAAATCCACCGCGGTGCGCGCGCTCGCCGCGCTCTTGCCGCCGATGAGCGCCGTGATCGGCTGTCCCTATCAATGCGATCCGGCCGACGTCGCCGCGCAATGCGCCGCGTGCCGCGCGCGTTCCAAGCCGAGCGGCAAGGTGAAGAAGCCGGCCGCGCTGAAGGCGCATCAGGTGCCGGTGCCGGTGATCGACCTGCCGCTCGGCGCCACCGAGGACCGCGTCGTCGGCGCGCTCGATCTCGAGCGTGCGCTGGCCCACGGCGAGAAATCGTTCGAGCCGGGCCTGCTGGCGCGCGCCAACAGAGGATTTCTCTATATCGACGAAGTCAATCTACTGGAGGATCATCTCGTCGATCTCCT
Source organism: Bradyrhizobium oligotrophicum (assembly GCA_050641875.1). Classification (GTDB taxonomy): domain Bacteria; phylum Pseudomonadota; class Alphaproteobacteria; order Rhizobiales; family Xanthobacteraceae; genus Bradyrhizobium; species Bradyrhizobium oligotrophicum_B. The sequence goes on from CP192619.1 coordinate 3,425,113, forward strand.
GCTCGACGTCGCCGCGTCCGGCGAGAACGTTGTCGAGCGCGACGGCCTCAGCATCCGCCATCCCGCGCGCATCGTGCTGGTCGGCACCGGCAATCCGGAGGAGGGCGAGCTGCGGCCGCAACTGCTCGATCGGTTCGGCCTCTCGGTCGAGGTCAAGACACCCGCTGACCTGCCGACGCGGATCGAAGTGATCAAGCGCCGCGATGCGTTCGAGACCGATTCCACTGCCTTCGTTGCGCATTGGGAGAAGGAGGAGGCGAAGCAGCGCAAGCGTATCCTCGCGGGCCGTGAGCACATCGGCGCGGTCAAAGTCGCCGATCGTGAGCTCGAGCAGGCCGCACGCCTCTGCATGGCGCTCGGCACCGATGGCCTGCGCGGCGAGCTCACCTTGATGCGGGCGGCGCGCGCGGTGGCGGCGCTGGAGGGTGCAAAGGCGGTCGATGACGACCATCTGAAGACGGTGGCACCGATGGCGCTGCGGCACCGTCTCAGGCGCAATCCGCTCGATGATTCCGGTTCGTCGGTGCGGGTCGAGCGCGCCCTCAATGAGCTGTTCGCGCTGTGAGCGATGGCGCCGCGATCTGGGCCGATGCGATGATCGCGGCCGCTCTGGCCGCGATCGACCCGTCCGCGTCAGTGCTGCTGCGTGCGGGCGCAGGTCCCGTGCGCGAGCATTGGCTGGAGCTGTTGCACGAGCTGATGCCGCCGTCGACGCCTTTGCGCAAGCTGCCGCCGTCGATCTCCGACGATCGCCTGCTTGGCGGCCTCGATCTCGCCGCGACCCTGCAGACGGGGCGGCCGGTGCTGCAACGTGGGCTGCTCGCCGAGGCCGATGGCGGCGGGCTGATCGCCGTGATGGCCGAGCGCATGTCGCAGTCGACGGTCGCACACCTCTGTGTTGCCCTCGACACCGGGGCTATCAGCATCGAGCGCGATGGCATGTCGCTGCGCGCACCGGCTCGGCTTGGACTGATTGCGCTCGACGAGGGCATCGATGATGAGCACGTGTCGTCTGCCTTGGCCGACCGCCTGGCCTGCCATCTCGATCTCAGCAAAGTTGCGCGCGTCGATCTCGGCGAGAGCCTGTTCAACTCGTCCGACATCGCAGCAGCGCGCGGGCTGTTGCCGCAGGTCCGGTTGTCGGACGAGGCGATCGCCGCGCTGACGATGACGGCCTGCGCGCTTGGTATCGACTCGATGCGCGCGCCGCTGCTCGCGTGCCGCGTCGCGCGCATCGCAGCGGCCCTTGATGGCAAGGTCGAAGTCGCAGAATCGCACATCGCCTGCGCCGCGCGGCTGGTGCTGGCGCCGCGCGCCACCCGGCTGCCTGCAACGGATGATGAGACTGAGAACAGCGAGACGCCGGAGCCCGAGAATGAGTCGGCCGAGAGTGAGGACGACGACCGCAACGAGGACGGTCCGCTCGAGGATCGCGTGCTCGAAGCGGCGCAGGCGGCCATTCCACTCGACCTGCTGAAGCGGCTGCAGGAGGAACGCGCGACCCGCGTCCGCAGCAGCAGCGTCAGCAAGCAGGGCACCGCTCAGAAGGTGCCGAAGCGCGGCCGTCCGATCGGCGCGCGTCGTGGCGAATGCCGCGCCGGCGCGCGGCTCAACGTGCTCGAGACCTTGCGCGCGGCAGCGCCGTGGCAGCCGCTGCGGCGGCGGACGCAACGTTCCGGCAAGAGCGGCCGGCTGATCGTGCACAAGGACGACATTCGCATCACCCGCTTCAAGCAGCGCTCGGGCACCACGACCATCTTCGTCGTCGATGCCTCCGGCTCCTCGGCCTTGCAGCGGCTTGCGGAAGTGAAGGGCGCCGTCGAGCTGCTGCTGGCCGAATGCTACATTCGCCGCGACGAGGTCGCGCTGATCGCGTTCCGCGGCAGGGGCGCCGAGCTGCTGCTGCCGCCGACGCGCTCGCTGACGCGCGCCAAGCGCAGCCTCGCGGCGCTGCCCGGCGGCGGCGGCACGCCGCTGTCGGCGGCGATCTTCGCCGCAACCGAGCTCGCGCTCGCCGTGAGGGCCAAGGGCCAGGCGCCGACCATCGTGCTGATGACCGACGGCCGTGCCAACGTCGCCCGCGACGGCGGCGGTCGCAGCGAGGCCGAGGCGGAGGCGCTGGTGGCCGCAAGGCAGCTCGCGCTGACCGGCATTCCGGTCGTGCTGGTCGATTCCTCGCCTCGGCCGCAGGACAAGGCCGCGCAGCTCGCCGGGGCGATGCAGGCGCGTTACGTCGCGCTGCCTCATGCCGATGCCGCACGGTTGTCGCAGGCCGTCAGGGCGCAAGCCGGCCGCGGCTGACGGCGGTGGAACCGCTGCCGTCAAGCGGCGTTCCCAACCGCGACTGACAAGAGGATCGGTCATCGCTATGCTCGCCCGGTCGTATGGCAGCGTTTGCCTGCCGTCGCCCGATCTCGTCACACAGGAGCACGCCATGCAGGTCGCCTCGACGACACAGAGTGATCATGCGGCTGACACGCGCGCTGCGACGATGCCACCGCCGCTTGCGGCGCCGAGCTTCGAACTCGCCGATCCGCGTACGGGCCGCATCACCTGCTATGGCGACGGCCCCGCCGCCCCGGCGGAGCAGCGGCCGCTGCTCTTGATTCACAGCGTCAACGCTGCGGCGACGGCCTATGAGATGAAGCCGCTGTTCGAGCATTATCGCCACGCGCGCCCCGTCTATGCGCTCGACCTGCCGGGCTTCGGCCTGTCCGACCGTGCCGATCGCATCTATACACCGCGCATCATGACCGACGCGATCCTGCTCGCGGCGAGCGAGATTCGCCGCCGTCATGGCGACGTCGCGATCGACGCCATCGCGTTGTCGCTCGGCTGCGAGTTCGCCGCGCGCGCCGGCACCGAGGCGCCGAACCTGTTTCGCACGCTGGCGCTGCTCAGTCCGACCGGCCTCGATCGCCGCGCCGAAGCCGCGGCCAAGTCGGCGGGCAACAAGGACACGACCCGCGCCATGCCGTGGGTCCGCAACATCCTCAACGTCCCGCTGTGGAAGCACGGCTTCTTCACCCTGCTGACCTCGCGCGCCAGCATTCGTTTTTCCTGCAGAAGACCTTCGGCCGTAAGGACATCGACGAGGGGCTTTTGGAGTACGACTACATCACCACACACCAGCCGGGCGCCGAGAACGCGCCCTATTCGTTCGTCTCCGGCTATCTGTTCAGCACCAATGCCCTGAAGCTCTACCAGGCACTGGCGATGCCGGTCTGGATGGTGCATGGCGTGCGCGGCGATTTCGTCGACTATCACGGCAAGCACGCCGTCGAGGCTCTGCCCAACTGGCAGATCGAGGTGATGCAGACCGGGGCGATGCCGCATTTCGAACAGCTTGATAAAGTCGTTGCCAGCTACGATGATTTCCTGACGCGCGCGGCCGATCGTTGACGGTGCCGGCGGCGTCCAACCGCGTGGGCCGGCATGAGCGACAAGCCGAACTGGAGCGTCGACGGCAGCGACTGGCCCAACCGCGCGGCCAGCCGCTTCGTCGAGGCCGCGGGCCTGCGCTGGCATGTGCAGATCATGGGCGAGGGGCCGGTCGCGCTGCTGGCGCACGGCACGGGAGCCGCGACCCATTCCTGGCGCGATCTCGCGCCGCTGCTCGCCAGGTACTTCACCGTCGTCGCGCCGGATCTCTCCGGCCACGGCTTCACCTCCACGCCGCATTGGCGGCGGCTGTCGCTCGACGGCATGTCGCGCGATCTCGCTGGCCTCTGCGAGAAGCTTGCGATCGCACCTGAAATCGCGATCGGTCATTCCGCGGGCGCGGCGATCCTGACCCGCATGACGCTCGATGGCCTGATCACGCCGAAGCTGATCGTCAGCCTCAACGGCGCCTATCTGCCGTTCGGCGGGCCGGCCGCGCAGTTCCTCTCGCCGCTCGCCAAGATGATGGCGCTCAACCCCCTGGTGCCGCGGCTGTTCGCCTGGCGGGGCCGGGACCCGGCGGCGGTGCATCGGCTGCTGAAGGGCACCGGCTCGACGATCGACGCGACCGGCGAGCGGCTGTATCGGCGGCTGGTCGGCAGCCCGGGCCATGTCGCCGCCGCGCTCGAGATGATGGCGAACTGGGACCTGCATCCGCTTGGGCGCGACCTGCCGCGGCTGAAGACCGCGCTGCTTCTGGTCGCGGCCACCCATGACCGCGCCATCCCGCCAGACGTCGCGCGCCGCGTCCAGCAATCGGTGCCCCAGGCCCAGCTCGAACTCATTGATGGTCTTGGTCATTTGGCCCATGAGGAGCAGCCGGCCCGGGTCGCAGACTTGATCGTCAAAGCCGCGGCGCGCACCGGCGTGCTTGCAGTGCAGCAGGAAATGTCTAGTTAGGTTGACGTTTTTGACTGGCGAGATCGTCAATTTCAATTTACGCTTTCGTCCATGCTCGACGTCTCCACCATCAAGGCCGCTGTCCCGGCTGTGCTCGGAGACCGGCCGCATGCGGTCGTGATCGGGTCCGGCTTCGGCGGCCTCGCCGCGGCGGTCCGGCTCGGCGCGCGCGGTTATCGCGTGACCGTCTACGAGCAACTCGATGCGCCCGGCGGCCGCGCCTATGTGCATCGCCAGGACGGCTTCACCTTCGATGCCGGCCCGACGATCGTCACCGCGCCGTTCCTGTTCGAGGAGCTGTGGCAGCTGTGCGGTCGGAAGATGTCGGACGACGTCACGCTCAAGCCGATCTCGCCATTCTATCGCATCCGGTTCGACGACGGCACCGTGTTCGACTGCTCGGGCGACCCGGCCGAGATGCGCGCCGAGGTGGCGCGGCTGGCGCCCGGCGACGTCGACGGCTACGAGCGGTTCATGAAGGCGAGCGAGGCGATCTTCAGAAAGGGCTTCGAGGAGCTCGGCGACGTGCCGTTCCTGTCGTTCATGGACATGGCGAAGATCGCGCCGGCGATGATCAAGCTGCAGAGCTTCCGCTCGGTCTATGGCCTCGTCTCGCACTACGTCCGCGACGAGCGGCTGCGCGTGATCCTCAGCTTCCATCCGCTGCTGATCGGCGGCAACCCGTTTACGACCACGTCGATCTACTGCCTGATCGCCTATCTCGAGCGGCGCTGGGGCGTGCACTTTGCGATGGGCGGCACCGGCGCGCTCGTCGAGGGACTCGTCGGCCTGATCGAGGGGCAGGGCGGTGCGGTGCATTGCTCGACCCCGGTCGCGGAGATCACGACGGCGAATGGCGTGGCCACGGGTGTGCGGCTCGCCTCCGGCGAGACGATCGCCGCCGACGTTGTCGTCTCCAACGGCTGCGCCGCCTGGACCTACAAGCATCTGCTGCCGAGCGTGCCGCGCCGGCGCTGGACCGATGCGCGCATCGACCGTGCGCGCTATTCGATGAGCCTGTTCGTCTGGTATTTCGGCACGAAGCGCCGCTATGACGACGTTCAGCATCACACCATCCTGCTCGGCCCGCGCTATCGCGAGCTGCTCGACGACATCTTCCGCCGCAAGGTCCTGGCGGATGATTTCAGCCTCTATCTGCACCGGCCGACCGCGACCGATCCGTCGCTGGCGCCCGATGGCTGCGATGCCTTCTACGTGCTATCGCCGGTACCGCATCAGGAGAGCGGCATCGACTGGTCGGCGACGGCCGAGCCGTTCCGCAAGCGGATCGAGACCGCGCTGAGCGACACGCTGCTGCCGGACCTTGCCGGCCAGCTCGTCACGTCGCGGCTGCTGACGCCGGATGATTTCGAGCATCGCCTGTCGTCCTATCGCGGCGCGGCGTTCGGGTTCGAGCCGGTCTTGATGCAGAGCGCCTGGTTCAGGCCGCACAACAAGAGCGAAGAGGTCGAGCGGCTCTATCTGGTCGGCGCGGGCACGCATCCCGGCGCAGGCCTGCCGGGCGTGCTGTCCTCGGCGCGTGTGCTCGATGATCTCGTGCCCGCGCCGCATGAGCTGGAGCGGCGATGAGCTGGCAAACGGACATTGCGATCTGTCGGCGGATGTTGCGGGGCGGATCGAAGACGTTCTTTGCCGCCTCGAAAGTGTTGCCCCGCGCGGTCGGCGATCCCGCCATCGCGCTCTACGCGTTCTGCCGCGAGGCCGATGACGCGATCGATGGTCCCGGCCGCCGGGTTGACGCGATCGAGGTGCTGCACGACCGGCTCGACCGGATCTACGACGGCGCGCCGGACGACAGTCCCGTCGATCGCGCCCTCGCGGGTGTCGTGGCGCAGTTCGAAATTCCGCGCGCGCTGCCGGAGGCGCTGCTCGAAGGCCTCGCCTGGGATGCCCAGGGCCGCCGCTATGAGACCCTGAGCGACGTGCTCGCCTATGCCGTGCGCGTCGCCGGCACGGTCGGCGTGATGATGTCGCTGCTGATGAACCGGCGTGAGGCCGAGACGATCGGACGCGCCTGCGACCTCGGCATCGCCATGCAGCTCACCAACATTGCCCGCGACGTCGGCGAGGACGCGCGCGCCGGCCGGCTCTATCTGCCGCGGCAATGGCTGCGCGAGGCGGGTCTCGATGTCGAGACCTGGCGTGCCGCGCCGTTCTTCGACGACCGCATCGGGCGGGTCACGGCGCGACTGCTCGCGGTCGCTGACGTGTTCTACGCCCGTGCCTCGGCCGGCATTGCCGACCTGCCATGGAACTGCCGGCCCGGCATCCACGCGGCGCGGCTGATCTATGCGGAGATCGGCCGCGAGGTCGCGCGTGCCGAATTCGATTCGCTGTCGCGGCGCGCCTTCGTCTCGATGCCACGCAAGCTGCAGCTTCTCGGCAGGGCGGCGGTCGTATCGCTTGTCCAGGAGCAGCCCTCGCTGGCGCCGTTGCGGCCGGAGGCGCGCATTTTGATCGATGCGGTCGTCGCGGCGGACGCGCAGCGCCCGCACGCGATCGCGCCGCCGCGCCGGACTGTTCACGATCGCGCGCTGTGGGTGCTCGACCTGTTCGAGCGCCTGGAGCGGCGCGACCAGCTGTCGCGCTCGGGGCGGACGTCGTAGCGAGGCGAGTTCGTCGCCATCACGTATAAGACGACTCGCGTGCGACGGTACGACCGCATTGGCGCGACTGGTGTGGCTCGACCGCGATGTCATGACACACGAAGTCTTAAGCTAGACACCAGGTGAGACGCGATGAGTGACGCGGCATGAGCGAGATGGGCGGCCTGCTCGAATTCGTCGTCGTTACCATGTGTGTGCTCGGATGGCTCGTGCTCGAATGGCAGGGCCGCCGCCTCGACCGCCAGCGCGCCGAGCGCGAAGCCAGGGAGCGCGAAGCGGAGAAGCCGTAGGGTGGGGGAGGCGGATTCACGTCTCAAACAGCGATCGACAACAAACATCGACATGGCTCCGCACTCTCGCGGCACGTCATGCCCGAGCTTTGCGATCAGGTCGTCCCTCGCAAACAGTGCAGAGGGCGCAGGGAATGCCGGGTGAAGGCCTCACCCATGGCCCGCCTGCAGAAAAAATGCAGGCGGCAGGTACCACAGGCAAAGCCGAACACTCCGGCATTCCCTGCGCGACGGTCTTCACGCTTATACGCAGTCTCCCTGGTGCGCCGGGCTTGTTGGCCACCATCACCACGCGGCACATCAGCACCATCGCGGCTTGATACCAGCGTCGGGGTATCAGGACGCTGCGACTTCACGTCCGCAAGACACCGTTCGTCGGCGCCTTCGTGAGAAGACGCTGCGATCTCTCGCGGCCATCGCATCCCCACCTCGCGTGTCGTGACGATCGCGCGCAACGCCCCTCTGCGAGGAGGCGGGATGCGCGGAGATAATCATGATTCACGAAAAATCGCAAGATATTTATTTTTATCGGAAGTCGACGCCGTGTTCTCAGTCGTCGTCCCGGCGAACGCCGGGACCCATACCCCAAGGGAGCGGTTTGAGGCGGGCTGGCTATTGGCATTTTGCCCATCATTACGGCCGCGGCGTATGGATCCCGGATCGGCGCCGTGACGCGCTGGGGCGCGTCACGGCTTGTCCGGGACGACATCTGTTGTTTGTCGCGCAAGCACATAGGGGGCGAAGCGTTTACGTTCTTATCGACCTCTTGATCAACCTCGTCCTCTACGCCCTCTCCGATCCACACCACCGCGGCATCCGGAACGGCAGCATGGCCTGCACGATCGGCATCTGGAAACGGTCGAGCGACAGGCTCTCATGCATCACCGCGACATCCTCGCCGTGCAGACGGGCGGCGAGATGGGAGCGCGCGTAGAACGGGGCGTCCTCCAACGTGTTCACGACGCGCACCGGTGCGTCGGCGTCGGCGCGGGCGATGCGGTCGACGCGCCACAGCGTCTTGCGCAAAGGCGCCTCTGGAAGCGGCGTGATCGATTCCATTCGGCCCGTGGGGTCGACGTGCAGCGCGAGCGACGTATTGGCGCCGTCGCGCGCGACCGTGTCGTAGGAGATCACGGTGCCGGTGCGCGTCGCCGCGCGCGACCATTGCCAGCTCTGGAAGTCGCGCTCCAGCGGCGCATCGCCATGGTTGATGTCGAAATAGCCGTCGCCGCGCCAGCGCAGATCCGGATGATCGAAATCGACCGACACGCGGCAGCATGGCGCGATCGGCTGCCAGCGGTGGCGTCCCTCGGCATCGAGCGTGAACGCGATCTCGTTCAGCGCCGTCGGCACGACCCGGACGCGACCGCGCAGTGGCAGCGGCCAGGGCACGCTGACCTCGCTGATCTCGATGGTGAGCTCGCGGCCGTTCCAGGCGAGGCTGCTCGAACCGAGCCTGAGGCTCGCGGGCTCGCGCGTGATCGCGCCGCGTCCGCGCTCGGTCATGGCCCAGCGCCGCGCGCGCGCGCCATAGAGCGCAACGTTGAGCGCACAGTGATTTTCGGGATCAGCCGCTCCCCGTCGCCGCGCCCACGCGTAGTACGGCGAGAACACGCTGCCGACAAAGGCGATGAGCGCAATGCCGAAGCGGCCGTCATCGCTCAGCGCGTCGACATACCACCACGCATAGCCGTCTTTCGGGACAATGCGGTCGAAGCGAGGTCCGCGATCGCCCGTGCGGCGGCCATCCGGCCCGACAGCGCCGCCATCGGCACGCCCGGTCCCGGATGCGCGCTGCCTCCCGCCACGTAGAGACCCGGCAGCTTCGTCGGCCCGCCCGGCCGCTGGAACGATGCCATCCAGCCGTGCGAGCTGCGGCCGTACAGCGCGCCCCCGTGCCCGGAAACATCCGGTTGAAATCCGTCGGCGTCGTCACGCGCGTCAGTTCCGGCGTCGTCGCGATGCTGAGGCCGCAGCGCTGCAACAGGTCGAAGGTCTGGCGGGCACATTGGCTGATCTCCGAGGAAGCAAAGCTGTGATGGTCGCCGGTGGCGGGGGCGTTGATCAGCACGAACAGCGGCTCGCTGGTCGCAGCCTCGTGCGGCTGGTCGTCGCGCGATTGCGCGCAGACATAGACGGTCGGCTCCTGCGGCATCGTGCGACGGTCGATCAACTGGTCGAACTCGGCGCGGGAGTCGCGTGAGAAGAACACGTTGTGACGCAACAGCGGAAAGCCCTCGGCGCGCGCCATGCAGCTCCAGGTCATCGCCGAGAGCGAGCGCGCCGATTCCGGGATGGCGGGGAGGGCTCGCGCGGCGTCGGGTCCGAACAGGCCCTGCGCCAATGCCGCGACATCGACGGTGGCGATGACGGCGTCGGCGGCGATCTGCTCGCCATTGGCGAGCCGCACGCCCGCAGCGCGGCCGGCGTTCGTTGTGATGCCCGCGACCTCGGCATCATAGCGGAGGCTGACGCCGCGCCGCCGCGCCAGCGCGGCGAGGCATGCGGCGAGCTCATGCATGCCGCCGTCGATCAGCCAGACGCCGGCCTGCTCGACATGGGCGACCAGCATGAGCGTCGCCGGCGCATGGAAGGGCGACGAGCCGCAATAGGTCGCGTAGCGGCCGAACAATTGCTGCAGTCGGGCATCACGGAAATAGCCCCCGAGCGCCTTCCATAGCGTCTGAAACGGGCGGATCGCGGTGAGGTCGCGGAAGCCGGCGGTGCGCAAGAGATGCGTCATGCTCGGCGCCGGCGCGCGGATGAACGGATCGCGCAGCACCTCGAAGATGCGGCGGGCGTCGCGGCAGAAGGCGCGATAGCCCTCGGCCTCGCTGCGTCCGGCGAAATGGCCGATGGCATCGGCCGATTGCTCCTCATCGGCGAACAGATCGAGCCGGCTGCGGTCGCTCCAGGCGTGGCGCGCGAGGATGTCGAGCGGCGTCAGGGTCAGATGATCGTCCAGCGATGTCCCGGCCTCGGCGAGCAGCTCGTCGAACACCCAGCGCATCGTGAACACGGTCGGCCCGGAGTCGATACGCGCAGCTCCGATCGCGATCTGGCGCATCTTGCCGCCGGGCGCAGGGGCGCGCTCCAGCACCGTCACCTCGGCGCCACCAGCGGCGAGGGTGAGCGCAGCGGCCAGGCCGGCGATGCCGGCGCCAATCACGAGCACGCGGTGATCGGCCATTGCTCGCACCTCCCGTCCGCAGCACCTGACACAGGAAATGTCTATCATGATTTACAGTATGGGTGTAAGTTGTAATTTACATAGGCGGGGCCGGGTGGACCTCGCGGCAGGGGAGGCGGACATGGACGTGATGGCCCGGATCGAGAAATCCCTCGTCGCAGCGGTCGCTTTGGCCGACCGGCCCGGATGTCCACCGCGGCTGTCGGCGGCGATGCAGGCCGCAGTGTTCCCGAAGGGCGCGCGGGTGAGGCCCCGGCTCTGTCATGCCGTGGCCGCCGCCTGTGGCGACGACGAGCCCGCGGCGACCGACGCCGCCGGGTCGGCGATCGAACTGCTGCACTGCGCCTCGCTGGTGCATGACGATCTGCCGTGCTTCGACAACGCAGCGCTGCGACGCGGGCGGCCCTCGGTGCACGCCGCGTTCGGCGAGCCGCTCGCGGTGCTCGCGGGAGACGCGCTGATCGTGCTCGCGTTCCAGGCGCTGGCCAAATCGCGCTGCTCGCCGCTGCGGCTCACGCAATTGATCGCGACCATCGGCGATGCCGTCGGCGTGCCGCATGGCATCTCGGCTGGACAAGCCTGGGAATGCGAGCCGCAGATCGATCTGTCGCGCTATCACCGCTCCAAGACCGGCGCGCTGTTCGCGGCGGCCACCGTGTCGGGTGCCGCTGCGGCAGGGCATGAGAATCCGGAAGCGTGGCGCACGCTCGGCGAGACCATCGGCGAGGCCTATCAGGTCGCCGACGACATTCGCGATGCCGCCAGCGATGAAGAGGAGGCGGGCAAGCCCGTCGGCCAGGATGCTGCGCTCGGGCGGCCGAATGCCGTGCTGATCTATGGGCTCACCGGCGCCGTCAGCTATCTGCACGATCTCGTCGCCGACGGCATCCGCACCATGCCGCCCTGCGCCCACGCGCACGAGCTGCGCATGCTGATGGAGCAGGAAGCCAAGCGCCTCGTGCCGCGCCGCCTGGCGCAGTCGGCGGCGTGATGTTTCGGCGGTGTCGCGGGATGGCGACGCGCGTGCCATGTGCTCGATGCCCACCCTCCCCTGGAGGGGAGGGTCGCCGCGCATGCGCGCAGCGGCATGCGCGGCGGGGTGGGGTGACAGCCTATCCGCACGTGCGGTTCTGATAGTCCTTGGGGGCCGCTACAGGCAAGCCTGAACGCGCCTCAACCCACCGGCACCTGTTTCCGGTGCCACCTCACCCCACCGCGCGCTTTGCGCGCGGCGGCCCTCCCCTCCAGGGGAGGGTGGGCAGAGGTACGCGGCGAGCCGTTGTGGTGTTCAATTTGCGCCGGTTTGCGCCGGTCCTGGAGCCCTGACGGCCATGCCCGCGGCCCTCCGCCACGACACGCCGGCTGCCACGGGCCTCGGTGATCGCTGGCGCGGCTGGCGCGATGCGCTGCTGGCAAGTGCGGCGTTCCAGCGCTGGGCGGCGGCGTTTCCGCTGACGCGGCCGATCGCGCGCAAGCGTGCCGCGGAGCTGTTCGATCTCTGCGCCGGCTTCGTCTATTCGCAGACCTTGGCGGCCTGTGTGCAGCTCGATCTGTTCGAAGGCTTGCGTTCGGGCCCCTGCGATGTTGCGACACTGGCGTCGCGCGCGGCGATGGCCCCCGACGCGATGCTCAGCCTGTGCGAGGCGGCGTCCGCGCTTCAGCTGCTCGAGCGCCGCGGCGCGGCGCGCTACGGGCTCGGGCCGCTCGGCGCGGCGCTGCTCGGCAATCCCGGCATCGCCGCCATGGTTCGACATCACGCCGCGCTGTATGCCGATCTGACCGATCCCGTGGCGCTGCTGCGCGGACAAGACCGCGAGCGCCGGCTCGCACAGTACTGGCCGTATGCCCTGGACAGGACCGGCGATGCGCTGACACGCGATAGCGTCGCGCCCTACACGGCGCTGATGGCGGCGTCGCAGCCGATGATCGCGGACGTCGTCCTCGCAGCCTATCCCCTGAGCGGCCATCGCTGCCTGCTCGATGTCGGCGGTGGTGACGGCAGCTTCCTCGCTGCAGCGGCGCGGGCTGCGCCGCAGCTGCAGCTCAAGCTGTTCGATCTGCCCGGGGTCGCCGCGATCGCGCAGGAGCGTCTCGCCAAGGCCGGGCTCGCCGATCGCGTCACGATCCACCCGGGCAGCTTCTACGATGATCCGCTCCCCACCGGCGCCGACGTGATCTCGCTGATTCGTGTCGTGCACGATCACGACGACGACGCCGTGGCGCGGTTGTTCGTGAAGGTGCGCGCCGCCTTGCCCGACGATGGCGTGCTGCTGCTGGGCGAGCCGATGCGCGAGGCGGCCGGCGGCAGCGACGGCGTCAGCGCCTATTTCGAGATCTATCTCCGCGCGATGGGGCAGGGGCGGCCGCGCGGCGCCGCCCGCTTGCGCGAGCTGCTCCAGGCGGCGGGTTTTTCGCAGGTGCGAGTGCTTCGCAGCCGGATCCCGCTGATCGCGAGCGTGATTGTCGCGAAAAGCTGACACTCAAACTGTAAATATATATTGACACTCCCAGCAGTCGGACTAACCTCACGTCCGTAACTAAGCGGGCGTCGCCGGGGAGTTGGGCTATGGACGCGATCGCCGTCGTACTGGGGAGGCCGAGGGAGTTGTCGCTGCAACAGCTGCAGCTGGCGGATGCCCCGGACTGCCTGACCGTCGACATCGAATGGAGCGCGATCAGCACCGGCACCGAGCGGCTGCTGTACGAAGGCCGCATGCCGCAATTTCCGGGCATGGGCTATCCGCTCGTACCGGGCTACGAGGCGGTGGGCCGCGTTGCGCACGCCGCGCCGCACTCCGGTTTTCGCAAAGGCGAGCGCGTGTTCGTGCCGGGCGCAGCGCGCTGCTTTGGCGAGGTCAGGAGCCTGTTTGGCGCCGCCGCCTCGCGTCTCAACGTTCCCGCACAGCGCATTGTTGCGATCGACGAGACCACGGGCCAGCGCGGCGTGCTGCTGGCACTGGCGGCCACCGCCTATCATGCATTGTCGATCGGTGGTGACGGCCGGGCGGAATGCGTGGTCGGCCACGGCGTGCTCGGCCGTTCTGCTGGCGCGGCTGATCGTGGCGATGGGCGGCGATCCGCCCGTGGTGTGGGAGAGCAATCCGGAGCGCGCCGTTGGCGCGACGGGCTATCGCGTCATCGATCCCGCAGAGGACAGCAGACGCGACTATCGCCTGATCTTCGATGCCAGCGGCGATGCCGGCCTGCTCGACGGCCTCATTGCCCGCCTGGCGCCCCGTGGCGAGATCATCCTCGCCGGCTTCTACAGCGCGCCGCTCTCCTTCTCCTACCCGCCGGCCTTCATGCGCGAGGCGGCGATCCGCGTCGCCGCCGAATGGAAGCACGAGGATCTGCTCGCTGTGCGCAATCTCATCGATACCGGCAGGCTGTCGCTGGACGGGCTGATCTCCCACCACGCCGACGCCTTGTCCGCGGAGAGCGCTTACCGGACCGCGTTCGATGATCCGTCGTGTCTCAAAATGGTCTTGGACTGGAGAGCCGCCGCATGAATGCCCCGACCAAGATCAGTGAGATGACCGATGCCCTGCGCGCCGAAGCGGCGATCGAGCCGGATGCGCCCACGACGGCTGCGCCGCGGAAAACTACGCAGATCATCGCGATCTACGGCAAGGGCGGCATCGGCAAGAGTTTCACGCTCGCCAACCTGTCCTACATGATGGCGCAGCAGGGCAAGAAGGTGCTCTTGATCGGCTGCGATCCGAAGAGCGACACCACCTCGCTGCTGTTCGGCGGCCGAGCCTGCCCGACCATCCTGGAAACCTCGTCGAAGAAGAAGCTCGCGGGCGAGGAGGTCAAGATCGGCGACGTCTGCTTCAAGCGCGACGGCGTGTTCGCGATGGAACTCGGCGGCCCCGAAGTGGGGCGCGGCTGCGGCGGACGCGGCATCATCCACGGTTTCGAGCTGATCGAGAAGCTCGGCTTCCACGATTGGGGCTTCGACTACGTGCTGCTCGACTTCCTCGGCGACGTCGTCTGCGGCGGCTTCGGCCTGCCGATCGCGCGTGACATGTGCCAGAAGGTCATCATCGTCGGCTCCAACGATCTGCAATCGCTGTATGTCGCCAACAACGTCTGCTCGGCGGTGGAGTATTTCCGCAAGCTCGGCGGCAATGTCGGCGTCGCCGGCATCGTCATCAACAAGGACGACGGCACCGGCGAGGCCGCGGCCTTCGCCGGTGCCGCCGGCATTCCGGTGCTGGCCTCGATCCCGGCCGACGACGACATCCGCCGCAAGAGCGCGAGCTATCAGATCATCGGCCGGCCCGGCACGCCGTGGGCGCCGCTGTTCGAGCATCTCGCTCAGAACGTCGCGGAGGCGCCGCCACAGCATCCGCATCCCCTGACCCATGACGGCCTGCTCGGCCTGTTCAAGGCCTCGGAGGTCGGCCGCGACGTCGTGCTCGAAAAGGCGACGCTAGAGGACATGTGCGGCAGCACCGCGGTAGCCAGGCCGTCGCTCGAAGTGATCTACGACAACGTGTGATGGGATCGGCTGGCGAGCGGAATGTAATGCAATGAGCGATCCTGTGGTCCATCAGGCAATCAGCGCGCAGAGCGGTGCAGAGGCAGGCCTTCTACCGGCGCAGCCCGAGGCGCTCGGCTGCCACGCCGGAAAGGCCGAGCTCAAGCGCGCGGCCGATGCCGCTGGCAAGAGCGAGGTGCTCGCCCGCTACGCGGCCGACTATCCGGCCGGACCGCACGATCAGCCGCAGAGCATGTGCCCGGCGTTCGGCTCGCTCCGCGTCGGCCTGCGCATGCGCCGCACCGCGACGGTGCTGTCGGGTTCGGCCTGCTGCGTCTATGGCCTCACCTTCACCTCGCACTTCTACGGCGCGCGGCGCAGCGTCGGCTATGTCCCGTTCAATTCCGAGACGCTGGTCACCGGAAAACTGTTCGAGGACATCCGCGAGGCCGTCTTCAAGCTCGCCGATCCCGCCAACTATGACTGCGTCGTCATCATCAATCTCTGCGTCCCCACCGCCTCGGGCGTGCCGCTGCAGATCCTGCCGAAGGAGATCAACGGCGTCCGCATCATCGGCATCGACGTGCCGGGTTTCGGCGTGCCGACGCATGCCGAGGCCAAGGACGTGCTGGCCGGCGCGATGCTGAACTACGCGCGTCGCGAGGCGGAGCAGGGCCCGGTGCAGGCGCCGCGTGCGCCGCGTGGCGACAAGCCGACCATCACCTTGCTCGGCGAAATGTTTCCGGCCGATCCGGTCGGCATCGGCATCGCTGCTGGCGCCGCTCGGATTGGCCGCGGGCCCCACGGTGCCGACGCGCGAATGGCGCGAACTGTACGGCGCGCTGGACTGCGCGGCGGTCGCGGCGATCCATCCGTTCTACACGGCCTCGATCCGCGAGTTCGAGGCGGCCGGCCGTCCCATCATCGGCTCGGCGCCGGTCGGCTGCGACGGCACGGCGGATTGGCTGGAAGCGGTCGGCCAGGTCTGCGGCGTCGGCCGTGCGCAGATCGATGCGGCGAAGAATGCGGCGCTGCCGGCGATCCGCGGCGCGCTTGCGGCAACCCCCATTCGCGGCCGCATCACGCTGTCAGGCTACGAAGGCTCGGAGCTGCTGGTCGGGCGTCTGCTGGTCGAGAGCGGCGCCGATCTGCGCTATGTCGGCACGGCGTGCCCGCGCACGCGCTGGTCCGAGGCCGACCGCGCCTGGTTGGAGAGCCGCGGCGTGCATGTGCAGTACCGTGCCTCGCTGGAGCAGGATCTCGCGGCGGTCGACGAGTTCGCGCCCGATCTCGCGATCGGCACCACGCCGGTCGTGCAGAAGGCCAAGGCGCGTGCGATTCCGTCGCTGTACTTCACCAATCTGATTTCGGCCCGGCCGCTGTTCGGCGTCTCCGGCGCCGGCTCGCTCGCGCAGGTCGTCAATGCCGCCATCGGCGGCAAGGCGCGCTTCGACGAGATGCGCGAGTTCTTCGAAGGTGTCGGCGAGGGCGATGCCGCGGGCGTGTGGCAGGGCACACCTGTCGCGCGTCCTGAATTCCGCGACAAGTTCCGCAAGGCGGTCGCGGCGCAGGCCAAGAAGCGCAAGTCCGAGGAGATGGTGTGATGCTGATCCTCGATCACGATCGCGCCGGCGGCTATTGGGGGGCGGTCTACGCGTTCGCCGCGATCAAGGGCCTGCAGGTCATCATCGACGGCCCCGTGGGCTGCGAGAACCTGCCGGTGACCTCGGTGCTGCACTACACCGACGGCCTGCCGCCGCACGAGCTGCCGATCGTCGTGACAGGGCTTGGCGAGGATGAACTCGGCCAGAAGGGCACCGAGCAGGCGATGAAGCGCGCGCGTCGCGCGCTCGATCCCGATCTTCCCGCGGTCGTCGTCACCGGCTCGATCGCCGAGATGATCGGCGGTGGCGTGACGCCCGAAGGCTCCAACATCAAGCGCTTCCTGCCGCGAACCATCGACGAGGATCAGTGGCAGAGCGCCAACCGTGCGCTGAGTTGGCTGTGGAGCGAATACGGCCTGCGCAAGATTCCGGAGCGCAAGCCGCGCAAGGACGGCGAGAAGCCCAGGGTCAACATCATCGGGCCGATCTACGGCACCTTCAACATGCCCTCGGACGTCGCCGAGATCCGCCGCCTGGTCGAAGGCATCGGCGCCGAGATCAACATGATGTTCCCGCTCGGCAGCCATCTCGCCGATGTTGGAAAGCTGGTCGATGCCGACGTCAACGTCTGCATGTATCGCGAGTTCGGCCGTCTGTTGTGCGAGACGCTGGAGCGGCCCTATCTGCAGGCGCCGATCGGGCTGCATTCGACGACGAAATTCCTACGCTCACTCGGCGGGATGCTCGGCCTCGATCCCGAGCCGTTCATCACCCGGGAGAAGCATACGACGATCAAGCCGCT
The DNA here is from genome assembly GCA_050641875.1 of Bradyrhizobium oligotrophicum. Classification (GTDB taxonomy): domain Bacteria; phylum Pseudomonadota; class Alphaproteobacteria; order Rhizobiales; family Xanthobacteraceae; genus Bradyrhizobium; species Bradyrhizobium oligotrophicum_B. The sequence goes on from CP192619.1 coordinate 3,442,450, forward strand.
GTGGGACCTGTGGCGCTCGGTGACGCAGGACTTCTTCGGCACGGCGAGCTTCGGCATCGTCGCTTCGGAGACCTACGCGCGGGGCCTGCGCAATTTCCTGGAGACCGAGCTCGGGCTGCCGTGCAGTTTTGCGATCTCACGCTGCGCCGGCGCCAAGACCGACAATGATGCCATCCGCAAGCTTATCCACGAGCGGCCGCCGCTGGTGTTGTTCGGCAGCACCAATGAGCGGATGTATGCGGCGGAAGCCGGCAACCGTGCGATCTACATCCCGGCGTCCTTCCCGGGCACGGTGATCAGGCGCCACACCGGCACGCCGTTCATGGGCTATGCGGGGGCAACCTACGTCGTGCAGGAGGTCTGCAACGCGCTGTTCGATGCGCTGTTCAACATCCTGCCGCTCGCAACCCAGCTCGACCAGATCGCGGCGACGCCGGCGCGGCTCGAGCGCGAGCTGCCATGGGATGACGGGGCCAAGCTCGCGCTCGATCAGATCATCGAGACGCAGCCGGTGCTGGTGCGGATCTCGGCGGCCAAGCGGCTGCGCGACGCCGCCGAGCGCGGTGCGCGCGAGGCGGGTCTGGACAAGGTGACGGAGGATGTTCTCGCGCAGGCGCGGTCGCAGCTCACAACGGGCAAGGCCGCGTAAGGCACGGGAATAGCGGAGAGGGAGAGGACGATGTCGTTATACGAACGCATGGATCGTGACGTCGCGCCGAGATCGCGCGAGCGCATCGACTATCTCCTGGTCTACGCGGTGTGCTTCACCGTGCTGATGGTCGAGGGCGTGTTGCGCCGGATCGGCTCTGTCATCACGGGCCATCGTCCGGCGCCGCTCGGCGCGATCTTCGGCGAGGCGCGGCTCAAGGCCGCGAACTGCGCGACCTCGTCCTTCATGGGGCTGTGACGCGCCCCGCGGTTTCGAGTTTCGGGGCTGTGAGGTCGAGCTCCGCAAGTCTTGCAAGGAATTCGTGCGGTTCGCCGCATGGATGTCATCCCGGCGACGGGATGGCGCATCGACGCCGCTCATCTCGGTGAGTGGCATCCGGCCGAAAGGCCAACACCAGGAGGTACCACTATGGTGGACGTACCAAACAAGGGAGGCTCTCTGTCGGGGCTGACCGAAGCGGAGGCGAGGGAATTCCATAGCATCTTCATGACGAGCTTTGTGGTCTTCACGGCGGTTGCGATCGTCGCCCACATTCTCGCCTGGATGTGGCGTCCCTGGCTGCCCGGGCCGACCGGCTACAAGGCGGCGGCGCTGGACGGGGTGACCCACTACGCCAGTCTCGCGCTCTCCTACCTGACCTGATCGAAAGGAGAAAACTATGTGGCGCTTGTGGTTGTTGTTCGATCCCCGCAGGGTTCTCGTGGCTCTCGGCGTGTTCCTGTTCGGGCTGGCATTGGTGATTCACTTCATCCTGCTCAGCACCAACCGGTTCAACTGGCTGGAGGGGCCGCGTGCAGCGAAGACGTCGTCGATCTCCGAGCCGGCGACCCCGCTGAAGCTCAGCTGACAGCTCGACGACCAGAGGGAGGCGGACGGGCGACGGCGGCAGACCCCGTTCGCCCGCTTCCCAAATCCTCTCGTCCAACGAATTCACGACACGACACGTAGCATATCGCGCGACGGGCAGCGGAGGCAGGACCGATGGCAATGCTCAGCTTTGAACGAAAATACCGCGTCCGCGGCGGCACGTTGATCGGCGGCGACCTCTTCGATTTCTGGGTCGGACCGTTCTACGTCGGCTTCTTCGGCGTGACGACTATCTTCTTCACCTTCGTCGGCGTGGCGCTGATCCTCTACGCCACGGCGCTCGGACCGACGTGGAATCTCTGGCAGATCAGCATCAATCCGCCCGACGCCAAATATGGGCTCTCGTTCGCGCCCCTCACGGAGGGCGGCTTCTGGCAGCTCATCACGGTGTGCGCGCTCGGCGCATTCGTCTCATGGGCGCTGCGGGAGGTCGAGATCTGCCGAAAGCTCGCGATCGGTTACCACGTGCCGTTCGCGTTCGGCTTTGCGATCTTCGCCTATTTCACGCTGGAGGTGATCCGTCCGGTGCTGATGGGGTCGTGGAGCTACGCGTTTCCCTACGGCATCATCACGCATCTCGATTGGGTGTCGAACACCGGCTATCAGTTCGGCAACTTCCACTACAATCCCGCGCACATGATCGCGATCACGTTCTTCTTCACGACGTGTCTCGCGCTCGCGCTGCACGGCGGATTGATCCTCTCGGCCAGCAATCCGGGCCGGGGTGAGGAGATGAAGTCGCCGGAGCACGAGAACACGATGTTCCGCGATCTGATCGGCTATTCGGTCGGCACGCTCGGCATCCACCGGGTCGGCCTGTTCCTGGCGCTGTCGGCCGTGTTCTTCAGCGCGGTGTGCATCGTCATCTCCGGTCCCGCCTGGCTGCTGCCGGAAGGCAATGCCTGGTCGGACTGGTGGGAGTGGTGGCGCAGGGTCCCGATCTGGTCGCCGCAATGAGTTGAAGGGGAGGTCACCATGGCCCAATACCAGAACATCTTCACACAGATCCAAGTTCGTAGTGCGATCTACCCGGGCATCCCGATCGAGCCGGGAATCTGGGAGCGGCTCGGCAAGGGCAGCTTCAACTACTGGTTCGGCAAGGTCGGCGACGCCCAGGTCGGCCCGGTCTATCTCGGCTTCCTTGGCCTCGCCTCGCTGATGTCCGGCTTCGTTGCGATCGAGATCATCGGTCTCAACATGCTGGCCTCGGTGAACTGGAGCCCGCTCGAGTTCATCCGGCAGTTCCCGTGGCTGGCGCTGCAACCGCCGGCGCCGGAATACGGCCTGCAGATCTTCCCGCCGCTGCAGGAGGGCGGCTGGTGGCTGATGGCCGGCTTCTTCCTGACGACGTCGATCCTGCTGTGGTGGGCGCGCACCTATCGCCGCGCCCGCGCGCTCGGCCTCGGCACGCATGTGTCGTGGGCGTTCGCGGCGGCGATCTGGCTCTATCTGGTGCTCGGCTTCATCCGGCCGATCTTCATGGGGAGCTGGAGCGAGGCGGTGCCGTTCGGCATCTTCCCGCATCTCGACTGGACCAACAACTTCTCCATCACCCACGGAAACCTGTTCTACAACCCGTTCCACATGCTCTCGATCGCCTTCCTGTACGGATCGGCGCTGCTGTTCGCGATGCATGGCGCGACGGTGCTGGCGATCAGCCGCTACGGCGGCGAGCGTGAGCTCGAGCAGATCGTCGATCGCGGTACGGCGTTCGAGCGCGGTGCGCTGTTCTGGCGCTGGACGATGGGCTTCAATGCCACCGCCGAGTCGATCCATCGCTGGGCGTGGTGGTTCGCCGTGCTTTGTCCCTTGACCGGCGGCATCGGTATCCTACTGTCGGGCACGGTCGTCGACAGCTGGTTCGACTGGGGCGTGAAACACGGGCTGGCGCCGATGCGCTGAAGTCCTGCAGGTCGAAAGATGTTGGACAGGAGTTGAAACTGATCAGATCGAGATGGCCGGACGCAGCGCGCGCCCGGCCAGTCTTTTGCAGGCGATGCGGGAGCGTACCAAGACGCTCCACCTGACCGCGGAGCGGACCGGCATCGTCGCCGATCTGTTGCGGGGGCGCGGCACGCCAGAGGCCTACGCGTTGTTGTTGCGCAATCTGCTGCCGGTCTACGAGACGCTCGAAGCGGAGCTGCTCCGCCATCAGGGGACGCCGGTGACGAGGCCGCCTCGTGCGGCCGGAGCTGCATCGCAGTGCTGCGATCAAGCTTGATCTTGCGTGGTTCGATGCGAGCCATCTGCCGCTGCTGCCCGAGGCCATCGCCTATGTCCGGGCCATCCAGGAAGCGGGAGCCGGCTCCGGCCATCGGCTGCTGGCCCATGCCTATACGCGCTATCTCGGTGATCTCAGCGGCGGTCAGATCATCAAGAAGATTCTCGCGCGCTCGCTCGAGCTGCGGCCTGAGGCGACGTGGTTCTACGAATTCCCCGAGATCGCTGACATCCCGCAGTTCAAGGACGACTACCGCAACGCGCTGGAGCAGGCCGGCGCGGCGATGGACGAGCATGAGACCGTCGTCGAGGAGGCGGCCTTGGCTTTCGAAATGAACATCGCGCTGTCGCAAGCGCTGCAGGAGGCGGCGGGGCTGAGCACGTGATGTGCGGATGTCTGATCGATCCTTCGCCGTCGGGTTGGTCGAGTACGATCGCGTGAGACCCCGTCGGCGCGGCAAGAGATCGGGTCCAACGGACAAAAGCAGTCAACGTCGCCCGGACAAGGGCTGTGCCTGCCGTCACTCCTCGCTCTGCGAGCGATACCACACCAGGTGCTCGAGGATCTCCAGCGTCCGCGTGGTCGAATTGCGGATGCTCTCCAGCATCTCCGGCATGCTGCCGGCCTGTGCGCCATGCGTCACCTCGAGCGCGGCGAGCTGCGCGTTCTCCAAGGTGGAGGCGGCGAGCTCCTTGTAGATCAGACTTGCGCTCTGATCGAGCCGCAGGGTCGGCCGGCGGGCGCCGTCGATCTCTTCCTGGAAGCGCGCGCGGGCCGCCTCGGCGGTCTTGCGCTCGGTCAAGTCCGAGAAGATCAGCACGAAGCCGAGCACGCGATCATACGGCGCGATCACCGGGTCGGCGCGCACCATCAGCGGCCGTTGCGGCGAGGCGCCGCCCGTCAGTGTCAGCTCGCCGCGCCAGCTGCGCTTGTTGCGCATGAGGTCGTCGAGATTGGCGCGGAATTCCGCCGGCGCCGTGCAGTAGCTGCCGAGATCGCGCAGATGCAGGATGTGCGGATGCGAGGCGCGCAGCTGTTGCTCGAACGCTTCGTTCATCAGCAGGATGCGGCCCTCGACATCGGCGATGATGACCGGCTGCTCCGACCGCAGCACCTGGGCGCTGATCGTGGCGAGCTGGTCCTGCGCGATCACCATGCGCACCGAACGGAGCTGCAGCGCCACGTCGGCGACCGTCTCGCTGACGGCGCGGGCAGAGGCGAGCTCGGCGCTCGACCACGGCTCGGACTTGCCTTCGACCAGCTGATGCCATTTCGCAAACGAGCGCCGCGGCGACAGATCCGACGGATCGTCGCCGATGATGACGGCCTTGAGCGGATCGCCGCCCCAGGTCACGGTCCGCACCTGCTCCGGCCGGAACCACAACAGATACTCGCCCTCGCTCGCCGACAGCGGAGCGGCGATCAAGCCGCTGGCGATCGAGCGGATGTCGGCAAAGGACGGTTCATCGAGCGTCAGCGAGCTGGTCGCCGTCAAGCCCTCGGGGGCTGCTCCAGGAGTGTTGCGCCGGCGATCGAGCCAGGCCGCGAGATCGCGGATGCGCTGCGTCGACGGGACGTCGCCGGCGGTCGTGACCTGGCCCTCGAACAGCAGCGCCGCGCCGCTCGCACCGAGCGGCTGCAGCAGCGATTGCGAGCCGTCGAACAGCGCCGCCTGCCATTCGCCGTCGCGCGACACCGCTTCGACCAGCCGCTGCTCCAGCCGGCGCACGACCAGCTCGGACTGGCTTTGGGCAAAGCTCTCCAGCGCCGCGATCCGGATCGCGCAGGTCTCGGCCAGCGCCTCGCCCGCCGCGCGAATGTCGAACGGCACGAAGCGTGGCTCATAGTGATGGCACGCGATCAGTCCCCACAGCCTTCCGCTGACCATGAGCGAGCACACCAGCGTCGCGCCGACACCCATGTTCTGCAGGTATTTCTGGTGGATCGGCGACATGCTGCGCAGGCAGCTCAGGGACATGTCGAGGTCGCGGCCGTTGAGCGGCGAGATGCGCGGCTGCAGCGGCACTGGCCTGTAGTTGACGTCGACTAGGAGACGCACCCGGTTGCGCTCGTAGAGCCGGCGCGCGATCTGCGGAATGTCGGATGCCGGATAGCGGTTGCCGAGAAAGGCCTCCAGATCCGGTCGCCGCCGCTCCGACAACACCTCGCCATGGCCGTCCTCGTCGAAGCGATAGACCATGACGCGGTCGTAGCCGGCGATCTCCCTGAAGATGGTCGCCGTCTCGTCGCACAGGCCGAGCAACGATGAGGCCGAGGTGATCCGGTGGAAGGCGCTGTCGAGCGCCGGCGCGATGTTGGTGGTCTTCGTCGCCGGCTCCAGCTCGACGATCAGCCCGCCATTCGAAGGCCGGTGAAGCGTGCAGTCGACCCGGCGCGGCGGCGCCCCGGCGGTGCATCGCAGGGTCATCGGAGCCAGATGGAGGGGACTGTTGAGATGCGGCAGGATCTGCAGCGCAAGGTCGCCGCCAAGATCGCGCAACGGACGGCCGACCACGGAGCCGGTGTTGAGGAAGGCGGCCGCATTGGTGCTGGCCTGGATGACGATGTTGTCGGGCTCCTTGACCGCCAGCAGAATGCCGTGCGGCTGGATCGAGCCTGCGAGATGAATCTGTTCGCGCTCGCAATCCGCAAGAGTAGCGTGGCCGAAGGCCGGCGTTGTCAGCGGAACGGGCAACTATCTCCCCTTTTCGGTTTCCTCGTCGCTTTCTTCGAGTTGGCCCAGATTATACCGATCGAGCTTGGCGTAAAGACTCTGGCGGCTGAGGCCGAGAATTTCGGCAGCCGACGTCCGGTTCCCGTTGGCGAGCTCGAGCGCAGCGCGGACGTAATGCTGCTCGACGACTTCGACCGTGCTCCTCACCAGGTCGCGCAACGGTGTCTTGCCGACCGATTCGTTGAGGCCGGCGAGGGCGACCCGCAGATTGTCATGCTCCGCCGTGGCCGACAATCGCCTGGCGATGTTGCGCAACACCAGGCCGATCCGGCGCTGGCCGTCGAGGCCATGGGCGGCGGCCGAGATCTCGACCTCGGTCTCGGTTCCGAGCTCGCCTTGGATCGTGGTCGACAGCAGCCGGACGGCTCCATGGCGCTCGACGTTGGAGATCAGCACCGAAAGGTCGGCGCCGGGGCGCGTCAGCCACCGGCTCAGCTTCTCGCCGATCAGCGCCTCCTTCGATCCGACCTCGACCAGCTCCAGGAAGGCCCGATTGGCCCGCTTGACGGTGCCGGTGGCATCGATGCTGATCACGGCATCGGGAAGGTTGTCGATCAGCGCTTCGGGATCGTCGGGAAGCGGACCAGGCTGCGCGGCCTTGCCGATCGGCGCCATCTGCAGCAGGAACATCGGCGCGGTCTCGCTGGTCATCAGCGATCCCCGGAGCATCCAGGGCGCGGTGTCCTCACCGAGGTGAATCACGATGCCCGGCGCCTTGCCCTGGTCGCGGACGCGCCTCAGCATCAGCTCCACCGGCTCGCGATCCTTTTGCGGGATCTCCTGCAGGAACTCGCGGCCCACCAGATTGTCCCGGCGCCGGCTTGAAACGCCGAGCGCAGCCGCCGCCGTCCGATTCGCTTCGACGATGCGCAGATCCGACACCTTCGTCAGCAGCACAGCCTCGTTGGAATCCTCGATGACCAGGCGGTAGCGCGTCTCGATCTCGCGCAGCTTCCAGTAATCGCGCTCGATGGTTTGCTGGGCCGAGATCAGCCGGGCCTGGAGCTCCGCGACCGCCTGCAGGTTCTTGCCGATCGCCAGCATGCCGGCCCGGCCGCCGAGTAGCACGGTCGTGAATTCCATCGGCAGCTCGAGACCGCTCGGGAACCGCTGCGTGATCTGTCGGAACGCGGAAATGCCGGTACGCTTGGTGTCCTGCATGATGCGCTCGATCTTCTCGCTCGCATCATCGACGATCTCGGACCAGGGACGGCCGAGCCAGATGTCGACATTCTCGGCTGACATGTTCGGCGACAGCGTCGCCTCACGGATCACGCCGTCCATGTCCAGCAGCAATGTCACGTCGGGTCGTGGACCGTGAAACTCGGCCATGGTCTTGGCACCCGTTATCTTGGCACCCTCTGAGACGCTCGGGGGATCGCGGCCAGTTCATTTGGCGCGCATTTTGAAGGCGTTACGCCCCATCCCGCTAACGTATTGAGAGTCTTGAGAATGTCGTTAGCCCATGCAGGGCGCTCGCTGTCAAGGCTTATTTCAGAGCATCCAGTCTTCGTTGGTATCCCTGCGCCTATTGCATGTTCGAGCTGCGACTTATTCGCTCACTTTCGCCTGAACGAGGCATGACAAGATCACATGACATTGTTACCTGTAAGGGACAAGCCACATGGGCTAACAAAACGACGCATCGGGAGGTCGCATAATGCTTCGATTGGGATTGGTTGCAGCGGTCATGACGGCAATGTCGGCGGGCGCCGCGTTCGCGCTGGACGGCGGGGACGCTGCCAAGGGCGAGCAGATTTTCAAGCAATGCATGACCTGCCATCGGATCGGACCGGAGGCGAAGAACGCCGTCGGTCCGGTGCTCACCGGCGTCGTCGGCCGGCCCACTGGGACCTATCCGGGCTTTGCCTATTCGGAGCTGAACAAGCATGCCGGCGAGGCAGGGCTCGTCTGGACCGAGGACAATATCTTCGCATACCTGCCGGATCCCAACGCCTTCCTGAAGAAGTTCCTCACCGACAAGGGCAAGGCGGATCAGGCCACCGGCTCGACCAAGATGGTGTTCAAGCTCGCCAACGAGCAGCAGCGCAAGGACGTCATCGCGTATCTGAAGACGTTCTCGGCCGAAAAGAAGTGATCCGCGTCGGCGCGCCGCTGACGTCCTGAGCGGCTGTCCGCGACGGATCCCATACCCTCCGCTGTCGTTCCGGCTTTCGCGAGGACGACAGCTCTGGGTGCCCGTCAGCAGCCGGGCATGCGTGAGAGCGTCGCGCCGCTGGCGGAGCGACTGAATCCATCCAAGAAGATGATCTGCCTCACCGCCAGCGCTGCCGGAGATCCGCGGCGTTGGCGACGCCGGATGCGGCGAGGCATCCCGCCAGCCAGAACCAGGGCGCTCCGGTCAGCGCGCAGCGCAAAGCAAGCAGCAGGAACACGCCAGCGAGCAGGTTCGGCAGCAGTCCAAGCGGGCTGATGCCGCGGCGGTGCCGCTGCCAGATACACGCCACGGCGACGAACTCCACGGCGACCACCGCGAGGATCAGGTCGACCAGATGCGGGCTGTGAAACAGCTCATCCATTGCGCGAGCCGCTAGGCGGCCCTCGCCAGCCCGGTGAGGTGCGCGATGTTCTTGAAGAAGATGCGTACATGCGACAGCGGCTTGGCGCGGACCAATTCCTTGTTCATGTAGGCGTCCCAGGTCAACTGCTGGACGTCCTTGTCACGGCAGATCGCAACGAAGCGCTCGCGGCGTGCGTCGCTCGTGTACCAGTAGCGCTGCATCAGACCGAGGATGAAGAACACGGCGCCGTGCCTGCGCATGAAGGATTTGCGGGCCGTCGCCAGGGCGGCTGCGTCGCCGGTCTCGAGGAACAAGGCAACGGCGTCGGCGGCCGCGCGGCCGCCAGCCATCGCGTAGTAGATGCCTTCACCGGAGGCCGGGGCCACCACGCCCGACGCATCGCCGGCCAGCACGACGTCACGGCCATTGTCCCACCGCGACAGCGGCTTCAGCGGGATCGGCGCGCCTTCGCGGCGGATGGTTTCGAAATCGTCGAGCGCGGCGGCCTTGCGGAATTCGGCGACTGAGCCCCGCAGCGAAAAGCCCTTATGCGCGCTGCCCGTGCCGATGCTGGTGGTCGGTCCGTGCGGAAACACCCAGCTGTAGAAGTCCGGCGACAGCCGGCCGCGATAGACGACATCGCACCGCGCGGCATCGAACACCGGATGGCTGCGGTCCGGCGAGCGGATGATCTCGTGATACGCGAACACGTAGCGCATCTCGCTGGCTTCGGGGACGCACTGGCGCGCCACGGCCGAGACCGCCCCGTCGGCGCCGATCACGGCGCGCGTCCGCACGCTGTCCTCGCGCACGCTGCCGTCGTCCACGCGCCGGACGTAGTGCACCACCGACCTGCCGTCGTCGTCGCGCGCGATATGGCTGAAGGTTCCGGTGCGGCGGATCGCGCCGCTTTGGGCGGCGCGCGCGCGCAACCATTCGTCGTAGTGCTCGCGATCGACCATGCCGACGAAGCCGCCGTCGATCGGCATGTCGACGTCCCTGTTGCTCGGCGACACCATGCGGGCGGACGAGATTCGGGCCACCAGCAGATGGTCGGGAATCTCGAACTCGGCGATCAGCCGCGGCGGGATGGCACCGCCGCACGGCTTGATGCGGCCGGCTCGGTCGAGCAGCAGAACGTGATGGCCCCGGCGGGCCAGATCATTGGCGGCCGTGGCACCGGCCGGTCCGCCGCCGATGATCACGGCGTCGAAGGTCTCCGGGCTGGAGGAGGGGCTCATCGGTCAGGCTCCCTGGTTGGCCGGCTGTGGCTGAAGCGGTGACGTCTGCTCGCGCGGGCGCTTGATCCAGATCGCGAGCCAGGCGGAGAGAACGAACAAGGCGGCTTCGGCGGCGAACACCGCCGCGTAGGCCGAGGCGGTCGACGGCATCAGGTGACGCGCAGCGTCTGCCGCCGCGGTGCCGACGAAGCCGCCGATGCCGAACGAGATTGCCTGCGAGGCGCCCCACAGGCCCATGCGCGTGCCCTCGCGGTTGTCGCGGCCTTCGCTGACCATGTTCATCATCGCGCCGATCGCGGCGATGGCGTAAACGCCGTTGGTGATGCCGAGCAGCAGCACGGACGCGCGTAGCGGCCATTCCGGGCCGACGGTGGCGGCGGCAACCAGGCTGAGCAGCGCCAGCGCCGAGGCGAGACAGCCGCCGATGATCCAGGGCTGCGGCCGCGTCCGCCAGTCGGCATGCAGGCTCGCCATCGCCGGCATCAGGATCATGCCGATCAGCGCGCCCATGTGCTGCACCGAGGAGAGCTGCGTGGTCTGGCCCGGCGTCATGCCGAACACGCTGCCGGCGAACGGCTCCAGGATGAGGTCCTGCGCGCTGTAGGCGAGCATCGAGACGAAGATGAAGATCGCGAAGCGCCGCGCCTGCGGCTCCCGGCAGATCTCGCGGAAATCCTCCATGAAGCCGGAGCGCCGGGCAGCAGGGGAGGTCGTTTCAGTTGCGATCTCCGGCTGCTCGATCCCCCAGACACCCAGCAAGGTCAGCACCATGGCGATCGCCGACACCGTGCCGGACACCAGCATCAGCCGCTCGCCGGAGAACGGATCGAGCGCCTTGCCGGCAACCGCGGTCGTGACGATGAAGCCGGTGATCATCATGATCCAGGCGATCGAGGCGGCAGCGCTGCGCCGAGCCGGCGCGGTGCGCTTGGCGAGCAGCACCAGCAGCGAGGTGCCGGCGGCGCCGACGCCGATGCCGATCATGATGAAGGCGACCACGGCGATCGCGAGACCGAGAGCGAGATGCGTTGCCATCAGCGCGGTGGCGGCGGCGGCCAGCAGGCCGCCGGCCGCGAGCACGGCCATGCCGCCGACGATCCAGGCGAAACGACGCCCGCCGACATCGGAGCCATGACCGAGCCAGGGCCTGAGCACCTGCATCGCGTAGTGGATCGCGACCAGCAGGCCGGGGATCATGGCCGGCAAAGCGAGCTCGATCACCATCACGCGGTTCAAGGTCGAAGTAGTCAGCACCACGACCGCGCCGAGCGCGGTCTGCACCAGGCCCAGCCTGACGATGCCGAACCAGGACAAAGGAGCGGGCGCAGCGCTGCTCATGCCGACAACCCCGCCAGCGCGAAGGCCGTGACCAGCATGCCCAGCACGTAGAGCAGCACGCCGGTCCCGTTGTACCAGGGCGCGAGCTCGCGCGGATCTCGTCATCAAGCGCCGCATCAGCACCAGCTGGGCCGCGATCAGCGCGGCCACGATCATGGCATGCGCCGGGCGGCTCCAGACAATGAGCAGCGCCAGCACCGCAACCTGCGCCAGCGCCATGGTGATGCAGGCGAGGCGCGCGGCCCTCTCGGCGCCGAGCAGCACCGGCAGCGAGTTGACGCCGCTGACGCGGTCGCCGCCGATCGACTTGAAGTCGTTGAGGGTCATGATGCCGTGCGCGCCTGCGCTATACAGCAGCGCGATCGAGAGCACCGGCCAGGATGGCGCCTCTGCGCTCATGATGACCGCCGCCGTGATCCAGGGCAGCCCTTCATAGCAGAGGCCGACGGCGCTGTTGCCCCACCAGCCGTTCTGCTTGAGCCGGATCGGCGGAGCGCTATAGGCCCAGGCGAGCGCGAGGCCGAGCGTCGCCGCGGCAAAGCCCCAGGTGCCGAGCAGGGTGGCGACGCCGAGCGACAGCACGGTCCAGATCAGCGCGATGTAGAGACCCCAGCGTCCGGGAATGCGGCCGGAAGGGATCGGGCGGTCCGGTTCGTTGAGCGCGTCGACATGGCGATCGAACCAGTCGTTGACCGCCTGGCTGGTGGCGCACACCATCGGTCCGGCGAGCACGAGGCCCGCGATCACCGTGGGCCAGCGCGGCGCGAGCGGCGCGCCTGATGAGACCACGCCGCAGCCGAACGCCCAGATCGGCGGAAACCAGGTGATCGGCTTCAGCAGCTCGAGAACGGCCGAGGGATGAAGCCTTGGAGTAAGCGGGACGGGCGCGATCTCGGTCATTGCAACTGTTCCACCTATTCCAACTGGCTGTCTTCTTCGCTCGGCTCGGCAAGGCCATAGCGCCGCAGCTTGACGTAGAGGCTCTGTCGGCTGAGGCCGAGCATCTCGGCAGCGGTCGCGCGGTTGTCGCCGGTCAGCTTGAGCGCCGTCTCGATGCACATCCGCTCGATCACGTCGGTGGTCTCGCGCACCAGCTCCTTGAGCGGCACGCGGCCGATCAGCTCGGCGAGCTGCTCGCGCGAGCGCGGAATGAAGGCGTGGTCGGCGCCGTCGCCGGAGATGCGCGGCCCGACATTGCGGATAGTGAAGCCGAGCCGGGCCTGGCCGGGCGCGCCGACCGTGGTCGCGGAGATCTCGACGTCGACCGGCGAGCCGTGTTCGCCGCGGACGACACTGGAGAACAGCTTCACGCTGCCGTGCTGGCGCAGATTGGTCAGCATCACGGAGAAGTCGATCGCCGATTTGCCGATCCAGCGGTCGATCGTCTCGCCCAGGATCTCGATGCATGTTCTCGATCTGCGCGAGCTGCAGGAAGGTGGCGTTGGCGTGCAGCAGCCGGCCGTCCATGTCGGTGATGACGAATCCGTCGGGTGCCGATTCGACGAATTGCACGAGCTGGGTGTTGACGTCGGAGGTCCTGGGAAGCGCAGGCTGCGTGGTCTGCGGCGAGAAGCGCAGCAGGAACAGCGACGAGTTGTCCTGCCGGAAGAACGTGCCGTCGAGCAGATAGTCGCGGCCGCCGTCGAGCCTGATCCTGACGCGCTCGACCTTGCCCTGGGAGCGGATCGCCAGCGACAGCGATTGCGATATCGCCGTGTCGTCGAGCAGCAGCACGTCCGGAAACAGCTTGCCGATCAGATTGGCGGCGCCATGGTCGAGGAGGGCGGCCGCGGCCGGATTGGCCTCGACGATGCGATGGCTCACCGCATCGACGATGAGGACCGGCTCCGACGTGATCTGGAACAGGATCCGGTAGCGCGATTCGGCATTGCGCATGCGCGAGTAATCGCGCTCGATCGCCACCTGCGCCTCGATCAGCTTCTGCTGGAGGGCAGCGGTGGCGCGCACGTCGCGGCCGACCGCGATGAAGCGGGCCGCGCCCTTGATCGCCACCACCGCGAACAGGATCGGGATGTCAGGCCCGCGCGCGGCCGGATAACGCACCTCGCGCCAGCGCGACACCTTGCGCTGGGAGGCTTCGGCGAGCAGCAGCTCTGGCTTGGTCTGGCTTTCCTCGGACACTGTTGCTTGCCAGGATCGGCCGATCCACGCGTCTGTGTTTCTCAGTTCAAGCGGCAGGCCGGCTTGTTGAAAAGCCAGGTCCTGAATGTTGCCGTCGGCGTCGAGCGCGAGCGCAATGTCGGACGCTGCGGCCACCAGCATGCCCGCAACATCCGCATTGAGGTCGCCAAGCGACTCTTTCGGAGCTCTGAACGCCCTCACCAACGCCGTTGTCCTCCCAGTCAAGGAGCCTTCGCGCGGCAAGTCTCGTTCCAGCATTCATCTTCACTGCACCCTCAGCTATCGCCGTTCGGTCAGAAGACTGACGACGTGCCGGGCTTGCGAAGCCTCTCTGCTCGGATCGGAGACGACGCCGTCGCCACCGACCAGGAGAACGAGTTCAGGCCGTTCAATAAAAGCAGGACCGCAGACCAGCACGCCGACGTCCTGGTTGGAGGACTCGCGCCGGACCATCCTTATGTTTGAGGCGAGATCGTCAAGCTTCTTGTCGCTGTTGGCGAAGAACTCGACGACGTTGAACCACTGCGAGCGCAGCGTCTCGACGAAGCCGCGATCGGCTGTGTCCGGCTCGATCCAGGTCTCGAAGCCGTCGCGACGGAAGAACTCGCCCGCCAGCACGAGACCGAACATCATGTGGCCCAGCTCGCGTTCTGTCGCCCGGCGCCGTGGTCAGCAGCACGCGCAGCCCCGCGGGCGCGACCGAGAGCTCGGCGCAGAAGGCCGAGCTGAAATGCCGCAGCAATTGCTGCAACCGCCACAGCGCGAGCGTGACGTCGGCGAAGTCGCGCTCGTCGTCCGCCCACAGATGGCGCAGATGGTTCGCGGTGGGGACCAGGAGGTCGAGATAGATGCGCTCCAGGGTCTCGCCGTGATCGCGATGCGCCTGGATGCAGGCCACTGCGGCAACGTCGTCCGCATCCAGCACGAGTTCGGCGAAATCAGCCGCCTCCTGCGCCGAGGCCGTGATGATCGCCGGGACGCGCTCCAGCGCGGAGGCATGGGCCATCACGAGTCGCGGAATGATCTCGGCTTCGATCGCGTCGTTGAGTTGGGGATGACGTGTGTTGCGCAGCGGCGCGATGATGCGCGGCGATGCAGGCGAATGAAAGCCGGGCCGCCCGCGCTTCGTCCGAAAGCGGGCTCGCGGAAATCGGGCTGTCTCATTGAGCTCGGTCATAAGCGCCTCCCCTCCATATGAGCGCACGTCACTCGTTGCGTCAATATTATTTGACGTCAATTTTGATTGACACTCTTCCTGCCCAGGTCTAGCGTTTCCCCATCGGGCTCGCACTCGGGGATTTGCGATGCGCCACCTGCGAACTGCACAACGTAACGTGGACCGGGCCGAGTGCGGTGCACCACAAATCCCCCTGTGGTTGTCATCATCGCATCACTGGGCACCGATGTTGTCAAATCATCTTTACACATCGTGTGACGCCCAGTTCACATCCGCTACTGATCCATGGCTCTGGAGCCAGCTCTGCCTCGCACCTGAACAGGCGCCGCGTGCAAAGCGGCAAGCGCTTTACACTCCAGAGGAAAAGCGTCGGCGCGACGCCACGCCGTGGACCCTGGTGCAGGGCATTCTCGCGCCGCTGCAATTTCTCGTCTTCCTGATCAGCCTCGGCCTGGTGTCGCGCTATCTCGCGAGCGGCGAGGGCCTGTGGCTCGCCACCGCCTCCGTCATTCTGAAAACCGCGCTGCTCTACACCATCATGATCACCGGCTCGATCTGGGAGCGGGTCGTGTTCGGACGTTATCTGTTCGCACCGGCGTTCTTCTGGGAAGACGTGTTCTCGATGCTGGTGATCGCGCTGCATACGGCTTACCTCGCCGCGATCGTCGGCCATATCGGCAGCGCCCAGCAGCAGATGCTGCTCGTGCTCGCCGCCTACGCCGCCTACGCGATCAACGCCGCGCAATTCCTGCTCAAGCTGCGCGCGGCGCGGCTGCAGGACGAGGCGATGGCGCAGGTCGGTGCGGAGCGCGCGTCATGAATACTCATGTGCAAGCCTGTGCCGTGACATCGGCGTCCTCGCCGGACGGCGTGCTGCGTGAGCGCGGCCAGCGCGAGGTGTTCTGCGGCCTGACCGGCATCGTCTGGCTGCACAGAAAGATTCAGGACGCGTTCTTCCTCGTCGTCGGCTCGCGCACCTGCGCGCATCTGATCCAGTCGGCCGCCGGCGTGATGATCTTCGCCGAGCCGCGCTTCGCCACCGCCATCATGGAGGAGCGCGATCTCGCCGGCCTCGTCGACGCCAATGACGAGCTCGACCGCATCGTCGGCCAGTTGCTGGCGCGTCGTCCCGAGATCAAGCTGCTGTTCCTGGTCGGCTCCTGCCCGTCGGAAGTGATCAAGCTCGACCTGTCACGCGCGGCGCTGCGGCTGTCGCAGCGCTTCTCACCTGATGTGCGCGTGCTCAACTACTCCGGCAGCGGCATCGAAACGACGTTCACCCAGGGCGAGGATGCCTGCCTCGCGTCGCTGGTGCCGGTGCTCCCCGCAGCCGATCGGGTTGCGCGGCCATCGCTGCTCGTGGTCGGCGCGCTTGCCGACGTCGTCGAGGGCCAGTTCAGGCGGACCTTTGCGGCGTTCGGCATCGACCAGGTCTCCTTCCTGCCGCCGCGCCGCTCCTCGGAGCTGCCCGCGATCGGGCCGGAGACGCGTGTGCTGCTGGCGCAGCCCTTCCTCTGCGACACCGCGCGTGCGCTCGAGGAGCGCGGTTGCCGCCGCATCGCTGCGCCATTTCCGCTCGGCGGCGAAGGCACCGCGCTGTGGCTCGCAGCCGCCGCCGACGCCTTCGGCGTGTCGCGCGCCCATGTCGAGCGCACCATCGCGCCGCTGAAGGCGCGGGCGGAGCGCGCACTGGCGCGCTACCGCTCGCAGCTCGCCGGCAAGCGCGTCTTCCTGTTTCCGGACTCGCAGATCGAGATCCCGCTGGCGCGTTTCCTCGCGCGCGAGATCGGCATGGAGCTGGTCGAGGTCGGCACGCCCTATCTGCATCGCGATCATCTCGCCTCCGAGCTGGCGCTGCTGCCGGAAGGCACGCAGCTCAGCGAGGGCCAGGACGTCGAGCGGCAGCTCGACCGCTGCCGCGCCGCGCGTCCCGATCTCGTCGTCTGCGGGCTCGGCCTCGCCAATCCGCTGGAGGCCGAGGGTCTCACCACCAAATGGTCGATCGAGCTGATCTTCACGCCGATTCAAGGCTTCGAGCAGGCCGGCGATCTCGCCGAGCTGTTCGCGCGGCCCTTGCTGCGGCAAACGCGACTGGCGGTGTGAGATGCAGCTGTCGGTCTGGACATATGAAGGACCTCCGCACATCGGCGCGATGCGCATCGCGACCGCGATGCGCGACGTGCACTACGTGCTGCACGCGCCGCAGGGCGACACCTACGCCGATCTCCTGTTCACGATGATCGAGCGCCGCGACCGCCGTCCGCCGGTCACCTACACGACGTTCCAGGCCCGCGATCTCGGCGGCGACACTGCGGACCTCTTGCAGAGCGCGGCGCGCGCGGCTTACGAGCGCTTCCAGCCGCAGGCGATGCTGGTTGGCGCGTCCTGCACCGCCGAGCTGATCCAGGATGATCCCGGCGGGCTGGCGCAGGCCTTGAAGCTTCCGATTCCGGTGATCCCGCTCGAGCTGCCGGCGTATCAGCGCAAGGAGAATTGGGGCGCCTCGGAAACGCTTTATCGGATTGTACGGGCGTTGGCTGCGTCTTCCGCTGATGGCTCCCCCGCCGTGAAAGGAAGACAGGCGCCCGTCCAGTCTGCAACCTGCTTGGTCCGACGGCGCTCGGCTTCCGTCACCGCGACGACCTCGCGGAAGTGACCAGGCAGGTTGTGGAGCTCGGCATCGAGATCAACGTCGTCGCGCCGTGGAACGCGACGCCATCAGATCTCGCCCGCCTTCCTCAAGCCGATTTCAACATCGTGCTCTATCCCGAGATCGCGCTGACGACGGCGCAATGGCTCAACCGCCAGTTCGGCCAGCCTTTTACGCGAACGATCCCGATCGGCGTCGGTGCGACGCGCGACTTCATTGCGGAGGTCGCGAGCCTCGCCGGCGTCGATGCCGCGCCGGTGCTGGCGCGCAACGAGAGCCGGCTGCCCTGGTACTCGCGCTCGGTCGACTCGACCTATCTCACCGGCAAGCGCGTCTTCATCTTCGGCGATGCCACTCACGCGGTGGCCGCGGCGCGCGTCGCGACGCAGGAGCTCGGCTTCGAGGTCGTCGGCCTCGGCACCTATGCGCGCGAATTCGCCCGCGAGATCCGCGAGGCCGCTGCGATCTACGGCGTGGAGCCGCTGATCACGGATGATTACCTGGAAGTCGAGGCCCGCGTCGGCGAGCTCCGCCCCGAGCTCGTGCTCGGCACGCAGATGGAGCGCCACATCGCCAAGCGGCTCGGCATTCCCTGCGCGGTGATCTCGGCGCCGTGCCACGTGCAGGATTTCCCGGCGCGCTACTCGCCGCAGATGGGTTTCGAAGGCGCCAACGTGCTGTTCGACACCTGGGTGCATCCGCTGATGATGGGCCTGGAGGAGCATCTGCTCGGCATGTTCCGCGAGGACCACGAGTTTGCCGATCACGCGCCGTCGCATCTCGGCGCCGCACCAGCGACCCCGCCGCAGCAGCCGCAGCTGCGCGTCGTCGAAACCGTCACCTCAACCGAGCTCGCCTGGGCGTCCGACGCCGAGCGCGAGCTGACCAAGATTCCTTTTTCGTGCGAGGCAAGGCGCGCCGAAACACCGAACGCTATGCGCGCGAGCGCAACGTCAACCTGATCACACTCGAGACCTTGTACGATGCCAAAGCGCATTTCGGTCGCTGACGTCACACCCATCCGGGTGGTGATCGTGACGATGGACAGCCATCTCGCCTCGGCTGCCGTGCGTGCGCGCACGGCGTTGCAGGCGGAGCTGCCCGGCCTCGATCTCAAGGTGCACGCGGCCGACGAGTGGGGCTGCAATCCGAACGCGCTCGCGCATTGCCTCGCCGATATCGCGACCGGTGACATCGTGGTCGCCACCATGCTGTTCATGGAAGACCATATCCAGCCGGTGCTGCCGGCGCTGCAGGCTCGCCGCGACCATTGTGACGCGATGATCGGCTGCCTGTCGGCGAGCGAGGTGGTGCGCCTGACCCGGCTCGGCAAGCTGACCATGTCGGGCTCGGCCACCGGCGTGCTCGGCCTGTTGAAGCGGCTGCGCGGCAGCAACCGCTCCGGCAACAGCGCCAGCGGTCAGAGCCAGATGAAGATGCTGCAGCGAATGCCGCGTCTGCTGCGCTACATCCCCGGCACCGCGCAGGACCTGCGCGCCTATTTCCTCACCCTGCAATATTGGCTCGCCGGCTCCGAGCAGAATTTTGCGAACATGGTGCGCTTCCTGGTCGGCCGCTACGCCGACGGGCCGCGCGCGTCGCTGCGCGGCAAGCTCAACGCGGCCGAACCCGTGACCTATCCGGATGTCGGCCTCTATCACCCGCGGCTGCAGCAGCGGATCGTGGAGCGTGCCGACCAGCTGCCGGCACTGGCCAAGCCGGTCGGCCGCGTCGGCGTCCTCCTGATGCGCTCTTATCTGCTCGCCGCCAACACCGCGCATTATGATGGCGTGATCGCGGCGCTCGAGGCGCGCGGCCTCACGGTCATCCCGGTGTTCGCCTGCGGGCTCGACTCCCGCCCGGCGATCGAAGCCTATTTCAAGAAGGATGGCGTCTCGACCGTCGATGCCGTGGTGTCGCTCACTGGCTTCTCGCTGGTCGGCGGCCCCGCCTACAACGACGCGCGCGCCGCCGAAGAAGTCATGGCCGGACTCGACGTCCCGCTGATCGCTGCCCATCCCCTGGAGTTCCAGACGGTCGAGCAGTGGCACGACGATGCGCGCGGGCTCACGCCGGTCGAAGCCACGATGATGGTGGCGATCCCCGAGCTCGACGGCGCGGTCGGCCCGACGGTGTTCGGCGGCCGCTCGGCGATGGCCGATGACGGGCGTGACATGGCGAGCCTGCCGGAGCGCGCGGCGCAACTCGCTGCGCGCGTGGCCAAGCTGGTCGAGCTGCGCCGTTCGGCGCGGGCCGAGCGCAAAATCGCAACTGTGCTGTTCAACTTCCCGCCCAACGGCGGCAGCGCCGGCACCGCAGCCTATCTCTCGGTGTTCGAGTCGCTCTTCAATGTGATGAACTCGCTCCGCGCCGCCGGTTACACGATCGATGTTCCGGCTGATGTCGATGAGCTCCGTGCGCGCGTGCTGAAGGGAAATGCCGAGCGCTTCGGCACGGTCGCCAATGTCGCCGCGCGCATTCCGGTCGATCAGCATGTCCGGCGCGAGCGCCATCTCGCCGAGATCGAGAAGCAATGGGGGCCGGCGCCCGGCCGCCATCAGACCGACGGCGCCAGCCTGCTGGTGCTCGGCGAGCAGTTCGGCAACCTGTTCGTCGGCCTGCAGCCGGCGTTCGGCTACGAAGGCGATCCGATGCGGCTGCTGTTCGAACGCAGCTTCGCGCCGACCCATGCCTTCGCCGCGTTCTATCGCTGGCTGCGCGAGGATTTCCGCGCCAACGCCGTGCTGCATTTCGGCACGCATGGCGCGCTCGAATTCATGCCGGGCAAGCAGGCCGGTCTCTCGGCCGAGTGCTGGCCCGAGCGGCTGATCGGCGACCTGCCGAACTTCTACATCTATGCGTCCAACAACCCTTCCGAGGGCGCGCTCGCCAAGCGCCGCGGCGGCGCCACGCTGGTCAGCTATCTCACACCGTCGATCACGCGCGCGGGGCTCTACAAGGGTCTCGCCGATCTGAAATCCTCGCTCGATGCCTGGCGCAATCTGTCGCCGGACGCGACCGAGCAGGTGAGGGACGACAGCGCGGCGCTGATCCAGGCGCAGGCGGCGGCGGTCGACCTCGCCGCGGCCGAGCCGCTATGGGGCGACGAGCGCGACGCCAGCATCGGCGGGCTCTCGGCAAGCGTGCTGGAGCTGGAATATTCGCTGATCCCACACGGCCTGCATGTCGTCGGTTCGCCGCCGCCGGCAGAACAGCGCGCCGAGTTGCTCGACCTCGCCGGCATCACCGAGCAGGCCAAGCGTAGCGAGCTCGACCGTCTGCTCGCCACCGACAGCGAGACGCCGGCGATCCTGCACGCACTCGATGGCGGTTATATCCGTCCCGTGCCCGGCGGCGATCTGCTGCGCAACACCGACGTGCTGCCGACTGGGCGCAATCTGCATGGTTTCGATCCGTTCCGCATCCCCAGCGCCTTCGCGCTCAAGGATGCCGAGCGCCAGGTCGCGCGGCTGCTCGCCCGCCATGCCGGCGAGGGCCACAAACTGCCGGAGACGATCGCGCTGGTGCTGTGGGGCACCGACAATCTCAAGACCGAGGGCGGCCCGATCGCGCAGGCGCTGTGGCTGATGGGCGCCGCCCCGCGGCATGACAGCTATGGCCGTCTCTGCGGCGCCAAGCTGATCCCGCTGGAGCAGCTCGGCCGGCCGCGCATCGACGTCGTGATCACACTCTCCGGCATCTTCCGCGACCTGATGCCGCTGCAGACCAAGCTGCTCGCGGAAGCCGCGCTGCTCGCGGCATCGGCCGACGAGCCGGTCGAGAGCAACTACGTGCGCAAGCACGCGCTCGCCTTCCAGGCCGCGCATGGCGGCGAGCTCGCCGATGCGGCGCTGCGCGTGTTCGGCAATGCCGAGGGCGCCTATGGCGCCAACGTCAATCACCTGATCGATTGCGGCGCCTGGACCGACGAGGACGAACTCGCCGACGTCTACACCCGCCGCAAGGGCTTTGCCTACGGCACCGATGGCCGCCCCGTCAGGCGCGACGCGCTGCTCGGCCACGTCTTGGCCGGCGTCGACGCTGCCTATCAGAACGTCGACTCCGTCGAGCTCGGCGTCACCACGATCGATCATTATTTCGATACGCTGGGCGGCATCAGCCGCGCGGTGAAGCGCGCCAAGGGCGAGGCCGCGCCGGTCTATATCGGCGACCAGACGCGCGGCGAGGGCACGGTGCGCACGCTGTCGGAGCAGGTCGCGCTGGAGACCTCGCACCCGTACGCTCAATCCGAAATGGTACGAGGCGCTGCTCGCCCATGGCTATGAGGGCGTGCGCCAGATCGAATCGCACGTCACCAACACGGTCGGCTGGTCGGCCACCACGGGCCAGGTCGCGCCCTGGGTCTATCAGCAGATCACGACGACCTTCGTGCTCGACCCCGCGATGCGCGAGCGGCTTGCCTCGCTCAATCCGGCCGCGTCGGCGAAGATCGCCAACCGTCTGATCGAGGCGCATGAGCGCAATTACTGGACCCCGGACCCCGAGATGCTCGACGTGCTGCGCAAGGCCGGGGAAGAGCTCGAAGATCGCCTCGAAGGCGTGGGAGTTGCCGCATGAACGTCACCTTGAGACCTCCGCTGACGACGGCGCCGCGCCGCCCTGATGGGGCCGGCAGCGTCCAGGTGCAGCTCGATCCGAACGTCGTCATCGGCACCGCGAAGGTATTCTCGGTGTACGGAAAGGGCGGCATCGGCAAGAGCACGACGTCGTCGAACCTCTCGGTCGCACTGTCGAAGCTCGGCAAGCGCGTGCTGCAGATCGGCTGCGATCCCAAGCACGACTCGACCTTCACCCTGACCAAGCGGCTGGTGCCGACCGTCATCGACATTCTCGAGCAGGTCAATTTCCACGCCGAGGAGCTGCGCCCCGAGGATTTCGTCTACCAGGGCTACAACGGCGTGATGTGCGTCGAGGCCGGCGGGCCGCCGGCCGGCACCGGCTGCGGCGGCTACGTCGTCGGCCAGACCGTCAAGCTGCTCAAGGAGCATCATCTGCTCGAGGACACCGACGTGGTGATCTTCGACGTGCTCGGCGACGTCGTCTGTGGCGGCTTTGCCGCGCCGCTGCAGCATGCCGACCGTGCGCTGATCGTGGCTGCGAACGATTTCGACTCGATCTTTGCGATGAACCGTATCGTCGCGGCGATCCAGGCCAAGTCACGCAACTATCCGGTGCGGCTCGGCGGCGTCATCGCCAATCGCAGCGCGGCCACCGACCAGATCGACAAGTTCAACGAGCGCGCCGGCCTGAAGACGGTGGCGCACTTCCCCGATCTCGATGTCATCAGGAAGAGCCGGCTGAAGAAGTGCACGCTGTTCGAGATGGAGCCCTCGCCGGACGTCGAGCGCGCCCAGAACGAGTACTTGCGCCTCGCGGCCTCGCTGCTCGCCGGCAGCGAGCCGATGCAGGCGGTGCCGCTCAAGGACCGCGACATCTTCGATCTCCTTGGTTTCGATTGAGTGGGGCTGCCAAATGACGACAGCGGAGTATCTCGCCCGGCGCAGTGAAGTGGAGACCTATTTCGACCGTACCGCGGTCGCCGCCTGGACGCGGCTGACCTCGGATGCGCCGGTGGGCCGCATTCGCGCCACGGTGCGGGCCGGCCGTGACGAGATGCGGCGGACGCTGCTGTCGTGGCTGCCGCTCGATCTGCGCGGCGCGCGGATCCTG
Organism: Bradyrhizobium oligotrophicum; assembly: GCA_050641875.1. Classification (GTDB taxonomy): domain Bacteria; phylum Pseudomonadota; class Alphaproteobacteria; order Rhizobiales; family Xanthobacteraceae; genus Bradyrhizobium; species Bradyrhizobium oligotrophicum_B. Next base: position 3,465,703 of record CP192619.1, read on the forward strand.
GATGCCGGCTGCGGCACCGGCAGCTTCTCCATCGAAGCCGCGCGTCGCGGCGCCGAGGTGGTGGCCGTCGACATCTCGCCGACCCTGATCGAGATCGCGCAGCGCCGGCTGCCCGACGACATCAGCCACAATGCGATCCGCTTCGTCGCCGGCGACATGCTCGATCCCAAGCATGGCGGCTTCAACTTCGTGGTGGCGATGGATTCGTTCATCCACTACCGCGCCGAGGACGCCGTGCGCATCGTCGCGGGCCTCGCCGCGCGCACCTCCGATGCGATCCTGATGACCTACGCGCCGCGTACGCCGCTGCTGGCGGTCATGCATGCGGTCGGCGGCGTGTTCCCGCGTGGCAATCGCGCGCCGGCGATCGAGCCCGTTACGGAACAGAAGCTGTACCGGCTGATCGCCGACCATCATGATCTCGCCGACTGGCGCTGCGCGCGCAGCGCCCGCATCGCCAACGGCTTCTACATCTCGCAAGCGCTGGAGCTTCGGCCGTCATGAGCGCGCGCGCACCATCGTTCCTGCAATTGTGGACGCGGCTGTCGTCGCGTTATCTGCCGTTTGCGGATGCCGCCTCGACCGAGCTGCCGCTGTCGCGCCTGATGCGGCTGTCGCTGTTCCAGGTCTCTATCGGCATATCGGTGGTGCTGCTCAACGGCACGCTCAACCGCGTGATGATCGTGGAGCTCGGCGTCCCCTCCTGGCTGGTCGCGACCATGGTGGCGCTGCCGCTGGTGTTTGCGCCGCTGCGCGTGCTGATCGGCTTCAAGTCCGACCATCACCGCTCGGTGCTGGGCTGGCGCCGCGTGCCCTACATCTGGATGGGCACCTTGCTGCAGTTCGGCGGCCTCGCCATCATGCCGTTCGCGCTGCTGCTGCTGTCGTCGGGCGATGCGCCGGGCCAGGTGATCGCCGGACGCGTCGGCGCCGCGCTCGCCTTCCTGCTGGTCGGCGCCGGGCTGCACACGACGCAGACCGCCGGCTTGTCGCTCGCCACCGACATCGCGCCGGAGCATTCTCGACCGCGCGTCGTCGCCTTTCTCTACGTGATGCTGATGTTCGGCATGATGGCGAGTGCGCTGACCTTCGGTGGGCTGCTCGCCGATTTCAGCGAGATGCGCCTGATCCAGGTGATCCAGGGCGCGGCGCTGACCGAGATGGTGCTCAACGTCATCGCGCTTTGGAAGCAGGAGGCGCGTGATCCCTCGCGCACGTCGGCTCATCGTGAGCGGCCGCGCTTCGGTGATTCCTGGCGGCAGTTCCGCGAGGCCGGCGGCTCGATGCGCGTGCTGGTCGCGGTCGGGCTCGGCACCGCCGGCTTCACGATGCAGGACATCCTGCTGGAGCCGTATGGCGCGGAGATCCTGCATCTGACGGTCGGCGAAACCACCGCGCTGACGGCGCTGTTCGCGGCGGGGACGCTGGCCGGGTTTGGCCTTTCGGCGCGGCGGCTCGGCAAGGGCTCCGATCCGTATCGGATCGCAGCGCTGGGCGGCCTCGTCGGGCTGTTCGCGTTCTCTGCCGTCATCTTCTCGGCCCCTCTGGCGTCGCCCTTGCTGTTCCGGATCGGCACGACCTTGATCGGCTTCGGCGGTGGCCTGTTCGCCGTGGGCACGCTGACCGCGGCGATGGCGCTGGTGCAGAACGGTGAGAGCGGGCTTGCGCTAGGCGCCTGGGGCGCGGTTCAGGCCACGGCTGCCGGCGTTGCGATCGCGGGCGGCGGCGCCATTCGCGATGTGATGTCGCAGCTCGCGCTGGATGGTCGCCTCGGCGTGGCGCTTGCCGGGCCCGCGACCGGCTACAGCATCGTCTACCACGTCGAGATCGCGCTGCTGTTCGTCACATTGGCGGTGATCGGTCCGCTGGTGCGACGGCGGGCGGCGGAGCCACAGCAGCTGCAATTCGGAATCGTTGAATTTCCAGGTTAGCCCAGTCGGGGAGGAAGCCATGACGTCTTTCACGAGCTACATCGATGTCGCCCAGGTGGTGCTTTATGGGTTCTGGGTGTTCTTCGCAGGCCTGATCTTCTACCTGCGCACCGAGGACAAGCGCGAAGGCTATCCGCTGCAGTTCGAAGGCCGCATCGGCCGGCAGACCGCTTCGAGCGGTCACGGCTTCCCGACGCCGCCGTCGCCGAAGACCTATCACATGCATGGCGGGCGCACGGCGACCTTGCCGAACCGGGACAACGACCGCGCCGATGCGCCGGTCACGCCGATGTATTCCTGGCCGGGCACGCCCTATCTGCCGACCGGCAATCCGATGCTCGACGGCGTCGGCCCGGGCTCCTTCGCCGCGCGCAAGGATGAGCCGGAGCTGACCATGGACAACATCCCGGCGATCGTGCCGCTGCGCGTCGACGGCAGCATCTTCATCGCCTCGGAGGATCCGGATCCGCGCGGCATGCCGGTGTTCGGCTGCGATGGCCAGCTCGGCGGCAAGGTCCGCGAGATCTGGGTCGACCGCGCCGAGATGCTGATCCGCTATCTCGAAGTCGAGGTCGACGGTATCGTCGGACGCCACGTGCTGCTGCCGATGACGATGGCGATCGTCGACAAGTCGCGCAAGGCGGTACTGGTCGACGCCATCCTCGGCTCGCAATTCGCCAACGTGCCCGGTCTCGCCAAGCCGGACCAGGTCACCAAGCTCGAGGAAGACAAGATCGTCGGCTACTATGGCGGCGGCCATCTCTATGCGACCGCTGCACGGCAGGAGCCGCTGCTGTGAGTACGCGTCGGGAGCAGGACCAGCTGATGCTGCCAAAGGGCGAGCGGCTGCTCTGGCAGGGACAGCCCAAGGTGAAGGCGCTGCTGCTGCGGGTGTTCCACTTGCGCCTCGTGCTCGCTTACTTCGCGGCGCTGTTCGGCGCGCGCGTCGTGGCGGGCGTGATCGATCATCAGCCGTTGGCGGCCTCGCTCGCCAGCGCATCCTCGCTGGTGACACCGGTGGCGGTGGCGACGCTGCTGCTCACCGGGCTCGCGGTGCTGTACAGCCGCACCACGCGCTACACCATCACCAGCCGGCGCGTGCTGCTGCAGTTCGGGGCCGTGCTGCCGATGACCTTGAATGTGCCGTTCAAGCAGATCGCACGGGCCGATGTGAAGCTGTTCTCGGATGGCTCCGGCGATCTGCCGCTCGGCGTCATCAACGAGCAGCGGCTGTCCTATCTGCTGTTGTGGCCGCATGCGCGGCCGTGGCGGCTGAACGAGGTCGAGCCGATGCTGCGCGGCGTGCCTGACGCGCGCAACGTCGCCGAGATTCTCGCCAAGGCGCTGGTCGCGGCCTCGGACGGCGCGGTCGCGGCGCAGCCGATCGCGGCAGCCAATGGTCAACCGCAGGCCACGCCTGCGGGTGCCGTTGCCAGCGCGGCATGATGAGGAGGATGTCATGAGCCAAGCCGAGGGCCATGCTGAAGCCGAGATCATCGTTCCCAAGGGTGCGCTCCGTGCCGCCTTTGCGCTGGTCGCCTTTTCCCTGCTTGCAGCCGGTGTCGGCCGCTGGACGGGCGTAGGCACCGTCCACATCGATCACGTCGCCGCCGTGCAGACTGTGGCGCTGCGGTTCGAGGACCGTCCCGATGGCGGCATTTCCGTCGTGTCGCCGGACAGCGGCAAGGTCGTCGGCGTCGTCGAGGCCGGCGGTGACGGCCTCCTGCGCACCGTCCTGCGCAGCATGGCGTTCGACCGCCAGCGTCACGCGGTCGGCTCCGGGCCGGCGTTCACGATCAATCGCTGGTCCGACGGCCGTCTGAGCCTGGACGATCCGGCGACCGGGCGGCGGGTCGATCTCGCGCCGTTCGGCGCCGGCAACAAGCGCCGCTTCGCGGAGCTGATGACGATGGGAGAGACGCAATGAGAGGATTATGGGCCAACGAGCCGCGCCGCTTCGATATCGGCTGCAGCATCGAGGTCGAGCAGACCTCCGAGACCCTGCATGCCCATGTCACGCTCGACCGTGACGTCGGCATCCGCCCGGGCGACGAAGTGTTGATCCATGGCGAGCCGATCACGGTGAGGTTCGGCGAGCAGCTGAACCTGCGCCGCACCGCGACCGTGGTGCGGGCCAGTCCGTGGAAGCGCGTGATGATGCATGTCGCGGGGTATCTCGAGCTCACGGAATTGTACGACGTCAGCTTTTCGGACGGGAGGGTCAGATGATCGCGATGGAAGGTGGAGCCGGCAGCACGTCGACCAACATGGCGCTGGAGGACACGATTCTCACGCCGCGCTTCTACACCACCGATTTCGCGGCGATGGACCGGCTCAATGTCGACCTGGTGCGCCGCGAATGGGATGCCGTGATGGCCGAGCTGCGGGCCGACCACAACCGCAAGCACTTCGTCCGCACGCCGGAATTCGAGAAGGATCTCAACGAGCTGCCCGAGGCGCTTCGCATCGAGTTCAAGGACTTCCTGGTGTCGTCGCTGACCGCCGAGTTCTCCGGCTGCGTGCTCTATGCCGAGATCAAGAAGCGCATCACCAATCCCGACATCCGCGAGCTGTTCCAGTTCATGAGCCGCGACGAGGCGCGCCATGCCGGCTTCATCAACGAGATCCTCAAGGATCACGGCATCGGCGTCGATCTCGGCTTCCTCACCAAGGTGAAGAAGTACACCTACTTCAAGCCGAAGTTCATCTTCTACGCGACCTATCTCTCCGAAAAGATCGGCTACGCCCGCTACATCACCATCTATCGCCAGATGGAGCGGCATCCGGAGCGCCAATTCCACCCGATCTTCAAGTGGTTCGAGCGGTGGTGCAACGACGAGTTCCGCCACGGCGAGGCGTTTGCGCTCCTGATGCGCGCCGACCCCAGGCTGCTCAGGGGCCTGAACAAGCTCTGGATCAAGTTCTTCCTGCTCGCGGTGTTCGCCACGATGCATGTCCGCGACCACATGCGTCCGGCATTCTATGAAGCGCTCGGCATGCCGGTGGACGAGTACGACATGCGCGTGTTCCGCATCACCTCGGAGATTTCCCGCCAGGTCTTCCCGGTCATGCTCGACATCGACAATCCGCGCTTCTGGGCCGGCTTGAAGCAGTTGCGCGAGGTGTCGGAGGCGATTGCCGATGCCAAGGCGCAGGGCGGCATCATGGGCACGCTCAAGCGCGCCGTGCTGCCGCTCAAGGCGGCGCTGACCTTCGGCCGGCTCTACATGCTGCCGGCCAAGAGCAACGAACTGCCACGGGAGATCAGGCTGCAACCCGCCTGGTGACAAGGAGCCGGCCATGGGCGCGACCGCGATTGCCATTCCCTACGTCGTGTTCGTCTGGTGGTTCTCGACCGGCGCCGTGCTGGCGCTGGTCGGGCTCGCCGCCCGCCATCCCGCCGCGTTCAAATGGGGCACGGCCGCGGCCTTCGTTGCGGCCCTGTCGGGCGTCGCGGTGTCGAGCCAGGCGGCCGCGGATGCCGACGCCTATTGTGCCTTCACCTGCGCGATCCTGCTGTGGGGCACGGTGGAGATGTCGCTGCTCGCCGGCTGGATCACCGGGCCGCGCCCCGAGCCGTGCCCGCGCGACTGCTCGCCGGCCTCGCGCGTCGGCTTCGCGCTGCAGGCGATCGCCTATCACGAGCTGGCGCTGATCGCGACCGCGGGCCTCGTCTTCGCGGTGACCTCGGGCGCGCCCAACCGCCTGAGCTGGTGGACCTTCGCCGCGCTGCTGGTGCTCAGGCAGAGCGCGAAGATCAATTTGTTCCTCGGCGTCCGCACCCTGAACGACGAGCTGCTGCCGCAGCAGGTGCGCTTCATGCGCAGCTATTTCGCCAAGAAGTCCACCAACCTGCTGTTTCCGTTCTCGATTGCCGCGGCGGCCACGGCCACCGTGCTGGTGGCGGCTGCCGCCATCGGCGCGCGCTCGTCGTTCGACGGAGTCGCGCTGTCGCTGCTGGCCTCGTTGATCGCGCTCGGCCTGCTCGAGCATGGCTTCATGGTGCTGCCCATGCCGGTGATCAATCTGTGGCGCTGGAGCGCGCCAGTCGAGCCGGCGATGGCGACCGTCGCCGCCATCCCGGCACCGGCGCCCGTAACGCCGTTGGTCCGGCCGATGCTCGCCGTCGTGCCGGCCACGCCTGAAGAGCGCCCCATGCCTGCGCCAAAGACGTCCATGTCGGCGCAGAAGACTGCTGCCGCCTTGGCGCGGCAGCGGCTCGAAGAACAGTTTCGCCAGGCCTATCGCCAGGCCCGCGCTGACGCGCAGGCGCAAACCATCAGCGGACTGGCCGCGGTGTCAGTCACGTCGCCAGTCGATCCGAACACGACAGCACAGGGGAGTACCATGAACTACGAAGATTATTTCCGCCGCCAGCTCGACGGTCTCAGGCGCGAAGGACGCTATCGCGTGTTCGCCGATCTCGAGCGCAAGGCCGGCGCCTTCCCGCGTGCGACCTATCGTGGCCCCCATGGCGAGCGCGATGTCGCGGTGTGGTGCTCCAACGACTATCTCGGCATGGGCCAGCACCCCAAGGTGCTGGAGGTGATGCACGAGGCGCTCGACCGCTGCGGTGCCGGCGCCGGCGGCACCCGCAACATCAGCGGCACCAACCACTATCATGTCCTGCTGGAGGAGGAGCTCGCCGACCTCCACGGCAAGCAGGCGGCGCTGCTGTTCAACTCCGGCTACGTCTCGAACTGGACCTCGCTGTCGACCCTGGCCGCGCGCATGCCCGGCTGCGTGATCCTGTCCGACGAGCTGAACCACGCCTCGATGATCGAGGGCATCCGCCACAGCCGCTGCGAGACCCGGATCTGGCGCCACAACGACGTCGCCGACCTCCGCGACAAGCTGTCGGACCTCGATCCGAAGGTGCCGAAGCTGATCGCGTTCGAGAGCGTCTATTCGATGGATGGCGACATTTCGCCGATCTCCGACATCTGCGACGTCGCCGATGAATTCAATGCCATGACCTATCTCGACGAAGTCCACGCCGTCGGCCTCTACGGCCCGCGCGGCGGTGGCATCTCGGAGCGCGACGGCGTCGCCGATCGCCTGACCGTGATCGAGGGTACCCTGGCCAAGGCGTTCGGCGTGATCGGCGGCTATATCACGGCCTCCAACACGGTCTGCGACTTCGTCCGCAGCTTTGCCTCCGGCTTCATTTTCTCGAGCTCGCTGCCGCCGGCCGTGGCCGCCGGCGCGCTGACCAGCATTCGTCACCTCAAGGCCAGCAACCATGAGCGCGCCCGGCACCAGGACCGCGTCGCACGGCTGCGCCGGCGGCTCGACCAAGCCGGGGTCAGCCATCTCGACAACCCCAGCCACATCGTGCCGGTGATGGTGCGCGACCCCGTGCTCTGCAAACGGATCAGCGACATCCTGCTCGATCGCTACGGCATCTACGTCCAGCCGATCAACTATCCGACCGTGCCGCGCGGCACCGAGCGGCTGCGCATCACGCCATCGCCTTATCACTCCGATGCCGACATCGAGCATCTGGTCTCTGCTCTGTCGGAGATATGGGCCGAGATGGGGCTCGCGCAGGCGGCATGAGGTGACGCTTTCGCGCGGCGTTTGAGCCAGATCAATTTGTCAATCTATCTTGACGTTAAGATATGCGGACAGATTGATAGTCGGGGAGGACGCCGTGCGGATCTTGTTGCTGCATCCGAATTATCACTCCGGCGGCGCCGAGATCGCCGGCAACTGGCCGCCGGCCTGGGCGGCCTATATCTGCGGCGCGCTGAAGGCCGCGGGCTTCACGGACGTCCGCTTCATCGACGCGATGACCAACGATCTCTCCGAGGATCAGGTCCGCGCCATCCTGCGCAGCGAAAAGCCCGACGTGATCGGCTGCACCGCGATCACGCCCTCGATCTATAAGGCCGAGCGGCTGCTGGAGATCGCCAGGGAAGAGCATCCCGACGCACTGACCGTGCTTGGCGGCATCCACGCCACCTTCATGTATCAGCAGGTGCTGACCGAGGCGCCGTGGATCGACGTCGTCGTGCGCGGCGAGGGCGAGGAGATCATCGTCGACCTGATGCGCGCCCGCGAGGACGGACGCTGGCAGAACGACCGCCGCAGCATCCAGGGCATCGCCTATCGCGACGGTTCCGAGGTGGTGGCCACGGTGGCGGCGCCGACGGTGAAGAACCTCGATGCGATCACGCCCGACTGGAGCGTGCTCGAATGGAGCAAGTACATCTACATCCCGATGAACAAGCGCGTCGCCATCCCTAACATGGCGCGCGGCTGCCCGTTCACCTGCAGCTTTTGCTCGCAGTGGAAATTCTGGCGCGACTACCGCATCCGCGACCCCAAGAAGGTGGTCGACGAGATCGAGACCCTGATGCGCGAGCACGATGTCGGCTTCTTCATCCTCGCCGACGAGGAGCCGACCATCAACAAAAAGAAGTTCGTCGCTTTCTGCGAAGAACTCATCCGCCGTGACCTCAAGATCCTCTGGGGCATCAACACCCGCGTCACCGACATCCTGCGCGACGAGGCGCTGCTGCCGCTGTATCGCAAGGCCGGGCTGATCCACGTCTCGCTGGGCACGGAAGCCGCGGCGCAGATGAAGCTCGACCGCTTCAACAAGGAGACCACGGTCGCGCAGAACAAGAAGGCGATCCAGCTCTTGCGCGACGCCGGCATCGTCGTCGAGGCCCAGTTCATCGTCGGGCTCGAGAACGAGACCCGCGAGACCCTGGAAGAGACCTACCAGATGGCGCGGGACTGGAAGCCGGATCTCGCCAACTGGGCGATGTACACGCCGTGGCCGTTCTCCGACCTGTTCCGCGACCTCGGCGACAAGGTCGAGATCTTCGACTACGAGAAGTACAATTTCGTCACCCCGATCATGAAGCCGGACGCGATGGACCGCGGCGAGCTGCTCGACGGCGTCATGAACAACTACCGCCGCTTCTACATGCACAAGGCGCTGTTCTCCTACCCGTGGGCCGGCTCGGGCGAGCGCAGGCGCTATCTGCTCGGCTGCCTCAAGGCGTTCCTGAAGTCCGGCTTCGAGCGCAAATTCTACGATCTTGGCCGCGTCAATTACTGGGGGCCGCAGTCCAAGGGCAAGGTCGATTTCGGCTTCGATACGTCGCGCAAGCGCGCCGATCCCGGCAAGATCGAATGGAAGACGAGCCATAATCGCAAGCTGAGCGGACCGCAGCAGGCGCAGGTGATGGCCTGCGGCGGCGGCACCGAGCAGATGAGCGACGAGACCGAGACGCGGGTGCACTGAGATGCACGGCACGCGCGTCCGGCACGTTCCGCTGCCGCGCGCTGACGCCGCGCCGGACCATCAGGATGGCGTTGCTGAAGGCCACATTGCCGGCCGCATCGGTCCCAACGCGATCATCCGGACCGCGGAGGCCCTGCGACTTCTGCAAGGAGAGGGGGTCACGCGCCGCGTGTTCGCGGCCGCGCGGCTCGACACCTATCTCGCGACGCCTCCGGCGGCGATGGTCGACGAAGCCGAGGTCACGCGGCTCCATCGCGCGCTTCGGACCGAGCTCGACGATGATTCTGCGCGCGCCGTCAGCACCAGGGCAGGGCGGCTGACGGGGGCCTATCTGCTCGCGCATCGCATCCCCTCCGCGGCGCAGCGCGTACTCCGGCTGCTGCCGGCCCGGCTCGCGAGCCGCGCGCTGACGCGGGCGATATCCGCGCATGCCTGGACGTTTGCCGGGGCCGGCACGTTCACCGCACGCCCGAGCCGACCCACCATCTACCAGATCAGCCATTGCCCGCTGTGCCGCGGCCATCACGGCGGTCACGCCGTCTGCGACTTCTACGCTGCGACCTTCGAGACGCTGTTCGCAACGCTCGTGCATGCCGACGCCCATGCGCGTGAAATCGCCTGCCAAGCCAAGGGCGACGAGGCCTGCCGGTTCGAGATCGACTGGTGAAACGGCGCCATGCGAGACGCGACGCCGCAATGGCATCGGTTGTCGCGCTCAGCTCGGCAGGAACCGCGCGCCTTCCTTGCCGAGGAAGTCCAGCATCGCCTGCGCCGGCGGCAGCAGCAGCTTGTCGGCGCGCCGCACCGCGTGCCATTGGCGGATGATCGGCAATCCCGCGACCTTCAACGTCACCAGCCGCCCCTCGCTGAGCTCATGGGCCACGGTGTGCTGCGAGATGAAGGCGATGCCGAGGCCGGCGATGACGGCCTGCTTGATGGTCTCGTTGCTGTCCATCTCCATGCTGGTCTTTGGCTTCAGACCATGCTTCTCGAAGAATGTCTCCATCAGCAGCCGGGTGCCCGATCCCGGCTCGCGGGTGATGAACACCTCGCCGGCGAGATCCTCGGCCGCGATCCGCTTGCGGCGCGCCAGCCGGTGGTTGGCTGGGGCGATGATGATGTGCGGGTGCTTGCCGAAAGGCCGCATATCCACCGGAATGTCGGCCGGCGGCCGGCCCATGATGGCGATATCGAGATCGTAGCCGCGCAGCGCTTCACGCAGGCTGTCGCGGTTGCCGATCCGCAGGGTGACATCGATCTTGGGGAAGCGCCGCGAAAATTCCGCGATCGCAAACGGCACGAAATATTTCGCGGTGCTGACCGCGCCGATCGCTACGCGGCCGCCGCTGCGTCCCGCCAGGATGTCGAGCGCCTGCTCGCAGTCCTGCAAGGCGGCTTCGACGCGCTCGGCGAGTGCCAGGACGCTGCGGCCGGCCTCGGTCAGGATCATGCCGTCGGTGGTGCGCTGGATCAACGGCAGCCCGGCGAGCTCCTGAAGATTGCGAATCTGCAGGGTCACGGCGGGCTGGGTGAGGTTCAAACGGCCGGCCGCAGACGTCACCGAACCCGAGTTTTGCACGGCAGCCAGCGCCCGAAGCTGGCGGATGGTGAGATCGCGAGAAAAGTGCCGGCTCATGGAACCCTCGATGAGATCGTTCGTATAAGGAAAACTTTGGTCTATCCAAAGATATTGAAATTTCCCTAATTAGGCAAATCGAGTGTTGATAGCAGCGCGGCACGACGCATTCGTGCGGCTTCATCAAGTTCCCGGCAGAGGAGCTGATGGCGAGGGAGTGGCCCATGGATCACCAGACGGATCATCATCAGACATTGCAGGCACATCTGGCGGCGCAGGGTGCCGACGCCGATTGCGCTGCGGTCATCCAGGCTCTGGCCGAAGCGGCGCGCGAGCTCGCGCGGCAGATCGCGGTCGCGCCGCTGTCTGGCTTCGACGAAGGCGCCGCCACCGTGAACGCTGACGGCGACGTCCAGAAGGCGCTCGATATCATCGCCGACAATCTGATGCGGGATGCGCTGCGCCGGGCTCCGGTCGCCGGCATCCTGTCCGAAGAGGGCGACCGGCCGGAAACGGTCAATGCTGCTGCCCCACTTTGCGTGGCGATCGACCCGCTCGACGGCTCGTCGAACCTGCAGAACAACATCTCCGTCGGCACCATCTTCTCGATCCGCCCGCGGGGCCGCGACGTGCTCTCCAGCTTCTTCGAGCCCGGCACGGCACAGCTTGCCGCCGGCTTCTTCGTCTATGGACCGCAGACCTGCCTGGTGCTCGCGATCGACCATCGCGTCGATCTCTACGTCCTGCATCCGACCTTCCACGAGTTCATGCTCGCCAAGTCCGGCATCCGCATCCCGCAGGATACGCCGGAGTTCGCCATCAACGCGTCGAACCGCCGGCACTGGAGCGGGACCGTTCGCAACTATGTCGACGAATGCCTGTCGGGCGCCGCGGGCCCGCGCGGCCGCGACTTCAACATGCGCTGGATCGCCTCGCTGGTCGCCGAGGCCTATCGTATCCTGATGCGCGGAGGTGTTTTCCTCTACCCGGCCGACTCCCGCCCCGGCTATCGCGAGGGTCGGCTGCGGCTGGTCTACGAAGCGCATCCGATGGCGCTGATCATGGAATGGGCCGGCGGCTCGGCCTCGAGCGGCCGTGCGCGCATCCTCGAACTCTCGGCGCGCTCACCGCATCAGCGCGCGCCGCTGATCATGGGCGACGTCCGCCTCGTCCGCGACGTCGACCAGCTGCATGAGGGCCTCGAGCCGCTGTTCGAAACCAGCGATGCGCCCCTGTTCGCGCGGCGCGGCCTGTTCCGCTGAGCGCGCCTTCTTCGGAGAACATCAATGTCACGTCGTCATCCCATCATCTCGATCACGGGCTCGTCGGGCGCCGGCACCACGTCCGTCAAGAAGACCTTCGAGAACATCTTCCGCCGTGAGAACGTCAAGGCGGCCTATATCGAGGGCGATGCCTTCCATCGCTACAATCGCGAGGAGATGCGCCGCAAGATGGTCGAGGAGGCCGAACTCGGCAACAAGCACTTCAGCCATTTCAGCCCCGACACCAATCTGTTCGAGGAGCTCGAGAAGACCTTCCGGGACTACTCCGAGACCGGCACCGGCATGACGCGCCACTACGTCCACGATGAGGAGGAGGCGCGGCTCTACGACACAAGGCCCGGCAACTTCACCGAGTGGACCCGGCTGCCGGAGGACTCCGATCTGCTGTTCTACGAAGGCCTGCACGGCGCCGTTGTCACTGAAAAGGTCAACATCGCGCAGCACGCCGATCTGAAAATCGGCGTCGTCCCGGTGATGAACTTGGAGTGGATCCAGAAGCTGCACCGCGATCGCGCGTCCCGCGGCTATACCACCGAGGCGGTCACCGACACGATCCTGCGCCGCATGCCGGACTACGTGAACTACATCATCCCGCAGTTCTCGGAGACCGACATCAACTTCCAGCGCGTGCCGACGGTCGACACATCGAACCCGTTCGTCGCCCGCTGGATCCCGACGCCCGACGAATCGATGGTCGTGATCCGTCTCAAGAATCCGCGCGGCATCGACTTTCCCTATCTGCTGTCGATGATCCAGGGCAGCTTCATGTCGCGCGCCAATTCGATCGTGATCCATGGCTCGCGGCTCGACCTCGCCATGCAGCTGATTCTCACCCCCATGATCATGCAACTGATGGACCGAAAGAGGCGCACGCTATGACCGCCACCGCCGTGCAAACGCTGGCCAGCAAGACCGATCCCAGCCATGCCGAGATGGCGAACGCCATCCGCTTCCTCGCCATCGACGCCGTCGAGAAGGCGAAGTCGGGCCATCCGGGCATGCCGATGGGCATGGCCGATGTCGCGACTGTGTTGTATCAGCGCTTCCTGAAGTTCGATCCGACCGATCCGGCTTGGCCGGATCGCGACCGCTTCGTGCTGTCAGCCGGCCACGGCTCGATGCTGCTCTACGCCTTGTTGTATCTGACCGGCTACGAGGCCGTCACGATCGACGAGATCAAGCGGTTCCGGCAGTGGGGCGCCAAGACGCCGGGACATCCGGAATATGGTCACACGCCTGGTGTCGAGACCACCACCGGTCCGCTCGGGCAGGGCATCGCCACCGCTGTCGGCATGGCGCTTGCCGAGCGCCTGATGAACGCGCGCTATGGCGATGATCTGGTCGATCACTACACCTATGTGATCGCCGGCGACGGCTGCCTGATGGAGGGCATCAGCCACGAGGCGATCTCGCTCGCGGGTCATCTCAAGCTGAATCGCTTGATCGTGCTGTTCGACGACAACGGCATCTCGATCGACGGCTCGACCGGGCTGGCGTGCTCCGATGATCAGCTCGCGCGCTTTGCCGCCTCAGGCTGGGCGACCTGCCGCATCGACGGCCATGATCCGGAAGCGATTGCCACGGCGATCGCGGCGGCGCGGCAGAGCGATCGTCCCAGCATGATTGCGTGCCGGACGACGATCGGCTTCGGCTCACCGGGACGGCAGGGCTCGGAGAAGGCGCATGGCGCGCCGCTCGGGCCGGAGGAGGTCGAGAAGACCCGCGCCGCACTGCACTGGCCGCACCGGCCGTTCGAGGTGCCGGCCGACGTGCTGGTGAGCTGGCGCGAGATCGGCGCGCGCGGTCGCAGCGTGCGCCAGGCCTGGAAGGAACGTGCGCGCAAGCTCTGCACCGCGGACCGATCGCCCTGCCATGACGCGCTCAACAAGAAGCTGCCGGCCGCCTATACCGAGCGCATGGCGCAGTTCATCGCGCAGCTCACGGCCGAGCGGCCGAAGATCGCCACTCGCCAGGCCTCGCAGAACGTCATCGATGTCATCGCGACAGTGCTGCCAAACCTGCTCGGCGGCTCGGCGGACCTGACCCATTCCAACCTGACCAAGGCCAAGACGCACAAGTCGGTCACGCCGGCGACGATGGACGGCAACTACATCCATTATGGCGTCCGCGAGCATGCGATGGCCGCAGCCATGAACGGCATCGCGCTGCATGGCGGCTTCATCCCTTATGGCGGCACCTTCCTCGCGTTCGCCGACTACAACAGGCCGGCGATCCGTCTCGCTGCGCTGATGGGCATCCGCGTCATTCACGTGATGACGCATGACTCCATCGGCCTCGGCGAGGACGGCCCGACGCATCAGCCGGTCGAGCATGTGCCGAGCCTGCGCGCCATTCCCAATCTGCTGGTGTTCCGCCCGGCCGACGCGGTCGAGACCGCGGAGGCCTGGGATTGCGCACTGCGCGCCGAGACCTCGCCGTCCGTGCTGTGCCTGTCGCGGCAGGCGCTGCCGGCCTTCCGCACCGAGGCCTCGGATCACAACAAGGTGGCGCTTGGCGCCTATGTCGTGGTCGAGCCCGAGGGCGGTCGCGACGTCACGTTGATTGCGACCGGCTCTGAAGTGGCGATCGCGCTGGAGGCGGCCAAGCTGTTGGCGGCCGAAGGTGTGCAGGCCGCGGTGGTGTCTGCGCCGTGCTTCGAACTGTTCCGCAAGCAGTCGGCGGAACATCGCGCCGAGGTGCTTGGTCAGGCTCCACGCATCGGTGTCGAGGCGGCGGTCGAGGGCGACTGGGCGCGCTGGCTCGGCGATGCCGGCGAGTTCGTCGGCATGCACGGCTTCGGCGCCTCGGCGCCGGCCGAGGTGCTGTACCGCGAATTCGGCATCACGCCTGCGGCGGTGGCCGATGCGGCGATGCGCAACATCATCCGGGCGCGGGCTTCCTGAGCCGCGCCACCGAACAGAACATCGAAACACGGACGGAGACCAACATGGCGCGGATCACGCTCAGACAATTGCTGGACCATGCGGCCGAGCGCGGCTACGGCGTGCCGGCGTTCAACATCAACAACATGGAGCAGGGGCTGGCGATCATGGAGGCGGCGGCAGCCGTCGATGCCCCTGTCATCATCCAGGCCTCGCGCGGCGCGCGCTCCTATGCCGGCGACATCATGCTGTCGAAGATGATCGACGCGCTGGAGGAGATGTATCCGCAGATCCCGCTCTGCCTGCACCAGGACCACGGCAATGACGAGGCGACCTGTGCGACCGCGATCAAGTACGGCTTCACCTCGGTGATGATGGACGGCTCTCTCAAGGCCGATGCCAAGACTGCCGCCGATTACGACTATAACGTCGACATCACCCGCCGCGTCACCGACATGGCGCACTGGGTCGGCGCCTCCGTCGAGGGCGAGCTCGGCGTGCTCGGCTCGCTCGAGCATGGCGGCGGCGAGCAGGAGGACGGTCACGGCCTCGAAGGCACGGTGAGCCGCGACCAGTTGCTGACCGATCCCGACCAGGCGGTCGACTTCGTCCGCGCCACCAAGGTCGATGCGCTGGCGATCGCGATGGGCACCTCGCACGGCGCCTACAAATTCTCGCGCAAGCCGGACGGCGAGATCCTCGCCATGAACGTGATCGAGGAGATCCATCGCCGGCTGCCGAACACGCATCTCGTCATGCACGGCTCGTCCTCGGTGCCGCAGTCGCTGCAGGACATGTTCAACCAGTTCGGTGGTGAGATGCCGCAGACCTGGGGCGTCCCGGTCGAGGAGATCGTGCGCGGCATCCGCCACGGCGTGCGCAAGGTCAACATCGATACCGACTGCCGGCTCGCGATGACCGCGATCTTCCGCAAGGTCGGCGCGCAGTCGAAGGTCGAGTTCGATCCGCGCAAATTCCTGAAGCCGGCGATGGATTCGATGCGCGAGCTGTGCCGCGAGCGGTTCGAGCAGTTCGGCGCCGCCGGCAATGCATCCAGGATCAAGGTCATTCCGCTCGCGGAGATGGCCAAGCGCTACCGCTCCGGTGCGCTTGATCCACGAGTTGGGGGAATGACTGAAGCTGCCTGAGATCCACGGCCAAAACGAACATTCAGGAGGAACACATGAACGACCAATCGATCACGGTGCGCGGCAAGGATCGCTACAAGTCCGGCGTGATGGAATACAAGAAGATGGGCTATTGGGAGCCGTCCTACCAGCCCAAGGACACCGACATTATCGCGCTGTTCCGCGTCACGCCGCAGGACGGTGTCGATCCGACCGAGGCCTGCGCCGCGGTCGCTGGCGAATCCTCGACCGCGACCTGGACTGTCGTCTGGACGGACCGCTTGACCGCCGCCGAGAAGTACCGCGCGAAGTGCTACCGGGTCGAGCCGGTGCCGGGCTCGCCGGGCAGCTATTTCGCCTATATCGCCTATGATCTCGACCTGTTCGAGCCCGGCTCGATCTCCAACCTGACAGCCTCGATCATCGGCAATGTGTTCGGCTTCAAGCCGCTGAAGGCGCTGCGGCTCGAGGACATGCGGCTGCCGGTGGCCTACGTGAAGACGTTCCAGGGGCCGGCGACCGGAATCGTCGTCGAACGCGAGCGGCTCGACAAGTTCGGCCGTCCCCTGCTTGGCGCGACCGTCAAGCCGAAGCTCGGCCTTTCGGGCCGCAACTACGGCCGCGTGGTCTACGAGGCGCTGAAGGGCGGGCTCGACTTCACCAAGGACGACGAGAACATCAACTCGCAGCCGTTCATGCACTGGCGCGAGCGTTTCCTGTACTGCATGGAGGCTGTCAACAAGGCGCAGGCCGCGACCGGCGAGATCAAGGGCACCTACCTCAACGTCACCGCGGCGACGATGGAGGACATGTACGAGCGGGCCGAGTTCGCCAAGGAACTTGGCTCGAACATCGTCATGATCGATCTCGTGATCGGCTACACCGCGATCCAGTCGATGGCGAAGTGGGCACGCCGGAACGACATGATCCTGCATCTGCATCGCGCCGGTCACTCGACCTACACGCGGCAGCGATTGCACGGCGTGTCGTTCCGCGTCATCGCCAAATGGATGCGGCTCGCCGGCGTCGACCACATTCATGCCGGCACCGTGGTCGGCAAGCTCGAGGGCGACCCCAACACGACCCGCGGCTACTACGACATCTGCCGCGAGGACTTCAATCCGATGCAGCTGGAGCATGGCGTGTTCTTCGACCAGCATTGGGCGAGCCTGAACAAGCTGATGCCGGTGGCCTCCGGCGGCATCCATGCCGGTCAGATGCACCAGTTGCTCGACCTGCTCGGCGAAGACGTCGTGCTGCAGTTCGGCGGCGGCACCATCGGCCATCCGCGCGGCATCGCTGCCGGTGCGACCGCCAACCGCGTCGCGCTGGAGGCGATGATCCTCGCCCGCAACGAGGGCCGCGACTACGTGCATGAGGGCCCGGAAATCCTGGCCAAGGCGGCACAGACCTGCACGCCGCTGCGCGAGGCGCTGGAGATCTGGAAGGACGTGACCTTCAACTATGAATCGACCGACTCGCCGGACTTCGTGCCGACGGTCACTCCCGCCGCCTAGCACTCATTCGATGCCACGCCGCGATGCGAGCCGGACACCGGCTCGCCCGTTTCGGCGATATCAGGAGACATCAACATGCGCGTGACCCAGGGTTGCTTTTCTTTCCTGCCCGATCTGACCGACGAGCAGATCACCGCCCAGATCCAGTACTGCCTCGAGAAGAATTGGGCCGTGAACATCGAGTTCACCGACGATCCGCATCCCCGCAACACCTATTGGGAGATGTGGGGCCTGCCGATGTTCGACCTGCGTGACGCCGCCGGCATCATGCGCGAGCTGGCCGAATGCCGGAAGATCTACGGCGACCGCTACATCCGCATCTCGGCCTTCGACTCCAGCCATGGCTGGGAGTCGATCCGGCTGTCCTTCATCGTCAACCGGCCGCAGAACGAGCCGGGCTTCCGGCTCGACCGGCAGGAAACCGTCGGGCGCAATCAGCGTTATTCGACGCGGTCCTATGCGGCGGAGCGCCCTGAAGGCGAGCGCTACTCATAAGAATACCGCGCTGAAGTCCCGTCCCGTCGGGGAGGGGACTTCAGCGCCGGCTCTACCGCATTGATCAAGTCCGATTCGACGGCGTCCCCTGCTTGCCGGAGTTCGCGGGAGGACCTGCCGCCAGCGTGTGCGAACTTCGGCCAAGCGGAGCACCAGCCCATGATGCAGGCCACGCAGGCGGATGCCGACAAGGCCACGCCGGTCGACACCGTCGATCTGCGCCGCGAGTTCGAGAGCGTCGACATCGCGCCCGTTTTGGAGCAGCTCGACCGCGAGCTGGTCGGGCTCACCCCGGTCAAGACGCGAATCCGCGAGATCGCCTCGCTGCTGATGATGGAGCGGATCCGCCGCAAGATGGGGCTGGCGACGACGTTCCCAACCCTGCACATGTCGTTCACCGGCAATCCCGGCACCGGCAAGACCACGGTCGCGCTGCGCATGGCCGGCATCCTGCACCGGCTCGGCTTCGTGCGCCGCGGCCACGTCATCAGCGTCACCCGCGACGATCTCGTCGGCCAATATATCGGCCACACCGCGCCAAAGACCAAGGAGGTCTTGAAGAAGGCGATGGGGGGCGTCCTGTTCATCGACGAGGCCTATTATCTCTACCGTCCCGAGAACGAGCGCGACTACGGCCAGGAGTCGATCGAGATCCTGCTGCAGATCATGGAGTCGCAGCGCGAAGACCTCGTGGTCATTCTTGCCGGCTATGCCGACCGGATGGAGAAGTTCTTCCAGAGCAATCCCGGCTTCCGCTCGCGCATCGCCCATCACATCGACTTCCCCGACTATTCGGAAGCCGAGCTGCTGACGATCTCCGAGATGATGCTGGAGGGGCAGAACTATCGCTTCACGCCGGAGGCTCGCGCCGCCTTCGAGAAGTACATCGCCGTCCGGCGCACCCAGCCCTTGTTCTCCAACGCGCGCTCGATCCGCAACGCGCTGGATCGGATCCGCCTGCGCCAGGCCAACCGGCTGGTGTCGCGGCTCGACCGCGTGCTGACGTCCGATGACGTGATGTCGATCGAAGCCAGCGACGTGCTGGCAAGCCGCGTGTTCGCCAAGGGGGCCGACGCGGGAGGCGGCAGGGTAGAGGCGCAATCATGAGTCTGGCTCTGGTGAGGAACGCGCCGCTCGACGACCTCCGGCGCCGCATCGCCGACGCCGGCGCACTGATCTTCGACGTCGACGGCACGATGGCCGAGACCGAGGAGATCCATCGCGAGGCCTTCAATGAGGCGTTCGTCGCGGTGGGCATCGACTGGCACTGGGGCCGCCGCATCTACAAGGAGCTGCTGCGCGTCACCGGTGGCAAGGAGCGCGTCCGTGCGTTCGACCAGATGCGGCGCACCGGTCCGCCGCTCAGCGACGCCGTCGTTGCCCGGCTTCATCGCATCAAGACGGAGCGGTTTGCCGCGCTGATGGCTGACAAGGGCTGCCCGTTGCGCCCGGGCGTTCAAGCGTTGCTGGAGGCCGCCTCGGCCCGCGGGCAGCGGCTCGCGATCGCGACGACGACTACGCGCGGCAATATCGATGCCCTGCTGGCGCCCGTGCTGGGCGCGGACTGGGAGGCAGGATTTGCCGCCGTCGTGGCGGCCGACGATGTCGCGCGCAAGAAGCCTGCACCCGATGTCTACCTGGAGGTCTTGTCGCAGCTCGATCTACCCGCGGCCAGTTGCATCGCGATCGAGGACTCCGGTAACGGGTTGATGGCTGCGACCCGCGCCGGCGTCCCCGTGCTGATCACGCGCAGCCTCTACTTTTATGACGACACGTTCGACGGCGCGCTCGCCGTGCTCGACGATCTCGGGGAGTTTGTTGCCTGAGGTATTTTGAGGTGTTCGTGTTGATGCGTTGCGGATTATGTACGCCACCATGCGCATAGCCGCGTGGCGTGGTCGTTCTATTGCCGTCTCGACAAGAACGTGTAATCCCTTGACGACATGTCTTGATGTCGAGTCGAGGTCGTTGAGTATGGCCCGCACGCAGGCCAAATTAAAACGTACGGACGTTGCACGCACGGAAGCGTTTCGCGGTCGGGTGGGACGGCCGCCGAAGGCGCTGGCTGGAAACATCGAGGAACGTATTCTGGACGCTGCGCGCGCGGTGTTTCTCGAGCGCGGTTTTGACGGCGCCAGCATCGACGAGATCGCCGAACGCGCCCCCGCCAGCAAGCCGACGATTTATGCCCGATACACCGGCAAGGCCGCCTTGTTTGCCGCCGTCGTCGCGCGCTCCATCAACGACGTGATGAATCTCGGGTCCTACACGCCGGTGGCCGGTACCGCACAGGAAAAGCTGGTTGGACTGGCCATCGCCATCGTCGATCGCGCGCTGAAGGACTCGCTGGGATTGTTACGGGTCACGATCGGCGAGGCTTACCGGTTTCCCGATCTCAGTTGTCAGTTTCATGACGTCTCGCGCAAGCGGGCCGCCCATGCCGTGGCGGTGCTGCTCGGCGAGACGATCGGCGCCTCGGCCACGACCGCCCGCCGGACGCCGTCGAAGGCGTCGGCCGCTTCTGCCGAGATCTTCATCGATCTGATCGTCATGCCGGTGATCATGCGCTCGCTCATGGGCGAGAGCGAAAGGACGATCCGCAGGGAGCTGCCCGGCTTCGTTCGCGACCGGGTCAAGACGTTCCTGGCGCTGCAGCCGAAGGTCTGAGCAGCGCGATCAGCGTCGCCGCCGTGATGACGGTTCGAGCGTCACCTGCTTGAGATCGTTGCCGCTGACGATGACCACGACGAAGGCGAGCTTGCCGTCCTTGTTCATCAGGCCGCCACTGATCGCCCGGCCGGCCGCCGAGCGCTCGGCGATCCGAATCGCATCCGACATCTTGAGCCGGACCGTGGTGAGGGCGGCCAGGCTGTTACGGTCGCTTTCGCTCAGTCCATCCACGGTGGAGAACAGCACGCTGTTGCGCACCTTTGCCGTGGTGCCGTCGATGTCGGATTCCCAGATCCGTCCGCTCTGCAGGGTTCGGACCTTGTAGACGGGCGCGTCGAGCCCACCCTCGAAGCTGATGTCCGCGGTCTTGGAGCCAGGATGGATGCTCTCGGCGATCCGCAGCGCCTGGTGCAGTGACACCTCCGTCCGCCGGAACTTTTCGAGCTCGCGATCGATCGTCTCCTGGCTCAGCGCCGGATCAGTGGAGGCTTGCGGATCCATCTCGGTCTGCATGCCGGAGCCGGTCCCGGCGACGGCGTGGGCCAGGGGGTCCATGACAGCAGGATCAAGGTCAACAGAATGAGTCGTTTCATGACGGCCTGCTATCTCCGATCTCGGTCGGTGCTTGTAGAGCATTCCCTTGGGAAACGGTTGTGATAAAACGAAACTGTATCGTTTTATAATTATGGCCGGCGCATTTGTCAAGGTTTTGGTACCGGCGGCGTCTGCGCCCAGAAGCGACCCGAACGCGCGCCGTCATAGCCGAGGGCGTAGAGCGAGCGCATGTAGTCGGTGTCGAAGCCGACGCCGTGGCCCTTAGGGGCGGACGGGGCGATCGCCGTCATGTCGAAGGCCAGGGCATTGTGCTGGACGAACTGATAGGTGGCACAGAGGTCGCTCTTGATCTCGCGTTTGCGCTTCATGGCCAGCGAGCGGATCGGATCGCCTTGGCGCTGTTTTCGACTGGCTGGAAATCAGTGGACGTTCGGCCGTTCATGATGATGTCGATGGTGCGGATCACGATTGCGGGAGCTGCATCCTTGGAACCCGCATGGCCCCACATGTCGATGGCCGGCCGCGCAATCCCGGGCGCTCAGCGCGTTCATCTGCGGCTAATACGCCGCCGGCTATGATTTTCTTCCATTTCCGATAGGTTGTCGCCGTTTCAACCAGGGGCGGCCGATATTGCCGCGCAGCGGCGTCCGATGGCCCGACAGGGGCACGATGCAGGCCGCATCGGCGGACGCGACCAGAGGAGTCTTAATGATCAATCGCCGGGCCATGATCACCTTCACGTTCACCGTCGCGACGCTGCTCGCAGCCTGCGGCAGCGTTGCTCAGGCGGCGCAGTGCGGCTCGTCGCCGGCGGGGTTCGAGGCGTGGAAGCGCGAATTCAGCGAGGAGGCACGGGCGAAGGGCGTCGGCGGCACCGCGATCGCCGCGCTGATGCAGACCAACTACGCCTCGGCGACGATCGCGGCGGATCGCGGCCAGCGCAGCTTCGCGCTGTCACTGGATCAGTTCCTCGCCAAGCGCGGCGCGGCGGCGATCGTCGCGCGCGGCCGCCAGCTCAAGCAGTCGCAGGCCGCGATGTTCGCCTCGATCGAGCAGCGCTACGGCGTGCCGCCCGGACCGCTGATCGCGATCTGGGGCATGGAGAGCGCGTTCGGCAGCCAGCGCGGCAATCAGCACATGTTGTCGTCGATCGCGACGCTCGCCTATGACTGCCGCCGACCGGAGTTCTTCACCGACCAGCTCTATGCCGCGCTCAAGCTGATCGACCGCGGCGTGCTGTCTGGCAACACCCGCGGCTCGATGCATGGCGAGGTCGGGCAGACCCAGTTCATGCCGAAGAACATCCTGGCCTATGGCGTGGGCAATCTCGACGTCGCCGCCAACGCGCTCGCCTCGACCGCGAACTTCCTGCGTGCCAATGGCTGGAAGGCGGGCGCCGGATATCAGCCGGGCGAGCCGAACTTCGCAGCCATCGAGGCCTGGAACGCCGCCGGCGTCTATCAGAAGGCGATCGCGCTGATGGGCCGCCAGATCGACGGCGGCGGCTCGGCCGCGGCGCGCTAACAGGTTCGCGACTGATAAACCTGTCCAATGAAAAAAGCGGCGCTTCATCACTGAAGCGCCGCTTATCTTTATTGTCGGTCAGTCGGCTTGTCGCCTCAGGCCTTCAGGTCGAAGCGGTCGAGGTTCATCACCTTGGTCCAGGCTGCGACGAAGTCCTTGACGAACTTCTGCTTGGCATCCGAGCTCGCGTAGACCTCGGCCAGCGCGCGCAGCTGCGAGTGCGAGCCGAAGATCAGGTCGGCGCGGGTGGCCGTCCACTTGATGGCGCCGGTCTTGCGGTCGCGACCCTCGAAGGTGTGCTCGCCCTGATCGACCGGACGCCAGGCCACGCCCATGTCGAGCAGGTTGGCGAAGAAGTCGTTCGAGAGCGTCTCCGTCTGCTCGGTGAACACGCCATGCTTGGAGCCGTTGGCGTTGGCGCCGAGCACGCGCAGGCCGCCGACCAGCACGGTCATCTCCGGCGCGGTCAAGGTGAGCAGTTGCGCCTTGTCGACCAGCAGCTCCTCGCCCGACAGCCACTGCTTGCCGCTGAGATAGTTGCGGAAGCCGTCATGGGTCGGTTCGAGCACCGCGAACGATTCGACGTCGGTCTGCTCCTGCGAGGCGTCGGTGCGGCCGGGCGCGAACGGCACGGTCACCTCGACGCCGGCCTTCTTGGCCGCCGCCTCGACGCCGGCATTGCCGGCCAGCACGATCAGGTCGGCGAGCGAGACCTTCTTGCCGCCCGAGGCCTGCGCGTTGAACTCCTTCTGGATGCTCTCGAGCGTCGAGAGCACCTTGGCGAGCTCGGCCGGGTTGTTGACCGCCCAGTCCTTCTGCGGAGCCAGACGGATGCGCGCGCCGTTGGCGCCGCCGCGCTTGTCCGAGCCGCGGAAGGTCGAGGCGGAAGCCCAGGCGGTCGAGACCAACTGTGCGACCGTCAGACCCGACGCGAGGATCTTCGCCTTGAGCGCTGCGACGTCCTTGTCATCGACAACAGGATGATCGACGGCCGGCACCGGATCCTGCCAGATCAGATCCTCCTTCGGCACCAGCGGGCCGAGGTAGCGCACCTTCGGGCCCATGTCGCGATGGGTCAGCTTGAACCAGGCGCGGGCGAAGGCGTCGGCGAACTGATCGGGGTTCTCCAGGAAGCGGCGCGAGATCTTCTCGTAGGCCGGATCGAAGCGAAGCGCGAGGTCGGTGGTGAGCATCGACGGTGCGTGGCGCTTGGACTTGTCGTGCGCATCCGGCACGGTGTTGGCGCCGGCGCCGTGCTTCGGCTTCCACTGGTGCGCGCCGGCCGGGCTCTTGGTCAGCTCCCATTCGTAGCCGAACAGATTCCAGAAGAAGTTGTTGCTCCACTTGGTCGGCGTCGTCGTCCAGATCACCTCGAGGCCGGAGGTGATGGTGTCGCCGCCCTTGCCCGAGCCGTACTTGCTGGCCCAGCCGAGACCCTGCTGCGCGATGTCGGCGCCTTCAGGCTCCGCCCCGACCAGCGACGCATCACCCGCGCCGTGGGTCTTGCCGAAGGTGTGACCGCCGGCGATTAGCGCCACCGTCTCTTCGTCGTTCATCGCCATGCGCGCGAAGGTCTCGCGGATGTCACGCGCCGCCGCCAGCGGGTCGGGATTGCCGTTAGGACCTTCCGGGTTGACGTAGATGAGGCCCATCTGCACGGCCGCGAGCGAGCCGGCGAGATCGCGATCGCCGCTATAGCGCTCGTCGGCGAGCCACTTGCCTTCCGGACCCCAATAGATGTCCTGCTCGGGCTCCCAGGTGTCGGCGCGGCCGCCGCCGAATCCGAACGTCTTGAAGCCCATCGACTCCAGCGCGACGTTGCCGGTGAGCACGAACAGGTCGGCCCAGGAAATCTTCTGGCCGTACTTCTGCTTGATCGGCCACAGCAGGCGGCGGGCCTTGTCGAGGTTGGCGTTGTCGGGCCAGCTGTTCAGCGGCGCGAAGCGCTGCTGACCGGTGCCGGCGCCGCCACGGCCGTCGCCAATGCGATAGGTGCCGGCGGCATGCCAGGCCATGCGGATGAACAGCGGCCCGTAGTGACCGAAATCGGCCGGCCACCAGTCCTGCGAATCGGTCATCAGCGCGTGCAGGTCCTTGACCAGCGCGTCGAGATCGAGGCTCTTGAATTCCTTGGAGTAATCGAACGCCTTACCGAGCGGATCGGACAGGTTCGAGTGCTGATGCAGGACCGAGAGATTGAGCTGGTTCGGCCACCAATCCTTGTTCGAAAATCCCTTCAAGCCGCCCGAAAACGGGCACTTGCTGACGTCATCCATGTTTGCCTCCTGACGTGATCGTCATGGTTCCCCCTGGGGTGGGAGCCGGGACCCTACGCGGCTACTTCGATCAGGGGAAGTTGAGATTGATGATCGTAACGATAAGATTATCTGATGGATGTGGCGTGACGCCGTTCGATCGCATTTGGATGCGTTGCGTTGCGATTGCATCGCGAGATTGTGGTTAGGAAATTGACTTCGCGGCGGCTATCGATAAGATAATCTGATGATACATCTGACGATGCGGCAGCTTCGCTATTTCGACGCGCTGGCGCGTCTGGGGCATTTCGGCCGCGCCGCGGAGGCTTGCGCGATCTCGCAGCCGGCGCTGTCGATGCAGATCAAGGAGATGGAGGAGGCGCTCGGCGGCGTGCTGCTGGAGCGCAACGCCCGCCAGGTCGTGCTGACCCGGTTCGGCGAGCAGCTCGCCGAGCGCGTGCGCGAGATCCTGCGCTCGGTCGATGAGCTCGGCGACTTCGCCCGCGCCTCGCGCGACAAGCTCACCGGCCGGCTGCGGCTCGGCATGATCCCGACGATCGCGCCTTATCTCCTGCCCAAGGTGATCGGGAACCTGACGCGCAAGCATCCCGAGATCGACATTCACGTCCGCGAGTCCAAGACGCCGACCTTGATCGAGGAGCTGGTCGAGGGCCGCCTCGATGCCGCGATCGTCGCGCTGCCGGTCTCGGAGCCGTCGCTGACCGAGGTCGCGCTGTTCGCGGAGAACTTCCTGCTGGTGCGGCCGCCCGAATATGAAGGCGCGGCGGTGCCGAGCAGCGAGATGCTGCGCGAGATGCGGCTGTTGTTGCTGGAGGAGGGGCACTGCTTCCGCGACCAGGCGCTGTCGTTCTGCAACATGCAGGCGCCGCGCGAGATGCTGGATGCCTCCTCGCTGTCGACCTTGGTGCAGATGGTCGGTGCCGGCATGGGCGTGACGTTCATTCCGGAGATGGCGGTCGGCGTCGAGACGCGGTCGGCGTCGGTGTCGCTGGCGCGCTTCGCCGATCCGCAGCCGCAGCGCACGGTCGGCATGGTCTGGCGCAAGACCAGCCCGCTCGCCAAGCAACTGATGCAGATTTCCGAGATCGTCGGCAGCGCGGCCGAGGGTCTGCGCAAGCAGGCCGCGGCAGGGCAGGGCCGCAAGCGGCGCGGCTAGTCCGGCGCACGGCCGCGACATGCCGGCCTGCGGCGATGGCATGTGTCTTGTATCGACCGTCCCGAAGCGGCTGCGTCCCGCGCGCGATGCGACAAGAAGAGCCTCCGGTCGGTCGTCGACCGCCGGGACTCTCAGCTGCGCGTCGAAGGCGCGCGCTTGGAGAACGGTCATGTCTGAAGCGGCGAACACCACCGAGGCGCTCTGGGTCGAAACGATCGTCGATTGGCTGGTCAGGACCGCCAGCCTGCGCAGGGAGCGCATCGACCTGAAGCGCAAGTTCACCCAGGAGCCCTACAATCTCAGCGCCGTCAGGGTCCTTCATATGATGGACGATTTCGTCGCGCTCCACAACGCGGAGCATGGGACGAAGCTGGTGCTGTCGCAGAACTGGCGGCTCGCGCATCGCAACGACACGGTCGGCGACTTCATGGCGGCCTTTCTTCGCCTTGTGCAGTCCGACGCCGACAGCGTCGCGAAGGATGCGCCGCCCATCGGTCCAATGTCGCAAACCAGACAGGGCCGGATGCCCAATCGGCGTCTCGAGGCGCTACGCGCCAATCCGGGAGGCGATTGGAGGCCGGTCGATCTCGAGATCATCGCCTCGCAGCATGCGATGAAATTTCGCAAGATCACCGGGACCCATGAGGTGTTCCTGCATCCCTCGGTGCCGCATTGCGTCACAGTTCCGCTCAAGGCCCCGATCCGGGCGCCGCATATCCGCGCCTTCGTGGCGATGATCGATCGCATGGACGAGGTGGCGCGATGAGCGATGTTGGCGTCTATGCCTACGATGTGACGGAGCTGGAGGCCGGCGACGGCGGCGGTGTTCTCGTCACGTTTCCCGATCTTCCCGGCGTCATCGGCATCGGCGCGACGGCGGACGAGGCCATTGCCGACGGACGGCAGGCGCTGTTCGCCGCGCTCGACGCGTTCAAGGCCGTCGATCGCGCACCGCCGGTCCCCGGCGCGGCTCGCACCGCGGTGCCGCTTGCGTAAGTCCTGCTTCGCCTGCACCTCACCGCGATCGGAGAGACCATGCCACTTACAGAGGACGCCATCCAGGTCGGCAAATGCTACAAGACTAGGATCGCCGAGAGCTACAAGGTGCTGTCGATCACGCGCGGCATCGTCACCTACCAGACGCTGACCTCGCCCTTGCGCATCAACACCGGCATCAAGGCGTTCGCGGATGCCGTCTACAAGGAGATCAGATGTCCGGGGCAGAGTTAGCTGGGCGGCGTCGCGCGACCCGTCGGCCTGCGGCCCCACGAAACAGGCGGCCCCGCAACATCTCTCCTCCGTCATTGCGAGGAGCAAAGCGACGAAGCAATCCAGAGTCCCACCGGAGCCATGGATTGCTTCACCGCGTTCGCAATGACGGAGGAGAGAGTTCGTGATTTGCAGATGAGGCAGGAGAATGAGGCTTGAGCAGCGCGATGCCGGGGTGCTGGCGTTCGTCGACGAGGACGGGCGGATCTGGGCGCAATGCGCGCGGCCGTCACCGCTTCTTGGCGATACCGACTACGTAATCGAGGGACCGCTGAGCGGCTTCGTCTATGACGAGGGCACGTTCACGGCCGACAGCGAGCAGGCGTTCCGTTCCTGGCTCGGGGATCGCCTGATCAGCGATGAGATCTTCCATGTCCGCCACCGCGAGGACGCGCTGGCGCTGTGCCAGCGCATCGCGGTGGCGGCGCGCGAGATCCTGAAGGACGAGGCAGGCCCGGCTCATTGTTGAGTGTCCCTGCGTTCCCCGGCGCCGTCACTTCATCTGGACGACGACCTTTCCCTTGGCGCGCCCCTGCTCAAGATAGGCCAGCGCCTCCTTCGCCTGGGCGAACGGAAAGACCTTGTCGATCACCGGCCGGATGCGCCCCGCCTCGAGAAGCTCGCCGATCTCGGCGAGTTGCCGGCCGTCGGGATGCACGAACAGGAACGAATAGGCCGTGCGAAGCCTGGCGGCGCGGCGAATGATCTTGCGGCTCAGCAGTCCGAACAGGAACACCATCAGGACGTTCATGCGCCGCGCGCGCGCGAACGCGGCGTCCGGTGGTCCGACGAGCGAGACGACGGTGCTCCCGGGCTTCAGGATCCGAAGCGACGTCTCGATCGCATCGCCCTTGACGGTCCACAGCACGGCGTCGTAGTCCCGCAGCACCTCCGCGAATTGCTGTTTCTTGTAGTCGATCACCTCGTCAGCTCCGAGGCTCCGCACCAGATCGACGTTTGCGGTGCTCGTCGTCGTCCCGACCTTGGCTCCCAAATATTTGGCGAGCTGGATCGCGAATGTGCCGATGCCGCCGGAGCCTGCGGGGATGAACACCTTTTGGCCCGGCTGCAGACGGGCTCGCTCCTTCAGCGCTTGCCAAGAGGTCAGGGCGACCATCGGGATCGAGGCCGCCTGCACGAAATCGAGATTGGGCGGCTTGAGCGCGGCGGCGTGCTCCGGCACGAGCGTGAACTCGGCGAGAGCGCCCGTTCCGAGGTCGAAGATGCTGGCGAAGACGGCATCGCCCGGCTTGAAGCGGGTCACGCCGCTGCCCACCTCGACCACGATGCCCGCCAAGTCGCTGCCCAGCGTGGCCGGCAGTTGAAACCGGAGGATGGGCTTGAACGCCCCCTTCGGAATCATGGTGTCGATCGGATTCAAGCCGGCGGCGTGAACCTCGACCAGAATTTCATTCGGCTTGGGCGTGGGACGCGGAGTCTCGGCCAGCCCGACCTGATCCGGCTTGCCATAACGCTTGAAGACGAGTGCTCTCATTTTGAGATCCGAAGGTTGACCGCAGCGGCGGCGAGGGGAAGCGGCGCTTGCGTCGGGCGCGCACGCCGTCAGAAGGCTCGGGCGGCGCGGGCAGGCCGCGCTGCCACCGGCGCATCAAGCCGCAGGTCCTTTCGAATCCCGGCATCCACCAGACTGGACGGCGCAAATCTGCGAAGAAGCCGAAGCCGTTTCGCGAGCTTGCCTGCCGCGTATCGGAGGTTCGGGCGCGCCGCATTGGCCGCCTTCAGCACCGTCTCGGCCACGACGGCCGGCTGTTCCGCCGTTGCCATCACCTCATTCACTCTCTGGTTCACGCCGGCGCGAGCGTCGCGATATTCGTCGAGCTTGGCGTCCGGCTCCATGAAGTTCGAGTCGAACGGCGTCTTGGTGTACGCGGGCTCGATGACCGAGACGCGGATGCCCCGCGTGCGCAGCTCATGGTCGAGCGATTCCGAATAGCCTTCGACCGCGTGCTTGGTCGCGGCATAGAGCGCGCCATAAGGCATCGGTAGAAAGCCGAGCACCGAGCCGATGTTGATGATGCGGCCGTGGCCCTGGCGGCGCATGTGAGGCACGACGGCGCGTGTCATCCGGACCAGTCCGAAGAAGTTCGTCTCGAAAATCGCGCGGGCCTGAGCGATCGAACTCTCTTCCGCTCCGGCGGGGGCAACACCGAAGCCGGCATTGTTCACGAGCAGATCGATGCGCCCGTCGCGGCGGATTGCTTCGCTCACGGCGGCTTCGACCGATTCATCACTGGTCACGTCGAGGGACAGCATTTCGAACGCGTCCTTGCGGGCCTGGGCTCCCCGCCGGCTGGTGCCGTAGACCTTGTAGCCGGCCCGCGCGAGCCGCTCTGCCGTCGCTTCGCCGATCCCCGACGAGGCGCCGGTCACGATCGCGATTTTTCTCTTGAACTTGTCCATGACTTTCTCCGTTGCTGGCTCCCCGGCCTTTTGATTACGATCGTAATTATTGAAATACATGACGATCGCCATTATAATTGTCAAGACCCGTGATTCCCGAGGGGACCAGCGACATGCGCGTTTCAAAAGAACAGGCGGCCAAAAATCGTGAGCGCATCCTCGAGGCCGCTGCCCGGCTCATGCGGGAGCGCGGCATCGCCAGCGTCGGTGTTGACGCCCTCGCCGAGGCGGCCGGGATGACACACGGCAGCCTGTATAGTCAGTTCGGCTCCAAGGAGCGGCTCGTCGAGGAGGCGGTGGGCTATGCGATCGGCGCCAAGGGGCGGGAGGTGCCGGAGGATTTTGCGGTCGGCGACTACATCTCCGAATACCTCTCCAAGGCGCATCGCGATGAGCCTGGAAGCGGGTGCCCGCTCGCGGCTCTGTGCTCTGAAATACCGCGACAAGGCGCCGCCGTCAGAGACCGGTTTACGGCCGGAGTGCGTGGCATCATCGCCTTGCTGAGCCGCCGAATGGATTCGGGGCTGAAGCCACGGCAGCGTGAGGACAAGGCGCTCGCAACCATCGCTTCCCTGGTCGGGGCAGTCGTGCTCGCCCGGGCCGTGAACGATCCCAAGCTGTCGGACGACATACTTCGCGCCACCAAGAAGGCATTGGCCGAATGAGCGCTCAGCGCGACGCGGGAGAGTTCGACCTGCGACTCGATCGTCGTCGCACGGCCAGACGCCGTTGAAAATTTCTACTGCTGTTTTTCAGAAATTGCGATTACCTCCGCCCATCCCGCCTCGGGCGATATCTGGCCGTCTTGGTCGGCAAATGGGCCGAAGGCGGACTGCGCTGCCTGCGAGGCACGGAGGAGCCTCGCCATCAACCCCGGTGGAAGGCATATCCAGCGTCGCATTGAAGTCTCCTCATGCAATGCGGTCGGCCACGTCTTTTCGCGTGCCGATCCATTCCAAAAGCTACTGGACCTGATGCAGCCGCAGAGAATGATCCCCACGGCTAAAAGGCTAGTTGATCTTGCTCAAAGTTGATCCTCGCTCCCGTGGTCCAATAAGTTTGACACGGAAGAGGAGCCGGAAATGCAAACACCAGTTCAAATTGAACTTGAAGGGATCCGCGTCTCCGCCGAAATCCGGGCTGCCGTTGAGCAACATGTCGCGGAACTGGAGAGCCGCTTTGGCCGGATCACTGCGGCTCGCATCATGGTCAAAGGTCCGGGCGGTCATCACCAAACCGGCGGTCAATATCTGGTGAGCGTTCGGCTGGCGCTGCCTGACGGTCGGGAGGTCAACGTTGGACGTACCCCGAAGCTGGATGAACGGTACGTCGACTTGACCTTCGCGGTGGACAACGCATTCAAACGTGCGCGTCGACAACTGCAGGACCGGGCGCGACGGATGCGTGGCGACGTCAAGACGCACGAGCCTCAACCGATCGGAACCGTTGCGCGTATCGATCCAAGCGGCCAGTTCGGCTTTCTGGAAGCCGCGGACGGCCACCAAGTCTATTTCAACTGCAATAGTGTCGTCGATGGTGGATCAAGCGTCGTGCCCGGCGCCCGCGTCAGCTACGTCGAGGAGATCGGGGAGAAAGGACCGCAGGCGAGCACGGTCAGAATGCTCGGGAAACACGGGCTGCGGGCTTAGATCGACGGCTGCGCGGGAACGCGAACGGCGAGCGGGCAGGTTTGACGTTGGAGGTGGCCGATGATTGGTGATCGCCTGCGCTTGTTCTGTCTGCATGGTACGGAGGTGCTTGGCGAAAAAATCGCTCACGCGCTAGGATGCCGTCTCGCCGCCGTCGAAGAACGCAGCTTCGAGGACGGCGAGCACAAGGTGCGGCCGCTGGAGGCTGTCGCCGGCTGCGACGTCTACGTTCTGCATAGCCTCCATGGCGGTCCTGACGAGAGTCCGAACGACAAGCTGTGCCGGCTGTTGTTCCTGGTCGGTGCGTTGAAGGACGCCGGTGCCGCGCGGGTGACGGCGGTCACACCGTATCTGTGCTATGCGCGAAAAGATCGTCGCACCAAGGCCAATGACCCCGTCACGATCCGTTATCTTGCGACCATGTTCGAGGCGATCGGCGTTGACGCGGTGGTGACCCTCGAAGTTCACAACGAGGCCGCGTTCGAGAACGCGTTCCGTTGCCCATCGGTCGCGCTGAGCACGGCGCCGCTCTTGATCGGCAGGATCAAGGCGATCGCGGCTGATCGGCCGATCGCCGTGGTTTCGCCGGATCTCGGAGGCGGCAAGCGAGCGGACCTGCTTCGCGAGGTTCTTGGTAAGGCGCTCGGCCGTCCGATCGGCAAGGCATTCGTGGAGAAGCATCGCAGCTCCGGCGTCGTTTCGGGCGATTTGTTCGCCGGGGAGGTGGCGAACTCACTCTGCGTGATCGTGGATGATCTCATCAGCAGCGGTGGAACCCTGGTGCGCGCCGCGAAGGCGGCCCGTGCCCATGGAGCCGAAGAGGTGATAGCTTGTGTCGCGCACGGCCTGTTCATGCCGGGCGCGGCAACGACGCTCGCCGATCCTGCGATCGACCGCATCATCGCGACCGACAGCGTGCCGCCGTTCAGGCTTCCGCCGGGCGCGGTCCGCGACAAGCTCGAGATTGTCTCGGCGGCGCCCCTTCTCGGGGAGACCATTCGTCGGCTGCACCACAACGAGCCGCTGACGGAGCTGCTTCCGTATCAGGATTAGGCTCCGCAAATTCAGATTCCGGCTCTCGCCCTGAGCTGCCGCCCGAGCTGCGCTGCGTCCGCCTTGGCAAGTTTGAGATAGGTGCGCGCCAGCCGCGGCCATTTTTCCGGCGTCCGTAGATGGGCGTCGGCGAGATGAGCGATGGACAGCCTGGCCCGCAGCATGGCGCGGCCGATCCGATAGAACAAGAACAGTCCGCTGGCCGGGTCGTCATTGAGCTGGACGGCCAGATATCGCCGAAGCCTCTCAGCGGCCCACAGTCCTCCCAGTCGAGCGCATTCCAAGTGCAGGAAGGCAATTTCGTCCAGTGCATCCGATGTCCGCAAGCGGGCATTGAACTCCAGGCAGTCGATGATGGGGAAGGAAGGGCTCAACCAGATATGTTCCGGCCGCAGATCGCCATGGCCGTCAAGGACGAGCCGGTGATGCACTCGCTGCGCCAGCAGCTCGGTCCGCTGCCACAGGAAACGGCATTGCAGGTTGGCAATGCGCTCGATGGTGCCGCGGGACAGGTCGAAGGCCGGCTCGAGCAAACCTCGCCGATCCGCAAGAACCGCCTTGTGCAGGGTCATGACGTAGCTTTCCGGACTGATCGTGGTCCGGGACGCATGCGAATAGAACCGGCTCAGCCGATTGGCCAAGCCATCGATCTGGGCCTGGCAAACCTCGCGATCGCGAAGCCCGACTTCGAGCGTTCGGCCTTCATCGAGCCGGCGCATGACGACGAGCCAATCAACGATGTGTCCGCCTCCTCCGATGGCGTAGCCGCCCGGCGCGGCCGTCAGCGGCACCACGCCGAGATAGACATCGGGCGCCAGCCTCCGGTTCAGCGAGACCTCCGCGCGGCAGGCCTCCGCGCGGCGCTCAAGGCTGGAGAAATCGAGATATGGAAAATGAACCGGCTTCTTGAGCTTGTAGACCCGCTCGTCAACCATGAAGACCCAGGACATGTGGGTCTCCCGCGTGATCACAGCGTCGGGCGCCGGGACATAACTGTCCGGCCGGCTGAGAAACGCCACCTTGCGAGCAAGAGCGGTCGCGCTGTTGTTCTCAGCGTCATCGCCCCAGGGATCATTCTGCCATCCGGGCATGTGATGCCTATCGCCAATCGGGGCAGCCGGCAGCTTGATACGGATCAATAGCAGTGGCTGTCCGGCTCATATCCTGCCCCTCTTCCGCATGAGGCCCGCCATGCTGTTCCAGAACCGAACCGATGCCGGCCGGCAACTTGCCGAGGCACTGCTCAAATACAAGGGGCGGCACCCGGTCGTTCTTGCGCTGCCACGCGGCGGCGTGCCGGTTGCGGCGGAAGTCGCAGCAGCCCTCAATGCGCCACTCGATCTGCTGCTGGTCCGCAAGATCGGGCTGCCGGGGCAGCCGGAGCTCGCAATGGGCGCCATCGCGGATGATGAGGGCATGACCACCATGCGTAACCAGGACGTCATCGAGCTGTCCGGCGTCACGTCAGAAGAATTTGAGGTCGTCTGCAGCAAGGAACGAGCTGAGATCGAACGGCGCCGCAAGCGCTATCTGGGCGATCGGGCTCGCGCCGAAGTCAAGGGGCAGGTTGCGATCATCGTCGACGACGGCGTTGCGACAGGCGCAACCACGCTTGCTGCCATCAAGGCCGTTCGCAAGCAGGACCCCAAGGAGCTCGTGCTTGCGGTCCCGGTCGCGCCGCTGGACACCATCGGGAAATTGCATGCGGAAGTCGATGCCGTCGTCTGTCTGCATGAGCCTCAGGAGTTTGGCGCGATCGGCTATTTCTATCGCGACTTTCATCAGGTCAGCGACGACGAGGTGATTGCCACTTTGAGACAATTTCCATCAAGATCAATGCACGCCTCCTGACGAGCCGGCGTCTAATGGTCGTGGGGCAGCGGCTGCCAGCGGTCGCCTACTTTCACGTAGGATCGCTTCACCGCTGCCCAGGCCGTGCGGTGAGCGATCTCCTCCTGCCGTTCGTCTTCCGCATGGGAGGCAAAGGCGTGGTTGAATGCTTCGCGATAAATGTCCTGCGCGTGTGAGGGGAGGTGAGCGCGAACAGCAGGGGGAAGATCGATGTTTGTGCGATAGGGCATGCCTCTTGCCTCGGACGTAAACTGCCGCGCCCTGCTCGGGACGCCGCGGCGTTCCCACTAAAGAGGATAGACGCAACTTGCTTCCGCCTGTTGACCGGCGTCAAATAGCAGATGCGCAGAAATCGACAGGATGACTGACGTCATGTGAGCGCCGAGGACATCGCAATGCCGAAGGAGGAGATGGCGCTGCGACAGCATTTGCTCGACATGGACCCGTTCAAATTTGAACGACACTGCATGAGCTTTTTCAAGGGGCGGGACTCGAAGCGTCGGTTACACGGAAATCGAATGATTTTGGCGTGGACGGTTTCGTCGTCCACACTGACGGGCTGGTTATCGTGCAATGCAAGCGAAACTCGACGGAAAACAAAGTGGGTCGCCCAACCGTCCAACAATTCAAGGGAGTTGCTGAAGAACAAAGCGCTCACCAAGGCTTCATCATCACGACATCCAGTTTCACTGAGGACGCCATCCACTCAGCCGCCCTGACAGACAGGATCGTTCTTATTGCGATGGATGATCTGGTGCGCTGGCACTTAGAACCGCCGTCATTCGATTTCCGGCCGCCCGTCGGAGACACTTAGTCTGTACCGCCTCCAACTGATTTGGACCGGCGACCGGCATATGCGGCGAGCCGATACAGCGAGGACAAATTGAAGCGCCTTACCGAAAAGCATCCTTACAATTGTCTTGAGGCAATACCGGACAACGCTTCGACGATTATCGTTGGTACAGCGCCGCCGCCGCGTTTTTCCCGGCCCGATATGAGCCTGCTCGCGGGTGATACCTGCTTCTACTACGGATCGAAGAGTAGCAGAATGTGGCGACTTCTCAGCGGTATCACGGGCACTTCCTTGCTGGACGAAGCCGACGACGCGCAAAGGCGAACGAACTGGCATAATTTCCTTACGATCAACGATCTCTGGATGTACGACGTGTTGCAAGAATACAAGCGAAGGAGCGGGAAGGAAACGAGCGCAAGGGACGCCGACATAGAAGAATTTGATCTCACAGACTTTCGGGTGGTGTTTGCCGCTAAGCGGCGCATAAACAAAATCGCCTTTACCAGCCAGCAAGCAGCCGATTGGACTTTTCAAAAGCTATCCGAGTCTGCGAAAGGACTAGGCGCGCGATACAACGCCGCGATCTCCCGCCGCAACGAAATCTGCAAGCATTTGCGGTCTGACGAGGAGCGAATCGGGCAAAAATTTAGGGGGCCGCTCTTGTCTGAATATATGGAGGGTCGGGAGATCGCGTTTTATATTTTGCCGACACCGACCAGAATGTCTGGAGGCATGAAAGGGCTGAATCAAAAGGCGAAGGAGAAAATCTATGCGGATGTACTTATGGCGATGTGTGCTCCGCACGACGAGTTGAGCCGCCATCGCCACGAGAGAATCGTTCAAACTACTAAAAATTGAATGGAGCGGCCGTTGCATCACTTGAGACCTTACATTGCTTTCATTGCGCAAGTTCTCTCAGCGATATTGGCATTCACTGCATCATACTATTGGTTGCGTTCCGCTGAGGGAGTTGCGCCCCCTATGACATGGGAGGGGATCTCCGATTTGAAGCCTTGGCTCGATCAGGCCGCCTCGCGAAATCGATGGGCCGCGATATGGGCGGCAGCATCGGCCTGTACGCAAGGTATCGCCATTCTTGCTTCGTTGTACTAGGTGCGGTGACACCGCGACCAAAGTCGATAGGCAGGCTAACGCAGAGCCGCCACGTATCCTGTTGTCCATGGGCTTTCCCGGATGGTCTTAACAATTCGAGGTAGCGCGGTTGAGAGCGTGTTTCGCTTGAACGGAGTGGATGAGAACAGCGCGACCTATGCACTGGGCTGGGTTCTCGAAAAGAGCCCGCATTTCCGTTGCGCCATGCTTCGCGCATGGTTTGACCAGGACATAAATCTGAATGATCCCATCATTTCGTTGCAGCGACATGGAGGGGACGGCGGTTACACCGACATCGAAATCCAGTTTGGCCAACATTTTCACGCAATAGTTGAAGCCAAGCGATGGTGGGACGTTCCAACGGAGGAGCAGTTGCGCCGATATCGGCCGAGGCTGGTTACCGCCGCGGCCCAGCTCCAAAGGCTCGTCTCGATCAGCTCCGCTGATGCCGACTTCGCGAATAGACATCTTCCAAGGCATGTCGATGGTGCCGAAGTGGTTCACCAATCTTGGAGTGATGTTCGGCGGATTGCACGACAAGCACGCGCAGAATCGACCGGATTTGAAGAAAAGCTTTGGCTGGGTCAGCTAACCGATCATTTGCAGGAGTTCGTTGCCGTGGAGCGCGTAAGTGACAATACGGTTTATGTTGTGTCTCTAGGACGCCATCCGATGGTGGAAGGTGGCGCTCACACTTGGATAGATGTAGTCGAAAAGGATCGATGTTATTTCCATCCCGTGGGCGCGGGGTGGCCGGTACAGCCCCCGAATTACATCGGATTTCGATACCACGGCAAGCTACAGTCCGTTCATCACGTCGATAGTTTTCGAGTCGTCGGGGATCTGTCCACGATCAACTCCCTTTGGCTGAAGACCGACAGCTACCATTTCGTGTATCGGCTTGGTCCTCCAATGGCTCCAGCTACCGAAGTGCGGACGGGCAACATATTTCGAAACGGACGAGTCTACTGCGCTATCGACACACTGCTGTCCGGGGCATTCAAGACGGTCAGCGAAGCCAGGGACGAAACCAAACGACGTATAGAATTGAGCTAAATCGAGAATGCCAGAAACAGGGCGGCAAGCCGGGTGAGTGTTCGAATGACGCGCGCTCGCCGTCCCCAGCCCGTGGCGCAAGGACGGGGTAGGCTGGAGCGTGAATGGACAGACTGAGTGGTGCACCTCATTTAGTGCCCGGCTCGGGCGGAGCACCCGTCAGGCTCGTTCCGAAAGTGCGCGCGCACCTCCTTGCGAGGGAGTCCGCTTACCGCATGCGTGAGCGGTGTGACTCTGGCCCCGATTTCAGCATGCTGCTGCGATGACAGGGGAATGGTGAAGCGGTCCGCGAAACGGTCCGCGTGAAAGTCGCCCGGAACCGTAAGGTATTGAGCTCATTGGTGGGCCCGGCAGGACTCGAACCTGCAACCAGACCGTTATGAGCGGTCGGCTCTAACCATTGAGCTACAGGCCCCGCGGCGCTGAGGTCTTGCTGGCGGCGGGCAGGAGCGGGCCTGTCCGGCGCGGCATCGGAACCCCAACGACGGCTCGGGCTCCGTTTACAGCCTGGCCGGCCATCCGGCAATGCCGCTGCCGGATGGTTTTGGCGTGCCCTCGTCGCTGCCGGTCCCGTCCGGGCGCGCCGCGACGCTAGTCCACCGACACCCCGGCGAATTCCACGACCTTGCGCCATTTCTCGGTCTCGTCGACGACCAGCTTGCCGAACTCCGCCGGTGTCATCGCGCGCGGGATGCCGCCGGTCTCGGTGAGTCGCGCCACCAGCTTGGGGTCCTTCAGCGCCTCGCCGACCGCCTTGTTGAGGATCTCGACGATGTCGGGCGGCGTGCCCTTGGGCGCCGAGATGCCATAGAAGCCGACCGATTCGTAGCCCGGCACCGTCTCGGCGATCGCGGGCACGTCCGGCACCGTCGGCCAGCGCTGCGGCGAGGTGACGCCGAGCGCGCGGACGCTGCCGCCGCGCGACTGTTCCAGCGCCGTCGGGAGGTTGTCGAAGATCAACTGCACCTTGTTGGAGATGATGTCGGGAAAGGCCAGCGCCGAGCCGCGATAGGGCACGTGCAGCATGTCGCATTTGGTCATCGCCTTGAACAACTCGGCCGCCATGTGCACCGAGGTGCCGTTGCCGGAGGAGGCGAAGGCGATCTTGCCCGGGTTGGCCTTGCAGTAGTCGATGAACTCCCTGACGGTCTTGGCCGGCACGTCGTTGCTCACGACCAGCATGTTGGTGAGCTGCATGATGCTGGCGACCGGCACGGTGTCGCGGATGAAGTCATAAGGCAGCTTCTTGTAGAGCGAGGTGCTGATCGCGTTGTTGGGCGCGACGAACAGCAGCGTGTAGCCGTCGGGCGGCGAGTTGATCGCGGCGGCGGCCGCGATGTTGCCGCCCGAGCCGGTGCGGTTCTCCACCACGACCTGCTGGCCCAGGTGGTCGGACAGCCACTGCGCCATGATGCGGGCGACGATGTCGACCGGCCCACCGGGGGCAAAGCCGATCAGCCAGCGGATGGGACGGTCCGGATAGGCGGCGAGCGCCGGTCCCGGTTTGGCGGCGAGTCCCGCCGCGACGATCAGCCCGAACAGCAGCGCGCGCGCCAGCTTCATGCTCGTCTTCCCCCATTGATTGTTGTCGTTCGGCTCGCATGCGGCGGCCCGGTCGCCCCGGCCGCCGATCGTTCAGTGCGCCGTCACTTCTTGATCAGCGGGCACGCCGGATCGGGCGGGCCGAACGCGTCATCGCCTTTGATGGTCGCGAGGATCTTGTAGTAGTCCCAGGGATATTTGCTCTCCTCCGGCGATTTGACCTGCGCCAGCACGAGATCATGCACCATCAGATTGTCGGCGCGCAGCCTGCCGTTGCGGGCGAAGAAGTCCTCGACCGGCGTGTCCCGCATCTTCGCGGCGACCGCGAGCGGATCGTCGCTGCCCGCCGCCTTGATGGCGTTGAGATAGTGCATGACGGCGGAATAGACGCCGGCCTGCCACATCGTCGGCATCCGGTTCATCTTGGCGAAATAGCGCTTCGACCACTCGCGCGTCTTGTCGTCCATGTCCCAGTAGAACGAGGTGGTGAGCAGGAGCCCCTGCGCCGCCGGCAGGCCGAGCGAATGGATGTCGGTGACCAGCGCGAGCAGCGCCGCCATCTGCTGTCCGCCCTTGAGCAGGCCGAACTCGGATGCGGTCTTGATCTCGTTCATGTTGTTGGGCGGGCCGGCGGCGATGCCGATGATCTTGGCCTTGGAGGCCTGCGCCTGCAGGATGAAGGACGACAGATCGGGCGTCGCGAACGGCGGCCGCACCGCGCCCACGACCTTGCCGCCATTGGCGGTGACGACGCTCGAGGCGTCGCGCTCCAGCGAATGGCCGAAGGCGTAGTCGTCGGTGATGAAGAACCAGCTGTCGCCGCCGCGCTTGACGACCTCCTTCGCCGTGCCGGTGGCGAGTGCGCGGGTGTCGAACACCCATTGCATCGCGTAGGGCGAGCAGAACTTGCCGTGGAAATCGGCGGCACCGGTCGACTGGGTGATGAACAGCTTCTTCTTCTCGGTGGCGATGGTCTGCACGGCGAGGCCCACCGCGGAGACCGGCACGTCGACGATGAGATCGACCTGCTCGGTGTCGTACCAGCGGCGCGCGATCGCGGCGCCGATGTCGGGCTTGAGCTGATGATCGCCGACGATGACGCTGATCGGCTTGTCCAGCACCTTGCCGCCGAAATCATCGACCGCCATCTGCGCCGCGGTGACGGACCCTTGTCCGGTCGGCGTCGAGGCCGGGCCGTTCATGTCGCTGAGCACGCCGATCTTGACGACGTTATCGGAGATCTCGGCCTGCGCGGCGGTCGTGACCAGCAGCGCGGCTGCGGCCCACGCCGCCCGCTTCAAACAGCTGAGTTGCAATCAGTCCTCCACAGGTACCGGCGTGACGCCGTTGTTTGTTCCGGCTCTGCTGGCCGGTCCGCCTATCTGCAATCAATCCAGGGCGGCCGTCAATCATGCCGGACGGCGGAGCGGTGGAGCCTGTGCGCTGCAATGCCGCAAGCCGTGAGGTCGTCGCGCACGCGCGCAGGATTCTCGGCCGTTCAGGCCTTGGCGGTCTTTTGCTCCTCGTGCGCAGCCTCCCACACCTCGCGCGCGGCATCCGCATTCATGAGCGCGATACCAACACCCACGATCAGGTCCGGCCAGATCGAGGGCCACACAAAGGCGGTCACGAGACCGACCGCGATGATAGCGATGTTGGCGAAGGCGTCGTTGCGTGCGGACAGGAAGGCGGCGCGGGTGAGGCTGCCCTGGTGGTCCCGAACCCGCGCCAGGATCAACGCGCAGCCGAGATTGACGATCAGCGCGCCGAGGCCGGTCACGGTGAGCGGCAGCGGTGCGGGTACGATCGGCGTGAAGAACTTCTCGCCGGCGGTCCACAGTCCGGCGACCGCGGGCGCCAGCAGGATCAGCGCCAGCGCCTTGCCGAGCAGCGCCCGCCGCGGCGGGCTCCAACGCAGCGCCAGCGCAATCAGGATGTTGACCGAGGCATCCTCCAGAAAGTCGACGCTGTCGGCGAACAGCGACACCGAGCCGATCGCCAGCGCCACGGCGAACTCGATGCCGAAATATCCGAGATTGAGCGCGGCAACGGCAAGCACGGCGCGGCGAACAATGGCTGTCGCGTCCATCAGGCGTCCTCAATCATCGAGAGCTGCGAGCCGCTCCGCCTCGGCGAGGTCGACCGCGGTATTGGCATTGAAGAAGGGATCCAGCGGAACCGTCGGCCAGCTCACGGTCGCGACCTTATAGCGCGCCGTGAAGCGGGTGACCTTCCGGATGTCCTCCGCGACCAGCGCGTGCCGGAGATCCTTGCGCAGCCCGACCGGCCACAGCCCGATCACCGGATGGGTCTGTCCGGCCGACGCCGCCAACGCCAGTTCGGCATGCTCCGCCGCCCGCGCTCCGGCCAGCCGCGCGACCAGATCACGCGGCAGGAATGGGCAGTCGCCGGCGGCGCTCAGCACCCACCGTGCCTCCGGCATGTGCGCCGCAACCCAGTCGAGGCCGGCGAGAATGCCGGCGAGCGGGCCCGGGAAGCCGGCGACGCCATCCGGCACGACGGCCAGGCCGTTGCCGGCGAAGCGCGCGGGGTCGCCGTTGGCATTGAGGATCAGCCGGCTGCACTGCGGCGCCAGCCGCGCGATCACGCGCTCCAGGATGGTGCGGCCGTCGACCATGCGCAACGGCTTGTCGCCGCCGCCCATCCGCTGCGCGCGGCCGCCGGCGAGCAGCACGCCGGGGATCGAACTCGAGGTCATGGCTGTCATCGCGGGTTCGTTACCACGAGTGCTGCCAGGGCGTCAGCGTTGGGCCGCGCGCGATCCACCATTCGCGGCTGCGCAGCGGCGATACCGGCTGCCCCTCGCTTACGAGCCCTTGCCTGGTCCGCGGGGCTGCTGGCATGACATCGCGGACGGTGGACATGGCGTGCCACCGGGCCTTCCGGCCATCGATCGATTCGACGCTCCCGGCTGTGCGAAAGCGCCAGGGGGCTTTTCTGGAGACCGCGATGAAAGTCATCGGCCTCGCCGGCTGGAGCGGCGCCGGCAAGACCACGCTGCTGACGCGGCTGATTCCTCATCTCAGGGGGCAGGGACTGCGCGTCTCGGTGATCAAGCACGCCCATCACAAGTTCGACGTCGACGTCCCGGGCAAGGATTCGTGGCGGCATCGCGAGGCCGGAGCCGAGGAGGTCCTCGTCGCGTCGGGCACGCGCTGGGCGCTGATGCACGAGCTGCGCGGCGCACGGGAGCCAACACTCGCGGAGCTTCTGGCGAAGTTGTCTCCCGTCGATCTGGTCGTCATCGAAGGGTACAAGGCCGGGCCGCATCGCCGCATCGAGGTGTATCGCACAGCCAACGGCAAGCCGCTGCTGTTTCCCGATGATCCGGGCATCGTCGGGCTCGTCTGCGACGGCGATGTCGAGACGGCGCTGCCGCGCGTTCATCTC
Organism: Bradyrhizobium oligotrophicum; assembly: GCA_050641875.1. Lineage (GTDB taxonomy): Bacteria > Pseudomonadota > Alphaproteobacteria > Rhizobiales > Xanthobacteraceae > Bradyrhizobium > Bradyrhizobium oligotrophicum_B. Next base: position 3,508,111 of record CP192619.1, read on the forward strand.
GACGATATCCCGGCGATCGCGGCGCTCGTCCAACGCACGGCGATGCCGCTGGCGGACGTTCTGGCGTTGTCGGACAGCACCGGCGTTCCGTGATGGAACTCACGAGAGCTCGCGCCCGTGTTCTTCTGGCATCCCAGGAACCCGGTTCCCGGTTCCAGTGGGGATGGTGCGGCCGGTTGACGTGCCTGACCCGCTTGGCCATGGTGCGCGCGCATGATGATGACGAGGCTGGACCTGACGGGCCTGAAGTGCCCACTGCCGGTGCTGAAGACCCGGAAGGCACTACGGACGCTCAAGGCGGGAGAGCGGCTCGAAGTGTGCTGTACCGATCCGCTTGCGGTGATCGACATCCCGAATCTGGTGCGGGAGACCGGCGATCGGGTCGAGATGGTCGATCGCACCGAGCGCGGCATTCTGTTTCGGATCGAGAAGGCCGCGGAGCCGCCGAAATGATCGGCGCGCCGGTGAACGTCCCACGCTGCAGGTTGTCCGAACTAAGTAGTTCGTGCGCGCGGCCTCGCATCGTCGGTGTGTCAAGCGATCATGCTGCTTCCTATCGTCGCAGCGCCGCCAACCCCGGCTCACAACAATGCCGCGTTCTCAGTCCAGGCTTGCGAGGTTGTTGCCAGGCAAGGACAAGTTGTTCGTTCTTCACGTTTCCGCGAGCGCGCGCCTGCGGCTTTGAGCCGTGTCCGGTCGCTGATCGTCTGGATCATCTCATTAGTTGATTCCATCAGGAATGGTCGTGACTCGTCCGGAAAGTAATCGAGAGCAATATTGCTACAGCCGTGAGTGGCGGTTGCGTTGGTTGCACGTGAATTTGTGTGTTTGTTAGCAACACCTTCGCGCTGCAGTGCGATCAATCCACGAAGATTGACCGATTATTACCATTTTACTATCGACAATTTGCCTCGGTTCTGCACCAATTGGGGCGCTTCCGCGGAGGTTGCGGGACGCGAGTCATGCCCGCTGGGGAGCGGGCCAGGCAGAACAGCGGCACAAGAATGATGAGGGCATAACGTCTCGGGTGGGGTGTTATGCGCATCGAAGCAGTGATGAGCGTTTGTGCGTTGCAAGACTGCTCTGGTACGCGATAGCGGGCGGGGTGAGTGGGCGTATTGATTCTGATCAAGGGGACAGAACATGACGTTGTTGCGTTGGACGGGAGTCCGTAGGGGAGGAATGCATGGCTACCATTGAAAGCGCGGGCACGCTCCCGGGCGCGCAAGCGGGGATTTTCGATCGTGAGCACACGGTCGCCAAGGCGGGGTTCAACCGCTGGCTGGTTCCTCCGGCTGCGCTGTGCATCCATCTCTGCATCGGTATGGCCTATGGCTTTTCGGTGTTCTGGCTGCCCTTGTCGCGCGCGATCGGCGTGACCAAGACCCAGGCCTGCCCGGACATGACCCTGGTGCAGGAGCTGTTCACGACGAGCTGCGACTGGAAGGTCGCGAGCCTCGGCTGGATGTACACTCTATTCTTCGTGCTGCTCGGCGCCTCGGCGGCGATCTGGGGCGGCTGGCTCGAACGGGCCGGACCGCGTAAGGCCGGTGCCGTGGCAGCCTGCTGCTGGGGTGGCGGCCTGCTGTTCGCAGCGCTCGGCATCTACGTGCATCAGCTCTGGATGATGTGGCTCGGTGCAGGTGTCATCGGCGGCATCGGCCTCGGCCTCGGCTACATCTCGCCGGTGTCGACCCTGGTGAAATGGTTCCCGGACCGGCGCGGCATGGCGACGGGCATGGCGATCATGGGCTTCGGTGGCGGCGCGATGATCGGCGCCCCGCTCGCCAACCTGCTGATGAACTACTTCAAGACCCCGACCTCGGTCGGTGTCTGGGAGACCTTCGTCACGATGGGCGTGATCTATTTCGTGTTCATGATGATCGGCGCCTTCGCCTATCGCGTCGCCCCGGTCGGCTGGCAGCCCGAGGGCTGGACGCCGCCGGCAGTGAAGAAGGCGATGATCTCGGAGCACCACGTGCATCTCGACAACGCGCACAAGACTCCGCAGTTCTGGCTGGTCTGGTGGGTGCTGTGCTTGAACGTGTCGGCAGGCATCGGCGTGATCGGCATGGCCTCGCCGATGCTGCAGGAGATCTTCGCCGGCAAGCTGATCGGTTTGCCTGACGTCAGCTTCAACCAGCTCGACGCCACCCAGAAGGCGGCGATCGCGGGCATCGCGGCAGGCTTTGCCGGCCTGCTGTCGCTGTTCAACATCGGCGGCCGGTTCTTCTGGGCGTCGCTGTCGGACCACATCGGCCGCAAGAACACCTATTACTGCTTCTTCCTGATCGGCATCGTGCTCTATGCGCTGGCGCCGACCTTCGCAGCGATGGGTTCGAAGCTGTTGTTCGTGGCGGCCTTCGCCATCATCCTCTCGATGTATGGTGGCGGCTTCGCGACGGTCCCGGCCTATCTCGCCGACCTCTTTGGAACCCAGTTCGTGGGTGCCATCCACGGCCGTCTGCTGACGGCCTGGGCCACGGCCGGCATCATCGGCCCGGTGGTCGTCAACTACATCCGCGAGTTCCAGCTCGCCGCCGGCGTGCCGCGCGACCAGCTGTACAACACGACGATGTACATCCTCTGTGCCATGCTGCTGGCCGGCCTGATCTGCAACTTCCTGATCAAGCCTGTCGATGACAAGTGGAACATGAGCGCTGACGACGTCGCGAAGTACCAAGCCGAGCTCGCCAAGAACGAGTCGGCGATCCAGCACGGGTCGTTCGGCATCGGCAAGGGCGGCCTCGACGTCAGGGCCGGCTTGTTCTGGGCCTTCGTCGGCGTGCCGCTGGCATGGGGCGTCTGGAAGACCTTGGAAAGCGCGGTCAAGATATTCTGACCGATCGGCGATGATACAAGCGGGGCGGCCGGATCGGCCGCCCCGTTTTTGCGCCCGGTTTCCATAGCGACCTCGTCGAGGTGGTCCGCACAGCCAGGCTGTCGCCGGAGCATGCTCGTGGAAGCATCGCTCATGCGACCGGCCGCCCGCCGCTCGCTAACAACAGGCCGACTGGGGCAAGCCGGCCATCGGCATCGAGCTCGATCGTGCGCGACAGCTCGACGATGCTCTCCGGATGTTGGCCGTTCTCGAACAGCGCATATTTGATCGCCTCGGCGCGGCTGACGAACAGGCCGCCATAGAGCCCGTTCTGCTCCTGGGCGACCCATTGGCCATGACCGTTCCTGCCGATCAAGACGAGCGCGGGAGCCGGCATGTTGCGCGATCGGGGTTCGAGATGTCTCATGGGAGTGATCCTTGCTGCAGTGTGCCGGCCGATCGGGAGGATCGACGCGCATGTTCGGCAATATCGAAGGCGAGGGTAGGAATTCGAGACGACAGCGCGGGCGATCGCATAGGAGCGGCGTAGGGGCTCAGTTTCCGGACGGCTGAATCAGCGCCATCGCCGCGCAATGGAGCGCGGTGTAGCCGATCATCTCGTCCCAATGGTTCAGGCCCGCGGCGAACACGCGCTCGCGGCGCAGCACCGCCAGCACGGTACACAGGATGATGGTCATCCATAGCAGGGCGGCGAGGCCGCGACCGAAGCCGATGCGGCCGAACGTGGCGAACAGGATGAGGATCGCTAGTCGCAGCACAAATCGCAGCAGCACTCTGGCCGCCGGAAGCTCTGCGGGCTTGTCGCTGGAGATGAGCATCGCGCAGGTAACACCGGCTCAGAAGTTGTCGCAGCAGAGCAGGTCGGCAAGCCTCGGTTCGGTCTGGAGGCCGCGCGTTGCGTCAGTCTGCGAGACGCCAGGCTCGAGACGGCGGGCCTCGGCCGCTGCGTGGAGAATGGCGAGGGCAAGATCGGCGTGGCGGGCTTCGACGCAACGATCGAGCCAGTCCGGCAATTCGCGCTGTTGCGACAAGGCGCAGTGCCATTCGCCGTCATCATAGGCGATGCGGCGGAGCTGCCATCGTGGAAATTGCAGCGCGACCAACTCCAGCGCGGCATCGACCCGCGCGTCGGTCTCCAGCAATCGTGCGATCCGTAGCCGGCTTCGCCCTCGCGCCGACAGCGGTGAGACGCCCTCGTCTTCGCCAAGCAGGGCCGTCAGTATCGCCGTCGTGGTCTGCGCGAGTTCTACCCGCTCCGGCACATCCGGTCGTGTCGTCAAGGCAGCCATGCCGGCCTCCCGTCGTCAGTGAGCGATGGCCCGATGGGCCTTGATCGGCAATGTGGTCGACGGCGCCGTAGGAATGCGAGAGGGGCCAAGGCGGAGAGAAATAGCCGGCGCATAAAGACGCCTTGGCGGTCTGGCCGGTTCATATGCGGCTGCGGCCGCGAGATTCTGCCGAGGGGGAATGCCGCGGTCTTTATGAGATTCCTATAACTCTGTCGGTCGTGCTGTCTCGAAAACCTATGAGGTCGGATGCCATCTGTCCGCCATGGAACGGACCGTGGCAGCACCGGCGCCCCCGGCCGCTCCACGTATTGCGCGCCTTGCGCGCATGAGGAGCACATCCATGCTGGACATTCTGATGCTGGCGCTGGCCGCCGGCCTGTTCGCCTTGGCGATCGGCTACACCTACGCCTGCGAGCGGCTCTAGGAGAGGCGCCATGATCTTCGACTATTCGCTCGCCGGCGCGGTGTCGCTCGGTCTCCTGATCTATCTCACCTATGCGCTGCTGCGGCCCGAGCGGTTCTGACCGCCGGCTGCCGCGTCTTCAAGGACATATCCCATGACTGTGATCGGCTGGATCCAGATCCTGCTCTATTGCGCCGTCATCGTCGCGCTCGCCAAGCCGCTCGGCTGGTACATGACGCGCGTCTTCAATGGCGAGCGCACCTTCCTGTCGCCGGTGCTGCGGCCGGTGGAGTCCGCGATCTACCGGATCGGCGGCGTCGACGAGCGCCGCGAGCAGCATTGGCTGACCTATACGGTCGCGATGCTGCTGTTCCATGTCGGCGGCTTCCTGATCATCTACGGCGTGATGCGCTTGCAGGCGGTGCTGCCGTTCAATCCCGCCGGACAGTCGGCGGTCGCCGAGGACCTCTCGTTCAACACCGCCATCAGCTTCCTGACCAACACCAACTGGCAGAACTACGGCGGCGAGAGCACGCTCTCTTATCTCGTGCAGATGCTCGGGCTCACGCACCAGAACTTCCTGTCGGCCGCGACCGGCATCGTGCTCGCGATCGCGCTGATCCGCGGCTTTTCACGCGCATCGGCGCGGACCGTCGGCAATTTCTGGGTGGACGTCACGCGCTGCACGCTCTATGTGCTGCTGCCGCTCTGCATCGTCTACACGCTGTTCCTGGTCTGGCAGGGCATCCCGCAGACGCTCGGGCCCTATGTCGAGGCCACGACCCTGGAAGGGGCGAAGCAGACCATCGCGGTCGGCCCGGTGGCCTCGCAGGTCGCGATCAAGATGCTCGGCACCAATGGCGGCGGCTTCTTCAATGCCAACGCCGCGCATCCGTTCGAGAACCCGAACGCGCTGTCGAACTTCATCCAGATGCTCTCGATCTTCGCGCTCGGCGCTGCGCTGACCAACGTGTTCGGCCGCATGGTCGGCAATCAGCGCCAGGGCTGGGCGCTCCTCGCCGTGATGGGCGTGCTGTTCATCGCCGGCGTCGCCATCACTTACTGGGCCGAGGCCAACGGTACGACCGCCTTGAACGCGCTGGGACTGAGCGGCGGCAACATGGAAGGCAAGGAGGTCCGCTTCGGCATCGTCGCGTCGTCACTGTTCGCCGTGATCACGACGGCCGCCTCATGCGGCGCGGTCAATGCCATGCATGACAGCTTCACCGCGCTCGGCGGCATGATCCCGCTGATCAACATCGAGCTTGGCGAAATTATCGTCGGCGGTGTCGGCGCGGGCATGTACGGCATGCTGCTGTTCGTCGTGCTCGCGATCTTCGTCGCGGGCCTGATGGTCGGCCGCACGCCGGAATATGTCGGCAAGAAGATCGAGGCGCGCGAGGTCAAGATGGCGATGCTGGCGATCCTGATCCTGCCGCTGATGATCCTGGGCTGGACCGCGGTCGGCGTCGTGCTGCCGACGGGTGTTGCCTCGATGGCCAATGCCGGCCCGCACGGCTTCACCGAGGTGCTCTATGCCTATTCCTCGCAGACCGGCAATAACGGTTCGGCCTTCGCGGGTCTCACCGGCAACACCCTTTTCTACAACCTGACCGGTGCAGCCGCGATGTTCGTCGGCCGCTTCCTGATGATCGTGCCGGCGATGGCGATCGCAGGCTCGCTGGCCGAGAAGAAATCCATCCCACCGTCGACGGGCACGTTCCCGACCACGGGCGGCCTGTTCGTCGGCCTCGTGGTCGGCGTCATCCTGATCATCGGCGGCCTCACCTTCTTCCCGGCTCTCGCCCTCGGTCCGATCGTCGAGCATCTCGCGATGACCGCCGGCACCGTGTTCTGATCTCGGAGCAACCTCCATGGACACCATCAAACTGCACAAGCGCTCGTCGATGTCGACGATGCTCGATCCGAAGATCGTGCTGCCGGCCATCAAGGCCGCGATTGTCAAGCTCGACCCGCGGCTGATGATCAGGAACCCCGTGATGTTCGTGGTCGAGGTCGTCGCCGCGCTCACCACGGTGATCTTCCTGCGCGACGTCGTGACCGGCGGAGCGAATCTCGGCTTCACCTTCCAGATCATTCTCTGGCTGTGGTTCACCGTGCTGTTCGCCAATTTCGCCGAAGCCGTCGCTGAAGGCCGCGGCAAGGCGCAGGCGGATTCGCTGCGCAAGACGCGCACCGAGAGCCAGGCCAAGCTGTTGACGGACACGAACCCGACCGATCACACCTACAAGCTCGTGCCCGGCACCAGCCTGAAGGTCGGCGACATCGTGCTGGTCGAGGCCGGCGACACGATCCCGTCGGACGGCGAGGTGATCGAGGGCGTCGCCTCGGTGAACGAGGCCGCCATCACCGGCGAGTCCGCCCCCGTCATCCGCGAATCGGGCGGCGACCGCTCGGCGGTGACCGGCGGCACCCAGGTCCTGTCGGACTGGATCCGCGTCAGGATCACGGCCGCGCAAGGCTCGACCTTCATCGATCGCATGATCAAGCTGGTCGAGGGCGCGGAGCGGCAGAAGACGCCGAACGAGATCGCGCTCAACATCCTGCTCGCCGGCCTCACCATCATCTTCGTGTTCGCGACGGTGACGATCCCGAGCTACGCGGCCTATGCTGGCGGCTCGATCTCGGTGGTGGTGCTGGTGGCGCTGTTCGTGACCTTGATCCCGACCACGATCGGCGCGCTGCTGTCGGCGATCGGCATCGCCGGCATGGACCGCCTGGTGCGCTTCAACGTGCTGGCGATGTCGGGCCGCGCCGTGGAGGCCGCCGGCGACGTCGATACGCTCCTGCTCGACAAGACCGGCACCATCACGCTCGGCAATCGCCAGGCGACCGCGTTCCGTCCCGTCAGGGGCGTCAGCGAGCAGGAGCTGGCTGACGCGGCGCAGCTCGCCTCGCTCGCCGACGAGACGCCGGAGGGCCGCTCGATCGTGGTGCTGGCCAAGGACAAATACGGCATCCGCGGCCGCGACATGGCCGAGCTCGGCGCCACCTTCGTGCCGTTCACGGCGCAGACCCGCATGAGCGGCGTCGATGCCGGCGGCTCCTCGGTGCGTAAGGGGCGGTCGACGCCATCCTCAACTCCATCGGCGGCGGCCCGACCCAGCCTGTCTCCGGCAACACGGTGCGTGCGGTCCAGCCGGTCGAGAGCGAGCTTGTCCGCGAGGTCCGTGCAATCTCCGACGACATCGCCAAATCCGGCGGCACGCCGCTCGCGGTCGCCAGGGACGGGCGCCTGCTCGGCGTCATCCAGCTCAAGGATATCGTCAAGGGCGGCATCCGCGAACGCTTCGCCGAGCTCCGCCGGATGGGCATCCGCACCATCATGATCACCGGCGACAACCCGATGACCGCGGCGGCGATCGCCGCCGAAGCCGGCGTCGACGATTTCCTGGCGCAGGCGACGCCCGAGGACAAGCTCAAGCTGATCCGCGACGAGCAGGCCAAGGGCAAGCTGGTCGCGATGTGCGGCGACGGCACCAACGATGCGCCGGCGCTGGCGCAGGCCGATGTCGGCGTCGCCATGAACACCGGCACGCAGGCCGCGCGCGAGGCCGGCAACATGGTCGATCTCGATTCCAACCCGACCAAGCTGATCGAGGTGGTCGAGATCGGCAAGCAGCTCTTGATGACGCGCGGTGCGCTGACGACGTTCTCGATCGCCAACGACGTCGCCAAATATTTCGCGATCATCCCGGCGATGTTCCTGGCGTTCTACCCGCAGCTCAACGTGCTGAACGTCATGAATCTCGCAAGCCCGCAGAGTGCGATTCTGTCGGCGATCATCTTCAATGCGCTCGTCATCATCGCGCTGATCCCGCTGGCGCTGAAGGGCGTCGCCTACCGCGCCGTCGGCGCCGGTGCGCTGCTCGGCCGCAACCTGATGATCTATGGCTTGGGCGGAATCATCATTCCATTCATCGGCATCAAGGTGATCGATCTCATCGTGAACGCCCTGCATTTGGCCTGAAGCCCCAACCGCCGTCATTGGGAGCGAAGCGAAGCAATCCAGGACTGTCTCTGCCCTCACGACTCTGGATTGCTTCGTCGCTTCGTTCCTCGCAATGACGGTTGAGAACTAGGAGACACCCATGCTCAAAGAAATCCGTCCCGCTATCCTGGTCCTGCTCGCGCTGACCCTGATCACCGGGCTGCTCTATCCGCTCGCCATGACCGCGATCGCCGGCGCCATCTTTCCCGTCCAGGCCGAAGGCAGTCTCATCACGCGCAACGGCCAGGTGATCGGCTCGACGCTGATCGGCCAGGAGTTCAAGGACGACAAATATTTCCACGGCCGTCCGTCGGCGACTTCGGCCGCCGATCCGAACGACTCCAGCAAGACGGTATCTGCGCCCTACAACGCCGCCAACTCGTCCGGCTCCAATCTTGGGCCGACCAGCAAGGCGCTGGCCGACCGCGTCAAGGAGGACGTCGACAAGCTGAAGGCGGAGAATCCGGCGCAGGCGGTGCCGGTCGATCTGGTGACGACCTCGGCGAGCGGGCTCGATCCGGACATCTCGCCGGAGGCGGCGCTGTTCCAGGTGCCGCGGGTGGCCAAGGCCCGTGGCTTGCCGGAGGCTCGCGTCCAGGCCTTGATTGCTCAGCAGACCCAGGGCCGTCTGCTCGGGCTGCTCGGCGAACCCCGCGTTAACGTGCTGACGCTCAATCTGGCGCTCGACGCGGCCAAGCCGCAGTAAGGGCCTTGCCGACCGCTCCTTGAAGGTCCTGACCGCCAAGGTCGCGGCCTTAACGTCCCGACCTTGGCGCCTGGGTTCCTCCGTCTATAATGCCGCATGGCCAGTCAACGCCGCGATCCTGACCAACGTCCCTCGCCAGAGGCCCTGCTCGAAGCGGCCCGGCGTGAGGACAGTCCTGCCGGCAAGCTCAAGATCTTCGTCGGCGCAGCACCCGGAGTCGGCAAGACCTATGAGATGCTGTCGAGTGCGCATGCCAAGCTGAAGGCCGGCGTCGACGTCGTCGTCGGCTTCGTCGAGACGCATGGCCGCGCCGAGACCGAGGCACTGGTCCGCGGCCTGGAGGTCGTCCCGCGCAAACGTATTTCCTACAAGGACCAGATCGTCGAGGAGATGGATCTGGATGCCGTGATCGCGCGCCGCCCCAGGCTCGCGATCGTCGACGAGCTTGCGCACACCAATGCGGCGGGCAGCCGCCACCCCAAGCGCTATCTCGACGTCGAGGAGCTGCTGTCGCACGGCATCGACGTCTACACGGCGATCAACGTCCAGCACATCGAGAGCCTCAACGACGTCGTCGCCCAGATCACCCATGTACGCGTGCGCGAGACCGTGCCGGACTCGATCCTCGACCGCGCCGATGCCATCGAGCTGATCGATCTCACGCCGGACGATCTGATCCAGCGGCTGAAGGAGGGCAAGGTCTATGTGCCCAAGCAGGCGGAGCGCGCGCTGGAGCATTATTTCTCGCCCGGCAACCTGACCGCGCTGCGCGAGCTCGCGCTACGCCGGACGGCCGAGCGCGTCGACGAGCAACTGCTCACCCACATGCAGGCCAACGCCATTGCGGGGCCCTGGGCGGCCGGTGAGCGGATCCTCGTCTGTGTGTCGGAGGATCCACGGGCGACCGGACTGGTGCGCTACACCAAGCGGCTCGCCGACCGTGTCCACGCGCCGTGGACGGCCGTCACCATCGAGACCCGGCGCAACCTGCAGCTCACGGACAAGCAGCGCGACCGGCTCGCCGATACGCTGCGGCTGGCCGAGACGCTCGGCGGCGAGGCGCTGACGATTCCGGGCGTCGGCCGGCGTATCGCGGAGGACCTCATCGGCTTCGCGCAGGCCAACAACGTCACCCAGATCATCATCGGCAAGTCGAGCCGCTCGCGCCTGTTCGAGATCATCAGGGGCTCGGTAGTCCACGACCTCGTCAGGCGCGCCGGCAATATCAGCATCCACGTCATCGCAGGCGAGGAGGTGCCGGACACCGCGAGCAGCTCGGTGCAGACGCGGGCGCGCAGCGAGCCGCTGCAGCCGAAGCCCTATTTGATGGCGTTGCTGATCACGGCCGTCGGGCTCGGTCTTGCCGAGCTGATCCAGCCCGTCTTCGGCATCGAGAACGTCGATCTGGTGTTCCTCACGGCCGTGGTCGGCGTCGCCGCACGCTACGGCCTGGGGCCATCGCTGCTGGCGAGCCTCGCCGCCTCGCTCTGCTACAACTTCTTCTTCCTGCCGCCGCTCTATACGTTCACGATCACCGATCCGACCAACATCGGCGCGTTCTTCTTCTTCATGCTGATCGCGATCCTGGTGTCCAACGTCGCCGCGCGCGTCCGCATTCAGGCTGACGCCGCCACCCACCGCGTCCGGACCACCGAGCAGCTCTATGCCTTCAGTCGCAAGCTTGCGGGCACCGCGACCCTCGATGACGTGCTGTGGGCCACGGCCTATCAGGCGGCGTTGATGCTGAAGGTGCGGGTCGTGCTGCTGCTGCCGCAGGACGGCAAGCTCACCGTCATGACCGGCTACCCGCCGGAGGATCAGCTCGACGACGCCGACCTGGCCGCCGCGAGCTGGGCCTGGAGCAACGACCGCGCCGCCGGCCGCGGCTCCGACACGCTGCCGGGCGCCAAGCGGCTGTTCCTGCCGATGCGCACCGGGCGCGGCTCGATCGGCGTCATCGGCATTGACGACGATCGCACCGGGCCGCTGCTGACGCCGGACCAGCGCCGGCTGCTCGATGCCCTGGTCGACCAGGGCGCGCTCGCGATCGAGCGCGTGCTGCTGGTCGAGGACATGGACAAGGTCAAGCGCACCATGGAGCAGGACCGGCTGCGTTCGGCGCTGCTCACCTCGATCTCACACGATCTGAAGACGCCGCTCGCCTCCGTGCTCGGCGCGGCCTCGACGATGCGCGATCTGGCGGCCAGACTGTCCGACAAGGAGAAGCTCGACCTGCTCGCCACCGTCATCGACGAATCCGAGCGGCTCAACCGCTTCATCGCCAATCTCCTGGACATGACCAAGCTGGAATCGGGCGCGATCGTGCCGAACGCCGCGCTCCACGACGTCGGCGAGATTGTCGGCAGCGCGCTGCGGCGCGCGAGCAAGATCCTGGCCGGTCATCATGTCTCGCTGGTACTGGCGCCCGATCTGCCGATGGTCGAGGTCGACGCGGTGCTGTTCGAGCAGGTGCTGTTCAATCTGCTCGACAACGCCGCCAAATATGCGCCTCCCGAGACCTCGATCGCGATCCGTGCGGCCCGCGACAGCAACTGGGTCGTGCTCGAGATCCGTGACGAAGGCGAGGGCATTCCCGCCGCGGAGGTCGAGCACGTGTTCGACAAGTTCTATCGCGTGCAGAAGGGCGACCAGGTGCGGCCCGGCACCGGTCTGGGGCTCGCGATCTCGCGCGGCTTCATCGAGGCAATGCATGGCCGCATCTTCGCCGGCAACCGCACCGATCGGCGCGGCGCGGTCCTCACCATCCGCCTGCCCGTGCCGGCGCAGGCCAGACCGCTGGATACGGCCGCATGACCGGGGCTCCGATCAAGGTGCTCGTGATCGACGACGAGCCGCCGATCCGCAAGCTGCTGCGGATGGGCCTGACCACGCAGGGCTACGAGATTCTCGAAGCCTCGAACGGCAGGATCGCGCTGGAGCTGTTGGGGCAGGAGCCGGCGCTGATCATTCTCGACCTTGGCTTGCCGGACGTCGACGGGCTCGAGCTGTTGCGAACCATCCGGGGCCGCAACGAGGCCGTGCCGGTCGTGGTGCTGTCCAGCCGCGGCGACGAGGCGGGCAAGGTCCAGGCGCTCGATCTCGGCGCCGACGACTACATCACCAAGCCGTTCGGCATGGATGAATTGTTGGCGCGGCTGCGCGCGGCCTTGCGCCATCAGTTGCAGGTGCAGGGCGAGCGTCCGGTGTTCCGCACCGGCGATCTCTCCGTCGATCTCGTCCGCCGCATCGTCAAGGTCGGTGAGCGCGAGATCAAGCTGTCGCCCAAGGAGTACGATCTGCTCCGCGTCCTGGTGCAGCACGCCGGCAAGGTGCTGACGCATCGCTTCCTGCTCAAGGAGCTGTGGGACGAACTGACCGACGCGCAATATCTGCGCGTCTATGTCCGTCAGCTTCGGCAGAAGATCGAGGCCGATCCCGAGCGGCCACAATTCGTGTTGACCGAGACCGGCATCGGCTATCGCTTGCGTGCGCCGGATTAGCGCATCGTCATGTTCGTTGTTCCGTCGAAACGGAACCTTCGCTGGTCCTCGTGATTGCTGTGGTGTCACAGGGAGACCATCTTCATGGCAAGAACAGCACGCAAGTACTCGAAAGGCGCGTCGGCCAAGGTCGGGCGCGCGATGAAGAAGCGCAAGGCCGGGACGTTGAGGAGCGGCGGCTCGGGCCGCAAGGTTAAGAGCCGCAAGCAGGCGATTGCGATCGGCCTGTCCGAGGCGCGCCGCGAAGGCAAGAAGGTGCCGTCGAAGAAGAGCGCCAAGGCATCGGCGAGAAAGTCGTCTGCGAAGAAGTCGATCAAGAAAGCGTCGAAGACGTCGAGCAAGAAGACCACGAAGAAGACCAGTCGCAAGACGACCAAGACGTCGTCGAAGAAGCGCTAAGATGTCGGCATCGCGTAGCCCGGATGAGCGCAGCGACATCCGGGTTCGCCGGTACAGCTTGTGAGACCCCGGATGTCGCTGCGCTCATCCGGGCTACCCCGCCTTCCTCTGGCGCGCAGCCGAGCGATGCGCCTTCTTCGCAGGACGCCGATGCGGGCCCGGCCGCCGTGACGGTGCGCGTGACGACTTCTTCCTGCCCTTGCCCAGGCTCTGTTTCAGCGCGTCCATCAGGCTGACGACGTTGTCGGGCCGCTCCGCCGGCTCCGGCAGCTTGATCGGCTTACCCGAGGCCTTGCGCTTCACCAGCGCCTTCAGCGCGGTCTCGTATTGGTCCTTGAACTCCGACGGATCGAAATGCGCCGCCTTGGTCTGGAGGATGTGGCTGGCCAGCTCGACCATGTCCTTGGTGATCCGGGGCGACTTGATGTCGTCGAAGAACTCGGCCTCGTCGCGCAGCTCATAAGGAAAGCGCAGGGTGGTGCCAAGCATGCCCTTGCCCATCGGCTCGATGGCGATGACGTGCTCGCGGTTGGTCAGCACGATCCGCGCCAGCGCGACGCGGTCCTGGTCCTTCATCGCGTCGCGGATGACCGCGAAGGCGTCGACCGCCGCCTTGCCGTCGGGCGCGATGTAATAGGGATGGTTGAGATAGCGCTGGTCGATCTCCTCGCGCGGCACGAAGCTGTCGATGTCGATCGTATGGTTGCTCTCGATCTGGACGGCTTCCAGCTCCTCCGGCTCGATCTCGACGTACTGTCCCTTGGACAGCTCGTAGCCGCGGCCTTTCTGGTCGCCCTCGACGATGTCGCCCGTCTCGGAGTCCACCATCTGCTGTTTGAGTCGGTTGCCGGTCTCGCGATTGATGAGGTGGAAGCGTGTCTTCTCCACGGAGGTGGACGCCGGATACAGCACGACGGGGCAACTGACGAGCGAGAGTTTGAGCGAGCCTTTCCAGTAGGCGCGGGGGCCATCGTGGTCTCCGTGGACGATTCAGGATGATGTTGCAACGGACAAGCCTCGGTGCTGGTTCCATGGGGCCCCGCGCAGCCAGCTTCGGAAAAAATTAATTCACTTGACTATTTCGCCAAATCAGCATTATGGTCCGCCCATTCCGTTGCGTCGGAGGGGACGTATCGCGGTCGTCACGGACGTCGGCAGCGGAATGCGATGGGCGTGTCGGATTGCAGCGTGATTGACGTTGCGCCGACGAACGATCTGGCACGCACGGTCAAGTCGCGCGGTCCTGGCCTCCCGACGCTGAGGTCAAGTTTGCGACGATGCTTTGTGCATCGCGCGGATGACGGTGGCCAACAAGCCCGGCGCACCGGGGAGAACGCGAAGCAGCCGTTAAAGCCGTCGCGCAGGGAGGGCCGGGATGTCTCGGCTGCACCTGTGGTACCTGCCGCCTGCATTTTTTCGCAGGCGGGCCATGGGGGCGGCGAGCTCCCGGCCTTCCCTGCGCCCTCTCGACTGGCAGAGGGCGGACGCCAGCACAGCCTGGGCTTCCTGAGCCGCGGGAACGCGGCACTTTGCCCCGTGTTATCATGCTGATGCGGCCGGTTCCACGACCTCACCGGCTTTGCTACGATCGGCTCAACGCGAGGGATTACCGTGGCGCTCAGGAAGCTCTCCACCTATCGCAAGAAGCGCGATTTCGACAAGACGGCGGAGCCGTCCGGCGACGCCAAGGTCGCGCGCGCTGCGCGGCCGCGCTTCGTCATCCAGAAGCACGACGCGACGCGCCTGCACTACGATCTGCGGCTCGAATTCGACGGCGTCTTCAAGTCGTGGGCCGTCACCAAGGGGCCGTCGCTCGATCCGCATGACAAGCGGCTTGCGGTCGAGGTCGAGGACCACCCGCTCGACTACGGCGATTTCGAAGGCACGATTCCCGAGGGCGAGTATGGCGGCGGCACGGTCATGCTGTGGGACCGCGGCTATTGGGACAGCGATGATCCCGAGCGCGGCTTCAAGAAGGGCGACCTGAAATTCACCCTGGAAGGTGAGAAGCTGCATGGCAGTTGGGTGCTCGTGCGGATGCGCCACGATCGCACGGGCGGCAAGCGTACCAATTGGCTGCTGATCAAGCACCGCGACGAATTCGCCCGGGAGGGGGAAGCCAACGACATTCTGGACGCCGACAAGTCCGTCGCCTCGGGCCGCACGATGGAGCAGATCGCGGCCGGAAAGGGCAAGGCGCCGAAGCCGTTCATGCTTGCCAAGACGCAGCGCATGAATGCCGACGCGGTGTGGCACTCCAACCGCGGCGACGGCAAGGCGTCTTCGAAGAAGACGGCGTCGAAGTCCAGGGCCGCGAAGACGGCCGCTGCTCCGAAGACGGTCGCACCGCGAACGGTGTCGTCGCTCCCGGACTTCGTGTCGCCCGAACTTTGTACTTCGGTCGCCCAGCCGCCGAGCGGTGAGGGCTGGGCGCATGAGATCAAGTTCGACGGCTACCGCGTGCAGATCAGGGTGGAGGACGGCCATGCCACTCTGAAGACGCGCAAGGGGCTGGACTGGACGGCCAAGTTCGGCGCCATCGCCGAGGAAGCGGCCGGATTGCCGGACGCGATCATCGACGGCGAGATCGTTGCATTGGACAAGGACGGCAATCCGAATTTCTCGGCGCTGCAGGCGGCGATCTCCGCGGGCGAAACCGACGAGCTGATCTTCTTTGCCTTCGACCTGATGTTCGCGGAGGAGTTCGACCTGCGCCGCCAGCCTCTGCGTGAGCGCAAGGCGCGGCTCGCGAAGCTGTTGAAGGCGCACATCAAGGGCAAGGCGCCGCGGATCCGCTATGTCGAGCACTTCGAGAGCGACGGCGAAGCCGTGCTGGAGTCGGCGCGCAAGCTGTCGCTGGAGGGCATCATCTCCAAGAAGCTGGACTCGGCCTATCATTCGGGACGAACGGAGAGCTGGACCAAGGCCAAGACCAGGCCCGGCCACGAGGTCGTCATCGGTGGCTGGAAGACGACCAACGGCAAATTTCGATCGTTGATGGTCGGCGTCAACAAGGACGATCATCTAGCTTATGTCGGCATCGTCGGCACCGGCTTCGGCCAGGACACGGTGAAGGAGATCATGCCGGCGCTGAAGGCTGCGGCTTCCGACAAGAGCCCGTTCAGCGGCAAGAACGCGCCGCGCAAGGCGCGTGAGGTGCATTGGCTCAAACCCGAACTGGTCGCGGAGATCGAGTTCGCCGGCTGGACCGGTGATGGCAATGTCAGGCAGGCCTCGTTCAAGGGTTTGCGGGAGGACAAGCCGGCGCGCGAGGTCGTTGCCGAGACGCCGGTGGTGACGACGAAGGTTGCCAGGCCGGTGGCGCGGGCCGCGGCGAGCGTCGCGACCGTCGGCACCACGCTGCACAAGACGCCGTCACGCACGAAGGGCTCGGCGACCGTGATGGGCGTTGCGATCTCGAAGCCCTACAAGGCGCTGTGGCCCGACGCCGGCGACGGCGAGCCCGTCACCAAGCTCGATCTCGCGAACTATCTGGAAGCCGTCGGCAACTGGATGATCGGGCATCTCAGGGGCCGGCCGTGCTCGATCGTGCGCGCGCCAGACGGCATCGACGGCGAAAAATTCTTCCAGCGCCACGGCATGCAGGGCATGTCGGACCTGCTCGCGCTGGTCAAGGTCTCGGGCGATCGCAAGCCGTATCTGCAGATCGACCGCGTCGAGGGATTGATCGCGGTGGCCCAGGTCGCCGCCGTCGAGCTGCATCCATGGAATTGCGCGCCGGACGCCTATGACGTTCCGGGCCGGCTGGTGTTCGATCTCGATCCGGCGCCGAACGTCGCGTTCGAGGAGGTGATCGCGGCCGCCAAGGAGATGCGCCAGCGCTTGAAGAGCCTCGGTCTCGAGAGCTTCTGCAAGACAACGGGCGGCAAGGGTCTGCACGTGGTGACGCCGTTGCTGCACGGCGCGCGCGACAAGGTGAGCTGGCCCGAGGCGAAGGCGTTTGCGCAGGGCGTGTGCCAATGGATGGCGAACGACAGCCCGGAGCAATACCTGCTCAACATGTCGAAGAAGCTGCGCAAGGGAAAGATCTTCCTCGACTATCTGCGCAACGACCGGATGTCGACGGCCGTGGCCGTACTGTCGCCGCGCGCCCGCGAAGGCGCCACCGTGTCCATGCCGCTGACCTGGGCGCAGGTGAAGAACGGGCTCGAACCCAAGCGCTACACCATCCGCACCGTACCGGCGCTGCTGGCCAAGACCAAGGCGTGGGATGGTTATGAAGATGCCGCGGGCTCTATCAAGGTGGCCATGAAGAAGCTCGCAGAGACGTCGTAGTCGCTCGGGCAGACGTGGTGTCTGCCCGAGCCGATCGCCTCAGAAGGATCAGATACGTCCGAGTAGGACCAGGATCAGCACGATGACGATGATCAGGCCGAGACCGCCGCCGCCATAGTAGCCGGTGCCGTAGAACGGACCGCCGCCGATGCCGGAAAAGCCGCCGAGCAGGGCGATGATGAGAATGATCAGGATGATAGTTCCGATGGACATGTGCTTCCTCCAGTGCCCGGCAGCGGGGCTACAACGCGCTCTGCCGTCGCCGAGGAAACTAGTTGGAACTTCGAAAGTTCCGCAAGGGAAACAGGGAAAATGAGTTGTGTGTCTTTGCGGTCGTAACCAGCAATGACTACCTGAAGGCGGTTGTTAGTCAGGAGATCGCGATGTCAAGACCGCTTGTCGTTTCCATTCCGCATCGCCTCGGCAAGGACGAGGCCGTGCGCCGGCTCCAGGCCGGTCTCAGCCGCGCCGCGACCAGCGTGCCGGTCCTGAAGGTCGATGAAGAGCGCTGGGAGGGCGACAAGATGATCTTTCGCGTTCGCGCGCTCGGTCAGGCGGCGTCGGGCCATGTCGACGTCGCCGACGATCACGTGCGTGTCGAGGTCGTGCTGCCGTGGCTGCTGCAGCGCTTTGCCGAGGCGGCGCAATCCGCCATCCGTAGCCGCGGCCAGTTGCTGTTGACCAAGAAGAGCTGATCAGGTCGGCGCCGCTGCTGTCTGACGTCGGCCAGCCGGGTGGATTGCCGCATCGGTCCGTGCCGGGATCACTGCTGCAGGCAAATGCGTGAAGACGGAGGATACCGCGAGGATGCCGTCCGGTATGTCCGCAGATGTGTAGCCGCGGGCATGAACCACGGCTTCGAAACCATCTGCGTGGGGCCACACCCGGCCACCGTCGGTGAAGGGCGCAAAGTTGCGCACGGTGACGACGACGACGGCATCCCGCCCACGCCGTCGTGCGAAGGCAATGATGTGATCGGCATGATGTCCGCTCACCTCGAGCGGTTCATAGGAACCGTCAGTGAAGACCGAGGGCAGCTCGTTGCGCAGCCGGAGCAGCCGCCGGGTCCAGGCGAGCTTGATGCGGGCGTCCGGCCAGTGGTCCGCGAGGTGGGCCCAGTCGGGATGCTCGCACTCGCGCAGCGCCCGTTCGCGCGCGTTGAAATCGACCGGGCGGCGGTTGTCGGGATCGACCATCGAGAGGTCCCAGAACTCGGTGCCCTGATAGAAATCCGGCACGCCGGGCATCGTCGCCTTCAGCGTGAGCTGGGTCAGCGAGTTCAGCGCGCCGAGCAAAGCGAACCGCCTGGAAAGCGTCTCCAGCGACTGCAGGAACTCGGGCGAGCGGTCGCGATCCAGGATGCGGTCGATGAAGGCGCGCAGGCCGTTCTCATAGGCCTCGTTCGGATTGAGCCAGCTGGTTTCCTCCTTGCCCTCGCGCGCGGCCTTCAGCGCATAGGCCTGCAGCCGCTCGGGCAGCGTGCCATCGGTGCCGCTTGCCGGCCAGATGCCGACGAGCGTCTGGTACAGCATGTATTCGAACGCCGCCGAGGGCGCGCGCGTCTTGCCATCCGCGATGACGTGCGGCGCGTTCAAGGTCTTCCAGCGCGCGATCGCGGACGTCCAATCGTTGGGCAGCTCGGTGATGGCGGCGAGCCGCGTGCGGGCATCCTCGCCGCGCTTGGTGTCGTGGGTCGCGGTCGCGGTCATGCCGTGCGGCCAATGTCTGGCGCGGTCCTGCATCAGCCTGTGGAAGTCGGCGATCGCCAGAGCATGCGCCGCCGGATCGCCGCCGACCTCGTTAAGAGCGAGCAGCCGGTGGAAGCGGTAGAAGGCGGTGTCCTCCAGCGACTTTGCCATCATGGGCCCGGTGAGCTGCTGCACCTTGAGGGCGAAGCGGCGCACCCGCGGGACGCTGTGGTTGGTGCGGCGGTCGCGCTTGATGAGATCCATCGTCAGCGCGTCGCGCAGGAAGTCGAAGATCGAGCCGTCGGAGGCGAACCATTCGGCGCGGGCGCCAGCGATGGCGTGGTCGATCAGCTTGCGGTCGGTCTCGGTCGGGCCGGCCGTGGTGAGATAGGTGCGGTAGACCGGGAAGTGGAGAATATACAGTTCGAGCGCCTGGCGCAGGATGTCTTCCGAATAGTCGCGTGTGGAGTAGTGGCCGTTGGCGATGCGTGCCAGGAGGCGCGTCAGCACGGTGAACTCGCTGGTCAGCAACGTCTCCAGCACGCGACGCTTGGCCTCCTTGATGACGGGCGCGAGCTTCGGCGGCTTGTTGCTGATCTGGCGCCGGATCTCGTCGAGCGGCTCCAGGCCGTTGCCGTCGATGAGCAGCTGGATGATGACGTTCATCCACTCGTAGCCGGTGGTGCCGTGCACGCCGGCAAAACTCGGCAGCTTCTCGTGCTCGCAGAGAATCTTCTCGATGACGACGTAGAATGGTCCGGCTGCGGGCCCCCGAGCGTCGCGGATCAGCCGCCGCAGGCGCTGGAAATATTGTGCGGGATCGCGCAGGCCGTCGATATGGTCGAGCCGCAGACCCTGCAACTGGCCGCCGGCGATCAGCTTCTTGACCAGCCGGTGGATCGCTTCGAACGTGCCAGCATCTTCCACGCGCAGGCCGGCCAGCGCGTTGACGTCGAAGAAGCGGCGGTAGTTGATGTCGCTGGACGCAAGCCGCCAATGCCCCAGCTTGTAGTTCTGCCGTTCAAGCAGATGGTGCAGGGCCAGCGTCTGCGTCAGTCGGCCCTCGCCAGCCTTATACGCGGCGATGCCGCGGGCAATGATATCGGCGGCACCGGGGATGGCCTTGAGTGCAGCCTTGAACGCCGGCGCTTCCTTTCGGTTCGGATGGCGCAGGCCGCGATAGCGCGACGCCAGGTCGAGGATCGCCTTGCCGGCCTCGCTGCTCTCCTCACCGGCCTCCATGACGATGATGCGCAGTACCTCGCCATAGCGCTCGGGCGCGATCGGCAGGCGATGCTCGAAGTACCAGCAGGAGAACGAGCCTTCGTCCGGGTCGTAGCGCAGCTCGATCTCACCGTGCTCGAGCGCATGGCCGTAGGACGTACCGATGATCGGCAGCAGCACGCCGCCCCGGGCGCGATAGGGCAATTGGTCCCAGTCGATGTCGAACGAGGCTGCATGCGGCGACGCCTGGCCCCATTCGAGCACATCGAGCCACCATGGATTGTCGTCGAAATGGACGCCGACATGGTTCGGCACGAAATCGAGGATGAGCCCGAGATCGTGCGCCTTCAGCGCGGCGCTCAGCTTGGCGAAGCCGTCCTCACCGCCGAGCTCCGGATTGAGCTTGGTGTGATCCGTGATGTCGTAGCCATGCGTCGAGCCCTTGCGCGCCGTCATGAACGGCGAGGCGTAGACATGGCTGATGCCGAGCGCCTTCAGATAAGGCACGACGCGCGCCGCAGCTTCGAAATTGAAGCCGGCGGTAAGCTGCAGGCGGTAGGTCGCGAGCGGAATGGCGGGAGGCATGACTATCCTCCGATGCTCCAGAACACCGACCAGGGTGGCAGGCGATCGCCGGGCGTGCCGCCCCAGATCGGCCTGCCTGCCCAGCGCTGCGCGGCGCGGGCACCTCATTATCCGAAACGTTGGCGAGCAACCGCAGCGTCGTGCCGTCGCCCATCGTCCAGTGCGCAGCCAGGCTGCCATCCTCAGTCACGCCGGCCTTGCCGAAGGATGCGCCGGGCAGCCGCGGTGCCACCTCCCTGTGGCGCACGGCGAGGAGCCCACGCACCAGCGTCAATCGCTCGCGCCCCGGCGACGCGTTGCGGGCGTCCCAATCGATGATCGCGGATCTGAATGTCTCGATGTCCAGCGGGTCCGGGACCTCGTCGCCATATTTGGCATATGCCCACCCATACTCCTTACGGCGCCCCTTCCGCACGGCGTGCGCGAGGTCGCCCTGGAAATCGCAGAAGAACGGGAAGGGCTGCTTCGAGCCCCATTCCTCGCCCATGTACAGCATCGGCACGGTCGGTGCGAGCAGGGTAACCGCCAGCGCAGCTGCGATCCCTTCCGGCGGCGCCAGTGCTTCCAGCCTGTCGCCAAAGACGCGGTTGCCGATCTGGTCGTGGTTCTGCAGGAAGTTGATGAACGCGGCGGGGGCCAGATGACCGCTCGGCTCCCCCTTGGATCACCGCCCCAGAACGCGGCCGGCTCGCCCTGATAGACAAAGCCGGAGGCGAGCGCCCGTGCGAGGCCATTGCGCGGCGATTGCTGATAGTCGCCGTAATAGCCGCCGCTCTCGCCGGTCAGCATCACGTGCCAGACGTGATGATAATCGTCGTTCCATTGCGCGCGGAACTTGCCGCGCGGCGGCTCCTCCGCGGAGTCCAGCATGCTGGCGCGGTTGTCGCCGTTCTCGAGCACCAGATGGATGTGCCGTCCGGTTGCTTCGACGAGCCTGCCCACCGCCGCACTCAGATCGTGCAGCATCGGGATCTCACCCTCGTTGGACAGAATGTGATTGACCGCATCGAAGCGCAGGCCGTCGAAGCGATAGTTCGTCAGCCAATGCAGCGCGTTCTCGATCGCGAAGGTGCGCACCTCCGGCCGCCGGTAGTCGATGGCGCTGCCCCAGGGGGTGTGCGCGTCGGTGAAGAAGGTCGGCGCATAGCGGCCGATGTAGTTTCCCTCGGGGCCGAAATGATTGTAGACGACGTCGAGGAAGACCATCAGCCCGCGCAGATGCGCCTCGTCGATCAGCATACGTAGATCATCGGGACGCCCATAGACGCTGTCCGGTGCGTAAAGCAACACGCCGTCATAGCCCCAGTTGCGAGAGCCGGCGAAGTCCGCGAGCGGCATCAGCTCGAGTGCCGTGATGCCGGTCTCGACGAGATGATCGAGCTTGTCGATCATTGCGCGGTAGGTGCCTTCCGTTGTGAAGGTGCCGACATGGCTTTCGAGGAACACGGCATCCTGCCACGGACGTCCGCGCCAGTTTTCGGAGCGCCAGGTGTAGGCGCGGTGGTCGATGATTTCGCTCGGGCCGGAGACATCCTCTGGCTGGAAATCCGAGCCGGGATCTGGAACGTCGAGCTCATCGTCAATACGGAACTTATACTGCGTGCCTGCGCCGGCGCCGGCAACGTCGAGCGAGTACCAGCCGCCATCCCCGCGCTGCATCTCATGCTCGACGTCGAGGATCAGATCGACCCGCTTGGCGGCGGGCGCCCACAGCCGGAACGTCGTGCCGTCCTGCGTGAGCCGCGGTCCGAATTGACGGTCGTTCATCACTGGCCCGCATACGCCAGCACGGAGCGGGGCGGTGCCTTGAGGTCCGCGCCGGACGCGAAGTCGATCTGCGTCTGCTGGGCTTCGGTGGTGTTCAGGACCTGTTGCCACGTCTTGTACTCGGCGAGCTTGGGCAATTTGAATCCGATCTCTTCGGGGGCGGCGTTCAGAACGATAAAGATCGGAGCCTGCTCCTGTTCCACCGGAGCGAGCACATAGGCGAGAAATCGTCCGTCAGGAAAGGTCCAGTCGGTTTGCGTCATCTCCTCCGCCGAAGGCGTCAGCCACAGCACGCCGAAGCTTCCGTCCGACCGGCGGCCGTCGAGCCAG
This sequence comes from Bradyrhizobium oligotrophicum, assembly GCA_050641875.1. Lineage (GTDB taxonomy): Bacteria > Pseudomonadota > Alphaproteobacteria > Rhizobiales > Xanthobacteraceae > Bradyrhizobium > Bradyrhizobium oligotrophicum_B. The sequence goes on from CP192619.1 coordinate 3,531,152, forward strand.
CGGCGCGCGCGGATCTGACCGAAGCGGCGGCGCAGCTCGGTCATGTGGGCCACGAAGTCGATGAGGTCATCGCCCTCGCGGCCCATGCCGCTCCAGTCCACCCAGCCGACCTCGTTGTCCTGGCAATAGGCGTTGTTGTTGCCATGCTGCGAGTTGCCGACCTCGTCGCCTGCGAGCAGCAGCGGCAGGCCCTGCGCGAGGAACAGACAGGCGAGCTGATTCTTGCGCGACTGCCGCCGCAGCGCCGTGATCGTCACGTCGTCCGTTGGCCCCTCATGACCGAAATTGTTGCTGTGGTTGTCGTTGGAGCCGTCGCGATTGTCCTCGCCGTTCGCCTCATTGTGCTTGCTGTTGTAGCTGAAGAGATCGGACAGCGTGAACCCGTCATGGACGGTGACGTGATTGACGCTGGCGCGCTGGGTGCGGCCGTCATGGTTGAAGATGTCGGACGAGCCGGTCATGCGGCTCGACACCTCGCCGATCAGGCTGCCTTCGCCGCTCCAGTAGCGACGCATGGCGCTGCGATAGCGGTCGTTCCATTCGGACCATTGCGAGGGGAATGCGCCGACCTGATAGCCGCCGAGACCGACGTCCCAGGGCTCTGCGACCAGCTTGACGCTCGCCAGCACCGGGTCCTGGCGGATCGCGGTGAGGAAGCCGCTGCGCCGGTCGAAGCCGTGCTTCTCGCGGGCCAGGGTGGTGGCGAGGTCGAAGCGGAAGCCGTCGACGTGGCAGACCTCGACCCAGTAGCGCAGCGAGTCCATCACCATCTGCAGCACGCGCGGATGCGTCAGGTTCACCGACGAGCCGCAGCCGGTGAAGTCGTCATAGAAGCGCGGATTATCCGGCTTCAGCCAATAGTAGGACGCGTTGTCGATGCCGCGATAGCACAGGGTGGGTCCGAGATGGTTGCCCTCGGCGGTGTGGTTGTAGACGACGTCGAGCATGACCTCTATGCCGGCATCGTGCAGCCTTGCTACCGTCGTTCGGAAGGCATCGAGCGGATTGTCCTGCGCGTAGCGAAGCTCCGGCGCGAAGAACGAGATGGTGTTGTAGCCCCAGTAGTTGACCAGCTTCTTCTCGACCAGCATGCGGTCGTCGATGAAGGCGTGGATCGGCAGCAGCTCGATCGTGGTGACGCCGAGCCGCTTGAGGTGCTTGATCATCGCCGGCGACGACAGCCCGCCATAGGTGCCGCGCAGGTTGGGGGGACGTCGTCGCGCCTGTTGGTCAGGCCCTTGACGTGGGCCTCGTAGATGATCGTGTCCTCCCACGGGATCTGCGGACGCATCTCGCGCCGGCCCCAGTTGAAGGTCTCGTCGATGACGACAGCCTTGGGCATGCCGCGGGCGTTGTCGCGCCGGTCGAACGAGAGATCCTCGCGCGGCGAGCCGGCGCGGTAGGCGAAATGGGCATCGCTCCAGACCAGCCGGCCGGCGAGCCGCTTGGCATAGGGGTCGAGCAGCAGCTTATTGGCATTGAAGCGGTGGCCGCGCTCCGGCTCGTAGGGGCCGTAGACGCGGTAGCCATAGAGCTGCCCTGGCGAGACATCGTTGAGATAGCCGTGCCAGACGTCCTCGGTCCGCTCGGGCAACTCGATCCGCTCGATCTCGCGCCGGCCTTGGCTGTCGAACAGGCAGAGCTCGACCTTCTCGGCATTGGCGGAGAACAACGCAAAATTGGTCCCCCGTCCGTCCCAGGTTGCACCGAGACGGGCGTGGCTTCCAGCGGCCAGGCGCATTGCGTCAGGCTTCCGGGAGGAGAAATACCGCTGCCATGGGCGGGAGGATGAGGTTGAGCTGGTGTTCTTCAGAGGCATGGACCTGGCCGACATTGCCGACATTACTGCCGCCATAATGCAGGGAGTCGGAGTTGAAAGCTTCCCTCCATCTGCCGCCGAACGGCACGCGGACCCGGTAATTGTAATACACATTGGGCGAAAAGTTCACGACCACGACGCAGCGCGCGCGCTCATCGAAGCCCTTGCGCACCCAGGCGAAGACGTTGCGGTCGGAGTCGTCGGTGATCAGCCACTCGAAGCCGTCTGGCTCGCAGTCCCGCTCATGCAGCGCCGGCACGTTGCGGTAGAGGTGGTTGAGGTCGCGGATCAGCGCCTGGATGCCGGCATATTTGGCGTCGCCGACCAGGTGCCAGTCGAGCGAGGTATCGTGGTTCCACTCGCGCTCCTGGGCGAGCTCGCAGCCCATGAACAGGAGCTTCTTGCCGGGATGCCCGAACATGAAGCTGTAATAGGCACGCAGGTTCGCAAATCGCTGCCAGTCGTCGCCGGGCATCCGGCCAAGGATGGAGCGCTTGCCGTGCACGACCTCGTCGTGCGACAGCGGCAGGATGAAGTTTTCCGAAAAGGCGTAGTGCAGGCCGAACAGGATCTCGCTGTGGTGATATTTGCGGTGGATCGGGTCCTTGCTGATGTAGCGCAAGGTGTCGTGCATCCAGCCCATGTTCCACTTGTAGCCGAAACCGAGCCCGCCCATGTCGACCGGGCGGGACACCTGCGGCCACGCCGTGGATTCCTCGGCGGCCGTGGTCGCCTGCGGGAAATGGCCGAACACGTCGACATTGGTCCGGCGCAGAAACTCGATGGCCTCGAGGTTCTCACGCCCGCCATATTTGTTCGGAATCCAGCCGCCAGACGGACGGCTGTAATCGAGATAGAGCATCGAGGCGACGGCATCGACGCGCAGGCCGTCGATGCCGTAGCGCTCCAGCCAGAACAGCGCGTTCGAGCGCAGAAAATTGGCGACTTCGGTGCGGCCGTAATTGTAGATCAGCGTGCCCCAGTCGAGATGCCGGCCCTGCATCGGGTTGGCGTGTTCGTAGAGCGCGGTGCCGTCGAAATGGCCGAGGCCGTGCGGATCATCCGGGAAATGGCCGGGCACCCAGTCGAGCCACACCGCAAGGCCCTCGCGGTGGCAGGCATCGACCAGCGCACAGAAGTCCTCAGGACTGCCGAAGCGGCTGGTCGGCGCGAACAGGCCGGTCGGCTGATAGCCCCAGGAGCCGTCGAACGGATGCTCACTGACCGGCAGGAATTCGATGTGCGTGAAGCCCATGTCGCGTGCATAGGCCGGCAACTGCTCCGCGAGCTCGCGATAGGTCAGCCATTGGTTGTTGTCCTTGCGCCGCCAGGAGCCGAGATGCACCTCATAGATCGAGACCGGCCTGTTCAGCTTGTTGATGTCATGCGGCGCGGGCCGAGGTCGCGGCAGGCTGGTCTCGTCGACCACGATCGATGCAGTCTTGGGACGCATCTCGGCCGCGAAGGCCATCGGGTCCGATTTCAGCGGCAGGTGCTCGCCCTGCGGGCCGATGATGTCGAACTTGTAGTGGTCGCCGGCCCTGGCGCGGGGGATGAACAGCTCCCAATAGCCGTTGCCGCGCACGCGCATCGGATGGCGCCGCGCATTCCAGAAGTTGAAGTCGCCGACCACGCTGACGCGACGCGCGTTCGGCGCGAGCACGACGAAGCCGACGCCATCGACGCCGTCGAGCACCATTGGATGCGCGCCGAGCTTGTCGTAGAGCCGCTCATGATTGCCTTCGCCGAGCAGATGCAGGTCGAAATCGCTCAGGATCGGCAGGAAACGATAGGGGTCCTCGAGGTCGGTGACGTGGTCGCCGAATGTGGCGCGAAGCCGATAGCGCTGCAGCGACGGCATGGTCCCGGTGAACAGGCCGGCATCATGGATGCGCGTCAGCGCGGCGACGTCGCCGTGCTCGCCGACCACCTCGACGCGGGAGGCCTCGGGCAGGAAGGCGCGCACGACCGTTCGCCCGTCGACATTGTGCTGACCGAGATAGCGAAACGGGTCGGCATGCCGACCTTCGATGATCGCAAACGCCTCGGGAGAAAGATGGGTCATGAGGACTCGCTGGCTGATGCTGGCTCGGACAGGACGCGAAGCAGGTTGCTCAATGCGATGCGCAACCAGTCCGGCCGGTGAGCCAGATCATATTCGAGCGCTCCGAGGGCTTTTTCCAGCATGAAAAAGTTAAGGAGCGCCTCCGCCATATGCGGATGGTCCGGCCAGAGGCGCTGATTGGCCTTGATCTCGCGATAGCCAGCCAAAAAGGCGGTCGCGGCCTGGTCGCGCCATTCCGACAGCGCGACGGCGATACGGCCGTGATCGTCCGGGCCCGCTCTCAGGGCGCGCTCCTGGGCGACGCGGATCGAGCAATCGATCGAGCGCAGGAAGCCTGCGATGTCGCGCGCCGGCGGCGCCTTGCGCAGACGCTCGGCAAGCGGCTGCTCCTCGTCACCGTCGAAATCGATGATGAAGATATCGTCCTTGACGATGAGGATCTGGCCGAGATGGAAATCGCCATGCAGCCGGATGTCGCAGCCGCCGATATGGTGCGGGATCAGGCTGCTGAGGCGCTCCGACAGCTCGCCGCGCCTGGCGAGCACCTGGTCGACCAGCCCTCGTTCCGGATCGCTTGAGGTGATCACGGCGCTCGCTTAGGCCCGTCAGGACCCGGCCGGCCTGAGCGCGCAGCCGGTCGATCCAGTGATCGAGATGATCTGCGGTGGTCGGCTCCGGCGCGAAATCGGCGATGTCATTGCGCGAGGCGAGTGCCGCATGCAACTCGCCGACGCGACGGCCTGCCTGCGCCATGTAGCGCAGATAGGGCGACAGCTCCTCGCTCTGCCGCTCGTCGCCGCTCGCGGCGAACACGCGCTGGTCGTCGACGTAGCGATCGAGATAGGCCGCGCTGACGGTCCAGCCGTCGCCCTGGTTCTCGACGAAGCCGTGGACGCAGCCGACGGTCTGCCGCTCGCCCTCCTGGATCACCTCGACACTGCCGAGCAGCGGCGGAACATTTGCGAAGCCTACGGTCTCCGTGAGGAAACGGCCGATCTCGATCTCCGGATGCGGACCGACCTCCAGCTCGCGGCGGAGCTTGATGAAGAACTCGTTGTTGACCACCGCCTTGCTGCTGCAGCGGTCGGTCTCGACCACGCGCACCTGCTCGGATTCGCGGATCTGCTTGTCGGGAAACCGCGACGTCGGCCGGAATTCGAGGCGCACCCCGTTTTCCTCGACCGTCAACGATTGCTTCAGATTGTGCAGGAGCAGCGCGAGAAAGATCGGGCTGGTTGCCGCATCGAGCAGCGTTCCCTCACGGGCGCCCTGGCGCACGGCGGCGAAGGCCTGCGGATTGTAGCGGTCGCGATCGAAGCGGACCCATTCGATCTGCATCGGCAGCAGATAGCGCAGCTTGTCGTCGCGCTCAGCGGCCTTGAAGAAGATCAGCCAGGGCCGGTTGTCGCCGATGTCGCAGAACGGGATCGCCGAGGTCAGCGTGGGATGGATCGCGTCCGCCGAGCGCTCGGGGTACCATCGCGCGCGCGCCAGATGACCGGGCAGAACGTCGCGTTCGAACACGCTGCGCGTGCGAGCCAGCGATACCCAGGTCGAGCCGAGCGGCACGACCAGCGTCTCGAACTCCGGCACCGCGCGCTGGATGACGGGCTCCGACTTCTCGCGCTCCTTGAGCTGGAACCAGTAGAATCCGTAGGGCGCGAGCGTGATCATGTAAGGCAGCTCGCCGATGGCGGGAAAGCGCGAGCGGCCGAGCATTTCGATCGGGACGCGATCCTTGAACGGCGAGAGATCGAGCTCGGTCGCCTGCGCCGAGCGCGACAGGTTGGCGACGCAGAGGATGACCTCGTCCTTGTACTGGCGGACATAGGCCAGAACCGACCGGTTGGCCGGGCGGATGAAGGTCATGGTGCCCCTGCCGAAGGCCAGCGTCGACTTGCGCACCGAGATCAGCTTCTTGGTGGCGTTGAGCAGCGATGACATGCTGCGCGACTGCGCCTCGACGTTGACGGCCTCGTAGCCATAGACCGGGTCCATGATCATCGGCGCGTAGAGCCGCGCCGGGTCGGCGCGCGAGAAGCCGCCATTGCGGTCGGGCGTCCATTGCATCGGCGTTCGTACGCCGTTGCGGTCGCCGAGATAGATGTTGTCACCCATCCCGATCTCGTCGCCGTAATAGATGATCGGCGTGCCCGGGAACGACATCAGCAGCGAGTTCATCAGCTCGATCTTGCGCCGGTCGTTGTCCATCAGCGGCGCGAGGCGGCGGCGGATGCCGACATTGATGCGCGCACGCGGATCGTTGGCGTAGGTCGACCACAGATAGTCGCGCTCGACGTCGGTCACCATCTCCAACGTCAGCTCGTCATGATTGCGCAGGAACAGCGCCCATTGGCAGGTGGCGGGAATGTCGGGCGTCTGGCGCAGGATGTCGGTGATGGGGAAGCGGTCCTCCTGGGCGATCGCCATGTAGATGCGCGGCATCAGCGGGAAGTGGTAGGCCATGTGGCACTCGTCGCCCTGGCCGAAATATTCCTGCACGTCCTCCGGCCACTGGTTGGCCTCGGCCAGCAGCAGCTTGTCCTTGGCGTAGTTGTCGAGCTCGACACGCAGGCGCTTGATGATCGCATGCGTCTCCGGGAGATTCTCGTTGTTGGTGCCGTCGCGTTCGCAGAGATAGGGAATGGCGTCGAGCCGGAAGCCGTCGACGCCGGCATCGAGCCAGCGCTTCATCACCTGGACGATCGCGTTGACCACGCGCGGATTGTCGAAGTTGAGGTCCGGCTGGTGCGAGAAGAAGCGGTGCCAGTAGAACTGGCCGGCCTCGGGATCCCAGGTCCAGTTGGACTTCTCGGTATCGGTGAAGATGATTCGGGTGCCGAGATATTTCTGGTCGGTGTCGCTCCAGACGTACCAGTTGCGGGCGCTGGAGCCGGGCGGGCTGCGCCGGGCGCGCTTGAACCAGTGATGCTGGTCGGAGGTGTGGTTGACCACGAGTTCGGTGATCACCCGCAGGCCGCGCCGCTTGGCCTCCTGGATGAAGCGCTTGAACTCCTTCATCGTCCCGAAATCGGGATTGATGCTGCCGTAATCGGCGATGTCGTAGCCGTCGTCGCGACCGGGCGAGGGGTAGAACGGCAGCAGCCACAGGGTGGTGACGCCGAGATCCTGCAGATAATCCAGCTTGTCGGTCAGCCCGGCGAAGTCGCCGACGCCGTCATTATTGCTGTCGGCGAACGCCTTGACGTGGAGCTGATAGATGATCGCGTCCTTGTACCAGAGACCGTCGCCGTCGGTCTCGGTCTGCAGGCTCGGCGAATCCAGGGATGACATCAGGTTCACGAGGCCCTCACCTAGGAGAGAGGATGATGATGCGGCTGCGATCGGAGGCGTCTCGAAAGATGTCTCGGCCTCGACAGATGCGGCTCTCCTCAAAAGAGGGCAGAATAGGGGAGAAAGCGTCTTTGAGGGCGACGCTCTCGAACGTGTGCGCAAATTTGTTCACGGTGATGCCATTGACAAGAAAACAGCGTCCCGGTTCGCTAGAAGCCGAGACGACCCCCTTACAAAGCTGCAAGGCTCGTTTTGTTCCCCGGGGAACGACGGCCTTGCCGCGGCGTTAAGGACTTATCCTCTTGCTGTCCCACAACAATTTTACGACGTACGACTTGCCGTTACGTCCAGATCGCGTGCCGAATGGATCTCTACAGCGAAGCCCATAGTCTCGGAATCCTGACAGAATTCTACGATGGTCAGGGGCAGCGTCGGGTGACCGACGAAGCGGCACTCAAGATCATCGTCGAGGCCTTTCCCAGGGCCACGCCGCATCGGCTGCTGAGCGATGCTGTGGTGATTCTGGTCCGGGCAGCCGGCGCGCAGCCGCCTGAACGAGGCGGCGAAGCTGCCAGTCAGGTGGACCATCAGGCGTGGCGACGCCGAGGACAGCCTCCGGGCAGGCCGCCGAAGCCCTGGTCGAGTGGCCGGGTGATCTGCCGGTCGGCAGCTACCGCCTCGAGCTGGTGGATGCGTCGTCGTACCGTGAGGAGCTGCCGCTGCTGGTCGCACCAGCCAAGGCCTTCGCCGGTGATTTCGATCGCGTCTGGCTGCTGGCGGTCCAGCTCTACGGCATTCGATCCGGCCGCAACTGGGGCATGGGCGATTTTACCGACCTTGCCAATCTCATCACGCTTTGTGCCAAGCTCGGCGCCGATGGCGTCGGACTCAATCCGCTGCACGCGCTGTTCGACGACCGTCCGGGCGATTTCAGCCCCTATGCGCCGAACAGCCGGCTGTTCCTGAATGCGCTCTATGTCGATGTGGAGCAGGCGCCCGGCTTCACCAAGGGGCCGGACAGCAAGGTGCTGGAGCCGCTGCGGCAGGCCGAGCTGGTGGACTACAAGGGAGTGGCGGCGTTGAAATGGCCGGCCCTGCGCGCCGCCTTCGACGCTTTCATGGCCGCGCCCGACGCCGCGGCCGCTGCGGAGTTCAAGGCCTACCGCGCCGAGCGCGGCGATCTGCTGGCGCGCTTCACCTGCTTCGAGGTGTTGCGGCATCGCTTCCAGAAGCCCTGGTGGGACTGGCCCGAGGAGTGGCGGCAGCCCGATGCCGCGCGTTGCGCGGCGCTGCTCAGCGGCCCGGACCGGAGGGAGGCGGATTTCATCGCCTATGTGCAGTGGCTCGCCGAGCGACAATTGCGCCATTGCCGGGATCTCGCGCATCGGCTGGGAATGAAGGTCGGCTTGTATCTCGACGTCGCGGTCGGCGTTCAGTCCGACGGCTTCGATGCCTGGAACGAGCAGGGCGCCATTTCGCGCACGCTGTCGGTCGGGGCGCCGCCGGATCCCTTGAACACGGTCGGGCAGAACTGGGGGCTCGCCGGCTTCAACGCGCCGGGACTGGCGCTGAAGAATTTCGAGCCGTTCCGGGAGATGGTTCGAGCGTCGATGCGGCATGCCGGCGCGATCCGGCTCGACCATGTGCTCGGTTTGAAGCGGCTCTATCTGGTGCCGCATGGCTTTCCGGCCAAGCAGGGGGCTTACGTGCAGATGCCGTTCGAGGCGCTGCTCGCCGCGACTGTGATCGAGAGCGTCGCCAACGAATGCATCGTCATCGGCGAGGATCTCGGCACCGTGCCGGAAGGATTTCGCGAGCAGATGGCCGATTGGGGACTGTGGTCCTACAAGGTGATGATCTTCGAACGCGACGACAACGGCCGCTTCCGCGATGTCGACTTCTACCCGCCGAATGCGCTGGTGACGCTGAACACCCACGACCTCTCGACCTATGCCGGCTGGCGCTCGTTCGGTGATCTCAAGACCAAACGCGGGCTGGGCATCGATCCCGGTGAAAGCGACCAGGATCGCTGGGATGCGCTGGGGCTCTGGGACGAGGTGCTCCGACACAACGGCATTCGAGCCAACGACGTCCACTCGGCGATCGCCTTCCTGTCGCGGACGCGGTCCCGGCTGCTGGTGATTTCCCTGGAGGATCTGCTGGAAGTGGTCGATCAGCCCAATATTCCCGGCACGATCGACGAGCATCCGAACTGGCGCCGCAAGATGCCGATCAAGCTCGAGGACATCACCGGTGCGACCAGCGTCGCGGCGTTGAAGGCCGCGACCGCCGAACGGATCAGCCAGGCCGGCGTTTAGTACGGGGGGAACGGGGGGCAGTTGCACGTGGATGCCGAATGTCCTGCAGGATCGAAGACTACGCGCTGATTGGTGATTGTGAGACGGCTGCCCTGGTGAGCCGGAACGGGTCGATCGACTGGCTGTGCTGGCCGGCGTTCGATTCCGATGCCTGTCTCGCGGCCTTGCTGGGCGATCGAAGCCACGGCCGCTGGCTGATCGAGCCGCGCGGCGACGTCCGATCGACGTCGCGCCGTTATCGCGGCGACAGCCTCATCCTCGAGACGCGATACGAAACTGCGACCGGCACCGTCGAGGTGGTCGATTTCATGCCGCCACGGGGCAGCGCCTCCGACGTCGTTCGGCTGGTCCGCGGCGTCTCGGGTCGGGTCGCCATGCGGATGGAGCTGATCATCCGCTTCGGCTTCGGCATCGAAATTCCCTGGGTGAAGCGCTCCGAGGATCGCTCCGCGCTGCTTGCCATCTGCGGCCAGGACATGGCGGTGCTGCATACGCCGATCGCCACCAGCGGCGAGGACATGACCACCGTTGCGGAGTTCGAGGTCGCTGCCGGCGACACCGTACCGTTCGTGCTCACCTACGGTCCTTCGCACCTGCCGGCGCCCAGGGCGATCGATCCGGATCGGGCGCTTGCCGACACCGAGGCCTTCTGGGCCGACTGGTCGCGCCGCTGCACCTATCAAGGCGAGCATCGCGCCCTCGTGATGCGCTCGTTGATCACCTTGAAGGCGCTGACCTATGCGCCGACCGGCGGCATCGTCGCGGCGCCGACCACCTCGCTGCCGGAGAAGCTCGGCGGCAGGCGCAATTGGGACTATCGGTTCTGCTGGCTGCGTGACGCGACGTTCACGCTGCTGGCGCTGATGAACTCGGGCTACACCGAGGAAGCGCTGGCCTGGCACAACTGGCTACTGCGCGCCGCCGCCGGCGCTCCGGCCTATATGCAGATCATGTATGGCATCATGGGCCAGCGGCGGCTGATGGAGTGGGAGGCCGAGTGGCTGCCAGGATATGAAGGCGCTCAGCCGGTGCGGATCGGCAATGCCGCCCACGCACAGCTCCAACTCGACGTCTACGGCGAGCTGATGGACGCCTTCCATCAGGCCCGCATGACCAAGCTCAAGCTGGAAGACGGCACCTGGGCCCTGGAATGCGCGGTGCTCGACCATCTCACCGATGTCTGGGACCAACCCGACCACGGCATCTGGGAACGCCGCGGCGACGGCCGTCACTACGTGTTCTCCAAGGTGATGACCTGGGTGGCGTTCGATCGCGCGATCAAGAGCGCGGAGAAATTCGGGTTCAAGGCGCCGCTGGAGCGCTGGCGGCGGCTGCGCGAGACGATTCATCGCGACGTCTGCGAGAAGGGTTACGACGAGAGCCTCGGCAGCTTCGTCGAGTCCTATGGCTCGCGGCTGCTCGATGCCAGCCTGCTGCTGTTGCCGGCGGTCGGCTTCCTTCCGTGCTCCGATCCGCGCATTCGCGGCACGGTCGACGCGATCGAGCGGCATTTGCTGCGGGATGGCTTCGTGCTCCGGCACGATCCCCGCGACGTCCCTCCGGACGAGCAGCAGCCGATCGAAGGCGCGTTCCTGGCCTGCACGCTGTGGCTGGCCGACGCGCACGTTCTGGGGGCGACATCGAGAAAGCCGAGACGCTGTTCCGCCGGGTCGCGAACATCGCCAACGACGTTGGACTGCTGGCCGAGGAGTACGACACCGAGGCACGGCGGCAGACCGGCAACTTTCCCCAGGCGCTGACCCATATCGCGCTGATCAACACGGCGCACAATCTGAGCAGCGCCAAGAAGGCAAGCGACAAACCCGCAAGGCAGCGGTCGGAAGCCTGAGCTGCCGCCCGTCAGCTTGTGGATGAGCCTTGCGCGTTTTCCGCCAGGATCATCTCCATGGCATTGGCAAAGCCTTCGTCCTGATTGGACGTGGTGATGCGCTTGGCTTTGCTCTTCACCTCGTCACTGGCATTGCCCATGGCGATCGATAATCCGCTCACCTCGAACATCGCGACATCGTTGTGCATGTCACCGATGGTCGCGACCTGGTCGAGCGGGATACCGAGCCGTTCGGCCATCGCCGTGACGAAGGTGCCCTTGTTGCGCCCCGGCGGGGTGACGTCGAGATAGTAGCTTTGTGAGCGCACGGCTGTCGCCTCCGTCCCCAGCGCCTGCTGCATCTGGCTCTCGCAGCGCGCCAGCAGCTCGAAATCGCTGCTCGCTCCGACGATCTTGCAGGCGTTCGACAGATAGGGCGAGAAATCGTCGACGATCGTCGGCTCCGCGCGTATCGCGCGCCGCTCGTTCGGGACGTACTCGCCGTCCGGATTGCGCGTCAGCCAGGCGTCATTGGTGAAGACCCAGATGTCGACGCCGGATTGATGCAGCAGATCGATGCAGCGCACGGCGGCCGCGGGCGGGATCAGGCTCTGCTCGAGCGGGCGCATGTCGGCGCCGATGATCGAGCTGCCGTTGAACGGGCCGACCGGAAGGCTGATCTGGAGCGGCTCGATCAGAAAGCGCATGCCGATCGTCGGGCGGCTCGAGGTGAGCGTGAAGGCGACGCCACATTCGTGAAGCCGTCGCGCCACCTTCGCGGCCCGCTCGGTCAGAACCTTGTCCTTGGTCAGCAGCGTGCCGTCAACGTCGGATACGACGAGAGCGATGCGGGTCATGAGCCCTTCCTGTTTGCGGTCAGGCGCAGCCCCGACCGGCGTGAAGCTGTTGCATGATGTCGTCCACGATCGCCGCGACTGGCGCGTCGACCGAGACGGTAATGGGACGCTCGGCGGCGTCAGGTGGTTCCAGGGTGGCGAACTGGCTGGCGAGCAGGCCCGGCGGCATGAAGTGCCCCTCGCGATGGCTCATCCGCTCGCCGATCAGCTCCTGACTGCCTTGGAGATAGACCATGCGGACATCGTTACAGCCGCCGACCAGGATGTCGCGATAGGCCTTCTTGAGCGCAGAGCAGGCGATGATGATGTGCTGGCCCGCGGTCCGGCAACGCGCGATCTCCGCCGCAATGGCCTGCAGCCAGGGCCGGCGATCCTCGTCCGTGAGCGGGTGGCCGGCGCTCATCTTGGCGACGTTTGCGGGCGGGTGAAAGCTGTCGCCATCCTCGAAGCGCCAGCCGAGGCGTTGCCCCAATGTTTTCCCGATCGTGCTCTTGCCGGAGCCGGACACGCCCATGATGACGAGCGCATGGGGCAGGTCAGATGTCGCCACGTCGCCCCTCCGGCCAGGCCTCGCTGTCGATGAGCAGGATCGTCTCCTGAATCGAGCGGGCGCGATTGGCCGGCAGGTCCTCACCGGCCAGCACCCGCGCCATGATCGCGCGCTTGTCGGCACCGGCGACCTCGAACAGCATGGTTCGGCAGGAGGCGAGCGCAGGCAAGGTCAGGCTGATCCGCGGCACGAAGGGGGCGACGTGAGCCTTGTCGACGCCGACAACCCAGCGATCGGCGACGTCAACGGCGGGAAAGCCGGGGAATAGCGACGCGACATGGCCGTCGGAACCGATGCCGAGCAGCACGAGGTCGAACAGCGGCCGCGCGGAGTCCAGCCGCGCGGCGCCGTAGAACGCTTCCAGCGTGCGCTGATAGTCGCGGGCGCTGGCGTCCGGGTCCGGCCTATCGGTCGCGATCGGGTGGATGTTGGCAGCCGGCGCGCAGGCATCCAGGAACGCATGGCGCGCCATGGTCATGTTGTGCAGGGGATCGCCGGCCGGAATATATCGCTCGTCACCGATGAACCAGTGGACGCGCGGCCACGGAATCCGCTCACGATAAGCGTCCGTCCCCAGCAGCTCATAGAGCTGCCTCGGGCTCGATCCCCCGGTGAGACAGATTGCCACGCGTCCCGGATCGGTATCGATCCGAGCAAGGAGATGTTCAGCCGCGACCCTCGCCATCGTCGCCCGGTCGGCGACGCGCACGAGTTGACGGTCCTGCGGCGCGACCATGGCTAAACCAGCTTGCGCCAGCTGCGGCCGTCGCGGGCCAGCAGGTCGGCCGCCGCCTCAGGTCCCTCGCTGCCGGCCGCGTAGGAATGCAGGCCATCGCGGCCCGCCTTCTTCCACGCCCCTATGAACGGCTCGACGGCCTTCCAGCCGGCCTCCACGCTGTCGGCGCGCTGGAACAGGATGTTGTCGCCGATCATGCAGTCATAGATCAGCGTCTCGTAGCCCGTGGCCGGCTCAGCCTGGAAGTAGTCCTTGTAGTTGAACTTCATCTGCACGCCATCGGTGCGGATGGTGGGGCCGGGCACCTTGGTGTTGAACTGCAGCGTGATGCTCTGGGTCGGCTCGATGCCGATGACCAGATAGTTTTCGGCCAGGGTCTCGATCGGCGTGCAACTGAACATCGCGAACGGCGCCTGGCGGAACTTGATCGCGACCTCGGTGCGCTTGGCGCCGAGCGCCTTGCCGGTGCGCAGATAGAACGGAACGCCAGCCCAGCGCCAATTGTCGATCGTGAGCTTGAAGGCGGCATAGGTCTCGGTGATGCTGTCAGGACGGACGTCCTTGCTCCTCAGATAGTCGGGCAGCTCGGCGTCGCCGATCATGCCGGCCGTGTACTGGCCGCGCACCGAGTTGAGCAGCGCCTTCCGTTCGCTCAACGGCTGGATCGCCGACAGCACCTCGGCCTTCTCGGAGCGGACGGTATGCGCATCGAACCGTGCCGGCGGCTCCATCGCCACCAGCGAGAGCAACTGGAAGAGATGGTTGGGGACCATGTCGCGCAGGGCACCGGTCGCGTCGTAGAAGCTGCCGCGCGTGCCGACGCCGAGCTTCTCCTCGACGGTGATCTGCACGTGGTCGATGTGATGCCTGTTCCAGATCGGCTCGAACATGCCATTGGCGAAACGCAGCACCAGGATATTCTGCACCGTCTCCTTGCCGAGGTAATGATCGATCCGGTAGATCTGGTGCTCGGTCACGAGCTGCAGGAGCTCGTCGTTCAGCTTCTTGGCCGAGGCGAGGTCGGTGCCGAACGGCTTTTCCACCACGAGCCGGCGCCAAGCCTTGCCGTCCTCCCGCAACAACCCGACGCGCCCGAGCTGTTGCGCGATCGGCGCAAAGGCGCTCGGCGGCGTCGCCAGGTAGAACAGCCGATTGCCGTGGGTCTCCCGCGCGGCTTCCAGTTTTTCCAGCTTCGCCTTCAACTGATCGAAGCTTTCCGGCTCCTTCGGATCGGCCTCGATCGCGGTCACGCATTGCAGCAGGCGCTGTGCGATCTCGTCCTCGATCGGACGCGTCGCGTATTTGCGCAGGCCCTCCATCAGATTGTCGCGCAGTTGCTCGCTCGACATGCCCTTGCGGGCAATGCCGACGATGCAGAACCTGTCCGGCAGCAGATGATTGGCCGCGAGATTGTAAAGCGACGGCAAGACGAGCCGATGGGTCAGATCGCCGGTCACACCGAAGATCACGAAGGCGCAGGCGTCAGGCTTCTGATGTCGCGGCTGGTGCGGATGCAGCGGGGTCACGCGCGGTCGTCCCTGGGCTTGACGATCTCGGGCGCGCTCTGGCGCGCCGGGTCTGGGTGCTGTTCGGGCTCCTTGTGCCCGCCGAAGCCTTCGCGCATCGCCGAGAGGATCTTCTCAGCGAAGGTGTGCTCCTGGCGCGAGCGGAAACGGGCGAACAAGGCGGCGGTCAACACCTCGGCCGGCACCGCCTCGTCGATCGCCGCATTCACGGTCCAGCGGCCCTCGCCGGAATCCTCGACGTAGCCGGAATATTTCTCCAGACCGGGCTGCCGCGCCAGCGCGCTGGCGGTGAGGTCGAGCAGCCAGGACGGAATGACGCTGCCGCGGCGCCACACCTCGGCGACGTCAGCGAGATCGAAGTCGAAGCGATGTGCCTCGGGCAGCGCCGCGCTGTTCGCATTCCTGAGGATGTCGAATCCCTCGGCATAGGCCTGCATCAGGCCATATTCGATGCCGTTGTGGATCATCTTGACGAAATGGCCGGCGCCAGTCGGCCCGGCATGGATGTAGCCCTGCTCGACGCGCGGGTCGCGGCCGTCACGGCCCGGTGTGCGCGGGATGTCGCCGATGCCTGGCGCTAGCGTCGCGAAGATCGGATCGAGCCGGTCGACGACAGGCTTGTCGCCGCCGATCATCATGCAATAGCCGCGGTCGAGGCCCCAGACTCCGCCGGAGGTGCCGACGTCAACGTAGTGCAGACCGCGCTCCTCGAGCGATTTGCCCCGGCGGACGTCGTCCTGCCAGAAACTGTTGCCGCCGTCGATGACGACGTCGTCTCGGCTCATCAGCTTGTTGAGCTGCTCGACGGTGGCTTCCGTGATCTTGCCGGCCGGCAGCATGATCCAGGCGTGCCGCGGGGGAGCGAGCTTGCCGACGAACTCCTCGAGGCTCGCGGCGCCGGTGGCGCCTTCGGAGACCAGTGACGCGACGGCATTTGCGTCGCGATCATAGACCACGCAGGCGTGTCCCGCGCGCATCAGGCGGCGCACGATGTTGCCGCCCATCCGCCCGAGACCGATCATTCCCAATTGCATCGACGATGCCCTTCCTAGCTCAGCGCTTCGCTGATCGCGCTGTCGAGCATCTTCAGGCCCGATTTCAGATTGCCCTTGAGATGGACCCGAAGCGCGCGGCGCCCGCGCTCGGTGAGCACGTCGAAATCGCCGCGCGCCTGCGCCGCCTTGATCACGCCGAAGCTCGCCTTCTGTCCGGGGATCGGCAGATCCTGGGCATCGTCCGCCGTGATCTGGAGAAACACGCCGCTGTCCGGACCGCCCTTGTAGGCCTGGCCGGTCGAGTGCAGGAAGCGCGGGCCAAACTCGGCGCAGGTGGCGAGGTGCTTGGCATCGCGCAGCCTCAGCCGGATCCGCTGCAGCGTATCGATATTGCCTGCGTTGCGGTCGATATAGCCGAGCAGCGCGATGTAATCGCCGTCACCGGCGCGGCCGAGATGCGCCTTCAGCCAGGACGCGAGCGTGCCGTCGGCGCCATGCTCGCGCAGGCTCTCGGCGTTCTGCGCATCCGTGTAGAGTTCGCAGTCCTTGATCGACACGACCGGCTCCTCGGCCGGCAGCGCGCCGCTCTGCTCGAACGCCGCCGTCAGCTCGCGGGTCTTGATCTTGGCCGATTCGACGTCCGGCTGGTCGAACGGGTTGATGCCGAGCACGGCGCCGGCCACGGCGGTCGCCATCTCGAAGCGGAAGAATTCCTGCCCGAGCTGGTCGATCGACTTCACGACGATGCGCACGACCGGGTGACCGGCCTCCTCGAGCGCGGCGAGTTTTGCATCATGGCCGGCCGCGTCATCGCCGTCGACCTTGATGTCGATGAAGAAGCGGTCGTTGCCATAGAGGTCCGGCGAGGCGACCGGCTCGCCATCGATCGGGATCAGGCCCTTGCCTTCCTTGCCCGTGGACTCCGCGATCAACTGCTCGGCCCAGGCACCGAAATCGGCGATCTTGGGCGAGGCGAAGATCGTCACCTTGTCGCGGCCTTCGAGGCCGGCGAGGCCCATTACCAGGCCGAGCTGCACGCCCGGATTCTGCAGCGGCGGCACGTCGGGCCCGCAGGAGCGCACCATCGACAGCGCCTGCGTGATCAGCTTGCGCACGTCGATGCCGGCGGTGGCGGCCGGCACCAGGCCGAACGGCGACAGCACCGAATAGCGGCCGCCGATGGTCGGCTCGCCGTGGAAGATGCGGGCGAAGCCTTGCGCCTTGGCTGCCTTCTCCAGCGATGAGCCGGGATCGGTCACGGCAATGAAGCGATGGCCGGCCTTCTTCGGCCCGATCGCATCAGAGACGCGCGCGAAGAAGTAGTCCTTCATCGCGTTCGGCTCGGTGGTGCCGCCCGACTTCGAGGAGACGATGAACACCGTCCTGGTGATGTCGATCGCCTTCTCCATCGCACGCACCTGCGCGGGATCGGTGGAATCGAGCACGTGCAGCCTGGGGAAGCCGGCCTTGCGCGGGAAGGTCTCGGCCAGCACCTCCGGTCCGAGGCTGGAGCCGCCCATCCCGAGCACCACGGCATCGGAGAATTTCTGTCCCTTCACCCGCTGCGCATAGTCCTCATAATCGGCGATATCGGCTTTCTCCGCGCTGGTCAGCCAGCCCAGCCATTTGTGCTCGTCATGGCCGGTCCAGACCGTCGCGTCCTTGTGCCAGAGCCGGCGGATCCTGGCGTCCTTGCGCCAGTCCTCGGTCGCAGAGGCGACCTTCTTGTGCAGATCAGCAGCAACGGCGATCGTCTGCTGCCCAAGTCCTGTCCCCAGCACGACGGCACGCTTGTGCGCCACCGCGCCGTAGAGCTTGTCGGCGGCGTCCGCGAACTGCTTGACGCCGTCGACCACGAGATCCGCGGTGATGTCGTCGAGCGAGATGCCGGTCTTCGCCAGATCCTCCAGGGCGGCCTGGGCGGCGTCGACGTCTTCCTCCAGACTGTCGCGCACCTTGCCGTGATCGCGGAAGGCATCCAGCGTGGCCGGCGGCACGGTGTTGACGGTGTTCGGCCCGATCAGCTCCTCGACATAGAGGACATCGCTGTAATCCTTGTTCTTGGTGCCCGTGGAGGCCCAGAGCAGCCGCTGCGGCTTGGCGCCTTGCTCGGCCAGCCGCTCCCAGCGCGCGCCGGCGAACAGCCGCTTGTAGTCCTGGTACGCCATCTTGGCGTTGGCGATGGCGATCCTGCCCTTGAGCGCGGTCAGCCGCTCCTTCTCCGAGGGATCGTTGGCCTGGGCGATCTTCTCGTCGAGCTGCTTGTCCACCACGCTGTCGATGCGGCTGACGAAGAACGAAGCCACGCTGGCGACATGCGACGGATCACCACCGGCGGCGACGTAGGCTTCGAGGCCGGCAATGTAGGCTTCAGCGACCTGCCGGTAGACGTCTTGCGAAAACAGCAAGGTGATGTTGACGCTGATGCCCTTGGAAATCAGGTGCTGGATGGCCGGCAGGCAGGCGTCGGTCGCCGGCACCTTGATCATCAGATTCCTGCGGTCCACCGCTTTCCAGAGCTGTTCGGCCTCGGTGATGGTCGCTTTGCTGTCCATCGCCAGATAGGGCGAAACTTCGAGGCTGACGAAGCCGTCATTGCCATCGAAGCGGTCATAGACAGGCCGCAGCACGTCGGCGGCATTCTGGATGTCCTCGACGGCAACGGCCTCGAACAGCTGCGTCGGCGATCGATCGCCGTTCTTCAGCGCCGTGGCGATCGGTGCGTCATATTCGTCGGAGCTGCCGATCGCCTTGTCGAAAATCGCGGGATTCGAGGTGACGCCCTTGACGCCATCCTCATCGATCAGCCGCTTGAGGTCGCCCCTGGCGACGAAGCCGCGTGCGAGGAAATCGAGCCAGACCGCCTGGCCGTGTTCTTCGAGAGCTTTGACCGGATTCATGATGCCTATCTATGTGCGTCGGCTTGCTTTTTCGGGTTCCCGCCTGGCGGCCGGCCAGATCGTGGACCTCACATGAACAACTATGCGCCAGCCCACAGGAGAACGCCATTCATAATGGATTGATCCCTCTGGAATCCCAAGAGCTTCGTGCCGGGCGCGACGTGCCGGCGGCGTGCGCCGGGGGGGCTTGCAGGCAGTCTGAAGCCTGCGGCGGACCGTTCGACCAAGGCGCGGTGAAGGCCCGCGAAGCATGGCCAGCGTTCGGCTCGCGTCTGCCTCCGCGACTCCCGCGCTCCGGAGGTCTCCCATCGTGGCGAGCAAATGCCGGCGATCAAACCTTCATCGCCTTGCAATGCTGGAAAGGGGCCACATGTGTTGTGGGTAATGGTGCCTCACGTCACAGATCAAGGCGAGTGTCTTGCGATTGTCGCCTCGGCTGCGCCTCGTGATCCGCGGATAACCTATGATGCCTTCTGCTTGCAGACATTCGGTCGCGAGCCGCAACCTGATCATGGCAATGATCAGCATCGAGTGATCCGTCCGGCTTCGGCCGCGCGTTATGTCACGGCATTCGTTCTGGCGTCGAACATGTGTGCGGATGGCGCTGTGAGATGCGCGCGTTGATCGCTCGCCCGATCACGATGACGTCGTATGAGCGATGGCTGACACGCTTGCAGCTTGGCTGTGTCTGTTCGGCCGCCGTGACCGGCGCGCATCACGTCGCGCAGCGAATGAGACGCGCCCTGCCCGGATCGCTTGTGAGAAGAGCTGCGTTCACTCGCGGTTCACTTCCGGAAGAGAGACTGATTTGGGAGCTGTCACGCCACCAGTTCACGTGGCTTCACAACACCTTGTGCGGCGCAGGAAGACTACGGTGCCGGGGTATTGCGGATGTTGCGAAGCAGAGACAATGAGGTACAAATGGGGAGAGTCGGCCGGCTTTTGCCGAACTATTGAGCGAAGTGCATGTTGATAGGGCATATGCTGCATGCACTTTGCGTTGCGGAAAAGGACGAAGACGGTGCCCAATGGGGGCTAGCGCGCTTCACTCTGAGTCGGTTCGGGATCAGTAGGAACGTACTTGGATCTCGGCCCGTTGCAGCAGTGCGGCGGAACCTACGTGGAGAGGGATCATGTACAACGATTCGTTGTTCAACGCGTTCGCGAGGTCGTTCGAGGCACGCAGCCAGACCGACATGTCGATGCAGGAATATCTAGAATCGTGTCGAACCGACCCGATGCGATACGCGAACGCCGCTGAACGACTACTAGCTGCGATCGGTGAGCCTCAGATGATCGATACGGCCAAGGACCCACGCCTTGGCCGTATTTTTGAACCGGACGGTTCGGCTGTATCCCGCGTTCGCCGGCTTCTACGGCATGGAAGACACGATCGAGCGCATCGTCGGCTTCTTCCGGCACGCCGCGCAGGGGTCTCGAAGAGCGCAAGCAGATCCTCTATCTGCTCGGACCGGTCGGCGGCGGCAAGTCGTCGCTCGCCGAACGTCTGAAGCAGTTGATGGAAACCCATCCGATCTACGTGCTCAAGGCCGGTGATGAGCTCAGCCCGGTCTTCGAGATCGCCGCTCGGTCTGTTCGATCCCGACACGCTGGGCCCGATGCTCGAAGAGAAATACGGCATTCCGCGCCGCCGTCTGTCCGGCCTGATGAGCCCGTGGTGCTACAAGCGTCTCGAAGCCTTCGGCGGCGACATCTCGCAGTTCCGCGTCGCCAAGATCCAGCCGTCGCGGCTGCGCCAGATCGGCATCGCCAAGACCGAGCCCGGTGATGAGAACAACCAGGATATCTCCTCGCTGGTCGGCAAAGTCGACATCCGCAAGCTCGAGACCTACGCCCAGAATGATCCCGACGCCTACTCCTATTCGGGCGGCCTCAACCGCGCCAATCAGGGCATCCTCGAATTCGTCGAGATGTTCAAGGCGCCGATCAAGATGCTGCATCCTCTGCTGACGGCGACGCAGGAGGGCAACTATATCGGCACCGAGAACATCGGCGCCATTCCCTATAATGGCGTGATTCTCGCCCACTCCAACGAGGCGGAGTGGCAGAGCTTCAAGACCAACAAGAACAACGAGGCCTTCATCGACCGCATCTGCGTCATCAAGGTGCCGTACTGCCTGCGCGTGACGGAAGAGCGCAAGATCTACGAGAAGCTGATCCAGGGTTCCGAGCTCGCCACCGCGCCCTGCGCGCCGGCGACACTGGAGACGCTGGCCCGCTTCTCGGTGATGTCGCGGCTGCGCAAGCACGAGAACTCGACGCTGTACGCCAAGATGCGGGTCTATGACGGCGAGAGCCTCAAGGAGTCCGATCCGAAGGCGCGCAGTGTGCAGGAATATCGCGACGCTGCGGGCGTCGACGAGGGCATGGACGGCATCTCGACACGCTTTGCCTTCAAGGTGCTCGCTGCGACCTACAATCACGACACGGCGGAAGTCTCTGCCGATGCCGTGCACCTGATGTACGTGCTGGAACAGTCGATCAAGCGCGAGCAACTGCCCGAGGAGATCGAGAAGCGCTACCTCGAATTCATCAAGGCGGATCTCGCGCCGCGCTACGCCGAGTTCATCGGTCACGAGATCCAGAAGGCCTATCTGGAATCCTACTCCGATTACGGCCAGAACCTGTTCGACCGCTACGTCGACTATGCCGACGCCTGGATCGAGGATCAGGACTTCAAGGATCCCGATACGGGACAGCTGCTCAATCGCGAGCTGTTGAACCAGGAGCTGACCAAGATCGAGAAGCCGGCCGGGATCGCCAACCCGAAGGACTTCCGCAACGAGGTTGTCAAGTTCTCGCTGCGCTCCCGGGCCCAGAACGGCGGCAAAAATCCGTCCTGGACCTCCTACGAAAAGATCCGCGAAGTCATCGAAAAGAGGATATTCTCGCAGGTCGAGGATCTGCTTCCGGTCATCTCGTTCGGCACCAAGAAGGACGGCGAGACCGAGAAGAAGCACGACGACTTCGTCGCGCGCATGGTCGAACGCGGCTACACCGAGCGGCAGGTCCGCCGGCTGGTCGAGTGGTACATGCGGGTGAAACAGGCGGGTTGATCGTGGTCCGGCGCCGATGTTCACTGCAGGTGCGGCAGGCCATCGGTCTGACGTCGGCGCCAGGGCTACGAACGGAGCGAAACGTTCGACGCTGAGCTTCGCTGGGAGGCGTCGGACAGGCAGAGGGTGCCGTCGCAGTGTCAAAACCGATACTGCACCGCGGCATCGCGGCGGGGGAGAGCAGGAGTCGAAGCCGCTGCAGCAGGAGGCGTATGGAACGTGGTCATGCACATCATTGATCGGCGCCTGAATCCGGGCGGCAAAAGTCTCGAAAATCGCCAGCGATTTTTGCGCCGCGCCAAGGCCCTGGTTCAGGGAGCGGTCAAGAAGACCTCGCAGGACCGCGACATCAAGGACGTGCTGGAGGGCGGCGAGGTCTCGATCCCGCTCGACGGCATGGACGAGCCGCGCTTCCGCCGCGAGGGCGGCACCCGCGACATGGTGCTGCCCGGCAACAAGAAGTTCGTCGAAGGCGACATCCTGCCGCGCTCCGGCGACGGCAGCGGCCGCAAGTCGGCGCCCGGACAGGGCGACAGCGAGGACGCGTTCCGCTTCGTGCTGAGCAAGGAGGAATTCGTCAACCTCTTCCTCGACGATCTCGAGCTGCCCGATCTCGCCAAGCGCAAATTCGCCGAAGCCGAGAGCGAAGGCCTGGTGCGGGCCGGCTATTCGACCTCGGGTTCGCCGGCCAATATTTCGATCAGCCGCACCGTCACCCGTGCCCTGGCGCGCCGCGTGGCGCTGCGCCGGCCGCGGCCGGAGGCGATTGCCGAGCTCGAAGCCCAGTTGGAGCAGGAGACCGACGACGACAAGCGTGCCGCGCTGCTGGCCGAGCTCGAAGCCCTGAAGGCGAAGGCCAAGCGCATCCCCTTCATCGATCCGATCGACATCCGCTACCGCCGCTTCGAGGCCGTGCCGAAGCCGATCGCGCAGGCCGTGATGTTCTGCCTGATGGACGTGTCCGGCTCGATGTCGGAGCACATGAAGGACCTCGCCAAACGGTTCTACATGCTGCTCTACGTGTTCCTGACGCGGCGCTACCGCCATGTCGAGATCGTGTTCATCCGCCATACCGATCGCGCCGAAGAGGTCGACGAGCAGACCTTCTTCTACGGACCGGCGTCCGGCGGCACCTTGGTCTCGAGCGCCCTGCAATGCATGCACGACATCGTCCGCTCGCGCTTCCGTCCCTCGGACTGGAACATCTACGCGGCGCAGGCCTCCGACGGCGACAACGCCACCTCGGATTCGGAGAATGTTGCGCGCCTGCTGACCGACAACATCCTGCCGGTGTCGCAGTTCTTCGCCTATCTCGAGGTCGGCGAATCCGGCACCTATTCGTTCGAGATGCCGGACTCGGCGCTGTGGTCGCTGTATGAGCGGCTGCGCGCCAATGGCGAGCCGCTATCGATGCGCAAGGTCCGCGACCGCAGCGAGATCTTCCCGGTGTTCCACGACCTGTTTCAGCGGCGCGGCACCACGCAGGAGAGGGCGGCATCATGAGCGGGCTGCTGTTCGAGGGCGCGGACTGGAATTTCCTCACCCTGCAGCGCATCCACGATGCCTGCGAAGCCGTCGCCGAGAAGGAGCTCGGGCTCGACACCTATCCCAACCAGATCGAGGTGATCACGGCCGAGCAGATGCTCGACGCCTATTCCTCGGTCGGCATGCCCCTGTTCTACAAGCACTGGTCATTCGGCAAGCATTTCGCCTATCACGAGGCCTCGTACCGCAAGGGCCTGATGGGCCTCGCCTATGAGATCGTGATCAACTCCTCGCCCTGCATCTCCTATCTGATGGAGGAGAACACGGCGACGATGCAGACGCTGGTGATCGCGCATGCCGCGTTCGGCCACAACCATTTCTTCAAGAACAACTATCTGTTCAAGCAGTGGACCGACGCCGACGGCATCCTCGACTATCTCGATTTCGCCCGCGGCTACATCGCGCAATGCGAGGAGCGCTACGGCCGGATCGCGGTCGAGCATACGCTCGATGCGGCGCATGCGCTGATGTCGCACGGCGTCGACCGTTATCCCGGCAAGAAGAAGCTCGACTTCCGCGAGGAGGAGAAGCGCGCCGGCAAGCGCCGGCTGTATGAGGAGGGCACGTTCAACGACCTCTGGAGGACGGTGCCGACCGGCCCGGTCAAGACCAACGCGGTGCTGAACGTCGAGCGGCGCCGAGCATTGCTCGGCCTGCCGCAGGAGAACCTGCTCTATTTCCTGGAGAAGACCGCGCCTCGGCTGGCGCCCTGGCAGCGCGAATTGCTGCGCATCGTCCGCCACATCGCGCAATATTTCTATCCGCAGGGCCAGACCAAGGTCATGAACGAGGGCACGGCGACCTACGTGCACTACCGCATCATGAACCGGCTGCACAAGGATGGCCGCCTCACCGACGGCAACTTCCTGGAATTCCTGCAGTCGCACACCAACGTCGTGTTCCAGCCGGAGTTCGACGATCCGCGCTTCTCCGGCTTCAACCCTTACGCGCTCGGCTTTGCGATCATGCAGGACATCGAGCGCATCGTGAAGGACCCGACCGACGAGGACCGCGAATGGTTCCCGGACATTGCCGGCACGGGCGACGAGATGGCGGTGCTGCGCGACGTCTGGGCGAATTATCGCGACGAGAGCTTCATCAGCCAGTTCCTCAGCCCCAACCTGATCCGGCAGCTCAGACTGTTCCACCTGCACGACGATCCGGCCGAGCGCGCCGGCATTCTTGTCGACGCCATCCATGACGAGCGCGGCTATCGCCGCATCCGCCGCGAACTGTCGAAGCAATACGACGTCGGCTATATCGACCCGAACATCGAGGTGATTGATGTCGATCTCGCTGGCGATCGCCGCCTGATGCTACGGCATACCGTGGTGAAGGGGGCCCAGCTCAGCGAGACCGACACCAAGCGCGTGCTGCAGCATCTCGCCGATCTCTGGAGCTACGACGTGTCGCTGGTCGAAGTCGACGCCGCCACCGACAAGGTGCTGAAGGAGTACGTGCTCAATCCCCGGATACAACCGGCGGCCGCCCAGCGCGGCCGCCAAGCCCTGAGTGCATTCAGCCGATGTCGTACCGCGCGGGCAGTAGGTTCTCCCCTTGCGGGGAGGGGTTGGGTGGTGGGGCCACGGGCGCAGAAGCCAATGGGAACGTCATGACGTCTCTGCGTTGAATCCTGATATGAATTGAGAGCCGATCGGATCAGTCGCTGTGGCGTCGATCTTTATCGAGCGAAGCGAGACCGTCGGCTTCGTCCACAGATGCGAGCTTTACCAATTTGAGCGGGACTCGCGGACCCCCACTCCGACCCCTCCCCGCAAGGGGGAGGGGAGCCTACTGCCCGCGTGGTGGTAGTTCAGCCTCCATTCGGGCTATCCAATCCGCGTGCGATTTAATCAAGTCCAACGACGGTCATCAAAGATCGGGAGCAAGCGCGCGCCGAGTGGCGCAAGCCGGATGAGGCGGCTATGGTGCGCGACATCGGCTGGTCCTGCAGCGGACCGGCTGCCGATGGCGTAGATCGTAGCGAGCGCAAGAGACGTGGTCGGACCAGGGGAGACGGCGAGCCGGCGGGACCGGTTCATTCCGGTGCGCAAGTCCGACATTCTGGACGCCGTGATTTCGCATGGCGGCCTCGACGACGTCCAATCCAGTGAGCTGCGGCGTTTTGCCCGTATGCTCGGCGCCATCCTGCATCACGAATATTTCGACGAACTCGATCGGTTCCGCGACGCCTATGTCGACTTCGATCCCGAAGTGCCGGTCGGCCGCCATCGATCGCCGGAAGATATCGACGCGGCCTATCGCAGCCTCGCCGACGAGGTCGTGCGGGTGCTCGGCGAGGCCAATTTCATCGAGATCAGCCATGACGAGATCGAGCGCGCCTTTGCCGAGCATGCGCTTGTCAGGGTCAAGCTGAAGGCGTCGATCTCGGACTATCGCGCCGTCCGCATGTTCCGGCGCGGCCAGCATCAGGAGACCATCGAGGTCCCCATGCTGTATGGGCTGCGACGGCGCAAGCATGAGATCGAGGTCTATGACGACATCATCCTGATGGTCGCGACCAGGCCGGACGAGCCGGCCGGGAAAAGCGCAAGACTGCCGCCTGGCGTGGCCGCAACAAGGTTCGCGGCGGGGCGGTGCTGTTCAAATATTTCCGCCACATCGCACGCTTCGATCTCGAGGCGCTGCTGCCGAACGTCCGTGTCGTCATGGGGCTGCGCGAGCAACTGACGCTGGGCGTGCCGGCGCTGGTCGGCGGCGTGCCGATCCTGCTCAAGCTGGCCTCGACCCTGACGGTGCTGTTCATCGTCGCCGGCTTCTATCTCGGCCTCAGCGGCACCGTGCACGACAACGATACCGAGCAGGCGCTGGCGGCGCTGTCGGGCCTGTTCGCGCTCGGCGCCTTCATTCTCAGGCAATGGGGCAACTTCCATCGCCAGTCGCTGATCCACCAGAAGCAGGTCACCGACAACATCTACTTCCGCAACGTCAACAACAATTCCGGCATCTTCAACTACCTGATCGGCGAGGCCGAGGACCAGGACTGGAAGGAGGCGGTGCTGGCCTATGGCGGTCTGCTGCTGGCGTCGGTGCCGCTCTCGCGTGCTGCATTGGGCAGTCATGTCGAGGAGTTGCTGCAGCAGATGTTCGGGCTGGGTCGCGCGTTCAATATCGATGAGGCGTTGCTGCGATTGCGCGAGTTCGGCCTGGTGACGGGCGGCAACGACGCGCTGACGGCGCTGCCGCTGCCGGAGGCGATCGCGCAGCTCGAGCGGGTGTGGGCGAATGCGCTGCGGAAGTGAGGGCGGAAACCCGAGAATAGGGGCCTCATGGTTCGAGACGCGCCGAAGACGGCGCTCCTCACCATGAGGGTTTCGGTCCAAAGCGCCGCAAAATCATGGCGCCACCTACTCAGACCTCGTCCTGAGGAGCCCGCCGAAGGCGGGCGTCTCGAAGGACGGCTACGGAGAAGCTGTCAGAATCGTAGCCCGGATGAGCGCACGCCTGCGCCCGGAGGGCGGAGGCGGACGCGACATCCGGGTTCTCACGAACCGTTGCCGGTGAACCCGGAGGTCGCTATCGCCGACGCCGAAGAGGCGTCGGCTGGCGCTCATCCGGGCTACGAGAGCCAGCTCCGAAGCCGGGGCGCGGCAAACAGGCGTCGTCTCGAAGGACAATTGCACGCGTTGCTGCCGCGTCAGCGCAGGCTCGCGTTGATCTTGTCGAGCACCGACTGCCCTGGGCACAGATCCGCCACCTCCAGCCGGTTCAGCGGCCGCTCCACGGTGTTGAGATGGCTGTGCAGATCGTCCGCCTCGGGATCGACATACAAGAGGCCGGTCACGATCTGGCCCTGCGCGGCATGTTTCTGGAGGAAGGTCATCGCGCCGAGCCGGTCATGCGGATCGTAGTCGGCGTCGATCTTGCGCAGCGCCAGCCGCGAGCCGTCATGCTGCTCGACGATCTGCACCGTGCCCGGATCCTGGTCGATCTCGATCGGATCACGCCCGGTCAGCACGTCCAGCCGGTTGACGGCGTCGTTGTGCTCGCGGACGTAGTCGAAGCTCTTGGTCGAGCCGGCGTGATTGTTGAACGCGATGCACGGGCTGATCACGTCGATGAAGGCGGCGCCCTTGTGCTGGATCGCGCCGGCGATGATCGGCACCAGCTGCTTCTTGTCGCCCGAGAACGAGCGCGCGACATAGGTCGCCCCCAACTGCAGCGCGATGCCGACGAGGTCGATCGGGTTGTCGGTGTTGGTGACGCCCTTCTTGGACTTCGAGCCACGGTCGGCGGTCGCCGAGAACTGGCCCTTGGTCAACCCGTACACGCCGTTGTTCTCGACGATATAGGCCATGTTGACGCCGCGCCGAATCGCGTGCGCGAACTGGCCGAAGCCGATCGAGGCGGAGTCGCCATCGCCGGAGACGCCGAGATAGATCAGCTCGCGATTGGCGAGATTGGCGCCGGTCAGCACCGAGGGCATGCGGCCATGCACGGTGTTGAAGCCGTGCGAATTGCCGAGAAAGTAGTCCGGCGTCTTCGACGAGCAGCCGATGCCGGAGATTTTTGCCACGCGATGCGGCTCGATCGACAGCTCGAAGCAGGCCTCGATGATCGAGGCCGTGATCGAATCGTGGCCGCAGCCGGCGCACAAGGTCGAGATCTTGCCCTCGTAGTCGCGATGGCTGTAGCCGAGCGCGTTCTTCTTGATGCCGGGATGCTGGAATTTCGGCTTAGCGATGTAGGTCATGAGAGCCTCGCATCACCCGGCGTCGTCATGGCCGAGAAGACGAAGAAGATGGATGCCCGGGTCAAGCCCGGGCATGACGGCGGAGAAGAACGACCCAGTATCATGACACGGCCTTGCGAAGCGGTGTGACCTTGATCTGGTCCTGGTGGTCGCCGATCGCATCGGCAATGAAACGCGCGGTGATCGGCGTGCCGTCATAGTGCAGGATCGGCACCAGGCGGACCGGGTCGATGCCGTTCTCGGTGACGATCAGCTGGCGCAGCTGCGCGTCGCGGTTCTGCTCGACCACGTAGACGAAGTCGTGCTCGGCGATGAAGCTCGCCACGCTCGAATGGAACGGGAAGGCGCGGATGCGGAGGCGGTCGAGCTGACAGCCGCGCGCCTCCAGCAGCCCGATCGCTTCGTCCATCGCCGGCGCCGTCGAGCCGAAATAGATCACGCCATATTTGGTCGGCTTGCTCGCATTGGCCTGCAGCGGCCGCGGCACCATGTCCTGCGCGGCCTGGAACTTGCGCAGCAGGCGCTGCACGTTGTCGGCGTAGACGGCACCTTCTTCCGAATAGCGCGCGTAGCGATCGCGCGAGGTGCCGCGGGTGAAGTAGGAGCCCTCGGTCGGATGCGTGCCGGGGTAGGTGCGGAACGGAATGCCGTCGCCGTCGACGTCGAGATAGCGGCCGAAATCGCGGCCTTCGTCGAGCATCTCCGCCGTCATCACCTTGCCGCGGTCATACTGCTTGGCATCGTCCCACTTCAGCGGCCGGCACAGCCGCTGGTTCATGCCGATGTCGAGGTCGAGCATCAGGAAAATCGTGGTCTGCAGCCGCTCGGCCAGATCGAACGCCGCCGCGGCGAACTCGAACGCCTCCGCCGGATCCTCGGGGAACAGCAGCACGTGCTTGGTATCGCCATGCGAGGCATAGGCGCAGGCGATCAGGTCGCACTGCTGGGTACGGGTCGGCATGCCCGTGGAAGGACCGGCGCGCTGCACGTTCATGATCACGGCCGGAATCTCGGCGAAGTAGGACAGGCCGATGAACTCGGTCATCAGCGATACGCCGGGGCCCGATGTCGTGGTAAAGGCGCGGGCGCCGTTCCAGGACGCGCCGACCACCATGCCGATCGAGGCGAGCTCGTCCTCGGCCTGCACGATCGCATACTTCGCCTGACCCGTTTCCGGATCGTGCCGCAGCTTCTTGCAGTGATTGCTGAATGCCTCCGCCAGCGACGACGACGGCGTGATCGGGTACCAGGCGCAGACCGTGGCGCCGCCATAGACGGCGCCGAGCGCGGCGGCGTTGTTGCCCTCGATGAAGATGCGGTCGCCGACCTTGTCGGCCTTCTTGATGCGCAGGCCGATCGGGCACTTCAAATTCTGCAGCGCCCAGTCGCGGCCGAGATGCAGCGCGTGGACGTTGGAGGAGAGCAGCTTCTCCTTGCCCTTGTACTGCTCGCCGATCAGTTGCTCGATCAGCTTCGGATCCATGTCGAGCAGCGCCGACAACGCGCCGAGATAGATGATGTTCTTGAACAGCTGGCGCTGGCGCGGATCGGAGTAGGTCGAGTTGGTGATCGCCGTCAGCGGCACGCCGATCACGGTGATGTCGTCACGGAACTTGGTCGACGGCATCGGCTTGGTCGAATCGTAGAACAGATAACCGCCGGCCACGATACCGGCGACGTCCTTGTCCCAGGTCTGCGGGTTCATCGCCACCATCAGATCGGTGCCGCCGCCGCGGGCGCCGAGATGGCCCGCTTCGGTCACGCGCACCTCGTACCAGGTCGGCAGGCCCTGGATGTTCGACGGGAAGATGTTGCGGGGGCTGACCGGCACGCCGTGGCGGAGCACGGCGCGCGCGAACAGCTCGTTGGCGCTGGCCGAACCGGAGCCGTTGACGTTGGCGAAGCGGACGACGAAGTCGTTTACGCTGCTGAGCGGCGCTTGCTGGGACATGCGTTACCTGCGTGGGTCGTCTCGATGAAATATTTCTGCATGTCCCACGCACCGGTGGGGCAGCGCTCGGCGCACAGGCCGCAATGGAGGCAGACGTCCTCGTCCTTCACCATCACGCGTCCGGTCTTGAGGTCGGATGACACGTAAAGGTCCTGGTCGGGATGCAGCGACGGCGCCCGCAGGCGCGAGCGCAGATCGGCCTCCTCGCCATTGTCGGTGAAGGTGATGCAGTCCATCGGGCAGATGTCGGCGCAGGCGTCGCATTCGATGCACAGCGTGTTGGAGAACACCGTCTGCACGTCGCAGTTCAGGCAGCGATGCGCCTCGCCGAGCGCGAGCTTGACGTCATAGCCGAGCTCGACCTCGGCGCGGATGTCCTTCAGCGCCACCACCTTGTCACGGTGCGGCACCTTGAAGCGCTTCTCCGGCGAGACGTCGTTGTCATAGCTCCATTCGTGGATGCCCATCTTCTGTGAGGAGACATTCACCTCGGGCAGCGGCCGCTCGGTGATGTCCTCGCCGGACAGCAGGCGGTGGATCGACAGCGCGGCCTCGTGGCCCTGGGCGACAGCCCAGATGATGTTCTTCGGGCCGAACGCGGCGTCGCCGCCGAAGAACACTTTGGGATTGGTCGAGACGAAGGTGGTCGGATCGACCTTTGGCATGTGCCATTTGTCGAATTCGACGCCGCAATCGGCCTCGATCCAGGGGAAGGCATTCTCCTGGCCGACGGCGACCAGCACGTCGTCGCACTCATAGGTCACGTCGGGCTCGCCCGAAGGCACCAGCGAACGTCGGCCCTTGTCGTCATACTCGGCTTTCACCTTCTGGAAGGTGACACCGGTCAGCTTGCCGTCGTTGTGGTTGAAGGCAACGGGAACGAGGTAATTGAGGATCGGAATGTCCTCATGCAGCGCGTCCTCCTTCTCCCAGGGAGACGCCTTCATCTCCTCGAAGCCGGAGCGCACGATGACCTTGACGTCCTCGCCGCCGAGCCGTCGCGCGGTGCGGCAGCAATCCATCGCGGTGTTGCCGCCGCCGAGCACGATCACGCGCCTGCCGATCTTGTCGGTGTGTCCGAACGACACGCTGGACAGCCAGTCGATGCCGAGATGGATGTTGGCGGCGGCTTCCTTGCGTCCGGGAATGTTCAGCTCGCGGCCGCGCGGCGCGCCGGAGCCGATGAAGACAGCATCATAGTTCTCGGCGAGCAGCTTCTTGAGGCTGTCGATGCGATGGCCGGCCTTGTAGTCGACGCCGAGGCTGAGCACGTAGCCCGTCTCCTCGTCGATGACGCTGTCGGGCAGGCGGAATTTGGGGATCTGCGAGCGCATCATGCCGCCGGGCTTGGGATCGGCATCGAACACGGTGCAGTGATAGCCGAGCGGCGCGAGATCGCGCGCGACTGTCAGCGAGGCCGGGCCGCCGCCGACCAGCGCGACGCGCCGGCCGTTCTTCGGGGCAGGACGCGGCAGGCGCTGATGGATGTCGTCCTTGAAATCGGCCGCGACGCGCTTCAGGCGGCAGATCGCGACCGGGCTTTCCTCGACACGCCCGCGTCGGCAGGCGGGCTCGCAAGGGCGATCGCAGGTGCGTCCGAGAATGCCCGGGAATACATTCGATTTCCAATTGATCATGTAGGCGTCGCTGTAGCGACCCTCAGCGATCAGGCGGATGTATTCAGGGACCGGAGTGTGTGCGGGACAAGCCCATTGGCAATCGACCACTTTGTGAAAGTAGTCGGGGGCCGAGATATCAGTCGCTCTCATTCATACCCTGTCCGCGCGGCGAACCATGAGCGCGCGGCCTTCCTGACGTGAGGACGACTGCTTGTTCAGGATCGGCTAGGGATCGATTGGGAGTCCGGAGCAGATCCTGTTCGTCGGCCTTCTGTTTTTTGAATGGCTCAATTGAATAGTCTTATCAGACTAGAGCCATTCCAAGGCGCACACAAAGGCAAATTTGCAAAGCTGCCCCTCATGCACAGTGTGCAGCGCCGTGTTCCGGGCGTGATGCTGCCATCGAATTTGTTGCGTTGCGGCATAAGCTCCGACAATGATGTAGAGGGTGAAGGAACGAGTGGGGCACGCAAGCAGCCGCGCACTCCGTCATGCCCGGGCTTGACCCGGGCATCCACGTGTCTCCGAGGATGCCGAACGATGTTGGATGGCCAGGCCTTCGCCGCGCCGAAGCGGCTTTGGCCGCGCAGGCGGGACAAGCCCGGCCATGACGCTTGGAGAGACGCGGGCTGCAACTCAACGTGATGAGATATCAGCGCGGCTCAGGTCCCACATCAGCCTGTAGATGCCGGCCGAGATCTGCGTCGCCAACGGACCATCGATGGCCGCAAAACGCGTCGTCATCAGCGTCGCGATCGCGTGACTATCGGTGCCGTCGATCAGGATGAACCAGTCGGCATCGGGCGAGCTTGCTGGCACGCCGGCCGCAGGGCCGGAAAGATCCGCATCGCCTTCGAGCAGGTGCATCGAGATCACGCCCTTGAGCTCGCGCGGATCGAGCTCGATCTGCAGCGCGTCGCGTAGCGCTCTGTCCTGTCCCGGTTTCGGGCGCAGCCGGATGATGCCGAGCACGGCGCCGCGGCCGGCGCCGATCGAGATCGTGATGCGCGCGACGCTGCGGATCATGTTCTTGAACCGCGCCATCACCGCCTTCGACCATTCCGTCGGCGACTCCAGCCGGGCGCGATAGGCCGGGCTGTTGAGCACGTCGATCGTCTCGGTCGAATACAGGCAGAGGTATTTCGGGCTGCCCTGCTCGGCGACATAGCGCCGCGCCTCGATGAAGCCGGGGATGGCCACGCGCTCTTCGAGATGCTCGCTGTCGTACCAATGGTTGAAATCGGCTTCATGCTCAGCATCGACGTTCATCGATGTCAAAAGCATGCCTTTCCCGGCGATGGGCATCGTAAGGCTCCTGTGCATGTGGCTGATCCTCATCCTGAGGAGGCCGCCATAGGCGGCCGTCTCGAAGGATGAGGCCCGGAGCGATCGCGGGCCTCATGCTTCGAGACGGCGCTGACGCGCCTCCTCAGCATGAGGGGAAGAATGGATGTGTTTAAGGCGCAGTCGTGCGCATCGCCATATCGCAGATGGCTTTCATGACCGCATCGCGGATGCCGGGGTCATAAAGATTGTGACCTGCGGCTTCGACGACACGGATTTCGGCGTCGCGCCAGATTTCGGCGAGCCGCGCGGAGGTCGACGGCGGGCAGAGCAGGTCATAGCGGCCCTGCACGATGATTCCGGGAATCCCGCTCAGCTTGCTCGCATCGCGCAGCAACTGGTCTTTCGCCATGAAGCTGTCCTGCGAGAAGTAGTGCGCCTCCATGAACGGCGTCGCCGGCAAGGCGGTGCCGGAGCGGATGGCGAGGCGATCGAGCCGGGCGCGCGCGGGCTTTACCTCCGACAGCGCGCGCTCGGTATCGTGCCAGGCGCGGGCGGCAGGTCCATGGATCGCGGGGTCGGGATCGAGGATGCGCCGGAAGTAGGCGTCGCACGGATCGGCTCGCTCGTCCTCCGGCAGCAGCTCCAGAAAGTCGCGGTGCAGGGCCGGATGAAAGCGCGCCAGCGTCTCGCCGAAGGCGGTTGCCACCTCGGCGCGGGTGCCGAGAAAGGTCGCGCGCAACACCAGCCCCGTGACGCGCGTCGGGTGCGCCTGTGTATAAGCGAGCGCCAAGGTGGCACCCCAGGAGCCGCCGGCGACGATCCAGCGCTCGAAACCGAACTTTTCGCGGATCGCTTCCATGTCGGCGATCAAATCGGGCAGGGTGTTGTTGTCGCGGCTGCGTGTTGGACGCGAGCGGCCGGCGCCGCGCTGGTCGAACAGCACGGCATGGAAGCGCTCGGGATCGAACAGGCGGCGGTGATCCGGCTGGCATCCGGAGCCCGGCCCGCCGTGCAGATAGACCGCGGGAATGCCGCCAGCGCGGCCGCTGCTCTCGACATAGATCTGGTGGCCGCCGGAGACGTCGAGCCACTCCGACGTCAGCGGCGCAAACGGATCGTTGCGGCGCGCGGCCGGGCGGCCGGCTTCGGCGTCAGGCATCATTGCTCTCAGGCGTGCCGCCGGCGAAGTTGCGATACAGGAAGCGGTCCTGGCCCGAGGCCGCGTCACGCTCGGCCTGCTTGAAGATGCTCTCGTGCAGCGGCGACAGCGTGCAGGCCGGATCGGTGTTGCCGGCGTCGCCCGTCAGCGCAAAGGCCTGGCAGCGGCAGCCGCCGAAATCGATCTCGCGGAACTCGCAGGACTTGCACGGCTCCTTCATCCAGCCGGTGCCGCGATAGCGGTTGAAGGCCTCTGAATTCTGCCAGATCCAGGCGATGGAGTTGTTCGAGCGTACCGACATGAAGTCGAGCCCGGTGATGCTCTCGGCGGCGTGGCAGGGCAGGATCTTGCCCGAGGGCGAGATGTTGAAGAACTGCCGGCCCCAGCCGCCCATGCACTTCTTCGGCCGCAGCGCGTAGTAGTCCGGCACGACGTAGTCGATGGTCAGCGTGCCCTTCAGCCGCTCGCGCGCCTCCTCGACCAGGCGGTCGGTCTCCTCTAACTGGGCGTAGGTCGGCATCAGGCTGGCGCGGTTCTTCAGCGCCCAGCCGTAATATTGCACGTTGGCGACCTCGAGCCGGTCGGCATCGAGATCGACCGCCATCTGGATGATGTCAGGCAGCTGATGCAGGTTCTGCCGGTGCATCACCGCGTTCACCGTCAGCGGCAGGTCGAGCTCGCGGGTCCATTTCGCCACCTCGAGCTTCTTGGCGTGGCCGCCCTTGTAGCCGCCGACGCGGTCGGCCACCACGGGCTCGTTGCCCT
This sequence comes from Bradyrhizobium oligotrophicum, assembly GCA_050641875.1. GTDB lineage: Bacteria > Pseudomonadota > Alphaproteobacteria > Rhizobiales > Xanthobacteraceae > Bradyrhizobium > Bradyrhizobium oligotrophicum_B. Next base: position 3,566,157 of record CP192619.1, read on the forward strand.
GGAAGCTGATCTGGACATGCGACAGCCCGGCATCGGCCAGCTCCTTCAGCCGCTCGCGCGTCAGCAGGACGGCCGAGGTGATCAGGTTGGTGTAGAGCCCGACGTCGTTGGCATGCTGCACCAGCTCGACGAGGTCCTTGCGCGCGGTCGGCTCGCCGCCCGAGAAGTGGATCTGCAGCACGCCGATCTCGGCGAGCTCGGACAGCACCTTCTTCCACTCCGCCGTGGTCAGCTCCTGGCCGGCGCGGTCGAGCTCCAGCGGGTTGGAGCAATAGGGGCATTGCAGTGGGCAGCGATGCGTGAGCTCGGCCAGCACGGCGAGCGGAATGCCGTAGGTCTCGGCCACCGAGCCGCGCCGCTCCAGCACGGCGAGCCCGTCATTGCTGTCGATGGGCGGTGAGGTGTCGGTCAGCTCGGTCATGATGTCGTCTCCCGAACCTCGGTCAGGAATCCCTTGTCGGCGAGATCCTGCAGCATGGCGACCACATCGGTCGCGATGATGTCGCGGGGCGCGGCATATTTCGCCGCGAGCTCGTCGATGATGGCCGCGACGCTGCGCGCTCCGTCGCACAGCTTGAGCACCTCGACCGCGATCTCGTCCGGCGCCAGCACGCGCTCCGGCGCTAGGATCACCCAGACCTGGCGGGTCTCGTCGAACTTCAGCTTGGCATGCCGCGGCAGCACCACGCGGCTGGTCTCACTGACTTGGATGTGACGCGGGGCCATGGCGGGTCTCTAGAGCGTTTCGTCTTGAAGGAGCAGTGCGGCTGCGCAGCGAACGGTGCGACTCCTCCCCTTGCGGGGAGGGGTCGGGGGTGGGGGTCCCAGCAAAGACTGCCCGTGTGGCCCCCCACCCCGACCCTCCCCGCAAGGGGGGAGGGGGAGCACCGCCTGCGGGGCGGCAGCGTGGGTTCATAACGCGCACGCTAACTCTCCTTCGGCACGAAAGCACCGGGCGGGATGTGGCCCTCGACATAGGCGTGATACAGCGCGTCGAGCTGCACCCACAGCACGTTGGTCTTGAAGATCAGCGCGTTGCAGACGGCGGCGCGCTGTTCCGGCGTCGTCGCATGCTCCTTGACGTAGTGCAGGGCGAAATTGGCGTCGCGCGGCGCCTGGGTGAGGCGGCGCTTGAAGTAGCTCATGGTATCGTTGTTGACGAAATTGTAGTGCTCGAGCATGCCCGAGATGCGCTCTTCATGGATGCTCGGCGCGAACAGCTCGGTCAGCGACGAGGCGATCGCCTCCAGCGGCGAGCGGTCGCGGCAGAAATGCACATAGGCCTCGACCGCGAAGCGGGTCGCCGGCAGGATGCCTTCGGTGGATTCGACGTAGGCCGTATCGAGCCCGAGGCCTTCGGTGAGCTTGATCCAGCGCTCGATGCCGCCTTCGCTGCCGATATCGCCGTCATGATCCTCGATGCGGTGCCGCCATTCCAGCCGCGTGGCACGGTCGCGGAAGCGCGTCATCACCATCGCGTCCTTCAGGGGGATCGTCGACTGATAGTAGTAGCGGTTCAGTGCCCAGGCCTGCACCTGGCCCTTGTTGAGCTTGCCGCCGTGCAGCAGCTTATGAAACGGGTGGTGGTTGTGGTAGCGCGTCGCGCCGATATGGCGAAGTGCTGCTTCCAGCTCGCTTGCAGTGTTCAGCGTCACGCCGCGTCCGATCGACAGCGCCGTCATTCCGCTCAGATTGACCTCACTCACAGTACGATCTCCATCCCTTCAGCGGGGATTTCCCATCCCTCGCGTTCCAACGTTTGCCGCTCGGGTGAGGCGTGCAGCCACGCCGGATTGGAGTTGTTGATGTGCAGGAAGACCTTCCTGCCGATCCCGATATCCGCCAGCTGCTTGATCGCGCCGCTTTCTCCGGACATCGCGATATGTCCCATGCTCTGCCCGGTCTTGTTGCCGAGTCCGGCCTGGATCATCTCGTCGTCGCGCCACACCGTGCCGTCGAACAGCACCAGCGGCGCGCCCCTCAATCTCGTTCTCAGGTCATCGTCGACGCCAGCGCAGGCGGCGATGACGTAGCAATACTGACCGCCTTCGAGATCGGCGATCTTCAGGCCCAGCGTGTCGCCGGTCGAGGAGCTGCCGCCGGGATGCTGCTTGTCGCGCAGATACCACGCGCTCGTTCCCGAGACGGCGAAGGCCGTGACCTCCAGGCCCGAGGGCCTGCCGTCCTGCAGCAGCGGCCGGAACGGCACATCGATCACGATCGGCACGCGCTTGACGGTCTCGTCCTTCAACACATCGAAGATGTTGTTCGATCTGAGGATCGCAAGCACCTTGGGATGCGCATGGATCGAAAATGGCGAGCTCTCGCGCATCGACAACAGGCCGGTCACCGCGTCGATCTCGCCATTGGTCAGGATCACGCCGGCGATCGGACTGTGGCGCAGGGCCCTCGCTTCGGATGCAGTTGCGGCGTGCGGGTGACCTGCTGGCGCAGGTCGGGCGAGGCGTTGATCAGGAACCAGTTGGCGCCATCAGCGCTGACCGCCACCGAAGCCTGGCTGTTGCTGATCTCGGGATGATCGGTACGCGCGGCATAGCACACGGCGCAGCCGCAATTCCATTGCGGCACTCCACCGCCCGCGGCGGCGCCCAGGACGACGAGGCGAAGCATGAGCCGTCTCCTGGAATTCAGCTGTGGTGGCGCACGCGATTACCAGCGGCAGGATCACCGACAGGCAGGCTGACCAACGGTCAGGACCGCCCGCAGGGAAGGTGACGAGGGTGGGACATCCGACCAGCCCACGGGCTGGCACATGCGCGGTCGCTGATCCCCACCCTCAAGCGTCGACGTCCTGATCGCCGAGACCTGGACGTCACACCCGCGAATTATTTGCGGGCCGCGCAGGCGTACATGTTGATTTCCATGCCGACCGGCACTTCAACGATCTTCGGTGCTTTCCAGGCCATTGTCCTCTCCTTCAAGATGGGACGGTTATCGTCCTCAGCATTAAACTACCGTGCTACGAAAAGTTCGCCAGTGGAATCTTTTTGTTTGAGCCTCTCAGGCCTGTTTATTGCAGTGCGAAGTTGCAGATGCGAGTTGCTGCCGTTTTCGTCGGATTGAGCCGTGAAAACAACGAATTCGTGATCGATGGCTTCGCAACGCCGTTCAATTCGGTCCCTAGCTTGAGGGGCTGAACTGGCCGGATAAAGCAGTCGTGAGAAGTTCGAGACTTCAAAACCCCAGCGAGCGACCCCATTGGAAGCTGATGATGCCTAGATATTTCTTCAACACACGGATCGGCGAGGAACTGGTCTCCGACACCGACGGCGAGGTGCTGCGCAGTCCGGACCGCGCCTGGGAAGTCGCGCGCGACATGATCAAGGAACTGCTGCGCACCGAAGGTGGCAACGCGGCGCTCATGACGGCCGTCATCGAGGTCACCGACGAGGACGGCGAGATCGTGCTCGAGTTCCCGTTCTCCGAAGCGATCTTCAACATGCCGGCGCAATCGATGACGCGCCATTGAGCGCAGGACGGCCGCTTCGCCGCTTCCCGAACGCCCGCGTACTTGCGGCCGAGGTCAGACCGAATGGCGCGGGCGCGCGATGTCGCCGCGCGTGCTGGCGATGCCCATCTCGAAACTGTCGGCGATGCGGCGGGCGCGGACGATGAAGAGCTCCGCGAGCTCCGGCGCGAACAGGTCCTTCGCCGTCGTCTCGAACAGCCGCAGCCAGCGGTCGAAATGCCCGCCTTGCAACTCCAGCAGCAGATGCGGCCGCATCGGCGCGCCGCTGTAGCGGCCGGTCTTCAGGAACATCGACGACCAGAAATCGCTGATCCTGCCGATATGGTCGTCCCAATCCTCCACCGTACGGTTGAAGATCGGGCCGATCAGCTCGTCCTGCCGTGCGCGGCCGTAGAAGGTCTGGACCAGCAGGCGGATCGATGCGTCGTCGAGGTCCGGATGTTGAACGGCGAGGGGATGGCGGTCGGGCTGGGCGGCAGGCATGGTCATGCGCTGCATATAGGCACTCGCAGCGCCGATGGAAACGCCGGAGCCATCCGGGCCTCATGGTTCGAGACGCCGCCTACGGCGGGCTCCTCACCATGAGGGGAGGCATCACAACGCGCGGAAAAATTCCTGCCACACCCTCATCAGCCCCTCATCCTGAGGAGCCCGCCGAAGGCGGGCGTCTCGAAGGATGGCCGCAACAGCGGTGTTGCAGCCCGCCGGTCACGGCAGGCTGACGAACTCCACCCAGTTCGGCTTCTTGCCCATGGCGTAGGACTTCAGGCTCGTCAGCGCGCCGCTGGCCGGGTCGATCCGGTACACCGTCATCCCGTTGGACACTTCGCCGACGGCGGCGAGATAGCGCCCGGTGGGATCGATGGCGAAGCCGCGCGGCTGGGTCTCGGTCGGCACGCTGCCGATCAGGCTCACGCGCCCGCTGACCGCATCGACCTTGAAACCGGCAATCGTGTTCGAGCCGCGCTCCGAGGCGTAGAGGAATTTGCCATCCGGCGTCACGTGAAGATCGGCCGCCCAGGGCTTGCCGGTGAAGCCGGAGGGCAGGGCGGTGGTGCGCTGCTGCTCGCTCCAGGTGCCCTTGTCGGCGTCATAGGCATAGACCGCGAGATCCGCGTTGAGCTCGTGCAGAAGGTAGATGAACTTGCCGTTCGGGTGGAAGATGAAGTGGCGCGGCCCCGATTTCTCCGGCGTCTTCACCGTCGGCGCGTCCTTGGCGGTGAGCGTGCCGGTGGCGGCGTCGAAGGCGAAGCCGAGCACCTGGTCGGAGCCGAGATTGGTCGCGAACACGAAGCGGTTGTCGGGCGAGGGCAGGAAGGCATGGGCGTTCAGCCCGGTCGGGATCACCTGGCTCGGCGCGGCGACGACGCCGCTCGCCTGGATGGGATTCACCGCCACCTTGTTGCCGCCATAGGAGGCGCTGAACAGCACCTTGCCGGCGCGGTCGAAGGCGATGTTGGCCATGCTGTCGGCGAGCGGGCCATTGCCGATATGGCTGAGCTGGCCGGTCTTGGCGTCGATCGCGAAGCTCTCCGCGAGATAAGGCTGCGACCGCACGCCGGCGATCAGCACCCGCTTGTCCGGGCTGACCGCGAGCGGGGTCGACGAGCCCGGCTTGTCGACGCCAACGAAGGAAGCCGTCTGCACCGGGATCATTTCGCCGGTCGCGGCGTCGAATTTGAGCACGCTGATGTCGTTGCTGTCGGCGTTGCCGACATAGGCGTAGGTCTCGGCTTGTCCTGCGCGCGGCGCTAGCGTTGCTGCAGCGGCGAGAACGAATGTAGCGGCCATGATGGTGCCCGGTCTGATCATGTGGTTTCCCCCTTTGTGATGTTGTTGATTGAAGTCTTAAAGTCGTTTGCGAAGCTTGACCAAGCCTGAGTCCGGATCGATCGATGCAGGATGGGTATTGATCGCCTGAGCGAATGATTGCGAGATAGTCGGGCCTGCATGGTTCGAGACGCGCCGCAAGCGGCGCTCCTCACCATGAGGAGCTTGGATTTCGCCTGGAATTCCGCCCTCGTCCTGAGGAGCGGCGCGGTACGCGCGGCGTCTCGAAGGACGGCCGCGGGGGATACCGCCGCCCAGCTGCGGGGGATGTACGTCGATCCCGCACGCATAGCCCACCTCGCGATGCGCGGCTTTCTCCGGCGCGAGCCGCGCGCTAGAACAGCCCGTCACCACGGAGCTCCCCATGACCGATCTCTGGCGCCTGCCGGCTGCCGACCTCGCCGCCCTCATCAAGTCGAAGCAGGTCTCTGCCCGCGACGCTGCGACCGCGGCGCTGGCGCGGCTCGACGCCGTCAATCCGGCGATCAACGCCGTGATCGATCACCGTCCAGAGGACGTGCTGAAACAGGCCGAAGCCATCGACTCCCGGCTGGCGCGCGGTGAGGATCCGGGGCCGCTGGCCGGCGTGCCGGTGACGATCAAGGTCAATGTCGACCAGATAGGCTACGCCACCACCAACGGCCTCAACCTGCAGAAGGACGCGATCGCCTCGGCCCACAATCCGGTCGTCAACAACCTGGTCAAGGCCGGTGCCGTGCTGCTCGGCCGCACCAACACCCCTGCGGTGTCCTATCGCTGGTTCACCAGCAACCTCATCCATGGCCACACCAGGAATCCGCGCGACCCCGGCATCACGCCAGGCGGTTCCTCCGGCGGCGCGGGATCGGCCACTGCGGCGGGCATCGGCCATATCGGCCACGGCACCGACATCGCCGGCTCCGTGCGCTACCCGGCCTATGCCTGCGGCATCCACGGCCTGCGCCCGACGGTCGGGCGTATCCCGGCCTTCAATACACAGTTCCCCGAGCGCCCGATCGGACCGCAGATCAGCGCCGTCTCGGGGCCGCTCGCCCGGACGATCAACGACGTCAGGATCGCTCTGGCGGCGATGTCGGCGCGCGACGTCCGCGACGTCTGGTGGATGCCGGTGCCGCTCGAGGGCCGCCGCTGCCGAAGCGCGTCACGCTCTGCGTCAACCCCGATGGCCTCAACCCGGTGCCGGAAGTCGTCGGCGCGCTGCGCGACGCCGCCAAGCGCCTCGAGGCCGCCGGCTGGACCGTCGAGGAGATCAACGACACGCCGCCGATGCAGGAGGCCGCGCTGCTGCAGACCCGTCTCTGGCTCGGCGACGGCTACGAGGCGCAGCTCGCTGCGGCCGAGAAGGAGGGCGATCCAGGTGCGCTCGCTTGCCTGCGCGGCAACCGGGACAAGGTTCACCCGTTCGACCTGTCGCAGACGCTGGCGCGCCGCGCCGCGCTGACCCGGCAATGGCTCCTCTTCATGGAGCAGCATCCGCTGCTGCTGATGCCGGTCTCGGGCATGCTGCCGTTCGCCGATCAGCTCGACCGCAAGGACGAGGAGTCCTTCAAGCAGGTCTGGCACGCCCAGCTCACGCAGATCGCGATTCCGTTCTTCGGCCTGCCGGGCCTGACGGTCTCGACCGGCATGGTCGGCCGCGTGCCCGTCGGCGTGCAGCTCGTCGGCCAGCGCTTTCGGGAGGACGTGTGCCTCGCCGCCGGCGAGGCGATCGAGGCTGGCGGCACGCCGCCGTCGCCGATCGATCCGGTGCTGGGCTGATGGCCGGCATCTATGATTTCACCGCGACCTCGCTGAAGGGCGAGGAGGTGCCGCTGAAGCGCTTCGCAGGCCAGGTGCTGCTGATCGTCAACACCGCCAGCGCCTGCGGCTTCACGCCGCAATATCGCGGCCTCGAGGCGCTGCACCGGGCCTATGCTGACAGGGGCTTTGCCGTGCTCGGATTTCCCTGTAACCAGTTCGGCGCCCAGGAGCCCGGCACGGCCGAGGAGATCGGCGCGTTCTGCGCCGGCAAGTACGACGTCACCTTCCCGCTGTTTGCGAAGATCGACGTCAACGGTACTGATGCGCATCCGCTCTACAAGTTCCTGAAGGGCGAGAAGACCGGCCTCTTGGGCTCGGCGATCAAATGGAATTTCACCAAATTCCTGGTCGATCGCACCGGCCACGTGGTGTCGCGCCATGCGCCGACCACCACGCCCGAGGCGTTGAAGAAAGAGATCGAGGCACTGCTGTGAGCGACAACGAGACCTTCACCTTCCCCGACCGCCTCTCGGTCGATCCGAAGAGCCCCTATTACAACGCGGAGATCCTGTCGCGCGACGTCGGCATCCGCTTCAAGGGCGCCGAGAAGACCAATGTCGAGGAATACTGCATCAGCGAAGGCTGGATCCGCGTCGCCGCCGGCACCGCCAAGGACCGCCACGGCAACCCGCTGACCATCAAGGTCCACGGACCGGTCGAGCCGTATTTCAAGGATTGAGGGCGGGGGCGTCCGTGCCCCCGGTCGCCGGCGTCCACCTCAGCCGTCATCGCAAGCGAAGCGACGCGATCCAGGCCGCTCTCGATGATGCGGGTGGATGATCCTCAGCCACCGCTGTCATCGTCCGCGAAAGCGGACGATCCAGTATCCAGGGGCAGCCGTGATGACTCGAGAGGCCGCAGCGTACTGGATTCCCCGCTTTCGCGGGGAATGACAGGGGAGGGTGACGCGCGCGCCTGGACTTCTCCGAGACTTCGTCGATCGGGGCTTTCTGCCGCGGTGATCCCCCGGATCCGACAATCTCCCCGAGAAATTTGAGCGACGTTCAAAAATATCTTGAACGCTGCTCAAGTTCCGATACACTCACTCTCGTCCGCTCCGGCATCCGCGTGTCGCGACGCGCAACGCAAACAGCGTTTGCGCGAACGCCAACGGTCTGCCCCGCGCCAGATGAGGTGACGACCAATGTCTTATTCCGACCACGACCTCCGCGCCGCAGCGAGCGCCGGCGCGATCGGTCCCGATGAGCTGCAGCGGCTGCTGGCCTATCTCAAGCAGCGGGCCCCAACCGCCGACGCGCCCCGCGCCAAGTTCGATGCTGCGCATCTGCTCTGGTACGCCGGCGCGCTGATCGTGATCGGCGCCATGGGCCTGTTCTCGACGGTGGCCTTCTCGCAGATGGGCGGCCGCGCTCTGACCGCCTGCGCGCTCGCCTATGCCGCCGCCTTCGGCTTTGCCGGCAACCATCTCTGGCGCCGGAGCTTGCGCGTTCCCGGCGGCCTCCTGATCGCCATCGCGGTCTCGATGGCGCCGCTCGCCGTCTACGGCATCCAGGCTGAGCTCGGCTGGTGGGGCAAATTCGGCAAGCCCGGCACGGTCCACGACTTCTACGTCTGGATCAAGGGCAGCTGGCTGTTCATGGAGATCGCGACGGTCGTCGCGGGCGCGATCGCGCTGCGCTTCTATCGCGTGCCCTTCATCGTCGCGATCATCTCGGTCGCCTTGTGGTTCATGTCGATGGACCTCACGCCGTGGATCTTCGACGTCAGTCATTTCGACTGGGAGATGCGCCGTATCGTCTCGATCTGGTTCGGCCTCGGCATCCTCGTGACGGCCTGGATCGTCGACTACAACAGCCAAAGCCGCGACTTCGGCTTCTGGCTGCACCTGTTCGGCCTCATGGCCTTCTGGGGCGGCATCAGCGCCACCGAAGGCGCCACCGAACTCGGCAAGGCGGTCTACTGCCTGCTCAACGTCGGCCTGCTCGCAGTGGCCGTCATCATCGTCCGCCGCGCCTACGCCGTCTTCGGCGCCATCGGCATCACCATGTATCTCGGCCACCTCGCCGACGTCGTGTTCAAGGACTCGCTGCTGTTCCCGTTCGCGCTGTCGCTGATCGGCGTTGCGGTGGTCGCGGTGGGGCTGGCGTACCACCGCAAACAGAAGGTGATTGCGGAGTGGCTGGCGGCCAATCTGCCGGCGGCGGTAATGCGTCTACGGCCGCAGGGGGCGGCAGGATGAGATGCCAATACTCGCAACGCTGTGGCCGTCCTTCGAGACGCCCGCCTTAGGCGGGCTCCTCAGGACGAGGTCCGTATCCGCAGCGACAATGTCAACCCTCATGGTGAGGAGCGCCGCGCGCGGCGCGTCTCGAACCATGAGGCCGTAAGCAATATGAGCCACAAGCCTCCAGCCGGACTCACCTCGCTATCGCGACAATGAATCCTTCGCTCCATGCGTCCTTGTCGATTTCATATTCGTCAACATGAAAACACTCAGGACAGTCCTGGACATGCGCAGACGCTGGTTGATGTATGGTTCGAATGACCGCTATTACTTGGCGCGCCATGTGTCTTGAATAATTCGGTTACAGTGCACAATAACTCCTCGTACATTAGGCTAATTCATACATACGAACGAGGCGGAGCAAGGACGTTGGGCCCGGATCTCGGGCGCCAACAGGCCCAGAGCGCCGGCGAATCCTAAACTCCAGCACTTTCATTTTTTCGACCCATCGAGCGCTCGGGCGTGTCGGGACCGGCCAGTCTCCGTCGTCCTTCGAGCACAACTCCTGCACATCTGCAGGGAGCCGTCAAAATCGAACCAGGAGCAACATCCATGCGGATCACCGTCGAAACCACCGTCGCAGCCCCCATCGATCAGGTCTGGCGCGCCTATACGACGCCGGCCGACATCGTCAAATGGAACGCCGCGTCCGACGACTGGCACACGACCAAGGCCACGGTCGACCTGCGGGAAGGCGGCGCGTTCTCGTCGCGGATGGAGGCCAAGGACGGCAGCATGGGTTTTGACTTTGCCGGCACCTACACCAAGATCGTCGAGCACAAGCTGATCGAATACGCCTTCGGCGACCGCAAGGCGGAAGTTCACTTCGAGCCCGGCCCGAAGGGTGTTGTCGTTCGCGTCGTCTTCGATGCCGAAACGACCCATCCGGTCGAGCAGCAGCAGGGCGGCTGGCAGGCGATTCTCGACAACTTTGCGCGGCATGTGGAGGCGACTCGGAAGGCCTCGTGAGCGGAGCCAAAATCTTTCCGCTTGACAAATTCCGAAAATCAGCAATGATGCTGATGTCCTGCCCCATCGCAGAGGGGCGTACGCGTCGTCACGAACGTCGGGGCAGGGATGCGGTGGCTGTGAGGATGCCGGCAGACGACCGGCGTCCTTGCGGACGGAGAAGTCGTGTGGTCCTGGCCTCTCGACGCTGAGGTCAAGTCCGCGGTCGTTGCTTGACGGCACGCGCGGGCGATGGGGGCAAAAGAGCCCGATCCCCAGGGAGAGCACGAAGGACACCGTGAAAACCATCGCGCAGGGAAGGCCGGAATGCACCGGTCGGACCTGTGGTTCCTGCCCCGTGCACTCTCTTACGCACGGGGGCCATGGGTGTGGCCAGCACCCGGTCTTCCCTGCGCCCTCTGTTTGGATCAGAGGGACATGCTTCGCAGCAACTCGGGCGTCATGCGCTGCGAGGCTACGGTCGCACGTCCCCAAGCTGTTTGAAATGTGAAAGCGGTGCCACCCGATCGTCGTCCCGGCGAACGCCCGGACCCATACGCCGCGGCGGATGTGGCTTGGTGAGCTCTAACGACGGGCCTGCCCCAAACCACTCCCTGTGGTTATGGATCCCGGCGTTCGCCGGGACAGCGGTGAACGTGGTGTGAGCACAGTACGTCACCGCCGTCATTGCGAGCGAAGCGAAGCAATCCAGGGCTACGCGCGAGATTCTGGATTGCTTCGGCGCAAGAGCGCCTCGCAATGACGGAAATTGGAGTGGGCGGCGTGCCCGACAACGTACAAGGTTGGCGCGCGAGAGTGCTCTGCGCCATCAATCGCTACGACGACAACCTCATATCCAGCAGCCGCCGGCCCTCGGTGCGCAGCAGCTTCTTCACCGCGCTGGAGGCGACGACCTCGCCGTCATTGGCGTAGGCTTCGTGGTTCTTCTCGATGTCCTCGAGCCGATACAGGTAGTTCACCATCACGGTTGCGGATTCGCGCTGGCCCTTGGTCGAGAGGTCGCCGAGCCAGTTGATGCGCTCGAGGCGGGCGCCGTTGCCGAGGTGGAAGCGGGCGACGGGATCGATCACCTTGCCCTTCGACGTGCGCGCCTTCAGGAAGTAGTGCGCGGCGAGCGGCTCGATCACCGGGCGCAGCTCGGCGGTCATCTCGGCGTCCTCGACCCAGCGCGGCTCGTTCAAGAGCTTCAGCACGTTGCGATCCTCTTCGGTCGCATCGGTCGTCGACTTCAGCCAGTTCATGAAGCCCGGCACCGGCGACAAGGTCACGAAGGTGTCGAGCTTCGGCAGCTCGCGCCTGAGCTCCTCGACCACCTGCTTGATCAGGAAGTTGCCGAACGAGATGCCGCCGAGGCCCCGCTGGGTGTTGGAGATCGAATAGAACACGGCGGTGCGGGCGCGGTCGGCCGGCACCGGCGGACGATCGACCGCGAGCAGCGGTGCGATGGCGCCGGGGATCGCCTCGGTCAGCGCGATCTCGACGAAGATCAGCGGCGCATCGGGCATCGCCGGATGGAAGAAGGCGTAGCAGCGGCGATCGACCGGATCGATGCGGCGGCGCAGATCGTCCCAGTCGTGGATCTCGTGCACCGCCTCGTAGCGGATGATCTGCTCGAGAATGTTCGCCGGCGTCGACCAGTCGATCTTACGCAGCACGAGAAACCCCCTGTTGAACCAAGAGCTCAAGAGATGCACGACGTCGCGGTCGAGCGCGGCGAGTTCCGGATTGCCCTTGATGAGATCCAGCAGATCGGTGCGCATCGCCACCAGTTCGGGCGTGCCGCCCGGCGCGCGGTTGAGGCGGCGGATCAGCTCCTGCCGGCGCGGCTCGGAGGCGAAATGCAGCGCGCTCGCGCCTTCGTCCGACGGCGCCGCGCGCCAGTCGTCGATCGCTTTGGCCAGCCTGGCCTTGTCGGGCCCGAAATCATGGACGAGCGCGGTGAAGAACGCCTTGCGCCCCTCGGCGTCGAGATCGTGATAGCCGTCGAGCACGTCGCGGGCCATCGCCGTGCCCGAGGCCTCGCCGGCGCCGGACACCAGCGCCTCGCACAACTCGGCAAGGCTTTTCGCATCATGCTTGTCGATGGGGGCGCCGCCGCCGCGCAGCAGCGTCCGGCCTCGCTCGGAAATTGTGGTGATCAGGTCGGTGAAAAAGGCATTGGCCATCTGATGTCGGTCAGATCCCAGAGCGTGATGAAGGCGATGTTACATGGATTTATGGCAAAGCTGGCGACATTCAAACATAACAAATCGTCAACGCCGCCGTCGCGGCGTGCATATGCGGCTGGCGCGTCATGCACCTGTGTGCTCCGCGAATTCGGTCGGAGTGCGGCCGGTGACCTGCCTGAAGGCATGCGAAAACGCCGGCACGCTGGCATAGCCGAGATCGGCGGCGAGCTGCTTGACGGAGAGGTGACGGTCGGTGGACAGCCGCTCGATCGCGGCGGCGATCCGGGCGCGCTGGCACCACGCCTTGAAGCTCAGCCGCGTCTCTGCCGCGAACAGCCGCGACAGAGTGCGGGCCGAGCTGCCGACCTTGCCCGCCAGGGTCGCCAGATCCTCCTCGCTCGCGGGAGAGGCGAGGACGAGCTGGGCGGCACGGCGTGCGCGCGGATCCTGCGGCAGGGGGATGAAGGTCGAGGAATCCTCGGCGCGGCGCAACTCGAGCAGCGCGAGCCGCACCAGCAGCGCGGTGCGCGCAGGGTCGCCATCGGCTGCGAACAGCGCCAGGATCGCCTGATGCAGCAGCGGCGAGACCTGCACCACGAACTCGCGGTCGAGCCGCGCGCCCCGCGTCTCCCGCTTCAGCCAGTCCTGCTCGAAATACAGCGTCCGCATCTGGCTGTCGGCCAGCATGTCGATGGCATGGCCGTGGCGCGCCGGCACCCAGACGGCGCGGTCCGGCGGCACCAGCCACCGTCCGCGCGGCGTCGTCACCTGCATCGTGCCGCGCGAGGCGTAGATCAACTGGGATTCGCGGTGCATGTGCGGATCGAGCCGGGCGCCCTTGTGATAGAGGCGCGCGATCAGATGGACGCCGGGCTCGGTCGTCACCCGGTCGGCGCCGAGCGGCTTCAATGGCGTGTCCACGATGGTCATTGGCGGCTTCTCGTTGGTCGCCTCGACTATAACCGATCTGTCAGGAATCGAGGACAGCTCCCATGAACAGCGCCCGCCGCGTCATCGGCTTCGTCAACGCGGCCCATTTCATCGACCATTATGCGATGCTGATCTTCGCAGCCGCGGTCATCATCATGGGCCCGGCGCTCGGCATGGCCTATGCGGACCTGTTGCCCTATGCGACGCCGGGCTTCATCGCCTTCGGCGCCGGGTCGCTCCTGACCGGCTGGCTCGGCGACCGCTGGAGCCGGCGGCACATGATGCTGATCTTCTATCTCGGCATCGGCCTGTCGATGATCTCGGTCGGCCTCGTCCAGACGCCGTGGCAGCTCGGCGCGGCGCTGCTCGCGATCGGCCTGTTCGCCTCGATCTATCACCCGGTGGGAACCGCGATGCTGGTGTCCTATGCCGACCGGCTCGGCCGCGACATGGGGCTGAACGGCGTGTTCGGAAATCTCGGCGTCGCCTCGTCGGCGCTGGTCACCGGCGTCGTCGGCCAATATCTCGGCTGGCGCTTCGCGTTCATCGTGCCCGGGGCGGTCACGGTGGCGATCGGCGTGGTGTTCGCGCTGTCGGTCGTGCATGAGGACCGCCGCGGATCGAAGCAGGCCGCGGCACAGGCCCGGGTCGCGCGCGACCAGATGTGGCGCGTGGTGCTCGCCCTGCTGCTGGTGGTGATCGTGATCTCCACGACGTTCAACGCGATCACCGTGGCGCTGCCGAAGCTGTTCGCGGAGCGGCTGGCGGGGCTGACGCAGAGCCCGGCGCTGCTCGGCGTGATCGCGGCCGGCGTCTACGTGTTCGGTGCGATGACGCAGTACACGATCGGGCGGCTGCTCGATCGCCACGCGCTGAAGACGATCGCGCTGCCGCTGTCGCTGGTGCTGGCGCCGCTGCTCTATCTCGCCGCGGACGCGCGCGACTGGGCGCTGGTCCTGGCCTCGATCGGCATCGTCATGGGCGCGTTCGGGCAGGTCACCGTCAACGACGCGATGGTCGGCAAGTACACCGCCGAGGAGTGGCGCTCGCGCGCTTATGCCGTGCGCTATTTCATCGGCTTCACCGCGGCCGGCGCCTCGGTCGGCCTCGTCGCCTGGCTGTATGAGCACGGCGGCTTCGTCACCATGCTGCAGGCCTTCGCCGCGCTCTGCCTGGTCGCGGTCATCGCCGCGCTGATCCTGCCGCCGGAGCTTCCGGCGGCGCAGCCCTCGCTGCGGGAGGCGCCGGCCGAGTGAGGAAGCGATCCACCCAAATTTTCCCAGTTGCCAGCCATGCGCCGCCGGCGCAGCCTCGACGCGAGCTCATACTGATGAGACCTGATTGGTCACCATGCGGGCGACTGCGGTGGCGACAAGACATTGAGGCACGACACCATTGAGGATCGATCGATGATTAATCGCTTCAGGAGAATGCTGGTGCTCGGGATGGCCGCGGCGGCCGGCCTCGCAGCAACGCAGGCGCTGGCGCAGAGCGATGCGCAGCGCAACGCGATCAAGTCGGCATGCCGGTCGGACTACATGTCGAAATGCGCGAGCGTGCCGCCCGGCGGCACGGCGGCGTTCCAATGCCTGCAGAAGAACATCGCGAGCCTGTCTTCATCGTGTCAGACGGCGGTCAAGGCGCTCGAGCCTGCCGCGGAGGCCAAGCCTGCGGCAGACGCCAAGCCTGCGGCGGAAACCAAGCCTCCGGCAGAAAGCCAAGCCTCCGGCAGAAGCCAAGGCCGCCGTGGAAGCCAAGCCGGCTTCGGCACCGGCCGCGAGCGGGCCGGCCGCCGCCGAGGCGAGCAAGCCTCCCGGGCCTCCGCAGGCTTCGGCGCAGCCGGCCGCGCCCGTCCAGGCCATGCCTGCCCAGCCCGCCACGGCGGCGGCCAAGCCGGGTGCGCCGGCGCCCGCGGGCAAGCCGAGCGAGGCCCAGGTGGCCGCGATCCGAAGTGCCTGCGGCTCCGATTACCGCAAGGTCTGCAGCAGCGTGCCGCCGGGCGGCGCGGCGGCGCTGCAGTGTCTGGAGCAGAACAAGGCCAAGCTGTCCGGCCCCTGCGCTCAGGCGATGGCGTCGTCGAGCGGTGGGGCCACCAGGACCGGGGCCTCGACGGCGGCTGCGGCTGTTGCCTCGCCCGCGGCGACAGCCACCGCCGCACCGGCCGCGCCAGCGCTGGTGTTGCGACCGCTGCGGCCGCTCGAGGAGTTGCGTATCGTGAGGGCGGCGTGCGGCGCCGACGCGCGGGCGTTGTGCAGCGGCATCGAGCCGGGCGGCGGTCAGATCGCGCAGTGCCTCGCGGCCAATGCCGGTGCGCTGACACCGGGCTGCAAAGGCATGCTCGCGGAGTTTGCGGCCAATCGCTGATGCAGGGCGACCGCCGCCGTTCACGGTTACCACCGCTGTGCACGCGGCGAGCACACGAGAGCAAATCCACCCAAATTGTCCCAATTGTCGGGCGGGGAAGTTCCGGGCAAGGTCGCGACAGGGTGGATATTTGACCAATCAGATCATGATCAGGAGTTTGAAGATGAGCGCCATTCTTTCACGTGCCATTATTTCCACGCTGTGCGGATTGTTCGTCCTGGCGGCGATGCCGTTCGTGTCGATGTCGGATGCCAATGCCGTGGTGTGCGCACGCGGCGTCGTGCGGGCCGGCTGCGCCGGTGCGGCGGGCGCCGTGGTGGTTCGCAAGCCGCCGGTGGCGGCCGCGGCGTGCCGCACGGTGATCGTCAACGGCGTCGCGGTTCGGCGCTGCGTTTAAGCTGCGCTTAATCGGTTTTCGGTATCGAGTGATTAGAAACCGTAATTGCGACGCGCAAGTTTTGCGCGTCGCACGCTGCTTTGCGCAAGCGAGGTAAGTTGTATTTAACAGTGCTCCCGGCAAGGTGCGGCTCGTATCCAACTTGCAATCCAATGGGAGAGGGCCATGGCGTTTTGGCGCTGGCTGCGTGACGCAGCCCTGGCAGCTGCGGTAGTCACGTTTGCCGGCAACGCCGCCGGCGCAGCCGGTTTGAAGGAAGAAATCGCGCCGACCGGCAAGCTTCGCGTCGCCATTGCCGTTGGTCCCGCCGGCGGTGCGTTCTGGTGCGTCAAGTCGGACAGCGGCTATTCAGGCGTTCCGATCGAACTGGGCAAGGCCATGGCCGCGCAGGTCGGCGTGCCCGTCGAGTTCGTCGAGCATCCGAATTCCAATGCGATCACCGACGACGCTGCTCGAGGCATCTGGGATGTGGCCTTCATGCCGAAGGACGCGGAGCGCGAAACCAAGGTCTCGTTCGGTCCGGTCTACGATTCGGTCGAGACCACCTTCATCGTCCGCGCCGGTCTCGACGTCGCCAACATCGCGGCGCTGGACCAGGCCGGCACCGAGGTTGCGGCCATCAACGACACCACCGTGCTGCGCGGTGCCAAGGCCTTCCTGAAGAAGGCGACCGTCACCGGCTTCAAGTCCTACGAGGAAGTCTATGCGCTGCTCAGCGCGGGCGAGATCGACGCGCTCGCGTTGGCGCGCGATCAACTGAATCTCATCGCCAAGCAGATTCCCGGCACCAAGGTGCTCGCCGAAACCTTCAAGAAGACGGACACCGCGGTCGCGGTGCCGCTGAAGCATCCGCAGTCGCTGGCCTTCGTCACCAAGTTCATGACGGATTCCAAGGCGAACGGTCTGCTCAAGAAGGCCTACGGCGCCAACAATCTGAGCGAGTCGACTTTGTTCACCCAGTAAGCGCACCGACGCGGCTCGCCGGACTCTCCCACGCCACAGGCGGGGGAGAGTCATCGTCTCAGCCGGGCTCCTTCGGCGTCAGTTCGGCGCCCGCCTCACGATCGGATCGAGGCCGCTTTCCGCGATGACATGACGCGCATCCGGTGATTGCAGGAACTTGATGAGCGCCTTGCCGGACTCCGGTTCCTTGGCGGCCGTGGCGATGCCGGCGGAGAACACGGTGATCTTCTGCAGTCCGGCCGGCAGCGGCCCGACGATGTCGATGCCCTTCACCGGCTTGAGCTCGCTGATCTGCTGAAAGCCGATCTCCGCTTCGCCCTGGGCGACGATCTCGCCGACGGGGGTGGCCGGAATCATCCGCGCCTTGCCTTTCATCTCGTCCTTGATGCCAAGCTTGTCGAACATCTCGGTGGAGACATAGACGCCGCTGGCGCTGTCCGAATAGGCGATGGTCTTGGCGGCGATCAGCATGCGCTTCACGGCTTCCGCGTTCGAAATATCGGGATGCGGCGTCCCCGACTTGACTGCGACGCCGATCGGCGAGTTGGCGAGGTCCGCACGGCTATCCGGCGTCACCTTGCCCTTGGTGGTGAGATCGCTGAGCGCGTAGCCCACCATGATGAGGACATCGGCAGGTTCGCCACGCTCGAGGCGAACGGGAATCGCATTCGTGGTCGTTCCCATCGACGGGCCGTAGGCAATCGTGACCTTGTGACCCGAGCGCCGCTCGAACTCCGGCACCAGGGATTTGAACGCAGCGGTCATGCCGCCGGAGATCATGACGTGGATTTCTGCGGCTTGGGCCGCGGTGGTCAGGAGGAACGCGGCCGAAGCGGCGAGACCGATGGTGCGGAGATGGGTCGAGAGGATCATGGCAGGCTCCGAGGCGAACGGCTGGAGGCCGGGGGCGCTTTGGATAGCCCGACTGTGCCGCGAAGGCCAGCACCCGCGGGGCCGGCCATCCCGCCACAATGCGTCTCGCTCGCGGCGTCACTGTGTCTGCAGCGCGGCGAGACTGTTCGCCGCCATCTCAGCCGGCCTGATAGGCCGGCGCGGACGCTGAGAAACTCGTTATACGCGTCGGCATCGGGCGGCGTAAACATCTCGGCCAACGGATTGCGCCGCCGGCGCCGGGCGCCGATGTCGGCGAGCAACTCGTCGAAATGCTTGAAGTGATAGGGCGCGACGCAAAGTCCGCCATACACGCCCGCGGCAGGGCGCTCGACCCGCTTGAAATGCAGCATCATCTCGATGTTGTCGCGCATCTCGCGTTCGCTCGGTTGATGCGCCAGCTGTTTGTCGGCATACCGCACCAGCCAGTTGGCGGCCATGTCCGCACAGAGCACGGTGCAGAAGCTCGAATTGAAGCCGACGAGATCCCATGTCGGGAAGATCGGGATTGGCGATCAGCCGATAGAGCCGGTACTGCCCGTCCGGATCGACCAGTCTGGCGCGGTCGGCATCCGACAGGAACGGGACCCCGAGCTTGTAGCCGATGGCGAGGATCGCGACGTCGGCCGGAATTCGTTCACCGCCACTGGTCACGATGGTGTTCGGCTCGTAATGGCCGAAGGTGCCGTAGACGGCCTTGATCCGGCCGTCTGCGACCATCGGGAAGAAGTCGGGCGTCGCGATCGGGACGGAGCAGTTCACGCCGTCCTCGATCCTGCCCTTCGGCACCATGTTGCATTTGGCGAGCTTCAACTGCGTCTTGAGCAGGCTCTCCAGGCCGCGCCAATTGGCCCAGACGAGCGGCTTGGCCAGCAGATGGGCAAGGCGCGCGAGCGGGCCGATACCCCAGCTTGGGAACATCTGCTCCTGGGCGCGGATATAGAGGATACGCTTGAAGTTGATCAGGCCGCCGATGAAGTAGGGAATGCGCCACACCGCTTCACGGAGCACGATCGTGACCGAGCGCGCGCCGGAGCGCACGGCATTGACCGCGATGTCGGTTGCCGATTTCGAGCCGCCGAGGACCACCACGTCGCGCCCCTTCGTGAGCGCGGCATCGTTGTATTTCGAGGAATGCAGGATCACGCCGCCGGCGGCTGCGAACTGATCCTCGCCGGCAAGCGACAACGTCTGCGGCTCGTTGAACTGACCGGTGCAGACGGCGACGAAATCGAAGTCCTCCCGGCTCGTTCGGTCCCCGGTTTTGAGGTCAAGGCTCCATCCAGGCTTGCCGTCACGGCGGCGCTGCATCGCGAGCACGGTCGTGTTCAACCGCATCAAGCGGAGGAGGTCGTGGGACTTCGCGTAGTCGGCAAGATAGGCATAGACCTGCGGTCCCTTCGGCCATTCGGGGTAGTGATCCGGCATCGCCTTGTCGGTGTAGCGATAGAGTTCCTTGGGGCTCTGCGTCTGCACGTCGGGATAGGACCGCGCGGGCTCCCAGACGCCGCCGAGATCGGCGCTCCGCTCGACGATGGTGACGTCGTGCCCGCGGGCGGTGAATGCTTTGGCTGCAGCCAGGCCGGAGACGCCGGCGCCGATCACGCAGACATTCTTTCGGGTGATCATGGGACCTCCTTGTTGTCGAGCGCGCAGCCGCGTTCGGGCGGCATTCGCCCGCCGCGCTGCAGAAGCCCGCGAGAGTTTGATGGTGACGAAGGTCGCCCGGCGCGACCGAGACGTGGGATGCCGACGGATGGGTCAGCATCGAAATCAGGGCGAGAAGGATCTCGCCGATCGCATCTCGTTCGAGTGCAGCCGCTGCTCATGCTGCAGGTGCGCGGAGCCGATCGCGATGATCGCGCGCCGTCCGGACTGCAACGATTGGGGGCGCTCGCTGGGGCCCGCGCTGCCGCCTAGTCGTTGGCCTCCGGCGGCAGGAAGTCGACCTCGTGCTCCGCCGAGATCCGCACCACCTCGGCCGGGTCGGCGAGATTGTCCAGCATGTTGAACAGCGCCTCCAGCTTCTGCATCGGGGAGACCCAGAACAGCGCGCGCGCCGGCTTGTCGGATTTGTTGAAGTAGCCATGCGGAATGCCGCGCGGCATGCGCACGAGATCGCCGGCATTCGCCTTGACCCAGACTCCGTCGAGCTTGAGGTCGAGCACGCCTTCCTGCACCAGGATGAACTCGTCCTGGGTGGGATGAACGTGAACCGGCACAAACTGCCCGGGCTCGCTGTTGGTCTCGAAGGCGAACGTGGAGTCGGTGACGGCTTTGGGATAATAGAGCTGCCCCAGGATATTCCAGGTCTTGCCGGCATAGCCGGTACCTGCGCGCGTGATGCCTTTTTCGAGTGTGATCATGGCGGATCTCCTTGCTGCACGCATGGGAGGATCAAGCCGGCGCGAGCCCAAGTCTATCCAGAAAACGAATCCCTCGACGTCAGTTGCTAATTATTATAGGTTTCAAACGATCTCGACGGACGATGTAGGCCATGATGGCAGGTGCAGCCGCTGATCGTAGTTGGAAGTCTCCGGCTGTGCCGCGGCTTACAGCCTATGGCCGTGTTGCAACGCATGATGTCGATGAGGCCGCTGAACAAATAGGCCGCATCTTCTGTCCGCATGGGCTGCAACCGGAGGCGGATACTGCGCGCGATTTCCTCGCTCTGCATAATTGCGCGGCATTCGATGGCTTTTCCATCAACTACGTCGCCTATGGCGGTGCGGTAACGATCGATCCCGGCTGTCTCGACCGCTTCTTCCTGCTGCAGCTCCCGCTGGCGGGGACCGCGCGGGTCTTCGCTGGGACCGTCGAGGTCGCGACGGCGCCAGACCATGCGGCATCGCTGCTGTCGCCGACATTGCCCACGCGCATGGTCTGGGACGGTTGCGCTCAGTTGATCCTGTTGCTCGACCGCCGTCTCGTGGAACAGCGCGCAGCAGCGCTGTCCGGGCGCGCGGTGCAACCGATCGAATTCGATCCCGCAATCGCGCTGTCGGGATGTCACGGGTCGCGGCTCCGGGCTCACATGCTCGGGCTCGCCGACCTCGCCGAGCGTCTCGGCGGTGGGCGCGGCCTGCCAGCGGTTCCGGCAGCCAATTGGCGCGAGACGCTGCTGGACATTCTGTTCGAGCAGCCGGGCAATGGCCTGGCGGAGGCGATCAGGCTGCATTCCGGCCGGGCCGAGACATTACCGCGGGCCGTCCGCCGGGCGCGTGATCTTCTGGCAGCGCACGCAGCCGAACCGCTCGACCTGGCGCAACTCGCGGCATCGTCCGGCGTGGGCATCCGGGCGCTGCAGGGCGGCTTTCGCCGCCATTTCGGTATGTCGATCTCCGACATGCTGCTCGACATCCGGCTGGCGCGGCTCAATGCGCAATTGATGGCGGCTCCGCCGGAGGCGCGGATCATCGACATCGCCTTCGACCTTGGCTTCACCCATCTCGGGCGGATGGCGGGGGCCTATCGCGACAAATTCGGGGAGGCGCCGTCGGCCACGCTGCAACGCGTGCAGCGCGGCCGCTTCACGAATTGACGTGCACGAAATCCCGCAGCAGCGGATAGATCTCGTTATTCCACTTCTTGCCGCTGAACACGCCGTAATGGCCGACGCCAGCCTGCATGTGATGGACGCGGCGATAGGCGCGCACGTTGGTGCAGATGTCCTGCGCCGAGAGCGTCTGGCCGATCGAGCAGATGTCGTCGCGCTCGCCCTCGACCGTCATCAGGCCGATGCGCCGGACTGCCTTCGGGTCGACGGGACGGCCGCGATGCATCAGTCTGCCCTGTGGCAGCAGATGCTCCTGGAACACGTCGCGCACCGTCTCGATGTAGAACTCGGCCGGCAGGTCCATCACCGCGAAGTACTCGTCGTAGAAGGTCTTGATGGTCTCGGCCTTCTCGACCTCGCCTTTGGCGAGATGGTTGGCGAGGTCCATGTGCTGCTTGACGTGGCGCTCGAGATTCATCGACACGAAGGCCGTGAGCTGCACGAAGCCGGGATAGACTTTGCGGAAGGCGCCCCTGCATTGAAAGGGCACGTAGTGGATCAGGTTATCCTCGAACCAGTCGATCGGCTTGCTCTTGGCGAACTCGTTGACCTTGGTCGGCTGGATCCGCGTGTCGATCGGTCCGGCCATCAAGGTCAAGGTGGCCGGCCGCGACGGATGGTTGTCCTCGCACATCACGGCGGTGGCCGCGAGCGCGGAGACCGACGGTTGGCAGATCGCCACCATGTGAGGGCGCGGACCGAGCTGGCCGAGGAAGGTGATGAGATGATCGGTGTAATCTTCCAGACCGAAGCGGCCATGATCGCGCGGGATGTCGCGCGGATTGTGCCAGTCGGTGATATAGACGTCGTGATCCTGCAGCAGCGTCTTCACCGTGCCCCGCAGCAGGGTGGCGAAATGGCCGGACATCGGCGCGACAAGGAGCACCTTGGGCTGATCCGGCGCAGCGTCCTTCTTGAAGTGCAGGAGCGAGCCGAACGGTGTCTTGAACGTGACCTCTTCCGTGACGGCGAGCTCGCGGTTGCCGACTATCACGCTGTCGATGCCATAGGCCGGGCGGGCGTAGGTCAAGGCCGAGCGGGAGATCAGCTCGAGCGCGGCGGACAGACGCCGCATGGCGCGGCTGGACAGCCCTGATGGGATCAGGTTGAGATAGCGCATGGCGGCTGCCGCGCTCTGGCGCCACGGCTCGGTCAGGTCCATGTGGTTCTGATAGGCTTGGTACAGCAGCGCCATTGCGTCCGATCCGTTACATGCATTGCTGTATGCAATATCGGAGCCAGAGCGACCGAGTCTTGCCTGAAAAACTGGCATGTCGCTTGCTCGATGAAATCTCTCATGTATCCGGCTCCGCCCAACGTGCCGCTTGCACGAGCGGCACGATGGGCGGACGACAATCGACAATGCGGCAACAGGGTAGGGCGACATGGCCAAAGCGACGTTGACCATCAGCAGCAAGAATTACTCGTCGTGGTCGCTGCGCGGCTGGCTGCTCGCCAGGTTTGCCGGACTGGATTTTGACGAGTTGATCGTCGGTCCGGACGACGCATCGGCGCGTGCCGAGATCCTGCTGTTGTCGTCCTCGATCCTGGTGCCGTGCCTGCGCCACGATGGTGCGACGATCTGGGATACGCTGGCGATCGGCGAGTATCTCAACGAGACCTTTCCTGAGGCGGGCCTGCTGCCAGCCGACCGCATCCAGCGCGCGCATTGCCGCTCGATTTCGGGCGAGATCCATTCCGGCTTCACGACCCTGCGGGCGTCGCTGCCGGTCAATCTCAAGGGCCACTTTCCGGGCTTCAAGGTCTGGACGCGGGCGCAGGCCGACATCGATCGCATCTGGGCGATCTGGCGCGACTGCCTGGACAGATCCGGCGGCCCATTTCTGTTCGGCGGGCGCGGCATGGCGGATGCGATGTATGCGCCGGTGGTGACGCGCTTCGTGACTTATGACGTGAAGCTCGAGCCGCAGCTCAGGGCTTATGCCGACCTGATCATGGCGATGCCGGAGATGCAGCAATGGATCGAGGCCGCCAAGGCCGAGCCGGAGGAGATCGAGGAGCTGGAGGTCGAGTACTAGGCGTCCTGCCGCGGGCGGCCCGTGCCCCGCGGCCCTTTGCAGCCGCCGGCTTCGGCGAGAACGGCTCATGCCGCGGGCAGATGTTGCTCAATTTGAAGCCGGATCTGCGTCTTCTCGGCGCCTGTCGTGAGCCGTCAGCACGTTACCATTGCCGTGTGGCGTCGGCCAAAACCCGGTTGTTGGCAATCAGTTCGACTTGCGATGCCGCCCTGGACTGCCGATCTTTGCGCTGCAAACAGGGCGTGGCGTGGTTTTCGCATGGCACAATCCGCTTTCGGACGTGGTGGCCGCTGTGGCCGATCGATGGGCCGCAACGGTCGCCGATGTCGCGATCAACCGGTGGAGGCCGTCATGAACCAGCATGCAGTGGTGACCAAATTCTCGCACGTGAAGCCCGACGACACCGATTACAAGGGCGGCGGGTTGCGCGACTTCTTCCTGTATCGCGATCTCGGCATCGCCGACGCCACCGGCGGGCAGGTGATCTGCCACCTCGTCAAGGCCAATCCGGATTGTCCGCCGGTGGATGGCACAGGCTGGCATCGCCACGATTGCGATTTCCAGATCGTCATCATGATGAAGGGCTGGGCTCGCTTCATGTACGAGGACAAGCCGACCCTGGTGAAGGCCGGCGACGTCGTGCACCAGCGTCCCGGCATCGTGCACTACCTCTACGATTATTCCCCTGACATGGAATATATGGAGATCGTCAGCCCAGCCGACTTCAAGACGGTCGAGATGCCGCCGGCGACCGACAACGTGCCGCCGGTCACGCCGTGGGCCTGAGCGCCTGTGCTCCTTCTCCGTTAATCTTTGGCATCCGGTTGCGGCATGCGGCCGGATGTTTCTCCTCACGATGTGGTGGGTCGTCTCCGATGTGCCCGACATCTAGCGTGAACAGATCGCGCACCAGATGCGGCGTCCGATTCGGACGCGATTCGTTCCAGCAGCGTTCCAGGAATTAAGACTGCCAGGCGGCGACGTCGCATTTTGAAACACGGCACGCGCGCCTCCTGTCTCGCGACTTGGTGCTCCAGATTGCCCCTTGCCGACCGGACCGGCTCTGGTCCATCACCCGCGAGGGGAATCGATCATGACCTTGACCACACTGGCTTGGCTCGCGCTTGCGGCCTACGGCGCACATATTCTCGAGGAGTACACGTTCGATTGGCGCAATTGGGCGCGTGCGGTGATGAAGCTGCCGGTCGAGTGGAGCGACTTCTATGTGACGAACGCTCTGGTGGTCGTGCTCGGCGCGGTGCAGGCAGAGCTTGCCGAGACATGGCCGCCGGCCACGCTCGCCTATGCAGCGCTGATGATCATCAACGCCATCTTCTTCCACATTCTGCCGTTCCTGCGCAGCGGAGGCAGATTCTCGCCGGGGCTGGCGACGGCGCTGATTCTGTTCTTTCCGATCGCGATTGCGATGTGGCGGCGGGCGTGGGGTGACGGTGTGCTCGACGTTGGAACGGCGGCCCTTGCGATCGTCACCGGCGCGCTGCTGATGGCCTATCCAGTCGTGATGCTCAATCTGCGTTCGAAACCATATTTTCGGCAAGACCGGCCCTGAGCAGAACTCAGGGCCCGGTACGATCAATAAGACGAAGCGCGATCGGCAACGAAGCTCGGCTGCGGACGGCGTCCATTGCGCTCGTCAAATCGCGCGCGCGGGAAGCGCCAGCCGATGACGGTGGCTTCGAGCGCGCCGCCGGATTCCTTGTTGTGCCATTTGCCATCAATGTAGAAACAGGGGAACGGCAGTTGATAGGTGCCGCTGTGATCCTCGCACAGCACCTCGACGGTCTGCCCGGGCGGTGGCTCACCGCTGCCGTCGAATTGCGCCAGCCGTTTTTCGCGCGTAGCCATTCTGTCCATCTCCCTAAAAACGGGTCCCAGCCGGAACTTCAATGCGCGATTGAGGTCTCAGTATGGTATCAATCAGGAAACTCCGTCAGTTCCACGCAAAATCATGTGTTGGGCAAGCCAATGAGAAAATTGTGATGCGAAAATTCGTTGCCGCGCCAATCATCTTTGCTGCGAGCGCGCTCGCGATATGTGTGAGTTCTGCCGGACATGCGCAGGATATTCCGGGCATCGAAATCTGCACTGCAGAAAAGGCGATGGATCGACGGACATCATGTCTGCAGAGCAATATCGATTTCCTGCAGAAGACGATGACCAAGCAATCTCTCGATCAGCAGCAGAAGCTCGATGCGGCGAATCGCCAGATCCAGGCGCTGAAGGCTGCGCTGATCTCGCAGCAGGGCCTGATCGACGAGCTGAAGGCGTCGCAGGCGAAGCTCGCGGACGAACTGAGGAAGAAGGCCGATGCGCCGGCCGCCAAGGACGCGACGCCGGCGAAGCCGGCCGGCAAGTAGCACGGTCCGCAGCGCAAAACGATCAAGCGCAAGTGGATCTTTTCGCGCAGGATCGGGCGCTTCGACAGGAGAGAGGCGTGTCCACCAACCCGGCCCAGAAGGCGCTCTGGTTCATCGAGAGCCATCTGTCGGCGCCGTTGACGTTGGATGACGTCGCGGCCATCGCCGGCGTGTCGCGCTTCCACATCGTACGCGCGTTCGCGGCGGCGACCGGCGTCTCGGTGATGCGCTATGTCAGGCTGCGCCGTCTCAGCGAGGCGGCACGGGCTCTGGCCGCTGGCGCGCCCGACATTCTCAGTCTTGCGCTTGAGGCGGACTACGGCTCCCACGAAGCGTTCACGCGCGCGTTCCGCGACCAGTTCGGCGTCACGCCGGAATCGGTCCGTGCCCATGCGCGCCTCGATGGACTCGCGCTGCAGGAGCCTGTTCTCATGGACCAGACCCCGCTCGACGATCTCGCCGCGCCGCGCTTCGTCACCGCCGCGCCGCTGCTCGTCGCCGGACTCGGCGACCGCGTCAGCGTCGACAATGGCGCCGGCATCCCGGCTTTGTGGCGCCGCTTCAACGAGATCGTGCACGAGGTTCCGGCGCGTCGCGGCGTGGTGGCTTATGGCGTGTGCTGCAACGGCGACGATGCCGGCAATTTCGACTACATCGCGGGCGTCGAGGTGGCCGATTTTTCCGACCTGTCTCGGGCCTTCAGCCGCGTGCGGGTTCCGGCGGCGACGTTCGCCGTGTTCACGCATTCCGGCCACATCTCGTCCATCCGCCGCACCGTGCATACGATCTGGAATCACTGGCTGCCGCAGTCGGGCTGCACGGTTGCCGACGCGCCGAACTTCGAGCGCTACGATCGGCGCTTCGACCCGCTCACCGGCAATGGCGGCCTGGAAATCTGGCTGCCGGTGATGCGCTGAAACGCCGCGCTGATCGCGCCGACTTGCGTCGACACGCTGCAGGCGTCTCCCGCAGCAGGGCTGCTCTGCGGTCTCGCGCTCAGCCGC
This sequence comes from Bradyrhizobium oligotrophicum, assembly GCA_050641875.1. Lineage (GTDB taxonomy): Bacteria > Pseudomonadota > Alphaproteobacteria > Rhizobiales > Xanthobacteraceae > Bradyrhizobium > Bradyrhizobium oligotrophicum_B. Next base: position 3,593,181 of record CP192619.1, read on the forward strand.
TTGCTTGGCAAGCCGTGCCGGCTTTGCGATAACCTCACGCCTAACAACCATGCGCCGCAGCGCGGCGACGAAAGCGGGAGGTCGTCCGATGTCCGACATGCGCGTGCTCGCCACAGATCTGGAATTTCCGGAAGGGCCCGTGGTGATGCCCGACGGCTCGGTGGTGCTGGTCGAGATCCGCGGAAAGCGCCTGACGCGGGTGTTTCCCGACGGCCGCAAGGAGATCGTGGCGCAGATTCCCGGTGGGCCGAATGGCGCAGCCCTCGGGCCCGACGGCAAAGATCTACATCTGCAACAACGGCGGTTTCTCGTGGATTCCGACCGGCAAGATGATCATGCCGGGCCCGCAGCCCGAGGACTATCTCGGCGGCTCGATCCAGCGCGTCGATCTGCAGAGCGGCAAGGTCGAGACCGTGGTCAGCCGCTGCGGCGAGCACGCGCTGCGCGGGCCCAACGATCTGGTGTTCGACCGTCACGGCGGCCTGTGGTTCTCCGACCTCGGCAAGCGCCGCGCCCGCGACATGGATGTCGGCGCGTTCTATTACCTCAAGCCCGGCATGAGCGAGATCGTCGAGGCCGTCCACGGCATTCTGCCGGCCAACGGCATCGGGCTGTCGCCGGATGAGAAGACCGTCTACATCGCGGAGACGCCGACCGCGCGTCTCTGGGCGTACGATCTCGCCGAGCCCGGCACCGTGAAGCCGCGTGAGGTGATCTATCGCGGCGAGCGCGGCCGCCCGATCGCGGGCCTCGGCGGCTACCAGATGTTCGATTCGCTCGCGGTCGAGGCGAACGGCAATGTCTGCGTCGCCACGCTGGTGACCGGCTGCATCAGCGTGATCGCGCCCGACGGCGCGCTGGTCGAGCAGGTGCCGACCGGTGACCGCGTCACGACGAACATCGCCTTCGGTGGCCCCGAGCTGAAGACGGCCTACATCACGCTGTCGGGCAGGGGTGAGCTGGTGGCGATGGACTGGCCGCGACCGGGCCTGCCGCTGAATTTTCTGAACAAGTGAGTGCGGCTGGGCATCGTCATCACGGCGCGCCGGTGATAACCAGCTGGCTGGAACGTCGTCGGAATTGCTCCTCATGGTGAGGAGCGCCGCAGGCGCGTCTCGAACCATGAGGCCTCCATCGTGGCCTCATCCTTCGAGACGCAGCGCTTGCGCGCTGCTCCTCAGGATGAGGGGAAGGAGTCTTTGATGCCCTTTCTTGAACCAGTCACCCTTCGCGGCCCGCATGCGAGCCTTCTGCCGCTGTCGGCGGATCATCACGACGCGCTGGTCGAGGCCGTCAGCGACGGCGAATTGTGGAAGCTGTGGTACACCGCAGTTCCGAAACCCGAGACCATGGCCAGGGAGATCGAGCGCCGGCTCGGCCTGCTCGCGGCCGGCAGCATGCTGCCGTTCACGGTGCTCGATGCCGACGGCCGCGTCGCCGGTATGACCACCTACATGAACGTCGATGCCGGCAATCGCCGCGTCGAGATCGGCTCGACCTGGTATGCGAAGCGGGTGCAGCGCAGCGCGCTCAACACCCAGTGCAAGCGGCTGCTGCTGGCGCACGCCTTCGAGGCGATGGACTGCATCGCGGTCGAGTTCCGCACCCATTTCTTCAACCACCAGAGCCGTCGCGCCATCGAGCGGCTCGGCGCCAAGCAGGACGGCATTTTGCGCAGCCACCAGATCGCGCCGAACGGCACGCTGCGGGATACCGTCGTCTATAGCATCACCGCGGCCGAATGGCCGACCGTGAAGGCGCATCTCGACTACCAATTGAATGACAAGGCGCGCTGACCGCGCTATGGCCGCTTGCCGCCTCGCGCGGCTGATGACGACAAGACCGGGACGAACGACCAGATGGATACCTTCGACTATGTGATCGTGGGCGCCGGCTCCGCCGGCTGCGTGCTGGCGAGCCGCCTCAGCGAGGACCCCCAGGTCACCGTGTGCGTGCTGGAGGCGGGGCCGCGCGACTGGCATCCCTACATCCATCTGCCGGCCGGCTTCATCAAGACCTTCTACATGAAGAGCATCAACTGGGGCTATCAGCAGGAGCCGGGGCCTTACACGGCCGGGCGCAGCATCTATGCGCCGCGCGGCAAGACACTCGGCGGCTCCTCCTCGATCAACGGCCATGTCTACAATCGCGGCCAGCGCCAGGACTTCGACACCTGGGCTCAGATGGGCAATCGCGGCTGGAGCTATTCCGACGTGCTGCCGCACTTCAAGCGCATGGAGAAGCGCATCGGCGCCGGCGAGGATCAGTATCGCGGCCGCGACGGCAACCTCATCGTGACCACGATGGAGTGGAAGGACACGTTGTGCGAGGCCTTCATGGATGGCGCTGTGTCGCTCGGCATCCCGCGCAATCCCGACTACAACGGTGCGATCCAGGAGGGCGTGTCCTACGTCCAGCGCACCATTCAGAACGGCCGCCGTGTCTCCTCGGCGACCGCGTTCCTGCGTCCGGCCAGCAAGCGGCCGAACGTCGAGGTGCGCACCCACGCCCATGCCACGGGCATCGTGCTCGAGGGCAAGCGCGCGGTCGGCGTGCGCTATAGCCGCGGCAGGCGCGGCGGCGTGCCGGTCGAGGTGCGCGCGCGAAAGGAAGTGATCCTGTCCGGGGGCGCCTACAACTCGCCGCAGCTCTTGCAGCTCTCCGGCATCGGCGCCCCGGAGATGCTGCAGGAGCACGGCATCGAGGTGCGCCATGCCCTGCGCAGCGTCGGCGAGGGCCTGCAGGACCATTACGCGCCCCGTACGGTGGCGCGGGTGAAGAACATCAAGACCGTCAACGAGCTCGCGCGCGGCCTCAATCTGTGGGGCGAGGCGCTGAAATGGGCGGTGACGCGGAAGGGCATCCTGTCGCTGTCGCCGACCATGGTCTACTGCTTCTGGCATTCCGGCGAGACCGCGGAGAGCTCCGACCTGCAGCTCACCTTCACGCCGGCGAGTTACAAGGAGGGCGTGCAGGGCCAGCTCGAGGACGAGCCCGGCATGACGGTGGCGTCGTGGCAGCAGCGCCCGGAGAGCCGCGGCTACGTGCGGCTGCGCTCGGCCGACCCGTTCGCGCCGCCGCTGATCCAGACCAACTATCTCACCGCCGAGCTCGACCGCCGCGTCGTCGTCGCCGGCATGAAGCTGGCCCGTCGCCTGCTGGCCTCGGCGCCGCTCGCGCCGTACTACGCCTACGAGGATTTTCCGGGACCGAAGGTGCAGAGCGACGACGAGTTCCTGGCCGCGGCGACGCAGCGCGCCACCACCACCTTCCATCCAGGCTGCTCCTGCCGCATGGGACCGGCGGACTCGACCTGGGCCACGGTCGACGACCAGCTCCGCGTGCATGGCCTCTCGGGCCTGCGGGTCGCCGATGCCTCGGTGATGCCGCGCATGATCTCCGCCAACCTCAACGCCGCGACCTTGATGATCGGTGACAAGGCCGCGGATTTGATTTTGGGCAAGGGAGACGCAGGAGAGAGGCTGTCGGCGTAAGAGTGCGTCGAGAGAGGGGGAACTCTGAGGTCGAGCACCCGCCGCGACGAAGGTGCGCTCGCCTCCCCGCAAGGGGAGGGAGCGCACCGCCCGCGTGACAGGCGGCAGTGACACGCGACATCAGCCGCTTACTTCACCAGCCTGAACTTCCCGCCCTCGACCTTGATCAGGAACGCCGAGCGCTCGTCGTAGCCGTTGTGGTCGGTCGGGCTCATGTTGGAGAGGCCGTTGTTGAGATAGACGTCCTTGCCGCGCTCCAGCGCGTCGCGCAGTGCGGCGCGAAACTCTGCGGTGCCCGGCTTGGCCACCTTCAACGCGCCCGGAATGGCGCGCTTGAGCAGCGTGGCGGTGTCCCACAGATGTGCGGCGAAGATGTTCGGCTTGTCACCATTGACGGCCTGATAGGCCGACACGAATTCGTCATTGGCACGGCGGAACGGATCCTCCGCGGAGAGATCGTCGGCGATCGAGAACGCTTCGCCGGCGAACACCGCGCCCTCGACATTCTCCTTGCCGAGCTTGATGAACTCTTGCGTCGCCACGCCATGGGTCTGGAAGATACTCCCCGCATAGCCGCGCTCGCGCAGCGCCTGCTGCGGCAGCACCGCCGGGGTGCCGGCCGAGGCGATGAACACCGCGTCCGGATTGGTGGCGATCACCTTGAGCGCCTGGCCCGTCACGCTGGTGTCGCCGCGCGCGTAGACCTCGTGGGTGGTCACGGTGATGCCGAGCTTCGGCGCCAGCTTCGTCACCTCCTGATAGTAGCCTTCGCCATAGCCGTCGGACACGCCGATGAAGCCGAGCGTCTTCACCCCGGTCTTGGCGATGTATTTGAGCATCGCCGCGGCCATGATGTCGTCATTGGGCACGACCTTGAATGCCCATTTGCGCTTGTCGTCCATCGGCTGCACGATCGCGGTCGAGGCCGCCAGCGACAGCAGCGGCGTCCTGCTCCGAGCGCGACGTCGAGCATCGGCATGGTGACCGGCGTCAGCGACGAGCCGATGATGACGTCGACACCGTCCTGGATCACCAGCCGGCGCGCGTTCTGCAATCCCTTCACGCTGTCGGATCTCGTCGTCGAGCGCGATGTAGACGATCCTCTCGCCGCCGATCTCCTTCGGCAGCGCAGCCACCGCCTTCATCTGCGGCTGCCCGAGCGCGGAGCCGGGCCCGGTTGCGGACACCACGATACCGACCTTGATGTCGGCGCGCGCGGGCGAGCCGAAGGCCATCGTTGCAGCAATTCCGATCGCCGTGAGCGCGGCTCTCATCGTGGTTCCTCCCCGTTGAGCATGCTCGGCGCGTTGACTGGCCGAGACTTTGGTCGATGAGCGTAGCCGGACCGGCGGCCCCGTGTCTGTCCCCGTGGTTGGTGACGCGGCGCGGCGCTTCCAGCCGAGGCGGGTTGCTGCTAGGTTTCGGCGAACAAAAAGATCCGGGAGGAACGCATGGAGGCTCAGGAGCCTGGCATCGAGGCGGCCGGCGCCATCGGCGCGATGGTGCTCGCGATCGGACAGCCCGTATTTCCGCAAGTCCTGATCGAGACGTTGCGCATCGTTGCCGACGTTGGCCACTGCATGGTGTTCGCCTTCGAGGACCAGCGCTCGGCGCGCTGTCTGCTGAGCACGGGGAACATCGCGATCGGGCCCGACCTCGGCGCGGCCTATTCGGAGCACTTCCACACCGCCGATCCGAACCGGGATACGATCTTTCGCGAGCGTGCGGACGCCCGCCACATCCTGCTGCCGAACTTCGCGCGCCGTATGTACCCGAAAGGCTACCGCAAGCTGTTCTTCGAGGACTCCGAGATCGTCGACAAGGCCGCCACCGCGATCTGGATCGGCGAGCACTGCACCTACGTGAACTTCTATCGCACCGCTGTCCAAGGCGGTTTTGCGCCCCACGAGCGCCGGCGCATCGCCGCGCTCGCCCCGATCGTGGGGGCCATCGTCGCGCGTCATTGCCAGGATCGCGCCGCCACGATGGATCCGGCCGACAAGTTTGCTTCGTTGTTCGCCGCCGGCGGACCGCTGGCGGTGCTGACCGCGCGGGAGAAGGACGTCTGCCGCCGCATCCTCGAAGGCTTCACGTCGGAAGCGATCGCCGGAGATCTCGGCATCGCTCTCAACTCCGTCTTCACCTATCGCAAGCGCGCCTATGAGAAGCTCGGCATCGCCTCGCAGAACGAGCTGTTCGCGATCGCCCTGCGGCTGATGACGACGCCGCGGCCGCTCAACTGAAAAAGGCCCTGCGTGCTGTCACCCATCACCGGGACAGACGTCGCCCGTGCGCGCAGCTAGCTTGCGCCGTCTGACCGGAGGCCTGGAGTGAGCACCGCACCGCATTTCGACATCGACCCCGCCGCGTTCTGGGCCGACCCCTATCCGGCGCTGGCGCGCATGCGCCAGGAGGCGCCGATCGCCTTCGTGCCGCAGCTTGGCAGCACGCTGTTGTGCCGTCGCGACGACATCTTCGTCTCCGAGAAGCAGATCGACGTCTTCAGCTCTGCATCAGCCGCAGGGCCTGATGAACCGATTGATGGGCCAAAACATGATGCGCAAGGATGGTGCGGCGCACATGGCGGAGCGTCAGGCGATCGCGCCGGCGGTGTCGCCGCGGGCCGTGCGCGTGCATTGGCTGGCGCAGTTTCAGGCCCATGCCGACCGGCTGATCGATGCGCTCGATCCGGCCACGGATGTGGATCTCGTCGGCGATTTCGCGCTGCCGTTCTCGGCCGAGTGCCTGAAGCTGATCACCGGCCTCACCAACATGCGCTTCCAGGACATGAATGCGTGGTCGCAGGCGATGATCGACGGCATCGCCAACTACACCGGTGACGCTGCCGTCGAGGCGCGCTGTAACGCCGCGACATCAGGCATCGACGCTGCCATCGACGACATGCTGCCGGTGCTGGAGAAGACCCCCAACCAGAGTCTGCTTGGCGTGATGCTCGCCACGCAAATGCCGATGGAGAGCATCCGCGCCAACATCAAGCTCGCCATCTCGGGCGGCCAGAACGAACCGCGCGATGCGATCGCCGGCACGGTGTGGGCGCTGCTGACGCATCCCGAGCAGCTCGCGCTGGCCATCAATGGCGAGGTCCGCTGGCTCCAGGTGTTCGAGGAATATGCGCGCTGGATCTCGCCGATCGGCATGTCGCCCCGGCGCATCGCAAAGCCCTGGACGATCTGCGACGTCGCCTTCGAGCCGGAGGAGCGCGTGTTCCTGATGTTCGGCTCGGCCAACCGCGACGAGGCGCATTTCTCCGAGCCCGATCGCTTCGACATCCGCCGCGACGTCTCCAAGAGCATCGCCTTCGGCGCCGGCCCGCATTTCTGCGCGGGCGCCTGGGCCTCGCGCGCGATGATCGCCGACGTCGCGCTGCCGACGCTGTTCGCACGGCTCAGGAACCTGCGCCTGCGTGACACCGAGCCGGTGCGCATCGGCGGCTGGGCGTTTCGCGGCCTGCTCAATCTGCCGGTGACATGGGACACGGCGCAGGCGTGATCCTCGCCGCGGCCCCAGCAAGCAAGGACCGTGCTCAGGCTGCCCTTACGCCCTGCCTGCTGCGATCGCCTGCGCCTCTGCGGCTGCGCGCTGCATGCTGGACGACATTTCGCCGGTGACCGTGCTCTGCTCCTCGACGGCGGCGGCGGTCGAGGTGACGTATTCGCTGACGTTCTGGATCTCGACCTTGATCGCGTTCAGCGCATTCACGACCTCGCTGGAGATTCCGTTCAGTCCGGCGATCTCCGCGCCGATCTTGTCGGTGGCGGCCTTGGCCTGCGTGGCGAGATTCTTGACCTCCGACGCGACCACTGCAAAGCCGCGGCCGGCATCGCCGGCGCGCGCCGATTCGATCGTGGCATTGAGCGCCAGCAGGTTGATCTGCCCGGTGATGTTGCCGATCAGTTCGACGATGCCGCTCATCGCCTGTGTCGCCTCGCTCAGGCGCTTGGCCTGCGAATCGGCGGAGGCGACCCGGTCAGCCGCCCCCATTGCGGTCTCGCGCGACTTCGTCATGGCCTCGGAAATCTCGCGCACCGAGGCGTTCAATTCCTCGGCACCCGCGGCGACGGACTCCATCATGCCGCGGACGCGCTCATTGCCCATCCGCACAAGCACTTGCTTGGTGACGTCGGTGGCGTATTTCACGACCTTGAACGGCTTGCCGTTGAGGTCGAGGATTGGGTTGTAGGAAGCCTGAATCCAGACCTCGCGACCGCCCTTTCCGATCCGCTTGTATTCCGAGGCCTGATATTCGCCGCGGTTCAGGGCGGCCCAGAAGTTGCGATAGGCCGTACTGTCGCGCTCCGACGGATCGACGAATATCGAATGATGACGGCCCTTGATCTCGGACAGCGTATAGCCGAGCGCATGCAGGAAATTGTCGTTGGCGTTGATGATGGTGCCGTCCAATTCGAACTCGATCACAGCCTGCGATTTGCTGATGGCGGCGATCTGTCCGGCGAGATCGGCATTCCGAAGCTTCTGGGCGGTCACGTCGGTGGCGAACTTGACGACCTTGAAAGGCTTTCCGTTCTGATCGAACACCGGGTTATAGGATGCCTGGATCCATACCTCCTTGCCGCCCTTTCCGATCCGCTTGTATTCTGCGGCCTGGTATTCGCCGCGGTTCAGGGCGGCCCAGAACTCGCGATAGCCGGCACTGTCGCGCTCCTGCGGCGAAACGAAGATGCTGTGATGCTTGCCCTGGATCTCCGGCAGGCTGTAGCCCAGCGCATTCAGGAAATGGTCGTTGGCGGTGACGATGGTGCCGTCCAGGTTGAATTCGATCACGGCCTGTGATCGGCCGATTGCCGCGACCTGAGCGCTGTAGTCGAGGTTCTGCAGCCGCACGCTGGCGTCGGACCACTCGACGACCGTTCCGGCGCGGGTTCCGTCCGGGTGCTTCAAGGGCTGCGCGACCAGATCGAACGTCCACTTGCCGATCTTGATGGTGGCTCGGTGCTCGGAGGCGAGGGCCTGCAGCATGCGGCGCTGGTGCGTCGGATCCTTGTGAAAGACGTCGATGTTGGTACCGATGAGTCCATCGACGCGGAAGTTCGGCAACTGCGTCTTGAGATCGGCCTCCGCCTCGCGCATCAGCGCCTTTACCGCCTCGTTCATGTAGACGATGTTGAGCTTCTCGTCAGCGACCATCACCTTCGCGGTGATGGCGTTTGCGGCCAGGGCGGCCAGGGATGCGGCGTTGTTCTTGCGGCCAAACATGATGGTCTCCTGTGCAAACGATCACGTCAGCGATGTGCACATGCTCGTGATCACGCGGCAGTTGCTGTGATCCTGAGACGGCGCTGACTGCGATCATTCCAGAACTCGATGATCCCCGTAAATTTCCGGGGCTTTATTCAATCTAACAGATCGTCAGTAAGATTCGGTTAGGCTGCAATCTGCAGCGATGTTCTGATTGTGCAGGAATGGCCTCGTGACGTCTGCCGGGGGTGTTCAAGTGTCGCAGGCCGGGATTGCCCTAGATCAAAATCGAGATGATCCTCGTAGCTAGGCTTAATGGACATTGGATGCTATCGGCTTCGACATGCCAGGCAAGGACATTGCTGAAATCATCGCGGTGCCGAGGGTGTTCCTGGACAGCCTTGGCATCGGCATCTCGATCGTCGACACTGCGACGGGACATATCCGGTTTGCTAATGCCGAATGCTGCCGGATCGTCGGACACGCGCTGGAGCAGCTCAGGACCGGCGCGCTCACCTTTACCGATCTGACGCATCCGGAGGACCGGGAGCGCAACCGAGTGCAGCACGAAAAGCTGCTCGCAGGCGAGATCGCGACTTATCAGCTCGACAAGCGCTACCTCCGACCGGACGGGAGCGTCGTGTGGGGACGCGTGACCGTCAATCCGATCAGGGACGCCAGGGGCCGCCTGAAGTGGTTCTGCGCCGTGGTCGAGGACATCACGACGACCAGGATCCTGGAAGAACAGCTTGCAGCCGCGGAGAAGCTCGCTGGGTTGTCGACGTTCGACCTGATCGTCGACGCAGACGATTCCAAGGGAGATTTTCCGCCGGCGTCGCCATCGTCGCTACGCGACGTGTTGTGCCACGTGCATCCTGAGGATCGGAACGGGCTCGAGCAGGCCATCCGACGTGCGATCAAGAAGCGAAGCGGCTACACGCGCGACTACCGGGTGCTTGGCAAAGCCGGTACGGTGCGCTGGGTCCGTGGCATGGCGACCTCTGTCTACAGCCCGTCCGACGGACGAACCCATCTCGTCGGCGCGACGATCGACGTCACCACGGATCATCTCGATCGCAACGGCCAAGTGCCGGAGTCCATTCGCAGAATCCTGGAACACATTGAGACGAACTGGGATCAGAAGATATCGATCCAGCAGCTCGCGATTCGCTACGGCGTCAGCCCTCGCACGGTCTATCAGTACTTCGCGAAGAGCGGCGTTTCCTTGGCCGAGAAGATCAAGCTGACGCAGATCCAGCATGCGCACCGCATGTTGTACGATGCGAAAGCAGGTGACACGGTGACGTCGATCGCCCTGCGATGTGGCTTCAGCAATCCAGGGCATTTCGCCAGGGAGTATCGAAAGATCTATGGTGAGACGCCGTCGGAAAGTCTGAGGCAGGCGTCGTTGCCGCTGCCGGCGCGGGGTGAAGCCGCCGTTGCTCCGCCCGTCCGCTGATCGTCAGCCGTTCGTCACCGGCTTCATGTCGGCATGGAGTACCGGCCCGTTGTACCCGACGGGCAATCTCCGCATGCTTCGTATGCGCGAAATGCCCGTCGAGTTGGTTTGCCGCAGCCGCGCCGGCTTGTGTCGTCGGGCAAATCAGACCGATGGTCTTGCCCATCCCGCCTCGAGCAGAGGGACGGACGCGTCGTCACGAACGTGGAGGTGGGCTGCGATGGACGTGACGGCTGCGCCCGACGAGTGCGGTTGGCACGGACGGCGAAGTCGTGTGGTCCTGATCTCTCGACGCTGAGGTCAAGTCCGCTGATGTTGCTTGACGGCACGCGCGGGCGATGGGGGCAAGAACGCCGATCCCCAGGGAGAGCACGAAGGACACCGTTAAAACCGATCGCGCGGGGAAGGCCGGGTCTGTCCGGCTGTACCTGTGGTACCTGCCGCCTGCATTCTTTTGAGCAGGCGGGCCACGGGCCTCAGCCGAGGTCCGGCCTTCCTCGCGCCCTCTCGTTGTTCAGAGGGACATGATTGCCGCATCACCTGCGCCTCAAGGGCGGCGGGAAGGCGGCGTCGTGTCTTTATGGGGTGTCTCGGGCACAGTGTGATGGAAGGCGGCGCAATCTCAGCCGTCGTCCCGGCCTTGCGCTGGGACCCATGACCCCAGGAAGATGTGGGAGCCACGCTGGTGGATCGATCTCGCTTCGCCACGATAGCCGGTGGCTACCGGTCCCGGCGCAAGGCCGGGACGACGGCACGGGTTGTGACGCGCGAGCTCCGGCAAAACGAGACATCGACCCGCGCCACCATCGCGGTTCGCCTCACGCCTCCAGCGCCGTCCTGATCATGCGCGCGAGATCGGCGCTGACATACGGCTTCGCCAGCAGCAGCACGTCGGCATCGAGCCGCCCATGATGCACGATCGCGTTCTCCGTGTAGCCAGATGTGTAGAGCACCTTCAGCCCGGGACGGCGCTTCTCGGCCTCGATCGCGAGCTGGCGGCCGTTCATGCCGCCTGGAATGATGACGTCGGTGAACAGCAGGTCGATGCGTTCCGGGTTGTCGATCAGGGCCAGGCCCTCGGCGGCGTTGCTCGCAGCGAGCGTGCGATAGCCGAGCCGTCGCACCTGCGCGACCACGTAGTCGCGCACCAGCGCATCGTCTTCGACGATCAGGATGGTCTCGCCGCCGCGCGCGACGGCCGGACGTGCCGTGTCGGCGGCCGGCAGCTCCGGCGCGCCCGCGGCCCGCGGCAGATAGAGCTTCACGGTGGTCCCGTGGCCTTCCTCGCTGTAGATCTTGACGTGGCCGTTCGATTGCTTGACGAAGCCATAGACCATGCTGAGGCCGAGACCCGAGCCCTTGCCGACGTCCTTGGTGGTAAAGAACGGCTCGAACACCTTGTCGAGCAGTGGGGCGGGAATGCCCTGGCCGGTGTCGCTGACCGCGATCATGACGTAGCTCCCGGGCTTGGCGTCGCGGTTCAGTTGCGCGTAGTGCTCGTCGAGCGTGACGTTCTTGGTCTCCAACGTCAGCTTGCCGCCGTCCGTCATCGCGTCGCGCGCGTTGAGCGCGAGGTTGAGGATCGCGGTCGACAACTGGCTCGGATCGATCAGCGCCGGCGCGCTGTCATGGGCCAGCATCGATTCGATCTCGATCTGCTCGCCGAGCGTCGGCCGCAGCAGACGGCCGGCCTCGACGATGAGCGCATTGATGTCGGTGGCGCGCGGCTGCAGCGGCTGGCGGCGCGAGAAGGCGAGCAGGTGCCGGGTCAGATCGGCGCCGCGCTCGGCGGCGGCGCTGATCATGCCGGCGATGCCGGCGAGCTGGGGCTTGTCCTTGACCGCATCGGCAAGGATCTCGATCGTCCCGGTGATGACGGTCAGGATGTTGTTGAAGTCGTGCGCGACGCCGCCGGTGAGCTGGCCGATCGCCTCCATCTTCTGCGCCTGACGGACCTGGGCCTCGTTAGCCTCGATTTCCTGGAAGCGCCGCACCATCGCTTCCGCGGCGCGGCGCTGCCGGATCTCCTCCTCGAGCTGCGCGTAGGCCTTCTGCAAGGTGATGCGCGTCGGCAGAACCAGAAGCTGCGGCAGCATCTTGATCATGATGACGATGATTGCGATCGAGGTGACGCCGAGAAAGACGTTGATGATGTCCGTGATGGTCGAGGTCGGCACCCAGAGATCGACGATCGCGAGCAGGCGGGTGACCCCGACGACGGCCACGAAGGTGGCAAGCGCCCCGACGATGCCGCGGAACATCACGTCGCGCCAGCGCCGCCGCAGGAACGTGCCGACGACGAAGGCGATGGTGAAGAAGGCGCTGGCGATCAGTCCGTTGGACACGACCTGCAACCATGCCCATACCGGCGCTCCCTGCAGGGCCGCCGCTTGCACCGTCAACGTCGGCATATGCAAATCATCCTCAACAATGCAACGCGCCAAATCCGGTGGCAGCCCAGTCTGTCGTCGTCGCAACCCGAACGGATCATTCAGCTTTTCGCCTCTGGCGCAAGGGCAATGGCGGCTTCGAAGCCCATCGTGGCGGGGCGCTTCGCCGCGAATGCTGCCCCGCCACGCGCCGTCAAAAGCCTGCCACACATCCTTTACCGCCCGGTCACGCGGTTGTTAACGCGCCGACCTAAGCCGCTCGACACCGTCATCACCATGGGGAATGAACGAGATGTCGAACACGATCGCGCACAACCGGCGCGAGTTCCTGCGGCTGCTCGGCGCGTCGGCTGCGACCGCGGCCCTCGGCCAGAGCATCGAGCGCGCGCATGCCATTCCGGCGTTCAACCGCCACGGCAGCATCGAGGACGTCAAGCACATCGTGGTGCTGATGCAGGAGAACCGCGCCTTCGACCATTACTTCGGCGCGATGCGCGGCGTGCGCGGCTTCAACGATCCTCGCGCCGTGAAGCTGCCGAACGGCAATCCGGTGTGGCAGCAGCCGAACGGCACGGGATCGGTGATGCCGTTCCGCGTCGACAATGCTGGCTCGGTCTATGTCGAGGACGTCGCCCATGGCTGGAACGACGGCCAGAAGGCCTGGAACAACGGCAACTACGACAAGTGGATCGCCAACAAGGGCACCACGACCATGACCTGCATGAACCGGCAGGATCTGCCCTGGCACTATGCGCTGGCCGACGCCTTCACGGTGTGCGATCAGTATTTCTGCTCGGTGATGGGACCGACCGATCCGAATCGCTACTACCTGTGGACCGGCTGGGACGGCAACGATGGCAAGGGCGGCGGCCCGGTCATCACCAATGCGGAAGCGGGCTACGACTGGACCACGTTCCCGGAGCGGCTGGAGAAGGCGGGCATCTCCTGGAAGGTCTACCAGGACATCGGTCTCGGCCTGACGGCGGAAGGCTTCTGGGGCTGGACCCAGAATCCGTGGATCGGCAATTACGGCGACAACTCGCTGCTGTATTTCCACCAGTATCAGAACTCGCAAGCAGGCAGCCCGCTGTACGAGAAGGCGCTACGCGGCAGCAACATCGCCAATGGCGGCACGTTCGAGAACCTGTTCGACGGGCTGCGCAACGACGTGCGCAACGGTACCCTGCCGCAGGTGTCGTGGATCGCGGCTCCCGAGGCGTTCAGCGAGCATCCGAACTGGCTGCCGGGGCCGGGCGCCTGGTACATCTCCAAGGTGCTCGACATCCTGACGTCGAATCCGGAGCTGTGGAGCAAGACCGCGCTGCTCATCAACTACGACGAGGGCGGCGGCTTCTTCGACCATGTCGTCGGTCCGTATCCGGCGATGTCGCAGGCCTGGGGCCAGTCGACCGTCGATGTCAGCACGGACCTCTTCGCTGGCGACGGAAGCCACGTTGCCGGCCCCTACGGACTCGGCGTCCGCGTGCCGATGCTGGTGGTGTCGCCGTGGTCGCGCGGCGGCTTCGTGTGCTCGGAGGTGTTCGACCACACGTCTGTGATCCGCTTCATCGAGCGCCGCTTCCATCACGAGGCGCCCGATCTGTTCGAGAGCAACATCCCGGCATGGCGGCGCGCGGTGTGCGGCGATCTCACCTCGGCGTTCAACTTCACCTCGCCCAACGAAGGCATGGCGCCGCTGCCGAGCACGGCCGGCTACAAGCCGCCGGCGGCGGACATCACCTCGGGTGCGCGCTTCGACGACTATCACCCGGTGCCGCCGGCAAAGCAGGCCCTGCCGCAGCAGGAGCCCGGCATCCGCCCGGCGCGCGCGCTGCCCTACGATCTGCGCGTCGACGGCGATGCCGACGCCGCGCACAGGACGTTTGCGATCCGCCTCGTCAATCCGGGGCAGGCCGGCGTCTGCTTCCACGTCCGCTCCGGCAATACCGCGGCCGGACCGTGGAGCTACACCGTCGAGTCCGGCAAGTCGCTGCGGGGCGTCTGGGATCTCGCGGCGAGCGCCGGCCAGTACGATCTGTCGGTGTACGGCCCGAACGGCTTCTTCCGTCACTTCAAGGGCGGCGTCGCCACCACCGCGGCGCTCGTCGATGTCGATACCGTCCATCTCTGCGATTGGGACGACGGCGACGATGCGCGCAGCCTTGCGATCGCGCTCACCAACAAGGGGGCAAGCTGCGTCGTGACGCTGGCCGACAACTACACCGGACGCAGCGAGCGGCACCGCCTGCAGCGCGGCCAGCGGCTCGAGACGCGGGTTCGCCTGCAGCAGACCCATGGCTGGTACGATCTGACGGTCACGACGGATACCGATGCCAACTTCAACTGGCAGCTCGCGGGCCACGTCGAGAACGGCCGGCCCAGCATCAGCGACCCGGCGATGGGCAGGATCGCCGCGACCTGACCGCGGACAACAGCGGGAGGCGCCCGGAGCGGTCCGGGCGCCTCTCACGACGACGAAGCAACGAGGCCTTCATTCGTCGTGTCGTCGGCGTTGGGATCGCCTGGCGCGGTGGCCCAGGCGAGCTCGACCAGGGTGACGATGCGGCGGCCGGCGCCGTCGAGCTGGCAGACGATGAGGCCCTGGTCCTCGATATAGGTCAGCAGGCGCTGCGCCCGGCGCAGAGAGTGCGAGCCATAGGCGCGGGCGATCGCGGCATCGCTCGGGCAGGGGCGGCCGTCCTTGGCGGCGCGGGCGATCATCATGAACACGCCCTGCATGTCCTCAGGCAGCAGCGAGGCACGCAGCGTGACGTCCTGCCAGCCGGCGTCGTCAGCCGCCTCGTCGCCGCCGAGGCCGGCACGGGCGCGGGTCAGCATGCGGCGGAAGTCGTTGAGGTCGGGCACGGCCGTGCCGAGCCCCTCGATGCGGCAGCGGACGACGAATTCCTGGTAGAGCACGCCGACGGCGCGGAAGCCGGCGTCGGGCTCGGCCAGCACCGCGCGCAAGACGCGCTCGACGCGGGCTTTGCGCTCGGCGAGCTCCTCCTCGCTGATGGCAGGGGCCGGCGGCTCGGGGCGCAGCTCGAGCGCGGCGGACTTCGCCGCCATGAGCTGGTCGAGCAGCTCGGGCTGCGGCTTGCGCTGCGGCCTCGCATGCGTCTCGGGCGGCGGTGCGGCGAGAATCACCGCGCGGGCGTCTTCGAGCGACGCCTCCGGCAGCGGCATCAGCCGCGGCGTCGCGTTGCGCGGCTTGGTCTCGGTCGGGCCGATGCGCAGGCCCAGCGGCCGGCGCGACAGCGCGGGTCCGAGCGCCATGAACTGGCCGCGCTCGAGGTCGCGGAACGCCTCGGCCTGGCGCCGCTCCATGCCGAGCAGGTCGGCCGCGCGGGCCATGTCGATGTCGAGGAAGGTGCGGCCCATGAGAAAGTTCGAGGCCTCGGCCGCGACGTTCTTGGCGAGCTTCGCCAGCCGCTGCGTCGCGATCACCCCGGCCAGCCCGCGCTTGCGGCCGCGGCACATCAGGTTGGTCATTGCGCCCAGCGACGCCTTGCGGGCCTCGTCGGAGACTTCGCCCGCGACGGCCGGTGCGAACAGCTGGGCTTCGTCGACCACGACGAGCATCGGGTACCAATGGTCGCGGGAGATCTCGAACAGGCCGTTGAGAAAGGCGGTCGCGCGCCGCATCTGGTTCTCGGCGTCGAGGCCTTCGAGGTTGAGCACCGTCGAGACGCGATGCATCCGCGCCCGTTCGCCGGCGACCTGCAGCGCGCGCTCGGTGTGGTCCTCGGCCGCGATCACGAGATGGCCGAATCGCTCGGCCAGCGTGACGAAGTCGCCCTCCGGGTCGATGATCGTCTGCTGCACCCAGGGCGCGCTCTGCTCCAGCAGGCGGCGCAACAGATGCGACTTGCCGGAGCCGGAATTGCCCTGCACCAGGAGCCGGGTCGCCAGCAGTTCCTCGAGGTCCAGGGCGGCAGGCGATCCCGCCGCCGTCTGCCCCATCTCGATCGCAACCGTCATGTGCCCCGACTCAACCCCGCTTCACGCAGAGGCTGGCGCTTAACAAGCGCAGCCGCGCGCGTCGAGCGTTTGCGGTGGACTGTCCCAAATTGCGAGTCGGCTGTGGACGGACCGATGGAACCCGCCGCGCCGCCGAGTTCCCGTCGATGCACTTGGCACCCTTGCAGGCGCGTGCTTGGCGCCCGTGCGCATTTCACGATATTGTGCGGCGAAAAAGGGGCCAGGAGTGAACGAGCATTCGGATGCCGGCCGCACGACGTTTCAGGCGCTCGCGCGCGGGGCCGACTTCCTGCAGGGTGGCGGGGAGATGGGAGCGCTCATGCGCATCCACGATTGGTCACGGACGCCGTTGGGGCCGCCCGAGAGCTGGCCTCAGTCGTTGCGCACGTCGGTCAGCACCTGCCTGGACTGCGCGTTCCCGATCCTGATCTGGTGGGGCCCGGAGCTCGTCATGCTCTACAATGACGAGTATCGCCCGATCCTCGGCCCGCAGAAGCATCCCGCCGCGCTGGGGGCACCAGGCCGCGCCGTATGGTCCGGAGATCTGGGAGGTCATCGGCCCGATGTTGCGGCACGTCGTCGGGCTTGGTGAAGCGACCCGCTCACGCGACGTGCCGCTGTTCATCGACCGCCATGGCTACCTGGAAGAGACCTACTTTTCGTTCTCCTATTCGCCGATTCGCGATGAGACCGGCGGCGTCGGCGGCGTCTTCACCCCCGTCATCGAGACGACGGCCCGGGTGGTGGGCGAGCGCCGCATGCGGACCTTGCGCGATCTCGCCGCGCGCGGCCGTGCCGACAGCCTGGCGCATGCTTGTCTCGAGGCCACCGATGTCCTCGCCGAGAATCCGCATGACGTCCCGTTTGCGCTGATCTACCAGCTCAGCGAGGATCAGCGATCGGCACGGTTGTTGAGCGCTGCGGGGTGCGCCCGGACAGTGCAATCGCGCCGGCGCAGATTGCCCTCGAGAGTGAGGAGCTGTGGCCGATCCGGGCGGCGGCGCGCGCGGTGGCGCCGATTCGCGTCGTGCTGGATTGTGCGAAATTTGCCGGCGTGCCAACCGGCGCATGGCCCGAGCCGCCACAGCTGGCGCTTGCGCTGCCGGTTGCCACGGGCCGGGAGCAGGCGACGGCGATCCTGATCTGTGGCGTCAATCCGCGCCGCGCCCTCGATGCCGAGCACCAGGGCTTCTTCGATCTGGTGGCCGCTCAGCTCGGCAGATCCTTCTCCGAGACGCTGGCCTATGGGCAGGAGCGTCGCCGCGCCGAGACGCTCGCCGAGATCGATCGGGCCAAGACAGCGTTCTTCGCCAATGTCAGCCACGAGTTCCGTACGCCGCTGACGCTGATGCTCGGTCCACTCGAAGATGTGCTGCGGTCGGAGGCATTGCCGCCGGCGGATCGCGAGCGGTTGGAGTTCGCCCAGCGCAATGCCTTGCGGCTGCTCAAGCTGGTCAACACGCTGCTGGATTTCTCGCGGATCGAGGCCGGCGGGATGCAGGCGGTCTATGCGCCGGTGGACCTCGCGAGCCTGACCGCGGAGATCGCCAGCACCTTCCGCTCAGCGATCGAAGCCGCCGGCCTCAGGCTGATCGTGGATTGCCCGCCGCTGCCGGAGCCGGCCTATGTCGATTGCGAAATGTGGGAGAAGATCGTCCTCAACCTGCTGTCCAACGCGTTCAAATTCACCTTCACGGGCGACGTCGAGGTCCGGCTCGTCACCTGCGATCGTCATTTCGAACTGAGCGTGAAGGACACCGGGACCGGCATCCCGCAGCACGAGCTGCCGCGACTCTTCGAGCGTTTCCACCGCGTCGCCGGCGCGTTCGGCCGCACCCATGAAGGCTCGGGCATCGGGCTCGCGCTGGTGCATGAGCTCGCCAAGCTGCACGGCGGATCCGTCGAAGCGACCAGCGAAGCCGGGCAGGGCAGCACGTTCGTGGTCAGAATTCCCAGGGGACGAAGTCATCTGCCGTTCGACCAGGTCGACGCGGCCCCAGCGCAGGAACCGATCCTCTGCGGTGCGCGGCCCTTCATCGAGGAGGCGTTGCGCTGGCTGCCGGATCCGCCGCCGCTCGACGCGCATGCCGGTCCGGACATCGACATCATCCACCCGTCAGCCGACAAAGCCGGGCCGCGCCCCCGCATCCTCCTGGCCGACGACAATGCCGACATGCGCGACTATGTCCGCCGCCTGCTCGCCACGCGCTACGATGTCGAGACCGTCGCCGATGGTGAAGCCGCGCTCGCGGCCATCGCCCGCGACAAGCCCGACCTCGTTCTGTCTGATGTGATGATGCCGCGCGTCGACGGCATGCAGTTGCTTGCACGGCTGCGCGCCGATGAAAGGGTGGGCACCATCCCGGTGATCCTGCTGTCGGCCCGGGCCGGAGAAGAGAGCCGCGTCGAAGGCATGGAGGCCGGTGCGGATGACTATCTGATCAAGCCGTTCAGTGCGCGTGAACTGCTGGCGCGTGTCGAGGCGCATCTCAAGATGGCCCGTCTGCGTGCCGAGGCGACGGAGCGACTGCGCGCCAGCGAGGAGCGCTATCGCGCTTTCGTAACCGCGAGCTCCGACGTCGTCTATCGCATGAGCCCGGACTGGCGGGAGATGCGCCAGTTGCAGGGCAAGGACTTCATCGCCGATACGATGAAACCGAGCCAGGGCTGGCTCGCCAAATACATTCATCCGGACGATCAGGCGCAGGTGACTGCGGCGATCAGCAGGGCCGTCGCGACGAAGGGCATGTTCGAACTGGAGCACCGCGTGATCAGGATCGATGGCAGCCTCGGCTGGATCGATTCGCGCGCCATCCCCATTCTCGGGCGTGACGGAGAGATCATCGAGTGGTTCGGGACGGCGCGCGACATCTCCGAGCAGAACAAGGCCGAACGAGAATTGCGCAAGAGCGAGGAGCGCCTGCGCAGCGCGGTCGAGGTGGGGCGGCTCGGCCTGTGGGACTGGAACGTCGCGACCGGCGAGGTCTATTGGTCGGACGAGCACTTCCGCATGGAAGGCTATGATGTTGGCGAACTGACCCCGAGCTACGAGGCTTGGGCGGCGCGCATCCATCCCGACGATCGTCCCGCAGCCGAAGCCGCGCTTCACCGCGCGATGGAGGCGCACCAGGAATATATCAGCGAGTTTCGTGTGGTGCATCCGGGCGGCGCAATTCGCTGTCTGTACGGCCGTGGGCGCTTCTTCTATGACGATGCGGGACGACCGATCCGCATGACCGGAGCCATGGTCGACGTGACCGAGCGGCGCGAATGGGAGGAGCGGCAGAAGGTGCTGGTCGCCGAACTGCAGCATCGCACCCGCAACCTGCTGGGCGTGGTCCGCTCGATGGCCGACAAGACGGCGCGTGCCAGCGCCGATCTCGGCGATTTTCGCGCCCGCTTCCGTGATCGGCTCGATACGCTGTCACGCGCCCAGGGCCTGCTGTCCCGCCTCAAGGAGCATGATCGCGTCACCTTCGACGATCTGATCCGTAGCGAGCTGTCGGCTGTCGCCGGCGGTTCGGAGCGCATCGAGCTGTCGGGGCCGTCCGGCGTAAGGCTGCGGTCGTCGACGGTTCAGACCCTTGCCATGGCGCTGCACGAGCTCGCCACCAACGCGGTCAAGTATGGCGCGCTGGCACAGCCGTCCGGCCGGCTCTGCGTGGTCTGGTCGCTCGAGCGCCAAGGCGCGGAGGGACAGCCCTGGCTGCACATCGAGTGGCGCGAGAGCGGTGTCGACATGCCGCGGCCAGCCACGATGCCCAGCGGCACGGGGCAAGGGCGCGAGCTGATCGAACAGGCCTTGCCCTATCAGCTCAGCGCGAGGACCTCGTACGCCTTCGAATCCGACGGTGTCCGTTGCACGATATCGATTCCCGTTTCGCTCACCACACTGGAGCTCGAGGATCATGCCTGAACGCTCGCTTCGCGACCGTCATATCCTCATCGTCGAGGACGAGTACATGCTTGCCGACGAGCTGCGCTGCGCCTTCGGCGACGCCGGCGGCATGATCCTGGGCCCGGTCGGAACCGTCCCTGACGCGCTCGCCTTGATCAAACGCGAGGGGCGGATCGAAGGCGCCGTTCTCGACGTGAACCTGCGCGGCGACATGGCGTTTCCGGTCGCCGATCTGCTTGTCGAGCGCGGCGTGCCCTTCGTCTTCACCACCGGCTATGACGAATCGGTGATTCCGGACCGCTTCTCGAAGATTCTCCGCTGCGAGAAGCCGATTGCCGTCGATGGGATCATGCGCGCGCTCGGACGCCTGATCGAGAGGACGGCGCCGCAATGACGCGTTCAGCCCCGTCGGATTGAGCCGGGCCTCACACCTCGCGCCGGCTGAGGAAGGCGAGCCGCTCGAACAGGTGCACGTCCTGCTCGTTCTTGAGCAGCGCACCGTGCAGCGGCGGGATCAGCTTGCGCGGATCGCGCTCGCGCAACTGCTCGGGGCCGATGTCCTCGTTGAGCAGCAGCTTGAGCCAGTCCAGCAGCTCGGAGGTCGACGGCTTTTTCTTCAGGCCGGGCACGTCGCGGACCTCGAAGAAGATGCGCAGGGCCTCCTCGACCAGCCGCTTCTTGATGTTCGGGAAGTGCACGTCGACGATGCGGCCCATCGTATCCGGATCGGGGAACTTGATGTAGTGGAAGAAGCAGCGGCGCAGGAACGCATCCGGCAGCTCCTTCTCGTTGTTGGAGGTGATGATGACGATCGGGCGCAGCTTCGCCTTGATGGTCTCGTTGGTCTCGTAGACGTGGAATTCCATCCGGTCGAGCTCGAGCAGCAGGTCGTTCGGAAACTCGATGTCGGCCTTGTCAATCTCGTCGATCAGGAGCACCGGTCGTTGCTCGGCCGTGAAGGCCTCCCACAGCTTGCCACGCTTGATGTAGTTCTTGATGTCGGACACCCTGGAGTCGCCGAGCTGGCTATCGCGCAGCCGCGAGACGGCGTCGTATTCGTAGAGGCCCTGCTGCGCCTTGGTGGTGGACTTGATGTGCCAGGTGAGCAGCGGCGCGTTGACGGCCTTGGCGACCTCCTCGGCCAGCACGGTCTTGCCGGTCCCCGGCTCGCCCTTCACCAGCAGCGGGCGCTCGAGCACGATCGCCGCGTTGACGGCCACTTTCAGGTCATCGGTGGCGACGTAGTCCTGGGTGCCGGTAAATTTCATCGCGTCTCGCTCATCGTTCGAACTTGTGTTGAGTGGCTACGCAGCGGCATCAGCCGCTGCGGCTTTGAGATGATGGCTGCCATTGAAAGGAGAAATAATCAAGCGCGCCGGATCAGCGCCAGGATTACGAGCACGATGACCGCACCGATCGTGGCGTCCAGGATTGCGCCCAGCGTGCCGCCGGCAAGCGCAATGTGCAGCGCTGGCAGGACGTAGCTTGCGACCAGCGCGCCGATGATGCCGACGACGATGTTGCCGATCAGGCCGAAACCGGCGCCGCGAACGATCAGGCCGGCCAGCCAGCCGGCGATGGCGCCAATGATGATGGCGACGATAAGACTCATAGGAAGCCCCCATTCAGAACTCTGTTCCCTGGATTGTAGAGCAAAAAGGCGGCCGGTCCAGTACGCCCGGTTCCGACGGCCCTTGACGGGCGAGTGGGGGCGGGCAATCTAATGGGCATGTTCCTGCAATTCTTCACAGCACTGCGCGACGCGCAGGTCCCGGTCTCCCTGCGTGAATATCTCACGCTGATGGAGGCCATCGACGCCGACCTCGCCGAGCATTCGGTCGAGAATTTCTACTATCTGTCGCGCACCGCGCTGGTGAAGGACGAGCGAAATCTCGACAAGTTCGATCGCGTGTTCGGCACCGTGTTCAAGGGGCTGGAGAACCTGCTCGACGCGATGGAGAAGGCCGAAATCCCCGAGGAGTGGCTCAGGAAGCTGGCCGAGAAATACCTCACCGAGGAAGAGAAGAAAGAGATCGAGGCCATGGGCTGGGACAAGCTCATGGAGACCTTGAAGAAGCGCCTGGAAGAGCAGAAGGGCCGTCACCAGGGCGGCAGCAAGTGGATCGGTACGGCGGGCACGTCGCCGTTCGGCGCCTATGGCTACAACCCCGAAGGCGTCCGCATCGGCCAGGAGAAGAACCGCAACAATCGCGCCGTGAAGGTATGGGACCGGCGCGAGTTCAGCGATCTCGACGGCAATGTCGAGCTCGGCATCCGCAACATCAAGGTGGCGCTGCGCCGGCTGCGCAAGTTCGCCCGCACCGGTGCGCCCGACGAGCTCGATCTGGACACCACGATCCGCGAGACCGCCAACCACGGCTATCTCGACGTTCACATGCGTCCCGAGCGGCGCAATGCGGTGAAGGTGCTGGTGTTCTTCGACATCGGCGGCTCGATGGATTCCCACATCGCGCAGGTCGAGGAGCTGTTCTCGGCCGCCAAGAGCGAATTCAAGCACATGGAATATTTTTACTTCCACAACTGCCTCTATGAGGGCGTGTGGAAGCAGAACAAGCGGCGTTTCACCGACCGCACGCCGACCTGGGACGTGCTTCATAAGTACCCGCACGACTACAAAGTCGTGTTCGTCGGCGACGCCTCGATGTCGCCTTATGAGATCATGGTGCCCGGCGGTTCGGTCGAGCACGTCAACGAGGAGCCGGGCTCGGTGTGGCTCGACCGCGTCATCCGCACCTATCCACACGCGGTATGGCTCAATCCGGTGGCGCAGAAGCATTGGGACTATTCGGAGTCCACCACCATCATTCGCCGCATCTTCTCCGAGCGCATGTATCCGATCACGATTGAGGGATTGGAAGCGGCGATGAAGGAGCTGGTCCGGTAGGCAGCCCCGTCATTCCGGGCGGTTCGGTCCTGACCGACGACCCCGAATGACGAGGTCGAAACGGCGCCGCGCGACGGCTGGACAAGAAGAAGGAAAAGACATGCCCCAGACCATCACGCGCGGCATCAAGGCGCTGCTCGAGGAAGCCAACGCCGAGATCGAGACGCTCTCGGCGGCTGAGGCGATCGCGGCAGCGAAGCGCGACGATGTCGTGATCGTCGATATCAGGGATCCCCGAGAGATCGAGCGCGAGGGCAGGATTCCCGGCGCGTTCTCGTGCACCCGTGGCATGCTGGAGTTCTGGATCGATCCGCAGAGCCCCTATGCCAAGCCGATCTTTCAGCAGGACAAGACGTTCATTTTTCATTGCGCTGGCGGCCTGCGCTCGGCGCTCGCGGCCAAGACCGCGCAGGACATGGGGCTGAAGCCGGTTGCCCATATCGGCGGCGGCTTCGCGGCATGGCGCGACGCCGGCGGGCCGGTCGAGGCCTGGGCGCCGAAGAAGAAGGATTGATCGCTGCCCATCCCGCACGGACTTGACCCGCGTGTCCATCACTTCGACAAGGTGGATCGCCGGATCTCGAACTCCGGCGATGACGACTGAATGTGAAGTCCGGAGCTTTTGCGCATGACCATCCACGACGACCCTCTCGTCTCCACCGACTGGCTCGCTGCGCATCTGGGCGATCCCAAGGTGACGGTGCTCGACGCGACCTTCAAGATGCCGGGTGTGCTGCCGCTGCCGAAGGACGATTATCTGAAGGCGCACATCCCCGGCGCCGTGTTCTTCGACGTCGATGAGGTCTCCGACCATTCCAATCCGCTGCCGCACATGGATCCGAGCGCCGAGCAGTTCGGCCGCGACGCGGGCCGGCTCGGCGTCAGCAATGGCGATACGGTGGTGGTCTATGATTCCGGCGGCTGGGTCGCCGCGCCGCGCGCCTGGTGGATGTTCCTGTCATTCGGCCACGCGGATGTGCGCGTGCTCGACGGCGGGCTGAAGAAGTGGATGGCGGAGGGGCGCCCGGTCGAGAACGGACAGGTCACGCCTGCGCTCGGTACTTACAACGCGAAGTTCGATGCCGCGCGCGTGCGCCGGATCGAGCAGATGGTTGCCAATCTCGCCGGCAATGCCGAGGAGGTGATCGATGCGCGGCAGGCGCCGCGCTTCGCGGGCGAGGTCGCCGAGCCGCGGCCGGGCTTGCGATCCGGCCACATCCCCGGCAGCCGCAATCTGCCTTATGCGGAGCTGTTCGACGCGGCGACCGGCGTGATGAAGCCGCTCGATGAGCTGCGCAAGGCGTTCGGCGCTGCTGGAGTCGACCTTGCCAAGCCGATCGTTACCTCCTGCGGCTCCGGCGTGTCGGCGGCGGTGCTGACGCTGGCGCTGTATCGTCTCGGCATCCGCGACACCGCGCTCTACGACGGCTCGTGGTCGGAGTGGGGCATCGAGAACGGTCCGCCGGTTGCGACAGGGCCGGCCTGATCGAAACTCCGCCTATCGCGTGCGCGGCCCGGCAGCCTGCTGGCCGACCGCCTGCGGTTGACCAAACGGCTGCTGTCCGAACGGATCGGGGAATGCAGTCTGTTGCTGCTGGGCGGCGGCCGCTTGCCGGGCCGACCGGAGCCGCTGGGCGATGCGCCGCTGCTTGGCGCGGCGCGCCGCGATCTGCTTCTCCCGGGCCTGGCGCTTCTTGAGGATGCTCCGGCGCAGCTGAACGCTCGCGACCTTCACCGAGGCACGATGCTCGCTGGCGGCGGGCCGCTCCTGATGAGCCGGCTGTTCGGCCAACGCGGCGAGCTTCGCCGCGATCGGGTCGAGCATCGCCGGAACGGGGGCAGGGGTGGTTGAAGCGGCAGCTGCGGTCGCCATCGTCGGATCGGCGCTGGCGATGACCTGAGGAACTGGCGGCGGCGGTGCGACCACGGCGGCCGCCCCTTCGCTCGACGCCCGCGGCGGGGCCGGAGCTGCAGTCTCGGGCGAGCTGTCCATGCTCGGCCTGTCGGACGCTTTTTCGGCCGGAACGACGATCGAAGCGGTCGTGTCCGGAATGGGGCGCTCCGGCTTGGTGCTCTCGATCTGGTCGTTCGCCGCGGACGCGGTCTCGACCATGGCCGAGGTTTGGGACGTGTCGACCGTTTCCGCCGGCAGCGAGGGCGTCGGCACATCGGTGGCCACCGCAACGGGCGTCACCTCGGGCGTCTCGGCGGCCGGCGCCGCCGTCGACGGCGCGCTCGGCGGCTCGGACGCTGCCGGGGGAGCATCGGCCATGACCGGCGGCGGCATCACCGGCGGTGTCGGAATCGAATCCACCCGCAGCACCGCGAGCACCGGCGTGGGCTCGGCCGGCGGCAGGAACGTCGTGAAGCCCGACGCCTGAGTCGTGCGCCAGGACGCGTTGCTGGCGAACTGCTCATGGGCGGCGCGCAACAGGGCCGCAGCGCCCATGCCGAAGATGGTGAGAGAGATGGAACAGACGATCGCGGCGACCAGAAAACGAAAGCCGGGAAGCATTGACGGTAACTCTCGCCACGGCAGCGGGACTGCCGAGACATTCGAGCCAGTAGGGAACGCGGTGATCACAGGGAATAGCCGCGTTCGCGACGAGGCCGGCTTCTGCCGTGCATCGCGAATCAGGCTCAGGTCAGAATACCGGAAGTGTTCCCGCCCGCTCGGCAAATCACGGCATCCATGGGGCCTGCGGGGGCTCCGCTGCACTTTTTCGGCGGCGTGAGACTTCCGTGCAACGACGGAGACATGATCACAAATTGCCGAAGTCGGGCCGCTCTGGTCGGAATTGTCTTGAATGCGCCGCTATCTTCGGCCATCTGGCACAGCAAAGGTCCCAATCGGCGGCTTGGGGATACTGCAAGGGCGATGATGATCAGACAAATCCTGACGGTTTGCGCGGTCGCGGCAGCGGGCGTGACGGCAACTTCGTTTGCCGAGGCACAGCAGGTCTATCAGACCGCGCCTGGAGCGTACTCACCGGCGCCGACGCCCTACCCGGCCGACGCGCGCGGGCAGGGGCAGGATTTTGACGCGCTCGACGATGAGGATGCGCCTGGCAATTCCGCGGCGTTGCCGCCCCCCGGCCCGGTGATCTCGCCGGACGATCCGCGCTACGGGCGTCCAGCCAATGCGCCGGTTTATGGTGCTGCGGCTCCGACCGGTCCCATCCTTTCTCCCGACGATCCTCGATATGGACGCCCGGCCGGTGCGACCGTCTATGGGGCCACTCCAACCGGCCCGGTGATGTCCCCGGATGATCCGCGGTATGGCCGCCCGGCTGGTCCGCCGCCGGTGATCTACGGCGATCGTCCCGCCTCCAGCCAGCAGGCCTATGGTGGCGCCAGCGCGCCTGGTGGCGACGCAGGCGCGCCGCGGCCGCCCGGCGCCGTCGGTGGCGCTCCGGCCGTCGCAGGCGCGGCACAGGCCCCGGCCGCCGGAGATCGTCCGATGACGGTGGCAGCTCTGCCGCCTGAGGAACAGCCCGATGCGGCGCCGGCGCCGCTGCCGGCGAACCTGCGCCGCCAGGAGGTCGACTTCGTCACCAAGGAGCCGCCGGGAACGATCGTCGTCGATACGCCCAACACCTACCTCTATCTGGTGCTCGGCAATGGCCGGGCGATGCGCTACGGCGTCCGTGTCGGCCGCGAAGGCTTCACCTGGACCGGCGTGCAGAAGATCACCAAGAAGACCGAGTGGCCGGACTGGTATCCGCCGAGCGAGATGATCGAGCGGCAGCCCTATCTGCCGCGCTTCATGGCCGGCGGCCCGGGCAATCCGCTCGGTGCCCGCGCGATGTATCTCGGCTCGACCGTGTACCGCATCCACGGCACCAACCAGCCCTCGACCATCGGCAAGTTCGTGTCGTCGGGCTGCATCGGCATGCTGAACGACGACGTCGCCGACCTGTTCGACCGGGTCAAGGTCGGCACCCGCGTGGTCGTGATGCCGGGCGGTGCGCCTCCAGGTTCCAGCAAGAACATGGCCGCTGCAGCCGCCCCTCCGGCCCAGGCGCCCGTCCAGGCCCAGGCGACTGTGCCGGCGGCTGGCCAGCCCGGCAACATGCAGCCGCTGCCGCCGCCGGTGACGATCCGCTGAGGCGGGCATGTGCGAGCTCATCACGTTGAGAACACCCTCCTCGCGGAGGGTGTTTTGCTGTGAGGGCCGCTACCTCCTGCTTCAAGCCAGCCGGCGAGGCGGCTCGGCCCCGGCCAGCCAGGTGGCGATGCAGTCGACCATCTGACCGTAATGGGCGCGAAAACTCTCCTCGGTGACGTAGCCGAGATGCGGCGTCAGCACGACGTTGCCCAGCCCGCGCAGCGGATGGGTGACCGGCAGCGGTTCCACCGAGAACACGTCGAGCCCGGCGCCGGCGATGCGCTTCTCGCGCAGCGCCTGCAGCAGCGCGGCCTCGTCGACGATCGGCGCGCGCGAGGTGTTGACGAGATAGGCGGTGGCTTTCATGCGCGCGATGTCGGCCGCGCCCACCAGGCCGCGTGAGCGGTCGCTGAGCACGACATGGACGGTGATGACGTCGGCAGCGGTGAACAGCTCCTCCTTGCTCGCGTAGCCCACACCCGCGGCCTTGCAGCGTTCGGGCGTCAAATTGGGGCTCCAGGCGATCACGTTCATGCCGAACGCCTTGCCGAGCTCTGCGACCTTGGTGCCGAGCTTGCCCAGCCCGATCACGCCCAGAGTCTTGCCCTCGATCTCCACGCCGCCCAGCGCCTGCCAGGGCTCCCCGGCATGCATGCGAGCATTCTCCTGGCCGATCCTGCGGGTCAGCTCCAGGATCAGGCCCATGGTGAGCGGCGCGGTGGGGTCACGGCCATATTGCGTGCCGCAGACGACGATGCCGCGTGCCTTGGCGGCCTCCATGTCGATGGCGGCGTTGCGCATGCCCGAGGTGATCAGCAGCTTCAGCTTCGGCAACCGCTCGATCAGGGAGCGCGGCAATGGCGTCCGCTCGCGCATCGCACAGATGATGTCGGCATCGGCGAGCGCGCTGGCGGCCGCTTCCTCGTTGCCGAACGGCTGTGTGAAAGCCGTCACATCCACTCTGTCGGCCAGCCGGGGCCAGTCGGCCAGCGAGAGGGCCGTATCGTAATAGTCGTCGAGGATCGCACAGCGCAGCCGTGTCATCGGCAGGGTCCATTCATCGGGGGACGGCGGCAGTGGTGAATGCCGTCAGGAATGGAGCCATGCTTGCGCGCAACAGGCTGGTTGCGCAAGGCATCGTCACGCTCTCACGCGGAACCAGGAGACATCAGTCGAGGCGGGACTTCAGCCGGAACGCGGCGTCATGGCCGTACTTGGCGCGCCAGGCGGGGCCGGGGCCACGCATGTAATGCAGCTCCGGCCGATACGGGTTGAACGCGCGCGCGACGAATTCGCGCCAGAAGCGGCGGATGTCGTCCGCGATCCCGGATCGGTCTTTGCGGTGTGCCGCCGGAGCGGGCAGGGAGGCTGACGTGAAGGCTGCCATGACGGGCTCTCGCTGTTGTCGGTCGCGGCTTTTGCCGCTTGGGCACGCGGGGTCTTGCGGGCCGAGACCGAGTGTCCCGCCGAATTAATTAAAAGATGGTTGCAATTGTCGTGATCAGCCGCACACAAGGTGACGGACCCGTAATCGTCCGTGGACGGCAGGTCGGGCCGGCGCGAGTTTGACCGCGATTCTCCCGGCATTTGTTCCGGCCGGGACCGGCTCGCCGGTTGCCCTTTGGGGACCGCGCGGTTACATCAGCGGCAACCATTTTCCGAAAATTCAGGCAGGTTCGAGGGACACGCGATGGCGCGCCAGTTCGTCTATTTCATGCAGGGTCTGTCCAAGGCCTATCCGACCCGCAAGGTGCTCGATAACATCCATCTGTCGTTCTATCCGGACGCCAAGATCGGTGTGCTCGGTGTGAACGGCTCGGGCAAATCGACCCTGCTCAAGATCATGGCAGGCCTCGACAAGGACTACACCGGCGAGGCCTGGGTCGCCGAAGGCGCCCGCGTCGGCTATCTCGAGCAGGAGCCGCAGCTCGATCCGAAGCTCACCGTGCGCGAGAACGTCATGCTCGGCGTCGCCAAGCAGAAGGCGATCCTCGATCGCTACAACGAGCTGGCGATGAACTACTCCGAGGAAACCGCCGACGAGATGACCAAGCTGCAGGACGAGATCGAGGCGCAGGGCCTGTGGGATCTCGACAGCAAGGTCGATCAGGCGATGGACGCGCTGCGCTGTCCGCCCGACGATGCCGACGTGACCAAGCTGTCCGGCGGTGAGCGCCGCCGCGTCGCCTTGTGCAAGCTGCTGCTCGACCAGCCCGAGCTGCTGCTGCTGGACGAGCCGACCAACCATCTCGACGCCGAATCCGTGTCCTGGCTCGAAGGCCATCTGCGCAATTATCCCGGCGCGATCCTGATCGTCACCCACGACCGCTACTTCCTCGACAACGTCACCAGCTGGATCCTGGAGCTCGACCGCGGCCGCGGCATTCCTTACGAGGGCAACTACTCGTCATGGCTGCAGCAGAAGCAGAAGCGGCTGGAGCAGGAGGGCCGCGAGGATGCCGCGCATCAGCGCACGCTGGCGCGCGAGCAGGAGTGGATCGCGGCCTCGCCGAAGGCCCGCCAGGCCAAGTCCAAGGCGCGCTATCAGCGCTACGAGGAGCTGCTCAAGAAGGCCAGCGAGAAGCAGACCCAGACCGCCCAGATCATCATCCCGGTGGCCGAGCGCCTCGGCAACAACGTGATCGATTTCGAAGGTCTGACCAAGAGCTTCGGCGACCGCCTGCTGATCGACAACCTGACCTTCAAGCTGCCGCCGGGCGGCATCGTCGGCGTGATCGGCCCGAACGGCGCCGGCAAGACGACGCTGTTCCGCATGATCACCGGGCAGGAGAAGCCGGACGCCGGCACCATCACCGTCGGCGAGACCGTGCATCTCGGCTATGTCGACCAGTCGCGCGACGCGCTCGATGGCAACAAGACGGTTTGGGAGGAGATCTCCGGCGGCAACGAGCTGATCCTGCTCGGCAAGAAGGAGGTGAACTCGCGCGGCTACTGCTCGGCGTTCAACTTCAAGGGCGCCGACCAGCAGAAGAAGGTCGGCGCGCTCTCGGGCGGTGAGCGCAACCGCGTGCATCTCGCCAAGATGCTGAAGTCGGGCGCCAACGTGCTGCTGCTCGACGAGCCGACCAACGATCTCGACGTCGACACCTTGCGCGCGCTCGAAGAGGCGCTGGAGGATTTCGCCGGCTGCGCCGTCATCATCAGCCACGATCGCTGGTTCCTCGACCGTATCGCGACCCACATGCTGGCCTTCGAGGGCGACAGCCACGTCGAATGGTTCGAAGGCAACTTCCAGGACTATGAGAAGGACAAGATGCGCCGGCTCGGCCAGGACAGCGTGATTCCGCACCGGGTCAAGTACAAGAAGCTGACGCGCTGATCTCAGGACACCGCGAGGCGCGACGCTGTCTTCGTTCCGGGACAAAGCGTCGCGCCCAGGCTGCGGCCAGTTGTCGCTTCCATGTGCGACGTGATTGCGTAGATAGTCGTTCCGCAATCCCATTCAGCCGCGAGAAAATCCCATCATGTCTTCCCCCGACGCGACCCTGTCCTCCAAGGGCGGAGCGCTGCGCCCCATACCCATGCTGATCTTTGGCTCGCGCTGGCTGCAGCTACCGCTCTATGTCGGGCTGATCATTGCGCAGGGCGTCTATGTCGTGTTGTTCCTGAAGGAGCTCTGGCACCTGTTCGCTCACGCCTTCGATTTCTCAGAGCAGCAGATCATGTTGGCCGTACTCGGCCTGATCGACGTGGTCATGATCTCGAACCTGCTCGTGATGGTGATCGTCGGCGGCTACGAGACCTTCGTGTCGCGGCTCAATCTGCAGGGCCATCCGGACGAGCCGGAATGGCTCAGCCACGTCAATGCCAGCGTGCTGAAGATCAAGCTGGCGATGGCGATCATCGGCATCTCTTCCATTCATCTGCTGCGCACCTTCATCGAGGCCGGCGCGCTTTCGTCAGGCAAGTCGAACTACACCGAGACCGGCGTGATGTGGCAGACCATCATTCACACCGTGTTCATCCTCTCCGCGATCGGCATCGCCGTCGTCGACAAATTGTCGAATGCTGCGATCGAGGAGGCGAAGCAGGCGGCGGGGCATTGAGCCCCGGTGTCGAGTTCCGTCGCGTGGCCTGCCGACGTTCACAAGTCACGCGGGCTATGCTAGCCATGGGCGATGGCTCGGCAGTTGCTCGTCCGTTTACGCAAGCTCGTTCTGGTCGGTCTGGCGCTCGGCATGTTCGGCGGCGGCCAGGCGAGCGCAGCCGACGCAGGCTTCACGCAGTTCGTGGACTCGCTCTGGCCCGAAGCCAAGGACCAGGGCGTCTCGCGCGCGACGTTCGAGACCGAGACGCGCGGGCTCGAGCCTGACTACAAGCTCCCCGATCTGCTGCTGCCCGGGCGGCCCGCGACGGGGGCGCCGGCGCAGGCCGAGTTTGTGCAGGTACCAGCCGACTACATCAGGGAGGCGTCGATCGCGCGGCTGGCCGCGCACGGTGAGAAGCTGATTCAGCAATATCGTTCGGCGCTCGCCGAGATCGAGCGCCGCTTCGGTGTTCCCGGCCCGATCGTGCTCGCGATCTGGGGGCGCGAAACCGATTTCGGCCGCTACGCGCTGCCCTACGACGCACTGCGCGTGCTGGCGACGCAGGCCTATGTCGGCCGGCGCAAGGACCAGTACCGCACCGAGTTCATCATGGCGCTGAAGATGCTCAGCGACGGCGTGGTGTCGCGGCGCGACCTCAGGGCCTCGTGGGGCGGGGCGGTCGGGCTCACCCAGTTCCTGCCGTCGGAGTACTACAAGCATGGTGTCGATCTCGATGGCGACGGCAAGGTCGATCTCTGGCATTCGGTGCCGGACGCGCTGGGCTCGGCGGCGCTGCAGCTTGCGAACAAGGGGTGGCAGCGCGGCGTGCGTTGGGCCTACGAGGTCAAGTCGCCTGCGAATGTCGACTGCGCGATCGGCGTGCCGGAGGTGAAGAAGCCGATCGGCGAATGGCTGCGCGCGGGCTTCGTGCCGGTGCGCGGCCAGCGCCTGAGCGCTGCAGAGCAGCAGCAGCCGGCGTCGCTGCTCCAGCCCGAGGGCATCTATGGTCCGGCGTTCCTGACGACGGCGAACTACTTCGTCATCAAGGAATACAATTTCTCCGATCTCTACGTGCTGTTCGTCGGCCATCTCGCGGACCGCATGACGAGCCCGGCCCCGTTCGCGACGCCGTGGGCGGCGTCGAAGCAGCTTCGGAGCAAGGACGTCGAGGCGATGCAGAAGGGCCTGACGCGGCTCGGTCTCTACGGCGACAAGCTCGACGGCAAGGCCGGCATGCAGACCCGCGCCGCGCTCGGCGCATTTCAGAAGAAGGCGGGCCTGAAGGTCGACTGCTGGCCGAGCGAATCGGTGCTGCAGGCGATCGACGCCGCGCGCTGATCGAGCGAAATCAGCGGAGCAGGCGGGCAGCAAAAGCCCGGCCGCTGGGCCGGGCTTGCTGCGAGCTATGCGTCGCTGGGATCAGTAGCAGACGCGAACCGGGCGGGACACCCAGCCATAACCGTCCCAATAGCGCTCTCGGCGCCACACGCACGGCGGCGGGCCCGGCGGAGGGCCTTCGACGTAGACCGGACCGCCATAGGCCGGACGGCTGGACGCGATCGCGCCGCCGAGCAGGGCGCCGCCGATCAGGCCGGCAGCCACGCCGGCACCAACGTCGCCAGCCTTGGCGGCCGGTGCCGTCATGCTCAGCGAACCGGCGATGGTCGCAACCGCAAGGACTGCGGTCAGGATCTTCTTCATGTTCCGAGATCTCCTGGAAGGCGCCCTCGCAGGCGCCGGGTTGGTGATTCACGCACGATCAGGGGCCGTCAGCGTCGCGAGAAAACACGACAATCCGTCAACCCTTCGTAAACTCTGTCCGACCTGATGCGACGGAAAAACGGTTTTTTCTGGCCGCGTCAGCCGCCGTTCTCGAAATTCCAGTGCAAGGTCATGGAATTAATGAAGGTGAACGATCACTCGCAAACCCGGACGCGGCGAATCCGCCAGCCGTAGCCGTCCCAGAAGCGCTGGCGCTGCCAATAGCAGGCGTAGCCAGGATCGGCGACGTAGGCAGGCCCGCCGTAATAGGAGTAGCCCGGCCCGTAAGAATAGCCCGGCCCATAATAATAGGGATTGCTGCCCGCAGCGATGGCACCACCGATCAGGGCGCCCCCGAGCAGGCCGGCAGCGACACCGGCGGCGACACGACCACCGCGCGCTTCGGCGGGAGCAGGGGCCAGCGCTGCGGTCGACAGCGTCGCGACGGCGGCCAGAGCCGCAAGAGTCTTCTTCATGACCTTAACCTCTCTCACTCCAGGTCGGCGGATCGCGCATCAGGCGATACGGCAGGTTCACACATCCCGCTTGAATGATCAATGAACGGGCGCGTCCCATTGGACGACCCATCTCCGGGATACGTTCAATGTTGCATCGCACAAAATTTACGACCGCGTTGGAGCCGGCATGACCCCCGCGATGACGATCGTCATGGCGATCGGATTGACCTCGGCCGTCTGCTACGCGCTGCTGGTTCGTGCCGACCGCAGGACCAACCGCCGTCGTTCGTCCTCCGACGGTACCGGTGTCGATTCCGGTGGTCCCTCCGACGCGAGTGATGGGACCGGTCTCGCAAGTTGGTTTTCAAATACCTCGTCGGACGTCATGGGAAACCCGATCGACGGCGGAGGTGACAGTGGCGACGGCGGCGGAGGCGACGGTGGTGGCGGCGACTGAGTTTGCGGCGGCTCGATCGCCGCCCACCATTATTTGGCGGTAACTTTGATCTGCGGCAAGCTCGTATAGTTGGAGGCATTCTAGATTGGTCAGGAAATTGGAATAGCTTCAAAAGCGCCGTTTTCCCTTTGCGCGGGTAGCCGCGGATGACTATCGATACCTGACCAAGGACGATTGGCCGGTTTCTCATGATTGTTTGTTCCTGCAACGTCATCAGCGATCACGACATCCGCAACGCGGTGAAGTCCGCGGACGAGCTGCCGCGGAACCCCAAGCAGGTCTACGGTTGCCTGGGGTGCAGCGCGGAATGTGGCCGCTGTGCACGCACGATCAAGACGATCATCGACGAGGCGCTGGGTCCCTGTGCCCGCGCCTGCCAGGCCGGCTGTCAGCACGGCCACCATCATGGGACGACACCGGTGAAGGCGATCGATGACGACCTTCAGAGCCGTTTCGCGCTCGCTGCCTGCTGACGGGCATTGCCCTCAGTCGCGTCGTTCTCCGCCCGAAAAATGCACATGAACGGGGGTCGTCTCCGCACTTCGAACCTGTTATTGAGCGCCTGCGGCCTCTAACTTTTTCGGAGCTTATCCATGCAGGGCGACCCCAAGGTCATCGAATATCTCAACAAGGGATTGCGCAGCGAGCTGACTGCCATCAACCAATATTGGCTGCACTATCGCCTGTTGAACAATTGGGGCCTTCTCGACATGGCGAAGGTCTGGCGCAAGGAATCCATCGAGGAGATGGAGCACGCCGACAAGTTCACCGACCGCATTCTCTTCCTCGACGGCTTTCCGAACATGCAGGTGCTCGATCCGCTGCGCATCGGCCAGAACGTCAAGGAGATCATCGAATGCGATCTCGCCGCCGAGATCGGGGCGCGGTCGCTGTATCAGGAAGCCGCAACCTATTGCCATGGCGTGAAGGACTACGTGTCGCGCGACCTGTTCGAGCAACTGATGAAGGACGAGGAGCATCACATCGATTTCCTCGAGACCCAGCTCGACCTCATCAACCGCATCGGGCTCGAGCTCTACACGCAGAAGCACGTCGGCGGCCTCGAGAGCGAGCACTGACGGCGTCGGCGAGGCGGCATTCCGCTTCGGAACGGGGGCGATTCAGGGCTGGTGTTTCAAGCCTTGAATCGACCGCCCCTGACGTCGACCCCGCTCACGCAATGATGCCGAAGGCGGTGACGGGCACGACCCAATAGACGAGCTCCGTTCCCGCAAACGCGCTCCTGAGCCGCTCCAGGAGCCGCTCGAGATCCTCTTCCTGAAGCACGATCCGCACGACGACCTCGTCGGCATGTCCTTTCACCCGCTCTGCAGCGCTCCGCAGCCGGACGCGCGCACCGTGTCCGGCTGCCTCCGAGGCGGTGAAGCCCGTCACCAGATCGCTCTGCTCGCTCAGATGGTCGAGCACCTCGCTGCGAAGCGCATCCGGCACGATCAGGGTCAGGCAGACGGCTTGGCTGCTCATGTCGCTTCCTTCGCAGCGGCGCCGTAGCGGCGATACAGGATCGGCAACAGGATCAGCGTCAGCAGCGTGGACGACAACAGGCCGCCGATCACGACGATCGCGAGCGGACGCTGGACCTCCGATCCGGGCCCGGATGCAAACAGCAGCGGGATCAATCCCAGCGCCGTGATGCTCGCCGTCATCAGCACAGGCCGCAGCCTGCGCTTGGCGCCTTCGACCACGATGCGCTGCTCGGGGACCCCGTGAGCGCGCAACTGGTTGAAATGAGATACCAGCACGACACCGTTGAGCACGGCGATTCCAAGCAGTGCGATGAAGCCGACGGAGGCCGGAACGGAGAGGTATTCGCCGGTCGAGACCAGCGCGAACACGCCGCCGATCAGCGCAAAGGGAATGTTGACGAGGACGAGCAGGGCCTGGCGCACCGAGCCGAACGTGGTGAAGAGCAGCACGAAGATCAAGCCGATCGCGACCGGCACCACGACGGACAGACGCGCGGCCGCACGCTGCTGGTTCTCGAACTGCCCGCCCCACGTCAGCCGATAGCCGGACGGCAGCGGCAGTTCGGCTGCGACCCTTTGCTGGGCCGCCTGGACGAAACCGACCATGTCGCGGCCGCGGACATTGCTGCGAACCACGCTCATGCGGTTGCCGTCCTCACGATCGATCTTCACCGGGCCATCGACCCGCTGGATGCGTGCGACCTGCGAGAGCGCAACATGCTGGCCGGACGCAAGCGTCAGCGGCAGCGCCGCCAGCATCGTCGGCGCCTGTCGCGTGGCCTCGCTGCCGCGGACCAGGATCGGCGTCCGGCGCCCCTCCTCGAGCGCGGTGCCGATCGTTCGGCCTTCGATCTGCGTGCGCAAGGAGGCCGAGATCGAGTCCACCGTGAGCCCGAGGCGGCCCGCCTCCATCCGGTTGACGGCGACCGTGTAGTATTGCGCGC
The DNA here is from genome assembly GCA_050641875.1 of Bradyrhizobium oligotrophicum. Lineage (GTDB taxonomy): Bacteria > Pseudomonadota > Alphaproteobacteria > Rhizobiales > Xanthobacteraceae > Bradyrhizobium > Bradyrhizobium oligotrophicum_B. The sequence goes on from CP192619.1 coordinate 3,629,789, forward strand.
CTTCGTTGAGGGTCGTGTAGACGTCCTGAGCCCCATCGATGTCGGACATGATCGCCGAAAGCTTGGCTGCGATCTCGTTGAGCTTGGTGATGTCCGGGCCGAAGATCTTGACCGCGACGTCGCCGCGCACGCCGCTGATCATTTCCTGCACGCGCATGTCGATGGGCTGCGTGAAGCTGAGCGAGACGCCGGGGAAGCCGGTCAGGACCTCGCGAAGCTTCTCGAGCAGGGCATCCCGGTCGCTGGTCTGCCGCTGGTCGGCCGGCTTGAGCACCAGGAACGTGTCGGTCTGATTGGGGCCCATCGGGTCGAGCCCGAGCTCGTCCGAGCCGGTGCGTGCGATGATGCCGGCGACGTCGGGCACCTTCATCAGGGCCGCCTGCAGCCGGGCATTGATGGCGAGGGACTCGTCGAGATTGACGGATGGCAGCGTCTCCACGCTGACGATGACGTCGCCTTCGTCCATCGTCGGCATGAAGGTCTTGCCCAGCCGGGTGTAGCCGTATCCCGCGGCAACGAGGCTGACCAGCGCCGCGATGATCACCTTGCGCTCGTTGCCGAGCGCCCAGTCGAGTGCGGGCGCGTAGACGCGCTGCGCCGCGCGGATGAGAAATGGATCGTCATGCGATGCGGATGTGAGCACGAAGGATGTTGCGACTGGAAGCACCGTCAGCGCCAGCAGCAACGACGCCGCCAGGGCGAAGATGATCGCCAGCGCGACCGGAATGAAGAGCTTGCCCTCCAGCCCCTGCAGGGTCAGCAGCGGAACGAACACGATGATGATGATCAGGACGCCCGAGGCGACCGGCTGCAGGACCTCGCAGACCGAGCGGTAAATGATGTGGATCAGCGGCGTGGTGCTTCCGTGACCGTGCTTGGCGAGATTGCCGACGATGTTCTCGACCACCACGACCAGTGCGTCGATCAGCATGCCGATTGCGATCGCAAGGCCGCCGAGACTCATCAGGTTGGCGGACATGCCGACAGCCCGCATCACGATCAGCGCCATCACGATCGCGAGCGGCAGGCTGAGCGCAATCACCAGCGAGGCCCGCCAATTGCCGAGGAACAGCAGCAGCAGCACGACGACGAGCACCGTTGCTTCGCCCAGCGCCCGAACCACCGTGCCGACGGCGCGGTTGACCAGCCGGCTGCGGTCGTAGAACACGTTGATGGTGACGCTGCTCGGCAGCGACGGCTTCAGCTCATCCAGCCGGGTCCGAACGTCGCGCACCAATTGTCCGGCGTTGGCGCCGCGCAAGCCGAGCACGAGTCCCTCGACGGTCTCGCCCTTGCCGTCTTTCGTGACGGCGCCATAGCGGGTGAGGGTGCCGATCTTGACCCGCGCGACATCGCTGACCCGGATCGGGATTCCGTCGCGGGTGTCGACGATGATCGCGCGGATGTCGTCGATGCCGCGGATGCTGCCCTCGATGCGGACCAGCGCGCTGTCTTCGCCCTGGTTGACCCGCCCGGCACCATCGTTGCGGCTGTTGGCTTCGATGGCCTTGCGAAACAGCTCGGACGAGATGCCGCGCGCCGCCAGCGCGTCGTTCCTCGGCACGATCTCAAATGCGCGGACATAGCCGCCGAGCGCGTTGACGTCGGCAACCCCGGGCACGGTGCGCAGGGCCGGGCGGATGACCCAGTCGAGCAAGGTCCGGCGCTCGGCCAGCGACAGATCGGGACTGTCGATCGTGAACATGAACATCTCGCCCAGCGGACTCGTGATCGGCGCGAGGCCGCCGCTCACGCCCTCGGGGAAGTCGCGCGAAATGTTGGAGAGCCGCTCCGACACCTGATTTCGAGCCCAGTAGATGTCGGTGCCGTCCTCGAAGTCGACGGTGATGTCGGCCAGCGCGTATTTCGTCGCCGACCGAAGGATCTTCTTGTTCGGCAATCCGAGCAGCTCCAGCTCGATCGGGACCGTGATGCGTTGCTCGACCTCTTCCGGCGTCAGGCCGGGGGCCTTCATGATGATCTTCACCTGGACCGGCGAGACGTCCGGAAAGGCATCGATCGGCAGGCTCGGCAGGACGACGGCGCCTGCGCCGATCACCAGCAGCGTGCTCAGGATGACGAAGAGCCGCTGCGACAGCGCGAATGCGACCAGCCGCTGCAGCATCTACTGCCCCAGTCGCGAGAGGATGCCGCGCAGCGCCGAGATGCCGCCGATGGCGACCTCGTTCTCGTCAGTGAGGGGGCCGGCGATGACGACGTGATCCTGATCCTCCGCGAGCAGCGTCACGGGGACGAGCCGGAAACCGCCTTCCGTGGCGACGAACACCGAGGTCTGCTCGCCGCGGCGGACGAGGCCGCTATAGGGAATTTCCCAGGCGCTTTCTCCTGCCGAGATGAAGCCGATGCGGGCCTCCGCCATCTGTCCTGAATGCAGTTCGCCGTTGTTTGGAATCTCGGCGCGGACGAGAATGGTCTGCGTGGCGGGATCCGTCGTCTCGGACACCAGGATGACCTTGCCCGGCGTCGCGTACCCCTCGATGTCGACCTTGGCGCCGGTCTTGATGGCGCCGATGTTGGTCGCGGGGATCGCGATCTCGGCCCACAGCGGCGACAGCCGGGCGAGCTTCACCAGGGACGCGGCCTGCTCCAGGCGCTGGCCCGGCGATACCGCGATTTCGACCACGGACGCGGCGCGCGGCGCGGTCACGGTGAGCGTCGGGCTGATCGCCGCCTCATTGCTGAGCCGGGAGATGGCCTCGTCCGGCAGCCCGCTGATGTGCAGCATCTGCCGACGTTCGGCGACGACGATGCTGGCCTGGCGCGCTTCGGCCTGGCTCGACTCCAGCACGCGTTGCGGGATGGCCTTGCCTTCGAACAGGTCGGCGTTGCGCTTCAACTGCTGAACCGCGAGAACCTCCTGGGCCAGTGCATGCAGGTAATCGCGCTGGAGCGAGACGAAGCTCGGGCTCTCCAGCGTAAGCAGCGGTTGTCCGACGGTCACGCGATCGCCGCGTGCAACGGCGAGGTTGGTGATCATCCCCGCGACCGGGGCGCTGACGACCCATAGTTGAGGCGTGGGAATGACGATCTGCGCGGGATAAGGCAGCGTCCTGTCCATCCGGCTGGAGATCGGATGCGTCACGCGCACACCGAGATTCTGCGCCTGGCCTGGTGTGAGCTTCAGCTCATCATCGGCCAACGCGGCGCAGGGTGTGACAACGAGAGCCAGCCCGAGAGCTGCGCGGGCCAGACGGGCCGCAGACCGGTGGAGGAGTGGCTTGGGCATCTCGACTAGGAATCTTCAGGTTCATGCATGACACAGTCTGTACACTATTTCGGCGGATTTCCGCGACTGTTGACCTGGGTCAATCGGAGCTGGTCACGAACCCGAGAGGTCACTTCTCGTACCGCCAACGACTCGCATTAGTCGCAGCACGCATACATCATACCGCATCGGCGGGAACGAAACAGCTGATGATGATGTCGCCGCGGTGATGGACGTACCATACAACGGCTTCGCCGATCGGGTTGCCGCGGTCGCGGATGATGGCGCGCTCCGGCACGGCCATCCATCGGCCTTCGATCGGCACCCAATAGGTGCCGCCACGCACGTCATAGGTCGTGCGGTGGCCGTCGGAGATATCGCAGCATGGCACGCCGTTCGGCGCGATCACGCTCTTGAACCACGCGCGGATATCGGGCGGGACGTTGTCGAATTGCCCGTTGTCGAAGGCGCCCGCGACGGTCGCGCAGGCGAGCGAGCCGATCGTGACAGCGGCCAGCATCGTCCTGCGCATTCGTTTGCTCCTCCGCCGATCTACATGCCGCGCTGCGGCGCCGTCGCCAGCAGGTCGCGTAGCGCCTCGCTGTAGAACTTCGCGTTCCCAGTGGTCAGATGGCCGCGCGTCTCGGCCGAGGTCGGGATGAGGAAGAGCTTCCCGTTGGCGACGCGCTTCATCGCGTCGACGGTGACGCCGGTCTCCGGCGGGTTGCGCTCGTCGTCGGCCGAGTTGATCAGCATCACGGTTGCCTTGATCTTGTCGAGATCGGCGGACGGATTGTAGTCGTGCGAGGAGTCCCACTGATAGATGAAGTCGTTGGCGTCGGTGGGGATCGGCGTGGCCAGCCGCTCTTCGACCAGCTTGTCGGCCTTGGCGGCGGTCGGCGCCGCGAGCTGGTAGGCGATGGTGCCGCCGGCCGAGGCGGTGGCGTAGGCCGTGACGGCGTATTTCATCATGCGCGGCTGTGCGGTGTAGTTGCCACCATTGTAGTCGGGATCGTTGCGGATCGTCTCCAGCATCAGCCGGCGCAGCATCCAGTTGCGGGCCGCCATTTCGGTCGGCTGCGAGGCCATCGGCACCGCCACGTCCATGAAGTCCGGATAGCGCGTGGCCCACACCCAGCTATGCATGCCGCCCATCGAATTGCCGATCACCAGCCGCAGGTGCTTGATGCCGAGGCCCTCGGTCAGCAGGCGGTGCTGCGCATCGACCATGTCGGCATAGTCATAGGTGGGAAACCTGGCCTTCAGCCCGTCGGAGGGCTTTGACGATTTGCCGTGGCCGATACTGTCGGGAATGATGATGTAGTATTTGCTCGCGTCGAGCGGCTGGTCCTTGCCGAACAATACGCCGGCGAAGGTCGGCCCCAGCATGCTTCCGCCGGAGCCACCGGTGCCATGCAGCACCAGCACCGGCTGGCCGGTCGGCTCGCCGACCGTCGTATAATGCAGCCTCAGCTCCGGCAGCGTCTCGCCGGTGTGAAACTTGAAATCCTTGACGATGAAGTCGCCCTGCTTCGGGGCGGGATAGTCGGCGGCGCGGGCCGGCGCGCAAAGAACGACGGCGGCGGCAAGAACGGCGGCAAGCGGTCGAAGCATGGAATCCCCCTGATCATGCGCGACTCTTCCGGCCGCGTCGGCGGCATGATAGCACGTTCCGCGACCTGGTTCAGTACCGGATTGATGGGACTCATCATGTGCCGCAACATCAAGACGCTGTTCAATTCTCGAGCCGCCGGCGACGGAGGCTGAAATCCAGGCCTCGGCCCTGCAATTCGTGCGCAAGCTGTCCGGCTTCAACGCGCCGTCGCAGGCCAACGAGGCCGCCTTTGCCCGCGCGGTCGAGGAGGTGGCCGACGCCGCGCGGCGGCTCTTGACCTCGCTGCAGACCCAGGCCCCGCCGCGCGACCGCGAGATCGAGGCGGCCAAGGCGCGGGAACGCTCGGCGGCCCGGTTCGGCCCGCGCTGAGGCCCATCGTGCCCTGACCGAGGGCGAAGCTCAGATTCCCTCGTCGTCGTGGTCGTCGCGCTCCTCGGCGTGCTTCTCGTGCTTCTTCTTTTTCTTGCCTTTCTTCTTTTTCTTCTTCTTCGGGTGGTCGATCTCGTGCGGATCGTCGTCCTCGAAGGCCTCGTCCAGTGCATCGTCATGCGTGGTGGCGGCGAAGATGTCGCGCACCGCGACCAGCTCGGCCTCGCGCTCATGCGCCTCGCGATCGCGCGCGCGCTTGTAGTCGTCATAGGCGGCGAAGATCTGCTCCAGCCACGGCATCAGCTGATCGATCGTCGGCAAGGTGCCCGCCGGTCCAGGCTCGCCCTGGGGGCCTTGCGGTCCGGCAGGTCCCGGCTTGCCGGGCGGACCGGCCTCGCCGCGCGGCCCCTGCGGGCCGGGCTTGCCTTGCGGACCTGCCTTGCCGTCGGGACCGCGCTTGCCGCGCTGACCATCCGGTCCGCGCCGTCCGGGCTGCCCTTGCGGGCCACGTGGACCCACGGGGCCCTGCAGGCCGCGTCCGGCCGGATTCTTTGCCACTACCGCAACTCCGCTACACGTCTCTGATCTCGCAGCGAAGCCTAACAGAGCCGCGATGACGGCAGCAATTGCAGCAGGGCTGCGAGGCCGGTTGATCAACATCAATCGGCGCCGCATCCTGATGAGTTCCACGCGATGGGATATCGCGTGGCCGCCGTCGGATCAGGCCGAATAGGCCGGCACCGCGATGCCGTCGGCCGTGTAGCTGCGGATCTTGTTGCGCAAGGTGCGCACGGGCATGCCGAGCAGCCTTGCGGCGTGGGTACGATTGCCGTTGCAGCGCGCCAGGGTCTGCACGATGAGCTCGCGCTCGATCTCGGACAAGGGCGTGCCGATCAACAGCGGCAGGACCTCCGCCGCGGAGCGCGACGGTGGCATGGCAAGCGGCACGAGTGACGGACCTGCGGCTTCGGATGACAACTCTTGCGACATAACACCTCCCGATCAACGCCCGCGCCGCACGAGAGACGACGCGCAAACATCGAGACCAACTAAACATCCAGCCCGTAAATCACCGTGGTCGGACAAGGTTAATGGGGCCTTAACGCCGGCGTCCGGCCGCCTCGCAGGCGCCAAATACCCCGAAATCGCCTTGGTTCTGCGCGGGTCTCGACCCATTTGGCCGGCGCGGCGGCACATCCCAGTGTGCTGCTCCCCGTCCCGCCGACAGCCCCACACCATGCGGCCGGCTGACATTTGCATCGCCCAAGTTCCTGCGCTGCTTCCTGCACTGCGAGCGCGTCATTTCGAACACACCGGCGGCGGCGCATGCGCGGTGCCGCGCAAAGGGCTAAATTCGGCCCGATCGATCTCGCTTGGTGGGGCACGATCGTCGCACACGGCCATCGAATTACCTCAAGCCCAAATTCACTTCGCTGGAGACTTCATCCATGACAATTGCATCCTCGCTTCGCGCTCTGCTGGTGGCACTGACGGCTGCTTGCGGCGCCGTCATTCCGGCCACGGCGCACGCGGATGGCGGCTTCATCACGCTGACCATCTACAAGGCGGGATGGATCATCGGCGGCTCCGGCGGCAGCGGCGTGTTGAACTTCCACGGCCGTGCCTATCCGCTGTCGACCGGCGGCCTCGACTGGGGTCTGGTGTTCGGCGGCTCGCGCACGGTGCTGCGCGGCCGCGTCAGCAACATCTGGCGTCCGTCCGACGTCGAGGGTGTCTACGGCGCCGCGGGCGCCGGCCTTGCCGTTGGCCGCGGCGTGCGCGGCATCGTGCTGACCAACCAGAAGGGCGCGGTGCTGGAGCTCTCGGGCGAGCAGATCGGGCTGTTGGCGAACGTCGATCTGTCGGGGCTGGCGATCACGATCAGGTAGTTGCCGCATCGTTCGAGCGGTGTCTGAGGATTGGTGCTTGACCACAGCTGCCTGACGACAGCCGACTGATATGAGTTGCCTCACGACAGGTGTCCCACGACAGGTGTCCCACAACAGCTGTCATCGCCCGGCTTGACCGGGCGATCCAGTACGCCGGGGCGCTGCGGTCGATCACGTCTGCCGCGGAGTACTGGATCGCCCGCCTGCGCGGGCGACGACAGTCTTGTTGAGGCTGGCCTGCTGCGCACATCGTTCTCCCGCTCATAGGTCTGCCCATAAGTCCGCGTTCTCGCCGCACCATGTGCGCGAGGGATGCATCGTGAGAGCCCCATCTGATATCGAGAGGGGCAGGGAAGGCCGGGAGCTCGCCGCTCCCATGGTCCGCGTGCAACAAGAAAGCACGCGGCAGAACCACAGGTTCGGCAAGGACATCCCGGCCCTCCCTGCGCGCATGGTCTGACGGCTTATACGTGGTCTCCCTGGCGCGCCGGCTTGTTGGCCGCCATTGCACGCGCCACGCTGTCGCATGAGCACGCACGTGATACCAGCGTCGGGGTATCAGGACATCACGACTTCGCCGTACGTGACCCCGCGCTCGTCCGGCGCAGCGATCACGTCCATCGCGGCCCACCTCCACGTATCGTGACGACGCGTACGTCCCTCTGCATGAGGCGGGTTGAGCGAAAACATCGTCCTGATTTGCCCGACGTGGCAAGCGTACAGGCCTGCGACATACTAACACGACGGGCAGTTTGCGCATGATGCGCATGCGCGGATTGCCCGTCGGGCGGGTCACGTCGAGCCGGCCGATACAGCGCCCTCTCCCCTTGTGGGAGAGGGCAGCGCCGGCCTATCAACATGCTCACTTGGGTGAGGGGTATCTCTCCGCGCGTTGTGCTCGTCGAGGCATACCCCTCACCCAAGCGCGTTTGCGGCTCTATCCTACATGCCCTCTCCCACAAGGGGAGAGGGCGCAATTATTGGCATTGCTCGCCGTGCCCGTCAGGCCTGCATACATGCGCCGCCAGCTCACGCCACGGCGCCAACGTCCACGCGCCGGACGCCGCGCCGGAGGGTGACGCGAGCACGAACACGATCGGGAAATCATCCTGCTCCGGCTGCCGCCCGAGCGCGATCGCACCGGTCGGCCGGCCGTAGAACAGGCTCGCAGCCTTCTTGCTGGTGAAGGCGACCGTCGCCGGCCGATGGCGCCGGATCTTGTCGGCGAAGCCCGCGACGTCGACGCCGGCCTTCAGCGCGACATGGTCCATGCCCGCGCCCAGCTTGCACAGATCGGTGAAGCCGATGCCGAGCGACAGCAGCGCTGGAAAGTCCTGCGGCTGGTACAGCCGCGGCGTCAGGCCGACCGCGAACAGCGTGCGCCAGAAGCGGTTGCCGGGATGGGCGTAGTAGTGCCCGGTCGCCGCCGAGCGATCGCTCGCGGCGGTGCCGACGAAGACGAGGCGCAGGCCGGGCTGGAGCTGATCGGGCAGGCGGTCCATGGCTGGCGTTGTCGCATTGTTGCAGCCGCCGCAACAGCCTGTTGCCGGGAGGCTGCATTGTTGCTGCGGCGTCCCTGGTCTAGGTGACGCGGAGCCACGGGAGCACCTGATGTCGCAACGTCGTCTGTATCATTTCGCCTTGTCCGGCCACGCGCATCGCGCGCGGCTGATGCTGAGCCTGCTCGGCCTGCCTTGCGAGTTCGTCGAGGTCGACCTCAAGGGCGGCGCGCACAAGCGGCCGGAATTTCTCGCGCTCAATCCGTTCGGCCAGGTGCCGGTGCTGGTCGATGGCGACGCCGTGATCCCCGATTCCAACGCGATCCTGGTCTATCTCGCCGGCCGCTATGACGGCTCTGGCAAGTGGCTGCCGCGCGATCCGCTCGGCCAGGCCCAGGTCCAGCGCTGGCTGTCGGCCGCAGCCGGTCCGCTCGCGTTCGGCCCGGCGGCGGCGCGGGTTGCGACCTTGTTCGGCGCGCCGCTGGACATGGCGAGGGCGCACCAGCTCGCCAACGGCCTGTTCATGGTGATGGAATGCGAACTTGCCGCGCGGCCATATCTGACCGGCGCGGCGCCGACCATCGCCGACGTCGCGCTCTATAGCTACACCGCGCACGCGCCGGAAGGCGGCGTGTCGCTGACGCCGTACCCCAACGTGCAGGCGTGGCTGGCGCGGGTCACCGATCTTCCCGGCTTCGTGCCGATGCAGGCGAGTGCGGTCAGCGCAGCCTGACCGGTGCTAGATCATGATGCGATTCCACGGAATCGCATCATGATCTCCTGTTTGAGCATGATCTTTTCGGAAAACCGGTTTCCACTTTTCCGGATCATGCTCTAATGCACGACTGCGTGCCGACGCCGCTTACAGGAAGCAGCGGCGCTCGTCGCGCAGCTTGAGCTGGATATTGGTCGCTTCGACGAAGGTCGGCACCGGCTTGGACACGATCTTGTAGGTCGACGGCCACTCCACCGGCTTCGACTGCAGCTCGGTGTTCCAGATCTGGCAGATGCCGGTGTTGTCCCAGCGGATCACGTAGTAGCCGGACTTGGGCGCAGGCGCGGCGAAGGCGGTGGGCACGATCGAGGCGGCTGCAATGGCCGTGGCGGCGGCGAGCGTGGTCAGGCGACGCATCATCAATCTCCTCAAACGAAACAACGACAATCGCCCGCCCGCGCGGGCCACCGGCCTCGCGGCCGGACCAAGGCCCAACTGGTGCGACAAAAGCGCGCGCAACGCAAGCCGCGCGTGCCGTCATTCACAGCGATGTCCGGGATGTGAACGACGGCATGCCGCCGTCACATGGCGCCATCCGGCGCGCGCAGGCTCACAGCGTGCAGCGGCCCTGCTGGCGCAGCCTGATCTGCCGGGTCACGGCCTCGTTGAACGTCGGCACCGGCCGGCTGATGACCTGATAGCCCGACGGCCATGCGACCGGCTTGAATGCGAAGGCCTCGCTCCAGACCTGGCAGATGCCGGTATTGTCCCAGCGGATGATGTAGTAGCCGGCCCGCGCCGGCGCGGCGGCGAGCAGCGCGGCCGCAGCGAGGCCTGTGGCCAAACAGATCGTGGTGAAACGAGGCATCGTGAAAACTCCGGCAACAAACTGGCCCCAGCCCGCGGCCGGCCCTATGTCGGAGCGGTCTCGTTCATTTTGAAGGCAGCCATGCACGAAGCATGCGGCAAAAGCGCGCGATCACGGACACTGCAGAGCAGACATGACGATGCCGGTGCGAGCGAGCCGCGCTGCTCGATATCGGCACGGCGCGCGCGAAGTCCCGCTCGAAGACGCTATCAGGCGGCACGAGCCGCCTTGCGGCGGCTGCCATCCTACGCGGTCAGGAACGCGACGTCGACACGCGCCGGGTTTGGATCATCAGGGACGGATCGCTTTCCATCGCCGCGCGTGACGAGAGCCTGAGGTCTGCGCCGAAGGTCGCTGCCGGGACGAAGGCCGGGATCACGCCGATAGGGGGCGGCTGCGAGGCCGCCGGCTGCGCGCGCCGGCGCAGGAAGTGGCGCTCGAGATAGGCGTAGGACAGCGTGGCCGCCAGGACCGACAGCGGCAGCCCGATCGCGAGCCGCAGCGGCCACCACACGCCGTAGCTGTCCAGGAAATTCAGGATCGGCAGGTGCCAGAGATAGATGCCGTAGAAGATCCGGCCGAGGAAGAGCGCGACCGGCCATTCGAAGATGCGGTGGAGAATCGTGCCGTGGCTGCGCGCCAGCATGGTCAGCGCGAGGATGCCGGGAAGCACGCCGCACACCATGCTGCCGAACAGATAGTAATTCATGCTCGGTCCGTCCGCCGGCCAGAACAGGAAGGTGACCGTGCCCCAATAGATCAGCAGCGGCCATGCGAGCTTCGGCCAGAGCCGGTCGAGCGCGGGTGAAGAGCCGTGCGGCACCAGCCTGAGCACGACGGCCATCGCGCATCCCGCCATCAGGGCATCGGCGCGGGTGTCGAACGCGGTGTAGAGCCGCCGCCATTCCGCGCCATCGAGCACCAGCGCCACGCGCCAGGCCCAGATCGCGGCCGCAATGGCGCAGATGGCGCCGACCAGCCGCCAGGTGACGCCGAAGCGCTTCACCAGGAATACGAAGGTCAGCGGCCACAGCAGATAGAACTGCTCCTCGGTCGACAAGGTCCAGGTGTGGCCGATGTCCTCGATCGTCTTCGGATCGAACACGTACCAGTAGTTGGAAATGTAGGAGAGCGCGATCGCGGCGCGCTCCAGCGCCGGCAGGAACGGCGGCCGCAGCAGCCAGGTGAACAGCAGATAGGCCGCGAGCATCAGGAGCAGCGGCGGCACGATCCGGGCGAAGCGCCGCGCATAGAACTGTCGGAACCTGATGTGGCCGTGCTTGTCGATGTCCCGCAGCAGCAGGCCGGTGATGTAATAGGCGCTCGCGACGAAGAACAGGTCGATATAGAGCACCGCGCCCGGCACCAGCGTGTGCGAGACATGCGCCGTGACGACGCCCAGGGTCATCAGCCCGCGCATGCCGTCATGCGAGGGAACGTAGCCGAGCGGATAGACCTGGGCCTGGAAGGCCTCCCGGATCGCCTCCCGCAACGGCGCCGTGGCGGCGGCCGCGAGGCGGAACAGGGCATGAATCGGCCATGAATAAAACATTTATCGTCAGATTTTCGGAGATAATGTTTCGGACTATTAAATCCTATTTAAAATTTAAATAACCTGCAAGTGGCGAAATAGCAGCGCAGGCATCATGACGACGCAGGGTTGCGATGGAATGAGGCAAGTCGCCTGCGTTGGCGGCAGACGGCGGCCGGCGCGCGTATCCGTGCAGGTGATGCGGATAGGAACTCGCGATGGCGAAGTGCGAGAGCGACGGCGAGAAGCTCAGGCTGGTGATTTAGGCTCGTCGGCGTCCCCGTCGCCTGCATGGCAAAGCCTGTCGGCTGATCGGCAGCACGATCGCTGGACGATCATCGTAGCCATGGACTGTTGCCTCATCGGCAGAGCCGTACGGTGAGCAAAGCGGCGTCTTGCTTTGCGAGATCAACACGCGTCGGTGGAGGCGTGCCCGCCATGCCCACTGCGGTGGGCACGCGTCCGCCGCCGCTCTGCGAGCGCCGACGGATGCCTTGCCCAACCTCCGGTTTCGCGATCGCCGCGCGCGCATTTTCCGGAGTGCGGGCGGCCACACGGGCGGATGCGCGCCCACGATGATGTTGGTGTCACCACAGTGATTGACAATCAATGGTTGTAAATCATGAAATTGGAGTTTAAAATCCGCGGTTGTTTTGGTGCGGCCAATTTTTGAGTTCATTTCAACGGAGCTTGTCATGGAAGAAGCGCATATCAAGGCATTCGAGGCTCTGCCCCAGTCTACTTCGTGCAGGATCATCACGTTCGACAGCGCGACCGTGGTGCCCGGCATCGTTCCGAATACCTATTTCCTGATCGTGACCGGCACAAAGCCCTGGGTCACGATGAAGGTCGAACTGCATCCGCTGATCTATATCCGACAACCCGAATATTGGGGCATCGAGGTGGTCGGCTGCCAAAGCGGCATCGGCTTGCCGCAGCCGGGGCCATATCACGTTGTCCTCGACATCACCCATGTGCGCGGCAAAAGGGGATCGAGGTGATCGGCGCCACGAGCAGGAAGCAGATCAACGTGCCGTAGGAAGGTCGACGGTCGGATGCGGGGGCGACCGGTTCAACAGCTACGCTTTGGCGTCACGCGGCCGAGCGCTGCGCTGCGAGATACAGCGCCCTCTCCCCTTGTGGGAGAGGGCATGTACGGCCCATCCATACATGCGGTCGGGTGAGGGGTTTCTCTCCGCAGGTGAACTCGTGGATGCATACCCCTCACCCAACCGAGCCTGGCGCGCTGTCCTACATGCCCTCTCCCACCCTGGCGAAGCTTTGCTTCGCCCTGGGGGCGAGGGCGCATTCACGCGCACCGTTCTATGCGCTTGAGGTGCCTGAACAACGTCCTCCACGTCGCTATGCCTTCGCGATCGCCGCGACACCCTCGATCTCGATCAACATCTTCGGATCAGGCAGCGCGACCACGACGCAGGTGGTGCGCGCCGGATAGGGCGCCGGCCCGAACGCCGCGGCATAGAGCCGGTTCATCACCGCGACATCGGCGGCGCGGGTCAGCAGCACGTTGACTTTGACGAGATCGCGGATGCTCGCGCCGCCCTCGGTCAGCACCCGCGTGAAGTTGGTCACGACATTGGCGAACTGCGCCTCGAACTCATCGGGCAGGTTGCCGTCAGCGTCGAAGCCGGGAATGCCGGAGATGAAGAGGAGATCGCCGACGCGGGTGCCGAACGACAGCGGCGGGGCTTTGATGTGGGGCGGGGCGGGGATGTGGTGAATGGGCATGCTCTAACTGAACCCAGAGGGGGTGGTTACAAGCTCAAGCTTTGATTAGTCATGAGATGCTTCAATATTCGGATCTTGTTCTCGTAGGCAGCACAACCGCCCTGATACCGTGCCGATTAGTATCTTACCATCCCATATCGATGGAGTCGCGCAGATGCCAGCCAAGATGCTCTGGCTTGGAAAAGGTCCAGAGTGCAATTCTGGATGGCTTTTTGGCCAAGAGTCTTCGATTTCATTCCCATTCAGCTGATCATTCGACAGATCGAAGATGCTCCACCGAGTACGACGATAGGATTTTACGAGTCGAGATGTTCATAACGGTCAAGACTCCGTTTATCCGCGCGACATACAAAAATCCGCGGTGCTCAACCGGTGACGACCAGTTCTGAAAGTAGCTGGCGTCTAGTCGTTGACGCCATAACCATTTTCCGCTCGAGAGGGAAAAGGCATGTACAGCGTCGTTATAGGCGAAGGTCGAGATGACAAGGTCGCCATATAACACGGGCGTAACCCGGGAATTGCCAAATTCCGAGATGTCTGTCTTTGAGGCCGCTGGAATACGTCCAGCATCCCAAACCTTCCTGCCTGTTGACAGGGAGAAGCAGACCATAGGAGGGCGACGATCATATGTATCTCTTGAGTACGAAACCACCACCCGATCGCCCCTGACAACAAGGCTAGAGATCCCTTTTATCTTAAGATGGTGATCAAGCGTGCCTGACGATTTGTAAGGGGTTAGTTGGAAGACGGTCTTCCAGTTTGTGTTTTTTCCATCGAATTTCACTAAGGTAATTGAGCCGGTCTCTGACCCGATTATAAACGTGTCTTTTTCAATCCGAACGGGGTTGGCCCTCACTGGGAATGGCAAGGTTGCGAGCAGAGAGAATTCATTCAGATCGACATCGTATTCGATGATCTCTCCTGCGTACGAAACCAAGACGCCTGTCTTGTGGTCGGCCCGTTCAAGCTCCACGGCGCGAGTATAAATCGCCGCCGTAGCATCGAATGTGCGTAGCAGTTTGCCGTTTTTTACGTCTAAGGCGAATGCGCGTCCTTCATCGGTTCCAACAAGCACTACGTCCTGTAGAACCGTAACCTCGTTCGCGTCGGAGTTCGTTTGTGTAAACCATACGATGGTTCCCAAGTTGAGGTCGATGCAATAGACGCCGTCCTTTTCGTCCTTTGCATTCCATCGCTTTCCTGAGGAGCTGACAAACGCGTGATTGTCGCGAACGACAATGTTGTTTCTTGAGTGCATCCGGCCAATATCGACAGACCAGAGTAGTGCGTTGTCCCGCTTCAAATCCGATAGAGGTTGTCCAATCATGGCTTAGACGCCTCCATGGCGGTCGCAAGCCGCTGAGAAAATATCGGAATGTCTGAGGCTTTGACTTCTTCCCATTGCAGATCTCTCAGGTCGATCTGTCCGACCTTAAGTGAAGGCACGTCGCAGTCCTCTGCTACTATCGGTAGCACGAATACCTGGTCGTCCGGCATTTCGCTCATTAGTTGTAGGGCGGTTCTGAATTCGACTTGGACGTATCCTCGCTTTCGGACTGAACGAGGCGATAGCAGGAGAATGACATAGTCTGCCTTCCGTATCTTCGTATTCAGAACCGCAGCCCATCTTTGACCTACTTGAAGTCCGTTGGCCTCAAAAGGTGCGGGCGGCTTGTCCATCCATGGGTCCAAGCCTGCGGCTGCGAGCCCACGGTAGAGCTCGCAAGCGTAGGCGTGATCTTCCTTCGCGTACGAAATAAAGATCATGACTTATCGGTCCGCCCGTCTTGTTTACATCACAACGCCTTGTTGCTCTCCTTCACCTTCTCCGCGTCGAGATACACGCTGCCGCCCATTTCCTTGAACTTGGCGCTCATCTGGGCCATGCCGTCTTCGATCGTGCCGCTGATGGTCATGCCGACCGTGGCCGGATCGTTGAGCGTGGCGGCGTAGTCGCGGACGTCCTGGGTGATCTTCATCGAGCAGAATTTCGGGCCGCACATCGAGCAGAAATGCGCGACCTTGTGGGCTTCCTTCGGCAGGGTCTCGTCGTGGAAGCTCTTCGCCGTGTCCGGGTCGAGGCCGAGGTTGAACTGGTCGGTCCAGCGGAACTCGAAGCGGGCGCGGGACAGCGCGTCGTCGCGCAGCTGCGCGGCCGGGTGGCCCTTGGCGAGGTCGGCGGCGTGGGCGGCGATCTTGTAGGTGATGACGCCGGTCTTGACGTCGTTGCGATCCGGCAGACCGAGATGCTCCTTCGGCGTGACGTAGCACAGCATGGCGCAGCCGAACCAGCCGATCATGGCCGCACCAATCCCCGAGGTGATGTGGTCGTAGCCCGGCGCGATGTCGGTGGTCAGCGGCCCCAAGGTGTAGAACGGCGCCTCGCCGCACTCCTTGAGCTGCTTGTCCATGTTGATCTTGATCTTGTGCATCGGCACGTGGCCGGGGCCCTCGATCATCACCTGGCAGCCCTTGTCCCAGGCGATCTTGGTGAGTTCGCCAAGGGTCTCCAGCTCGGCGAATTGCGCGCGGTCGTTGGCGTCCGCGATCGAGCCCGGGCGCAGGCCGTCGCCGAGCGAGAACGAGACGTCATACTTGCGCATGATGTCGCAGATGTCCTCGAAATGCGTGTAGAGGAAGCTCTCCTTGTGATGCGCGAGGCACCACTTGGCCATGATCGAGCCGCCGCGCGAGACGATGCCGGTGACGCGCGACGCGGTGAGATGGATATAGGCGAGGCGCACGCCGGCGTGGATGGTGAAGTAGTCGACGCCCTGCTCGCACTGCTCGATCAGGGTGTCCTTGTAGAGCTCCCAGGTCAGCGCCACCGGATCGCCGTTGCACTTCTCCAGCGCCTGGTAGATCGGCACGGTGCCGATCGGCACCGGCGAGTTGCGCAAAATCCATTCGCGGGTGGTGTGGATGTTGCGGCCGGTGGACAGGTCCATCACGGTGTCGGCGCCCCAGCGGATCGCCCACACCATCTTGTCTACTTCCTCCTCGACCGACGACGTCACCGCCGAGTTGCCGATATTGGCGTTGATCTTGGTGAGGAAGTTGCGGCCGATGATCATCGGCTCCAGTTCGGCGTGGTTGATGTTGCAGGGGATGATGGCGCGGCCGCGCGCGATCTCCGAGCGCACGAATTCCGGGGTGATGAAGGCGGGGACCTCAGCGCCAAAGCTCTCGCCGTCGGCGAGCGCGGCCTCGGCGCGCGCGAGCTGCTGCTTGCGGCCGAGATTCTCGCGCTCGGCGACGTAGATCATCTCCTTGGTGACGATGCCGGCGCGGGCGAATTCGAGCTGGGTGATCTTGTGGCCGTCGAGGCCGCGCAGCGGCTTGTGGTGCGCCACGAAGGCCTTCGCCGCCTTGTCGGCGCCGACATTGCCGTTGTCCTCCGGCTTGATGTCGCGGCCCTCGTATTCCTCCACGCCGCCGCGCTCGCGCACCCAGGCGGAGCGGGCGCGCGACAGACCGGCATTGACGTCGATCGTCACGGTCGGATCGGTGTAGGGGCCGGAGGTGTCGTAGACCGGCAGGTTCGGCTCGGAGGCCGCTTCGGACAGGATGATCTCGCGCAGCGGCACGCGCAGGTCGGGCGCGGCGTCGGGCACAGCATAGATCTTGCGCGAGGAGGGCAGCGGGCCGGTGGTGACGGCGGGCAGGGTGGTGTCGGGATTGGAGCGGATGTTCATGGGGTCCTCCTGGTCAATTGTCGTTGTCGGAGTGAATGGCAGCCGTCATTGCGAGGAGCGATAGCGACGAAGCAATCCAGGGCGGCACGCGCGGCCCTGGATTGCTTCGCTTCGCTCGCAATGACGGTGGAGAGAATGGCGGCTTACATTGGCTCGTCGCTTATGCTGAGCGGAGATGATTTGGCGCTGTGAAGGGGGCACGCTGCTCAGGCTCCCTCCCCCTTGTGGGGGAGGGTTGGGGAGGGGGGTGAGCCACACCCACCGACCCCGGCGCTACCCCCTCCCTAGCCCTCCCCCACAAGGGGGAGGGAACGACGGAGAGCGGGGCGACGTCAGGGCCCACTCGCTGTCAGACGCATTCGCAAAATCCGCGCGCATTACGCCGGCTCCCTGGTCGCATCGAGCCAGGCGCGGACGCGGGCGTCGGGGTCGGGGTTCTGGGTGACGTCGCTGACGACGGCGATCGAGTCGGCGCCGGCGGCAAGATCTCCGCGGCCTGCTCCAGCTTGATGCCGCCGATCGCGACAAGCGGGATGGTGCCGACGCGCTTCTTCCATTCGCTGATCTTCGCGATGCCCTGCGGCGCGAAGCGCATGGCCTTCAGCGTCGTCGGGAAGATCGGGCCGAGCGCGACGTAGTCGGGCTTGGCGGCGAGCGCGGTCTCCAGCTCGGCATCGTCATGTGTCGAGAGGCCGAGCGTCAGGCCGGCCTCCTTGATCGCGGCGACGTCGGCGTCCGCCAGGTCCTCCTGGCCGAGATGGACGTGCTGCGCACCGGCGACAACAGCGGCACGCCAGTAGTCGTTGACGATCAGCCTCGTCGCCGTCCCCTTGGTGATGGCGAGCGCGTCGGTGACGATCTGCAGCGCCTCGCCGTCGTTGAGGTCCTTGGCGCGCAACTGCACCGTGCCGACGCCGAGCCTCGTGAGACGCTCGACCCAGGCGAGGCTGTCGACGACGGGATAGAAGCGATCAGGATACGGCATGCCAGAACGGAGTCCCAACGACAGGGGTGGAGGGCGAGGCGAAATCGCGGGCGTCCATCAGCCCGGCCTCGTAGGCGGTGCGGCCGGCTTCGACCCCGAGCCGGAAGGCCCGTGCCATCGCGACCGGGTCGGCGGCCTTGGCCACCGCGGTGTTGAGCAGCACCGCGTCGTAGCCGAGCTCGAGCGCTTCGGCCGCGTGGCTCGGCGCGCCCAGGCCGGCGTCGACGACGAGGGTGATGTCGGGCAGGCGGTCGCGCAGCAGTTTGAGCGCATCGCGATTGGTGATGCCCTTGGCCGAGCCGATCGGCGCCGCCCACGGCATCACGACCTTGCAGCCGGCATCGACCAGCCGCATCGCGACCGTGAGATCCTCGGTGCAGTAGGGGAAAACCTCGAAACCGTCCTTGATCAGGATATCAGCGGCTTCGACGAGACCAACCACGTCGGGCTGCAGGGTGTCGTTGTCGCCGATCACTTCGAGCTTGATCCAGGAGGTGCCGAACAGCTCGCGCGCGAGCTTCGCCGTCGTCACCGCCTCGCGCACGCTGCGGCAGCCGGCGGTGTTCGGCAGCACCGTGACGTTCAGCGCGTTGATCAGCTTCCAGAACGCGTCGCCGGTCTTGCCGCCGGCGGCCTCGCGCCGCAGCGACACGGTGACGATCTCGGCGCCGGAGGCGCGGATCGCGTCCTGCATGATCGCGGGCGAGGGGTAGAGCGCGGTGCCGATGAGGAGGCGCGAGGTGAAGGTCTTGTCGTAGAAGATGGGCATTAGTTGTCTCCGTCATTGCGGACGGTGTTCGCCACCATGGAGCCGGTCATCCCCGCGAAAGCGGGGATCCAGTATTCCAGAGGTGGCTCGGATAAGCAGATAGGCCGCGGCGTGCTGGATCGCCCGGTCAAGCCGGGCGACGACAGGGGAGAGCTGCGCGCGAGCCGGGGCATCATTACCCTCCCTGCCGGGGGGTGATGATCTCGATCTCATCGCCGGTCTTGAGCTGCGTATCGGCCCAGCGGCTCTTCGGCACCACGTCGTAGTTCAGCGCGATCGCGAAATGAGTGCCTTCGTAGTCGAGTTCGGAGAGCAGCGCGGCGACATCGGTGGCGCTGATGTCGCGGACCTCGCCATTGACGGTCACGCGCATCGCATCACCTCGTTGTCGATCTGGCCGTGCGCGAGATAGTTCAAGGTCGCCTGCGCCAGCGCCGGCGCGATCAGGAAGCCGTGGCGATAGAGACCGTTGACGCGGATCTCGCGCTCGCCCTTGACGGTGATGCGCGGCAGATTGTCGGGATAGGCTGGCCTGAGCCCCGAGCCGAATTCGAGGATGCGGGCCTCGCCGAACGCCGGATGCACCGAATAGGCGGCACCGAGCAATTCCAGCGCCGAGCGCAAGCTGACGCCGGTGTCCTCGGCCTCGAGCGAGGTCGCCCCCAGCATGAACAGGTTGTCCTCGCGCGGGATCAGATAGAGCGGGAAGCGCGGATGCATCAGCCGCACCGGCCGCGCGAGCTGCACCTCCGCGCTCTCGATCAGGATCATCTCGCCCTTGACGCCGCGCAGCTCGGGCTCGGCGTCGCGCGCCTCCAGCCCGCGGCAGTCGATCACGAGGCCGTCGAGATCATCGACCGTGACGTCGCTGTTGAACAGCACCCGGCCGCCGGCCTCGACGATGCGCTGATGCAGTTTCGGCAGCACGCGGCGCGGCTCGACATGGCCCTCGGTCGGGTAGAACAGGCCTTCGCGGAAGCGCCCTTCCAGCGACGGCTCCAACGCCGCGAGCTGCTGCGCGTCGAGCCGCTGATAGCCGGAGGTACGGCGGGCGAAGCGGTCGTAATCGGCGCGGTCGCGGGCATGCGCGATCACCAGCGAGCCGTTGAACGGCGTGTCCGGCAGCTCGCGCCGCCAGATGTCGAGCGAGGCAAGGCCGAGCCGGCTGATGATCGGCTCGGCGACCTCGCTCTCGCAATAGGGCGCCAGCATGCCGCCGGCCCAATGGCTGGTGGAGAGCATCAGATCGGCGTCGCTGCGCTCATGCAGCGTGACCTCGCGGCCCGCGCGCGCGAGCAGAAGCGCCTGCCAGGCACCTGCGATGCCGGCACCGATGATGGATACGGGGACATCCCCGCGCGTGGTTGTCTGCTGCATCCCTGTCCCTTCGCCGGCATGACCCGGATCAGGTTCAAAGGGTCACCGCATCACGCTGCGGTATCTCAGCTCCCCCTCGGAGCTCCCCTCGGAACGCGCTTAAAATAGACCGATACGGCCCCGTGTCAACGGAGTGTCACGGAAAGACGATGGGAGCCGGCGAGGAACCAGAGTGCCGTCAGTGCGCCCGCGCGTGGCGGCCGGTCGCGATTTTCGGGGTGATGTCGAGCGGGCCGCTCGTCCGCTCGGAGCGGCCGGCGGGCCGCGCGTCGGCCAGGCGCTGCCGCTTGGCCTCCTCGTAGTAGCCCCTGGCGAAGTAGAGAACGGCGCGGTCGTGGTCGCCGCGGGCGGCACGGTAGGCGCCGGCGAGATAGCGCACGCCATAGGTGAGATTGGTGTTCGGATCGTGCAGGCCCTGCGCGTCGCCGGTGTAGCCGAGGCCGCGCGCGGTGCCGAGCTTGATCTGCATCAGGCCGATGCAGCCGCAGCGGCCGACCAGGTCTTTCTGGTATTTGCTCTCGCGCACGATCACGCGGTGGATCAGCGATTCCGGAATGTTGTTGGCGGCGGCGTGCACCGCCACCAGCGCGTCGATGTGCGGATGGCCGGTGTCGATGTGGCGCGGCTTGGTCTCGGCCGTCCTGCGCTCGGCCTCGCGGGGCTCGGCCGCAGCGGCCGGGATGGCGTCGGTGTCGGCTGGCGCCGAGGCATTGGCGTCCATCGGCGGCGAGGTGTCGGCGCTGCTGACGGCCTCGATCGCCTCGACCTCGCGCGCGGCCTTGGTCACCGCGCTGCGTGCGGCCAGCTCCCTGGTGCCGTCAGAGCGGACATGGGCGAGCTTGACCTTGCCGGCCTTCGGCTTGGCTGCACTGTCCGATGCGGTGCTCGCATCATCGGCAGCCATTGCGGACGGCACGGGACCAGCCATCGCGAAGCCTGCAATGCAGGCCGTCAGCACAAGACGTCTCATGTGTCAGGATCCCCCGGGAACCACACGCATGCCGAGTAGCCCCCAGCACGCGCTTAACGCTTTGCACACCGTAATTGGCGCGAACGCCGGGCGATAATGTGGCAAGAATGGGGCGATGGCGCTGGGCGAGTGCGGATGGGCCGGCGGTTTACCGCGAATTATACCGTGCATGCTTGGCTGGCGGAGCAATTCCGCCAACGGGGCCCTGCCGCGAATGACGCTGTCCGTCACCCACACCGAAGCGACCGCCGGGCGCGCGCAGGCGCTGCTGCCACTGTGGGTCGGCGTCGGCGTCTATGCGCTGCTGCTGATCTCCGGCAACCGGCTGCTCAATGATCCCGACACGCTGTGGCAGATCACGGTGGGGCAGTGGATCATCGACCACCGCGCGGTGCCCGAGGTCGACGTCTATTCCTTCACGATGCGCGGCGCGCCCTGGATCTCCACGCAGTGGCTGGCGCAGGTCGCTTGTGCCGCCGCCTACAAGTTCGCCGGCTGGACCGGACCGGTGGTGCTGGCGGCGTCGGCGACCGCGCTGTCCTTCGCGCTGTTCGCGCGCGCCCTCAGCCGGCATCTGCGCGACGGCACGACATTGGTGTTCGTGGTCGCGGCGTTCCTGCTCTGCCTGCCGCATCTGCTGGCGCGGCCGCATGTGCTGGCGTTTCCGATCCTGGTCGCCTGGATCGCCGGACTTGTCGATGCTGCCGATCGAAAGGCGGCGCCGCCATGGCCGCTGGTGCTGCTGATCGCGCTGTGGGCCAATCTGCATGGCGGATTCGTGTTCGGCCTGTTTTTCATCGCGCCCGCCGCGCTCGACGCGCTGGTCAATGCCGATCGCTCGGTCCGTTCCGGCCTGGCGCTGCGCTGGGCCGGGTTTGCAGTGCTCGCGCTGACGGCGAGCTGCTGCACGCCCTATGGCTGGAATGCGTTGCTGGCGTCGCAGAAGATCCTCTCGCTGGGTCAGGCGCTGCCGCTGATCGTGGAATGGAAGGCGACCGATTTCCAGGGGCTCGGTCCGTTCGAGGTCTGCCTGCTGATCGCCATCGGGTTCGCGCTGTTCCACGGTCTCAAGCTGCCGCCGGTGCGGATTCTGATGCTGCTCGGCCTGCTGCACATGGCACTGGCGCAGGCGCGCGCGGCGGAGATCCTGGCGCTGGTCGGCCCGCTGGTGCTCGCCGCGCCGCTGGCCCGGCAGGCGGGCGTGCTGCCCGTGCCGCCGCAGGCGCGCGCGTCGGGAGCGGCGCTGGCGGCGGCCGTGATCCTCGCGCTCGGTGCCGGCACGGTCGCCTCGGCTTCGATCCTGAACTACACGCCGAACATGCGCGGCACCCCGGTCGCGGCCGTGACCGAGTTGAAGAAGCTCAACCTCGCGCGGGTTCTCAACGACTATGATTTCGGCGGCTACCTGATCTCGGCCGGTGTCGCGCCGTTCATCGATGGCCGCACCGAGCTCTACGGCGAAAAGTTCTTCGTCGATCACAATGCCGCCTCCGGCCTGATGGAGCCGGACAATCTGTTCCGCCTGCTCAAGGACTACGACATCGAGGCGACCCTGCTGCGCACCCAGAGTGCTGCGACCAAGCTGCTCGACCACGTCGACGGCTGGCAGAAGGTCTATGCCGACGACATCGCCACCATCCATCTGCGCAAGGCGGGTGCCCGTCATGTCGCGGAACCGGCCGTCTCTTCCGGCGCCAATTGACTCAAATACGTCGATCCCATCCGAGTGAGGTCGGATGTCGCGCGGCATCCCGGCGCGTGCAAATCCGCCGCTGCGCGGCTAAGATCGCGGCCGTCAGTTCGACAGCATGCCTGACTCATTCAACCTGACTCATTCAAGAAGACTGAACAGAGAGGGAGCGCGTCATGGCCGTGAAGGCAGCCGACGATCATTCACCCAGCATCGACCCTTCATTCGATCTCGGCGCGACTCCATCCACGGTTCGCGTCGTGGATCTGCCGCGCAACAATCCCTGCGCCCAATGCGGCGAGGCGATCGCATTGCCGTCCTGGGTCGAAAAGGATGGCCGCCGCACCGCCTATCTCTGGCACTGCCGCCTCTGCGACTATCGCTACGAAACCATCGCCTTCTATGCCGAGTCCGTCGACGAGGACGGCGCGATGGCGGCGTAGGCTCGATTGATTATTGCGAGTCGTTGCAGTGCTGACGGTCGGCTCCCCCTCCCGTGCTTATGGGGAGAGGGACCGCCGGATGGGCGGGCTGATGGTGAGACCTATACCTCCTCGCCTGCAATGCATCCCGCGATGCAATCCGACCTCGCCGCGCAGGCGAGGAGAAAACCAAACAGACCGCAACGGCCAGACCTGCATGACCATCCGGCCAATCCAGACCTGTTAGTCGGGCTCCCCTTCTGGGCTGCCTTGCCGGTCCAGGGCTGGCACGATGTCAGGGACATCAGCCACATCCACCCGAGCGGTCACAAAGTGACACTGCCGCGGAGCACTGAGACTGCTTGTCGCGCAGCATGACGAAATCGTGGTTCCCGCGGAACGCCTACTGTCCATTGCCGTTCTCTCGTCACCATTCACCGAGAGGAGACACCAGATATGATGAAGACTGTTGCGGCCGGCCTCGCCGGTTCCCTGCTGCTCGCCACCGCGGCGTTCGCTGCGGAGAGCACCACCACCACGACCAGCACCACGATCAAGAGCGACACCACCGCCGCGTCCTATCAGGGCGACTGGCGCAGCTCAAGCTCGTCGGCGTGAAGGTCTACAACAACAACAACGAGAATGTCGGCTCGATCGACGACCTGCTGGTCGACAAGAGCGGCGCGGTCAAGGGCGTCGTGATCGGCGTCGGCGGCTTCCTCGGCATGGGTGAGCACCTCGTCGCCGTTTCGTTCGATCAGGTCAAGTTCTCGGACCAGCCGGTTCAGGCCAACACCGCCTCCAACGCGCCGGCCTCGACCACGACGACCGGCGCCGCGACCAGCACTTCGTCATCCTCGTCGATGAGCTCCTCGAAGAGCCGCTGGTATCCCGATCATGCGATGATCAACGCGACCAAGGACCAGCTGAAGTCGATGCCCGAGTTCAAGTACTCGGAGTAACGGCGTCACTGACGTCTAGCTGATCGTCCAAGCGGCGCGTCCGGATCCGTCCGGGCGCGTTCGCGCGTCATGCCGCCGGGCGCAAGCTGGTCTGGCCGAGCGGCAGCTCGATGCGTGCGATCAGCCCGCGCGGCTCGCGATCGTGCAAGGACAGCTCGCCGCCATGCGCCTGGACGATCGCCTTCGCGATCGAGAGGCCCAGGCCAAACCCGGTGGCCTCGTCCATGTTGCGGGCATCGTCGCCGCGCACGAACGGCTCCAGCATGTCGGGCTTGCGCGCATCGGCGATCCCGGGTCCGTCATCCTCCACGTCGATCGTCAGGCACTTCCCCGACGGCGACAGTCTGATAACGGTTTCCTTGCCGTACTTCACGGCGTTCTCGACCAGGTTGGTGACCGAACGCATCAGGTCGTCGGGCCGCACCGTCGCCATCGCGTGCGCCGGGCCGACGTAAGTGACGCTGTGGCCGACATCAGCAAACTGGTCGGCGACGAGCTGCAGGATGCTCGCGATATCGACCAGCGTCATCGGCTCGAGCTTGCGGCCGTTGCGCAGGAACGACAGCACCGAGCCCAGCATCGCGTGCATCTGATCGAGATCGGCCAGCATGCGGCTGCGCTGCAGCTCATCCTCGACGAACTCACAGCGCAGCCGCATGCGGGTCAGCGGCGTCCGCAGATCGTGGCTGATGGCCGCCAGCATCTTGGTCCGGTCGTTCATCAGCGCCGTGATGCGTTGGCGCATCCGGTTGAGAGCGCGCGCCAGCGACCGGATCTCTTCCGGTCCGCGCTCGGGCAGGGCAGTGGCATCGCCATCGAGGCTGAAGCTCTCGGCAGCCTTGGCGAAGCTCGACAGCGGTGAGGTCAGCGCGCGGGCCGCCCACAGCCCGAGCAGCGTCGTGCTGATCAGCGCGAACATGATCGTCGTCAGCCATGGGGCGCCCCAGAACGGTGGCCGGTGCGGCCGGTCGGCCATTCGGGCCGAAACCATGTTGCCATCGGGCAGAGCGAAGATGACGGTGCGCGTCTGGGAGCCGGGCGGCGGCATGAAGATGCGATAGCCTGGGCCAAGGCCGCGAAAGCCGCCTGGACCGTGGGGCCGTCCGTCGGTGAACTCCGGAGAGACTGGGCGGCGCTCCTCGCCACCGGTCCCGGCCTCGACGTCGGGGCCGGCCGGCTCGCGCCGGCGGCCGGAATCACCCGGCAGAGGTCCCGCGTGAGGCTTGAGCTCGAACTCGGGATAGGCGCGGGTAATGTCGGAGATCAGCTGAGGCCGTTCGGCAGCGGGCGCGCGTCCAAGAATGCGGATGGCCGTCGCGAGCTGAAACGGCCCGACTTCGTTTTCGGGGTCGGGCTGTTCGGCGCGATAGATCAGGAACGTCGCCGTGATGATGGCATGGAGCGCCACGATCGAAATGGCCACCAGCGCCGTGATCTGGCCGCGGATTCCCTTGAGGTTGAGAAAGCCGAACGACATCATGACATCGCCATTCGATCCGGCCGGTCAATGGCTTTGCGGGCCGGTCACCACCTCGACGACGGGCGTGAACATGTAGCCGCCGGAGCGCACGGTCTTGATCATGGTGGCCTCCTGCGGGTCCGGCTCGATCTTGCGGCGGATGCGGCTGACCAGCACGTCGATCGAGCGTTCGAACGAGCCGGCGCTGCGGCCCTGCGTCAGGTCGAGCAGGCTGTCGCGCGACAGCACACGGCCCGGCCGCTCGCAGAAGGTTCGGAGCAGATCGAACTCGGCGCTGGTCATCGCGACGCGCGCGCCTTCGGGATTGCGCAGCTCGCGCAGCCGGAAGTCGATCGTCCAGCCGAGGAAGCTCAGCGCGGTCGCGCCCTCGGTTGCACTCGCCGTCATCGCGGCCGCCTGCCGGCGCAGCACCGCGTTGATGCGGGCGAGCAGCTCGCGCGGATTGAACGGCTTCGGCAGATAGTCGTCGGCGCCCATCTCCAGTCCGAGGATGCGGTCGACGTCCTCGCCGCGCGCGGTAAGCATGATGATCGGCACTTGCGATTCCGCGCGCAGCTTGCGGCACAAGGTCAGGCCGTCCTCGCCGGGCAGCATCACGTCGAGGATCAGGAGATCGACGCGGTGGTCGCCCATGATGCGGGTCATCTCGCGGCCGTCGGTCGCGGTGGTCACGTTGCAGGCATTATTGCGCAGATATTTCGCGATCAGCGTCCGCGTCTCGCGGTCGTCCTCGACGACAAGAATGTGTGGTTGTGTCTGGGCCATACCGACAAGTGACCTAGAATCGCGGCGTTTTGCGAAGAATTTTGTTACGGAATGTTTCCTGCGACGGTCGCGCGGAAAAGGCCCGACAACATCTCTCAGCGTCCTGTTGCGGCTTTCGTAAGGGCGCGTCAAGCCTCGCGAAACGTATGGCCTCGGGGCCGCATCGGGCTACCGGAAACGGCGCGGACATTCGTGAGTGTCCGCAGACCAAGGTCAGGCCTCGATGGAATCGTTGCCGGTCGTTGCACGGTCCGCAAGGGCGCCCACAACGACGGGATGCGACGTTCCGAAACGGCCCGTCACAGTCCTGGCAATGTATTGACTCGAACCGACATCGTGCCCTCCGCCGAGGCGATCACGCGCAGCACGGTGGCGTCGAAGGCGATGTCGGTCAAAGCGAGGTTGTTGATGTCGGTGTCGACGCGGATGCCGTTCTCGTTCTTCTGCAGCTCGGCGACCGCGGTCGCGATCTTGTCGCGGACGTTGTCGGCGAACGGCTTGAGGTCGACCACCGACCGTTCCAGCAGCGCGCGTTGCAGATGCGGCACCACGGCGCGAGCCGCTGTGCCGAGCAGGCCGAACGCCGCGTCGGATCTCGACGGCGAGCTGCAGGTCGGACAGCCGCAGGATCTGCTGCGCCTGATCGACCATGGGGCGTCCCCAGATGTGCACGGTCGCATCGGCGCCGAAGCCGAAGAAGCTCTCCTTCTCCTTGCCCTTGACCTGCAGCGAGATCAGCAGCCGGTTGCCCGAGGGCACGACGGTCGCATGCTTGACGGTGACCGCGACCGGGCCGGAGCCGTCCTCTGGGAACGTTCGTCCCGCGAGCTGCGAGTCGACGAGCTTGCTGAGTTCGGTGAACGGGACGTCGATCGGAACCGCGACGTTGATGGCGCCGGCGGTGGGCGGGATGATCGTGATCTTGTCGGGGAACGGACACTCCGGCTTGGTCTCGGCAGCGGTGACCCGGGTCTCCGCTTCGATCCCCATCGTGACGCTGACGGCGTTCGCATCGATCGCGGGCTGCGCGGCCAGCGCCCGTGTCGGCTTGATCTCGAGCCAGACCGCGGGCAGTCCCGGCGTGGTGCCCTGAAGCGGCACCGAGCGGCAGGCGCGGGCCCACTGCGCCTGCGCCACGCGCCGCATGGTCGGGTCCTTGCGCAGCCGGTCGCTGAGCGCGGTGAGCTGGTCATTGACGGTCTTGTCGATGACCGGCTTCATCTGCGCGGGCACGTTGACGCGGGCGCCGGCCACCGTCAGCGCGGTGTCGCCGAGATTGACCTGGGCGGTGAAGTTCGGCTCGACATACCAGGCGGCGGCCAGCCGTGGCCGCATCGCGATCAGGACGTTGCCCTTGATGTCGGCGGTGGCGTTCAGATTCTTGATGTTGATACCGCCGATCTGCCTGGCGGCATCCGCGCCGAGCAGGCCGCCGATGGCGTCGCCGAGCGCGCCGGTCGCCTTGGCTGACAGCGATCCAGTGACATTCAGCCGACCCGAGAGCGGCGTTGCCAGCGACAGAGTATCCTGGGTCCCCGTGGCGGCGATGGCGCCGCGCGTGACCGTCCAGCCGATGTCGGCGTTCTGCAGGATCTGGTTGACGGGGTTGTCGGCCTTGCCGGAGAAATTGCGCGGCGTAGCCTTTTCGGCGGCGTCACGAATCGCGCCGAGCGAGATCGAGACCGGCGTCATGATGATCGAATTGCGCGTGGCCGGCGGCAGCGGCGGCAGTTGGGTCAGCTGCGGCGCCGGCGTACTGCCCGAGAACAGAAACGCCTCCACGATGATGACGCCGACCAGCACGACGGCGGCCAGGCCGGCGGCGCCGATCAGGATCAGCCGCAGCCGGGGCGGCGAGCGCCGCGGCGGCCGCTGTGGTCTCGGAGCGAGCGGGTGCGGCCTGCTTTGCCAATCCGGTCGCGGTGTCGGAAGGTTCATGTCGGATTCCACGGACTCCAACTGCCACGCCGGCCCATGCCGGAAGCGGCGAGATCGCGGTTAATACAAGATTGTCGAGCTTACAGGGCCGGATGGAGGCGCGCCAGGGCAGCCCGTGACACGGGCCACCATCAATCGGCCGTGATGGTGAATGGCGAAACGCGCGCAAAGAAATGACCGCCGCGGCTTTCGAGCCTCGGCGGTCCAGTCAGGGAGGATCCGGGAGAAGGAACGAGCGGTGCGGCCGGCGCAGGTCAGCGGGTCATGCGGCCGAGATCGGCGCGGCGCTCCATCGGCAGCACGATCACCTTGGCGCCGACGCTGACGCGGGAATAGAGATCGATCACGTCCTGGTTGGTCAGGCGGATGCAGCCCGACGACACATGCGTGCCGATCGTCTCGGGCGCGTTTGTGCCGTGAATGCGGTAGACGGTGCCGCCGAGATACATCGCGCGGGCGCCGAGCGGATTGCCGGGACCGCCGGCCATGTGACGCGGCAGATAGGGCTGGCGCGCGATCATCTCCGGCGGCGGCGTCCAGTCCGGCCATTCCGCCTTCTTGGTCACCGACTGCACGCCGGACCAGGTGAAGCCGTCGCGGCCCACGCCGATGCCGTAGCGCATCGCCTGGCCGCTGCCGAGCACGTAGTACAAATACTTGTTTGGTGTGTCGATGATGATCGTGCCGGGCGCTTCGCGGGTGGCGTAGCTCACGACCTGGCGGCGCAGGCGCGCGGGCATCTCATAGGCGGTCGCCTCGTCCTCGCGCGGCGTGATCAGTTGCGGCGTCGTTGCCGGCGGCTCGTAGGTCGCCATCGGCGGCAGCAGGAAAGGGAACGGGAGGGGGCCGGAGGCGCGGCCTGCGTCGGGGTTGCCGCGGAGAACGTGCCGACAATCAGCGCAGCCAACAGGATGCGGGATCGCGAACCGACGGTGCCTGACGTGAACATGGACGTCCCCTTGTTTGATCGCTTGGTGCGCGCCGTGCTTGTCTCTGCCGGCGTCGTCAAAATCAGCTGCCTGTCATCATTCTTTGCGGCGCATTGACCCACGCCCGATGCTGCAACTCATAGGGGAGAAAAGTTTCGTTGCGTTTGCGCGCGGCAGGCAAAACGGTTTCGTCGGCTTAACCGTTTGTTTCATGACGGTTTCACGACAGCGCCCGCGCGCGACGGCCACAGATCGCGGGGAAAACAGCAGTTGGCGGGCAAAAAGACCCTTCGACAGTTCGATGACGTCACACGCCTGAAATAACAATGTCGGAATTTGCGGCTGTTCAGAATCGCTGCAACTTTCCGGATCGCCTTATGCGGATCTTAATCGCAACCGACGCTTGGCACCCGCAGGTCAACGGCGTGGTGCGCACGCTCACCTCGCTGGCGCGCGCGGCCGCCGGCCTCGGCGCCGACATCACCTTCCTCACACCGGAAGGGTTTCCGTCGTTCGGCGTGCCGACCTATCCGGGCCTGCGGCTCGCCGTGACCAACGGCCGCGAGATCGCCCGGCGCATCGAGGCCGCCGCACCGGATGCGATCCATATCGCCACCGAAGGCACGATCGGCTGGGCGGTGCGCCGCTACTGCCTGCGCCACGGCCTGCCGTTCACGACGTCCTACACGACGCGTTTCCCGGAATATGTCTCGGTGCGCACCGGCATTCCCGATGCCGTCGGCTACTGGGTGATGCGCCGCTTCCATGATGCGGCTGCGATGACCATGGTGGCGACCAATTCGCTGAAGCAGGATCTCGCGTCGCGCGGCTTCAAGAAGCTGGGCTTCTGGACGCGCGGCGTCGATACCAGCCTGTTCAATCCGGATGAGCCCGTCACGCTCGATCTGCCGCGCCCGGTGTTCATGACGGTTGGTCGCGTCGCGGTCGAGAAGAACCTCGAGGCGTTCCTGTCGCTCGATCTGCCGGGCTCGAAGGTCGTGATCGGCAACGGCCCGCAGAAGGCGGAACTGGAGCGTCGCTTCCCAGCGGCGCATTTCCTCGGCGAGAAGACCGGCAAGGACCTGACGGCGCACATGGCGGCCGCCGACGTCTTCGTGTTTCCGAGCCTGACCGATACGTTCGGCGTGGTGCAGCTGGAGTCGCTGGCCTGCGGCACGCCGGTCGCGGCCTTCCCCGTCACCGGTCCGCTCGACGTCATCGCCGACCATCCGATCGGGGCGATCGACTGGGATCTGCGCGCGGCGTGTTTGAAGGCGCTGACGATGTCGCGCGAGACCTGCCGGGCATTTGCGCTCGACCGCTCCTGGGAGAACAGCGCGCGCCAGTTCATCGGCAATCTCGCCGTGCTGCAGCCGTCCCGCGTCGTGCGTCCGACCCCGATGCTGGCCGGCCAGAGCGCCGTGCGCGGCTGACGGCGAACTTTGCGTCACTCCATCAATTCCAAACCCAAGTGAGATGTAACGATGGCAGAAACCATGAAGCTCGACGGCGCGCGGGAGCTCGACTTCGATCGCGAGCAGGTCGAGCAGGCCTATGACCGCTGGGCGCCGATCTACGACCTCGTGTTCGGCGGCGTGTTCGAGAAGGGCCGCAAGGCCGCGATATCGGCCACCAACAAGCTCGGCGGCCGCGTGCTCGAGGTCGGCGTCGGCACCGGCATCTCGCTGCCGCTGTATGCGCCGCATGTCCGCGTGTTCGGCACCGACATCTCCGAGGCGATGCTCGGCAAGGCGATGCGCCGCGTCGCCGACCAGCGGCTGAAGAACGTCGAGGGTCTTGCGGTGATGGACGCAGAGCAGCTCGATTTTCCCGACGATCTCGTTTGACGTCGTGATGGCGCAATATGTCGTCACCGCCGTGCCGAACCCGGAGGTCGCGCTCGACGAGTTCGCGCGCGTGCTGCGCCCGGGCGGCGAGCTGATCATCCTCACCCGCGTCAGCGCCGATGACGGCCTGCGCCGGGTGATCGAGCAGGCGCTGCAGCCGGTGGTGCGCCGCCTCGGCTTCCGCACCGCCGAGTTCGGCTGGTCGCGCTACATGCGCTGGCTCGCCGGCGCGCAGCGCATGGAGCTGGTCGAGCGTCGCCTGATTCCGCCGCTCGGCCACTTCTCGCTGGTCCGCTTCCGCAAGCTGGAGCGTGCTGTCGCGGCTTGAAGCCGCGGCCGCCCTCTACCGCCGCTGCGGCGTTCTCCGTAGTCCGAAACGTTTCGCTGCGTCCGGTCGTGTGACATCTTGATGATGTCATACGATCTACACCGAATCCCTGTACACGACCTGCAACTCATTCTTCGGAGCAATCATGATCAAGCATTTCCTGGAGCAGCTGCGGATCCAGCGCTGGGACGACCACCGCTACTATCATCACAGCCGTATCAACCAGAGCCTCCACTTCGTCAGCGCGCTCAGCTTCATGATCGCCTACGTGATGATGGTGTTCGATCCGCTGGTCTCGGCGCTGATCGGCTGGCTGGTGTCGATGACCTCGCGCCAGGCGGGCCACTTCTTCTTCGAGCCGAAGGGGTACGACCACGTCAACCAGGCGACCCACGAGCATAAGGAAGAGATCAAGGTCGGCTACAATCTGCAGCGCAAGGTCGTGCTGATGTCGATCTGGGCCGCGGCCCCCGTGGTGCTGTATCTGCAGCCGACCCTGTTCGGACTGCTGCCGCCCTGGACCTCGGCGATGGATTTCGTGCGCGAGACTGCCAAGCTCTGGCTCGTGATCGGCATTGGCGGGCTGCTGTTCCGCACCATCCACCTGTTCTTCATCCGCGACGTCGAGACCGGCCTCGTCTGGATGACCAAGATCATCACCGACCCGTTCAACGACTTCATGCAGTACCGCTCAGCCCCGCTGGCGCTGCTGCGCGGCGAACTGATCGATCCGGGCCTGCATTTGATGAACGAAGGCCTCGAAGAGCAGCACGCCTGAGCCGGTCGCTGCGTTGGAGTTGCGCGATGCCCGGGCCGGTCCCGGGCATCGATGTTTGTGAGGGCTATCGATGTTGAACGCGAGCTATCGCGACGGCGACGGTGCGCTCCCTCTCCCGCTTGCGGGGAGGGGCGGGGAGGGGGGCGGCTTGCTCCGCTCTTCATACAAGCGCCTCGTAACGAAGCCCCCATCCGTCGGGGTCTGCGAGCCCGCCGACCTCCCCGCAAGCGCGGGAGTCGCAGACCTCAGCGCCCGACCACGGCGCCGAACATCTCCTTCAGGATCTGCCGCTTGATCGCCTTGTTGGTGAGGGTGCCGTCGTTCCACCACCAGCCGTCCAGCTTCATCTTCTCGGCCGCCGAGACGAAGCGCTTCGTCACCTCGGCGAAATCGACGTCGGTGTAGTTCAGGCTGAAGATCAAGCGGCCGGTTCCGACCCAGCTCAGCGCCAGGCCCTCGGCGTGCAGATAGTATTGCAGCATCCAATTGTAGCGCGACGGCACGGTATACTCGACCAGCCAGATCGACTGCAGATTGGAGACGCGCACCGGCAGGTCGTGCTCGGCCAGCGCGGCGTTGAGCTGCGCGGCGCGGCCGTTCCAGGTCTCGTCCAGGCCATCGTAGATGGCGCGGAAGTTCGGGCTGTCGAGCCGGCTCAGGAACTCGTCCATCGCCGCCATCACGTAAGGGTGCGAGTTGAAGGTGCCGCGGGCGAAGCAGATGTCGGCCGGGCGGTCGTCGCGGAAGCGGCGCATCAATTCTTTCCTGCCGCAGACCACGCCGATCGGCAGGCCGCCGCCGAGGCTCTTGCCGTAGGTCACCATGTCGGCTGTGATGCCGAAATACTCCTGCGCGCCGCCCGGCGCGAGCCGGAAGCCGAGGAACACCTCGTCGAACAGCAGCACGATGCCGCGTTCGGTGCACACCTCGCGCAACTGCTTCAGCCAGGCGGTGTAGGCGGCGCGGTCGTAGCGGCCCTTGCGCGAGGAATCGACCAGCGCCGAATCGCCGGGCGCGTTGCCGTTCGGATGCAGCGCCTGCAGCGGATTGACCAGCACGCAGGCGATGTCGCGCCGGGTGCGCAGCACGTGCAGCGTCCTCTCCGACATTTCCGCCAGCGTGTAGGTCTCGTGCGGCGCGATCGGGTTGCCGACGCCGGGCTGCACGTCGCCCCACCAGCCGTGATAGCTGCCGGCAAAGCGCACCAGATGGCTGCGGCCGGTGTGGTAGCGGGCGAGCCGCACCGCCTGCATTACCGCCTCGGTGCCGGACATGTGGAACGAGACCTCGTCCATGCCGGACAGCTCGGTCAGGCGCTTTACGTTGTCGGCGACGACAGGGTGATAGAGCCCGAGCACCGGGCCGAGCGCGTTCGCGCGCCGCTCGGCGGCCGCGATGCACTCCTTGTAGAAGTCGTAGCCGAAGATGTTGACGCCGTAGGAGCCGGTGAGATCGTAGAACCGGTTGCCGTCCAGATCCGTCAGGGTCACGCCGGAGGAGGCCTGCATGAACGAGCCGGCGCCGAGCTGCTCCTTGACCAGGCGGCTGTACTGGAAGGGGACCCGGTAGCTCTGGGTGAACTGCAGGTCGGAGATGCGGCTCGCGGCTTCCGCCGTGAGCGCGCGGCTCTTGGCGAACTTCTCCTGGAACAGCGCGCCGAGCCGGAAGAAGCCGTCCTGGCGCTTCGTGGCGATCGCCTGCGGGGCACCGTCGGAGCGGAAGAAGTCGTCGATGTCGAACTCATAGCGCGGGATCAGCTTCGAGATCCGGCGGGACATCTTGGAATGGCCGGCCAGCGAGCGGTGCTTGGCGCGCGACAATTCGATGCGGGCCTTGACCTTCGGGGCGACGGCGGCCGTCACGGCAACGCCAACGGCGAGCGATACATAAGGAATCGAGTTTTCCATCATGTCCAAAAGCGCTAACCCCTCCTGCTGACAGATTCATGACAGTCAAAAGCCTGATCGCCTCCGTCACCCAACAGGAAGACCTCAACTTCCTGCTCACCAACCGCGTGCCGCGCGCCGCGCTGACCCGTTTCATGGGCTGGTTCTCCAAGATCGAGAGCCCGCTCGTCCGCGACGCCTCGATCGCGCTGTGGAAGCTGTTCTCCGACCTCGATCTCTCCGAGGCCAAGGAGAGCCACTTCAAGAGCCTGCACGCCTGCTTCACGCGCGAGCTGAAGCCCGGCCTGCGGCCGTTCGATCCCGATCCTGCCATCGTCACCAGCCCGTCCGATGGCATCATCGGCGCCCACGGCCTGATCCGCGACGGCGAGCTCTATCAGATCAAGGGCGCGCCTTATTCACTGCGCGAGCTCGTCGCCGATCCCGCCGTGGTCGAGACCCATCGCAACGGCTGCTTCGTCACCTTGCGGCTCACCTCGAGCATGTATCACCGCTTCCACGCGCCGGCCGACATGGCGATCGAGCATGTCAGCCTCATCCATGGCGACGTCTGGAACGTCAATCCGATCGCGCTGAAGCGGGTCGAGCGGCTGTTCTGCAAAAACGAGCGCGCAGTGATCCGCACGCATCTTGCCTCCGGCGAACCGTTCACGATCGTGCCCGTCGCGGCGATCCTGGTGGCGAGCATCCGCCTGCATGCGCTCGACCGCGTATTGAACGCGCAGACCGAGCGGCCGCTCGCCTACACCTGTAACAACAATGTGCGCAAGGGTGACGAGCTCGGCTGGTTCGAGCACGGCTCCACCATCATCCTGCTCGCGCCCGGCGACTTCACCTTCTGCCCCAACGTGACGGAAGGCGCCCGCATCCGGGCCGGCCAGCCACTGTGGCGCAGGCGCGTCGCCGCCGGATGAATGTCAGGTCGGCGCCTGCGGAATCTCGATTTCGTCGTTGCGCAGTCCTATATCGGAGCGTTCAACTGACGAATCGGACCGCGGGAGTTGCGGTCGTTGCGGCTCGGGAGAGGCGATGGCGAGAGCGCCGATCATGGCGGCAGGTGGCATCGTACTGCGGCGGGAACAGCCGCCGCGGATTGCGGTGGTACGCCTGCGCAAGCGCGACGAATGGGTGCTGCCGAAAGGCAAGCTCGACGACGGCGAGACGCCGCGCGACGCCGCCAAGCGCGAGGTGCTGGAGGAGACCGGCCACAAGGTGACCGTGCATGAATTCCTCGGCACCCTGGTTTACGATACCGGCACGCGTGCCAAGGTCGTGCACTACTGGCGCATGGAAGCGGCCGGCGAGCCGTCACAGCCGCTGATGAACGATGTCCGCGCCGTCGACTGGCTGCCGCTCGACGCGGCGGTGGGGCGGCTGTCGCGCGATCATGAGAAGACCTTCCTGGAGACCGTCGGGCCCTATGCGCTTGCAGGCCTGATCCGCAAGACCAAGGCGAAGTCAGCGCCGGAGGTGGCGACCAAGGTGGAAAAGACCCCGGACAAGGCGGCTGAAAAGATCGTAGCGGAGAAGGCCGCCGTTGCCGAAAAGCCTGCGGTGGCGAAGAAGCGCCGCAGCCGCGTCACCGAGCCGCCCGCGCCTGCGCCGCCTGCAGAGATCGCCGTCGTCGCCGGAGCAGAGCATGACGCGCCGGCGCCGGAGATCGCGCCCACGCCGGCGGCGACGGCCACGGCGGAGTCGGAGGCCCGGCCGGCCCAGTCCGACACCGAGGCGCAGTCCGAGGCCGGTGCGACGATCGCGCCGCAGCCCGACGCGGAGCGCGTGCCGGAGGATGTCGAGCGGGTGGAAGCTGTCGTAGCCGCGATCAAATCGCTCGTTCCCGATCGTCCGGCGACGCGTGTCGGCGCAGCGGGCGCCGTGGCGGCGGACGCCGGACCGACACGAGAGAGGGCAGCTCCGAGCCGCAGTCTTCCGATGCGGATCGCGAAGCTGCCGACGATCCGGTCGGCCACGGGACATCGGCGGGAGAGCCGCGCCTCACCTTGGCCCAGAAGATGCGCGCCTGGCTCGGCCGTGCCGCGTGAGGCGTTCGGCCGACCGGCGTGTCGCCTATGATGCTTCACGATCTGGCCGCGCTGGCGGCCGCTTTCAGCATCGCCGTCAGCAACATTATCGCGCCGTCGGCCGTCCGCCAACTCGGTCCCGTCAGGTTCAACGCGATCCGCCTTGCGGCGGCGCTCTTGAGCATGCTGGCTCTTGTCACGCTGCGAGGCCGCTGGGCCGCGCCGTCCAGTGATCAGATGCTGATGCTGGCAGCATCGAGCCTGCTCGGCGTCGTCGTCGCTGATTCCTGTTTCTATGCAGCGCTGGCCCGGCTGGGGCCTCGCTTGACCGCCGTCGTCTATGCCAGCTGGGCCGCATTCGCGGCCGTGCTCGGCTATCTCCTGCTCGGTGAGACGCTGTCGACGATCAAGATCATGGGCGTGGGGTGTATCGTGATCGGCGTGTGGGTCGCGATCGTCTTTCGACAGCCTGGCGCGATCGCTCAGGAAACGCCCGGCTCGGTCGGAGCCGGCCTGTTGTTCGGTCTGGCGGCCACGTTGTTCGCGGCGGCCGCTGTCCTGATGGCGCGTCCCGTGATGGCCGCGGGTCTTGATCCAGCATTGGCCACGTCCATTCGCGCTGCGATCGGATTGGCTGCCTTGGTCGCCTTGTCCGTCATGCCACGCTTCCGCAGCTCGTTCGCGGTGGATCGATCGGTCGTCATGCGATCGGCGCTCAGCGGTGTGCTCGGGATGGGCGTCGGCATGACACTCGTTTTATTTGCTCTGACCAGCCGGCCCGTCGGAATCGTTTCCAGCCTGTCGTCGACGACTCCGGTCATGATCCTGCCGCTGCTGTGGTGGAGCACCGGGCTAAGGCCCGCGCCAGCAGCCTGGCTGGGCGCTGCGTTGGCCGTATCAGGTGTCATCGCCATCACCAGCGGAGTTTGAGTCCGCGGCAGCAGCGGCGTGCCGCGCACACGCTCGCCGCACTCTCTCCTTGGTTGGTGCCGTTTCGAAACATCTCTCCATGCTTCCGCCCCACGCTGTCCGAAATCTCGGGGGAGAAGAATGTGCCGCCCGCGAGAGGGCGATCATCGTGGGCGTGAGGCGGGAGAAGCATGGTCGAGATCGACGTCGCGGCTTTCGTGCGATCATGCACCCCGGTCGCCATCCGCCTGACGATGCTGTGCGCGGCCCTCGGCCTGTCGGGCTGCGCCACGGCGCAG
This sequence comes from Bradyrhizobium oligotrophicum, assembly GCA_050641875.1. Taxonomy (GTDB): domain Bacteria; phylum Pseudomonadota; class Alphaproteobacteria; order Rhizobiales; family Xanthobacteraceae; genus Bradyrhizobium; species Bradyrhizobium oligotrophicum_B. The sequence continues at coordinate 3,667,321 of CP192619.1, forward strand.
ATGACGCAGAGCGGCGCGCTCGCATCCTATCAGTCGCTCGCGGAATCGAACGGCGTGCTCGCCAAGTCGCAGCTCAACGTCGACAAGGACAATGTGCTTGCGGCCCAGACCGTGCGTATCATGCCGACGTCCTTCTCGGGCCAGGCCGGCGCAGTGCTGACGGACCAGCAGCGGCAGCTCGTCGCCAATGCAGTCGACCGCGCGCTGTGTCTCAACCTGAGCGAACGCTTCACGGTCGTGACGCCCAATCAGAGGGCCGATTTGACGACACGCACCTTCATCACCCAGGCGACGCCGACCGACCCGGTCGCCGCCGGTGCGTCCAAGGTCGTGTCGGCCGTGCCGGGCGCGCTCGGCGTTCCCGTTCCTGTGCCGCGACTGCCGATCGGGCTCGGCAGTCTCACGATCGAGGCCGAAGCGCTCGACCGCAAGGGCCGGCAGCAGGCCGCCATGGTGTGGGCGCGCGGCGCCAATTCATTCACCAACTCGCCGGTGCTGTCGCAGGCCGGCGATGCCTACGATCTGGCAAGTTCGTTCAGCGCCGATTTCGGCCAGATGCTGGTCACCGGCGAGACCCCGTTCGGCAAGTTGCCGAAGCTGCCGTCGATCGAGCGGATCGGCGCGGCGCTCGGCGGCAAGCCGAAGAACGCGGCATGTGAGGCGTTCGGCAGGGATCCCGGAGTCATCGGCATGGTCGCCAACCGTCTGGGCGCCCCGCCGGAATGGGTCGACAAGGGGCTGGGCCGAGGGACGCACAGGCGAGCACGCAGATGGCGAAGCAGTAGCAGCCATCTGCATTCGCATGCCATCGGAACGCGAGATGCGGCCAGACGGGGCCGCGTAGGGTCAGCATAAACGCGGTGCGGCGCTGGTCTCCTCCGGACCGCCGCGGCCGGCGCGCGCTACTCCGCCGCCTCGCTCTTGCCCTCGATCAGCAGCACGTCGAGGCTCTCGATCTCCTGCATCGCGCGGCCGGCGATGCCCTGCAGATCGCCGTAGAGGTCCCGCCGTCGAATCCAGCACGCCGCGCAGTTGCTCCTCGCGCTTGGCCCACAGCCGCATCATCGTCTTGCGCTCGCGGTCGAGGTCCGACTGCATCTCGGAGAAGCGCTCGACGATGGCGTCGATGCGGTGGCGGAATCGCGGCCCGGTGAGATAGGCGTAGACCATCTCCATCTTGGTCTGCTGGCCCTCCTGGGCGAGCTTGCTGCAGGCGACATCGATCAGCGACTGGCGCAGCGCCTGCGACAGCGGCAGCGCGAAGCGCGGCTCGGCGACCCAGAGCGCCGTCGATCAGGTCGAAGCCGTCGACGCCCTTGGGCAGCGCGCTCGAGACGATCAGCGCGATGTCGGCCTTGGCGCGCGCTGGTCGTCGCGCAGCTTGACCAGCCAGCCATCGCTCCAGTTCTTCGTGCGCTTGGATTCCCACAGGATCGCGCCGCAGGCTTGGCCACCGGGGCCGACCACGCGATGGATCACGTCGCCGCCGAACTCGCCCTTCGGCACCGGCTCGACGAGGTCGCGGGGGAAACGCGCGCGCAATTGCGACTCGAGTTCGATTTCCAACGCCTCGCCCTGCAGCTGTTGCGAGCCCTGCTCGGCCTTGCGGCGGAGCTCCTCGATCTGGCGCTGCATGCCGGCGATCTGCGTCTCCTTCTCGGCGACCTTGGCCTTTAGCCCTTCCTCGGCCTCCAGCCGCGCCTTGTCTCGCACGGCGACCAGGCTTTCCTGCACCTTGGTCTCGATCGTGAGATCGAGCTCGCGGCGGGCCTCGTCGAGCTCGCGCTGCTTGCGCATCATCTCGGCCTGCGCCTTCTGTGCGTCCGCAAGCTTGGCGTCCTTGCTGAGGATGGCCTCGTGCAGCTCGGCGAGCTGGCGATCGCGGTTGCCCATCTCGTCGGCCACCGCCTGCCGTGCCTTCTCGGCCTCGGCCTGCGCGATCGCAGCGCGTTCGGCCTTCAGCTTGGCGGCGACCTGCTGGTCGATCGCGGCCTTGGCCTGCGCGATCTGCTCCTGCGCGGCCTTGAGCTGCGCCTCGCGGCGGCCGAAATCGGCTTCTTTGGCCTGGAGCTGCTTCTCGAACTGCCGGCGCGTCTCCGCGATCAGGGGCGCTGCGAGCTGCTCGGTCAGCTTGATCTCGGTGCGGCAGGAGGGGCAGACGATCTGAGGATCGGTCATGATTCGCTTCCTTCCATGAAGACCGAATCTAACCGGCCGCCGCGTGGCGTTTAACCCACGCGGACGGCTTATCCCACGCAATTATCTGCGATTCCGGTCGGCCTCGCGTCAGGCCCCGTGCGTAGCCGGCTCGACCGAATCAGTCTTCTCCGGCGCCTTGATGCGGAACCAGGCGACGTAGAGCGCCGGAAGGAACAAGAGCGTCAGCACGGTGCCGACGATGATGCCGCCCATCATCGCATAGGCCATCGGGCCCCAGAACACCTCGCGCGCGATCGGGATCAGCGCCAGCGAGGCGGCGGCCGCCGTCAGCATGATCGGTCGCATGCGGTGCTCGGTCGCCTCCATCACGGCCTCCCACGGCGGCCGTCCTTCATCGCGCAGATGCTCGATCTGCACGATCAGGATCACGGAGTTGCGGATCAGGATGCCGATCAGCGCGAGCACGCCGAGGATGGCGACGAAGCCGAGCGGCGCGCCGCTCGGCAGCAGCGCCGCGACGACGCCGATCAAGGCCAGCGGCGCCACCGCGAACACCAGGAACAGACGCTGGAAGCCCTGCAGCTGCAGCATCAGGATGGTGGCCATGGTGAACAGCATGATCGGGACGACCGCGATGATCGGCGCCTGGCTCTTGGCGCTCTCCTCGACGCTGCCGCCGGTGACGACCTTGTAGCCGACCGGAAGCTTGGCGTCGAAGGCCGTGATCGCCGGCTTGAGCTGATCGACCACCGTGTTCGGCTGCACCTGATCGATCACGCTGGCCTTGAGGGTCAGCGTCGGCTGCCGCGAGCGGCGCCAGATCTCCGGCTGCTCGATCTGGTAGCGCAGGGTCGCGAGCGCCGCGAGCGGGATCGATTGGCCGTTGGATCCGGAGAGCTGCAGGTCGCGCAGCGTCTCCAGCGACTGCCGTTCCTTGGCCTGGGCGCGGCCACGAACGTCGATCAGATAGATGTCGTCGCGCACCTGGGTGATCGAGGTGCCGTCGAGCACGCTGTTCAGCGCATTCGCGATGTCCTCCGAGGTGACGCCGAGCTGGCGCGCCTTGTCCTGCAGCACGTCGACCTTCACGACGCGCGCCGGCTCCATCCAGTCGAAGATGACCGCCCCGAGATGGCTGTTGCCGCGCAGGACGCCAGCCAGTTCCTGCGCGATCTCCCGCACCTTGGCGACATCGGGCCCGCTGACGCGATACTGCACCGGGCGGCCGACCGGCGGGCCGATGTCGAGCAGATGCACATAGGCGTCGGTGCCTGGGAACGTCTTGGTCAGATAGGCCTGCAGCTTGGCGCGGGCGCGGTCGCGCGCCTCGAGGCTCTTGGTGACGATGATGATCTGGCCGAACGAGACGTCGGCGGGCTGCACGTCGAACGACAGCACGAAGCGCTGCGCGCCCGAGCCGACATAGGTCGACCAATGGTCGATGTCCGGATTGCCCTTCAGCGCCTCCTGCTCGAACTGCGCCATCTGCGCATTGGTCTCGGCGATCGAGGAATTCTGCGGCAGGTTGAAGTCGATCACCAACTCGGTGCGGTCGGAGGAGGGGAAGAACTGCTGCTGCACGAAGCGCATGCCGAACACCGACAGCCCGAAGATCAGGATCGTGGCGATGATCGTGATCCAGCGGTTCCGCATGCAGGCATTGAGCATGGCGCGAAAGATCCGCGTCATCCGGCCGCCTTCGGCATGATGACTCGGCAAAGTCGCGGGCAGGATGGTGACGCCGAGCAGCGGCGCGAACAGCACGGCCACGATCCAGGACACGACCAGCGACACGGCGATCACGACGAACAGCGTGAAGGTGAACTCGCCGGCGGCGCTGCTGTTGAGACCGATCGGGATGAAGCCGGCGACGGTGACCAGCGTTCCCGTCAGCATGGGGAACGCGGTCGAGGTGTAGACGTAGGTCGCGGCCTTGCGCAGCGAGTCGCCGACCTCGAGCCGCGCCACCATCATCTCGACCGCGATCATGGCGTCGTCGACCAGCAGGCCGAGCGCGATGATCAGGGCGCCCAGCGAGATGCGCTGCAGCGAGATGCCGCTGTAGGCCATGAACAGGAAGGTGATCGCGAGCACCAGCGGGATCGAGATCGCGACGACGAGGCCGGCGCGCACGCCGAGGCTGACGAAGCTGATCGCGAGCACGATGATGACGGCTTCGTACAGCGCCTTGGTGAAGCCGCCGACGGCTTCCTCGACGATCTTGGGCTGGTCCGAGACGAGATGCACGCCGACGCCGACGGGCAGGTCCGCCACGACCTTCGCCATCTCCTCCTTCAGCGCCTCGCCGAAGTCGAGCAGGTTGGCGCCGGCCTTCATGCCGATGGCGAGCCCGATCGCCGGCTGGCCGTTGAAGCGGAACAGCGACGTCGGCGGGTCCTCGTAGCCGCGGGTGATGGTGGCGACGTCGGTGAGCGGGAAGAAGCGGTCGTTGATGCGCAGGTTGATCGCCTTGAGGCTCTCCTCGGAGGTGAACTGGCCGGAGACGCGCACGGCGACGCGCTCGGGGCCGGCCTGCAGCACGCCGGACGGCGACACCGCATTCTGCGCCTGCAGCGCGGTCAGGATGGTGCGCTGGTCGATGCCGAGCGCGGCCACCTTGCGCGGCGAGAATTCGAGATAGATCACCTCGTTCTGCGCGCCGACGATGTCGACGCGGCCGACATTGGGCACGGTCAGCACCTTGGCGCGGACCTCCTCGACGCGGTCGCGCAACTGGCGCTGGCTGAGGCCGTCGCTGGTGAAGGCGTAGATGTTGCCGAACACGTCGCCGAAGCGGTCGTTGAACCCCGGCCCGACAACGCCGGACGGAAAGTCGCCCCTGATGTCGTTGATCAGGTTGCGCACCTGCAGCCAGGTCGGGACGACGTCGCGCGCCTTGGTGGTGTCGCGCAGATTGACGAACACGGTGGTCTGGCCGGGCACCGTCAGGCTCTTGGTGTAGTCGAGCGCCGGCAGCTCCTCGAGCTTCTTCTCGATGCGGTCGGTGACCTGCCGCGTCATCTCCTCGGCGGAGGCGCCGGGCCATTTGGCCTGGATCAGCATCGTCTTGATGGTGAAGGACGGATCCTCCTCGCGGCCGAGATGCACGTAGGAGAAGAGGCCCGCAGCCATGAAGGCGATCATGAAATACCAGACGAGCGAGCGGTGCTCGAGCGCCCAGTCGGAGAGGTTGAAGGACTTCACGGCTGAGATTCTGATCGATGCGGATGGACTGGCCATCCTTGAGACTGTGCACGCCGGCGGTGACGACGCGCTGCCCGGCTTCGAGGCCACCGGTGACGCGGACACTGCCGTCCTCGTTGCGGGCGACCATGATCTCCTGGCGCTTGACGGTGTTGCTGGCGCCGTCCACCAGCCAGACGAAGCTCTTGCCGTCCTGCTCCAGGATCGCCGTGGACGGCAGCCGGATGACGGTCCGCTGCTCGACGTTGACAGTCGCCGTGACCGTGGTGCCGAGCCGCATGGTCTCCGGCGGGCTGTCGAGCGTGATGCGGATGCGGCGCGTGCGCGTGGTGGCATCGGCGCGCGGTGCGATCTCGCGCACCTTCGCAGTCGTGCTGATGGTCGGATCGACCTGCAGCCGCACCGTGAACGGCGTGCCGACCTGCAGCACGCCCGCGATGTCGTCGCCGACGTCGATGACGGCCTCGCGAATGTCGGGCCGGGCCACCGTGACCACGCTCTGGCCGGGCGAGACGACCTGGCCGACCTCCGCGCCCACTGCCGTGACGATGCCGGCGAAATCTGCCTTGATCTGCGCGTAGCCGAGCTGCTCGCGGGCCTTGGCGAGGTTGGATTGCGCCTTGACGACGGAGGCCTGGGCGGCCGCGCGCGACTGCTCGGCGCTCTCCAGCGTTGCCTTGGTGGTGGCGTCGGTTTCCAGCAAGGTGCGCTGCCGGCCCTCGGTGCCGGTGGCGTTGGCGAGCTGCGCCTGGCTGCGCGAGACCTCGGCGGCCGAAGCACGCACGGCGAGTTCGAGCGCGGCGGGATCGATCGCCGCCACGACCTGGTCCTGCTTGACCATGTCGCCGACATAGACGGGCCGTGCGATCAGCCGTCCGAGCACGCGGAAGCTGAGATCGGCCTTGTAGCGCGGCTCGACTGTGCCGGTGACGGTCGAGACGTTGGCCGTCTGCCGCTCGACCTTCATCGACAGCACTGGCCGGACCGGCTCGGGAGCGGCGGCCTTCTCGTTGCAGGCGGCGAGCAGAGCGAGCGCGCCGAGCGGAAGAACACAGCGCATCGGCGTCATCACGACCGCTTCTCCTCGTTGAATGTGATCTGCTGGCCGACGCTGAGCAGCTTGCCGCCGTCGGTCACGACGCGGTCACCCGGTTGCAGCCCGGCCGACACCACGATCGCGCCGGTCTCGTAGTCCTCGATCTTGATCGGCTTCAGCGACACGGTCTTGTCGGCGGCGTTGACGAGCCAGACCGCCGGCGTCTTGCCGGCCGCGGTGAGTGCGCTCCAGGGCAGCACGATGCGTTGCTCCGGCTTGATGAAGCCGGTGACGCTGACGGCGCTGCCGAGGCTCATCTCGGGCGGAGGATTTTCGATTGCCATCTTGACACGGACGGTCCCGGATTTGGGATCGATGGTCGGCGAGACTTCTCGCACTTGACCCTTGGCCGTCACCGAGGGATCCGAGAGCAGCGCAATCGCTGCCTTGGTACCGTCGAACTTCAACGACAGCGCCGCCTCGTAGACGTCGACCACGGCATCGCGATCGCCGTCATGCGCGAGCGTGAACACGGACTGCGCCGCCTGCGCGACCTGGCCGACCTCGATATTGCGCGCGGTGATCGTGCCGTCGGCATCGGCGCGCAGCTCGGTGAAGGTCAGCGCGTCCTTGGCGGTGTCGCGCTGGGCCTTGGCGGATTCGAGCGAGCCTTCCGCCGTCCGCAGCGTCTCCTGGGCCTGGTCGAAGGTCGCGCGCGTCGTGAAGCCGCTGGAGAGCAGCGTCTGCTGCCGGTTGAAGTTGGAGCTCGCGACCTTCACCTGCGACTCCGCAGCGGCCACGGCAGCCTCCGCTGAATCGAGATCCGCCTGCTGCTCGGCCGGATCGATCTTGGCGAGCAACTGGCCGGCCTTGACGTGCGCGCCGACCTCGACGAGCCGCTCGGTGACGCGGCCGCTGACCCTGAACGACAGGTCGGCGAGCACGCGCGCCTGGACGTCGCCGGTCAGCGTGATGGATTGCCGCCGCTCCGACAGCTTGACCACCTCGGTACGCACCAGCCGGGATGGCGGCGGGGTTGCGGCCGTCTTCTGCTCGCAGCCGGCCAGCAGCAGGCCAACGGCAGCACAGCCGGCCGCGGCCAGCAGGCGTGAGCCCGACGCCTGGAGGAAGGAGGATCCTGCGAATGGAGACATGGTCGTATCTTCGGCCCGGTTGGATGGTGACGGTCGTCCCTGTCCCGCCGCGCATGCACGCCGGATCAGAAGCGCCTGTTGGTCCTCAGCAGCGCGCAGAACCCGCTCGGCCCGCCGTTGCAGGCAAGGTTCACGCGAAAGTTGAACACCATCCTCTTGACAGTGCGTGAATTAGACAATCAAATCTAGAATAATTCGTCTAGTAACATTCTCGTGGCGGTTTCGAATTCCCCCTGTGGGGGTTGCCGGGCGCTCCCGTTGGGACATCGGCCATCGCTGCCGCCGCGGTGAGCCAAGGCATGACGCGAACGTGCGACGCAAAGCTGCGACCGACCTGAATGACCCCGCGCGCACGACGGCCCGTGCGCCGCGCCAGGCGCGTGGCCGTGAGCGCCGCGAGCAGTTGCTCGACGCGGCAGCCGCCATCATCGCCGAGTCCGGGATTGCTGCCGTCAGCATGCATGCCGCGGCCCAGCGCGCCGGCGCCTCGATCGGCTCGGTGTATCACTTCTTCCGTGACAAGGATCAGATGCTCGACGCGCTCGCCGAGCGTCACGATGCCGAGCTGCAGCCGGCGTTCGATCGCGTGCTGCAGCGAAGCGATGCGGAATGGGCCGCGATGTCGCCGCCGCAGGTCATCGAGCAGTTGATAGGCTGGGCGATCCGCTACTTCGTTCGCCATCCCGATGCGCTGGCGACGCTCGATCTGCACGACCAGACCATGCACGCCGAATTCAAGGCCGTCATCGATCGCGTCATGCGCGCCAGGCTCGGCGACGAACTGAGCAAACAGGCGGCGACCACGCTCGATGCCGTCGTGCTCGGCACCCTGCTGTTCACGCGCGAGCAGGATCCGCGCAGTCGCGACGTGGTGGTCGCCGCGCTGCCGGAGATGATGGCCACCTATCTGACGGCGCTGGAGGCGAAGCGGAAGCGGCCGAAGGAGTGAGGTACAGGCGCCGTATCGACGCGATCAGCGCGGCGACTTGAACGGCCACTCGCTCCTTTTCCGATGGATCACCACCGAGCGCGGCGTCGCCGTGTCCTCGATCGGCTTGGCCGAGAGGATGATCTTGTCCTCGCCGTTCCAGCGGGCGAACTCGTAGCACCATTTGCCAGTCTCCGGTGTCCGATGATGCAAGTCCTTCAGCGCTCGATCGCGAGGCGGATGATCGACGAGCGCGAGGGTCGTTCGGCGCTGGCGACGATGCTGTCGATCGGACAGAACAACGAGGCTGGCGCGGCCGCACGCATCCCGCTCATCGCACGGGCCCCGCCGGCGATGGCGTGTCGACATGATCCATCGTCGTCATCGACGGCGGCTGCGGGCTCTCGACGAGGGGAGGGCGATCGCGACGATGCGCCAGCCGCTGCTCGCCGCTCCGATTGCGTCTGCTGGCGATCCCTTCGACCAGCCGGGCCATGACGCCGACCACGGCGAAGCTCACGAGCAGCGAGATGCACAGCAGCCCCAGATAGAGCTTCAGCACCGAGCTTGCGAAGCAGGCAAGCGCGATGAGCGCGACAATGGCCAGCCGGCCTTTGACGGAGATCGACATGATGGGGCGTTTCGCTGGTAGCTGATTGTGGGCGCCACTCTAGCGCCGTGTTTTCTGCCGCCAAGCTGCGTCCCAATGGGTGGTAAATTTTGCCGCAAGGTCGTGACGACAATCGGATGTGCTCCAGCGCAATCGTCGTCGCACACATCGCAATTCAACTCCGCGTTGCGAAAATCCGGTTGTCCCGGCATTGGCTTCACGCATTCGTCGTGGGAAACCTAAGCGAGCATCTGGAAGCGCGCCGTTGCGCAACGACCGAGCCGCAGTTGCGTTCTTGGCGAATGCGGGAAGCGCCGCGGGAACCTCGTGGCACGTCTCCTCGCAAAAGCCGCGATGATTGAAAGCCCAACCGCTGCCAGGGCAGATGAACGCGGGCTGACGCGTGGCTTCAGCGAACGAGCTGTTTGACATGTGAGGAGGACAGCGAAGATGAGCGGCTATTGCGCTCCTGCCCAGGCCGCGAGCACGGCGCGCTCCTCGCTGGTGATCTCGGTGATGTTGCCGGGCGGCATGGCGCTCGACCAGGCGGCGTTGCGCGCGATCAGCCGCGCATGGCGCTGGATGTCGTCGGCATTGTCGAGCCGCACACCCCTGGGGGCCGTGACGATGCCGTCCCACACCGGCTCGGCGGCATGGCACATGCTGCAGCGGGAGGTCACGATCTCCTCGACCTGCGCGAAGCTCGGCGGGGCGCTCATGGCCGTCTTGGCGTCGCGAGGGCCCGCCGCGGACAGCAGCAGGATCGCGATCATGCCCGCGGCGGCGACGCCCCACACCCACCATGGCGACGGATTGCCCTTGTGACGCTCGTTGAAGAAGTGGCGGATCACCGGCCCGAGCGCGAGCACGATGGCGACGATCGCCCAATTGTAGCGGGTGCCGAACAGCAGCGGATAGTGATTGCTGATCATCAGCACGACGACCGGCAGGGTCAGATAGTTGTTGTGGACCGAGCGCTCCTTGCCGGCCTTGCCGAGCCTGGGATCCGGCGCTTCGCCTGCAAGCAACGCGGCAACGATCTTCTTCTGGTTGGGGATGATCACGGCGAACACGTTGGCGACCATGATGGTGCCGATGATCGCGCCGATCTGGTTGAAGGCGCCGCGGCCGCTCAGCACGTGGGTGAAGGCGTAGGTGAGCGCGACGAGGAAGATGTAGCCGCCGATCGCGAACGGCAGCTCGTGCCTTGCAAGGCCGCTGCGGCAGGCGGCCTCGTAGAGCAGCCACGCCAGCGCCAGCGAGCCGAAGCTGAACAGGCCGGCCTGAAGGGGCGTGAGATCGAGGATCGACTTGTCGACCAGGAACAGGTCGGCGTTGAGATAGTACACCACGATCATCAGCACGAAGCCGGACAGCCAGGTCGTGTAGGCCTCCCATTTGAACCAGGTCAGCTCGCCCGGCATCTGCGCCGGCGCCACCAGATATTTGACGATGTGGTAGAAGCCGCCGCCATGGACCTGCCAGGCCTCGCCCATCACGCCGCTCGGCAGGCCTTGCCGCGGTCTCAGACTGAGGTCGAGAGCAATGAAGTAGAACGAGCTGCCGATCCAGGCGACCGCGGCGATCACGTGCAGCCAGCGGAAGATCAGGCTCAGCCATTCCGATATGATCGAAGCCCACATCGTGCGCTCATCTCCTTGTGCAGCACGGGCCGAAGGATGGCCGCCTGCGCCCCATCTGTTGCATCGATCCGGCGTGATTTCCAGCGCATCGCTTCGGCAGGCCGTGCACAGGAGACAGGTCCTCATGCGCGCTTGATCTGGTGGACTTCGACCGCGCGATTGCGTTCAATGCAGCAGGCAACGATGCAGGGCGAACGCGATGAAGGGACTGGTCTCGATCATTCTGGTGATGGCGCAGTCCGCATTGGTGCAATCCACCTTGGCGCAATCGGCCGTAGCGCAGACAGCACCCGCGCCGAAGGCAGCAGCGGCCAGGCGCGCCGATGCCTGCGCGCCGATCGGGCGCACCGAAGACGGCAAGCTGGTCTATTCGATGAAGTGCGAGAGCATCCCGAAGCCGGTCGCGCCCGCGGCCCCGCCGCAGGCCGCCGCCTCGCCGGTGGAGCCGACTGCGGAACCGGAGCCCGCGACCGAGCGCAGCGGCCTGTTCGGCTGGTCCTACGACCGTCGGCCCAAGCAGTAGTTCGGTCATCCCGCGCCTCAGACGTGCTGCGCAGAGGATGCGGCGGCGGCCGCCTCGGCCTCGGCCGTCTTGCCGCTGCCGAGCCCGTTGAAGAACGCGTTCAGCAGCACCGCGACCACGGCGCACAGCAGGATGCCGGATTCCAGCAGCGGCTGCAGATCCTTCGGCAGATTGTGAAAGAAGCCAGGTGCGGCGAGCGGGATCATGCCGAAGCCGACCGAGATCGCAACGATGAAGAGATTGAAGCGGTTGGTCCTGAAATCGACAGTGGCGAGGATGCGCGCGCCGGTCGCTGCCACCATGCCGAACATCACGAGGCCCGCGCCGCCGAGCACGACCTGAGGCACCGCCTCGACCAGCGCCGCCATCTTCGGCAGCAGACCGAGCAGCAGCATGATGGCGCCGCCGGTGATCGTCACCCAGCGGGTGCGCACGCCGGTGACCGAGACCAGGCCGACATTCTGCGAGAACGAGGTGTAGGGGAAGGTGTTGAAGATGCCGCCGAGCAGGGTGCCGACGCCGTCGGCGCGCAGGCCGCGCGACAGCGCCTCCCGGTCGATGGTCTTGCCGGTCATCTCGCCGAGCGCCAGGAACATGCCGAGCGATTCGATCATCACCACGATCATGACGATGCACATCGTGACGATCGGCACGAGGTTGAACTGCGGCGGGCCGAAGCGGAACGGGATGACCAGCGCGCCCCAGGGCGCGGCGGCCACTTTGTCGAAATGCATCACGCCGAGAAGCGTGGCGAGTACGGCACCGACGATGATGCCGAGCAGCACCGACACGTTGGCGACGAAACCGGTGCCCCATCTGATCAGGCCAAGGATGAACAGCAGCACGAACAGCGCGATGCCGAGGCCCTGCAGCTGGCCATAGCCCGGGTTGGGAAAGGCGCCGCGGACGCCGTCGACCACCTTGATGATGGTCGGCTGGCCGCCGCCGGCCCAGTTGATGCCGACGCGCATCAATGAGATGCCGATGATGAGGATGATGGTGCCGGTCACGACAGGCGGAAACAGCGGCAGCAGCCGGCTGATGAAGGGCGCGACGACGATGCCGAAGATGCCTGCGGTGATCACCGAGCCGTAGATGCCGAGGAGTCCGATCTCGGGCGAGGCGGCCATCGACAACATCGGCCCGACGGAGGCGAAGGTGACGCCCATCATGACCGGCAGACGGATGCCGACGCCGGGAAAGCCGATGCACTGCACGAGGGTGGCGAGGCCGCAGGCGAACAGGTCGGCGCTGATCAGGAAGGCGACATCCTCCGGCGGCAGCTTCAGCGCGCGGCCGATGATCAGCGGTACCGCCACGGCTCCCGCATACATCACCAGCACGTGCTGCAGCCCGAGCGCCAGCAGCTTCGGCACCGGCAGCATCTCGTCGACCGGATGAATATCCTTGCTCATGTGTCCCCCCTGGTCCCCAGAACGATGTCAGTCGCCGAATTTCTCCTGCAACTGCGGAAACAGCCGGTCCGGCTTGAACGGCACGGCGGTGAAGCGGATGCCGGTCGCGGCGCGCAGCGCGTTGCCGAGCGCGGCGGCGACCGGATTGTAGGGGCTCTCGCTCATCGACTTCGCCCCCAGCGGGCCGATCGTGTCGCGGGTATCGGCAAACAGCACTTCGGTGCGCGGCACGTCGGCATAGGACGGCACATGGTAGTCGCGGAAGCGTGGATTGATCACGCGGCCCGTGTCGTCGATCACGATCTCCTCGTAGAGCGTAGCGCCCAGCGCCTGCGCGACGCCGCCCTCGATCTGGCCGCGGCATTGCATCGGATTGGCGACGCGGCCAGCATCCGCGGCCTGCACGCTCTTGAGGATTCTGACCTCGCCGGTATGCTTGTTCACGGCGACGCGAAAGCCATGGACGTTGAACGCGACCGAGCGCGGCGTGCCCTGGGAGTTGCCGCTTGCCGTGAGCGGCGATCCGCTGAGCTTGGCAATCTCGGAGAAGGACAGGCGCCGAACGCCGCAACTGATCGCATCATCCGCGATCCGGCAGCCGTCCGGATCCAGGTTCCAATGATCGGCGGCGAAGCGCTTGATCGTCTCGGCGAGCGCCTCCGCCGCGGCTCTGCGTGGCCCGGCCGGCCACAAACGTGCCGGTCGAGCCGTAGGCGCCGGTGTCGTGGCCGCCATGGGCGGTGTCGGACTGTTCGAGGATGATGCGATCGACGCTCGTACCGAGCACGGTCGCGGCGATCTGGCGATGCACGGTGCTGGTGCCGTTGCCGAACTCGGCGGTACCGACGGTGAGCACGAAGCCGCCGTCGTCGCGCAGGCTGATCGCGGCGTCGGCGAAGTGACCGTCGGGCGGCACGGTGTCGATCATCGTCAGCGCGATGCCGTCGCCCTTCAGCCACTCGGCCGACAGCTCCGGCGTCGGCGTGGCCTCGGCCATGGCGCGCTCGACCAGATCGAGGCACTGGTCGAGCCCGTAGGAGCCGTACAGCACGTCGCTGTGACCCGACGCCGGCGGCGCCAGCATCGGGTCGCCTTGCCTGACGATGTTGCGGCGTCGCATCTCGAACGCGTCGATGCCGAGCAGCCGCGCGAGCTCGTCGATCGCGGCCTCGACTGCGAAGGTGGTTTGCGGCAGGCCGTAGCCGCGATAGGCGCCGGCCGGCACCGTGTTGGTATAGACGGCGATCCCGTCGACCTTCTTGTTCGGACAATGATACACCGAGATCGACTCGGCGCAGGCATGGAACAGCACGGGCCCGGCGTGATTGCCGTAGGCGCCGGTGTTGGAGAGGACATCGAGCTGCAGTGCGGTCAGCTTGCCGTCGCTATCGGCGCCCGCTTTGACCGTGACGCGCATCGGATGCCGCGTCGAGGTCGCGATGAACTGCTCCTCGCGGGTGAATTCGAGCTTGACGGGACGCTTCGTCTTGAGTGCGGCGAGCGCGAGGATATCCTCGACGAACATCTCCTGCTTGCCGCCGAAGCCGCCGCCGACCCGCTCGCAGAACACGCGAACCTTGTCGGGCACGAGGTCGAAGATCTCGCACAGCGCCCGCTTCGTCAGGAACGGCACCTGGGTGCTGGAGCGGACGGTGAGCACGCCGTTCTCATCGAGCCAGGCAAGCCCGCCATGGGTTTCCAGCGCGGCATGTTGGACGCGCTGCGTCGTAAAGGTGCCTTCATAGGTCGCGGCGGCAGACGCGAGCGCGGCGGCGACATCGCCAAACTCGCCGTGGGTCTCGGCGACGATGTTGCGGCTGACGTCCGCAATGCGATGCGCGCTGGTGCGGCCGGCATGGATGACGGCCGCACCGGGCGCGGTCGCCGCGGCGGGATCGATCACCGCAGGCAGGATGTCGTAGTCGACAACGAGGCGTCGGCAACCTTCCTCAGCGGCGGCTTCGCTATCGGCGACGACGGCGGCGACCTTCTGGCCAATGAAGCGGACGACATCGTCGAGCACGCGGGTGTCCGCCGGATCCATCCAGGCCTGCTCATGGCGCGCGGTGGAGAACAGCGTCGCCGGCGCATCCTCATGTGTCAGCACCGCATAAACGCCGGGCACCGACAGCGCGGCTCTCTTGTCGATGCCGACGATACGCGCATGCGCATGCGGCGAGCGCGCGAGCTTGACGTGCAGCAGGCCTTCGACCGTGGTGTCGAAGGTGTAGCTTGCCCGGCCGCGCACGATGTCGGGGCCGGCGGGCGCCGGCAGGCTGCGGCCGAAGGCTTCACCGGCCGCGACCTCCTCGACATGGGTGAGGCCGAGCAGCGCGTCCTCGATCGCGCGATAGCCGGTGCAGCGGCACAGATTGCCCTTCAGCGCCGCGCCGAGATCCTTCTTCTGTGCCTGGTTCAGCGAGGCACAGGTGACGATCATGCCGGCGGTGCAGAAGCCGCATTGGAACGCCTGCGCATCGAGGAAGGCCTGCTGCATCGGGTGCAGGCCGTCATCGGCGGCGAGACCTTCGACGGTCGTGACCGCCTTGCCCTCGGCGCGAAAGGCGGGGATCAGGCAGCTGTGCACCGGCTCGCCATCGAGCAGCACGGTGCAGGCACCGCAGTCGCCGGCGTCGCAACCCTTCTTGACGCCGAAATGGCCGGTGTCGCGCAGAAAGGTCCGCAGGCACTGCCCGGGGCGCGGGGCCACATCGACCTCCTTGCCGTCGACGATCACGCTCATGGCCGCGGGCCGCCAGCGAGCTCGGCGCGAATCTCCTCGGCGAGGCGCAAGGTCACGGCCTTGCGCCAGGCGGGCTTGCCATGAACATCATCGTGATACGACGTGTCGGGGATGTCGCCGAAGATGCGCGCGCGCAGCAAGGTTGCGTCGGGCATGCTGGCAAAGCGCAGTTGCAGCGGCTTGACGGTCGATCCGGTCACGGTGAGCAGCAGGTCGCCGTCGCGGCCCGACGTTCCGATCAGCAGCGCGCCGGAGCGTCCGACCGGGGTGAGTGCGATCTGGCGGAAGGCGGTGCGGCGCTTGAGCGCGGCCAGCGGAATGTCGATCTGGCGCAGCAGATCTCCGGGCGCGAGCACGTTGCTATTGTTGCCGGTGACGAAGTCGGTGACCCCTATGCGCTGCTCGCTGCCATCGTTCTTCCAGATCGTGCAGACGCCCTCGAGCGCGGCGAGCAGCGAGATCATCGGCCCGGCCGGCAGCGACATACAGAGATTGCCGCCGACGGTCGCGGTCTTCCAGATCTTGAACGACGCCAGGAACGCGCGGCAGCATTGATCGATCAGCGGCGCCGCGATCCACTCGGCCGGGCAGGGCAGCGCGTCCAGCGCGGCGACGCTGCAAGTCGCTGCGATGCACAGGCCCTCATCGCTGATGCCGAGAGACGGCCAGGCGAGATCGTTGAGATCGACCAGCCGCGACAGGCGCGCTTGCGGTTCCGAGAACAGCCAAGTGCCGCCGGCCAGCCAGGCATCGCCTGCCTTCCAGGTGGGCAGCTCGGCCCGCGTTCTCGGGCGCACGACCTCCGTGATGGTGTTCAGGTCCATGGTGATGCCAGCTCGTGGGCGCAGCCTGTCGCGGGCGGAATCCTTGCAAGACCAGCGCCAACTGGCAATAGGATGACGCTGGCCTTCCGCTTGCAAGTTACCGGCACATGCAAACGCCCAATCACCGAGACGAGGCAGCCATGAGCACGACGCCGATCTGGATCAAGGACCCGCTCGCCATCCTCGCCGAGGGTGCTGCGCGCGGTGTCGTCGTCAAGGACGGCCGCATCGTCGAACTGGTGCCTGCCGGTGCCGAGCCGGCCACCGCTGGGGCGGAGATCCATGATGCCAGTGCGCATGTCCTGATCCCCGGGCTGATCAACACCCATCATCACTTCTACCAGACCCTGACGCGGGCGCTGCCAGCCGCGATGGACCGCGAACTGTTCCCGTGGCTCAAGGCGCTGTATCCGATCTGGGCGAAGCTGACGCCGGAGGCACTGGATGCGGCGGTCACGGTCGCGATGGCCGAGCTGATGCTGTCCGGCTGCACGACGACGACCGATCATCACTACGTGTTTCCGGCTGGCCTTGAGGACGCGGTCGGCATCGAGGTGGCGGCTGCGAAGCGGCTGGGCATTCGCGTGCTGTTGACCCGCGGCTCGATGAATCTGTCCGAGCGCTACGGCGGACTGCCGCCGGACAGCGTGGTGCAGGACGAGGATACGATCCTCGCCGACAGCGAGCGCGTGGTCGCGACCTATCACGAGCGCGGGCCGGATGCGATGGTGCAGATCGCGCTGGCACCGTGCTCGCCGTTTTCGGTCACGGGATCGCTGATGCGGAAGACGGCAGCGCTTGCCGACGAGCTCGACGTGCGCCTGCATACCCATCTCGCCGAAACCGAGGACGAGAACCGCTTCTGCGAAGCGATGTTCGGCTGCCGTCCGCTCGATTATCTGGAGAAGCACGGCTGGCTCGGTCCGCGCACCTGGCTCGCGCACGGCATCTTCTTCAATGCCGAGGAGATGAAGCGGCTCGGCAAGGCCAGGACCGCGATCACTCACTGTGCCTGCTCGAACCAGTTGCTCGCGTCCGGCTGCTGTCCGGTGTGCGAGATGGAGGAGGCGGGCGTCGGGATCGGCCTTGGTGTCGACGGCTCGGCTTCGAACGACGGCTCCAACCTGATGCAGGAGGTGCGTGCCGCGTTCCTGCTGCAGCGGGCGCGCTACGGCGTTAGCCGGATCAGCCACAAGGATGTGCTGCGCTGGGCGACCAAGGGCTCGGCCGCCTGCGTCGGCCGGCCCGAGCTCGGCGAGATCGCGGTGGGCAAGGCCGCCGACCTCGCGCTGTTCAAGCTCGACGAGCTGCGCTTCTCGGGTTCAGGGGATCCGATCGCGGCGCTGGTGCTATGCGGCGCGCACCGCGCCGACCGCGTGATGGTCGGCGGCCGGTGGACCGTGATCGACGGTGCAATTCCGGGACTGGACGTCGGCGGCTTGATCGACCGGCACAGCGCGGCAGCCAAGGCCATGCGGGGAGGGTGAAGCGCGCAGCGTTGGAAAATATTCGATCGAGAACTCTCCCCGGCGTGTGGGGAGAGTTCCTGCCGGGTGCTGCGCCTACTTGCCCGGCACCTTGTCGTCGACGCCCTTGACGTAGAAGTTCATGCCGAGGATCTGGCCGTCGGCGAGATGGTCGCCGCCCTTGCACTCGATCTCCTTGCCGTCCTGGCCGAGCACGGGACACTTGAACGGGTGCAGCTTGCCGGCGGTGATCGCGGCCTGGGTCTCCTCGGCCAGCTTCTTCACGTCGTCGGGCATGTTGGTATAGGGCGCCATCTCGAACATCTTGGAATCGAGGCCGCCCCAGGTGTCCTCCGACTTCCAGGTGCCGTCGAGCTCGGCCTTGACGCGCGCGATGTAGTAGGGGCCCCAGGTGTCGAGGATCGAGGTGAGCTGCGCCTTGGGGCCGAATTTGATCATCTCGGAGTCCTGGCCGAAGGCGAGCTTGCCGCGCTCGGCTGCGATCTGCATGGCGGCGGGGCTGTCGGTGTGTTGCATGATGATGTCGGCGCCCTGGTCGATCAGCGCCTTGGCGGCGTCGGCTTCCTTGCCCGGGTCGAACCACGTGTTGGCCCAGATGATCTTGACCTTGATGTTCGGGTTGACCGTCTGCGCGCCGATGATGGTGGCATTGATGCCCGAAATGACCTCCGGGATCGGGAACGAGCCGATATAGCCGAGCACACCGGCCTTCGACATCTTGCCGGCGATGATGCCCTGGATGTAGCGGCCCTGGTACCAGCGGGCCGAATAGGTCGACATGTTCTTGTCGCGCTTGTAGCCGGTGGCGTGCTCGAAATGCACGTTGGGATACTTCTTCGCGACCTTCAGGGTCGGATCCATGTAGCCGAACGAGGTCGTGAAGATCAGCTTGTTGCCGGCGCGGACCAACTGCTCGATGGCGCGCTCGGCGTCCGGGCCTTCCGGTACGTTCTCCAGATAGGTCGTCTCGATCTTGTCGCCGAGCTCCTTTACCAGCGCCTGGCGCGCGAGCTCGTGCTGATAGGTCCAGCCGAGATCGCCGATCGGTCCGAGATAGATGAAGCCGACCTTCAGCTTGTCGGCGGCGTGCGCCACGCCGGCGATGCTTCCCGCCAGCACCAGCGCGGCGGCAGCCCCCAGAAGCCTTTTCATCATCGTCAATATCTCCAAACAGTCGGGGAGAACCAGGTGAGCCAGAGCGCCGCGCCCCATCGCTGGCGCTCCGGGTGATTGCTTCAGCGATCCGGCACGAACACCGTCCCCAGCGCCGCCGGCGCGGTGGAGCCGCCGGTGCGGGCGCGCGACAGCAGCACCAGCACGATCACGGTGGCGAGGTACGGCAGCGCCGACATGAACTGCGAGGGGATGCCGACGCCGGCGCCCTGCGCATGCAGCTGCAGGATCGTCACCGCGCCGAACAGATAGGCGCCGATGACGAGCCGGCCCGGCCGCCAGGAGGCGAACACGACCAGCGCCAGCGCGATCCAGCCGCGCCCAGCGGTCATGCCGGGAATGAAGAACGGCGTATAAGCGAGCGGCAGATAGGCGCCGGCGAGCCCGGCGCAGCCGCCGCCGAACAGCACCGCGAGCAAACGGATGCGCAGCACGGGATAACCGAGCGCGTGGGCGGAGACATGGTTGTCGCCGCAGGCCCGCAGCACCAGGCCGGCACGGGTGCGGTACAGGAACCACCAGACGGCGATGATCAAGGCGAGCGACAGATAGACGAACGCGTCCTCTCCGAACATGATGCGGCCGACCAGCGGGATGTCGCTGAGGCCGGGAATGGAGAGGTGTGGCGCGGTGCTGATGCGTTCGCCGACGAAGCGCGCGCCGATCAGGCCGGACAGACCGGTGCCGAGGATGGTCAGCGCGAGGCCCGTCGCCACCTGGTTCACGGCGAGGCCAAGGGTCATGAACGCGAAGATCAGCGACATCAGCATGCCGGCGACGATGCCGCACAACGCGCCGACGATGATCGAGCCGGACAGCCAGGCCCCGCCGAAGCCGCAGGCCGCGCCGACGATCATCATGCCCTCGACACCGAGGTTGAGGACGCCCGAGCGCTCGGTGACGAGTTCACCGGTGGCCGCCAGCAGCAGCGGCGTCGATGCGGCGAGCACCGACAGGATGATTGCTTCAACCAGCACCACTTTGCACCTGCCGCGCGGCGAAGACGAGCTTGAAACGGTAGAGGATGAGCGAATCGCAGGCGAGCACGTAGAACAGCAGGATGCCCTGGAACACCTTGGTCACATCGAGCGGAATCTTCATCGTGATCTGGGCCTGCTCGCCGCCAATGAACGTCAGCGCAAGAAAAAGCCCTGCAATGAATATTCCAACCGGATTGAGCCGTCCGAGGAACGCCACGATGATCGCGGTGAAGCCATAGCCCGGCGAGATGCCAGGCTGCAGATGTCCGATGGGTCCCGCCACCTCGATGATCCCTGCGAGACCGGCCAATGCGCCTGACATGGCGAACGTCAGAAGGATGAGCTGGTTCGCATTGAAGCCACCGAACCGCGCGGCACGCGGCGCCGCGCCCACGACTCGGATCTCGAACCCCTTGATGGTTCGCTCGAGCAGCACGAAGGCGCCGGCAACGACAATCAGCGCGATGATGCTGCCGAGATGCAGGCGTCCGCCCTCGATCAGCACCGGTACGGTGGCGACCGGATCGAACTCCGCCGTGGTGGGGAAGTTGAAGCCGGCGGGATCGCGCCAGGGGCCGCGAACGAGATAGTCGAGCAGGAGATCGGCGACATAGACCAGCATCAGGCTGATGAGGATCTCGCTGGCGCCGAACTTGACCCGGCACAGCGCCGGGATCAGCGCGTAGAGGGCGCCGGCTGCGGCGCCGGCGACCAGCATCGCCGGCAACACCCAGTGTCCCGCCTCTGTGCCTTGCGTCTTCACCGCGATCCAGCTGCCGGCCACGGCTCCGATCAGGAACTGGCCCTCGGCACCGATGTTCCAGGCGTTGGCGAGGTAGCACAGCGACAAGCCGATCGCGATCATCACCAGCGGCGTGGCCTTCACCGCGATCTCCTGCAGCGAATAGCCGTCGGTGAGCGGCGCGATGAAGTAGACGCCGAGCGCGGTGATCGGGTTCTTGCCGAGCGCGGCGAACAGCACGCTCATCGTGACCAGCGTCAGTCCGATCGCGATCAGCGGCGAGACCAGCGCGATGGTGCGCGATCGCTCGGCGCGCTTCTCAAGCACGAGCTGCATGCGCCGCCTCCTTCTCGATGCTGGCGCCGCCCATCAACAGGCCGAGCCTTTCCCGCGTCGCCTCCGCGCGTGGCAGCGCCTCCGACAAGTGTCCGTGAAACATCACCGCGATGCGGTCGGCGATCTCGACCAGTTCGTCGAGGTCCTGGCTGGTGACGAGGACGGCAGCGCCCGCGCTGGCGAGATCGATCAGCGCTTGGCGGATGATCGCGGCGGCGCCTGCGTCGACGCCCCAGGTCGGCTGGTTGACGACCAGCACCGCCGGCGTGCGCAGGATCTCGCGGCCGACGACGAACTTCTGCAGATTGCCGCCGGACAGGCTCGCCGCTTCCGGATCGCGCTTGGCCTTGCGGACATCGAACGTCTCGGTCGTCAGATCGACCGTCCGCAACGTCGCTGCGGCGTTGATGAAACCGTGCCGGACCATGTCGCTCGCGGCGTGTCCGGTCAGCAGCGCATTCTCGGACAACCTCATCCGCGGCGCGGTGCCGTGCCCCAGCCGCTCCTCCGGCACGAACGCCGCGCCCATCTTGCGCCGCTGGGTGATCGAGAGATTTCCGCAGGCGAGGCCGTCGATGATGATCGTGCCGGGCTCCTTGACGAGGCGTTCGCCCGACAGCGCAGCGAACAGCTCGTCCTGGCCGTTGCCGGCGACACCGGCGATGCCGAGGATCTCGCCGCCTTTCAGCTCGAAGGAAATGTTCTTGAGGCCCACGCCATGCAGCTCGCTCGGAGCGAGGGTCAGATCATTGACGACCAGGCGCGGCACGGTGGTGCGCCGCTCGGCCGGCGGCTTCACGTCCATGATCTCGGTCCCTACCATCATGCGGGCCAGCGAGGCAGCCGTCTCCAGCTTCGGATTGCAGGTCGCGACCTTCCTGCCGCCGCGCAGGATGGTGGCGGTGTCGCACAGCCGTTTGACCTCTTCCAGCTTGTGGCTGATGTAGAGGATGGCGCGGCCTTCCGCTTTCAGTCGCTCCAGCACGACGAACAGCTGGTCGGCCTCCTGCGGCGTCAGCACGGCGGTGGGCTCGTCCAGGATGAGGAATTTCGGATTCTGCATCAGCGCGCGCACGATCTCGATGCGCTGCCGCTCGCCGACCGACAATTGCCAGACGTCGCGCTTCGGATCGAGCGGCAGTCCGTAGTCGCGCGCGACGTCCGCGAGCCGCGCTGACAAGGCCTTGAATGGCTCCTTGCCATCGAGCCCGAGCGCCACGTTCTCAGCCACGGTGAGGTTGTCGAACAGGGAGAAATGCTGAAACACCATGCCGATGCCGAGAGATCGCGCCTCGGCCGGGCCGGACAGCTTGACGGGCGCACCCTGCCAGCGCAACTCACCGGCGCTCGGCTGCACCAGTCCGTAGATCGTCTTCACCAGGGTGGACTTCCCGGCGCCGTTCTCGCCGAGCAGGGCGTGAATCTCGCGTGGCCGGATCTCGATGTCGATCTTGTCGTTGGCAACGAAGTCGCCATAGCGCTTGGTCAATCCGATCGTCTGCAGGAGCGGAGGCGTAGGGTTCGGATCGGCCGGCGCGGGGTCAGGCATTTGCTGCGTCGTGGGGCAGGGGAATGAAGATGCCTCAATTGTGATCTAATTTGCCGCGGCGCGTAAGAGGCGAAAAGCGCCATCCTCTGCCCAACTCTTGTCCAAGCGCCAATCGCGCGGCGATCGGCGAATGCAGTGCGCCGCCGGTTGCAAGCATCACGCACCGCAATCGACCGAGCGGAGCGAACGATAAAGTCTGTGGCACTTTTGCGACACCAGGCGGGAAATCGATCCGCCGCAGCACGCTGCACGTTGGATGAGCAGCGTCATGCAATGCGCGTCGAGAGACGCGCTTACGTCCAGGCGTGGTCGCGAAAGCGTGCGAACGGCCACGCGGGAGTTTTCGGAAAAACTTCAGCAATGTGAAGCGACAAGATCGGAGTCTGGGAGCATCGCGACCGCGGCCAATCGTCCCATGTCCAGGCTCGCGACAGATGTCGTCGCCGCGGCAATACGGCGGAACCTTGATCAAACCGCGGGCAAGTCCTGGAGAAAGTTGAGGCTTCTCCCACCGCTGGAACAGCGCAACTGTGCATGCAAGTCGGGAATCTGGGCTTGTCAATTGGGGGTGTCCTGAATGTCGTTACGTCAAACAATCGCGGCGGCCGTCGCGCTGGGCGCGGTCGCGCTGACTTCAATCGGAGTCGCGGGGGCCGCTGACCTGCCTGCCAAGGCGATCGCGAAGAAGGCTCCGGCCGAGGTGCCGTTCTTCCTCGTCGTCGATAATCGTGTCAGCTACTCCTACATCTTCGATGCCAGCCAGCCCGGTGCTTGGAGCGTAAACGGCAACGGCACGTTCAACGCCAAGACCGCCAAGCAGGTCTACTCGTTCACCCATTTCGACGTATGGGGTTACGGCACCAACTTCTTCACGATCTCGCTGTTCAAGTCGGACCACAACGACCCCGCTGGGCCGTGCACGCAGACCGGCGGGATCGTGTCGCCCAACGCAGGCTTCGCCTTCACGCCGGCGAGCTGTGCCGGCGCGACCGAGATCTACGGCCTGTTCCGCTCGACCTTCGGCTGGAACCAGATCTTCAACACCAAGGCCTTCACGATGGGCCCGCTGCAGAACATCTCGTTCGAGGTGGGCATGGATGCCAATACCGAGAACCGCTATTTCGGCGCCGCCAAACGTGACGTGGTCGCCGGCCTGCAGTTCGCGTTCAACCTGCCCTACAAGGGCTATTTCAACGTCGCTCCCCTGATGTATTGGGAGTTCGCCAACCACAACTCGTTCTCGCAGTGTGGCGCCGGCTGGTCGAACCCCTGCATCAACGACGGCAATACTTCGTTCAAGCCGACTTGGGCGGTCGAGACCAACTACTACATGGATCTCGGTTTCCTGCCTGAGAGCATGCAGTTCTTCTCGATCTCGGGGCGAGCCGGCTGGTACGGCAAGAAGGGCACGGACACCGAGCCGCTGCCGGCGAGCGTTGCGAACGGCGTCTATCCGACCAAGGTCGAGTTCAACTCCGAGCCGATCCGCCTGACCTTCGATGCGTCGAAGGCGATGTGGGGGAGAAGCAGAGCCACATGATCGACGTCTGGGTGGCCTATCGCTACTGGCAGAACAAGTTCGGCCTCGACCACAACAACGCGGTCGGCTGTTCCGTCGCAGGTGTCGGCGGCAGCCGCGTCGCCACGGGCGCCTGCACCGAATCGTCGCTCTACTCGGGCGTGACCGTGAAGTTCTGATACCGTTTGCAGCAGTCAAAACAGGCGCCGCGGCCCGGGTCGCGGCGCCTGCTTCATTTGTCCCAGGCCCCTTCATGTACGGCCGCGGCTTCCTCTTCCAGCAGGGGGCCGACGACCTCGGTTGCACGCTGGCCGCTCGCGAACACGTCGCGGCAGGGCAGGTCGAGGGTCGGGTTCTCCGGGTGGTTGCCGGTGAGGTCGCGCAGCCGCCGCTCGCCGAGGCCGTACACCACGCGCCCGATGCCGGCCCAGTAGATGGCGCCCGCGCACATCGCGCACGGCTCCGCCGACGAATACAGCGTGGCCGCCGCCCTGATCTCGGGCGCGATCGACACGCAAGCCCGGGTCGCAACCAGCCGCTCGGCATGGGCCGTGGCGTCATGAGCTGGCATGTAGCCGTTCTCGGCCTCGATCAGAACGCGGCCGTCGGCAGCGATCAGCACCGCTCCGAATGGATGATTGCCGTTGGATGTCGCGCGGCGGGCGATGGCGAAGCTGTGGCGCAGGAAATGTGCGTCTTGGTCGACTGCGTCGGCACGCCCCTGTCCGTCCCCCGCCTGATCTGTCGGCGCCATCACCACTCTGCTCCGTTGCGGATCGGACGATCCTGCTCCGGCGCGGCGACGTCCGCAAGCGGGCCATGGGAACCGATCCCCCGCAGCTCGCGTTTCCCGGCGCACGAGCGCGAAGAGCAGGCAGGCGACATGGCGGCAAACACGGACTCCAGGGTTGCCGTCTATGCCGCGCTTGCCGGCAATCTGCTCGTGGCCTGCACCAAGATCGCCGCGGCGGTCTGGACCGGCAGCTCGGCCATGATGAGCGAGGCGGTCCACTCCGTCGTCGACACCTCGAACGAGCTCCTGCTGCTCTACGGCTTCCATCGCGCGAGCCGTCCGCCCGACCAGCGGCATCCGCTCGGCCATGGTCGTGAGCTCTACTTCTGGAGCTTCATCGTTGCGCTGCTCTTGTTCGCGCTGGGCGCCGGCGTCTCGCTGTACGAAGGCGCGGCGCACCTGATGCATCCGTTGCCGATCGAAGATCCGACGGTGAACTACATCGTGCTCGGGCTCTCCTTCGTGTTCGAGGCAGGCTCCTGGTGGGTGGCGGTGCGGCGGTTTCGCGCGGCTGCGCCGGGTCTCTCCTATCTCGAGGCGTTCAGGCGCAGCAAGGACCCGCCTGCCTTCATGGTGGTCTTCGAGGACAGCGCGGCCCTGATCGGCATCGTTATCGCTGCTGCCGCCACGGCTGCGGCCGTCGCCTTCGATGAGCCGGCGTGGGACGGCATTGGATCGATCCTGATCGGTGTGCTGCTTGCGGTGACCTCGATGGTGCTTGCACGGGAAAGCAAGAGCCTCCTGATCGGCGAGCCCGCGGACCCGGAGCTGGCGCGTTCGATCCTCGTTGTCGCGCGCAAGAGGAAAGGCGTCAGGTCAGCCAATGGCCTGCTCACGGTGCAGCTGTCACCGCAGCAGGTCGTTGTCGCGCTGAGCATCGAGTTTGCGGACGATCAGCGCGCCGACGACATCGAGCGCACCGTCGTTGCGATCGAGAGCGAGCTGAGGGCGCGGCATCCGATCGTCGCGGCGCTGTTCGTCAAGCCGCAGACCGGTGCGCGTTATCAGGAACTGCGCGAGAGCCTGCTCCAAAATGGCTCGGCTTCGGCGTGAGATCGGCAACTCAGCGACAGACGACGTCGCTTCGTGCAGACGAAGGGCCGAGGCATCAGATGCCGGGTCGAACCGGAGCCGCGCACGGCGTTCCTAGGGCGACGTCCTCATGGCCAAAGGCGCGCTCAGCAGCACGGCGACCAGCAGCGCAGCCAACATCCAGAATGCGGCCGACAGGCTGGTGGCCGCGGCGACGAAGCCGATGCCGGCGGGTCCCAGCAGCACGCCGGAATAGCCTGCCGTGGTGACGGCGGCGACGGCCAGCCCGACCGGCATCGCGGTTTGCGCGCCGGCCCGGCGGAACAGCACCGGGACGAGGTTCGATGCACCGAGGCCGATCAGCGCAAAGCCCGCCATGGCGGCAGCAACCCAGGGAGCCGTGAGCAACAGGACGAAGCCGGCGATTGCGATGGCGCTGCCGCCCAGCAATGTTGCGCGATCACCGATCCGGGCAACCACGGCATCACCGACGAGGCGCCCCGCGGTCATTGCGATCGAAAACATGATGTAGCCCGATCCGGCCTGCGCGGCCGGCAGGCGCCCGGAACCGGCGAGCAGCAGCGCGCTCCAGTCGAGCATCGCGCCTTCGACCAGGAACATGATCGCCGCGAGCGCCGCCAGCAGCAGCACCGCGCCATGTGGAAGTACGAGCAGAGGACCGGATCGTGCGGGCTTGCTCGCCAGCAGTTGCGGGGCAGCCGCGATCATCGCGGCCAAGGCGAGGCGCGCAGCAGGCGAGTGTACCGAGCAGCGGCGCGACGTCGAACGCGAGCAGCGCGGTCATGACGCCGGAGCCCGCGAAGCCGCCGATGCTGAACTGGGCATGGAAACCTGACATCAGCGGACGCTCGCTCAGCCGCTCGACGTCGATCGCCTGGATGTTCACCGCGACGTCGAGCGAGCCCAGCGCCGCACCGAAGGCGAACAATGCGAGCGCGAGTGTCGCTGGCGTTGCTGCGATCGCCAGCAGCGGCAGGAATAGCGCGAGAGCGATGCCGCTGACGATGACGACCGGCTTGCTGCCATAATGGGCGCTCAGCAGTCCGGCGGCCAGCATCGATGCGACCGAGCCCACGCCGAGCGAGAGCAGTAGCAGCCCGAGCGTCGCATCATCGACGCCGAGCCGCTGTTTGGCAAACGGCACCAGCGGTGCCCAGCAGGCGATGCCGAAGCCAGCGACGAAAAAGGCCAGGCGGGTCGCGAGCCGCGCGGCGCTGTGATCAGAACTCATTTGGAGGATTCCTGACTTTCTGAAAGGCGCTGTCACTCCGGCGGGGCGGCCGTCATGATGGTGGCTCCCGCCCGTTTGAGCAGGGCGAGCCGAGCCGCCGGCGCATCATGCTCGACGGTGAGCTGGCTGATCGTCTTGGCGCCGGCGATACGGTGGGGGGCTCGGGTCTCGAGCTTCTCGTTGGTGACCATCGCGACGCTGACGCGGCTCAGCGACAGCAGCGTCCGCTTGAACGCCGCGTCAGTCGGATCAACCGCGCTGATGCCCCCTTGCGCCGATACAGCGCAGGCGCCGATGAAGCAGCGGTCGATGTTCAAGCGCTGCACCTGCATGAGGGCGTCGGCGTCGACACAGCCGCCGACTGCGGGGTGAACGGAGCCGCCGATCACGATCAGTTGCAGGTCCTGCCGGTGCAGCACGGTTGCGGCAATGTCGATGGCGTTGGTCGCGACGGTGAGATCGAAATCGTCGGGCAGGACTTCAGCGAGCGCGAGATTGGTGCTGCCACTATCGAGGAAGAGAAATTCGCCACGCGCGATGCTGCGGGCGGCCGTCCGGGCGAGCGCCAGCTTGCGTTCGCGATCTTGCCCGATCCGCGCCGCCATCGGCGTCATGCCGCCGGCGATCGGCAAGGCGCCGCCATACACCCGGCGGCAGCGTCCTTCGGCGGCAAGCGCGCGAAGATCGCGCCGGATGGCATCCTCGGAGACGCCGAATTCATGGGCCAGGGCAGCCGCGACGACCGCGTGCCCCGCCGAGAGGCGGCCGGCGATCTGGTCGCGGCGCGCCAGTGGAAGGTCTGACATCGGCAGACCGATATCAGGTATAAACAAGAATCACAACGTGCATGATCGTGCATGATGCAATTTGTTGTTTGCGCGGCCAGCCCGGCATGTCATTGCCAGATGTCGAACTGTTCGGGAGCAGGACGTGACCGCCGCCTATTCGTCAGCAACGCCGGCCTTTATCGCCGTCGACTGGGGCACCTCCAGTTTCCGTGCCTGGCTGATGGCCGGAGACGGGACGGAGCGGGCCGAGAGCCGCGGTAGCGAGGGCATGTTGCATTGCGCGCCATCGGGCTTTGCGCCGGTGCTGCGCGACCATCTGGCGAAGCTCGGCGCACCGGCCGATGTTCCGGTGCTCATCTGCGGCATGGCCGGCGCGCGGCAGGGCTGGGTCGAGGCGCCGTATCTGCGCACGCCCACCCGTCTGGATGCGCTGCACGCCGGCGCGATCCGCGTCGACACGGACGGCGATGTCAGAATTCTGCCGGGACTGGCGCAGGCGCGGGCGGATCAGCCGGACGTGATGCGCGGCGAGGAAACCCAACTACTCGGCGTCACCGAGCCGGACTTCACCGGGCTCGTCTGCATTCCGGGCACCCACAGCAAATGGATCCGGATCGATACCGGCGCTGTGATCGACTTTGCCACCTACATGACTGGCGAGCTGTTCGCGGTCGTCTCACAGCGCTAGCATTTTGCTGCACGCTGTCGAACCGGATGCCTCGATCGTCGAGCACGACGCGGCGTTCCGCGAGAGCCTCGCGATGACGCTGGCCGCGCCGACGGCACTGACCAACGCATTGTTCCGGCTCCGCGCAGCCCAGCTCCTCGGTTTCGAGCAGCGGTCCGTTGGGGCTGCAAGGCTCTCCGGGCTCCTGATCGGCAGTGAGATCGCCGATGCCAGGGCGCGGTTTGGCGCCGAGCTTCCACTCCGGTTGATCGGAGCGGGCCGGCTCGGCCGGCTCTATCGCGCGGCGCTCGCCGCTGCTGGATTCGACGTGAACGAATGTGATGCCGAGCAGGCGTCACGGCGCGGCCTCGTCAAGGCCGCGCGGCAGATCTGGGGAGCGCGTTTCCGACCATGACAAAGTCTGTTGCCTGGCCGCATGTCAAGCGGTCGCTCGTCGCGATCCTGCGCGGCATCAAGCCCGACGAGGCCGAGGCCATCGTCGATGTCCTGATCGAGGCCGGTTTCGAGCTGATCGAGGTTCCCCTCAACTCTACGGATCCGTTCGTCTCGATCGAGCGCCTCGCCGTTCGGTTCGGCAAGGACTGCCTGATCGGTGCAGGGACGGTCGTCAATGCCGCAGATTGCGTGCGTGTCGCGGAGTCCGGCGGGCGTCTGATGGTCAGCCCGAACGTCGATGCCGAAGTGCTGGCGACGGCGCAGGCCTACGACATGGTGACCATGCCCGGGGTCTTCACGCCGACGGAGGCATTTCTTGCTCTGCATTGCGGCGCCTCGGCCCTGAAATACTTTCCGGCGTCAGTGCTCGGTCCGTCGGGGATTGCAGCGCAACTTGCCGTCCTGCCGAAAGGCGTCGTGGTCGGCGCCGTCGGCGGTGTGTCGGACAACAATCTCGCCTCTTTCGCTGCAGCCGGTGTGCGCGCCTTCGGTCTCGGCTCCAGCCTGTACAAGCCGGGCATGAGTGCGAGCGATGTGCGAGAAACCGCCGTCGCTTCCGTGCGTGCCCATGACGAGGCCATCGCAGCCGCGAGCTGGAGTTGGTCGCGCGCCATGACGGCTTCTTGACGCTTGGCGAAGCGGCTGCGGTCGACACTTCAGGCGCGGTGCCCGGCAGTCGCAGCATGCTGGCGTTCGCGTATTCTCTACGCCGGTTCAGAGAAGCGCCGCGACCGCCTTCGTCGCGCCGCAACGACGGCGTGGCTCGTCGTCTCGGTGACGGCGTGGGCGATCCGACGCAGGCTGCGCGTCGCGGCAACGGCCCGCGAAGTTGCGGGCCGTTGCGATGCGGCTCGGCCGCGGCCTCCGCTGGTCAGCTCGCGGCGGCGTTGATCTCCGGCGATTCGCCTTCTTCCGCAGTCTGGGTGAACGCCTGCAGCGCCTCCGCCATCCGCATGCGGCCGCCGACGCCGGTGATGACGACGTCGACCATCGTAAGCGACGAATGGAAATGGCCGCGGGCCTTGAGCTGTCCGACCGGTACGCCGGCGGCGGCGAGGGCTTCCGCATAGGCGACGCCCTCGTCGCGCAGCGGATCGAACTCGCAGGTGACGATGTAGGCCGGCGGCAGGCCCTTCAACTGTCCGCGCAGCGGCGACACGCGTGGATCGGTCCGGTCTGCGGGCGAGCAGTAGATGTCCCAGAACCAGAACATCAAGCCGCGGGTCAGGAAGTAGCCAGCGGCGTTCTCGACGTAGGACGGGCGATCGAAGCTGCAGTCAGTAACGGGGCACACCAAGAGCTGGCCGCCGATCGCTGGCCCGCCGCGATCACGCGCCAATTGGCAAGTCACGGCGGCGATGTTGCCGCCGGCGCTCCAGCCGGCGACCAGCACCGGGCCCTCGCGGCCGCCGAGCTCGGCGGCGTGCTCGGCAACCCACTTGGTCGCGGCGTAGCCGTCCTCGGCTGCGGCGGGAAAACGATGCTCCGGCGCATGGCGATAGTTCACGCTGACGAAGATCATGTTGGAGCGGCGGCACATGTCGCGGCAGAACGGATCATCCGACTGCTCGTCGCCGAGCACCCAGCCGCCGCCATGGAAGTACACGACGATCGGATGCGGGCCGGGCGTCGCCGGCCGGTAGAGGCGGTAGGCGAGGGGACCCTCGGCGCCTTGCAGGGTGCCGTCCTTCACCTCGCCGACGGGACGTCCCGGCGGCCTTGCCGCATTGAACTGCGTCACGAACTCGCGGGCTCCCGCCGCGCCCATCGATTCGATCGGCGGCAGGTTCATCTCGGCGAGCATGTTCAGCACCAGCCGGACATCCGGCTGCAGCTTCACGATCTCGCCGTCGTTGCACTGGGTCGCGCCGTTCGGGCCGGTCAGCTTGAAGCCGAGCATGCCGCGGCTGACGATCTCGTTGCAGATGCCGCGATAGGGCCCGACGCCGCCGGTGTAGGGCATCAACGCCTGCGGCTTGCCCGGCACGTTGGCGCCTGTGTACCAGGTGTTGGCGAGCCGATGCAGTGTCACCGTGGAGCAGTCCGCCATGTGGCGCATCCAGCCGGCCTGCGCCGTCTCGGTCGGCTCGATGGTGGTGAAGCCGTTGTCGCGCATCTCCGCGAGGCGATCGACCACGAAGTCGACATGCTGCTCGATCGACACCGCCATGTTCGACAGCACCGATGGGCTGCCGGGACCGGTGATCAGGAATAGATTGGGGAAGCCGGCGACGGTCAATCCGAGATAGGTCTCCGGGCCATCGGCCCAGCTGTCGTCGAGCGACTTGCCGCCGCGCCCCTTGATCGGATGCACGGCGCGGATCGCGCCGGTCATGGCATCGAAGCCGGTCGCGAACACGATGACGTCGATGTCGAAGCTGCGCTTGTCGGTTGTGATGCCGTTTGAAGTGATCGAGGTGATCGGCTCCTTGCGCAGGTTGACCAGCGTGACGTTCGGACGGTTGAACGTCGCGTAGTAGTGCGTATCGAGGCACGGCCGTTTGGCGCCGAACGGATGATCGTAAGGTGTCAGCGCTTCAGCCGTCTCAGGATCCTTGACGATCTCGCGGATCTTCTCGCGGATGAGATCGGCGAGCAGCGCGTTGCCGTCGGCATCGACGCCCTGGTCGGCCCAGAGCTGCGTCAGCATGCCGACGAGATCGCCGGAGGCCCACAGCTTCTCGAATCGCTCGCGGCGCTCGGCCTCGCTCATCGCCCAGCTGAACTCGGTCGCTGGCGGGATCGGCACGCCGGTCAGCGACCAGCGCGCCTGTTCGCGCAGGGCGTTGCGATCCTGCGCCAGCTGCGCGGCACGGTCCGCGGGCAGCGGGCCGTTATGTGCCGGCAGAGCGAAGTTCGGCGTGCGCTGGAACACCGTCAGTTGCGCTGCCTGCTCGGCGATGATCGGGATCGACTGGATGCCGGACGAGCCGGTGCCGATCACGGCGACGCGCTTGCCGCGGAGGTCGACGCCGTCATGCGGCCAGCGGCTGGTGAAGTAGATCTCGCCCTTGAAGTCGTGCACACCGTCGATTTCCGGCGGCTTCGGCTGTGACAGGCAGCCGGTCGCCATGATGTAGTGGCGGCAGGAGACGGCGGGTCCGTTGTCGGTCGTCAGCAGCCAGCGCTCCCTTGCATCATCCCAGGAGGCGCCGAGGACGCGGGTGCCGAAGCGGATGTCGCGGCGCAGATCGTAGCGGTCGGCGACGAAGCCGAGATAGCGCAGGATCTCCGGCTGGGTGGCGTATTTCTCCGACCATTGCCAGGCCTTCTCGAGCTCGGGATCGAAGGTGTAGCTGTAGTCGACGGTCTGGATGTCGCAGCGCGCGCCGGGATAGCGGTTCCAGTACCAGGTGCCGCCGACGTCGTTGGCCGTATCCAGCGCCACGGTCGAGAAGCCCGCCTTGCGCAGGCGGTGCAGCAGGTAAAGCCCCGCAAATCCGGCACCCACGACGGCGACATCGACCGTCTGCGTTTCACCGCCCGACGCCTCCGACGCGCGTGTCTCGACAACCCCGTCTGACATGCTGACCTCCCGATGATTTTGTGATTGGAGGAAAGGCTAGCTCTGCTCGCATGGTTTGTCAGCAGCCAAAACAACGATCTGCGGTTGTTGCAGTGCGGACCGTGCAGCGCGGAAGGTATGCCAGGCGCTGATTTTGCATCGCCGGTCAAAAGGCCGCGACGGAGTGGACAAGACCCTGAGAAAGCGACAGAAAGCCACCCTGCCGCGTCGCATTCACCAAGTTTCAACGCATCGCGACTGTAACAACCGCTACACTACGCCACATCCACGACTGAATCAGGCCAGGCCCATGCCGTTATCGCTTCCCAAGCAAAAGATCCGCGTTCTGCTCCTCGAGGGCGTGAACGACTCGGCCGTCCGCATGTTCGAGGCCAACGGCTACACGGAAATCGAGCGGCTGCCGAAGGCGCTCGGTTCGGCGGAGTTGAAGCGGATGCTGTCGGGCGTGCACATGCTTGGCATTCGCTCGCGCACGCATCTCACCGCCGACGTGCTGCAGGCGGCCGACCGGCTGATGGTGGTCGGCTGCTTCTCCGTCGGCACCAACCAGGTCGATCTGGATGCCGCGAAGCGGCTCGGCGTCCCCGTGTTCAATGCGCCCTATTCGAACACCCGCAGCGTCGCCGAGCTGACGATCGCCGAAGTCGTGATGCTGATGCGCCGCATCTTCCCGCGCTCGGTGTCGGCGCATGGCGGCGGCTGGGACAAGTCGGCCAACGGCAGCCGCGAGGTGCGCGGCAAGACGCTCGGCATCGTCGGCTATGGCAACATCGGCTCGCAGCTGTCGAACCTCGCCGAGGCCATGGGCATGCGGGTGATCTTCTTCGATCTCACCGACAAGCTTCGACACGGCAATACGGAGCCAGTCGAGAGCCTCGACGAGCTCCTGGCGATGAGCGATGTCGTGTCGCTGCATGTCCCGGAGACGCCGGCAACCGCCAACATGATCGGCGAGCGCCAGATCCGTCACATGAAGGACGGCGCCTATTTGATCAACAATTCACGCGGCACCGTGGTCGACATCGAGGCGCTGGCCAGCGCATTGCGCGAGGGCAAGCTCTCAGGTGCTGCCGTCGACGTGTTCCCGGTGGAGCCGGCATCGAACGCCGATCCGTTCGTCTCGCCGCTGCAGGGCCTGCCCAACGTGATCCTGACCCCGCATGTCGGCGGCTCCACCGAGGAGGCGCAGGACCGCATCGGTGGCGAGGTTGCGCGCAAGCTGATCGACTATTCCGATGTCGGCTCGACCTTCGGCGCCGTGAACTTCCCGCAGGTGCAGTTGCCGGCCCGCCCGACCGGCACGCGCTTCATCCACGTCCACCGCAACGTGCCGGGCGTGCTGCGCCAGGTCAACGAGGCGGTGGCGCGGCACAACATCAACATCCTCGCGCAATATCTGCAGACCGACCCCGAGGTCGGCTATGTCGTGCTCGAGACCGACGTGGTCGGCGGTGAGGGCGAGGCGCTGCTGTCGGAGCTGCGCGCGGTGGAAGGCACGATTCGCGTCCGCGTCCTGTACGATCACGACCGGCCCTGAGGCCGTGGAGGCTGCTGCGCGATGACCGGCCAGTCTGCATCGTCGTCGGCCTCGTCCGTCGTGCTCAGCACGACGGTGCCGGCGCGCGTGCTGCGCCATGATCCGCAATACGGCATGTCGACGCTGTTCTTCGCCGACGGCGAGTTGCGCGTGCCGATGGTCGATGCCGCTGTTGACGCCGGCGTCTCCGTGACCATCGAGGCGCGCGACGTGTCGATCGCGCTGTCGCGGCCGATGGATGTCTCGATCACCAACCGGCTGCCGGGCCGGATCGAGGAGATCCTGCCGCTCGATCCGCCCTATGTGCGCGTGACTTTCGATCTCGGCGCGACCAGGCTCCACGCGCTCGTGACCTTGGAATCGGTCGAGCGGCTGGCGTTGGAGCCGGATCTGTCGGCCTGGGCGATGATCAAGAGCGTCGCGATCGGACCCGGCGCGGTTCGGCCTTCGGAGTTGCCTCGGCCGCGCCGCTGGCCCGCTTCTGATAGCGGGGATCGGTAGCCTTCTGCAGCTCGGCGAGCGCCGCAGCGGTGGCCGTGCGGGTGCGCCGCTCCATCGAGCGATACAGCGCGATCAGCCGCTCGCCGAACGGCGTGATCTCGGCGCCGCCGCCCCGTCGCCCCGGATGAAGTCTCGAACACCGGCGTCTCGAAGGTGCGGTTGAGCGCGTCGACCATCAGCCAGCATTTGCGGTATGAGATGCCGCTCGCGCGCGCGGCGCCGAGGATCGAGCGCTCCCGGCGAATGAAGTCGATCAGCAGCAGATCCTCGGGCGACAGACTTCCGCCGTTGCCGAAAGTGATGGTCAATGCGATCTGAGCTTCGCGCTTCATCCTGTTCCGATCCGCTCGCGTTGTGAGCCGATCATGTCACGCGGGCTTCGCGCTGTCACCATGCGGCCGGACCACGCCTCGATCCAGCCGGAACGGCGCGCGACATCGACGGAGACGCATTCGGCGAACACGCCGGCGAAGCGCGTCCACGCCTCCATCATCGCGGGCGATACCGCCGTGATGATCGGAAGCCCGGCTGAGATCGCCGAGCCGAAGGCGTCGGCGAGGGCCACCTCCCGCCGCCTCCTGCTTGCCGAACTTGCTGAGGATCACGACATCCGTGCCACGCGCGATCGACTGCTGGACGGCGGCGCAGGCCAGCACCAATCCTTCGGGATCGAGATTGCAGGCCTGCGATCCCGGGCCGAGATCCTGCGAGATCGAGAACATACGGTTGTCATCGAGGCTGCGCAGCATCATGGCCTTGCACGGCTTGTTCTTGTCGGCGCTGCTCTCGATCACGCCGGAGACGCGCAGCCCCACGCCTGCGAGCCGCGTGGCGAGCTCATCGAGCAGATCCTGAATGATGGTGGACGCAGCGCCCTGCAGCGCCACGATCTGACACGTCCCGACTTCAGCGACACCCATGGCAGTCCTCCTCACACATCGGCGGAGACGCGGCCCGCCTTCCGACCGGTTTGCATGATCTCGTGGACAGCCGAGACGACGCTCGCGGCGATCGATCGCCCGCGGTCGTCCATGCCGGTCCATGCGGCGTGGCGGCCGCGCGGATCGATCTCCAGCAGCTTCACGTTGGCCGGCACGCGCAAACCGTCGCGCGCGATGCCGCGCAGTGCGCCATCGAGCGGCGCCAGCACCGGCGTGCCGCCGAGCGATCCGAGCTGCAGTCCTTTGTAGACGCGGGTGCCGATGTCGAGCGGCGTATGCCAGACGGCGTCCTGATCGGAATAGACGAAGCGCTCGCGGCCGGCGCCGCCGAGCGCGCGCGCCTTGCCGTCCGCGTCGCGCGTGGTGCCGTGCGCCACGATCGCGCCGGTCTCGCAAGGATGCGTCTCGATCGCAATGTCGCAATTGTGCCCGACCGCGAAGCGCGGTCCGATGCCTACGGCGATGCCGGCAACGCCGCGCAGATCCGGTGTGGCCAGATGCTTCTGCATCCGTGCGTCGACGATGACCGCGGGATAGCGGAACGCGATGATGTCGGTGAGATGCATCCCGGTGACGGCGACCCGGCCGGGCTCGCGATGAATGCGCACGACGTCCGCGATGCCCTCGGCCCGGCAGCCGATCACGCCATCGACGTCGCAGGCCTCACCGTACAGGACGTCGTGAAACGCCATACCGCGTCGGATCACCGGCGGAAAGGCGTCGTGACAGAGGACCAGCGCGAAGCGCACCTGGTTGAGCTTGGCCGCGATCGCGGAGGCGATCTCGTTGGTGCCCAGCACCAGCGCGAGCGGCTTGGGCGCGTTCGGATGCCAAGTGACGGCGGCGGCTTTCATGCTGATGACCTCGTGTTGCGAGATCGAATGAGCAAGCCGCGGGCCAGATCGTTGGGCGCCGCCCAACTTGTTCATTGCATTGAGGAAAAGCAGGCAGGCGTCGGTTCGTTAGATCAAAAGCTGTATTGTTAATGATATAACATAGGACGCTATATTGTCGCTTATACAACATCCGTTGCGATGGTGGGGGAGGTCGGCCGTGCTGGTCAGGCGATGGGCTCTTCGCGCCGAACCAGCGCGACGCCCTTGACCTGGGCGTAGACGGCAAGCCCTGCCTGCAGGCCGAGCTCGGTCCACGAGCGTTGGGTGACCCGCGACAGCAATCGCGCGCCCTCACCGTCCTCGCCGAGGCCGAGCAGGGCGGTGACGCGGTGGTCCGACTGGCTGCGGATTTCCAGGATCTTCGCGCGCAACACGTTGACGATGGTGCTGCGGCTCGGCGTTTCCACGGCGAGGCTGACGTCGTCGGCCAGCACGCGCAGGCGGCGGCTTGTTCCGGACGCAAGCGGCTCGGCCGGCAGCACAAAATGCCCGCCCGGCACCGCAAGCGTCACCATGCCGTCGATGGCGTCGTACTTCAGAACGGTGGCATCGAGACTCACCGCAGCATCGCGGGAGAGCGCGAGCGGCAGTGTCAGGTCGGCTTGGAGCACGGACAGCGGGCCCGACGCCAGAACGCTGCCGTTGCGCATCAGCACCAGCTGATCGGCGAGCCGCTCGACCTCCGCGATATCGTGGCTGATGTAGAGGATCGGCAGGTCGAGCGCGGCATGCAGCCGCTCCAGATAGGGCAGGATCTCGTCCTTGGTCATCTGGTCGAGCGCCGACAGCGGCTCGTCCATCAGCAGCAGCTTCGGCTGACTGAGCAGAGCCCGGCCGATCGCCACACGCTGCCGCTCGCCGCCGGACAGATGGCGCGGCGAGCGCTCCAGCAGCTTGGCAATGCCGAGCAGCGACACGACCTCATCAAAGCCGATGGCGGAGGGGCCGGACGGGCCGGGATGTCCGTACATCAGGTTGCGGCGGACGGAGAGATGCGGAAACAGATTGGCTTCCTGGAACACGTAGCCGATCGGGCGCCGGTGCACCGGGCGGAAGGTCTTCTCGTCCTGCCAGACGTCACCGGCGACGGAGCATCGTCCGTCCAGGCGATTGAGGCCGGCGATGCTGCGCATGACGGCGGTCTTGCCGCAGCCGGACGGGCCGAAGATCGCAGTGACGCCGCGCGCCGGCACCTCGAACCGTGCGTTCAGCTCGAAGCGCCCGAGCGTACCGCGGAAATCGACCTTGACGGTGCTCATCACGCGCGTCGCGTCATCTTCTTCTCGATCAGCATCATCGTCAGAATGACGCCGAACGAGAACACGACCATGCCGAGCGCCAGCACAGAGGCTTCGGTCCATTGCGAGGTCTCGACATAATCGTAGATCGCGACCGACAGCACCTTCGTCCTGCCGGGAATGTTGCCGCCGATCATCAGCACGACGCCGAACTCGCCGACGGTGTGGGCAAAGCCGAGGATTGCGCCGGTGAGGAAGCCGGGGCTCGCCAGCGGCACGGCGATCGTCCAGAACGCGCGCCAGGGCGTGGCCCGCAGCGTGGCGGCTGCTTCCAGGGGTTTCTCGCCCATGGCCTCGAAGGCGTTGCGGATCGGCTGCACCACGAATGGCATCGAGAACAGCACCGAGCCGATCACGAGGCCCGGGAAAGTGAAGGCGAGGGTGCGTGCGCCCCACAACGAAGCCAGCGCCCCGCCCGGACCGCTCGGGCCGAGCGCGACCAGCGAGATAGAAGCCGAGCACGGTCGGCGGCAGCACCAGCGGGATCGCCACCAGGGCTGCGACCGCCTCTTTCCACCACGCCTGCGACCGCGCCAGCCACCATGCGATCGGTGTTCCCACGATCATCAGAATGACGGTCGTGATCGCCGCCAATTCGAGGGTCAGACTGACCGGTTGCCAGATATCGGCCGGGACGTGCAAGTTCATCCTTGGAAGTTCATCGACGTGAGCGCTCAGCTGCCGGACTTCGGGTCCAGAGCATAGCCGAACTTCTCGATGACCGCACGGGCTTCCGGAGTTTTGAGGAAGGTCAGGAACGCGGTCGCCGCCTCGTTGCCGGCGGATGCCTTCAGCAGCACGGCATCCTGGCGGATCTCGCTGTAGAGGTTCTGTGGCACCAGCCAGCGCGAGCCGCCGGCATTCGGCATCAGCTGCGACAGCGCGACGAAGCCGACCTCGGCATTGCCTGTATCGACGAACTGGAACGCCTGCGAGATCGTGTTGCCCTGGACGATCTTGGGCTGGATCGTCTCATAGAGCTTGAGCGCCTTCAGCGTCTCTATCGCGGCGGCGCCATAGGGCGCCGCGGCGGGATTGGCGATCGACAGCTTGTTGAACGCGTTCGCCTTCAGGGTCTCCTCGCCCTTCACCGTGCTCGGATCGCTTGCTCCACAGCACGAGCTTGCCGATCGCGTAGGTGAAACGGCTCTCGGCGACGCCGAGGCCCTCGTCGACCAGCTTCTTCGGCCGCTCGTCGTCGGCGGAGAGCAGGATCGCGAACGGCGCGTTCTCCTTGATCTGGGTGTAGAACTGTCCGGATGCGCCGAAGCTCAGCACCAATTCGTGTCCCGTCTTGGCCTTGAACAGGCTGGCGATCTCCTTGGCCGGCTCGGTGAAGTTGGCGGCCACCGCGATGTTGGCGCTCCCGGCGAACGCAGTTGCGCCAGTCAGGAGAGTGGCAGCCGCGCACAGAGCAGCGGCGACGAAGCGCATCGATCTCATCACAATTGTCCTCGTTCATATCGACAGAGACGGGTTCGCTTGGGTGAATTGCAAGTCCCGTTCCGGCGCAGCGGCCCGTACCGATGCCGTGCTATATTCATTCGTATACATCAAAATAGACAGGTCGGCGACGTCCCGTCAACCCGAGGGTTGACGGGACGGGCGTCAGTGTTCGACTTTCGACAATCGGGGCTGAGGCGATGTCGGAAACATGACGGCCCGAGAACCAGGGGTCCTCGGGCCGCCGCGAGACTAAGCCATCCGCTCCCAGAGCTGCCGCACCAGCATGCCCGCGCGCTTCTCGATCGCCGCGGCGGCATCGAGCGCGAGATCCTCGCGATAGCGGCCGGCGATCAGCTGCACGCCGATCGGCTGGCCATTGTGAACCGCCACCGGCACCACCGCGCCGGGCAGGCCGAGCACGTTGATGGCCGAGATGAAGCGGATCTCGTTGAAGAAGATCTCGCGCACGCGCTCCGGGCTCACCGTATCCTCGCGCGGGCCCGGCGTCGGCTTGACCGTCGTCGGCGCCAGCACCACCGGATACTCCTCGAAGAACATCTGCCAGGCGCGGATATGGGTGGAGCGCTGCGCTGTCGCATTCATCCAGCCGGCGAGATCGAGCATCTCGGCCTTGGCCCGCATGCCGCCCCAGGCCTTGTGGAAGTCCTCGGAGGTGACCGCCAGCATCTTGGCCTCCTGCATCACCACGACCTCGTTGGTGATGACGTCGCACCAGTTTTGCCAGACGCCGGAGATGTCGGGGACCTCGACCTCGCTGACCCGGTAGCCCGAGCGCTCCAGGTGATCTGCCGCCTGCCGCAGCGCGGCGCTCACCGCAGGATCGACCTCCATGTCATCTGGGATCCTGGCGAGCGCAACCTTGATGGGCCGCTTCGGCTTATCGCCTTCGAGCGGGGCAGGCACCCACCAGGGATCGCGCGGATCGCGCCGGCTCATCACCTCGAGCGCAAGCCTCACGTCGGCGACGCTGCGCGCCAGCGGCCCCTGCGACGACATCAGATGCGACAGCATCGGCCGCTCCGCCGCAGCGCTCTCGTTGTAGGCCGGGATGCGGCCCTGCGTCGGCTTGATGGTGACGATGCCGTTGCAATGCGCCGGCCAGCGCAGCGAGCCGCCGATGTCATTGCCATGCGCGATGGTGCCGATGCCGGCGGCGACCGCAGCTCCGGCGCCGCCCGACGAGCCGCCGCAGGTGATCTCGGAATTCCACGGATTCAAGGTCAACCCGTGCAGCGGGTTGTCGGTGAAGCCGCGGAATGAGAATTCCGGCGTGTTGGTGAGGCCGAGCACGATCGCGCCTGCCTTCTTGAGATTGCGCACGACGGGCGCGTCCGACGGCGCGATGATCCCCATCTGCGCCGGAACGCCGTTGGGGTTTGGCCGGCCCTCGTAGTCCACGTTCTCCTTGATGGTGACGGGCACGCCATGCAGCAGGCCCTCCTTGTTGCGCGCTTTGTCCGCGGCGCGCGCAGCTCTCAATGCTTCTTCGGACAGATCGACGACGACAGCATTCAGTTTCGGATTGACCTCATGCATGCGCGCGATATGAGCCTCGGTCACCTCGACCGAGGAGACCGCGCCGGAGCGGATCGCAGCGGCGGTGTCGAGCGCCGACCACTGCCAGACCGGTCCTCTCGGCAGCCGCGGCTTTGGCGCGGCTGCCTTCGCCTGTGGTCTGGCCTGCGGCTTCGCCTTTGCAGGCTTCCTGTCGGCCGTGGCGCGCGCGGCCACGCGCTTCGGAGCCGGCTTGGCGGTCTTCGCCGCCGGCTTCTTCTTTGTCGCTGCTTTCGCCATCGTGTTCCCCCCCAGTTTATCTCTCAAACGACCGACATGGTCAGCGGCGGCTCCACCTCGGCGGGCAGCGGGCTGACATAGGGCGTGCGCAGCGTCCGCTTCTTCAGGTCGGCCTTGGCGGCTGCGATCAGCGCCGGCTCATTGAGCGCCTTGATGCCGAGACCGGCCATCGCCTTGGCGGCCTGCACCATCGCCTTGTGCGCGGCCGGCGTCTTGCCTTGCGCAACGACCTGCCAGGTGTGGAATGGCGTGCCGATCGCCACTGTCGGTGCGTGCACCTGCACCGTTGGCACCACCCAGCTGACGTCGCCGACATCGGTCGAGCCGATCTGCGGATTGCGCTTGGCGTTCAGCGGCACCAGGAAGTCGGCCAGCGGCTTGTCGGTCGGGTCCATGCCGATGCTGTAGTAGACGGATTCGATGTCCTTGTCGGTCAGGGTCGCCTGGATCTGCCCGGCGAAACCCTTGTCGGTCGTGTCGAAATGCGGCGGCCCGAGTTCCTCCATGATCCCGTGCAGCGCCTCTTCGAGCGGCGTGTTGGGCAGGATGTTGGAGACGGCCGAGATGATCTTCATCTCGACCCTGGTCTCGGTCATCATCGCGGCACCTTGCGCGATCTTGTGCACGCGCCCGACCAGTTCGTTCATGCCGGGCAGGTCGCGCGCGCGGATGGAGTAGCGCACGCGCGCATGCGCCTGCACGACGTTGGGCGCAATGCCGCCGGTGTCGAGCAGCGCGTAATGCACGCGGGCGTCGCTCGGCATGTGCTCGCGCATGTAGTTGACGCCGACATTCATCAGCTCAACCGCGTCGAGCGCGCTGCGGCCGAGATGCGGCGAGGCGGCCGCATGCGAGGTGCGTCCGGTGAAGATGAAGTCCGCGCGCGTGTTGGCGAGAGAGGGCGTCATCACCACTTCCCAGAAGCTCGACGGATGCCAGGTGATCGCGATGTCGGCATCCTCGAACGCGCCTGAGCGCACCATGAAGGCCTTTGCGGCGCCGCCTTCCTCGGCCGGGCAGCCGTAGTAGCGCACCCGGCCGGGAACCTTGTTGACGGCGAGCCAGTCCTTCACGGCGGTGGCGGCGAGCAGCGCCGCCGAGCCAAGGAGATTGTGGCCGCAGCCATGGCCATGGCCGCCGGTCTCGATCGGACGGTGCTCGGCGACGCCGGCCTCCTGGCTGAGGCCGGGCAGGGCGTCGTATTCGCCCATGAAGGCGATGACCGGACCGCCTTCGCCCCATTCGCCCATCATCGCGGTCGGAATGCCCGCCACCTTTTCGGTGATGCGAAAACCCTGGTGCTTCAACTCGGCGAGGTGTTCGGCGGACGAGCGGGCCTCGGTGTAGCAGACCTCGGGCATGCTCCACACCCGGTCGCTGAGCTCGATGAAACGGGTCTTGATCGCGTCGACGCCGCGCCAGATCTCGCTGCGGTTGTCCATCTCCGGTCCTTGTCCTCTGCTGCCGATAGGAAGCCGGTATGGTTATCAGCTAAGTTCCCCGACGCCTAGCGATCCGCCGCGAGAGCAGCCATGCGGCGCGCGGCAAGGCGCGGAGGAGCGCGCGTCATCCCTTGAGCAGATGATGCCGCGATTGGATGCAGCGCGATGCTTTCGGCGGCGCAGCGAGAAGGGTGGGGACGCCGTCCTCAAATTTCGGAACTGCGGCCGTCCGCCGTTACCGCACCCGTCTAGGAACGATCATGGTCGCGTCCTGTTCTCGTGTCAGGAGTGCGGCCGCCATGCGTGCAGGACCGATCACCATCGTCGTCGCATTGCTGCTGATTCTGGCCGCCGCCGTCATCTTCGCCTATCAGGGCATGACCCTGACCGGCGATCCGATGCCGACCGAGGGCTGGATCGCGCTCGCGCTCGGCGTGGTGTTTTCGCTCATCGTGGGGATCGGGCTGACGGTGCTGTTGTTCTACAGCAGCCGCAAGGGATACGACGAGCCATCACAGTTCGGGGCTGATGATCATCGCGAATGAGACCGCTCAAGCCGGACGCGGCGGATGCTGTGTCCGCGGATGCCGGTCGTGAAGCAGCTTGGCGAGTTCGTGCCTCAGATCGTCGTGACCGCGCATCGCCGTCTCGAACAGCGCCTCCTGGATGTCGCGCGGCATGTCGCCCCAGACGCCGATGGCGGCGTTTCCGAGCAGCTCTGCGAACCGGTTGTCGTCCATGCGGCACCTCCGGACGATCTGACGCCCGAGGGCGGCAAAGGTTCCAGGCCGGCTATTGCGTGGTGAACAGGACAACCGCAATCGCAACGGAGAGCGCGATCGCGGACACGGTCCCCGTGGTCGACAGCACGCCCATGCGCCGCAGCGCGGCTGCAAACACGACGATGATCGGGGTGGCGGTGACGAGGCCGAGCTGCGCTTCGGTCATGGACATGCTCCTGATGCCGATCCCGTAGCGCATCCAGGCGCCGTGCTGTTTGTGCGCCGACAAAGAGCATGTCTGCTGCCTTGATTAGCTTTGCCGACATCTGATCGGAGGTGGCGGTGTCGGCACTCACATACGAACCGGAACCAACGGAGCGCTGGGGCGTGCTCGACGGGTTGCCGGGCGACCCCATGATGTGGGTCCTGATCCTCAGCGAGCTCGTCGCTTTCGGCCT
Source organism: Bradyrhizobium oligotrophicum (assembly GCA_050641875.1). GTDB lineage: Bacteria > Pseudomonadota > Alphaproteobacteria > Rhizobiales > Xanthobacteraceae > Bradyrhizobium > Bradyrhizobium oligotrophicum_B. The sequence goes on from CP192619.1 coordinate 3,710,917, forward strand.
GCTGCTCGGCGCCTTCGTCGTGGCGCGCGCAGTCAATCCAGTCGTGTTCGCAGCCGGGCAGGCCATGCTGGACGGACCTCTCGCCGCATTGAACACGATCGTGCTCGTGACGAGCGGCTGGGCTGCGGCGCGCGGGGCGGCCGCGGCGAGAGGCGCATCGCCGCCCACCGCACGGCGTTGGATCATGCTGGCAATCCTGCTCGGCGCGGCCTTCATTGCCGTCAAGCTGACCGAGTATGGCAGGGAGATTGCCGCCGGCGCAGGCCTGGAGACATCGCCGTTCTTCACGCTCTATTTTCTGCTCACGGGCTTCCATCTGCTTCACGTCGTGCTCGGGATGGTCATCCTCGGAATCGTCGGTCGTCATGCCGCGCCCAACAGCGTCGAGACCGGGACGGCGTTCTGGCACATGGTCGACCTGGTCTGGATCGTGATGTTCCCGATCCTCTATCTGGTGGGATGAGGCATGGTCCTCGATCGCCTCACGCTCGCCTGGCTTCAATTGCTAAGCCTCGCCATCGCCACGCTCGCGGCCTCGCTGCTGCTGCCGAATCGCTGGCTCGCCGATGCCCTCGTGCTCGCGCTCGCGTTGGCAAAGGGCAGGGTGATCGTGCTGGATTTTTCGGCCTGCGCCATGCGCCCGCGCTGTGGCGCGGCCTGCTCCACTGCGTGGCTCCTAGGTCTGGTCGCGCTCGCCGGGCTCGCGGTGGCGCTCCGCGCGCTGGTCTGACAGGCCATCGCCGTGCTGCTTGCGCCGCGACAAAGAGACTCTCGGCAGCGCCGGTAGATTGTCTTCACCATCGATCTTCACCAAACGGAAAGGACGTGTCATGGCGGAACGCCTGACCAAGTCGGCCGCGCGGAACGTCTTCTACGGCGGTTCGGCCTTCTTCTTTGCGATCTTCCTCGGGCTCACAGCGCACAGCCACTACTACATGGTCACGACCTCGACCAGTGCGTCGACGCTGTCCGACGGCGTCGCTCGCGGCAAGCACGTCTGGGAGAAAAACTCCTGCATCAACTGCCACACGCTGCTCGGCGAGGGCGCCTATTTCGCGCCAGAGGTCGGCAATGTCTGGGACCGCTGGGGCGGCAGGCAGGACCCGGCCGCCGCGCGCGAGATGCTGAAATCCTGGATGCAGTCGCAACCCTCCGGTGCGCCCGGCCGCCGGCAGATGCCGCAGTTCAATCTGTCCGACCAGGAGCTCAACGACCTCGCGGACTTCCTGCAATGGACCGACACGATCAAGCGCCAGGACTGGCCGCCGAACAAGGCCGGCTGAGCCGGCATCCCGCCCCCGTCATGAGAGAGATCCGCGATGAGATATGAGACCCAGAAGGTCGCGATGCTGTATTTCTACGGCGCGCTGACGCTCTTCCTCGCTCAGGTCATCTTCGGCCTGCTCGCCGGCACGATCTACGTGCTGCCGAACACGCTGTCGGTCCTGCTTCCCTTCAACATCGTCCGCATGATCCACACCAACGCGCTGATCGTGTGGTCGCTGATCGGCTTCATGGGCGCCACCTACTTCCTGCTGCCCGAGGAGACCGAGACCGAGCTCTACAGCCCGCTGCTCGCCAAGATCCAGTTCTGGATGTTCTTCGACGCCGCGGGGGCTGCCGTGGTCGGCTATCTTTTCCACTATCATGAGGGCCGAGAGTTTCTCGAGCAGCCCTTCATCATCAAGGTCGGCATCGTCGTCGTCTGCCTGATGTTCCTGTTCAACGTCACGATGACGGCGCTCAAGGGTCGCAAGACCACGGTGACCAACATCCTGCTGTTCGGCCTGTGGGGCGTGGCGATCTTCTTCCTGTTCGCGTTCTACAATCCGGCCAATCTCGCCGTCGACAAGATGTACTGGTGGTACATCGTCCATCTCTGGGTGGAGGGCGTCTGGGAGCTGATCATGGCCTCGATCCTGGCCTTCCTGATGATCAAGCTCAACGGCATCGACCGCGAGGTGGTCGAGAAGTGGCTCTACGTCATCATCGGCCTCGCGCTGTTCTCCGGCATCCTCGGCACCGGCCATCATTTCTACTGGATCGGCGCCCCCGGCTACTGGCAGTGGATCGGCTCCTTGTTCTCGACGCTCGAGGTCGCGCCGTTCTTCACCATGGTGATCTTCACGGTGCAGATGACGCTGAAGGCCGGCCGCAGGCATCCCAACCGTGCGGCGCTGCTGTGGTCCGTCGGCTGCTCGGTGATGGCCTTCCTTGGAGCCGGCGTCTGGGGTTTCCTGCACACGCTGTCCAGCGTGAACTACTACACCCACGGCACGCAGGTGACCGCCGCGCACGGCCATCTCGCCTTCTTCGGCGCCTATGTGATGCTCAACCTCGCGGTCATGGCCTATGCGGTGCCGCAGCTGCGCCAGCGTGCGCCGTATAACCAGTGGCTCTCGATGGCGAGCTTCTGGATCATGTGCACGGCGATGATGACGATGACCTTTGCACTGACCTTCGCCGGCATCATCCAGGTGCATCTGCAGCGCGTGCTCGGTCAGAGCTACATGGACGTGCAGGACCAGCTCGCGATGTTCTACTGGGTGCGGCTCGGCTCCGGTGTGTTCGTGGCGATCGCGGCGCTGATGTTTGTCTGGGCCGTGCTGGTGCCCGGCCGCGCTAAGCAGGCAATCATCCCCGGCGCCCTGCAGCCGGCGGAGTGAAACCCCGCAGGCGGCGGCCTCGATGCCGCCGCCTGCATCCCCCGATTCGGAGAATGATCATGAAGCCCGCGCTGCACGCGATCGATACCGCCCCGTCGTTCCCTTCATACACGCCGACCGGCAATGAATGTGCGCTGTTCGAGCAAGCGTTCCGACATCGCCTGCCGGTGCTGCTGAAGGGGCCGACCGGCTGCGGCAAGACCCGCTTCGTCGCGCACATGGCGGCGCAGCTGGGACTGCCGCTGCACACGGTCGCCTGTCACGACGACCTCACCGCCGCCGATCTCACCGGACGTTATCTGCTTAAGGGCGGTGACACTGTCTGGACGGACGGCCCGCTGACCCGCGCGGTGCGCGAGGGCGGAATCTGCTATCTCGACGAGGTCGTCGAGGCGCGCAAGGACGTCACCGTCGTGCTGCATCCCCTGACCGACGACCGCCGGATCCTGCCCTTGGAGCGCACCGGCGAGGAGCTGATCGCGCCCGACGGCTTCATGCTGGTCGTGTCCTACAATCCTGGCTACCAGTCGCTGCACAAGGCGCTCAAGCCGTCGACACGGCAGCGCTTCATCGCCATCGAATTCGGCTTCCTGCCCGCCGAGCAGGAGATCGCGGTGGTTGCCGCCGAGAGCGGGCTGGCGCCGGAGCGCGTTCGGCCGCTGGTGGCGCTCGCGCATCGGCTGCGCGCGCTGCAGGGCCATGACCTGGAGGAGGGCGTCTCGACGCGGCTCCTGGTCTATTGCGCGACGCTCGTCGCTGCCGGAGCATCCATCGCGGACGCCGTGCTCGCCGCGATGATCGAGCCGCTCACCGACGATGCCGACGTCAAGGCCGCGCTGCGCGAGGTCGCGCATGCCGTGATCGGGTGAGCCATGCTCGACTTTCTCGAACTGGAGGAGACCGTCGGCCGCGCCTGGCATCGCATGGTCGGCACGACCTCGAGCTATCCGGTCCATCCGGATCAGGCCGTCGCGCTGAACGAGATCAGCGGCCGCATCGCCGTGATGTTCCGCGCGCTGGGCGGCGAGAGCGGCGTGCAGGTCGCCGGCGCCAAGGCTCGCAAGTCCGGCCACCGCCTTGGCTGGCGCCAGCGCATTGGCCTCGGCGACGAATGCCTCGATCAGGCCGGGCGCGACGGCGCCACCGTGTTCCTGCCGGAGACCATCGCACTGCTGCCGGATCGCGCGCTCAACGCGCAGCTCTATCAATGGCTCGCGGCGTGGTTCGCGACCATGGCGGTCGAGCCTATCGCGGAGCGCGATCCGCTGCGGCGTGATCTGCTGGCGCTGCGCCGGGCGCGCGAGACGACCTCGCTGGTGCTGGCGCGCTTCCCGGGGCTGGCGCGTCCGCATGCGCAACTCGCCGAAGCGCTGGCTGCGGCGCGGCCGCGGCGGCCGCTGCCTCGGCTCGAGCAGCAGGTCGAGCACATCGTCATGGCGCTGCTCGGCGCGGGCGCGCCGCCCAAGGACGCGCTGTGGAATGCGGTCATCGCCGGCGGCCCGTTGCCGGAGGCAGCCCCGCCCGGCTATCGGCCGATGCTGCCGTGTCAGCTGTGGGGCGATTGCTGGAGCCGCGATGCGGTCGCCGCGGCGCGCGAGGACGACGAGACGCAGACGCCCGCAGAGCAGGAGGGGGCACCCGACGCCCGGAAGCGATTCGCGCGGCGCGAGCGCGACGACACGGCCAAGCGCGATCCATTCATTCTCAACCGCTTCGAGAAGATCCTGGCGATGGCGGAGATGGTCAATGTCGATCGTCCGTCCGACGATACCGACGATGACGACGCCCGCAAGGCTGCCGACGATCTCGATGAACTCGCGATCGCCATGCGCAGGGGGCGGCCGGCGAGCAAGCTGAAGTTCGATCTCGATCTGCCGCCCGAGGCGGTCGACACCGCGAGTCTCGACAGCGGCCGGCTGTATCCCGAATGGAATTATCGCTGCGGCGCCTATCTGCCGGATCATTGCCGCGTCGTGACCGGCGACGCCGCCGAGGCGGGCGAGGCGTGGGCTCCGGACGCTGCGATGCGCCGGCGCATCCGCGCCGTGCGGCGCAGGTTCGAGACCTTGCGGCCGCGCCATGAGATCATGCGCGCACAGGCCGACGGCCACGACCTCGACATCGACGCGCTGGTGCGCGCGCGCAGCGATCTCAATGCCGGCCATGGCGGCATCGACCGCGTGCACCTCGCGATGCGCCCGCTGGCGCCTGATCTTGCCGTGACCCTGCTGGTAGACGTGTCCCTATCGACCGATGCGTGGATCGATGGCGTGCGCGTTCTCGACGTCGAGAAGGAGGCGCTGCTGGTGCTGGCGCACGGGCTGTCGGCATGCGGCGACAGCCACAGCATTCTTACCTTCACCTCGCGGCGCAACTCGTGGGTTCGTCTGGAGACCGTGAAGGCATTCGACGAGCCGATGAGCGGGCGGGTCGAGCGCCGTATCGGCGCGCTCAGGCCCGGCTACTATACGCGCATCGGCACGGCGGTGCGTCACGCCGCCAGCGAGCTCACCGAACGATCCGAGCGCAAGCGCCTGCTGCTGGTGCTCACCGACGGCAAGCCGAACGACGTCGATCACTATGAGGGACGGTTCGCGATTGAGGACACACGCAGGGCGGTGCAGGAAGCGCGTCGCGGCGGCGTCGCGGTGTTCGGCGTGACCATCGATGCGTCGGCACAGTCGTATTTTCCAACCCTGTTCGGTCGCGGCGGCTACGCCATCGTCGGCAACATCAGGCGACTGCCCGCCGCGCTGCCGGCGCTGTACCGGCAGCTCGCGCATTGAAGGTGAGAGGGCGCACGGCCGCCGTGCCGACCACCGATCACCAGCCAGCTGACGGCTGGGTTCCGTCCCTCACGTCGCCGGCTCGCGCAGATTGCGCAGCGGCACCGGCAGGTGGGCCATCAGCTTGTCGAACTCGCCGGGATCGAGCTTCTCCCAGAGAATTTCGAAGATGCCGCGCGCAGCCGTGAGCGGATCGACCGGGAATTGCGGCGGCAGTTGGCGGAAGATGTCATCGACGAAATATTCGAGATGGCGGTCCTTGGTGGGCGTCGCCGCGTGGTGCCAGCCCTCGTAGTAGATCCCGCGAATGAGCATCGGCAACTGGGCGCCGAAATTCACGGCGACGGCCAGGGGCATACGGTCGCGCAGCACATGCAGCACGGCACGCAGTGCATTGTAGGCCTGCTGCCGGCTCGCCAGCGCGAGGCGCTGCTCGATGGCCTTCAGCCAGATGTTGGTTTCCTGGACGGTGTGATCCAGGGCGGTCACGCCGGTCTCGCTCATGTGGTTCTCCATGATGACAAGTGCACAGGACCGTTCGAGGGACGCCGAACGAGGTAACGGCAAGGCCTGATTCGCTTGAACGCCTTGTCAGTAGGTGGTGCGTTCGCGCCGGGCGTGTTGACCTGCATCAAATCACGATGTCGTGGTCGGTGCGTGAGGTAAACGGCGGGTCAACGGTCTGCGCGGGCATTTACGATCGCTCGCTGCGGAGCGGCACCGGCGGCCGGCAAATCCATCCGTCATCTTACGGGGATCGTCGTGGTCCCGTGCACGGCACGTGGCAATGGTCCCCAGTTCACTCTGACAAACAGCCATCGACAAAAGAACGTCTACAAATCAGCACGCCGCGATCTCGAGGCGCCTATCGCACCCGAGTCTTGCTTGACGGAACCCTCTTCAAGTGAGAGAGCCGCATGGCGGTCATGCTGATTCGTTCGTCCGATGGCGTCCGAATTTTGCGTCTACCCCCGCTCAGTTGGAGAGCGCATCTCAAGTTGGAATCGGGCTGCTGCCTTGGGGGCGCGAGGTGGGCGCTGCGGGCGCTGAGAGACGCGCGACCACAGCGCTCGTCGTTCGCGGTGGCGAGCATGATGCCGAGCGACCGGAACGTTCGCGTGGCAAGTCTGGAACCCGCGCGACTCGTTCGCCTGAACATCCCGAGATCATCGCGGGCCGGCGCTGCGCCGTCAGGTTGAACCGTAATCGTCCTGCTTGTGAAGAACGCGTCTTCGCTTGCTCGTCGCGACAGACTCACCTTACATCGGAGTCGTCCGAGGCGGAGAGATCGCGCGCTCGACACCCCTTCAACTCACGAATCGACGTCGGCTCGCAATGCTCAAGTCTGCCCAAGAGAAGTCTGTTCACAACAAGCCTGCTCAAGACAAATCCGGCAAAGACCTTCCGCTGACCGGCTATGCCGTCGTGGTCGACGGTCAGATCAAGACCGAATTCAAGACCAAGGATGGCGCACACAACGGCGCGCATGACCTCAAGCGCCGGTTTCCGATGTTGCAGATCAGGGTGTACGACGCGGAGACGAAGCAGACCCACGACATCGAATTGACGCGGGCGTGAGACTGGCCTGCCGCGCGGGCCGTGGTGTTGTGAGGACGCAAGGCCGTTGCACCTTGTCGAGGTCGCAATCGTTGTCGATGTTTGAGTGCCTGGAGAGCATGCTCCTGATGTAGCCGAGGGTGCGGTACGGGTTGCCGTGCCATCGGCCTTGGGGGAGAGAGCGCAGCACTCGGCAGTGGCGTGCGGGCTAGGCTGCACGCAGGCGACTGTCGGCCTGCGCGCAAGAGACGCCGAGATGGGCCGTTGCGGTGGCTGCGTGATATGAGCCAATCTGCCTCATCTCCGACCATGCGAGCAGCCATCATGACCGAAACCGCCTGGAACAGACTTTCCGCCGCAGCGCTTCGCGCGCTCGCGGCCCGAGACGCGATCGTGCTGTTGCCGGTGGCCTCGACCGAGCAGCACGGCCCGCATCTGCCGACGGGAGTTGACGACTTCCTGTGCAGCGAGGTCTGCCGTCGCACCGCGCTGGAGCTGACTTCAGACTATCCCATCGTGGTCGCGCCGACCGTCTGGTGCGGGCTCGCCGACCATCACGTTCCGTTCGGCGGCACCTTCACCCTCAGTCTCTCCACCTACCACGCCGTGCTCAGGGACCTGTGTCGCTCGATTCTGAATGCCGGCTTCCGCCGCATCGTGATCGTCAACGGCCATGGCGGCAACATCCAGGCGCTGGCCACCCTCACCGGCGAACTGACGCGCGAGCTCAATGCGCCGATCGCGACGACGACCTATTTCATGGAAGGCCGGGAGACGATGGCCAAGGTCCTCGAGGATCAGGAGGGCGTGATGCATGCCTGCGAAGCCGAGACCTCGATGATGATGGCGGCTCATCCCGGCCTCGTCGACGCGGCGAGGCTCGGCGCGGCCTTTGGGCCGAGCTTCGACATCATGGGCTCGCTGGTGCCGTCGCTGAGAATGTTCAGATCGTTTGCCGACATCACCACCTCCGGCGTCGCAGGCGATGCGCGCAAGGCATCTGCTGCAAAGGGCGAGAAGCTGCTCGCCGGCTGCGCGGCGGCGCTGGCGGCGCGATTGCGGGCGGGCGAACCATGGTCGACTGCAACAATTCCGCCGCCAGCCGCAAGATGACGGAGACGCAGAGCATCATCCCGAGAAGCCCGTCGTAGGCGGGCGTTTCGGATGATGGGCTGCAAACGATACGCCCACGGGTCTAATGGACGCATGCCGATCGGCAAGCTCAGCCGCGTTGTGCGGAAGCGGCGAGACTCTTGGCCCCGATCGCATCGAGGCCATCCGCAAGACTGCGGCTCGCGTTTCGCACCTCGCTGCGAAACGTCTTCGCCAGGTTCGACAGCGGCCGCGCCTCCGACCAAAGCATATAGGCCGAGACCTTGGTGCTCGGCGTGAACGGCCGTATCACGAGATCATGCCCGCCCTGGCGCGGCGAGAATGGATCCACCACGGCGACGCCGACGCCGGTCGAAGCCAGCACGCAGGCCGTGTTGCAGTAACGCACTTCGACGGTCGGCTGGAAGTCGGCATCGGCCTGCCGGAAGCTCTCGCGCACAGCTTCGCCGAGCCGCGTGCCGCGTTCGAGGCCGATCAGCGGGAACCCGGCAAGGTCCCGCGCTGAAAGCACGTCGCGTTCCGCAAGCGGATGCCGGGCCGGCATCACGCACACCATTTCGCCGGTGTGCACGACCTCATGGGCGATCCCGGGATGGTCAGACAGTCCGAGCGCGAAGCCGAGCTCGGCGACGTTGCCGAGCACGCCCTCGATGATACCCTCATAGCGGCGCACGTCGAAGAACATCCGCGTCTGCGGCCGGCGCCGCAGGAAGCCTGACAAGGTCGGCGGGATGATGCTGTAGGCGAGCGGCGGCGTGGCGACGATCGACAGATGACCCGTCTTCTGCTCGCGCAGGTCACGCACGCGGTTTTCCAGCCGGGCATGCAAGGTGAAGATCGCCTCGCTCTCCTCATAGAGCGTCATCGCCTCGGGTGTCGGGAACAGCCGGTTGTTGACGCGCTCGAACAGCGTGAAGCCGGCCTGCGCCTCCATCGCCTTCAGCGCATTGCTGATCGCAGGCTGCGACAGCGCCAGCTCCTCGGCGGCCGCGACCGTGGTGTGGTGGCGGATGACCGCCCGCAGGATCTCCAACTGGCGCAGGTTCATGGCATGGTCGCCCTATTAGCCTGGGTGATGGTCTCGGCCAAAATATCATAGACCGAGGTCGTCCCGACTGGTTGCAATTCCCGCGCCGGTTTCGCTTCATTGATGCTTCTCTTGCGCGTCGCAAGGCGGTGCTGCCGCCTGCTGGAAAGGCATGACGCACAGATCGGAGGCAGAGTTTTGAGCCGTATCTTCCGCGCCGCCGCCGCCCAGATGGGGCCGACCCAGCGCGCCGACAGCCGCGGGCACACGCTGTCGCGCATGATCGCGCTCTTGGAACAGGCGGCCGCTCAGGGCGCGAAGCTGGTGGTGTTTCCGGAACTCGCATTTACGACCTTCTTCCCGCGTTGGATACTCGAAGGCGATGAGCTCGACAGCTATTTCGAGCGCGCGATGCCGAACCCGTCCGTTGCAGCACTGTTCGACCGGGCGCGGGCGCTTCGCGTCGGCTTCTATGTCGGTTATGCCGAACTGACACCAGACGGGCGCCGCTTCAACAGCTCCATCCTGGTCGATCCGGACGGCGAGATCATCAGCAAATATCGCAAGGTGCATCTGCCCGGCTCCGTCGAGCCGCGCCCGGGCGCCAAGTATCAGCAGTTGGAGAAGCGCTATTTCGGCTATGGCGATCTCGGCTTTCCGGCCGTGCGCGCCGACCGCGAGTGGGGCGGCGCCATTATGGGCATGATGATCTGCAACGACCGGCGTTGGCCGGAATCGTGGCGGGTGCTCGGACTGCAGGGCGTCGAGCTGGTCTGCGTCGGCTACAACTCCGCGGCCTATGATCCGAATGGCGGCAGCACCGAGGATGCCTCGCTGCGCACCTTCCATTCGACGCTGGTGGCGCAGGCCAATGCCTACATGAACGCGACCTGGGCGATCGCGGTGGCCAAGGCCGGCGACGAGGACGGCAGCGGCCTGATCGGCGGCTCCTGCATCGTCGATCCCAATGGCCGCATCGTGGCGCAGGCGACGACGCTCGCCGACGAGATCATCGTTGCCGACATCGATCTCGACCTGTGCCGGCAGGGGAAGGACAAGATGTTCAACTTCGCGGCGCATCGCCGGCCGGATCAGTACAGGGTGATCACCGAGCGCGCCGGCGTGGTCGAGCCGGTGGCGGCCGATTAGTTGGTTCAGTTGGGGGAGTGTTGCAGGATGTGCCGTTTGCTGTTTGCCGGTCTCGTCACCCTCGCGTCGCTCGCGGTGGCCGGCGCCGCCGAGTTGCCCGCCGAGATCAAGCAGGCAGGCGTGCTCAAGCTCACGGTCAACTCGACCTACGCGCCGATGGAATATCACGACCCCGCCAGCAACGAGCTGAAGGGGCTCGACATCGACCTCGCCAACGCGCTGGCAAAGCGGCTGGGCGTCAAGATCGTCTGGAGCGAGACGCCGTTCGCCGAGCTGATTCCCTCGCTGCAGACGAAGCGCGCCGACTTCATCATCTCCGGCATCTCGGATCGTGCGTCGCGCCGCGAGACCGCCGACTTCGTCGACTACCTCGTCACGGGGCCGCAGTTCTTCGTGCTGGCCGAGAGCGATGCCAAGGCCGCGACCGATCTGTGCGGCCGGAAGATCGGCACCACGCGCTCCACCAGCTTTCCGCAGGAAATCGAGAAGTGGAGCAAAACGGTTTGCGAGGCTGCCGGCAAGCCGGCCGCGCAATATGTGCCCGGCGAGAACTCGATCGACGTCCGCAATCAGCTGAAGCAGGGCCGCATCGATGCCGCCGTGCAGGGCAGCGAGACCTTGCCCTATGCGCAGTCGCAGGAGGCCGGCAAGTATCGCATCGTCGGTGAGCCCATCGCCTTCGGCTACCAAGGCATCATGTTCCGCAAGGACGATGCAGGCTTTCGCGAGGTCGTGACCGAGCAGCTCAAGGCGATGATCGCCGACGGCAGCTACAAGGTCATTCTCGACAAATGGGGGCTTGGCGCCAATGCGGTGCGCGAGCCGATGCTCAACGCGGCGCCGCAATGAGCCGCGCCGACGTGCTGGCCGACGGCTTTCCCGACCTGTCGGCGCACAGGATCGCGCGCAAGACGCATTGGGGCCGCTGGCTTGCGGCTGCCGTGATCGTCGTGATCCTGCTGGCGATCGGCCGCGCCTTCGCCAGAGGCCAGATCGAATGGTCTTACGTCGAACGCTTCCTGACCGCGCCGGTGATCCTGCGCGGCATCGTCAACACCATGGTCATGGCGGTCGCGGCGATGGCGCTCGGCATCGCGCTCGGCGTGGTCGTCGCGATCATGCGGCTGTCGCCCAATCCGGTGCTGCGGTCGGTCGCCGCCGGCTACACCTGGCTGTTCCGCGGCACGCCGCTGATCCTGCAGCTGCTGTTGTGGTTCAACCTCGCGCTGGTGTTCCCGACCATCGGCATTCCCGGCCTGTGGAGCGCGCGCGCCGTCGACGTGATGACACCGTTCCTGGCCGCGCTGCTCGGGCTCGGCATCAACCAGGGCGCCTACACCTCGGAGGTGATGCGAGCGGGGCTGCTGTCGGTCGACATCGGCCAATACGAGGCGGCGCAGGCGATCGGCATGGGACGGCTTCAGGCGCTGCGCCGGATCATCCTGCCGCAGGCCATGCGGGTGGTGATCCCGCCGCTCGGCAACGAGTTCATTGGCCTCGTCAAGGCGACCTCGCTCGCCAGCGTGATCCAGTATCCGGAGGTGCTGCACTCGGCCGAGAACATCTACTACGCCAATTCGCGCGTCATCGAGCTCCTGATCGTCGCCGGCCTCTGGTATCTGCTCGTGGTCTCGATCCTGACGCCGCTGCAGATGCTGCTCGAACACCGTTTTGCCCGTGGCATCGCGCGGGGACGCTGATGACGCCGCTCGTCGCCATCCGTCAGCTCAGCAAGCGCTTCGGCGAATTCCAGGCGCTGAAGCAAGTCTCGCTCGATGTGTTCGAGGGCGAGGTGGTGTGCCTGATTGGGCAATCCGGCTCCGGTAAGACGACCTTGCTCCGCTGCGTCAACCAGCTGGCCACGGCGGACAGCGGCGGCATCTGGCTCGACGGCGCGCTGCTCGGCTTCCGCGAGGTGGACGGCCGGCTGCACCGGCTGTCGGAGCGCGAGATCGCCCGGCAACGCCTCGCCTGCGGCATGGTGTTCCAGCGCTTCAACCTGTTTCCGCACATGACCGCGCTGGAGAACGTGATCGAGGGGCCGGTGCAGGTACAGGGGCGCAGGCCTGCCGAGGCGAAGGACGAGGCATTGTCGCTGCTGCGCCGGGTCGGCCTCGCCGACAAGGCGCAGTCCTATCCGGCGCAACTTTCCGGCGGTCAGCAGCAGCGCGTGGCGATCGCACGCGCGCTCGCAATGAAGCCGCGGCTGGTGCTGTTCGACGAGCCGACCTCGGCCCTCGATCCGGAACTGGTCGGCGAGGTGCTCGGTGTGATGAAGGAGCTGGCGAGGTCGGGCATGACCATGCTGGTCGTCACGCATGAGCTCGGCTTCGCGCGCGAGGTCGCCGACCGGGTCGTCTATATGGACCAGGGCGTGATCGTGGAGAGTGGTCCGGCCAGCGAGGTGCTGCGTGCGCCGCGCGAGGCGAGGACCAAGGCATTTCTGGCAGCTGAAGTGGGGTGAGGTGATGGAATTGAAGTCGATCATGTTGGCCGCCGTTCTGGGTGCGGTGGTGACGGGCACCGCTGCGGCTGCCGAGCTGCCCGCTGACATCAAGCAGAACGGCCTGCGCATCGCGGTGGTGCCGAACTATCCGCCGATGGAGTTCAATGATCCGGCCACCGCGACCCTGACCGGTTTCGACGTCGAGCTCGGTGAGGCCCTGGCCAAGAAGCTTGGCGTCAAGGCGGTGTGGCAGGAGACCAGCTTCGACCAGTTGATGCCGGGCCTCGCCACGCAGCGCTTTGATGTCATCCTGACCGGCATGACCGACTACAAGAGCCGGCAGGACACGGCGACCTTCATCGACTATCTGCGCAGCGGTCCGCGCTTCTTCGTGCAGGCGTCGCGCGCCAACGAGCTCAAGGAGCCGACGGCGCTGTGCGGCAAGAAGGTCGGCGCCTCCAGGCGCACGATGTTCCCCAAGGACATCGCCGCCTGGAGCGAGAAGAACTGCGGCAAGAGCCCCATCGAATTCGTCGGCACCGAGGGCTCGGCCGATGCGCGCACCCAGTTGAAACAGGGGCGCATCGACGCCGCGGTGCAGGGCAACGAGACCTTGCCTTATATCATGGATCTCGAGCCGAACACATACGTGCCCGTGGGCACGCCGATCGCGTTCCAATATACCGGACTGGCGACGCCGGTGAAGGCGGAGGAGCTACGTGGGGCGCTGCGCGATGCGCTGGAGGCGCTGATCGCCGATGGCAGCTACAAGGCGCTGCTGGCGAAGTGGAAGCTCAGCGACAACGGAATCGAGAAGGTGCTGATCAATGCCGGACAGTAAGGCGCTCGCGGGCATCCCGCTCATTCCCGCCAACACCGCGCCGCCGGCGCCGGACTATCCGTGGCCTCGGCCATACAAGGCGGCGATGTTCCTGTCGTTCGACATCGACGCCGAGAGCGCCTGGACCTCGAAGGATCCGGCGCATGCCGCGCGCCTGGTCACGATGAGCTTTGGCGGCTACGAGGGCGCGCGTCGGCACGCCGAAGCTGCTCGAGCTGCTCGCCGAGCTTGATCTCAAGGCGACGTTCTTCATCACGGGATGGGCGGTCGATGCGCATCCGGCGATGGCGGAAGCCGTGCTGAAGGCGGGCCACGAGATCGGCCATCACGGCTATCACCATCTGCTGCCCGATCCCGGCGATCCCTTCATCATCGAGGAGATCGAGCGCGGCTTCGAGGCGATCCGGCGCCGGCTCGGCGTCCGTCCGATCGGCTACCGCGCGCCGTTCGGCGAGTTCTGCGAGGAGCTGAGGGCGGCGCTGGTCCGGCAGGGCATCGTCTACACCTCCTCGTTCCGCGATGACGTCATGCCCTACCGTCATCGCCTCGCCGACGGCAAGCCCGGCACGATCGAGATCCCGGTGACCGCGAGCTATGACGACTGGATGCACGGCCTGTCGGCGCGGTTCTCGCCGCGCTCGATCTTTCCGAAGGAGCACGTGCTGTCGATGTGGAAGGACGAGCTCGACGAGGTTCGCGACTGGGGCGCGATGGTGACGACCGTGCTGCATCCGCAGGTTTCGGGGCGGCCGATGCGCTTCCGCCTGTTGCGCGAGTTCCTGACCTACGCCAAATCGTGCGGGGACGTGTGGATCACGACCGGAGCTGAGATCGCGGCGAACTACCAGCGCCACGAGGCGGCGGAAGCGAAGGGCGCATGAGCACGACCGCGATCTTCGGCAGCTACGTGCTGACGCGCAGGAACGGCGCGCAGGACGTGCTGCGCGACCGTTGGGTGCTGATCGAGGGCAGGCAGATCGCGGCCGTGACGGCCGATAAGCCCGCGGCGGACGAGGTGTTCGACCGGCCCGGCCGCTTCGTGCTGCCGGGCCTGTTGAACCTGCACAACCACATCTTCAGCGAGGCGATCGCGCGGACCTTGACCGAGGACGGCAACGGCCGGCGCAACAACAGGAGCATCGTCTATACGGTGCTGCTGCCGCTATCCAAGCGCGGGGCCGAGATCCTCTCGGTGGAGGAGCGGCTGGCGATCGGCCGCATGGGCGTGCTGCAGCTCCTGAAGGGCGGCGCCACCACGGTGATGGAGCCGTTCCGCAACACGATCCCGGAGTTGTTCGACGCGGCGCTCGAGATGGGGATCCGCTTCTACGGCGCGCCCTATCTGTTCTCGACCGGCGATGCCAAGGCGGATGCCTCCGGCGTCGTGACTTACGCTGGCAATGACGGCGAGGCCGACCTGGCGATCTGGAATGCGCTGTATCAGCGCTGGCACGGCCAGGGCGCCGGGCGCATTCGTCTCGCGATGAGCCCGCATGCGACCGATACCTGCGGGCCGGATTTGCTGCGCGCGGCTGCGAGCCGGGCGCGCGAGCTCGACGTTCCCATCACGACCCACATGGCGCAGAGCGCAGGCGAGGTCGCGACGATCGCGCAGCGCCATGGCGGCCGCACCCCGGCCGAATATCTCGACTGGCTCGGCCTGCTCGGACCCGATCTGCTGGCCGCGCATTGCCACGCGTCGACCGATGCGGATCTTGCGCTGATGGCGGCGCGCGGCGCCGGCGTGCTGAACTGCCCGCGCGTGTTCGCCCGTGCCGGCGTCACCGCCGCCTTCGGCCGCTTCACCGCGCATGGCGTACGCACCGCGGTCGGCACCGACGGCTACAACATGGATCTGCTCGGCGAGCTCAACGCGGCGTCGATGATCTCAAAGATTGCTCTGGGGAATGCGGAGACCGCGAGCGCGCCGGAATTGATCGACGCCGTCACCACGACGGCCGCCGCCATGATCGAGCGCGACGATCTCGGCGTCATCGCGCCGGGCGCGACCGCCGACCTCACCGTCGTCGACATGACGCATCCACATCTTCAGCCGCTACACGACCCGCGCCGCGGCCTGGTCGCGCTGGCCAACCGCGCCAACATCGACCAGGTGATGATCGACGGCCGGCTGCTGATCCACGACGGCCGCTATCTCCACGGTGACGAGGCTGCCATCACCGCCGCAGGTGCTGCTGCGATCGAGAAGATCTGGGCGTTGCCGGAGGCGCAGGCCGCATTCGCCGGCTGAATGCTGCTATCGCGTGCCGTAGGCGCGGTCGCCGGCATCGCCGAGGCCGGGGACGATGAAGGCGTCGTCGTCGAGGCCTTCGTCGATTGCGGCGGTCCACAGCGTGACATCGGGATGCAGGCCGCGGATGCGCTCGACGCCCTCGGGCGCTGCGATCATGCAGACCATCCGGATGTCCTTGGCGCCGCGCTCCTTGAGCCGGTCGACCGCGGCGACGGCGCTGTTGCCGGTCGCGAGCACCGGTGTGACGACGACGGCCAGGCGCTCCTGCAGGTCGGACGGCGCCTTGAAGAAATACTCCACGGCGGTGAAGGTGTGCGGCTCGCGGTACAGGCCGATATGGGCGACGCGCGCGGTCGGCACCAGATCGAGCATGCCGTCGACGAAGGTGACGCCGGCGCGCAGCACCGGCACGAACACCAGCTTCTTGCCGGCGATCTTGGCCGAGTGCATCCGCGCCAGCGGCGTCTCGACCTCGACTTCGGTCAGCGGCAGATCGCGCGTGACCTCGTAGCACAGCAGCATGCCGATCTCCTTGAGGAGCTCGCGGAACGACTTGGTCGAGATCGACTTGTCGCGGATCAGGGTCAGCTTGTGCTGCACCAGGGGATGATCGACGACCGTGACGCCTTCCATGGCTTTCTTCTCCGTGAGGTGGCAAAGGCGCGAAGCGCCGTGCCACTACGATCTTAGCTCAGGTCAGAATGGTGGGCACGCTGCGCTTTGCCCACCCTGCGAACGAGCGGTAGTTCAGAGGTTCGTCATTGCGAGGAGCGAAGCGACGAAGCAATCCAGACTTCCTTTTGAGCCCCTGGATTGCTTCGCTTCGCTCGCAATGACGGAACCGCAAGGCCGGCGATTCTGGACCAAACCCCTTAAAACACCGTGCCGTCGCTGATGATGGTGAGCGGCGGCGAGCCGTCCGGGCGGCGGGCGAAGGCGAGTTTGCGGCCGGCGGCCCAGGTGCCGCCTTCGAGGATACGCGCCAAAGGCAGTTGTTCCGCGGTTTGGCCGGTGCGCTGGCGGATCAGTTCGGCCAGTCGGTCGAGCAGGGCGACGGTCAGCGCGCGCCATTCCACCACCAGCGGCGAGTCGACCGCATGGGCGCGCGCGGCATCGGCAGGGTCGCGCAGCACCAGCACGCCGCCATCGACGAACAGGCCGCCATTGCGGTATTCGGCCAGCCCGGTCAGGCCGTCGATGTCGTCGACCACGAGGCCCGCGCGCTGCAGCGGTTCGATCAGCGAATAGCTCAGCCATTGCGAGAGCTTGTGCAGCGGGACGAGACCGGTGGTCTCATCGTCGGTCACAACAGATCTATGCGGCCAGCAATCGCCGAGCGCGATGCCCTTGAGTATCAGGCGTGACGGCCAGATCGGGCCGAGCTGCAGCAGCACCTGCCGCAGGATGTCGGGAGCTGCAAGGCGGCCGTCCACGGCGCTGGCGGCGATCTGGTCGAACAGTCCGCCGGGACGCGGAGCATCCTTGGTGCCGAAAATGTCCGGCTTCGCGGCGGTCACCTCGCCCAACCGCCGCAGCAGCGCGACGCGGCCCTCCGACCCGACCAGCGGATTGTCGGGCCCGACCTGGAAGCCGTGTTCGAGATCGGCGACGGTGAGTTGTGTGAGCCTGGCCGCATCGACGCGTAGCGGATCGCGCGGGTTGGCCGAGAGCGCGCCGCTCGCGAACATGTCGAGGCTCGCCAGCGCCAGTCCTTCGGAGCGGCCGATACGGGTGTTCGTCACGGCGTCCCGATAGCGCCAGGCCGCACCGGCCCCGGCATCGAGCAGCACGCTGGTGATGGCAAGATCGAACTCGGCGCGGGCCCGCGACGCCGCATCCGGCCAGCTCACCTGGCCCGCGATCCGGCCCAGCGATCGGCACCGCCGACGACGAAATGCCGCCAGCGCGAGTGGAACGGCACCTCGCCATCGGGATAGGCCTTGCGGGTCACGTCGAGCACGAGGTCGGCGATCGCATCGAAGCCTGCCGAGATCGATCCGGAAATGCGGCAGCTTGTCCGCAAGCCCCAGCGAAAGCATCTGATGCGCCCGCTCCCGCACGGCGCGGGCGGATAGGAGATCCGAGACGTCGGTCATGATCGGCTGCTGCGCTCAGTACTTCTCGAGCGGGCGGCCGACGGTGTCGCCGAGCTCTTGCGGCTTCTGCGGCTCCAGCGAGAAATAGCCGGCCGCCTTCTTGGCCGCGATCTCGACATGGGCGTCGGCGGGAATCAGCTCGTCCGGGATCGGCACGCGCTCGACGATGTCGACGCCTTGGCCCACCAGCGCGTCATGCTTCATGTCGCTCATCGAGATGAAGCGGTCGATGCGCTTGAGGCCGAGCCAGTGGATGACGTCGGGCATCAACTGCTGGAAGCGCGCGTCCTGCACGCCGGCAACGCATTCGGTGCGCTCGAAATAGGCGGCCGCGGCGTCGCCGTCCTCCTGGCGCTTGCGTGCATTGTAGACCAGGAATTTCGTCACCTCGCCGAGCGCGCGGCCTTCCTTGCGGTTGTAGACGATGATGCCGAGCCCGCCGTTCTGCCCGGCTGCCACGCATTCCTCGATGCCGTGGATCAGATAGGGGCGGCAGGTGCAGATGTCGGAGCCGAACACGTCGGAGCCGTTGCATTCGTCGTGCACGCGACACGTGATCTTGGTCCGGCTGTCGTTCAGCTTGTCGACGTCGCCGAACAGATAGACCGTGGTGCCGCCGATCGGCGGCAGGAACACCTGCAGGTCGGGCCGGGTCACCAGCTCCGGATACATTCCGCCGGTCTGCTCGAACAGGCCGCGGCGCAGATTGGTCTCGCTGGTGCCGAACCGCGCGGCCACGCCGGGCAGGTACCACACCGGGTCGATCGCGATCTTCACCACAGAGATGCTGCCATTGGCATGCACGACGTCGCCGTCATGGACGAGGCGCTTGGCCGCGAGCGCCGCATGCAGCTCAGGGAGCTCGATCCGCGCCTTGGTCACGGCGATGGTCGGCCGGATATCGATTCCTTCCCCGATCTCGCCGCCGAAATTCTCGGCCACCAGATGGCCCCAGGGATCGAGCGCGACGATCTTCGCCGGATCGCGCCACTGCGCGAACGGGCCGATATTGGCGGCGGGATGGGTGTTGGTGAGATCCGGACGGCGGATCGGGTCGAGCGCACCGGATGATACCGCGAGCGCGCGGTAGACCGTGTAGGAGCCGCCGTGGCTGCCGATCACGTTGCGGTCCTGCGGCCGCGACACCGTGCCGATGATCGGTCCGCGCTCGCGCGCGCTCTCGGCGCCCCAGTGGAGCGGGAAATTGTGCTTGGCGCCTGGCACCGGGTGCGAGGTCAGGCGGATGTGATCCGTACGGTTGGAGCGAGTCATCGGACAGCTACCCCCAAAACGGCAACGGCCCGCCTTGACGACGGGCCTGAGCAGAACGTGTTCACGTTTTCCATGCACCAATATAGCAGTTTTTCCCCAGCAAACAAGTGGTTCGCGGCGGCCGTCTATTTGTAAACGAATGGTATCGGCCGCTGGCCGCGCGTTGCGGCGGAGGGTCCTTGGCATGGCGCTTGCCTTTTTGTGGCCGGGCCGCCAGCTTGGCGCGCGTATGGAATCCCTGGTGGCAGCGGCAGCATGGACCTGATCATTCGCAACGCGGTGCTGGCGCAGCAGGGCGAACTGCGCCGTGCCGATATCGGAATTTCCGACGGTGCCATCGCGGCGATCACGCCGTCGCTGCAGGCCGACGGCGCGGAGCGTGACGCGGAGAATTGCCTCGTCGTTCCCGGCTTCATCGAGACGCACATTCATCTCGACAAGACCTGCATCCTCGACCGCTGCACGATCCGGGAAGGCACTGTGGCCGAGGCGGTGCGCGAGACCGCGGCGGCCAAGCGCAATTTCACGGCCGAGGACGTCTACAACAGGGCGAAACAGACGGTGGAGCGCTGTGTCAGCCATGGCACGATGCGCATGCGCACGCATGTCGAGCTCGATCCCGGCATCGGCTTCATTGCGTTCGAGGCCATCCAGCAGCTCGCACGCGACTATGCCTGGGCGCTCGATCTCGAGATCTGCGTGTTCCCGCAGGAAGGGCTGACGAACTATCCAGGCACCGAGGAACTCTTGATCGAAGGGCTGCGCCGTGGCGCGCGGACCATCGGTGCGGCGCCTTATTTCGACACCGATCCGCCGGCGCAGATCGACCGCATCTTCGCAATCGCTCGCGAGCATGACGTCGACATCGACATGCATCTCGATCTTGCCGAGACGCTCGATCACATGCAGATCGAATATGTCTGCCGCAAGACCGAGGAATATGGCTGGGGTGGGCGCGTTGCTGTCGGCCATGTCACGCAGCTGTCGCTGCTGCCGCCGGACCGCTTCAACGCGATCGCCGCGCAGCTCGCCAATGCGGGCGTCGCCGTGACCGTGCTGCCCTCGACCGACCTGCATCTGATGGGACGCCGCCACGATCATGCGATCCCGCGCGGCGTGGTCCCGCTGGAGCCGCTGCGCGAGAAGGGCGTGACCTGCTCGCTCTCGACCAACAATTTGCTCAACCCGTTCACGCCCTATGGCGACGGCTCGCTGATCCGCATGGCCAATCTCTATGCCAATGTCTGTCACGTCTCGCGTCCCGATCATCTCGCTGGCTGCCTCGACATGGTGACGCATGATGCGGCGAAGCTGATGCGGCTCGGCAACTACGGCGTCACCGTCGGCGCGCCGGCCGATCTCGTCTGCATCGATGCAGCCGATCCGACCGAGGCGGTCGCGACCCTGGCGCAGCCGCTGTGGGGTCTCAAGCGCGGCCGCCCGTCCTTCTCGCGGACGCGGCCCGTGCTGCATCGGCCAGCGTGACACGGACTGTAGTTAGATGAGGCTCTTTCAGCGCGTCATTGCAAGCGAAGCGAAGCAATCCGAAGTCCTTGCGTGGCCCTGGATTGCTTCGCTTCGCTCGCAATGACGGCCGAACTTGAACTGGAGATCAATCATGCGCGTCATCAACGTCGCCGCGGCCCAGATGGGACCTATCCAGCGTGCCGACAGCCGCGCGGCCGTCGTTACGCGCATGATCGCGCTGCTGGACGAGGCCAAGCGCAAGGGGGCCGATCTCATCGTCTATCCCGAGCTGGCGCTGACGACGTTCTTTCCGCGCTGGTACATGGAGAATCAGGCGGAGGTCGATGGCTGGTTCGAGCGGGAGATGCCCAACGCCGCGGTGCAGCCGCTGTTCGACCGCGCAGCGCAGCACGGCATCGCGATGTATCTCGGCTATGCCGAGCTGACACCGGACGGGCATCACTACAACACGGCCGTTCTCACCGACCGCGCCGGCAACATCGTCGGCAAGTATCGCAAGGTGCATCTGCCCGGCCACGAGGCGTTCGAGCCGGAGCGCAGCCACCAGCATCTGGAGAAGCGCTATTTCGAGCCGGGCGATCTCGGCTTCCCGGTGTGGCGCAATCTCGGCGGGATCATGGGCATGGCGATCTGCAACGACCGCCGCTGGCCGGAGACCTATCGCGTCATGGGGCTGCAGGACGTCGAACTGGTGCTGATCGGCTACAACACGCCGTCGGTGAACTCATTGAAATCGGCCGAGGGACTGCAGCAGCGCCTGTTCCACAACCGGCTCTCCGCGCAGGCCGGGGCGTATCAGAACTCGTGCTGGGTGGTGGCGGTCGCCAAAGCTGGCATGGAGGACGGCCATCACCTGATCGGCGGCAGCCTGATCGTCAATCCCGATGGCGAGATCGTTGCCGAGGCGGTCACGGAAGGTGACGAGGTGCTGGTGGCGCCGTGCGATCTCGATGCGACCCGGTTCGGAAAGCAGACGATTTTCGATTTCGCCAGGCATCGCCGGGTGGAGCATTACGGGCTGATCACCAGCCGCACGGGCGCGGTGCCTCCGGAGTGAGAAGGCGCTCAAGATCGACTAGGCTGCGAAGCGTGCACGATGGAAGCGAGAGCGCTGCTACAAATTCGGTGTCGTCCCGGCCTAGTGCGCAATTACGCACGCGGCGCCGGGACCCATACCGCGGAATCTGTCGAGGAACGTAGTTGATAGTTGTCTGCCTCACCGCGGTCGGTGGTTATGGGTCCCGGCTCAAGGCCGGGACGAGAGTGGAGTGCGAGGCGGGCAGTCGGACAGATATTCGAAGTGTCGATTCGCGAGACGCAGCGAGCTATCACTCACCCCGCAAACGCCACCGCGCCCAGTGCCATCGCCACCGCTGCCTGGGTCGGATCGATCACCGGAATTCCAAGCGCGTCCTCCAGATTCTTGCGATGCCGCGCCATGCCGGCGCAGCCCATCACGATGGCGCCGGCGCCGTCCTCGTCCTTCAGCGCGCGGCCGACTGCGATCATCTTCGCGAGGGTGCCTTCGCCCGACGCCGTCTCCGCCACGGTCATGTCGAGCGGCCGTTCCGCTGCCAGCCGGTCCATCAGGCCCATCTGGCGGAGATAGCGGATGTGGCGGCGGATCGAGCGCTGCGCGATCGCGAGCACGCCGAAGGTGTCGGCGCGCGTCAGCGCGGTCAGCACGCCGCATTCGGCGATGCCGAGCACCGGCCGCGTCGTCGCCTCGCGGCAGACATGCAGGCCGGGATCGCTGTAGCAGGCGATGACGAACGCGCTCGAGGCGTTGTCGCCCTCGACGAAGCGGCGCAGCGGCAGGGCGACGCTGTCGGCATCCTTCTGGCTCTCGACGCCGTAAGGTCCTTCCTTCAGCGTTTCGCAGACGATCTCTGGACCCTCCGCGAACATCAGCGGCTTCAGCGCCGCCGCGAGGCCGTCGGTGACCACCTGGTTGGAGTTCGGGTTGATCACGGTGATGCGCGGGCGGGACATGGGAGCTACCTGCTTCTTCGGAGTTGACGGCGCCCGACAGGCAACCACTATGCCACGGCGGACGCAAGGAGGCCGACGCGGCCTCTTAGCATCCACGGCGTTCCATCTGGCAGAACTAGGAGATCGCGATGACCGAGCCCGCCTATGACCTGATCATCCGGGGAGGGCGCGTCGCCACCACTACCGACACGTTCGAGGCCGATATCGCCATCTCAGGCGAAACCATCGCGGCGATCGGCCGCGGGCTCGGACCGGCCAGGCGCGAGATCGACGCGCGCGGCAAATACGTGCTGCCCGGCGGCGTCGACAGCCATTGCCATATCGAGCAGCTCTCGGCCGCCGGCATCGTCAACGCCGACACATTCGAGAGTGCGACCACATCGGCGGCGTTCGGCGGCACCACGAGCGTGATCTCGTTTGCCGCACAGCACGTCGGCATGCAGTTGCCGCAGGTGGTCGAGGACTATCACGCGCTGGCGCGCAAGGGCGCGGTCATCGACTACGCGTTCCACATGATCGTTGCGGATCCGACCAGGGAGACGCTGGAGCGCGACCTGCCGGCGCTGATCCGCCAGGGACACGGCTCGATCAAGATATTCATGACCTATGACCGGCTCAAGATCGACGACGAGCCGCTGCTCGACATCCTCGTCGCCGCGCGCGAGGGCGGCGCGATGCTGTGCGCGCATGCCGAGAACCACGGCATCATCTCCTGGATGGTGAAGCGGCTGCTGTCGCGCGGCTACACCGCGCCGAAATATCACGCCATCAGCCATGCGCGCTTCTCCGAGGCCGAGGCATTCAACCGTCTCATCGGCATGGCGGCGCTGGTCGATCAGCCGATCATGATCTTCCACGTCTCGACCGCGGAAGGCGCCAAGGTAATCCGCGATGCGCGCGGTCAGGGGCTGAAGGTGTTCGCGGAAACCTGCCCGCAATATCTGTTCATGACCGCCGACGATCTCGACAAGCCGGGCATCGAGGGCGCGAAGTGGATGTGCAGCCCGCCGCCGCGCCGCGCGCCCGACCAGGAGGCGCTGTGGCAGGCGCTGTCGCTCGGCGATTTGCAGACGATCTCGTCGGATCACGCGCCGTATCGCTTCGACGAGACCGGCAAGCTGCGCGCCGGTCCCAACCCCAACTTCAAGCAGATCGCCAACGGCCTGCCCGGCCTGGAGCTGCGGCTGCCGCTCTTGTTCGACGCGATGGTGTCGAAGGGGCGGCTGGGCCTCAACAAGTTCGTCGAGCTGACCGCGACGGCGCCGGCCAAGATCTACAATCTGCATCCGAGAAAGGGCGCGATCGCGATCGGCGCCGATGCCGACATCGCGCTGTGGGATCCGGACAAGCACGTCACGATCAGCGATGCCGCCATGCACGACCTGGCCGGCTACACGCCATTTGCGGGGCGCAGCGTGCAGGGCTGGCCGGTGACCGTGCTGTCGCGCGGCCGCGTCATCGTCGATGGCGGCAAGCTGTCGGTGCAGCCCGGCTCGGGCCAGTTCCTCGCCCGCAGTGGCGGCGAGGCGGCCAAGCCGACGGGACGCCTCGTGGCGGATATGGACCCGGAGCAGAATTTCGGGGCGACACTGCTGTGAGCCGGCGAGCCTTTGTCGGCCGGTGGCCTCGTGCTTCGAGACGGGCGTTTCGCGCCCTCCTCAGTATGAGGGGAACGAGCGGCGCCCTGGCTGTTTTTCCTCATGGTGAGGAGGCTGCGTCGGCAGCCGTCTCGAACGATGAGGCCCTCCGGGGGCGTCTTTCGCATGCATGTCCTGATCTTCGGTGGCGCCGGCTTCGTCGGGCTCAACATCGCGCAAGGCCTGCTGGAGCGTGGCCATGCCGTGACGATCTTTGACGCAGCAGGTTTGCCGGCGGCGGCGCAGCGCGCCCTTGCGCCGTATCGCGAGCGTCTGCGCCTGGTGCAGGGCGACGTCACCGATGCGAGCGCTGTGGCGGCCGCGATCGGCAATGGCTGCGATGCCGTCGTGATGGGCGCCGCGATCACCGCCGGAGCCGAGCGCGATGCCGCCGACCCCGAGCGCATCCTCGCGGTCAATCTGCTGGCGCAGGTGCCGATCCTGCAGGCGGCGCGCCGCAACGGCATCCGCCGCGTCATCAACCTGTCCTCGGCGGCGTCCTATGGCGCCAGCGGTCAGCGCTTTGCCGTGCTGGAGGAGACCACGCCGTGCGAGCCGGTGTCGCTGTATGCGATCAGCAAGTTCGCCTCCGAGCGCGTCGCCGCGCGGCTTTCGGACCTGTGGCAAACCGACGTGATCAGCGTGCGCCTGTCGGCCGTGTTTGGCCCGTTCGAGCGCGGCGGCGGCGTGCGCGACACGCCATCGCCGCAGGCGCTGATCGCGGCCTGTTGCGCGCGCAATGCGCCGGCGCTGCTGAACGAGCCGGGCGACAAGGACTGGGTCTATGCGGTCGACGTCGCCGACGCCGTCTACCTGTTGCTGGAGGCCGAAAGGCCGCAGCACGCGCTCTACAACATCTCCAGCGCAGCCACGTTTACCGCCGAGGCCTGGGGCCGCGCTTTCGCGCAAGGCCGCTCCGGCTTCGTCTGCCGGCTCGCGGAGCAGGGCGAGGCGCCGACGGTGCCGGTGTTTGCTCCGAACCGCGGCCGGCTGTCGACGACGCGACTGGCCGAGGAGTTCGGCTGGCGCGCACGCTTCGACTGCATGGCATCGGCGGAGCATTTCGGCCGCTGGTTCGATCAGTACGGGGGAGACTGAGATGAGGCTCGCAGGCAAGGTCGCGATCGTCACCGGCGGCGGCTCCGGCATTGGGCGCGCCAGCGCCGTGATGTTCGCGTGCGAGGGGGCGCATCTCGCGCTGGTCGACCGCGACGCTGCGGGCGCGGACGAAACGCTGGCGCTTGTGCGGAACGCGGGCGGGGATGGCAGCGTCCATGTCGGCGATGTCGGTGACGCCGACTTCGCCAAGGCGACCGTCGAGGGCGTGGCCGGGGCACGGTGCCGGCTAGACGTGCTGATGACCGCGGCCGGTTTCTCCTGTGGCGGCACCGTCGTCACCACCGATCCCGCCGACTGGGACGCAGTGTTCAGCGCCAACGTCGGTGGCACCTGGCTGTGGGCCAAGGTCGCGGTGCCGGTCATGCAGAAGCAGAAGGCCGGATCGATCATCACCGTGGCATCGCAGCTTGCGGTCGCCGGCGGCAAAGGCAATAGCGCCTATATCGCCGCCAAAGGCGCGATCATCAGCCTGACCCGCACCATGGCGGTCGACTTCGCCGCCGACGGTATCCGCGTCAATGCGCTGGCGCCGGGCGCGATCGACACGCCGCTGCTGCGCCGGAGCTTTGCGCGTCACGTCGATCCCGAGCCGGTGCGCGAGGCCTCGCGCCAGCGCCACGCCATGAAGCGTTTTGGCACGGCCGACGAGGTCGCGGCCGCCGCGCTGTTCCTGGCCAGCGACGAGGCGTCGTTCACGACTGGCATCGTGCTGCCGGTGGATGGCGGCTGGCTCGCGGCGTAGCTCAACGCCTGGCAGTGCCGGACTTCCGATCGCGCCCGCGCAAAATGTCCGCTAGCGCGGCCGCGTTGCGTGACAGCGGCTCGAAGCGAGGCGTCAGGAGGTATGCGCGCATCGGAATCTTCGGTGTGAGTGGCCGTGCCACGAGGTCGGGCCAGGCGCGGCCGCGCAGCACGAATTGGTCGACCACGGCAAGGCCTGCGCCGGCGCGGGCCATGGCGCAGGCGTCGGGCGTGTAGCGGACGATCGTGGTCGGCTCCGGGCCGCCGGCCAGGGCCGACGTGACGATGTGACCATAGGGCGTCTGCGGGCCGAAGCCCACCAGCGGATAGGGCAGCATGTCCTTCGGCCTGATGCTGCGCAGCCTCGTCAGGGCATGGTCGGCCGGCATGATCACGTGCAGCGCGCCCTCCGCGATGGTCTCTACCGCGACCGTCGGCTCGTCGACCGGCAGCACAGTGATGCCGAGATCGGCGCGGGCTGTGCCGACGCGGCTGACGATCTCCAGCAGGGTCAACGATTCGAACTCGACGCGCAGATCGGGAAAGCGGGTGCGCAGCCGCGCCAGCGCCTCCGGCACCATGCCATGTGCCGCGCTCGGGCTCGCCACCACGCGGATGGTGCCGGTACCGCCCGCGCGCAGTTCGTCGGCGAGATCGTTGATGCGCGCGACGCCGCGATGGACGTGCTCGACCTCGGCGAACAACCGCTTGGCCTCGGGTGTCGGCTGCACCCGGCCGCTGATGCGCTCGAACAGCTTGAGCTTCAGGCCATCCTCGGTATAGGCCAGCAGCCGGCTGATCGCGGGCTGCGACACCGAGAGCAGGCGCGCAGCGCCGCTGATCGAGCCTGTCATCATAATCGCGCGGAACACCTCGATCTGGCGCAGATTGAGCGGCATGCGACCTCTTGTCTCGCTGTGGGTGGCTGTCGACTCTAGCCGGCGCTGCCGTCCCATAACAAGCTGTTATGGGCGGCGGACAAATCGGTATGGTCGGTGCCGGACCTGCTTTGCTAAGCTTCGCGGGCCGGGTGACATGACTGATGGAGAGAGCGTGAGCGACAGCGAGCGTTTCGATCGCGATTGCGCGTGTTTCATCCGGCGGCCGGCATGAGCGACGGTCTTGCCGCGCTGACGGCCCAGGTTCGCGGCGATCTTGCCAGGATCGCGCATCCCAGCATGCCATGGTTGACGCCTGTCATCGGTCCCGATGGCGGGCCTGCGCGCGACGTGCTGATCGTCGGCGGCGGCCAATCGGGTCTTG
Source organism: Bradyrhizobium oligotrophicum (assembly GCA_050641875.1). Taxonomy (GTDB): domain Bacteria; phylum Pseudomonadota; class Alphaproteobacteria; order Rhizobiales; family Xanthobacteraceae; genus Bradyrhizobium; species Bradyrhizobium oligotrophicum_B. The sequence goes on from CP192619.1 coordinate 3,738,364, forward strand.
CCACCGCCTTCGCGCTGCTGCGCTCCCGCGTCGGCAACATTCTCGTGCTCGACAAGGCTGAGGCAGGCCGCGAAGGACCGTGGCTCAGCTATGCGCGCATGCCGACCCTGCGCAGCCCGAAGGATTTCACCGGACCCGATCTCGACATTCCCTGTCTGACCTATCAGGCGTGGCACGAGGCGAAGTTCGGCGGCGAGAGCTGGCGCAATCTTGATCTGATTCCGCGCGAATATTGGGCAGACTATCTCGCCTGGTATCGCGAGGTGCTCGACCTTCCCGTGCGCAATGGCTGCGAAGTCGTCGATATCGCACCGGCCGCTGACGGACTGCTGCAGGCGACCGTGCGCAGCAAGGATGGTGAGACGACGATCTATGCACGCAAGATCGTGCTGGCGACCGGGCAGGAGGGGATGGGCGACTGGAGCATTCCGGAGCCGCTGCGCCATTTGCCCGCAACGCGCTGCGCCCATTCCGGCGCCGAGATCGATTTCGACAGCTTCCGCGGCCGCCGGGTCGCCGTGATCGGCGCCGGCGCCTCGGCGTTCGACAATGCGGCAGCTGCACTCGAAGCCGGTGCCGCGCGCGTCGATCTGCTGTGCCGCCGCGCGGAAATCCAGCTGATCCAGCCCTATCGCTGGCTGACGTTCCGCGGTTTCCTGCGGCATTTCTCCGAACTCGATGACGTCTGGCGCTGGCGTTTCATGCGAGCGGTCCTCGAATTGCGCGAGGGCTTTCCGCAGCACACCTATGATCGCTGCGCCCGTCATGCCGCGTTCCACATGCATGAGGGCGCGCCTGTGCTGAACGCGTGCGACACGTCAGAGGGAGTTGTGCTGCGGACACCGCAAGGCGAAGCCACAGTCGATTTCGTAGTCAGCGCGACGGGCATATCGATGGACTTCGCAAGGCGTCCGGAGCTGCAGCGCTTCGCCGCCAACATCGCACGCTGGTGCGATCGCTACACACCCGATGCCAGCGAGCGCAACGACCGGCTCGGCGCCTTTCCCTATCTCGCCGACGACTATGCGCTGTGCGAGCGTGTGTCTGGCCAGACGCCCTGGATCCGCGACGTCCATGTGTTTGCCATTGCCTCGACGATGAGCTTCGGCGCGTCGGGATCTTCCATCAATGCAATGACCACAGCGGTGCCGAAGCTCGTGCATGGGCTGACGCGCGGGTTGTTCAAGGCCGACATCGACAAGCATTGGGCCAACTTCCAGGCCTACGATGTGAAGCAGGCCGAGGTGCGCCGTGGCACGTGATTTGCTGCTGCGCTTCCATCTGACGCGCTTCCATCTGATGCGCTTGCGTCGCCGGTGACTGCTGGCAGGCTGTTTCAGTCCCGGATTTTGAGACTAACGAGGGAACAAGGGCGATGAGTTTCGAGATGTCCAAACGTTCGTTGTTTGCGGCGACCGCGTTGCTCGCGGTGTCCTTGGCGGCGCCTGCCGCGCATGCGCAGAGCCGCGCGGAAACCTTGCGCTATGTCACCGGTGCCACCGTCAACACCCTCGATCCGAACATTCCGGGCTCGACGCGCGAGGCCTTCGCGCTGTCGATGTCGAGCTACGACCGGCTGGTGTCGTTCGGCCGCAAGCAGCTCAATGGTAAGTGGGTGTTCGATCTCGACACGATCACCGGCGAACTCGCCGAATCCTATCAGGTCAGCGCCGACGGTCTGAAGATCACCTTCAAGCTGCGGCCGGATGCGAAGTTCCAGGACGGCTCACCGGTCACCGCCGAGGACGTCAAATGGTCGCTCGACCGTTGCGTCACCGCGCCGATCCTCGGCAAGGCACAACTGCTGACGGGCTCGCTGACGTCGCCCGATCAGTTCAAGGTCATCGATCCCCTGACGTTCGAGGTGACCTTGCCGAAGCCGGACAAGCTGGCGCTGCCGAACCTCGCGACCGTCTATCCGATCATCATCAACTCCAAGCTCGCCAAGGCGCATGCGACGGCCGAGGATCCCTGGGCGCTGAACTGGACGAAGGAGAATGCGGCTGGCAGCGGCGCCTACATCGTCGAGACCTTCAAGCCGGGCGAGCAGGTCATCGCCAAGCGCAACGAGGCCTGGAACCGCGGCACGCCGGACAAGCCGGCGGCGTTCAAGCGCCTGATCATCCAGTCGGTGCCGGAGCCGGCGACGCGCGCCAACCTCGTCGAACGCGGCGACGCCGATCTGGTCATCGACCTCCAGGCCAGCGACGTGCAGTCGCTGGAAGGCAAGGGCAAGCTGAAGGTGATCTCGACGCCGCAATACAATGCGGTGACCTTCATCTCGATGAACAACACCATCCCGCCGTTCGACAACGTCAATGTGCGCCGCGCCATTGCCTACGCGCTGCCCTATGATGACATGTTCAAGGCGGCCTTGTTCGGTCGCGGCGCGCCGCTCTACGGCGCGACGTGGGCCGACGGCAAGCCGCCGAGCGGCGGCTATCCGATCCCGCAGCCGATCAAGCTCGATCTGGAGAAGGCCAAGGCCTATCTGAAGGACGCCGGCATGGCGGACGGCTTCTCCACCACCTTTAGCTTCAATGTCGGCCAGGCGGCGACCGCCGAGCCGATGGCCGCGCTGGTCAAGGAATCGCTCGCCAAGATCGGCATCAAGGTCGACATCCAGAAGCTGCCGGATGCGCAGATGTCGACGGCGATCAACGAGAAGAAGCTGCCGTTCTTCACCGAGGGCATCGTCGCCTGGCTGCCCTCGACCGACTACTTCTATCGCAACTTCTACACGGGCAAGCAGCGCTGGAACTATTCCTCGACTGACAATGCCGAGTTGGAGAAGATCGCGCAGGAGGCGCGCTTCGAGGCCGACAAGGCGAAATATGAGGAGCAGGGCAAGGCGCTCAACGCCATCCATTTCGACCAGATGTTCCAGATCCCGATCTGGCAGGCGGCGCAGGACGCGGTGATGCAGCCGACGGTGGATGGCTATGTCTACCAGTTCACGCGGCAGGTCGATTATCGTAACCTGAGCCGAAAGTAACGGGGACGGCTGAGAACCATGGGCACGATCGGCGCAACCCTGGCTCGCGCGGGACGACGCTTCGTCTCGTCGCTGCCGGCGCTGTTCGGGGTCCTGGTCTTCACCTTCCTGCTGATGCGCGTGCTGCCGGGGGATCCGGCCGTGTTCTTCGCCTCCGGCCCGAATGCCGGCCAGGAGGAGATCGAGGTCATCCGCCGGCAACTCGGGCTCGACAAGCCGCTGCCGAACCAGCTCGCGATCTATCTCTACGACGTCGGCCGCGGCAATCTCGGCCGCTCGATGATGACCGGGCAGGCGGTCGCCAAGGATCTCAAGGAGCGGCTGCCGGCCTCGCTCGAATTGACCCTGACGGCGCTGCTGATCGCGCTGGTGTCGGCGGTGCCGCTCGGCGTGCTCGCCGCGCTCAGGCCGGGCTCGCTGGTCGATCACGGCGTGCGGCTGTTCTGCTCGCTCGGCGTCTGCGTGCCGACCTTCGTCTCCGGTCTGCTGCTGATCTACGTGTTCTATTATCTGTTCGGCCTGGCACCCGACCCCACGGGCCGCATCGATATCTTCGCCACGCTGCCGCCGTCGCGGACCGGCTTCCTGATCATCGACTTCCTGCTCGCCGGAGATATCGAGGGCTGGTGGGCGGCGGCGCGGCAGCTGATGCTGCCGGCGCTGACCATGGCGCTGTTCGTCATCGCGCCGCTGGCGCGGATCACCCGCGCCTCGATGCTGGTGTCGCTCGGCAGCGACTTCGTGCGCACGGCGCGCTCGGTCGGGCTGTCATGGTGGCGCATCGTCGTGACCTATGCCCTGAGGAACGCGATTCTTCCGGTCATCACCATCGCCGGGATCGTGTTCTCGACCATGCTCGGCGCCAACGTGCTGGTTGAGAAAGTGTTCTCCTGGCCGGGCGTCGCCTCCTACGCGCTCGATGCGCTGCTGGTCTCCGACTACGCGCCAGTGCAGGGCTTCGTGCTGCTGATGGCGACGATCTTCGTGATCGTCAATCTGCTGGTCGATGTGCTCTACGGTATCGCCGATCCCAGGGCGACGGTGGCGTGAGCATGAGCACAATCGAGACCTCGTCGACCCTGCGCCACACCGCCTTCGTGCTGCGCGGCAATCCGGTCACCGCGGTCGCGGCCGGCGGCGCGCTCCTGCTGGCGCTGATCGCGATCTTTGCGCCGTGGCTCGCGCCCTATGATCCGATCGCCTCGGATGTGCCGCAGGCGCTTCAGCCGCCGAGCGCGGCGCACTGGTTCGGCACCGACCAGCTCGGCCGCGATGTGCTCAGCCGCCTGATCGTCGCCAGCCGGCTCGACCTCACGATCGCGGTGACGGCGGTGGCGGCGTCCTTTGCGCTCGGCTCGGTGATCGGCGCGCTTTGCGGCTATGGCGGCGGCCGGCTCGACAAGGCGGTTGGCCGCTTCGTCGACGTGCTGATGGCCTTCCCGCTGTTCGTGCTGGCGATGGCGATGGTCGCCGCACTCGGCAACCGCGTCGAGAACATCGTGATCGCGACCGCGATCATCAACCTGCCGTTCTACATCCGCTTCGCCCGCGCCGAGGTGAACATCCGCCGCAATCTCGGCTGGGTCGAGGCCGCGCGCGCCTGCGGCGAGAGTCATGTCGCTGTCGTGCTGCGCTTCCTGCTGCCGAACGTGCTGCCGGCGATGGCGGTGCAGATGTCGCTCAACCTCGGCTGGGCCATCCTCAATGCCGCGGGCCTCTCCTTCATCGGCCTCGGCGTCAAGCCGCCGACGCCGGAATGGGGCATCATGGTCGCCGAGGGCGCCCGCTTCATCTCGACCGGGCGCTGGTGGCTGGTGGCGTTTCCCGGCCTCGCGCTGATGAGCGCGGTGCTGTGCTTCAACCTGCTCGGCGACGGCCTGCGCGATATCCTCGATCCCCGGATGCGCACATGATGTTTCCTCTCATCACAACAATCGGCGCGCATCCGAGGATGCGGACGTGACGGCGCCTGACATTTCCAAGCCGCTGCTCGAGGTCGAGAACCTCAACGTGACGTTCTCGACCCGCCGTGGAGCTCGTCGAGGCGGTGCGCGGCGTGTCGCTGTCGCTCCAGCCTGGCGAGATGCTCGGGCTGGTCGGCGAGAGCGGCTCCGGCAAATCGGTGACCGGCTTTGCCATCACGCACCTGCTCGACAAGGCCGGCCGCATCACCGATGGCTGCATCCGCTTCAAGGGCCAGGACATTACCCTGACGGGCGGTGCCGGCCTGCGCGGCGCGGCGATGGCGATGATCTTCCAGAACCCGCGCGCGGCGCTCAATCCGATCCGCACCATCGGGCAGCAGGTCGCGGATGCGATCCTCGCCCATCGCCGGCTGTCGCGCCAGGAGGCGCTGGCCGAGGCCCTGAAACTTCTCAAGGCCGTGCAGATCCGCGATCCCGAGCGGCGCATGGGCGCCTATCCGCACGAATTGTCGGGCGGCATGTGCCAGCGCGTGATGATCGCGGTCGCGATCTCCTGCAATCCATCGCTGCTGATTGCCGACGAGCCGACCACCGGCCTCGACGTCACCACGCAGAAGGTGGTGATGGACCTGCTCGCCCGGATCGCGGCCGACCGAGGCATGGCGACGATTCTGATCACGCATGATCTCGGGCTTGCCGCGCGCTACTGCGCCCGCGTGGTTGTCATGGAGCAGGGCAGGCTGGTTGAGGAGGCGGAGCCGCTGACGCTGTTCCACCAGCCGCAGCATCCCTACACCAAGCGGCTGGTCGCGGCCTCGCCGACGGCCACCTCGCGCATCGAGGACCTGGTGCCCGATGGCGAGCGCATTCCGCTGGTCGAGATAAGCGAGCTGCCGCCTGCGCCGCATGGCACGCCGCTGCTGCTCGACGTCAAGACTGTCAGCAAGCGTTTCGACGACGGCACGGTCGGCGTCGCGGACTTCTCGATGACCATGCGCGGCGGCGAGAGCGTCGGCCTCGTCGGCGAGAGCGGCTCCGGCAAGAGCACGACGTCACGCATGATCTGCCGGCTGATCGACACCAGCGCCGGCGAGATCCTGTTCGACGGCCAGTCGATCGGCCAGATCCCCGCGCGCGACTTCCACCGCTCCGAGCTGCGCAAGGACATCCAGATCGTTTTCCAGGATCCGAACGACAGCCTGAATCCGCGCTACACCGCGTTCGATTGCATCGCGCATCCGCTGTATCGGCTGATGAACATGCGCAGTGGCGACAAGTTGCGGCAGCGCGTCGAAGAATGCGCCGAGCGCGTCGGCCTGCCGCGCGAGCTGTTGTCGCGCTTTCCGCACCAGCTCTCCGGCGGGCAGAAGGCGCGCGTCGGCATCGCCCGCGCCATCGCCTGCAAGCCGCGGCTGCTGGTGCTGGACGAGCCGACCGCGGCGCTCGACGTCTCCGTGCAGGCCGTGGTGCTGCAGCTCCTGAACCGGCTTCGGCGCGAGGACAACCTCGCTTTCCTGTTCGTCAGCCACGATCTCAATGTCGTGCGCATGATGTGCGACCGCACCATCGTGCTGCGCACCGGCCTCATCGTCGAGCAGGGCGAGAGCCGGGCGCTGTTCGCCAATCCGCAGACCGACTACACGCGCGAGCTGGTCGACGCCGTCCCGCATATCGCCCCGCCAGTGGCGTTGGCGACGGCCTGAGCGCACCCATAACAAGCGATTATGGACGGCGGACAACTTGGTATTGGGGTCGCAATTGCCTGTCCTGTTAGTTTGAGCGCATCGAACCAACAGCATCTCGAAAGGTCAAAGCGCGCATCATGACGGAGCTGATTGCAAGGCTGCGAAACGCCGTTGGCGCCGCTCATGTTCTCGCCGCAGCCGAGGATCAGGCGCCTTACCTGTGTGACTGGCTCGGCAAGTATCACGGCGCTGCGCTGGCCGTGGTCCGCCCGGGATCGACCGAGGAGGTCGCAGCTGTCATGGCAGCCTGCGCTGCGGCCCGCGTCGCCGTGGTGCCGCAGGGCGGCCACACCAGCCTGTCCGGCGGCGCCACCCCGGATGCAAGCGGCCAGGCGATCGTGCTGTCGCTGTCGCGCATGAACCATATCCGCGCGGTGGACCCGATCGGCCAGACCATCGTCGTCGATGCCGGCGTAGTGCTGGCGAAAGTGCAGGGCGCCGCGCGCGACGCCGGGCTGTTGTTCCCGCTCAGCCTGGGCTCCGAGGGCAGCTGCACCGTCGGCGGCAATCTCGCGGCGAACGCCGGCGGCGTCGCCGTGCTGCGCTATGGCGTGATGCGCGAGCTCACGCTCGGTCTCGAAGTGGTGCTGCCGGACGGCCGCATCTGGGACGGGCTGCGCAGCCTTCGCAAGGACAACACCGGCTACGCGCTACGCGATCTCTTCATCGGCTCGGAGGGGACGCTCGGCATCATCACCGGCGCGGTGCTGAAACTGTTTCCACAGCCGACCGCGCGCGCCACTGCGTTCGTCGCGGCGGCGGATGCGGCCGCGGCGCTCGAGCTGCTGCGGCTGTCGCGCGCGCATTGCGGCGACCGTCTCACCGCGTTCGAGTTCCTGACCGCGGCGACGCTGGAGATGATCCTGCGCCAGATCCCGGATGCGCGTTTGCCATTTGCGGCGCTGCCTGACGCAGCGGTGCTGATCGAGCTCAGCGACATCGGCGACGAGAGCGCGCTGACCACGCGGCTCGAAACCGCGCTGGCCGAAGCCATGACGGACGGGCTCGCGTCAGATGCCGTGGTGGCGCAGGACGGCACGCAGGCCAAGGCGTTCTGGCGCGTGCGCGAGAGCGTGTCGGAAGCGCTGGTGCGCGAGGGCAAGGCGCTCAAGCACGATATCTCCGTGCCCGTGGCCGAGATCGCCGATTTCGTTGCCGTGATGGACGAAGTGGTTGGCGCGGCGCTGCCGGGCATCCGGCCCATGGTGTTCGGCCATCTCGGCGACGGCAATCTGCACTACAATCTGATGCGCCCGCTCGACCTCAGCGAGGCGCAGTTCTACGAGCACGGTTCGCAGATCACCCGTCTCGTCCACGACGAAATCACCCGCCGCCGCGGCTCGATCAGCGCCGAGCACGGCATCGGCCAGCTCCGCACCGCCGAGATGCCGCTGTGCAAGCCGCCGCTGGAGCTGGAGCTGATGCTTCAGCTGAAGCGCACGCTCGATCCGCACGGTCTGATGAACCCGGGCAAGCTGCTGCCGGGTACGTGAGGCAAACTCTCCAAGAGGTTCTGGTCAGCAGCCCCGGCAGACGCCGTTGACCTTTCGCCGGGCCTCTTCGTCGTTCCAGATTCCCTTGGGAGAGATGACCAGCTCAGCTGTGAGTTTGATCGGCGCTCTGAGCTCCGCCGGGATCTTCGGGAAAGGCTGGACCGACCGGAGCCAAGCGATCGTCTGATCGTCGACGGCTTTCAAGCCAAAACTCTTGGTCGTTTTCATCTCCACGAGATTACCGTCGCGATCAATCGAGAAGGTGATGATCGAACGGATTTCGGTGGCGTTCTTGATGTCGTCGGCCAGGACGAGCGGATCGATCCGCAACTGGCGCTGGATCTCGCTGCGATAGGATATTTCCGGGCCGGAGGTGTCTGAGGTTGGAGGCCATTGCAGCTCCACGAAGGCGACGCGCCTCTGCATGCCCAGATTGAACGTCGTCTTGATCTCGAACGGCACGTTCAGGTCATCCGGGACGTGCGGAAATGATCGCATGCGCCGCAGCCCCACGAGAACGTCCGCATCATCGTCGGCCGAGCCGGAGCTCTGGTCAACCGTTGCGTTCAGAGATCTTGCCGTCGCGGTCGATCGAGAAGACAACTCCCAATTGAGCTGTCTTGGTTCGCAATCGTTCTGGGAGCGCCCAGGAATTTTCCATCAGATGCCGGTAGAGCCGACGCTTGAACGCTGTTTCGTCTGCAAGCGCTGCTGCTGATATCGAAAGCAGGGAGACCAAGACCGAAGTATCGCATTGAAGCCCGCCCGTTCTTCTGCGGATCAATTTAGCTTGGTCCTTCGCGTGTGTCGTGAGGGAATCAGCGGGCAGTCATGGCTCGCTTCAGTCAGCAGACGTTGGCCGACGCCTCGCGCTCGGTGGGCGGGATCAGGATCAGCGCGCGGTCCGGCGGGTCTGCGCAACCGTGACCCCAGCTCCTGTCTTCAGCAGGCTATCCAGTGCCGCCTCTACCGCTTGCGCGAAACGAGGCTCGTTCGGCAGCTCGTGGCCGAACACTGACGTGAGCGACAGCAGCGCGGGCGCGAGGCGGCTCGCGACCGGTCCGGCTTCATCGGCCAGCGCGCGCAGCCGTGCTGACAGCGGGTCGCGCAGCTCGATTGGCTGGCCCTTTTCGTCGGTGCCGCTGACGTAGCGCATCCACCCCGCGACGGCGAGCGCGAGGCGGGTGATCGGCAAGCCGCGGGCGAGCCGGTCGCTGATCGTGCCGAGCAGGCGCTGCGGCAGCTTCTGCGAGCCGTCCATCGCGATCTGCGCCGCGCGGTGTTTGAGGGCAGGATTGCGGAAGCGCTGCAGCAGCGCGGCGCGATAGGCCGCGACGTCGAAGCCGCCGAGCGCGGGCAAAGTCGGGGTGACCTCGTCGCGCATCATGTCCTCGACGAGACCGGCGAGTTCGGGCTCGGCCATCGCGGCGGCGACCGTCTCGCAGCCCATCAGGTAGCCGAGATAGGCGATCGTCGAATGCGCGCCGTTGAGCAGCCGGAGCTTCATCAGCTCGAACGGGGCGACGTCGTGCACGAACTGGGCGCCGCTGATGTCCCATGCCGGACGATCGCCGCCGAAATCGTCCTCGATCACCCATTGGCTGAACGGCTCGGTGACGACGGGCCAGGCATCGTCGAGGCCGAGCGCGGTGCCGACGTCGGCGCGGTCGGCGTCGGTGGTGGCCGGTACGATGCGGTCGACCATGGTCGAGGGGAAGCGGACGTCGCCGGCAATCCATTTGGCGAGATCGCGATCGATCAGTTCGGCAAAGGAGATGACGAGGCCGCGCAAGGTGTGGCCGTTGGCCGGAAGGTTGTCGCAGGCGAGCACGGTGTAGGGCGGCAGGTCCTGCTGCCGCCGCAGCCGCAGGCCGCCGACGATGAAACCGAGCGTGGTGCGCGGATGCGTGAGATTGAGAGCGTCGTGACGGATGTCGGGATCCTCAGTGCGCAGCACACCGGTCGCCGGATCGTGGCTGTAGCCCTTCTCGGTCACGGTGGTGGAGACGATGCGCACGCGGGGATCGGCGAGGCGCGCGAGCAGGCCCGCGGGATCTTCCGGCGCCACGGCGAGGCTGGTGAGCGCGCCGCTGACGCGCCGCTGATGTCCGGCGCCGTCGCTCGCCGTCACGCTGTAGAGCCCGCCTTGCGGCGCAAGCGCATCGCGGGTGTCGGGCGAACGCAAGGAGACGCCGAGGATGCCCCAGCGGGGATCGGCCTTGAGCAGCGTCTCGGTGTAGAGCGCCTGATGCCCGCGATGAAACGCGCCGAGCCCGAGATGGACGATGCCGGTTGCGACCGCCGTGCGGTCGTAGTCCGGCTTGAGGATGCCGACGGGCAGGCGGTGGAGCGTTAAGGGGCTGAGGCGGTCCATGGCGTGCCGGCTTGTCAGAAGATCAGCTGCACTTTGCAGCATTCGGTCTGGTTGTGCTCGAACGTCTCGAATGCAGTGGCGTAGGCATCCAGCCCGAAGCGGTGGGTGATCAGCCGCTCGGGTTGCAGCGTGCCGCCCGCGAACCAGTCGATGACCTTGGCGAACTTGCCGCTGTTGAGCCTGGAAGCGTGGATCGCGAGCTCCTTGGCGGTCACCTTCTGCTGCACGATGGTCGACGGCTCGGCCGAGAAGCCGAGCAGGCCGATGCGTGCGGCAGGCGAGGCGATCTCGATGGCCTCGGCGAGAATCGCGGGATGGCAGGCGGCATCGATGATCAAGGTCGGCTTCTCATCGGCCGCGGCGAGGGTCTCGGGCAGGGCGGTCCCGGAGGTGTTGATGACGCGGTCGGCGCCGTTGTGCCGCGCTGCCTCGAGCCGGGCGTCGATGCGGTCGGTGACGATCAGCTGCTTCACGCCATAGACGTGCTTGAGCACCTGGATCACGGTCAGCCCGATCGGGCCCGCGCCATAGACCAGCGCGACGTCGGAGGCGAACACGCGGGTGTGGTCGGTGATGTTGGCGGCGATCGAGAACGGCTCGACGAGTGGCGCCTTGTCGTCGTCGACGCTGTCCGGCAGCAGATGCGCGTTGGCCGCCGGCACGCAGGCATATTCGGAAAAGCCGCCGTCGCGGTGGACGCCGAGCACGGCGAGATGGGCGCAGACATTGGGGCGGCCGACCGAGCAGGGATAGCAGTGGCCGCAGGCGACCACCGGATCGACCACGGTCCTGGCGCCGAGCTGTGCGCTGACGCCGTCGCCGAGCTTGTCGATGCGGCCGAAAAATTCATGGCCGATCACGCGCGGGTAGCGCGCGAACGGGTTGCTGCCGTGCAGGATGTGGATGTCGGAGCCGCAGATGCCGGCGCGCTCGACCTTGATGCGGACCTCGCCGTAAGCGGGCTCGGGAATGGGGCGGGTTTCGATCGACAGGCGGCCGGGCCGCTCCACCACGAGGCTCTTCACGCGTCCCTCCATCCCCTCAGCGCTCATCTCGACCGTGAGCCGGCGTCGTATAGCAATCCAAAAACTTGGATACAAGTTATCTATTGAAAGCTACTTTGGTATCCATTATAGGCATGAGATACAGGAATGACATACAAAAGGCTCCGTAGCGGGCCGGCAGGGGAGGTTTGCCAATGTCTTCGTCCACATCCATGTCTCGTCGCAGCTTCGTCGGCACCGCGCTTGCGGGAGCCTCGGCCTTGGCGTTCACGCCCGCCCGGGCGCAATCGGCGAAGTATCGCCTGCGTTACGGCACGGCGTTTCCCGCCACCCATCCCGGCGTCATCAGAATCATCGAGGCGTCCGAGCTCATCAAGAAGCAGACCAATGGTCTGGTCGATCTGCAGGTCTATCCGAACAGCCAGCTCGGCAGCGAGCCCGACATGTTCTCGCAGGTGCGCAGCGGCGCGCTCGACTTCATGTCGACCTCAGGTGTGAACCAGACTGTGGTGCCGATCGGCGGCATCAATGCGGTGGCGTTCGCGTTCGAGAGTTACGACCAGGTGTGGTCGGCGATGGACGGCGATCTCGGCAACCATGTGCGCGGCGAATTCGCCAAGGTCGGCCTGCACGTGCTGCCGAAATGCCTCGACAACGGCTATCGCAACATCACCTCCGGCGCCAAGCCGATCACCTCGCCCGATGATCTCAAGGGCTTCAAGATCCGCGTGCCCGGCAATCCGTTGTGGGTGACGCTGTTCAAGATGCTCGGTGCGGCGCCGACGCCGATCAATTTCGGCGAGCTCTATGCGGCCCTGCAGACCCGCATCGTCGACGGCCAGGAGAATCCGTTGGCGCTGATCCAGAGCGCCAAGCTCTACGAGGTACAGAAGTACATCGCGCTATCGGGCCATATCTGGGACGGCCACTACATCTTCGCCAATGCAGCGCGCTGGAATGGCATGCCTGCCGACGTCCGCGACGCCGTTACCGCGGCGCTGTCCGAGGCCGCCGTCAAGGAGCGCCAGGACATCCAGAGCTTCAACGAGAAGGCGCAGGCGGACATGCAGGCCGCCGGCGTGACCTTCAACAAGGTCGACACCAAGCCGTTCCGCGACGCGCTGCGCACCGCCGGCTTCTACACGGAATGGAAGACCAAGTTCGGCACCGAGGCGTGGGGCCTGCTGGAGAAATCGGTCGGCCAGCTCTGAGCGAGCTGCCGTTGCATCCCTGATGCATGTCCGCATGCGCGGACATCAGCAGGATCTTGCAGGGAGGGTGGAATGGCCGTTGACATGACCGCGACGACCTCGGTGCCGTCGCATGGCGCCTTTGCGCGTTTCGATCATCTGCTCGGCCGTACGGTCGAGGCGCTCGCTGCCGCCCTTGTCGTCGCCGAGCTGGTCCTGCTCGGCGCGGCGACCGCCGCGCGCTACGTCTTCAATGCGCCGCTGATCTGGTCCGATGAACTCGCCACCGTGCTGTTCGTGTGGCTGGCGATGCTCGGCGCCGTCGTCGCATTGCGACGCGCCGAGCACATGCGGCTCACCGCCTTCGTCCGCAATCTGTCGCCGGCGTGGCGGGCGCGCACCGACGCGCTCGGCCTGATGCTGGTCTGCACGGTGCTGGTGGCGCTGGTGATGCCGTCCTGGCACCACCTCGAGAGCCACCTGATCAGCCAGATGCCTGTGCTCGAGATCAGCGAAGGCTATCGCGAGGCCGCGATCCTGGTGGGCGTGATGCTGATGCTGCTCACCGCGGTCGACCGGCTGATCCAGCAGGCGAGCCTCATGCAGATCATCGGCGCTCTGGCCCTGGTGCTCGCCGGTGCAGGGACGCTCTATGCCGCCGCGCCTGTGCTGGAGGACCTCGGCAACTACAATCTGTTCATCTTCTTCTTCGTGCTCGTCGCCGGCGCCATGGTGATCGGCACGCCGATCGCCTTCACCTTCCTGCTCGCCACCGTGGCCTATCTGCTTTTCAGCACCACCGTGCCGGTGCTGATCGTTCCCGGTCGGGTCAGCGAGGGCATGTCGCACATGGTGCTGCTGGCGGTGCCGATGTTTGTGCTGCTGGGGGCGCTGATCGAGGTCGCTGGGCTGGCGCGGGCAATGATCCTGTTCCTGGTTTCGCTGATCGGCCATCTGCGCGGTGGCCTGCAATATGTGCTGCTCGGCGCGATGTACCTGGTCTCGGGCATCTCCGGCGCCAAGGCGGCCGACATGGCCGCGGTGGCGCCGGCGCTGTTTCCCGAGATGAAGCAGCGCGGCAGCCGCGAGGGCGATCTCGTCTCGCTGCTGTCGGCCTCGGCGGTCATGTCAGAGACGATTCCACCCTCGATCGTGCTGATCACGGTCGGATCGGTGACGGGCGTGTCGATCGCGGCGCTGTTCACCGGCGGGTTGCTGCCGGCGGTGGTCGGCCTGATCGCACTCTCCGTCGTCGTTTTCCTGCAGACGCGCAAGGAGGACATGAGCGGCGCGCAGCGTTTCGATGCCAAGACGCGGCTGCGGCTGTTTGCGATCTCCATCCCCGGTCTCGGTCTGCCGATCGTGATCCGCTCGGCTGTGGTCGAAGGCGTCGCCACCGCGACCGAGGTCGCAGCGATCGGCGTCATCTACACCGTGCTGGTCGGTATCTTCGTCTATCGCCAGTTCGACTGGAAGCGGGTGTATCCCATCCTGGTCGATACGGCCTCGCTGTCCGGCGCGATCCTGCTGGTGGTGGGGGCGGCGACCGGCATGGCCTGGGCGCTGACCCAGTCCGGCTTCTCGCAGCAGCTCGTGGACCTCATGGTGGCTGTGCCCGGCGGCCGCTGGGGCTTCCTCTTGATCTCGGCGCTCGCCTTCGTCGTGCTCGGCAGCGTGCTCGAGGGCGTACCGGCGGTGGTGCTGTTCGGGCCGCTGCTGTTCCCGATCGCGCGCATGATGGGCGTGCACGAGGTGCACTACGCCATCATCGCAGTGTTCGCGATGGGCCTCGGCCTGTTCACGCCGCCCTTCGGTGTCGGCTTCTATCTCGCCTGCGCCATCGGCCGCGCCTCGCCGGACGAGGTCATCCGTCATGTCTGGCCGCATCTCGCTGCGCTCCTGCTCGCGCTGCTGCTGATCGTGTTCCTGCCGTGGATCTCGATCGGCTTCCTGTGAATCGGGTAGACTGCCGTCATGGATGACGATCTGACACCGCTGACACGATTGGACGGCAAGGCCGGCCGGCGGCTCGCCGACCAGGTCTACGAGCGGCTGCTCGAGGACATCGTCTCCGGCGCGCTGCCTCCGGGCACGCCGATGGCCGAGCTCGATCTGTGCGAGCGGCTCGGCGTCAGCCGCACACCGGTGCGCGAGGCGCTGATCAAGCTGGCCGACGTCGATCTCGTGCGCATCTATCCGCAGAGCGGCAGCGTGGTGGCCCCGGTGTCGCGCGAGGCGTTCGGCGAGGCGCAGTTCATCCGTGAGCATCTGGAATGCGCGCTGGTGGCCGAGGCTGTGCGCTACATGGATGCGACCTCGCTGCGCGAGCTGACCGAGCTGATCGAGAAGCAGAAGGCGGCGGCGACGCCGGCCGAGTTCTACGCCCATGACGAGGCGTTTCATCAGACGATCGCCCGCACCAGCCGTCATCCGCATGTCTGGCAGGTGATCCGCCAGACCAAGATCCATTTCGACCGCGTCCGCCATCTGACCTTGATCGAGGACGCCGGCCATATTCCGCTCCTGATCGCGCAGCATCAGGAGATCCTGGACGGGCTTGCGGCCTGCAACGAGGCCCAGGCGGTCGCGGCGATGCGCCGTCATTTGCGCGAGGTGTTCCGCCGCGCTGACGGCATTTTCGCGCGGCAGGAAGAGGTGGCGCAGGCCGAGCCGCGCACAAGGACACGGCGGCGGCGCTGACCGCGCGCGTGATTCATTTTGGAAGGTGGACGACATGGAACAGACATGGCGCTGGTTCGGACCGGATGATCCCATCACGCTGCCGCAGGTCCGTCAGACCGGCGCGACCGGCATCGTGACGGCGCTGCATCACGTTCCCTATGGCGCGGTGTGGAGCACCGATGAGATCATCAAGCGCATCGGCTTGATCGAAGGCGATTCATCGCTGCGGCTGCGCTGGAGCGTGGTCGAGAGCCTGCCGGTCTCCGAGGCCATCAAGCTGGGCGAGGGCGATCTGACGTCCTTGTTCGACAACTACCGCCAGTCGCTGCGCAACCTCGCCGCCTGCGGCGTCACCACCGTCTGCTACAATTTCATGGCGGTGCTGGACTGGACCCGCACCGAGCTCGCCTTCCGTCTGCCGGGCGGCGCCACGGCGCTGCGCTTCGATATGGATCGCCTGGCTGCGTTCGACTGCTACATCCTGCAGCGGCCGGGCGCGGAGGCGGAGTTCTCCTCCGACGTGCTCGACCGCGCCAAGGCCTGGGTGGCGCAGGCCTCCGAATCCGACAAGGACCGGCTGCTCGCGACCATCATGGCGGGGTTGCCCGGCGCCTATGACCGCTATGACGTTCCCGGCCTGCGTCGCATGCTGGAGAAATATCGCGGCATCGGCCATGCCGAGCTGCGCGCCAACTACGCGCGCTTCCTGCGCGAGGTGGTGCCGGCGGCGGAGGAATGCGGCGTCAGCCTGTGCGTCCATCCCGACGATCCGCCGCGTGACCTGTTCGGCCTGCCGCGCGTGGTGTCGTCAGCCGACGATCTGCAGTTCATCGTCGATGCCGCCCCGTCCAAGGCGAACGGCATCACCTTCTGCACCGGCGCGCTCGGCGCCGGCGGCCACAATAACGTGCCGCGGCTTGCCGAGCGCTTCGCCCCGCACATCCGCTTCGTGCATCTGCGCAACGTCACCAAGATGCTCGACGGCTCGTTCATGGAGGCGGAGCATCTGCGCGGTGACGTCGACATGGTCGCGGTCGTCACGACGCTCTTGAAGGAGCAGGCCCGCCGCAAGGCAGGAGGCGAGCCGGATTGGCGGATTCCATTCCGGCCCGACCATGGCCATGAGCTCGTCGATGACATCGGCCGCGGCACCCATCCCGGCTATCCGCTGGTCGGCCGGCTCAAGGGCCTCGCCGAGATCCGCGGCGTCATGACCGCGGTGGCCGCCATTAACCGCTTGCCCGTCTGACCCGGGCCGCGCCGGACAACGCGCTTGTCAGCGCTCGTCCCGTGGCCGAGGATGCCGGCCCGCATTCGCCCATTCGAGTTGAACAGATGTCGACCTCGCTCTTCGATCTCTCCGGCAAGACCGCGCTGGTGACCGGGTCCTCGCGCGGCCTCGGCCGCGCCATCGCGGAGGGCTTTGCCAAGGCCGGCGCGCGGCTCGTCATCAACGGCACCGACCCTGCGCGCACGCTGGCGGCGGTGGAAGAATTCCGCGCCGCGGGCCATCAGGCCGAGGCCTGTCCGTTCGACGTGACCGATGAGCAGGCCGTGGTCGGCGCCTTCGCGCGTTTCGATCACCAGGGGATTGCGGTCGACATCCTCGTCAACAACGCCGGCATCCAGCATCGCAAGCCGCTGGTCGAGTTCACCACCGACGAGTGGCGCCGCGTCATCGAGACCAATCTCACCAGCGCCTTCGTGATCGGGCGCGAGGCCGCCAAGCGGATGATCCCGCGCAACAGCGGCAAGATCATCAACATCGGCTCGCTCGGCAGCGAACTGGCGCGGCCGACCATCGGGCCCTACACCACGGCCAAGGGTGGCATCCGCAATCTGACCCGCGCGATGGCCGTCGAATGGGCCGCGCATGGCATCCAGGCCAATGCGATCGGTCCCGGCTACATGCTGACCGACATGAACCAGGCGCTGATGAGCAACCCCGACTTCAACAACTGGCTGATGTCGCGCGTGCCGGCGAAGCGCTGGGGCCGTCCCGACGAACTGGTCGGCACCGCGATCTTCCTGGCCTCCGACGCGTCGACCTATGTCAATGGTCAGACCATCTATGTCGATGGCGGCATGCTGGTGGCAATGTAGGACCCCAGGAGAAGAGAGATAGGGAGGCCAGCCATGCGTGCGGTGGTCATTCACGCGCCGAGGGATCTTGCGCATCGACAGCTTTCCCGATCCGGCGCCGGGCGCCGGCGAGGTCCGGATCAAGATCGAGGCGGGCGGCATCTGCGGCTCGGACCTGCATTACTATCATCACGGCGGCTTCGGCACGGTCCGCATCAAGCAGCCGATGGCGCTGGGGCATGAGATCGCAGGCCACGTCGCCGCGGTCGGCGCCGGCGTGACCGGCTTTGCCGAGGGCACCCGGGTCGCGGTCAATCCGAGCCTGCCGTGCGGCACATGCGCCTATTGCCGCGAGGGGCTCCGCAACCAATGCCTCGATATGCGCTTCATGGGCAGCGCGATGCGCGATCCCCATGTGCAGGGAGGCTTCCGCGAGTTCGTCACCGTCGATGCCTCGCACGCCGTGCCGATCGCGCCGTCGCTGTCGCTCGGAGAAGCTGCGATGGCCGAGCCGCTGTCGGTGTGCCTGCATGCCGCGCATCAGGCCGGTTCGCTGCTCGGCCAGCGCGTGCTGGTGACCGGCTGCGGTCCGATCGGCGCGCTGTCGATCCTGGTCGCCCGTTACAGCGGCGCGGCCGAGATCGTGGCGACCGACGTCGCCGACGCGCCGCTTGCGGTGGCGCGCACGCTCGGCGCGAGCCATGCGTTCAACGTCGGCGCCGAGCCGTCGGCGCTCGATCCGTGGCGGGCCGGCAAGGGCACGTTCGACGTGCTGTTCGAGGCCTCCGGCAACCAGGCCGCGTTGCGGGCCGCGCTCGACGTCATGAGGCCCGGCGGGGTCATCGTGCAGCTCGGGCTCGGCGGCGAAATGACGTTGCCGGTCAATACGCTGGTCACGAAGGAGCTGCAATTGCGCGGCACCTTCCGGTTCGACCGTGAATTCGAGCTGGCGCTGCGGCTGATGGGCGAGGGGCTGCTGGACGTCAAGCCGCTGATCTCCGCGACGCTGCCGTTCGAGCAGGCAGTCACGGCCTTCGAGCTCGCCAGCGATCGAAGCCGGTCGATGAAGGTTCATTTGACGTTTTGATGGATGGATTGACGCCGATGAAAGTCGCCTGCATCGGAGAGTGCATGGTGGAGTTTGCGCAGGAGGACGGTTCGCTGTTCCGGCGCGGCTTCGGCGGCGACACGCTCAACACGGCGCTCTATCTGGCCCGGCTCGGCGTGCCCACCTCCTACGTCACGGCGCTCGGCGATGATCCCTTGAGTGCCATGATGCTGGCGGCCTGGCAGGCCGAAGGCATCGACACCTCCGAGGTGCTGCAGGTCGAGGGCCGCGTGCCCGGCCTGTACATGATCGAGCGCGATGCCAAGGGCGAGCGCAGCTTCCTCTATTGGCGCGACCGCGCGCCGGCGCGCGAGCTGTTCGATCGCGCCGACCGCGACATGCTCGACAGGCTTTCGCGCTTCGACTGGATCTATCTCTCCGGCATCAGTCTCTCGCTGTATGGCGAGACCGGCAAGGCCAAGCTGCGCGAACTCCTGACGGTGGCGCGCAAGCGCGGCGCGCGCGTGGTCTTCGATGGCAACTACCGGCCGCGCGGCTGGGCCAGCCGCGAGGTGGCGCAGCGCGCGTTCCGCGCGATCCTGCCGCTGGTTGACGTCGCGCTGCCGACGCTCGAGGATGAGCAGATGCTGTTCGGCGATGCCGATGCTTCTGTCAGCCTGCGCCGCTTCAAGGAAGCTGGGGTCAGCGAGGTCGTCGTCAAGCGCGGCGCACGCGGCTGCCTGATCCATGCCGATGGCGTGCTGGTCGATATCGCGCCGCCCGCGGTGCTCAAGCCGATCGACACCACCGCGGCCGGCGATTCCTTCAATGCGGGTTATCTTGCCGCGCGCATCAAGGGCGCGCCGCCCCGCAAGGCGGCGTTGGCCGGCCACCGGCTCGCCGGCGCCGTGATCATGGCGCCGGGAGCCGTGATTCCGGCTACCGCGATGCCGCGGGACATTCTGACGATGAGCGAGGCGTGATGAACAATTTGGACAAGCGCGCGAAGCTCGATGCCGTATTCGCGCTGGCGCCGGTGATTCCGGTGATCACGATCGAGGACGCCGCGCATGCCGTGCCGCTGGCGCGCGCGCTCGTCGCCGGCGGTCTCCGCGTCATCGAGATCACCTTGCGGACGCAGGCGGGGCTCGATGCCGCACGCGCAATCATCGATGAGGTGCCGGACGCCATCGTCGGCATCGGCACGGTGCTGACGCCGGCGGATTACGAGCGGGCCGCCAGGCTCGGCGCCGCCTTCGCGATCAGCCCGGGTCTCTCGCTCGGCCTGCTCGACGCCGCGAATGCAGGCGAAATGCCGTTCGCGCCGGGCATTCAGACCGCCTCCGATCTCATCGCCTGCGTGACCCGGGGTTATGAGCTGGTGAAGTTCTTTCCTGCGGTGCCGGCCGGCGGACTCGCCGCGCTGGATGCGCTGGCCGGACCATTCCCCAACGTACGCTTCTGCCCGACCGGCGGCATCAATGCCGGCAACGCCGCGCAATGGCTCGCGCATAAGAAGGTCGTTGCGATCGGCGGCTCCTGGGTCGCGCCCGCGGCCGACATCAAGGCCGGCGCCTGGGCCGCGATCGAGCAGCGCGCCCGCGAGGCGACGAAGCTGCGCTGACACGCATCCACAATCTCTGATTTTATTTGTGCCTGGCGTTGATTTGCGGCAGTGCTTTGGCGTGCGAACGCTCACCCTACGCACGGACTTTCTCAAAAAGTATTACAGTCAAATAATATGACTAGTCAGGCCCGATGTTCCGTGGAATAACGGGCCCGTCAGCCGTCGAAGCTGGCAAGAACGGTGCGAAGACACCGCTGAAAGCGGCGCCGCATCTAAAACAGATACTTTGTGGGAGAGAACGCCTGATGACCCTGAAAGCCCTCTTTGCGGCCTCGGCAACGGCCGCCTTGCTGCTTGCCACCTCCGCCAGCGCTGCGGAGCTGACCGTCGGCTTTTCGCAGATCGGATCGGAATCCGGCTGGCGCGCCGCCGAGACCTCCGTCTCCAAGTCGGAAGCCGCCAAGCGCAAGATCAACCTGAAGATTGCCGACGCCCAGCAGAAGCAGGAGAACCAGATCAAGGCGATCCGCTCCTTCATCGCCCAGGGCGTGGACGCGATCTTCCTCGCGCCGGTCGTGGCCTCGGGCTGGGATGCGGTGCTGAAGGAAGCCAAGGAAGCCAAGATCCCGGTCGTGCTGCTCGACCGCGACATCGATCCCTCCGGCAAGGACCTCTATCTGACCGCCGTCACCTCCGACAGCGTGCATGAGGGCGAGGTGGCCGGCGAGTGGCTCGCCAAGACCGTCGGCGGCAAGGCCTGCAACGTCGTCGAGCTGCAGGGCACGGTCGGCGCCAGCGTCGCCACCAACCGCAAGAAGGGCTTTGACAACGTCGTCGCCAAGAACGCCAACCTGAAGGTCGTTCGCAGCCAGACCGGCGACTTCACCCGTGCCAAGGGCAAGGAGGTGATGGAAAGCTTCATCAAGGCCGAGAACGGCGGCAAGTCGATCTGCGCGGTCTATGCCCACAACGACGACATGATGGTCGGCGCCATCCAGGCGATGAAGGAAGCCGGGCTCAAGCCGGGCAAGGACATCCTGACCGTCTCGATCGACGCCGTGCCGGACATCTTCAAGGCGATCGCCGCCGGCGAAGCCAACGCCACCGTCGAGCTGACGCCGAACATGGCGGGCCCGGCGTTCGACGCGATCGTGGCCTTCAAGGAGAAGGGCACCGTTCCGCCGAAGTGGATCCAGACGGAATCGAAGCTCTACACCGCGACTGACGATCCGCAGAAGGTCTACGACAGCAAGAAGGGCCTCGGCTACTGAGCCTGGCTGTTGAGCCAACGTCCCGGCTTTTCGCCGGGACGTTGGACGACAAATCGCTGGCGTCCGTACCTCGTGCGGACGTCAACCTTCCGGGTGATCGTCAAGTAGTTCGTCATGTCTGATAGTTCAGCTCCGCCGGCGACGCGTCCAGCCCTGCTGGAGATCCGCGGCCTGACCAAGAGCTTCGGGGCGCTGAAGGCGCTGCAGGACGTCGACTTCACCCTGGGTGAGGGCGAGATCCACGCGCTGCTCGGCGAGAACGGCGCCGGCAAGTCGACGCTGATCAAGGTGGTCACCGGCGTTTTCGCGCGGGACGCAGGCACCGTGCGGCTCGCCGATCGGGAGATCGCGCCGCGCTCCGCCAAGGACGCTGTCGATGCCGGCATCGCGACCGTCTATCAGGAAGTGAATCTGCTGCCGAACCTCTCGGTGGCGCAGAACCTCTATCTCGGCCGGCAGCCGACGCGCTTCGGCGTCGTGCGCGAGGCCGAGATGCGGCGGCGCGCGCACGCGCTGCTGCTCGATTATGGCCTGGACATCGACGTCGGTGCGCCGCTTTCGAGCTACTCGGTCGCGGTCCAGCACATCACGGCGATCGCGCGCGCGGTGGATCTGTCGGCGCGCGTCCTCATTCTCGACGAGCCGACCGCGAGCCTCGACCGCCACGAGGTCGAGATCCTGTTCAAGGTGATGCGAAAGCTCGCGGCTGATGGCATCGGCATCATCTTCGTCAGCCATTTCCTCGATCAGGTCTACGAGATCTGCGATCGCGTCACGGTGCTGCGCAACGGCCGCCTGATCGGCTCGCGCGACGTCGTCGATCTGCCGCGGCTCGACCTGATCCGCATGATGCTGGGGCGCGAGCTCGCCGAGACCACCCACGAACGCGCGGCGAGCCAGCCCGACACGGCGCAAGAGGTCTGCATCAGTTTCAAGGGCTACGGCAAGCAGGGCTACCTTGCGCCGTTCGATCTCGAGCTGCGCCGTGGCGAGGTGGTCGGGCTCGCCGGCCTGCTCGGTTCCGGCCGCACCGAGACGGCGCGGCTGGTGTTCGGCGCCGAGCGCGCCGACAGCGGCGCGGCCATCGTCAGCGGCGAGACCGTCCGGCTGAACTCGCCGCGCGATGCCGCCGGCCTCGGCTTCGGCTACTGCCCGGAGGAACGCAAGACCGAGGGCATCGTCGCCGATCTCACCGTGCGCGAAAACATCGTGCTGGCGCTGCAGGCGCGGCGCGGCCTGCACCGGCCGCTGTCGCGGCGTGAGCAGGACGAGATCGCGCTGCGCTACATCCGCATGCTCGACATCCGGCCGCCGGATCCGGAGCGCCCGATCGGGCTGCTGTCGGGCGGCAATCAGCAGAAGGCGCTGCTGGCGCGCTGGCTCGCTACGTCGCCGAAGCTCCTCGTTCTGGACGAGCCGACGCGCGGCATCGACGTCGGCGCCCATGCCGAGATCATCCGGCTGGTGCGCGAGCTGTGCGAGCAGGGGCTGGCGCTGCTCGTGATCTCCTCCGAGCTCGACGAGATCGTGACTTATTCCAACCGCGTCATCGTGCTGCGCGACCGCGCCCATGTCGAGGAGCTGAAGGGCGACGCCGTCGAGGTCTCCAGCATTCTCGCGGCGATCGCGGCCGATGGCGAGCCTGTGCGTGAGGCTGTGTCATGACGCTTCGCATTCCCCGCCGTGGCTTGGCGCAAGCCCTGGCACTGATCGTGATTCTCATCATCGATCGCGCCGTGTCGCCGCAGTTCTTCAACCTGCATCTGCAGGATGGCCGGCTCTTTGGCAGTGTCATCGATGTGCTCAACCGCGGCACGCCGGTGGCGCTGCTGTCGCTCGGCATGGTGCTGGTGATCGCGACCGGCGGCATTGATCTTTCGGTCGGCGCCGTGATGGCGATCGCAGGCGCCACCGCGGCAAGCCTTGCGGACTCGCATCCGCTCCCGATCGTGATCGCCTCGGCGCTTGCCGTCGGCCTCGCCTGCGGGCTGTGGAACGGCATCCTCGTCGCTTTCCTGCGCATCCAGCCGATCGTCGCCACGTTGATCCTGATGGTCGCGGGGCGCGGCATCGCGCAGTTGATCACCGAAGGGCGCATCGTCACCTTCACTTCGCCCGATCTGGTCTGGATAGGCAACGGCGCAGTGCTCGGCCTGCCGATGCCGGTCGTGATCACGATCGGCATGCTGCTGGTGACGGGGGCGGTCGTGCGCGGCACCGCGCTCGGGCTCCTGATCGAGGCGACCGGGGGCAATGCACGCGCGAGCGAGCTCTCCGGCGTCGGCACCCGCGCCATGATCCTGTCGGTCTATGTCTGGTGCGGCCTCTGCGCCGCGCTTGCCGGCGTCATCGCCGCCGCCGACATCATGGGGGCGGATGCCAACAATGCCGGGCTGTGGCTGGAGCTCGATGCGATCCTCGCCGTCGTGATCGGCGGCACCTCGCTGTTCGGCGGCCGCTTCAGCCTGGTGCTGGCGGTCGCCGGCGCCCTCATCATCCAGGCCATGAACACCGGCATCCTGCTGTCGGGCTATCCGCCGGAGCTCAATCTACTGGTCAAGGCCGTGGTTGTGCTCGCGGTGCTGCTGGCGCAGTCGCCGCGGCTCGGCGATCTCTCGCGCTTCACCGCGCGCTGGCGGAGGATCAAGCCATGAGAGCATCGACCTCGGTTGCGATCACGGCGTTTGTGCTGGTCGTCGGCTTCGCGCTGTGCGCGCTGCAGTTCCCGAACATTGCCTCGACCCGCGTCGTCGCCAACCTGCTCACCGACAACGCCTTCCTCGGCATCGTCGCGGCCGGCATGACCTTCGTCATCATCTCCGGCGGCATCGATCTGTCGGTCGGCTCGGTGATCGGCTTCACGACGGTGTTCGTGGCGCTTGCGGTCGAGCGCTGGGGCATTCCGCCCTTCGCCGCGTTCGCAATGGTGCTCGTGCTGTGCGCGCTGTTCGGCGCCGCGATGGGCGCAGTCATTCACGTCTTCGAGCTGCCGCCCTTCATCGTGACGCTCGCCGGCATGTTCCTGGCGCGCGGCATCAGCTTCCTGCTGTCGACCGAGTCGATTCCGATCACCGCCCCGATCTACAGCGCCGTGTCCGATTTCGCGATCCGGCTGCCAGGCGGCGGACGGCTCACCGCCATCGCGATTGCGATGCTCGTGATCCTGGTGCTCTGCGCGTTGCTGCTGCACCTGACAAGATTTGGCGCCAACGTCTACGCGCTCGGCGGCAGCCGGGTGGCGACGGCCCTGATGGGCATTCCGGTCGGGCCGATGACGATCCGCATCTATATGCTGTCGAGCGTGCTTGCGGGCCTCGCCGGCATCGTCTTCTCGTTCTACACTGCGGCCGGCTATTCGCTTTCGGCCGTTGGCGTCGAGCTCGATACGATCGCGGCCGTCGTGATCGGCGGAACCTTGTTGACGGGCGGACAAGGCTCGGTCATCGGCACCTTCCTTGGCGTCCTGATCCAGGGCATGATCCAGACCTACATCAATTTCGACGGCACGCTGTCGAGCTGGTGGACCAAGATCGCCGCGGGGGTTCTGTTGTTCGTCTTCATTGCGTTGCAACAAGGTCTGATGGCGCTCGCGCGCCGCTCATCCGTCAAGCCCGCAGCGGCCAAGCCGGTGGGGGCGTCGACATGACGACGTCGCGCATCGTCTCCATTCCAACCCGGCGCGCGCATTCCAACCACGCCGAGGTCGCCCGCAGCATCGGAATCGACATCATCTCCGGCCGATTGGCCGAGGGGCGCGGCTGCCGGGTGATGCCGAGCTGACCGCGACTTTCGGCGTCTCGCGGCCGGTGTTGCGCGAGAGCGTGAAGACGCTCGTTGCAAAAGGTCTGCTGTCGACCAAGGCCCGCGTCGGCACCGTGGTGCGCGGTCGCTCGGACTGGAACATGTTCGATCCCGACGTGCTCGCCTGGCACCTCGACGCGGGCATCGACAAGCGCTTCCTCGCCGACCTCGCCGAGATCCGGTTGGCGATCGAGCCGCGCGCCGCGGCGCTCGCGGCAGAACGCCGTACGGATGACGACGTCGCGGCGATGCGCAAGGCGATGGCGCAAATGGAGCGCGAGCCATCGACATCGGTGGCTTTCGCCGAGGCTGACCTTGCGCTGCACATCGCGGTCGCCAACGCCTCGGGCAATCCCTTCATGCGCTCGATCGGCGCCGTCATCGAGGCCGCGTTGCGCGCCTCGTTCGTCCTGAGCGCCCCGATCGAGACCACCGATCGCGACACCGTGCTGGTCTGGCACCAGCGCATCATCGACGCGATCGCCGATGGAGACGCCGAGGGCGCCTCCGAGGCCATGATCGAAGTCATCTACAACGGCCGGCGGCGCCATGCCCAGTCGGCCGCACGAACGGACCGGGAATGAGCAACGACAACGAGAAGAAGACGCTGCGGAGCCAGGCGTGGTTCGGCCGCCAGGACAAGATGGGCTTCTATTATCGCTCGTTCCTGAAGAACAGCGGCACGCCGCAGGACCGCTTCGAGGGCCGTCCGGTCATCGGCATCTGCAACACCTGGTCGGAGCTGACACCCTGCAACGCGCATTTCCGCGTCATCGCCGAGCATGTCCGCCAGGGCGTGCTCGATGCCGGCGGTTATCCGCTGGAGTTTCCGGTCTCCTCGCTCGGCGAGGTGACGATGCGTCCGACCGCAATGCTGTTCCGCAACCTCGCCTCGATGGATGTCGAGGAGGCGATCCGCGCGCATCCGCTCGACGGCGTCGTGCTGCTGATGGGCTGCGACAAGACCACGCCGGCGCTCTTGATGGGAGCCGCCTCGGCCAACCTGCCTGCGATCGGTGTTTCCGGCGGTCCTCAACTGCGCGGCGTCTATCGCGGCCAGATCATCGGCTCCGGCACCAACATCATCTCGATGAGCGAGCAGTTGCGCGCCGGCGAGATCACGCTGAAGGAATTTCATGAGGCCGAGGCGGGCATGAACCGCTCCGCCGGGAGCTGCATGACCATGGGCACGGCCTCGACGATGGCCTCGATGGTCGAGGCGCTGGGCATCGGCCTGCCGGAAAATGCCGCGATTCCGGCTGCGGATGCGCGGCGCAACCTGCTGGCCCGCATGGCCGGACGGCGCATCGTCGAGATGGTCGGCGAGGATCTCAAGCCGTCGGATATCCTGACGCGCCAGGCGTTCGAGAATGCGATCTGCACCTTGGCCGCGATCGGCGGCTCGACCAACGCAGTCGTGCATCTGCTCGCCATCGCCGGCCGCGTCGGCGTCGAGCTCACGCTCGACGATTTCGACCGGCTCTGCCGCGACGTGCATTGCCTCGTCGACCTGATGCCCTCGGGCCGCTTCCTGATGGAGGATTTCTACTACGCCGGCGGCTTGCCGGCGGTGCTGCGCGCGCTCGGCGAGCGCGGCCTGCTGCACAAGGACGCCCGCACCGTGAATGGCAAGACGCTGTGGGACAACGTTGCCGAGGCGCCCAACTACAATGCCGAGGTGATCACGCCGTTCGAGACGCCGTTCAAGACGGAGGCTGGCATTGCGATCCTCACCGGCAACCTTGCGCCGAATGGCGCCGTCATCAAGCCGTCGGCGGCTTCGCCCGAGCTGATGAATCATACCGGGCGCGCGGTCGTGTTCGAGAGCGTCGAGGAAATGCACGACGCCGTCGATGACGACAATCTCGACATCGATGCGTCCTGCATCATGGTGCTGAAGAACTGCGGGCCGAAAGGCTATCCGGGCATGGCCGAGGTCGGCAACATGCCGCTGCCGGCGAAGCTGCTGCGCCAGGGCGTGCGCGACATGATCCGCATCTCTGATGCGCGCATGTCGGGCACCGCCTACGGCACCGTCGTGCTGCACGTCGCGCCGGAGGCCACCGTCGGTGGACCGCTGGCGCTGGTGAAGAATGGCGACATCATCACGCTCGACGTCGCCGCCCGCGCGCTGCATCTGCATGTCAGCAACGAGGAACTGGCCGCGCGCCGTGCCGCCTGGACGCCGCCGAAGCCGCATGCCGACCGCGGCTATCAGAAGCTCTACATCGATCACGTGCTGCAGGCCGATCGCGGCGTCGATTTCGATTTCCTCGTCGGCCGCAGCGGCTCGCCTGTGCCGCGCGACAATCACTAAAGAGGTGCCCATGACCGCTTCCGCCAAAAAGCTCTACAAGGGCGTCTTTCCGGTGGCGCCGACCGTCTTCGACGCCGACGGCCGTCTCGACCTCGAAGGCCAGAAGCGCGCGATCGACTTCATGATCGATGCCGGCTCGCATGGCATCTGCATCCTCGCCAATTTCTCCGAGCAGTTCGTGCTGACCGATGACGAGCGCGATCTGGTGATGACCACGGTACTGGAGCACGTCGCCGGCCGCGTGCCGATCATCGTCACCACGACGCATTTCTCGACCTTTGTCTGCGCCGAGCGTTCGCGCCGGGCGCAGGAGAAGGGCGCTGCCATGGTCATGGTGATGCCGCCCTATCACGGCGCGACCTTCCGCGTACCGGACACCTCCATCTATGAATTCTATCGCGGCGTCTCCGACGCGATCTCGATCCCGATCATGGTGCAGGACGCGCCGGTCGCCGGGACGCCGCTGCCGGTGCCGTTCTTGGCGCGCATGGCCAAGGAGATCGAGAACCTCGCTTATTTCAAGATCGAGGTGCCGCGCGCGGCCGACAAGTTGCGCGCGCTGATCGAAGCAGGCGGCGCGGCGATCGAGGGCCCATGGGATGGCGAGGAAGCGATCACGCTGATGGCCGATCTCGATGCCGGCGCCACCGGCGCGATGACCGGCGGCGGCTATCCCGACGGCATCCGCAAGATCATCGATCCTTATTTCGCCGGCGATCGCGAGGCCGCGGCCGCGGCGTATGAGCGCTGGCTGCCGCTGATCAACTACGAGAACCGGCAGTGCGGGCTTGCGACCTGCAAGATCCTGATGAAGGCGGGCGGCGTGATCCGGCATGATACGCTGCGCGCACCGCAGCTGCCGATTCATCCGGCGACCCAGAAGGGCCTGATTGAGATCGCGCGCCGGCTCGACCCGGTCGTGCTGCGCTGGGGACGCTGAGATGAGCGAGCTTCGTGTCGCCATCGTCGGTTTCGGCAAGATCGCGCGCGACCAGCACGTCCCGGCGATCGCCGCCACCGAGGGCGTGACCTTGACGGCAGTGGCGAGCCGCAACGCCTCGCTGCCCGGCCTGCCGCATTTCGGCACCATCGAGGAGCTGCTGCGCGACGGGCCGGAAATCGACGCAGTCTCGCTATGCACGCCGCCGCAGGTGCGCCGCGCGCAGGCGCAGGCCGCGCTCGAGGCCGGCAAGCATGTGATGCTGGAAAAGCCGCCGGGCGCGGCCGTCAGCGAGCTCGATCCGCTGATCGCGCTCGCGGCTGCCAAGCAGCGCACGCTGTTCGCGACCTGGCATTCGCGCTACGCGCCGGCGGTCGAGCCGGCGCGGCAATGGCTGGCCTCGCGTCGGATCCGCAGCGTCCGCATCGATTGGAAAGAGGACGTGCGCGTCTGGCATCCGGGGCAGGGCTGGATCTGGGAGCCGGGCGGGCTCGGCGTGTTCGATCCCGGCATCAACGCGCTGTCGATCCTGACCCGCATCCTGCCGGAGCCGGTGTTCCTGACCGAGGCGCAGCTGTCGTTTCCGTCCAACCGCCAGGCGCCGATCGCGGCCAACCTCTCGCTGTCGACGGCGAGCGACCTGCCGATCGCGGCCGAGTTCGATTTCCGCCAGACCGGGCCGCAGAGCTGGGACATCCGGATCGAGACCGATGCAGGCCAGTTGAAGCTGTCGCTGGGCGGCGCGCGCATGAGCATGGACGATCAGGTGATGGTCGACGAGAAGGAACGGGAATATCCCGGCCTCTATCGTCGCTTCGTCGAGCTGACGAAGACCGGCGTGAGCGACGTCGATCTCGCGCCGCTGCGGCTGGTGGCCGACGCGTTCCTGCTCGGCCGCCGCCAATTCGTCGAGCCGTTCGAGGACTAGAGCGATGGCAGAGGCGCGTATCACCAGGGATGTGTTTGGCAGCCTACCGGACGGCCGCGAGGTCGAGCGCGTCACCTTGCGTGGCGCCGACGGCTTCGAGGCGCGGATCATCACTTACGGGGCGGCCCTGCAGGCGCTGCTGGTGCCGGATGCGCAGGGGCTTGTCGATGACGTGGTGCTCGGTCATGACGACCTGCTGAGCTACGTCAAGCTCCGAAAGTTCTTCGGTGCGACGGTCGGGCGCTACGCCAACCGCATCGCCAAGGCGCGCTTTTCGCTCGAGGGTCAGGATCTGCGCCTCGACGCCAACAATGGTGTACATGCATTGCATGGCGGCCCCGACGGCTTCGACCGCAAGCTCTGGCAGATCGTCGCCACCGAAGACGGCGCCCAGCCCTCGGTCACGATGCTCTATGTCAGTCCCGACGGCGAGGCCAACTATCCGGGGCGGCTCGACGTCCGTGTCACCTATCAGTTGACCGGGCCGATGCAGTTGGCTGTCAGCTTCAGCGCCCGGACCACCCGGACGACGGTGGTCAACCTGACCAACCACAGCTTCTTCAATCTCGATGGCTTGGCCGCGGGCAGCGACATCCTTGATCATCGTCTGACCGTCGAAGCCGACCATTATCTCGCGATCGACGAGACCGCGATCCCGCTGGAGGGGCCGCCGCACGCCGTCGCCGGCACGCCGTTCGATTTCCGCGAGCCGCATGTGATCGGTGCCCGCATCCGCGCTGACGACCCGCAGATCAAATGCGGTCGCGGCTACGATCATAATTTCTGCCTTAGACAGCAGGCGGGGGTGCGCTTGGCCGCCCGGCTGGCGTCCCCGCGCTCGGGGCGCGTCATGGAGTTGCTCACCGATCAGCCCGGCCTGCAGGTCTATTCCGGCAACTATCTTGACGCGACCGTGACCGGCAAGGGGCGTGTTTATCGTCAGTCTGACGCGCTCTGCCTGGAGCCGCAGGTCTGGCCGGACAGTCCGAACCGTCCGGATTTTCCCAGCGCGCGTCTTGCGCCCGACGACGTCTACAAGCACGAGACGGTGTATCGCTTCTCGACCACGGGAGCGTCCGCATGATGGAGCAGGTGCCGACCACGATCCTTTGCGACGAGCGCTGCCATCTCGGCGAGGGGCCGACCTACGATCCTCACACCGACACCGCCTGGTGGTTCGACATTCGCGAAGGTCTGCTGTTCGAGGCCAAGATCGGCAGCGGCGACGTCCGACGCCATGGCCTCGGCAGGATGGCGAGCGCGCTCGGCCGCATCGATGCCTCGAGGCAGTTGATCGTGGCCGAGGACGGGCTCTATGTCCGCAACATCGCCGACGGCGCGATGTCGCTGTTCCTGCCGCTCGAAGCCGACAATCCGGCGACGCGGTCGAACGACTCGCGGGTCCATCCGTCGGGCACGTTCTGGATCGGCACCATGGGCCGCAACGCCGAGTGCGGTCTGGGCTCGATCTATGCGCTGCATCGCGGCGAGATCATCCGGTTGTTCCCCAACGTCACCATTCCCAACGCGATCTGCTTCGCGCCGGATGGTGCGATCGGCTATTTCGCCGATACGGACGAGAACGTCCTCTATCGAGTCGCACTCGACCCGCAGACGGGCCTGCCGCGCGGTGAGCCGGAGGTGCTGCTGCGCCATGCCGGTGTCGGGGGGCTCGATGGCGCGGTCGTCGATGCCGAGGGGCGCATCTGGAACGCACGCTGGGGCGGCGGTTGTGTCGATGTCTACAGCCCGCAGGGCGAGCATCTGCGTTGCATCGCGGTTCCGGCCAGCCAGGCCAGCTGCCCGGCCTTCGTCGGCCCCGGCCTGTCGCGCCTGCTGGTCACCTCGGCCTGGCAGGACATGGACGCGGCGGCCAAGGCGGCCGACCCCGGCCATGGCCAGACTTTCCTTCTCGAGGTCGGCGCTCACGGTCGCGCCGAGCCTGACGTCAAGCTGTCGATCTGAGAGGAGGAACAATCGAGTCGAGCGTCGTTCAGCCTAACAGCTATCTGGTATCAAGATACGCAATCGCGTATTCCTAGTTCAAATCTGAAAATCTTAGAGGGAGTGAAGCATGCTGAATTTCAAGACCATCATGGCCGCCGCGTTGGCCGGCCTCGGCGCCGTGGCGCTGTCCAGCGCCGCAATGGCGCAGGGCAAGGCAACCGTCGGCATCGCGATGCCGACCAAATCCTCGGCGCGCTGGATCGACGACGGCAACAACATCGTGAAGGTGCTGAAGGAGCGTGGCTACAACACCGACCTGCAATATGCCGAGGACGACATCCCGAACCAGCTCTCGCAGGTCGAGAACATGGTCACCAAGGGCGCCAAGGTGCTCGTCATCGCCGCGATCGACGGCACCACGCTGTCCGACGCGCTGAAGCAGGCCAAGGAGAAGGGCGTCACCGTGATCGCCTATGACCGCCTGATCCGCGACACGCCGAATGTCGACTACTACGCGACCTTCGACAATTTCCAGGTCGGCGTGCTGCAGGCGCAGTCGATCGTCGACAAGCTCGGCCTGAAGGACGGCAAGGGCCCGTTCAACATCGAGCTGTTCGGCGGCTCTCCGGACGACAACAACGCCTACTTCTTCTACAATGGCGCGATGTCCGTGCTGCAGCCCTATCTCGACTCCGGCAAGCTCGTGGTCGCGTCCGGTCAGAAGGGCATGGACAAGGTCGCGACCCTGCGCTGGGACGGCGCCACCGCCCAGGCCCGCATGGACAACCTGCTCAGCGCCTATTACGGCAACAAGCGTGTCGATGCGGTGTTGTCGCCCTATGACGGCCTCTCGATCGGCATCATCTCGTCCTTGAAGGGCGTCGGCTATGGCAGCGGAAACCAGCCGATGCCGGTCATCTCCGGCCAGGACGCCGAGGTGCCGTCGGTCAAGGCGATCCTGCGTGGCGACCAGTACTCGACCATCTTCAAGGACACCCGCGACCTCGCCAAGGTGACCGCCGATATGGTCGATGCCGTGCTCAACGGCAAGCAGGTGCAGGTCAACGACACCAAGACCTACAACAACGGCGTCAAGGTCGTTCCCGCCTATCTGCTCAAGCCGGTCGTCGTCGACAAGAGCAATTGGGAGAAGGTCCTGATCGAGGGCGGCTACTACAAGAAGTCGCAGGTCGAGTGATCACCGGTGGCCGGCGAGCGCGGTCATGCGCTCGCCGGCCACTTCTAGACGTCTCAAGTTGCGGGATACAGAGCGATGACGGCAATCCTCGAGATGCGCGGCGTCAGCAAGAGCTTCGTGGGCGTGCAGGCGCTCCGCGACGTCAGCTTCACGGTCGAGGCGGGCGAGATCCACGCGCTGGTCGGCGAGAATGGCGCCGGCAAGTCGACCCTGATGAAGGTGCTGAGCGGCGTCTATCCCTACGGCCGCTATGAAGGCCAGATCATCTTCGAGGGCGAGGAGCGGCGCTTCCGGGACATCAACGATTCCGAGGCGCTCGGCATCATCATCATCCACCAGGAGCTCGCGCTGATCCCGCTGATGTCGATCGCCGAGAACATCTTCCTGTCGCATGCGCCGTCACGCTTCGGCGTCATCGATCGCGACCAGGTGTACCGGCGCACCCAGCAACTGCTGGCCCAGGTCGGCCTGAAGGAATCGCCGGATACGCTGATCACCGATCTCGGCGTCGGCAAGCAGCAGCTGGTCGAGATCGCCAAGGCGCTGTCCAAGCGTGTGAAGCTCCTGATCCTGGATGAGCCGACCGCGAGCCTGAACGAGGCCGACAGCCAGGCGCTGCTCGACCGCCTCGTCGCCTTCCGCGATCAGGGCATCTCGTCGATCCTGATCACGCACAAGCTCAACGAGGTCGCTCGCGTCGCCGACCGCATTACTGTGCTGCGCGACGGCCGCAGCGTCGACAGCATCGACTGCCGCGCCGAGCCGGTGCTGGAGGACCGCATCATCAAGAGCATGGTCAATCGCGACATGGCGCATCGCTTCCCGGAGCGGCAGCCCAAGATCGGCGAGCCCGTGTTCACGGTCGAGAACTGGTCGGTCTACCACCCGCAGCATACCGATCGCCAGGTGATCAAGAACGTCGACTTCCAGGTGCGCCGCGGCGAGATCGTCGGCATCGCCGGCCTGATGGGCGCGGGGCGCACCGAATTCGCCATGAGCCTGTTCGGCCGCTCCTGGGGCATCAACATCACCGGGCGCGCCCGCCTCGAAGGCCACGACGTCAATCTCAACAGCGTACCGGCGGCGATCGACGCCGGCCTCGCTTATGTCACCGAGGACCGCAAGCAGCTCGGCCTGATCCTGGCCGATGACGTGCGCAAGAACATCACGCTGGCGAGCCTGTCTCAGGTCGCGCCGAACGGCGTGATCGACGACATCGCCGAGCTCAAGGCGGCGTCCGGTTACCGCGGCCGGATGCGCATCCGCTGCTCCGACGTCTACCAGGAGGCCGGCCAGCTCTCCGGCGGCAACCAGCAGAAGGTCGTGCTGTCGAAATGGCTGATGACCGATCCCAAGGTCTTGATCCTTGACGAGCCGACGCGGGGCATCGACGTTGGCGCAAAGTATGAGATTTACTGTATCATCCAGGAGCTCGCGGATGCCGGCCGGGGTGTTGTCGTGATCTCATCGGAGATGCCGGAGCTGCTCGGAATCTGCGACCGTATCTGCGTGATGAATGACGGCGCCTTCGTCGGCGAGTTCGCCGGACCGGAGGCGACGCAGGAAAAGATCATGCGCGCCATCATGCGCAACGAAGCCATCAAGAACCAGGAGACGGCCGCGTAAGCGGTCGGGAGGACGCCAGCAATGACCGACAAGACGGTTTCGCTCCCGGAGGAGAAGTCGCACAGCGGCTTCCTGAAGAACAATCTGCGCAGCTACGGCATGCTGCTGTCGCTGTTCGTGATCATGCTGTTCTTCCAGTTCATGACCGACGGCACCCTGCTGCAGCCGCTCAACCTCACCAATTTGGTGCTGCAGAACAGCTACATCGTCATCATGGCGCTCGGCATGCTGCTCGTCATCGTGACCGGGCACATCGACCTGTCGGTCGGGTCGGTCGCGGGCTTCGTCGGCGCGGTCGCCGCCGTGCTGATGGTGCGCTATCACGTCGACTTCCCGCTCGCGATCATCGCCTGCCTGATCGTCGGCGCCGCGATCGGCGCCGCGCAAGGCTATTGGGTCGCCTATTTCGGCATTCCGTCGTTCATCGTCACCCTGGCGGGCATGCTGGTGTTCAAGGGCCTGGCGCTGGCGCTGCTGCAGGGGCAGTCGGTCGGACCATTCCCGGGCACGTTCCAGAAGCTGTCGTCCGGCTTCATCCCTGAGTTCATGCCGAGCGCGGCGCACCTCTATCCCACGTCGCTCGCGATCGGCGCGGCGCTGACTCTCATTCTGGTCTATGCCAGCATCAAGGGCCGCGCGCGCGAGGTGGAGCATGGCATCGAGGTCGAGCCGTTCGGCTTCTTCGCCGCCAAGAACGTCGTGTTGGCCGGCGCACTGATGTATTTCACCTATCTGATCGCCTCGCATCGCGGGCTGCCCAACGTCCTGGTCATCATGACGGCGCTGATCGCGCTCTACGGCTTCATGACGCGCCGCACCGTGGTCGGCCGGCAGATCTATGCGGTCGGCGGCAACGCCAAGGCCGCCAAGCTGTCGGGTATCAAGACCGAGCGGCTCGTGTTCATGACCTTCGTCAACATGGGCGTATTGGCCGCGCTGGCCGGCCTGATCTTCGCCGCCCGGCTCAACACCGCGACGCCGAAGGCCGGCCTCGGCTTCGAGCTCGACGTCATCGCGGCCTGCTTCATCGGCGGTGCCTCGGCCTATGGCGGCGTCGGGCGCGTCGGCGGTGCTGTCATCGGCGCGATGATCATGGGCGTGATGAACAACGGCATGTCCATCCTCGGCATCGGCATCGACTATCAGCAGGTCATCAAGGGCCTGGTGCTGCTCGGTGCCGTCTGCATCGACGTCTACAATCAGCGCCGCTGAGTTCGGCGCGCAGCTCCCGGTGACGCTGTAACGACGTAGGGCGGGCAAATCGGCGGCGCAGGCGACGCGTGCCCACCATGTCTCGCCGCCCGCGCGGCAAGATGGTGGGCACCACGCATTCGCGTTGCGAATGCGCCTTTGCCACCCTACGGTTCGACCGAACTACACCACGTGGAAATTCGACACGCTGTCGTTGGCGAGCTGGGCGACGAGCTGCAGCTCCCAGTCGATATAGGCCTGCATCGCTTCCGCCGCGTTGTCGGTGCCCTCATAGGGCCGCTTGTAGACGTCGTCGGCAAGCGAGATCCACGCGTGCCGCTCCGTCTCCAACGCATGCCCGGCAGCGACCCATGCCCGCGTGCCGCCTGAGAGCACGCGGAGTTCGCGGCGTGTCGCAGCCCGTGCATCGGCCAGCGCGAAGGCCGCCTCGGCGCCGTCGTCACTGGTCAGCACGAGCGGACCATCGCCCGGCAGCTTGGCGAGATCATCGGCAAAGCGGGAGGCGAGCAAGAAATACGCGCCGGGAATGTGCCCGGCCTTGTAGCTCGGACTGCGCGTGAGATCGACGATCGTCCTCGCGGCGGGATCGGCCGCGAGTGCCGCGACGCCGATCGCTGCGGCGCCGAGGTCCGGCAGCGGTGGCCGGCGCGGCGCACGGGGGCGCTCTCAGTCCGCGCAACCACATCCGGGCCGACGATGGCAGCGTCCCAGCCCATCTGCTTCAGCCACGACGCCGTCATGCGCGCGCGCACGCCGTCATCGTCGAACAGCACCAGGCGGGCGCCGCGCACGCCGACCCACTCGTCGGTCGCCTGCACCAGCTGGCCGCCCGGTGCCGATGCGAAGCCAGCCGGGTGGCCGGCGGCATATTCCTCGGGCGTGCGAACGTCGAGGCAATACAGCGTGCGCGTCCCGGCCTCCGCCCGATGGCGCGCGAAGGTCGCAGCATCGAGCACGTCGACGCCGACGCGCTCGGCCCAGGCCTTGGCATCCGCCAGCGCGGTCGCGTAGCTCGCCCCTGGCCGCTCCAGCATGCGCGCGGTCATGCCGCGTTCGACCTGATGGCCGGCAAGTGTCCAGCCGATCGTGCCGTTGCGCAACGCATGGATCCTGTTCGGCAGCCCGGCGTTGATCAGCGACTGCGTGCCGATGATCGAGCGCGTGCGTCCGGCACAGTTGACAATGATCGTGGTGTCGGGTGACGGCGCAAGCTCGCGCGCCCGGAACGCCAGTTCGCCGCCGGGGACGCTGACCCCGCGCGGAATGCTCATGGTGCGGTATTCCTCGAAGCGGCGGGCGTCGAGCACGACCAGGTTCGACTCGCGCTCGATCAGCGCCTTGGCTTCGTCGGCCGACAGCGACGGCGTATGCCGGATGGCCTCGACCAATTCGCCGAACGCCTTGCTCGGCACGTTGACATCGCGGAACACCTCGCCATGGCGCGCATAGCCGGACAGCCCGCCGTCGAGGACCGACACGTCGGTGTAGCCCAGCGCCCGGATGCGCGGCACCGCGCGGGCGGCATAGCCTTCGCCATCGTCATAGACGACGATAGGCACATTCAGCCGCGGCACGATATCGAGGATGCGCAGCTCGATCTGCGACAGCGGCAGCGACACCGCGAAGAACGGGTGCGACAGCGAATAGGGCCCTTCCTCGCGGACGTCGAGCAGCGCCACCTCCTCGCCGGCACGCCAGCGCCGCCGCAGCTCGGTCGGGGTCATCAAGCGCGGCTGATCGGATGCATCTCGGGGCAGGTGAGGGGGCGTCGGCGATGTCATTCGGGAGTCCGCAGGTGGGTGCGCCGCGATTCCCGGCATCGTTCATGCGTCCGTGGAGCAGACCTGCGGCATGGACCCGCAATCACGGTGCGCAGCCCGGGCCGGGGCGCATGGAGTGTCGCCCCTGTGTGGCGGCATGGTGACCGTTTGTCCAGCCTGCCGCCCCGATTGCGCTTGGCGGCAGTGCCGGTCAGACGTGCGGCCCCAGCATGGCGATGTAGAACAAGTCCTCGCTCGAGAGCTCGGCGGACCGCCGAGGTGCGACCGCGTTTCGGCCGGTCATCCTCTGCTCCGCCATGCGCCCGGACCGGAAGGTGCCGAGCCAGCCTCCAAACCACGAGACGTAGCGCACGTGATCCTCCGCAGCTGCTGTGGTCACTCGAATATCACGCGGCAGAATTGCCCGAACAAGGGCCGGTCATGATGTCGCGCGACTTTGGGAAATCATGCTCGTTGCAACGCGTCGTCGGCAAATTCCTTTCCCGCCGCGCCCCGCTCGCACGCATCGGTTTCTCCACCGGATGCGTCAACGTCGCCGTTCCGGCCCATCAGGTCGTCATGCCAATGGGTACGGAACGCCATCCACGAGGCGTGATCCTGGAAGGCGACCTCGGCGAACCACTCGACCGTGACGGCGCCGCTCGGCCAGTAGCGTTCCTGGTCATGCCAGCACACGACCGGCCAGCGCGGATTGCGATAGGAGCGGCCGGTCTCGTCATGCAGCGACGGCCGGCCGAGGTGATCGATCAGCCACGCCATCACTTCGGGCAGGAACGTCGCGGCAAACGACACGCCGTGGCGGCCGAGCCGTTGCGGCATCCGCATGACGCGCTGATCGATGATGGCGAACGCCGGCGGCACGGCCCCGACATTGAATTGCCGAATCATCAGCAAGCGGAAGCCGCAGTCGCAGAGCTCGGCGGGAACGGCATGAATCGCGGTCGGCTGTAGCGGAGCCGTGATGTTCATCCCAGCGCTCCCCGCACTTGGCCGAGCGTGAGGTCGATGGCGTGCTGCAACGCTGTGCGGGTCGGCACATCGCTGCGTTTCAGATAGGCGGTCGGAACGCGTGCCATCCCATGTCTCCCGTCGGCATCTGCACACTGCTGGTCGCAGCCTCGGCAGATCGCCTTGCGTGGAGACGGACATCCGGTCCGAATCCGACGCGACGAAAATCAACAATCTCCGACATTGCTGCCGGTCAGGGAGGATATATCAAGTTTCGTGCCAGATGCGGCGATCAGTGGAGGCTATGGCCGTCGGCGTCGTCTTCCGGCGTCGCGAGCTGCGCGATCGGGCTGGATTGGTGGTGGATCATCCGCCAGGCGCCGCCGATGCGCGCGAAGTGATTGGCCGCGGCGAGCGCCGCGCCGTCCACCAGCTCGATGCAGAGCACGTGACCATGATCGCCGTAGACGATCGCGTGCGGATCCGCACAGACGATGTTCGGCCGGCCCGGGTTGGCGAGGATGTCGCGCCAGCTGCCGATCACGGCGGCGCGGCCGACGATCGCCGGCCAGCCGGGATGAATGCAGGAGATGCCGTCGCGATCGGCCCAGAGGGCGACGAGCGCCGCGAAATCACCGTCCGTGAAGGCAGCATAGAAGGCCGCATTGGCGGCCAGGATCTCGCGCTCATCGCTCATTGTGATGAGGTGAGCCAAGCCGGTACGAAAATCAAGCAATGTTTGGAAACGCACACGCGCGCGCCTGCAAAAACTTGCAAGCTTTTTGCAGGACCCGGTCGAGACGCGATCGCAACGCATCAGCCGAGGTCCTGCCATGCTCGAAACGGCCATTGTCGGAGGTGGATTGTGCGGAATGGCACTCGCGCGCAGCCTGCAGCAGCGCGGCAGCACGTTCGCTTTGTTCGAAGCCCGACATCGCCTGGGCGGGCGGGTGCTGTCGGCGAGGAGCAAGGCGGGGCTTGCGCTGGACCTCGGCCCGACCTGGTTCTGGCCGGCCACCCAGCCGCTGCTCGCTGGCCTGATCGCTGAGCTCGGCCTGTCCGACTTTGCCCAGCACGATGACGGCACGGTTCTTCATCTGAGAGAGGCGGACAAGCCGGCCGAGCAGATCGGCGGGCCACCGGTCCACCAAGGCGCGCGCCGGCTCTCCGGCGGCATGACGAAACTGATCGAGGCGCTGGCGCGTGATCTGCCGCAGCCTTCGATCCATCTCGGCCATGAGCTGATGCGTATCGTCGATTGCGGCACGCATGTACGGCTGATCTTTGCCACAGCAACGGAATCGGTCGCGATCGAGGCCAGGCGCGCCGTGCTCGCGCTGCCGCCGCGGCTGCTGATCGACCACGTCGGCTTCTTTCCCGAGTTGGACGACGCGACCTTCGAGGCGATGCGCGGCGCCGAGACATGGATGGCGGCGCAGGCCAAGGTCGTGATCGCCTACGACCAGGCGTATTGGCGCGACCAGGGCCGGTCCGGCAATGCGTTCGTCAGCCACGAGCAGGCCGTGATCGGCGAGATCTTCGACGCCTGCGATGCCGGCGGCGACCGCGCTGCGCTGGGCGGCTTCCTCGCCTTCTCGCCCGATCGCCGCGCGGCCTTCCGCGTCGGGCTGCCGCTGCTGATGGACAGCCAGATGGTGCAAATGTTCGGCTCCGCGCTGGAAGGCGGCGAGCAGCACTATCAGGACTGGGCGGTCGAGCGCTTCACCTGCAGCGCACTGGATCGCACCACGCCGCGCGGCGAGCACAGCGAGATCGCCAACCCGATGCTGCGGCGGGCGCTGTGGGACGGGCGGCTGCATCTCGGTGGTGCGGAGACCGCAAGCCACGCGGCCGGCTATCTCGAAGGCGCGCTGAACGCCGCCAAGCGCATCGAGCGCGCGATGGCCCGGAGCATGGGTGAGACCGCCGCGCCGCGCCCGGCCGCGGCGATCGGCGACGGGCTGTCGGGCAATGCAGCGAGCCTCGCCTGGTTCGGCGCCTGGGTCGCCGCGCAGCGTGATGCCGCGTTCGACGACTATCGGCAGCGGCTCAACCGCAGCCTCGCCACGCAGCAGCGCGAACAACTGACCCAGCTCGCTCTTGTCGGGGCCACCGAGCAGGTGTTCGCTGCGGCGCTGCAGGTTCTGGACGCGCTGACGTTCGACATGCGCGACGTCGCCGTCGAACGCGGTCGCTCCGCCCTGATACCGGAGATTCAGAAGCCGTTTCGCGACGTCATGCAGTCGCTGCTCGACGATGCCATAGCCTTCAACCGCACCTCCTGCGCGCTGTCGAACTTTCCGTTCGAGCACAAGCCGTCGAAGGATTATGTGCAGACGATCCTGCGCGATATCGCCGCCGCCTGGCAGGAGTTCTCGCTCGCCGCGAACCGCCTGCTGCTGGCGAAGGCGGAAGCCACGCTGCGCCCGCCGACGAGAGTGACGTCATGAGTCGGACGGCATCGAGGTGCGAACCATGAAGCTGCAGATCGAACGTCCCACCATCGAGGCGATGGCGGCGGCCTTTCCGCACCTCGCCCCGCTCACGGAGCAGTTGCGCTTCGGCGACAAGGTCGAGGTCAACCTCGCGCAACTCGCGAGCGCGGAGCTCGACTTCCTGCGCGACAGCTACCAGAAGGCCGGTCCCGAATGGCACGCCCGTGCGGCGCAGATCGCGACGCTGCAGCGCGCCTTTGCCGATTCCGGCGCCCGCTTCTCCGAGCACGAACTGGAATCGGTGCTGCCGGCGATTGCGCGCTACCTGATCTCGGGCGCGATCCGTGGCTGGATGTTCACCGCCAACGTCGCCAGCCGGCCGCTGCCCTATGTCGTGACGCGGCTCGACTACACGGCGCCGTCGAACGACGAGGCCGGCCGTGTCTTCATCGAGCTCAAGGCCAATGCCAAGGGCGCGATCACCACGGCCACCTTGCGCATCTCCGCCGGCGACATCGTCGGCAGGACGGTTGCCGAAATCTTTGCCGCCAAGGGTTTCCTCAAGGAGACGCCCGAGCTGATATCCGCCTACGATGAGACCGCCGAGCGCTATTTCGCCTGGCGCGGCCGCTATGGCGCGCAGTTTTCCGGCCGCGGCATCGGCTTCTTTGCCGACGATCCCAACGCCTCGCATCGCGACATGGACTGGTCGCGCAAGGACGTCATCGTGCTGTCGTCGGGCGGCGGCAGCGCGCGGCTCGTCAACGACGAGGGCGTTCTCACCGAGCGGGCGCTGACGCTCGAGGTCACCGGCGACATACTCGGGCAATACCTGCGCAAGGCAGCCAAGAGCAATCTCTACGATGCCGAGCAGGAGGTCGAGGAATCCAAGGCAGCGATTCCGAAGGGCATCTTCTGCCGCATTCCCGTCCATCCCTACATGCTGATGTTCCATCTCGACCTGCACCATTATCTCTGGGTGCACGCCGACGACATGGCGCCCTACGCCTATCAGCCCGAGCTGAAACAGAAACTGGTGCTGCCGGAGGAGCAGACCGACCTGATCGACATCCTCACCGCCGAGATGGATCTCCTGATGGACGACATCGTCGCGGGAAAATCCGGCGGCACGACGGTGCTGTGCGCGGGGCCGCCCGGGGTCGGCAAGACGCTGACCGCGGAAGTCTATGCCGAGATCATCGGCCGGCCGCTGTATCGCGTGCATTCCGGCCAGCTCGGGCTCAACGTTGCGGCGATGGAAAGCGCGCTGAAGGACGCGCTGACGCGGGCGCAACGCTGGGGCGCCGTCATGCTGATCGACGAGGCCGATGTCTACATCAAGCGGCGCGAGGACGACATGACGATGAATGCTGTCGTCGGCGTGTTCCTGCGCGTGCTCGAATATTTCAATGGGCTCTTGTTCCTGACCACCAACCG
Organism: Bradyrhizobium oligotrophicum; assembly: GCA_050641875.1. GTDB lineage: Bacteria > Pseudomonadota > Alphaproteobacteria > Rhizobiales > Xanthobacteraceae > Bradyrhizobium > Bradyrhizobium oligotrophicum_B. The sequence goes on from CP192619.1 coordinate 3,780,310, forward strand.
CATCGACGACATCGATGAAGCGATCGTGTCGCGCTGTATCGCGCTGATCAAGTTCCAGGCGCCGGACGCGCAAGCGCGCGGCCGAATCTGGCGGGTGATGTGCGAGCAGTTCGGCTTGAAGATCGATGCCGGCCTGGTGGAGTTGCTGGTCGACACCTTCCCGGGCGCGTCGGGCCGCGACATCAAGGGTCTCGCGAAGCTGGTCGCAAAATTTTGCCACCACAAGAGCGTCCGCCCGACCATCGAGGTCTTCCGCCGCTGCGCCATCTTCCGCGGCATCGATCTGGGCGATCACGAGCTGCTGCCGGAGGCCGCGGAGTAGATCGGCTATGATTGGCTGGCCTGCCCCAGCGTCGCTGGACTGTATCCTTCTTCTCGCAGCACGCGCTGCACGACCGGACGTGCCAACATCCGCCGGTAGTGTGCGAGCAGGTTGGCCGGCAGTGCAATGCCGGTCTTGTCGGCCCAGAATTCGACATAGAACAGGATCGGATCCGCCGCGGAAAATTCGCCGCCGAGATAGGGCTGCGCGCCCAGCGTCTTGTTCAGGATCGCAAAGCCCTTCACGACGATGTTGCGGCCGAGCGCGCGCACCGACTCCTGGTCGGCCTCGCTGCGGCTGAAGGTCGGCGTGGCGAAGATGCGCGCGAAGCCGTGGCCATGCACCGTGCCGGCAATGTAGCTCATGGCTTCGAGCAGCCGCGTTTCGGTCTCGATATCCGTGGGCCATAATCCGGCGCGCGGCCGCGAGCGGCCGAGCCAATAGGCGATGGCCGGCACTTCCGTCAGCACGCTGCCGTCGCCGCGCACCAGCGCCGGGATGGTCGACTTCGGGTTGATCGCCACATAGTCCGGCTTGAAATTGTCGCCGGCCGGCAGGTTGACGATATGGGCCTCGAACACCTCTTCGAGCTCTTCGAGAATGATGTGGATGCCGGTCGAGCACGATCCCGGCGTCATGTAGAATTTCATTGCAGCCATGATTGTCTCCAAGCCGACATCGCGCGTGTCTTCGATGCCTGCGGCATGCTTCATGCAAAGATCGGGACAGATCGAGAATGACGCGCCGTGGTCCGACACATCGGGCCGCCGCCGTCGGGTTTGCGACAGGAGACGGCATCGCGGTCCTGCAGCTCCGTCGCGCCGTTCAGGGAGCGCCGCGCATGACGGAACGTGAGCCGGAAATCTTCGTGGTCTGTCCGGCCGCCGGCATTGCGCCGGGTGAAGCCAAGGCGTTCAGCCTGTCGCGGATCGGCGACAATGGCGAGGCGCGGCCGTTCCCGATCGTGATCATCCATACCGTGTCCGGCGGCTTTGTCGGCTATGTCAACAGCTGCCCGCACGAGGGCAAATGGCTGAACATCGGCAGCGGCCAGTTCTTCAATGCGGACCGGAGTCTTCTCCGTTGCGGACGGCACAGCGCGACGTTCGAGATCGACACCGGGCTGTGCACCGCCGGGGCCTGCGCAGGGCAGAGCCTGGAGCCGGTCGCGCTTGCGGTCATCGACGGCGAGATCTGCCTGTGCGGCGTCGCGCTGGTGGAGGATATGAGCTTTCCCGATCTCGTTCGATGATCTCGACGAGACCATGGAGATCATGATCCATCCGGATTGAGGCACTCTTCTATCCGCCCGTCATTGCGAGGGGCGGAGCGACGAAGCAGTCCGTGGCCGCGCGTGTGGTTCTGGATTGCTCCGCTGCGCTCGCAATGGCGTCGTCACGTTGATGGGGGCTCAGAACCCATCGGCCTTCGTCCCCCACGGATGGCTTCCAGGCACCAGCGGCGCCTTGATGCCGGCTTTCTCGACATCGGCCTTGGTCTTGAAGAAAGTCGCCTCGTGCACCAGCGTGCCGTTCTTCGTCGTCACCGCGACATAGCGTGCGACGGTGTCGATGTCGCATAGATAGCCGCCGCCGGGATCGGCGGCACTGCGCAGATTGCCGTCCCAGTCCACGAAGAAGCCGTCACTCGACATCTCGATCTCCATCTCGTCGTTGATTCAGGTTTCGGGCTGATCGGCGACCAGTTGCGCATAGGCACGCTCCACGATCGCCCGGCATTGCAGCAGGCGCTGATGCTCGGCCTTGCCGATGCTTATCGCCTCATCGCCGGCGTCGGCTGCGGCCGTCGCCGCCTGCAGCGCCTCAAACAGTGCCTTCTCAAGCAGATAGATGCGCTCGCTGGCGCGCTCCAGATACGGAATCGGATTGGCGCGGACATTGGCCTCGTGCAGCGCGTCGAGGCTGAGCAGCGTCCGGAACCGACGTTCGACCTGGCGCTGCTGCATGCCGAAATCGTGCTCGATGATGGTCATGGTCGGGCCTCGGGCGCGGCCGCCTTTGACGCCGCCGCCTTGGCGGCGCGGCGCAGCAAGGTGAGGCATTCGAGCGACGCGGCCATGTCGAGCGCGGAAAAGCCGTCCAGCGTCTCGGTGCTGATGTCGGCGCCCTTGGCCAGGAGATGCGCAACCACATCGGCCTTTCCGGAGGAGGACGCATACATCAGTGCCGTCGCACCATTGTCGTTGCTGTTGTCGAGATCGATGCCGGCCTCGACCAGCGCATCGATGGCGCCGAGATGCCGGCCGACGCAGGCAAGCCACAGCGCGTTGTTGCCGTCGGCATTCCTGGCGGCGATGTCGGCGCCGGCAGAGAGCAGCTCGCGGACGACGGCGACGTTGCCGAGATGTGCCGCCTTCATCAGCGGCGTGGTCCGATTGGCGATGGTGGCGTCGACGTCGTCAGCGGGAAAGCCCTGGGCGGCGAGCCACGCGGCCAGAGCCGGACCGACGTTCGCCGCGCCGCTCCGCGCGGGATAACGCTGACGCCATGCCTCATAGCCGCCGTCGAGGCTATAGACCTCCGTGAAGCCGAAATCGGAGAAGGTTTGCGCATACTCCTGGCTGGCGTTGCCGTGATAGCAGTAGATCACGATCGGCGTGCGTCTGCTCGCGCCGGCGATCAGCTCGGAAAGATTGCGCTGGGTGAGATGCCGCGCGCCGGTCATATGCGCGGTATCGAACGAGACGGTGTCGCGGACGTCGAAGCGCAGCACATCGTCGCGCTGCAGCAGCTCGGCCGCGTGGTCGACGTCGATGCGCTGGAACGGAATACGCGGTCTCATGGCACGGCTCCCGCTTCATTGCGTGTGCGGCCCGGATAGGCGGCCAGTGTCGTGATGCGATCATCGGTCAAGGGGCGGCCAACGGTGAAGTGGTAGAACGTCTGGAATTGCTCACCGACGACGCCGAGCATCTCGTGCACCGCGTCGTCGAAGAAGCAGCCGATGCCGGTGCCGCGCAGCCCCGCCGCCTCGGCTTCGAGGTAGAGCACCTGGCCGATCAGGCCGGCCTCCCAATGCAGTTGCCGATAGCGCCACGGATGGTCGCCGACGGCAGGCGCAAACTCGGCGAGCATCGCCATCGCAAAGCAGCCGTCGCCCGCGATCGCCTGGTGACAGCTCGCGGTGCGAATGACGCCTCGGCTGTCGGTCGGCAGCAGCCGGAACAGCGGCAGATGATCGGCCGCGTGCTCGACCGGCTGCCAGTCGAAGTCGGGACGCAGCGCGCCGCAGGCTGGTGTCCGCCTCGCCGCCGCGCGGCAGCGCATAGAGCCCGGGGGTGAGACCGTCGACGCGATGGACGAACAATAGCGGATGCAGACGCGGCGCGAATGGCCAGACGGCCCATGGCGGCGTAGCGCGCGGCAGCAGCGCGTCGAGAAGGTGAAGCAACGCTGCGAGGTCCATCGTGAACCTGGCGTCGAAGCGCTGCGCGCTGCGCCGACCGAGAATGAGCTCGGCGGCGCGCGCCTGTGATCGCCGCGGCAGCGGCGGGCACCACGACGGAAGGGAGACCGCATCCCGCGCCACGCCGGCCGTGGCCGCGCTCACCTCGGGGATGACGGGCCAGCGGTAGAGCGGATGGCGATCGAGCCGGTTCGCCCGACCTTTCCATCTGTCGTCGATCCCGGCGGGCGATGGCAGGTTGGCCGCCGAGCGCGAGCCCGCATCGCGCGGCGTGATCGCGAGCAGCACATCGGCGTCCTCGGTCTCGACGCCGGCGAAATCATCCGCGCGATCGAGGCCCATCAGCGTTGCGAGTCGCGCGCTGTCGGCGCCGTCGATCACGCGCGCGCGCCAGCCGAGCGCAGCGGCGGCGTAGCTGACGGCGCCGATCGCGTGTCCGAGGTCGAGCTGGCAGTAGCGGAACGCGCGCTCGCCATATTTCCACGCCTCGCGCCAATGGATCGAGGACAGCGCGAGCCACAGCCGCGGCTCGCCATGCGACGGCCCGCCGCGGCGGCAACGTTGCTCCAGGACGTGATCGCGGCTGACATAGTGATGAAGACCGTCGCCGAGCCCTGTCACATTCTCGGCGATGACATAAGCTTCGGTCGGATGCAGATTGCCGCTGGAGGGATTGCAGCGCAGCGCCCAGCGATCCGGGCCGAACTCCTTCCATGCGGCCAGCCCGAACGACAGCTCCAGCAGCAGCGCGACGCCGTCGATCGTCAACGGCTGGACCGGCGCTGTGGCGTCGCAGGCATCGGCGAAGCTCACGGCGAGACGGTCCGAGGTCAGCGGCAGATCGAGCCGAGGGCTGCCGGCGAACTCGCGGAAGGGATTGGGCTGCGCGTCCCAGTCCAGCGTCTCCGGCCCCGCCGCATAGCGCTTGAGGCTGTGCTTGGTACGGGCGTGATAGGCCAACGTGATGTCGGCGGCGGCTGGAACGTCCGCCGTGCCGGACTGTGACACGGACATGCTTCCTCACAAGGCGCGACCTGCGCGTTCGCGCCTGATGGACGGTCGCTTGGTGACTGCGTCGGGCGGAGCAAGAACCGTTCCGAACGGCCGCAACTGCCTCGCTGTCGTCATTCCGGGATGCTCCGGTCGGGCGCGGGCCTGGAATTCATCGCCACGGCCGGTGGATGTGGAATCCAAGCGCCTCGCTGCGCAGCGTCCCGGAGTGACGCGCCGGGAGAGCGTGTCCGATTCCGAACAGCGCAATCGGAGCTGTGGGCTTCTCGACATTTCAATGCCGGTGCGCGCTGCTCGAAGGGCCGGCGTCGATCAGCACGGTGACCTTGGCCGCGATCGACAGCCACGCCTGATACGCGGCGAGCTTGTGGCCGAGCCTGAAGCTGTCGGCCATGCGGGCCGCGAACGCAGGCCCGTTGGTCCCATGCTGTTGCGCGATGATCCACGCGGTCTGCCACAGATCGGTCTCGGTGGTCACGGCCGGTGCCTGCTAGAGATCGAGCACCAGCCGGTCGCCCTTGGCGCGCGACACGCAGGGCAGGAAGTAGCCCTCGGCGCGCTGGGCCGCGGACAAGCGCTTGTCGCGATGATCGATCTCGCCGTCGACCACCCGGGTCTTGCAGGTGCCGCACATCCCTTGCTCGCAGGAGGTCGCGATCTTGACGCCGTTCTCCTCAAGGAACGCGGTCACCGTCTTGTCGCCGGGGATCTTGAACGTCGCGCCAGTGCTCTTGATGGTGACGTCGAACACCTTGTCGAGCAGCGCGGCGGCGGCCTTGGCGGTGAAGCGCTCGACATGGATTCGCTCCTCGGCAAAGCCCTTTTGCTTGGCGAGCGCGATGATCGGATCCATCCACCAGTCGACGCCGCAGATGAACAGTTGCGTGTCGTCGGGCCGGTCGGCCAGCAGCTCGGCGGCCTTCAGCAACTGATTGTCGTCGCTGGATTCCTTGTAGTATCTGGTGTCTTCGGCGAAGCGCGACGCCTCGATGGTGCTGCGGAACGAGTCCGGCGACATCAGCGCGAAGACGTAGTGCAGCTCGAACGGGATGGTCTTGGCCTTCAGCGTGTCGGCGATCGACAGGATCGGCGTCACGCCGATGCCACGCGCCACGAGCAATGCGCGCTTGGTGTCCTTGGGGATCTTGAAGCGATTGCGCGGGCGGCTGACCTGTAGCCGGTCGCCCTCGTTGATGTCGAGATGCAGTGCCTTGGAGCCGCCACGGCTGTTGCCGTCCTTCCACACGCCGATGCAGTAGCGGTTGCGCTCGGAGGCGCTGTTCAGCAGTGAATACTGCCTCGTCAGTCCATTCGGCAGTGTGACGTCGATATGGCTGCCGGGGGTGAAGCCCGGCAGCGGCTGATCGTCCGCCGGAACGAGCTCGAACGAGGCCATGTTGTGCGCCTCGATGGCCTTCTTGGCCACGACGACCGTGTGCAGGCTGTCGGACATCTGACAACTCCATCTTGCGAGCCGGCTGACAAGACGCCGATGCAAGGGCAGGGCCAGATTGCCACCCGCTACTGTCACCCCCAGATATGGTGCATGGTGTGGTGGTGATGCTCGACGATAGTCGAGGAATGCGAGGCCGCCGTCGTGTGGGTCGACGTCGAATTGTGGGTGGTGGCCGTCGCGTGGTCGTGATGGTGGTGTTGCTCGGTCGTCTTCGCCGTGGTGCTCGCGGTGGAGTTGGTCGCCGCCGTGCTGCCGGTCGTCTTGGTCGTTCCGCCGCTGGAGCTGGTCGTGCCCGAGGCCGTCGCAGCTCCCCCGGTGCCGTTTGCGATGTTCGGATTGGCCGTGACTTGGGTCGTCCCCTGGGCAAGGCCCGCGACCGATGTCGCCTTGGAGACGGTCGTCGCCGAGCCGACATAGGAAGCGCCCCCGATCGCGATGTTGTTGCCGCTGACGTCCTGTGCGTCGGCCACGAAGCCGGCGCCTGCCGCGGTGAGCATCGCCAGATCGGAGGTCAGCGCCGCGCCAGTGTCGCCGTTCAGGATGCCCTGAAGTCCCTTGATGGCGGTGGCCGAATCCGCCTGCAAGGTGCCGTTGTTGAGCTCGTTGTCGAAGCGCCCCTGGAACACGGCACCCTGCGCAGCGTCAAAGCTGGCGCCGAAATTGTTGTAGTTCTCGATCTGCGCGATCAGCGCCTGGCTCGCCGTGCCGGTGCCATTGACGATCGCCACGAGCTGCGCGTTGATCGTGTTGGCCTCGGCGACGAAGGTCGCCCAGAAATTGGTCTGCGCCTGGTTGTCCTGGAATTTCGTGACGGTGCCCGTGAGGCCGCCGGGGTCCTCGGCGAAGCCGCCGGTATGCCCTGGATTGCCGTTGCCGCCGGCGGCGGTGTTCAGCGCCGTGTCGTTCTGGACGATGTCGATGATGTCGAGCAGGTTGTCGGTGGTGCCGCGCAACGCCGTGGTGCTGCCGGTCGCTGCGGCGGCGTCGTATTTGGTGAGCTGCAGGTTGATCTGGTTGAGCACGGTCTGAAGATGCAGCGTGGTCGTGGCTGCAGCATTGGCGGTCTCTCCGGCCTCGATCTGCGCCAGCATGGTTGCATTGTTGAGGATCGCGGTGAGACCTGACTGCACCGCGGTCAGGTCGGCCGTGACCTCCGCGAGATTGGCGGTGTCGATGCCGCCGGAGATGACGCTCACCGCGGCGTTGAAGACCTCGCCGACGACCTTCAGGCTCGTGCCGGCCGTTGCGGCCGCCAGCGTGGTCGGATCGTCGGCGCCGGCGGGGAGGTTCTGAAAGGCGACGTCGGTGGCGCCGGTATTGGCGGTGAAGGTGACGTTGTTGAGCGCCGCCGAGAGATGTGCGTCGTTATTGATCTCCGACAGGATCTCCGTCTGCAGCGCATGAATCGTCTGCGAGGCCGCTGACATCGTCGTGGCATTCGTGGTCTGCGCGGCCGCGGTCAGCAGGGTTCCGAGCTGGGTCTGAACATTGGTCAGCACCGCGATGTCGGTGGAGCTCAACGTGAAGGTCTCGCCGCCGATCGTGACGTCGTTGGGATTGGCGAGAATGGCGGCGATGTCGTTCTGAACAGCGTGAATATCTGTCGTGTAGCTCGACAGGAACGTGTTCGAGTTTCCGCTGCCCTGGCTTCCGGAATAGAGTCCGAGGGAGATGCGGACGGCGTCGTTGAAGACCACGCCGGCCTGGACCAGATCGGTCGACAGATTGAGCGCGCTCGTCCGCGTCAGCAGATTGGAAGTGCCGTTTGCGAGCGCTGTGGCGTTGAAGTTGGTGGCCATTCGATTGTCTCCTCCGGCTTGACGACCGTTGCCCCGCGCGGCGCGCTGCAGGCAATACGCAGGGATCGCCTGCATCGAGCGGATGCGAGGACGGTCGCTACGTGTCGTTACGTGGAGAGTGTGTAGTTGCGCATTCTGGCCGCGCGCCGCTGCGAAGTCGGCTGCGCGCGGGCGGTTGGGGCGCCGTTCTGGTCTGTTCGTTTCTGAGCGGCGCGCAGAAACGTTCATTGGTCATGGAACGCTGCGGCGTTCTGTCGCAGCTCTGGTTTGAGGCGCCGCGCATGAGGGAATCCGCAGCCTCTTGATGAAAGCCGGGACTTATTAGTCGGTATCGTGTGCGCTGTGTGACCGCGCGGGCGAACTGACAGTCGTCTCGTGCGCGGCGATGACGACCAGGCCTGAAAGCGTGCGCATCTGGTGTGAAGGCGGCTTGCGCTCTCCGGCGATCGGGTGTATGAGCGTCGCCCGTTTCAACTCCAGATGCGTTCAACGCGAGAGGCCATCAGCCATGTCAAGTCCACTGTGCGCGACACGATCCGTGCCGACGCCCGCAGTGCGTCCGGCTGATAGCTTCTCCATCATGTTGAACGACAATGGCAAAGTCATCGATCGCGCGCCGGCAGGAGGCCGAGCGCGCGCGGTTGAAGCCTATGAGCTGACGCTGCGCCGCGCGGCGCGGCCAACGCGGCCGCCGCCGGATCTGCACAATGCGATCCGTGAGGCGGGGCGTGGCTTCGAAGCCGACATCATCCGCACTCCCGAGAGCTGGAAGCCGCAGCTCAAGACGCGCGATGCCGCGCGCCTGCGGCTGGCGGCTGCGCGGCATCTGTTCGCGCGCTATCCCGTGCCTTCGCATCTGGAGCAGATCTGGATCGACGAGGCCGGGCTCGGCCACGACGAGATCGTCCGTCGCAAGCGCTGGTACATCGCGGCGGCCGGTGGCGGCTCGCTGTACAAGGCTGGCGCGTCGGCGTTCCTGTCGCGCAAGGAGGTTCACGCCTTTCTCAATCCGCTCGGGCATGTCGGCTTCGACGAGGCGATCTGGCAGGCGGTCGCGCGTTCCTACACTGGTGATCCCGCCCTGGTAACGCGGATCGCGCGGTCCAGGATTGCGCGGAGCGCCGCGCGGCGAGATCGCGTTCTGGCGCGAGGCGGCGCAGTTCTTCTGCGCGCAGACGACCACGCTCGAGGAGATCGATGATCTCTGCGACTACATCGCCCACCGGCGCCGGCGCGAGCGCAAGTTCAGCCTCAAGGGCCGCTCGCTCGCGGCGCTGCGCCGGCTGATGAATGCGTGGCATCGCGACCTTGCGGTGATCGCCCGCATCGAGGCGGCGCGGCGGCGGGCCGAGCTGGCGTGGCATCACACGCCAGCGCGGGCGGCGGAGCCTGCGGCGCATTGGCCGGGCGCGTCGCTCGCGGACTGGACGTGGAGCCCGTCGTCGGCGAAGCGTGACGAGTATATGGTCACGCAGCTGCGGATGGCCGAGGATCTCGTCGCGGAGTCGCGGGCGATGCGCCACTGCGTCGCGAGCTATGCGAGCAAGTGCATCGCCGGCTACGCCTCGATCTGGTCGCTGCGTCACCGTCATGCTGGGAGGACGCAGCGGCTGCTGACGATCGAGCTCGATCGCGCGCATCGCGCAGTGCAGGTGCGCGGCTTCGCCAACCGCGTGGCTCATCCCGACGAGCGCAAGGTGCTGGAGCGCTGGGCCAAGGCGCGCGGCATCAACCTGCCGGAGACATGACCTGCGTCGCCCCTTTCGGGCGGCGCAGGTCATGCGCGCCAGGTCAATGGGCGTCGATCGCGTCCGCCTTGGCGCCGCCAGCGACGGAGTAGCGCATCGGCACCTTGCGGGTCTTGAGGAACGCCTCCAGGGTCTCGCCGCGGAAGGCTGCGTAGACGTCCGGGTTGGAGACGCCGATCACCGCCGCCATCTTTTCCAGCACGAAGAAGCTGACGCCGCGCCTGATCATCTCGATCCAGCGGCGGTTCTTGATGAGCTCGCGCTCCTCGGAGGTGAGCCCGTACTCGTCCGCCAGGGCGTCGAATTCCGCAACGAATCTCTTGCGATGCGCGGGAATCACGAGACGGTGCAGGAAGTCGTTGATGCGGAAATTGGCCTGGCTGCGGCCATGGGTGAACGGGTAGGTGCCGGTCAGCATCTCCGCGCCGGCGAGTTCATGGCCGATGTGGGCGCGATAGGCCGCGACCTCCCGCGAATCCGGCGCGCCGCCGAGATCCTCGAACACCAGGGTGGCGATGTTCGTCACCGATGGTGCGTAGGTCTGCTTGTGCACGAGCCTCACCTTGTCCGACAGCGCGCCGCGCATGATCAGCCACATGATCACCTCGGCGCCTTCCATGCCGCCCTTGATCGCATAGTCGGCGATCCGCATCGCAGTGAGCCGCTCCGGGTCCTTTTCCAGCAGATCGAGGAATTCGTTGTCCCAGTCCTCGTTGAGAAAGCCCGCGCGCTCGCCATGCACTTGGTGCGATAGCCCGCCGGTGGCGAAGATCGCCACTTTCAGATCTTCCGGATAGCTCTCGATGGCCTTGCGCAGCGTCCTGCCGAGCTTCCACATCCGTTTTGCATTGGGGATCGGCAGCTGCAGCACGCCGACCTGCAGCGGCACCACGCGGCCCGGCCACGGGCCGCTGGCATCGCCCATCATCGACAGCGGCGACAACAGGCCGTGATCGACCGGCTTGCCCTGGAAGAACGACATGTCGAACTCGTCCGCCATCATCGCCATCGCGATGTGCTGCGACAGGCCGAGATGGCCCTTCGCCGGCGGCACGTCGCGTGGTCCGCCGCCTTCGTCGGCCGCGACATAGCGGTCGTCGATGCCGAGCGCGAAAGCGGAGTAGTGGTCGAAGAAGAACGAGGTGATGTGATCATTGTAGATCATGAACAGGACGTCGATGTCCTTCCGCTTCACCCAGTCGCGCACGACCGCGAAGCCGTCGAAGATCGGCTTCCAGGCCGGATCGTTCTGCTTGTTGGTGTCGCGTGCGAAGCCGATGGTGGGCGAGTGCGATGCGCCGATGCCGCCGATGATCCGGGCCATGTGTCCCTCCGCGAAATGAGCCGCCGCTGACTGTCACCCGCGGCCGCGCCGGGACCGACCTTACGAAGTTTCCCGTGCTAGACAATCGTGCTAACGTGCACGGATCGTTTCTCTCGATGAACGAGTTGCCCCAGGATGAAATGGCGGATCGAGGACATTCCGGTTTTCCATGCCGTGGTGGCGGCCGGCGGCATGACAGGCGCCGCGCGCTCCTCGGCATGCCGAAATCCTCGGTCAGCAAGTCGGTCGCGCGGCTCGAGCAGGATCTCGGCATCCGGCTGTTCGACCGCAACTCGCGGCGCGTCCGGGTGACCCGCGAAGGCGAGCTGTTCTTCCAGCAATGTCAGAAGATCCTCGACCAGGTCTCGGAGGCCGACGCGGTCATGACCGGGCTCTCCGGTGTGCCCAGCGGCCGGCTGTCGGTGGCGCTGCCGCCGGCGTTCTGCCAGGAGATCCTAGCGCCACAGCTCGCCGAATTCCACCGCCGCTATCCGCGCATCGAGCTCGACGTCGAGGCGACCACGCGCGCCATCGACATGCTGGCCGACCGCTTCGACATCGCGGTCGTGGTCGGTGTGCAGGAGAATTCCGAGCTGGCCCAGAAGGTGCTGATCGGCGGCCGCCTGATCTGGGTGACCAGCCCCGCTTATCTCGCTGCGCACGACATCGGCGAGGACGTCCGTGCGCTGGAGCGCCATCTCATGATCTGCGAGCGGCGCTATGGCGACCGCACCCTGATGATCAAGCAGCATGGTCATCTGGTCCGCTTCGACGTCGGTGCGCATGTCGCCCGCATCAACAATCCGCTGGCGGTGCGCCGCGCCGTCGCCCACGGCGCCGGCATTTCCTTTCTGCCGGAGCACTATTGCGTCGAGCTGCTCGGCGAGGGCCGGCTGGTCGAGATCGGCAGGGACGTCGTGTTCGACACCCGCGCCGCGCAGTTGACCGCGATCTTTCCGAGCCGCAAGCTGATCTCCTCGCGCGCCCGCGCCTTCCTCGATTTCCTCGAGGAGATCTGCGCGGTGCCGCGCGCACCCTGACCGGTCAGACCCGAGGTGCGCCGTCCGCCTGTGTCAGGCGAGCCGATGGAATGCTGGCGGCAATGGCTCTCGCACGAGTTCGCTCAGATCGAGCGTTTCGCCGCTCTCGGCGATATCCGAGAACAACACCTCGATGAAAGGATGCTGACGGTTGGATGCGGCGCCTCGCCGGTATTTCCTGCTCACGATCCGCTCGATCGCTGCAAGGTTCAGTTTTCCCAGCGCATTGTACTGGACACGAAACAGGCTCTGCCGCCCGCCCGTGTGCTCGATCGACTCGGCCCAGATGTCCATCACCTTGCGGCTGACGAAAGCCTCGACGCCGACGGCGCCATCCTGGGCGAGCAGGCGCAATCCGTCCATCGTATGCGGCTGCTCATCGACGCGAAATTGGCTCAGCGACATCGGAGATCCCTTTCTGTTGTCGTGCATCGGCAGTCTCACGGGAGAGTCGAGAACGGCGATCGGCGCGTCGAACGTGTAGGAGAACCCCGACGGCGCATAGGTCAACCGCACCTTGCCGCCGAGCTGCACGCCGAGCGTTTCGATCAGCCGGGTTCCGAAACTTCGGCTGCCGGGCTGTTGAACGGCCGGGCCGTGGCTTTCGGTCCAGGCGAAGCGGAGCTGCCGGTGGTCGACGGTCCAAAGTATGTCGACGCGCCCCTCCGGCACGGACAGCGCACCGAACTTCAGGGCGTTCGTGCACAGCTCGTTGAGCGTCATCGCGATGGCGATGACGGCATCCGGCGTCACCTGCACGTCGGATCCGGTGATCGAAAAGCGTGACTCATCGGGCGTGTCGAAGGCCTGGACAGACGTACGTATCACCGTGCGGAGATCGGCGCTGGACAATTTCGCCTGCAAGAGGAGATCGTGTGCCCGTCCGAGCGCCAGGAGCCGCCCGGAGATGGCATGCTGCGCATCCTTGGCCGCCGGCACGTTGCGGAGGCTCTGGGAGACGATGGCGGTGACGGTCGCAAGCGTATTCTTGATGCGATGGTGCAGCTCTTCGAGAATGAGCTTCTGCAGCCTGCTCGCCGTCTCGCGCTCTCTCGCCTCGATCTCGGCCTGCGCAAAACGGGTTTTCGCATTGCTCTCGGCCTCGGCAAGCAGGCGCTTCAGCCCGATGATTTCCGTCAGCAGAAAGTCGTGATCCACGACCGTGCCGTGAGGAGGCTCTGTGGTGAGGTTGATCTCAAGCATTGGCCGATATGTCCTCGCACCGGATGCCGCCCTCGGAGGGCACGTTGGTACGCAGGAACAGACCGCCGCCCCGGCGTCACTTCGTTCGCAAGCGGACACTTCCGTTGAAATGCCCGACTATCTCAGCGGCATTTGCGAGGATGGTCGCCTTCCTGATCGCGGCCGCGCGTTCGCCGCCGGGTTGCATCAGGCCGGCCCTCTCCAGCGCAGTCTCCGCCCTGGTGGCGAGCGCCGCGTGCAGCGATGACGGGCCTTGCTTTGCCGGCTCGGAGGGACCCTCGGGGTGAGCCGGCGCAAGCGCTTCGCTGCGAGCGGCGGCCATCGGATCAGAACTGCCCTTACGATCGGCAGCGCCAGGAGCGGCCACACCAACCACGCGCGCATTGGACTTGGAGGTGTTCGACGAGGTTTTCGAAGTTTTCGACATGCTGTCCGCCTTGTGGTCGCGGCGGGAGCGCATGGCTCTCAGTCACCGATGGCAGCCGGGGGACGCGCGGTGATCCCTAGGATATAGTGCGCGCGCTCGCAATAGCGAGGCCCGTCTGCAACTATTTATCGTGAGGATTCTGGTCGCCGCCGCGGTCAGACGCGGCCTTACCTGCGTCCCTGGCCTCATCCGACGTTCGGAGCACCGTTGCATTCACGTGCGAACGTCGGATTCGTGCTCGGTTGTGGATCGTTTGCAGTTCTGATCACGATGCCCTGGCATGAGTCAGAACGTCGAAACGTTATCGGCCAATTCCGACGCTCACGCCGGGCGCGTGGATGCCGATGCCGCCACGGTCCTCATAGCCACGTCCCTCATAGCCACGTCGCTCGTGCCGGCCGTAGCCGTAAGTGTCGCGGTCCTCGTGGATGATGACACGGCGTTCGCGGCTTTCGCGCCAGCAGCGGCCGTTCTCGTTGCAGATCATGCGAACCTGCTGGATGCTGCTCTCCGGGCGGACCGATACGCCGGCCGTGAGCGGGGCAGCGGAGGCCGCTGCAGCCATCAATGTGCTCGCGGCTGCTGCGAGAGTGATCGTAAGAATCTTCATGGTCATGACATGTCTCCGGGTGGGTGGATTGCGTCATGGAGCCAATCGGCTCGCGATCCCACAGTTCCCTTGGCGGTGGCATTTGTTTTGGCCCGAGGCTCCGACGTCGAACGGCTGCTCGCGCGCCATCGTGGCGACATCGGACAGGACACTGTTGGTCCTGCGCGGCACGCGGACGGGCATGCCCGTCCGGTGACCCGCACCGCTGAGAGTTCGGCAAGGAAGCCGTTCAAGGAGCGCGTTTGTTGAAACCGCCGGGTCGGGTGAGGAGGCCGCGATGAATTTGCGCGAGCAGTGAGAAACGCAGGCCGGTCGACGGCTCGCCTGGGCGAGAGCGCCGGCTCACGACAGCTTCTGGCGCGCTGGCCGCGCGTGTCGCTATTCCTGCATCTGCGCTGCCTGCGCCCGTGAGGCCGGAGCGCGGCGGTGCTGCGCTCCGGCCTTTGATGGTCATCCCCGCCGCGCGGCCTCGATGGCGGCGACGTCGATCTTCTTCATCGTCATCATCGCGGCGAATACGCGCTTGGCTTCGGCTCCGCCGGCTGCCATCGCGTCGGTGAGCGCGCGCGGCGTGATCTGCCAGGAGATGCCCCATTTGTCCTTGCACCAGCCGCACTGGCTTTCCTGGCCGCCATTGCCGATGATGGCGTTCCAGTAGCGGTCGGTCTCGTCCTGGTCGTCGGTCGCGATCTGGAACGAGAAGGATTCGTTGTGGGTGAACGCGGGACCGCCATTGAGGCCGAGGCAGGGGATGCCACACACCGTGAATTGCACCGTCAGCACGTCGCCAGCCTTGCCGGAAGGGTAGTCACCCGGCGCGCGATGAACCGCCGCCACTTTGCTGTCCGGAAACAGCTCGGCGTAGAAGCGCGCGGCGGCCTCTGCGTCCTTGTCGAACCATAGACAGATCGTGTTCTTGTGCTTTGCCATGGCAGACGTCCCTTCCTTCCAAGTGCAGGCCGCGTCGTTCGTTCACCGGGCGGTCCATTGGTTGCGCTCAAGCCGGTCGTTGCGATCCGGCTGATCCAAGGACGTTCGTGCTGCGCCGGTGCCGACACGACCGGCGGCCGAGCGCAAAAAATCTCGCATCCTCCCACGACCGACGATCATCGGCGCCCAGCCAGAGGTCGAGGCGATTGGATGATCATGCCTTGGTCCTCCGCGGCTGATCGGGCCCGGGCGGCAATCTGCCACCCGGCGTGCGATCCGGCTCCAGTCTCGCGGCGAAGCCGGATATGCGCGTCGTGAGGGCCTAGCCTCCGGGCGACTTTGGCGGCTCCGCGCCGCCGTGAGAGGCCTGATCGGCGCCATGGGACGACGCCGGTGCAGCCTGCAGTGCTGCAGCCGCCGGCGGCTGATCTGGCTTGGCGCCTGCCGCCTCGGGCTTCGCGGCGTTGTCGTCCGGGCTCTTCGCGCCCGAACCCTTGTTTTCCGAACTCTTGTCGTTCGAGCTCTTGCTGCCCGGGCCCTTGGCGTCCGGCGCCTTGTCCGGCTTCGGCGGCTCGATCAATGTCGCGCGCGTGGTCTGCACGAGCGGTGAAGCGGCGTCGGCGTTGACATGGAAGAGATAATCCTCCGCCGAACGCGTGAACAGATAGCCGCCGCCGGGGTCCTTCTTGTAGCGATAGGTCAGCTCGCTTCCATCGGTCCGCTTCAGCGTGACGGTGACGTCGGGCGCGTCGGTCTGCGTCAGCGCCGCCTTGCCCTTGCCGCGCACGCCATCGAAGAGTGGATGCGCCATCGCGCTGATCAGGGCATCGATCTTGTCCGGCCGCGGCTTCTCGTCCTGGCCGAGCGCCGCCAGCGTGAACTTGCCGTCCTTGCCCTCGATGGTGACGTCGCCGACATTGACGCTGGCGATCTTGTCGCGTGGCGTGTCCAGCATGTCGTGCTGCATCCAGGCGCCGGGCTCCGCGCCGATGTCGTAGGTCGCCAGCTCGACGGCATAGACCGGAGAGGCATCGCCGGCCCGGACATGCACCTGGCGGTATGCCGGCGAGGTCCCGACCAGGAGCTCGCCGACCCGGCTGCCGCCGCTCGTCAGCACCACGCGTCGCTCGTGAACCTTTTCGGTGACCTTGAAGCGCTCGGCCGCGGCATCGGTCTTCGCGATCGGCCAGCCCTTCTTCAGGCCGGCGATGCGGTCGAGCAGGCCATTGACCTTCGTCGTGTCGGCGGGAAAGTCGGCCAATGCGGGGATCACCCATTTGCCGTCCTTCCGCGCGAGCGTGACGGTGTGGCCGGCATCGTCGTCGATCGCGACCTGATCGACCTTGGCCGGCGCGAACGCAACCAGCGGCTCCTTGGCGTCGAACGCGGCATGATCGGAGCGGTTGACCGCGAAGGTGAGAGCCAGCGCGAGCTGGCCACCCAGCAGCGCCGTGAGGAGGATGGGAAGCCCTTTCATGTCCGCGCCTCCGCGATGCCGAGCATGTTGAGATATCTCCGTTGGGCGCCGAGCCGCAGCGCGCGGCGCACGATGTAGACGAGTGCGAGCCCTGCGAGCGCGAGCGCATAGTTCAGGTATTCCCAGAACATCTGGCCGCCGCTCTGCATCGGGGCGAGCGTGCGCGAGAACTGGCCGCCGCGGCTGCGCAGCGCCAGCAGCCCGCGGTCCTCCAGCGACCAGTCGACCAGGTTCTGGGCGAAGTCGAGCGGCGCCAGATATTGCGTGCGGTCGACGCTGGAGGCGAGCTGCAGCACGTCGTCCGACAGGAACGTGCCCGAGCCGATCACGATCAGCCGCGCGCTCTCGGGCGAGCGGGAGATCACGCCGGTGATGCTGGGCTTGGCGTCGGCAGCCGCCGCCTTCGCCGCGTCGTCGGGCTTTGCATCTGCCTTTGCATCTGCCTTGGGCTCAGCGGCGTCCTTGGCGAGTGGCGATGGCTTGCCGGCGAAGAACGACGTGAACTCGCCCTCCATCATGGCCCCGAGCAGCTGGCGCCCCTGCTTGTCGGCCGGAGGGAATCCGGTGTCGGGATGCGCCTTGAAGTCCGGCACGACGTTGGTCGTCTTGGCGGTCCATGAATGCGGCGAGCTCTGGATCAGATCCACGATCTTCCGCTTCTTGCCGACCTTGTCGGCGTCGATCGTCAGCGGCGACGCCCAGGACAGCGTCAGTTGCTGGGTGCCGGCCGAGGGCGCCGCGCCCTGCGCCAGCCCGTCGCTGCGGATGTCGGCGAAGAACGGGTAGTCCATCAGCCGGATCTGCCGCACCTTGATGCCGCCGCCGACGTCGCGCTCGGTCGGGATCGGGAATGAAGCGTTCTGGCGGTCGAGCACCATGCTGTCGCCGACCTTCACGCCCTGGAACGCCAGCCAGTCCTCGAGACCGGACGGCGTCTTGGTCACGTCGAGATTGCCGCGCAGCGACGGCTGATAGGGCGAGGTGGCGACGATCACGGTGCCCCCTTCATCAGGAACTGATCGACGGCGAACAGCTGCTTCTGATCGAGCTGCTGCGGCGAGGCGACGAACAGGATGTCGGCCCGCTCGGGAACGCGTCCGTCCTTCAGCTGGGTGGCGTCGACGAGGGTGTTCTCCTGCAGCTTCTGCTGCAGCAGATCGAACGACGGCCCACTGCTGCCGGAAATGCCGAGCTGCGGCATCGGCTGCTGCGCCGGCGGCGTGTACAGCGCGACGGTACGCAGCGCGCCGGGCGTGAAGCGCTTCAGCTCGGCGTCGATGTTGCGCTTCAAGCCGTCCTTGTCGAGCTGCTCGGGCAGTTGGATCTGCTCGGTCTTGTCGCCGCTCTTCAGGATCAAATGGAACCAGAAGCGTTTCGGGTTGAGCAGGCCGACCGAGAGCGGCTCGAGGCCGTAATCGTCCTGCAGGGTCTTGGCGATCCGGCCGCCATCCGCATCGGGATCGACGATCTTCGCGTCGAGCTTGCCCGGTGTCTTGCTCTGGTAGTCCTTGATCAGCTCCTGCAGCGCAGTCTTCAGCTTGGCGAGCGGCTCGGGCAGGTTCTTGGCTGAGATGTAAGCCTCCAGCGTTACCGGCTGTGGCAGGCCGGCCAGCACGTCGCCGGAGCCGCGATAGCCGTTCAGCACCTTCTTGATCGCGCGGGTGATCGTGTATTCGGGATTGCGCAGATTGACGTCGAGCTCGCTGTCGCCGTCACCGCGCTCCTTGACCTCGATGAGGTCACGGAAGCCGAGCGTCGTATATTCATCGCCATATTTGACGAGGATGTTGAAGTAGGAGTTGGTCACCGACGCCTGATACTTGCTCGACGTCTGGAACGGCACCGGCTGGATGCCGTACTGCTTGTTGGCCTCCGTCTCGAGTGCGGCATTCTGCATCGGGTCGACGAACTCGACCCGGACCTTGCCTTGTCCTGCGATCTCGTACTCCTTCAGCAGATCGCGCAGCCGCGGCACCAGCGGCGCCAGCAGCGGGTGGGTCTGGGCACTGAAATAGCCGCGGATCAGCAGCGGCTCCTGCAACTGGCCGAGATAGCTCCGGGTCTCGTCCGAGATCGAGTAGATGTGCCCCGCGGTGAGATCGGCCCGCGCGGCGGGGAGCTGGCCGAGCCACAGATTGACGGCGACGAGATTGGCCACGGTGAGCGCGGCCACCATGCGCCAGCGCCGGTGCTGCGGCGCGCGGCCCTGCGACGACCAGCGCAGGCTCTCCAGCACATAGAGGTTGAGAACCAGGAAGACGCCGAAGATGCTGAGATAGTAATAGAGATCGCGCAGGTCGATGACGCCGCGGGCGATCGACTCGAAGCGCGACCCGGCCCCGAGCTGCCGCAGCAGCTCGCCGCCTTCGTTGCCGGTGAGCGAGGTCAGCGTGTTGGAGCCGAGCAGATAGAACGCGCCGCAGATCAGGGTGGAGACGATCAGGCTGATCACCTGGTTGTCGGAGCGGGCGCTGACGAACAGGCCGATCGAGATGTAGGCGGAGGCGAGTGCCAGCGCGGCGAGATAGCCGCCGGCCACCGGTCCCCAGTCGAGCCGGCCGATCATGGACACCGTGATCGGGAGCGGCAGCGTCAGCGCCAGCGCGATCGCGACCAGAGCGAGGCAGGCGAGGAACTTGCCGAGGACCAGCTGCAGCGGCGCGACCGGCGATGTCAGCAGGAACTCCAGCGTGCCAGCGCGCCGCTCCTCGCTCCACATCCGCATCGTGATGGCCGACACGATGAAGATCATCAGCACCGGCATCCATTCGAACAGCGGCCGGACGTCGGCGATGTTGCGGGCGAAGAAGCGGTCGACCCAGAAGAACAGGAACAGGGTGACGGCGAGGAACGCCGCCATGAAGATGAAGGCCGCGGGCGAGGCGAAGAAGACGGCCAGCTCCTTGCGAGCGATACGAAGAACGTTATGCATGCAGGGCCTCCGGGGTCGGCGCGCCGGCGCCGGTGATGTCGGCGAACAGGGTTTCGAGATCGCGCTGTTCGGGATGCAGGGCGAACAGATCGAGCTTGTTGTCGGTGATGACGCGGGCGACGGCCGGCGCCACGGCGCTGGCCGCGTGGCCATTGAGGTTGAGTGCATAGGCATGGCCGGGCTCGGCGGCCGTCAGCCGCTCCACGCTCTTCACGAGGCCAAGCCCCGTGACCAGCCGCTCGACCAGGTCTGGCGGCCCGCTGGTGACGAGGCGCAATCGGCCGGGGCCGCCGAGATCGCTCATCCGGGTGTCGAGCGCCAGCCGGCCGCGATTGATCACCAGCACGCGCTCGCAGACGGCGCGCACCTCCTGCAGGATGTGGGTCGACAGGATCACCGTGGCGGTCTTCGCGAGATCCCTGATCAGTCCGCGCATCTGGGCGATCTGCGACGGATCGAGGCCGTTGGTCGGCCTCGTCGAGGATCACGATCTTCGGCTTGTGCAGGATCGCCTGCGCGACGCCGGTCCGCTGCCGGTAGCCGCGCGACAGGCTCGCGATCGGCGCGGTGGCCTTTTCCGCAAGGCCGGTGGCGGCGATGGCATCGCGCAGCGCCTGCGCCCGGGCGCCCATCGGGATTCCTCGCAGCTCCGCGGCGTAGTCGAGGAATTCGACCACCGTCATCTCGGGATAGAGCGGGCAATTCTCGGGCAGGTAGCCGATCAGCGCCTGCGCCTGCCGGCGCTGCTTGCCGATGTCGTGGCCATGAATGGTCGCCGTACCGGCGGTCGGCTCGAGATAGCCCGTCAGCATTTTCATGATGGTGGTCTTGCCGGCGCCGTTGTGCCCGAGCAGGCCGACGATCTCGCCGTCGCCGACCTCAAAGGAGACGTCGTCGACGGCAGTGAATGACCCGTATTGGCGGGTCAGGTGTTCGGCTGAGATCATGCGAGGCGTCGCTCCTGAGTTGGCCGTCGCCGCGCCGGGTCCTGATCGACATGCAGGATCGATCACCGGCGGCACGAGCGTCGGATGCAGCTGAGAGGATCTGGCCGACCGAACCGGCGGTCGTCAGCGTGGAAAGCTGAGGTGGTCGGGCGTGCCGAGCGCGGCGGTTCAGAGCGGCCCGGCCTGTGCGATGGGGGAGTCGTCATCCGGAAGAGCTCATCGTGCGACGAAGCCTTGTGCAACACCTTGGGAGGTCGTGAAGCGTTTGTTTCCGCCGTTCTGTTGGTTGCGGCTAACTAATCGGACGCGATCAGATGAATCAAGCGGGGGCAGCCGCTCTGGATCGATCACGACCGGTCAATTGGATGTGAGCGGGCGGAGGCGAAGCTCGCGCTGGAGCCGCGGCCTGCCATGCCCGTCGCATCCCTGCGGGGCGCTTGTGGCTTCCCGGTCCCGGGCGAGGTCGAGGGCATTCTGGCGATGATCGCCTTGCAGCAAATAAGTATTGCGTTTTTTCAGAAATCGTGCTTACATGCCGGCAACCCGCCTCGAGCAGAGGGACGGACGCGTCGTCACGAACGTGGAGGTGGGCTGCGATGGACGTGACGGCTGTGCCAGACGAGCGCAGGCGTTGCGGACGGCGAAGTCGTGTGGTCCTGGCCTCTCGACGCTGAGGTCAAGTCCGCTGATGTTGCTTGACGGCACGCGCGGGCGATGGGGGCAAGAACGCCGATCCCCAGGGAGAGCACGAAGGACACCCGTAAAGCCATCGCGCGGGGAAGGCCGGGTCTGTCCGGCTGTACCTGTGGTACCTGCCGCCTGCATTCTTTTGAGCAGGCGGGCCACGGGCCTCAGCCGAGGTCCGGCCTTCCTCGCGCCCTCTCGTATTTCAGGAGGGACATGATTGCCGCATGACCTGGGCGCTACGCGCCGCGGGAACGTGGGGCCGTGTCTCTGTGGCCGGCAGGGCCAACTCCGTCCTTCGGTGTCCCAAGGCCGGGACGACACCGAATTATCGCACGCTCCGGGCAGCCATGATCAGCCGTGCCTTTGCAGCACACTCCCGATCCCGTATCCAGCAGCGACAACGCAAGAGGAAACCACCATGACCAAGACCGCCGCCGAGATCGAGGACGACCGCCAGATTCGCGAGCTGTTGCAGAACTGGGCGATCTGGCGCGATGCGGGCGATTGGGAGCGCTTCCGCACGGTGTGGCATCCGGATGGGCGGATGATGGCGACGTGGACGCAGGGCACCGGTGACGAGTTCATCGAGATCAGCAAGGCGGCCTGGGCCAAGGGTGTCAACATCCTGCACTTCCTCGGCGGCATCTCCGTCGATCTCGCCGGCCCGCGCGCGATCTCCCAGACCAAGATGACGATCTCGCAGCGGGCCGAGGTCGAAGGCGTCGTTTGCGACGTGCTCTGCACCGGCCGCTTCTACGACTTCCTCGAGAAGCGCGCGGGCAAATGGGGCATCGTGCTGCGCCAGCCGATCTACGAGAAGGATCGCATGGACCCGGTGACGCCCGGCGCGGTGCCGGCGCTGGATCTGTGCGCTGCTCGAGCAGTTTCCGGTTGGGTATCGGCACCTCGCCTATCTGCAGACGCGCATCGGCTACACGGTGAAGCGCGACATGCCCGGGTTGAAGGGGCCAGAGGTCGAAGCGCTCTATACTCGCGGCGCCGCGTGGCTTCGGGGCGAGGGGCTGTGATCATCGACCGCTGCCTGGCCGGTGCCGCGCTCCGAATGGGACCAGCTCTCGCCGTGGGAGCTGATCCGGCGGATCTCTGGTGCCGTTACGGTTCCGGTGATTTTTCTCGGAATGCGTAGCGAGGAATCAGCGCAAGTACCTGAATCAGAAAGGATTGTCTGTCAGCCTCGTTCCATGGAACGGAACCGTCGCGCGGTTTTTGTATACAGGAATGGCAGATTTCTGCCGAAAGAAGGTGGAACTTGCGCCTCTTCCCTCGTTTGCTGTATACAATGCTTAGTTGGAAGTATACCGACACGAGGACACGCCATGGCCGCTTCTTTTCCGATGAATGCCTGCGTACGCCGCCGCCTGGGACGCCGAGGTCAAGCAGGCCCTGCTGCCGCGGACGATCTGCGGCAAGCACGTCGTGATGTACCGCAAGGCCGACGGCAGTATCGCCGCGCTCGAAGACGCCTGCTGGCACCGGCTGGTGCCGCTGTCCAAGGGCCGGCTGGAAGGCGACACCGTCGTTTGCGGCTATCACGGCTTGAAATTCAGCCCGCAGGGCCGCTGCACCTTCATGCCGTCGCAGGAGACCATCAACCCCTCGGCCTGCGTACGTGCCTATCCGGCGGTCGAGCGGCATCGGTTCATCTGGCTTTGGATGGGAGATCCGGCGCTGGCCGATCCCGCGGTTATTCCCGACATGCACTGGAATCACGACCCGGCCTGGGCCGGCGACGGCAAGACCATCCACGTCAAATGCGACTACCGGCTGGTGGTCGACAATCTGATGGATCTCACGCACGAGACCTTCGTGCACGGCTCGTCCATCGGCAACGACGCGGTGGCGGAAGCGCCGTTCGACGTTACCCATGGCGAGCGCACCGCGACCGTGACGCGCTGGATGCGCGGCATCGAGCCGCCGCCGTTCTGGGCCAGGCAGCTCGGCAAGCCCGGCTTGGTCGACCGCTGGCAGATCATCCGCTTCGAGGCGCCGTGCACGGTGACGATCGACGTCGGCGTCGCCCCGGCGGGCACGGGCGCGCCGGAGGGGGACCGCTCGCAGGGCGTCAACGGCATGGTGCTCAACACCATCACGCCGGAGACCGACACGACCTGCCATTATTTCTGGGCGTTCGCCCGCAACTATCAGCTCTCCGAGCAGCGGCTGACGACCGAGATCCGCGAGGGCGTGTCGGGCATCTTCCGCGAGGATGAGCTGATCCTGGAAGCGCAGCAGCGCGCGATGGATGAGAATCCGGGGCGCGTGTTCTACAACCTCAACATCGATGCAGGCGCAATGTGGGCACGGCGGATCATCGATCGGATGATCGCGCGCGAGACGCCGCTGCGTGAAGCCGCGGAGTAGAATGGAATGGCCGAGCGTGACAGCGAGCGTTCGATCTCGCAGACCGTCCGAGCGCAGCTCACCTTGCGCGACCTGATCCTCACCGGCGGCTTGCGCCCCGGCGAGCGCATCTCCGAGCTGCAGGCGGTCGAGGCCGCCGGCGTCTCGCGCACGCCGGTGCGCATGGCGCTGGTGCGGCTGGAGGAGGAGGGGCTGCTGGAGGCGATTCCGTCCGGCGGCTTCATGGTGAAATCGTTCTCCGAGCGCGACGTGCTCGACTCCATCGAGGTGCGCGGCACGATGGAAGGACTGGCGGCGCGGCTCGCCGCCGAGCGCGGCGTGTCCGTGCGCGACACCGAGCCGATGCGCGAATGCCTCGCCCAGATCGACGAGCTGATCGCGCCCGCCGAGCTCTCGTTCGATGGGTTCTCGGCCTATGTGGCGCTGAATGCGCGCTTTCACGCGTTGCTGGCCGAGTTGTCGCGCAGTCCGCCCGTGATCCGCCAGGTCGACCGCGCCAGCGCGCTGCCCTTCGCCTCTCCGAGCGGATTCGTGATGGCGCAATCGGCGCTGCCGGAGGCGCGCCACATCCTGGTGGTCGCGCAGGAGCATCACCGCATCGTCATCGATGCGATCGAGAACCGCGAGGGCGCCCGCGCCGAGGCGATCATGCGCGAGCATGCCCGGCTGGCGGCCCGCAACCTGCGGCTGGCCGTGAAGGCACGTGGTCCGATGGACCTGGTGCCTGCGGCGGTGCTGATCAAGACGCAGACCAACGGCTGAGGAGGCAATCATGCGTTTCCAGGACAATTGGTCGCCTGCGACCCTGGTCTCGACCCGCGACCTCGCGCCGGGCATCCGCGAATTCATCCTGCGGCCCGACGGCTATGTCTGCGCGCCCTATGCGGTCGGCAGCCACATCAAGGTCGGCGTCCTCGCCGCCGGCCAGCCCGATGTCCGCTCCTATTCGCTGGTCGGCGAGGCGGACCCGCGTGGCTACCGGATCGCCGTGCGCTTCGCCGAGGATTCCCGCGGCGGGTCACGCTATCTGTGGTCGCTGCAGCCCGGCGCGCGGCTGGATGTGGCGAGCCCGACCTCGCTGCTGCAGGTCGATTGGCAGCGTTCGCATTATTGTCTGGTCGCCGGCGGCATCGGCATCACGCCGCTGGTCGGGGCGGTGCACGCGCTGTTGCGCAAGACGCCGAACGTCTCGCTGCATTACGCGGTGCGATCGCGCGGTGATGCGGCCTATGTCGATGAGCTCTCGGCGCTGCTCGGCGACCGTCTCGCGGTGTATGCCGCGGACCAGTCGCAGCGGCTGGACCTCGCCGATCTTTTTTCGGGTCTGCCGTCCGGAGCAGCCGTGCTGTTCTGCGGACCGATGCGGATGCTGGATGCCGCGCGCAGCGCGTGGGCGGCGTGTGGCCGCGTGCCGGCCGATCTCAGCTATGAGACGTTCGGATCGAGCGGCCGGCTGTCGACCGAGCCGTTCAAGGTCCGGCTGCGCGACAGCGGCGAGGAGATCGTCGTGCCGCGCGACCGCTCGATGCTCGACGTGCTGAACGCCGCCGGCCATGAGGTCATGGCGGATTGCCGGCGCGGCGAGTGCGGCGTCTGCGCAGTCGACGTGGTAGAAGTCGAGGGCGAGATCGATCATCGCGACGTGTTCTTCAGCGCCGAGCAGAAGCACGACAGCCGCAAGCTCTGCGCCTGCGTTTCCCGCGCCCACGGCGTGGTCACGATCGACACGCTGGAACGGGCAGACGCGCTGTGAGCGCGCTGCCGGCTATTGGTCGGCGAGGAGGTTGACCGGCGTTGCCGACGGCGGCTTGCCTGAGGCCTTGTGGCCGCTCTGCTCCGCTGCGACGGCGGCGCGTGCGGCCTTCAGACGGGCATCGGTCTCCTTGTCGGCCAACAGCGCGTCGGTGAGGTTCGCTTCGGCGATGTACGCCGCCTCGGTCGCGGCCTTGGCCGCCGCGATGTTGGCGGCGGTGGGATTGGCCTTCGCCAGCGCCTCCGCCGCGTCGCGGTCGGAAATGGCCTTCTCGTTAGCCGCCAGCGCGGCATCGAGATTGGCGTCGGCGACCGTCTCGGCCGCATCGGCAGCCGCCAGCGTCGCCGCGGCGGGACTGAGCGGTGGCCGGGGCCGCAGTGGTTTCGCCGCCGCCTGCGGTTTGGCGGCCGGAGCCTGCGGCGGAAGCGCGGGCCGAGAGGATGGTGGCAGTGTCGTTGGCTGCTGGATGGGAGGCGGCTGGAGCGATGGCATGGTCGGCACGAGCCCGATCGGAACCATCCGCGCAAACGAGCTGCGCGCGTCGCGCATCAGGCCGCCCATGATGTCGTCGAGGGGGTCGGCCATCGCGGTCCCGCTCACCGCTGCGCCGGCAAGCATGCCGATCGCGGCGGCGACGTTCCTCGACGTGATGCAGACGGCCATCGGAGCCTCCTTCGCGACGAAATCGGGCCAGCCGCCCCTCGGCGCTCACCGCCTGCCTTATTCCGGAAATGGGATTGCAGGGTGGCGCCATCGTGGAGTATCGCGCCCGACATATGCCGCATCTGCCACATTGGGCTTTCAGGCAAGCTCCTCGCGCACCCGCGCCGCCGCCGCGCACATCGCCTTCAATTTCCCGAAAGCCGTCGCACGCGGCAGATATTTCATGCCACAGTCCGGCGCCACGACGAGCCGCTCCGGCGCCACCACTTTGAGGCCGTTGCGGATGCGCTCGGCGACCACCGCGACAGGCTCGACCTCGGGATTGCCGAGATCGAGGACGCCGAGCACGATGGTCTTGGTCGAGAGATATCCGAGAACGCCGAGGTCGAGCCGCGGCTGCGCCGCCTCGATAGCGATCTGCGCGGCGTGGCAATCGGCAAGCTCGGCCAGGAACGCATATCCGCTCGGCTTGCTGGAGTCCGGCACGATGGCGGCATAACCGAAGCAGACGTGAACGATGGTGGGCACCGTAATATGATCCAGAGCCCGGTTGATCGCCTTGACGGCATAGCGCCGC
The DNA here is from genome assembly GCA_050641875.1 of Bradyrhizobium oligotrophicum. Taxonomy (GTDB): domain Bacteria; phylum Pseudomonadota; class Alphaproteobacteria; order Rhizobiales; family Xanthobacteraceae; genus Bradyrhizobium; species Bradyrhizobium oligotrophicum_B. The sequence goes on from CP192619.1 coordinate 3,807,024, forward strand.
GCCGCCTGCGGATTGTTGCGGACCCAGGGCTCGTCGAGCTGGATGACGTCGGCGCCGGCGCGTTGCAGATCGCGGGCCTCGGCATTCACGACCTCGGCGAAGGCCATCGCGAGCGCTTCGTCGTCGCCGTAGAAGTCGTCCTGGGCCTGCTGGCTCAATGTGAACGGCCCGGGCAGGGTGATCTTGGCGGCACGCCTGGTGTTACGGCGGAGGAACTCCATGTCGCGCAGCTCGACCGGGTGCGTCCGCCGGATCGGACCGACGACGCGCGGCACCGGCGTCTTGATCCCGGACGGCGAGATGATGATGGCGGGATTGTCGGCATCGACGCCGTCGAGCGCGGTCGCGAACCGGTTGGAGTAGCTCTCGCGCCGGATCTCGCCATCCGACACAATATCGATCCCCGCTTGTTCCATGTCGTGGATCGCGACGATGGTCGCATCGTCCTGGGCGTCGTCGAGCAGCGGCCGGGGGATGCGCCACATGCCCTGCATGCGAATGCGGGGAACGGATTTCGAGAGCATTGCGCGATCAACCAGCCAATCCGGCTGCGGGTAGCTTCCGACCACGGTGGTCGGCAGGAGATGTCGAGGCATATTCACGCAGTCCCTCCCGCGGGTCCGACTCAACCCTTGATATGATGGCAGACGGGTAATCTCGGCGCCGAAATACAACCTAACGTTTTGTTCGTCTTCGGATCGTCATGGAAATAATTCGTATTTTCTGCAGTTTATCAGTTCATCGTTCGTCACGAGGCGGCACCACCGATGCAACACATCCTGACCCTCAACTCCGGCTCGTCCTCGATCAAATTCGCCTTGTTCGAGGAAGATGCCGCCCTTGTCGAGGCCGTGCGCGGCCAGATCGAAGGGCTCGGCGGTGCCGCGCCGCATCTCGAAGCGAAGCTGAGGGGCGGTGCGCTGGCCGATGAACGGATCGATGCAGCGCGCGCTGCCGATCACGAGGCGGCTCTCGGCGTCGTGCTCGAGGTACTGCAGCGCGCCATCGGCCGCACCGAAGTCGATGCCGTCGGTCATCGCGTCGTCCATGGCGGGCTCGCTTTCACGCAGCCGATCGTCGTCAATGACGATGTTCTGAATGATCTGCAAAAGCTCATTCCGCTGGCGCCGTTGCACCAGCCTCACAATCTCTCCGGCGTCCGCGCCGCCCATCGCGCCTTTCCCGGCGCCGTGCAGGTCGCATGTTTCGACACGGCGTTCCATCGTTCGCACCCCTGGGTCAATGATACCTATGCCTTGCCACGTGAGTTCTACGACCAGGGTGTCCGGCGCTACGGCTTTCACGGCCTGTCCTATGAATACGTCGTGTCGCGATTGAAGGAGATCGCCCCATCCGATGAGAAGGGCAGGGTGGTTGTGATGCATCTCGGCAACGGCGCCTCGATGTGTGCGATCCGGGATGGGCAGAGCATCGGTTCGTCGATGGGCTTCACGGCACTCGACGGTCTGCCGATGGGCACGCGCTGCGGTCAGCTCGACCCTGGCGTCGTTCTCTATCTGCTTCAGGAGAAGCGCATGACGGCGGAGGCGGTCACCGATCTCCTCTACAATCACTCGGGCCTCAAGGGATTGTCGGGATTGTCGCAGGACATGCGCGAATTGGAGGCCGCCGGTACGCCGGAGGCGCGGCAGGCGATCGATTACTTCGTCGACCGCATCAGGCGCGAGCTCGGCGCCATGGCCGCGATCCTCTCGGGCATCGACGCGGTCGTGTTCTGCGGCGGTATCGGCGAGCACGCATGGCGCATTCGCGAGCGTGTCTGCCAAGGCTTCGAATGGCTCGGGATCGCGTTGGACGAAAGCCGCAATCGCGCGAGCCATTCCTTGATCTCCACGGACCAGTCGCGGGTGCGCGTGCGGGTGGTCAATACCGACGAAGAGATGATGATCGCACGGCACGCCGCGCGGCTGCTGCGGCGGCCATGACAGGGATGGCCGACCAGACCTGCTGATTTGCCGCTTGCGTGCGCCGGCTTTTGGTATCATCGAGGATGAAACAACAACAAGGCCGGTGGGGAAGCGATGGAAGGCAGCGCGGCGTTGCGTGAGACGGACCTGGAGTTTGACTATATCGTGGTCGGTGCCGGCTCGGCCGGGTGCGTTCTCGCCAACAGGCTCAGCAGTGACGGCAAGCACACGGTGCTGCTGCTCGAGGCCGGTCCGAAGGACACCAACATCTGGATCCACGTTCCGCTCGGCTACGGCAAGCTGTTCAAGGAAAAGACCGTCAACTGGATGTACCAGACCGAGCCGGAGCCGGGGCTCGACGGCCGCTCGGTGTTCCAGCCGCGCGGCAAGGTGCTCGGCGGCTCCAGCTCGATCAACGGCCTGCTCTATGTGCGCGGTCAGCACGAGGACTACGACCGCTGGCGCCAGCGCGGCAATGTCGGCTGGGGCTATGACGACGTGCTGCCCTATTTCAAGCGGGCGGAAAATCAGTCCCGCGGCGCCGACGACTATCATGGCGTCGACGGCCCGCTGCCGGTGTCCGACTGGCGGCACGAGGACCCGTTGTCTGAAGCCTTCGTGAAAGCGGCGGTCGAGGCCGGGTTGCCCTTCAATGACGACTTCAATGGTGCGAGCCAGGAGGGCGCGGGGTTCTTCCAGACGACGACCCGGCGCGGCCGTCGCGCCAGCAGCGCGGCCTCCTACCTGCGGCCGGCGCTCGGTCGTAGCAATCTTCACGTCGAGACCGACGCGCTGGCCCAGCGGATTGTGTTCGAGGGGCGCCGGGCCCGCGGCGTCACGTTCAGCCAGCGCGGCCGGATGCGGACGGCCCGCGCTCGCAAGGAGATCCTGGTGTCGAGCGGCGCCTACAACTCGCCGCAACTGCTGCAGTTGTCCGGGGTCGGTCCGGGCGAACTGCTGAAGCAGCACGGCCTCGACGTGGTCCTCGATGCGCCCAGTGTCGGGAGTGACCTGCAGGACCATCTGCAGGTGCGCATCGTGATGCGCTGCAGCCAGCGCATCACGCTTAACGACATCGTCAACAATCCCGTGCGCAAGGTGCTGGCCGGCGCACGCTATGCGGCCTTCCGCAACGGTCCGCTGACCATCGCTGCGGGGACGGCCGGCGCGTTCTTCAAGACCGATCCGCGGCTCGCGAGCCCGGACATCCAGATCCACTTCATCCCGTTCTCGACCGACAAGATGGGCGAGAAGTTGCACACCTTCTCCGGCTTCACCGCCTCGGTCTGCCAGCTCAGGCCCGAGAGTCGCGGTTCGCTGCGGATCAGGAGCGCGGATCCGACGGTGCCGCCGGAAATCCGCATCAATTATCTCGCCAGTGAAACCGACCGGCGGGCCAACATCGATGGTCTCCGGATCCTGCGGAAAATCCTGGCGGCACCGGCGCTGAAGCCGTATGTCTCGGATGAAGCCTATCCCGGGTCCAAGATCGAAAGCGATGACGACATCCTGGCCTATTGTCGGCAGACCGGCAGCACGATCTACCATCCGACCTCGACCTGCCGGATGGGGACCGATGCTGCCGCCGTGGTCGATCAACGCCTGCGCGTGCGCGGCGTCGACGGCCTGCGCGTGGTCGATGCCTCGATCATGCCGGATCTGGTTTCGGGCAACACCAACGCGCCGGTCATCATGATCGCGGAGAAGGCCTCCGACATGATCTTGCAGGACGCGCGCTGACGCAGGAATGAGTTCGTGACACGTTTCCGGATCGGCACCCGCAAGAGCACGATGGCCTTGGCGCAGACGGAGGAGATCGCCCGCCGGCTGCAGGCCGCGATCCCGTCGCTCGACATCGAGATCGTCAAGTTCGAGACGACGGGCGATTCCGACCAGACCAGCAAGCTGCTCTCGCATGGCGGCAAGGGTGGGGCGTTCGTGGCCGAGATCCGCCGTGCCATGCTGGACGGGCGCCTGCATGCAGCGATGCACTCGCTGAAGGACATGCCGGGCAATGAGGAGACGCCTGGTCTGGTGGTTGCGGCGCTGCTGTCCCGCGATCCGCCGGGCGACGTGCTGGTGCTGCGGCGCGGGCTGTCGCTGGACGAATTCCGCAACGATGGCGGCCGGGGCTTCAAGATCGGCACCAATGCCGTGCGCCGGGCCGCCTATGCGCGGCGGCTGTTTCCGCACGCCGAGCTGATTCATTTCCGCGGCGCGGCCGACACCCGCATCCGCAAGCTCGACAATGGCGAGTTGCAGAAGCTGCCGGACGGCGGCGCCGTGGGGCCGGCCGATGCGCTGATCATGGCGCGCTCCGGGCTGGAGCGGGTCGGCCTGTCCGACCGCGCCTCCTACGACTTCCCCGTCGCCGACATGCTGCCGGCGGTCGGGCAGGGCATCGTCGCCGTCGAGTGCCCCGCCTCCGATTGGGAGACGCGGCGCATCCTGGCGACCATCGACGATGTGGCGGCGCGGACCTGCGCCGATGCCGAGCGCGAGGTGCTGTGGGTGCTCAACGGCCACTGCAACTCGCCGATCGCAGGCTTTTCGACCATCGACGGCGGACAGTTGACGCTGACGGCCTCGGTTCTCGACGAGGACGGCGGCCGCTTCATCGAGGCACAGCGCTCCGCGCCGGCGGATCGTCCGCGCGAGCTCGGCCGGGCGGTCGGGCTCGAGCTTCTTGCCAACGGCGCGGCCGAGCTGATCGAGCGCAGCCGGCCGCGCTAGCAAGTCATCCCTTGTAGGCGCGCACCCGCGCCAGCATCTGCTCCACATGGGCGATCGGCGTTTCCGGCAGGATGCCGTGGCCGAGGTTGAAGATGTGCCTTCCACCGGAATAGCTCGCCAGTACGTCATCGACCGCCTGGTCGAGCGCCGCGCCTCCGGTGATCAGCGCCAGCGGATCGAGATTGCCCTGCACGGCCACCTTGCTCTGCACCCGCTCGCGCACCAGCGCCGGCTCAGCGGTCCAGTCGATGCTGACGGCATCGACGCCGGTTTCGGCGACGTAGCCCGGCAACAGCGCGCCGGCGCCTCGTGGAAAGCCGATGATCTTCGCATCCGGCCGCGCCTTGCGCACGCCCTCGACGATGCGTCGCGTCGGCGCGACGGACCAGCGCGCGAACTCGCGCGGCGACAGCACCCCGGCCCAGGTGTCGAAGATCTGCAGCGCGTCGGCTCCGGCCTCCAGCTGCTTCAGGAGATAGGCGATCGAGCTGTCGACCAGCGCATCGATGATCTTGCTGAACGCCTCGGGATGGCGATAGGCCAGAAGCCGCGCGGGTGCCTGGTCGGGCGTGCCCTGGCCCGCGACCATGTAGGTCGCGACCGTCCATGGGGCGCCGCAGAAGCCGATCAGCGCGGTGCTCGGTGACAGCGCGCCGCGCACGCATCGCAGCGCCTCGAACACGGCCTCGAGCTTGGTCAGATCGGCCTGCCCGGACAGCGTCGCGATCTTCTCCGGCGTATCGAGCGGGTCGAGCCGCGGGCCTTCGCCGACCTCGAAGCGGACGCTCCGGCCGAGCGCGTGCGGGATCACCAGAATGTCGGAAAAGATGATCGCCGCATCGAAGCCGAAGCGCCGGATCGGCTGCAGCGTGACTTCGGCCGCGAGCTCAGGATTGAAGCAGAGGTCGAGAAATCCGCCGGCCTTGGCGCGCACCTCGCGGTACTCCGGCAGGTAGCGGCCGGCCTGCCGCATCATCCAGAGCGGAGGCACGCTTTGCCGCTGGCCGGCCAGCACGTCGATGAAAGGCTTGTTCACGGCAGTCTCACTCACGCTCTGGCTCCGCAACCTTCGGGAACAGTTTACCGTCCGTGATACATGCCCACGCGGTTCCGGCCAAGGTCATATCGGCTCGGGAGTCGCCGGAGATGCGATCGTCCCCGCGGTCGCAGGGCGTCACATCGAGGGGAACACGTCCGTCGCCCCTGCGTTGTCGTTCCACAGGGAGATTGATCATGGCTGAGAAATTCAATCCTGCGCCGCACGACAAGCACGCGGTCGATCCGCGCGAAGCTGCGCGTCTCGACCGTGAGACTGCAACGCAGCTCGACAAGGGACTGATGGACACGTTTCCGGCATCGGATCCGGTGAGCCTGCAGCAGCCCTCGACGACCCGCGTGAAGGGCGATGACGTTGACCTCGACCATTCGCCATCGCTTTGGGAAAAGGTGCGATCTGTGTTTGTTCGCTGAACTAACAGGCTGAACGCCGGCCTCGAGCGTGGCGGCGCCGTTGCTTGTCCGTAGTAGTACGGGAGCGGCCGTAGTCTTACGGGGCGCCCCAGACGCCTTCGGAGCAGCCGCATTTCAGAGTTAAATAAGATGTCCAATGGGACTCCCGCGGCGTCCGGAGAGTCTCGCGGAATGGACGTTGGTGCGACCAGAGTCGATCGAGGCCGCCTGCCCATGTGGGCGGCTGGCGTGCTTGCGCTCGTGTCGGGCGCGATTCTCGCTTTCAGCATCTGGGGCGAATGGACCTCCCGCCAGGCGGAGGTGCGAAATGCCGAAACCGATCTCGGCAATCTCGCTCACTCGCTCACCCAGCACGTCGAAGACACCTTCGAGCTTGCGGATTCTGCTGTTGCGCGGCGTCGTCGCCGCGCTCGAAACCGACGACGGCAAGCCCGGAGCGATCACCCGACTGCAGACGATCCTGAAGGCGAGAAAGCCCAATCTCGGGCGCATCCGCGGCATCTTCGCATATGGCGAAAACGGCGACTGGCTCGCGACCACCGAGGACGTCACGCTCACCGACTACAACAATGCCGATCGCGACTACTTCGCGCACCACAGGGTTTCCGCCGATCGCTCGCTGCTGATCGGTCGCCCGGTGCAGAGCAGGGCTGGCGGTCAATGGGTCATCACCCTGTCGCGGCGCTGGAATCACGCGGATGGCCGGTTCGGCGGCGTCGTGCTGGCAACCATCGACGTTGCCTATTTTGCTCAGTTCTACCGTCAGTTTGCCGTCGGTCGTCAGGGCACGATCAGCCTGATGAGCCGTGACGGGGCCGTTCTCGCCGACAATGCGGAGCCGGACCCGCAGACGGTCGGGCGCCCCATCCTCGAAACGATTCCCTATCATCCTGCGTCGGGGACGCTGCATTTCCGGCGGCTCGGCGAAACGTCCGACCGCATCGGGTTCTATCAGCACGCGCAGCGCTATCCGTTTCTCATTCTGGTGACGCGCACGGAGGCGGAGGTCCTGGCCGAATGGAAACGTGATGCGCTGATTCGGCTCACGGTGCTGGTCTGTCTGGTCGCGCTCGTCATTGCGATCGGCATCTTCCTCGCGAAGCAGTTGCTGCAGCGCCAGCAGCTCGCCGCGGCACTGGCGGCAAAGGAGGAGAACTTCCGGCTGCTCGCCGAAGGCTCCAGCGACATCGTGACGCGGATCGAGCTGGATGAATGCATCGGCTACGTCTCGCCCTCGACCATGCGCGTGCTGGGCTGGCATCCGTCGCAGCTCCTGGGCAAGCGCGCGCTCTCCGGCGTGCATCCGCTCGATCGCCCGCAGTTGCAGGAGATACTCGATCAGCTCAGGAGAGGGGCCGTCGACGAAGCACGCGCAACCTATCGCATGCGCCGCCGCGACAAGTCGGAGATCTGGGTCGAGGCCACGATCCGCGCCACCCGTCAGCCGGACGGCGCGCTCGACGGCTTCGTCGCGGTCACCCGCGACGTGACGCAGCAGAAGACGCTGCAGGGCCGGCTCGAGACGCTGGCCATCGAGGACGGCCTCACCGGGCTCGCCAACCGCCGCCGGTTCGACGAGCGGCTGCTGGAGGAGTGGGGCAGGGCCTACCGCGACAAGACCTCGCTGGCGCTGCTGATGATCGACATCGACCACTTCAAGGCCTTCAACGACGCCTATGGCCACCCGGCGGGCGACGAATGCCTGCACACCGTGGCCGGCATTCTCGCCGACGAGGCGCAGCGCAGCTCGGATCTGGCGGCCCGCTACGGCGGCGAGGAGTTCGCCATCCTGCTGCCGAACACCGATGCCGGGGGCTGCGCCAGGCTCGGCGAGCGGATCGGGCGGGCACTGCACGAGGCCCGCATCGTCCACGATCACAACCCGGCGGGCATCGTCACCGCGAGCATTGGCGGTGCGGTGTGCCGGCCGGGCGTCGAGCGGTCCGCCGGCCCGGCCTCGCTGATCGAGGCGGCCGACCGCGCGCTCTATGCCGCGAAGGACGCCGGCCGCGACCGCCTGATCATGGCCGGCGAGGTGATCGATCTGCCCACCGGCAAGGCGCCGGCGACCGTCCCGGCCTGAGATCGCGGCGCGCTCAGTAGTGCGGCGGAGGCTCATTGCGCGGCCCCTCGGTGTTGTCTTGCGCATCCTCGAGCCGCTCGACCAGCAGGGCGATCTGTCGCTTCAGCGCATCGATCTCGCGCCATTGCGCGGTGATGGTCTGGTTCAGCGTCTCGATCGTGTCGTCCTGGAAGGTGAGGCGCATCTCCAGCGTGTCGATCCGCTCGCCGAGCTCCGCGTTGGACGGCTCAGAACTGTTCATCGCGTGCGCCCTCCGGAACGGCCTTGGTGGTAGCCCCGCTGTGCTCCCGCAGCCCGTGACCGAGCGCCACCCGTTCGTCGAACACGAAACAGCCGCCGCGCCAGCGGCTCTCGGATTCCGGGATCTCTTCGAGATACTTCAGGATGCCCCCCTTGAGGTGGTAGACCTCGGAAAAGCCGCGCGCCAGCAGCAGCGCGCTCGCCTTCTCGCAGCGGATGCCCCCGGTGCAGAACATCGCGATCCGCTTGTGCCTGGCAGGATCGAGTGCGCGTTCTGCAAAATCCTTGAACTGCCCGAAGCTCTGCAGGCCTGGATCGACCGCGCCTTCGAACGTTCCGATCGCCACCTCGAACGCATTCCGGGTGTCGAGCACGACGGTATCCGGCGCGGCGATCAGCGCGTTCCAATCGGCGGGACTGACATAGGTCCCGACCTGCCGGGTCGGATCGGCGGCGGGATCGCCGAGCGTCACGATCTCCCGCTTCAGCCGCACCTTGAGGCGCCGGAACGGCATGGCCGTGGCGCGCGAGTATTTCAGCTCCAGATTGTCCAGCCGGCCGGCGAACAGCGTTCCGTCGCGAAATTCGCCGACCAGGGCGGCAATTGCCGGCTCGGTCCCGGCCACGGTGCCGTTGATGCCCTCCTCGGCCAGCAGGACGCTGCCCCTGATGCCGCGTTCGGCGCAAAAGGCGTGGAGCGGCGCGCGCAGGTCGCGAAAATCCCGCAGGGCGACGAACTGATAGAAGGCGGCGACGGCGAAGGGCATGCGGCCGTTTACCAGCAGAGCTGACCATAGAAAAGCTGGTATCCCTGGGCATTGCCGAGCCTGGAAGGAATGTGCGATGTACCCGGCCAGCACTGGTATTCCAGCCACCACACGATCACGCAGCGAGCAACGATGAGAAGCTTCCATTTCCCCGGCAGGTCGACGGTCCACGCCCAGAACGGAATGATCGCGACATCGCACCCGCAGGCGGCGCTGGCCGGAATCGAGGTGCTGCGGGCCGGCGGCACCGCGGCCGACGCGGCGGTGGCAGCCTGCGCCCTGCTCGGGGTGATCGAGCCGCAATCGACCGGCATCGGCGGCGACTGCTTCGCGCTTGGTACAGCCCAAGGGCGAAAGCCGGATCATGGCCTATAACGGCTCGGGCCGGGCGCCCGCCGCCGCGACCGTGGACTGGTACCTCGAGCGCAAGATCCATTCGGTCCCTCTGACCTCGGCCCATGCGGTGTCCATCCCCGGCGCGATCGATGCCTGGGACCGCATCCTGCGCGACCACGGCCGGCTCGGACTCGACCGGCTGCTGCAGCCCGCGATCCGCGCCGCGGAGGACGGCTATGTGGTGGCGCCGCGTGTCGCGTTCGATTGGAACAACCAGTTCGAGAAGCTCAAGAACGGCACCAACACGGCGCGCTACTTTCTGCCGCATGGCAAGGCGGCAGCGGTCGGTGACGTGATCCGCCAGCCGGAGCTGGCGCAGACCCTGCGCGTCATCGCCAAAGAGGGGGCGAAAGGCTTCTACACCGGCCCCGTCGCCGAGGACATGGTGCAGACCCTGCGCGGCATCGGCGGCCTGCACACCTTGGAGGATTTCGCCAACCACCAGACCGAGGTGACCTCGCCGATCGGCACCACCTACAAGGATTACGACGTCTGGCAGTGCCCGCCCAACGGTCCGGGCATCACCATGCTGGTCATGCTCAACATCCTCTCGCGCTTCGACCTCACGCGCATCGATCCGCTCAGCGTCGAGCGCTTCCACCTCGAAGCCGAGGCCGCGCGCATCGCCTACATGATGCGCGAGCAGCATATCGGCGATCCCGAGCACATGACGACGGAAGTGGCGAGCATCCTCGCCAAGGAATTCGCCGACGAGTACATCTCGCAGATCAGCCTCGACAAGCTGCTGGACCTGCCGAACGTCGCGCCGCCGATGAACCCGGAGACGGTCTACATCACCGTCGTCGACCGCGACCGCAACGTCTGCTCCTTCATCAACTCGATCGCGCATTCGTTCGGCTCGGCCATCGTCTCCAACGAGACCGGCGTGCTCCTGCAGAACCGCGCCGGCGGCTTCCGTATCCAGCCGGGCCATCCGAACTGCATCGCCCCCGGCAAGCGTCCGCTGCACACCATCATCCCGGCGCTGGCCACCAAGGCCGGCCGCGCCCAGATGTCGTTCGGCGTGATGGGCGGCCAGTACCAGCCGGTCGGTCAGACCCACGTGCTGACCAACATCCTCGACTATGGCTGCGACGTGCAGGAAGCGATCGATATGGCGCGCGGCCTGCACTACGAGGGCGTCTATCAGCTCGAGGACGGCGTGCCGGCCGAGGTGGTCGAGGGCCTGCAGAAGATCGGCCACAAGACCAGCAAGGTGGTGTCGCCGCTCGGCGGCGGCCAGGCGATCTGGATCGACTGGGACAAGGGCACGCTCACCGGCGGCTCCGATCCGCGCAAGGACGGCTGCGCGCTGGGATATTGAGGCGGCGCCATTCGTCATCGCGAGCGCAGCCACGCGATCCAGAGCTGTGGCTGCGACTCTGGATTGCTTCGTCGCTTCGCTCCTCGCAATGACGATGACGGGGCCGCCGGGTGGGCGAAGGCGCGCATGCGCCATTGCGGCCCCATGCAGATCTCTCTCGCGCGCCGTGCCCAGCATTCCCCGCCGAGTTGGCCGCATGGAAGTGCATTCTCGCGGCTGATGGCGCCCGAGTTGTCCAATCAGTTCGTCCCTCTTGAAATGCAGAGGGCGCAGGGAATGCCGGGTGAAGGCCTCACCCATGGCCCGCCTGCGAAAAGAATGCAGGCGGCAGGTACCACAGGTACGAGCCGGAACACCCGGCGGATTCAATCGGTCGTCGCAACACTCGATGAGGAGGTTGCGATGGGTATCCGAAAGCGGCGATCAACGCGGGCGAAGCTGGGATCGATGGGTCGCCCACCAGTGGCGGGGCGTGCGGAACAGCAGAAGTTTTGGCGGGGGATTGCCGCCGGATTGAACAGCGAGAAGGCTGCGCTGGCTGCTGGATTGTCAGATGCTGTCGGCCCTCGATTGTTTCGAAGGGCGGGCGGCGTGACACCAGCGATGTTCAGATCTTCGGCGAAGCCGCTCTCCGGCCGACGCCTCTCTTTCTCTGAACGCGAAGAGATTGCCCTGCTGAATGCGCAGCGCCATTCTGTACGAGAAATAGCGCGGCGCCTCGATCGGTCTCCCTCGACCATCTCTCGTGAGCTCGATCGCAATGCGGCCACGCACGGCGGCAAGATGGCCTATCGAGCGACGGCCGCCCAGTGGCATGCAGATCGATCGGCCCGGCGCCCCAAGCCGAGCAAGCTTGCAAGCAACTCCGCCTTGCGCACTTATGTTGAAGAACGGCTTGCCGGCGTTGTCGTGCCTCCAGGCGGCATCCGGCGGAAGGCCGGTCGTGCGGGTTCGGACCAGCAACGGCGATGGGCAAAAGCCTGGAGTCCTGAGCAGATCGCCCAACGCTTGCCGATCGACTTCCCGGGTGACGAGACGATGCGGATCAGCCACGAAGCCATTTACCAGGCGCTTTTTGTTCAGAGCCGAGGTGCGCTGAACCGGGAGTTGGCGGCCTGCTTGCGAACGGGACGTGCGCTGCGGGTGCCTCGAGCGCGCACGCGAAAGCGTAGCAAAGGCTTCGTATCGCCAGAGATCATGATCAGTGAACGTCCGGCCGAAGTCGCGGATCGCGCCGTGCCGGGACATTGGGAAGGAGATCTGATCGTCGGCTCCGGGAGCTCGGCAATCGGCACGCTCGTCGAACGCAGCACACGGTTTACAATGCTGCTGCACTTGCCACGCTTGCCGGGATTTGAAGACGGCCCACGTACGAAGGACGGGCCTGCGCTCTCCGGACACGGAGCTGAAGCGGTACGCGATGCGATCACGCGCACCATTATCACCTTGCCCAAGGAACTACGCCGCTCGCTGACTTGGGATCAGGGGACCGAGATGGCTCAGCACAGTGACCTCAAGATCGATACAGGCCTTCAGGTCTACTTCTGCGATCCAAGAAGCCCTTGGCAGCGTGGCACGAACGAGAACACAAATGGCCTGCTGCGGCAGTACTTCCCGAAAGGCACCGATCTGAGCGTCTACGATGCTGACGAGATCGCCGCTGTGGCCGCAGCGCTCAATTCCCGACCGAGAAAGACGTTGGGATGGAAAACCCCAGCAGAGGCGCTTGACGAGCTCCTGTCCGGAATGAAAACACTTGCTGTTGCGACGACCGCTTGAGCCCGCCCCCCGGCCTTCCCTGCGCGATGGTTTTCACGTTTACTGCGTACTCTCCCCGGTGTCCGGCTTGTTAGCCACCGTCGTCGGCGGGAGCATCATCACCCGCGAACTTGACGCCAGCATCGGGGCGCCAGGACCATACGCCTTCACGTCCGCGTCACGCCGTTCGTCCGCGTAAGCCAAGCTACGCTGCGGCATGAACACAGCCATCGCTCCCCGCCCCGCGTGTCGTGACGATCGCGCGCAACGCCCCTTGTGTTCAGAAAGTCTGTCAAGATGCGCGAACGGGCGGTTCTCGCAAAACCGCCCGTCGCTGGATCTGAGCCCGTAACGCCCCAAACGCGGCAGAGCCTGTTTCAGAGCGAGGGACAGCTCCGGTGGTCTTCCTCAACCCGAACAGTTGCAAGGGCCTCGAGCCCATACAAGGCAAGGAAGGGAGTGGATGATGACACAAATCGCAAACGGTGTCGCCGGCATCGATGTGGCCAAGGACAAGGTGGACGTCTGCATTCGCAGCCTCGGACGACGGCAGGCGTTCCCGAGCACTGCGGCAAGGGCACCGCCAGCTGTTGGCCTTGCTTCGCGAGCACAAGGTGAACAAGGCCGTCATGGAGGCCAGCGGCGGTTATGAGCGCGAATGGGCCAAGGTGTTGCGCCAAGCCGGCGTGGAGGTGCGGATCGTCGATCCCAAGCGGGTTCGCAATTTTGCCCTGTCGGCCGGTCGACTAGCGAAGAACGACACGATCGATGCGGAGATGATCGCCTGGTTCGCCGAGACGTTCGACGAGGCACCGGGCCAGACCTACGATGCTGCACGCGAGGAACTGGCGGGGCTGGTGAAAGCACGCAAGAACCTGATGGATCTGAAAACCCGTCTGCAGAACCAGAACGAGCATGTCGTGCAGGGATTGGCGCAGAAGGCCCATTCCCAGGTGTTGAAGACGCTCGCGGCCCAGATTGCGAAGCTCGAGGCTGCGATCTCGGCCAAGGTCAAGGCCACACCGGAGTTTGCCGAACGCGCCGAGATCATCGAAAGTGTGCCAGGGCTTGCCGGCACGACCTCCGCGATCCTCATTGCAGGAGCGCCAGAGCTCGGCAAGGTGAGTGACGAGATCGCCGCGGCCCTGATCGGGGTCGCCCCTTACGACGACGACAGCGGCAAGCGCCGAGGCGAGCGCCACATCAAGGGAGGGCGACGCTGGGTGAAAAACGGCCTGTTCCTTCCCTGCCTCGGCGCAGCGACCCAGCATAATCCGGTGCTCAAGGCCTACTATCAGCGTCTCACCGCCAAGGGCAAGGAGCCCAAAGTTGCGCTCATCGCCTGCATGCGCAAGCTGATTGTCATCCTCAACACGATGATCGGGCGCGGAGAAAAATGGAATCCTAAGTCACCACGCGTTGCAGTGAGCTGATCGAGCGCCATGCCGCGCTCGGTCCACGACCGAGCGCATGCCAAGCCCAAAGGACGGCGAGCGGACGGGGTCAAGGCCTTGAGCCGCCGAAGGCGGGGGCGCGTCTCGCGCCAGCCTTGAGGCCGGCCGGTCGCCGGCCTACCTCAACAGCACAGTTGCTCTGCGGTGAGGCGGGATGCGCGGAGATAATCATGATTTCCGATTATTGGCAACAGGATTATTTTTTTCGGAAGTCGATGCCGGGCTGGTCAGCCGCTCCCGCATGGGCTAAACCGCGGCTCCCGTGAACGAGCAGAGGCGGTCTGGAGCATGCGGCGTCCGATGAACAGAAGAGTTGCGCTGATGGCGGCGGCATCGGCCGCGGCCGTTGTCGTGCTGGGCTCCCAAAAGGTCTCGGCACAGAGTTCCAAACCGACAGGAAAGATCATGACCACTCCCTCCGGACTGCAGATCATCGACACCAAGGAAGGCACCGGCGCCACACCGACGCGCGGTCAGACCTGCGTGATGCACTACACGGGCTGGCTCTATGAGAACGGCCAGAAGGGCAAGAAATTCGACTCGTCGGTGGATCGCAACGAGCCGTTCGAATTCCCGATCGGCATGAAGCGCGTGATCGCCGGCTGGGACGAGGGCGTCGCCACCATGAAGGTCGGCGGCAAGCGTACCCTGATCATTCCGCCGGAGCTCGGCTATGGCGCGCGCGGGGCCGGCGGCGTGATCCCGCCGAACGCGACGCTGATGTTCGACGTCGAACTGCTCGGCGTGAAGTAGACACGCCGCATTTACCCGCTTTCATCACCAGGTGGGTTGATACCAAGGCCCTCACCATCGTCATTGCGAGGAGCCGCAGGCGACGAAACAATCGAGCTGTCCCGTCGGGACTCTGGATCGTGTCGCTTCGCTCGCGATGACGGAGGTAAGAATGAAGCTGTTTCTCACCCGCCAGAGAAAACGCAAAGACCGGCCCGCGAGGGGCCGGTCTTTTTAGTTGCGATAGATCGTCATTGCGCGACCTCAGCGGTCGCGCCGATCCTGCTCAGAGGTTCTTGTTGGCGGCGCCGGCGGCGGTGTTCACCGCGTCCTTGGTCGCCTGCTTGGCATCGCCCAGCGCCTGCTGGCCCTTGCCCTTGATTTCCTGCACGGCACCCTCGCCCTGCAGGCGCTCGGAGCCGGTGGCTTCGCCGATGCCCTGCTTGGCCTTGCCGATGGTCTCGTTGGCGACGCCCTTGATCTTGTCGGTGGTGGCACCCATGATTTCGTCCTCCGTTGTTCGTGTGAACTCCACCGATCCAACGCACGCAATGCAGAAAGGTTCGCGCGGAACTGCGAATAGCTTCGCTGCGGCATTTCGGCTAAGAACGGCTGGTTCCCTCGAACCGACGAAATCCCGAGAAGAAATCATGTCAGGCTCTCACGATCACGCGCACGGCCATTCCCACGATCACGGCGACGAGCGCTGGAAGCACGATGGTGTGCGCGTCATTCCGGGCAATCAGCTCGATTCCAACGTGCCGTCGACGCCGGGCATGGACCGCAAGGCGGCGATCAACTTTGCGCGCGTCGGGGCGCAGAAATTGTGGGCGGGCACGGTCACGATCAGGCCCGACGCCAAGACCGGGGCACATCATCACGGTCATCTCGAGAGCGTGATCTACGTCGTGAAGGGCAAGGCGCGGATGCGCTGGGGCGATCGGCTGCAGTTCACCGCGGAGGCCGGTCCCGGCGACTTCATCTTCGTGCCGCCCTACGTGCCGCACCAGGAGATCAACGCGAGCCCGGACGAAGTGCTGGAATGCGTGCTGGTGCGCAGCGACGGCGAGGCGGTCGCGATCAACATCGACATCGAGCCGGTCGAGAAGCCGGAGACGGTGCTGTGGATCGACCCGGTGCATCGCGATCCATCCGAGTCGAAGTCGTAGCCATCAAGGAAATGGCGGAGCCATCTCGCGATGGCTCCGCCGGGCAGGGAGCGGCTATACCGCCTTCCCTCTCACACGCGAAGCAGGGGCGACTGTCGCGCGTGTGTCTCGCGGTTCGTTGCACCCGAGCCGCCGGTTCGGATGAATGCTGATCAGGCCGCCTCGTTGGCGCGGCGCCAGACCGGAAACGGATCCGACAGCCGCGCCCATGCGGCGACATCCATCGCCGGCTTCGCCGGCAGCAGGCAGGCGTCGAGGCGGGCGCGCAGACCTGCCTCCTCCATGTTGCTGCCGATGAACACGATCTCCTGGCGGCGGTCGCCATAGACCTCGTCCCAGCGCCCGAGCATGCGCTTGCGCCAGTCGGGATCCTCGGGCCACAATTTCTGCGGCACCGCCGCCCACCAGAAGCCGAGCGCGCTGGTGCGCACGATGGCGCCGGCCTGGCTGATCTCGCCGAGCCATTGCGGCCGGGTCGCCAGCCAGAAATGGCCCTTGGCGCGGATCACGCCCGGCCAGGATCTCGCGCAGGAACTGGTCGAAACGCGCCGGAATGAACGGCCGGCGGGCACGATAGACGAAGCTCGTCACGCCGTAAGCCTCGGTCTCCGGCGCGTGGTCGGCGAAGCCGTAGAGTTCATTGTACCAGAGCGGATGCTGCTGGGCGCGCTCGAAGTCGAAGCGCCCGGTCGCAAGCACGCGCTCCAGCGGCACGCGGCCCTGGCTGGTCTCGATGATTTCGGCGTCCGGATTGAGCGCGCGGATGATCTTGCGCGCGGCGTCGCGCTGATCGTCACCGGCATCGTCGATCTTGTTGAGCACGATCACGTCGGCGAACTCGATCTGTTCGACCAGCAGATCGACCAGCGCGCGTCGCTCGCCGTCGAACTGCTCGCCGCGATCAGCCAGGAAGTCGGACGACGAATAGTCCTTAAGCAGGTTGACCGCATCGACCACCGTCACCATCGTGTCGATGCGCGCCACATCCGACAGGCTCATGCCGTGCTCGTCGCGGAAGTCGAACGTGGCCGCGACCGGCAGCGGCTCGGAAATGCCGGTCGCTTCGATCACGAGATAGTCGAAACGGCCGCTCTCGGCCAGCGCGCGGACTTCCTTCAGCAGGTCGTCGCGCAGGGTGCAACAGATGCAGCCATTGGTCATCTCGACCAGTTGCTCATCCGTCCGTGAAAGATTCGCACCGCCCTCGCGGACGAGGTCCGCATCGATGTTCACCTCGCTCATATCGTTGACGATCACCGCCACCTTCTGACCGCGGCGGTTGTTCAGGATGTGGTTGAGCAAAGTGGTCTTCCCAGCCCCGAGGAAGCCGGACAAGACCGTGACGGGGAGCTTGCGCATCGAGATCGAACAGCCTCTTCAGGGGGAGCGGTCGGCGCCGGCGAGCGGGCATGCGGCCTCTTTGAAATGTTATAACGTAACATTTCCTGAAACGGACGAGGGTGTCAAGGGGAGGCGTGGTGACGAAGGCGTGAGTGGCGGACCTGTAGAGTAGACGGCAGTGATGGAGGGCGCGCGAGCGGTTCTGGTGAGCTGGCGGGGTCCTGGGAAGCGAAGCGCCAGATCGATTGCAGCGCCTCAACGATTGTAGCCGCCGACCCTGCGCCCCCTCTCCCCGCGAAGACAGGAGAGGGAATGCAGTATCGGATGCGGGATGCAGCTCCGTTTCATCTCGCGAGAGAAGAGCTGATGTCTTCTCGTGAAGACAGGTCGTCAGTCCTGGCGACAAGGCACTGAAACAGCACCCACAAGAAGCGGCTCAGCCATGGCAACTATTTCGACAGGAACGCCGTTCCGGCCGGACCACTGGCCGCCGACATCGACAGCGCGCCTGGCGCGATCGCCCAGTTGGTCTGGTTGAGGATCAGCGTGTTGAACACCATCGTGACGCTGTTACTGCTCATGGTCGAGACCGAGTTGATGGTGACGTTGCGGCTCGGCAGATATATCAGGCCGGTGTAGGACGAGCTGCTGGTGCCGTTGATCGGCAGGTTCGTCGTCGACAGGCCTGATGGCTCGTATATCAGGATGTTGGCGTAGGTGCCGCTGGTCGGCGCCGACAGCGTCGCATTGACGTTGCCATTGAAGGTGAGCGTCGCGTTCTGGTCGACGAGGTAGAAGGTGACGCCGCTGCCCGTCACCGTCCACCCCGAGTTGAAGGTCATCGCGCCGCCCTTGATGATGTAGAGGCCCGGATTGAGCGTCAGCGTGCCGGAGCCGTTGAAATTGGTCGAGCCGCAATACACGCCGGGGCTGAGCGTGACCGAGCCGGGATCGTAGACCTTGTTGTTGGTGGTGCACGCTCCCACCGTGACGGCGGGCAGCTTGCCGGCGAAGGGATCGGCGATCGCCGCGCAGCCGGTCTCGGCCGGCGGAGTGACGCCGCCGTTCTTGGTGATGTTGGTGCCCTTGATGCAGATGCGCTTGACGTTGAGCGTGGCGTTGAACATCGCGGCCGGGCTCTGCGTCGAGAGCACGTGAATTTCGCAGCTCGGCGCATTGAGCTGCGCGCCCGAATTCACCAGCAGCGATTGCGCGTTGATGGTGCTGACCAGCAGGATGCAGACCGGCGACCTGGTCTGGGCGCCGGCCTTCGCCGTAGCGGACGCCGTCACGCCGAGCGAAGTCGTGCCCATTACGTTGAGGAACGAGGTCTTCACCGAGGTCGTCGCGGTGCCCGACAGCGAGCCGTCGCTGTTGGGCGTGAAGGTCGCCGATGTGCCGGTACCGAACCGGCCCTTGAAACTGCCCAAGAACACGGCGCTCGCGGTCGAGACCTGCTCCGTACTGGCCTGGGTCACGCCGGCGAGGACCGCGGCGTCGACCGACTTCTGGAGCTGCGCCTTGGTGTCACTGGACTTGGCGAAATCGACCGCGGCGCCGATCGACACCAGGATCGGGATGATGGTGATGGCGAAGATCATGCTGATCTGGCCGTCCTTCGCGCGACCAAATCTCCGTGCCAGATCGCGAAGAGTCTTCGACGAAATCGATGCGGTCATGTGCAACGCTTCCTGCTGATGGCTGTCCGAGGCTCATGCCGGCGGATGCGAGCCCGTGCTGCAAGGAAGTGGCGGTCAGAGATTACCGCATGCTGAATCCGGTTCCGTAAAGGAACCCTGGGGCGGAGTAGCGGAAGCCGAAGGTTATCAGTCTGTTTGCCGGATCATCGAGAGGTGCCCGTTCGCACCACTCGCTGGTAGTAGTCGCGCGAATTGCCTGTATTTGGCGGTGACTGTTTGTGAGTTGCAGGCGGTTGGATTGCGCCTGCCGGTGGTTGCCGCGCGAGACTAACGAGGCGTACGCCAGATCCGGGGCAAGAGGACGAGACTGCAAACCAGTGCGTAGGCGAGGAGCGACAGCGTGACCATCGCGGCGAGCGAGGCCATGCCGCCACCGAGCATGACGATTGCGGCATAGCCCCCGCCCGCCGCGATCAGCACCCGCAGGGCAGAGCCGACGAATGGCCACAGCACGTGCCCCGCGCCTTGGCCGGCAAAGGCCAGCACGAAGCCGAAGCCGAGCGCGGCGTAGGCGGGGGCCACGGTGCGCAGATAGGTCGCGCCCTCGTGCACAACCTCGGCGTCGCGGCTGAACAGGCCGAGCCAGAGCGGGGGATGCAGCGCCACGATCACGCCGATGGTCCCGACCAGCGCTGCGCCCGCCAGGGCGCTGACCCAGGCGATGCGGCGCGCACGGTCGTGCTGTCCGGCGCCGACATTGATGCCGACCATGGTCAGGGTGGCCGTGCACAGTCCGAACAGGATCGGAATCATGATGTAGTCGAGCCGCGAGGCGATGCCGTAGGCGGCGAGCTCGGAGGTACCGAAGCGGCCGGCGAGCGCGGTCACCAGAATGACGGTGAGATTGACCATGATCGCGTTGAGCGCGGTCGGCAGCCCGACTCTCAGGATGTCGGCGAACAGCCGGCCCTGCAGCCGCGCAACGCGCACATGCAGGCTGGAGCGGCCGGAGGCCATGTAACGCACCAGCACCAGCATGGCGCCGCAGTAATACAGCCCGAAGGCGATGCCCGCGCCGGCGATGCCGAGCCCCGGCAGCGGGCCGAGGCCGAAGATCAGCAGCGGCGAGGCGGGGATCATGACCAGCGCGCCCACCAGGGTGACCAGCGCCGGCACGCGCACATTGCCGGCGCCGCGCAGCGCCGCCGCCTGCAGATTGACGATCCACACCGGGACGGCGCCGGCGAACAGATAGTTGGAGTAGCGCAGCGCCGCCTCGAGCGCGCCGGCACGCCCGCCGAGCGCATGGTACAGGGCCGGGCCGAACAGGGCGGTTGCAAGCGTGAACACGCCGCCGGCGATCACCGCCAGCACGATGGCATGGAAGGCGATGGCATCGGCATCGCTGTTGCGCCCGGCGCCGACCGCGCGCGCCACGGCCGAGGAGACGCCGCTGCCGATGCCGCCATTGGACATCATCGTCATCAGCATGAAGATCGGAAACACCAGTGCGACGCCGGCCAGCGCATCGGTGCCGAGGAAGCCGACGTAATAGGCCTCGGCGACGTTGACCGCGGTTTGCGCCACCAGCACGGTTATGGTCGGCAGCGCCAGCCGGAACAGCGCCGGCAGCACCGGGCCGGAGAGCAATGCCGTGCGGACCGACGCGGCCTTGGCGCGTGACGGAGCCGGGGCTGGCGTGAAGAGCGAAGTCGGCGCCTCCGGGGCTGCCGTGCCGCCACGGCGGGTCTCGCCGGTCGCCTGGGTGGAAACGTCCATCGGATCTCCGCGCGCCTGGCGAGCCGTTACTTTTGAATGACGATCGTCATTCAATATGGCAGCGGCCGTGCGCGGGTCAATGCGACCGTGGCGCAGACCCATCATGAAATGTTGAAGGAGCGAGTGGCGCGCCCGCCAGGGCAAGCAGCCGCTAATAATGGACGCGCAGGCCGATGCCGCCGTGGATGGTGTTGCCGACCGGCTGCGGGCCGAGCGTGCCGTTGACGAACAGATCGGCGATCCAGCCTTGCGGCAGGCGGAAGCCGAGCCGGCCGCCATATTCGAACCAGCCCTGGTTGCCCATGGTCGGCGTCACCGTGCCGTTGCCGGTGACGGTGGCGACGATGCCGGAAGTGGTGGCGAACGACTGGACGTAGCCGCCATTGATGTTGGCCTCGATGCTCGTGCCGAACAGGTGGGTCCACTGGCCGCCGACCTTGACCAGGCTGGTGCGGTCGGTGCCACCGGCGATCGTCGCGTCGAACGGGTTGAAAGCCACCGTGGGATCGCGATAGCCGGCGGCGTGCTGCCACAGTTGCCACAGCTCGACCGACGCCGCGAGCTCGTCGCGCGGCGAGAACCGGCTGATCCAGCCGGCGCGGCCATAGACCGCGTAGTTCGATGCCGTGGTGGTGCCGTCCACCGTGACGTTACCGAGGCTCGTTGCATAGCTCCGGCCGTAGCGCACGCGCTCATAGGGCGTCAGGATCGTGCCGACGTCGAAGAACGGCCGCGACGAGCCCCAATCGGCGAAGTCGTAGCGCAGCGCGAAGGCGCCGATCGGCGCCGACGTCACGTGGTAGCCGTTCTCGTCGTAGTGCGTGTAGGCGAGGCCGGCGAGCAGCGCCAGATTGTTGGTGAGCTGCTTGCGGCCATGGATGCCGGCGGAGAACGAGCCGGCCGAGCCGAACGCGCTGATGCAGTCGCTACAGTTGACCTGCTCGTTGACGCCGAGCAGCACCAGCCCGAGCACGCGGTTGGTGATCATCTGGTTGAAGCGCTGGTCGGCGAGGCCGTTGATCGCGTTCGCGCTGTTTCCCGCGCCGGTGGGTGACGGCGACGGGGTCGGCGAGACCGAGGGAGAGGGCGTCGGCGTCGGGCTGGAGGTCGATGTCGGCGTGGCCGACGGCGTCGGCGTCGCGGTGGGCGAGGAGGTCGGCGACGGCGACGGGGTCGGGCACAGCGCCGCCGCGAAATTGTCCACCCCGCAACTGCTCTGCGCGGCCGCCGGCGCGGCTTGCAGCGCGAGCGCGAGCAGCCCGCCGGCGATGGCCGCCATCAGGTGAGCAAGCTGACCGGGGTGCGTTCTCATCGTCATCGCCCGCACAGGATGCCGGTGAAGTCCTGCGGCGGCGCGCTGCTGGCGAGATCGGTGACCGT
Organism: Bradyrhizobium oligotrophicum; assembly: GCA_050641875.1. GTDB lineage: Bacteria > Pseudomonadota > Alphaproteobacteria > Rhizobiales > Xanthobacteraceae > Bradyrhizobium > Bradyrhizobium oligotrophicum_B. The sequence goes on from CP192619.1 coordinate 3,829,218, forward strand.
GCAGAGGCCCGATGTCGACGCGCAGGTTGCGGCGAAGCTCCAGGACGGATTGCTGGTCTTCTTGATCGCGCTTCTGCCGTTGCCGGTCGCGGTGATGATCGCAGTGTCGCCCGGCTGCGTCAGCTCGAGGCATTGGAAGGTGAGGGTGCAGACCCGCGAAGCGCCTTCCTGCAGCACGACCATGGTCTGGCCGCGCTGCGACTTGATGTCGAGGATGGTGCCGCGCACGCCGATGGTCGCGAGCGGCGTGTTGATCTTGTAGGCGGTTTTCTCGGAATGGCCGGTGACGAAGCGGAACGCGCCGGTGCCGAGCCGGATCGCGATGTCGCGATAGCTGGTCTCGTCGTTGAAGACGGTGCGGTCGAGCGTCAGGGTGGCGTTGGCGCCGAGCGAGAGATTGGTGCTGTCGATCATGACAAGCCGCGCGGCGCTGTCATTGCCGGTGCGCACCGTCTCGTTGCGCACCACGCCGTCGCCGACGCTGATCGGGCTGCTCGCTGCGCCTGCAACGCGCAGCACGTCCTTCTGCACCAGCACGGCTTCGCCGATGCGGCCGTCGGCGCTCGCGCCGGCCGCCACGCCGAGCAGGGCGGCAGCCGAGATTGCAGCGACACAGGTTCGGCGACGCAGACTCATATCCACACCGAAGATTGTTCCTTGCTCAATCTAGCCGAAGACGGCGCGCGGGGTTGTTGTAAAATTGGCACAAGTTTGCCTCGATGACCGTTCGGTGGTTAGTTGCCGTCACCGTGAGATCAGTTCAACGCGGAGGCCCATGAAGGTATCTGCTGCTCGCCGGGATGACGACGAAGAGGACGGCGAGGTGGCGCAGGATGGCGCTCTGTCGGTCCGCCGCTGTGTGATGACGGCATTGCTGATCTTCGCGATCGCGCACGTCTTGCTGATGATCGGGCTCGCCTCGCCGCCGAAATTCGTCTTCGACGAGGTGCATTACGTGCCCGCGGCGCGGCAGATGCTGGGACTGGCCCCGGCGACGCCGCAGCTCAACCCGATGCATCCGCCGCTCGCCAAGGAGCTGATTGCGCTGTCGATCAGGACGTTCGGCGACAATGCCTTCGCATGGCGCTATCCCGGTACCGTGCTCGGCGGCCTCGCCGTCGCCGCGATCTATCTGTGCGGCCTGGCGCTGTTCGCGGCGCAATGGCCCGCCATCGCGGCGGCGCTGCTCGCCTTCTTCAACCAGATGCTGTTCGTGCAGGCGCGCATCGCGATGCTCGACATCGGCGCGCTCGCCTTCAGCCTGCTCGGGATCGCAGCCTTTCTGTTTTCGTTCAGGCAGCGCCGGCCGCAGCTCGTGTTCGCGCTGGCGGGCGCGCTGTTCGGCCTTGCGATCGCCTGCAAATGGAGCGGGCTGTTTCCGCTGCTGACGGCGCTTCTCATCGTCGGTCTCATCAGGCTGTTGCAGCATTGGCAGACCTCGTTCGGCGACGGCGAGCCGACCGACTGGTATCGGCCCGAGCAATGGCCGCAACTGAGCTGGCTGCAGATCGTGTTGTGCCTCGTCGCAACGCCGGCTGTCTGCTATCTCGCGACCTTCGTCCCGCTGCACGGCCTGTCCGTCATGGGCATCTTCGAGGCGCAGCGGCGCATCTTTGCCGACAGCGTCACCACGGCGATTGCCGGCCACACCTATATGAGCGCATGGCCGACCTGGCCGCTGCTGGTTCGTCCGGTCTGGTTCCTGTTCGACAAGACCGGTGACACCGACATCGCCGCGGTGGTGCTGCTCGGCAATCCGCTGGTGCTGTGGCCGGCGCTGGCCGCGCTCACCATCTGCGTCCGGGATTTCATCGCGACGCGCAGCGCGGCGACGTTCCTGATCCTGGCGTTCTATTTCGGCTGCTATCTGCCGTGGGCACTGCTGCCGCGCGCGCTGAGCTTCATCTACTACTATCTGCCATCGGCAACGCTGGCGAGCCTCGCGCTGGTCCACGCGCTGATGCGCTGGCCGCGCTGGGTGCTGCTCGGCTATGTCGCCGTCGTGGTCCTGGGCTTCGTCGCGATGCTTCCGATCAGCGCCGCCTTCATCGGCACGACGATGCAGACCTTCACCCGGCTGATGCTGTTCCAGAGCTGGATCTGAAGGGCGGACAAAAAGCGCCCCGCCTGCCAGGGACCGTGAGCAGGCGGGGCGATGCGCGGCGGAGCGCTCACTTCGCCGCGGTTTTGGTGTCCATGTTGACGACCTGGACCCGCCGGTTGAGCGGATCGGCCGGGTTGGCCGCGTCCTTGAGCTTGGTCTTGCCATAGCCGACCGTGACGAGGTCCTGGCCGGGGAGGGCGAACTTCTCGACCAGATAGCGCTTGATGGTGTCGGCACGGCGCTCGGAGAGATCCTGGTTGAAGCCGTCGCTGCCGATGCCGTCGGTGTGGCCGGCGACCACGAAGGTCGAGCCCTTCAGGTTCGGATCGGACAGCGCCTTGCCGAGTTCCTGCACGGCCGGCATCGAGGCCTTGCTGATCTCGGCCGAGTTGTAGTCGAACTGGATCTCGAGATCGATCTTGGGCTTGGTCGCCGCGATCTCGGCGATCTGCTCGCGCTCGCCGAGCGACAGCGAGCGGGTCTTGCGGTTGCGCATGCTGTCGATGAAGGCGGCTTGCTTCGCCTGCGTCGCCGTGTCGACCTGCGGGGCTGCCTGCGGTCCGACCGAGATGCCGCGCGTCACGGCCTTCGGCTTCAGCGCGTTGAGGATCTTGTCGGCCGACACGGCCTCGCCGGCGAGAGCGGTGCCTGCGCCGATCGCCAGCATCGCGGAGAACGCCGCCGCCTGAACTGCAAAACGTCTAAAATATGGGGTCATCGTCGTTGTCCTCGGCTCGTCTGCCCTATGGCAATTGGATGCGTGAACGATAGAACGGGTTCAAAGCGTCAAATGTGATCGACGTCACGTTGCCGGAGCGGGCGGCCCTGCGGGGCGAAGCGACTGGTCTGCGGGACGCGCCGCACGCTGCCGCAAAGCGATCGGCAGGTGGCCGGTCCGCGAACAACAAATCGGCCAGATGCGGTTCTACCGGATAGCGCTCGCCGGGAAAAATCGCAAACCTGAAAGACGCGAACGGCGAGTGGATTCGTAGTCAAGAAACGCGAACAGAAAAGCAAAGCCGTGTTCAACCCATCGCACAGGCGAGACTATCAGTCCCATCGGGCGAGCAGCCAGGATCAGACCGGATCAGCCGGTTCCATGTCGACGCTGATCGGAGCTGGCATCATTGCGGCGTCGATCCTGCTGTCGACCCTGCTCACAGCGGTCGGCAACCGCTATGTCGGCCTGGAAAGTCCTTCCGAGGATACGGCCTGGCTGGTCGACCGCCTGACCGGCCGCATCTACAAGTGCCGCGCGCCCGATCCCGGCCGCGCCAGCTGCAAGGCCGAGATCACCACCGGCAGCATTGCGGAGAAGGCCAAGCCTTGAGGTTCCGCGGCGGGATCTCGCCCGCCTGATTTGTCGTTGCGGGAGCGGGGGCGAATCTCGCACCGTTGCACGGCATGCCCGCTGTTCCCACGCCCATCCCGCTCTCCAAGCCGCAGGCGCGCCGGATCTGGCTGCGCGCGCAGCGCCTCGATGCCGAGGCGCCGTTCGGCGCGGGACCAGAGGCCGTCGCCGCCGCCGTCGCCCATCTCGGCTATGTGCAGATCGACACCATCAACGTGATCGAGCGCTGCCATCACCACATCCTGTTCAGTCGCATTCCCGCCTATCGCCGCGCCGATCTCAGGCAGGCGCAGAGCACCGACAAGACCGTCTTCGAATATTGGACCCACGCGCTGTCCTACATCCCGCTGCAGGACTTCCGCTACTTCGTCCCGGCGATGCGCCGCCACCGCCGCGACGGCCATCGCTGGCTGCAGACGGTGAAGCCCGAGGACACGCGCAAGGTCATGCGGCTGATCCGCCAGGGCGGCGCGCTGACGATCCGCGACATCGACGACGATGTGCTGCGCGAGAAGGACCATGCATGGGCCAGCCGCAAACCGTCGAAGCGCGCGCTGCAGCTCGGCTTCTACGAGGGCGTGCTGACGGTGTCGGGCCGCGACGGCATGCTCAAGACCTACGACCTCACCACCCGGCATTTCGGCTGGGAACGGCTGCCGAAGGGGGCCAACGATCGCGAGATCGCAGCCTATCTGCTCGACCGCGGCTTGCGCGCGCAAGGCGTCGTCAGCCTCGATTCGCTCTGCCATCTCAATGCGCCGAGCAAGGCCGCGGTGCGCCGGGTCATCGATGCCAGGGTCCGGCGCGGCGAGCTGCTGCCGCTGACGCTGGAGGGCGCCGGCAAGCAGGAGCACTGGATCACGCCGGCTGCGTTGGAAGCGCCGGTCGAGATCGATCCGGCGCGCGTCCACATCCTGTCGCCGTTCGATCCGCTCATCATCCAGCGCAAGCGGACGCAGGCGATCTTCGACTACGATCATCGCTTCGAGGCCTATGTCCCGAAGGACAAGCGCCTGTTCGGCTATTTCGCGCTGCCCGTCCTGGTCGGCGACGAGATCGTCGCGGCGCTCGACCTCAAGACCGACCGCCGGAACGACAAGCTCCTGATGCAGAAATGGAGCTGGGTCGGCCAGGGCAAGGCCGCGCGTGGCCAGCTGCGCAAGGCGCTGAAGCGGCAGATCGAGGACGAATTGCACCGGTTCCAGCGTTTTCAACTTGGGGACTGAGCTTTCCGGCCGAGAGTCGTTTCGCGCTCTTGATTTGGAAACGAATGTTTCCTAAAAGAAGGAATGACGAGGTCACAAACGAATTCATCCGAGCGCCGCGGGCCCGGTCGGCCGCGAGAGTTCGATATGGACACCGCCCTGAACAGGGCCCTGGTGGTCTTCAGCGAGCGCGGCTACCACGCCGCGTCGCTGGCCGAATTGCGTGCCGCCATGAAGCTCGCCACCGGCAGCCTGTACAAGGCCTTTGCGGACAAGCGCGCAATCTTCATGGCGACGTTGGATCATTACATCGCGCGCCGCGACCAGCAGGTGCGCGAGCGTCTCGATGCGCGGCACAGCGGCCGCGACAAGCTGGAAGCCTTGCTGCAGTTCTACGCGGAATCCGCCAGCGACAGCGAAGGCCGGCGCGGCTGCCTGGTCGTCACCAGCGCGGCCGAGCTCGCCACCTTGGATGCTGAGGCCGCCGCCAAGGTCCGCGGGGCGATGCGCCGGGTTGAGAGCCTGTTGCGCGATCTAATCAAGCTCGGACAATCCGATGGATCGATCCGGCCGAGATCTCGACGCGGAAGCCGTGGCTGGCGCTCTTTTCTGCGTAATCCAGGGGCTGCGGGTGGTCGGCAAGACGGGTCGTACGAAGAGCGAGATGATGAGCGTCGCAAATCAAGCCGCGGCCTTGTTCGCGTGACCTTGCGCCAAATTAGGAAACAGTTGTTCTATAATAAGGAGAATGATCATGCCCGAGTTGATGAACGCCATCTCTGCCAAAAGTCCATCGCGCCTGGTCGCGGCTGAGCCGTTCTGTCGTGCCGAACCCTCGATGCCGGGATTCACCCACCGCTTCGAGACCGTCGACGGCGTCAGGCTGCACTATGTCAGCGGTGGCCCGCCGGATGGCGACGTGGTGGTGCTGCTCGCCGGCTTCCCCGAAAGCTGGTTTGCCTGGCGCAAGGTCATGCCGCTGCTCGGGTCGCGCTATCGGGTCATCGCGCCAGATCTCCCCGGGCAGGGCGACTCGGACCGGCCAGCCGAAGGCTACGACACGCAGACCTTGGCCACGGCGGTGCATCGCCTGCTGCAGCAGCTCGGCGTCATGAGCTATCACCTGGTGGCCCATGATATCGGCGCGTGGGTGGCCTATCCCTACGCGGCTCTGTTCGAAACCGAGGTGCGCAGCCTGGCCCTGCTCGATGCAGGAATTCCCGGCGTCACCTTGCCCGAGGCGCTGCCGTTCGCGCCGGATCGCGCGTGGCGCACCTGGCACTTCGCGTTCCACGCCGTCGCGGATCTCCCGGAGATGCTGATCCACGGCCGCGAACGCGACTATCTCGCCTGGTTCCTCCGCCGGAAAGGGGCCAATCCAGAAGTGTTCTCCGAACGTGATCTCGACGAATACGCCCGCGTGCTGACCAAGGCCGGCGGCTTGCGCGCCGGACTCGCCTATTACCGTGCCGCCGCGCTGTCCGCGCTCCAGAACCGCGAACTGAAAGCCAGGGGCAGGCTGAAGCTGCCGGTGCTGGCCGTCGGCGCCGACCAGGGATCGATCGTGGACATGGCCGCGCCGCTCAGGGAGGTCGCTGATCAAGTCGAGGGCATCACCATGTCCTGCTGCGGCCACTACATTCCGGAAGAGCAGCCTGCCGTTCTGGCCGAGGAGCTGAACGCCTTCTTCAGCCGCGTCGGTGCGGCGTCGAGCTGAGCCCTCGGATGATATCGCAGCCTGCCGTTGGCAAGCCTATGCCGACGCAGGCCGCATCGCGATCCGGTCGATCCAGGCGCCGATGAGGATGCCGACCGCGTAGGCGGCAATGTTCCACAGCGAGAAGATGCGGCCGAGCAGCAGCGCGCCCGCCAGCGTCAGGCGGAAGCTGTCGAGCCACGGCGTGTGGATCAGCCTGACGGCTTCGACGATGGCGGCGATGCCGAGCGCGAGCCCGGCGATCTGCCACAGCGGCATTCGCGGCAGCAGCGCGACGAGCAGCAGATAGACCATCGTCGCCCAGAGCACGGAGCCGCCATACTTGACGATGAAGGCGGGAAGGCCGAGGCCGAGACCGTGGAAGCGCAGGCCGAGCCCGAGCGCGATCACGATCAGCGCCGTCGCGAGCGCACGTGCTGCGCGGCGGCGCCTGTCAGCGCGGGTGAGCATCTCGGGCGACGAGGACGTCATGCGCGTGCCGCGCCCCCGCGATGCGCCGAAGGGCTGTGGGATTTCAGGCTTTCCGATTGACTTGCCACGACCGATGCTCAACACCGCCCATCAACTACCAACGTCTGCAATGCTCCCGGGAGGAGATCGATGAGTCCGTCCGCCACCACTCCGGCCGCACCTGGCCGCTCCGACATCGAGGCCGCGACCATCCGCGCGATCTCCTGGCGGCTGATTCCGTTCCTGGTGCTCGCCTATTTCTTCTCCTATCTGGATCGCGTCAATCTCGGCTTCGCGGCGCTGACCATGAATGCGGAACTGAAGTTCTCGCCGCTGGTGTTCGCCTGGGGCGCCGGCATCTTCTTCATCGGCTATTTCATCTTCGAGGTGCCGAGCAATCTGGCGCTGGAGAAGTTCGGCGCCAGCCGCTGGATCGCGCGCATCATGGTGACCTGGGGCATCATCTCGGCGCTGATGGCGCTGGTCTCGGGCCCGTGGAGCTTCTACACGCTGCGCTTCCTGCTCGGCGTCGCCGAGGCCGGCTTCTTCCCCGGCATCATCCTCTATCTCACTTACTGGTATCCCGCGCAGTATCGCGCGCGCTTCCTCGCCGCCTTCGCGGTCGCCGTGCCGGTGTCGACCGTGATCGGCGCGCCCGTGTCGGGCCTGCTGCTCGGCATGCACGGCCTGATGGGGTTGCAGGGCTGGCAGTGGCTGTTCATCATCGAGGGCATTCCCTCGGTCATCCTCGGCGTGGTCACCTGGTTCTACCTGACCGACCGGCCCGAGCATGCAACCTGGCTGTCGGCGGAGCAGAAGGCATGGCTCGCGGCAACGCTCGAGGCCGAGACCGCGGCGAAGCAGGCCGCCGGACACATGACGCTCAGTGAGGCGCTGTCGTCGCCCAGGGTGATCGTGCTCAGCCTGATCTATTTCGGCTTCGTCGGCGCGCTCTACGGCATGCAGTTCTGGCTGCCGCAGATCGTCAAGGCGTTCGGACTGACCAATGTGCAGACCGGCGTCGTCACCGCGATTCCCTATGCGTTCGGCACCGTTGCGATGATCCTGTGGGCGCGGCATTCGGATGCGACGCGCGAGCGCGTGATCCATGTCGGCGCGCCACTGATCCTGATCGCGGTGGCGCTGGCGGCATCGAGCATGATCGGCGATCCCACGCTCACCATGGTCGCGCTGACGGTTGCCGCGATCGGCGTGTTCTGCGTCTTCGGCGTGTTCTGGACGTTGCCGACGGCGTGGCTGTCGGGCACGGCCGCGGCCGGCGCCATCGCGCTGATCAACTCGATCGGCAATCTCGCCGGCTTCGGCGGCCCCTATCTGGTCGGCTGGATCAAGGACACCACCGGCTCGACCACGCACGGCCTGCTCGCGCTGTCGGTCCTGCCGCTGATCGCCGGGCTGCTGGTGTTCTTCGGCGGCCATGAGAGCAAGGTCGAATTCGCGGGCCAGGCGCCGGCGGAGTGAGTCCCACGCGCATGCTGTGATCGGTATTCGGGGGTCGACCGTTGTTCGGGGACGGCCCCGAAAGGACGGCGGCGGGTGAGCGCTGACAATTCAGAGCCCGCCTGCCGCGCCAATGAGCACCTGCGGCAACATGTCCAGATGTTCACGAAGTCATGATCACTGACGAATATTGACAATCGTCACTCAACATTCGACACTTGCTCGCAACTGCAGCGAGGGTGCCCCATGTTGATCCGCCTGATTTTCGCGAGCTATTCCAAGCTGTTGACTGGTCTTGCGCTGGCCACCATGGCCGTTGCCCTGGCCGGGTGCAATGAAACCGTCGCCCAGAAGGCCGAGCCGGTCCGGCCGGTCCTGGTCGCGCCCGTGCATTACGAGGCCGAGACGCCGGAGCGCAGCTTCGTCGGCACCATCCGGCCGCGCATCGAGGCCGATATCGGCTTCCGCGTCGCCGGCAAGGTCGCCAAGCGCCTGGTCGAGGTCGGCCAGACCGTGGAGATCGGCCAGCCGCTCGCCACGCTCGATGAGGTCGACCTGAAGCTCCAGGCCGAGCAGGCTGAAGCCGAATTCCGCGCCGCCACCGGCGTGCTGGCGCAGGCGTCCGCTGCCGAGACCCGTGCCAAGGAGCTGCGCGCCAAGGGCTGGACCACCGACGCCCAGATGGACCAGGCCAGGGCGTCCGCCGACGAGGCGAGGGCGCGTCTCAATCGTGCCGAACGCTCGGTCGAGCTGACCCGCAACTCGTTGTCCTACGCGACGCTGGTTGCGGATGCGCGCGGCGTGGTCACCGCGAGCATGATCGAGCCGGGCGTGGTCGTTGCCGCCGGTCAGGCGGCGATCCGTGTCGCGCGCTTCGCCGAGAAGGAGGCGGTGGTCGCGATCCCGGAGACCCTGCTCGAACGCGCCAAGACCGGCAGCGCCTACGTCACGCTGTGGTCGGACGCCGACAAGAAATATGCGGCGAAGCTGCGCGAGATCGCGCCCGCCGCCGATCCCGCGACGCGCACCTATCTCGCCAAGTTCTCGCTGCCGGACGCCGGCGAAGCCGTCTCGCTCGGCATGACCGCGACCTTGACGCTCGCCGATCCCGCCACCACGCGCGTCGCGCGGCTGCCGCTGTCGGCGCTGTTCAGCGAGGGCCGCGATCCGTCGCTCTATGTGGTCAATGACAAGGGCGAGGTGACACTGAAGCCGGTGAAGGTGAAGGCCTATGATAGCAAGGACGTGCTGGTCACCTCGGGCGTCGACGAAGGCGAGAAGGTCGTGGCGCTCGGCGTGCAGAAGATCGACCCCGCGCAGAAGGTGCGCGTCGTGTCGGCGCTGACGTTCTAGTTCGGACGCAATTGCCGTCATTGCGAGGAGCGAAGCGACGAAGCAATCCAGACTGTTTCCGTGGAAGGATTCCTGGATTGCTTCGCTTCGCTCGCAATGACGATCACTGAGAATGGCCTGTAATAGCGACATCGAATCTCGGAGCTGACCCATGAAGCGGTTCAACCTGTCGGCCTGGGCGGTCAATCATCCGCCGCTGGTGCTGTTCCTGATCATTGCGCTCGGTGTCGCCGGCTTCTTCTCCTATCAGAAGCTCGGCCGCGCCGAAGATCCGTTCTTCACCGTCAAGGTCGTCAACGTCTCGGTGATGTGGCCGGGCGCAACGGCGGCCGAGATGCAGAGCCAGGTCGCCGACCCCATCGAGAAGAAGCTGCAGGAGCTGCCTTACTTCGAGAAGGTGCAGACCTATTCGAAGCCGGCCTTCACCGCGATGCAGGTGACCTTCCGCGATTCGACGCCGCCGGCACAGGTGCCGCATCTGTTCTACCTGATCCGCAAGAAGCTCGACGACGTGCAGTCGTCGCTGCCGTCGGGCATCGTCGGTCCGTTCGTCAATGACGAGTTCTCCGACGTCGATTCGATCCTGTTCATGATGACCGGCGACGGCGCCGACTATGCGCAATTGAAGAAGACCGCCGAAGGCCTGCGCCAGCGCCTGCTGAAGGTCGCCGGCGTCACCAAGGTCAATCTCTACGGCACCCAGGACGAGCGCATCTATGTCGAGTTCAGCCACGCCAAGCTCGCGACGCTCGGCATCACGCCGCAGGCGCTGTTCGATCTCGCTTGCCAAGCAGAACAACGTGACCCCGGCCGGCACGGTCGAGACCTCGTCGCAGCGCGTGCCGCTGCGCGTCACCGGCGCGCTCGATGGCGCCAAGGCGGTCGCGGAGACGCCGGTCGAAAGCAACGGACGCGTGTTCCGGCTCGGCGACATCGCGACTGTCACCCACGGCTACGTCGATCCGCCGACCTTCAAGGTGCGGCAGGAGGGCAAGCCCGCGCTCGGCATCGGCGTGGTCACGGCCAAGGAGGCCAACATCCTGGAGCTCGGCAAGGAGGTCCACGCCGCCGCCGACGACTTCATGAAGGCCGTGCCGCAGGGCATCGAGATCGAGCAGATCGCCGACCAGCCCAAGGTGGTCGAGCACGCCGTCAGCGAGTTCGTGCATTCGTTCGTCGAGGCGCTGGTGATCGTGCTGTTCGTGTCGTTCCTGGCGCTGGGATGGCGCACCGGCATCGTCGTGGCGCTATCGGTGCCGCTGGTGCTCGGGCTCGTCTTCATCGTCATGAACATCATGGGGCTCAACCTGCACCGCATTTCGCTTGGTGCGCTCATCATTGCGCTCGGCCTGCTGGTCGACGATGCCATCATCGCGGTCGAGATGATGGTGGTGAAGATGGAGCAGGGCTGGGACCGGATGCGCGCCGCGTCGTTTGCCTGGGAATCCACCGCGTTCCCGATGCTGACCGGCACCCTGGTCACGGCCGCCGGCTTCCTGCCGATCGGCTTCGCCAATTCGGCGGTCGGTGAATATGCCGGCAGCATCTTCTGGATCGTCGCCATCGCGCTGGTCGCGTCGTGGTTCGTCGCGGTGATCTTCACGCCCTATATCGGCGTCAAGCTGCTGCCGGACATGAAGGCCCATCACGGCCATGACGAGCACGCGGTCTACGACACGCGCATGTATCGCGGCCTGCGCGCCATCGTGCGCTGGTGCGTCGAGCACCGCATCACTACCGTCGCCGCGACGGTCGGCGTGTTCGCGGCCTCGATCGTCGCCTTCGGCCACGTCCAGCAGCAGTTCTTCCCGCTGTCGGAACGCCCCGAGCTGTTCCTGCAGTTGCGGCTGCCGGAGGGCACCGCGTTCGGTGTCACCGAGAAGGCTGCCAAATCAGCAGAAAAGCTGCTCAAGGACGACAAGGACATCGAGACTTACACCGCCTATGTCGGGCAGGGCTCGCCGCGGTTCTGGCTCGGCCTCAACCCGCAACTGCCGAACGAGGCCTTCGCCGAGATCGTGATCGTCGCCAAGGACGTCGCCGCGCGCGAGCGCATCAAGGCCAAGATCGAGACCGCGGCCGCGAATGGCGAGCTGAACGAAGCGCGCGTCCGCGTCGACCGCTTCAATTTCGGTCCGCCGGTCGGCTTCCCCGTCCAGTTCCGCGTCATCGGCCCGGATGCGGCGAAGGTGCGCGAGATCGCCCATCAGGTGCGTGACGTCATGCGCCAGAACCCGAATGTCAGGGATCCGCAGCTCGACTGGAACGAGCAGTCGCCCTACCTCAAGCTGGTCGTCGACCAGGATCGTGCCCGCGCGCTCGGCCTGACCCCGCAGGACGTGTCGCAGTCGCTGGCGATGCTGATCTCCGGCGTGCAGGTCACGACCATTCGCGACGGCATCGAGAAGGTCGGCGTCGTCGCGCGCGCGGCGCCGTCCGAACGGCTCGATCTCGCCCATGTCGGCGACCTCACCATCACCTCGAAGAACGGCGTGGCGGTGCCGCTGCAGCAGATCGCCAAGATCGAATATTCCCACGAGGAGCCGATCCTGTGGCGTCGCAACCGCGACATGGCGATCACGGTGCGCGCCGACGTGGCGGATGGCGTGCAGGCGCCGGATGTCACCAGCCAGCATCTCGCCGAAGCTGCAGGATATCCGCAACCACCTCGAGCCCGCCTACCGGATCGAGGCTGGCGGCGCGTTCGAGGAATCCGCCAAGGGCAATGCCTCGATCTTCGTGCTGTTTCCGCTGATGGTCATCGTGATGCTGACCCTGCTGATGATCCAGCTGCAGAGCTTCTCGCGGCTGATCCTGGTGTTCCTGACGGCGCCCCTCGGCATCGTCGGCGCCTCGCTGGGGCTCAATGTCGCCAACGCGCCGTTCGGCTTCGTGGCGCTGCTCGGCCTGATCGCGCTCGCCGGCATGATCATGCGCAACGCGGTGATCCTGGTCGATCAGATCGAGACCGACGTCGCCCATGGCCTGACCCGCAAGGAGGCGATCATCGAGGCCACGGTGCGCCGCGCCCGCCCCGTGGTGCTGACCGCGCTCGCCGCGATCCTCGCCATGATTCCGCTGTCGCGCTCGGCGTTCTGGGGCCCGATGGCGATCACCATCATGGGCGGGTTGTTCGTTGCAACCTTCCTGACGCTGCTGTACTTGCCTGGATTGTATGCCCTATGGTTCCGCAAGAAGTCTGGACGAGCGCGGAGCAAAAGACGCGGATCATTCCGCAGCGCAGCATGTTGACGTGCCGAGGCCGTCGCTTCCTCTGGCCGAGGCCGCCGAATGAAGGACCAACAAGATCGCAGGCATGATGACCCTGGTTTCCGACCATATCGAATCCGATACGCACGAGCGCATTCTCGTCGTTGCTGAGCGCCTGTTTCGACAGATCGGCTACCAGAAGACGACCGTCGCCGACATCGCCAAGGAGCTCCGCATGAGCCCGGCGAATGTCTACCGGTTCTTCGACTCGAAAAAGGCGATCCATCGGGGGGTCGCCCGCACGCTGATGGCCCAGGTCGAGGCGGCCGCCATCATGATCGCGGAGCGGCCCGGCCCGGCGGCGCCGCGGCTGCGCGAGCTGCTCGGCACGATCCATCGCATGAACACCGAGCGCTATGTCGGCGACAACAAGCTGCACGAGATGGTCGCGGTGGCGATGGAGGAGAGCTGGGACGTCTGCGAGGCGCACATGCTGCTGATCACCGAGATCATCGGCCGCGTGATCGGGCAGGGCGCGGCGTCCGGCGAATTCGCGGTCACCGACCTGCCGCTGGCGGCGAAATGTGCGACGACCGCGATGATGCGCTTCTTCCATCCGCAGATGATCTCGCAATGCGCGACCAAGCCGGGTCCGACGATCGACGAGATGATCGATTTCGTGCTGGCAGGGCTTGGTTCCAGGGGCGCTGCGGGATAAGTTCTTCGTCATTGCGAGCGAAGCGACGCAATCCAGGGCAGCATGCGCAGCTCTGCATTGCTTCGTCGCTTGCGCTCCTTGCAATGACGGAAGGGACGACGGCGTGACGGAACGAGACCTGCATTTCTACGAACCGAAGAACGGCCACGGCCTGCGCCACGATCCCTTCAACGCCATCGTCGCGCCGCGTCCGATCGGCTGGATCTCGTCGCGCGATCCCGACGGTCACGTCAACCTTGCGCCCTACAGCTTCTTCAACGCCTTCAACTACACGCCGCCGATCATCGGCTTCTCCTCGACGCAGTGGAAGGACTCGGTCGCCAACATAAAGGACACCGGCGAGTTCGTCTGGAACCTGGTGACGCGCGACCTGGCGACGCAGATGAATGCGACCGCCGCGCATGTCGCGCGCGAAGTCGACGAGTTCAAGCTCGCGGGCGTCACGCCGGTGCCGTGCAAGTTCGTCAACGTGCCGCGGGTCGGCGAAAGTCCCGTGGCGTTCGAGTGCAAGGTGACGCAGATCATCCAGCTCCAGGGCGCCGACGGTGCCAAGGCGCAGGCGTGGCTGACGCTCGGCGAGGTGGTCGGCGTGCATATCGACAAGACGCTGATCAAGGACGGCGTCTATCAGACGGCGCTGGCGCATCCGATCGTCCGCGCCGGCCGCCGCGGCGACGCTATTTCGAGATCATGCAGGAGGCGATGTTCGAAATGGCGAGGCCGGACTGACGGATTTGCGCCTCTTGAACGCTCACGCAATTGGAGACCACCCGACGTGACCGAAGCGACCGTCCATGCCGCGCTGTCCGCGCCGACCGAACCTCGCGGCGATCTCTGCATCCGCACCCTGGCGATGCCGGCCGACACCAATGCCAATGGCGACATCTTCGGCGGCTGGCTGCTCAGCCAGATGGACGTCGGCGGCGGCGTGTACGCCGCCAAGGTCGCGAAGTCGCGTACGGTGACGGTCGCGATCGAGGCGATGAACTTCCGCAAGGCGGTGTATGTCGGCGATCTCGTTTCGGTCTATGCGCATCTCGTCCGCGTCGGCCGCACCTCGATGACGGTGCGTCTCGAAGCCTGGGTGCTGCGCCGGAAGGAGGAGCAGCCGATCCTCGTGACCGACGGCAACTTCACCTACGTCTCGATCGACGACAGCGGCCGGCCGCAGCCGATCCGGCGCGACGGGGCGATCGCGACCTGATCGCATTCTCTCTCTCGCCGCCACAAATAACATCAGTTAATGCGCTGCACATGCCGCTCGCCCGGCATAGGAACCGGCATCCGGCGATGCGCGTTTACTCGATCACGTTCGCGCGGCGTCTGCGCCGATCAATCTCGCGCGATCTACGTCCTGTCCACAGGGCAGGCGTCTTTACGATGTTTGCAAGTTCTGGTTGCTTGGATGCGCGTTGCCGCGTCTCTGCCGTATTGCGCGCTTCGAGTGGCGCGCCGGACGGACAGCAATCACGGCAGTCCGCTTCCGATCAACAAGGCAAAATGCCAGCCGGAAAAAATTGCCGGCACAGGGGAAATGGTGGGGGCATGTTGCGCGAACAGGGTGGGAGGAAGTCCATGTCGGACGTCGACGAGAAACTGACCTTGCAGGTGCTGAAGAAGCTGCAGCAGCGGCTCCTCCATGCCGAGCGCAGGATTGGCGTCTACGAGCATCAGCTCAGCGCGTTTCGTGAACATCACGTGGAGGTGTTGAGGGATCTGCGTACGATCTATCAGTTGCTCGGTCAGCATCAGCACTGTCTCGGCGGAGCCGATGGATCGCTGCACAAGGCGACGCTCGTCCCGGATGATCCGCACTGATCTCGGCAAGGCGTCACGGCGTGAGTGCGTGCGGCGCAGCCAACATAACATCCACACAATTTCCTGTTGGCATTCACATCGGAATAGCCGGGGCTCCCTGCACGGAACATTCGTCATGGAGCTCGGTTATACGCCCCGGAATGAACGACGGGATTGCGCAATGTCCGACACCTATATCATCGAGGTCAGCTCCCAGGCGGCGGGGATCGTCGTCCGAGACCGCGGCGGCTTCCGCTTCTTCGCGGCGTCCCATCGCTTCAATGCCCTCGAGGGCCAGGTGTTTCGCAATGCCCGCGAAGCCGAACGCGCCGCGATTCGGCTCGTGACCGGTGAGCTGAGCGCCGCCGCCTGAGCAGGCGGGCGCACATGGTGGACGTCAGCCGGACCAGACCGCGCGCGACGTCCGGGCGATTGCTGCGATGCGCCCAATACTTCGCCGATTGACGCTTGACTCGATCAGCATCACCATGGTGCAGCTTGTCCTGAAAGCTTGCCATGGCCGTCCTGTCCCAACGCCAGACCGACATCCTCAACATTGCGCGCGCCTCCGGCCGCGTCGCTGGTGGAGGATCTCGCCGCGCCGCTTCGAAGTCTCGGCCCAGACCATCCGCAAGGACCTCAACGATCTGTGCGAGCAGCGCGCGCTGACGCGTATCCATGGCGGCGCCATCATCGCCTCCGGCGTCGAGAATCTCGCCTACGAGGCGCGGCGCTTCGTCGCTGCCGACGAGAAGAAGGCGATCGGTGCGGTCGCAGCCGCGCGGATTCCGAACGGCTCCTCGCTGTTCATCAATATCGGCACCACGACGGAGGAGGTGGCGAGCGCGCTGTCGTCGCACCAGGACCTGCTCGTCATCACCAACAATCTCAACGTCGCGATGCTGCTCTATCCGCATCCGCGCATCGAGGTGATCGTGGCCGGCGGCACGGTGCGGCGCTCGGACGGCGGCGTGATCGGATCGACCGCGACGCAGCTGATCGGCCAGTTCAAGGTCGACTATGCGATCATCGGCGCATCCGCGATCGACGAGGAGGGCGCGCTGCTCGACTTCGACTATCGCGAGGTCCAGGTTGCACAAGCGATCATCGCCAATGCCCGCAGCGTGATGCTGGTGGCCGATTCCACCAAGCTTCATCGCAGCGCGCCGGTGCGCATCGCCCATCTCAGCCAGATCCAGACCTTCGTCACCGACCGCCCCCTGCCGGACGGACTGGCCAGCCTCTGCCATAGCCGCGGCATCGAGGTGGTCTCGGCGATGTCCGCCGATGATGCCGACGACGCCGCAGAGGCAACCGAAACGGCGGGGTCCGCCGTGCTCCGTCGCGCCTGACTTTCCGCCACTCTCGCAGGCTCCTTGATCCCGGTTTGGGCAGGTTTTGCCCAACCGTGGCCCAACATACGAATTTCGATTTGCTTTCACTTTCGTTTGTGTTTAACTCGAAACCGAAAGTGAAATCGCCGCAGTCAAGGCGATTGCCGGGGGATGCGTCTGTTGGAGCGGATCTACGACCTCGCCATTATCGGAGGCGGCGTGAACGGTTGCGGCATCGCGCGCGATGCGGCCGGACGCGGAAATTCCGTTTTCCTTTGTGAAATGAACGATTTGGCGAGCGGAACCTCGTCCTGGTCGACCAAGCTCGTGCATGGCGGCCTGCGCTATCTCGAATATTACGAGTTCCGGCTGGTCCGCGAGGCGCTGATCGAGCGCGAAGTCCTGTGGCAGATCGCGCCCCACATCATTCGTCCGCTGCGCTTCGTGCTGCCACATCATTCGGGGCTGCGTCCGGCCTGGCTGCTGCGCCTCGGCCTGTTCCTCTACGACCATCTCGGCGGCCGCAAGCTGCTGCCGCCGACGCGGTCGGTGAACCTGCGCAGCGACGAGGTTGGCCGCCCCTTGATCTCCGGGCGCTACAGCAAGGGCTTCGAATATTCCGACTGCTTCGTCGACGATGCGCGTCTGGTCGTGCTGACCGCGCGGGATGCCGCCGATCGCGGCGCCGTCATCCGCACCCGCACGCGTGCGACCGAGATCCGTCAGGATGGCAGCCATTGGCTGGTCACGACCGAGAACACGCAGACCGGCGAGCGCGAGACCATCAAGGCGGGCGCGCTGGTCAATGCCGCCGGTCCCTGGGTCGAGCAGGTGCTGGCGACCGGCGCCGGCGTCAATGCCAGGGCCAAGGTGCGGCTGGTGCAGGGCTCGCACATCGTGGTGCGCAAGCTCTACGATCACGATCGCGCCTACATCTTCCAGAACGCCGACGGCCGTATCATCTTCGCCATTCCCTATCAGCAGGATTTCACGCTGATCGGCACCACCGATCGCGACTATCAGGGTGATCCGGCCAAGGTGAAGGCGACCGACGAGGAGATCGCCTATCTCTGCGCCGCGCTCGGGGAATATCTCGCCAAGCCGGTGACGCCGGCCGACGTTGTGTGGAGCTACTCCGGCGTGCGGCCGCTCTATGACGACGGCGCCAGCGAGGCCAAGGCCGCGACCCGCGACTACGTGTTCGAGCTCGATACGCCCGGCGGCTTGCCGCTGCTGTCGATCTATGGCGGCAAGATCACCACCTACCGGCGCCTGTCGGAAGAGGCGCTGGAGCGTCTCGCGCCCTATCTGAACGGGGCCAAGGCGGAGGAAGGGTGGACCGGCACGGCGCCGCTGCCCGGCGGCGACATGAAGGTCTCGGCCGTCGGGCCGTTGATTGCGGATCTCTGCAAG
Organism: Bradyrhizobium oligotrophicum; assembly: GCA_050641875.1. GTDB lineage: Bacteria > Pseudomonadota > Alphaproteobacteria > Rhizobiales > Xanthobacteraceae > Bradyrhizobium > Bradyrhizobium oligotrophicum_B. The sequence continues at coordinate 3,847,331 of CP192619.1, forward strand.
ACCTATCCGTTCCTGTCGGATGGACATGCGAAGCGGATCGCCCATGCCTATGGCACGCGGGCTGCGGCGATGCTCGCCGGTGCGACATCTTTGGCCGATCTCGGCCAGGACTTCGGTGGCACCTTGACGGAGCGTGAAGTCAGGTACCTGATGACGGACGAGTGGGCGTTGACGGCCGAGGACATCGTGTGGCGTCGATCGAAGCTGGGGTTGCGGATGTCGGCGGCTGAGATCGCCGCGCTCGAGGCGTGGATCACAGCCAATCGCGAGCGTTCCACCTTGCCGGCGCGTGAGGCGGGAGGACGCGCATGAGCGTCACGCTCGATCACGTCTCCCGCATTGTCGACGGCGTGACCACCATTCGCGACGTCTCGCTGACCTTGCAGCGCGGCACGCTGAGCGTGCTGCTCGGGCCGACGCTGTCCGGCAAGACCTCGATCATGCGGCTGCTGGCGGGCCTCGATCGGCCGACCACCGGCCGCGTGCTGGTCGAGGGCAAGGACGTCACCGGCGCCGATGTGCGGCAGCGCTCGGTCGCGATGGTCTATCAGCAGTTCATCAACTATCCTTCGCTCTCGGTCTACGAGAACATCGCCTCGCCGCTGCGCGTGCAGGGCAAGTCGCGCGAGGAAATCGAGAAGCGCGTGGCGGAAGCGGCCCGGCTGCTCCGGCTCGAGCCCTATCTGAAGCGCACGCCGCTGCAGCTTTCCGGCGGCCAGCAGCAGCGCACCGCGATCGCGCGCGCCCTGGTGAAGGGTGCGGACCTCGTGCTGCTCGACGAGCCGCTCGCCAATCTCGACTACAAGCTGCGCGAGGAGCTGCGGACCGAGCTGCCGCGCATCTTCGAAGCCTCGGGCGCGATCTTCGTCTACGCCACCACCGAGCCGTCGGAGGCGCTGCTGCTCGGTGGCCGCACCATCTGCATGTGGGAAGGGCAGGCGCTGCAGGCCGGCGATACCGCGGCGGTCTATCGCCGTCCCGACACCTTGCGTGTCGGTCAGGTATTTTCCGACCCGCCGATGAACACGGTTGAGCATCCAGAAGCGCGGCGAGAGCGTGGAGTACGCCGGCGGGGTCAAGGCGCCGGCGGTCGGCCTCTATGCTGATCTGCCCGATGGCGCCTACCGCGTGGGCTTCCGCCCGCATCAGCTCGGGCTTGGCAAAGGCGACGGCAGCCACGGCCGCCATGCCTTTCCCGCGATCGTCTCGGTCACCGAGATCACGGGATCGGAGAGCTTCGTGCATCTGACGCGCGACGGCATGAACTGGGTCTCCGTGCTGCACGGCGTCCATGAATACGAGCCCGGCGAGATCCTCGACGCGGTGCTCGATCCATCCAATGTGTTCGTGTTCGACGCCGGCGACCGCCTGGTCGCCGCGCCGGCGATGTGAGGGAGATGCCGCATGGCCCGCATTGACCTCGTCGATCTCGCCCATTCCTACGGCAACGGGAGCGACGTCGAAAGCTACGCGCTCAAGCCGGTGACGATGACCTGGCGCCAGGGCGGTGCCTACGCGCTGCTCGGCCCATCCGGCTGCGGCAAGACCACGCTGCTCAATTTGATCTCCGGCATTGTCACGCCCTCCCACGGCAGAGATCCTGTTCGATGGCACCGACATCACCAAAGCCTCGACCCGCGAGCGCAACATCGCGCAGGTGTTCCAGTTCCCGGTGATCTACGACACGATGACGGTCGGCGAGAACCTCGCCTTCCCGCTCAAGAACCGCGGCGTGCCGAAGGCTGATATCGCTAAGCGCGTTGCGGAGATCGCCCGGCTGCTCGACCTGACGCCGGACCTCAATCGCAAGGCGACGCGGCTCACCGCGGACGCCAAGCAGAAGATCTCGCTCGGCCGCGGCCTGGTGCGCTCCGACGTCGCCGCCGTGTTGTTCGACGAGCCGCTGACGGTGATCGATCCCGAGCTGAAATGGCAGCTCCGTTCGAAACTGAAGGCGCTGCATCGCGAGCTCGACCTGACGATGATCTACGTCACCCACGACCAGACCGAGGCGCTGACCTTCGCCGACACCGTCGTCGTCATGCATGACGGCCGCGTGGTGCAGAGCGGCACGCCGGCAGAGCTGTTCGACAAGCCGGCGCATACCTTCGTCGGCTACTTCATCGGCTCGCCCGGCATGAACATCCTCTCCGCCGAGGTGAGGGGACGCGAGGCCCGCATCGACGGTCACACGCTGACGCTGGCACGCAGCTACGACGCGCTGCCGGCCGGGGCCAAGATCGAGATCGGTGTGCGGCCCGAATTCGTCGACGTCGCGGCGCCGGGTCCCGGCCTGCTCGACGCCAATATCGAGCGGGTCGACGATCTCGGCCGTATCCGCTTCGCGCGCGTCCGTGTCGGCGACGTCAAATTCGCCGCCCGCCTGCCGGCCGGATTCTCGCCGTCAGGGTCGGCGATCGGGCTGAAGTTCAACCCGGCCTATGTCCACGTCTATGCCGACAGCCGTCTCGTCGAGGGAGCCTGAGTGATGGACAAGACCATCAACAACAAGGCCTGGTTCCTGGTGCTGCCGGTGTTCCTGCTGGTGGCGTTCTCCGCCATCCTGCCGCTGATGACGGTGGTGAACTATTCGATGCAGGACACCTTCGGCAACAACCAGTTCTTCTGGAACGGCGTCGGCTGGTTCAAGGAGCTGCTCGATCCCTCCACCGACCTCGGCGGCCGCTTCCTCGCCTCGTTGTGGCGCAATCTGTTCTTTTCCGGCATCATCCTGGCGATCGAAGTGCCGCTCGGCATCGTGGTGGCGCTGTCGATGCCGCGTGACGGATGGACGGTGGCGCTTTGTCTCGTCACGCTGGCGCTGCCGTTGCTCATTCCGTGGAACGTGGTCGGCACGATCTGGCAGATCTTCGGCCGCCCGGACATCGGCCTGCTCGGCTATGTGCTGAACGGCATCGGCATCGATTATAACTACGTTTCCAACGAGATCGACGCCTGGGCCACGGTCATCGGGATGGACGTATGGCATTGGACCAGCCTGGTCGCGCTGCTGTGCTACGCCGGCCTGAAGTCGATTCCCGATGCCTACTACCAGGCGGCGCAGATCGACGGCGCCTCGCGCTGGGCGGTGTTCACCGCGATCCAGCTGCCCAAGATGCATCGCGTGCTGCTGATCGCCGTGCTGCTGCGCTTCATGGACAGCTTCATGATCTACACCGAGCCGTTCGTGGTGACCGGCGGCGGCCCCGGCAATTCCACCACCTTCATCTCGATCGAGCTGGTCAAGATCGCGCTCGGCCAGTTCGACCTCGGCAAGGCGGCGGCGCTGTCGCTGGTCTACAACCTGATCATCCTGATCGTCTGCTGGGTGTTCTACACCATCATGACCAATGCCGGCACCGAGCGCCGGCCGGCGAAGGAGGTGGCGTGATGAACACGATTCCCGGCCGTCGCGTCATCATCTCCCGTGTTCCTGGTCTTCCTGCTTCTGCCGATCTACTGGCTCGTCAACATGAGCTTCAAGACCAACACCGAGATCGTCACGACGATGACCTTGTGGCCGCATCAGCCGACGCTGGCCAACTACATGCGCATCTTCACCGACGAGAGCTGGTATTCCGGCTACATCAACTCGCTGAAATACGTCATCATAAACACGGTGATCTCGATCCTGGTGGCGCTGCCGGCGGCCTACGCGTTCTCGCGCTACCGCTTCCTCGGTGACAAGCATCTGTTCTTCTGGCTGCTGTCCAACCGCATGGCGCCGGCCGCGGTCTATGCGCTGCCGTTCTTCAACCTGTATTCGGCGATCGGCCTGTTCGATACGCCCTGGGCGGTTGCGCTCGCCCATTGCATCTTCAACATTCCGCTCGCGGTATGGATCCTGGAGGGCTTCGTGTCCTCGGTGCCGCGCGAGATCGACGAGACCGCGTTCCTCGACGGCTATTCCTTCCCGCGCTTCTTCGTGAAGATCCTGGTGCCGCTGATCGCGAGCGGCATCGGCGTCGCCGCCTTCTTCTGCTTCATGTTCTCCTGGGTCGAGCTGCTGCTCGCGCGCACGTTGACCTCGGTCGAGGCCAAACCGATCTCGGCGGTCATGACCCGCACCGTTTCAGCGGCCGGCATGGACTGGGGTCTGCTCGCCGCCGCCGGCGTGCTGACCATCATCCCCGGCGCGCTCGTCATCTGGTTCGTTCGCAACTACATCGCGCGCGGCTTCGCGCTGGGACGGGTGTGACGATGATGTCCGCTTTTGCTCACGATGGCCGTTTCACCTCCCCGCGAGCGGGGGAGGGCGGCCGTGATCACGGGGAGGCTCTAGAGCCATGGACAACATCGCATGGATGGCATGGACCCTGCCGACGGCGATCTTCTTCGCCGCGCTGGCCTGTACGCTGATCGTCATGACCTGGCTCGCGGCCCGCTATCCGGAGGCCGAGCGGGTCGGGGTGCTGCGCATTCCGACCACGCGCGGCGATCGCCTGTTCATCTCGCTGATCTTGGCGGCCATCATCCATCTCGCCTGGATCGGTCTGGTCGGCACCGACACGATTGCGACCTTGCCGATTGGCGAGGAAGGGTTTGAGGTTTCGAGCCTGTGGCTCGCAACCGCAATTTCGCTTGCGTCCGCCGTTGCGATCTTTCGCACCGTCTGACGCAAGTGAAAAGGGGCAGATCCGGGGCAACCCGGACCTGGAATACTGTCGCTCAAGGAGGAAAGCATGCGACACTTGAAGCCTAGGAAGCATCACCTGACCAAGGCCCGTTATCTCGCGATGACCAGCGCTGCAGCGCTGTTCGCCGCGAGCATGACGATGTCCGTTCCGGCAAAGGCCGACGAGGCTGCCGCGAAGAAGTGGATCGACAGCGAGTTCCAGCCGTCGACGCTGTCGAAGGACGACCAGATGAAGGAAATGCAGTGGTTCATGAAAGCCGCTGAACTCCTTCAAGGGCATGGAGATCAACGTCGTCTCTGAGACGCTGACCACCCATGAATACGAGTCCAAGGTTCTGGCGAAGGCGTTCGAAGAGATCACCGGCATCAAGGTCAAGCACGACATCATCCAGGAAGGTGACGTCGTCGAGAAGATCCAGACCCAGATGCAGTCCGGCAAGAACGTCTATGATGGCTGGATCAACGACTCCGACTTCATCGGCACCCACTTCCGCTACGGCCAGGCCGTCGACCTGACGGACTGGATGGCGAAGGACGCCAAGGACGTCACCGATCCGATGCTCGACGTCAACGACTTCATCGGCAAGTCCTTCACCACGGCCCCCAACGGCCACCTGTATCAGCTTCCTGACCAGCAGTTCGCCAATCTCTATTGGTTCCGCTACGACTGGTTCACCAACCCGGAGTACAAGGCCAAGTTCAAGGCCAAGTACGGCTATGAGCTCGGCGTGCCCGTGAACTGGTCGGCCTACGAGGATATCGCGGACTTCTTTACCAACGACGTGAAGGAGATCAACGGCGTCAGGGTCTATGGCCACATGGACTACGGCAAGAAGCGATCCCTCGCTCGGCTGGCGTTTCACCGACGCTTGGCTGTCGATGGCCGGCAACGGCGACAAGGGCCTCCCGAACGGCCTGCCGGTCGACGAATGGGGCATCCGCATGGAAGGCTGCCGTCCGGTCGGCTCGTCGATCGAGCGCGGTGGCGACACCAACGGCCCGGCCGCGGTCTATTCTATCGTCAAGTACCTCGACTGGATGAAGAAGTATGCCCCGCCGCAGGCCCAGGGCATGACCTTCTCCGAATCCGGCCCGGTGCCGTCGCAGGGCAACATCGCCCAGCAGATCTTCTGGTACACCGCCTTCACCGCCGACATGGTCAAGCCCGGCCTGCCGGTGATGAATGCGGACGGCACGCCGAAGTGGCGCATGGCTCCGTCGCCGCACGGCTCGTACTGGAAGGAGGGCATGAAGCTCGGCTATCAGGACGTGGGTTCGGCAACGCTCCTGAAGTCCACGCCGGTCGATCGCCGCAAGGCGGCCTGGCTCTACCTGCAGTTCATCGTCTCCAAGACGGTGTCTCTGAAGAAGAGCCATGTCGGCCTCACCTTCATCCGTGAATCCGACATCTGGGACAAGTCGTTCACCGAGCGTGCACCGAAGCTCGGCGGCCTGATCGAGTTCTACCGCTCGCCCGCGCGCGTGCAGTGGACCCCGACCGGCAACAACGTGCCCGACTATCCGAAGCTCGCCCAGCTGTGGTGGCAGAACATCGGCGACGCGTCGTCCGGTGCGAAGACCCCGCAAGCCGCGATGGACGCGCTCGCGGCCGCTCAGGACTCCGTCCTCGAGCGTCTGGAGAAGTCCAAGGTCCAGGGCGACTGCGGTCCGAAACTCAACAAGAAGGAGTCGGCCGAGTACTGGTTCAACAAGTCGGCCAAGGACGGCAACATCGCTCCGCAGCGCAAGCTCGCGAACGAGAAGCCGAAGGGCGAGACGATCGACTACGACACGCTGATCAAGTCATGGCCGGCCACCCCGCCGAAGCGCGCCGAGGCGAAGTAGCGACCTCTCCCTCGGCGGGCCGGCGACAGGTCGGTCGTGTCCGGGGAGTTTGGAAGGCCGGGAGCAATCCCGGCCTTCTTCTTTTCGTTGACTTGCCCGGCCGTGCGAGTTCGGATCGGGATGCTCGTCACCCGGATGACATTGGTTCGAGCCCCGGAGCTCGCGATGCGCATGATCTTTCGCTGCGATCCCGCCCTCGCGGATCACCTGCTGCGACCGGTGCCGGCCCGAACCATGCTGCCGGATTGGTTGCGGCAGATGCCGGCTGCCGCGCATTCGGAGCTTCACGGGCGCGACATCCGCACGGTCAAGCAGTGCCCCCTTCGTCGACGCGATGGCCTATGGCGTGACGATCTCTGCTGCCATGCGACGTCAGCGTCGTGCGCGGCGCATTCGCCTGGGAATGGGACATTCCGGCGCCGGCGACCAAGGGACATCCGCGCGCGCCGTTGAGCTTCCATGTCGCTGCCCAATTGGCCGGTGCGCCGTTTGCGTCGGATAACCAGGCGGCCATCAAGTTCAATTCCTTCTGGACTGTCGAGTGCGAAGCCGGATGGTCGCTGTTCGCGACGCATCCGATCAACCGCGAGGACCTTGCCGTTCCGGACCCTGTCGGGCCTGGTCGATGCGGATCGCTTTCATGACGGCGGCATCAATTTTCCGGCGCTCTGGCTGGATCCGGATTTCACCGGCGTCCTGGCCAAGGGAACGCCGGTGGCGCAATGCTTTGCCGTATTGCGCGAGCCGCCGCAGCTCGTGTTCGAGGCGCTCGACGACGCGCAGCGGGATACGTATGCGGGGACGGTCGCCGAGGTACTCGCGACACCGAACGTGTACCGCAAGAAATTTCGCGCACGCCGCGGCCGCCTAAGCAGCTGAGCTTCAGGGCGCGCTTCAACGCGGCAGGGTCGATCCAGAGTCGGCCATGCGGAGCCGAGGTGAGCGCCATGGCGATGGCGCCGAACATCTGTGAGCGAAGCCGATAGGCACGAGCATAGGCCTGCATTGCCGCGTCGGGGTCGCCGCTCTCTTGCAGGACGATGCCGAGATTGAGCGCCGCTTCGGCGTGATCCGGCTTTATCGCCAGTGCGCGGCGATAGGCTGCGGCAGCTCCCGCGAGATCCGCAACATCCTGTCGCACGAGCCCGAGATCGAACCAGACCGAGGCCGGCGCGGCCGGGCTGGCCGCCTGTTCGAGGATGGTCCGTGCCGTATCGAAGTCGCCGTTCTCCCAGGAAAGACGTCCGAGCCGCGCTAGCGCTTCGTCGTGCTCCGGTATGACCTTGAGGATCGCCTGCCACGCCGCCTGCGCCTGTTCTGCCATTCCTGCCTGATCGAGAATGCGCGCTTTTTCGATGAAGGCCTCGCGGCGGGGTGACAGCGCGATGGCGCGGTCGACATGGGCGAGCGCGCCGTCGAAATCCTTGCTTACCCGCGCGATGCGCGCCGCAAGCAGCCGAGCTGCGGCATGGTCCGGCCGGCGGGCCAGACTGGCCTCGATGCGCAACCGTGCTGCGGCGATGTCCTCGATCGCGAACAGCACTGCGGCAAGCAGATGGCTCAAAATCGGTTCGTCTGGGCTTTGCCTCAAGCCCGTTTCTGCACAGCCGCTGCGCCTCTGCCGCGCGCCCTGCGTTGAAGGCGGCCGTGGCGCGGCGCGCGATCTCTTCGGTGGTTTCGCTCATATCTACGATCATGCACGGCCGAGCCGGACAACTGAACTCGGGTGACGGCTCCGGACTCGTCGTCCGCCTGACGCGAGCTCCGGGCCTCGCCGGCTTGAGCCGAGCGAACTTGAGGCCGATGCGCACCACCGTAGCGCAGCACCCGGTCGCACCCGTTCCATCCGGGAATTCTTCCCATCAGCCAGGGGACATATTCCATGAGGCGAGTGTCTTGAAGCTGCCGAGAACAGGCGGCACTCTCGGTGCGAACAGCGCAGCCGTTCCATTGCAGCTCTGCCCGGGTATCAAACCCAAGAGCCCTCCGGGCAAAACGGTGGACGGCACGGGGCTCCGCGGCTGCATCGAGGACCCCCAAGGTCCCTTATAGGGAGTACGGCCATGGATCAGGCGCACATCGCCAATATCGCGAGCACGCTGCCGGAGGCGTTGTCGCCCTGGACCATGTTCATGCAGGCCGACATCGTCGTGAAGTCGGTGATGATCGGGCTGGCGCTGGCTTCGGTCGCCACCTGGACCGTTCTGGTGGTGAAGACGATCCAGCTCCGCGCGGCGCTGCGCACGTCCCGCAGCGCGCTCGGCATCGCGATGGCGGCGCGCGCTGTCGGATGCGACGGGACGCATTTCCGCCGACGACGGTGTGGTCGGCCGGTTGCTGGCCGTCGCAGATGATGAAATCGACAAGTCGCGTGGCCTCCCCGCCGACGGCATCAAGGAGCGTGTCTCCTGGCAGTTCGAGCGGATCGAGGCGGCGGCGGTGGCGCGCATCGGCCGCGGCATCGGCATTCTCGCCACGGTCGGCGCGGTCGGGCCGTTCGTCGGCCTGTTCGGCACGGTCTGGGGCATCATGAACAGCTTCATCGGCATCTCGCATGCGCATACGACCAACCTTGCTGTGGTGGCGCCGGGCATCGCGGAGGCGTTGCTCGCCACCGCCTTCGGCCTCGCCGCCGCGATTCCTGCGGTCGTGATCTACAATTTGTTCGCGCGCGCCACCGGCGGCTATCGCGCCGTCATCGCCGATGCGTCGGTGGCGGTCATGCGCCTGCTCAGCCGCGATCTCGATCGCCAGCATGCGGGGCCTACCGAGGCGCGGCGCAGCGCCATCCGCGCGGTCGAGGCGCCGATGTTGTCGATTGCCAATCCGGCGGAGTGAGTCATGGCCGTCAAGCTCGCCCGACGCCCTGACGAGTTCGAGGAAACGCACGACATCAACGTGACGCCGTTCATCGACGTCATGCTGGTGCTCCTGATCATCTTCATGGTCGCCGCGCCGCTCGCCACGGTCGACATCCCGGTCAACCTGCCCGCGATCTCGGCCGAGCCGCAGCCGCGCGCGGAGACGCCGGTCTTCGTCACCTTCAAGGCCGATCGCCTCGCTCGCCGTCGGCGACCAGAGCGGTCGCGCAGGCCGACATCGCCGCCGCGCTCGATGCCGCCACAAAGTCCGACCGCGAGCAGCGCGTGCTGCTGCGCGCCGATCAGACGCTGCCCTATGGCGAGGTGATGGCGCTGATGAACACGCTGCGCCGCGCCGGCTACACCAAGGTGGCGCTCGTCGCCTTGGAGGATCGGGGCGCGCCGTGAGCGTCCTGACACTCGATCCGTTCGAACATGAGCAGCGCCGGGAGCGGACGCTGTGGACCATCGCCGCGCTGGTGGTGGCCGGGCTGCATGTCGGGCTCGCCGTCGGCTATCTGCTGCTGCGTCCCGCCCCGCAGGGGCGCGCCCAGGCGCCGGCCTTCGACGTCGTGTTCACGCCGGCGGTGGTGAGCGAGCCGGCGCCGACGGCGCAGGAAGTGCCGGCATCCGAGCCGACGCCGGTGGAGCCGCCGAAGGAAGAGCCGGTGAAGGACGAACCGGTCGCGCGCGAGGCCGTCGCTGAGCCCGTCCCGCCGGCTCCCTCCGAGCCGGAGCCGCAGGTCATGGCGCAGCCGGTGCCGGATGCCATTGCCTCGCCGGAGCCCGCGCCACAGGTCGCTCTCGCGCCTCGAGCCGCCGCGCGCGGACGATGTCGTTTTGCCGCCGCCGCCACCGCCGAAACCGATCGAGGCGAAACCGCCGGAGACGAAGTCCATTCCCGCGCCCGAGCGTGTCGAGCGCAAGCCGGTGGAGAAGAAGGAAACGAAAGAGAGGGCCGAGCGGAAGCCCGCACCGCCGAAGCCGGCGCCGGCGGCTCGGCCTTCGCGTGTCGCGTCGGCGCCCAATCCCGGTGAGGACAGCGTCGGCGCGCGCGAGGGCCAGGCCAGTTGGAACGCCGAGGTCGTGGCGCAGATCCGCCGCGCCGCGGCCTATCCCTCCGACGGCAATGGCGCGAGCGGCACCGTCATGCTGAACGTCGTGATCGATCGGAACGGACGGCTGCTGTCGCGGCGGCTCGCCGGGAGTTCGGGCTCGCCGGCGCTGGATCGCGCGGCGATGGGCATCATCGAACGCGCCGCGCCGTTCCCGCGCTTTCCGCCGGCGATGGCTCAGGCGCAGGTCTCGCGCACGGTCCCCCTCCATCTGAGGCCGCGCTGAGCGCGGCGCCATCCAGGGCGATATCGGTGGCCCTGCGTTCCGCTCATTTGCTGCACTCGGTCAGATCCGTATCGCGCACGACGAACTGCGCGCCTTCCTTGAGCTCGATGTTCTTGGCGACGCAGGTGCGGCCGCCCTTTTCGGACAGTTTGATGTCGTAGCGGCCTGATTTCACGCCGACCAAGGTCATGCGCTCGTTGTGGTCGACCTCGCCCTCATCGTCGTTCTTGCACTGGTCCGCGCCCCAGGTCTTGGTGCCGGCTACCGCGAGATACATCTTCACGATGGTCTGTCCGGTGCGGTTGAGGAAGCGCGGGCCGTCCTCCGCATGCGCAGCAGAGACTGCCAGCATCATGAGAGCAGGGGCGGTGACGAAGCGACGCATGACGAGTGTCCTTATTTTGATGGTTGCGAATGACGTCGGCGCGAGGCGCGCGGATCAGAAATCCTTGCCGATGCTGGTCTTGACGGCGAGGCCGCGCGAGGCATTGGTCAGGCCGTAGCCGACGCCGAAGCTGAGCTCGAAGCCCTTGAAGCGGGTGTCGGCGACCGCGTAGAGCGTCTGCATCTGCTGATTCCAGGGCAGGATGTAGCCGAACGGTCCGAGATTGGAGAAGTGCTCGATGCCGACGGTCCAGCGATCGCTGAGGCGCTTGACGAAGCGCACCGAGGGCTCGAAGGCGGAGCCGGCGCCGTCGATGCCGAAGGTCATGTTGGCGTTGAAGATGAGCTGATAGTCGTTGGGCAGGTTGACGCCGATGATCGGCGTGAACATCTGCGCCACGCGCGGCGTGGCCTCCTGCACGAAGCGCGGCGCGCCGGGCTGGCCGGCGCCGGCCTTGTTGGCGACCCACAGATCGGGCGTGAGGCCGCCCTGCGGCGCCAGGATGGTGCGTGAGACCAGGCCGAGGAAGACGGTGCGCTCGAGCCGGTCGCCCTGGATGAAGGTCTGGCGAATGGTGACGCCGCCGGACTGGAATGAATAGCCGGGCACGCCATTTTCCATCACGTTGCCCAGCGCCATCGGCACGTTGGTGCGGGCAAAGGCGTAGGGCGAGGTCAACGCGATCTCGTACCACTCAGTCGGCGAGTAGCCGATCTCGGTCTCGCCGGTGACCGCACGCTGCGGCACGCGGCGTCCGCCGTTCTGTTGCGGGTTGAAGGTTGTCAGATAGCCGAAGCGCTGCTCGACCTGGAAATGTCCGGGCGAGGCGGGGTCATTGCCCTGGATCTCCTCGGCCGCTGCACCGAACGGCGCGAACACGAGAGCACCGGCAGCCATGCACCATCGCGATCGTTTTCTTGCTCGTCTGGCGATGCCGTTCGGCTGCATGTCCCCGCGCTCCCTTCAACTGATGAGCTAACGAGCCGGCGGGGCGAAAACATGCGGGCCTGTCGGCTGAAAGATGACGCGATCGGGAAACGATCAGTCGTTGAATGCCGTAATTGCTCCGGCTCTTCCTGTTTCGATGGGAATAGGGATGTTTCGGCAAGTCGAACGGGACATTTTGACCGGGACAATATGGCGGCCATTTCGCGAGTGAATCTCAACACGGTGATGAATGTGGCGTGTTGCAAACACATTGAGGTCATAGACCGAGGAAGACATGTGTTGCAGCATGCATTGCTGATTGCCGGATCAGCCAGAGAATGGACACGCCCGTGCTTCACACACCCGGTCATCGTCGCCGCTTGTCCGCTCAGCCGATGCGGCTCGGGCTGGTGCTCACACTCCTTCTGTCCACGCTGCTGCCGGACGGACGCGCCTTCGCGGAGGAGTCGCTGCGGGATCAGCTGGAAGCCTGGTGGAATCAAACCCAGGCCGGCAAGAGCGCGGTCAGGACGGTCTGCGCCAGATCCGGGACCGGTTGCACTACCTACAAACTCGCTCGATCTCGAAGGGGACCGCGAAGGCGCGAGGTGCTGCGCTCGAAGCCGCGCCCCGAGGTGAGGTCAGGGTCCGTCCGGAGATGGCGGTCCGCGATGAGGCGAAGCCGCGTCATTCCGCAAGGCGCGCACGCCACGTCGCCAATGCCCGGGCCGAGGCAGGAGGAGGTGTCTTCGACGACGATAGCGGCCCGCGTCGCGACCGTCCGGGGAAATATTTCCTACACGGACCGAGGTTCCTGAGTCCCGACGCTCTTGCGGGAATTTTCCGGGCGTCTCGTTCTTGCACTTGCGAAATGACAAGGCCTCCCATAGGTCAAAGCGATGTGTGGTGCGTTGCCGGTGAAACCGCCGACGCTCGCATACGTTGTTTTCGTACCCTTCATCGCCGCACCTCGGACGGCGGAGACAAAGGATCAATTCGATGAATTGGAAACTGATGATGACGGCCGCTGCCGTCGGCATGGCCGCGATCGTCGGCACGTCGACGATGGCTGTCAGTGCACCGGCCCCTTCCAAGCTGCTGGCCTCGATCGACCCCGACAAGGATGGCACCGCCGACATGAGCGAGGTCCGCACTGCAGCCGGCGCGCTGTTCGATCGTCTCGATCGCGACCATGACGGCACGCTCGACGCCAAGGAGTTGCGCGGCCGCGTTTCGGCCAAGGCTCTCAAGGCCGCGGATCCCGACAATGACGGCACGCTGACCAAGGACGAGTATCTCGCGCTGGTGGAAGGCCGCTTCAAGGCGGCCGATCCTGACAATGACGGCACGCTCGATTCCAAAGAGCTGAAGTCGGTGGCGAAGCTGCTGAAGTGAGCGCGGTCCGCACCGGACCTTCGCGACGACGACATGATCTTGAGGGCCTGTGGCGGGAGACCGTCGCGGGCCCTCGTCTTTTTCAGGCGGACGCTCGCGGCGGGACGGCAGGGAAGGCGATCGCCAGGCAGGGACTTGCCCTCATATGCCTGGGCGGGACATTTCCACTGCGAGACGAACCAGGTCGGGCAGGCTGCGAGCCCCGAGCTTCTGCCGCAGCCGGTAGGTCAGGTTGATGACGGTCTTGTAGCTGATGCCGAGATGGTCGGCGATCACCTGATAGGATTTCGCCTGGGCCAGCAGCGCAAGCGCCTGGCGCTCGCGCGGGGTCAGCGCAGGGGCCGCCATGCCGCCCGGGTCGGCGCGGAGCAGGGCAATGCGGGTGGCGAGCTGCGGATCGAGATAGGTGCCGCCGGCTCGAACCTGCTCCAACGCCTTGGGCAGCTCGTGCGGCGGGGCGTCCTTGAGCAGATAGCCGCTGGCGCCGGCGTCGATCGCCGAACGGACGATGCGCGGATCGGCATGCATGCTGAAGACCAGGATCCGGGCGTGGGGATCGTGCGACCGCATGCGTTCGATCAGACTGATACCGCCGAGCTCCTGCCCGTGCAGACGCAGATCGATGATCGCGACATCCGGCCGGTCACGGACATAGGCTTGGTACCCGCTGTCGGCATCGTGTGCCTCGGACAGCGAGCGGATCCCGGCTTCGTTCAGCAGCCAGCGGCAGGCCGTGATCACGACCGGGTGGTCGTCGACGAGCAGAACGCGATACATCCGATGTAGTCTTGCCCCTATGGCACTGACGGCGCCGATGCTTCCCTCTAACAGTGAGTTCCCTTGCAAACCAGGATCGGGTGCAACAGTACGGCCGAGTCTGGGAGAGAGCCCGGCGAATTGATCTCCACTTTCCGGATCCGGGAAGATTGTCCCTAGGGGCCGAAGAATATTGCCCGTTGCGACGAACTGGAGGGCTGTTTACGAATGTTAAGGTTCGTAAACGGGTAAATCGGCCAGTTTGGGTGCGGGTGGAGCTCAGGGGCGTGGGCTGTTGCCGGAACCGGTCGACAAGAAACTGGGGGACGTCTTGACCAGACTTTCGGCGCTGAAGAGCGCGCTTCTCGCGACGTGTGCGTTGCTGCCTGCCGCTGCGTTCGCGCAGCAAACCCTGCAGACGATCGAGGTGGTCGGCGTCTCGCCCGTGCAGGGCAGCGAGATCGCGAAGGACAAGATTCCATCCAATGTCGAAACCATCGGAGCGCAGGAGCTCGACCACAGTCGCGCGCCGACGCTGCTCGACGGCATCCTGCAATCGGTGCCGGGCGTTTCGCTCAGCGACCAGACCGGCAATGCGTTCCAGCGCGACTTGAACTACCGCGGCCAGACGGCCTCACCGGTGCTCGGGACGCCGCAGGGCATCGCCGTCTACCAGAACGGCACCCGCATCAACGAGGCCTTCGGCGACGTCGTCAACTGGGACCTGATCCCGGAAATGGCGATCGCGCGCATGACCCTGATGCCGAACAATCCGCTGTTCGGCCTCAACGCCACCGGCGGCGCGCTGTCGATCGAGATGAAGAACGGCTTCAACTACCAGGGCGGGGAAGCGCAGTTGTTCGGCGGCTCGTTCGGTCGGATCCAGTCGGGCGCGCAATATGGCTGGAACAACGGCACCTACTCGGCCTACCTCGCGGCGGAGGGCGCCTATGACCGCGGCTGGCGCGACCACTCGTCGGCCTCGCAGATCCGGCGCATGTATGCCGATTTCGGCGCGCGCGGCGACAACACCGAGTTCCACCTCTCCTTCACCGGCGCCGACAACAAGCTCGGCTCGGTCGCCGCGACTCCGATCGAGATGCTGAATCGGCGCTGGTCCAGCGTCTACACCTGGCCGCAGTCGCTGCGCCTGCAGATGCAGATGGTGCAGGCCAGCGCCAGATGGACACCGACAGATACGCTGTCGATCCAGGCCAATGGCTATTACCGCAACTACAAATCCGCGCGCGTCGATGGCAATGGCACCGAGGTTGCGGCCTGCGACCCCGCGGGCGCGTTCCCCGGAGAATTCTGTCTCAGCGATGCGGCCGGCACCGAGTTCCAGATGAACCGCAACGGCCCGACCGCCAATACGCTGGCGGGCGATGCGGCGCTCGGCCAGATCGACCGCAATACCGTCAAGACCGACAGCTATGGCGGCTCGCTGCAGGCGACCTCGACGACGCAGCTCTTCGGCCATGACAACCATTTCGTCGTCGGCGCCAGCGTCGATCACGGCAATACCAACTTCCAGGCCACCTCCGAGCTCGGCACCATCGACAACAACCTGTTCGTCACCGGTCTCGGCGTGTTCGTCGACCAGCCTGCGGCGGGCCTCGCCCCGGTCAATCTGAATGCCAAGAACACCTATCTCGGCATCTATGCGACCAACACCTTCGACATCACCGCGCAGCTGGCCTTGACGGCCGGCGGCCGCTTCAACTGGGCCCAGATCAACCTGCGCGACCAGACCGGCTTCGCGCCGCTGCTGAACAGCAACAACAACTTTCAGCGCTTCAACCCGGTCGTCGGCCTGACCTACAAGATCACGCCTGATATCACCGCCTACGCCGGCTATTCCGAGGCCAACCGCGCGCCGACGCCGCTCGAGCTCGGCTGCTCCGATCCGGCCAATCCCTGCCTGATCGACAACTTCCTGATTGCCGATCCGCCGCTCAAGCAGGTGGTGTCGCACACGGTCGAAGGCGGCCTGCGCGGCGAGATCTCCGGCGGCCGCTCGGCCTACGCGGCCGATTTGCCCGCCTATCGCAAGGCACCGGTCAAGGCGGTCTCGGTCGACGACGGCTGGCACCTGCGCTGGGGTCTGAGCGTGTTCCGCACCGAGAACTCCGACGACATCATCCAGGTCGTCGATCCGGCCAATCCCGTGCGCGGCTACTTCAAGAACGCCGGCAACACCCTGCGCCAGGGCGTGGAAGCCAAGATCGACCTCGCCTGGAACCGGTGGACGGCCTACGCCAACTACACCTTCATCGACGCCACCTTCCGCAGCGCGTTCGACGTCAACGATCCGTTCCTGGGCGCGCCGGTCGGCGTCGTCTCCGGCAACCATATCCCGGGTATTCCGGCGCACCGTCTGAAGCTCGGCGCCGAATATGCCGTCACCGATGCCTGGAAGGTCGGCGCCAGCGTCAACTATGTCGGCAGCCAGTACCTGCTGCACGACGAGACCAACGTCTATCCGAAGGTCCCGGCCTATTGGGTCGTGAACGTCAACACGTCCTATCAGGTGACCAAGAACGTCGAGGTGTTCGGCCTCATCCAGAACCTGTTCAACCAGCGCTACTACTCGGCGGGTACCGTGTTCGATCCGGCCGGCTTCAACACCGCCGGCGGCGGAACGGCGTTCGCGCTGAACGATCCGCGCAGCATGGTGCCGGGAATGCCGCTCGCGGCCTATGCCGGCATCCGGGCGAAGTTCTGAGCTTCGCATCCTGACGACCATAGGCGCATCCGCGCCGCGCCATGGTAGCCCCCACCATGGCAAGAAGGCCGGGAGAAATCCCGGCCTTTTCTTCGTTGTGACGTTGATACGTGCTCATGCTCGGAGCGCTCTGTCTGCGACGACCGATGGTGGGCGCGTTATCGCCCTGCGGGCGGCTGCTTTGCCTATCCCTGCGCGGCCGATCTGAATCGTCGATGAGCTTCCTCACAATGGGCCTCGGGCAATTGTCCTGCTGATCTCGTGACCGGGGTCGCTGCCTGCTGTTGGATTTTACGAAGCTCGGCGATTAGTTGCCGTCGATCGTCGTCAACTACGAACTTTCGCCACAGACCCCGACCAGCTATGACGCACCGTATCGAGCAACGAGGTGGCGCACATGAGCCGCAGATCTTCAACCTTTGTATCGATCATCTCATCATCCATGGAGGCCGTTCGCCCGCCCGAGGCCCCCATTGGGCACGAGCGACAATTTCGGTCGTGCTTCTCGCCGGCAGTCTGGGGGCGCATTCCCTGCTGCTTGGCGATGCGATGGCGCGGGATATCGATGGGCGTTACGCCAGCTCTCCGCTCAAGGGCTGGTTCGAGAATTTGCGTTCGGGCAAGGGGCCGTGCTGCTCGGATGCGGATGGCACCGCGCTCTCGGACATGGATTGGGACATCAAGGATGGTCGCTACCGCGTGCGCATCGAAGGCCAGTGGTGGACCGTTCCCGACGAGGCCGTGGTGACCGAGCCAAATCGCGCCGGCCGGACGATGGTGTGGCCGGTGTATTATCGCGAGCTGAATACCGGCCTGCGCATCGATGTGCGCTGCTTCCTGCCGGGAAGCATGACGTAGGTGGATCGGCGATGATCGCGGGAGCGGTGGGCCGCAGGGTGGACAAAGGCGCACGTGACATGTTGCGTCGGACACGGTGTCTTGCGCACCGTGCCCACCATTCCTTCCGCTTGTTCAGATGCGCGGTGGGCACGCACCGCCTGAGGGCGGCGCCTTGTCCACCCTGCGTGATGGCGATTACTCCGCCGCTTGCGTCGTCTTCAGCGCCGGATAGTCCGTGTAGCCCTTTTCGCCGCCACCGTAGAGGGTGGTGCGGTCGAGCTCGTTGAGCGGGGCGCCGCTCTTGAGGCGTTCGACCAGGTCGGGGTTGGCAATGAAGGGCCGGCCGAAGGCGATCAGGTCGGCGGCGCCGGCGTCGAGCTGCTTGTTCGCCAGGACCAGGTCATAGCCGTTGTTGGCGATGTAGGTGCCCTTGAAGCGCTTGCGCAGCGACGCATAGTCGAATGGGGCGACGTCGCGCGGGCCGCCGGTCGCGCCCTCGATGACGTGGATGTAGACGAGATTGAGGGCATTGAGCTGGTCGACGATGTAGTCGAACAGCGCCTGCGGGTTGGAATCCGAGATGTCGTTGGCCGGAGTCACCGGCGACAGGCGGATGCCGGTCCTGTCGGCGCCGATGGCGCCCGAGACGGCCTCGGCGACCTCCAGCATCAGCCGGGCGCGGTTTTCGATCGATCCGCCATAGGCGTCGGTGCGCTTGTTGGCGCCGTCCTTGGCGAACTGGTCGAGCAGATAGCCGTTGGCGCCGTGGATCTCGACGCCGTCGAAGCCGGCCTCGATTGCATTGAGCGCGGCCTGCTTGAACGCCGCGACGATGCCGGGAATCTCGTTGAGCTCGAGCGCACGCGGCGTCGAGACGTCGGTGAAGGCGCCGCCGACGAAGGTCTTGGTCTTGGCGGCAATCGCCGAAGGCGCGACCGGCGCGCCGCCGTCAGGCTGCAGCGAGACATGCGAGATGCGGCCGACATGCCAGAGCTGGATGAAGATGCGCCCGCCCTTGGCATGCACCGCGTCCGTCACTTTGCGCCATCCGGCGATCTGCGCCTTGGAGTAGATGCCGGGCGTGTCCTGGTAACCCTGGCCCTGCTGCGAGACTTGGCTAGCCTCGGAAATCAGGAGACCGGCGTTGGCGCGCTGGGCGTAGTAGGTGGCGGTGAGCGGACCGGCGGCGAGGCCCTCGACGGCGCGGTTGCGCGTCAGCGGCGCCATCACGACGCGATTGGCCAGCGTGATCGGACCGAGCTTGGTGGGTTCGAACAGTTTCGACGTGCTCATCGGATCTTCCCTTGATGTGAACGGGTGAGGGTCAATTGTGCATTGCAGCGGACAGTGCAATGCCATCAGCTATCCGCCGGACGCAGACGAGGCTCGCAACCTTGCCCGGCCAGGCGATTTGATCGCCTGCGATCAAAAACAGAACGGCGCTCAGGCGACGCCGAGGAAGTCCCGCTTGCCGATCTCGACCCCGTTGTGGCGCAGAATGCCGTGCGCGATCGCGGCGTGGAAATAGAAGTTCGGAAACGAGACCCGGTTGACGAAGTCCTGGCCCTTCAAGGTCATGCTGACGCCGCCCGCGGCCGGGAACGTGACGTCGCGGCCATCGGCGCCCTCGAACTGCGTCGGCGTGAACGTCTTCAGGTAATCGATCGTCTTGGCAAGCCGCTGGCGCAACTCCGCAAAGCTCGTCTCGGTGTCGGGGGTGCTCGGGACCTCGCTGTGGGTCAGCCGCGCGCAGCCCTTGGCGGCGAAGTCGCAGGCGAGTTGGATCTCGCTTGGAGAGCGGCAGCATGTCCGGATACAGCCGTGCGCCGAGCAGCACCTCCGGAGCGATCTTCCTGGCCTCGCAATAGGCTTCGGCCTTGCTGAGCAGGCCGGACAGGCTGCCGAGGATCTGGAGGTAGGCCGGCACGGTCGAATCGTAAAAGGACATGATGCTCTCGCTGAGGGAGGAGGAGACTGCGCAACGATGCGTGTTCCCGAGATGGGGCGGCGTCCAAGAGAATGCAACTGCATCTTTCTGATGTTTTGTGCGCGCCGTTGACGCTGATGGCCCCCGCGACCTGCCGCGTCGGCCCCCTGGGCTGCTCGCCGTTATGCAGGGCGGATCGACCTGGGCCGCCGACGGCCTTCACCGGCTTTCTGCCTCATTGTTCCGCTGATGGCTCATCTAGGCCTTCCGATCGACACCAGGAATGACTGCAACCCGGCTGAACCAGAAGTAGGGCTTATGATGGCGCGGAAGGCGGGTTCTGACCCAAGGCCGTCATCAAGTTACAAAATATGGAGATGCATTTCACTGGTCGTCAATCACAACCTGTAGAAGAATTCGCTGAGATCATTTGCTGGGGCCGATACAATGTTTCGAAAATCTGGAGTCTGACGGTGACGAGATAGACCGGCAGCAACGCATGGATCACCTCGGATGAGGTATCCATGAGCACGATACGAAGCCGAGCACCCAAACGCCTGCAGGAATCGACATTCGTCGGGAGGCCCGTGTCTCCAAATCTGTCATGGGGCTCCCTGCAGTCGTTTTCCGGCCATCAAGCTAGTCTGATCGCCACTTCCGGGTGCGGACGGTGGTCATCGGCTGAGCCTCAATCGCGTCCATGCAAACCATCCCAGTCCAGTCAGGATAGCCAATATGATGACGGCGTCGAACCGATGCAGGATGTCACGGAAGGCAGGGTCGGTTTCCCAATGTTCGCCAAGCAGAAAGCCCGCGTAGGCGAGTGCGAAACACCATGGCCAGGAGCCGAGGAAAGTAAACACCTGGAATTTGACCATCGGCATCCGGGCCAGCCCCGCCGGGAAGGCGATAAAGGTCCGGACGATTGGAAGAAGGCGACCGATGAAGACGGTGATGCTGCCGTACCGGGCAAAGAATCTTTCGGATTGCGCGAGTTCGCCGGGGCGCAACAGGACATAGCGTCCCCACCGTTCGATGGCCTTCCTACCGCCCTTAGCAGCGATGACGTAGGCGACGGTCGACCCGAGATTGCAGCCGATTGCGCCGACGGTCGCCGCACCGACGAGGTTGAATTGCCCCTTTAACGCCAAATAGCCTGCGAAGGGCATGATGATCTCGGACGGAAGAGGAATGCAGGCGGACTCGATCGCCATCAAAATAGCGAGGCCGAAATAACCGAGCGCGGCGATCGTCTCAACGATCCAAGAGGCGAAATTGGCGAGGATCTGCTGAAGCATGTCGGTCTACGTGTGTCTCTCGATAAACTTGCGGACTTTAGGCGGTCTCGGCGGGTCTTGTCGCAACAGGAGACGCTGAGTGGTTAGCGGCAGGAAGTGTGATGGTGACCCGGAGACCGGTCCGATCAGAAGAGTCGTTACTCTTCAATGTGATCGAGCCGCCGAGACCAGCCACGATGCGCTTGACGATGGCGAGCCCCAGGCCGGTGCCCTCACCTCCGGGACTGCTCCCCGGAAGAACGGATCGAACACGCGCTCGATCTCTGCCGAGGAGATCCCTGGTCCGCTGTCTTGGATGAACAGGATCGCCGCCGCGCCATCCCGACTGAGACCGAGATCGACGCGTCCGCCATCGGGTGTGAACCGCAAGGCGTTGTCGAGTAGATTGCGGATGATCGAGGACACCATCACCGGCTCGGCGCGAACGTAGAGTGACTCGATCCTTTCGAAACCGAGGTCGATGCCGCGATCGAGCGCCTGCTGAAGGACATCAGCGACGACTTCCCTGGCAGCGACGTCGAGAGCAACAAGCGGATTCCGGCTCGGGGATGATGGTGGCTCTTCGAACCGCGCCATCGCCAGCATTTGTTCGAGCAACCTCTTTGTGCGCCGCATGCCCTGCCGGAGTGCGGCGACGCGCTCCCGAGCCGGCTCCGGAAGCTCGACGGATTCGAGATTCTCCGCCTGAAGGCTGAGGGCAGTGATCGGGGTCCTCAATTCATGCGCCGCATCCGCGAGAAACCGCCGTTGCTGACCGATCAGCGTAACAACTCGTTCAAGCAACCGGTTGATCGACAAGATGAAGGGCAGCATCTCGGTCGGCGTATCCGCAACCGACAGTGGCGCCAAGTCGTCTGGGCGGCGCATGTCCAGCTCCTGCGCGAGCCGGACCAACGGTCGCAGTGAATGCGCGATCACGAGCGCGGCGACCAGCAACAGACACGGGATCAACAGTGCGATGGGCAACAAGGTGCGAAAGGCGACGTCCCGGGCGGTCTCGTCACGTACCGCCGTCGGCTGAGCGACCGCGAAACGGCTGCCATCCGATCTCGTCCCCAACAACGCCCTCACGGGCTGGCCATTATGCGAGGCGCGATGCAGGCCGTCCGGAAGGGCGAAAAGCTGGCGATCTTCGGAAGTGCCACCGGGCATCCTGCCCAGTTCGATCAGCCAGACTTGAGTGTCCTCCTCGACGCCGTGCAGAGATTGCCCCCCGAGTGACCTGCCACTCTGAGCGAGGCTGGCCAGCTGAACCAAGGCTGAGTCCTGGATCTCGATCGCCTCGTCGAACGCCCATTGGTAGGCGAAAAACGCCCCAACCGCTCCGGTCACGACGATCACGGCGGTCAGCCCCACGAACAGGCGGGCGCGAAGCGACCTGATCATGAGCTGCGATCCACTAGCCAGCCGACGCCGCGAACGTTGCGGATTGCGGTACTGCCCAGCTTTTTGCGAATGCCGTGGATCAAGAATTCGATCGCGTTGCTCTCGACCTCTTCGTTCCAGCCGTAGACGTGGCGCTCCAGTTCGCTTCGCGACAGGATCGTGCCCGGCCGAGACAACAATGCGTGCAGCAAACCGAATTCGCGCGCACTAAGCGTCGCGAGCTCGGCCCCGAAGCGGGCCTCGCGCGTTGCCGGATCGAGGCTGAGGGTTCCGTTGCCTAAGATCGGCTGGGAGCCGCTGCCCTCGCGACGAAGCACGGCCCGCATCCTCGCCATCAGCTCGCGAACTTCGAACGGCTTGATCAGATAATCGTCGGCACCGAGATCGAGACCGTCGATCCTGTCGTCGACACTGTCCCGGGCGGTCACGATGATGACTGGAATCTTCCGGCTGCCGGCCCGAAGTTTGGCAAGCACTTTCCGGCCGTCGGTCTTCGGCAGGCCGAGGTCGAGCAGAACAAGATCGTAGGCCTCACTGTCTGCTGCAAGGACAGCCGTTTCACCGTCGGTTGCCCAATCGACGGCATACGCGCCGTCCTTGAGCGCGCGCTCGACGGCAGCACCAATCATCCGGTCGTCCTCGACGAGCAGTATCCGCATTCGTCCTCCGCTCCGATTACGCCGCCGCCGGCGCACGACTGTGCATCATCGCGGTCGCAACTTAGCGCAGACTTAGGATCGAACGTCACCCTTCGCACATTTCAGGCGCATATTTCTACCAATCTAATTCGGCCCTAAGTCTGCGCGGCCAGGATGACGATCACAGCAACATTCTCGATCGGGAGACCTGACGTGTCGAAGGTTTGGACAACGCAAACATCATCGCTATGGAACAGGGTTCCGGAGGTCGCGCTGATCTTCTGGGTCATTAAGGTTTTGTCGACAACAGTCGGCGAGACCGGAGCTGATTATCTTGCCGTACATGTGGGTCTCGGGTCGTCGCTGACGATGGCCTGCATGGGGGCCTTTCTTGTCGCTGCCCTTGTGTTGCAGCTGCAGGCGCGGCGATACGTGCCCTGGATCTATTGGCTGACGGTCGTTCTGGTCAGCATCGTCGGTACCCAGGTCACCGACCTCCTGACCGACAAGCTTGGCGTCGGGCTGTACGCGAGCACGACGGCATTCGCGTTGCTGCTGGCGTCGATGTTCGCTTTCTGGTTCGCGGTGGAGCGGACGCTTTCGATCCGGACCATCGTCACCACTCGCCGCGAGTTGTTCTACTGGTCCGCTGTCTTCCTGACCTTCGCGCTCGGAACGGCTGCCGGTGACTTGGCGACCGAGGCGCTCGGCCTCGGCTTCCGGGTCGGCGTGTTCGTCTTCGTCGCGCTGATCGCCGCAGTGGCACTTTTCCATCGGCTCGGCGGCAACGCGGTGCTGGCCTTCTGGCTCGCTTACATTCTCACCCGGCCGCTCGGTGCTTCGCTCGGCGATCTGTTGTCGCAATCCCGGGACTACGGAGGAGTAGGCCTTGGCACGATCTATACCAGCCTTGCCTTCCTGACGGTCATCGTCGCCCTCGTCGCCTGGGTCTCATTGGATGGGTATCGTCGCGAAGCGACGGCAGGATAGCGAAGCGGGTCCGCGAAATTGTGAACCCCATGCAAGCCAAAGGAAGCATCGTGAAAGTCGTCCTTGGATCCGCAGCCGTCATGCTGTCCATCATCGCATTCGTTCCATTTATCGATGGCAGCATTTCCCACGTCTCCAGTGCCGAGGCCGCACCCTCGAAGCTTGGTGATCTGAAGCCGTTTCGCGTCATCGCGGCCGATGTCGCGGCCCTCGTCGACAAGGACGATGTCGGCGGCGCGAAGGACCGGATCAAGGATCTGGAGATCCGATGGGATGAAGCCGAAGCCGGCCTCAAACCACGGGCGGCGGCCGACTGGCACACCGTCGATAAGGCGATCGATCGGGCGCTGGACGCTCTCCGCGCCGCAAAGTCGATACCCGCCGAATGCAAGCAAAGCATCGGTAGGTTGCTGTCCGTCATGGACGCCATTGGGGGGCACCCAGGAGAAGTAAATTGACCAACCGAACGCTATTCTACGCAATCACCGCAGCGATGGCCGTGACTTTCGGCGCCATCGGTGCTCAGGCATACACGGGCCAGAAACTCGCCGGCGACGCCAAAATCGGGATCGCCGAGGCGCGATCCATCGCGCTCAAGGCCCATCCCGGCAAGATCACCGACGAAGAACTTGAAAGGGAGGACGGCGGCAGCGGGCTTCGCTACTCGTTCGACATCAGGCAAGGCAAGGTGATCCAGGAAGTCGGCGTGGACGCCCAGACCGGCCAAGTGCTCGAGAATAAGAAGGAAGGGCCGAACCCGGATTGAGGAAGGTCCGCGCCTGGTCGCGGTGAATTCGCCGAACTGAGAATCAGGGTGCGGCATCCCCGGGTTGCCGCACCACTTCGAAACAAGGGCTGAAAGCACCGGACGATCCGAAGTCGATGCTGGCTCATGCGGCAGTTACGCCGCCGCTTGACTGGAGATGGCCGGCACTAAGTCGTCCCTAAAGTTTCGCGCGGCGATTTCAGCGAAGCGCCGACGCCGCACCACCGATTCCAGCCGCCCAAACAATGCAGGATTTAGCATGCAGAACGAAACCGAGATCCTCAGCAAAGTCCCTGCGGTCACGCTGGGCTTTTGGATCATCAAGATCCTCGCCACGACGCTCGGCGAAACCGGTGGCGACGCGGTGACGATGTCGTGGCTGCAGGCCGACCAACACGCCCACAACGGCGGCTATTTGATCGGCACCGGCATTTTCCTGGCGGTCTTCATCGCCGCGGTTGCCGTTCAAATCTCCACCAAACGGTTCAATGCCTGGGCTTACTGGCTGGCCATCGTGGCGTCCACGACGGTCGGCACCGCTATGGCGGACTATTTCGACCGATCGCTGGGCATCGGCTATATTGGAGGATCATCCATCCTGCTGACCTGCGTCCTTAGCTCCCTTGGTGCCTGGTATTTCACTCTGGGCACGGTGAATGTCGATACAGTAACATCTCCCAAGACGGAGCTATTCTATTGGATCACGATCACGTTTTCACAAACGCTGGGTACTGCTCTCGGAGACTGGATCGCTGATGGCGCCGGGCTCGGCTATGACGGCGGCGCTCTTCTTTTTGGTGCGGGCCTTGCCCTACTCGCGGCGCTCTACTTCTGGACCTCTATTTCGCGGGTATGGCTCTTCTGGGCTGCATTTATTCTGACGAGGCCGCTTGGAGCAACGGTAGGCGATTTTCTCGATAAGCCCGCGAGCCATGGTGGGCTTTCGCTGAGCCGCCCGATCGCTTCGGGAGTTATCTTCGCGGCAATCGTGTTGCTGATCGTTGTCCTGCCGCAGAGACCGGGGCGACATCCGACCGATTGGGCCTCGCAACCTGCTGCCAAGTAGTCGGCCGTCCGCCTCGTGCAGGCCGTCTGGTCGAGCGGGACAAATGTCTGCTTTCAGGACTGAAGCGCAAGCCATTGACCGAAGCTGCGAGATGCCGCCTCGCAGCCTTCGGCGGCATCGGTCGCGTGCTGGTGCTGGTCCTGATCGTGCGCGACCTGCCCGCGTCGATCGGGACAGGTTCACCTAGCGCGTCGCTGTTGCTGAAGCCGGCGCCGCCTGCGCCCGCGGCGTACCTCGCAACCGCGCGAGCAGTTCCGCCGTTGGCCAGGAATCCGCCGGCAACCCGAGCCGCTGCTGCATCGTCTTGACCGCGATGCGGCTCTGCTGGCCGAGCACGCCGTCGACCTTGCCGACGTCGAAGCCGGCCTTCACCAGGAGCTGCTGCAACTCCTTGATCTGGTTGAACGGCAGTTGCGCGACCGGGCCGCTGGCTTTGCGCATCGGCGCAGCGCCGGCGATGCGGGTGGCGAGATAGGCCGCCGTGGTCGAATAGATCAGCGAGTTGTTCCATTCGGTGTAGGCCGCGAAATTGGCATAGGCCAGGAATGCCGGGCCGTTGCGGCCCATCGGCAGCAGCACCGAGGCTTCGAGGCCATCGTTCGGCAGCGGCCGGCCGTCCGCGTAGGTCACGCCGAGGCCGGCCCATTTGCCGCGTGAAGCCTTGACGGTGAGATCGGCCTGCTCCCAGGGGAACGTCTGCGGCACGCGGATCTCCTCCAGCCACGGCTCGCCGCGGCGCCACTTGAGGCCGGTGGCGATGTAGTTCGCCGTGGAGCCGATCACGTCAGGCGCGCTGCGCAGCAAGTCGCGGCGGCCGTCGCCATCGTAATCGACCGCATAGGTGACGTAGTGGGTCGGCAGGAACTGCGTCTGGCCGAGCTCGCCGGCCCAGGAGCCGATCATCTCGGACGGCGTGAGGTCGCCGCGGTCGATGACCTTCAGCGCGGCGATGGTCTCGTTCTGGAAGCGCTCGCTGCGGCGGCAGTCATAGGCCAGCGACACCAGCGACGGCAGCACCGGCAAATTGCCCATGTTGGCGCCGAAATCGCTCTCCAGGCCCCAGAATGCGGCGATCACCGCCGGGGGCACGCCATACTCCTTCTCGGCACGCGCGAACGCCGCAGCATGCATCCGGATGTGCTGCTGGCCGTTCTGCATCCGGTAGACCGCCGCCATGCGGCCGGCGAATTCGGTGAACAGTTGGCCGAATACCCGCTGGCCGCGGTCGCGGTTGACGATGCCCTGATTGTAGGTGAGGTACGGGGAGGCGGCCGCGATCGCGCTCTGCGACACGCCTTCGGCAATGGCACGCTGCTTCAGCTCGGCGAGAAAGCGGTCGAAGCTCTGGCCGTTATGGCAGGCCGCGGCGCGCATCGATGGCGCCGGCTTCGGACGCGGTGCGGCCGCCTCCGGCGACATTTGCGCCGCGGCGCTGACAACCAGCATGAACGAGGTTGCGAGCGCGCTGAAGATGACGCGCAAGGCAGTCGAAGAGCTTCGCATCCGGTCTCACCGATGGCTGTCCAATCCCTTGTCGGACCACCGATATCCGATACGAGGGGAAAGGGAAACGGGCGAATGGCGAGTTGGGAATAGCGAAGAGCGAGCAGCGAATGAGGACGAGCAATCCTTCCCCATCCGCCACGCGCCCGATTTACCCGACCTTCGCCAGCGCCGCCTGGGCCTCGTTCTGGATCCGCTTGAGATGCTCGGCGTCGCGAAAACTCTCGGCATAGAGCTTGTTGACGTCCTCGGTGCCGGAGGGACGCGCCGCGAACCAGCCGTGGTCGGTCTCGACCTTGATGCCGCCGAACGGCTGGCCGTTGCCCGGAGCCTTCGTATGCACCATGCGGACGGGATCGCCGGCGAGCTCCTTCAGGTTCAGCATTTCCGGCGTCAGCGCCTTCAGCGCCGCCTTTGCCGGCGGGCTTGCCGGCACGTCGATGCGCTCATAGACCGGCGCGCCGAGCTCCGCCGTCAGCTCCTTGTAGAGCTCGCTCGGGTCGCGGCCGCGCTTGGCCATGATCTCGGCCGCGAGCAGCCCGAGGATCAGGCCGTCCTTGTCGGTGGTCCACACCGTGCCGTCGCGCTTCAGGAACGAGGCGCCTGCGCTCTCCTCGCCGGCGAAGCCGAAGCTGCCGGAGCCGAGGCCCTCGACGAACCATTTGAAGCCGACGGGGTTTCGACGAGCTTGCGGCCGAGCTTGCGCGCGACACGGTCGATCATCGAGCTCGACACGATGGTCTTGCCGATCGCGGCATCGCTTCGCCAGCCGGGCCGGTGCGCGAACAGATAGGAGATCGCCGTCGCCAGATAGTGGTTGGGATTCATCAGCCCGCCAGAACGGGTGACGATGCCATGGCGGTCGGCGTCGGTGTCGTTGGCAAACGCGACATCGAAGCGCTCGCGCATGCCGATCAGGCTCGCCATCGCGTAGGGCGAGGAGCAGTCCATGCGGATCTTGCCGTCCCAGTCCGCGGTCATGAAGCGGAAGGTGGGATCGACGAGCTCGTTCACGATGGTGGCGTTGAGGCCGTAGCGCTCGATGATCGGCGCCCAATAGGCAATCGCCGCGCCGCCGAGCGGATCGATGCCGATCCTGATGCCCCCGGACTTGACGGCCTCGAGATCGACGGTGTTGGCGAGATCGGCGACGTAGGGCGTGATGTAGTCGTAGGTGTGCACCGAGCCGCGCTGCTTGGCCTGGCTGTAGCTGATGCGCGAGACGCCATCGAGGTCGTTGGCCAGATACACATTGGCCTGCCGCTCGATCTCGGCCGTCGCGTCGGTGTCGGCGGGGCCGCCATGCGGCGGATTGTATTTGTAGCCGCCATCCTCCGGCGGATTGTGCGACGGCGTGATGACGACGCCGTCGGCAAGATGCGCCGTGCGGCCCTTGTTGTAGGAGATGATGGCGTGCGAGATCACCGGCGTCGGCGTGTAGCCGCCGTCCTTGTCGACCATCACCTCGACGCCATTGGCGCCGAACACTTCGAGCGCGCTGGCAAGCGCCGGCTCGGCCAGCGCGTGGGTGTCGATGCCGACGAAGAGGGGCCGTCGAGGCCCTGCTGGCGGCGGTAGTCGCACAGCGCCTGGCTGGTGGCGAGAATGTGGTTCTCGTTGAAGCTGGTCTTCAACGACGTGCCGCGATGGCCCGACGTGCCGAACGCGACGCGCTGGGTCGGCTCGTGCGGGTCGGGCTTCAGCGCATAATAGGCCGTGATCAGCCGCGGAATGTTGGCGAGCGCGGCATTGGCGATCGGCTTGCCGGCTGCGGGGTCTGTCTTGGCCATGGGGCATCCTTCGCAAGTTCGAGAAACATCTGCGGCGGCGCTTCGTTCCGCCGCGGCGGGCGCAGGGAACGCGGGGCGTCGCGACGAACCTGCCGCAACATGGCGGCGTGCGGTGATCCGATCAACGGAATTCGTGCACGCTCCCGCGGCCGCGTGAAGCCTATTCGATGTCGGCTGGGGGAACGCCGGGCTCTCGCTCGAGGCTGGCCAATGCTGCCGCTTTGTGGGCGCGACATTAACCACGCCTCGCTGAGGCCGCGCGCCGGGACCGGCATTTAAGTCTGAGTTTAACGGATGGCCCCTGAAATGGCAGGCCAAAGCAGAGGCGCGTCTCGTGCGCAGGAGAGTCGTCAGGAGCGGAAAAGTGAGAGCGCTTTGTCTCGGCGCGTTGGCCGTCATTTCAACCTTGGCCCTGGCCGGCTGTAGCCACCAGGTGACGCCGCAGGTGGCCTCGCCTTGCGTCGATCTGAGCGGTGGGCCCTGCGTGGACAGTCCCGTCGCCGACCAGCCGCCGCAATCATTGGAGCCTGCCAGAACGATCCGCAAGCCTGCCGCCGCGGTCGCACACCGCGCGGCTTGGCAGCGCAAGCACGCCCGCGCCGCAAAGCGCCGGGCCAAGTCGCAAATCGTCATCGCCAAGCCGACTGAAAAGACAATTGATAAACCGATCGAAAAGCCGCTCGCGGTGCCGGCGCGGACGTCGCGGCCCGATCCGGTCGCGCCGGCCGACGGCGCGCCCGCGCCGGTGATCAAGACCCCCTCCGCCACGACGGACCCGGCGAATCCGGCCAAGGTCCAGAGCGACGTCATGGTGGCTGCGGTGACGGTGGCCGCCGAGCTCGCCGAGCGGATGACCGCGCTGCGTGTCCCCGAGGGACCCGGCGACAGTCCTCTTGTCGCTGTGCTGCTGGCGCGTCCCACCGTGCGTGGAGTAGGCGATCTCAGCGGCAAGGTGATCGCGATCGACGAGCGCTATGCCAAGTCCAACGCGAAGATCACCGCGGCCATGAATGCGGCCGGTGCGACGGAGGTGCTGCTGCTGGAAGGGCAGGCCACCGCTATCACCCGGTTGAACAATGGCGAGGTGAGCGCGGCCGTGGTGGCCCTGGTGTCGCCGGAGGCCGCGGAGGCGTTTCCGAAGATCGCGGGCTTTCGCCTGTTCTCGGTCGTCCTGAAGCCGTAGCTTCAGTGTGAGTACGCCGGCGAGCAGCTCGCGCAAGCCCTGACGCCGGAACCGACCTCGACGACCTCGCCCATGGTCTCGTGGCCCATGATGTCGCCGGGCATCATCGCCGGGATGTAGTTGTGGAACAGATGCAGGTCGGAGCCGCAGATCGCGCAGCTCGTCACCTTGATGATGGCATCTCTGTCATGCTCGACCTCGGGATCGCTGACCGTGTCGCAGCGAATGTCCTCTTTGCCATGCCAAACCAGCGCCTTCATACAGTCCTCCGGACAGAATGTTGCGGAGGCAAGTCGAAGGGCGCGGCGATGGTTGCTATCGAGAGCGGAGTTTTCCGGAGTGGCGCAGCGTCCCGCGCTCGACGGCCGGCTCAGGTCTTCCTGGCAGCCTTCTTCGCGGGCCTCGAAGGAGCCTTGCCAGCCGCCTTGCCGGCTTGCGGCTTGGCCGCCGCACCATCGGCCTTCTTCTCCGGCTGCTTGGTCTCCGGCTTCCTGGGCAGCTCCGCGGCGGCGGCCTGGCGCATCGCGCGGGCGTAGCTGTCCGCGACGTTGTCGGCGGAGATCAGGAGCCGCCGGGCGGCGGCATTGGCCTGCTCGATCGCCTCGCGCGCGAGCAGCTTGAAGCGCTCCTTGGCGTCCTTGTCCTTGGCCTTCACGGCCATGCCGTTGAAGCGGTCCTTGCGCTTCTTCGCCGCCGCCAGAATGGCCCTGTTCTGCTGCTTGGCCAGTTGCCGGATCACGGCATCAAGATCGGCATCCGCCATCGTCGTCCCCAACTCCCCCAGAGAATCAGCGCGCCCCGGCGCTGCAAATCGCGCGGACTATGCAATCGGCGCAGCCGCTTTGCAATCGTGGTACCAGAGGAGGGGGCGCCGCGCAGATCGGGGTGGCCGGTCGGATGAGACCCCGTCCGGCATTCGGTGTCGGGCCGGCCAAGAAACTGTCCGCATGGCGGTCATGTCGCTTCGAGTGGTGCAACGACACCGCTTAGGACAATCGGAAACGCAACGTAACCAATTCTCGGCAATTCCATCAATTCCAATGCAACGGTTGATCCGCAACATCCTCGGCAACATCACCATGTTCGTTGGAGTGTGGCCGTGCTGGCCGGAAATCGATACCTCAGGCTACTGTCGCGGTTCCGTCGCGACCAGAGCGGCAACATCGCGATCATCTTCGCGCTTGCCCTGCTCCCGATCCTCGCCTTCGTCGGCTCGGCGATCGACTATTCGATGGCCGTGCGCGCCAAGGCGAAGCTGTCGGCTTCGATGGACGCCGCGATGCTGGCTGCGACCGGCTACACCGCCATGCGCGGCGCCGCGTCGGACGCCAAGACGGCGGCGACCAACATGTTCAACGGCCAGATGGCGGCGCACAATCTGGCAGCGAACTCGCTGAGCATCGATATCAGTGATAGCGTCACGGCGCGGACCGTGACCGGCAGCGCCACCGTGGTGGTCAAGACGGCCTTCATGCACATGTTCGGCTATCCGACCATGACGGTCGCGGCCTCGTCGTCGGCGTCGGCCTCATTCCCGACCTACATGGACTTCTACGTTCTGCTCGACAACTCGCCGTCGCAGGGCCTCGGCGCAACCACGACCGACATGACGACGCTGCAGAATGCGACGTCCGACAAGTGCGCCTTCGCCTGCCACGACACCTATACGTCCAGCTCGAAGAAGACGCTGCAGACCAACAGCTATTATTCTATCGCCAAGAAGAAGGGCGTGACGATGCGCATCGACGTCGTCAGGTCGGCGACGCAGTCGCTCACGGACACGGCGACCGCCAGCCAGGTCGTCAGCAACCAGTACCGCATGGCGGTCTACAGCCTGGGCAGCGACTGCGGCTCGCTCGGCCTCTCGACCATCGCCAGCCTGTCCTCGAGCATGTCCTCGGTGAAGTCGTCGGTCGGCGCGCTCGACCTGATGACGATCCCCTACAGCGGCTACAACAACGACATGTGCAGCGATTTCGACGGCGCGATGTCCGCGATGAACGGCGTCATCCCGACCCAGGGCGACGGCTCCTCCACGAGCCCGCAGAAATGGCTGTTCTTCGTCTCCGACGGCGTCGCCGACTATTCCTATCCGACCACCTGCAGCAAGACCGTTCTCTCGGGCGGCCGCTGCCAGGAGCCGCTGAACACGACGACCTGCAATGCGTTGAAGGCCCGCGGCATCAAGATCGCCGTGCTCTACACCACCTATCTGGCGATCACCAACAACAGCTGGTACACGACCTATATCGCGCCATGGCGCGACTCGATCGGAACGACAATGAAATCCTGCGCCAGCCCCGGCTACTACTACGAGGTCGATTCCAGCGGCAGCATCGGCGCAGCCTTGACCGCGCTGTTCCAGCAGGCGATCGCCTCGGCGCATCTGACCAAGTAGCGCAGGCTCACGCTTCGCAAGCCGGCAGCTTGGCGAGTTGCTCGAGCGTCGTGCGATCGTTGAGCACGGCGACCGTCTCGCGGCGGGAGAGGAAGCCGATCGCGTCCCTGAAGCAGGCGGCGTCGGCGATCCTGGCCTTCGCCGTCGCCAGCTCGACATCGATGTCGCCCGGCTCGCGCGGCCGTGGC
Organism: Bradyrhizobium oligotrophicum; assembly: GCA_050641875.1. Classification (GTDB taxonomy): domain Bacteria; phylum Pseudomonadota; class Alphaproteobacteria; order Rhizobiales; family Xanthobacteraceae; genus Bradyrhizobium; species Bradyrhizobium oligotrophicum_B. The sequence goes on from CP192619.1 coordinate 3,880,175, forward strand.
GCGGGCAGGGCATCGACATGCTGTCGCCGCAGCTCGGCATTCCGCTGCAGCGCGACCAGCGCGGCCTCGCGGCGGGGCTCGGGCTCGTCGGCAAGCTGCCGCGCCCGGATCAGCACGTGCGGTGGCATCCGGTCCTCGGGTGTCACGAACAGGCCGGCGCCGGTGCTGCGGCCGCCCGTCAGAAGTCCGATCGGAATCGACAGCACGAGGCCGGCGATGACCGGCGACATCCAGGCGAGCAGAGGCAGCGACACCGCATAGGCGCTGGCAGCCATTGCGAGGCCGCACAGGGTGGGCAGCGCGAACTTTCGATGGATCTCCTGCCGGCTCACGCCGCCGTCGCTGCGGCGCTGCACCTGCCAGCCGGCGTCACGTCCGAGCAGGATCTCGATCACGGCGATCGACTGGAAGATCATCATCGAGGGCGCGATCAGCGCCGCCAGCACGGTCTCCGCCAACACGGCGATGCAGAGTCGCAGCCCGCCGCCGAAGCCGCGGCGCCGCGCCGGCGCAAACAAGGTCGCGAGGCAGGCGAGCAGCTTCGGCACCATCAGCAGCCCGAGCGTCGCGGCAAAGACCTGGGCGGCGAGCACCGGATCCTGCGCCGGCCAGCTCGGAAACAGCGCAAACCCCTTCGGGAAATATTCCGGCCGGACGAAGTTGGCCTGCAGCGAGATCAGGATGCCGAGCACGAGGAACGCGAACCAGAGCGGCGCGGTGACGTAGGCGCCGATGCCGATCAACAGGTGCAGCCGCGACACCCAGTGCAGGCCGCGCGCCGGCAGCACCGCCAGATGCTGCAGATTGCCCTGGCACCAGCGCCGGTCGCGCGCGGCGTGATCGATCAGCGATGGCGGCACTTCCTCGTAGCTGCCGTCGAGGTCGACCGTCATGTAGATTCCCCAGCCGGCGCGGCGCATCAGCGCGGCCTCGATGAAGTCGTGGCTGAGAATATGCCCGCCGAACGGTTTTCGCCCGTGCAACTCCGGCAGGGCCGCGTCCTGCGCGAACGCCGCGATGCGGATGATGGCGTTGTGACCCCAGTAATTGCCCTCGGCGCCGTACCACCAGGCATTGCCGGCGGCGATGACAGGTCCGTAGAGCCGGCCGGCGAATTGCTGCAATCGCGCGAACAGGCTGGTGCCGTTGACGATCACGGGCAAGGTCTGGATCAGCGCCGCCTGAGGGGCGTGCTCCATCGCATGCGCCAGCCGCACCACGGTCGCGCCGCTCATCAGGCTGTCGGCGTCGAGGATGATCATGTGATCATAAGCCGCGCCGAAGCGCCGTACCCACTCGGCGATGTTGCCCGCCTTGCGGGCGACATTGTCGGCACGGTGCCGGTAGAACACGCGATCGGTGCCGCAGGCCTCGCGCAGCGCCAGGAACGCGGCCTCCTCGCCGATCCAGATGTCGGGATCGGTGGTGTCGCTGAGCAGGTACCAGTCGAACCGCTCGGCTTGACCGGTCTCCGCCACGGACTCGATCATGGCGCGCAGCCGCACCATCACCGCATGCGGATCCTCATTGTAGGTCGGCAGCAGCATCGCCGTGCGGCTGGAGAGATCCGGCAAAGGGCCGTCGACATCGATGGCGATCGTATCGCGACGGCGTGCGAACATCAGGCAGAAGCCGGCCAGGGCCGACACGAAAGCAAAGGCGATCCAGGCGAGCAGGATCGAGAACAGCACCAGCACCATGCCTTCCAGCACGGTCACGCCGCCGACCTCGACCACCTCGTACATCTTGGTGCAGCCCGCCAATGTCAACGCGGCCGTGCCGGCGAAGATCAGCGCACGGCGCACTGCGATGCGTGGTCCGCTCGTGATCGCCTGTCGCGCCGCCGGAACGTGGTGCAGCGGCGACGGCTCCATCGTGAGCGGCGCTTCCTCGGGAAGGAAGCCGTTGAGCACCGCGCGATGAGGCGCGTGTATCTGCCTCGGGGTTACGGCGTCCATCGGTAGATCCAGCTCTCGGAGACGAGCTTGTCATTGGCGGAGAGCTCGGCGCGCAGCTCGATCGGTGCGCCATCGACGGCGCATTGGAAGCTCAGTCGCCATCCGCCCGTCTCGGGGTTGGGCTGCGTGACGATGTTGGTCACCTCCGCCTTGTCGGCGCTGACCACGCCTTTGACCTGGCCCGGATCGAGATCCTTCAAGGCGTCTCCCTCGAGCTCGAGCACGAACAGCCGGCCTTCGCCGTGAACGCCGACGCCAGTGCGGGTGACGCGCGCGAGCCCATGCGGCTTCGGTGCATCCTGGCCCCAATGCAGGCGGTAGGTCATGTTGTGCTCGCCCTTCGCGGCGAGCGGCGCCTTCGGCCGCCAGAATGCGGCGATGTTGTCGTGGATCTCCTGCTTGGTCGGAATCTCGAACAGCACCACCGCGCCGTCACCCCAGTCGCCGATCGGCTCGATCCACAGGCTCGGCCGCCGCTCGAAATGCGATTCCAGATCCTGATAGGCGTCGTATTTTCGCTCCCGCTGCATCAGGCCGAAGCCGCGTGGATTGAGGTCGTTGAACACGCTGACCTGCAGGTCGCGCGGATTGCTCAGGGGGCGCCACAACTGCTCGCCCTTGCCGTTGAACATCGCAAGCCCGTCGGAATCGTGCACGGCGGGGCGGAAGTCGTCGACGTCGTTGCGGTCGTTGGGTCCGAAGAAGAACATGCTGGTCATCGGCGCCAGTCCGGCGTGAGCGATCTCGACACGCGGATACAGCGAGGCCTCGACGTCGAACACGGTGGTCTCGCCAGGACGGATCGTGAACCGGTAGGAGCCGGTCGCGCTCTTGCTGTCGAGCAGCGCATGCACCACCATTGCCGTGGCACCCGGCGTCGGCTTCTCCAGCCAGAACGCCTTGAACACTGGAAACTCCTCGCCCTTGGCTTCGCCGGTGTCGATCGACAGCCCGCGCGCGGAGAGCCCGTAGATCTCGCCCTTGGCGACCGCGCGAAAATAGCTAGCTCCGAGAAAGACGCAGACCTCGTCGTAGTAGTCCGGCCGGTTCATCGGCGCATGGATGCGGAAGCCGGCAAAGCCGAGATCGGCCGCCGGGAAGGCCGGGACCTGCTGACCGAATGCAAAGTCTTCGGGACGATAGGCGACGGGCCTGGCCTGGCCCTCGGCGACCTCGTAGATGTCGACCCGGTCCTTGTAGATCGAGCCGCGGTGGAAGAACTGCGCCTGGAACGGCAGGTTATCGCTGCGCCACAGCGCGTGATCCGGCAGGAAGCGGATCGAGCGATAGGCGTCGTAGTCGAGCTTGGCCAATGCGTCCGGCAGCTTGTCGTCCGGCGCGGCGTAAGGCTTGGCTGCGAGATTGCGCGCGAGGTCGCGCACAGTGGCTGCACTGAACGGCTGCGCCGCAGGCGTCGCTGCGGACGCGCTCCGCGCCAGGGACGCGGCGACCGGGATCGCAGCCGCAGATTGAATGAACTGACGGCGATTCAACTTATTCTCACTTTGCTGCGTGGAACTGCAGAGCAACATCTCTGGAGGCGTGGGGTTCCATTGGGAAGCGCCGACGTGGCGTCCTGAACCATGGATGGTCGTTGCCGAACGGCAAATGAACGACGACCATGATGCGGCCAACGCGTTCGTCCCGCGAGCGACCTGACGATGTCGAACGCGTTCGCGCGACGGATGCTCTAACGTCGGACCAGTCCGAGCCGACTTGGTCGGCGTCGATCCGCCGTGTCGTCAACCGATCGGGAGCGCAGCCACTCGCGTAGGCTCATGACTTCCGGACAATCTGCCATGCCTTCGGGTGCCATGAGCCAGTCGCCCAGGCCGGTGCCGGCGTCAATCCTGTCGCAGCGATAGCCATGATGATTGCCAAGGCCGCGGCCAATCAACACGTCGACCTTTCCGTCGACCAGTTCATGCAAGCCGGCTGGCTGCAAGACCCGCAAACCGACGTCCGCATGTGCTTCACGGAAATTTCCCAATGCGAGGCGGCGCAAATCGAAGTTCGGCGCCCCTCTTTCGGGGCTGCGCGTTCAAGCTGATCACCTTCGTCTCTTCCTGCCTCGAATATTCTCTTTCCTTTTTTCAGAAATTGTGGTCTTATGCGTTTGTCCCGCCTCGATCTGAGGGGCGTATCGCGGTCGTCACGAGCGTTGGTGCGGGATGCGATGGGCGTGTCGGGCTGCAGCGCGAGCGATCGCGCCGACGAACGGTCCGATGCGCACGGTCAAGCCGTGTGGTCCTGATCTCCCGGTGCTGAGATCAAGTTCGCGCCGACGATGGCGCGGATGACAGGGGCAAGACAGCCGGTCCCTGGGGAGAGCACGGAGTAAGCCGTAAAGCCATCGCGCAGGGAAGGCCGGGATGTCCCAGCCGAACCTGTGGTTCCTGCCCCGTGCATTTCTTTCGCACGGGGGCCATGGGGGCGGCGAGCTCCCGGTCTTCCCTGCGCCCTCTGTGTGAGGAGGGCGAGCTGTCAGCAGAGCTCGGACGCGAACGCGCCGCGAGGAGGTGATCGCATGTCTCCCCACGTCATTGCGAGGCGCCCTCGCGCCGAAGCAATCCAGAGCTCAGCGCGCGACTCTGGATTGCTTCGCTTCGCTCGCAATGACGCGGAGAGAGAAGCTACAAACTCGGTGTCATTCCGGGGCGCGCGAAAGCGCGAGCCCGGAATCAATCGGGCCGCAAACCGTGTAGATGGGTGGATTCCGGGTTCGCGCTACGCGCGCCCCGGAAGGACGGAGGAGAGCGTTGGCCCTACAACTCCCTGGCATTGCTGAACGCGAACGAACTGACCCGCCGCGTGGTCTCATCCAGGATCAGCGTGCGCGTGATCGGCGGCTCGGCGCGCTGGGCGCAGTTCTCGCGCTCGCAGAGCCGGCAGTTGACGCCGATCGGTGTGCCCTCGGCCGTCTCCAGGTCCATGCCGGCGGCATAGACCAGGCGCGAGGCATGGCGGATCTCGCAGCCCAGGCCGATCGCGAAGCGTGGCTGCGGCAGCGGATGCGGCGCCACCGGCCGGCGCACCATCTGGGCGATCGAGAAATAGCGCGAGCCGTCCGGCAGCTCGATGATCTGCTTCAGCAGCCGGTCCGGCGTGTCGAAGGTCGAATGCACGTTCCACAGCGGGCAGGTGCCGCCGAACTTGGAGAACGGAAAGGTGCCCGAAGAGAAGCGCTTGGAGACGTTGCCGGCGTTGTCGACGCGCAGCATGAAGAACGGGATGCCGCGGGCGTTCGGGCGCGACAGCGTGGTGAGGCGGTGGCAGACCTGCTCGAAGCCGGTGCTGAAGCGCTGCGCCAGCACGTTGATGTCATAGTTGAGCGCCTCCGCAGCAGTGAGGAACGGCGTATAGGGCATCATGACGGCGGCGGCATAGTAGCTCGCCAGCGTCATGCGGTAGAGCCGGCGCGAGGTGTCGTCGAGCGCGCCGGCGCGGCCGATGATGAGGTCGAACTGCGGCAGGCATTCGGCCATGCCGAGCTGGACGGCAAGCTGGAAGGTGCGGCCGGGCCCGTCGACCAGCTCGGAGATCAGGAGCTGGCGGCGGTGGCGATCGTAGCGGCGCAAGGTCTCGCGCATCACGTCGACCGGCATCACCCGGGTCTGCACCGAATGTTTTTCGCGCAGACGGGCGGCGAGCGCCGCATAGAGCCCTTCGGCCGGCACGTCGAGCGCGTCGCGCAGGCTTTCGGCCTGCTGCTCGAGCTCGGCGAAGTAGTTGCGGTTGGCCTCGATCAGGTCGCGCACCCGCTCGATCGGGTTGGCCTCGAAATGGCCGCCGGCGTTGCGGTCGGCCATCTGTGCCGCCACCAAAGTCTCACCGCGCCGCGCCTCGGCGTAAGCTGCATACAGTCGCTGCAGCGCGTGGGTGACGCCGGGGCAGAGCTCGGCGAGGTCGCGCAGCTCCTGCTTGGGCAGCTCGATCTGCCGGAACAGCGGATCGGAGAAGATCTCGTTGAGCTCGGCGAAGAAGCGGTCCTCGTCGGCGCTGGCGAGATCGCGCAGGTCGAGGTCGTAGGTTTCAGCCAGCCGCAGCAGGATCTGGGCGCTGACCGGCCGCTGGTTGCGCTCGATCAGGTTGACATAGCTCGGAGAGATGCCGAGCCCCTCGGCGAGCTGGGTCTGCGACAGCCCCAGTTGCTGGCGGATGCGACGGAAGCGCGGGCCGACGAACAGCTTCTTTCCGGATTCGCCGGGCATCTTCGTCTCCTGGGGCAGCCGGTCCTGGATTTGTGACAGATTTTACAAAATGACATTTATGACAAGTGATGATGTTACATGACATCACCATTCGAAAACAAGGGCTCTATACGAAACAGCCGGATTCGCGTTTATCTCCTGTCACGCAATTCGCAATGCACTGTCAAAGTTGTGACGGTTGAAGGAGGGTCTCATGACCAGCAATTTCTGGGTGATCGGCGGCGAGTTCGGCTCGATGAATTTCCACAAGCTGGTGGAAGGCTCGGCCCAGGTGAAGGGTCCGTTCAAGTCGCGCAAGGAAGCCGAGGACTGCTGGCGCGAGGTCTCCGAGGAGAACCGCCACAAGGCCGGCGTTCGCTTCTCGATCGTCGAGGAGCCGCAGCGCGCTCCGGCGGCCTGAGCGGCACGGGATGCATTGCCGGGTATTTGAATAAGCTCGAGGAAGAGCCCAAGGGCGGGGCGGTCTCAGCCGGGTCATACCGGAGGGGCCGCCCACGTCCGTTTTGGCGGTGCTCGCATCACGGGTGGTTACGTCAGCGTGCTTATAACCCATTGAAGATGAAAGGGGATTGCAGAATACTGGGTTACTGCTAGGTTAACGCGGTGGGAACCTGGCGAAACCAGGGCCGAACCGTGAAAGCGTGATCGATGTCCGAGGCCGCCGACAGCAGCACTGAAGCCCGCCCCGTGCGCCTGCGCGAAGCGCTGCGCCAGGCGCGGATCGAGGCCGCAGACCGAACGGGCGTGGTGGTTGATCTGCGCGACGCCGAGGTGGCGCGGCTCGAGATCCTCAACGACGCGCTCGACCCGTTGTTCGCCGAGGTCCCGAACCAGATCGACCTGTTCGATCGCGGCATCAGCCAAGGCGAGACGCCGCGGTTGTGGATCGACGTCGTCGCCCACGTCGTGATGGGGCGTGACAAGCGGCAGTATCGCTTCGTGCAGGATACCCGCAACGGCCGCGTCGTACTCGCCGAGTCGCACGACATCGGTGCGATCGTGAAGGCCGTCACCGACTACGTCGCCCGCCGCATGGTCGAGCGCGAGCGCGCCTTCAGTGTCGCCCGGGCTCAGGCGAGGGAGACCACCGAGGCGCCGCGGCGGCGCGGCGGGGTCTGGCCGTTCGTGCTCGGCTTCGTCCTCGGCGCACTGTCGCTGTTCGGCGTCGCGTTTTATGCGAGCCTGCAGCAGATCTGAGGGCTTGGCCGCGACTCAAAGCAGGCGGACCTCGCGGATCTCGCGCACGCGCAGCGCCTCGTTGACGGCGCGCACGGTCATGTCGCAGCGCCAGTGATTGCCGTCGCTGCTGATGGCAAACATGTTGTAGGCCGCGGCCGGATAGTGGCCATGCGCGATCGAGGAGGCCGAGGGCACGCCGACGACCGGGATCTTGCGCTCCGGGCCGTCGATCCAGATCGTCGAATGCACGTGGTCATGGCCGTGCAGGATCAGCTCGACGCCGTGGCGCGCGAGCAGCGAGGTCAGCTTCTCGGCGTCGGTCAGCCGCTTCATCCGATTGGCCGAGCGCAGCGGATGGTGCACCAGCAGCACGCGGAACAGCTGCTCGTGCGCCAGCGATTCGAGCATCCGCTCCAGCGCCGCGAGCTGTGCGCTGCCGAGCCGTCCGGTCGCCATGAACGGCGCCGAAGGCACGGCAGAGGACAGGCTGATCAGCGCGAGTGGCCCGCGCCGGCGCAGCGACGGAAACGTTGCCGGTCCCTCGGCATCGCCGCCAAAATAGTCGGCAAAGCTCTCGGCGAAGCGCAGCCGCGTCGAGCGCACATAGGCGTCGTGATTGCCGGGAATCGCGGTGACCCTGTCCGGCGGCCCCACTGTCCGCAGCCAGGCCTGGGCGATGGGGAATTCGGATTCCAGGGCGAAATTGACCAGATCGCCGGTGACGGCGATCTGGTCCGGCATCTGCGCGTGCAGATCGGAGATGAGCAGATCGAGGATGTCGCGGCGGTGATATTTGTAGCGGTTGCGCGTCCAGTTGAGATAGCCGAGCGCGCGCTTGCCGGCGAGCTCCGACAGACGCGGCTTGTGCTGGGGCGCGAGATGCGGGTCGGACAGGTGGGCGAGCGTGAAGGCAGCCATTATGCCTCTCGATGCCGATGGCGGATGCGAGCGCGCCCAGATGTCATCTCGTGCTATCCCTCGTGTGGTGCCCGGCTCTCATGGCAAGCCCTGCCAGCGAGCGCAAGAACAACCAGGACGACGACAGCGATGACGACTTATCTCAGCGGGCTGCGGATCCGGTTCGAGCCCGTGTTGAGGCGTGGATTCCACCTCTATTGGCGCTTCGCCCGCGGCATGACGCTCGGCGTCCGCGGCGTGGTGCTGGATGCGGAAAACCGCGTGTTCCTGGTCAGGCATGGCTATGTCTCTGGTTGGCACCTGCCGGGCGGCGGCGTCGAGGTCGGCGAGACGTTCATCGCGGCGCTGACGCGGGAACTGTTCGAGGAGGGCCGGATCGTGCTCTCCGGGGAGCCGGAGCTGCACGGCATCTTCCTCAACGGCCACGTCTCGCCGCGCGACCACGTCGCCGTCTTCGTTATCAAAAGGTTCACGCAGGACCGGCCGCCGGAGCCGAATCTCGAGATCGTGGAGACCGGCTTCTTCGCCCGCGACGCGCTGCCGGAGGGAACCACGCTCGGCACGCTGTCCCGCCTGCGCGAGGTGCTAGACGGCGTTAAGATCATTCCCACCTGGCGGCCCGAACAGCAGGTTGCCGCCGGAACATTATGAATTTCTGCACCGAATGAGGGCAGTCTCCCGTCCCTGGGGGAGAGGGGTCGATGAGTTCACGATCGATGCGGATCGCCGTGCTGGTGCCCTGCTACAATGAGGAAGCGGCGGTTGCCACCGTGGTCCGCGACTTCAAGCAGGCGCTGCCGACGGCCACCGTCTACGTCTACGACAACAATTCCAAGGACCGCACCGTCGAGGTCGCGAAGGCGGCCGGCGCGGAAGTGCGGAGCGAGCGGCGGCAGGGCAAGGGCCATGTCGTCCGGCGCATGTTCGCCGACATCGATGCCGACATCTACGTGCTGGTCGATGGCGACGCGACCTATGACGCGCCGAGTGCGCCCGGCATGATCGCGCGTCTCGTCAGCGAGCGGCTCGACATGGTGGTGGGCCTGCGTGTCGACCAGGAGCAGGCCGCCTACCGCATGGGCCATCGCACCGGCAACTGGATGCTGACGAGCTTCCTCGCCGAGGTGTTCGGCCAGGCCTTCAAGGACATCCTGTCCGGCTACCGCGTATTCTCGCGCCGTTTCGTCAAATCCTTTCCCGTGCTCTCCGACGGCTTCGAGATCGAGACCGAGCTCACCGTGCATGCGCTGGAGCTGGCGCTGCCCGTCGCCGAGCTCGCGACGCCATACTACGCGCGGCCCGAAGGGTCCGTCTCCAAGCTCAACACCTGGCGCGATGGCTTCCGCATCCTCGGCACGATCCTGAAGCTCTATCGTTCGGAGAAGCCGCTGCGCTTCTTCAGCGCGATCGGCATCTTCCTCGCGCTGGTCTCGATCGGCTTCGCGATTCCCATCTTCGTCACCTATATCGAGACCGGGCTGGTGCCGCGGCTGCCGACCGCCGTGCTATCGATGGGCCTGATGATCATGGCGCTGCTGTCGGCCTCGTCGGGCCTGGTGCTCGACACCGTCACCCGTGGCCGCCGCGAGATGAAGCTGCTAGCGTACCTGTCACACGCCCCGATCGAGGGCTGACGTAGGCGAAAGCTTGTGTCCACCCGTCGTTCCGGTCATGGTTCGGGCGTCAATGTCCTGAACGAGAACACCGCCTCCATGCCCATTCTCAACAGCATCGCCGCGCTCGCCGATGACATGGCCGCCTGGCGCCATGATTTCCATGAACATCCGGAGCTGATGTACGAGGTGCACCGCACCGCCGGCATCGTCGCCGAGCGCTTGCGCGAATTCGGCTGTGACGAGGTGGTGACCGGCATCGGACGCACCGGCGTGGTCGGCGTCATCCGGGGCCGCAAGACGGATTCGGGGCGTACCATCGGCCTGCGCGCCGACATGGACGCGCTGCCGATCGAGGAAGCCTCGGGCGTGCCCTATGCGTCGAAGACGCCGGGCCTGATGCATGCCTGCGGCCATGACGGCCATACCGCGATGCTGCTGGGGGCCGCCAAGCATCTCGCGGACACGCGCAATTTCGACGGCACGGCGATCGTGATCTTCCAGCCGGCCGAGGAGGGCGGCGCCGGCGGCAAGGCGATGGTCGACGATGGGCTGATGACCCGCTGGGGCATCCAGGAGGTCTACGGCCTGCACAACGCGCCGGGCGTGCCCGAAGGCGTGTTCGCGCTGCGGCCGGGCCCGATGCTGGCGTCGTCGGACCAGCTCGAGATCACCGTCCGCGGCAAGGGCGGGCATGCCGGTGCCGGGGTCCACAAGGCGGTCGACAGCGTGCTGATCGCCGCGCACATCATCACCGCGCTGCAGTCGATCGTGTCGCGCAACGTCGATCCGATCAAGTCGGCGGTCATCTCGATCTGCGTCGTCGAGGCCGGCACGGCGATGAACGTCATTCCGGAGACCGTCGAATTGAAGGGGACCGTGCGCACGCTCGATCCCGAGGTGCAGGACCTGGTGGAGCGCCGCATTGCCGAGGTCGCCGACGGCATCGCCCGCACCTATGGCGGCGAGGCGACCACGAAATACACGCGGCTCTACCCGATCACGATGAATCATGCGCGCGAGACCGGCGTCGCCGCTGACGTCGCCCGCGACGTCGTCGGCGCGGAGCGGGTGGTCGACAATGCGCCGCCGCTGATGGGCGCCGAGGACTTCGCCTTCATGCTGCAGGCCCGTCCCGGCGCCTTCGTGTTCCTCGGCATGGGCGACGGCAAGGATTGCCATCACCCGGCCTATCGCTTCAACGACAACATCCTCGGCCACGGCGCGTCCTATTGGGTGCGGCTGGTCGAGAAGACGATGCCGGCCGATTGACGCCGGTGGCGTGGCCTTAGCTGCGAGCCGTCGCCTGCAATGACCGTTGGCGCCATTGCCGCGGGCTGCAGCCGGCCCAGCGCGAGAACGCGCGGGAGAACGCGGACGCCTCGGAATAGCCGAGCAGGAAGGCGACGTCGCCGAGCGGCAGATGCGCCTGGCGCAGATAGTGGCGGGCGAGGTCGAGCCGCGTCGCCTCGACGAGGTCGGAGAAGGTGGCGCCGAACTCGGCGAGCCGGCGCTGCAACGTCCACGACGTGGTCGATAGCGCCTCGGCGACCTCCTCGAGATGCAGCGTGCCGGCCGACAACCGCCGCCTGATCTCGCCACGGACCAGATCAAGGAACGCGGGTGTGCCGCAGGAGCCCGCGACACCGGCGAGATCGGTCGTCAGCCGCTGCAGGCGAAACAGATTGGCCTGGGGCATGGCGCGGTCCAGGCCGCGGTCGCGAAACACCAGCGCATTGGTGCCTTGCGACCATTCGACGTCGGCATCGAAGGCTGCCTCATGATCGCGCCAGGCGGCCGGCCGGGCATGTTCGAACAGCACCATGTCGGGCGCCCAGCCCGATGGCAGGCAGGCGCGGAAGACATTCGCGAACATGCCCATTGTCAGCTCGGCGTCCTGCCGGCGATCGACGATCGAGCCGTCGAGAATGCGATATTCGAGCCGCAGCAGGCCGTGGTGGCGCGTCAAGCGGGTCTCGGTCGCCTGCTGATGCCAGGGAAACCACAGCGCGAGATGCTCGATCGCCGAGCCGAGCGTCGGCGCTGCGAGTGCGATCTCGCCGATCAGGCCAAGCATTCGCGGCTGGTAGCGTTGGCCAAACCAAAGACCGAAATTGTCGTTGCCGGTCTCCTGCGCGGCATCTTCCATCATCGCGACATAGTCGGCGAGGTCGAGCGCGCGGCGGGTCTCGCCGAGACAGGTCGCATCGATGCCGATCCGCTCGAACACGGCTTCGGGACGCCCGCCGGTCTGGGCGATGAAATCGGCGACGCCGGTGGCCGCGGCGGCCAGAATGTTGCGGCTCCGATCCTGCGGATGATGTGCCATGAAATCCTCGCCTTTGAGGAAATGCGTCGTCGGTTCACACCTCGTAGTTATGCAAGTCACATGCCTGCTGTAGCAGGCAATTGAAAAACCCTCCGCGCAGGCAGATGGCGCGGAGGGCCCTCGATCGAGACTTGTCGCGATCCGGTCGGATCAGTCGGCCATGGCGCGGGCTTCGGTCAAGGCGATGTCGAGCAGGTTGTCATTCGCGCCCGTGGTGCGCTTGCCCGCCGTCAGACGATAGAGCAGCAGGCCGGCGGCGAACAGTACCACGAAGGCCGCGAACACCTGCAGGTTGAACCAAATCATCGTGAGCAGCGACACCGTCGCGCAGACCAGGGCCACGGCCGGAAGCACGGGATAGAGCGGCGCCTTGAACGGTCTGATAAGATTGGGCTCGGTGGCGCGCAGGCGGAACAGCGCGGCCATGCTCATGATGTACATCACGAGCGCGCCGAACACGCTCATGGTGACGATGTTCGCCGTCAGCGTCTGTCCGGCGAACTGGATGAGCTCGTCGGAGTAGATCGCGGCGATGCCGATCACGCCGCCGGCCAGGATCGCCCAATGCGGCGTGCGGCAGGTCGGGTGCAGCGCGGCGAGCTTGGCCGGCAGGAAGCCGGCGCGCGACAGCGCGAAGATCTGCCGCGAGTAGCCCATGATGATGCCGTGGAACGAGGCGATCAGTCCGAACAGGCCGATCCATACCAGCATGTGCAGCCAGCCGGAGTTCTCGCCGACCACGATCTTCATCGCCTGCGGCAGCGGATCGTTGATGTTGGCGAGCTTCGCCCAGTCGCCGACGCCGCCGGCCATGATCATGGTGCCGAAGGCGAGCACGACGAGCGTCAGAATGCCGGCGATGTAGGCGAGCGGAATTGTCTTGGTCGGGTTCTTGGTCTCCTCCGCGGCCATGGCGGCCCCTTCGATCGCCAGGAAGAACCAGATTGCGAAGGGGATCGCTGCGACGATGCCGCCGATGCTCGTCAGCGAGAACGAATTCTCGCCGGCCCAGCCGTTGGCGGCGAAGTTGGCGAAGGAGAAACCGGGCGACACGACGCCCATGAACACCAGGAGCTCGGCGATCGCCAGGACCGTGACGAACAGCTCGAACGTCGCGGCGATCGATACGCCGGCGATGTTGAGGGCCATGAACACCAGATAGGCGCCGAGCGCGGCCGTCTTCGGCGACAGCCCCGGAAACTGGACGTTGAGATAGGCGCCGATGGCCAGCGCAATGGCGGGCGGCGCGAACACGAATTCGATCAGCGTCGCAAAGCCGGCGACGAAGCCGCCGAGCGGGCCGAAGGCACGATAGGAATAGGCGAACGGACCACCGGCATGCGGGATCGCGGTGGTGAGCTCGGTGAAGGAGAAGATGAAGGTCGTATACATCACCGCGATGAAGATCGTGGTGACGAGGAAGCCGAGCGTGCCGGCCTTGTCCCAGCCATAGCTCCAGCCGAAATATTCGCCGGAGATCACCAGCCCGACCGCGATGCCCCACAGATGGAGTCCGGTCAGGCTCTTCGAAAGCGTCGGTTTGGCCTCGTCACTCATGTCCAGTCGCTCCTGTCGGTTTGTGATGGGTGATTTGTGGTTTGGGGTGTGTCATCGCGATCGCGGTGTCCGGCGCCGCCTCCTTGAGGCCGATGCCGGTGACGCCGATCCGCAGCGCCTCGCGCACCAGCCAGGCCAGCTTGTCGGCGGCGCGCTCGGCCGAGAGCCCGTGGTCGTGAATGTTGGAAATGCAGTTGCGGGCGCTGTCGCGCAGGCCCGGCGCGGGGGTCATCGTCAGATACACGCCCAGAGAATCCGCGGCCGACAGCCCGGGGCGCTCGCCGATCAGGACCGCCACCAGCCGGGCGCGCATCGCGGCGCCGACATCGTCACCCAGCGCCACGCGGGCCTGCGAAGCCAGCACGATCGGTCCGATGGACAGGCCCGTCAGACGTGCCTCGGTGGCGATCACGACAGCGGCGGCATGGCTTTCGACGGCATCCGCCGACAGTCCGTCGGCAATGATGAAGACGAGATCGTGCGGACCGGAATTCAGCCTGGCGGCCTCCTCTGCGGCGAGGCGGCGTCCGAGGTCGGGTCGGCGCAGATAGCTGGCGCGGTCCGGCGCTGCGCTCGCGACCTTGATCACCTCGCGCGGCGCGAGGGCGGCGGCGATGCCGTCGAAATCGACCTTGCCCCATACGGCATCGCGCGCGAGCGCATGCGCCATCTGGAATTCCAGCTTCGCAGCCGTCGGAAGCCCGTCGCCGGCGCGGCCGAGCGCGACGCGGGCGCGCGTCATCCTGCGCAGCAGGTCGAACGGATCGTCCCTCATGCCCGCGCCCCTGGCCGATCAGCCGGGCGACGGAAGGCGCGCTGCCCGGCAATGGCGGCACGCGGCCGCTGTGGTCGAGCAGGCCCATCCGCGCCAGCCAGGCCTCGAACTCCGGCGCCGGGCGGCGGCCGAGCAGATGCCGCAGCCGCATCACGTCGTGATGCGACAGGCTCTGATAGTTGAGCATGATGTCGTCGGCGCCGGGCACCGCGATCAGGAAATTGACGTTGGCCGCCGCAAGCAGCAGCGCCAGATCGTCCATGTCGTCCTGGTCGGCCTCGGCATGGTTGGTGTAGCAGACATCGCAGCCCATGGGCACGCCGAGCAGCTTGGCGCAGAAATGATCCTCGAGTCCGGCGCGGATGATCTCTTTCGCGTCGTAGAGATATTCAGGGCCGATGAAGCCCACCACGGTGTTGACCAGCAGGGGAGAGAAGGCGCGCGCGACGGCATAGGCGCGGGCTTCGACGGTCTGCTGGTCGAGGCCGTGATGGGCATCGGCCGACAGCGCCGCGCCCTGGCCGGTCTCGAAATACATGACGTTGTTGCCGACCGTGCCGCGCTTCAGCGACAAGGCGGCATCCTGCGCCTCGGCGAGCAGCGCCAAGGTCACGCCGAAGCCGGCATTCGCGGCCTCGGTGCCGGCGATCGACTGGAACACGAGATCGAGCGGCGCGCCTTTCTCGATCGCCTGGATCGAGGTCGTGACGTGGCTCAGCACGCAAGACTGCGTCGGCACCTCGAATTTGAGCCTGAGATCGTCGAGCATCGTGAGCAGGCGGATGCAGGCCTCGACATTGTCGGTCGCGGGATTGATGCCGATCACCGCATCGCCCATGCCGAACAGCAGGCCGTCGAGTGTGCCTGCGGCGATCGCCTGGGGATCGTCGGTCGGATCATTCGGCTGCAGCCGCGACGACAGCCGCCCCTCCAGGCCGATGGTGGAACGGAAGCGGGTCACGACCCGGCATTTGGCGGCAATGGCGACGAGATCACCATTGCCGCAAAGCTTGGAGACCGCGGCCACCATCTCCGGCGTCAGGCCTGGCGCGAGGGCGGCCAGCCGGTCGGCGTCCGCCTCCCAGGACATCAGCCATTCGCGCAATTCGCCGACGGTCAGCGATGCGACGGGGGCGAATGCGGCGGCATCGTGGCTGTCGAGGATGAGGCGCGTGACCTCGTCGCTCTCATAGGGAATCAGCGGCTCATCGAGAAATCTTCGCAGCGGCACGTCGGAGAGCGCCATCCGCGCCGCCACCCGCCGCGCGGCACTGTCGGCCGCGATGCCAGCCAGCTCATCGCCGGACCGGCGCGGCGAGGCGCAGGCCAGCAGCGTCTTGAGATCATCGAACACATGAGTTTCGCCGCGATGGCGCGACCGGAACGCACCCGTCATCTTCGACCTGCCGCTCGTGCTGCGTCAGAGCGGTCCAAGCGGCCGCGATGGCGACCACAACGCTCATGACCTGGGACAGGTTAAGCGAGGGCAGCTCCGGAAACTTGACATCTTAGCACAATCTTCGGTCACGCCGCGCGAATGCTCAGAAAATCAGCATTGGTGATCCCCGGAGGTGGGCGAATGCTGCCAGCCCATGGACGGCCTGCCATGGACCGCGCCGCTCCGGGATGCTATCTCGCCACCCCACATGAGTGACCTGTCCATTACGATCTCCGCCGAAAAGCCGGGCGACGCGCAGGCGATCGAGCGGCTGCATGAACGCACCTTTGGCCCCGGCCGCTTCGTGCTGAGCGCCTATCGGCTGCGCGAGCATGTCGATCATCTGCTCGCGCTGTCGTTCACCGCCCATATCGGCACTTTGCTGGTCGGCTCGGTGCGGCAACTGCCGATCTGCGTCGGCGACACCAAGGCGCTGATGCTCGGGCCGCTGACGGTCGAGCCGCCGTTCCGCAAGCACGGCATCGGCCGCATGCTGATGGAGCGCTCGGTCGCGGACGCGCGGGCGCAGGGCCATCGCTTGATACTGCTGGTGGGTGACGCGGCCTACTACACGCGCGTCGGCTTCAAGGCGGTGCCGAAGGGCAGGGCGATCATGCCGGGACCGGTGGATTACAGCAGGCTGCTGGTGAACGAGCTGATCGAGGGCGCGTTCGAGGGCGTCGAGGGAGCGATCCGGCCCGATTGGGATTACGCGAAGTAGTCTCTGTCTCTCCGTCATTGCGAGCGAAGCGAAGCAATCCAGAGTTCCGCCCACGACTCTGGATTGCTTCGTCGCTTCGCTCCTCGCAATGACGAAGGAGGGGGCGCAGATTGGTCGCGTTCTGCGCCCCTCCTCGAATCAGAATTTGAGGTTGGCAAAGATCCGCACGCCGATGCCGGGCAGCAGCACCTCGTCCTTGGTGTAGGACACCGAGTTGCGGATCTTCTCGTTCAACAGATTGTTGCCGACAAGGCCGACCAGCATCTCGCGTGCGCCGAACATGTTCGGATCGAGTTTGGTGCGGTAGCTGACCTCTGCCTTGAGCAGGTTGTAGCCGGGCGTCGGCGTCTCCGCGATCTGGGCGATGTCGTTCTGCGCGAAGGCGTGCAGCAGGTTGATGCGGGTCAGCCAGTTGGCATCGCGCCAGAACAGGCCGCCGCCGACGCGCATCGGCGGAATCCGCGGCACGTTGGTGCCGTCCGCGAAGGT
Organism: Bradyrhizobium oligotrophicum; assembly: GCA_050641875.1. Classification (GTDB taxonomy): domain Bacteria; phylum Pseudomonadota; class Alphaproteobacteria; order Rhizobiales; family Xanthobacteraceae; genus Bradyrhizobium; species Bradyrhizobium oligotrophicum_B. Next base: position 3,897,363 of record CP192619.1, read on the forward strand.
GGCGCGGACGACGTCGAACTGGTTCTCGATGCCCCAGATGCCGCTGCCGAGCGGAGCGACATCGAACTGGCTCTGGAACTCGAAGCCGCGGAACAGCGCGTTGCGCTGCGAGTAGACCGCCTGATTCAGCGCCGTGCCCGTGGTGCCGCAGGAGGCGAAATCGTCGTCGCACATCACCCCGGTCAGCCGGCGATAGATGAAGTTGCTGAACTGCGTGTAGTAGGCCGTGGCTTCGAAGCGGAACGGGCCGGTGGCCTTGCGCAGCCCGGCCTCGACGGTTTTGGCGGTCTCGATGGTCAGGTTCGGATTGCCGATGTCGAAGGTTGCGGTCGCATCATGGCCCCCGCGCGAGAACAGCTCGGCTGGCTTCGGCGCGCGCTCGACATACTGCGCGGTGACGCTCGCGACGAGATCGCCGGGCAGGTTCTGCAACAGGCCGACGCTCGCGCTCTTGGGCGTGTATGACGGATTGCGGGCGATGTTGGCTTGCGGCGTGCCGTCGGGCAGGTAGTCGACCGGAAAGTCCGGCGTCGAGCCGTTCAAAGCGACGTGCTCGATCCGGCCGGCGACCTGCGCCTTGGTCGAGGGCGAGAAGGCGAACTCGTTGAAGACGTAGCCGGCGACGCGGTTGTTGGTGTTGGGGCCGAAAAGGCCGTTGAACACCGAGCCGGGGTTGTCGGGGCTCGGCGCATTCAGCTCCTGGTGCCCGGCCTGCACGCCATAGGCGGTCGTCAGCGTGGCGAAGCGCAGATTGACGGGCATCATCTGCATCTCGACGCGGGCTTCCTGCTCGCGGTTGGTGAAGGTCTGGCGCACGCCGTCGGTGGTCGGATCGGCGACATCGGCAAGGCCGATCTCGTTGTGCCGATAGTCGGTCGCACCGGCCCAGAACCGGATCGCGTCGATCGCCGCGGAGTCGGGACGGTATTCGCCCTTGGCGGTGATCTTGGTCTGGTGCGCGTCGATCCGGGTCCGGCTGTCGGCGCCGTCGATGCCGGGGATGTGGTAGAGCGCATCGGTCTGCGTGATCGCAGCGCCGACGAAGCCGCCTGAGAAGAAGTAGCTGCCGCCGAGCGAGGCGCCATCGTTCTGCACGGCAGAGTTCGGCTGCCGGCCGTTCACCGGGCGGGTCTGGTCGAACAGATAGGGGTAGCCTGGAATCGAATAGTCGCCGGTCTTGCGGCCATAGGCGTCGGCATGAAGCGCAAAATTGCCGCCGCCGGCATCGAGCAGCACGCCGCCCTCGACGCCGCGATCGACCGAGCTGAAGGAGGTGCGCGTTTCCGCGGTGACGCAGGGTGCGCTGCCCGCGGCCGGTGCGCTCGCCGGCAGGCCATAGGTCTGGAACGGCGCGGTCGAACAGGTCGGCAGGGCCTGCGGGATGCGGTTGTTGGTGGCGCTGACGACGCCGCCGATCGAGGTCGAGCCGTAGCGTAGCGCCGCCGGGCCGCGGACGACCTCGATCTGGTCGCTGGTGAGCGGATCGATCGGCACGAAATGATCTTCGCCGAGATCGGACGCACCGCCACCGCCGATGCCGTTCTCGACGATGCCGACGCGGTTGACGTCGAGGCCGCGGATGATCGGCCGGCTCGATGCGCCCGGCGCGAAGCTCGAGCCGGTGATGCCCGGCTTGGAATTCAGGAGATCGCCGAGCGTGGCCGCGCCGGAGCGGCGCAACTCCTCGTTCGGCACCACGGTGACGGTCGCGAACTGGTTGGTGATGATGGGCGTTACGCCCTGCTGCGGCGGGGGCGGCGCGGTCGTCTGTGCCTCGCGCACGGGCGCCGGCGTGCGTGGGCCGCTCCGGGCCACGCGCGCGGCGGGATTGGGCCGCGGCACCACCGGCTTGCGGGCCCGGATCGGGCTCGGTGCGGTCACGGTGACCTCGGGCAGTTCGGCCGCCGGCTTCGCAGGATCGTCAGCGCGCGCGGGCGCGCCCAAAACGCACAACATGGCTGCGGCGCTGCAGCCCGACATCAAGGCTCTCGACAACATCTTTCAATTCCTGATCCTGATCAGGCGTCCCACGTCTTTTCTTTGCTGGCGGGATGCGCCTGCCGTCGGCTTGCGACGGACCCATTCCTGCACGCGGCCGCCATGCGCTCACGCGCAGCGGGGCAGCGTTTCGAGCGGCTCAGATCAGGCGGTGGGAGGAGCGCGCGGCTGGAAGGCGGTGTCGACGACGACGGTCGCGACAGCGGCGGTGATCGCATCGGGCAGACGAAATGCGACCGCTTCAGGAGGCGTCAGAACCGGCGCCGGCGACAGCAGGATGGATTGCGCCATCGCCATGACGGCGCAGATGGCGCAGCCGTCAGCGGAGGGCTGCTGGTCGGGGTCCTGGCCTGCTGGAGGAGAGCCGGTATGGGCCTGCGCGGTCGTGCTCCGACCGCCGTCGAGGGCCTGCGCGGAAACCCAATGAACGTGGCCGAACGCGAGCGCGAATTGCAGCGCCAGCGCAAACAGCGCCAGCCGCGAGACATTCCTGATGTTCGCGCGAAACCAGCTCATCGCCAGCTCTGGCTCATGTGAATAGGCCACCCCATTCGGCTGAGAGGCTCAACCGTTGTTACAGTATAACATCGCAGGAGGGCTTCACACCTGTCAATCAGCGCACTGCGACGGCGGCTGGAATCCCCGTCGCTGTGCCCTTCGCGCCACGTCGCACGCCGCGGTGGCGCGCGCTCGTGTCTTCGTATCAGCGACCCTCGCGCACCCAGGTGGCGGCGAGCGCGCCGAGCAGCAGCAAGAGGCCGATCACGCCCGCGAACATCGGCAGTACGCCCACGCCCCTGACGACGCTGGCGTCGCGCATCCGCACGCCCATCCAGCCATCGCCGCTGAACAGCGTCGATGACCTGACGGGCACGATGCGCGGCATGTCGATGCCGGACCCGTCGGCGATGCGGCGGGCGTCGCCGCCGGTCGCCTGTGCCAGCGGCTTCAGGGTTTCGGTGGTCGAGGTGACCTCGGAGAATTCCTTCGGATTTGTCGGGCCGACATTGATCAGCGCCTTCAAGGTACCGTCGGTCGCCTGCCACAGGCCGAGTTCGTTGGCCGGCAAGGTCGCGCGCCATTCGCCGGGATCGCCCTGGCTCAACGTCAGCTCACGCGTCTGGCCGGACGGCGAGGTGACGGTGACCGGCGGCACGGTGTCACCCATGGTCTGGCGGATGACGGCGAGATCCTTGCCCTGTACCTGCAGCCGCAGGGCCTCCTCGTCGAGATCGGGCTGCTGCATCAGCCAGTGCGACGTGCGCCGGAGCAGATCGAGATGCGGGCCGCCGCCTTCATAGCCGCGCGCCCACAGCCAGATGTGGTCGGACAGCAGGAGCGCGACACGCCCGGCGCCGAAGCGCGACAAGAGCAGCAGCGGCTTGCCGTCGGCGCCGGTCATGACCGGCGGACTGACAGCGTTGCGCGTCTCGACGGTGCGGAAGAAGCGGCTCCAGCGCGGCGGCTCCGAACCCGAGCCTTCGAGGCCGCGCGTCACCGGATGGCGTTTGCCGGCGTCGGAGAGATGCGCATAGAACGGCTTCTCGGTGACGCCGACCGGCTCGGCGGGAAGCACCGAGTCGAGCGGTGTGCGCCAGATGCTGGTGTTGGAGGCGTAGTCCGGGCCGGCCGAGACCAGCACCGCGCCGCCATTGCGGACGTAGCGCGCGATGTTGTCGAAATAGGCGACCGGCAGCACGCCCTGGCGGGCATAGCGGTCGAAGATGATCAATTGGAATTCGTTGATCTTCTGCTGGAACAGCTCGCGAGTCGGAAAAGCGATCAGCGACAGCTCGTTGATCGGGGTGCCGTCCTGCTTCTCCGGCGGCCGCAGGATCGTGAAGTGGACGAGATCGATGCTGGCGTCCGACTTCAACAGGTTGCGCCAGGTACGCTCGCCCGAATGCGGCTCGCCCGACACCAGGAGCACGCGCAGCTTGTCGCGGACGCCATCGATCGAGACCACCGCGCGGTTGTTGACGAGGGTCAGTTCGTTGTCGAGCGGCGAGGCCTCGATCTCGACGATGTTCTGGCCTTCGTGCTTGACGTCGACGTCGACATTGGCGGCCTGGCCGCTGGTCAAGGTGCGCTCGCTGATGACCTCGCCGTCGCGGCGGATCACGACCTTGGCGCTGGCGCCGCTGACGCCCTGGTCGTCGAGCCGGAAGCTGATGGTCTGCGGCTGGCCGACGATGCCGAAGCGGGGGCGGCGGTGATCGCGACGCGGCGGTCACGCTCGGCGTTCTGGCCCGTGATCAGGGCCTGCAGCGGGGCCTGGAATCCGAGCGCGGCGACGTTGCCGGGAATGTCGTGCACGCGACCATCAGTGATCATGAAGGCGCCCGCGACCCGATCGACGGGAACGTCCGACAGCGCCGAGGTCAGCGCGCTAAACAGATGGGTGCCGTCGGTCTCGCCGTCGGCCTGGCCGGCATCGACGACGCGGACCTCGAGGCCCTTGATCTTCTTCAAGCTGTCGACCAGCGACTCCTGGGCCGCCTGGGTCTGCTTGTTGCGGTCACCGAAATTCTGGCTCGGGCTCTTGTCGACCACGACGGCGGCGACCGAGCTCAGCGGCTCGCGGTCCTCGCGCGTGAACTGCGGATTGGCGAGCGCGAGCGCGATCAAGGCCAGCGCGGTGACGCGGATCCAGGCCGAGCGCGAGCGGCCGAGCAACAGCAGCGCGGCGATGACGACGATCGCGCCGATCGCAAGCCAAAGCACGATCGGCGGAACCAGAGGTGTGAACGCGATGCCGTAGTTCATGAGGCAAACTCGCAGTTGTCGTCATGCCCGACCTCGTGCCGGGCATCCACGTCGCGCAGCGTGCGTCGCTGCTCGTGGATGGCCGGGTCAAGCCCGGCCATGACAACCATTGTTGTTGCGATATCGAGACCGACGACGCGCATCGTCACTGCCCGAGCCGTTCGATCAGCGCCGGTGCGTGCACCTGATCGGCCTTGTAGTTGCCGGTCAGCGTGTACATCACGATGTTGACGCCGGCGCGGAAGGCGAATTCGCGCTGGCGCGGCTCGCCGGGAACCATCGGCAGCATGGCCTGGCCGTCGGGGCGGATGGCCCAGGCGCCGGCGAGGTCGTTGGAGGTGATGATGATCGGTGAGACACCGTCGCCGCCGCGCGCCGGACGGGAGGCACTGTCCTCGTCCTCATCTTTCGGCAGCGCCTCGACCCAGGTCTGGCCTGTGGTGAAGCGGCCGGGGAAGTCCCGCAGCAGATAGAACGTCTTGGTCAGCACGTGCTCGCGCGGGACCGGCTCGAGCTCGGGCACGTCGAGCGAGGACAGGATCTCACGCAGCGACTGCATGCCCGGTGTCTGTTGCGCGCCGTTCTCGCCGGGTGGCGCCTCGACCGCGTCGCGGGTGTCGAAGATCACCGTGCCGCCCTGCTTCATGTAGGCGTCGATCTTGTTGATGGCGTCCTGCGGCGGCTTGGGCGTGCCCGGTACGATCGGCCAGTAGATCAGCGGGAAGAACGCAAGCTCGTCATGGGCGGGATCGACGCCGATGGGATCGCCGGCTTCAAGCGCAGTCCGCTGCGCCAGGAACAAGGTCAGTCCGGTCAGCCCGGCCTTGACGATGGAATCGACGTCGGCATTGCCGGTCACGACATAGGCAAGCCGTGTCTGCGATACCGCGCGCATCGCGAAATCGTCGCTTGCCGCATCGGCGCGCGCGGTGGTCGGCATTGCGACGGCGAGCAGGGCGCCGGTTGCAAGCACCGCAAGCGCGATGGACGCGGGTGCTGCACGCCGCCGCCGTGCGAGCGAGGCCAGCGCGCCGCCGAGGAGAGCGACGATGACCGCGTCGATCAGGAACAGCAGCAGTGCGGTCGACAGCAGGATGCCCCGGAGATCGCGCGGCTCGGCGGTGGTGTAGCTGGCGCGGTTGGCACGCAGCGCTGCCGTGTCGAGCTGCAGAATGCGATCGGCGGGGCTGAGCGTGTTCACTGCGGTGGGTCCCTCGGCTGGGCCATAGAATCCGGGCGGATGATCCATCGAGGCCCGGTCGTTGAAATCGGCCGGCAGCGGCTTGGCGGTCGAAGGCGGCGGTCCGAAGGCGCCGAAGCCGTCGAGGATGTGCAGCGGCGCCAGCGTCGCCTTGGCGGTCTCGCCGGCGGGACCCGGTCCAGGCGTCGAGGTGTAGCCGGACATGTCGACGATGCGGCGGAGCATCTCGACCATGGCGCCCGACATCGGCAGATCCGACCAGCGCATGTCGGCGCTGACGTGGAACAGCGCGATCAGGCCCTTGCCGCGATGCTCGCCGGTGACCAGCGGCGTGCCGTCCTCCAGCGAGGCCCAGCTCTTGGTCGCCAGCACGGCGTCGGGCTCGGCGAGGACCTGGCGGTTGACGGTGACGTCCTTCGGGACCGTGATGCCGGCGAACGGGCCGTCGGCGGCGAACGCGGCCAGGTGCTGCGGCTTCTCCCATGTCAGGCTGCCGCCCAGGGTGCGGCCGCCGCGGCGCAGCTTCACCGGCACGAGGTCGTCGTCGCCCTGCGCCAGGCGCGGGCCGGCGAAGCGCACCAGCACGCCGCCATTCTCGATCCAGCCGTCGAGACGGTCGCGCAGCTCCGGCGACAGCGTGCCGACGTCGGCCATCACGATCATCGGCACCTTCTGATCGAGGAACTGCGTGATGACCTGCTGCGGGGCGCCGCGATCGCCGAGCCTGAGATCGGCGAACGGCGACAGCGCGCGGGTGAGATAGAAGGTTGGTGCGAGCAGCGGCTGCGCGGTGTCGCTGGTGGCGCCGGAGACGATGCCGACGGCGCGGCGGCGCCAGCGCTTGTCGAGCAACTGCACGGCGCCGGCCGAGCGCTCGCCGGCGATCTCGATCCGGGTGATGTCGTTGCGCAGCTCGACCGGCAGGTCGAAGCTCGCCTCGGCGTCGTGCGCGCCGGCGGCAAAGCTGAATTGTGCCTCGCCGAGCGGCGAGCCCTTGGCATCGAGCGCGCGCACGATGCCGCCCGGAACGGAGAGATCCGCGCGCAGCACCTTCACGGTCATCTTGGCGGCTGCGTTCTCGGCGCCCGCGAGCGCCAGCGGCGAGGGCGTGCCGCCTTCGAACACGGTCAGGCTGCGGTCGCCGATGGTCTTGGCGAGACCCGTCACGAATTCGCTGCCGCGGCCGGGATCGACGCCGTCGGAGAACCACATGATCTCGGCATCGCCGGTTGCCTTCAGGAAGCGGTCGAGCTGCGGCAGCGCATCGGCGCGCTCGGTCGTGTAGGCCTTGGGTGCGATCTGGCGCAGCGCGACGCGCGCCGCGCCGGCCGGCATCAAGGTGAGGTCACGCGCGGGCTCCGACAGCGGCATCAGCGCGACGCCGCGGCGGTCGGTATCGGCATTGGCGATGATCTCGTCGGCGGCACGGATGCGCGTGTCCCAGCTTGCGGCCGCGCTCCAACTGTCGTCGAGCAGCAGCACCAGCGGCGCCTTGCTGCCGACGGCTTCGGTGCGCGGATTCCAGATCGGACCGGCTGCGGCGAAGATCACCAGCGCCGCCGCGATCAGCCGCAGCAGGGTGAGCCACCAGGGCGAGCGGGACGGCGTCTCTTCCTTGGGGGTGATGTCGAACAACAGCCGGGTCGGCGGAAACTCGATGCGGCGCGGCCGTGGTGGCATCACCCGCAGCAGCCACCACAGCACCGGCAGGCTGATGAGACCGGTCAGCAGCAGCGGTTCGGCGAACGACAGCGGCAGGCCCATCATGCGCCGAGCCCTCCGGGGCCAGCGCCCACTTTGACGCTGCCGCGCGCGTTGCCTTTGGCCGTGGTCATGCCGGCATGCAGGAACAGCAGCAGCTCGGCGGCGGAGCGGCTGGTGGTGTGGGTCGTGAACAGCCAGTCGAGCTTGCCGGTCTCGGCGCGGATCTGGTCGCGATGCAGCGCCACGCGGGCGACGTAGTCCTGCGCCCAGCTCTCGGCGCGGCCGGCCGTGATCACCTCGCCGCCTTCCGGCTCGACGAACTCGACGCGGCCGGAATAAGGGAATGTCTCTTCGGCGGGATCGACCACCTGCACCATCGTGCCGTGCGCACCGGAGGCGGACAGCCCGGCCAGCATGGTGCTGATCTCGGAGATCGGCGACCAGAAGTCCGACAGCACGACGATCTCGGCGAGCGCCGAGGGGACGAAGGACGGCGGCAGGCTCGGCCTGACAGCCTCGTCATGCAGCATCGCCTGCGCGATTCGGTCGATCACGTTGCGGCTTCCGGTCGGATTGATCAGGCCGGGAATGCCGACGCGTTCGCCGCCGGCGACCAGCAGCTCGGCCAGGGCGAAGGTCACGATCAGGGCGCGCTCGAGCTTGCTGTCGCGCGCGCCCTTCGATGCGAAGGCCATCGAGGGCGAGCGGTCCGGCCAGATCCACACGGTGTGAGCGGCCTCCCATTCCTGCTCGCGGACATAGAGATGATCGTCACGCGCGGAGCGGCGCCAGTCGACACGTTGTGACGGCTCGCCGGAGACGAAGCGGCGATACTGCCAGAAGCTTTCGCCGGAGCCGGCGCGGCGCCGGCCATGCAGGCCATGGATCACGTTGGCGGCGATCTGGCGCGCTTCCAGCACCAGCCGCGGCAGCGATGATGCCAGCGTCCGGCTTTCGCCATCGGCACGCCGTATCGCGAGAATCTCCTTGTCGGCGTGCCCTGTCGCTGCGGCCATCAGCCAATCCGGCCCTTCAGTTGCCGGATCACGTCCGGAATGGTGCGTCCCTCGGCGCGCGCCGGGAAGGTCAGCGCCATGCGGTGCTTGAGCACGGGCTCGGCGAGATCGAGCACGTCGTCGATCGAGGGGCAAGGCGGCCGTCGAGCAGCGCGCGGGCGCGCACCGCCAGCATCAGCGACTGGCTGGCGCGGGGACCGGGCCCCCAGGCGATCAGCTTGCCGGCGTCGCCGGCCTCCGGGCCCGGACGTGCCGAGCGCACCAGCGACAGGATCGCCTCGACCACGGAATCACCGACCGGCAGCCGCCGCACCAGGCGCTGGGCCGCGATCAACGCATCGGCCGTCATCGCGCTCTTGGCGCCACTCTCCTCGGCGCCGGTGGTCTCGAACAGGATGCGGCGCTCGGCGTCGCGATCGGGATAGTCGACGTCGATCTCCATCAGGAAGCGGTCGAGCTGGGCCTCGGGAAGCGGATAGGTTCCTTCCTGCTCCAGGGGATTCTGGGTCGCCAGCACGTGGAAGGGCTTCGGCAGGTCATGGCGCGCGCCTGCAACCGTGATGTGCTGCTCCTGCATGGCTTGCAGCAACGCCGACTGCGTGCGTGGGCTGGCGCGGTTGATCTCGTCGGCCATCAGGAGTTGCGCAAACACCGGGCCGGCGATGAAGCGGAACGAGCGCTTGCCGCCGGCGCTCTCGTCCAGCACCTCGGCGCCGAGAATGTCCGACGGCATCAGGTCCGGCGTGAACTGGATGCGCTTCGCATCGAGGCCGAGCGTCACGCCCAAGGTCTCGACCAGCTTGGTCTTGGCGAGGCCGGGGACGCCGATCAGCAGCGCGTGGCCGCCGGACAGGATGGTCACCAGCGTGTTTTCCACCACGCGGTCCTGGCCGAAGATGACGTTGGAGATCGCATCCTTTGCCGCTCGGATCTCGACCGGAGACCTGTTCGGCCGACCGGACGATCGCATCCTCGAGCTTCTCGGCACTCTCGGCCATTTCCGTCGCTCCTTCTGCCCTGCATCTTCGACTTTCGGACGGACGTTCCGCTCCAGTTTGTCGGGAAGCGGATGCCAATCTATGCGAAGGCGCTGTATTCGTTGAGTTAAACTATCCCCATATTATCGGCATTACGGGGTATAGACGGCATCACGTTATGGCGACCTTACATGACCTGCAGGGCCGCCAGGAACTTTTGCACAGACGACGACGATGGAATCTTGCACCAATCGTGCCAAGGTGGACGCAAACTCAAGGCAAACCATGGCGAAGCAAGGGCAGACCACCGACAATGGACTCGATCGGCTGACGTCGGCGGCAACGCAGGCCGGCACATCTACAAAGGGACTGCCGCCGGTGCATTTATGGAATCCGCCATTCTGCGGCGATCTCGACATGCGAATCGCCGGTGATGGTAGCTGGTACTACATGGGCACGCCAATCGGGCGGCCTGCGCTGGTGCGGCTGTTCTCGACGATCCTCAAGCGCGAGGGCGATCGCTATTTCCTGGTCACGCCTGTGGAGAAGGTCGGTATCCGCGTCGATGATGCCCCCTTCACGGCCGTAGAAATGCGGAAGGAGAGCGATCCGCGCGGGCCGCTGCTGCATTTCCGGACCAATGTCGACGACTGGGTCGCGTGCGATGCCGAGCACCGGCTGCGTTTCGAGCCCGGCGAGAGCGGCGGCCTGACGCCCTATTCTGCATGTGCGGGCCGATCTCTGGGCCAAGGTGACGCGGGCGCTGTACTACGAGCTTGTTGACATGGGTGAGGAGCGGATGATCGATGGGCGTGTGATGTTCGGCGTGGGGTCGGGCGGCGCGTTCTTTCCCATGGCCGATGCAGAAGAGGTGAGGGCGGCGCTTTGAACCAGCCCATGGTGAGGAACGGGAGCGCTGAGCTCAGTTCGGCCGATTTCTTCGCGCGGGGCCGCGCGCGGCTGCGCTTCGACGTTCCGCAGGCGCTGCTCGATCCGGACGTCATTCCGGCCAGTGGGGATTCCGGCACCGACCGGATGCTCGAAGATCATCTCGCGCGAGCAGCCGATCCGCCCCGCGGCAGTGCTGATCCCGGTGGTCGACCATCCCGAGCCGACGGTCCTCTTGACCCAGCGCTCGCCGAACCTCTCGAGCCATGCCGACAGATCGCCTTTCCCGGCGGCAAGATCGACGTCACCGATGCCTCTCCGCTTGATGCCGCCCTGCGCGAAGCGGAAGAGGAGATCGGCTCGACCGCAGCTTCGTTGACCCGATCGGCTATCTCGACGTCTACGGCACCGCCTTCGGCTTCCGCATCCTGCCCACGGTGGCGCGGGTGCAGCCTGGATTCACGCTGAAGATCAACGAGGGCGAGGTCGACGACGCCTTCGAGGTGCCGCTGGCCTTCCTGATGGACCCCGCCAATCATCAGCTGCATTCCAAGGAGTTTCGCGGCATGGAGCGCTCGTATTACGCGATGCCGTTCGCCGAGCGCTACATATGGGGCGCGACAGCGGGCATCCTTCGGGTGTTGTACGAGCGGATCTGTCGGCCATGATCCGTGGCGTGTTGACGGAAATCGGAATTTTCCTCATTCCTTTTGCGGTTTATGTGTTGTTCTTGCTCGCGACCAAATCGGGGCTGTTGGTGCCTTCCAGCTGGCCCTTTCATCTGATCACAAAATTGACGGTGGCGGCGCTGGTGTTGGTGATTGCAAGTCTGGTCCTGCTCGCCGAGTTCTCCGGCGCGCCGCCGCGTTCGACCTACGTCCCCGCTCATGTCGAGAACGGCAGGCTGGTTCCAGGGGTCGAGAAATGATCGACGCGCGGGTGCTGCACGCGCCCTGGCTCTCGTCTGGTCCCGCCGCGCGCGTGCTCGCGCTGCTCAATTGCGACGGCGAGGAGGCGCGGGTGGTCGGTGGCGCCGTGCGCAATGCGCTGCTCGGCATCGCCATCGGCGACATCGACATCGCGACCACGGCGCTGCCGGCGGAGGTGCTCCGGCGCGCCAAGGCGGCGTCGATCAAGAGCGTGCCGACCGGCATCGACCATGGTACCGTGACCCTCGTGCTCGAGGGGCATCCGTTCGAGGTCACGACCCTGCGCGAGGACACCGAGACCTTCGGCCGCAAGGCCAAGGTCGAGTTCGGCCGCGACTGGGTCGGCGACGCGCACCGGCGCGACTTCACCATCAATGCGCTGTCCGTCGGGCCCGATGGCGTGGTGCATGATCACGTCGGCGGCCTCGCCGACATCGCCCAACGCCGCGTGCGCTTCATCGGCGACCCCGCCCAGCGCATCGCCGAGGACTATCTGCGCATCCTGCGCTTCTTCCGCATCCATTCGGCATTCGGTCATGGCGCCCCTGATCGCGACGGCTATCTGGCCTGCATCGCCGGCCGTGCCGGGTTCGCCACCCTGTCGGCCGAGCGCGTGCGCATGGAGATGCTGAAGCTGCTCGTCACCGATGGCGCGGTCGGCGCGATCACGGCGATGGCGGATGGCGGATTGCTGACGGCGATCCTCGGCGGCGTCGCCTATCTCGGTCCGTTCGCTGCGATGATCGGCATCGAGCGCGAGTTGGAACTGCCACCGAGCGCGGTCCGCCGTCTCGCGGCGCTCGCGGTCGCCGTGACTGAGGATGCGCGCCGTCTCGGAGCCAGACTGAAGCTCTCCAATGCCGAGACCAAGGCGCTCGACGGCATGGGCCATCGCTGGTGGCGGTTCGCTTCCGCCGACGAGGCGCGGGTCCGGCGTCTGCTGTATCGTCTCGGCGAGACCGTCTATCGCGACCGCCTGATGCTCGGCTGGGCGCGGGCGCGCGATCGCGGCGACCAGCGCTGGCGGCGAGCGTGCGCTGTTGCCGCAGCGCTTCACGCCGCCGAAATTGCCGTTGAAGGCGGTCGATTTCATCGCGCGCGGGGTTGCGGAGGGACCGCTTCTCGGTCATGTGCTCACTCTCGCAGAGGATGCCTGGCTCGCGGCGGATTTCCCGCTCGACGAGGCATCGCTGAACGCGATCGCCGATCAGGCGGCGGCGCGCGTCAACCGCGACGGACGTTCATGAACTTTCTGGCAGGCTTTGCCGACATTTCCCTGCTGCAACTTCTGCTCGTCGCCGCCGTCGCTCTGTTCGCTTCCATCATTGGTGGTCTTGCCGGCTACGGCACCGGCGCCCTGATGCCGCTCGTGCTGGTGCCGATGGTCGGCGCCGAGCCGGTCGTGCCGATCATCGCGATCTCGGCGATCCTCACCAACCTCAGCCGTGTCGTCGCCTATATCAGCCATGCCGACCGCACGCGCGCCGGCATCGTGGTCGCGGCCGCCGCGCTCACGACGGCGCTCGGCGCCTACGGCTACACGCGACTGACCAATGCCGGTGCGGCGTTCGTGATCGGCACGATGCTCATCATGAGCGTTCCGCTGCGGCGGATCCTGCGCAAACGCGAGGTCAGGATCGGCAATGGCGGGCTTGCTGCGGGCGCCGTGGGCTATGGCGTACTGGTCGGCGGCACCTCCGGCTCCGGCGTGATCCTGCTGTCGCTGCTGATGGCCGCCGGCCTCGAAGGCGCCGCGGTCATCGCCACCGACGCGATGATCTCGGTGGCGACGGGCGTCATCAAGATCTCGGTGTTTGGTTTGGCCGGCGTGGTCACCTTGCAGGTGCTGGCGTTCGCGCTCCTGATCGGCGCGGTCGCGGTGCCCGGCGCGTTCCTCGCCAAGGCCTTCGTCGCGCGCATGCCGGTACACATCCACGCCGCCATCCTCGATGTCGCCGTGATCACCGGCGGCGGCGTGATGATCGCGTCGGCCGTGCGAAGCCTCTGGCCCGCGGTCTCGCCGTAGCCGGCATGCCTGCCGATCCAAGCTCCATCTCGTCGACAGCCAGATCGACCGGATTCGCGTGGGAGCTGGTTCGCGGTGTTGCCGTTCGACGGCTGGTCCGGTCTACCGGAGGAAGCTCAGGTAGGAAGCGAGTGCGTCAATCTCGGCGGGGCCGAGCGAGCGGGCGACGATCGGCATCGGAGTGCCCGCTCCGGAATGATAGCCCTGGCCCCACTGCTCGAGCCGGGTCTTCAGGTAGGGATAGGCAAGGCCCGCAAGGCGAGGAATCTCCTGCACGCCCTCCGCGTTCGGTCCGTGACAAGCGTAGCAGGACGCGATGTTCGCCTCCGGAACTCCCTCGAGGTAAATGGTCTTGCCACGCGCGGTCAGGTTTTTGTCGCCGTCGTTGGCAGGCTTCGGCGCAATGGATGCGAAATAGGTCGCAAGGTCGCGCGCCTCCAGCGGCCCGAGCGCCGCGACAGCGCTCCACATGTACTGCCTGGAAAATGGTTCGTCGCGTGTATGATTGCGAAAGCTCTTGATCTGGCTCTCGAGATATTCCCGACGCTGACCAGCCAGCCGCGGCGCGACCATGTATCCTTGTCCCGCTGTGCCATGACACCAAGTGCAGTTGCGAACCTGGGCAGGGCCGTCCTCCCACGCGGACGCCGGCGCGATTGAGCCGGTGATAGCCAGAACCGCGATTGTCCAACCGATGCGCTTCATGTCCACACGCCTTTGGGCCCTGAGGTTCTTGGACGCCTTGCTTCGAAGCGGGGCTCCCATCATTGCAAATGACTGACATAGGCGGCGACCGCTTCGGCCTGAGACCGCGTCAAGTTGTGCGTGATCTGCGTCATGACTGCCGATGTGCCGGCGGCCGATTCCTGACCTCGCACCTTCGACCACCCTGTGAGTTGGCCGACCGTGTAGTCGTAGAGCTGACCGGCAAGACGCGGAATTTCGTTCTGGCCCTTGCCGTCCGTGCCATGACAGGCTGAGCACGCCGGCACGTTGGCTTCCGGAATCCCCTCGTCATAAATTCGCTTGCCGATTGCCGGAGAGCCGTGCGGCGGCGCTCCGAGAGGCTTCGGATCGAGCTTCTTGAAATGGGCGGCCAGGGCCGACACCATCGCTGGGCTCAGCACGCGGGCGACGTTGGCCATGACGGGATTGCTGCGCCTGCGCTCGATGAAGGCTCGCAACTGGTTCTCGACGTATTGCGGCTGCTGGCCGGCCAGCCGCGGCATTGGAAAATATCCACGATACCCTTGGCCCGACAGCCCATGGCAGGTCATGCAATATTCCAGCTTGGCCTCGAAGCCTCCTCCTGCTGCCTCGCCGCGCTCCTCTGCACGGACCACAACGGCGAATGCCGCAGCCAGAATGATCGCCAGCAGGGCCGTGCGAAGGCCGATCATCCCACGCAATCGCGTCCGCGTCGCTGCAAGGAACTCGATCATCACCAACCGTTCGCCCCGATGTGAAAGTTCAGCCCCGCCTTGACGACCTGGACGCTCTGCCTGACATCCAAGCTGCCGAGAAATGCATTGGTCGCGTCGGACATCGCCACCGTGCGATGTCCGAATTTGTAGTAGTCGTATTCGATGCTGACAGACCAATGCTGCGTGAACGCCCAGTCGACGCCGCCCCCGCCGTCCAGCCGAAGCGGTTTTCAAGTCCCGTGAAGCCGAACGGCGTGCCGACGAAAGAGCCGGAGACGTCGTACCGGTCGGATGCCATGGCCGCGCCGCCCCTCGCATAGAGCAGCACGTCGTCGAAGGCGTAGCCTATCCGTGCCGTCAGGCTGGCAAGGAAATCGGTCTTGGCTCGCACCAATGCGGTATCGGGGTTGCCGAGCGGGAGCGCCACATTCGTGGAGCGTTCCATGGTCGAGCCTGACGCGGCACCTTCGACGCCGGCCACCCAGGACGGTGCAAACTGGTAGTCACAGCCGATCTGCCCGCCGATCACCGCGCCGGCAGGGCCCGGGTTCACGCTGGTGACACCGGGCGTGAAGCCCGCTCCGCCAAAGGAATCCTGCACCAGCTGGACCGGATCGGTGATGTCCTTGCGGGCGAAGCCACCGCCGAGATGGCCGCCGAGGTAGCACCCGGTCCAATTGAATCTTGCCGCGAAAGGGGTCTCCGCCTTGAGCGGCATGTCGGCGGCGACAGCGGGACCGGCAAGCGTCGCCGCCAGGGCCGCGAGATTTGCGAGCAGAAATCGTCTCATTCGACAAACTCCGTCTGCGACCGAAACCGCTTACATGGCAAGCCAGGCATGAAGGAACAGCGTGTTGTTATCGCGCGCACCGATCGAGGTGCCGTTGAACTTGTTGTAGTAGGTGTATTGCAGGCCGATGCGGGCATTGAACCAGGGCCAGCCGATCGACTTGCTTGCGCTGAAGGGAATGTAGGCAACCTCAGCGGTCCAGCCGTTGCTATTTGGCGTCATGGCCATCCCGGTGTTGGGATCGGTCCCGAACAGCCCGGCATCGGCGGTGCCCCAGATGTCGAAATATTGGCCGGTCAGAACGATTCTGTTGTCGTTGCCGTAGGCGAATGAGGCCTGGAGCTTCATGCTGTTGAGCAGATTGGTCGGATTGGCCGCAGCCAGATTGGCAAAGCTCGCGTCCAGCCTCTGAAATTCGCGGATATAGCTGCCGCGCAACGTCAGCCAGTAATTGTCGCCCTGATACTGGTATTGCGTGTCGAAGCCGATATCGGTGAACCTGTCCGACTGGGGCAGGGTTGCCGTCGTTCCCGTGGCGAAGCTGGAGTCGAGCCACGGGTGGACGTCGAAATACATGCCGAACGTGCCGAACATGAGCGAATGCCGGCCCCAATGCGGCTCGAGCGCGACACGCCAATAGGGCGCCACGCTGCCGAACAGGCCTGGGCCGTCGAACGGATTCATGCCGAGTGAATTCTGCTGGCCGAAGCCGAGGGTCTTGTACGCGGTAAACTCCAGATAGAGCAGGTCGTTGATCGAGGTGTAGGCGCCGACGCCGCCGACGCGCGCGGCGAAGGCGCCCTCGATCATCGTGCTCGCGCCCGGCGTTCCCGCAAGCGACGAGACCGCGTAGGGAAAGGACCATGCCGGCGTCGTATTCCACAAATCCTGGACGGTCGGATTGTTGTTGGCGGTGATGCCATAGACGAAATCGATCGGACCAAAGCTACCGGTGCTCGCAAAACGGACGTCGGCATTGTCCCATGACCAGGTATGCTTGAACTGGTCCGCCGGCGTTCCGGAAAACGCGGACAAGGGATCCGGTGCGCTGTAAGTGACCTGGGCAAAGGCGCCGACGTGATCCGTGATGGCGCCACCCCAGAAGGCGCTGAAGGGGGACAGCACCACGTTGTCGTTGGCCTTGTAGGGATCAGTCGGCGGTGCCACGGTTGCCGCCTGAGTATGGGTGTAGCCGACGATCGCCATCAACGAGACGGGCGGGACGTAGACTTTGCTGTCGTCCGCCGCGGGTGGATTGATCGCCTTGGCGTAGCCGCGCAGCTTGTCGAGCTCGGCACGCGCATTGACGCCGCCGCTGGACGAAAACGGGGTCGTGCGAAACTGGCCGCCACCGGCCGTGTATCCCAGCAGCTTGAAGCGTCGTCCGTAAGGCGTCAGCGACGGGAAGTCGGTATGGCAGGTGCCGCAGGGCTGCCCGGTCTGGCGCGCGAAGCTCGGCAATGCCTGCGCAGGCGGAGTAGAACCGATCGTCAGCCAGAGCGTCGCATACAGGATTGCTGCTACTGAGAGCAGCCTCGAGCTTCGATAGGAGCGAAGGAAAACACAGCAGCTGGCTCGCATCGCGCCATCCCATCTGCTCGCAGCACGCCGTTACCACGGTCATGATCAACGAGGACAGCCGAGCTAAAACTGAAGTGCAAAAGTCGACTGTTCAAAAAGAACAGCAAATTGGATTTGAGACGTGTGAGGCGTTTTCGCAACATGGATTGGGCGTAAATAAAGCAAAGTTGCAGCACGCTGCGTTGCCGCAAAGGATTTGCGAGTTACGTAGCGCCCATCATCGGAGGGCGATCATGAAAGTCACTGAACTGACACCGGCGCTGCTGACGGCAGTTCTCATCGCGGGCGTCTCAGGGGCGAGCTTCGCACAAGACAAGAGCGCCCCCGTTTCTGCGCAGGAACTCAAGGCCAAGACGGACTACTGCAAAACATGTCACGGACTATCCGGACAGGGGTTTCGTGGATCGTTTCCGATGCCGCGGCTGGCGGGACAGCAACCCGAATACGTCAAAAATCAACTGCAGGCCTTCATCGAACGCCGGCGGACCAATCCCGTGATGTTCAACGTGGTGCATGTTCTGACTCCGGCGATGGTCACGGCGTTGTCGGCGTACTTCGAGGATCTCGCCCCGAAACCCTTGGGAGGGGCGCCCAGGGACTCTCTGGCGGCTGGAAAGAAAATCTATGAAGAAGGCGTTCCGGCCGCCGAGGTGCCGCCGTGCGCGTCCTGCCACGGACCGGACGCCAAGGGCGCCGATGCATTTCCACGCCTGGCCGGCCAGCTCCACGACTACATCATCAAGAAGCTGACGAACTGGGACAAGGAGCGCGGCCAGGACAAGGCCAATCCCGACAGCTCGGCGGTCATGGAGCCGATCGCCCATAAGCTGACGCAGGCGCAGATCAGGGCCGTCGCAGCCTATCTCAGCACTCTTGAATGATCCTGGCTTGCAGTACGGACAGCTACAAGCCCAACACCGAAGCGAGGAGCGCGACATAGACCACGATCTTCCGGCCATGGCTGTCGTAGCTGATCAGTCCTTGCTCGCGAAACCTGTTCATGAAGGTGCTGATTCTCGATCGGGTCGTGCCGACCATCTCTGCGAGCACTTCCTGACTGAGGTTGATTTCGTTCGTGCGTCCACCCTCGCGACCGGTGTCGGCAAGGACGAGCAGAAGCCGCGCGAGACGTCGCTCGCTCAAGTTCAGCAGCTGGTCGCCGAGATCCTCCTCGAGCCTGGTAGTCCGCGACAAGAGATGTGCGAGGAAGAACGCCGAGAACTTGGGCTCAGAGCCGAGCGTCGAGAGCATCACCTCCTTCGAGACGGAGGTGATCAGGCAGTCATCGAGGGCGACGATCGTTGCGGTCCGAAGGCGTGTGTCCCCAAGGCAGGGCTCCCCGAAGAACTGGCCTTCCTGAAGGATCCCGACGATGGCTTCCTTGCCGCGGTTGGAGAACGTCGCGACCTTCACGCGTCCCTTGCGGATGTAGCACACGCTGTCGGCGGGGTCGCCTTGGGCATGGATCTGCCCGCCTGCTGGAAAACGTTCGAGCCTGACCCCGGCGCCGGGTTTGGCGAGAAACGCCTTGGGATCAAACCCCGCATGCGAGTTCTGGTCGAGCGGTGCATCTGACATGACATCGAATTACCGCTTGGAGTATCGGGAACACCGCCATTGATAGGTCGTGCGTAAGCACGTTCGTTGCGACAGATCAAGATGTCACAATTGAAGATTGCGTTGCAGTTGCAAGTTGCGGTGCCCGCGTCGCTGCATCAGGACTGGTTGCCGCGGCCATGCTGGAACGCAAAAGTCATAACCGCCGCTCCTCACCGCCGCGATCGCGCCGACGAGTGCCGGATGCGCGTCGATCCGACGGAACAGGGTTCGGCGCGGTGCGCATCGGCACTGGACGCGGCGCAGGCTCGGCAGCTGCCCTACGGGGGCGGCCCTGCGCAATGCGCTCGATATCTAGAACCGGCCTGACCGTCCGGTCGGTGCGTCACGCCACGTCGGCGTCCGGCGAGTTTTCGGATCGCCTCAGCGTCTTGGTCTCTGCTTGCGCCACGATTGAATCGAGGGTTGCGACGGCGCGGGTGGTTACCTCGTCAAGCGGCGGCACCATGCCGCCGGAGGCGAAGCTCGACCCGGTTGCGGCCCTTGTGCTTGGCGCGGTACAGCGCGCCGTCGGCGACGCGCAGGATCTCCGTCAGATCGAGGCCGGCCTCGGGATAGGCGGCGACGCCGACCGAGATCGTCACCCGCGGCAGCATGCCCTCGCCATAGCTGATGTTGAGTGCCTCGACGCGGGCGCGCAGCTCCTCGGCGCGCAGCGCGGCTTCCTCGATTCCGCAGTTCGGCAGCAACACGACGAACTCCTCGCCGCCGAGGCGGCAGGGCACGTCGTCGCCGCGGAACGTGGCCTTGAGGATCTCACCGACATGGCGCAGCACGGCGTCGCCGGCTTCGTGGCCGTGATTGTCGTTGAACGATTTGAAGTGATCGATGTCCAGCGTCACCACGCTCAACGGCGTCTGGTTGCGCGCGGCGCGCAGCAATTCGCGGCGTGCCGTCTCGATCAGATAGCGGCGATTGTTCAGGCCGGTCAGCGTGTCGCGCAGCGACTGGTCGCGCAGGCCTTCGCGCAGCTTCATGTTGGCGATGGCGATCGACAGGTGCTCGGCGCAGGCAAGCGCAAGGCGGGCCCGATCGGCGAAGCGCGCCTTGGCCTCGGCCGCAGTGTCGCGACCGTCGAAATTGTAGGCGACATGCAGCAGTCCGACGGTCTCGCCATGGGCCAGGATCGGGATGCAGCAGTAGTTCTCATTGACCTCGTCGTGCACGTGGTCGCAGCGGAATTCGACCTCGCTCGTGCCATGGACATAGACATGGCCGCGGCGCAGGCTCCAGCAATCGTCCGGGTGCAGAGTCCGGGTGGGCAGCGCGCCGTTCCATTCGGCGGCCACTTCGAGCACGTCGCGGCTGTCGGCGTAGATGTAGAGCGCGCCCGTGCATTCCGGCATCAGTCCGCCGAGCACGGTCGAGATCATCCCGTAGAGCTCGCTCTCGGACTTGGCCGATTGCAGCCATTCGCTGAGCTCGGACAGGGTTCGTGTCGCCGCGTTCAGGCGTTCGTTCTCGACGAGGCTCTTGCGGAATACGGCCAGCGCCCGCGCCATCATGCCGAGCTCGTTGCTGTGGCCGGCATAGGGGATCTCGGTCTGCAGCTCGCCCCTGGCGATCGCCTCCATGCTGCGGGTGATGCGGAAGATCGGCATCGAAACATCGTGGACGACGAACAGCAGCGTCGCCAGCCCGATCAGCACGCTGACGCCGTTGACCGACCACAGCACCAGGCGAAACACCTGGGCATCCAGCGTCGCGCTCTCGATCGCGCTGTCGGCGCGATGGTCGGCGAGCCTGATGCCGTGTCCGATCGCATCGACCACGGCCTGGAAGATCGGCGGCGTTTCGATGTTGACGACGTGCTCCAGGCGGTCGCGGCTCGCCCCGACCTCCGGTTCGAGCATCACCGCCTGCTGCTTCTGGTACAGGTCCCATTTGTTGACGAACTGATCGAACGCCATCTTCAACGGCGCGTCGGTGCCGATCGAGTCCTGGAAGCGCGCGATCTTCGCGTCGACGTCGGTGGTGCGGCGTCTCAGCTCCTGCTCGGTCGCGGCGCGCGGCTCGGCCGCGGTGGAGAGCGCTGCCTGGATCGCGATGAGATGGGTGCGGGCGAGATTGACGTTGAGATCACCAAGAGCGTGGATCTTCGGCAGCCGGTCGCGGTTGATGTTCTCGATCGCGTCCTGCAACGCGGACAGCCGCATCGTCGCCATCACCGACACGCTGGCGAGAATCGCCAGCAGCAGGAAGACCGACGTCAGGAGCGAGGTCTTGATCGACACGCCCAAGGAGATCCGCGGCAGATTGAGAGCCATGACACCGACGCTGCTCGAACCGGCTTGCGATCGGTCGAAGCGGCGCGCACGGACTGGCGCCTATCCCCCTCAAGCCCCGCAGCGAATAGACGCTTGAGCGAATTTCGATTCAGTTACGGAGGTTCCGCAAGGCCGCGGGGGCGGTCGCAAACGGCGCGTCTGGTTAAGGTCGCGTCTCCCGGGACGGTGAATGACGGGCTAATGCGGGCCGAGCGCTGATCCGAATGGTCTGTGCCGCTCGGCCTCTACGTCCGCCCCCAGCGGCCGATCAGCATCTTCAGGAAACGCTCCGCCGCAGGCGACATCGTGCCGGCTCTGCGGCGCACGACGCCGATGGTGCGCGAGATATCGGGATTGAGGATGGGGCGCGTGACGAGGAAGGGATGATCGTTCTGCGGCGTCGCCATCTTCGGAAGGACCGAGATGCCAAGCCCGGCCTCGACGAGACCCAGCGACGTGGAGAGATGCGTCACCTCGTAGAACCAGCGCAGCTTGATCGCCGATCTGGCCAGCGCGGCGTCGAGCAGGGTCCGGTTGCCGCTGGAGCGGTGCACGGTGATAAGAGGGTAGGGTTCGAGATCTCCCCAGCCGACCGTCTCCATCGCGGCGAGCGGGTGATCCTTGCGCGCGGCGAGCACGAAGGGATCCTCGACCAGCCGGTCGAAGATCAGCTCGGGGTCCGATGCTCCCATCAGGTTGATGCCGAACTCGACCTCGCCGCGCTCGACGGCCTGCAGCCCGTCGGTTGCAGGCAGGTCGAGAATGCGAAAGCGGATGTTGGGATATTGGTCGTTGAACTCGCGGATGACCGACGGCAGGAAGTAGAACGCCGCTGTCGGCAGGCAGGCGATGGTGACGAGGCCTCCGCGATTGAGGCCGCTGTCGCGCACAGCAAACAGCGAGCCGTCGAACTCCTCGATCATGCGGCGCACGAGCGGCACCAGCTCGGCACCGAGCGCCGTCAGCGCAACGTGACGCGTCGTGCGCTCCAGGAGCGGCGCGCCGATCGCGCCCTCCAGCTTCTGGATGCGCCGGCTCAATGCCGGCTGCGAGAGGTTCAGGGCCTCGGCGGCCCGATGAAAGCTTTCCAGATCCGAGACGCTCAGGAAGGCTCGGAGGTCCAGGATCTCACAATTGATGTTGATCATGCATCAATACCGCAATTCTTTGCATTTCAAAGATCGATCACGGCTCAGTATACGCAACAGTAAGATGGATTGATACGAAATTGACATAACTGAGGCCGGCATGAACGACCTGATCTCGATCCCGTGCGTCCTGATGCGCGGCGGAACATCGAAGGGGCCCTTTTTCCTGGCATCGGACCTGCCGAGCGATCCGGCCCAACGGAACGAGATCCTGCTCTCCGTCATGGGCTCTGGTCATCCGCTGCAGATCGACGGCATCGGCGGCGGCAATCCGGTCACCAGCAAGGTCGCCATCGTCGGGCCGGCCAGCGTGCCCGGCGCCGACGTGGATTATCTGTTCGCGCAGGTGCGGATCGATCAGCAACTGGTCGACACCTCGCCCAATTGCGGCAACATGCTTGCCGCGGTCGGACCTTTCGCCATCGAGGCGGGGCTGGTGCCGGCGAAAGGTCCGGCGACGCTCGTCCGCATCCACAACGTCAACACGCGCCAACTGATCGAAGCCGAGGTGCCGACTCCCAACGGCAAAGTGTCATATCTCGGCGACGCGTCGATCGACGGTGTTCCGGGCCGCGCGGCGCCGATTGCGCTCACCTTTCTCGATGCGGCCAACCGTATGGACGACATGTTCCCGACCGGCGAGGCCACCGAGACGATCGACGACATCGACGTCACGCTGATCGACTGTGCCATGCCGATGATGATCGCGCGTGCGGAGACTCTCGGCGTGACCGGCTACGAGAGTGCCGTCGCGCTGAGTGCCAACAAGACACTGCTGGAGCGGCTGGAGCGCCTGCGCGTTGCGGCCGGAGCGCGGATGGGGCTCGGCGACGTCCGCGACCGTGTCATTCCCAAGCCGGTGCTGCTCGCGCCTGCCGTTCACGGCGGGCACGTGTCGGCCCGCTATTTCATGCCGCACGATTGTCACCCGTCGCTTGCCACCACCGGCGCCGTCGGCATCGCCACCTCACTGATCGTGGCGGACACGGTGAGCGCGCGTCTCGCCGGGCTGCAGGTCGCGCCCGCGGTGATCGGCATCGAGCACCCGATGGGTCATATCGACGTCAAGCTGCAGGAGCGCGATGGCCGGATCGTGGCCGGGATTTTGCGGACCGCCCGCAGGCTGTTCGAAGGCTGTGTGTTCGCAAAGCCTACGACACGGATGGTGCACGCCGCCTGAGCGCACGCGCCGTCCGGACTCAATCGACATCGATAACAAGGGAGGAAGTCACATGCGTCGTCTCATGCTCGCCATCACTGCGGCTGTCGCAATCTGCGGCTCGGCCGTCGCCGAGCCCGTGCGCATCAGCGTCGGCTCGTACAATCTGAACAACCTTCCGTTTCCAGTCGCGGTGGGCCTTGGCCTGTTCCAGAAGGAGGGGCTCGACGTCACCGTGGAGAATTTCGCCTCCGGCGGCTCCAAGACGCTGCAGGCGCTGGTCGCCGGATCGACCGACGTCGCCGTCGGCTTCTACGACCACACCATCCAGATGCAGTCGCAGAACAAGTCGGTCGTAGGCTTCGTGCTGCTGTCGCGCAATTCCGGCCTGGTGCTGGCCGGCGGCAAGTCCGCGACGTTCGATCCGGCCAGGCCGGAGACCATCAAGGGCGCCAAGATCGGCATCACCGCCCCCGGCTCGTCCTCGGACTTCTTCGTCCGCTATTATCTCAAGCAGAACAAGATTCCCGCCGAGAGCGTCTATCTGATCGGCGTCGGATCAGGGGCCGCCGCGGTGGCCGCGCTGGAGCAGGGCAAGATCGATCTGCTGGTGAACTACGATCCGGCCGCGACCTATGTCGAGCAGAAGGGGATCGGCAAGATCCTGATCGATGCGCGAAGCGACGAGGGCGCCAAGCAGGTCTATGGCGGCATCTATCCGACCTCCGTGCTCTACGCGACCCAGCAGTACATCGCGAAGAACCCGGCAACGGTCCAGAAGATCACCAACGCCACGGTCAAGGCGCTGCGCTGGATCGCCACGCACAGCGCCGAGGAGATCGTCGCGGTGCTGCCGAACGATTTCATCTCCGGCGAGAAGGAGACCTATACGAAAGCGGTGGAGAAGGCCAAGGCGATCTTCTCCAGGGATGGGCAGTTCGACGAGACCGACGTGCAGACGCCGCTGCACGTGCTCAAGAGCTTCAACGAGAAGGTGGATGCGGCGTCGATCGACCTCGCCAAGACCTACACCAACGCCTTCGCCGAGAAGGCGCAGAGCGTCTCGAACTGATCGGGGAGGGAAACATGGCACTCGCCGTCGTCAAGGAGCTGGCCCCGGTGGTCCAGTCCCGCAGCGCCAGGAATATGGTGGAGATCGATCAGGTCACCATGTCCTTCGGCAGCTACACTGCCGTCAGGGACGTGAACCTGACGGTCGCCGATGGCGAGTTTCTCGCCATTGCCGGTCCGACCGGCTGCGGCAAGAGCACCATCCTCAACGCGATCGCAGGCCTCTTGAAGCCGAGCGCCGGCAGCATCGCCATCGATGGCCAGCCGGTGCGCGGTGTCCAGGGCAACATCGGCTATCTGTTCCAGCAGGATGCCTTGCTGCCGTGGAAGACCGCGATCGAGAATGTCGAACTCGGCCCGCTGTTCCGCGGCGTGTCGGCCGGTGAGCGCCATGAGCGCGCGATGGCCTGGCTCGCTAAGGTCGGCTTGAAAGGGTTCGAGCACCGCTATCCGCACCAGCTCTCCGGCGGCCAGCGCAAGCGCGTGCAGATGGCTCAGGCGCTCATCCATGGGCCGAAGGTCATCCTGATGGACGAGCCATTCTCGGCGCTCGACATCCACACCCGCCATCTGATGCAGAACGAACTGCTGCGGCTGTGGCAGGAGGAGAAGCGCGCGGTGGTCATGATCACCCACGATCTCGAGGAGGCCATCGCGCTGGGCGATCGCGTCGTCGTTCTGGCCTCGGGACCGGCCTCACGGGTCATCGACAGCTTCCCGGTCGACCTGGAGCGGCCGCGCGACGTGGCCGAGATCAAGCTCGATCCGCGCTTCACCGATCTCTATCGCAACATCTGGGCCTCGCTGCGCGGGGAAGTGGAGAAGAGCTATGCCCGCCATGACTGAACGCCTCATCCAGCTCGCGTTGCTGATCGTCATCGTCGGCGGCTGGCAGGCCGGCGTCACCTACGGCGTCATCGATCCGTTCTTCTTCCCGGCGCCGCTGGCGGTGCTCAAGCAGGTGTTTGCCTGGCTGTCGGCGCAGAGCTTCTACGCGCATGTCTCGACGACGCTGACGGAGACGGTCCTCGGCTACGTCATCGGCACCGGACTCGGCGTCACCACCGGCGTCTGGCTCGGCCTCAATCATTCCGCGGCGCGCATCCTCGATCCGTTCATCAAGGCGCTCAACGCCGTGCCGCGCGTGGTGCTGGCGCCGATCTTCGTGCTGTGGCTCGGCCTCGGTCTGTGGTCGAAGGTGGCGCTTGCGGTGACCCTGGTGTTCTTCGTCACCTTCTTCAACGCGCTGCAGGGCGTGCGCGAGGTCAACCCGGTGGTGTTGGCGAATGCCCGCATCCTCGGCGCCCGCCAGTCGGAGCTGCTGCGCCATGTCTACTTCCCGGCGGCCGCGAGCTGGATCCTGTCCTCGCTGCGCACCTCGGTCGGCTTTGCGGTGGTCGGCGCCATCATCGGCGAATATCTCGGCTCGTCCGCCGGGCTCGGCCATCTGATCGCGCAGGCCGAAGGCAATTTCGATGCGGTCGGCGTGTTCGCCGGCATCGTCATCCTGGCGATCTTCGTGCTGTGCATCGACGCGCTGCTCGATCTCATGGAGAGCCGCCTGATCAAATGGCGTCCCAACGTCGCCGAGCGTCCGGCCTGATGCTGGATCCGGATACGACAGAGCGCCGGTCCTGAGGGCCGGCGCTCTTGCATCGATCACCGGGCTTCAGGCCGGCACGAGTTCGGTCAGCGAGCGGATGATGCGGTCGGGCTTGACGTCGGTGCCTTCGGGCAGGCCGTCGCCGTGGACGTCGATCCAGATCGAATAGATGCCGAGCCGCTGCGGCGCCACGATCTCCCATTCGAGATTGTCGCCGATCATCCACGTGTCTTCGGGGCCGACGCCGAGCCGCTCCATCGCGTGCCAATAGGCGCGCTCCTCGGGCTTGCCGAAGCCGTGCTCGCCCTCAATCTGGATGTGGTCGAAGCGGTGCGCCAGCGCGAAGCGCTCGATCTTGGCACGCTGCTGGCCGGCCTCGCCGTTGGTGACGAGCGCGAGCCGGACTCCGCGCGCCTTGAATGCGTCGATCGCCTCATGCGCCCCGGGGAAGACAAACATCTGCTCGTCGCGATAGCCGGTGAAGCGATCGGCAATCCTGATCGCGAGCTCCGCCGGCAGTGCCGGGCCGTCGCTGGTCAGCGCCGCCAAGCCGCCCTTCACCACCTCCTGGCGGGCCTGGATCAGCTTCATCCGCCACTCGGCGCCGGCGACCGACCAGAAGCTGCGTGCCGAGGCCAGGATGGCGGCGGCCGCGGCCTGCGGTGTATGCGGCGCGAGTTCGTCGGCGAATTCGGTGGCGACGATGTTCCAGGCGATCTCGGGACGGCCATAGGCCGACAGGATGGTGTCATCCATGTCGATCAGCATGGCGCGGGGCAGGGCGGCGGTCATGATCAATCTACGTGGTTCAACAAATCGAGTTTCAGGGCCATTTCACCTCGGGAGGCATCGAGGACAGAATGCTGTCGACATTGCCGCCGGTTTTGAGCCCAAATGTGGTGCCGCGGTCATAAAGCAGGTTGAATTCGACATAGCGGCCGCGCCGGATCAACTGCTCCTCGCGGTCCGCGTCGGTCCAAGGCGCGGCGAAATTGCGGCGGACCAGCTCCGGATAGACCTTCAGGAAGGCGCGGCCAACATCCTGGGTGAAGGCGAGGTCGGCCTCCCAGTCGCCGGAATCGTGATGGTCGTAGAAGATGCCGCCGATGCCGCGCGGCTCCTTGCGGTGGGGCAGATAGAAGTACTCGTCGCACCAGCGCTTGTACTTGTCGTAGGAGGCCACTGCGGCGTGCGCGTCGCAGGCGCCCTTCATCGCAGCGTGGAAGGCAAGCGTATCCGCGTCCTCCTGGGTGCGGCGGCGGTCCAGCACCGGCGTCAGGTCGGCGCCGCCGCCGAACCAGGCTTTCGTCGTGACGACGAAGCGCGTGTTCATGTGCACCGCCGGCACGTGCGGCGACCACAGATGCGCGATCAGCGAGATGCCCGACGCCCAGAACCGCGGGTCTTCGGAGGCGCCGGGATCTGGCTGCGGAATTCCGGGGCGAACTCGCCATGCACGGTCGAGCAGTGCACGCCGACCTTCTCGAACAGCCGGCCGTGCATCATGCTCATGACGCCGCCGCCGCCCTGGCCGCCGGCATGGTCGGTGCGCTCCCACGGCGTGCGGACGAACCGGCTCGGTGCGCGCGGATAGAGCTCAGCCGGCGCCTCGTCCTCGAGCCGCTCGAACGCCGCGCAGATCTGGTCGCGCAGGCTCTCGAACCAGGCGCGGGCGCGGGCCTTGCGATCCTCGATGGCGGCAGTGGTCATGGACGTCCCCCAGGCACATTGGCGTTCACCCGGCCGTCAAGAGTCCATGACAGCCGGAGGTGACAGCGCTGTTGTCACTACGGTTCGGTCCTACCACAATCGATCAGTCCTGCGGACCGAAATAGGTGCAGGTCTCGCGGCAGCTGTCGCGATGGACGGCGACCTTGGTGACGTGGCCGATGGAGCGGACGCGCTCGTAGATGAAGCGCGACAGGTTCTCGAGCGTCGGCAGCCCGATCGCCTCGATCTTGTTCAGGAACTTGTGGTCGAGCATGGCCTGGATCTCGCCCAGCCGCTGTGTCAGCACGCCGAAATCCACCACCATGCCGGTCTCGGGATTGGTCGCATCGCCGCGCACCGTCACCTCGGCGCGGAAGGAATGGCCGTGGATCTCCTGGCTGGCTTCGCCGAGCGTCGTAATCGGCAGCGTATGCGCGGCCTCGAAGGTGAACGACTTGGTCAATTCCCACATCGTGTCAGTCACAATCCCTATCTGATGCCGATCATCTTGTGCGTCTGCAGGCTGAGCCGCCATTGCGGATGATGCTGGCAGTAGTCAATGGCACGCGCCGTGTTCGCGGCCGCCTCGGGCCCGTCCATCGGCTGCAGCGAGAAGCGCTCGAAGGCGAGCCCCGCGAACTTCTCCGGCTCGGCTGCCTCCTGCGGATAGACCAGCTTCAACTCGTGGCCCCGCCGCAACTTCAGCTCGGCGCCGGCCTTCGGGCTGACGCAGATCCAGTCGATGCCGTCTGGCGGAATGAGTGTGCCGTTGGTTTCGACCCCGACCGCGAAGCCGCGGGTGTGGAGCGCTTCGATCAGGTCGGCATCGACCTGCAGCAGCGGTTCGCCGCCGGTGAGGATCGTATAGCGGTCGGCCGCACCGCCTGTCCATTGCCCGGCGATGGCATCGGCCAGCGCTGCGGCGGTCTCATAACGGCCGCCGAGCGTGCCGTCGGTGCCGACGAAATCGGTGTCACAGAACCGGCACGTCGCGGTTGCGCGGTCGGCCTCGCGGCCGCTCCACAGGTTGCAGCCGGCGAAGCGGCAGAACACGGCGGCCCGGCCCGCCTGGGCGCCTTCGCCCTGCAGGGTCATGAAGATTTCCTTCACCGCGTAGCTCACGCTCCGGCTCCTTGTGCGGATTGCAATTGGACGAATTGTCCAGTCTGGCGCAGCGCCTCGCCGGCGGCCATCGCCGCCGCCATCGCCACGTTCAGCGAGCGCATCCCGGACTGCAGCGGAATCCGCAGCCGCGCATCGGCGACCGCCGCCACGCTGTCCGGCACGCCAGCGCTCTCGCGCCCGAGCAGCAGGATGTCGTCCGGGCGGTAGCCGACGTCGAGATAGCAGGTCGCGGCCTTGGTCGTCAGCAGCAGCAGGCGATGGCCGGCTCCCGCCCGCCAGTCCTCGAACGCGCTCCAGGAATCGTGCCGCCGCCAATTCAGCCGGTCCAGATAGTCCATGCCGGCGCGGCGGAACTGCCGGTCGGACACTGGAAAGCCCGCCGGCTCGATGATGTGGGCCGCGAGCCCGAGGCAGGCGCACAGGCGCAGAATCGTTCCGGTGTTCTGCGGAATGTCGGGCTGATAGAGCGCGATCTGCATGCGAATTGGTCTTAAGACTGAGGCGGAAAGTCCGCTTCGGAAGCGGGAATTGGTGCATGGCGTGCTGCAGGGCCGATAGCGGGCTTGCGCTCGTATCGCAAGGGTGCCAATAGAACGATTCTGGACGGCTTGTTCCCCAGGGGCGGTGGAGCGAGCCGTTTTCTGCCGCCGCGGGGGACGCGGGCGCCGGCAGGATCTCCCGGTCACGTGATCTCCCAGGTCGAGATCGTAAGACGTCGAGCGGGGCGGTTCCACCGGCTGCAACGAAGAAAGGGTTGGAATCGTGACAGCGTCTACTGCGGATCATCCGACACGCCGGGATTTTCTTTTCGTCGCCACGGGCGCTACCGCGGCCGTCGGTGCTGTGGCCGCCCTGTGGCCCTTCATCTCCCAGATGAATCCCGATGCCTCGACCATCGCGGCCGGTGCGCCGATCGAGGTCGATCTCGCGCCCGTCGCCGAAGGACAGGACATCAAGGTGTTCTGGCGCGGCAAGCCGATCTACATCTCCCACCGCACCAAGAAGCAGGTCGAGGAGGTCCGCGCGGTGCCGGTGTCGAGCCTGCCGGATCCGGCGACCGACCAGTCCCGCACCAAGGACGGCCACGAGCAGTGGCTGGTCGTGATCGGCATCTGCACCCATCTCGGCTGCATCCCGATCGCCCATGAAGGCAACTACGACGGCTTCTTCTGCCCGTGCCACGGCTCCCAGTACGATGCCTCCGGCCGCGTCCGCCAGGGGCCGGCGCCGCTCAACCTTCCCGTCCCGCCCTATCAGTTCGTTTCCGACACCAAGATCCAGATCGGCTGAGCGGACGTTTTCGTCTTCAGCTCACGCTCGATCGTGCAAGATAATTTCTTCAGGAACGCATCATGAGTGGACCTTCTGACTACCAGCCGAGCCACCCCGCCTTGAAGTGGCTCGAGCAACGACTTCCGATCATCGGCCTGGTCCACTCGTCCTTCGTTGCCTATCCGACGCCGCGGAACCTGAACTACTGGTGGACGTTCGGCGCCATCCTCTCGATGATGCTGGGCGTGCAGATCGTCACCGGCGTCGTCCTGGCGATGCACTACACGCCGCACGCCGACCTGGCCTTCAAGTCGGTCGAGCTGATCGTGCGCGACGTGAACTATGGCTGGCTGCTGCGCAACATGCATGCCTCCGGCGCGTCGATGTTCTTCCTCGCCGTCTACATCCACATGTTCCGCGGTCTCTACTACGGGTCGTACAAGGCGCCGCGCGAGGTGCTCTGGATCCTCGGCGTCATCATCTATCTGCTGATGATGGCGACGGGCTTCATGGGCTACGTGCTGCCGTGGGGCCAGATGAGCTTCTGGGGCGCCACCGTCATCACCAATCTGTTCTCGGCCGTGCCCTATTTCGGCGAGAGCATCGTGACCCTGCTGTGGGGCGGCTACTCGGTCGGAAATCCCACGCTGAACCGCTTCTTCGCGCTCCACTATTTGCTGCCGTTCCTGATCGCCGGCGTGGTCGTGCTGCACGTCTGGGCGCTGCACGTCACCGGCCAGAACAACCCGGCCGGCGTCGAGCCGAAGACCGAAAAGGACATGGTGCCGTTCACGCCCTACGCCACGATCAAGGACTTCTTCGGCGTCGCCTGCTTCCTGATCTTCTATTCCTGGTTCATCTTCTACATGCCGAACTATCTCGGCGATGCCGACAACTACATCCCGGCCAACCCGGCGGTGACCCCGGCGCACATCGTGCCCGAATGGTACTACCTGCCGTTCTACGCCATCCTGCGTTCGGTGCCGAACAAGCTTGCCGGCGTCATCGCGATGTTCGCGGCGATCATCGTGCTGGTGTTCCTGCCCTGGCTCGATGCGGCCAAGACCCGCTCGAACAAGTACCGTCCGCTCGGCAAGCAGTTCTTCTGGATCTTCTTCGTGGTCTGCGTGCTGCTCGGCTATCTCGGCGCACAGCCGCCGGAGGGCATCTACGTCATCGCGGGCCGCATCCTGACGGTGCTGTACTTCGCCTACTTCCTGATCGTGCTCCCGCTGCTCGCGCGCATCGAACGGCCGCGGCCGCTGCCGAACTCGATCGCCGACGACGTGCTGGCCAAGTCCGGCCGCAAGGCGGTGGCGTCGGCCGCGATCGCGCTGGTCGCCGGCCTGTCGCTGCTCGCCGGCAATATCGGCGAGGCCCGCGCCAGCGAGAACCAGGAGACCCCGCCGTCGGTCAGTTGGTCGTTCGCCGGTCCGTTCGGCAAGTTCGACCGCGGCGCCGTGCAGCGCGGCCTCAAGATCTACAAGGAGGTCTGCTCGAACTGCCACTCACTGAACTATGTGGCGTTCCGCAACCTGGCCGAGCCCGGCGGTCCCGGCTACTCGCCCGCCCAGGCGGCCGCCTTCGCCGCCGAGTACAAGATCAAGGACGGTCCGAACGACGCCGGCGACATGTTCGAGCGCCCGGGCCGCCCTGCCGACTACTTCCCGGCGCCGTTCCCGAACGAGCAGGCGGCTCGTGCGGCCAATGGCGGCGCGGCTCCGCCGGACCTGTCGCTGATCGCCAAGGCGCGCTCCTACAAGCGCGGCTTCCCCTGGTTCCTGATCGACTTCTTCACGCAGTTCCAGGAGCAGGGCCCGAACTACGTCAACGCGCTGCTGCAGGGCTATGAAGAGACCCCGCCGCATGGCGTGACGATCCCGGACGGCTCGTACTACAACAAGTACTTCCCCGGCCACGCGATCAAGATGCCGCCGCCGTTGTCCGACGGCCAGGTGACGTTCGACGATGGTTCGCCGGCCACCGTGAAGCAGTATGCCCACGACGTCGCGACCTTCCTGATGTGGACCGCCGAGCCGCACATGGAAGCGCGCAAGCGCCTCGGCTATCAGGTGTTCATCTTCCTGATCATCTTCGCCGGCCTGATGTACTTCACCAAGAAGCGGGTCTGGGCCGCCGCGCATTGAGCGGTGCGCGCGTCATCACGGCATGAGGTTGAAAAAGCCCCTTCGGGGGCTTTTTTGCTTTGGTGGTCTGGCCATCGCGCCATTGGCGGGGCGCGGCAGAGGAGGGGACGCATGACATTATTGTCGGCCTTCGCAGGCGCCGCGGTGCTCGAAATCGGCGGCTGCTTCGCTTTCTGGGCCTGGCTGCGACTCGGCCAATCACCACTATGGCTGCTGCCGGGGATGGCCGCGCTTGCCGGCTTTGCCTATATCTGCTCACTCTGGCCGACAGCCCGCTCGCCGGCCGCGCCTACGCCGCCTATGGCGGCATCTACATCACTTCGGCGCTGCTGTGGGGCTGGCTGGTCGAAGGCCATCGCCCCGATCTGTGGGACGTCGCCGGCGCCCTGATCTGCCTTGCCGGCATGGCCGTGATCCTGTTCGCGCCACGGTCGCTGCCGGTGTAGCGCGGCGAGGCGTAGTGACGGTCACGTTGAAGCGAACCCGATCGCCTCCCGTCGCGCCGGACCCGCATTTGCGGTAAACCCGCTTCTGAGCTTCCAACAGAAACTGCGGAGGAACACATGGGCACACTGATCAGCTTCAAGCGTCCTGACGGCCAGGAGGCCAAGGGCTATCTCGCCAAGGCGGCGCAGGGTAATGCGCCGGGCGTCGTCGTCATCCAGGAATGGTGGGGCCTTCAGGACCAGATCAAGGGCATGTGCGACCGCTTTGCGCTGGCTGGCTTCAACGCGCTGGCGCCCGATCTCTACAAGGGCACGGTGGTGCCTTATCACGACACGGATGCGGCGGGTCGCGAGATGAACTCGCTCGACTTCATGGATGCGACCACGCAGACCGTGCGCGGCGCCGCGCAATATCTCGCCCGCAACGGCTCCAAGGTCGGCCTCACCGGCTTCTGTCTCGGCGGCGCGGTGACGATCATCGGCGCCACCAGGATCGATGAGCTCACCGCCGGCGTCGTGTTCTACGGCATTCCGCCGGAGCAGGCGGCCAAGCCTGCCGACGTCAAGATTCCGCTGCAGGCCCATTTCGCCAACAAGGACGATTGGTGCACGCCGGCCCTGGTCGACGGCTTCGAGGCCGCGATGAAGGCGGCGGGCAAGTCGCTCGAGCTCTACCGCTACGACGCAGAGCATGCCTTCGTGAACGAGCAGCGCATGACGGTGCACGACCGCGCGGCGGCCGAGCTGGCCTGGGGCCGCGCCACGGCGTTCTTCCACAAGCACCTCGGCTGAGCCGAGAGGGCCGGCCTGTCGGTCCCAGACCGTGTCGCGCGGACTCAAACCGCGCGGGCGGTCTTGATTTCGGCCGAGGGCTGTTCGGCCTCACCGAGAGTCGGAGCGTCGTCTGCGGGAGCCAAGGGGTCGGCGCTGGTCACCGCGTCGGCGGAGCGCCGTCGACGCTTCGTCCGCTTTGCCTGCGCTTCGAGGAAGCAATCGAGCAGCGTCGGCTGCTTCGGGAGCGCATGCGACACTGAAGGCTGTTTGCCGCGGGCCATGTTAACCAAGGTAATTCAATATGGTTAACCAATCATTGCCACACTATTGCAGATAGACAACAGTGTTGCCTTCGCGCACAGCCAAGTTATGTAACTTTTTGGGGCTTGTAACAACCATTGGTCGATAATTGAGGCATCGTGCACGCGCGCAACATGAGGTTGTGATGGGCGGCACAGCCGCCGGCTGCAGCTTTTCGCCGCCCGGCAGCGTCACGCTTTCGCGAATCACCGGGATTTTGCGGGGGTGTGAGCGTTGATCATGTTCGACACGCGTCGCTTCGTTCGATGTTCGAATTCGCCCCGTCCTGCCGCCGGTTGCGCCGCGGAAACAATCTGAGGTAGCGTTCTCCCGTCCCTCTGCTGATGGAGAAAGCCGTGCGTGTGGCCTTTGCGCTGGCCGGGCTGGGCGGCTTGAACGCCCATGGCGCCGGCTTCCTCGACACCGCCCGCGCCTGGGGCGTCACGCCGGATCTGGTCACGGCGACCTCAGGCCAGATCCTGGTCCTGTCGGCATGGCTGCAGGGCCGCGATCTGCGCGATCAGTTGATCTCCTCGGATCGTCTCAGGGACCCGACCTCGCAACTCCGCACGGTGATGTTCGGCTATCCCGGCGTGTTTCGTCCGGCCTATGCCGAGGCGCTGGCGCGCTTCGTCTCCTGGCCGGATTGGCGCGACGGCCCGTTCAACGTCCTCGCCGACCGGCTGTGGCCGGCGCAGCAATATGTCCCGGTGCGCAGCGAGGCCGACTTCATCGAGGCCGCCGAGACGCTCAACGCGACGCCGATCGGAGTCGTGTTCAACACCTATGATCCCGAGACCGGTACCGGCTATCTCTACGGCAACGAGGCGGCGCGGACGCTGCTGCCGGCGGAGAAGTCGGTTCCCAACGCCCATGCCGTCAAGGCGCGGCAATCGGCGGCCAAGCGCGACCTGCGCTACGCCTCCGAGGTGCTGGCCGAGCGCGCCATCCGCCCGATCACGCCGGAGGCGGTCAAGGCCGCGCTGTGGCTGTCGCTCTATGGCTTCACCAGGCTGCCGCAGGGACAGATGGACGGCGCCTATCACCGTGCCAGCATCATCTCCGAGCTGCACGGTTTCGACCGCGTCTTCGCCGTCCGCCCGCTCGCCCAGGGCTGGCAGGGACAGGAGCCGCAGAACTGGTTCGAGGTGCAGGACTGGACCACGGAGATGTGGTTCTCGGTCGGCTACAAGGCCGAGGTCGACGCCCTCAAGCGCATCAACGACCTGATCGCGAGCGGCGTGATCACCGATCCGAAATACAAGGCCGTGGATCTGGTCGAGATCCAGCCGGAGACGCCGGCCGGCTACTTCAACTACTTCGTAGAGCGCGGCGAGGTGTATGAGAACGCGGTGGTGGCGACGGAGCAGAAGTTCGCGGAGCTCGGGCTGGTGAAGCCTGCCACCTGAC
Organism: Bradyrhizobium oligotrophicum; assembly: GCA_050641875.1. Classification (GTDB taxonomy): domain Bacteria; phylum Pseudomonadota; class Alphaproteobacteria; order Rhizobiales; family Xanthobacteraceae; genus Bradyrhizobium; species Bradyrhizobium oligotrophicum_B. The sequence goes on from CP192619.1 coordinate 3,932,712, forward strand.
GTGGTCGGCGTGAGAAGCGGCCGCTCGCGGACACGCCGCAGCGGCCGCCTCTCGACGTCAGCCTGCGGAAATGGCTCCCGCAAGCGCGTCGTTGGTCATCGGCCTGCCGTCGAGATTCCAGGTGCCGTCGACGGCATGGACGCCGTTGGACCAGATCCGGTCCCTGGCGAGGGTGCCGCCGGAGAGGTCATGCAGAATCTCGGTCGCCTCGCCGAAGAACGCCGCCTGCACCGCGTGGCTGGCGAGCGCGAATGACGGGGTCTTTGTCTCGATCCAGGCGCCCTCGACCGGCCTGCCGCCGGCGAACGTATGGCCCTTCGGCAGGATGTTCAGATGGGTCGTGACGTTCGGCGTCATGATCCGGTTTCCCGCGAGACCGTGATGTCGCAGGAAGGATTCGGTGATCCGCGCGACCGCGATCGGCGCCTTGTCGGCGGCAATGACGCCTTCGGTGAGGGTGAGGGTGATCGGCATGAGTCCTCCTGTGCCGCTGGCCCGCGGCGGTTGTCCAGGGAATGACGGTCCATTATATAACGACCGTGATCTATCGATAGAATAACGATCGTTACGAGTCAATCGTGAAATAACGATCGCTATGAGAGGCTCCAGATGCGGTACCACACCGAGCACAAGCAGGAAGCAAAGGCCAAACTGTTGGAGGCCGCGGGCCGCGGATTTCGCCGGCTCGGCTATGGCGGGATCGGCGTCGATGGCCTCGCCAAGGAGGCCGGCGTCACCTCCGGCGCATTCTATGGTCATTTCAAGTCGAAGGACGCCGCGTTCGAAAACGCCGCGTTGGCTGGGCTGGACGAGCTCAGGGCGGGGATTGCGAGTCTTCAGGAGGAGCTGGGCGCCCACTGGGCCGAGGCCTTCATCGCCTTCTACCTCGGTGAGCGCCTTACCTGCGGGCTGGATGCGAGTTGCGGCCTGCAGAGCCTGACGCCGGACGTGACGCGCGCCAGCGAGACCATCAAGGCGAGCTACGGAGCCGCGCTCGAACGGGTCGCCCGGCAGATGGCGAAAGGATTGCAGGGAAGCAGCGAGCAGGTCCGGCTGCAAAAGGCCTGGGCGCTGATGGCGCTGCTCTCGGGCGGCGTGACAATGGCGCGTAGCGTCGCCTCCCGCGAAGCCCGCGACGCCATTGCCGCCCACCTCAAGCAGGCCGCGCTCGCGCTTCTATGAGGCGGCATCGGCATCGTGTTTGGTCACAGAAGATCCGCAGGCTACGAGGGCAGGGTGCCGCCATCATGGCCGACTCCAACGACGATATTCCTAATTCGGTATCCGAGAGGAAGTCTCACGTATGACCATTGACCCGATCATATTCGTAGACAAGGACTCGGGCGGCGACGCATGTGTGCTGGTTCGCGCCATCGGCGGCATCGTTGGTTTGGCGCTCTCTTTGAGGAGGGATGGCGACATCGAGGTTTTCATGGAAGCTGCCGAACTAGATCGGGTGATTGGTGCGCTTCAGCAAGCTCGCTTGGCGATTGGCGGCGAGCCGGGACGCTGACTCAGCGGGCCAGAGACTAGCAGCCGCAGGTTGGTAAGGGATTCCGCTATGTCCGACACGATCCTTCATATCGTGTTCAACATGTCTGCCGCGGGCGCGTTGCGGACCGCACAGGGCGGTGTCGATGATCATCCCTCGGGCAGATCGTGTCGCGAGAATGCAGCTCCATATTCAGTCGTTATCCCCGCGCAGGCGGGGACCCAGTACGCCGCGGCCCCTCCGTATGAACTGCGCCGTCGGTGGAATACTGGATGCCCGCCTGCGCGGGCATGACGCCGGTGAGAACAGGGGCTCTCTCGCTTGTTGGCAGCGGCCTCGGGGCCGGCGCGGTACCACTGGCGCCATTGCCTCCTCCGACTGTGGCCGCGCCGCCCTTGACCAGGATCGGCCGCCATGGTCATTTCCGCCCCATGAGCACCGTTGTCCTCCCAGCCCGTCTCTGGTGGCGCACCTTGTAAAAGGTGGCCGGTGCGATTTGTCTGACATTCGATCGCAGAGGGGCCGCCACGCAGCGGCGGCTTCCGGTTGGTCCTGTGTGGCGTTTCCTCGGCAAATTCCGTAAGAGGACGCCTAAGAGGACCCCATGAACAGGACCGTTTTCGCCCTTCCAGCCCGCAGCGACTACCGCACCTCCAGCGGGCTCGCGATCACGCGCGCCGTCGAGCAGTTCTCCGGCAATGCCAGCCGGCTCGACGACCTGATCGACCTGCTCGACCGCCGCCGCGGCGTGGTGCTGTCCTCGGGCACAACCGTTCCGGGCCGCTACGAGAGCTTCGACCTCGGCTTCGCCGATCCGCCGCTGGTGCTCGAGACCAAGGGGATCGACTTCACCCTGCAGGCGCTGAACCGCCGTGGCGAGGTCCTGATCGCCTTCCTCAAGGACACGCTGCGCGAGCCCTGCGTGGTCATCACCGAGGCCTCGCCTGCGCGGCTCGCCGGGCACATCATCCGCGGGCCCGCACCGGTCGAGGAGGACCAGCGCACCCGCCGCGCCAGCGTGATGTCGCTGGTGCGGGCGATGATCGCCGCGCTCTCGGCCAATGACGATCCGCTGCTCGGCCTGTTCGGCGCCTTCGCCTATGACCTCGTGTTCCAGATCGAGGATCTGGTGCAGAAGCGGCCGCGCGAGAAGGACCAGCGCGACATCGTGCTCTACGTCCCGGATCGCCTGCTGGCCTATGACCGCGCCACCGGCCGTGGCGTCGTGCTGTCTTATGATTTTTCCTGGAACGGCCAGTCGACGGAAGGCCTGCCGCGCGACACCGACGCCAGCGTCTATCTGAAGGAGCCGCGTCAGGGGTTTGCCGATCACGCGCCCGGCGAGTACCAGGCGACGGTCGAGAAGGCCCGCGCGGCGTTTGCCCGCGGCGACCTGTTCGAGGCCGTGCCCGGCCAGCTGTTCGCCGAGCCCTGCGAGCGCTCGCCGGCGGAGGTGTTCCAGCGGCTCTGCCGCATCAATCCGTCGCCCTATGGCGCGCTGATGAATCTCGGCGACGGCGAGTTCCTGGTCTCGGCGTCGCCCGAGATGTTCGTGCGCTCCGACGGCCGCCGCGTCGAGACCTGCCCGATCTCCGGCACCATCGCGCGCGGCCGCGACGCCATCGGCGATGCCGAGCAGATCCGCCAGCTCCTGAACTCGGAGAAGGACGAGTTCGAGCTCAACATGTGCACCGACGTCGACCGCAACGACAAGGCGCGCATCTGCGTGCCCGGCACCATCAAGGTACTGGCGCGCCGCCAGATCGAGACCTATTCAAAACTGTTCCACACGGTGGATCACGTCGAGGGCATGCTGCGGCCGGGCTTCGACGCGCTCGACGCGTTCCTGACGCATGCGTGGGCGGTCACCGTGACCGGCGCGCCGAAACTGTGGGCGATGCAGTTCGTCGAGGACAATGAGCGCTCGCCGCGGCGCTGGTATGCTGGCGCCATCGGCGCCGTGAACTTTGACGGCTCGATCAACACCGGCCTCACCATCCGCACCATCCGCATGAAGGACGGGCTCGCCGAGGTCCGCGTCGGCGCCACCTGCCTGTTCGATTCCGATCCCGCGGCCGAGGATCGCGAATGCCAGGTCAAGGCGGCGGCGCTGTTCCAGGCGCTGCGCGGCGATCCGCCAAAGCCGCTGTCCTCGACCGCGCCGGACGCCACCGGCTCGGGCAAGCAGGTGCTGCTGATCGACCACGACGATTCGTTCGTGCACATGCTGGCCGATTATTTCCGCCAGGTCGGCGCCAACGTTACCGTCGTGCGCTACGTCCATGCCTTGAAGATGCTGGCCGAGCGCAACTGGGATCTCATCGTGCTGTCGCCCGGACCAGGCCGTCCCGAGGACTTCAAGATCTCGACGACGATCGACGCGGCGCTCGCGAAGAAGCTGCCGATCTTCGGCGTGTGCCTCGGCGTGCAGGCGATGGGCGAATATTTCGGCGGCCAGCTCGGCCAGCTCGCCCAGCCGGCGCATGGCCGGCCGTCGCGGGTCCAGGTGCGCGGCGGCCGCCTGATGCAGGGGCTGCCGAACGAGATCGTCATCGGCCGCTACCATTCGCTGTTCGTCGAGCGCGACAGCATGCCGGAAGTCCTGACCGTCACCGCAGCGACCGAGGACGGCGTGGCGATGGCGATCGAGCACAAGACGCTGCCGGTCGGCGGCGTGCAATTCCATCCGGAGTCGCTGATGTCGCTCGGCGATGCCGTGGGTTTGAGGATCGTGGAGAATGCGTTCCGGCTCAATCAGCCGGGGTGATAGGTGGTCACCGTCATCGCGAGGAGCGTGAGCGACGAAGCGATCCAGACTTGTTTTTCGCCCCTGGATTGCTTCGCTTCGCTCGCAATGACGAATTCCTCGCGGTCACGGCCAAACAAGGCAACGAGAGCACGATGACGTTCGATCTGGACATCAAGAACACGGTCCGCACCATTCCGGACTATCCGAAGCCGGGCATCCTGTTCCGGGACATCACGACGCTGCTGGCGGACGCGCGCGCGTTCCGCCGCGCGGTGGATGAGCTGGTGCATCCCTGGGCCGGCTCCAAGATCGACAAGGTCGCCGGCATCGAGGCGCGCGGCTTCATCCTCGGCGGCGCGGTCGCGCATCAGGTGTCGGCCGGCTTCGTGCCGATCCGCAAGAAAGGCAAGCTGCCGCACAAGACGGTCAGCATGTCCTATGCGCTGGAATACGGCACCGACGAGATGGAGATGCATGTCGACGCGGTGCAGCCCGGCGAGCGCGTGATCCTGGTCGACGATCTCATCGCCACCGGTGGCACGGCCGAGGGGGCGGTGAAGCTGCTGCGGCAGATCGGCGCCACCGTGGTGGCGGCCTGCTTCATCATCGACCTGCCGGATCTCGGCGGCGCCGCCAAGCTGCGGGCGCTCGACGTGCCCGTGCGAACGCTGATCTCCTTCGAAGGGCACTGAGGAAGCGCGCGGCGGCGTCAGGACCGCTGCATCAGGAGCTCGTTCTCGATCTCGCGCAGCGCATAGTAGTTGCGCCGGATCCATTGATAGAGCTCGGTGGAGGGGTCCTTCTCCTGGCGCAGATAGCCGGTGAAGGAGAACGAGAAGCGCTCGATATAGGTCCTGAGGAACGCGGGCAGGGCGGCAATGTGCAGATGCTTGCTGCGGCTGTAGAGGTCGGGGAGTTCCTCGCGCAGGACGTGGTCGTTTTCGACCACGATCAGCTGGGGCTTCGGGATCTGGCGTCGCAGGGCGTCGTAGGCGCGCATCGAGACCCGGTCGCCCTCGGCGCAGTACAGAACGATCGGGACCACGTTCCGCCGCGCGGCCTCCTTCAAAAAGCCGATCTGTTCGGACATTTTGAAGAACTCGTCGAACGAGTAGTAGCCGAGGTCGATCACCTTGGGGATGCCGTCGTTGAGGATCACCCGGTCCATCAATTGGATCTTGCCGTAGGTGTCCTCGATCGTCGCGGTTTCCGTGATCTGCGGCAGGAAGTCGAGCAGCGACGGCTCGCGCAAGGTGACGTCGAAGGCGACCACCTGGCCGTTCTTGAGCAGCAGGAACTCGCTCAGCACCCGCGCAAGCAGCGTCTTCCCGGACTGCGGCCGGGGCGAGCAGACGATGTAGACGGGCGTCGCGGGCATCCAACCTATATCAGGTCAAATGCGGTTGCGATAAAGTCCCATCCTTCACGGAGCCGCTATTTTTCCCCGGCCGGCCGCGGCGCCGCCGCCTTGGTCGAACCGACGATGTCGGTCAGCTTGATCCGGTCGTACTCGCTCCAGACGTTGGCGAGCCAATGCCGGACATAGCCGCGCAGCACGAAGGAGTAGTTGGCCGCCTCGTCGCGGGGACCCTTGTTGGCGACGAATTTGAGGAACGGCACCGAGGCGACCTCGACCTGCTCGAACGCCATCTCGTTGAGCTTCGGGATGGTCAGCTCGGTCGCATCCTTGATGCGGTGGAAGTAGGAGTTGTAGGTCGACTGGTCCCACTCGAAGAAGCTGGTGTTGTTGATGAAGTTCTTCACCAGGAAATATTTCGCGCCGATCATGTAGCTGGCCGTCTCGGCGATCTCGTCGAGCGAGGCGATCGACGAGCCCAGGATGTGGAACACGGCGAAGGTGATCTGGCCGGAGCGGGCAGCGTCGAGGAAGCCGATGTCGCGGAGCGCCGCGAGCGTGGGCGACATCAGGCCGGCGCGGACGTCGATCACGGTCACCGACGGCGCCACCGCGCTCAGCGTGTCGAAGATCTTCATCTGGTCCGGCGTCGAATTCATGTCGACGATCTCGGTGATCTCGGGGTGGAAGCGCTTCAGGGTGCCGCGCGGATGTTCGGTGTCGAACGCCCGGGTGGGGACGTTGTTGGCGCTGAAATAATCGAGCAACGTCCGCGACACCGTGGTCTTGCCAACCCCGCCCTTGTCCGCGCCCACCACAACCACTGCCGGTTTCGCCATGGAAAGTCCTTCAGCCCTGAGGCCGGCCAGGGGGCCGGCGCTTTGCATTCTGCTTTGGGCGCGAACATGGCAGAAACGCTGGAGAATTCAAATTCATTGCAGCACGGGACCGGGGAAATTTGCGCCTTCGCCGCAACAGGCTGGAGCAATCGGAGGCATTCCGGCCCGAACGTTCGAGCCGGCGAGGAAGCACTTGCAAGAGATTGGCAGGACGATTGCCCGTCGCACGGGATTGGCGGTCGAATCCCGCTGCGAGGGCGACGTCTAGTGCCGGCCCCAGGGGCCGGTCGCGGGGGTGGTCCACGGTCCCTCGGGAGCGGCTTGACCCTGGCCGGATGGCGTGGCCGGGCCATCGGCCTGGCCCCAGGGACCGCCGGACGGCAGCGGTGGCGGAGAATCGCCGTCGCTCACGTTGGCGCCGGTGTCGTCCGACTGGGCCTTGTCCGTGGGCAGCGCCAGCGGGCCGGGATCGTGGCCGCCGGCGAACTTGATCAGGGCCTGGACCCGGGCATCGACCGAGGGATGGGTGGCGAACAGGTCGGCAAAGCCCTCGCGCGGATTGTCGACGCACAATTCCATGACGGCGGAGGTGACGCCGGGCAGCTCGCCCCTCCCTTCGATCTTGCGCAGGGCGCTGATCATGGCGTCCGGATTCTTGGTCAGCTCGACAGACCCGGCGTCGGCGAGGTATTCGCGGGTGCGCGACAGGGCCAGCTTGACCACCTGGGACAACAGCCAGGCCACCACGATCAGCGCGACCGCGATGATCACGACGATGATGGCCCCGCCGCCGGAGCCCTTGCGGTCGGAGTCGGACGACGAGGAGGAGGACGACGACGAGCGGCCCCAGCCGCCGCCCCAGCTCATATTGGTAAAAAGACGGAAGAACAATTCACCGAAGAAGCCGACCACGCCGGCGATGATGACGGCCACGACCATCAGTTGGACGTCGCCGTTGCGGATATGGGTCAGCTCGTGGCCGAGCACCGCCTCGATCTCCTGGTCATCGAGCGCGTCGAGCAGGCCGGTCGTGATGGTGACCGCGTATTGCCGCGGGTTCAGGCCGGTGGCGAAGGCGTTCAGCGCCGGGCTGTCCATGATCTTCAGTTGCGGCATCGTGATGCCGCGCGAGATGCAGAGATTTTCGAGCAGATTGTAGAGCCGCGGCTGCTCCTGGCGCGTGACCGCGGTCCCGCCGGTGACCGCGTCGATCATCTTCTGGTGAAAGAAATAGGCGATCACGATCCAGGCCGCAGCGCCCAGCGTGGCCCAGGGCAGCGCCTTGATCAGGTCGCGGGTGGCGGCGTTCATGTAATAGGCGACGCTGCCATTGCCGTTGATCATCACCTCCGCGATCAGTGCGCCGGCGAACACCAGCACGTAGATCAGCAGGAACAGGCCGCCGAGCAGCAGCACCGAACGGGTCTTGTTCGATGCGATGTGGGTGTAGAGACCGTAGGCGGCCATGGCGTCAGGCCCTTCAGCGCGGAGGGCGCGGGATCAGAACTTGACGCTCGGCGCGGCCTCGACTTCGGTCCGGCTGGCGCCGAGATCGAAGAACTCCTTCCGGGTGAAGCCGAAGGTGCCGGCGAACAGCGCGGCCGGCATCTGCTGGATGCCGGTATTGTACTCCTGGACTGCATTGTTGAAGAAGCGGCGGCTGGCGGCGATCTTGTTCTCGATGTCGGACAGCTCGCCGGCGAGCTGCTGGAAATTGGCGTTGGCCTTGAGGTCCGGATAGGCCTCGGACAGCGCGATCAGCCGGCCGAGCGCACCGGAGAGCTGGCCTTCAGCCGCCGAGACCTGGGCCGGTCCCTGCGCCGACATGGCCGCGTTGCGGGCCTTGATCACCTCGTCCAGGGTGCCGCGCTCGTGTGCGGCGTAACCCTTCACGGTCTCGACCAGGTTCGGGATCAGGTCGTGGCGCAGCTTGAGCTGGACGTCGATGTCGGCAAAGGCCTGGCCGACCCGCTGGCTGAGCGCCACCAGCCGGTTGTAGGCGGCAAAGGCGAACAGCACGAGAATGACGATGATGCCGAGGACGATCCAGCCGGACATGACGGGCTCCGAGGGAGAGGGCGGGAGAACGAGGCGGCCGACACGCGACGGCGCCGCCGGCCCTCAGGTGGGCCGGCGTGCATTGGTCGCATCAGGAGGGATACCCGTTCAAGCCGCTTTGGGTTGACCGGTCCGTTCGATGGACGCCCGGGTAGCCGAATTGGCGCCGGGAGCAACGATGTGCAAGGCTCAATAGGGACGGGCGACACGCCATTGCTGCGTGGGATCGTTGCCCTTGATATCGCCGGGGGCGCTGTCGAGCTGCGAGGTGTAGAGCGGCCGGTAGCGGTAGGCCCACATCTTCTTGCCGTCGCTGCGGGTAATGACCGTGAAGTCGCCGGTCGCGACCGCGTTGTCGGGCGCCATCAGCGGCGGCCGCTTCTCGGCGCAGGCGCCGTCGCAGGTCGATTTGTTGCCGGTGTTGTCGCGCTCGGTATAGTACAGCGTCATGCCCTTCGGATCCGTCAGGACCGGGCCGTTCTTGCCGATGACCGCTTTGGCTGGCGGGCCTTCCTGCTTCGGCGGCGGCGGCGCCGACGATTCACCGCCGTGGCCGTTTGCCAGGGCCGTTCCTGCCGAAGTCAGCAGCATGGCGGTGATCATCATCGTCCTGAACATCGAAACGCGTTCCCTTGTGAGCAGCGCATTCAGCGCCTGTTGCAGCTCACCGTAGCAAACGCGGATTTCTCGCCGGTTTCGCGAAATCGCGAAAATGAGAGACAAACACGACCTATCGTTAACCATCTGTGGCCGCGACGGTATCTACGGACGTGGCGGCGGCTCCACGCCGTCGCCCCAGTCCCAGCGCCGGGCGGCGGCGAAAGCCGCCTTGTTCCGGCGGGGGATGCTGATGCTGTGCGCGGTGCCATCCGCTTGGCACAGCTTCGCCGTTGCCGCGATTTTGGTGATCAAGGGCGGCGCGAGCACACGGGCTGCTGGCCGATGGGCGGCCGGAGCGCGGGTCAGGGCGATGAAGCTGAACTTCTCGTCCTCGAACGGGACATCCGCGCCCTTGATCTGGCGGTGGGCCTGCGAGCGCGCCAGCCGCTGGGCGAAATGGCACCAGTCTGGTGCGACCAGCGGACACGCCGCCGCGTGCGGGCAGGGCGCCGCGACATGCGCCCCGGCCGCGATGAGGCGGTCGCGCGCGGCCATGATGCGCTGGTAGCCGGCGGGCGTGCCGGGTTCGACGACCAGCAGCGTATCGCCGGTCCTGGCCCACAGCGCATCGACGGTCGCAGAGCGCTCGGCGTCCCTCAGCTCGCCGATCATGTAGCTGGCGATGACGAGATCGGCACTTCCGGCACGATCGAGCAGCGCTCGCGCCGGTCCCAGCGCATAAGAGAGGTCGCGCAGGCGCATCGTGTCGTCAGCGAGCGTCAGCGCCAGCCCGCGCAACGCTGCATTGGAATCGACGGCGTTGAACGAGGTCAGCGGCGGAAACGCTTCCGCCGCAGCGAAGCTCGCGGTCGCCGGCCCGGCACCGACGTCCAGCAGCGAGGCCGGGGCGAAGTCCGGGCTCGCCTGCATCAAGGCATTCAGGCTGGCTGCGACGGCCGCGTAGGTCGCCGGCATCCGCACTGTGGCATAGGCGATTGCGTCGGCTTCGCTCGTGATCGTTCCGGAATTGCCGCCGCTGCGATAGGCGGCCGAGATGCGGGCCGCCCGGGCGGCTGCATCCTGCCGCGACTGCCCGTGCAGCATGGCTTCGAGGGACGCCTTCAGCGCGGCGGGCAGATCAGGAGAGATCATCGGTCCTCTCCACGCAACACTCCGGGCGCCGCTGACGCGGCGATCCGGAATGACGGAGCAAGAAGATCACGCCACCTGCTGGTCGAGGATCTTCACGGCTTCGTCGAGCGCGACCGAGACGAGCTGCGACACGCCGCGCTCGGCCATGGTGACGCCGAACAGTCGGTTCATGCGCGCCATGGTGATCGGGTTGTGGGTGATGATGATGAAGCGGGTCTCGGTCGAGCCCTTCATCTCGTGCAGCAGGTTGCAGAAGCGTTCGACGTTGTGGTCGTCGAGCGGCGCGTCGACCTCGTCCAGCACGCAGATCGGCGAGGGGTTGGTCAGGAACACCGCGAAGATCAAGGCCATCGCCGTCAGCGCCTGCTCGCCGCCCGAGAGCAGCGACAGCGTCTGTGGCTTCTTGCCCGGCGGCTTGGCGATGATCTCGAGGCCGGCCTCGAGCGGGTCGTCGCTCTCGATCAGGTGCAGCGCGGCCTCGCCGCCGCCGAACAGCTCGGTGAACAGACGCTTGAAGTGGTCGTTGACGGTCTCGAACGAGGATTGCAGGCGCTCGCGCGCCTCCTTGTTGAGGCTCTGGATGCCCTGGCGCAGCCGCTTGATGGCCTCGACCAGGTCGTCGCGCTCGGTGGTCAGCGCGGTATGCGAGCCCTCGACCTCGGTGAGTTCCTCCTCGGCGCGCAGGTTGACGGCGCCGAGCCGCTCGCGGTCGCGGCGCAGCTTCTCCAAGGTCTCTTCGATCTCGTGCAGCGGCGGCAGTTGCGTGTCTGGACCGATCTCGGCCATCGCCGCGACCGCCTGCGGTTCGCATTCGAGCATGTCGTGGATCTCGCGCTCGACGTCGCCGACGCGGCGCTTGGCGCTTTCGAGCCGCTCCTCGGCGCGGGCCGCGGCCTCGCGCGACTTGGACAACGCTTCCAGCGACGCCTTGGCGGCGCGGTCGGTGTCGCCCATCGCGGTCTCGGCCTCGGCCAGCGCGTCGGCGGCGACCTGGCGCTCTTCTTCCGCGATCGCGAGCTCGTCGATCAGCGCGCTGCGCTTCTCGGCGAAGATCTCCGGCGCGTTGTCGAGCTCGGCGCGCTCGTCCTTCACCTCGGCGATGCGTGCCTCGATGGTGGCGATCTGCGAGCCGGCACCGCGGATGCGGTTGAACCAGTCGTTGCGCTCGCCGATGATCGCCTGGACGCGGCGATCGGCGAGCTCCGCCTCGCGGGCCAGCGCCTGGGCCTCGGCGCGGACCTGCGCCGCGGCGCGGCGCTTGGCCTCGATCTCGGCGCGCACGGCCGCCAGCCGGCCGTCGGCTTCGGTCGTGGCCGGCAGCTCCTCGATCGCCTCCAGCGCATTCTGGTGCAGCTCGGCGATCTCGGCGCGGTCATGGGCGAGACGCGTGGACGCCTCGACCAGCGCCGATTTGCGCGCCGAATGGCGGTTGATCTCGCGCTCGGCATTGGCGTGGCGCTCGCGCGCGGAGTTCACCTCGCGCTGCGCGGCGCGCCAGGCTTCGCGCGCGGCGCTCTCGGCGGCGGTCGCGGCCCTCACCTCGGCCTCGGCGCTCTCCAGCGCCTGGCGCTTGTTCGTGGCGTCGATGCGCGCCTGCTCCAGCTCGGCCTCGATGTCGATCAGGCGAGCGCGCTCGGCGAGGCGGCGGGCCGCGCCGGTCGGCGCATGCGCCGCGGCGATGAAGCCGTCCCAGCGCCAGACGTCGCCTTCCGGCGACACCAGCCGCTGGCCGGTGCGCAGCTGCGACACCAGCTGGGCGCCGCGATCGCGCGACACCACGCCGATCTGCGCGAGACGACGCGACAGCTCCGGCGGCGCCTGCACATAGGCGGCGAGCGGCTCGACGCCGTCGGGCAAAGCGGGGTCGGTGACCTCGGCGCCGGCGACCGTCCAGTGCATCGGTGCGGACGCATCGACCGGCGCATCGAGATCGTCGCCGAGCACGGCGCCGAGCGCCTTCTCATAGCCCTTGGCCACGGTGACGCCGTCGATGATCGGCGGCCACAGATTCTTGGTCTCGCTGTTGACCATCTTGGAGATGGTGCGCGCCTCGGTCTCCAGGCGCTGCGCACGCTTCTCGGCCTCGGCGAGCGGGGCACGCGAGGCTTCGAGCCTCTGCCGCGCGGCGGCCTGCGCGGACTCGTTGGTCTGCACCGCGGCCTCGGCCTGCGCCTCGGATTCCTCAGCCGCTTCGAGCGAAGCGGCGAGCGTGTCGAGATCGCCGAGATGCGCGGTCTCCTGCGCCAGCCGTTCCTCGTCGGCGCGGACATTGGCGATGTCCTGGTCGAGCCGGGCCAGACGATCGCGATGGCTGCGAACGTTGGCTTCGAGCTGGTTGCGGCGCGCCGTGAGATCGGCGAGCTGCGTCGTCAGTTCGGTGAACTGGCGCTCGGTCTCGGCCAGCAGGGCCTCGGCCTCGGCGACACGCTCGTCGACGCCGCTGCGCATCTCGACGCGCGCCTTGATCTCTTCCTTCAGCTCCGCGTCTTCGGTCTCCAGGCGCTGCAGCGCGACCTGGGCGTCCTGGTTCTGCTGCTGCTCGCGCGCGACGTCGGCGGTGAGCTGCATCAGGCGGCGATCGAGCTCGCCGACGCGCTCCTTGGCGCGCACCTCCTCGCGGTCGAGCAGGTCGCGGGCGTTCTTCAGCCGCTGCATCGTCGCGGCGGCGCGGGCCTCGGCCTCGCGCAGCGCCGGCAGATGCGAGGAGCGGATCGCCTGGATGCGCGCCGATTCGGCCTGCTCGCGGGTCCGCTCGGCCATCTCGCGCACGCTGAGATCGTGCACGCGCGCGGCGTCGTTGAGATCGGCATGCGCGCCCATCCAGCGCATATGATAGAGCGTGGCCTCGGCCTTGCGCACCTTGGCGGCGACCTCGCGGTAGCGGATCGCCTGGCGCCTGCTTGCGCAGGCCCTCCATCTGGCCGGAGAGCTGGCCGATGACGTCCTCGACGCGCAGCGAGATTGGTCTCGGCCGCCTTCAATCGCAGCTCGGCTTCGTGGCGGCGCGCGTGCAGGCCGGCGACGCCGGCGGCGTCTTCCAGCACGCGGCGGCGCTGCTCGGGCTTGGCCTGGATGATCTCGCCGATCTTGCCCTGGTGGACGAGGGCGGGCGAGCGCGCGCCGGTGGCGGCGTCAGCGAACAGGATCTGCACGTCGCGGGCGCGCACGTCGCGACCGTTGATGCGATAGACCGAGCCGGCCTCGCGCTCGATGCGGCGGGAGATCTCGAGAATGTCGCGGTCGTTCACGGCGGCCGGCGCGGTGCGGTCGCTGTTGTCGATCGTCATCACCACTTCGGCGTGGTTGCGCGACGGACGCGTGTTCGAGCCGGAGAAGATCACCGCGTCCATGTCGGCGGCGCGCAGCGATTTGTGCGAGGTCTCGCCCATCGCCCAGCGCAGCGCTTCGACCAGATTCGACTTGCCGCAGCCGTTCGGACCGACGACGCCGGTGAGGCCGGGTTCGATCACGAAGTCAGTCGGTTCGACGAACGTCTTGAAACCGTGAAGACGAAGACGCGTGAGTTTCATGCACAGATTCTCTGTTGGCGGGAGACGAATCTCCCAGCCCCGACAATACCATGGAAGGCAATGTCAATGTGGACTGAGTCGCCCTGGCGCCTCATTCTGAGGGCAGGACAATGGCGAGGGCCGCTCCCCAGGGCAACCCGCCGGGCCTGCTTTTCCAAGGCTTTCTGTGGCGAACGGTCCACGAAACAGAAGCGGCCCCATCGAGGGGCCGCGCTGTGTCTTTGAGGACTCAGTGATTCAGAATCAGCTCTTCAGAAGCGGGTTGATCTTCTTCTGAAACTCCTCGATCGAAGCCTCGCCCTTGATCTTCTCGCCGTTGATGAAGAAGGTCGGCGTCGAATCGACTTTAAGAATGTCGCTCGCGTATTTCTGGTCGGCGGCGATCTTGTCGAGCAGCGCCTGGTCCTTCAGGCAGGCCTCGACCTGCTGCTGGCTGAGGCCGGCCTGCTTGCCGATCCGCGTCAGCGTCTCCGTGGTGTTCTTAACCACCCAGTCGTTCTGCGAGCGGAACAGCATGTCGGTGACCGCAAAATACTTCTGCGCGTCGCCATTGGCGATGCAGCGCGTCAGCATCGAGCCGGCGGCGGCTTTGATGTCCAGCGGGAACTCGCGGAAGATGTAGCGGATCTTGCCGGTATCGATGTATTCGGCTTTCAGCTTCGGGAACACGGTGGCGTTGAACGCCGCGCAGTGCGGGCAGGTCATGGAGGCGTATTCGGTGATGGTCACCGCAGCGTCTGCCGGGCCGAGCGCCATGTCGGGCAACGACTGAGGCTTGGCGACATCGGCGGCGCTCTGCGCCATGGCGTCCGAGATCAGCCGCAGCGGGGACAGGCCGGCCAGAGCGGCGAGGCCGGTCAGCGACAAGGCTGCGGTGAAGGCGCGGCGGGTGATGATCAAGGCTCTGCTCCGGAATGGGCGCATCTCGCGCCTGAAACACTCATAACTCGGCTTTTCGCTAGCTTGGAAACCCAGCTTGAGGCAATGCCGGGCCGCAAACCGGGATCACAGGCCGAGCGTCAATTTCGCTTGATGGCGGCGCCCAGGCGGGCGAGGGCGTCGCGCAGGGCGTCGTCCTCGATGGCGGTCAGGGTCTGCGCGACTTTCGCCACCGTCGTCGGATCGGGCGGCACCGGACGGCGCTTCACGGGCGGCCGCAACAGCGGGCCCTGGCGCAGCGCCAGCTTGCCGACCGCGTGCCAGCCGAAGAAGCGGTTGACCCGCTCCAGGATCACGTCCGACGAATGCTGGATCTCCAGCGCCATCGGCCCCTCGACGCGCAGGATCAAGGTCGCCGGCTCCTGCGGCTGGCCCTCGACCGGCCGCGGCCACTGCATCTTCAGCGGCTGGGCATGCTCGGCGATGTCGCGTCCGGCGATCTCCGGCCAGCGCGTGACCAGCTCGCGCGCGGCAAAGCCCTGCTTGGCATAGGCGGCCGACAGCACGTCGCCCATCATGAGCGACAGAGGCTTTGCGGTGAGGCGGCCGGGTCTTGCCATGGGATGCAGGCTTCTCGTGGTCTGTCGTCGGTTCGGGCCGCCGGGGCCACGAAGAAAGCCGTGGACGAGACGTCTGTCCAGCGGGCGACGATGGCTCCTGACGTACTAGATTAAGCCAATGGTGTCATCAGCCCTTCCTTCCAAGCGCAAGAGCCAACCCGAAAATCGGTCGTCAGCAAAACGTCCCGCGCAGCTGCTCGCCTGGTACGACCGCCACCGCCGGCGGCTGCCGTGGCGAGCGCCGGCCGGGCAGCGCTCCGATCCATACCGGGTCTGGCTGTCCGAGATCATGCTGCAGCAGACTACGGTGAAGGCGGTCGGGCCATATTTCGAGAAGTTCTTGGCGCGCTGGCCTGACGTCACGGCGCTCGGCAGCGCCGATCTCGACGATGTCCTCAGGATGTGGGCCGGGCTCGGCTATTACTCGCGGGCGCGCAACCTGCATGCCTGCGCCGTAACTGTCATGCGCGAGCATGGCGGCGTGTTCCCGGACACCGAGGAGGGCTGCGCGCGCTGCCCGGCATCGGTCCCTATACCGCGGCCGCCATCGCCGCGATCGCGTTCGATCGCCTGACGATGCCGGTCGACGGCAACATCGAGCGCGTGGTGTCGCGGCTGTTCGCCGTGGAGGAGGCGCTGCCGCAGGCCAAGCCGCAGATCCAGACGCTGGCAGCGACCTTGCTCGGG
The DNA here is from genome assembly GCA_050641875.1 of Bradyrhizobium oligotrophicum. Classification (GTDB taxonomy): domain Bacteria; phylum Pseudomonadota; class Alphaproteobacteria; order Rhizobiales; family Xanthobacteraceae; genus Bradyrhizobium; species Bradyrhizobium oligotrophicum_B. Next base: position 3,948,675 of record CP192619.1, read on the forward strand.
CCATCACGCGCCGGCGACAGCGCGCAGGCGCTGATGGATCTCGGCGCCACCATCTGCACGCCGAAGAAGCCGGCCTGCGCGCTCTGTCCCTTCAATGAGGATTGCGCCGCGCGTGACCGCGGCGACCAGGACACGTTCCCGCGCAAGGCCGCCAAGAAGACCGGGGCGCTGCGCCGCGGCGCTGCCTTCGTCGTCGTCAGAGGCGACGAGCTGCTCGTGCGCTCGCGCCCTGAGAAGGGCCTGCTCGGCGGCATGACCGAGGTTCCCGGCTCGGAGTGGGTCGCCGGCCAGGACGATGCCGACGCGTTGGCGCAGGCGCCGGACCTGGCGAGCGTGAAACGCTGGCACCGCAGGCTCGGCGTCGTCACCCACGTCTTCACGCATTTCCCGCTGGAGCTCGTGGTCTACACCGCCAAGGTGCCGGCTCGCACGCGCGCGCCCGACGGCATGCGCTGGGTGCCGATCGCAACCCTCGACGGCGAGGCGCTGCCGAACGTGATGCGCAAGGTGGTGGCGCATGGGCTGGCGGAGTGACCCGATGCTGACACGGGGCGGGCAGTCTTGCGGAGCGAAGGATAGCGGTGTGGATGCGAGATCTCTCTTCCGTCATTGCGAGCGCAGCGAAGCAATCCAGTGGTGTGCGGGACTCTGGATTGCGTCGCTTCGCCGCTACGCTCGCAATGACGGCGTGGCGAGTTGCTGAGTTCAGCTACGTCTACTGCCGTCGTCCCGGCCAAGTGCGACTTGGCCACGCGCAGCGGTGGATGCTGGGCTTCCGCCCGTGAATTGGCCGATACAAGAGCGGGCAAAGGCGCGCCACGACAGTGCATGCCTCATGCCGCGCACTCGCCCGCGCCGTGCCCACTATCTCCGGTGAAACAGGTGCATCCCGATTCGGTGATCGACCTCCCGATGCTGACACAAGGCTGTCAGCAGCTGAGATCTAACAGTGGGCGCACACCGGAGGCGCCCATGATCGCAACAGCACTCGACAAGCTCCCGCCGCCGCCCTGCGCAAGACTGCTCGGCTGGCGGCTCCTTGATGCCAATCCCGCCGACGGCTGGATCAGGATCGGCTTCGACGGCAAGCCGGAGTTCTGCAATCCGGCGGGCGTCATCCAGGGCGGCATGCTCGCCGCGATGCTCGACGACACGATGGGACCTGCGGTGTTCATCAGGACCGAAGGCCGTCTCTACACGACGACGGTGAGCATGACCGTCAATTTTTTTGCATCGGCGAGGCCCGGACCGATCATCGGCGAGGCCCGCGTGCTCCAGCTTGGCAAGACCATTGCATTCATCGAGGGGCGCCTGACCAGCGCAGACGACACGCTGCTCGCGACAGCGAGCGCCAGCGCGCGGCTGGTGGAGGCTGCGAAGGCGCTCCGATAGCTGGTTGCTGGAGTAGGGTGAGCAAATGGCGCCCGACCGCGCACGCCTCGTGCCGCGCTCTATCGTGCGCCGTGCCCACCATCCGGCTCGGAATATTTCGCACGACGGTGGGCACGCGGCCGCCCTGCCGGGCGGCCGCTTTTGCCCACCCTGCGCGACCGTGGTCAGTTCGGCTTTGGCGTCTCCACCACGAGCGCTACGATCCGCCGCACCAGCGGCAGGACGGCGAGCAGCGTGGGGAACGCGACGAGCCAGGAGATGGCCCACGCTGCGGGCCAGGTCGCGATGAACGCCTGCGTCGGTCCAAGACTCTTGAGCGTAGCGATCGCGGAAACGACGAACGTCATCAGCACCGAGAGCGTCAGTGGCATGATGACGGCCGCATAGCGCGCCGGCAGTTTTCTGCGCGAGCGCGGTTCACCAGATGGTTTCATGATGTCATTTCTGAAGTTTGATCGGTCGATCACGGGCAACGCACCATGCATTCCTCCGGATCGAGCAGATCCGTTGAATGCGTTGCCTGACGTGAGACGCTTACGGTGCGCATCAGCGCAGCGGAGACTTTGGTAGCAAGACGACGGGCAGTACGCCAGCAAAGTCTGCATGCGTTGGAGATCGTCAACACTGGTGGTGGAGCTGCGCAAGCAGGGTTGGCAGAGGCGCGCCGCCAACGTTGCATGCCTCATCGGGCGCTCACACGCGCGTCAGTAGCCTACCGGCGCTCGTGTAGACCAACTTGACGAAAGGAACAAATAAAGAACATTATGGAGTGCTCAACTGACAAGACCGAACGAGTGGAGGCGTCGCCTCCACTAAATGGCAGGCTAACTTCCGTCATGGCCCTCGGAGGCGCAACGGCTTGAACGTACGCCGACTCCTAGCTCCAACAGCCCAGGGCCGGCAGTTCCACGGAGCATTAACGGTTAACGTGTTATTGCCGACGGTCGACGACCAGGGTCATCGAAGGTGGAACGTGAGGACGATCATGGCCGAGACGCAGATTGAATGGACCGACGCCACTTGGAACCCAGTTGCAGGCTGCTCTATCGTCAGTGCCGGTTGTACAAATTGCTACGCCATGGAAATGGCAAGACGCCTCCAGGCGATGAACGTACCGAAATACAGCGGCCTCACGCGCCGCAGCGGAAAGCGATCCGTTTGGAACGGAGTTGTCCGTGAGGACAAGGCGGCCTTGGATATTCCACTACGCTGGATAAAGCCGCGCAAGATTTTTGTAAATTCGATGTCCGACCTGTTTCATGAACGGGTCACGGATGCTTTCATTCAGAAAGTTTGGGCGGTTATGCGCGCCACGCCGCATCATCACTATCAGATACTCACCAAACGCCCTGAGCGCATGGCCGCACTTGTTCACTCTAAGATCGGCGAAGTCTTGCCAAACGTTTGGCTCGGCACCAGTGTCGAGAATGCTGACGTGAACGATCGAATTATCCACCTCCGTACCGTGCCGGCCGCAATCCGCTTCATTTCATTTGAGCCGCTGATCGGTTCGGTTGGAGCTATTGATCTTCGCGACATCCATTGGGCCATCGTGGGTGGAGAGAGTGGAAGATTTGCTCGCCCGATCCGTGAAGAATGGATCGACGAAATCTTCGATCGCTGTGCGGTGCACAAGACAGCGTTTTTCTTCAAGCAGTGGGGGACTTGGGGCAAAGACAACAAGCGTCGTTCCAAGAAGGCCAATGGTCGTGTATATCGCGACAAGGTTTGGGACGAGATGCCGGAGGCTTCGCTCTCACTCTGAGATTGATGCCTCCAGCATAGCAGCATTCACTCAGGGGGGCGAATGTCGAGGAAACCATACTCGTGGCTAACTGGTGCAGTCTTAGAGGAGCACTCACGGCGCAAGCATAAGGTTATCGGAGAATACGTCGCTCGATACTTGGCCGTGCGCTGCCAGCTTCCCCAGCAATCCCGGTTTCGTTTTGCCATAGTCGATGGTTTTGCAGGCGGCGGTCGATACAACTGCGGCAGTCCTGGGTCGCCGCTCATTTTCATAAATGAACTTCGCGTTGCAACGGAGCAATTTAACATTAAACGTCAGGCCGAGGGGATGTCTCCGCTAGATATCGAATGCCTGTTGGTCCTGAACGACTTCGATAGGGATACCGTCGAGCTCCTGAAGACGAATGCTGCTCCGCTTATCGCCGAAATCAAGCAAAGCGTGCCGAAGCTCCATCTTCGCGTCGAGTACCGAAATGAGAAATTCGATGAACTCTATCCCGAGGTGAAGCAACTTCTGGAACGTGGCGGCTATCACAACGTACTCTTCAACCTCGACCAATGCGGAACAGGCAGTGTTGAAATAAACACGGTCGGCAGCATCGTTGCGTCGTTCACATCGGTTGAAATCTTTTACACGTTCGGTATTCAGACGCTGCTGACATTCTTACATCAAACGGATCGGGGCGCGCTGGCAAAACAGCTTGCGCCGTTCGGCGTCAGCCCGGATGACTTGTCGCGGCTGGATGGTCTTATGAGCAAAGATGCGTGGCTCGGCGCGGCCGAGCGTCTCGTGTTCGATTCGTTCCGGCGGTGTGCAAATTACGTCAGTCCGTTTTCCATCCACAATCCGGATGGCTGGCGCTACTGGCTCATTCATTTCGCAAACTCGGTGCGCGCCCGTCAGGAATACAATAATATTTTACATCAAAACAGCAGCGCTCAGGCGCACTATGGCCGTTCCGGCTTGGACATGCTGTCCTACGACCCGAGTGAGGCCGATAGCATGCTCTATCTGTTCGATGAGACAGGAAGGGCCGCGGCTAGAAAACAGCTTCATGATGATATTCCACGGCTCGTCACGAATTATGGCGATGCGCTTCTGGTCGGAGATTTTTACGCGAGTATCTACAACGCGACGCCAGCTCACATGCTCGATATCAATTCGGCAATCATCGAAAATCCAGACGTCGAGGTCATCACCGAGCAGGGCGGCGGGGAGCGCCGCAAAGCCAGCACGATCAAGGCCAGCGACGTTCTGCGTTTGAGAAAGCAGCGCAGTTTCTTTCCGATCTTCTTTTGCGACCACAAAAGCAAGAAATGACCTTTGCAAATGTATTCGCATAACGTTGTTCATCAGATGATCGACAATCGGAACACGCTCGCCCTTGTCGCCGCCGCCGCGACCTTGGCGCTTGTATTGGGATTTTCTTACGGCGCCACCTTCAATGGCGGATGCGAGCAAATCAAGGACGCCCCATTTGGCTGCCTCGAATGGTGGTTTTCCCGGTATCAAACGCTCATCGCAATGTTCGGCGCGATTTTCGTTGCTTGGCTTAGCGTCCAGCCCGTTCTAAAGCAGCTCAAGCTGTCCTCAGTGCAGACCACTGTTGCATTGCGGCAAGTTTACACAGATCGGGAAAAACTGTTGGAGAGTTGGCTTAAGCCCGAGAAGGTGGCGCTGGAAAAGCTCTCGGAGGATCTGGCGCGTGGCTACTATGACCGTGAAGACGACCATGCCGCGCTTCCTCACTGGGTATGGGATATGAACAAAGCGGTCGACAGCGCCCGCGACCATTTAATTGAGCGGCAGATCAAAGATCTCAGCCCCGCCAAGATAGCAGCGGCACGCGAAAACCTTATCGACATCCTCAAGCAGCTCAGAAGCTGTATGTCGAACTACAATGGATCGGTTTACGCAGATGATCCCGAGCTCGATCTTTCCGATGAAGACAGAGCAAAGATCGATGAAGCCGAACTGAAGGCGCGGGAGGATCTTCCGGCCCGAATTGATGACGTGTCAGTGGCGATCAAAAAGTTCGACGACGCTGTGGCGGCGGACCTTCAGGAACTGCGGATGAAGCGCCGACTCTATGATCAGATGTTGATGAGCGCGGATGCTTAGCACGATAGCTAAGCTAAATGGACGCGGGGGCGGGTAAGGTGGCGCTGACTGCATCGTTGGTGCAGCATGCGCCGATCTTGCCGAAATCCCGATCCCTCTAGTTCGTCCATGGTGTCTTCCGTTTTTCAGAATTTCTCTTGACTCGCACCCCAAATCAGGTGTCTTATCCGCCCCGTTCCGTCCCGGCAGGAGGGGCGTACGCGTCGTCACGAGACGCGGGGCGGGATGCGGTGGCTGCGACGGCGTCGTCGGACGAACGGCGTCGACCGGTCTCGTGCAGCGCTGCGTCGGCTTGCCGGCGTCAAGCGGGTGCGAGGTCTTTCGCGGACGTCGAAATCGTGTGGTCCTGGCATCCCGATGCTGATGCCAAGCTGGCGGTCATGATGATCCGCCGGTGACGGGAGCAAGACAGCCGGTCCCCGGGGAGATCACGTATAAGACGGAAGCCCATCGCGCAGGGAATGCCGGATGATCCGGCTGGACCTGTGGTGACTGCCGCCTGCTTTCTTTGTTGCAGGCGGGCCATGGGTTGCGGCCAGCACCCGGCATTCCCTGCGCCCTCCTTTTTGCGAGGGTCCACATCGGCAACAGCTCGGGCGCCTCGCGCCGCGAGAGGGCGAGGTCGTGTCTGTCGTGTTTCGTCATCGATCGACAGGAACAATGTCTCTCAAGGGCAGGGGCGTGCGTGACTCGCTGAGCCAGGCATCCGATGCGCGCCGATGGACCCTGCGTCGCGTCGTTTGTGACGATCAGTCTGCAGGCAACCGCCGATGTTGCGCCGAGCTTCGCGACTGCAGCGCTGAATCCTTTCGCTTGGCTTGTCTTTTACGTTGCGACTGCATTGCAGATGAAGGTAATCTTAGATTGTGTTTGACGGTCGCGCTCTTCGAGCGCGCAGACTTGTTCCGAGCTGCTGCTCCTCACCCTGAGGAGCCCGCCGCAGGCGGGCGTCTCGAAGGGCGGGGCCTAACCTGGGGCCTCATGGTTCGAGACGGCGCTGCGCGCCTCCTCACCATGAGGAGGGAGCGCGGAAAACTGGGCTGCAGATGACCAGGAGCGGCAGGCTCATCGGGAAGGGGCTTGCCCAACGAGGAGGAGACAGCGTCGGCACCTTGTTGAAGTGACAACATCATGATCGGCAGCTCGGACCAACGCGGGCGAGGAACACGATCGGTTTGGGGAGGTAGAGATGACAAAGCTGACAGGATTTTCACGTCGTTCGATGCTGGGCCTTGGCGCTGCGGCTGGGCTTTACGGTCTCACGAGTCCCGTCCTGGCGAAGGCGCCGTTCCTGAACACGCAGGTGCCGACCTTCTTCCGTTTCAAGCTCGGTTCGGCCGAAGCCACCATCATCTCCGACGGTGTGCTGCCGCTGGGCGATCCCCATGCGGCGTTCCTCGGCATCTCCGCCGGCGACCTCGATTCGATGCTGACCAACAACTTCCTGCCGGTCGGCGCGGCGACGCTCGAACAGAATATTCTCGTGCTCAACACCGGCGACAAGATCATCATCTTCGACAACGGCATGGGCGTCTCGAAACTGTTCGGCGACACCACCGGCAAGATGCTGCTGACCCTGAAGCAGGCCGGCATCGAGGCCAAGGACGTCGATGCGCTGGTCATGACGCATGCCCATATCGATCATTGCGGCGGCGTCATCGGCCCGGACGGCAAGCCGAGCTTCCCCAATGCCGAGCTGTTCATCTCCGAAGCCGACTTCACCTTCTGGACCGACGAGGCCAAGGTCGGCCCCAACTACAAGGCGTTCTACGAGCAGGCGGTGCGCAACCTCCTGCCGGTCAAGGACCGCATCACCTTCTTCAAGGACGGCCAGGAGTTCCTGCCGGGCGTGCAGGCGATGTTCACGCCGGGCCACACGGTCGGGCACACGATCTTCCTGATCCAGTCGGGCAAGGACCAGCTCGCCTATATCGGCGACATCTCGCATCATCCGGTACTGCTGATCGAGAAGCCGCTGATCGAGTTCGCCTACGACACCGACCCGAAGCAGGCCGCCAAGACCCGCGTCCGCGTGCTCGACATGCTCGCCGCCAACCGGACGCGGATCCTCGGTTATCACTTCCCATGGCCCGGCATCGGCCACATCGGCAAGCTCGGCGACGGCTTCCGCTACTTCCCAACCGCGGTCCACACGATGGATGTGGCGCCGCTCTGATCTGAGGCCACCGCGCCGTTTACTCGACCGCCAGCGCATGCTGGCTGCGCAGACGTGTTCCCTCGACCGCGGGATGGACGGCCGATGCCGCCGCGGCTAGGTTTGCGTCTCGTCTTGTCAGGGATCACCATGCTCAAGCTCTATGTCGCGCCAGGCACCTGCGCGCTCGCCTCCCACATCGCGCTGGCCGAGACCGGCGCCCACTACGTCGCCGAGAAGCTCAGCTTCAAGACCAACCAGCAGAACAGCCCGGAATATCTCGCGATCAATCCCAAGGGGCGCGTTCCGGCGCTGGTGACGGAGCAGGGGGTCCTGACCGAGACGCCGGCGATGCTCGCCTATATCGCGCAGCGCTTCCCGGAGGCTCGTCTTGCACCGCTCGACGACGTCTTCGCCTTCGCCGAGGTGCAGTCCTTCAACAGCTATCTCTGCTCGACGGTCCACATCGCACACGCGCACAAGATGCGCGGCTATCGCTGGGCCACCGAAGAATCCTCCTTCGCCGACATGAAGAAGAAGGTGCCGGAGACGATGGGCGCGTGCTTCGCGCTGATCGAGCAGAAGATGCTGCGCGGACCGTGGGTGATGGGCGAGCAGTACACGGTCTGCGATCCCTATCTGTTCACGATCGCGCAGTGGCTCGAGGGCGACGGCGTCGACATCAACGCCTTCCCGAAGGTCGCCGCTCATTTCAAGCGCATGGCTGAACGACCGGCGGTGAAGAAGGCGCTCGCCGAGGTCTCGGCCTGATGGTGTCTTCCGCGGAATGCACGCGCCGCCGGCTCATCTGGCCTTCGTCGCGCGTGGAGGCGCGCCGCCGAGCTCGCGGCCAGTCTCCAGCATCAGCGTGCGCAGCCAGATCGAGCCCGGCTCGACCTGGGCCCGCGTCGGATAGAACATGAATTGCTCGTCGATGCCGGGATCGAGCGGCGGCGTCACGGTCGCCAGCGACAACGGCCGCGCCAGCGCTGATATCAGGCGGCGCGGCACGAAGGCGACGAGATCGGTGCGCGCGGCGACATGCAGCGCCTCGATGTAGCTCGGCACCACCAGCGCGATCCGGCGCTCCCAGCCCTTGCTCCGCAGCCAGCCGTCGATCAGGTCCTCGCTTTGGCCGCGCAGCACGACCGCGACGTGCCGCGCCGAGAGAAACGTCTCGCGCTTCGCCAGACGTGATCCGGCGGGATGGCCGCGGCGCACGGCGAGCGCATCGCTGTCGGTGTAGAGCAACTGGCGGTGAAAGCCCTTGAAGGCGTTGCCGATCGAGATCACCAGATCGATGGTGCGCGCGAACTCGGCGTGGAAGATCGCCGGCCCCCGCCACGGCACCACGTCGATGCGGACATTGGGCGCGGCGCGCGTCACCTTGGCCATCAGGGATGGCATCAGCAGCTCGACCGCGAGATCGGGCATCATCAGCCGGAACTGGCGCTCGCTGCTGATGGCGTCGAAGACGTCGGGCGTGAACAGGCCGCGCACCTGGTCCAGCGCCTGCGCGAGCGGCGCCTGCAGCGCAAGCGCCCGCGGCGTCAGCTCCATGCGCGCGCCGGTCCGCACCAGCAGCGGATCGCCGAGCAGGTCGCGCAGCCGCTGCAACGCGTGACTGGTCGCCGGCTGGGATAGGCCGATGCGCAACGCGGCCCGGCTGACGCTGCTCTCGCGGAGCAGGGCATCAAGCGCCACCAGCAGGTTGAGATCGAGGGCAGCCAAATTCATCCAGCGAATTGATATCATATTCGCTATCGATTGGAAGAATGCACGGCCGTGCCTCATGCTCCCTCCTGTCGCACTGGGAATTCAGGAGGAACGACGCCATGACCGCCGGCACCAACAAGCAATTGATGCAGGAGCTGCTCGCCAAGGCCGCCGCCGGCGACCGCGCGGCCTATGTCGCGGCCATTGCCGACGACGTCACCATGGTGATCACCGGACAATATTCCTGGTCGCAGACGATCAGGGGCAAGGAGGCGCTGCTGCGCAATTTGTACGGTCACCTCGCCAGCCTCCTGGCCGAGGGACGCCGCACCATTCCGCTGCGCTTCATCGCGGAGGACGACCTCGTCGTCGTCGAAGGCAAGGGCGAGATGCGCACCAGAGCCGGGCAGGCCTACAACAATGACTACTGCCTGATCTTCCGGTTGCACGAGCGGCGCATCGTGGAGATCCGCGAATACTGCGACTCGGCGCTGACGGAAGCCGTGCTGGGACCATTTCCGGCTTCGCTCCGGCAGGCCGGCTGATGCGACCGTCATCGAATTCAAGGGAGAAGCACAGATGAGCGCCGTGGAAACCTCAACTCACCACAACAAACAGATCGTGCAGCACGTATTCGACGAACTGGCCAAGAGCAACCCGCAGCCGCTGCTGGCGCATCTGTCGGACGATTTCCGCTTCGTCATCATGGGCAGCGGATCGTGGTCGCGCAGCTACGATGGCAAGGAGACCGTTCTCGCCGAGCTGTTTGCGCCGCTGCGGGCGCGGCTCGGCCGCATCACCACCATTCCGGTGCGGCTGATCGCGGAAGGCGATCACGTCGTGGTCCAGGCGAGAGGCCGCAACACGACCGCCGATGGGCGCGCCTACGACAACAGCTATTGCAACGTGCTCCGGCTCGACAACGGCCGCATCACCGAGTGGGTCGAATATTGCGACACGCTGCTGATCGAAAACGTGCTGGGTCCGCCAGCGGCTGTGATGCCTGCGGACCGCTGAGGCAGCCAGCGCGACGGGAAAGGAAGGGAACCCGGCTGCGGGACGGGCGCCGGACCATGGTGCCGAAAGAAAAAAGGATAGCTCGAGCGGGAACTCACCCGTTCCAGTGACGTTGCATGAGGCCGTGGCGCGCCGTGCGGCCCCATCTCCTTTTTTGAGCCTCTTGATGTCGCTGGCTGCCATTTCCGATGACCCAATTCCCGCCGACGGCACCGAGGGCATTCGCGACAGATTGAAAGCCGCCACGTCAGCGGCTCATCATGCCCTCGACGAGCGCCTCAGCCGCTTCGACTTGACCACGACGGCGCATTATCTCCGCTTCCTGCAGGCGAGCGCGGCCGCGCTGTTGCCGCTGGAACAGATGCTCGACCGTGCCGGCGCCGACGCGATGTTCGGCGACTGGACCCGGCGGCGGCGCACGGAGGCGATCCGCGCCGATCTCGCCGATCTCAACGGTCGTATCGTTCCGATGGAGCTGCCGGCGCGGCCGCTCGATCGTCCCTTCGTCTTCGGCACGCTCTACGTCCTAGAAGGATCGCGTCTCGGGGCGGTCTATCTGCTGCGCATCGTCGCGGCCTCGGCTGACCCCCGCGTGCGACGGGCAACGCGCTATCTGCGTCATGGCGCCGGGCAGGGGCTGTGGCGCAGTTTCCTGTCGCAGCTTGCGGAAGAGCCGCTTCCTCCCGGCGACGATGTCAGAGTGATAATGAGTGCACGCGAAGCGTTCGCGATGTTTGCGAAGGCGATGGCAGCAGCATGAACGAGCCGGTCAACCTTACCAATTGCGATCGCGAGCCGATCCATGTTCCCGGGACGGTTCAGCCGTTTGGCTTCCTGCTGGCGCTGGTGTCGGACTTCACCATATGCATGGCCTCGGAGAATGCGCCGGACTTTCTCGGCGGCGACCTCGGGTGGCTGCTGCAGCGGCCGCTCGACGCCGTGCTCTCGGAGGCGGCCGCGGCCGCGATCCGCGCCAGGGTCGACTATCTCAGCGGCCCGGATGCGGTCGAGCGCGTGTTCGGCGTCGATCTGCAGGGCCGTGGCAGGCTTTTCGACCTCGCGATCCACTTTGCCGGTGCGTATCTCGTCGTCGAGGCCGAGCCCAGTCTGATCGAGCCCGGCGTCAATTCCGGCGAGCTGGTGCGGCTGATGCTCGGCCGTATCCGCAAGACGACGGGGATGATGGACCTGGCGCAGGAGGCCGCGCGCCAGCTCAAGCTGCTGACCGGATCTCGATCGGGTGATGGTGTATCGGTTTCATCCCGACGGCTCGGGCGAGGTGATCGCCGAGGCCGCGGGCTCCGGCCTGGAGCCGTTCCTCGGGCTGCATTATCCGGCCTCGGACATTCCCAAGCAGGCGCGGCAGCTCTATCAGCGCAACTGGCTGCGGATCATCGCCGACATCAACGCCGCGCCGGCGCCGCTGCTGTCGATGCCTACGCACAATGCCGGACTGCTCGACCTGTCGATGAGCGTGCTGCGCGCGGTCTCCCCCATTCACATCGAGTATCTCCGCAACATGGGCGTCGCCGCGTCGATGTCGGTCTCGATTCTGCGCGAAGGCAAGCTGTGGGGTCTGTTCGCCTGCCATCACTATGCGCCGCATCACCTGTCGTTCGAGAAGCGCACGGCGGCCGAGCTGTTCGGTCAGATGTACTCCTGGCTGCTCGAGGCGCGCGAGCGCGAGACTGATATCGCCTATGAGACGCGTGCGCATCAGATCCAGGAACGGCTGATCGAGCGCGCGGCCGCGCAGGCGCACAGCAAGCGCGCGATCCTCGATTTCGTCGCCGATTATCGGCAGCTGATCGAGTGCGACGGCATCGCCGTGTGGTCGGATGACGAGATCACGCTCGACGGCGAGACGCCGACCGAAGAGGAGGTGCAGGACCTCATCGGTTTCATCAACCGGACCTCCCCCGGCCGCATCTGCGCCAGCGCCGAGATTGCCAAGGTGTACGCGGCTGGCGAGGCATTCCGCGATCGCGCCGCCGGCTTCCTCGCCATCCCGATCTCGCGCACGCCGCGCGACTGCCTGATCTTCTTCCGCCGCGAGGTGCTGCGCTCGGTCAACTGGGCGGGCGATCCGAACAAGACCTATGCTGAGGGGCCACTCGGACCGCGCCTCACACCGCGCAAGAGCTTCGAGCTATGGCAGCAGACGGTGGCCGGCCAGTCGAAGCCGTGGTCGTCGGCGGACCTGCGCATCGCGGAGGGCCTGCGCATCACCCTGCTCGAAGTGATCCTGCAGCTTTCGGAGCTCGCCGCGCGCGAGCGCCGCGGCGCACAGGAGCGGCAGGAACTGATGATCGCGGAGCTCAATCACCGCGTCCGCAACATCCTCAGCCTCGTGCGCGGCCTGGTCGCGCACAGCAAGGAGACCTCGAGCTCGGTCGAGGAGTTCGCTTCCGTGCTCGGCGGTCGCATCCAGTCGCTGGCGCGCGCCCACGACCAGATCACCAATCTCAATTGGGCGCCGGTCGCGCTGCGCGCGCTGCTCGAATCGGAAGCGGGCGCCTATCTCGGTTCGCGGGCAGGGCGGGTGCTGATGGAAGGGCCGGATGTCGCGCTCGACCCCAAGGCGTTCGCAACGCTCGCGCTCGTCGTACATGAGATGATGACCAACTCGGCGAAATACGGCGCACTCGCCGACTCCACCGGACAGGTGCAAGTGATCTGGCGGCTCGATCCCGGCTCGAGCCTGGTCATCGACTGGAAGGAGAGCGGCGGGCCGCCTGTGCAGCCGCCGTCGCGGCGCGGCTTCGGCACCACCATCATCGAGCGTTCGGTGCCGTTCGACCTCAAGGGCGACGCCGAGATCCGCTTCGACCTGCTCGGCGTGCAGGCGCGTTTCGTGATCCCTGCCAATTTCGTCCAGATGGTGCCGGCGATGACAGGCGCTCCCTCCCGTCATCAGCTCAAGGAAGAGAACACGCCGCGGCTGTCCGGTACGGTGCTGATCGTCGAGGACAATCTGATCATCGCGATGGGCGCCGAAGTGATTCTGCTCGAGCTGGGTGCGCGGCACATCGACACCGCGGCCTCCGTCAATCAGGCGCTGAAGTCGATCGAGCGCGCGGTGCCGAGCTTCGCGCTGCTCGACATCAATCTCGGCGCGGAGAGCAGCCTGCCGGTCGGGCACCGGCTGAAGGAACTCGGCGTGCCCTTCATGTTCGCCACCGGCTATGGCGAGCGCGCGCCTATTCCGGCGGAGCTGTCCGACACGCCGGTGATTCAGAAGCCGTACACGCGCGAGCTCGTCGAGAAGGCATTGACGAAGATCAAATGAGTCGCACGCGCATCAAAGTCGGCTTTGCGCGTCGCGGTGATTGACGTTCATGATTACAGTCTTGGGTTTTCTCACATCCGCGTGTTGTTGTGAGCGCAACAACGCACGATGCGAGACACATCATCGTCTATTCCCACTGTTGCTGCGACAAAACAGCCCGAAAATATTAGAACCCATCCAAAGGACACCGCTGTTCTAACATTGTTTCGACAAATGGAACCTCCGCAGCCTTATTCCGAACGAAGTCATCGCCGAAACGGCGCAACTGGGGGCGCGTTGAATCGTCGGAGGTCTGATGACGAATCGAACGACGAGTTTGTTGCCGTGCGTTGCTGTCGCCGTTCTGGCGGGAGCGGCTGCGACGACAATCGAGTTTACACCGGCATCGGCTGCTGACGAATGCCTTGCGAAGCCTGCGGGGACGCCGGCGGGGAAGCACTGGTTCTATCGCATCGATCGCGCGACCAAGAAGCAGTGCTGGTATCTGCGCGACGACGATCGCGAAGCGAAGGGCGCGTCGCTGGTCACGCGCAAGCTCGCCTCGCAGAAGGAACGGGCTCAGCTCTCGTCGACCGCGGCCAATGCACGTGCCGAGATCCAATCATCGTCCAAGGACGCCGCCGATGAGGTGAAGGTCGCGTCCTCGACACCGACCGCTGCCGCGCCTGTGCCGGCGACGTCTGCGTTTCCGTCGGTTGCCGCATTTCCGGCCGCGCCTGCACCGGTCGCCGCTCCGGCGCCCGTCGCGCCGGCGGCGCGTGCGCCCGACCCGGTCGGCGCGGCTTTGAACAGAATCTGCTGTTGCGACGCGTTGGCCAGACCAGTCCGGCACGCTGCAGGCAGCGGCGGAGCCCGCCGCGCCCCGCGCGTCCTCCTACACGCTCGCTGCCGCCAGCGACACCAGCGCCGCGGAAGCGGCTGCTCCCGCGACGCCGGCGCTGGCCGCTGCGGATGCGTCGCCGGCCGTGACGGTCGGCATGTCCGGGGATGATGCGTCGAAGACGCGGATGTTTGCTTTCCTCGGCGCAGTCGCGATTGCGGGCTTCTCGATCAGCGTGCTGTTTGCGCGCGCCCGGGGCCGGCGACAGCTTCGCATCGAGCCGGCGGCCGCCCGGCGCGTCACGCGTTGGCCGGCGGAGCCCGAGCTCGATCGCATGCACCTGCCGCCGGTGGACAGCTACTATCCGGCCCTGGCGGGACTCAGGGGTAAATCGTCGCAGTCGACAGCGCAGGTCTCGGTCGTGCCGCGCGACGACGCTCGCTACGATGAGCAGTATGAGGTCGAAGACCTGCTGGCGCGCTATTCCGGACAGGAACGCCGGAATTCGTGAGCGTCAGGCGGCGGACATCTCGGAGCGGATCTCAGCGCGCAATTCGTCGATCAGCCTGAGGCCGCCCTTGGTCTCGACATGCCAGAAGGTCCAGCCGTTACAGGCCGGCAGACCTTGCGCCACCGCGCCGATGCGGTGGATCGAGCCGACCTTGTCGCCCAGCATGATGGCTCCATCGGCGCGCACCAGCGCGCCGTGGCGGCGCTTGGAGTCGACGAGCTTGGTGCCGGGCGCGATCATGCCGCGCTCGATTAGCTCCGAGAAGGCGACGCGCGGCGCTTCGCGCGCCGTCATGAACGGTGCGAGCGTGGCCTCCGGCAGCGGCTCGACCGCGGCGATGCGCCGCTCTGCCGCCTTCGCATAGACCTTGTCGCGCTCGAAGCCGATGTAGCGGCGGCCGAGGCGTTTTGCCACGGCCCCGGTCGTGCCGGTGCCGTTGAACGGATCAATCACCAGATCGCCGGGTTTCGAGGATGACAGCAGCACCCGCGCCAGCAGGCCTTCCGGCTTCTGCGTCGGATGGATCTTCTTGCCGTCGCCGTCCTTCAGCCGTTCCTCGCCCGTGCACAGCGGAATCAGCCAGTCCGAGCGCGCCTGAACGTCCTCGTTGGCTGCCTTCAGCACTTCGTAGTTGAACGTGTAGCCCTTCGCCTTCTCGTCGCGCGCGGCCCAGATCATGGTCTCGTGCGCATTGGTGAAGCGGCGGCCGCGGAAGTTCGGCATCGGATCTCGACTTGCGCCAGACGATGTCGTTGAGGATCCAGAAGCCGAGATCCTGCATGATCGCGCCGACGCGGAAGATGTTGTGATAGGAGCCGATCACCCAGATCGTCGCGCTCGGCTTCATCAGGCGGCGCGCGGCGAGCAGCCAGGCGCGCGTGAAGTCGTCATAGGCGGAGAACGAGGAGAACTTGTCCCAATCGTCGTCGACCGCATCGACCTGCGATCTCGTCGGGACGCTTGAGCTCACCCTTGAGCTGCAGATTGTAGGGAGGATCTCGCAAACACCAGGTCGACCGATGCGCCTGGCAGTTTCGACATCTCGGCGACGCAGTCGCCGACGATGATCTGTTGCTCTTCGAGGGTCTGAAATTTAGTGCGGGGCGCCCTTGCAGACGCCCCGCGACGCGACTCTACCATGACTCAAGAACTCTGACTCAGGCGACGCTGTCGGCGACGCGGGACCTAACAACCGACTGCCCACACATTGACCCGGCAAAGTAAAAATGGACTTAACCCGGAAAATTATTCGCATCGATGCGCAAGCATTCATCACGCGCATCGATGACGAATCCCGTTCGTCGATACACGACGGTCTCTGCGCAAGACGCCGATTGCGATGGGTTTTTCGCGCCGGTCGCGCGCGAGCGCAGCCGATCCGGGTTCGGCGCGGGCGCAGACTTGTGCCGGCGCTAGGCAAAATTTGCCGGCCGGGTTATTGATTAACACCGTGGAAATTTTACCTGTTTGCCGCGTTAGGCATTTCGCGCAGAGCCGCGCAACGACAGTGAGGAAAGGCCGCCCATGCGTTACGATGATTTCCGTCGCAGCGACGACATCGACGACCGTCGCGACGAAGGCGGCGGGATGGGCGGTGGTATGGGTCTGCCGATCGGCGGCGGCGGCCTCGGCATCGGCACCATCATCGTGCTCGGCCTGATCGGCTATGCATTCGGCATCGATCCGCGCATCCTGATCGGCGGCGCCGAGATGCTGAGCCATGGCGGCGCGCCGACCCAGCAGGCGGACCGGCGCTCGCCGGGCCGGACGGGCGCACCCAAGGACGAAATGGGCGACATGATCTCCGGTGTGCTCGGCGAGATCGACGACCGCTGGAGCGAGATCTTCCAGGCCAGCGGCCAGAATTATACCGGGCCCAAGATCGTGCTGTTTCGCAACAGCACCAATGGCGGCCGCTGCGGCATGGCGCAGTCGGCGATGGGACCGTTCTATTGTCCGCCGGACCGGCAGATATTCCTCGACACCAACTTCTTCCGCGAGGTCGAGACGCGCTTCCGGGGCTGCTCGGGCAGCGCCTGCAAGTTCACCGCGGCCTACATCATTGCGCACGAGGCTGGGCACCACGTCCAGAACCTGCTCGGCATCCTGCCGCGCGTCACGCGGATGCAGCAGCAGTCGGACAACAAGGCCGAAGCCAACGCGCTGCAGGTCAAGGTCGAGCTGCAGGCCGACTGCCTGTCCGGGGTCTGGGTCAATCGCGAGGCCAAGAAGCGTCCGGGCTTCCTCGAGGATGGCGACATCGACGCCGCGCTGACGACGGCCTCGGCGATCGGCGACGACACCTTGCAGCGGAAGGCGACGGGACGCGTGGTGCCGGATTCGTTCACCCATGGCTCCGCCGCGCAGCGCAAACGCTGGTTCATGATCGGCTACCAGCAGGGCACGGTGCAGGCCTGCAATACGTTCAGCGCCGGTTCGCTGTAGGGAGACGCGATGATGGCGATCGACGAGAGCAAGAGCTTCATTCCCCTCAACATCGCCGTGCTGACGGTGTCCGACACGCGTTCTCTCGCCGACGACAAGTCCGGTACCACCCTGAGTGACCGCCTGACCGCCGCCGGCCACAGGCTCGCGGCGCGCGAGATCGTCACCGACGACGTCGAGAAGATCTCGCGCGGTGGTGAAGTCGTGGATCGCCGATCCCGGCGTCGATGTGGTCATTACCACCGGCGGCACCGGCTTCACCGGCCGCGACGTCACGCCGGAAGCGCTCGAACCGCTGTTCGAGAAGCGCATGGACGGCTTCTCGATCGCCTTCCACATGCTGAGCCACGCCAAGATCGGGACGTCGACGATCCAGAGCCGGGCCACGGCCGGCGTCGCCGGTGCGACCTACATCTTCTGCCTGCCGGGTTCACCGGGGCCTGCCGTGACGGCTGGGACGGCATCCTCGCCGCCCAGCTCGACTACCGCACGCGGCCCTGCAATTTCGTCGAGATCATGCCGCGGCTCGACGAGCATCTGCGCCGGCCGAAGGCGCAGGGCGCGACGGCGTAGGGCCACGGCGCGATGCCGCACCGCGCGTTGGTCGCGTGTCTCATTTCGTCGGGACGATCTCGAAGGCGCCGCCGCCTTCGATCGCCGCGCCGATGAGGCCGCCCATCATGCTGGCCGCGAAATTCTGGCCGCGCGGCCCCACGACCATTCGGTAGGTCTTGCCGGGCACGGCGGTGAAACGAATGTTCGACGAGCCCGGCGAGGACCATGTCGACACGGTGATCGTGGTGGCACCGGGCGCAATCGGGCCGCTGTAGCTCTCGCCGCGGCCAAGGCTCGCCACCTTGGCGCCATTGATCTCGATCGCTGCTGGCGCCGCCAGATAGAGGAAGTCCGTCGTGCGCGTAATCGCGACCGTTGCGCGCCCTTTGGGCGCGGCGTGAGCCGCCGTCCCAGCCTCGACCCCAAACAGGCCTGCCAGCGCGACAAGCGCCGCAAGCTTCGATCGCACCATCGATTCCATCACTGCTCCCGCCCCGTTTCGCGGGATACTACCGGCGCGCGGGAACTTCGCAATTGGCATGCGCAGCCTGTTGTGGAGGTGATCTCGGCCTACCGGCGGTTGTTACGGTCACAAGCAGCGCAGGCTACAGCTCGAGCCGCCATGTCTCGCCCGTCAGCGGGACGCCGAACATGGCGTGCGGCTCCTCGGCGATCTTGCGAAACCCGGCGCGGGCATAGATGTCGCGCGCGGCGGTGAGAATACTTTGCGTCCACAGCTCGATCGTCCTGTAGTTCTTCTCGCGCGCGAAGCGGATGCATTGTTCGGTCAGGGCCCGGCCGACGCCGAGACCACGGGCCTTCTTCTCGACCAGCAGCAGCCGCAGCTTGGCGACCTCGTCGCTGCCCTTGACCAGGAAGATCGAGCCGACCGGCTCACCCGCAAGCTCGGCGATCCAGCAGTGCTCGCGAGCCGGGTCGTAGCTCCTGATGAACTGCGCGCCGATCTCGGCGACCAACGCCTCGAACGAGACGTCCCAGCCATATTCCTCGGCGTAGACGGCGCCGTGCCGTGAAATCACCCAGCCGATGTCGCCCGGGCGATGGCTGCGCAGCAGCACCGGGGAGCGGCCCGGCTGCTGCGGTTCGAGGGCGGTCTCGATCGTCGTCATTGCGCCGACCAGCCGGTCGCGCACGGATGGCGCCAGCGGCGCCAGCATGGCCGCGATCTCCTTCTGCGAGCTGCGGTCGAGCTTGGCATAGGCCTGCCGGCCTCTTGCGGTCAGGCCGAGCTGCTGCTGCCTGCGATCGGTCGGCAAAGGCGTGCGGGTGATCAGCCCCTGTTCGTCGAAGCTCTGGACGATGCGGCTGAGATAGCCGGCATCGAGGCCGAGCGAGAGACCGATCTCCTTGGCCGAGATGGCGTCGTACTGTGCGAGCTCATAGAGCACGCGCGCCTCGGCCAGCGAGAACGGGCTGTCGAGCAGGTGCTGGTCGAGCGCGCCGAGCTTCCTGGTGTAGAAGCGGTTGAACGCGCGGATGGCGGCGACCTGGCCGTCGGCCGGGGCGGAATTCATGGGGCACCTCCAATATTTGCCATTGTCAACCAATTGGTTGACTTTGGCAAGCATTGTCGTGCCGCTACACCATCACGATCCGGCTGCGCAGCATCGTCCGCGAGGAGCGGCCGAGCTGGCGCAACAGCCGCGTCTCGGCGCGCTTGTGATCGGGCTTGTATCCGCCGAGCTGCCGGTAGTGATCCCTGGCGATCAAGAGGCCCTGATCGCCGAGCGGCCCGACCAGGACCCGCGCGACCGCTCGCAGCCGGTCGCGCAGGCCGATTGCGGCATAGGGAGACCGGGCATAGCGGAAGACACCGGCGCGCGGCCGGCCGGCGGCGGAGACGCTCTGGACGAACTGCATGGTTTCGTCGATCCAGCCGGGATCCAGCATCGCGCCGGCGGGCAGAAACATCAGCCAGGGCGCCCGCGCGTTCGCGGCCCCTGCCGCCATTGCCGCGGCCTGGGAGCCCTCGAACTTCATGAAGTGACAGCCGGCGACATCAGCCACACGCTCGATCACGCTGGAATCGGGCGAGCGATCGACCAGCAGCACCTCGGTGACGACACCGGCTGCGGCGCCTAGCACCAGCGCGGACAGGGTGGCCACGGCGGTCTGCTCGACACCTTCGGTCGGGATGATCACGCTCAGCATGAACCTGGCATCGTTGTCTGTCGCGCCTCCGGCATGACTGTTATCATCTTGTCATAGCCAAATCAGCCCGCTGCGCTGCGGAATTTTGTAGCACGCAGCCCATCGCGCCGTTCGGGCAGTGCCCGAACGGGTGCTATTTCAAGGTGCCGTATCGCTGGAGCTCGCGCTTGGCTGGCTCAGTCGCCCGCCTGTTCCGGCGCGGTGCCGCCGGCGCCGTCCGGCCAGACCCAGTCGCGTATTGCCGGCATGTCCTCACCATGCGCCCGGATGTAGCGGGCATGCTCGATCAGCGCATCGCGGAATTTCTGTTTCACATGGGCTGCGGACACGCTGAGGCCGGGCACGCGTTCGATCGCCTCGATGGCGAGGTGGAAACGGTCGAGCTCGTTGAGCACGACCATGTCGAACGGCGTCGTCGTGGTGCCTTCCTCGATGAAGCCGCGCACATGCATGCCGGCATGGTTGGTGCGGCTGTAGGTGAGGCGGTGGATCAGATGCGGATAGCCGTGATAGGCGAAGATCACCGGCTTGGTGGTGGTGAACAGGCTGTCGAAGTCGCGGTCGCTCAGTCCGTGCGGGTGGTCCTGCTTCGGCTGCAGGGTCATGAGATCGACGACGTTGACCACGCGGATCTTCAGGTCGGGCAAT
This sequence comes from Bradyrhizobium oligotrophicum, assembly GCA_050641875.1. Lineage (GTDB taxonomy): Bacteria > Pseudomonadota > Alphaproteobacteria > Rhizobiales > Xanthobacteraceae > Bradyrhizobium > Bradyrhizobium oligotrophicum_B. Next base: position 3,969,263 of record CP192619.1, read on the forward strand.
TCCCTGCGCAGCAGGTCGACGGCCGCGAGCGTCTCCAGGGTCGGGACATCTCCGGCGCAGGCCATCACCACGTCGGGCTCCTCGTCGGCGGGCTCGGTGCCGGCCCACGACCAGATGCCGATGCCGGCGTCGCAATGCGTCGCCGCCTCCTGCATCGACAGCCATTGTGGCGCAGGCTGCTTGCCGGCCACGATGACGTTGATGCGGTTATAGGTGCGCAGGCAGTGGTCGGCGATCCACAGCAGCGTGTTGGCATCCGGCGGGAAGTAGATGCGGACGATATCCGCCTTCTTGTTGGCGACGAGGTCGACGAAGCCGGGGTCCTGATGGCTGAAGCCGTTGTGGTCCTGCCGCCAGACGTGCGAGGTCAGGAGATAGTTCAGCGACGCGACCGGGCGCCGCCACGGCAGCTCGCGCGACACCTTCAGCCATTTGGCATGCTGGTTGAACATCGAATCGACGATGTGGATGAAGGCCTCGTAGCAGGAGAACAGGCCGTGGCGGCCGGTGAGCAGATAGCCTTCCAGCCAGCCCTGGCAGAGATGCTCGCTCAGCACCTCCATGACGCGGCCGTCATGGGCAAGGTGGACGTCGTAGGGCTCGATGCCTTCCATCCACACGCGCTCGGTGACCTCGAACACGGCATCGAGCCGGTTCGAGGCGGTCTCGTCGGGGCCCATGATACGGAAGTTGCGTGTGTCTGCATTCAGCGTGATCACATCGCGCAGGAACTTGCCGAGTTCGCGCGTGGCTTCAGCGATGGTCTGGCCCGGTGAGGACACCTCGATCGCAAAATGCTGGTAGTCTGGGAGCCTGAGCTCGCGCTTGAGCAGGCCGCCATTGGCATGCGGATTGGCGCCCATGCGCCGTGTGCCCTTCGGCGCCAGCGCCTGCAGCTCCGGCACCAGACGACCCTGCGCGTCGAACAGCGCCTCCGGTTCGTAGCTCTTCATCCAGGCTTCGAGCAGCTTGAGATGGTCAGGCCGTTTGCGTGGATCGGATATTGGCACCTGGTGGGCGCGCCAGAAGCCTTCGACCTTGAGACCATCGACCTCTTTCGGCCCTGTCCAGCCCTTCGGGCTGCGCAGCACGATCATCGGCCAGCGCGGCCGTTGGATCGTTGCATCCGGCTGACGCGCATTCTGCTGGATCGAGCGGATGCTCGCGAGCGCGACGTCGAGCGCGTCCGCCATCTGCCGATGCATCACCTTCGGCTCCGCGCCTTCGACGAACAGCGGCTCGTAACCGTAACCTTCGAACAGGGATTTGATCTCGGCATCGCTCATGCGGCCGAGCACGGTCGGATTGGCGATCTTGTAGCCGTTGAGATGCAGGATCGGCAGCACCGCGCCGTCGTGCGCCGGGTTCAGGAACTTGTTCGAGTGCCAGGACGCGGCGAGCGGGCCGGTCTCGGCCTCGCCGTCGCCGACCACACAGGCCACGAGCAGGTCGGGATTGTCGAACGCCGCACCATAGGCGTGCACCAGCGCATAGCCGAGCTCGCCGCCCTCGTGGATCGAGCCCGGCGTCTCGGGCGCGGCATGGCTCGGGATGCCGCCGGGGAAGGAGAACTGCCGGAACAGCTTGCGGAGGCCATCGGCATCGCGCGTGATATCCGGATAGATCTCGCTGTAGGTGCCTTCGAGATAGGTGTTGGCGACCATGCCCGGGCCGCCATGGCCGGGGCCGCAGACATAGATGACGTCGAGATCCTGGGCCTGGAATGGCGCGGTTGAGATGGGCGTAGATGAAATTCAGTCCGGGCGTCGTGCCCCAATGCCCAAGCAGGCGGGGCTTGATGTGTTCGGGTTCGAGCGGCGCGCGCAACAGCGGGTTGTCCAGCAGATAGATCTGCCCGACGGAGAGATAATTGGCTGCACGCCAGTAGCGGTCGAGGAGGTCGAGATCGTCGGCCGGGTGGGTGTGGTGGGAAGACGTGATGTTCATGTAACCTCGCTTGCCGTCCGCGTCGCACCCGCGGGAGAGTGCATTAGAGTAACGCCGCACCGTCCCGTTCCAGTGCACTGCGAGGATAGAACGCGAATGTGATGGTTGGCCTTGCGCCGGCTCAGAATCATTGCCGAGGCTTTGTTCTCTTTTGTTCTTGTAATGTTCTTTGTGTGTGCTATGTCTTGGCCATGAGCCGAGCATCTTCACATGCCCTCAAGCGCCCGCCGGTCCCGGTGCCCTCCGAGCCGGTGGGCGCGCCTTCGTCTGATCCTGAAAAGAACTTCCCCGAACTCGCGGTCGCCATCGAGCGGGGGCGGCGCCGCGGCAGGGGTGCACAATCCAACGCGAGCGGCCGCTACGAGGCGGAGGCCCGCGTCGTCTTCGACGACGGCTGGCAGAGCCTCGAGGATTTGCCGCCGTTCAAGACCACGGTCGCGACCGACACGTCGCGCAAGGTCATCACCCGCAACGACTCGCCGGACATCGGTTTCGACCGCTCGATCAATCCGTATCGCGGTTGTGAGCACGGCTGCGTGTACTGCTTTGCCCGGCCGACCCATGCCTTTCTGGGGCTGTCGCCCGGGCTCGATTTCCGAATCCAAGCTGTTCGTGAAGCCGGATGCGCCGGCGCTGCTGGAGAAGGAGCTGGCGGCCAGCGGCTACGAGCCGCGGATGATCGCGATCGGCACCAACACTGATCCGTACCAGCCGATCGAGCGTGAGCGGAAGATCATGCGCGGCATCCTCGAGGTGCTGGAAAAGGTTGGCCATCCCGTCGGGATCGTCACGAAGTCGGCGCTGGTGATGCGTGATGCCGACATTCTGGCGCGGATGGCCAAGAAGAACCTGGCAAAGGTCGCGATATCAGTGACCACGCTGGATCCGAAGCTGGCGCGCACCATGGAGCCGCGCGCCTCGACGCCGTCGAAGCGGCTGGAGGCGTTGCAGGCGCTGTCCAAGGCCGGCATTCCGACCACGGTGATGGTGGCGCCGGTGATCCCGGCGCTCAACGACAGTGAGATCGAGCGCATCCTCGATGCGGCCGCCCATGCCGGCGTCAAGGAGGCGGCCTATGTGCTGCTGCGACTGCCGCTGGAGGTGCGCGATCTGTTCCGCGAATGGCTGCTCGAGCATTATCCCGACCGCTACCGCCACGTCTTCACCCTGATCCGCGACATGCGCGGCGGCCGCGATTACGACTCGCAATGGGGCACGCGGATGAAGGGGACAGGCCCCATGGCCTGGATGATCGGCCGCCGCTTCGAGATCGCCTGCGAAAAGCTCGGCCTGAACAAGCGCCGGACCAAGCTGACGACGGATCATTTCATTCGACCGAAGGGCGGCGGGCAGCAGCTGAGCCTGTTCTGAAGCGTGCGAAGGGTAAGTGATGATCGCACAAGCGAGCGTTCCGCGGTTCACCGTCATCACGCTCGGTGTATCCGAGATGCGGCGGAGCATCGCCTTCTATGCGTCGCTCGGCTTCGTCCGAAAATTCCGCGCGACCGGCGAGGCCGTGGCATTCTTCGAGACCGGAGGGACGGTGCTGGCGCTGTACCCGTGGTGCGCGCTCGCCGATGACGCGGGCGTGCCAGACTCACCGCGGCCACAGGCGTTCCGCGGCGTGACGCTGGCATGGAACTGCCGCTCGGAGGCTGAGGTCGATGCGGCGCTCGCGTCGGCGGTGGAGAACGGCGCGACGCTGCTGAAGCCGGCGCAACGGACCGACTATGGCGGTTATAGCGGCTATTTCTCCGATCCGGACGGTCATGTCTGGGAAGTGGTGGTCGCGCCCGGGATCGATGTCGGCGAGGATGATCGGGTCCATCTGCCGGCGTAGTCGGTCGCCGGGCGAATAGCGGGGAATGAGGTCCGTTCGGGGTTGCGCCGCCGCTGGCCGTTTCGCACCATGCCGGCCATGATCCGCGTTCAGTCAAAAAAGCCGGGCAGGGCGAAGGCGACGAGCGGTGCCGTGGCGAAGAGCGCCCCTGCAAAGGCCGCAGCCAAGCCTGTGTCCCCGCGTGTTGCCGGCAGGTCGGCCGCCAAGCTCGGGAAGGGCGTCATCGCAGTGGCGCCGCCGAGCTTCCGGCGCGAGCGGGCGCTGCTCAAGCAGGGCATCTGGCCGGTCGCCGGTTGCGACGAGGCCGGGCGGGGGCCGCTGGCCGGTCCCGTGGTCGCCGCCGCCGTGATTCTCGATCCTGCCCGGATTCCCAAGGGCCTTGATGATTCCAAGCGGCTGAGCGCGGAGCAGCGCGAGGCGCTGTTCGACAAGATCTGCAAGACGTCTGCGTTTGCGGTGGCCGTCGCCTCGCCGGCCCGAATCGATCGCGACAACATCCTGCGTGCCTCGCTGTGGGCACTGTCGCGCGCCGTGAGGGCGCTGCCCGAGGCGCCGAAGCACGTCTTCGTCGACGGCCGCGACCGCATCGACGTCGACTGCGACTGCGAGGCGGTGATCGGCGGCGATGGCCTGGTGATGTCGATCGCGGCCGCCTCGATCGTCGCCAAGGTCACGCGCGACCGGCTGATGTGCGCGCTGGCCCAGGACTGCCCCGGTTACGGCTTCGAGCAGCACAAGGGCTATGCCGTGCCCGAGCACCTCGCCGCGCTGGACCGACTCGGCCCCTCGGTGCACCATCGCAGCCTGTTCGCGCCTGTCGTCGCCGCCCGGCGCAAGCATCAGCCGTGGACCGACGTGCCGGAGCCGGATCTTTTCGCGGAGGTGACCGTGGCGACATCCACCGAAATCTCGCTCGGGGTCTGATGCAGGTTGCCTCGCGGGCGCCGCGGTCTTAATAGTTTGGTCAGCCAGCCAGCACGAAGTGTCACTCCTCGCAGCAGGGGCGGTGTTGTGCGCCCTGATCGTGCGGTATCGATTGCGGGCGTCCGACAGCGAGGCTGCTGCGGATGAGCGACGGTCCTGCCGGCCTCCTCGACGTCCCAAGCGATCCAGCTAAGCGATCCAGCCGTTCATGCGTTTCACGTCACTGGTTGTCGAACTGATCCGCGCAAGGCCGCGGCTGGTCGTCGTCATCGTGGTGCTGTGCCAGGCCCTGATGTGGCTCGGCGTTGCCGTGCTGTTCTATCGCAGCCCGCCCGGCCAGCTCGCCACCACCATCGCGTTCGGACGCGAGTACCAGGTCGGCACCGATCTCGGCCCGCCGCTGTCGTTCTGGCTGTCGGACATCGCCTATCGCCTCGCCGGCGATCATCTGCTCGGCGTCTATGTGCTGGCCGTGCTGTGCTCGGCGCTCGGTCTGTGGGTGATGTATCTCCTGGCGGCGGCGGTCGTCGGCGGCCAGCAGGCGGTGCTCGCCGTGCTGCTGACCATGACCATCACCGCGTTCGGTGCGCCCACGCTGGAATTCGGTCCGGAGGTGCTGGCGCGTCCGCTCTGGGCGCTGCTGCTGCTCCATAGCTGGCGGATTCTCGGCGAGGGCCGGCGCAACGCCTGGTTTGCCTGGTCGATCGAGGCCGGCCTGTTGCTGCTGACCACGTCGGCCGCCGCCGGCCTGCTGCTGCTGATCGCGGGCTTCGTGGTCTCGACGGTGCAGGGCCGCCGCGTGCTGCGCTCGTTCGATCCGCTGTTCGCGCTGCTTGTGGTGGTGGCGCTGGCGCTGCCTTATCTCATTTTCGTGCTGCGTTCCGACAGCGTCGGCCTACCGGTGCTGCCCGTTCTCGCCGAGCTCTCGGTGCGCGCCTGGCATTGGCTCGCGCTGGCGGGGGGACTGCTGCTGGCGATCTCGGCCGTGCTGCTGCTGGTGGTGCTCGACGCCGGCTGGATCAATCGCGGCGAGACCGATGCGCCGATCATCTATCGCCGCGTGGTGCCTCCGCTCGCGCGCGACTTCGTCTATTGCTTTGCGATCGCCCCCGCCCTGGCCGGCAGTCTGATTTCCGGCCTGTTCGGCCTCTCCACCGTGTTCGGCGGCACCGCCGTGACCCTGAGCATGGTCGGCCTTGCTCTGGTGGTCGCGTCGGGCGATCTGATCTATCTGCGGCGGCAGCGGCTGCTGCGCCTGGTCTGGGCGGTTGCGGTCGCCGCGCCTGCCATCCTCGCGGCGGGCAGCGCTGTGGTGCTGCCGTTGCTCGGCGACCGCGAGGTCGCGACGGCGATGCCGGCCCGCGACATCTCCCGCTTCTTCGTCGAGAGTTTTGAGCGCCGTACCAACCAGCAGCTGCAGGCGGTCGCCGGCGATCCGCAGCTCGCCAGCCTGGTCGCGCTCGGCCGCCGCCGCGCGCATCTGTTCCTCGATGCCACCCCGCAGCGGACGCCCTGGGTTACGCCGGCGAAATTCGCCGAGAGCGGCGGCGTCGTGGTGTGGCGCGCCTCCGACACGGTCGGCACCCCGCCACCGGACATCGCCCAGCGCTTTCCCGGACTGGTGCCGGAGGTGCCGCGCAGCTTCGACTGGCTGATCAACGGCCGCCAGCCGGTGCTGCGCATCGGCTGGGCCATCGTGCGACCGAAGGGGCCGTAGCGCTTTCCATAAGCCGTCATTGCGAGGAGCGAAGCGACGAAGCGATCCAGAGTCGTGGGCGGGACTCGGGACTGCTTCGCTTCGCTCGCAATGACGGGGACAGGCCGGTGCTCAGACCGCCATCACCTTCGCGATCGATCGCAGGTCCTGCCAGGACAGCCGCTTGTAGGACGGCGAGCGCAACAGATAGGCCGGGTGGAAGGTGGCGATCGCGCGGATGGTGCGCTTGCCGGTGTCGTAGTCGCGCCATTTGCCGCGGACGCGCATGATGCCCTCGGTGGTGCCGAGCAGCGCCTGGGTCGACGGATTGCCGAGCGTCACCAGCACGTCGGGATCGACCAGCTCGATCTGGCGGCGGATGAAGGGCAGGCAGATCTGCGTCTCCTGCGGCGTCGGCGTACGGTTGCCGGGCGGACGCCACGGAATGACGTTGGCGATGTAGACCTTGCTGCGGTCGAGCCCGATGGCGGCGATCATGCGGTCGAGCAGCTTGCCGGAGCGGCCGACGAAGGGCAGTCCCTCGATGTCCTCGTCGCGGCCCGGCGCCTCGCCGACCAGCATGATGCGGGCCTGCGGATTGCCGTCGGCGAACACCAGCCGCGACGCCGTCTGCTTCAGCGCGCAGCCGTCGAAAGTCTCCAGCAGCTCGCGCAGCGCCTCCAGGGTCGGCGCCGTGCGTGCCGCCTCGCGGGCCGAGGCGAGGGCCGCTTCCGGCGGAGGCGGCGGTTCGCCGCGCGGCGGAATGATCGCCGGCGCCGCCAGCCGGCCGGCCTGCGGCGCCGCCGCCTGACGGGCGGCAGGAGCGGCGGCCGGGACCGAAACCGCCTCGGGTTCGACCAGCCGGTTGATCGGTTCGTCGGCCAAGGCGCAATCGACCCCGGCCTCCAGATAGAAGGTGAGAAGCTGGCGGACGTCGGGGAGGGGCTCGGGAGTCATCATGGTCGATCGCTGAGCCAGTGTACGCCGCCTCGTCGCATGGCGGAATGCATTTCGGTGGTTGTCCTGCCCCGAAAAATCGGAAACAAGAGCTTGGAATAACCCAAAAAAGGGACGGAACGCCCTAGTGTTCCGGCGCCAGCGTTCGCTCCCCTCAGGACCTGCCCATCAGCGAACCGCCGGCGCCTCCAGGAACCCTAGTTAAGTCATTGTTGCTGTTGCAGCTCCGGGTTTGACCTTTGCACGCGCCAGGGGGATGCAAAGGTCAAATCCACTGCACCGGCCGGGCCTGAGATTGAGAGACATGAGCACCGAAGAGTTACCTCCGCGCGAATCCATGGAGTTCGACGTCGTCATCGTCGGCGCCGGCCCGTCGGGCCTGACGGCCGCGATCCGGCTGAAACAGCTCAATGCCGACCTCAACATCGTCGTCGTCGAGAAGGGCTCCGAGGTCGGCGCGCATATTCTGTCCGGTGCGGTGATCGATCCGGCCGCGCTCGACAAGCTCATTCCCGACTGGCGCTCGGACGATGATTGCCCGCTGAAGACCCAGGTCAAGGTCGACAAGTTCTTCTGGATGACCGAGAGCAGCGCGATCTCGCTGCCGGGCTTCGCGATGCCGCCCTTGATGGACAACCATCATTGCTACATCGGCTCGCTCGGCAACGTCTGCCGCTGGCTGTCGCGCAAGGCCGAGGCGCTCGGCGTCGAGATCTATCCAGGCTTCGCCGCCACCGAGGTGCTGTATGACGAGCAGGGCGCGGTGCGCGGCATCGCCACCGGCGACATGGGCATCGGCAAGGACGGCAAGCCGAAAGCCTCGTTCACCCGCGGCATGGAGCTGCTCGGCAAATACACGCTGTTCGCGGAAGGCGCGCGCGGCAGCCTGTCCAAGCAGTTGATCGCGAAATTCGCGCTGGACGCCAAGAGCGAGCCGCCGAAATTCGGCATCGGCCTCAAGGAGGTCTGGCAGATCGATCCCGCCAAACATCAGAAGGGCCTGATCCAGCACTCGTTCGGCTGGCCGCTCGACATGAAGACCGGCGGCGGCTCGTTCCTTTATCACTATGACGACAATCTTGTCGCGGTCGGGTTCGTCGTGCATCTGAACTACGACGATCCTTATCTGTCGCCGTTCGAGGAGTTCCAGCGCTTCAAGACGCATCCGTCGGTCCGCGGCGTGTTCGAAGGCGGCAAGCGCCTGGCCTATGGCGCGCGCGCGATCACCGAGGGCGGCTATCAGTCGGTGCCGCGGCTGTCGTTCGCCGGCGGCGCGCTGATCGGCTGCGCGGCGGGCTTCGTCAACGTGCCGCGCATCAAGGGCGTGCACAACGCGATGGGCAGCGCGATGCTCGCGGCGGAGCATCTCAATGCTGCGCTCGCGGCCGGTCGCGCCAACGACGAACTGGTCGACTACGAGAACGCCTGGCGCGGCTCGCCGGTCGGCGAGGACCTGTTCAAGGTGCGCAACGTCAAGCCGCTGTGGTCGAAGTTCGGCACCGTGCTCGGCGTCGTCCTCGGCGGCTTCGACATGTGGTGCAACACGCTTGGCTTCTCGCTGTTCGGCACCCAGGCGCACGCCAAGCCCGATCGCGCCACGCTCGATCCCGCCAAGGCGCACCAGCCGAAGCCGGCGATGAAGCCGGACGGTAAGCTGACCTTCGACCGGCTGTCCTCGGTGTTCCTGTCGAACACCAATCACGAGGAAGACCAGCCGGTGCATCTGAAGGTCGCCGACATGGCGCTGCAGAAGAGCTCCGAGCACGACGTCTATGCCGGGCCGTCCAACCGCTATTGCCCGGCCGGCGTTTACGAATGGGTCGAGGAGGGCACCAGCCCGCGCTTCGTGATCAACGCGCAGAACTGCGTCCACTGCAAGACCTGTGACGTCAAGGACCCCAACGGCAACATCACCTGGGTTCCTCCGGAAGGCGGCGGTGGGCCGAACTACGAGGCGATGTAGCCTCGCGCGTACCGCACGATTGCGTGAGTCGGCTGCCCCGGGGAGGGCAGCCGGCCACGATACGGCCATACTGGCGCGGTTTGACGCAGGTCACCTTCGCCAAAGGGGCTCCCGGCTGACCCGAATATCCTGCAAATCCTTGCGGTTGGCCGCCAAACGCGGCATTGTCGGCGCCTTGAAGAGCTGCCGATCGGGTTCGTGTCCGTACCGATCCGTCATTTCCAACAACCAGAGCGCACCGTGATGTTGTCAATTCGCAATCGCTGGACCGCAATTGCCGTTTCTGCCTTGCTGCTCCCCGGTGCCGTCCTGGCCCAGACGCCGGATCACCCTGCGGATAACGCCGCAAAATTTCCGACCAGCGTCGATCTGAAGTCGCTCACCACATCGGGCAGCTACTTGGCGGCCCGCCACGCCAGCGTCGAGCGCGACGCGGCATCGGCGGCGGCGTTCTACCGCTCGGCGCTGCGTAGCGACCCGAAGAACAACGAGCTGCTCGACCGCGCCTTCATCTCCTCGGTCGCCGATGGCGACATCGACGAGGCCGTGAAGCTGGCCGAGCGCGTGCTCACGATCGACAAGGCGAACCGCATCGCGCGCCTCGTGGTCGGCGTGCAGGACATCAAGCAGAAGAAATACGCCGCCGCCCAGACCAACATCAACCAGTCGGTGCGCGGGCCGATCACCGATCTCGTCGCCACCCTGCTGTCGGCGTGGGCCGCGGCAGGCGCGGGCGATTCGAAGACCGCCGTCGCCAATATCGACAAGCTGACCGGTCCCGAATGGTATCCGCTGTTCAAGGATCTTCATGCCGGCATGATCCTGGAGCTGGCCGGCAAGGAGAAGGACGCCGGCGTGCGCTTCGAGCGCGCCTACAAGCTCGACGATTCGATGCTGCGCATCACCGAGGCCTATGCGCATTGGCTGTCGCGCAACAAGGATGCGGCGGCGGCGACCGCGATCTATGAAGCCTTCGACAAGAAGCTCGCGCGCCATCCGCTGGTGCAGGAAGGGCTGCGCGAGACCAAGGCCGGCAAGAAGCTGCCGCCGCTGGTCGACTCGCCGCAAGCCGGTGCCGCCGAGGCGCTGTACGGCATCGGCGCCACCTTGAGCCGCCGCGGCGGCGAGGATCTCGCGCTGGTCTATCTGCAGCTCGCGCTCCACCTGCAGCCGAATCATCCGCTGGCGCTGCTGTCGCTCGCCGATCTCTATGAGACGGTGAAGAAGCCGCAGATGGCGATCAAGGTCTATGAGCGGGTGCCGGCGAGTTCGCCGCTGAAGCGCAACGCGCAAATCCAGCTCGCCACCGACCTCGACAGCGCCGACCGCAGCGACGAGGCGATCAAGATCCTCAAGGACGTCATTTCCCAGGATCCGAAGGATCTCGAAGCGATCATGGCGCTCGGCAACATCGAGCGCGGCCGCAAGAAGTTCGCCGATTGCGCCAAGACCTACTCGCTCGGCGTCGATTCGCTGCCCGCCAACAACGACAAAGCCAACAGCGTCTATTACTACTATCGCGGCATCTGCCTGGAGCGCTCCAAGCAGTGGCCGAAGGCCGAGGCCGACATGCGAAAGGCCCTCGAGCTGCAGCCCGACCAGCCGCATGTGCTGAACTATCTCGGCTATTCCTGGATCGACCAGGGCATCAATCTCGACGAAGGCATGAAGATGATCAAGCGTGCCGTCGAGCAGCGTCCGGACGACGGCTACATCGTCGACTCGCTCGGCTGGGCCTATTACCGCATCGGCAATTACGAGGAGGCGGTCAAGAACCTCGAGCGCGCGATCGACCTCAAGCCCGAGGATCCGACCATCAACGACCATCTCGGCGACGCCTATTGGAAGATCGGCCGCAAGCTGGAAGCCAAGTTCCAGTGGGCTCATGCCCGCGACCTGAAGCCGGAGGCTGAGGAGCTGCCGAAGATCGAGGCCAAGATCCAGAACGGCCTGCCCGATGATCCGGCGCCCGCTGCGGCCAGCAACGACACCAAGGACACGCCGTCCGACGCCAAGAAGGACGACGGCAAGGGCGGCTAGTTCGTCCTGATCACGATATGAGAGCCATTACGGGCTCCTCGGCTTGCCGGGGAGCCCGGATGATTTTGATGAAGGGTGTGGCGGTTGCCGGCCACGTTCGCTTCGGCCCCGGGCCGCAGCGAGTTGGCATCCGACCTCCACCACCGAACATGCTGGGGGCATTGCGCCGATGTTGGCGTCCACGGTCACCGGCGCGCTGCAGGAGCAGGGGCGCGCCAAGGTCAATCTGACCCTGCGGGTCGTCGGCCGCAGGGTCGACGGCTATCATGATCTCGAAAGCGTCGTCGCCTTTGCGGACTGCGCGGACCAGCTCGCGCTGGTGCCGGGGGCGGAGCTGACGCTGACCACGACCGGTCCTCTGGCGGAGGCCTGCGGCGAGACCACGGATAATCTGGTGCTGAAGGCGGCGCGGCTGCTGGCGGACGCCGTTCCCGGCCTGAAGCTCGGCGCCTTCACCCTGGAAAAGGTGCTGCCGGTCGCCGCCGGCATCGGCGGCGGCTCGGCCGATGCGGCTGCGGCGCTGCGGCTGCTGGCGAAGCTGAATGGCCTGTCGCGGGACGACCCGCGACTCACTGCGGTTGCGTTGAAGACCGGCGCCGACGTGCCGGTTTGCGTGCCCTCGCGCGCCTGCACCATGACCGGCGTCGGCGAGAACCTGCAGCCGCTCGCGCTTCCCGTCCTGCCCTGCGTGATGATCAATCCGCGCGTGCCGGTGGCGACCAAGGACGTGTTCCAGGCGCTTGGTCTGAAGCCGGGCGATCTGCTGGTCGGCGTAACCGATGTGCTGACTGCACCGTCGTGGCCCGGCGCCGGAGCGTCTGTCCGCGACTGGGTCGAGGTACTGGATCAGGTGAAGAACGATCTCGAGCCGCCGGCGTTGCAGGTGCAGCCGATCATCGGCACGGTGCTCGACGCCCTGCGCGCGAGCTCAGGCGTGCTGCTCGCGCGCATGTCCGGCTCGGGTGCGACGTGCTTTGCGGTCTATGGCAGCGAGGCCGATGCAAAGTCGGCGAGCGCACAAATCAGCGCTGATCACCCTGAGTGGTGGGTGCACGCGGGTACTCTGAGTTAGCGTGCGCAGCCGTCATTGCGAGCGAAGCGAAGCAATCCAGAATCTTTATCGCGCCCCTGGATCGCTTCGTCGCTTCGCTCCTCGCGATGACGGCGAGTGGAGCTACGTGCTCGTCAATCAGGCCACGCTGTCGTCGCCCGGCTTGACCGGGCGATCCAGTATTCCAGAGGCCGTCGTGTCGATCGAGACAGGGCGGCGTACTGGATACCCCGCCTGCGCGAGGGCATGACACCCTCGATGGAGTCGGCAGACGAACGAACTAATGCGACCTGGCCAGACAGAACGCCACCACCTGCTCCAGCGCGGTCTTCATCGGCGAGGCCGGGAACAGCGCCAGCGCGTCGACGGCCATGGCGCCGTAGTGATGCGCGCGGCTGATCGTGTCTTCCAGGGCGCGGTGCTTGTTCATCAGCCCGATCGCATGGTCGAGATCGTGATCGCTGATCTCGCCGCGCTCCAGCGCCTTGATCCAGAAGGCACGCTCGCTGTCGCTGCCGCGGCGGAACGCGAGCACCACCGGCAGCGTGATCTTGCCCTCGCGGAAATCGTCGCCGACATTCTTGCCGAGCTTGGCGGCCTTGCCGCCATAGTCGAGCACGTCGTCGACGAGCTGGAAGGCGATGCCGAGATTCATGCCGAAGGACCGCGAGGCGGTCTGCTCGGCCTTGGGCCGGTCGGCGAGCACCGGGCCGACCTCGCAGGCCGCAGCGAACAGCTCGGCGGTCTTGCCGCGGATCACGGCGAGATATTCGTCCTCCGTCGTCGCGGTGTTCTTGGCGGCGGCAAGCTGCATCACCTCGCCCTCGGCGATGGTGGCGGCGGCCGCGGAGAGAATGTCGAGCGCGCGCAGCGAGCCGACCTCGACCATCATGCGGAACGCCTGTCCGAGCAGGAAGTCGCCGACCAGCACGCTGGCCTCGTTGCCCCACAGCATGCGTGCGGACAATTTGCCGCGGCGCATTTCGCTCTCGTCAACCACGTCGTCATGGAGCAGCGTCGCCGTGTGCATGAACTCGACCGCCGCGGCGAGCTTGACGTGGCCGTCGCCGGAGTACTCCGTCAGATGCGCCATCGCCAGCGTCAGCATCGGCCGCAGCCGCTTGCCGCCGGACGAGATCAGATGGTTGGCGACCTCAGGGATCATCGTCACGTCCGAGCCGGTCCGCGACAGGATCGTGGCGTTGACTCGTTCCATGTCGGCCGCGACCAGACCGACCAGCCCATCGATCGAAGCACCCGATGGACTTTCGAAAGGTACGATAACCGCCACGCTGGTCTCCAATTTTGCTATCCTGTGAACGACAATAGAAACTGCCGCTGCATGCGGCAAGGGCAGACACGGAACCTTGACGGGAGCCTTCCTTGACCCAAGCCGGCCTGGAGACATAACGATTGAAGGAATTGGTTCGGACCAATGATATCGTGCTGGTTTCGGCTGTTGGAGCGCTGCTCGACGGCGCCGACATCCATCACCTCGTGCTCGACCAGAACATGAGCATCATCGAGGGCTCGCTCGGCATCCTGCCGCGCCGGATCCTCGTGCATGAGGACGACAATCTGCAGGCCCGCCGGCTTCTCACCGATGCCGGGCTCGCACATGAACTGCGACCGGATGAGTGACGCTGTCGACATTTCGGAGGACGCCGTGCTCGGCGGCCAGTTGCGGCTGCGGCAGCCCGCGACGGGCCATCGCGCCGGCCACGACGCCATCCTGCTGGCCGCGGCGACGGCCGCACGTTCGGGCGATCGCGTGGTCGATCTCGGTGCCGGCGTGGGGACGGCCGGGCTGGCCTTGGCCCGGCGCGTGGCCGGTCTCAGCTTGACGCTGGTCGAGCGCGAGCCGGATCTGGCGCGCCTCGCGCGCGACAATGCACATGCCAATGCTTTGCCGGCGGAGGTCGTGGTGCTGGACATCGCCGCGGACGCGGCTGCTTTCGCTGCCGCAGGGCTCGGGCCCGATAGTGTCGACGTCGTGCTGATGAATCCGCCGTTCCACGATGCCGCGCGTCATCGTGCCTCGCCCGACGCCGCGCGCGCGGCCGCGCACATGGCAACGGCGACGACGTTGGAGATCTGGACGCATGCCGCGCGGCGGATGCTGAAATCCGGTGGCGTGCTGACCTTGATCTGGCGGGCCGATGGTTTGAGCGAGGTGGTCGCGGCGCTGGCGCGCGGCTTCGGCAGTCTTGCCGTTCAACCGGTTCACGGCCAGGCGGGCAAGCCGGCGATCCGTATCCTGGTCAGGGCCGTTAAGGGAGGGCGGGCGCCGACCCAGATTCTCGCCGGAGTGATGCTGAATGAGGCGGCAGGCGTGCCGAATGACGAGGTCGTGCGTGTGCTGTCGGGGCAGGGGGCGCTGGCTTTGAGCACCCCCTGAACGGTTGATCGAGGTCGGGCGTTATTGCGTCTGAGCTTCCGACTGGCGTTCGGTTACTTTCGTGAAACGGATCGCAGTCAATAGAGTACCGATCAGCAGCATCAACAGGTAGACCTTCATGTATTCCTCCGCCGCACTCTGCACCGTGGCTCGCCGTGCAATTGCCCACGCCATTGCAAGGCTCGTTCCAGCCGTTTGAATGGCAGCGGCGCGATAAAAAATGGTTAATCCGAGGTAACAGGATGGTGGACAACTTGACACAACCCAGCGATGCAGCCGGGCCTTTCGATCGGCTGAAGGCGCTGCTTCCGGCGCGGCTGCGCGGCGTACCGGTGGTGCCGGTCGTCCGGCTGTCGGGCGTGATCGGCGCAGTGACGCCACTGCGGCCGGGGCTGACGCTCGCCGGCGTTGCC
Source organism: Bradyrhizobium oligotrophicum (assembly GCA_050641875.1). Lineage (GTDB taxonomy): Bacteria > Pseudomonadota > Alphaproteobacteria > Rhizobiales > Xanthobacteraceae > Bradyrhizobium > Bradyrhizobium oligotrophicum_B. The sequence goes on from CP192619.1 coordinate 3,984,492, forward strand.
AAGGTGCTGGAGCGTGCCTTCGCCATGCGCAACGCCAAGGCCGTGGCGCTTGTGATCAATTCGCCCGGCGGCTCGCCGGTGCAGTCGCGCCAGATCTACTTGCGCATCCGCCAGCTCGCGGCGGAGAAGAAGCTGCCGGTGCTCGTGTTCGTCGAGGATGTCGCGGCCTCCGGCGGCTACATGATCGCCTGCGCCGGCGACGAGATCTTCTGCGATCCGTCCTCGATCCTCGGTTCGATCGGCGTGGTCGGCGGCTCGTTCGGGCTGCAGGACCTGATCAAGAAGATCGGCATCGAGCGCCGGCTGTATACGGCCGGCGAGCACAAGGCGATGCTCGATCCGTTCCTGCCGGAGAATCCCGACGACGTGGCGCGGCTGAAGAAGATCCAGCGCGAGATCCACGCGCTGTTCATTTCGCTGGTCAAGGAGAGCCGCGCGACCCGGCTGAAGGGCGCCGACGATGTGCTGTTCACCGGCGAGTACTGGGCCGGCGACAGCGCCGTCACGCTGGGGCTGGCGGACGCCATTGGCGACCTCCGCGCGGTGCTGCGCGCCCGGTTCGGCGACAAGGTCGCAACGCCTGTCGTGGCGCCGGCTGGTGGCCTGTTGTCGGGTCTGCTCGGCCGCCGCGCCGCGGGAGCCGGCAGCTTGGGATTCGGCTGGACGGGGCTGGCCGAGGAACTGATCTCCGCGGTCGAAACCCGGGCGATCTGGGCCCGCTTCGGGTTCTAGACTGGGGGGGCGCCATTTCGTCCCTCGCAATCCGGATTGCGGGGGGAACCGGGATCGGCGACAATGGGAATCGGGGTGGCTCTGTTCATGAACGAGGATCGACCAATGCCGCCGTTCGTTGCTTTCGCGGGTATGCTGGGCGGGCTTGCCGTGGTTCGCTGGGCCTACAAGGCCGCGCAGAAGATCAACCGCGAGCTCGAAGAGGCGCGGCTGTCACGCGTCGCCGAGGCCGCGCAGGCCGCCGAGATCAAGACCCTGCGTCGCGATCCCGTCACCGGCGCCTACCGGCCGGGCTGACACGCTCCGCCGACCTTCGAACGACGAGACGCCGCCGTCGTTTCGAGGATCCTATTGCCTTGATTCCTGGTGGTCCCGCCGATACGGTCCGCGCGCTTTTCCGACCCCTGCGCGAAAGACCGATACCGACGATGGATTCGCTGCCTCCGCACATGCGCCCCGAACGTTCGTTCCAGGGCTTCATCCTGGCCCTGCAGCGGTTCTGGGCCGAGCAGGGCTGCGTGATCCTGCAGCCCTACGACATGGAGATGGGGGCAGGCACCTTCCACCCGGCGACGACCTTGCGCGCGCTCGGACCGAAGCCGTGGAATGCGGCCTATGTGCAGCCGTCGCGGCGGCCGAAGGACGGCCGCTACGGCGAGAATCCGAACCGGATGCAGCACTACTACCAGTTCCAGGTGATCATGAAGCCGTCGCCGCCGAACCTTCAGGAGCTGTACCTGCAGTCGCTCGGCGCGATCGGCATCGACGCCGCCGTGCATGACATCCGCTTCGTCGAGGACGATTGGGAAAGCCCGACGCTCGGCGCCTGGGGGCTCGGCTGGGAGTGCTGGTGCGACGGCATGGAGGTGTCGCAGTTCACCTATTTCCAGCAGGTCGCCGGCTTCGAATGCGCGCCGGTGGCCGGCGAGCTGACCTACGGGCTCGAGCGGCTGGCGATGTACGTCCAGGGCGTCGACCGCGTCTATGACCTCAACTTCAACGGCCGCGACGGCGACGCCAAGGTGACCTATGGCGACGTGTTCCTGCAGGCCGAGCAGGAATATTCGCGGCACAATTTCGAGCATGCCGACACCGACATGCTGTTCGAGCAGTTCAAGATGGCCGAGGGCGCCTGTCGCAAATATCTCGCCGCCGGCTGGCAAGAAAATTCAAAGCTGGGCAATCGCAAAGAGCACCTGATGGCGCTGCCGGCCTACGACCAGTGCATCAAGGCCAGCCACGTGTTCAACCTGCTCGACGCCCGCGGCGTCATCTCCGTCACCGAGCGCCAGAGCTACATCCTGCGCGTCCGCGAGCTCGCCAAGGCCTGCGGCGAGGCCTGGCTGCATACGGAGGCCGGCGGGGTGGGGGCTGGTTAGACGAACGCGGCTTCTCTCCCCCTCCAGGGAAGGGGTGGGCCGTGGGGCGCGGGCCGTCGGGATATGATCACCCTCTCCTGGAGGGGGAGGGTCGATCGCAGGCGAAGCGGGCGAGCGGGGTGGGGTGAAGGTGCCAGATGGGCAAACGGCCGATCAGCGATTTCAAACGCCGCACCGCGAAACGGCTACGCGAGAACACCACGGGTGCCGAAGACATCATGTGGCGCGCACTGCGCCGCCTCGACATCGAGGGCACTCACTTCAGACGACAGGTCGTCATCGGTCCCTACATTGCGGATTTTGCCTGCCTGGCTCGTCGTCTCATCATCGAGGTCGACGGCTCGCAGCACGGAGACGACGCGAACATCCAGCGCGACGAAGCTCGAACGCGCTGGCTCAACTCGGAAGGCTATCGCGTTTTGCGATTTTGGAACAACGACGTTATGACCAGGACTGAGGCGGTGCTCGAAGCCATTTACACGGAGATCGCGGTCACCTCACCCTGCCTGCCCAGGGCAGGCGACCCTCCCCTCCAGGGGAAGGTAGTTCTTCGTGCAGAGAGACTTGAGACATGCCCGACCTTCTCCTCGAACTGTTCTCCGAAGAAATCCCTGCGCGCATGCAGGCCAAGGCGGCCGACGATCTGCGCCGCATGGTGACCGACAAGCTCGTGGCCGAGGGCCTCGTCTACGAGGGCGCCAAGGCGTTCGCGACGCCGCGGCGGTTGGCGCTGACCGTGCACGGCATTCCGGCGCGGCAGGCCGATCTGAAAGAGGAGCGCAAGGGCCCGCGCGTCGGCGGACCCGACGCCGCGATCCAGGGCTTCCTCAAGGCCACCGGCCTGTCCTCGCTCGACGAGGCGACGATCCAGCGCGACCCGAAGAAGGGCGACTTCTACGTCGCGCTGATCGAGAAGCCGGGCCGCGCCACGCTCGACGTGCTCGCCGACATGCTGCCGGTGATCGTACGCACCTTCCCGTGGCCGAAATCGATGCGCTGGGGCAAGCGCTCGGAGAAGCCGGGCGCGCTGAACTGGGTGCGTCCGCTGCACGCGATCACCGCGACCTTCGGCCTGGAGACCGAGGAGCCCGACGTGGTCGGCTTCGCCGTCGACGGCATCGAGGCCGGGCAGACCACCTACGGCCATCGTTTCATGGTGCCCGCTGCTATTTCCGTGCGCCGCTTCGAGGACTACGAAGCGAAGCTGCTCGACGCCAAGGTCGTGCTCGACCCTGACCGCCGCAAGGACACCATCGTCACCGACGCCAAGCAACTTGCGTTTGCCCAAGGCTATGAGCTGGTCGAGGACCCCGTGCTGCTCGACGAGGTCGCGGGCCTCGTCGAATGGCCAGTGGTGCTGATGGGATCGTTCGATCCGGAGTACCTGAAGGTCCCCGGCGAGGTGATCCGGGCCACCATCCGCAACAACCAGAAATGCTTCGTGGTGCGCGACCCCAAGAGCGGAGGTCTCGCGCCGAAATTCATCCTGACCGCGAACATCGAGGCCACTGACGGCGGCAAGACCATCATCGCCGGCAACGAGCGCGTGATCCGCGCCCGGCTGTCGGACGCGAAGTTCTTCTACGAGACGGACCTGAAGACGAAGCTCGAGGACCGGCTGCCGAAGTTCGAGCAGATCGTGTTCCACGAGAAGCTCGGCACCCAGGCCGCCCGCATCGCGCGCATCGAGAAGCTCGCCGCTGCCATCGCGCCACTGGTCGGCGCCGATGCGGCGAAGACCGCGCGGGCCGCCAAGCTCGCCAAGGCGGACCTGCTCACCGAGGTGGTCGGCGAGTTTCCGGAGGTGCAGGGCCTGATGGGCAGGTACTACGCGCTCGCCCAGGGCGAGGATACCTCCGTCGCTGCCGCTTGCGAGGAGCACTACAAGCCGCAGGGGCCCGGGGATCGCGTTCCGACCGATAAGGTCGCGGTGGCCGTTGCACTCGCTGACAAGCTCGATACGCTTGTCGGCTTCTGGGCGATCGACGAGAAGCCGACCGGCTCCAAGGACCCGTATGCGCTGCGCCGCGCGGCGCTGGGCGTGATCAGGCTGATCACCGAGAATTCGCTGCGCCTGTCACTCTTGAAAGTCGCCGCGTCTGCGCTGAACGGTCTACATGTGAAGAACGGGCATGAGCCGGAGAAGCTCACAACCGATCTGCTCTCCTTCTTCGCCGACCGCCTCAAGGTCCAACTGCGCGAGCAGGGCGCGCGGCATGATCTCGTCGACGCGGTGTTCGCGCTCGGCGGCCAGGATGATCTGCTGATGGTCGTCCGCCGCGTTGAGGCGCTCGGCAAATTCCTCGAGACCGACGACGGCAAGAACCTGCTCGCCGGCACAAAGCGCGCCTCCAACATTCTTGCGATCGAGGAGAAGAAGGACAAGCGCAGGTTCGACGGCGCGCCGGATGCGGCGCTCTACAAGCTGGACGAGGAGAAGGCGCTGGCCAAGGCCATTGGCGAGGTCGCGGCGGAGGCCGGCGCTGCCGTGGCCAAGGAGGACTTTGCCGCGGCGATGCACGCGATGGCGAAGCTGCGTCCCGCGGTCGATGCGTTCTTCGACAAGGTGAAGGTCAACGACGACGATCCGGCCATCCGCGAGAACCGGCTCAAATTGTTGAACGAGATCCGCAGCGCCACGCGCGCGGTCGCGGACTTCTCGAAGATCGAAGGCTGAAGATGGATCGGCCGACGCTCGCCGCCTATGATCGTGAGGCGGCGGCGTTCGCGGCCGACTGGCATGCGCAGCCGGCGCCGGCCGACCTGCACGACATTCTCAAGCGCTTCTTCATCCGCGGCGGCCGGACCGCCGACATCGGCTGCGGCAGCGGCCGCGAGGTCGGCTGGCTGAATGCCAACGGATATTCTGCGGAAGGTTTCGACGCGTCGGAGGGACTGTTGGCTGAAGCCCGCACGCGCTATCCGAACGCCTCGTTCATGCATGCCGAACTGCCGGCCCTCGCCAACATCGCAGATGCGAGCTTCGACAACGTGCTGTGCGAGACCGTGCTGATGCATCTCGATCGCAGCGACGTGCTGCCGTCGGTGCGGCGGATGCGCGCAATTACCAAGCCCGGTGGCGTCCTGTATCTGAGCTGGCGGGTGACCGAGCAGGCCGATCAGCGCGATGCGCACGGCCGGCTCTATGCGGTGGTCGACCTCGCAGCCATCCGCGCGCTCTTCGAAGCTGACACGAGCCTGCTCGACGAGGATGTGGTCAGCGCGTCCTCGGGCAAGGTCATCCATCGTCTGGTGGTGAAGACGGCTGCCTGAGCGCAACTGCACCCTGGCTCACGGCAGGCGTCGTCGGTCGCCCCTGATCTCTCGCTGGCGCTCGCCGAATGGACGGGGCCGGTGCCTCCGTTGTCATGCCCGCGCAGGCGGGCATCCAGTACGCCGCGGCCTCTCGGTGGACTCATGGCCGTCTCGGAGTACTGGATCGCCCGGTCAAGCCGGGCGATGACAGCTGTGGGTTACGCGAGCGTGCTTACTCCACGCGTCATTGCGAGGCGCTCTTGCGCCGAAGCAATCCAGGGGCCACGACGATTGACTATCTATGTAGCCCTTGGATCGCTTCGCTGGCGCTCGCGATCACGACGTTGGGAGCAAACGGCATTCCAAAAAGTAAGCCCCACCCGGCGGGGGAACCGGGCAGGGCCTTTTACATCTGGCCGCTTGCGGGGGCGTTGGCGACCAAATGCAGCTCTATAACTATTCAACCACCTGAATGATCCGCCGCGATCGCGGTTCGACCAGGACAGTTTCGCCGTTCACAACGGTGTACCGATAGGGTGTCGCACCGAAGCGCTCCGGAACGTCGTAATAGGTAACACCGGACTCGGGTAGCACGGTGCCAACAACTACGCGATCGGGGATCACATAGTTGGGAACACGCTCGCGGACGACGTATTCGCGAAACTCCGGCCGTCGCTCGACCGTGATAACTGGAGCGTCCTCCTCGACCACGACGCTACGGCCGACGCCCGTCGTGTAGGATTGCGCCTGTGCGGTCGCCGGAATCACGAGTGCGGCCACGAGGGCAGCAAGGGTGAGATGGGTTCGCATGGACGGGACTCCTGAGCAGTTGATCGCTGAGAGACCGGCGCGTGCCGGCACCTGCTTCCCAATGCCCGCAACAGACCATCGTTCCGCGCGGCGGACGGTGAACCGGCGGCATTTTTGCGGCAGATCCAGCGGTGGGGGAACCGGAACTCGTGCCGTGCGTCTCCTATTCCGCCACGATGGGCCAGGATAAAGTCCGGCCAAATCGAATCGCCCCAGCCTCGTCCTTCAATCATTCAGAGCTCGTCGATGACCCTGACCGTTGCCCATATCTCGCCGATCATGTCCGTGATCGCCGGAGTCCTGATCCTGATCATGCCGCGCCTGCTCAACCTGATCGTTGCGATCTTCCTCATCCTGAACGGCCTGATCGGCATGGGCCTGCTGAAGTGGCTGCACTTCTAGTCCCCAAGTTCTAGTCCCAATGTCGGGAACTCCCGAGCTTGCGCCGCAGCGCCCAAAGTGGTGTAAGGCGCGCGATTTCTCCTCCCATTTGCGGATCGAAGCACCTCATGGCCAAAGCGGTAGCGAAGTCTAAGAAAGTTACAGCGAAATCAAAGCCTTCCAAGCCGGGCAAGGCCAAGACCGCAGCACTCGCTCCGCCGCGCAAGGCGCTCAAGACAGCGTCGAAGCCCGTTGCCAAGGCCCCCGCCAAGGCTGCGCCCAGGTCCACACCGAAAGCGCCAGTGAAAACCGCTCCGAAGAAGCCGGCCAAAACGGCTGCCAAGCCGGTCGCCAGGGCAGCGAAGGCGTCGGCTGCTAAGGCCCCGGCCAAGAGCGCTGTCACCGCGATCAAGCCGAACAAGTGGGTCTACACCTTCGGTGACGGCAAGGCCGAAGGTAAGGCCGGCCTGCGCGACCTGCTCGGCGGCAAGGGCGCCAATCTGGCCGAGATGGCCAATCTCGGCCTGCCGGTGCCTCCGGGCTTCACCATTCCGACCTCGGTCTGCACCTACTTCTACGCCAACGACAAGACCTATCCGAAGGAGCTGCAGTCGCAGGTCGACAAGGCGCTCGACTACATCGGCAAATTGACCGGCAAGAAGTTCGGCGATCCGCAGAACCCGCTGCTGGTCTCGGTGCGCTCCGGCGCCCGCGCCTCGATGCCGGGCATGATGGACACCGTGCTCAATCTCGGTCTCAACGACCAGACGGTGGAAGCGCTGGCGTCGCTGTCCGGCGATCGCCGCTTCGCCTTCGACAGCTATCGCCGTTTCATCACGATGTATTCGGACGTCGTGCTCGGCTTCGAGCACCATCATTTCGAGGACATCCTCGACAGCTTCAAGGACACCCAGGGCTATCAGCTTGACACCGACCTCTCCTCGGAGGACTGGGAGATGCTGGTCGGCAAGTACAAGGACGCGGTCGCGCACGAGACCGGCAAGGACTTCCCGCAGGACCCGCACGACCAGCTTTGGGGTGCCATCGGCGCGGTGTTCTCATCCTGGATGAACGCGCGCGCGGTGACCTATCGCAAGCTGCACGACATCCCCGAATCCTGGGGCACCGCCGTCAACGTCCAGGCCATGGTGTTCGGCAACATGGGCGATACCTCGGCCACCGGCGTCGCCTTCACGCGCAATCCCTCGACCGGCGAGAGCAAGCTCTACGGCGAGTTCCTGATCAACGCGCAGGGCGAGGACGTCGTCGCCGGCATCCGCACCCCGCAGGACATCACCGAGGACGCGCGTCAGGAGTCCGGCTCGGACAGGCCGTCGATGGAAGTCGCGATGCCCGACGCGTTCAAGGAGCTGACGCGGATCTACACGCTGCTCGAGAAGCACTACCGCGACATGCAGGACATGGAGTTCACGGTCGAGCGCGGCAAGCTGTGGATGCTGCAGACCCGCAGCGGCAAGCGCACCGCCAAGGCGGCGCTGCGCATCGCTGTCGAGCTCGCCAATGAGGGCCTGATCTCGGAGAACGATGCCGTGCTGCGCGTCGACCCGGCCTCGCTCGATCAGCTCCTGCACCCGACCATCGATCCCTCCGCCAAGCGCGACGTGGTCGCCACCGGCCTGCCGGCCTCGCCGGGCGCGGCATCCGGCGAGATCGTGTTCTCCTCGGACGAGGCCACCAAGCTGCAGGCCGACGGTCGCAAGGTGATCCTGGTCCGCATCGAGACCTCGCCGGAGGACATCCACGGCATGCATGCCGCGGAAGGTATTCTCACCACCCGCGGCGGCATGACCTCGCACGCCGCGGTCGTCGCGCGCGGCATGGGCAAGCCCTGCGTCTCCGGCTGCGGCACCATCCGCGTCGACTACGGCCGGGGCACGATGAGCATCGGCTCACGCACCTTCAAGACCGGCGACGTCATAACGATCGACGGCTCCGTCGGCCAGGTGCTGGCCGGCCGCATGCCGATGATCGAGCCGGAGCTGTCCGGCGAGTTCGGCACGCTGATGGGCTGGGCGGATGCCGTGCGTGAGACCGGCGTGCGCGTCAATGCCGACACGCCGGAGGATGCGCGCACCGCCATCAAGTTCGGCGCCGAGGGCATCGGCCTGTGCCGCACCGAGCACATGTTCTTCGAGGAGACGCGCATCCGCACGGTGCGCGAGATGATTCTTTCCGAGGATGAGCAGGAACGTCGCGCCGCGCTCGCCAAGCTGCTGCCGATGCAGCGCGCCGACTTCGTCGAGCTGTTCGAGATCATGAAGGGCCTGCCGGTCACGATCCGTCTGCTCGATCCGCCGCTGCACGAGTTCCTGCCGCACACCCAGGCAGAGGTCGAGGAAGTCGCCCGCGCGATGAACACCGATCCGCGTCGCCTGGCCGATCGCGCCCGCGAGCTGTCGGAGTTCAACCCGATGCTCGGTTTCCGCGGCTGTCGTCTCGCCATCGCCTATCCGGAGATCGCCGAGATGCAGGCGCGCGCGATCTTCGAGGCGGCGGTCGAGGCCGAGAAGCGCACCGGCGAGGCTGTCGGCCTCGAGGTGATGGTGCCGCTGATCGCCACCAAGGCCGAGTTCGACCTGGTCAAGGCGCGCATCGACGCGATGGCCCAGGCCGTCATCCGCGAGACCGGCGCCAAGCTGGAGTATCAGGTCGGCACCATGATCGAGCTGCCGCGCGCAGCGCTGATGGCCGGCCAGATCGCTGAGGCCGCCGAGTTCTTCTCGTTCGGCACCAACGATCTCACCCAGACCACCTACGGCATCAGCCGTGACGACGCCGGCAGCTTCCTCGGCGCCTACGTCGCCAAGGGCATCCTCGAGATCGATCCGTTCATCTCGATCGATCGCGAAGGCGTCGGCGAGCTGGTCAAGATCGGCGTCGAGCGCGGCCGCGCCACACGGCCCACGCTCAAGGTCGGTATCTGCGGCGAGCATGGCGGCGATCCGGCCTCGGTGGCGTTCTGCCACAAGGTCGGCATGAACTACGTGTCGTGCTCGCCCTACCGCGTGCCGATCGCGCGCCTCGCCGCCGCGCAATCCGCGCTCGGCAAGGAGATCGCGAGCCAAGCCTGATCTTGCTGCGATCGATCTGATCTGATGAAGGCCGGCACATGTTGCCGGCCTTTTTCATTGGTGAGGGTTTGTCGTGATGCGGCGCGCGTGTGACGCAAGGTGCACTCCTTCTCCACCACTGCCGTCATTCCGGGGGCGCTCCGGAATGACGAATGGAGAGAGCTACGGCGCAGTTCCGATGGAACACTCCGCCTCGGTCAATCATGCGCAGATGATTTTCATTCACCGCGTTCGTTGACCGAATGTTCACCGTTTTCGTCACGCCGCTGTTTACCAAGCATCGCGATCGCAAAACGCTCTGCAACTTCCCCGCTTGCCTGTCTCACGATTGCAACGCGGATTAACTCCTCGGCAACCTAAACCCGATACGAAGAGAGAAGATCGAATTGCACGGAAGCACTGTTGTTCGGTCGATCCAGTAAGCGTTGCGTTGAGCGTACCGATGTTAGTTCTGCGTCCCGGTCCGAAGGGCGCGCGATATGCGTCCTTCGGACTCGGTCTCTGCGTCTTCGCTCTGATGCCGACAGAGACCGGGTATCAAGACATCGCTTCTCTGCTCGCCCGCCAGCCGGGCGTCGCCGAGCGCTGGCAGAAGCGTGTGTTCTCGGCTGCGGCCTCCATCCAGCTTGCCACCTACAGTTTCGGTCGTCCGATCGGAACCTCGGCGCCGCAGGCGGTGAGCATCCGCCTTGCGCGCCTCGATGGGCGCGACCTCGACATCACCGGATCGACGCCGCGCAATCCGGCGCTGCAGGTTCCGCCGCGCTATCAGGCCTCCGATTTTCCCAAGGTCGATCGCACGCTGAAGGGCGATCGTCTCGTCGTCCGGCCGCCGACACCGCCGGCGCAGCCGACCGAATCGGCCGCGCCCGTCGAGCCCGCGCCCTCCGAGCCCGCACCCACGCCATCGACTCAACCCGATTCGAATTCCTCGGTGTTCGGCGCCAAGACAACGGAAGCGCCGGCGCAGGCGCCGCTGCCGCAGCGTTCTGCACTCGATCCCGAATTGCAGGAAGCGCTGAGCGCGCCGCCGCTCGTGCAGTACGACGCGGCGAAGTCCGAGATCCAGCCCTCGGGCGAGCTGAAGCCCGCAGCCGATCAAATCCTGGTGGACGGCGCCGTCAGCTATGACGGCCTCACCATCAAGACGTCCAATCTGTATTTCGGCACGTCGTCGCTGGGCGGTGCTGCCGGCACCATGGAGACATGGCTGCCGGGCGAGGCGCCGCTGATCGTGATGCCGGATCCGGACCTCAAGCCGATGGCGGCGCTGTCACAGCCGGCCGATGCTGCTGCCAAGGCCGGTGATGGCGGCGAGAGCATCGCGCCGAAAGGCGAGGTCAACACCGACAACCAACGCGACAGGACTCCGGCCGAACGGCTGGGGCTCACGGACGAGAAGGCGCGATTCAAGTCCGAGAAGTGCCTCGCTGAAGCGGTCTATTTCGAATCCCGCGGCGAGGCGGTGCGCGGCCAGATGGCCGTGGCGCAGGTCGTGCTGAACCGGGCGTTCTCCGGCTATTATCCGACCACGGTGTGCGGCGTCGTCTACCAGAACAAATACCGCCACTTCGCCTGCCAGTTCACCTTCGCCTGCGACAACAATCCGGATGTGATCCGCGAGCCCGAGATGTGGGATCGCGCCAGGAAGATCGCGAAGGCCATGCTGGACGGGCTGATCTGGCTGCCGGAAGTCGGCAAGTCGACCCACTATCATGCCTATTGGGTGCGGCCGTCCTGGGTCGCCGAGATGAAGCGCATGTACAAGTTCGGCGTTCACACCTTCTATCGGCCGAAGAAGTGGGGCGACGGCAGCGACGCGCCGAGCTGGGGCACGCCGCAGCAGACCGCGGCCATTTCGGCCGAGCTCACCGAGGCCGCCAAGAGCGAGGCCGAGAGCAATCCGAACTGGACGCGGCGCTAGGCGCTGAGCGAGCGCGGCAGGCGCACCGTCGGCCGCGCGCTGAGCTCGTCGGCGATCTCGCGCGCCGCCGTGAGCGTCGTCATCGTCCGCTGCGCGAAGCCCGGATTCTCGGCCGGGCAATCGGCGCGGCAATGCGCGCCGCGGCTCTCGCGCCGGCTCCAGGCCGCGGTGGCAATCAGCAGCGCGGCGCTCGCCATGTTGCGCAGCCTCGGGCTGCCGGCGTCGCGCTCCATCCTGGCAATCGCGGCGATGGCCTCGGCGAGCCGCTCCTCGTCGCGGATGACACCGAGCTGGCTCGTCATCATCTCGCGCAGCGACACCTCCGCAGCGCCCGCACAGGATCGGGCCGGATCGGCGAACGCAACGTGCTGCAGGGTGGAGGACGCGGTGAACGTCCGGCCGGAGATGTCGTCGGCAATCCGCTGGGCGAACACCAGCGCGCCGAGCAGCGCGCTGCCGGCGATGTGGTTGGCGCCATCCGTTGCCGTCGCGGCGACTTCACCCGCCGCCCAAAGCCCCTCGATCGAGCTGCGGCCCTGCGCGTCGACCGCGATCCCGCCCATGTGGAAATGCGCCGCCGGCGCCACGGGAATCGGTTGGCGGGTCGGATCGAGCCCCGCGGCGGCGCAGGCCCGGTGCAGCATCGGATAGCGCTCGGCGACGTCGTCATCGAGCACGTCGCGCGCATCGAGAAAAGCGCCGCGTCCGGCGATGATCTCGGCCATGACGCCGCGGGCCACCGTGTCGCGCGGGGCAAGATCGACCAGCGGATGGCGCGGCAGCATGAAACGCTGGCCACGCCGGTTGACCAGGATCGCGCCGGCGCCGCGCAGACTCTCGCTCACGACCGGCGCCGGATCGCGACCGGTCATCATCGCGGTCGGATGAAACTGCACGAACTCCGGATCGGCAATGACAGCGCCGGCGCGCGCAGCGATGGCGAGGCCGATGCCGGTGGCATGCGGTGGATTTGTCGTCGCCGCGAACAGCCGGCCGATGCCGCCGGTGGCCAGCACGATTGCCGACGCCGCGATCAGCATCGGCGCGGCCGCGTCGTCGTCGGTCGGCCGCAGTTGCAGGCCATGCACCGCGCCGTCTTCCGTCAGCAGCGCGTCGGCGACATGGCCCTCGATGATGCGGATCGAGGGCGTCGCGCGCACGGCTTGCGACAGCGCGGTGATGATCGCCTGTCCGGTGAAGTCCCCGCGAACGCTGAGAATCCGCCGCGCGGTGTGCGCAGCTGCACGGGACGTCGCCAGCCTGCCGTCGTGATCACGATCGAATGCCACGCCGAGGCGGACCAGGTCCTCGATTGCAGCCGAAGCATCGCGCGCGAGCGCCAGCGCAGCCGTCGCGTCGACCAGGCCGCCACCCGCAGCGATCATGTCGGCGGCATGGGTATCGGGGCTGTCGCCGGATGACACCGCTGCCGCGATGTCGGCCTGCATCGTCGTGCCGAACGAGGCCTCGCCCAATGCGGTCGCGGAGATCAGCGTGACCGGCTGCGGGGCGAGCTTCAGCGCGCAGAACAGTCCGGCAACTCCGGCGCCGACGATCACGACGTGGCCGGATGTCTCGATCTGATCGTGGTCCATGTGCTGTCCAAATTCCACATTCGGTGCGCATGTGTACCGCGGTACCTGTTAGTTCTTCTTCAGAGACTTCCTTCGCTGTTTATCGGTGTTTGGCGACAAATAGCGGCCGTTCTGAAGGTCGCTCGCGCACAGGATGAATTGCCGTTTACGACTCGCGCATCAGGACGTTTCGCGCCGGGACAAAGACGCATGAGCGAGTTCCGTTGCCGGAACTCGCTTCGGATGACACCTGCTCATGGCTGGCCGCCGCATCGAAATTTTTCATGGCTGCGTTCCGCTTTTGAGCTTGGGAATTCAATGCAAATGCATTAACCGGGAAGGTGCGGCGGACAGCGACCGCGGCAGGGGAGGACAATGATGTCGGTACAGGCAGGCGATCTCGGCACGGCCTCCCGCAGCCAGGGCTGGCGCACGCCGGTGGTCATCATCGTGTGCGGCTGCGCGATTGCGCTGTTGAGCTTCGGTCCGCGCTCCAGCCTCGGATTCTTCGTGCAGCCGATGAGCCGCGAGTTCGCCTGGGGCCGCGACGTGTTCGCCCTTGCGGTGGCGGTGCAGAACCTGTTGTGGGGGCTCGGCCAGCCGCTCGCCGGCGCGATTGCCGATCGTTTCGGCGTGATGCGCGTAATCTGTGTCGGCGCGCTGCTCTATGCCGGCGGCCTGCTGATGATGCGCTATTCCAGCTCGCCGCTGTCGCTGAACATCGGCGCCGGCGTCCTGGTCGGCTTCGGCCTGTCGGGCTGCTCGTTCAATCTCATCCTGTCGGCGTTCAGCAAGCTGTTGCCGCCAGAGCGCCGCGGCCTCGCGCTCGGCGCCGGCACCGCAGCCGGCTCGCTCGGCCAGTTCCTGTTCGCTCCCTTCGGCGTCGCGCTGATCGACCAGTTCGGCTGGCAGAGCGCGCTGATGGTGTTCGCGACGCTGATGCTGTTCATCGTGCCGCTGTCGCTCGCCGTGGCGACGCCGCCGGCCGCCGAGGCCAAGCCGTCGGAGGCCGAGCAGCAGTCGTTCACGACCGCGCTGATGGAGGCGTTCGGCCACCGCTCCTACGTCCTGCTGGTGCTCGGATTCTTCACCTGCGGCTTCCAGCTCGCCTTCATCACCGTGCACCTGCCGGCGTTCCTGGTCGATCGCGGCCTGTCGGCGCAGGTTGGCGGCTGGGTGATCGCGGCGATCGGCCTGTTCAACATCATGGGCTCGCTCAGTGTCGGCTGGCTGCAGAGCCGGCTGCCGAAGCGCTACATCCTGTCCTTCATCTATTTCACCCGTGCGCTGGCGACGCTCGCCTTCATCTCGTTCCCGGTCACGGCGGCCTCCGCGATCGCCTTCGGCGCGGTGTCCGGGCTCGCCTGGCTCTCCACGGTGCCGCCGACCTCGTCGCTGGTCGCGATCATGTTCGGCACCCGCTGGCTTGCCACGCTCTATGGCTTCGCCTTTGTCAGCCACCAGGTCGGCGGCTTCCTCGGCGTCTGGCTCGGCGGCATCGTGTTCGAGCGCTACGGCTCCTACACGCCGATCTGGTGGCTCTCGATCCTGTTCGGCGTGCTGTCGGCGCTGATCAACCTGCCGATCGTCGAGAAGCCGGTGGCACGCGCCGTTCCCGCGACCTGAGTTGCGCCGCCGACCCGATCGGCTAAACATGGCTTGTGAGACAAAGAAAGCGCAGGGAGTGCGGCTGTGGGAACGTTCAAGGCGATCCGGATCGACAAGGCGGACAAGGGAACCACCGCGACGCTGACGCAGTTCGATGAAGCCGAGCTGATGGACGGTGACGTCACGGTCAAGGTCGAGTGGTCGGACCTGAACTACAAGGACGGGCTGGCGCTGACCGGCAAGGCGCCGGTGGTCCGCCGCTTCCCGATGATCGCGGGGATCGATTTCGCCGGCACCGTCGAGCAGTCCAGCCATCCCGCCTGGAAGCCGGGCGATGCGGTCATCTGCACCGGCTGGGGCATGGGCGAGACCCATCTCGGCGCCTATGCCGAGAAAGCCCGGGTCAAAGGCGACTGGCTGGTCGGCCTGCCGCAGGGGCTGTCGGCCCGGGATGCAATGGCGATCGGCACCGCCGGCTTCACCGCGATGCTGGCGGTGCTGGCCCTGGAGAAGCACGGGCTGGCGCCGGCGAGTGGGCCGGTGGTGGTGACGGGCGCGGCCGGCGGCGTCGGCTCGGTGGCGACGGCGGTGCTCGCCAAGCTCGGCTACCATGTGATCGCCTCGACCGGCCGCCCGGCCGAGGCCGACTATCTCAAGTCGCTCGGTGCCGCCGAGATCATTGACCGCAACGAGCTGTCCGGGCCGGCCAAGCCGCTGGCGAAGGAGCGCTGGGCGGGCGGCATCGACAGCGTCGGCTCCAATACGCTCGCCAACCTGCTGGCGATGACCAAATATGGCGGCGCCATCGCCGCCTGCGGCCTCGCTGCCGGCATGGATTTGCCATCGTCGGTGGCGCCATTCATTTTGCGCGGCGTGTGCCTCCTCGGCATCGATTCGGTGATGTGCCCGTTGCCGGCGCGCAAGGCGGCCTGGCAGCGCCTCGCCACCGATTTGGATCGCGCAAAACTAGCTGAAATCACTCACGAAATTGCCTTGGATCAAGTGGCGTCGCTGGGTCCGCAGATCCTCGCCGGCCAGGTCCGCGGCCGTACGGTGGTAAGAATATCCTGAGGACGTTCAGACTTTTCAAACCATGCTGCTCCATTGTTGCCATGGTTGGTATGGTAAGCATGGGGTAAAGATACCGCCTTACCCGCTGCGTGGGGTTAAGTGGGAGTTTGATGCATGCTCGCGCGTATATTGCTGGGCACCTTGACTGCCGGTGCCGTGATTGCTCCCGCGATGGCGGGTTCGATGACAGCCGACGAGGCCCGCAAATTCGTCGCCGGAAAGGTGTTCGCCTTCACCTGCGTCGACGGCACCCGGGGCGCGGGCCGTATTCTCGACGACATGGGCGCGGCCGGCGCAGTGCAGTTCTCCGGCTCTGGCCCGGTGCGTCACATCCGCCTGCCCGGCAACACCCTGCAGATTCGTGGCCAGAACGTTTGCGCTGCCATCAAGGGCATGCCGTTCGAACCGTGCTTCAACCTCGACAAGAAGGACGACCGCAGCTTCCGCGGCTCGGTCTCCGGGCTCGGTGCCTTCGCCTATTGCGACTTCCAGCACCAGGGCGGAGCCACCATGCTGATGGCGCGCGCCGTGGCGCGGCCGCGCGCCGCACGCGCTGCTGCACCGGCGGCTGATGGCTCGCACACCGAAGTAGCGGCGCGGGTCGAGACCCCGCGGGTGGAACGCAGCAAGGTGGACCCCTTGAAGGCAGATGCTGCGAAGGCCGCCAAGGCGGAAAGTTCCAAGATTGAGAACACGAAGGCTGAGACCACGAAGGCCGAAAACGCGAAGACTGAAATTACCAAATCCGATAACGCGAAGTCGGATGCGGCGCCGGAGCTGCGTCGCTCGACCGATTAGTTGTTAGTTCACCGATCATTGAAAAATCGGTTCCCCATTAACATAGAGCAATATTTTAAGCTGACCGCACGTTAGTGGTCATTGCGCCGTAGTCGTACGGAATCTTAAATTCATGCCTCGGTAGCGACTCGTGTGCAGTTTGCGACCAGGGGGTGGCCCACGAGAAAGGGTCGTTATGTCGCTTTATTTCTTCCGGATCAGCCAGGGCCGTTATTCTGGCGCTGCTGATCAGCCTTATGAATTCGCCAACCGGGAAACCGCCTGGAACGAGCTGACGGCTGTCTGCTCCGACCTGATCGGTGGGATCTCGAAGTCGTTGCAGCAGGGGGCCGAGTGGCAGATGGAACTGCTCGACGAAGCCAAGCAGCCGGTGTTTCGGATCCGCCTTGTGTCTGAAGCGGTCGGCTGAGGTCCGGCCGTCGGGGGTGATTGCGCCGCTGGCCGTCGGATTCGAGTCTGGTTTGCCGTGGCGGCAATCTCCCGCGTGGAGGCGCCTTTCGATGATGTCCGCGTCCATCTCGGGCGCGTCAGTTGGAATTGGTAGAGTTAGGCCTCGGCTCCGGTCGTGCCCCGGCGCCGATCTCCGTCACGCTTCTCATGCTCAGTCGCTTCTGATGTTGCCGGACGAAGGTGGTGGTCCACCACCTCATCTCCGGATTCATCCGCACGGTAATCAGCGCCTTCAAGTCGCTGCCGCGCCGGTCGGCGCAGGTGGTGGCGGCGATCGTCCTTTGCCCCGTGTGCGTTGTGAAGGTCTTGCTTCGACGCGATCCTTCGGCGGTATCGGGAGACCCGGTGCAGCGTCGGCCGGTTTCAGGGCACCGCGTCGTTCCTGAGGGCCATCATTTTACGCGCATTTGTCAGTAATCTTACGGTTCCAGCATTAACCTCTGATAAGCCTGTTTCGCGCCCAATGAGGTCGTCAGAGACGACAGGCGGGTTCGGAATTTTCGGAGCCCTCTGATCCTCTGACCTCGACCGTGCAGCGCAGCGCAGACCTGGATGTTCGGGCCGCCTTTCGCGCTGGCAGAACGCGGCCGAACCACGCAGTCAGCTGGGGTCCTCCGTGTCAACAATGTCCATCCGTACGAAGATCATATCGGTCATCGCCTTCATGCTCGTCACCATGTGCGGGCTCGGCGTGCTCGCCGTCACCAGCATGCAGTCGATCAATGCCAACACGGTCGACATCGGCACCAACTGGTTGCCGAGCGTGCGCGCGATCGGCGAGCTGCGCGCCAACATCAACCTGCTGCGCGTTGCACTACGCGCTCACGTGATGGCGGAAACCGCTGAAGCCAAGCAGGCCAGCGAGAAGCGGGTGAACGGCATTCTCAATACGATCCTCAAGGATCGCAAGGCCTATGAGCCAATGATCTCCGCCGCAGAGGAGCGGACGATCTACACCAACTGGGTGCAGGCTTGGGACAAATATGTCGTGGCCGTCAAGCAGGTGATGGAGGAGTCGAACAAGAGCGTCGGCCGGATTCCTCATGAGGCCAGCGAGCTACTTGAGAAATCGGCCGCTGCGATCGCGCGCGACGCCGACAAGTACTTCATCCAGGACATCGAGTTCAACAACAAGGGCGCCGACAACGCGACGCGGCGGGCTGCCGAGAGCTTCTCGCGGGCGATCTGGCTGGTGGTATCGATCATTGCCGCGGCCGTCATTGCCGGCGTCGCCGTCGGATTCTATCTGGTGCAGAACGTCTCGTCCGGCATCGCCTCGATCATCAAGCCGATGCAGGAGCTGGCCAAGGGTGATCTGAGCGCGGAGGTGACGCATCGCGGCGAGCCGACCGAGATCGGCGCCATGGCCGATACGCTGCAGGTGTTCAAGGAGGCGCTGATCGCCAAGAAGGAGGCCGACGAGCTCGCGGCGCGCGATGCCGAGGCCAAGATCGAGCGCGGCCGTCGCGTCGACAACATCACCCGCCAGTTCGAGGCGACCATCGGCGAGATCGTGCAGACGGTGTCGTCGGCCTCGACCGAGCTCGAGCATTCCGCCGGCGCGCTGTCATCCACCGCGACGCGCTCGCAGGAAATCTCGACCGCGGTTGCGGCTGCTTCGGAGGAGGCTTCGACCAACGTGCAGTCGGTCGCGTCCGCGACGGAGGAGCTGTCGTCGTCGATCACCGAGATCAGCCGTCAGGTACAGGAATCGGCCCGCATGGCCACCGAGGCCGTCGACCAGGCGCGCATGACCAACGATCGCGTGAGCGAGCTGAGCAAGGCCGCCGCGCGGATCGGCGACGTTGTCGAGCTGATCAACACGATTGCCGGCCAGACCAATCTGCTGGCGCTGAATGCGACCATCGAGGCCGCGCGTGCCGGCGAGGCCGGCCGCGGCTTCGCGGTCGTCGCGTCCGAGGTGAAGGCGCTGGCCGAGCAGACGGCCAAGGCCACCGACGAGATCGGCCAGCAGGTGTCGGGCATTCAGGCGGCGACGCAGGAATCGGTCGGCGCGATCAGGGCGATCTCGACCACGATCGAGAAGTTGTCGGAAATCTCGTCGGCGATCGCGGCGGCCGTGGAAGAGCAGGGTGCCGCCACGCAGGAGATCTCGCGCAACGTCCAGCAGGCATCGGCGGGCACGCAGCAGGTTTCCGTGAACGTCGTCGACGTGCAGCGCGGCGCGACCGAGACTGGTACGGCTTCCACGCACGTGCTGGCCGCGGCGCAATCGCTGGCCTCGGACAGCGACCGCCTGAAGCGTGAGGTGGCGACGTTCCTGGAGTCGGTGCGCGCGGCCTAATCCGACATGGCGCTACGCCGCCGGCTGAGCCGGCGGCGCCTGCTGCTGCCGTCGGAACAGCACCTTCTGGTACAGCCAGCCGATCGCGACCAGCACCAGGCCGAGCCCGATGAACGACAGTGCGCGCCACACGCCGGTCAGCGCCGACATGTCGACCAGGAAGGCCTTCAGGATCGTCAGCGCGATCACGATCGCGGACGCCAGACGCGCGCGCTGCGACTGCACGATGATTCCGATCCCGAGCAGCACCACGCCGAAGGCGAGCCAGGCGATCGAATAGGTGTACTGCTCGGCGGCGCTGGTCGGTCCCGCCGTCAGATCGGGGCCGTGATAGATCCGGCGGATCTCGAGGCTCACATAGGACAGCGCCATGATCAGCGCGCCCGCGGCCAGCGTGTTGCCGTAGCCGGGCGGACGGCGGGCCGCGACCGCGTAGGACAGCAGCAGCATCAGCACCGCCGGGAACGCATAGGCCAGGATCAGGATGTTGAGCAGGCCGCCCTTGATCGCGACATCCGAGATCATCGGGTTCTCGAACATCAGCAGACCGAGCACGGTGGCGCCGCCGGCGAATCCGGTGAGGATCACGGCGCCGATGTTGTGCACGATGCTGCCACTGCGCTCCCGCAGCCGCTCCAGCCCGATTGCCAGCGTCAGCGCCACGCAGACGTCGAGTCCCACTTCGGCGAGCAACGGCACCGCCAGCATGTCGCCGTCATTGACGGCGTGGCGGATCTCCAGGAAGGCGAGCAGGGTCGTGAACAGGATCGCGGCGGCCTCCACCGCGCGCAAAGGCGCATCGTCACCGTGGCGGCGCATCAGATAGCTCGCGCCCCAGAACGACGCCGCCGGCACGCCATAGCCCCACAAGAGCCAGTTGAAGATCGGCGTGGTGCCGACGTCGGCGCCGACGATGCGCGGATCATGGCCGATGCGCAGCACCACGAGCCCGGCAAACACGGCCGCGAGCGTGCGCAGGAACGGGATCGGCCGGCTCTCGAAGATCCAGGCGGTGCCGAGCGACATCAGCGCCAGCGCGATCGTCAGCCAGCCCTTCTCCAGCGCGAAGGTCAGCGCCAGCGCCAGCGCGGCCAGCGTGCCGGTCGCGAACACCGCGATCGAGACGCTGAGGCCGGGACGCTCCTCGCGCCGCGTCAGCGCCTCGGTGGCGACGGCAAAGCCGGCAGCGAGCACGACGGCGAGGATCGCGAACGGGATCGAGCGGTCGAGATGGGCGATGCGCGCATAGAGCGCGACCAGCAGCGCCAGCGGCGTGAACACGCCGGCCGCCGACCACACCACCGGCACGACGGCGTTGTGCGAGCGCCCCTGCGCCAGGAAGCCGGCGCCGCCGAAGCCCAGCGCGAAGATCGCCGCCGTCACCAGATGCGACGTGACCGATGCGCCGAGCGGGTTCGGCCCCATCCCGGGCAGCGCGCCGCCGGGCAGCACCAGCAGGTCCGGATTGTCGCGCAGCGCCCATTCGGCGAACACGAGGAACACGGTCGCAGCGGCGGCGGCCACCGCGCCGATGGCGCTCGGCGCGCGCCATGCGACGGCGAGAGTGGCTGCGACCAGCACGGTGAAGCCGATCAGCGCCAGGCCGTCATGGAAGCTCGCGAGCACGACCAGCATGGCGCCGAGCAGATAGACTGCCAGGCCGCCGGATGAGATCGGCTCGACCTCGTCGTTCTCGGCGGCGGGTCCGAACATCAAGCCGCAGACCACGATCAGCGCGGCCAGCACAAAGCCGGCGACGACATGGAAGACGTGCGGCGCCACCGTCTCGACGCCCGCGTCGAGTCCGGGCAGGGTCCACAGGAACGACAGCCCGATCGTGGTCATCGCGAGCCAGCGCCACAGCCGCACGCGCGCCAGCGCGAACGCGGCGGCGGTGACGATGGCGAGGTAGATGTAGAGCGCCCAGTAGTTCGGCTCGCCGGTCGACACCAGCGCCGGCGTGGTGAACGCGGCGACCAAGCCGAGCCCGGCCAGCGCCGGGCCGTGCAGCAGCGCCGCGGCCAGCGTGCCCAGCGCGACCACGCCCAGCAGCACGAAGGCGATCGCGGGTGGCAGGAAGTCGTAGAGCGCGTAGGCCGCATAGATGGTGGCGAAGGCGACCGCCGTGCCCGCCGCGGTGAGGATCGCCGGAATGTTGGCGATCGGCAGTGCCGTGATCTGCGAGATGCTCTCCTTGCGCCGCGTCCATTCGCCGGCGGCGAGCAGTGCGGCCGCGAACAGCGCGCCGAGCGCGACGCGCACCTCGGGGCCGACCAGGCCGGCCTCGATCGAATAGCGCACCATGAAGAAGCCGCCGAGCGCCAGGGTCAGTCCGCCGATCCACACCACCCAGCGGGTGCCGATGCGCTCCTCGAAGCCGGCCGCGGGCTGCGGCACGGGCGGCGGCGACGCGAGCGGCGGCTGTTCGGCCGCTTCGTCGCTCGCCATCGCGGGCTGGAGAGCAGGCTCGGTCAGCTCCGGCAAAGGAGGAGGCATTGGCCTCCTGAAGCGGGCTGAGCGGCGGCGCGACCACCGGCGCAGCGGCCATCGGCGGCGCTGCCTCGAGCTTGGCCAGCCGGGCCTGCACCTCGGCCAATCGGTCGGAGATCCGGCGCGCGAAGGCGAGCGCCGCGAACGCGACCAGCAGCGCGATCCAATCCAGGGGCCAATCGAACATCACGCGGGAATCCTGAAATCGATGCCGCCGGGAGGCGTCACGGGTGGAGGGAAGCTGCGAGCCTTGCGGACACCAGCGAGATCGGCCGGCCGCCCCGGCGGGCCGCACGATGGCCGTCGTTCCCTCTGTGTCAAACCGTGGAACATAAGTTCAAAGCGCACCGGTACGCGGCTACGCAGCGCCGATACTCAGTCCAGATCGATCCGGAATGGCGCGCTGTCGACCATCATGGCGCCGGGCCCGATCGCGTCCAGCGCGCGCACCATGCGGCCGTTGCGGCCCAGCGCCCTGTCGGCCAGGCTGACGATCAGCCGGTTCGGCGAGGCGATCGGCGAGGCCTGGCGGATCGCCCAGGCGATATCGAGCTCGTCGCGATTGGGATTGAGCGCGCAGGCCGCGGCGAAGGCGCTCGCGGTGGAGCGGCTGATGCCGGCATAGCAATGGATCACCAGCGGCGCCGCACGATCCCAGCCGCGCACGAACTCCAGCACCTGCGCGACGTGATCCTCGCTCGGCGCCATGAAGCCCGGCAGCTGCTCGGTGATGTCGTCGACCGAGACCCGCAGATGGTTCTCGGGGCGGATCGTCTCCGGCCGCCGCACCTGCTCGACATTGGCCATGATCGTCAGCACGTGACTGGCGCCGGTCAGGCGCACGGTCTCGGGCAGGGCGGCGAGTGAGCAGACGTGGATCATGGCGAGCCTTTGAACGCCCGATTATACGAATGGGGGCACAAGGGCAAAAGCGCGTTTTGGATGTCTGCCGTCGGGCTGGCGCATGTGTGCGCCCGGGCGCGTCGATGCACCACGGCGCACACATGCGCCTAAAGCTCTCAGCGCGTGTTCTTGAGCTGCCGCAGCTCCTGGCGAACCAGATGGGCCTTGCCCTCGATCTCGGCGTTCAGCCGCTCGATGTGGTCCACCAGACCGTCGCGCAGACCCTCACGCCGGGCCTGTGATGAATGGACCGGCTGTCGAGCGGCTGTCTCTGCCCACGGACGCCGCAGGATGAGGGCGTACAGCGCCACCATCGCGGCCACCGCGAGCGGCAGGCTCATCGCATAGATCTGGCCCATCGTCATCGGAGCCCTCCAAGGACCCATTGCCCTATCAAATGTAGGATCAAACCGGCCATGAAGCAAACCGGGGCCGACACATAGATCAGCGTCGGGTCGGTATTTTGCGGTAGGAAGCCATAGATTTCCTGCCCGATCGGCACGAAAACGCCGACCGAAACGATCGCGGTCGCCAGCGTGTTGGCCCAATTGGCCAGCAGCTTCAGGCGCTCGTTCTGGCGCTCTTCGGGTGTCAGGGGCATCTCAGCACGACCCCAGCACCAGGTTGAAGCGGGTCAGGAAGCGCTTCTCGGCCTTGGCGGCGCTCCACGGCGTCAAGTAGTCGGTCATGGTCGCGTCCGAGAGCCCGGGATCGCGGCCGAACAGGCGCTTGGCTTCGCTTTCCGAGAAGCCGGCGAGCCGGGTTGCCTCCAGAAAGGCGGCGCCGCGGTCGGCCGCCTTGATCTGGCGCTCGAGCTCAGGCGCAATCTCGGCCGGCAGGCCGAAGCGGATGTGGATGGCGCCGAGCAGCCGCTTCTCGACGCTCTTGTAGCCATCGCCGAGCACCGCCTTGAACGGCGAGATCATGTCGCCGATGACGTATTCCGGCGCATCGTGCAGCAGTGCCGCGAGCCGCAGCCGCGCATCGATGTTCGGCTTGCGCGCACGCATCACCGTCTCGACCAGCAGCGTGTGCTGCGCGACCGAGAAGATATGCGCACCGGTGGTCTGGCCATTCCAGCGCGCGACGCGCGCGAGACCATGGGCGATGTCGGCGATCTCGACATCGAGCGGCGAGGGATCGATCAGGTTGAGCCGCCGGCCGGACAGCATGCGCTGCCAGACGCGGTCGTGCCCGCTCGGGGCCTTGTCAGTCATCATTTGGGCGGCTTGAGGCGCGGGGCGCGGCGCTTGCCGCTGCAGGTCTCGTGGCAGAAGCAGGTGACGAGATGGTCGTTGACCATCCCGGTCGCCTGCATGAAGGCGTAGACGATCGTGGGACCGACGAACTTGAAGCCGCGCGCGGCCAGCTCTTTCGAGATCTTGACCGACAGCGGCGTCGAGGCCGGCACGCTCGCGGTGGTCTTGAACTGATTGACCTTCGGCGCGCCGTCCATGAAGTCCCACAGCAGCTTCGAGAAGCCGGGGCCCTTGTCCTGGATCTCGAGCCAGGATTTCGCGCTGAGAATCGTCCCTTCGATCTTGGCGCGGTTGCGCACGATGCCGGCATCGTTCATCAGCGCGTGGATCTTCTTGTCGGTGTAGCGAGCGATCTTCTCGGGCTGGAAATCATCGAAGGCGCGGCGGAAATTGTCGCGCTTGCGCAGGATCGTGATCCACGACAGCCCGGCCTGGAAACCGTCGAGGATCAGCTTCTCATACAGCGCACGGTCGTCATATTCCGGCACGCCCCACTCGGTGTCGTGATAGGCGACATAGAGCGGATCGCTGCCCGGCCAGGGGCAGCGTGTCAGGCCATCGGGATGGACGACAGCAGCGCGACCCATGAGACCGGCTCAGGCGACCGTCTGCTTCGGCGCGCCCTGCAGGGCGTCGGGATCAGCCACGCGCAGCGTGAGGCCGCCCGCCGTCAGCGGCGTGCCGGCCTCCATCGCCTCGGCGACACGGTCGATGCGCACGAGCGCGATGCCCTTCTGCTGCGCGGCCGAGCCCATCGTACCGACGCTCTTCTCGCCGGCCAGAATCGGCGTGCCCGGCTCGGGGCTCGGACCATCGAGCAGCACCTTGGCCGTGCGCGTGCGCGTCGTGCCGCGGTGATGCATGCGGCTCACGACTTCCTGGCCGACATAGCAGCCCTTGCCGACGTCGACGCCGTGCAGCCGGTCCATGTTGGTCTCGTACGGGAAGGCGTCGCCATACATGAAGTCGAGGCCGCCGCGCGGCACCGCGCAGTCGATGCGATGCGCCTCGTAGGCGTCAGCGCCCACGACCTCAGCGCCGAGCGCTGCGGCGATATCCTGAAGCGATCCCTGTGACGCAATGACGCGCGCACCGAGATGCTCGTGACGCGGATCGGTGAAGCTCGGTTCCGGCGTGGCGCCGATGGCGCCATCCCAGACTGCGATCACGCCGACCTTGTCGGAGAGATTGCCGACCGCGACCTTGGCGCGCAGCTTGTAGACGTTGAGCTTATCGCTCAGCGCCTGCGCCAGTGCGCGCGGACAGTCGAGCAGGAAGCGCTCGCCGCCCTCGGCCGAGGAGGAGACCTGCGCCACCAGGAAATCAACGATGATCTTGCCCTGCGGCGTCAGCAGCGCGCCGAACCGGGCCTCACCCGGCTGGAGCTTGGTGACATCAGTGGTGAAGAGACCGTTGAGGAACTTGCGTGCATCGTCGCCGCTGACCTGGACCACGCCCCGGTCGTCGAGAAACGTCGCTTTCATTCGAAAAACCTCTTGCGACAGGCCGCACCGAAACGTAAGCCGCGCTAGCCAAAACCACAAGGCTGAAACACCGCGGCGCGGTGGCTTCATTCTAAAGATCGAGGTCCGCGCGCTCCTGTAGGCCAGCAAATGGGCAGGCGCGCAGCATGATCGATCTGTCTTGGGGTGATCAGGAGAATGAAATCCTATGAGGGCTTCATGAGCGCGCGCTTCGACGTCATTCTGAAATCCGGCACCGTGGTCAATCAGGACGGCGAGGGTGTTCGCGACATCGGCATCTCCCAGGGGCGCATCGTCGAGATCGGCGATCTCGTCGCGGCATCCGCGGCCGAGATCATCGACTGCAAGGGCCTGCACGTGCTGCCTGGGGTGATCGACACCCAGGTGCATTTCCGCGAGCCCGGCCTCACCCACAAGGAGGATCTCGAGACCGGCTCGCGCAGCGCCGTGATGGGTGGCGTCACCGCCGTGTTCGAGATGCCCAACACCAATCCGCTGACGGTCACCGCGGAGGCGTTCACCACCAAGGTCGAAGCCGGCCGCCATCGCATGCATTGCGACTTCGCCTTCTTCATCGGTGGCACCCGCGAGAACGTCGACCAGCTTCCCGTGCTGGAGCGCGCCGAAGGCTGTGCCGGCGTCAAGGTGTTCGTCGGCTCCTCCACCGGCTCGCTGCTGGTCGAGGACGATGACAGCCTGCGCCGCATCTTCCAGGTGATCCGCCGCCGCGCCGCCTTCCACGCCGAGGACGAGTACCGCCTCAACGAGCGCAAGGGTCTGCGCGTCGAGGACGACCCGCGCTCGCACCCGGTGTGGCGCGACGAGGAGGCGGCGCTGCGCGCCACGCAGCGTCTCGTCAACCTCGCGCACGAGACCGGCAAGCGCATCCACGTGCTGCACATCTCCACCAAGGAGGAGATCGTGTATCTGCGCGACCACAAGGACGTCGCCACCGTCGAGGCGACGCCGCATCATCTCACGCTCGCCGCGCCCGACTGCTACGAGCGGCTCGGCACCTACGCGCAGATGAATCCGCCGGTGCGCTCGGCCGACCATCGCGACGTGATCTGGTGGGGCGTCCATCAGGGTATCGTCGACATCCTCGGCTCCGACCACGCCCCGCACACGGCCGAGGAGAAGTCCAAGACCTATCCGGCCTCGCCCTCCGGCATGACCGGCGTGCAGACGCTGGTGCCGATCATGCTCGACCACGTCAACGCCGGCCGGCTGTCGCTGCAACGTTTCGTCGACCTCACCAGCGCCGGCCCCGCCCGCATCTACAACATCGCCCGCAAGGGCCGCATCGCCGCGGGCTACGACGCCGATCTCACCATCGTCGATCTCAAGCGCAGCGAGACCATCACCAACGAATGGGTCGCCTCCAAAGCCGGCTGGACGCCCTATGACGGCGTGCGCGTGACGGGCTGGCCGGTGGGCACCTTCGTGCGCGGCCAGCGCGTGATGTGGCAGGGCGAACTACTGACGCCGGCGACGGGCGAGCCCGTCAGCTTCCTGGAGACGCTGCGGCCGTAACGGCCCGCTGCGTCCTCTCGAGCACAGCGGTAGGGTGGGCAAAGGCGCGAGCGAGATCCGGGCGCCAAACTCAACTCCCTCGTGCGCCGTGCCCACCATTGGCGTCGGCGCGCGCTGATCTATGGTGGGCAAGCAACCGCCCCACGGGCGGCTGCTTTGCCCACCCTACGGACTGCGGCCGTAAGTCTCGCTCTGCATTGTTTTGTTCCGTCATTGCGAGCGCAGCGAAGCAATCCAGAGTCCTTGCGCGGCCCTGGATTGCTTCGCTGCGCTCGCAATGACGCGAAGCGGGCGTTACGCCTTGCCGCCGTTCACGCGAACAGCTTGTCGATGTCGTCCTGCGAAATCGCCACGCCCGGCCGCTTCGGGCCCTCCATCAAGTCCGGGACGCTTGGAGCAGCAAGCTCGGTGGCGAGCCGCGCCAGCTCCTCTTTTCCCCAGATGCGGACCAGCTTGTTGATGTGGTCCTCCATGAACTGCAGCGACTTGACCACGCGCGTGATCCGCTGCCCTGTGAGGTCCTGAAACGCGCACGCCTCGAACACCTTGTTCGTGCTGTCGACGATCTCGTCGCAGACCGCTGCGGTCGCCGGATCCTTGACCTTCTGCAACTTCGCGACGCTGGTGCCGATCGCCTCCATGCTTTCGAGGATTGCGTTGCCGGCCGTCTCCGTGTTCTCGACGATGGCGTCGAGGGTGTCGGTCATCGTCGCGAAACTGCCTTTGCCGTCACCTTGAAGAGCGGCGAGTTCGCGCCGCATGCTGCTAATCTGGCCGAACATCTCGACCAGGTAGGTTTTCAGCAACCTCTCTTCTTCCGGCGCAATCATCAGAAATCCCCGACTTTTCCTTAACGTTCCCTTACCAATTCTTCACGCGGCAGTTGCAAACCCGGCCTGCTCTTCTGTGAAGGCATTTCGGATTTCGGTTCGGCGGTGACCAGCTCGCGACGCGGCTATCGAGATTTCCCGTAAGCTCGAAACGGCATCGTGGTCAGGTAGGTGAAGACTAGCACCTATTTTGGCCCGTTTTCGTTAAGGGCGCATGTTCATTCAGGTCAAAGCCTTCAAATTGCTTTGTGAAGAGTTTCCGCGTGACATGGCTGCCGAGGGCCGCCGTTGGGCAGTTCTCGGTCTGCTGTCGGGTTCCGCGACGCCGGGACGGCCTTTGGAGCTTTTGACCTGAAGCGGTCCTCTCGTCTCGGCGTCTATGACGGAACGCTCGGGGGACTGGCCTGGCTCAGCGGCTCATAGCACGGCGGCGGGCGCTTCGGCCCTTGGCCTGCGCGGCAATTTGCGAGCTTGGGCTGATCGGACTCAATCATGTTCAAAGACATGCAGGAACTTGGTCTCTCCGCGGCAATCCATCTCATGGCGCTTACTGCCGCTCTCTCAGCCGGCTGGTTTCTCGGCGTCATTGGCGGAATGGATTGGGATTGAAGCGCCGCGATCAACGCAGAGCAACAAAGCCCGTCGGGCGAATCAGTTGCGCGCTTTTATTCGGAAGGCCGTCGTTCCCGCTCGCCGCAACTACACGAAACGCATGCGCTGAAACGGCAATTTTGCGCACTGTCTCAACGTGATCGCGTTCGCAACACCTTCCGGGTGAAGAATTTGACTTTCGTTTTTCCGGAATCTGTGTCACTCCTTCGCGCATCCCGCCTCAACGAGAGGGGCGTACGCGCGGTCGTCACGAGACGCGGGGCGGGGAGGCGGTGGACGTGTCGGGTTGCAGCGCGGCTTTGCCTGCGCGGACGAACAACATCGATGCGGACGTGAAGTCGTGTGGTCCTGGCCTCCCGATGCCGAGGTCAAGCCGGCGGTCGATGCGAGAGTATCGGCGCGGGCGATGGGGGCAAAACAGCCGGTCCCCAGGGAGAGCACGAAAGAAGCGTTAAAACCATCGGGCAGGGAAGGCTGGGCTCATCCGGCTGCACCTGTGGTTCCTGCCCCGTGCACTTTTGTTCGCACGGGGGCCATGGGCGTCAGCCGACGCCCAGCCTTCCCTGCGCCCTCGATTGTCGAGGGGCGAATGCCGGTCATCGCTCGGACGCATCGCGCCGCGAGAACGATGAGGCGTGTCCGATGCTGTTTGAGATGTGAAGACAGATCTCGGCCCCTCGATGGGGCTCTTCACTATTGACGCGGAGTTTGTAGAGCAGTTGTCGTAGCCTGGATGAGCTTAGCGATATCCGGGTTCACCGATACGCCGGGTGAGATCCCGGATGTCCCTGCGGTCATCCGGGCGACGCGCGAGGAGCAGGCGAGCCTACTGCGTCGCGCGCGACAGCGAGAATTCGCCGTTGCGGACGCGCTCCGGCAGGCCCTCGACGAAGGTCGCCACCGCGTCCTCGCCATAGGTCGTCACGAGCTCGGCCAGCGCGGCGAACAGGCTGGCCTGGGCCAGGCAGTCGCCGTCGACGCCGTCATGGCGCGCTTCCGCCCAGGCTTCGTTGAGATAGCTGAGCGCGGCCTGCTTCTGCTCGTGGTCGGGCAGGACGGCGGGGAGGGCGCTGAAAGTGACGGGAAAGCTCATTGAATTCAGTCTGGCGGGGCCGCGAGGCGCGTTGAATTCCGAACGCGGGCGCGCCGGACCAGTGAGGTTTACCACGCGGGCGGCGGACGCCTAGGCCAGTTCTTTAGGAAAGGTTAACAAGGTTAACGCAAACGTGGATAACGCCCGCGCGCCGTCAACCATGGCCATCAGTTGGCGTAGCGCGCCGTGAGGTCGCGCGAGATCTTGGAGCCCTCGTCGATGTAGCGGCGGATCGCCACCATCGCGGCCGGCGTGCAGGTCCGGTAGGTCTGCTGGAAACCGTTATAGCCGCGGTTGAAGCCGGCGATCATCCGGGCGCGGCGTTCGCCCGACGGCGTCTCGGCATCGATCAGAGCCTGCATCTGGTTGCGCCATTTGGCGCCTTCATTACTGCCGCAGATGCCGCGGAGGTAATGCAGGGTTCCGAGGATCTCGGCCAGCCGCTGCAGATCGCCATCGAACGGCGCGGCCGCATCCTGCGCGCGCGCGGGCACAATGCCGCAGGCGGCAACGAGCATGAGGACGGCCAGGAGGCGCTTGGGGATCATGGGGAACACCGACGTCATATGCCTTTGCCGGACGGCGGACGCAAGGCGCCTACACCAGGGTCCGTGCGGCGGCGATGATCTCCGGCAGTCCGTCAGTCAGCGTGAGGCCCTCGAGCGCATCGGGGAGGCGCCACTGAAAGTCGTCCAATTCCGGGTTGAGCCGGGGCTCTCCGGCCCGCCAGCGCGCTGCAAAGGGAAGGATCACGTAGTGGCCGCCGTTGCCCTGGGCCGGCAGGACCTGGCGCCAGCCGACCAGGCCGACAATTGCGATCGAGAGTGCGGTTTCCTCCATGACCTCGCGCGCGACGGCCTCGTGCAGGGTCTCGCCGAACTCCACCCGGCCGCCGGGCAGCGTGTAGACGCCCTTGGCGGGGAACGCGCCCGGCGCACCAGCAGGAGCTTGCCGTCGCGGAAGATGGCGGCGCTCACGGCGAGCTGGGGGTGGCGGGGCGGCGTCGGGACAGTCATGCCGATGGCTCCAGGCGTGGTCTGCACTGTAGCGTGAAGACTACCGCGCCGGCAGCCCGTGCAGTTCAGAAGCTTGCCATGATGGCGTCGACGGCGTCGACCTCGTCGACCGGGTCAGGGTCGACCTCGATGTCGCCGTTGATGATGCCGCCGGCCTGCGTCACCAGCGGCTTGACCCAGGCCGCGGCCTGCTCGGCGAGCTTGGCCTTGGTGGCGTCCTGCTTGGCAGCGCGCATCGCGCTGCCGACCGCGAGCAGGATGTCGGTCATGGTCTTCGTGAGATGATCGAACTTGTCGCGAATCGCCGGGTCGGCCTGCTCATAGGCCTCGATGACGAGATCGCGGGCCTTGAAATTGGTGTGCGTGAAATGTTCTGGATAGGTCAGCGGCGACCACTCCAGAAAATCCTCGGCGCATTCCGGAATATCGGGAATCATTTCGAGCAGCATCACGGCTTCGTTGAAATGATTCAGATAGTCGGTGGCGAGCCCGGTGCGCGGATTGATGTTGGCGGCGCGCAGCATCGCGGCCCGCGCCGGGTCAATGGCGCTGCCCGCCGGTCGTTGGGTCGTGCGATCGGTAGGCACGGAATGGGTCGCCGCTGCGGTCATCCGCTGCAGTGTTGGCAACCCAAGTTAAAAGGTGCTGAACACACGACGATTTGAGTGAGATTATGTGTGGACGCTTCGTGATCACTTCACCACCCGCGGCTCTCAGGCAGATTTTCGGCTACGAGGAGCAGCCGAACTTTCCGCCGCGGCACAATATTGCTCCGACGCAGCCGATTCCCGTAGTTCTTCTGGATCAGGACATCAGGCATTTTCGGCTCATGCGCTGGGGATTCATTCCGGCCTGGGTCAAGGATCCCCGTAATTTCACGCTGCTGATCAATGCGCGTTCGGAGTCCGTACGCGAGAAGCCGGCGTTCAAGAATGCGATCCGGCGGCGCCGCGTGCTTGTGCCCGCTGATGGATACTACGAGTGGCAGGTGATCGATGGTCGCAAGCGGCCGTTCTTCATCCACCGCAGGGACGGCGCGCCGCTCGGCTTCGCGGCCCTCGCCGAGACCTGGATGGGCCCGAACGGTGAGGAGGTCGATACGGTGGCGATCGTCACCGCGGCTGCGAGCCGCGATCTCGCCACGCTGCATCATCGTGTTCCCGTGACGATCAGGCCGGATGATTTCGCGCTCTGGCTCGACTGCCGTTCCGATGATCCTGACGAGGCCATGAGGCTGCTGATCGCGCCTCGCGAGGGCGAGTTCGCGTGGTACGAGGTGTCCACGCGCGTCAACACGGTGGCCAACGACGACGAGCAACTGCTGCTGCCGATGACCGCGGAGATGCGCGCCGCCGAGGACGCGCAGCGCAAGCCGGCGAAGAAGGTTGCATCCCGCAAGGGTTCAACTGCGGTCGATGACGGGCAGGGGAGTTTGTTCTGAGGCGGGATATATCTCGACAGAGAAGACCGTCATCCCGCGCTGGGATCCAGTACGCCGTGGCCCCTCGTGCCGAACGGCTGCCGGTGGAAAGCTCGGTCCGCCGCTTTCGCGGAGGACGACAGAGCAGCAAGACCCGCGACCGAGCGTTGGCCGCGCTCAGCCAAAGATCCTCAGCGCGGCGTGCTGCAGCAGCATGATGGTCTTGGCGTCCTGGATGCGGCCGTCGGCGATCATCGCCAGCGCGTCGTCGATCCCGAGTTCCAGCACCTCGATCTCCTCGCCCTCATGCGCGAGCCCGCCGCCGGCGCTGACGCGCATGTGAGGCTCGTATTCGGCGACGAAGAAATGGATCTTCTCGGTGACGACCCCGGGGCTCATGAACGCCTCGAACACGAACCTGACGTCGTGCAGCCGGAACCCGGTCTCCTCCTCGGCTTCGAGGCGGATGCGCTCCTCCGGCGAGGCGTCGTCGAGCAGGCCGGCCGCGGCTTCGATCAGCAGATCGTCATGGCCGCTGACGAACGCGGGATAGCGGAACTGCTTGACCAGGATGACGCTGCGCTGGGCGAGGTTGTAGGGCAGGATCGCCGCGGCATTGCCGCGGTCGAACACGTCGCGGCTCTGCATCTGCCAGGTGCCATCGTCGCGCCGCCATTCGAACCTGGTCGAGGTCAGCGTGCCGTAATTGTCGGAGAGCACGCGCGTCTCGTGCACGCGGATGCGGTCGGAGATGCTCATGCTGAACCTCTATTTCATGCC
The DNA here is from genome assembly GCA_050641875.1 of Bradyrhizobium oligotrophicum. Lineage (GTDB taxonomy): Bacteria > Pseudomonadota > Alphaproteobacteria > Rhizobiales > Xanthobacteraceae > Bradyrhizobium > Bradyrhizobium oligotrophicum_B. The sequence continues at coordinate 4,017,291 of CP192619.1, forward strand.
GGGCGTGGGCGCGCGGCCGTCGAGCCATTTCGAGAACACGACGCTGTCCTGCACGGCATAGTCGAGCGTCTGGTAGAACGCCTGCACCGCGGTGTTGTCGCCGCGCACCATCAGCATCAGCTTGGCGACGTCCCGCGCGCGCAGCCATTCCTCGGCCGCCGCCATGATGGCGCGGCCATGGTTGTGGCCGCGATGCTCGGGATCGACGCTGACGTAGTAGACCCAGCCGCGATGGCCGTCATGGCCGACCATGACGGAGGCTGCGATCGCGCCGCCGCTGCGGCCGACCAGCACGGTCGCATTGTCGCCGCGGCGGGCGAGCGCGATGTCGGCGGCCGGATCGTTCCACGGCCGCGTCAGGCCGCAGCGCTGCCACAGCGCGATGATGGCGGGTACGTCGGCATCGGTGATGTCGGAAATCGCGAGAGCAGGGGCACTGTCCATGGGAGCGTCGAAAGCCTAGAGCACCTTGCCGGGATTCATGATCCCGAGCGGATCGAATTGCGCCTTGATCGCGCGCATCAGCGCGATGGCGGTCTTGTCCTTCACGCCGGGCAATTCGTCGCGCTTGAGCACGCCGATGCCGTGCTCGGCCGAGATCGACCCGCCCATGCGCAGCACGATCTCGAACACGATCGCGTTGACCTCGTGCCAGCGCGCGAGATAGTCGGCGGTGTCGGCGCCGATCGGCTGGCTGACATTGTAGTGGATGTTGCCGTCGCCGAGATGGCCGAACGGCACCGGCCGCGCGCCGGGCATCAGCTTCACCACGGCGGCATTGGCCTCGGCAATGAAGGCGGGCACCGCGGCGACCGGCACCGAGATGTCGTGCTTGATCGAGCCGCCCTCCGGCTTCTGCGCCGCCGAGATGTCCTCGCGCAGCTTCCAGAACGCCATGCGCTGGGCGAGGCTGTCAGCGATCGCGGCGTCGTCGACGATGCCGTCTTCGAGGCCTTGCTCCAGAATGGTCTCGAGCGTGGCGCGGGCATCGTCACGCGACGACGACAATTCCATCAACACGAACCAGGGATGGGCGCCCGACAGCGGCGCACGGTTGCCAGCGGCGTGCCGGATCGAGAAGTCGAGCGCGATCGCGGCGATCAGCTCGAAGCTCGTGAGGCTGCCGGCGGCCTCGCGTTGCGCGATCGCCAGCAGCTTGAGCGCGTCCTCGGGCGACTTGAGGCCGACGAAGGCGGTCTCGATCGCGCGCGGCTTCGGGAACAGCTTCAGGCTCGCCGCAGTGATGATCCCGAGCGTGCCCTCGGCGCCGATGAACAGGTTGCGCAGATCGTAGCCGGTGTTGTCCTTCTTCAGTTTCGACAGCGCGTTGAGCACGCGCCCGTCGGCCAGCACCACCTCGACCCCGAGCGCCATCTCGCGAGCGACGCCGTAAGCGAGCGCGGCGGTGCCGCCGGCGTTGGTCGAGAGATTGCCGCCGATGGTGCAACTGCCCTCGGCGCCCAGCGACAGCGGGAACAGGCGGTCGACCTCGGCGGCCTTCTGCTGCGCCACCTGCAGCACGACGCCGGCCTCGGCGATCATCGTGTTGGAGGCAGTGTCGACGTCGCGGATCCTGTCCATGCGCCTGAGCGAGACCACCACCTCGCCATTGTGCGGCGTCTGGCCGCCGACGAGGCCGGTGTTGCCGCCCTGTGGCACCAGCGCGATGCGATGCTGGCTGGCAAGCTTGCAGATTGCGGCGACCTCGGCCGTCGAGCCCGGGCGCAGCACCAGCGGCGAGCGGCCGTGGAACAGGTTGCGCTCCTCGGTCACGTAAGGCGCGACATCGGTTTCCGCCGTCAGCGCCTGGCGCTCGCCGACGATGGCGGCGAATTGCGCGATCAGCTCGGGCGGCAGCGGCGGCAGGGCAGGCTGGCTGATGTTCATCGTTGGTCGCTTCCCGTGTTACCTCGGCGCGGCGGCGCGGCGCAGCCGGTCGTTGATGGCCTCGCCCAGTCCTTCGTTGGGAATCGGCATCACGGCGATGCTGCGCGCGCCCTTGGCATCGAGGCTGCGAAGATAGCCGAAAAGATGCGTCGCCGCCTCCGCCGGATCGCCAGACGGCGACAGGTTCAGGATCGCGGCGGCCTCGCTCGCGCCGGGCAGGGTGATGGGTCCAAAGGCGAGCAGCGCCTCGCCGGGCGCGACCTCGCTGGCGTCGAGGCGCACGCGGGCGCGCGGCGCATAATGCGAGGTCAGCATGCCCGGTGCCACGGGCTGCTCGGACGTATCGGTCGCTGCGGCGGGCCGCGCCAGCGCACGGCCGAGCACGGCCTCGATCGCCTCGCTCGGAACTCCGCCCGGGCGCAGCAGCGTGGGCGCATCGAAGCAGCCGACGATGGTCGATTCGACGCCGACCTCGACCGGCCCGCCGTCCAGGATCAGGTCGATTCGCCCGGTGAGATCGGCCGCGACATGCGCCGCCGTGGTCGGCGACACGTGGCCCGAGATGTTGGCCGAGGGCGCCACGACGGCGCCGCCGAACGCCGCGAGCAACGCCTGCGCGATCGGATGCGCCGGCACGCGGATCGCCACCGTATCGAGACCGGCGGTGGCGAGGTCGGCCACGGCGCAGCCGTCGCTCTGCGGCATCACGAGGGTCAGCGGTCCCGGCCAGAACGCGGTCGCCAGACGCTCGGCGGTGGCATTGAAGCGGCCGATACGCTGGGCCGCCGCGATATCGGCGACATGGGCGATCAACGGATTGAAGGCGGGCCGGCCCTTGGCCTGGTAGAGGCGGGCGATGGCTGCAGCGTTGGCCGCATCGGCGCCGAGGCCGTAGACGGTCTCGGTCGGGAACGCGACCAGTCCACCGCGCGCGAACGTCGCCGCGGCCTGCGCGATTCCAGCCGCGTCGGCGGGCAGGATCCTGGTCTCGATCGCTTGCATGTCTGGGGCGGGCATCGATGGTACAAGACGGCAGTGGCTTCCGCGCTCGGCTATAGCGGGCGCGGGCGTTCGAATGAAGCGCGCAAATCGCCTGTCGCATTGCGCTTGCGCCATGGCCGCCGGACAAAGCCCCACGGCCTCAAGCAGTTAACCCCTCCGCCGACGATCGACGATTTCGATGCGATTTCCTGCCTTGTGTCCTTGCGAAGACGGAAACCCAACGCTATAAGCCGGCTTCCCAAGTCGGAGCGTGGCTCAGCCCGGTAGAGCACTGCGTTCGGGACGCAGGGGTCGCAGGTTCGAATCCTGCCGCTCCGACCAACAAAATCAAGGGTTTATCCCGAAACACGATCCCCACCAACGATATTCACCAACGACACTGCCAAAGGGTTGCGCAACCGTAGAGATACGGGATCGTTAACCAGTCATTAAAGCGTGCATCAGGTGACGCAAAGGTGTCTAAATATTGATTCGCACTAGGGAGTGACGACAAAGCGAGGTACGTTGTGGTGAAAGCACTTGTGAACAGGATCGCCGTGAAAAAGAGCAGGCCAGCCGACGCAGACGAAACCAACGGATTCACGGAACGGGTGCTTCTATCCCTTGTCGTGAATATAGCCGAGTTGCATGAAACTACCGAGATGCTTAAAATCCAAGTGTTCACCTTGGCCAAAGCGCACGGGATTACGCCCCCGGAGACGTGATCCTCGGCAAAGAACGATCCACCCAAGACAGATCGCGCAGGAACACGTCGACTTGCTCGCGAAGATTCTGTTCGTCGAGCGTGTTGTGCAAAACGTGAATGGCGTCGAGATGGTGCTGCTCAGATTCGTGCGTCGACGCAGTGCCGGCACCCGGCCTTTCGAGCCGCACCACGACGCCGCCGGCAGATCGGATCGCCTCTGCTTCGTTCGGAAAGCGGCAGTCGTCAACGACCACGGGCGTTCCGGCCGGCAAGCGATCGACGGCCGCTCGCCATGCGCGGATCCACAGGTCGGGTCCGATAAGCTGCCGACCCCATTCGGTCCCGAGCGTCTGCATGGCCCACCGCGGCGTCTTGCCGCCGAGTAGATCGCACGGAGTCTCCTTGCGGTCGCCGTCGATCTCCGCGGCCGTGCAGCCGAGCGCTGCCATCATGGCCTTGAGCGGACCGGCGAAGCGCACGCGTTCGAACCCGCGCAACTTGACCAGGTGCGCAGCGGCTGTGCTCTTGCCTGCGCCGGCAAGGCCGGTGAACGCGATGATGGTTCTGGACGCGTCGGTAGGAGCGAGCGGCGGACTCGCCATGAACAAAGTACGATTGACGCACTCGCCGGACAACCGACACGCGGGCTGCGGACAGGTGGTCACATTGCAGCCGATATGCTTCCTGGTCATTTTCCAGTCTTTCGGGCTCGCTTCAGCTTGCGTCGGACCTTTCGGGTTTCGGCATGGTCGGTGCGGACGCGGATGTGGACGATGGCGCCGCGGATCTTCTTTTCCGTGTCCCGATCCACGACGACAAAATCCAGCACATGAACAAGACCGCAGCCACAACACTGATCGCGATGTCCGCGGAGAGTCGGCCGTATCCATTCGCCGTCCGTAACTTGGTAATATTCATGGCTCATGCCGCGACCTCGGCGTCCAGAATCGCAGTGCGGACGCGGCCGATCTCGCCGAAGTCCTTGTGATAGGTGATCGCCTGCAGCGAGCGGCCGGACAGGAAGCCGGCGCCGTAGTGCCATGCGTCCTGCGGGATCGGCGCTTGATGCACCTCGGACAGCACCCCGCCGCCCTCCGTGGCATATTTGGCGGTATGATGCAGGTGGAAGCCGTGCACGTAACGGAATTTCGTCAAGCCCCATTCCTCGGCGCGGCGGTGCGCCATGATCTCGGGCATCTTGATGATCTTCACTTCGTCGCCGTGCGTGGCGCCGAGCAGCACGCGGCCAAACCGCATCCACCAGTACAGCGACGGGTCGACGTCGACCGTCACACGCGGCTCGTTGCGGTAGAGCCCGAGCAGGTGATAGGCGACCGCGACCGACGCGTGCTTGTCGTGGTTGCCCTTCAGCACCCGCAGCGTGACGTGATCGTGCCGCTGGAGCGCGAGCGACACGGTACGCTCGACCAGGCGGCACGCGACCATAATCGTCTTGTCGTAGCGACCATCGACCTGAAGCACGTTGCTGGACTTGGCGGTCTTGTTGTCGTTGTTATCCGAATGGATGAGATCGCCGCCGCCGAGTACGACCGCGCGCCCGCTCGACGGGGTGCGCGACATCAGGTCCGCGATTGCAGCGCCGATCACGTCTTCCGCGATCTTGAGATCCCAATTCTGGCCGGTCTCGCGATGCCACGAAAACATGCCGACGTGCCAATCCGCCAGGGGGATCAGCGTCAGCAAATCGGCGGCGGGAGCCTGCGGAGGCGTGGAAAGTGGCGCGGCCGGCTGGTAGTCGACGAACGCGGCTTTGATCAACTCGGCGACAGCGAGCGGGTCCAACTCGCCTTCTTTGGTCTTGACCCACTCGACGATCTTTTCGCCGTCGGCATTGAGAAGTGCCGAAACGCCCTTGACCACGTGCCCCTTGGGGAGCGCAAACGCGGCACCGTGCTCGGGCTTCTGCTCGACACTACGACCTTGCGGCCCTTCGTTGACGCGCGACACTCGAAAGCCCGGCATCGCCGCTGGCGTGTCCAGGAGCATGCCGCGCATTGCGGCGACTTTCACGCGGCTTTTAAACGTCCCGAGCGGAATTCCGAGCCCTTCGGCCGCTGCCGCAGTGGCGTGGTTGCCGGCGGCGCGGTAGGCGTCCGCCGCCTGCTTGGCGAGTTCGTCCGAAAGCGGCGGTGTCGGCATTATTTCCCCATCAGCGTTTTGAAGCCGAGCCACAAGGCACCGAGAACGCCGCTGGCGATGGTGCCGACGACCACTTTGAACGTCAGACTCTGCGCCGACTCGACGCTCTTTCGCCATTTGCGAAGGTGTCGAAAATCCGCCTGCAGCTCCTTCCGGTCCTCCTCCTCGATCCCGAACGACGTCAGGATCGTGGAAATCGTCTTGAGGACGACCGTGTCGAGATCGGGCGGCGCGACGGCGCGCTGCTCGGCGAGCACCGCTCGGACAATGGACTCGACTTCGTGGGGCTGGAGAGGCATCAGCGCGATTCCGGATGCAGCAGAATGTCGATCGCGCTACGCGGAGGCGGCGGGGGCGGAGCGGGGGCGGGCGGCTCGGACTCGACAACTGGCGCGACCGGCGCAACAGGGGCTGGACGCGGCTTCTTGGCGAGTGTCGGAATCGCTTTCCACAACCACCCGCGCTTCTTATCCACCTTCGGGTCCGCCTTCTTGACGGGACGCTTTGCAACCTTGGCGGGGGCCGGCGCGGGTGCGTCCCATTCGGCGGGGCGCGGCGCAGGGCGAGCCCACCGACATGCGCCGACACCGCTTTCGATCGTCGGATCAATCCAGTCCTGGTCGTGCTGCGTAGCGCCGCGGATCGCGTAGGCGGGGCGCTGGAACACCTTGCATTCACCGCCGGCCACGGAACCGGGACCGCTGGTCGTCGCGCAGCCTGCGAGCGCGAGAGGGAACAGGAGCAGAGCGAGGCGCTTCATGACCGACACCGCCCCGTCGTCTGATCCCATTTACCGCCCAACACTTCGCGGCAGTTTTTCCATTGCTCGCGCTTTTCCAGGGCTCGAGCGATTGTCTTGGAGTCCTCCGCGGCGATCTCAGCGATTGCGGCGGCATGGCCTCGTTCGTACTGACCGGCGCGGCCGTACCAGAAGCTGCCGAGCGCCACGACCAGGAACGCGACCACGAGCACGCACGGCTTGCAGCCGAACAGCACTTGAAGAATGCGCTCGGCGATCGGCACCGCGACGGCGGGAAAGAAGACGACCGCGGCAATCGTGCCGGCTACGCCGAGCGTTCCGACAATGCCCAAGATCCAGGTCAGGATTACCACGAGTCACCTATGAAACAGTACATGACGAAAACCAAAAGAACCCCGCCGACGATAAGCAGCGGGGTGATGGTCATCAGACGCCGGCCTGCGCGTGCTCGCGCCGCCAGAACCAAATGAAACCGCAGAGAACGACCATCGCGACTGCGATCCAGAACGTGGGCATGGTCACGAGATGCGCGAGCACGTCGCCCGCGCCGAGATCGTCCGCGCTCTGCTTGATCGCGTTCGCTTGGTCGATCGCATCTTTGGCCTTACTCGCCGCTTCCATCGCGGAGCCCGCGCCGAGCACGAGACTGCCGTTGCCGATCTTGGACGTCTTCATCGGCTTGGGGGCTTTGTTCTGGAATCGGTTATCGCCCGCGAACACGCGGCGCTGCGCCTCCACCCAATCCGCTTCGGAGGCAGGATACGGCTTGCCGGCTTCGTGCCACGCCTGCGCTTTCAGAAACGCAATTCCGGACGGACTGCGCCAAAATTCGTCGTTCATGACGGTGGATTCGGTCAGTCCCGGAACGCGCTTCTTGCAGAACGCAATGTAGGACGGGACTTCATTGTGACCCGACCAGATCGTAATGGCGTCCTGAAATGTCTTGTTCCGGTAATGCGGCGAGCTGCGCCACAGATCGAGCTGCGCGCAAATGCCCTGAATATACGTCGGAAACACCGCGATATTGTTGCCCTGACCTTTACCATCTTCAAGCACGACAGCTTTGGGCGCGGCTCCCCACTTCTGAGCGATCCGATTATTGCCCCACATCGCTCCGGGGTTCTTGTAACGGATCGATGCCGGTTCTCTCATGGTTGTCCCTCGTTCTTCTGCAACATCCCACGTTAAACGCGAAATGTCAACATTAAGCGAAGGGGATTGCGGGCTTGCTGACCTGTGGTTGTGGTGGTACTTTCCGCGCCTTGCAGCGCGAGGGTGACCAGTGTCTGAAGAATGGGAACCAGTCGTTACGGCGATGGTCGGAATTAAAGACCTTGTCGGCATCCGCCCGACCACCAATTCACCGCTTCAAATGCGAAAGAAAGACCCGAAGGATCCCAAGGGCGGGTATTTTTATCGAGACCCGACCCCTGAAGAACTCCAGGAATATCTTGAAGCCGAAGCATGGTGATAGGCGACCCAATGAATGAGAAGGAAAAGGCGGCGCGAGCAGCGTGTTCCGCCGCCGGGTTCGACCCGGATGAGCGCATCTTTGTCCAGGTGTGGGATGCTTCGCCGGACGCCGAGCCCATATTTCACGAAGGGTCGGGCGTTTGCCGCGGCGTGAACCGCCCGCGATGGCGATCGTATCTCCCGCCGCCGTCCTATTACTAGAAGGGCGTTCCGTAGAGATGCAATGATGCTTGCCAATCGCTCGCCCATGTGGACGCGCCAAGCGTGTTCCAGTGGGTGTTGTCGGCGGCGCGATATGTGGCGCCGCGGGCGTCTGCGTTCGGTCCCGCCCAAATCCCGAGGCTGTGGTTGACGACCGCGGCCTGTCCTGCCGTGACGTTGCTATCCGTGAGCCCGTTAATGTAGCTTTCTTGTGCGATGAAAATCGGAATGCTGGTCGATGACCAATAGGTTCGCAATCTTGCAATGAAGCTCTGCAGGTTCGACGTCATGACGGCGGTCGACGTGACGCCGTTGTTGCTTTCGCCTTGCCCCCACAAGACCGCATTCGGGATGAGTCCAGCACGAGCTAATCGCGCCGCCATGACGTCGATACGCAGGGTGTTGGACCCGCCGGACGCCCAATCCTGGATATACGAGCCGCCAACACCAAACGGAACAATGATGACGTTGGTCGCCAAGCCCGCCGTGATCAGATTGTCCGCGAGGATGCCGATCCAGTTTCCATTCGGCCACGCGCTCGATAGGCCATAGGAGACGTTCCCGGTGCACCCGAGTAGCGGGTCGATGGCGCCGCCGCCCGATTTGGCGCGGTAGGCGCCGCCGTCACAGATATTGAAATTGATGACGCCGAGGCGGTTCGTTGGAACGTACAGGGCCGGCGTGACATTGGTGGTGTTGCTCTGGCCCCCGACAAGCAGGACGAGCGTCGTTCCGGTCAACGTCGAGAGGTCGACCAGCTCTTTTCCGTTCGGATTGTTCCAATCGGGGAAGTAGTTCGCATTCGGGTTGGCCGCAACGAAGGGCGCCTGCACCGCAAGCGAATACGGATCGTTGCTTTGCGAGTTGAGAGCGCGTGCAATGGAGGGCGGGACAAACATGTTAGTTCGCCACCTCGCCCATAATGCCCGAGATGTTGTTGGCAGCCGTCGCAAGCCATGTCTGCGTATTCGTGCCGCCGCCAAATTCCAGCCACGTCACAAAATGTCGGCCGATACCGGGAGTGCCGGAATAGAGGGCGTCCGTCGGGACGTAGGTTGTGCCCGACAAATTCGCCAATCTGACCAATTGCGCAGAGCCACCGGACGCGGTGTCGATGCCGATATTGACGTTGACGTTGTTGACGCCCGTGTTGTTTACCGCTTGCGCCTGCACAACCGCCCAAATCGGCCGCGGAACGCAACAGATGTAGTCGAGTTGGTTCGCCGTGTTGGCATTCGCTTGGCGATTCGATGCAGTGCTCCACGGCCACGATGTGGCTGGATCCGTAGCGTACATGGACCGCGGCTGCTCGTTGTAGCGATTCGAAACGAACCGGTAGGTGTGGCTGTCAACGAGCGTTCCGGCCACCGAGGACGTGCGGACCGAACCGATGACGCGCTGTGTCGGGGTTCCGGACGTGACCTCGACACCGTCTTGCAGCGCGCGGGTCGGCGGCGTGGTGTCGTTTGACCAGGCTGCGGACCACTTCATTTTCGGAACGCCGCCGTTAGCTACTGCCAACACGTCGTAGTTCGTGTTCGGCGGCAGCTTGAACGTCAGCGACGTTGCGCCGCTTCCCGTGGCAGCATTGCTGAGCGTTCCTGTCGTGGTCCCGGTCGGCGTAAACGTGGTCGACGCCGGAATGTTGGTGCCGGTCACCTGAATTCCGGCTGGCGGCATCTGCGACGTATCGGTGAGGCCCGTAACGGCCGTCGTGCCGTTAAGCGTTCCCGTTTGCGTCTGAGTCGCCGGCAGCGAGTACGTCGACGCGGCGACGGTCAGTGGCACCCAATTTGAGCCGTCATAAATCGGCAACTGTCCGCCGTTGAACGGCTCCAGATAAAGCGACGTGGCGGACGCGACGTCAGCCGTAGTGACCGGTGTTCCTTGGGTCAGCGTGATGCGGATCTGCGGCGTCTGGTAAATGGTCAGCGCACCGGTTTGGCCATTGAGTGACGACACTGAGCCGCCCCCGCCCGGCAAGCTGCCGATCGTCGCCTTCTTGAACGCGTTGCTCGCGGCGCTGTCCTGAATCAGGATGATGTCGCCCGAGACCGGCGTCGCCTTCAGCGTCAGCGCGGTGACGTCGATGTCCGCTTCGTTTGCTAGGGCTCCGGTCGCGTTGCCCTTGAGCGTGTAAGCGGCCATCTGCGCGCGCATCGCATTGGTGACCGCATTGACCGACGCCGACGTGACGACCGTTCCGCTGGTGCTCGGGAAGGTCTGCACAGTGCCGTCAGTGCCGGCGAGCGTGAGGCTGTTCGAAACGGTTAGCGTCTTGCCATCGGTCCCTGCGAGCGTGAGGCTGTTCGACGCGGCTAGGGTCTTGCCGGCGGCGAGTGTCAGAACGCCTGTTCCGGCGGTGACCGTGTTGCCGTTGATGGTGGTCGCGACAAGCGCGCCAACGGTCTGCGTTCCCGTGAAGGTGTTCGCCGCATCGGTGCGCGCAATCATCGCCGAAGTGCCGGGGAACGTCATCGTCGTGCCGTCGGTGCCGGCAAACGTCAAGGTGTTGTTGGCGCGCAGCGTCTTGCCGTCGGCAATTGTCAGCGTCGAACCCGTGGCGGGTGCGGTCACCGTGACCTTGTTGACGGTGGTCGCGGTGAGGGTGCCGAACGCCTGCGCGGCCGTGAACGTGTTGACTGCATTGGTGAGCGGAACCAGGCTCGCCGCGAGCGCCCGAACCCCCGTGGCCCCGTCAATTACAAAAATATCACCGACCGCGACGCTCGTCGCTGCGGTTTCGTCCTTCGGTCGAATGACGGCCATGAACACGAACTCCAGATACGGATAAATACCTTAATAACGAAATGTCAACATTCGCTTACGCAGCGCCTACGAACAGGAGGAAGTTGCAGAGCATCGTCGGCTGAATGTTGTTGTGGCGACCGCCGCCAGTATTGCTTGAGGTCACGCTGATCGTGTTTGTTCCGCTCATAGTGTCAGCGCCACCCCAGCTCGCCGAGCTTGACGCGGGCGCAACAGAGCCGCCAGATCCTGCCGATGTTGTAGTGATGTTGGTTTTCGAGCTAGTCACAGGAAAGCCGAGCAATCCGCCGACTGGCTGCACCGAAATTGAATTTGCCCCCGCCGACGTAATACCGGTCGGCAGTTCTGCGACAGTCAACGTATGGGCGCACTCACCGCCCGCACCACCGAGCGTGTGACGAACCGCGGCAAGGTCTCCACCAGGCGCCAGCCGGTCCGCCGACGTCCCGCCCATGTTGTCGATCGCGGCAATGGTGCGCCCGCGCAGATCCCCGATCCCGAACGTGGTCGAGCCGTCGCCATTATTATAGAAGGTATTGCCGGCAACAATCTGCACCTGCGCGAAAGCCCACATTGCCGCGTAAGTGGTTCGGCTGAGTGTTTGACCAACCGGAAACACCCACAATGCCGATGGAACTGTCGCTCCGGTGTAAGGCAGTATCTCGCCAAGCAGGCGGACGCCACTCGCCATGCCTGCGGCGGTGAATTCTGCGACCTGCGCACCGCCGATCGCGACCCCGACGCCGTTCGTTGTCTTATAGAGCCCCGATGACGTATCCGTGGCGAACGCATAGCCCGGAAGCGCAGCGCTGCCCGCGAACCCGCGAAGACCGCCGGTCATCGGAGCGCTTCCGTCGCGCGACAGACGGTTCGTCAGCGCCTCCGCGATGTCCTCGAGCGGCGGGTTGTGCTGGCTGGCCTGGATCGTCTGACCAGTGACGGCGAGGTACCCCGAGGGGAGAGAGTAGACACCAGATGAACTCGGCATGCTCTGAGACTCCGTTGACTTTTGGCGTAAGGCGCGCTAGGCGTGCACAATGACTCGGATGGTCGTGTGTATCGGTATCGTGATAGGTATCATTTCGGCTATTCGGGCCGGATTGTATCTGGCGTTGAGCGCGCTCGGGTTTTGGCCGTTCATAGCGCTCTGCGCGATCCTATGCGCCGGCATGCTCACTGCGGCCTTTGGCTGGGACCATTACGAAGCCGCTCGGCGGCGGCGCGCTCCAGGAGCGCCGCGGTAACCGCGCCAATCTTGCCGGCCGTCTCCGCGCCCGCGACGTTCCCCTGCCGCCTGTTCAGCGCGTCGACCACGGCGAGCAGGCGCGCATCGCGATCGGCACCCTGAAGGGTCAGCGCCCGCGCAACCTCGCCGTAATGCCGGGTCGGGTCCGACCGGGTGAGCGCGTTGACGATTTTCTGCACGCCCATTTTGACGGCCGTTCCCGCAACGCCGGTTATGGTCGAGTTCGGGTTGATCAGCGGCGTATCGGTCGACGGGTCCGGCTTCATCTCCTTGCGCGCGGCGTTGCGCAAATCGGTCTGCGAATTTTCCGAAATTTTAGTGTGCGTGTCGCGGAAAGCGGTATTGCGGTTGACCGTACCGACCAATTCGTCCGCCGCGCCCTGCCCATGCACCTTGGCGAGATTCGCAGTATTCCAGCCGCCTTCACCTTGAAGTGCGCCCTTCAAGGCAACCAAATCATTGGCTTTCTGCCCCAGGATACGTTCAATATCGCCGCGGTTTCCCTTAGCAAACGCAATCTTCGTGCCCTGCTCAAGCGGGTCGAACTCGGCGGCGAAGCGTCCGGGGCTCGGCGACGTTTTCCCATTACTCAAAAGCTGCGTCCCGGCCTGGACCGCCTCGGCGCGCTGCGCAAGCGCCGCAGAAGCGCGGTTTGCATCGGCATAGCCGGGAACCTGCGATTCAAGTTCGGCGTTGAGAGCGCCGCGAACCTGCTTCAGCGCGCCCTGCTGACGCTGGAGCGCGCCGGCCGGCACGCCGAGGCCGGGTGCATCATATTCGATGACGTTGTCCAGTTCGCCTTTCACTTTGTGAAGAACGTTGGCGTCGTTCTGCGACACAGGAACTTCGGTCCAGCGTTGGTTGCCAAGGTGGTCATACTGCGGATGCTCTGCCGAATCGAGCAGCGGGCGCCGCTCCGTGGTCATCAGCATGCTGCGCGCATTGGTCAGCGCCTTGTGCTCCATGCTGCCGGCTGGGGTCTGTAGGAGCGCACCGTCAATTTGACGCAGGATCGGCGCGACCTGAACGGGCGGCGCGGTGTCCAAGGCAGCCGGATAGTTGACGTTGTCGACGGCGGTCCGGTGCGCCTTGATCGCATTGGTGATGGTCTGCGGATCTTCTGCCGGCCCGAGCGCCTGATTCACGTCCGCCTGGATGCGCGCATTGGTGCCCGCATCTCGCGCCTTGAGCGCAGTCGTCAGCGTCGATCTCGCCTCCATGCTATTGCCGAGGGCACCCTGTCCTGTACCGAGCAGTGCCGGCCCGGCATCAACCAACATTGCATCCGGACCAAGCTCGTCGAGACGTGCGCGAACTGCGACCGGGCTATCAGTCTCTACTGCTCTGATGAGATGGCTGGACGCGCCCCGCGACATTCCCTCGACGCGTCCGCGCATCGCGTCGGTGACCTTGCGATAGGCTGCGCCGACGGCCGCCGACGTGCCGGGGATCGCGCCACCGAGCACGCCGCCAATCCCCGCGCCGATCGCCGCATCTTTGGCGACTTGCGGAAGATCGGTCCAGTCCTTGGAATTGGTGACGCCCTGAACGCCGCCAAGAGCCGCACCCGTACCCATGCCGGCAAGCGTTTTCATGCCGAGCGTTGCGGGCACAGAAGCCGCTTTGATCACGCCGAGCGGCGCGATGATGCCGCCGACGCCCTCAATCACCGGAGCGGCGATCGGATGGTCTTCGGCGAACTTGGCCGTTTCGTCCTGCTGACGTTTCAGATTCGCCGCATAGGAATTGTCTTCGCCGGTCACGAGACCTGCAAGAGTGCGCGGGCCGCTCACCACGGTATCGATCAACGCCCGCGCCCGATCGCCGAGCCCGAGCATCACACCGTTTTCCAAGACGCGCGTCGGCGCATGAATGGCTTCGCGGATCGTCTGCAGCGTACTCTTTTCCGCGACCAGGGACGCGACCGGAGACGCGGACGCAGGAGCCGCCACGCCGTTCAACTGCGCGAGCAGTGCCGGGTCCGTGATCGCCCCTTTCGGTGCCGCGGCTTGCGCGGGCTCCGGGGCGTTCAACTGCGCGAGCAGCGCTGGATCGGTGACAGGGTTTGCCATTATTTTTCAAACCAATTGTTGTCACGCTTAATGTAGGTCTTGCCGCCGATGACCTTTTCCGCGGGCGCGTCCGGTGCCTTCTGCAGCGGCTTGGTCATTTCCTCCGCCTTCGCGATGACGTCCGGATCCTTCAGCACGGTTGCGCCGTCCGGCGTCTGCTGGAACCACGAGTAGCCGCCTTTCGCGGTCGACGGCAGCTTGACCACCTTGGTCCCGTTCCCGAGATCGATCGGCGGGACGGTGCTGAATGTCGAGAGCGGGCGCGGGTTGGTGTGGATTTCATCGTTCCACGACTTCTGGAAACCGTCGAGGCTGTGATTGTGCGAGCGCCAGTACTCCTCTTGCGCCGACAGATAATCCTTCTTGATCGCGATGCCGTTGCGGTTCACGTCGAGCAGATATTTGTTGCCCGCGTCCGACGTCTCGAGGCCGGGGTTGGCGCGCTGCGCCATGTCAAATTCGGTCTTGAGGACGCGGCTGCCGCCGATCGCCTTGGCCATGTCGCCGGCGGCCTTGATGCCGCCCTTGTTGAACGTCTCCAGGCTGGTAGTTGCGGTCGGATCGCTGCCGAGATCAACACCCCAATTCTGCGCGATGAAGTCCTTGGTGCGGTTCCAGTCGAGCCCGAGCTTGCCGAGTTCTCCGCCGGTCGGCAGCTTGCCACCGTTGCGATCGATCGCGGTCTGCATGAGCTGAAAATTGTGGTCGGCATCCTCCAGGGCGGGCATCAACTCGTTCTGCCCCTTGCGCACCGCCTCGGCGTCGAGCTTCATCGCCTCGTTGAGGCCCTTGTTCTCGGCGCCGACATTGTTGACGACACTCGTCGCGCCGGCTTTTTCGACGCATTCATCAGTTCGCGGTCTTCGGGCGACAGAGTTTTATAGTATTCGAATTCTTTGACAGAACCCGGCGGCTTGTCGGCCTGAATAACCGGATGCAGCGTGCCGTCCGGACCCTTCTGCATCAGGTTGCCGTCGGCGTCCTTGTACGCCTCGCCGGCCTGCGGGCCGCGCAGGACGTGGATCGAGCCATCGGCGCCCTTCTGGACAACGCCGAGATTCGGGTCGGTGTAGGGCGCGCTGACCGCCTTCTGCTGTTGGGACAACTGCTGCTGCATCATCAGGCTGGCAATCTGCTTCGCCGCCGGACTCGCATAGGGGCTGGTCATCACCTGCACCACGGCAGGGTTGACCCCGGCCGGCAGCGCACTGGCGACCTTGGCCACGGCGGGAGAAGCGGCAGCCGCCGGCGCGGCGGTGGCGGGAATGGCGGCCGGGTCCTCCTCGGTGGGGGCCGCTGCTGGTACGGCCGCCGGCATCACGCCCGCAACCTTGGCCACGGCCGGTGACCCGCCAGGGACTCCAGGAATAGGGCGGCCGTTCTCGTGGTAGCCCATGGCCGCGATCAGTGCCGGCCGCTGCTCGGGTGTCAGAGGTGAGTTCGGGTCGACGCCGAGACGCTTTGCGACATCCGCCGCATACGCCGACGTATTGTTGCCGTCAGACGTCGGAGCCCACCGATTGATGATGCCCGAGACCGTATTCAGCCCGTGCTTGGTCTCATATGTGCCGATCAAATTGCTGGCCGCAGCCGTGCCGTGGTCTGGCGTCTCGAATTTGGCGAACCGACCGTCGGAACCGGCATAGCCGGGCTGCGAACGCGCAAAATCGCCGTCTTCGATGTTCAGCGGATTGTTGTTGCGGATCCCGCGCGGAGCGGATGCGTCCGCTACCGGCGCCGCAGTATCCCCACCCGCCGCCGCAGCCGGCGTCGCGGCCGCCCCGCCACCGAGTAGTGCGGCGATCATCTTCGCGTTCTCGGACTCGTTCGCCTTCGACGCCTGGTCGGCTTCGCGGTAGTCCAGTCCCGCCATGACGGCTTTTGCGACCTTGGCCAGGCCCTGCGTCCACACGCCGGCGCCGCGCGTGCCTGGCGCGAACCCGCCATCCGTCGCCTGCGCCAGGGACGCGGCGGCATCCTTGCGTCGCTGCGCAATCTCCTCCGGGGTCATGCGTGCGCCGCCAGCGCCCCACGTGAATGCGCCAGTGTCCTCCGCAGCCATTATACGACTCCGAGAAGTGAGTAATTGACGCGCTGGATCCCGAACGCGCCGACCATGACAGCAGCCGGCAGCACCTGCGCCACCTCGTCGGCCATGTGTCCGCGCTCGCGCCGACCGAAGATGTCATATTCGTAAAGCGGCAGCCCGAGCGCGCCCGTGCCCACCAGCTCGACGCGGCTTTTCAAGCGTCGATCGGAGTATTTGATCGCCGCGGTGGCTGCGGTACCGCCGAGCTGGAACAGCCCGCCCATCATGGCATTCTGTGCCGCGACCGCCTGCTGCGCCTGCTGGTTCTGGTCGAGGTAGGCGTTCTGCGTGATGCCGGCCACGTCCGTTCCGGCGACGCTGGTCTGCGGCGAAGCGGAAAACGTCGGCGTCGACACCTGCGATCCCGACATGAGCGCGGAAATTTCGTTGATGGGCTGATTGCGCTCGGCAAGCGACTCGGTCATGGCCTGACCGTTGCCGTTCAGATACAGCGAATTGTATGCGTCGTTCTTCGCCGCATTGTAGCTGCGCATCGCGTTGTCGTAGGCCGGCGAACCGGGCGTAATTCCCTGGTTGGCCAGTGACGCCGCTTGTTTCTCGTCATTGGCTGCCCACTGCGGGTCCAGCCGGGTCTTGCCGAGACCGACAAGGCGATCCGAAATCGCAGAATCGACCTTGAACGGCGTTCCGAGCAGCGTTCCGATCTTCGCCGACTGGTCCTTGCCAATCGTTGCGATATTGGTCTTGGTGGCCTGATTGGTGTCGTAGATTCCCTGATTGGATGCAGAGAGCGTGGTCGTCTGCTGATATTTCGGCGTACCGTCCGCATTCGTTCCGATGACCTGATACGTCTGCGACCCGTCGGGGCTGACCTTGTCGTAATTGTTGAGATTGGCCTGCGCAATTGCGGTCTCCTTGTTGGAGGCGGCTTGCGCAGCGGCGGTCTTAACGGGATCGGGAGTAGGGGTCGGCGCGGGGGGGTCCATCGGCAGGGGCCTTCAGGGGTTTGATCCTCAGAAAGGGAAGTGAGGGTCTGAGCCTCTGTGCCGGCCTATGCCGGATAGAAACGCACGTGCCATGTGCCGGCCTATGCCGGGTAGAAACGCCAGTCGCGCTTGAGCAACCCAAGCATCACAGCGTCACGGCCGGGGCCGTAATAGTCGCGCTTCACGCCTTCATGCCGGGCGCCGAGACGACACGCGAGATCGACGATCGCGGGCTGCTCCGTGTTGATCGACACACGCAGCAGCTTCAGCTCGTCCCACAGATATACGCCCAATCTCGTTAGAAAAGTCTTAGTGAAAGCGCGGGGATGGGTGGCCGCGACCGAGACGTGGATATCGTGCGTCGTGCGGAGGCTGAAGACGACACCGGCCGTCACCGCGCCCTCCTGGACAATGCCCAGGGAGCTGTGCGGGCCGTGAAAAAGCACACCGGTCCGGGCGGAGACGAAAGCGGTGATGCGGCTATCGGAGACGAATTCACGAGGCATGAGAGGAATTTAGTTGACAATTCGTTTTTAAACGGTGAATATTTGTTTTAACGCGTCGTCACAGAAAGGTTTGAGAAATGCCGAGGTTTTCAGCATCATATCTGGAACAGATAGCCAAGAAGTGGCAACAAGCCTTTGCGGAGGCGCACGGCAAGACGGCTCCCGCTGTTACTTGGTCAGATGGCTGGTTCACTATCGAAAACGACCGGCGCCCAAAGTATCGTCGCAAGCAGCTTGAGCGCATGACTGAAGTGCTGCGGGCCGGATTCGACGATTAGCTGTAATAGACAGTCAAAGGAAGGTTGATCTTATGCAGATAGATGTGAGTTCGACCGAGCGTGAGGTTTTCATCCGCTTTAACGGCATCACTCATTTTCGCATCGACCGGCGAGAGCTTGTCGGGCTCCAGTCTTGGAGCGTCAACCGAGGGCGCGTCAACGCGACCTACGCGATCCAAATCTATACGCGCAGCTCAGCGCAGGAAGTGACTTTGGAATATGATTCCATCGACAAATGGACTGAAGTGTTGCGCCAACTAGACGGAGTTCCGTTCTTGAACGAATGGAAAGTTCAAGACCCATAGAACTTCACATTCATAGGTAGTTAATGCGATGCGGCGCCCTGTAGTCGGCAAATTGGTTGCAGCCTTCTTCGAAGAAGCCCCCGAACAGCGCCATACCGCGGTGATGTTTCGAGGTCGCGTGTTCGTGGAAGGTCCGCGCCATTGGGATGCGATCAACCTTGCGTTCGCGGGAATGACGCCGCATCAAAAACACAGGGTTAGCAACGCCATCGCTGACGGCAAAGAAACTATGCTGTTCGGCAGCGCCAAAGGCGACGGCTCCGAATGGGAGCATCAAATCGAGTACCAAAATGCCCGTATGGTGATGTACGGGTTTGATTAATCAGCAGTCAAAGGAAGGTTGAGCATGAAGTGCATCAGGATCGACCTTGCGGAGCGCAACGAGAGTTGGCGCGACCGAGCGTCCAATCTGGCCGAGTGGGAGCGCTGGGATCTGGCGATGCGCCGCAAACTGGGTTGGCGAGCTGGGCTTTCGTTCTGGAAAAAGACAAACGTTCCTGGCAGCCGGTCGCTTCTATCTCGCCACTGGCCTCACCGTTTGTGTTGGTCGTGGTCGGTATGGGTTGGCAAGCGCCGAGAAGGTTTCGATGGCCCCAGCCGCTTCGCACTCATTGCATCGCGCAAATACCGTTTCATCGATCTCTGGCTCTGGTCGTTCTATGTGCGGGTCAATTGGCAGGACAGCGATTGGATGGTCGGCCTGAATTACAAGGAAAGCGCCCCGAAGATCTATTGGAAGCATCACCTTGAGCGCGCCGTTCCGGCTGTGGCACCGCGTAGTTTTCATTATCATCACATCAGCGCCGCTTTCGCTATGTCGCCACGTCGCCGACGTCATAGAGCAGATCCAGCGAGACCAACTCCACATCCGGAGCCGAGAAGCTGCCGGACGTGATCTGGACAGCCGTCGAGAGCGAATATCCGCCGCCGGGTGTAGATCCCCACGTCTGATAGGTCTGCTTATCGGCGACCGATCCCCACTTCGCTTCACCCCACTTTCCGGTTCCCCACGTATTGTCTGCGACCACTGTCGTATCGTCCGGAGCCACCGGAAGGTTGATGACGTAATCGGATTGCAGCGACAATTTCGGGGTCGGCCGCGACGTCGCGCGCAGCACCACGCGAGATTCCAGGCCCGTCTTGAGCGCCGCGGGGCTCTTGAGCGGATCGAACAGCGGCGCGCACGTCGCTGTGTAGGCGCTTCCCTGGTCCGCGCCGGTCACCTCCGCTTCGACGATCTTCCCGGAATCAGAGCCGAAGAACAGGCGATCTGAGAACACCTGCATGCACGTCACGTTCCAGCCGGTGAACGGCGCCCATGCGCCCGTGCGGACGTTCGCGACGAGCACCTTGGGGACAGATCCCGCGGGCGTCGGCGGCGCCACCAGCATCATCTGCTTGGTCGGCCACAGCGCGATTTGCCAGGACGGCACCGTCGCGGCAACCGCCTTGTTCCACTCGATCTCGATCGAATAGGAGACGGCAACGGGGGCCAGCGCGGCGATATCCCGCTGGAACGCGCTGGATAGCGGAATGAGTCCGATGTTGGTCGAGATCGCCACGTCACCGCCCGTGCGGACAAAGGCATGCGGCCCGAGCGGCTTACCGATATGGTAGACGCCCTGGCGCGACCAAGTGGTGGGGTCGCTCGGGTCGGACCCCACATAGGCAGCAACCTGCCCCTCGGATGTCACGAACACCGTCTGCTCCGACGGCCCGTTGCCGGACTCGATCGACCACGTGGCGCCGAACATCAGCGAGCCGCCTTCCGAGAAGATGCCGCCGAGAGGCAACAACGTAGCGGCGCCGCCGATCGAATTGACCGGAAGATAGTAGACGTTGAGCGAGTCCTTTTGGATGAACCATAGCCGAAACTTCGACGCGAAAACGAACGACAGCGTCGTCGGGTCTACGCCGGTAATCGCCGGGCTGGTTGACCAGGACGTGCCGTCGAAAACGAGGGGCGTGTCGACGCCGTTCACGAGACGGAGGAAGGTGCCGCCAGGCGTCGAGAACTGCGCCACGGACCAATCGCCGCCGGCGAGCAGATCGACAGCGGGGCCGGCAGGGATGGACAATGACGACAGAAGATATCGCCCAAGCTCGTCGACCAGGAAATTGCCCGACTCGTCCGTGAGATGAATGTTGGTCGGGCTCGCTGGACTCGACACGTCATAGATTGCGCCCGCTGTCGTTGCGAACAGCTTTTCAACGTTGCCGTTGTGGTAGGAGAATAGGGAGACGACCGGATCGTCTTCGCTACCGATTTGAGCGAAGGCATCCGAGCCGCCACGCATGCGGATCCCGGTGGCGGTCGGGAACCAGTTCTCCAAGACCGAGGCGCCGTTGACCGTGCTCCCGTCGGGCTTGCGCGCATTCGGAAGCAACAGATTTTGGTTGGCGATCCACCCCGACGTGGGCGCCAGGAACGTTTTGAGCTGCGCGGCGCGCGGCTTCGGGTTGGTTTTGGCAGCGGGGCGTCTCATGGCTAGTTGCCCAGCCGAACCGGATACGCGACGTCGTTTGCTCGCGAAGCGCGCTGCCGGCCAACCACGATCGCCTGAGACCCCTTGTCCTTGCCCATGGCGGACGCCTTGGCGATCTCGTAATTCTTCAGATCCTCGGCGTATTCCAGACGCTTGTTCGCGCGCCAACGCCAGATAATCCCGAGTTGCAACAACTTCTCGGGAAGCGCGAATGTGTCGGTGTCGGCAAGGAAAGATGATTGCGCGACGCCGCCGGCCGAATAGGCGTATTGGTTCGAAATATAGTAGAACCGCGCCGTGTCGCTGGTCGGCATCGGCGGGAAAATCTGCACCGCACCGTTGAGCAAAACCCAATTGCCCGGAGATCCGACCAGCAGATTGTCCTTGATGAACAACCATTCGTCGAGGTCACGGGCCGGGCGGAACGTCGCGGTCCGGAAGCGCAACGAATGCAACTTCACGTCCTTGATCATGCGCTCCCATCCGGGCGCGACCGTAGAGAGCGGGAAAACTGTCGTCGAAGCGTCACCCTGACATGTCGCGAGAAACGTCAAATCGCGCCAATCATGCTCCTCGGCGATGAGTGACTCGGCAGTCTTCTTCGCGGCAAGTCGAAGCTCCGCTGCAAATGGATCGGTATTGGTGAAGACGGACGTCGGCTGCGCCCGGTTGAGTTCTACGGCCGCATCTTGGCAAACGCTGAGAATGGTCAAGATGCGGCCTCCGGAGGAAAGGGGCAAGTTGCAGCAAAACGCGCAGAAGCCGCAGTGTGTCACAATCAGTGTTGACAATTCGTTTTTGACTGGTAAAGTTCGCTGGTGGACACAGGAGAAGTCAGGTGCATTCATACTCGATCAAAGAATGGTGCGCGAAGTACGGGATTTCGCACTCCATGTTCTACAAGCTCCAAACCGCCGGCAAAGGTCCGAATACGTTCAAGATCGGGCGGTGCGTTCGGATCTCCGAGGATGCCGACAACTATTGGCGGCAGAGCCGGGAAGCGGAGTCGAGCGATGGCAATTAAGGCGTGTGTCGTCTGCGGCGGGGAGTTTGAGGCGCGGGTACAACCGCCGTTGGCATTCCGAAAATTCAGATAAAGTAGGTGCGCGAAGACGTTTCCGGTACGCCGCAAACCCTGAAAAGATGCGCGAACAGAAGCGTGCAGAACGTGTCAAGCATAGTGCCTCTTTCCATGCATTGAAACAGCTCGAACCCATCCTTGACCAGCTCGCAACCACCGGAGTCACCCTGTGATCAAGAAAATCAGCCTTTTTAGCATGTTCGAACGAGCGCTCAAGAACGACCCGAACGGCTCGCGCAAGAGCCAGTTCGACGCCTTTTTCGACGAGGTCCAGGCGAATCCGGCAGCCGTCGAACAACTCGCCAAGGACTATTTCGACCGCAACTACGCGCAGTGGGAGATCACGCAGTCACGATCCGGCAGTACGGGGCTCGCCGCAACGGCAAAGGCGCAAGAAACCGCGCTGCGCCGGCAGGAAGCTGCCGCCGAGACCCGCCAGCTCGCCCAAGAGACGGTCAGTCGGATCGTCAACACCATCAAGAAGATCGTGATGCTGGATCTGATCATGCCCAATGGTAAGAAGCTCCGCGAATGCACGTTCGCCGAAGTCGCCCGGTTTGGCGGCATGTTCACCGACATCGGAAAGGAAGGCAAACCGACTCAAGTCATCGACAAGCACCTGAGCGAAGCTGATCTGCAGAGCATCCGAGCTCGCTGGATGCTCAAGAACAACAAATAGGAGAACTATCGTGCTGATTGACATCACGCCAGAAGAACTAGCGAACAACAATGACACAATGCTCGGCCTTGCCGTTCGAATCCGCTTTGAAGAACAGCAGGCTCTCCGCGGTCGCACGCTCTTGGAAATGCACGAGCATGATCGGACGTGCGCCGATCTCGCGTACACCAATGCGCTGATCCGGCGACATCAGGCGGCTAACAGTCCCGAGGAGCGCAAATCGCGTCTTGTGGACCTGATGAAGCATCTCGCCGAGGAACGCACCAAAGGGCCGCCGTCGCAGCGTTGATCCCCGCACGCACAACAAAAAGCCCGCGCCGAAACGCGGGCTTTTCCTATTCTACTCGCTTCGCGTCAGGCCGCGACGGATTCCCGCTTGGCCTTGATGCGCGCATTCACCTCGTCGGCACGCTTGACCAGGGTCGCGTGACCGAGGCGCTTGTCGACGGTCTCGCCGGCCGCCTCCAGCCAGTTCCGAATGTCCTCGGCGCCCATCGTGAAGAACGGCGACGCGTTCGGATCCTCGGGGCCGCCCACCAGCGACTCGTCCGCGGCATCGTCCAGCGGCACCGCGCCGCCGACCGATCGCGCCAGGAGCTGCTTGTTCTGCGCCTCCAGTTCGGCCATACGCGCCGCCATCTTGATGAGGTCGACCGAGCCGGCCGCCTTGTCGAGATACGCCTGCGCCTGATTCTTCAGCTCGCGGCCACCCATACCGAGCATCTTCAGGTTGTTGCCGTCGACCGCGGCCAGCGCCTCGGCAGTGCTGATGTTGAGCGCCTTCAGTTCGCGCCGCTTGGATTCCGACAGGAACGGCAGTTCGTCAAGCGGGGTACCGCTGATGGTCTGCGCATTGCCGGCCTTGAACTTGAGATACTGCTCGTTGTACTCCAGCGCGTAGGTAATCTCGGTCATGTTGCCTTCCATGTCGCGATCGGTCTTGAAGACCTCGTGCGCCGGGAAATGGCCAACCTTCTCGCGATTACCTGCGAATCGAATTTCGCAGACTTCCTTATCTTCGAATATGGGGCGGCCCGCCGCCTTGGTGGCAGCTTCGTCCTTTACGGGAAGATGGAAGAACCGCACGATCGTCATGCTTTCGTTGGCGGCGGTCTGGCGATTGGACATAGGGTCAGTCTCCGTTTGAGGGATACTCTTTCGAGGGATGATACTTACACGATACAAACGAATTGTTTACGGAGACCCACTGGGACCACGCATTTTCGATGTTGTCGACCGTGTCTTGTTCCCAGGTGGTGACCTGGTGCGGCCCGAGCCACGGTAGCGATTCGTTCGGCGCGTCGATGCCGCCGAACCTGCGCCAGAAGGCCGGGTCATAGCTGTTCTTGATCTCGACGAACGGGTAATCGGAGAACTGGAGCAGTTCGGCCGGACCGTTCGCTGTGATCATGTTGCACGTGGCGCGGCTGTAGAGCGCCAAGCGCGCCCACACATCCCGCGCCGCATTCGGGCACGTCACGAAATCCCCGATCGGCTCGTCGGCCTTCGCAGTGTCGCGTACGAACACGACGTCGTAGCCTTCAGCGCGGCGTCGGCGCGCAAACTCGGTCCAGGCGTCGATGTCCGAATTGCGAACCGTGGAATAGCGCGTCTCGCGCAGCGTGATGGTGATCGGCCGCGTCATGCCCTTGCCAGCCAGCCAGCAATTCATCTGCATCACGGCGGCAATCGGCGACCGGCAGCGCGGCACGGCGCCGCCCGCGCGGGCCGCGTCGGTCATGGGTCTGTACCAATAGTGGTACAGGTATCCGTCGGCCGCGGCGTCGTCTTCGACCGCGTCGAACAGCGCCAGCGCGGGGCGCATGACTTTGTCCAGGAGCTGCCGTTTCTCGTCGATGTTCTGCACATCGGCGCGTGCTCGAAATCCGTCAGCCGGACCGTTGACGAACGCGACGCGAAGCCGCTCCGTGGCGCCGCGGGCACGGCGCTCCATCTCGGCGCGGGCAAGCCACGTCACGAAATCATAGCTCGCCGGCGCCTGCGAGAGGTCATAGCAGGCATGGTGGGCGGGGCGGTCCCGTCCCATCTGACGGGCGATCTCGGGGAGCAGCCCATCACCGTGAACGTGGATCGACAGACCCTCCGCGATCAAGCCGGCGGCGAGGATCTGAAAATCGTCGGCTTGGCGCACCATCCATGCAGGTGCATAGAATACCCGGCCGCCGACCTCGACTTCGCGCAGCACGTCGGCGTCGTTCTCGGGCTGCGGATAGACGTGCCCGCCAGTCTGCGAATAGGACGAGTCGTAGCCGTAGAGGTGCGTTTCGCGAAACCCCAGCACATGCACGATGCGCAGCGCCCGCATGCCGACGGTCGTCGACCCGCCGATCATCACGGTCGGGCGGCTTTCCACGATCTCGGATTCGCCGTTCATCGACGGATGCCACAAAAGGATCGGGTGTGCGCGACCCGCTTCGAACACCGCCCAGTCGCATTGGCTGGCAAGCAGCAGCATCACCTCGGACGCCAGGCCGACCACGAACCGCGAATTGTGCGAGCGCGCGTCGAGCACGATCAGCGCATCGGGAACGATCCCATGCGATTGCAGCCATAGTCCCGCGCCGTTCAGCGCGAAGATGACCGCGCCGGCCTGCTGCCGCGCCCGGATGTCGTCGAGATCATGCTCGGCGGATGGGCCGCCGCCCACGATCAACGCGGGTGTATCGTGCGGCGCGCACGGGTGTAACAGGTCGTGACCGCGCTCGATTGCCGCGCGGATATTGCCATACAAGACGTCGTCTGCGACGTTGCAATGGAGCGGGAGCGCCGCCGCAATGGGAGAGGCGGGGAAATCCCCCGCCTCTTTTGGTACCGGAAGGGCCATGCGCCGATCAGATTTTCTGGCCCTGAGCGAACGGCCGTTGGATCAGCGCGACGATCGTCGAGGTCGCCGACGCCACGGTCGCCGCATTGTTCGAGATCGCGTTCATGATCTGCTTGCCGGACGCGACGGTCGACATGACGCGGCCCGCCGTCGCCGACAGGAACAGCGGAACGCTCGGTGACACCTTGACAGCCGTCTTCAGGATGGTGGCCAGGCCGGCGATCTGATACCAGCCGTAATTCCCCGCCGTGCACACGCTCATGGCGACCGCCACGGGCGCGTCGAGATTGGCGGTGTTCGGCGCGAGGGTCGTGCTCGGGGCGAGCGAATTGTATGTCACCAGGGAGCCGACGAGCGTCGAGGCGACGCCCTTCGCATAGATGAACTCGCCCTCGCCGTAGGTCGGGTGAACCGCCTTCACGATCTTGCCGAGAACGTTCGGGGTCGAGCCGCCCGCGGGTGCGCGCGTGCTGGCAATCGTGCCGGCGGCGAGCGTTGAGGTATTGGCGGTGACGGTGGGGGCCGGGATCGCCTTCGCGATCGGCGGCTGGCCCAAGGTGGGCTCGCGAATGACCCAGCCAGTGGTGCCGAGAAGTGCGTCGGTCATGGAATGTCCTTCCTTCGGCGCTGCGCGCCATGTTGTCGTCAGAGAGGGCAGGGCCGCTCCGAAAAGCGGCCCCAGCAGCGCATCAGGCGGTGAATTTCCAGGTGAACAGCGGGTTGTTCAGGGTCAGCTCGCCCATGAACCCGATGTACTGGACCACGGCGTCCTGGTTGATCGGCATCATTGCGCGGCCGATCTTGTCGAAGTTGCGCTCGGGGTGGTACCGCATCTTGAGCGCGTCGGTGTCCAGGCCGTAGGTGGTGCCGGTCGGCATGTTCGACCCGATGCCGCCGTCCTGCACGATCTCCGCCGAGCGACCCGCACCGAAGTACTTGAGGCTCTGGAAACCGAGCTTGCCGAGGCCCGACTCGTTCTCGATCTTCTGGATCGCGACGGTCGCGGCGTCATAGGCGGCATAGTGGTCCGCGCTCATCAGCATCAGATCGGCGCCCTTCTTGTTGCGGGAACGCGCGGTCATGATCTTGTTGAGGAACGGCCGGATCGTGGTCGACGTGACGGTGGTGCCGATCGAGGCATCCATGGTCGCCGCCGAGTAGTAGGACGTTCGCCAGATCGGGTTCGCCGCCCGATCGATGCCGGCATAGGTGCCGGTCGTGTTCAGGGTCGGAACCGCGAGCTGCAGACCGGAGAACTCCTTGCCGCCGAAATTCGTGCCGTTGGACTGCAGGCTGGCGTCGACCATGTCCTGCAGCTCGTTCTCGGCCGCCGTGATGTGCGCTTCCATCACGTCTTCGATCTGGTTCGGACCGGAGTTGTTCAGGATCTCCTCGTTGGTCAGCGTCACGGCAACGGCGACCATCTTCGGCAGATACTCGGCGTCGTTGAACAGCTCGACCGGGATCGAGTTGAGCAGGTCGTAGCCGTTGTAGAACACGCCGCTGCCCGACTTGTTGTAGAGCAGACTCTCGCGGATGCGCGGACCGGAATAGGTCTGCCAATTGCCCTTGCGCTGCAGGACATGCAGCAGAGCATTCGAGTTGGACACAAGGTCCTGATAGCCGGCGGAACGATCCTCGAGCGCAAGCGAGAGGATTTCCTGATTCTTTTCGACTGCGGTCAAGGCCACGGTGCGATATCCCTACAATGCGAGGCTTATCCGGCGACTGCTTTTGCGCGGCGGATTGCCTCTTGGACTGAGGACGAGCGCTGCTTTCGGGCCGGGTCTGAGCCAGCGGTGGGGGCGCCTGCGATTGACTTCTGGCCGCGGTCGGTATGAGCCGGCGCGGGGACGATGGAGGCGATGACCGGCGCCGCGGATGAGGCGGGCTCGGAGATCGGGTCGGCGGCCTTGGCGACCGGCGCGGCGGGAGCGGGGTTGAGCCGTTCCGCGAGCCGGTAAGCTTCGGCGAGGTCTTTGGTCTTTCCGGACTCCAGAAAGAACTTGATATCTTCGGAAAGTTCGTCGAACCGGGAATGAGCCGGATCGGCGGCAAACTTCGCGACGATCTCCGTGATGGATTCCGTCTTGGCTTGATGCTCGCGCTGTTCGATCGAGCCAAAGCCCTTTTCCAGGCGGTCGATCTTGGCGCGTAGTTCGGCGATCGTGGCGTCCGCTTTTGAGGCGGACTCCTCGGGCGTCTGATTCAGGATCTTTCCGGCCAGGTCGCGCAGGGATAGGCCCGCGTTCTGGCAAATCAGTTCGAACCCCTTGATGGGGTCGGAGCGGAGAACGTTCTCCATGTTCACGTAGGCGGACAGCGCCTGCTTGACGGTCGTGCCGCCCTTGGTCGCCATCTCGTGGAATTCGGCGAGTTCAGAGTCGCGGGCCGCGGCCTCACGGTGCTTCTCGAAACCCTTGGTCAACTCGGTGACGGCGCGCGTCACTTCGGCGCGCACCTCGTCCGGCGCCTCCGCCCACTTCTCCTTGGCGGCAGCGCTGAAGCGCGCCGGCGGCGGCTCGGCGGTGAAACTCGGCTTGGCGGGCTCCTTGGCGGCGGTCGGAGCATCCTTGACGGCCGGTACGGGCTCGGCAGCCTTCGCCGCAGCCTTCGCCGCAGCCGCATCCTTGGCGGGCTCGGCCGGCTCGGCGGGCTTGGTCGAAACGAACTTGCCATCCTCGCCGCGTGCGACAGGGGCGTCTTTCGCCGCGGGTTCGACGGTCTTCGCGGCCGGCGCATCCTTGGCGACCGGATCCGCCTTGAGTGGTGACGCCTTCTCGACGTTCGGCTCGGCATGCACCTTCGCTGCCGCGGCGCGAATCGCATCGCGCGTCGAGAGCGGCTTTTGGGTTCGTCCTTCAGATCGGCCGCCGCAACCTTGGCTTCCTCCGCCTGCCGCGCGACTTCAGCGGCTTCGGCCGGCGCAGCAGTGCGCGGCTCGACGGAGATGGGCGTCGGGAGAGGTGCGATAACCGGTTCGCTGGAGATGCCGTCACTCATTACGCAATACGTCCTTGTCTGAGAAGGTCCGCGCAGGATGACACCAAAAGCGGTAATAAATCGTGAATAAAATGTATGTTGCGATAAACGCGGAATGTTCGTAAAAGGGTGGGGCGAATAGGAACCCCTGCAGGGTAGGGGCGGCGTAGATAGGCGAGGGTCCATAAATGACGCCGCCCCGCATTTATCCAACCAACGAGGTCCGCCATGAGATCAGGCCGGGGAAAGCCCGGCCACTCTTGGCACTTGGAGATACGCACATGATCGGACCAGGGTTTGCCGCGAACATCCCGACGCGCCTGTTCAAATACGCGATCGTCGGCCTGTTCTTCGCTACGGCGATCGGTGCGCTGGTCGGATACGAGGTGGCCGTCTGGCGCGAATGCCTCGTCGGGCATCCCTGGTGGTACTGCTTAGCAATTATCCAGCAATAGGAAAACGAGATGGCTTTGGGCGCGGCGGCTTGGTACGAGGCGATTCAGTGGGTGCAGGCACACGGCGCGGGGGCGATACTGATCGTGCTGGCGTTTGGCATCGGCTATTGGCGCGGGCGGGTGGCGCGATGAGCAAGCGCCCCAAGGATATCCCTGCGATCGGCGACCGCGTCGAGATGCGCTACCGTAACGGCAAGGTATTCGGCACCCTAGAGAACGTCAACACGTTCAGCGATTGGGCCGTGGTGACGTGGGACGCTGGCTGCGTCGGCCCGAGCTTGTGTCACCTGTTCGAATTGCGACGGGCGCAATGACCGGTGTATGGTGCGTCAAGCACCGTGACGGGTGGTGCGCCGCTAAGGTGGACCGCGCATGGGACGAACGGGAATTCAACGTACCAACCAAATGCGGATACTTCGTCACTCTGCCGATCGGGATCAAGAAGGGGGAGCCAACATGCCCGGAGTGCCTAGAAATATTGCAACCCGCTGCTCGCGCTAGTCACTTCCCCCTGTGAATGTTCCGCTCGCCGCGCTCGACGCGCGCCACCGCCTTGCGCACCGTCTCCTTGATCACAGCGCGCGGGGTCCGCGGCATTTTCCAGGGCGGGCGCCTGTCGTTCCCCTTCTCGACATGACCCGTCGCGCGGTACTCAGCTCGCAGCGCCGACTTGCTGTCGTAGAACTTTCCGGACACCATCGACTGCACCGGCTCCATGATGTCTGATGCGAGGCGGGGGCACGGCAGATCGGAGCGCTTCGGCTCGGGCCGCTCCGCCTTGGGCTCGGGCAGAACGATTTCCTTGCTGAAATCGATCAGGGCGAAATTGTTCTGGAACGCGCGAAAGCTGCTCATAATCCCTTGTCTCCATCAGTCGAAATGCCCGCGAGCGCTCCCATCGGAAGCAAGCCCATCGCGACCAGATATTTCGGATCGATCCAGAATACCGGCGATCCATCTTTCGTCTCGTGTCGGCTCAGCTCCGGAGCTTCCGGAGGACCGTTGAATTTCAGCAGCTTGTCCTGCGAAGCAGTCTGCACGGGGTATCCGCGCCGCTTCAGCGATGCCCATGTGTTCGTAGCTGCGTCCGTCACGGTCGAATCGGATTGGAACGGCAACCCCTCGGCTTTCGCCTGTTTCGCCAGATCCTCGTAAATCGCGGTACTGAGCCCTTTGCCCTGCTCATCGGGCGGTAGCCTCGTTTCCTGAATACTGATGGCTTTCTTGCCGCCACGCTCGGATCGATACGCCGTAGTTCCCCAAGGCAGCCCCTCTCCCCAGGGCGGGATACTCATGCGTTCCGGCTGCACCATGATCTTGAGCCCGTCATCGGCCTTGATCAGTTTTCGCGCAAGCGCCGCCTCGCCGCGCACGCCGGGAATCAACCCTGCCATAGCCTGCACGACCCCATGGATGTCACCGCGTCGTTTGGCGTCGGTGAGGTCTGCCGCAGCCACTGGAACCACGAGCGGCGTCGCGCCGGCAATACCACCGATGCCCTCGACGAGGTGCCGCGCGACGTGCGGCTGCGCGCCCATGACCTCGAGCGTGTCCTGCGCGGCGTTGCCGAGGCGCTGGCTTGGCGTGTATGTCGGCGCGCTCAGCGTCTCACCGCGGTCGGTCGCCAGCTTGTCGTAATAGGCGAGGACGGTATCCGGAGCGGCGGCGGCCAGCGCAGGCGCGACCAAGCTACCCATTGCTGGTTCGGCCGCGGCGGGATGTCGCGACGCGAGCAATTGCGCTGCGATGTCCTCAACCGCACCCATGGATCAGAGCCCCGACTGCTTCTTGATATGTACCGCAGCGCCCGGTCTGAACCCGGCAATCTGCAGTTTGTGTGAATCGAACGACTGCGCCGTGATCTGACGCACCAGCTCCGTCGCCGCAGACGGCTGGATACCGCACGCGACGAGCTTGTTGACGCTGGCCGAGTTGACCCCGCCGGCGCCCGCATTGATCTGACGCGCAATCTCGATCGCGGTGGGGTAGGCAACGCCCGATTGACAGATGACGTCGGCGGATACGGTCATTGGTCACCTCAAGCTTGGTTGGGGAAACGGGGGCCACCATTCGGGCCAGGCAGCGGCGCGGGCTCGCCGGCCTGCGTAGGGTTCGCCCCATCCTCCGGAGCGCCATTGCTGCCTGTGTCGATCATGCCGTTGATGGTGCTCAGAAGGTCGTTGCCATATTGCTCGAGTTGGCCGGCATGCGCCACGCCCGCGGCGATGGCCGTGTCGATACCATCAAGCGCCGCGTCAAAGCGCGTGCCGAGTTCGCCGGCCTTGGTCTCCAGGAGCTTCGCACGATGCAGGCGCGACTTGAGCCCAGCGAGCTGGATCGGCATTTTGATTGCGGGAGGCACATTGGCCATGGCGGTTTCCTGTAGAGAGTCCAAGAGGGACGGGTTTCGTTGCAGTATCTCAATTCGCAATTTCAAATTCGCCAACGCGATAAGCGCGTCGATCCGGTCCATCAGCCCACGTTGCCGCTGCCAACGACCGGAGTTCCGCCGCTCGCAACAATCGTCACCGGGATACCCAAGCCGTTCGATGCCTGGACAACCGGCATTCCCAAACCGTTCGTGGCTTCAGTCACGGGCTTGCCGCCGGACGCGACAACAACGATCGGAGTCGGCATCACTCGGTTCCCTTCTGCGCCGCGGCAGCCTTCTTTTCGGCCGCGTTCCGCTCGGCGAGATCCGCGGCGCGCGTGGCCTGCTCCAAGGCGTGCGCGTGCTTCTCCGCTTCCATTTCAAGCTTCACTCGCGCCGTTTCCAGCTCCTGCGCGTGCTTCTCCCGCGCCTGCTGGATCTGAAGCGCGGCGAGTTCAGCCTTATGCTGCATGTCGACGGCGCGCTGCGCAGCAGCGTCGGCCGCAGCTTCCTGATCAATCTGGCGTTTCACCTCGGCATCACGTGCCGCGGTCTCCGCCTCGAGCTGCGCAATCGCCAGTTCGGCCTTGCGGGCCTCTGCGGCGTCCTGCTCGCGCTGCATCTCAATCTGGCGCTTGGCGTCGGCGTCCTTGGTCTTCGTCTGCGCCTCCAGCGTGGCCGCCTGTGCGTCCGCCGCGTCGCGTTGCGCCTGCGCCTGCTTGGAGGCGGCATCGGCCTGTGAGGCGCGCTCGTCCTGCGCCATCTTGGCCTTTTGAGCCTCGGCATCAGCTTGCGCCTTGATCGCCTCCGGATTCGGCGGGGGCGGCTGCTTGGCCGCGGCCTCCATGTCGTCGGCGAATTTCTCGATCACGCCTTGCAACGATCGGCCGGCGCGGAACTGGTCCGAGACGAATTTGAGTGTTTCGGCGACGACGGCCGACGCCTTCGGCATGGTCTGCACCAGCGGAAGCGCGTTCTTCATATATCCGCCGACGGCCGTAACGAATTCGGTCGCGCGCTGCTTCGATGCATTCTCGTCCGGCGCGATCGTGCTGTCCGTCTCGATGTCCAGGGCGAACGGTCGCAGCCGCTGCTCGTTAAGCAGCCCCATCACCTTGTCAATCGTGACCGTGGCGGCCAGCGCCTGCAACTGCGCCTGGAGCTGCGGCGCCTGCTGCTGCATCTGCTGCACCTGCGCCTGGAGCTGCTGAAGGTGCTGTTGCGCAGCGCCAACGATCTGCTTGGCCTGTTCCGGCTCGGCCTGCGCGAGCTGTTGGACGTGCGGATCCTGCTGCGCCGCCGCGGCCTGCGCCTGGAGCGCCTGAAGCTGCTGTTGCGCGATCGGCAACTTCTGCTGGATCTGCTGCAACTGCGCCGCCAGCGGCGCGGCCTGTTTCTTGATCTCGGCATCCGACGGCAACGGCATTTGCGCCATTTCCATCAGGGTCTTGCCCGAGAAGTTCTCCGCCATGATCTCCGAGGCGATGCGCGTGATGTCGCGCGCCAGGCGGATCAATTCATTCTGCTTGTCCTTGGTCCGGACCGATCCGTATTGGCCCTTGAGCTGCTGCGCGCCGAGCGTTTCGGACGCCTCGGTCTGACCGCGCATGATGTCCGAAATACCGGTGATCTCATAAACGTCGTTGATCAGCTCTTTGCGGATCGCAATCAAGGCCGTGACAGTCGCCGAAATGACGTCGATCGGCAGCCATGCAATTGCGTCCTTGAGCGACTGTCCGGACAGACCCTGCAGGTTGGCGATCGGCACCATGACCTGGTTATTGCTGGTCTGCTTGAATGCCGCCTCGATCGCGTCCGATATCTCGCCCATTCCGGACGGGTAGAAGCCGCGCACGCGCAGCGCCTCGGTCAGCGCGGCAATGCGCGCCGTGATCTCGTTGATTTCCTCGATCTGGTCCTTGTAGAAAACGTAGTCTGGGACGGGAATCAGGCTGCGGCGCTGTAGGGTGCTGTAGGCGGGCCGCGGGCACGGAAAGAAGCCCTCGAGCGTCAGGTGCGGCGGCCCCTGATCAAGGACGACGTCGCAGCCTTCCGAGACCCACACGACCTTGTTGAGCGACTTGCACCAGATTTCCCAAATGCCGGCCTTCTTGGTGTTGTCGTCCGAATCGGTGTCGTTCTTGTCCTTGTGGATCGCGTATTGCAGCGATTTATACGCCTCGCCGGAGTCCTTCTCGAAACGCTTCTTGGCTGCGTCCTCGGTCAACCAGGAGCGCTTGGCGACCCAATCGACGTCTTTCCAACGCCGAGCCGGATCGTGCAGGAAGTCTTTGCGGTCGGCATGGTCGACACAGACGCGCTCGACCTTACCGGTGGTGTCGTAGCGCAGCCACGCGGCACCGCGCGACAAGATGACCAGGTCGTCCCTGATCAGCTTCATCTCGCCGTCGACTTCCTCGCGTTCGAACGTGACGATCGTTCCGCGCTCCAGAATCTCCGATGCGGTGCGTGCCAGCTCGTCCCGCTGCTTGAAGCGGGGCACCACGACCGGGACCGGCGGGCGCGAATAGACGGACGGGCCGAGCGTTTGAATGTTTGCCCAAAAAAGCTGCATCTCCCGGTCGCGCTGCGTATTCGCCAGCCGCTCCAGGTTCGCGTACTGCTTGTCGATATTGTCGGATTTGAGCTGATATTCGTGGAACGCCTTTTCGGCATGCTTGAGCATGTCGAGCCACGGCTTGGCGTCATTGGACTCGGGCTTGTCCGGAGTATCCGCGCCGATGCCGGGCGGGTCTTTGTCGAGGCTGTCGTCAGGTCCGCTCATGCGCCGCGGTCCGCCTCGTCGTCAGCGACAATGGCTTCCGCGATGTCGCCTAGACCCTTGCGAATATTTTCGCCAAACTCCTCCAGGCCGCAACCAGCAAAGAAGCCGGCCGCAGCGAGTCCGATCGCGAGGAAGAAAAGGCCGGCGCCTGTCGACATGGTGCGCTCCGCATATGCGAATACGCACCATAAACACGAATTGTCAACAAATGGTTCAGTAAGGCTCGTGCGGGTCGGCCGTCACGTTGCGGAACGTGCGACGCGGCCATTTCCTGGCGGGAACTGACTCAACCGTCCCGTCTAGGTTCACCAACGCCACGTCGAGCCCGAACATCCGCATCGTATCAACGCGCGTGATGTCGATGTTCCGCTCGCGCACCTTGGTATTGTGCGGTACGTAATCCCGACCGATCGACGCGAATGGCTCCTCCTGGACGGCCGGAATGATCTCGTGCATGCCCTTGCCGCGCCACGTGCGCTCCAGGAGGATCTTGTCGCCGACGAACCACGTTACAGTGACAGCGTCGGTTGCGCCGATCTGCCACGCGCGGTGGATGCGCGCGTCGGGCTCGGTCTTGCGGTACAGGATGTTGCAGGCAGTCTCGGCAGGATCGGTCATGAGCGCTCCCCATATTGCACAACGATCCAATCTTGGGCGTCGCGCAGATTACGAAACGTGGCGAGCCAGACGACGCCGCCTGTGTCGACGTCATAGACGTGCCAGCGGTTGCGCCACCAGGACTTTCGAACATGCAACATTGCGTCTGACTCCGGGTTGCGGAACGTGCACCAATGCACAATATAAACGAAATGTCAACCTAAAGCCGTATCCGCCGCTGCCCGCCCCGGTCCATATCCTCGGGCGCTGGCGGCAGCATCGTTTGGCCAGGGCCGGGCTTCGGAATCGACACGTCGATGTGCACCGGGATGGTCCGCCATGCCAGCGATAGATAGCGAAACGCATCGGCCAAATGCGACGTCCAATCGTGCAGCTCGTTCGCCTTGAAGCATTTCTTGTCGTCGTCCCATTCGCGTCGGTATTGCTCGAGCGCCGCAACGCCGATCTCTTCGCAACGCGGGTGAAACAGGCATAGCGGCAGCGTCTTGCGCACCGCCTGGATGCCATCGGCTTTCGTCGCCATTGGCACCACGACCGGCCGCAAGCCCAGCGCCGTCATCGTTTCGACGCGCGTCCTGCCCGTGCCCCATTCGAGCACCTTGGCATCGTGCGGCACATAATCGTTACCGTCGAGCCAGCCGTGTTCCTCGCGTCGCTTGAACACTTCCTCGGCGTAATGGTCGACGCCCGCGCCGCTGTTGGTGTAGCAGTCGAGGATGTAGAGCCGGCCGCCGACGACCTGGAACCACCAGATACTGGTGTCGTCCCGAACACCGATGTCCCATGCGTGGTGCACAGGGCGACCCGGAATCGCTGGCACGGGAACGATTCGATTGGACAGCCGCACCGAATTCATCTCGCGCGCATAGAAAGCGCCGAGGATCGCGGCGTTGAAGCTGCACAGGTATTCTTGGTCGAATTGCGCCTGTCCTAGATCCTCGCCATAGAGCGCCTTGTATTCGGACAGCGACTCGGCGAGTTGATCGGGCGATAGCGCGCCGGTCTGGTGCACGCTCGAGACTTCGGCGAACCACTTCGGGCTTTTCGCGGCCATGTCGTACATCGACTTAGCGTGATTGCGCCCGCGCGGCGTCGTGATGAACGCTGCCCAGCCGTTGTTTTCCTCGACCATGGGTCGGTGGTATGCCCAGGCGCTCGGGTTGGCCAAGGCCCACTCGGAATAAACGATGCCCGCCACACCCGCGCCGACAGTCGCGTTGTAGCGATCGGATCCGATGATTTGCCAAGTCGAGCCGCATTTCAGCTTGATGAACATTTCCTGTTCATTTTTGCTTTCGCGGATCTCAGGCGGGAATGCTTCGTCGATGCGGCGCTTGCCGGTGTGCGCGTTGATCGCGGTCCAGAGCGCTTTGCGACCCTGCTCGTATTCGGGCAGGCAATGCCAGTAGGACGCCACGCGCTGGTGCGCCAGCTCGCACGTCGCGGCCAAGGCGATCTCGTCCTTGCCCCACCGACGATGCGCGATCTCAATCAGGCGCTTCTTTTCGCCCGTGACCCATGCCTTATGAAACGGCTGCTGATACGGTCGGATGCGCCTCTCGACGAGCAACTCAGCCATGACAACAGCCGGGAACGTACCAGCGACAAGCGCTCGGCGACAAATACGCCCCGCCGCCATACGTCACGGCATCCGCGTCAAGTATCCAAGCGGTCCATGGAATGAACTGCGGCGCATGGCAGCGAATGATCCGCTCGCGATCCGCCTCGATTTTGGAGAATTCAGCCATCGATGATCAGAGGTGCGCTCCCGCCGCTGCTGCCCCCGTCATCTTCATACACGGTGCGGAACACCACCTCGAGCGGTCCGCCGCCCGCGCCGGCGATCTCCAGGGGCAGGACGCGACCAAGCAGCGCGCAGAACGCTTTGGGCTCGGTGCTTGCAACAAACGTCAGATAGCCGAGCAGTCCGCCGGGACGATCCTTGCCGTTCTCCAGGGCGAGTTCCGCGATCTCGTCGCCGGCCACCTCAGCAGCAAGCAGAATCGCTTCCTTGAGCGTCTTGGTGATGCGGTTGACCGAGCCCTTGGGACGGCCGCCACCTGCCGCCACGGGCTTGCGAGCTGGCGGGGCGGGGACGTCGCCGTAGGGCAGGGGAGGGACGACTGTCACGTCAATCGCCGTTCACCTTGGACGCGGCGCGGCGAACCGCTTCACGCGTCGACGGATGCTTCTTGCCGAGCTTTTCGCGTGCCCGATCCACAATCGCGTGCTCCTGCTCGGCGGTGATGCTTCCGGCATGAAGCGCATGCGGCGCGTCACGAATGGCTGCCTCGGCGTGACTGCGATCCTCAATGGGAAACGACCGACCAGGGCCGGCGAATTCTGATGCAGGGATCTTGCGGCGCGCTGCCGCAGACAGCTTGCTCATTTTCGCTTGCCCTTCTTCTCCGCGGCCTCATCGTCGCCGGCCGCCTCGGCTGCCGCATACGCGGCCTGGTCTTCGGACGGACCAGGACCGTCCATCTTGGCGCGGGCTTTCTTCAGCGCGGCGCGCGGCGTGGGGCTGCAACTTTTCCCGCTCATAGTGCCGGCACCTTCCATGCTTCGGCCGCCGCGACGTCGGGCAGCTCCTCGATTTCCAGGGCGGCGAGCGCCGCGTTGCGCGCGATCTCCTGCCGACGCGCCTCGACGGCCGCATAGGCTTCGATCGCGGCACGCTGCACCGGCGTCCGGCTCTCCTCCGTCACGCTCAGCGCCTCGCCGAAATCGAGGTTCAGCAGCTCGAGCCGCGCCGGCGAGATGATCGCGTTGCGCGTGGCCGCGGCTTCCTGCTGCAGGCGGTTGAACAGCGCCGCTTGCATCTCGGCGAGCGTCGGACCGTCGTCGTAAATCTCGTATGGGCGCACCTGGAACGAGTCAGGCGCGGGGTCCTTGCCGGGAACGCGCTCAATCAATGCCTCCAGGATCGCACGGGCCGGCAGCGGCGCGGCCAGGCCGGGCTTACCGCGGCGATGCGCGTCGAGCGCGACGCGGTGCGCATCAATCTCGCGGACGAACGCGTCGACGGGGCCGGACAGGGACAGGGGGATGCGGATCATACGGGGCGCGGCTCCAAATAGCGTGCCGCTCGTCGCTCCCACTCACAACATGCGCTGACTATCTGACTTGAAGCATGGCTGGCCAGCGACGAGCGGGCACGGCCCGTAACATACGGTTCGGAGCGTGAACAAACCGTTTATGTGCGGAATGTCCGTCAGTAGGGAAGGGGTGGCATTTTGGAAACGCGCACGTCGATTCGGTCATCGTCCAAAACGTAAGGGCGATATCGCGGCAGTTGATCCGTCAGTTTAAGATCCCGAGCAACGCCGCGCTGCCAGATGCGCGTCTTGATGCCATGGATGCGTATTCCGAACGGCATCGACCGAAGCCCCAACTCACGCATGACGCTTGTCCGTTTATTTTTCCAGCCGTTGGCCGTGGCGATTTTGGTGAGGTCGTCGACCGTGACAAATGCGGCCTTCGTGGTCTCCTCCTCAATGAAGCTGCAAGCAGACGCCAACGCGTCGCCCTCCAAACCGATATCCTTGAGTCGTTGAATGGCGCTATCGCGCTCCGTCATAGACTCGTTGTCGTAATCAATCATGATCGCATCCTTTCCCGTTCCAATTTCCGCTCCTTCTGTCGCGCTCGCCACGCGACCAAACGCAGGCGCCGGACCTCCTTTTCCTCGTCAGTCAACTCGACTGGCAGGGCACTCTGCTTCTTCAACGCCAACTTGAACAACCGAGCAACGCGCCTCTCGCAATCAATCTGCGCCGTCTTGGCGTGCACGATCGCCACCCGTTTTTCTTGATCGTCTCCCGGAAACGCTGCAGCCGGGCTTTGTTGCTTTGCTTCTCGGCAAGCTTTTCCTCGCGATCCTTTTTGCGCCACTCACGCAGATCAGCGCTAACGCCTGCCAACCTGGCGCGCTCCTCCTTGGCTGCGCTCCGCGCGGCAGCCACTTCCTGCGCCTCTCGACGAAGCGCTGCGCGTTGGCCGGGGAATTCCTCCGTGTAGTAAGCCGCAGGCAGCGGAGAAGGCGCCGGGCGCGGCGAGGGGCCATCCGTAGCGGACTTAGCCGCCCACTCGGCGGCAAGCTCGGCGTAGCGCCTACGCTTCTTCGGCGACCGTGTGACCTTGGCCAGGGTGGCAAATCGCCGAGCCTGTCTGTCATGGCTCTGTGTCATGCGCGAACATACAACATAAAATCGAATTGTCGTCAACGCAACTCTGTTGTATAAAGGTATTATGTGAAAGGAGTGAGTGGAAGTCTATGTTTCTATTATACTATTTCATTTTGGAACTGTTAGATCAAAGATATGAAAGAGGTTGGTAGGCTGATAGAAAAAAATTTCATCACGGCAGGGCCCGGTGGCTAACCCTGTAACCGCTCTAGGTGGAAGTATCGATTTCTTTGATGCCGCAGCGCCGTGGCGAAATTCTTCATACGTTGCAACGACTTCCACTCACTCCTCCTCAAATGTAGCGTTGGGCCAAAATAAACACGAAAGTTTCGCTCTAGGTGTTGACATTCCGTTTTAAAGCTGTAAGTTACGTCAAACAACACGGAGCAAGCAAATGACCATCGAAGCCCTGATCGCCCATAACCTCGCCAAGCCGATGACGCATGTTGTCGTGACGAGCTACGCTGACGGCTCGACGAAGCGCCACGAGACGCGTAGCCTCGCACAGGCGAACAACTGGACGATCGGCGAGGACCGCAAGATCGGTCGCGACCTGATCAGCCGCGCCACGGGTGAGACGGTGCGCGTCGTGTCGGTGCAGATCGAAGCGCTGTGAGGCAGTCACCCAACCGCACCTAGTCGCTAAAAGTAACCACCCGTATTTTGTTAACCCGCCATTATATAAGTGGCTGCTTATGCGTTTATATGCGAATATACGAATATATCAGCGGAAAGGCGGGGCAGGTGGATGCAAATAATTCGAATAGGTGCGATTGCGTGTTGACAATTCGTTTTAAACGGGTAAGTTACCGGTATCGAACGAAACGAGGACGACGCAAATGACCCCCGCACAGTACGCCAAACAAGAGCTAACCGCTGGACGTACTATCAACATGCCGATCTATAGCGTTGCCGGCTCGGTTTATCTTTGCGATGCCGACTGGAACATTTTGTCGGGAAGCAAGCGGTATGAAAGCAGCAGCGCGGCGTCCGCTGACCGTTCACGCATCATTGAACGTGCGTGCAAGCGTTACATCTAACCGGATCCTCACAACATGACCCTCATCGAAGCCAAAGCAACCGCCGCCGCGCTCCATAGCGAAGTGCAGCGGGCCGGCGCGATCCTCAACACCTTCCCGCGCAACGAGCGGGGTTTGACGCCTGATGCGGTCAAGTTCTCGGCGAGCTATCAGCGCGCCCGCGCCGATTTCAACGCGGCATTCGACGCCTTGCGGGCGCACAATGCGCTCGTGTGGAAACTGCACAAGGCCGCGAAGGTCGCAGCATGAAGGACCGGCCCGGATATCGCTGGGAGCGTCGAGCCGATTGCAGGTGCGAGATCGTGTCCCTGGAAAGGGAATTGCCGCGGCGAAAACTGGCCGCATTGGATCGAAGTGAAACTGACCGAGGAGGACTCGAATTATGACCGCGCTGCTTCCCATCGTTGAATTCGTCCAGGCGATCTCCCCCAGCCTCACTACGCCGCTCCCGAATCCTTGGGACGAGCTGACCAGCAAAGAGGCGCCCGCGCGGGCCAGCAGGCGATCCATGCGCGTCGAGATCGCGGCGTACGACGAGCGGGGTCGCTTGCTGAAATAGTTTGCAGGACAGGGCGTTTGCGTGTTGACAATTCGTTTTAAACGGGTAAGTTACATACATCGAAACGAGGAACACGCAAATGACCGATAACGCCAAACTCCCTACCAGCGGTCAGACCATCATTTTCAGTGTAGTTCCTCAAGGTAGCTATTGCCGCCCCGGCGAAGCTTACCGCGTCGAACACAACGGCAAGCGTGGTCACGATTTCCGGTTCGTGCGGGTCGACGGCGGCTCATCCACCTGCGGCCGCCCACATCTGGTTGCGCGGGCCAAGTGGCAGATCGTCTAATCGGAGCCATCGCCATGACCGCCCACTGCACCTTGCCCACGATCGCCTCGGAAGCCGCCTACACGGATTGGCTCGCCGACGCGGACCAACTCCTGGCCGCGAAGGGGCTTGACGTCGCCGAGGCGCACGACTGGTATAGCTGGCGCGCGGCGTGGGAAGACGGCGACAGCACGCGGCAGGCTGTGCGGGACTACGAGACGTGGATGAAAATGGAGGCGTAGGGACATGAGCAGCAAGCACGAACGACGCACTGAACGCGAGGCGCAACGGGAAGCGGAACAGGCCGCGAGGCGCGCGGAGGAGCGCCGCAAAGATGCGCTCGAAATGTGGGAACGCATCAACGAAAGCGATGCGAGCGACGACGTCAAGGACATCCTGCACCGTATGGCGCAGCACATGGGACTCAGAATCATGACCGCCACCATCCTCCAATTCCCCGCCCCCTTCCAACGCCTCCGCACCGTGACGATCGAGTCGATGGACGGCTCGCCCTTCGCTTCGGGCCAGTTTCCCGCCGGCGAGGTGACCCGCGCATGGATGTGGATTGAGGACCGTGTGCGTGACCAGGTGGGGCCGTGCGACGTCGGGGTGGCAGACGATGACGTCCTGACTGCCGACGGAATGCCGGTGGCGCGCGTCGTTCTCTAGACGAGATTGTTGACAAATCGTTTTTAACGTGGAATGTAACAGAAAGAGGAAATCGCAATGTTCCTGAACCCATTCGCATTCTCGCCGATACTTTCCATGCTGCCCCGTGGCCGGGCTCGTCGGCGCGTCACCACGCTGCACACGACCAACGGCGCCCGCGAGTGCGCGCGGCGGCGGCAGATCGCGGCGGGCTCGCTGCGGCCGGACAATGGGCTGTGCGACAGGATCGAGCGTGCCGACTGTCTCATCTGTGCGGCCGACGGTTCGCCGGGATTTTTCCACGGCTGCGCGATCAATGACGATGAGTCGTCGACGATCACCGGATGGACGTGCGACGGGCGCGGCCACCTCTACCGGCCTGCATCATGACCCCCGGCCGGCGCGGTTGGATCGTGCTGCTGTGCTTGGCGCTGTTCGCCGCGGCGATTGCGGGGAGTGCCCACTTGTGACGGCCCCCGCAAAGCCCAGCAACGTAGTCCCGATTCGCCGGCCGCCACCGCCCGAGCGCCCGCAATATCCCGGCGGCATCGACGACATTCCGTTTGAACCGAGAGGAGCCGGCAAGTGACCGAAGACGAAGCCAAAACGAAATGGTGTCCGATGGTGCGAACCGGTCTCGTGCAGGGAATGGCCGTCAATCGCCATGTCGCAGACAAGCCTCACTCAAGGGACGGTGTCTATGACGAGACCCGCTGCGTTGGATCGGGCTGCATGGCTTGGCGCGCTTTCAGAGACGAAGGTGGTTTCTGTGGCGCGTTTGGTTACAGGGGCCTCCCAAAGTGACCCCTTCCCACGCCGCCACCGAATTCCTCTCCCTCCACATCAAGCGTACCGTGATGCAGTGGAGTTGGCATTTCAGCGAATCCCTTCTGCGCGCCACGTCGGCGCACCGCACCGCTACCATCGGCAGGTGCGAGCTGGACGATCTATTCGAAGCGGGGCTGATGGAGCAGGGGCCGGGCGTTTCGGTGCGCGCGACGCCGAAGGGCCGGGCGTGGCTGGCGGCGAAAGAAGCGGCGCAACCCGCGATACTGCGGACAAAGGAGGTGGTGTCGTGACAATGGAACTCGCATGCGATCGGGACGGATACGATTTGCGGATTGACCAGTGCAGCCAGTGCGGATCGCGCGGCTGCTCGCGGAAACACGAATGCAAACCGCCGCAGCTAGTCACCGCAAGCCGTCGCGTGAACTGGCCACCACGCGTTCCTCAACTGAAGGTTCCTTGCGGTGGACAAACCGGCGAAATGATTGGGGCGTGTGACATCCCCAATCGCCTGTTCGGCGCCATCGTCAACGAGAACGGGGAGGCAGTCTAGTGGCTCGCCACAATCGCGCAGACGTCGCATGGACCATTCCCGCAACTGGATCCGTCGCTCTCGGAGAAGCCACACTCGCCCTCCTGATGGACATGCCGAGCGCCACGGACGCGTATTCGTACCGACCGTAGCGATAGAACATGAGCCAACATGTCCGAAGTG
Organism: Bradyrhizobium oligotrophicum; assembly: GCA_050641875.1. GTDB lineage: Bacteria > Pseudomonadota > Alphaproteobacteria > Rhizobiales > Xanthobacteraceae > Bradyrhizobium > Bradyrhizobium oligotrophicum_B. The sequence continues at coordinate 4,060,176 of CP192619.1, forward strand.
CGGCCATTGCGGATGCACGCATCCAACCGAGGAACTACGATGAAAGTTTACCTCGCGGCGCGCTTCGGCGAACGCCCCCTCATGGAGGTGCATGCCGACCGGATCAAGGCGGCAGGAATCGAAGTCACCGCATCGTGGGTGTATGGTGAAGAAGACGGTTTGACGCGCGAGGATATCGCGACGCTCGACCTGAACGACGTCGACCGCTGCGACACGCTGATCTCGTTCACGCACCCGCGCGGCAAGCTGATGACGGCCGGCGGAGGGCGCCATGTCGAATTTGGCTACGCCTTGGCCAAGGGTAAGCGAATGGTCGTGATTGGCCCTCGCGAGAACGTCTTTCACCACACGCCGGGCGTCGAGGTATTCGCCACGCTGGACGAATGGCTGGCGAGTGTCGAGGCGGCCGCTGCATGACCCACATCTGCACCGACATCGAAACGCTCGGCACGCGCCCCGGTTTCGTCGTTCTCTCCGCCGCGTTCGTCCGCTTCTCTGACGAGGCGTCTTGCACCTTGAACCTGTCCGTTCCGGATCAAGTTGCGCTCGGCCTGGAGATCGACCCCGACACGCATGCCTGGTGGGGCACGCAGCCGCCGGAGACATGGGCCGCAGCGACGTCCAACCCGACTCCGCTGGTGCAGGCGCTGACCTACTTCGCAACCTGGATCGAATGGGCTCGTTTGGAGCAGGACGCAACGATATGGTGCCGCGGCTTCACGGATACACCGATGCTGCAGGAGCTGTATCGGCGCGCGGGGATCCCGTGTCCGTGGGGTCACTGGCAACAGGAGAGCAGCCGCACGCTGCAGAAGCTCGGGGGAGTAGAGCAGAGCGCATTTCAGGTGCTGCCAAAGCATGTCGCGCTGAACGATGCGCTCGGCGACGTCCGCGCGTCCAATGCGGCGTTGACGGTACTGGCGCGGGCGCATGCTCTGCCGGCCGCGGATAGACGAGTGACGGCACAAATCGCAATCACGAATGCGGAGACCGCCGCACAGCTCGAAATCAAGGACCAGACATTGAGAGGCGCCCTCGTGGACAACATCGCAGCGGCGTTTTCGTCATGATCAGTCGATGTCAAATGATGCTGGCCTATCTGCTGCTCGGTGCGTTCTTTCTCGCGGGCATCGCGGCGATCCCCTACGTGATCGGCGAGACGATCGACTCAGCGGCAGTGGAATCGGAACGATGACGTGCCAAGCCCGCCAATACAGCGACGAGATGCATTGCGCGAAGTGCCGGCTTCGCTGGGACGTCAACGACGCGGATTACGGTCTGTACCCGCCTTGCTCGCCCAAGACCGATTCGGGCGTTCCGGTGGTCGCCGCGCCGCCGATCGCACCTGAGAAGCCCAAGCGAGAGCCGTTCGTCTCGGCGCTCGCCCCGCGTTGGTAAGTTGACAAGTCGTTTTTAACGTGTAGGTTGCAAGCTTCACCTAGGAGAAACTACTATGTCGGAATTTCAGAACCGCGCCAAAGGCTATTCGGACCCCCTCCGCCGACGCTCGGCATCGCGCAGTCCTCGCCGAAGTTCGACCCGCTAAGCCTGTACGCTCACGTGAATTCGTTGACCGCGCTGTGCGAGCGGATCAACGCGCAGGAGTCGAGGCTTCGCGGAACTGTCGACGCTTTGATCGGCAGCGTTCAGCAAGACGCGTGCAACGCCGCGCTGGGCGCAACTCCGACCAGCAATGCCGGGATCATCGGCGACGTTCTGATGTACGTCGATTCGGCGAACCGGCTTCTGTCAGCACTCGAAACGCAGATCGAGCGGCTGCAGCGGGTGACGTCATGACCATCACCATCGAACACCTCAACACCAAGCGCGCCGCGCTGCAGGCGAGCCTCGAACAGCTTGTCGGCCAGGTGAACCGCGTCAGCGGCGCAATCGCCGTGATCGACGAGCTTTTGCAAGAGATGCGAGCGATTGCGCAGGAGAAACGAAAAGAGGCTGCTGAACTCGATCGGTCGTTCTTGGATCGGCGCGACGTCCAGGCGCTGCGCGAGCAGTTGGACCGTGACGAGTCGACTTTTGACGCGGTAGAGCGCAGCCGCCCCGAGATGCTACCGGTGCTCCACGAGGACGAAGCGCCGCCCGCCGCCCCAGCCGATCGCTGCACTGCGTCGTTCGAAGCGGCAGTCGCGCCGCCTCAGATGCTGCGGACCGCCCCCGAGGGCATCGCGTGACCATCCTGTACCGGTCGCCGGACGTCATCATCGGCGAGCACGAGTGGCACATGATCGTGCGCGACATTAACGGCCGCGTCTATACGATGACCCATTGGCGCCCGCTGTCCGCAAAGCCGCTTGCGTGGCAGCAGATCACGACATGGCGCGGCCGGAAGCCTGACGAGATGCAGCGCTTCCGTCCGCATGCCGCTGTGGCGGTACGGAGCAAGGCGGCGCGGTTGGAGGCGGTGCGGGAGCGGGAGGGGAAATGCCCAGGGCAAAAGGTTTGAAGTGCATCGGCGGACCGTGGGACGGTCGGACTGTGATGCTCCAGCCGGGGCAGCGCGACATCGTGTTGCGCGAGTTTCCTAAGATGCCGCTGCAAATACCTCTCCGCGTAGCGCCTGCAGAAGTCGTCAGCTATCACGAGATGCGCTACGTGGTCGACAACATCGTATGGGCTAAAACCAGCACGGACCTGGAGCAATACGAGTTTCTGCGGCCGTATGACTGGACAACGCAGGACGTGCTGCGGCATCTGCTGTCGCCGAGCCCGAAGCCATGAGCATCTTGTACCGCTCGCCGAACCTCATCGTCGACGCGCACGAATGGCACGTCGTCGTGCGGAAGAAGGACGGTCACATCTTTCGCCGCTACATGTTCCGGCCGTTGACGTCGACGGCATGGAAGCCGATAACGAACTGGCAAGGCCCGAGACCGAAGCAACTCAACAATCGCTTGGCGCGATTTCTTCGTCATGCTGAATTCGCCATGGGGTCGGAAAAGGCAAGGGCGCAGGCGGTCGCAAAGCTGCCGCGAGTGCCGACCGGCGCGATGCAACTTAATCGTTGACAAATCGCGAATAACGGGTAGGTTCGCGGCATGAAATGTCCCCTTTGCCAGCAAGACGCGATCCAATCCGAAACGCGATTCGGTACTCGTCACGACCACTGCGGCTTGTGGTCATGGGGCGGGGCGCCGCTCGTCGATCGCGAGACACACGAAGCGCGCAAGGCCGCGCACGCCGCTTTTGACCCGTTGTGGCAGCGTGGCCGCATGAGCCGGTCCGTGGCGTATCGGCGGCTCGCCGACTTAATGGGCATGTCGCCGAGGGATTGCCACATCAAGTTGATGAACGCCGAAACAGCTCGGCGCGTGCCCGGCGCAGTCGCGCGGCTGTCCGTATGACCGTAATCCTTCGCCCGAACCAGATCGCTGCGGCCGATGCCGTCGAGGACGGCTTTCGTGCCGGCCTGCGCTGCCCTCTCGTGGCGTCGTGCGTCGGTTCGGGCAAGTCGCTCGGCATGGCGGAGATCGCCCGACGTAATTGGGCGCGCGGAGAGCGCACCATCATCGCGGCGCATACCCGCGAGCTGGTCGAGCAGAACGCCGCGGCGTGCCGCGCGTTGGGGCTCCAGGTCGGCATCAACGCCGAAGCGCTTGGCGAGCGCGTGTGGCGCGCTCCGGTCATCAGCGCATCGATCCAAAGCGTCTACAACACCGCGCAAAGCTTCGGTCTCGTGCCAAACCTCGCAATCGACGAATGCGATCTCGTGCCGCATTCCGAATCGGGAATGTACCGCGCGCTGGATCGCGGGCTCGGCTTCCCTCGGCTGTCCGGATGGACCGGCACCGACTTTCGGCTCAACGGCGGCAAGCTGACCGAGGGCGAAGGCGCACTGTTCCAAAAGGTCGTCTATCGCTATGACATCGTTGACGGGATCCGCGACGGATACCTTGTGCCGGCGTTCTCGGCTGCGGCCGACGACAAGATGGACGTGGCGAAGCTGCGCCGTCGGCAAGGCGAATATACGGGCGATTCTCAAGACGCGCAGATGATCGAGGCGATGGACAATCACATCGTCCAGATGCTGCACCATGGGCACAATCGCCGCTCTTGGTTGGTGTTCGAAGCGTCGACCAAGGCCGCCCGCGCCATGGCGGACCGCATGAACCAGTGGGGCATCCCGACCGGCCTGGTACTCGGGACGACGCCCGGCGGGGAGCGGGCGCAGCTCGTCGAGGCGTTCCGCGCCGGCCGGCTGCGCGCCCTGATCAATGTCAACGCGCTCTGTGTCGGGTTCGACGTCCAGCAGGTCGACATGCTGGTGATGCGCCGGCGCACCAAGTCGCTGCGACTCTATATCCAGATGATCGGTCGGCTGCTGCGCGCGATCGGCGGCACCATTGAAAAGAGCATCGCCGCCGGCAAGGCTGACGGGCTCGTGCTCGACTTTGCCGGGAACATCGACGAGCACGGGGCCATCGATCTGATCTTCCCCAAGGAGTCCAAAGCATCCCTCCAGAGTTGCGAGAACTGCGGCAAGCGCAACGCCTCCGCCGCGGCGCGCTGCTGGAGCTGTGACGCGCCCATGACGCGGCTGTGCCCGGCCAATCCCGACGAGTGCCCGCCATTCGCCAAGGGCTCATCGGAGTGCCCGACGTGCGGCCACAATATAAGCGCCGCCAACCAAGGCGGCGAGCCGCGCAAGGCCGCTGCGCTCCTTGATACGCCGTCGGGCGCAGCGCTGATTTCAACGTATCGGCCGGCTCCGCAGCGAGCTGGCGGGTGGCTCCCGATCCGGAAGGTTTGGCAGGACTCGGGGGTCTATACTGCATTGACCGCGGCAGGTGAGCGGATGTTGCTCCCCGAGGCGCTGGCGGGGATCGCCGGCGAAGCGCGCTGGATCCGTGGAGATGGCTCGGTCCTGGTGCCGAATGGTGCGAACAGAACATCGGTGAGACAGTACGGGCCATCGGGGAGCATGCTGCTGATTCCGATGCCGATTGTGGAACAGGAGAATGGAAATGGAAGAACTTTTGAAAGCCCTGCGTCCGGTTCTTGAAGCCGTGAGAGTTCATGATAGCGATACGTTGTCTCGGGCTTTGCCGGATCGAAAAAGTCGTCTGGAGCACTTCAGGCAGTTGGTCGAGTGAAAAAGTTGTTACTTTGGGCGATATGCGAGCCATCGCCAAGGCCGCATCTGAGATTTTGGATAAAAAGGGAAAGAACGCTTAAAATGGCGCTGCTGAATAGACCTTTGACCGCTGACGAAATCGCGCGACTCACATTCGCCGGGTCTCGCGGCGAAGTGTGGTCGTATAACGACCGTCAGTTCTATTTCATGGCACCCCGTCACCAAACGGTGCGCTACCGCGGCGCCCTGGCACGCGTCGATTATGAGCGGAGGGACACGTTCTACGGCGTTGGTCCCGAAAGCCCGAGCGATTGCGTGTGGATCGTTCCGGGAGTTTTGCAATGAGCATTTTGAAGGAACTCAGGCTGCGGGTGTGCGATTCTCCGCGCCGTCCGAACTTCCTGGACATTCGCGACGATCAGTTGGAATCGCTGGTTGAGGAGATAAATGCCTTCGGCTTCACCAACTTGGGGATTACGGCTGACAGCATCCGCGCGCATGGTGCTCGTGTGCTCGGCATCCCTCTCCGGATCGTGCAATGAGCCGCCACACCGACGACATCCTCTCCCGCTTCGACGCCGGCGAGACGCCTGTACAGATCATCGCCGCGCTGGCCGCCGCGGGCGTGTCCAAGCGCGTCGTGTATGCCGTGCTGCGCAAGCATCGCCCGGAGCGCGTCAGGGCACCGCGCCGCCGCACCAGCACCATCCCGGCTCGCGTGCGGCAGATGAGCGGCGAGGGGATCGCTGTGGCGCGGATTGCGGATTTGCTGCAGGTGACGTCCGTGTATGTCTATCGGATATTGGCTGATCAGTAAGGCAAAGGCGGCAACACCCGCTCCGCCGCCGGCGCCCCGCCCCGGATCGTCACGCGCGGTCGCCCGTCCTGCGTCTTGCCGACGGCGTACCGCGTCACTTCGTCCGCCTTGCCCGCGCCCCGCTGCCACCCGCGCGTTCTCACTCCCATCAAATACGGCTGCACCTCGCGGAATCCCAAGCGCTTCAGGATCGAATTGCGGAATGCGTGCACGCCGCGCCAGCCGGCCAGGTCGCACAGCTCGGCAAGATCCTCCGTCGAGACGAACGCATTCGCGGTGAAAGCGGTCTCGGCGAACCAGGTGCACAGCCGCGCCTCGATGTCGCCGATCGATCGCGCCGCTTCCTGGTGCTCGGCAGCGACCGCCCACACGTCGCGCGGCAGATCGAACGTCTCGCCGGCCGACTCCAGGCGCGCGGCCTCGCCGATAATTTGGCGGATGTCTCCGTGGAGAGCGGCCAGGGCAATCTCGACCAGGATGGACACGGGCAGGAAGCGGCGGTTGCCGGATGTGTCGGTCAGCGGGTTTTCGTCATTGGTCGTCCCGATCAGGACGTTGCGCCGCGGCCGGGCCGACACGGCTCGAGCATATGCGGTTCGGCCCTCATCAATCTGCCTAGACAACATCGCTTTGATGTGCGTCACGTTCGCGTTACCGCGCGTACCCATCTCGCCGATCTCGGCGACGAGCTTTCCCGCCAGCGACAGGATCAAATCCTTGGACGTGTCGCCGAGCATGACGTTGTCGGTGAAGTAGCGGCCATCTCCCCGCGCAATGGCGCGCAGTGGCGTCTCGCCCATGTCGGCCAGGATCGCGGCCATCGTGCTTTTGCCGGTGCCTTGCGGTCCGAAAAGATCGGCATGAAGTCGAATTTGCAGCCGGGATGCCGGGCGCGTTTGACCATGCCGCCGATGATCAGTCGGCCGACCGCCCGGTGATAGACGTCGTCGGGCGTGCTGCAATAGCGCGACAACCAGGTATCCAGCCGCGGCACGCCGTCCCATTCGTCCGCAAGGGTGCCGAGCGTGTCCAGGACCGGATCGACCGGGTTCATGTGCGACAATGTCAGCAGCGTTTCCCATAGGAAGTCCTTGCCCGGCCGGAACCGTGTCTTGGTGCGATTGGCGCGCGTGCGCAGCTTGGCGACGACGGTATCATCGACATAGGTCCAGACCGGCCAGCGCAGATCCGCATCGATGCCGCCCTGAATCTCCATGCGTTCGGTCCAGGCGTTCCAGCGCAGATCCAGGGAGAGCACGCCGAGCAGCACCGCGACGTTGTCCGAATTGTCCGATTGCGGCTCTCCGTTCTTGTCATACTCCCATTTGTCCTGGGTGACGGTGATGCGCTCGACCTTCTCGGACAGGTTCGCGGCGCTCAGTCGGATGCGCTTGTCCGCAAGGGTGTGGCCGGCGGCGCGGATGCGGCGGCACACCGCGTCGAACACCTCGGCGTGCAAGATGCTCAAGACGGCCAGCGCGTCGGTGACGCGGCCGGGCTTCCACTTCGGCGCTTCGGACAGCGCCGCGATGCGCATGAGTGCCGCTTGCATCGGTTCGTAGAGTCCGTGACCGGACATTGCGTCGGGGAGCGTGGGAAAATCGATGGACGCGAGGGCAGAGGTCTCCGCGGTCGCAGCGAGAAAGTCCGCCAGGATCGGTGCGGCGAGGCGCGCAAGCTCCGCTTGTCCTGCCATCATCGGCAATCCGGGCGAGTTTCCGGAGCCACCGGACAGGCTCGCGCCGGCCATTGCGGCCAGCTCGGCGACGCCCGAGAACATCGACGCGGTGCTCTTGCAGATCGTACCGTGCCACCCGAGACCGTGCGCGCGCTTCAGGAAACTGTCGAGTGTAACCGATTCGGATGTCGGCTCACTAGCGAAGGACTCCCATTTCGCCGCGGCCTCGCCGGGCGCCACGGTGTTGTCATGGGTCAGTTCCCACAACTCCATCCCCGAGTCGCCATATTCCAGTTTCAGGGCCATCCCGATCTGGAACCAATCCTCATATGACGCGAAGCTGCCGCGATCGTTGAGCCAGTTCAGCAGCCCGGCGACGTCGCCGCGGTCCCGGCTGCCGATCGTCGAATTGGACAATGGACGCGGCGGCGCGCGGGTGCAGTGGGCAATCAACGCGTCGGGGGCGGGATGCGGCGCGCTGGTCGACATGAACAGATAGGGGCCGGCGATCGGGCTTTTGCCCAAGCCGTCGTAGTAGCTGCCGGCGGCGACCGTGTAGCCGACGCAGCGGATGTTGATACGTTTCTTGATCGCGTCCGGCTGGCGCAGCGTCGCGGCGTCGATGTGCGCCGGCACCTGGAAATAGTCATGCCAGCCGCCGCTCGGCGACTGCACATGCGGCAACGTCGCGGGGTCGATACCCCATGACGCGAACAGATCGCCGCGCATCGCCCATGCCTCGGCGCGGCCCGCTTCGCCTCCGCTGGTGTCGGTGTCGACGATGATCCAATGCGACGCGAACGCGACTACCCCGAAGTTGCAGCCGGGATGCACGGTTTGCCAGACGGCCCACTGGAGGGGGTCACGGGACCAGTCGTGCTTGAAACTAGCGACGATGCCGAACGGGTCTTTCTTGCCTACCGGAATCGGGAAAAGCGCGGCGCCGTTGCGCGCGTAGTAGGACAGGTCCGTGGAGGTGAGCGTTTCTGTCACGTCAATACGGTAACTGTGGCACAGGAAACAGCGCGTCAACCGCCGCGGCGATCGTCTTGCGCGTCTCGTATCGCACCAGATCGCCTGCGTTCTTCTGCACGCCAACCGTGTAGCCGCGTTCGCTGCGCCAGATGGTTATGCTGAACAGGTCGAGTTCATCGAGATCCCTCATGGCTCGCCCCTCAGTACGGCAACGGTGGCAGCGAGGGCTTGCGGCTCTGATGCGTCGCGCCGAGACGGCAGCGCACTCCATCCGAGGTGGCTTTTCCGCAGGCGCAGATGCCATCCCACTCGGGGCGGTCGGACAATGGTGCGGGGATTTCCATTCCCGCAAAGTCGCACGATAAATACGAAATGTCAACAAGACTGCAAATATCTAGAGCTGGTGCGCCGTCGCGTCCGCTGCTCTAGGGGTAGGTTATTTCAGGCGCCACCGAGTCCCCTGTTCCTTCAATTCTCTGATCAGTCGCTTGTGCAAGCCATCCTGGACGTCGATTCCCCTGTCGGCGAGCGCCTTGATTGTCCTGGTGAGTTCGCGCGCTTCTTCGATCGTGATGTGGTTGTCGGCATCTTTGTTGAGCGATCCGAGGAGCATGAACGGGCGGTTCTCTCCGACCTCATAGGATGCGTGCAGGGTCACGAGTCCCGATCGGTTCACCACGGCGCGGAGCCCCACGACCATGTCATCGCTCACCCTGACGCGCTCGAGCGGCAGCTTTCCGGCCTGCAGATCCTTTGCGATGTTCAGCAGGGTCGTCGCGTCGAACTTGGATTTCTCTGCCGGTACTCCGATCTTTTTCCGGCGGGTACGCTGTAGCTGGACCATCGGGTTCCTCGGTTCATTTTCCATTAACATTCATCTATTGCCACCGGTAATTTGGACTGTCAACCCGAATCTATCCCGTTCATCCCGTCTTATTTCAATTTGTCAATGATCGTGTGAAAATAATTTCGCCGTATTTCGCGTTGACAATTCGTTTATAATGTAACAAGCATCGACCTACTGCAGCACTTAGAGGGATACCCCAACATGACATTCAAGTGGAAGATCACGGCCCCGAAGCGGGCGGAGCGTGTCGACGGCGTCGAAATGACGTCGATCGGCGTGGAATGCAGTTTCGAGACCGGCTCCGCGGCGGAAGCCGTCGACGTGTTCGAACAGGAAGACTCGGCCTTCACCAAGATTTTCGGCTTCTCGCCGCTGACCCGCATCGACTTTCCGGCGCAAGGCGATCCGGAGGGGAAGGCAGCCGTGGGCGCGGATGACGTCCAGGTGCCGCCGCCGAATGCCGACACGCCCGCCGGCAAGAAGCGCGGCCCCAAACCGAAGACGCCCGCTCCTGACGTCGTCGCGCCCGATCCAGTTCCGGTGAATGTCGAACAGCGTTTGGCCGACGCAGCGCAGGTCGCTTCGGTGACCAGCCCTTTGCCGACGCCGACGACGCCGAGTACGGCTGCGGCTGCACCCGATGGCCCCGCTGCGGCTGCACCATCGTCCGCGCCGGCTCCTGCACTGCCCACCCCATCGCCGGGCGGCGCGCCTGACGTGCCTGCGTTCCTGGATCGCCGTCCCGCCGCTGCCGCTGCGCCCCCGCCGCCGCCGCTTCCCAACATCCCGGCGCCCCCGATCGCCGCTGCCGCCCCGCCGCCGGTCGGCGTGCTCGGTCCGAAGGTCGTCAAGGCGCTCGACGACATCAAGCTGCGCGGGAACGACGGCGGCCAGGCGTTGGCCGATTGGCTCGCGCAATGCGGCCTGACGATCGCTGGCAAGAACTACGACGACGCCTGCCGCGCCGTGCTGATGATCTCGGACGCCAAGTTGACGGAGTCCGGCATCTTGCCGCAACTCGGCGTCTCGTAACGCGAACAAGAAAGGGGCCGGGGCGCGATGGTGCGCCTCGGATTTGGCAGGAGGTGGAAGCTATGGTCGACGTTGTCACTGTTACGATTTCGGGTCCGCAGGGATGCGGCAAAACCTTCGTCAAAAGCCTGCTTACGGAGATGTTGGAAGCGGCCGGCGCGGAGTGGGCGGCAACACACCCCGGCGAGACCGAGGATTACATGTTCGACAAGGACGACAAAGTCCGGGTCATTCGCATCGTCGAAAAGCAGACGGAGTTTTGACCATGTACGCAACCGTAGTTGCTGTGATGTGCCATCTGCTCACGCCGCATCCGACCATTGCGCCGGAGGCCGAATGCACCGCCGAGGAAGCGCGCGTCGAGGAGATCGTCACCGATACCGACCTGGACACCAGCGTCGACATGTTCTCGTGCCTGACGCAGCATCAAGCCGGCGTCGCCGAGTGGAAGTCGAAGCATCGCATCTATTTTCAGGGTGATTGGCGCGTCGCTCGCATCAAGTGCGTGCCGGGCGTCTATCAGTTGCGGGGGTCGATTTAGTCATGGCGAAGTTTTGCGTCTACGGTTCCATCGTTGGAACGAAATACCTCGGTGTCTTCGAAGCAGCTACGAAAGAAGAAGCCGAAGAAAAAGCATTACATGACGCGGAGGGTCCGTCGCTTTGTCATCAATGTTCTGATGAGTGCGAAGACCCTGAGATTGAAAGCGTCACCGCAGAACTCATCGAAGACGAGGATGACAAATGAACGCCCCCGTTCCTTCCCACGCCACGTTCCAGCCCACCCGCGCCCACGCCATATGGAGCATGTCCAGCATGTTCCGGTGGGGCTCCGAAACGGGCTGCACCGCGAGCGCCGAGGCGATCGAGAAGATGGGCAGCGTTGTCACGTTCGAGGACTCAGAAGAGTCCGAAGCGGGCACCGCGGCGCACGACGAGCTGGAACGCGTCTTGAAGCCGCTGGAGTCCCGTCAATATCCGCTGGAGATGGACGGCGACCAGCCGGCCGCGATCGGGATTGCGCTGTTCGTTTCCTATGCCCTGAAGCTCCGGCGATTGTATCCCCGCGCGCAGTTCTTCATCGAACGTCACGTCCGGCTCACCGACGATATTTGGGGCCGGCTCGACTGCGGCTGCTGGGACGCGGAGACCGCCACCGTCACCATCGTCGACTACAAAAACGGGTATGTCGGCGTCGATGCGGAGCGTAATCACCAGCTCCGGGGTTATGCGATCTCGCTCATTCGGCAATTCAACTTGCCGGCCCGCCATATCCGCTACGCGATCGTGCAGCCGAATGATTTCCGCCCCGTTCCGGCCGTGAAGCAGTGGGCGGAGCCTATCGAGGATCTTGAAGCCTTCGCTGCGCGCATCGTGCAGATTCCGGGCGGGCCGAAGTTTTTCCGGGCCGGCTCGCATTGTCGCGACTGCCCCTTGCTCGGCATCTGCGAGCCCACCAAGGACATTCTGGCACACCTCGGCGCGGCCATGGCGCGCGGCCCGGCCGGCGACGTGCAACCGGCGCAGATTGCCCTTTTCCTCGCGATGCAGAAGCCGATTGATCACTTCTTCGAGGGGCTGGCGAAGCAGGCAGTGAAGCGGCTGCTGGCCGGCGAGGACGTACCGGGTATGCTTGTCGTAACGGGAACGAAGCACCGCGCGTGGAAGTCGGAAGCTGCGGCGCGCGAGGCGATCTATGTGGCCAAGGGCCTGCCCGGCCTGAAGCCGCCGACCGTGAAGCAGGCGGAGGACATGGGCATCGACGTGACCGGTCTGTACGACCAGCCGTCAGGCGGGCCGGTGCTCGCGCCGATCGGCGACAAACGGAAGCCGTATGCTCCGCCGAGCGCGGAGGAGATGTTCAAGGGCGTGGCGGCCATGGTGGCGGCGCAGGGAGGCGCGAAGTGACAATCGGACTCGCCCTGCAGCTTTTCGCCTGCACGACGACGCTCGCCGCAGCGTGGCTCATGGGCAACAAGCATATCGGCGGCCCGGCGCTCAATATCGTCGCCGCGCTCGGATTCGCCGCTGTCAACGCATGGGCCGATTTGTGGCTGTGCGCGGCGTTCAGTATGACCATGGGCGCGATCAACGCCCGCAACTTCATTCGATGGAAAAAGGAACAAGTTTGATGTGTTGGTGTACTCCGACCAAGAAAACCCCGAACTGCGGTGCGCTCAACTGTGTTCCAGTCCCGCCGCTTTCGTCCGCCGGCCCGCTCAACCGGCTGGCCGCCGAGTGCCACGCCGCAAATCAACATTGGTGACACCACCCCGCAACCGGCGAAAGGCTCAACCGCAACAAGGGCGAGCTGCTGATGCTGATCGTGTCTGAGATCGCAGAGGCGATGGAAGGCGAACGCAAAAGCCTGATGGACGACCATCTGCCGCACCGGAAAATGGTCGAGGTCGAGTTGGCCGATACGCTGATTCTGCATTTTCGACTATGCCGGCGCGTATGGCTACGACCTGGACGGCGCAGTCGCTGAAAAGCGCGCCTACAACGCGACCCGTGCCGATCACAAGGCGGAGGCTCGACTCGCTCCCGGCGGAAAAGCCTTCTAATTGTCGTTGACAATTCGCAAATAAACGGTATGTTCGCATCGTTAGACAAGTCCCCCGCAAGATTGAACCAGGAGTGACCAGTGGCTGAAGTCAAACACGACACCAAGCGCAGCGATACGCGGCTTCTCGGCGAGGTGCGCATTGCGCATCCGCATCACCACGAGAAGAACACCAAGACGCCCGGCGGAATCCTCTATAAGACGCCCCATTTCGAGGCAGTGCTGCTCATGCCGAAGCTCGGACCGGCGGAGACGTGCCCGAATTACAAGATCCTTTCCGACATGGCCATGGAGGCGGCCATCAAGGCGTGGGGCAGTTGGCCGGAAGGCGGTCGGTGGCCCGTCGAGGACGGCGACATCCCCTACAAGTACAAGACCAAACCCGGCGAAAAGGCGCTGACGCCCGAGCAAATCACGGAACGCAACAAGTGGCGCACCGGATCGTGGGTCGTCGAAGTCACCAACTACACTGATCAGGGGCCGAAGGTTTCGATCCTGGACAACGGCGTGATGCAGGACATTCCCGCTCGCGTCATGAATGGAATCGAAGTCTACAAGTCCGGCGACTATGGCTACGCGTCCGCCAACACATATACCTATCAGCGCGACTCGAATTGGGGCGTCAACTTCTCCTACGAAGGTGTCGCCTACACTCGCCAAGGCGAGCTGATCGGCGGCGGTCCGAAGTCGAGCGCCAACATGTTCGCAGGGATCCCGGTCGGCGCAGGGATGGGCGCTGCCGCTCCGATGCCTCCGGGTGGGGTGCCGAGGCCTCCGGGTGCGGTTCCGATGCCGCCGGCCGCCCCGAGTGCTCCTGCCGCTCCCGCGTTGCCGCCGCTTCCTCCGGTCGCAGGGCCGCCGCTGGCGCCCGCGGCTCCCGTTGCGCCGCCGTTGCCTCCGGGCGTGTCGGCTCCCGGCGCGGCTCCGATGCCGCCCATTCCGGGCCGCTAGACGAGATACGGCCGCGCCGAGGTAAGTTCGGCGTGCGGTGCGGCCGTTACTTTTGCGAACCCGCAGGCGGCACCTTCCTGCGCGATGGGAGCAACTTGCGCCACGTAATGGGCGCGATGAGTGGTGCGACAGCCGGGAGAGACCGGCACCCCTTTTCCAGTCAACAAAGGATGCACGCCATGATGATGGATTTCGGTAAGGTGCCGCAGCGCCTGTATGACAGCGAAATCAACTTCACGATTTCGACGTTTTGGGACGGCGGGTTCGACGTCAAGCTCGGCGACACCATGAACGGCTTCAAAGCGGAAACGACTGTTTCCACATACTCCGAGGCGCTTTCGTGGTTGCATGATGCGGCCATGTCGAACTACCCCGATTCGCTCTACGCCACCGGAAAGCATCCGGACGGATGGAGCCCGGCGCCCGAAGGCATGTCCGCACAGGGCTAGCCGCCATGACCAGCCACAAAGCAGACCCCGGAAGGGTTTGCGGATTGGAAAGCAGCCGGCCGGGAGCTGTGTGGCGCATCCCGGCACCCCTTTCCAAGCCGAGTCCCGCACATGACCCCCATGCGTTCCAACATGACAACGACAGAATTTGTCGAGTGGCTGCGCTCTGCTGCGATCGTGGGGCAGATGCCGCCGCAGTTCATCGCGCTGGTCGATGACCTCGATGCGGATTTGGGCGCACACGATGCGCTGGAATTGATGGAGCAGCGAGCCGCTGACGCGGAAGAAATGCTAGACGACTTGGTGACGGCCTGCCGCAAGGGAAAGCCACGCGGGGGCATCGTCGACGCGGCTGAACTCTTGCTCAAGTCCGTTCCATGACCAGCCCCGCTTTGCACAGAGTCCTCGTCTGCGGCGGGCGCGACTTCACCGACGCGAACCGCATCTGGTCGGTGCTCGACCACTATCTCCGCGAGGCCGACGATTTCGAATGTCTCATTCAGGGCGAGGCGCGCGGCGCCGATCGGATCGCCGGCGAATGGGCCGATGCCCGCAGCGTACGGGTGCTGCCGTTCCCGGCCGATTGGAACGGGCTCGGGAATGCAGCGGGGGCGATCCGCAATGCGCAGATGCTGCGCGAGGGACGGCCGACCATGGTCATTGCGTTTCCGGGCGGGCGCGGCACGGCCGACATGGTCGATCGGGCAAAGCGTGCGGGCGTGCCGGTGCTGGAGATTAGCCGTGGGTAGTCGAATTTTCGTGTTCGGATCGAACCTCGCCGGTCGCCACGGCAAGGGCGCCGCGCTGCATGCACGTCAGCACTACGGCGCGGTCTATGGACAAGGCGAGGGAATTCAGGGCGACTCGTTCGCTATTCCGACAAAGGACGCGCAATTGCGCACGCTGCCGCTCGACACTATCGCGGAGCACGTGGCTAAGTTCATCGACTACGCCAGCGAACATTCCGGTTTGACATTCGAAGTGACGCGAGATCGGCTGCGGGCTCGCCGGTTACACCGATGCGCAGATCGCGCCGATGTTTGCGGACGCTCCGGAGAATTGCGATTTGCCCGAGGGGTGGCGCGCGTGATCCGCCACGGCGTTGCACCATTCCTCGAATGTAGCTCCCGCGGCGCTCTGCGGTTTAGTGCGTTCGGCGCATTCGTAGTTCGTTACGGCGGCACAATCGAGATCGATCTATCAGGGGATGAAACGTTTCGAGGACGGGTCAACCGGGTTGGGCTGGCGCGAAGCGAAGGGGCGGCGCGCGGTCAATCAGGACGAATGCGCAGCGTGGTATTCCCATCTTTGGGACCAGTATATTTACGAGAACCCCCACCTGCTTGACGACCTGCGCGCGGCATCTGGCCTTTCCGATATTTTCGGCCAGCCGGGACACTGCTGCCAGGCGACCGAGTTGTGGCGCATCCGGAACGCGTCATGCTGAACCTGGACACTGCGATCGTCGGGGACATCGAGACGTTCCCAAATTGCTTCCTGCTCAACGTCCAGGGGCTGTTCTCCGATCTCGACATCACGTTTGAAATCTCGCCCTACCGTGACGATCGCGTCGCGCTACTCGCCTGGTTCGAACATTGGCGCGAGAACCAGACTCCGTTCATCGGATTCAATAACCTCGCCTTCGACTACACCGTTCTACACTTCATCCGGGAGAACCCGCATTGCAGCGCGGAGGACATCTGCGAGTTTGCGCAGACGCGGATCAACGATCATACCTATTTTGGCCTGATTTGGGAAAGCGACCGGTTCTGCCCTCAGATCGACGTGTTCAAGATCAACCATTTCGAGAACCCGAACAAAAAAACCAGCCTCAAAGCGCTTCAGTTCGCAATGCGCTCCGAATCGGTCATGGAGTCGCCGGTTCCGTTCGATCAGCCGTTGACCCGAGAGGAAATCGACGTCTACGCGATCCCCTATTGTCGCCACGACGTCAAAGAGACTAAGCGGTTCGCGCTGTTCACCCTGGACACGATCAAGTTCCGGAACGAGATCAAAGGCGACCTGGTCAGGGGCGACGTCCTCAACTGGAACGACGTCAAGATCGGCGCGAAGCTGGTTGAGCAGCGGCTCGGCGATGACGTCTGCTACACTTGGGAGTCCGGCCGCAAGATGCCGCGGCAGACCATCCGCGAAACGATCGCGTTGAACGACATCATTTTCCCGCACGTCCGTTTCGAGAATGCCGAGTTTTCCAGGGTACTCGCGTGGCTGCGGACACAGACGTTGACGTCCGACGAGGTGACGGAGAAGCTGAAGACGAAGGGCGTTTTCCACGGCGTCAAGGCGCACGTCGGCGGCGTTGATTTCGTGTTCGGTCTCGGCGGCATGCACGCATCGGTCGATCGCCAGTGCTTCGTTGCAGATGCGGAGAACGCTATCGTCGATATCGACGTTGCCGGCATGTACCCGGCCAACATGATCGCCAACCGCCTCTATCCGGAGCATTTGGGCGAAAAGTTCGTCGAGGTATTCGCCGGCCTGCCGATCGAACGCGCTAAATATAAGAAGGGGACGCCGCGCAACAAAGGGTTCAAGCTCGGCGGAAACGGAACATTCGGCAATACCAACAACGTGCATTCAGTGTTCCTGGACCCGCAAGTGACCATGGCCACTACGCTTAACGGGCAGCTCCTGATTTGCATGCTCACCGAATGGCTGCTCGAGGTGCCGACGTTGCAGATCATCCAAGCCAACACGGACGGCATCACCTACCGAATCGGCAGGGGCTGGCTGGAGCACGCGAAGGCGATTCGCGGCATTTGGGAGGGCATGACGCGCCTGGTCCTTGAGGAAGTCCAATATTCCCGGATGTGGATCCGCGACGTCAACAACTACGTCGCCGAATCGGTCGCCGGAAAGCTGAAGCGCAAGGGGGCGTATTGGGCGCCGAAGGACTTCGACGAGATCACGGAGGAGGGCGCATGGCACAAGGACTTTTCCGCGCAGGTGGTGATCAAGGCCGCAGTTGAACACATGGTCACGGGCGTCGACGTCGAGCGCTTCATTTACGGGCACCAGGACCCGTTCGATTTTATGATCCGCGCCAAGTGCGATCGGTCCAGCCATCTGATGATCGGTGACCAGGAACAACAGCGCATCCTGCGCTACTACATCGCGACGGACGGAGGCCCGCTGCGTAAGGTGTCCCCGCCGGTCAAGGGCGCTCGCGTGGGTGAGTTTAAGCGGCGGTCGGGGATCTCGGACCAGGAATATTACGGCGTGCTCGCTACGCTTCCGCCGGGGACACATGACCCTCGCATTCACACAAAGAACAAGTCGACGCACACGATCCGCGAAACTGGGATCGATTTGGGGTTCTTGGTGCGGGAATGCAACGTTGCGTCTCGGTTCGACTTCGGTCGGCTCAACTATGAGTATTATGTCAGTCAGGCAAAGAAGCTGGTGATCGAGTAATGCCCACCCCATCCGAGTTCCAACTGCACCGAGCGCACTATCAGTGGTGCGTGGGATGGCCCGACAAGGACGGCAACCCGACGAAGCCGCCCGCGCTCCTGCCCGGCGTCATGTGCTGGCACAATTCGGGCAACGGCAAGCGTGAGAAGGGTGGGGGCCTTGAGGGCAAGTGGCTGTCCGAGCTGGGATTGACGGCCGGGCTGCACGACCTGTTTTACCTGCGGCCAACGGACTTCGGCCAGTACGGCGTCTTTGGGCTGCTCTACGGTATGGAGTGGAAGAAGCCCGGAGGCGCACTGTCCAAGGCGCAGACGATCATGCACCCGCGGCTCATGGCGGCCGGCATGGCCGCATCGGTCGTCGTGGACAACTCGGCAGATGCCCGCGCTTGGTGTGCGCTCCACAAACTGACGCGTCCCGATGCGTGAGTGTTGACATTTCGTTTTTAATGTGCGAATGCTTCGTTAGCCATAAGGGGAACTATTCAATGGAAGCGCTCGCGGCAGCCTTGGTCGTAACTTTTTGCACTCCGCTCGGATGGATCGGCCTCATCTGTTTCGCGATGTGCATTTCTGCGATGCGAGGGAATTTCTGATATGCGCATCCTCCTCATCGAACCGGACGCACCCGTCGCGCAGAGCATCGAACTGATGCTGAAATCCGAGTCTTTCAACGTCTACACGACTGATCTCGGTGAGGAGGGCGTCGACCTCGGCAAGATGTACGATTACGATTTAATCGTGCTCGCGCTGAACCTGCCCGACATGTCCGGATACGACGTGATCAAGCAGCTTCGCGTCTCCAAGATCAAGACGCCGATCCTGGTCTGCTCCGGGCTCGCCGGGGTCGAAGACAAGGTCAAGGCGCTCGGGTTCGGCGCCGACGACTACCTGACCAAGCCGTTCCACAAGGACGAGCTGGTCGCGCGCATCCACGCCATCGTGCGGCGCTCCAAGGGGCACGCGCAATCGATCATCGCCGTCGGGCCGCTCGTCGTCAATGTGGACACGCGGCGCACTGAACTGGCCGGACAGGACCTGCACCTGACCGGCAAGGAATACGGCATGCTTGAACTGCTGGCGCTCCGCAAGGGGGTCACGCTGACCAAGGAACAGTTCCTCAATCATCTGTACGGCGGCATGGACGAGCCGGAACTGAAAATCATCGACGTGTTCATCTGCAAGCTGCGCAAGAAGCTCGGCGAGCATTCAGCGATGATCCACACGGTATGGGGTCGGGGCTACTATCTGGCGGAGGCACCGGTTGAGGTGGCTGTCGCAGGCTCGCCAAGTCTCGCTTCGGAAATCGATGCGCTGCTTGGCGAGCCTGCGTTGGGCTATGTCAGCCTAGGTTGAGCGCTCGGCCAAAATCGCAGATCGAATGTCGAAGAAGCGCAGCGCCTGTCTCGGCAGGAGGCCGCTTCCGTGCTCTCACCATCGATCGTTCCGGAGTTGGACGAATGAGCCAAGCCTCCGAAATCGTAACGTACGAAAAGGCATTGGAGATCGCAAAAATCGTGCTTGCCGAGCGCGTGAAGCGAGGGGACCAGTTCGCCGATCCGGACCAAGTCGTCGAAGATGCCGCAAAGGCGATGGCCGCAGCAAGCACAACCATCGCAGCGTGCGACGCCGCCGAAGAAGTGTTCGTCAAAGGTCGGACCGATCAGCAATGACCCCCGCGCTCCTCCGCACGTTCTACGAATCGCCGTTCGTCGTGGCATGCGGCCCCTTGGCCAGTGCGCTGCTGGCCGGCTATGCGGCGCTCGACCTGATGGGGCGGCCGTATCTGACTGCGGCGGGATTGGCCTATTTGCGGGAGTTGGACCGTGGATAGTGGCGCGCACCAATCGCAGATGCATCCGACCGAGAACAAGTTTCATGTCGGAAACGGGGACGACGGGAAGCACTATTGGCTTTCGCCACCCGAATTGCTTGAAGACGTGCGTAAAGAATTTGGCGAGTATTTCGACCCGTGCCCATTCCCGCTGCCTGATGACTTCGATGGTCTCACCTGCGAATGGGGACCGGTCAATTATGTCAATCCTCCGTTCGGATCCATTATGCACCAAGGAAAGAAGAAGGGTCCGACTGCGTGGGTGCGAAAGGCAATTGAGGAATGGCAGAAGGGAAAGACTGTCGTGCTCGTGTATCCGGTCGATAAGTGGCTGCTGATGATGGTCAAGGCTATTTTCGGCGAGAAGGCAGACATTCGGAATCTTGGCGACGTACGATGGCACGCGACGGAAGATGGATCACAAGGCAAAGGAACGGGGCGGCATATTGCCTGCTTCATCCTTCGCGGTACGAACGTTTCCCGACCCGCCGCTCCGCCTCTCGTTCCGGAGTTGCCGTATTGACCCCCGATCGCGTCGTTCAACTCACCGAGGCGCAGCGCGCCGCCCTGCGCTGGCTCAAGGCGCACAATGGCGACGGCGTCTTCGATCGCGACGGGGTGCTGCTGGCCGCAGGCGAGCGCGCGCCGGTCATGCGATCGACCTGGAACGCGTTGGCGGAGGCGGGTTTCGTCGAGTTCTACGCGGATCGGCGGCGGGTACGGGCATGCCAGCAGGAGGCGGGGCGATGATCGGGTTGACTGGAATTGCCGCGCTTGAAGCAGAAATGGGCGATCGACTTGCGGCGAAAAACGCCGAAATCGACCAGGTGGTTCGCGAGCGCGAAACCTATAACGGCTATCACCAAGCCGCCGTTATGGAACTGGATCGCGTCAAGGAGAGACTGGCGGGCGCGATCGAAGCGCTGGAGGAAATCGCAAAGTTGGGCGCACAGGCTCACGCCGACGGCTCTCCGGCGGTCAGGATGGGTAACATCGCTCACGCCGCCGCACTGGCCGCGCGCCATGGCACCTGACCAACTCCTCACTCTGGACGAGGCCGCCAAGCTCATCCCCGGCGCCACCGCGGACACCTTGAAACGGCTGTTTCGAGCCGATAAGCTCGCCTGCACCCGTCCCGGCAAAGCGCTCCTGACCACGCCCGCGGACGTGCAGGAGGCCATTCGCCTATGCCGCGTCACGCCAAAGGCCCGCGACTCTGGTTCCGGCCCGCGCGCCCCGGCGCCGCCGCTGCCTGGTTCATCCTCCACGGTGGCCGCCAGCGCGGCACTGGACTCGGCATTGGCGCAAGCGAGAGCGAAAAGACAGAAGCGCTCCGGAAATACCTGACCGAGCTGCACACGGCGGACGTCTCGTCCGGTCTGCGCGATCCGACACAGATCCTGCTCGATGACGTCTTGGCCAAATACGCCCGCGACAAACCCATCCCCTATGAGACTGAGCTACGAATCGCTGCGCTCCGCAAATTTTGGGGCGGTAAGCGTCTTTCGGAAGTGACCGGCGACACCTGTCGCGCCTATGCCGCCACCCGCACCGCCGGCGCCGCTCGGCGCGAGCTGGAGGACTTCCGGGCGGCCATCAATCACCACCGCCGGGAAGGGCTGCACGACCGAGATCGTCTCCGTGGTGCTCCCGCCGAAGTCCGCACCGCGCGAACGCTGGTTGACCCGAGAAGAAGCCGCACATCTGATTTTGACGGCTTGGCACTATCGCGAGCAGCAGAACTTCCGTGCCACCGATCGCCGTACACGTCGGCACGTCGCCCGGTTCATGATCGTGGCGTCCTATATGGGGTCTCGAGCTGGGGTGATCTGCGGCGCGTCGATTGAGCCCACGCGCCCCGCCGGCCGCCCCTGGATCGACCTGGTCAACGGCGTTTTCTACGGCCGCCCCGAGGGGCTGCGCGCCACCAAGAAGCGCCGGCAGACAGTACCGGTCCCGCCGCAGCTCCTCACGCACCTGCGCCGCTGGCGGGCCGCTGGACAGCGCTACGTCGTCGAGTGGAACGGCAAGCCTGTGTCTAAGGTGACCAGGGCGCACGCCGCGGCCGTCCGCGATGCGGGGCTCGGGCCGGACGTAACGCCGCACACATGGCGGCACACTGCGGCAACGTGGCTGATGCAGGCCGGAACGGACCTGTGGGAAGCGTCCGGCTATCTCGGAATGACCGTCGAAGTGCTGGAAAGGGTCTACGGGCACCACCGCACGGACCGATTCGCTTCGGTTCGCCGAAAGCGAAAGGCTGCGTGATCACCAACGGGACGCCAACGATATCAACGCATCGGACCGCATTTCAACGCACCGGAGACCGCCGAAAACCATAGCAAATTCAACGAAACGCCTTTCGGCGACTGCGTTCGGGACGCAGGGGTCGCAGGTTCAGAATCCTGCCGCTCCGACCAAAAATCCCCTGCAAATACGATGTCTTACCATCATTCCGACTTCCTAGATTTCTTCTGGGGTACAGATTTGGGCTGCTCTATCCCTTCGGCTGGGTAGATTGGAGAAACGCAACAGCCCAGGAAGATCCTGCTCGGGTGGGATGATCTGCGCGCATTGTGCGATCGGAGCAGATGTTTCAGCTTATGTTGTGGGCTCCAAGCTTCGATGTACCTTCAATAGACTCCAGCTTATTTTAAGGTCGCCAGCGAACTCAGCTCGTCCCTAGAGTTCGATCAATTTAAACTAATGTTTAGAGCGGCTTTTCAGTGGAGCAGCCGTCACATGATTTCATTGGATGAGCTTCGCGAACGACTGTACCCGGCCAAAAAGCCAGAGCGTAAATTGGACTGGTCTAAGTGGATCGGATCTCCAACGGCGTGGCTGGCGTTGATCTTGTCTGGAACAACCGCGTATCTGACGCTTCGAAAATACGACGACCTGCAAGTGGTTCTCAGAGATTCCTTTGTTATTGTGTACTCCGACTACGTCAAACCAAGATTGTCAGTACATAATTGGGGGCAGGACCTCATTCTTATTAATTCCGGTACTCGCCCCATCGCAATCAACGAAGTAGCTTTGCGGATATGGTTTGATCTCGACAGCGCAGGCGAGAGGGACTGTGAATGGACAGGCGAAACCAATCCGCCTATCAGTTCGTATACGCTGGTTTATAAATTACAGCCATTCATCGTTAGACCGAGTGAGATGGTGCAATCAAAATTAACAGAGGTTGATCAGATATTCGTCAACGACATAAAAGGCTTCAAAGGATTCAAAATATCTCTTTCAGCAAGAGAAAATTTGATCGACAAAAACGGAAGCCTTGTGTGGGACCTATCTGAGCTTCCCACGTTTGAACAGCACAACGTTTTCGGATGCCTCCTTGTAAGTCAAGTTCGTGCGGGTGTCGGAATGGATTCTTCGGCAATATTTTACGACGCTTTTCCACATAGTTCGAACGGTGTTCTGCAAATATCTTTTCGCCAAAAAAGCCAGGTAAAGCTGATTGGTCAGTAAGTCGTGTTCGGCCCAGTCAATAGAGGCCCGGCTCACCGAACTCAGGGCAACGATCGAGTGTCATCCTCCTGATTTCTCCGCCCTCTTCTGGCGTACAGATTCGGGCCGTTTCTCAGCCTTCTGCTTCTTCGCGGTGATCCCCGCGACCGCGCCCTTCATGTAGTCCGGATGTAGCGGCCCTTTGCTACAACTGGTGCATCGTCCCACCTTCGGGGCAGTACACGATGCCCCATACGGAAGAGATCATCTACGTCCTTCTCAATGTGACGGTCTCTTTCGTCGCGCCCTTGCTCGTCAGTCGGGTCTCGGCAGGTAGGGCACGAGCCCGTATTCAAGGCACCTGACCGTCATGTCCTTGGTACCAATCCCTCCAGGGAAGCCGATCGCGAGCTGAGGGCGTCCAACCCTCAGCATCTTCTCATTCCGGACATGGCCGGCCAGCACGTCGTATGGCTTGCCATATCTGTTCTTCCTTACCACGGCGCCTGGACGTGTGATGTCGTCCCAAGCGGCGGGGTAGGGGTCGACCGAGACGCCGCGCTCCTCAGCCATTCCTGGGCCATCCTGTCGGCTGTCCGCGAAGTTTCGACCCCCGAACACCACGACCCTGAAGTTCACTTTCAACAAGATCGAGTCGCCGTGGCAGCGATGCGGTGCGCAGAAGCAAACGAGATCCTGGCCGGCGAGAGACGACACGTCCATCTCCGGCAGTTGCTCGCAGTCGAACCGGTTGCAGACCTGATCTCGATCGCCATGCTCGCCGATGACGAAGCGGTTGCCCCAGGGGCAGCCGCGGCCGATGTAGACGGCATCGTCTGGCACATCCTTGTGGTGTTTGTTATAGACGCGCGGTGCTGGCATTGATCGCCAAGGCTATAGTGAGAGCAATTTCATGAAAGTCGTTCAGTTCATATCATATATATTGCGTAGTCTGCGGTTGTCAGGGGCGCCACAACCAGTGCGCCGAGAAACGTTCTCTGCCGATGCTCCTATTGTCAGAGCTTCGGATGATTTGCTCGGTAGGGGAGAGTTTGCGCGTGCTTTAGCGCGTGTTCTCTATTCTCACAGGGGCACCGAAAGTCTGGTGGTGGCTTTGCGAGGTGAGTGGGGTTCCGGGAAGACCTCTATTAAGAATCTCGTCGTCGAGGTGTTATCGGCTCCCGAGACTGAGATGCGGGCCGTTGCGTTCAATCCTTGGCACTGGGGAACTGATGAGGCGATCACGCGAGCATTCTTTCGAGAGATAAGTGTGGCGCTGGGGGATGATGGGCAGTCGCCGTCTGCCCGTCGGCGTGCCCATGAGTTTCGTCGGTATGCTCGGATCCTCGAAAGTCTGTCGGGCGGATTGAAGAATGTCGGGACACAAGCATCGAGCGCCGCCGGGTGGTTCGCAGGCGTCGGATTTCTGGTCGCTGGTGGGGTCATATGGCTAGACGCGTCGGTCAAAAGAATATCAACGACGGTCTTGGTCACGGCTGGTGTGGTTCTGGTCCTTAGTAAACTTGTCGCTTTCTTCGGCAGGGATAGAGAGGATTCACGCCCATTAGATGTTGCTCGCTTCGACCTAGAGCAGCAACTCAAGGATATGCCGCAGAACATCCTGGTGGTTATAGATGACATTGATCGCTTGGAGCAGGAGCAAATCAGAACGGTCATCCGGCACGTCAAGGCCAACGCGAGCTTCCCAGGGATTACTTATCTACTTCTGTATCAGCGTGCGATTGTGGAACGCGCCTTCGGCGAAGGCGAGGAAGGGAAGCTGTTTTTAGAAAAGATCGTGCAGACTGCCTTCGATGTTCCCGTAGTGGAAGGTGAACGAGTGGGCAAGATCTGCTTGCTGAACTCGAAAAATCACCGGCTCTCTGCCTGATGGCAGTTTCGACCAGAAGCGATGGGGCAATATGTGGGTGGGTGGATTGAGGCATTTTTTCCGAAATCTAAGGGATGCCAAGCGCTACATTGGGGGCGTCGAAGTTCAACTCACCCTTCATAAGGGGGGCGGGTCCTAGAGACCAATATCATCGATACAATTGCTCTCGAAGCGCTCCGCCTTTTCGAGCCGGATGTTTATGATGACATCAGCCGAAGCAAAGCGTTACTAGTAGGACCGCGACTGGGGAACGACAGGTCTGAAGAAGAAAAGGAAAAACTCAAAGCCGTTATTGCTAAGGCAAGCCCGCATCGCAAGGAAATCATCCAATACATCGTGTCGCAGATGTTTCCAAGGATGATGGGGGCTTTCGGAAACACGTGGTATGGGAACGAGTGGGAAACGACTTGGGCCTCTGAGCGCCGTATCTGTTCGCCAAGGTACTTCGATCGATATTTTGCGCTGCGGCTTCCGGACGGACGTATCTCCGATACGGAGTTCCTAAATTTCGTCGACCACTTAGGAGACCGAGTATCGGTCGAAACAGGATTTGCCGACTTTGGAGCACGAGGTCTTCTAGATGAATTGCTTGATCGGCTCGACGAGGCTGCTCATGCTAAGACACTGCCAATCGATGCGTCAGATGAATTTTTGCCCGCGCTCTTTACGATCGGCGAGAGCATCCCAGATGAGGCGCGGTTTGGCCAAGGGGCGTTCGTTTCGGCGTGGCGTGGTGCCGCCTGGTACCTGAGGATGGAGGAAGATTCAGTCAAACGGAGCGCCGCATTCCTTCGTGCGCTGAAGTCCTCTACAGGATTGACGATCCCTGCGATTTTGATTGGCCTCGACATGGATCGAAAGGGCGACCCCGAGAAGGATCTGTTGCTTCCTAGCGATCTAGAACAGGCGAAGGCAATCTGGGTCAGTAGGTTGCGGACAGCCTTGGAGAACGATCCAGAATCTGTGATCGCCTTGCCGCGATTCCATATGTTCCTGTTCAATTGGCGAGATTTTGAGAGCTTGGACGGCCCGCGAGCGTGGGTAGCCACTATAGCAAAACAGCCGGAACTGCTGTCGAAGTTGCTAGTCGCCTTTCTTCAAACAGGCAGTTCACATTCAATTGGTGATTACGTGTCGAGCGCCACTGTCTCGCTCCATTTTGAAGCGGTGTTACCGTTCATCGACTTCCCGCTCTTCACGGAGGCAGTGAGAGGCCTGTGTCCTGAACCTGGCACCCGGGAGTATGATGCGCGCTCGCGTTATCTGCAGGCCGCGGAATGGTACGCTGCAAAAGTCGCCGAATCCAGCTCCAGTGTGACCGACGAGGAGGCTCGGGATTTCGATGAATAACCGATATCATCGAAACTCCTTGCATGCGTCGCCGCTCCTGAAGGTGCCGGACGGGCAGGGCTTGCCCGGGATCACGGGGTAGGCCCTGGGCGTGTCCTGGTGAAGCGCCTCACAGAAGCTCCCTTTTCCAACATACCCCGTGGGGCAGGTGCCACTGCGCTGGATGCGCTCGCGACCGTCGCGGGTCGGTGTAGGAGTAGGGGCTCTCGGCCTGCGCCGAGGTGACGAACAGCATGGCGATTGCCATCATGGTTTTGGTCATGATTGCTCTAAAGAACGTATCGTGGACGATGAGCCTCCTCGCCGGGATCCAGAAGGCCGGCTGCGCGCAGCTCTGCAGACCGGCCTCCGTCGATCTTACGCCAGCACACCAGATGTGGCCGCAGCCAATCGGCAATCTTGGCCGGCGGTCTGCCCTTCTTTGCTCCGCGCGCCTCAGCACCGCGCCCTGCTAGACCATCGCATGGAGGGCCATCCACGGATCGTCGTCGTCGGCAGCCGTTGCGTCCGGCGGATCGTCTCCTTGCGCCGGGGGCTATGTAGAGCCCGATCAGGATGAAGCGGGCCGCCGGCTGGCGTGCTCGTGCCCGTCAACGACCTTTTCTTGCCTGTGGGAGATCTTGACGTAGTTCCTTGGCGCGGCAGACGACAGTGCCTATCGAGCGTCCAATTCCTTCAGCTTCCGGTAAAGCGTGCGCAGGCTGATGCCGAGGGATTCTGCAAGCGATTCTCGATTGCCGCGATGGGTCAACAGGGCGGTCCGAAGCGCTCGCGCTTCCCGTTCCTTCAATGACAGCGAGTTCTCATCGTCAGCAAGCGCCAGCTTTGCTGCCGTTCGCTGCGCATTGTCGCGACCCGTGATGCCCGGCGATCGCAAGGCCAGAGCACGCGCGATCGTCGCGGCTGAGATGACATCGTCATCGCAGAGCAGGGCTGCGCGTTCCAACACATTGCGCAACTCGCGTACATTGCCCGGAAAGGCGTAGTTTTCGAGCCGCTCGAGTGCCGGGGGGACAAGGTGAGCTTTCGCTCCGGCGCCACGCGGGCAAGCAGCGCTGCGGCGAGAAGCGGTAGATCGCCGGGGCGGTCGCGCAACGCCGGCAGAAGGATCGGAAAGGTCGACAATCGGTAGTAAAGATCGTTGCGAAACCGCCCTTCGGCCACCATGCGCTCGAGGTCCCGATGCGTGGCCGAGACCAGTCGCACGTCGGCGCGGCGCAACTCCGTGCTGCCGACCCGGCGATAGGTGCCGCTCTCGAGCAGCCGGAGCAGCTTGACCTGCATCGCCAGCGGGATGTCGCCGACCTCGTCGAGAAACAGCGTGCCGCCGCTGGCGGCTTCGACCAGTCCGCTCTTTGCCGTATGCGCGCCGGTATAGGCGCCCTTTTCGTGACCGAACAATTCGCTCTCGAACAAGGTCTCCGGCATGCTGGCGCAATCGACGACGACCAGCGGGTGCGAGGCGCGCGTGCTCGCTTCGTGAACGGCCGCAGCGACAAGCTCCTTGCCGACGCCGGACTCGCCAAGCAGCAGGACGCTGGCGTTCGATGGCCCAACCCTCGCGACCAGCTCCAGCATCTGCCGGAACGGCGCAGAACGCCCGATCAACCCCCGCGCCGCCGGCTCTCCCTTGGCAATCCGCAGCGGCTCCATCTTCTCGACAAACCAGGCGTCGTGTCCCGATTTGTCGCGGACCGGTGTCAGCTCGATGTTCACGTAGGCTTCGCCATTCGGCGTGTGATGCAGATGCAGCACGCGCTCGCGCTGACCGCTCTTCTGCAGGCGCGCACGCGGACAGCTCTCTCCGGCCTGATCGCAAGGCACGGTGAAATGGTGTGACACTTCATAGCAGGTGCGACCGAGGACCGATTCGTTGGGGCTGAACTGGGCGCGGTAGGCCGCGTTTGAAGCGATGATCCGGTACTGCTCGTCGACGAGAATATGCGGCTCCGGAAGAGCTTCGAGATAGGAGGCAAGTTCGGGCTTCCGGCGATCGGCGTCGGGCAGCCGGTCCCGTGCTCGCGCTTTCGACATCATCCTGCCCCGCCGCTTTCGTGTCGTTCCCGTCGCTGCACTGTGCCACGGACTGCCAAATAATGCCAGATTTGGCATCATGGCACGGGGCGCGATGATCAGCGCTCCAGCAACTAATTGAAATAGCGCGGTATTTTCTCGCCGCGCCTGCTGGCATGCGTCTTGTTAAGCAATGGCCATGAATGACAGGCGCCTCTTCCGACATCTGGGCGTCGCGATCGCCGCCAAACTCGTGCTGCTCCTGGCGCTGTGGTGGGCGTTTGTTCGCGACGCCCGCATCGACGTCGATGCGCCGACCGCCGCGGCACATCTCGTCGGCGCCAATTCCGCGCGGCAGCCGCTGGGCCTGCCAGGAGCTCTCCCATGATTCCCGACCAACTCGTCGATCTGTCGCGGCTGCAGTTTGCCGCGACCGCCATGTATCACTTCCTGTTCGTGCCGCTCACGCTCGGCATGGTGTGGCTGCTCGTGATCATGGAAACCGTGTACGTGATGACCGGCGCCGTGGTCTGGAAAGACATGACCCGTTTCTGGGGCAAGCTGTTCGGAATCAACTTCGCGCTCGGCGTCACCACCGGCATCACGCTCGAATTCCAGTTCGGCACCAACTGGGCCTACTACTCGCACTATGTCGGCGACATCTTCGGAGCGCCGCTGGCGATCGAGGGCCTGATGGCCTTCTTCCTCGAAAGCACCTTCATCGGCCTGTTCTTCTTCGGCTGGGATCGCCTCCCGAAGACCCAGCATCTGATGGTGACCTTGCTGATGGCGATCGGCACCAATCTCAGCGCGCTGTGGATTCTCATTGCCAACGGCTGGATGCAGAATCCTGTGGGAGCCGCCTTCAGCTGGCAGACCATGCGCATGGAGATGGTCGATTTCTGGGCCGTCGTCTTCAATCCCGACGCGCAGGCCAAGTTCGTCCATACCGTCTCGGCGGGCTATGTCACCGGCGCGATGTTCGTGCTGTCGATCTCGAGCTGGTACCTCCTGAAGCGCCGCGACATCGAATTCGCCAAGCGCAGCTTCCGGGTCGCCGCCGCGTTCGGGCTGGCGAGCGTCGCGAGCGTCATCGTGCTGGGCGATGAGTCCGGCTACACGGTCGGCGAGGCCCAGCAGACCAAGATGGCCGCGCTGGAGGCGATGTGGGAGACCGAGCCGGCTCCGGCCGGGCTGAAGCTGGTGGCCGGCATCAACGAGAAGGCGGGCCGGAACGATTGGGAGATCGAGATCCCCTGGGTGATGGGCCTGATCGGCACCCGCTCCGTCAGCAAGACGATCCCCGGCATCCGCGAGATCAAGGATCACAACCGGCGGCGGATCGTCGATGGCATCACGGCGGTCCAGGCGCTGGAAGCGCTGCGCAAGGACCGTCTTGACCAGGCCGCGCTCGCCACGCTCGAGCAGACCAAGGGCGATCTCGGCTTTGGCCTGCTGTTGAAGCGATACACCGCCGATGTGACCCAGGCGACGCCGGCGATGATCGATCGTGCGGTCGACGATACGGTGCCGCCGGTGACGCCGATGTTCTGGAGCTTCCGCGTGATGGTCGGGCTCGGCTTTGCGATGCTGGTCCTGTTCGCGATGGCCTTCCTGAGCACGCTGCGGCTGCAATGTGCGGCGCGGCCATGGATCATGCGTGCCGCGGTGATGATGCTGCCCGCGCCCTGGATCGCGAGCGAGCTCGGCTGGTTCGTCGCGGAATATGGCCGCCAGCCCTGGACCATCTACGGCGTGCTGCCGACCCATCTGTCGGTGTCGACGCTGAGCGTCGCCAGTCTCTACGGCTCGCTCGCCGGCTTCGTCGGCTTCTACACGCTGCTGCTGGTGGTCGAGATGTATCTGATGGTGAAGTTTGCCCGGATCGGTCCGGGCAGCCTCGGCACCGGCCGCTATCAATTCGAACCCAAGCCCGTCTGAAGGACGCCATCATGCTCGATTATCCCACATTGAAGGTCCTCTGGTGGCTGCTCGTCGGGGTGTTGTTGATCGGCTTCGCCATCATGGATGGTCATGACATGGGCGTCGGCACTTTGCTGCCATTCGTCGGCCGCACCGACACCGAGCGCCGCGTCGTCATCAATACGGTCGGTCCGCATTGGGACGGCAACCAGGTCTGGTTCATCACCGCCGGCGGCGCGATCTTCGCCGCGTGGCCCGTGGTGTATGCAACGGCGTTCAGTGGGTTCTACTGGGCGATGCTGGCCGTGCTCTGGGCCTTGTTCTTTCGCCCCGTCGGATTCGACTACCGCAGCAAGATCCACAACGCGACGTGGCGGCGGACCTGGGACTGGGGCCTGTTCATCGGCGGTGCGGTGCCGCCGTTGATCTTCGGCGTCGCCTTCGGCAATCTGCTCCAGGGCGTTCCGTTTCACTTCGATCACTACCTGGTCTCGACCTATAGCGGCAGCTTCTGGCAGCTCCTCAATCCGTTCGCGCTGCTTGCGGGCGTGGTCTCGAGCGCCATGATCACGCTGCACGGCGGCGTCTACCTGGCGCATCGCACCGAAGGCGCGATCCAGGCCCGCGCCGTTCGTGGCGCGATCGGAGCCGCGTCGATCATGGTGATCGCCTTCATCGGTGCCGGGCTCTGGCTGCGCTTCGGCGGCTTCCAGGGCTACGCCGTCACATCCGTGCTCGATCCGGCCGCGCTTCCAGATCCGCTCGCCAAGACCGTGGTCCGCAGCGCCGATGCCTGGTGGGGCAACTACGGCCGATGGCCCGCGCTGTGGGCACTGCCGCTGCTCGGTATCGCGGGCGCGCTGCTGGCGACCGCACTCGCCGCCGCCGACCGTACCCTCGCAGCTTTCGTGTCGTCCTCGTTTGCCATTGCGGGCGTCATCGGCACGGCCGGTGCCAGCATGTTTCCCTTCGTCATGCCGTCCTCGTCGGTCCCGGATGCCAGCCTCACGGTGTGGGACAGCGTCTCCAGCCATCTCACATTGGGGCTGATGTTCTGGGCCACGATGATCTTCATGCCGTTGATCATCGTCTACACCGGCTGGGCCTACCGCGTCATGCACGGCAAGGTCACGGAAGCCCAGATCCGCGCCAACGAACATTCCGCATACTGACGGCGGTCCGATCCTCACGCCGCCGGAGCGGCCAACTCAAAGAGCTCAGCCATGTGGTATTTCGCCTGGATTCTCGGCGTCGGCTTCGCCGTCCTGCTTGCCATCATGAACGCGATGTGGGGCGAGACCGAGGAGGCGCGCAAGGCCGGCAACCGGACGGGGGATTGAACATGCCGCCGCTGGCCGCGTCTCAGGCGCGCATCCACCTGCCGTGCCTGGTGGCCGCGCTGATCATCATGCTGGCCAGCGCACTCTATCCGCCATTCCTGGCGAACGCCGCAGGGCGCGCCGACCATCTGTCGGCCGGTCTGGCATTCTGGGCCATGAGCGCAGGGTTCGTCCGCGGCGTCGGCTTCGTGCCGCACGCGATCCTGCCACGATGGCTGTTCTCCGCGACCGCATGTCTGCTGACTCTGCTGGCCTTCACTGCACTGAGGATCCTCACGTGATCACGCAAAGGCTGAGTGCAAGCTTTCGCAAACCATCAGTTCGAGCGTTTCAGCGCAGTCTCCCATCCGTTCGGAATCACCGGCTCGAACCTTGCCCCCGGCCTCGTCCACGACCGGTCGTATCGAGCGCATGGCGGCATTCAGGAGACACCTTGTCGCGATTGGCTTCGAGACACGAGCGCGTCTGCCGGGCCCCGTGTCCCTTGTTCGCGCAGAGGCTCTGGACATCGTTTGCGCACTCGGTCGCAACCGGACCTGTGCCCATCCCCTGCGCAAATGCCGGAACGGCCGGAAACAAGGCGATGCAAGCTGCAAGCATGATGGATTTCGTCATTTGACTCTCCATTTCGACGAGTCGTTGCCTGAGACAATGGAGCGCGCCTTGTCGTTGACGAGAGTCAAATCAATGACAGCCGGTGGTTCGGGCAAGCGGCCGCTCTCGACAATGTGAGATGCATGCGCGCGGATCAAATCCGTCGACCAGGACAGCGCAATCAGGAAGGCCGGCGCGCGACCATTCCGATCAGCGCAGAGCGGCCGTGATGGCCGCTGCCTTCGCTGAGCTCGGTCTCGTACTCGCGCAATTCGATGATCTCCAGCTCATGGAACGCCTCTCGGAGCATGTTTTCCGTATAGAGGTGCGAGAGCACGGAAGGGCCGCCCGTCTTGTATTCCAACTGCCTGGGCGTATAGCCCTGCAGGATCAGGGTCCCACCCAATTTCAGGCTTGCGATCATGCGCGGGAACAGACGTTTCCTCAAGTCCGGGGCGGCGAACTGCACGAAAATCGCCGCGATGCCGTCATACGCCGCGACTGGCCACGCGAAGCCGTCGCAATCGGCGAGCTGGTAATTCACGCTGACTCCGGCTGACGCGGCAAGCTTGCTCGCTTTCGCGAGACCCACCTCCGAGATGTCAAAGGCGTCGACCTGGAATCCCTGCCGGGCGAGCCAGACGCTGTTGCGGCCTTCTCCGTCGGCGACGCAGAGAATGCGACCGCGGTGCGGGAAAGTGCCGGCATGGCGGCGCAGCCATTGATTGGGTTCGGTTCCGAAAACGAAATTTTCGCCGTCGAACCGTCGGTTCCAGCGATCGGCGTCGGTGTCTGGCGGTACGTTCGTGACCATCGGCAGTCCTACTTTTGAAAAAGACGAGTCCGTTTTTTGGCAGCCGCAAGGAGCTTGCGAACTCCTAGGTATCAGCTTGCGAACCCTTGATCGCAAGCTAGGCGAACTGAAAGCCGGATTGTAGTTCTCCATCAGCTCGTCAGACATGGCGGGCGCGTGAGCAGGACACGCTTGCTCCGGCGTCTCGATACCGTCTCGCACGAACCACGCCGGGACAGGCACGTACGCCTGTTTGTTATCGCCTCGCCAAAGTGATAGCAACACGGGGCGGCCATCGACGCTAAGCAGTGGCCGCCTGGATGTAACCGACCGAATCGGGCGATTGGGAATATGCGGACGAACATGGCAACCAAGCGTGCACGCAGCAGGTCTTCGCTCGAGCCTGACGCGTTGCTCGAGAAGGCTCACAAGGCAAGCGAATTCCTTAAGGCGTTGTCGCACGAAGCGCGGCTTGCCATTCTCTGCCTGCTGCTTGACGGAGAGAAATCCGTCAGCAGCATTGAGGACTCGCTGCAGCTCCGCCAGCCGACGGTGTCGCAGCAACTTGCCCGGCTGCGCGCGGACGATCTCGTCAAGGTGCGCCGGGACGGCAGAAACGTGTATTACTCGGTCTCGCGGCCGGAAGTGATCGAGGTCATGTCCGCTCTTTATCGCGCCTTCTGCTAGGTGGCTGATGGAATCCGCTGCCCGCGGAGTTCGTCCGTCAGGCGGAGTCGGGGACGCCGGCGACCGTGTTTTCAGCGGTCACTCGATCGATAAACCCGGCTGCCGCGGCTATCACCGCGGAGGTCGCCTGCTGGTGGGGCGCATGTCCGCAGCCTTCCAGCACGCAGGTCTCGATCCGGGCCGGCACGAGGGCGCGGAGCGTCCTCAAGCTGCGCATGCGTGAAGAACTCGTCCTCGCTGCCCTGAACAGCCAGCACCGGGGCGCGAACCCGTCCGACGTAAGGCTTGATACCCCAGTCGCGCGCTTCTTCTCCAGTCCAGGCGTCGACCAGCCGGCCAAAAAGATGATCGGTTCTGCTGCCATGATACCGTGCAAGCCGCGCCCTCAGGTCACCGTGCTCGAAGTCTCTGATCTGGGCGGCGATGCCGTCAACCGTCCGCTGCTCGCGGAAGAGGTGAGGGGCGATCGCGACGACCCCGCTGACCTCATCGGGAAACGCACCGGCAAACGTCAATGCGATCGCAGCACCATCGGAGTGTCCGACCAGGATCGGGCGCCGCGCTCCGGTCGTTCGTAGCACTTCGGGCAGGGCCTCCAGAGCCTCGGCGAGCAGATATTGCCGCGAATGGGGCAGCTCGAGCGGCTCCGAGTCACCCGAGCCCCAGCGGTCGAACACCAGGACGGAGCAGCCGGTCGCGGCCGCAAGCCGCTCGGGAAAATCGCGCCAGAGCCGGGCGCAACCCAGGGCGTCATGCAGCAGGACGAGCGGCGGGCGTTCTGGTCGCGTCGCCGCGAGCCAATGGCCGCGAAGCCTCCGGCCAGCCGCAACGAAGCTGAGCTGTCGCGCTGCCGCAACGACCACATCGCGAATGTCCGGCGGGCCGAGATTGACGAAGTCGGCCGACGTGCGCGAGAAGAAATCCTCAACGATGGATCCGGCATCGGCCAGTTCGGCGCCGCGCAGCGCCGCCTCGAGATCAAAGATGACGCGTGGCGGCGTGACGAAGAAGTCGCCGGTGATCAGAGCTTCGCGAGATCCGCCTGCGGTCGGGCCCCTCGAGGCGGATATCGGCGCGCAGGCTGCCGCCGCGCCGCGTCAGAGTGGCACTGACCAGCGAGCCGTCCACCTCGGGAGCGTCGACCATCTCGACGAAGTCGTCACGGCCGATCTCGTCGCGATACAGCTGCTCGGCGAGCTCTTCTTCGAGCATCGATACCTGGCCCCATTGCGGAACAATGCCGAGGCCTTCCGCCAGGCCGTCGAGCAGGCCTTGCTGGATGGTGGCCAGATCAGGAAGGTTGTCGCCGAGGATCTCGCGCATGCTGACGACGCGCTGGCGGGCCGAGGCGAGGTCGCGCTTGGCGAGCTTTTCCACCGGCACTTTGAGCGCAGCGATCATCTGCTCGGGGTCGAAGTCGATCAGCAGAGTTCCCTGGTAGAACAGCGTATCGCCGTCAAAGAAGCCGCCGGTGCCGCTGATCTTGCGGCCGTCGACGTCGATGTCGTTGCGCGGGCGGTAGCGCGCGGGGACGCCGAGCTTGTTGAGCCCGAGTGCGACGCTTTCGCAGATCCTGCGTGTCGTTTCGGTGAGATCCATGGCGCCGAGGCTGGAGCGGCCGAACACCAGCTCCCATCCGATCTGACCCTCGTCGAGATAGAGACCTCCGCCTCCCGTGATCCGCCGGCCGATCTCGATTCCCTTGCTCCGGCAATAGTCGAGCCGGACCTCATGGCTCAGGATCTGATGGAATCCGACGAGCGCCGACGGACGAAACCGCAGGAAGCGGATGGTATCGGGAATCCGCCGTGCCTTATGAGCGTCGATGAGCGCCTGGTCGAAGGCGATATTGGCGCGTCCGCCCCGAATCCGGTGTCGATGACCCGAAATGACCTGGCGCTGCTGGCCATCGCATCTTCCTCCCGGTTATTTGGGTAGTCCGCGCCGGAGTTGGCTGCGCACGTGGCGAATGTCGCGGCGATCGAGCTTGAAAGGGTAGGAAGCGATGTCGCGCGGCGGCGAGTCGCCATAGGGGCGGTCGCAGGCGGACACATCGGCGGCCTCCTTGCCCGGGCAACCGGACGTGCGGAAGGCCACGCCCGCGTCGATGATCGCGTCGACTTCGTCCTGCGGTAGACCAAAATCGACGAGCTGACCGCGCTCGTCGAAACGCATGCGCTGCAGGGTATGGCTTCGATAGTCGATGAGGTAGCGGGCAAGCTGTATGCGTCGCCATTGCGGGCGCGGCGCCGGCGGGAGATGATCCATCAGCGAGCCTTGTTCGGGAAAGAACGCGAACAGGTGGCTGTGGCCGCCGAGGTCGCGAATTCTCTGCACCTGCGAGAGAACGTCGTGATCGCTCTCGCCCATCCCAACGATGAGATGGGCGCCGAAACGTTCCGGTCCAAATATCTCGGCGGCGGCCAGCAGGATCTCCCAATATTTGTCCCAGCTGTGCGGCGATTGAACGCCGTGGCCGCGGGTGCGGTCGAAGATGACCGGGTTGGCGGCATCGAGCGCGACCGTGAAGATCTCGGCGCCGAGATCCCTGAGTTCCTGCACATCCAGCCGGGTCATCGTCGTCGGGTTGGACAGGATGGACACGGGCACGTGCTTGATGCGTTCAACCCATTTTCGCAGGACGATGCGGGTGTCCTGGTCCGACCGCGGATGCGTGATCATGCTGATGCACATGCGATGGAAGCGCCCGCCGTCGCCGCCCGACGCGACGATGTCGATCACCTGGTCGTACGGCACCGCAGGCCAGTCGACACGAATGAAGTTGCGGTCGGCATAGTTGCGCTCCGCTTCGCGATGGCGCGCAAGCCCGCAATAAGCGCAGTTGGCGCGGCAGCCTTCCGGATAGGTCAGCAGCAGGTTCAGACAACGGGTGCAACTGGTGCGATGCATGTAGCCGTTCATGATGCCAAGCGTGATCGCCGCTGCCGTCGACATCTGCACGTAGTCGGGCGATCGCATGTTCGGCGTCAGGAGGTTGTCGTTCGGCAGGTACATGCCGGCCGGCCGCACGTCCTGTGCTCTCACGCGCCCGCCGTTGCGCGCTTCCGCCGGCACGGCGCCGGGCGCGCGCGGCTGCATGGCTTCGGCGGCGTTGAAGGTGCGCGTCTCCCCGGTGAGGAAATCCGGCACCGGATGCGTCGGTCCTTCGAGACAGCTCATGACTTCCTCCCCTGATCCTTCATTCTTACGCCCAATAGTTCGGCGAACTGATCCACCCCTCGGCGAGCGCGGTCGCGTCGGGACGACGGCCGTCGCCATAGTGCGCCAGCACTTGCCGTCGTCGCAGCAATGCCCGGCCCAAGGCCGCATCGAAAATGTCGCCGAGTTCTTCGTCATAATCATCGAGGGCGCCGCTGCGGCCGGACAGCATGTCTGCCGCGGCTTGCCCGGCGAGTGCTCCCGATTGCACGGCGGAGGCGATGCCGGCGCCGGTCACGGGGTTGGTCAGGCCTGCCGCATCGCCAGCCAGCAACACCTGGGTTGCGCCAAGCCGGCCTGTCGAACCCACCCTGCCGCCCACGGGTATCGCCCCGCCCGTCAACGCGAACGGGTGCGTTCCGATGCGGCGCGATGCCGACAGCGAGGCGAAGAGCGCGGCGAGCATCGGTTTCAGTCGCCGCCGGTCCTCTATCATGACGCCAACGCCGACATTGGCCACGGCGCCCTTGGGAAACAGCCAGCCATAGCCGCCGCGATAGTCGGCGCTCAGGAAGATATCCGTGGCATCGTGCGGCACGATCAGCGGCGCGGTCAGCTGCCGCGTCTCGACAAGCGCGCGATTGGTCTGGCCGATCGCCGCGCCGACCCGCGAACGGGGGCCGTCGCAGCCGATCAGGACGCGCGGTTTCAGGGCAAGACCGTCCGACGTATGAATTGTGCCGTCGATGCCGATGGCAACCACGGAGGTGCCGTATCGGCACGCGGCTCCCGCATTCGCCGCCTCATCGGCAAGCATTCGATCGAAGGCGGCGCGATCGATCATCCAGCCGCGGAAATCGCGCGTTTCCTCGCAATCCGTCGCTTCGGTGAAGGTCAGCATGCGCGTGATCTTCTGTTGGGCGACGGCCGTGATGTTCGGAACGTCCCGCTCGATCATGGCGGGCACGAACTCGGCACACTGGACCGGGCGACCCGCCTCGGGCCGGCGATCGACGGCGACGACGCGGTAGCCGGCCTTCGCGGCGACTGCAGCCGCACGGCTCCCGGCCGGTCCAAGCCCGACGACGACGATATCCGCTGCCTCGGCGTTCATCGTGCACCTCAGGCTGCGCAAGCCCGCCGTCCGGCGAGGCCGTCGAGCGCGATCGAGCAGCAGGCATGCTCCTGCTCGACCGGCCGGCCGATGGCGCGGGCGAGAGCTACGATGCCGTCCGCGGGATAGGCGATACCGTCAAATCCCGCCATGACGGCGTATGCGTCGGTCATCAGCTTATGGCGGCCTGCGGGGCGGATACAGCCAAGTTGAACCGGCGCGTGATTGATCCGTTGCCGCGCGGCGACCAGCACCTTCGCCACGTCGTCGGTGGATATCGTGGCGAAGGGTCGATCCGGCGGCGCATAGATCGGCGTTACCACCACCAGGATCAACGCGGCGACCGGATGGCGCGAAACGATGTCCAGCGCGGTCTCTTCGCCGAGCAGCCGGCCATAGTGCAGACCGATGACGATGTGTGGCACGACCTGCATCTTGGTGCCCGAGAGCGCGGCCAGCGTCGCCTCGAAATCCGCGACAGGGCGGTCGAGGTGATAGACGTCGCGGATCGTCTGCTGCGAGCCGATCACGTCGAGCATCGCGACGTCGACCCCGGCGGCCTCCATGGATCGGGCGCGCCGTTCGTCGAGCAACGCGGAATGGACGGCGATGCGCAGATGGGGAAAGTCGCGCTTGAGCTTCTCGATGGTCGGATAGAAGCGATCGTACGGAACCTCGTTGCGGCGGTTGGATCCACCCGAGAGCAGGAACCCGCGCAGATCGCCTGAGGCAGAACGAGATCGCGTACCTTGCGGTCGAGTTCGTCCGGGGTCGTTGCCGCGATCATCGGTTCGAGGATCTTCGCCTGACAGTGATCGCAATTCAGCGCACAAGCGGCGCCCGTGATGGAAAAGGCGGGAAAACTCGCTTTGCCGCAGCCCTTGAGTTCCTCGCTGGCATAGGCGCGGAACGTCGGCGTGTAGAACCGCATCGGTCCGAGTGCGCGCTCGCGGGCTGCCGCCTCGAGTTCATCGACCAACACGCGATCAAAACACAGGTCGTCGAGCGGCTCGATCTCCTGCAGCTTCTCATACCACGCCATTGCGTTCCTCGCTTTTCATATGCGAAAAAACATATATATTGCAGGTCTGCCGTCGGCTTCGGTCGTCATTGATGTTTCATCAGTTGTCGCGGTTCGCCATGAAGACACTCTGCGTCCTGCAGCACTTTGAAGCGGACTATCTCGGCTTGATGGAAGATCAATTCGAAGGTCGCAACGTCGGCTTTCGCTATTGCCGGCCGTTTGCGGCCGGAGGATCCATGCCTGCGACGGCTGGGGACTTCGACGGTCTCGTTGTTCTTGGTGCCGGACCGCTCCGGAGTCGTCAGCGGCAACCTGCTTCCGAGCCTCGGGCCGGAGTTGCGGTTGGTACGGGATTTCCTGACGCGCGGCCTGCCCGTCATCGGCATCGGGGCCGGCAGCTGCATGCTTGCAACCGCGTGCGGCGGCGGCACTCAGGAAGCTCCGCTCCGCTTCGTTGTGGAGACGGCCCGACGGGTCGATCCCGCGGCGCTCGGCGGTCATCTGCCGCAATCCTTTCCTGTCGCGATCTACATGCGCGATCGCCCGGTGCTGCCGGCCGATGCCCGTGTTCTCGCGATCGACTCTGCGGGGAGCCGGCGGTGTTTCAACTTCGTGATAACTGCTTCGGGTTCCTCGGCCATCCCAGAATCAAGTCGGCCATGATCGAGGATCTGATCATGGAATTCGACGAATGTCCTGATCGCACGGCGGAAACGCTCGCCGACTTGCGCGTGGTGCAGCGCGATATCGCTGCGGCGCTCGGACCGCTGATGATTGGTTTGATCGAGTCGACGCATTTGATGCGGCCGCTCCCTTAGGACCGTTCTCCCGAGCAACGAATTATTTTCTTCAGCCTATAGATGTCATTCAAAAAATGGAATATGTTTTGTGCGTTCGTCCGATGGATTGGATGAATTCGATGTGAGCTTGTTGTTCACCCAGGACTTCGGTTCTTGGGCTTGTTGATCTTCATCAACTCCAAGGTGATGCGCCTCAAGATAAACTTATTGTGCACGCTCGTTTGTAGATGTGCGTTGCGCACGCTCAATAGCAGATGATCGGGAGGACATCGTAAGAATGGCCAAAAAGCTCATCATCATCATGGTCAATACCGATCCTCGCAACGGCGAGGAACTGGGCGCGCCGTTCTTCCAGGCCACCGTTGCCGCGGCGATGGACTACGAGGTGGAGGTCGTCTGTACCGCGACGTCGGGGCAGCTCATGAAAAAGGGCGTGGCCGAGAAGCTCGTGGTCAAGCCCGGGTCTCCGAAGACCGTCTATGACTTCATCAAGGACGCGCACGGTGCAGGAGTGAAGTTCTATTGCTGCTCTCCGAACCTCGATCTGTTCGATATGACCGAGCAGGATCTGATCCCTGAATGCGAGGGCATCGTCGGGGGTGCAAAGGTCATCGAGGAAGTGATGGAAAACGATGATGCCAAGGTGCTGACCTACTGAGAGGAGCCGCCAGATGACGAGCGGAGCTTCAATGCAGCTGACGGCCATCGGCGACCCGGTCTCCGAGGCGCCGGTCGTTCCCTATGAGAAGCTGGAAGAGGTGTTCGAGGACATTCGCTCGCACGTCCTCTACGATCATGAGCTGCATGGCTGTCTCAATTGCGGCATCTGCACCGCGACCTGTCCCTCGGCACATTACTACGACTATTCGCCCCGCGAGATTGTCCAGCTGCTGTGGACCGAGAATCTCGAAGGCATCTACGACGCGATGCAGGAGAAGATCTGGTCCTGCGCCCAGTGCTATACCTGTGCCGCCCGCTGTCCGTTCGAAAATTCGCCGGGCGGGCTCGTCATGATCATGCGCGAGGTCGCGATCAAGCACGGCATGCAGTCGGCGAAGGACGTGCTGCGGCCGTTCTCGCGGGTGCTTCTGAAGGTCATTTCCACGGGAAATCAGCTCGCGCCAAACATGATCACGCGCGATGCGTTTCCCGACTGGGGCCCGAACGTCGCCAAGGTCGACGCCCCGCTCAATATCCTGCGCAAGGCCATTCCGGTCCCGACCATGCACACCATGGACACGGCCTGGGAGGTCAACCTGAAGACGTCCGTCGAACTCTACACCATTTGGGAAGCGACCGGCGTGCTCGATCAGCTCGAGACGATCGACGAGAACCTGTTCGATGTCGTCAGTGACGTGATGGATGAGAAGCGCGAGGAATACAACGAGTGGCTTGAAGAGCAGCAGGAAGAATAGGCCGCTGAGACGACCACAACAGACGGCGAGATTAATCGCTGCGGTGGACGACGGAGGAAACGATGGACGAAAAGCGCAGTGACAGTCAGTCGGCTTACGCCGGCTTTGGCGCGGAGTGGCGCCCTTCCAACCTGACGCCGAGCGAGGCGCAGGCGGCGACGGCATGGGTGGAAACCAGGATCGACCGTCGCTCGATGCTGACCAACAAGGAGCGCGTCCACGATATCCGCGACGCGATGTGGGAGTTGGAGAAGGACGGCGAAATCGTCGTCCATCGGATCGACGAGCGCCACGAGCCGGTGGTGGCGCGTACGCTGTACGGCTGGGACAAGCGCATTCCCACCACCAACCTCTGGCAGCACAAATCCTGCGGGCAGTGCGGCAATATCCCGGGGTATCCGTCGAGCGTGATGTGGCTGATGAACCAGCTCGGCGTGCGCTATCTCGACGAGACCGATCAAACCTCTTGCACCGCCTGGAATTATCACGGCTCCGGAGTCGGCAATGTCGTCAGTCTGGCCGCCGTCTTCCTGCGCAACTTCCACCAGGCATACATGTCGGCCAAGGCGCAGGGTCTGCCGGTCGGGACCTACTTCCCGCTGGTCCACTGCGGCACCTCGTTCGGCAACTACAAGGAGATGCGCATCTTCTTGATGCATTCGGCCGAACTGCGCGAGCAGGTGAAGAAGATTCTCGGCAAGCTGGGCCGCCTGGTCGACGGCAAGCTGCTGATCCCCGAAGAGATCGTGCATTATTCCGAGTGGCTGCACGTCATGCGCCACCGCATCCGGGAGCGGCAGGTCATCGACGTGAGCAGCCTCCGTGCCACCGTTCATCCGGCCTGTCAGCGTCTACAAGATGGTTCCGGAAGACGTGATCTATGACGACACCGTCATGGACGGCAACCGCGTGGCGGTATCGACCGGCCTGATGCAGGCGCTGGGCGCCCAGGTGATCGACTACTCCACCTGGTACGACTGCTGCGGCTTCGGCTTTCGTCATATCATTGGCGAACGTGAGTTCACCCGCTCCTTCGCCATCGACCGCAAGATCAGGGTCGCGGTCGAGGAGGCGAGGGCGGACGTCATGATCGGCCACGACACGGGTTGCATCACCACGCTCGACAAGAACCAGTGGATCGGCAAAGCCGTCGACAAGGTCTACGCGCTGCCGGTCATGGCCGATTGCCAGTTCGCGGCGCTCGCCCTCGGTGCGCATCCATACAAGCTCGCGCAGCTTCACTGGCACGCCTCGCCGTTCGAGGGCCTGCTCGAGAAGCTCGGCATCGACTGGCAGAAGGCCAAGGCCGAGTTCGAGGCCTATCTCGATGAGGTCAAGGCCGGCCGCATCGAAACGCTTTACGACCCCAAACGCGCGATTACGTCGGGCCCGGGCTATGTCAAGCCAGCAGCGGCCTTGCCAGGAGCCGTATCATGACCCGTCCCGTTCTCATCGTTGGCAGTGGGCCGTCGGGGCTTTCCGCCGCGCATGCGCTGGCCGCCGCCGGCCAGCCCGTCGTTCTCGTCGAGAAGGCGGAGCAGCTCGGCGGCGCGCCGATCCAGTCAGGCTACGCCAAGCTGGTGCCGTCCGGCGAATGGGCCAAGGACGCCATCGGCGGCATGGTGCGCCGGGTCGAAACCGACAGCCGTATCGAGATCGAAGGCGCGTCACGGTGAAAGCCTTCTCGGGCAGCCCCGGCGACTTCCGCGTGACGCTGTCGGATGGCACGGTGCTGGAGGCGGGGGCGGCGATCCTGTGCACCGGGTTCACACATTTCGATTCCGTCAACAAGCCGGAATGGGGGTTCGGCACCTACCCTGATGTGGTCACGACGACCCAGGTCGAGCAGATGCTCTCCTCAGGCAAGGGCGTGCGCTGTCCGTCCGACGGACGCGAGCCGGAACGGGTCGCGATCCTGCTATGCGTCGGCTCGCGCGACCGCCAGATCGGTCGCGAGTGGTGTTCGAAGATCTGCTGCACGGTCTCCGCCAACATCGCCATGGAGATCCGCGAGGCGGTGCCACGGTGCAACGTGTATATCTACTACATGGATATCCGCACCTTCGGCCTCTACGAGGATCTCTACTACTGGGAAAGCCAGGAAAAGCATCGCGTCAAATACATCAAGGCGCGGATCGCCGAAGTGACGTCAGACGGCAGGCGGCTGATCGTGAAGGGCGAGGACACGCTGGTGAAGCGGCCGATCTCGATTCCGTTCGACATGGTGGTGCACGCCATCGGCATGGATCCCAATGTCGACAACATGACGTTGTCGGCCGTGTTCGACGTCAAACTGCAGAAGCATGGCCATATCCAGAAGGCATCGGTCTATTCCAACACATCGGCGACCTCGCGGCCCGGCGTCTTCGTCGCCGGCGCGGCGACCGGGCCTGAGACCATCGACGATTCCATCGCACAGGGCCAATCGGCAGCGATGGCCGCGCTGGCCCTGCTCCGCGACGCCATGATGGAAGCGGCCGAGTGATGTGGCCGATCACCAGCCATAAGGGCACGGCGGTGGCCGAGCCGACGCGGCCGGTGCTTGATCTGTCCGGCCCCAGGCTGCGGCGGGCGTTCGAGAACCTCGTGGAATCCGCCGACGACACCGGTGGCGTCGAGCGTTATGTCGGGGCGCTCGCGCTCAAGGCCTCGCTGTTCGAGGAGGTGCTGGGCAAGGGGCGGGTCAGTGAGCTGACCGAGGCCGAATTCTGCGACCTTGCCACGTTCATCACGCCGGTGCGCCGGCGTGTGGGTGCGTGGCTCGGCCGCAACGGATTCGCGGCGATGCGCGGCAGGCTCGAGGCCCTGCTGTGCGGATGGTCCGATCTCGGCACCACCGACCAGCGCGTCGCCGCGTTCGTCACGAGCTTTCCGGCCGGTCGCGAGCACCGCTGGTCGCGCGATCTTGCGGCCGAGATCCTTCATTTCACCGCGCCGGACCGCTATCCGCTGATGACGCGCTGGATGTGGGACGCCAGGGTCAATACCGGCGTGTTGCGCGAGATATGGTACGACGAGGATGCCGACGCCGGCACGATCGCCGTCGGTGACGGTCTCGCCACTTTCACGACGCTACGCGAGGAGCTCGAAGCTTTCCTGCAGGCGAACGGTGTCTTCCGCGATCTGGCCTTCTACGTCGATCTGCTCTGCGCCCACACCTATGCAAGCTATATCAACGACAAGGGCGGCCAGTTCCTGCACGCGGACTTCTGCGGAGGCTTCAAGGCGGACGGGATGGCGCATACTCGCCGTCTCCTGGGGCTCGATGCGGTCGATACCGAGTCGGGTCGCACCCGCCTGAAGCTGATCGATGGCAGCGCCTATGTGCTCGGGCAGCCTCGCCTGCTGAGCGAATGAGGGAACATCCATGCCGATTCACGAAAAATCGCTGATCCGGCCCGAGAATCTCGTCACGCATGAGCACCTGGAAATCGATGGCGTCGATGTCTCCGGGCACTGGAGCACGTTCATCACCTCACGCGCCATCACCGACTACAACGAGCAGATGCAGGAGGAGATCGCGGCGCTCCCGGGAGGCGAGTTCATCCACCGCTGCTGGCAATGCGGCTCCTGCACCAACGCCTGCACGATCAACGCCGTGAATCCCGACTTCAACCCGCGCTATTGGATCTACCTGATCCGCATGGGCTT
This sequence comes from Bradyrhizobium oligotrophicum, assembly GCA_050641875.1. GTDB lineage: Bacteria > Pseudomonadota > Alphaproteobacteria > Rhizobiales > Xanthobacteraceae > Bradyrhizobium > Bradyrhizobium oligotrophicum_B. The sequence continues at coordinate 4,105,054 of CP192619.1, forward strand.
CGAGAGCGAGCTGCTGCGTGACAAGGACATCATCTGGCAGTGCGTCTCCTGCAACAAGTGCACCTATGCCTGTCCGCGCGACGTCAGTCCCGAAGGCGTGATGAAGGCCACGGCGCATTGGCTGGAGCTGAAGGGCTATACCGAGAAGAAGCCGTCCACCGCGTTCGATGAGGTCTTCTCCGAGCAGGTCTTCGCCACCGGCAAGATCGAGGAAGGCCGCGTGCTGCGCCGGTTCTTCGCGCGGACCGGGCAGTCCCTGTCGCAGGGGTGGCTTGTCGAACTGATACGCAGTCTCGCCAGCCGATTGCCGGTCGGCCTCCTGGTGAAGTTGGGACTTGCCAGCGTGGTCCGTCCCCGCACGCGCGGATGGGGTGCCGCCAGCCTCGCGATCGACGAGTATGTCCGTGAGTGCGAAGCAGCTGCCCGCAAGGCGCTTCGGTTGGACGTTCAGGGAGCTGAGTGATGAGCGGCAAATACAAGCAGGTCGCCTACTATCCGGGCTGTGCTCTCGAAGGAACCGGGCACGCCTACAACCGCTCGACCAAGGAAGTCGGCAAGGCACTCGGCCTCGATCTGGTCGAGCTCAAGAACTGGAACTGCTGCGGCGCCATGGAGGTCAAGAACGTCGATCCCAAGCTGCAGACCTATCTGTCGGCCCGCAACCTCTCGATCGCCGATGCGATGGGGTTCGATACCGTGATGGCGCCGTGCAACGGCTGCTATCACAATCTCAAGAAGGCCGAATACGACCTCGCCAAGGATCCCGCGTCGCGTGAAGTGACGGACCGACTGTCGCGCAAGGCCGGCCACGAGACCTACGAAGCGGGCAAGGTCACGACCATTCACGCGCTCGACTGGATCAAGGAATCGGTCGGCGAACAAGGCCTGAAGGCGCGCGTGAAGAACTCGCTCAAGGGTCTGAAGGTCGCCAATTACTACGGCTGCATGTACACGCGGCCGCGCCACATCTTTCCGGAAAAGGACAAGGGGCCCGGCTCGGAATCGACCTCGAAGCCCCATTTCATGGACGACCTGCTGGCTGCGGCGGGGGCCGAGAATGTCGAGTACCCGCTCAAGACGGCATGCTGTGGCGGTGCTCACACGCTGTCCGACAGCGACACCTCGACCAAGCTCGTTCTCAACCTGCTCACGACGGCCGAGGCCTGCGGCGCGGACGTGATCGCCACCGAATGCCCGACCTGCCACACCGGGCTTGAAATGCATCAGGTGCGCGCCGAAAAGGTCTTCGGCCGCAAGACGAGCGTCAAGATCCTGTACTTCACCCAGCTCCTCGGCATGGCGCTCGGGCTGTCGGCGCGCAAGGTCGGTGTGCAGGAGAATTTCTCGGATCTCGATCGGTCTGTTGCGTGCGCGGGGGCTCGGCTGATGGCGGATATCGGTACCACGAGCCTCGACAAGGTCGCGAAGCGGCTCGACGACATGTTGGCCGCGTCCGATGCTGCCCTCGAGGCGGCCGCCGCGCCGCTTGCCGAGGAGTTGCTGCAACTCGGCGAAACGATTCTCGAAACATGGTTCGCTGCGCACGGCGAGATCCCGACCGATCGAAAGGTCGAGACGTTTCGCCTGCTGGCGCTGCATCGGCAGGGTGCGCGCGGCGATGCAAGCTTCAACGCCTGCCGCGAAACATGCCGCGAGCTCGTCTATCACTATAATCTGGTGCGCCTCGAGCCAGGCCACGCGGAGGTCGCCCGGCGGCTGCGGCTGGGCGCCATGGTCGCGCGGCACCTTATGCTGTTCATCGGCGGCAAGCTGGAGGTGGCCGGGCTCGGCGAATTCTGCTGCGCGTCCCGGACGCTACGTCAACTTGATGCATCGATTCAGGCCAACGAAACCGTTTGAGACAAGGAGAAGACGATGCCCATCGTCCGCGGCTGCAACCTTCCCGACGACCTTCTCTACGACGTCGAAAACAACATCTGGTATCGCGAGAACGCCGACGGCACCGTGACGCTCGGGATGACCGCTGTGGCGGCGGCCATGGCCGGTCAGCTTGTCGCCTTCACACCAAAGAAGGCCGGCCGGTCGGTCGATGCGGGCAAGTCCTGCGCCACGATCGAGTCCGGCAAGTGGGTCGGCCCGGCAAAGGTCGCCTTCAATGCGGAAATCCTCGAGGTCAACGATGCAATGAGCGCAGCGCCCAAGCTGGCCAACACCGACCCATATGGCGAGGGATGGATGGTCAAGGTGCGCCCGAAGGACTGGGCTGCTGCCAAGGCCGGCCTCGTTCCGGGCACGGCGGCCGCCGCCCCTTATGAAGCGAAGATGGCTGCCGAGAATTTCGCCGGCTGCGCGTAAGGACGTGGACAGGCCGTGACCGAGACCGCCGCAATCAGGACATCGATGATAAGTCGCGGCCTCGCGGCCTTCATGTCGCTGCAGACTTATTTCCCGGGTGTACTGGCCAGTTTGATCATCGCGATCGCGGCCACCTTCCTGTCCGAGCACTATGGCGGGCCGGTCATGCTGTTCGCCTTGCTGCTTGGGATGGCCTTCTATTTCCTGTCGCAGGAGGGGCGCTGCGTTGCCGGCATCGAACTCGCCTCAAGCGCATCCTGCGCGTCGCCGTCGGCCTGCTCGGGGCGCAGATCACGATTGCCGAGATCATGAAGCTCGGTCCGACGCCCGTGATCACGGTCGTCGGCGCGGTGATCCTGACCATCCTGTTCGGCACGCTAGCCTCCCGTGCCATGGGTTTGAGCCGGCCGTTCGGAATCCTCACCTCCGGGGCCGTGGCGATTTGCGGAGCGTCGGCGGCGCTTGCGATTTCGTCAGTGCTGCCCAAGGGAGAGCACCACGAACGCGACACGGTCTTTACCGTGATCGGCGTGACCGCGCTCAGCACGATCGCGATGATCGTCTATCCGCTGGTGATCGCGGGATTCCATCTCGATCACGCAGCAGTCGGCATGTTTCTTGGCGGCACCATTCACGACGTGGCGCAAGTGGTTGGCGCCGGCTTCAGCGTGTCGGAGGAGACCGGGACCGTCGCGACCTTCACCAAGCTGCTCCGGGTTGCCATGCTGCTGCCGGTCGTGGTGACGCTGTCCTACGTGTTCCGTGCCCATCAGGTCGGCAAGGCCGGGCGCCAATTGCCGGGGTTCCTGGTGGTTTTCGCCGTTCTGGTGATGCTCAACAGCGCCGGCGTCATTCCCGCATTCCTGCTTGCCATCATCAAGGACATTTCACGGTGGTGCCTGGTGACGGCGATCGCAGCGCTCGGGATGAAGACGTCGCTGAAGGCGATGGCTGACGTTGGCGGCCGGGCGATCGCGCTGATCGTCGCCGAGACGTTGTTCCTCGCGATCCTCGTGCTGATGGTCGTGCGTTGGAAAGCAGGACTCCAATGATGCGGGCGGTTGCGCCTGCGAGAGACCAAAGGGAGAGATGCAATGGCCGATGATAACAACACCAAGCGCATGTCGATGATTGTCACCAAGGGCACGCTGGATTGGGCCTATCCGCCCTTCATCCTGGCCACGACAGCGGCGGCCATGGGCCTCGACGTGACCATGTTCTTCACCTTCTACGGCTTGACGCTGCTCAAGAAGGATCTCGACCTGAAGATCTCCACGCTCGGCAATCCGGCCATGGAGATGCCGATGTTCGGAATGCACATCGGCATGCCGAATCTCGTATCGGCGATCCCCGGCGTCGACGCGGCGGCGACGACGATGATGAAGAACCTGATCAAGAAGAAGGGGGTCGCATCGATAGAGGAGTTGCGCACGATGGCCATCGAGGCCGAAGTCAAGATGATCGCCTGCCAGATGACCATGGATCTGTTCGAGTACACCAAGGACGACATGATCGAGGGGCCGGTGCTCGGCGGCGCTGCGACCTACATCGAGACGGCGACCAAGAGCGACATCAACCTGTTCATTTGAACGTGTCACGAACCCAGCACCAGAAATTACGGAGAGACAGGATGGCTGACCAGGTTCTCGATGCCAAGGGATTGAACTGCCCGCTGCCGATCTTGCGCGCGAAGAAGGCGCTCAAGGACGTGCCGATCGGTGGTACGCTTCAGGTGATCGCCACCGATCCCGGCGCTGTGAAAGACTTCGAGGCGTTTTGCCGCACGACCGGAAATGATCTTCTGGAATCGAAGTCGGAAGGCAAGCAGTTCGAATTCCTGATCAGGCGAACGTCCTGACGCTGCGCGATCTCTGCCACGCCGAAATGCCTTTCGTCGTGATCGAGATCGGAACCGCAACGAACGGAGGGGACCGGTGCAGTCTGCGCCGCTCCGCGGTTGCGCTGCGCCGCCGTTTGCCCACGCGGCAAGGCGTACGGCTGTGAACCGTCACTCTTGCGTCTTCGCTGGGGTGTCCTCGATCAGGTGGTCCGCAATGATCTCCACTAGACTTGCGAGACCGCCTTCCCATTTCCAGTGGGCCTTGCTCTCGTCCATGGTCAGCCGGCAGTTCGAGCATGCCGAGACCATCGTCTTTGCGCCGGTCTTCTCCACCTGATCCATTTTGATCTTGAATACCTTGTGGCGAAGATCAGCTGCGCGCGCGATCGCCTGCACCGCCGCCGCCGCCACCGCAGCACCAGTTGAGATTTCCGGTCGGGGTCATCTCGCGAAAGTCCTTGGCGAAATCCTGCAGGAGGAATCGCGCATCTTCGGTCGCGCCGCCACGACGGGAGATCTGGCAAGGATCGTGATAGGTGATCGACTCCTCCAACGGCTTCAGCCTCAGCCTGCCGTCCCGCTTGAGCTGCGCCATGAATTCCGAAATGTGCACGACCGCGAAGGGCAGGGGGCGGCCGAGCATATTGGCGCCCGACCAGCGCAGCACACCGAACGCGTGGCCGCACTCCGGAATCACGACCGTCTTGGCTCCGACCGCCTCGGCGGCCTCGGTGATCCGCTGAACCATGATCCCGGCAACGTCTGCCTTGCCGGCCAGATAGCCAAAATTCGTGGCTTCGTAGCCCTTCGTGCTCAGCGTCCAGTCGACGCCGGCGTGGTTGAGCAGCTTGGCCATGGCCACCACGGAATCGGGGTATTTCATCGTTTCGACGGACGAGAGCGTCAGCAGAATGTCGGCCTTGTCCTTGTCGAGCGCGATGGGCACGTCGTGCTCATCTTCGAGCCATTCGATGCGATCGCGCAGCTTGTCGGCCGTCACGCCCAGCGGGCTTCCATGATCGCGCGAATTGTCCGCGGCCTGCAGAAGGTCCTTCGGTCCAAGCCCCGCCTTTACGAAGGCCTGCCGCGCGCCGCCCACGATGGACGCGATGTCGATCCCCATCGGACAGATCGTAGTGCATCGACCGCACATGGTGCAGGTATCGAACAGCAGTTCCTCCCAATCCTTGAGGTCCTCTTCCGTGACGCGGGGGCGAACAGGGAGAGCGGGAATTTCTGCCGGCGATAGGCCTTGGCGATCGGAAACAGCTTGTAGGCGGGCGTATGCCGTGGATCTCCGGAGGCCTGATAAAAGTGACAGGCTTCGGCACAGTTCCCGCAATGCACGCAGGCCTCGAGATAGCTGACCAGATGTTCCTCGGTATGAGCCAGGAACGTTCTCGTGGCTGCTTTGACGTCGATTTCGCCGCCCATCGCCTTACCTCACCCGCAATTGTATCAGCTCTTCGCCGTCGGGATCGATCACGTGCACCGCGCACGCAATGCACGGATCGAAGCTGTGGATCGTGCGCTGGATCTCGAGTGGCTGCCGAGGATCGTGGAGCGTGTGGCGATCCATCAACGCCGCTTCGTAAGGTCCGGGCTGGCCCTTGGAATCGCGCGGCCCCGCGTTCCAGGTCGAGGGCACCACGGCCTGATAATTGTCGATGCGCTTGTTCTTGATCACCACCCAATGCGCCAGCGCCCCGCGCGGCGCTTCCATGAAGCCGACGCCCTTGGCTTCGGTGGGCCAGGTCGAGGGATCCCACTTGTTCGAATTGTGAACGTTCAGGTCACCCGCGCGGATGTTGGAAAGAAGACGGTCGTACCAGGTCAGCATCTGGTCGACGACGATCTTGCTTTCGAGGGCGCGCGCCGCAGTGCGTCCCATGGTCGAGAACATCGCCGTCAGCGGCAGGTCGAGCTTGCCCAGTGCGTAACCGGCCAGTTCGCGGGTCGGCTCGTGACCCTTGGCATAGAGCATCAGCACGCGCGCGAGCGGGCCGACCTCCATGACATGGCCCTTCCAGCGCGGCGCCTTGAGCCAGGAATAGCTCGCACCGACATCGAGCTGCTCGAAGGGGGCGTGGGACCGGTGTAATGCAGATTGGTCTCGCCCTCGTAGGGATGCAGGCCTTTGTCCTTGCCGCTTGCGTAGTCGTACCAGGAATGGGAGACGAACTCCTGGATTTCCTCCGAGTTGTTCATGTCGACGGGATGGATCTTGGTCAGGTCGCGATTGAGGATCGCGCCCGCCGGGATCAGCCTGCTTGCCGGGTCGTCCATGCCCTTTTCGGGGAAGTCGCCGTAGGTCAGGAAGTTGCCCACGCCTTCGCCGCGCGCGAACCAGTCCTTGTAAAAGGAGGCGATGGCCAGCGTGTCCGGCAGATAGACCTGCTCGACAAAATCCTTCATTCGGCCGATCACGGTCTTGACCGTTTGCAGGCCGTCGATGCCGATGGCGGTGCCGCCGGTATTCAGGCTGATCGCTGACGGGGCGCCGCCAACCAGGAAATTCGGATGCGGATTCTTGCCGCCGAAGACGGTGTGGAGCTGCACCACCTCGCGCTGCCAGGCGAGCGCTTCCAGATAATGTGCGACCGCCATCAGATTGGCTTCGGCCGGCAGCTTGTATCCGGGATGTCCCCAGAATCCACCTGCAAAGATGCCGAGCTGGCCGCCATCGACGAAGGCTTTCAGTCGCTTTTGCGTGTCTGCGAAATAGCCCGGACTCGACTTCGGATAGCTCGAGATCGATTGCGCCAATTGCGACGTCGCCGCCGGATCGGCCTTCAACGCCGACACCACGTCGACCCAGTCGAGCGCGTGCAGATGATAGAAGTGCATGACATGGTCGTGCACATATTGCGCGGCAATCATCAGGTTGCGGATGAGTTGCGCGTTCGGCGGAATGGCGTATCCCAGCGCATTCTCCACGGCGCGGACGCTGGCGATGCCGTGGACCAGCGTGCAGACGCCGCAGATGCGCTGCGCGAAAGCCCAGGCCTCGCGCGGATCGCGTCCTTTCAGGATCAGTTCGATGCCACGCACCATCGTGCCGGAGCTGTACGCACCGGTGATGGCGCCCTGGGTATCTGTTTCCGCCTCGATCCGCAGGTGCCCTTCAATGCGCGTGATGGGATCGACGACGATGCGCTGGTTCATATCTCGACTCCCCGGCGGCTGTAGAATATCCCGGTCTCGCTTCTGGTCAGGAAGACGAGGAAGGCATGCATGAGCTTTCCGAACGGGAACCAGATCAGGAACAGGCACACGGTCAGGATGTGCACGGACAAGAGCGTCTCGTACGGAGCCCATAAGTGGCTCACCGCGATGAGCCCCGTCACGACTGGAAGGAACGTCACCAGCCAGCTGAAGTAGTCGTCGAGCGTCGAAAGCAGTCTTAAGACCGGATCTCGTCATTCGTCGAGCCAGCGCGGCCAGGAGCGATGCCAGCGTGAGCACCGACACGCCCGAGATCACGCCGGTGGGCAAACTCGGCCATGAAAAGCCGAACAATCCACGCAGGAACAGGATGTGCTGCGCCAGTCCGAACACGACGATGGCAAGGCCGACGTGGAAAACATAGCCATTCACCGTGCTGAACAGCGAGGCGCGCAGATAGGTGTTTGCGGGCCATAGGTGACGCACGAAGCCACGGAACGCGCCAACCACGGCATGCGGTGCATCGGCTCGCTTCGCCGATCTGTCGTTGGTCCAGGGCAGCAGCAACAGCGACGCGAGCCGCCACAACACGCCGCCCACGAATATCGCGATTGCGATCTCGATCGCGGGCCCGCGCACGAAATCCAGCAGGCTCATGGCTGGGGCTCCCTCTCCGCTCGTTGTTTGCGTCGCCGCGCCAGCCACGCGCTGGCAATCCCGACCGCCGCGCCCGTAGCCGCGGCGCCGCCGATGATCTCCGGATCATTCAACGTGTTCGAGGAAAGTGGCTGGTAGAAGCTGCCGCGATCCCAGAAGTTCGGTTCGGAGCAGCCCAGACAGCCGTGTCCCGACTGGATCGGGAACGAGACGCCACCATTCCATTTCACGGTCGCGCACGCGTTGTAGGTCACGGGCCCCTTGCAGCCGACCTCATAGAGGCACCAGCCCTTGCGCGCTCCCTCGTCGTCGAACTGCTTGGCGAACTGCCCCTTGTCGTAGAATGGCCGGCGATAGCAGCGGTCATGAATCGTATCGCCGAAAAACGCTTTCGGCCGGCCCTTGTCGTCGAGATCGGGAAGCCTGTTGAACGTCACGAAATAGGCGACCGTGCCAGCGATGGCTTCCGGAATGGGCGGGCAACCGGAGACATTGATCACCGGTTTATCGGTGATGATGTCGCTGACAGGAACTGCGCCGGTGGGGTTGGGATTTGCGTGCGGAATGCCGCCAAAGGCCGCGCAGGTCCCGACGGAGATCACCGCGGCTGCATCCGCGGCCGTCTCCTTCAGCACCTCGAGGTTGGTCTTGCCGGCGTTGGTGGAGTAGACCCCGCCATCTCTCGTCGAAACGGAGCCATCGACCACGACGACATATTTGCCCTTGTTCTCCTTCATGGCAGCGAGGCGGGCCGCTTCCGCGGCAGCACCCGACACCGCCATGAGCGTTTCGTGATAGTCGAGCGAGATGAGATTGAAGATCATGTCCTCGATGGTCGGACCGAAAGAACGCGTCAGCGATTCCGTACAGCCCGTGCATTCCTGAAACGAGAGCCAGATCACGGATTGGCGCCGCGTATTCGCCAACGCCTCCGCCATGCCCTTCGCGGCCATCGGGGGCAACGCCAGAAGGCTGGCAAGATAGGTCGTATATTTCAGCAGGGCGCGGCGGGAGACGCCCCGCTGCGTCAAGAGCTCGCCGATCGTCCGGGTTTCATGCATCTTCGGCATCCTCTGAAGAGACGCGGTCGATCAGGTCTTCAGCCAGTTTGTTGCTGGCCGCAGCGATGTCGGCCGCATGGCTTGTCAGGATATCCGGGGACGCCGTGATTTCGATGCGTTCGGCGGCGAGCTTGTCCCCGGCGCCCAGGTGGCGAACCCACCACACGCCGGCATAGCGTGTCTCCCAGACTTCGCTGGTGCCGGCTGCGGTCAAAACGGCCTCCACGTCACCATGGCCCAACCGCTCTTCCAATTCGCTGCGGTCCGCAGCCGTGAGAGGCAGGCTGCACAGATCGATCGCCGCGCAAGCCCCGGTTCTGGCAAGCACATCGAGGTGATGGGCGATCTCGCGGAGCAGGCTGTCGGTCATCCCGGTGCGGAACCCTGCCGCGGCATCCGCTTCAACTGTCATGGTGCCACCTGCTGAGCAGTGTTTTGATCTGCTGACACGCGGTGGGAATGGCCGCGCCAACCGCGGGCGTCAGCGACAGGCCCCATTGCGTGGATTCAGGTTGAATTGCGACCAGCGCCCGACGCGCCGGCTCGCAGCCGGTCAGCCGCGCCGCCGACATCAGGTCGGCAAGCGCGACCTCATGAGCCGTCCGCTTCTTTCCCGTGAGCTGCCGGTCCATCTCCGGACCTTGAAAGATTTTGACGGTGCCGGGCTTCGCACCCAGTTCCACGGCGTCGACGGCGATGAGCGAGCCGAAATCTTCGATCTCCGAAAACAGGGACAGCCCGAGCGTCCCGCCATCCCGCAGAGCAACAGGATGCGGCATCTCGCCCGCACATTCCAGTGCATCGAGGGCCCGAATGACATGCACGCCGATGCCGTCATCGCTCAGCAGGATGTTGCCGAGTCCGAGCACCAGCGTATCAGTCGCCGCGACATGCGTCCGCATAGGAACCCCGCGAGATCAGGCGCTTTATATTCTATGCAGCGAATATGATGCCCTCATCTTGATCCACGTCAAATCGAGTTCGTCGATCGGACTATGATCCCAGGAGCCAGGTAATTGCGGGGTGGAATGACATGTGCCTTGGCATCCCGATGCGGGTCGTCGAGTGTGACGGAGTCATGGCGCGATGCGAGGCCAAAGGCATCGAACGCATGGTGAGCCTGTTTTTGCTTCAGCATGAAGCTATCGATCCCGGCGATCACGTCATGGTTCATGTCGGTTACGCCATCCGGAAGATGTCAGAAGCCGAAGCGTCGAGTACATGGGATCTCTTCGACGAAATGCTGGCGGCGGAAGACGCAATGCGCGGCAATGCATGAAAGCGCCGTTGCGGCCGCCTGCGTCAGCCGGATGAAGGTGAGTGCGCCGTCAGCGATCGAAGCCGCGTTGCTCGATCGGACGTTCCATGCCGCGCAGCATGGCTGCTCCGAAGCACGACGACGTGCATTGGTATGGTCACGACAGCATAGACTCTGCGGACCTTACCTTGCAGGAGCACAGTCATGGAACTGGCCGTGGTGCCGATCGTCAAGCCGGACGCCGCCAACGTCGTCTTCGGCCAGTCGCATTTCATCAAGGCTGTGGAATATCTCCACGGCGCTGGTGGCGCGGTTCAGGGCATCCGCTTCGGGCTGGGGGACGCCGCCTTCCGGCATATCGCTTGCCAAAAAGAAAGTTCTCGACGTCCCGAGATCAATCTGACCCGCACACCCGATGTTCCCTAATTTGACCGGCGGTTGATAAATGCCGTTTCTACGGGTTGCGTTTGCGATATAAGTCAATTCTTGAATGTGATGCAAGACAAGCAAGAAGGAGGGTCAATGCGATTGGTTGTCTTCCTCGCGGTGTTGATACCACTGGGCCTATCTGTGGCACATGCCAAAGGGGCTCCACATAAGCCGATAAAGGCGGAGCCTATTGGTAGATGCGAGTATACTTCGGTTTGTGGCACGGGTTGCAGATTTTGCCCCACACATGGTGCTTGCCGTTGCAGCAATTGTTGCCTCGCGAAACCAAGACATAATAGATAGTACATCTAATAATCAATTTTGCGGATTGCTTGGTGAACATCAAGCTGTGTCATGCTATAGGGTAACCGTTTTAGTTAGTGGCCTCACCATTTCATTAACGATCTCGTTTCGGCCTGATGCAATTTGGATCATGGCTGAGACCATCGGCGCCGCCGCACTTGGGACCTGTTGGCGTCACCGTCCGCACGATCACCGATCTGGCGAAGCGTGGCATCACTGCGTGCGCCGTGCGCTGCTACGAGCTGACGGCCAGCTTCGCGGCTATTGCGAACATTTGCTAAAGCTGGCGACGGGACGCGGCGGCGGTCAAGCTATTTGCATTGGCGACGGTAGAGCGGGCTCGCCTGGCACGTGAGCAGGCCGGCCACCGGTTGACCACCGACCCCCTGTGAAGAGACGGCGAAAATGGTCGTCAATCACGAGCAAACTTCATTGTCCCTATTGGCCTTTTCGTTCGCTATTTGCGTTCGGGGCGCTGGGGGCGCAGGCTCGAATCCTGCCGCTCCGACCATTCTTCGCGTGACATCTCACGCGTTTCCCGATTTCACCTTGCGTCTGCGACGTTGACCCGGCGTGGTTCGATATGGCGAGGTAGTCCCGATATGACAGCGCGAGATCAACGCAAGGCGCGGCCCACCGGGCAGACGGCATGGCGTCACGCCAATATCGGCCGGCTGCTCAACAATGCGGTGCGCCGGTTCGAATCCCGGGTTCTCCAATTGATGGCGGAGAGCGGTCACGGCGAGACGCGGATCGCCCATGTCAGCCTCACCCGCAACCTCGACGTCGAGGGCACCCGGCTGACCGAGCTGGCGCGGCGGGCCTCGATGAGCAAGCAGGCGATGGGCGAGCTGGTCGATCAATGCGCCGAATTGGGGCTGGTGTCGCGGGAGGCCGATCCGAGCGACCGGCGCGCGCGCCTGGTCCGCTTCACGCCAGACGGACTGAAATGGCTGGAGGCGTTTGGCGATGCCGTCGACGTCGCCGAAGCCGAGATGCGCAAGGAGCTCGGCAAGGCTGCGATGGACGCCATTCTGCAGGGATTGTCGGCCTACGGCGCGCGTTCGACCCGCTCGATGACGCCAGATAGTCAGGCTGCTTGACTAATTTGCGGGGCGCGGTAGCATTCCTCCGTTGCGAGGAGGAGCGCCGTGATCGAACGTCTGAGCGCCTCGGTGCTGATCGTGGGCGGCGGTCCCTGCGGGCTGATGCTGGCCAACGAGCTTGGCCGCCGCGGCGTGTCCGCGATCCTGGTCGACGAGAAGCCGGGAACGGCCTTCAACCCGCAGGCCAACGCGACGCAGGCGCGGACGATGGAGCATTTCCGCCGGCTCGGCTTCGCCGACGAGGTCCGGCGCGCCGGCCTGCCCGCCGACTATCCGACCGACGTCGCCTATTTCACGCGCTACACGGGTCACGAGCTGGCGCGCTTTCAATTGCCGTCCGCGGCGCGCGCGACCGAACTGGTGAAGGGCCTGTCCGGCTCATGGAGCGCGGCCGAGCTGCCGCACCGGGTGTCGCAGAAATTCGTCGAGGCGATCCTGCGTAGGCACGCGGCGCGGCTTGCCGGCATTCAGTTGCACTACGGGCACCGGTTGATCGGCCATATCGTGACCGACGGCGGCATTGCCGCCGAGGTCGAGCGTATCAGCGACGGCGCGCGTCTCGAGATCGCGGCAGACTTCCTGATCGGGGCCGACGGTCCGCGCTCCCCGGTGCGGCAGTCGCTCGGGATCGCCTATGGCGGAACGACGGGCGTGCAGCGCGATTTCATGGGCGGCCGCATGCTCGCGGTCTATCTGCGCTCGCCGGAGTTCTACGCCAGCGTCCCGCATGCGCGGGCCTGGATGTATGTCTGCTTCAACCGCGACCGCCGCGCCTTCATGGCCGCGGTGAACGGACGCGACGAGTTTGCCTTCCACACCCAGCTTCGGCCCGGCGAGGACGAAAGCGCGATCACCGCCGATGATGCGCGGGCAGCGTTCCAGCGCGCCTGCGGCGCGCCCATTCCCTGCGAGGTGCTTTCGCATCTCACCTGGACGGCGGGGCATGCGCTGGTCGCCGAGAGCATGCAGCGCGGCCGGGTCTTCCTTGGCGGCGATGCGGCGCACCTGTTCACGCCGACCGGCGGACTTGGCTACAACACCGCGATCGAGGACGCGGTCAATCTGGGCTGGAAGCTCGCGAGCGTCGTCAAGGGAACGAGCCCCGTCGCGCTGCTCGACAGCTACGAGGCCGAGCGCCGTCCGGTGGCGCTGCGCAACACCGACTACGCGCGCGGCTTTGCGGATCTGCTCGGCCTGTTTGCCGCGGTGCCCGAGATCGAGGACGCGACCGCGGCCGGCGACGAGGCACGGCGCATCGCCGGCGCCCATCTCGATCAGCATGCGCGCGCGGAGTTCAACATCCCCGGGATCACGTTCGGCGGCCGCTATGATGGTTCACCGATCATCCTCTCCGATGGCACCCGGCCGCCGCCGGACGCAGCCAACGCCTATGTGCCGAGCGCCTGTCCCGGCGGCCGCGCGCCGCATGCCTGGCTGGAGCAAGGCGTCTCGCTGTACGATCGCTTCGGCTTCGAATGGACGCTGCTGCGGTGTGAGGGCAGCGACCTCGATGAGGATCAACTACGTGAGGCCATGGGGCCGCTGCGTGCCGACGTCGAGATCGTCACCTTGCCGAGGGCCCTGCGCGATCTCTACGAGGCCGACCTCGCGTTGATCCGTCCCGATCAGATCGTGGCCTGGCGCGGGAGCGCGGTACAGGCCGGCCTGCTTCGAAGCGTGCTGGCTCGGGCGCTCGGAGGGGATGCACGCACCCACTGAGCGCTGCATGGCGCGGGCCCGAAACCGAGAAGTCGTCGACGTCGTGCTTCCGGCGAAGCAGCATCGCAAGAGGGCCGAGCCAGGACCGGCAAAGAATCGCACGTCGGCACTGCGCGTTCGGCATTGGCGTGCCGTCTGCCCGAGCATTGCCCGACCTTCGTCCGGCTGCTAGCGTTCTCCCGTGAGGCACGGGCAAACGAAAAGACGATGACCGACGTGATGACCGAATCGGAAAAGGCGCAGCAGATCGTGGTTGCGCTGAGGGCGGCGGAGGCGAGCCCGCCGGAAGCGGCACTGCAGACGTTGAACGGCCTGATGGGCCTGGTCCGCAGCCCGAGCGCGGAGCAGCCGCTCGAGGTGGAGGAGGCGCGCTCGGCGGCCTTCTTGTCGATCTGCGAGGTCGGCAAGGCACTGCATCGCGGGCAGCCGACGGAGGCGCTGTGGCCGACGGCGCTGTCGGCCAGCGAGCGCCGGCTGGCGCTTGCCAAGTGAGCAAGGGCGCGTGAGGAAGAACCAGGCCGGCGCGGGCCGCATGAGTTGGCGCGCAATGGCGCCAGGCGATCTTGCCGATGTCGATGGGATCGCAGCCCGCGTGCACCCGAATTATCCCGAGGACAAGAGTGTTTTCGCGGAGCGCCTGCGTCTCCACCCTGATGGATGCCGGGTGCTGCGCGGGACGGGCGCCGGCATCGCCGGCTATGTGCTGAGCCATCCCTGGCATCTCGGTCGGCCGCCGGCCTTGAACCTGCTGATCGGAAGCATTCCGTCGGCTGCATCGACCTACTACATCCACGATCTCGCCTTGCTGCCCGAGGCCCGCGGCAGCGGCTCGGCGACCGTGATCGTCGAGGAACTGATCCGACACGCGCGTGCGCTCGGCCTGAACTCGCTGTCGCTGGTCGCCGTCAACGGCTCGACGCCATTCTGGGAGAGGCAAGGATTTGCGGTCGACAAGGCAGCCGCCGCCGATCCGACCGGCAGCTATGGCAGCGACGCGAACCTTATGATCCTGCGGCTTGCCTGAATCGCACGGGCTTCCTTCGCGGCGGCGGTACGATGCGAAGCGGCCCGGTGATGTGCCGGGCCGCTCCGCTGTTCTTGACGTGCTCTATTCCGGCATCGACATTGGCCGCCGCCACATGTCGCGCCGCCGGCCGAAGCGGTTGGCGTGCAGCATCCATCCGGTGACAGGCTTGCCGTCGCGGTGACGACCACCGCTCTCTGCAGCCGCCCACGCGGCGACGGCGCCGAGCAGCAGCGCGGTGGCAACCGAGAACGCCAGGATGACGGTGCCGGCGCGCGTGCGCGAGATCGCGCTCTTGGCTTCTGCGATCACGCTGTCCACCCGCCGCTCGGCATCGGGCGCAGCGAGACCCGTCGTGCCGCTGACGAGTTGCACGAGATAGCTGCGATCGTCCGGGATGACGCCATTGTGGCTGGATGCCGTGAGCAGGATGCGGCCGGCCTCGCTACGCGCAGGGGCAAGATCCGGGCTGGGTGCTCGCCGGGGCGCGCGGAACAGATGGTCGAGCTCATAGCTCAGGGCCGATGGCTCATTGGCCGTCGTCGGCGCAGTCAGCGGATAGGTCCGCGTCGCCGCGGACGCGCCGAGCACAGCCAGGGTCGCGCCGAGCACGACTGCCAGCGCCCAGGCTGCGACGCCATGCAGGCCGTCGCGCTTTTCAATCTCTTCGCTTTCGGCAAGCCCGTGCGATGCGCGCAAGCGTCCCGCCATGTAGCCGCCGCAGCCGAAGCTGATAAGCGCCTGCAGCACTAAATAGAGTCCCGACAGGAGCCAGAGCGCCACCGAGGCGTCGCGCCACGTCGGCGCAGTGGAGCTGACACCGAGGCCGACCGACATGGCAAAGGTGATCAGGATCGAAGAGACCGCGGCGGCGGTCAGGGCTCCTGCAACGACCGGCGTCCATTGCAGGGTCCAGCTATCGGCCGTCACGCTTGAAACGGGTGACGTGACGACCGGCGCAGTTTCCATGGCCATGATGCCGTCTCAGCGCAGGCCGAAGAACGACAGAACGGCCATGATGACCACGATCAACCCCACGAGATAAATCAGTCCGTCCATGATGGTCCTCCTCTGGCTCGACGTTGGTCGCCGTATAAGCAACAGCGAGGCGCAATGTTCCGTGCGCGGAGCGGCGGAGGAGGAGAGGACGCGCGGCTGCCGGCCCCAGATGGGACTTGCCGCAATGGCTAACGGATCGTGAGCTAGCGGATCATGGTGCCGTTGCGCGATGCAATAGAGCAGGGCCAGGGGGCGTGGCGGCCAGAGATGTCGCCGCCAGCCATTTCAATCGCAGCCAACTTCCGATCAAAGCGATGTCCCAATCGATGGCGCTGCTCATCCACTGTGCGAGAGACTGACGCAATGGCCCGCGCTCAATAGCGTCGGTCGTAGCCGCGCTGCCGGGCATAGGCGTAGGTGGGGTTGATACCGCAGCCGGCATCCGTGCCGGAGGCCGCAGCCTGGCACTGGCGATAGGTCGAGAATTGGCAGTTGCCCGGATAGCCCCACATCCTGCCTTGCAGGCAGTAGCGGTCCTGGGCGGCGGAGGCGGGTGAAATCGCGGCGAAGCTCGCGAGGACGGCGGTGGCAGACAGCGAGGCAAATAACAGGCGGCGCATGCGTTTATCCTTGCGTTGAAAAGTACCGTTGCAACGCGAGGGTGCGCAGGCATGTTCCTCGCGCGCAACATTAACTGTTTGTGTCGGCGCCGCAGCTACGCGTTCACAGGCCGTCGAAATTGTCTGCATGTTGGCGCTTGCCCGAATTGGCCTTTGAAGATCTGAGGCAGCACCGACGTTGCGGATCTTGGCAACGCGCGTCATGGCGTGATGCCGGAACATTCGTCCACCGCACCGGTTGCTTTTTCTCTGCTGGTGATGGACCGATCCCATGTTTCGCCGATCCAGGACGTCAGACCCCGCCTATCGCGACTCTTCGAGCGTTTTCGCGAGCCGCCCGCGCTCGCCTGGCACCGGCGGGATGCTGGCTCTGCTCGGGTTCGCGTTCCTGATCCACTATTTCGATCAGCGGCCCGAGCCGGCTGAACGCTCGGGAGGCGCGAGCCAGGCACGCATTGGACACGGCCGGCTGGCGCGTTCGCCCTCGGAGATTCCCGCGCGCGGCTGGAAGGACGTCCTGTTCCGGGTCTATGAGAACGTCACCGAGCACAGGATCGTTGCGCTCGCCGCAGGCATGACCTTCTACACCCTGCTGGCGATCTTTCCGGCGCTGGCCGCGCTGGTGGCAATCTACGGCCTGTTCTCCGATCCGGCCAAGATCACCGGACATCTGGAACAGTTGCAGGGCGTGATGCCCGGCGGCGCCATCGACATCGCGCGCGACCAGTTGACGCGTGTCTCTGCCAACGGCAGTCAGGCGCTCGGCATCACCTTCCTCGTCAGCCTCGCGATCTCGCTGTGGAGCGCCAATGCGGCGATGAAGTCGCTGTTCGACACGCTCAACATCGTCTATCGCGAGCCCGAGAGGCGTGGCTTCATCAAGCTGAACGCGATTTCGCTGCTGTTCACCGGTGGCGCGATTATGTTCGCGCTGCTCGCCATCGGTGCCGTCGTCGTGCTCCCGGTGCTGCTGAACTATCTCGGCATGTCCGGGGCCGGCGATCTGGTGCTGCGGATCGGCCGCTGGCCCGCGATCTTCATCTGCGTCGCGCTCGGACTGGCCCTGATCTACCGCTACGGGCCGGACCGCGAGGAGCCCAAATGGCGCTGGATCAGCTGGGGCAGCGCGCTGGCGGCAGCGCTGTGGCTGGCGGGCTCGGCGCTGTTTTCCTGGTATGCGGCCAATTTCGGCAGCTTCAACGCGACCTACGGCTCGCTCGGCGCCGCCATCGGCTTCATGACCTGGATGCGGATGCTCCGCCATCGTGATCCTGATCGGTGCCGAGCTCGATGCCGAAGTGGAGCATCCAGACCCTGCGCGACACCACCACCGGCGCCGCAAAGTCACTCGGTACCCGCGGCGCCACGATGGCTGACACGGTGGGCGCTGCGAGCTGATCTGCCATCGGCTCAGAATGCAGGTGCGATCGGCGGATGCTGCTCGAAAGCTCTCCTGGAACCGCCCGCTGCTCGGGATGGAACTGCGGGGAACCCAAGGCCGACCGACTGTGTTCCTATCCGGTCGTCGCGAAGCCCCGAGTTATCGGGTTCGCTGCCGCGTCGTCTCGATTGTCACGACGGAGCTTTTGCATGACGGAGCAGCCTGTTCGCGGAAGCGGCGAGGGCGGGCCCACGGATCTGCCGCGCATTTCCACCGGAAGCGAAGGCCTCGACGACATTCTCGGCGGCGGCTTCGATCCCAACCGCCTCTATCTGTATGAAGGCCGGCCCGGCACCGGGAAAACCACCATCGCGCTGCAGTTCCTGCTCAAGGGCGCAAGTCGCGGTGAGCGCGTGCTCTACATCACCCTGTCGGAGACCCGGCGCGAGCTCGAGCTGGTGGCGCGGCGGCACGGGTGGTCGCTGGCAGGCGTCGACATCTTCGAGC
The DNA here is from genome assembly GCA_050641875.1 of Bradyrhizobium oligotrophicum. GTDB lineage: Bacteria > Pseudomonadota > Alphaproteobacteria > Rhizobiales > Xanthobacteraceae > Bradyrhizobium > Bradyrhizobium oligotrophicum_B. The sequence continues at coordinate 4,123,439 of CP192619.1, forward strand.
TGGTGCCGCCGGAAACGACGCTCGACCCCGAGCGCGAGCTCACCGTGTTCCATCCGGCCGAGGTCGAGCTCAGCGAGACCACCGGCCTGATGTTCAACGAGGTCGAGCGGATCAATCCGAGCCGCGTGGTGATCGACAGCCTGTCGGAGCTTCGCCTGCTGGCCCAGAGCCCGCTACGCTACCGCCGCCAGGTGCTCGCGTTGAAGCACTTCTTCGCCAAGCGCAACTGCACCGTCGTCCTGCTCGACGATCTGTCGTCGTCCCAGGACGATCTGCAGCTGCACTCGGTCGCGCACGGCGTGGTGATGCTGGAGCAGCTCGCGATCGAATATGGCGCCGAGCGCCGCCGCCTGCGCGTGATCAAGATGCGCGGCATCGCATTTCGCGGCGGCTTCCATGATTTCACCATTGCGCCGGGCGGGCTCAAGATATTTCCGCGCCTGGTAGCCGCGGAGCATCACCGATCGTTCGCCGGCGATTTCACCTCGAGCGGCAACGCCGAGCTCGATCAGCTCCTGGGCGGCGGGCTGGAGCGCGGCACCAATGCGCTTCTCATCGGTGGAGCCGGCGTCGGAAAATCCTCGGTGGCGCTGATCTACGCGATCGCGGCGGCGCAGCGCGGCGAGCACGCCGTCTTCTTTGCATTCGACGAAGGCCGCGGCACCGTGGAAGCCCGTGCCCGGACGCTCGGCCTGCCGCTCGAACGCCATATCGAATCCGGGCGCATCCACTTCCAGCAGATCGACCCGGCCGAGTTGTCACCGGGCGAGTTCGGCGCCATCGTTCGGCAGAGCGTCGAGCGGGACGGCGCCCGCCTGGTCGTCATCGACAGTCTCAACGGCTATCTCAATGCGATGCCCGACGAGCGCTATCTCATCCTGCAGATGCATGAGCTGCTGACCTATCTGGGGCAGCAGGGTGTGCTGACCATCCTGGTGCTCGCGCAGCACGGCCTGGTCGGTCCGATGGATACGCCGCTGGACATCAGTTATCTCAGCGATGCCGTGCTGATGCTGCGCTATTTCGAGGTGGGAGGGGCGGTTCGACGCGCATTGTCGGTGGTCAAGAAGCGCAGCGGTCACCACGAGCACAGCATCCGCGAGTTTCGCCTGAGCAGCTCCGGCATCACCCTCGGCCCGCCGCTCAGGGAATTCAGCGGAATCTTCTCAGGCAATCCGCGCTTCACCGGAACGGATATCCCGGACATGGACACGCGGGATGGGCATTGAGCAAGATCACCGCGTCCCCGTCTTCGCGCCGATCGGGCGGGACGGGCCGGCATCGGCGGAGCTGCTCCGCAGCGCAAGGATCGAGGCGACGGTCTGCTCGGACCTGGCGCATCTGCTCCGTGAGATGAGCGCAGGCGTCGGCGCGGTCTTCGTCGCCGAGGAGGGGCTGTTTGCTCAGGACACCGCTCTCCTCACGCAATGGGTCGAACGCCAGCCGGCCTGGTCCGACCTGCCCTTCATCGTGCTCACCAGTCACCGCGCGCAGCGCGCAGTCGTCACCTGGCGGCGCCATCTGGTCGGCGCGCTGCGCAATGTCTCGCTGCTCGAACGGCCGATCCAGCCGATCACGCTTACCAGCGCCGTTCAATCGGCGCTGCGGGCGCGGCGCCGCCAATACCAGATTCGTGCGCTGATCCAGGCGCGCGAGCAGGCGGCGCAGCAGCTCGAGCAGCTCGTCGTCGAGCGGACCCGGGCGCTCGCGGAGTCGAACGAGCATCTTCGCATCGAGATGGCCGAGCGCGCGCGGGTCGAAGAGACCCTGCGCCAGACGCAGAAGATCGAGGCCATCGGCCGGCTGACCGGCGGCGTCGCGCACGACTTCAACAATCTGCTGATGGTGATCTCCGGCGGGCTCGACATGCTCGACCGCCAGAGCGATCCGGCGCGGCGCCGCCGCCTGATGGACGGCATGATCCAGGCGGCGCAGCGCGGCGCCAGCCTGACCCGGCAGCTGCTGGCGTTCTCGCGCCGGCAGGAGCTGCGGCCGGAGCCGGTCGACATCGCCCGCCAGATCGGCGGCATGCGCGAGCTGCTCGACCGCAGCCTGCGCGGCGACGTGCACGTCGAGTTCGATTTCCCGGCCGCGCTCTGGCCCGTCGAGGTCGATCCGGGCGAGCTCGAGCTCGTGGTGCTCAATCTCGCCGTCAACGCCCGCGATGCGATGCCGGCCGGCGGCACGATCGTGGTTCGGGCCGAGAACCTCGGCAACGTGCAGGATGATCAAATTGCCGGCGACTACGTCCGCCTGTCGGTGATCGACACCGGCATCGGAATGACGGAGGAGGTTCGCGTCCGTGTGTTCGAACCGTTCTTCACGACCAAGGATGTCGGCAAAGGGTCCGGCCTCGGGTTGGCGCAGGTCTATGGCTTCGTCACCCAGTCACGCGGCACCGTCCGCATCGACTCGGAGCCAGGCAAGGGAACGACGATTGCCCTCTACCTTCCGAGGTCCGAGCATGCGGCGTCGAAGGAGCCGCACCATCTCCTCGATCTGCAGCGGCCACAGGCCCGCCAGCGTAACGAAGGCCGCGTGCTGCTGGTCGAGGATGACGATGAGGTCGCTGCGCTCGTCGGCGAGATGCTCCGCCAGCTCGGCTATGAGGTGACCCGCGCCTCCAGCGCGGCGGCCGCGCTCGGCGCGCTCGCCGACGGCCGCACGGTCGACCTCGTGTTCTCCGACGTCATGATGCCGGGGGGCATGAATGGTGTCGAGCTGGCACGCGAGATTCAGAAGCGGCGCGGCGACATGCCGATCCTGCTGACCAGCGGCTATTCCGGTGCTGCCGTTCACGCCGCCAAGGAGGCCGGCGTCCGCATCCTGTCGAAGCCGTATCGCATCGACGAACTGGCGACCGCACTCGATGCGGTGAAGATGGACCAGGTCTGGTCGCAGGCGCGCATCTCGTGACAACGCGCTCGGCGCGCCGGCGACTGCAGCCCGCCACGACGCGCCAGCGGATGAGCCGATGGCCCGCTCAGTTGCGCTCGATCAGCACCGACACGGTGATATGTCCGATCCGCCCCTGATCCGAACGGACCTCCAGGCTGACATTCGTGCTCGAGGGCCCCAGCCGGGTCCGCGCGATTGCGAGAGCGGTGTCTGCCGTCTGCAGCAGCACGGTCTCGACATCATCGATGTCGACGCCATCTCCGGGGATTTCCCCCGGACTTGTGACATAGAAGCGCATCTCATTCGTCCGTCCCGGTCATGCGGTCACCCCGGGAGGCAGCCGTCGATCTGATGCAAATACGCGGGATCAAACCCCGCGCAGCGACGACCCTTGTGAATGTTGACCCGTCACGATGGTTCCTCTGGATGTCCAGGACAGCCGACCCAACGCCCTGCGCTCACCGGCCCGGTTCCACCCAATTGAGGGTTCCGCAGGACACACAGTGGAACATGCGCGCCGCTTCGCCGGTCCGAGGGTTCAGGATGTGCCGAACCGTGCTCGCCGGGTGGCCGCAATTGCGGCAGGGCGGCAGATCGGTTCGACCGCCGCGCGAAGAGCTGTTCTGATCCGATATGTTTGGCATCGCCATCCTGAAACTGACGAGATCGATTGGCGGATCAGTTCGAGACTGCAATTCGGTCCAATACCGCAGCCGAATGCGCCGGAAGTCCGGCGCCGGGGGCTCAATCGCTCGTGACGAGCGGTTCCCTGGGCATGTTGCGCCACCCCCGCCCCGAGCAAGAAATAGCTGGTGTTCCATGTCGGACCGGCGGCGACTCCGTCGTCCTCTGAGCAGACCGGGAGGAACCGACATGACGAGCCCCAGGATAGTCGCGGCGGATGAATGGATCGAAGCGCATCGGGCCCACCTGGCCCGAGAGAAGGCCTTCCTCAGGCAGCGGGACGCGCTGGCCGCCGCCCGGCGGGCGCTGCCATGGGTCAGGGTGGAGAAGGACTACGCCTTCCAGGCGCCGGAGGGGCCGGTGAGCCTGGGCGATCTGTTTCAGGGACGGAGCCAGCTGATCGTGTATCACTTCATGATGGCGCCGGGCGATCCGCACCGCTGTCCCGGCTGCTCGTTTCTGTGCGACCACATCGACGGCGCCGACCAGCACCTTCGCCATCACGACGTCAGCCTGGTCGTCGTGTCGCGTGCGCCGCTCGCCGAGATCGCGCCGTTCAAGGCACGCATGGGCTGGGCGTTCGACTGGGTGTCATCCGAGGGCAGTGATTTCAACTTCGACTTTCAGGTCTCGTTCTCGGACGAGCAGATCGTGACGGGCAAGGCCGTCTACGATTTCGCACCCTTGACGCGCAGGTCGCCCGAGCTCCCGGGCCTGACCGTGTTCTGCAAGGACGATGCCGGCAACATCTTCTGCACGTTCCAGGTCCGCTCCCGCGGCGGCGATCCGCTGATCGGAGCCTATCACTATCTCGATCTCACGCCCAAGGGCCGCAACGAGACCGGCCGCGGCAATCTCTCCGATTGGGTGCGCCTGCACGATGAATATCAGGAAACCGGCGCGCGGGACTGTCATTGCGGCCAGTAGATCGAAACGAGAAGGGCGGATCTGCGCAGCCTGATCCGCCGCGCCGTCAATGCTGCCATGCGGACACAGCAAATCGTGAAGGGGCCTCATAGGATCGATGCCCGGCGGGCCGACTTGTCATGGGACCGCCATTGATGCGCATGGTGTTCGCACTTGTCGACACCGACGGCGACGGCACGATCTCGCTGCAGGAACTCCAGGCGGCGCATGAGCGCATCTTCAACTGTGGACAGCAACAAGGACGGCAAGTTGACCCGGAAGAGATGCAGGCGTTCATGCACGGGTCGCAATGACCGGCCTCAAACGGGCGTGATGGCCTGGCCTGCGCCGGCGCGAGTCAGGCGCGTGCGGCCATTTCGCTGATCTCGATCAAGTGCACGCCGCACGGACGCGCAACAGTGCCGCCGGTAGATCCGATGGCCGCTTGCGACGAACTGCGTCGACGCGGCGGCAGACCAGCCGAAAAGAGGTGAGCATGACCTACTATTTTGCCAAGGCGGTAAATCTATCGTTCGACGCGGCGATCGAGCGGGTGACGGCCGAGCTGAAGGCACGCGGCTTTGGCGTGCTGACCCGCATCGACGTGCAGGCGACGCTGCGCGAAAAGATCGGAGCCGACTTTCGGCCCTATACCATTCTGGGCGCCTGCAATCCGAAGCTGGCGCATGAGGCATTGCAGGCGGAGAGCCGGATCGGCACCATGCTTCCCTGCAACGTCATCGTCCAGGAGATCGGCGGGAAGGTCGAGGTCGCCGCCGTGAATCCCGTCGCCTCGATGCAGGCCATCGAGAACGCGGCGCTTGCGACGCTCGCCACAAAGGTCTCTGACGCCTTGAAGGCGGTGGTCGAGGCGGTCTAGCTCTGCTGTCCAACGGGACGGTGGCTGATCGAGAATACTGGCCCAGGTGCATGACGGACACCGGGGCGGATGGACCGCGGTGATCCGCCCGCGCGCATCAGGCGTTCTTGCCGTGGCGGTTGCTCCCGGCGCCGAAGTGCTGCGAACTGGTGCGGCCGCTCGGAGAGGAGCTGCGCGCCAACAAGGCGACGCTCGTCCGCCTGGTCCCGCAACCGCCGTCTGCCGCAGCAGAGCTGCGGCGGGCATGCGATCGACCGACTTGCCCCCACGATCTCCGCGCCACGCGCCCGGTTGCTGACGCTTCAGGGCCGCGGCGCAGCTTCCGCGCGACGTCATTGCATGTCGGGCGTCATGTCACAGCGGTAGAACTACGGAAAAGCCGGAGTTTCTCAACGCGCTTTAACGAGAGTGGAACAAGTTGCATCAATTTTGCGCCGATGATTTTTCGGTCGCGCGGCAATTGTCGTCATCGCGCCGATCATCTGAAAACGAACTTTTCATCTGGAGGTTACCTTGTTGTTTCGATCGAATAGCCGCTCGGACGCGGAAGCACAGCTTGCAGCAATCAGTCGCGCGATGGCCGTGATCGAATTCCAGCTCGACGGCACGATCATCACCGCGAACCAGAACTTCCTGAACGCACTCGGATATCAGCTGGAGGAAATCCAGGGCAGGCATCACAGCATGTTCGTGGAGCCGTCCGAACGCGACAGCGCCGCCTACCGCGAGTTCTGGGCGACGCTGAGCCGCGGCGAGTTCAAGGCCGCCGAGTTCAAGCGCATCGGCAAGGGTGGTCGCGAAATCTGGATCGAGGCGTCCTATAATCCCGTCCTCGACAGCGCCGGCAAGCCGGTGAAGGTCGTCAAGTTCGCGACCGACGTCACCGAGAAGAAGCTGCGCGGCATGGCCGACGGCTCCAAGCTTGCCGCCATCGACCGCGCGCAGGCCATGATCGAGTTCAAGCTCGACGGCACCATCGTCAGTGCCAACAAGAATTTCCTCGATGCGCTGGGCTATCGCCTCGACGAGATCCAGGGCAAGCATCACAGCATGTTCGTCGAACCCGCGCTGCGCGACAGCCCGGCCTACCGCGAGTTCTGGGCTGCGCTCAATCGCGGCGAATATCAGGGCGGCGAATACAAGCGCATCGGCAAGGGCGGCAAGGAAGTGTGGATCCTCGCCACCTACAATCCGGTGCTCGATACGGCCGGCAGGCCGATCGGCGTCGTCAAGTTCGCGACCGATGTCACCGCCCAGAAGCTGAAGAACGCCGACCTCGCCGGCCAGATCGAGGCCATCGGCAAGTCCCAGGCCGTGATCGAATTCAACATGGACGGCACGATCATCACCGCGAACGACAATTTCCTGCATGCGCTGGGCTACACCCTGGCCGAGATCCAGGGCAGGCATCACAGCATGTTCGTCGAGCCGTCCGAACGGGAGAGCGCCGCCTACCGCGATTTCTGGGCCGACCTGAACCGCGGCCAGTATCAGTCGGCGGAGTACAAGCGCATCGGCAAGGGCGGCCGTGAGGTCTACATCCAGGCCTCCTACAATCCGATCCTCGATCTCAACGGCAAGCCGTTCAAGGTGGTCAAATATGCGACCGACGTCACCCGGCAGGTCTTCGTTCGCATGGGCAACGAGCGCGTGCGGGCGATGATGGAATCGGTGGCGGCGGGCGCGGAGGAGCTCAACGCGTCGGTGCGCGAGATTTCCGAAGCCATGACGAAGTCGCGCGAGACCGCCATGGGCGCGGTGGACCGCGTCACCTCAGCCGACGCGCAGGCGCAGCGGCTCTCGGATGCCGCTCAGTCGATGAGCGGCATCGTCGAGATGATCCACAACATCACTGGCCAGATCAATCTGCTGGCGCTGAACGCCACCATCGAGTCCGCCAGGGCCGGCGAAGCGGGCAGGGGCTTCGCCGTCGTCGCATCCGAGGTCAAGAACCTGGCCACCCAGGCGAAGACCGCCACCGACAAGATCGCGACGGAGATCGACAGCCTCAACAACATCTCCGGGGGCGTCGTCACGTCTCTCAGCTCGATCAAGCAGGCGATCCAGAACGTCAGCGAGTATGTGACGTCGACAGCCGCCGCCGTCGAGGAGCAGAGCACGGTCACGAGCGAGATGTCATCCAGCATGGCGCGTGCAGCGGCCGAAGCTCAGGCTCTGGCCGAGCGCGCGGCGGCTTGAGGCCGGATCGGAAAGCGCCGATCGCGCGGTGGCCTGTCGACCCAGGCCGTCGCGCGGTTGCAGGCAATGCCGCCGCCCTGGCGAGTCATGCGCCCGTCGCGTTCGCCGAATTCCACCTCTCTCATCGGGGGCATCCGTGGCTGATATCCTCGCATTTCCCGCCCGGGCCTCGTTGCCTATCATCGGCGCGAAAACGGAACGGCTGCGCGACGCGGTGGTCGCCAGCGAGATCGGACGGCTGCGGCGCGAATTGGAAGCCTGGCGAAGCGCGGTCGACAATCTGGAGCGGTGCATCAGGTCGGATCCGGCCCTCGCATCGCTTGCTGCTGAGTGCGACAAGATCCGTGAACTGATCTCCGTCACCGCGGCCAAGCTCGAAACATTGCCGTAGAGCCTTGCCGGCCGAGCGGTCTGGTCAGGCCGGGATCGGCTGCTCCGGGCAGTTCGTCAGGCGGGCCGGCGTGCCCACGGCGGTGCAGCCGGCCGGCACCTCGGCGGTGACGCATCTCGCGCAGGCGAAGCCGACCGCCCGAGCCCTGCCGGCGAGCGCTGCGGCCTGACCTCCGGACTCGCGACAGACACATCCGATTGCTGAACGGAAGCCGCCTGCGGGCGGCTCTCGCGCATCCGGTACCGCGCAGGCCGGCATGCAGCCGTCATCCCGTCGTGCTACGCTCTCAGGTCTCGCGCTCCTGTCGCTTCGTCGCTCGCCATGAATTCCTGCCGCATTCACATCACCGGCGCTTCCGCCTCCGGCACCACGACGCTCGGCCGCGCCGTGGCCTCTGCGCTCGCCATCCCGCATCACGATACGGACGACTACTTCTGGCAACCGACCGAGCCGCCTTACATCGAGATGCGTGCGGCGGCGGAGCGGTTGCGCCTGATGGACGAGATGTTCGTGCCGCGCGCGCGGTGGGTCCTGAGCGGATCGCTGCAAGGCTGGGGCGATCCGCTGATCGCGCATTTCGACCTCGTGGTGTTCGTCTCCACCGCGCAGGATCTCCGGCTGCAGCGGCTGCGCGCTCGCGAGGCGCTGCGCTATGGTGCCGAGGCAGTGGCTCCGGGCGGCCCGCGCCACCAGGACGCCGAGGCGTTCATCGCCTGGGCAGCCGGCTATGACGAGGGCGGGGTCAGCCGCACACGCGAGAAACACGAGGCCTGGCTGGCGACGCTGCCCTGTCCGGTGCTGCGCCTCGATGGCGCGCGTCCCGTGCCGGAGTTGACGGCGCGCGTCGTCGCAGCGGTTCAGCCCGCTGCCTAGTCCCCACGGGGTGGCAATCCGGCGCGCCGCGCGGGACGTCCGACGAAGAGGTAGGGAGGCCGGTTGTCGCGTTCGCCCTCACGCGCCGACGGCCATCGGCCGCTCCGGGCAGTTCGTCAGCCGGGCCGGCGTGCCCACGGCCGTGCAGCCAGCCGGCACATCGGACGTAACGAGTGCTCCGGCGCCGATTTTGGCGAAGTCGCCGATCGTGACATCGCCGAGCACCGTCGCCCCTGACGACAGCAGCACGCCGCGGCCGATCCGCGGGCCGCGGCCGGGCAGCGCGTCGTGTCGTCCGATCGTAACGTTCTGCAGAATGGTGACGTCGTGGCCGATGCTGCTGTGGGCGCCGATGACGATGCCGGTGGCATGATCGAGAAACACCGCGGTCCCGAGCCGCGCCGAGGGGTGGATGCTCACCTGCAGGGATGTTGACGAGTCCGCCTGGAGCAGTAGCGCCAGGTCGGGCTGCCCGTTGCTCCAGAGCCAGTGCGCGACGCGATGCGCCTGTAGGGCGATATAGCCTTTGTAGTTCAGCAGCGGCGGCAGCAGCGCCGTTGTCGCTGGATCCTGCGTCGCGATCGCCCCGAGGTCGCGACCCGCCGCCTCGACGAGCTCAGGCGCGGCGGCATACGCCTCGCGCGCGACCGCGGCAAACAGGGCGCGCGCCGCATCGCCGCTGCCGAGGCGGACGCCAATCTGCTGCGCGACGGCACTGCCGAGATCAGAATGGTCGAGGATTGCAGCCGACAGGGCGCGGCTGAACACGGGATCGGCCGCAGCGATGCGCCGCGCCTCGTGCTGGATCGATGGCCAGAGCTCGGGACTGGATGGGTGCGTGTCGGCCATGGCAAAGCCTGCTCGATAACAGGTGACGGCGGCAATATAGCCTGACCTGCGCGTTACAGAAACCTGGACGACGCCTCGGGGGCGTTGTCAGCCGATGTGGCCGGCGACAATCCCTGCCGAACGTTGCAGCCCGTTCAGTTCTGCGCCGTCCGCGCCGCTGCGGCGGCGACGCCCGCACCGATCAGAAGGGTGCCGCCCGCCTTGTTGAAGATGCTGATCACCTTCGCGCTCCGTACGAGCGCGCGCGGCGCGCGAGGCGATCAGCGCATAGCCGACGGCGTTGGCGAAGGCGAGCACGACGAAGGTCGATTCTGAACACGACCATCTGCGTGAGGAAGCTGCCGTTCGGACTGAGGAACTGCGGCAGGAACGCGACGAAGAAGGTGATGCTCTTCGGGTTCAGCGCCGTGACGATCCAGGCGTGACCGAGCATCTTCAGCGCCGAGGTCCTGTCGGTCCGCGGCACGGCGTTCAGCGCGCCGCCGGCTTGCCACAGCTTGATCCCGAGCCAGACGAGATAGGCCGCGCCGATCCATTTCAGCACGGTGAACAGCAGCGCTGAGGTCGCCAGCAGCGCGCCGACGCCGAGCATGGACAAGGTCATGGCGGTGAAGTCGCCCAGCGCGACGCCGACGGCCGTCGGCAGCGCGGTTCGCCATCCCTGGCCCAGCGCATAGGAGACCACCAGCAGAACCGTCGGCCCCGGGATCACCAGGAGGATGATGGACGTTCCCGCAAATGCAAACCAGGTCTCGATCGTCATGCTGATCGTCTCTCGCGAGGACACATGCGACGTTGGTATATCGAGGCGGATGGGGCCGCAATGATCTTTGTTGCGAGACCCGCTTCGACAGTTCACCTCGACGATCACAATCCGTCTGCCAAGGGAAGGGAAGACTTGTCACGAACGACCTTCAGGTCGCTCCGGCGCTCAAAAAAGCGCTTTCAACTGAGACCGCGGAATTCCGCAATCATATGCAACGCCTTTGCGTTCTAGCCATTGAGATAGATCAAAGATAGGGCAGGAATACTAGCACACGTTAAGATTGAATAGTAACGTGAGTTGTCAGGGAGGCTCCTGCATGGACTTTTCCCTCAAGTCGTTGAGCAAACACTGCCGGATCGCGATAGCGACCCTGGCCTTCGTCGCGCTGCAGTTCCTCCAGCAGCCTGCGGCTCGGGCGGATTCGGGCGAGTATACTCGCGTTGGCGGGTGGTCAGTCAGATACGACGAGACTGAGGAGATAAACGCCTGCTACGCAGGAATCGCCTTTGCAGACAGTACAACCTTATTAGTAACGTTGGCTGTGAGTGATAAGGAATCTGCTTGGTCAATGGCGTTTGCGAATCCTAAATGGGACGGGGCGCTGGGAAAGCGAAACAAGATCCATCTTTTCATAACGACTACGAGTGAATGGGAAGGAAATTTCGAAGTTTCCGAGAGAGTCATAATGGTTAAGCAACTCAGCGAGGAGTTTGTCCAGAGTGTTGCTGATGCGCGGTCAATCTCAATAAAGAACGAAAGTAAGCAGTCGATCGCAATCGTAAGTATGCAGGACTCTGCCGGCGCGATCAATGCGATTCGGCGGTGCGTGCATGATCATCCACGAAAGAGCGCCCCGACCAGTGGGTGGTCGCTAGGATACGATCAACAAGTAGGCATCTGTATTGCAAAGGCGGCGTTCACGGATGGAACGGCCGTTGGCCTGGGATTCATTCAGGCTGATCGAGAGGATGAAAGAGGATTTGGGCTGTTAGTGATCAATCCAAAGTGGAGGGATCTGACGGCGAACAAGACCCAGATTCGTCTTCGCCTTGTCACGACGAGGGAGTTCGACGCGACCTTTGACGTCTCAGATGGTGTCCTGAGCCTCGGTCCGCTCAAGGACGAGTTCATGGCAAGTGTGATTACGGCGGGCTTTCTGGGGATTCGGACTGATGCCGGGCAAAGTCTTGCTCTGCTCAACATGCAAGACGCCATCAGTATAGTGAGATCGATCAAGCAATGCGTAGAAGATCATCGGTCGCGAGCCAAGCCAAGCGAAGTTTCCGTGATAACGGGAACGGGATTTTTTGTCGCCCGCGGAGTGATCGTTACGGCCAATCACGTCGTGAACGGCTGCACTAGCCCGATCAAGGTTCGCTATGCCGACAGAGCAGAGTATGCGGCTACGGTATACGGTCAGGATGACGCGAATGATCTGGCTTTACTGAGGACCGATATGGGCAATGCCGCTGTTGCTTCGTTCAGCCTCCAGGCGCGTCTTGGAGACAGGGTTGCTGCATTCGGATTTCCGCTTGCAGGCTTGCTCCCGAGCGTTGGCAATTTCACGACTGGGGACGTTACGGCGTTGACCGGCCTAGGGAACGATACGAGGTTTTTGCAGACCTCCGCTCCCGTGCAAAGCGGCAATAGCGGTGGACCATTGCTCGACATGTCGGGGCGTGTCGTCGGAATCGTGGATAGCAAATTGAATGCATTGGCCATGATGAAGGCTGGCAGGGACATTCCAGAACTAATAAACTTTGCGATTGTATCGCAGATTGTCGTCAATTTCCTCAATCGTCGGGGAGTATCTCCGGAGATCTCAGCAGCGACGAAAAGCGCTCAGGAGTTGTCATCGGCAGACGTCGCAGAGATTGGTCAGAAGATCAGCGTTCAAGTGTTTTGTTTAGGTAGAACGGATGTCTCAGGTTCGGAAAAATAGGGGTGCACCATGCGATCTACAGGACAGTGTTTCGCTGTGGCAGTTGCAACGGTAGCGATGGTAGCCGCTTGTTGGGCTCAAGATGCGGGCAAATCCGATTTTGCCATGTCATGTGCTCCTTGCCATGGAGCCGATGGTAAGGGGAGCGGGCCGGTGAGCACGCAGCTGAAATCGGTTCCGTCCGATCTTACGGCGATTGCCAAGAAGAATAATGGAGTGTTTCCTGTTAGTAGTACCTACGAAGTGATCGATGGCAGGCAGGCAATCCTGGCGCATGGTACGCGAGATATGCCCATTTGGGGGTATCGGTATCGGCCAAGTCAAGCGACGCAGTTGAGCTCTGGAGCCGACGCATCGTCATTTGATCCGGACAGCATTGCGAGAGCGCGAATTCTTGCCATAATAGACTATCTTAATCGAATTCAGGAAAAGTAGAAGTTGCCGATATTGGCTATGTCCTTCGCAGGATGGGATGCGGCAGCGGTATGGCGTTGCCCGCAGCTGGCGGTGTGGAGCAGGCTCTAACCGCCGAGAAGAAATCGCTTTCGCTTTTCCAGAAATTGTGCTCTACTGCGTCCATCCTGCTTCGCCACGAGGGGCGTATCGCGATCGTCACGACACGTGAGGCGGGGAGGCGATGGCCGCGTGTCTGCCGCAGCGTGCTTGCACGCGGACGAACGGCAAGCTTGCGGACGTGAAGTCGTGTGGTCCTGGCGCCGCGACGCTGGCGCCAAGCTTTCGGGCGATGATCCCGAGGGCGACGGTGGCTAAAGAGCCGTACACCGGGGAGATCACGATATAAGCGTGAAGACCATCGCGCGGGGAATGCCGGGATGTCTCGGCTGAACCTGTGGTTCCTGCCGCCTGCATTTTTTCGCAGGCGGGCCATGGGGGCGGCCAGCTCCCGGCATTCCCTGCGCCCTCGTGTTTAGCGAGGGTTCGTCGATCTTATCAGCCCGGGCGCGTTGCGTCGCGGGATCTCGCCGATGCGCGCCAGAAGACTCAGCCGGCGCGTGCTGGCAGAGCGAGCGGGAAGGCGTCTCCGTGAGCCGACGAGCGACCCGGCCCAGTGGCCGTTTGCCCAGCGCGCGGGTGCTCGCGCCGCAGCCGGATTTGATCTACACGGGGGCGTTTACGATGAACCATTCATGACGTCTCGCGTGCGCCGGCGCGAGGGACAATCCGGAGTTGCATATGTCGCCCAGCCAAGCATCGCCCCTGAGCCTCGTTGCGGAAACGGCCGAGATCCTGACCTCGCTCGGCGTTGCGCCGGAGCGGCTGCGCGGTGGGACGCGCGCCGCCCGTTCGCCCGTGACCGGCGAGGTGTTGGCCCATGTGCATGACGACACCAGGACGGATGCGACGGCGGTGATCGCACGCGCGCATGCCGCGTTCTTGCAGTGGCGGCTCAAGCCGGCGCCGAAACGCGGCGAACTGGTGCGGCTGTTCGGCGAGGAGCTGCGCGCCCACAAGGCCGCGCTCGGCCGCCTGGTCTCGATCGAGGCCGGCAAGATCGCCTCCGAAGGGCTCGGCGAGGTCCAGGAGATGATCGACATCTGCGACTTCGCCGTCGGCCTGTCGCGCCAGCTCTACGGCCTGACCATCGCGACCGAGCGCGCCGAGCACCGCATGATGGAGACCTGGCATCCCCTCGGCGTCACCGGCGTGATCTCCGCCTTCAACTTTCCCGTGGCGGTGTGGGCCTGGAATGCAGCGCTGGCGCTGGTGTGCGGCAACAGCGTCGTCTGGAAGCCGTCGGAGAAGACGCCGCTGACCGCGCTCGCGACCGCCGCGCTGCTGGCGCGCGCGCTGCAACGTTATCGCCGCGAGGGCGGCGAGGCGCCGGAGGGGCTCGCCGGCCTGCTGCTCGGCGGCCGCGCGGTGGGCGAGATGCTGGTCGACGATGCCAGGGTGCCGCTGGTGTCGGCGACCGGATCGACAGCCATGGGCCGCGTCGTCGGCGCCTGCCTTGCCGGACGCTTTGCCCGCGCCATCCTCGAGCTCGGCGGCAACAATGCCGCGATCGTCACGCCCACGGCCGACCTCGATCTCACTCTCCGTGCCGTGGCGTTCGCCGCGATGGGCACCGCGGGGCAGCGCTGCACCAGCCTGCGCCGCCTGTTCGTGCATGCCGACGTCTATGCGCAGTTCGTGCCGCGGCTGAAGCAGGCCTATGCCTCGGTGGCGATCGGCAATCCGCTGGAGCAGGGCACCCTGATCGGCCCGCTGATCGACCGCCGCGCCTTTGAGGCCATGCAAGATGCGCTGAGCGCCGCGCGGGATCACGGCGGCCGCGTGTCCGGCGGCGAGCGCGTCGCGGTCGGCGGCTTCGCGGAGGCCTACTACGTGCGGCCGGCGCTGGTCGAGATCGAGACGCAGTCGGGTCCCGTCGAGCGTGAGACGTTCGCGCCGATTCTCTACGTGATGCCGTATCGCGATCTCGATGCGGCGATCGAGCTGCACAATGCGGTGCCGCAGGGGCTGTCGTCGTCGATCTTCACCAATGATCTGCGCGAGGCCGAACTGTTCGTGTCGTCGCGCGGCTCCGATTGCGGCATCGCCAACGTCAATATCGGCCCCTCCGGCGCCGAGATCGGCGGCGCGTTCGGTGGCGAGAAGGAGACCGGCGGAGGCCGCGAGTCCGGTTCGGACTCGTGGAAGGCCTATATGCGCCGCGCCACCAACACCGTGAACTACGGCCGCAGCCTGCCGCTGGCGCAGGGCGTCAGGTTCGACCTCGCCTGATCGATGCGATGGGTCTTCCTCATCGGCGGAACCGGTTCTATGGGTCGTGCGTTGCGCGCTGACAAGGAGATGCACCATGGCAGCGAAGAAGACGACATCCACCGCGAAGTCCGCGCGCGGACGCAAGCAGGATCGCGCCCGCGTCGCGGGTGGACAGGACTACGAAGTCCGCTACGAAGCCAAGAAGAGCGGCCGCTCGGCGTCCGCGGTGAAGAAGGCGGTCAAGAAGGTCGGCAACAGTCGCAAGAAGGTCGAGCGCAAGCTGACGCGCAAGTGACGTCAATGCTGCTTCGGCCGCTCCGGCGGCCGAAGCGATCCCCTCGCCCAGCCGAGCGCCTTGGGCGAGTGCAGCGGATCGGGTCCATCGCAGATCGGACAGGCAAGCTCGCGGCACTCGCCCTTGCCCTCCCGCACCTCGAGCGCGCGACCGCAGGTCGGGCATGGCTTGCGCAGCAGCCATGGGACCGGATGCTTCGGCATGATGGCGTCTCCCGGTGGACGCCTCAGGCTAAGGCATCTCGGGGTAGCCGCGGAATCACTTATTTGAATCGCGGCGGATCTTCGGGCTCTCCGTGCCGTGAACAATCAGGGCAGGTGTCGCCGGTCGCCGCCAGGACCTCGGCGATGGCCGCGAGCGCGTCCGAACTGCACACCCCGCGCGGCGGATCATCGCGTGCGACGCGAAGTGCCCGCGCCAGCGCATGCGGATCGCCGCGCTCGCGGATCCAGCCGTGCTGTTCGCATTCGACGATCGCGCCGGCCTCCCGCAGGGTCGCGACCGCCCAGCGCTCGAGCCGCTGGCTCGCGGAAGGGTGTATGACGGCAGTCTGCATCGGCCATTCTCTCCCGCCGGGAGAATCCACGAATCGGCGGGCGTTTCCAGGCTCGGCCTGCAGGGCAGGGATTCCAAAATGGAGGGGCTGGCTTGCCGCGGATTATTCGGCGGCCCGGCTTGAGATCGCCGCGGGCTGGGGCCATCCTTGATGGAGTTCGAGTGAAACGGATGCAGACAGGAATGCAGATCAGGGCCAACGAGGATTTGCTGCTCATCATCGATGTGCAGAACGACTTTTGTCCCGGCGGCGCGCTCGCCGTGGCCGACGGCGATGCCGTGGTGCCGGTGATCAACCGCCTGAGCGGGATGTTCGATCACGTCGTTCTGACCCAGGACTGGCATCCGGCGGGACACAGCTCGTTCGCCTCGAGCCACCCGGGCAAGGCGCCGTTCGAGAGCATCACCATGCCCTACGGGCCGCAGACCCTGTGGCCGGACCACTGCATCCAGGGCACGCCGGGCGCCGCCTTCCATGCCGATCTTGCGACCGACAAGGCGCAGCTCATCATCCGCAAGGGCTTTCGTGCCGCGATCGATTCCTACTCGGCGTTCTTCGAGAACGACAAGACCACGCCCACGGGCCTCGCTGGCTATCTGCGCGAGCGCGGCCTGAAGCGGGTTTTTCTGGTCGGTCTCGCCACCGATTTCTGCGTGCACTATTCGGCGGTCGATGCGCGGCGCCTCGGCTTCGCGGCCGTCGTCGTCGACAGCGCCTGCCGGGGCATCGACCTCGGCGGCTCGATGGCCGCAGCCAAGGCGCAGGGCGCGGAGGCCGGGGTCGAGCGGATCGCCGAGCTGGCGTGATGACGATGGATTACGCCGCTGCGCCGATGCTCGGCTCGGCGATGGCGCCGGCGACGCGGACGCGGACGCGCAGCGCGTTGCCGGGGAGGTAGGCGATCGGCATGTCCTCGACATCGACCGTCTTGAGCGTGTCGCGGTCGGCGCCGGCCTGCACCGCGCGCTCCTCGGCGATGGCCCGCGCCGCCGCGATGGCCTCGTCGCGGGTCATGTCGCGGAAAACCTGGTCGGCCTCGCCGGACACCTGGGCGATGGCGGCACCGACCGCATTGGCGCAGTCGCCATGCTCAACGCGGACGATGGTGGAGATGCCGGCGAGGCGCTCCGGCACCAGGAAGGCGCCGCCGCCGACCGCGAGCAGCGGCACGTCACCGGCCTCGGTCTTCATGCGGTCGATGTCGACCTCGAGCTTGCGGTGTGCGTCGGCGAGCGCGGCGTCGATCAGGCTTTTCGGCAGATGCGCGACGCGCGATCTGTCGCCGATGTCGATCAGCCCCGCGGCGACCGCGATGTCGGTCGCGGTCAGGCGGTCGCCGCCGAACACGAGTGCGTCGGATGTCAGCCGGTATCCGACACTGAGCGGGCCGACGCGGACCGGATCCTGCGTGACGTGGCTGCCGCCGCCGAGCCCGATCGAGAGCAGATCGGGCATGCGGAACAGGGTGCGGACGCCGCCGACCTCGACCACCGCATTGGCTTCGCGCGGAAAACCGTGGCGGAGCTGGCCGATGTCGCTGGTGGTGCCGCCGACGTCGACGACCATGGCGTCGTCGAGGCCGGAGAGATACGCGGCGCCGCGCATGGAGTTGGTGGCGCCGGAGGCGAAGCTCATGACCGGGAAGGCGGTCGCGATCTCCGCCTGCATCACGGTGCCGTCGTTCTGCGTCAGGAACAGCGGCGCATCGATGCCGGACTCCGCGATCGCCTTCCGGAAGGCAGCGACCGTGGCGACGGCGAGGTCGTGCAGGGCGGCATTGAGCAGGGCGGCGTTCTCGCGCTCGAGCAGGCCGATGCGCCCGAGGTCGTGCGACAAGGTGACCGCGACCTCGGGGCAGATCTCGGCGAAGATCTCCCGTGCGGTGTTTTCGCAGCTCGGGTCGAGCGGCGAGAACGACGAGGCGATCGCGACCGCGCGCAGGCCCTTGGCCTTGATCGCGCGCGCGGCGGCCTTCAGTCCGGCCGTGTCGAGCGGCATGAAAGGGCGGCCGTCGTAATCGTGGCCACCTTCGAGCATGAAGGTCTCGCCGCTGACCAGCGCGGCGAGATCGGCCGGCCAGTCGCAGAACGGCGGCAGCGAGGCGGAGGCGGGCATCCCGATGCGGATGGCGCCGATCTTCTGCAGGTGCTGCCGCTGCACCACCGCATTGATGAAATGCGTGGTGCCGATCACGACCGCATCGACCGGCACGGCCGCTGCGGGATTTTCTCGCAGCGCCTTCAGCGCCGCGAGGATGCCGGAGGTGACGTCGGCGGTGGTCGCAGCCTTGACGGAGTGGACGACCTGGTCGTCGGCAATCAGGACGGCGTCGGTGTTGGTGCCACCGACGTCAATGCCAATCCGCTTCATTCACTATGCTCCAGGGGGCGCAAACAGCGACCGGAAATCGAGGTCGTAACCGAAGGCGCGGGGGCCGACGAAGTCGAGCCCGCGCGGGCTGGTCAGTACGGCGGGGGCGGGCAGCGCGATCACGGTGACGCGCTGGCCGTAGCGCACCGTCTCGGTGCCGATGCCGTGGCCGTTGACGCTGTCGAGCACGCAGATCAGGTCCGGCGACATCGCGATGGCTTCGCCATCGCGCCAGGCCACGATCCATTCGTTCTGGAACGACAGTTTCAGCCGCGTGCCGCGATCGTCGTCGCTGCCCTCCACGACGGCAGACCCGCGCAAAAAGCCTTCGGTGGTGCGGCGCTCGACGTCGACGATCTTGCCATTGAAGAGCCGCTGCCCGCCCTCGCAGGCGAGGATCGCGGCGATCGGATCCTGGTGGCTCCTGTTGGCGGCCTCGACGGCACGGCCGATGGCAATCGCCTTGGTGGTGGTGAAATGGATGCCCCAGTCCTTGACCTCGCGGCCCGTGCGCGGCGCCTTGCTGGTCGAGGCGATCGAGCCCATCTCGACGCAGATCTTGCGGCTGGCGCGCTCCATCCACTTCCAGGAGGGCACCTTGGTCACGACGGCCTCGATGCCGCGCGGATCGTAGAGCGTGCAGGGATAGGGCTTGAGGTCGCCGATCGCGACCGACGTCATCTGCGCCTCGGGAAAGGCGCGGCCCATGCAGTCGGCGTCGACCACGGGAATGTCCAGATGCGCCGCCGCCATCAGCGCCTGCATGCCGTTGCCGCCGCCGATCTCGACCGACATCACGGCGCGGAACTTGATGTCGTTGATCTCCTCCTGCATGCGCACCGCACGCGCGATGCTGCGGCTGTCGGCGAGGCGCTCCTGGCCCACCAAGGGGGCGCCCATGTTGGAAACCACCGCGACCCAGTCGTCGTCGGCAAGATCGAGCGGCGACATCATCTGCACGCGATGCCCCTCCGCATAGAGCCTTCGCAGGTTGAGCAGGCCGAGATAGGGACTGCCGCCGCCGCCGGTGCCGAGGATCCAGGCGCCGACCGCGAGCGCCTCGATGTCGTCAAGGCCGATCGTCTTCATGCCCGCTGCGCTCACGGCACAAGCTCTTCGACGGTGCTCTGTAACTGCGGCGCACGGTACTGCTGCGGGAACAGGAATATAACGCTCACAATATCAATCCTCGAGAATGACGAGATCGGCCGGACGCCAGTCGAGCGTGACCGTTTGACCGGGCGTGTGGAGCGGACCAGCCCCGGAATTCGGCTGTTGCGCCAGCACGTGCTGTCCGCTCTCCAGGGCGACGCGGTACAGCACCGCGCCGCCGAGGAAATTGGTGCTTTCGACCGTGCCGCGCGCGGACATGCCTGTCCGCTTGGCATCAGCCACCTCGGCTGGCGACACCGAGATCTTCTCTGGCCGCAGCGCGACCGACAGAACCTCGCCCTCGGCTGCTGCGACGGTGTCCGCCAGGGCCAGCACCAGACCGTTACCGACGGCTATGCCGACGCCGTTGTCCAGGGTCACGCGTTGGCCGCGAAAAATGTTGGTGTCGCCGATGAAATCCGCGACGAAACGCGTCCGCGGCTGATCGTAGATCTCGAGCGGGGTGCCGATCTGCTCGATGCGGCCGGCGTTCATGACCGCGATACGGTCCGACATTGCCAGCGCCTCTTCCTGGTCGTGGGTGACGAACACGAGGGTGAGGCCGAGCGTCTTCTGCAGCTGCTTGAGTTCGAACTGCATCTGCTGGCGCAATTTCTTGTCGAGCGCGCCGAGTGGCTCATCGCAGAGCAGCACGCGCGGCGAGATGACGATGGCGCGGGCGAGCGCGACGCGCTGCTGCTGTCCGCCGGACAGTTGCGCCGGCCGGCGGTTCTCCAGGCCGCCGAGTTCAACCATAGCCAGCGCCGCCTTCACCTTCGCGGCAATCGTCGCCTTGTCGATCTTGCGCATGCGCAGGCCGAACGCCACGTTCTCGGCCACGGTCCGGTGCGGAAACAAAGCGTAGTTCTGGAACACCATCGCCATGTCGCGCTTGTGCGCCGGCACATGGGTGATGTCGGCGCCGTCGAGACGGATCTCGCCGGCGCTTGGGCTGTCGAAGCCGGCGATCATGCGCAGGGTGGTGGTCTTGCCGCAGCCGGACGGGCCGAGCAGCGAAAAGAACTCGCCCGGCCTGATGTTCACGGCAACCGCATCGACCGCGCGCACGCCGCCGTCGTAGATCTTGCTGACCGCGGCGATCTCGATGGCAGCGCTCATGCGTGGAAGATCCGGTTGACCCGGCTGTCGATCTCGTCCTTCCGTGCGTTGTACCACTTCCAGTCGACCTGGATCAGCTTGCCGACCTTCTCCGGCGTCGTCAGCAGCTTGGCGTCATACTTGGCGTCGAGCTTCACCGTCTTGTTGGCCGGCGAATACCACACCAGCCTCTGCGAGGCGCTTTTGAACGTCGGGACGCAGCATGTAGTTGATATAGGCGTTGCCGAGCTCCTTCACCTTGCTGCCGGGAGTGATGCTCAGCACCTGCTCCAGCGACAGCACACCCTCGCTCGGCGTCACGAAGTCGACCGGCTGGTTCTGGCCATCGTAGCGGTAGATGCCGGAGTCGTGGAGGATGCCGATGCCGGCCTCGCCGGACAGGATCAGCTTCTCCATCGCGCCGGTGAAGTCGACGAGCTTGATCGGCTTCAGCTTCTCGAGCGCCGCATAAGCGGCATCGAGATCGGTCTGGCCCTTGCCGAAGAGCGTGCCGCACATCATCACGAACGCCTGTCCCAGGCTGTTCGCGGGGATGACGTAGCCGCCGCGGGCGCCGTTGAACTTCGCGTCCCAATAGTCCTTCCACGACGTGACGCTGCCATAGCCCTTGTCGGTGCGCATGCCCAGGCCGATGGCGCTGGTGAAGATGCAGACGCCGACGATCTTGTCGCTGACGGCGTAGGGGTAGACGTCGGCGATGTTGGGCACCAGCTTGGGATCGACCTTGGGCTCGACCAGGCCCATCTCGACGGCCGCCCACTGCTCGTTGGAGTTGGTGTGCAGCACGTCGTAGATCGGCGCCGAGCGCGAGCTCGCCTGCAGCTTCGGCAGGAACGGCAGCGCGGTGTCGGTCTTGAGCTTGCACTTGAACTCGCTTTCGAAGGCGGGGCCGATCTCGGCCTTCATCACGTCACCCCATTTGCCGCCCCAGCCGGTGACATTGAGAACGGGCTCGTCCGCACGCGCGACATAGGGAGCGGCGACAACGCTGGCGCCGAGCGACGCAGCCGCGGTCAGCAGGCGGCGGCGGCTCAGGGGAAAACGACGCGATGAGGCGGTCATGTCCGGGATCTCCCTTAGAGTTTGACGTAGGAGCGAAGACCTACGGTGCGATCGAGCGCGATGACGACGATGAAGGCGAGCAGGATCGAGACCACAGAGGCCGCGCCGATGGTGCCGTCGAGATCGAACTTCAGATAGTTGAACAGCGTGATCGGCAAGGTCTCGCCGCCCGGCGCGACCAGGAACAGCGACACCGGAAACTGGTCGAACGAGACGATGAAAGCAAAGATCGCGCCTGCCAGAACGCCGGGCTTCACCAGCGGCAGCGTGATCTCGAAGAAGGTCCGGGTGGGGCTGGCGCCGAGATTCCGCGCGGCTTCCTCCAGCCGCACATCGAAATTGTGCAGCACGGCGAGGGTGGTGCGTACCACGTAGGAATCGTCACCAGCGTGTGGCCCGCGACGAGGCCCCACAATGGACGCCCGACGTCGAGCAGCACGTAGGATTGGAACAGTGCAAGACCCGTCAGGATCGCGGGCAGCATCAGCGGTGACAGCATGGTCGCCACGATCAGCCGGGAGCCCGGCAGGTTGCCGCGGGCGATCGCCAGCGCGGCGGAGGCGCCGAGCACGGTGGACGCGACCGTGGTCATGGCCGCGACTTCGATGCTGAACAGCAGCGCGTGCATGAAGTCGCGCGAGGCGAAGAATTTCTCGAACCAGCGCAGGGAGATGCCGACCGGCGGAAACTGGATGAAAGGGGTGGGGTTGAGCGCGAACACGATCACGATCGCGATCGGCGCCAGCAGGAAGACGAGGATGGCGGTGTTGGCGGCGAGATAGATCCTGCGACCCCACCCGAGCGGCGGCGTCTTGCTGCGACGGCCAGGTGCAGCCGCCAGGTCGATCGGCGCAGCAAGCGGCGGCCGCGATCCTGGAGCAAGGCTCGTCATCTGCGCCCTCATTGCAGCTCGCGCTGGCCCGAAACGAGGCCGAGCACGTGATTATACGCAACCACGAGCGAGAGCGAAATGACGAGCAGCACCATGCCGAGCGCAGCCGCGAAGCCGACGTTGAAGTTGGCGGAAATCTGCTGGTAGATCAGGATCGGGAGGGTCATGACCTGAAAGCCGCCGAGCAGGATCGGGGTGACATAGGCGCTGATTGCGAGCGCGAACACGAGCAGCGACCCGGCGAGGATGCCAGGCAGGCTGAGCGGCAGGGTGACCTCGATGAACGCGCGCCAGGGGCTCGCGCCGAGATTCTCCGCCGCCTGCTCCAGCCGCTCGTCGATGCGGCCGATCACGCCGGTCAGCGTCAGCACCATGAACGGGACGTAGATGTGGACGAGGCCGATGACGATGCCGGTCTCGTTGTACATCAATTGCAAGGGCGTATGGATCAAGCCAAGCGAGGTCAGGACCTGGTTGATGACGCCCTTGTCGGACAGCAGCGTCATCCAGGCAAAGGTGCGCACGACGATGCCCGTCAGCATCGGCGCGAGCACGGCCATCAGCAGCAGCGCGTGGCCTGTGCGGCTCTTAATCCGTGCCATCCAATGCGCGAGCGGATAGCCGATCACGAGCGCGGCGAGGGTCGTCCAGAGGCCGATCCGGATCGTGGTCCAGATCACCTCGAGATAGTAGCCGTCATCGCCCATGCGGGCATAGTGCCTGGCGGTGAGGGCGACGTTCGGCATGACCACGGGGTTGCCGGTCAGAACGCTCATCACCGCCATCAATCCGATGGGCAGGAAGAAGAACAGCGCAAACAGCAACGCGCTCGGCAGGATCAACAGCGCCAGGCTGTTGACGCGCGGCGCGCTGCTGCTCGTCATCAGGAGGCCAGTCCGGCCAATTGCTCGATGGTCTGGCCGAGCGGATCGCCGGTCATGCGCCGCAGCTTCACGGCCATGCTGCCGAGCTCGCGGCGGACATTGGCGCGCTCGATCTCGGTGGTGGCCTGGACCGAGTAGGAGACGGCGATGCCGATCAGCTCGCCGCTCTCGCCGCTCGCCAGCGCAAAGCCCTGCGAGCCGACGCCCTCGATGGCCTCGTCGGCGGCGTCCGATATGCCGGTCCGGCGGATCTCGTTCAGCCGCGTCATCAGCTCGGTGAAGTTCTGCGGCGAGTTGGCCGGGACCTTCGGGTAGTCGAGCGGCACGCGCGCGCGGATCTCCTGGTCTGTCAGACGCGCCAGCATGGCGCGGCCGTTCGAGGTGATGATGGCCGGCGTGCGCTGGCCCGGCGGGTTGACGACGCGCAGCGGGTTGGAGCCGGGCACGATGCGCAGCACCACCTGCTGATAGCCGTCGAGCACGGCGATGTAGCCGGTGTGGCCAGTGCGCGCGCAGACATCGCGCAGCTCGCGCTCGGCGGTGGCGATCAGGTCGTCATGGGCCCGGTGCAGCCGCCCGAGTTCGAAGGTCAGCAGGCCCGGCCTGTAGCGGCGGCTGTGCGGATCCTGCTCGAGCAGGCCGCAATCGCGCAGCGAGCGGAGCAGGCGGGAGGTCGAGCTCTTCGGCTTGCCGGTCAGGACCTGAACGTCGGCAAAGGAAAGGTCGGGCCGCGCGGTCGAGAAGCAGCGCAGGATGTCGATGGCGTTGGTCAGAGCGCTCATGATGATACCGTTTGTTCCATTTTTTGGAACGCAGTCCCAAATTCTAGAAGCGGCAGACCGTCTGCCGCAAGGCGAAATTACTGGCAGGACGATGCCCGAATGCGCGTCAGGGTGGTGGTCGAGGCGCCAGCGACAGGGGGAGCATCATGGGCCTCAATGCGACGTGGCCGACCGGATGCGGCTGACGGCGGCATCCACGTTGGTCCAGGCGGGCTTGTCGGGGGCGAATTGCCCGCGCAGGTAGGACACGAGTTCGGCGAGCTGCGCATCGCTCAGATGGTCCTTGAAGGCCGGCATGTAGCCGAGATCGGGCGAGGCCGGCTTCATGATGCCGTGCAGGACCACCTGGATCAGATTGTCGGGCGTGGCGCTGTGCAGATTGCTGTTGAGTGCGAGCGACGGCCGGCTGCCGAACAACGGCAGGCCTCCGACCTCGTGACAGACGGCACAGGCGCCGAGATAGAGCCGCGCCGCCGGAGACGAGGCCGAGGTGACCTTGGTGCGAGCTTCCAGCTCGGAGGCCATCGCCTCGAGCTTTGCTGTTTCGGGCGAGGCGGTCTGGAACGAGCCGAGATAGGCGGCCATCGCGCGGATATCGGCGTCGGGCAGCGTTGCGAGATCCTTGACGATGGGCGCCATCGGACCCGCGGCTACGCCGTGGAAGCGCGACTGTCCTGACCGCAGATAGGTGTACAGCTCATCCTCGGTCCACGGGACCGGCGCAGTCGAGAGCGACGTCAGCGCCGGCGCTTCCCAGCCATCGGCAAAGCCTCCGGCGAGATAGGCCTCGCGCTGCTCGGCACCAAGCGCATTGCGCGGCGAATGACAGGCGCTGCAATGGCCGAGGCTTTCGACGAGGTAGAAGCCGCGATTCCACTGCTCCGATCTTGCTGGATCGGGCCTGAACGGCTGCGTGTCGTGAAACAGCGCGTTCCATCCGGCGACCAGCGGCCGCAGATTGAACGGGAAGCGCAGCGCGTTGTCGGGCGCCTGCTGTCTCACCGGTACTTGAGCCATCAGATAGGCGTAGAGCGCCTGCAGGTCGGCATCGTCGGTTCGCGCGAAATGCGTGTAGGGAAACGCCGGATAGAGCTGCCGGCCGTCGCGATGCACGCCCTCGCGCATCGCTCGCTCGAAGGCGGGATAGGACCAGGCGCCGATGCCGGTCTCGACGTCGGGCGTGATATTGGTGCTGAACAGTGTGCCGAACGGCGTCTCCAGTGCGCGGCCGCCGGCATTGATCAGGCCGCCGTCCGCGGTATGGCAGGCAGCGCAATTGCCGAGCGCCGCGAGCGCCTCGCCGCGCGCGATCGTCGCCGCGGAATAGACCGAGGGATCGGGGCGCGCGATCGGCGCGATGGCGCGCCACGGCATCACGGCTGCCGCGACGCCGATCGCGGCGGCGCAGGCCGCGACGGCGCTGGCGATGAGGCCGCCCCGCTTGGCAAAGGGCTTGAGCCATGTGGTCGCCGGTCTTTCGGGGGCGGGCAGCGACTGCGGCGCCGGCGTCTCCATCTGTTCTCCGCGCAGGCCGTTCAGAATGCGCTCCGGCGTGAATGGCGGCTCGCGGAAGCGGACGCCGGTGGCGTCGTAGATCGCATTGGCGATCGCGGCGGCACTTGGCACGGACGCGGACTCGCCGACGCCGAGCGGCGGCTGATCCGGCCGCGGCAGCATCAGCACGTCGATCTTGGGCACGTCGGGGAAGGTGATGATCGGATAGGCGCCCCATTCCCGCGCCGCGACCTTGCCGCGCGCAAACGGAATCTCCTCCATCAGCGCCCGGCTGGTGGATTGGATGACGTTGCCTTCGATCTGGTGGCGTACCCCGTCCGGATTGATCATCAGGCCGGAGTCCTGACCTGCGATGACCCGCGTGACGCTGACATCGCCGGTCGTCGTATTCACGGCGACATCGGCGATCCACGCCGACCATGCCGCGCCGTAGCCGGGAAACTTGCTGTGGACGTAGAGCGCGTAGGCGAAGCCGCGGCCGTGGACGATGCCGTTCTCAGGCGTCTTCTCTTCCCGCACCGGGCGCGGCGTCCAGCCGGCGCGTTCGGCCACGGCGTTCACGAGATCACGCGCGCGCTCGTCCCTCAGATAGCGCAGCCGGTATTCGATCGGGTCGACGCCGGCCTCCGCAGCGAGCTCGTCGATATAGGACTCGTGCGCGAAGGTGTTGGGCAGCGCCGAGACGCCGCGGATCCAGGAAGCGCGCACGATCGGCGGCATGTCATGCGCCGTGATGCGCATATGGTCGTAATCATAGGGCGGAATCGCGGTGCGGTCGCCCATTTCGAATACCGCGGGCTCGGGCGCGATGCGGCCGGTGAGCAGCAAGGCCAGCGTCGGCGCGCCGTTCGAGGGATAGCGCGTGGCAAACTCATAGGCCGCAACCGACCCGTCGGCCGTGAGGCCGCCATTGACGTCCATCAGCTGCGCGGTGCCCTTGGGCTCCCATAGATGCTCCTGCTCGCGCGTGAGCTGCACGCGCACCGGGCGGCCGACCGCACGCGACAACAGCAGCGCATCGGCTGTGACATCGTCGGCGCAGTTGCGGCCATAGCAGCCGGCAGCCTCCAGCCGGATCAGCTCGATGTGATCCTCTGGACAGTCGATCAGCTTGGCGAGATCGCCGCGCAGGATGTGCGGATTCTGCGTGCCGGAATAAATGCGGGTCTGCCCGTCGCGATAGTCGGCGACGGCGCAGGACGGCCCGATCGAGCCGTGCATCTGGTAGGGCCAGAGATAGGTCCTCCGCATCGGCTTGGCGGCGCCGTCGATGGCGGCATCGACATCGCCCTTGTCGAGCAGCCGGCGCGGAGCGGACGGATTGGAGCGCAGCGCGTTCTCGATATCGTCGAGATCGCGCAAGGTCGGCACCGGTTTCCAGTTCACCTCGAGGCGTTCGGCGGCCAGGATCGCGTTTTCCTCGCGCTCGGCGACGACGCCGATGAAGTCGCCGATGACGACGACGTCAACCAGGCCCGGCACGTCGCGCACTGACTCCCTATCGACGCCAAGAAGGCTGGTGCCGATGAAAGGGCCGGCATCGACACCGGCATAGGGCGGACGCACGACGCGGCCATGCAGCATCCCGGGAACGCGCACGTCGTGCACGTAGGTCAGCTCGCCGGTCGCCTTCGCCGGCAGATCGACGCGCGGCACCGAGCGGCCGACGACCTGATAGTCGTTCACCGACTTGACGAGGATATCGTCGGCGAGCGCGAGGCGGATCGTCTCATTGCCGATCAGCTCGCCATAGCTGAGGACGCGGTTGTTGGGCCCGCGGACCAGTCCGTCCTCGACCGTCAAGTCCTGAACGTCGAGGTCGAGCTGCGTCGCCGCCCGCGCCAGGAGGAAGGCGCGCGCCTGCGCCGCCGCCTTGCGCAGGGGCACGGCGGTGATCTGAATTGTCTCGCTGGCGATGGTCGCGCCCTGGTTCGGCACGACCGCGGTGTCCCCGAGCACGACCACGACCCGGGCGAAGGAGACATCCAGCTCTTCCGCGACGATCTGTCCCAGCGCGGTGCGGATGCCGGTGCCGAGATCGACATGGCCGTTGAAGGCCGAGACCTCGCCTGCCGCCGTGATCCGGATGAAGGTTTCGAACCGGCCGTCGTTGCCGGCCATGGGACGTTCGACAACCAGCCAGCCGCGAGCCGTGTCGGCGTCCTTGGTGAGGCGATCGTTCATCAGTCCAGCGCCTCGAGCGTGTGCCCGGCCGCGCGCATCGCCGCGCGGAGGATTTCGACATGCGCACCGCAGCGGCAGAGATTGTAGCGCAGCGCCTGCTTGATCTCGTCGCGTGACGGATCGGGCTTGATCGCCAGCAGCGCCTTGGTCGTCATGATCATGCCGTTGAGGCAGTAGCCGCATTGCGCGGCCTGCTCGGCGATGAAGGCCTGCTGCACCGGATCGGGCGCCTCGCGCGAGCCCAGTCCTTCCAGCGTGGTGACGTCGCGGCCGATGCAGCCTTCCACCGGAATGACGCAGGAGCGGGCGGCGCGGCCGTCGATCAGTACGGTGCAGGCGCCGCATTCCCCAAGGCCGCAGCCGTATTTCGGACCGTTCAGGGCGAGGTCGTTGCGCAGCACGTGAAGCAGGGGCGTGCCGGGCGCGGCGGCGACGTCGTGCGCCCGTCCGTTCACGGTCAGCCGAATCGTTGCTGGCGTCATGCCCTTCTGTCGTCCGCTATGCTATCGTTAACGAGGATGCGATGCCGATCGCTCCGAGCGTATCGTTTGTGTACTAACATGCAAGTGCCACGTTTTGCGCTGCAGCGTGTGCACGATTTGTCGTCATTGTGCAGGGCAAACTGATCGTTTATCCGGCAATCGTGCTTTTCGTTCGCGGTGGCGCTTGACAGTCGGCGGAGGGGCGCGACATCATTCGTATACGAACGAATTGCCGCGACGTGTGGACGGCTGCCGCCAACTCCGCTTCAAAGATGGGCTTCTCTGCATGGTGACTGAGACGGCGAGCGACGGTGCAGGGGACAAGATCCGCTGCGATGCCTGTCCGGTGATGTGCTACATCAAGCCGGGCGCGGCAGGTGCCTGCGACCGCTATGCCAATCAGGACGGTGTGCTGGTGCGTGTCGATCCGCATATCCTGCTGGAGCGTACGGTGTCGCATGGCGGCAAGCTGGTGCCGTTCCAGGCGAGCGGCGACTGGGACGGCAAGATCGTGCATCAGCCGGAGCTGTTCGTCACCGCGATCGGTGCCGGGACCACCTATCCCGACTACAAGCCGGCGCCGTTCATCGTGTCGTCGGTGGTCGATGGCGTCGACATGGTCACGGTCGTGACCGAGGGCATCTTCAGCTATTGCGGCGTCAAGGTGAAGATCGACACCGACCGTTATCTCGGCCCGGAAGCGGCCACGGTGCGCGTCGACGGCGAGGCGGTCGGTCACGTCACGACCAGCGAATACGGCTCGCAGATGCTGTCGCTCGGCGGCGTGCATCATCTCACCGGCGGCTCCAAGAAGGAGGGGCGCGTCACCTGTGACGCGCTGATGGACCTCAGCAACCGCAAGGCCGTCGAGCTCGTCGTCGATGGCGGCTCCAGCGTGATCGTGCAGGCGGGGCAGCCGCCGATCGTCAACGGCGTCAAGGAAGAGCGCATGCGCGTCGGCTGCGGCTCGGCCACCATCGGCATGTTCGCCAAGCAATGGCAGGGCAAGGTCGACGAGGTCGTCGTGGTCGATGATCACATCACCGGCGTGCTCTCTGAGCACCAGGCCGGCAAACTGCTCGACATCCCCTCGACCGGCATCAAGATGAAGGGGCGGCGCTCCACGCCGGGCCGCTACTTCCAGGTGGCGCAGCCCGGAACCGGCTGGGGCGGCACCGACATCTCCGATCCGCTGTCGATTCTCGGACCGTTCGATCCGAAGACGGCGAAGCCGGGAACGACGCTGCTGATGGTGTCCACGACGGGCGAGCATGCGGGCTACTACGTGCTCGACGAGTCGCTGAAGCCGGTGCAGCGCGAGATGCCGCCGGAGCTGCAGTTCTCGGTCGAGCGCATCCAGGAGAACTGCGAGCCGGCGCTGTGCACCGTGCTGTTCATGGCCGGCGCCGGCGGCTCGCTGCGTGCGGGCGTCACCGACAATCCGGTACGGCTGACGCGGTCGGTCAAGGACACGCTGACGCGGGTCACGAGCGGCGGTGCCGCGGTCTATGTCTGGCCGGGCGGCGGCATCACCTACATGGTCGACGTAACCCAGATGCCGGCTGGCGCCTTCGGCTATGTGCCGACGCCGGCGATCGTGGCACCGATCGAGTTCACGCTGAGGCTTTCGGACTACGCGGCGCTCGGCGGGCACATGGACTACGTCCAGCCGCTCGCTTCGCTGAAGGATGTCAGCAAGGACATTCGCCAACTGCCGTGGCCGAGGCCGGGTGCATGAGCCGGCAGCCACAGATCGCCTTGTTGCCCGACCGGCGGCTGCATCTGCAGGACGGCCCGATCGATCTGATCATCGGCGCCGACGCGGCCGATGGTGATATCCGCGCGGCCTATCATGCGGCGGCCGAGCGTTTCACGGGTCTGCTCGACGAGCTGTGTGCGGAACTGTCCGATCTGCGTAGGGCAGCCGATCACGATCGCTGCCCATTGAAAGGCGTGGTCGCGCGGCGGATGCATGCGGCCGTGTCGCCGTTCGCGCGCGAAATGTTCGTCACGCCGATGGCCGCGGTTGCCGGGAGCGTGGCCGAGGAGATTCTCGGCGCCATGCGCGGCGCGGCGAAGCTGACGCGGGCTTATGTCAACAATGGTGGTGACATCGCGCTCCATCTGCGGGATGCCGCGACCTTCAGCGTCGGGCTGATGGACCGTCCCGACGGCGCAGGCGTGATGCGCAGGATGACGCTTCGTGCTGCCGATGCGATCGGCGGCGTCGCCACATCGGGCCGCCACGGCCGCAGTTTCTCGCTGGGCATTGCCGACGCGGTGACGGTGCTCGCGCGCAGCGCGGCGCAGGCCGATGCGGCGGCGACGGTGATCGGAAACGCGGTCGACCTTCCGGGTCATCCGGCCGTGCTTCGCCGACCCGCCTGCGAGTTGCAGCCGGAGAGCGATCTCGGTGACCGCCTCGTCACATGCGAGGTTGGAGAGCTCCGTGATGCGGAGATTGCCGAAGCGCTGGCCACGGGCGAGCGTCGCGCGCAGTCGCTGCTGTTGGCCGGTCTGATCGAAGGCGCCGTACTGCAGCTCCGCGGCAACATTCGCGTTATCGGTCCGCGCGCGGTCGAGATCGTCCGTCGGCCGCAGTTGCGGGCGGCGGCGGCGTGAGGTTTGATGCATGATGTGCAAGAATACGAAGGGTCGACGATGAGCGCCGTCATCAGAAAGATCGTGACCGTGGTCGAGGAAGTCCACCAGGAGATGGGCAGGACGATCTCGCCGCCGACGCGGCGCGCCGCAGCGGTGGCCGTGATCGAGAATCCGTTTGCCGGCCGCTACGTCGAGGACTTGTCTCCGCTGATCGCGATCGGCGAGGAACTCGGCGAGATGCTGGCCAGGCGCGCCGTGGCCGCGCTTGGCATCGAGGGGCCGGCCGCGCACAGCTACGGCAAGGCCGCGGCCGTCGGCAGCGACGGCGAGCTGGAGCATGCCGCCGCGATCCTGCATCCGAAAATGGGCGCGCCGGTGCGCAAGGTGCTCGGCAAGGGCGCCGCGCTGATCCCATCGTCGAAGAAGCGCGGTGGCGTCGGCTGCACGCTCGACATTCCGCTCGGCCATAAAGATGCGGCCTTCGTGCGCAGTCATTTCGATGGCATGGAGGTGCAGATCAACGATGCGCCGCGCGCGAACGAGATCATGGTCGCGCTCGCCGTGACCGACAGCGGGCGTCCCCTGCCAAGGGTCGGCGGGCTCACGGTCGCCGAGATCAAGGGCGACGACGGTCTGAGATAGTTCAAATCAAAACTGGAGGCTGAAGGGATGCGACGGAGAACGATGCTTGCGGCAGGCCTGGGCCTTGCCATCGCGGGACTGACGGGCTCGGCTCGCGCCGAAGACGTCATCAAGATCGGCGAGATCAACAGCTACTCGCTGCTGCCCGCCTTCACGGAGCCCTATCGCAAGGGCTGGCAGCTCGCGGTCGAGGAGATCAATGCGGCCGGCGGCATCAACGGCAAGAAGCTCGTCGTCGTCTCCAAGGACGACAGCGGCAAGCCGGCCGATGCGCAGACCGCAGCCAACGAGCTGGTGTCGAGCGAGAACGTCGCGATGCTCGCCGGCACGTTCCTGTCGAACATCGGCCTGGCCGTCAGCGACTTCGCCAACCAGAAGAAGGTGTTCTTCCTGGCGGCCGAGCCGCTGACCGACGCCATCACCTGGGCGAAGGGCAACAAGTACACCTTCCGCCTGCGTCCGTCGAACTACATGCAGGCGGCGATGCTGGTGGAGGAGGCCGCCAAGCTTCCCGCCAAGCGCTGGGCCACGATCGCGCCGAACTACGAATATGGCCAGTCGGCCGTCGCCGTGTTCAAGAAGCTGCTCTCCGAGAAGCGCCCTGACATCCAGTGGGTTGACGAGCAGTGGCCGCCGCAGGGCAAGATCGACGCCGGTCCGGTGGTACAGGCCGTCGCCGCCGCCAATCCGGAAGCGATCCTCAACGTCACCTTCGGTGCCGATCTCGTGAAGTTGGTCCGCGAAGGCAACACCCGCGGCCTGTTCAAGGGCCGCAACGTCGTCAGCTTCCTGACCGGCGAGCCGGAATATCTCGATCCGCTCAAGGAGGAGACGCCCGAGGGCTGGATCGTCACCGGCTATCCCTGGTATTCGATCAAGACACCCGAGCACGACGCGTTCCTGAAGGCGTATCAGGCCAAGTACAACGACTATCCGCGACTTGGTTCGATCGTCGGCTACCAGACCATCAAGTCGGCCGCCGCCATCCTCGCCAAGGCCGGCTCGACCGATACCGACAAGCTGATCGCCGCGGCCGAGGGACTGTCCGTCCCGTCGCCCTTCGGTGAGATCACCTTCCGCAAGATCGACCACCAGTCGACGCTCGGCGCTTTCGTCGGCAAGACCGCGCAGAAGGACGGCAAGGGCATCATGGTCGACAGCGTCTACCGCAAGGGGGCGGACTACCTGCCCAGCGATGCGGACGTCGGCAAGCTCCGGCCGAAGGACTGATCTGACGCTTCCTGCCTCCTCCTCCCGCGGGGGAGAGCGGGCGGGGTGAGGGAGCACGACGCCTGATCTACAGGTTCGGGCCGAGATCCCTCACCCCACGCTTGCCCGCCGGCTCATTGACAGAGCACACGGGCTCGAACGCGGCTCATTCGACACAGACGATCTCCTGACGCGGACCGCTCATGGCCTTCTACTTCGTCCAGTTCCTGACCGGCCTTGCCAGTGCAGCCTCGCTGTTCCTGGTGGCGTCGGGGCTGTCGATCATCTTCGGCGTCACCCGGATCGTGAATTTCGCCCATGGCGCGTTCTATATGCTCGGCGCCTATGTGGCCTTCTCGCTCACGGAGCGGCTGTCTGGTCCGCTCGGCTTCTGGGGCGGCATCGTCGTGGCGGCGCTCGCGGTCGCGGCCATCGGCGTGCTCGTCGAGATCGTGCTGCTGCGCCGGATCTATCATGCGCCGGAGCTGTTTCAGTTGCTCGCGACCTTCGGCCTCACGTTGATGGTCGAGGACCTCGTGGTGCTGATCTGGGGACCGGACGATCTGGTCGGCCGCCGCGCGCCGGGACTTAAAGGGGCGGTCGATTTTTCGGCCAGAACATCCCGAGCTACGACCTGTTCCTGATCGCGCTCGGCCCGATCGTGCTGGGGGTGCTCTGGCTGCTGTTCCAGCGCACCCGCTGGGGCATCCTGGTGCGCGCGGCGACGCAGGACCGCGACATGGTCGCGGCGCTCGGCGTCAATCAGGAAGTGGCTGTTCACCTCGGTTTTCGCCGTCGGCGTCTTCCTCGCCGCGCTCGGTGGCGCGCTGCAGATCCCGCGTGACGCGGTCCATCACGCGATGGACCTGCGCATCATCGTCGAGGTGTTCGTCGTCGTCGTGATCGGCGGTCTCGGCAGCATCCTCGGCGCCTTCGTCGCCGCGGTGCTGGTGTCGGAGCTCAACGCCTTCGGCATCCTCATCTTCCCCACGATCTCGCTGATCCTCGTGTTCCTGGTGATGGCCGTCGTGCTGGTCGTGCGTCCCTGGGGCCTGTTCGGCAGACGCGAGGCGCCGGCGCGGCGCACACCCGGTCTCACCGTCATTCCCTGGCGTCCGCTGACTTCAGTGGAGCGGCTGGCGTCCCTCGTCGCGCTGGCGCTGGCGGCGATGCTGCCTTTCATCGCCGGCAACTACGCGCTGACCGTCGGCGCCGAGATCGCGATCTTCGTGATCTTCGCGGCGTCGCTGCATTTCCTGATGGCGGTCGGCGGCCTCGCCTCGTTTGGTCACGCCGCCTATTTCGGCCTCGGGGCCTATGGCGTCGCGTTCCTCGCCAAGATGGTGGGATTGCCGATGATCGCCTGCCTCCTGCTGGGGCCGCTGCTCGGCGCGCTCGGCGCGGCGGTGTTCGGAGCCTTCGCCGTCCAGCTCTCCGGCGTGTATTTCGCGATGCTGACGCTCGCCTTCGCCCAGATCGTGTGGTCGATCGCGTTCCAATGGGTCGCGGTCACCGGCGGTGACAACGGCATTCTCGGGCTCTGGCCGGAGAAATGGGCGGCGTCGCCGTCGCACTTCTACTGGCTCGCGCTCGGCGTCTCCGCGTTCGTCGTCAGCGTGCTGCGCCTGATCACCTTCTCGCCTTTCGGCTATGCCCTGCGCGGCATGCGGGACTCGCCGCTGCGCAGCGAGTCCATCGGCATCAACGGCAAGCGCATCCAGTGGACGGCGTTCATCATCGCCGGCACGACGGCCGGCATCGGCGGCGCGCTGTTCGCCTATCTCAAGGGCAGCGTGTTTCCGGACAACATGGGCATCTCGCTCTCGGTCGATGCGCTGGTCATGGTGCTGCTCGGCGGCGTCGAGACGGTGCCCGGAGCGATCTTCGGCGCCATCGTCTACAAGGCGCTTAACATCTGGCTGGTCAGCCAGACCGACTGGTCGAAGCTCGTGCTCGGCATCTTCATCGTGCTGATCGTGGTGGTGTTCCCGAAAGGCATTGTCGGCGTGGTCGAGACCGTCATGCATCGGCGCCGTGCAGTGGCCCCAAAGGGGGCTTCGCTGTCGGCCAAGATGGAGGGCGCACAATGAGTCTCGGCGTGTCGCTGCTCTCGGTCGAAGGCCTGTCGAAATCCTACGGCGGCATTCACGCCGTCCGCAACGTATCGTTCACGCTGCAGGCCGGCGAGATCCTCGCGCTGATCGGCCCGAACGGCGCCGGAAAGAGCACCTGCTTCGACATGCTCAACGGCCAGAACGTGCCGGACAGCGGCCGCATCACGGTGATGGGGCAGGAGACCACGGGGCGCAAGCCGCGCGAGGTCTGGCGGCTCGGGGTCGGGCGGACCTTCCAGATCACCGCGACCTATCCGACCATGACGGTGCGCGAGAACATCCAGGTCGCGCTGGTCTCGCATCACCGCCGTCTGTTCGATTTCTGGAGCCCGATGGTTGGCATCGAGCGCGACGAAGCCGATCGCCTGCTCGATCTCGTCGGCATGGCCGGCTATGCCGAACGGCCCTGCGGCGAGCTTGCCTATGGCGACCTCAAGCGGCTGGAGCTCGCGATCGCGCTCGCCAACCAGCCGAAGCTCCTGCTGATGGACGAGCCGACCGCCGGCATGGCGCCGCGCGAGCGTGTCGAGTTGATGCGGCTGACGGCTGGAATCGCGCGTGAGCAGTCGATCGGCGTCCTTTTCACGGAGCACGACATGGACGTGGTGTTCGAGCATGCGGACCGCATTCTCGTGCTCAATCGCGGCAGCCTCATTGCCGAGGGATCGCCAGCGGAGGTGCGGGCCAACCGCGAGGTGCAGGCGATCTATCTCGGCGAAGGCCTGCTGTATGATGCCGATCATCGCGAGGGAGCTCCGGCATGAAGCTGTCCGTCGCCAGTCTCAACAGCCACTACGGTCCGGCGCATATCCTGTTCGACATCGGCCTCGAGGTCGGCGAGGGCGAGGTGGTGGCACTGCTCGGGCGCAACGGCGCCGGCAAGTCAACGACCTTCCGCTCGATCGTCGGCCTGGTCGAGCTGCGCGAGGGCCAGATCATCTTCGAGGGCAAGGACATCTCTTCCGCACCGACCCACGAGATCGTCCGCGCCGGTCTTGGCTATGTTCCGGAAGAACGCCGCATCTTCACCGAGCTGACGGTGGAGGAGAATCTCGAGGTCGGTCGGCAGAAGCCGCGGCCCAATGCGCCGCAATGGACGCGTGAGAAGCTTTATCAGTTGTTTCCCAATCTCGGCGAGATGAAGAACCGCCCCGGTGGCCGCATGAGCGGTGGCGAGCAGCAGATGCTGACGATCGCCCGCACCCTGATGGGCAATCCGTCGCTGGTGCTGCTCGATGAGCCCTCGGAAGGCCTGTCGCCGAAGATCGTCGAGCAGATGGTCGATGCGATCCTGACCATGAAGAAGGCGGGCGTCTCGCTGGTCGTCTCCGAGCAGAACCTGCATTTCGCGAAGCTGATCTCGGACCGCGCCTACATCATCGAGCGCGGTCGCATCTGCTTCTCCGGCACCATGGCCGAGCTCGACGCGCGGCCCGATATCCGCGACGCGCATCTGTCGATCTGAGGCGAGGGAAGACATGGCCAAGAGCGCCACGCTGAAGCGATCGGCAAAAGCCGCGACCAAGACCGGGCCGAAGCCCAAGCCTGTTGCCAAGACTGCAGCCAAGCCAACCCGCGCGGCCTATGTGCTGGACGACCAGATCGGCTTCATCCTGCGGCAGGTCTGGCAGCGCCACACGATGATCTTCGCGCGCGACATCGGCAGCAACCTGACGCCGACGCAATGGGCGGCACTGTCGAAGCTGGTCGAGACCGGGCCGTGCTCGCAGAACCAGCTGGGACGGTTCACGGCGATGGACGTCGCGACCATCAAGGGCGTGATCGACCGGCTGACCGCGCGCGGTTTGACCGAGACCAGCCCGGACCCGCAGGACGGCCGCCGGCTGTTGGTCAGCCTGACCCGCGCCGGCCAGCAGCTCGCCGAGAAGACCGCACCGTTGGCGCTGGCGATTTCCAAGGAGACGCTGGCGCCGCTGGATGCGAAGGAGCGCGAGACGCTGCTGGCGCTGTTGAGCCGGCTGCGTTAGCCCACGCTCCCCATCATTCCGGGACGTCGCGGATGGTTCGCGGCAGAACAAATCCTACTTCGCCACGATCTCCGGAATCTTCGTCGCCGGCGGCGTATTGCGGCTGCGCTGGGTGCGGACGATGCCGTCGATGATGGTCATGCCGATACCCGGGAGATCGCCGAGCTGGACGCTGTCGAGCAGCGTCGTGGCCGGCGAGTGCTGCGCCTTGTCCATGATGACGAAGTCGGCGGAGCGGCCGACCTCGATCAGGCCGCAGTCGAGCTCGCGCATCCGCGCCGTGTTGCCGGTGGCGAAGCAGAACGCGATCTCGGCGGGGACGTCGCCGAGCGAGGACAGCAGCGATACCATGCGCAGGATCCCGAGCGGCTGCACGCCGGAGCCGGCCGGCGCGTCGGTGCCGAGGATGACGCGGTGGAGATCGTTCATCTCGCGCGCGGTGCGCAAGGTGAACAGCGCCGAGCGCTCATTGCCGTTGTGCACCAGCTCGAGTCCGGCCTTGCAACCCTCGCAGATGCAGCGGATCTGATCGTCGGGCAGGGCGGTGTGGCCGCCATTGATGTGTCCGATGACGTCGGTGCCGGCTTCCAGCACGACGTCCTTGTCGATCAGGCCGGAGCCGGGGATCGACGGACCGCCGGTGTGAATGGTGCTCTGGATGCCGTATTTGCGCGCCCAGCCGACCATCTTGCGCGCGGTCGGGCCGTCCTTGACGCCGCCGAGTCCGACCTCGCCGAGCAGCTTGACGCCGGCCGCGGCGAGCTCCTTGAAATCGTCCTCGACCATCTCGCATTCGATCACCGGCGCGCCGGCATGCACCTTCACGCCGCCGGGCCGAAGCGTCCAGAATGCGCGCTGCGCGAAGATTGCCATCGCCTTCAGGCCGACGACGTCGCGTGGGCGACCGGGCATGTGCACCTCGCCGGCGGAGATCATCGTGGTGACGCCACCATGCAGATAGAGTCGATCCAGTTGGTCTGGTTCTGTCGCGGCGTCCAGTCGCCGGCGACCGGATGAACATGGCTGTCGATCAGCCCGGGCGCGACCGTCGTACCATGCGCGTCGACGATCGTGGTTGCGCCTTCGGTGTCGACGTCCTTGAAGCGGCCGATTCCCGTGATCTTGCCGTTCTCGGCGACGATCGTGTCGGCATCCAGGATGGGCCGTTCCAGTGCGCCGGACAGCATCAGGCCGATGTTGCGGATGACCAGCTTGCTGGGACCGGTTGCTTGCGGCGCGTCATGGGCCATCGGGATATCCTTCTCTCCTGGCGAAGCATTTTGCGGCAGTTTGCGCCTGCACGCGGCGCAGCATCAAGCCGGTTTCGGTCATTCGTACACGAATGATATCGGCCGGCAAGCGGCGGGGGTGCACGAAGATGAGGCGCGGGCTGCCTGTATCGGGTCACGGGTCTTCATGGTTCGAGATGCGTCGCAAGGGCGGCGCTCCTCGCCACGAGGTCTGGAGATCTTGCTGCATGTTGGATCCTGGTCCTGAGGAGCCCGCCGCAGGCGGGCGTCTCGAAGGACGGCCAAACAGAGAGGGGCTGCTCGCCGCTCTCCCCGAAAGCGATCAGCGCAATGTCGGAATATAAAACGCCTGGCGGAAATAGGAGCGGAACGTCTCCATCGCCGGCGTAAACTCGATGTTCCGCCGCCAGGCGAGGCCGATATCCATCGCCGGGACCTGATCGCTCAGCACGATGGTCTCGATCCGCCGGCCTTCCAGCGACCACGGCCGCAGCACCATGTCCGAGAGGATCGCGACACCCTGGCCGTTCGCGACCATCGAGCGCACGGCTTCGACCGAGGAGGTCCGCAGCACGACGTTGGGCTGGAACGCAGTCTTGCTCCAGTATTTCAGCGAGGTGTGCGCGGCCTCGTCGACCGTCAGCATGATGTAGGGCTCGGTGGCGACGTCCTTCAGGGAGACGGCCTCCTGCTGCAGCAGGCGATGTTTCGACGGCACCCACAGCCGTCGCCGCGAGCCGATCAGCGTCTCCATCGTGAGGTCCGGGTTCTGCACGTTCGACGTCAGCAGCACCGCGATGTCGTAGCGGTTCGACAGCAGCCCTTCCTCGATCGCCTCGCGCGTCAGCTCGAACAGCTGGATGTTGAGCCGCGGGTAGTTGCGCTTCAGCCGCTCGAGATGGTTGGGCAGGAAATAGCCGATCACGGTGTAGGTCGCCGCCAAGGTGAGGCTGCCCTCGACGTCGCCGGCCGGTACCCGCAGTGATGTCGCTTCCTCGACCTTGTTGAGGATGTCGTAGGCATGAAACAGGAATTGCCGCCCGACCAGGGTCAGCTCCATGCCCTGTGGCGAGCGGCTGAACAGCTCGGCGCCGACGATCTCCTCGAGCTCCTTGATGGATGTCGTGATCGCCGATTGCGAGATCGACAGCGCCGAGGCGGCCTGGGTGATCTGCCCCTGCTCGGCGGTGGCCACGAAATACCGGATCTGGCGCAGGCTGATGGCCACGCAAACTCCATTAGATGATCAGAAGATCAGGGCATTCTTATTCTAAAAAAGCAAATCGAATATTCTTTGTGCACGCTGCACTGCAAACGGGCGGCATGATTATGTGAATTTTTTCAGTATCTTGGGTCGGTGCGGCGCATAAAGCGTATTCATCTGTCAATCGAAAAAAGAGAAAATGAGTTTCCAACAATAATAATTTTCAATGGGAGTTGGGCCCCCTAACGTCCAGTTCCGCCGCCGTCGTGGTCTCGCGAAGGGCGGCGCAGGTGAGGGGAGCATCCGTGCCGCTGAAGACTGTCGATATCAATTGCGATCTGGGCGAAGCGTTCGGCTCCTGGCGGCTGAGCGATGCCGAGGACGCCAAGCTGATGGAGCTGATCAGCTCGGCGAACATCGCCGCCGGCTTTCATGCCGGCGACCCCAACCTGATGGATACGACGGTGCGGCTCGCGACCCAGCATGGCGTCGGCATCGGCGCGCATCCGGGCTACCGCGATCTCCAGGGCTTTGGCCGTCGCCGCATCGACGGCTCGGCCGACGAGCTGATCAACGACATCGTCTACCAGGTCGGCGCCATCCGCGAGTTTGCCCGCCGCCACGGCGGCACCCTGCAGCATGTCAAGCCGCATGGCGCGCTCTACATGGAGCTGGCCACCAACGAGCAACTGTCGCGCTCCTTCATCAAGTTGATGCGCACGGTGGCGCCGAATTCGTTCGTATTCTGCATGGACATCTCGGTGACCTACCGCGTCGCCGTCGAGGCCGGGCAGCCGGTCATTCGCGAGTTCTATGCGGACCGCGACTACGACCGTTCCGGCTCGATCGTGTTCACCCGCCACGGCAAGAAGCTCGATCCCCAGGGCGTTGCCGACAAGGTGCTGCGCGCCTGCCAGACCGGCAAGGTGCGCACCATCGAGGGCGACGACATCGACATCGCCTTCGAGTCGATCTGCTTTCATTCCGATACGCCCGGCGCCTACGAGATCGCCAGCGCGATGCGTCGGACGCTGATCGCCAACGGCATCCGCATTGCGCCCGTCTCCGACATTGTTCCTCAGAAACCGCAGAGTGAATAGTTTTCCATGAGCACAGAGATCAAGTCCCCGCTGCCCGGCGTGTTCTACCGCAGGCCCTCGCCCGAGAGCGCTCCTTTCAAGAATGACGGCGACAGCGTCTCGGCCGAGGACGTGATCGGTCTCGTCGAGGTGATGAAGTCGTTTCATGAGGTGAAGGCAGGCACGGCGGGCAAGAACATCCGGTTCACGGTCGATGACGCCGATGCGATCATGGCCGGACAGGTGATCGCCGAGGTCGAGGCATGACCTTGCGCTCGGTCCTGATCGCCAACCGCGGCGAGATCGCGGTGCGGATCATCCGCGCGGCGAAGGCGCTCGGCCTGCGCACCGTACTCGCGCACAGCGTTGCGGACGCGGGATCGCTGGCGGCGCAGCTCGCCGACGCGACGGTCGAGATCGGGCCGCCGGCCGCGAAGAAATCCTATCTCAACATCGAGGCCGTCGTGAATGCGGCCAAGGCATCCAGGGTCGATGCGGTTCATCCCGGCTACGGCTTCCTCGCCGAGAATGCGGAGTTCGCCGAGGCTGTCACGGCGGCTGGCATCGTCTTCGTCGGCCCGAGCGCGGAGGCCATTCGGCTGCTCGGCGACAAGGTGATGGCGCGCCAGGTCGCGGCGCTGGCCGGTGTGCCGACGGTGCCGGGCTCGGATGGTCGCGTCACCGATCTCGATGCGGCGATCACCATCGCCAGTCGCATCGGCTTCCCCGTGATGATCAAGGCCGCAGCCGGCGGCGGCGGACGCGGCATCCGCATCGTCGGCGATGCCGGGGAGTTCGCGCGGCAGTTTCCGCAGGCGTCGAGCGAGGCGGCGGCCGCCTTCGGCGATGGCGGACTCTATATCGAGAAAGTCATCGAACGCGCGCGCCATGTCGAGGTGCAGATCCTGGGTGATGGCGAAAACATCGTGCACTGCTTCGAGCGCGAGTGCTCGCTGCAGCGGCGGCGCCAGAAGGTCTGGGAGGAGGCGCCTGCGGTGGGGCTTCCTGACGACGTCCGCGAGCGGCTCTGCGCCAGCGCGGTCGCGCTCGGCCGCGCCGTCGGCTACAGCGGTGCCGGCACGGTCGAATATCTCTATGACGACGCCAGCCGTGAGTTCTATTTCATCGAGGTCAACACCCGCATCCAGGTCGAGCATCCTGTCACCGAGATGATCACCGGGATCGACCTCGTGCAGGAGATGCTCAAGATCGCCGGCGGCGCGAAGCTCTCCGTGGGCCAGGACGACATCCGAATTCAGGGCCACGCCATCGAGTGCCGGATCAATGCCGAGGATCCCTACAAGAGCTTCATGCCCGCACCCGGTACGATCGAACGGCTCGCCGTGCCCGACGGTGAGGGCATCCGCTTCGATACGCTGCTGTTCGAAGGCTATGCGGTCCCGCCGTTCTATGACTCGCTGCTCGGCAAGCTGATCGTTCGCGGCGAGACCCGGGCCGATTGCCTGGCCCGTCTGCGCGGGGCGCTCGACGCTCTCGTGATCACCGGCATCCCCACCACCATTCCGCTGCATGCCGCGCTGGCCCGTGACGCCAGCGTTGCCGACGGCCGCACCCACACACGCTTCCTCGAGCCGTGGCTCGAGACCGATTTCGCGCAGCTTGCCCGCGCCAGGGAGGACGCCTGATGACCACCCGCTACTCGTTCGGGGGTGACGAGCATCTCTTCGTCGAATGCGACGAGGCGATGTCGCTCGATGCCTTCTTCAAGAGCCTGTCGATGACCAATGCGATCCGCGACGCATCCATCAAGGGCGTCACTGAAATCTGCCCGGCCAACGCCTCGTTCCAGATCAAGTTCGATCCCGATGTGATCAGGCCGAACGACATCTTGAAGGAAGTGCAGGGCATCGAGAGCGCGGCCGCCAAGACCGAGCCTGTCATCAAGACCCGCATCATCGAGATTCCGGTGTTCTACCAGGACCCGTGGACGCACGAGACCCTGATGCGTTTCCGCGAGCGCCACCAGGACCCGACAGCGACCGACCTCGAATATGCCGCCCGCGTCAACGGCCTTGCCGATGTCGACGCGTTCATCAAGGCGCATAGCGGCTCGCCCTGGTTCGTCTCGATGGTCGGCTTCGTCGCGGGCCTGCCCTTCATGTACCAGATGGTCGAGCGTGCGAAGCAGCTCCAGGTGCCGAAATATCTGCGGCCGCGCACCGACACGCCGAAGCTGACGATCGGCCATGGCGGCTGCTTCTCCTGCATCTATTCGGTGCGCGGCGCCGGCGGCTACCAGATGTTCGGCATCACGCCGATGCCGATCTTCGATCCCGAGCAGAGCATCTCCTACTTGCGCGACTTCATGGTGTTCTTCAGGCCCGGCGACATCGTCAAGTTCAAGCCGATCAAGCAGGACGAATACGACCATGCGCTGGGAGAAGTCGCGTCGGGCCGCTTCGCGCCTGTCATCCGCGACGTCACCTTCGACTTCCGCGACTTCCAGAAAGACATGACCGGCTACAACGCCAAGCTGGAAGGAGCGCTGGCATGATCATCAAGGTGCTTCATCCGGGCCTGTCGACCACGGTGCAGGATCTCGGCCGTCCCGGCTACTTCCATCTCGGCATTCCCATCGGCGGCGCGATGGACCGCCTGGCGCTGCGCGCTGCCAATCTGCTGGTCGGCAATGACGAGGGCGCGGCCTGCCTCGAGGCCGTGTTCATCGGCCCGCAACTGGAGTTCACGGCGCCTGCGCGCATCGCGGTGACCGGCGCCGAGATGCCGATCAAGCTCGACGGCGTCGAGCAGCCGGGCTGGACCGCGCTCGAGGTCAAGGCCGGGCAGGTGCTCAGCTTCGACTATCTGAAGAGCGGCGCACGCATCATCATCGCGGTCGCCGGCGGCATAGACGTGCCGCTCGCGCTAGGCAGCCGTTCGACCTATCCGATCGGCGCACTCGGCGGCTTCAAGGGCCGCCCGATCGCTGCCGGTGACGAGTTGCCGGTCGGTGCCGCAGCCGGCAGCAAGGTCGGCGGCAGCGTTCCGGAAGTGTTGCGGCGCAAGCCTGGCCATCCCGCCGAGTTGCGCGTGCTGCCCGGGCTCTACTGGCATCGCATCCTGCCGGAGTCGCAGCAGAGCTTCTTTGCAGATCAGTGGAAGGTCGCGCCGGAGGCGGACCGCATGGGCTATCGCTTCCGCGGCGGCCAGGCGCTCAAATTCGTCGAGCGCGAGCAGCCGTTCGGCGCCGGCTCCGATCCCTCCAATATCGTCGACAGCTGCTATCCCTACGGCTCGATCCAGGTGCCCGGGGGCAAGGAGCCGATCATCCTGCATCGCGATGCCGTCTCCGGCGGCGGGCTACTTCATGGTCGGTACGGTGATCTCCGCCGACATGGACCTGATCGGCCAATTGCAGCCGAATATGCCGACGCGCTTCGTCGAGATCGACATGGATGGCGCGCTCGCCGCGCGCGCCGATCGCAAGGCTCTTCTGCAGAAGATCCGGGCGGCACTGGCCTGACCGCGCGAGCGGGCAGGCGGGTGCCGGGTTTCCAAGACTGAAATGACAAAGGGGTAGTTCAATGCAGAGTTTGGTTCGTGTTCTCCTGGCATCGTCGGCGCTGGTGCTGTCGGCCGGTGCCCATGCCGCCGATTGGTTTCCCTACGATGCGGCCAAGATCGAGCCGCCGTTCGCGGCGGACGGCAAGTCGTCCGATGTGAAATATGTGCCGCTGGAGAAGGCCTCCAAGCCGTGGAAGCTGTGCGTCTCCTTCCCGCACATGAAGGACGCCTATTGGCTCGGCGTTGACTACGGTGTGGCCGAGGAGGCCAAGCGGCTCGGCGTCAAGATGAACCTCGTCGAGGCCGGTGGCTACACCGAGCTCAACAAGCAGATCTCGCAGATCGAGGACTGCGTGGCATCAGGCACCGATGCCGTCATCATCGGTGCGATCTCGGCCGATGGCCTCAACAAGGTGATCGGCGAGATCGCCAAGAAGAAGATCCCGGTGATCGACCTTGT
Organism: Bradyrhizobium oligotrophicum; assembly: GCA_050641875.1. Lineage (GTDB taxonomy): Bacteria > Pseudomonadota > Alphaproteobacteria > Rhizobiales > Xanthobacteraceae > Bradyrhizobium > Bradyrhizobium oligotrophicum_B. The sequence goes on from CP192619.1 coordinate 4,167,922, forward strand.
CAACGGTATCTCCTCGCCGGACGTCTCCGCCAAGTCGCTGGTGTCGTTCTACACGATGGGTGCTGAGACCGGCAGCTATCTCGCCAAGAAGCATCCGGCCGGCACGCCCGAGGTCGTGGTCGGCTGGTTCCCGGGCCCGGCCGGCGCCGGCTGGGTCGAGGCCGCCAACAAGGGCTTCATGGACGCGGTGAAGGGCTCGGCGATCAAGGTGCTGGAGCCGAAATATGGCGACACCGGCAAGGAGGTGCAGGCCAAGCTGGTCGAGGACGCGCTGCAGGCGGCGCCCAACATCCGCTACGTCGCCGGCACCGCCGTCACCGCCGAGGCGGCGCAGGGCCTGATCCGTGAGCGCGGGCTGAAGGGCAAGGTCGATCTGCTCGCCTTCTACATGACGCCCGGTGTCTATGAGGGCATCAAGCGCGGCCTGATCATGGCGGCGCCCGCCGATTCCATGGTGATCCAGGGCCGCATCGCGGTAGACCAGGCGGTGCGCATCCTCGAAGGCAAGGACTATGTGAAGCACGTCGGTCCGAAGATCTTCGTGGTCGACTCCGCCAACGTCGCCACCGTGCCGCAGGCCAACATCCTTCCCCCGGACGGCTTCAAGCCCGTCTTCAACTGAGCGGGGGTCAGGTGCGGCTCTGCCTCTGTTCCCCTGACGGGGGCAGGGCCGCATCGCAAGGGGAAGGTGATGAGTAGCGTGGCTGCACCGCTGGTCGAGATGACCGGAATCTCCAAGGAGTTTCCCGGCGTCAAGGCGCTCAGCGGGGTCCATCTCAAGGTCGAGCGCGGCGAAGTGCATGTGCTGTTCGGCGAGAACGGCGCCGGCAAGTCGACCTTGATCTCCATTCTTTCGGGCGTGTTCCGGCCGACCGCCGGCGCGATCAGCATCGACGGCGCGGAGGTCAGCTTCCACTCCGTGCATGACGCGGCCGAGGCCGGCATCGGCACGGTGTTCCAGGAATTCTCGCTGGTGCCGACGCTGCCGGTGTTCGAGAATCTCTATCTCGGCCGCGAACTGATGCGCGGGCCACTGACCGACCGCCGCGCGATGCTCGCTGGCGCGCGCAAACTGTTCGCCGAGCTCGATTTCGACATCGACGTCGCGCGTCTTGCCTCCAGCCTGTCGCGTGCGCAGCAGCAGATGGTCGAGATCGCGAAAGCGTTTCTCTCCAATGCGCGCGTGCTGATCCTCGACGAGCCCACGGCGTCGCTGACCGAGCGCGAGACGGAGCGGCTGTTCGGCTTCATCGCCAAGGCGGCCGCCTCGGGCGTCGGTATCATCTACATCTCGCACCGGATCCAGGAATTCCAGAAAATTGCCGACCGTATCTCGGTTCTGCGCGACGGTCGCCTGATCGCGACCGTGCCGGCGCGCGGCACCTCCGAGCGCGAACTGATCGAGCTCATGACGGGCCGCTCGGTCGACCAGGTCTATCCGAAGATCGCGCATCGCAGCGATGGTCCCGTCGTCATGAAGCTCGAAAGCATCCGCACGGCAGGCGTCCATGGCGCAAGCCTGGAGGTTCGCGCCGGCGAAGTGCTCGGCTGCGCCGGCCTCGTCGGCAGCGGCAAGTCGCGGATCTGGCGCGCGGCGATGGGGCTGCAGCCCGTGCAGTCCGGCAAGGTCACGTTGAAGGGCCGCGACGTCACCGGCGCCTCGACCCGGGCGCTGCTCAGTGATGGCGTGTTCTTCCTCCCCTCCGACCGCAAGAGCGAGGGGCTGCAGATGACCGCGAGCGCGCGCGGCAATATCGAGCTCAGCCTGCTCGACCGTGCCGATGCCACAGGTCCCCTCGGCGTCGTGCGGCCGCGGCGCAGCCGCGCGCTGACGGATGCGATCGGCGACAAGGTCGGCATTGCCAGGGCAGCGATGGACCGCGCCGTGTCGAAGCTGTCCGGCGGCAATCAGCAGAAGGTGCTGTTCGGCAAGGGTTTTGGCGACGACCGCGACGTCTACATCTTCGACGAGCCGACCGTCGGCGTCGACATGGGTACGCGCATGGCGCTGTACCAGCTGATCAAGGACATCGCCGAGGCCGGCAAGGCCGTTGTCGTGATCTCCTCCGACCTGCCGGAGGTGATGAACCTGTCGCATCGCCTCATGGTGTTCGCCAAGGGCCGTATCGCAGCCGAGCTGTCCGGCGCTGCGATTACCGAAGAGAACGTCTTGAAACATTTCTTTGCTGAAACGGAGCGCTCGGCGTGACCATGCCAACCACGACAATCGCCGAGGATACCGCTGCGCCGCGCCGCTCCAACGCGGTGCTGCTGACGTTGCGCGCGCTTTTCCTGCGCGTCGGCGTGCTGCCGTTCTTTCTGGTCGCCACGCTGATCGCGTTCTCGCTGGTGTCGAAGGAGTTCCTGGCGCTGCAGAACCTGACTAATGTCGCGCGGCAGTCGGTCTATCTGATCCTGGTTTCGCTGGGGCAGATGCTGGCGCTGGTCACCGGCGGCTTCGACCTGTCGGTCGGCACGGCCATCGCGTTGACCTCGGTGGTCTCGGCGATCGCGATGGTGAGCCTGTCGCACATGCTGCCGACGGACATGCTCTGGCTCGCGATCGTGCTCGGCTGCTGCGCCGGGCTTGCGGCGGCGCTGGTGATCGGCAGCATCAACGGGCTCGGCGTCGCCGTGTTCGGCGTCTCCCCCTTCATCATGACGCTCGGCGTGCAGTCGGTCGGCGCCGGCATCGCGCTGTTCCTGACCGGTGGCGTGCCGGTGTCGGGTGTGCCCTACGAGTTCGGCGACATCCTGGGCTTCGGCCGTGTGTTCGATATTCCTGTCCCTGTGCTTGTTGCGGCGGTCGCGGCGACGACGATCTGGCTGCTGATGAACCGCACCCGCCTCGGCAAGCACATCCAGGCCGTCGGCGGCAACGTCAAGGCGGCGCGGCTTTCGGGCGTCAACACCACAAAGGTGCTGTTCATCGCCTACGCCCTGTGCGCGCTGCTGGCGTCCGTGGCGGGGCTGTTGTTGACTGCGCGGGTCGGCTCCGGCGAGACCAATCTCGGCGGCACGATCGCGCTGGAATCGATCGCGGCCTGTGTCATCGCCGGCGTCTCGTTGCATGGCGGCATCGGCCGGGTCGAGAATGTCGTGCTCGGCGGCTTCTTCATCGTGCTGCTGCAGAACGGCATGAACATCGCGCAGATCGGCTCCTATATGCAGATGGTGCTGCTTGGCTCGCTGCTGGTGCTCGCCGTCATCCTCGACCAGTTCCGCTATCGACTCCTGGTGGGCGAGCGCTGATCGCAGGCCCCTGGACGTCGCTGCCGCAATCCGGCATCACCTCGCGCATTTTCTGCGACTGGGTGAGGACAGATGGGCGACGACCTTCACACGATCAGCGCGGGCGGCATCACTGCCGCGGTCAAGGCTAGTGGCGCCGAGCTGTGCTCGCTGAAGACGGTCGGCGGCCTGGAGTTGCTCTGGCAGGCCGGAGCCGTCTGGCCGCGCCATGCGCCATGGCTATTTCCGATCGTCGGCCGGCTCAAGAATGACCAGCTCCACCACCGCGGCCAGACCTATCCGATGACCCAGCACGGCTTTGCCCGCGACCTGCGATTCACCTGGCTGGAGCGCGGGGCCGAGTCGTGCGTGCTGCAGCTGACCGACGACGAGACGACGCGGGCGCGCTATCCGTTCGCCTTCCGTCTCACGGTGAGCTACCGGATCACTGCTGATGCGCTGGACGTGGCGGTCGAGATCGCCAACCCCGGCGCGGAGGTTCTGCCCGCCTCGTTCGGCGGCCATCCCGCCTTCAACTGGCCTCTGCTCCCCGGCCAGCCGAAGGAGAGCTATCGGCTGATTTTTGCAGAGCCTGAGCCGGCGCCGATCCGCCGTCTGACTGGCGGTTTGCTGCGCGAGCGGCCGGAACCCTCGCCGATCGACGGGCGCGTTCTCCCGTTGAGCGAACGTCTGTTCGACGACGATGCCGTGATCCTCGATCAGCCGGCCAGCCGTTCGGTTCGCCTCGTCGGAACCACAGGACCGGCGCTTGAGTTGGCGTGGGATCATTTTCGTCAGCTTGGAATCTGGTCGAAGCCCGGCGGCGTGCCGTTCCTGTGCATCGAGCCGTGGCGCGGCTTCGCCAGTCCGCTCGATTTCGACGGCGAGTTCGCAGTCAAGCCCGGCGTAATGCATATCGCGCCGGGCGTCGCCGAGCGGCTATGCTGCCGCATCGTAATCGAATCCTCGAATTAGTATGACTTATCTCGCCAGCGCCCGTTTGCGTGCACAGCGGTAACCGTGACTCGCAGTTTTGGGCCTGGAAATGACGGCGCCGTGACCTACATGAGAGACGGGCGCGGAACTTTGGCTATGATGCGTCGAACGACCGGCGGTTGGCGGGCGCTTTCTCCGAACTGATAACGGTCGATCATCGAACATGATGCGTGACGCGAACTCAGGCGCTCGCAGCCGGTTCTTGCAGCCGTGCGCGTTTGCCGCCAGCGGGCGCGTGGAGATCTCATGGCAGGGGCGCGCGTAAGTGGCGTTACGCGGGGAACGGGAGGATGGGATGGTGTTGAGAGCTGTTGTCGGCACGATTACGTGCGCCGTGTTGCTCGCAGCGACCGATGCTGTGGCAGGGGCCTATCAGCCGGGTGATTTCCTCAAGCTCGATTTGTCGAAGGCCGTGTTGTCGCCGGAGCCGCTCGGCCCGGAGGCGCATTTCGAACCCGTGCCGATCGAAGCCAAAACAGATCGACCTGCGGTCGCCGTCCGATCCGCGATCGACCCCGACGTCAGCTCCGGCATCCCGCGCGCCGTCGCCGCCCGGCGGGCTCATGGCACGAGGACGGCCGAGCGGCCCCGCGGCGCCGCCCGCACCAAGCTCGTCCAGCGGCGCGGCAATCCGCTCGACGCGCAGGCGATGGACACGCGCATTCAGACCTGGCCGTGCCGGCCTGGGAGCGGCGGCATCTGCAACTGGCGTTGATCGGCGGGGCATTCCCCGCGCGTCTGTCGCGTTCCGGAACCTGGCTCCCGACATGTTGATTGAGGCGGATGCTGGCTCGCTTGAACTTCCAAGCGGAGCAAAGGCAAGCTGAACGCTTCCCGCCAAGGTCTTGATGTTTCGAGGCTGCCGCCGGCGCTCGCTGGCGAGTGGCTCGCGCGATTCCAGGAGATTTCATGAACGCCATCGACACCCAGGGTATCCGCCTTCCCAAGCTCGGGCTCGGCACTTTTCGCATGCAGGGCACTGTCTGCCGCGAGGCCGTCGAGAGCGCGCTCGCGATCGGGTACCGCCACATCGACACCGCAGAGATGTACGCCAATGAGGATGCGATCGGCGCCGCACTTGCGGCGACGAATCTGCCGCGCGCCGAATTGCACGTCACGACAAAGGTCTGGCCGGAGAACCTCGCGCCCGACGCAATCCGGCGAGCGTTCGACACGAGCTTGAAGAAGCTCAGACTGGAGTTCGTCGACCTCTACCTCATTCATTGGCCGGCCAAGGGTATGAATCTTCCCGCTGCGCTCGAGACGCTTCTGAAGCTCAAGGAGGAGGGCCGCACCCGTGCGATCGGGGTTGCGAATTTCACGGTGGCGCTGCTGGAGCAGGCGGTCGAGGAGATCCCAGGCGCCCGTTGCCTGCAATCAGGTCGAATATCACGTGATGCTCGACCAGTCGAAGCTGATGGCCTACATGGCGAGCCGGTCGATCCCCCTGGTGGCCTATTGCCCGCTGGCGCAGGGCCGCGCGGCCGCCGACGAGACGCTGGCTGCGATCGGCGGGAAGCACGGTGCAAGTGCTGCGCAGGTCGCGCTGAAATGGCTGTTGGACCAGGACAACGTCGCGGCCATCCCCAAGGCCGGCCGCAAGGAAAGCCAACAGGCCAATTGGGACGCCCAGAACGTTCAGCTCGACGATGAGGACCGCAAGACGATCGCGGCCCTGCCGAAGGACAAGCGCTTCGTCAATCCCGGCTTCGCGCCGGACTGGGATCGCTGACAGGCATCGGACGAGCAGACGAAAAATGGCCCCTTGCGGGGCCATTTGCGTGCCGACTGCCGATCAGTAGCGGTGCTTGATGATCACAGTGCGATCGTGGTGGTGGCGGTGGTAGGGACGCCAATCGCGATGCACGCGGTATTCGGCGCGGGACCGATCCCAGCCGTGGTGGTAGTGATGGCCGCCACGCTTGATGATCACGGTCTCGGCGTTGGCGATCGACGGTGCCGCGAGCGCGACGGCCGCAACGGAAGCGAGCGCGAGAACGATTTTCTTCATGTTGTCCTCCAGAATGAAAGTGCGGGATCAACTTGAAGTGTGAAAGAACGTTCCGCAGGAACTTCCACGAAGTTGCTGAATGCACGTTCAGATTTGGTCTTCAAGCTCGCGAGCGAACCGTGGCGCCCCCCTCGAGCCTGCCGCGTCAGTCGCATTTCCTGAGCGCTGGCGTCGGCTTGCCGTTGGCGACGAAGCGGCCGTCACGAATGGTGTAGCTGTCGTCCTCGCCGCGATTGAACACGGAGCGGATGTTGCCGTCGGCGGTCCGGGTGATCCCGTTCACTCGCGTCTGGCGCGCTTTGGGCAGCACGATCAAGAGCACCAGCGTCTGGTCCGCCTCGACGCGTGCGCTCGCCACCTGGTTGACGTCGGACGGATCGTGGTCACGACGATAGATCAGGTGACCATCGTCAGTGGCTTCGTAGGAGATGATGGCGCCGCGGCCCCTGACCGCGGGTGCGCTGCAGTCGGCGGCCCAGGTTCCGATCAGGCCCCAGGTCCGAGCGACCTCGACGGTGTCGTCGGCCCGGGCGGCAGACGCTGATGATGCGCAGAGGACGATTGCGATGAGAGGGCGGGAGATCGAAATCATGCGGTCTCGCGGGGATGACTGCCGTGACATCTTAATGCACTGCGTCAACGGCGCAACGACAGACCTGCGCCGAGATCGTTGGCACAAAGTCTCATTCTTTCCGGACCGGCCTTGCTGGCGAGGGGGACAAGGCGCATGCTCCCTGCAACTACAAACAAGCGTGGGGAGGCTGACAATGTCTGCGCTGTCGCGCCGCAAATTCCTGCTGTCGTCCGGAGCGGCCGCCATGGCCGCGCTATCTGGTCCTGCCGGCGCCGCGATGGGGCCGGCCGACAAGTTCGATCTGGTGATCAAGGGCGGCGACGTGATTGATCCCAGCCAGTCGCTCCGAGGCAAGCGCGACATCGGGATCCGCTGGGGCGTCGTCGAAGCGGTCGAGCCCGAGATACCGGCCGAGCGGGCGCTGCGGTCGATCGACGCCGCTGGCCGGCTGGTGATGCCGGGCCTGATCGACCTCCACAGTCACGTCTACCCCTATGGTTCGGCGATCGGGATTCCCCCGGACGAACTGGTGCAATTCCAGGGCACGACGACGGTCGTCTCGGCCGGCGACGCCGGCGTCAACAATCTTGCCGCGTTGCGCCGCTTCATCGCCGCCCAGTCGCGGGCGCGCATCTACGCCTTCGTCCATATCGCCAACAACGGCCTGTCGGCGTTCCCGGTAGCCGAGCTCTACAACATCGACAACGCCCAGGTCGACGCCTGCGCGATGGCGCTGGCCGAGAACCCGGACTTCCTGCTCGGCGTCAAGGTGCGGATGTCGGAGAACGTGATCTTCAAGCATGGGCTCGAGCCGCTGAAGCGCGGCATCAAGGCCTGCGAGCTGTGCGGCTGGCCGGCGCGTATGATGGTGCATATCGGTGGCGTCGAGACCGGCGAGTTGATGTCGCAGATCCTGGACCTGCTGCGCCCCGGCGACATCCTGACCCATGCCTATTCCGGCGCGCCGAATATGGGCGGCGCCTTCACCAACATCGTCCAGGACGGCAAGCTGCTGCCCGCGGCGCTCGCCGCCAAGCAGCGCGGCGTGCTGTTCGATGTCGGCCATGGCGGCGGCAGCTTCGATTTCACCGTAGCCGAGGTCGCGATCCCCGGCGGCTGCGGCCCGGACACGATCTCCTCCGACATCCATGTGTTCTCCGGCAACAGCCCGGGCGTGCCGTTCCTGCCCAACGTGATGGCAAAATTCATCGCTATGGGATTTTCATTGGAGCAGGTGGTGAGCATGGCCACCTCTGCGCCGGCCAAGATCATCAACCGTGCGCCGAAGATCGGCACCTTGCAGGTCGGCGCGCCCGCCGACGTCGCAATCATGGACCTGGTCGAGGGTCCCATCAGCTTCGTCGATACCCGCGGCAACAAGCGCGACGGCAAGCTGCAACTGAAGCCGGTGCAGACGGTGATCAATGGCGTGCCGTTCGGGCGGCCCTATCAGTCGCCCTTTTCGGTGCGCTGAGCAGCGCGCGATCACTCGACCGCGCGCGTCCGTTCCACATTGGACGAGCGGAGCGGCACGCCGAACTCCTCCCGGCAGACGTCGGCGAGCACTGCGATGCCCTCGCGGATCTCCTGATGCGAGGGGCTGGCGAAGCACAGCCGCAGGCGGCTCCGCGCATGCGCGGCGTCGGTGGACCATTCCGGTCCCGGATTGATCGAGACGCCGCGTTTGAGCACTGCCTGTGACAGCTTCATCGCGTCAACCTGGTCGGGTAGCTTGACCCAGAGGAAGATCCCGCCCTTGGGCGGCGCGAACTCGGCGGCGGTGCCGAACTCGGCGTTGAGCGCCTCGATCAGGGTGTCCAGCTTGGCGCGCAGCCCCCGCACCAACTGCGGGACATGGGTCGCGAAATGCGGCTTGCAATATTCCGCGAGCACCATCTGCTCCAACGCGCCCGAGCCTGCGTCGGTCTTGAGGGCCAGCAGCACCGACATGATCTCCCAGGGGGCGACGAGGAAGCCAACCCGCAGCGCGGGCGCCACCGACTTCGAGAACGATCCGAGGTGGATCACGCCGCCATGATCGGACATGCCGTGGATCGCGCGAGGCCGTTTGCCGTCCCAGATCAGGTCGGCGTAGCAGTCGTCCTCGAACACCGCTACGCCATAGGCGCGCGACAGCCACAGCAGCTCGGCCCGCCGGCTTTCCGGCATGATGGTGCCGGTCGGGTTCTGCACCGTCGGAATGGTATAGATGTATTTCGGCCGGATGCCGCGATCCTTGAGATCCGCCAGCACCGTCGCCAGCGCATCCGTTCGCATGCCGTCCTGGTCGAGCGGGATGCCGATGACCTTGACGCCCAGTCGTGCCAGCCGCGTCAGCGTGCCCTGGTAATTGTCCTGTTCGACCAGCACGGTGTCGCCGCGCGTGAGCAGCGCCTGGTTGACGAGGTCGAGGCCCTGCAGCGAGCCGGACAGGATCATGATGTCGTCGGCGCGCGCCGACATGCCCGCGTCCCGCGTCAGCTTGGCGGCAAGAAAGTCCCGCAGCGGCCGGTAACCTTGAGGCCCGTGCGCGAGGCCGTAGGTGGCGAGCGCGCGTCCCTCGCGGGTGAGCACGGCGTCGGCGGCCGCGCGCAAGTCCTCGACGGGCACGGCGTCGGCGTCGTTGTTGCCACCGACGAAGCTGTATTTTGCGAGTCCCGTCCAGCGCGCCGCCGGTGCGGGCAGGCCGGGGCTGAGGAGGGGTGCAAAATCGAATGCGGCCATGAGGCGCGGCTCCCTTGTTCTCGATTTGAGGCGACTTTAAACAGATACCAGGGCGCTTGTCCTGGCAGGGCAGGTCCTTTTCCCGGGGAAGGCGACTTTCGAACGGCGGTTCCGCCGCTCTGGCGCGCGCCTGCGATCCCGGCTAAAGCAGCCCGGAAAAGCAGCGAGACTTGCAATGGCCGACTCGATCCAGGAAGTTCTGTACGCCTTCGCCAAGGGCGAGATGGTTGTCGTGACCGATGACGACGACCGCGAGGGCGAGGGCGATCTCATCGTCGCCGCCTCGCTCTGCACGCCCGACAAGATGGCGTTCATCATTCGCCATACCTCCGGCATCGTCTGCGCGCCGATCACCGCCGACGACGCGCGGCGGCTGCGGCTCGACCCCATGGTCGCGCACAATGATTCCAATCACACCACGGCCTTCACCGTTTCGATCGACTACAAGCCGGACGGTGGCACCGGAATCTCGGCCGAAGAGCGTGCCTCCTGCTGTCGTGCGCTCGCCAACCCGAATGCCGGCGCCGCCGATTTCGCGCGCCCCGGCCATATCTTCCCGTTGATCGCGCGTGACGGCGGCGTGCTGCTGCGCTCGGGCCATACCGAGGCGGCGGTCGATCTCTGCAAGCTCTCGGGGCTGCCGCCGGTCGGCGTCATCTCCGAGTTGATGAATGACGACGGCACGGTGATGAAGGGCGAGCAGGTCGTCCGTTTCGCCGCGGCCCACAATCTCAGGCACGTCACCATCGCCGACCTGATCTCGTACCGGCAGGCGCGCGAGAAGCTGATCGAGCGCGTGTCGACGTTCACGACCGACAGCCCGATCGGTCCGCTGCAGGGCTTCGCGTACCGTTCGCCGTTCGATCCGATCACCCACGCCGCGTTCGTCTACAACGGGATCGGCGATGGCAAGAACGTGCTGACGCGGCTGCACAAGCCCAACATCGTGAAGGATCTGATCGCGGGTCCGCAGCGTATCCAGGCGGTGCTGCAGCACTTCAAGAAGGCCGGCCGCGGCGTGCTGATCTATCTACGCGACGGTGCTGCCGGCGTTCCGGTCGAGCCGGTCGAAGAGCCGCATACCGCGGAGGCCGATCGCCATCGGCAGTGGCGCGAGGTCGGCGTCGGTGCGCAGATCCTGCGTGATCTCGGCGTGACGTCGATCCGGAACCTCACCTCGTCGGTGCATGACTACAAGGGCCTGTCGGGTTTCGGCATCGAGATCGTCGCCAACGAACGGCTTGAAGGCTGAACCTCCAGGATTTAACTTCAGATGGCTGCGACCCGTGCGCAGCGAGACGCGAAAGGACCATTCATGAGCGCGCGCCCTCAGGCAAAGGACAAGCCGGCCCAGTCGAGCTTCCAGTGGGACGATCCCTTCCTGCTGGACGATCAGCTGACCGAGGACGAGCGCATGGTGCGTGACACCGCGCGCGCCTATGCCCAGGACAAGCTGCTGCCGCGCGTGACCAAGGCCTATCTCGAAGAGAAGACCGATCGCGAGATCTTCAACGAGATGGGAGAGCTCGGCCTGATCGGCATCACGCTGCCGGAGGAATATGGCTGTGCCAATGCGAGCTACGTCGCCTATGGCCTCGTGGCGCGCGAGATCGAGCGCGTCGATTCCGGCTACCGCTCGATGAACTCGGTGCAGTCCTCGCTGGTGATGTATCCGATCTACGCCTACGGCGACGAGAACCAGCGCAAGAAATATCTGCCGAAGCTCGCCAGCGGCGAGTGGGTCGGCTGCTTCGGCCTGACCGAGCCGGATGCCGGCTCCGATCCCGCCGGCATGAAGACCCGCGCCGAGAAGGTCGCCGACGGCTATCGTCTCACCGGCAGCAAGATGTGGATTTCGAACGCGCCGATCGCCGACGTGTTCGTGGTGTGGGCCAAGTCGGCCGCGCATGACAACCAGATCCGTGGCTTCATCCTCGAGAAGGGCATGAAGGGCCTGTCGGCGCCGAAGATCGGCGGCAAGTTGTCCCTGCGCGCCTCGATCACCGGCGAGGTCGTGATGGACGGCGTGGTGGTGCCGGAGAGCGCGCTGCTGCCCAACGTGTCCGGCCTGAAGGGGCCGTTCGGCTGCCTCAATCGCGCCCGCTACGGCATCTCCTGGGGCGTGCTCGGCGCCGCCGAGGACTGCATGCATCGCGCCCGCCAGTACACGCTGGACCGCAAGCAGTTCGGCCGTCCGCTCGCCGCCACGCAACTGGTGCAGAAGAAGCTCGCCGACATGGAGACGGAGATCGCGCTTGGCCTGCAGGCGAGCTTGCGCGTCGGCCGCCTGATGGACGAGGGCAAGATGGCCCCGGAGATGATCTCGATCGTCAAGCGCAACAATTGCGGCAAGGCGCTCGACATCGCCCGCGTCGCGCGCGACATGCACGGCGGCAACGGCATTTCGATCGAGTATCAGGTGATGCGCCACGCCGCCAACCTCGAGACGGTCAATACCTACGAGGGCACGCACGACGTCCACGCGCTGATCCTCGGCCGCGCCATCACCGGCATCCAGGCGTTCTTCTAACTGCTGTGCGCGACGCCCGTTCGCTGCATGAGGCGGTGTACGCGGTCGTCTTTGCGCCCTTACTGTCATCGTCCGCGAAAGCGGACGATCCAGTAGTCACCGGCCCATCGAGGCTCATCGCCGTCTCGGCGTACTGCATCCCCCGCTTTCGCGGGGATGACGGCAGCGAGTGAGGCAGGCGATCTGCCCCAGGCACAGGGAAGGCACGCCATGGCCGAGAATGACGACGTCCCGTTCAACCGCAACTTCCCGCTTCAGGCGGGCGTCGTCGAGCAGGTACGCCCCGGCATTCGCCGCGTCCTCTGCAACAATCCGAGTCCGTTCACCTTCACCGGCACGGTCAGCTACATCGTGGGGACCGGCAACGTCGCGATCATCGATCCCGGCCCGGACAACGAGGCCCATGCGCAGGCGCTGCTCGATGCCGTCAGAGGCGAGACCGTCACGCACATCCTGGTGACGCACACCCATCGCGATCACTCGCCGAACACCGGCCGGCTGAAGGCCGCGACCGGCGCCACGGTCTATGCCGAGGGCCCGCATCGCGCCTCGCGGCCGCGCTACGAGAGCGAGAAGCACAGTCCGGAATCCGGCGTCGACCGCGATTTCGCACCCGACGTCACGGTTGTCGACGGCGATGTGATCGAAGGGCGGGGCTGGCGGGTCGAGGCCGTGGCGACGCCGGGCCATACCGCCAACCATCTCGCCTTCGCCTGGGCCGAGCGCAGCACCACCTTCGTCGGCGATCACGTGATGGGCTGGGCGACCTCGATCGTGGCGCCGCCCGACGGTTCGATGGTCGACTACATGGCTTCGCTGGAGCGGCTCGCCGCGCGACCCGAGGAGCTGTATTTCTCAGGCCACGGTCCGGAAATTCCGGAGGGACCGCGCTACACGCGCTTCCTGATGCGCCATCGCCAGGCGCGCGAAGCCTCGATCCTGCATCGCCTCGCCAAGGGCGAGGCCGACATCCCGACCATGGTGCGCGCGATCTATATCGGCATCGATCCGCGGCTCACCACCGCGGCCGGCTATTCCGTGCTGGCCCATCTGGAAGACCTCGTCGCCCGCGGCGTGGTCGCGACGGAAGGTGATCCGGTGATCGGCGGGACGTATCGGCTGGTGTAGCGAATAGGAAGAGGGAGGCAGCGAGTAGGGAAGGGAGAGAACAGTCAGAGCACAGTCCTGCGCGACGTCATCCATGTTCGCTACTCCCCATTCGCCATTCTCGCCTTCACTTCTTCACCGTCTTCGCGTTCCCCTTCGCCACCGGCGGCGGCGTGACCTTCTTCACCGGCTTCTGCGCCTCGGCCTCGCCGGCGTTGGACAGGTCCTCGATCAGCTTGGTCACGCGCGCGGCGTTGCTGCCGATATCGGACTCGAAATAGCGCGAGGCGGAGCGGATGTCGACGCGGGAATCCTCGCCGTCGGGCTGGATGCGGATCGAGATGTCCTCGCGGAAGCCCATGATCGGCGTGCGTGCGACCGCCTCGATGCGGCCGACGCGGCGCGGCGGCTGCGGCGCGCGCTCGTCGACCACGAACCATTTGCGCCGGTTGACCAGCTTCAGGGCGATCGCATAGGCGCGATCGGGCGGCAGCTCGATCTGCACCGGCTCGATGTCCGGATAGAATTTCTGCTGCTGCTCGGCTGAATACAGCCCGGCATAGACGGCCGTGTTGGTGCCGTCGCCGTTGCGGAGCGGCGCCAAAGCCTCGAAGCGCGGCGGATCGATCGGGTCGGTGGTGATGTCGTAGATCTTCGGCAGCTTGCGGTACTGGAGCGCGAGGTAGGCCGGATAGGCCAGCACCACGGCATCGATCATGAAGGCGAGCAGGATCCGGCTCATGCCGCGGCTGCCGTTGCGCCAGATCGCGACGAAGGCCGCGAGACCGAGCAGGATCGACAGGACGGCAAGCCCCAGCGCGCCGAAGAACGTCGCCAGCGCCGGCTTCATCTCCAGAAAATCGAAGCGCAGGATCAGGATCGAGACGAGCACGGCGACGACCGAGAACACCGCCAGATTGCGAGTCCAGGTCGCGAGGCTGGAGATCGGCTCCGACAGATAGGGGGCGTGAAACCTGCGTGCCATCGTGTCAGGAACTGCCGGGTTGGGCCGCTGCCTGCGTCGCGCCAGCGGCCGGATCACCCGTGTGAGACCACGCGGATGGCGTAAATTCAAGAGGCGTTTGCCCCGGAGAGGGCGGTTGATGCGGAGACCGCGTCAGGCGGCTCGGTCTGGGCGGCTGCGCAACGCCGTCAGCATCAACAGGATGGTTGCGATCGAGAAGGCTGCACCGGTCGTGAACGTCGCCTGCGACCCATAGGCGTGCCACAGCGATCCCGCCAGCAGGCTCGCGACCAGCAGCGCAGCGCCGGTAACAAGGTTGAACAGGCCGAACGCGGTGCCGCGGAGGTCCGGCGGGGCGGTATCGGCGACCATTGCCGACAGCAGCCCCTGCGACAGCCCGAGGTAGAGGCCCCACAGCGCAACGCCGATCGCGGTTCCGATCAGGCCGGGCACGAAGGCCAGCGTCAGGTCGGCGGCTGTCAGCACCACGAGGCCGCAGGTCAGCACGTTATTGCGGCCGATGCGGTCGGAGAGGATGCCGGCGGGCATGGCGACGCCGGCATAGATCAGGTTCATCAGCACGTAGACCAGCGGGATGAGGGAGAGAGCGAGGCCATCGGCCTGCGCCTTGAGCACCAGGAACGCCTCGCTGAAGCGGGCCAACGCGAACACCGCGCCGATGGCGACCACGATCCAATAGGCTGATGGCAGCCGGCGCAGCTCGCGCGCATGGACCGGCCAGCCGCGGCGCGGCGCAGGCGCGGTCTCCACCGGCTCGCGCAGGCCGAACAGGATCAGCAGCACGGCAAGCGCGGCCGGCAGCGCCGACCACCAGAACACCGCCCGGAAGTCGTTGGCGTAGAGCGCCATCAGCGCCACGGCGAGGAGGGGACCGGCAAAGGCGCCGATCGTGTCGAGCGCCTGCCGCAGGCCGTAGCTCGCGCCGCGGATGCCTTCCGGCGTGACGTCGGCGATCAGTGCGTCGCGCGGCGCCTCGCGGATGCCCTTGCCGATGCGGTCGACGAAGCGCGCGGCGAGGATCTGCCAGGATGTGCCGGCGAGCGGAAACACCGGCTTGGTCAATGCCGCCAACCCATAGCCGATTGCGACCAGCAGCTTGCGCTTGCCGATGCGGTCGGACAGCGCGCCGGAGAACACCTTGGTGATAGCGGCGGTAGCCTCGGACACGCCTTCGATCAGGCCGATGGTCACCGTGGACGCGCCGACCACGGTCGCGAGGAAGACCGGCAGCAGCGCATGGATCAGCTCCGAGGAGATATCCATCAGGAGCGAGACCAGCCCGAGCGTCAGCACCGTCGACGGCACGTCGTGCCATGTCGCGGAAGCTGGGAGGCGTTGTCTCGGACTCATGCCCATCTTCTAAATGCGACTGGGCCTGCCGCCTTGCGCCACATCAACCTCAGGCAGGACAAGACGTCACGGCCCCCGCCGGAGTGCCGTGACGTGCTGGTCAGTTTGCGTCAGATGCTCAGTGCGAATGCACCAGCGGGCAGGCGGACTCCGAAAGCTTGCCGAACGCCTCCTCGCCGGACATCGTCTGGATCAGCTTGTAGTAGTCCCAGGGGTACTTCGACTCCTCCGGCTTCTTGACCTGCATGATGTACATCTCATGCTCCATCAGGCCGTCGGCGCGGATCTTGCCGTTCGACGTGAACATGTCGTCGATCTTCATCTTGCGCAGCTGGTCCATGACTTTGTCGGACTCGGTGGTGCCCGCCGCCTTCACGGCATTGAGATAGGTGATCGTCGCCGAGTAGTAGGCGGCCTGGTTCATGGTCGGCTCGCGCTTTGTCTTTTCGTAGTAGCGCTTGGCGAAGGCGCGGGTCTTGTCGTTGAGGTCCCAATACCAGCCGGTGGTGAGATAGAGACCCTGCGCGGTCTTCAGGCCGAGACTGTGGATGTCGCTGATGAAGGCGAGCAGCGCCGCCGGCTTCATCGTCTTGGCGATGCCGAATTCATCGGCGGCCTTGATCGAGTTCGTGAAGTCGTTGCCGGCATTGGCGAGGCCCAGAACCTGCGCGCCCGAGCCCTGCGCCTGCAGCAGATAGCTGGAGAAATCCGAGGTGGAGAGCGGCACGCGGACCGCTCCGACCACCTTGCCGCCATTGGCCTCGACCACCTTGGACGCGGCTTCCTGCAACTGGGTGCCGAAGGCGTAGTCGGCGGTCAGGAAGAACCAGCTCTTGCCGCCCTGGCTGACCATGGTCTTGGCGGTGCCGTTGGCGAGCGAGGTCGTATCGTAGGCGTAATGGACGGTGTAGGGGGTGCAGTCCTTGCCCGTCAGCGAGGCGCCGGCGGCACCGATCGCGATGAACGGTATTTTCTTCTCCTTGGCGGCGTTGGCCATCGCGAGGCTGACCCCCGTGTTGGAGCCGCCGAGGATCATGGTGACGCCGTCGCGATCGGCCCACTCGCGCAATTTCTGGGCGCCGACGTCCGGCTTGTTCTGATGATCGCTCTCCATGAATTCGATCTTGTTGCCGAGCACGCTGCCGCCGAAATCCTCGATCGCCATCTTTGCGGCCTCGACCCCGCCTGGCCCGATCACGTCGGCATAGAGCCCGGACATGTCGTCGATGTCGCCGATCACGACCTTGTTGCCAGCGGCGTGGGCGGCCGTGGCGGCCAGTGATGCTCCCAGCAGCCAGGGCAGCAGGCGGGTTGATTTTCGCATGGTGGCGTTCCCTCGTTTTTTATGGTGCCGGACCTTAGGAACGCGCCCAAGGGCTTCCTATTCGCCTTTGGTCGAGGCGGGGGGAATGGAACTTTTTGCGCGGAACGCAAACGGCCCCCGCGGGGCGCAGGGGCCGTAAGTCTCGCGCGGAACGGGAGTTGGCTAAGCCGCGGCGTTGGGGAAGCGGTAGCTCTTGAACTGGTCGCGCAGCGCGGTCTTCAGGATCTTGCCCGTTGCCGTGTGCGGAATGCCGTCGACGAAGGCGACGTCATCGGGCATCCACCATTTGGCGATCTTGCCCTCCATGTATTTCAGGATGTCCTCACGCGTCGTGGTCTGGCCGGGCTTCAATTGCACGATCAGCAGCGGGCGCTCATCCCATTTTCGGATGATAGACGCCGATGACGGCAGCCTCGGCGACGGCGGGATGGCCGACCGCGAGATTCTCCAGGTCGATCGAGGAGATCCATTCGCCGCCGGACTTGATGACGTCCTTGGAGCGGTCGGTGATGCGCATGTAGCCATGCTCGTCGACGGTGGCGACGTCGCCGGTGTCGAAGAAGCCTTCATCGTCGAGGATGTTGCTGTCGACCTTGTAGTAGGCTTTCGACACCGCGGGACCGGACACCTTGAGCCGGCCGAAGGTCTTGCCGTCCCACGGCAACTCGGTGCCGGCATCGTCGGTGATCTTCATCTCGACCCCGAACGGCGGGAAGCCCTGGGTCTGCAGCACGTCGAGCTTGGCGCCGCCCTCGGCGGCGAGGAAGGGCGGCTTCAGGGTGGCGAGCGTGCCGATCGGGCTCATCTCGGTCATGCCCCAGGCGTGGCGGACGCCGATGCCCATGTCGAGGAAGGCCTGGATCATCGAGCGCGGCATCGCCGAGCCGCCGCACACCACCATCTTCAGATGCGGCAGCGTCAGCCTGTTTGCCTGCATGTGCTGCAGCAGCATCAGCCACACCGTCGGCACGCCGGCGGTATAGGTCACCTTCTCGGTGTCGAGAAGCTCGTAGACGGACGCGCCGTCGAGCTTGGGGCCGGGCATCACCAGCTTGGTGCCCATCGAGGGAGCGGAGAAGGCAATGCCCCAGCTGTTGGCATGGAACAGCGGAACCACCGGAAGCATTGTGTCTGCAGCGGACGTTCCGAGTGAATCCCGGTTATTGGCCATCAACGCATGCAGCACGTTGGACCGATGCGAATACAGCACACCTTTCGGATCGCCCGTGGTGCCGGACGTGTAGCACATCGCGGCTGCGGTGTTCTCGTCGAAGGTCCCCCAGGCGAAATCGCCGTCCGCCTCATCGATCCACGATTCGTAGGCGACGGCGTTCTTGAGCGTCGTCTGCGGCATGTGCGCGGCGTCGGTCAGCACGATGTAGCGCTCGACGCTCGGCAGCTTGTCGGCGAGCTTTTCCAGGATCGGCACGAAGGTCAGATCGGTGATGACGATGCGGTCCTGGGCATGGTTGATGATCCAGCCGATCTGCTCGGGAAACAGGCGCGGATTGACCGTGTGACAGATCGCGCCGATTCCCATGATGCCGTACCAGACCTCGAGATGACGGCCGGTATTCCAGGCGATCGTGGCGACGCGGTCGCCCAGCTTGATGCCGTCGCGCGTCAGCTTCTGCGAGACCTTGAGAGCGCGGTCGTGGATTTGCCGATAGGTGGTGCGAACGATGGGGCCTTCGACCGAGCGGGTCACGACCTCCTGGGAGCCGTGGATTGTCGCCGCATGCTCGATGATCCGGTGACAAAGCAGGGGCCAGTCTTGCATCAAACCAAGCATCAGGTCGTTCCTCCGGTATTCGCTTGCAGCGAGGGTCTTTTGGTCTCTTTGGTCAATTTTAGCGCGCGCCGCCTCCGGCGCAAATGGGCTTGTGGTGGCCACGACGTCGCGCCGGGCGTGATGGTTAGCGCTGTGGCCGTGGCGATTGCATTGAGCTGGCTCATGGCGGCGCCGGCGGCCGCCGCCAAATCGGTGCACCGGAGCCCGCCCGCGGCCTCTGAGCCCGCTGCGAAGCCGGCCGATGCCATTGCCGCCAAGGTGCCGCTTCCGCAGCCGCGGCCAGCCGACGCGCCGGCGCGCGAGGCGGCCAAGGGTGAGGATGCCGCTCCGCGCGACGCGGGCAGCACCGGTCCAAAGGTGGATGCCCAAGCCCCGCCGCCGCCTTCGGCCTGCAGGCTGGCCCTGACCGAAGAGGTCGCGATCGCGCCGTCGATTCCGCCGATCAAGGGGCCTGGCGGATGCGGCGGCGAGGACCTGGTGCGGCTGGAGGCGGTTGTGCTGCCTGACAAGCGCAGGGTGGCGTTGACGCCCGCGGCGACCATGCGTTGTCCGATGGCGACCGCGGTCGTCAACTGGGTGCGCAACGATGTGGCGCCGCTGGCCGAACGGCTCGGCAGCGCGGTCACCGCGCTCGACAATTTCGATCTCGTATCAGTGCCGTGGCCGCAACAATGTCAGCGGCGCGCAGCTGTCGGAGCACGGCCGTGCCAACGCGCTGGATGTCCACGGCTTCAGGCTGGCCGACGGCCGCATGGTCGATCTCACCGACCGCACCCAGCCGCGCGATGTGCGCGAGGCGGTGCTGCACGCGGTCTGCACCCATTTCTCCACGGTGCTTGGCCCCGATTCCGACTGGTACCACGAGGACCACATCCATCTCGACCTGATCGAACGGCGGAACAATTACCGGATCTGCCAATGGGACGTGCTGGATCCGCTGCCGAAAGTCGCGCCCCTGATGCCGGCCGCCCGGCCCGAAGATGCGCCGGCACGCGAGACCGCGCAGGCCGGCACCGAAAACGCCCGGAAGACCGCGAGCACCGAAGCCGAGCACAACGGCAGCGGTCGCGCCGGCGCGGACGGGACGAAGGCCGGACCGTCGGCCGCAGCGGAGAGCTCTTCTGCCGATAACAACTCCGGAGGGGCCGACACGGAAGCGCGGTCGCCGGGGCCAAAATCCGCCGAAACGGCGCGCAATCGGCGGACCGCGTCGAAGTCTCCGCCTGAACAGCAAAAGTCCGGAAGCGCCGCGGCAGAGACGCGCGCACCGACCGCAGAGTCCGACAACGCACGGAATGTCGCCGGACGGGACCAGCGCGCCCAGAACAGCTCAAGAGGGGAACGGGCTTCGCCATCGAAGCCAGCGCCACGGAAGCGCCATCACAGCCGTCGTGGCTGGGATCCGTTCCGCGGATTGTTCTAGCCCCAAACAAAAAGGCGCCGGAAGACCGGCGCCTTTGGAAAGGCTGCTAAACGCGTTTCTCAGATTTTGAATATGGTGGGCTTCAGCCGCGCTCACTGCATCGCGGCAAAGGTGCCGCCGCCCTGCAGCGCCATCTGCGGCTTGTAGGGCGAATCACCCTTCTTCGGATCCAGCACCACCACGATGGTGCCGACCTTCACCCGGTTATAGAGGTCGATCGCATCTTCGTTCGTCAGACGGATGCAGCCCGACGAGATCGAGGCGCCGATATATTCCGGCTGGTTGGTGCCGTGGATGCGGAACAGCGTGTCCTTGCCGTTGGCATAAAGGTACATCGCGCGCGAGCCCATCGGATTGTCCGGACCCGGAGCGACGAAGGTCGGAACGCCCAGGCGCTCGATTTCGCCCTTGGTCGGATGCCAGGCCGGCCACTCGGTCATGGCGCCGACCTTGGCGATGCCGGACCACGCCATGGCCTCCTCGCCGACGGTGATGCCGTAGCGAATCGCCTTGCCGCCATCCAGCACGTAATAAAGGTAGTGGCTGTCGGAATCGACCACGATCGAGCCCGGGGCTTCCTTGCGGTGATACTCGACGATCGCGCGCCGATAGGGCTCGGCCACCGGCGTGTTGGTGTAGCGGATCTTCGCGAGAAGCTCCTTGTCCTTCGGCTTGAAGGCCTGCGTGTTGGTCGCCTCGTACGTCGTGGCCTGCATGCAGCCCGACAGCATCAGGCCGGCGGCCAGGAGTCCGAGTTTCACCTTCAGCGACATGTCACCAATTCCAATTGACAGCTGACGTTGCAATGTCACGGCCGCGCCACTGCAGCGCGATTCCACATGTCCCATTATCGTCAAAATCGTTCTCAATTCCAGCCGATACACGCACAGGTCACGCTGCAGCGCCGCGATTGTTGCTTTTTTGCCGCAAAGTTGCGGGCAGTCATCCACAGCTGTGCTTCGAATGGCACGGTCAACTCCCCCTCGGCGTCGCGCGAGAGGCCGCGGAGCATTGGCGCGAAAAGCCGATGGACCGGACTCGCAAGCTGCGTCACAAGGCGGCAGCATCCCACCGCTAAGCCCCCGAAATTCACGTTTCGCGATTCGGAGTTTGTCCATGTTCTCGGTGTTCGTCCCGTCCGAAGCCGCGCTGAAGAAGGTGGCGATCACCGATCCTGCCGCTCTGCCCGACAATGCGGTCTGGGTCGACCTGGTCAACCCGAGCAATGCCGAGGATCGGGCCGTCGAAAAGCTGGCCGGGATTGCGGTGCCGACCCGCGAGGACATGCAGGAGATCGAGATCTCCAGCCGTCTCTACATCGAGAACGGCGCCCGCTACATGACGGCCACGCTGATGTGTCACTCGGATTCCGATATGCCCAGGACCACGGCCGTCACCTTCATCCTGGCAGGCCACCGTCTCGTGACGGTGCGTTACGACCAGCCGCGGCCGTTCGCCGTGGTGGAGGCCAAGCTCGCCCGCAACTGTGCGCCCGGGATCACCGGCGAGATGGTGCTGATGGAGCTGCTTGATGCCGTGATCGACCGCTGCGCCGATATTCTCGAGAAGGTCGGGGCTGATATCGATCAGGTCAGCCACGAGATCTTCGAGCCTAACAATGAGCGTCACGGCCATGCCAAGCAATATTCGCAGATCTTGATCGCGATCGGGCGCAAGGGCGACCTGACCTCGAAGGTGCGTGAGAGCCTGGTGTCGATCGGCCGCCTCGTCACCTTCCTGTCTGCGGTGGTCGAAGGCGTGAAGTGGTCGAAGGACATGCGCGAGCAGCTCAAGACCATGCAGCGCGACGTCGCCTCGCTGACCGACCACGCGTCCTACCTCGCGAGCAAGATAACCTTCGTGCTGGATGCGATGCTCGGCGTCGTCAACCTCGAGCAGAACAACATCATCAAGCTGTTCTCGGTGATGGCGGTGGTGCTGATGCCGCCGACCTTGATCGCATCGATCTACGGCATGAACTTCAAGATGATGCCGGAGCTCGAATGGGTGCACGGCTATCCGATGGCGCTGGTGCTGATGCTGATCTGTGCGATCGTGCCGTACTACATCTTCAAATTGAAGAAGTGGCTGTAGTGCCGCTGGCCTGAAAATCCAGGCCCTGGCGACAAATCGGGGCGAGGCCTGCGGCATTGTGACGTCATTCCAGCCGATGCCTCATTCGCGCCCTGTTGTTAGCTGCGGGGCGGGCATGTGATCGATCGATCGTCGTCGCTGTCCCGCCGCTATGCACTTCAGGTGACACAAGCGGTGAGATGCAACACATAATAGGAAATAGTTGTTAGGCCGGCTGCAATGCCGCTGCAAAGCCGCCCCAATTCCTCAGGTAAAATTTGACGGGAACGCTGAACGTTTGATCGAAACTTCTCTGCGATAAATCTGCACCAGCATGACCGACAACGAGCGCCTCGGCGCGTGGCATGCAAGGCAGAGCTCGAGGGTGCGTTCATCGCGCCTTATCCAAGAGGCGGCGGCAATGGTTGAGAAACGCATAATGGCATCGAACAACGTGATCGATCTTGCCAGCTATCAGCGCAGCCGCGCAGACATCGTCGTGGCCCATGCGCTGTCGCCGCGTACCTGCCGCTACTGCGGCGCCGAACTCGAGGAGGACGAGCGCGATGATGATTGCTCCAGCGCTCTCAACGTCGAGTCCGACCGCCTGCGCTGGCGTGCCGCGCAGATTCTGCGCGGTTTGGTGTGCGAAGGCTGAACGACCGTTCTCGACCGGGCGGTATTAGGCAACGCCGGCCCGCGCAGCCAATGATCGGAAATTCATTAGGCCGATCCCATCCCATGAACGGCGCTCCCTCCGGGAGCGCTGTCTCGTTTGTGGCGGTCGGTAGGGTCCGCATCGATCTTCGGAGATGGCGTTAATCACGCCCTCGCGCGGCCCTCCGGAACTTGTCGAACGTGACAAGCCGCTATGAACCAAATCGAAGACGCGCAAGCGTCTCTTCCGTCGATTGCCTCAGACGTGCTGGCCGCCGTTGATGTGGATCTCGGCGCCGTTCACGTAGGAGCTGGTCTCCGTGCACAGCACATAGATGATCTTGGCGACCTCGTCGGGGGTGCCGAGGCGCTGCATCGGGATCTGCTCCTGCACGATCTTCTCGGTGCCCGGCGACAGGATCGAGGTGTCGATCTCGCCGGGGGCGATCGAGTTGACGCGGACGCCGACCCGGCCGAAATCCGATGCCATCTCGCGGGTCAGGGCGGCCAGCGCCGCCTTGGAGGTCGCATAGGCCGCCCCCGCAAAAGGATGCACGCGCGAGCCGGCGATCGAGGTGACGTTGACGACGGAGCCCTTGGCCGCCTTCAGCTCCTTGATCAGGCCGCGCGCCATCATGATCGGCGCAAAGAAGTTGACGCGGAAGACGTGATTCCAGGTGTCGAGATCGGTGTCGACGGTGCCGAGCCGGGCGCCGCCGGCGCCCTTCGGCGAGATCGCGGCGTTGTTGACCAGCGCGTGCAGCTCGCCGCCGTCGATCCGCTGTTTGATCTCGGTGATCGCGCGCACGGTGTCCTGGGGATCGGACAGGTCGACCTGGACGTGGTCCTCGGGGCCGGCGCCCCATGGGCATTCTTCGGGAAAGGGGTGCCGCGAGCAGGTGAGGACGCGCCAGCCGGCAGAGGAGAAGCGGATCACGGTGGCATGACCGATGCCGCGGCTGGCACCGGTCAGCAGCATCGTGCGCCGTGGCTGATTGGAAGAGGTCGGCATGAACTGCGTCTTTCACGATCCCGGACGGATCAAACTTACCACAATGGTTGCGTGTTCGGCGCCTGATTCACGCGCGCGATGGCGATTCGTCCGACATTGGCGTCGGACGCCGAGAGGCCGTGCGCAAGCGCCCGACGATTCCTACGGATACATCCGCACTTTGGTCCACGGCCGGCCCGAAGCCTCGCGCCGGAATTCGATGCGGTCGTGCAGGCGGAATGGCCGGTCGTGCCAGAACTCCATGCTGATGGGGGTGATGCGCCAGCCGCTCCATCCCGGCGGGCGCGGCACCTCGCCGATGATGTATTGCGCGGCGACCTTGGCGATCGCCTGCTCGAACGCGAAGCGGCTCTCCAGCGGCTGCGACTGCTTGCTGGCCCAGGCGCCGAGCTGTGCCTGCTTCGGGCGGGTGGCGAAATAGGCGTCGGCCTCTTCGTCGGTCACCGGCGTCACGAGGCCGCGGATGCGGACCTGGCGGCGCAGCGACTTCCAGTGAAACAGCAGCGCGGCCTTCGGATTGGCGGCGAGCTCGCGGCCCTTCTGGCTGGCCTTGTGGCTGTAGAAGACGAAGCCGTCCTCGTCATAGCCCTTCATCAGCACCATGCGCACGTCAGGCAGCCCGCTCTCGTCGACCGTTGCCAGCGCCATCGCATTCGGATCGTTGGGCTCGCTCTTGCCGGCTTCGGCAAACCACGCCGCAAACAGCGCAAATGGCTCGCCGGCCTGGGTAAAATCGGCCGATGTACCGGATGTTAAGGTTGTCTGGTGTTTGATGCTCGTGGGGTCGGTCATGTGTATGGGGAGTCCGAGTTTTGCGTTCACCCGCGGCCAGGTGCGTGCAAGTCCATTCTGGTCCGGCCCTATATAGGGCATCGGTCCGGCTTGGCCTATCTGCGATCGGTCATGCCGGCACCGCTTTGACACTCATTCTAATCGGCCTGTCCGGCGGCGGCTGCAGCCTGTCGCGCCCTGAAACGGCCTTTGCCAAGATGGACGATGCGGAGATCACCGGCGCGGTCAGCCCGCCGCCCGAGCGCGAGCCGACCGAAGCCGATCTCGCTTTTGCCCGCAACGCCGCGTCGGATGTGCTGACCAAGGGCACCAAGGATTCCAGCCAGCCCTGGCAGAATCCGCAGACCGGCGCCCGCGGCTCGGTGACGCCGATTGCCAAGTCCTACACGGCCGACAACGGCCGCACGTGCCGCGATTTCCTCGCGAGCTATGTCAACGGCAAGACGGAGCGCTGGCTGCAGGGCTCGGCGTGCCGTATCGAGCGTGGGCGCTGGGACATCCAGACGCTCAAACCCTGGCAGCAAAGCTAGCCGGGATCGTCTGGAACCCGTTGCAAAAATACAACGGACTCCCAGATGAAATGCGAAGCGGGCGGGGAGCCCATAGGTTAGTATCTGACTTTCTGTAAGGAGACGTGACGGATGCGCGACCCCTATGAGGTCTTGGGGGTGCCGCGAAGCGCCAGCGCTGCGGCCATCAAGAGCGCCTATCGCAAGCTCGCCAAGAAGCACCACCCCGACAGCAACAAGGATGATCCGAAGGCATCGGCGCAGTTTGCCGAGATCAATTCGGCCAACGAGATCCTGGGTGACGAGGAGAAGCGCAAGCAGTTCGATCGCGGGGAGATCGACGCTGACGGCAAGCCGCGCTTTCAGGGCTTTCCCGGTGGCGGCGCCGGCCGCGGCGGGCCGGGGGGCGGCTTCGAGAGCTATACCTTCCGCAGCGGCGGCGGGCCGGGCGGGGGCTTCGGTGGTGGCGGTTTCGAGGACATTCTGAACAGCATGTTCGGCGGCGCCGGCGCGCGCGGTGCACGCGGCGGCGGCGGCTCGTTCGAGTTCGACACCGGCGGTGTCGGCCTCGACCTGGATGCGAAGGTTGCGATGTCCGTCTCGCTCGAGGAGTCCGTCAAGGGCGGCGAGAAGCGCGTGCGGCTGCCGTCGGGCAAGGAGCTCAACGTCAAGGTCCCCGCCGGCGTCACCGCCGGCCAGCAGATTAGGCTGAAGGGGCAGGGCGAGAGCGCGCCCGGACACCGGCCGGGTGATCTCCTGATCACGATCCAGATCGCGCCGCATCCGTTCTTCAAGGTCGAGGGCAGCGACCTCAAGCTCGATCTTCCGATCACGCTTTACGAGGCGGTCCTGGGCGCCAAGGTGAGGGCGCCGACGCTCGGCAGCGCGGTCGAACTCTCGATCCCGAAGAACACCTCCAGCGGCCGGACCTTCCGGCTCAAGGGCAAGGGCCTGCCCAAGAGCGATGGCTCGGCGGGCGATCTGTTCGTCACCACGCGGATCGTGCTGCCCGACGGCAACGACGCCGAGCTCGAAGCCCTGATGACCAAATGGCGCGACCGCCATCCCTACAATCCGCGCAGCAACCTCTCCTGAGGTTGCGCGTTGTAGGCCACTCGGCTTAAAGTTGAGGGGGCGAGCTGGAAAGCTGAGAAAAAGTGCGGCCTCGAAAGGGGGACCAGCGCGGTACAAAACCCCGATCGAGGCCGCTTCCGTGTCGATCGGCGGATCGAACACTCCTCATTTTTTCGTGAACATTTGGCGCTATATTGAGACGTGTCGGTGACCTGATTCCAGATTTCCGGTGACCGAATTGCGGCGCCGGCCCTGGCGTGTCTCCCTCCTGAGCGAGGCGGGGATCAGGACCCTCTCGCGCAGCGTTCGCGGCCATCCTGCAAACGCTTCTGATCACGGCCGTAATCGCGCCGGGGCCGGCACCTCGCGAACTCGGGCAGTGGTCCGCCGCTAGCCGCCCGTCCGTTCGGACTGGTCATAAACAAGGCGCGCGACCTGGGTGAGACGCGTCCGGTCGCTGCTGCCGCTGACGACGTAGCTGACGCCGCGCTCCGCCCAGGACAGTGCAGCGGTGTTGCCCTGCGCCGTATAGCGCATTTCGGCCGCCTCGATCCCGACCTTGGTCGCATACACCGTGAAGCGCTCGCCGGAGGTGCTCTCGTACATCAGGAAGGACGCCGGGCCGCTCGGCCCCGGCAGCAGCCGGCCGCCGACCAGCTTCAGTCCGGTGGTTTCCAGCTCCGGCGCCTGCACGGTGCGACCGCAGCGCCGCGTCAGCCATTGCTGCAGATGGGCCTTCTCGTCGCCAGGGACCTCGACCGGATGGCGCACCTCCACGACGTAGAGTCGGTGCGCATCGAGCGCATCGCCGGCGAGGGCCTGCAGCGGCGACGGCGACGACGCGGCGCCACGCGCGACCCAGCCGACCGCGCCGCCGACCGCGAAGGCCGCCACGCTTGCCGCCATCGCACTGAGGATCCAGCGCCGCGGCCGGCGCTCCAGACCGTCGAGGTCGAGCCGCGGCGGCACCGGCTCGTTGACGATCAGAATCGTAGCGGGCATGGAGCGCCTCGGCCATGCTGCGCCAGGATTGCACCCGCTCGGCGTCCGCCGGATGCGCGGCCAGCCAGCGCTCGACGTCGCTGCGGCGTTCGGCCGGCAGCTCGTTGTCGACATAGGCGTGCAGCTCGTCTTCGGTGACGGGAATGGTCGGGTCGGTCATCATCGGGATCTCGTTGCAATCGAGCGGCTGCGGCGATGCGCGGTCGCTGCAGGCTTGGGCAGCCGAACATGGCAGGGCGGCTTTTGTGCAGTGGTCATTTCACCCTCCGCAGCGCCGGCCGCTC
This sequence comes from Bradyrhizobium oligotrophicum, assembly GCA_050641875.1. Taxonomy (GTDB): domain Bacteria; phylum Pseudomonadota; class Alphaproteobacteria; order Rhizobiales; family Xanthobacteraceae; genus Bradyrhizobium; species Bradyrhizobium oligotrophicum_B. Next base: position 4,195,372 of record CP192619.1, read on the forward strand.
GCCCTCGAGCACGGCACGGACATGGGCGCGGGCCCGGGCGAGGCGGGACATCACGGTGCCGATCGGGACGCCCTGGATGTCGGCGACCTCGCGGTAGCTCATGCCTTCGAGCACCACGAGGAGAAGCGCCGCGCGCTGCTCCTCCACCAGGGTCGCAAGCGCGCGCTCGATGTCCCGGCCTTCGGCCTCGGTGCCGCTGGCGTCGGCATTGTCGTCCTGCAGCGGCATGAAGTGCGGCCGCCGCGCCAGCGAGCGCCGGCGGTTCTTGTTCAGATTGGTCAGGATCGTGTACAGCCAGCTCCTGATGTCGCCGCCCAGGAACAGCCGTTCCGAGCGCAGCGCCCGCACCAGCGTGTCCTGGACCAGCTCGTCGGCCGCGTCCATGTCGCGCGCCAGCGCCCGGGCATAACGGCGCAGTGCCGGAATCATGGCCTCGACGCTCTGGCGGAACGCGTTCATGGAATGCCCTGCGGCTGTTCGCTGCGATGACAAGGGCGCAGGCCGCAGCCGGCGCCTTGCAAAGATCATAACCCCGCGATCTCAGGCCTATTCCGGACCGCAAGCCCTGCGAGGGAGTTTGCCACAGAGCGGGCGGAATGGGGCTGTACCGGGCCAGACCGGTGGTGTACGTCCAGTCCTCAGAGCATGATGCGTTTCCACGGAAACGCATCATGCTCATCTCCTTGTTTGAGCATAATCTTTCGGAAAACCGGTTTCCACTTTTCCGGATCATGCTCTAATAATCAGTTCGATGGGAAGCCGCATGGCGCAGATTTCAGGTTTGATGCAGGGCAAGCGCGGGGTCGTCCTCGGCGTGGCCAACAACCGCTCGATCGCCTGGGGCATTGCCAAGGCCGCGCGCGCGGCCGGCGCCGAGATCGCGTTGACCTACCAGGGCGATGCGCTGAAGAAGCGGGTCGAGCCGCTGGCGGCCGAGCTCGGCGGCCTCGTGCTCGGCCATTGCGATGTGACCGATCCGGCGACGATCGACGCCGTGTTCGACGTGCTGAAGGAGAAGTGGGGCAAGATCGATTTCGTGGTCCACGCCATCGCCTTCTCCGACAAGGACCAGCTCGACGGCCGCTACATCGAGACCACGCAGGACAATTTCTCCAAGAGCATGCTGATCAGCTGCTACTCGCTGACGGCGATCGCGCAGCGCGCCGAGAAGCTGATGACCGACGGCGGCTCGATCATCACGCTGACCTATTACGGCGCCGAGAAGTGGATGCCGCACTACAATGTGATGGGCGTCGCCAAGGCCGCGCTGGAGGCCAGCGTGCGCTATCTCGCCGCCGATCTCGGCGAGAAGAACATCCGCGTCAACGCGATCTCGGCAGGTCCGATCAAGACGCTGGCTGCCTCGGGCATCGGCGACTTCCGCTATATCCTGAAGTGGAACGAATACAACGCGCCGCTGCGCCGGACCGTGACCATCGACGAGGTCGGCGACAGCGCGCTTTATCTCTTGTCCGACCTGTCGCGCGGCGTCACCGGCGAGGTGCATCACGTCGATTCCGGCTATCATGTCGTCGGCATGAAGCGGCCCGAGGCGCCCGACATCTCGCTCAGCAATTCCGTCGGCGCCAAAGAATAGCGTTCAAGGAATAACAACGTCCACACGCAATGCCACGGCCCACGATCTACTACATCCGCCACGGCGAGACGGAATGGAATGCGCTCGGCCGGCTGCAAGGCACGCAGGACATTCCGCTGAACGCGCTCGGGCGGGTGCAGGCGGTGCAGGCCGGCAACATCCTGGCCGAGCTCGCTGCGCGCAACGGCCATGATGCGACCCGCCTGCCTTACGTCGCGAGTCCGCTCAGCCGCGCCCGCGCGACCATGGAGCTGGTGCGTGAGACCCTGAGGCTTCCGGCCGAAGGCTATGCGCTCGATGCCCGGCTGCGCGAGATCGGCTACGGCAAATGGGAAGGGGCGACGCTGCCGGAAATGCAGGCGGCCGATCCCGCCTTCTATGCCCGGCGACTGACCGACAAATGGTCGCTGGCGCCCGAGGGCGGCGAGACCTATGCCGACGTCGAGCGCCGCGTGCGCGACTGGTACGATGGGCTCAACGGCGATATCGTGGCGGTCGCGCATGGCGGCACGGCGCGCGCGCTGATGGTTGCGCTGGGCTTCGAGACGCCGCACGGCGCCGTCGACCTGCCGATCCAGCAGGGCGCGGTCTATGTGTTCGGCGAGAACGGGTTCGAGAAGTACAGTTAGTTTGTCCGTCATTCCGGGGCGCCTCGCAGGGGCGAAGCCGGAATCTCGAGAGTCCGGGTCTGGCCCTTCGGACCATCCCCGAATGACGGTTTTTCCGATTGGGTGATCAGCTCATGTCCTTCAACACCTTCGGCCACATGTTCCGCGTCACCACCTTCGGTGAGAGCCATGGCGTGGCCATCGGCTGCGTGGTCGACGGCTGTCCGCCGCGGATCCCGCTCGTCGCCGACGAGATCCAGCGTGATCTCGACCGCCGCCGTCCCGGCCAGTCGCGCTTCACCACCCAGCGCCAGGAGCCGGACCAGGTGAAGATCCTGTCCGGCGTGATGGCCGATCCCGACACGGGCGTGCAGGTCACCACCGGCACGCCGATTGCGCTCCTGATCGAGAACACCGATCAGCGCTCCAAGGACTATTCCGAGATCAAGGACAAGTTTCGTCCCGGCCATGCCGACTTCACCTACGAGGCCAAATACGGCCTGCGCGACTATCGCGGCGGCGGCCGGTCCTCGGCGCGCGAGACCGCGACGCGTGTCGCCGCCGGCGCGATCGCGCGCAAGGTCCTGCCCGACGTGAAGGTGCGCGGCGCGCTGGTGCAGATGGGGCCGCACAAGATCGACCGCGGCAACTGGGACTGGGACGAGGTCGCGCGCAATCCCTTCTTCTGCCCCGACAAGGACAAGGCGGCGTTCTTCGAGGACTATCTCGACGGCATCAGGAAGTCCGGCTCGTCGATCGGCGCCGTGCTCGAGATCGTCGCCGAGGGCGTGCCGGCGGGACTTGGCGCGCCGCTCTACGGCAAGCTCGATGCCGATCTCGCCGCGGCGATGATGAGCATCAACGCCGTGAAGGGCGTCGAGATCGGCGCCGGCTTTGGTGCGGCCGAGCTGACCGGCGAGGAGAATGCCGACGAGATGCGCTCGGCCAATGACGGCACGCGCTTCCTCTCCAACAATGCCGGCGGCATTCTCGGCGGCATCGCCACGGGACAGCCGATCGTGCTGCGCTTCGCGGTCAAGCCGACCTCGTCGATCCTGACGCCGCGCCAGACCGTCGATCGCGCGGGCCACGAGACCGAGATTCTGACCAAGGGCCGTCACGACCCCTGCGTTGGCATCCGCGCCGTGCCGGTCGGCGAGGCAATGATGGCCTGCGTGCTCGCCGACCATCTGCTGCGCCATCGCGGCCAGGTGGGATAGACGCACGCTGCCGCCGCGGTTGTTTGCTGTTGCCACGCTGCTCGCTTAGTCTCGGCCCATGGACATCCTGAAGCTCCGGGACATCAAGGACTGGCTGGTCGACGGTGCGCGTTCCGCGGCGACGCCGAGCCAGATGATGTCCGAATGCTGCGATCGTCTGGTCGGGCTCGGCGTGCCGGTGTGGCGCGTGGGCGTGTTCGTCCGCACCCTCCATCCTGATATCGCCGGCCGCAGCTTCATCTGGCGCCAGGGAGCGGAGGTCGAGATGGGCGCGGTCGATTTCGGCTTCGAGAGCACGCCGGCTTTCAGGGACAGCCCGCTTGCGCGCGTGTTCGAGCAGGGGACCGAGTTCAGGGCCGATCCTCGCGATCGGGAAGCCGAGCTCTTTCCGATCCTGATGGATCTGCGGGCCGAAGGCGTGACCGACTATTTCACTCTGCCTTTGACCTTCATCGACCGCGCGGTGCACGCATCGAGCTGGACCACCAAATCGCCAACCGGCTTCACCGAGGCGCATCTGAATGCGATTCGCTCGCTGATGCCGGCCTTGGCGCGCTACACCGAGATCGTCACGCTTCGACGCACGGCCTCGATGCTGCTCGACACCTATGTCGGCAACAGCGCCGGCGAGCGTATTCTGGGCGGCCAGATCCGCCGCGGCCACACCGATACGCTGGATGCTGCGATCTGGCTGTCGGATCTGCGCGGCTTCACGCCCTTGTCCGATCGCCTGCCGGCCGAGGATGTGGTGGCGATCCTCAACCACTATTTCGACTGCCAGGTCGATCCGATCCGCGAGCAGGGCGGCGAGGTGCTGAAATTCATGGGCGACGGCCTGCTCGCCGTGTTCCCGTTTGGCGAGCAGGGCGGCGATCGGACCGAGGTCTGCGCCCGCGTCCTTGCGGCGGCGCGCGCCTCGCGGGCCCGCGTCGATGCGCTCGAATACGCGGCCGGCGGCACCGGGGAACGCTTCCGCTTCGGCGTCGCGCTGCATGTCGGACGGCTTCTCTATGGCAATATCGGCGGCGGCAACCGGCTCGACTTCACCTGCATCGGGCCGGCCGTCAATCTCGCGGCCCGGCTGGAGAAGATCGCCGCGCGGCTGAGCCGCACCGTGGTCGCCTCGGAGACGTTCGCCGGCGCCTGTGCCGAGCCATGGACCGATCTCGGCGCATTTCCGATCGCGGGCCTTGCGACGGAGCAGCGCGTGTTCGGGCTTCGCGAAGAGGATTAGTTCTCCGGCCTGAAGCATGATCCGGAAAGGTGGAAGCCGGTTTTCCGAAACATCATGCTCTAGGTCTCCGGCTCGGTGGTGAACAGCAGCGGATAGCCCTTGGCGCGGCCGGCATCGGTCGCGCGCGTCGCCTTGGTCTCGGCGACGTCCTTGGTGAACACGGCCACGACGCAGACGCCGAGCTTATGGGCCGTGATCATCACCTTGTAGGCCTGGTCCTCGGTCATGCGGAATTCCGCCTTCAGAATCATCACCACGAAATCGCGCGGGGTGAAATCGTCGTTGACGAGGATCACCTTGTAGAGCCGCGGACGCTCGGTCTTGGTGCGTACCTTCGTCTTGGGCTTGGTGACGGCATCGTTCATTCTAGGGGCGCGCCTGTGTTCCTGATGCGGCAGTCGCGCCACGATACAGGCTTCGGCCGCTCCGGGAAACCACGGGCTGCATGCCTTGCGCGTTAGTCGCGCGCGGCTGCCTGACATCCGGGCAAACCCAGGGGACTAACCGGAATGTGAATGGATGTGTGCGTTCCCGCTTTGCGCTCTGCGGATTGCATGTCACCATCATCGGACGCGATTGGAGGGCAGCTCATGCGCTGGTGGATCTCGATCGGGATGGCGTGTCTGGCGGGCGCCTTGGCCGGCGGCGACGTCGCCACCGTCGTGGCAGCGCCGAGGGCCCAGCCTGCTCAGCAACTGAGCGAGAAGGAGGCGTCCGTCGACGTCGAACTGATCCTCGCCGTCGACGTGTCCTACTCGATGGATCTGGACGAGCTGGCGATTCAGCGCGAAGGCTACGCTCAGGCGCTCAGCTCGCGCGAATTCCTGCAGGCGCTGAAGAACGGCGTGCACGGCCGCATCGCCGTGACCTATTTCGAATGGGCGGCTTCGAGCGACCAGAAGATCATCATTCCATGGCGCCTGATCGACGGACCGGAAAGTGCCGACGCCGTCGCCGCCGAGATCATGAAGACGCCGGTCCGCCGGGCGTCGCGCACCTCGATCTCGGGCGCGATCTACTTCGCCATGCCGCTGTTCGATGAGAACCCGTATCGCGGGCTGCGCCGCGTCATCGACATCTCCGGCGACGGGCCCAACAACAACGGCCCCTCGCCGGTGACGATCGCGCGCGACGAGGCCGTCAACAAGGGCATCACGATCAACGGCCTGCCGATCATGGTCAAGGAGCCGTCCTATTCGACGATGGATATCGAGAACCTCGATCTCTACTACAAGGATTGCGTCACCGGCGGCCACGGCTCGTTCGTGGTCACGATCAAGAGCCGAGACGAATTCAAGGACGCCATTCGCACCAAGCTGCTGATGGAGGTCGCCGGACGTGCACCGCCGCCGCGGATCGTGCCGGTCGCCGGCGATGCCGACAAGGAGCCGCGCGTGTCCTGCACGATCGGCGAGAAGATCTGGCAGGACCGCTGGGGGCGGTGACAGCCTGCGCCATGCCGGCCCCCTGATCCGCTATCGACCGGCGCGCAGCGCTTCACAACGCTTGTACTGCTCCGAGGCGTGCACTGCGCACCCATCGGACGCGTGCCGGATGCAAGGATTGGTATCCCGATCTCGTGTGGAAAACCTTGTCCTGGCGCCAATCCGGAGAATCTGTGACTTCACAGCCACACATGATCTAAAAACCAGGAGTTGTGGGACGCCAAAGTTCTCTTTGCCACCGTGCCGCCGCGATTGGGCCGCGACCATGAGCGGGTTGAGGCGGAGGCGCACAGAACATGCGTATCATCGACCGGACAGCACGTCCCGCGCAGCGCGTCAGGCGCTCGTCAGTCATCCAAGGTCCGCGTGCAGGGCTCGTTTGCCAACTTCTCAGGACGGCCTTGGTGTTTGCGGCGGCGGCCTCGCTGGCCGCCTGCGCGCAATCATCGGCTGTCCGGCAGGCGCGCTGGACGTCGCCGACAAAGCAGGCCGGCGCCGAATTCCGGCCGCAGGTGCAGCGTGCGGAGACAGCGCCGGAATCGGTGGTCCGCGTGCGCCATGCCGAGCCAGGCTCGCCGCTAGTCCACTCAACCTCGTCAGGTCTCGCCAGCTACTATTCGGAAGGCCAGAAGACCGCGAGCGGCGAGCGCTTCAATCCCTCCGAGTTGACGGCTGCGCATCGCAGCCTGCCGTTCGGCACCCGCCTGCAGGTCACCAACGTCAAGACCGGCCGCTCGGTGGTGGTGCGTGTCAACGACCGTGGACCGTTCGTGCAGGGCCGGGTGGTGGATGTGTCCTACTCCGCCGCCCAGGCGCTCGGCATGATCAACACCGGCGTCGCGCCGGTGAAGGTCAGCGTGGTGAGGTAGGAGCGCGTATTTTCCGCGTCATTGCGAGCGCAGCGAAGCAATCCAGAGTCCTTGCTGAGCCCTGGATTGCTTCGCTGCGCTCGCAATGACGCCGATAGCGCTCACCGCACCAGTCTCGCCACCAGCTCCACATGCGGCGTATGTCGGAACTGGTCGACCGGCACCACCGTCTCGAGCTTGTAGCCGCCGTCGATCAGCATGCGCATATCCCGCGCGAACGTCGTGACGTTGCAGGACACGGCGACGATCACCGGCACCTTGCTGGCCGCGAGCTGCCTGGCCTGGGCCTGCGCCCCTGGCGCGGCGGGTCGAATACGACAGCGTCGATGTCGCGCAATTCCGGCGGCATCAGGGGGCGACGGAACAGGTCGCGCGCCTCGGCCTTGATCGGCTTCAGGCCGGGCGTGCCGGACGCCTTTTGCAGCGCCGCGATCGCGCCGGCATCATTGTCCATGGCGGTGACGCGCGCCCGCGTGGCGAGCCGCAGCGCGAACGGGCCGACGCCGCAGAACAGGTCGGCGACGTGCTTGGCCTTGGCCGTGCGCTCCAGCACCAGCTGCGCCAGCGTCTCCTCGCCTTGCACGGTGGCCTGCAGGAACGAGCCGGGCGGCAGCGTCACCTGTGCCGCACCCATCGTGACCACGGGCGCATTGCGCATCAGCACCAGCTCGCCATGGCGCGTCAGCCGCGCCAGCCGGTGCTGTTCGGCGAGACGGGACAGGGCCGCGATGCGCGGCGGCGGCAGCGGGCCGGAGCCGCGGATGTCGATGTCGAGGCCGTTGCTGGTCGCGGTCGCCTGGATGTCGAGCGGCTTGCCGGTCGGCTTCAGCGCCTCAGCCAGGGCCCATGCGGCTTCCAGCGCACCGTCCAGAGCAGGATCGAGGATCGGGCAGCGGTCGATCGGCACGATATCGTGGCTGTTCGCGGCCGAGAATCCGGCCCTGAGAACGTCGTGCGTGCCCATCCGGGCGTGGAAGGTGGCGCGGCGCCGGCCGGCGCCGTGGGCATCGATCAGATCGGCCACGTCGCAGTCGACCTTGGCGGCCCGTAGCGTCTCGACGATGATGTTGCGCTTCCACTGCTGATAGGGCCCGGGCATCCAGTGCTGGATGGCGCAGCCGCCGCACACGCCGAAATGCGCACAGAACGGCGCGATCCGCTCGGGGCTCGCCGCCTCCACCGCGAGAAGCTTGCGGCGATCGGGATGGCCGGGCACGACGGCCGTCTCAACGGTCTCGCCGGCCAGCGTGTAGGGCACGTACAGCGCCTCGCCCGATGACAGCGACACGCCATCGCCGCGATGGCCGACATGGTCGATGACGAGACGCTCAACCATGGCGGCGCGCTCCCAGGAAGAATTCGGCGTTGCCGTCGCCGCCCTTGATCGATGACGGAAAGATCGCGATATCGCTGCAGCCGAGCGAGGCGGCGAAGGCGGCGATGTCATCGCACACGGCTCGATGGACGGCTGCATCCTTGATGATGCCGCCCTTGCCATGTTTTCCCTGCGCCTCGAATTGCGGCTTGATCAGCGCCAGCAGGCTCATCGGCGAGGCGGCCAGCGATAGCGCGACCGGCAGCACCGCCTTGAGCGAGATGAAGCTGCAGTCGATCACGACGATGTCGGGGCGCTGCGGCAGGCGCTTGCCGTCGTAGCTGCGGATGTCGGTCTGCTCCATCGACACGATCTTCGGATGATTGCGCAGCGACGGATGCAACTGGTCGCGGCCGACATCGACGGCGAACACGAGCGCCGCGCCATGGGCCAGCAGCACCTCGGTGAAGCCGCCGGTGGAGGCGCCGACGTCGAGACAGACATGGTCCTCGACCTCGATGCCGTAATGCTCCAGCGCCGACGCAAGCTTGACGCCGCCGCGCGACACCCAGGGATGCGCCGGCTCGGCCTGCAGCACGGCGTCGGCCGGAATGCTCTCGGAGGCCTTCGCGACCAGCTTGTCGTTGGCAAATACGAGCCCGGCCTCGATCGCCGCCTGCGCCCGCGCGCGGCTCTCGAACAGGCCGCGTTCGACCAGGAGGACATCAGCACGTTTGCGGGCAGGGGACATGGGCCGGATCGCGAGATAGGTGAGATGAGGGCGACGCAGTGAATTTCGAACTCCGTCATTGCGAGGAGCGAAGCGACGAAGCAATCCAGACTTTCTTTGTAGCCCTGGATTGCTTCGCTTCGCTCGCAATGACGGGTGTTGCAAGCTGTTCGCGCGTACTCGCGGCTTCGGAGGGGCCCGGGATCAAACCGTCCTCGTCGCCAGCCGCGCCGCCGCCAGCTCCACGCAAGCCTCGAACGCCCTCAGATCGCGCCAGACATCCGCCGGCCGCTCGCCCGGGAGGACCAGCGGGTGGCCGCGCAGCTCGAGCGCGTGGATCATCATGAGATTGTCGGGCAGGCCGAAATCCTCGACCGTCAGGCCCTCGGCGTCGACCACGCGGCCGTCCTGCTCCGTCACCGTCGTGAAGCGGCGGGCGCGGTCGGCATAGACGGCCGGGTCGTTGCAATAGCCGAGACACAGCTTGCCGGAGCCGGCCATATAGCCGAACTCATAGACCGTCCCGGCATCGGCGCCGGGCCCGCGGAACGGTGTCAGATTGGCGATGATGGCATCAGCGTCGTCCATCATCGCCTCGTTGCCATGGAAGATCTGGCGCGAGGCGTCGGAGGAGGCGAGGTCGATGTTGTTGTCGAGGGGGTAGAGGCCGATCAGGCCGTGGCGATCGCAGATCGCGACCTTCCGCCGGCCGATTTCAACGGCATCCGGCAGGAACACGTCGGGCCCTGCCAGATAGATCTTCATGGCTCACCGCTGCGGGACGCAAGCTCGCCTCAGGCGAGCTTGACCGACTCGGTCGTGTAGTCCTTGCCGAGCGCCTCGAACACCTTGCGGACGATGCCCTTGGCGTCCAGCCCGGCGCGGGCATACATCGCCGCCGGCGTGTCGTGGTCCTGGAACTCGTCGGGCAGCACCATCGAACGCATCTTCAGGCCGCCGTCCAGCATGCCCTGGTCGGACAGATACTGCATCACGTGCGAGCCGAAGCCGCCGATCGAGCCTTCCTCGATCGTGATCAGGATGTCGTGCTCGCGGGCGAGCCTCATCACCAGCTCCTCGTCGAGCGGCTTCATGAAGCGCGCATCGGCGATCGAGGCGGACAGGCCATGGGCAGCGAGCTCGTCGGCCGCCTTCTCGCACTCGGCAAGCCGGGTGCCGAACGAGAGCAGGGCGACCTGCTTGCCCTGGCGGATCATGCGGCCCTTGCCGATCGGCAGGGGAACGCCGACCTCGGGCATTTCCACGCCGCGGCCTTCGCCGCGCGGATAGCGCACCGAGCTCGGCCGGTCGTTGATCGCGACCTGGGTCGCCACCATGTGCACCAGCTCGGCCTCGTCGGAGGCGGCCATGATCACCATGTTCGGCAGGCAGCCGAGATAGGCGTTATCGAACGAGCCGGCATGGGTGGCGCCGTCGGCGCCGACCAGGCCGGCGCGATCGATCGCGAAGCGGACGGGCAGGCTCTGGATACAGACGTCGTGTACGATCTGGTCGTAGCCGCGCTGCAGGAAGGTCGAGTAGATCGCGCAGAACGGCTTGAAGCCTTCGGCCGCAAGGCCTGCGGCAAAGGTCACCGCATGCTGCTCGGCGATGCCGACGTCGAAGGTGCGCTTCGGGAACGCCTTGGCGAAGATGTCGATGCCCGTGCCCGAGGGCATCGCGGCGGTGATGCCGACGATCTTGTCGTCCTTCTCGGCTTCCTTGACCAGGCTCTGGCCGAACACGTTCTGATAGGCCGGCGCGTTCGGCTTGGCCTTGGCCTGGGTGCCGGTGGCGATGTCGAACTTGGCCACCGCGTGATATTTGTCGGCTGCCGCTTCCGCCGGCGAGTAGCCCTTGCCCTTCTGGGTCACGACGTGGACCAGGATCGGGCCGGTCTCCATGTCGCGGACGTTCTTCAGCACCGGAAGCAGATGGTCGAGGTTATGGCCGTCGATCGGGCCGACATAGTAGAAGCCGAGCTCCTCGAACAGCGTGCCGCCGTCCATCATGAAGCCGCGGGAATATTCCTCGACGCGGCTGGCGCGGTTGGCGATCACCTTGGGCAGATGCTGGCCGAGCTGCTTGGCGGCATCGCGCAGGGTGCGGTAGGTCTTGCCGGAGTAGAGACGCGACAGATAGGCCGACATCGCGCCGACCGGCGGGGCGATCGACATGTCGTTGTCGTTCAGGATCACGATCAGGCGGGAGTTCATCGCGCCGGCATTGTTCATGGCCTCATAGGCCATGCCGGCGGACATCGCACCGTCGCCGATCACGGCGATCACGTTGTTCTTGCCGCCCGACAGGTCGCGGGCCACGGCCATGCCGAGGCCGGCGGAAATCGAGGTCGACGAGTGCGCAGCGCCAAACGGATCGTAGTCGCTCTCGGCACGCTTGGTGAACCCGGAGAGGCCGCCGCCGGTGCGTAAGGTGCGGATGCGGTCGCGGCGACCGGTCAGGATCTTGTGCGGGTAGGCCTGGTGGCCGACGTCCCAGATCAGGCGGTCACGCGGGGTGTCGAACACGTAGTGGATGGCCGTGGTCAGCTCGACCACGCCGAGACCCGCGCCAAAGTGGCCGCCGGTCACCGAGACCGCGTCGATGGTCTCCTGGCGCAATTCGTCGGCGACCTGCCGGACCTGCTCGACCTTCAGCCGGCGCAGATCTTCCGGGGTCTTGATGGTGTCGAGAAGCGGCGTCTTACTAAATGTGGTCACGGTGACATTCCAATTTTGCAGGTCGGATTCAAGGGCCGACATCTGAGAGGTTCATCGTAACGGGCGGCGAAACCTGAGGTCTTGAAGGTCACATCCGCGCGGATCGAAGCCGCAGTCCGAAGACTAGCCGGGTTTGGGATCGATCTATGTGATGTAAGTCACTCTTGGTGGCCTTGCCGTCCTCGTTAGTCGCCCAAGATCGCCAAGTCGTTCAGCCAAGTCAGTTTTGCTAGCTCTTGCAAGCGCTTAGATTCCTCTCTTCGGAGAGGATGGACACTTCCAAAAACCCGCAGTTGCGAGAAGCTTTACACCAAAGTGCGTCTTAAAGCCAACCCGGCGGGCGTTGGCAAGCCCGCAAACGGTACCACTGCGCCACGTCTCAACCGCGGCGGCGTGCCGGAGGTTCCATTGCGCTGCTCAAATCGACGGCAGCCAGCGCTCCGCAATAGACCGGGGACACAAGTTCGGTCCAGGCTTTTTCCCGCGCCGCAGAATCCGCCGATGCGGCGATTGCGCGCGCCGCGGCGCGGTGAGCCATGCGTTCGCGTAAGGGGATTGGTCTGTCGACGATCATGAAGAAGCCGTCGGCGTGCGGCCTTTCGTTGGCCGTCACGGAGTCGACGCGGAAGACCTGCGAGCAAAGCACGTCGTCATGATCGCGCCGGATGATCGTGGACGCGGATCGGCACGATCACAGGATCGCCGGGCCGCTGCCGGATCCAAATCGTCTCGCATAGTAAACAAAGGACGCAGCTCTGGTTCTCAGATGGCCGATGCGGCGGAGAATTCGCCGAGGTGCCCCTTGCCGGCCGAGCTCGTCGGCGAGGGTGTTGCACCGATCTGCGGCTGAACTGCACGATCGGCAGGCGCCCATCTCGCGCGCCAAGGTCCGGCCAGACAGGAGCGAAATAAATCCGGACTGTTGCTCGGAGAGGACCAGTCCGGCTCAAGCCTATTGCACGTCGAGCGGCACGGTTCCCACCGCATGGCCGCTGGCGTCGGTCGTGATCTTCTCGACCCGGGCCTCCGCCTGGCGCAGCAGCTCCTCGCAGCGCCGCTTCAGCGCCTCGCCGCGCTCATAGATCGCCACCGACTCCTCGAGCGGGACCTTGCCGTCCTCGAGGCGCTTCACGATCGATTCCAGCTCCTCGATCGCGCGCTCGAACGACAGTTTCTTGACGTCGGTTACGGTGTTGTCCGCCATGCGGGTTCCCTGCAGCTCACTCAACTCCGGGGCCGTGCTTTTACACCCCGCTCGCGGCCCTGTCAGGCCCTGGCGGGGTGGATCGGCTGGAACCTGGGGATTACGCCCCGGTCAGCGCCGCAACGTGGGCCGCGACGGATTCCTTAAGTCCTTGAAGGTCATAGCCGCCCTCCAGGACCGAGACCACGCGGCCGCCGGCGGTCTTGTCGGCGAGGTCCATCAGCTTGCGGGTGACCCAGCCGAAATCCTCCGCCCGCAGGTTGAGCGACGCCAGCGGATCGCGGTAGTGGGCGTCGAAGCCTGCCGAGATGATCACGAGCTCGGGGCTGAACTTGGTGAGCTGGGGCAGGATCAGGTTCTCGAAGGCGGAGCGGAACTCGAGGCTGCCGTCCTCGGAGGCCAGCGGCGCGTTGACGATGGTGTCGTGCTCGCCGCGCTCGCCGCGGGCGCCGGTGCCCGGGAACAGCGGCATCTGGTGGGTCGAGCAGTACATCACGCTCTTGTCGGCCCAGAAGATGTCCTGGGTGCCGTTGCCATGGTGGACGTCGAAATCGACGATGGCGGCGCGCTCGATGCCGAAGGTGCGCTGGGCGTAGCGCGCGGCGATCGCGACATTGTCGAAGAAGCAGAAGCCCATCGGCTTCGCGATCTCGGCATGGTGCCCGGGCGGGCGCACCGCCACGAAGGCGTTGCGGTGGCGGCCGGACATCACCGACTCGGCCGCTGCGACGGCGCCGCCGACGCCGCGCATCACGGCTTCCCAGGTGCCCGGCGACATCGAGGTATCGCCGTCGAGATAGATGATGCCCGAGGTCGGGGCCATATGGCGCAACTCGGTGACGTAGTGCTCGTTGTGGCAGAGCAGGGCCAGCTCGATATCGGCCTCCGGGGCCTCGTCGCGATCGAGCAGGGCGAAGCGCTCCTCGGTCAGCGCCTCCTCGACGGCGCGCAGGCGGTCGGCGCGCTCTGGGTGGCCGGACGGCGTGGCGTGATCGAGGCAGGCTTCATGAGAGAGATACAGCGTCGACATCAGGGCTCTGCCACTCGCGCGTTGCGGGAGTGCCCAATCTATGCGCTGAACGCAGCCTCGGAAAGAGCCCCGCGCCCGATATGACCGGCTTTCCGCCCGGCACGGCAGGCGTCACGACGCCTTGTTGACGATGCGGCCGCGCGGCGGCGGGGTCAGCGGGCTGTTGGACTTGAGATAGGCGAACAGCGCCTCGTCGTCATAGGGGCCGGTGATCGGATCGCGGCCGCTCTTGAACGCGGTGAAGCCGTCGCCACCGAGCGCGAGGTAGTTGTTGATGGTGACCCGGTAGGACGCGGCGGGATCGATGGCCTTGCCGTTGAGCATCATGCTGGCGGCATCGATCCGCGCGCCCGCGGACTGTTTCGCATCGAAGGCATAGGAGAAGCCGCTGGAGACCTGCAGGATGCGCGGCCGCGCCGGGTCGAGCCATTGCTGCTCCAGCGCGGCCTTGATCTCGGCGCCGGTCAGGGTGACCGTCATCAGCTGGTTGCGAAACGGCTGGCTCGCGAACACGTCGGCATAGGTCACCGCGCCGTCGTCGCGGCGAACGAGATCGGTCCGGATGCCGCCGGGATTGGTCATCGCGACGACTGCGCTTCCCTTGTCCGCAGCGGCTGTCGCTGCGAGCTGGGCATCGGCGATGACGTCGCCGAGCACGCTCTCGCCGGAGGCGTTCGGCAGTCGCGACAGCGTCGCGGTGAGCACGCCGGCGGGCCGGTTGGCGTAGGGCGCGGCGAGCTTCTCATAGGCGTCGATCAGCGCGGTCTGCGCCGGATCCTTCGGCAGGGTGGTGTCGACGACGACGTTCGTCGCGGTGGCGCTGATCACGTCGCGGGTGGTGCGGTCGAGCTTGACGTCGATCGCGGTCACCAGCGTGCCGAACTTGTCGCCCGAGGTGACGAGCCGCTTGTCGATGGTGCAGACATAGGCCTGATGGGTGTGGCCGGAGATGACGATGTCGACCGCGCTGTCGAGGTCCTTGACGATGTCGACGATCGGACCCGACAGCCCGGGACATTCGTTCATGCCGCCGGATGGCCAGCCACCCTCGTGGATCAGGACGACGATCGCCTGCACGCCCTTGGCCTTCAATTCCGGGATCAGCGCGTTGACGCTCTCGGCCTCATTGCGGAAGTCGAGGCCGGCTGCGCTCGCCGGCGAGATGATGCCCGCGGTCCCTTTCAGCGTCAGCCCGATGAAGGCGACTGGGATGTCCTCGAAGGTGCGGATCTCATAGGGTGGAAACACCGTCTTGTCGGTGCCGGCGAGGAACGTCGACGCCGCGAGATAATGGAATTTGGCGCCGGTGAACGGCTGCGGCCCGCGGCAGCCATCGGTCGGATGGCAGCCGCCGTTCTGCATCCGCAGCAGCTCGGCCTTGCCCTCGTCGAACTCGTGGTTGCCGACCGCCGACAGTGCCAACCCCATCTGCGACATCGAGTCGATGGTCGGCTCGTCGTGGAACATCGCCGACAGGAACGGGCTGGCGCCGATCAGGTCGCCGGCTGTGACGAAGATCGTATTGGGCTGGCCGTCGGCGAGCAGCTTGACGAGGCTCGCCATGTGCTCGGCGCCGCCGGCAGGAACAACGGTGGTCTTGGTCGGGTCGGCGGGATCGGCGACACGGATGCCGGAGGAGGGCGGCTTCAGATTGCCGTGGAAGTCGTTGATGGCGAGGATGCGCAACGCCACCGGCTCGTCCTCGGCCGAGGCTGGCGGGCCGGCGATGCTTGCAACGGCGGCGCCGGTCAGCAGGCAGGCAAGCGCGAAGCGGGAGAGACGGCTCATGGCAGGGTCACATGTGGTGCAGGTCCAACGGCCGAAGCGCGATTGCCCCGCCGCGGTCGCAATGACATAAAAAGATTGCACAACGACAATACATCGGGAGGCCGGAATGAAAAGAATGATGCTGCTCGCGGCGACTTTGTCGCTGGCCGCCGGCTCCGCTGCAGCGCAATCGCTGCCGGACCTGATGAAGCAGATGGTCGCGGCGTGGAATAAGCCGACCGAGCCGTTCAAGGTGATCGACAACGTCTACTATGTCGGCACCAACGGGCTCGCCTCCTACCTGATCACCACACCGCAGGGCCATATCCTGATCGATACCGTGATGCCGGAATCGACGGCGCAGATCGAGGCCAGCATCGCCAAGCTCGGCTTCAAGGTCGCCGACATCAAATACATCCTCAACACCCACGCCCATATCGACCACACCGGCGGGCTCGCGCAGATCAAGCAGGAGACCGGGGCGCAGATGGTGGCGGGCGCCAAGGACGTGCCGCTGCTCGAAGGCGGCTTCTATCCGGGCCGCGAGGAGGAGCGCTATCTCGGCTTCCCGCCGGTCAAGGTCGACCGCGCCGTGCGCGAGGGCGACACCGTCACGCTCGGCGGCGTCACCTTGACGGCGCACGAGACGCCGGGCCATTCGCCGGGCTGCACCAGTTGGACGACCGACGTGAAGGACGGCGACGCCACCCGCAGCGTGATCTTCTTCTGCAGCGCCACCGTGGCGCTGAACCGGCTGGTCGGCCGTCCCACCTATCCGGGCATCGTCGACGATTACAAGAAGACCTTCGCCTGGGCCAGGACGGTGCATCCCGACATCCTGCTGGCGCCGCATCCGGAGATGTACGACATGGCCGGCAAGCGGGCGAAGATCGCGGAAGGCGCGGCCAACCCGTTCGTCAAGCCGGGTGAGTTCAACGCCTATCTCGACAAGCTCGAGACGCAGTTCAACGAGGGCCTCGCCAAGCAGACGGCGGCGCTGCAGTCCGGCAAGTAGTTGCGCTGTCGCTATGCTGGATCGGCCGCCAGCCGGTCCAGCGTGAAGCCGGAGAGATCGACGCGCGGCGCCTGCTCCAGCGCCATCGCTGCGAGCGCCTCGCCGACCGCTGGCGAATGCTTGAAGCCGTGGCCGGAGCAGGCCGAGGCGTAGATCACGTCCGCATCGCCCGGATCGCGGTCGATGATAAAGCGACCGCCCGGCGCGTTGGTATAGAGACAGACCTCGCTACGCAGGCACCTTGGTCCAAGATCCGGCACGAACGGCCGGACATAGGTCTCATAGGTTTCGTCGATCTCGCCGGCCGTGACCTCGCGCGCGACGTGATCCGGATCGGTCTCGCCGGTCAGTACCTCGTTTGCGATCTTGACGCCGTTGTCAGGCGAGCCGAGCCAAGGGAAGCCGTAGATGTCGGACGCGGCGCGGCCGCGGCCGGTGACGTCCCAGATGAAGACCGGTGCGCCCTTGCCGAAGCGCTGCGGATTGGACAGCACCTCGAACCAGTACAGCACCTGCCGCGTGACGTTGACGCGGCGGCGCAGCGGCGCCATCAGCTCGGTGATCCATGGTCCCGTGGTGACGATCAGCGCACGGGCGCTCGCCGTCGTGCCATCGTCCATGGTCACGGTGAGCGCGCCCGCGGCACGGCGAAACGCCGTCACGCGCCGGCCGGTCAGGAGCTCCGCGCCAAGCCGCGCAGCGACCGCGAGCTCCGCGCGCACGCAGTCCTCGACCAGCAGGTAGCCGCCTTCGCGATCGAGGAAGGCGCGATCGCCCGCCGCGATGGCGAAGGCCGGATAGATGGTGCGCAGTCGCTCCGGCGAGATCGTCTCGCCGTCGACGCCGTGCAGCCGCGCGGCGGTTTCGATGTTGCTGAAGAACTGCGCGCTGCTGACGCCGTGGACCTCGCCGCCATGCGGGCTCGGAATGAATAGGCAGCCGCATTGTTCGAACAGCCGCGCGCCGGTCTCGCGCTCCAGCTCCCGCCACAGCATGTGCGAGCGCTGCGCCAGCGGCGTGTAGTCGACGCCTTCGCCGATCGCCGCGCGGGTGATGCGGGTCTCGCCATGGGTCGAGCCGAAGCGATGCGGCGGCTGGAAGCGGTCGATGCCCAGCACGCGCTTGCCCGCCTTGGCGAGATGCAGCACGGCGGCGCTGCCGACCGCCCCGCAGCCGATCACGATGACATCAAACTGTGCCATGCGCGCCCGACGTGGCCCCGCTCATTTCTTCTTCTTGCGCGACAGGAACGCCTTGAACGCGCCGACCGCCTCCTCGGAGGTCATGCGCTCGGCGAACAGATAGGCCTCCTGGTCGATGCGGCGGGTCAGCTCGTCCGGCGGGGTGCGGATCAGCCTGCGCCCGATCGCCACCGCCTCGGCCGGCAGCCGGCAGATGTCGCGCGCCACCTTGTGCGCCTCGACCTCGGTATGGCCCGGCGCCACCACCGTGTTGACGAAGCCGGCGATCTGCGCATCCGCCGCCGTCATGGTGCGGCCCATCACCAGCATCGCAAACGCCCGCTGATAGCCCATGGTCTGCGGCATCAACAGGCTCGAGGCGCCCTCCGGCACCAGGCCGAGATGGATGAAGGGCGTCGAGAACGTCGCCGTCGTCGAGGCCAGCACGTAGTCGCAATGGAACAGCATCGTGGTGCCGATGCCGATCGCGACGCCGTCGACCGCGGCGATGATCGGCTTGACGTTGTGCGCCAGCGAATACAGGAACTTGGTCGCCGCCGAGGTGCGCGCGGCGTCGTTGCCGGCCGACCCCGCATGCAGGAAGTCCTCCAGATCGTTGCCAGCCGTGAACACGCCGGAGCCGCCGGTGATGATGATGCATCGCACCAGCGGATTGTTCTGCGCGGTGTCGATCGCATCGCTCATGCCGAGATACATGGCCTGGGTGATCGCGTTCTTCTTCTCCGGCCGCCGCAGCTTGATCGTCCGCGTCTCGCCCTCGTCGGTGACGATCAGATGGTCGGTCATGGGCCCCTCATGCGTGTGCGCCGGCCGCCGCCGGTCATTGTCGAGTCCTGCATCTCGCCGCAGCCTACATCATCCGCCGGTCGCGCCAAGGGCCGAAGCGGTCATCGGTCGCGGAGGGAATGCGCGCGTGATCGCAGGCGAGCGCTCGCCATGGCTTACGACTGGTTTGCAACAGCATCGGCGTCCACTATCGTCCTGCGCAGAACTGCGATCCTTTGCAAGGCAATTCGATGACCAATCTCTTTTCAGTGTTGCTGTCGCTGCTGCTGCTCTGTCGCGCCTTCTCCGGCATCGCTGAGGCTGCCGCCACCGATCGCGCGCTGCTGTCGCTGTTCTGCGCGTCCGGCGCGATCGCGGGCACCACCTGCAAGCGCGCCAGATCCTATCCCGACTCCGAGGGGCGCCGCTGTGACGTCACCCTGAAGCCGGGGCGGCAGCAGGGGCGGTTCCTCGCCTCCGGCAATCCGCTGCTCATCGTGACCTATGAGAGCGGCTGCGAACCGCATGCGACCGATTTCGGCGGCTCGGTCGTGTTCGACCAGGTCGGCGGCGCCTACAAGTTTCGCGGCTACCAACCGGGCATGCAGGTGGACGAATGCGTGATTGCGGCCGGGAGCGAAGCGCAGGACGTACTCGTCTGCCTGACGGGCCATATGGGGCAGGGCGTGGTCGAAACCGGCGTCGCGCGGGTCGGCTTCGCGAGCACCAGCGGCGGGTCGATCGAGATGTCCTACGATTTTCTGCTGCGGGCCGAGGATACGACCGGGGCCTATCTGACCAACATCGTCGACTGCTCGGAGCAGCTCAAATATTTCGATCTGTCGAAGCTCGCGGCCGGGCCGAGCCCCGGCACCGTCGTCGCGGGCGTGCGCTACGCCGACCGCGAGACGATCGAGACGGCCTGCGGCAAGGGCTTTCCGAAGCCGAAGGATGCGGAGGACATGCGCGAACTCGCGGCGGGGGAAGGCTCTGTGCCGGAGGGCTACGCCAAGAGCGGCAGCGTCCTCATCGACATCACGAACCGCACTGCAAAGTTGCGCTGAGCTGCCGCGGCCTCAGCGCGAGCCGTCCGGGCGCGGCGGGACTGCCGGTGCGCGCGGGGGCGCGGCAGGCTGCGCCTGCTGCCGGACGACCTCGCGCCGCAGCGCCTGCTCCAGAACGACCAGCCGCGTCGCCATGCGGGTCAACTCGTCATGCACCGAGCCCTGGACGCCCTGCACGGCGTGCTGCACCTCGCGCAGCGCGTCGCGCTGCGTCTCGGCCTTGAGGACCCTGAACTCGGCCTCGATCGAGGTGAGGCGGTTGCTGACAGCCCGGATCGCCTCGGCGATCTCCTTCTGGCCATCCTGCAGCGCGCGCACGTGATCGACGAGCCGCAGATGATCGGTCAGCTCCTCGACGGTCTTGCCGATGTTGCTGCGGCCCCACATTACTTCACCGACCTCAGCAGGTTTCGGATCGTCGCCAGATGATCCTCCGGCGATCCGAGCCGCGCCGAGATCGCGCTCATCAGGTCCTTGCGCAGTTCCGACAGCTCATCCTCCGGCACGATCCGCTCGGCGGGTTCGTCATGCGGCATCCGACGCGGCTCGACCTCGACATGGCGTGGTTCGAGTTGACGCGGCGCGACGTCGAAATAGGGGGCCGCTCGTAGACAGGGATGTGCGGCGCCTGGCGCGATGACGTGACGCGTGCGAGACTTGGAAATCGCGGCGGCGGCGTGCGCGCGGGACGTTCGATCTGATCGATCAGCGCCGCCAGCGCGACGTCCATGTTGCTGTCGTCAGGTTCGTCTTCGACGACATGGTAGGACGGCTTCCGCACTGTCGCCCCATTCGCGCGCGATGATGACGTGAGTGACGATGCGTGGTCGCGGAGTCGCTCGATGACCCGGCGGACTCGCTCGCCGAGACCTGGCTTCTCCCTGGCCGGTGTTCGCATCAACATGTCACTCTCCAGCGGAACAGCTTAGGCGAGCAGGGAAAACCTTAGCAAGAGGCCATCGTTCGGCTGCCAACAGGATGTCGCGTGGTGACCGGCCCCGGCCCTGGTGACGCATGCGCTGAGCCCGGCAGGTTCCTCTTGCGGATATCTGGCACGAATCGGCAAAGCGCCGATGACGCCGGCAACCCAGGTGTGAAGTGCGTCTCGGCGTGCATATGGCCGTGGCCGGCGATCGGTGTCGCCCCTGCCCCGTCGTGCCGTGGCCGGCCTGCTCGGCCGCGTGGCCGGCAGGAACACGCAGGGCCATCGGTCGGAGGTAAGGAACAACCGTGGTGCCCGGCCGTTCGGACCTTGCTTGCCGTCCCCCCAACGCCCGAGGCCTTCCATGTATCACCACGTCAAGAAGCTGATGTTCACCGTCCGTGTCGACGAGCCGGATCCGCGCTTCGGCAACATGCTGCTCGAGCAGTTCGGCGGCGCCAATGGCGAGCTCGCCGCAGCCATGCAGTACTCGATCCAGGGTCTCAATTGCGAGGATCCCGACCGCAAGGATCTGTTGATGGATATCGGCACCGAGGAGCTGAGCCATCTCGAGGTGGTCGGCACGCTCGCCCGCATGCATCTGAAGCCCGCCAAGTTCGACCGCGAGGCCGCCGAGGCCGATCCGCTGATTGCGATCGCCGGCGGCGGCGGCGTCAACCTGTTCAACTCGCAGGGCAATCCGTGGACTGCCGACTATCTCAAGATCACCGGCGAGCTCGACGTCGACCTGCGCAGCAACATCGCCGCCGAAGCGCGCGCCAAGATCGTCTACGAGCGGCTGATCAATTTCACCGACGACGCCGGCACCAAGGACGCGCTGCAATTCCTGATGACGCGAGAGATCACCCACATGAAGGCGTTTGCGCTGGCGCTGGAGAGCATGAACAAGCCGGCCTTCAGCATCGGCCGCATCGCGCCGACGCCGGGCCTGGTCGATCAGTTCTTCAACGATTCAACTGGCGCCGGCGATCACGGCGAGATCGACACCCGCGGCCCCTGGAACGAGGGCGGCGACTGGGTGTTCACGGAATCGCCGGCGATCCAGGCCGAGAACGGTGGGTCCAATGCGATCGTCACCGAGAGCTCGCCGCCGGTCGATGAGGCCGGCCTCGGCGATCTCCTGATCGAGGAGCTGCGCGACATTCTCCACGCCGAGAAGCAGCTCACCAAGGCGCTGCCGAAGATGGCGGAGGCGGCGCGCTTCGACCAACTGCGCGAATTGTTCGATCAGCATCTGGTCGAGACCGAGGCGCAGATCGAGCGCATCAACGAGTGCTTCGACCTGCTCGGCAAGACCCCGCGGGCAAAACCCTGCAAGGGCATGATGGGCCTCGTCGAGGAAGGCCAGGAGATCATCGCGCAGGGCGAGGACAAGGAGGACGCCGCCGCTGATCTGGCGCTGATCGGCGCCGCGCAGCGTGTCGAGCACTACGAGATGTCCGGCTACACGACCGCGCGCAACCTCGCCTCTCAGCTCCGCCACAGCGCCGTCGTCGCGCTGCTGTCGAAATCGCTGGCCGAGGAGGAGAACGCCGACCAGCTTCTCAACCAGGTCGCGCGCTCCTTGATGTCGGTCGCCAAGATGCCGGCGGCGATCGAGCAGGCGTGAGGGAAGGTATTGGTAGGGCGGATCGGCCCAGCGCGGTCCGCCATATTGCCTCGCGCGCGGCGGGTTGTGCCTTCGGCTAACCCGCCCCACGCCGCCCGCTTTTCAGTCTCTACGGGGGCTGGCTTACTCCGTATAGCTGTGCAACCGCTCCGCCCTGCGGAAATGGTTCGGCGACAGGCATCGTCTGGCACGGTTGATCTGCGCATCGGTGGCGCCGCGGCTGCGCGCATACATCTCGGCCACTTCGGCCGTGTATTTCGTCACGTAGTAGCGCACTTCCGAACAGGACATCCGGGTCTCAGGACCGGCCTCGTTGGCCGCCTGCACCTCGGACCCCATCGCCACGATCAGAATCCCCGCGCCGATCACACCCCGCAACATCGACATCCTCCCCATTGTCGCAGCTCCCTGCTAACTGGCGTGACTCGGACCGAGGGCGCAAATTAACAATGACAGGCGCGTGACATCGTCAGCGCAGTGTGGCTTCGCAGTGTCACCGGGCGAGACGGTTGAGCATCGCTTGCAACGGTCGGCGGGCGGAACGGCCCGTCCTCGCCCTGACAGTGTAGATCGAACGGTTCCTGCCTCGGAACCTGCGCGCCGGTGGAGACGGCACCATCACCCCTGAGCAACGGCGTGCCGCGCGTTCGGCGTGGCCTCAGGTCGTCGCGGTCGAGCTCGCTGCGCCCGTGCTGCCCAAGACGCCGTTGCTCGTGGCGCTGCTGGTCGCGCCTTGCGCGTTGTAGGTCTGCGCGCCCTTGCTGCTGCCGTCCGAGCTGGCGGCGGCGGCGGTCTTGGTCACCTCGGTCGAGCCGTCGGAATAGGTGATCGTCGTGGTGGTGACGCCGCCGAGCGTGATCGAGACCTCGCTGACGACGGTCTTGGCCGACGACGCGCCGCCGCTGCCGGAGGAGCTTTCCGAAGTGCTGCTGGCCGAACTCGCGGCCGACGAGGATGACGTCGCAGACGTCGTCGAGGTGGATGATGCAGCCGTGGTCTGTGACGAAGTGGCGGCGATGGGCGTCGTGACGGAGCTGATCGACATGGGACTCTCGCATGAAGAAGGGGCAGATGCCGCGCGGGAGGGCGCGGCACGCTTCTTCAACGCAGCCTCCGCGCCAAGCTGGCGCGATGAGTTGCGTCTGAATGTGTCCGGATGCTGCGGTCTTCATGCGGGGTCATCGGGGCTTGCGCCGAGCCGCGCCGTCCGCGGCGACAGTCTGCTGTCGCCGGGCCGCACACCGGGACGTTGCGGATCACCATCGCGCGACTCTCCCGGGCGCAAGTTCGGACTGACGGCAAAGAGCGGGGAGAGTGATTGCCAAGCGCCGGCGCCGCGCTCTAATCTCCCGCACGCATGACCGGCGCGCTTTCTCCCCAGCAAACATCGCAGTTCGCGGAAACCGGTGCGCTGCACATCGCGGCCGCGCTCGACGCGTCCGCCCTGCGCGCGCTCTTCGACGCGCTGTCCGGCCACGCACCGGCGCAGGCGGGCACCCGGCTGCACGGCGTCGCGGCGCTCAATCCCTTCCTCGCCAATGCCGGCCCGGTCGGCGGCGCCGCGGCCGCGGTTCTCGGTGACGCCGCGCGCCCGGTGCGCGCGGTCTATTTCGACAAGACGAAAGCGGCGAACTGGGCCGTGCCCTGGCATCAGGACCGCACCATCGTCGTCCGCGAGCGCATCGAGGTCATCGGCTTCGGCCCCTGGACCATCAAGGGCGGCCTGCAACACGTCGCGCCGCCCTCAGAGGTGCTGGCACGCATGGTCACCTTGCGCGTCCATCTCGACGCCGTGCCGGACGGCAATGCGCCGCTGCTGATCGCACCCGGCTCACACCGTCTCGGCCGCATTCCGGAAGGCGATGTGGCCGCGACGGTCGCGCGCTGCGGCACAGCGGTGTGCTGCGCCGCGCCGGGGGACATCTGGCTCTACGCGACGCTGATCCTGCACGCCTCCGAGCCATCCGTGCAGCCCGGCCACCGCCGCGTGCTGCAGGTCGATTTTGCGGCGGATGAGCTACCGGGTGGGCTGGAGTGGCTCGGGGTCTAGACGAAGAGAGGGGCCGACCAGTCGCAAAGTCATCTGCCTGCGCGCTGACGATCCGCAGCCGGCCTACTTGCCGAGGATCTTCTCCGCGGCGGTGACGATGCTGACCGTCGGATGCTCGGCGCAATATTTGCCGAACTTCTTGGCGTTCTCGACGAACACCTCGGTGTCGAACAGGGCCTCGTCCTGGTCACCCTTGTACCAGCCGTCCAGCCAGATCAGCACCATCTTGATGCTGTCGTCGCCGCTCTCGACGAACTGCTTGCAGCTCATGGTGGAGAGATCGAGAACGACGGCCGACGCCGGCACGGGTGACAGCATCAGGGCAGCGGCAAACAACGTCGCAACGACAGATTTCATCTTCTTTCTCCGAATGGATTTGGTGAAAAACAACGAACTATGCAGAGGCTTCGCAACGGCTAGCCGGACTGCGTGACAATGGTCGAGCCGGCACCTGTGCAGATAGAACTGGCTGGATCGATGGCGGAAGTCAAGAACGGCGGCGGCTTCAATCAGAGAAGCGCGGCGGGTACTACTTCGGCTAGCTGGCCCCATGCCCGTTTCATCCCTCTGAGGTAAGTGAGCACAGTTGAAGGCGAGGTTTTCGCTGGACTCAATTGAAAGTAGAGATGTGACCAGCTAAGGTCTTCGAACTGAACTTTGGGAGGTGTCGATGGAAGATCGCGAAGTACTTCTCAAGCAAGTCAGGCGCGCATACAAGGCGCGCGACACGGGAGCGTTGGAGGATATGATGGCAGAGTGTCATCCGGACGTGGTGTTCACACTGGCCGGCGACCGGAACGCCACCCAAGTGTTGGGGTCCATGTGTGGTCACCCCCAAGTCAAGGATGCCTTGGCCAAGCTCATCGATACGTTCGAGTTCGCACACCGAAATATCCTGACCGAACTGGTGGACAACGATCGCGTCGCCGTGCGTTCCCGCCTCACCGTGCGAAGCTGTCCGACGAATATGACGCGGGAGACCGAAATACTCGACCTCTTCAGAATCCAGGATGGGAAAATCGTCGAACTAATCGAGTTCGCCGACACGGCGCTCATCCAAGCGATGGTGTCGTAAGCCGGTTGAGCGCTATGTGGCGACCTCCAGAGCGGTCCGTACCGCGACCTGCGTCGTGCTGTGCTGTAACATTGTCCCGGGAGTGAATGGCTAACTGAAGTCAGGGCTTGAACTTTATCGGCAATCAACTTGGCGCCTTCCGGTTTGCCAGAGCGCAGTGAAGACGCGCTTCTGACCCGACGGCCAAATCACTGTTGTTGCGCCAATTCCTGTCAAGTCGTTCTGAAAAACATAAATTGCTTGGCCGTTGTCCCAAATCAGCATTATGGTCCGCTCATCCTGTTGCGCGGTAGGGGACGGTTCGCGGTCGTCACGGACGTTGGCAGCGGGATGCGGTGGACGCCGGCGGGCGCAGTGTGATGAGCACGGACGAACGACTTCTGGCGGACGGTGAAGGCGTGTGGTTCTGATACTCCGATGCTAGTATCCAGCGCGATGCGCGAAAGCGCATCGTCGCGACATGGTGGCCAGAAAGCCCGGTGCACCAGGAAGAGCGCGCTATAGCCCGTTAAAACCATCGCGCGGGGAAGGCCGGGTGGCGGGCTCAAGCGGTCGTCGCAACAGCAAGTGTTTTCATTCCGGACAGGAGCTCGTCAAGCGCCTCTGCTGGGGTTTTCCATCCCAGCGTCTTTCTCGGTCGGGAATTGAGCGCTGCGGCCACAGCGGCGATCTCGTCAGCATCGTAGACGCTCAGATCGGTGCCTTTCGGGAAGTACTGCCGCAGCAGGCCATTTGTGTTCTCGTTCGTGCCACGCTGCCAAGGGCTTCTTGGATCGCAGAAGTAGACCTGAAGGCCTGTATCGATCTTGAGGTCACTGTGCTGAGCCATCTCGGTCCCCTGATCCCAAGTCAGCGAGCGGCGTAGTTCCTTGGGCAAGGTGATAATGGTGCGCGTGATCGCATCGCGTACCGCTTCAGCTCCGTGTCCGGAGAGCGCAGGCCCGTCCTTCGTACGTGGGCCGTCTTCAAATCCCGGCAAGCGTGGCAAGTGCAGCAGCATTGTAAACCGTGTGCTGCGTTCGACGAGCGTGCCGATTGCCGAGCTCCCGGAGCCGACGATCAGATCTCCTTCCCAATGTCCCGGCACGGCGCGATCCGCGACTTCGGCCGGACGTTCACTGATCATGATCTCTGGCGATACGAAGCCTTTGCTACGCTTTCGCGTGCGCGCTCGAGGCACCCGCAGCGCACGTCCCGTTCGCAAGCAGGCCGCCAACTCCCGGTTCAGCGCACCTCGGCTCTGAACAAAAAGCGCCTGGTAAATGGCTTCGTGGCTGATCCGCATCGTCTCGTCACCCGGGAAGTCGATCGGCAAGCGTTGGGCGATCTGCTCAGGACTCCAGGCTTTTGCCCATCGCCGTTGCTGGTCCGAACCCGCACGACCGGCCTTCCGCCGGATGCCGCCTGGAGGCACGACAACGCCGGCAAGCCGTTCTTCAACATAAGTGCGCAAGGCGGAGTTGCTTGCAAGCTTGCTCGGCTTGGGGCGCCGGGCCGATCGATCTGCATGCCACTGGGCGGCCGTCGCTCGATAGGCCATCTTGCCGCCGTGCGTGGCCGCATTGCGATCGAGCTCACGAGAGATGGTCGAGGGAGACCGATCGAGGCGCCGCGCTATTTCTCGTACAGAATGGCGCTGCGCATTCAGCAGGGCAATCTCTTCGCGTTCAGAGAAAGAGAGGCGTCGGCCGGAGAGCGGCTTCGCCGAAGATCTGAACATCGCTGGTGTCACGCCGCCCGCCCTTCGAAACAATCGAGGGCCGACAGCATCTGACAATCCAGCAGCCAGCGCAGCCTTCTCGCTGTTCAATCCGGCGGCAATCCCCCGCCAAAACTTCTGCTGTTCCGCACGCCCCGCCACTGGTGGGCGACCCATCGATCCCAGCTTCGCCCGCGTTGATCGCCGCTTTCGGATACCCATCGCAACCTCCTCATCGAGTGTTGCGACGACCGATTGAATCCGCCGGTTGTTCGGCCAATCCTGTGGTGACTGCCGCCTGCTTTTTCTGCAGGCGGGCCACGGGCCTCAGCCGAGGCCCGGCCTTCCTCGCGCCCTCCATTGGAGAGGGCGAGACTCGAGAGCATAGCTCGGGCGCGGAACGCGTCGCGAGGACGCGGATGCTCATCTCATCGCGACAGGCTGTTTGACAGAGTGGATCGGGGACTTTGCCACTTGCGTCATTGCGAGCGCAGCAAAGCAATCCAGAGTCCTTGCTCAGCCCTGCTTCGCTGCGCTCGCAATGACGGAGTGTTGGGCAGGGCGGCGAGCCACAAACTCACATGTCGTCCCGGACAAGCGCGCATCGCGCGCGCAGATCCGGGACCCATAACCCAGGGAGGAGTGCGGGGCACGATGGAGGACCGATCTTGCCCAGCCAAGACCGCTGGTGAGTCTGGGTCCCGGCTCAAGGCCGGGACGACACCAATTTTGTGGTGCGAGCCCTCACGCCACCAGCACGGCGTCCGCCGCGAGCACGGCGTCGGCGCCGTCGGTGACGGTCTTTTCCAGCGACGGCGCCTGCACCGCGAACGTCTCGGCGAAGAAGCGGGCCAGCGCCACGTGACGGGCGCCCTCGCTCTCGTTCTCGCTGCGCGCGGCCAGCGCCTCGTTGGCGAGCATGCAGCCGCCGAGCGCCGAGCCGAACAGGCGCAGGTACGGCGTGGCGCCGGCGAGCGCGTCGTTCGGGCGGGTTGCCAGCTTGTCCAGCAGCCAGCGGCTGGAGCGGTCGAGCGCACCCAGCGCATCGCGCAGCTTGGCGCCGGTGGTGCCGAACGCCGGATCGTTCGAGGCCTCGACGCGGCGGACGATGTCGGTGAGCTCGTCGAGCAGCTTGAAGACCGAGGCGCCGCCGTTCGCGCCGAGCTTGCGCGTCACCAGGTCGATCGCCTGGATGCCGTTGGTGCCCTCATAGATCGCCGTGATCCGCGCGTCGCGATAGTGCTGCGCGGCGCCGGTCTCCTCGATGAAGCCCATGCCGCCATGGATCTGCACGCCGAGATAGGCGACTTCGTTGCCGATGTCGGTGGAGAACGCTTTTGCGATCGGCGTCAGCAGCGCGCCGCGCGCGGCGGCCTCGGTGCGCACCGCCGGATCCTTGGCGCGCACGGCGACGTCGAGGGCGACCGCGGTGGCGTAGCAGATCGAGCGCGACGCCGCCGTCAGCGAGCGCATCTGCATCAGCATGCGCTTGACGTCGGGATGGGCGATGATCGCGTCCGAGCCGGTGCCCTTGCTGCCGACGGCGCGGCCCTGTTTGCGCTCCTGCGCGTAGGCCAGCGCCTGCTGATAGGCGCGATCGGCGACGCCGACGCCTTCGAGGCCGACGCCGAGCCGCGCCTGGTTCATCATCGTGAACATGCAGCGCATGCCGGCGTTTTCTTCGCCGATGAGATAGCCGATGGCGCCGCCATTATCGCCCATCGTCATGGTGCAGGTCGGCGAGGCGTGCATGCCGAGCTTGTGCTCGACGCCGGTGGCGTAGATGTCGTTGCGGGCACCGAGCGAGCCGTCGGCATTGACGAGGAATTTGGGAATCAGGAACAGCGAGATGCCCTTGGTGCCGGCCGGCGCATCCGGCAGCCGCGCGAGCACGAAATGCACGATGTTGTCGGTCATGTCGTGGTCGCCATAGGTGATGAAGATCTTGGCTCCGGTGATGCGGTAGCTGCCGTCCGCGGCCCGCTCGGCGCGGGTGCGCAAGGCGCCGACGTCGGACCCGGCCTGCGGCTCGGTCAGCTGCATCGTGCCGGTCCATTCGCCGGAGACCAGCTTGGCGAGATAGATGTCCTTCAGCTCCTTGCTGCCGTGGGCGTCGAGCGCCTCGATGGCCGACAGGGTCAGCAGCGGGCACAGGCCGAAGGCGACGTTGGCCGCGCTCCAGATCTCGGTGCAGGCGGCGTTGATGGCGAGCGGCAGGCCCTGGCCGCCGTGCGCCTCGGGGCCGGACACCGCATTCCAGCCGGCCTCGGTCCAGCGCTTGTAGGCGTCCGGCCAGCCAGGCGCGGTGGTGACCTTCTTGTCGGCGAGCTTGACGCCGTTCCTGTCGCCGATCTTGTTGAGCGGCGCGAGCACGTCGGTCGCGAACTTGCCGGCTTCCTCGAGCACGGCGGCGGTGATGTCGGGGTCGAAATCGCCGTAATGGCCGGCCTCGACCGCCGCCTTCAGCCCGGCGCCGTGGTTGAGGGCGAGCAGCATGTCGTTGAGCGGGGCGCGATAGGTCATGGCGTGTCCTCGGGGGTCGAAATTTGCCGGTTTAGCCGCCGTCATCCCATGAAACCGGCCGGGTCTCAACTTTTTCGCGTGGCGCTGCGGCCGGGCGCCGCGGCGACTTCGGACGGGCGGGATAAGGGCTTGCCGATATTGACGAATTGGCCTGGGCGGCGGATCATCGGAGCGGCCTGCAAAATTCCTGCGGCGGCGCGGTTGAAATGGGCGGGCGCGCTCTGTAGACCACGGGCGCCGACCCGGAATCGCCTGGCGCCCACGCGCCACGCCGATCCGCCGGGCCTGATGGGGCGTAGCCAAGCGGTAAGGCAGCGGATTTTGATTCCGCCATTCGGAGGTTCGATCCCTCCCGCCCCAGCCAGATTTCACAGCTGTATCAGCAGTCTAGATGGGCATCGACGACTTTGTCGTTCTGAACGGGAGTCCCCTGCCTATTCAGAATGGACGTTTCCAGTCTGCTCGCCACTCGACAGCTTTGTAGGCTTCCTTTGGCCATCGATCGCTCCACTTCACGTCAGAGCCCTTCTACGCCGAACGCGAAAATCCGCCGGGCGATCGCTGCCGAACCGTTCATCTTTCTGTGCGTCGGCAGCGCATGCCGCCTTACTACGAATTCATCTCACCGACAGGATGAATTAATTCGTCGGACAGGACGTAGTAATCTGACGAGCGTTACTCCTTCGTGCAACGCCGTGAGGCGCAACCTCTTGAAGGAGACAATCCATGTCGGACAGCAATCAACAACCTTGCCGCAGGATCATGCCCGCGCGGCGCCTGACTCTGCTCGGATCGGTTGCCGTGATCGGTTCGGCGATCGCGCTGTCGGGACCGCTCGGCTATGGCCACCTGATCGATCAGGCCTGGGCGGCGGCGCCTTCCCAGGACCAGCAGGGCCCCACTGGCTTCGCCGATCTGGTCGCCAAGGTCAGGCCCGCGGTGATCTCCGTCCGCGTCAGTGTCGACGAAGGTGACGAGACCGACATGCCTGGGCCGAACGGGGAGCCGTTCATGCAGGGAACGCCGTTCGAGAAGTTCTTCCGCCAATACGGATTCGCCGACGGCCCGCAAGGCAAGATGCGTCGCCATCAGATGATTACGGGAGTTGGCTCCGGATTCTTCATTTCGGCCGACGGCTACGCGGTGACCAACAACCATGTCGTCGACCACGCCAAGTCGGTGCAGGTCACCACCGACGACGGCAAGACCTACACCGCCAAAGTCATTGGGACCGACCCGAAGACCGACGTCGCGCTGATCAAGGTCGAAGGCAAGTCGGACTTCACCTATGTCAACCTGGACAGCAAAACGCCGCGCGTCGGTGACTGGGTCGTGGCGGTCGGCAATCCCTACGGCCTGGGGGCACCGTTACGGCGGGCATCGTGTCGGCGGAAGGCCGCGAACTCAGCTCAAGCCCCTATGACAACTACATCCAGATCGATGCGCCGATCAACAAGGGCAATTCGGGCGGTCCCACCTTCGATACCAACGGCAATGTCATTGGCGTCAACACCGCGATCTATTCGCCCACCGGCGGCTCGGTCGGCATCGGCTTCGATATACCTGCGCCGACGGTCAAGATGATCGTTGCCCAACTCAAGGACAAGGGCGTGGTGACGCGGGGCTGGCTCGGCGTGCAGGTCCAGCCGGTGACGGCAGGTATCGCAGAAAGCCTCGGCATGAAGAACGCCGCAGGCGCGCTGGTCGACGAGGCAAAGCCGGATACGCCGGCGGCGAAAGCCGGGATTCAGCCTGGCGACGTCATTACGGCCGTCAACGGTGAAGCCATCAATGACCTCCGCGCGCCCTGGCGGGCCGGATCTCGGCGATGGCCCCCGGAAGCTCGGCAAAGCTCGACATTCTGCGCAAGGGTGAGTCCAGGACCATCGCTGTGACGCTTGCGAACATGCCGAACCAGCAGGAGAAGCGGGCCAGTTCCGACGATCACGACAACGGCCCGGCTCGCGGCGTGCCGCATCTCGGTCTGTCAGTCGCGCCCGCGGAGGACGTCGCGGGCGCCGGAAACAAGGGCGTCGTGGTCACCGCCGTGGATCCCGACGGTCCGGCGGCGGA
This sequence comes from Bradyrhizobium oligotrophicum, assembly GCA_050641875.1. GTDB lineage: Bacteria > Pseudomonadota > Alphaproteobacteria > Rhizobiales > Xanthobacteraceae > Bradyrhizobium > Bradyrhizobium oligotrophicum_B. The sequence goes on from CP192619.1 coordinate 4,227,129, forward strand.
GCACGGTGTGCAGTCCGGCGATGTGATTCTCGATGTCGGCGGCAGGACCGTCGGCACCGTCGCCGAACTGCGCAACGCATTGTCGGAGGCAAAGTCCGCCGGCAAGCGCGACGTGCTGATGCGGGTCAAGTCCGCCGCCAATACCCATTTTGTTGCGGTCCCGATCGGCTGAAGCGCGGATACGGAGCCTGCTGCCGGTGCTTTCCATTGCCCGGCGGCAGGCCACGCGTTGTGTGCGGGATGAACGACGGACATGTGGTGAGCCGCGTGTCGGCGAGGGGCGACTCCGCAAATCGTTGCGGCGGCCGGCGCGTCCAGTGGCCAAATCTGGCGCATCCGGTACTGAAACGGCAACCGGATGTCGCGAAGTGCGTTTCACGTCAGGGGCCGAGCAACGGTGGCGAGCCAGCACCATGGGCATGGCCAACCAGGAAACACCAACCGGGCGCCTTCCGGCCCGCGCGAAGACCGATCGACTGCATCCGTACGTTACGGATCCTGGCCGGACTTGCGGCCTGGCTGGTCGTGATCGAACCCCTCGGTTTCACAACAAAACGACAGGATGACGCCATGATCGAGCAGCTCACGAACTTTCCAGACCAAGTCGTCGGGTTCCGCTGCAGCGGCCGGGTGACGAAGGAGGACTATGAAAAGGTGCTGGCGCCCGCCGTGCTCGCCGGACTTCAAGCCAACCGGACTCTTCGATTATACTACGAGACCGGCAAGGATTTCACGCTCGATGCCGGCGCAATGTGGGAAGACTTCAAGATCGGCATCGACCATCTGATGCGCTGGGACAGGATCGCGGTCGTGACCGATATCGAATGGATCCGGACGGCGGTACGTCTCTTCGCGTTCATGATGCCGGCAACGACCAGGGTGTTTTCACTGTCCGAGGCTGCCGAGGCCCACGCCTGGATCGCCGCATGACCAGAGGATCGGGGTGAGAGGACGCCGCCGCGCGCACCTATCTCACCGCGATGTTCGGCCAGCACGCGACCCACCGACGCGTGGACATGTTTCTCAAGGCCGGCCCGATCGTTCTCGACTACCTCGAGCGGAAGACGGGCGTCCGGTTCGCGGCGCCTCCGGTCCACCTCGCTGGACCATTTTCAGGCATGTCCTCGGTCTTCTCACCCGCTACGCGATGGACCGGATCAGCGACACGCGCGGAACACGCCCGGTCATGGGAAACGCACTCGTCGCACGACTTCTCGACAGCATCCATCGCCTCGCCGTCGACCTGCGTTTCGACGCCCGCACCGACTTAGAACGATAAGTTCAATAATAGAATTAATTCCTGGTGAGGGCGCTTCGACCCGGTCTTCTCACGCGGCGATGTTGCCAGTAGCGTCAGCAATGGCACCGCGCTCGCCGGATGATCATCGAATAGCTTGACTAGTTCTAAAAAAGAACTGTAACTTTGCGGATAGGACGGCCGAGCTTAACGGCCGCAGGGCTCGGTTCCGGCCAACCATGCTTGGACCGCGAGGCGCGCAGCCGCTCGGAACGACGCCGGGCGAGCGGCCGGGGGTGACGCAACGAAGCAAAATGACGTGCCCGGATGAGCACGCATCAGGGAGGACGGGTGATGTTGGCGATTTGGAAGGGTCTTGCGGCTCTGGCGTTGCTCATGAGCAGTCCAGCGTTCGCAGCCGACGAGCCGGGAGTTACCGCGACCGAGATCAAGATCGGCGGGGTGTTCCCGTTCAGCGGGCCGGCATCGTCGATCGGTCTCGTAGGCAAGGGCCTCATCGCCTACGTTCAATCGGTGAATGACCGCGGCGGCATCAATGGCCGCAAGATCAACTACATCGCCTATGACGATGCTTACAGCCCTCCGAAAGCGGTGGAGCAAGTGCGTAAGCTCGTCGAGAGCGATGAGGTGGCCTTCATGTTCGGCCAGCTCGGAACGCCTAGCCTTTCCGCGACGGCAAAATACCTCAGGGCGAAAGGCGTGCCCAGCATTGCCATCGTCAGTGGCTCGTCGAAATTCACCGACGTCGCCAGCTATCCGCTGACCACAACAGGCCTCGTCAGCTACGATACTGAAGGAAAGATCTACGCCAAATATTTGACCAAGACACTGCCGAACGCCAAATACGCCATCCTCTATCAGAACGACGATCTCGGCAAAGATTATGTCAATGCCTTCAAGTCATTCCTCGGCAAGGATTACGACCGAAGAGTCGTCAGCGCGTCCTATGAGGTCTCCGAGCCGACCGTCGATTCCCAGATCACCAATCTGAAGAGCTCCGGAGCCGACGCGCTGATGGTCGCGGGAACGCCGAAGTTCGCCGCGCAGGCGATCCGGCAGGCCGCCGTGATCGGCTGGAAGGCGACGGTCATCCTCAACTTCCCCTCGGGGTCGGTCGGAGGCACGCTCGCGCCCGCCGGTCTCGACAAGTCGGTCGGCGTGATCGTCGGGACCATCAACAAGGATATCCTGGATCCGAACTGGAAGGACGATCCTGGCATGCGCGCCTACCGGGCATTTCTCGACAAGTATTTGCCGGGCGTCGATATCACCAACGGAAGCTATCTGACGGGTTATCAGCAGGGCATCCTGCTTGAGCGGATCCTGCAGCAATGCGGCGATGATCTGTCGCGCAAGAACATTCTGGCGCAGGCCAAGAACCTCAGGGACTTCGTCGTCCCGACTGCGCTGCCGGGGATCAAGGTCAACACCAGCGACGCTCAGAACATGATCTGGACGCAGATGCGCCTGCAGCGGTGGACCGGCTCGACCTGGGAAGCCTTCGGCTCGGTCTTGGACGCCAAGTCCGAATGAACTTTGCCCCAGCGGGGGTGACGGACGCGGAATGAGCCGCGTCCAGGTCTGCTTCGCGCCGGCAGGCCGCCCTGGGCACTCCGGGAATGCACCGCGGGCGATCGCCTTTCAGCAATTCGGGAGATCATTTTCGATGTCGACGACGGCACTGAGGTTTGCACCGCGTGAGGTTTCCATCGAGCGTCGGATCGACGGCACGCTGATATTGAGCTCGCCGCTTGAATGGACGCGGTGCGACTGGCGTATCACCGATTTTCTGCCGCGCTGGGCGGACACCGTTCCGGACCGGGTCTTCCTGGCGCAGCGCAATGCGAAGGGGGATGGGACGAGATCAGCTATGGTGATGCCTGGTCGCACGTTCAGGCGGTGGGCCAAAGCTTGCTCGATATGGGCGCTAAGCCGGCCGACAACATTGCGGTCCTTTCCGGAAACTCCATCGAGAACGCGGTGATCTCCTTCGCCGCGATGTCGATCGGGGTCGTCCTGGCGCCGATATCGCCAAACTACACGCTGATGCCCGGGGGCTTGCACGCCTCAGGGACATCGCGGAGGTGCTGCGCCCACGTTTCGTGTTCGTTCAGAGCGGCCGCGATTTTTCCGCTGGCCGCGCCATTCCCGAATTGGCGGCCGCGACCTGGATCAGCGTCGATGGCGCACCGGACACGGTCCCCTTTCGGGCTCTGACCGCACGAACGGGGAGTGACGGATTCGAGCGCGCATCCCGCGAGGTGTCGTGCGACGACGTCGCGAAGATTCTGTTCACGTCCGGCTCGACCGGCTTTCCCAAGGGGGTGCTCAACACCCACCGGATGATGGCGAGTTCCCTGCAAATGGGCAGCCTGCTGGTATCGCCCCCGGTTGCCCCGGTCCAGGTGGAGTGGCTGCCTTGGCATCATACGATGGGCAGCAACGTCATCCTCCACAGCATCCTCAAGAATGGCGGGACGCTCTATATCGATGATGGGCGGCCGATGCCGCAGCTGTTTCACAAGACGGTGGCCAATCTCAGGGAGATCTCGCCGACCGCCATGTTCAACGTTCCCGCCGGCTACAACATGCTATGCGATGCAATCGAGAAAGACCCCGATCTTGGCGCCCGCGTGTTCAAGCGGGTAGACCGCTTGAGCTATGCCGGAGCTGCAATCTCCCACGGCACACTGGAGAGATTGTATCGGCTGACGTCGTCGATCACGGGGCGGCGCATTCCGGTGATGTCGGGGTACGGCACGACCGAAACCGCCCCGACCATCAGCACGACGCATTGGGCCACGGATCAGCCGGGGGAGATCGGTCTTCCCGCGCCGGGGCTTCAGTTGAAGCTGATTCCCATCTCAGATACGTACGAAGCCAGGGTGAAGGGACCCAATGTCACGTCCGGCTACCTCGGCAGGCCGGACTTGACGGAAATGGCCTTCGATGAGGAAGGCTTCTATCGAATCGGCGATACCGTCTCTTTCCTGGATTCGCAGAAGCCTGAGCTCGGGCTGCGCTTTACTGGCAGGATTTCCGAGAACTTCAAGCTCGCAAACGGCACCTGGGTCTCGATCGGCAATATGCGCGCGGCAATCCTCGCTGCGACAGCCGGCGTCCTGCTGGACATTGTCGTTGCGGGCGAAAACCGCGAGGCCTGCGCGCTGCTCTGCTGGCTGAATCCAACCGAGGCTGCGAGGATTTCGCAAATGCCCGCCTCGGATCTCATCTGCGATCCCCTCGTCATTCAGTTTCTGAGGGATCGTCTTCGCGACTACAACGAGACCGTCGGAAGCAGCGAACGAATCTATTCCTTCTCCCTGCTGAAGGACCCGCCGTCAATGGCGGCCGGGGAGATTACCGACAAGGCGTATGTCAACCAGCGCGCCGTGCTGAAGGTTCGCTCCAACCAGGTTGAGCGTCTCTATGCGACGGACCCAGGTCGGGATGTCGTGCGGGTGTAAGCGAAATCGCAGCCTTTGCGCGCCTGTTGCGGATGTCTCGCGTCGACAGACCGCGCCTGTCGGCGCGCCTTGCATTGCGATCCGAAGCGGAAGGTGGTCGATGCGCTCACCTCAAGCGGCGCGCTTGCGCGCCCTCGTCTTCCGAACTTCCGGCGCCTTTTCCGCCGGGGTGCTGCGCGCGCCCGGTCCCGGGTGGGTATGAACCTCCTTGGCCGACAGTGGCTCGCCGCATTCCGAGCACACCATCACCGGATCAAAGTCCTTTCCGCATTTGCGGTGCTGGTGCAGCAAGGGGCGGCCGCGCTCGTCGACCATATGGATATCGCCCCAATGCACGATCGCCATCATGATCGGATAGAGATCGAGGCCCTTCTGGGTCAGGATATACTCGTGGCGCTTGGGCGAGTCCTGATATGGAATGCGGCGCAGGATGCCTTGCCGGACCAGCTTTTTCAGCCGTTCGGCAAGCAAGGCCCGCGTGATTCCGAGCGCCGACTGAAATCCCTCGAAGCGGCGGGTGCGCAGAAAGCATTCGCGGAGGATCAGCAGAGTCCAGCGATCGCCGATCACGCCGATGGTTCGGGCCATCGAGCACGGCTCTTCCTCGAGTTCTTTCCACTTCATTCACGCACTCCAGTCGTGCCGGCATCGCTTCCGAATCGTCATGGAGGCCGGCCGCGGTTTCTCGCATTCTAGATAGGTACCAAATTTCAAACAATCCCCCTCCAAATGGACGAATCCAGCAGCTTTTCTGCAAAATTGACAGTTCTGTTTTAGAACTGTAAGTTGGCGGGGATTTGAGGCTGGCGACCGGATCGCCGGCGTCCGCCATGTGATCTCCTGGAGAATCCGCGATGACCTTGAAGGTTGAATTCCAGTTCGATTTCGGTAGCCCGAACGCCTATCTGGCGGAAGTCGCCATTCCGGGCATCGAGAAGCGGACAGGTGTGAAATTCGCGTACGTCCCGGTTCTGCTCGGCGGAATCTACAAGGCGACCGGCAACATGTCGCCGTTCGACTCGCTTCGCGGAATCAAGAACAAGCCGGAATATCAGGCACTGGAGACCCAGCGATTCATCCGGCGTCACAACATCACGAAGTTTCGTCAGAATCCCTTCTTTCCGGTCAACACGCTGATGCTGATGCGCGGCGCGGTTGCCGCCCAGTTCGAGGGTGTGTTCGAGCCCTATTTTCGCGCCGCCTATCACCACATGTGGGAAGAGCCGAAGAAGATGGACGATCTCGAGATCTTCCGCGGCGCGTTCGTCTCTTCGGGCATCGATATCGATCGGCTGATGGCGCGGGCGCAACAGGATGACGTCAAGAAGCGGCTGATTGATCTGACCAACGACGCCGTCAGCCGAGGGGCGTTCGGCTCTCCGACCTTCTTCGTTGGCAGCGAAATGTTCTTCGGCAAGGATCAGATTCGCGATGTCGAGGAATCGATTGTCGAGCAGACGAGGCAGCCTGTTTCCAGGACGGCCTGACGACACCGACCGTCCGTTTGAGTGGCGATGGTTACTCTCGGACCAGGAGCGGGGGCGAAGCCCGGAGGGATGACGATGCCGGCCCTCCTACGCGGAGTCGGAGCGATTGATTCGGCCGGCGTGGTGTCGGGCCGGTCGCGACGGTGTTTCTCGCGGATTACAAGGTCGAGGTGCTGAAGATCCAGCCGATCGGCGGCGACATGGCCTGCGGCAGCCGATCACGGATGCGCTGCTGAATCGTTCGCGCACGAGAAGCTGCTGGCGGGCGGGGATATGCATCCGCCTGGTGACGGCCCATGGCATAAGGGCTCGTCCAATTCGGCGACCTCGACGAAGCGCCGCTCGAGCCGCGCGACAGGATTTCGGGCGGTTTCCGGCATCAGCGAGCGTTCCGGTGTGGCGCCGGAGAGCGGCCCCCGCCCAGGCGCCGTGCGATGGCCGCGCCGATCGGGTCGCGCGCCGACCAGGATCGCGACGCCGGGCTGCCCGTCACGTTCATCCTTTATAGTTCCAATATAGAACTTATGATTGGCGCATGTTTTTAAAGGCCCTGTAATGGACAGTTGCTGCTATTTGATGGCGAATGTCACGTTGTCCGGCGCCGTAGCATGCGTGGAATTAATCAATTGACGAGTTCAAAAAAGAACGTTAAATCCAAATTGCGGATATGCCACGGAATAGGATGGTGCGCGCGGGAGGTTGGCGGTGGCGGTCCCAGATCGACGACCTGCGAATTCCGCATCGGCCCGGCCGCTCCTGCACCGGCACGCCGGCTTCATCAGAATCTCAACTCGACGGGAGACCAGCCTTGCAAAAGAGAAACGCAACCGTCGCGGTGATTGGCGCCGGCGACTATATCGGCGGCGAGATCGCGAAGAAGTTTGCTTCGGAGGGCTTTACGGTTTTTGCGGGACGGCGGAACGGTGCCAAGCTCGAGCCACTCGTAAAGGAGATCGAAGCAGCCGGGGGGAGATACACGCCCGTTCGCTCGATGCCCGCAAGGAGGAGGAGATCATCTCCTTCCTCGGCGATGCCGACAGGCACGCGCCGCTCGACGTCTGCATCTTCAACATCGGCGCCAACGTCAACTTCCCGATTCTGGATACGACCGAACGCGTCTTCCGCAAGGTCTGGGAAATGGCCTGCTATTCGGGCTTTCTCGCCGGACGTGAGGCTGCGCGCTTGATGCTGCCGCGAGGCAGGGGCAACATCTTCTTCACCGGTGCAACGGCCAGCCTGCGCGGCGGTATCGGTTATGCGGCTTTCGCCAGTGCGAAGTTCGGTCTGCGGGCCGTGGCTCAGGCGACAGCGCGCGAACTGGGACCGAAGAACATTCACGTCGCGCATCTCATCATCGACTCCGGTGTCGACACCGAATGGGTGCGTCAGCGACGCCTCGAGGCGCTCGGCCCGAACGCACTGGAGGATCCCGATCTGTTGATGCCGCCGTCGTCGGTCGCGGAATCCTACTGGCAGCTGTATCAGCAGCCGCGGAGCGCGTGGACCTTCGAGCTCGAGATCCGCCCCTTCGGCGAGAAGTGGTAGCGGGGCGGGTGCGATGGAGCTCAATCTTTCCCGCGAGGACGCCGCGTTTCGTGACGAAGTGCGCACCTTCATTGCGGAAAACTATCCGCAGGACATGCGCGTTCCCAACCCCGAGACCGACCTGACCAAGGAGCAATCGCTGCTGTGGCATCGCATCCTCCACCGAAAGGGCTGGATCGCGCCGCTTTGGCCCAAGGAGTATGGCGGCCCGGGCTGGTCGATCACGCAGCGGTTCATTTTCGAGCAGGAAACCTCGCGGGCCGGAACGCTGCCGCCGCTGGCCTTCAGCGTGACCATGGTCGGACCGGTGATCTACACCTTCGGCAACGAGGCGCAGAAGAAGAAGTTTCTGCCGCGAATCCTGTCCGGCGAAGATTGGTGGTGCCAGGGCTATTCGGAACCGGGCTCGGGCTCGGACCTTGCGACCGTCAGAACGAAAGCGGTGCGTGACGGCGACCACTACATCGTCAACGGTCACAAGACCTGGACGACGCTGGCCCAGCATGCCGACTGGATATTCTGCCTGGTGCGCACCGATCCGAATGCCAAGCCGCAATCCGGAATCTCCTTTCTGCTGATCGACATGAAGTCGCCCGGCGTCACCGTGCGGCCGATCATCACGATCGATGGCAGCCACGAGGTCAACGACGTCTTCCTCGAAGATGTGCGCGTGCCGGCCGAGAACCTGGTCGGCGAGGAGAACAAGGGCTGGACTTACGCCAAATTCCTGCTCGGCAATGAGCGTACCAGCATGGCCGGAATCGGCAGATCGACGCGCTACATCCGGAAGTTGAAGCAGATCGTGAAGGCCGAGATCCCGGCCGACGATCCGGCGCATCTCGAATTCTTGCGGGACATCGCCCGCATCGAGCTCGACGTGCTGGCGCTGGAGGCAACCGAGCTGCGTGTCGTCGCTCAGATGGCGCGGGGCATCGACCCGGGACCGGCGGCATCGCTGTTCAAGATCTGCGGCACCGAAATCTTCCAAGCGATCACCGAACTCACCCATCGCGCGATCGGCAATTACGGTCTGGCCATCCGCGAGCATCCGGTCAGCGCCAACCGCTTCATGCCCGGCCCCGATTACGGCCATACCGCGTCAGAGAAATATCTGAACGCACGCAAGCTCAGCATCTACGGCGGATCCAACGAAATCCAGCGCAACATCATCGCCAAAGCCGTGCTCGGGCTCTAGCCACGGCGGATCGGGAGGACCGGATGGATATTCAGTTCACTGAGGAGCAGGAATTGCTTCGATCCAGCGTGCAGCGCCTGCTGCGCGATCAGTATGATTTCGAGGCACGGCGCAAGATCGTGGCGAGCGAGGAGGGCTTCAGCCGGAAGCACTGGGGCGCCTTCGCCGAGCTCGGCCTGCTCGCTGCGCCGTTCTCCGAGAGCGCCGGTGGTCTCGGCGGCGGTCCGCTGTCGACTATGATCATTGCGCACGAGTTCGGCCGTCACCTCGTCGTCGAGCCTTTCATGGAGACAGTGGTGCTGGCGGGCGGCCTGATCGAGCACTACGGTACGCCGGAGCGGCAGCGGGATTTCATCCCGGGCATCATCGACGGCAGCACGCTGTGGGCGTTGGCCTGGACCGAGAAGGCATCGCGTTTCGACTTCGCCAATGTCACGACGAGGGCGCGGCGCGAGGGGAACGACTACGTTCTGACCGGCGCCAAGACGATGGTGATCGCCGCGCCCTGGGCAGATTATCTGATCGTCTCTGCGCGGACCTCCGGCGACGGCCGTGACGAGGGCGGCGTGAGTCTGTTCGTGGTCGACCGCCACGCCGCCGGCGTCGATCTCCAGAGCTTCAAGACGATCGACGGCCGCCGAGGTGCGGAAATCAGCTTCCACGACGCCCGCGGACAATTGCTTGGGCGGGAAGGCGAGGGGGTTGCCGCGCTGGAATCCTGCCGTGACCGTGCTATCGGCGCGCTCTGTGCGGAAGCGGTCGGCGCCATTGGCGAGCTGAACTCGGCGACGCTGGACTATTCGAAGACCCGCAAGCAGTTCGGCACCACGATCGGCTCCTTCCAGGTGCTCCAGCATCGGATGGTCGACATGTTCATCGCGCATCAGGAGGCTTTGTCCCTGATGCAGCATCTCAATTTCAGCCTCGACGCCGGCGACTCCGGCCTGTCGCGGCTCGCCTCCGGCGCCAAATCCAAGATCGGCTATGCCGGCAGGTTTGTCGCCGATCAGGCGGTGCAGCTTCACGGCGGCATGGGAATGACCGACGAGCTCGCCGTCGGCCACTATTTCAAGCGCATCTCCTCCATCAACATCCAGTTCGGTGATCCCGCGTTCCACGTGCTGCGCTACGCGCAGCTCGATGCGGCCGCGTAAGCGAAGAGGCCAGCATGACGACCGAAGCAGTCATCGTTTCCACCGCAAGAACGGCCGTGGGCAAGGCCTATCGCGGTGCGCTCAACAACACGGACGGCCCGACCATGGCCGGGCACGTGATGGCCGAAGCGGTGAAGCGCGCCGGCATCGCGCCTGGCGAAGTGGAAGACGTGGTCATGGGCTGCGCGATGCAGCAGGGCACCATGGTGATGAACGTGGCGCGCAAGGGCGCGATCCGGGCAGGCCTACCCGTGACGGTGGCCGGCACGACCATCGACCGGCAATGCGCGTCCGGCCTTCAGGCCATCGCGGTGGCCGCACGCTCGGTCATGCTCGACGGGGTCGAGGTCGCGATCGGCGGCGGTATCGAGTCCATCAGCCTGGTGCAGAACGATCACATGAACAAATTCCATGTCGTCGACGATGAGCTGATGGCGATGAAGCCTGAAATGTACATGTCGATGCTGGAGACCGCCGAGGTCGTCGCGGAACGCTACAAGATCGGACGCGACAAGCAGGACGAATACAGTCTCGAGTGCCAGCGACGCGTCGGCGCTGCCTTGCAGGCCGGCCGCTTCAACGACGAGATCGTGCCGTTCACGACCAGGATGGCGATCGTCAACAAGGACACCAAGGAGATCACCTACGAGCAGGTGACGCTCGCGAAAGACGAAGGCCCGCGTCCGGAAACCACCGCCGAGGGGCTCGCCAAGATCAAGCCGGTGTTCGAGGGAAAGACCATCAGCGCGGGCAATGCCAGCCAGCTTTCGGACGGTGCTTCGGCTTGCGTGATCATGAGCGACAGGATGGCGGCGAGGAAGGGGCTGAAGCCGCTCGGCATCTTCCGCGGTTTCGTTGCAGCCGGCGTCGAGCCCGATGAGATGGGCGTCGGCCCCGTCGCCGCGATCCCGCGGCTGCTCAAGCGGCATAACCTCAAGATCGACGACATCGACCTGTGGGAACTGAACGAGGCCTATGCAGTGCAGGTCATCTACTGCCGCGACAAGCTCGGCATCGACCCTGACAAGCTTAATGTCAATGGCGGCTCGATCGCGATCGGCCATCCCTACGGCATGACAGGATCGCGGCTCACCGGCCACATCCTGATTGAGGGCCGGCGCCGAAGGGCGAAATTCGGCGTGGTGACCATGTGCATCGGTGGCGGTATGGGCGCGGCTGGTCTATTTGAAATCGTTCACTGAAGCGGAAACGCGGGGAGATCATTCGTGAAGACAGCGATCACTGAACTGTTCGGCATCAAGCATCCGATCATCCAGGGCGGCATGCACTATGTCGGCTTCGCCGAACTCGCAGCCGCGGTGTCGAATGCCGGCGGGCTCGGCATCATCACTGGCCTCACGCAGCGCACGCCGGAGCTATTGGCCAAGGAGATCGCGCGCTGCCGGGACATGACGGACAAGCCGTTCGGCGTGAACCTGACGTTCCTGCCGACCTTCAGTGCGCCGCCTTATCCGGAATACATCGCTGCCATCAGGGAGGGGGTGTCAGGATCGTCGAAACGGCCGGGCGCAGCCCTGAACAGTACATGCCGGCCCTGAAGGCTGGCGGCATCAAGGTCATCCACAAATGCACCTCGGTCCGGCATTCGTTGAAGGCCGAACAGATCGGCTGCGATGCAGTCAGCGTCGACGGGTTCGAGTGCGGCGGTCATCCCGGCGAGGACGACATGCCAAACATGATCCTGCTGCCGCGGGCGGCCGAAGAGCTGAAGGTCCCGTTTGTCGCCTCCGGCGGCATGGCCGACGCCCGCAGCCTGGTTGCGGCGCTGGCGATGGGGGCGGCGGGAATCAACATGGGCACGCGCTTCATCGCCACCAAGGAAGCGCCCGTCCACCAGAACGTCAAGAACGCGCTCGTCGCGGCTTCGGAACTCGACACGCGTCTGGTCATGCGGGCGCTCCGGAACACCGAGCGGGTCTTGAACAACAAGGGCGTCGAACACCTGCTCGAGATCGAGCGCGAGAAGGGCAAGAGCCTCAAGATCGACGACATCCATGATCAGGTGGCGGGCGTCTATCCCAAGGTGATGGTGGACGGCGACATGGACGCGGGCGCCTGGAGCTGCGGCATGGTCGTTGGCCTGATCCACGACATTCCGACCGTGAAGGAGTTGATCGACCGCATCATGTCGGATGCCGAGCGACTGATCAGGGGCAGGCTCACCGGATTTCTTGACGCCGACAGCGAGGCAGCCCCGAAGGTTGCGTGAGGCTCGCGAGCGCCGCTGCCCGCGCACGCCACCACAATGAGCCGGTGCATGCGCTTCCGGGTCGGGCCACCGATGGTCGGGCTCTGAAGCGCCGCGCACGCGTGCAGGCGGGCGGCAGAACATGATCGATGTCACCGCCCCGCGGAGCCCGCCAAGGTCGTAGTCAGATGCGAGGCCGGATGCGGCGACACCCGGCTGTCGGACCTTCTTCTGAAGGCCGGTCGGCAAGCCCTGCGTCATCGAGCCGAGAGCAACGGCGCGGGAGCGGGTCCAATCCGCAGGAGCCGCCTGGCGCGTGAGATCGTTCTATTGCCAACGTCGAAAGATGACGCTCGCATTGACGCCGCCAAAGCCGAATCCGTTGGAGATCGCATGCTCGATGGGCATGCGCCGCGCCTCGCTTGCCACAATGTCGATCCCCTCGGCTGCCAGGTCCGCATGCTCGAGGTTGAGCGTGGGCGGCGCCACCTGGTCGCGTAGCGCGAGAATCGTGAAGATCGCTTCGACTCCCCGGCCGCGCCGAGCAGATGACCCGTTGCCGATTTGGTGGCGCTCACGGCGATCTTTCCGCCGCGGCCGAACACCGCCTTGATCGCTTCGATCTCGGAGACGTCGCCGACCGGCGTCGATGTGGAATGGGCGTTGAGATGCTGAACATCACCCGGCTCGAGGCCCGCCTGCCGCAACGCGCCTTCCATGGCGCGCCGCGCGCCATCGCCGTCTTCGGGACCTGACGTGATGTGATAGGCATCGGCCGTCGTGCCGTAGCCGACGATTTCGGCGAGCGGTCTGGCACCGCGGCGGATCGCATGCTCCAGCTCTTCGATGACGAGGATGCCGGCACCTTCGCCCATGACGAAGCCGTCGCGGTCGCGATCAAAGGGGCGGGACGCGCGGGTCGGCGTTGCGTTGAAGCCGGTCGAAAGTGCCCGAGCGGCGGCAAAGCCGCCAAGACTCACGAGATCGATGCAGGCTTCCGAGCCGCCGCAAATTGCAACGTCGGCGTCTCCGGTCCGGATGAGGCGTGCGGCATCGCCGATCGCCTGCACGCTCGCGGCACACGCGGTGACCGGCGTGCCGATGGGGCCCCTGAAACCGTAGCGGATGGAGATATGACCGGCTGCGAGATTGGCGAGAAAGGACGGCACGGTAAAAGGCGAGAGGCGCCTCGCTCCGCGCTGATCCGTGATGCGAACCGCGTCCACGATGGCCGGAAAGCCTCCGATGCCCGAGGCGATCACGGTTGCCGTGCGCTCCATGGAATGCGCATCCGAAGGGACCCAGGCGGCCTGGGCAATGGCCTCGGATGCGGCAGCGAGGGCGAACAGGATGAATCGGTCCATCCTGCGCTGATCCTTCGGCGCAACGATCGAGTCCGGATCGAGATCCTCCATCCGGGTCGTCGGCTTTCGCCGGGACAATTCCGGCGACCCGTGCGGGAAGGACAGAAGCCCATTCCGGCAGCGCGGTCAGTCCCGAGCGAGCCGCTAGCAACCGGGACCATGCGAGCTCACTGCCGCAGCCCAGCGGGGACACGAGACCTAGTCCCGTAACGACGATGCGACGCATGATCTGATGCCCTGGCAGACGTCGGTCCTACCGAGCCGTTGCCGAATATCTCGTGGCTGGCCGTCCCGACGAGGTGAGCGCGCGGATCAATGCGAGGCGTGCATCTTCGAACGCCGTCCAGAACGACGTGTCCTCCAAGGCGGGAAAGCAGACGAGCTCGCGCTGATCCAGTGCCGTCAGGGCGGTGTCGACCAATTCCTGTGCGGACATGAAGAGCTCATCGGGAAAGGGCGCTTGCGCGAGACCGGATGCCTCGAAGAACTCCGTGCGAACCGGGCCGGGAAGCACGGCCTGAACCGTGACGCCCGTCTTTGCGAGCTCCATCTGGAGCGATCGGCTGAAATTCAGGACATATCCCTTGGTGCCGGAATAGCCTGCCCCCGATGGCGTCGGCATCAGCGCGATGATCGAGGCGATGTTGACGATCGTTCCGGAATTGCGCCGCAGGAAAGCCGGTAGCACTGCATGTGTCAGTCGCGTCAGCGCCAGGACATTGATCTTGATCAGGTTCTCCAACGCCGCCGCCGGCACGCTCGATGTGGGTCCAAGAGCGCCGAGCCCGGCATTGTTGATCAGGACGTCGATGTCGTCCCGCCCGGTCAGCAGCGTCTCGACGCGCAACAGGTCTGCCGCGTCGCCGAGATCCGCGTTCACGATCTCGACGGTTCGCGCCGTCTTGTGCTGAATTCGGCTGGCGATCTCTTCGAGCCGGTTCTGCCGACGGGCGAGCAGAATGAGATTATAGCCGCGCTCCGCCAGTCGCTCGGCATAGGCAACGCCTATTCCCGACGAGGCACCGGTGACGACTGCAAAACGGTCGAGGTTGCTCATCCTGATCTACGCCTCCGACAATCGGCCTCTACGCCGGATCTTCAATGGGGTACGGTATCGGCCGGTTCTCCTCGACCCAACGCTTCTCATGCTCCGAATTTGGCGGAGGCGGGGGCATGCCCTGGATCTGCCAGAGATCGAACGGTGTTTCGTCGATGTGGATTTCCCATTCCCTGCCGCGATCCTTGATGTAAGGCGCGATCGCCGCCTCCGCGCGGCCCATCCATTTGGCCTTCAGTTTCTTGGCGTCGGGCGGGAACGACCGGGCGATGTGATCCACCCAGACGCGAACGAAATTATGCGCCTCCTCGCCGCCCATATAGAACGACTCGGGAGCGACCTCCTGAAACACGACGATGACGTAGAACTTTGGCAGTCCGCGATACAGCTCGGTAATTCGTTGCGACAAGCCGCGCTTGTCCTCAGCGGTGAAGGCGCCGATCGGATGATAGATCTTCCACAGTGGCATCTGTCCTCCCGGATCGTCTTCGTCGGGTTTCTTTAATGATGACGATCATCATCATTGTCGCCGGGGCTTGTCAATCTTTAATGATGATGTGTATCATTTTAAGCGTGCAGGGACTGGGAGCTGAGCCGTGCGAATTAGCGAAAGTCAGGCCGAGAAGAACCGGGAGAAGGTCGTCGCGCGGGCATCGAAGCTGTTCCGCGAGAGCGGTTTCGACGGCATTTCGGTCAACGACGTGATGAAAGCCGCCGGTTTCACGCATGGTGGTTTCTACAATCACTTCGAATCGAAGAGCGCATTGGCGTGTGAGGCCCTCGATCACGCATTCCGCCAGATGGACGGCGTGCGGCAACAGATGCGGGGTCTCGACGAGTTCGTGACCTCTTACCTCTCGGAGGCGGCCCGGAAGGCGCCCGGCTCGACGTGTCCGGCGGCGGCGCTCGCAGGCGAGGTTGCACGACAGCCGGATAGCATCAAGGCCGTGTTCGCCGAGGGCGTCGATCGGATGATCTCGTCGATTGCAGAACAGTTGCCTGAAGCGGCATCCGCCCGCCAAGAGGCGGTGGATCTCGTGTGTCGCATGGTCGGAGCGCTGGTTCTGGCGAGAGCGATGCCAGCGTCGAGCAATCTTGGTCGCGAGTTGCTCGCAACCGCAACGGAACGCTGCCGGAAGGATGTGACACGTTCAAACCGTCCGCGCCAGGGCGGACGCAATTCGAAGATCTAGCCTGGCGGCTCCGATCGATCCACGCATGAACTGACGGGCGCCGGCTTCTCGGCATGGCAGCGCGACCGGCGAAGCAGCGCCGTCGCGCTGTCCCAGTCTTCCCGGGGCTCTCGCTATGCGGCGGCGCGCAGCAGCCCGACGATGTCGGCTTCGTCTTTGAAAGGGCGCGGATTAGCCTGTACGAAGCGATGGTTGATGGCGATCTTGCTGATCCGATCGAACTTGTCTTCGCCGATGCCGACCTCGGCAAGTCGCCCCGGCAGTCCAAGGCTCCTGGTGAACTCCGCCAACGCGTCTGCGGCTTCGCCGCCCGGAGCGCCGAGAGCCGTCGCCAGGCGCTTCTGCGCCTCTTCCGTGACCGGTTTGTTGTAGCGAAGAAGGCTCGGCATGATGACAGGCGTGCAATAGTAGCGGGGAACGTCGAACGTTCCGCCAAGCACATGGCCGATGCCATGGCTTGCGCCCATGGGAACGCGGGCCTGGAGTCCAAAGGACGCGAGCCATGAGCCATACTGAGATAGTCGGCGCGCCTTGAGGTCGTCAGGTTGTTGCAAGGTCCGAAGCATGCCCTCACGCAGCGTACGGATGCCCGCCAGGACGACTTCGTCGGCCAAGGGAGTTCCGGCCGGCGAGCACAATGCTTCGATGCCGTGATCCATCGCGCGTGTGCCCGACCCCATCCAGAGCTTCGTCGGCGTATGAAGCGTGAGGGCGGGGTCGAGAATGATCGACACGGGCATCATTTGGGGGTGAAAGAAAATCTGCTTCAGTCTCTGACGCTCGTCGGTGACGAGCGCTGCGGCATTGTATTCGCCGCCATTCAGGGTCGATGGCACCGCGATCTGTCGGACTGTCGGCGAGCGGAAGGGAGATGAGCTCACGCCCGGACCCATGGGGAAGGGATCGAAGCCCGCCTCATCGCGGATATCGTGCTCGATCGCCATGATCACGATCTTGGCGAGGTCGACAGCAGAACCTCCGCCGACGGCGACGACGAGATCGGCGCGCGCCTCCTTTGCGTGAAGGGCGACCTCGGCGGCCTGCCTGCGCGTCGTATGCTGCGCAATTCCGTCGAAGGTCGCCGCATGCCTGTCGCCAAGCGTACGCCGGATCGTTGTCGATCTCGTCGGTCGTCGAGTTCAATGTTCGACTGGCGATGAGGAAGACGCGGTTTGCCTTCAGTCGCTCCGCCTCGTCGCCGATGGCCTCGGACGCGGCCTTGCCATAGATCACCCGGTCGATTGCCGGAAAATTGTGTACACCGGACTTGCGCATTTCTTGTCCTCCCTTTGGAACATTGGCCGAAGCCGCGGCATGCTATCATATGATGATTATCATTCCATATGATTCAGCCAAACGCCGACGACGGCGTCGGGAAGGATTCGATCACGACGATCGTTCTGGCGGATTAGCGAAATTCACGGCTGCAGTCGATGAACACGGTCATAGGCCAAACCGGCCGTCGCCGTGCGGGGCATCCGTCCTGAGGGCCTCGGCCCAGTCGTTCATCGTTGAACATCACGACGCAATCCTGTGCGGCCCATTGCGGTCACGCGGCCGCCAATATCACGCGAGCCAGTGCCGACGGGTTTTCGACCGCTGAAAAGTGACCGGTATTCTTGAGCGTGACGATCTGCGACGCGGAAATCAGCGAACGTGTCCGTTCGCGGTCATCTGGCCGCGACCAATCGCGATCGCGGTAGATCAGGGTCACGGGGGCCGAGACGTGCCGATCGTAATCGCGTGCCTTGCTGAGGTCGAGTGATCCCGCTCCCGTTAGCGGCCAAGATAGATTTCGATCGAAATACGGATGGACATCCGCTCGGAGACAACCTTGATGGAGGCCTCAATAGGCCGGCGAAACGGAATCCGGTTGCTTATTGCGCGCGCGGCTCGGCGGCTCGGCGAAGTTCTTCGATCAGCGCCACCAGGCCCTGGTCAGGTGGTCCGATCGCCGCGAGCCGCTCGGCGTAACCGAGCGCCGCCGCAGCATCGCCGGCCATACGGCTGAACGCGATGAGCGCCTGAAGCATGTCGCGGTCGTTCGGATGGTCGCGCAGGGCTTGCTTCAGGACCGTCATGGCTTCCGCGTAACGGCCGCCGGAATGCAGCGCGACGGCATAGACGTAGGCGTAGCGCGGCTGGTTCGGTTCCAGCTCCGCGGCTTGACGCAATTGGTCGAGCGCGTCCTCCGACCGTTTCAGCCTCGTCAGTGTCAGGCCGAGCGCATGGTGCAGCGCCGCGTCGCCCGGTGAGATCGCAAGAGCAGCGCGAAGGACGTTTTCCCCTTCGGGGTCGCGGCCGCGTTGGCGGTCGAGATCCGCGAGATTGATCGCGGCCGTGGGATATTGAGGGCTGAGCCTGAGGGCAGCCCTGTATTCGTCTTCCGCCTGCTGCGCCTGTCCACGCCGTGCGAAAAAATTTCCGAGGGCGGTGCGGGCCTCCGGCCTCTCGGCGTTGACGCGCTGGGCGGCGATGAACTCGGCTGCGGCGCGTTCGAAGCGGGCACGATCCGCCTGCGGCTGGTTCGCGGAAGGGACGCCCGCGAGCAGCGAGGCCGCCCGGATGCGGATGCCGCGGACGGGATCGGACAGCAACGGGGACACAAGGGGCCAGACCTCATCGGCTGGCACGTTCTCCAGCATGTCGAGGGCGCCGATCCTCACCATCGGATCGGGATCGGTGAGCGCGGTACGGGCCGTCGCGACATTCTGCCGGGTCAAGCGCGACGCCAACTCGTCGAGCGCGCTGGCGCGCGCCACTCCGGGCGCCCCGCGATCCGCGGCAAGGGCGGAGAGCAGCGCTGCGGCATCTATCTGATCGGTGCGGGCGGCATGGAATGCCGGACCGTAAGTTTGGAAGCCTTTGCGGCCTGGACCGAACCATCGCTCGACGGCCGAAGCCGACCATTGCGGCGGCTTGTCACGGTGACAGTCATTGCAGGCGCTCGGCGTTCCCAGGGTGACGGAAAGGTCGGGGCGCGGGACCCTGAAGGTGTGATCGTGCCTGGCGTCGATCACCATGTAAGTCCGGACCGGCATGTGGCAGGAGATGCAGGTCGGTGCCGGGTCGATCCCCGCGTGATGACGATGGTTCTCGCCGGCATAGAGGTCGGACGCATGACATTGCAGGCACACGCCTTCGCCCGGCAGACGAAGCTTTGCGCCGTGCGGCTCGTGGCAGTCGCTGCAGGTGACGCCGGCCGCGAACATCTTGCCCTGTTTGAACGGCGTATAGTTATAAGGCTCCTCGACATCGCGGATCTGCCCGTCGGCGTGATAGGTATTGCGCGCGAGCGGCTCGACGACATGGGTCTGCGACAGCGATTGACCGGGTATCCAGTCCTCGTGGAAGCCGGACCGCCGTGCGTGACAGAGCCCACAGGTCTCGACTTCCTTGCGTAGCGCTGCGGGGGCCGCGGACCGTTTTGCGTTTCCGGTCTGAGGATCGATTGGCCAGGTGACGCCGTGGCGCTCGTCGAACCGCACCAGCAATCCCTTGCTGGCGTCCTGGTGCTTGCCAAAGGGCCACCAGCTCTGTTGCGCGCGCGCCCAGGCGTCGTGGCGCGAACCCTGGCCATGACAGGCCTCGCAGCCGACGCTGATCTCGGCCCATGTCGTTGCGAAGCGATCTTTCGCGGCGTCGTAGTTCTTGCGCAGGCCGGTGGAGTGGCATTCCGCGCACATGAAATTCCAGTTCTGGTTCAACTTGGTCCAGTGCAGGATATCGTCGTGCTTGATCGCTTCATTGGGCGAGAGATGAAACCAGCGCTGCCCGCCCTGGTCCGGCGGCCGGCTGTCCCAAGCGATCGGCAGGGCCTGAATGCGCCCGTCGGGAAAGACGACCAGATATTGCTGCAGCGGATCGACACCGAACGTATATTTGACTTCGAACACGGCAAGCTTGCCATCGGCACCGTCGGTCTCGACCAGGAACTTGCCGTCCTTTCGAAAGAAGCGTGAATGCACACCGTAATAGTCGAAACCCGCATCGTTGAAATTTCCGAGCACGGTCTCGTCAGTGGCATGCTGCATCGCGAGCTTGTGCTGTGAGACGCTCCACAATCTGGCCTCGGCCTGGTGACAGCCCGCGCAGGTGTTGTTCCCAACGTAGGTGGCGAGGGGCGACGATTGGGTCCGCGAAACCGAAGCGCTGTCGTTGAATCGATGAAGTAACTGGAGAAGTAGGAGGCCCGCAGCAAGCGCAGCTACGGCTGCGATCATCGAAATCCATGTCCGGGGCTTTGCGAATAGGGCGTCTTCCGATGTCCTGTGGGCTGTTGCCCGCAAGTTTGCGGCCTCCGCCGGCTGGCCGGCAGGTTTCTTGCGCGATCCAGTCTTGCTTCCTGTTCTGCGCCGCTTGTGTGCCAATGGCTGCCCTTCAACCCCTATCGATTCACCGCGATCGTGCGCTGCCTCATCGAAGCCGCCGCGCTCATCATCGTCTGCTCCGACACCGGGTCAAGTGAGAGCCCACGAGTTGCTATTAGACCACCTGATCGATTGGAGCGAACGAGACCGTCGTGAGCTCCGACGCGGTCGTCGCCCGCGGAGCAAATTGATCTACCGCAATACACCGATCGCTCGATCGGATAAGCTGAAAAATTATAATGTAGACAACCATCATAATCATAATGGAGGGCGCCAGAATGAAGCGGTCAATCGCACTATCGTCACTGCTGACGACTGGGCTGGTCGCCGGCTTTATTACCGCAAGCACGGGAAAAGCCAACGCGGTAGTATACTGCCAATATGTCGAATATCCCGTCGGATGCATCGTCAGGCCCGGGGTCGTGCTACGGCCGCGGCCGGTGGCGCGCGCCGTTGTGACCCCTGGAGTTGGGGCGGTGGGCAGGCCAATGAATCGCGGTGGTCCGGTCAATCGCGTCGGCCGGCGTTGATCTAGCCGTCAGAAGGCGTCGACGTCCTGGGGTGCGCGAGTGCGCATCCCGGCATTCAACGTCGATTTCACGATTTCCAGATTTGCTGCTTTCCCTTTCTCTGAGGTGGTTGACATGAGTCGTATGATGACGGCGGTCGCCGCGTTGTCCTTGATCGCGCTGCTGCCGATTCCGGCCAAGGCCCAGCAAGCCCCTCCGCCCGCGGTCGTGCTTCCCACCGATCGCACCGTGTTGCCTATTCCCGAGCCCGCATATCCGCATAGCACCGTGTTCGACGCACGCAATGCAACGCCGCCGCCGCGCTTCGAGGTCAGGGCGCCAGCCGGTGCGCCCAACGTGCTCATCGTGCTGATCGATGACATGGGTTTCGGTCAGTCCAGCGCCTTCGGTGGGCCTATCCATATGCCCACGGTGGAGAAGCTCGCGAACGAGGGTCTGCGCTACAACGAGTTCCATACGACCGCGCTCTGTTCTCCGACGCGATCTGCTCTGCTGAGCGGCCGCAATCATCACATGAACAACTTCGGATCGATCGCAGAAACCGCGACGACCTTTCCCGGGCAGACCGGACAGCGGCCCAACAACGTCGCCACGATCGCCGAGATGCTGCGGTTGAATGGCTATAGCACCGCCCATTTCGGCAAGAATCACGAGACCGCGGCCTGGGAAGTGAGTCCCTCCGGTCCGACCGATCGCTGGCCGACCCGCCAGGGCTTCGACAAGTTCTACGGCTTCATGGGCGGCGAGACCAATCAATGGGCTCCGCTGATCTATGACGGGATGACTCAGGTCGAGCCATCGAAAGATCCGAACTACAATTTCATGACGGACATGACCGATAAGGCGATCGACTGGATGCAGTACCAGAAGTCGCTGACACCCGATAAGCCGTTCTTCATGTACTTCGCGCCCGGCGCCACCCACGCGCCGCACCACGTGCCCAAGGAATGGATCGCAAAGTACAAGGGCAAGTTCGACCAGGGCTGGGACAAGCTTCGCGAGGAGACGCTCGCCCGCGAGATCAAGCTCGGCGTGGTGCCCGCCGGTACGAAGCTCGCTCCCAAGCCGGATGCCATCAAGGATTGGGCGGCGCTGAGTCCTGACGAGAAGAAGCTATTTGCTCGCCAGATGGAGGTATTCGCTGGCTTCGGCGAATATGCAGACACCGAGATAGGCCGTCTCATCGATGCCATCAAAGCGACCGGTCAGCTCGACAACACCCTGGTCTTCTACATCGTCGGGGACAACGGCGCGAGTGCGGAAGGCGGCATGAACGGGTTGTTCAACGAGATGACCTATTTCAACAGCGTTCAGGAGAGCGTTCAGGACATCCTCAAGCATTACGATGACCTCGGCAGCCGGATGACTTACAGCCATTATGCGGCGGGGTGGGCTGTTGCAGGCGATACGCCCTTCACGTGGACAAAGCAGGTGGCTTCGAGCTACGGCGGCACGCGCAACGGCATGGTGATTCATTGGCCCAAGGGCATTGCGGCGAAGGGGGAGGTGCGATCGCAATGGCATCACGTCATCGATATCGTGCCGACGATCCTCGAAGCCACGAAGATTCCCGAACCGAAGAGCGTGAACGGGACTGTGCAGACGCCGATCGAGGGCGTGAGCATGGCCTACAGCTTTGCCAACGCCACGGCTCCGAGTTCCCATACGACGCAGTATTTCGAGATATTCGGCAACCGCGCGATCTATAGCGACGGCTGGCTGGCCGGTACGGTTCACCGGGCGCCGTGGGAAACCAAGAATCGCAGGCCGCTCGAACAGGACATCTGGGAGCTCTACGATACGCGTTCAGACTTCAGCTTGGTGAACGATCTGGCCGCGAAGAATCCCGACAAGCTCAAAGAGCTTCAGGATCTCTTTCTCAAGGAAGCAGTCAAGTATTCGGTGCTGCCGCTCGACGATAGAACCCTGGAGCGCCTGAATGCGGCTCTCGTGGGACGGCCCGACCTGATGGCCGGCCGCACCTCGCTGACGGTTCACGAGGGCATGCTCGGAATGTCGGAGAATGTCTTCATCAATGTGAAGAACCGCTCGCACACGATCACTGCCGACGTGGATATCCCTAAGGCCGGAGCCAATGGCGCGATCCTCGCCCAGGCCGGCCGGTTCGGCGGCTGGAGCCTGTACCTGAAGGATGGCAAACCGACCTACACCTACAACTTCCTTGGTTTGCAGCGGTTTACGATCGCGGCCCAGCAGGCGTTGCCTGCCGGAAAATCCACGATCCGCTTCGAGTTCGCCTATGACGGCGGCGGTATCGGCAAGGGCGGCGTGGGCACGCTGATTGTCAATGGCAAGACCGTTGCCAGCGGCCGGATCGATCGCACCCAATGCTGCGGCTTCTCCGCAGACGAAGGCGCGGATGTTGGCGCTGACGAGGGGACTCCGGTCACCGAGGCCTACAAGGTGCCGTTCAAGTTCTCTGGCAAGATCGGCCAGGTGACGATCGAGTTGAAGGACATGAAGAAGGCCGACAGCGAGGAGGCTGTAGAGGCCCGCAAGGCGGCCGCGTTGAAAAAGGGGTTGTCCGATTGACCAATCGCAGCCAACGATAGATTTCGCTATTGACTGCTACTCCGCAGCGGCAACTTCCGGCGAAGCTGATAGTCGAGTTCAGCCCTCGGATCGGACGGGCGCCGCTGGCGACCCCGGTTTGCGATCAAGGCGTGGGAATAGCTGCTGATGGCTTCTAAGTCGTTGATCCTGTTCATAACGGTCGCCCCTGACGTGCCCGCACCCCGGGAAGTGGCTGGAGATCGATTTGGCAGCCCGTAGGCCGGTTCGCGTTCTGAATCGCGACGTAACCGATTGGAATTCCCAGGGTCGGTTTCTTGCTGGTTTTCAGAATGCGCGTTGATTTGTATATTGGACCGCGCAGCTTTTGATTCCGCCATTCGGAGGTTCGATCCCTCCCGCCCCAGCCAGGTCGAGCCGCCGACAGGCAGGGCTGGATATGGCCTGTGGGACCATGTCGCCGGCGCGTCCGATGTTTCGGACGTCTGCGACGGCAAATTTCTGGATGTCCAGACAAGTCGCGGGCTGTGGCTTGGTCCCGCGCCGCGTGATGGTTCACAAATCGTAGCAAACTGAAGGACATGCAGGCGCCTCATGCCGCACCGTTCCCCTGGCACGATTGCTGCTTACTGAGCCGCCAAACGAGCGCCAGCTCCAGAACAACAGATGTGAGGGACGTCCGGATGCCAGCCCACAGCCAATTCCTCACCTGAGACCCGGCGACAGGCGATCCCGCCTGCGCAGCTTAGCGGGTCCGCCCCGGCGCCGGCCGCGTCGAGACGCACGACGTTGTCCCGGCACGCAATGGAGCCGGCGCGGAAGCGGGTCATAGGCAGACCAGAGATAGACCGAGTGAGATCAGGGAGAGAAGATACGATGTCTGCAACCACCACAGCGGCCGCGGCGCCGCAGAAGCCGTTCTACCGGGTCCTCTATGTGCAGGTCCTGTTCGCGATCGTGCTCGGTGTTATCGTCGGCTGGCTTTGGCCCGAGCTCGGCAAGAACGAATGGATCAAGGCGCTGGGCGACGGCTTCGTCAAGCTGATCAAGATGGTGATCGCGCCGGTCATCTTCTGCACCGTCGTGTCGGGCATCGCGCATGTCTCCGAGGTGAAGAAGGTCGGACGCGTTGCCGTCAAGGCGCTGATCTATTTTGAGATCGTTTCGACCTTCGCGCTTGCGCTCGGACTCATCGTCGGCAATTTCATCCAGCCGGGGGCAGGGTTCCAGGGCCAGAGCAACGCGGGCGCCGCCGCCGTCGCCAACTACGCCAAGCAGGCGAGCGAGATGAAGTCGGTCGACTTCGTGCTTCACATCATCCCGGACACGGTGGTCGGAGCGTTCGCGCAGGGCGAGATCCTGCAGGTGCTGCTGTTCTCGATCCTGTTCGGCATCGCGCTGATGACGCTCGGTGAGCGCGGCCATACGATGCGCGCCTTCGTCGACGATGCCGCGCACGCGATCTTCGGCGTCATCGCCCTCGTGGTGAAGGCCGCTCCGATCGGCGCCTTCGGCGCCATGGCCTTCACCATCGGCCGCTATGGGCCGCAGGCGCTCGGCAACCTCGCCGGCCTGATCGCGACCTTCTATCTCACGGCGGTCGCTTTCGTCGTGATCGTGCTCGGCATCATCGCCCGCATCGCCGGGTTCTCGATCTTCAAGTTCCTCAGATACATCAAGGACGAGTTGCTGATCGTGCTCGGAACCTCGTCGTCCGAGAGCGCGCTGCCGCAGATGATGGAGAAGCTGGAGCGGCTCGGCTGCTCCAAGCCGGTCGTCGGCCTGGTGGTTCCGACCGGCTACTCGTTCAACCTCGACGGCACCAACATCTACATGACATTGGCGACGCTGTTCATTGCGCAGGCGATGAACGTTCACCTCTCCTTCGGCGAGCAGATCACGATCCTGCTGGTCGCGATGCTGACCTCGAAGGGCGCCTCGGGCATCACCGGCGCGGGCTTCATCACCCTGGCCGGAACGCTTGCGGCCGTGCGGCCGGAGCTCGTTCCCGGAATGGCGATCGTGCTCGGCATCGACAAGTTCATGAGCGAATGCCGTGCCCTGACCAACCTGTGTGGCAATGGCGTCGCCTGCGTGATCGTGGCGTGGTGGGAAGGCGAGCTCGATCGCGACAAGCTGCGCATCGCGCTCGATCGCGACATCGATCCGGCCGATGTCGAAGTCGCAGTCACGACGGGATAGGCCTGCGGTCGCGGGTGGCGCGGCCGGCGCATTCCAGCGTCGGTCGCGCCGTCGCGGCGAAGATGTGGCATGCCCGCTTCGTCGTCGTCAGAGCCCGGCGCATCTGCCCGTCCAGCCCGATCGTGATGCCGCCAACATCTCGGATAATCTGCTAAGGTGGCGGCGGGCAGGGGCTCGCCGGGGAGCCATCCTGCCTGGTGCCACCGCAGATGTTCTGACGCCATCTCCACGATAGGGCGTATCGTGAACATGGTTGCGCTGGCTGGGGCGGCGGTGCCGAGGAGATGACGCAACCGGAGTGACCTCGCCAGTCATTCCGTCGCGCCGCGGTCACCCCTGGGGAGGTTGGATGATGGCCGTTGCGCAATCTGGTGTTCCTCGCATCGTGATCGTCGGCGGCGGTGCCGGCGGCTTGGAGCTTGCGACCCGGCTCGGAGACAGATACGGCCGCAAGGGGAAGCTCGACGTCACCCTGGTCGAGCGCAACCGCACCCATGTCTGGAAGCCGAAGCTGCACGAGATCGCCGCGGGCAGCATGGACATCTCGGCGCATGAGGTCGACTATCTCGCCCAGGCCTATTGGCACGGCTTCCACTACCGCATCGGCGACATGATCGGCCTCGACCGCGACAAGCGCGAGGTGCTGGTGGCGCCGTACCTCGACGCCGAGGGGCGCGAGGTCACGCCGCAGCGGACCATTCCCTATGACGTGCTCGTCATCGCCATCGGCAGCCAGAACAATGATTTCGGCACGCCGGGCGTGGTCGACCACGCGATCAAGCTGGAATCGCAGCGCGACGCCCGGCGCTTCCACGAGCGCATGGTCAACGCCTGCATCCGCGTCCATTCGCAGTCCTCGCCGATCGCCGCGCACCAGCTCAAGGTCGCCATCATCGGCGCCGGCGCGACCGGCGTCGAGCTGGCCGCCGAGCTGCATCGGACGACGCGCGAGGTGGTGGCCTATGGTCTCGACCAGGTCGATGCCGAGAAGGACATCAGGATCACGCTGATCGAAGCCGCGGGCCGGGTGTTGCCGGCATTGCCTGAGCGGGTCTCGCGCGAGACAGAGAAGCTGCTCGCAAAGCTCGGCGTCGAGGTCCTGGTCGGCGCCAAGGTCGCCGAGGTCGGGGCCGACAAGGTGAGCCTCGCCGACGGCCGTGTCATCCCGGCCGAGCTGATCGTCTGGGCCGCGGGCGTCAAGGCGCCCGACTTCCTGAAGGACATCGCGGGGTTGGAGACCAACCGCATCAACCAGCTCGTGGTCAGGCAGACCCTGCAGACCACGCGCGACGAGCGCGTTTTCGCGATCGGCGACTGTTCCGCCTGTTCCTGGGGCGAACGCGGCAACGTGCCCCCGCGGGCCCAGGCCGCGCATCAGCAGGCCTCGCATCTCTATAAGCAGATTCCGCGCTTCATCAGGGGCGAGCCGCTGGCGGACTACCGCTATCACGATTTCGGCTCGCTGGTGTCGCTCGGCGAGTTCAGCACGGTCGGCTCGATGATGGGCGCGCTGGTCGGCGGCAATCTGGTGTTCGAAGGCCTGTTCGCGCGGATGATGTATCTGTCGCTCTACAAGATGCACGAATACGCGCTGCACGGGCTCGCCAAGGTGACGCTGGATACGCTGGCGCGGCTGATTACCCGCCGCACCGAGCCGCACGTCAAGCTGCACTGACGAGCGCGCGCCCTGGGCGCCGGCACGGCCGATTTTGTTGTCGCCTATTGCCCGGCAAGACCTTAGACTTGCAGCACAATTACGGATACGGCAGGCGCGGCCCGGTACACGGGGCCGCGGCGTGATGGGCCTGGAACATGATGGCCCTGGAAAAGGGAATGACGGACCTTCCATTCCGGATCGGCCTCGAGCGACATCCCGACGTCACCGCGGTGGTGCGCCGGCGCGCGGGCTGGATCGTTCGCGGACTGCTGGCGGCTGCACTGGTCGGCGTCGCGGCATGGCTCGGCTATGCCATTGCCTTTTCCCGCGGGCTCGATCGGCGGCACGCCACGGCCCAGCAGCGGCTGGCGGTCGAGGCCGCGCAGCTCGACGGCTACCTCTCGCGCTTCGAATATCTGCCCTCGCTGCTGGAGACCTCGCCCGACGTCTTCCGGCTGCTCGGCACGCCGGACGATCGCACGCTGCAGCAGAGCGTCAGCCTGTATCTGAAGTCGATCAATCTGCTGGCCGGCGCCGACAACCTCTATGTCCTCACCGTCGCCGGTGATGCGATCGCCGCCGCCGACTTCGACCAGCCGGGGACGCCGGTCGGCAGCAACCTGTCCTACCGGCCCTATATGCGCCAGGCGCTGGCGACCGGCCGCGGCGTGTTCTTCGGCATCGGCATCACCAGCGCGCGCGCCGGCTATTACCTGTCCTATGCCGTCAAGCAAGCGGGACGGACGATCGGCGTCGCCGTCGTCAAGGTCAATCTCGATGCCTTCGAGCGCGAATGGCGCAACCGCGGTGCCGATATGCTGCTGGTCGACGCCCGCGGCGTCACCATTCTCGCCTCCCGCGAGGAGTGGCGCTTCCGCCCGTTGACGCCGCTCTCGGTGGATGCGCTCGAGGAAATCGCGACGTCGAAGCCGTATGGCAGCTCCAGCCTCGCGCCGCTCGGCTGGACCGTCATGGAGAGGACCGATCGCGGCGGCCAGGTCGCGACCGAGCGCGGCGCGGTCTACAGCGTCGACGAGCGTCCGCTCAAGGAACGGCAATGGCAGCTGCTGCTGCTCGACGACGAGGCGCCGATCCGGCGGACGGCCTTGATCATCGGCACGCTCTCGGGGCTCGCCAGCATCGTGGCGCTGTTGGCGTTCGGCCTGCTGGCGCAGCGACGCCGCGAGATCCGGCAGCGGCTGGCGAGCCAGGCCGCGCTGCAGGCCGC
This sequence comes from Bradyrhizobium oligotrophicum, assembly GCA_050641875.1. Classification (GTDB taxonomy): domain Bacteria; phylum Pseudomonadota; class Alphaproteobacteria; order Rhizobiales; family Xanthobacteraceae; genus Bradyrhizobium; species Bradyrhizobium oligotrophicum_B. The sequence goes on from CP192619.1 coordinate 4,255,577, forward strand.
CAATGACCGGCTGGAAATGCGGGTGCAGGAGCGCACCGCCGAATTGCGCGCCGCGCAGGACGAACTCGTGCATGCCGGCAAGCTCGCCGTGCTCGGCCAGATGTCGGCCGGCATGGTGCACGAGATCAACCAGCCGCTGGCGGCGCTGCAGACCGCGGCCGATAACGCCGTGCAGTTCGTCGATCGCGGCATGATCGGCGAGGCCCGCGGCAATCTGATCCGCATCGGCGAACTGGTCCGCCGTCTCGCGCGCCTGACCGGCCAGTTGCGCGTGTTCGCCTACAAATCGAACGCGCCGCTCGATGCCGTCGCGGTCGAGCAGGCGCTGTCCGAGACGTTCAATATCCTCGGCGGGCGGGTGAAGGACGGCCATGTCGACGTGACCATCGATCTCGCGCCGGAGCTTCATGTCAGGGCCGATCAGATCCGGCTCGAGCAACTGCTCTGCAACATCGTCGCCAACGCGCTCGATGCCGTCGACGGCGCCGCGCGGAAGTCCATCCACATCCGCGCCGTGCGTGAGGAGGGGCAGTGCCGCATCGCCATCGCCAACAGCGGCCCGTCGATCGCCGCCGACGTCCTGCCGCGCCTGTTCGAGCCCTTCGTCACGACCAAGCCGGCCGGCAAGGGTCTCGGACTTGGGCTCGTCATCGCCAATCACATCGCGCGGTCATTCGGCGGCGAGCTGCGGGCGCGCAATCTCGAACCGTCCGGCGCCGAGTTCATCGTGCTGCTGCCGCTTGCCGATTGAAGAGGTTCCCGCATGTCTCCTGAGCAACCGGTCGGCGTGATCTATGTCGAGGACGACGAGGATGTCCGTATCGGCGCCGTCCAGGCGCTGCAGCTCGCCGGGCTCTCGGTCACGCCGTTCGCCTCCGCCGAAGCCGCCGGCGCGATCGTTCGCGCCGACATGCCGTTCGTGGTGGTCTCCGACGTGCGGCTGCGCGGCAAGAGCGGCACCGAGTGGCTGTCCGAGCTGCACCGGCTCGATCCGGACCTGCCGGTCATCCTGGTCACCGGTCATGGCGATATCTCGATGGCCGTGGAGGCGATGCGCAACGGCGCCTATGACTTCATCGAGAAGCCGTGCTCGTCGGAGCAGCTCGTCTCCGTCGTGCGCCGCGCCCTCGACAAGCGGCGCCTGACGCTCGAGGTCCGCACCTTGCGCTCGGCGCTCGCCGACCGCCAGGGCATCGAGGCGAGCCTGCTCGGGCGTTCGCCGCAGATCCAGGAGGTGCGCCGCCTCGTCGCCAATCTGGCCTCGACCAATGTCGACGTGACGATCTATGGCGAGACCGGCACCGGCAAGGACGTCGTCGCCCGCTGCCTGCACGCTCACAGCGCCCGGCGCGGCGGCAACTATGTCGCGGTGAATTGCGGCGGCCTGCCGGAGTCGCTGGTCGAGAGCGAATTGTTCGGCCACGAGGCCGGCGCCTTCACCGGCGCGACCAAGCAGCGGATCGGCAAGATCGAATATGCCCATGGCGGCACGCTGTTCCTCGACGAAATCGAGAGCATGCCGCTCAGCGTGCAGGTGAAGCTGCTGCGGGCGTTGCAGGACCGCTCGGTCGAGCGCGTCGGCTCCAACAAGCCGGTGGCGGTGGATTGCCGCGTGGTGGCGGCCAGCAAGGCCAATCTGTTCGAGCTCAGCGAGCAGAAGCTGTTTCGCGCCGATCTGTATTATCGTCTCGGCGTCGCCTTCATCGAGCTGCCTCCGTTGCGCGAACGCCGCGAGGACATCCCGATCCTGTTCGAGCACTTCACCCTCGAGGCCGCCAAGCGGTTCGAGCGCGATGCGCCGATCGTGAACGAGCAGACCATGTCGCTGTTGCTCGGCTACTCATGGCCAGGCAACGTGCGCGAGTTGCGCAACGTCGCCGACCGCTTCGTGCTCGGTGTGCTTGACCGCAAGGTCCTCGATCGCTCGGGCGCCGCAGCCTCGGAGCTGTCGCTGCCACGGCAGCTGGAGAACATCGAGCGCTCGATCATCGAGGATGCGCTGCGCCGCAAGCTCGGCGACGTGCCGGCGACCGCGGCGCTGCTGAGCATTCCGAAGCAGACGCTTTACGACAAGATCAAGCGGCTCGCCGTGAAGGTCGACGGCATCCGCGAGGGCGCGCCGCTGCGGCCGCAGTCCTGACCATGGCTGCATCGCCACCGCCCGTCCGCATCATCATCGCGTCGACGCCGACCATCACGGCGCTCGCCTGATGTTGCAACGCGCGACTCATGCTTCTCGCGGACCCGGTCATCCTGCGGCGGCAGGAAGGCATCTGTTCCATGCCGGCGATCAGGAACGAATGACAGACGGCGCTTGTTGAAAGATGATGACAGGCAGAGACACCCGCGACCTGCGCTCCGGCGCCTACGACCCCGTCAGCAAGGACGGTCTGCCGCAGCCGCAACAGGTCAAGGACGAAACGACGCCCCGCCAGCAGGAGCAGTGGGGCGCCGACGTGCGGGCCGAGCCGTTGCCCGGCACCGAGCCGGTGCTTCCGGAAGGGCTCAGGCGCGAGCGGCGTGATCCGCTCAATCGCAACACCGGTCGCCGCGACACCGACTAGTGCGCGGCGACCCAGCGCCTACTTCGCCGCGATCACCATGATCTCGACGGTGTATTGCGGCGCGGCAAGCCCGGCCTCGACGGTGGCGCGAGCCGGAGTGTTGCCGGCTGAGACCCAGCCATCCCACACGGCGTTCATTTCGCCGAACGTCTTGATGTCGGTGAGGTAGATCGTCGCCGACAACAGCTTCGACTTGTCGGTGCCGGCCTTGGCGAGGTGGCCGTCGATGATCGAGAGGATCTCCTCGGTCTGCTTGGTGACGCTTTCACCGGCCGTCTTCTGCGCGACGACGCCGGCGAGATAGACGGTATTGCCGTGAACGACGACCTGGCTCATGCGCGGGCCAATTTCGAAACGCTGGATCGACATCGAAGAACTCCTCAAAAGGTCAATTCGGGGCTTCTCCCTAGCGCGTGCGCCGCGGCAACGCCAGTCGGCTGGGGCGGGGCAGGGATGGCAATCGAGCCTCTTTCCCGCCCCTTTTACAACGTCGTGGCTGGCAATGTGCCCTCCATCGTCCTTCGAGACGCCCGCCTTTGCGGGCTCCTCAGGACGAGGCCGGAATTCGCGGCGCGGTCCATCTGTCCTGCAGCACGATGCATCTCCTCATGGTGAGGAGCGCCGCTAGCGGCGCGTCTCGAACCATGAGGCCTCGACACGACCTTGCGTTGCCGGCATATCCGCAGCACACGGCCAGCGACGTTTCCGCATGACGCCGCTTCACCGCGCTGCAAAGCGGGGTTGCCCATGGGGCAGGCAAGCATGGGGCGTTTTCCGCGCTTGCACAGATATTTGAGACATGAAACATTCTCCGCGAGGTTCCTTTTTGAAATGGCGGAGGGGCGTGATGCGGAAACGATCGATGCTGGCGGCACTCGCGGCGATGGCTTTGGTGACGAGCGCGGGGCAGACATTCGCACAGCAGACGATCCGCGTCGGCTGGACCATCCCGGCGGAAGAATCCAAATACTGGATGATGAAGCGGCCGAGCGAATTCCCGGATCTCGGCAAGACCTACAACATCGAATGGACCCAGTTCCAGGGAACGGCACCGATGACGCAGGCGCTCGCCGCCGGCGCGCTCGACTGCGCCACGCAGGCGCCGCTGTCACTGGCGAACGGCGTGGTCGGCGGCGGCCTCAAGGCCTACATCGTCGCCCAGCACGTCTATGAGAAGCCGGGCGGCTTCTCGGTCTACTGGGCGGTCAAGGACGATTCGCCGATCAAGACCATCGCCGATCTCAAGGGCAAGACGGTCGGCATTTCCGTGATCGGCGGCGGCACGCAGGGGCCGTTCAATCTGCTCTTGAAGAAGGCCGGGCTCGATCCCGCCAAGGACATCAAGCTGGTCGAGGTCGGCTTCGCGGTGGCCGAGGACGCGTTGCGCCAGGGCCGCGTCGATGCCGTTAACATGAACCAGCCGTTCGCGGCGCGCGCCGAAGCCAAGGGCGGCACCCGCAAGCTGTTCCAGCTGTCGGAGGCGATGCCGAACATCGTCCACATTCTGGAGGCCTGCCGCGCCGACTTCGTCGACAAGAATCCGGAGCTGGTGAAAGCCTATGTCCGCGACATCACCACCGGCATGAAGAAGGCGCTCGCCAATCGCGACGAGACGCTGAAGGTGGTGTCCGAGGTGATGAAGGTGCCGGTGCCGGTCATCGAGACCTATCTGCTGAAGGACAATGATTTCGGCCGCGATCCGGTGGCTGCGCCGAACTTCCCGGCGATCCAGAAGATGCTCGACATCTACGCCGAGACCGGCATGTTGCCGAAGCTCGACGTCGCCCAGTTCAAGCATCCCACGATCGTCGCGCCGATCCAGTAGGCAGCCGGCGCGGAGCCTTTTCGATGAGGAAGCTGCGCTCGCGCGTGACGGTGGAGGGGCTCGACCGCGCCCCGCACCGGGCCTTCATGCGCGCGATGGGGCTGGATGATGCCGACATCGCCAAGCCGATGATCGGCGTCGTCAGCCAGAAGGGCGAGCAGACGCCCTGCAACATGACCCACGACGTCCAGGTCGACGCGGCCAAGACGGGCATCTCCGAGGCCGGCGGCACGCCGCGCGAGTTCGCCACGGTCTCGGTCTCCGACGGCATCAGCATGAACCATGAGGGGATGAAGTTCTCTCTGTTCTCGCGCGAACTGATTGCCGACTCGATCGAGGCCGTCGTCCACGGCCTGGCCTACGACGCGCTGATCGGCTTCGGCGGCTGCGACAAGACCCTGCCTGGCGTCATGATGGGCATGGTCCGCTGCAACGTGCCGTCGATCTTCATCTATGGCGGCAGCGCGCTGCCCGGCAAGTATCAGGGCCGGACGCTGACGGTGCTCGATTCGTATGAAGCCGTCGGCAGCTACATGACCGGCGAGATCGACGCACAGACGCTCGAGGGCATCGAGCGGTCCTGCTTGCCGACGATTGGCGCCTGCGCCGGACAGTTCACCGCCAACACCATGGGCATGCTGTCGGAGGCGATGGGCCTGTCGATGCCCAACGTCTCGATGATCCCCGGCGTCTATGCCGAGCGCGCCCACGTCGCGCGGCAGGCCGGACGCCTGATCATGCAGATGCTCGCGCGTGGGGGCCGCTGCCGCGCGACATCGTCACCCGCAAGGCGCTGGAGAACGGCGCGGCCATCGTCGCGGCGACCGGCGGCTCCACCAACGCGGCGCTGCATCTGCCCGCGATCGCCAATGAAGCTGGCATCCGCTTCACCCTCGACGATGTCGGCGAGGTGTTCGCGCGCACGCCGTTGATCGGCAATCTGAGGCCTGGCGGCAAGTACACGGCGAAGGATGTCTACGACATTGGCGGCGCCGCCGTGGTGATCCGCGCGCTGATCGAGAGCGGCCATATCGACGGCTCCTGCATCACTGTCACGGGCCGCACGCTGGCTGAGGAATATGGCTCGGCCAACCCGCCCGACGGCGAGATCGTCTTCAGCCCAGCCAGGCCGATCATGGCGGATGGCGGCGTGGCTGTCCTCAAGGGCAACCTCGCGCCCGACGGCGCCGTCATCAAGATTGCCGGCCTCAAGAACCTGGTGTTCGAGGGCCATGCGCGGGTGTTCGAGGACGAGGAGGCCTGCGTCGCCGCGGTGCGCGCACGCAACTATCAGGCCGGCGAGGTGCTGATCATCCGCAACGAGGGTCCGGTCGGCGGTCCGGGGATGCGCGAGATGCTCGGCGTCACCGCGCTGATCTATGGCCAGGGCATGGGCGAGAAGGTCGCGCTGATCACCGATGGCCGCTTCTCCGGCGCCACCCGCGGCATGTGCATCGGCTATGTCTCGCCGGAAGCCTTCGTCGGCGGTCCGCTGGCGCTGGTGCAAGACGGCGATCCGATCCGCATCGATGCGAAGGCGCGCACGCTCGATGTGCTGCTCGACGAGTCCGAGCTTGGCGCGCGCCGCACCGCCTGGACGCAGCGTCCGCCGCGGCATCGCGCCGGAGCTCTGGCGAAATACGCCAAGCTGGTCGGGCAGGCGCCGCTCGGCGCCGTCACTCATGAGGGGCCGGCCGAATGGCCCTGGTTCGATCAGGACCAGGAATGATCGGCGCATGGGCGACGATTGGCAGGTTTCTTGCTAATCTGCGGCGGTCTGTCTTGCCTGTTATCACGGAGCGTTTGAGCGTGCTGCATCGGAAAGAGAAGCCGACATGGACGTGACCCCGATCCGATCTGGCCAGCTCGCGGGCACTCCGCTCGGCCGCCGCGCGGCCACGCCGATCATCGAGATCGATCACGTGTCGCAGGTGTTCAAGACGTCGTCGCGCCGCGACCACATTGCGCTGTCGGATATTTCGCTGTCGGTGGGCGAGGGCGCCTTCGTCTCGATCCTCGGTCCGTCCGGCTGCGGCAAGTCGACCTTGCTCTACATCGTCGGCGGCTTCGTCAGCCCGACCAGCGGCATGGCGAAGATGAAGGGCAAGCCGATCACCGGTCCCGGCACGGATCGCGGCCCGGTGTTCCAGGAGTTTGCGCTGTTTCCCTGGAAGAGCGTGCTCGGCAACGTCATGTATGGTCCGCTGCAGAAGGGCACGAAGCCGGCGAAGGCCGAGGCTCTCGCGCGGACTTTGCTCGCCATGGTCGGCCTCACCGGCTTCGAGAAATTCTATCCGAAGGAGCTGTCCGGCGGCATGAAGCAGCGCGTCGCGCTGGCACGCACCCTGGCCTACGGGCCCGAGGTGCTGCTGATGGACGAGCCGTTCGGCGCGCTCGACGCGCATACGCGCACGCGGCTGCAGAACGACCTGCTCGACATCTGGGAGCGCGACCGCAAGACGGTCCTGTTCGTGACCCACTCGGTCGAGGAAGCCGTGTTCCTGTCCGACAAGGTCGTCATGATGTCGCGCTCGCCGGGCCGCATCCGCGAGGTGATCGACATCGATCTGCCCCGGCCGCGCCGCCGCGAGGAGCTGCTGCTGGACCCGCGCTATCAGAAATACATCGTCGATATCGAGCGCATGTTCGACGATTCCGGTGAAAACGAGTTGCCGTCATGAATGGCCTGTCGAAGCCGCTCGCGCCGGTGCTGGCCTGCTGCGGTCTGCTCCTGGCCTGGCAGCTCGCCTCGCTCGGGCTGAAGAACGACAGCTTCCCGACCGCGCTGGAATCGCTGCGTGCGATCCCGCCGATCCTCACCGACAAGGAATCCCTGATCAACATCCTCGCCTCGCTGCGGCGGATGGCGATCGGCTTCGCGCTGGCGATCGCGTTCTCGATTCCGCTCGGCTTGCTGATGGGGCGCAGCCGGTCGACCGCCGCCTTCTTCAATCCGCTGCTGATGCTGATCTACCCGGTGCCGAAGGCGGCGCTGATGCCGATCATCATGCTGTGGCTCGGCGTCGGCGACATCTCCAAGACGCTGGTGATCTTCCTCGGCGTCAGCCTTCCGGTGATCTACCACAGCTTCGAGGGCGCCAAGGCGGTCGAGGAGAAGATGCTGTGGTCGGGCGCGGCGATGGGGCTGACGGCCGGCGAGCGCCTGCTGCGCATCGTCCTGCCTGCAGCCTTGCCGGAGATCCTGACCGGCTGCCGCACCGGCCTCGTCCTGGCGCTGATCACGATGGTCACGAGCGAGATGATCGCGCGGCAATCCGGCGCCGGCAACATCCTGTTCAACGCCCTCGACATGGGCCAGTACGACACGGTGTTCGCGATGATCATCATCATCGGCGCCATGGGCATCTGCCTCGATGCGGCGTTCGAAATCGTCCGCCGCTGGCTGGTGCGTTGGTCCGAGCCGCAGTTCGACCTGCCCTTGAGCTTCTCATGACGCGTACCTCCAACGACATCCTTCTGGGCGCCGCGCCGATCGTGCTGGTCCTGCTGCTGTGGCAGGCGCTGGTGTCGTTCGGCTACGCGCCGCCGACCCTGCTGCCGCCGCCGGGGCAGGTGTTCCTGCGCATGGGCCAGCAGCTCACCAGCGTCACCTTCCAGCAGGATATCGTGGCGACGCTGTTCCGGCTGTTCGCGGGCTTTGCGATTGCCGTGGTGCTCGGTGTTTCCCTGGGAATTGCCGCTGCGGTGAGCCCACCCGTCAACGCCGCCGTCAAGCCGATCGTGCGTGTGCTGGCGCCGCTGCCGAAGGTCGCGCTGTATCCGGCCTTCCTGCTGCTGCTCGGCTTCGGCCACGAATCCAAGATCATGCTGGTCGCGGCCGACGCGCTGTTCCCGATCCTGCTGTCGACCTACTACGGCGCGACGACCGTCGAGCAGAAGCTGATCTGGTCGGCGCTCGCGGCCGGCACGCCGCCGCGCGACGTGCTGTGGAAGGTCGTGCTGCCCGCGGCGATGCCCTCGATCCTGACCGGCTGCCGCATCGGCCTCGTGATCTCCTGCATCGTTGTGTTCCTGGCCGAGATGATCACCTCGACCGACGGGCTCGGCCACGTGCTGGTGACCGCCGCGCGCACGTTCCAGGCCGTCGACATGTTCGTGCCGCTGATCACGATCTCGCTCTTGGGCCTCATTCTCAACGCCCTGCTGCAGGGCCTGCGCGCGTATCTGCTGCGCGGCTTCCCCTCGGTCTGATACAAACAACGACAACAATCGGGAGAACGACCATGCTGGCGGATCGCATCGAGGCGAAATGGATCGACGCATTCTGCGAGATCTTCGAGCGCTGTGCCGTGAAGGCCGGCGATACCGCCGCCATCCTCTCGGAGACGCAGTCGCGCCCGCTCAACGTGCACATCGCCGAGCTGGCGCTGCTGCGCATGGGCGCGCATCCGTTCCACGTCGTGGTGCCGACGCCGCGCAACCCCCACCCGGTGCCGGTGCGCTCGACCGGCGCGTCGGAGGCGATCGGCAAGCTCGGCCCCGTTGTGACGGCCTTGCAGCAAGCGGGCTTCGTTGTCGACTGCACCATCGAGGGCCTGATGCACGCGGTGGAGACGCCGGAGATCCTGAAAGCCGGCGCGCGCATCCTGGTGATCTCCAACGAGCATCCGGAAGCGCTGGAGCGCATGCGGCCCGATACGGCGCTGGAGAAGCGCGTCCGCGCCGCGGCCAAGATGCTGCGCGGCACCAAGCGGATGCGCGTGACGTCGAAGGCCGGCACCGATCTCGACGTCGTCATGGAGGGCGCCTCGACCGTCGGCGTCTGGGGCTGGACTGACCGTCCCGGCACGCTGGCGCATTGGCCGGGCGGCATCGTCGTCAGCTTCCCCAAGAGCAAATCGGTCAACGGCACCATCGTGATGGCGCCCGGCGACATCAACCTCACCTTCAAGCGCTATCTGAGCTCGCCCGTCACGATGACCATGCGCGACGACTACATCACCAACCTGGAAGGCGAGGGCGCCGACGCCGCGATGATGCGGTCCTATCTCGCCTCCTGGGGCGACCGCGAAGCCTATGCGGTGTCGCATGTCGGTTGGGGCATGAACCCCGGCGCGCGCTACGAGGCGCTGACCATGTACGACCAGCGCGACACCAACGGCACCGAGCTGCGCGCCGTCCCCGGCAACTTCCTGTTCTCCACCGGCGCCAACGAATTCGCCGGCCGCTACACGGCGGGTCATTTCGATCTGCCGATGATGGGCACGACGATCGAGCTGGATGGCGTCGCCGTGATCAAGGACGGCGTGCTGCAGGACGTGTTCGGGTAGAGTCTGCGGCATTTGCTGGCGAGCTGCTGCCGCGGCGGGAGTGTGCTCCCTTTCCCTTGCGGCAGGGCAATCGCATATGGCGATTTCGGGCTCTCGCTACGATCAGCCCTGCCAGTTAGTTATTCCGTCATGCCCGGGCTTGTCCCGGGCATCCACGCCGTTCACCGGTTGCCGAACGACGTGGATGGCCGGGACAAGCCCGGCCATGACGATGTGGAAGCAGATGAACGCAAAACTCCCGTCTCCATATGCGATAGCCCTGCCCGCAAGGGGAGGGGAGCGCACCGTCATCGCGGCGTGCAGGCTGACCTGAATGACGATCCGTTCGCAATGCCGATCCGGCATCGTTCTTCTGTAAAAAATAATCTTCTTGCTATTTTTCGGAAATCATGGTTCTCTCTCTGCATCCCGCCTCACTGCGGAGGGGCGTTGCGCGCGATCGTCACGACACGCGAGGCGGGGATGCGGTGGCCGCAAGAGATCGCAGCATTCTCTCACAAGAGGGTGCGGACGAACGATCGCTTGCGGACGTGAAGTCGCAGCGTCCTGATACCCCGATGCTGGTATCAAGTCGCGTCGGCCTGAGTGCCGCGCGGTGATGGTGGCCAACAAGCCCGGCGCACCAGGGAGACTGCGTATAAGCGTGAAGACCATCGCGCAGGGAAGGCCGGGCGTTTCCCGGCTGCACCTGTGGTACCTGCCGCCTGCATTTTTTTCGCAGGCGGGCCGCAGGCGTCAGCCGACGCCTGGCCTTCCCTGCGCCCTCTGCACTTCAAGAGGGACGAGCTGCTGAAATGCCTCGGGCGCAATGCGCCGCGAGAACGATCCTCGACGTCATCGCCGTTTATTGTCGCTGCTGTTTGAGCCGTGGACCTATCCCGCACACAGGCGTCGTCCCGGCGTCTGACAATGCTGCCTTGCCCGACCGAGTGCGTTCACTCAGCAGCGCACTGCGCAGTACAGCGCCCTCTCCCCTTGTGGGAGAGGGCATGTGCGGCCTATCCACGTACGCGGTTGGGTGAGGGGTATCTCTCCACAAGGAATGCCCGTGGAGGCATACCCCTCACCCAAGCGAGCCCGCGGCGCTGTCCTACATGCCCTCTCCCACAAGGGGAGAGGGCGCATTCATGTGTACTCCGCCTATCATCCATCTTCGAGCGATGATGGCTAAATCTGCGAGAAACCTCCAGCGCCGCTGCCGTAGGGTGGGCAAAGCAGCCGCCCGCAGGGCGGTTGCTTGTCTACTGTGCATCTACGGATGCGGAGCGACACGGTGGGCACGGCGCGCGATGGAGCGGGGCAGCAACGCACAGCATCGGCGCGCCTTTGCCCACCCTACGGCCGGACGACGTTCGCCATCCTCAATCGACCACCGGCGGCCGCGCCAGCTTGAAGTGATGCAGCATATCGACCAGCGCTCCCAGCCGCTGCTCGCGATAGGCGGCGACGTCCATGCCCGAATAGTCGAGAAAGCCCGAACCGGTGCGCAGGCCGATGCGGCCCTCCGCCATGTTGCGCTCGATCACATCAGGCGCGCGATAGCGGTCGCTGCCCAGCGCGCCTTCGAGATAGCGGCTGGCGTAATAGAGGATGTCGCCGCCACCCCAGTCGATGAATTCGAGCAGGCCGAGCACCGCGTAGCGGAAGCCGAAGCCGTAGCGGATCGCCTTGTCGATCTCCTCGGCGCTGGCGACGCCTTCGCCGACCATGCGCGCCGCCTCGTTCATGGCGAGCGCCTGGATGCGCGGCACGATGAAGCCCGGCGTCGCCGCGCAGACCACCGGCACCTTGCCGATGCCTTCCAGCAGCGCCTTCAAGCGCGACGTGACGTCCGGTTCGGTGGTCTTGCCCGGCGAGATTTCGACCAGCGGGATCAGATAGGCCGGATTGAGCCAGTGCGCATTGAGGAAGCGCTCCGGTTTCTCGACTGCGCCGGAGAGATCATCGACCAGGATGGTCGACGTCGTCGAGGCGATGATCACGTCGGGTGCGACTGCGCGCGACGCCGCGCCGAGCACCTCGCGCTTGAGATCGACGATCTCCGGCACGCCCTCGAACACCAGCGTGGTCTTGGCCAGCACCTCGTCGCTTGCGGCGGTCGGAGCCACGCTGATCCTGCCCATCAGCTTGTCGGCATCCGTGGCTTGCAGCATTCCGAGCCGCGATAAGGTCGCGAACGTGGCGTTGACCTCGCCAAGCGCCTCGCGCTCAAGCTTGGCAAACGCCTCCGCAGTGCGCGGCTTGATGTCGATCATCGTGACGGGATGACCGGCATACGCGAACGCCACGGCAATGCCACGGCCCATGCGGCCGGCGCCGAGACAGGCGATGTGACCGCGCGCGCTCATGCGGCAGAATCCTTCGCGCAGCAGCGCCTGCAGCGCGGTGCGGTCGAGGTCGCCGAGGCCGAGGCTTGCGAGCGTGCGTCCCGTCGCCATGAAGTCCTCGCCGCAGATCGCGCCGCCGATCGCCAGGAAGGCGCGGGCGAGCGGCGTCGGCGTGCCGGTCAACTCGGCCGCCGAGATCAGGAACGAGAGGCCGAGCCTGAGATCCTCGCGCATGTAGCGGTGCTGCGTCAGCACGAGCTGCTCGCGCCAATCGCCGGAATCGGTGAGTCGGTCGTGCGAGCCGCGGCCATACATCCAGATCTCGCCCTCCTTGGCGTAGTGATGCGCCAGCGGAAAATGCGGCGCGCCGTAGCCGAGCGCCTCGCGCACCGCGATCCGCTCCGCATCGAGCGCGTCGGTGACGCGGCGGATCGAGGGCTGCGTCCCCTCCTTGTGGATGTCCCAGCGCTCGAAATGCTCGATGGGGCCGGCATTCATCACGATCAGCGGCGGATGGATGATGCAGCCGGCATTCATCAGCGCGCCCGACAGCGCATCTCCGCACGGCTCGATCACGCCGGGAAAGGCGCGGCCGATCACCGCGAGCGCGTGCTCCGCCGTCTTGAGAGGAAACACGCCGACCGGGAGCCGCTTGGCGCGGATCGTGATCGCGACCTCGAACAGGCCGTGCTTGCGCGTCAGCCAGGGCAGGGTGCCGGTCTCGGCGTAGCTGACGTTGGCTTCATTGCCGGCCTCGTGCGCCGCCGCCGCGAAGATCATGGTGCCGAAGGTCGCCGGCGGCAGGAACACGACCTGCCCATCGGCGAGATGCGGCGCCAGCAGGCGGGCGATGTCGGCCTGCGCGAAGGCCGGCGCCGGGCAGAGGATCAGCTCGGCACCGCTGATAGCCTCGCCGATGTCGGCCGTGACCAGCGCGAGCCTGGCCTCATGCCGGCCATTGACGTCCTTGACGACGATCGCCGCGCCCGCCGCCCGATGCTGCGCGACGGCGTCCGCATCGCGGCGCCACAGCCGGACCTCGTGACCTCCCAGCGTGAAATCGCCTGCCGCCGCAAAGGAGCCGTTGCCGCCGCCGAGCACTGCAATTTTCAAGAGCGCGTCTCCGTCTCGCTTATTTGGGGCCATCGATCTGGCGCAGCAGATGATGCTGCACCTTGCCGAGCGCGGTGCGCGGCAGGTCGTCGACGAAAACGATGTCGCGCGGCACCTTGAAGCGCGCGAGCTGCGCCTGCAGATGCGCACGCAGGGTCTCGGCGTCCAGCGCGCAGCCCTGGCGCTTGACGACGAACGCCACCGGCACCTCGTCCCAGCGCGGATCGGGCCGGCCGATCACGCCGCAGTCGACGACGTCGGGATGCTCGCCCAGCACGCGCTCGATCTCGGCCGGATAGACGTTCTCGCCGCCGGAGATGATCATGTTGTTCTTGCGCTCGAGCACGAAGAAGTACCCCTCCGCATCGCGCTGGGCGATGTCGCCGGTGCGGTACCAGCCGTCATGGATCGCCTGCTGCGTGGCTTTGGCGTTGCCCCAATATTCGAAGAACAGATTGGGCCCGCGCACGGCGATCTCGCCCGCTTTGCCGGCCGGAAGCTCGTCACCATCCTTGTCGATGATCTTGGCCTCGCAGCACAGCCCAGGCAGGCCGGTCGAGCCTGTGCGCGAGAGGTCGCCGCCGAGCCGCGTGTAGACCGCGATCGGACAGGTCTCGGTCGAGCCATAGACCTGCAGCACCGGCACGCCGCGCGCCGTGATCCGCTCGATCAGCGCCGGCGGCACGATGCTCGAGCCGGTGGCGACGGCCTTGAGCGACGACAGGTCCGCGGCGGCCCAGCCCGGATGCTCGGTGACGGCCTGGATGGTTGCCGGCACCAGCACGGTCAATGTCGGCCGGTCGTTGACGATCGCGGCCAGCGTCGAATCCGGAGTGAAGCGGGCGTGCAGCGTGACGGTGGCGCCGTGATGCAGCGCCGGCGTGGTCTGGATGTTGAGGCCGCCGACATGGAACAGCGGCAGCACCGTCAGCACGTGATCGTCGGAGGTGAGGCCATGCATGTGCTGGCTCATCACCCCGTTCCACAGCAGCGCCTCCTGCCGCAGCACCGCGCCCTTCGGCCGGCCCGTGGTGCCCGAGGTGTAGACGATCAAGAGCGGGCAGGAGAGATCGATGTGCGGATTGCGGTCATCGCCTTGGCCGCGGGCCAGCAGATCGTCGATCTGCAAGCCGTTCGGCGGAGCAAAGTCGATGCCGACCGGCACGGTTTCCGGATGGCTCTCGGCCAGTGCAGGCAGCACTGGCGCGAACGCCCGCTCCAGCACCAGCACCTTGGCGGCGGCGTCCGAGAGAATGAAGACCTGCTCGGCCACCGCAAGCCGCCAGTTCAACGGCACCAGGATCGCGCCGAGGCGGGCGCAGGCATAGAGCAGGACCAGATAATCCGGCCGGTTGAGGCTCAGAATCGCGACGCGGTCGCCGCGTCCGACGCCGAACTCGGATTTCAGCGCGCGCGCCATCTTCGCGATGCGCTCGCTGAAATCGGCATAGCTCAGCGTCGCGCCTTCGAAGTGGATCGCCGGCTTGTCCGGCGTGAACGCCGCGTTGCGCTCGATCAGGCTGCAGAGGTCCACGCTCAGTCGTCCGTCTCGCCGGGCTCGTACAGTGCTTCGCGGCCGATGCGGTCGAGGCACAATTCGGCAGTCCAGGGCAGCATCAGCGAGCCGCAGCGGCTGTCGCGATAGATGCGCTCCAGCGGCAGCGTCTTCAGCATCGATTGTCCGCCGCAGGTGCGGATGGCGAGCGCCGCCAGGTCATTGGCCCCCTCCATCACCGAGTACTGCGCCGCATAGGCGCGCAGCACCTGCTCCTTCGTCGGATTGGCGCGCGCCTCGGTGACGGCCTGGAACCAGATGCCCTTGATCTGTTCCAGCTTGATCTGCATCTGCGCGACCGCGATCTGCTTGGTCGGGTACATCCGCCGCTTGACCGGCGGCATGCCCGGCACCTCGCCGCGCAGATATTTGACGGTGAAGTCATAGGCAGCCTGCGCCAGCCCCATATAGGTCGGCGACAGCGTCATGAACATGTGTGGCCAGCGCATGGCCGCCTGGAAGTAGACGCCGCGCGGCATCAAGGCGGCGTCCTCCGCAACGAAGACATCCTTGAACAGCAGCGTGCGTGACACCGTGCCGCGCATGCCCAGTGGATCCCAGTCGCCGACGACAGAGACGCCCTCCGTTTTCGCCGGCACCGCGAGATAGAGCGTGTTGCGGCGGGACGCCTTCTCGCCCTCGCTGACCTCGGTGCATAGGACGCCGTAGTAGTCCGCGTGTCCGGCAAGCGAGGCGAAGATCTTCTTGCCGTTGATCAGCCAGCCGCCGTTGACCGGCTTGGCCTCGGTGCCGAAGGCAACGCCGCCCGCTGCCGCCGCGCCCCCTCCGAGAACGGCTGCGAATAGACTGCGCCGTCGTCGACGATGCGCTTGTAGTGGATTGCGCGCCGCCGCTCGTGCTCGGCCCGGACGTCCTCGTCCATGTCGAGATCGTCGGCGAGTGGCCCGGACCATAAGGTCGAGCAAACGTGCATGTTCCAGGTCAGCGCGGTGGCGCCGCAATAGCGGCCGATCTCGGCGGCGGTGAGCGCATAGGTCTGGTAGCCCGCGCCGAGGCCGCCGAGAGCCTTGGGAACGGAGATGCCGAGCAGCCCCGCGCGGTGCAGGTCCTTGTAGTTCTCAGTCGGAAAGCTCGCCTCGCGATCCCAGGTCGCGGCGCGGCCCGCCAGCACGCTCTGCCCGAGCTCCCGGGCTCGTGTGATGATGTCGGCCTGCTCGGCTGTGAGCCGATATGCGGCCGGATCGAACATCGGCGCATCGAGGGCTTCGCCGGAGGCCGTCGCCGTCTTCTGGACCGGGATCGTCATCATATCTCCGCTGTCGCTGGTGTTGCACGTGCCGTCAGGAACGTATCGAGTGCGGCGTTGAATTCGCCGGGGCGCTCGAGATTGACGAGATGACCGGCGCCCTGAAGCTCGACGTAGTCAGACGAGGGAATGAAGCTCGCCATCTTCTCCATCATCGGCGCCGGCGCGTTGCGATCCTTCGAGCCCGAGAGCACCAGCGTCGGCACCTTGATGTCCTTCAAGGCTTGTCGTCGGTCGAAACCGAGCAGCGCCAGCATGCTGGCGCGATAGCTTGCCTCGGGCACGCCGGCCATGCAGGAGGTTGCAATTTCAAGGCCGTGCGGATCGGGATCGTCGCCGACCAACTCCTTGACCAGGCCCGGCGCCAGTGACGCCATCGTCGCTCCTCGATCGAGCGGGCCGAGGCGCGCCTCGATGAACGATTTCTGCCAGTCGCCGTCGGCCTTGCCGAAGGCCGGGCTTGTCTGAGCCAACACCACGGCCGCCGCGGCCTGCGGATGCGTCGTCAACCATTCCTGTACGATCATTCCGCCGATGGAATGACCAACGAGGATCGGCTGCTTGGCGCCGATCTGGATCAGGAAGTCCTGAAGCGCAGCCGCGAGCGTGGTGATGCTGACCATGTCAAGCCGTGCGGATCGGCCATAGCCCGGCATGTCCCAGGCCACCGCATGGCAGCGCTCGCCGAAATAATCGAGCTGACCGCGCCAGGCGCGCGCGGCACCACCGATGCCGTGCAGGAACACAACGCTCTGTTGCCCGGGCGTCCCCGATGCCTCGTAGCCGAAGCGGCCGTCCTTCGTGGTAACGATTTGCGACGCAGGCACGCAGACCTCCGAGATTTGCCCGAGGCCGCTACGTTGCTCGCTCCAGGCCCTTGAACGCTAGTCGCGGTAACCGACGTGTCAAGCCGCTTCCGGCGTGTTGTTGCAAAAATTTGAAGTTTAAAATAACTTCTCCGTCGAGACCTGCCAATGAAATCAGAGGAGGCGCACGCATGTCCGGACTTCCGCAAGCCGCGCATGCGATGGTGACGGGGGCGGGCGCGGCATCGGTCGCGAAATCGCGCGCGCCTTGAAGCTTGCGGGCGCAACCGTGACGATTGTCGGTCGCAACGGCGCAACGCTCGATGAGGCGATCGCGGCCGGATGCGCAGATCACGCCGCAATCGCTGATGTTGCCGATCCGGCAGCGCTCAATGCCGCAGTCGCAAGCGCCGCCGCGCATCAGCCGATCGACATTCTGGTCGCCAATGCGGGAAGCGCAGAATCGGCGCCGTTCCTGAAATCCGACGCCGCGCTGTTCCAGCGCATGATGGACATCAACTTCATGGGCGTCGTACACGCCGTGCAGGCGGTGCTGCCGGCGATGAAGGGCAGGCCCTATGGCAGGATTGTCGCGGTGGCGTCTACCGCGGGCCTCAAGGGCTATCCCTATGTCAGCGCGTACACCGCGGCCAAGCATGCGGTCGTCGGCCTCACGCGATCGCTGGCGCTGGAGCTGGCCGCGACGCGCGTCACGGTCAATGCCGTGTGTCCCGGCTTTACCGATACCGATCTTGTCGCGGAAAGCGTCGACAACATCATGAAAAAGACCGGCCGCAGCCGGGAGCAGGCGATCGCCGAGCTTGCCAAGCACAATCCGCAGGGGCGTCTCATCATGCCCCAGGAAGTTGCCGACACCGTGCTGTGGCTGTGCGGCAGCGGCGCCGGTGCGATCACAGGGCAGGCGATCGCGGTTGCCGGCGGCGAAGTGTGAGCCGCAGCGCCCTGGCCTAACGAAAACAGTTGAACAGAGGGAGCTTACATGTCGAGATCGGCCAACCCCGTCACCGTGCCGCTGGCGGACTACAAGCCCAGCCATTTCCTGCTTACGGTCAAGGATCGCGTCGCGACCGTGACGTTGAACCGGCCCGAGCGCAAGAATCCGCTGACCTTCGAGAGTTATCGCGAGCTGACCGACTTCTTCCGGGCCTGCGCCTTCGACGATGACGTCAAGGCGATCGTCGTGACCGGTGCAGGCGGCAATTTTTCGTCCGGCGGCGACGTCTTCGAGATCATCGGCCCGCTGGTGAAGATGGACACCAAAGGCCTGACCGCATTCACCCGCATGACCGGCGACCTGGTCAAGGCGATGCGCGCCTGTCCGCAGCCGATCGTGGCTGCCGTCGAGGGCATCTGCGCCGGCGCGGGCGCGATCGTCGCGATGGCCTCGGATATCCGGCTCGCCGCGACCGGTGCCAAGGTCGCCTTCCTGTTCAACAAGGTCGGTCTGGCCGGCTGCGATATGGGCGCCTGCGCGATCCTGCCGCGCATCATCGGCCAGTCGCGCGCCTCCGAGCTGCTCTACACCGGCCGCTTCATGAGCGCGGACGAAGGCGAGCGCTGGGGCTTCTTCAGCCGTATCGTTGCGCCGACCGAAGTGCTGACCCAAGCGGTGACGCTGGCGACCGAGATCGCGAACGGGCCGACCTTCGCCAACACCATGACCAAGCGCATGCTGGCCATGGAATGGGCGATGTCGGTGGAGGAGGCGATCGAGGCGGAGGCAGTTGCCCAGGCCTTGTGCATGACAACAGAGGATTTCAATCGCGCTTTCGAAGCCTTCGCGGCCAAGTCCAAGCCGGTCTTCCAGGGGAATTGAGCTGCTGCGGGAACCGAAGGGACTTGCCAGGAGATATTTTAGGTCTAAAATAATTTTCATTGGCTCGGCTCTCCAGTGGAGGCGCTCATGAAGATCGCGATCATCGGCGGCGGACCTGCCGGTCTCTATGCGGCGATATTGCTCAAGAAGCAGCGGCCCAGCGCCGACATCGCGGTCTACGAGCGCAACCGCGCCGACGATACGTTCGGCTTCGGCGTGGTGTTCTCCGACGCCACGCTCGACAATTTCGAGAAGCACGATCTGCCGAGCTACCAGCGGATTACCCAGGAGTTCGCCTACTGGGATGATATTGCCGTGCATTTCCGCGGCACGGTCCACCGGGTCGGCGGCAATGGTTTCTGCGGCTGCTCGCGCCGCACGCTGCTGCGCATCCTGCAGGAGCGTGCCCGCGAGCTCGGCGTCACTCTGTACTTCGAGGTCGATCTCGAGGACGAGACGCAGTTCGCGGGTGCGGATCTGCTGATCCTGTCGGATGGTATCAACAGCCGCTTCCGCCAGAAGTACGTCGATCACTTCCAGCCGGAGGTGGACCTGCGCGCCAACAAGTTCGCGTGGATGGGCTCGACCAAGCCGCTCGATGCCTTCACCTTCATCTTCCAGGAGACCGAGTGGGGTCCGTTCATCGCGCACGCCTACCAGTACGAGGCGGGGCACTCGACCTGGATCTTCGAGACGGATCCGGAGACTTTTGAGCGGGCCGGCCTGACCGGGCTCGACGAGCGGCAGTCCGCCGACCGCATGAAGGAGATCTTCGGCTGGTTCCTCGGCGACCATCCGCTGCTGATCAACCGCTCGATGTGGCGAAATTTCCCGATGATCCGCAACAAGCGCTGGGTCAAGGACAACATGGTGCTGCTCGGCGACGCCAAGTCGACTGCGCATTTCTCGATCGGCTCGGGCACCAAGCTCGCGATGGAGGATGCGATCGCGTTGGCCGAGGCCATGCAGCGCGCACCAACCATTCCGGCGGCGCTCGATCTCTATGAGCATGGCCGGCGCGAGGAGGTCGAGAAGACCCAGCACGCTGCCGACGTGTCGCTGGTCTGGTTCGAGCACGTCGACCGCTTCTGGGATTTCGATCCGGTTCAGTTCGCGTTCGGCGTGATGACCCGCTCGAAAGCGATCACCTACGACAATCTCACGCTGCGCGCGCCGGACTTCGTGGCCGAGGTTGACAAGGCCTTCGCGCGGCAGGTCCGCTCCAACGGATTCGACGTCGACGTCGAGAAGCCGGTCGCACCGATGTTCCAGCCGTTCAAGCTGCGGGAGATGACGGTCACGAACCGCGCGGTGCTGTCGCCGATGTGCATGTACTCCGCGGATGAAGGCGTGCCTGGCGATTTCCATCTGGTGCATTACGGCGCGCGCGCGATCGGCGGCGCGGGCCTGCTGTTCACCGAGATGACCTGCGTGAGCCGCGATGCGCGTATCACGCCCGGCTGTGCCGGTTTGTGGAACGACGCCCAGGAGGCGGCCTGGACGCGCATCGTCGATTTCGTTCACGCCAACTCGAAAGCGAAGTTCGCACTGCAGCTCGGACATGCCGGCCGCAAGGGCGCGACCAAGCTGATGTGGGACGGCATCGACCGGCCGCTGGAGCAGGGTGGCTGGGACGTGGTCTCGGCGTCGCCGCTGCCGTATTTCCCTGACAGTCAGGTGCCGCGCGAACTCGACCGCGCGGCGATGGATGCGATCAAGGCCGACTTCGTGGCGGCGGCCGAGCGCGGTCACCGCTGCGGCTTTGACATGCTCGAGCTGCATTGCGCCCACGGCTATCTGCTCGCCAGCTTCATCTCGCCGCTGACCAACAAGCGCACCGACGACTATGGCGGCGCGCTGGAGAACCGGCTGCGCTTCCCGCTGGAAGTGTTCGCGGCGATGCGCGCGGCGTGGCCGGCGCACAAGCCGATGTCGGTGCGCATCTCCGCCACCGACTGGGCCGAGGGCGGTGTCACCGGGGACGACGCGGTGCTGGTCGCCCGCGCGTTCGGCGAAGCGGGCGTCGATCTCGTCGACGTCTCGACCGGCCAGACCGTGTGCGAGGCGAGGCCGATCTACGGCCGCATGTTCCAGACGCCGTTCTCCGACCAGGTCCGCAACGAGGCCCATGTCGCCACCATGTGCGTCGGCAACATCACCTCGGCAGATCAGGTCAACACCATCCTCGCCGCCGGCCGCGCCGATCTCGTCGCGCTTGGCCGTCCGCATCTGGTCGACCCCGCCTTCACGATGAAGGCCGCGGCCTGGTACGGCGCCGACATGTTCTGTCCGCCGCAATATCTGCCGGGCAAGGAGCAGATCTTCCGCAACAGCGTCCGCGATCGGCAGGATTTCGAGGAGCTGAAGATTAAGGCTAAGCCGAAAACGCGGGCCGAGCTGACGGCAGAGGCTGCGAAGCCGCTTGCGGCGGAGTAAGGCTCCGTGCCACGCTGCTGCCCGGTACGAGAAGTACGAGTGGAGTAGAGGCGATGAAGGCGATCATCGTTGGCGGCGGTATCGGCGGATTGACCACGGCATTGATGCTGCGGGCGCGCGGCATCGACTGTGAGCTGTTCGAGCAGGCGGATGCAATCCGCGAGCTCGGTGTCGGCATCAACACCCTGCCGCACGCGATCCGGGAGCTCGCCCAGCTCGGGCTGCTCGACCGGCTCGACGAAGTCGCCATCCGGACCTATGAGCTGTTCTACTTGACTCGGCGCGGCCAGGAGGTCTGGCACGAGACCCGCGGGCTCGACGCCGGCCATGACGTGCCACAATTCTCGATCCACCGCGGCCGTCTGCAGAGCGTGATCCATCAGGCGGTAATGCAGCGGCTCGGGCCTGAGAGGTCCACACCGGCTGCCGGCTCGGCGCCTTCACTCAGGACGAGGGCGGGGTCACCGCTTACTTCTTCGACCGCACCGGTGCTCATGTCCACACCGTCCGCGGCGACGTGCTGATCGGCGCCGACGGCATCCATTCCAAGGTCCGGCAGACGCTGTTCCCGAACGAGGGCGCGCCGTGCTGGAACGGCCTGATGCTGTGGCGCGGCGCCACCGACTGGCCGGTGTTCCTGACCGGGCGGTCGATGATCATCGCCGGCGGCCTGAACGCCAAGGCGGTGATCTATCCGATCGCCGAGGGCTCGAGTTCCGCGACCCGCCTCACCAACTGGGCCGTGCTGGTGCGCATCGGCGATGCCAACACCGCGCCGCCGCGGCGCGAGGACTGGTCGCGGCTCGGCAAGGCCGACGAGCTGATGCCGCATGTCAACGGCTTCTCGATTCCCCAGGTCGACTTCGCCGCGATGGTGCGGGCGACGCCGGAGTTCTGGGAATATCCCTGCTGCGACCGCGATCCGCTGCCATACTGGTCGAGCGGCCGCGTGACCTTGCTCGGCGACGCTGCGCATCCGATGTACCCGGTCGGCTCCAACGGCGCCTCGCAGGCCATCCTCGATGCCCGTGCGCTCGCCGATGCATTGGCCCGCTCCGAGCATCCGCGCCAGGCGCTGATGACCTATGAGCAGAAGCGGCTGCCGATGACCGCCGAGATCGTCGCGTCCAACCGCCGTGGCGGGCCCGAGGGCGTGATCGATGCGGTCGAGCAGCTCGCGCCGCAGGGCTTCACCGACATCAACACCATCCTCAACTACGAAGCCCGCGAAGGCATCGTGCGTGGCTACGCCAGCCGGGCCGGGTTCGCCGCGCGGATGGTGACGCGGCAGGCTTCGTAGCAATCGCTGAGACTGCCCGAGTCGCTGCCCCTCACCCGGCCTCTCCCCGTGAAGGACGGGGAGAGGGAAGACCGTTTGCTGCGCGAGGGCGCGAAGCCCATCGCAGCGCCGTCTCACTCCCCCGGAGGCGGGGGCAGGAAGTGGATGTTGTGCTCGGCGGCGAGCTTCACCACGTCGTCCGGGTTCTGCTCGCGCATGTTGTGGATCGCCCAGAACAGCTCGTAGAGCCGCCGCGTCGGCGACACCCAGAACAGCGTCTTCGCCGTCTGCTGCGACTTGTTGAAGATGCCGTGAGGCTTGCCCATCGGCAGCCGCACCGTGTCGCCGGCGGTGGCGTATTCCTCGGCGCCATCGAGGAAGAAGTCGAGCCGTCCTTCGAGAATGTAGAGATACTCGTCCTGGTCGGGATGGATGTGCGGCGGCACGAAGGTGCCGACCGGGAACGTCGCATGCCAGGAGAAGCTGTGCTCGGTGCGGTTCTTCGGCACATAGACCTGGCCGAGGATGTTCCAGGAGATGCCCTGGATGCCCTCATTGGCCCGGGTGATGCCGGCGATTTCCGGATGGTTCATGTCGTTTTCGCTCCCTGCTGTTACTTGGCCGCGCAATCCTTGGCGTAGCGGTCGGCGTAGTTTTCGAACACCTTCTGCACGATCTCGGTCTGGAACTTGCCGTCCGGCCGCTTGGCGACCTTGGTCAGATAGAAGTCCTGGATCGGGTAGCCATTCGTGTTGAACTTGAAGTTGCCGCGCAGCGAGACGAAGTCGGCCTTCTTCAGCGCCGCCGCCACCTTGTCCTTGTCGGCGAGGTCGCCGCCGACCGCCTTCACGGCGCTGTCGATCAGCAGCGCGGCGTCATAGGCCTGCATGGCGTAGGTGCCGGGCACGCTGTTGTAGGCGGCCTCGTAACCGGCGACGAACTTCTTGCTTTGCGGATTGTCGAAATTGGGCGCCCAGTTGGCGCCGCCGAACATGCCGACCGCGGCATCCTGCTGCGCAGGGAGCGTGGATTCGTCGACGGTGAAGGCCGACAGCACCGGAATGGTGTCGGCAAGGCCGGCCTGCTTGAACTGCTTGACCAGGTTCACGCCCATGCCGCCCGGCATGAAGGTGAACACGGCGTCCGGCTTCTGCGAGGAGATCTTGGACAGTTCGGGCTGGAAATCGAGCGTGTTGAGGGGGACGTAGGATTCCTCGACGATCTCGCCCTTGTAGTCGAGCTTGAAGCCGGCGACGGAATCGCGGCCGGCCTGATAGTTCGGAACCAGCAGATACATCTTCTTGTAGCCGCGGTCCTGTGCGACCTTGCCGAGAACGGCATGCACCTGGTCGTTCTGGTACGAGGTCACGTAGAAATAGGGGCTGCACTCCTTGCCGGCGTAGCTGGACGGACCGGCATTCGGGCTGATCAGGAAGGTCTTGTTCTCGGTGACCGGCCGGTGGATCGCCTGCAGCATGTTGGAAAAGATCGGACCGACGACGAAGTCGACCTTGTCACGCTCGAGAAGGCCCTTGACCTTGGTGATCGCGGCGTCCGGCTTCAACTCGTCGTCGGCGACGACCACTTCGACGTCCTTGCCGCCCATCTTGCCGCCGAGGTCCTTGATCGCGAGATTGAAGCCGTCGCGAACCTGGCCGCCGAGCGCGGCGGCCGGCCCCGAGAGGGTGACGATGACGCCGATCTTGATCTTGTCGGCGGCCAGCGCCGGTTGCGCAAGCATGCACGCGACGACACCAAGTCCAGCGCCGAGACCGGCCAGCTTCGAACTCATTTTCATGACAACTCCCCGGGATGCGGAAATTCAGGTTTATGTTTTTTGCACCTGACCAAACGATGGGCCAGACCGCAGCTTGGTCACAAGCCTAGTCTGATGACGCCCTCAGCTGCAAGCGAGCTGCTTGCGGAAAGGGCAGTTTCGGCAGGCATGCAAGCGCCGCGCCAATTGCTTGAAGGTTAAAGGAATTGCCGCCTCATCGTCCTGCGCAAAATGACGGTACATTTTTCCTTGCTCCCAGGAGGTCCTGAAGGTCAAACTCACGAGCCTCGCCAGACGAGGCTGAGCTTGCCCAAGTGATTCCGTCATGACGCTTGATTCCGAGACCAAGGCCGTCGAGCTGCCCGAGGACCATGCCGAGGAGCTGCGGCTGTGGCTGCGCCTGCTCACCTGCACGACGCTGATCGAAGGCGAGATCCGCAGCCGGCTGCGCGAGCGTTTCGACGTGACCCTGCCGCGTTTCGACCTGATGGCGCAGCTCGACAAGGCGCCCGACGGCATGACCTTGTCCGACGTCTCCAAACGCATGATGGTCTCGAACGGCAACGTCACCGGACTGGTCGAGCGCCTGGTCGAATCCGGCCATCTGGATCGCCGCACCTCCGACACCGACCGCCGCGTCCAGGTGATCCGGCTGACCAAGCTCGGCCGTGCCGAATTCCGCAAGATGGCGGCCGAGCACGAGACCTGGATCGCGGATATCTTCGGCGATCTCACGGAGAAGGACGTGCGCGAGTTGATGCGGCTGCTCGCCAAGACCAAGGGATCGGCGCAGAAGGCCGTGCAGCGCCGGCAGGATTGAAGCGGGCCTGACAGGACGTTGCAGGCCACGCTGCCACGCGTGGCAAACGCTCAAACAATTTGCGGGCAGTGCACAATCTTCGGCTCTTGCGCCCAGATGTTTTAAGTCTAAAATGTTTAGGACTGAAACGTGCCGGGCGTCCTTCCCTTCAGACAGGAGCGTGTGATGGCCACTGCCGCCAAGGTTCAGCAGCCGGAGAGCGCCAGCGCGCATGCGCATAGCGCCCACGTCGACACCTTCGCCCAGGACAATCTGCCGCCGCGCGAGCTGTGGCCAGACTTCGTCTTCAGCCGGCCCGAATTCCAGTATCCGCCGCGGCTGAACTGCGTGACGCATTTCGTCGATCGCTGGGTCGAGGAGGGGCGGGGCGACGCGCCATGCATCATCAGCGCTGACATCAGCTACACGTATCGCGAGCTGCAGGCGCTGGTGAACAGGATCGCCAACGTTCTCGTCGGCAAGCTCGGCCTCGTGCCCGGCGGCCGCGTGCTGCTCCGCTCCGCCAACAACCCGATGATGGTTGCCACCTATCTGGCCGTCATCAAGGCCGGCGGCATCGTGGTCGCCACCATGCCGCTGCTGCGCGCCAAAGAGCTGTCCTATCCGATCCAGAAGGCGCAGATCGCGCTGGCCTTGTGCGACGGCAGGCTGGCCGACGAGATGGAAAAGACCCGCCCGATCGCGCCGGCGCTGAAGCAGGTGGTCTATTGGGGCAACGGCCAGCCCGACTCGCTGGAAGCGCTGATCGCCGATGCCAGTCCAGAGTTCACCGCAGTCGACACCGCCTCCGACGATCTCTGCCTGATCGCCTTCACCTCCGGCACCACCGGCGATCCCAAGGGCACCATGCATTTCCATCGCGACATGCTCGCGGTGTGCGACGGCTATGCCCGCAACGTGCTGCGCGCCAGCCAGAGCGATCGCTTCATCGGCACGGCGCCGCTCGCATTCACCTTCGGCTTTGGTGGCGTGCTGTTCCCGATGCATATCGGCGCCTCCTATGTCGTGCTGGAAAAGACCTCGCCGGACGATCTGCTCGCGGCCATCGAGCGCTACAAGGCCACCATCTGCTTCACGGCGCCGACCGCCTATCGGGCGATGCTGAGCAAGCTCGCAGGCCGCGACATCTCCTCGCTGCGCAAATGCGTCTCCGCCGGCGAGACCCTGCCGAAGCCGACCTTCGATGCCTGGCTGAAGGCGACCGGGCTGAAGCTGATGGACGGCATCGGCTCGACCGAGATGCTGCACATCTTCATCAGCGCCGTCGAGGACGAGATTCGTCCCGGCGCCACCGGCAAGCCGGTGCCGGGCTACGAGGCCAAGATCGTCGACGACGAGGGCCGCGACGTGCCGCCGGGCACGATGGGGCGCCTCGCGGTGCGCGGTCCCACCGGCTGCCGCTATCTCGCCGACGAGCGTCAGCGCAAATATGTCCAGAACGGCTGGAATGTCACCGGCGACACCTATGTGATGGATGAGGACGGCTACTTCTGGTATCAATCGCGCTCCGATGACATGATCGTCTCGTCGGGCTACAACATCGCCGGCACCGACGTCGAAGCGTCGCTCCTGACTCACCCGGCCGTGGCCGAATGCGGCGTCGTCGGCGCCCCGGACGAGGCACGCGGGATGATCGTGAAGGCCTATGTCGTGCTGGCGCCGGGAGCGGAAGGCACGCCATCGCTGGTCGCCGAGCTTCAGGAGCATGTCAAACGCGAGATCGCACCGTACAAATATCCGCGTGCGATCGAGTTCGTGACGCAACTGCCCAAGACCGAGACCGGCAAGCTGAAGCGGTTCGCCCTGCGGCAGATCGCGCAGGCTGCTACTGCGCAATCGGCGGGCACGGGCGCGTAGCAGAGACAGGGAGAGATGTTCGTGAGCACGACCAAAGCGCCCACGCTCGCCGCGGTGAAGCAGGAGGAGGGCGAAGGCCTGCGAGTCCTGCAGCCGAGCGGCTGGCCGATGCCGAAGGGCTATGCCAACGGCATCAGCGCGGACGGACGGATCGTCGTGACCGGCGGCGTCATCGGCTGGGACGCGAACGAGACGCTGGCCGATGGCTTCGTGGCGCAGGTGCGGCAGGCGCTGCAGAACATCGCCGCCATCCTGGCCGAGGGAAACGCCGGGCCGGAGCATCTGGTGCGGCTGACCTGGTACGTCGTCGACATGGACGAGTATCTCGGCAATCTGAAGGATCTCGGCAGGATCTATCGCGAGATCTTCGGCAGCCACTATCCGGCGATGGCGCTGGTGCAGGTCGTCAGGCTGGTGGAGAAGGCGGCGCGTGTCGAGATTGAGGCCACCGCGGTGGTGCCGCGCTGAGGGCGACGTTCGAACGCGCAGGCCAGATGATGGGATCTCAGGATGTGACATCGCGTTCTCGCGGCGCAGATGCGTCCGAGCTGTGCTGATCGACCACCCTCGGTGAAATCGAGGGCGCAGGGAAGGCCGGGTGTTCACCACACCCGCGGCCCCCGTGCGTGAAAAAGTGCACGGGGCAGGAACCACAGGTGGGCCGAACATTCCGGCCTTCCCTGCGCGATGTTTTAACGGCTTATACGTGGTCTCCCTGGTGCGCCGGCTTGTTGGCCACCATTGCGTACGCAATGCGCAGGGCATTGCCGCGCGTGATACCAGCTTCGGGGTATCAGGACATCACGACTTCACCGGACACGGTGCATCACTCGTCCGCGCAAGATGCGCATGATGCAACCGCGTCCATCGCAGTCTGCCTCACGTATCGTGACGACGCGTACGTCCCTCTTCACGAAGCAGGTTGGGCGCAAGCATCGTTGTGATTTGCCCGACGGTGCAAGGCCCGAGGGCTGCGACATGGTAACGCGACGGGCAATCACACGGAGGTCACAGATCGCATGCGGTGTCATTCGTGAAC
The DNA here is from genome assembly GCA_050641875.1 of Bradyrhizobium oligotrophicum. GTDB lineage: Bacteria > Pseudomonadota > Alphaproteobacteria > Rhizobiales > Xanthobacteraceae > Bradyrhizobium > Bradyrhizobium oligotrophicum_B. The sequence goes on from CP192619.1 coordinate 4,283,370, forward strand.
CGAACAAATGTGGTTGCCACCTGAGATTTCCGCCGAACGATGGACTTGGGATTGCCATGTCACAGACAAGAACCTGTTCGAGCGTGGCCACGCAGTGGCGGGTGAGCGCAGGGGGCAGATTTGGACTGGAAACTCTTCGTGACGACGGCGCTGGCTGCCGGCATCGGGGCCGCGGTCGGAGCATTCGCACTGGCGACCGCCGGAGGCGGCGGCATCGAGCATCAGGCCGACGCCAAGATGCTGGAGATCGGCGTCGCCATCCTGCGCGAGCCGGCGCGCGTGGATGATGATCCGATGCGGTCTTGGGCGGTGAAGGTGGTGGAGAAGAAGTCAGGCGTGAGCTTCACCGACCAGCAGCGCGCAGCGTTGCTGAAGCGGGCGGCGGGGGGACGGTAGAGCTGGAGTCGTGTCGTAGCACTTCGGCTCATCACATCAACCGTTGCGGTCGAACACCGAATGCCGCCGGTTACGCGGATAGTCTTGCGGTGGGTAAGTCATCGCGCGGCTTGCGCCGCACGATGACTTTGCGCACCCTACGTACTTGAACTCTCGTCATTGCGAGGAGCGAAGCGACGAAGCAATCCAGAGTTCTTGCGGCAGTCCTGGATTGCGTCGCTTCGCTCGCAATGATGGGGTGAGAGCGGGGGCTTACTGATACGCCGACACGATATCGCTCACCGCGCGCTCGAGCTGCTGAGCCGTCGCGCAGGGGCGGACGACGTTGCAGAAGGTCTGGTAGCGCGGCATCTCTGAATCGCCCCAGCCCCAGGTCACGCGTCCTTCGGGGTTGAGCCAGACCACGCGCTTGGCGCGTTCCGAGATCGCCTTCAGGATGTCGGCGCGCGGATCGAGCTTGTTGCTGCGGGCATCGCCCAGCACGATCACCGTGGTCTGCGGTGTCACCGAGGCCATGAACTGCTTCTCGAAATCGACCAGCGACGAGCCGTAGTCGGATGAGCCGAAGCCGACCTTGTGCATGATCTCGGCCATCGCCTCGTCGGCGGACTTCTGCTCCAGGATCTCGCTGACCTCGATCAGGTGGCCGGAGAACGCAAATGACCTGACGTCGCTGACCACGTCGTGCAGGCTGTGGATCAGCAGCAGGAAGAAGTCGGAGACGCGCGCGACCGAGCCGGAGACGTCGCACAACGCCACGATCTTCGGGCGGTCGCGGTGCCGCCGCTTCCACGCGGTGAGGAAGGGCACACTGCCCCAGGCCGCATTGCGGCGGAGCGTGCGGCGGACGTCGAGATGGCCGCGGCGCTGGCGCTTGCGCGGCTTGCTGTAGCGCTCCCTCAGGCGGCGCGCGATCTGCCGGATCAGCGCGCGCATCTCCGCGACCTGCCGCGGCTCGATCCGCGACAGCTGCGCGTTGCGCAGGATCTCGTGGCGCAGATTTTCGGTTTCCTCGCGGCCGTAAAGCGCCAGCGCCTGCGCGACGGCATCGCGCACGGTGTCGCGCAGGCCATCGAGCCCGGCCTGCAGCCGCTCCGCCAGCGCCGGATTGGTCTCGGTGAGCCTGTCGAGATCGTCGCGCAGCCGCTGGATGCCCATCGTCTCCAGCATGCGGCTGGAGAACAGGCCGCGCTGGGTGAAGTAGCGGATCTCCGACAGCCCGACGGCGCTGGACGCGTTGGCGATCGCGGCCGAGATGTCGGCAGCGTTCTGCGACAGCAGCATCTGGGCGAGGGGCCGAGCTCCGCATCCGCCTCGCCGCCGATCGGCTCTCCGGATGGCGGGGCCGTTTGGGCCTCATTCGACGCCGCGTCCTGCTGCGTCTCGTCATTCGCCTCGGCCTGCGCCGGATCGACATGGGCGAAGAACAGGTCGAAGCAGGCGCCGAGCGCCTTCTTCTCGTCCTCGCTCTTGGCGAGCGTCAGCAGCAGGCTGTCGCGCAGCACCGTACGATCGGCGAGACCGACGCTCGCCACCGCGCGCATGGCGTCGATGCTCTCGGCCGGCGAGACGTGCACGCCGGCGCCGCGCGCCGCCCGGAAGAACCGATGCAGGTTTTCCTGCATGAGGGCCTCACCCGAAGATGTTCTGGCGCTGCGCCTTGGCGACGAAGGTCGTCACCTGCGGCAGCGCCACCTCGATGTCGGACTCGTATTTGAGCAGCACGTTCAGCGTGTCCTTGACGATCTCATGGCCGAGTTCGGCGGCCTGCAGCAGCACTAGCACGCGCGCCCAGTCGATGGTCTCGCTGACCGACGGCTGCTTCTTCAGGTCGAGCGTTCTGACGTCGTGGATGAAGGCCACGAGCTGCCGGCGCAGATTCTGCGAGATGCCGGGGATGCGGCTCTCGACGATGCGCTCCTCCAGCTTCTGCTCGGGGAAGCCGATGTGCAGATGCAGGCAGCGCCGCTTCAGCGCGTCGCCGAGGTTGCGCTCGGAGTTCGAGGTCAGGATCACAGTCGGCGGCCTGGCGGCGGCGATGCTGCCGAGCTCGGGGATCGTGACCTGGAAGTCCGAGAGGATCTCCAGCAGCAGCGATTCGAACTCGGCGTCGGACTTGTCGATCTCGTCGATCAGGAGCACGCAGCCGTTCGGTTCGAGCAGGGCCTGCAGCAGCGGCCGCGGCTCGACGAACTCCTTGGAGAAGAACACGTCGCCGAAATCATGCAGTTGCGCCAGCGCGGCATGCAGGGTCTGGGCGCCGCCGAGCACCTCGCCGAGCTTGTCCTTCAGGATCTGGGTGTAGAGCAACTGCTTGGCGTATTTCCACTCGTACAGCGCCTTGGCCTCGTCGAGACCCTCATAGCATTGCAGCCGGATCATCTTCAGGCCGCGCCAGGCGGCGATCGCCTTGGCAAGCTCGGTCTTGCCGACACCGGCCGGGCCCTCGACCAGGATCGGCTTGTCGATCGCCTGCGACAGGTAGACCGCGGTCGCGATCTGGCGGCTGGCGATATAGCCTTGCGCGGCGAGGCCGGCTTCGACGGCCGCGATCGAGGCGATGGCTGAAGAGAGGGCCGGGGAATCAGCCACTGACGGAACTCCGTTTCCTGGTATCAGGACCCGGCGCGGACGTGATCGGCGTTCCGGTCCCTGGACGTTGGTATCAGGGCGAAAACCCTGACTTTTCCTCGCATTGTGTTATGTCCTGGCTACGCGTCCCGGGCAGCCCTGTCCAGTGCGCGCGTGGGTGCCTCGGCCGCATGGCTGCCGGGCGCCGGCGGACGGGCCGAGACTCTCCTCCTGAAAATCACGCCGAGCGGAATATGAACCGATCCATCCTGCATCTCCTCGTCCTGCTGGTTCTCGTGGTCGGAGGCGGCTGGATCATCGGCGCCTCCAACATGCCCGGCGCCTGGTACGGCTCGCTCAACAAGCCCTGGTTCACCCCGCCGGGCTGGCTGTTTCCGATCGCCTGGACGGTGCTCTACATCATGATCGCGGTGGCCGGCTGGCGCACCTATGAGCGTGTCGAAAGCGGTGCGGTGATGCAGGTGTGGTGGGGACAGCTGGTGCTGAACTTCGCCTGGTCGCCGGTGTTCTTCACCGCGCATCTGATGTGGGTCGCGTTCGCGATCATCGCCAGCATGTTCGTGCTGATCGTGACCTTCATCGTGATGCAATGGCGCGAGGACCGGATCGCGGCGCTGCTGTTCGTGCCCTATGCGTGCTGGGTCGCGTTCGCGTCGGCGCTGAACTTTGCGGTGAACGTGCTGAATTGAGCTGGGGCGGTTGATGGGGCGAAGCTGGAGACCATTGGGCACAACGCCGCCTCGCATTCCGCTGTCGTCCCGGCGAACGCCGGGACCCATACCGCGGACGGCCGATTGTTGGAAAAGGCTCCGCGTCGTCTTCTTTTGTTGGCCACGAGGGCCGGTGGTTATGGGTCCCGGCGTTCGCCGGGACGACAGTCGTGGGTGTCGCGGGCACTTGCGCATACTCACGCCTGATGCTCGAGGCCTCCACCCATGAACCTCAAGCAGCTCGAATATTTCGTCCAGGTCGCCGAGCTCGGCTCGTTCAGCAAGGCGGCCGCGGTGCTCGACGTCGCGCAGCCGGCGCTGTCGCGGCAGGTGCGGGCGCTGGAATCCGAACTGAAGCAGCAGTTGTTCGCGCGCAACGGACGGGGCGTCGCGCTGACGGAGGCCGGCAAGCGGCTGCTCGACCACAGCGTCGGCGTGCTGCAACTGGTGGCGCATGCGCGCGAGGACCTCGGCGCCAGCCGCGATGCGCCGGTCGGCCGCGTCACCATCGGCCTGCCGCCGAGCATCGCGCGGCAATTGACGCTGCCGCTGATCGATCGCTTCCGCAAGGAGTATCCGGCGGCGCGACTGGCCGTCGTCGAGGGCCTGTCGACGCATGTGGTGGAGTGGGTCACCACCGGACGCATCGATGTCGGCATGGTCTACAATCCGGAGGCGCAAGCTGGCATCGAGATCACGCCGGTGCTGCAGGAGCCGTTGGCGCTGGTGAGCCACGCTCCCAAGGGCAAGCGCCGGGTCACCGCGCCGCTGCCGATGGCCGAGCTGTCGCACTACCAGCTGATCATGCCGGAGCGGGTTCACGCGATGCGCCGCCTGCTGGAGACGCAGGCCGCGCTCGCCGGGATCAAGCTCGACATCGCCTGGGAGGTATCGAGCGTGCCCTCGATCATCGACCTCGTCTGCGCCGGCTACGGCCACGCCGTGCTGACCCCCAGTGGCGTCGCCGCCTCGGGCCGCGCCAGCGAGCTCGTGATCCGGCCGCTGACCGATCCGGCCCCGACCAGCGTGCTGTGCTTCGTGACGTCGGCGCACAAGCGCCCGACGCCCCTGGCCCAGCACACGATGAAGCTGGCAACGGCGCTGATCAGGAAGCTGCCGCGGTAGTTGCGATCTGCTTCGGATCGGAAGGTCCCACCCTCCCCTGGAGGGGAGGGTCGATCGCGCGCGCAGCGGGCGAGCGGGGTGGGGTGATCTCTCCACGGACGCTGGTGCGTGTGGAGAGATCACCCCACCCGCCTCACGTGTCGCTTCGCTCCCCGTGAGGCGACCCTCCCCTCCAGGGGAGGGTGGAGCCGGAGCTTCGACGTCGCGTCGATCGCAGCCAGAGCACTCCAGACCCATTCTAAAATCAGCATGGCTCATCTGATATCTTATGCCGTTTCGGAATAGCTGATAGAAGCCGCCCGGTGCTGGCGCGCGTCGTTCCGCTCGGTCACATACCCTGTCAAGCCGCCGACGCAGAAGGACAGGATCGCGCGTGGATCGCGCGCCCTTGCGGACCTCGGCAAACGAGCAAGAACCCCGTCCCCAAGGAAGCAGAAGCGATGCCAACGACCGCCCGTGTCGACGTCCAGGCCTTTCTCGACGATCACCCGTTTTCCGGCTTCCAGTGGCTGATCTTCGCGCTCGGCTTCGTCATCGTGCTGCTCGACGGCTTCGATACCGCGGCGATCGGCTTCATCGCGCCGTCGCTCCTGAAGGAGTGGGGCATCGAGAAATCGGCGCTGGGACCGGTGCTGAGCGCGGCGCTGTTCGGCCTTGCCGGCGGGGCGCTGTTCGCGGGGCCGATTGCCGATCGTCTCGGCCGTAAGCTGGTGCTGGTCGGCGCCGTGCTGATCTTCGGCATCGCCTGTCTCGCCTCGGCGTTCGCGACCAACCTCACCGAATTGACCGTGCTCCGCTGCGTCACCGGCATCGGCCTCGGTGCCGCCATGCCGAACGCGGTGACGCTGCTCAGCGAATATTGCCCGGGCCGGCTGCGCGCGACCATGACCAACCTGATGTTCTGCGGCTTTCCGCTGGGCGCAGCCTGCGGCGGCTTTCTCGCGGCGTGGATGATCCCGCAATGGGGCTGGCGCAGCGTGCTGGTGCTCGGCGGCGTCACCCCGCTGGTGCTGACCGTGCTGCTGATCGCGATCCTGCCCGAGTCGGTGCATTACCTGTTGTCGCGTGGCGCCACTGTCGAGCGCGTCCGTAAAGTCATGCGCAGGGTCTCCGCTGCCGCCTCCGATGTCGGCCAGTTCGTGATGCTGGAGCCGGAGCACGCCGAGACCACCCGCCGCGTCAACGCGACCGGCATCGGCATGGTGCTGTCGCCGGTGCTGCGCATCGGCTCGCTGATGCTGTGGCTCACCTATTTCATGGGGCTCGTGATCTTCTATTCGCTGATCAACTGGATGCCGATCCTGTTCAAGGATGTCGGGCTCAATCCGCAGACCGCGACCCTGATCTCGGCGCTGTTCCCGCTCGGCGGCGTCGGCGCGGTGTTCTTCGGCGTGCTGATGGACCGCTTCAACGCCAACCGCATCGTCGCCATCGGTTATGCGCTGACGGCGGTGACGATCTTCCTGATCGGGCAGGCGGCCGGCAACATAGGCTTCCTGGTGGTGATCGTGTTCGTCGCCGGCGTCGTCATGAACACGGCGCAGTCGTCGCTGCCGGCGCTGGCGGCCGCCTTCTATCCGACCCAGGGCCGCGCCACCGGCGTCGCCTGGATGATGGGCATCGGCCGCTTCGGCGGTATTGCCGGCTCCTTCCTGGTCGCCGAACTGACCGCGCGGCACCTGACCTTCAGCGAGATTTTCACCGTGATCGCAGTTCCCGGCTTGATCGCGGCGCTCGCCCTTGTGGTAAAGCAGGTCGTGGGACCGGGAGGCCGCGCCAGCGGCAAGGATGTCGGCGCCCCCGTGGCGGCGCATTGAGAGCGCTGCCTGGCTCGCGAGACAATCTGAGGGAGAGACTGACGTGATCATCGACGTGCACGGACATTACACGACGGCTCCGAAGGCGCTGGAAGAGTGGCGCAACCGGCAGATCGCGGGCATCAAGGATCCCTCCGTCATGCCCAAGGCGTCGGAGCTTTCGATCAGCGACGACGAGCTGCGCGAGAGCATCGAGAGCAACCAGCTCAAGAAGATGAAGGAGCGCGGCAGCGACCTCACCGTGTTCTCGCCGCGCGCGAGCTTCATGGCCCACCACATCGGCGACTTCCAGGTGTCCTCGACCTGGGCTGGGATCTCGCAACGAGCTGTGCTACCGCGTCAGCAAGCTGTTCCCGGACAATTTCATCGGCGTCGCGATGCTGCCGCAATCGCCGGGCGTCGACCCCAAGACCTGCATTCCCGAGCTCGAGAAGTGCATCAAGGAATACGGCTTCGTTGGCATCAACCTGAACCCGGACCCGTCCGGCGGCCACTGGACCTCGCCGCCGCTGTCGGACCGGCACTGGTATCCGATCTACGAGAAGATGGTCGAGCTCGACATCCCCGCGATGATCCACGTCTCGACCAGCTGCAACGCCTGCTTCCACACCACCGGCGCGCATTATCTCAACGCCGACACCACGGCGTTCATGCAGTGCCTGACCTCGGACCTGTTCAAGGACTTCCCGACCCTGAAGTTCCTGATCCCGCATGGCGGCGGCGCGGTGCCGTATCATTGGGGCCGGTTCCGCGGCCTGGCGCAGGAGCTGAAGAAGCCGCTGTTGAAGGATCACCTGCTCAACAACATCTTCTTCGACACCTGCGTGTATCACCAGCCGGGTATAGACCTGCTGACCGGCGTGATCCCGATCGACAACATCCTGTTCGCATCCGAGATGATCGGCGCCGTCCGCGGCATCGATCCCGAGACCGGCTTCTACTACGACGACACCAAGCGCTACATCGAGGCCGCCAAGCTGACCCCCGAGCAGCGCCACCAGATCTACGAAGGCAATGCCCGCCGCGTGTTCCCGCGTCTCGACGCCGCGTTGAAGGCCAAGGGCAAGTGAATTAGGACCAGCGAGATGAGCACATCCATGAACAATCTCGGCATCGTCAAGACGAAGATCACCCGCGCCGACAAGGCGGCGGTGGAGAAGCTGTCGAAATTCGGCGTCGCCACCATTCACGAGGCGATGGGACGCGTCGGGCTGATGCAGTGCTACATGCGTCCGATCTATCCGACCGCGAAAATGTGCGGCACGGCGGTCACCGTGCTGCTGCAGCCCGGCGACAACTGGATGCTGCATGTCGCGGCCGAGCAGATCCAGCCCGGCGACGTCGTCGTCGCCGCCTGCACGGTCGAGAACACCGACGGCTTCTTCGGCGATCTCCTGGCCACCAGCTTCCGCGCCCGCGGCGCCCAGGGACTCGTGATCGACGGCGGCGTGCGCGACGTGGCCGATCTCACCGAGATGCAGTTCCCGGTGTTCTCGCGCGCGATTTCGGCGCGGGGAACGGTCAAGGCGACGCTCGGCTCGGTCAACATCCCGATCGTCTGCGCGGGCGTTGCCGTCAATCCGGGTGACGTGATCGTCGCTGATGTCGACGGCATCGTCGTCGTGCCGGCCGCTGTTGCCCACCATGCCGCGGACGCAGCGGCTGCCCGCGAGGCCAACGAGGCCGACAAGCGCGAGAAGCTGGCGTCGGGCGTGCTCGGCCTCGACATGTACAAGATGCGCGAGCCGCTGGCGAAGGCCGGGCTCAAGTATATTGACTGAGCGATGACCGCGGCGTCGAACCAGTGGCATGTCGGGCTTATCGGCTACGGCGAGGTCGGCAAGATCCTCGCCGAGGATCTGCGCAAGGACGGCGTGCGCGTCTCGGCCTATGACGTGAAGCTGGCGGACTCGCGCGGCGACGCGATGCGCGCCCACGCCGAGAGCATCGGCGTGACGCTCGCAGCCTCGCATGCCGAACTGGCGGCGCAGGCCGATTTCATCGTCTCCGCTGTCACCGCCAGCCAGGACGTGGCGGTGGCGGAAGCCTGCGCTCCGGCGATCAAGCCGGGCGCCTGGTTCCTCGACTTCAACTCGGCCTCGCCCGGCGCCAAGCAGCGCGCGGCCGCGCTGATCGACGGGGCCGGCGGGCGCTATGTCGAAGGCGCCGTCATGACCTCGGTGCCGCCCTATCGCATCAAGGTGCCGCTGCTGCTTGGCGGCGCCGGTGCGCGCGAGCTGGCGCCGCTGCTCAACGATCTCGGCTTTGCCGCGAAGCCTGCCAGCGACAAGCTCGGCGTGGCCTCGGCCACCAAGATGTGCCGCAGCATCATGATCAAGGGCCTCGAGGCGATGGTGATCGAGAGCTTCACCACCGCGCGCGCCTATGGCGTCGAGGACGCCGTGCTGGCCTCGCTGAAGGAAACCTTCCCGGGCATCGACTGGGAGAAGCAGGGCGCCTATTTCTTTCAGCGCGTGATCGAGCATGGCCGCCGCCGCGCCGAGGAGGTGAGGGAGGTGGCCGAGACCGTGCGTGACATCGGGCTGACGCCGTGGTCGGCGGAAGGCACCGCCGAGCGCCAGGCCTGGGTCGCCGATCTCGCCGACGACGGGCTGTTTGGCACGCGCGGCACCAAGGACTTCGCGCGCAGCCCGGATTGGCGTACCGAGGCCGATCGTATCATCAACAAGATCAAGTCCAAGGAGTAGGGAACCTCATGGAGTTCCAGAAGACCCCCGGATGGCTGGACTGGTACGAAGGCCCGTCGAAGCCGCACTTCAAGGTGCCGGCCGGCAGCGTCGACGCGCATTGCCACGTGTTCGGCCCCGGCGCCGAATTCCCTATGCGCCCGAGCGCAAATATACGCCCTGCGATGCCTCCAAGCAGCAGCTTTATGCGCTGCGCGACCATCTCGGCTTCGCCCGCAACGTCGTGGTGCAGGCGACCTGCCACGGCGCCGACAACCGCGCCATGGTCGATGCGCTCGTGCATTCCAACGGTAAGGCCCGCGGCGTCGCCACCGTCAAGCGCAGCGTCAGCGACGCCGAGCTGCAGGCGATGCACGACGCCGGCGTGCGTGGCGTCCGCTTCAACTTTGTCAAGCGTCTGGTCGATTTCACGCCCAAGGACGAGTTGATCGAGATCGCAAACCGCATCAACAAGCTCGGCTGGCATGTGGTGATCTATTTCGAGGCCGTCGATCTGCCGGAGCTGTGGGACTTCTTCACCTCGCTGCCGACCACGGTCGTCGTCGACCACATGGGCCGCCCCGACGTGACCAAGCCGGTCGATGGTCCCGAGTTCGAGCTGTTCGTGAAGTTCATGCGCGAGCACTCGAATGTGTGGTCCAAGGTGAGCTGCCCGGAGCGTCTCTCGGTCAAGGGACCGCCGGCGCTGAACGGTGAGCAGAACGCCTATCGGGACGTGGTGCCGTTTGCGAAGCGGATCGTCGAGACCTTCCCGGATCGCGTGCTCTGGGGAACCGATTGGCCGCATCCGAACCTGAAGGACCACATGCCCGACGACGGCCTCCTGGTCGACTTCATTCCGCATATCGCCGTCACCGCAGAGCTGCAGCAGAAGCTCCTGGTCGACAATCCGATGCGGCTGTACTGGCCCGAAGAATCCTGAAGGAGGGAAGCGATGTCGCTCGACAAACCCTATACCGACGTTCCCGGCACGACCATCTTCGACGCGGACATGTCGCGGATGGGCTATCACCTCAACCAGTTCTGCATGTCGCTGATGAAGGCGGAGAACCGCGCCCGCTTCAAGGCCAATGAGCGCGCCTATCTCGACGAATGGCCGATGAGCGAGGAGCAGAAGCAGGCGGTGCTCGACCGCGACCTCAACCGCTGCATTGCGCTCGGCGGCAACATCTACTTCCTCGCCAAGATCGGCGCGACCGACGGCAAGAGCTTCCAGCAGATGGCCGGCAGCATGACCGGCATGACCGAAGACCAGTATCGCGAGATGATGATCAAGGGCGGCCGCTCGGTCGAGGGCAACCGCTACACCGGGGAGAAGAAGTAAATGGCAAAAATCTCCGCAAGCGTTTTCACCTCGCACGTTCCGGCGATCGGCGCGGCCCTCGATCTCGGCAAGACCGGCGAGGATTATTGGAAGCCGGTGTTCGCCGGCTACGACTTCGCCAAGCAGTGGGAGAAGGAGCAGAAGCCGGACGTCGTGTTCCTGGTCTTCAACGACCACGCGACCGCCTTCAGCCTGGACATGATTCCGACCTTCGCGATCGGCACCGCGGCCGAGTATCAGCCGGCCGACGAAGGTTGGGGCCCGCGCCCCGTGCCGAAGGTGATCGGCCATCCGAAGCTCGCCGCGCACATCGCGCAGTCGGTGATTCAGGACGATTTCGATCTCACCATCGTCAACAAGATGGATGTCGACCACGGCCTCACCGTGCCGCTCAGCCTGATCTTCGGCCAGGTCGATGCCTGGCCGTGCCCGGTGATCCCGTTCGCGGTCAACGTCGTGCAATATCCGGTGCCGTCGGGCCGCCGCTGCTTCATGCTCGGCAAGGCAATCCGCAAGGCGATCGAGAGCTATGACGAGCCGCTCAACGTGCAGAATCTGGGGCACCGGCGGCATGAGCCATCAGCTGCAGGGGCCGCGCGCCGGTCTGATCAACCGCGAATGGGACAACATGTTCCTGGACAAGCTGATCAACGATCCCGAGGGCCTGTCCAAGGTGCCGCATATCGACTACGTCCGCGAGGCCGGCAGCGAGGGCATCGAGCTCGTGATGTGGCTGATCGCGCGTGGCGCCATGAGCGACGTCAACGAGACCAAGAAGGGCAACGCGCCGACCGTGCGTCACCGCTTCTACCATGTGCCGGCCAGCAACACGGCCGTCGGCCATCTGATCCTGGAGAACAACTGATATGGCCAAGACCATCAAGGTCGCGCTCGCCGGCGCCGGCGCCTTCGGCATCAAACATCTCGACGGCATCAAGAACATCGACGGCGTCGAGGTTGTGTCGCTGGTCGGCCGCCGCTTCGACCAGACCAAGGAAGTCGCCGACAAATACGGCATCAAGCACGTCTCGACCGAGCTCGCCGACAGCCTCAAGCTGCCGGAAGTCGACGCGGTCATTCTCTGCACGCCGACGCAGATGCACGCCGCGCAGGCGATCGACTGCCTCAAGGCCGGCAAGCATGTGCAGGTCGAGATTCCGCTCGCCGACTCCTTGAAGGATGCGCAGCAGGTCGTCGAGCTGCAGAAGGAGACCAAGCTGGTCGCGATGTGCGGCCACACCCGCCGCTTCAACCCGAGCCACCAGTTCGTGCACAAGAAGATCAAGGCCGGCGAGTTCCACATCCAGCAGATGGATGTGCAGACCTACTTCTTCCGCCGCACCAACATGAACGCGCTGGGCCAGCCGCGCAGCTGGACGGATCACCTGCTGTGGCACCACGCCGCTCACACCGTCGACCTGTTCGCCTATCAGGCGGGCTCGCCGATCGTGAAGGCCAATGCGATCCAGGGGCCGATCCACCCGACCTTGGGCATCGCGATGGACATGTCGATCCAGCTCAAGGCCGCCAACGGCGCGATCTGTACCTTGTCGCTGTCGTTCAACAATGACGGCCCGCTCGGCACCTTCTTCCGCTACATCGGCGACACCGGCACCTACATTGCCCGCTACGACGATCTGGTGAACGGCAAGGAGGAGAAGATCGACGTCTCCAAGGTCGATGTCTCCATGAACGGCATCGAGCTGCAGGACCGCGAGTTCTTCGCCGCGATCAGCGAGGGCCGTGAGCCGAATGCGTCCGTCGCCCAGGTTCTGCCCTGCTACCAGGTGCTGCACGACCTCGACGAGCAGCTCGCCAAGGGCTGAGACATTTCCTCCTCGCGCGCGCATGGCGCGCGGGGAGGGCTTCCCGACGACGTCGGCGTTGCCCGCCGACCAGCGTTGCGCAGGAGCGGCGGCTTCGCTTACCATCGGCCCCAGCAAGATGAGGCCGCCCGTGACCGTTCAATCGCCGCAAGCGTTTCCAACCGAGAGGTTCACCGACGCCGCCGCCGCGGTGGCCCGGCTTGAGGAGATCTACGAGCGCAACACGGCGTTCCTGCGCGGCCATTTCGAGGCCTATGCCAACGGCGTCGTGCCGCCAACGCGAATCCGTGCGACTTACCCGTTCGTGCGCCTGACCACCGCGAGTCACGCGCGGCTCGACTCGCGGCTCGCCTACGGCTTCGTCGCAGGGCCCGGCGTGCACGAGACCAGCATCACGCGGCCGGACCTGTTCCGCTCGTATCTGACCGAGCAGATCCGTCTGCTGATCGAGAACCACGGCGTGCCGGTCGAGATCGGGGAATCCGCCGAGCCGATCCCGGTGCATTTCGCCTATCGGCGCGACATCAACATCGAGACGGCGTTGCCGCATCGCTGAGAGCCCGCTGGTGACGCGCGCGCTGCGCGACGTGTTCGACGCGCCTGATCTCGCGACCATGGACGATGCCATCGCCGACGGCACGCTCGAGCTGAAGCCGGGAATGCCGGAGCCGCTGTCGCTGTTTCGCGCCGCGCGCGTCGACTACTCGCTGCGCCGGCTCTATCATTATACGGGCACCGACCCGGACCATTTCCAGAACTTCGTGATCTTCACGAACTATCAGTTCTATGTCGACGCCTTCGCGGATTGGGGCCGCCAGCAACTGGCGGCCGGGCAGGGCGTAGCCGAGGCCTTCGTCGAGCCGGGCAACGTCATCACCCGCAATGCCCGTCTCGGCGGCGGCACCGCCGGCTCCGCGCCGGCGCGCACGCCGCAGATGCCGGCGCTTCATCTCGTCGAGCCGGGGCACCAGGGCATCACGCTGATCAATATCGGCACCGGCCCATCGAACGCGCGCAACGTCACCGACCACATCGCGGTGCTGCGGCCGCATGCCTGGCTGATGGTCGGCCACTGCGCGGGCCTGCGCAACACGCAGCGGCTCGGCGATTACGTGCTGGCGCACGGCTATGTCCGCGAGGACCATGTGCTCGACCAGGAGCTGCCGCCCTGGGTGCCGATCCCGGCGCTCGCCGAGGTGCAGGTCGCGCTCGAGGAGGCCGTGGAGACGGTCACCGGCTATTCCGGGTTCGAGCTGAAGCGGGTGATGCGCACGGGCACCGTGGCCAGCGTCGACAACCGCAATTGGGAGATCTCCGGCCCGGCCGTGATCCATCGCCTCTCGCAGTCGCGCGCCATCGCGCTCGACATGGAGTCGGCCACGATCGCCGCCAACGGCTATCGTTTCCGCGTGCCCTACGGCACCTTGCTCTGCGTCTCCGACAAGCCGCTGCATGGCGAAATCAAGCTCGCCGGCATGGCCAGCGACTTCTATCGCCAGCGCGTTGGCCAGCATCTCCAGATCGGCTTGAAGGCGCTGGAGCTTCTCAAGCACCAGGAGTCCGAACGGCTGCATTCGCGCAAGCTGCGCAGCTTCGCCGAGGTGGCGTTTCAGTAGCGGCCCGCGACCGCGCTGGATTAGCGCCCCCGGCGCTCGTCGAAGGCCTGCCGGGCCTGCTCGACCTCGGGCATCTTGGCGATGGTCCAGGCATAGAGCGCGCGGAATGGCGGCTGCAGGGTGCGGCCGAGCGGCGTGATCTCGTACTGGACCGCGACGGGCGAGTCCGCGATCACCTCGCGGGCGACGAGGCCGTTGCGCTCGAGCCGGCGCAGGCACTGCGTCAGCGCCTTCTGGGTGACGCCCTCGAGCTGCTTCTTGATCGCGTTGAAGCGTAGCGGCCCGCCGTCCAGCACGGCCAGCACCATCATCGACCATTTGTCGGCGATCTGGTCGATCAGCACCCGGCTCGGGCATTCCGACGAGAAGTGCTGCGGCTTGCAGCGGAGCGGGGCGGTCTCTGATGGGGAGGCGAGGGTCACGACGGCAGTTTCCTCGGGTATACCTGAGCGACTTCGGGTGCCTGATTGACTTCAGGTTTACGAAGTATACTGGGGCGGTTCCGAACGCAATGGAGCCTTCTGAATGTCCGACCTCGATACCGGCGTGCTGTTTCGTCCGTTTCGCCTGAAGTCGCTGGAGCTGAAGAACCGCATCGTCATGGCGCCGATGACGCGCAATGCGGCGCCGAATGGCATTCCCGGCGAGGCCAACGCCGCTTACTACCGTCGCCGCGCCGAAGGCGGCGTGGGGCTCATCCTCACCGAGGGCACTGTCGTCAACCGCCCGGCCTCGCGCAACGAGCCCCATATTCCCTTCTTCCACGGTGATGCCGCGCTGGCCGGCTGGCAGAGCGTCGCCACGGCCGTGCATGCGGCCGGCGGCCGCATCGCGCCGCAGATCTGGCACACCGGCTCGACCAAGGGCATGAGCCGCTGGGAGCCCGATGCGCCGGTCGAGAGCCCATCCGGGCTGGTCGCGCCCGGCAAGCCGCGCGGCAACGCGATGACCGAAAACGACATTGCCGACACCGTTGCGGCGTTCGCGCAGGCCGCGGCCGACGCCAAGCGCACAGGCTTCGACACCGTCGAGATCCACGGCGCCCATGGCTACCTGATCGACCAGTTCTTCTGGTCGGGCACCAACAAGCGCGAGGATCGCTATGGCGGCGCCACGATCAAGGAGCGCTCCCGCTTTGCCGGCGAGATCGTCGCCGCGATTCGCAAGGCGGTGGGGCCGGACTTCCCGATCATCCTGCGCGTCAGCCAATGGAAGCAGCAGGACTATGCGGCGCGCCTCGCAGGAGACGCCGGCGCTGATGGCCGACTGGCTGCAGCCGCTGGTCGCGGCCGGCGTCGATATCCTGCACTGCTCGCAGCGTCGTTTCTGGGAGCCGGAATTCCCAGACGTCGACGGCGAGAAGGGCCTGAACTTCGCCGGCTGGGCCAAGAAGATCACGGGGGCCGCGACCATCAGCGTCGGCTCGGTCGGCCTGTCCGATGAATTCTTCTCGGCTTTCGCCGGCAAGCCGTCGACGACGGCTGATCTCGACGCGCTGCTGGAGCGCATGGCCAAGGAGGAGTTCGACCTTATCGCGGTCGGCCGCGCCTTGATCAGCGATGCCGAATGGGTCGCCAAGATCAAGTCCGGCGACAAGGCCGGCCTGAAGGGCTTCAGCGCGGCGGATCTCGGCGCATTGGTTTGAGCTCTTGTAAACCGGTTGGTGCCTCCCTCGCACCGCGCAAGCGAAGCGAGGGAGCGCACCGTCGGCGAGGCGCGCGCTCAGGCCTCCCGTCCTCGCGACTGACTAGTGCACCGTCAGCTCCAGATACATCGGGCTGCGGAAGGTCGAGGACGGCATCCAGGGCAGTTGCTCCTGGGTGCGGCGATAGTCCGGCACGACCTTGTGCAACTCGTCGAACGCGATCTTGATCGCCATGCGCGCGATCGCCGAGCCCAGGCAGGCATGCACGCCGCCGCCGAAGCCGAGATGGCCGCGCGGCTTGCGCGTGATGTCGTAGACGTCGGGATTGGGAAACTGCCGCTCGTCGCGATTGGCGGAGCCGTAGGCGAGGCAGACGAAATCGCCCTCGCGCATGGTCTGGCCGTGCAGGGTGAGGTCCTTCTGCAGGCAGCGGCGGAAACGCTGCGCCGAGGTGTTGAAGCGCAGCGACTCTTCCACGGCGTCCGCCAGCAGGTCGGGATTGGCGACGACCGCCCGGCGCGCTTCCGCGTGATCGGCGAGATTGTACGCCAGCATCGTCATGAAGCCGCCGAGCGACTCGATGCCGGCCATGATCAGCGTGGTCGTCGTCAGTAGCACCTCGCGCTCGTCGAGCTTGTCGCCGTCGATCTCGGCCATGCTGAAATGCGAGATCAGGTCGTTCTGCGGCCGCGCGCGGCGCTCCGCGATGATGCCGGCCGCATAGTCCTGCATCCAATTGTAGGCGGCGATGTGCTGCGGTCCCTTGGCGCGGCTCACCGGATCGCTCTGCACCATCAGCACCGCCTTGTCGCGGACGGTCTGCTCGTCGCCGAGCGGCAGGCCGAGCGCGGCGAACAGCACGCGCACGGTGAATTTCGAGGAGAACGCCTCGATGAAGTCGAACCGGTCCTGGCCGCGCAGCGCCTCGGCGCAGTCGCGCGCGATGTCGCGGATCGGACCTGACAGGCTTTCGAGATTGCGCTTCATGAAGGCGTGCTGGACGAGGCCGCGCAGCCGGTCGTGGCGCGGCGGATCGGTGGTGCCGAGCGTCGCGCCGGCGCGGTTCGGCAACTCGGTCATCAGGTTGCCCTTGGCCGACGAATAGGTCTGCCAGTTCGTGCCCGCCGCCGCCACGTCGGCATAGCGCGACAGGATCCACACCTGCGCCTGCGGGCTCCAGAAGCAGGGGTGCTCGTCGCGCAGCGTCTTGTAGAACGGGAACGGGTCGGCATCCACCGCAGCCGAATACGGGTCGAACGTGAACATCTCGGGGCCTCCTCTCCATTGAGTATGGTCGTTGTTGTTCTTTTCACGATCCTAATCGCGCCCTGGCTGCGGAGTAAGACACGAACGCCGGTCAAGACTTGTACTTTTTCGACATTCAGGGTTAGCTCCCGCTCATGCCCCGCTTTCGCACCAAGCCGTCGATCCCGGCCTTCGCGCTGTACGGCGAAGCGTCCGCCGCGCAGCCGGACATGCTGCATATCGAGCCGATCCAGGTGCGCAGCAAACTGTATCGCTGGGAGATCGAGGCGCATACGCACCAGGGCCTGCACCAGATCCTCTGGGTCGCCGCTGGCCCGGCCGAGATTGCCTTGGACGAAAGCCGCGAGCGCTGCACCGGCCCGGTGGCCGTGATCATTCCCCCAGGCGTGGTCCATGCCTTCCGCTTCTCGCGCGACACCGACGGCTACGTGCTCACCTTCAATCCGCGGGCGGTGGTGGAGGGCGATGTGCCGGCGACAGGCGAGGCGCTGCGCGACCTGTTTGCAACGCCGCAAATCCTGCATCTGGAGCCGCAGGCCGTTGCGACGGGCCGGATCGGCGCGCTGTTCGTCGACCTCGCCGATGAGTTCGCCGCGGCCGATTCCGCGGCCTCGCCGGTGCCGCACTGGCTCGGGCGCTCGATCGTGTGGCGGCTGGCGCAGCAGAGCGCGCGGCAGTCGCAGGGCGCGCGGCGTGGCAGCGGGCATGCGGCGCTGTTCACGCGCTTCATCGTGCTGGTCGAGGCGCATCACCGCGATCACTGGTCGGTGGCGCGCTACGCCGACGAGCTCGGCATGACGCCGGAGCGGCTCAATCGGTTGACGCGGGCCGAGACCGGCCAGTCCGCGCTCGACATCGTGCATGCGCGTCTGGCCCGCGAGGCGTGCCGGCGGCTCACTTATATTGCGGCGCCGGTGTCGAAGCTGGCGTTCGAGCTCGGTTTCAAGGACCCGGCCTATTTCTGCCGCTTCTTCAAGCGGCACACCGGGGCGAGCCCGCGCGACTATCGCCGTGCGATCGGTGTTGGAGACGGCGCTGCGCCGCCGGGAGGCTGATCGGCGCCGCCCGATACCATCGCCGCGTTCGTTTTGCATCGCGGTATGCTGTGTCGGAAAAGTGCAAGAGAATGCCGCGTCCATCCAAGTGATCCCAGCGCATTCCTTGCTAAAACCAGCGACTGAAAAGCATACCCAACAAGCCTGCGTCTGCAGATCCGGGAGAACACGCCCATGAAAGTCCAAGTCTGCATCATCGGCGGCGGCCCGTCGGGCCTGATGCTGTCGCAGCTCCTGCATCTGCAGGGCATCGATACGATCATCCTGGAGAAGTCCAGCCGCGACTACGTGCTGTCGCGCATCCGTGCCGGCGTGCTCGAGCACGGCTTTGCCGAGCTGATGCGCGAGGCGCAGTGCGGCGAGCGCATGGACCGCGAGGGCGAGATCCATCACGGCTTCTACATCGCCCATGACGGCAAGCTCGACCGGGTCGACCTGCACAAATATTCCGGCGGCAACTCGGTGATGGTCTATGGCCAGACCGAGTTGACGCGCGATCTCTACGAAGCCCGCGACAAGCTCGGCGGCAAGGTCGTGCACAACGCGGCCGACGTGACGCCGCACGACATCGCGTCCGACAAGCCCTATGTCACCTATCGCAGCGGCGAGGAGGTGATCCGCGTCGACTGCGACTACATCATCGGCGCCGACGGTTTTCATGGCGTCAGCCGCAAATCGATCCCTAACGACAAGCTCACGGAATATGAGCGGGTCTATCCGTTCGGCTGGCTCGGCGTGCTGTCGCGCACCAAGCCGGTGTCGCCGGAATTGATCTATGCCAAGCACGAGCGCGGCTTCGCGCTGTGTTCGCTGCGCTCGCAGGTGCTGAGCCGGTACTATGTCCAGGTGCCGCTGACCGACAAGGTCGAGGACTGGAGCGACGACGCGTTCTGGGAGGAGCTGAAGCGCCGCCTGCCCGCGGAGATCGCGGCCAAGCTGATCACCGGGCCCTCGATTGAGAAGAGCATCGCGCCGCTGCGCAGCTTCGTCGCCGAGCCGATGCGTTACGGCCGGCTGTTCCTGGCCGGCGACGCCGCCCATATCGTGCCGCCGACCGGCGCGCGGGGGCTGAACTCGGCCGCATCCGACATCTACTATCTCTATCATGCGCTGCTCGACCACTACAAAAAGGGCGACGATCGCGGCATCGACGGCTACTCGCAGCGGGCGCTGGCACGGATCTGGAAGGCGCAGCGCTTCTCCTGGTGGATGACGACGTTGTTGCATCGCTTCCCCGACCGGCTGTCCTACGACGACAGGCTGCAGGACACCGAGCTCGCCTATCTGTTCTCGTCGGAGGCCGCGCAGCGGTCGCTGGCGGAGAACTATGTCGGGCTGCCGTTCTGAGCTGCAATCGGTAGGGTGGGCAAAGGCGCGCCGAGCCGGCCGTCGTCTGCCGCACTCTCTCGCGCGCCGTGCCCACCATTCGCTCCGATCAGCAGTGGGCAGTACTGATTCACGGCTCAAACAGCGATGGGCGAGGCGAAGCGTTCTCGCGGCAAATGATGCCCGAGCTGCGCGGCTGGTTCGTCCCTCCAAAATCGAGAGGGCGCAGGGAATGCCGGGTGAAGGCCTCACCCATGGCCCGCCTGCGAAAAAAATGCAGGCGGCAGGTACCACAGGTGCAGCCGAGCATCCGGCATTCCCTGCGCGGTGTCTTCACGCTTATACGCAGTCGCCCTGGTGCGCCGGGCTTGTTGGCCACCATTCGCGACGACGCGCATTCGCGCGTCGCGCGGGACACCAGCTTCGGGGTGTCAGGCCGCTGCGACTTCACGTCCGCAAGCGATCGTTCGTCCGCACCCTCGTCGAAGAGAATGCTGCGATCTCTCGCGGCCACCGCATCCCCGCCTCGCGTGTCGTGACGATCGCGCGCAACGCCCCTCTCGTTGAGGCGGGATGCGGGGAGATAATCATGAATTCTGATAAATGGCAAGATGATTATTATTATCGGAAGATGACATCGGCTGGCCGGCCGATGGCAGGCAGGTCGGCCGTCGGGCGGTTCCCCGCCGGGCGTCGTGCTTCCTGTTAGGAATTTGCTCATTCTCCTCCTAAATCCGGCGTTAAGTCCCTCCGCGAGAAGCTGTCGGCGAGGAGTTGCCGATGTCAGCCCACCACCACGACGATGCCCGCCGCCTGGAAGCCCTTGCCGAACTCGACATCCTGGATACGCCCAGCGAGCTCGCCTTTGATCGTCTCACCGGCCTGTGCCGGAAGGTCTTTGGCGTCCCCATGTCGACCCTGACGCTTATCGACGGTCATCGCCAATGGTTCAAGGCGGCCACGGGGATGGCCGACCGTGAAGGCGAGCGGCGGCCCGCATTGTGCAACTATGCCATCCAGGACAGCGAGCCGCTGATCATCCCCGACACGCATCAGGATGCGCGGCTGGCGGACAACGTACTCGTCCATGGCAAGCCCTTCATTCGGTTCTATGCCGGTGCGCAGCTGCGCATCTCCGGTGTGAACGTCGGCACGCTGTGCGCGATGGACACGACGCCGCGCGAGTTCAGCGCGCACGATGTCGACGTGCTGAAGGATCTCGCCGCGATCGCCGTCGACGAACTGATGCTACGCAAGCTGAGCATGCGCGACGGTCTCACCGGCGCGCTGTCGCGCCGCGCCTTCCACAACGAAGGCGAGCGTTTGCGGGCGCTGGCCGAGCGGCACGGCCACAAGCTGACCTACGCCATGGTCGACATCGATCACTTCAAGTCGGTGAACGACACTTACGGCCATGCCGTCGGTGATCTCGTCCTGTCCAGGCTGGTCGAGACCTGGCGGTCCGTCCTGCGGAGTTCCGACGTCGTCGGCCGTCTCGGCGGCGAGGAGTTCGGCATCCTGCTGCCGCATACGGGTCTGCACGACGGGCTGGCGGTGCTCGAGAAGATGCGGTCGGCGGTCGCCGGCCTGTCGATCGACACGCCATGCGGACCGATCAGGGTCACCGCCAGCTTCGGAGCCGCGGATCTGACTCCCCGGCTGGGCTTCGATGCCATGCAGGAGCGGGCCGACATGGCGATGTATTCCGCCAAGAACAACGGCCGAAACCAGGTGATCGCCTGGGTGGAGGCGTCACCGTCGATCGCGCCCGCGCTGCGCCGCGTGTTCAAGGCGGGGCAGATCGCGTTCAACGCCGGACGGTCGACGTTCGACTGCACGGTCCGTGCGCTGTCCGAAAACGCGGCTGCACTGGACGTGATCTCCACGGCCGACCTGCCGGAGCACTTCAAGCTCGCGATCGCCAGCGACGGTTTCTCGCGCGGCTGCCGCATGGACGTCGCGGTCCGACAAGCGGATCGAGGTCGTTTTCGTCTAGCTCTCTCGGGGCTTCAGGCGCGGCCGGGCAGGCCGCCCTCAAAAATGAGTTGCGCACCTCAAAAACCGCGCTATGGTCCTCAACCCAAAGGGGAGGACCATGAACGCGCCGCTGACATTGCGGGATATCGCGCGACAGGCGGGCGTGAGCCTCGCCACCGTCGACCGCGTGCTGCACAACCGGCCGGGCGTGCGCCCGGATACGGTGCGACGCGTCAAGGACGCGATGGCGCGCAGCGCGTTCCAGCCGCATGCGGCGGCCTCTGAACTCGCCCGTGCCCGCGCGCGGCGCTTTGCCTTCGTGATGCCGTCCGGCGCCAATCCCTTCATGCAGCAGATCCAGGCGCATCTCGGCGATCTGGCGAGCTGGATGGCCGCGCGCCGGCTCTCGGTCGATGTCGTCACGACCGACGTGTTTGATGCGGCCGTGCTGGCCGCGAAGCTCGAGCAACTCGTCGGTCAGGTCGATGGCGTCGCGGTGGTGGCGCTCGATCATCCGAGCGTGCGCGCGGCGATCAACGATCTCGTCGAGTCCGGCGCCAAGGTGGTGACGCTGGTGTCGGACGTGCCGTCGTCGCGGCGGCATCATTATGTCGGCATCGACAACATCGCCGCTGGCCGCACCGCGGGCGCGCTGGTCGGACGCTTCGCCGGCGGCAAGGCGGGCGGGTCGCGATCATGGCGGGCTCGCAAAGCCTGCGCGATCATGCCGAGCGCATCTTCGGCTTCGGCCAGGTTCTGGCGGCGGAGTTTCAGCAACTTGAGGTTTTGCCAGTCGCTGAGGGGCATGACGTGGACGATCGCTCAGAGCACCTCATGCGCAAGCTGCTGACCGAGCATCGCGACATCGTCGGGCTCTACAATGTCGGCGCCGGCACGGCCGGCGTCGCCAAGGCGCTGACCGAGTCGGGGCGCGCCGGCGACATCGTGTTCGTCGGCCACGACGTGACGGCACTGACGCGCAAGCTGCTGTTGAACGGCGTCATGGACGCGGTGATTTCGCAGAACCCGGGACACGAGGCGCGCTCAGCGGTGCGCGTGCTCCTGGCGCTGGCGCGCGGCGAGCCGATCCTGAGCGAACAGGAGACGATCCGCATCGACATCGTCATGCGGGACAATCTGCCGTGAGCGGACGGCCGCGGTGACGCGGTCGGCCTGAGCACGGAATGAAAAACGACCGAGGCGCTGGTTTCGAGGCGACAGCAGATCGCCGAAGCGCCTGGCGGTCGGTGTGGGAGGAGTGGAGTCGTGTTTCTCGGACTGGATGTCGGCACATCCGGCGTGAAGGCCGTGCTGGAGGACGATACGGGCGCGCTGATCGCGAGCGCCGGGCGTCCGCTGGCGCTGTCGCATCCGCAGCCGCTGTGGTCCGAGCAGAATCCGGATCACTGGGTCGAGGCCGTCATCGGCGCGGTCGATGGTCTCGCGCGGGAGCGTCCGCGCGAGACCGCTGCCGTCAGCGGCATCGGCCTGTCCGGCCAGATGCACGGCGCCACCTTGCTGAACCGCACCGGCCGGCCGCTGCGGCCGGCAATCCTGTGGAATGACGGCCGCTCGCAGGCCGAATGCGCCGAGCTCGAACGCCGATGCCCCGAACTGCACACGATCGCCGGCAATCTCGCGATGCCCGGCTTCACCGCGCCGAAGCTCGTCTGGGTGGCGAAGCACGAGCCGAAGATCTTGCCGAGGTCGCGAAGGTGCTGCTGCCGAAGGCCTATGTGCGCTATCGGCTGTCCGGCGAGATGGTCGAGGACATGTCGGACGCGGCCGGCACCCTGTGGCTCGATGTCGGCGCACGGCGCTGGTCGGAGAAACTGCTGGCGGCGACCGGGCTCGGTCTCGATCACATGCCGCGTCTGGTCGAAGGCAATGAGCGCAGCGCCGTGTTGTCGCCCGGGCTGGCGCGGCGCTGGGGCATGGGCGCTGACGTCGTGATCGCGGGCGGCGCCGGCGACAACGCGGCGAGCGCAATCGGGCTCGGTGCCATCACGCCCGGCGATGCCTTCCTGTCGCTCGGCACTTCAGGCGTGCTGTTCCGGGTGACCGACCGCTTCGCGCCGGCGCCGGAAGCGGCCGTGCATGCGTTCTGCCATGCGCTCGGCGGTCTCTGGCACCAGATGGGCGTGATGCTGTCGGCCGCGGCCTCGCTGGCGTGGCTGGCGCGCATTCTCGAGACGCCGGAAGCCGCGCTGCTGGCGCCGCTCGGCATCAGCGTCGAACGTCCGAGCCCCGTGCAGTTCCTGCCTTATCTCGACGGCGAGCGCACGCCGCACAACGATGCCCATGCCGCCGGCGCCTTGGTCGGCCTGCGCAGCGCCGCCGGCCGCGGTGATCTCGTGCAGGCGGTGCTGGAGGGCGTGGCGTTTGCCCTCGCGCGACATGTTCGCCGCGCTCGCGCGCAGCGCGCAGCCGATCACAGAACTCGATCTCGTCGGCGGCGGCTCGCGCTCGGTGTTGTGGGCGCAGATCATGGCCGACGTGCTCGGCGTCACCGTGCACCGGGTCGAGGAGGGCGAGGTCGGCGCCGCCATCGGTGCTTCCAGGCTCGGCCGTCTGGCCGCGACCGGCGCAGCCCCGGCCGATGTCTGCCGCAAGCCGCAGCGGCTGCAGAGTTTCGAACCCCGTGCGCCGCAGCGCGCCGCTTACGACGAAGCCTACGCGCAATGGCGCAAGCTCTATCCTGCTCTCAAGGAGTGCATCTCGTGAACGTCCAGGCTCCCTTCTTCCAGACCGGCGCAACCGTGAGCTATGGCGGGCCCGAGTCGCGCAGCCCGCTGTCGTTCCGCTGGTACGACAAGCATCGCGTCATCCGGGGCAAGCGGATGGAGGACCATCTGCGCTTCGCGGTCTGCTACTGGCATTCGTTCTGCTGGCCGGGCAGCGATCCGTTCGGCGGCGAGACCTTCCTGCGGCCGTGGCAGCATGGCGACGATGCGCTGGCGATGGCGCGCGCCAAGGCCGATGTCGCGTTCGACTTGTTCCGGCTGCTCGACGTGCCGTTCTTCACCTTCCACGACGTCGATGCGGCGCCGGAAGGCGCGACGCTGAAGGAGTCGGTCGCCAATCTCAATGCGATCGGCGACCTGTTCGAGCAGAAGATGGCGTCTGCCAAGGTGCGGCTGCTATGGGGCACGGCCAATCTGTTCTCGCACCGCCGCTACATGGCGGGCGCCGCGACCAATCCGGATCCCGATGTCTTCACCTACGCGGCGGGACAGGTGCGTGCCGCACTCGAGGTGACGCATCGGCTTGGCGGCGCCAACTACGTGCTGTGGGGCGGCCGCGAGGGCTACGAGACGCTGCTCAACACCGACATGAAGCGCGAGCTCGACCAGCTCGGCCGCTTCGTCTCGCTGGTCGTCGAGCACAAGCACAAGATCGGCTTCAAGGGCCCGCTGCTGATCGAGCCGAAGCCGAAGGAGCCGACCAAGCATCAGTATGATTTCGACGTCGCCACCTGCTACGGCTTCCTGCGGCGCTATGACCTTTTGAACGACGTCAAGCTCAACATCGAGCAGAACCACGCCATCCTCGCCGGCCATTCGTTCCAGCACGAGATCGCGCTGGCGCAGGCGCTCGGCGTGTTCGGCTCTGTTGACATCAATCGCGGTGACGATCTGCTCGGCTGGGACACCGACCAGTTCGCGATGAACGTGCCGGAGCTGGTGCTGGTGTTCCACGACATGCTCAAGGGCGGCGGCTTCACCACCGGCGGGCTGAACTTCGACGCCAAGATCCGCCGGCAGTCGATCGATCCGGATGATCTGCTGCACGCGCATGTCGGCTCGATGGACGCCTGCGCGCGGGCGCTGATCGCGGCCGACGAGATGCTGACCGACAGTGCGCTGACCGCACCGCTCGCGCAGCGCTACGCCGGCTGGGACGGCGAGGAGGGGCAGGCAATCCTCGCCGGCCGCCGTTCGCTCGCCGAGCTCGCCGACCGCGCCGTCAACACCGGCCTCGATCCGCAGCCGCGTTCTGGCCGGCAGGAATATCTCGAAAGCGTGGTGAACCGCTATGTCTGACGACAGCAGCCTGCGCACGTCCACGAACGAGGCTGGGCGCGCCGCGATGAGCACCGCCGCGCAGCCGGTCCTGGAGCTGCAGCCAGTCTTGGAGCTGAAGGGCATCGGCAAGCAGTTCGGCGCGATCCGTGCGTTGCAGGGCGTCGATCTGACAATCGGCGCCGGCGAGGTCGTCGGCCTGATGGGCGACAACGGCGCCGGCAAGTCGACCCTGGTACGCATCATCGCCGGCAACTTTCCGCCGAGCCAGGGCGCCATCCATTTCGGCGGCCGCGAGGTGCATTTCCATCGTCCGATGGATTCGCGCAGCGTCAGGAATCGAGGTCGTGTACCAGGACCTCGCGCTCGCCAACAATCTCACCGCCGCCGCCAACGTGTTTCTCGGCCGCGAACTGAAGCGCAATTTCGGGCCGCTGGTGCTGCTCGATCACAAGGGCATGGAGGCGCGCGCGCTGGAACTGTTCCGCGAGCTGCGCTCGGAGACGCGGCCGCATGATCTGGTCAAGGACATGTCGGGTGGCCAGCGCCAGGCGGTGGCGATCGCGCGCACGCGGCTGTCCAACGCCAAGCTGGTGATGATGGACGAGCCGACCGCGGCGATCTCGGTGCGCCAGGTCGAGCAGGTTCTGAGCCTCATCCATCGCCTGAAGGAGCAGGGCATTGCCGTGATCCTGATCTCGCACCGCATGCCCGACATCTTCGCGGTGTGCGATCGCGTGGTGGTGATGCGGCGCGGCGAGAAGAAGGCCGACAAGCCGGTCGGCGAGACCAGCCCCGAGGAAGTCACCGCGCTGATCACCGGCGCCAAGGAGGCGGCGTGATGTCCGTTCCATCCGAGACCAGCTCCGCCGGCACCGACGTCACCTTCACCAATGTCGGCGTCATCAGATGGTGGCATCGTGGCGTGTTCGCCTCGCAGACCGCCTACGTCACGCTGGCGCTCATCGCCCTCATCATCGTGATGAGCTTCGCCAGTCCGTATTTCCTGACCGAAGGCAATCTGCAGAACGTCGCCAAGAACTTCTCCTTCATCGCCATCGCGACGCTCGGCATCACCTTCGTCATCATCACCGGCGGCATCGACCTGTCGGTCGGCTCGATGATGTGCTTCGCGGCGATGATCACCTCGATGGTGATGACGACGCTGTCGACACCGGGGATGCCGCTGTCCTCGCTGTTCGTGCATCTCGCCGCGGACGGCAAGACCGTGGTCGCCAACGTGCCCGGCCTGATCCTGATCGTCTCGGTGCTGGCGGGACTTGCGGTCTCGCTCGTCGTCGGCCTCATCAACGGCGTCTGCATCGCCTTGCTCGGGCTGTCGCCATTCGTGACCACGCTCGGCATGCTGTCGATCGTGCGCGGTCTCAGCTATGTGATCTCGAACGGCAAGGGCAGCTTCCCCGGCGGACCGGACGCCGATTATTTCTACGCGCTGACTCAGGGCGATGTTTACGGCGTGCCGGCGCCCTTCATCTATCTGATCGCGCTGGCGCTGGTGATGGCGCTGGTGCTGCACCACACCGCGTTCGGCCGCCACGTGTTCGCGATCGGCGGCAACGAGAAGGCCGCGGAGCTCACCGGCGTCTCCGTGCCCCGCGTGAAGATCGAGGTCTATGTGATCGGCGCGCTCGCCGCCGGCCTGCAGGGCATCATCATCTCCGGCTGGCTGGGATCCGCGCCCGCCAACATGGCGACGTCCTACGAGCTGAACGTGATTGCCGCCGCCGTGATCGGCGGCGCCAACCTCGCCGGCGGTCTCGGCGGCCCGCTCGGCGCCATCGTCGGCTGCGTGCTCCTCGAGGTGATCCGTAACGGGCTGGTGCTGGCGCAGGTCAACTCCTACTGGCAGCAGACCCTGGTCGGCGTGATCATCATCGCCGCCGTGCTTGTGGATCGGATCCGCGCGCGCCTGCTGTGACGAATACTGGCCGGGATGACAATCGCGTCTATCCTCACCCGGAACAGACAATGATCAGGGATAGACATGGAGGAGGGAAACCCATGAAGAAGCTGCTCTATGCGGTCGCATCGCTCGCGATTCTGATGGCCCCGGCGCAGGCCGAGACCAAATACCGCTTCGCAATCGTGCCGAAGGCGATGAACAACCCGTTCTTCGACGTCGCGCGCGACGGCTGTCTGAAGCGCGCCAAGGAGCTCGGCAACGTCGAGTGCATCTACAAGGGACCGGTCGAGCACGAGCCGGCCACGCAGGCGCAGATCATCCAGGACTTCATCACCCAGAAGGTCGACGGCCTCGCCATCTCGGTCGCCGACGTTCCATCGATGACGAAATCGATCGAGGCAGCGACGGCGGCCGGCATTCCGGTGATCACCTTCGATGCCGACGCGCCGGGCTCGAAGCGCATCGCCTATATCGGCACCAACAACAAGGATTTCGGGCTTGCGCTCGGCAAGCAGCTGCGGGAGCTCCGGCCCGACGGCGGCAAATATGCCATCGTCTCCGGCGGTCCCGGCGCCAAGAACCTTGCCGAGCGTGTCGATGGCGTGCGTGAGGCGCTGAAGGGCTCGAAGTGGACGGAAGTGGCGGGCTCGCCGACCTTCTGCAACGACGATCCCGCGCTCGCCGTGCAGCAGATGGCCGATCTGCGCACCGCGACGCCGGACCTCGGCGCGATCGTGCCGATCGGCGGCTGGCCGATGTTCGCGCCCGAAGGCTACAAGGCCTTCGTCAACAAGAACAAGAAGGACATCGACGCCGGCAAGCTGACGCTCGTCGTTGCCGATACGCTGAAGATGCAGCTCGAGCTGCTGCGCGACGGCTATTCCAACGCGCTGACCGGCCAGCGTCCGTTCGAGATGGGCGAGAAGGCGATGGACACGCTGCTCGCGATCAAGAAGGGCGAGAAGGTGCCGGAGGTGATCTACACCGGCCTCGACCTCGTCACCAAGGACAACGTCGCCAAGCTTCTGAACTGAGTTCCTCCCGGGGAAAACCTGGCGGTCCGGCATCCGGCTTCGGCCGGCGGCTGGGCCGCCCTTTTTGTTTTGGGATGTTTTCATTGCCTGTGGACCGGACGCAAAATACGGCCTGCGTTGCGTCGTCCCGCTCCACCGACCGGCGCCAGTCGTCTCCACCGCTGTCATCGTCCGCAACGGCGGACGATCCAGTATTCCAGAGACGGTTGTGATGAATCGAGAGGCCGCGGCGTACTGGATCATCCGCCTGCGCGGATGATGACGGCGGTGGGTGGCGCTATAGCAGGGTGCCTCTCAAGATCATCGCCGTCCACATCATATTGACACTTCCGGATGTCTGACCTAAGTCAGGTATCATGCTCGACCCGGTCTCCCGCGTCCGCCGCTTCAACCGCGCCGTCACCTCGGAGGTCGGCGCGCTCGACACCTCGTTTCTCGGGCGCGGCCGGCCGCTCGGCGCGGCGCGCGTGCTCAATGCCATCGGCCATGGCCGCAGCGACGTCGCCGAATTGCGCGACTATCTCGCGCTCGATTCCGGGTTGATGAGCCGGCTGCTGCGCAGTCTTGAGGAGGAGGGGCTGGTGACGACCAGGCCGCATCCCGACGACGCGCGCCGCCGCATCGCCAGGCTCACCGCCGCCGGCCGGCGCGAATTCGAGGCCTATGAGACGCTCTCCAATGCCCAGGCGCAGTCCATGCTGGCGCGGTCCAACCAGCCCGAGGCGCTGCTTGCCGCTATGGACATGGTCGCGGCCGCGCTCGGCCGCAGCCGCATCACAATCGAGGAGACCGATCCCAGGAGCGAGCAGGCGCGCTACTGCCTCGGCGAGTACTACGCCGAGCTGTCGCGCCGCTTCGAACGCGGCTTCGATGTTACGTTGTCGCGCGATCCCGACGCCGCCGATATGACGTTGCCGCGCGGGGCCTTCTTCGTCACGTTGTCCGACGGCCTGCCGCTCGGCTGCGTCGGGCTGAAGGGCAGCGGCGGCGATGTCGCCGAGATCAAGCGACTCTGGGTCGCGCCCGCCGCGCGCGGCCTCGGCCTCGGCCGCCGCCTGATGGATGCGGCCGAAGCGGCTGCCCGCAAGCTCTCGATCAGCCTCCTTCGCCTCGACACCAACAGCGCGCTCGCCGAGGCCATGCAGCTCTATCGCCGCACCGGCTGGACCGAGATCGAGCGCTTCAACGACGATCCCTATCCGGATCTGTTTTTCGAGAAGCGGATTTGAGGTCATCTCGAGCGGCGTGGGGCGTGCACCTCGAGCTCTCGCCCGAGCGACACGATCGCGTCCGCGGTCTCGGCCGGATTCAAGGTCGGGTGAAGATGAGTCCCGTGCAGCCGCACCAGAGGCCACCCCCGCCGTAGCGCCTCGGCGCTGCCGTGGTCGTATATCGGCGAGGTCTGCACGTAGCCGGCAGGGACATGCCCCCAAGGCGCCAGGTCGATCACGTCATCGAACCAGCTGATCGTCATCTCGGGAAGCCCATCTTCAAATTCCGCAAGGGCGAGAGGGTCACGGGAAAGACGATCTAGCCCAATGAGCGCGGTGCGATCCGGATGCTGCAAGAACCAGCGTGACCAGATGGGGAGCGTTCCGTCGGGTGCTGCAAGGCTCTGGATGAATGCTTGAAGGGCGGGACGAACAGGTCCAGCACGGCCCTGTACCGGTGGGATATCGCCATCGACGATGATGATGGCGCGGGCGGACAATTTCGTTGCGAGATCTGCGACGAGCGAGCTTGCCGAACTATGCCCGATCAGGATCTGCTCTCCTGACGCTGCGATTCGATGCAGAAGGTACCTAGACCAGTCGCTCCAGGCAGGCGGCGCGGCGCAATCAGCCAGGATGTCCGGCACCTGCACGCGCCATCCCGCCTCCCGTAGAACGTCGGCTGTCGGGCTCCAACTGGTTGCCCCGACCATCGGACCTGCGACGAGGACAAGCTCCATTGGGATTCTTTCACCTCTACTCAAGACGTCGGGGATCAGATGGGAAACAGCCGATTGAATTCCCGCAACCCGCGCGTACTGAACAGCACCGCGCGGCTGTGCTTGTCGCGGCGCGCCCATTTGAGCGCGAACATTCGCGTCAGATAGGCCGAGCCGAGGCGTCCGGCGAGATGATCCCGCCGCTCGCTCCAGTCGAGACAACTGAGGCAGGTCGTGCGGTCTGTGGGCTGCCGTTCGTCGAGAACAATTCCGAACTCCGCAGTGAAACGCCGCCCAGCGCCCGTTAGCGTGACGTCGTCCCCGCCGCGTTCCAGCAATCTCGCGCGCACCATGCTCTCGAACATCTGCACGCCGCGGGCGCCGGCGAGATGATCGTAGCAGACGCGCGCCTCGCGCAGCGCCGGATCGCGCGGGCCAGTGCGGACCCGTCGATGTCCGGTGCGAGCCGCCAGCAGCATCAGCGTCTCCAGCGTGTGCACGACGTCTTCGCCGGATAGGCGCACATAGCGATTGCGTCCTTGCCTGACACAGACAAGGAGCCCGGCTCCTTCGAGCTTGCTGACATGGGCGCTGGCCGTGGGAAGGCCGATGCCCGCCGAGCGGGCGAGCTCGCTAAGGGTAAGAGCGCGCCCGTCCATCAGAGCGGACAGAATGTTGGCGCGGGCCGGATCGCCGATCAGCGCAGCGATGGCAGCGATGTGGGGGCCATCCTTCATGGTGTGATCGATAGCGAAGCATCGCATCGGTTTCAACGCCTATAACCCAGCCGACGCAGCGAGAAACCAGGATGGATACGTGTGATGAAGCGAGATCAGTGGAGCGTCACCCTCAATCTGGCGCTCAGGCTTGGCCTGAAGCACCTTCAAGAAATGGACGTCCGCCCGGTCGCCGCCTTTGCCTCGCTCGAGACGCTCCGGCAGCGGCTGGGACGTGCCTTGTCCGATGAAGGTCTGCCCCCCGATCAGGTCATCGACGAACTGGTGCGCGACGCCGACGGCGGCATTCTCGGTAGCACCTGCGGGCGCTTCTTCGGTTGGGTCATTGGAGGAACGCTGCCAGCAGCACTTGCGGCCGACTGGCTGGTCTCGACCTGGGACCAGAACGCGGCGATCCACGCCTGCGGGCCGGCCGAGGCGGTCATCGAGGAGATTGCCGGCAACTGGCTCAAGGAACTGTTCGGCTTGCCCGCAACGGCGAGCTTCGCTTTCGTGTCGGGAACGCAGATGGCGCACGTGACCTGTCTCGGTGCGGCACGTCATCGTCTGCTGATGCGGGCTGGCTGGGATGTCGAGGAGAAGGGATTGTTCGGTGCACCGGCGATACGCGTAGTCTCAAGTAGCGAACGGCACGGTTCGATCGAGCGCGCGCTACGCGTCCTCGGTCTTGGAAAGAGCTCGGTCCGAATATTGCCGTGCAGCCAGGCAGGGCAACTTGATCCATCGGTGCTCAACCAGGCATTCAAGGAGGACGCGCAGCCAACGATCGTGATCCTGCAGGCGGGCGATCTCAACATTGGCGCGTTTGACCCGTTTGCCGAACTGATCCCCATCGCTCACGAGCACGGAGCCTGGGTGCATGTGGACGGAGCGTTCGGCCTCTGGGCGGCCGCAAGTCCGCGTTACCGGCAGCAGCTGCGCGGCGTCGATCTGGCGGATTCCTGGACCAATGACGGACATAAATGGCTTAATACGCCATTTGATTGTGGCTACGCCTTCGTGGCTGATCCGCAGGCCCACCGCGGCGCGTTTTCACATCGCACCAGCTACACGATGTACGTAGATGGTGCGCGTGATCAGATCGACTGGAATCCGGAGTGGTCGCGGCGTGGTCGTGCTGTACCGACCTATGCGGCGCTTCGTCAGCTCGGCCGCAGCGGCGTCGCCGAGCTCGTCGACCGCAGCTGCGCCC
Source organism: Bradyrhizobium oligotrophicum (assembly GCA_050641875.1). Taxonomy (GTDB): domain Bacteria; phylum Pseudomonadota; class Alphaproteobacteria; order Rhizobiales; family Xanthobacteraceae; genus Bradyrhizobium; species Bradyrhizobium oligotrophicum_B. The sequence goes on from CP192619.1 coordinate 4,315,592, forward strand.
ATGCGCATGCGCTGGTGACGCGGATCGGAGCGCTGCCCGGAGCTGCAGTGGTGTGGGAGCCGACGATCAACCAGGGCTTGGTGCGGTTCCTCGATCGGCGCGCTGGCGCGACAGATGCGGACCACGATCGGCGGACTGATGATGTGATTGCGCGGATCTGCGCCACCGGAGAGGCCTTCTTCGGCGGCACCACGTGGCGAGGGCAGCGCTGCATGCGAGTATCTGTCTGCAACTGGCAGACCGATACTGCCGACGTCGATCGCGCGGTTGCCGTTGCCGGACGTGTGCTCGGCGAGTTCTCAGCCACCGGGAACGGACCGGACGCCAGTTGAATTCGATCGAGGCGGCTGCCGCCACTGGCGCAGACTGATCCGCTTCATTCTGACCCTCCGGCAGTGGAGCGGCGCCGGGGCGTCCCAGCCGCGGACCCGATCGCCCTGTTCGGCGTTAAGCGATGGGCAACCGGTGGGGTGGTGGAATGCGGGTCTTCGGGGAAGCTTGCGACAGAAGGGCAGGCTTTGAGTCCGATTCGTTGCCCGATCCTGCCCCAATTGCGGCAAGGGGGCTCGATGACATGAGGACGCGCCTTCGCCTCACTTCACCCCAAGACATGATCGAGCGTATAGGTCATCCTGCGCCGATCGCGTCGGCGGAACAGCAATGACGAATCGGGAAAGAGCATGGTGACACGATCCACGGCGGCTCAGAACCTTGCGGCGATGCGGCGTCGGGGAGCGCTCCTGACGACGCTCGCGGCCGTCACCGTGCTGGCGTTGTCCGGATCCGAGGCCGGTGCGCGGCAGGCGCGTCCGGCGCCCGTGACCGAAGCGACGGCGCCGCGCGCGCATGGCGATCCGATCATGGCGATCGTGTCGATCAAGGCCCAGAAGGTGACGTTCTACGACGCCGATGGCTGGATCTGGCGCGCACCGGTGTCGACCGGTGTCTCCGGCCGCGAGACTCCGGCCGGCGTATTCGCCATCATCGAGAAGGACAAGGACCACCACTCGACTCTTTATGACGATGCCTGGATGCCGAACATGCAGCGCATCACCTGGAACGGGGTGGCGCTGCATGGTGGGCCGCTGCCCGGCTATGCTGCCTCCCATGGCTGCGTCCGCATGCCCTATGGCTTTGCCGAGAAGCTGTTCGACCGGACCTGGATCGGCATGCGGGTGATCATCGCGCCGGGGGACCCGGCGCCGGTCGAGTTCTCCCATCCCGCCTTGTTCATGCCGAATGCGCAGGCGCTCGCCGCGGTGCCCTCGCGGGCGGCGACGCTTGGCCACGAAGCCGAGGACGCCGCCAAGAGCGCCGACGAGGCCAAGGCGGCGGCTGCCGCAGCCGAGCGCGAGGCCAAGGCTCTGAAGGTATCCTTGCGCAAGCTGGAGCAAGCCAAGGCGCGCGCCGAGGCCGAGCTCAAATTCGCCGACAGGAAGCTGGCCGCCGCCAAGACCGATCAGGCCAGGACGCTGGCCGAGGATGCCAAGCAGAAGGCCGCCGCCAAGGCGACCGATGCGGCAGCGCAGCTCGAGGCCGCGAAGTCGGACGCGACCGCAAAGCTCGCTGCGGCGACCTCGACCAAGGACGCCGCCAAGGCGGCGGCGGCCAGAAAGGCCGATGCGAGCAAAGCTGCAACGGACGCCAGGCTCGCGACCGAGCCGGTCTCGGTCTACATCAGCCGTTCGACGCAGATGCTGTATGTCAGGCGCAACACGCACAAGCCGGCCCCCGATGGCGGCGGCGAGGTGTTTGATACTTCGATCGAGGCGCCGGTGAACATCCGTGATCCCGACCGGCCGATCGGAACGCACGTGTTCACCGCGGTGGCGCAGGACGGTGCGGGACTGCGCTGGACGGCGGTGACCATCGACGACGGCGACACCGCCAAGGACGCGCTCGACCGCATCACCATTCCAAAGGACGTGCTCGACCGGATCGCGCCGACGGCCGTGCCGCGCTCCTCGATCATCGTCTCGGACGAGCCGCTGTCGAGCGAGACCAATTACCGAACCGAGTTCGTCGCGGTGCTGAGCAACCAGCCGCAGGGCGGCTTCATCACGCGCCGGCCGACGACCAATGTCGACGTCGTCGCCAGCGGCGATGAATATGACGATGGCTTCGGCAGCTTCTTCCAGCGCAGCTGGGATGGCCAGCCCGTCGCGGCGCCGCGCCGTCGCGGTCCGCCTCCGACCTACTACCGGCCGGTGCAGCCGGGCTGGTGGTAACCAGCCGGGCCGGTGGTGAACCGGGGTGCAGGCCGCTGCCTGTTGGCGTCATCACACCGGGCGTGGCTTGAATTCCGGCAAATGGGCTCATCATGTGCGGGCCCTCGTCAAGTCGTGATTTAACCGACGAACAACCTTCAAACCGGTGCACGGTTATTTGTCGGTGACTGAAGGCTTGTTGCTCTTGGCCAATGCAAGCTCCGCTTCGCATGTGAACCTTCCGCAAACTCTGACCGGCTCTGCCAGTCCGAACGGCTGGGCTTCTCTCAGCGTCGTTTCGTCGCTGCCGGGCTTGCCGGCGCAAGCGTCGCGCAACTGGCCGGGTGAGATTTTAGCCCCGGTGAAGTTCGCCCGACTGACGTCCACACGGCAGAGATTGGCGCCTGTGAGGTTCGCGTCGGTCAGGTCGGCGCCGGCCAATATTGCGCCCTCCAGGTTCGCGTTGGAGAGGTTCGCCCCCCGCAGGTCGGCTACCCAGCATCGGTATTTTTTCCATTGCGGTGGAGCCAAAGCGACATCCGTGCTGTAAAGCCGATCTCTGATCGCTCCCGTCCAGGCCGGCGTTCCCGGGATGTGAAAGTCAGAAAAATCGGCGCCCCGGAGGTCCGAGAAAGACAAGTTCGTACTATTCAAGCTGGCGCGTCTGAACTTCGTTTGTGACAGGAGAGAGCACGAGAGGTCTCGACCGCTCAGATCAAGATCGTCGAAGATCGCATGCTCGAGCTTGAGCGCGTATTTCTCGTCCTGTGGAGAGCTGCATCCCCCGCCCTCGCTGTGCAGGCGAAATTGCGAGAATTTGGGGTCGCCTACGGCATTGATGGCAGATTGTACGCTTGGCGAGGGCTCTTCCCGATCCTGTGGGACCTCGTGTCCCTGCTCCTTCTTTGTCTGCTCCATGTTCAGGAGTTCTTGGAATTGCGTAGGAGATAATCCGAAATCATTGCGGCACTCCTGCGATTCTCTGAGAACGTGCTTACTGAGCGTCTTGGTAAGTAGATACGCAGACAGGATCGAGTGAGCTTGCGGATGGTATTCTTCCGGGTAGCGAGTGCCCAGAAACAGCAGAGTCCTTATGGCCGCGACACTTGAGGCGGCTCCTTCGGTGGCGGCTTCAGAGCTTGCCGAGGATGCTGCTGAAGGTGCCGAGTGATCAATTTGCTTGACCGCCTCAAGGTATTGCGCCGCGCGCTCCTGCGTGGACTTCGACTCGAAATCAGTTCTCCAATGTTCAATCGACGTCCAGAACTGAGCCAACGTGATGACGAAGGTTCCTCCAAGCCCAAGGGCTGTCAGGATCTGGTAGTTTGTCTGCCGGATGCGATCTTGAACTTCGATCCGTCGAAGCTCATCGCCGCCGGCGTTGCCAGGGACACGATCTTGAGGCGATATCCACCAAAATCGGGCAACTGCCGCCAAGACCATGAGGACGAGGAATATCAATAAGACAAATATGGCTGGGCTCATGTGTCTGCTCCGTGTTCGTCGACGAAGGCAGGCGTGCGCAAATACCTACGGTTGGGTGCGAAAATTTCTAACTCAATTATAGGTTTACTATCGGTGCTTTTGCAAAGCGTTTTATGATCGGAAGTGCGACCGGCCCCAAGGCGCGTGCTCGTGCCATGTCGCAGCGAGGGCCAAAGGGAATGTCGCCAGCGGCGATGAATATGACGATGGCTTCGGCAGCTTCTTCCAGCGCAGCTGGGATGGCCAGCCCGTCGCGGCCCCGCGCCGTCGTGGGCCGCCTCCGACCTACTACCGGCCGGTGCAGCCGGGCTGGTGGTAACCAGCCGGGCTGGCGGCGACCAGTGGACCTGATGCCTGACCGTAATTCGCGGGTCAGGCCGGATGGCACTTCAAATCAGTTGCGACCTGCGGGGAGGACGCCGGGCCACTGCATCAGGAAAGGCTGCGGCTCGTGCTGCGCCTCGGTCGCGCGCGCCACGCGCCTGACACGGTGAGGTCTGCGGGAGATCGAGCTGGTCGCCTCGCGAGCGGTCTCGATGCGCGTCAACTGCTGACGCATCTCGCTGGTGGAGGTCCGGAGCTGCTCGATGGTCATGTCGCTGTTCGCGGCCGCGGTGCGCAGCCCGCTCAGCTCGGTCGCCGCATCGTCCTGGGCGCCGCGGAGGCGGATCGTCTGGCGCTTCAGCATCGCGAGATCGGACTCGATCTTGTCGGCCGTATCGCGGCGGCGCGCCTCGTTCTCATCGGCGGCGGTGCGCAAGACGGCCAGGCCCGTCTCGGCCGTGGTGAGGCTGGCGCGCAATTGCATAAGCTCGCCGGAGGTGTCGCTCTGGCGGTCGCGCAACTGGGCGGTCTCGGCCTTGAGCTGCGCCAGCTCCGATGTCAGCGTGGCGACGCGGGTCTCGAGCGAAGGCGCTCCGGTGCCGAAGGAGAAGCTGTTGGCGCCGCCGCTGCTCCACCACATCGCACCGGCGCTGGCTACGAGCGCCAGGCTCAGGACAATTCGTAGAGAGGCCGTGCCGCTGCTCGGCGGGGCGTCCGGCGTCTTGGTGGATCTGCGCATCGACGGGTCTCCGGGATTTGATGGAGACAATTATGATCATATTAAGGTTGCCAATGTTCTAAGCGCGCCGCGTCGGCGCAACATTTCATCCACGTAGTTTTGCGGGAATGGGCTCTGGCAGCCTTGCGTCGCGAGCATGACCGGCGGCGCTCGGGAGTGCGGATGCAGGCACGGCGATGATCCGGCCTGGATGGCTGGCACGCAAATCGGATCCGTCGGAAAAGGCTTCGTGCGTGCTCGGGATCGTGGTCTAAATCGCGCATGTCCAACATTCCACCCACCGCCGCGCCGCCGGCATTCGACGTGCTCGCCGAGGCCATCGGTCAGCGCCGCTCGGTCTATGGCCATATCAGCGGGCTCAGGATGGATCGCTTCGCGCCCGGCGAAGCCTGGTCGACCCTGCCTTATCGTCCCGTGTTCGTCGGCGACAGCGAGACCGGGGTGATCCATGGCGGCGTCGTCACCGCGATGCTCGACGAGAGCTGCGGCATGGCGGTGCAGCTTGCGCTCGACGGCAGCCGCGCGATCGCCACGCTCGATCTGCGCATCGACTATCAGAAGCCGGCGACCCCCGGCCTCGACATCAAGGCCCATGCGGTATGCTTCCGCGTCACGCGCTCGATCGCGTTCGTGCGCGCCACCGCCTATCAGGAGGAGGAGACCGCACCGGTCGCGACCGCGACGGCCTGCTTCATGATCGGTGCCAACCGCACCAACATGCTGACGGACCGGGCGGCCTTCGACGGCGTGCCACCGCCGCTCGACGCACCGGACGATCCGACGGGGCCGTTTCCGACCAGCCCGTTCGCGCGCTGCCTCGGCATCCGCTTCGCCGAGAACGACACGCTGATGATGCCGTTCTCGCGCCAGATCATCGGCAACCCCGTGCTGCCGGCGATCCATGGCGGCATGACCGGCGCATTTCTCGAAACCGCGGCGATCGTCACCGTGATGCGCGAGCTGGGCGCCACGGCGCCGCCGAAGCCGGTCGGCCTCACCATCAACTATCTGAGGTCGGGCCGTGCGCTCGACACGGTCGCATCGGCGTCGATCGTCAAGCAGGGACGCCGCGTCGTCGCCTTCGAAGCCCGCGCCTGGCAGGACGATGCGACCAAGCCGATCGCCACCGCGTTCGGCCATTTCATGCTGCGACCGGCGCCAGGGCAGGAGCAGGATTGAGGAAGACCGCGTCGCGGGTCGCAGGTCGCGATCACGCCTTGCGCAGGATCTTGTCCATTGCCTTTCCCCGTGCCAGCTCGTCGACCAGCTTGTCCAGATAGCGGATCTCCCGCATCGTCGGTTCCTCGACATCCTCCACGCGGACGCCGCAGATCATGCCCTTGATCAGGGTCCGCGCCGGATTCATCGCTGGCGCCTGCGCGAAGAAGGTCTCGAAGTCCGTCTGATCCTCCAACCGGGTCTCAAGCTCGTGTTGGCCATAGCCCGTCAGCCAGCAGATCACCTGGTCGACCTCTGCTTTGGTGCGTCCCTTCTTCTCGGCCTTTGCGACGTATAATCGGTACACGCTCGCGAAGCTCGTGGTGTAGATGCGGTGTTTTGCCATGCTGACTCCATCGGATCGTAGGCGAGGCATGTCGGGTCTGAGAGGGGCGGCGGGCCAAAGCTTCATGTCCGCGTTTCGGATCGTCGTACAACACGTTCGTTCGCACATGTCGGAAACCGACGCTAGCCCGGCAGGAACATCGGAAACGACACGCCGAGCGACCACGCCAGGATCAGCCCGAGGCCGAGGCCTTCGGCCATCGGCGAGCCCGTTCTCCGGCCGACGCAGCCGCCGATCAGCCCGAACACGATGAAGAACAGCACGATCACGGGAATGATGATCAGCAGGAAGAACAGCCGCTCGAAATCGAGCGCCACTGCGCCGCCGAGCGAGGCCAGGAACGCCGTCCGGATCCACAGCGTGCGCCACAGTGCCGCATGGCCGCCCTGATTGGCGAGGCTGTCGGCAAGCATGTAAGGCACCGCGCCCACGGCAATCGCGGCGATGATCGGCAGGCGGGCCGGGATGGGCATGAAGGAGGCGACATAGCGGTCGAGCGCGCCGCCGAACCCGACGATTCCATAGGCGGCGAGCGCCAGCGCCGCAGGCCAGGCCACGCGGCCGAAGCGAACGCCCTGCAGGTGCAGCAGCGCCAGCGACAGCGCGCCATAGACGAGGAGATGCACCGCGATGTAGTCGGCGACGAGCACGGGCAGGAAGCGCGTGTCGACAAATCTCAGCGCGATCGGTGTCACCACGGCTGGCACCAGCGTTGCAATGGCAAGCTGTCGCAGCGGCAGGGCGAACGGGGGCGTGGCGCCTTTCGGCAGCAGCTCGGCCAGGGGCCATGCCAGCAGCACGATGCCCGCAAGCAGCAGCGCGATCGCGCCGCCGGTCGCTGCGACCGGCCCGCTGCTGCCGATGCGGCCGAACACCTGATCGAGCCACGCGCGCGCCTCCCGCAGCGCCGTCGTCGAATACAGCACGCTCACATGCTCGACGTCCGGGGCCACCACGGCGCGGCGCTGGTCCAGGCCCGCGGGACTGCCGACCGTATCGCCTTCGCCGGCTGCGGGATCGGCGAGCCTGAGATTGCGCAACGCATCGCGTCGCAGCGCGCTCTTCCATTCACCCGTGATGATCAGCAGATGGCGCGGCTCGCTCGCCGTGACGGCTTCGGAAAACATCGAGATTGCCACCGTCGCCATGATACGCGGATCGGCCAGCGCCTGACGCACGATGATGTCGGAGGCCATCGAATGACCGAGCAGGGCCACGCGCCTATCGGCGCCCGGGAGGGACAGCGCCGCGTCGGTCACGCGCCCGATCTCGCTCATCAGCTTGCGCGTCGTGCCGTCGATGCGCGTGACGTCGCCGGACATCGGCGTCGGATTGCGGCCATGGCCCTCGAAATCGAACGAGACGGCGATGTAGCCCGCGCGCGCCAATGTCAGCGCATAGGCCTCCATGAACTGGCGTGAGCCCGCGAAGCCGTGGGCGATCACGACAACGGGCGCCGGAGCGGCCCCTTCGCGCCGATAGACGGTCGCCGGAGTGGTGCCGACCTGCAGCGCGGTGATGCTCAGGCCGGCGCGCTCGGCTTCGAGCCGCCAGATTCCGGCGCCGCATAACAGGAGCGCGGCCAAGGTTGCGGCGAGCAAGGCCGCTCTGCGCATACCGATCGTGACCCGCTTCCGTGGCACGCTCTCGCCTTGCATGGCCTGCTCCGTTCACCGCCGCCAAATCTAGCGCAAGCCATGCCCGCTGCGACAGCGCCGAACTCCACGGCTCGACGCGAACGTTGCGCCCGGATCGAACGAAACCCACGCCGCTTCGTTGACAACGCCGCGGGAGCGATATTCCGTGCACCTCGTCAGCGAAGGAGAATGCATGAAACCCGAGGTCATATGCCTGATGGCGTCGAGCGTCGACGGCCGGACATTGCCGAGCCGCTGGCGTCCGAAGGGATCGGGCGATCTGTTCGAGCAGGTGCATGACCAGCTCGGCGGCGATGCCTGGCTGATCGGCCGCGTCACCGGCCAGGAGTTCGCCAAGGGCACGGCCTATCCGGCCGAGACCACCGAGCGTATCCCACGTACCCATTGGATCGCGCGACGCGGGGCCAAGGCCTATGGCATCGTGCTCGATCCCCATGGCAAGATCTGCTGGGGGCGCTCCGACATCGGCGGCGATCCGATCGTCGTCGTGCTGACCGAGGCCGTGTCGGACGCGCATCTCGCGGGGCTGCGTGGCGAGGGTGTCTCCTACGTCTTCGCCGGCCAGTCGAAGCTCGATCTCTCACGCGTGCTCGAGATCGTCGCGCGAGAACTCGGCGTGAAGCGCCTGCTGCTCGAGGGCGGCGGCGGCGCCAACGGCGCGTTTCTGCGCGCGGGTCTGGTCGACGAGTTCAACCTCGTTCTGTGTCCGGCCGTGGACGGCGCCAAGGGGGCGCCCAGCGTGTTCGATTCGACCGAAGCCGAGTCCGGGGAGCGCGCGCCCGTCACGGCGATGACGCTCGAAAGCAGCACGGCGCTGGAGGGCGGCGCGCTGTGGCTGCGCTACAGGATCACCAACGGCTCGCCCATGCCAGCCCAGGCAAGTCATGGCTGAGCGGCGAATGCACATCATCATCGTCGGTGCCGGTGCCGCGGGCCTGATGGCGGCGCGCGAGCTGGCCCGCGCCGGCCAGCAGGTGACGCTGCTGGAAGCGCGCGACCGCTGCGGCGGACGCATCCATCCGCTGCCCGCGAGCAGGTTCGGATATCGCGCGGATGCCGGTGCGGAATTCATCCATGGCGAGGCGCCGGTCACCCACGCGCTGATGGCGGAGGCGCGGCTGGCCTCGACGCCGGTCGATGGCGCGCGCTGGTACGTGGCGGATGGCGCGTTCTCGCGCGACGACCCCGCCGAACGTCAGATGCGCCAACTGCATCGCGTGGCGCGGCAGCTCGACGAAGATGTGACCGTCACGGCGCTGCTCGATCGTCATTTCGCCGGCGCGGAGTTCGCCGCCCTGCGCAAGTCGGTGCTCGGGATGGTGCAGGGCTATGATGCCGCCGATCCTGGCCGTGCCAGCGTGTTCGCGCTGCGCGACGAGTGGATGGGCGGCGAGCGTGGCGCTCAGGCGCGCATCGTCGGCGGCTACGCGGCGCTGCTCGATCATCTCTTGGCGGAGTGCCGGGCGCATGGCGTGGCGATGCAGCTCGAGGCGGTGGTGCGCGCGGTGGAGAGCTCCGATGATGGTGTCGTCGTGCGCTTGGCTGACGGCCGTGCGCAGCGCAGCGATCTCGTCATCCTGACCGTGCCGCTGCCGCTGCTGCGAACCATCGCGCTGCCGCCGGCCATGCGCCCGCAATTGGCCGCCGCAGAAGCCATCGGCTTCGGCAACGTCATCAAGCTGCTGCTGCGCTTCGAGCGGCGGTGGTGGCGAGAGGCCCGGACCGAGGACCTGTCCGACATGCTGTTCGTGCTGTCCGATGCCGGCGTGCCGGTGTGGTGGACGCAGCATCCGAACGATGACGCGGTGCTGACCGGCTGGCTCGCCGGGCCGCCGGCCGGTGCTTTCGCCGCGTGCGATGAGGTCGCCTTGATTGAGTCGGGTCTCTCGGCGCTTGCGCGTATTTTCTCGCAGCCGGTGGACTCGCTGAGGCGGCAGCTTCTCGCGTCGCATGTCACGGATTGGGCGAAGGATCCGTTCGCGCGCGGGGCCTATTCCTACGCGACGCTGGCATCCCGCGAGGCGCAGGATACGCTTTCGCGCCGGGATGGCGGACGGGTGCTGATCTCCGGCGAGGCGTTGTATCGCGGCCGCGACATGGGAACGGTCGAGGCGGCGCTGGCCAGCGGGCAACGGACGGCGCGGCGCATCCTCGCGACGTGATCGCGCCGCGTGCAGCGTTGCGCCGTCCTGCCCGCGGAGCTAGCATTCGGCCGTCATCATCGAGAGGATCACCATGCTCGACCACGTCGGTTTCCCCGTTTCCGACTTTGCCCGCGCCAAGGCGTTCTATGCGGCAGCGCTGGCGCCGCTGGGCTACGTCCTGATGATGGAGATCACCGACGCGCAGACCGGCGGTCACGGTGATCACGCCGGCTTCGGCGACGGCCGTCCGGATTTCTGGATCGGCACCGGCGGGACGGCCGCGACCTCGACGCATGTCGCGTTCCACGCCAAGGATCGCGCCACGGTCGATGCGTTCTATCAGGCGGCCATCGCGGCAGGCGGACGTGACAACGGCGCGCCTGGACTGCGGCCGCATTATCACGAGAACTATTACGGCGCGTTCGTGCGCGACGCCGACGGCAACAACATCGAGGCGGTGTGCCATACGCCGGCATGAGGGCCGCTCATCTCTCGGGATGAGTCACGCCATGATCGGCATGTGCTCGGCGGCCGCGGCCAGGCTGGGCGCGACCACGATCTCGAGCTGCTGGCGCAGCCAGCGGTGCATCGGGTCCTCGTGGTGGCGCAAATGCCAGACCATGTACATCGGCATCGCCGGGCAGGGGACCGGCACCGGCGCCACCGCCAGGCCGCGCAGCATGTAGGCGCGCAGCAGGCTCGGCAAGGTCGCGATCATGCGGCTGCCGCGCAGGAACGGACCGATGCCGCCGAAGCCCGGCACCTGCGCCGCGAACCGCCGGACGATGCCGCGCTCGGCGAGGACCTCGTCGATGTCGAGCCGGCGCCGCGGCTCGTACAGCACTGTGACGTGGTCGCTCGCGAGATAGTCCTCCAGGCTCTGCGGCGGCTCGCGCTGGCTCGCATCGTAGAACACGCGATAGCTGTCCTCGAACAGCCGCTTCTGCAGGATGTCGCTGCCCTCCGGCGGGCGCGGCGTGATGATGAGCTGACAGTGCTCTTCGCGCAGCATCTCCGGCGTCGGTGCGCCGGAAGGGATCACCCGCAGGCTGAGGCCCGGCGCCTGCGCGCGGGCGTAGCGGAGCAGTGACGGCAGCAGCAGGTCGCGCTGCAGATCATTGGCCGCGATCGTCACCTGCGCGGAGATTTTCGCCGGCTCGAACGCAGCAGTATGCGAGAAGCTCCGGAGATCATCGAGCAGAGCGCGGGCGCGCAGCGCCAGGAGCTGCGCATGCGCGGTCGGCACGATGCCGCGGCCGGACTTCACGAACAGCGGGTCGCCGGTGATCGCGCGCAGCTTGTCGAGCAGATGGCTGACGGCCGACTGCGTGACGCCGAGCCGCTGCGCAGCGCGAGTGACCGAGCCTTCCTCGATCACGGCGAGCAGGAGCTGCAGCAGATGACCGTCGAGGTCCAAATGATCGAATTGGCTCATGGATCAGATCGGCGGGGCGGCCTTTATTGACTGGGTCTGTCGGCGATACTGGCGGGCACGAACGGCGCCGCGTTTGATCCAGATCAAGCGCGGCCGTCCGAAACACGACCAGGGGAGGCTCAGATGTCCACCACGTCAGCCCGGCAGCCCGTGCCCGGCACCACCATCTTCGACGGCGAGCAGGCCCGCAAAGGCTATGCCCTCAACAAGATGTGCTACTCGTTCAACGATGCCGCCAACCGCAAGGCGTTCGTTGCCGACGAGGACGGCTATTGTGCCAAATACGGCCTCAACGCGCAGCAGCGCGCGGCGATCAAGAACCGCAATGTGCTGGAGCTGATCGAGGCTGGCGGCAACGCCTACTACCTCGCCAAGTTCGCCGGCATCTTCGGGCTCGACATGCAGGACATCGGCGCGCAGCAGACCGGGCTCACCAAGGATCAGTTCAAGGCCAAACTTCTGGCGGCGCGGGGGTAACCATCATGGCGAAGATCGTAGGCGCAATCACCACCTCCCACGTTCCGGCCATCGGCGGCGCGATCGCCAAGGGGCTGCAGCAGGATCCGTATTGGAAGCCGTTCTTCGACGGCTTTCCGCATGTGCGCGAGTGGCTCGCCAAGGTGAAGCCCGATGTCGTCGTGCTGGTCTACAATGATCACGGCTTGAACTTCTTCCTCGACAAGATGCCGACCTTCGCGGTCGGTGCCTGCGACAGCTACAGCAATGCGGACGAGGGCTGGGGCATTCCGCAGACCGCGCCGTTCAAGGGCGACAGCGAATTGTCCTGGCATTTGATCGAGCATCTGGTGAAGGAGGATTTCGACCTCACCACCTGCCAGGAGATGGTGGTCGATCACGCCTTCACGCTGCCGATGGCGCTGTGCTGGCCTGATCAGAAATGGCCGGTGCGGGTGGTGCCCGTGGTCGTCAACACGGTGCAGGCGCCGCTGCCGTCGGCCGCGCGCTGCTACAAGCTCGGCCAGGCGCTGGCGCGGGCCATCGAATCCTGGCCGAAGGACGAGCGCGTCGTCGTCATGGGCACCGGCGGCCTGTCGCATCAGCTGGACGGCGAGCGCGCCGGCTTCATCAACAAGGATTTCGACGAGAAGTTCATGGCTAGCATGATCGACGATCCCGCCTGGGCGACCAAGTATTCGACCACCGAACTGGTCGAGCTGTCGGGCACCCAGGGCGTCGAATTGCTGAACTGGATGGTCGCGCGCGGCACCCTGCCGGAGAAGGTCCGCAAGGAGCATTCCAACTATCACATCCCGATCTCGAACACGGCGACCGGGCTGATGGTGCTGGAGCCGGCGGTGTAGCGGCTCCTGTACGCGATCGGCTCACACATGCCGCTCGCCATTGCGCGCGCTTTGCGACGACCAGGGCTGTGGCCCCCGCGAACGCGGGGACCCCTACCGCGGATGCTATCGAAGAACGTCACTGACCCTTCTGATGGTCAGGTTGCGGCGCCGTCGTCATCGCCCTGGATCTCGGCGATGGCGCGGGTGAGGATGTCGCTGACGCGCTTCGCTTCCGCGTCGCTCCAGCCTTGTCGATGCATCTTCAGCGCCATCTTCAGCGTCTGCACCGACTGCAGCACCTGCTCCGGCGGGCGCATGCCGCCCATGGCGCGGGCCATGATGCGCAGCCGGCTGAGCAGGCCTTCGATGGCCGCCTCGTCATCCTTCAGCGCCTGGCGCCCGGCGTCGGTGATCGCGAACAGCTTCTTGCCGCCTTCGGCCGATGCCGCTTCGATCTGGCCCATGTCCTCGAGCAGATTGAGGATCGGATAGACCGAGCCGGGGCTCGGCGAGTAGGACCCACCGACCAGCTGCTCGACCGCCTTGATCAGCTCATAGCCATGGCGCGGCTTCTCGCCGATCAGCCACAGCAGCAGGCTGCGCAGGTCGCCGGGGCCGAAGAAGCGGCCGCCGCCGCCACGTCCGAACTCCTCGCGGCCGCCGCGGCGTCCGCGCTCGAACAGGCCGGGCCCTCGCGGGCCGAAGCCGGGACCGCGGCCGCCGAGGTGGACGTCCTCGCAGGACCCGCCGAGCTCGTGCCGGCCGCGATGGCCCCAGCCGCGCTCCTCGCGATCGTCGTCCCAGCCGCGCCGCCCGAATTTCCAATCATGGTGTTTCATACGATATGATCTCCGTTTCATACAAACGATATATCGTTATCGTATTTCGTTTGTCAACATCGATCGTTTCGGGTGGCTCGGTCTTTGGCTTAAGCGTCGGATTTCAAGAGCGTTTTACCCGTGTCTTACGCTGCCGCTTCCGCTGCATGAGCCGTTGTCGCCGGCTCGTTGGCCGTGCCGCGATGGGCGATCAGCGCATAGGCGACGGGGACCACGAACAGCGTGAACAGGGTGCCGATCGCAAGCCCGGTCGCGATCACCAGCCCCATGTTGAAGCGGGACACCGCGCCGGCGCCGCTCGCCGTGATCAGCGGGATCACGCCGAGCACCATCGCCGCCGTGGTCATCAGGATCGGCCGCAGGCGGACGGTGGCCGCCTCGATGATCGCCTCGGTGCGGTCCTTGCCCTGTTCGCGCAGTTCGTTCGCGACCTCGACCATCAGGATGCCGTGCTTGCTGACGAGGCCCATCAGGGTGACCAGGCCGACCTGGGTGTAGATGTTGATGCTGGCGCCGCCGATGCCGAGGCTGATGAAGATCAGCGCGCCCGCCAGCGACATCGGCACCGACACCAGGATGATGATCGGATCGACGAAGCTGTTGAACAGCGCGGCGAGCGCCAGGAAGATGATGATCAACGCGAACACGAAGGTGGTGACGAAGCCGCCGGATTCCTGCGTCAGCTGCCGCGACGCGCCGCCATAGTCGATCGAATAGCCCGATGGCAGCGACTTCGCGATCTCCTTCAAGGTGGCGAGCGCGTCGCCCATCGCGATCCCCGGCATCGCCACGCCGGAGATGGTCGCTGCATTGATCTGCTGGAAGTGATTGAGCGACTCAGGGATCGTCTTGTGCTCGAGCCGGGCCACGGTCGACAGCGGCACCATGGCGTTGCCGCTGGTGCGGATCGAATAGTCGAGCAGTTGCGAGTCGGTGAGGCGGTCGTTCTGCCGCACCTGCGGGATCACCTTGTAGGAGCGGCCCTCCAGGCTGAAATAGTCGAGATAGTTGCCGCCCAGCATGGTCGCGAGCGCGCCGCCGAGATCGCTCATCTTGAGGCCGAGATCGGCGGCCTTGTCCCGGTCGAACACCACGGTGGTCTGCGGCTTGTCGATCTTCAGGTCGCTGTCGAGGAAGATGAAGCGGCCGCTCGCGAGCGCCTTGGCCATGAAATCGCGCGACACGTCGTTGAGCTCGCCGAACGCGCCGGTGGTGCCGATCACGAACTGGATCGGAAGGCCGTTGCTGCCCGGCAGCGGCGAGGGCTGGAAAGCCACCGAGCGGGCGCCGGCGATGCCGTTCAGGAGCTGCTGGAATTCCGGCTGCAGGGTCTTGGTCGTCGCCTTGCGCTGGTCCCAGGGCTTGAGCACCCAGCCGCCGATCACCTGCGTCGAGGTATCGATCTGGAACACCGTGCGCGTCTCCGGGCGCTGGGCGATCAGGCCATACAGTTGCTGGCCGTAGAACTGGCGCTGCTCGAGCGTGGCCGAGGGCGCGGAATTCGTCAGCGACAGCACGATGCCCTGGTCCTCGTCCGGCGCGAGCTCGCTGGTCGAGCTGACATAAAGCCAGGGGATCATCGCCAGCAGCAGCAGCGCGAACACCACCACCACCGGCTTGGTGGCGAACACGCTTTCGAGCCCGCGGCGATAGAAGTGGGCGAGCCGTTCGAGGACGTGATCGATCGCGCGGACCAGCCGCGCCTCGAGCGTGGTGGCGTCGCGCTCGGTCCGGCGCAGCAGCCAGGCGCAGTTCATTGGCGACAGCGTCAGCGCGATCACCGCCGAGACGGTGACGGCACCGGCGAGCGTGAAGGCGAATTCGGTGAACAGGGCGCCGGTCAGACCGCCCTGGAAGCCGACGGGCACGTAGACCGCAATCAGGACCACGGTCATCGCGATGATCGGGCTCGCCAGCGCGCGCGCCGACTGGATGGCGGCCTCGACCGGCGGGATACCCTCATCGATCAGGCGGTGCACGCTCTCCACCACGATGATGGCGTCGTCGACGACGAGGCCGATCGCGAGCACCAGGGCCAGCAGGGTCAGCAGGTTGATGGAGAAGCCCATCAGCAGCATCAGGCCGAAGGTGCCGATCAGCGACAGCGGGATGGCGATCACCGGGATCAGCACCGAGCGCCAAGAGCCCAAGAACATGAACACCACGACGATCACAATCCCGATCGCCTCCACCAGCGTATGGATCACCTCGTCGATCGACGAGTTCACGAAGTCGGTGGAGTCGTAGAGAACCTCGCTGGTGATGCCGTTCGGCAGCTGCCGCTGCAGCTCCGGATAAACGGCCTTCACGCCGTTGATGACGTCGAGCAGGTTCGCCGTCGGCGCCACCTGGATGCCGATGTAGACCGCGGTCTTGCCGTTGAAGCGCGTCGCGCTGTCGTAGTCGTCATTGCCGAGCGTAACATTGGCGACATCGCGCAGGCGGATGATGGCGCCATTGACCTGCTTGACGACGAGATTGCGGTATTGCTCCAGCGAATGCAGATTTGTCGCGGCGGCGAGGTCGACCTGAACGAGGCGGCCCTTGGTGGTGCCGAGCCCGGAGATGTAGTCGTTGCCCGACAGCGCCGTCGATACGTCGGTCGCCGTCAGGCCATAGGCCGCGAGCTTGTCGGGGTCGAGCCAGGCGCGCAGCGCGAACTTCTTGGCGCCGAGCAGTTCGGCGGTCTGCACCCCGGAGACCGCCTGCAGCTTCGGCTGCACCACGCGGGTGAGGTAGTCGGTGATCTGGTTCGGCGCCAGCACGTCGCTTGCGAAGCCGATATACATCGAGTCGATGGTCTGCCCGACCTTCAAGGTCAGGGTCGGCTGCTGCGTGCCCGTCGGCAGCTGGTTCAACACCGAGTTCACCTTGGCGTTGATCTCGGTCATCGCCTTGCCGGAATCGTAGTTGAGCCGCAGGTTCACGGTGATGGTGCTGCTGCCGGTGACGCTGGTCGACGTCATGTAGTCGATGCCATTGGCCTGGGCGATTGCATTCTCCAGCGGCGTGGTGATGAAGCCGGCGATGATGTCGCTATCGGCGCCGGCATAGGCCGTGCTCACCGTGACG
The DNA here is from genome assembly GCA_050641875.1 of Bradyrhizobium oligotrophicum. Lineage (GTDB taxonomy): Bacteria > Pseudomonadota > Alphaproteobacteria > Rhizobiales > Xanthobacteraceae > Bradyrhizobium > Bradyrhizobium oligotrophicum_B. The sequence goes on from CP192619.1 coordinate 4,332,363, forward strand.
ATGGCGTTCTGCGTGCGCGGATATTGCAGGATGGCGAGCGTCGTCATCGAACGCAGGCCGAGCACGAGAATGAGCGCGCTGACCACGAGCGCCAGCACCGGCCGGCGGATGAAGATGTCTGTGAAACGCATGGTGATGACTCTGATGGGCGCGGGCTGGCCGGATTATTGGTCGGTGACATCAGGCGCGGCTTCCGCGACCGGGACGTGCGAATTGTCGATTCTCACCGGGCTGCCGTTGCGCAGCTTGATCTGTCCCGCGATCACCACCGTCTCGCCCGGCTTGATGCCGTCGGTGATCGCGATCCGGTCGCCCTTGGCCGGCTTGCTCTTGACGAACGTCTGCCGCGCCTTGCCCTCGCCATCCTTGAGGTCGTCGACCACGTAGACGAGATCGCCATAGGGATTGCTGACGATCGCCGTCAGCGGAAGCGTGACGAGCTGTTCGGGCTTGCCGGTCGCGATCTCGACCTTGGCGAACATGCCCGGCAGCAACCGCGCCGCGTCGTTGTGCAGCGTGGCGCGGACCTGGACGTTGCGGCTCGTCGAATCGACCTTGGCGTTGATCGCCGAGATCTGACCAGTGAAGCGTTCGCCGGGGTAGGCGTCGACGGCGATTCCGACGTCCTGGCCGATCCGGATGTCGGCGAGCGACTGCTGCGGCAGATAGAAATCGACGAAGATGGGATCGAGGCTCTGCAGGGTGACGATCGTGGTGCCGGCGCCGAGATACTGCCCGAGATCGACGGCGCGGATGCCGAGCCGGCCGGCGAACGGTGCCTTCAGCGTCTTCTGCTCGACGATCGCCTTCTGCTGCGTCACCAGGGCCTGCGCGTTCTTCAGGTTGGCGCGATCGCTGTCGAGCGTGGCCTGGCTGACGGCGTTGAACTTGATCTGCTCCTCGTCGCGCTTGACGACGATGGCATAGTTCTCGGCGGTCGCCTGCAGCGATTGCAGCTTGGCGACGTCATCGGTCGCGACCAGCTGCAGCAGTTGCTGGCCGGCTTCGACCGTGTCGCCCGAATTGAACTGGATGCTCTGCACGATGCCTGCGGCCTGCAGCGCGAGGTCGGCGCCGTTGACGGCGCGCAGCGAGCCGACCGCGGTGAGGTTGGAGCGCCATGCCGCGGTCGCTGCAACGACCGTCGAGATCGTCTGCGGCGGGTTGGCCATGGCGCCGATCGCCTTGGCGATCATGATGCCCTTGAAGGACTGAAAGCCGTACAGGCCGCCGAACAGCACCGCCATGGCGGCGAGCATGATCGTCATGCGTTTCTTCATTACATTGCTTCCTGGGTCGTGCGATTGGGACCGGCGAAATAGCCGGGATTGGCGCGCGGCAGCGCCGCCGGGGTTTCGTCCTGGCGATTCCACCAGCCGCCGCCGAGGGCCTGGAACAGCGCCGCGGTGTCGGTGAAGCGCGTGGCCTGCGACTTGATGCGGGAGACGCGCGCGTTGAGATAGGATTGCTGCGCGTTGATGACGTTGGCGTAGGGCACCGCGCCGCTCCTGAACTGCTCGACCGACATCGCAAGGCTGTCGGCCGTGGCCTTCTCGGCGGCGGCCTGCGCCTTCAGCGCCTCGGCGTCGTACTGGATGGCGCGCAGCGAATCCGCGACGTTCTGGAACGCCGTGATGACCGTGCTCTTGTAGAGCGACAGATCCTGCTCGAAGGTGGCGACGTCCGCCTCCTTGGTGTGATACAGCGTGCCGCCGTCGAGCAGCTTCTGGCTGACGCTCGAGGCCGCATCCCAGACGATCGTCGTCGGCGAGAACAGCCGGCCCGGTCCGCTTGCGCCGTAGCTGCCCGACAGCGTCACCTGCGGCAGCAGGTTGGCGACGCCGACGCCGACCGTCGCCGTGGCCTGGTGCAACGTGGCCTCGGCCTGCCGGATGTCCGGACGCTGCCGGACGAGCGAGGAGGGCAGCGACACCGGCAGCTTGCGCGGCAGCCGCAGCTCCGCGAGGGTGACATGCTCGCCGCGATCCTGGCTCGGCAGCCGGCCGAGATAGGCCATCAGTTGATTGCGTTGCTGCGCGAGCTGCTTCTGCAGCGGCGCCAAGGTCGCCTTGGCCTGCGCCAGCGTGGCCTCCTGCGCCAGCACGTCGGATTTGGAGATGGCGCCGACATCGAACTGGCGCTGGATGCGGCCGAGCTGATCGGTCTCCGCCTTGATGATCTCCTCGGTCGCCACGATCTGATCGCGTAGCGAGGCATCGCTGATCGCGGCGGTCACGACATTGGCGGTCAATGCGAGATACGTCGCCTCCAGCTTGAACGACTGGTAGTCGGCCTGCGCCTGCAACGCCTCGACCTGGCGGCGCGTGCCGCCCCACAGGTCGAGCGCGTAGCTGACGCTGACCGACGCGCCGTAGAGCGTGTAGAGCGAGGTCTGGCCGGGCCATTGTCCGTTCTGTGTGGTGGATGCCTGGGTGCGTTCGGCGGATCCGCTCGCGCTCAGCTGCGGAAACAGCGCGCCCTGCTGCGACAGCGCATTCTCGCGCGCAGCACGCAGGGCCAGTTGCGCGGCTTCGACATCCGGGTGGTTGCGAGATCGCCTCCTCGACGAAGGCGTCGATCTGCCGAGAATGAAACAGCGCCCACCACGTGCCGGGCAGATCGCCTCCGGGCGCGAAGCTCTGCACATTGCCACCCGGTGTCGCGGCGCCGGCAGTCGCGGCGAGCCGACGTTCGGCCACGTAACCGGTTGCGGCCGGCGCGTCGGGGGACATGAAGTCCGGGCCGACGGCGCAGGACGCGAGCAGCATGCTGCAGCCGAGCAGGCCGAGCCGCAAGGGCAGCGCGCTGCATCTCGGGACCGGTCCCAAACCGGCGTGAAACATCTGGACATGATCGGACATAAAACTAAACCGTTTCGTTTTCTGCGCCGACGATGCGTGTCCCTCCAGGCCTAGTCAAGTCACGTTGATGACAGGGCGAGCTTGCTCACAACTTCACGTCTCGCGCACCGTCGTGCGGTGCCGGCGCCCGCCCGCGCCGGACTCGGACATGACAGTTCTGAGACGAACGTCGAGCACGCGCCGCTTCGCACGGTGGCGGTCAGCCAGTCTGTTTACCTCGATGATTGGGAAAGCTCCGCTGTCCAGCCCGCATGTCCAGGGCAGGCCGGAGCGGAGCAGCGCGCGCGGATCGCATTGGAAGCCGGCCCGCGATGCGAGCCGGCTTCTGTAACGCAGCGCTCGTCAGGACGGCATCGAGGACGCGACCACCGGCTTCGCCGGCACGTTGCGCGCGCGGCTCGGACGCCGCAGCCGGCGCTGCGTCCAGATCAGCACGCCTGTGATCAGCAATGCGAACAGCGCGATCGAGATCAGCACGTTGGCCGCGCTGCCGATCGGCGACCAGTTGCCTTCGTGCAGCAGGCGCGGCCAGTTGCGCGGCAACGCGGAGAGCCCGTCGGACGTCACGGCATAGGCCCTGAGCTCATTGTCCTCGATGATCCTCGCCATCATCCGCCCGCCGCGATTGCCGATCGAATTGACCGACGAAAGGTCGTGGTCCCTTGAAACGATGCCGACGGCGTCAGGCAGCGAGATGCGCTTGGCCGCGGCGGGTGGAGTGCCGCCTGCGAAGGTCAGGCCGAGCTCGAGACAGAGTCCGGTGAGCGGGCTGAGCAAAATCAGAGGCAGCGTGAACCAGGCCGTGCCCTTGTGCCAGCCGGACAGCGTGTTGCGCAGTCGCGGCAGCCCCATCAGGATGCCGATGATCATGATGGTGACCATTGCGATGGTCGAGATCAGGGTGAGGCCGGGGATTCCGATCAGATGCTCATGGGTTCGGCGCGCCCACAGGAAGACGCTCGCCATCGCGGGCTTCTCGACCACGGCGCCGGTCGTCATGTCGACCTCGGCGCCCGGCGTACCCTGCAAGGTGAGGTGTTGCGTGGACGCGTCGATCGACAGGCCGCGCGCCTTGCCATCGGGATCGTACTGCTTGATCAGCGCGATCACGCGCGCCGGATCGACGCTGTGCGGCTTGACGGCAGCGACCTGCGCCATCGGTTCGAAGGAGAGGATCAGTCCGGTCACGATGATGACAAGCAATGGCAGCGCGAAGACGAGGCTGATCCAACGGTGAAGTTTGAGCAAAAGCTGCTTGTTCATGATCGTCTCCGACTGATCGTCTCGCACACGGTGTCATGCGGGACCGTTGGTCCGCAGGCGCTTGCTCCGTGAACGTTTCTGATCGTTCTCGCTGGACGACGCCGGGATATCAACACGTCGTCAGCTGCGCTTCATTAGCTGAGCGCAGCAGTGAGGCGAAAGGAGATAACTATTAATTTTAGGTCATGCGCCATTTGATCGGCGTCAATGCGACGGGACTCGCTTCATGTCTGGCCGGATGATTTCAATTTGCATCAGATGCCGTCTTGCCGCCATCTAGCACCTCGCGCAGGCGCGCCGAGTCCAGCGCATTTTCCCACCTTGCGATGACGATGGTGGCGACCGCGTTGCCGATCAGGTTCGTCGGCGTCAGCCCCTGCGACATCAGCCGGTGAATGCCGAGCACCAGTGCGACACTGGCGACCAGGATCGTTCCGGTCGCGGCGAGCGTCGCGGCCAGCACGACGAAAGCGGCGCCGGCGATGCCGGCTGCGCCCTTCGACGTCACCAGCAGGATCAGCAGCAGCCCGATCTGGTGACTGATGTCGAGATGAGTGTTGGTCGCCTGCGCCAGGAACACCGCGGCGGTGGCGAGGTAGAGGCAGGTGCCGTCGAGATTGAACGAGTAGCCGGTGGGGATGACCAGGCCGACGATGCCGCGCTCGCATCCGGCCGCTTCGAGCTTCGCCAGCATGCGTGGCAGCACGGTCTCCGATGACGTGGTGGCGATGCAGACCAGCACCTCGTCGCGAATGTAGCGGATCAGCTTCCACAGGCTGAAGCCGGTGAGGGTGGCGATGGGGCCGAGCACGGCCGCGATGAAGATCAGGCAGGTGAGATAGAAGCTGCCGAGCAGCAGGCCGAGCTTGGCCAGCGAGCCCAGGCCAAATTTGCCGACGGTGAAGGCGATGGCGCCGAATGCGCCGAGCGGGGCGGCCCACATCACGATCCGAACGACACCGAAGATCATCTGGCCGGCGACATCGATCACGTCGGTCACCGGCTTGGCGCGGTCGCCGAGCCAGATCAGCGCAAAGCCGCACATGACCGAGATGAACAGCACCTGCAGGATATTGCCCTCGGCAAAGGCGCCGACGAAGGTCTGCGGGATGATGTTGAGCAGGAACGGCACGAAGCCGACCGCAGCGGTCTGCTTCGACATAGGGCTCGATCGTCGCGGAGTTGATCGTCGCCGGGTCGATGTTCATGCCGACGCCGGGTTGAAACAGGTTCACCGCGGTCAAGCCGATGATCAGCGCCAGCGTCGTGATCGCCTCGAAATAGATCAGCGCCTTGATCGCGACGCGGCCGACCTTGGCCATGTCGGCCATGTGGGCGATGCCGTTGACCACCGTGCAGAAGATGATCGGCGCGATCAGCATCCGGATCGCCTTGATGAAGGCGTCGCCGAGCGGCTGCATCTGGGCGCCCAGATCCGGCTTGATGGCACCGAGCAGGATGCCCGCTGCCATCGCGATCATGACCTGGACCCAAAGCTCCTTCCACCAGGCTCGGCGGGCGCCTGCCTTGCTGTCGGCGGTGAGGGTCGTGGCGGTCATGATCGGTCCTGTCATTGCGTTCGAGATCATCTGGAGCGGGCGGACGGCGTCAACTCTTGGGCTCGAACTTGAACAGCCGTTCGGGATTGCTGACAAGCAGCTTTCGCTGCATGGCCGGATCCCGGGGCGTAGAGTGGGATCAGATCGACCAGATCGCCGTCATTGGGCATGATCTTGACGTTCGGATGCGGCCAGTCCGTGCCCCAGATGACGCGATCGGGCGCATTGTCGATCAGTTTCCGGGCGAACGGCACGGCGTCGTGGAACGGCGGACCGGAGGCCGAAGCGCGCTCGGGACCGGTGATCTTGATCCAGCACTTGCCGTCGCTCGCCTGCAGGTCAAGCAGCGCCTTGAACTCCGCATCGTCGATCCCCTTGGCGGCGCTGATCGTGCCCATGTGGTCGATCACATAGGTGACCGGCAGCGCCTTGAGGATCGGCACGAATTCCTGGATCGTCCCGGCCTCGAGATAAATGTCGACATGCCAGCCGATCGCCGCGACGCGGTCCACCAGGGTGCGGAAGACGTTCATGTCGCCGACACCGCCGAGGCGGCGGAGGAAGGCGAACCGGCAGGCGCAGATGCCGGCCTTGCCGAGTGCCGCGAGATCGGCGTCGGACATCGACGCGTTGATGTTGGCGACGCCCTTGTAGTTGCCGTTGCTCTGCGCGATCGCATCGGTCACGACCCGATTGTCCGTGCCATGGACGGTGGCGTTGACGATCACGGCCCGCTCGACGCCGATCTTGGCGTGCAGCGCCCGGAACATCTCCAGCGACGCGTCGGGCGGCGTGTAGGGGCGCTTGGGCGAGAAGGGATAGGTCGCGGCCGGTCCGAAGATGTGGGTGTGGGTATCGACGCTGCCGAGCGGCGCGCGGAAGCTCGGAGTCTTCGTCGCCGGATCGGTCCGGCGATGCTGGGGATCTTGGCCTCTTCGGCGGCGAGTGGCGCAGGGACCGAGCCGAGCACGCTTGCCGCTCCCAGTCCGGCCATGGTGGCCAGCAGATCTCGTCTCAACATCAGAGCGTCCTCCTCAGAATGGCCGTAGTCGCAGGCAGGCGTCGCCTGCCAGGCGCCGGCATCATCGTGTTTGCTATCTTCACGCCACAACGGAGAGATCAGGCGACCTCACAACGTGGCGTCGTGATCATGGCCCGCTCCCGAACTGGAGCCGTGTGGCGTCCGTATTGCAGCGGGGCGGCCGAACGCCGTGATCCCCGTCAGTCCCTGGGTTCGAGGATCTCTGCAGCCGCTGGAGCATGACAAGGAGCATTGCGTGAACGGTCAGTTCGCTTGGTTGGACAATGCTCTGCGGTCCAATTGCCATTGTTGCAGAGACCTCGTTCGAGCTGCGTTGCAGCGCATGTGAGCGAGACAGGCTTCTCTTCAACCAACCTGCCAGGCGGCGGCTTCATCGCGCCGGTCCGCGGAATTGTTCGCGCCGCGGAAGGTAAGCTGCGTCAAGGTTATGGCGTGCGTTTTGGTCATGCGCTGGCAGCTTCAAGCGCCGTTGTGGAGACCGCATGCGCAATGCTATGCGACAGCAAAGAGGGGCGCGCGGGCGCCGAGACGCTGCGCGGCTGTCAGCTCACAACGATATCGGGCAAAGGAAACACCATGGTCGACGCGCTCATCATCGATGCCTGCAGAACGCCGCGCGGTGTTGGCAAGGCCGGCAAGGGCGCGCTCGCCGGGCTGCATCCGCAACATCTCGGCGCCACGGTACTGCGTGCGCTGGCCGACCGCACCGGCATCAATACCGGCGATGTCGACGACATCATCTGGGGCTGCTCGTCCCAGCGCGGCCCGCAGAGCGGCGATCTCGGCCGCATGTCGGCGCTCGATGCCGGCTACGACATCCGCGCCTCCGGCGTCACGCTCGACCGCTTCTGCGGCTCCGGCATCACCAGCGTCAATATCGCAGCGGCCTCGATCATGGCCGGGCAGGAGGACCTCGTCATCGCCGGCGGCTGCGAGATGATGTCCATGGAAGGCCGGCGCGGCGAGGGGCCGCTGATGATGGATGCCGGCAACCTGCATCTGCGCGCGCTGCATCCGCAGTCGCATCAGGGCGTCTGTGCCGACGCCATCGCCACCATGGAAGGCATCACCCGTGCCGATGTCGACGCGCTCGGGCTGGAGAGCCAGAAGCGCGCGGCGGCTGCGATCGCTGCTGGCCATTTCAAGAAGAGCCTGGTGCCGGTGCATCGCGAGGACGGCAGCCTCGCGCTCGACCACGAGGAATACCCCGGCCGCAGACCACGGCCGAGGTGCTGGCCGGGCTGAAGCCCGCGTTTCCGGCGATCGCCGACTACGCCCTGGACGAGAAGGGCACGACGTATCGCAACCTGATCCTGCAGCGCTATCCCGGCCTCGAGATCGAATTCGTGCATCACGCCGGCAACTCCTCGGGCGTGGTCGACGGTGCGGCGGCGATCCTGCTGGCGTCGCCGTCCTATGCCAAGGCCCATGGCCTGAAGCCGCGGGCCCGCGTCGTGGCGATGGCCAATATGGGCGACGACCCGACCCTGATGCTGAACGCTCCGGTGCCGGCGACGCGCAAGGTGCTGGCCAAGGCCGGGCTCAGCCTTGATGACATCGACCTGTTCGAGATCAACGAGGCGTTCGCCGTCGTTGCCGAGAAATACATCCGAGACCTCGAGCTCGACCGCGCCAAGGTCAATGTGAACGGCGGCTCGATCGCGCTGGGACATCCGATCGGCGCCACGGGGGCCATCCTGATCGGGACGCTGCTCGACGAGCTCGAGCGGCGCGATCTCAAGCGCGGCCTGGTCACGATGTGCGCAGCCGGTGGCATGGCACCCGCGATCATCATCGAGCGGGTCTGAACGGACCATCTCCTCGATTTGAGTTGCGCGCGCCCGTTGCGGAGTCTTCCGTGGCGGGCGCCGGCGTTTGCACCCGGGTCGCTTGTGACCTCGGCGACGACGCGCCGTTGAGGTGTAGGATCCGCGAGCCGCGGCGGTTCCACTTTCCGGACCAGTCAACCACGTTTCGACCGGAAAGGAATTCGCGCTTGTTCCGCTAGTTGCGACAGGTTATTGCCACGGCGAGGCCTCATCGTAGAAGAAATGGCTCTCCGTGCTGTCGACGCTGTCGCATATCATCGATCGCAAGGCTTCGAACCGGGTGGTCACGCGGCTGCGGGCCCTGCTGCGCAGCAACGAGTTCTACCTGATACCGCTGGCGCTGGTGATCGGCGTTGCGACGGGTGCGATCGTGACGGTGATGAGCCTGATCGCGCAGGTCGCCCATGTGGTCATTTACGGCATTCCGATCGATGTCCGGCTCAGCGCTCATACCTGGGTCAATCCGGTGGTCGCCCTGATCGCGCCCGCCTGCGGTGGCCTTGCGCTCGGCATCATGGAATGGCTGCGGCGGCGCTGGAAGATCGCGGCCGCGGTCGACCCCGTCGAGGCCAATGCGCTGCGCGGCGGACGGCTGTCGATGCGCGACAGCATCGTGGTGAGCGGCCAGACCCTGGTCTCCAACGGCTCCGGCGCGTCGGTCGGGCTCGAGGCCGGCTATACCCAGATCGGGGCCGGCGTCGCCTCGCTGCTCGGGCAGTATCTCACGCTCCGCCGCAACGATATGCGCCTCATCCTCGGCTGCGGTGCGGCCGCAGCCAGTGCGGCCGCCTTCGGCGCGCCGATCACGGGGGCGTTCTATGCCTGTGAGCTGATCGTCGGCGTCTACTCCGTCGGCAGCGCGGCGCCGATTCTGGCGGCCTCGCTGGCGGGTGCGCTGACCTCGCAATATCTCGCCGGCGCGCCGTATTCGCTGGAGGTCGCCAAGGTCGGCGCGGTCGGCTTCGAGCAATACATCGCGCTGTTCGTGCTGGCGCTGCTCGTCGCCGGCATCGGCATCGTGGTGATGCGCGCCTCGCCGGCGGTCGAGCGGCTGTTCGTCCGCATTCCGGTCTGGCTGCGCCCGGTGATCGGCGGGGTCTGTGTCGGCGCCATGGCGATCGTGACGCCGCAGGTGCTGGCGGCAGGCCACGGCGCGATGCTGCTCGACCTGCATCGCGAGATGGCGGTCGGCATGATCGCCACCATCATCGTGCTGAAGCTCGCCGCCTGCCTGATCTCGCTGGCCTCGGGCTTCCGCGGCGGTCTGTTCTTCGCCTCGCTGTTCGTCGGCAGCCTGCTCGGCAAGCTGTTTGCGGGACTGCTCGCGCTGGCCGGTCTCGGGCTCGCGATCGACCCGCTGGTGGCGATGCTCACCGGCATGGCGACGCTCGGTGTCGCCATCGTCGGCGGGCCGCTGACGATGTCGTTCCTGGTGCTGGAGATGACCCGCAGCGTCGACGTCACGGCCGTCGTGTTGGGCGCCTGCATCGTGACGTCGGTGTGCGTCCGCGTCCTGTTCGGCCACTCGTTCTCGACCTGGCGCCTGCATCTGCGCGGCGAGACGATCCGCAGCGCCAATGATGTCGGCTGGCTGCGCAACCTCACGGTCGAGCGGCTGATGCGCTCCGACGTCGCGAAGGTGCCGACCACGACGAGCATCGCGGCCTGCCGGCGCGAGTTCGCGCTGGGCACGCGCCAGGCCGTGGTGGTGGTGAACAACAGCGACGATTATTGCGGGCTGGTCTCCTTGCCCGATTTGTTCTCGGGCGAATTGGACTCCATCGCCGACGAGATCCAGGTGGTCGAGCTCGCCAAATATTTCGACGTCGCGCTGTTGCCCGAAATGAACGTCAAGACCGCGATGAAGATGTTCGACGATTCCGGCGCCGAGGTGCTGGCCGTGCTGGAGTCGGAGAACAGCCGCAAGGTGATCGGCTTCCTGACCGAGTCCTTCGCGCGCCGCCGCTATGTCGAGGAGATCGACCAGGCGACGCGCGGCGTGCTCGGGGCGCTGTCGTGAACGCGTCCCATCGGCGCGACACGTGATCGCCGGTCCTCGACCGGGAGTAGACTGTCGGCCGATCGGACACGTGAGGACTGCATGACGAGACGGATGAGCACGGCGATCGTGGCCGCCTTGAGCGCGCTGGTGACGGCTGCGGCACAGCCCGCGGTGCTCAAAGGCAAGGACGCGTTCGGCAGCTGGCAGGGCGATGCACCGGGCACGATCAGGCTGATCCGCCCCGAAGACCTGCCCAGACCGGGAGCGACGGCGTCCGCAGCCAACGTCTCCCGCGTGGTGCAACGACCGGCCTCCGCCGTGCCGAAGGTCGTCGACGGTTTCAAGATCGCGCTGTTCGCCGAGGGACTGAGCGGGCCGCGCATCATCCGCACCGCGCCGAATGGTGACATCTTCGTTGCCGAGACCCGGGCGGGGCGCGTCCGCGTGCTGCGCCCGAGCGAGGACGGCAGCAAGGTCGCATCCAGCGAGATCTTCGCCGACCGCCTCGGCCATCCCTTCGGCATCGCCTTCTATCCGAGCGCCGACCCGCAATGGGTCTATGTCGCGAGCACCGAGCGCGTCATGCGCTTTCCGTATCGGGCCGGCGACATGAAGGCGCCGGGGCCGCTGCAGGTCGTCGTGCCCGATCTGCCGGCGGGCTACGGCCATTCGACCCGCGATATCGTGTTCACCAAGGATGACAAGCGCATGCTGGTGTCGGTCGGCTCCGTCGGCAATGTCGGCGAAGCGCTGGGAGATCCGGCCGGCGGAGTCGGTGCCTGGATCAAGGCGCACCCGCTCGGCGCGGCCTGGGGCAGGGAGGCCGACCGCGCCGGCGTGCTGGCGTTCGATCCCGACGGCAAGAACCGCAGCCTGTTCGCCACCGGCATCCGCAACTGCGTCGGCCTCGCCATCCAGCCCGCGACCGGCACGCCGTGGTGCTCGACCAACGAGCGCGACGGGCTCGGCGACGATCTGGTGCCGGACTACGTCACGCGGGTGAAGGAGGGCGGCTTCTACGGCTGGCCCTGGTACTACATCGGCGACAACCAGGACCCGCGCCATGCCGGCGAGCGCCCCGATCTGAAGGGCAGGATCACCGTGCCCGACGTGCTGCTGCAGCCGCATTCGGCCTCGCTCGGCCTGACATTCTACGACGGACATCTGTTCCCGCCGGAGTATCGCGGCGATGCCTTCGCCGCCGAGCACGGCTCGTGGAACCGGTCCAAGCGCACCGGCTACAAGGTGATCCGGATCAGGCTCAAGGACGGCGTGCCGACCGGCGAATACCAGGATTTCGTCACCGGCTTCGTCGTCAATGACCGCGAGGTCTGGGGTCGGCCGGTCGGCGTCACTGTGGCGCGCGACGGCAGCTTTCTCATCTCCGAGGACGGCAATGGCACGATCTGGCGCGTAAGCCGCTGAGCGGATTTTTGCGGCGCAGGAACCTCTCGACCCGGCATGGGTTGGGAGCGGGGATGAATGCCGGATGACCGCATGAACATCTTCGATCCGCGAGGGCCGATCGCGGCCGCCGAGCAGACGATTCTGATCGATTCCGTCATCATCATGCTGGCGATCATCGTGCCGACATCGATCGCGGTGCTCGCCTTCGCGTTCTGGTTCCGCAGCTCCAACACCAGGGCGCGCTATCGGCCGGACTTCGCCTATTCGGGCGCGGTCGAGCTCGTGGTGTGGTCGATCCCCGCGCTCACCGTCATCCTGCTCGGCGGCGTCGCCTGGATCGGCTCGCACCAGCTCGACCCGGGCAAGCCCGTCGACGGCACCGGGCTTCCGATCCGCATCCAGGCGGTGTCGCTCGACTGGAAGTGGCTGTTCATCTATCCCGACCAGCGTATCGCCACCGTCAACAGCCTGACCGTCCCGATCGGCGCGCCGCTGCGCTTCGAGCTGACATCCGGCAGCGTCATGACGGCCTTCTTCATCCCGCAGCTCGGCGGCATGATCTACACCATGAACGGCATGGTCACGCGGCTGAACCTGCGCGGCGATCAGGTCGGCACCTACAAGGGTCTCGCTTCGCACTTCAGCGGCGACGGCTTCCCGGACATGATGTTCGATACCCACGTCGTCGCGCAGCCCGACTTCTCGAATTGGGTGGCCAAGGCGGCCAAGAGCGATCAGGTGTTGGACGAAGCGAGTTACAAGGAGCTCGCGGCGCAGTCCATCGTGACGAGCACGAAGACCTACCGGCTCGCGGATCCCGAGCTGTTCGGCAACATCGCCACCCAGAAGATCCCGCCGGCGCCCGGACCGCAGCTCAGCGAGAACCAGTCGCGGCCGGAAGGCGGAGTGGCGCATGCCCACTGAAGTCGTCGCAAATGGAGTGGGCCGATGTCGGTGACCGCCACCGTCGCGCAGGCGCCCGCCTATGCCGATCCGCATCAACTGCGCGCCGCCGAGCATCCCGGGCCGGCGCCGAAGCGGATCGTGACCGGATTCGGCTTCTGGATCTTCCTGCTCTCCGACATCGTGATGTTCTCGTGCTTCTTCGCGAGCTTCGCGGTGCTGTCGGGCGCAACCGCCGGCGGTCCGGGCGGCGCTCGAGCTGTTCGACATCCGGAACGTCGCGGTCGAGACCGTTTTGCTGCTGCTGTCGAGCTTCACCTGCGGCATGGCGAGCATCGCCGCCGAGCGCCACAACCAGCTCTGGTTCCAGGTCGCGATGGCGGTCACCGGCCTGCTCGGCGCCGGCTTCCTACTGCTCGAGGTCGAGGAGTTCGTCGACCTCGTCGGCCGCGGCGACGGGCCGAGCCGCAGCGCCTTCCTGTCGGCGTTCTTCACGTTGGTCGGCTGCCACGGCCTGCACGTCGCGGCCGGCATCCTCTGGCTGCTGACCATGATGGCCCAGGTGATCGCCAAGGGATTCCGCGCCGATATCGAGCGCCGCATCCTTTGCTTTGCGCTGTTCTGGCACGCGCTCGACATCATCTGGGTCGCGGTGTTCTCCGTGGTCTATCTGCTCGGGAGTGCGACATGACCGATCAAGCGCCCGCGGAATTCGATCTCGCGCCCGGCGAGCAGCAGCATGGCAGCCTGCGGTCCCGCGTCCTGTTCTATGTCGCCGGCCTCGGTCTTGCGATCCTGCTGACGGCGACCTCGTTCTTCATTGCCGGCACCAGCCTCGTCTGGCAGCCATCGATCCCGGTCGCGATCATTGTCCTGGCGATCGCCCAGATGGGGGTGCACCTGGTGTTCTTCCTGCACATCACCACCGGCCCCGACAACACCAACAACGTGCTGGCGCTGGCCTTCGGACTGCTGATCGTGTTTCTCGTCGTCGGCGGCTCGCTGTGGATCATGGCGAACCTCAACCACAACATGATGCCGATGGATCAACTGCTGCAGATGCAGCGCTGAGTGTTGTTACGGAAGAACAGCGCGTCTTTCCCGAGCCCCTGGATCGCTTCGCTGCGCTCGCGATGACGGAATTTGTAGAGCGTTCGCTGCCTGCCTCGGCCGTCATTGCGAGCGTAAGCGAAGCAATCCAGGGCGGCGCGACCGGTCTGGATTGCTCCCGCGTGTCAACGGGCCGAGCTCACTTCTTCGGCGCGCGGCAGTTGAAGGCGCGGCGGAAGCCGGCGGCTCGCGCGTCGTCCTCCGAGCAGAACCAGCGGTCGGGCTCGGTGGTCGCGGGATAGCTCGGGCAGCCCTGCAGATGATAGATGCCGATGTTGCCGGTGACGCGGGCGCGCACCGCAAACTTGCCCTTGATGCTGCAGCCCGGCGGCGCGCTCGGCGCGTCCGGGAACAGCACGGCGCGGATCTCGCGGTCGCGGTCGGCGCGGCAGGCGGCGCCGAGCAGGGCGCCGTCCTTCTTGTCGGTGCGGAACTCGGCCGGCGCGACGAAGCATCCCTTCCACAGTCCGCGCACCGCCTGCCTGGCCGCCGCGATGTCGTCCTTGACCCGCGCCTTCACGGCCGGGTCGGCGCCGATGGCGAAACCTGCGCGCGCCATCTGCTGATTGAGGCTGACCTTGTCGCCGTCGGCGGTGCAGAGGCCGATCCTGCGGGTCTTGAGCGGCTTGTCCGGACCGAGATCGTCGCAGCGCACCGAGCGGCCGCCGATCAGCTTGCCGAGCTGCTCGCGCGCCTCGACGCCGCAGCTCCACAGAATCGGCGTGGTCGTCGATGCAGAGCTGGTCGACCTCCGGCGCATCGATGCCGTCGAGCCGGAACACCGTGTCGCCGAGCTGGATCGTGTCGCCGCTGCGCACCGTGGCGCTCGCCGCCAGCGATGCGCCGGTCATGCCGGCTCCCAGCACCATGGCCCCACACAACGACAACAGCCGGTCTCGCAGCCGCATGCATCCTCCCGCAATCACATTCATCAAATACCCGGCCGTAGTCCTATCACAGCGCGCGTGAGTCTCGCCAAGGGCGGCGCGGAACGCCGCCGCCGGACCGCCACCTTGCGCGGGGGGCGGCTGCTACCCATCTGACCGGGCGAAGGAAATCTTGCCATGTTGGACTTTACCTCCGATCTCGCCGGCGATGCTCAGTCGCCCGCGTGCGCGTCTGATGCTGCGCCGGCCGACGACCGCGCGCTGCTCGACGCCTATTCCAATGCCGTCATCGACGTCACCGAGCGCGTCGGCCCTGCGGTCGTGCGCGTCGAGACCGGTCCCAAGGCTGGGGCGGCCGCCGGCTCCCGCGCCGAGCGCGGCGGGCTCGGCTCGGGCATCGTGATCTCGCCCGACGGCCTCGTGCTGACCAACAGCCACGTGGTCGGCTCCTCCAAGAGCATCCGGCTGCGCGACGTCGAGGGCGTCGTCACCGACGCGCAGGTGCTCGGCGTCGACCCCGACACCGATCTCGCGCTGCTGCGCGCCAATCACGCGCGCGACCTGCGCTATGCCGCGCTCGGCAATTCCAAGAGCCTGCGGCGCGGCCAGCTCGTGGTCGCGATCGGCAACCCGCTCGGGTTCAGATCGACGGTGACGGCCGGCGTCGTCTCGGCGCTCGGCCGCTCGATCCGCTCGGTCTCGGGCCGCATGATCGAGGACGTCATCCAGACCGATGCGGCTCTCAACCCCGGCAATTCCGGCGGCGCGCTGGTGTCGTCGGCCGCCGAGGTGATCGGCATCAACACCGCCATCATCCAGGGCGCGCAGGGCATCTGCTTTGCGGTCGCCAGCAACACCGCGCAATTCGTGCTGTCGGAGATCATCCGCCATGGCTATGTCCGCCGCGCCTATATCGGCGTGTCCGGGCAGACCGCGCCGGTGCCGCGGCGTCACGCCGTTCTGGCCGGCGTCGAGAACAAGATGGGCGCGCTGTTGATGCAGATCGAGCCGGACGGGCCGGCGGCGCGCGCCGGCCTGCTGCCGGGCGATGTCGTGATCGGGCTCGACGGGGTCGACATCAACGGCGTCGACGACCTGATCCGCGTGCTCGACCGCGACCGCATCGGCCGTACCATCGCGATGGACGTGCTGCGGCTCGGCAGGCTGCGCGGCATCGACATTCATCCCGTGGAGCGCAGGCCGGCAGCAAGGCTGCAGACCACATCGTGATGGACCTGAGGTGCTGAGTGGAGCCAAGTCCACTGCCGTCGTCCCGGCCTGATGCGCATTGCGCACGCGCCGCGCTGTCGCGCGTCACGGCTTGCCTGGGGTGACAGCGGTGGGCCGGTCGGATTTACGCTTCAAACAGCGATCGGCAAAGGTCTCGCTCCCGCGGCGCGTCGCGCCCGAGGTCTGCGATCAGTTCGTCCCTCCTGAGAATGCAGAGGGCGCAGGGAATGCCGGGTGAAGGCCTCACCCATGGCCCGCCTGCTCAAAAAATGCAGGCGGCAGGTACCACAGGTGCAGCCGTAGCCGGCATTCCCTGCGCGATGGTCTTCACGCTTATACGCAGTCTCCCTGGCGCGCCGGGCTTGTTGGCCACCATTGCGGCAATGCGCTTGCGCGCACTGTGCGTGATACCAGCATCGGGGTATCAGGACGCTGCGACTTCACGTCCGCAACATGCCGTTCGTCGGCGCGCCCGAAGACACGCTGCGGCACAATCGCGGCCATCGCTCCCCACCTCGCGTGTCGTGACGATCGCGCGCAACGCCCCTCGGCATGAGGTAGGATGCGCATAGACAATCATTATTTCTGTAAAAACGCAAGAGATTTATTTTTATGGGAATTCAGGGAAGGCGCTGGATCAGCCCGTGCCAGGCGAAGCCGTTGCCGGTGGACGATACGCTTCGGCCACGAACGCTGAGGAATTGCAGACATCAGGCCGGAGTGCCGATACGCTCACGGAGCGCTACAGGATGGCGAAGCTTCAGTGTTGTTGCGCGTAAGTTTCACTCACGCCTTAGCAGCCACGACAGATGCCGCGAATTTTTGCGTCGATCTTCTTCTGCTCGTCGATCCACTCAGCAGGCCATTGTCCGCCTGCCCAAGGCAACTGCTTCCTGTTGGCGAATTTGATGGGCAGTGTAAAGGTGAAGTTATCGTCGCTCAACTCTGCGGGCGGCGCCGGAAATGGTTCTGCTCGCTCAACCATACTTAGGGCCGCGGTATCGAGTAACTCGGAGCCGGTGCTTTCCACCAGTTCTCTGGAAATCAGTTTGCCCTGCCGATCAATGACAAACTTGACCTTGGCCGTGCCGCTTTGACCGACCCCCCGGGGGGAAACGTTCTCTTGCTCACTAACAGTATGACAATCTTCTTTTTCCACGCTTCGAGAGCACTTGCCTGAGCGCCGGTACTTTCTGTTTGCGCATATGAGAAAGACGCCGAAGCCAGTAGAAGTACGAACAGGCCGGCCAGCAAAGGGATTCTCGCGTTCATAGGCTGATTTCATCACACGCAAAGATAATTCATCACCAAAAATGCGATACGGCGCAGTCGCGCAAAGCGCCCGTCCACTCTGGATGGGTGGCCGCTTCGGGTCAGAAGCACGCCTGCGTGGGGGCGACGGCACCGCGGTTCGTCTGTCAGCCTCCGGGGCCGTCCTTCATGATGTAGCCCATCAGGTCGTCCACGTTGTGCTCCAGATCCCGGATGATGTTCTTGACGACGTCTCCGATCGAGATCACGCCCACGACCTTGCCCGCGTCCAGCACCGGCAGATGGCGAAAACTGCGCTGGGCCATCATCGCCATGCAACCGTCCAGCGGGTGGTCCGGCCTGACCGTCACCGGGTTGGCCGTCATCACCTGGCCCACCGGCGTCTGCTTCGCATCGAGCCCGGGCAGCAGCACCTTGATGGCGCAGTCGCCCTGGGTCACGATGCCGACCAGCACGTCGTCGTCGATGACCAGCACCGACCGGACCCGGTTGTCGCGCATCTGGCGCAAGGCTTCGACGACCATGTCGCCGGAACGAACATGGATCAGGGCACCACTCTTCTGGGCCAGAGCGCTTCTGACTGTGCTCATCGATCTCCCTCTCGTGGGCTCCGTCCTGCCCCGCCTTGATCAGGATAGTCGAAATATCTCGCCTCGTCAGCACCGCGCCGATGCCGTGCGCCTGCCCGTGGACCGAAGTCGGTTGAGGGTCAGAAGCAAAAATCGGCGGACGTGTCTCGAAACGTCGGCCTCGGGCCGATCGCAGAAGTCGCTGGGCCGACGCCAGCGAGCCTGGAACGGCACCTGAGCCGGCCGGCGCGGGCTCTTCCCGAGGCGGGCACCCAATGGCGCATGAATGCGCCGCAGCGCGAGCGCTGCATGCATTGGCCGCCCAAGAAATGAGCCGCGCCCTTCGCGAAGTCCGCTGCCCAGCGACCGGGCAGTTGTCAGCCGTCCTTTCAAGTCATTGAATTAGTTCTGACTTCGTCCGGCCTGCGGCGAGGCTGGCGATTGTACACAATGGCATAGCGCTTGCTTTGCTTGTTGCGACGCATTCTCGCGGGGAGGCAAGCGGCGACCATGGCGAACTCACCTGCATCGGCGACCGCCACGATCATTGCCGAGCCGGAGCCGATCGCACTCGATCTAGCCGCGACCGCGCTCGTCATCATCGACATGCAGCGCGATTTCATGGAGCCGGGCGGCTTCGGCGAGACGCTGGGCAACGACGTCTCGCAGCTCGCCCGCGCGGTGCAGCCGATCGCCAATGTGCTGGACGCGGCACGCAGGACCGGCATGCTCGTCGTTCACACCCGCGAGGGCCATGAGCCGGATCTCTCCGACGCGCCGCCGGCCAAGATCGAGCGCGGGGCGCCAAGCTTGCGCATCGGCGATCCCGGCCCGATGGGGCGCATCCTCATTCGCGGCGAGGCCGGGCACGACATCATTCCCGCGCTCTATCCTGTCGATGGCGAGGTGGTGATCGACAAGCCGGGCAAGGGCGCGTTCTACGCCACCGAGATGGGCGAAGTGTTGATGCAGCACGGCATCGAGAACCTCCTGGTGTGCGGCGTCACCACCGAGGTCTGCGTCAACACCACGGTGCGCGAGGCCAATGACCGCGGCTATCGCTGCGTCGTCGTCTCCGACGGCTGCGCGTCCTACTTTCCGGAATTCCACGAGATGGGCCTGAAGATGATCAAGGCCCAGGGCGGCATATTCGGCTGGGTCGCCGACTCCGCCGCGGTTCTGAAGGCCATGAGTTGAGAGATGAGTCCAGAACGATGAGTTCGACGATGTAGTCGCTGCAGGCAACAGGGGAGCAAGACGATGAGCGGAAGCGGGACGGCAAGCTCGACAAGTGCGGATTTCAAGCCGGTGCTGTGGACACCCGGCGACTGGAATGCGTTCTTCGGTTTCGGCACCAACATCCTCGTCAACATGCTCGTCCTCACCGGGCTGTTGCGCTTCGTGCTGAAGATGCCGGACAGCCTGGTGTTCGGCCGCATCCTGCCGGCGCTCGGCCTGATGATGTGCCTGTCGACGTTCTACTACGCCTTCCTCGCCTATCGCCTGGCGCGGAAGACCGGACGCAGCGATGTCTGCGCGCTGCCCTCGGGGGTCAGCGTGCCGCACATGTTCATCGTCACCTTCGTGATCATGCTGCCGATCACCTTGAAGACCGGCGATCCGCTGAAGGGCTGGTCGGCCGGGCTCGTCTGGGTGTTCTTCCAGAGCTTCATCCTGATGATCGGCGGCTTCGTCGCGCCGTATATCCGCAGGATCACGCCGCGTGCCGCGCTGCTCGGCACGCTCGCCGGTGTCTCCGTCACCTTCATCTCGATGCGGCCGGCGCTCGAGATGTACATGACGCCGCAGATCGGGCTCGTGTGCTTCGCGATCATCCTCGTGAGCTGGTTCGGCGGCGTGAAATATCCGAAGGGGCTGCCGGCCGGGCTTGTCGCGATCGCGGTCGGCATGGTCATCGCCTGGGGCTCGAACCTGTTCGGCCTCGGTCTCGGCGGCCTCAGCGTCAAGGGCGTCGGCGATGCCTTCGCCAATTTCGGCTTCTCGGTGCCGCTGCCGGCGTTCGGCACCGTGTTCTCCGGCTTCGAATATCTCGGCGTGATCCTGGTCACCGCGATCCCGTTCGGCATCTACGATCTCGTCGAGGCCATGGACAATGTCGAGAGCGCGGAAGCCGCGGGCGATGAATATCCGACGACGCGGGTGCTGACCGCCGACGGCATCGTCAGCCTGATCGGCTGCATGATGGGCAACCCCTTCATCAACGCCGTCTATATCGGTCATCCCGGCTGGAAGGCGATGGGCGGCCGCATCGGCTATTCCGCGGCGACCGGCCTGATGGTGATCGTGCTGTCGTGGCTCGGCATCATCTCGGTGCTGCTGGCGCTGGTGCCGGTGGTCGCGATCTCGCCGATCCTGCTCTACATCGGCATGCTGATCGGCGCGCAGGCGTTCCAGACCACGCCGGTCAAGCACGCGCCCGCGATCGTGCTGGCGTTCACCCCGCATCTCGCCGCCTGGGCCAAGCTGCAGATCGACACCATGCTGGCCTCCACGGTGACGGCGGCGCAGGCCGTCGGCGGCCTCGCCGCCGACAAGGTGGACGCGGTGAAGACCGCGGCGATCGCCGCGCTGCCGCAGCAGGGCGTGCTGTATCACGGGCTCGAAGTGATGGGCGGAGGCTCGATCCTCGCCGGCCTCGTGCTGGGCGCGATCGGCGTGTTCGTCATCGAGCGCGACTTCACCAAGGCCGCGGCCTTTGCCCTCGCCGGCGCCGTCATGACCTATTTCGGCTTCATGCATGGCGAGGCGGTCGGCATCGGTGGCGGCCTCGGCGTGACGCCGGCGGTGGCGCTGGCCTATGTCGTGGTGGCAGGCGGGCTGTTCGCGCTGGGACGGCTCGGCATGTCCGAGAGCTACGTGCCGCATGCGGAGATGCACGCGGCGCCGGCGGAGTAGCTGCGCACAGAATCGATGGACAGGCGAACCGGCGGCTCTGCCGCCGGTGTTGTTCTGGCGCGTCAGGCGGCGGGCCAGTCGAGATAATAGCGCAGCAAGGCCTGCCCGGCCGGCGACAGCCACTCGGGCGCGCCGGTGATGTAGCCTTCGATCAGGCCGCTCGTCCCGATCAGATAGGTGATCGGCATCGCCGGCAGGGCGAACACCGACGCATCCGGATCGGTCGGATGCGTCGCTTGCGCATGCGGATCGGCGAAGGAGAGGCGAGGCATCGCCGTCTCCTGGGCGTAGCGGCGGATGGCCTTGATGTCGCGGCGATCGGTGCAGATGGTCCAGATGTCGAGGCGCTGCAGCGCGCTGCGTTCGAGCGCGGCCAAGGTCGGCAGGTCGATCTTGCAGGCCGGGCACCAGGTGGCCCAGAAATTGACGAGCGTGACGTGACCTGGCTTCGGCGCGACCACGGCGTCCTTGCCGCTCATGTCCTGCAGCCGCAGCGGCGCCACCGCTTTTCGCGGGCGCACGAGAATGAACTGGCTGCGGCCGGAGTCGAGCCGTGGCGGATCCGGCTGCTGCGCACGGGCGTGGCGCGACAGCAGCAGGCTGGCGCCGAGCGCGAGGCTCTGCGCCAGCAAACGGCGTCGGGTCGGCCGGATGTGCTCGTCAGCCATGAATGTAGGCCCAGCCCTTCATCTGCAGTTCGACCATCCGCCCGACGCCGAACGGCACCAGCCTGGCGCCGTCGATCAATTGGATGGTCACGTTTTCCTTGCTCTCAGCGATCGACTTCGACGAGGCGCACATGCTGAAGGCGATTGTCGGAACCATCTGGCGCAGCACCGCGAGCGGCTCCTTGAGGGGCGATTTGTCGGCGCGAAATACGTCGATGCCAAGGCCGTTGGCGACGACCTCGATCGGCGGCACAGCCTGTCCCTTGCCTGCAAAATGCCGGGACAGATTCGCGGCGTAGCTGATCGCGTGGCCCATCACATGCGGGTCGTTGCGGTCGATCAGCACGACGATGCCGTGCTGCCGGGCGACGGCCGGCACGGCGGGGGCTGGGGCGCCGAGGGCCGTCGCGCCGGCCAGGAAACCGCGGCGCGAAACGGGTTCAACGGGGTCGCTCATCGCTGCATCCGAGACGCGAGGGGAAAGCCGGCCATGTGGCCTGCAATGGTCAGGTCAGCCGCGCGGCGCGATCGGCGCCTTGCCGTTGCGGCCCCACAGGACGAACAGCGACAGTGCCAGCAACACAATGTTGAGCGGGGTGACGGCGGCTTCGCCGCGGGTGATGTGGAAGACGAACGCGAACACCTGCAGGGTGGCGCAGCCGAGCGCGGCCAGGACGGTCAGGCGCGGCATGATGCGGGTCAGCGACGGCAGCAGGATGCCGAGGCCGCCGGCCAGATCGATCAGCCCGATGGTGCGGACGAAGGCCACCGAGTATTCGCCGGTCCACGGCATCATCTGCGCGAGCTCGTTGATGGGCGTGAACAGCTTCGTGACGCCGGCAAAGCCGAAGAGCAGGAAGATCGCGGCCTGGGCGGCCCACAGGCCGATGCGGAGGGCCGGCGAGGGCTGAAGCGGGGTGAGGTCCGCCGTGGATGTGGTGCTGGACATGTCGATCTCCGAATGAGCTGGTGACCGGACATTGATAATTTCCTCTTGTTTGATCATTATGCCTGATGTTGAAGCATCATTTCTTCTGGGTTGATGATCAATGGATACGCTGGTCAGTATTCGGGTGTTCTGCCAGGTCGCCGAGCTCAAGAGCTTCGCCGCGGCAGCCGAGCGCCTGGGCCTGTCGCCGGCGATGGCCTCTAAGCACGTCATGCAGCTCGAGCAGCGGCTGTCGACCCGGCTGCTCAACCGCACCAGCCGCCGTGTCGGGCTGACGGAGGCGGGCACGGTCTATTTCGAGCAGGTGCGGCAGATGCTGGACACGCTGGAGGAGGTCGAGGCCGTCGTCAGCAAGGCCACGGTGATCCCGCGCGGCACGTTGAAGGTCAGCGCGCCCGTGTGGTTCGCCAATCCGCTGTTTGCCGGCACGCTCGCGGCCTACCGTGCGCGCTACCCGGATGTCGTGATCGATCTCGATCTCAGCGGGCGCCTGGTGAACCTCGTCGACGAAGGCTTCGACCTGGCGCTGCGCGTCTCGGCCACGCCGGGCGATGGGCTGATCGCGCGGCCGCTGGTCCCGGTGCTGATGCAGCTCGTCGCTGCGCCGAGCTATCTTGCCGCGGCGAAGCGGCCGACAACGCTTGCTGATCTCAACGGTCATGCGATGCTGAAATACGCGCACTATCCGGTGCGGGCCATGATCCTGCCGACCGCGGACGGCGAGGTGACGGTCAACTTCAACGAGGTGCTGATCAGCGGCAACGAGACGCTGTTGCACCACGCCGCGGTCGCCGGCATGGGCATGGCCGTGCTGCCGCGCTGGATGATGGCCGACGACCTCGCCGCGGGGCGGCTCGAGACGGTGCTGCCGGAGGCGCTGACGATCAAGGCGCCGCTGATGGCGGTCTATCCCAGCCGCAAATATCTTTCGGCCAAGGTCCGCACCTTCATCGACTTCATCGCCGCCGATCCGCTGATGAAGCAGGCGTCGGAAGGCCCGCCGCCGGTGATCGACGCGACGGCGGCGGGGGCAAGGAAGAGGCGGAAGCCGGGGTGTTGATGATCTTGGGTCATACCGAAGGTCTCTACATGGATGGCCGGGCTTGACCCGGCCATCCATGTAGGTGTTCCGGAAAGAAAGACGTGGATGCTCCGGTCAAGCCGGGGCATGACAAGCCACTCATGAGGAGGACGTTCGAAGCTCCTGCAAGCGGGGTGAGGTGGAGCAGTGCTGCCGTGCCCGTCGAACGACTCACATGATTGCGTGTGAGCCGTTGCCCGATCAAGGCCGCACCGCCGGCGCGTCCATCGGCATGCCTTGGGCGCGCGACATCAGGTAGAGCTCGAGCGCGATCATGTCGGGCGCGTCGACGTCGAAGGCCTGGGCCCGCACGCCGGTCATGCAGCCACGCAGGCGGCGCTGCAGCGAGCCCATGCCCTGCCATTCCAGCCGGTAGATCGGATAGCCGGTCGGCTGTCCCTGCGTGATCGCGGAGCCGGCGAGATGCTTGTTCCAATTGTCATCGTGACAATTGGTGCAGGCGAGATTGAGCTGGCCCTGCCGCTGAAAAAACAGCTCGCGACCGCGCGCGACGAACGGCGCGAGCCGCGGATCGTCGCCGGCGGTGATCGGCATCCCGCGCGATTGCTTCGCGATCAGCGCCGTCAGCGCCAGCAGCTCGCGGCTCTCTGCTGCGAACGGCGCTGCCTCCTGATGCTGTTTGCGGCAGAGATTGACGCGCTGGCCGAGATCGACCGGCGCGCCACTGCCGGCATTGAAGACCGGATAGCGCGCGGCGACGCCCTTCATGCTGACATCGACCGCGCCATGACAATCGCCGCACGCCTTGTTGGCCGTGCCTGCCTTCGTCGCCCACAGCGTCTCACCGTCGAGCACCGATAGCATCGCCGGATTGGCGGTGTCGTCGTCCTGCATCGCCCGGGTGTCGGATGACATGAAATGATAGCCGGAGCGGCGATCGGATTTCGGGATCTCTCCGGCAAGCGCCGGCAGGGCTGCGCCGAGCAGAGCCGTGACCGCCAGAAGCGCGCGCGGCATCATTCGACCGTGATCGCGGCGGTGGCGGTGGCGACGAAGCCGTTGTCGCCGATCCATTCGAACTCGAAGCGGCCGCTCTCGCTCGCGGTGGTGAAGAACGACAGGAACGGATTGGCGGCGATGGCCGGATAGAGGTCGGCGCGGAAGATCTCGGCGCCGTTGAACCTGCAGGTGAAGCTCGTGATGATGTCGCGCGGGATGGCCTCGCCTCCGGCCGTATGGCGATAGCCCGGCTCCATGACGTGGCTCATCAGCGTCCTGATCTCGATGACGGCGCCGCGCCTGGCCTTGGCGGGAACGTTGACGAGGGCGGCAGGCATCACGGCATCTCCTCGGTGCAGGCGGCCAAGGTCACGATGACGTCGACGCTCGCCGACCAGAACGAGCCGTCGGAGAGCTTTGCGATCGCCACGACCTTCTGGGTGTCGGCGAGCCGGATGCGGGTCGTCACCTGGGCGCGGCCGGCGCTCGGAGTGAGATGGAAGTTGGCGACGTTGGGCTGCGGGTTCCTCTCGTTGAAGACGTGGATGCTCTTGACGAAATTGTCGGGCGTCATCGGGTGATCGACGCTGACGGTCATCGGCACGGTGTTGCCGTTCTCGACCAGCGGCGGGATGTCGAGCCGGACCTTGCCGACCGTCACATGGGCTTCGCCGACGAGATTGCGGATCGCCGACGCCAGCATCGCCGGCGTCGCCTGCGCCGGCCGGACCGTGATCAGCGGCAGCGCGCCGGCTGCGGTCAGCGTTCCCGCCAGTTGCAGCAGGTGGCGGCGCGAGATGTGGGACGGTTCGAACATGCCGGTCATATGGGCTCACTCGCGCAGGGTCGCGAGATAGGCGACGATGTCTTCGATCTGCTCCGCCGACAGGATCGGCCTGTCGCGCCATGCAGTGGCGACGCGCGTCAGTCCGTCGATGCGATAGTAGGACGGCATGATCGTTGCCGGATTGAGCCTGGAGGCATCGACCAGCCGCAAGCGGAGCTGCGGGATCGTCGAACGGCTGCCGGCGCCGGCAAGGCTGGGCGCGAGATCGCCCTGGAAGCGCGCTTCCGGAAACGGGCCAGAGTGACAGAGGATGCAGGTCGAACTGCGTGCGACCACCAGCGCGCGGCCGCGGGTGGCGTCGCCGGACTGGCCGGTGAGGGAATGGGGGATGCCGTCGCCGGTGATCGCAAAGGGTTTCAGCTCCTCCGCGAGCGTGGTCGCGGGCAGGGCAGTGATGATCATGGCGACGGCCCGGCTAACCAAACGCATCATGGGTCAGCGCCTTGAACCAGGCCGTCGCGGCGTCCACTTCGGCGGCGCGCGCGCTGCGCGGCGCGTCGAGGGGCTGGTCCGGCCGCCCTCGACCTCGGCGAAGACTTCACCCTTCGGCTGATAGACGCCCGACAGCGAGAACGCGTCGTCCGGCGCGACGATGCTGTAACAGATGCCGGTCAGCGGCGGCGGTTCCGACTTCCGTCCCGTCAGGTCGCGCAGGATCACGGCCGCACACGCCTTGCCCTGCGCCTGCGCGGCGCCGGCCGATTTCGGGATGCCGCCGCCGAGACAGGCGTCGCCGATGACGTGGACGTCGGGGACGAGCTTCGAGGCGAAGCTCGCGGCATCGATCGGGCACCAGCCGGTGCGGTCGGCCGCGCCGGCGAGCGCGGCAATGCGGCCGGCCTTCTGCCGCGGGATGATGTTGGTCACATCGGGATTGTAGTTGCCGAACTCGGTGACCACGGTGCGCGTGGCGATCTCGACGCCGGTGACGCGGCCGCCCTGCGACAGCGGAATGCGCTCGATCATGCCGGGGTAGAGCTGCTGCCACGCCTGCTCGAACAGCTTCTGCTGCGAGAAGCTGTCCTTGGCATCGAGGATCAGCACCTTCGACTTCGGCTTGCGCGCCTTCAGATAATGCGCGATCAGGCTGGCGCGCTCGTAGGGCGCCGGCGGGCAGCGCGATGGATTGGCCGGCACGGCGATCGCGACGGTGCCGCCATCCGGCATCGCCTCGATCTGCGCCCGCAGCAGCAGCGTCTGCTCGCCGGCCTTGTAGGCGTGCGGCATCACCGCGGAGGCGGCCTCGTCATAGCCTTGCAGCGCGCCGAAATCGAGATCGATACCCGGTGCGAGCACGAGGCGGTCATAGGCCAGCGTGGTGCCGTCGGCGAGCGTGACCTTGCGGGCCGGCGTATCGATCGCCGTGGCCGCCCGCAGCATCACGCGCACGCCTTCGGCGGCGATCCTGTCGTAGCCGAACTGCTGCGCACTGATATCGCGCAGGCCGGCGATGACCTCGTTGCTCAGAGGGCAGGCCGTGAAGGTCTTGTTGGCCTCGACCAGGGTGACGTCGAGATTGTCATCGGCTTGGCGCAGCGCGCGGGCGCAACTGGCGCCGCCGAAGCCGCCGCCGATCACGACAACGCGCGCCATCGCCTGTGCGCGCAGCACGGCAGGGGCGGCGATCATGGCAACTGACGCCGCGATCAGGCCGCCGACCTCTCTGCGCGTGCGCTGTCGGGACATCGTCATCATCCTGCAATAGCACGGCGGCGGCCATCGGTCCCTACGGCCGCCGCCACGCCGCTCATGCGAAGGTGATATTCTGGTCGCGCAGTGGCACCGAGCGGATGCGCTTTCCCGTGGCGGCAAAATACGCATTCAGCACGGCGGGCGCGGCGACGCCGATGGTCGGCTCGCCGACGCCGCCCCAGAAGCCTCCGCTCGGGATCATGATCGCGTCCACCTTCGGCATCTCGGCGATGCGCATCGAGTTGTAGGTGTCGAAGTTGGTCTCGACGATCCGCCCGTCCTTCACCGTGCAGCCGCCGTAGAACAGCGCCGACAGGCCGTAGACGAACGAGCCGGCGATCTGCCGCTCCACCTGCGCCGGGTTGACGACATAGCCCGGATCGGTCGAGGCGACGATGCGGTGGATCTTGATCTTGCTGCCGTCGATCACGGAGATCTCGGCGGCGCCCGCGACGTAGCTGCCATAGCCATGCAGTTGAGCGAGGCCACGATGGACGCCGTCCGGCGCCGGCGTGCCCCAGCCGATCTTCTCGGCCACGGCGTTCAGCACCGCGAGGTGCTTGGGATGATCGGCCATCAGCTTGCGGCGGAATTCCAGCGGGTCCTGGCCGGCCGCATCGGCGAGCTCGTCCATGAAGCATTCGAGGTAGATCGCGTTCTGGTTCACGTTGACGCCGCGCCAGAAGCCCGGATTGATGTGCGGATTGCGCATCGAATGTTCGATCAGCAGGTTCGGCACGGAATAGCCGATCGTCGCCTCGCCCGATGGCGCGAGTCCCTGGAAGGTCGCCGGGTCCTTGCCGTTGACCAGCGCGTCGGGCCGCAGGCTGAACAGGATCGACTGGCCGGAGATGCGCATGCGCAGCGCGGTCAGGTTGTTGTCGGCATCGAAGCCGCCGGTCAGCTTGCACTGCGTGATCGGGTGATAGCGGCCATGCGTCATGTCCTCCTCGCGCGACCACAACAGCTTGATCGGCGTGCCCGGCATCTCCTTGGCGATCTTCACGGCCTGGCGGACATAGTCGGTCTGGCCGCGCCGGCCGAAGCCGCCGCCGAGGATCAGCTTGTGCACCTCGCATTTGTCTGCCGGCAGCCCTGAGGCCTCCAGCACCGCGGCGAACGCCGCCTCGCCGTTCTGCGTGCCGCACCACACCTCGCAGCGATCGGGCGTGTAGAGCGCGGTCGCGTTCATCGGCTCCATGGTGGCGTGGTTCTGATAAGGATAGTTGTAGACGGCCTCGACCTTCTTTACCGCGCTCGCCAGCGCGGCCTTGGCGTCGCCGTTCTCGTTGCCGACAAAGGCGGGGCCGGACTCCAATCCTTCCGCGAGCCATTTGGCGATCGAGGCCGAAGAGACCTTGGCGTTCTCGCCTTCGTCCCAGACGATCGGCAGCGCATCGAGCGCGGTCTTGGCGTGCCACCAGGTGTCGGCGACCACGGCGACGGCGGTGCCGTCGATCGCGACCACCTTCTTGACGCCCTTCATGCCGGCGATCTTGGCCTCGTCATAGCTCTTCAGCTTGCCGCCGGTGACCGGACAGTCCTTGATCGCGGCGTTGAGCATGTTCGGCAGCTTCATATCGGCGCCGTAGATCATCGCGCCGGTCACCTTGTCGGCGGTGTCGAGCCGTCTCACGCCCTTGCCGATCAGGGTCCAGTCCTTCGGATCCTTCAGCTTCACGTCCGCCGGGGGCGTCAGCTTGGCCGCGGCTTCCGCCACCTTGCCGTAGGTCGTGGTGCGGCCCGAGGCCTTGTGGGTGATGACGCTGTTGGCGGCGGTGCATTCGGAAACGGGCACCTTCCATTCGTCGGCGGCGGCCTGGATCAGCATCATGCGCGCGGCGGCGCCGCCCTTGCGGACGTAGTCCTGGGACGAGCGGATGCCGCGGCTGCCGCCGGTGGAGAAATCGCCCCACACGCGCTTGCGGGCGACGTTCTGGCCGGGCGTCGGATATTCGGTCGTCACCTTGCTCCAGTCGCAGGCAAGCTCTTCCGCGACGAGCTGGGCGAGACCGGTCAGCGATCCCTGGCCCATCTCGGAGCGGGCGATGCGGATCACCACGGTGTCGTCGGGCCGGATCACGACCCAGGCATTGACCTCCGGCGAGCCGTCCGCGGCGCGCACCACCTGCGGTCCGCCGAAGGGGAGGTCGAGGCCGAGGGCGAGGCCGCCGCCGAGCGCTGCGGTGCCGATGACGAAGGAGCGGCGGTTGAGGCGCGGCGTCACATGCTGGTTCATGCCGACCTCCTCAAGCGTTCGCCGCGGCGTGGATCGCCTCGCGCACCTGCGCGAAGGTGCCACAGCGGCAGATGTTGGTGATGGCGTCGTTGATGTCCTGGTCGCTCGGCTTCTGATTGTCCTTGAGCAGCGCTGCGACGGCCATGATCATCCCGCTCTGGCAGTAGCCGCATTGCGGAACGTCGTTCTCCACCCAGGCCTGCTGCACCTTGTGCAGCCCGTTGTCGCTCGCGAGCCCCTCGATGGTGGTGATCTGCTTGCCCTGAGCCTCGGAGACGGTGACGCCACAGGAGCGCACGGCCGCGCCGTCGAGATGCACGGTGCAGGCGCCGCATTGTGCAATGCCGCAGCCATATTTGGTGCCGGTCAGTCCGGCGTTCTCGCGGATCGCCCACAGCAGCGGCGTGTCGGGCTCGACGTCCAGTGTATAGGGTTGTCCGTTGATCGTGAGGTTTGCCATCGCAGATCCCTTTCGTTCAACTCGCCAGTTGAACAGAAGGCCGCAATGTGGCGCGAACGTTTGCATCCTTCAAATCAAGAATATGCGTTTGCCGCGCGCAGGATTCGTGATGGGCCGGGGTTGTAGTTGCGTCGGCTCATGAGCCGCGCGGCGGTGCGACTGCAAGCCGCAGAAAGCTCATCACGCTGCCCAGCGCCGCGAAACCTGCGCCGAGGGCCAAGGCAAGGGTGGCTCCTTCGTGCCCCGCAAGGCTGAAGCACAAGGCGGCCAGCGCCGCGCCGGTGGTCTGACCGGTCAACCGGGCCGTGGCGACGATGCCGCTGGCGCCGCCGCTGCGGTGCGGCGGGGCGCTTGACATGATGGCCTTCATATTCGGCGCCTGGAAGAAGCCGAACCCGATGCCGCAGATCAGCATGCGCCAGACGATGTTCGCGATGCTGGGGTTCTCCGGCAGCATGGCGAGCAGCGCCATGCCGGATCCGAGCATCACCAGGCCGATGCCGCCGAGGAGGCCGGCGGGAAATCGGTCCGACAGCCGCCCGGCGATCGGCGCCATGATCGTCACGGCGAGCGGCCAGGGCGTCATGAAGAACCCGGTCTCGACCTGCGAGCGTTGGAGAATGTCCTCGAAGTAGAACGGCAGCGACACGAAGCCGAGGCCCTGGACCGAGAAGGAGCAAACCGCGGTCGCCGCCGACAGCGCGAACACGCCGCGGCGGAACAGGTCGATCGGCAGCATCGGCGCCGGATGATCGGCCTGGCGGCGGGCCAGGATGACGCCCAGGACGAGCGCGCCGACCAGCTCGGCCACCACCATGGCCGGCGTCGCGCCATGCGCGGCGCTGCCGATGCCGGTGATGAACAGGCCGAGGCAGAGCGCAGCGAGCCCGGCGCCGAGAAAGTCGAAGCCGTGATCGGCGCGCGGCGTGCGCGGCAGCATCCTCATGCCGATCGCGATCGCGATCAGGCCGAAGGGGAGGTTGATCGCGAACAGCCAGGGCCAGGAGCCGAGCGAGAGAATGGCGGACGCAATGGTTGGGCCGAACGTGAAGGAGATGCCGACGACGAGCGCGTTGTGGCCGAGGCCGCGTCCCAGCATCTTGCCGGGATAGACATAACGCACCAGCGCGGTGTTGACGCTCATGATGCCGCTGGCGCCGAGGCCCTGCAGCGCGCGGGCGATCACCAGGGTCGGCAGCGACCAGGCCAGCGCGCAGCCGACCGAGGCCAGCGTGAACAGCAGGAGGCCGCCGAGATAGATGCGCTGATGGCCGACGATCTCGCCGAGCGCGCCGAGCGGCAAGAGCGTCGCCACCAGCGCGATCTGATAGATGTTGACCACCCAGACCACCTCGGCCGGGGAGACGTGGAGATCGGCCGAGATCGACGGCAGTGCGATGTTGGCGATGGCGACGTCGAGCGAGGCCAGCGACAGCGCCGTGAAGATCGCGGCGATCGCCCAGGGCCGCTTGCCAGGCGGCAGGCCGTCGGCGGTGCCGTCGCCGGCGAGCTTCGAAGCGTGGTGGCGGTTGGACATGGAGACCTTTGGAGACCTTCGGTTCGCGGGGCGCGTCCGGATCAGCATGTACACGGGAGCAGGCGAGCGCCCCAGCCGTCGCGGGCGCATGGCGGTATGCGCCTGGTCGCAAGGACCGGTTGAAGCCGGCTACACGCCCGGCCTCGCCAACCGCTCGATCGTCTGGTTGTGCCGCGTCAGGAGCTCGCAGGCGTGGCCGATCTGGCGGGCGCGCAGGGCCTGCAGGATCAGCCGGTGATCCTGGTTCGTGCGCGGACGCCAGCCGGCATTGCGGGCCATCGCCAGCACCACTCGCGAATTCGCCAGGCGTAGTCCGTCAAGGCTCGCCAGCAGCCGCGGCATCGCGCAGGGCGCGACCAGCGCGCGGTGGAAAGCCCGGTTCGCGGTCTCGAACTCCTGAATGGTCTCGGCATTGTCGGCCTCGATCAGTGCGAGCTCGATCGCGGCGAGGTGCGTCGGCGTATAGCGCGGCGCGGCATTGCGCAGCGCGATCACCTCGAGCGCGACGCGCATCTCGACGACCTCCGTCGTCGACTTCGCATCGAGCGGCGCCACGCGCACCCCGCGTCGCGGTGCGGCGACCACCAGATAGAGCGCCTCGAGCTGCCGAAATGCCTCGCGCACCGGCACATGGCTGGATTTGAACTCGCGCGCGACGTGGTCCTGCCGCAGCGGCGCATCCGGAGGGAGCGCGCCACTGACGATCCGTTGGGTGATGGCCTCGGCGATGCGGTGGGCCGTGGTGAGATTCTCGTCCTGCATGGTGATAGATTATCTATCAAAAAAACCGATGCGAGGAAAGCCGCGATGTCCTACGGTGCTTCAATACGGGTTTTCATAGATAGTATCTTTGAAAATCTATAATCTGCGTGAGGTGTCGAAATGCCCGTTCCAAGCAGCTTGTCCGATCGCCCCGACAACGACGCTGCCGTCCGTCACGATTGGACCAGGGACGAGGCCGAGGCGCTCTACCGCCTGCCATTCCCCGACCTGATGTTTCTGGCGCAGTCGGCGCATCGCCGGCACTTCGATCCCAGCCGCCTGGAGACCGCGAGCCTGCTCAGCATCAAGACCGGTGGCTGCCCGGAGGATTGCGGCTACTGCTCGCAGAGTGCGCATTACGACACCGGTCTCAAGGCGACGAAGCTGATGGATCGCGATGCGGTGGTCTCCACCGCACGGCGCGCGAAGGCAGCGGGAGCCGAGCGCTTCTGCATGGCCGCCGCCTGGCGCAGTCCGAAGGACCGTGACCTCGATCAGGTCTGCGACATGGTCAGCGCGGTGAAGGATCTGGGCATGGAGACCTGCGTGACTCTGGGCATGCTGGACGCCGCCGCAGGCGCAGCGGCTGAGAGAGGCCGGGCTCGACTTCTACAACCACAATGTCGACACCTCGCCCGAATTCTACGACCGCATCATCACCACGCGCACGCTGCAGGACCGCATCGACACGCTCGCGCATGTGCGCCAGGCCGGCATCAAGGTGTGCTGCGGCGGCATCATCGGCATGGGCGAGGAGATCGACGACCGGCTCGGCATGCTGGTGCTGCTCGCCAACCTCGCGGAGCATCCCGACAGCGTGCCGATCAACCTGTGGAACGAGGTGAGGGGCGTTCCGGTCAACAACACGGCCGAGCGGCCCGACTCGATTGCGCTCGTGCGATTGATCGCAGTCGCGCGCATCCTGATGCCCCGGAGCGTGGTGCGGCTGTCGGCGGGCCGGCAATACATGAGCGACGAGCTGCAGAGCCTTTGCCTGCTCGCCGGCGCCAATTCGATCTTCATCGGCGACGTGCTGCTGACCACGGCCAATCCCCAAGCCCAGCGCGACGCCGATCTGCTCGCGCGGCTCGGCATGACCTCGTCACTGTCGGCTCGCCCGAATGCATCGGCCGCTGCCAGCGAAAGCGTGGACGCGTCGTCCCTGGCCTGATCTCGAACGTCATCGCGAGTTCGGCGCGACCGCGCCCACGGAACTGCCTGGTCGTGCCGGTCCACGCCCGCGGCTGACCGAAACAGAGCGGAGCCATGTCCATGCTGTCCGACAGGTTGGCGATCTATTCCGACAGTCTGCAAAGACTCGCGGCCGATGACCGGTTGCGGCACCTCAGTCCACCGGCCGGTCTCGATTTCTCCTCCAACGACTATCTCGGACTGGCGCAGGCGCCGCGCATCAAGCGCGCCGTCGCCGCGGCCATGGAGGCCGGTACGCCGGTCGGCGCCGGCGGCTCGCGCCTGCTGCGGGGCAATTGCGACGAGCACGAGCGGCTCGAGGCGGACGCGGCGCGTTTTTTCGGTGCCGAGCGCGCGCTGTTCTTCGGCTCCGGCTACATGGCGAACTTCGCCGTGCTGACCACGCTGCCGCAGCGCGATGACCTGCTGGTGCTCGATGCGCTCGTTCACGCCAGCACCCATGAAGGCGCGCGCGCCGGTCGCGCCGAGACGTGCCAGTTCATTCACAACAACGCGCAGTCGGCCGAGGACGCGATCCTGACTTGGCGCAGGGATGGCGGTGTAGGCCAGCCCTGGATCGTCGTCGAAAGCCTCTACAGCATGGACGGCGATCTCGCGCCGCTGGCGGATTTGATGGCGATCGCCGAGCGCCACGATGCCTTTCTGCTGATCGACGAGGCCCATGCGACCGGAGTCCACGGCGCGCAGGGCCGCGGGCTTGCTGAAGCCTATGAGGGACGCGAGAGCGTCGTCACCGTTCACACCTGCGGCAAGGCGTTGGGCGCTGCCGGCGCGCTGGTCACCGCAAGCGGTGTGCTGTGCGACACGCTGATCAACCGCTGCCGGCCCTTCGTCTTCAGCACGGCGCCGTCGCCGCTGATGGCGGTGGCGGTGCTGGAGGCGCTTGCGATCCTGCGGGAAGAGCCGGAACGGCAGCAGCGGCTGGTGCAGCTCGTGGGCTTCGCCCATCGCGGGATCGCCGCGCGCTTCGGTGAAAGCTGGTCGCCGTCGCAGATCATTCCCTGCGTCGTCGGCGACAATTCGCGCGCGATGAGTCTGGCTGCGGCGCTGCAGGCGCGAGGCTTCGACGTCCGCGGCATCCGGCCGCCGACGGTGCCGCCGGGCACGGCGCGGCTCAGGCTGTCGCTGACCTTGAACGTCGACGAGGCCGCCATCGCGGCGCTTATCGATGCGCTCGCCGACGAGATCGGGAGGCCGCGGCCATGACGCTGCGCATCGTGGTCACCGGCACCGACACCGGGATCGGCAAGACGGTGTTCGCGGCCGGCCTCACGGCGCTGCTGGGGGCCTGCTATTGGAAGCCGGTCCAGGCCGGCCTTGCCGGGGAGACGGACTCCTGCCGTGTCCAGCGGCTCGCCGAGCTCGCCGACGACCGCGTGCTGCCCGAAGCCTATCGGCTGGCCGAGCCGGCCTCGCCGCATCGCGCGGCCCGCCTCGCAGGCATCAGCATCGATCCGTTCGGCCTCCGTCCTCCGCAGGCGGTCGGCCGGCCTGTCGTGATCGAGGGGCCGGCGGGGTCATGGTGCCGCTCGATCCCGGAACGCTCTATCTCGATGTCTTCGCGCGATGGCAGCTCCCGGTCGTGCTCTGCGCGCGCACCAGTCTCGGCACCATCAATCACTCGCTGCTGTCGCTGGCGGCGCTGCGCAGTCGCGGCATCGACGTGCTCGGCATCGCCTTCATCGGCGACGGCCACGCCGACAACGAAGATACGATCTGCCGGCTCGGCGAGGTGAGGCGCCTCGGCCGGTTGCCCTGGGTCACGCCGCTGACGGCGCGATCGCTGCAGCACGTGTTTGCTACGCAATTCCAGCGCACGGATTTCGAACCATGATGCGCAAGGCAACCTCGCCGATCTGGCATCCCTTCACGCAGCATGCGCTCCAGCCCGAGATGACACCGGTCGTGCGCGGCGAGGGCGCCTATCTCTTCACCGCCGGCGGCAGGCGGATCATCGACGCGATCGCGTCGTGGTGGGTGGTCACGCACGGCCATTGCCATCCGGATATCGTGCGCGCGATCCAGGACCAGGCCGAGCGGCTGGATCAGGTCATCTTCGCCGGTCATACCCATGAGCCGGCCGAACAGGTTGCCGCCGGGCTGCTCGCGCTGGTGCCGCCGAGCCTCACGCATGTGTTCTTCTCCGACAGCGGCGCCACCAGCGTCGAGGTCGCGCTGAAGATGGCGCTCGGCTATTTCAGGAACATCGGCGAGCCGCGCACGCGCATCGTGGTGATGCAGCATTCCTACCACGGCGACACCATCGGCGCGATGTCGGTCGGCGCGCGCGGCGTGTTCAATGCCGCCTATGAGCCGCTGCTGTTCGACGTTGCCGTCGTCCCGTTTCCCGCTGCCGGCTGCGAGCAGGCGACGCTCGACGCGCTCGCAGCGATCTGCGCGCGCGACCGGCCGGCCGCGTTCATCGTCGAGCCCCTGGTGCTCGGGGCCGGCGGCATGCTGATGTATCCGGCCGCGGTGCTGCGCGAGATGCACCGGATCTGCAAGGCGTTCGGTGTGCTGTTCATCGCCGACGAGGTCATGACCGGCTGGGGCCGCACCGGCACGCTGTTCGCCTGCGAACAGGCGGATATCGCTCCCGATGTCGCCTGCTACGCCAAAGGGCTGACCGGAGGCGCGATGCCGCTTGCGGTCACGCTGTGCAGTCCCGCGATCTTCGAGGCGCATTGTTCGACCGACCGCGCCCGCACCTTCTTTCACTCCAGCTCCTACACGGCCAATCCCATCGCCTGCGCGGCGGCGGGCGCCAATCTCGAGCTGTGGCGGCAGCCGCAGACGCGGGCCCGGGTCGCCGCCGTCGCGGCCGCGCAGCAGCGCTGCCTCGATCGTCTGCGTTACGACGAGCGATTTTCCGACCTGCGGCGCTGCGGCACCATCACCGCGCTGGATCTCCATGCGGACGAGCCGGGCTACCTCGCCGAGGTCGGCCCGAAGCTGCAGGCCTTCTTCCGCGACAGCGACGTGCTGCTGCGTCCGCTCGGCCATACCATCTACGTCATGCCGCCATACTGCGTCACCTCTGGCGACCTCGAGGCGGTGTATGCCGCCATCGACGAGGCCGTCGACCACGTGCTCTGATGTCGCCGATGGACGAGTTCCAGTGCATGTTCGCCGGAGTGTGCTGCCGTCAGCTGAGATGATCAGGAGGCCGGGCAGCTCAGTGCCCGGTCTCAGATTCGATCTACTTATTCAGCGCTGCTGACGAGCCGAATGCGCGGCTCCGCCCTGTCGATCAGGCTGCGATACGCCGCGAGATAGTCGAGCGCCATCCGGCGCGCGGTGAAGCGGCGATCGAACTGCTCGCGAACGCGGGCGCGGCTCAGGTCGGGCAGGCGATTGACGGCCGCGACCGCGCTGAGCTCGTCTTCGACGATGAAGCCGGTCACGCCGTCGTCGATCACCTCGGGGACCGAGCCGCGGTTGTAGGCGATCACGGGCGTGCCGCAGGCCATCGATTCGATCATCACGAGGCCGAACGGCTCGGGCCAATCGATCGGCAACAGCAGGCCGAGCGCGCCAGACAGGAAATCCGGCTTCTCACGATCGCTGATCTCGCCGATGAACTCGATGAGCGGATTGCCGTGGATCAAGGGACGGATCGTCTGATCGTAATAGTCCTGATCGGCGCGATCGACCTTGGCCGCGATCTTCAGCGGAATCCCGCAGCGCATCGCGATCTTGATGGCGCGGTCGACTCCCTTCTCCGGGGCGATGCGTCCGAGCACGGCGAGATAGCTCGGCGTCACCGGCCTGGGCATCAGGAGCGTTGCCGGCAGGCCATGCAGCACGGTGCGTACCCAGTTCGCATTCGGCACCGGCCGACGCTGTGAGTCCGAGATCGAGACGACGGGAACATCCTTGAAGACCGAGAATACCGGCTGATGCTCCGGGAGATCGAGCCGGCCATGCAGTGTCGTGAGGAAGGGAGTGGGTTGCCGGTGGAACAGGGAGAACGGGTAGTAGTCGAGATGGAAGTGCAGAATGTCGAACTGTTCGTCGTCGCATTGCTGCCGCACGTTCTCGAGCATCACCATGTGCAGCGCGTTCGGATCCCTGACCGAGCCGTCGAGGCGCAGAGCCTTCGGCCACGTCGGAGAGAGTTTCGCCGAGGTCTGCAGAATCGCCGCTGGCGAACAGGGTGACGTCGTGGCCGAGGGCGACGAGCTCTTCGGTCAACCAATGAACGACCCGCTCAGTGCCGCCGTACAGCTTCGGAGGCACAGCCTCCGTCAATGGAGCTACCTGCGCAATGCGCATCTCGTCGTCTCCTGTTCGTGACCGATTATGGAAGAACCCCGATGGCACCGGCATTGCCACAGCGGGAACGTTGTCGCATGTGCGAAGTTCCCCCACGCGATCACTCTTTCTTCGACACAACGTGTTCCGTGCCGTCTCATTGATGCCATCCCCGGTCTCCAACGCTGCTGTCGCGTCATTCTCGGAGGGCAGGGTTGCGCTGCGAAGGCGCAAGGAACCGGCGAAACCGCTCACCGTTCATCTGGCCGCATCGGGTGTCGCCACGACCTCGCTCATTAACGGAAAGACCATGGATCAGCTTTCAGGCTATGCGCAGCGGCCCTTTCCCTTCGTGCTGCGCTATCTGCGCAAGCGCCCCACCGCCCATCTCGTCATTCTGGTGGCCGTCGTCGGTGCGGTTGCCTGTTCGGTAGGCACGCAATATGGCGTGAAGTCTCTCGTCGACAGCCTATCGGCTGGGCCTGCGCGCGGCGGCAACGTCTGGGCCGCGTTCGTGCTGCTGATGGCGCTGATCGCCACCGACAACATTCTGTGGCGCGTTGCCAGCTGGATCGCGAGTTTTACCTTCGTCCGGGTCACCGGAGATCTCCGGCGCGACATCTTCCGTCATCTCACCGGGCATTCGCCGAGCTATTTCGGCGACCGTCTGCCCGGCATGTTGTCGAGCCGGATCACGGCCACGTCGAATGCCGTGTTCACCGTCGAGAACATGTTCATGTGGAACGTGCTGCCGCCATGCCTCGCCACGGTCGCTGCGATCTGTTTGATCGGGACCGTAAGCGGTCCGATGGCCATCGGCCTGCTGCTGATCGCGGCGATGATGGTGGTGACGATGTTCCGTCTGGCCGCCGCCGGCAAGCCGCTGCACGACGATTTCGCCGACAAGGCGGCGATGGTCGACGGCGAGATGGTCGACGTGATCTCGAACATGCCGCTGGTGCGCGCCTTCTGCGGTCTGCGCCACGAGCACGACAGGTTCGACGCCACCGTCGACAGGGAGCTGGAGGCGCGTGGGCGCAGTCTTCGTTATCTCGAGAAGCTGCGCATTCTGCACGCGACGGTGACGATCGTACTCACGGTCGCGCTCATGGCGTGGGCGATCTCGCTGTGGCAGCGGGGTGGGGCGACGACCGGCGACGTCGTGCTGGTCTGCACGCTCGGCCTCTGCATTCTCAACGCGACGCGCGATCTGGCGGTCGCGCTGGTCGACGTCACCCAGCACGTGGCGCGCATGAGCGAGGCGATCGCGACCCTGCTGCAGCCGCACGAACTGCGCGATCACCCCGAGGCCGAGCCGCTGGTCAAGAGCGGTGCGGCGATCGCCTTCGACAACATCACTTTCCACTATCCGGGCGGCCACAAGCTGTTCGAGAATTTCACGCTGCGCCTGCAGCCGGGCCAGCGCGTGGGCCTGGTCGGACAGTCCGGCGGCGGCAAGTCGAGCCTGTTCACGCTGCTGCAACGGTTCTATGATCCGCAAGCCGGCCACATCGCGATCGACGGCCAGGACATTGCCAAGGTCACCCAGCAGAGCCTGCGCGAAGCGATCTCGGTGGTTCCACAGGACATTTCGCTGTTCCATCGCTCCATTCTGGAGAACATTCGCTACGGACGTCCGAGTGCGACCGACGACGAGGTGTTGCGGGCGGCGATCGCGGCGCGCTGCGACTTCGTCGAGACGCTGCCGGAAGGATTGCAGACGATGGTCGGGGACCGCGGCGTCAAGCTGTCGGGCGGACAGCGCCAGCGCATCGCAATCGCGCGGGCCTTCCTCAAGGACGCGCCGATCCTGCTGCTCGACGAGGCCACGGCTGCACTCGACAGCGAGTCCGAGGAGGCGATTCGGGAGGCGTTGAGTCGGCTGATGCGCGGCCGCACCGTCATCGCGATCGCGCATCGCCTTGCGACCTTGCGGAATTTTGACCGCGTGGTGGTACTGAAATCGGGCAGGATCATCGAGGACGGCGCGCCCGACCGGCTGATGCAGGACGAGGGCCCGTATCGGGAGCTCGTGACCCAGGAGATGAACCGGCTCGCCAAGTTCGCCGCCTGATCGTTGCGTCGGGTCGCGTCGAGAACGTGCACTCTCGGTTGTCTGGGCACTTCAACATCGCATGAGGCCAACATGTCCGCCGAAGTCGCAAGCACACTGTCATTGATCACCCGGACGGACGAGCCGGCCGAGCAGCCGTTCTATATTCCCATGACAGGGCCGGCGGCACGGCCGCGGCGCTCGCTCAAGCATGACGATACGTTCATCGTCCTCGACGGTCATGGCGACATCGGCGCCTCGGCCGGCGGACCGGACGGTCTTTTCAACGCCGATACGCGCTATCTCGCGCGCCTCGAATTGACGCTGGACGATGTGCAGCCCCTGCTGCTCGGCTCGAGCCTGCGCGACGACAACTCCGCGCTGACCGTCGATCTCACCAATCCCGACATCTACAGCCAGGGCCGCCTGGTGCTGCCGAAGGACATGCTGCACATCGTGCGGACGATCTTTCTCTGGCATGGCACGGCCTATCAGCGCATCGGGCTGCAGAACCATGGCGATCGCCAGGCCAGCTTCGATCTCAAGCTCACGTTCGACAACGACTTTGCCGACCTTTTCGAGGTGCGGGGCTCCGTGCGGTCCCGCCGCGGAGTCGGCTCGAGTCGGCTGGTGGATCCAGGCGAGGTCATCCTTCACTATCGCGGCCTGGACAATGTCACACGCACCACGGACGTGAGCTTCGATCCGCGTCCGACGAGATCTCACCGTCAACGTCGCGACCTATCATTTCGATCTTGCGCCGCAGGAATCTGCGTCCCTGTTCGTGGCCGTGATGTGCAACGCCAAGGCCGGCGAGCGGCCGGGGCGCTTCTTCCGCAGCCTCCTCGCCCATCGGCGCGAGATGCGCCGCTGCACGCGCGGCGCCACCACCATCGAGACCTCCAACGACATCCTCAACGAGGTGCTGTGCCAGGCGGCGGCCGACCTCAACATCCTGATGACCGACACGCCGGAAGGACGTTATCCCTATGCCGGCATTCCCTGGTACTCGACGACGTTCGGCCGCGACGGGCTGATCACGGCGATGCAGATGCTGTGGGTCGATCCGCGCATCGCCCGCGGCGTGCTGCGCCGGCTCGCCGTGCATCAGGCGCGCACGACCGATCCGCTGGCCGATGCCGAGCCCGGCAAGATCCTGCACGAGATGCGCGGCGGCGAGATGGCGGCGCTGCGCGAGGTGCCGTTCGCCTGCTACTACGGCAGCGTCGATTCCACGCCGCTGTTCGTCCTGCTCGCCGGCCTCTACATCGAGCGTACCGGCGACATCGACACCCTGCGCGAGCTGTGGCCGGCGATCGAGCTGGCGTTGCGCTGGATCGACGGGCCCGGCGATCCCGATCGCGATGGCTTCGTCGAATATCAGCGCGCCTCCGAGCAGGGCCTCGCCAACCAGGGCTGGAAGGATTCCTACGACGCGGTGTTCCATGCCGACGGCCGCCTCGCCGAAGGTTACATCGCGCTTGCCGAGGTGCAGGGCTATGTCTTTGCCGGCAAGCAGATGGCGGCGCGTTGCGCGCGCAGGCTCGGCAAGGCCGACATGGCGGACCGGCTCCAGGCCGAGGCCGCTGATCTCGCGGAGCGTTTCGAGGACGCCTTCTGGTGCGAGGATCTCAACACCTATGCGCTCGCGCTCGACGGCCAAAAACAGCCCTGCCGCGTCCGCACGTCCAACGCCGGGCAGTTGCTGTTCAGCGGCATGGTGCGGGAGGACCGTGCCCACAAGCTGGCCGGCGACCTGCTGCGGCCGCATTTCTTCTCGGGCTGGGGCATCCGCACCGTGGCCTGCGGCGAAGCGCGCTACAATCCGATGTCCTATCACGACGGATCGATCTGGCCGCACGACAACGCGCTGATTGCGCTCGGGCTGTCGCGCTATGGCCTCAAGCATGCGGTTGAGCAGGTGTTCGGCGGTCTGTTCGAAGCAGCGTCCTATATGGATCTGCGCCGGCTGCCGGAGCTGTTCTGCGGCTTCCGGCGCGAGAGACATCGCGGCCCGACGCTCTATCCGGTGGCCTGCGCGCCGCAGGCCTGGGCCAGCGCGACGCCGTTCACCTTGCTCGAAGCGGCCCTCGGACTCGAGTTCGACGCCGAGCGCGGCCAGATCCGCCTGCGCAATCCGCGGCTGCCCGCTTTCCTAGACTGGGTCGTGCTGCGCGATCTCAGGCTCGGCAGCTCGACGATCGACCTGCGCATTCGTCGCCATGGCGAGGATATCTCGATGGAGGTGCTGCGGCGGCGCGGTCAGATCCAGGTCTCGCTGGTGCTGGCGCAATGATCACGCTGAACCACACTCTTCGCCGGGCTGCTCGCAGTTGCCTCGTCATGCTGCCGCTGCTGATCGGTCCGTATGCAAGCGATGGCCATGCGCAGCAGCCGTCGCCGACACCGTCCGCCAAGGACGCAGCGGCGCCCACCAAGGAGCCGGCACCGCCGCCGTCGGTCACGATCCTCGGCGCGCGCGATGCGCATGGCGTGCTCGGTCGCGACGTGCGCAGCTTGACCGGCGAGGACATGGGCCACATCGTCGACGTCATCGTCGATCCCACCGGAACAGTGCGCGCCGCGGTGATCGATTTCGGCGGCTTCCTCGGCGTCGGCAGCCGCAAGATCGTGGTCGACTGGACCGCGCTCGACTTCAAGCACATCGCGGAGAAGAGCGACCAGGTCACGCTCGACCTCACCAAGGAGCAGGTGAAGGCCGCGCCCGAATACAAGGTGGACAAGCCCGTCGTCGTGCTCGGCGCGTCCGGCAAGCTGTCACCTTGGGATTTCGATCATTGAGTTGATGCGTGAGATTGCTGGTCCGGCCTGCGCGTGCAGCGGAACACGTTGGGAACGTTCTGTCCCATCAGCTTCATGAGTTGAGATGTGAAAGCCATGCCGATTGCACGGCCGTCGAGATCACCTGACCGGGAGCCCGAGCCTGACCGCGCGGCGGCGGCTGGCGCGCGTCCGGATGCCGGGCAGGATCATGGCCAGACGACTGCGAGACCTGCGCCGTCGCGGCAAAGCCTGCGCGGGCTCGACTGGTTCATCTTCTTCCTGGCCGACGTGCAGACCGGCTTCGGTCCCTTCATCGCGGTGTATCTGACGACGCAGAAATGGACGCAGGCCCAGATCGGCCTGGTGCTGTCGATCGGCGGCATCGTCGGGCTGATCGGGCAGATGCCGGGCGGCGCGATCATCGATGCGGCCAGATCCGAGCGCCGCGTCGCCGGTCTTGCCATCGCGACCATCGGCTGCTGCGCGCTCGCCTATGCCGCTTGGCCGATCTTTCCCGTGGTCGCGGGTGCCGCGACGTTGCATGCGGCGGCGAGCTG
Organism: Bradyrhizobium oligotrophicum; assembly: GCA_050641875.1. Taxonomy (GTDB): domain Bacteria; phylum Pseudomonadota; class Alphaproteobacteria; order Rhizobiales; family Xanthobacteraceae; genus Bradyrhizobium; species Bradyrhizobium oligotrophicum_B. The sequence goes on from CP192619.1 coordinate 4,375,268, forward strand.
CGTGCTGGGACCTGCGATCGCGGCGATCAGCCTCGGCCTGGTCGGGCCGCGCGGCATGGCGGAGCGGCTCGGCCGCAATGCGCGGTTCGCGTCGCTCGGCAATGGCGTGGCTGCGGCCGTGATGGGCACCTGCGGCTACCTGCTGTCGAGCCGCGCCGTGTTCCTGGTCACCTTCATTCTCGCCTTTCCGACGCTGATCGCGTTGTCGCGAATCCGCGAGCGCGAGATCGACGTCGCGCGGGCACACGGTCAGGCTGATCACGAGGACAAGGAGGTCGCGCGGCTGTCGAATCTGCTCGGCCTGCTGCGCCAGCGCGCGCTGCTTGTCTTCGCGCTCGGGGTGTTCCTGCTGCAACTCGCCAACGCGGCGATGCTGCCGCTGATGGCGGGCGTGGTGACGACAAAATCGAGCGAATGGGCGCCGATGCTGATCGCATTCTGCATCGTGGTGCCGCAGGCGATCGTGGCGCTGACCTCGCCCTCGGTCGGCGCGGTGGCGCAGCAATGGGGCCGCAGGCCGCTGCTGATGCTGGGGTTTGCCGCGCTCGCGACGCGCGGCGCGCTGTTCGCGGTCGTGCACGATCCCTACGTGCTGGTGGCGGTGCAGATCTTCGACGGCGTCACGGCGGCCGTGTTCGCGGTGATGATCCCACTGACGGTGGCCGACGTCGCCTTCGGCAGCGGGCATTTCAACCTGGCGCAGGGAATTGTCGGCACAGCGTCCGGCATCGGCGGATCGCTGTCCACCGTCGTCGCCGGCTTCGCCAGCGACCGCTACGGCAGCGCCACTGCCTTCATGGGTCTATCGGGCGTGGCGCTGACAGGTCTTCTTCTGATCGCGCTGCTAATGCCCGAGACCGGGCAGCGCCAGCGCGGGGCGTGAACGGGCAGGGCGCCTCAAGCGTCCATGCTGCGCAGGCGCTGGCGGTTGCGCAACACGATCTGGCGGGCACCGGAGAAGCCGAGGACCCCCTGGCTGTGCAATTGCGACAGCGCGCGCGACACGGTCTCCAGGGTCAGGCCGAGATAGTCGCCGATATCGCGGCGGCACATCGGCAGCGCCATCATGCCGGCGACGGCGAGGCGGCGGTCCATCTCGAGCAGGAAGGTCGCGACGCGCTCCATCGCGGTCTTGCGGCCCAGCAGCAGCATGTGGTCCTCGGCATGGCGGAGATCGCCGGCCGTCATGGTCCAGAGCTTGCGGGCGACCGCGACGTCAACGCCCGCGGCCTGTTCGAGGCTGCGGCGTTTCACCAGCCGCACGGTGGTGTCGATGATGGCTTCGGCGGCGAGACGGTGCACGGAGCCGAATTCGAGGCCGAAAACGTCACCGGGAAGATGGAAGGCGCCGATCTGGCGGCGTCCGTCGGAGAGCAGCTTGTAGCTGCGAACGGCGCCGGAGATCACCTGGTAGACGTATTCAGCCGGCTCGTCCTCGCCATAGATCTCCTCGTCCTTCTTGTACGTGAACTCGCTGGCGATCAGCCCGGTATGGCCGGTGATCTCGGCGAAGGGATTGGCCGCAGGAGAGGGGACGGTGTGGGGAACGTTGGTGCTGACGACCGAATTGATAACCGACTGATTGAGCATGACCATCTCCTTGCGGCGGATGGCGATGTGGTACACGGCGGCTCCCGTTAAGGACATTTCGCGCGATATCTTAAGGGGGGTCCCTTACGTAGATATACGTAGGCCGGCCGGGTCAGGAGACGCGCTGTGCGGTACCCGAATGGTCATTGGCGATCGCTTTGCGGATCCGCTTCACCAGATTGTCGTCGAGCAGTGGCTTGAGCAGGAAATCCTGGATTCCGACGGCCGCCGCGCGCGCCGCAAGCCTGTCATCGTAATGGCCGGTGATCAGCACCACTGGAGCGGTGGCGCCCTGCTGACGCAACCGTTCGGCGAGCTCGACCCCGTTGATCTCCGGCATCTTGTAGTCGACCACGAAGCAGTCGACGGGCGCATGGTCGGAGGCCTTGAGCAGCGCGGTGCCGCTGCGAAACGTGCGCACATCGAAGCCGTCGGCCTCCAGCAGGAAGCGCAGCGAGCCGAGGACATCAGCATCGTCGTCGGCCACGTAGACCGTAAGTTTTGTGTGAGCCGACATCGCACGTGCCGCGAGAATGTGATGTTGAACCGAGGCACAACATAACACTCGATTCTGTCAAGGTAGCTTGATCTAGCTCAATCCTTCAGCGCGCCTGCGCGCATCGCCAGACGCACCAGCTCGGAGAGACTGTTCGCTCCCATCTTGGTCATCACGTTGGCCCTGTAGACCTCGATGGTGCGCGGACTGATGTCGTATTCGCGCGCGATCAGCTTGTTGGAGAGCCCGGCCATCAGTCCATCCATCACCTGGCGCTCCCGGGGGCTCAGGCTGGCGACGCGTGCCAGGATATCCTGCGCGACCGATTCGTTCTTCGCGGCCGGCTCGGCCTGCTGGATTGCCGTTTCGATCATGGCAACCAGTCGCTCGTCCTCGAACGGCTTCTCCAGAAAATCGACGGCGCCCAGCTTCATCGCCTCGACCGCGAGCGGCACGTCGCCATGGCCGGTCATCACCAGGATCGGAAAGCTGCTGCCGGCGGCCTTCATGCGCTTGAGCAGCTCGATGCCGTCGATCCCGGGCATCCGCACGTCCGAGACGACGCAGCCGAAATTGAGCGTCGGCAGTCGGCCGAGAAAGATCTCCGCGTTCTCGAACAGCGTGACGTCGAAGCCTGATGAATCGAGCAGGAAGTTCAGCGAATCCCGCATCGCCTCGTCGTCGTCGATCACATAGACCTTGGCCCGTTCAGCCATCGTGCTCAACCTTGGTTGGGGCTGCCGGCAGGGTGAAGCGGAACGTCGCGCCGCCCGCCTCGTTGTTCTCGGCCCACATGCGCCCGCCATGGGCCTCGATGATGGACCGGCTGATCGAGAGGCCGACTCCCATTCCGGTATCCTTGGTGGTGAAGAAGGTCTTGAAGAGATTGGGCATGACGTCGTCGTGGAATCCCGTTCCGGTGTCGGACACCGAGACCTCGATCAAGTCGTCGCTGAGTCTGCGATTGGTCGCACTGAGCTCGCGGCGTCCGGAATGAGACATCGCCTCGAGCCCGTTGCGGAACAGATTGACCAGGACCTGCTGGATCTGGACGCGGTCGGCAAGCACGAGGTCGGCCTCCGGATTGAGTTGGAAGCGCAACTGGACGTTCTGCTCGCGGGCGCCGGAAAGGCCGAGGGCGCCGGCTTCCTCGATCAGCTTCGACAGGCTCTCGACCCGCTTCTCCGATTCGCCGCGCGAAACGAAGTCGCGCAGGCGGCGGATGATCTGGCCGGCGCGAATCGCCTGCTCGGCGGCGCGCTCCATCGCGCTCTCGATCTTGGGCGTGTTCGGATCGCTGCTGCCGGCCAGCAGCCGGCGCGAGCCCTTCATGTAGTTGCTGATCGCGGCGAGCGGCTGGTTCAGCTCATGCGCCAGCGCCGAGGCCATCTCGCCCATGGCGCTGAGGCGCGACACGTGGACCAGTTCCGACTGCAATTCGCGCAACCGCGCCTGGGTCTGCTGATGCTCGGTGAGATCATGGGCGAAGCCGGTGAAATAGGGCTTGCCGCCAGACTGCATCTCGCCGATCGACAGATGCATCGGGAACGTCGTGCCGTCGCGGCGGCGGCCGGTCACGATACGGCCGATGCCGATGATACGGCGCTCGCGGCTGGCGTGGTAGCGGGTGAGGTAGCCGGCATGGCGGGAGCGGTCCGGCTCGGGCATCAACTCGCTGACGTCGAGGCCGACCGCTTCCGCCTCGGTGAGGCCGAACATGCGCTCCGCCGCGGAGCTGAAGAACTGGATCGTACCGCTGCCGTCGATCACGATCATCGCGTCCGGCACGGTGTCCAGGATCGAGCGGAAATGTTGCTCGCGCAGCCGCAGCGTCTCCTCCAGCCGCTTCTCCTGGTCGATGTCGAGGGCGATGCCGCGCAGATGCTGGGGTGTGCCGGCCTCGTTGGGGACCACGCCGGCAAGCACGCGAATCCAGTGGCCGCTGCCGGACACCTTGAACGACATGTCGAACCCGGTGCCCTGATGGCGCGATTCCTCGACCGCCGCCTCGACCGGCGCGCGATCCTCGGGCGCGAGCAGCGCCAGGAAGGAGCCGTAGGTCACCGGCTGGTCGGCCGCCACGCCGAACAGCTTTCGCGTCGTCACCGACCAGTAGAACTCGCCCGAGGCCAGATCGAGATCCCACGCGCCGAAGCCCAGCCTCCGAACGTCCTCGGAAGCGTCCTCAGGCCTGGCGGATGCGTCCGGGAAGGGGTGGGTGAAGTCGCGCAATTCGAAGCCTTTGATCTCGAAGCCTTTGATCGATCTCGCCGTTGTCCGATTCGCCGTTACGGCCGCAGCCGGGAGGCCGACCACCGCGGTATCCTATACCAGATTGTGCCGTTGCAACCCGGGCTGACTTAAACTTTGGTTCGACAATTCAAGGCTTTCCCCGATCCTGGGCCGGGTTGCAACGGTGTCCAGCCGTCCATGCTCCAGCGCCCCACCTTGATCTATCTCATCACGGCAGGCGATTTCACCTCTAAGAGTTGCATGGAAGCAATGTTTGGAGAGGCGGGATGACGTTCGCGACTGTCTTGGTGAGCCTTGCGCTCAGTCAGCCGAATGAGGCCCGCCTTCTGGTCGCGGCCGACCTTGCGGCGCGCTTTGACGCAGGTGTGATCGGCGTGGCGGCCGCGGAATTCGCGCCGCCGCTGTACTTCACGACCGGCGAGCAGGCGCAGGATCTGATCGAGCAGGGCGAGGCTGCGCTGCGGAATCGACTGGCCGAGCTCGAGCTGCAGTTCCGCACCGCAGTGGGTGACCGGGCTGCGTCGTTGAGCTGGCGCAGCGCCGTGGATTTCCCGGCGCGCTACGTGCTCGCGCAGGCCCGTGCCGCCGACATTCTCGTCACCGGCGGCGTGCCGCCCGGGGTACCCGATGCGTTCGCGGTGGCCAATCCCAAGGATCTCGTCATGCAGGCCGGGCGCCCGCTGCTCGTGGTGCCGGACAACGTCAGCAGTCTCGATCTCGGGACCGTGCTGGTGGCCTGGAAGGAGACACCGGAGGCGCGCCGCGCCCTCGCCGATGCCCTGCCGCTGCTCGTCAAGGCGAGCGGCGTCGTGGTCGCCGAGATCCCGGAGAATACCTCGGAATATGACGCCTGCGCGGCGCGTCTCGCGGACGTTGTGGCATGGCTCGGCCGTCACAAGATCGTCGCATCGGCGCGCGTCGCGGAACCGCAGCAGGGCCGCAACGTTGCGGCTACGCTCGACGCCGTCGCCGCCGATGTGTCGGCCGGTCTCGTCGTGGCGGGCGCCTATGGCCATTCCCGATTCCGCGAGCTCGTGCTCGGCGGGGTCACCGAGCATCTGATGACGCGCAGCGAGCGTTGCGTTCTGCTGTCGCACTGAAATTCGACCCGCTCCATTCGAGAACAGGATTGCCGCCTTGTACAGATTTCTCGAGGAAACCGCCGGCAACTACATGACGCGGAACGTTACGACCGTGACCCGGGAGACGACGATCCGCGAGCTCGGCGAGATGTTCGATCGCGACGATTTCAACACCTACCCCGTCGTCGAGAACGACGAGGCGATCGGCATCGTCACCAAGTTCGACGTGCTGAAATGCTTTGCCTTCACGCCAAATCAGATGCTGCCGCGCTATACTGACCTGATGAACCGGACGGTCGCCGACGTGATGACGTCCGAGTTCATCTATGTCAGACCGGACACGAAGCTGACGCGCGTGCTGCAACTGATGGTCGAGCATCGTATCCGCAGCCTTCCCGTGACCGACGGCGACAACAGGGTCGTCGGGATCGTCGCCCGCGAGGATATCGTCAGGGCTCTGGCCGCCGCCGCCAAGGAATGATCGCGAAGACCTGATCTCAGGCCTTATGCCAACGTCTCGAAGATGAGGCCCGCCGCGTGTCGCGTGCGGGCCTCTCTGGCTTTGTGTATCGGATTATGCATCGGCGGGATTGTACTCCGCCGCCGTCCTGGTTTCCGCTGGATGGTTCTGCAACATTCCCGGTCTTTACCGGCGAGCCGGTCGCAAAGTTGATTTCGATCAATTCCACGTGTGAACGATTGTGGTTGCTGGGCTCGTGTTCTTTCAGCGAGATTCCGCATGAGCGCGTCCTCATCCACAAAATCCATGACCATCGGCGAAAGTGGCTTGTCGCTCACTTTTGCCGTCACCGCCTTCCTGTGCGTCTTCGCTGCGGCGAAGGCACTGGATACGGCCTTCGCGTTCCACGCCTCGCTCGCGGCTGCCGCCAGCGCGGCGTCCGTCTTCTTCATCCTCAACCGCTACTTCGAGCGCGGCGAACTGCCGCCGCAGGAGATCAATGGCCGGCCGAACTACAATCTCGGTCCGATCAAGCTCGGCGCGGTCTTGGCGATGTTCTGGGGCATCGCCGGCTTCACCGTCGGTCTCATCATCGCCTCGCAATTGGCATGGCCGGCATTGAACTTCGACCTGCAATGGATCAGCTTCGGCCGCCTGCGCCCGCTGCACACCTCGGCGGTCATCTTCGCCTTCGGCGGCAACGTGCTGATCGCGACCTCGTTCTACGTCGTGCAGCGGACCTGCCGGACCCGTCTGGCCGGTGACCTCGCGCCGTGGTTCGTGGTGCTCGGCTACAACTTTTTCATCGTCATCGCCGGCACGGGCTATCTGCTCGGCGTCACGCAGTCGAAGGAATATGCCGAGCCGGAGTGGTATTCCGACCTGTGGCTCACCATCGTCTGGGTGGTCTATCTCCTGGTGTTCCTGACGACGATCATCAAGCGCAAGGAGCCGCACATCTACGTGGCGAACTGGTTCTACCTTGCCTTCATCGTCACGATCGCGATGCTGCACCTCGGCAACAATCCGTCACTGCCGGTGTCGCTGTTCGGCTCCAAGTCCTACATCGTCTGGGGCGGCGTGCAGGATGCGATGTTCCAGTGGTGGTACGGCCACAACGCGGTCGGCTTCTTCCTGACCGCCGGCTTCCTCGCCATCATGTACTACTTCATCCCGAAGCGGGCGGAGCGTCCGGTCTATTCCTACCGGCTGTCGATCATCCACTTCTGGGCGCTGATCTTCCTCTACATCTGGGCCGGCCCGCATCATCTGCACTACACCGCGCTGCCGGACTGGACGCAGACCCTGGGCATGACCTTCTCGATCATGCTGTGGATGCCCTCCTGGGGCGGCATGATCAACGGTCTGATGACGCTGTCGGGCGCCTGGGACAAGCTGCGGACTGACCCCGTGCTGCGCATGCTGGTCGTGTCGGTCGCCTTCTACGGCATGTCGACCTTCGAAGGTCCGATGATGTCGATCAAGGTGGTCAACTCGCTCAGCCACTACACCGACTGGACCATCGGTCACGTGCACTCCGGTGCGCTCGGCTGGGTCGGCTTCGTGTCCTTCGGCGCATTGTACTGCATGGTGCCGTGGATCTGGAACCGCAAGGGTCTCTACAGCCTCAAGCTCGTGAACTGGCACTTCTGGACGGCCACGCTCGGCATCGTGCTCTACATCTCCGCGATGTGGGTCTCGGGCATCCTGCAGGGTCTGATGTGGCGGTCCTACACGGCGCTCGGCTTCCTCGAATACTCGTTCATCGAGACCGTCGAGGCGATGCATCCCTTCTACATCATCCGTGCCGCCGGTGGAGCGCTGTTCGTCATCGGCTCGCTGATCATGGCCTACAATCTCTGGATGACGGTCCGTGTCGGTGAGGAAGAAGTTCAATCGCCCGTCGCCCTTCAGCCGGCGGAGTGAGGTAACCAATCATGTCATTCTGGCAACGACACCAAGTCTTCGAGAAGAACTCGATCATCCTGGTCATCGGCATTCTGCTGGTGGTCGCGATCGGCGGCCTCGTCGAGATCACTCCGCTCTTCTACCTGAAGAGCACGATCGAGGCGGTCGACGGCGTGCGGCCTTACACGCCGCTCGAGTTGGCCGGCCGCAACATCTATGTCCGCGAGGGCTGCTATCTCTGCCACTCGCAGATGGTGCGTCCGCTGCGCGACGAAGTGGAGCGCTACGGCCACTTCTCACTCGCCGCGGAGAGCATGTACGACCACCCGTTCCAGTGGGGCTCCAAGCGCACGGGACCTGACCTGGCCCGCGTCGGCAACAAGTACTCCGACGACTGGCACGTCACCCATCTGACCAACCCGCGCGCCATCGTTCCGCAGTCGATCATGCCCGGCTATCCGTTCCTGAAGGAGACCGAGCTCGACGCGAACAACATCGCCGACCATCTGAAGACGCTGCGGATGGTGGGGGTTCCCTACACCGACGACCAGATCGCCAACGCCGCCGCCGACCTGAAGGCGCAGGTCGATCCGGACGGTGCCGGCGCGGAGGCGCTCATCAAGCGCTATCCGAAGGCGGTGGTGCGCAACTTCGACGGCAAGGCGGGGGCGCCGACTGAAATGGATGCGCTGGTGGCCTACTTGCAGATGCTCGGTACGCTGGTTGACTTCAAGATCTACAACGAAAAAGCCAATCTGCGCTGAGATCGAGAGGCGAACATCATGAAGCCCATCATTGCAGTCGAAAACATCGCGTCGTCACTCGTGACGACGCTGTGGACCCCGATCTTCGTCGCGATTTTCCTCGCGATCGTGACCTATGCCCTCTGGCCTCGCAACAAGGCCGCTTTCGACGAGGCGGCGAGCATGCCGTTGCGGGAGGAGTAATTCATCATGGCTGACCACAACGAAGTTGACAGCGTCACGGGCACGGCCACGACCGGCCACGTCTGGGACGGCATCAAGGAGCTCAACACCCCGCTGCCGCGGTGGTGGGTGATCACCTTCTACATCACCATCGTCTGGGCAATCGGCTACTGGCTGGTCTATCCGGCCTGGCCGCTGATCTCCAGCAACACGCAAGGCTTGTTCGGCTACTCGTCCCGTGCGGACGTGGCGGTCGAGCTCGCCAATCTCGAGAAGATCCGCGGCGCCAAGATGGCGGCGCTCGCGACCGCCTCGCTCGCCGACATCGAGAAGGACCCGGCGATGCTGGCCCTGGCGCGTGCCAAGGGCAAGACCGTGTTCGGCGACAACTGCGCCGCCTGCCACGGCACCGGCGCGGCCGGCGCGAAGGGCTTCCCGAACCTGAACGACGACGACTGGCTGTGGGGCGGCTCGCTGGAGCAGATCCAGCAGACCCTGCTGTACGGCGTGCGCTCGGGTCACCCGAAGACCCGCGAGGGCCAGATGCTCGCCTTCGGCAAGGACGGTGTCCTGAAGCCGGCGGAAATCATCACGGTCGCCAACTACGTCCGCGAGCTGGCGGGCCTGCCGACCCGGCCGGGCTACGACGCCAAGGCCGGCGCCAAGATCTTCGCCGAGAACTGCGCGGCCTGCCATGGCGACAACGCCAAGGGCAATCCGGAGGTCGGCGCGCCGAACCTCACGGACAAGATCTGGCTGTACGGCTCCGACGAGGCGACCTTGATCGAGACCATCACCAATGGTCGCGCCGGTGTCATGCCAGCATGGGAGGGCCGTCTCGACCCGACCACGATCAAGGCGATGGCGGTCTATGTCCACTCGCTGGGTGGCGGAAAGTAACGGAAACCCAACGGAACTTTCCCTTCAATTGAGCTGGATCAACTGAGCGGCCGAAGGTGGGAATACCTTCGGCCGCAACCGCGAGAAGACCCCCCAGCCATGACCCGCCAGCCATGAACAAGACGGTAAGACCGGACGACCTGCAGCCGGTGGACGATTACGGTCCGCTCTATGCCGCGCACAAGAAGGTCTATCCGCAGAGCGTCTCGGGCACCTTCCGGCGGATCAAATGGGGCCTGATGGGCTTCTGTCTCGGCGTCTATTATTTCCTGCCGTTCGTGCGCTGGAATCGCGGCCTCGGTGCGCCTGACCAGGCGGTGCTGATCGACTTCCCGAACCACCGCTTCTATTTCTTCTTCATCGAGCTGTGGCCACAGGAGGTGTACTACTTCACCGGCCTGCTGATCATCGCCGCCATCGGCCTGTTCCTGATGAACGCGATCGGCGGCCGCATCTGGTGCGGCTATTTGTGCCCGCAGACGGTGTGGACCGACCTGTTCTATGCCGTTGAGCGCCTGATCGAGGGTGACCGCCGGGAGCGCATGAAGAAGGATGCCTCCAGCGACCCGATGAAGCTGGAGCGGATCTCGGAGCTCGTGCTCAAGCATTCGATCTGGCTGATGATCGCGTGGTGGACCGGCGGCGCCTGGGTGCTGTATTTCAGCGACGCGCCGACGCTCGTGAAGGATCTCATCACCTTCCAGGGGCCGATGCTCGCCTATGTCTGGATCGCGATCCTGACCGCGACGACCTACACGCTCGCCGGCTTCATGCGCGAGCAGGTCTGCGTTTATATGTGCCCGTGGCCGCGCATCCAGGCGGCGCTGACCGACGAATGGGCGCTCAACGTCACCTACCGCTATGACCGCGGCGAGAGCCGCATGTCGGTCAAGAAGGCCGCCGAATTGCGCGCGCTCGGCCAGCCGGCCGGCGACTGCATCGATTGCAAGCAATGCGTGGCGGTGTGCCCGACCGGCATCGACATCCGCGACGGCGCCCAGATGGACTGCATCCAGTGCGGCCTCTGCATCGATGCCTGCGATACCGTCATGACCAAGATCGGCCGCCCGACGCGGCTGATCGGCTATGACAACGACATCAACATCCATCGCCGGCAGGAAGGCAAGCCGCCGGTCTACAAGCTCGTGCGCCCGCGGACCATCGTCTATGCCGCGATCATTGCCGGGGTCGGCGGTGCCATGGTCTACAAGCTCGCGACCCGGTCGCTGCTTGAGGTCAACGTGCTGCACGATCGCAATCCGATCGCGATCAAGCTGTCCGACGGCTCGATCCGCAACGCCTATACGGTGCGCGTCCTCAACAAGCACGGCTTCGATCGCGTCATCGCCATCGACATCGAAGGGCCGGCTAACGCCGCCGTCCATGTCGTCGGCGCCGATTCCGTGACCCCGGACCGGCCGATGATCGTGATCGGACGCGACCAGACCGAGGAGCTGCGCCTGCTGGTGACCGCGCCCGAAGAGAGCAATCCCGAGAAGTCGATTCCGGTGAAGTTCCATGTGACGGATATCGGTCTCGGCGTCGTCGCCTCCGCCACCGACAATTTCGTCAGCCCGTAAGCAGGGAGCCTGTCAATGGCCAGCCGTTCCAATCCTTCTTTCCAGCTGACCGGAGGCATGGTGCTCGCGATGCTCCTCGCCTTCTTCGGGACCGTGATCGGCGTCAACGTCTACATGATGAAGATGGCGATCTCGACCCTGCCGGGCACCGAGGTCGACAGCGCCTACAGCGCCAGCCTCGGCTACGAGAAGGAGATCGCGGCGGCGCGCGCCCAGGAGGCGCGGCGCTGGCAGGTCGAGGCGCATATCGAGCGCGGTGCCGGCGGCGCCGCCATCCTGCAGGTCAACGCGCGCGACGCCAGCGGCAATCCCGTCTCGGGCCTGACCTTCCAGGGCCGGCTGGAGCGTCCCGCCGACAAGCGCGCCGACCAGGAGGTCGATCTCGCCGAGGTCGGCATCGGCATCTATCGCGGCACCGCGGAGGCGATCGCGCCCGGCCAATGGGACTTGGTGCTCGAAGGCGATTCCAGCGGCCGCCGCCTGTTCATGTCGAAGAACCGCGTGCTGCTGAACTGAGGGGACTTCCGATCATGCATGTGACGCGTGACTTCTCCCATTATGTCAAGGATCTCGGCGCCGGCCTGAAGCACATCGACCTCGCGGTCGAAGGTGTGAGCTGCGCCGGCTGCATGGCCAAGATCGAGCGCGGCCTCTCCGCGCTGCCCGACGTGACGCTTGCGCGCGTCAATCTCACCGACCGCCGTGTCGCGCTGGAATGGAAGCAGGGCACGCTCGATCCGGCCAAGTTCATCGATCGCCTCGCCGAGCTCGGCTACAAGGCCTATCCGTTCGAGAAGGCAAGTGCGGAGGCCACCGAGGCCGAGGAATCGCGCTTCCTGCTGCGCTGCCTCGGCGTCGCCGCGTTCGCGACCATGAACGTGATGATGCTGTCGATCCCGGTCTGGTCGGGCAATGGCAGCGACATGCTGCCGGAGCAGCGCGACTTCTTCCACTGGCTGTCGGCCGTGATCGCGCTGCCGGCCGCGGCCTATGCCGGCCAGCCGTTCTTCCGCTCGGCGTGGCGCGCCCTGAAGACCGGCAACGTCAACATGGATGTGCCGATCTGCATCGGCGTGATCCTGGCCTTGGGCATGTCGATCGTCGAGACGTTTCATCACGCCGAGCACGCTTATTTCGACGCCGCGATCATGCTGCTGACCTTCCTCCTGGTTGGCCGCTATCTCGACCAGAGCATGCGGCGGAAGACGCGGGCCGTCGCCGGCAATCTGGCCGCGCTGAAGGCGGAGACCGCGACCAAGTTCATCGGCCCCGACGAGATCTCCGAAGTCCCGGTCGCCGCCGTTCGCGCCGGCGACCTGGTGCTGCTGCGGCCCGGCGAGCGCTGCGCCGTCGACGGCGTGGTGGTCGAGGGCCGCTCCGAGATCGACCAGAGCCTGATTACCGGCGAGACGCTGTATGTGCCGGCCGAGCAGGGCACCGCGGTCTATGCCGGTTCGCTCAACATTTCCGGCACGCTGCGCGTCCGGGTCTCGGCCGCGGCCGAAGGCACCTTGCTCGCCGAGATCACGCGCCTGCTCGACAACGCGCTGCAGGCCCGCTCGCGCTACATGCGGCTCGCCGACCGCGCCTCGCGGCTCTATGCGCCGGTCGTGCACGCGACGGCGGCGCTCACCGTGCTCGGATGGGTGCTGATGGGCGCGAGCTGGCACGATGCCATCGTCACCGGCATCGCCGTGCTGATCATCACTTGTCCCTGCGCCCTCGGGCTCGCGATTCCCACCGTGCAGACCGTGGCGTCGGGCGCGATGTTCAAGTCCGGCGTGCTGCTCAACGCGGGCGATGCGATCGAGCGCCTCGCCGAGGCCGATCACGTCATCTTCGACAAGACCGGCACCCTGACGCTGCCGGAGCTCGAGGTCGTCAACGCCGCCGACATTCCTGCAGACGTGTTCGCGCTGGCCGGCCAGCTCGCGCTGTCGAGCCATCATCCGGTGGCGGCGGCGGTGGCGCAGGCCGCCAATGCGCGTTCGCCGCTGATGGGCGCGGTCGAGGAGCCGGGGCAGGGTGTCCGCGCCGTCGTCGACGGCGTGGAGATCAGAGCTGGGGCGTCCGGCCTTCTGCGGCGCGGAGGCGCTGGTTGCGCAGACGGGCAGCGTCGACCCCGAGGCCTCGGTGGTTGCCTTCAGCCGCGGCGACAGCAAGTACTTGTTCTCGGTGCGCCAGGGCCTGCGCCCCGACGCCGCCAAGATCGTTGCCGGCCTGCAGCGGCGCGGCATCAAAGTGGAGATCCTCTCGGGCGATCGCGAGGCGGCGGTGGCCGCGGCCGCCAAGGCGCTCGGCATCGGCGAGTGGCGCGCGGGCGTCACGCCGGCCGACAAGATCGCGCGCATCGAGGAGCTGAAGCGGGCCGGCGTCAAGGTCATGATGGTCGGCGACGGCATGAACGACGCGCCGTCGCTCGCCGCCGCGAACGTCTCGATGTCGCCGATCTCGGCCGCGCATCTGAGCCAGGCCACCGCCGATCTCGTCTTCCTCGGCCGGCCCTTGGCGCCGGTGCTGGCCGCGATCGACTACGCGCGCAAGGCGCTGCATCTGATGCGGCAGAATCTGTGGCTCGCGGTCGGCTACAACGTCCTGGCGGTGCCGCTTGCGATCAGCGGCGTCGTTACCCCGCTGATCGCGGCAGCCGCGATGTCCGGCTCGTCGATCCTCGTCATGCTGAATGCGCTGCGTGCCCACAAGGTGGCCGGGGAGGCCGCGTCATGGAAGTGATGATCATTCTCGTCCCGCTCGCCTTGGCGCTCGGCCTTGCCGGCCTGGTCGGCTTTCTCTGGTCGCTGAAGAGCGGCCAGTATGAGGATCTGGAAGGGGCGGCGTGGCGCGCCATCGCCGACGACGATGAGCAGCCCCCGCCGGCTCAATCCGAGCCCGCACCGAGCCGGTCCTGAACGCCCGGAAGCGTCAACCGACGGGCCAAGTATCCCGCGACCGCGAGCGCGGCGGCGATGCCTGCGATGCAAGCTGTCCAGCCGACCCGGTCGAACAACTGGCCGAGCACGGCCGTTCCGATGATGCCACCGGCGAAATAGCTGGCAAGGTAAAGACCGCTCGCGACACCCTGATCGTGGGTGGCGGCCTTTCCGACGAAGCCTGTGGTCGCGGCCTGGGCGAAGAACGTGCCCGCGCCGACCAGCACCATGCCGGCCAGCACCGCCCCGAGCCGTGACGACAGCATCAGGACGAGGCCGAGGCCTGCGGTCGCGAGTGCGCCCCAGATCGCGCCTTGTGTGCCAATCCTTGCGACCGCCCGGCCGGCGAGCAGCGTGGTGACGATCGACGGCAGGAAAACGAAGTACACCAGTCCGACCTCCATCATGCCGAGCGACAGCGGCGGCCGCACCAGCACGAAGTTCACGAAGGTGAAGGCGCCGATGAAGGCGAACAGGACGCAGAAGCCGACGCCGAAGGCCGCGCGCAGGCGGCGGTTGCGCAGGTGATCGGCGATGGCGCCGCCACGCAGCCGCATCGTTCCCTCCGCACGCATGGCTGCACCTCGGACCGCAAATGCGGCGAGAAGGGCGCCGCAGACATTGAGCACGGCGAAGACGTAGAAGGTCGGCTTGAGACCCAGGGCGCCGGTGAGACCGGCCGAGAGCAGCCGCCCGACCAGATTGCTGGCGACGTTGCCGGTGATATAGGCCGCGAAGGCGCTGCCGGCCTCGCTGGCGGTGCACTGTTCGCCGAGATAGGCCAGGGTGAGGGCGAACGCCGAGGCCATGCACAGGCCCTGCAGGATGCGCAAGCCTGCGAAGACGGCCAGGTCGGGCGCGCTGCCGAGCAAGGCGGTGAAGCCGGCGAGCAGGGCAAGGCTGGCGACGATGCCGATCCGGCGATCGATCAGCGGGCTGAGCAGACCGGTAACAAGGCTCGCGATCGCCATTCCCAGCGTGCAGGCGTTGACGGCAAGCCCCATCTCGGCTGCGCTGACTTGATAGTAACGCGTGAGGACCGGCAGCATCGCCTGCGCCGCGAACAGATCGACGAGGCTGAAAAAGGCGAGCAGGCCGACCACCACCGCGCGCCGCGCCGCCGTTCGTGCATTCACATTGGCGGCTGCAATCGGCAACCGTGCGGAAAGATCCGTCATGGCAATCTCCTCGGCTCGACAGGCAACGCGGCCGTATCCGGATCGCCTGCCTGAAGGGGGCGATCCGAAGGCGGCTGGCGGAGTTACGCGAACTACATGTTGTGATCGTGCGGATCCTTGCGAACGTCGCCGACATAGAGGATGACCGTCTCCTTGCCGTCGTTCTTCCACCAATGCGACGTGCCGGACACCTCGGCTCTCAGATCGCCGGTCTTGTGCAGGATCGGCTCGGCGCAGTTGCTCGCATATTCGATGATCTCGCCCTGCTGAACGAAGATCAGCGCCGGGCGATCGTCATGGCTGTGCCACGGCACGATGCCGCCGGGCGCGATGGTCAGCTTGCGGAAGCGCAACTCGCGGTCCTTGATATTGGCGGGCTGCTTGGCGAGATCGATAGCG
This sequence comes from Bradyrhizobium oligotrophicum, assembly GCA_050641875.1. Taxonomy (GTDB): domain Bacteria; phylum Pseudomonadota; class Alphaproteobacteria; order Rhizobiales; family Xanthobacteraceae; genus Bradyrhizobium; species Bradyrhizobium oligotrophicum_B. The sequence continues at coordinate 4,390,970 of CP192619.1, forward strand.
CCAAGCGTGACGTCGGTAACGCCGACCGCCTTGACGTCGGCTTTCTCACGCACGCCGGCCTTGATCTTGTCGGCCGGACACTCGCCGGCGCGGGCGCCGGACGCCGCGATCGCCGTCGTTGCAACGGCCAGGACGAAAGCTGCGCTCAGGCGGCGCGCGCGTGTAGCTGCGATCTGCATCAACATGTCATTGTCTCCTCTGATGGAACAGCGGCCCGCGCCGAGCGGCATCGCGTGGCGCACCATCAGGGAGCAGAGGACGCGAGGGAAATGCATCCTCTCTCTGGAGCCGATAGACCGCCGCTATCGATAGGCGGACGCTATCCTCGCGATTGGACAACGGCATTTCTCAAGCAGGGCAGGTCGCGCTTGTAATGCGAACGCCCGATGACGGGCGACAGCATTCATGAGGAGGAGATATCCATGACCCGCCTGTCCAAGACCTTGATTGCCGCGGCCGTGGTCGCGGTCTCTGCCACCGCAGCCATCGCGCAAGGCGGCCTCGATCTCGCGCCCGGCATGGCCTATGTCTACAGCGCCGGCAAGACCAGCATGATGACGATGGCCGCCGGCGACGCCAATCATCGGGCCATGATGCGCCACGCCAGGAAGGTGCCGAACAACACCGTCTTCTTCATGAGCGACGGGCAGCTCTATTCGACGTCCGGTATGCTCGATCCCACCGGCAACTTCTACCGGCCCTGAGCGCGGCCGCCGGGCAGGCCGCCCTTGTGGTCGGCTTGCCCGGGAAACTATCATGGTTGGGATCCTGAACCTGTCGGAGCAACGCATGACAGTGCTTTCACCCGCGGATGCCGAGCGGCTCAGACAGGCCTTCCTGCAATGCAGGGAAATGCAGGGCACCTTGCGGCAGCAACTCGAGGCCTATGCCGCCGCGGGTCGCGAGATCTTTCCGGCCTATGCGTCCGCCGTCGACCGCCTGGTGGCGCGGCTCGGAGAAAACGGCGGCGGCGAGACCGCGCCTCGGCCCGGTGAGACGATGCCGCCATTCGTCTTGCCCGATGAGGCCGGCCGGCTGGTGAGCCTGCAATCCTGCCTCGCCCGGGGGCCGGTCGCCGTGATGTTCTTCCGCGGCCATTGGTGCCCTTATTGCCGGCTCAACGTGCGCGCCGTCATCAATGCGCAGGCGCGCATCGACGCCACAGGCGGCGCGATCGTCGCGATCATGCCGGAGCTGCAGGCGTTCACGCAGCAATTCAAATCGGACGCCGGCGCCACTTTCCCCGTGTTGACCGATCTCGACAACGGCTATGCCTTGTCACTCAACCTCGCGATCTGGCTCGGACGTGAGATCCAGCAACTGCTGGCGTACCAGGATTTGGCGAGCTTCCACGGCAATGATGGCTGGGTGTTGCCCATCCCGGCGGCCTTCGTGGTCGGGCGCGACGGCCTCGTCAAGGCGCGCTTCGTCGACCCTGACTTCCGCAAGCGGATGGAGATCGACGATCTCGTCGAAGCGCTTCGCCAGGCGGCCGCTCAGGACAACTGACCGAGCCACTCCTGCCAGTTCCTGCCGCGCAGCATGCGCATCACGGTCGAGGCAACCGCCGTGCGTTCGCGGCCGGCAATGCCGTAGAGATGGACGGTGCGCCGCACGTCGAGTCCGTCGACGGGGGCCCGGTGCAGGGTCTCGGGCAGCGTGGTCGTTTGCGGCACCACGCCGATGCCGACTCCGGCTTCCATCAGCGCGATCAGGTCGCGTTCGGAGTGGACGTCATGAGTTCGTCCGAGGTCGACGCCGCGCTCGCGGAGCAGCGTGCGCAACCTGTCCGCATGTTCGCAATAGTTGCGGCAGAGCAGTGCGTCGCCTGCCAGATCATCGATTGTGATCGGATCCTGCCCGGCCAGCCGGTGCCGGCTGCTCACAGCGAGTGAGAAGTCCTCCGTGAAGAGAGGCCAGACATCGAGGCGATCCCAGCTCTCGTCGATCTCCGAGGCGATGCCGAGCTCCGCTTCGCCGTTCTTCAGATGCTCGGCCACCATCCGGCTGCTGCCCCGCAGAAACCTGAGCTCGAGCTTGTTGAACTGGCGCTGCAACTGATCGAGCAGCGGAATCAGCAGCGCAAGGTCGACCGAGTCGGCGAGCGCGATCCGCAGCGTGCCGAGCTCTCCGCTCTTGAAGGACGAAGCAAGGGTCCGCGCGCCGACGGCAGCCTCGTAGCATTGCTTCAGCAGCGGATGCATGCGCTGGCCGAGCTCGGTGAGCTGCGCCGCCGGCCGCTCACGCCGGAACAAGTCGCCGCCGAGCTCGGCTTCGAGCTGCTTGATCGCACGGGTCAGCGACGGCTGCGTCACGTTGCATTCCTCGGCCGCGCGCGTGAAGTGCAGCAGCCGGGCAACGGCAAGAAAATACCGAACCTGATGCATTTCCATGGAGGTGCTCCGTTCGATCGGGCCGACGTCCCCGGGTGCAATATCCTACCAAGCGAGGCTTGGCACCAGGGATTGCGATAGCGAACACCTATCGTGTGGCGAGCCAAACGGCATTTCCATTGATCATGGCGGCCCGGCAGATTGTCCAGCAAGGGGCTCAACTGCTCGGGACGAAAGCGACGCCATGCCTGTAGAATTCACCGAAAACCAAGTCCACGTTACCTCCGCTGTCCGGCAGGGTAGCCGTGATCACCGGCTCGACCAGCGGCATCGGGCTAGGGATTGCGCAGGCACTTGCCGGCGCTGGGGCGCACGTCGTGCTGAACGGCTTTGGAGCTCCCGAGGAGATCGGCCGCATCAGGTCGCAGATCGCTGCGGAGTTCGGTGTTCGCACCGGCTATGCTGCCGCCGACATGACGCAGCCGGAAGCGATCGCACGCATGATGGCGGAAACCCTGCAGGAATTTGGCCGCATCGACATCCTGGTCAACAACGCGGGCATCCAACACGTTGCTCCGCTGGAGCAGTTTCCCGCAGAGAAGTGGGATGCCATCGTTGCCATCAATCTCTCGTCGGCGTTCCACACCATGCGGCTGGCGCTGCCGTCGATGCGGCAGAATGGCTTCGGTCGCATCATCAACATCGCCTCGGCGCATGGCCTCGTCGCGTCGCCGTTCAAATCCGCCTATGTCGCTGCCAAGCACGGCATCATCGGCCTGACCAAGGTCGCGGCGCTGGAGGCAGCCGAGATCGGCATCACCTGCAATGCGATCTGTCCAGGCTACGTCTACACGCCGCTGGTCGAGGCGCAGATCGACGGACAGGCGAGGGCGCATGGCATCTCCCGCGATCAGGTCATCCGTGATGTCCTGCTGGCGCAACAGCCGAACAAGCGCTTTGCGACGGTGGAGGAGATCGGTGCACTCGCCGTCTTTCTCGCCAGCGATGCCGCCGCATCGATCACCGGTGTTGCCCTGCCGGTCGATGGTGGGTGGACCGCACATTGACGGTTGGGCGATGTAACAGCGACCTGAAAACTGCGAACAGGACAATGCACCAGGAGGGAAACATGGCGGAGGTCGACGACACGATGCACGCGATGATCGATCGCGGCAGGCTGCCCGGGCAGGTGGTTCTCGTGCTGCAGGGCGGTGGTGCGCTCGGTTCATACCAGGCCGGCGTCTATCAGGCGCTGCACGAGGCCGGTCTGGAGCCGGATTGGGTGATCGGGACCTCGATCGGCGCCATCAATGCCGCCCTGATCGCCGGCAGTCCCGTGCAGGAGCGCATGACGCGGCTGCGGGAGTTCTGGAAGCGGATGCATCGCCGGCCGGCCTGGACGGTGCGCACGGCCTTTCCGGATTTCAACGAGCGGCTGTCCTATTGGACGACCGTGACGCATGGGATTCCGGGCTTCTTCCGTCCGAACGCCCTGGCGCATGCCGGGGAGTCCTATCCGCTCGGTGCCGAGCAGGCCGGCTACTACTCGACGGCTCCGCTGCGCGAAACGCTGCAGGAGCTCGTCGACTTCGATCGTCTCAACAACGGTGATCTGCGCCTCACGGTCGGGGCGGCGCACGTCAGGACGAGCCGGATGCGCTATTTCGACAGTCGTAACGAGGTGCTGGATGTCCGTCATATTCTGGCATCGGGGGCGCTGCCTCCTGCGTTTCCGGCGGTCCGCATCGACGGCGAACTGTATTGGGACGGCGGCATCCTGTCGAACACGCCGACCGAGGTCGTGTTCGACGACAATCCGCGAAAGGACTCGCTGATCTTCGCCGTGCATCTGTGGAATCCCGAAGGAGCCGAGCCGACGACCATGGCGGAGGTGTTCAACCGGCACAAGGACGCGCAATATTCGAGCCGGATCTCGAGCCATATCGCGCGCCAGCAGCAGACGCATCGGCTGCGGCATATCATCAATCAGCTTGCGGTTCATTTGCCGGAGTCGGCCCGCAATGATCCGGCGATCCGCGATCTCATCAGTCACGGATGCCAGACGCGGATGCATGTCGTGCGGCTGCTGGCCCCGCAACTCGCTCGCGAGAGCCATACCAAGGATATCGATTTCACCGAGCGGGGCATCATCGCGCGCTGGACCGCGGGCTATCAGCACACGCGATCGGTTCTTGAGCGCATGCCCTGGTCGGGCGAGCACGATCCGCTCTCCGGCGTGGTGTTGCACGATCCTTCGGTTACGCTTGCAGCGGCTGCGGAGTAGGAGGCCGATGAGCGGAGTCGATTCGACGAGTGCGGTGTCTCGGCATTCCGATACCGCTCGGATCAGCTCGGTTTAAGGGATTAGTTGCCATTCGTTCTTAATCATTATGGCGCGGCGGCGTCGCCGCGATTCTTGTTTGCCGACCGTGCGGGGGCGTCGCCGGAGGTCCGCTGCGCAACCGCGTATCGGCCGATGCGAGCGTGACCGGCCGGGCAGCGGCATTTGATTGGGAATGGCCAATGTCCGAGCGCGCGGTGCTGCAGAATGAGACGATCAAGCCGGAGACGGGTGCGGTCAGTCTCAAATGGAAAATTCTTGCCGGCAATCTGCTGACCGGATTCTTCGCGATGGCCTTTGCCTTTGCGCTCGCATGGAGCGGGTGGGGCGACTTGCGCAAGCGCGAGCGGGCGGAGCAGGTTCTGGACGCCTTCGAGCTGGCACTGAAGGTCAACGCGCAGATCCCGCTCGAGCGCGGCCAGTGGAATCTGCTCGCGGCGGCCGGGTCCGCGTCGGCGGATGATGTCGCCAAGCTCGACAAGGCCATCGCCACGACGGACGAGTCGCTGGCACGGGCCAAGACCGCCGCGCAAGCTGCGGGATTGCCGACCACCAACATCGATGCCGCCGCGACAACACTGCGTGGCGTCCGTTCGGCGGCGCGTAGCGCCGCACCGCTGCCGGCCGCGCAACGTCCGGCGAACATCCAGGCGACCACCACGGATGGCCTCGGTCGCGCGGCCGAGTCCCTGAGTGCCGCCATCGACGAGACCGCGATCGAGCTCGCGCGAGACGGTGGCGAGGTCCAGAACCTGTTGCCTTCGGCCCAGCTCGCGCAGCTCTCGCAATCGATGCGCACGATCAACGGCGCGCGCTCCGCCGTGCTGCGCTTTTTCATCCAGAACACCAGCTGGACCCCGGCGCGTCTTGCCGAGGTGACCGAGCAGAGCGGACAGGTGACCCTGCTGTGGCAGCAGATCGAGCTCGCGGCGCGCAGCGTTCGCAACACGCCGGAGGTGTCCGCCGCGCTCGAGCACGCGCGCACGACCCTGATGGGCGCCGGCGAACAGCGCTACCGTCAGATCGTCACGGCGGCGCGAGACGGGCAGCCGTCGCCGGTCACCGCGGAGGAGTGGGGCCGCTGGACCACGCCGATGCTGAACAACATCATCGTGCTGCGCGATGCGGCGTTGAAGTCTGCGCATCAGGCCATCGATCAGGCGATCGGCGCGGCGCGGCTGCGGCTGTTCATCGCGCTCGGCGTTCTGCTGCTGGTGGCGATCGTGTCGGTCGCCGTGGTCATCGGCGTCGTCCGCGGCGTCATCGGCCCGCTCGTTGGACTGACCGGCGTGACCCTGCGCCTCGCCAATGGCGAGCTGAACGCCGACATTCCGAACGAGTCCCGCAAGGACGAGATCGGCGCGATGGCGCGCGCCCTGAAGATCTTCAAGGACGCGCTGATCGCCAAGAAGGCCTCGGACGAGGCCGCGCAGCGCGACGCGCAGGCGCAGATCGATCGGGCCCGGCGGCTGGATACGCTGACGCGCAATTTCGAGTCGACGATCGCCGACATCGTCAACACCGTGTCGTCGGCGGCCTCGGGCCTCGAAACGTCGGCGGATATGCTGACCAACACCGCCAACCGCTCGCAGGAGCTCAGCACGGTGGTGGCGGCTGCCTCGGAGGAAGCGTCCGCCAACGTCCAGTCGGTCGCCTCCGCCACCGAGGAGCTGTCCTCGTCGGTGACCGAGATCAGCCGTCAGGTCCAGGCGTCGGCCCGCATGGCCGGCGACGCCGTGCAGCAGGTGCGCCAGACCAATGGGCGCGTCGCCGAGTTGTCGCAGGCCGCAGCCCGCATCGGCGACGTCGTCGAGCTCATCAACAGCATCGCCGGACAGACCAATCTCCTCGCACTCAACGCCACCATCGAGGCGGCGCGGGCTGGCGATGCCGGCCGCGGGTTCGCGGTGGTCGCGACCGAGGTGAAGGCGCTCGCCGAACAGACGGCGAAGGCGACCGAGGAGATCTCGCAGCAGATCTCAGGCGTGCAGGCCGCGACGCAGGAATCGGTGAATTCGATCCAGGCGATCAGCTCGACGATCGAGCGGCTTGCCGAGATCGGAGCAGCCATTGCGGCAGCGGTCGAAGAGCAGGGCGCGGCAACGCAGGAAATCTCGCGCAACGTGCAGCAGGCCGCCCACGGCACCCAGCAGGTCTCGTCCAACATCACGGACGTGCAGCGCGGCGCCTCCCAGACCGGCTCGGCCTCCACCGAGGTGCTGTCGTCGGCCAAGTCGCTCGCCGGAGACTCGAACCGCCTCAAGCGGGAGGTCGGCAGCTTCCTGGAAGCGGTCCGCGCGGCGTAAGAAGCCAGCCTTTTCAATCGCCCAAGAAAAAGCCCGGACGATGTCCGGGCTTTTGTTATTTGGCCGCAGCCCGGATGAGCGCAGCGATATCCGGGGTCTGTTCGACAGGATGAGAAGAACCCGGATGTCGCTGCGCTCATCCGGGCTACATCGCTACGACGCCAGCATCTTCCGGTACAGCGCGTTGTAGCAGGCGGCCGACAGGTCCCAACTGAATGAGCGTGCCATCGCCGACAGCCGCATCTCGTTCAGCCGTTCGGTGCTGGTGAACGCCGAAAACGCGCGCTTCACCCCGCCGAGGAAGGATTCCGCCGACGGCTTCTCGAACAGGAATCCGGTCTCGCCGTCGGTGATGGTCTCGGCGAGGCCGCCGGTCTGGTGGCCGATCGGCAGCGAACCGAAGCGCTGGGCATACATCTGGCTCAGGCCGCACGGCTCGAAGCGCGACGGCATCAGGGTGAAGTCGCTGCCGGCGAAGATGCGCCGCGCCTGCGCATCGTTGAAGCCGATGGCGACCCCGATCGCGTCCGGCCGGCGGCGGTGGGCCTCCATCAGCGCGCGCTCGATGGCGGGCTCGCCGGTGCCGGTGACCACGATCTGGCTCGCCGGCGCCGACGATCTCGTCGGCGGCTTCCAGCACCAGGTCGATGCCCTTCTGATGAACCAGGCGCGCCACGATGCCGAACATCGGACCGCGCGACACGGCCAGGCCAAACTGCTTGCGGACGTAGTCGGCGTTGGCCTTCTTGCCCTTCCAGTCACCCGCGGCGAAGGGCTGCGCCAGCTGCTGGCAGTAGCGGGGATCCCAGCTCTCGTCGATGCCGTTGAGAATGCCGGTCAGCTCATGGGCATTGGAGCGCTGCCGGAGCAGGCCCTCCAGCCCGCAGCCGAGCTCGGACGTCGTGATCTCCTGGGCATAGGTCGAGCTGACCGTGGTGAGATGCGACGCATAGACCAGACCGCCCTTGAGAAAGGACAGCTTGTCGTAGAACTCCAGTCCATCGATGTGGAACGAGGATTCGGGGGCGCCGATCCGGCCGCAGCGACTCGCGCGGGAACAGGCCCTGATAGGCGAGGTTGTGGATGGTCAGGATCGACGGCACGTCGACCCCGCGCCACGCCAGATAGGCCGGCACCAATGCGGCCTGCCAATCATTGGCGTGGACCAGATCGGCTGCCCAGTTCTTGTCCAGCGTGCCCGCCGCGAGCTCGGCAGCGGCCGCGGCGAGACGACCGAAGCGGATGTCGTTGTCCGCCCAGTCCTGCCCGCTCTCGTCGCCATAGGGATTGCCCGGCCGGTCGTAGAGCTCGTCGCAGAGCAGGACGTAGACCGGCAGGCCGTCGCGGGTCGACGACCGTCCCAGCGCGCAGCCCGGCATCTTCTGCCAGAGGCGCGCATTGGCCGACGATCTCGATGTGAGTGAGTTGCTCGATCACGTCCCGGTAGCCGGGCAACATGATCCTGACGTCGGTGTGAGAGCGCAGCGCCCGGGGAAGTGCCGCCGAAACGGCAGCCAGTCCGCCCACCCGGACGAAATCGTCCATTTCGGTCGTAACGAACAGAACCCGCAAGAGATGTCCTCGATCAAGCCCCATGTTCGTCCTATGCAAGAAAAGGTCCAAATTCAGTCATGAAGAAAAGCGTTGCCGCATTGCGGCGAAAGGCCAAACGCTTCCGACATCGAATGGTTCGATCTAGAAACGACTCGCACGACGATCGATGGCTTACGCTTTGTGAATCAGCGACGGCAAAGCGGAGCATCGGCCTCGATGCCAAGCGAGAAGAGTTCAGACCAGGGAGCTGACAGGGTGAGTTCTAGTGGGAAACGATGAGAGCCGTTTGACAGGATGTTTCGCGGGACTGCGCGTCCTCGACTTCTCGACCACCATCGCCGGCCCGCACTGTGCCCGCATGCTTGCCGATATGGGAGCGGAGGTGATCAAGATCGAGTCAGCCGAAGGTGAAACCATGCGCACCCGGCCTCCGATGCGTCATGGCTGCTCCACCGCTTTCGGTCAGCTCAACGTCGGCAAGAAGAGCGTCGTGCTCGACCTCAAGTCGCGCGACGGTGTCGCTGCGGTGTGCCGGCTGGTCGCCGAGGCCGATGTCCTGGTCGAGAACTTCCGCCCTGGCGTGATGCAGCGGCTCGGGCTCGACTATGCGACCTTGAGTGCACTGAACCCGCGGCTGGTCTACTGCTCGATCTCGGGTTACGGCCAGACCGGCCCCTCGGCGGAACTCCCGGCCTATGCCCCGGTGATCCATGCGGCGTCGGGCTACGACATGGCGCATCTCGCCTACCAGCCGGGGCGCAGCCGGCCCGATTATTGCGGCATCTATCACGCCGACGTCGTCACCGGGACCTACGCGTTCGGCGCCATCGCCTCCGCCCTTTACCAGCGCGAGCGCAACGGGCGCGGCCAGCATATCGACTGCTCGATGCTGGAATCGATGCTAAGCCTGACGCTCAACGAGATCCAATGGTCGCAATTTCCCGTCGCGCAGCCGTCGCGGCCGACCTTCGGCCCGGCGGAGTGTCGCGACGGCTATGTGATGATCGCCATTGCCAGCGAGAAGACGTTCCAGAACCTGATGACCGTGATCGGCCATCCGGACTGGGTCGATGATCCCAGATTTGCAAAATATTCCGACCGGCGGGCAAATTGGGGGGCGCTAATGGATGGCGTCGAAGCCTGGTCGCGCCGGCTCGACGTCGCCCAATGCCTGGAGGCATTGAATGCGGGCGGCGTGCCGAGTTCGGCCTACCGCAGCGTGGCCGATGCGCTGGCTGATCCGCAGATCGCGCATCGCGGCGCGCTGGCCGATGTGGAGGATGCGGCCGGCAACTTCAAGGTCGTCAACCTGCCGTTTCGGATGTCGGAAGCGAAGGTTGCGGCCGGCCCGCGGGCCGCAAGCCTCGGAGAGCACACCGTGGAAATCCTGCGGGGGGCTGGCGTCGGCGACGCTGCAAAACCTTGAGCTCGCTGAGGCAAAACGCTGCAGGGCTGCCATGACCGCACAGGCTGCGCGCAGCCTTGCCGCTCCTCGCGTTTCCAGCCAATGTCGCAATATCGCAAGAACAGTCCGGACCAGCCGGACGCGCTCATGCCGGGGAGGAGGTCCAAGGCGACGTTGCCGCGCGCAGCCTCGCCGCTCGTCCCGTCGATGCGCCGTCCGGTCCCGCCCGCACCGGACTACGGGAGTGAAACCATGAAGAGCTTCAAGGTCACCGATTTCAACGCGCCGCTGACCGAGGTCGACGAGCCGACGCCGCAGCCATTCGGCAAGCAGGTGCTGATCAAGGTGAAGGCAGCCGGCGTCTGCCATAGCGACCTGCACATCTGGGAAGGCGGCTATGATCTCGGCCACGGCCGCAAGCCGCTGTCGCTCAAGGATCGCGGCGTGTCGCTGCCGCGGACTATGGGCCATGAGAGCGCCGGTGAGATCGTGGCGTTCGGGCCCGAGGTTACCGAGGCGGAGAAGGGCGGGCTGAAGGTCGGCGACGTCGTGCTGGTCTATCCCTGGATCGGCTGCGGCAAGTGTGCGACCTGCCTGGCGGGCGACGAGAACATGTGCCTGAAGCCGGCCTCGCTCGGCGTCTATTGCGACGGCGGCTATGCCGACCACATGACGGTGCCGCATCCGCGCCACCTGATCGACCTCAAGGGGCTCGATCCGGTGACGACGGCGCCCTACGCCTGCTCGGGCGTGACGACCTACAGCGCGCTCAAGAAGGTCGAGAAGGATTTCGATACGCCGATCGTGATCTTCGGCGCCGGCGGGCTCGGGCTGATGGCGCTGTCGCTGCTGAAGGCCATGGGCGGCAAGGGGGCGATCGTGGTCGACATCGACGCGCGCAAGCGCGAGGCCGCGCTGGCGGCCGGCGCGCTGGCGGCGGTCGACGGCAAGGCGCCGGATGCCTTGGAGCAACTGAACAAGGCCGCAGGCGAGCCGATCCGGGCCGTCATCGACCTGGTCGGCAATGCCGCCACCGCGCAGCTCGGCTTCGACTGCCTGACCAAGGGCGGCAAGCTCGTCATCGTTGGCCTGTTCGGCGGCGGCGCGCCCTGGGCGCTGCCGCTCATTCCGATCAAGGCGGTCACGATCCAGGGCAGCTATGTCGGCAATCTCCGCGAGACAAAGGAGCTGCTCGACCTCGTCCGCGCCAAGCACATCGCGCCGATCCCGGTGACGCCGATGCCGCTCGCCAAGGCCAACGATGCCCTGCGTGAGCTGCAGAAGGGCCAACTGGTCGGCCGCGCCGTGCTGACGCCGTAAGTCTCCATCTCCTCCGTCATTGCGAGGAGCGAAGCGACGAAGCAATCCAGAAGTCTCAACCTGGGTCCTGGATTGCTTCGCTTCGCTCGCAATGACGACGCCAACGTCCTCGCATTACGAAGAAAACATGCCCTCCACCAATTCACTCCACATCGCAGTCCTGCCCGGCGACGGCATCGGTCCTGAAGTCATGGCGCCGGCACTTGAAGTGCTGCGCAAGGTCGAGGCCAAGGCCGGCCTGTCGTTCCGGTTCACCGAGGCCCAGGCCGGTGCGAACAACTATCTCGCGACCGGCGTCTCGATCGCCGACTCCACGCTCCGGCTGTGCGAAGAGGCGGACGCGATCCTGCTCGGCGCCTGCGGCCTGCCGTCGGTGCGCTATCCCGACAACACCGAGATCGCGCCGCAGATCGAGCTGCGCTTCCATTTCGACCTTTATGCCGGGGTGCGGCCGGCGCGGCTGATCCCGGGCGTGCCGAGCCCGATCGTCGGTGCCGCCGAGCGCGGCATCGACTTCGTCGTCATCCGCGAGTCGACCGAGGGCCTGTTCGCCTCGATGGGCAAGGGTGTGGTGACACATGAGGAGGCGCGCGAAACCCTCGTCATCACCCGCAGGACATCCGAGCGGCTGTTCAACTTCTCCTTCAAGCTTGCCGCCCGGCGCCGCGCGCGCGGCCGCTCGGGGACTTTAGCCTGCGTCGATAAGGCCAACGTCTTCAAGGCCTTCGCCTACTTCCGCAAGATCTTCGACGAGGTCGCTCAACTTCATCCGGACGTGAAGACGGACCGGCTCTACATCGATGCTTGCGCGCTCATGCTGGTGAAGCGCCCGTGGGATTTCGACGTCCTGGTCACCGAGAACATGTTCGGCGACATCCTGTCCGATCTCGCCGCCGGCCTCGTCGGCGGCATGGGGATGGCGCCGTCGGCCGACATCGGCGATCGCCACGCCGTGTTCCAGCCCTGCCACGGCACCGCGCCCGACATCATGGGGCAGGGCAAGGCCAACCCGACCGCGATGATCCTGTCGGCCGCGATGATGCTGGACTGGCTGGCGGACACCCATGGCATCGAGGGCGCGGCCGAGGCGGCCCAGCGGATCGAGCAGGCCGTCGACCAGGTCTATGCCTCCGGCCTCAAGCCGTTCGAGTTCGGTGGCAATGCCGGCACGATCGACGTGACCAAGGCGGTGCTGGAGGCGCTGTAGTCAACCAGCAGCCGTGCTTTCCGATCGCCCTCTGTCCACGGAGCTGACCGCCGCACGAAGGTAACCTTTCCCGACATGCGACGAATGAGCGTCACCGACTGTAGGGAGGTCGAAGCATGTCGCGACGCGTCAGGATCAGGCATCGAGCCAGCGGCGAGGTCATCGCGGAGGGGCCCGTCGGTCTGTTCGGGATCATGCCTCTCGAAGGCAATTACTATATCGCGCGGAAGTGCCTCAGGACGGCCCGGCTGACATTGAGCTGGCATCCCGGGTTCTGCATCTACAAATTCTTCTACGTTTGGCTCGACCTGCGTCTTCCGGACGGGACGCGCGATCCCTCGATCGGATGGCTGTATTGGCTGCCGAATCCGCTGTTCTTCTTCATCGCGTTCCGTCCGGCCGTTCCGCAATTGTCGCCGGCGCTGTCGGTCGAGGAGATCGCCTGACATCAGCCGGAAGAGTGGAAACCGGCTTTCCGAAAAGATCATGCTCTGAAGGAGCGGCTTCAGCGCCGGATTGACCCGGCGGTAGGTTCCGCCGCCGGAGGCCGCTGCGCGCATGAGCCGGGATGGCGGCCGGACACGCCGGGTCGACCTCCGGGGATCGCGATCCGTAGTCCCGGATTGGAGCTGTCAATTTACCGTTCTCAGTCCCGCCGAAGCCTTGTGGCCGCTCCCGGCGATCGACGTTCTCGGAATGGTGCGGGCTTTTTTTGAAGCGGCGTAACCTTCCCTGATCCCGGCACGAACGGTGCCGCCGAGTCAATCGTTGGACCCTGGCGGGAATGATCATGATCTGTCACGCGCCCGTGACCTGCTCGCGGCAACCGCAATTTCGCGTTCGTCGCTCACCCGGGCCGGCCGGCTCGGTCAAATCAAGCCTGATCCTGTTCGGCGGACCAAAGGAAGCCGTCAATACCCCAGGTGAGGCCGACCCAGATCCTCGCGCCCTGGTGGCGAATGGGATCCGACTCTTCGTGATCACGGGCTCGGACAAGATCATCGGGCTCCGCTGACGACGCCACGCCGGAATGGGCTGGTGAACGTGACGGCGCGTCTGTGACGCCGTCGATTGTCCTAACGCAAGAAGGAGAGACTGAGATGTCTACGCTGAAGAAGAGCCTGCAAACACTCGGTGCGATCGCTGCCGTCACCGGCTTGGTTGCGGCGGCACCGGCACCGGCGGCTGCAGGTTCGAATCCGTGCGCGCCCAGGCACAAAACGGCCAAGCGGGCCGCCCATCCCTGCAAGGCGAACCCCTGTGCAGCCAAGGCGAGTCCCTGCGCCGCCAAGAAGTAACGAACCGCGCGTCGTCGACGTATCTGGTCCAGCGGTTTGCGACATCGCGTGGGAGAGACGGTGGCATTTCGGATGCTGCCGTCTCCGGCCATTCCTGCTCAGGGCAACAACGGCATGATCAATCGGAGCGCCACGATGTGTCCCGGCAAGGATGAGCTTTCGCTTCCCCCGGCGATGCTGTGGCGCATGGCGGGGGCCGCAGAGACCGTCGTCGCGTGCGTGGGCGAGCTTCATGAAAGCGGAAGCAATCTCGTCATGGACGTGCTGAGCGGCAGCGATGAATTCGTGGAGTGGGAACACTATCCACCCGACGATGCGCGCGACCCTTGCTCACACGCGCAGTTCTTTTTCATGCTCACGCTCCGGACCAGCGGGATCGTCCCGACTATGCGCACTTCCACACGTTCATGGGAGCGAGGGGGATGCCGGCGGGCGTGCTTCCGGCGAAGCTTGCGGGCGCTGCGGACGACGGCGCCGCGATCTCGCATCTCGTTGCGATCTCGATGACGCCGACGGGCATGCCGGAACGGCTGTTCACCACGAACCGATGGGTGACCGGGGAAACGTGGTATCGCGCGCCTGACGTGATCGCGATGCTCGACAGTTTCGCCGTCAACGGGGAACGGCCGGTCGAGCGCTGGATCAGCTCGATGCTCGTCCTGTTCAGACCACAGATCGAGCTGCTTCTCCATCGACGTGACGCTGCGGTCGATCGCTGGCATGCGGCGCATCCCGGTTGCGATGCGCTCGAGGATCAGCGCCTCGAAATCACCTCCTCGATGGATATTTCGCTCGAGGCCCAGATCGCATGGCTGGACGCCCGACTGGAAGGCAGCCGGTAGTGTCGATGACAGATCCAAGCGGCCGCTCTCCGCAACTCAGGCTGGTCGGCAACGGACGCGATGCCTCGCCCGGAGGGGCCGCGCCAACGATCCGCGATACCGAATGGGCGATCCTCATGGCCCATGCCCAGGACGGCGACAGGGGAGCCTATCGACGCCTGCTGCGTGAGATCACACCCTATCTGCGTTCGTTGGCGGCGCGCCGTCACCGCGACCCGAGCGATATCGAGGACGCGGTCCAGGACGTCCTGCTGACGGTCCATGCGATCCGGCATACATATGATCCAACCAGGCCGTTCGGTCCATGGCTCGTGACGATCGCGAAGCGGCGGTTCATCGACCGGCTGCGACGGCAAGGGCGCCGACGCCGTCGAGAGATACCGCTGGGACCCGAGCATGAGGCCGTTTCGGCACGCCAAGCGAGGATTGAGGACGGACCGGCCAGGCACGAATTGACGAAGGCCATTGACGAGCTCCCACCCATGCAACGCAGGGCAGTCCACCTTCTCAAGCTCAGCGAAATGTCCTTGAAGGAGGCTTCGCAGGCGAGCGGCATGTCGATCGCCGCGCTCAAGGTCAACGTGCATCGCGCAGTGAAGAATCTGCGGAGGATGTTGGGCGACCGGAGCGAGACATGATTACGACACCCGACCTCATCGAGTCCCTCGCCGCAAACATGACATCGGTGCGGCGCCTGCGCCCGCCGCTGCTGCGGGCGGCCTGCTGGCTGCTGCTCGCCGCCTTGGTCGTCGCGCTGCTTGCGGTCAGTCAAGGGGTGCGATCGGACCTCATGCAGCGGCTGCTCGACCCGGCCTTCGCCGCGGGAATCGCCGGAGCCGTGATGACCGGCGTGCTGGCGGCTGTCGCGGCATTCCTTGTCAGCCTGCCGGACCGATCGCGATCGTGGCTGCTGCTTCCTGCGCCGGCCGCGGCGATCTGGCTGTCCAACATCGGTTATCAGTGCCTCATGCCTTGGATATCCTTGGGACCAAACGGAGTCGGTGTTGGCGAGGCGACACGCTGCCTGGCAACCTTGGTGTTGACGAGTCTGCCGCTGTCTCTCGCCATGCTCGTGATGCTGCGGTATGCGGCGCCGCTGCGCCCGACGGCGGTCACGCTCATGGGCAGCCTGTCAGTTGCGGCGATTACTGCAGCCGCCCTCTCGCTCTTTCACGCGGGTGACGCGACGTTGATGATCATCATGTTCAACTTTGGAACGGCGGCCATGTTTGTCGGCCTTGGCGGCCTGTTCGGCCGCCGCATGTTCGAGTGGATCGCGCCGCGCGCGGACATCAGCTAGCTAGAGCATGAAAGCGGAGCCCGCGACCGACGGCTAGCATCCCTTGAAGGCCGGCTTGCGTTTCTCCATGAAGGCGCGGCGGCCCTCGCGGAAATCCTCCGAATCCATGCAGGCGTCGCCGATCCGCTTGATGGCTTCCATGTCGCGGCGGCTTTCGTCCTTCAGCACTTCGGCGATGGTGATCTTGGCGGCCTTGACCGCCAGCGGCGCATTGTCCGCAATGGTGCGGGCGATCTCCAGCGTGACCGGCAGCAGCTCGTCGTTGCTCATCATCCGATCGACGAGGCCGATCCGCAGCGCCTCCGCGGCGTCGATCCGCAGGCCCGTATAGAGCAGCAGCCGCGCCTGCGACGGGCCGACCAGTGACACCAGGTTGCGCAGGCCGTCATAGCCATAGGCGATGCCGAGCCTGGCGGCGGGGATGCCGAACTGGCTGTCCGCGGCGGCGAAGCGCATGTCGGTCAGCATCGCGATCTGCAGGCCGCCGCCGAGGCAGAAGCCGCTGATGCAGGCGATCGTCGGCTTCGGGTAGCCGGCGAGCAGCGCCCGCTGGGCGGCGCTTCGCTCGGCATAGGCCTCCGAGGCCGCGGCATTGTGGCGGCTCTGCTCGAACTGGCTGATGTCGGCGCCGGACACGAAGGCCTTGCCGCCGGCGCCGGTCAGCACCACGACCCGGATCGCGTCATCGTCGCGCAGCGCGACCAGAGCCTGGCCGAGCCCCTCCCACATCTCCAGCGACATCGCATTGCGCTTGTCGGGGTTGTTGAAGGTAATGATGCCGACGCCATCGCCCGCTCTGGTCATGAGGATCTTGCCCTCGGCGAAGGTGGTGGGGAGCTCGGAGATGGTCGGCATGAGGGTCCGTCGGCAGGGAGGGCAGCCCGCATCGTTCACCGCGCCGGTGACGGCGTCAATGTGAGTTCAGGCCACGATCGGCAGGCAAGGGGGCGTCGGAGCCGATGCTCTCGACCTGTGCACGGGTGGCCCAGGAGAGGACACGCAGCGCTTGTGATCAGCGTCGGCCGGACGGGACCGAAACGCCGCCATGCCGCCACTTCCTATGACGGCAGAGAGCACGAGAATACAAGGGCGACGAAGCCTCAGACCGCGCAGCGATCGCTGGGCGGACGAGAAGGGCCGGTGTGCCGGCCACGCCGATCGCTCGGCCTCGAGCCGAGGCAGTGAACTCGCCCGAGCTGGCAGAGCCTGGCGCCCCCAAGTTGCGCCCTCGAGCGAAGATGGCCCATATCCATCACGGGCAGACCTGTCTGACGGATCAGACAGCCTTGCCTATTCTTCGTTCGCTGCGATCGATTCCATCAAGGATACCAGCTGACGTTGCACGGTCTGGTCCTTGATCTTGCTGTAGGCGCGCAGCAACCGCAGGCTGAAGGCTGAGTCCAGGAACAGGAGGCTCTCGACCTCGCGCGCCTTGCTGTCGCCGTCGTAGAAGAACGTCACGGGCACGTCGAGCGCGGTGGCGATCTGCTGCAGACGCGCAGCGCCGACCCGGTTGACGCCCTTCTCGTACTTCTGGACCTGCTGGAAGCTCACGCCGAGCTTCTCGCCGAGCTCAGCCTGCGAGATCTTCTGCTCTACACGCCGCAGGCGAATCCGCTTGCCGAGCTCGATGTCGGGCTTGCCCGCACTGCGCTGCTTCATTTTCTTTGCCGCTGATTTGTTCATACTGGTTTTACCGTCCTTCCATCGGAAAGCCCCCGAATAGATGGGTCAGGGGTTCACCCATATATACTGTTTTAAGTTGCTGTGGATGAATGAATTCGTCTTTAAACCACGGGTATTTGCCAGGGTTAAAAGCCTCGACCAGCCAGTCGATCATGTGACGCACCCTAGGGATGCGTCCGGTGGTGGCATGGTAAGACAGCCAGATGTCGTATGACCACTTGAGGTCAACCTCAAGTGGTATGATCTTCCCGCCCAGGGCACTCGCATAGGTTGGGAAGACCCCGATGCCGGCGCCGTGCGCCACGGCCCAGTAATTGGCGCTCGAGACATTGGTGGTCATCGCGATCAGGTCCCGCTGCTCGAAACCGGGGAAGATGGTGGCGAAGGCGGCGTTGGCGGCGGCTTCGTCCGCCACCTGCAGAACCAAGCGGTGTTTGACGAGATCGTCAATCGTCTTTGGGATGCCAAATATCTCCAAATATTTCTCGCTCGCAAAGCACATGAGGTGCATGCGGCCGAGCCGGACCAGCTTGACGTCGAGCGCCGCCGGCCGGGAGAGGTGGATGGCGACGTCGGCCTCGTGGCGTGACACGTCTGCCGAGCGCATCGCGCAATAGAGGTCGACCATCACGTTGGGAAAGCTCTGCTGAAATTCGACCAGCCGGGGCGCCAGCCAGAACGTGCCGAGCCCCTCGGTCACCGCGACCCGGACCTCGCCCGACGCAGCGCCGGCGAGACCATCGCCCGCGCGCAGCAGCTCGAATGACGCGGCCTCCATGCGCTCGACGGCAGAGACCACCAGTGCGCCTTCGTCTGTCAGCCGAGCGCCGTGGACGTCGCGCGTGAACAGCGTCGCGCCGATCTGCCGCTCGAAATCATCGATGCGTCGCCGCACCGCATTGATCGAGAGTGTCAGCCGCTCGGCCGCGGAGCGGAAGCTGCCGGCCCTGACGACCTCGAGGAAGATCCGCGCTGCATCCCAGTCGGTGAGGCTTGCCAGCGTCGATTTGCTCACGGTCGATTTGGCCGGGGCGGCCCGGCCCGTCGCAGTTTTTGCCGGCTTGCTCGCCGTTGCGCCCTTGGCGCCGCCACTCTCTCGGCTCAGTTCAATGCTCGATCCTGCCGCAGCAGACGAGTCGCCGTGCTCCCCTGGCGCCAGCGTCGCAGGGGTCTCGGCTAGGTCCTGGCGTTCCTTCTGAGGAACGCCCCGTTCCGCCGCAACGCGCATACAAGCTCTCTCCGCCTGCTAGAGTGATTCCGATAGATTACGGGCAAGGCACGTTCGTGCCATGATTTGGTTGAGCGATCGAGGGTCGATGAGTCTGCCACCTTCAGTTCTCTGCAGCATGGTCTTACCGCCAGCAGACGCGCGGTCTGACACATCATGTAGGCCAGAGACACGCTTAGCGCGAGTCGAACCTAAGATCGATGGTTTTTGCCCCGACTGCAATGAAATGGTATTCGAAGATGGTCCGTTATCGTGCTATCTTGATGAACGGATCGTGGCGCTGACTGATCGAATGCCGGGGAGCGGTGATGTGTCTTCACCCTGCGTCATGCCGGGACGTCGTCGTGCCGTCCCAGGGGGTGGGCGTACGGCTCGGCTGAGCCGCGTGGGCAAAGCGCAGGGGAGCAACGACATGACGCATCTGGAAGCCATCCGCGAGTCGGGAGTTGCTCGGCTCCATCTCGTCGCACGCTAGAACGGAAACGACGCCTGTGGCCAATTCAGACGAACAAATGCTTGCAGTGCTTGCATCCCTGGAGCAGTGCCGCGCCACGCTCGCGGCGACGGGCAATCGCGATCGGCACATTTGGTCTCGGTTGCCATCCTCGACCTGCGTATGAAGCTGAACCGTCTGAGCGAGGACGATCTGAGATCGCTCTGCGATGAGATGGTTCAAGCCGACAATCCCGACAAGCTGCGCGATCCGAAGCTGCAGCCGGGTCAGCGCAGGCAGCCTTTGCTTCGGGTGGTGAAATAGCACAGTTCGATGTGTGCACAAAGGTGCATTTATCGCATTTGTGACATATCGTGATCCTGCGGTGAGGCGCACACCGGCTCGCGCACGAGCCGTTTGGAACCGGGCTGCTCCGCATCGGGGCGGGCTTTGCCGACAAGGTTCCGATCCGGGGACGTCGGGCTCTATCCTGGCGCAAGCCTCAAGGTCCTAGCGCAAGCCTCAAGGCGGTGATCATCGTTGACCGCCGTAACTTCGGCACGTCTGTTGCGTATTCCCCTCATCGGCGGCAAGAAGCGTCGTGCCCCGGCTTGCGGCTGGAGGGGCGTATCGCGGGACTCGCATGATCCAGAACGTATCGATTCCGGCAGCGTTCATTGCTGGCCTGGTCAGTTTTCTTTCGCCCTGCGTGCTGCCGCTGGTTCCTCCGTATTTGGTCTATCTCACCGGTGCCACGATCGAGCACATCGAGAGCGAGGAACCTCCGGCCGCGTCGCGCCGCGCCGTGATGATCTCGGCCGCACTGTTCGTGCTGGGCTTCTCCACCGTGTTCGTGATGCTGGGGGCGAGCGCCTCGCTGATCGGCGGCCTGATCCGGGCCTGGTCGGAGCAGTTGTCCATTCTCGCCGGCATCGTCATCATCGTGATGGGCCTGCATTTCCTCGGCCTGACGCGGATCGCGTTCCTGATGCGCGAAGGGCGGCTGCCGATCCCCAAGCCAGTCGGCCTGTGGGGCGCCTATGTCATGGGGCTCGCCTTCGCCTTCGGCTGGACGCCATGCATCGGGCCGATCCTGGCTGCGATCCTCTCGATCGCAGCCGCGGAGACGACGGTCGCCAAGGGGGCCGGGCTTCTTGCCGTCTATTCCGCTGGCCTCGGCATTCCGTTCCTGGTCGCGGCGTTCATGATCGAACAGTTCTCGGCGCTGTTCATCCGCATGCGGGGCCATCTTGTGAACATCGAGCGCGCGATGGGCGTGCTGATGATCGCCACCGGCATCGGCTTTCTCACCGGCGCGGTCTCGACCTTCAGCATCTGGCTGCTCGAGACGTTCCCGGCGCTGCAGAGGTTCGGCTGACGCGGCTCAATCGTCGAGCTTGCAGGTGATGGTGTAGATCACGCCCGGTGGCAGGAAGTCGACCGTGGCCTCGCCGCCGAGCTGATCGCGCGCGCTGCGCTCGATCAGGCGGGAGCCGAAGCCGCGCTGGATCGGCGCCGACACGACCGGGCCGCCGGTTTCCTGCCACACCATCCGCAGCCGTGCCGGCAGCTTCTTCGCCGCGTCGGCCGCGCTCGCCAGCTCCCAGGACAGATCGACCGTGCCGGTGTCGTTGGAGAGCGCACCATATTTGGCGGCGTTGGTTGCGATCTCGTGCACGATCATCGACAGCACGACGGCGAGCCGCGGCGACAGCGCCACCTTCGGGCCGGAGATCCTGATGCGGTCGGGAGTGTTGAGGCGGTAGGGCTTGAGCACGCGCTCGATCACGTCCTGCAGCTCGGAGCCCTGCCATTTCTCCTTGCTGAGCAGATTATGCGCCTCCGCGAGCGCCCCGAGCCGGCCCTCGAACTTCTCACGCTCTTGGCGGCTGGCGCTGCGGAACGTCTGCACCGCGATCGCCTGCAGGATAGCCAGCGTGTTCTTGACCCGGTGATTGAGCTCCTCGATCAGCAGGTCGTGCAGCATCTCGGCGCGTGCGATCGTCGTCGCCATCCGCACCGCGAAGGCCAGACCGATTGCCAGCATGATGCCGCCGAGCAGGCTGGTGACGGCGAGATTGCGCCACAGCGGCGCCACCAGAGAATCCTCGGCGATGCCGGCGCCGATGATCCATCCGGTGAGAGGAGAATGGGTGAAGCTCGACAGCAGCGGCACGCCCTCGAGCGATACGCTCGACAGCGTCGCCTCCTGCTCGCTGCGCATGCGATCGAACACCGAGGGCGAGGCCTGCTTGCCGATCGTCTGCGCCGGATTTGGCACGCGTGCGAATACGGTCGCCTGTCGGTCGAGCAGCGACAAGGTCCAGTCCGGGTTCGGCCGCTGCTTGTCCAGGATGGTCTGGAACATCTCGATCGGCGGGCTGAACGAGATGTCATAGACGACCTCGCCGTCGCGAAAGACGGGCACCTCGACGGTGACGATCAGGCTCTTCTTTACGACGCCGTAGAACAGGTCGGAATATTGCGGCTGCCGGGTCTCGAACACGCGGCGGGTGATCTCGCGGTTGTTGCGCGTCGGCAGGTGAGCCGTATCCGTCGTCGCCGACGAGAACAGTTGGCGTCCGTTGCGGTCGGCGACCACGATCGTGCCGTTCTTGCCGTACTGCTCGAGGAAGCCCGTCGCGATCGGGCGGAAGCGTTCGAAATCGCCGGTGGTCAGGGCATCGGTCAGCGCCAGCACCTGGACGCCGCCGGTCATGCGCTGCATTTCGGCATCGAGCGTCAGGCGGATGCTGCGCACCGTCTCCAGCACGCGCTGGCGGGCGTCGCTGCGGTCCTGCATGTAGTTGTGCAGGACGATCCCGCCTGCGAACAGGATCAGCGGCAGCGTGGTCCCTGCGACCAGAAGAGCAAGCCGGATCGGCAGGGAGAGTTTTGGCACGGATGCCCCGTTTGAGCTGGCGCTACTGATTGACGTTGGGACTGACGTCGGCTGAAGAGATGCGTCGGGCGCAGGCGAACGTGCAGCGAGCGGATATCAGGCTGGAGCGGCCGCGTGCGCAAGGGCTCGGCGGTTGCAGCCGTTCACATCGCTGTCACCATAGGAGAGCGCCGCTCGCGCGCCAAGCGCGACGACGCGGCCCCCCGGTTCCCACGGCGGCTTGGCCGCCACAGCGCCGCCGGCTCTAGATGTTGCTCTCGGTGATGGCGGCATACACCATCGTCCGCAGTTCGCGGCGGATCGGGTAGGCGTTCGACGGCAAGACCTGGGTCATGAAGATCGTGATCAGCTCCTCGGCCGGGTCGATCCAGAACGCGGTGGAGGCCGCGCCGCCCCAGGCAAATTCGCCGGCGCTGCCGAGGATCAGCGTCTTGGCCGGGTCCACCGTCACCGAGAAGCCTAGACCGAAGCCGATGCCGTTATAGGCTGCTTCCGCGAACATCGAGCGCGACAGCGCCGGCAGGTCGACGCCGCCCGGCAGATGGTTCGAGGTCATCAGCTTCAGCGTCTTCGGGCCGAGCAGCCTGACCCCGCCGAGCTCGCCGCCGTTGATCAGGGCGCGGCAGAACGTCAGATAGTCGGCCGAGGTCGAGCACAGGCCGCCGCCGCCGGAGATGAAGTCGGGCGGGCTCAGGAACGGGCTGGTTGCCGGGTCGTCCTGCAAGGTCAGACCGACCTTGCGATCGGCGGCGTGGAACGACAGGGCGCCGCCGGCATCGGCCGAGTAGCACGCCGCCAGCCGGTGTGCCTTCGCGGCGGGAACGTGGAAGTCGGTGTCGCTCATGCCGAGCGGATCGAGGATGCGCTGCTTCAGGAATTGCTCGAACGGCTGGTCGGCAATCTTGCCGACGAGATAGCCGACCACGTCGGTCGAGACCGAGTAGTTCCAGGCGTCCCCGGGCGAGAACTCCAGCGGAATACGACTGAGGTCGTCGATCATCGACTGCAGCGTTCCCGCCTTTTCGACCGCGCCAATCTTGGCGTCGCGATACGCGGCATCGACGTTCGAGCGCTGCTGGAATCCGTAGGTGAGGCCGGAGGTGTGGCGCAAGAGGTCGACGATCAGCATCGGTCGCGACGGCGGCCGGCTGACGAAGGCCGGCGCGGTGCCGGCGACGAACACGCCGAGGTTCTTCCACTCCGGAATGTATTTCGCGACCGGCTCGTCGAGCGCGACCTTGCCTTCCTCGACCAGCATCATGAAGGCCACCGAGGTGATCGGCTTGGTCATCGAATAGATGCGGTAGATCGTGTCGTCCCTGACCGGGACCTTGCGCTCGACGTCGGCATAGCCGAGCGAGCTCGCATGCACGATCTTGCCGCGGCGATAGACCGTCAATTGCGTCCCGGGAAAGCGGCCGGCCTCGATATAGCGCTGCCGCAGATGGGCATCGATGCGATCGAGCGCGGCTTTCGACATGCCGACGGTTTCGGGCGAGGCGGGTGTCGGGGCGAGCATCGGGCGTCTCCGCTATGATCGGTTTCTGGCGGCCTGCGCGAGGATCGGACGCGCATCCGTTTGTTCCGGGTGATAGCCGAAAAACGCGCCGCGTCCAATGGCAGGCCAGGGATGCGTCGTGTACGCTTTGCGCCGGGAGGAATTGGCAATGACACAATTCAACGAAGCCGAGCTCACGGAGGCCGTCGTCGCGAGCTTCGAACGGACACCCGATCCGCGCGCGAAATTCCTGCTGCAGGAATTGGTGAAGTCGCTGCACGAATATGTGCGCCGGACGGAGCTCACTTTCGACGAATGGGCTGCCGCGATCGCCTTTCTCACCCGCACCGGACAGACCTGCACCGCGAGCCGGCAGGAGTTCATCCTGCTGTCCGACGTGCTCGGCGTGTCGATGCTGGTCGACGCCATCAATCATCGCGACCGGGCAGGGGCGACGGAGACGACCGTGCTCGGCCCGTTCTACGTCGGCGAGCACAAGGAGACGCCCCACGGCACCGACATCTCGGCGGATCTCAAGGGCGAGAAGATGTTCGTCCGGGGACGGGTGACCGATCTGTCGGGTGCCCCGCTGGCAGGCGCCGCGGTCGATGTCTGGCATGCCGACGACGAGGGCTTCTACGATTCGCAGCGGCCGTCCTATGAAAGCGATGGTCCGTCGTCGCGGGCGCGCTTCATCACCGATGCGGATGGCCGCTTTTTCTTCCGCACCATCCTGCCCTGCAGCTATCCGATCCCGACCGACGGTCCGGTGGGACGAATGATCCTCGAGACGAAGCGTCATCCGATGCGCCCGGCCCATGTGCATTTCCTGGTGGACGCCAAGGATTACGAGCCGCTGATCACCCATGTCTTCGTCGGCGGCGACGAATATCTCGACAGCGACGTCGTCTTTGGCGTCAAGGACGAGCTCATCGCCCAGGTGGAGCGGCGCAGCGATCCGGTGATGCCGGACGGCAAGCTGGCCGCCGGACCATGGCACCTGATGACCTATGATTTCCGCATGAAGCCGGGAGCCGGCGCGGCGCCGAGACCGCTCGGCGCGATCGCGCCCCAACCCGCCTGATCCATGGCGGCCGGCAGGTCCGCCTACCAGCCGCCGTGGCGCGCCGCGAGCAGGATGACCACTGCGATCGCGAGCAGCGCAGTCGTTGCTTTCCAGAACAGCAGCGGATTGCGCTCGATCAGGGGCGTCCGGCTGCCGCCGGCATAGGCCGGATTGGGGTGCCGAAGGTCGAAGACGAATTCCGAAAGGCTCTCGTAACGTTTGGCGGCGATGGGATGGACGGCGCGCCGAAGTGCGCCATCGATCCAGAGCGGGATCGCCTGGTCATCGCCGGAGGCCGGCTGATAGCGCACCTTGCGAAACTGCGCCCGGGTTCGTGCACGTGCCATCTGCGCGCCGTAGGGCAGCCGGCCTGTCAGCATCTGGTAGGCGATCACGCCGAGCGAGAACTGATCGGACCATTCGGTGCCGCCCTCGCCGAGGAAATATTCGGGCGCCGTATACTGCTGGGTCCCGAGAATGCTGTCGTGGTCGGCCGCTGGCTCGGCCTCGACCACGCCGCTGACGCGCACCGATCCGAAGTCGATGATCTTCACCGTCCGGGTCCGGTCGATCATGATGTTCTGCGGCCGCAGATCCTGGTGCAGCATTTCCTTGCGATGCAGCGCCTGCAACCCCCTGGCGATCTGCTCGATGATGTCCCGGACAGTATCGAGATCGGGTTTGGGATGGTCGATCATCCATTGCGCCAGGGTCTGGCCGTCGACGAATTCGGTGACGACGTAGAGATGATCGCGGCGGCGCGTCGATGAAATGGCCTTCAGCACGTGCGGGTTGTCGATCCGCCGCGCGATCCATTCCTCCATCAGGAAACGCTTCAGATAGGCGGGATCGCCGCGCAGGTCGATCGAAGGCACCTTGATGGCCACATTGAGCTCCGTCTCGACGTCGACGGCCAGATAGATGTGGCTGCGGCTGCTGGCATGGATCTCGCGCACGATCCGGTAGCCCTCGAAGATCATCCGCGCGTCCAGCAGTGGCGCCGGCGGCAACTGCTCGGCCTGGACCGGAATCTCGGCGGCATCGCCGGCCCCGAGCTCGTCGATCCGCACGATCTGGATCGTGAGATTGTCGGCGCTGCCCTGCGCCAGTGCCTCAGCGACGATGATGCGGGCCGCCTGGTCGAGGTCGTGGGGATTCTCTTTCAACACGTTGGCGACAAAGCGTTTGCCGACGTGCTCGTGAACGCCGTCGGTCGCGAGCACGAAGATGTCGCCGCGCTCGATCCGCACGGCCTGATAGTCGATTTCGACCTGGGGGTTGACGCCGAGCGCGCGTCCCAGATAGCTCTGCTGCGACGAGATGATGATGCGATGATCGTCGGTGAGCTGCTCGAGCGAATGGCCGGCGGGACGATAGATGCGGCAATCGCCGATATGGAAGAGATGCGCCGCGGCCGCCTTGATCACGATCGCGCTGAGCGTGCAGACATAGCCTTTGTCGCGGTCATAGGCGTATTGGCTGGCTCTGGTCTGGGCGTAAAGCCAGGAGTTGGCCGCGGCGATCACCCGTCGCGCCGAGGTCTTCACCGACCACGCGTCCGGCGTGCAGTAATAGTCGGTCAGGAAGCTCTTGACCGCCGACTCGCTCGCAATGTGGCTGACCTCGCTGCTGCTGATCCCGTCCGCGATTGCGATCGCGATGCCCTTCAGGCTGAGCGCCGGCTCATCCGGGATCAGAGCGCCATGGAAGTCCTGGTTGCCCGGCTTCTGCCCCTTGTCGGAATGCGCTCCGATGGTGATCCGCAATGGCATCTGGGCTGTGGGGCGAAGTGAGGGAGCCCGACCTTATCGGGGACGGGCTCCCGAGGGGAAATGAAATCAGGCGGCGGCGCGCGCTGCGATCTTGGCATCGCGCTTCGGCTGCGTCCTGATGTGGGTGGCATAGAGCGTCAGGCCGGTGAAGGAGAGGCCGCCGACGAGATTGCCGAGCACGGTCGGGATCTCGTTCCAGACCAGGTAGTCCATGATCGAGAACTTCGCATGCAGCATCAGCCCCGACGGGAACAGGAACATGTTCACCACCGAATGCTCGAACACCATGTAGAAGAAGACCAGGATCGGCATCCACATCGCGAGCACCTTGCCTGGGACCGTCGTCGAGATCATCGCGCCGACCACGCCGGTGGAGACCATCCAGTTGCACAGCATGCCGCGGATGAACAGCGTCGCCATGCCGGCCGCGCCATGCGCCGCATAGCCCAGCGTCCTGCCTTCACCGATATTGCCGATGACAGCGCCGACCTTGTCCGGCTCCTGCGTGAAGCCGAACGTGGTCACGAATGCCATCATGAAGGCAACGGTCAGTGCGCCGGCGAAATTGCCGACGAAGACGAGGCCCCAGTTGCGCAGCACGCCTGCGAGCGTCACGCCGGGACGCTTGTCGATCAGCGCCAGCGGCGACAGCACGAACACGCCGGTCAGCAGATCAAAGCCCAGCAGGTAGAGCATGGAGAAGCCGACTGGAAACAACAGGGCGCCGATGATCGGCTGGCCGGTGTTCACGTTGATGGTGACGGCAAACCAGGCCGCGAGCGCCAGGATCGCGCCCGCCATGTAGGCGCGGATGACGGTGTCGCGGGTCGACATGAAGATCTTGGACTCGCCTGCGTCCACCATCTTGGTGACGAATTCCGAGGGCGCGAGATACGACATTCAAACTTCCTTCCGATTGCTCTCAAGACTGCCGTTGCGCGCTGCCCGACGGAGAGAACAATCGTCTCTCGCGAAGGACACCGCATGGAAGCGGCGGCGGATCGAATGTCGGTGCGGGCTGAAAACGGGAAGGTATCACGACGACTGCCGAGGAATCGGGACCAGTTCGTTGAGATCCGCCCCAGATGTCAGGCGCCATCAGCCTTAACAATCCGGCGAACCGCAGTCATCGTTGACTGGTTCAAGGAAAAGCAATGCGCGTGCCAATTCTGGCCACAATGTGGGTTTGGCTGCATTCGCAGTGCCTTAGAGGAGGTGCAGCGCCCGGCTCGGGACGGTTCGCACGGGTCGCTGGGGGCTGGCTGCCCAGAAGAATCCTGGGCTTGCCTATTGGGTGTGCAGCGCACACCGATTGAGCGGATCGCAAAATAAGCGTGCGCCTGCGAGCCGCATCTCATCGGTCCGGGCTTTCTAAGTCGCTGAAAACGCTTGCCTCGTGCTTTGGCCGTCGTTGGCACGAGGTTTGTATGTAGCTTGCGCGACGCCATCGACGCCGTCTCCCGACACATCATCATCAGCAGCGTGACAGCTCCACCGGTTCTTCCCGGGGCGTTGGCCTGTGTTTGCAGGTTCGCCAACGCGTCACGGGGACGCAAAGGATCTCCTTCTCCATGCCGAAGTCATCCGACCTTTTTCGACGTCGCAATCGCGAACGCGCCTCGACCTCTCACCTCGATGCCGTGCTCGATCGACGCACGTTTCTGGCCACCGGCACCGCGGCCGCGGCGCTGGCTCTCACTTCGGGCCGGGCGCGTGCGGCCAAGCTCGAAAAGGACGAGCTCAAGTTCGGATTCATCAAGCTCACCGACATGGCGCCGTTGGCCGTCGCCAAGGAGAACGGCTACTTCGAGGACGAGGGCCTGATCGTCACGCTGGAGGCGCAGGCCAATTGGAAGGTGCTGCTCGATCGGGTCATCACCGGCGAACTCGACGGCGCGCACATGCTGGCGGGGCAGCCGCTCGCCGCCACGATCGGTTTCGGTACCAAGGCGCACATCATCACGCCGTTCTCGATGGACCTGAACGGCAACGCGATCACGGTCTCCAACGAGATCTGGGAGCTGATGAAGCCTCAGGTCGCCAGGGACGCCAGCGGCAAGCCGATACATCCGATCAAGGCGGAAGCGCTGCGTCCGGCGATCGAAAAGCTCAAGGCTTCCGGCAAGCAATTCAAGATGGGCATGGTGTTTCCGGTATCCACCCACAACTACGAGCTACGGTATTGGCTGGCCTCCGGCGGCATCAATCCAGGCTACTACTCCTCCGACGATACCAGCGGCACGATCGCCGCCGAAGCCCAGTTGTCGGTTACGCCGCCGCCGCAGATGCCGGCGACGCTCGAAGCTGGCACCATCAATGGCTATTGCGTTGGCGAGCCGTGGAATCAGGCGGCCGTCTTCAAGGGGGTCGGCGTGCCCGTCATCACCGACTACGAGATCTGGAAGGACAATCCGGAGAAGGTGTTCGGTATCACGGCCGCCTTCGCGGAGAAGAACCCCAACACGACGCTCGCCGTGACCAAGGCGCTGATCCGTGCCGCGATGTGGCTGGACGAGAACAACAACGCCAACCGCGTCAAGGCCGTCGATCTGCTCTCCAAACCGGAATATGTCGGCGCCGACAAGGCGGTGATCGCGAACTCGATGACCGGAACGTTCGAATACGAGAAGGGCGACAAGCGGCAGATCCCGGACTTCAACGTCTTCTTCCGTTATTTCGCGACGTATCCCTACTACTCGGACGCGGTCTGGTATCTCACGCAGATGCGGCGCTGGGGGCAGATCGGCGAGGCCAGGGACGATGCCTGGTACCATGCGACGGCCAAGGACGTTTACCGACCCGATATTTATCTTGCGGCAGCCAAGCAGCTGATCGCGGACGGCAAGGCGAAGAAGGAGGACTTTCCCTGGGACACCGACGGCTTCCGTGCACCGACCGCCGAATTCATCGACGGTGTGACCTACGACGGTCGTAAGCCGAACGCCTACATCGACAGCCTCAAGATCGGTCTGAAGGGCAAGCAGAAGATCGAAGGCAGCAAGATCGTTGGTGGCTGACGGTTGAGGGGCCGTCGGAGGGCGGCCCCGGCGACGGTCTGCATCTGTCTCACATTCGGGAAGACGAACCATGGCACTTGTCGGTGACTACGTCGACGTCGACGCCGCAGCACAGCGGCGGGCGCGCAAGGAGCGCATCTTCGCGCGCATCAACGCGGCTGCGACCTATCTCAACATTCTTGGGCTGGGCTGGCTCGCGCCGCTGGCGCGCATGGCGGCGGGCGACAGCATCAAGCCGCAGCTGAAGGAGCTTCGGCAGACATTGGTGACGCCCCTGCTTGGCATCGTCGTCTTTCTCGCCGCATGGGCCTGGGTGGCGCCGCATGTCAAGACGTCGCTCGGCGCCATTCCGGGTCCCGCCGAGGTCTGGGTCCAGGCCAAGAATCTCTACTCCGATCATCTGGCCGAGCGGGCTAAGCGGGCTGCCTTCTACGAAAGGCAGGATTCGCGCAATGCCAAGCTGATCGCCGACGGGAAGACCGATGAGGTCAAGCATCGGAGCTACGCCGGCAACCCGACCTATTTCGATCAGATATTCACCAGCTTGGCGACGGTGGCCTTGGGCTTCGTGGTCGCGACATTGATCGCAGTCCCGCTCGGGATCTTCTGCGGCCTGTCGAAGACAGTAAACGGCGCGCTCAACCCGTTGATCCAGATCTTCAAGCCGGTCTCGCCGCTGGCCTGGTTGCCGATCGTGACGATGGTCGTTTCGGCTCTCTATACCAACCCGACGGAATATTTGCCGAAGTCGCTCCTGATCTCGGCGATTACCGTGACACTTTGCTCGCTATGGCCGACGCTGATCAACACCGCGCTCGGCGTGGCCTCGATCGACAAGGATCTCCTCAATGTCGGCCGAGTGCTGCAGCTGCCGGCCTATCGCACCGTCACCAAGCTGGTGCTGCCGAGCTCGCTGCCGTTGATTTTCACTGGTCTGCGGCTGTCGCTCGGCGTGGGCTGGATGGTCCTGATCGCGGCGGAAATGCTGGCGCAGAACCCCGGCCTCGGAAAGTTTGTGTGGGATGAGTTCCAGAACGGCTCGTCGCAGTCGCTGGCGCGGATCATCGTTGCGGTGCTGACCATCGGCATCATCGGCTTTCTGCTCGACCGGGTGATGTACGCTCTGCAGTCAGCGTTCACCTTCTCGAGCCAGCGCTGAGGAGGCGGTCATGTCTTTCCTGTCGTTGAAGGGCGTCAGCAAGAGCTACGGCAGCGGCGACCGCAAGGTGGACGTGCTGTCCAATCTCAATCTCGAGGTCGAGGAGGGGGAGTTCATCGCCATTGTCGGCTTTTCCGGCAGCGGCAAGTCGACGCTGATTTCGGCAATCGCCGGTCTCATTCGGCCCGATGCCGGCGAGATCATGCTCAAGGGTAGGCAGATCGTCGGGCCGGGTCCGGATCGCGGTGTTGTGTTCCAATCTTACTCGCTGATGCCTTGGCTCACCGTTCGTGGAAACGTCGCGCTCGCCGTCGATCAGGTCTTTGCCAGCGAGACAGGGAAAGAGCGTGCTGCGCGGGTGGATCGTTACATCGCAATGGTCGGCCTGTCTCACGCCGCGCAGCGCCTGCCGTCCGAGCTGTCGGGAGGCATGCGGCAGCGGGTCGCGGTCGCCCGCGCTCTGGCGACAAGCCCCGAGATCCTGCTGCTCGATGAGCCGCTATCCGCCCTCGATGCACTGACCCGCGCGCGTCTTCAGGACGAGATCGTCGAGATCTGGTCACGGGACAAGCGCACGGTTGTGCTGATCACCAACGACGTCGACGAGGCGATCCTGCTCGCCGATCGCATCATTCCGCTGCTTCCTGGACCGAAAGCAACGCTCGGTCAGCACTTCGAGGTCGACATCCCCCGTCCGCGTGAGCGCTCCTCGATCAATGAAGATGTGCGTTTCAAGCAGCTGAGGCAGGCGGTGACGAGCTATCTCATGGATGCCGTTTCCGAGCGCCCGCAGAACAATACGACGAGCCGCGTACTGCCGAACGTGGTGTCCATCACCCAGATGGAGAAGCCGCCGGCAGCTTATCAAAGAGCGGCGAACTCGGCACCCTACCAGGCCGACCGCTATCTCGAATACTCGCAGCTGTCGAAGGTCTATCCGACCCCGACTGGTCCGCTCACGGTGGTCGATCGTTTCGACCTGAAGGTGCGGAAGGGAGAATTCATCTCCGTCATCGGCCACTCGGGTTGTGGCAAGTCGACGGTGCTCTCGATGACGGCCGGGCTCAACGATGTCACACTGGGCGGCATCATCTTGGACGGCCGGGAAGTCTCGGCGGCCGGCCCCGATCGGGCCGTGGTGTTTCAGTCTCCCTCGCTGTTCCCATGGTTGACGGCGCGCGAGAATGTTGCGCTCGGCGTCGATCGTGTCTATCCGCACGCGACGCTAAAGGACCGCGACGAGATCGTCGACTACTATCTCGAGCGTGTCGGTCTTGGCGACTCGCTCGACACACCTGCGGTGTCGATGTCGAACGGCATGCGCCAGCGCGTGGGCATCGCGCGTGCGTTCGCGTTGTCGCCGAAGCTGCTGTTGCTTGACGAGCCGTTCGGAATGCTCGACAGCCTGACCCGCTGGGATCTGCAGGAGGTGCTGATGGAGGTCTGGCAGCGCACGCAGGTAACGGCGCTGTGCGTGACCCATGACGTCGACGAGGCGATCCTGCTGGCCGACCGCGTCGTGATGATGACGAACGGACCAAACGCACGGATCGGCCATATCCTCGAGGTCGACATTCCGCGTCCGCGCACGCGCAAGGCGTTGCTGGAACATCCGGACTACTATCGTTACCGCCGAGAGGTGCTCGATTTCCTGGAGGCCTACGAACACGGTGCAAAGCCGGAGCCGTCCGCCGTCGCCGTGTCCGGTCCGGGCACGCAGGCTGCATGATCGAGGGACGGCGGGTCGAACCGCCGTCCCTCCTCGGACGACCAACGAGCCTTGATCCCACATCGAAGGATTTCGCTGATGACCCCGTCACAGATTGCGCTGGTACAGGATAGCTTCGCCAAGGTCGCGCCGATTTCGGAGCAGGCCGCGATCATCTTCTATGATCGCCTGTTCGAGGTGGCGCCGCCTCAGGTCAAGGCGATGTTTCCGGCTGATATGACCGAGCAGCGCAAGAAGCTGATGGGAACGCTGGCGGTGGTGGTCGGCGGGCTTTCGAATTTGGAATCGGTGCTGCCGGCGGCAAGCGCGCTCGCCAAGCGCCACGTCGGTTACGGCGCCAAGCCGGAGCACTATCCGGTGGTCGGCGCCGCACTGCTGTGGACCCTGGAGAAGGGACTTGGCGACGGCTGGACGCCCGAGGTCGCCGAGGCCTGGGCTGCGGCCTACGGCGCGCTGTCCGGCTTCATGATCGCGGAAGCCTACGGCAAGGCGCAGGCGGCGGAGTAGGCGTCTTGAGTGAACCGCTCGTCATCGTCGGCAACGGCATGGCCGCTGCAAAGCTGGCCGAGGAATTGTCGCAGACTGCGCTCGGCCGCTATGCGATCGCGGTCATCGGCGAGGAGCCGCGGCTGGCCTACAACCGCGTGCTGCTGTCGTCGGTGCTGGCCGGCGAGGCCGCGTCCCACGAGATCGAGCTCAAGCCAGCGTCCTGGTGGCGCGAGCGCGGCGTGACGCTGAAATACGGTGCGCGTGTGACCGGCATCGACGTCGGCCGCCGCGAGCTCCAGATCGAGAACGATGAGAACGTGGCGTTCTCGCGCCTGGTTCTGGCCACCGGCTCGCTGCCGCTGCGGCTTCCCGTGCCCGGCGCCGATCTTCCGGGCGTGCACACGTTCCGTGACAGCCGCGATACCGACGTGCTGTTGGCGCTCGCGGCGAAGAAGGGCCGTGTGGTGGTCGTCGGCGGCGGCCTGCTCGGGCTGGAAGCGGCCTATGGCCTGGCGCGTGCCGGCGCCAGGGTGACGCTGTTGCATCTGATGGACCGGCTGATGGAGCGGCAGCTCGATGCGCCGGCCGCCGCGTTGCTGAAGGCGCTGGTGGCGCGCAAAGGCATCGAGGTTCTGCTCAATGCCAGCACCGCGGCCATCCATGGCGATGGCCTGGTTGAAGGAGTCGAGCTGGCCGATGGGCGGCGCCTCGCCACCGACGCCGTGATCTTCGCGGCCGGCATCCGGCCGAACGTTGCGCTGGCGAACGAGGCGGGGCTCGCCGTCAACCGCGGCATCGTGGTCGACGACGCGATGCAGACCTCGGCGCCCGGCATCTTCGCGCTCGGCGAATGCGCCGAGCACCGCGGCACCTGTTACGGGCTGGTCGAGCCTGCCTATGAGCAGGCGCGGGTGCTGGCGCGACATCTCGCCGGCCGCAAGGCGGCCTATGGCGGCAGCGTCGTCGCGACCAATCTGAAGGTGTCGGGCGTGTCGGTGTTCTCGGCCGGCGACTTCATGGGCGCCGAGGGCAGCGAAGCGATCGTGCTCAACGATGCCAGGCGCGGCATCTACAAGAAGCTCGTCATCGCCGAGGGACGCCTCACCGGCGCCGTGCTGATCGGTGAGACTCAGGACGCGTTGTGGTATCGCGACCTGATCCGGAGCCGCGAACCGGTCGCAGCAATCCGGACAGCGATGATGTTCGGCCGCGCGGGGCGCGGCCGCAGGCAGCGTGAGAAGGGGCCGCGCAAGACGATGACGACGCTCGATCCGAAGCTGCTGATGGTGCGCACCGCATGTCCCTATTGTGGCGTGGGTTGCGGCGTGCTCGCCACGCCCGACGGTCGCGGCGGCGCGGCCGTCTCCGGGGATCCGGCACATCCGGCCAATCTCGGCCGGCTCTGCTCCAAGGGCTCGGCGCTCGGCGAGACGCTCGGGCTGGAGAGCCGGCTGCTGTACCCGATGATCCGCTGCAAGGGCGGCATGGAGCGGGTGGCCTGGAGCGATGCGCTCGATCATGTCGCGACCCGCCTGAAGCACATCGTCGCCCGCGACGGCGAGGATGCGGTGGCGTTCTATCTTTCCGGTCAGATACTGACCGAGGACTACTACGTCGCCAACAAGCTGATGAAGGGCTTTCTCGGCTCGGCCAATGTCGACACCAATTCGCGGCTGTGCATGGCGTCCTCGGTCGCCGGCCATCGCCGTGCCTTCGGCACCGACACCGTGCCCGGTACCTATGAGGATCTCGATCAGGCCGATCTGCTGGTGTTCGTCGGCAGCAATGCCGCCTGGTGCCACCCGGTGCTCTATCAGCGCATGCTGGCCAACAAGCAGGGCCGTGGCGCCAGGTTCGTGGTCATCGATCCGCGCCGTACCGACACGGCAAGCGAGGCGGACCTGTTCCTCGGTCTGAAGCCCGGCGCGGATGCGGCGCTGTTCTCCGGCCTGCTGGTGCATCTGGCCGACACCGGTGCGCTCGATCACGACTACATCGACGCTCACACCAGCGGCTTCGACGAGACCCTGGCCCGCGCCCGGAGCCTTGCCGGCAGCGCCGCGGCGACCGCGCTCGCTACCGGCCTGTCCGAGGTCGACGTCGCCGCCTTCTTCAAGCTGTTCCGCGACACTCCCAAGGTCGTCACCCTCTATTCGCAGGGCGTCAACCAGTCGGCGCAGGGCACCGACAAGGTCAACGCGATCCTCAACTGCCATCTCGCGACCGCGCGCATCGGCAATCCGGGCATGGGGCCGTTCTCGTTGACCGGCCAACCCAATGCGATGGGCGGCCGCGAGGTCGGCGGGCTCGCGAACCAGCTCGCCGCCCATATGGGCTTCACGCCGCCGGACATCGACCGCGTTCGCCGCTTCTGGAAGGCGCCTGACATCGCCACCCATGAGGGGCTGAAGGCGGTCGCGATGTTCGAGGCGGTCGCGCGCGGCGAGATCAAGGCGCTGTGGGTGATCGGCACCAACCCCGCGGTGTCGCTGCCGGACGCCGATCTGGTCCGCGCCGCCTTGAAGAAGCTCGAGCTGCTCGTCGTGTCCGAGAACGTCCGCTCCAACGACACCGTCGATGCCGGCGTCCACGTGCTGCTGCCGGCGCAGGCCTGGGGCGAGAAGTCGGGCACGGTCACCAACTCCGAGCGCCGCATCTCGCGCCAGCGCGCCTTCCTGGCGCCGGCCGGCGAGGCCATGCCGGACTGGTGGATACTGAGCGAGATCGGCAAACGGCTCGGCCACGCGGGCGCCTTCAATTACAACTCTGCGGCTGATGTGTTCCGCGAGCACGCGGCTTTGTCGGCCTTCGAGAACGACGGCACGCGCGACTTCGACATCGGCGCGCTGGCGACGCTCACCGACGACGAATACGACACGATGGCGCCGGTGCAATGGCCGGCGCGTGCGGGCAAGCCGCCCGAGCCGCGCTTCTTCGCCGAAGGCGCCTTCTTCACCAACGATCGCAAAGCGCGTTTCGTCGCGCCGGAGGTGCCGGCGCTGCGCGGCGAGACCACTGCCGCCCGCCCGCTGCGCCTGAACACCGGCCGCATCCGCGACCAGTGGCACACCATGACGCGCACGGGCTTGAGCCCGCGGCTGTCAGCGCATCTGCCGGAGCCGTTCGTCGAGGTGCATCCGGACGACGCGCTGAAATATGGCCTGATGCATGACGGCTTCGCCAAGGTGACGACCGAGCACGGCCAGTGCATCCTCAAGGTCATCGTCAGCGAGCGCCAGCAGCGCGGCATGCTGTTCGCGCCGATCCACTGGAACGCCACGAACTCGTCGCATGGCCGCGTCGGCGCGCTGGTCGCCTCCCACACCGATCCGTTCTCCGGCCAGCCGGAGGCCAAGGCGACGCCGGCCGCGATCAGTCCCTATGAGTATGTATTCCGTGGCTTCATCCTGTCGCGCACCGAGCTCGCGCTGCCGTCCAATCTGTGGTGGGCGCGCGCGACGGTCTCGGGCGGCTTCGGCTATCTGTTCGCCGACAACGGCGATCTGTCGCGCTGGCCGGCCTGGTTCAAGGCGCGCGCGACCGACGATGTCACGGATTACATGGATGTCGGCGGCGGCGTCTATCGCGCCGCGTCGTTCGCCGGCGATCGCATCGAAACCTGTCTGTTCGTCGGTCCCGGCCATGATGCCGGCGACTGGAACGTCGTGAAGACGATGTTCGCCGCCGACCGCCTCGACGAGGACCAGCGCCGCACGCTGCTGTCCGGCCGCGCGCCCGACGGCGTCGGCGGCGGCCCGATCGTCTGCGCCTGCTTCGGCGTCGGCCGCGACACCATCTGCGACGCCATCGCCGCCGGCGCCCGCACGCCCGCCGCCATCGGCGCGCAACTCAAGGCCGGCACCAATTGCGGCTCGTGCGTTCCGGAGATGAAGCGGCTGATCGTGCAGACAGCGGCGGAGGATGCGGCGTCTGTGAAAGTGGCGAGCTAGCTCAACACCGTCATTGCGAGCGAAGCGAAGCAAAGCAATCCAAAGTCCCGCGACGACTCTGGATTGCTTCGTCGCCTACGGCTCCTCGCAATGACAAGGGTGCCCAATCGACGCCGCGCGCGTCGTCCTCTATGCTCGTCCTATGAAGCACAAGACATTCGGAACCGGCGGCGCGGGCGTCTCCGTCATCGGGCAGGGCACCTGGTATCTCGACCACGCCGATCGCAAGCGCGCCATCGCCACGTTGCGGCGCGGCCTGGATCTCGGCATGAGCCACATCGATACCGCGGAGATGTATGGCGATGCCGAGCTCGTCATCGCCGAGGCCATCGCCGGCCGGCGCGACGAGGTGTACCTGGTTTCGAAGGTGCTGCCGAGTAACGCCTCACGCAAGGGCACCATCGCCGCCTGCGAGCGCTCGCTGAAGCGGCTGAAGACCGACCGGCTCGATTGCTATCTCCTGCACTGGCCAGGCTCCTATCCGCTCGCAGAGACGGTGGCGGCGTTCGAGGAGCTCAAGGCGGCCGGCAAGATCGCGTCCTGGGGCGTCAGCAATTTCGACGTCGACGATCTCGACGAACTGCTGGAGGTCGCAGGCGAGGGCAGGATCGCCTGCAACCAGGTGCTCTATCATCTGCAGGAGCGCGCCATCGAGCATGCCGTCATCCCGTGGTGCGGCCAGCACGGCGTCGCCGTGGTCGCCTATTCGCCGTTCGGCCATGACGACTTTCCGGAACGCCGCAACGCCGGCGGCGAGGTGCTGCAGCGGATCGCGCAGCAGCATGGCGCGACGCCGCGCCAGGTCGCGCTTGCTTTCCTGACGCGGGCGTCGTCGCTGTTCGCGATCCCCAAGGCGTCGCGGCCCGAGCATGCCGAGCAGAATGCCGCGGCCGGCGACATCGAGCTCACCGCCGCCGAGATCGCCGCGATCGATCGCGCCTTTCCGCGCGGGCCGAAGCCGCGTGGGCTGCCGATGCTGTAGTGCAGCATCACGGAAAATTACGGATCTTTGCTACCCGGACGCGTAGCAACGCATAAGTGCTGCCCGCTTCGATGGGTTGTCGCAACGTCGCGATTGGCGTTTTGTCGCCACTCACCGAATCGTCCCCGTTCCAAACTTCCGAGTTCGACCGTGACCCCGCCACCGAGTGCGGCTGCCGCCGCGCGGCTCGACGACATGCCGACCTCCTTGCAGGAGAAGCCGCAGGCCACGCGCAAGCGCGCGCCTGCACGGGCCGACAGGCCGTTCCGCGGCATCGCGCTGATCCTGCTGTCGACCGTGTTCCTCGGCACCTCGGACGTGACGGCAAAATATCTGTCGAAGACGCTGCCCTCGATCGAGATCACCTGGATCCGTTTCGTGGTCTTCTCGCTGATCATGGTGCCGGCGATGATCCCGGGCTCGCCGCTGTTCGCGATGCGCACCGAGCAGCTCAAGTTCCAGCTGCTGCGCGGCATCGCGCTGCTCGGCTCGTCGCTGATGTTCATCACTGGTTTACGCTATCTGCCGATTGCCGAGGCTTCCGCGACCGGCTTCGTCGCGCCGCTGTTCGTCACCGCGTTGTCGATCATCTTCCTCAGCGAGAAGGTCGGCCTGCGCCGCTGGGTCGCAACCGCGGTTGGCCTGTGCGGCGTGCTGATCATCCTCCGGCCCGGCACCGGCGCATTCCATCTCGCCGCGCTGTTCCCGATCGTCTCGGCCTTCGCCTGGGCCTGCACCCTGATCATGACGCGCATGATGAGCGGGCGCGAGCACGCCATCACGATCATGACCTATTCGTCGATCGCCGGCGTCTGCGTGCTCACCGCGATCGTGCCGTTCGTCTGGACCACGCCGTCCTGGCAGGACATCGGCTTCGGCGTGCTGGTCGGCGTCGCCTCGACCATGGGGCAGTGGATCGTGGTGCTGGCGTTCCGCTATGCCGATGCCTCGGTGCTGGCGCCGTTCTCCTACACCCAACTGTTGTGGGTCAGCATCCTCGGCTTCCTGGTGTTCGGCGAGGTGCCGGACGTCTGGACCATTGTCGGCGCCGCCTTCATCGTCTCCAGCGGCCTCTACACCGCCCATCGCGAGCGCGTCCGCCGCTCGCAACTGCTGCAGGTCGCTGGCGAGAGTTCGCCGAATCCGTGAGCCATCGTCGCCCATCTCCGGGCCACTGCGGGGGGGGGGCGACTTTTGGGTGGATGCGTTGCGCGTCCGCTACAACTGCGATCAAACGCGTAACGCACTGATTTCAAATAAGAAACGGGGGCGCCGCCGATCTCGGCGGCGCCGCGCGCCTGCTAGGTCTTGGATTGCATCACGGGGTGCAGAGCAAGATCGGGGGATTGCGTGCAGAGGCGGGTCGAAACGGCGGTGTGTCGGACGGCGCGGGGCGTGTGGGGCGCACTGGGGCTCATGCTCGGGCTCTGTGGGCTCGGGCTGACGACGTCGGCGCAGGCCCAGACCGACTACACCTGGGGCGGCAGCGGCTCATCCACCGCGACCTCCGACTACAATCTTTCGACCAACTGGGAGATCCCCACCGGCCGGCGCGCCGCCGGCATCGAGTGGCCAGGAGGCGCTGTTCGGCGCAACCGGCGCATCGACCATCACGGTCACCGCGCCGATCAATCCGGATTCCTGGATCTTCCTCAGCAACGCCCAGTCCTATTCGATTGGCGGCGCCGACGTGAATTTCGGCGTCGCCGGCTCCGGCTGGGGCTTCGTCAACAACGCCAATTCCGGCCAGACGATCACGATCGGCAACAATATCGGCGAGACCGTTGCCGGTGTGCGCGCCGAGCTGCTCGGCAACAGCACCACCATCCTGCTCGGCAACAACTCCTATTCGGGCGGCACATTCATCGGCAGCGTCGCGACCCTGCAGCTCGGCGATGCCACCCACACCGCTCGCATCATCGGTGACGTGTCGAATTTCGGCATCTTCAACATCGTCAGGGCCGATACGTCCGGCATCGTCTCGCTCACCAATGATGGCGGCACCACCAACTTCCTCGGCGCGAGCTCCGCCGGCACGATGACGATCGTGAACCAGTCGATCGCCACGACGGCGTTCGGCGTCGCCGGAGGCACCGATACGGCCACGGCGGGGAGCGCCGTGATCACCAACCATCAGGGCCGCACGCTGTTCAACGCCAACACCAGCGCCGGCAACGCGACGATCACGAACGATACGTTCAGCATGCTGGCTTTCGTCAATGCCGCGACGGCCGCCAACGCAGTGATCACCAATGGCGGCAATTCCTACGTGATGTTCGGGATCGGCTTCGGCAGCGACACGCCGTCCGCGGGCAATGCCCAGATCACCAACAACATGGACGGCCATATCCAGTTCAACGCCCATTCCACCGCGGCGAATGCGACCATCACCACCAACGACGGCGCTTCGACCCTGTTCTTCGATCATGCGACCGCTGGCTCCGCCACGATCATCACCAATGCCGGCGGTCGCACCCGTTTCCTCGACAATACGACCGGCGGCGCCGCGCAGTTCGTCACCAACGGCACCGGCGTGGTCGACTTCTCCGGCAGCATGGGGTCCAATGGCGATGGCCGCATTACTGCCGGCTCCCTGGCGGGATCCGGCAGCTATTACATCGGC
This sequence comes from Bradyrhizobium oligotrophicum, assembly GCA_050641875.1. GTDB lineage: Bacteria > Pseudomonadota > Alphaproteobacteria > Rhizobiales > Xanthobacteraceae > Bradyrhizobium > Bradyrhizobium oligotrophicum_B. The sequence continues at coordinate 4,431,410 of CP192619.1, forward strand.
GCCTTCAACACGCTGGTGGTCGGCGGCAACAATCTGTCGACCGAGGTCTCCGGCGTGATCGCCGACTACGACCCGTGCGAGTGCGGCACGGCCGGACCCGGCTCGCTGACCAAGGTCGGCAGCGGCAAGCTGACGCTGTCCGGCATCAACACCTACACCGGTCCGACCACGGTCGATGGCGGCGTCCTCGCCGTCAACGGCGCCATCGCCGGCAGCAGCGTGACCGTGAATGCCGGCGGCACGCTCGGCGGCAACGGCATCGTCGGCAGCACGCTGGTCAACGGCGGCGCGCTCGCGCCCGGCAATTCGATCGGGCTGCTCACCGTGCAGGGCAATCTCGTTTTCACGGCCGCCGCGAGCTACATGGTTGAGGTGTCGCCGGCCAACGCCGACCGGGTCAACGTGACGGGCGCCGCGACGCTGGGTGGCGCCACGGTGCAGGCGGCGTTCGCTCCCGGCAGCTATGTCAACAAGCAGTACACGATCGTCAACGCCGCCGGCGGCATCAGCGGCACCTTCAACACGCTGGTCAACACCAACCTGCCGGCCAACTTCTCCTCGAGCCTGAGCTACGACGCCAACAACGTCTATCTGAACCTGACGCTCGGCACGGCGGGGACCAATACAAACCAGCAGAACGTCACTGACACCACGACCGGCTATTTCAACCGCACGGGCGGCATCCCGCTCGCTTTCGGCGCGCTGACCCCGGCCGGCCTGACGCAGGCGTCCGGCGAGATCGCCACCGCCTCGCAGCAGGCGATGTTCGACTCGATGAAGATCTTTCTTGGCCTGATGACCGATCCCTTCGTGGCCGGTCGCAGCGCGAACGCATCGGCCCCGGCGGCGGCGTTCGCCGACGCAGGGCAGGGCGCCACGCCACGTGATGCCTTCGCGCGCATGCCGGTGAAGGCCGCTCCGGCCCGGCGCTTCGACGAGCGCTGGAGCACCTGGGCGGCGCCGTTTGGTGGCGGTTCGTTTACCGACGGGAATGCCGCGCTCGGCTCGAACAACGCCACCATCCGTGAGGTCGGCTTCGCCGCGGGGGCCGATTACATCGTATCGCCGAACTGGCTGGCCGGCTTCGCACTGTCCGGCGGCGGCACCAGCTTCGGCGTCAATGGCGGCGGCAGCGGCCGCTCCGATCTGTTCCAGGCCGGCGCCTTCGCCCGCTATCGCAACGGCCCGGACTATCTCTCCGCGGCGCTCGCCTATGGCTGGCACGACGTGACCACCGACCGCACCGTGACCGTCGCCGGCGTCGACCAGCTCCGCGCCCGCTTCAGTGCCTCGGCCTATTCGGCCCGCCTCGAGGCCGGCCGCCGCTATGCCACGCCGTGGGGCGGGATCACGCCCTATCTCGGCGGGCAGGCGACGGCTTACGTGCTGCCGTCCTATGCCGAGCAGGTGCTCTCCGGCGCGGGTACCTTCGCGCTGAGCTATGCCAGCAAGACCGTGACGGATGCGCGCACCGAGTTCGGCGCGCGCGTCGACCGGGCGTTTGCGCTCGCCGACGGCGTGCTGTCGCTGCGCGGCCGCGCCGCCTGGGCGCACAATTTCAACCCGGATCGCACCATGACCGCCGGCTTCCAGGCGCTGCCGGGTGCGAGTTTCATCGTCAACGGCGCCGCGCAGTCGCGCGATCTCGCGCTCACCACGGCCTCGGCCGAAATCGCCTGGCACAACGGCTGGTCGGCGGCTGCGACCTTCGAAGGCGAGTTCTCGTCCATCAGCCGCTCCTACGCCGGCAAGGGCGTGGTGCGCTACAAATGGTGATCGCGCGCTCCCATCTTGGATCGTTCTCGCAGCAATGCTACGGCTGCCTCAACGAGACACCAGGGAGAACGCCATGATCAATCTGACGCCCGAGACCGTGCTGCCTGACGACGGCACCCAGGGGACGCTGGTCGGCCGCATCTGGCGGCCTGACGTCGATGGTCCGGCCGTCGTGGCCGTGCGCGATGATGGCGTCTATGACGTCACCTCGGCTTTCCCGACCGTCAGCGCGCTGTGCGAGCAGGACGAGCCGGCCGGCGCGCTGCGCGGGATGGGCGGGCAGCGCATCGGCGATCTCGCCGCCATCCTCGCGAACACGCCGCCGGATCGCCGCGATCCGGCCAAGCCGTGGCTGCTGGCGCCGGTCGATCTGCAGGTGCTGAAGGCCGCCGGCGTCACCTTCGCGATCTCGATGCTGGAGCGCGTCATCGAGGAGCGGGCGCGCGGCAATCCGGCTTCGGCCGAGGCGATCCGGCAAGAGGTGGTGCGTCTCGTCGGCGACGATTTCTCCAAGCTGAAGCCGGGGTCGGACCAGGCGATGCACCTCAAGCAGGTGCTGATCGAGCAGAACGCATGGAGCCAGTATCTCGAGGTCGGCATCGGCCCCGACGCCGAGGTCTTCACCAAGGCGCCGACCTTGTCGTCGGTCGGTACCGGCATGGATGCCGGGCTGCATCCGAAATCGACCTGGAACAACCCGGAACCGGAGGTGGTGCTGGCGGTGTCGAGCCGCGGCCGGATCGTCGGCGCGATGCTCGGCAATGACGTCAATCTTCGCGACTTCGAGGGCCGCTCGGCGCTGCTGTTGTCGAAGGCGAAGGACAACAACGCCTCTTGCGCCATCGGCCCGCTGCTGCGCCTGTTCGACAAGAGTTTTTCGCTCGACGACGTCAGGAAGATGGACGTGGCACTGAATGTGACCGGCAGCGACGGCTTCGTGCTCGACGGCCATTCCTCGATTTCGAAGATCAGCCGCGATCCGACCGATCTGGTCGCCCAGACCATCGGTGCCGTGCATCAATATCCGGACGGCTTTGCGCTGTTCCTCGGCACGATGTTCGCGCCCGTCAAGGACCGCGACGCACCGGGGCAGGGCTTCACGCACAAGCGCGACGACATCGTCACCATCTCGGCGCCCCAGCTCGGCCGTCTCGTCAACCGCATGCGCAACAGCGACGAATGCGAGCCGTGGACCTTTGGCGTCGGCGCCCTGATGCGCAGTTTGGCAAGGCGCAAACTGATTTGACGGCGAGCCCTCTCCACACATTCAGCGTCATTCCGGGCGCGCGCAGCGCGAGCCCGGAATCCATACACCGCAGCCGTCATGAGTCAGACGGCTCTCAGTGGACGATCGTGCTCCACGTCTATTCGTGGCTATGGACTCCGGGCTCGCTCGCTTGCGCGAGCGCCCCGGAGTGCCGACCGGTGTGCATCGAGGCATTTGGGGCCTCGTGGTTCGAGACGCGCCGCGATGCGGCGCTCCTCACCATGAGGGGCAAGCGGCGGAGCGGCCGCTGCATACGGGACCATGAACACGCTGTTAGCGTGTTCATGGAGAGGGTTTGAAGCTCTTGAGGATCGCGCCGCACACTCAGCCGTCGTCCTGAGGAGCCCGCCGGAGGCGGGCGTCTCGAAGGACGGCTGCAGGGCTCTGCCGGCTCTACGCCCCTTGATGCTTGCGAGCGCGATGTTGGTAATTGGAGTGGCCGCCTCACTCGCCTCACACATGACCCGACGCCATCTCGCCGGCGACGCGGCGCGGGCGCTCCTGCAGCTGGGCGGGATCGCCGCGTGCGGCTCGCTCGCGGACCAGCGAGAGCGCGTGGTCGCGTTCGGCGGCCGGGCTGCGCCGTGGCTCCGACCGGCGCAGGCCGAGATCGTCGTCGATCGGATCCTTCGGCACCAGCGACAGTGCGCGCTCGAACGGATCGAGGGAGGCCTCGCGTCCCTTGCCGTTGTCGCGGCTCGGCTCCGACTCCGGCGGACGTCGCGCCACCAGCGTCTTGATGCGCCCGATCAGGCCGGACGGCGCTTCCGGTGGCGCGGAATCGAACGGGTCGGCATAGAACGTCGCGCCGGCCTTCTCGACCATCCCGGCGAGCGCGGTGACCATGCGCGGCGAGCCGCAGGCATAGACGACATCGGAGGCCGTGAGCGTCGGCATGTGCGGCTCGATCCGTCCGGTGCGGATCGAGGGATGATTGATCGGACCTTCCTCCACGGTCGGGATGATCGTGACGTTCGGCAGCCGCGCCAGCTGCGCCAGGATCGGCGTCATATAGAGCTGCGGCAGCTTCTTGGCGCCGGCAATGATCACCATGGGACGGCTGCGATTCTCGCGCAGCGCCATCGCCGCGATCGCCCAGATCGGCGCGAAGCCGGTGCCGCTGCCGGCGAGGACGAGGCGGCCGGCGCCGCCCGGGCGCAGGAACGCGTGCCCATACGGCCCCTGGATGCGCAGCCGATGCCCGGGCCGGATGCCACTGCCGAGCGCTTGCGTGACGCGGCCGCCACGCACCTTCTTGATGTTGAGATGGATAACGCGGCCGCCGATGCGGCCGTCGAACGAGGCGGTCGGGCTGTAGGCGCGTGCCGGATAGCCGGCGAAGGTGAACTTGAAGTACTGCCCGGGCAGATAGCTGATGCTCTTCTCCGGTGCGATCATCAGCTCCATGATATCTGGCGCGACCTCGCGCAGGCCGACCAGCCGCGCCTTGCTGATGTCGATCTCCGGCACGTCCTCAATATCGACGTCGAGGTCGGAGACCACGCGCGCCTGGCACGCATAGATCATGCCCTGGGTATGGGTCTCGCCGCACACCGTCTGCCCCTTCGAGACGTGAACCATGCAGGTGCCGCAGGTGCCGGCGCGGCAATCGAACGGAATCTCGACGCCGTTGGCGAGCGCGCCGTCTAGCAGCACGTCACCCGCGCGGACGCGGAACTGGCGGCCTTTGACGGTGACGGTCCTGAAGTTCGACATGATCAACTCCTCGATCGAATACGCTGTGACTGTGGGGAGGCTTTAAGCCGCGGGATTCACGCCTTGCCGGGCGACACGCGGATGAGATTCTTGTTGGCGGTGGTCTCGAACCGGCTCGACCAGTAGTTCGACGCCATCACCGGCCGCTTCAGCCAGCTCACCTTCGGCGAGCGCAGCACCAGGAACCAGAAGAAGAACGGCGTCGTGATGAGATGCGAGACCAGCGGAAACCAGTCCGGCAGCAATGACGCCGGGCCGGGCAGGCGGTACCAGTAGTAGGTGCTGATCGCGGCCGCCGCGAAGATGCGATGCATGCGGGTGCGGGCGGCGGGCCTGTAGCGCAGGATGTGCTCGCCGACCCTGAAGACGACGTAGCTGACCAGCGCGGCGCCCAGCGGCCACACATAGGCGGTGATGATCGCGGCCTGGTCGACCTGCTGAGGCGGATAGTCCGGCACTTGATACCAGCCCCAGACGAAGCCGGGGAAGCTGCCGATCAGGAAGTTGCCGAGGAACTGCTGGACCTTGGTGGGCACGCCCGCCGTCGGCGTCAGCTCGGGCGTGGAGTCGGGACACGGATTGCTGCAGGCCTCGCAGATGTTGCAGCGGGCGTTCTTGAAGGTCAGGGCAGGGTTGGTGCCGTAGAGCCGCTCGACGGGGTGGATCGGGCATAAAGAGGTGCACCAGCCCGAGCGCATCTCGAACACCGAGCCCATCGCGAACGCCATGAACGCGGCCGACAGCAGCATGACCGCCGTCAGCGGCCCGTCGACATTGAGCCCGATGCGCCGCATCGGCACGACGATGAACAGCAGCGTCACGCTGATCACCGCCAGCGTCGCCGCGCCCCATTCCGGCATCCTGATGTTCTGCGAGATGCCCATCTTGTTCGGAAGCAGATGGAATGTCGCCATCGGACAGATGTTGCGCCACAGGCCGGGCGAGATCGTCACCAGGGCGGGCGCGACGGGAATCAGCAGATTCCACATCAGCGCGATGCCGAGCGCAGGAAAGAACAGCAGCAGGTTCACCAGCAGAACGCCGACGACCAGCATCACCGTCTGCATCGTCAGCCAGAACCGCCGCTCGCCGCGTCCGGTGCTGCGGCTGCCGGGCTGTGCAGCCGGCTGATACCGGGCCGGTGCCACGTTCACGGCCACGTGGGTGAGTGGCCGGGTCTGTCGTTGGTGCGAAGCATAATCGTGTTGAGACGAACGTTGAGCGCTGTTGTTTCGCATTGCTTTCCAGGACGCTGGTTTCTCTGTACGGGCGCGCTGGTGTGACGATTTCGGGCCGGACGTGTTGGTCCGCCGTGCCTGTTAGTTCGCGTCATCAGCGCATGCTGTGCCGCAGAATCTGACGGCGAGATGTGGCGCTTTTTGACGGCCAATATGGACGTGTCTGGGCCATGCTGCGGTCGGCCTGCGGCCGTTTGATCCAGATCAAATCGAGGAGCTTCAAGGATTTGATCCGGATCGAGGTTGGTTTTCGCGTGCGTTTGATCTGGATCAATGACGGCCTTGGCTGTGACGCATCGCAGGCGCGATCAAGGCGCGCAGATGCGAGATGCGTCATGCCAAGACGACCCGACGGGCAAATCGGGGCGCACGCGCAAATCCTGTCCAGCCCTGGAGCAAAAAATAAACCTCTTGCTGATTTCGTAAAATCAGCATTAGAAGTCTCGCCTGTTCCGTTGCGTCGGAGGGGACGTATCGCGGTCGTCATGGACGTCGGCAGCGGAATGCGATGGGCGTGTATCGTTGCAGCGTGATCATTCGCGCCGACGAACGGCGATGCACGCACGGTCAAGTCGCGCGGTCCTGGCACCCCGATGCTGGTGTCCCGCGTAACGCGCGAGAAGCGCGTTGCGCGCACGGTGGCCAAAAGCCGGCGCACCGGGGAGAACGCGAAGCAGCCGTCAAAACCATCGCGCAGGGAGGGCCGGGGGCGGATTCAATCGGTCGTCGCAACACTCGATGAGGAGGTTGCGATGGGTATCCGAAAGCGGCGATCAACGCGGGCGAAGCTGGGATCGATGGGTCGCCCACCAGTGGCGGGGCGTGCGGAACAGCAGAAGTTTTGGCGGGGGATTGCCGCCGGATTGAACAGCGAGAAGGCTGCGCTGGCTGCTGGATTGTCAGATGCTGTCGGCCCTCGATTGTTTCGAAGGGCGGGCGGCGTGACACCAGCGATGTTCAGATCTTCGGCGAAGCCGCTCTCCGGCCGACGCCTCTCTTTCTCTGAACGCGAAGAGATTGCCCTGCTGAATGCGCAGCGCCATTCTGTACGAGAAATAGCGCGGCGCCTCGATCGGTCTCCCTCGACCATCTCTCGTGAGCTCGATCGCAATGCGGCCACGCACGGCGGCAAGATGGCCTATCGAGCGACGGCCGCCCAGTGGCATGCAGATCGATCGGCCCGGCGCCCCAAGCCGAGCAAGCTTGCAAGCAACTCCGCCTTGCGCACTTATGTTGAAGAACGGCTTGCCGGCGTTGTCGTGCCTCCAGGCGGCGTCCGGCGGAAGGCCGGTCGTGCGGGTTCGGACCAGCAACGGCGATGGGCAAAAGCCTGGAGTCCTGAGCAGATCGCCCAACGCTTGCCGATCGACTTCCCGGATGACGAGACGATGCGGATCAGCCACGAAGCCATTTACCAGGCGCTTTTTGTTCAGAGCCGAGGTGCGCTGAACCGGGAGTTGGCGGCCTGCTTGCGAACGGGACGTGCGCTGCGGGTGCCTCGGGCGCGCACGCGAAAGCGTAGCAAAGGCTTCGTATCGCCAGAGATCATGATCAGTGAACGTCCGGCCGAAGTCGCGGATCGCGCCGTGCCGGGACATTGGGAAGGAGATCTGATCGTCGGCTCCGGGAGCTCGGCAATCGGCACGCTCGTCGAACGCAGCACACGGTTTACAATGCTGCTGCACTTGCCACGCTTGCCGGGATTTGAAGACGGCCCACGTACGAAGGACGGGCCTGCGCTCTCCGGACACGGAGCTGAAGCGGTACGCGATGCGATCACGCGCACCATTATCACCTTGCCCAAGGAACTACGCCGCTCGCTGACTTGGGATCAGGGGACCGAGATGGCTCAGCACAGTGACCTCAAGATCGATACAGGCCTTCAGGTCTACTTCTGCGATCCAAGAAGCCCTTGGCAGCGTGGCACGAACGAGAACACAAATGGCCTGCTGCGGCAGTACTTCCCGAAAGGCACCGATCTGAGCGTCTACGATGCTGACGAGATCGCCGCTGTGGCCGCAGCGCTCAATTCCCGACCGAGAAAGACGCTGGGATGGAAAACCCCAGCAGAGGCGCTTGACGAGCTCCTGTCCGGAATGAAAACACTTGCTGTTGCGACGACCGCTTGAGCCCGCCGGGCGTGTTCGGCCAGACCTGTGGTACCTGCCGCCTGCATTTTTTGAGCAGGCGGGCCACGGGCGCGGCCAGCGCCCGGCCTTCCCTGCGCCCTCTGTTTTTGAGGAGGGTGATGAGATCAGTATGACCTCGGGCGCAACGCGCTGCGGGACTACGAGCGCATGTGCGAGAGCCCAAGAACAATTGCCTTTGCGGGAAACCAAAGCCCTTGAGTCGTCATTGCGAGCGCAGCGAAGCAATCCAGGCTGTTGAAGCAATCCAAACTGTTCGTGTGGCCCTGGATCGCTTTGCTGCGCTCGCGATGACGGAAAGTGTCGCGAAGCCCTCCGCTGTCGTCCCGGACAAGCGTGCGAAGCACGCGCCGATCCGGGACCCATAGCCCCAGGGAGATGTTGTTGCGCGAGATGTTGGACCAGCCTTGTCTCACCACAGCCGCCGCGGAGTATGGGTCCCGGCGTTCGCCTGGACGACAGCGGTGGGTGTCGCAATGGCGTGCCTTATACAGGCAGCGCGATCGAATACTTCACCTGGCTAAGGGCAAAACTGCTCTCGATCGAGGCGACGCCGTCGAGCCGGGTCAGCTTGGACTTCAGGAACGCCTCATAGGAGGACAGATCAGCCGCCACCACGCGCAACATATAGTCGCGATTGCCTGTCATCAGATAACACTCCAGCACCTCGGGCCAGGCGGAGATCGCCTTCTCGAACCGCTTCAGGTCCTCCTCCTTCTGCCGCGCCAGCTTGATGGAGATGAAGACCGAGACGTGCAACCCGAGCGCCTTCTGGTCGACGGTGGCGATGTAGCGGGTGATGACGCCGCGCTCCTCGAGCAGCTTGACCCGACGGTGACAGGGCGAGACCGACAGCCCGACCTTGTCGGCGAGCTCCTGCATGGTGATGCGGCCGTCGGCCTGGAGGTGGCCGAGGATATTGCGGTCGATGGCGTCGAGCTCGGGCATTGGGATAGCGTACCGGTAAAGCGGGCTTTGGTGAGAAATTATCCCAATATGGGGCGGCCGTGCGCGAAAATTTGAGAATTATGGCCGGGCCGCCGGGATTAGAGTCGACGAGATCCAACGAAACGCCCCTGGGAGCAGCGCGCCATGGCCACGCCATCCGCATCGTCAGACCGTCTCGACATCCTGAACGCGCTGACCCGCAAGGCGCTGTGGCTGTCGTCCTGGACCATCCATCACGCCAATCACATCCGTTCCAATACCGACGGCCTCAAGGTCGGCGGCCACCAGGCGTCCTCGGCCTCGCTCGCGACCATCATGTCGGCGCTGTATTTCTCGGTGCTGCGCCCCGAGGATCGCGTCGCGGTGAAGCCGCATGCGAGCCCGGTGTTCCACGCCATCCAGTATCTGTTCGGCCGGCAGACGAAAGAGAAGCTGGAGAACTTCCGCGGCTTCAAGGGCGCGCAATCCTATCCCTCGCGCACCAAGGATGTCGACGACGTCGACTTCTCGACCGGCTCGGTCGGCCTCGGTGTGGCGCAGACGCTGTTCTCCTCGCTGGTGCAGGACTACGTGCACGCGCATGGCTGGATGAAGGATCGTCGCGAGGGCCGCATGATCGCCCTGGTCGGCGACGCCGAGATGGACGAGGGCAACATCTTTGAGGCGTTGGCGGAGGGGTGGAAGCACGGCCTGCGAAACACCTGGTGGATCGTTGACTACAACCGCCAGAGCCTGGACGCCGTCGTGCGCGAGGGCCTGTGGGAGAAGTTCGAGACCATGTTCCGCAATTTCGGCTGGGACGTGGTGATCGTGAAATACGGCCGGCTGATGCGCGAGGCGTTTGCCGAGCCGGGCGGCGAGTCGCTCAGGCGCTGGATCGACAACTGCCCGAACGCGCTGTACGCGGCGCTTTGCTTTCAGGGTGGGGCTGCCTTCCGCAAGCACATTCAGGACGAGATCGGTGACCAGGGCGACGTGACCAGGCTGCTCGATAAGCGCAGTGACGACGAACTGTTGGCGCTGATGTCCAATCTTGGCGGCCACGACATGGCGAGCATGCTGGAGGCGTTCGAGTCCATCGATCACGATCGCCCGGTCTGCTTCATCGCCTACACGATCAAGGGCGTCGGCCTGCCGTTTCAGGGCCACAAGGACAACCACGCCGGCCTGATGACCGTCGCGCAGATGGAGAAATGGCGCGCGCAGCAGAACATCCGCCCGGGCCACGAGTGGGACAAGTTCGAAGGCCTGAAGCAGGACCCGGCGAAACTCGAGGCGTTCCTGGCGTCGGTGCCGTTCAACCGCGACGGCCGCCGGCTCGACGATGCCGTGCTCGACGTGCCGGAGCGGCTGACCTTCACCGCGGCAGCCCAGATGTCGACGCAGCAGGGCTTTGGCCTGATCCTCAACGACCTCGCTCGCAGCGATAGCGCGATGGCCTCGCGCATCGTGACCTCGTCGCCCGACGTCACCGTCTCGACCAATCTCGGCGCCTGGGTCAATCGCCGCGGCCTGTTCGCGCGCGCCGAGAAGGCCGACCTGTTCCGCAGCGAGAAGATCCCTCGACCTTCAACTGGGCGGCCTCGCCCAAGGGCCAGCACCTCGAACTGGGGATCGCCGAGATGAACCTGTTCATCATGGCCTCTGCGCTCGGCCTGTCGCATTCCATCAACGGCGCGCGGCTGTTGCCGGTCGTCACGCTCTATGATCCCTTCATCGAGCGCGGCCTCGATGCGCTGAACTACGCCTGCTATCAGGACGCTCGCTTCATGGTGGTGGCGACTCCGTCCGGCGTCACGCTCGCGCCGGAAGGCGGCGCGCATCAGTCGATTGCGACGCCGCTGATCGGCATGGCGCAGGATGGGCTGTCGTCATTCGAACCGGCCTTCGTCGACGAGCTCGCCGCGATCATGAAATGGGGCTTTGCTCACATGCAGCGCGAGCCCGGCGAAGGTGGCTCGGTCTATCTCCGACTGTCGACGCGCACCATCGACCAGCCGCAGCGGATCATGTCGCCCGAGCTCGAAGCCGACATCGCCGCCGGCGCCTACTGGCTGCGCAAGCCGGGGCCGAATGCCGAGGTGATCGTCGCCTACACCGGCGCGGTCGCGCCGGAGGCGATCGAGGCCACCGGCCTGATCGGCGAGTCGCGCCGCGACGTCGGCCTGCTCGCCATCACGTCAGCGGACCGGCTGCATGCCGGATGGACGGCGGCGCGCAATCTGCGCCGGCATCGCCGCGGCGTGCAGCATCTCAGCCATGTCGAACAACTGCTGGCGCCGCTGCCGCGCGATTGCGGCATCGTCACCGTCATCGACGGCCATCCGGCGACGCTCGGCTGGCTCGGCTCGGTGCGCGGCCATCGCGTCGAGGCGCTGGGCGTGGAGAAATTCGGCCAGACCGGGACGATCGACGACCTCTATCGCCACAATGGGATGGATGCCAACGCGATCATCGATGCGGCCGAGAGCCTCACCGGCGCACCGGTGCGGCATCGCAAGATGGCGGTGTGAGGGCGGACGAAGAGGGGGTGAAAACAGCTGCGCCGTCTCCCCCACCTGGATGAAGGAGACGGCGTCGCAACTTGGAGCAAAAGGACTAGGTGCTGAAAAAACTACGCAAAAAAACTGACGAAGTCATTCGTTCTGAAATGTTTCCAGCGTCCTTTCGAGATGCCGGGCTGTCGATGGAGGAGAGGTTAGCCGGCTCGCTCGGACCGCACTGTGAACCAGTTCACATCTCGGAAATGAATCTGCAGGATCCAAGAATTCTGCAATCCGGAATGATCGACGCAGCGGTATGTTGCGATGCAAAATGGGGCGGCGACGAAACGCAGGCCCATCGGCTTGCGCCGGTCGCGGCGTTGCTCCTATATCCGCGGGACGCAACCCCGGTCCCCGCATGTGGCGGGTTCATCCCGCGGATCGCGCGTGCCAGGATGCCGGTTCGCGCGCTGCCGCTCCCTCCATATGCTTCCACGTGAAGAGGTTTTCCGATGGTCAATCGCCTGCAATTCTACATCGACGGCGCCTGGGTCGATCCGGTCGTCAAGAAGTCCACACCGGTCATCAATCCGGCGACCGAGGAGGCGATGTATGAGGTTGCGCTGGGCTCCAAGGCCGATGTCGACAAGGCCGTCGCTGCCGCCAAGCGCGCGTTCGAGACGTTTTCGCAGACCTCGCGCGAGGAGCGCGTCGCGCTGCTTGAGAAGATCATCGCCGTCTACAAGGGCCGCATGAAGGAGATCGGCGCCGCCGTCTCCGACGAGATGGGCGCGCCGCTGCCGATGGCGGAGAAGCTGCAGGCCGGCGCCGGCCTCGGCCATCTGATGTCGACGCTCGATGTGCTGAAGAAGTATGAGTTCGAGGAGACGCTGCCGGCGTCCGTGGTGGTGCGCGAGCCGGTCGGCGTGGTCGGCATGATCACGCCCTGGAATTGGCCGCTCAACCAGATCGCCTGCAAGGTGGCGCCTGCGCTGGCAGCGGGCTGCACCATGATCCTGAAGCCGTCGGAGTTCACCCCGACCTCGGCGCTGATCTTCGCCGAGATCCTGCACGAGGCCGGCGGTGCCGAAGGGCGTGTTCAACCTGATCAACGGCCTCGGGCCTGAGGTCGGCGCCGCCATGAGCGAGCATCCGGACATCGACATGATCTCGTTCACCGGCTCGACCCGCGCCGGCATCGACGTCGCCAAGCGCGCCGCGCCGACGGTGAAGCGTGTCAGCCAGGAGCTCGGCGGCAAGTCGCCGAACGTGATCCTGGAGGGGGCCGATCTGGTCAAGGCGGTGACCGGCGGCGTCATGCACATGTTCAACAACTCCGGCCAGTCCTGCAACGCGCCGTCACGGATGATCGTGCCCGCGGCCCGGATGCAGGAAGTCGCCGCCATCGCCAAGGGCGTCGCCGACAAGACCAAGGCCGGCGATCCCCGCGGCGAAGGCACCACGATCGGCCCGGTCGTCAATCGCGGCCAGTGGGACAAGATCCAGGCCCTCATCAACAAGGGCATCGAGGAGGGTGCGACCCTCGTTGCCGGCGGTCCCGGTCTGCCCGAGGGCGTCAACAAGGGCTTCTACGTGCGGCCGACGATCTTCGCCGACGTCAAGCCCGAGATGACGATCTCGCGCGAGGAGATCTTCGGGCCGGTGCTGGTCATCATCCCCGCCAAGGACGAGAACGAGGCGGTGAAGATCGCCAACGACACGCCCTATGGTCTCGCTGGCTACGTCTCGGCTCCCACGATCGAGAAGGCCCGCGAGGTCGGCCGCAAGATCCCGCGCCGGCAACGTCAACCTGCAGGGCGTCCCGAACGACCGCACCGCGCCGTTCGGCGGCTACAAGCAGTCCGGCAACGGCCGCGAATGGGGCCGCTTCGGTCTCGAGGAGTATCTCGAGGTCAAGGCGGTCGCAGGCTACAACGCGGCTTGATCGGTCTCCGTCATTGCGAGCGCAGCGAAGCAATCCAGGGGCCAGGAAGGAAGTCTGGATTGCTTCGTCGCTTCGCTCCTCGCAATGACGGCCAATTACCCGCCCAGCGCGCCCTGCGTATTCACGTAGAGCGCATAGATCGACTGGCTGGCGGCCATGAACAGGCGGTTGCGCTTGAGGCCGCCGAAGCAGACGTTGGCGCAGCGCTCGGGCAGAGCGATGCGGCCGATCGGGGCGCCATCCGGCGCGAACACCATGACGCCGTCGAGCTCGGGCGAGCCCATGCCCCAGCCGCACCAGAGATTGCCGTCGACGTCGCAGCGCATGCCGTCCGGCGTCCCCGGCCCGGCATCGATGTGGACGCGCTTGTTGGCGAGCTTGGCGCCATCGGCGGAGACGTCATAAGCGAGGATCTTCCGCGTCGGCACACCGCGGGATTCGACGACGTAGAGGATGGATTCATCGGGCGAGAAGCACAGCCCGTTCGGCCCCAGCACGCCCTCGGCGACAACGGTCGCCTGGCCGGTGGTGCCATCGATCCGATAGACGTGGGTGTCGATCTCCGGCTCGGCCTTGTAGCCCTCGTAATTGCCGAGCAGTCCGAAGGTCGGATCGGTGAACCAGATCGAGCCGTCGGACTTCACCACGACGTCATTCGGCGAATTCAACCGCTTGCCGTCGAAGCTGTCGATCAGCACGGTGATCGACCCGTCATACTCGGTGCGGGTCACGCGGCGGCCGCCATGCTCGCAGGTGACGAGCCGGCCCTGGCGGTCACGGGTGTTGCCGTTGGCGAAGTTCGACGGCTTGCGGAAGATCGAGACAGCGCCGCTCTCCTCCTCCCATTTGAGGATGCGCTGATTGGGGATGTCGCTGCACAGCAGATAGCGCCCGTCGCCGAACCACACCGGCCCCTCGGCCCAGCGCAGCCCCGTGGCGAGCCGTTCGACCGCGGAGAGCTTGAGCCAGTATTTCTCGAAGCGTGGGTCCAGCGCCTGGATCGCGGGATCGGGATAGAAGGTGGCAGGGCGCCAGCCCTGCAAATGAGCGTTTCCGTCGGACATTTGGCCGGTCCCGTTATTGTCGCGTTGCGATCTCTGCTATCATCGGCCGGCAATGTCCGCAAACCTGCGGGCCGAATTCGAGGGATGAAATGCCACGTATCTTGATGACCGGTGCGAGCGGTGGAATCGGCACTTCCTTGCGGAAGCTGCTGCCGCCGATCTATCCGGACCTTCTGCTCAGCGATCTCCGACCGCCTGCCGATCTTTCCAGTCAGGAGACGTTCAAGGCGGCCGATCTTGCCGACCTCGCCGAGGTCGAGGCGCTGTGCGACGGCGTCGACGGCATCATCCATTTCGGCGGCTATTCGGTCGAGGGACCGTGGAACGACATCCTGCAGGCCAACATCATCGGCGGCTACAACCTGTTCGAGGCCGCGCGCCGCAAGGGCGTGAAGCGCGTCGTGTTCGCGTCGTCGAACCACGCGGTCGGTTTCTATCCGCGCCATCGCAAGATCGACAACGACGTGCAGCCGCGCCCCGACGGCCGCTACGGCGTGAGCAAGGTGTTCGGTGAGGCGGTCGGCTCGCTCTATGCGGACAAGCACGGGCTGAAGGTGACCTGCATCCGCATCGGCAATTTCGGCGACAAGCCGCTCGACAAGCGCCGGCTGTCGATCTGGCTGAAGCCCGACGATCTCGTCCAGCTCTGCCGCATCGGGCTCGAGCATCCGGACATTCATTTCGAAGTGCTCTACGGCGCCTCGCTGAACGAGCGCGCCTGGTGGGACAACCAGCGCGCCTATGATCTCGGCTACCGCCCGACCGGCCGCGCCGAGGATTTTCGCGAGCATGCCTTGGCCGAGCAGACCAAGCTACCCGCCGATCCGATCGGCGACTACTTCCAGGGCGGCGCGTTCTGCACCACCGAGTTCGACGGAGACACCAGCCGGATCATCGACTGGGGTTGACCCGAGGTCGTCATTCCGGGGCGCGTCCGCAGGACGCGAACCCGGAATCTCGACGCGAGAGTTTGAACAACTTCTGGATTCCGGGTTCGCGCGTCGCGCGCCCCGGAATGACGAGAATGACCAACGAAAGAAAAGAAGACCATGACTGACGGCCTGCGCAAGGGACTGACCGCTTACGGCGATGCCGGCTTCTCGCTGTTCCTGCGTAAGGCCTTCATCAAGGCGGCCGGCTATTCGGATGAGGCGCTCGATCGCCCGATCGTCGGCATCACCAACACCTACAGCGACTACAATCCGTGCCACGGCAACGTGCCGCAGATCCTGGAGGCGGTGAAGCGCGGCGTCATGCTGTCCGGCGCGATGCCGTTCGTGTTTCCGACCATCTCGATCGCCGAGAGTTTTGCGCATCCGACCTCGATGTATCTGCGCAACCTGATGGCGATGGAGACCGAGGAGATGATCCGCGCCCAGCCGATGGATGCCGTGGTCGTCATCGGCGGCTGTGACAAGACCCTGCCGGCGCAGATCATGGCGGCGGTGTCGGCCGATCTGCCGACCGTGGTCATTCCCGTCGGTCCCATGGTGGTGGGCCATCACAAGGGCGAGGTGCTCGGCGCCTGCACCGATTGCCGCAGGCTGTGGGCCAAGTATCGCGCCGGCGAGATGGACGACAGCGAGATCGAGGCGGTCAACGGCCGGCTGGCGCCGTCGGTCGGCACCTGCATGGTCATGGGCACGGCCTCGACCATGGCCTGCATCACCGAGGCGCTCGGACTGTCCCTGCCGATGAGCGCGACGATCCCGGCGCCGCACGCCGAGCGTTTCCGCTCGGGCGAAGCCAGCGGCCGCGTCGCAGCCGAAATGGCCAAGGCCAAAGGGCCGAAGCCGAGCGAACTGCTGACGCCGTCCGCCTTCAAGAATGCGCAGGTGGTGCTGCAGGCGATCGGCGGCTCGACCAACGGGCTCGTGCATCTCACCGCGATTGCCGGCCGGACGCCGCATAGAATCGACCTCGATGCATTCGACAGCATCGGTCGCGAGGTGCCGGTGCTGGTCGATCTCAAGCCGTCGGGTGATCACTACATGGAGCATTTCCACCACGCCGGTGGCGTGCCGAAGCTGATGAAGCAGCTCGGCGATCTCATCGATCTTGATTGCCGCTCGATCACCGGCCAGTCGCTGCGCGACATCGTGGCCGCCGCCGAGGACGTGCCGGGGCAGGACGTGATCCGCTCGCGCGACGACGCGATCAAGCCTGAGGGCGGGCTCGCGGTGCTCAGCGGCAATCTGGCGCCGCGTGGCGCGGTCATCAAGCATTCGGCGGCAAGCCCCAAGCTGCTGCAGCACACCGGGCGCGCCGTTGTGTTCGAGTCGATCGAGGACATGACCTTGCGGGTCGATGCTCCCGATCTCGACGTTTCGGCGGACGACGTCCTGGTGCTGCGCAATGCAGGACCCAAGGGCGCGCCGGGCATGCCCGAGGCGGGCTATCTGCCGATCCCGAAGAAGCTCGCGCGCGGCGGCACCAAGGACATGGTGCGGATCTCCGATGCGCGGATGAGCGGCACGGCGTTCGGCACCATCGTGCTGCACATCACGCCGGAGTCCGCCGTCGGCGGTCCGCTGGCGCTGGTTCAGACCGGGGACATGATCCGGCTCGACGTGGCCAAGCGAAGCATCGATCTCCTGGTGGATGATGCGGAGCTCGATCGCCGCCGCGCTGCTTTGAAGCCGGCCGCAACGCCGGAATGGGCGGAGCGCGGCTATGCGCACCTCTTCCACGAAACGATCCTGCAGGCCGATGACGGCTGCGACTTCGATTTCATGCGCCGTAAAGGGAAGGGGTGAGCGCAGTCCTACTTTCCCTTGCTGGTGAACCGCTTCACGGCGGCGCGGAATTCGTCCGTGTGCATGCAGTTGATGATCGCATCGCGTTCGGCCGCGAGCTGGTCTTCGACCGCGCTGGTCGGCGCGCGATGGATCAGCGCCTTGGTCGCCGCGATCCCCGCCGGCACGTTCTGCGCCAGTCGCTGCGCCAGCGCTTCGGTAGCTGCAGTGAGCTCGGGGGCGGGGACGACCTTCGCGACCAAGCCCCATTCATGGGCCTGCGCGGCCGTGAAGCTGTCTTCCGCCAGGAAGATCTGCAGCGCCCGCCTGATGCCCACGGTGGCGACCACGCCAACTGTACCGCCGCCGTCGGGCGACACGCCGAGCTTGGCATAGGCCGGCGTGAAGCGCGCGTCCTCGGCGGCGATGCAGAGGTCGGCGGCGAAGGCAAGCGACAGGCCGGCGCCGGCGGCGGAGCCGTGCACGCTCGCCAGCACGATCTTGGGCATGCGCCGCAGGCTCGCGATGAAAGCATTGTAGTGATGCAGCAGTTCGCTCACGACAGGCGTGATGGTATCGGCCTCGGCGGCAGCGCCGATCGTCTGCAGGTCGCCTCCGGCGCAGAAGGCGCGGCCTTCGCCTTTGATGATCAGTACGCGGATGGTCTCGTCGGCCTCTACTTGGGCAGCAAGCAGCTCCAAGCGCTTCGCAATCGCGAGGTTGATGGCGTTGAACGCCGCCGGGCGGTCGAGCGTGATGGTCGCGATCGGACCCTCGATGCTCAGGCGGGCAGGTTCCGCTACGGCGTCCGACATTCATACCTCCCGGGCGTGGTTCTTGTTGCCGCATTTAAACCGTACGGCGGGACCGGTGACAATGCCGGGGAAGTCTGCGACAACCCGGTTCCGTCGGCATGGACGATGACAGAATGGGGCAGGACGCAGTGACGAAGGGACCGGTTGTGATCGTGGGGGCGGGGCATGCGGGATTCCAGCTCGCGACCTCGCTGCGTCAGGCAGGCTTTGCCGATCCCATTCACCTGATCAACGACGAGCCGCATCTGCCGTATCAGCGCCCGCCGCTGTCGAAAGCGTATCTGAAGGGCACCGGCGGTCCCGAGACCCTGATGTTCCGGCCGCAGAAGTTCTACGCGGACCAGACCATCGATCTCGTCTATGACCGTGCCGTCGCTGTTCAGCGCGATCAGCGTAAGGTGCTGCTCGCCTCCGGCAGGACGCTCGACTATGGGCACCTCGTGTTCGCGACCGGTGCGCGCAACCGGCTGCTCGACATTCCCAACGCCAGCCTCCCGGCGGTCCGTTACTTGCGCATCCTCGACGACAGCGAAGCGCTGAGGACCTTGCTGGGCGATGCCAAGCGGGTCGTGGTGATCGGCGCGGGCTTCATCGGTCTCGAATTCGCGGCGACTGCGCGGATCAAGGGCCTCGAGGTCGACGTGCTCGAGCTCGGCGCGCGGGTGATGGCGCGGGCCGTGACCGCCGAGATCTCGGACTATTTCCAGAAGCAGCATGCGGAAGCCGGCGTGCGCATCCATCTCGGCGTGCAGGCCACCAGCATCGAGGCCGACGGCAACAACGTCACCGGCGTCAGCCTCAGCGATGGTCGGCACATCCCCGCTGACCTCGTCGTGGTCGGCGTCGGCGTGCTGCCGAATGTCGAGCTCGCAGCCGAGGCTGGATTGCAGGTCGGCTCCGGCATCGTCGTCGACGAATATCTGCTCACCAGCGATCCGCACATCTCGGCCATCGGCGACTGCGCCCTGTTCGTCAGCCAGCGCTTCGGCGGGACGCTGCGGCTGGAATCGGTGCAGAACGCCACCGATCACGCCCGCTGCGTCGCGGCGCGGCTGACGGGCGACGTCAAGCCCTATGACGGACAGCCGTGGTTCTGGAGCGACCAGGGCAATGACAAGCTCCAGATCGCGGGGCTCACCACCGGCTATGATCAGGTCGTGCTGCGCGGTGACCCGGCGCAAAAGGCATTCTCCGCGTTCTGTTACAATGCGGGCCGGCTGGTCGGCATCGAGTCGGTCAACCGCGCCGGCGATCACATGTTCGGCCGCAAGCTGCTTGCTGCGGGCGGCACCTTGGATGCAGCCAAGGCTGCTGATCCCAGCTTCGACCTGAAGAGCGCTCTGGCCTAGAGCCACGCGCGAACCTCCTCCTCGGTCGGCATCGACGGGCCGGCGCCCATGCGCTGCACCGAGATCGATGCGGCGATGTTGGCATAGCCGATCGCATCCGCGATATCAGCGCCCTGCGACAGCCGCGCGGCGAGCGCGCCGACGAAGCAGTCGCCGGCGCCGGTGGTATCGACGGCCTTCACCGCGCGGCCCTCGATCAGCCTGACCTCGGCGCCAGAAACCGCGACCGCGCCGCGCGCGCCGAGCGTGACGCAGACTGTCTGGTCGCCGCGAGGCTTGAGCGCGCGAACCGCTTCATTCACCTGCTGCGGCGCCGGCGCGTCGCCGGCCAGTAAGCCGAGCTCGGTTTCGTTCAGCACGAGCACATCGACCAGCGCAAACAGCGTGCTGTCGAAGGCGCTCGCGGGGGCGGGGTTGAGGATCGTGGTGGCGCCGGCCGTTTTGGCACGCTGGAAGAAGGCGGCAATGGTCGCTTGCGGGATCTCGAACTGGCTGACGGCCACGTCTCCCGAGCCAAGAGACACCTGCGCCACATCGTCGGCGCTGACCTCGGCATTGGCGCCCGGGATCACCACGATCGTGTTGTCGGCGTTCGCCAGCGTGATGATCGCCGTTCCGGTCGACGCGCCCGCGCTGTCCTTGACCGCGGCGAGATCGATGCCCTGGCCCGCGAGGAAGGCGCGCAACTGCTCGCCGAAGGCGTCGCGGCCGAGCCGGCCGATCAGCGCCGTCGGCGCGCCGAGCTTGGCCGCGGCGACCGCTTGGTTCGCGCCCTTGCCGCCGGGAAAGTACATCACCGACCGGCCGGCGACGGTCTCGCCGATGCGCGGATGGCGCTCGGCCGCCGCCACCACATCCATGTTGATGCTGCCGGCGACGACGACCCGCCCCATCCGCCTGCTCCCCACAACCGCTAGACGCGGGCCTCGAATTCCTGCCGGACCAGCTCGATATCGGCGAGGGTCGGCAGGCCGGCCTCGTTGCCGAGCTTCTGGATCTTGAACGTCGAGGCCGCACGCGCGAACTCGAAATGCTCCTTCCAGCTCTTCGCCGGATTGGCGAGGTACGAATACACATAGGCGCCGTGGAAGACGTCGCCGGCGCCGTTGGTGTCGATCACGCGCTCGCGCGGAATCGGATAGGCCGGCAGCGTATGCACGGCGCCGACCTCGTCATACCAGAGCAGGCCCTTCTCGCCCTGGGTGACGCCGCCGATGCGGCAGCCGCGGCTCTTCAGATAGTCGAGCATCTTCTCCGGCGTGAGATCCATCTGCTCGCACAGCCGCTCGGCCACGATCGCGACGTCGATACATTCCAGCAGCTCATGGGTGTTGGTACGCAGGCCGCCGCCGTCGAGCGAGGTCAGGATGCCGGCTTCGCGGCACAGCTTGGCATAATGCAGCGCGGCGTCGGGCTGGTGGCCGTCGACATGCAGCGCCCGGCAATTGCCGAGATTGAGCAGCGGGAACGGGTGGATATGCGCATCGTCGCGGCAACGCACGATGGCGCGCTTGCCGTCCTTCGGCATGATGAAGGACAGCGAGGAGGCATTGACCTTCCGGGGGTGGACGGAGATGCCGTATTTCGCGGTCATGTCCTGGAACATCCGCCCGAGCCAGTCATTCGCGACGGTCGCGATCAGGTCGGGCACGATGCCGAGCTTGGCGCAGCAAAATGCCGCAGTCACCGCATTGCCGCCGAACGAGACGGCATAGTCGGACGCCACGTGCTTCTCGTCCCCCGTCGGCATGTGGTCGGTAATGAACGTCACGTCGATGTAGGTCTGTCCGATGAAGAGGGCCTGCATTGCCATTTCTGTCTCACTAAGGGGTGATCGCGGCCCCGGCGCCGCAGATTAGCAAGCGGTCAAAGCGGATCAACGCCGAAATTCTTCGTCAAATCGTCATCTTGGTGGTTGAGATCGGCCGTCTGCTACCGGTGGCCCCTGCCGCCGGCGCTCGGGTCGCGCTATGGTTGCCGGCCTGCAGAAGCGCAGATTCGGGAGTGGAATATGACTGTCTATGCGGGTCCGGTCTTCGAGATGGCCACCAATCAGTTCAACGTGATCGCCGACCATCTTGGCATCCCAGCCGACGAGCGGGACCGGCTGCTCTTGCCGAAGCGGGCGATCACCGTCTCGTGTCCGATCCACAAGGATGACGGCACGATCGCGGTCTATGAAGGCTACCGGGTCCAGCATCTGCTGACGATGGGGCCGACGAAGGGTGGCACGCGGTTCGCCCCGACGGTCGACATTGGCGAGGTCGCCGCGCTCGCGATCTGGATGAGCTGGAAATGCGCGCTGGTCGGGCTGCCCTATGGCGGCGCCAAGGGTGGCATCACCGTCGATCTCTCCAAGCTGTCCCGGCGCGAGCTCGAATCGCTGTCGCGCCGCTACATGCAGGAGATGATCCCGTTCGTCGGCCCGCATACCGACGTGATGGCGCCCGACATGGGCACCAACGAGCAGGTCATGGCCTGGTTCATGGATACGTATTCGATGTACCAGGGCCAGACCGTGACCGAGATCGTCACCGGCAAGCCGGTGTTTTCCGGCGGCACGCTCGGCCGCCGCGAGGCGACCGGCCGCGGCGTCGCCCATGTGTCGCGGCGGGTGATGGATGAGCTGGGCATCGACCCGACCACGTCCACGGCCGTGGTGCAGGGCTTCGGCAATGTCGGCTCCTACGCCGCGCTCGGCTTCCACCAGATGGGCATGAAGGTGATTGCGGTCAGCGATCACACCGGCGCCCTCCACGATCCGCGTGGTCTCGACATCCCGAAATTGATGGAGCACGCGACGAAGCACGGCAGCATTGCCGGTTTCTCCACCGAGCTCGCCTTTGATCCACACCAGATCCTGACCCTGGCCTGCGATATCCTCGTTCCGGCGGCCGTCGAGCGCGTGATCGACGCCAAGGTGGCGGCGCATCTGAAATGCCGGGTGATCGCGGAGGCAGCCAACGGTCCGACCACGCCGGATGCCGATCTCGTGCTGGAGCAGCGCCGCAAGGAGATATTCCTCATTCCCGACATTCTCTGCAATTCCGGTGGCGTCATCGTCAGCTATTTCGAATGGGTGCAGGACCTGCAGCAACTGTTCTGGGAGGAAGAGGAGGTGATGCGCAGGGAGTACCAGATCCTCGACCGCGCCTTCGAGCGGATGGTGACGCGGGCCAAGGCCGACGACATCTCGCACCGGACCGCGGCGATGGCGATCGGCGTCGAGAAGGTGCGCAACGCCAAGAACTCACGGGGGCTGTTTCCGTGATCACCGGGCTCGACCACGTCGTCGTGCTGCTGCAGGACATCCAGGCCGGCAGCACCGCGTTCGAGACGCTGCTGGCGCGCAAGCCGTCCTGGCAGAATTCGGGCGAGGGCGCCGATCGCGTCCTGTTCACGCTCGACAATATGAGCCTGGAGCTGATGGCGCCGGCAGGCCAGGGCGTGGCCGCCGACCGCATCCGCAACGTGATCAAGATCTGGGGCGAGGGGCTCGCCAGCATCTGCTTTGCCACCGGCGATATCGGCAAGATGCATCGGCGGCTCGAGCGGGTCGCCCTGAAGCCGGATCCGATCGCCGAGGTCGATAACACCGATCGCGTCTCGGGCCAGACGCTGCATTGGAAACGCACCCGCGCCATGACCGATCTCACGCGTGGCGTGCGCATGTTCTTCCTCGAGCTTGCCGAGCCGCGCCCGCCGTCCGCCAAGACCGCCGATACGGCCGTGCTCGGCCTCGACCATATCGTGATCTCGACCGAGGATCCCGAACGCGCCGCCGCGCTCTACGGCGCGCGGCTCGGCCTCGACATGGCGCTCGACCGCAGCCATCAGGAATGGGGCCAGTTGATGTTCTTCCGCTGCGGCGACCTGATCGTCGAGGTGGTGAAGCGGCCGGTCGCCGGCAACGACAAGGCCCATGACAAGCTGTGGGGCCTGAGCTGGCGCGTCGCCGACATCGAGGCCACGCGCGCGAGGCTGCTCGCCGCCGGCCTGCAGGTCTCCGAGCCGCGCGCCGGCCGCAAGCCGGGCACACGGGTGATGAGCCTCTACAGCGGCACCTGCGGCATCCACACGCTGATTTTGGAGAAGACGCCGCGCGCGGCGGAGTGAGGTCGAAGCGGAGCCGGCGGCGTCATGGGCCAGCCGCCCGTGATAGAGGTCCGAACGGCATTCGGAGTCTTTGCCACGCCGATGATCTCTCCTTCCGAACCGGCTCCCGCCACTGTGTCCCGTCCACGCCGCGTCTTCGTGCTCGGCGCGACGGGAACGATCGGCCGTGCCACGGTACGCGCGCTCGTCGCGCGCGGGCACGAGGTGGTCTGCTTGGTGCGTCCGCGCCATGACGCCGTGAAGATCGCGGGCGCCACCGTCAGGACGGGGGATGTCACCGATCCCGCCTCCCTCGCACGTGACGGCTTTGGCGGTGAGCAGTTCGACGCCGTGGTGTCGTGCATGGCGTCGCGGACCGGCGTGCCCGGTGATGCACAGGCGATCGACTACCAAGCCCATGTGAACGTGCTGGATGCCGCGCGGAGTGCCGGTGTGAGTCACTTCGTCCTGCTGTCCGCCATCTGCGTGCAGAAGCCGCTGCTGGCGTTTCAGAGGGCCAAGCTGGCGTTCGAAGCGCATCTGATGGAGCAGGGGCTGACCTACTCGATCGTCCGCCCGACCGCGTTCTTCAAGTCGCTGTCGGGACAGGTCGCGCGGGTGAAGCAGGGCCGGCCCTATCTGGTGTTCGGCGACGGCCGGTTGACGGCGTGCAAGCCGATCAGCGACGGGGACCTCGGCGACTATCTGGCCGGATGTCTCGATGACGAGCGCCGCTGGAACCGGGTGCTGCCGATCGGCGGCCCAGGCCCCGCCATCACGCCGATCGAACAGGGCGAGCATCTGTTCGCGCTGCTCGGACGCAAGCCGCACTTCCGGCACGTCCCGGTGGCGCTGCTCGATGTCATCATCGGCGGGCTCGATGTCGCCAAGCGGATCGTGCCGTCGCTGGCCGACAAGGCGGAGCTCGCCCGCATCGGCCGCTACTACGCGACCGAATCCATGCTGGTGCTCGATCCCGCCACCGGCCGCTACGACGCCGACGCCACGCCGTCGACAGGCTCCGAGACGCTGTTCGACTACTACGCCGAGCTGATCCGCGGCGAGGCCACGGCCGAGCGCGGCGACCACGCAGTGTTTTGAGCCCCTATCTCTCCCCGTCATTGCGAGGAGCGCGAGCGACGAAGCAATCCAGAGTCGCGTGCGTGGCCCTGGATTGCGTCGCTTCGCTCGCAATGACGATGGTGAGATCTGCAATCACGGTGGTGAGACATGTGTTCGCCATCTCGCGGCGCGCTGTCGCGTCCGAGCTTTGCTGCTCTCCTGCCCTCCTTTGATAAGAGGGCACGGGGAATGCCGAGGCGCTGGCCGCCCCCATGGCCCGCCTGCGGAAAAAATGCAGGCGGCAGAACCACAGGTACGGCTGAGGACATCCGGCGGATTCAATCGGTCGTCGCAACACTCGATGAGGAGGTTGCGATGGGTATCCGAAAGCGGCGATCAACGCGGGCGAAGCTGGGATCGATGGGTCGCCCACCAGTGGCGGGGCGTGCGGAACAGCAGAAGTTTTGGCGGGGGATTGCCGCCGGATTGAACAGCGAGAAGGCTGCGCTGGCTGCTGGATTGTCAGATGCTGTCGGCCCTCGATTGTTTCGAAGGGCGGGCGGCGTGACACCAGCGATGTTCAGATCTTCGGCGAAGCCGCTCTCCGGCCGACGCCTCTCTTTCTCTGAACGCGAAGAGATTGCCCTGCTGAATGCGCAGCGCCATTCTGTACGAGAAATAGCGCGGCGCCTCGATCGGTCTCCCTCGACCATCTCTCGTGAGCTCGATCGCAATGCGGCCACGCACGGCGGCAAGATGGCCTATCGAGCGACGGCCGCCCAGTGGCATGCAGATCGATCGGCCCGGCGCCCCAAGCCGAGCAAGCTTGCAAGCAACTCCGCCTTGCGCACTTATGTTGAAGAACGGCTTGCCGGCGTTGTCGTGCCTCCAGGCGGCGTCCGGCGGAAGGCCGGTCGTGCGGGTTCGGACCAGCAACGGCGATGGGCAAAAGCCTGGAGTCCTGAGCAGATCGCCCAACGCTTGCCGATCGACTTCCCGGATGACGAGACGATGCGGATCAGCCACGAAGCCATTTACCAGGCGCTTTTTGTTCAGAGCCGAGGTGCGCTGAACCGGGAGTTGGCGGCCTGCTTGCGAACGGGACGTGCGCTGCGGGTGCCTCGGGCGCGCACGCGAAAGCGTAGCAAAGGCTTCGTATCGCCAGAGATCATGATCAGTGAACGTCCGGCCGAAGTCGCGGATCGCGCCGTGCCGGGACATTGGGAAGGAGATCTGATCGTCGGCTCCGGGAGCTCGGCAATCGGCACGCTCGTCGAACGCAGCACACGGTTTACAATGCTGCTGCACTTGCCACGCTTGCCGGGATTTGAAGACGGCCCACGTACGAAGGACGGGCCTGCGCTCTCCGGACACGGAGCTGAAGCGGTACGCGATGCGATCACGCGCACCATTATCACCTTGCCCAAGGAACTACGCCGCTCGCTGACTTGGGATCAGGGGACCGAGATGGCTCAGCACAGTGACCTCAAGATCGATACAGGCCTTCAGGTCTACTTCTGCGATCCAAGAAGCCCTTGGCAGCGTGGCACGAACGAGAACACAAATGGCCTGCTGCGGCAGTACTTCCCGAAAGGCACCGATCTGAGCGTCTACGATGCTGACGAGATCGCCGCTGTGGCCGCAGCGCTCAATTCCCGACCGAGAAAGACGCTGGGATGGAAAACCCCAGCAGAGGCGCTTGACGAGCTCCTGTCCGGAATGAAAACACTTGCTGTTGCGACGACCGCTTGAGCCCGCCCCCGGCATTCCCCGCGCGATGGTTTTGACGGCTGCTTCGCGCTCTCCCCGGTGCGCCGGGCTTTCTGGCCACCGTTGCCCACGCGGCGCGTGAGCGCCTGCGCAAGCGTGACACCAGCGTCGGGGTGTCAGGACCACGCGACTTGACCGTGCGTATCGCTGCCGTTCGTCCGGGCAGAGAACCACCCGCAGCACCAACACGCCCACCGCATCCCGCACTCGACGTTCGTGACGACCGCGAAGCGCCCCTCTTGTGAGGCGGGACGGGGGACAGTAAATCATGAATTCTGATAAGGCGAAAGAGAAATCTTTCGCTGGAAGGGGCTGGATGTGGGTATCTGCCTGGGCTGGCTGATGAAATCAGTTTTTTGACGCGGGCGATTCCGACCGAGACATTTGTGAAGCGCTGGCCGATCGTGCATTCTGCTTAGCGCGGGTGAGCCGCCCGTCGATCGGTATGGTGACGAGACGCAAGCTGAATTCGAAGGCAAGGGAGTGGTGATGCGCGAGTTCTGCTCAGATGACATCTTGAAGAAGCTCCTGAACGGACAGAACATTTCCGACCAGTCGCCATGGTCCTCCAACGACGAGAAGGAGATCGTTCGCTTCTATAGGGCAATATGTGAAGATCTGTGCCGCGAGTTTGTCCTCTCGTCGAAGATCGAGTGGGGGCACTATGGTTCGGGATACGCGTCCTACATCGATGCGTGGTTCTATCGGGACAATGATCAGTTCAAGATTTCTTCGAGTCCGGAGATCCGCCAATATTCGGGACTCGTCGTTCTATTCAGCCGGCTGTCGCCCTATTTCGTGGTCGGCGAAGGCATCAAATCATGGAACATCAATGGTGGTGGGACGAGCTATCTGCCGGCGTTCGAGATGGTTGACCATTTCACTCATCAGCCCGTGGCTGATCTATTGAGAGAGATGGAGCCGCGTCTTCTCCAAAGGGGCCTTGTTCGGCTGTGCAAAGATGATTTCAAGAAGTTGCTGCCAGAGAACAGTCGTGTGCCGACGATACTCGGTGATCCGCCGTATCGTGCATTCGATGCATTGTTTCATTGGGCAGACTGAGGACTGAAGCGCGATCTTCGCCTCACCCCGCTGTCACGCACGGCACTCTCGCAAACCCTCGAAACCTGACCCGTCCGCCGCGCACCGGCTCGCCCGTCAACTGATAGTTTGGAAACCGCGCCAGCGCGTAGGGCGGATTAGCGCAGCGTAATCCGCCGCGCCGGCGGCGATGGCCTTGCATGGACCAACGCGTGTTCGAGCACCGTTTGCGACCGGATCGATATAGCTGCGGAAATGTGGGCCGTTCAACAGCGTCCGGCGGTGTCACCGGCGGATTACGCTGCGCTAATCCGCCCTACAGAGCGCGGACTGACGTGCTCCCATCACTCCGCGTAACGCGATCTTCGCCTCACCCCTCAATCACACACGGCACGCTCATAAACCCCCGAAACCGCACCCGTCCGCCGCGCACCGGCTCGCCCGCCAACTGATAGTTCGGAAACCGCGCCAAGAACCGCGAGATCGCCACCGCGCCCTCCAGCCTGGCCAGCGCCATCCCTGCGCATTGATGGGCGCCGGTGCCGAAGGCGAGGTGGCGGTTGGCGAGGCGGGTGATGTCGAAGCGTTCGGGGTCGTCGAACTGGGCGGGGTCGCGGTTGGCGGCGCCGATGCACAGGGTGACGGAGGTGCCGGCGTCGAGCCTGACGCCGCCGAGCTCGACCGGCTCCGTGGTCATGCGGTTGCCGAGCTGGTTCGAGCTCTCGTAGCGCAGGATCTCCTCGACCGCGGTGCGGATCAGTCCCGGCGCTTCGATCAGCCGGCGGCGCTCGCCGGGATGCTGGCCCAGCAGGACCAGGCCGTTGCCGATCAGATTGGTGGTGGTCTCGTGGCCGGCATTGAGCAGGAAGATGCAGTTGTGCAAGAGTTCCGTCTCGCTCAGCCGTTCACCGTCGGCCTCGCCCTGGATCAGCCGCGTCAGCACGTCGCGTTCGGGATTGCCGGGAGCCGCGCGCCGCCGCGCGACCAGGTCTTTGAGATAGGTGAGCATGTCGCCGACCGCCTGGTTGCCGCGGGAAAACTGCTCCGGCGTCAGCACTGGCTCCAATGCGCCGAGAATGGCCAGCGACCAGTCGCGCAGCGGCGCGCGCTCGTCATGCGGCACGCCGAGCAGATTGCCGATCACCTCGATCGGAATCGCCGCGGCGAAATCCTCGATCAGCTCGAAGCGGTCCCTGGCGGCGATCCGGTCCAGGAGTCCGTCGACCAGCGCGATTAGCGCGGGCTCCATCTCGGCGATCGCGCGCGGCGACAGCGCGCCCATGATCAGGCGGCGCACCCGCGTGTGCGCCGGAGGATCGTTGAATACGAGGCTCGTCGTGTGATGCTCGTACAGCAGCGAATTGCCGTATTTGGGCGCGAACTCGCGCTTCTTGTCCGACGAGAACGTCCTGGTTGCCTTGTAGGCGGTGACCAGATCGTCGTAGCGGGTGAGGAAATAGGAGCCGTTGCGCATGCGCTTGACCGGGGCGTGCCGGCGCAGCGCGCGATAGGTCGGGTAGGGATCGGCGTAGAACTCCGGCGTCAGGCTCTCAAGATCGAACTGGCTGGCGAGCGCTGCGTCGTCGGTCATGTCTGGTCCTCCCGGCCGATTCTTGTTTTTGTCCCGGTGACCGTCGCACGGCGAGCGGCGGAAGAAAATGCGCCCGCCGCGGTGGTCCCCGCGCAGCATTGCGTCCACTGATGGAGCGGTGCCGCAGATCCGCCGCTTTGGAGAGGTATAGAATTGCCTTTGGCGCCGGTGAAATCCCGCCTGCAATTTCAGGGACTTGGCCGCCGACCCTGCTGCGCCGCGGCATGTTTCTTGACATAGATCAAGTGAGTATTTACTCACGGCCGATGTCCACCTTGCGCATGACAAGCGATCTCCGGAGGCAGCTGATCCTCGGTGCAGCCAAGCGCTGCTTCGCGCGTCATGGCTATGCCGGCACAACGACCAAGAGCGTGGCCGCCGCGGCGGCGATCTCGGAGGCGCTGCTGTTCAAGCATTTCCCGTCCAAGGCGGCGCTCTACGCGGAGATCCTCACCGAGGAGTGCGAGACCGATCCGGATTTCGAGGTGCTGCTCAGCCAGGAACCTTCGACCGCGACGCTGGTCATGCTGATGGCCGGGATGGTCCGGCATTTCCTCGGCATTGCCGACGGCCCCAATGAGGAAGAAGAGCAGCGGCTCCGGCTGATGGCGTCGAGCCATCTCGACGATGGCGAGTTCGCAAGGCTGCTGTATACGAAGATCGATGATCTGATCGGCGCCAAGTTCGTTAACTCGCTGGAAAGCGCGGTTGCCTCCGGGGACGCCGTACGATCAGCGGCCGCCCCCGCGATCTGTTCTGGTTCGCGCATCACACCGTATTGATGGCGGCGTTGACGCGGCTTCCATCCATTCCGTGTGTGCCGTATGGAACTGCGGACAGCCTGGAGCGCCAGCTCAGCGAATTCATCCTGCGCGGCATCGGACTGACCGATGCCGCCATTGCGTGCTACCTCGATCACGAATTGTCGCAACCTCCGGCCCGGCCGGCGACGGCAGAAAGTGCATGACATGAACATTGCGACGGAACCCAAGCTCTCTGGAAAGCCGGTCGACGACAAGCCGCGCAAGCGCACCCGCCCGGTGCTGTGGTTCATCGTGGTTGGCGGCCTGCTCGTGGCGCTGGTCGGCGGTCTCGTATGGTTCAACATGTTCCGCGACAAGATGATCGCGCAGTTCTTCGCCAACATGAAGCCGCCGCCGCTCAACGTCAGCGTCGCTACGGCGAGTTCGGAGACGGTGCCGAACCTGTTGACCGCAGTCGGCGATCTCGCCGCCGTGCATCAGGTCAACGTCACCTCCGACGCCTCCGGCCGCATCACCGACATCATGTTCACGCCGGGCACGACGGTGAAGCAGGGCACGCCGCTGGTGCAGCTCTATGATGCGCCGGAGCAGGGCGACCTCGCCAACTACAAGGCCCAGGTCACCGTGGCGCAACTGTCGCTCGACCGCGCCAAGCAATTGGCCTCGCGCCAGTTCGGCCCGCAAGCGACCGTCGACCAGGCCCAGGCCGCCTACGACCAGGCCCAGGCCGGCGTTGCCAAGACCGAGGCGCTGATCGCGCAGAAGCTCGTGCGTGCGCCGTTCGACGGCGATCTCGGCGTCCGCAAGGTCGAAGTCGGCCAGTATCTTTCCGCCGGCTCGCAGATCGTGTCGCTGACCGATCTGTCGCAGCTCTGGGTCAACTTCACGGTGACTGAAAAGGACTCGGGCCAGCTCAAGGTCGGACAGACCGTGCGCGTCGGCGTCGATGCCTATCCGGGCAAGACGTTCGAGGGCAAGATCACCACGATCGAGCCGCAGATCGCGACCGACACCCGCAACATCCGGGTGCAGGCGACGATCGCCAATCCTGAGCACATCCTCAAGCCCGGCATGTTCGCGACCACCACGGTCGTGCTGCCGGACAAGCCGCCGGTGCTGACGGTTCCGGAGACCGCTGTCGACTACACGCTGTATGGCGACTCGGTGTTCGTCATCAATGAGAAGAAGACCGACGACGGCAAGACCACGCTGACGGCCGACCGGATCTATGTGCAGACCGGCGACCGTATCAACGGCCGCGCGGTGATCCTCAAGGGCCTGAAGGAGGGCGATCGCGTCGTCGCCGTCGGCCAGCTCAAGATCCAGTCCGGCGCCGCGGTCGCGATCTCCACCGATCCGCCGCCGCCGATCCCGGCGAAGCCGCCGCGCTACTGAGCGGGCCTCCGAGCCAATGCCGGGCCGCCCTGAGGCGGCCCGCCCGGACCTCATCCGACTTCTGCTGACGGGATTACCGCGATGCGTTTCACCGATATCTTCATCAAGCGCCCGGTGCTGTCGGTCGTGGTCAGCCTGCTCATCCTGCTGCTCGGCCTGCGCGCCGCCTTCGTGCTGCCGATCCGGCAATATCCGAAGCTGTCCAACACCGTCGTCAACGTGACGACCGTCTATCCCGGCGCCTCCGCCGATCTGATGCAGGGCTTCATCACCACGCCGCTGGAGCAGGCGGTCGCCTCCGCCGAGGGCGTCGACTACATCACCTCGTCCTCGGTGCAGGGCACCAGCACGATCCAGGTGTTCATCAAGCTCAACTTCGATCCGAACCAGGCGCTCACCGAGGTGCTCGCCAAGGTGAACTCGGTCCGCTACCTCATCCCGAAGGAATCCAACGATCCCATCGTCACCAAGACGACGGGCCAGACGACCTCGGTGATGTATCTCGGCTTCTCCAGCGAGGAGCTGTCGGGATCGGCGATCTCCGACTATCTGACGCGCGTGGTGCAGCCGGTGCTGTCGACGGTCGACGGCGTCGCCGCGGCGAACATTCTCGGCGGCCAGACGTTTGCGATGCGGATCTGGCTGAACCCCGAGAAGATGGCCGGCCGCAACGTGTCGCCGACCGACGTCGCCGCCGCGATCGCGGCCAACAACTTCCAGTCCGCGGCTGGACAGGCCAAGGGCTACTTCATCGTCTCCAACGTCACGACCAATACCGGCCTGACCGACGTCAACCAGTTCAAGCGGATGATCGTCAAGGCCAAGGACGGCGGCTTCGTCCGCATGGAGGACATCGCGACCGTCGAGCTCGCCGCGCAGAGCACCGACGCCAGCGTTGCCTTCAACGGCGAGCGCGCGATCTTCATCGGCGTCGACGCGACGCCGCAGGGCAACCCGCTCAACATCGTCAAGGGCGTGCGCGCGCTGTTCCCGGACCTCGAGCGCAACCTGCCGCCGTCGATGAAGATGAAGGTGGCCTACGACTCCACCAAGTTCATCCAGTCCTCGATCGACGAGGTCGAGCACACGCTCGGCGAGGCCGTGCTGATCGTCATCGTCGTCATCTTCCTGTTCCTGGCCTCGCTGCGCTCGGTCATCATCCCCGTGGTGACGATCCCGCTGTCCTTGATCGGCGTCTGCACGATGATGCTGGCGTTCGGCTTCAGCATCAACCTGCTGACCCTGCTGGCCATGGTGCTGGCGATCGGCCTCGTCGTGGACGACGCCATCGTGGTCGTGGAGAACATCCATCGCCATCTGGAGGAGGGCAAAGCGCCCGTGCAGGCTGCGCTGCAGGGCGCCCGCGAGATCGTCGGCCCCGTCATCTCGATGACGATCACGCTGGCTGCGGTATATGCCCCGATCGGCTTCCTCGGCGGTCTCACCGGCTCGCTGTTCCGCGAATTCGCGTTCACGCTCGCCGGCTCGGTCATCGTCTCCGGCGTCATCGCGCTGACCCTGTCGCCGATGATGTGCTCGGTGCTGCTGAAGAGCGCCGATGAGGGCCGCTTTGCGCGTCTCGTCAACCGCGTGTTCGGCGCGATGACGCGCTGGTACGGCCGCCAGCTCGACCGCTCGCTCGACTACCGGCCGGTGACGGCGCTGTTCGCGCTGACGATCCTCGGCCTGGTCGGCTTCCTCTACATGCACACCTCGAAGGAGCTGGCTCCGGAGGAAGATCAGGGCATCGTGTTCTCGATCACCAAGGCGCCGAAATACGCCAACATCGACTATATCAACTTCTACACCGACAAGGTCGACAAGGCGTTCCAGAAGTTCCCCGAGACCGACCTCCGCTTCATCCTGAACGGCATCCAAGGCCCGCAGGGCGGCTTCGCCGGCATGCTGCTCAAGCCGTGGGACGAGCGCAAGCGCTCCTCGATCAAGCTGAAGCCGCTGGTGCAGGCGGAGCTGTCGAAGATCGAGGGCATCAACGCCTTCGCCTTCAACCTGCCGGCGCTGCCGGGCGGCCCCGGCGGCCTGCCGGTGCAGATGGTGATCAGCTCGACCAGCGGCTTCCAGGCGGTCTATGATCAGATGGCCAAGCTGAAGGACGCCGCCCGCAAGAGCGGCATGTTCATCGTCTCCGACAGTGACCTCGAGTTCAACCAGCCGGTGGTCAAGGTCTGGATCAATCGCAGCAAGGCGAGCGATCTCGGCATCACCATGCAGTCGATCGGCAACACGCTGGCCGTACTGCTCGGCGGCAACTACATCAACCGCTTCAACCTCGAGGGCCGCTCCTATCAGGTGATTCCGCAGGTGCCGCGCGACAAGCGGATCTCGCCGGAATCGCTGTCCGGCTACTATGTCGCGACCTCGGCCGGCCAGCAGGTGCCGCTGTCGACGGTGGTCAACATCGAGACCGCGACCGACCCGAACTCGCTGACGCATTTCAACCAGCTCAACTCGGCGACCTTCTCCGCCGTGCCGATGCCGGGCGTCACCGTCGGGCAGGCGGTCGACTTCCTGGAGAAGCAGGCCAAGAACCTGCCGTCCGGCTTCAGCCACGACTATCTCGCCGACGCCCGTCAATACGTCCAGGAGGGCAATCAGCTCGCCATCACCTTCGGCTTCGCGCTGATCATCATCTTCCTGGTGCTGGCGGCGCAGTTCGAGAGCCTGCGCGATCCGCTGGTGATCATGATCAGCGTGCCCATGGCGATCGTCGGCGCGCTGATCCCGCTGTTCTTCGGCCTCGCGACGATGAACATCTACACCCAGGTCGGCCTGTTGACCCTGGTCGGCCTGATCACCAAGCACGGCATCCTGATGGTGGAGTTCGCCAACGAGCTGCAGCTCAATGAGGGGATGGACCGCCGAAGGGCGATCGAGACCTCGGCCCGCATCCGTCTGCGGCCGATCCTGATGACCACGGCGGCGATGGTCACCGGCCTGATCCCGCTCTTGACCGCGTCCGGCGCCGGCGCCGCCAGCCGGTTCTCGATCGGCCTCGTCGTCGTCGCCGGCATGTCGATCGGCACCTTGTTCACACTGTTCGTGCTGCCGGCCGTCTACACCGTCATCGCCACCAACCACCAGGCTGCCGCCAAATCGCAGCGCGCCCGGCAGATCGCCCAGTTCGACGCCGAGACCGATCATGCGCTGAAGGCGACGTGACGAGGGCGCCTGGTCTCACGATATCAACGGCGGCTGCCTCGGCAGCCGCCGTTTTGTTTTGGACGCTCTCTCAACGCTCACGCTGTCGTCCCGCGAACGCCGGGACGACAGCGGAGGGTGGAGCGCCGGCGTCGGTCTAAAGCGCCGGCGTCGCTCAGCACGATGGCCTCGTGAAGAAGAAATCGTCGAGCAGGAGCAGCATCACGGCGATGCCGACGATGAGCAGAAAGGCGGCCATGTATTGGAGTGATCGATGGAAATGAGTCCGATAAGGCTCTGAGTACTGACTTGCCAGGGGACGCCGGCGCGAGAACAGGCCGTGCCATTCCGGTGTGTGGCCCGCCATCAGAATGCGTTCGCGGAACGCCATCGCCAGGATGATCGCTCCTGCGCCGATATCGATGAACGTCAGCAATCGCAGGAGATCCTCTTCCATCCGAGCCAGCAGCATCATGACGAAACCTCCGACACAGGTCGCCTCACTCCTCCTGCTGCGGATCGAGCGCGTCGCGCAGGCCGTCGCCCAGCAGGTTGAGGGAAAGCACGACGAGGAAGATCGCTAGCCCCGGCCAGATCGCCATCCAGGGTGCGTTGGTGAGGAAGCGCTGGGCGGCGTTGAGCATGCTGCCCCAGGACGGGGCCGGCGGCTGCTGGCCCAGGCCTAAGAACGACAGCGCGGCCTCGGCGATGATCGCGGCGGCGACCGACAGCGTCGCCTGCACCAGCAGCGCCGGCATGATGTTCGGCAGGATGTGCCGGACGGCGATCTGCACGTCGGTGTCGCCGACGCTGCGCGCGGCCTCGACATATTCCTCGACCTTGACGCTCAGCACCTCGCCGCGGGTCAGCCGGACGAAGATCGGCGTCGCCGAGATGCCGATCGCGATCATCGCGTTGCCGAGGCTCGGGCCGAGGAACGCCGCCAGCGCGATCGCCAGGATCAGGAACGGGCAGGCCAGCATCGCGTCGGTGATGCGGCTGATCAGGGCGTCAAGGAAGCCGCCGCGGTAGCCTGCGAGCATGCCGATGGGCACGCCGATCGCCAGCGCGATGGCGACGGAGATCGCACCAGCCAAGAGCGAGGCCCGCGCGCCGTAGATCACGCGGGCCAGCACGTCGCGGCCGAGATCGTCGGTGCCGAACCAGTGCGCCACCGACGGGGCCTTGCGCACCAGCGACCAGCTCGTCTTGATCGGATCGTAGGGCGCCACCAATGGCGCGAACAGGGCGAGCAGGATGAAGGCCGCGATCAGGCCGAGCCCCACCATGGCGCCCTTGCGCTTGACGAGGCGCCGCCAGGTGCGCTGCATCGGCCGCTCGAGCGGGGCGAGGGCGCGGGCTACGTGCGGAGCCGACAGGATCGTCTCGACCATGTCAGCTCCTCAGGCGTGGATTGACAAGGACATAAGCGAGATCGGCAATCAGGTTCAGCGTGATATAGACGGTGGCGGTGACCAGCACGACGCCCTGAACCACCGCGTAGTCGCGGTTGAACACGGCATCGACGATCAGCTTGCCGAAGCCGGGGATCGAGAAGATCTGCTCGGTCAGCACGGCGCCGGACAACAGCGTCCCGAGCTCGAGCGCGCCCAGCGTGATGACCGGCGTCAGGGCATTGCGCAGCGCGTGGCGCAGGATGACCTGGCGTTCGGAGATGCCCTTGGCGCGCGCGGTGCGGATGTAGTCGCTGCCCAGGACCTGCAGCATGGCGCTGCGGGTATGGCGCATCAGGATCGCGGCGATGGCATTGCCGAGCACGAAGGCCGGCATGATGGTGGCGGCGAGACTGGCCCGCCAGTCCTCGGCGGGCGAGACGTAACCGGAGGCGGGGAGCCAGCCGAGCTGGATCGAGAACAGGAAGATCAGCATGATGCCGAGCCAGAAGTTCGGCGTCGAGATGCCCCACAGCGCGAACAGGTTGGCGGCGTAGTCCCAGGCCGTGCCGCGCTTCACGGCGGAGACGATGCCGGCGGGAATGCCGATCAGGAACGCGATCACGATCGCCATCGCCGCCAGCTGCAGGGTCACGGGCAGCTTCTGCAGGATGAGATCGCGCACCGGCATCTTGATGCGCAGCGACTCGCCGAAATCGCCCGAGAGCACGCCCTTGATCCAGTAGCCGTATTGAACGGGCAGCGGCTGATCGAGGCGATACTGCTTGCGGATCTGCTCGATCACCGCCGGATCGCGCTCCTCGCCGGCCATCACCAGTGCGGGATCGCCGGGCAGCAGTTGCTGCAACGAGAAGATCAGGATCGAGACGAAGATCAGCGTCGGGATGATCTGGGCGATGCGGCGGGCGAGGAAGGTCAGCATGGGCAGCTCTTCCTGCGACTCTGAAAATACCCGCGTTCAGATACAGGTCGCGCTCCCAGCGTTCCCTCCCCCTTGTGGGGGAGGGACAGGGAGAGGGGTACCCCAAGGGAGGTCGGCGTTCGTGGCACCCCCACCCCAGCCCTCCCCACAAGGGGGAGGGAGCAGAGTGAGTTCGCCGCGACGGCAATGGCATACGCGACAGGCTCACGTCGGCTTCAACCCGACCGCTCACTTCAGCTTCAGCCCGACCACGCGCACGAGACCGTCGGGCATCTGCTTGTAGCCTTCCAGCTTCTTGGTGTGCGCGATCAGGATACGGCGGTGGTAGAGGTAGAGGATCGGCTCGTCCTCGATCTCGAGCTTGGTCAGCTTCTCGTAAAGCGCCTTGCGCTGGGCCATGTCGGTCACCAGCCGCGCGTCGCTGAGCGCCTTGTCGGCCTCGGCGTTGGCCCAGACGCTGTAGTTCTGCGGCGCGTTGCTGTGCAGGAACACGTAGCTGTTGCCATCGGGATCGATCCGGCCGCTCCATGACAGCATGAACGCCTGATAGTCGCCGGCCTCGGCCTGCTTCAGCGAGGTCGCAAACTCCGTCACCCGGATCTTCAGGTCGAAGCCGGCCTCGGCGGCCATCGACTGTACCACCTGGGCGGCCGCCTCGGTCTCGGCGCCCTTCGGTACCATGAAGTCGACCGCGACAGGCGGCGTCACGCCGGCCTCTTTCAGCAGCGCCTTGGCCTTCTCGACATCGCGGGCACGCACCGGGAAGGCCTTCTGATAATAGGGATGCGAGGGATTGACCCACTGGTTGCCCGGCATGAATTCGCCGTTGAACACCACCTGGTTGAGCGCCTCGCGGTCGATCGACAGATCGAGCGCCTGGCGCACCTTGGCGGACTGGCTGAGTGGGCCTTTGGCCTTGTCCTTGCCGATGTTGAGCGTGATGCCCTGATAGCCGAGCTCGATCGCGGTCGACAGCGCAAGCCTGGAATCGGCGCGGACATCCTTGATGTCGGTGGCGAGCACGCGCTCGATCAGGTCGAGGCCGCCCGACTTCAGGTTCGCCAGCCGCACCGTGGCATCGACGATCGGCTGATAGACGATCCTGTCGATGAAGACGTTGTCCTTGTTCCAGTAGTCGGCGAACTTCTCGAACACGATCTTGTCCTGCTGGACACGTTCGACAAACTTGTACGGACCGGCGCAGGCCGGATGCAGGCCGAACTTGTCGCCCGCCTCCTTGGCGGCCTTCGGCGACACCATCATGCCGGCGCGGTCGGTGAGCTGGGCGATCAGCGGCGAGAACGGCGCCTTCAGGACGAGCTTGATCGTGAGGGGATCGACGACGTCGACATGATCGAGCGACGCCAGCTCGGGCTTGCGGAACGAGCCGGGGAAGGTGAGGTGGCGGTCGAGCGAGAACTTGGCGGCCTCGGCGTCGAACGGCTCGCCGTCATGAAACTTCACGCCGGGCCGGAGCTTGATCGTGACCTCCTTGCCATCGGCGGAGGTCTGCTGCGACAGCGCCAGTTGCGGGACAATGTTCAGCTTCTCGTCGATATCGAACAGCTTGTCGCAGGTGGCGGCGAAGACGATGCGGCCGACATAGGTGCGGGCCATGGTCGGATCGAGAACGTCGGGGTCCTCGGCAAGGCCGATGCGCAAGGTGGTCTGTGCCTGCGCGGCGGACCCGCACGAGGCCATGACGACAGCCGCAAGCGCGGCCAGGTACCAATTCCTCATCATCCGATTCCCCTTACGCAATGCAGCCTGCGTTGTTGTACTGTTCATACCAACCCCGGTCCCGCGCGGTCCTTCCAGGCCCTGCGGCGACGCGATCTCTCATGTCTGGTTCGCGAGGGCAGCCGCGATGCCGGCATCGATGGTCGCGCGATCGGTGACGCCAGCCGGATTGTCGCGCGTCGGCATGAACTGCCGAAACACCGCCCAATGCTTGCGGCTGACGCTCTCCAATCGTGCGAGCTCTGCCAGCGGATCGGGGTGATCGTCGACGCGCAGGTCGAGCTCGGACCATTCCTCCTTGCCGTGGACCAGGAGGGCAGCGGATTGTTTGCCGCGCTTGTCACCGCCGGCGGCCTCGCCGGCCTTCATGGCCGCGATCAGCCGCTCCGCGAGGGGCAGGGCGCCATGGGCGAGAAACGCGTTCGCGGTTTCGTTGAGCACCTGCGGGCCGGCCAGCATGTTGCCGGCAATGGAAAAGCCCCGGCCTTCGAGATGGCCGCACCAGTCGATGCAGTCGCGGCCGGTGTGGGCGGCAATCTGGCCGTTGCGATCGAGGATGTGGAGCTGGCGGCTCTCGCGGCCGGGATCGGCAGATGTCAGCAGTTGCACGATCTCGCGCGGATGCCGACCATCGCGCAGCAGCGTCACGCCGTCGATACCGTAATACGGATTGACCAGCGCCTGTGTGGCGATGCCGCCGTGGCCGGCGACGATGAAGGGCACGCGTGCGCCGACGGCGAAGAAGCGGGTGGCGACGGCGATGCCGATCCGGCCGGTGAGATCGTCCTTGGCAATGATCGACCAGGTCATCGTCGTTGCTCTCTTATCGTCCGGCGGCGTAACCCTGCATGCCCCGTGGGTTGGCCGCGGCGCGGCGGCGGCGGCCCACGCGGGAGGCCGCGGTGAGCCGGCCTTCCGACCAGTCCGGACCGACTTCGACGATGTGGCCGCGGCGGCGCAGCTCCTCGACGGTCGCCTTGGGCACGCGGTTCTCGACCACGAGCACGCCGGGGCGTGCGGTGCGCGGCCAGAACGAGATCGGGAAGTGCTCGGAGTGCCACGCCGGCGCGTCGATCGACTCTTGCAGGTTCATGCCGGCATGGACGTGGCGCAGGAAGAACTGCGTGTTCCACTGGTCCTGCTGGTCGCCGCCGGGCGAGCCCCAGGCGACGTAGGGCTCGCCGTCGCGCAGCGCCATGGTCGGCGACAGCGTGGTGCGCGGCCGCTTGCCGGGCACCAGCGCGGCCGGATGATCCTCCTCGAGCCAGAACATCTGCGCGCGCGTCCCCAGGCAGAAGCCGAGCTCGGGGATGACCGGCGATGATTGCAGCCAGCCGCCGGAGGGCGTCGCCGAGATCATGTTGCCTTGGGAATCGATGATGTCGAAATGCACGGTGTCGCCGCGCACCTCGCCGAAGCGGCCGACGGTCGGCTCGCCCGAGCCCATTGCGCCGACCGCCTCGCGGTGGCCCTGCGCCTCGCGCAGCTTGACCTTGGCGCCGTAGCCGTCGAGCGTGCCGGGACGCAGCTCGAGCGACGCTTTGTCCGTGATCAGCTTGCGCCGCTCGTCGTTGTAGGCATCGGACAGCAGCGTGCCGATCGGGATGTCGGCAAACTTCGGATCGCCGTAGAACGCCTCGCGATCGGCGAAGGCGAGCTTGGCGGCTTCGATCTGCCAATGGATGAAGTCAGGTCCGGTGGGATCGAGGCCATCGAGCGCAAAGCCCTTCAGCAGTGCGAGCTGCTGCAGCAGCACCGGACCCTGGCTCCAGACGCCGGCTTTGCACACGGTGTAGCGGCCGTACGCGTAGGTCAGCGGCGCCTCGATGGTCGGCTGCCAGCGCGCCATGTCGTCGGCGGTCAGCACGCCCTTGTGGCGCGCGCCGGAGACGTCCATCACCTCCTGCGTTCGGCAGAAGCGGTCGATCGCCTCGGCGACGAAGCCCTGCGACCAGGCCTTGCGCGCGCGCTCGATCTGCGCGTCGCGATCAGCACCCGCGCTTTCGCCTTCACTCAGGATGCGCGCGTAGGTGTCCGCGAGCTGTGGATTGGTGAACAGCGTGCCCGGCCTCGGCACCTCGCCATTGGGCAGATAGAGCGCGGCGGAGGTCGGCCAGTGCGTCTTGAACAGCTGCTCGACGGTCTGGATCGTCGCGGAGACGCGCTCGACCAGCGGATAGCCGTCGCGCGCGTAGGAAATTGCCGGCTCCAGCACGTCGCGCAGCCGCATCGTGCCATAGTCGCGCAGCAGCAGCATCCAGGACTCGAAGGTGCCGGGCACGCAGGCCGCCAAGAGTCCGGTGCCGGGCACCATGTCGAGGCCTTCGTTCTTGTAGTGCGCGATGGTGGCGCCTGATGGCGCCGGGCCCTGGCCGCAGATCACCTCGGTGCGCCCACGCTTGACGTCGTGCAGGATGATCGGCACGTCGCCGCCGGGGCCGTTGAGGTGCGGCTCGACCACCTGCAGGGTGAAGGCCGCCGCGACGCCGGCATCGAAGGCGTTGCCGCCGCGCTCCAGCATCGCCATGCCGACGGCGGTCGCCAGCCAGTGCGTGGAGGTGACGACGCCGAAGGTGCCGTCGATCTCGGGGCGGGTCGTGAAGGGATCGGGGTTGATGAAGCTCATGGCGCCGTTTGATCTTTCTGATTAGTCGCCGTCATTGCGAGCCACCCGGTCCGCGCAAAGCGCGGCCGGATGACAGGCTCCGCGGAAGCAATCCAGGGTTCCGACGGGACTCTGGATTGCTTCGTCGCTTCGCTCCTCGCAATGACGACCCCATTTACGTCTCGACGCTTCACGCAACTGATGCCGTCACAACGGCCGTATCAGCCGGCTGGTTCACTGCATGACAGGCCACACCGCCGATCAGCTCCGGCGACTGCTGCCGACAGAGATCGAATGCGAGTGGACAGCGTGGGTTGAAGGTGCAGCCCGACGGCGGATTGATCGGGTTCGGGATCTCGCCCTTCACCGGAATGCGCTGGCGGCCGGACATCGACAGGTCCGGCACCGCGCCGAGCAGCATCTTGGTGTAGGGCATGCGCGGATCGCTGAACAGCGTGCGCCCGTCGGCGATCTCGACGATGCGGCCGAGATACATCACGCCGATGCGGCTCGCCATGTGGCGCACGACCGCGAGATTGTGGCTGATGAACAGATAGGTCAGCCCGAACTTGTCCTGCAAATCGCGCATCAGATTGAGGATCTGCGCCTGCACGGAGACATCGAGCGCCGAGGTCGGCTCGTCGCAGACGATGAACTCGGCCTCGGAGGCGAGCGCGCGCGCGATGGCGATGCGCTGGCGCTGGCCGCCGGAGAATTCGTGCGGGAATTTCTGGCCGTCGTCGGGATGCAGGCCGACGAGGGTCAGGAGCTCGCCGACACGGTCCTTGATCTGGCGCTCACCCTCGATGATGTCAAAGGCGCGGATCGGCTCGGCGATGATGCTATCGACGCGAAAGCGCGGATTGAGGCTCGCGTAAGGATCCTGGAACACCATCTGGATGCGGCGGCGCAGCTTGCGCCGAACCTGGGCCTGGCGCGCTTCGC
This sequence comes from Bradyrhizobium oligotrophicum, assembly GCA_050641875.1. GTDB lineage: Bacteria > Pseudomonadota > Alphaproteobacteria > Rhizobiales > Xanthobacteraceae > Bradyrhizobium > Bradyrhizobium oligotrophicum_B. Next base: position 4,473,397 of record CP192619.1, read on the forward strand.
TCATCGAGACGCCGTCGATGATGACCTCGCCCGACGTCGGCGCCAGCAGCCCGACCACCATGCGCGCGACCGTGGTCTTGCCCGAGCCGGATTCGCCGACCAGCGCGAAGGTCTCGCCCTTCCTGATGCCGAAGCTGACGCCGTCGACCGCCTTCAGGAACTCCTGCGGCTGACGCTCGATGACGCGGTTGAGCCAGGGCTTCGAGACATCGAACACCCGGCGCAGGTTCTTGACCTCGACGAAATCGGTCATGCCGCGGTCTCCGTCGCGCGATCGTACAGATGGCACGCGACCGCCTGCGTGCCGTGGCGCAGCGGCTCCGGCCGGTCGACGCGACAGCGGTCGAAGGCGAAGCTGCAGCGCGGATTGAACGAGCAGCCGGGCGGGATCGCGGACAGTCGCGGCATCGAGCCCGGGATCTGCACCAGCCGCTTCTCCTCGCCCGCGAGCGTCGGGATCGCGCCCATCAGGCCCTTGGCGTAGGGATGCAGCGGGTTGTTGATCACCTCCTGCACCGGACCGATCTCGGCGACGCGGCCGGCATACATCACGGCGACGCGGTCGCAGGTCTCGGCGATCACGCCCATGTCGTGGGTCACGAGCATCACGGCGGTGCCGTGGTCGCGGCCGAGCCGCTTGATCAGCGAGATGATCTGCGCCTGCACGGAGACGTCAAGCGCGGTGGTCGGCTCGTCGGCGATGATCAACTCCGGCTCGGCGCACAGCGCCAGCGCGATCACGACGCGCTGGCGCATGCCGCCGGAGAATTCGTGCGGATAGCCGTCGATGCGCTTCTCGGGCGCTGATATGCCGACCTCGGCGAGCAGGTCGATGGCACGCTTGCGCGCCTGCTGCTCGGTGAGGTTGGTATGGGTCCTGATGGTCTCGACGATCTGGTCGCCGACGCGATACAGCGGATTGAGCGAGGTCAGCGGATCCTGGAAGATCATGCCGATGCGCTTGCCGCGCACCTTGCGCATCTCCTCCGGGGGCAGATTGTCGATGCGCAGGCCGGAGAGCTGGATCTCGCCGCCGGAGATGCGGCCCGGAGGATCGATCAGGCCGATCACGGCAAGGCCGGTGACGGACTTGCCGGCGCCGGATTCGCCGACGACGCCGAGCACCTCGCCCTTGGCAATGTCGTATGAAACGCCGTCGATCGCGCGCAGAGTGCCGCGCCGGGTCGCGAACTCGACCTGCAGGTTGCGCACGGACAGAACGGGGGCGGTCATGAGCTCAAGCCTCGGAAGGACGCATTCACGCGGGTCATCGCAGTTTCGGGTTGAGGGCGTCGCGCAGCCAATCGCCGAGCAGGTTGATGGCGAGGATCAGTCCGGCCAAAGCGATGCCGGGGAAGGCGACGATCCACCATTCGCCGGCGAACAGATAGTTGTTGCCGATCCGGATCAGGGTCCCGAGCGAGGGCATCGTTTCGGGCATGCCGGAGCCGAGGAACGACAAGGTCGCCTCGGTGATGATCGCCAGCGCCAGGTTGATGGTGGCGATCACCAGCACGGGACCGGTGGTGTTGGGCAGCACGTGGCGCAGCATGATGACGGGCGCAGGCAGGCCGATCAGTTGTGCTGCGGCGACGTAGTCCTTGTTCTTCTCGACGAGGACCGAGCTGCGCACCGTGCGCGCATATTGCACCCAGAAGGAGAGGCCGATCGCCAGAACGAGCACGACCAGCATGCTGAGCCAGTCCAGCCGGTTGCCGGACACCGACTTGGCGATGCCGTTGACCAGCAGAGCAATCAGGATCGGCGGAAAGGTGAGCTGGACGTCGGCGATGCGCATGATCACGGTGTCGACCCGGCCGCCGAAATAGCCCGCGATCAGGCCGAGGCCGATGCCGAGCGCGCCGGAAAAGGCGACGCCGAGAATGCCGACCAGGAGCGAGATGCGCAGGCCGTAGAGGATGGCCGAGAGCACGTCGCGGCCCTGCTCGTCGGTGCCGAGCAGGAACGGGCTCTGTCCGTCGGCGGTCCATAGCGGCGAAATCCGCGAGTTCAACAGCTGCAACTGGGCCGGGTCGAACGGGTTCTGCGGCGACAGCAGCGGCGCAAAGATCGCCAGCAGGAAGAACAACAGCGTGATCACGGCCGCGGCGACCGTCAGCTTGGAGCGGCGGAACGAGTAGAACAGGTCGCTCGCAAGCGCGCGCTTCAGCCAGCCGTCGGCGGCGCGCGGCGCCTCGACGGGAGTGGGGTGGGGAAGGGCTGCGTCGCTCATGATCAGGCCGGACGGCTGATGGTCGCGCGCAGGCGCGGATCGACCACGGTGTAGAGGATATCAACCACGAGATTGATGGTGACGAAGATCAGCGACACCATCATCAGGTAGGCCGCCATGATCGGGATATCGACATTCTGCACCGCCTGCACGAACAACAGGCCCATGCCCGGCCATTGGAACACCTGCTCGGTGATGATCGAGAACGCGATCACCGAGCCGAACTGCAGGCCGACCACGGTGATCACCGGCACCAGCGTGTTGCGCAGGGCATGGCCGAAATGAATCGCGCGCGTGGTCAGCCCACGGGCGCGGGCGAAGCGGATGTAGTCGGTGCGCAGCACCTCGAGCATCTCGGCGCGGACCAGCCGCATGATCAAGGTCATCTGGAACAGGCCGAGCGTGATCGAGGGCATGATCAGCGCCTTCCAGCCGGAGACGGTGAACAGGCCCGATGTCCACCAGCCGAACCTGACGGTGTCGCCGCGGCCGAACGACGGCAGCCAGCCCAGCGTGACCGAGAACAGGTAGATCAGGAGGATGCCGATCAGGAAGGTCGGCAGGGAGATGCCGATCAGCGACAGCATCTGGAACAGCTTGGCGAGCAGGGAGTCGCGGTGCAGCGCCGAGAACACGCCCATCAGGATGCCGAAGAACAGCGCCAGGATCGTCGCGCAGACCGCGAGCTCCAGCGTCGCGGGCATGCGCTCCTTGAGCAGATCGGAGACCGGCTGCCGGAACTGATAGGAGACGCCGAACTTGAACTGTGCCGCGTCGAACAGATAGCGGCCGAACTGCACGATGAACGGATCGTCGAGCCCAAGCGACTGGCGGATGCTGGCCCGTTCCGCGGCCGACGCGTCGATCGGCACGAGTTGGCTCACCGGATCTCCGGCGAAGCGGAACATGGCGAACGCGATGATTCCGACGGCGATCATGACGCCGATGGCCTGAATTGCTCGGCGAAGCGCGAAGGCGAGCATCTGATCCTTTCAGGTCCTTCGAGATGCGGCGGCGCGTAGCACTTGCCGCAGGAAATGAAAAGTCCCGAAAAGCAGTTCTGCTTTCCGGGACTCGTCGTCGCGTGTGGACTACTCGGTCTTGGTGGCGAGGAACAGCAGCACGGCGTTGTCGGCGCGCAGCGGGATATTCACCTTCTTCGAGACGCCCCAGGCCACCGCCTGCTGATGCAGCGGGATGTAGCCGTAATCCTTGATGCCGATCTCGAACGCCTGCTTGATCAGTTGATTGCGCTTGGCGGTATCGGTCTCGACCAGGACCTTGTCGGTCAGGGCGTCGAACTCCTTGTTGCAGTAGTTGCCGAGATTGGCCTCGCCCCGGGTCGGGTCCTTGGCGTCGTCACGGCAGCCCATGATGTCGTGCATCACGTTGTGCGCGTCCATCGAGGAGGGCGTCCAGCCGAGCAGGAAGAACGAGGTGTTGTAGCCCCCGGGCTTCAGCACCTTGGCGAAGTACTGCGCCTTGGGCTGGGCGTTCAGGTTCACCTTGACCCCGATGCGGGCGAGCATGCCGACCACGGCCTGGCAGATCGCGGCGTCGTTGACGTAGCGGTCGTTCGGACAGTCCATGCCGACCTCGAAGCCGTCGGGATAGCCGGCCTCCGTCAGCAGCTTCTTGGCCGCGTCGGGATCGTATTTCGGCCGGGTGAAGTCCTTCGACAGCGCATAGAGCTGCGGGGCGATCATCAGCGCCGACGGGGTCGACAGGCCGCGCATGACGCGGGTCTTGATCAGCTCGACGTCGATCGCCTTGTAGAAGGCCTCGCGGACGCGGATGTCCTTGAACGGGTTCTTGCCCTTGACGTTGGAGTACAAGAGCTCGTCGCGCGTCTCGTCCATGCCAAGGAAGATCGTGCGCAGCTCCGGTCCCTTCAGGACATGGGCGTTCGGGCTGGAATCGACGCGGCCGATATCCTGCACCGGCACCGGCTCGATGATGTCGACCTCGCCGGACAGCAGCGCGGCCACGCGCGTGGCGTCGGAGGCGATGGTGGTGAACACGATCTCCTTGAGATTGTGCTCGGGCTTGCCCCACCAGTTCGGATTGACCTTGAACACTGTCTTCACACCGGGCTGATGGCTCTCGATGATGAAGGGACCGGTGCCGTTCTCATGCAGCGCGGCGTAGCTCGGCGTGGTTGCCGACACCGGAGTCGGCGCGACCGAGTTGTTGTCCTCGCACCACTTCTTGCTCATGATGTACCACGTATCCCATTGCGAGATCAGGATGGGATTGGGGGCATCGAGCTTCACGTCGACGGTGTAGTCGTCGACCTTGATGAATTTTGCGTCCGGCGGAACGTTGGACAGGAAGTTGGATCCGGTGGCGCGGACGCGATCGGCGGAGAAGATCACGTCGTCGGCGGTGAAGGGTTCGCCATTGTGGAACTTGACGCCCTTGCGCAGATGGAAGCGCCAGCGGGTCGGCTCGGGCGTTTCCCAGCTCTCGGCCAGCGCGGGGATGATCTTCAGATCCTTGTCGCGCGCGGTCAGCCCCTCATAGACGTGAGCATGGTGCGCAATCGTGGTCGATTCCTTGAAGGTGTAGGGATCGAGCGATTTCAGGGTGCCCTGGTTGGCATAGCGCAGGGTCTGGGCCGAAGCCGGCATGACGGCGAGGCCGAATGCGACCGCTGCCGCGATGAGCAGGGATTTGCGTCCCGACATATGTCCAAATTCTCCGCGTTTGACGCTTGGTTTTTCGGCAGGCGCGATTGTGTCCGGCCTGTTTTGCTTCGAAGTTCGTGTTGTCTGCAGCGCCTCTTGCACGAACTTCAAGAAGCAACAAGACGCCGGGCGATATGCTTGCAAGTCTGATGCCGCGCCGGAATGAACTGAGCCCGTTGGCTCTGGCCTGGCGGTGCGCCGTACGACCCGCGGCAGATCGATCCGAATATGTTGCCAGAGTTCAGCGGCGGCACACAAGTGCAGTTTGTTTAAGCCTAAACGATATGGTTATCCCCCGCGGCCGCTGTGCAGCGCACGCGAGCGGCGGCGTCCGGGATGGGGCTGAGGGCTCGCCGGATTGACCATGTCCTGGGAATTGCGCACCTGCAGCAACGCGCCGCTTGCTAGAGGGGGCCGGCGCGGTGATACTGGACGCCCCCGGGCCGCGAGTCCGGGATGGGTCTCCTGGTGAAGGGAGCCCGGCCCGGGACTGGCGTCGGGATGGTTCGAACAGCGGAGCGGACATGAAAGTCAATATCGAGATCGATTGCACACCGCTCGAAGCGCGGCAGTTTTTCGGACTTCCCGATGTCGGTCCGATGCAGGCCGCGGTCATGGACCGGCTGCAGAACCAGATGACGAGCAACATCGACAAGCTCACGCCTGAAGCCATCATGCAGAGCTGGTTCACGTTCGATCCCCGCCTGGCCGAACGGTTTCAGGACCTGATGCTGACCATGACGGGCCTCGGCGGCAGCCGCTCGAACGACAAGAAGTCGGCCTGACGCGGCCGACGGCCGCACGGATTTCGCTTGCGCGGAACTCCGAAGAGACGTGGCCTGACGTCACGGCATGGAGCAGGCTCCACGCCGGAGCCGAAGACCGGTCGAAAAAGGCCGGCTGAACAGCTTCAGGGGAGGATGCATGACCGATCCGTCTTGGATGCCGGCGCTGCAGTTCGCGACGACCAACGGCATTCGCATGGGCTATTACGAGGCGGGCCCCGTCAGCGACAGGCCGCCGATGATCCTCTGTCACGGCTGGCCGGAACTGGCCTTCTCGTGGCGGCATCAGATCAAGGCGCTGGCCGACGCCGGCATCCGCGTCATCGCGCCCGATCAGCGCGGCTATGGCGCGACAGACCGGCCGGAGCCGGTCGATGCCTATGATCTCGAGCATCTCACCGCCGACCTCGTCGGTCTGCTCGATCACCTGAAGATCGACAAGGCGATCTTCGTCGGTCACGATTGGGGCGGTTTCGTCGTCTGGCAGATGCCGCTGCGCTATCCGCAGCGTGTCGCCGGCGTGGTCGGCATCAACACGCCACATCTGCCGCGCGCGCCCGCCGATCCCATCGGCATCATGCGCAAGCGGTTCGGCGACATGATGTACATCGTGCAGTTCCAGGATCCCGCACGCGAGCCGGACCGCATCTTCGGCAGCCGTGTCGGGGAGACCTTCGATGCCTTCATGCGCAAGCCGCTGCCGCGCAGCGATGCGCCGCCGACGGAGCCGCCGGTCGGCGGAATCGCAGCGTCGCCATCGCTCAATCTGGCGTTCCCGCAGATGATTGCGGCCTATGACGCCGCCAAGGACATGCGGCAGCCGATCCTGTCGGAGGCTGAGAAGCAGGTGTTCGTCGACACCTTCACGCGCACCGGCTTCACCGGCGGCATCAACTGGTATCGCAACATGACGCGCAACTGGCAGCGCTCGGAAGGGCTCGATCATACGGTGCGCGTGCCGGCGCTGATGATCATGGCGCAGAACGACGCCGTGCTGCCGCCCTCGGCCGCCGACGGCATGGAGAAACTGGTGCCGGACCTGGAGAAGTACCTCGTCCGCGACAGCGGCCATTGGACACAGCAGGAGCAGCCGGAAGAGGTCAGCGCCAAGCTGATCGAATGGCGGCGGCGGCGGTTCGGTTGAAGAACGGCCGAGGCAGATAGCGCGTCAGAGTGAGAGGCTGCGGCCGAGCCAAACAACAAGAGATGCCGTCAAGCGTGCCGACGCAGCGCGTCGGCTCTCCTAAGCCGCCTGCGCATTCGCGCCGTGCGCGTGCTCGGCGATCGCGTCGATGATCTGCGGCCACATCGGCCGCGGGGTGGCGTGGCCCATGCCGTCGATCATCAGGAGCTTGGCATTCGGAATCGACTCCGCAGTGTCCTTGCCGGCGGTGGGATGAACCAGCGGGTCGACCTTGCCGTGGATCACGAGTGTCGGCGCCGTCACCAGATGCAGCCGCGGCTTGCGGCTGCCGGAGGCCAGGATCGCGCGCAACTGACGTCCGACGCCGGCTGGATTGATGCCGCGCGCGAAGCAGCGTTCGGCGAGCGCCACGTCATTTGCCTCGTCCTCGGGAAACGAGCCGACGCGCAGCGCCTTCCAGGTCTTCTGGAAGCGCTTGATGTACTCGTCCTTGGTCTTCGGCGGGGTGCCATCAGCAGCATCGCGACCTCGCGCGTCGGCGGCGGGATGCGCGGATTGCCGGTCGTCGACATGATCGACGTCAGCGAGCGCACGCGCTGCGGAAAGGAGATCGCGATCTCCTGTGCGATCATGCCGCCCATCGACGCGCCGACCAGATGCGCCGACTTGATGTCGAGCGCGTCCATCAGGCCGACCGTGTCCTTGGCCATGTCGAGCAGCTTGTAGGGCGCGGAGACGGGAATGTTGAAGAACCGCAGCTTGATCAGCTCGAACGGCGTCAGCCGGCGGCCGCCATGCAGCTTGCTCGACTGGCCGATGTCGCGGTTGTCGAAGCGGATCACGCGGAAGCCGCGGCTTGCGAGTTGTTCGCAGAACTCGTCGTACCAAATGATCATCTGCCCGCCGAGGCCCATGATCAGCACGAGGGGAGGGGCCGCCGGGTCGCCGAAGATCTCGTAGCAGATGTCGATACCGTTGGCGCGCACCGTCTGCGGCGGCTGATGAGCAGTTGCAGTCACGTGATCCCTCGTTCAAGGCTCGGAACCCTCTATGGCATGGTTCTGTTGCTTGAGAGAAGCAAGCTACAAGTTCTCCCGCACCGCAGCGAAGGCGTGCTATGAGAGGTTGTGTTTGAGTCTTGTGTTGGTCTGAAGGAGCGTGCCGATGGCGAACAAATCCGGCGACCCGATCGCATTCTGGCAGCAGATGGTCGGTGAGATGCAGAAGAGCTTCAGCGCCTTCACGCGGCTGCGCCCGATGGGCGTGACGCCCCGTCCATCCTCCGATGATCCCGCAACTGGTTCAGGAAACGGACAGAAGCCCATGGTCGATCTGATGGAAAACTACTTCGCCGGCATGAACGTGCCGAGCCGTGGTCAGCTCACCGCCTTGAATGAGCGGCTCGCCTCCATCGAGGGCGAGCTGGCGGAGACGCGGGCGCTGTTGAAGGAGCTGCTGGCGACCACGCAGGTGCCTGCGAAGGCGCCCGCCGATCCCGCTCCGCAGTTGAACGAGATCAAGAGCTTGCTCGATTCGCTTCTCGCCGCATCCAAGGCGCCGACGCCGGTTGTGGCGCCGCCGGTCGACGTGACGCCGGACTTGAACGGAATCAAGCACTTGCTCAACGAGCTTCTTGCCGCAACCAAGGCTCCGCAACCGGCGGCAAAACCCGCCATCGACGTCACGCCTCAGTTGGGCGAGATCAAAGCATTGCTCGACCAGATGCGGAACGCTGCCAATGCACCGGATCCGTCACCGACCCTCGCGATCGAGGCGGAGTTGCGCGAGATCCGGGCCATGCTCGACGCGTTGATGAAGCCGTCGCAGCCGGTCGACGCCGAGCCCAAGGCTGACGTTGCGGCTTCGAAGCCGGCCGAGCCGGTCCGGTCGGGAAAGAACCGCAACAAAAAGCCCGGCGGCGCCCCTGCCGAGCATTGAGGTTCGCCCTCTCCGGACGCGCCGACGTGCACGGGGCGCTCGGCGGTTGCCAGTCCTGTCCTCCCATTCTCCCAGAATGGTGCATTGCAATATTTATATTGCGATGCACCATTCGGAGTGATATAGTTGAGTTACTCCGGTTTCATAAGGGACGGAGTGAGCCCATAGCTCAGAAGCATTGAGGATGGAGACAGCCATGACCACCGAGACCAATACCGTGTTCGACACCGTCAAGGATGCCTTTGCGCCGGTGACCGACGCGTTCAAGAACCTGCAGACGATGGAAGTGCCGGAGTCCGCGCGGGAGTTCGTCAAGAAGACCGCGTCGACCGCCAAGGAGCGCGCTGCGGAGGCCCTCGCTGGCTCCGAGAAGGTGACCTCCGTGATCGAGACCGCCGTGTTCGACGGCGTGACCGAGGCCGGCAAGATCAGCCGCAACATCCAGCAGGCGCTGTATCAGGACACCGAGGCCTTCTTCGACGGCATCGACCGGCTGGCATCCGCCAAGTCGATCAGCGAGGCCGTGCAGATCCAGGGTGAGCTGGCGCGCGCCCGTGGCGAGGCGCTCGTCGCCCGCGCCAAGTCGACCAGCGAGTATGTTGGCAAGCTCGTCACCGAGGGTGCCAAGCTCGCCCAGGAGAACATGGCCAAGGCCTACAACAAGACCGCCTGACGCCTCGCGCATCAACCGGTCGACCTGCAAGGCCCGCGTCACGCGGGCCTTTTCTTTGTGACCAGGCGAAACCGGATAAAGCGGAGACATGGCGCAGCCTCTGTCCCGCATTGTCGACCAACTGAAGAGCGAGCCGTCGCGCACGGGCTCGCTGATCATCACCGTGTTCGGCGACGCCATCGTGCCGCGCGGCGGCAGCGTCTGGCTCGGCAGCTTGCTCGCCTTCTTCGGAGGGCTCGCCATCGACGGCAGTGTGGTGCGCACGGCAATGTCGCGGCTGACGGCGGAGGGCTGGTTCGAGCGCAGCAGAATCGGCCGCAACAGCTTCTATCGCCTGACCCGGCGCGGCGAGCAGACCTTCGCCGGCGCCACCCGCCACATCTACGATTCGCCGCCGGCGGAATGGAACGGCAGCTTCGAATTGCTGATCATCGGCAGCGCCGATGATCGCGAACAGGCGCGGACTGCGCTGCGCGATGCCGGTTTCGGCAGCCCGCTGTCCGGTGTGTTCGTGGCCCCCTCGAGCATCGCCGTCCCTGACGCTGTGGAGGGAGCCATCCGCCTGCAGGCGTCCGCCGGCTCCGATATGGCACGGCGGCTCGTCGCGGAGAGCTGGGCGCTGGAGCGGACGGCGGAGGCCTACCGCAAGTTCACCGCGTCCTTTGCGCCGCTCAAGGACAGCATCGAGCGCGGCGAGGCGCTGTCCGACGGGCAGGCCTTCACCGCAAGGATCCTGCTGATCCACCACTACCGGCGCATCGTGCTGCGCGATCCGCTGCTGCCGGCCGAGTTGCTGCCGGGGAATTGGCCGGGACGGCAGGCGCGCGCGCTCTGTGGGGACATCTACCGGCTCCTGCTGCCCGGTTCCGAGCGCTGGCTCGACGCGCATGCGACAAATGAGGAGGGGCCCTTGCCTGCGGCCGGTCCGGCACTGCTGCGGCGGTTCGCCGACGCGCATGAGGCGCGTTAATATATTACAGAATTCGATTGCACGGATAGAATCTCGTTATATATTGGCGTCAACCAAGTCCTGGGAGGACGCCGCCGCATGTACACGCAGGCGCTTAATTCGCCCGAGGAGGGCAGCTTCGCCGAGGACGCTGGGCGCGCCTCGCGCTTTCAGGCCCGCATCGATGCCGAGGAGCGCATCGAGCCCAACGATTGGATGCCGGCGGCGTATCGCAAGACGCTGGTCCGGCAGATTTCCCAGCACGCCCATTCCGAAATCGTCGGCATGCTGCCCGAGGGCAACTGGATCACGCGCGCGCCGAGCCTGCGCCGCAAGGCGGCGCTGCTCGCCAAGGTTCAGGACGAATGCGGCCACGGGCTGTATCTCTACGCCGCCGCCGAGACGCTCGGCGCCTCGCGCGAGGAACTGGTCGACGCGATGCTCGCCGGCAAGGCGAAGTATTCCTCGATTTTCAATTACCCAACGCTGACCTGGGCGGATATCGGCGTGATCGGCTGGCTGGTCGATGGCGCCGCGATCATGAACCAGATTCCGCTGTGCCGCTGCTCCTACGGTCCTTACGCGCGCGCGATGATCCGCGTCTGCAAGGAGGAATCCTTCCATCAGCGGCAGGGCTACGAGATCATGCTGACGCTCTGCCGCGGCACCGCCGAACAGAAGGCGATGGCGCAGGACGCGCTGAACAGGTGGTGGTGGCCGGTGCTGATGATGTTCGGCCCGCCCGATCAGGCCAGCCAGCACAGCGACGCCTCGACGAAGTGGAAGATCAAGCGCTTCTCCAATGACGAGCTGCGCCAGAAGTTCATCGATGCCACCGTGCCGCAGGCGCAATATCTCGGGCTGACTGTTCCTGATCCCGAGATGACGCAGGACGAGCAGGGCCATTGGCGGCACGGTCCGATCGACTGGAACGAGTTCAAGCAGGTGCTGGCCGGCAACGGCCCGTGCAACCGCGATCGGCTGGCGGCGCGACGCAAGGCGCATGCCGAGGGCGCCTGGGTGCGCGAAGCGGCGGCCGCCTATGCCGAGAAGCGCGCGCGGCGCCGGATGGCGCAAGCCGCCGAATAGGACAGGGGAGAGCGAGATGGCGACGCCGAACACGCCGTTGTGGGAGGTCTTCATCCGCAGCCGCAACGGGCTTGCGCACAAGCATTGCGGCTCGCTGCACGCGCCGGACGCGACCATGGCGCTGCAGGCCGCACGCGACATCTACACCCGCCGCGGCGAGGGCCTGTCGATCTGGGTGGTGCCGTCGAGCGCGATCACCGCGTCCGATCCCGCCGACAAGGGCATGATGTTCGAGCCGGCGGAATCGAAGATCTATCGCCACCCGACGTTCTACGAGGTGCCCGAGGAAGTCGGACACATGTGAGTGCGCACGGCTATCAGCCGTCGTCATTGCGAGCGCAGCGAAGCAATCCAGACTGCCTGCTCTGATGTATTCCTGGATTGCTTCGCTGCGCTCGCAATGACGGAATTCGTGGCGAGCTGATCGGATCTCAACCATGACAGCACCCTCGATCATCGTCTCCGAAACGCCGCTGGTGCTCTACACGCTGCGCCGCGCCGACGACGCGCTGATCCTCGGCCATCGCCTGTCCGAATGGTGCGGCCACGCGCCTGTCCTCGAAGAGGACATGGCGCTGTCCAACATGGCGCTCGACCTGATCGGCCAGGCGCGTGAGCTCTACAGCTATGCGGCGAAGGTCGAGGGCCGCGACAACGACGAGGACAAGCTCGCTTATCTGCGCGACGTCAGGCAGTACCGCAACGTGCTGCTGGTCGAGCGCCCCAATGGCGATTTCGCGCACACGATGGTGCGGCAGCTGTTCTACGCGGCGTTCGCAGATCTCTATTGGCGCGGCATGATGGGCTCGACCGACGCAACGCTCGCCGCCATCGCCGCCAAGTCGGAGAAGGAATCCGCCTATCATCTGCGCCATGCCAGCGAATGGGTGATCCGGCTTGGCGATGGCACCGATGAGAGCCACCGCCGCGCGCAGGCCGCGGTCGACGATCTCTGGGCCTTCACCGGCGAGATGTTCAGCGTCGACGATGCGGAGCGCGGCCTGATCGACGCCGGCATCGCGGTCGACCCGACGATGCTGTTGCCGGAATGGCTGTCGACCGTGTCGCATGTCGCGCGCGAGGCGACCTTGGTGCTGCCGGAGAACGAGTGGATGCAGCAGGGCGGCCGCGACGGCCGGCACAGCGAGCATCTCGGCCATCTCCTCAGCGAGCTGCAATACATGCAGCGCAGTTTCCCCGGTGCGACGTGGTAGTCGCTGATATCAGCCCCGCCGAGCTGCGCCAGCGCGCCTGGGAAGCCGCAGCGTCCGTGGCCGATCCGGAAATCCCGGTGCTGACGATCGACGATCTCGGCGTGCTGCGCGAGGTCGAGGTGGTCGGCGATCGGGTCGAGGTCGCGATCACGCCGACCTATTCGGGCTGCCCGGCGATGAACATGATCGCGCTCGAGATCGAGCTGGCGCTGGAGCGCGCCGGCTTCCGCGAGGCCAGCGTGCGCACTGTGCTGTCGCCGGCCTGGACCACGGACTGGATGAGCGAGGAGGGGCGACGCAAGCTGCTGGAGTACGGTATCGCGCCGCCGCAGCCTGCAAGCGGCCGCCGCGCGCTGTTTGGCGTGGCCGAGGTGACGTGTCCGCAATGCGGATCCGTCGACACCGAGCAACTCGCCGAGTTCGGCTCGACCTCGTGCAAGGCGCTGTGGCGCTGCAGATCGTGCCGCGAGCCGTTCGACTATTTCAAGTGCCACTGATGCTACAGCCGTCATCGCGAGCGGAGCGACGCGATCCAGGGTCACGCCCGGAGCCCTGGATTGCTTCGTCGCTACGCTGCTCGCAATGACGCGGGGATGGGATCGATGTCCACAACACCACGCTTTCATCGTCTTGCCGTTCGTGACCTGCGCCGTGAGGCGCCGGATGCGGTGTCGCTGACCTTTGCGATTCCGAACGAGCTGACCGCGGACTATCGCTTCGCGCCGGGTCAATATCTCACGCTCAAGACCATGCTCGGCGGGGAGGAGGTCAGGCGCTCCTATTCGATCTGCTCCGGCCCCGATGACAACGAGATCCGGATCGCGGTGAAGCGCGTCGATGGCGGCGCATTCTCCAGCTTCGTCACCGACGAACTGAAGCGTGGCGACGAGATCGACGTGATGACGCCGACCGGACGTTTTGGCGTGACGCTGCAGCCGGAGGCCGCGCGCATCCACGTCGGCTTCGCGGCCGGTTCCGGAATCACGCCGATCCTGTCGATCGTGAAAGCCGTGCTGGCGCGGGAGCCGCACAGCCGCTTCTTCCTGTTCTATGGCAACCGCACCACGGCGGGCATGCTGTTCCGCGAACAGCTCGAGGAGCTGAAGGATCGCTTCCTCGATCGCTTCTCGGTGTTCCACGTCATCTCCGGCGAGGAGCAGGACCTGCCGATCCTGCACGGCCGCCTCGACGGCGAGAAGGTGCGCGTGCTGCTGCGCTCGCTGGTGCCGGCCGAGAGCATCGACCATGTCTTCATCTGCGGCCCCACCGGCATGAGCGAGGACGTCGAGGCAGCCTGCCGCGCGCTCGGGATCGCCGACGAGCGCGTCCATGTCGAGCGCTTCGTCTCCGGCGCTGGCGGCAAGCCGCGGCCGAAGATGGTCGTGCCCGACTCGGCGCCGCCGAAGGCCATCGCCGCGCTGATCATCGACGGCAAGCGCCGCGAGGTCCCGGTCGCCGACGGCGAAGCCATCCTCGACGCCGCACTTCGCGCCGGCGTCGACTTGCCGTTCGCCTGCAAGGGCGGCATGTGCTCCACCTGCCGTGCCAAGCTGGTCGAAGGCAAGGCAGAGATGGAGCTGAACTACTCGCTCGAGCCTTGGGAGCTGAAAGCGGGGTTCGTGCTGACGTGCCAGGCAAGGCCAGTGACGGATCGGGTGGTGGTGGATTACGATCATATGTGAGGAGCTCACGGCTCGCCGTCATTGCGAGGAGCGAAGCGACCAAGCGATCCAGAATCTTCGTGCTGTCCTGGATTGCTACGCTTCGCTCGCAAGGACGAGCCGCGACCATTTGCCGAACCTCACACCTCGCGACACCAACAGTTATCCCAGCGGCCGCTTGTCCTTGATCCGCTTCGCCTTGCCCGCCGAGCGCTCCAGCGTGTCGGGCGGGACGACTTTCACCTTCGCCGTGAGGCCGATGGTGTTCTTGATGTGGATGGAGATGCGCTCGGCGTGCGCGCCGAGGCCGGTCTCGTCCCAATGCTCGGGTCGGGATTCGGCATAGATCGTCAGCTCGTCCATGCGGCCCTCGCGCGTCAGCTCCAGCATGAAATGGCCACCGCACCATTCGGTCGACAGCAGGATCTCCTCGATCTGTGACGGGAACAGGTTGACGCCGCGCAGGATGATCATGTCGTCGGAGCGGCCCGTGACCTTCTCCATGCGGCGCATGCCTGGCCGCGCGGTGCCCGGCAGCAGCCGCGTCAGGTCGCGGGTGCGATAGCGGATGACGGGGAAAGCCTCCTTGGTCAGCGAGGTGAACACCAGCTCGCCCATCTCGCCGTCGGGCAGCACCTTGCCGGTGTCGGGATCGACGATCTCCGGATAGAAATGATCCTCCCAGATGTGCAAGCCATCCTTGGTTTCGAGGCATTCCTGCGCGACGCCCGGGCCGATCACCTCCGACAGGCCGTAGATGTCGGTGGCATCCATCGCGAACGCATCCTCGATCTCGGCGCGCATCGCATTGGTCCAGGGCTCGGCGCCGAAGATGCCGATCCTGAGCGAGCTCTGCCGGGGATCGAGGCCCTGGCGCTTGAACTCGTCGAGGATCGCCAGCATGTAGCTCGGCGTCACCGTGATGATGTCGGGCCGGAAATCATTGATCAGCTGCACCTGCCGCTCGGTCATGCCGCCGGAGATCGGCACCACCGTGCAGCCGAGCTGCTCGGCGCCGTAATGGACGCCGAGCCCGCCGGTGAACAGGCCATAGCCATAGGCGTTGTGGATGATCATGCCGCTGCGGCCGCCAGCGGCGCGGATCGAACGCGCCATCACCGTCGACCAGGTCGCGATATCGTTCCTGGTATAGCCGACCACGATCGGCTTGCCGGTCGTGCCCGAGGAGGCGTGCACCCTTACCAGTTGCTCGCGCGGCACGGCGAACATGTTGAACGGGTAATTGTCGCGCAGGTCGGTCTTCACCGTGAACGGAAACTTGGCGAGGTCGGCGAGCTCGCGGAAGTCGGAGGGATGCACCCCCGCCTTGTCGAAGGCGCGGCGGTAATGGGCGACGTTGTCATAGGCGTGCTTCAGCGACCAGGCGAGGCGCCTGGTCTGCAGCGTCATGATCTCGTCGCGCGAGGCGCGCTCGGTCGCGTCCATCTCGGGCACGTAAGCGCCGGCCGATTGAAGCTTGGTCATGGTCAGATCCTCCGGCGGAGCGGCGATGGCAAGGAGCGGGTCAGCGTGCAGCCTCGGGCGCGCCGGCCGGGACCAGCGTGCCGCCGATGCTGCGGGAATGGCCGCGAAACTCCGCGATCACGGTGTCTTCGGCGGTGACGCGGACGTCGTAGATGCCGGAGCGCCCGCTGCGCGACACTTCGCTGGCGCGGGCGGTCAGCACATCCCCGAGCTTGCCCGGCCGGATGAAGCTGATGCTGCCCTGGGCCGCCACCGTGCGGTCGTTGTGGGAGTTGCAGGCGAATGCGAAGGCGGAATCCGCCAGCGTGAAGATGAAACCGCCATGGGCGATGCCGTGGCCGTTGACCATGTGCGGCTGGATCGTCATCCGCAGGGTCGCGCGGCCCGGGCCAATCTCGACGATCTGCATGCCGAGCCCCTGGCTGGCGCGGTCGTCCTGCCACATGGCGTCGGCGCAGGCGCGTGCGAGCGCCTCGGGGAGAGCAGGGCCGCGGCGCCACTCACCGGCAGGCCCCCGGCTGCGCACAAGCCAAAATGGGCGCATGAAGATGCGCTGGTGACACCACGGCGTTCTCCCCGTTGATGCTTGTTGGAACAAGCATTCTGAACTAGTTAAGCTCGATATCGTGGCGAATATTCCGCGCGCGTCAAGCGAAAGCGATGCTTGCGCAGCCCGCGCGCCGCCGCCTCTTTTCCGCAACCAGAAGGACTCCTGCGCGTGCCGGAAGCTGCTGATGTGTCCGTCGTGACCGGTCTCGGTATCGGCCTGGTCTATGGCGTGGTGGGGCTGCTCAGCGGCTTCTGCATGATGAGCAGCCTGCGCGGCTGGTGGGCCGACGGCGACGGCCGCCTGGTGCGAACTTACGCCCTGGCGATGGGCGTCGCCATCATCGCCACACAGCTGCTCGCGGCCAACGGCGCCGTCGATCTCGGCAAATCGATCTATCTGCAGCCGACCTTCTCGGTGCCGCTGATGTTCGCCGGCGGTGTCCTGTTCGGCTACGGCATGGTGCTCGCCAATGGCTGCGGCTCGCGCGCGCTGGTGCTGCTCGGCCGCGGCAATCTGCGCTCCTTCGTCGTCGTCACCGTGCTGGCGATCGCGGCGGAGATGACGTTGAAGGGCCTGATCGCGCCGCTGCGCATCGCGCTGATGCAGGCCTCGCAGACCACGGCGACCGCGACCTCGCTGCCGGCCGTGCTGTCGACCGCCGGCCTGCACGGCGCTGCGGCGCGCCTCTTTCCGGCGCTCGCGCTCGGCGGCGCGCTGATCGTCTTCGCCTTTGCGCATGCGCCGTTCCGGCGCGCGCCCGGGCAGATGCTCGCGGGCCTGATCGTCGGACTGCTGATCGCCGCCGGCTGGTTCGCGACCGGCTATCTCGGCGCCGATGATTTCAACCCGGTGCCGGTGGCGTCGCTGACGTTCGTGGCGCCGATCGCCGATGGCCTGCAATATGTGATGCTGTCGACCGGCTCGACGCTGAACTTCGGCATCGCGACGGTCGTCGGCGTGCTGGCGGGAAGTCTCGTGACGGCACTGGTGACGCGCCGGTTCAAGCTCGAAGGCTTTCACTCGCCGAATCACATGCTGCGTTCGGTTGGCGGCGCCGCCCTGATGGGCATCGGCGGCGTGATGGCGCTGGGCTGCTCGGTCGGGCAGGGCCTGACGGGGCTGTCGACCCTGGCGCTGCCGTCGTTCGTCGCTGTCGCCGGCATCTTCATCGGCACGGCGGTAGGGTTGCGCGTGCGACCGCAGAAAGTCGAGCCGCAGGCGGCGCATTAGTCTCACTCTGTCCCCGCGGTCGTCATTCCGGGGCAATCGGCAATGCGCAGGCGCAAAGCGGCTGCGCGTTGACGATTGAACCCGGAATCTCGAGATGGCTGGAAATGAACGCAAGACAATCTCAGGATTCCGGGTTCAAGGCCTGCGGCCTTGCCCCGGAATGACGCTGGGTGCGACGCAGTCGAATGAGTTCACTCCGCAGCCCGCGTGACGATGCGGATCTCCGACGTCAGCGTCCGGTGCACCGGGCATTTGTCGGCGATCTCCATCAGCCTCTTGCGCTGCTCCTCATCGAGCGCGCCGTCGAGGTGGATCTCGCGGTCGAGCTGATCGATCAGCCCGACCTTGGTCTCGCACTCCGCGCAGTCCTCCGCATGGATCTTGCTGTGGCGCAGGGTGACGGTAACGCGGTCGAGCGGCAGGGACTTGCGGTCGGCATAGAGCCGCATCGTCATCGAGGTGCAGGCGCCGAGCGCCGCGAGCAGGAGGTCGTAGGGGCCCGGGCCGGTGTCCTGGCCGCCGACCGAGAGCGGCTCGTCGGCGGTGAGATGATGCGGGCCGAGCGCGATGGCCTGCTGCAGCTTGCTCGACCGGGTCTCGCGCACGACCACCTCGCGCGGACCATCCGCGGGCGCCGGCTCGGCGGCCGCCGGGGCGACGTAGCGGCCGGCCCAGCTCGCGATCACCTCGGCGATGTAGGCGGCGTCCTGCTTCCCGCTGACGAGATGATCGGCGTGATCGAGCGAAATGAAGCTCTTGGGATGCCTGGCGGCGACGAAGATCTTCGTTGCGTTGTCGATGCCGACGGTGTCGTCGACGGGCGAGTGCATCACCAGCAGTGCCTTGTGCAGATGCTTGATCTTGTCGAGCAGGCGCTGCTCGGCGATATCGTCAAGGAAGGAGCTGCTGATCCGGAACGGGCGCCCCGCGAGCGAGACCTCGGCCGAGCCGTCGCGGCGGATCGCCTCGAGGCTGTCCTTGAACAGCGCCGTCACATGGGCCGGATCGGACGGCGCAGCGATCGTCACCACCGCCTTCGCATCGGGAATGTCGGCGGCGGCGGCCAGCACGGCGGCGCCGCCGAGGCTATGGCCGATCAGGATCGCCGGCGCCTGTCGGGTCTCGCGTAGATGATCGGCGGCGCGGACGAGGTCGGCGACGTTGGAGGAGAACGTCGTGTTGGCGAAGTCGCCTTCGCTGGAGCCCAGGCCGGTGAAGTCGAACCGCAGCACGGCGATGCCATGCGCCGTCAGCGCCATGGCGATGCGCCGCGCCGCATGCGTGTCCTTGCCGCAGGAGAAGCAATGCGCGAACAGTGCGTGAGCGCGCGGCGAACCGTCGGGCAGGTCGAGCGCAGCGGCAAGCTGCTGGCCGCTTGCGCCTTCAAACTGGAAACGTTCGGTCGGCATATTGTGGCCTCCATTCGTCGTGTCTTCTACTGCCGCTCGCGGCGACGACGCCGCATCGTCTCACTTCGTCATACAACAGATATGGCCATACGCGCAGACATGATGGCGCATTCTCGCGACCTGCATGGCCCGAGCTTTGCGGATATCTCGCGCCTCTCGCAATCGAGAGGGCGCAGGGAAGGTCGGGAGCCTGCCGCCCCCATGGCCCGCCTGCGGAAAAAAATGCAGGCGGCAGAACCACAGGTACGGCTGAGGACATCCCGGCCTTCCCTGCGCAATGGTTGGAACGGCTTATACGTGCTCTCTCCGGGGAACGGCTGTCTTGCCCCCGTCATCGCGATGCGCGTCAACAGCACCACGACTTGACGCCAGCACCGCGGCGCCGAGACCACACGATTTCACCGTGCGCGCCGGATCGTTCGTCCGCATGGAAGACCACGCTGCGATCCGCTGCGCCCACCGCATCCCGCGCTCCACGTCCGTGACGATCGCGATACGCCCCTCTGCAACGAGGCGGGATGGCGGGGAGTAAATCACGATTTTCAGAAATTGGCAAGAGGTTTTTGGGACCGGGGACCGGGCGAGCATCAATCGTGCACGCGACGCAGCCATGATCATTCGCGCGGCGGCAACAGCTCGATCTCCTGTTCGCCGTTCCGGATCGCTGTCGGCAGGTCCTGCGCGACAAGATCGGAAATCCATCGGATGAGCGCCGGCAGCGCTTCCTCCTTCGCCTGCCGGCGAAGGGGAGGCAAGTCGCGCTCATGCGCGGTGCCGACCTTGATATTGAGACGCTCATAAGGAATGTCGCCGTCCGGCGGCCGGTATCGCGCATCGAACAGGCGCCTGCCGTGGCTGCGCACGAGGTGGATGCGAATGCCGCCGAGATCTCTTGCGGTCAGTGCGGCGAGGATGACGCTCGGCTTGAGAAGGTACCCATAGCCCTTGGGTATTTTGCCGGTTTCTGAGGTGAACTCCATGTCAGCATCTCTGGCACGTTCTGATATCGCGGTGACCGCGCATTGGCGCGGAAGCGATAACATGCCGACCGTAGGGTGGGCAAAGCGAAGCGCGCCCACCATTCTTTTCTTTTCGGCGAAAGACGGTGGGCACGACGCTTCGCGTCTTTGCCCACCCTACGGCTTCGCGAGGCTTTCAGCGGAGCCCCTCACTCCGAATAGCGCTGCTCGGCCCAGGGATCACCGCGGTTGTGATAGCCGCGCACCTCCCAATAGCCGGGCTTGTCGGACTCGAGAAACTCGATCGCCTTCAGCCATTTCGCGCTCTTCCAGAAATACAGATGCGGCACCACAACGCGCACCGGGCCGCCATGCTCCCCGGTCAGCGGCGCGCCGGACCAGCTGTGCGCCAGCAGCGCATCCTCGGCGGCGAAGTCCTCCAGCGCGAGGTTGGTGGTGTAGCCATCATAGGAATGCAGCACGACGAAATCAGCGGTGTCGCGCGGCCGGCAGGCGGCGAGCAGGTCGCGCGTGGCGAGTCCCTCCCATTGATTGTCGTAGCGCGACCAGGTCGTGACGCAATGGATGTCGGAGACGATCTGGCGTTGCTCTTGGGAGAGGAAGGCCGGGAAGTCCCAGAACAGCGGGGTCTCGACCGCGCCATAGACGTCGAGCCGCCAGCGCTCTGATGTGACCGACGGCGTCAGGCCGAGGTCGAGCACCGGCCAGTCGCGGGTCAGATGCTGACCCGGCGGCAGGCGCTGGTCCTCGGGACGCACGACGCGGCCGGTCAGGAATTTGCCCTCGCGAGCCCAGCGTTCCTTGCTGCGGGTCAGCTTGCTGTCGGGCGGAAGCTCGGACTCGTCGGCCATCTCGGCACCTCGTTCTCGACCGCTCATTCATGCCGGTGCATTGCGGAGGCATGCTTGGTGTCGCGCATGGTCGCATAGATCAGCAGCGACAGGAAGATCACGCCGGTGAGATAGTAGTAGAACCAGCTTTCGTGCCCAATGCTCTTGAAGTAGAGCGCGATCGCCGGCGCGGTGCCGCCGAATAGCGACACCGTGATCGCGTAGGGGAGGCCGACGCCGAGCGCGCGGACGTTGGTCGGAAACAGCTCGGCCTTCACGACGGCATTGATGGAGGTGTAGCCGGCCGTGAACAGCCAGGCGCCGCAGATCAGCAGGAACGCGACGAACGGCTCCTTGGTCCCCTTCAGCGCGGTCAGGATCGGGATCGTCGCCAGCGTGCCGGCGACGCCGAAGAAGATCAGAAGCGGCTTGCGGCCGATGCGATCGGAGATTGCGCCATACACCGGCTGCAGAACGCAGGCGAACAGCAGCGAGCCGAAGATCACCATCGTGGTCTGGTCCGCGGTGAGGCCGACTGAGAGTTTCACGAAGGTCTGCATGTATGTGGTGAAGGTGTAGAACGCGGCGGTGCCGCCCGCGGTCAGGCCGACCACCAGGAGCAGCTCCCGCGGATATTTGAACAGCGCGGTGATCGAGCCGGAAGGGCCTACGGTCTTCTTGGCCTCGATGAAGGCCTCGGTCTCGTGCAGGTTCCGCCGCATCACGGCGGTGAAGATCGCGAGGCCGGCGCCGATCGCGAACGGGATGCGCCAGCCCCAGGCCTTCAGCTCGTCGGTGGTCAGGAACACCTTCTGCAACAGCAGGAGCACGATGATCGCGGTGAGCTGGCCGCCGATCAAGGTGACGTATTGGAAGCTCGAATAGAAGCCGCGGTGCTTGGCGTCGGCGACCTCGGACAGATAGGTGGCGCTGGCGCCATATTCGCCGCCGAGGCTGAGGCCCTCGATGACGCGGGCGAGCGCCAGGATGATCGGCGCGGCAATGCCGATGGTGGCATAGGTCGGCGTCACCGCGATGATCAGCGAGCCGAAGCACATGCAGAGCACGGAGACCGTCAGCGACAGCCGCCGGCCGTAGTGATCGGCGAGATAGCCGAACAGCCAGCCGCCGAGCGGGCGCATCAGGAAGGTCGCGGCGAACACGACAGCGGCGTTGAGCTGCTCGACGACCGGATCCTTCGATGGAAAGAAAGCCGGCGCGAAATACAATGCGAATGCCGTATAGGCATAGAAATCGTACCATTCGACCAGGTTGCCGGCCGAGCCGATCAGGATCGCCTTGATGCGGCGCTCGACGTCGCTGAACGTCGTGGCTTTTTCGGCAGGCTCGATCACCTGGTCAGTCATATCCGGTCTCCGGCAAGCGTGATTTGCGGCCCTTCTACGGCAGCCGCCCGGATTGCCAACAGACGATAACGGACATGGGTCCCATGTGCAGCGCATGGAACTCTGCGCAAATCAAAGCAGAACTGCCGCCCCTCATGGTGAGGGGCGCTGCTCCGCCTCGCTGGGAGAACCATCAGGCCAAGGTTCGGGGCCTCGCCCTTCGAGACGCTCGCCTTCGGCGAGCTCCTCAGGGTGAGGAGAAGGTTATTTCGAGACGCGCGGAATGCCGATGCGGGCGAAAATCTCAACCCTCATGGTGAGGAGCCCGCCCAAAGGCGGGCGTCTCGAACCATGAGGCCAGCGCCCGGGCCTCACCCTTCGAGACGCCGCTGCGCCGCTCCTCAGGGTGAGGGGGAGCATTTCACCTCGGCGCGCGCGGATCGATCGGCGTGGAGCTGGCGACTCCCAGCACGTCCTCGAGCAGCTTGGCACCCGCCAGCAAACCGGCGTCGTTGCGCGGCCGCGCGATCACCTGCAACCCCACCGGCAGGCCCGACGCGGTGAAGCCGCAGGGCAGTGACAGCGCCGGGCAGCAGGCGAGCGTGATCGCGTAAACGATGCCGAGCCACTGCACGTAGTTGTCGAATTTATGCCCGGCGCATTCGGCGACGTAGCGGTTCTCGACCGGGAAGGGCGGCACGATAGTGGCCGGCGCCAGGAGCAGGTCATAGGTCTCGAAGAACTTCACCGCGCGCGCAGTGATCGCCACGCGCTGCGCTTCCGCGCGCGCGATCTGCGCCACTGTCAGCTTCAGCCCTTCCTCGATGTTCCAGATCACTTCGGGCTTGAGCAGGTCGCGCTTGGTGCGCAGCAGCTCTTGCTTGCTCATCGCGAAGTCGAGCGCGCGCAGCACGTGGAAGCATTCATGCGCCTCGCTGAAATCCGGATGCGCCTCCTCAACGATCACGCCGAGCTCGGCGAAGCGCTGCGCCGCCTTGCGGGTGACGGCTGCAACTTCGGGGTCGACGGGGGTGATGCCGAGGTCGGGCGAGTAGGCGACCCGCACGGGCCTCTCGCCCGAGCGCGCGGCGGCGAGGAACGAGGTCGCTGGCGAGGGCAGCGAGATCGGGTCGGCCGCGTGCTCGCCGCTCATCGCGTCGAGCAGCAGCGCGAGGTCCTCGACATTGCGGGCCATCGGGCCCTGCACGCCGAGATTGCGGTCGATGGCGACGGCCGGCGTATGCGCGACGCGGCCGAAGCTCGGGCGCAGGCCGACGATGCCGCAGAAGCTGGCGGGATTGCGCAGCGAGCCGCCCATGTCCGAGCCGTGCGCCAGCCACGCCATGCCAGTCGCGAGCGCCACTGCCGCGCCGCCCGAGGAGCCGGCGGCCGAGCGCGAAATGTCCCAGGGGTTGCGTGTCGCCCCGAACACCTCGTTGAAGGTGTTGGCGCCGGCGCCGAACTCAGGCGTGTTCGACTTGGCGTAGATCACGCCGCCATTGGCTTCGAGATGCTCCACCAGGAGGTCGGAGCGTTCCGGAATCCGGTCCTTGAAGATCGGCGAGCCCTGTGTGGTCAGGACGCCCGCGACGTCGGTGAGGTCCTTGATCGGGACGGGGAGCCCCGCGAGCACCCCGCGCTTCGCGGCCGGCTTCTGCATCAGCGCCTTGGCATGGTCGCGGGCGCGCTCGAAGCACAGCGTCGGCAGCGCATTGACCTTGTCGTCGACGGCTTTGATGCGCGCTTCCAGTGCGTCGAGGCAATCGAGCGGGGTGACCTCGCCGGTCTTCAACTTGTCGACGACGGCGCAGGCGGTCTCGCGGATCAATCCCTGGTCGGCCAAAGTGCAGTTCTCCTGATTGGAAGCGTCCCGGCGCAAAGTCGTAGATCATGTTTCGGCGGAGGTGGAAAGGTCGCGGGGATCAACCCCACCCTGCGCTGATGCCGCCATCGACGGTATAGATCACGCCGGAGGTGTAGCCGGCACGGTCGGAGGCGAGAAAGGCCATGAGGTCGGCGATCTCGCGTGGATGCGCGGGGCGGCCGAGCGGCAGGCCCTTCTGGAATTCCGTGTAGCGGCTCTCGTCGCCGAACTGCTGCTTCGCGCGAGTCTTGAGCAAAGTGACGTGGCGGTCGGTGCCGACCGGCCCCGGATTGATGCCGACGACGCGGATGTTGTCGGCAAGACTCCTGGAGCCGAGCGCGCGGGTGAAGGCCATCAGGGCTGCGTTGCCGGCGCTGCCGCAGATGTAGTTGGCGTCGAACTTCTCGCCGGCCGCGCCGATGTCGTTGATGATCACACCCGCGCCGCGCGCCTTCATTTGCGCATAGACCAGCCGGGTCAGGTTGATGAAGCCGAACACCTTCAGGTCCCAGGCGTGCCGCCAGGCCGCCTCGTCGATCCTGTCGATCGGGCCGCCCGGAATGTCGCCGGCATTGTTGACGAGGATGTCGATGTCGCGGGCCTCCTCGGCCAGCCGTGTCACGTCCTCGGACTTGCGCAGGTCCACGACATGCGCCGCCGCATCGATCTGGTGCTTCGACCGGAGCTGCTCCACCAGCGCCGAGAGCCGGTCGGCGCTGCGCGCCGCGAGCCGGACGTGGCAGCCTTCCTCGGCGAAGGCCTCGGCCGCTGCGGCGCCGATGCCCTTGGAAGCGCCGGTGATGAGAACGCGCTTGCCGCGCAGATGAAGGTCCATGGAGATTCTCGCTGAGGGAAGGGAGACCGGATTGTCGGGCGCGTCAGCCATGCGGTCAATCTTGCACCGCAGCGTTGCGCTTCCCGGTCGTTTGGTCCATTCAGGCGATCGACAAATCAGCCGGAACAACCGGCGCCAACACTCAAGGATCCGCTCGATGAGCAAGAAGCCCTATCGCATTGCAGTCATTCCCGGCGACGGCATCGGCAAGGAGGTCATGCCCGAGGGCATTCGCGTCATCGAGCAGGCCGCCAAGAAGCACGGCGTCGCCGTGCAGTTCGATCATTTCGACTTCTCAAGCTACGACTATTACGAGAAGCACGGCCAGATGATGCCGGACGATTGGAAGACGCAGATCGGCAGCCATGACGCGATCTATTTCGGCGCGGTCGGCTGGCCGGCCAAGATCGCCGATCACGTCTCACTGTGGGGCTCGCTGATCAAGTTCCGCCGCGAGTTCGATCAGTACGTCAATCTGCGCCCCGTGCGATTGATGCCGGGCGTGCCGTGCCCACTGGCGAACCGCAAGCCTGGCGACATCGATTTCTGGGTGGTGCGCGAGAACACCGAAGGCGAGTATTCGTCGGTGGGCGGCCGCATGTTCCCGGACACCGATCGCGAGTTCGTCACCCAGCAGACGGTGATGACGCGTACCGGCGTCGACCGCATCCTGAAGTTCGCCTTCGAGCTCGCGCAATCCAGGCCGAAGAAGCACCTGACATCGGCGACCAAGTCCAACGGCATCTCGATCACGATGCCGTATTGGGACGAGCGCGTCGAGGCGATGGCGAAGAACTATCCAGGCGTGAAGTGGGACAAGTACCACATCGACATCCTGACCGCGAACTTCGTGCTGCACCCGGACTGGTTCGACGTCGTCGTCGGCTCCAATTTGTTCGGTGACATCCTGTCCGATCTCGGCCCCGCCTGCACCGGCACCATCGGCATCGCGCCGTCGGGCAACATCAATCCGGAGCGCAATTTCCCGTCGGTGTTCGAGCCGGTGCACGGCTCCGCGCCTGATATCGCGGGGCAGGGGATCGCCAATCCGATCGGCATGATCTGGTCGGGCGCGATGATGCTGGAGCACCTCGGCGAGAAGACCGCGGCACAGGCGATCGTCGGCGCGATCGAGCGGACGCTGGCCGAGCGCACCTTGCGGACGCGGGATCTCGGCGGCAATGCCGACACCGAGGCGTGCGGCAAGGCGGTGGCGGACATGGTGGATTAGGAACGACTGTCTGTTGTCGCCCGGCGAACGCCGGGGCCCGTAACCACCGGCCATTGCCGTTGAGCAAGGCGTCTGCTACCGGGCTCTCTCGATAAACCACGCGGTATGGGTCCCGACGTTCGCCGGGACGACGGTGGTGGTAAGGCCACAGCTCGAGCAACACTGTCATTGCGAGGAGCGCAGCGACGAAGCAATCCAGGGTCGTCGCGGGACTCTGGATTGCTTCGCTGCGCTCGCAATGACAGCGGGCTTGGACTACTCTTTCGCCACCCGGCGGCAATGCTCCCACGCGGCGTGGATCAGGTTCTCGCTGGCTTCCGGGGTGCGGAAGGCCGAGTGAGCGGACAGCGTCACGTTGGGGATCGTGGTCAGCACGTGACCGGCCGGCAGCGGCTCGGTGTTGAAGACGTCGAGGCCGGCGTGGCGGATGTGGCCGGAGCGGAGCGCCTCGATCATCGCGGCCTCGTCGATGATGGCGGCGCGGGCGGTGTTGACGAAGATCACGCCGGGGCGCATCCGCGCGATGCGCTCGCGCGACAGGAAGCCGCGGGTCTCGTCGTTGAGCAGGAGGTGCAGCGAGACGACATGGCTCTCTTCAGGAGCGTGTCGAGTTCGACGAAGTCGACGCCCGGATGGCTCTTCGGCGAGCGGTTCCAGGCGATCACCTTTATGCCGCTGCCCGACGCGATGCGCGCGACCTCTGCGGCGATGCCGCCGAAGCCGATCAGACCGAGCGTCTTGCCGGTCAATTGCATGCCGTCGTCGCGCAGCCAGTTGCCGGCGCGCATCTCGCGGTCCATCTGCGCGATGCCGCGGGCCGAGGCCCACATCAGCGCGATCGCGGCTTCGGCAACCGCCGCATCGCCGTAGCCCTTGATGAGGTGCACGGTGATGCCGAGCTCGGCGAGCTCCTCCGGATTCATGTAGCTGCGCGCGCCGGTGCCGAGGAACACGACGTGCTTGAGGCCCTTGCATTGTTTGGCGACATCGGTCGGCAGCGCGGTGTGGTCGACCACGCCGATCTCGGCGCCATCGAGGATCGCCGGCCAGTCTTCCGCCTTGATGTCCGGGTCGAGATGGACGCGCATCTCGGGATCGTCGGATTTGCGCTGCCGCTCGAAGATCTCGGCAAGCGAGTCGTTGGCGTCGATGAAAACTCCGCGCACGGATACCTCCTGATTTTGAGCCGAGTACAACCGCGACGGAGGTCCGCTCCCTCCCCCTTGTGGAGGAGGGCTGGGGAGGGGGTAGTTCCGGGCGACACCGCCGTTGTGGACCCCCACCCCGACCCCTCCCCGCAAGGGGAGGGAGCTCAGCGTGCCCGCGCGATCTGGATCGCCGATTGATGACTGCAGGTATGATCGACTTAGATGAGGCGGTCCATCAAGCCGCCACGCCCGCCAGCGACAGCACCGTATGCAGCAGCACATTCGCGCCGGCGGCGCAGTCGGATTGCGTCGCGTCCTCGAGCTCGTTGTGGCTGATGCCGTCCTTGCAGGGCACGAACACCATCGCCGCCGGCATGATGGTGTTGAGGTTGCAGGCGTCGTGGCCGGCGCCGGAGGTGATGCGGCGGTGCGCATAGCCGAGCATAGCGGCGGCGCGCTCGACGGCATCGACGAGCCTGGGATCGAAATGCGTCGGCGGCTTGCGCCAGACCTGGTCGATCGCGATCTCGACTCTTCGTTTCTTGGAGATCTCGCCCGCGGCCGCGCGCAGGCTGGCATCGAGCGCGTCCAGCGTA
Source organism: Bradyrhizobium oligotrophicum (assembly GCA_050641875.1). GTDB lineage: Bacteria > Pseudomonadota > Alphaproteobacteria > Rhizobiales > Xanthobacteraceae > Bradyrhizobium > Bradyrhizobium oligotrophicum_B. The sequence goes on from CP192619.1 coordinate 4,501,274, forward strand.
TCGGCATTGGCGCTGCGGCAGTCGATGGTGAAGGCGATCTCGCCGGGAATGACGTTGCGCGAGGGATTGGCGATGACGGCCTCACCGATGGTCGCCACCGCGTTCGGTCCGAGCTTGAGCGCGATCTGCTCCAGGGTCAGCGCGAACTCCGACAGCGCCAGCAGCGCGTCGCGGCGCAGCGGCATCGGCGTCGAGCCGGCATGGCTCTCGAAGCCGGTGACCTTGCCGTCGTACCAGAACACGCCCTGGCCGTGATCGACCACGCCGATGGTCTTGTTCTCGGCCTCCAGGATCGGGCCCTGCTCGATGTGCAGCTCGACGAACCCCGAGAATTTCTGCGTGCTGACCTTGGTCGCGCCGCGATAGCCGATGCTGTCCAGCGCGGCGCCGACGGTGACACCTTCGGCGTCCTTGCGCGACAAGATGTCCTCGACGGTGAAATCGCCGACATAGGCGGCCGAGGCCATCATCGCCGGGGCAAAGCGGGAGCCTTCCTCGTTGGTCCAGTTGACGATGCACAGCGGCGCGTCGGTCTCGATGCCGGCGTCGTTGAGGGTGCGGATGACCTCCAGCGCGCCGAGCGTGCCCAGAATGCCGTCGAACTTGCCGCCTGTGGGCTGGGTGTCGAGATGCGAGCCGAGCCCGATCGGCAGCTTCGACATGTCGCGCCCCTTGCGAAGCGCGAACATCGAGCCGAGCGTGTCGACGTGCACCTCGAGGCCGGCGTCCTCGCAGGCTTTGCGGAACCAGTCGCGGACCTGCTTGTCCTCCTGGCTCAAGGTCAGCCGGCGCACGCCGCCCTTCGGCGTGGCGCCGAACCTGGCGGTCTCGTGGATGCTGTCCCAGAGGCGGGCGGAATCGATCTGCAGATTGGTGACGGCGCGGCTCATGCTTGAATTCCCTGTACTCCGGCATCCTGTCCATCGCGCGCCGCGGCGAGCGCGTCAACCGATGCAGAGGGATGGCTGGCCGTCTGCGCCGTCCGGGCTGCGAGCTCGGCGACCCGCTCGATCGCGACCATCTCGGGCGACGACAGCCAGCTCGCGGTGAAGGTCAGCGGCGGAATCCTTAAGTCCGTCTTGAGCTCCTGCAGCCGGCCGCGCTCGATCTCATTGGCGACGATCGCGGCGGGAATGACGGCGACGCCAAGACCCTCGACCGCCATGTGGATCACGGTCGCCAGCGAGGCGCTGGCGTGCAGCCGCATCGGCGGCAAATGCGGGCGGTTGAACAGCGAGCGCACGTTGTCATAGGGCTGGGTGTTGCGCGGGAAGGTGATGATCGGAAACCGCGCCATCTGCTCGGCCGTGACGACGCCCTTGCCGAAGCCCAAAGCGGGGCTGGCGAGGAAGCTGATCGGATAGTCGCACAGCACGCGGCTGCGGATGCCGGACTCGGAGGGCGCGCCGAGCGCGAAGGCTAGCTCGATCTCCTGCGCCAGCAGCCGCGCATGCAGGTTGGGCGTGACGTCGACCTCGATCTCCAGCGACAGGTTTGGGTAGCTCTCATTGACGCTCTTGATCAGCCGCGGCAGCCAGTCGTGCACGATGGTCTCGGCGACGCCGAGCCGGAGCACGCCGCGCATCGCCGAGCGGTCGCCGACCTCGGCCAGCATCTCCGCGCGCAGCCCGATCAGCTTCTCGGCATAGACCAGCATCTGCCGGCCGCTTGCGGTCGGGGACGCCACGCGATGATCGCGGTTGAGCAGCTTGACGCCGAGCTCGCGCTCGAGCTGGGCGATGCGCTGGGAGATGGCAGGCTGGGTCGTATTGAGGCGCTGCGCCGCGCCGCGGAAGCTGCCAAGCTTCACGACCCAGAGGAAGGTCTCGATGGAACGGAAATCCAGCATCGCGCCCCGCTCGGATCAATTCGTCTTATCGATCCTGATTAAAAACGAAGATTAGACTTTATAGCATGGCTGATGTTCAGTGAGTTTGTCGAGATATTAGGCAAGTGGCACAAATGACTGTTTCTGCGGCACTGCAGCAACCGGCCGGTGAGCCCGGGCTTCTTCCTAGCCATCAGGCCCGCCTGAACTATCGTTCAGGCAAGGGCTGGAGCACCGCGGGCGTCGCCAGTGGCTTCGTGCAGGGGAACCTCGCGATCCTGCCCGAGCAGTATGCCGGCGCCTTCCACCGGTTCTGCCAGCTCAATCCAAAACCGTGCCCGATCATCGGCATGTCCGATCCGGGCAATCCTTTCATCCCTGCGCTTGGCGCTGATCTCGACATCCGCACCGACGTGCCGCGCTATCGCGTCTGGCGCGACGGTGAGATGGTGGAGGAGCCGACCGATCTCCTGTCGCATTGGCGCGACGACCTCGTCACCTTCGTGCTCGGCTGCTCGTTTTCCTTCGAGGAAGCGCTGATGGCCGACGGCCTGCCGATCCGCCACATCGAGCAGGGCTGCCGCGTGCCGATGTATCGCACCAACATCGCCTGCACCCCGTCGGGGCCATTTGCGGGGCCGATGGTGGTGTCGATGCGTCCGTTCAAGCCGGCGCAGGCGATCCGCGCGGTGCAGATCACGACTCGCTTTCCCGCCGTGCATGGCGCGCCGGTGCATCTCGGCCATCCCGAGCAGATCGGCATCGCTGACATCAGCAAGCCTGATTACGGCGATCCGGTGCCGGTCGGTGCCGATGAGATTCCCGTTTTCTGGGCCTGCGGGGTGACACCGCAGGCGGTCATCGCCGCGGCCAAGCTGCCCTTCGCTATCACCCACGCACCGGGACTGATGCTGATCACCGATCTCAGGAACAAGGATCTCGCCGTCCTCTAATCAGGCAGCCTTCAATCAGGCCGTCTTGCTGCTTATTGAGCCTTTACCACCGATCTCAACCGCTTCATCGATGCGCTTTCATCAGAGGATCTTGTCATGACCATCACGCGCCGTAACGTCCTGCTTGGAGCCACCGCTGCCGCTGCGCTCGGTCCGATCGCCGCCCGCGCCCAGACGTCGGAAGTGAAGATCGGCGTCATCTATCCGTTCTCGGGCGCCAGCGCCCAGATCGGCGTCGACGCGCAGCGCGCCTTCGAGACGGCGGCCGAGATCATCAACGGCAAGTATGACTACGACCTGCCGCTCGCCCGCACGGAAGGCTTGCCGGGCCTCGGCGGCGCCAAGATCAAGCTGGTGTTCGCCGACCACCAGGCCGATCCGCAGAAGGGCCGCGCCGAGGCCGAGCGCCTGATCACCCAGGAGAAGGTCGCCGCCGTCATCGGTTCCTATCAGAGCGCCGTCGCGGTGACCGCGAGCCAGATCTGCGAGCGCTACCAGATCCCGTATCTGTCGGCCGACAACTCCTCGCCGAGCCTGCATCGCCGCGGCCTGAAGTACTATTTCCGCGCCGCGCCGCATGACGAGATGTTCTCGCAGGCGATGTTCGACTTCTTCGATGCGATGAAGAAGAAGGGCACCAAGATCGAGACCCTGTCGCTATTCCACGAGGATACGATCTTCGGCACGGATTCGAGCAATGCCCAGCTCAAGCTCGCCCAGGAGCGTGGCTACAAGGTCGTCGCCGACATCAAGTACCGCGCCAACTCGCCGTCGCTGTCGGCCGAGGTGCAGCAGCTCAAGGCGGCCAATGCCGACGTGCTGATGCCCTCGAGCTATACCACCGACGGCATCCTGCTGGTGAAGACCATGGCCGAGCTCGGCTACAAGCCGAATGCCATCGTGGCGCAGGACGCCGGCTTCTCGGAGAAGGCGCTGTATGACGCGGTCGGCGACAAGCTCGAAGGCGTGATCTCGCGCGGCTCGTTCTCGCTCGACCTCGCCGCCAAGCGGCCGATGGTCGGCAAGATCAACGACATGTACAAGGCCAAGTCGGGCAAGGACTTCAACGACTACTCGTCGCGCCAGTTCATGGGCCTGATCGTGATGGCCGACGCCATCAACCGCGCCAAGTCCACCGACGGCGAGAAGATCCGCGACGCGCTGGCCGCGACCGACATGCCGGGCGAGGCGACCATCATGCCGTGGAAGCGGGTGAAGTTCGACGAGAACGGCCAGAATAACGATGCCGATCCGGTGCTGCTGCAATATGTCGGCGGCAAGTTCGTCACCATCTTCCCGGCCCAGGCCGCGGTGGCGGAAGCCACCTGGCCGATGAAGTAAGCGTCTCCTGTCCGAGGGGCGGGGGCTTCGTGAGACCATGGCGGAGCATCGGTCATGCTTCGTCATTGCGAGGAGCGCAGCGACGAAGCAATCCAGCAGCCTCGAACGAGGTCTGGATTGCTTCGCTTCGCTCGCAATGACGGGGGAGCAAGTGAAGTGACAGCAGAAACAATCATCCAAAGTCTCGCCAGCGGCCTGTTGATGGGCCTGCTCTACGGCCTGATCGCCGTGGGCCTGGCGCTCATCTTCGGCCTGATGGACGTCGTGAACTTCGCCCATGGCGAGTTCCTGATGATCGCGATGTACGCGACCTTCTTCCTTTTTGCATTCTTCGCGCTCGATCCGCTGCTGGCCGCGCCGCTGGTCGCCGCAGCGCTGTTCGTGTTCGGCGCAGTGGTCTATCTCCTGATCGTGAGATTTGCGGTCAGGGCCAAGGCCAACACCGGCATGGTGCAGATATTCTCCACCTTTGGCCTCGCCGTGCTGATGCGCGGTGTCGCGCAGTACTTCTTCACCCCGGATTATCGCAGCATCCCGCACTCCTGGCTGGGCGGCAAGACGATCTCGATTGCCGGCATCTATCTGCCGCAGCCGCAACTGGTCGGCGCTCTCATCGCGATCGCGGCCTTCGCCGGCCTGTATTTCTTCATCCACCGCACCGATTTCGGCCGTGCGTTGGAAGCGACGCGGGAGGATGCCGGCGCGGTGGCGCTGGTCGGCATCGACAAGAACAAGGTGTTCGCGCTCGGCTGGGGCCTCGGCGCGGCGCTGGTGGGCCTCGCCGGCGCGGTCATGGCGATCTTCTTCTACGTCTTTCCCGATGTCGGCGCCTCGTTTGCGACCATCGCCTATGTGACGGTCGCGCTCGGCGGTTTCGGTTCGGTGTTCGGCGCCTTCGCCGGCGGCATCGTCGTCGGTCTCGTCGAGGCCGTCACGACATTGATCCTGCCGGCTTCGCTGAAGACGGTCGGCATCTACGGCGTCTATCTCCTCGTCGTCTTCATCCGCCCGCGCGGTTTGTTCGGATCGATCTGATGGACCAGGCATTCATCCAACGCCGCCGGCGCGACCTTGTCGTCGCCGCCTTCCTTGCCTCGATCGCGGCGGTCGTGCCGCTGTTCGTCAAGGACGTGTATGTCCAGAACATCATGGTGCTGACCCTGATGTACGCGGCGCTCTCGCAGAGCTGGAACATCCTGTCCGGCTATTGCGGCCAGATCTCGCTGGGGCACGCGCTGTATTTCGGGCTCGGGGCCTATACGACCGCGATCCTGTTCACCAAGTTCGGCGTGCTGCCCTGGTTCGGCATGCTCGCCGGCGGTCTCATCTCCGCGCTCATCGCCATGGCGCTCGGCTATCCGTGCTTCCGGCTCGGTGGCCATTACTTCGTGATCGCCACCATCGTCATCGCCGAGATCACGCTGCTGCTGTTCCAGAACTGGGATTGGGCAGGCGCCGCGCTCGGCATCGATATTCCGGTGCGGCGTGACTCCTGGCTGACCTTCCAGTTCACCCGCTCGAAGCTGCCGTATTTCTACTTCGCGCTCGTGCTCGCCTGCGTCGCCTGGTTCGTCACCTGGTGGCTGGAGGATCTGAAGTGGGGCTATTGGTGGCGCGCGGTGAAGGACAATCCGGTCGCCGCCGAGAGCCTCGGCGTCGACGTATTCAACTCCAAGATGGGCGCCGCGGCCGTCTCGGCCTTCCTGGTCGCGATCGGCGGCAGCTTCTATGCCCAGTTCGTCTCCTACATCGATCCCGAGAGCGTGATGGGCTTCCAGTTCTCGCTGCTGATGGCGCTGCCGGCCGTGCTCGGCGGCATCGGCACCCTTTGGGGACCGGTGCTGGGCGCGGTGATCCTGATCCCGCTGACCGAGTTGACGCGGTCCTATATCGGCGGCTCCGGCCGCGGCGTCGACCTGATCGTCTATGGCGGCCTGATCATCGCGATTTCGCTGGCGCGGCCGCAAGGTCTGGTCAGCCTGTTCTCCCGCAAGCCGAAGCCCGCCGCCCAGCCGGCGAGAGAGGCGGTGGCGTCATGACCGCTTTGCTCGAAACCCGCAACATCACCCAACGCTTCTCGGGCCTGACGGCCAACTCCGACGTCTCGATCTCGGTCGGGCGCGGCGAGATCGTCGGCCTGATCGGTCCGAACGGCGCCGGCAAGTCGACTTTGTTCAACCTGATCGCCGGCGCTTTCAAGCCGACCGAAGGCGCCATCATCTTCAACGGCGAGGACGTCACTGCGCTGCCGGCCGCCGAGCGCTGCCAGCGCGGCATCGGTCGCACCTTCCAGGTGGTGAAGAGCTTCGAGAGCATGACGGTGATCGAGAACGTCATCGTCGGCGCGCTCGTCCGCACCACCAACATGAGCGAGGCGCGGCGGAAGGCGCATGAGGTGCTGGCCTTCTGCGGCCTCGATGCGCGGGCCGACGTGCTCGCCAGCGACCTCGTGCCGTCGGAGAAGCGGCGGCTGGAAGTGGCCCGCGCGCTCGCGACCGAGCCGAAGCTGCTGCTGCTCGACGAGGTGCTGACCGGCCTGACGCCGGTCGAGTCACAAAAGGGCGTCGAGCTCGTCCGCCGCGTCCGCGACACCGGCATCACGGTGCTGATGGTCGAGCACGTCATGGAGATCGTGATGCCGCTGGTCGACCGCGCCATCGTGCTCGATCTCGGCAAGGTGCTGATCGAAGGCAAGCCCACGGATGTCGTCCGCGATCCCAAAGTCATTTCCGCCTATCTCGGAGACCGCCATGCTGTCGGTGCGTGACGTCACCACCGCCTATCAGGGGCTGGTTGCGATCTCGAACGTCTCGATCGACGTCGAGAAGGGCGAGATCGTCTGCGTCGCCGGCGCCAATGGCGCAGGCAAGTCGACGCTTCTGAAGTCGATCGCCGGCGCCGAGCGGCCGCGCGCCGGCAGCATCACCTTCGACGGCAGCCGCATCGACGGGATGGCGCAGCACCTGATCACGGCCAGGGGCATCGCCTATGTGCCGGAGAACCGCCGGCTGTTTCCGCGGCTCTCGGTGCGCGACAATCTGAGGCTCGGCAGCTATTTGTATCGCGGCGAGGCCAATCGCGAGGAGCCGCTCGACTTCGTGTTCAAGCTGTTCCCGCGACTGTCCGAGCGGCTCGAGCAGCGCGCCGAGACGTTGTCCGGCGGCGAGCAGCAGATGCTGGCGATCGGTCGCGCGCTGATGACCCGGCCGCGGCTCCTGATGCTCGACGAGCCGTCACAGGGCATCATGCCGAAGCTCGTCGACGAGATATTCCAGGCCGTGAAACGCATCCGCGACGCCGGCATGACGGTGCTGATCGTCGAGCAGCGCATGGCCGAGTGCCTGGAGATCGCCGACCGCGCCTACATTCTGCAGACGGGGCGCGTGCTGATGCAGGGCACCTCAGCCGAGATCAGCGGCAACAAGGATGTACGGAAGGCGTATCTGGGGCTTTAGGCACCCGTCCTGTCGCCCGCCATCATTGTAAGCAATGCAGAGGCGTGCTTGCGGCCCCTGGATCGCGTCGCTACGCTCGCGATGACGGTGTTTGTGGAGGTTCAGTGGCCACCACAGTCATTGCGAGCGCAGCGAAGCAATCCAGGAATGCTTGACCAGCAGACGGTCGCAGTTTCGTTCATACGAGCGTCTCGTAGAGATCAATCCATTGCGGATTGAGCGCCTCAATCAGCGCCAGCTTCTTCTTTCGGCTGCCGGCCTTGAGTTGCTTCTCGCGTTCAATCGCGGCCATCATTGTCTCGTGCGGCTCATACCAGACCAGCAGCTTGCAGCCGTATGTTTTGGTGAAGCCGGGAACGAGACCTTCGCGATGCTCGTGGGCACGTTTGGGCAGGTCGCTCGTCACGCCCACGTAGAGCGTTCCGTTTCGGCCGCTCGCAATGATGTAAACGTAAGGCTGTTTCATCAGCACACCCCAACACATAAGTGAACCAACGGACCGCCGCTTAGAGTCTCTGTCGCGGTCCCTGGATCGCTTCGCTGCGCTCGCGATGACGGTGTATGTGGGATCTTAGGTGCCCGCCACACTCGTCATTGCGAGCGCAGCGAAGCAATCCAGGGCCAGGGAGAAGGTCTGGAGTTCTTGTGCCAGGATATCAGCGACCGAGCGATCAGCCGTCCTGTCCTACACCATTCCCTTGCCGGCATCCGAGCCTTGGCGTCGCTGGCGCGCCTGCAGCACCAAGATCACCGACAGCGCCGCGAAGATTACCACGAACGACACCGCCGAGGTCAGCGTGCCCAGGGCGTAGATGTCGGGCTTGGTGACTGTCGTCGTCAGGCCCTGCAGCTCCAGCGGCAGCGTATTGACTGAACCGATGGCCTGGCTGGAGCGGGCGAGTTCGTCCCAGGACAGGGTGAAGCCGAACAGGCCGATGCCGACAACCGATGGCAGGATGATCGGCAGGACGACGTGGCGGAAGGTCTGCCAGGGCGTGGCGCCGAGGTCGCGGGCGGCTTCCTCGAGCCGGCCATCGAAGCGGTTGAAGATCGCGAACATGATCAGGAGGCCAAACGGCAGGGTCCAGGTCAGATGCGCGCCGAGACCTGAGGTGAACAGGCCCATCGCGGTGGTGTAGCCGTCGGCGAGCCAGCCGAGCCCGACATCGGCGCCGTGCTTGTTGACGAAATCGTCGATCAGGCGGAATTCCAGGGCGATGCCGAGCGAGGTGATGATCGACGGCATGATCAGGCTCGCGATCGCCGTGTAGAACAGCACCGAGGCGCCGCGGAACGGCTTGCGGAAGGCCATGCCGGCGGCGACGGACAGCACCACGGTGATCACCATGACGACGAGGCCGAGCGCCAGCGAACGCTTGAACGCTGCGCCGATGTCGACGATGCCCCCGCCGGAAAACACCTTGCCGAACCAGGTCAACGACACGCCGTTCATCGGAAAGGTGAGGCCGCCGTCCGGGCCCTGGAACGACAGGATGTAGATCGCGATCATCGGCCCGTACAGGAACAGCACATAGGCCGAGAAGAACGCGGCGAGGATGTAGAAGGAGCGGGGGCGCTTGTCTCCCATCTCTCAGAGCTCCTTGCGCACATCGACGATCCGCGTCAGCGCGGAGATGATGATGATGGTGATGCCGAGCAGGATCACCGCGTTGGCCGCGGCGGCCGGGAATTGCAGCGCGGAGAGGCGCGCTTCGATGATCTTGCCGGCGGAGGCGATCTGCTGGCCGCCCATCACGCCGATGGTGACGAAGTCGCCCATCACGATGGTGATGACGAAGATCGAGCCGATCACGATGCCGGGCTTCGACAAGGGAATGACGATGTTGACCAGTGTCTGCCAGCCCGACGCGCCGGCATCATAGGCGGCCTCGATCAGGCGCTTGTCGATGCGGATCATCGAATTGAAGATCGGTACCACCATGAAGAAGGTGAACAGGTGCACCAGCGCCAGCACCACCGAGAATTCGGAGAACAGCAGCCATTCGACCGGCTTGTTGACGATGCCCACACCTTGCAGGCCCTGATTGACGAGGCCGTTGCGCCCCAGCAGCGGGATCCAGGCGATCATCCGGATCACGTTGGAGGTCCAGAACGGGATCGTGCACAGCAGCGACAGCACGATCTGCCAGGTCTTGCTGCGGACGTGGAAGGCGAGGAAATAGGCGACCCAGAAGCCGATCATCAGCGTCAGGCCCCAGGTCAACAGGCACAGCTTCAGCGTCTTGAGATAGGTCTTCAGGATGGTGCACAGTTCGGGCAGGTTGGCGACACAGCCTTCGAACGTGTCGGTGTAGCCGCGGAAGCTGAACGCCGGGATCATCTCATATTCGTTGTAGTCCCAGGCACTGACGACGACGACGAGCACGAGCGGCAGCAGGAAGAACAGCGCGAACACCAGCATCATCGGACCGGCCTGCAGCCAGGCGATCGATCGCATCGTGAGTTTGCGGAAAGCGCTCTCCGCCGGCGCCACGCTGTCAGGCGAATTGTCGATCGTCACGGCCACGGATGCAACCTGTCGTGCTGTATGCGGAGAGAAAGGCAAGACGGCCTGCCGCGCCGAAAAGCACGGCGCGGCAGGCCGGGATCGTCACGTCAGGCCGCGATGAACTCGTTCCACTTCCGAACCATGTAGTCGTTCTCGTCCATGACGGCGTTCCAGCACACGACATTGCCCATGCGATCCTCGTAGGAGCCGCCGTCGCGCACGGCGCCGGCCTTTTCCATCAGAGTGCCGTCGGGGGCCTTGATGTCGTTCTTCGCCGGCTTGCCTTCCATCCAGTAGCCCCACTCGTCCTCGGTCATGTTGGCCTTGGCGGTGGAGAGCACGGCCGAGTAGTAGCCTTGGCGGTTGAGATAGGCGCCGGCCCAGCCGGACAGGTACCAGTTGACGAACTCGTAGGCCCAGTCGAGCTTCGGGCCGCCGGCGACCGCCTTGGAGACGCAGAAGCCTGACGCCCAGGAGCGGTAGCCTTCCTTGAGTGGCTGGAACGTACAGGGGATGCCCATCGAGCGCACCTTGGTCACGGCCGGCGACCACATCGACTGGATCACGGTCTCGCCCGAGGCCATCAGGTTGACCGACTCGTTGAAGTCCTTCCAGAACGCGCGGAACTGGCCGGCCTTCTTGGCCTCGGTCAGCACCTTCATGGTGAGGTCGATCTCGGCCTTGGTCATGTTGCCCTTGTCGGCATATTTGTACTGGCCGGTCGCCTCGACGACGAGGGCGGCGTCCATGATGCCGATCGAGGGGATGTTAAGGATCGAGGCCTTGCCCTTGAATTCGGGATTGAGCAACTCGGCCCAGGAGTTGATCGGGCGCTTGATCAGGTCGGGGCGGATGCCGAGCGTGTCGGCATTGTAGACGGTCGGGATCAGCGTGACCCATTCGGTCGGCGTCGCCGAGAACGTCTTCGAGTTCGGGCCGTCGAGATACAGCACCTTCCACGGCGCGGTGCCCTGGCCGCCGATCTTCTTGCCGTTCGGCAGCTCGCCCTTGGTGAAGACGGGCGTGATGTTGTCGAATTGCTTGATCTTGCGCGCATCGAGCGGGAAGATGTTGCCTGACGGCACCAGCTTCTTGAGCGAGAAATATTCGGTGTCGAGCACGTCGAACGAGTTCGGCTGGGTGATGACGCGCTTGGTCACGTCGTCGGTCGTCGCCGTGATGTATTCGATCTTGATGCCGGTGTCGGCGAGGCATTTCTTGGAGATCTCGTCGCCCTCGTTCACGGCGGTGCCGAGATAGCGCAACACCTTGGCGTCGGCGGCGTGGACGTAGGGGGCGCTCAGCAGCGTGCCGGAGCCGGCGAGACCGGCGACGCCGGCCGCGCCCTTGAGCAGCGAGCGGCGGCTGATGGTCTTCTTCTTCGATCGATCAGTCATGATCATCTCCTTGGGATAAGAACGAGCAAACGAAAATCAGGCGACCAGCTCCGCAGCCGGCGCGGCTGCGGCAGGGCGGGGCGTCAGTGCGTCGGCGAAGGCCGGATTCCAGGTGATGACGACGCGCTCGCCGAGGCTGTGGGTCTGTGCATCGAACTGATCGTCGCTGATCTGTGCCGAGATCTCGGGACCGCCGTCGGTCGCGACCGCGATCAGCACATACGTGCCTTGATATTCGATCTTGCTGATCGTGCCCGGCACGACCGGACCGTCGACCGCGGCATTCGGCGTCTTGAGCTGGATGCGGTCGACGCGCACCGCAAAGGTCTCGCCGTTCAGCGGGATCACGTTGTGGCCGCCGATGAAGCGGGCGGCGAATTCGGTACGTGGATGGTTGAAGATCTCGCGTGGGCTGCCCTGCTGCTCGATGCGGCCGCCATTCATCAGCACCACGAGGTCGGACAGCGCCATGGCCTCGTCCTGGCCATGGGTGACGTGGACGAAGGTGAGGCCGAGCTCGCGCTGCAGCCGTTTCAGCTCGGCGCGCATGCGCAGGCGCAGGAACGGGTCGAGCGCCGACAGCGGCTCGTCGAGCAGCAGGATCTGCGGCGAGGTGATCAGCGCGCGGGCGAGTGCCACGCGCTGCTGCTGGCCGCCGGAAAGTTGCGCCGGCAGCCGGCCGGCATAGCCCTGCATGTCCACCAGCTCGAGCAGCTCGCGTGCGCGGCCGTGGCGCTCGGGCTTGGACACGCCTTTCATCTTCAGCGCAAACGCGACGTTGTCGATCACCGACAGATGCGGAAACAGCGCGTAGGACTGGAACATCATCGCGGTGCCGCGCCCTGCAGGCGGCAGCTCGGTCACATTCTTGGCGCCGACGATGATGTCGCCCGATGTTGCCGATTCATGGCCCGCGATCATGCGCAGGGTGGAGGTCTTGCCGCAGCCGGACGGGCCGAGGAGGCAGCAATAGGAGCCGGCGGGAATCCGCAGGTCGATTGCGTCGACGGCGGTGACGTGACCGTACATCTTCGTCACCTTCACCAGTTCCAAGCTCGCGCCCGCCGCCATCCGTCCTCCGTCGTCCTGTCCCGTGTCGGTCATGATCGCAGCTCGCTCCATCGGGCACCTGTGATCCGACCCGTCTGATGTCTGCAACGGATATGCCAAGGGTCGCGGTGGGGGCGGGGCGGTGCGCGAAGATTGCGCGTTAGGCGAGATGCGTATGCAATGCTCGAAAGGGCATTTCCCGGTTCCGGCGGCAGCCCGCTCAGATCGGGCGCCGATCCGGCCAAACGGCCGCGCCCACGCGGATGTGGAGGCATTTTGCCTGTCCTTTCGTGCTCCGAGCGTGCCGAGCGGATGGGCTGCAATCGATGGTGGACGAGCGGGACGCATCAGCGCGCCGCGGCAGTGGTGTGCTGCCGATGCCGTCCTTGTTCGACCGATCCACCCCTGATCGCTGCCGCAGCCTTATCTTGCCTCAATATTAGGCATCGTTGCCGTCTGGAGGCAAGGCAGCTTGATCAGTGACAAGGCGGCGCAGGCTCCGCGGCATGCAGGCCAGGCTGGCGTGACGCTAGATCCGCCGTGCCCGCGATCTGGCCTGCGCGGCGGCCACCAGCATGCGCTCGGCAATGCCGCGCAGCTCGCTGACCGCGATCGGATCGGAGGCGGCGAACGCGTCATAGGAGTCGGCTACGATCGGAAACCAGCGATAGAAGCGGGCCTCCTCGTAGAGCACCCGGACGGCGGCATCGATCTCGGCCGGCGTCGTTGCGAAATATTGCATGCCCATCATCCGCCGGTGAGATCAGTGATGATCGTTGTGATCGGGCAGGCCGAGGCCGAACACTTTGACCAGATCGTCGACCTGCTGCGGCGACAGATGACGCGGGTTGAGCCCGCGGAGCAAGAGATACAGCTTTGCGGTCTCCTCGAGCTCCTCCATCGCGAACACGGCGGCTTCCAAGGTGTCACCGGACACGACCGGGCCGTGATTGGCGAGCAGCACCGAGGCGTATTTGCCGGCAAGGCCCTTGATGGCATCGGCTACCGCGGGATCGCCGGGACGATGATAGGGCAGCAGCGCGGTCTGACCGCAGCGCATCAAATAATAAGGTGTCAGCGGCGGCAGCGCGGCGCGCGGATCGATCTCCGGCAGCATCGAGATCGCGACCGAATGGGTCGAGTGCAGATGCACCACGGCGCGAGCGCCATCGCGGGTCTGGTACAGCGCGGTGTGCAGCGGCACCTCCTTGGTCGGCGCATCGCCCGAGACCAGTCGCCCTTCGGCATCGAGCCGCGACAAACGGGCCGGATCGAGGAAGCCGAGCGAGGCATTGGTCGGCGTCACCAGCCAGCCGCCGTCATCGAGCCGTACGCTGATGTTGCCGGACGATCCCGGCGTCAGCCCGCGCTCGAACAGCGAGCGACCGAACCGGCAGATGGCCTCGCGAATCGCAGTTTCCGCCACAGGTCTTTCCTCGCATGTCGCTGTTTTGACGCTTTGTCTCACGCTTTGGCAACGCGGCCAAGCCGTGATACCCAGAGTGCAGTCCGGGACAACCGGACGTCTCCGGGAAACGCTTCAGGGAATCTGCCGCATGCCGTCGCCATCGCAATTGAAAGTCGCCGTGATCGGGCTCGGCTCGATGGGATACGGCATGGCGACCTCGCTGAAACGCGCAGGCTTCGAGGTGACCGGGTGCGATGTCTCGGCGGATGCGGTGGCGCGCTTCGTCGCCGATGGCGGCAAGGGCGCGGCGAGCCCGGCCGACGCGGCGCGAGGTGCCGACATCGTGGTCAGCGTCGTCGTCAATGCGGCGCAGACGGAAGCCGTCCTGTTCGGCCCCGGCGGTGCGGCCGAAACCATGCCGAAGGACTCCGTGTTCGTCTCCTCCGCGACCATGGACCCTGACGTCGCGCGCCGGCTCGCGAAGCAGCTCGAAGCCACCGGCCGGCACTACCTCGACGCTCCGATCTCCGGCGGCGCGCAGCGTGCTGCGCAAGGCGAGCTGACGATCCTGGCCTCGGGCAGCGCGGCTGCGTTCGCCAAGGCGCGGCCAGCGCTCGATGCGATGGCGGCCAAGCTCTACGAGCTCGGCGATGCGGCCGGGCAGGGCGCCGCGTTCAAGATGATCAACCAGCTGCTCGCCGGCGTGCACATCGCCGCGGCCAGCGAGGCCATCGCCTTCGCCGCCAAGCAAGGCCTCGACATCCGCAAGGTCTATGAGGTCATCACCGCCTCGGCCGGCAATTCCTGGATGTTCGAAAACCGCATGCCGCACGTGCTCGACGGCGACTACACGCCGCGCAGTGCGGTCGAGATCTTCGTCAAGGACCTCGGCATCATCCAGGACATGGCGCGCAGCCATCGTTTTCCAGTCCCGGTCTCGGCCGCCGCGCTGCAGATGTTCCTCATGACGTCCGCCGCCGGCATGGGCCGCGATGACGACGCCTCTGTGGCGCGGATGTATGCACAGGTCACCGGCACGACGTTGCCGGGCTCATCCAAGTCATAACACGACGAGTCCTCACACCATGCCGCGCTTCGCCGCCAATCTCTCGATGATGTTCACCGAGCATCCGTTCCTCGATCGCTTCGCGGCGGCCGCCAAGGCCGGCTTCACCGCGGTCGAATTCCTGTTTCCCTATGATCATCCGGCCGAGGAGGTCGGCAAGCGGCTGCAGGGCAACGGCCTGACGCAGGCGCTGTTCAACCTGCCGCCCGGCAATTGGGATGCCGGCGAGAAGGGCTTTGCCGCGCTGCCGGCGCGTTTCGATGATCTCAAGGCGAGCCTGGAAACGGCGCTGCCCTATGCCAAGGCGACTGGCGTCAAGCGGCTGCATTTGATGGCGGGCATCGCCGAGCGCTCTGACGCGAAGGCCGTCGAGGCGTATTACAAGTCCGTCGCGTGGGCGGCGGAGTTCTTCGCGACCCACGGCCTCGACGTCGTCATCGAGCCGATCAATCCGCGCAACGTGCCCGGCTACTTCCTCAACGACTTCGGCTTCGCCCGCGACCTCATTCGCGAGCTGAAGATCCCGAACCTGAAGCTGCAGTTCGACATCTATCACTGCCAGATCATCCATGGCGACGTCACGATGCGGCTGCGCGAGATGATGGATATCATCGGCCACATCCAGATCGCCAGCATTCCCTCGCGCAACGAACCGGACGGCGAGGAGCTGAACTATCCGTTCCTGTTCGCCGAGCTCGACCGGCTCGGCTATGCCGGCTTCGTCGGCTGCGAGTACAATCCGCGTGGCCGCACCGAGGACGGGCTCGGCTGGTTCGCTCCTTACAAGGGAGTGAAGCCGTGACCTTGAAGCTCGGCTGCATCGCCGACGACTACACCGGCGCTTCCGACCTCGCCAACACCTTGACCCGCGCCGGCCTGCGCACGGTGCAGACGATCGGCGTGCCGGCTGATGACCTCACGCTGCCGGAGGTCGATGCCGTCGTCGTCTCGCTCAAGAGCCGCTCGATCGAGGCTTCGCTTGCGGTGGCCCGCTCACGCGAGGCCGACAAATGGCTGCGCGCACGGGGCGCCGACCACGTGCTGTTCAAGATCTGCTCCACCTTCGATTCCACGGACGCCGGCAATATCGGCCCTGTCATGGATGCGCTCGCCGGTGACGCCGGCGACACGATCGTGCTGGTGACTCCGGCCTTTCCCGAGACCAAGCGGACCGTCTATCAGGGCAACCTGTTCGTCGGCTCCGTGCCGCTCAACGAGAGCCCGCTGAAGGATCACCCGCTCAACCCGATGCATGACGCCAATCTGGTGCGCGTGCTGGCGCGCCAGAGTCGCAGGAAGATCGGTCTGGTCGACCTCGCCGCCGTCGTGCACGGGCCGGAGGCGATCGGCCGCCGGCTGCATGAACTGGCCGGGCAGGGCATTGGTGCGGCGATCGTCGACGCCGTGTTCGATGCCGACCTGACGGCGATCGGTGCGGCCGCCTTGAAGAGCCGGGTCTCCGTCGGCGCATCCGGCATCGGGCTCGGACTGGCACGCGCGCTGGTCGAGACCGGGCAGGTGCATTCCCACGGCTTGGCGCATCACGCGGATGCACCCGTCGGCGGCATGGCCGCCTGTCTCGCCGGAAGCTGCTCGCAGGCGACACTGGAGCAGATCGCGCAGGCCGAGACCATCATGCCGGTGTTGCATCTCGATGCGGCGGGCCTGGTCGCCGGTCCGGACGAGGCGCAGCGAGCGCTTGCCTGGGCGCGCGAGCGGATCGCCAAGGGGCCTGTGCTGATCGCCTCCAGTGCGACGCCGGATCAGGTCAGCGCGCTGCAATCCAGGCACGGCCGCGAGGCGGCGGGGCACGCGATCGAGCAGGCGATGGCCGATCTCGCCGAGGGGCTGATCCAGGCCGGCGTGCGGCGGTTGATCGTCGCCGGCGGCGAGACCTCGGGCGCAGTCGTTGACCGGCTGGGGATTCCCGGCTTCCTCGTCGGTCCGGAGATTGCGGCCGGCGTGCCGGTGCTTCGCGCGATCGGCGCGCAGGGCGGCGACATGCTGCTGGCGCTGAAGTCCGGCAATTTCGGCGGGCCGCAGTTCTTCGCCGACGCGCTCCGGCTGATGCGATAACACCTTCGTCCGTCGGCGCGGGCCCGGCTGATTCCGATTTCATCATCTGCATATTCCGTGAGCCGGCCGGCCGCGCCACCGCGTGCACTGGCGCCATAAGCATCGGGACGCACACTGAAAAAGCAGAAGTTTTTTGCGTGTAATGCCCGACAACTCCCGTAAATTAACGGTCTCTAGGGACCTCACCGCTATACCTCCGGTACGGACCGTCGCGTGACGCGTTCATCTGTGGGTAGGGCAATGAAACTGAATCGGATCGGCTACAAACTCGGGCTTGCTGGCGCCATCGGCGCATCTCTCGCGGTCGGCATGATCGCAAATCAGATGATTGCCGGGAGAGCGGTCAACGAGGCCAATCAGCGGGCCGAGAGCTCCCGGCGCGTGGTCGAGAGCGTGATGTCGGCGAGCATCAACATGCAGCAGACCCAGCTCGCGGGGCGCTCGGCCCGACTGGCGCGGGTGCCGGCCGATGCCGAGAAGGCCGCCGCCGACATTCAGCAGTTCTCGGCCGCGATGGTCACGGACATCGACGGCGCCCTGGCCAACGTGGCGACGGCCGAAAATCGGTCTCGGCTGAGCCGGCTCAAGGAGCTGATGACGAACTACGCCGCCGGCGCGGTGGAACTCGCGCAGGCGCAGAAGGCGCTGCTGCTGCAGATCGACAAGCGCAGCGCGGTCTCCAACGAGTGGACCAACGGTCTCAAGGCGCTGCTCGCCTCGCCGGCGCTGCCGAAACTTGCCTTCCGCGAGCGCGTCGAGCGGCAGCTTCATGCGGCCGATGCCAAGCTGAACTACATGCGGTCCCAGGCGTGGCGGTTCGGCATGACCGGGGATGCCGTGACGATCGCGCATCTGAAGCAGACGGTGCCGATCCTGAAGAGTTCGCTGACCGATGCCCGCATGCTGGCCGATGACCGCGAGATCCAGGCGACGATCAGCAAGCTCAACGGCATCGCCTCGGACTTCGTCGCTGCGAACGACGAGGTGGTCAAGATCGAAGGCATCAAGGAGGCGGTGCTGCGCGACCGTACGCTGGTCTATCTCGGCGAGGCCGGCGAGCTGATGACGGCAGCGATCCAGGATGCGCGGGCGCGCAATGCGAGCGCAAGATATGATGCCGACGAGGTGGCCGCGCAGGCGAGCCGCATCATGCTGATCGTCGGACTGGCCGTGCTGGCATCGGTGATAACATCGGTCGTGTTCTCGTTCCTGGGCATCGCCCGTCCGCTGACCCGGCTCAATGCGGCGCTCGGCGAGATGGCGCGCGGCCGGCTCGACATCGTCATCCCCGGCGCATCGCGCGGCGACGAGATCGGCGACCTCGCCAAGACCGTGACGGTGATCCAGGGCAACGCGGAAGAAAAGGCGCGCGCGGAGGCCGAAGCGAAGAATGCGCAGGACGCGATCGCCGCGCGCCAGCGCAAGGCCGACATGCAGCGGCTGGCCGAGCAGTTCGAAGCCGCGGTCGGCGAGATCGTGAACACCGTCTCGTCGGCCTCGAGCCAGCTCGAGCAGTCCGCCACCACGCTGACCCAGGCCGCGACGCGCTCGCAAGGCTTGACGACGGCGGTAGCGTCTGCCTCGGAGGAAGCCACGACCAACGTCCAGTCGGTGGCGTCTGCGACCGAGCAGATGGCCTCGTCGGTCACCGAGATCAGCCGCCAGGTGCAGGAATCGGCGCGCATCGCCAACGACGCCGTCGGCCAGGCCCGCACCACGACCGGGCGTGTCAGCGAGCTGTCCAAGGCTGCCACCCGCATCGGCGACGTCGTCGAACTGATCAACACGATTGCCGGCCAGACCAACCTGCTGGCGCTCAACGCCACCATCGAGGCCGCACGCGCCGGCGATGCCGGCCGCGGCTTCGCGGTCGTCGCCTCGGAGGTCAAGGCGCTGGCGGAGCAGACCGCGAAGGCGACCGGCGAGATCGGCCAGCAGATCTCGAGCATCCAGGTCGCGACGCAAGAGTCGGTCAGCGCGATCAAGGAGATCTCCTCCACGATCGAGAAGCTGTCGGAAATCTCCTCGACCATCGCTGCCGCCGTCGAAGAGCAGGGCGCGGCGACGCAGGAGATCTCGCGCAACGTCCAGCAGGCGGCGCATGGCACGCAGCAGGTTTCGTCCAACATCGCCGACGTCGAGCGCGGTGCGGCCGAGACCGGGTCGGCCTCGGCCCAGGTGCTCTCAGCGGCACAGGCGCTGTCCGGCGACAGCAATCGTCTCAAGCAGGAGGTCGCGAGCTTCCTCGGCTCCGTGCGGGCAGCGTAACGCTGAGCCGCGGGCGCGGCCAACTCCCGGTCGCGCAGGGCATGGGAAGGCCGGAGCGTCGTACGCTCCGGCCTTCTGCGTTTTCTGACCCAACAGAGAAACTCAGCGGGCCCGTTGCCCGCGGCTTTTCTGTTCGCGTTGCATCGAGGCCGGCAAACTAACCTGCGTAGTCAATCTGTGTTTTTAACTTGTGTTAAGAGTCGGCGTGTAGGGTTTGGGCATTCGCGGCCAACGCACCTTCGAGCTCCACGGGCAAACGGCGCTCCTCTCGTTCGGTCGCGCCACATGAGACGACGCGTCGCACCGCAAGCCGGAGCGCGTTACCGATCTGGGCCGGCGACGATCGCTTTTCGATCGTTGCTCCGTAGTCGTACGGACATCGTCTTAACTAAACTTAATTTCGCGTTGCGTAGCTTTCCACGCGTGGGCTGCGGGCCCGTTTGCGTGCATACGAGGGCGAGCCCACGCCCATCGACGTGATGTCCCCGAGCGCCCCAGCATGAGTCGTGCCCGTGGAGACTAACATGTCGTTTGCAATGCCTCATCGCCTCAAGCTCACCATCGGCATCAAGATCTACGCCCTGATCGGACTGAGCTTCCTCGGTCTGATCGGCCTGGCTGCCTTCAATTCCCGTGAGCTTGCCGCAGGCCTCAAGCAGCAGAAGCAGCTCGAGCTGCAGCATCTGACCGAGCTCGCGCTCGGCATCTTCGCCGAGGAGCATGCGGCCGCGCAAAAGGGGACAATCTCGGTTGCGGACGCGCAGAAGCGCGCGCTCGAGCGCGCCTCCCAGCTGCGCTATGGCGGCAACGAGTATTTCTTCGTCACCGACATGACCGCGAAGATGCTGATGCATCCGATCTCGACCAAGCTGGTCGGGCAGGACGTCGCGGACATGAAGGATCCGAACGGCAAGAAGCTGTTCATCGAGATGATCGACGTGGTCCGCCAGCATGGCCGCGGCTTCGTCGACTACAATTGGCCGAAGCCCGGCTCCGAGACGCCGCAGCCCAAGCTCACTCACGTCGCAGGCTTCGCGCCCTGGAATTGGCTGGTCGGGACCGGCGTCTATATTGATGACCTCTCGGCTCAGGCCTGGGCCTCGACGCGGCAGTCGTTGATGGCCGCCGGGATCGTGCTGCTGATCCTGCTCGTCGTGTCGACGCTCGTCGGGCGCGGCATCACCAGCCCTCTGCATCGCATGACCAGCGCGATGAAGAGCCTCGCTGGCGGCCGTCTCGACGTCGAGGTCCCCGGCGTGGGACGCGGCGACGAGATTGGCGAGATGGCCGGCGCCGTCGAGGTGTTCAAGAGCAATGCGGTCGCACGTCAGGCGCTGGAAGCGGAGCAGAAGGAAGCCGAGCAGCGGGCGCTGGCCCGCCGCAAGGCCGACATGCACAAGATGGCCGACGACTTCGAAAGCGCCGTCGGCGAGATTGTCGAGACGGTGTCGTCGGCTTCGTCCAGACTGGAAGTGTCGGCGGACACGTTGAGCAAGACCGCGGTCCGCGCCGGCGAGCTCGCGACCACGGTGGCGGCTGCGTCGGAGGAAGCGTCCACCAACGTGCAATCCGTCGCCTCGGCCACCGAGGAAATGACGTCCTCGGTCACCGAGATCGGCCGCCAGGTGCATGAATCGGCGCGCATGGCCAATGAAGCGGTCGAGCAGGCGAAGAAGACCAACGAGCGGGTGAGCGAGCTGTCGCGCGCGGCGAGCCGCATCGGCGACGTGGTCGAGCTGATCAACAGCATTGCCGGGCAGACCAATCTGCTGGCGCTGAACGCCACCATCGAGGCGGCGCGTGCCGGCGAGGCGGGGCGGGGCTTTGCCGTGGTGGCCGCCGAGGTCAAGGCGCTGGCGGAGCAGACCGCCAAGGCGACCGACGAGATCGGCCAGCAGGTAACCGGCATCCAGGCGGCGACACAGGAATCGGTTGCGGCGATCAGGCTGATCTCCGGCAGCATCGAGCGGCTGTCGGAGGTTTCCTCGACGATTGCAGCCGCTGTCGAAGAGCAGAACGCCGCGACCAAGGAGATCTCGCGCAACGTGCAGCAGGCTGCGCACGGCACGCAGCAGGTCTCCGTCAACATCACCGACGTGCAGCGCGGCGCCACCGAGACCGGCTCGGCCTCGACCCAGGTGCTGGAGGCGGCCCAGGGGCTGTCGACGGACAGCAACCGGCTCAAGCGCGAGGTCAGCCGCTTCCTGCAGACGGTCCGCGCGGCCTGACAGGCCCGCGGCAATCTCATCAGCTCAATCAACGATCCGACCAGCGTGTCCCAACGAGTTCAAATCCCGTCATGATGACCTTTCTTGACCTCCGGCCCCGCCATGAGGTGGTGAACCGGATGCGATCGCTCGCGACTTCCTCGGTGATCATCCTCACGCTCATGCTCACGACCTCGGTCGGTGCCGCGCCCGGCGACAACCTCGCCGTCGTGCGCGACCTCGGCGGCAGGATCGGTCCCGTCGTCGGGGCGGCCCTTGCCTGCAGCGATATCCCTCGGCCGCGTATCCAGGCCATCATCGGCAAGTTCCAGGCAGTCATCCGGGAGGCGTCGAACAACGACGGCGATCGCAACGAGCTGACGCGCCAGTTCGACCGCTTCATCGCCGACGGTCGCGCGGCCGTGACGAGTGGCCGCCAGGACTGCCGGCGGGCCGAGCTTCAGCTCGCAGACATCGAGCGATCGACCGGCGCACCGGCGATGGCGGCCGGCGCGCTGCGGGACCCGACGCTCTCCGTCGCTGCGGCGGGTGCGACGAGTGCCGTGCCCGCTTCGGCGGTTCGTGGCATCACGGAGCGCGACATCACCTTCGGCAGCGTCTTGCCGTTGTCGGGCGCGAACAAGGAATCGGGTCGCCTGCTCAAGGTGGGCATTGAAGCCGCCTTCAACCGCGCCAACGAAGCCGGCGGGGTCAATGGCAGGATGCTCAAGCTCGTCGTCGCCGATGACGGCTATGATCCGAACCGCACGCTCGACGCCATGAAGCAGCTCTACGAAAAGGAGCGCGTGTTCGGCTTCGTCGGCAGTTTCGGGACCGCGACGGCGGCCGTCGCGATCCCATATTCGCTTGAGCGCCGGACGCTGTTCTTCAGCCCCTATACCGGTGCGAACGTCTCGCGCCACGATCCGCCCGATCGCTACGTCTTCAACTATCGCCCGAGCTATTCGGAAGAAGCCGATGCGCTGGTCCGTTACCTGGTGAAGCTGCGCCGCGTGCCGCCACGCCAGATTGCGCTGTTCGCGCAGGACGATTCGTTCGGCGATGCAGGCTTTGCCGGCGTGGCAAAGGCGTTTCGCGTCCTCGGCCTCAGCGATGCGGCGATCCTGCGCGTCAACTACACCCGCAACACCGTGGATGTGGAGCCCGCGATCAATCAGCTCAAGGCACAGAAGACGCCCGTCCGCGCGGTCATCATGGTCGCGACCTCGCGCGCGGCAGCGAAGTTCATCGAAAAGGCGCACGACGCGCTTCCGGGCGTCCTCTTCGTCAACGTGTCGGCGGTCGGTGCATCGGCGCTTGCCAACGAGCTCATGCTGCTCGGCTCGCGCTATGCAGCCGGGGTCGTCGTGACCCAGACCGTTCCCGCCGTCTCGGGCTATTCGAGCGTGGTGCTCGACTACAAGGCCGCGCTGGCGAAACATTTCCCCGGCGAGCCGCCGGACTACACCTCGCTCGAGGGCTACATCGAGGCGAGCATCCTGGTTCAAGCCCTGAAACATGCCGGTCCGCAGCTCGATACCGAACGGCTGATCGATACGCTGGAGTCGATGCGCAACATCGATCTCGGTCTTGGCGCCTCGCTCAACTTCGGCCCCGCCGAACATCAGGCCTCGCACAAGATCTGGGGGACAGCGCTCGACGAGACCGGCGCTTATCAGCCGATCGAGTTGGAATGACCCGCGGCGCGGGCAAGCGCGAGATGATGCAGCTTGCCGACGCCTTCGAGGCGTCGGTGGTTCGGAACATCGCAGCCACTCACCATCGCTGCGGCTTCCGCGAGCGCGAATTGGCTCTCTCGAAAATACCGTTCGACGGCCGCGTATATCATTTGATCCGAAATTGTACGGTCGAGAAAATTAAGAACTATTTCGATTCAAGCGCGTGAAGCTCGGTTCACCCAACATCACCGGTGATGCGGGAGCGACTTCGACTGCGTCCTTGTAGTCTCGGCTTCGTTTGACATCATCGGCCTTCATTATAGGTTGTAAATGTCATTCTTTTCGCGCTTTCGTGTCCTGACCAAGATCCTCGCCATCGTCATGCTGCTGGCCGCCGTGGCTTCCACGATCAGCTGGTTCGCCATCGGCGCGCTGCATGTGGTGGCCGAGGATGCGAGCAAGATGGCCGTGGCGGCCAGCCGGGCGCTCAACGCCGCCCGGGCCAACCAGAACGTGATCGCATTGAACCGCGCCGAATTTCGTGCCGCGCTCGACCCGCATGCGGAGAACCGTGAGGCCGCATTGAAGGTGGTCGAGGAGCAGCGCAAGCTGTTCGCGGAACATTTCGCGGAGGCCTCCAAGACCAATGACGACCAGGCGCGTGCGATGCTCCCCGACGTTCGTACGGCCTATTCGGAATACGAGAAAGACCTCGATGACACGTTCCGGGTCATTGGTGCAGGAAAGGATGTCCAGCTCACCGAACAGACCGAGCGCATGCGTGATGCCGCCATGAAGAGCCGCACGGCGGCCGAGAAGCTCCAGCTCAAGATGAGGCAGGTCGCCGACCGGCTTGACGCGCGCGTCGAAAGTCTCGCGCTTGATGCGGAGCATCAGTATGAGCAGACCTCGCGCATGCTGATCATCGTCGCCGTCGTCGGCATCGTGCTCGGCCTGGCGCTGGGCTTCGTCATCGGCCAGTTCGGCATCGCCAAGCCGATGCGCGAGCTGGTCGCCGTGCTCCAGCGGATGGCGGGGGGCGAGGAGGTCGTGATCTCCGGCGAGGGCCGTGGCGACGAGATCGGCGAGACGGCACAGGCGGTCAACCAGATCAAGGTGATGCTGGCCGAGAAGGCGCAGCAGGAGGCCGAGGCCAAGATCGCGATGGACAAGCTGTTGGCCGAGAAGCGCCGTGCCGAGATGCACCAGATGGCCGACGGCTTCGAGCAGGCGGTTGGGCAGATCGTCGGCACCGTGTCGCATGCCTCGACCGAACTGGAGGCTTCGGCCACGTCGCTGAGCTCGACCGCCGCGCGTTCGCAGACTTTGGCGACCACGGTCGCCGCCGCCTCCGAGGAAGCCTCGACCAACGTCCAGTCGGTCGCTTCCGCCACCGAGGAGATGGCCTCCTCGGTCACCGAGATCAGCCGCCAGGTGCAGGAGTCCGCGCGCATGGCCAGCGACGCCGTCGAGCAGGCGCGGCGGACCAATGATCGGGTCGGCGAATTGTCGAAGGCCGCGACCCGCATCGGCGACGTCGTCGAGCTGATCAACACCATCGCCGGCCAGACCAATCTGCTGGCGCTCAATGCGACCATCGAGGCCGCCAGGGCAGGCGAAGCCGGCCGCGGCTTCGCCGTGGTCGCCTCGGAGGTGAAGGCGCTGGCCGAGCAGACCGCCAAGGCCACCGGCGAGATCGGCCAGCAGATCGGCAGCATCCAGACAGCGACGCAGGAATCCGTCGGCGCCATCCGCGAAATCTCGGGCACCATCGAGAAACTGGCGGAGATTTCCTCGGCCATCGCCGCCGCGGTGGAGGAGCAGGGCGCCGCGACGCAGGAGATCTCGCGCAACATCCAGCAGGCGTCGATCGGCACCCAGCAGGTGTCGTCCAATATCGCCGAGGTCCAGCGCGGCGCCAGCGAGACCGGCTCGGCGTCGTCCCAGGTGCTCTCGGCGGCGCAGATGCTGTCCGGCGACAGCAACCGACTGAAGCTCGAGGTTGGACGTTTCCTGGACACCGTGCGCGCAGCCTGATCCTGGCGCGCAGACCCCAACGAGACCAGGGCGTGGCCGGGAGGCCGCGCCCTTTTTCGTGGGCCGCTCGGCGCGGATGGCGGGCGAGGCAGTCGGCCAGGCGCGCTCGACCACCGATCGCCTCGGCGAGCTGTCGAAGGCCGCGACACGCATCGACGACGTCGTCGAGCTGATCAACACCACCGCCGCCGGCAAGACCAACCTGCTGACGCTCTCGCGCTTCCTGCAAACGGTTCGCGCCGCTTGATCCAGATCCCTCGATCAACGGCGGCAACACGTGATTGCGCCGGTCTGTCTGGCTCGTGTCGAGGCAACACGCCGGCTACAGGCCTTGTGAGATTGCGGCCGCCGATGAACGGGGTCCGGCGACCCGTATTTCAACGGTTGCGGCACTTTATCTTAGGTTAATCGGCGACTGCGACAATCGATGCATCGTTTGCAGCAAAATTAGTCATGCCGATGCCGGCGTGGCTCACGACCATCATCACCATCCTCGTCGATCGAAAGACTTGCCATGCGTAAGAATTTGCCCGTCACCAACGTCGAGTATCCGATCACGGATGACACGCTGATCGTGTCCAAGACCGATACGAAGGGCAAGTTGACGTTCTTCAACCAGGATTTTGTCGACGCGGCCGGCTTCACCGAAGCCGAGCTGATGGGGCAGCCGCACAACATCGTGCGTCATCCCGACATGCCGCCTGAAGCCTTCGACAATCTCTGGACCACGCTCAAGGCCGGTCGTCCCTGGGTCGGCGCGGTCAAGAACCGCCGCAAGAACGGCGACTATTACTGGGTGCTGGCGACGGCGTCGCCGATCTGCAAAGACGGCCAGGTCGTCGGCTACACCTCGGTGCGCACCAAGCTGCCCGCCGACCAGCGCGCAGAGGCCGAGCAGGTCTATGCGGCGATCCGCGAAAAGCGGCCGCACGGTTACAAGATCGACGACGGCATCGTCCGCCGCCGCTCGGTGTTCGACCATCTCTCGACGTTCGCCGGCACGATCGCGGCAAGGCTGCGGACGCTGGTCGGATTGCAGACGCTGTTCCTGCTCGTGCTTGGCGTCATCTCGTTCGGGGAGGGCGGGCTCGCCGGAATGATCGCCGCGGCGATTGCTGCCGCTGGTGTCGTGTTGTGTGGCCTGGTCGGGCTGCGCACGATGAACGTGATCGTGATGCCGCTCGATCACCTGAACGAGACGATGGAGAGCATCACCCAGGGCAAGCTCGACACCCGCATGCGCATCGAGCGCGACGACGAGATCGGCCGCGCCTTGCGTAACCTGCAGACCGTCCAGACGATGGTGCGGTTCAACGCCAGGGAGCTCGGCGAGCAGGAGCGGCGCGCAGCCGCCTCGCGCAAGCGGGAGATGTCGGAGCTCGCCAACAGTTTCGAAGGCGCCATCGGCAACATCGTCAATACGGTGTCCTCGGCGTCCAGCGAGCTCGAGAGCTCGGCCAACTCGCTGTCGAGCACCGCCGTGCGGGGGCAGGAGCTTTCCACCACCGTTGCCGCGGCCTCCGAAGAAGCGTCGGCCAATGTTCAGGCCGTCGCCTCGGCGACCGAGGAGCTCACTTCGTCGGTCCGCGAGATCAGCCGCCAGGTGCAGGAGTCGGCGCGCATCGCCTCCGATGCGGTCGAGCAGGCACGCCGCACCAATGATCGTGTCGGTGAGCTGTCGAAGGCGGCGACCCGCATTGGCGACGTCGTCGAACTGATCAACACGATCGCCGGGCAGACCAATCTGCTGGCGCTCAATGCCACTATCGAGGCCGCGCGGGCGGGCGAAGCCGGCCGCGGCTTTGCCGTCGTCGCCTCCGAGGTCAAGGCGCTGGCCGAGCAGACCGCCAAGGCGACCGGCGAGATCGGCCAGCAGATTTCCGGCATCCAGGGCGCGACGCAGGAGTCGGTCGGTGCCATCAGGGAGATCTCGACCACGATCGAACGCCTGTCCGAGATCGCGGCGACAGTGGCGGCCGCGGTCGAGGAGCAGGGCGCAGCAACGTCCGAGATCTCTCGCAACATCCAGCACGCCGCCATGGGCACGCAGCAGGTGTCTTCCAACATTACCGACGTCCAGCGCGGCGCCAGCGAGACCGGCAGCACGTCGAGCCAAGTGCTCACCGCGGCCCGTCAGCTCTCCGGCGACAGCCAGCGTCTCAAGCAGGAGGTCAGCCGCTTCCTGCAATCGGTTCGCGCCGCCTGATCGGCGACATGACGAAGCCGGCGACAGCGGCCGAGATAGGCCGCTGTCTCGTCCGTTCATCGAACGACACAGCCTGCCGATAGCCGCGGAAGAGCCGATGCCCCCCGGCGAGCCACGTCGACGTGGACGCTCATGCGTGCGCCGTTCGTCAGGCGGCACCCCGCTCGACCGGACCAGCCCCTATCGTTGCAGACTCCCCACACCTGGCGCCCCGGCCAGAAAGGCCGTTGTCGCGCCATAATCCCGCTAAGGTGCAGAGGTTAACTTGTGTTAGATATTTATTCAACCAGCGGTACATTTAGTGGCAGGCAATGTGATTGCGAACGGCCCTTCGCGCAGGACCTTGGTGCTATCGGCCGCGATGGCCGCGGCCGCCCTGGGTCTCGACGCGGGGCTAGCCGTGGTTGCCGCCAAGCCGCGCCGCCGCACTGAGGATCCCGCGCGGGGCTATCGCCGGATCACGATCGGCGAGGCGGAGGTGATCGCCCTCTACGACGGCATGTGGGAAAAGCCGCACGAGGCCGGCTTCATCAGCAATGCCAGCATCAGCGACGTCAAGGAGGCGCTGCGCGCCGCAGGCCTGAGCCCCGCCTTCGTCCCGGTCCCGATCTCCACCTTCGTGGTGCGGCTGAAGGGCAAGACCGTGCTGTGCGATGCCGGCGGGGGCGGTCAGGTGCAGGGCTACAACTCAGACTCGATCTTCACTTCGGGCCGCATGCTGGACAATCTGAAAGCAGCCGGCATTCGCCCGGAGGACATCGACACCATCCTGATCTCGCACTTCCATCCCGATCACATCTTCGGACTGCTCGGCGAGGACACCAACGCGCCGGTGTTTCCCACCGCCGAGATCATCGTGGCGGCGGCCGAGTACAAATTCTGGACCGACGCATCTCTGACCAGCCGGCTGCCGCCGTGGCGCCAGTCGCTGGCGCACCGCATCCAGAGCGTGATCCCTGGCTGGAAGAACGTGCTTCCGGTCGAGGGCGAGGACGAGGTGGTGCCCGGCATCCGCTTCGTCAGCGTCCCCGGTCATACGCCGGGGCACACCGCGTTTCATCTCAGCTCCGGAGCGGAGCAACTGATGATCTCGGGCGACACCGCCTATGTGCCGGCGCTGTGCCTGCGTCATCCCGAATGGCACGGCGCCTATGACCAGGACGGCCCGGCTGCCGAGGTCAGCCGGCGCAGATTGCTCGATCGTATCGTTGCAGAAAAGATGTTGGTTTGTGGATCTCATTTTCCGTGGGCTGCGTTCGGCAGGCTCACCCGCGATGGCGCCCATTATGCGCTCGACCTGCTCCCCGCGTGATCCCGAACCGGCCTCGGTAGAGAGGCACGGGATCGCGCCATGAAGACGCATTACGAGGTGCTCGGCGTATCGCCGCGGGCCGATCTCGACACGATCAAGCGGGCGTTCCGCCAGGCCGCCAAGGCGCACCATCCCGACCTCCGGGGCGGGGCCGATGCGGCCTCGGAGCATCAGCTCAAGTTGATCATCGTCGCCTACAACGTGCTGCGCGACCCTGGCCTGCGCGCCGAATACGACGCCCATCTTGCCGCCGAGCGCGATCGCGTCCGCCGCGAACGCTGGGACGCCATCCTGCAGTTCACTGCGGCGACCGCCGTGCTCAGCGCGATCCTGATCGGCCTCGAGATTCTGCTCCTGCCCTCCGCCGGTGACTGGATGAGCAGGCAGGCGACGCGCTCGATCGTGACACCGTCGCCGCAGGCCGATCGGGGCCGCAGCGCAAGGTCGCAGG
The DNA here is from genome assembly GCA_050641875.1 of Bradyrhizobium oligotrophicum. Taxonomy (GTDB): domain Bacteria; phylum Pseudomonadota; class Alphaproteobacteria; order Rhizobiales; family Xanthobacteraceae; genus Bradyrhizobium; species Bradyrhizobium oligotrophicum_B. Next base: position 4,530,517 of record CP192619.1, read on the forward strand.
TGAGACCGTCCCGGCGCCTGCCGTCCAGGACGCGACCGGAGCCGTGCTGCCGGTGCTGCCTCCGGCGATGGAGGCCCCCGCGCCGCCTTCGCCGGCAGAGCCGAAAACCGCCGAGCAGGTCGTCCCGGCTGCAGCGATGACTGCCGCATCCTTCGTGAAGCAGGCGATGGACCGCAGCCGGCAGGGCGATATCGAGGGCGCCGTCGCCGATTTCGACGAAGCGATCCGGCTCGCGCCCCGCAATGCCGATCTCTATCGCTATCGCGCCAGGGATCTGGTCCGCATGGGCCGCATCGACCGGGCGCTTGGCGATTATGAGCGGGCGATCCGGCTGGATCCGAACAACCCGATGCTGTTTCACGATCGTGGAATTGCGTTTCAGCGCAAGGGCGATCTCGACGAGGCCCTCGTCGATCTCGACCATGCCGTGCGCATGGGTTTCAACGATGCCGCAACGTACAGCGACCGTGGCGCGGTGTGGCTGGAAAAGGGGCGCTACGACCGCGCGCTCGCCGACTTCAACCAGGCGCTCAAGCTGGATCCGGAATCGGCGGTTGCGGCCGCGCGGCGGGATGAGGCCCTCGCGCTCAAGCGCGACCAGCAATTGGCGGGCGACAACAGCTCGCCTCCGGCGGCTGCGGAGACGACTGGCACGGTGCCTGCCGACGTGAAGCCCAGGCGAAGTGGGCGTTGACCGCCGGACCGTGATCTGTGCTCCGACATCCAGGACGCGGTGAGCAGCGTTGTGCTCACGCCCGTCGGCGCGACCGTTCCATTGCGCGGCGGTCTGCGATCCAGGAGCGCGCCATGAGCGTCTACGTGTCCGTCACCGGCTTCCGCCCGCATCGCGGCCTCACCCGGCTGGCGCGATTCTGGTGGCACACGCTGCGCGCCGTCCGCCAGGCGCGCGCTGCTCCCGGAATCTGCGCGTCGAGCTTCGTCCGGTGAATGGCATCTATCATACGCTGACGGTCTGGACCGATGAAGCGAGCATGCGCGCCTATGTCAGAAGCGGCGCGCATCGCCGTGCCATGATCGGTTTCCGCGACCTCGGCGGCGGCAGGACGCTCGGCTTTGCGGCGGACAGCGAACCTGATTGGGACACAGCCTATCCGCGCTGGCAGCGTGACGCCCGGGAGGTGTGAGGTGACGGAAATGGACTAATTCGCCCGCCACTCGGGCACGCCGTCTGCGGCGGCCATCGTGATCGTGCCGAGCGCGCCGACCGGCGTCCTGTCCTGATCCATCAGCCGCGCCAGCGTGGCTGCGTCCTGCGCCGGCACGCGCGCCAGCGTGCGCGTGTCCTGCTCGGTGCGCAGCATCACCACGCCATGCTCGACCGCGCCGTTGCGATCAAACAGCGCGGTGAAGCTCTCGACCCGGCCGCTGCCGCTGGCCTCGCTGACGAACTCCGGCGCTACGGCACGATGCCGATCCACCTCGACCTGCACGCTCACCTCCTGCGATAGCGATGATGGCGGCTCGCGCGAGATCACCAGCGCATGATGCTTGGTGACGAAGCCGCCCTGGCCGTACAGCAGGCCGCGCCTCGCGCCGCCGCGCAGCCGCCGCACCATCGCGCAGGCGGCATGTGTCATGTAGGTGTTGAGCGGCGCGCCGAAGAAGGTCAGCCCGCCGGTGACGGTGGGCTCAACGTCGGCGCCGAGACCGAGGATCCGCCGCGCCATCTTCGGCACGCAGGGAAAGCAGCTGTAGAGCTCGATGACGTCGAACGCCGCGCCGTTGCCGCCGGCGATGTTCATCGCTGCCCGCAGCACGGCGTTCTGCGGATGGCTCTCGGCGAACTGGTCGCGCGTGAGGTAGTCGCGCGGGTCCTCGGCCGATGCGCCGCCGAGCGGAAAGACCATGCGGCTGCCGGCAATGCCCGCCGCACGCGCCTTGGCGAGGCTGGTCAGGATCAGCGCCGCGCCCATGTTGACCATGGGATTGGCGACCATCAGCTTGGTGTAGGGCCAGGCGATCGGGCGGTTGTCGGCTGACGGCGTCGTGATCTCATCGGGCGCGAAATGCCGCTTCAGCCAGGCGTTGGGATTGTAGGCGGCGACCGCGGAAAAGCGCGACCACAGCTCGCCGGATTCGGCGAGCGCCTGCCGCGGCGTCTGGCCCCATTTGGCCGCGCTCGCGACCTCGTAGAACGGATAGACCGAGACCGGGCGGAACACGCCGAGCTTCACCGCCAGCGGCTTCTGGAACGCAGCGCCGCGCTTCGGCTCCTCGACATCATGCGCGAACGGCGTCCATGGCAGGGTCACGCCGGCGCGTTCGGCCTTGGTCGCGGTCGATTGCGCCTCGGCGCCGCAGACCACGGCGACCTCGCATTCCCCGCGCGCGATGCGCAAGGCGGCCTCGTGCAGAAAGCGGATCGGGCTCTCGCCGCCGACCGGACCATAGTGGCAGTGCGCCGGGCTCACGCCGAGCCGCCGCGCGAGGAGCTGCTCGGGATCGCGGTAGCGCCAGCTCAGGAAGTTGACGACGTCGAGCGAGCCGGTGTCATGGATGAGCTTGGCGCCCGCGTCATTTTCCGCGCGGCGGATCGCCTGTTCGAGCAGCGCCAGCGGCTCGAGACCGTCGCCGATGTCCTTGGGGCGATCGACGATCTCGCCCACGCCGACGATCACGGGAATGCGGTCGGGGGGCAGGGCAGTTGCAGTCATCGGCGTTTCCAGGAGCCGGCCCGTGACGGACCGCCATTGTTGTCTTGTCTCCGTTCTGTCATCGCAGGTTCGACCGCGCAATGCAGAAAATGCTGATGGCGCCCGCGCGCAGCGTGGCTTCCGCTCGACGGCATATGCGCCTAAAACGCTCGCTCCTGACGCTCACGCCGGAGTCTGCCGTGTCCGAACAGAACAGCTATGTGCCGCCCAAGGTCTGGACCTGGAACAAGGCCAGCGGCGGCCGCTTCGCCAACATCAACCGGCCGATCGCAGGTCCCACCCACGACAAGGAATTGCCTGTCGGCCGTCATCCCTTGCAGCTTTATTCTCTGGGAACGCCGAACGGCGTAAAGGTCACCGTGATGCTCGAGGAGCTGCTGGCGCTCGGCCACAATGGCGCCGAATACGATGCCTGGCTGATCCGGATCGGCGAGGGCGATCAGTTCGGTTCGGGCTTCGTCGCCATCAATCCCAATTCCAAGATCCCGGCGCTGCTGGATCGCAGCGGGCCCGAACCGATCCGCGTGTTCGAGTCCGGCGCGATCCTGGTTTATCTGGCCGAGAAGTTCGGCGCCTACCTGCCGACCGAGCCGGCCAAGCGCGCCGAATGCCTGTCCTGGCTGTTCTGGCAGATGGGCGCCGCGCCCTATCTCGGCGGCGGCTTCGGCCACTTCTATGCCTACGCGCCGACCAAGATCGAATATGCCATCGACCGCTTCGCGATGGAGGTGAAGCGCCAGCTCGACGTGCTCGACCGCCGCCTGGCCGAAAGCGAGTATCTCGCCGGCCCCGACTACACCATCGCCGACATCGCGGTGTGGCCGTGGTACGGCGCGCTCGCCAAGGGCCTGCTCTACGAAGGCGGCGAATTCCTCTCGGTGCAGGACTACAGGAATGTCCAGCGCTGGACCGACCAGATCGCGCAGCGCACCCTGTGAAGCGCGGCCGCATGGTCAACCGCGTCTCGGGCGATCCCAAGAGCCAGCTCCACGAGCGCCACGACGCCAGCGATTTCGACACCAAGACGCAGGACAAGATCGGGCAGGCGAGTTAGAGCCGCGATCGGGCCTAACCAAGACTTGCTGTCATGGACCGGGCAGGTGGGCCATCCAGCACGCGCTAGCCTCTGTCCATCAAGGCTGTCTCCGGAATGCTGGATCACCCGCTTTCGCGGGTGATGGCAGCCGGGATGCAATCGCCAGCGGCTCCGCAGCCCGGATGAGCGCAGCGACGAAGCAGTCCAGAGTCGACGCGGGGCTCTGGATTGTTTCGCTTCGCTCGCTATGACGACGAGACCCGCTAACCGGCCCCTTCGGCACGATTTGCGTGTACACTCCGTCGCCCGCGCGGTCTTCATTTTTGCCGCAGTGCGATGAATCGCGATGGTGTGATCTCCGACGCTCATGTCTTTTCTTGTCACAAGAGAATCGTGCAACAATCATCTCTCGCTGTAATGCAGGCCGCGAGCTGAACGCATCGTCTTGAGGTGATGACCCCCTGACGAGCACGACCACTCCGGAGGGAGACCCATGATCGACAGACGTGATCTGCTCAAGGGAGCGGGAATGGCTGCCTTGCTGGGCAGCTTCGGCGCGACCCGTGCGCTGGCCGAGGAGACGGTGACGTTGCCCTTCGCCAATGGCGAGCGTCCGCTGGTGAAGTATCCGCAGAAGCGGCCGATGATCGGCCTGACCAGCCGGCCGCCGCAACTCGAAACGCCATTCGGGGTGTTCAATGACGGCGTGATCACGCCGAACAATGCCTTCTTCGTCCGCTATCATTTGGCGGGCCTGCCTTACAATCTCGATCCGGACAAGTTCACGCTCGCGATCAAGGGGAAGGTCGACAAGCCGCTCAAGCTGTCGCTCAAGGACATCCGCAAGATGAAGGCGACCGAGATCGTCGCCGTCAACCAATGCTCCGGCAACAGCCGCGGCTTCTTCGAGCCGCGCGTCGCAGGCGGCCAGCTCGGCAATGGCGCCATGGGCAATGCGCGCTGGCGGGGCGTGCCGCTCAAGACCGTGCTCGACATGGCAGGTGTCCAGGCCGGCGCTAGCCAGGTCACCTTCGGCGGAATGGACGGCCCGGTGATCGACAAGACGCCGGATTTCGTCAAGGCGCTCGACCTCGATCACGCCATGAATGGCGAGGTGATGCTGGCCTACGGCATGAACGGCGAGGATCTGCCGTTCCTCAACGGCTTTCCGCTGCGCCTGATCGTGCCCGGCTATTACGGCACCTACTGGGTCAAGCACCTCAACGAGATCACTGTCATCGACAACGTCTTTGACGGTTTCTGGATGAAATCGGCCTATCGGATTCCGGACACGCCGAACAACGCGGTGGAGCCCGGCACCACGCCGAAAGCGACGATCCCGATCAACCGCTTCACGGTCCGCTCGTTCATCACCAGCCTGGCCGACGGTGCCAAGCTCAAGGCGGGCAGGGCAATGCTGCGCGGCATCGCATTCGACGGCGGAACGGGAATCAAGCAGGTCGCGGTCTCGACCGACGGCGGCAAGACCTGGACCGATGCCAAGCTCGGCAGGGACCTCGGCAAATATTCCTTCCGCGAGTGGAAGCTGCCGGTGAAGCTTGCCGCGGGAGCCCACGATCTCAAGGTGCGGGCCACGAGCAATTCCGGCGAAACGCAGCCCGAGACGCCGCGCTGGAACCCGGCCGGCTATCTGCGCAACGTCATCGAAACCGTCCGCGTCACGGCGGTCTGAGGAGCAGCACCCATGCAGCGGACGTTTTTCCTCATCGCCACGCTAGCCACCGGCCTCGGTTGCCTGGCGGGCAGCCCCATCGCCCTGACCGCGGCGCCGGTCAACTACCAGGTTCCGCAGGAGACTGCCGCCTTCAAGCCCGGGCCCGATCTCGCCGTGGTGCAGGGCAACTGCACCGCCTGTCACTCTTCCGACTACATCAAGACGCAGCCGCCGATGCAGAACAAGAAGGAGTTCTGGCAGGCCGAAGTCACCAAGATGATCAAGGTCTATGGCGCCCCGATCGATGCGGCCGATGTCGGCAGGATCGTCGACTATCTCGCCGCAGCCTACTGACGCAAGGGCCCCGGCGGTGCCGGGGCGTTCAGCCGGCGCCCTTCGCCGGCGGGAAATCCATCCGATCGTCGGTGCGGCAATAGCGGTCGGCGAACATGCGCCCGACAGGATGGAATAAATCCATCTCGACCCGCATCTTCTCGGTGTCCCACAATTCGTCACGGATGTGGAAAGCCAGGCCTTCACCGAGCACCAGCACGCGATCGCCATTGACGTCGATGAGCTGCCAGGTCTTGCACTCCATCGCGAACGGCGCCTCCGCCAACCGCGGAACGCCGATCTTCCGGGACGGTGTGAGCTTGAGCCCAAGGTGATCCGGCTCGCCGATCTCGGGCGGAAAGTCGCCGCCGGTCTCGTGCATCGCCTGCGCCAGGGGCTCGTCGGTGATGTGGACCACGAACTCGCCTGAGCGGCGGATGTTGACCAGCGTGTCCTTGATCCGGCCGTCCGGCCGCAGGTTGATCGCGAACACGCAGAGCGGCGGGTCCTCGCCGAGCACGTTGAAGAAAGAGAACGGTGCGGCGTTGACCACCCCGGTCTCGCCTCTCGTCGTAACCCAGGCGATTGGCCGTGGCAGCACGAAGGAGGTCAGGATCTTGTAGCGCTCGCGCGGGCTGAGATCGGTGGCGAGGTATTCCATGTAGAGGCCTCTGGTGCGTCGGTTCCCCGACCGTAGTGGGCCGAGACGCGATCCGGAAGCCAATAAAGCGGGCAGGGTGCGCACATCGGCGTCTTCGCGGGAAACTCCATGTTTCCGGGAACGGCTCCGCCGGCCTTCGGACAGCACAGCAACTACAAATGGAGGTCGCGCCATGAAACCAATGATCAGTCTGATTGCTTGCGGAACGTCGTCTCGGCCAGGACTGACGTCTGCGATGGCGGCTGCGCGATTGCGCAGCTGCCATGCGCATGCAGATCAGGGCAGGGCCGCTGCGCCGTTGGTCACGATCAGATTGTCAGTGTCTGCCGGGGCCAGCTCGCTCGTCGCATCGCCGCCGAGATACTTGTCGAGCGTCGCCTGGATCCGCTCGCGCGCCGTATAGGGGCCGCGGTCGCTCATCCAGGTGTGCTGGAACTCGGTCTTGATGATGTCGATGCCGCTCTTCTTGCCGACATGCGACGGCAGCACGCCCGGATCGGTCTTGAACTGCGGATCGTCAGAGCGGAAGGACAGGATCTTGAGCTTGTCTCTGATGACGAAAGGCACGCGCAGATTGTCCAGCGTCACCACCTGGGAGACGATGTTCGGATGCTCCTTGGCGAAATACATCGCGGTGTCGCCGCCATTGGAGTGGCCGACCAAGGTGAGATGATCGTAGTCGGCATTCGGATGCCGCTTCTTCATCTCGTTCAGCACGCAGAGAATGTTGGCCTCGCCCTTCTTGTACACGTCGAGCCGGCCGACATAGGGCAGGCCGACCTTGGTGACCAGCGGCGGATCGGTCGGCAGGTCCTGCTGCACGCTGGCGACGAGGTAGCCGCGCGCGGCGAACACGTTCGCCAGGAACGAGTACTCGGTGTTCTTGACGGTGTTGCCGTTGCTGATCACCGCAACCGGCAGCCGCCACAGCCCGGCATTGGCTTTCATCTCGTAGTCCTTGCGGACCGCAATGTCGACGTTGATCGGCCGCTGCCGCGCGGCGTCATAGAACTCGCGGCTCTCGTGCTGGATCCCCCATTTGGCCATCGCAAAGTATCCGGCCACAGCCAGGGCAGACACACAGGCCAAAACCGTCACGCCGCGCTTCATGGCATCCTTCCCCTTGGGACTTCTCCCCGTCATGTGATGAGGGACAACGCCGGGGTCACGGGGGCGTGGCAGCCAAAAGCGGATTAAATTTCGGAAATCTTGCAGCGCAAAACGGGAACCATTCCGGGTTCGGTGAACCGGCGCACCGGTTCACCGTCCGCCACGGCAGGTCAGAATGCGGTATAGCCGCCGTCGATCACGAAGCAGTCTGCGGTGTGATAGGACGATGCCTTGCTCATGAGGTAGACGGCGATGCCGCCGAAATCCGACGGCTCGCCGAAGCGGCGCACCGGAATACGCGGCATGACGTTGGCGACGAACTTCTCGTTGCCCATGATGCCCGCGGTCATGTCGCTCTTGATCCAGCCGGGCAGGATCGCATTCGCGGTGACGCCGGAGCGTGCGAGCTCCACCGCCAGCGCGCGGCACAGCGCGTTGATCGCGGCCTTGGTCGCGGCGTAGTGCTCGTTGCGCGCGGTGCCGAACAGCGAGGCGAGGCTGGAGGTCGCGACCAGGCGGCCGAAGGGATCGCCGGCTTCGGCCCGCGTTGTCATGTGCCTGGCGGCAGCCTGGAAGGCATGAAACACGCCGTCGAGATTGGTCGCGAACATCGCGCGCCATTCCTCCTCGCTGCGCTCGATGAACGGCTTGCGGCCGCCGCCGCCGATGCCGGCGTTGGCAAAGCAGCCGTCGACGCGACCGAAGGTGTCGAGAGTCGCCTTCATCGCCTCGTTGACGGAAGCAGGGCTGGTCACGTCGCAGACATGGGTATCGACCCTGCCGGGCCCCGCGGCCATCGACGCCGCAGCCGCCTTGTTCTTCTCGGCGTTGCGGCCCCAGATCGAGACGTTGCAGCCACTGGACGCAAGTGCCTGGGCGATTCCGAGGCCTATGCCTCCATTGCCGCCGGTGACGACGGCTACACGGCCGGTGAGATCGAACATGCTCATGGGGTTCTCTTGGGCGTTTCCGTGATGATGTGAGCGCGCAGTGCGTCGCTTCGGTTATTGGGATGACCCAACCATGGACAAGCGAAGCGCAAAAATCAAATATGCTGGCCGAACCGGGCTGCGCTTCGAATTTCCGCCGCGAAGAATGCAGCGACCGAAAAGCTCTTGAGAGGAAACCATGCAGTTCAAGCACGTCACGCTCGATTTCGACGGGCCCGTCGCCATCCTCACGCTCGATCATCAGGAGGTGATGAACGCGGTCTCGATCGACATGCTCGGCGGGTTGGCCGAAGCGCTCGACGAGATCGAGGAGAAGAAGGCCGAGGTGCGCTGCCTCGTCGTGACCGGCGCCGGCCGCGCGTTCTGCACCGGCGCCAACCTGCAGGGCCGCAATGCGCAGGCCAAGCCCGGCCGCAGCAATGCCGGCGCCGCGCTCGAGACCGCCTTTCATCCGTTCCTGCGCCGCCTGCGCAACCTGCATTGCCCGATCGTGACGTCGGTGAACGGCCCGGCCGCCGGCGCCGGCATGAGCTTCGCGCTGATGGGCGACATGATCCTGTGCGCCAAGTCCGCGTACTTCCTGCAAGCTTTCCGCCGCATCGGTCTCGTTCCCGACTGCGGCTCGACCTGGCTGTTGCCGCGCCTTGTCGGCAAGGCGCGCGCGATCGAGCTGTCGCTGCTCGGCGAGAAGCTGCCGGCCGAGACCGCGCTGCAATGGGGCCTGGTCAACCGTGTCTATGACGATGCGGCCCTCAAGGAGGAAACGATGAAGCTCGCGCACGAGCTCGCCAACGGGCCGACGGTGGCGCTGGCGCAGATCCGGAAGCTTTATTGGGACAGCCCGGAGAACTCGTTCGAGGAACAGCTCAACGCCGAATTCCAGTCGCAGCGCATCGCGGGCAGCACGTCGGATTTCAAGGAGGGCGTCACCGCGTTCCTCGAAAAGCGCCCGGCCAAGTTCAAGGGCCAATGATCGAGGCCGAGCTGTCCCGCTGCGTCGCTGCGTTCATGCCGGAGGCGACCGGCGTGCGCGGCGTCGCGAAACTCTCCGGCGGCGCCAGCCAGGAGACGTGGCGCTTCGACATCGTCCATCCCGGTGGTGATGTCGGCGCCATCCTGCGCCGCTCGCCGAAGGGCTACGGCGCCGCGCCCGGGCGTGCCGCCGGGCTCGACAACGAGGCGGCCCTGATGCGGCTCGCTGGTGCGGCCGGCGTGCCGTCGCCCGAGGTACTGCACGTGCTACGGCCGGAGGACGATCTCGGCACCGGTTTCATCATGCGCCGCGTCGAGGGCGAGACCATCGCGCGCAAGATCCTGCGCGATGCTGAATTCGCCGAGGCGCGGCCGCGCCTCGCGCGCCAGCTCGGCGGCATCGCCGCCGGCATCCACGGGATTCGACGCGAGACGCTGCCCGCGTTGCGCGAGATGAACGCGACCAGAGAGATCGCGGAGCTTGCGCGCGAATATCAAAGCTTCGACTGGCCGCGCCCCGTGTTCGATCTCGCGCTGCGCTGGCTGTCGCACAACGATCCAGGCGCGTCGGCCGAGGTGACGCTGGTGCATGGCGATTTCCGCAACGGCAATCTCATCATCGGCCCCGACGGCGTGCGCGCCGTGCTCGATTGGGAGCTCGCCCATCTCGGCGATCCCATGGAGGATCTCGGCTGGATCTGCGTCAACTCCTGGCGCTTCGGCGAGGTCGACAAGCCGGTCGGTGGCTTTGGCTCGCGCGAGGAGCTGTACGCGGGCTACGAGGCCGCTGGCCGCAAGGTCGATGCCGGCAGGGTGAAGTTCTGGGAAGTCATGGGCACATTGCGCTGGGGCGTGATGTGCTGCGGCATGATGCAGCGGTTTCGCATCGGTCCCGACCACTCGATGGAGCGCGCGATGATCGGACGCCGCGCCTCGGAAACCGAGATCGATCTGCTGCGGCTGCTGGCGCCGAGAGGAGAGGGCTGATGCAGGACGAACCGACGCCGACGGAGCTGGTGAAAGCGGTTGCGGATTTCCTGCGCACCGACATCGCGCCGCAGATTTCGGGACACCAGGCGTTCAAGCTGCGCGTGGGCATCAACGCGCTCGATCTGGTGGTGCGGCAGTTGACGCAGGCTGCTCCAGCGGACGCCGCTGAGCACGCGCGGCTGAAACAGCTATTGAGACGAGACGGTGATTTGCTCGAACTGAATCGTGTGCTTTCCGAGCAGATCGCCAGTGGGGCCGTCGATCTCGGCACGCCGGGTCTGAAGGACCACCTCTGGCGAGACCACGCTCGACAAGCTCGCGGTCGACCAGCCGAACTACGCGTCCTACAGGCGCGAGGCAGGGAGGGGCACCAGCGATGCCTAGCTCTCCGCCGTCATTGCGAGGAGCGTCAGCGACGAAGCAATCCAGACTGTTTCCCCGGAGGCAGTCTGGATTGCTTCGCTTCGCTCGCAATGACGGAGGTGGGAGCAGGACGGGTCTCTCGGCCAGATGCACTGTCATGCCGGCGCGCGACGCAGTCGCGAGCCCGGAATCCATACTCCTGTTTGTGGTGACGGATTCCGGGCTCGCGCTCCGCGCGCCCCGGAATGATCACCTTAGCGATGCGCTACCGCCCCAGCCATTTCGGCGGCCGCTTCTCGGAAAACGCCTTCGGCCCCTCGATGTAGTCCTGCGAATGGATCATCGCCTGCACAGCCGGGTAGTCGCGCTGCTCGGTGATGGCCTGCTCCAGCGACACCGCCAGACCCTTCTCGATCGCCTGCTTGGAGGCGCGGATCGACATCGGCGAGTTCTTGGCGATGGTCTCCGCCCAGCGCTCGGCGGCCGCCAGCGCCTCGCCCTGCGGCACCACCTCGTTGACGAAACCGAGCTCGTGGCCCTCGCGGGCGCCGACATGGCGGCCCGTGAGGATCATACCCATCGCGCGCTTCAGGCCGATCTGGCGCGGCAGCCGCTGCAGGCCGCCGGCGAGGGCGGCGAGGCCGACGCGCGGCTCGGGCAACGCGAAGGTCGCATTCTCGGAGGCGATGACCAGGTCGCAGGCCAGCGCGATCTCGAAGCCGCCGCCCATCGCGACGCCGTTGACGGCCGCGATCAGCGGCTTGTCGCAGTCGAAGCGCGACGTAAGTCCACCAAAGCCGCTTCTGCCCCAGCCGCGCTTACCGCCGGCCGCCTGCCATTTCAGATCGTTGCCAGCACAGAACGCCTTGTCGCCCTCGCCGGTGACGATCGCGACCCATTGTTCGGGATCCGCGGCGAAGCCATCGAACACCGCCTCGAGCTCGTAATGTGCGTCGGTATGCAGCGCGTTGTAGACCTCGGGGCGGGCGAGGGTGACGATCGTGACCGGTCCCTTGCGCGTGACCTTCGAAAACTTCAGCTCCATCGGCCGTTCCTCCTGTTTTCTGATTGGCTGTCGCGCATCAGCTTAGCGCCTGCGCAGGTGTTGCGGTCATCCAATTTCGCAACGGCGCTGCGCGTCGCAAGCACGCGACGGGAGGTCGCGCCGAGCAAGATCAACAACAACAACGAAACGCACAGGGAGACACGCCGTGGATTTTTCCTTGCCGAAGGAATTGGTCGCCTACCTCGACGAACTCGATCGCTTTATCGCCGCCGAGATCAAGCCGCTGGAGCAGGCCGACGACAACATCCGCTTCTTCGATCATCGCCGCGAATGGGCGCGCACCGATTTCGAGAATGGCGGCCTGCCGCGGCATGAGTGGGAGCAGCTGCTGCGCAAGGCCAAGGACCGCGCCGACGCGGCCGGCCATCTGCGCTTTGCGATCCCGAAGCGCTACGGCGGCAAGGACGGCTCGAACCTCTGGATGGCCGTGATCCGCGAGCATTTCGCATCGAAGGGTCTCGGCCTGCACAACGACCTGCAGAACGAGCATTCGATCGTCGGCAACCTGCCGATCGTCACCATGCTCGACCGCTACGGCCGCGACGACCAGAAGGCGATGATCGACGGCTCGATCACCGGCAAATACCGCATCACGTTTGGTCTCACCGAGCCGCACCACGGCTCGGATGCGACGCATATGGAAACGAAGGCCATTCCGGCGACCCGCGACAACGTCAAGGGCTGGCTGATCAATGGCGAGAAGATGTGGACGACGGGCATGCACGTCGCCACCCATTGCGCGCTGTTCGCGCGCACCTCCGGCAATGACGGCGATGCCCGCGGCATCACCTGCTTCCTGGTGCCGGCGAAGACCGAGGGCGTGAAGGTCGAGGAGTATCTCTGGACCTTCAACATGCCGACCGACCATCCCCGCGTCAGCTTCACCGACGTGTTCGTGCCGGAGGATGCTGTCTTCGGCGAGGTCGGGCGCGGGTTGTCGCTGGCGCAGTGCTTCGTCCACGAGAACCGCATCCGCCAGGCTGCGAGCTCGCTCGGCGCCGCGGTGTTCTGCATCAACGAAAGCGTGAATTATGCGCGCGAGCGCAAACCTTTCGGCAAGGCGCTGGCCGAGAACCAGGCGATCCAGTGGCCGCTGGTCGAGCTGGCGACGCAGGCCGAGATGCTGCGGCTCTTGATCCGCAAGACCGCCTGGGAGATGGACCAACTGACCCAGGCGCAGGTCGAGCACACGCTCTCCGACAAGGTGTCGATGTGCAACTACTGGGCTAATCGGCTGTGCTGCGAGGCGGCCGATCGCGCCATTCAGGTCCACGGCGGCATGGGCTACTCGCGGCACAAGCCGTTCGAGCACATCTACCGCCACCACCGCCGCTACCGCATCACCGAAGGCAGCGAGGAGATCCAGATGCGCAAGGTCGCCGGCTTCCTGTTCGGCTACATGGGAGCGAACAAGAGGTGAGGGGGTCCTAATACGTAGACGGCCCTCGTAAGCGTCAGCGAAGCAATCCAGACCTGTCACTTGGCCCCTGGATTGCTTCGGCGCAAGGGCGCCTCGCAATGACGGTGGGGAGAGAGTGCACGCTCTCTCCGCGTCATCGCGAGCGCAAGCGAAGCGATCCAGGAGTCGTTCGGCAAGTCCGGTGATCAATTCACCTGCCGGTCCTTGTCCGCCCAATACGGGTCGCGCAGATTCCGCCGCAGGATCTTTGCCGGAAGGATTCCGCGGCAGGGCGTCGAGGAAGTCGACGCTCTTCGGCGTCTTGAAGCCGGCGATGCGGGTGCGGGTGAAATTGATGATGTCGGTCTCGGTGGCGCGCTTGCCGGGCTTCATCACGACGATCGCCTTGACGGCCTCGCCCCATTTGTCGTCGGGAATGCCGATCACGGCGGCCTCGGCGACGTCGGGGTGATCGCAGATCGCGCTCTCGACCTCGGCCGGATAGATGTTCTCGCCGCCGGAGATGATCATGTCCTTGATGCGGTCGTGGATGTAGACGTAGCCGTCCTCGTCCATGTAGCCGGCATCACCCGTGCGCAGCCAGCCGTCCTTGCCCAGAGCGCGTGCGGTCGCCTCCGGCAGGTTCCAGTAGCCGGTCATGTTGGAGCCGGAGCGGGTCGCGATCTCGCCGACTTCCCGCGGCGGCAGCCGCTTGCCGTCGACATCGATGATCGCGACCTCGATGCCCGGCAGCGGCTTGCCGGCCGAGCGCATCCGCTCCAGCCCTTCGACGTGATCCTCGGGCGGCAGCGCGATGATGGTGCCGGTGGTCTCGGTCATGCCGTACATCTGGACGAAGCCGCATTTGAAGACCTCGATGCACTCCTTCAGCAGCGCCGCCGGAATCGGCGAGGCGCCGTACAGCATGTATTTGAGGCGCGAAAAATCGACCTGCCGCGCCCGCGGCTGCCGGACGACGAACTGCATCGCGGCCGGCACCATGAACAGCTTGGTGATGCCGGACTGCTCGAAGAAGTCGAGGATTTTCGTCGGGTCGAACTCGCGCGCGATCACGCCGCGCGCGCCGTGATAGAGGCTCATCAGGCCCCAGCCGGAGCCGCCGATATGGAAGATCGGCATCGCGATCAATGAGACGTCGTCGGTCGACCATTTATTCCAGTCCGGCTTCTCATCCGGATTGCCGGTGTTGACGAGGTTGAGGAAGTTGGCGTGCGACAGCATCGCGCCCTTCGGCTTGCCGGTGGTGCCGGAGGTGTAGAGCTGCAGCGCGATGTCTTTCGGCGTGATCGCGACGCCGGGATCGTCCGCGCTCTGCGCGTCGCGCCAAGCCGTGTAGTCCTGCCACTCCGGCGCGCCGCCCTCGGTGGTGATGATGTGCCGCACGCTCGGAATCTGGTCGTGGATGTTGCGGATCATCGTGATGAACTCGGGACCGACGAACAGGGCAGGCGCCTTGCAGTCCTCGACGATGAAGGCGACCTCGGGACCGGCGAGGCGCCAGTTCACCGGTGCCATCACGACGTTAGCCTTCATCGCGCCGACCAGGAGCTCGAAATAGACGTCGCTGTTCTTGCCGAAATAGGCGATCCGCTCATGCGGCTTGAGGCCGAGCGCCTTCAGCGCGTTGGCAACCTGGTTAGTCTTGCGGTCGAATGAGGCGAAGCTGGTGATGCGGCCTTCGAACTCATAGGCGGTGGTGGAGCCAAGCGCTTGCGCCTGCCTGCGCACGACGTCGACGAGCGTCGACGCTGCCGTCGTGACGGACATGTTTCCCCTCCGATTGTGCCGTGTTCTTCGTTTTGTATTTTGTCGTCCTCGCCCCGGATTACGCCGGAGCGAGCCTCGTGCGGTGAGTCTATAGGGCGCGGGCCGCCGATCAACACGCGGGTGCGTCGTCAGCTCGTGCGCGTCGCGCGGTCCTTCTCGTTCTGCGCCTTGATCGACTCCTTGGCCTTGGTCCAGTCGTCGTCGCTCCAGTCGCGCAGTTGATAGAAATTGCCGCCCATCGCCAGGGCCTGGGCGCCGTCCATCGCGATCGTCTCGCCGTTGATCCAGTTGCAGCCGCCGGAGATCAGGAACACCGCGAGATTCTGCAACTCCTCCATGGTGCCGACGCGGCCCATCGGGTTCATCGCCTTGGTGCGCGCGCCGGCCTCGTCGCCAGGCTTGATGCGTTTGCTCATGCCTTCGGTCGGGATTTCGCCGGGTGCGATGGTGTTGAGGCGGATGCCATAGCGGCCCCATTCGGTCGCGAGCGACATCGTCATGGCGTGGATCGCCGCCTTGCTCATTGCCGACGGCACCACATAGGGCGAGCCGTTGCGCACCCAGGTCACCGTGATCGACACGACGTTGCCCGGCTGCTTCGCTGCGATCCAGCGCTTGCCGACGGCATGCGTCACGTAGAACGTGCCGTGCATCACGATGTTGGCGACGGCATCGAAGCCGCGCGGGCTCAATTCCTCGGTGCGGGAGATGAAGTTGCCGGCCGCGTTGTTGATGAGATCGGTGAGGCCGCCTTCCTGGAAGATCGCCTCGATCATCTCCTCGACAGCCATCGCGTTGCGGATGTCGACGCCATGGCTGGTGACACGTCCGCCATAGAGGTCCATCAGTTCGGTCGCAGTCTCGTCGCAGACGATTTTCCGTCGCCCGCAAATATGCACCTCGGCGCCGAGCTGCAGGAAGCGTGCAGCCATCGCTTTGCCAAGGCCCGTGCCGCCGCCGGTCACCAGAATGCGTCGACCTTCGAGGAGATTGTCCTTGAACATGAGAGTTTCCGCCTGACATGTTGTGAGTTAATTGGTCGATTGACTAAATCGCTCCGACAGCCTTCTGTAAAGTCACAAAGACATCCGTAGGGAGACAGCTCGATGGACAACCGCCTCGCGATCGAGATCAAGGACGGCGTCGCCGATGTTCGCCTGGTCCGCGCCGACAAGATGAATGCGCTGGACATGGAGATGTTCGAGGCGCTGGTCGCGGCGACCGAGCGGCTGTCGAAGGAGAAGGGCCTGCGGGCGGTGGTGCTGTCCGGCGAGGGCCGCGCCTTCTGTGCCGGCCTCGACATGGGCCGCTTCGCGGCGATGAAGGAGTCCGGCGGCAACGGCATACCCGGCGGCGAAAAGCGCGACCTCACGGTTCGCACCCACGGCAAGGCCAACTTCGCCCAGCAGGCGGTGTGGGGCTGGCGGCAGCTGCCGGTGCCGGTGATTGCTGCGGTGCATGGTGTCGCCTATGGCGGCGGCTTCCAGCTCGCGCTCGGCGCCGACATGCGCTACGTCGCGCCGGACACCAAGATGTCGATCATGGAGATCAAATGGGGCCTCGTGCCGGATATGGCGGGCACGCCGATCCTCGCCACCTTGATGCGCGACGATATCCTGCGCGAGCTGACCTATACCGGCCGGGTGTTCTCGCCGGAGGAGGGCCAGGCCTACGGCCTCGTCACGCGCATCTGCGCCGATCCGCGCGCGGCCGCGCTGGAGACGGCACGCGAGATCGCCGGCAAGAACCCGGATGCGATCCGCGCCGCCAAGCGGATGCTGAACAACCTCTCGGTCGATCCGGGGCCGGCGCTGCTCGCCGAATCGGTCGAGCAGCAGAAGCTGATCGGCAGTCCCAACCAGCTCGAATCGGTGCGCGCCAACATCGAGAAGCGCGCGCCGAAGTTTGCGGATTGACGTGTCATCCATGAGCGAAACGTCCTCCCTTTTCTGCGGCATCATCTCCGGCGATCGCCGCCGCAGCCACACTGAAGTGGCTGACCGCGCCGCCCGCATCGCCAGCGGTTTGGCGCAGCTTGGCGTGCGCCAAGGCGATTGCGTCTGCATGCTGATGCGCAACGACATCGTTTTCATTGAGGCGGCCTATGGCGCGATGCGCCTCGGTGCCTATGGCGTGCCGGTGAACTGGCATTTCAAGCCGGAAGAGATCGACTACATCCTGAAGGACTCCGCGACACGCGTGCTGATCGGTCACGCTGATCTGCTGCACCAGCTTCGTGGCATGATTCCATCTGGCGTCACCGTGCTCAGCGTCCCCACGCCGCCGGAGATCTTGTCCAACTACAAGATCAGCGCGGATCTGCTCGAAACGCCCGGGTTCGCGATCGAGCTGGAGGGCTGGCTTGCCGAGCAGAGCCTCTACGAGGGGCCGCAGGTGCCGCAGCCGCAGAACATGATCTACACCTCTGGCACGACCGGTCATCCCAAGGGCGTTCGCCGCAATGCGCCGACGGTGGAGCAGGCCGCCTCGGCGGAGCGCATGCGGGCGCTGATCTACGGGTTGAAGCCGAATGCGCGTGCGCTGCTGCCGGGCCCGCTGTATCATTCGGCGCCGAACGCGTTCGGCCTGCGCGCCGGCCGGCTCGGCGGCGCGCTGGTGCTGATGCCGCGCTTCGAGCCGGAGGCGTTTCTCGGCATCATCCAGGACGAGCGGATCGACACCATCTTCATGGTGCCGACCATGTTCATCCGGCTGATGAAGCTGCCGGAGGAGGTGCGCCGGCGCTACGACGTGTCGTCGCTGCGCCACGTCATCCATGCCGCGGCGCCGTGCCCGGCCGACGTCAAGCGCGCGATGATCGACTGGTGGGGGCCGGTCATCTACGAGTTCTACGGCTCGACCGAATCCGGTGCCGTGACCTTCGCGACCTCCGAGGACGCGCTGCGCAAGCCCGGCACCGTCGGCAAGGTCTCGCCGGGCGCGGAATTGCGCTTCCTCGGCGAGGACGGTCGCATCCTGCCGCAGGGCGAGATCGGCGAGATCTATTCGCGCATCGCGGCCAATCCGGATTTCACCTATCACAACAAGCCGGAGAAGCGTGCCGAGATCGACCGCGACGGCTTCATCACCTCGGGTGATGTCGGCTACATCGATGCCGAGGGCTACGTCTTCCTGTGCGACCGCAAGCGCGACATGGTGATCTCTGGCGGCGTGAACATCTATCCCGCCGAGATCGAGGCCGTGCTGCACGCGGTGCCCGGCGTGCATGATTGTGCGGTGTTTGGCATCCCCGACGCGGAGTTCGGCGAGGCCCTCATGGCGGTGGTCGAGCCGCAGCCGGGCATCGTGCTCGACACCGGCGAGATCAAGGCGCGGCTGAAAGCCTCGCTGGCCGACTACAAGGTTCCCAAGCATATCGAAATCCACGACAAATTGCCGCGCGAGGATTCCGGCAAGATCTTCAAGCGGCGGCTGCGCGATCCCTATTGGGAACGAGCGGGCCGACAAATCTGACCGACGGGTTGCAGACAGCGAGGAGGACGCCAAACACCGGCATCGAATAGGGCAGGCGACGCCTCTTTCTTGATCTTGCGCTGCAATACAGATACGGCAGACTGACCCGTAAATGGGCAGCTGCTGGAGAGCGCATCCATGTCGCCGCAAACCATGACCGAGGAAATCCGTCCCAACCGCGCTGCCGAGGCGCAGGCCATGGAGGAGGATGCACGGCTCCGGGACGACATCCGGCTGCTCGGCCGCATCCTCGGCGATACCGTCCGCGACCAGGAGGGCGCCGAATTGTTCGACCTAGTCGAGCGCATCCGCCAGACCTCGGTGCGCTTCCACCGCGACGAGGACCGCCAGGCCCGGCGCGAGCTGGAGCAGATCCTCGACGGCATGACGACGGCGGAGACGGTCCGGATCGTTCGCGCCTTCAGCTATTTCTCCCATCTCGCCAACATCGCGGAGGACCAGAACAACATCCGCCGCATGCGCGCCAAGAGCGATTCGAATGGCGGGGCCGGCATGCTGGCGGCAACGCTCGCTCACGCCAAATCCGCCGGGTTCGAGGCTTCGGATCTGCGCAAGTTCTTCTCGACCGCGCTGGTCAGCCCGGTCCTGACCGCGCACCCGACCGAGGTGCGGCGCAAGAGCACGATGGATCGCGAGATGGAGATCGCGATGCTGCTCGACCGCCGCGAGCGGATGCAGTTGACGCCGGATGAGCGAGAAGCCAATGACGAGGCGCTGCGCCGCGCCGTGCTGACCTTGTGGCAGACCAATCTGCTGCGCCGAACCAAGCTGACGGTGCTCGACGAGGTCACCAACGGGCTGTCGTTCTACGACTACACGTTCCTGCGCGAGGTGCCGCGTCTGCTGTGCGCGCTCGAGGACCGGCTCAATGACGGAGCGGAGGTGGCGGGCGATCTCGCCTCGTTCCTGCGCATGGGAAGCTGGATCGGCGGCGACCGCGACGGCAATCCGTTTGTGACAGCCGAAGTGATGCGCGGAACGCTCAAGCTGCAATCCAGCCTGGCGCTGCACTATTATCTCGAGGAGCTGCATCTGCTCGGCAGCGAGCTGTCCATCGCGGCGCATCTCGCCGATGTCTCCGAAGAGCTGCGTGCGCTTGCCGAGCGCTCCCCGGACACGTCGCCGCATCGCCGCGGTGAGCCGTATCGTCTGGCGGTGTCCGGCATCTATGCGCGCTTGGCGGCGACGGCGAAGAAGCTCGGTATCCAGATCAGCCGCCTTCCCGTGGCGGCGGTGGCGCCTTACGACAGCGTCAAGCAACTGCAGGACGATCTCGAAGTGCTGCATCACTCGCTGATCGCCAACAATGCCGAGGTGATCGCACGCGGGCGGCTGCGGATGCTCCGGCGCGCCGTCGACTGCTTCGGCTTCCATCTGGCCCGGCTCGACATCCGCCAGAATTCGG
Organism: Bradyrhizobium oligotrophicum; assembly: GCA_050641875.1. Taxonomy (GTDB): domain Bacteria; phylum Pseudomonadota; class Alphaproteobacteria; order Rhizobiales; family Xanthobacteraceae; genus Bradyrhizobium; species Bradyrhizobium oligotrophicum_B. The sequence goes on from CP192619.1 coordinate 4,550,435, forward strand.
CGGTGCACGAGCGCACCGTCGCCGAGCTGATCGATACTGCGATGCCCGGCATGTCCTACATGGCGTTGAGCGAGGATGCCCGCGTCGGCCTGCTGGTCAGCGAGCTGCGCAATGCCAGGCCGCTGGTCTCGCAATTCGTCAAGTACAGCGACGAGACCGTGGGCGAGCTCGCGCTGTTCCGCGCCGCCGCCGAGGCGCACGCGACGTTCGGTGCCGATGTGATCTCCCAGTGCATCATCTCGATGTGCAAGGGCATGTCGGACATGCTCGAGGTGGCGCTGCTGCTCAAGGAGGTCGGCCTGATCGACCCCTCCGGCCGCTGCGCCGTCAACATCGTGCCGCTGTTCGAGACCATCGAGGACCTGCAGGCGTCCAGCGGCATCATGGACCGCATGCTGGCGCTGCACGACTACCGCCGCCTGGTCGACAGCCGCGGCGCCGTGCAGGAGGTCATGCTCGGCTATTCCGACAGCAACAAGGACGGCGGCTTCGTCACCTCGGGTTGGGAGCTGTACAAGGCCGAGATTGGCCTGGTCGATATCTTCGAACGCCATGGCATCAGACTCAGGCTGTTCCACGGCCGAGGCGGCTCGGTCGGCCGCGGCGGTGGTCCGAGCTACGACGCCATCATTGCCCAGCCGGGCGGCGCGGTGAACGGCCAGATCCGCATCACCGAGCAGGGCGAGATCATCTCCAGCAAATATTCCAACGCCGAGGTCGGCCGCAACAATCTGGAGATCCTTGCCGCGGCGACGCTCGAGGCCAGCCTGCTGCATCCGCGCCAGCCGGCGCCGAAGCGCGAATATCTCACCGCGATGGACCGGCTTTCCGAACTCGCCTTCAAGGCCTATCGCGGTCTTGTCTACGAGACCGACGGCTTCGTCGACTATTTCTGGTCCTCGACGGTCATCAACGAGATCGCCACCTTGAACATCGGCAGCCGCCCGGCCTCGCGCAAGAAGACCCGTGCGATCGAAGACCTGCGCGCTATCCCCTGGGTGTTCTCCTGGGCGCAGTGCCGGTTGATGCTGCCGGGCTGGTACGGCTTCGGCAGCGCGGTGGAGACCTGGATCGCGGAGAATCCGGAGCAGGGGATGCCGTTCCTGCGCGAGCTCTATCAGGAATGGCCGTTCTTCCGCATGCTGCTGTCGAACATGGACATGGTGCTCGCCAAGAGCTCGATCGCGATCGCCTCGCGCTATGCCGAGCTGGTCCCCGACGAAGCCTTGCGCGAAAGATCTTCGGCCGTATCCGCCGTGAGTGGAATCTGGTGATCGAGACCTTGCTCGACATCACCGGCCAGGAGCGGCTGCTGCAGGGCAACCCGTTGCTGGAGCGTTCGGTGCGCAACCGCTTCCCCTATCTCGACCCGCTCAACCACGTGCAGGTCGAGTTGTTGAAGGAGCACCGCGCGCAGAACCCGGACGAGCAGGTGCTGCGCGGGATCCAACTGACCATCAACGGCATCTCGGCGGGACTGAGGAATACGGGCTGACGCAACGAACGCGGACTGGCGAGGACAATGAACTCCTCGCCAGCCCGGCACATCAGCTGTCTGCGGATCAGGGCTTCAGAGCGCCTTGTGCACTCGTATACACCGCATAGAGCGATGTGGAGCCGCAGATGTAGAGTCGATTGCGCTGCTGGCCGCCGAAGCACAGGTTGGCGACCGTTTCAGGTATATGAATCTTGCCCAGCAACGTTCCGTCCGGGGCATAGCAGCGCACGCCGTCCTCGTTCGGATCACCCCAACCCACGGAGCACCAGACCCGTCCGTCGCGGTCACATCGGACCCCGTCGGAGATGCTTGGCTTCGGCATTTCGGCGAACACCTTGCTGTTGGCCAGCTTGCCGGCCGCGTGATCGACGTCGAATACGCGGATGTGTGCGGGATTGTCTGGCCCGTCGGTGAAGCCGGTGTCGATGATGTAGAGCTTCTTTTCGTCGGGTGAGAAGGCCAGCCCGTTGGGTTCGACGAAGTCGTCGACCACGACCTTCACCTCTCCAGATTTCGGGTCGACTCGGTAGACATTGTGCTTGTCCTGCTCGGGCTCCGCCTTGAGGCCTTCATAGAAGCCGCCGATGCCGTAGACCGGATCGGTGAACCAGATCGCGCCGTCGGACGAGACGACGGCATCGTTGGGCGAATTCAATCGTTTCCCATTGTAGCTGTCGGCGATGATCGTGATCGAGCCGTCAAGCTCGGTGCGGGTGACCCGTCGGCCGCTGTGCTCGCAGGTGATCAGCCGTCCTTCCCGATCGATGGTGTTGCCGTTCGAATTCATCGACGGCTGTCGATAGACGCTGAGATGGCCATCGTCCTCGGAGAAGCGCATGACGCGATTGTTCGGGATGTCGCTGAACAGCACGTAGCGGCCGGCAGGAAAATAGACCGGGCCTTCGGCCCAGCGCATTCCGGTGGCGACGCGCTCGACGGCCATCGTGCCTGCGAAGGCCGGAAATTCCGCCGGCCCGAATGACAGTTTGGGCTTCTTCGCCGACTCCAGATGAGAGTCCGGATAGCGGCTGCCCGGCAAGGGACCGAGCGGCAGCGGGTCCGTCGAGATCGTCGGCGCCCCCGTCTGGCCCGGCGGCGTGACGGTTGCCGCCGACGCAGCCGTGACTGTTGAAGCAGCGGCGAAAGCCGCGGCTCCCTTCAGCAGTCTGCGCCGGTTGAAGCCGTGAGCTGCGGCCGACAAGTCCGATGCGCCGTCGTGTCGTGAATTCGTCATCTGTGTCCTCCCGACTTTTTGTTGGGAGGCGACCATACGACGAAATCATGGCGGCGCGCGGGTCGTCTGGATAAAAAACAACTTGAGATGGTGTGCGCCGCAAGCGGAATTTCGGCGCTGCAATCTCAGATCGGGTCCCAGCCGAACACGTCGGCGGAACGATCGAGCTTGTAGAACGACGGCTTCAGCGCCGGCATGCCGTGCTCCGCAATGGTCTGCGGCGTCCAGCCCTCACCGCGGTGCACCGAGCGCAGCGGGCGCGACTGGCTCATCAGGAAGATCTCGTTCATGCGAACGGCGAAGATCTGGCCGGTGACGTCTTTCGAGGCATCGCCTAGCAGATAGGCGACGACGGGCGCGATCTTCTCGGGCCCCATCCGCTTCATGCGTTCGACGCGCTCCTTCTCGGCCTCGGTCTCCGCCGGGATGGTGCCGATCATCCGGCTCCAGGCAAACGGCGAGACGCAGTTGGAACGCACGTTGAATCGGCCCATGTCGAGCGCGATCGACTTCGACAGGCCGACGATGCCGAGCTTCGCCGCGGCGTAGTTGGCCTGGCCATAATTGCCGATCAGGCCTGAGGTCGAGGTGAAGTGGACAAAGGAGCCGCTCTCCTGCTCGCGGAACAGCCGCGCGGCGGAGTGGGCGACATAGAATGAGCCCATCAGGTGGACCTTGATGACGGCTTCGAACGCCTCGATGCTCATTTTGTGGAAGATCATGTCGCGCAGGATGCCGGCATTGTTGACCACACCGTCCAGCTTGCCGAAATGGTCGGTCGCGGCCTTCACGATCTTGCTGGCCGGGATTGCTTCGGACACGCTCTCGAAATTCGCCACCGCCGTGCCGCCGCGCTTCCTGATCTCCTCGACCACTGCCTCAGCCGGCGCCGCGCTGGTGCCCGAGCCGTCGGAGGCGACGCCGGGATCGTTGACCACGACCTTGGCGCCTTCGGCGGCGCACAGCAGCGCGATCTCGCGGCCGATGCCGCGGCCGGCGCCGGTGACGATGACGACTTTGTCCTGGAGCGATTTGGTCATGAGGAGGTCTCCTTGTTTTGCCCGGTCATTCCGGGCCGGTGCGCAGCACCAGACCCGGAATCTCGAGATTCGGGTTCGCGCTGCGCGCGCCCCGGAATGACGGAGGCTGGTTATCTTTCGTTCGTGAAGATAATCGTTCCCGACGCGGCGAACATGCCGCCGACGCCGTGACACACCGAGATCTTGGCTCCCGGCACCTGCGCCGGGGCGATGCCCCGCATCTGGCGCACGCTCTCCTGCAGCGCATACATGCCGTACATGCCCGAATGCATGTAGGACAGGCCGCCGCCATTGGTGTTGAGCGGCAGCTTGCCGCCTGGCCGCGTGTGGCCGGCTGCGATGAACGGCCCGGTCTCCTCATGCGGCATGAAGCCGAGATCGCCGAGTCCAAACAGCGGCAGATGCGCGAACGCATCGTAGATCATCAGATGATCGACGTCGGCATGGCCAATGCCGGCCTCCTTGAAGGCGAGGGGCCCCGCGACCTTGAAGGCGCGCGACGAATTGAACGTCTCCATCTGGCTGACCATCGGCGTCTCCACGCTTTCTCCGGTGCCGAGAATGTACACCGGCTTGCGCGGAAAATCCTTGGCGCGATCGGCCGAGGTCAGGATCAGCGCGCCGCCGCCATCGGTGACGAGGCAGCACTGCAGCAGGCGGAACGGGTAGGCGATCATGCGCGAGTTGAGCACGTCGTCGACGGTGATCGGGTCCTTCATCATCGCGCGCGGATTCTTCGCCGCCCATTCGCGCTGCACCACGGCGACCATCGCGAGCTGCTCATGGGTGATGCCGTAGGTCTTCATGTAGCGCAGCACGGGGATCGGGAACATGCTGGGCGGGCCGTAGACGCCGAACGGCGCCCTCGAACTGGCCCTGCAGGCTGTCCGGCGGGATCGAGCGCGGCAGTTTGCCGATCATCGATTTGCCGCTCTCGGCATGGGTGATCAGCACCGTCTTGCACAGCCCTGCTTCTATCGCAGCCGCAGCGTGGCGGACATGCAGCATGAACGAGCAGCCGCCGACCGACGTGCCATCGACCCAGGTCGGCGTGATGCCGAGATAATGGCAGATCTGCTGCGGCGTCTCGACCGCGGTGGCGAAGCCGTCGATGTCGGAGAGCTTGAGCCCGGCATCGGCGATGGCATTCAGCGCCGCGTCCGCATGCAGCTGGATCTGCGACATCGTCGGGATGACACCGAGCTCGGTGGTCTCGGCCGCGCCAACCACGGCAACCTGGTTTCTGCGCATCGGCTCAGCCTTTCGCCGGACGGAACAGGGGCAGGGTGATCTGCTCGTCCACTTTCTCGAATGTGACTTCGAGGGCCATGTCGAGTTGCAATGCCTCCGGTATCTGCGGGCAGCCCGTGATGTTGCTCATCATGCGCGGGCCCTCTTCGAGGGCCACGACGGCAATGGCGTAGGGCGGCGTGAAGCCGGGCGCAGGGGGACGATGGTTGATGACGTAGCTGTAGAGCGTGCCTTTGCCCGTGGCCTTGAACACGCTGACCTTGCGGCTGGCGCAGGACGGGCAGAACGGGCGCGGCGGGAAATAGACGTGGCTGCAGGCGTCGCAGCGTTGCAAGCGCAACTCACCGGCGCGCGTCCCTTCCCAGAAATGCTGCGTTTCCGGCGTCGGCTTCGGGCGTGCCCGGGCTGGTTCGGCCATCTCGGTGATCCTCTCCGGGGAGCGGAACAGTCCGCTCCCTTGCATCCGTTTCTTAGTTAAGGTGATGCGACATTTGACTATTCGGCGTCAACGGTCCATCAGTGCACTTGCATGCCAACCATTCCGGCGTGCACATAACAACAAGCTGGAGCGGTGGCCGCTAAGGTGCGGGTCAATTGCCGCCAGGTGAAAAATCGGGAGGATGCCGTGCTCAGGATGTCCGCAGCAATGTTGGCCGCAGGTTTGGCGTGGGCAGGGGCCGCGTTTGCCGCCGACGCGCCGGCCGAAATCAAGATCGGCACCCTCTACGCATCGTCCGGCCGCTACGCCTCGATCTCGATGCCGGTGCACAGCGCAATCAAGCTGTGGGTAGAGCAGAAGAACGCCGATGGTGGCGTCTATGTGAAGGCGTTCGACAAGAAGATCCCGATCAAGCTCGTCGCCTATGACGACCAGAGCAACACGGCGACCGCGTCGACGCTGTACAACCAGCTCATCACCCAGGACAAGGTCGACCTGCTGGTAGCCGATTCGGGCTCGGTGCTGACGGCGCCCGCCGTGTCGATCGCCCGCGATCACAAGATGTTCCTGTTCGACCAGACCGGCACGGGGGCCAGCTTCTTCTCCAAGGACAATCCCTATATCGCGCTGATGGCGGATCCGGTCTCGACGATCTGGCCGAAGCCGGTCGCCGATTTCGTCACCCATGACGGCCCCGCGCTCGGCATCAAGAAGGTCGCGATCCTCTACGCCACCAACGAGTTCACGGGCACCCAGGCCAACGCCTTCCGCAAGTTCGTCAAGGAGTCCGGCGTGCCGATCGAGATCGTCTACGACCAGGGCGTCCCGACCGAGACCACCAACTACACCGTCATCATCAACAACATTGCGAACACCAATCCGGACGCCGTGATCCACTTCGGCTATGCGCCGAACGACATCGCGTTCCTGCGCAACGTTCAGGACGTCGGCGTCAAGTTCAAGATGCTGTTCTCGATCTACGCCGGTCTCGAAACCGAGCTGCTTGAGAAGAATGTCGGCGAGAAGGGCCTCGAGCACGTTTGGACCTACGTGCCGCCGTCCGAGATCGACTATCCCGTCGAGTTCGGCATGTCGATGAAGGACTACCGCGCCGCCTGGAACAAGAAATACAGCGACGGCAAGGTCGAGTTCGGCTTCAATGCCGTGGCCGGCTACACCACGGCGCTGGTGATCGAGAAGGCGCTCTCGGTCGCGACCTCGCTCGACCAGATGGAGCTGCGCCGCGCGGTGTTCTCGCTCTCGGGCAAGCTCAAGACGCTCGACGGCACCTTCGCCCTCGACGAGATGGGCGGCCAGATCGGCGAGCTGACGCCGCTCGGTCAGCTCAAGCTCGACGAGCACGGCCACATCAAGTTCGTGTCGATCTATCCGCACGAGACCGCCACCGGCAAGCCGGTCTATCCGGCGCCATGAGCGGGTCGGGGCGGACCCGTCGACAGGAGCTGGCCGACCGATGCTGACCTATGCGCTGGTCGCCGGCGTTCTGTTCGGCCTCTATTTCAGCCTGGTCGGCATCGGGCTCAACCTGGTGTTCGGCGTCATGCGGATCGTCAACCTCGCGCATGGCGACATCATCATGCTCGGCGGCTTCATCGCGCTCGGCGTCGTCGCGTTCGCCGGCGTCGATCCGTTGTTCGCGGTGCCGCTCGCCTTCATCGTGTTCGTGCTGGCCGGTCTGCTGCTCTACCGCTTTCTCGTGCCGCGGCTGCAAGGATCGGCCAACCCCGAGATGCTGTCGATCATCCTGTTCTTCGGCCTTTCTCAGGTGATCGAGGCCGTCACCACCATCTTCGCCGGCACCAGCGAACGTTCGATCCAGAGCCGGCTGCTGGGGACCGTGTTCACGACCGTCCGGGTGAAATGGCTGGGCGACAAGCCCGGGCCGGGCGGACCGATCCGCATCCTCGGCCAGGGTTTTCCCGCGCCATGGGTGATTGCGGCAGTCACCAGCCTGATCGCGATCGGGCTGGTCTATGTCTATCTCTACCGCACCCGGCTCGGCACCTTGACGCGGGCCGTGATGTCGCGCCGCGATGAGGCGCTCGCGACCGGCATCGACGTCGACCGGGTGTCGGCGGCCGCGTTCGGCGTCGGGCTCGGCCTTGCGGCGGTTGCCGGCGTTTTTGCGCCGTTCATGTTCGGCTCGATCACGCCAGCCTTCGGCGCGGACGCGACGGTCACCTCGTTTGCGATCGTCGTGCTCGGCTCGCTCGGCAATCCGCTCGGCACCGCGCTCGGCGGCATCGTCTACGGCGTCTGCTACATGCTGGTGCAGACCTATTTGAGCTCGTGGGCGGACCTGCTGCCCTATGTGCTGCTGATCCTCATTCTGCTGTTGCGGCCGAGCGGTCTGCTCGGAAGGCGGGTGCGCGTTGCCTAAGCTCGTCAAGCATCTGCTTCTGATCGTTCTGCCGCTGCTCGTCGTCTTCGCGGTGGCGCCGGCGGTCTATCAGAATCATCTTCTGCTGTTCAATTTCGTGATCTTCCTGATCCTGGCCCAGGGCGTGAACATCATCTATGGCTTCACCGGCTATCTGCCGTTCGGCTATGTCGGCTTCTTCGGCGCCGGCGCCTACGGCTTTGCGATCACGGTGATGCATCTGCAGACGCCGGCCGTGGTCGCGGTGCTGGTCGGGGGCTGGTCGGCGTGGCGCTCGGTCTGCTGCTGACGCCGCTGCTGCGGCTGACCGGAGCCTATTTCGCCATTGCCAATCTGGCGGCGTCGCTCGCCGTGCTGCACCTCGTCGCCAACCCCGCCTTGGAGAGCATCACCAAGGGGCCCTATGGCGTGTCGCTGACGGGCACCTTTAATCCCGCCTCGGCCTACAATGCCGCGCTCGTCGTGCTGGCTCTCACCCTCGGCGCCGTGGTGTATCTGCGCAATTCGAGCTTTGGCTTGGCGCTACAGGCCGTCCGCGAGGATCCGGTCAGCGCGGCGATGGCCGGCGTGGACGTGGTCAGGATGCGCATGGTCGCCTGGCTGGCGTCCGCCCTTGTCGCCGGTCTCGCCGGCGGCGTCTATGCCTGGTACGTCTCGGTGTTTTATCCCGACAACGTGTTCTCCGGCGAGTTCTCGATCTTTGCGATCGTGTTCGCGCTATTCGGCGGCGTGGCCACGATCCTGGGGCCGATCGTCGGCGTGCTCATCCTCTATGGCGTCTACAACCTCATCGGCTTCACGACGCCGCAATATTTCCAGCTGATCTACGGCCTCCTGATCATGGGGCTGGTGCTGTTCCTGCCGGCCGGCCTGATGTCGCTGGTGACGAGGAGGGGCTGGCATGTCCCCTGACGCCAGACCCATCCTCGAGGTCGCGAAGCTGGTGAAGCGGTTCGGCGGCTTCCACGCGCTCGACGGCCTCAGCTTTCACGTTGCACCGGGCGAGATTCTCGGCCTGGTAGGACCGAACGGCTCCGGCAAGACCACCGCGATCAACGTCGTGTCCGGCCTCTATGCGCCCGACGGCGGCGAAGTGACGTTCGAGGGCCAGCCGATCGGCGGCATGGCCTCGCACCGGCTGGTCCATCGCGGCATCAATCGCACCTTCCAGGTGCCGAAGCCGTTCATGTCGCTGTCGGTGCGCGAGAACGTCGCGGTGGCTCTGGCCTACGGCCGCGCCGAGACCGCCCCGCCGCCTCTGGGACAGTTGCTCGCGGACTATCGGCTGAGCGACGTCGCCGGCCGGCCGGCGTCGGACCTCAACAGCGCGCAGCAGAAGATGCTCGACCTGGTGCGCGCGCTCGCGACCGCGCCGCGCCTGCTGCTGCTCGACGAACTGGCCGCCGGTCTGAACCCGGCCGAGCTCGACTGGATCGCCCAGCGCATCAAGGCGCTGGCCGCTGCCGGCATGGCGATCATCGTGGTCGAACATCTCATGGGCTTCATCGAGCACATCACCGACCGCGTCATCGTGCTCAATGCCGGACGCGAGATCTTCGAGGGCAAGCTCGCCGCGGCCGTGAAGCAGCCGCAGGTGATCGAGGTGTTCCTGGGAGGCGAGCATGCCCAGTGATGCGCCGCCGCTGCTGGAGGCGTCGGGGATCGACGCGGGGTACGGCACGATGCAGGTGCTGTGGGGCGTCGATCTCGACGTGCGCTCCGGCGAGACCGTGCTGCTGCTCGGTGCCAACGGCGCCGGCAAGACCACCTTCCTGAAATCCCTGGTCGGCCTGATCGCCGCGCGTCACGGTCGCATCCGCCTCGCTGGCGATGACATCACGGCGATGCGCTCGAGCGACCGCATGCGGCGGGGCATGACCTACATGTCCGAGCTCGCGGTGTTTCCGGACCTCTCGATCGAGGAGAACATCCGGATCGGCGCCCAGGCGCTCGGCCACGCCGACGCCGGCGCCCGTCTCGACGAGATGTATCAGCTGTTCCCGGTGCTGCGCGAGAAGCGCCGCAATCCGGCCTCGAGCCTGTCCGGCGGGCAACGCAAGATGCTGGGGATCGCCAAGGCGCTCGCAGCCGAACCGAAGCTGCTGGTGATGGACGAGCCGTCGGCTGGCCTGTCGCCGCTGTTCGTCAAGGAGGTGATCCGCATCATCCGGAACCTGCAGGAGCGCGGCATCGCGCTGCTCGTCGCCGAGCAGAACATCGGCTTTCTGGAGGTTGCGACCCGCGTTTTCGTGCTGGAGGGCGGGAGGATCCGCTTTTCCGGCACGGTCGCCGAGATGAGCGACAACGAGGCGCTGCGACGGGCCTATTTTGGGCTGACCTGATTGCGTATCATCCGGATGGGCGCGCGCGGCCGACATGTGTAAGCTGCGCGCGACCGGTCGAGGCGTGATCCATGAAGCTGCGTGACATTGCCCATTCCCGCACGGGGGATAAGGGCGACACTTCGAACATCTCCGTGATTGCCTATGATCCGAAGTACTACCCGCTGCTGCTGGCGCAAGTGACCGCGGAGCGGGTCAGGGCGCACTTTGCCGGCATTGTCCAGGGCGAGGTGGTCCGCTATGAGCTGCCCAACATTGCGGCGCTGAATTTCGTGATGAGCCGGGCGCTCGGCGGCGGTGTCACCCGCTCGCTGGCGCTGGATGCCCACGGCAAATCGCTGAGTTCCGCGCTGCTCGATCTGGACATCGCGGCCGATGCCGCAGACACGCGATAGGATGCCATGACCATTTCAATTCCGACCCTGGCTGCGCTGGCCGACGATCTCGCCGCCGGCCGCACCACGTCCCGCAAGCTGGTGGAGGAGTGTCTCGCCCGGATCGCCAATCCCGCCGGCGAGGGCCAGCGCGCCTTCATCCATGTCGACAAGGACGCAGCGCTTTCGGCCGCCGACGGCATGGACGCGCTGCGCAAGGCGGGCGCCGAGCCGTCGCCCTATGCGGGCATTCCGGTCTCGATCAAGGACCTGTTCGACATCAAGGGTCAGGTCACCCGCGCTGGCTCGCGGGCGCTGGAGGATTCGGCGCCGGCCGAGGCCGATGCGCCGGTCGTGGCGCGGCTGCGCCGGGCCGGCTTCGTCGTGATCGGCCGCACCAACATGACCGAGTTCGCCTATTCCGGCATCGGCATCAACCCGCATTACGGCACGCCGAAGAGCACCTGGAAGCGCGAGGTCGGCCACGTGCCCGGCGGCTCGTCGTCGGGCGCGGCCGTCTCGATCGCCGACCGCATGGCCTATGGCGCGCTCGGCACCGACACCGGCGGCTCCTGCCGCATCCCCGCGGCCTTCAACGGCATCACAGGCTACAAGCCGACGCAGGCCCGCGTGCCGCTCGACGGCGGCGTGCCGCTGTCGTCGACGCTCGACAGCTTTGGTCCGCTCGCCAACACGGTCGCCTGCTGTGCGGTGCTGGATTCCGTGCTGGCCGACGAGCCGATCCGGCCGCTGGCGCCGCGCCCGGTGAAGGGGCTGCGGCTCGCAGTGCCCACGACGATCGTGCTCGACGAGCTCGATGCCGAGGTGGCCGAGACCTTCGAGCGCGCGCTGGAGACGCTGGCGAAGCAGGGCGCGCTGATCGCGCGCATTGAATTCCCGGAATTCCTCGATGTCGGCCTCATCGGCGCCAAGGGCGGCTTTGCCGCCGCCGAGAGCTACGCCTGGCACCGCGTCCTGCTGACGGCCAAGGGCGATGTCTACGATCCCCGCGTCTCCGTCCGCATCCTGCGCGGCGAGGCGATCACGGTGCCCGACTACATCGAGATGCTCAACGCCCGCCGCTCGCTGGTGACGCGCGCCGCCGCGCGGATCGCGCCGTACGACGCGCTGGCGATGCCGACTACCGCCAATGCACCGCCCAGTATCGCCGATCTCGCCGACGATCAGGCGTTCGCCCGCGAGAACATCCGCGCCTTGCGCAACTGCACCTTCATCAACATGATCGACGGCTGCGCCATCTCGCTACCGGCGCATCGTCACGGCGAGGTCCCGGTCGGCCTGATGCTGGCCCAGTCCGGCGGCCAGGACCGTAAGCTGCTGGAGATCGCGGCGGGGGTCGAGGGCGTGGTGCGGGGCTGAGGCGGCCGAACGCGATCACTACTTGGGAGGTCCGCCAAGGTGTCGCATGACATTCAGGTCGGGGACCGCGTGAGGCTGCTCGGCCTACCTGATTGGCTGCTGCACGACCTGCCCGCGAGCGAGCAGACGGAGATGCGCGGCTTCATTGGCCAATCATGCGAGGTCAGTGAAATTGACACTTATGGCTACTACTGGCTTGGAGTCAGTACGACTTTCGAAGATGTCGATAGCACTCGCTGCACCGGCCACTCATTCTGTGTTCCGCGAGACTTCATTGAACGGGAGGGATGATCAGGGATTGCGTGGCGGGCCATCGATCGGGGGAAGTGGCGCGGCCTTGGCGGCTGTGGCTTGAGCTTGGTCGATGAGATCGGCGGACAGCATCCGGTCGATGATGCGATTGCGCCACTCGCTGTCGCGCTCAGAGGGCCTCGGCATTCGGAAACGCGCGATGAGCAGGGCGATTTCGTCGATGTCGAGGCTCGCGAGGGATTTGCCGAAATAGGCATTGGCCGCCGCCGCAACACCATAGGCACCGCGGCCGAGATAGGCATTGTTGAGATAGGCCTCGAGGATGCGGTCACGGCTGAACGTGCGCTCGATACGGCCCATGAACACCTGTGAGCCGAACTGCCATTCGAGCTGCGGCCCGCAGCAGTCCGGAATCAGCTTACGGAGACATTGCCGGCTGACCGCGTGGATGATGCTCGAATTGCCCGGTTGGCGACCGGCCACAATATCAGATGCGAGCCGTGCCAGCGGGCCGATCGACCTTCGCTCGTAGAAGTTACGGTCTTCGGACGCGACGACAGCCTTCCGGACCAGAGGTGGAATCTCGGAGAGCGGCACATGGGAGCTTCCCGGATTCGTCGCACAGAGCGGACCCGTGGTCGGCAGAGCCGCGAGCCGGCTTTCTGTGGGAAGTCCGAGGCCATATTCGAAGTACCAGATCACATAGCCTTCGGCATAGAGCAGCAGCATGACGGCGAGCGAGAGCACGGCCAGGATCGACTTGCCGAACAGGACGAAGAAGCGTCTGGTCCGTGGAGATCGCATCGTCAGAAGATTGGTTCCGCCCAAAGCGTTTCGGTTCATCGCGGCATTCCGGCGCGATGACGTCACGGCGTCCAGGAAATGGGTGGCCGCTGCCGTCCGTTCTGTGACACCATCGTCCTTCCGGCGATGCGCGCCCTTGCGCGGGCCGGAATCAATAACCACGATCGTGAGGGCGGATTCCGGGCTCGCCGCTGCGCGCCGAACTGGAATGACATCAGGAAGACTGCATGGCCCGACTCAAGCACGCACTGTCCGACCTCCCTTCTCCTGCCGCGACGGGGATCGATGCGATCGACTGGGCGAATATCGAACGCGACCTCGACGCGCGCGGCTGCGCCGTGTTGCCGCAACTGGTCGCGCCGGCTGAATGCCTCCTGCTGGGGTCGCTCTATCCGGATGACAGCCACTTCCGCAGCCGTGTGGTCATGGCGCGGCACGGCTTTGGCCGCGGCGAGTACAAATATTTCTCCTATCCGCTGCCGGATCCGATCGCGCAGTTGCGGCCGCTCCTCTATGGACGTCTGGTCGCGGTGGCTAATCGCTGGAATGCGACCATGGGCATCGACGTGCAATATCCCGACGATCACGCCGCATTCCTCGCCCGCTGCCATGCCGCCGGCCAGACCAGGCCGACGCCGCTGCTGCTGCAATATGTCGAGGGCGACTACAACTGCCTGCACCAGGACCTCTATGGCGAGCATGTGTTTCCGCTGCAGGTCGCGATCCTGCTGTCCGAGCCGGGGCGCGATTTCGAGGGCGGCGAATTCGTGCTGACCGAGCAGCGGCCACGCATGCAGTCGCGCGCCGAGGTGGTGCCGCTGCGCCAGGGCGATGCCGTGGTGTTCGCGGTCCACAACCGTCCGGTGCAGGGCACGCGCGGCAGCTACCGCGTCACCATGCGCCATGGCGTCAGCCGGCTGCGTTCCGGCCGGCGACATACGCTCGGGGTGATCTTTCACGATGCGAAGTAGCATATGACGGATCTGTTCGATGGACTTGACGTCGCGGGACCGGCGCGCGAGCCGCTCGCGCCCGGCGCGGTGCTGCTGCGCGGCTTTGCGCGGCCCTACGACAACGAGCTGATGACTGCGATCGAGGCGATCGCCGCGCAGGCGCCGTTCCGCCGCATGGTCACTCCGGGCGGCCATCAAATGTCGGTGGCGATGACGAGTTGCGGATCGCTTGGCTGGGTTACGGACCGCAGCGGCTATCGCTACGATGCATGTGATCCGGACACCGGCCGGCCATGGCCGGCGATGCCGCCGCTGTTGCGACGGCTCGCCGAGCAGGCGGCGCGCGAGGCAGGCTTTGCCGACTTCGCGCCCGACGCCTGCCTGATCAACCGCTACGAGCCCGGCGCCAAGATGTCGCTGCATCAGGACCGCGACGAGCGCGACATTGGCGCGCCGATCGTCTCGGTGTCGCTGGGGTTGCCGGCGACGTTCCTGTTCGGCGGCCTGAAACGCACCGACAAGACGCAGCGTCATCGGCTGGCCCACGGCGACGTCGTCGTCTGGGGCGGCCCGGCGCGGCTCGCCTTTCACGGCGTGGCGCCGCTCGCCGATGGCGAGCACGGTCTGCTCGGCCGTCAGCGCATCAACCTGACTTTCCGTCGCGCGCGGTAGTCCAGCCCGCTGTGTGATCTTCGTCATTTTGCAACGGGCATCACTCGCTCTATGCTGCCCTCTGGGAGAGGGCCATGAGCACTGTCGAACTTGTGGACGAGCGGGCGGCGACGCGACTCGGACTTCATCTGGCGCTGCTGCAGCTGGTGTTCAGCCTGCTGTGGACCACCTATGTGATCTATCTGCCCAAACTCGCGGCCCAGGCCGGCATCGCGCCTTCGGCCGTCATTCTGATCCTGATGCTGGACCAGGCGATCTTCACGCTCTCGGATACGGCCATGGGAATCGCCGCGGACCGGCTCGGGAGGATTGCCGCGCGATTCGGCCTCTTCATCGGCCTGGTGACGGCGGTCTCCTGCTGCGCGTTCGTCGCGCTGCCATTCGTCGCGGCCTCGGCCGGTCCGACCGTCTTCGTCGGACTGATCGTGGTGTGGGCGCTGACCTCCTCCGTGCTGCGGGCGCCACCCTTGACCCTGCTCGGGCGCCATGCGGCGCGGCCGACCATCCCATTCCTGATGGCGCTGGTCATGCTCGGCTATGGCGTGGCCGGCGCGGTGTCGCCGTATCTCGGCGTGGTCCTGCGCGACTATGATCCGCGGCTGCCCTTCATCGTCTCCTCGGCCGTGCTGCTGCTGACGGCGCTCGGCCTGTCGCGAATCGCGCAGGACGGCGGATCGGCGGCCAAGCAGGTCACAATGAAGGTCGAGCCCAAGCCGCTGCGGGGATTGCCGCTGCTGTTCATCGGCGCCATGGTGATCCTTGCACTCGGCTACCAGCTGCATTTCAGCATCAACAGCTCGGCCTTCTTCCTGCGCTTCGCCAAGCCGGAGGACCTTTCATGGCTGATGCCGGTGTTCTGGATCGGCTTCAACCTCGTGCTGTTCCCGGCCAGCGTGGTGGTCAAGCATCGCGGCGGGCTCATGGTGATGGGAATCGCCGGTCTGCTCGGGGCACTCGCGATCGTGATCGCCGAGTTCGCGGGCTCGCTGACCGTGCTGATCGTGGCGCAGTTCATCGCTGGGGCGGCCTGGGGCTGCATGATGATGAGCGCGATCTCCGCCGCGCTCGCGATCGGAACGACGGGCGCGGAAGGCAAGGTGACCGGGCTGGTGTTCTCGGCGCTGGCGCTGGCGACTTTCGCGCGGATCGCTGCCGTCGCCGGCGGTCTGCAGAAGTTGCCCGACTATGCGCCGCTGGTGCAATGGGCGCCCGTCGCGTGCTGGCTCGTGGCCGGCGCCGGCCTTTGGCGATGGCCGCGGCCGGATTGCAGGGACGCCGCGCGTCCCCGCCGTAAGGTCCGATCAGACACCTGGAGGCTTCGCCGGATGGATGAAGGCCCAGGGCGAGACCTCGGAATCACGCGGCACCTCGATGTCGATCAGATACGGCCCGCCATGCGCCAGCGCCGTCTCGAGCGCGGATTTGAACTGATAGGGCGACGTGACCTTGCTGGCGGCGACGCCGAAAGATTCGGCGAGCTTGACGAAATCCGGATTGACGAGATCGGAGGCGACGACGCGGCCGTCGAAGCGCTCACGTTGGTCGCGCCGGACGTTGCCATAGGAATTGTTGTTGAACACCAGGGTGACGACACCAATGTTGTATTGCACGGCCGTCGCCAATTCCTGCACGGCGAACATGAAGCCGCCATCGCCGGTGATCGCGACCACGGGCCTGTCGGGATGCGCCACCTTGGCACCGAGCGCGGTGGGAAAACCCGCGCCGAGCGTGCCCTGATAGCCCGAGGTGATGAAGGTGCGCGGCTCATAGACGGGAAAGCCGTACCAGGAGGCGAAGCCGACCTGGGACAATTCATCGGTGACGATGGCATCGCGCGGGAGCACCTCGCGCAGCACGTTCAGATAGGCCATCTGCGGCTGTACCTTCTGGATCTCCTGCAAGGTCGCTGCGGTGACCTCGCGGATCGCAGCGCGGCGCCCCGAGCTCTTGCGGTAGCCCGCCTTGCTCACAGCAGCAACCAGCGCGGCCGTGCCCGCCTTGGCGTCGGCGACGATGCCGGCGTCGACGATCAGGCGCCGCATCTCCACCGGGTCGATGTCGATGCGGATCGACTTCAATCCATCCGGCTTGAATGGCCAGCGGAACGTGGTCGGCAGCTCCATGCGGGTGCCGATACCGATCATCAGGTCGGTGGTCGGCCACAGCTTGTAGGCTGCGGCCATGGTGAGCCCGAGCTCGTGTGCATTGGAGACGATGCCGCGCCCTGAGCGGAAAGCTACGACCGGCGCGTCGATCATCTCGGCGAGCTCGAGGATCTCCTCGCGCGCCTCGATCGCGCCCGATCCGACGAAGATCATCGGCGTCTTGGCACCGGCGATCAGCGCGGCGGCCTTGGCGATACGATCCGGATCGTGCTGCGGCGGTGCGAACTGCGCCAGCGGCTTCGCCGCAGCCGTTGCAGCCTTCTGCGTGAACACGTCCCACGGCATCTCCAGCGCGGCAGGGCCGCGCCGCCCCGACATCATCTCCTGAAAGGCGCGTGACACCAGCGTCGGCGCGCTGTCGGGATATTCGATGCGCTCGGCCCATTTCACGAAGGTGCGCAGCGTGGCGAGCTGGTCCGGCATCTCGTGCAGATGGCCGCGGCCCTTCCCGAGATAGTCGGTCGGCACCTGACCGGTCAGGCACAGCACCGGCTCATTGCAGCCGAAGGCGGTGAGCAGCGCCGCACCGGCGTTGAGTACGCCTGGACCGGGCACCACGCTGAACACGCCGGGCCTCCGCTGGCGCGGGCATAGCCGAACGCCATGTAGCCGCAGGCCTGTTCGTGGCGGGCGCCGACGACCTTGAGCTGCGCCTGGTGGAAGGCATCGAACAGGCCGTAGACCTGAGCCCCGGGCAGGCCGAACACGGTGTCGACGCCGTGGGCGACGAGCCCGCTGACGATGGCTTCGCCGCCGGTCATGGTGGTCATGCTGACATTCCGTTGCTGATTTTATAGAGCTTCGTCGACGACGCCGTTGCGCAAGGCGCCGACGCCCTCGGCTTCGATCTCGATGACGTCGCCGGGCTTCAGATAACGCGGCGGATCGAACCGTGCACCGGCGCCGGTGGGCGTGCCCGTCACGATCACGTCACCGGGGACGAGCGTCGTGAAGGTCGAGATGTAGTTGATGAGGTAGCGGAAGCCGAAGAGCAGCCGCGACGTGCGGTCGTCCTGGCGCAATTCGCCATTGACGCGCGTCGTCAGCCGGATATCGCCAATCTGGCTCTCATTGGTGTAGGGCACGATCCAGGGCCCGAGGCTGCCGGTGGAGTCGAAGTTCTTGCCCTGCGTCACATTGAACTTGGCGTGCCGCACCCAGTCGCGGATGGTGCCCTCGTTGCACAGCGTGAGCGCGGCGATGTGATCCAGCGCCTGGGCCTCCGGGATATGACGGCCGGCCTTGCCGATGATCAGCACGAGCTCGCCTTCATAGTCGAGCTGCGGCGAGGCGCGGGGACGCACCAGCGGCGTTTCATGGCCGACGAAGGAGCGTGGCGTCCGCATGAACATCGACGGGTATTTCGGCGCGTCCTGGCCGTCCTTATATTCGGCGTTGCGATCGGGATAGTTGACGCCGATGCAGATGATCTTCTCGGGCGAGGGGATCGGCGGCAGCCAGGTAATGGCATCGAGGCCGTGATCGGGCGACAGGCCGGCTGCGGCATCGATCAGCCGCGGTAGGGCGCCAGCGGCAATCACCTCGCGCAGCGTCGGATAGTCGTTCGCGAAACGCGCGGAGAGATCGACGAGGCCCTTGTCGGTCGCAAGCCCGTAGCGGACCGAGCCATCGACGGCATAGGTGGCGAGGCGAGGAGAAGTCATGAGGCTTTGTCCTTATACGCCGAGCCGCTGGATCTTGTGGGTGCCGCGCGCGAGCGAAACGTGCTTGGTCTCCATGTAGAAGTCGAACGAATAGTCGCCGCCGTCGCGGCCGATGCCCGATGCCTTCATGCCGCCGAACGGGGTCGGCAGATGGCGGACGTTCTCCGAGTTCAGCCAGATCATGCCGGCCTCCAACGCATCGGCGACGCGCAGCGCGCGGCCCATCTCGCCGGTCCAGACATAGCCGGTCAGGCCATATTGCACGTCATTGGCGATGGCGATCGCGTCCGCCTCGTCGCGGAACGGGATCACGGTGAGGAACGGGCCGAACACCTCCTCCTGCGCCACGCGCATGGTCTGGCTCGCGCCGGTCACCAGCGTCGGCTCGACGTAGTGCCCGCCGCCCGGGCCAGCGAACGGCTTGCCGCCGACGGCGATGATCGCGCCGTCCTGGCGCGCGATGTCGACATAGGAGCAGACCTTGGCGAGATGCCGCTCATGGATCAGGGGCCCGATCTCGGTGGCGGGATCGAGCGGATGACCGACTTTCAGCGCACGAACGCGTGCGGCGAGCTTGGCCGTAAAAGTCTCGGCGATGCTCTGCTGCACGAGCAGGCGGCTGGATGATGTGCAGCGCTCGCCGTTGAGCGAGTAGATCATGAACACGACGGCGTCGAGCGCGCGGTCGAGATCGGCATCGTCGAACACGATCACCGGGTTCTTGCCGCCGAGCTCGAAATGCACCCGCTTCAGGGTCGGCGCGCCCTGCGCCATGATCGCAGATCCCGTCGAGCTCTCGCCGACGAAGCCGATCGCCTTGATCGCGGGATGCTCGGTCAACGCCTTGCCGGCCTCTTCGCCAAAGCCATGCACCGTGTTCAGCACGCCGTCGGGAATGCCGGCGTCGTTGGCGAGCTTGGCCAGCCACTGCGCCGTGACCGGCGACCATTCCGCCGGCTTGTGCACCACCGTGCAGCCGGCGGCGAGCGCCGGCGCGATCTTCCAGGTCGACAGCATGAACGGCGTGTTCCACGGCGTGATCACGCCCACGGGGCCAATCGGCACCCGGGTCGAGATGTTCCAATGCTCCTCGCTCGGCGTGCTCTGGCCGTCGCGCGCCTCGGTGCATTTGTCGGCGAAGAAGCGGAAGTTTTCCGCGGCGCGGATCGCGGCCTTGGCCATGAACCGATAGGCCTGCCCGGTGTCGATGCATTCGAGCACAGCGATATCGTCGGCATGATCCTCGATCGCATCGGCCACGCGGTGCAGCAGCTTGCGCCGCATCGCCGGCGCCATGTCGCGCCAGGATTTGAAGGCGAGTGCGGCCGATGTCGCCGCGCGGTCGATGTCCTCGGCATTGCCGCGCGCGACCTTCGCCAGCACCGTGCCGTCGATCGGAGACTTGGTCTCGAACGTCGCGCCCGATATCGCCGGCACCACCTTGCCGTCAATGAAGTGGCCGATGCCCTCGTCCTTCAGCTTCGCGAGCAGGGGAGCCGCGCGGTCGAGGTTGGCCTTGTAGATGTCGGTTTTGGGATTGGTCTTATCCATGGGATGCCTCGGCTTTCAGGGCGTCGTGGATGTTGTTGCGTTTCCAGCTGGTCGCGGCCTCGTTGATCTGCATGTCGAATGACAGCGCGAACTTGCTGCTGGCGAAGACGGGATCGAGGTAATCCGAGAGCGCCTTGAAGACGTATTCACCGGCCTTCTGCCGTGCCGCGAGGTCGCGGCCTTCGCCGAGTCGCAGCAGCATGGCGAGGAAGGCGGAATCGGGCTTGCCGTCGGCGATCGCGTAATGCTCGCAGCGGATCGCGCGCACGCGGATGCCGCCGATCGGAAAGATCCCGGTCTTGCTGGCGGCCCTGCGGACCACTTCGCAGACGTTGGCCATCACGACAAAAGCGTCGAGATTGGCGGAGTATTCGATGCTGAAATGCGGCATGATGCGGTCGCTCCGGTGCAGGCGTCAGGCGAAGTAACAGCTCACCGTTCCATACGGGCCGTAGTCGGCCTGAATCGTGTCGCCCTTGCGCGCCTCGATCGGCCGGATGAACGAGCCGGCGAGGACCACCTGGCCCGGTTCGAGGGCAAGCCCGTGCGCTGCGATCTTGTTGGCGAGCCAGGCAACGGCCGTTGCCGGGTTGTTCAGCACGCCGGCGGCCAACCCGGTCTCCTCCAGTTGACCGTTCTTATAACAGAGCGCGCCGATCCAGCGCAGGTCGGTATCGAGCGGCCGCAGCGGCCGGCCGCCGAGCACGATGCCGGCATTTGCGGCGTTGTCAGCGATCGTATCGAAGATCTTGCGGGTCGCCTTCGTCGCAGGATCCACCCGTTCGATCCGCGTATCCAGGATTTCGAGTGCCGGCACCACGAAATCGGTCGCGTTGAGCACGTCGAACAAGGTGCAGTCCGGCCCCGACACACGGTGTTTCATGACGAAGGCAAGCTCCGCCTCGATCCGCGTCGCGATGAAACGGTCGGACGGCACCAGCCCGCCATCGGCAAAGAACATGTCGTCGAGCAGCACGCCCGAGATCCGGCTCATCGATGTTCAGCGCGCTCTGCATCGCCTTCGATGTCAGCCCGATCTTGTGCCCCTTGATGATGCGGCCCCCGTCCACCTTGATGTCGATCCAGGCCTCCTGGATCGCATAGGCATCTGCGATGGTGATATCGGGAAACTCCTGCGACAACTGCCTGATCTGGCGGCGGCTCTTTTCGGCCTGATCCAGTCGTAAGGCGCAGCTATGAATCTGGTCGATCGCAAGAGGCATGGTCTATCGCTCAGAAAAGAAGTGGCGGCAGATGATTAACATGTTAAGTTTCAGCCGGCAAACCGAAAGGACGTTTGCTGCAGTGCAAATGTTCAGGATGCCCACGGGAGATTGATGTGAGCGAGACCAGGGCCAAGGTCGCCAGGCAGGCGGCGAGGGAAGCGCGCAAGGTGCCGATGCGCGACTTCTCGCAGTCGCTGCCGATGGCCTTGTTGCGGGCGCGTGAGGCCGTGATGAGGCAGTTTCGTCCTAATCTGCGGCAGCACGGCCTGACTGAGCAGCAATGGCGCATCCTGCGCGCGCTGGCGGCGGTCGACGTGATCGAGGTGACAGAGCTGGCGCGGGTCGCGTTCCTGCTCGGGCCGAGCCTGTCCCGCATCCTGCGCGATCTCGAGGCGCGCGGCTTGATTCAGCGCGAAGTCGATAGCCGCGACATGCGCAGGGGTGTGCTGTCGATTTCGACCAGGGGCATGAAGCTGATCGCGCAGGTCGCGCCGAGCTCGGAGGCGATCTACGCGTCGATTGCCAGCCGGTATGGCGCACGCAAACTTGCCGCATTGCACAAGATGCTGGGCGAACTCGAGCAGAGCATCGGCGGCGATCTCGACCCCGGCGACAGCGGGGACGGCTGATATGCCGCGGACGAGCCGCAGCGGGCAGGGCGCGTACTTGGCAGGCCGTTCGGCGTTTTGATAAGAAGCGATGCAGTCGAGCGGAGATGGCGTGCGTCGCAGGCATGGCATTCCATGCTAACTGTGTCCGTATGCTGATCGAACCCGCGAGTTGTCATGGTCACAATACAGGTTGCCCGCCTCATCGATTTCGTTGCCGACGTCTTCGAACATGCTGAGTCCTCTCCGGAGGAGGCGCGGCGGATCGCCACCTATCTCGCGACGGCAAATCTCACCGGGCATGACAGTCACGGTGTGATCCGGGTCCCGGTCTATATCCGCTGGAAGAAGATGGGGTCGATCGTTCCCAACCAGACGGCGGACGTGGTGGTCGACACCCCGTCGCTGGTGGTCGTCGACGGCAAGTTCGGCTACGGCCAGACCGTGACACCGCAGGCCGTGAGGATCGGCATCGAGCGCTGCAAGAAGAGCGGCTTGGCTGCGCTGGCGCTGCGCAATTCCGGCCATCTCGGCCGTGTTGGCGACTGGGCCGAAATGGCCGCCGCCGAGGGGCTCGTCTCCATTCATTTCGTCACGGCCGCAGGCTCGCTGCTGGTGGCGCCCTATGGCGGAGTCGAGAAGCGGTTCTCAACCGCGCCATATTGTGTCGGCATCCCGCGCCAGGGACAGGATCCCATCGTGCTCGATTTCGCGACCTCGATCGTGGCCGAGGGTAAGGTCCTGGTGGCGAGCCGCGGCGGCAAGAAGCTGCCCAAGGGCGCTTTGATCGATGCCGATGGGACGCTCAGCGAGGATCCGGCGGTGCTCTATGGACCCTATGAGGCCGAGGGGACGCGCGACCACACCAAGGGGACGGGAGCGATCCGCGCCTTCGGCGAGCACAAGGGCTCCGGTCTCGCCTTCATCTGCGAGCTGCTCGGCGGCGCCTTGACCGGTACCGGGGCGACGTCGGCAAACCGGCGCTTCGCCAACGGCATGCTCGCGATCTACATCGACCCGAAGGTGGTCGATCCGGCGAGCTTCTTTGATGGTGAGATCACCCGCTACACGGATTTCATCCGGGCGACCAAGCCGGTTTCCGGCGTTGATCAAGTGCTGGTGCCGGGCGATCCGGAGCGCACGATGCGGGCCGAGCGTACGGCCAATGGCGTGCCCTTGCCCGACGACACCTGGGCGGCAATAGTAAGCACAGCGCGCGACGTGGGTGTCAGCGAGGCGAGCATTCAGCGGGCGACATCGTGAAATCAGTGTGACTGTGGGGCGCGCGAAGCATCCATGCTCAAATTGAGCGGGATTGCATTGCGTTGAGCCATGGGCGAGAACGTATTCCAATGAGACGGATCAGTTGAACAACAAGGGAAGGAAACGCAGTCGTGGCGAACAATAAGGTCAAGCAGCTCTGGGCCGAAGGCAAGACGGTGGTGAATGCCTGGCTCGCGATCCCCTCGGGGTTTTCCGCGGAGGTCGTGGCTCAGTGTGGCTTCGACAGCGTCACCGTGGACATGCAGCACGGGGTGCAGGACTATCTGTCGATGGTGCAATGCTTCCAGGCCATGCATGGCCATCCGGTCACGCCGATGGTGCGCGTGCCGTGGAATGAGCCCGGCATCATCGGCAAGGTGCTCGATGGCGGCGCCTACGGCGTCATCTGCCCGATGGTCAACACAGCGCAGGAAGCGCGCAACCTCGTTTCCTATTCCAAATATCCGCCCAAGGGTGTGCGCTCCAACGGTCCCATCCGCTCGGGCATGTATGGTGGCGCGGGCGAGTATCAGAAGACGGCCAACGACGAGATCGTGCTGCTGCCGATGATGGAGACCAGGACCGCGGTCGAGAACATGGAAGCCATTCTCGATGTCGAAGGCATCGATGGCGTCTATATCGGTCCCTCCGATCTCGGCTTTTCCTATGGCCTGGTGCCGAAGCTCGACCGCGACGAGCCGGAAATCCTCAAGATCTATGAGAAGATCGTGAAGGAGTGTGGCAAGCGTGGGCTCAATCCCGGCATTCATTGCAGCGGCGCCGAGGGCGCGGTCCGTGCCATCAACATGGGCTTCAAGCTCGTGACCTTGTCGAACGAGGTCGGCTTGATGCAGGTCTATGCCCGCCAGCAGGTCGCACAGACCCGCAAGGAATCGGGCGGCAAAGCGTAACGAGAAGGGCGAATGGCGAGGAGGGCGTAGCGAACAGGGATTCGTCCATTCGCTATGCGCCGCTCGCCATTCGCATATGTGTTCGCGATCGACGTATTGATACGAGAGAGACAGCCATGGCTCCCACCCCCGTCATCCGTCTTCATCCCGAAGACAGCGTCCTGATCGCGCGCGCGAGCCTGCCCCCGGGGCTGTCGATCGCGGACGGCGTCACCACGACCGACCGGATTCCGGCTGGCCACAAGGTCGCGGTGCGTCCGATCGCGCAAGGCGAGCCCATCCGCCGCTACGGCCAGATCATCGGCTTCGCCACCGCGCCGATCGCGCCGGGCCAGCATGTTCATACACAGAACTGCGGCATGGGCGATTTCGCCAAGGACTACGCCTATGGGGTCGACGTGAAGCCGACGCCGAATTTCGATCTTCCGGCGACGTTCGAGGGCATTCGCCGGCCCGATGGCCGGGTTGCGACCCGCAACTACATCGGCATCCTGACGTCGGTGAACTGCAGCGCGCATGTCGCGGGCCTCGTTGCCGACGTGTTCAAGCGCAATCCCTTCACCGGTGACGATCCGCTCGCCGACCACCCGAATGTCGACGGCGTCGTGGCGCTGACGCACAAGACCGGCTGCGGCATGACGCTCGACGAGCCGCTGAAGCTGCTGCGGCGAACCCTCGGCGGCTACGCGCGGCACGCGAACTTCTCAGCTGTGATCGTGCTTGGCCTCGGTTGCGAGGCCAATCAGATCGGCGGATTGATGGAAGAACAGAAGCTCGCCGGCCGCCTGCGTGCCATGGACATCCAGGAGGTCGGCGGCACCCGCAAGACCGTCGAGGCCGGCATTGCTTTCGTCAAGGAAGCGCTCGCCGACGCCAACAGGGTCAAGCGCGAGACCGTTCCGGCGAGCGAACTGACAGTCGCCCTTCAATGTGGTGGATCCGACGGCTATTCCGGCATCTCGGCCAATCCGGCGCTCGGTGCGGCAAGCGATCTGCTGGTGCGACATGGTGGCACAGTGATCCTGTCGGAGACGCCCGAGACCTACGGCGCCGAGCATCTGCTGACGCGCCGAGCGGTCAGCCGCGACGTCGGCGAGAAGCTCGTCTCCCTGATGCGCTGGTGGGAAGAGTATACGGCGCGCGAGGGCGCGGAGATGAACGCCAATCCCAGCCCGGGCAACAAGGCTGGCGGCCTGACGACGATTCTCGAGAAGTCGCTCGGCGCGATGGCCAAGGCCGGGAGCACCAATCTGGTCGACGTGCTGCATTATGCGGAGGCCGTCACCAAGAAGGGCTTCGTGTTCATGGACACGCCCGGCTACGACCCGGTTGCGGCGACGGGGCAGGTGGCCGGCGGCGCCAATCTCGTCTGCTTCACCACCGGCCGCGGCAGCGTGTTCGGCTGCAAGCCGGCGCCGTCCATCAAGCTCGCGACCAACACGCCGATGTACAAGCGGATGGAAGACGACATGGACGTCAATTGCGGCACGATCCTCGACGGCGAGGAGACGGTGCAGGAATGCGGCCAGCGCATCTTCGAATTGATGCTGAAGACCGCCTCGGGGCAGCCGACCAAGAGCGAGAACTTCGATTTCGGCGGGGCCGAGTTTGCGCCCTGGGTGCTCGGCGCGACGATGTAGCTGGATCACTCAGCTATTTGATGGTCCCTAGCGGGGCTGTGGTTCGGATGTCCCGGCATCTGATCGCAGCTGAGATCGCAATGTAACTGAGACTGGATCGCAACTGAGATCAGATGACAGGTGAGCGCGCCGCCATGTGCTGGCTGTCGTGGGCAGTCGGTCATGGGCTGGCCGTGCCGACGCTTGCGCGATAGCGGCGCCGAGCAATTTACCGCTGGTGGCCCAGGCCGATGCCGAGCGCCAGGGCCTTCTGACGGAGCGAGCCTTCGGTCCGCTTCATCGCCTTGGCGATCTTGGCAACCGGGGTCTTGGACTTCGAGTGCTGCTTCAGCAGCTTGATGTCGGCGGGCGTGTAGGGTTTCCGCGCCAACTTCTTGGTAGCTGCCTTCTTAGCTGTCTTCGCCACTTGATTCTCCTTTTGGCAATGATGGTCCTAAATAGCATGTGTAGTCGAGCTATCAAGCGATTGCGGCAAATGCAACGCTATTAGTTCTTGTTAGTTCATCATTCGGGGTTAATCCCTGCTTTGATGCACCAGTCAATCTTCCGTGAGCGCCTGCGCGCCTTCCTGTGGACAACTCTCCGGGTGCGGCCGGATAGGTTGTTTGTTCTTCTCTCGTTCTTGGTGACAGGCCCGATTGGGGCGCGCAGCGGCCGAAAAAGCGACCGGTGCGTGCAGCGGAAACACCTGATAGGGCGGCTCAACTCGACCGGCGCGGCCCCAAATGCTGCCTTTCGGGCTTAGGATAGTTCAATAGGCAGCTCTGCCCTTTGTTAGTGCTTGATCCCTAAGCATAGCAATGTTCTGCTTAAAAAAGTTGCTGGAGCGCCGAAACCTCGTGTCAATCTACGTCGCATTACATCACGTCACCCATTACAAATACGATCGTCCGGTCGAGTTGGGCCCGCAGACCATCCGCCTGCGTCCTGCACCACATACCAGGACCCCCGTGCTGAGCTATTCGCTCAAGGTCACGCCGCCCAACCATTTCGTGAACTGGCAGCAGGATCCGCAAGGCAATTGGCTGGCCCGCTACGTTTTCCCCGAGAAGGTGAACGAACTCAAAATCGAGGTCGACTTCACGGCGCAGATGACCGTGATCAATCCGTTCGACTTCTTCGTCGAGCCTTACGCCGACAGTTTTCCCTTCGCCTATCCGGAGGGTCTCAAGGTGGAACTCGCGCCCTATCTCGAGACGATCGAGCCGGGACCGTTGTTCGCGGAATACTTGAGGTCGATTCCCCGCGATGCGGACAACACGGTCAACTATCTCGTCGAACTCAATGCGCAGTTGCAGAAAAAGATTCGTTATATCATCCGGATGGAGCCTGGCGTTCAAACGCCGGAGGAGACGCTGTCGTCGGCGGCCGGCTCCTGCCGCGACTCGGCGTGGCTGCTGATCCAGACGCTGCGACATCTCGGCCTCGCCGCCCGCTTCGTCTCCGGCTATTTGATACAGCTCCGTCCCGACATCGATCCGGTCGAGGGGCCGGTCGAGGTCGAGAATGACTTCACCGATCTGCATGCCTGGGCCGAGGTCTATCTGCCCGGCGCCGGATGGATAGGCTTCGACGTCACTTCGGGCATGCTGGCAGGCGAGGGGCACATCCCGGTCGCAGCTACGCCGCACTATCACTCGGCCGCGCCGATCAGCGGCAGTGCCGGAGTTGCCGAGGTCAACTTCCACTTCGAGATGAATGTGAGGCGCATCCGCGAAGCGCCGCGGATCACCCGGCCATTTTCGGATGAGGCGTGGGACCAGCTCGACCGCCTCGGCGAAGCCGTCGATGCCGATCTCGCCGAAAACGACGTGCGCCTCACGATGGGGGGCGAGCCGACCTTCGTGTCGATCGACGACATGGAGTCGGCGGAGTGGAATACGGCTGCCGTGGGCCCGGCCAAGCGCGGGCTCGCGGACAGCCTGATCCGGCGTCTGCGCGCGCGTTTCGCGCCCGGCGGCCTGCTGCATTACGGACAGGGCAAGTGGTATCCCGGCGAAAGCCTGCCGCGCTGGGCGTTCGGACTGTATTGGCGCAAGGACGGTGAGCCGATCTGGCGCAATCCGGATCTAATCGCCAGCGTCGACGGCCCGCGCAGGGCGACGATCCAGGATGCAGAGCGTTTTCTCGACACGGCCGCCGCGACGCTCGGGCTCGAGCCGGACTATGTGCTGCCCGCCTTCGAGGATCCCGCGCATTGGCTGCAGAAGGAAGCCGCGCTGCCCGAGAACGTCGACGCGCTCGACTCCAAGCTCGCTGATCCCGAGGAGCGCGCGCGCATGGCGCGGGTGTTCGACGAAGGGCTGCATATTCCGCGCGGCTTCGTGCTGCCGATCCAGCGCTGGAACGCACAGTCCAGTCGCTGGCGCAGCGAGCGCTGGGGCCTCAGGCGCAAGCGGCTGTTCCTGATTCCCGGCGACTCGCCGCTCGGCCTCCGGCTGCCGATCGGCTCGCTGGCCTACATTCCGCCGGAGGATTTCCCGTATATTCACGAGCAGGACCCGATGGAGGAGCGCGGGCCGCTGCCGACCTACGCGCAGGGGCGTCCGGTGATCGTGCCGCAGGTGCCGCCGCTGCCGAAGCCCGATCGCGCGCCGAAGCCGCAGCAGGACGTGCAGTATCAGTACTGGGGAGGGCTCGGTGTCCGCACTGCGATGTCGGTCGAGATCCGCGATGGCA
This sequence comes from Bradyrhizobium oligotrophicum, assembly GCA_050641875.1. Taxonomy (GTDB): domain Bacteria; phylum Pseudomonadota; class Alphaproteobacteria; order Rhizobiales; family Xanthobacteraceae; genus Bradyrhizobium; species Bradyrhizobium oligotrophicum_B. The sequence continues at coordinate 4,578,782 of CP192619.1, forward strand.
TTCTCTGCGTGTTCATGCCGCCGGTCGAAACCATCGAGGACTACCTGGAACTCGTCGCAACGGTCGAAGCGACGGCCGAGGCGATGCAGATCAAGGTTCACGTGGAGGGCTATGCACCGCCGTTCGATCCGCGCATCGAAGTGATCAAGGTGACGCCCGATCCGGGCGTCATCGAGGTCAACATCCAGCCGGCCGCGAGCTGGCGGCAATCGGTCGACATTACTTTTGGACTCTATGAGGATGCCGCCAAGGTGCGGCTGGGCGCCAACCGTTTCCTGATCGACGGCCGCCATACCGGTACCGGCGGCGGCAATCACGTCGTCGTCGGCGGCAGCTCGCCGCCGGATTCGCCATTCCTGCGCCGCCCGGATCTGCTGAAGAGTCTCGTCCTGTATTGGCAACGGCACCCGTCGCTGTCCTATTTGTTCTCCGGCATGTTCATCGGGCCGACCAGCCAGGCTCCGCGCATCGACGAGGCGCGCCACGACAGTCTTTATGAGCTGGAAATCGCGCTCGCCAACGTGCCACAGATCGGGCAGAGCGTGCCGTTGTGGCTGGTCGACCGGCTGTTCAGGCATCTGCTGGTGGACATCACCGGCAATACTCATCGCTCGGAGATCTGCATCGACAAGCTCTACTCGCCGGAGGGACCGACGGGCCGTCTCGGCCTGGTGGAGTTCCGCGCACTGGAAATGCCGCCCGATCCGCGCATGTCGCTGGCGCAGCAGCTTCTCATCCGTGCGCTGATCGCCAAATTGTGGCGCGAGCCGCAGGAGGGCAAGTTCGTGCGCTGGGGCACGGCGCTGCACGACCGCTTCATGCTGCCTCACTTCATTTGGGAAGACTTTCTTGATGTGTTGGATGAGCTGCGGTCGTCCGGCTACGACTTCTCGCCGGAATGGTACCAGGCGCAGCTCGAATTCCGTTTTCCGACCTTTGGTCGCGTGCAGCATGGCGGCGTGACCTTGGAGCTGCGGCAGGCGCTGGAGCCCTGGCACGTGCTGGGCGAGGAGGGCGCTGCGGGCGGCACCGTGCGCTATGTCGATTCCTCGGTCGAACGACTTCAAGTGAAAGCCGAAGGCTTCGTCGAAGGCCGTCACCTCGTGACCTGCAATGGTAGGAGAATGCCGATGACCTTGACGGGGCGTTCGGCGGAAGCGGTGGCGGCGGTTCGTTTCAAGGCGTGGCAGCCGGCCTCCGGCCTGCACCCGACGATTCCGGTGCATGCGCCGCTGACCTTCGACCTGATCGACACCTGGAATGGCCGTTCGCTCGGCGGCTGCGTCTATCATGTCGCCCATCCCGGCGGCCGCAACTACGACACCAAGCCGATCAACTCCTACGAAGCGGAGGCGCGGCGGCTCGCCCGCTTCCAGGATCACGGCCACACTCCCGGACGAATCGCGCTGCCGCCTGAAGAACGCACAAATGAATTCCCGATGACCCTCGACTTGCGCAGGCCGCTCCTGCATTGATGGCACGGAGTTTGTGCGGAGGATCAGGGTATGGACGGCTCGAGCGGCCAGGACCAGGGAGCGAGCGCCGCCGGTCGGCCGGCGGCCCGTTCTCCGCTGCGCCGCGCCGAGCATTGGGCCCGCGGCTATGCCCGGCTCCCCGGCATCCCCGATGAGTTCATCGGGGCCGACGGCCGTCCGCGGCCGGTCTGGACCCGCTTTGCCGATACTTTCGCCGCACTCGCGCCGACCGACATCGACCGCCGCTTCGCCTCCGCCGATCGCCATTTGCGCGAAGCCGGCGTCACCTATCGCTCGCCGGGCGACAACGCCGAGCGATCGTGGTCGCTGAGCCATCTGCCGCTGCTGATCGACGAGTCCGAGTGGGCCCAACTGTCCCAAGGCATCATCCAGCGCGCCGAGCTGTTCGAACGGGTGCTGCAGGACATCTATGGTGAGGGACGGCTGGTGGCGAGCGGCGCGCTGCCGGCAGCTGCCGTCGCCGGGTCCAGCGAATATCTGCGTCCCGTCTGCGGCGTCAAACCGCCGGGCGGGCGCTTCCTCAGCGTCTACGCCGCCGACATCGGCCGTGGGCCCGACGGCGGCTGGTGGGTGCTCAACGATCGCACCCAGGCGCCGTCCGGCATGGGTTATGCGCTGGAAAACCGGCTGGTGCTGTCGCGGGCCTTCTCCTCGATCTACAAGTCCATGAACGTCGAGCGTCTCGCGCCGTTCTTCGAAGCGTTCCGCGATGCGCTGCGCGCCAGTGCCGATCGTGACGAGCCGCGGATCGGCGTGCTCACGCCGGGCATGTTCAGCGAGACCTATTTCGAGCATGCGACCTTGGCGCGCTATCTCGGCTTCCTGCTGGTCGAGGGCGACGATCTCGCCGTCAGCGGCGACCGCGTGCACATCCGCACCGTCGCCGGCCTCAAGCGCGTCGACGTGCTGCTGCGGCGGCTCGATTCCACCTCGCTCGATCCGCTCGAGCTCGATGCCGGCTCGCGACCTCGGCGTCGCCGGCCTGATGGACGTCGTGCGCAAGGGCGGCGTGGTGATCGCCAACATGCCGGGCTCCGGCGTGCTGGAGGCGCGCGCGCTGCTTGGCTTCCTGCCGAGCCTTGCGCGGCGCGTGCTCGGGGAGGATCTCAAGATCCCGCACATCGCGACCTGGTGGTGCGGCCAGAAGTCCGCGCGCGACGAGGTGCTGTCGCGGCTGGAGGAGTTCGCGATCGAAGGCGCCTATGGCCGCGCCGTGCCCGGCTTCGCCAGCAGCGGTCCGGTGCTGGCCGGCGACCTCTCGGCCGCGGAGCGCGAGCGGCTGCGCGCTGCGATCAGCCAGCGCGGCATCGACTATGTCGGCCAGGAGGTGGTGCGGCTGTCGACCACGCCGGTGTGGGAGGATGGCCGAATCGCGCCGCGGCCGTTCGTACTGCGGGTGTTCGCGGCCGCCACGCCGGACGGCTGGACCGTGATGCCCGGTGGCTTCTGCCGCATCGCCGACAAGCTCGATGCGCGCGCGGTGTCGATGGGCGATGGCGCCCGCGCCGCCGACGTCTGGGTGGTCGCCGACAAGGCGGTGGCGGCGCGCACCCTGCTGCCGGGCTCCGACAATGTGCGGATACGCCGTATCGCCGGCGTGCTGCCGAGCCGCGCCGCCGACAATCTGTTCTGGCTGGGACGTTATCTGGAGCGCGCCGAGGCCACCGTGCGGCTGATCCGCGCGCTCGCGGCCCAGCATCGTGATCCCGGCAAGGGGTCGCCGGCGCAGCTCAACACCGCCGAGCGCATCCAGCGGCTGTTGCTGGCGTGGGGCGCGGTTGAGCAGACCTCGCGCAGCAAGGGATTCCAGGTGGCGGCCGAAGCCCTGCAGGCCGAGGCGCAGTTCGGATCGGCGCTGTCGCTGCTGCGATCGGCGCAGCGCACCGCGACCTCGCTGCGCGAGCGCCTCTCGCCCGACGCCTGGCAGGTCATCACCGAGATGCCGAATCGCCTGGCGCAGGAGGCCGAGGATGAGGACGCCGTCGTCAGCATCGCCGAGCTGACGCTCGATCGGCTCGCGAGCTTCGCCGGCCTTGCCCAGGAGAACATGAACCGCGCCGCCGGCTGGCGCTTCCTCGACATGGGGCGCCGCGCCGAACGCGCCATCAACACCGCGCGTTTCGCGCGCCAGTTCGGCTATGACGAGGCGACGCCCGAGGATCTCGACGTCCTGCTCACGCTGGTCGACTGCCAGATCACCTACCGCTCGCGCTATCTGATCGGCCCGTCGCTGGCGCCGATCCGCGATCTCGTCGTGCTCGACCTCTACAATCCGCGTTCGGTCGCGTTCCAGGTCGAGCTGCTGAACGAGCACATCGCGAGCCTGCCGGTGCTGAAGGAGAACGGGCTGATCGAGCGGCCGCAGCGCCTCGCAATCTCGCTGGGCGCGCGGCTGACCGCGGCGGAGGCGGCGCATCTCGATGGTCGCACCTTGTTTGCACTGGAGCAGGATCTGCTCAATCTGGCGGAGGCGATCGGTCAACATTATTTCCCGCACGGTCCGAATGCGACGCGGCCGGAAAAGCTGACGGGCCTCGCGTGATCTACGACATCCGGCATGTCACGACCTACGAATACGAGAGCGCCGTCAGCTTTGCGCGCTGCTCGCTGCGGCTGGAGCCGCTCAGCGGCGACGGCCAGGAGCTGATCTCGCACAGCGTCGACATCCGGCCGCGGCCCTCGGAGCGGACCGCGCGGCGCGATTTCTTCGGCACGCTGACCGAGAGCGTGGTGATCGACACCCAGCACCGGCATCTGCGCATCGATCTGCGCTCGCGGGTGAAGCTGTCGCGCACGCCGCCGGAGCGCGATGCGCCAAGCGCGGACTGGGAGCAGGTGCGCGATGCGGCGTTCGAGGCCACGAGTCTCGGCGCGTCCTCGCCGATCGGCTACGTCTTCGCCAGCGCGCTGGTGCCGGTGCTGGAGCCGGTGACGGACTATGCCGCGGCAAGCTTTCGCGCCGGCACCGGCATCGTCGCCGGCGCCGCGGAGCTGATGCGGCGCATCCGCAAGGATTTCAGATACGATCCGAAAGCGACCGTAATCTCGACCCCGCTGCGCGAGGTGTTCGACAATCGCCATGGCGTCTGCCAGGATTTTGCTCACGTCATGATCGCCGGGCTGCGCGGCCTCGGCCTGCCCGCGGCCTATGTCAGCGGCTATCTGCGGACCATCCCGCCCGAGGGCCAGCCGCGGTTGCAGGGCTCCGACGCCACGCATGCCTGGGTGTCGCTCTGGTGCGGCGATGAGCTCGGCTGGATCGGCTTCGATCCGACCAATGATCTCCTGGTCGGCAATGATCACATCATCCTCGGCATGGGCCGCGACTTCTCCGACGTCTCGCCGGTCGATGGCATCATCGTCGGCTCGCGCAAGCAGAAGCTCGGCGTCGCCGTCGATGTCGTGATGGTGGAGTAGGGTTCCCTGACCGGGAACGGTCGGAACATTTTTCCCGCATCGCACTTGATCCGCCCGAGGGGCCGAATGGGGGCTGGCTGACCCTTTCGAGCGATGGAGTGATCGACATGAAGCGTGTTGCAATCGTCATTGGCCTGGTCGGCGCCTGCGTCGCCGGCAGCGCCTCGGCCCAGCCGAGTGCGAACCTCACCGGCACCTACCGCTGCATCCAGATGTGCCGCGACGGCATGATCGGAGCGCCGGCCTTCGTGACGCAGAACGGCGATGCCGTGAACCTGACCACCGAGACCGGCGAGTCGCTCCAGGCCTGGCCGGACTGGAATGCGCCCAATAGCCGGCTCTGGATCGACGCGCGTGACGAGAGCGCGGTGTATTCGCCCGACGGCATGCGCATCCAGTTCGACGACGGCCGCGTCTGGGAGCGCGACCTGCCGCCGCCGCTCATCGTCCGCCGCGCTCCGGTGGTGTACGGACGGTAGGCAATCGACGTTGATAGGAAGGTCCTCGCGCACGCGGCGGCCTCCACTGGCGGGTGAGATGGAAGCTACCCGCCTCATAAAACCTGTCGTCCCGGCGAACGCCGGGACCCATAACCCCAACTGAGTGTTGGCCAGCACACGGCTGGCATCTCGCACGTCACTCCTGCTACGGAGTATGGGTCCCGGGTCGGCGAGGCTGGCCCGGGACGACAGCGGCATTGGTGCTCGATATTTTCGCATCTGCGCAGGATCCTTATTCCGGCGCTGCAGTGTTCCGCGGAGGCGGACGATCGGTGTTCGCCGGCAGTTGTGCTGCTGAGCCGCAAAGCCGCGGCGTGACTGGATGCCCGCCTGCGCGCGCATGACGCTGAGTACGGGACTACGTTCTCGCGACATGATCTGTCCGAGTCATGATGGATAGCTCGACCCTCTGATAGCGAGAGGGCGCAGGGAATGCCGGGTGAGGGCCTCACCCATGGCCCGCCTGCGAAAAAAATGCAGGCGGCAGGAACCACAGGCAAAGCCGGATCAACCGGCATTCCCTGCGCGATGGCCTTACGGCTTATACGTGGTCTCCCTGGCGCGCCGGGCTTGTTGGCCACCATCCCCAGCGCGATCGCATTGCGCCAGGTTGACACCAGCATCGGGGTGTCAGGACATCACGATTTCACCGTGCGCATCATGCCGTTCGTCCGCGCGACTGATCACGCTGCAACATGACACGCCCACCGCTCCCCAGGCTCCACGTTCGTGACGATCGCGATGCGCCCCTCTCACGAGCCCGGGATGCGCGGAAACATCGATCTGATTTGCCCGACAACGCAAGCCCGCAGGCATGCGACAAACTGGCACGACGGGCAGTTTGGGCATGAGGGATAAGCGATAATGCATCCTCCAAGGCCGGCTGGAGCCCTGATGAGTTGCGCGTCACGAGTGCGGAGAAGCGACATCTGCTCTTGAGGCAGGTAGTCATGCTCAGCAGGTCCGTGTCTGCAGGCAATGCTCGCGCCCTTCGACGTCGGTGCGGAACGACTCGATGAAGCCGCCCTGGCGCTGGGTGACGTAGACGGTCTTGCCGTCGCCGCCGCCGAAGGCGAGGTTGGTGGGCTCCTTGGCCTTGAGCGTGATCTCCCTGACGACGCGTCCATCCGGCGCCAGCACGGCGATGCGGCCCTTGAGGATGCGCGCGACGAGCAGGCGGCCGGTAGTGTCCGTGCGCAGACCATCGATCGTGTTCGGCTCGAACGTCTTGATCAGCTTCGGCCGTGTCAGGGCCTCGCCCTCGATCGCGTAGGACCAGATCTCGCCGCTGTTGGATTCACCGACATAGAGCGTGTGGCCGTCGGGGCTGAGATCGATGCCGTTGGTGGTGCCCATGGCGCGTGGCGCGGTCATCGCCACGCCCTGCAGCGCGCCGTCGGCCCCCTCGCGATCCGCCAGATGCGGCCGCTGCGCGCTTTCCAGCTCGGGTCGCTCGCGTAGATCACGCCGTCGCGCGATAGCGTGATGTCGTTGGGCTGGCTCATCTCGTCGGCATGGAAAACGAGATGGGGCTCGGTGGTGCCCGGCGCGATGGCGAAGATGTTGTGCTTCTTGTAGTCGGCGATGAACATCGTGCCGGCGGCGTCGATGCGGATCGCGTTGCCGACGCTGCCGTCGGGCAGCTCTGTGAATTTCTCCGACGTGGTCGCCTCAGGCGCGAGCCTGCCGATCGTGCCGGGTTTGCCGAGATTGACGACGAACAGATTGCCCTCGCGATCGACGGCGGGGCCTTCGATGCCGAAGGTGTATTCGCCGGACGTCGTGAGCTGCGCGCTCTCAAACAGTTTCGAGGCGGCCAGGGCAGGGACGGTCGCGAGGGCAAGCGTTACCAGGATCGCCCAACACGAGATGCGTAGGGTGGGCAAGGGCGCGAGGCGACGCCTGCTGCGCCAGAACGCGGTCTCGTGCGCGCCGTGCCCACCACCATGACCACTGGCGCCCGTGGCCGGTGGGCACGCGCCGCCTGCGGCGATCGCTTTGCCCACCCTACGATTCATCGCAGCGTCGTCAGAGCGGCACCAGAAACTGCTGTTGGATGTAATAGCCATCGTCGTCCGTGCAGGTGCCGTTGAGGTAGGTGTCGGCCGGCCGGAAGAAACGGCTGAAGCCGGGCTTATTGACGGCAGACCTCTCGGTCACCACGACGATCTTGCCGAACGGAATGTCGCCGCATTCGCGGTCGTCCGCGGCGAAGAACTTGCGGTGCGGCGGGCCGCCCGCCTTGACCCGCATCCGCGTGCCGGGAACCATGCGCGCGACGAGGTCGTCCGCAATATCAAGCAGTTTCGCGTAGCCTGGTTCCGTCTTGATCAGGTCAGCTCCGGGCGGCATCTGCCGCTCGGCGCCCAATCCGCGCAGCCGCTGACGCAGCCGGCCGGATTCGGGATCGCCGGGATAGATCCAGCCGTCCTGGGTCAGCATGAAGCGCAGCACCGCGAGGTCTTTGTCTCGATCGGATTGTCCGGGCTTGAGGCCGAAATCCGAATGGCAGCCGCTGCAGTGCTTCTCGACGAGGTTTTTGCGCACCGTCGCCAGCCGCATGCGGCTGGCAGAGTCGTCCATTACCAGGGACGCCAGCCGATCGATCAGCGCATTGCTCCTGACGTCGCACGGCAGCGGCTCGGGAGCAGCCTCGTCCGTGCGGTCGATGCGGATCACGCTCTGGTTCTTGTCCTCGACCAGCCAGATCGCGCCGTCGTCGGCCACGGTCATGCCGACCGGTGCGCCCTGCGGCCGGATGCCGTTGACGCGATGCCAGCCCGAGATGATCTCGTCGAACGCGGCCGCGCGCGCCGGCCCTGCCGCGGTCTGGAAGGCGCGCGTCGGCTCGGCCGCACAGCTCACGTGATAGCGCACAGGCGCCGGGCTCAGCTTGGGGAAGCCGTGGTCGTCGAGCTCATAGGCGAGCAGGCGGCTGCCGGTCGGGCGATAGCCGTGCAGGCCGACCAGCAGCCTGCCTTTCAGCTCCTCGAAACGCTCGCCCGTGTAATAGAGCATGCCGAGCGGCGCGCCATGCGGCGGCAGCAGCGACCAGGGCTGCTGATAGTGCGCGGTCGTCGTGCAGAAGTTCTTGAGGGCGCCGGATTGCAGCACGCGCTTGAACTCCGGGCTCGGGGTCGCGAGATCGGTGCAATAGGGCCAGCCATAGTGGCGTCCTTGCTCGATCGCGTTGATCTCCTCGTTCGGTGCGAACACGTCCTGCAGGTCGCGCGCGTTCTCGCCCTGCAGGAAGGCGGTGCCGGGATCGGGAAAGCGCGGATGCAATGCCAGCGCCATCGAGTTGCGCAGGCCTCGCGCGTAGACCTCGTGCGGCGGCGAGGGATCGCCGGGCTTCAGCGCCGCAAAGACGCCGCCGGCCGGTGGGGTGAACAGCCAGATCGCGGCGAGCGCCGAGGGGCCTTCGCCCGCGGCGCAGGGCTGCGTGATCGGCGTCGGCGACAGGCAGTTGTCGCTGGGCGAGCCGATATTGACGAACAGCCGTCCGGTGCGGTCGAAGGCGAATGCCTTCAGCGGATGCGCGCTTTCCGACAGCCGGGTGCCGTCGGGCAGCGTGAGGCGGCGTCCTGGCAGGTCGCGGATGATGGTCTCGATCGTTGCTTTCGGATCGGCCGCGAGCGGATCGAAACGGAAGATCGACGTGTCGGTGGAGGCGTAGATCCGGCCGCCCGGGCCGGCCGCAAGCCCGAACGGATAGGACAGCCGTGTGATCACTTCGCGGATGCGCCGGCCGGCCGGCGCCGCGGGATCGAGGATCAGCAACCGGCCGTCATCATGGCCCCAGCCGCCCATGTCCGCGATCACGAACTGCCGTTGGCCGGGGATCTGCACGATGCCGCGGGGAAATCTCAGGCCGTCATCGCGGCTGGCGACGAGGCCGGCGCAGAAGCCGGCCTTCATGTCGATCCGCAGCCGTGGAAAGGCGAGGGGCGCCTCGCCGCAGCTCCTCTCGCCGAGCGCGTAGCCGCTTCGGATCGTTGCGTCAGCGCGGCCTTGGCTTGCCCCGACCAGGACGGTCGCGACAGCTGCAAGGACACGCCACGACCAACGCATGCGATCCGATCCGCTCAGTGCAGCAGGTTGTGCTGGATGATGTAGGCCGCGGCGCCCGCGAAGTAGCCGAGCAGGGCGATGCCGCTGATGCGGCGCACGTACCAGAAGAAGTGGATGTTCTCGAGCCCCATCGCGGCGACGCCGGCCGCCGAGCCGATGATCAGGATCGAGCCGCCGGTGCCCGCGCAATAGGCGACGAACTCCCAGAGAAAACTGTCCGGCGGAAACTGGCTCAGGCTGTACATGCCCATCGACGCCGCGACCAGCGGCACGTTGTCGATCACGGCGCTGGCGAGCCCGAGCACGATCACGATCAGGTCGAGCCGGCCGACGCTGCGGTCGAGCCATTGCGCCAGTGCCTCCAGGATGTGGGTGTGCTCAAGCGCGGCAACCGCGAGCAGGATGCCGATGAAGAACACGATCGAGGGCATGTCGATCCGGGTCAGCGCATGCACCAGGGTCAGGCGCTGCTTCTGCTCGGAGGCCTTCTCGCGATGGACGATCTCGCCGACCATCCAGAGCAGTCCCAGGCCGAACAGGATGCCCATGAACGGCGGCAGGTGCGTCACCGCCTTGAACACCGGCACGGCGACCAGGATGCCAAGGCCCATGAAGAACATCAAATTGCGCTCGAACGGCAGGATCGGGCTGATCGAGGCGATGCCGGCGCTCGCCGGCGGCGCGAGCTGCTTGCCGCGCAGGGTGAAGCTGACGACGGCAAGCGGGACCAGCAGGTTCAGGAGCGAGGGGATGAAGACCGACTTCATGATCGCGAGCGGCGTGATCTGGCCGCCGATCCACAGCATGGTGGTGGTGACGTCGCCGATCGCCGACCAGGCGCCGCCGGCATTGGCGGCGATGACGATCATCGATGCGAAGACCAGGCGGTCCTCGTCGCGGCCGGACAGCTTCTTCATCAGCGACACCATCACGATCGCAGTGGTGAGGTTGTCGAGCATGGCGCTGAGGAAGAAGGTGACGAAGCCGACCAGCCACACCAGCGTGACCTGGTTGCGCGTGCCGATCAGCGAGGTCACGACCTCGAAGCCGTTATGGGCGTCGATCACCTCGACGATGGTCATCGCGCCGATCAGGAAGAAGATGATCTGGGCGGTCGAGGCCACGGACTCGTTGAGCTCGCTCGCGACCGCCGGAGCCGTCCCGCCCATGACAGCATAGACGGTCCACATCAGGCCGGCGCCGACCAGGGCGGTGGCCGCCTTGTTGATCCGGAACGGGTGCTCCAGCGCCACCACGGCATAGGCGAGCGTGAAGACGGCGACGATGGCAGCGGTCATTGGCGAGGCATTCCGGGCTTGATCGGCGGAGGGCGGGATGGAACTGCCAAGATATGACCGATCGGCGTCCGGCCAGCAAGCCGTGAGCGCTGTTCAGACCGGCGAACGCCGGATTACACCAGGGCCGAGGCGATCGCGTCGGCGTGGTTGCGGATGGCACGGATCTCCGCCGCGCTGCGGCGCTCGAGATTGACGTACTGGTTGCGCATGCGACCATTGTTGGCGAAGCGGCGGCGGTGCTTGGCGAGGAAGCTCCAATACAGCGTCGTGAACGGGCAGGCCCTGTCGCCGGTCGCCTGCTTCGGATCGTAGCGGCAGTTGCGGCAATGGTCGCTCATGCGGTCGATGTAGTGGCCCGACGCCGCATAGGGCTTGGTGCCGACCACGCCGCCGTCGCCATGCTGGCTCATGCCGAGCGTGTTGGGCAGCGACACCCAGTCGATGGCGTCGTGGAACATCGACATGTGCCACAGATGCACATCGTAGGGCCGAACGCCGAGCAGCATCGCGAACAGGCCGAGCACCATCAGCCGCTCGATGTGATGCGCATAGGCATGGTCGATGGTGTGGCCGATCGCCTGCGAAAGGCAGCGCATCTCGGTCTCGCCGGTCCAGTAGAAGCGCGGCATCGGCAGGTTGGCGTCGAGCGCGTTCTCGTCGGCGTAGTGAGGCATGCGCTGCCAGTAGATGCCGCGCACGAATTCGCGCCAGCCGATGATCTGACGGACGAAGCCCTCGATCGCGTTCAGCGGCGCGTTGCGGCTCGCGAGCGCGGCCGTGACCACCTCGCGCGGGTTCAGCATGTGAAGGTTCAGCGCACCCGACAGCCGCGAGTGATACAGGAACGGCTCGTCGCTGAGCATCGCGTCCTGATAGGTGCCGAACAAGGAGAGGCGCCAGGCGACGAAATCGGAAAGCTCGGTCAGCGCGTCGACGCGCGACACCGGCAGGTCGAAGCGGTCGAGCTTGCCGGGACTGTTGGAGAAGCGTGCTTCGACCAGCTTGAGCACGTCGTGCGTGATCGCGTCGGGCGCATAGGATCTGGCGACCGGGATCGGCGGGCGCGACTTGCCGAATGCCTTGCGGTTCTCGGCGTCGAAATTCCAACTGCCGCCGACCGGGCGGCCGCTGTCGTCGATCAGGATGCCGGTCTTGCGCCGCATCGCGCGGTAGAACGTTTCCATGATCGGGCGGGGATGGCGCTCGGTGAAGGCATCGAACTCGTCGGCCGTGCACAGGAAGTGACGGTCGGCGCGGAATTCGACCCGCTGCGGCAGCTTGCGCAAGCCCTCGCGCACGCGAAAATCGCCGGGCTCCAGCACGATGGTCGCCGCAGGCCGCAGCGCCGTCTGATGCCGCGCGATCTCGCTGTCGAGCGTGCCGGTGTTGGTGGGATCGTCGAGCCGGACATAGTGGACGGTGCGGCCGCGGGCCTCGAGATCGGCGTGGAAGTGCCGCATCGCCGCGAAGAAATAGGCGATGCGCATCTTGTGCTGCGGGACGTAGCTCGCCTCGTCGGTAACCTCCATCTGCAGTACGGCATCCTGCTCCGGGTCGAAGCCGTCGAAGGCCGCCGAGTCGGCATCGAGCTGGTCGCCCAGCACGACGACAAGGTGTCTCACGGCACGAGTCCTGGTCATCGTGTCCCGGTCATCTGTCATGCAGCCAATCAGGCGGCCGCCGCGGCGACCGCGTGGGCTTGGCCAAGACAGTCCTTGCGCACCGCGAGCAGGCTGCGGTGCAGCCAGGTCTTGATGGTGCCGACCGGCACGCCAAACCGTTCCGACAGCCGCGTCCGGCTTTCGCCTTCGAGATAGGCGAGCGCCAGCAGCCGTCGGCGCTCCTCCGGCAGCCGCTCGAGGGCCTCGCGGGCGATCGGTTCGGCCAGTGCGTAGTCGAACTCGTCGTCGGCAGTGCTGTCGGCGGGATCGGGGATCGCCAGCGCCTCATCGAGCTCCGAGGTCGGCAGGCCGGTGGCGCGCAGCGTATCGATCGCGGTGTTGCGCATGATGGTGCACATCCAGGTGATGGGCGAGGCGCGCGTCGGGTCGAAGCTCGCGGCATGCCGCCAGATCTTCAGGTAGCCATCCTGCAGGATGTCGTCGAGATCAGCCGCGGACGGCAGCAAGGCGCGCACGGTCTTCCGCATCTTCAAGATCGTTGCAGCATGGAGCTCGGCAAAGGCTTGCTCATCGTTGCCTCCGGCACGGGCCAGCAGGCTGCTGAGATGCGCGACGTAACCCTTCTGATCCGCGCTTGCTGATCGCATCCGTCTCCTCCATGCGCTTCCTGAGCGGAAACGGGTCAGAGTCCGATGCGGATCACCCGAATGCTTGCGGTCGTTGTTGCGAGGAGCGAAGCGACGAAGCGATCCAGGTCCTTCGCGTCGGCCGGATTGCTTCGCTACGCTCGCAATGCCGGCAGAGCGATTCAGAGCCGGACGAAGGGGCTGATCAGGCGGCCGAGCAGACCGTGCATGCGAAGGTCGCCGGTCATGGCGACGAGGCAGAGGCAGGGGCCCTCGTCACCGACCACCGGACGATGATCGACCTCGTCGTCGCCGTAGTCGAAGTCGCCCGGACCGTAATAACCGCCGAGATGGCTGAAGCTGCCCTTCAGCACGCAGGTCAGCTCATTGCCGGAATGCGTATGCTCCAGCATCCGCGCGCCGGGCTCCGAGCGCAGCAGGAAGGCGCGCGATTTGCCGGTGCCCGGCAGCAGGATCGGGCGCATGCTGATGCCGGGCGCCACGCGCCGACGCTTGCCGATCTTGCAGCGCTTGACCATCTCGGGGAGATCCGCGAGCTCGGGGTCGTGCTCGGCGACCTCGCTCACCTGCGGCGCCGCCTGCGGGCGCCGGTCGATGCGTGCCATCACGGCATCGAAAGCATTCGCGCCCGTCGCGACCGGCTCGGCCGCGTCCAGCGAGGCGCCGGCGAGCTGCTCGATGGCGCGGACGAAGCGCTGGCATCGGCCGCAATCGGCGACATGGACACCGACGACCAGCCGCTCGGCCTCGTCGAGGGCACCAGTGGCGAAGTCGGCCAGCAGGTCTTCCGGCGGGTGGTGGCTGATCGTCATGTCGCGTCGTCCAACAGGTCTCTCAGGCGATTCATCGCCAGTCTGATTCGTGACTTTACCGTACCGAGCGGCAGGCCGAGCACCGCCGCGATTTCCGAATGCGGTCGTTCCTCAACGAACGACAGGCGGATCACGGTGGATTGCTCCACCGACAATCTTTCGATCGCGGCCGCCACCCGTGTGGCATCTTCGACACGCGAGACGATCTGGTCGGCCGCCGGCGTCGGATCGGCTTCCTCGTCGCGCCCCACTTCTCTGCTCAGCCGGCTGTCGCGGGCAGCCTTGCGCGCGGCGTCGATCCGTTGGTTGCGCGCGATCGTGAAGATCCAGGCGGCCGCGCCGGCCGTCGACGGATCGAACTGCCCCGCCTTCGTCCATACCGCCACCATGGTGGATTGCGCGATTTCCTCAGCGTCGTCGGCGTTGCAGCCGGTCTTGATGAGGAAGCCTTTGATGCGGGGCGCAAAATGCGCAAACAGGGCCTTGAACGCCTCGCGGTCGCCGCGCGCGGCGACGCGTCCGATCAATTCAGCCCAGTCCACAGTCGCCTTCGGCCCTCTGCTCACATTCACCCTGGTACGGGCACCCAAGGCCCGTGCAAATCGATGCCGGGACGATGCCACGTTCCATTGCGCTAATCCAGTCGCTCTCAGTCGCGTGGTCATGGTCCCCGGCACGCTGCTTGATCCTGGATAACGTGGACCATGGACGGCTGGATCACTGCGGGCGGAGGATTTTCCAGTCCCTCAATCCCTCAGGTCGGAATTGACCATCGCCAGGAACTCCTGGCGGCTCATCGGGTCGGTGCGGAAGCAGCCGAGCATGCGGCTCGTGGTGAGATCGACGCCGTGCTTCTTGACGCCGCGCGAGCTGATGCAGTGATGGGCTGCCTTGATCACGACCGCCACGCCCTGCGGCTGCAGCACCTCGTCGATGATGTTGGCGATCTCGGCGGTCATGCGCTCCTGGATCTGCAGCCGGCTAGCATAGGCCTCGACGACCCGGGCGAGCTTGGAAATCCCGACCACGCGGCTACGCGGCACGTAGCCGACCCAGGCGCGACCGATGATGGGCGCCATGTGGTGCTCGCAATGGCTCTGGAACGGGATGTTCCGCAACAGCACCATCTCGTCGTAGCCGGCGGTCTCCTCGAACGTCTTGCGCAGATACTCCTCGGGGTTCTGCGCATAGCCGGCAAAATAGCTCTTGTAGGCCCGCGCGACCCGGGCCGGGGTCTCGGCGAGACCCTCTCGCGACGGGTCCTCGCCGATCCAGGTCAGGATGGTGCGGATGGCGTCCTCGACGTCATTCTGGGTGACCGCGACCGGGTCGCAGGCGAACGGAAGTTTCTTGGCTGTCTGGCGCACGAGGGCTCTCCAAAAACCAAGAAACGGTTCCGCTGTCGGAACGGATCACGCCTTGCGGGGCGATTTCCGCGACGATGGCGAGCCGCCGTCAGCTCGCTCTTGCGCAGCCGCGTCTCCGCGGATGGACCCGAGCGCAGGTTCTGGAAGAACTTCTCGACCTCGTGGGCGAGCGTCTGCGCGGTCGCGTTGAGGTCGCCGGACGCCGACAGGACGGAGGCGGCGGCCGTCGAGGTCTCGCTGATGGCGTCGCGGAGCGAGCCGATGTTCATGACCAGCGTCTGGTTGCCCTGGGCGGTCGACTGCGCGTTGGTCGGCGATCTCCCGCGTCGCCTGGTCCTGTTGCTGGATGGCATTGGAGATGTTCGAGGTGATCTCGTTGATGCCGCGGACCGCCTGGCCGATCTCGCGGACCGCGTCGACCGCGGTCTTGGTCGAGGCCTGGATCAGGCCGACGTTCTGGCTGATCTCCTCGGTCGCCTTGGCCGTCTGTCCGGCCAGCGCCTTGACCTCGTGAGCGACCACGGCAAAGCCACGGCCGGCCTCGCCGGCGCGGGCGGCCTCGATGGTCGCATTCAGAGCGAGGAGGTTGGTCTGCTCGGCGATGGTCTGGATCAGCGTCAGTACGCCGTCGATGCGCTGGGTGGCGGCGGCAAGGCCCTCGATCTCCGTGACCGACTTTTCGGTGCGTTGGCCGGTCTGCTCGACGGCGCCGGCCGACTGCCGGATCTGCCGGCCGATTTCCTCGACGGACGTCGATAACTCCTCGGCGGCGCTCGCGACGGCGGAAACGTTGGTCGAGGCCTGCGACGTCGCGCCGGCTGCGGTGACCGCGCGCTCGTTGGCGTCCGCCGTCAGCCGTGTGATCGCCTCGGCGGTGGTGCGCATCGCGGCGGCGTTCTCGGTCACGGTCCGCATCACGCTGCCGATCGCGATGCGAAATTCCTCGACCGCGGTTTCGATGTGGCGGGCCCGGGCTTCGCGGATTTCGGAGTCCTGCGAGACCTGGACATTGAGGTCGCGGTTGTGGGCCATGGCCTGCTGGAACACGCCGATGGCGCGGGCCAGTTCGCCGACCTCGTCGGCGCGCCCGGCATACGGCACTTCGACGTTCTCGGCGCCGGTGGCGACCCGGCGGATCGTATCGGTGATCTGAGACAGCGGCCGAGCGATCGAGCGAGCGATGATCACCACGCCGGCCGCGACCAGAACCAACATCAAGCCGCCAAGGCCTGTCAGCACGAGCGAGAGCTTGTTGTTCAGCGCCGTTTCCTCGGCGATCTTTCCTCCGCGCTCGACATAGACTTTGGACAGCGCTTCGAGATCCTTGTTGAGCGCCTTGCGCACGGAGCGATTGGCGTCGTTGTCGCCCCACTCGCGTCCCGCAGCCGGGCTGATTTCATTGGCACGGCGGACCAGTTCGGCGCGGAATTCGACGAATTGCTCGATCCGCTTCTTGAACGTTGCGAATTGCTGGGCGTCGTCGGCCTGTACGATCGCCTGCCACTTGTCGACGACCTTCAGGATGTCGGCATTGAACTTGAGCAATCCGTTGCCGTATTGTTTCACGACGGCGGGGTCTGTCGACATGTAGACGCCGCGCGACTCCATGACGACGGCATAGACGAGCCCGTTCACCAGCTGAACGTTGTGAGCGGCGAGATTGGCCGTCTCGATGGCTTTGATGAGCTCCGTGGCCCGCCGCGAGTTGTAGTCGGACAACCAGGTGATTGCGGCGGTCAATAGCGCAAACAACGCGAAGATCGCATAGAGCTTGACTGCGATGGATTGGCGCGTGGCCGTCTTCGTTGACGTCGGGCGTGAGGTCATGAGGTGAGATACCGCGAGTTTTTGCTACGACGCAGGATGCGCTTGATTGTTAATAGTTATGCAAAACCTTCATGGAGAAAGCGTTAAGTGGACGCCGCCAGTATTATGCAACCTCCGCGTACTTCGCTCGGCGTTTCAATCGATTAGTTGGTGCCCCGCAGCAGGGTCGGGCGCTGCGGCCTCCTGTCGACTACGGAGGGCCCGCGCCGTTTCGGGCCCCCTCGTTCCCTTGCAGATGCATTTCAACCGGTGGCCGGCCGCGCACACGCCGCAATTGGTTCGCCGATTGGAGACAGACCAGAACGGTGGTCGCGCTCGATCGATCAATTATCGGTCTGATTGGAACTTTGGATCGCCCTTCGCATTCCGCCATCCCATTGCGATGCACCGGATCAGTCGCCTCATCAGGTCGCGTCTGATCATGCCAGACAGCGTGAGCATCCGGCTCGCGGCGGGGACGTCGCGCCTTGCGGCAGGAGCGGAAGGCGCGATCGCACTCAACTTTTCCGGAAGGGGTAGCGAAGCCTAATCTTGGGCCGTAAGGTAACCAGTTAGCGGGTTGTTGCGTGAGGGGCAGTCGATGAGATCTCGAGGGCATCGAAACGGTACGTCGCATTCTCTGTGTGTTTCCGCGCTACACTTCGTCGTTCGGAACCTTCGAGCATGCCTATCCGCTCACCGACGGCATCCAAGCCTTCATGCCGCCGCAGGGGCTGCTGCTGATCGCGGCCTATCTTCCAGCTTCCTGGCAGGTGCGCTTCATCGATGAGAACATCCGCCCGGCGCAGGACGAGGATTTCTCCTGGGCCGAAGCGGTATTCGTCAGCGGCATGCATATCCAGCGCCAGCAGATGAACGACATCTGCCAGCGGGCGCACGCGTTCGACCTGCCGGTCGCGCTGGGCGGCCCCTCGGTCAGCGCCTGTCCGGACTACTATCCGAGCTTCGATTATCTCCATGTCGGCGAGCTCGGCGATGCCACCGACGAGCTGATCGCGCGGCTGGCGCGGGATCCGTCACGGCCCGCGCAGCAGGTCGTGCTGCGGACCAACGAGCGGGTGGCGATGACCGATTTCCCGGTGCCGGCCTATGAGCTCGCCGAGGTGAAGAAGTACTTTCTCGGCAGTATCCAGTATTCCAGCGGCTGCCCCTATCAATGCGAGTTCTGCGACATCCCCGGCCTCTATGGGCGCAATCCGCGCATCAAGTCGCCGCAGCAGATCATCGCCGAGCTCGACAAGCTCAGGGAGTGCGGCGTCACCGGCTCGGTCTATTTCGTCGACGACAATTTCATCGGCAACCGCAAAGCCGCGGCGGACCTGCTGCCGCATCTGATCGAATGGCAGAAGCGCACCGGCTATGTGATGCGGCTCGCCTGCGAGGCCACGCTCAACATCGCCAAGCGGCCCGAGATCCTGGAGAAGATGCGCGAGGCCTATTTCATCACCATCTTCTGCGGCATCGAGACGCCCGATCCGGAGGCGCTGACGGCGATGCAGAAGGATCACAACATGATGGTGCCGATCCTGGAGGGGATCAGGACCATCAACAGCTACGGCATGGAGGTCGTCTCCGGTATCATCATGGGGCTGGACACCGACACGCCGCAGACCGCGGACGCGCTGCTGCGGTTCGTCGAGGAGAGCCGGATCCCGCTGCTCACGATCAATCTTCTGCAGGCGCTGCCGAAGACACCGCTGTGGGATCGCCTCGAGCGCGAGGGCAGGCTGGTCCACGATGACGGTCGCGACTCCAACGTGAAATTCCTGATGCCCTATGACGAAGTGGTCACGGCGTGGCGGCGCTGCATGGAGGTGGCCTACGAGCCCGAGAGGCTGTTCGCGCGCTACAAGCACCAATGCGACACCACCTACGCCAACCGCATCAAGGTGCCGGTCAGCGACGAGATGAAGAGCTGGCCGAACATCCGGCGCGGCCTGGTCATGATGGGCAAGATCTTCTGGAAGGTGGGCGTGCTCGGCGACTACAAGCGGCCGTTCTGGCGCTTTGCCTGGAGCCAGCTCAAGCGCGGCGAGATCGAGAATTTCATCGCCGTGGCGCTGATCGCGCATCACCTCATCATGTTTGCGCGCGCCGCCTCCCACGGGCATCAGAACGCGTCGAACTACTCGATCCGGCTGCGCGAGGCCGCCCTTCCCGCAGGGTGATGGTCTCTCTGGGGCAGGGGCGGCGAACGGTGCTCGCCAGCGCCGGCCCGCGGCCTGCCCAACGGCTCGGTCGGATACCGGTCATTGAGTCGTTCAGGTTTTGAGCCCCGCGTCCGTCCGGGCCGTCCACGCTCTTTTCAAGGACGGCAGAATCGTGGCGTGATCGGGAGCCGTGGCGGCTCGCCGTCTTGTGTGGCCGCGCATGGTTGCGGCCGGGGAGTGAACCCTGCTAGACCCCGGCCTCGACGAATTTTCACGTGTTTTCAAGGATTAGCTTCGGCTGCGGGCCACAATGCGGTCATCTCTGCTTCGCTGAGCGGCCTTATTTCTGCCCTATGCGCTCAGGCCTTCCGAATTTGGGCCGCGCCCCAACCACTGGACACCGCATGCTGGAAGTCAGGCACGACAACGAAGTCCATGTCGAGAAGGTCGAGCACCGGCCGGCCGACAGCATCGCCTTCGGCATCGAACGGCTTGGCCTCCTCGCGGTCAAGGCGCCGATCTTCTCCTGCGTCGTCCTGCTCGTCCTCATCGTGGCGGCGGTGTTCGGCATCAAGCGCATCCAGATCGATGATTCGCTCAGCCAACTGTTTCGCTCCGACAGCAAGGAATTCCATCAGTACGAAGAGGTGACGAAGAAGTTCCCGGCCGAGGAATTCGACGTCCTCGTGGTGGTCGAGGGCAAGACCTTGCTGGCCCGCCAGAACCTCGAGAAGCTTCGTGACTTCGTGACCGACCTGCAACTGGTCGAGGGCACCCGTGGCCTGGTGTCGCTGTTCTCGGCCCGCCAGGCGCCGGCGCCCGGCAAGCTGCCGGCAGCGCTCTTTCCGTCGGATCTCGCCGGAGGGCGAAGCCTACGACAAGTTCATCGAGACGGTGAAGTCCAACGAGATCATCCGCGGCAAGCTGTTGTCGGAGGACGGCACGCTGGCCCTGATCGTGCTGTCGCTCGAGCCCAAGGTGGTCGCCTCGAACGATCTCGGGAAGGTGGTGGGCGACATCCGGAAGCTGATGGCGGACGACCTCGCCGACACCGGCCTGAATGTCCAGCTCTCAGGCGTGCCGGTCATGCAGCTCGAGATCCGCAACGCGGTGGAACGTGACGGGCTGACCTACAACATTCTCGGCATTCTCGCCGGCTGCATCATCGCGATCATCTTTTTCCGCAAGGTCTCCTTCATGATCGCGGCGGCGTTTCCGCCGCTGATCGCGATCATGCTCGCGCTCGGCGCGCTCGGCTGGGCCAATTTCAATCTCAACATGTTCCTGAACGTGATGACGCCGCTCATCATGGTCATCAGCTTCTCCGATTCGATGCAGCTCACCTTCGCCGCCCGAGACCGCCTGATCGCGGGGCAGGACAAGGTGACGGCGTTCAAGAACGCCGTGCTGGTCGTCGGCCCGGCTTGCGTGCTGACCCACGCCACCGCCGGCATTTCCTTCATCGCCCTGCAGTTCTCCGACAGCGACCTGATCCGCAAGTTCGGTGAGGCGGGGCTCGCCGCCACCATCATCGCGCTGGTCGCGGTGCTGTCGCTGGTGCCGGTGTTCGGCGTGCTGCTGGTGCGCAACGAGAAGACATTCGCGGTCAAGTTCCAGGGCGCCGACGCCGGCGTCCAGGCGCTGCGCAATTTCTGCTACTGGATCGCGGTGCGCATGGTCGGTCGTCCCGGCCTGTTCAGCCTGATCGCGGTGGTGTTCGTCGGTTCGCTCGCGGTGGTGTATTCGACCCTGGAGCCGCGCTATCGCCTCGCCGACCAGGTGCCGGACAAGCAGCAGGCGGTTGCGGCAAGCAACCGGCTCGATGCCAAGCTGACCGGCGCCAATCCGGTCAACGTGCTCATCCAGTTTCCGAAGGGCGCCTCCCTCTATGCCCCGGAGACCCTGCAGACGATTGCCGACGTCCATGCCACCGTCGAAAAGACTGCTGGTGTCGGCAACGTCTGGTCGGTCGAGACGCTCCGGCGCTGGCTGGCCGAGAAGGCGGGCTCCTCGGATACGGCGACGTTGCAGGAATACGTCAACCTGATCCCCGAGCACCTCGTGCGCCGCTTCATCGACAAGGAGCAGGATGCCGTCGTGGTTGCCGGCCGCGTGCCGGATGTCGATTCCAGCCAGTTGCTGCCGGTGGTCGACAAGCTCGACCGCGAGCTCGATGCGGTGAGAAAGAAGCATCCTGGCTATGAAATCGCCGTCACCGGTCTCGCCGCCATCGCTGCGCGCAACTCCGCCGGCATGATCGAAAAGCTCAACCATGGGCTGACGATCGAGTTCGCGCTGGTGGCGATGTTCATCGGGCTGGCCTTCCGGTCCTGGGTCGTCATGCTCGCCTGCATCCTGCCCGGCATTTTCCCTGTCGTGATGTCGGGCACCGTGCTGTGGGCAATGGGGGAGGGGCTGCAATTTGCCAGCGTGGTGGCGCTCACGGTCTCCTTCGGCCTTGGCCTGTCGGCCACCATCCACTTCCTGAACCGGCTGCGGATGGAGAGCGCGCCCGGCGTCAGCGCCGCGGTCGCGGTGGAGCGTGCCACCGTGCTGGTCGGACCGGCGCTGATCCTCACCACCGTGGTGCTGGCCTGCGGCTTGGTCGTCACCGTGTTCTCGGATCTGCCGTCGCTGCGGCTGTTCGGCTGGCTCAGCGCGTTCTCGATGGTGGCGGCGCTGTTCGCCGACCTCTTCATCCTCCGCCCGACCGCGATGTTCCTCATCAACATCGCCCAGAAGCTCAACCGCAAGCCGATGTGAGGTGAGGGGCTTGGTCTAAGCCCAACACACAACTGTCATCGCCGGCTCGACCGGGCGATCCAGTATTCCAGAGGCGCGCGTGATTGAACGGATAGGCCGCGGCGTACTGGATCGCCCGGTCAAGCCGGGCGATGACAGCGGGGCTCGAAGGCCGAGCTTTTCGTGTCGCCTCGGTCAAGAACACAACGGCTCTGGCAAAACAAAACGGCCCTGACATCGTCAGGGCCGTTTGCGCATTCTGCTGCGGTTGTCGCCGCGACCGGATCAGGTCTTCGACATCGTGATGTTGACGCCGCGGATCTCGCCCTTGGAGGAGATCTGCACGACCTGCTTGTTGCCGTTGGTCCTCAGGGTGATGCTGGCGGCGAAGCCGGCGGCCTGCACGAACACGTCGATCTGGCCGTTGCCGGCGGTGCCCTGCAGCTCGCCGTTCACGTTGCGGCTGGATCTGCTCCAGTTGCCGGAGATGCGGTCGCCCTGGCTGGTGACGTCACTGGACAGGAGGAACTTGTAGCTGTCGCTGGCGCATTGCAGACTCTGCTTCAGATTGGCGCCGGCCACCTTGTAGCTGGCCTTGCAGCGGATGCGCTCGGTGGTGCCGTCCGACAGCGCGACCGTGCCGTTGCCCGACCATGAGCCGTCGAAGCCGGCGAACGGGCCCGACTGAGCCTGAACTGCGGTCGCCGCCATGAACAGTGCCGCTCCGAGACCGGCGGCCTTGACGACGTGCCCAGAGAAAGGTGAGCCGAACAGTTTCATATCGAGTTTCCCATCCAAAATGACACCGCTGTGCCGGCGTATGCTGCCGCTTCGAACACTTGGTGTTCTCGCCGAAGGTTAGGTTCAAATGACGGCCGGTCGGGCGCTGCGACCGGATGCCATGATGCCCGCCGGCACCGTGCGACCGGTCGGCGCCGAATGGTCGTCCTCGCAAGACGGCTGCGCGCAAGCCGTCTCGACGGCGCTGCATCTAACGGTCCGCGCGGCATGCTTGCAACAGCCAAATGCGAAAAACGTGTTCCGAGAATAACGCCCTAGTATCAACGCCTTGTTTGTGCCAAAGCTGTGATCTCCGAGCTTGAGCCGCTCGGGATCATAGGGCGCAAATTTGGCCGCATTTGGCAGCGTACCTCCGGCGCTGGGGGGCTTGCGGTCCTTGCCAAACCAAACAGGTGTTTCCCGGGCAGCATCGGCGATCCGGGAGGTCTCCTCTGCTGTCAAAATGAAGGAACACGATGCGTAAGATTTTCCTGGCACTTTCCCTGCTGTCGTCGGTGTCCGTTTCCACCGGTGCGTTCGCGCAAGGCCGCGGCGGCACGCCCGAAGAGCAGGCGGCCTGCACGCGTGACGTTCAGAAGTTCTGCCGTGCCGTCATCGATCAGGGTGACTTCACGATTCTGGCGTGCCTCAAGGAGAACCGCCCCAAGATCAGCCCGGCCTGCGATCAGGTGCTGAAGACCCACAACCAGTAAGCGGTTGCCGTTCGGAACGGTTGTTTCCGAACTCTCTTGGTTAACGACCGCCGGCCCGCCCCTCAGGGCAGGACGGCGGTTCGGTCCTATGGGCTGCCCGATATCGATTGCATTGGTTTTGGCGGGATATTCGCCTATATGGGGGCGAGCAATCCGTTCGCATGAGCGAAGCGGCGGGCATTGTTTTCGGTAGCGCGCTTTCAACCTGATAGCTGTTTCGTCCATGACCACCGCGAGCGATTTGCGATCCGGCAAGACACACCGGGACGAGAACTTTCCGGTGGCGTCGTGGATCATCCGTCCCGAGCATCGGGGGCTGATCCTCGCCTTCTACAATTTCGTGCGCACCGCCGACGACATCGCCGACCATCCGAGCCTGCCGGGTGACGAGAAGCTGCGGCTGCTCGATCTGCTCGAAGCCGAGCTGACCGGGACCGGCGAGACCCAGGACGTCGCCGTCAGCCTGCGCCGGGCGCTCGCCGAGCGCGGCATGCCGCCCCGGCACGCGCTCGATCTGCTGGTTGCCTTCCGGATGGACGTGACCAAGCTGCGCTACGAGAACTGGGACGAGGTCATCCACTACTGCCGCTATTCGGCGATGCCGGTCGGCCGCTTCATGCTCGATGTGCACGGTGAGTCCATCGCGACCTGGCCGGCCTCGGACGCGATCTGCGCCGGCCTGCAGATCAACAACCACCTGCAGGACTGCGGCAAGGACTACAAGGCGCTCAACCGCGTCTATCTGCCGCGCGATGCGCTGGCGGAAGCCGGCGCCACCGTCGAGATGCTCGGCGAGGCCAGATCACCGCCGCAGTTGCTGGCCTGCCTGCAGAAGCTCGCCGTGCGTAACGCGGCGCTGCTCGACGAGGGCAGGGACCTCAACGGCGGCGTCAAGGATTTCCGCTTCGGACTGGAGATCGCCGTGATCCAGGCTTTCGCCGACCGCATCGTGGCGTTGCTGAAGGTGCGCGATCCACTCAGCGAGCGCGTGCACCTGTCGCCTGTCGGCATGCTCGGTCTCACCCTCACGTCGGTCATGGGCGAGATCGGCCGCCGCGTGGCCGGGCGTCATCCCCAGACCAAATCGGCAGCCGGCGCATGACCCTCGAGGCGACCGCAGACCACGTCGATCACGGCACGGCGGCCTCCGGCAGCTCGTTCTATGCCGCCATGCGTATCCTGCCGCGCGCCCAGCGCGACGCGATGTTCCAGGTCTACAGCTTCTGCCGCGAGGTCGACGACATCGCCGATTCCGACGGCCCGCGGCCCGAGCGGCTGGCGGCGCTGCAGAAATGGCGCGACGACATCGACGCGCTGTATCAGGGCAACCCGCCGCCGCGGCTGCGCGACTATGTCGCCTCGGTGAAGACCTTCGGGCTGAAGCGCGAGGACTTCCTCGCCATCATTGACGGCATGGAGATGGACGTGCCGCAGGAGATCCGCGCGCCGGATCTCGCGACGCTCGACCTTTATTGCGACCGCGTGGCGAGCGCGGTCGGCCGCCTCTCGGTGCGCATCTTCGGCATGCCGGAGGAGGACGGTATCCTGCTCGCGCACCATCTTGGCCGCGCGCTGCAGCTCACCAACATCCTGCGCGACATCGACGAGGATGCCGGCATCGGCCGGCTCTATCTGCCGCGCGAGGCGCTGCTGTTCGCCGGCATCACCGGCGACGATCCGGTCAAGGTGATGCAGGAGCGGGCGCTGCCCAAGGTCTGCAACTCGGTTGCGGTCAGGGCCAAGACGCATTTCGAGAAGGCCGACGAGATCATGCGGCGAAACCGCCGGCGCGCCGTGCGGGCGCCGCGGATCATGTCGAAATATTATCGTGCCGTGTTCGACCTCCTGCTCGAACGAGGCTTCGCGCTGCCGCGTGAGCCCGTCCGCGTGAGCAAGCTCACGAAGATCGGCATCATCCTCCGTTACGCAATCATCTGATGCAGAAGACAGCTCACATCATCGGCGCCGGCGTGTCCGGCCTTTCCGCCGGCGTGCGGCTCGCCAATGCGGGCTACATCGTGCACGTCCACGAGGCCACCCAGCAGCTCGGCGGCCGCTGCCGGTCCTATTACGACGCCGCGACCGACCTGGTGATCGACAACGGCAACCATCTGCTGCTGTCGGCCAATCATCACGTGCTGTCCTATGCCCGCGCGATCGGCTCGGAAGCGGGGCTGGTCGGGCCTGAAAAGGCGCAGTTCGCCTTCGTCGACATCCGGAGCGGTCAGCGCTGGCTGCTCGATCTCGGCAACGGCCGGCTGCCGCTGTGGGTGTTCGACGAGGGCCGCCGCGTGCCTGATACCAAGCTCGGCGACTACCTCGCGCTGTCGCCGCTGATCTGGGCCGGTACGTCCAAGACGATCGGCAGCACGATTCCCTGCAAGGGTACGCTGTACGACCGTCTGGTGCAGCCGCTGCTGCTCGCGGCGCTGAACTGCGATCCGCCGGAAGGCTCGGCGGGGCTCGCCGGCGCCATCGTCCGCGAGACGTTGCTGGCCGGCGGCCAGGCCTGCCGGCCGCTGATCGCGCGCGATGGGTTGTCGGGCGTGCTGATCGATCCGGCCGTGAAATTCCTGGAAGGCAAGGGCGGCAGCGTCCGGATCGGCCGCGAGCTGCGCGGCCTCGACAATGCGGGTGGTCGCGTCACCGGGCTCAGGTTCGGCGGCGATGAAACCGTCGCGCTCGGTCCGTCCGACGTCGTCGTGCTCGCCGTGCCGCCGCGGCCGGCGATGGCCCTGCTGCCCGGTCTCACGGGGCCGACGAAATATCGTGCCATCGTCAATGCCCATTTCCGCATCACGCCGCCGCGCGATGCACCAGCTCTGCTCGGGGTGGTCGGCGGCCTGGTCGAATGGCTGTTCGCCTTCCCGCAGCGGCTCTCGGTTACCATCAGCAATGGCGATCGGCTGGTCGACATGCCGCGCGAGGAACTCGCCGCCGCGATCTGGGCCGACGTCTGCAAGGCCGCCGGGATCACGGCGGAGCTGCCGCCATGGCAGATCGTGCGCGAGCGCCGCGCCACCTTCGAGGCGACGCCGGAGCAGAACGCGCTCCGGCCCGGAGTGAAGACGGCGTTCGGCAATCTCGCTCTGGCGGGGGACTGGACCGATACCGGCCTGCCGGCAACCATCGAAGGCTCGGTGCGCTCCGGCGACCGCGCTGCGAATCTCCTGCTCGGGCACGGCTGACCGGCGCAGGGCGGGCGAATCTGGCCGCGCCGTCATGCCGCCTGCGCCGCGAGTCTCACATTTTCGTGGCGTAGTTCTTGCTTAAAGTTCCACGCCTGGTGGCGCTGGCGCAATCTGTTCCAGGGTGGAACAGGGATCGGCGGGACCAAATGGCAACACCGGGCAAAAAACGCATCGGGTGCGGGTGCAGTGCGGCGCAAACAGGGTTTCCTCGCGGAATTTTTCTGCGTAATCCTCGGTTTGTTAAGGTCTTTCCGCTCTGGCGCCGCCGCGGCTGAGGCTTTGGAACAAGAGACGAAGACGTCGGATCACGCGACGTCCGAGAAGGTGTCAGGGGTCGGATTGTGAAGTTGGGGATGGGGGACGACACGTCCGCGGATCGCCCGATTGATCCGCGGCCGGTCTTGGTCGTGACGGGCTTGGTGCAGGAGGCCCGGATTGCTGCCGGGCCCGGCATGATGGTGATCTGCAGCTCGAGCGACCCCAGGCAGTTGCGCTCGCTGCTCACCGTGTTCGATCCGACCTCGATCCGCGGCGTCGTCAGCTTCGGCGTGGCCGGCGGCCTCGATCCGAGCCTCAAGGCCGGCGACATCGTCGTCGCCACTGAGGTGACCGCCGGCGATGCCCGCTGGCTGTCGGGCCTGTCGCTGCGCGAGGAGCACATCGCCCGCGCCGCCCTGAAGAAGCGCCGCGTCGTGCGCGGCGTGCTCGCCGGGGCCGAAGAGGTGGTGGTGGCCCAGGCCCGCAAGGCGGCGCTGCGCATGAAGACCGGCGCGGCCGCGGTCGACATGGAAAGCCACATCGCTGCCGCCTATGCCGCCGAGTACGGCCTGCCGTTCGCGGCGCTGCGGGTGATCTCCGATCCCGCCCATCGCACGCTGCCGTCGCTCGCCAAGGACGCCATCAAGCCCAACGGCGACATCGACCTGCCGATGATCCTGCGCGGTGTCGCCCGCAATCCGGCCGTGCTGCGCGGCCTGGTGTCCACGGGCATCGAGTTCAATCGCGCCCTGCGCTCGCTGCGCGGCGCCCGCGACCTGCTGCTGAGCGGCATGCTGGCGGCTGAGCATTTTCTTGAGACCGAGACACTGGCGGTTGCCGAGGCGTAAGCCGTCGCGGCGCGCGCGTGCTCGCCTCCTATAGGAGGCGAGGTTCTCCGCTGATTCAGCTTGCTCCTTCATTGCGAGCGCAGCGAAGCAATCCAGGGTGGTGTGCGGGACTCTGGATTGCTTCGCTGCGCTCGCAATGACGCGTGGAGAGAGCTTCGCCTGGAAGCGGCTTGCACTGGCCTGAGCCCCACGTGTCGACATATTCCCGGAACGAAAACGGCCGCCGGTTGCGCGGCGGCCGTTTCGCTGTGGTTTTGACGGTCGGCCGGCTCAGGCGGCCGTCGAGGCCTTCTGCTGCGCTTCGATCGCCTCGTCGTGACGGATCTCGGAGAGGCGCTTCTGCACCTCGGAGGAGAACACGTACTGCGCCGGGCGCTGCTTGGAGAGATCGATCTCCGGCGCCATCGGACCTTCGGTCTTGATGCCGCGCAGCGACACGAACATCGCCTTGATCGGGTTGGTCAGCGCCGCATTGGCGGCGGTCGCCTCGTAGCCGCAATGCGCCATGCAGTCGGCGCACTTCTCGTACTTGCCGGTGCCGTAGGAGTCCCAGTCGGTGGTCTCCATCAGCTCCTTGAAGGTCTTGGTATAGCCTTCGCCGAGCAGATAGCAGGGCTTCTGCCAGCCGAAGATGTTGCGCGCGGGCATGCCCCAGGGCGTGCACTCGAACTCCTGGTTGCCGGCGAGGAAGTCGAGGAACAGACCGGAGTGCATGAAATTCCACTTCTTGCCCTTGCCGAGCTTGAAGACGTCGCGGAACAGCTGCTTAGTCTTAGTGCGGTTGAGGAAGTGCTCCTGATCCGGCGCGCGCTCATAGGCATAGCCGGGCGACATGGTCACGCCGACGCCGAGCTCGGTGGTGAAGTCCAGGAACTTGGCGATCTCCTCGGCCGGGTGGCCGTCGAACACCGTGGCGTTGACGTTGACGGTGAAGCCGCGGGCCTTGGCGGCCTTGATCGCGGAGACCGCGCGGTCGAACACGCCCTTCTGCGACACGGCCTTGTCGTGATGCTCGCGCAGGCCGTCGAGATGCACCGAGAAGAACAAATAGGGCGACGGCTCGAACAGGTCGAGCTTCTTCTCCAAGAGCAGCGCGTTGGTGCAGAGCGAGACGAACTTCTTGCGCGCCACGAGGCCGCGCACGATCTCGCCGATCTCCTTGTGGATCAGCGGCTCGCCGCCGGGGATCGCGACCATCGGCGCGCCGCACTCGTCGGCTGCGTCCCAGCACTCCTGCGCGCTCATGCGGCGGTTGAGGATCGCGTCGGGATAGTCGATCTTGCCGCAGCCGGCGCATGCCAGGTTGCAGCGGAACAGCGGCTCCAGCATCAGCACGAGCGGATAGCGTTTCCGGCCGAGAAGCTTCTGCTTCATCAGATAGGCCCCGATACGCAGTTCCTTATGGAAGGGGATTGCCATTACGTCTCTTCTTTCTGGACCAAACAAGGACCGATCAGCCCGCGACCAGCTCGGCCGGCAGGCGGAATTCGATGTTTTCTTCCCGCCCCGGGACCACCGCGACCTCGACCGGTCCGATGCGCCGCAGGGCTTCGATGACGTCGTCGACGAGGACTTCAGGAGCCGAGGCGCCGGCGGTGATGCCGACGGCCTTGGCGTCCTTCAGCCAAACCGGATCGAGCTCGCTGCCATCAGCGATCAGATAGCTCGCGACCCCGGCCTCGGTGCCGATCTCGCGCAGTCTGTTCGAGTTGGAGCTGTTGGCGGCGCCCACCACCAGGATGACGTCCACCAGCTTGCTTAAGTCCCTTACCGCAGATTGCCGGTTCTGTGTCGCATAGCAGATATCCCGGATATCGGGACCTTGAAGGTCTGTAAAGCGGGCTTGAAGGGCTAAAATGATGTTCCTGGTGTCGTCCACGCTGAGGGTGGTCTGGGTAATATAGGCCAAGGGGGTGTCGAGCGGCAGGGGCAGGGCGGCCACATCGGCCACGTTCTGCACGAGATAGACCGGGCCGGGAACCTGGCCCATGGTTCCTTCGACCTCCGGATGGCCGGCATGGCCGATCAGTACCAGGGTACGTCCCTTGGACATGTAGCGCTTGCCCTGGTTGTGAACCTTGGTCACCAGCGGGCAGGTGGCATTGAGCACCGGCAGCCCGCGGGCGGCCGCTTCCTCCTCCACGGTCCGGGCGACGCCGTGGGCGCTGAACACGGTGACGGCGCGCGGGGGGACCTCGGACAGGTCCTCGACGAAGATGGCGCCCTTGGCCTTCAGGCTCTCGACGACGTGCTTGTTGTGGACGATCTCATGGCGCACGTAGACCGGCGGGCCATACTTCTCCAGTGCGCGCTCCACGATCTCGATCGCACGCACGACTCCAGCACAAAAACCGCGCGGCTGCGCGAGATACACCTGCATTGGACGTCCAGCCACGTTGCCTCACTTTCGACCCGGCACCTCCGTGCGTGCGACAGGGTTGCAATAATCGCACCAGCGAAACCCCAATGGCCCGCCACACGGATGGAAACGCAGGGCTTTGTGTCAAAAATCGAGCGAAGAGGAAAGCCGGTCTGCAAGTCGCTCGCATGTGACCCGTCGCAGACAGCCCGCGACAGGCCGCAGGTAATTTAGTAATTATAAAATAGATCAATCAATTGAGTTGGTTATGCTCTCACTCGTTCGTCACTTTACCGCCGAGAACAGCCGCTATATCAGCCGCCCCGACGGTTCCGTGCATCGTTCGACCTGATCCGCCGTCGAGGGACCATCCTCGTCTTCAAGGTTGGGCCAGGCCGGGTCGGGGCGCCGCTCAGGATGTGTGCGTCCGGGGCTCGCCCTGATCGGGGAACTCCGCCATGAAGCGGACGTTTCCGCCCAGCTCTCTAAACATTAGAAAGTCACGAAGTGCTGACAACGTTTGTCGTCTCGATCGTCAAGGCCTGCACCCGGTTTGCCTGGCCGACATTGATTGCGGCCCTGCTGCTCTCCGTAGGCGCGGGCTTCTATACGGCGCGTCATTTCTCGATCAATACCGACATCAACAAGCTGATTTCGCCTGATCTCGACTGGCGCAAGCGCGACCAGCAATATGAGCAGGCGTTCGATCGCGACCGCATGATCCTGGGCGTGGTCGAGGCAGCGACGCCGGAGCTGACCGGCGTGGCGGCCGATGCGCTCGCCAAGAAGCTCAAGAGCGACACCGCGAACTTCTCATCGGTCGAGCTGCTCGGCGGCGGCGAGTTCTTCGCCAGGAATGGCCTGCTGTTTCTGCCGACCGAGGAGGTCAAGCAGCTCACGGACCAGTTCGCGTCGGCGGCGCCGCTGGTCGAGATCATGGCCGGCGACCCCTCGATCCGCGGCCTGACCGGCGCGCTGGAGACCGGCCTTGCCGGCGTCAAGCGCGGCCAGGTCAAGCTCGACAATGCCGCGCGGCCATTCGACTACATCTCCCAGACGGTCGAGACCGTGCTCGACAAGGGCGACGCGACCTTCTCCTGGCGCCAGTTGATCTCCGACAAGCCGCTCGAAGACAGCGACAAGCGCGCCTTCATCCAGTTCAAGCCGATCCTCGACTATCAGGCGCTGGAGCCCGGCAAGGCAGCGACCGATGCGATCCGCCAGGCCGCGGCCGAACTCGATTTCCCGAACCGCTTTCACGCGCGCGTCCGGCTGACCGGGCCGGTGCCGATCGCCAACGAGGAATACGCCACTGTGCAGGAGGGCGCCGTCGTCAACGGCATCGGCACCGTGGTCGTCGTGCTGATCATCCTGTGGCTGGCGTTGCACTCGGCCAAGATCATCTCGGCCGTGTTCATCAACCTGTTCATCGGCCTCGCCCTCACCACGGCCGTCGGCCTGATGATGGTCGGCTCGCTCAATCTGCTGTCGGTCGCGTTCGCCGTGCTGTTCATCGGCCTCGGCGTCGATTTCGGCATCCAGTTCAGCGTGCGCTACCGTTCCGAGCGGTTCAAGAACGACAATTTGTCCGAGGCGCTGGCGGAAGCTGCGCGCCGCTCCGCGGTGCCGCTGTCGCTCGCAGCGATGGCGACGGCTGCCGGTTTCCTGTGCTTCCTGCCGACCGACTACAAGGGCATCTCCGAGCTCGGCGCCATCGCCGGCGCCGGCATGATCATCGCGTTCCTGTCGTCGATCACGGTGCTGCCGGCGCTGCTGAGGATTCTCAATCCGCCCGGCGAGAAGGAGCCGGTCGGCTACGCCTTCCTGGCGCCCGTGGATCATTTCCTGGAGAAGCACCGCGTGCCGATCATCGTCGGCACGCTCGGCCTGGTCGTCGCCGGCCTGCCGCTGCTCTATTACATGAAGTTCGACTTCAACCCGATGAACCTGCGCAATCCGCACGCCGAGTCGATCGCGACCTATCTCGACCTGCGAAAGCGATCCGAACACGGGCGCCAACGCGATCGACGTGCTGACTCGCTCCGAGACCGAAGCCAAGGCGATCGAGGCCAAGCTCGAGAAGCTCCCCGAAGTGGCGCGCGTGATGTCGCTCGACAGCTTCGTGCCCGAGGACCAGCCGGCCAAATTGAAGCTGATCGCGCAGGGCGCGAAGGTGTTGGGGCCTGCGCTCAATCCGGATCAGGTCGATGCGGCGCCGAGCGACAAGGAGAATGTCGACGCTCTGAACTCGACCGTCGACAATCTCCGGCGCACCGCGGGCGAGAGCAATGGGCCGGGCGCGGTCGCGTCGCGGCGGCTCGCGGACGCACTTGCCAAGCTCGCCGGCGCGAGCGAGGCGGTTCGCAACAAGGCGCAGGCGGTGTTCGTCGAGCCCTGGAAGATCACGCTCACGCAGCTCAGCGCCACCCTGCAGGCGCAGCCGGTGACACTTGCGAACCTGCCGCCGGAGCTGGTGTCGCAGTGGAAAAGCAAGGACGGGCTGATTCGGGTCGAGGCGCAGCCGAAGGGGGATCCGAACGACAACGACAATCTCAGGCGATTCGCCAACGCCGTCCTGACGGCCGAGCCCAACGCGATCGGCGGGCCGGTCTCGATCCTGAAGTCCGGTGACACGATCGTGAAGGCATTCATACACGCCGGCATCTACTCGCTGGTCGTGATCAGCCTCCTGCTGTGGGTGACCTTGAAGCGCTTCACCGACGTGCTGATGACGATCGTGCCGCTGCTGGTCGCAGGCGCCGTGACGCTGGAGATCTGCGTGCTGATCAAGCTGCCGCTGAACTTCGCCAACATTGTCGCTCTGCCGCTCCTGCTTGGCATTGGCGTCGCGTTCAAGATCTACTACGTGGTGGCGTGGCGCGGCGGCCGCACCAATTTGCTCCAGACCAGCCTGACCCGGGCGATCTTCTTCAGCGCGCTGACGACGGCGACCGCATTCGGCAGCCTGTGGCTGTCGAGCCATCCCGGCACGTCCAGCATGGGCAAGCTGCTGGCGCTGTCGCTGGTCACCACGCTCGCCGCCGTGCTGCTGTTCCAGCCGGCGCTGATGGGCAAGCCGCGCGAGATCAAGGAGCAAGAGGGCTCGTGATCACGGAATAGAAAAAGCGGCCGATCTCTCGGCCGCTTTTTTGTTCGCGTGACGGACGCCCGTTAGTTAGCGGGGGCGCGCGATCTCGGGCAGCAGGCAGATATCGCCGACCTGGTCGGCGGGCTTGTGTCCCGGCTTGGCCGATGCGGTTGCGCCACTGCCGACGCCGGTCGTCGTCTTGGCCGCCGGAGCAGGGGCCGGCGCGATTGGTTTCTGTGTACCTTTGGCCATGCTGTTCACGGGGCTCGACGGAATCGGCGGAGCAACCCGCGTCCAGGTCTCGCCGCCGCACAGGAAGCCGAGCACGCAGCCCTTGATCTCCAGATGATCGGGGTCGACCGGCGTGATGGTGGAGCTGTAGAGCTGCCCATCCTTGGCGTTGTAGACTTGGCCTTCCCACGCGTCGGCGCCGGGCTTCTTCTTCATGTCGATCAGGATCGGCATGCCGAGGGTCGGCCGGCTCTGGCGGGCCGGATCGGGGTTGTTGCTGTCGCGTCCGCCCGGGGTCTTCTCCCAGGCCACGACGCCCCACATGCTGCCATTGCATTGTGCGACTCGGATGTTCGCGACGCCGTCGGCGACCCGCCAGTCGCCGGTGGGGTCGGCCGCGAGCGCGGAAGAAATTCCTGCTGCGAACACGACTGCGGAGTATGCTAGTGTCGTCGACATGAGATATCTAAGGCGATGCAACATTGGCAGAAACCCGTGCTTGCTTTGATGGTGCGAATGAGGGCAAAACGCCGCATTGCGCGTTTTCAGTTGACGTCACGTCCATCAACCGAAGTATGTAGCCGATGCTAAAACCCAATCTAGACGTTTCCGAGATGTTTGTGGAGCGCCAAGCGCAGCGCAGCACGATGCACTCTCGGCATCTGAACGAGCAGCTTGTCCGCGTTCTAAAGACGATTGGATATGATGTTGGGTTCCAGAAGGGACAAGGGCAATATCTCTACGATCGTGATGGGGCCCGTTATCTTGACCTGCTCAGCGGTTTTGGCGTCTTTGCAATCGGCCGCAATCATCCGACCTTGCGCGCCGCGCTGAAAAGCGTCCTCGACACCGATCTGCCGAATCTCGTTCAACTCGACGTGTCGACCTTGGCGGGCGTTCTTGCCGAGCGGCTGCTGGAATATGTCCCGTATCTGGACAAGGTGTTCTTTGCCAATTCCGGCGCCGAGACCGTGGAAGCCGCGATCAAATTCGCGCGTGGCGCGACCGGCCGGCCCGGCATCGTCTATTGCGGGCATTCCTATCACGGTCTCACCTACGGCGCGCTGTCGCTGACTGATGATTCGAACTTCCGCAACGGCTTCGAGCCGTTGCTGCCGGGCTGCACGGCGATTCCCTTCAACGATCTCGCCGCGCTCGAGCAGGCGCTGTCGTCGCGCGAGATCGCAGCGTTCATCGTCGAGCCGATCCAGGGCAAGGGCGTCAATATGCCCTCCGACGAGTTCCTGCCCGGCGCCGCGGCGCTCTGCAAGAAATACGGCACGATCTTCATCGCCGACGAGATCCAGACCGGCATGGGACGCACCGGCCGGTTCCTTGCGGTGGAACATTGGAACGTCGAACCCGACATGGTGCTGCTGTCGAAGGCGCTGTCCGGCGGCCATGTCCCGGTCGGCGCGCTGCTGACGCGCAAGCAGATCTTCGACAAGATCTTCAACCGCATGGACCGCGCCGTGGTGCACGGCTCGACCTTCGCCAAGAACGACCTCGCGATGGCCGCCGGCATTGCCACGCTCGAGGTGATGAAGGCCGAGAAGCTGGTGGAGGCCGCCGCCAAGCGCGGCGCCGAGCTGCGGCTGGCGTTGACGCGGATGGTGCCGGGCTACGAGCTGCTCAAGGAAGTGCGCGGCAAGGGACTGATGATCGGCGTCGAGTTCGGTCCGCCGAAATCGCTCCGACTCAAGGCGTCGTGGACCATGCTGGAGAGCGCCAACAAGGGCCTGTTCTGCCAGCTCATCACGGTGCCGCTGTTCAAGGATCACAAGATCCTGACCCAGGTCGCCGGCCACGGCTTGCATACGATCAAGCTGCTGCCGCCGCTGACCATCACCGAAGAGGACTGCGCCTGGATCGAGCGCGCCTTCGACGACGTCATCGCCCAGAGCCACAAGGTCCCCGGCGCGATCTGGTCGCTCGGCAAGACCCTGGTCGACAACGCGATCCGCAAGTCGGCGTGAGTCTTTTCGCGCAGGAAGTACAAGCGCGCGCCCATCGCGACACACCGAACTGTCATCGCCCGGCTTGACCGGGCGATCCAGTACGCCGAGATGGCCGTGGAAATCCGAAAGGCCGCGGCGTACTGGATGCCGCCTGCGCGGGCATGACAGCGGGAAGACGTGGTGTGCGGAGTAGACCGAGGCGATAGTGCCGTGCCCCGCATCACAGCCCCTCTCTTGGCTTCGGGAGGGCACGCTTCGTTTGGTCGCCCGACAAAGTCATATCTTCGTCATTGCGAGCGAAGCGAATCAATCCAGGGCTGCGCAAGGATTCCGGATTGCTTCGCTTCGCTCGCAATGACGGCGGCGAGACCGCCTCAGCTGCTCCCACCCATCGCCCGCTCGAACCGCTCGCCGAACTCGTTGAGCTCGTCGGCATTGATATCGCTCACGGCCCAATAGCTCAGGCCGCGGTCGCGCCAGCTGCGGATGTTGAAGCCCTGGAGGGTGTCCGTCCGTGCGGCGCGGCGCTCGGTGGATGCGGTCTGCGCCACGAACAGATTGATGACATGCTGGCGGCGGCGATAGACCACCGCGCCGATCGCGCGCGCGTCGACGTAGTCGAGCCGGCCGCCGATCAGGGTGAAGCCCTCAGCGGTGAGATCGATCACCGGCGGGGCGACGTCCAGCTTGCCGTTGAACCACGGCTTGACGGTATGCTGGTCGGTCGAGATCACGTCGGTCAGGTGGCCGGCCTGCAGCGAGCGCAGATGCGCCGAGACGATCTCGGCCTCGATCCGCTGCTGGTCGTCGTTGCGCAGCACGATGGCGACCAGCCCTGTCGCCGCCAGCGCCGACACCGCCGAGCCCAGGGCGAAGCCTCGCAGCAGCGTGCGGCGGCTCGGCGCTGCAGCGAGCGGGATGATGGAGGCCGCATTGGCCGGCGGCAGGACCGCCTCGATGCGCTGACGCAGGGCGGCGGGCGCCTTGTAGCCGAGGTCGGCGCCGGCGAGCATCTGCTTCATCTGCCGGATTGCAGCAAGCTCCTCGGCGCAGCGCGGGCGAGGTCGCAACATGGGCTTCGACCTCCAGCGCGTGGCTGGCATCGAGCTCGCCATCGGCCAGCGCGTGGATCAGGATTTCGGCTTCATCGCAGGTCATGGTTGTGGCTCCTCCTGCGCGAGCCAGGCGGCGCGCAGCATCGCGCGGGCGCGGGCGAGGCGCGACATCACGGTGCCGACCGGCACGCCGGCGGCCTCCGCGATCTCGCGATAGGACAGGTTGTTGACCTCGCGCATGACGAAGGTCTCGCGAAACGGCTCGGCCAGCGTGTCGATCATCCGCCGGATCGCGGACGCATCACGCTCCCGCAACACCGCGCCTTCCGGCGTCTCGGCGCTCTCCTGCCACAGCGGCGGCTGCTCGGCCGCTTCCGGCGCATCGTCGAGCGGCTTGACCGGCGCGCCCGCCCGGCGCGCGAATTCGGCGTGGCAGACATTGCGCAGGATCGCGAACAGCCACGGCTTCATCGCCGGACCACGGTAGGTGTCGAAATGCTTCAGCGCGCGCAGGTAGCATTCCTGCACGGCGTCCTCCGCGTCGGCGGCGTTGCGCAGCAGATAGCGCGCCAGCGTGTAGACGTCGTCGAGATGCGGCAGCGCCGCCTCGCGGAAGCGTCGCGCCCTCTCGGGATCGTCACTGGCTGTTGTCACCGGCGTGGTCTCCGGCCCGGTTCGCGGTCGCACGGCGCGGCCGGCGCTACGCCGCCGACCGGTCCATGTGACGATGCTCATGCCCTGGTTCGCGATGCTACTCAACCTTGACCAGCCCCGTCATGTGCGGATGCAGCGAACAGAAATATTTGTAGTCGCCGGCGGCTGCGAACGTGAAGGAGAAGCTGTCGTCGGTATCGAGTGTTTTCGACCTGTATTTCCCGGCCGACACCACGGTGTGCGGGATGTCGTCGTGGTTGGTCCAGGTGACGGTGTCGCCGACCTTCACCGTCACCGCGGCCGGGGTGAAGGTGAAATTGTCGATCGTGACCTTGATGGTCTCGGCGCGCAGCGGCGTGGCGCCGAGAAGCAGCGCGGCGGCGAGGCAGGCGCCGCGAACAACAGACTGGTTCATTGCGTGTCCGTCCCTCAGCCGGCCAGCGGCGTGTCGATGATGGCGAGCCGCTCGTCGCCGACCTTGAAATCGATGCTGGCGATGCCGAGCAGGCTGCGCAGCCTCGTGTCCTCGACCTTCATCGGGCCGGGCGAGGGCGCCGTGCCCGGCGCCGGCTGCGGAAAGGCGGTCGAGCGCGCGGTATGGAAGGTGACGTTGCCTTCGACCTTCTGCATCACCTGATGGATATGGCCGTTCAGCACCGTCACTGAGCCGAAGCCCTTCAGGCTGTCGAGCGCGCGCCCGCCATCCTCGGTCCCCCAGCCCCATTGCGGATACACCGTCCACAGCGGGATATGCGCGAACACCACGATCGGGGTCGATTTCGAGCGGCCCTTGAGATCCTGCTCCAGCCAGGCGAGCTGCTCGGCGCCGAGATTGCCGAGCCCGCCGGCCTTGAGATCGACCACGTTGACGAGCCCGACGAAGTGCACGCCATTGGCATCGAACGAATACCAGCCGGCGCCGCGCGTGCCCTTGCCGTAGCGCTCCTTGTACAGCTTGACGTCCTCATCGAGGAAGTCGTGCTCGCCGGGCACGTAGTGCACGTCGAGCCTGGACTGCGAGATGATGCGGTCGGCATCGTCGAACTCGACTGCCTTCGACAGATGCGAGATGTCGCCGGTGTGGATCATGAAGGCGGGCTTCACCGGCATCGCCTTGATGCGGTTGATGGCCTCCTCGAGCGTACCGGTTGCGTTGGGATTGGCCGGCTTGTCGAAGCCGACATGGCTGTCGCTGATCTGCAGGAAGGTCAGGCCGGAGGCAGGCTGCTCCGCCGCCTGCGCCGCGTCGACCAAACCGAGCGAACGCGGCACGCCGCCTGACAGCGTCCAGAGCACGCCGGTGCCGGCCCATGTCATGCACTCCAGCACCTTGCGGCGGCTGACGCCGTTTTCGTCATGATCACCAAGGCTCATCGTCATCTCCCGTTGCCCGTCATCGGGCTTGCGGGGAGAAGAGCGGTGGTGGCCCGGTTTTATTCCCGGCTTCTCGCGGTCGAAACGCGATGACGTGTTCGTGATCATGCCGGCCATGGCCGGCGGCTCACCTGGTCACGCGGGATGTCGGCGCAGGGCCGCGCGAATGATATGAGCGGCGTGCGCCGCCGAGGGGCGGCTGATGGACTTGATGCGATGCATGAGCGCGTGACCTCGACCCTGCAACGAACCGAGACGGCGCGCGATCGGATCGTGCCGCTCGACCGCGCCAGGACGTTCATCACGCTCTCGGTCGTGCTCTATCACTCCGCCATCAACTACACCTATTTCGGCCAGGGCGGCGACCGCATGCATTGGCTCGGCTTCGATCTCGTCGCGCTGTTCAACGACAGCTACTTCATGTCGTGCATGTTCTTCATCTCCGGCCTGTTCGTGCCGGCGAGCCTGGCGGGCAGGGGCGCGTCGCGCTATGTCGGGCGCCGCGTGCTGCGGCTCGGCGTGCCCTATATCGTGTCGATCTTCGCGATCATGCCGATCGCCTACTATCGCTACTACGTGGCGGAGGATCATTTCACCGCGGTGTGGTGGCGGATGATCAGCGAAGGGCCGTGGCCGTCGGGCTCGGCCTGGTTTCTCGGCGTGCTGCTGGGATTTGATATGATGGCTGCGCTCGTCTGCGTCCTGGCACCGCAGGCGGTCGGCGCACTCGGGCGCCGGGCCGGAGCGTTGCTGCACTATCCGCTCGCTGGCTTCCTGATCTTCCTCGTGATCGCCAACCTGGCCTATCTGCCGCCGCATCTCGGCTTCGGTGACGGATTCTGGTTTATGCCCGGACATTTTCCGCTGCCGCTGCAGGCGAGCCGGGTGCTGCTCTATCCGGTCTTCTTCGTCGCCGGCGTCGCGATCGGTGCCACCGGGCTGCGGGCGGGGCCGTTCGCAGCCGACGGCGCGCTGGTGCGGCGCTGGTGGGTCTGGTTCGGTCTTTCCTACGGCTGCTATGGCGCGATCCTGTTGCTGGCCTATGCCCATCACAACTGGATCGCCGATTTCGATCCGCCGCCACTGTGGTGGCGCGCGGCCTATGGCGTGGCGGTGGCGAGCTTCTGCGCCGCGATGGCGTTCGGCGTGCCAACCTTCTTCCTGCGCTGGGCGAAGGCGCCGCTGGCGCTGATGGATCGCCTGCAACCATCGGCCTACGGCATCTATCTGCTGCACTTCCTGCCGCTGCTGTGGCTGCAATATCTGGTCTACGACCCGGCGTGGCCGGCGGCCGTGAAGTTCGCGATCGTGCTGGTGGGCACGCTGTCTATGAGCTGGCTGGCCGCGGCGCTGTTGCGCCGGATTCCGCTGGTGGCGCGGATCATTTGAAGCTGAACCTCTCTGACGCCGAAGGCCACCGTTGCCGGATGGCGTCATTGCGAGGAGCCGAAGGCGACGGGGCGCGACTTCTGGATTGCTTCGCTTCGCTCGCAATGACGGCAGAGGTGGTTGTTGGACGTGAGCGCCTACCGCCCATCCTCCAGGATTATCGACGCCGCCTTTTCCGCGATCATCGCGGTCGGGGTGTTGGTGTTGCCCGATGTGATGGTCGGCATGATCGAGGCGTCGGCGATGCGCAGGCGGTCGATGCCGCGGAAGCGCAGCCGCTCGTCGACCACGGCCATCGGATCGTCTGCGGTGCCCATCTTTGCCGTGCCGACCGGATGGAAGATCGTGGTGCCGATGTCGCCGGCGGCCTTGGCGAGCGCCGCATCGTCATCGCCGACGGATGGGCCGGGCAGATATTCCTCCGGCCTGTAGGCCGCGAGCGCATTCTGCTTCATCAGCTGGCGGGTGACGCGGATGGCATCGGCCGCGACCTGGCGGTCGTCCTCGGTCGCCAGATAGTTCGGCGCGATCGACGGCGCCTCATCGATCCTGGCTGACCGAATGCGGACCGTGCCGCGCGAGGTCGGGCGAAGATTGCAGGCGCTGACGGTGATCGCGGGAAAGCGGTGCAGAGGATCGCCGAACTTGTCGAGCGACAGCGGCTGCACGTGGAATTGGATGTTGGCGCGGTCGCGCCTCGGGTCCGAGCGCGTGAAGATGCCGAGCTGCGACGGCGCCATCGTCAGCGGTCCGCGGCGCCGGAACGCGTAGTCGAGCCCCATCAGGCCGCGCTTGACGAGCGAGTAGTAGGTCTCGTTCAGCGTCTTCACGCCCGTGACCTTGTAGATCGCGCGCTGTTGCAGATGGTCCTGCAGATTGCGTCCGACGCCGGGCTTGTCGAGCATGACGTCGATGCCGAGCTCGTTCAGCCAGTCGGCGGGCCCGATGCCGGAGCGCTGCAGCACCTGCACCGACCCGATCGAGCCGGCGCTCAGGACCACTTCACCCTTGGTGCGCGCCTCGATGGTCTCGCCGTTCTGCCGAAAGCGCACGCCCGCGGCGCGGCCGTTCTCGATGATCAGGCGCTCGACCAGGACGTTGGTCTCCAGCCGCAGGTTGGGCCGGTTCAGCGCCGGCTTCAGAAAGCCTCGTGCGGACGACCAGCGCCGGCCGCGCTTCTGGTTGACGTGGAAATAGCTGATGCCTTCATTGTCGCCGGTATTGAAGTCGGGGATGCGGCGGATGCCCATCTGCTCGGCGGCATC
This sequence comes from Bradyrhizobium oligotrophicum, assembly GCA_050641875.1. Classification (GTDB taxonomy): domain Bacteria; phylum Pseudomonadota; class Alphaproteobacteria; order Rhizobiales; family Xanthobacteraceae; genus Bradyrhizobium; species Bradyrhizobium oligotrophicum_B. The sequence goes on from CP192619.1 coordinate 4,619,894, forward strand.
GCCGACCGCGTCCAGCACCGCCCAGGACAGCCGGGGCGCCTCGATCCGCCAGCCGCCGCCGACACCGTGGTGCTCGCTCTCGCCGAGGAAATGATCCTCCAGGCGCCGGAACACCGGCAGCACGTCGGAATAGCTCCAGCCGGAGAGGCCGAGCTGGCGCCAATGATCGTAGTCGGCGGCCTGGCCGCGCATCGAGATCATGGCGTTGATCGCCGAGCAGCCGCCGATCACCTTGCCGCGGGGGTACGCCAGCGAGCGGCCATTCAGGCCCGGCTCGGCCTCGGTGCGAAACATCCAGTCCGAGCGCGGATTGCCGATCGCGAAGAGGTAGCCGACCGGAATATGGAACCAGATCCAATTGTCATTGCCGCCGGCTTCGAGAATCAGGACGCGGGCCTTCGGATCGGCCGACAGCCGGTTGGCGAGGATGCAGCCGGCGGTGCCGGCGCCCACCACGATATAGTCGTAATCCCCCTCGAGCTGTCTCGGCATCGGCATTCCCTTCCCATCGTTGCCAGCTTTTAGTCAGCCCGGACCGGGCCGGACAAGCGCCGCGTTCATGGCTGGTTGACCGAGCCATGAGACGGGCGCAGCCCTTATCTTGGGCGGTGCGGCTTTTGCATGCTAAACAGGCGCAAAATCCCACTGGAGTTACGAGATTCCCCATGCCCATCGTCAACCGCGTCGCCGATCTGCAGCCCGATATCCAGGCCTGGAGGCGGGATATCCATTCCCATCCGGAGCTGCTCTACGACGTGCACCGGACGGCGGCCTTCGTCGCGGATCGGCTGCGCGAGTTCGGCTGTGACGAGGTCGTGACGGGCCTCGGCAAGACCGGCGTCGTCGGCGTCATCAAGGGCCGCAAGCCCGGCGACGGCGAGGTGAGGGTGCTCGGATTGCGCGCCGACATGGACGCGCTGCCGATCGAGGAGGCGACCGGGCTGCCCTATGCCTCGAAGACCCCGGGCCTGATGCACGCCTGCGGCCATGACGGCCACACCGCGATGCTGCTCGGCGCCGCGCGCTATCTCGCGGAGACCCGCAACTTCGCCGGCGAGGTCGCGGTGATCTTCCAGCCGGCCGAGGAGGGCGGCGGCGGCGCGGACGCAATGATCAAGGACGGGCTGATCGACCGCTTCAAGATCGATCAGGTCTACGGCATGCACAACGGTCCCGGCCTGCCGGTCGGCGCCTTCGCCATTCGCCAGGGGCCGCTGATGGCGTCGACCGATGCGGTCGACATCACGATCGAGGGGCATGGCGGTCATGCCGCCAAGCCGCACAACTGCATCGACTCGCTCCTGGTCGGCGCCCAGCTCGTCACCGCGCTGCAGCAGATCGTGTCGCGCAGTGTCGACCCGCTCGAGGCCGCCGTGCTGTCGATCTGCGAGTTCCACGCCGGCAACGCCCGCAACGTGATTCCGCAGAGCGCGGTGCTGCGCGGCACCGTGCGGACACTGACGCCGAAGGTGCGTGAGCTGATGGAGAAGCGCGTACGCGAGGTCGTGACCGGCGTCGCCCAGATGACCGGCGCCAAGATCGAGCTGAACTATGCGCGCGGCTATCCCGTGGTCATCAATCACGCGGAGCAGACCGAGATCGCGATCCGCGCCGCCAAGGAGGTCGCGGGCGACGCCAACGTCCACGAGATGCCGCCGATGATGGGCGGCGAGGATTTCGCCTACATGCTCGAAGCCCGCCCCGGCGCCTTCATCTTCGTCGGCAATGGCGACTCGGCCGGCCTGCATCACCCCGCTTACAACTTCAACGACGAGGCGATCGTCTACGGCACCTCGTTCTTCATCAAGGTCGTGGAGAACACGCTGGCGGCGTGAGGCTCGCGGTCGCGCGCGGCGACAACGCCGTCGCGCATGTAGGGAATAGAAGGCCCGCGCGATGTCCGCGGGCCTTTTTGCTTTCCATATGCACGTTGGGCTTCATGATCTGCGCGAGATGGCTGCGTGTGCGCTGCGGCGGAATGAGATGCGACAATATGCCGTGCGGCCGACATCCGAGAACGCAAGAAATCCTCATGCGCGCTCACTGCAGGCCTGAGATGACTGCAGCGCGTCCTTCATGCGGTCAATCAGCAGGTGTATCTAGCTGACTACTCTATTGTGAAAGAATTAGCTTCATGTTAGTTTTTTCCGACTTCGGCGACTGGCGCGTGTGGGACAGCCTGAGCGAAGTGGTTAGCACAGCTACATTGTTTCAGGTTTTGTGAGTTCAGGGCGCGAGATCACAGAGCTTGTACCGGGACGTTGCTATTTCCTTTCTGAATCATAGCGGTTCTCAACCGACTGGGAGTTATAGGAATGGCTGATCGCGATCCGGCGGAAATGCGCAAGAAGGTCGATCTGGCGCTGAAATCCGTAGTCGACTCAGAGATCGCACGCGCGTCTTTGAAGATCGACATCATGGCAGAAGGCGTTCCATTCTCGCGTGGAGCGATCTTCAGCAAGACCAATCCATTCTCACGCGGCATCGTCTTCAGCCGCCTTGCGGCGATGGAGCGTCCGGACGAGATGGAGCGCGAAATCGCCAACGATCCTGCGGTCTTGGGGGCTCTTGCGGAGCGTCTCACGCAGGTGCGGGCAGTGAAGGACCTCAAGGGTCAATTCAGCGTCCCGCAGGCGGGTTCCGCGCCGAAATCGGTCAGGTGAACGGATCGATCGTTCGGCTCAGACGGAGCGAAGCGGGCCTGCCATGTCGGATCTCTCCGATGTGACGTGTCGTGGGCTCGCCCGCGCCTTGCCACTGCGTATGACGTGAGATGGTCGCCGTCATCAGCGTGACCATTCCTGATAGCTGTTCTTGATCCCGGCATCGGTTGCGGGTCCCGCCTCGCGGCGGGACAGCTTGCGGCCGGCTTGATTAGCGTATTTCCGGAGGCATGCTCGATCATGAGTGACGCATGGACCTGGCGACCGTCGAAATCTGCCTGGCATGAAAAATTCAACGACAGGATCCTGAGATGGCAGCCGGAGGATCGCCTCGGACTCGACTGTGAGCCGCTCAAGGCGTCGCTCATCGAAGCCAACGCGCGTGAAGCGGACTGGCTTCGCCATCCCTGCATGAACTCCATCACCTATGAGGGGCATGGCAAGAGCCCGCAGCGTGATCTGCAGGTTGCGATCTGGACGGCGGCGAATGCGCAGACCCCATCCACGTCGCTGACGACGCCGGAGCCGCTGACTTTGTGGTCTCCGGTCGGAGGGTACCGCATTGAGGCCGGCGCCTATGATCTGAACGAGCTGGCCGCGCTGCTTCCGATGAAGGAGTGGCCCTACGACATATCGGTCGACGTCGGGTGCCACTCCCTGGGATTTCCGATCCCCGACACCTGGGCCGAGCACACCGATCTCTCGGCCGATGAGCAGGCCCGGATGATGCGCGAGGTGACGAACGCGCTCGAGATCCTCGTGACCGCCGCGAAGAAGTTTCCCGAGTGTGTGAATTGGGTGTCCGATGTGACGCGGGTCCTGATCCCCTTGCGCAGCAGCGAGCGATCGTATTTCCGGAGCGGATCGCAGGCCGATGTGCCCGGGATGGTTTATGCCGATCTGTTCGGCGGCCTGATGCAGGTGATGGAGGCCATCGTGCACGAATCCGCGCATCTGCATCTGTTCATGGCCGAGGCGTCGGGGCCCCTGGTGGATCCGCAGCACCAGGGGCGCTACGCATCGCCGCTGCGGCCGGAGCCGCGGCCCCTGCGCGGGATCCTGTTGGCCTTTCATGCCATCGCCTACATCTGCGCCTTCTATCGCGAGGCCGAGAAGCAGGGGTTTGGCGGATCGGCCGAGTATGATGCCGAGCTTGCCAATATGCTGACCAAGCTCAAGGAGGCGCAGGTCGTATTGGACAGTGCCCGGCAGTTCCTGACCGAGGATGGCCGCATCTTCGTCGATCGTACCGCCGACGTCGCCTACCAATGAAGGACGGTCCCCATCTTCACTTCGTGTTCAAGGTCGCGTCGCGCTGCAATCTGAACTGCTCCTATTGCTACGTCTACAACAAGGGCGACAGCACCTGGAAGGAGCGCCCCGCGATCATGGACGATGAGGTCGTTGAGATCGCGATCGATCGCATCCGCCGTCATTGCTTGGCCACCGGTCAGAGCTATCTGACGATCACCTTCCATGGCGGCGAGCCGTGCCTGGTCAAGCATGAGCGGTTCAGCTCCTGGTGCCGGAAGATCAAGGACGGGCTGGCGGGCGTCGCGCGGGTGCAGCTCTGCATGCAGACCAACGGCACGCTGCTCGATGACGGCTGGGCCGACATCATCAAGAGGTTCGACATCGATCTCGGGATCAGCATCGACGGAACGCCCGAGGTGCATGATTCCCTGCGCGTCGATCATGCCGGGCGTGGCTCCTATCGCGACGTCGAGCAGGGCCTTTCGGTGCTGCGCCGTGCCGGGATTCCACTGCGCTTCCTGTCGGTGATCCAGCTCGGGGCCAGCGGTGCCGAGGTGCATCGCCATCTGACGAGCCTGGGCCCGGCCTCCATCGACTATCTGCTGCCGGATTTCACCCACGACACCATCTCGGCGGTTCGCGACCGGTATGGACCGACACCCTGTGCCGATTTCCTGATCCCGATCTTCGAGGATTGGTGGCGGGACGGCACGCTGGATCTCCGGATCAAGATCTTCTGGAACATCGCGTGGCTGGTTCAGGGCGGGGAGAGCCGCATCGACATGCTCGGCAACCAGCCGCTGACATTCCTGTTCGTCAACACCGACGGCGAGATCGAAGGGCTGGATGTGCTGCGGGTCTGCTACGACGGCGCCGCGCGCACCGGCCTGAATGTACGGACGTCCGACTTCATGGACGTCCGGCACGCCGGCGAATTCCATCGTGCGGCGGTGTTCGAGGGCATGCCGCTGCCCGACGGCTGCCGCGCGTGCCGCGAGCGCGACACCTGTGCCGGCGGCTATCTCCCGCATCGCTATGCGTCGCAGACGGGCTTCAACAATCCGACGGTGTGGTGCGCCGATCTTCTGAAGCTGTTCGATCACGTTCGCGAACGGCTGGGAACGTCGGTGGAGGAAACGAAGCTCCGACGGATCCATTTCACCGACATGGCGCTGCAGCGGGCGGTGGGGCTGCAGCAGGAGTTGCCGGCCATCGGTTGAGGCGGGACCTCGATCGCCGTCTTATCAGCGATCGCGCCGGGACCTGCGGTCAGGCGGCGCGGGGAGAGTGGAATGCGGAAGCGGAAGGAGTGCGCACGATGACGATCACCCGGATGCCCGACGTTCTGCGCTGGAACGATTACGAGGCGGTGTGCGACGGCGTGCTTGCCAGCTATGGCGATCGGCTCGCGCAGAAGCTGGGCGAAGCCGTGGGGGAGATCTGCCGCGACGATCCCGCGGGCGGGGACGAGCTGCGCAGCTTGATGGATCGCGTCGCGGACGATGGTTTCATGCGGGTTCTCGATGCTCCCGAGACCTCGTTCCGGCTGCTGTCGGCGCCAGGCCGGCACTCCGAGGACAAGGGACGATTTCTGCGCGATTCGTTCGTGGCCGAAGCCTTGCGGCAGGGGCTCGATATCGCCGCCGGCCGGGAGGTGTGGACCGCGCTCGGCGACCGCGGCTATCGGCATGACGGTGCCTGCATCTGGCCGCAGGTCGAGGGCATGCCGGTGACCGACTACGGCAGCCCGCATGCGGTCAAGGTGGATCTGTCCGGCCAGGACCGGCCGGTCCCGCCGCAGCGGCCGCCGTTCTCCGAGAGCGAAATCGACCGGCTCCATGATCTGCTGCGCCGGTCGCGGGCGGCGCTCGAACGGACCGAAGCGGGGCTTCCCCGCTTCGTCGCACGCTTCAACATCGCGCTCATCCTGCAGAAGGATCCGGAGAGCCCGCGCAGCTTCTCGTCGGGATCGAACGGCTACTACATCGGCCGCACCTTCCTCGCCAACCCGCATCTTCCCGAGATCGACGAATCCCACATCGCCGATGCGCTCGTCCACGAGGGCATCCACGCGCTGCTCTACATGCAGGAGCAGGAACAGCCCTGGTTCCTCGACTCGACGGCGAAGGGCTCGCTGCCGCGCATCACCTCGCCCTGGAGCGGCAGCCGGCTGCCGTTTCCGTCCTTTCTGCAGGCCTGTTTCGTCTGGTACGGCCTGCTGCACTTCTGGAGCCTGGCGATGCAGTCCGGCGCATTCGAGCAGGGCGTCGCGATCAAGCGCATCCAGCTCTGCCTGCGCGGCTTCTGCAAGCAGCCGCTGCTCGACAGCATCGCGGAGTTTTCATCGGTGGTCGACGCCGATGTGCAAAAGACGATCGAGGAGATGCAGAACGTCGTGGTCGGCGCCTTTGCCGATGTCCGCCATGCGGGCTGATGCGACGACGTCGGCGGCGGTTGAGTGTGGAGGCTGCGGATGGCGAATGGAACGGCACTGCATCGGGATCGTCTGGCGCGTCCGGTCCCGAAGAGCTTTCGATCGGGAACGCAGCGGTCGGTGCCGCCGTCGCAGACGGTCGAGCGGGTGCGTCCGTTCCTTGGGGAAATGGGAATCACGCGCATTGCTGACGTCACGGGTCTCGACCGCGTCGGCATTCCCGTCACCATGGTCTGCCGGCCGAACTCGCGGTCGGTCTCGGTGTCGCAGGGCAAGGGGCTGACCCTGGATGCCGCGAAGGCGTCGGGTGTGATGGAATCGATCGAGCTTTTTCACGCCGAGACGATCACATTGCCGCTGAAGCTTGCGACCTATGCCGAACTGATCCGCGACCATGAGGTGGTCGACGTCGCCGACCTGCCGCTGATTGCCGGCGGACGCTTCCACCCCGATCTGCAGATGCTGTGGATCGAAGGGCGCGATCTCATGGCCGATGCCGACGTCTGGGTGCCCTTCGAGATGGTGAACCTGTCGACCTCGCGGCCGGAGATGCCGGCCGGCAGCTTCATCTCGTCGTCGAATGGGCTGGCGTCCGGCAATCAGCTGATCGAGGCGGTGCTGCACGGCATCTGCGAGGTCGTGGAGCGCGATGCGACCACACTCTGGCACCTGCGCAGTCCGGAGGAGCAGCAGAGCCGGCGCATCGCGCTCGAGACGGTTCAGGACGAAGGCAACAGACGGCTGCTGGAGATGTGCGAGTGCGCAGGTCTCGAGGTCGTGGCCTGGGACATCAGCTCCGATGTCGGACTCGCCGCCTGCCAGTGCCTGATCTTCGATCGTGACGAGGAACTGGGGCGGGATCTTTATGCTGCGTTGGGCATGGGCGCGCATCTGTCGCCGGAGATCGCCTTCCTGCGCGCGCTCACGGAAGCCGCGCAGAGCCGGCTGACGCTGATCGCGGGCGCGCGTGACGACGTGTTCCGCGAGGAATATGACGAGACGGCGTTGGCCGCACAGTTTCTCGGCGAGCAGCGGGCGCTGCTGCGAACCCGCCCGCCGACGCGAAGCCTGCGCGAAACTCCGTCGCTGGCAGCGGAGACGTTCAACGATGATCTCGCCGTGGTTCTCGAACGGCTGCAATCCGCCGGTGTCCGGCAGGTGATCGCGGTCGATCTCACCAAGAGCAGGTTCGAGATCCCGGTGGCGAGGATCGTCATTCCGGGGCTCGAGACCTTCGACAAGAATCCGGACTATAGCCCTGGGCGGAGGGCGCGGGCCTTCGCCGATGATCAGATTGCGCGGCACCAGCCATCGGGACGTCCGCTATGACGTGCATCGTGTTCACCGGGCCCACGCTGCATCCGCGCGACGCGGCGCTCGAATTGGAAGCCGAATATCTTCCGCCGGTGCAGCAGGGCGACGTCCATCGCGCCGCGCTGGCGAAGCCTGCGGCGATCGGAATCATCGACGGTTATTTCGAGCAGGTGCCGTCGGTGTGGCACAAGGAGATCCTGTGGGCGATGGCCAACGGCATCCACGTGTTCGGCAGCGCCAGCATGGGCGCGCTGCGCGCGGCCGAGTTGTACGCGTTCGGCATGGAAGGCGTCGGCAAGGTGTTCGCGGCGTATCGTGACGGTGTGTTCGAGGCCGACGACGAGGTCGCCCTGATTCACGGACCGGCGGAGCTCGGCTTTCCCGCGCTGTCCGAGCCGCTGGTCAACATCCGCTTCACCTTGCAGAAGGCGGTCGCCCATGGCGTGATCTCGGAGGCGTCCCGCCCGATCCTGGAGGCGCTCGGCAAGGCGAGCTTCTATCCCGAGCGCAGCTACCCGGCGCTGCTGCGTGGCGCGCGGTCCGACGGCCGCCTGGCGGCGCAAGAGATCGACGCGCTGGAGGCCTGGCTGCCGGAGCACCGCGTCGACCAGAAGCGCGAGGATGCGCTGGAGATGCTGCAGACGATGCGGCGCCGGTTTGCCGGAGACGCGGTGCCCGAGGCGGTCGATTACGCCTTCGAGCACACGCAGCTATGGGATGGCCTGATGCAGGACGCGCAGCGCTCGGCGGCCGCAGCGCGCGAGACGGTGATGCCGGACGGGACGCCACACCTGATGGACGAACTGCGGCTGCTGGCCGTGCGCGGCAGCGACCTGTCCGACAAGGCGATCGCGCGATTTCTCGCCGCATCCGAGGCGAAACGCCGCGGCGTCAGGGTCGACGCACAGTCGCTGAGCGCGGAGATCATCCGGTTTCGTCAGGGCAGGGGATCTGATGGACCCTGCCGAGCTCGAGGCCTGGATCGCGCGCAATGGCCTGACCCGGTCGGAATTTCTGGAGCTGATGCTGGACGAGGCGCGCATTCGATCGTTCAGGAAGGGGCTCAACGGCTCGGCCCTGAATGCGCTGGCCGACTGGGCGCGGATCGACGGTCATTTCGAGCACCTGCTGGCGCGCGCACGCGACAAATGCGAGGTGCTGAAGCAGACGGAGCTGGACGGCCGCGGCTGTCCGGCGGATTACGGCGTCAGCGAGGACGAGCTGATGGCGAGATACCTGCCCGCGGTGCAGGCCGGCGCCGGCGACCAGGATGAGACGGACGTGGCGGGATCGCTCGGATTTCCGGACCGGGCGGCGCTGATCCAGGCCTTGCTGCGCGAGCACGTCTACACATCGCGCAAATCCTGAGGCCGGCTTTCGCGTTGGCGCTCGACGCTCGGTGGCCCGGCCGCGGTCACGCCGCGTGGGCCCGCTTGATCGCGGCGGCGGCGATCTTCAGGTCTTTCACGAAGCGCTCGTATTCCCGCGCCTTGGCGTCGGCGTCGGGCAGGCGCAGCAGATAGGACGGATGCACTGTGATCATCGCCTGGTGACCGTCGGGCAGGTCGGTGATATGGCCGCGGTTCTTGGTGACCTGCGTGATCTTGCCGAACACCGCTTGCGCGGCGGTCGCGCCCATCGCCACCACCAGCGCCGGGCGCACGGCGGCAAGTTCGCGCTCGTACCATTGGCGGCAGGCCTTGATCTCCGGCGTGTTCGGCTTCTGGTGCAGCCGGATATTGCCGCGCGGCACGAACTTGAAGTGCTTCACCGCATTGGTGACGTAGACCTTGGACCGGTCGATGCCGGCCTCTTCAAGCGCGCGGTCGAGCATCTGGCCGGCCGGGCCGACGAAGGGATGGCCGGCGAGGTCCTCCTTGTCGCCGGGCTGCTCGCCGACCAGCATCAGCGGCGCATGCTCAGGACCTTCGCCGAACACGGTCTGGGTCGCATCCTTCCACAGCGGGCAGGCGCGGCAGGAAGCGGCTTCTTCACGCAAGGTCTCAAGATCGGCGGCGACAACATCACGTGAGGTCTCAGCAGCAGCATGCGCGGGGGCTCTTGGCTTGCGGGTCATCGCGGTCTCCTCGACGCGTTTCTGCGGCTTGTGCGGTTCGGTGCCGGGTTCGGCGATCATCGATGACGTGCGCCGGCTGGCTTCAGCGATCAGCGGCTGGATCAGCTTGGCCTCGGGCAGGTTCTGCCAGTATTTCTTCGGCATCTCCTTTTCCATCGCCTTCACTTTGAGCCGTGCCGGATTGAAAATGCTGGCATAATAACGCAACCACACCTCTTCCAGCCGGTCTTGCGACGGCGCGTCGGCCTTGCTCACACCTGGCGTGAAGCTGACGTGGCTGCCGTCCCAATGGGCGCAGAGTTCGGGCGTCAGGATCGACCACGGCATGTCGGCGAAGCGGCGGGCGAAGAATGGCGCGGCGCGTTCGACGATGTGGTGCTCGGGCTCGAACCAGGCGACATAGCGCGCCTCGCGCTCGCGGCCGACCTCGCGGAAGCGGACGAAGGCGTGCATCTTGTGGACGTCGCGGCGCACCGCCCGCGCCAGCGCATTGGCCTGCGCGACGTCAGGATCGGTCGCGATGTCCATGAGATCGTGGTTGGTCCGCAGCCGCCACAGCAGCCGGTAGAGCAGGGTGAAGCGGTTGGGATCGCGGTGCAGGATCGCGCTCTCGGCGAGCTCCATGAAGCTCGCCGGCACGGAGAACACGCCTTGGGGCACCTTGGGGAGCTGCGTGTCGGCCTGATCGTCGAACAGGTCGGGCGCGGCGCCCTTCACCCTCCAGCTCACATCCGCCGGCCTGACGTCGTTCGTCGCCAGCGCCCGCGCCGCCCGACGCCAGCCGTCGAAATCGGTGTCACTGTCGAGGGTTACGACGTGCATTTCACCTCTCTCGTCATTCGAGCGCAGCGAAGAATCCAGAGTCGTCGTGTCGCCCCTGGATTGCTTCGGGGCTTCGCCCCTCGCAATGACGACCTGACTAGAATCCAAATCCCAACTGCTGCGGTTTGGGCCGCAGCCGGGCCTTAAGGCCGGCGCCGTCGAGCAGGGACGGCTGTGGCCGGTGGTCGGAGAGAACGATGAACGGCAGCGCCTTGTTCCTGACGACGTTGAGCCGGGCGAGATCCGCAAAGCGGATCGTAGTGCTGCGGCGGGTCGCGAGGATGCGCTGCACGGTGCGGGTGCCGAAGCCGGGTACGCGCAGCAGCTCCTCGCGGCTCGCGGTGTTGATGTCGAGCGGGAAGCGGTCGCGGTGGCGCAGGGCCCAGGCGAGCTTGGGGTCGATGTCGAGCGGCAGCATGCCCTCGTTCTCCTCGACGATCTCGTCGGCATCGAAGCCATAGAAGCGCATCAGCCAATCTGCCTGGTACAGCCGGTGCTCGCGCACCAGAGGCGGGGCCTGCAGCGGCAGCGCGCGGCTGGCATCGGGGATCGGGCTGAAGGCGGAGTAATACACGCGCTTGAGCTTGTAGGCGCCGTAGAGATTGGCCGAGGTCGACAGGATGACGCGGTCGTTGGCGTCGTCGGCGCCAACGATCATCTGCGTGCTCTGTCCTGCCGGCGCGAAGCGCGGCGGCCGCGCCTTGCGCACCGTCTTCCTTGCCTCCGCGGTCTCGTCGAGCTTGAGCCTGAGACGGCCCATGGTGCGGCGGATCGCACGCTGGTCCTTCTCCGGCGCCAGCTTGGTGAGGCTCGCCTCCAGCGGCGTCTCGATGTTGATGCTGAGCCGGTCGGCATAGCGGCCGGCTTCGGCGATCAGCGCCTCGTCGGCCTCCGGAATCGTCTTCAGATGGATGTAGCCGCGGAAGCGATGCTCCTCGCGCAGTTTGCGCGCGACGCTCACGACCTGCTCCATGGTGTAGTCCGGGCTGCGGATGATGCCCGACGACAGGAACAGCCCCTCGATGTAGTTGCGGCGATAGAAGTCGATGGTGAGCTTCACCACCTCGTCGACCGTGAAGCGGGCGCGGGCGACATTGGAGGAGGCGCGGTTGACGCAATACAGGCAGTCGTAGTTGCAGGCATTGGTCAGCAGAACCTTGAGCAGCGAGATGCAGCGGCCGTCCGGCGCATAGGAGTGGCAGATGCCCATCCCGGGCGCGGTCGAGCCGAGACCCTTGCCGTCGCGGGAATCCCGCATCTCAGTACCGCTGGAGGCGCAGGACGCGTCGTACTTGGCGGCATCGGCCAGGATCTCCAGCTTTCGGAGCAGCTCCATACCTTTGAATCCCTTTGATTCCATTCGTTGAATCGTATCCGGGTCAATCCCGATTGACTCTCTCGAAGGCGTTAGCTTTATATTAGAACGTATCATGAACAAAGAGGGTCGTCGCGGGTTCAACTGCCTGCTTCACTTGAGAACGGCAGCGCCCGCACGATGGATTGAAGAGGAGCGGCGACGGATGACCGGCGCACGCATGGATACGCTCGCGCGTCTGCGCGGCCGCATTGCCCGGCTCGAGGCGGGAGATGGCGCACATGATTTGCGCCGGGTCGCGCTCGGCCATGACGCGGCCGACGTGGTGCTGCAGGGCGGGCTCGCCACCGGCGCGCTGCACGAGGTGTTCGCCGAGAGCGGCCGCCAGGCGGCGGCCGCGACCGGCTTCCTGTGTGGGCTTGCCGCGCGTGTCGCCGCGCGCCGGCCGTTGATCTGGATCCGGCAGGATTTCGCCGAGCGCGAGATGGGGGCGCTGTCGATGAGCGGGCTCGCCGAGCTCGGCCTCGATCCGCGCCGTCTCGTGATCGTACGCGCGCCAGATCTCGATCACAGCTTGCGCACCGCGGCCGACGCGCTCGCCTGCGATGCGCTGGGCGGGGTGATGCTGGAGGTGTGGGGCGAGACGCAAAGCTCGATCTCGTCGCCAGCCGCAAGCTGACCCTGGCGGCGCAGGAGTCCGGCGTGACCGCGCTCATGTTGCGCGTCGCGGCCACGCCCGAGCCTTCCACCGCCGAGACGCGCTGGATCGTTCGCACCGCGCCGTCGCTGCCCTCGACGCCCTGGATAGCGTGGGGCGCGCCGCGCCTCGATGCCGAGCTCATTCGCAACCGTCACGGCCAGACCGGACGATGGATCATGGAGTGGACCCCCGATGCGTGCCGTTTCAGCGAACCGGCGGCGGATCCTCAGCCTGTGGCTGCCGCGCCTACCCATCGATCGCATCAAAAGACAGCGGGCACTCACAGGCGCTCCGCCTGAGAGCAAGCCGCAGGTCGTCGTCATCAAGGACGCCAATGCGCTCTTGATCCATTCGCAGGACGAAGCGGCGGCGCGCCACGGTGTGTCGCTCGGCCAGCCCTTGGCGAATGCCCGCGCGGTCTGTCCCGACCTCGTCGCGCACGAGGCCGATCTCGCCGCTGACGCTCATATGCTGGAGGGTATCGCCGACTGGTGCGACCGCTTCACGCCGCTGGTGGCGCTCGATCCCCCGCATGGGTTGTCGCTCGACATCACCGGCTGCGTGCATCTGTTCGGCGGCGAAGCCAGGCTGATGCGGTCGGTCTGCGACGCGCTGACCGCGCATGGCCTCATTGTGTCGGCGGCGATCGCCTCCAACGCCGTGTGCGCACGCACGCTGAACCGGCAACTGCATGGTCGCATCGTGCCTGACGGTGAGGAGGCCGCCGCCGTCGCGCCGCTCCCGGTGGCCGCGCTCGGCGGCAGCGAGGTCATCACGCTCGGCCTGCGCCGCGCCGGCTTGAAGACGATCGGCGACGTCGCCGCGCGCGGCCGCAACGAGATCACCGCGCGGTTCGGCGCCGCCTTCACCCGTGTGCTGGCGCAAGCGCTCGGCGAGGCCGATGCGCCGATCAGCCCGCGAAAAGTCCCGCCGGACTACATCGTCGACAAGCGCTTCGCCGAGCCGGTGGCGACCGATACCGTGATCGTGGCCAGCCTCTCCAGCCTGGCCGCGATGCTGGTGGCGGCGATGGCGCAGCAGGGTAGGGGCGCGCGGCGGCTGGAGGCCTGCTTCTTCCGCACCGATGGATTGGTGCGCGTCATCGCGGTCGATACCGGCCAGCCGGTCACCGAGGCCGCCGTCATCGACCGGCTGTTCCGCGAACGTCTGGAGGCGTTGAGCGATCCGCTCGACCCTGGCTTCGGCTTCGACATGATCCGGCTGTCGGCAAGCCGCAGCGAGATCGTGGTGCAGCAGCAGCGCGATCTCGACGCCCATGTCCACGACAATGACGAGCTGTCGGCTTTGATCGACCGCATCGCCGCGCGCATCGGCGGCAAGCGCGTGGTGGTGCATCTGCCGGTCGACACCCACATCCCCGAGCGTGCGGCGCTGCCGCCTGCCGGCGCAGCACAATCTCGCGGCCACCAGCACGGCCGACTGGCCGGAGCGCAACGACGGCGAGCCGCCGCTGCGCCCTCTGCGGCTGTTCGCGCACCCCGAAGTGATCCAGGTCATCGCCGGCGTGCCGGACGGCCCGCCCGCGCGTTTCGTCTGGCGCCGCGCCGCGCATGCGGTCGTGCGCGCCGAAGGCCCGGAGCGCATTGCCATGGAATGGTGGCGGCCGGACGGGCAGGGGCTGACGCGCGACTATTTCCGCGTCGAGGACGAGCACGGCCTGCGCTTCTGGCTCTACCGCGATGGTTTGTATGACCGCGAGCTCGAACCGAAGGAGGGTCTGCCCGTGCAGCCCGCCTGGTACATGCACGGTCTGTTCGCATGAGAGCAGGGACGATCTCACGACAAGCCCGCTGCTCACCCTCCCCTGAAGGGGGAGGGTCGGCTCGCATGCGCGCATGCGAGCCGGGGTGGGGTGACAGACCATCCACCCGCGCGGTGCTGATTTTTGCCGAAGCCGAGACGCTGACAGTTCGGACGTGTCGACGCAATGACGACCATTTGCTGGGCTCACCCCACCCCGCCGCGCGCGTTGCGCGCGCCGACCCTCCCCTCCAGGGGAGGGTGGGCAGCTGTGCCAGCCGAACAGCCCGCCGTTTGCATCGCTTAGGCCGCGCGCCGCCCAAGCCTCCGCGGCCACGCCATGACCCCCGCCGCCTATGCCGAGATCGGCGTCACCACCAATTTCTCGTTCCTGCACGGCGGCTCGCATCCGCAGGACTATGTGCACCAGGCCGCCGAATATTGCCTCACCGCCATCGGCATCGCCGACCACAACACGCTGGCCGGCATCGTGCGCGCCTACAGCGAGCTCGGCAATGACAAGCTGAGCTACAGGCCGAAGCTGCTCTACGGCGCGCGGCTCGTCTTCAGTTGCGGCACACCGGACATTCTGGTCTATCCGCGCGACCGCGCCGCTTACGGCCGGCTGTGCCAGCTGCTCACCCGTGGCAAGCGCGGCAGCGAAGCCGACAAGGTCGCCAAGGGCGACTGCCGCCTGCACTTCGAGGATCTGTTCGAATTCATCGAGGGGCAGCTCCTGGTGCTGATGCCGCCGCATCGCTTCGACGAGGCTGTCGTCGGCGAAGTCCTGACGCGGCTGAAGGATAGTCGAGCCGAAGGCGTGTGGCTCGCGGCGAGCCTGCTGTATCGCGGCGACGACCGCCGCCGGCTGGCGCGGCTGGCGCGCATCGCCGCATCGGTGAAGGTGCCGCTGATCGCCACCAATGACGTGCTGTATCACCATCCCCAGCAGCGGATGCTTCAGGACGTGCTGACCTGCATCCGCGAGAAGGCCTCGATCGAGACGATCGGCCGTCGCCTGCAGGCCAATGCCGAGCGCCATCTCAAGCCGGGACACGAGATGGCGCGGCTGTTTCGCGATCATCCCGACGCGATCGCCGAGACCATCCGCTTCACCGACCGCATCGTCTTCTCGCTCGACCAGCTCAAATACCAATATCCCGACGAGCCGGTGCCGCCCGGCAAGACCGCGCAGGGACATCTGGAGGACCGGACCTGGGCCGGTGCCAAGACCTGTTTCGGCGACGACCTCGACGACAGGCTGCGCGCGGTCCTCAAAAAGAGCTGGCGCTGATCGCCGAGCTCAACTACGCGCATTATTTCCTCACGGTTCACGACATCGTCCGCTACGCCCGCAGCCAGGGCATCCTGTGCCAGGGCCGCGGCTCCGCAGCTAACTCGGCGGTGTGCTACGTGCTCGGCATCACCTCGGTCGATCCGACCAAGATCGATCTCTTGTTCGAGCGCTTCATCTCCAAGGAGCGGCTGGAGCCGCCTGATATCGACGTCGATTTCGAGCATTCGCGGCGCGAGGAGGTGATGCAATATGTCTATCGCCGCTACGGCCGCCACCGCGCGGCGATCATCGCCACCGTCATCCATTATCGCCCGCGCAGCGCCATTCCGCGACGTCGGCAAGGCGCTGGGCCTGACCGAGGACGTCACCTCCGTGCTCGCCGACACCGTGTGGGGCAGCTGGGGCGACGGCCTGTCCGACATGCAGGTGCGCCAGGCCGGGCTCGATCCGCACAATCCGATGATCCGCCGCGCGGTCGAGCTCGCCGCCGAGCTGATCACCTTTCCGCGCCATCTGTCGCAGCATGTCGGCGGCTATGTGCTGACGCAAGATCGACTCGACAGCTACGTGCCGATCGGCAATGCCGCGATGGATGACCGCACCTTCATCGAGTGGGACAAGGACGATGTCGACGCGCTCAGCATGATGAAGGTCGACGTGCTCGCGCTGGGCATGCTGACCTGCATCCGCAAGAGCTTTGCGCTGATCGAACGGCACAAGGCCATCCACTACGAGCTGGCCACCGTGCCGCGCGAGGACCCCGAAGTCTACGACATGCTGTGCAAGGGCGAGTCGCTCGGCGTATTCCAGGTCGAGAGCCGTGCCCAGATGAACATGCTGCCGCGGCTGAAGCCGCGCGAGTTCTACGATCTCGTCATCGAGGTCGCGATCGTCCGGCCCGGGCCGATCCAGGGCGACATGGTGCATCCGTATCTCCGCCGTCGGAACAATCAGGAGAAGGTGACCTATCCGTCGCCGTCATCGGATCACGGTCCCGCCGACGAGCTCTATAAGGTTCTGCACAAGACACTCGGTGTGCCGCTGTTCCAGGAGCAGGCGATGCGGATTGCGATCGAGGCCGCCAAGTTCTCGCCGGAGGAGGCCAACGGCCTGCGCCGCGCGATGGCGACGTTCCGCAACGTCGGCACCATCGGCTCCTACGAGGAGAAGATGGTCACCAGCATGATCGCGCGCGGCTACGATCCGGCCTTCGCCAAGAGCTGCTTCGACCAGATCAAGGGTTTTGGTTCTTATGGCTTTCCGGAAAGTCACGCCGCGAGCTTCGCGCAACTGGTCTATGTCTCGTCCTGGCTGAAACGCTTCCACCCGGATGCGTTCTGCTGCGCGCTCTTGAACTCGCAGCCGATGGGCTTCTACGCTCCGGCCCAGATCGTCGGCGACGCCCACAAGAACGGCGTCGAGATCCGGAACATCGACGTGTCCCATAGCTTCGCCGACAACACGCTGGAGGAAACGGGCGGCAAATACTGCGCCGTCCGCCTTGGCTTCCGCCAGATCGATGGCTTCCGCTGGATCGACCGCGACGAGGAGCGGATCAAACGATTGTCGGAGAAGATGCGGAGGGAGACGTTGGCTGCTTCAACATCTTCAGTCCCAGGTGACGGGGGGCTCTCTCCTCATCGTCATTCCGGGGCGCGCGCAGCGCGAGCCACGATGCGCAATTGCGCATCGGAGAATCCATACTCCCGATCGGGGTTAGGGATTCCGGGCTCGACGCTGTCGCGTCGCCCCGGAATGACAACGACAAACAAATTCATTCGTCGCTCCAGAACGACGACCACGAAGACGACTGGGCCGACCGCATCATCGAGGCGCGCGCCCGCGGGCTCTTCACCTCGCTGGAAGACTTCGCTCGCGACACCGCCTTGCCCAAGCGCGCGCTCTTGCTGCTGGCCGATGCCGATGCGTTCCGCTCGCTCGGGCTGGACCGTCGCGCCGCGCTCTGGGCCGTGCGCCGGCTGCCCGACGACGTGCCGCTGCCGCTGTTCGAGGCCACCATCGCCCGCGAGCAGCCGGACGAGGGCGCCAAGCCGCTGCCGGAGATGCCGCTGCCGGAGCACGTGGTCGCGGACTATCAGACCATTCGTCTGTCCCTGAAGGGCCATCCGATGGAGTTCCTGCGCCAGCGCTTCACGGCCGAGGGCGTGCTGGCCTGCCACGACGTGAACGACGCCAACGACCGCCGTCGCGTCCGTTGCGCCGGCGTGGTGCTGGTGCGGCAGCGGCCCGGCAGCGCCAAGGGCGTCGTGTTCATGACTCTGGAGGACGAGACCGGGATCGCCAACATCGTCGTCTGGCCGAAGGTGATGGAGACCTTCCGCAAGGAGGTGATGGGCGCGCGCCTCGTGCTGGTCGAAGGCCGCATCCAGAGCAGCCCCGAGAAGGTCGTGCATCTCGTCGCCGAGCGCCTCGTCGACCGCAGCGCCGACCTCGCGTTGTTGTCGGACGATCGTCTCGGCGCCGTCCCGCACGGCCCGATGCCCGCCGAGCCGCTCAACGACGACCGCCGCGATCACCCCGACAATCCCTCCCAGCGCGTCAGCCACCCCGCAACGTCCGCATCCTGCCACGCTCAAGGGATTTCCATTGATGTGCGTCGGATTCGCCGCGACACGGTGGATACGGCCTTCGTAGGCGGCACGATACTCACCGTCACGTGGGAGTCCGGTAGTGCGTTTCCGACATCCAGAAAAATCGATGCTGCGCCCAAAAATTCACTTTCATTTTTTCCGAAATCATGCTCTATTCCGCGCATCCCGCCTCACCGCAGAGCAACTGTGCTGTTGAGGTAGGCCGGCGACCGGCCGGCCTCAAGGCTGGCGCGAGACGCGCCCCGCCTTCGGCGGCTCAAGGCCTTGACCCCGTCCGCTCGCCGTCCTTTGGGCTTGGCATGCGCTCGGTCGTGGACCGAGCGCGGCATGGCGCTCGATCAGCTCACTGCAACGCGTGGTGACTTAGGATTCCATTTTTCTCCGCGCCCGATCATCGTGTTGAGGATGACAATCAGCTTGCGCATGCAGGCGATGAGCGCAACTTTGGGCTCCTTGCCCTTGGCGGTGAGACGCTGATAGTAGGCCTTGAGCACCGGATTATGCTGGGTCGCTGCGCCGAGGCAGGGAAGGAACAGGCCGTTTTTCACCCAGCGTCGCCCTCCCTTGATGTGGCGCTCGCCTCGGCGCTTGCCGCTGTCGTCGTCGTAAGGGGCGACCCCGATCAGGGCCGCGGCGATCTCGTCACTCACCTTGCCGAGCTCTGGCGCTCCTGCAATGAGGATGGCGGAGGTCGTGCCGGCAAGCCCTGGCACACTTTCGATGATCTCGGCGCGCTCGGCAAACTCCGGTGTGGCCTTGACCTTGGCCGAGATCGCAGCCTCGAGCTTCGCAATCTGGGCCGCGAGCGTCTTCAACACCTGGGAATGGGCCTTCTGCGCCAATCCCTGCACGACATGCTCGTTCTGGTTCTGCAGACGGGTTTTCAGATCCATCAGGTTCTTGCGTGCTTTCACCAGCCCCGCCAGTTCCTCGCGTGCAGCATCGTAGGTCTGGCTCGGTGCGTCGTTGAACGTCTCGGCGAACCAGGCGATCATCTCCGCATCGATCGTGTCGTTCTTCGCCAGTCGACCGGCCGACAGGGCAAAGTTGCGAACCCGCTTGGGATCGACGATCCGCACCTCCACGCCGGCCTGGCGCAACACCTTGGCCCATTCGCGCTCGTAACCGCCGCTGGCCTCCATGACGGCCTTGTTCACCTTGTGCTTGCGAAGCAAGGCCACCAGCTGGCGGTGCCCTTGCGCAGTGCTCGGGAACGCCTGCCGTCGTCCGAGGCTGCGAATGCAGACGTCCACCTTGTCATTGGCCACATCGATGCCGGCGACACCGTTTGCGATTTGTGTCATCATCCACTCCCTTCCTTGCCTTGTATGGGCTCGAGGCCCTTGCAACTGTTCGGGTTGAGGAAGACCACCGGAGCTGTCCCTCGCTCTGAAACAGGCTCTGCCGCGTTTGGGGCGTTACGGGCTCAGATCCAGCGACGGGCGGTTTTGCGAGAACCGCCCGTTCGCGCATCTTGACAGACTTTCTGAACACAAGGGGCGTAGCGCGCGATCGTCACGACACGCGAGGCGGGGAGCGGTGGCTGTGTTCATGCCGCAGCGTAGCTTGGCTTACGCGGACGAACGGCGTGACGCGGACGTGAAGGCGTATGGTCCTGGCGCCCCGATGCTGGCGTCAAGTTCGCGGGTGATGATGTTCCCGCCGACGACGGTGGCTAACAAGCCGGACACCGGGGAGAGTACGCAGTAAACGTGAAAACCATCGCGCAGGGAAGGCCGGGCGTTCTCGGCTGCACCTGTGGTACCTGCCGCCTGCATTCTTTTCGCAGGCGGGCCGCAGGCGCCAGCCGGCGCCTGGCCTTCCCTGCGCCCTCTTCACGAGAGGGTGAAGCGATCGGCAAGACTCGGACGCATCCGCGCCGCGGGACGACGTATTCATGTGTGAAAGGGTCGATCGCACGATGGACCGTCACCCATCGCAGGGCCGTGGAAACCATGACACGATTTTTGCGGATATGTACGACGTTGCGATCCCGTCCGAGCCGGAACGCAAATCCGGAGCATGGAGGTGAGGCTGGAGTAGGAGGGTACCCGCGAAGGTTGGCCCACAGACTGGCAACACCGTCACGGCGATCCGCCGTGCGCGCGACGCGTTCATGGTGCGTCGCGATGAAACCGCGATTGCCCAGAACGAGCTGAATGCAAGCTGAACGGCTGTCGTTCAACTTTCAAATTTTTAAAGCAAAACAGAGGCGAGTGGGGCGATTTTTAGGTTGTTTAAAGCTCCAGTTCCGCACTATTAGCGCAACGATGAGACCGCCAGAGCCGGAATCGTCGACAGATAAAGCGAGCCGATCTGACCAGCCATGGCGTCTGACATGAACCCATCCCCGCAGATGCTCAGCACCAAACGGCTGCTGATCGGCCTGGCTGCCCTGGCGATGGCCGGCGCGGGCGGCTATGGCTACATGCAATTCCACTCGGGATCGGTCGGTAAAGACAATATCGAGCTCTCCAGCCAGTCCAAACGTAACGGCACCACCTTCACCCCGTCGGCGGCGGAATGGGCGACGCTGACCATCGAGCCGGTCTGCGAAAAGATATTCCGTGCCGAGCACATTACCGAGGGCAAGGTTGCCGTCGACGAGGACCGCTCGACGCCGGTGTTCTCCCCTATGCCGGCCGCGTCACCAAGCTGCTCGCCCGCCCAGGCGAGACCGTGCGCCAGGGCCAGCCGCTGTTCGTGATCGAGGCCGCCGACACCGTGCAGGCCCAGAACGATTTCATCGCCGCCATCACCTCCATGAACAAGGCGAAGTCCGCGCTCGACCTTGCCGACATCCAGTTCAAACGCGCCAAGGACCTGTTCGAAGGCCGGGCCATCCCGCTGAAGGATTTCCAGCAGGCGGAGGCGACCTCCGTTCAGGCCCAGAATGACATGCGGTCGTCACAAACGGCGCTCGAGGCGGCGCGCAACAAGCTGCGCATCCTCGGCTTCACCGATGCCGCGATCACCGATTTCCAGAGCAAGGGCGTGATCGACCGCGAGATCACCATCTATTCGCCGATCGCCGGCACGGTCGTGCAGCGCAAGGTCGGCCCCGGGCAATATGTCAATTCCGGCGCGAGCGACCCGGTCTTCGTGATCGGCGATCTCTCCACGGTCTGGCTCACCGCCTTTGTCCGCGAGAGCGACGCCGCGCTGGTGAACGTCGGCGAGGAGATTCTCGTCAACGTGCTGGCGCTGCCCGGCCGGCCGCTCAAGGCCAGCATCAACTATGTCGCCGCCTCGATCGATCCGGCAACGCGTCGGCTTCTCGTCCGCGCCACCATCGACAACAAGGACGGGCTGCTGAAGCCGGAGATGTTCGCCAACGTGACGATCTATTCGCCGGGCGAACAGCCTGCCGTCGCAGTGCCCCGACAGGCGCTGATCTACGAAGGCAACCAGGTTCGCGTCTGGGTCGCTCGTCCCGACAAGTCGATCGAGCTGCGCAAGATCAAGACCGGTTTGATCAATGGCGATCAGGTCGCGGTCGAAAGCAATCTGAGCTCGGGCGAGCAGATCGTGACCAAGGGCAGCCTGTTCATCGATCGCGCAGCCTCGGGCAGCTGAGATGCGGTCCTCCTGCCTGCCTTTCTGAAAGTGCCGATCTGAATGGACCGTCTCGTCGCCATCGCCGTCCAGCGGCGCTTCCTGATGGTCGGAATGTTCGTCGCCATCCTGATCGGCGGCCTGATCGCGTTCCGCCAGCTCAACATCGAAGCCTATCCCGATCCGACCCCGCCGATGGTCGACATCGTGACGCAGAGCCCCGGCCTCTCGGCCGAGGAGATCGAGCGCTACATCACGATCCCGATCGAGACCCAGGTCGCCGGCATCAAGAACCTGCGCACCATCCGAACGATCTCGTTGTACGGCCTGTCCGACGTCAAGCTGCAGTTCTCGTTCGACTACACCTACGACGAAGCCCTGCAGCAGGTGCTGAACCGGCTGTCGCAGCTGTCGCCGCTGCCGGGCAACGTCACGCCACAGATCTCGCCGCTCAGCGCGGTCGGCGAAATCTATCGCTATCGCTTGCGCGGTCCGCCGGGCTACAGCGTGCTCGACCTCAAGACCTTGCAGGATTGGGTGCTGCAGCGCCGCTTCCGCGCGGTGCCTGGCGTCATCGACGTCACCGGCTGGGGCGGCAAGACCAAGACCTATGAGATCCAGGTCGACTTCAACAAGCTCGTCGCCAACGGTCTGACCCTGCCGCAGCTGCTGCAGGCGGTCGGCAACTCCAACATCAATGTCGGCGGCAACACGGTCGAGATCGGCACGCAGTCGGCGGTCGTGCGCGGCGTCGGCCTGATCCGCTCGATGGATGACCTGGCCAACACCATGGTGTCGCAGAGCGGCGGCAATCCGGTGCTGGTGAAGGACGTCGCCAATGTCACGGTGGCGGAGAAGCCGCGGCTCGGCATCGCCGGCCTCAACGACAACGACGACATCGTTCAGGGCATCGTGCTGATGCGGCGTGGTGAGCAGAGCTCGCCGACCATCGCCCGTGTCGAACAATTGGTCGACCAGATCAACAACTCCACGATCCTGCCGCCCGGCGTGCGGATCGAGCGCATCTACGACCGCAAGGACCTGATCGACACCACGACGCACACCGTGCTCCACAACATGGTGGTCGGCATCGGCCTGATCGTGCTCTTGCAGTGGGTGTTCCTCGGCAATCTGCGCAGCGCGCTGATCGTCGGCGCCACGATTCCGTTTGCGCTGTTCTTCGCCGTCATCATCCTGGTGCTGCGCGGCGAGTCCGCCAACCTGCTGTCGGTCGGTGCGATCGATTTCGGCCTGATCGTCGATGCCACCGTCATCATGGTCGAGGCGATCTTCCGCCGGCTGACGCAAACCACGCCATTGTCCGAGGCCGAGGAGAGCCACATCTCGCCCGAGACGATGATGGGCATGAAGAGCCACGCGATCCTGTCGGCGGCTGCCGACGTGTCGCGTTCGATCTTCTTTGCCGCGGCGATCATCATCGCCGCCTTCCTGCCGCTGTTCACCCTGAGCGGCGTCGAGGGCAACATCTTCGGGCCGATGGCCCGCACCTATGCCTATGCGCTCGCCGGCGGTCTGCTCGCGACCTTCACCGTGACGCCGGCGCTGAGCGCGATCATCCTGCCGGCACATGTCGAGGAAACCGAGACCCGGCTGATGCGTCTGCTGCACGCGATCTATTCGCCGGTGCTGCGCTGGGCGGTCGGCAACCGCAATCTGGTGATGACCGGCGCGATCGGTCTCGTGCTGCTGACCGTGGTGGTCGGCCGGCTGCTCGGGCTCGAATTCCTGCCCAAGCTGGAGGAAGGCAATCTCTGGATCCGTGCGACCCTGCCGCCGACGATTTCGTTGCAGGAGGGTAACGCCTACGTCAACGAGATGCGCAAGATCATCCGCGCGCGGCCCGAGGTCGATGCGGTGGTCTCGCAGCACGGCCGTCCCGACGACGGCACCGATGCCGCGGGCTTCTTCAATGCCGAGTTCTTCGCGCCGCTGAAGCCGGTGAAGGACTGGCCCGGCACCAAGGACAAGGACCAGCTTACTGCGGAGCTCTTGAAGCAGCTCGACGACCGCTTTCCCGGCGTCGAGTTCAACTTCTCGCAATATCTGCAGGACAACGTCTCCGAAGCCGTGTCCGGCGTGAAGGGCGAGAACTCGATCAAGCTCTATGGCAACGATCTGCAGGCGCTGACCGACACCGCCAACAAGATCAAGCAGGTGCTATCGACGGTGCAGGGCGTCACCGACCTTGCGGTGTTCACCTCGCTCGGCCAGCCGACCGTGCAGATCGACATCGACCGTGCCAAGGCCGCGCGCTACGGGCTGGCGCCCGGCGACATCAACGCCACCATCAAGGTCGCGATCGGCGGCGACACAGCGGGCGATCTCTACGAGCCCGGCTCCGACCGGCATTTCCCGATCATCGTTCGTCTGGCGCCGGAATATCGCAAGAGCGCGGAGGCGATCGAGAATTTGCGCATCGGCGTGCAGGGGCCGAACGGCATCACCCAGATTCCGCTGAGCGAGGTCGCGACCATCAAGCTGGTCTCGGGCGCAGCCTATATCTACCGCGAGCAGCAGGAGCGCTATCTGCCGATCAAGTTCTCGGTGCGCGAGCGCGACCTCGGCAGCGCGATCCAGGAGGCGCAGCAGAAGGTCGCCGAGCAGGTGCAGTTGCCGCCGGGCTCGCGTGTCGAGTGGGTCGGCGAGTTCGGTAATCTGCAGGACGCGATCAAGCGGCTGTCGATCGTGGTGCCGATAAGCCTCGCCCTGATCGGCGTGCTCTTGTGGTTCAATTTCGGCTCGATGGCCGATACCTTGCTCGCGATGAGCGTGATCCCGATGGCGATCTTCGGCGGCGTGGTCGGCCTCGTTTTGACCGGCATCCCGTTCAGCGTCTCGGCGGCGATCGGTTTCATCGCCTTGTTCGGCATCGCCGTGATGGACGGCATCATCATCCTGTCGCAGTTCAACCAGCTGATCGACGAGGGCGTCGACCGCATCGAGGCGGTCATCCGCACCGGCGAATTGCAGCTTCGTCCGGTGCTGATGACCTGCGTCGTCGCCGGCATCGGCCTGATGCCGGCCGCGGTGTCGACCGGCATCGGCTCGCAGGTGCAGAAGCCGCTCGCGATCGTGGTGGTCACCGGCATGATGCTGGCGCCGGTGGTCATCCTCATCACGCTGCCGGTCCTGATCTCGCTGTTCTCGCGGCGACGGGTCCGCTAGATGCGCATGTGCTCGTCGATGCGCGCGGCGGAGTCACGATCGACCGCGGCGGCATCGACGATCTCGCCGCGCTTGAACACGAGGTAGCGGTCGCTGATCGAAAGCGCGAATGGCAGATGCTGCTCGACCACGATCATGGAGGTGCCGATCTCACGCCGGACGCGCACCAGCACCTCGGACAGCCGGTCGACGACGGAGGGCTGCAGACCTTCCGTGACCTCGTCGAGCAGCAGCACGTCGGGCTTCGCCATCAGCGCGCGCGCCACGATCAGCATCTTCTGCTCGCCGCCGGACAGCGTGCCGGCCCGCTGGCTCAGCCGCTTGGTCAGCACGGGAAACCAGCCGCCGACCTGCTCGAACCGCGCGGTCATGTCATCGTCCGTGAGCACGCCAAGTCTGAGATTGTCGCGGACCGACAGGTCCTGGAACAGCGCATGTTCCTGGGGAACATAGACCAGCCCCATCTTCCGCTTCAGATGCGGCGCTATCCGCGTCACGTCCTTGCCTGCAAGTTGCACGCGGCCGCGCCAGGCCGGCAGGAAGCCGACGATGGCCTTGAGCAGCGAGGTCTTGCCCATGCCGTTCTTGCCGACGATGGCGAGGGTTTCGGCTTTGCCGAGCGCAAAACCGACATTGCTGATCACCTCCGACGAGCCGTAGCCGCTCGCCAGCTCGTTGACGTCCAGAACGCTGCTCATGCGATGGCCTCCGCATGCGGAACATGCTGTCCGGTGTATATTTCGCGCACCAGCTCGCTGTTCACGACCTCGTCGACCGAGCCGTCGAGCGCGAGGCGTCCCTGGTGCAGCACGATGATGCGCGACGAAATCTCGCGCACGAAGTCGAGATCGTGCTCGACCAGGAGAATGCAGAGCCGGTCGCGGCGGGCGAGGGCGGTGAGGATGTCGGCGAAGCTCTGTCGTTCCGCGCGCGTCAGTCCGGCGGTTGGCTCATCCAGCAGCAGCACGTCGGGCTCGAGCGACAGCACCATCGCGAGTTCGAGTGCCTGCTTGAGCCCGTGGCTCAGATTGCGCGCGTCCTCGTCGAGCCGCTCGCTGAGCCCGGAGCGTTCGACGACCGACATGGCTGCAGGCGGCAGCGCGAGCGTCATCGCGCGCGACGTCAGTGCGGGAGGATCAGCATGTGTCCGCGCGACGCGCAGGCACTCTGCGACGGTCAGCGTCTCGAATACCGAAGCCGTCTGGAACTTGCGCCCGAGACCAAAACGGACGACGCGATCCGGCGGCAGCCGTACGATGTCATGGCCGGCGATCGCGACGTCGCCGGTCGAGCGCTCGCGGCCGTCGGAGAGACAGCGGATCAAGGTGGTCTTGCCGGCTCCGTTGGGGCCGACAAGGCTCAGCAATTCGCCGCGATATGCCGTGAACTGCACGCCGTCCAGCACTGCGAGACTGCCATAATGCTTGCCGAGCGCGCGAACTTCGATGGCAACGGCGTCCGGATTGCTGACGGCCGTGGCGGCGGCGGCCTGGCGCAGCGTCGTCGCAGTGCTCCGTCCCGAACCTCCGCGCTTGACCAGGCGCATCACAGCACCGAGCAGGCCGTCGGGGAAAACAAGGATCACGATGATCAGCGCAAGCCCGACGATCAGCTCCCACACATAGGGGAGGCTATTGGCAAGGTAGGCGCTCGCCACCTCGATGCACAGCGCGCCGATCACCGGACCGATCACGGTGCCGCGGCCGCCGAGCGCGACCATGATCACGAGGTTGGTTCCGAAGGTGAAGCTCGCGTTTTCGGGCGCGGCGATGCCGCCGAATCCGGCATAGAAGAAGCCGGCCAGCGCGGAGACGATCGCGGACAATATCAGCACCGTGATACGCAGCCGGGACGTGTCGATGCCGAGATAGGTGCAGCGTGCGTCGTTGTCGCGCAGCGCCGCCAGCAGACGGCCGGTGTCACTGCGCATCACGACGAGCGCAAGCACTGCGGTCGCCAGCAGTCCGAGGCCAGCGAGTTGCAGCCAGGTCTCGATCTCCAGATCAAAGCTTTCGAAGCCGACAAGTCCGCTCGACGAGCCGGTGAATGTGCCGCCGGAATAGAGGATCTGCACCAGCACGATCGGAACGACCAGCGAGATCACCGAGGCATAAAGCGGCGTCGAGCCGGGATAGAACGACAGCCAGCCGGTGAAGGCCGCGACCCCTGCAGCAACGACGACCGCGGCAGCGATTGCTGCACACACCTGCCAAGTGCCGAAGCCATATTCGGTGAACATGATTGCGAGCGCATAGGCGCCGATGCCGAAGAACGCCGACTGGCCGAACGTCAGCGTTCCGCAATAGCCCCACATGATGTCGACGGTGATGGCGGCGATGGCGACGAAGCAGGCGCGGACCAGGATGTTCACCAGGTAGGTGTCGAGCAGCAGGGGCGCGACGACGATCAGGCTGGCCGCCATCGCCACCAGCAAGGCTGGGACGATCAGGCGCGGCAAGGGACGGCGCGACGCCGGTGTGTGGGGCGAGGCGAGTGGACGCGCATCAGGCACGGGCAAAACCCTCCGGCCGGATCCGCAGCACGATGGCTGCGCAGATCGCAATGGTGAGTCCGCCAAGGATCGGATTGACGAAGGTGGAGACCAAGACTTGCAGGGTCCCGAGCACGGCGCAGGAGCCGGCGAGCGCAAGCAGGGAACCGCCTGACACCATGACGAGCATGAACGCGCCGATCAGCCATGGGACGCCCATGTTCGGATCGACGCTGGAGAGCGGTGTGATCAGGGCGCCGGAGAGCGCCGCAAGCCCGCTGCCGAGCGAAAAAGTGATGAGTCTGACGCGCGAGGAATCGACACCAAGGCCCTGCGCGAGCATCTCGTTCATGATCACGGCTTTGGTCGAAAGGCCGAGCCGTGTTCCATTGAGCAGACCCGTGAACAGCAACGCGACAATCAACGCGGCGACGATCATTGCCAGCCGGTAGGCCGAATAGTCGGCGCCGAGCAGATGGACCGTTCCCGAAATCGGCGCCTGTACGAACTGGACCTCGCGGCCGAACATCAACGTAATGAGCTGTCCGAGCACGATGCCGAGTCCCCAAGTCGCCAGGATCGCGTCGAGCGGGCGCTTGTAGAGACGCCGGACGATCACGACCTCGGTGACCCCGCCGCAGACGGCGCCAGCAGCGAAGGCCAGCGGCAGGATCAGGAACCAGGGCAGGTTCAACTGAGTGCCGACCAGCGCGGCGTAGGCGCCGACGGTGAGAAAGGCGGCATGGGCGAAATTGATGATCTTCATGACGCCGAACACGATCAGGAGACCGGCGGCGATGATGAAGAGCATGGCGGCCGTCGTGACGGCATCGAGGGCGACGGTCAGCATGGTTACTTCCACTTGAGAGAAGCGGGGCGGGCCTGCGTCCGCCCCGCGGGATCATACGCGATCAGGGTCTGATCGGTCAGGATTTGCCCGGGCACTGTGCGCCGGGATCGACATTCGCAAAGCTCTGGATCACCTTCACGCTGCCGTCGGCCTGGACCTGGCCGAGATACATCGTCAGCGGCGCGTGGCGCTGCTTGTCCATCTTGATGGTGCCGCGCGGCCCGTCGACCGACACCTCGGCCAGCGCCTTCAGCACCTTGTCCTGGTCGGTGCTGCCGGCCTTCTCGACCGCGGCCTTGTAGGCGTAGACCGCCTCATATTCCGGAACCGAGAGATCGTTAGGAGTCTTCAACTCGGCGCCGAACTTCTTGGCCATCGACGCCAGGAAGGTCTTGTTGGCCGGCGTATCGATGCCGGTCACGTAGGACGCGGACAGATAGATGCCGGCGGCATCGGCGCCCATGCCCTTGGCGGTGCCTTCGTCGACAGCGAGGTTGCCGTAGGGCAGGTTCACGCCGGCGGCGCGCAGCTGCTTGGTCAGGGTGACGTTCGGCGCGCCGCCTGCGGTCGAGGTGATCAGCGCATCGGCGCCCGAGGCCTTGAGCTTGGAGATGATCGAGGTCCAGTCCGAGCCGTCCATCGGCAGGTATTCCTCGCCGACGACTTTGCCACCCGTCTTCCCGATGTACATCTTCGTAAAGGCCAGCATGCCGCGGCCGAAGGCGTAGTCGGAGCCGATCAGGAAATAGTTCTTCGCCTTCTTCTCCTTGTTGAAGTAGTCGACGATCGGCGGCACCTGCTGGTCCGGCACCCAGGCGTTGACGTAGAGATAGGGGCTGCAGGACTTGCCCTCGTAGAACGAGGTGTAGATGTAGGGCGTCTTGCCGCGGGCGACGATCGGCAGGCCGGCATTGCGGGCCGCGCTGGTCTCCATCGAGATCAGGACGTTGACCTTCTTCTGGAAGATCAGTGCGTCGAACGCCTTCTGCGCGCCTGCCGCGCCCGAGGCGTCGTCAGCGACTTCCAGCTCCAGCTTGCGGCCGAGCACGCCGCCCTTGGCGTTGATCTCCTCGACAGCGAGCTCGGCGGATTGCACCACCGATGGCGCAACGACGGAGTTGGCGCCGGACAGGCCGACGGGCACGCCGATCTTGATCGGATCTGCGGCCAAAGCAGGCGAGAGCGCGGTCGCCGCAAGGGCGAGCGCCAGCGAGGTGGTGATCAAACGCGACGTCATCGATTGTCCTCCGTGAATGGTCGAAATGAAAATTGTCGTGAAGCAGTCAGTACCACCCCCGTTTGACCTCGCTGCCGAGCATCTCATCATAGACGTCGGAGCGGCGGTCCCGCAGGACCTGGTTGAAGGCGTTCCAGTTGCGGGCGCGGCGGGCTTCGCCGAGCGCCACATCCGCGATCACGATCTCCTCCCTGTCGCGGCTGGCGGGGCCGGCGATCGGCCAGCCGGTGTAGCTGACGATCAGGCTCTGGCCCTCGAACGGCTGGCCGCGCTCGACGCCGACGCGGTCGGCGCAGGCGATGAAGATCGAGTTGGAATGTGCCGCCGCCATTGCCAGAATGTTGGCCATCGCCTCGCGGCCCTCGGCCTGGCCTGGGATCGGCACCCAGTTGGTCGGCACGCAGACGATGTCGGCGCCCTGCAGCGCGTTGAGGCGGTAGCTTTCCGGGAACCAGCCGTCGTAGCAGATCGCCATGCCGATGCGGCCGATCTCGGTGTGGTAGACGGGGAAGCCGAGATTGCCGGGCTCGAAATACAGGTTCTCCTCGTTCCACAGATGCACCTTGCGGAACGTGCCGATGTAGCCCTTCGGCCCGATCAGCACCGCGCTGTTGTAGAGCCGGTCGCCGTCGCGCTCGCAGATGCCGGCGACGAGATGCAGGCCATGCCTGGCCGCAACCTCGCTCCACGCGGTCACCGCGGGACCGCCGGGAATGGTCTCGGAGGCGGCGAAGGCCTCCTCGCGCGATTTGAACACGTAGCCGGAGGAGGCGAGCTCGGGGAGCACCACGAGCTTGGCGCCTTGCGCCACCGCCTGTTGGATCAGATCGAGGCTGTGGGCGAGGTTGGTTGCCAACTCGCCGACCATCGGCTGCATCTGGATGCAGGCGATCCGCACTTTGCTGTCGTCTTCTGTCGCCAAGGCACGAGTCTCCGTTGCGTTCGCGAGGGTCGCGCGCGCCAAACAAAAAGCCCCCGACTGCGCCTTGCGGCGCAATGCGAGGGCTGCATAGCCTGATGTGAAATGGCCGACCGGCCATTGGCGGACATCCGATGTCCGCGACGGCCTCAAGTAATTCCCATGCGCGAAACGAAGTCAACGCCATCGGCTGCAAAAATTTCGGGCCGCGGCTGCCCAGCGCATGAGCGCGGAAACACCCGCTCAGCGCGAGGCCGGCGCATCCAGCACACCCAATCCGCCGAGCGTCTCCTGCGCATTGATGATCGAGATCGCGATATCCGCCATCGCGACGCGCTTCTGCGTCGCTTGCGCGCGGATCAGCTCATAGGCCTCGACCTCGCCGACCTGCTTCAGCCCCATCAGGATCTTCACCGCCTTGTCGACGTCGCGCCGCGCCTTCAAGGTCTCCTCCAGCTTCTGCACCTTGCCCTCGAGCCGCCGCGTGTAGCCGCGCAGCAGCGCGCGAGCACGAGCGACGACAAAATGCCGAACGAGCGGATCGGCTTGTTGACGACGCCATGCGCGTTGCTGTCGAGCAGTCGCTTCAGGATGGTCGGATTCTCGTAGTCGACGATGGCGATGAAGGTGAGGGGATGATCGCTGGTGCCTTCGGGAAAGATCATCTCCTCCGAGGTCTCGATCAGCTGGAACACGGTGTCGATGTCGTGTGGGATCGCGGCAGGCGGCGGCCATACGCCGCGCACGTTGCAGCCGATGCGCTTGAGCTGGTCGATCAGCGCATCGCCCTCGGCATCGCGCGGATGGATCACCAGCACGCGCGCGCCGCGCAACTCCTCGATCAGCCGGCGGACGCCCGGCTTCATGCGGTCATCCGGCCTCATGCCGACAGCGCCTCTTCGCTCAGCCAACGGCCGCCGATCGGCGACACCGAAAGATAAGGGTCGGGCTTGATCGGGCTCTTGCTCTCCCAGACGATGTCGAACTGGCCGTCGGCGCGCACGCGCCCGATGCGCGGCGTCACCCAGACATGGTTGTTGTCGGGATCGATCCGGATCGGTCCCTCCGGCGCATCGAGGCTGAGGCCGAGCGCAGCCTCCACCAGCCTCTGCGTGTCGAGGCTGCCGGCCTGCGCCAGCGCGAGCGCGAACAGCTTGATCTGCGCATAGGCCGAGGCGCTCCACATGCTGACCGGCCTGTCCGCACCGAAGGCGGTCGCGAACGCCGTCTTGAAGCGCTCGTTGCTGTCTCGCGCGAGCGTACCGAAATAGCTCGCCGCGGTCAGATGTCCGGCGCAATACTCGGCACCGATCGCGCGCACTTCGCCCTCGGCCATGGTGAGGCTCGCGATCGGCAGCCGCTTCGGATCGAAACCGGCTTTCGCATACATGCGATAGAAGCGCTGCGCGGTGCGGCCGACGATGGTCGAGAACACGACGTCGGGCGCGGCATCCCTGATGGCATCGAGGCCGCGAGAGAGCTCGGCATCGGTCGCCTCCATCGCCACATATTGCTCGCCGACGACGCGGCCCGCATAGGACTCGACGAGGTCGCGCATGATGCGGTTGGATTCGCGCGGATAGATGTAGTCCGAGCCGATCAGGTAGACGCGCGGGCCATGCTTGCGCACGATATATTCGGCGAGCTGGAACGCGTTCTGGTTCGGCGCCGGCCCGGTGTAGATCACGTTCGGCGAATATTCGAAACCCTCGTAGAGCGAGGGATACCAGAGCAGGCCGTTACGACGCTCGATCGCCGGCAGCACCGCCTTGCGCTCGGCCGAGGTCGAGCAGCCGAAGATGACGGAAGCGCCGTCCTCGGTCAGCAGACGATCGGCGAGCTTGCGGAACGTCTCCGGCTGCGAGCCCGGATCATAGGCGACGACCTCGATCTCGCGGCCGAGCACGCCGCCGTCCCGGTTGATCTCCTGGATCGCCAAAGCGGTGCCGAAGAAATGCTCGGACTCCGTGACCTCCATCAGGCCGCTGCGCGAGAACAGCACGCCGACGCGCCAGACATCCTTGTCGGATGATTTTGCGGTCGGTCTCGTCGTCATCATCATGCCTCCCAGGTCAACGGGCCGGTGGCGCCGGCTCGGAAGCGCGGACTATTGCGACTCGCCGCGCGGTTGGCAACCGGGGCGGAGGCGGCAGAGGAGGATCCGGATCAGCACGAGCCGCAGCATCGCCGCGACGCCCAGGGCGTCCGGATCATGCGACAGGCGGGCCCTCGTGACATGATGAGGGCGCAGGGAATGCCGGGCGCTGGCCGCACCCATGGCCCGCCTGCAGAAAAAAGCAGGCGGCAGTCACCACAGGTCAGCCGAGACATCCCGGCATTCCCTGCGCGGAGGTTTTAACGCTTATACGCGCTCTCCTCGGTGCACCGGGCTTGTTGGCCACCGTACGCGACGACGCGCTTCTCGCACGCCGCCGCGGGGACACCAGCTTCGGGGTGTCAGGACCACGCGACTTCACGTCCGCAAGTGCATCGTTCGTCCGCACATGATGCGCGCCGATGCCCTCACGTCCACCGCATTGCCGGCCCAACGTATCGTGACGACGCGTACGTCCCTCATCCGGACCGGAACGCGGGCAGCATACGCCTGATTTGCTGATTTTCGGAAGCGATTTATTTTGGACGGGGCCTCTTGAAACCGGTTTTGTGTTTGATCGCGTGGGCGAAATCTGTGTTTTGCCGCAGGCGAGTCACCACGTCACTGTCGTCGTTCCAGGGCGTTCCGGGGCAGCCGCGCCAGCCGCGGAGCCGGCATCCATATTCACGAATGGCCCCTGAGAGGATGAGGCGAGTCCACGCCCAGCGCGCTTCATCTCGAACTGTCGTGGTTACGGATTCCGGGCTCGTACCGGCCGCTGCTCGCTGCGATATGGCAGCCAATATCGGAGTCGTTGACGTCGGGTTCGGTCGACCGGCGCTGATCGTGGTATGAGCTGCGATGCGGCAGGTGACTTTACGAACGTGCGGTATCGATCGCGACCAGGTTGGAGCCCAAATGGCGCGTTGCCGCGTTGACCGCTGTTGACTTCGGCGATAGCCGACTCGCGATGCTCGAAAGACCACGGCGCGCGTCCGGATGTCGCGGCCAGACTGGAAAGTTGGAATGCGCAGCTTCGAAGACCGAGTTCTGTTGTTCCTGCTCGTGGCGATCACGCTGATATGCGGCTGGATCCTGCTGCCATTCTACGGCGCCATTCTCTGGGGCATGGTCGGCGCCATCGTCTTTGCGCCGCTGCACCGCCGGCTGTCGAGGTCGATGCACGACCGGCCCGGCCTCGCGGCAGCCGTGGTCGTGCTGCTCGTCATCCTGATCGTGATCATTCCGCTGTCGCTGATCGGGGCGGCGCTGGCACAGCAGGCCTCCGGTGTCTACGGCCAGGCGCAGTCGGGCCAGTTGGACCTCGGGCAGTATTTCCAGAAGATGCTGGAGGCGCTTCCGACATGGGTGGTCGATCTCCTCAACCGTTTCGGGCTCGGCAGCCTGGCCGGGCTGAAGGACAGGCTGTCCGCCGTGCTGCTGCGAGGCAGCCAGATGATCGCGGGCCAGGCCCTCAACATCGGTCAGGGAACCTTCGAGTTCTTCGTCAATCTGTTCCTGATGCTGTATCTGCTGTTCTTCCTGCTTCGCGATCAGGAGGCGTTGTCGGCGCGCATCGCCAACGCCATTCCGCTGCGCGCGGAGCAGCGGCACGCGCTGCTGAGCAAGTTCACGGTCGTCATTCGCGCGACGGTGAAGGGCAATCTGGTCGTGGCGCTGGCGCAGGGCGCACTGGGTGGTCTGATCTTCTGGTTCCTCGGCATCACCGCGCCGCTGCTATGGGCCGTGGTGATGGCGTTTCTCTCGCTGCTTCCGGCTGTCGGAGCAGGGCTGGTGTGGTTTCCGGTCGCGCTCTATCTGCTGGCCACCGGATCGATCTGGCACGGCGTGATCCTGATCGCCTATGGCGCCCTGGTGATCGGGCTCGTCGACAATCTGCTGCGTCCCCTCCTGGTCGGTCAGGACACCAAGATGCCCGACTATGTCGTGCTGATCTCGACCCTCGGCGGGATCGAGGCGTTCGGTCTGAACGGCTTCATCATTGGGCCGGTCATCGCCGCAATGTTCATCGCGATCTGGAACATGTTCTCCGACGCGCGAGGCGATGGGGCGTTCGTGCACGACACCACGCAGGGCGCGGGATAATGAGGCACTTCACGATGGGCGGATGACCGCCACCGTGAGGGTGACTGGATTTGTGTTCCGTCATGTCGGGAAGAAGTTTAGGGGGCCGGTCCGGATTCATGACCACCAAAAGGCCGTCATTGGCGAAATCAGCGCGGCGATCGTCTCGCCTCGTGCAGTGGTGGCTGCGGCGCCCGGGCCCACCCCGCAACAACCCGGAGAAAACAGTGCGGCGCCACATCGGCGCGCAAACCAGAGGGAATTAACGGATCGTAACCCGCCATCTCCTAGCAATGCGGAGTCGGGCGGGTTACGTTGTACGGACCTGTCCTGCGCGCCCTTGACCTCTCTCCTGCGGGCATGTCTCAGACTGCTCTTCCAGACCGGTTCATCGTCGGGCGCACGATGAATCATTTGGCTTCGACCCCGGTTGAATCCGCGAAAGCTCTGGTTTCGAACGCCTGCGGCGGTCCGCAGGGGTCCATTTGGCCGCGGTCGCGCTATGCGCGATCGCCAAGAACACAAGGTGGAGACGACATTGCAGTTCGATCAGCCAGTCGCGATGGCGATTGTGCCGCCCAAGGACCGCGCCACGCTGCGCGCCGGCGACGACGAGGGCCGCGCTGCGGCCGACGCAAGGTACTGGACGCAGATTCTCAGCAGCTATCGCACGCCAAACCGGCTGCGCAGCGTGACCGAACTGGTGATCACGGCCGTGCCGCTGGTGGCGCTGTGGGCGGCCGCCTGGTTCGCGTTCTCGATCGGCCATGCCTGGGCGTCGTTGCTCATCGCGATTCCGGCCGGCGCCTTTCTGGTGCGCCTGTTCATGATTCAGCACGATTGCGGCCACGGCACCTTCTTCGCCGGGCGCCAGGCGAACGACTGGGTCGGCCGCGTTCTTGGCGTGCTGACCCTGACGCCTTACGACTGGTGGCGGCGCACGCATGCGATCCACCACGCCAGCAGCGGCAACCTCGACCGGCGCGGCATCGGCGACATCGATACGTTGACCGTGCGGGAATATCAGGCGCGGTCGGCCTTCGCGCGGCTGCGCTATCGGCTTTACCGCCATCCCCTGGTCATGTTCGTGGCCGGACCCGCTTACCTGTTCTTCCTGCAGCACCGTCTTCCGTTCGGTCTCATGCGGGCTGGCTGGTCGCCCTGGGTCAGCACGATGGCCACCAATCTCGGAATCGCCCTGGTCGTCGCCGGGCTGATGTGGCTGATCGGCATCCAGGCGTTCCTGGTCGTGCATCTCCCGATCATGCTGCTCGCCGCCATGGCCGGCGTATGGCTGTTCTACGTCCAGCATCAGTTCGAGCACACCGTCTGGGAGCGGGACGGGCGCTGGACGCAGCAGCAGGCTGCGCTCTACGGCAGCTCGCATTACGACCTGCCGGCATGGCTGCACTGGCTCACCGCCAATATCGGCATCCACCACGTCCACCATCTCTCGAGCCGGATTCCCTATTACCGGCTGCCGGTCGTGCTGCGCGATCATCCCGAGCTGCGCGAGATCGGCCGCATCACGCTGCCCGAGAGCCTGCGCTGCGTCCGACTGGTGCTGTGGGACGAGTCGCAGCGCCGGCTGGTGTCGTTCCGCGACGCCAGGGCAGGGAGGAATTAGACGATGTCGTAGGGCGGATTGGCGCGGCGCAATCCGCCATCGCGCGAGGTGGAGTGCGGCGGGCTACGCTCCGCTAACCCGCCCTGGGGCTAACAGCGCTGCCGACCGTCAAAAGCCATAGAGCCGGGCCGGATTGTCGACCAGGATCTTCTTGCGGACCGCGGCGTCTGGCGCCCAGACCGGGAGCTGGTTCATCAGGCGGCCGTCGTCAATGGGATAGAAGGGACGCACGTCGGTGACCTTCAGTTCGGGATGCGGCGACGAGTCCGGGTGGGGCCAGTCGGTGCCCCAGACGATGCGGTCGGGGTTGGCTTCGATCAGGGCCTTCGCGAACGGGATCACGTCGGTGTAATCGGGGCCGCGGGTCGAGGCGCGATAGGCGCCGGAGATCTTCACATAAGCCTTGCCGCTGCGGACGAGCTCGACCAGATCGGCAAAGCCCGGCTGCTCGAGGCCGAGATCGGCCTGCGCGCCGCCGAAATGATCGAACACGGCTGGCACCGGCGATTGCATCACCAGGTCCTTGATCGCAGCGATCATCGCCGTGTTGGTGTAGAGCTGGACGTGCCAGCCGCGCGCCTTCATGCGCTCCACGGCTGCCTGGAAGCGGGCGCGGCCGACATTGGGGTCGTTGATGCCGCCGGTCGCGAGATTGAGGCGGATGCCACGGAAACCTTCCGTGGTCATCGTATCGAGCTGCGCCTCGGTGGTCTTGTCGTCGATGACGGCGACGCCGCGTGCGTCATTGCCGCGCGCCTTCATCCCGTACAGCGTCGCGGAGTTGTCGGTGCCGTAGACGCTTGGCGTCACGATCACCACGCGCTGGATGTGGAGCGCCTTGTGCAGCGCCGCCATCTCCTCGGGCGAAGCGGGCTCCGGCGTGTAGACGCGGCTCGCCGCAAACGGGAATTGTTTCGGATCGCCGTGGATGTGGGTGTGGCAGTCGCAGGCTTGCGCCGGCACGTCGAAATCGACCGGGGTCGAGGGTTGCGCCGGCTTGGCGCGTGCGGCTGTCGTGGTCATCGTCACTCCGGCGGCCAGCGAGGCGAGCAGCAGGCTGCGGCGGTTCAGCATGGCGATCCTCCCTGGACTCTCGGCGCGTGCATTACATCTGGCGCGCTCGTTGTCGTCGGGAACGTGAACTCGTGCGCGATGCATGCCGCGCGACGACGGCAAGCGGATATTCTGTCCGCAGCAACCGGCCACGAGGCGTGGCCGATGCTGCGGACCGAGCTGCATCACTCCTTGACGATCCGCACCGCGCCCTTGGCGGCGCTCGACGCGAACGCGGCGTAGGCCTTCAGCGCCGTCGAGACCTTGCGGGCGCGCGTCTTCGGCTTCCAGGCCTGGTCGCCCTTCGCCTCCATCGCCGCGCGGCGGTTGGCGAGCTCCTCGTCCGACACCGCGAGATGAATGGTGCGGCTGGGAATGTCGATCTCGATGCGATCGCCGTCCTGCACCAGGCCGATCAGGCCACCCTCGGCGGCTTCTGGCGAGACGTGGCCGATCGACAGCCCCGAGGTGCCGCCGGAGAAGCGGCCGTCGGTGATCAGTGCACAGGCCTTGCCGAGGCCTTTCGACTTCAGATAGCTGGTCGGATACAGCATCTCCTGCATGCCGGGACCGCCGCGCGGGCCCTCATAGATGATGACGACGACGTCGCCGGCCTTGATCTTGTTGGTGAGGATTGCTTCGACC
This sequence comes from Bradyrhizobium oligotrophicum, assembly GCA_050641875.1. Classification (GTDB taxonomy): domain Bacteria; phylum Pseudomonadota; class Alphaproteobacteria; order Rhizobiales; family Xanthobacteraceae; genus Bradyrhizobium; species Bradyrhizobium oligotrophicum_B. The sequence continues at coordinate 4,657,886 of CP192619.1, forward strand.
GCGGCGTCCTGGCTCTCCATCACGCGCGCAGGACCCGAGAACTTCAGGATCGAGGCATCGACGCCCGCGGTCTTCACGATGCAGCCGTCGCGCGCGATGTTGCCGGTCAGCACCGCCAAGCCGCCATCCTTGGAATAGGCATGATCGAGGTCACGGATGCAGCCCTTCTCGCGATCGAGATCCAGCTCCTGATAGCGGCGGTCCTGGCTGAACGCGACCTGCGTCGGCACACCGCCCGGCGCGGCCATGTAGAAGTTCTTCACGCTCTCGCTCGACGACTGGCGGATGTCCCAGCGCTCCAGCGCGGCCGCCAGCGAAGCCGAATGCACGCTCGGCAATTCCGTGTGCAGCAGGCCGGCGCGGGCGAGCTCGCCGAGGATGCCCATCACGCCGCCGGCGCGATGCACGTCCTCCATGTGCACGTCGGCCACGGCGGGCGCGACCTTGCACAGACAGGGGACCTTGCGCGAGAGGCGATCGATGTCGGTCATGGTGAAGGGGATCTCGCCCTCATGCGCGGCGGCGAGCAGATGCAGCACCGTGTTGGTCGAGCCGCCCATGGCGATGTCCATGCTCATCGCGTTCTCGAACGCCTTGAAGTTGGCGATGTTGCGCGGAAGCACGGACGCGTCGTCCTGCTCGTAGTAGCGGCGCGCGAGATCGACGATCAGATGACCGGCTTCGACGAACAGGCCGCGGCGGTCGGCATGGGTCGCCAGCACGGAGCCGTTGCCGGGCAGCGACAGGCCGAGCGCCTCGGTCAGGCAGTTCATCGAGTTCGCGGTGAACATCCCCGAGCAGGAGCCGCAGGTCGGGCAGGCCGAGCGCTCCATCACCTCGACGTCGGCATCCGAGACCTTGTCGTCGGCGGCCACGATCATCGCGTCGATCAGGTCGACCTTGCGCAGCTTGCCCTCGATGTTGACCTTGCCGGCCTCCATCGGACCGCCGGAGACGAAGACCGCGGGGATGTTGAGCCGCATCGCGGCCATCAGCATGCCGGGCGTGATCTTGTCGCAGTTGGAGATGCAGACCATGGCGTCGGCGCAGTGCGCGTTGACCATGTATTCGACGCTGTCGGCGATCAGCTCGCGCGACGGCAGGCTGTAGAGCATGCCGTCATGGCCCATCGCGATGCCGTCGTCGACCGCGATGGTGTTGAACTCCTTGGCGACGCCGCCGGCCTTCTCGATCTCGCGCGCGACCAGTTGGCCGAGATCCTTCAGGTGCACATGGCCGGGCACGAACTGGGTGAAGGAGTTGACCACCGCGATGATCGGCTTGCCGAAATCCTCGTTGGTCATGCCGGTGGCGCGCCACAGGCCGCGGGCGCCGGCCATGTTGCGGCCATGGGTTGAGGTGCGGGAGCGATAGGCGGGCATGACGGTTTCCTTAGGCGTTCCTCGGAGGCAATGTTGGTCCGGAGAGGCTGGGACTCCCGGACGGGCGGCAATGGACGCGGCGAGGCATACAGCGAAGTGCTTGACGATTCGACCCTAAATTTCGCTGTTCCGGGATGCCCTGCGGGCAGGGCCGGCGCCCTCGCGCCGCTCCCGCAGGTCGCGGCCGGGCTCGGTCACGCGTTTGTGGCTACGTCGGGAACAGGAAGGTCGCTTAGATTAGAACGGTAGCGTTTTGTTCGTCCCGGTCTTGTCCCCGAACGTCCCTGCCTCGGCCTCCGCCGCCCGCGCGTCCCATGTCGTCCGTCATCAGATTCCGTCAGCTGCCGATCCTTGCCGTGCTGCTTCTGGCCGCCCCCGGCGCCGCTTCGGCCCATGCCATCATCGTCTCGTCGCAGCCCGCGGCGGGCGGGACCATCGAGAGGCAGCCGACACTGATCCGGCTGCGCTTCAACAGCCGCATCGATCACGCCCGCTCGCGGTTGAAGCTGCGCGCGCCCGACGGTACCGAGCAGGCGCTTGCTCCGGCAGCCGATGCGCCTGCCGACGAGATCGACGCCGAGGCCAAGGCGCTCAGCCCCGGCGCCTGGCACCTGCAATGGCAGGTGCTGAGCGTCGATGGCCACATCACCCGCGGCGACATTCCTTTCAACGTGCGCTAGCCGTGTCCCTGTTCCTCGACATCTTCGGCTATCTCTCGGTGGTGCTGCGCGGCCTGACCCTGCTGTCACAGTCGTTCACCATCGGCGGCCTGGCATTCCTGCTGTTGCTGCTGCGCCCGTTACAGCAAAGGCTGTCCGCCGACGCGATCGTGGCCGGGAAGCGCGGCCAGCGTTTCCTGCGCCGAAGCGCATTCGGCTGGTTCGCGATCGTGCTGGCCTCGCTCGCGGTCAACGTGGGAGCGCTGATCGGGACGCTCGATCTGTCGCTCGGCGCCGCGGCGAGCGCGGATTTCGCGCGCTCCGGCATGGCCGTTGCCGCCTGCGCGCTCGGCATCGCCGTGCTCGCCCGGACCGGCAGCTGGGCCGCCTGGCGCATCGTGGCGCTGACCGTGCTGACCGTCTCAGCGCTGCTGCTGCAGCTCAACCTGACGCATGCCGCGAGCCGGCTCGAGGTGCGCTGGCCGCTGCTCGCCGCCGACTTCCTTCACATGCTCGGCGCCGGCGTCTGGATCGGCGGCCTGCCGTATTTCCTGATGGCGCTGAACGGCTGCAAGGGAGACGACGATCAGCGCCTGATCGGACGGCGCTACTCGCTGATGTCGATGGTCTCGGTGGCGGCGATCGTGCTCGGCGGCATCGTGATGGCGATCGCCTATCTCGGCTCGTTCGCGGCGATCTACGGTACGGCTTACGGCGTGATGACTTCGGCCAAGGTCGCGATGCTGCTGATGCTTCTCGCGCTCGGGGCAGGCAATTTCCTGGCTGTGGAGCGCCTGCGCCACCGTGATCCCGCAGCGCCGCTGCTGCGGATGAAGCGCTTCGTCGAGGTCGAGCTCGGCATCGGCCTCACGGTGCTGCTCACCGCCGGCTCGCTGACGTCGCTGCCGCCGGGCATCGACCTCAGCCAGGACCGGCTGAACTGGCAGGAGATCGTCGAGCGTGCCGCGCCGCAGTGGCCGCGGCTGACGAGCCCCTCGGTCGACCAGCTCACGATCTCGCAGCTCCAGGCCAGGATCGATGCGGCCGATGCCCAGCGTGTGACCGCGCCGCAGGCCTATGTGCCGGGCGAGGGCGTGATCCTGCCGCGCAGCGCCGCCGATATCGCCTGGTCGGAATACAACCACCATTGGGCGGGTATCTTTGTCGTACTGATCGGCATGCTCGCGCTGATCGAGCGCTTCTCCTGGGGCCGATGGGCGCGGCACTGGCCGCTGTTGTTCCTGGTGATGGCGGCGTTCCTGTTCCTGCGCGCCGACGAGATGGCCTGGCCGCTCGGCCCGATCGGCTTCTGGGCCTCGTGGCGCGATCCCGAAGTGGCGCAGCACCGGCTGTTCGTGGTGCTGATCATCCTGTTCGGCCTGTTCGAATGGCGCGTGCGGCTGCGCGGGCAGCAGGCGGGGCGGGCGGCGCTGGTGTTTCCGCTGACGGTCGCCGCCGGCGGCGCGCTGCTGATGACGCACTCGCACGCCATCGCCAACATCAAGGACCAGCTCCTGATCGAGATGAGCCACACGCCGCTCGCGCTATGCGGCATCACCGCCGGCTGGGCGCGCTGGCTGGAATTACGCATGGACGGCAGGATCAGCCGCACGGCCGCCTGGGTCTGGCCAGTGGCGTTCGTGCTGGTCGGGCTGATCCTGCTGGATTATCGCGAGGCGTGAGGCGCTGGCGATCCAGGTTGTGACGGATCACTGCCTGGCCATACGATCTCAATGTGCTCGTTATTGAAGTCGGGATCATCGCTGCTGCCCCTGCGCCAGCAGGTCATGCCGTCCGGCAACGTGCGCATCCGGATCTCTCGGCCATTCGGCACTGATCCGCCCGACGCGAGCAGTTCGATGAAGCGATTGATGAGCTCGATGATCGCGTCTCGATGCTCTTCCCGCACTCGATGGACGCTGATGTCCGGGCGGCCGAACTTGCGCATTCCACGGGTGTGATACCATGCGGTGCCATCGGCCTCGACGGAGATCAGAATGGTCACATGATCATGCAGCGCGGTCTGCCCGCCTTCGAAAGCCCGCGCGCGCCACTCCGCGGGAAGCCACCACTTGAACATCTGCGGGTCATAGATGGCGACGCCACCGTGATCGAGGCAGAAGGTCAGTAGGCCAATCACATCGCGAAAGTAATTCAGCGTGGGCGGATCTTTGATCTCACCCTTGATGATGAGACAGGAATCCTGGGCAGCAATCCGTGCCGCGAGTTCTGGGTCCGCATCGGTAAGGCGCTCCCAGAGGACGTCGCTCCGAAAGCTGCTCACGACATCAGGATGGACGCTCGGGCCGTAGCCCATGAGCTCGATGCCGTTCGGCGGTCCCTCTGACCTGTACGCGCTGCGCGACATGGGCTGCCCCATGTCAACGCTGCCGTAGACTACATAGAACAGAAAGGGATCATTGCCTCCGGCAGCGAATTGCGGTCGCGGCCAGTCAGCCAAAGGCGGGCTCACCATGCGCTCCATACCTGCTGCCACCAGCGAATTGGATTGTTCAGATCACTCCTTCTTCAGGAACACATAGTCTGCGGAATAGGCGATGCTGCGGAATTGACCGGCGGTGTCGCAGGTGCCTGCCAGCTTGCCGCCGGCCGTGTTGATCCGCTGCACGGTGGTCACATCCGAGAGCACGCCCTTCGCGCCGCGATGGGAAATGACCTCGAGCTTCAGCCAGGGAATGTCGTTGTCGGTGGCGCCGACCGCGGTGCCCTGCACGCGGCCGCCGACGATCGAGCCGTCCTGGTGCTCCCAGCTCGGGCCGGCGTAGTGCCGGCCGACCGTCTTGCCATCCGCGAGCAGTGTCGCGATCGGCTCGCGGAACGTCCAGGCGAGCTTGCCGTCCTTGTCCGTCTTGCAGTCGTAGACCTGCGCGCCCTCGGCATGCAGCGTCAGCACCGGCTTCTCGCCGGCAGCGACCAGGGCATCGGGAATCGTGGTCTCGGCGGCTTGGACGGGGGCGGAGAGGTTGCCGAGCAGCAGCAGCGAAAGCGTCGGGATCACGCGCATGGTCAAGTCCTTGATGACGGCAGAAATGAAACGGGCCGCGCTTGTGGCGCGGCCCGTTGATAGGTGACGAAACCAGAAGGCGAAAGTGGGGAAACTTACGCCGCCATCGCCTTGGTCAGGTTCTCGGCGATCTTGTCGAGGAACCCGGTGGTCGAGAGCCAGCGCTGGTCGGCGCCGACCAGCAGCGCGAGGTCCTTGGTCATGTAGCCGGACTCGACGGTGTCGACGCAGACCTTCTCCAGGGTGGAGGCGAACTTGGCGAGCTCGGCATTGTTGTCGAGCTTGGCACGGTGGGACAGGCCGCGGGTCCAGGCGAAGATCGAGGCGATCGAGTTGGTCGAGGTCTCCTTGCCCTTCTGGTGCTCGCGATAGTGGCGGGTCACCGTGCCGTGCGCGGCCTCGGCCTCGACGGTCTGGCCGTCCGGCGTCAGCAGCACCGAGGTCATCAGGCCGAGCGAGCCGTAGCCCTGCGCCACGGTGTCGGACTGCACGTCGCCGTCATAGTTCTTGCAGGCCCAGACATAGCCGCCCGACCACTTCAGCGCCGCGGCGACCATGTCGTCGATCAGGCGGTGCTCGTAGGTAATCTTCTTGGCCTCGAACTTGTCCTTGAATTCCTTGTCGTACACTTCCTGGAAGATGTCCTTGAAGCGGCCGTCATAGACCTTCAGGATGGTGTTCTTGGTCGACAGGTAGACCGAGTAGTTCTTGGCGAGGCCCATGTTGAGCGAGGCGCGGGCGAAGTCGTAGATCGACTCGTCGAGATTGTACATCTCCATCGCGACGCCGGCGCCGGGCGCCCTGAAGACCTCCTTCTCGATCACGGTGCCGTCGTCGCCGACGAACTTCATCGTCAGCACGCCCTTGCCCGGGAACTTGAAGTCGGTGGCGCGGTACTGGTCGCCATAGGCGTGGCGGCCGATGATGATCGGCTTGGTCCAGCCGGGGACGAGGCGCGGCACGTTCTTGCAGATGATCGGCTCGCGGAACACGACGCCGCCCAGGATGTTGCGGATGGTGCCGTTCGGCGACTTCCACATCTCCTTGAGGCCGAACTCCTTCACGCGCGCTTCGTCCGGAGTGATGGTGGCGCACTTGACGCCGACGCCGACCTTCTTGATGGCGTTGGCGGCATCGATCGTGATCTGGTCGTTGGTCTTGTCGCGGCTCTCCATCCCCAGGTCGAAATACTGCAGATCAATGTCAAGGAAGGGGTTGATCAGCTTGTCCTTGATGTACTGCCAGATGATCCGCGTCATCTCGTCGCCGTCGAGTTCGACGACCGGGTTGGTCACCTTGATTTTTGCCATGATCGATGGGGCCTTCTTGGGAACAGCGCGCCAGGAATGGAAAGCGCTTGTGAAATCAAGCGCGTCATAGCACTGCTGCACCGCGGGCGGAAGCGCACCCGGTGTGTGGCCGGTGCTGATTTTCGCAGCCCGCTCATGCGGTGGGCAAAGGCGGCCGCCGCCCGGCCTGCCGTTTCGCGCAAACCGCAAAATCATCGGCTAAGCCGATTATTTTGCTTGAGAATTCTCGCCAGCCGGGCCAACGGAGCGGGCAGGGCGCGCCGCGGGCGCTTCAACCGGATTCGGAAGGCGAGGATTGAGCGTGTCGGGCACCGACAAGACGAAGGTGGGATTGGAGATCGCGGGCCCGGTGGTGATCCTGGTCGAGCCCCAGCTCGGTGAGAACATCGGCATGGCGGCGCGCGCCATGGGCAATTTCGCGCTCTCCGAGCTGCGCCTGGTCAACCCGCGCGACGGCTGGCCGAACATCGCCGCCCAACGGGCGGCCGCCGAGGCCGACCACATCATCGATCATGTCCGGCTGTTCGACACCCTGCCGGAGGCGATCGCCGACCTCGACCTGGTGTTCGCGACCACCGCCCGCGCCCACGACCAGGCCAAGCCGGTGATGGGCCCGGAGGCTGCCGCCCGGGAGATGCAGAGCCAGATCGCGGCCGGCGGCCGGGCCGGCATCCTGTTCGGCCGCGAGCGGGCGGGGCTCACCAACGAGGAGGTCGCCCGCGCCAACCGCATCATCACCTATCCGGTCAACCCCGGCTTTGCCTCGCTGAACCTCGCCCAGGCCGTGCTGCTGATGGGCTATGAGTGGTTCAAGCTGGTGACATCAGGCGAGCTGCCGTTCGCAATGCCGGAGCGTTCCGAGCGCGCCTCCCAAAACCAGATGGAGGCGTTCTTCGAGAATTTGGTGCGCGAGCTCGACCGGGTCGAATTCCTGCGGCCCGCCGAGAAGCGCGAGACCATGCTGGTCAACCTGCGCAACATCTTCTTCCGCATGGAGCCGAGCCGGCAGGACATCCACACCCTGCACGGCGTGGTCATGGCGATCGCCGAGGGGCGCAAGGGGCCGGCCAAGGGCGGCGTGCTCGACAGCGAGCAGGCGACGCGCCTGCGCGCGCTGATCGCCGAGCAGGGCACGGTGGCCAACCTGCCGGATTCGCGCGGCTCGCTGCGCGGGCTGGCGCGGCTGCTCCGCCGCAACCCGACCGACGCCGAGCGGGCGCTGTGGCACGCGCTGTCGCGCGACCGCCGCTTCGCCGGACAGTTCAAGCGCCAGACTCCGGTCGGCCGCCACATCCCGGACTTCGTCTCCTTCATCCACCGTTTGGCGATCGAGCTGGTCGGCCCCGAAGAGAGCGAGGGCGTCGTCGCCGACCGCAGCGCACGGCGGGCGTGGCTGGAGAGTCGCGACTATCGCGTCACCGAGGTGAAGGCGGCGGATGTCGAGGCGAATCTGGAAGCCGAGCTGGTGCGGCTGCAGGCGCTGATCGCCGAGATGCGATAGCTCATTCGTCCACGTACCTTGTGGATGTCGTCTGTAAGCTCGGAGAGCACCATACTTTACCTACCCAGGAGAGGTAGCTACCATGAGTAGCGCTGGCCCTTAGGCTCCGTTGGATGCGCAAAAGTCTGGAGGGCAATCTTGGCCCGAACTGAGGGATATTTTGACGAAAGCGGCGATTTCGATATGCCGCCTAACATTTTCTGCCTGTCGGGCTATTTCATCGATTCAGAAGCCGCGGTGGAAATGGATGTGCAATGGGGAGAGGTCCTGACGGCACATAGCATCCCCTATTTCCACATGGTGGACTGTGCTCATGGTGCCGGCGTATTCGCTAAGATGAGCCGCGATGAGCGAGCCCAGATCGCGAGAAAGCTTATCGACCTCATCAAGAAGTATGTCCTTGAAGGTGTTTCCGTCGTCGTAAAGAAGGGGAGCTTTGAACTATCAGAAACAAATCCAGACCCATACACCTCTTTGGTCGAAACATGTGTTTATATGCTCAAGAGCTTCTTGCAGGGCAATCAAATTAAAGGCGATCTAGCCTACTTCTTTGAAGCCGGCCACAAAAACAAGGGTCGGGCCTACAACAACGTTGCTCAGACGTTGACCAAAATGTCGGCCACTTTGAACTTTGGTGACAAAGGAACGGTTCGTTTATTGCAGGCTGCCGATATACTTGCATGGCAGACTGTAAAGTACGTGAAGGATGCCATTGAACAGAAGCGCGGGCCCCGCAAAGACTTCCTGAGTTTGATGGAGCGCCCCCACACTCTTTTCAGAATGGACCATACGGACGGGACAGCGGTCATTTATTACGAATTGTGGCCACAAAGCCGAAGGCCGAAGTCAGAGGCAGCTCTTTTGGTGGGTAAAGATCGCTCAACGACAATGTTGTTCGAAGAAGGCGACGTTCCGTTTTTCAACGTGGACAAGACGACGGGTTGGCGTGAGGGAGCGGCGAGCTTGGCTTGCGTCGGGTTCAAGGCCGTGAATGAAACCGAAATGGTCTTGGCCTTCGACGAGCCCCGTCTCTATGAGGCGATAAATGTTCTAATGTCCGCTATGGCAGTCTACCAAAACAGCCCAGTCGGGCCATTGACGCCTGCGAATGGCTTAGGTCTCGAATATCGAGAAAAAGACATCATTCTGCGCGTTCAGTTGACAACCGGGAAATTCATGAATTTTAGCTTCCCCCTTGAAGCAGCGAAAGCCTTTAAGGAGAAGTTGAATATATAGAACCTATTAGTTCTTTAACTTGTTCTATAAGCGCTAGTTTAGCAAGGTCTCGTAAATGTCGTGAAAGTGAGGTAGCTCCTGACTTTTGCCTGTCGCTTTACGCACCGAACCTTAGGGGGCTTGGGCCGCGGGCGCTTTTGCTCAAGAGACGGGGCGATCCACGAGATATGCTGAGCGCGCGCTGTGGCACGCGTTGTCGCGCGACCGCCCCTTCGTCGGACAGTTCAAGCGCCAGACTTTGGTCGGCCGCCCCATCCCGGATTTCGTCTCCTTCATCCGCCGTTTGGCAATCGAGCTGGTCGGTCCCGACGAGAGCGAGGGCGTCGTCGCCGACCGCAACGCACGGCGGGCGTGGCTGGAGAGTCGCGACTATCGCGTCACCGAGGTGAGGGCGGCGGATGTCGAGGCGAATCTGGAGGCCGAGCTGGTGCGGCTGCAGGCGCTGATCGCCGCCGCCAAGTAGTCGCCGACGATCGCATCGCGAGCCGCGTGGCGGCTACCAATGGCTCCGCGCATCCGTCCATCACGCGCAATCGTCGATTGAGTTGTCGCGTGGCTCACACGGCCTGGCAACTCATCCGCGCCCGGCGGGCCCCGAGTCTGCGATCCCGTTTACACCGGCTGAACGATGATTTGCGAACGCAATTCCAGATTGTGGTTCGTCCAATCAGTTCTGGTTAGATCGCAGCACAAAGACCAAAACAAAGGGGGCATTCATGGCTACGCGACGATGGCGCTCGTTTTTGAGTTGTGCGTTGATCATCGGTTCGATCTTCGGCTTGTCGGCGAGCGCCGAGGCCGCCGCACCGAAGCGGTGCACGACCGCGGCCGATCTCGGCGCCGACGAGCGCATCGCCGGCTGTACTGTCGTGATCGAGCACGGCAAGCCGGCGACGCCGCAGGTGATCGAAGCCCGTTTCGCCCGCGCCGGCGCCTACTTCCACAAGGGAGATGTCGAGCATGCGATCGACGACTACAAGATCGTCATCGAGCAGTCCTCGGCCGGTCTTCTTGCCGCATTCGATCGCGCCGCTCCTGATCTGCGCGAGAGCGAGCCGCAGCCGGGGTCGGGTTTCGGGCGGGCGTTCGGCCGCAACGGCTACCGCGTGCAAGCCTATCGCGCGCTGGGCATCGCAAGCTTCCAGGCGGGTCTCCTGGAGCAGTCGCAGGATGATTTCAGATGGCTCAGCGAGATCGATCCCCACAACGCCGAGGCGGCCTTGTGGCTGGATCCGGCGCGCCGCCGTGCCGGGCTGGAGAGCGAGCTCGCCGACCACGCGAAGCGGCTCGACATGGGCAAATGGCCGGCCCCGATCGTCCGTCTCTTCCTCGGGCAGGAGACGACCGAGGCCGTGCTTGCGGCGGCTGACCGCGGTGCTCCCGCCACGCGCCGGGCACGGCGTTGCGAGGCGAGCTTCTTCGCCGCCGAGCTGATGCTCGACCAGAGCCGTGAGCGCGACGCCATGCAACTGATCGACCAGGCTCTCGCCGAGTGCCCATGGACGTCGCGCGAACGCTCGGTGGCGGAGGCGGAGGGGCGCGCGCTCCGCGTCATGCCGTAAACGTCATGCGTCGCTCGGGCGGGAAGAACGGATAGGCACGGCAGTCCCGCCGCGAGCTGATCCCCGGCCGCATGCTTAACGCGCGCGTGCGCATTTGAGTGAAAATGCCCGGTCAAATCCGCACGCGCCGGGTTACGGAACGCTCGGGTTCGAACGGTATGATCTGCGCATTGCCCTTTCATCGTTGCAACTGTGCGGCCTTTCATCATGAACGAAACCAGATCGGTGTTGCGGGACCTCGATGATGCGATTGCGCGGGGGACCGCCGATAGCCGCGAGCGCGCGCTGTGGCATGCGACCGACCTGCTGATCGCGGGACGCTATTGCGAGGAGGAGATCGCTACCTTCGGCGAGGTGATCGGCCGGCTTGCCGACGAGATCGAGATCGAAGCGCGCGCCAAACTCGCCGATCGCCTCGCCAGGATCGAATATTCACCAGCCAGCGTCATCCGCAAGCTCGCCTTCGACGACGAGATCTGGGTCGCCGGCCCGGTGCTGCGCGAATCCGAGCGGCTCGATGACGCCACGCTGGTCGAGAACGCCAGCACCAAGAGCCAGGACCATCTGCTCGCGATCGCCGAACGCCGAACGCTGAGCCCGGCGGTGACCGACGTGCTGGCGACGCGTGGCAACCGTGACGTCGCCACGGCGGTGGCGCGCAATCAGGGCGCCCAGTTTTCCGGCGCCGGCTTCCTGCACATGGTCAAGCGGGCCGAGAACGACTCGATCCTCGCCGAGCATCTCGGCCGGCGGCTCGACATCCCGCGCCATCTGTTCCAGCAACTGATCGCCAAGGCCTCGGACGACGTCGGCAAGCGGCTGGCCGGGGAGCGGCCGGAGCTGCTCGGCGAGATCCACAGCTCGGTCGCCAACATCGCCGGCGATCTGCAGTCGAAGTTCGGACCCGGCTCGCGCAACTACTTCGTCGCCAAGCGCACCGTGACGATCCAGCACCGCCTCGGCAATCTGCACGAGAGCACCATTGCCAGCTATGCGACGGCGCACAAGGTCGAGGAGGTGACGATCGGCCTCGCGCTGCTGTCGGGACTGCCGGTCGACGTCGTCGAGCGCGCCTTGTTCGACCGTAACCGTGAGATGCTGCTGATGCTCGCCAAGGCGCTTGGCTTCACCTGGGATACGATGATGGCGCTCGCCTTCCTCGGCGCCCGCGAGCACCGCATCACGGCGGGCGAGTTGCAGGAGCTGGAGCGCGACTATGCCAAGCTCCAGTCGCAGACGTCGCGCAGCGTGCTCGAATTCTATCAGTCTCGCAAGAATCCGGGCAAAGGCGGCAAGGCGTCCGCGCCGCGGGCCGCGGCGTATTGAACCCGCAGCGACGGACGGAGGTGACCGCGGATGAACGGCAGGGAACTCCTCTTCGCAGACAGCAACGGCTCGGCCATCGCGAGGCGCCTGCGGACCGCGCGGCGGTCGATGCGGCCTGGCACGTGCTCGAAGCGGCCAACGAGCTCGGCGATGAGGCTGCGGTCGCCGCCTGCCGCCGCGTCATCGATGCCAGCCTCAACGGCGCGTGCGCAGACCAGGCCGACCTGAAGCTGGTGATGGAGTATTTCCGCTAGTTCGGACGCCCGGTCGCGGAGCAGGGCGGCTCACACCGCGGCGAGCTGCGTGCCCGCCTTGCCGAAGCGTTGTCCCGCCTTCAGCTTCGCCGGCTCGATCAGCGCCTTCGCGGCCAGCCCGGCCGTGTCCGCGACCTCGGGATTGCGCGACACCATCGCCGCCACGATCGCGCCGTCGATCAGCAGCGCAAGCTGATGCGAGAAGCTCTCCGGCTCGGCGGCGCCCATCTCGCGGGCGAGCCTCTCGATATGCGCCAGCACCACCTTCTTGTGGCGCATCGCGATGGTACGAAACTGTTTCTGGTCCTTGTCGTGCTCGCCGACCGCATTGATGAAGGGACAGCCGTAGAAGCGCTCTTCGCCGAACCAGCTCTTCAGCGCCGGAAAGATGCGTGCCAGCTTGGTCTCGGCGTCACCGCCGCCGCTCTCCATTTCCGCGATGAACCATTCGCGCCACTGCTTGCCTTCGCTTTCGAGCACGGCGGTGACGAGCGCGGTCTTCGATCCGAACAGCTTGTAGAGCGTGGTCTTCGCGGTGCCGGCCTCGCTGATGATCGCATCGATGCCGGTGGCATTGATGCCGTTCTTGCAGAACAGCCGCGTGGCGGCGCCGAGCAGGCGGCCGCGCGCGGATTCGTCGTCGCCGGCCGCGATCGTCCTTGCGATCGCCTGCTTCTTGCCGGTCTGTTTGCCCGCAGCTGACTTGCCCATGCGCGGGAGCTTAATCGCTGTGCGCGCGAGTCAGCAAGACTGCTGATGCGGTCCAGGCAGCGTTGCGCTCGATTTGATCGTTGAAGGCAGCATTCTGCATCGCACTTGGGCAGCGGTCGGGCCGCGGCGGGTCGCCGCTCGCCGCCAGGATCGCGTAAGCCGCGAGGATCACTCCGGCTTTCGATTTTCGGCCTCTCTGGCACGCTTCGTGCAGGATACAGACCGTTCGGTATCCTCATCCCAGGGAGAGAAATGAGATGACCGCTGTGGTTCAGAAGACGGCGCTGACGGGCTGCCTCGCACCCATCGACAGAGGTGGGCTTGAACAGCTCATCGTCAACGGCAAGGCCAACCCCAAGGTCATCAAGACCCTGAAGTGCAAGACCGTCGCCGAGGGCAAGTTTCGCCACGCCAACTACATCCGCAACCTCGCGCCCTACATCGTCGACGAGCCGCCGGGGCTGCTCGGTGACGACACCGCGCCAAATCCGTCGGAAGCCTCGCTCGCCGCGCTCGGCTCCTGCCTGGCCGTCGGCCTGCATGCCAATGCGGTGCATCGCGGCTGGATCGTCAACAAGCTCGAGCTGGAGCTTGAGGGCGATCTCAACATCACCGCAGTCTGGGGCACCGGCGACGTCAGCGAGAAGCCGGTCGGCTTCACCGACGTCCGCGTCAAGGTCGACATGGAGTGCGAAGGCATCTCCAAGGAAGAGGTCCAGGCGCTGATCGATCACGTCAAGAAGTGGTCGCCGGTCGCCAACACCTTCACGCGTCCGGTCAATCTCGAGGTCGGAATCTGAGCCTCGCCCGAGGTCGCTTGCAGCGGAGGACGTCATGGGTTCACTCGGACAGCATCTGGCGGTCGATGGCGCGGGCGTCATGCCCATACCGTCGACCGTGGAGCAGGTCACGGCGATCGCGCGCAAGGAGCTCGCGCCGCTGGCCTCTGGCATCGACGCCGGGACGGTGTACCCGGCCGACGTGCTCCGTCGCTTCGGCGAGGTCGGCGCGTGGAGCAGTCATGTGCCGGAAAATGGCGCCGCGGATCTCAACTGCGCGATCGACGCCATCGGCGCGATCGGCGAGGTCTGCGGTGCCTCTGCCTTCATGGCGTGGTGCCAGAACACGCTGGTCTGGTACATCGCCAACTCGACCAACAAGGCGCTCGTCGAGCGTCTTCTCGACGACGCCGCGAGCGGCCGCTTGCTCGGCGGCACCGGCTTGTCCAACCCGATGAAGAGCTTCTTCGGCATCGAGAAGCTCAAGCTGAAGGGCCGCAAGGTCGAGGGCGGCTACGTTGTCCGCGGCGTGCTGCCCTGGGTCTCGAATCTCGGACCGGACCACATGTTCGGCACGATCTTCGAGCGTGAGGACGCGCCCGGCGAGATCGTGATGTTCGTCGCCGATTGCGCCGATCCGGCGGTGACCCTGCAGCCATGCCAGCCGTTCCTGGCGATGGACGGCACCGGCACCTACGGCATCCAGTTTCGCGACCTGTTCGTGCCCGACGAACTGATCCTGGCCGATCCCGCCGGTCCCTTCGTCAAGAAGATCCGCGCCGGATTCATCCTGCTGCAGGCCGGCATGGCGCTCGGCCTGATCAAGGACTGCATCAAGATCATGCAGGAGGTCGAGGCGCCGCTTGGCCACGTCAACCGCTATCTGCCGCAGCAGCCGGTCGATTTCAGCGCGCTCGCCGATGAACTCGCGAAGGAGACGGCTGAACTCGCCAGCGATCCGTTCAACACCGACGAGACCTATTGGCGCAAGGTCGTGGCGCTGCGCCTGCGGGCCGGCGAGGCCAGCGTCGCTGCGGCTCATGCCGCGATGCTCCATTGCGGAGCCCGCGGCTACCTCAAGGGCAATCGCGCCGAACGTCGCCTGCGCGAGGCCTATTTCGTCGCGATCGTGACCCCCGCGACCAAGCAGCTCCGCAAGATGCTCGCCGACGGCTGACGCCGGCGAGAACGGCAACCAACAAATCCCAACCAGGAGAGGCCTGCCATGACGGACGTTCTGATTACTGCCGGCGAACTCGCCGAGTTCATCAAGACCGAGCCGTGTGTCGTGATCGACACCCGCAATCCCGATGCCTACGCCGCGGGACATCTTCCCGGCGCAGTGAACGTTCATGAGATCTTCACCTATCTCGCGACGTCGACGCCGGAAGGCATCGCGGAGCTGAAGACGAAGTTTGCGGACGCGTTCGGCGCCGCCGGCCTGTCGGGCGCCGAAACCGCTGTCGTCTACGAGCAGTCGATGAACTCCGGCTTCGGACAGTCGTGCCGCGGCTATTTCCTGCTCACGATGCTCGGCTATCCCAAGATCAAGGTGCTGCATGGCGGCTACGACGCCTGGGTCGCCGCCGGCATGTCCGTGACGACCGATGTGCCGGCGCCGGCGAAGGCATCGTTCAGCATCGTGCCCGAGGCGGGCAGCATCCTGATCGACGCCAAGGCGATGCTGGCGGCGGTTGGCAATCCCGCGATCGCGATCCTCGACGTCCGCGATGTTGATGAGTGGATCGGCGATTCCTCCTCGCCCTACGGCAAGGATTTCTGTCCGCGCAAAGGCCGCATCCCCGGCGCCGTCTGGCTCGAATGGTACCGCATGATGAAGCCGACCGCCGAAGGCCCGCGCTTCAAGTCGAAGGACGAGATCCTCGCCGAATGCGCCACCGTCGGCATCACGGCCGACACGCCAGTTTATCTCTACTGCTTCAAGGGCGCACGGGCCTCGAACACCTTCCTGGCGCTGAAGAACGCCGGCGTGAAGGATGTGCGGATGTACTTCGGCTCGTGGAACGAGTGGTCGCGCGATCCGTCGCTGCCGATCGAGGAAGGTCTTCCGATGCCGGCGATGACCAGCAAGGCGGCATAGAAGCTGCATGTTAAGCACGTCCGGCCGCTGAAAATGCGGTCGGATGAGCAGTTCGAAGGCGCAGTTCGCGCAGGTGTGACAAAGGGGCGCAGCACATGTCGATTTTCGATGATCCGTTCGATGCCGATTCACGCGTGAATGCCGGTTGTATCTGCGGCCAGCATCGCAGCCCGGCCGAACATGAGCATGCCGCGCTGGCGCTGCGCTGCGAGCCCGTGGCGGATTCCACCGAGAAGCGCTACGAGAACGTGGTCGCGTCCGCCGTGCTGCGCGCGGTGTTTCCGCAAGCTGCCACCCGCCGCGCGTTCCTGAAGTCGGTGGGCGCGGCGACTGCGCTCGCTGCCGTCTCGCAATTCTTTCCGCTGAAGACGGCGACGGAAGCCTTCGCCGAAGCGGGCGCGCCCGAGAAGAAGGATCTCAAGGTCGGCTTCATCCCGATCACCTGCGCGACGCCGATCATCATGGCGGCACCGCTTGGCTTTTATTCCAAGGCCGGCCTGAACGTCGAGGTCGTGAAGACGGCTGGCTGGGCCGTCATCCGCGACAAGACCATCAACAAGGAATATGACGCTTCGCACATGCTGGCGCCGATGCCGATCGCGATCTCGCTCGGCCTCGGTGCGCAGCCGCTCCCGTTCACCGTGCCCGCGATCGAGAACATCAACGGGCAGGGCATTACCCTTGCGATGAAGCACAAGGACAAGCGCGACCCGAAAGACTGGAAGGGCATGAAGTTCGCCATTCCGTTCGACTATTCGATGCACAACTATCTCCTGCGCTATTATCTCGCCGAGCACGGCATCGATCCCGACACCGACGTGCAGCTGCGCTCGGTGCCGCCGCCGGAGATGGTCGCGAACCTGCGCGCCGAGAACATCGACGGCTTCCTCGCGCCCGACAACATCTGCCAGCGCGCGATCTTTGACGGCGTCGGCTTCCTGCACATCCTGTCGAAGGAGATCTGGGACGGCCATCCCTGCTGCAGCTTCGCGGCGAGCCGCGAGTTCATCACGACGGCGCCGAACAGCTTTGCCGCGCTGACCCGCGCCATCGTGGACGCCACCGCCTATGCGTCGAAGGCGGAGAACCGCAAGCAGATCGCGGAGGCGATCGCGCCGGCGAACTACATCAACGCGCCGGTCACCGTGATGGAGCAGGTGCTGACCGGCACCTATGCCGACGGTCTCGGCGGCGTGAAGACCGATCCGAAACGGGTCGATTTCGATCCGTTCCCGTGGCAGTCCTTCGCGGTGTGGATGCTGACGCAGATGAAGCGCTGGGGCCAGATCAAGGGCGACGTCGACTACAAGGCGGTCGCCGAGCAGATCTATCTCGCCACCGACACCCGCAAGGTCATGACCGACATGGGGCTTTCGCCGCCGAAGGACTCCTACAAATCGTTCTCGGTGATGGGCAAGCCGTTCGATCCGACTAAGCCGGACGACTACGTGGCGAGCTTCAAGATCAAGAAGGCGTCGTGATGCGGATAATGGACGGGACGCTGCCGGCCACACCAACGGTGTCGTCCCCGCGAACGCGGGGACCCATCCGCCGTGACCGGTCTTGGGGCAGGGGCGGTAGCGACGATCGGGTCCACCAACTGACGACGGTGGCTATGGGTGCCTGCGTTCGCAGGGCCGACACCGTGAGTGGAGTGCCGGCATGACTGCCTCTCTTCGCCTCCGCGCCGCCGTGGTTTCCATCGTTCTGCTCGCCGTGTTCCTTGGCGCCTGGCACATCGCCACGCGCGGCACGGGCGCCGCGGCCAACATGAGCCCGGAATACGCCAAGCTGATGGGCATGACGGCCACCCAGGGCAAGTCGGCGATGCCCGGGCCGCTCGATATCGGCGCCAAGCTGTGGGAGCATCTGCAGCGGCCGTTCTACGACAATGGTCCGAACGACAAGGGGCTCGGCATCCAGCTCGCCTTCTCGCTCGGGCGGGTGATGCTGGGCTACCTGATCGCGGTCGCGGTCGCGATCCCGCTCGGCTTCCTGATTGGCATGTCGCCACTCATGAGCAAGGCGCTCGATCCGTTCATCCAGATTCTCAAACCGATCTCGCCGCTCGCCTGGATGCCGCTGGCGCTCTACACCATCAAGGATTCCAGCCTGTCGGCGATCTTCGTGATCTTCATCTGCTCGGTGTGGCCGATGCTCATCAACACCGCCTTCGGTGTCGCCAGCGTGCGCAAGGAGTGGATCAACGTCGCTCGCACCCTCGAGGTCGGCAATTTCCGCCGCGCCTTCACGGTCATCCTGCCGGCTGCGGCGCCGACGATCCTCACCGGCATGCGGATCTCGATCGGCATCGCCTGGCTCGTGATCGTCGCCGCCGAGATGCTCGTCGGCGGCACCGGCATCGGCTACTTCGTCTGGAACGAGTGGAACAACCTGTCGATCACCAACGTGATCATTGCGATCCTGATGATCGGTCTCGTCGGCATGATGCTCGATCAGATCCTGGCCCGTGTCGCGCGGCTCGTGACCTTTCCGGAGTAGGGCGCGCCATGACCGACAAATTCATTTCCATCGAGGGCATCGCCAAGCGCTACGACGGCGCGCGGAGCACGACGATCTTCGAGAACCTGTGGCTCGCGATGGCGCGCGGCGAGTTCGTCTGCGTGATCGGGCATTCCGGCTGCGGCAAGACCACGGTGCTGAATGTTCTTGCCGGCCTCGACGTGCCGAGCGAAGGCGCCGTCATCGTCGACGGCCAGGCCATCGAAGGCCCGAGTCTCGACCGCGCGGTCATCTTCCAGAGCCATGCGCTGCTGCCGTGGCGGACGGTGCTCGGCAACGTCGCCTATGCCGTCTCGTCGAAATGGCGCAAATGGGATCGCGCCAAGGTCAAGGCGCATGCGCTGAAGTATATCGAGCTGGTCGGCCTCGCCGGCTCCGAGCACAAGCGTCCCTCGGAGCTGTCCGGCGGCATGAAGCAGCGCGTCGGGATTGCCCGCGCGCTCTCGATCACGCCGAAGATCATGCTGATGGACGAGCCGTTCTCGGCGCTCGATGCGCTGACGCGCGGCACCCTGCAGGATGAGGTCCGCCGCATCTGTGTCGAGACCGGGCAGACCGTGTTCATGATCACCCACGACGTGGACGAAGCGATCTATCTCGCCGACAAGATCGTGCTGATGACCAACGGACCCGGCGCGGTGCTGGCCGAGATCGTCGAGAACCCGTTGCCGAAGGACCGGCTGCGCGGCGACCTGCACCGTCATCCGCTGTACTACGCGCTGCGCAACCACATCATCGACTTCCTGGTCAGCCGCAGCAGGACCTTCACTGCCGAGACGCCCGATCACGATCCGCGCAAGGTACCGGTGGTGAAGATCGGGCGGAGCGAGCCGGCGATCGTCGCGTCCAAGCCGGTTGACAGCGATCCGCCGCTGGCGGTCGCCCGCTGAACAAACCCATCAACGAAGACCTATCAAGGGAGACCAAGCATGAAGCGATCCGACCTCACCGAGAAGCTGCTCGACATCAAGCGCGAGAAGGGCTGGAGCTGGAAATACATCTGCGAGACGATCGGCGGCTATTCCGAGGTGCTGATCGTCGGCGCCATTCTCGGCCAGATGAAGCTGACCAAGCCGCAGGCCGCCAATGCCGGCGAGCTGTTCGGCCTGTCGAAGTCCGAGATCGCGATGCTGAACGAGACGCCGATGCGCGGCGAGGGCGTGCAGATGCCGCCGACCGATCCCTTGATCTACCGCTTCTACGAGCTCGTGATGATCAATGGCCCGGCCTGGAAGGAGCTGATCCAGGAGGAGTTCGGCGACGGCATCATGTCGGCGATCGATTTCGACATGGTGATGGAGCGCCTGCCCAATCCGAAGGGCGATCGCGTCAAGATCTCGATGTCGGGCAAATTCCTGCCGTACAAATATTACGGCGCCAGCGGCAACGTGCCGGAATACGGCTTCAAGGAAGAATAGGGGAGTGGCGAGTAGCCGAGTAGCGAAGGGGAATTGCATCCCTCTTCGCTACTGCCAATTCGGCATTCGCCCTTACTGTCCCGCCTTGATCTGCGCCACGGCGGCGGTCAGCAGCTCGCTCATCTTGGCGCGCACGTCCGCCTCGGTGACGGCCGCGCCCTTGGCGGTGAGGTCTCCCAGCACCTTTCGCAGCACGTCGGCGTCGCCCGCTTCCTCGAAATCGGCCGCGACGACCTCCTTGGCGTAGGCGTCGGCGTCAGCGCCGGACTTGCCGAGCTTTTCGGCCGCCCACAGGCCGAGGAGCTTGTTGCGGCGAGCTTCTGCCTTGAACTTCAATTCCTCGTCATGGGCGAATTGCTTCTCGAAGGCGTCCTCGCGCTTGTCGAACGTGGTCATGGTCGGAACTTCCAGTGTTGCCGAAGAGGGTTAACCGCGCAGGCGGTTGCGGGGCGGTGGCCGCACGCCTAAATAATTGGAACATCTTGCCAATACAACGGGTACGAGGCCGCAGGGAAGGGCGGTAAAACTCCGCCCCCGAGGTCTGGATCGATTGTGCTCGGGGCACCAATGAGATAGGTTTCCCACAGGCCCGGTTCCTGTTCTGTTTCCGTCCGTCCGGGCCCTCGCGGCAGCTCCGTCGTGGTCCTGTCCAAAGTCATCCGGAGCCCACCATTTCATGGATTTCAACAAAACACGGTACATCCCAATGAGCCGTCGGCGTCGCATTTATGAAGGCAAGGCCAAGGTCCTGTACGAAGGTCCCGAGCCGGGCACCCTGATCCAGCACTTCAAGGACGACGCCACCGCCTTCAATGCCAAGAAGCACCAGGTGATCGAAGGCAAGGGCGTCCTCAACAACCGCATCTCGGAGTACCTGTTTCAGCACCTCAACGACATCGGGGTACCGACTCACTTCATCCGCCGGCTCAACATGCGCGAGCAGTTGATCTCGCGAGGTCGAGATCGTGCCGCTGGAGGTCGTCGTCCGCAACGTGGCCGCGGGCTCGCTATCGCAGCGCCTCGGCATCGAGGAAGGCACCCAGCTGCCGCGTTCGATCATCGAATTCTATTACAAGAACGACCAGCTCAACGACCCCATGGTGTCGGAGGAGCACATCACCGCGTTCGGCTGGGCCACGCCCCAGGAAATCGACGACATCATGGCGCTCGCCATTCGCGTCAACGACTTCCTGACGGGGCTTTTCCTCGGCATCGGCATCCGCCTGGTGGACTTCAAGATGGAGTGCGGCCGGCTGTTCGAGAACGAGATGATGCGCATCATCGTCGCCGACGAGATTTCCCCCGATTCCTGCCGGCTGTGGGACATCAAGTCGAACGAGAAGCTCGACAAGGACCGCTTCCGCCGCGATCTTGGCGGCCTTCTGGAGGCCTATACCGAGGTCGCCAAGCGGCTCGGCATCCTCATCGAGAACGAGCGTCCGGCGGGCTCCGGTCCGGTCCTGGTCAAGAGCTAAAAGGGAACAAGACGTGAAAGCGCGTGTCACGGTGACGCTGAAATCCGGCATCCTCGATCCGCAGGGCAAGGCGATCGAGGGCGCCCTGAAGTCGCTCGGCGTCGACGGCGTCGCCAGCGTGCGGCAGGGCAAGGTGTTCGACATCGAGCTCGCCGGTGCCGACAAGGCCAAGGCGGAGGCCGCCCTGAAGGCGGCCGCCGACAAGCTGCTCGCCAACACGGTGATCGAGAATTACCGGGTGGAGCTGCTGGGATAGGCGATGGCTGCGACCGGGCGCGAGATCTACGAGCTTCTGCTGGAGATCTCGCGTGAATCTGGTCCGTGTCGAACATCAGTCGACGAGCTGCTTGCTGGTGCGCGAGCGTTGAACAGAGAGCTCTCGTCAGGACTCACACACTCTCGCGACGCTGCGAGGGGATCATTCTCGAGCAAACACGTAGTATCATGAAATCCGCCGTCCTCGTCTTCCCCGGCATCAACCGCGAACGCGACATGGCGCGCGCGCTGCGCATGATCTCCGGCCATGAGCCGGCGATGGTCTGGCACGCCGAGACGTCGCTGCCGAAGGGCACCGACCTCGTCGTGGTGCCCGGCGGCTTCTCCTATGGCGACTATCTGCGCTGTGGCGCGATCGCGGCGCGGGCGCCGGTCATGGACGCGGTGCGCGATTTCGCCGCCAAGGGCGGGCTGGTGCTCGGCGTCTGCAACGGCTTCCAGATCCTGTGCGAGTCGGGCCTGCTGCCGGGCGTGCTGATGCGCAACGACAAGCTCAAATTCATCTGCAAGGACGTGCATCTGCGGGTCGAGCGCTCCGACTCGCCGTTCACCCGCGGCTACAATGCCGGGCAGGTCATCCGCGTGCCGGTTGCTCATGGCGAGGGCAATTATGCGGCCGACGAGGAGACCTTGAAGCGGCTCAATGGCGACGGGCGCGTGCTCTATCGTTACTGCTCGGCCGATGGCGAGGTCGGCGACCTCAGCAACATCAACGGTGCGGCGCATTCCATCGCCGGCATCGTCAACGAGAACGGGAATGTGCTCGGCATGATGCCGCATCCCGAGAATCACGTCGAGGACATCATGGGCTGCACCGACGGCCGTGGCCTGTTCGCCGGCCTCGTCGCCCATCTCGACCGCGCGGCCTGAAGGCCGTTCATCGAAATCGTTCCGTAGCTTTTTATCGCGCCGCCCGGCAACACCGGGCGGCTGTTTGCGTTGTCCGCCCGATTCCATGGGGCATGAACCAAGGAGGTTCTGTTATGACGACGAAACATTGGCTGGGAACGGCCGCGATCATTCTGGCGATCGGCACTGGCGCGGGTGCTGCATCGGCGCAATCCGAGATGAAGCGCGAGGGCGGCCCCGCTGCCCAGACCGCACGCGAAGCGACCCGGCCCGGCAGCGAGGCCAAGGGCGCCGGCGCGGCCGCGGAACACGGCGCGTCGGAGGCGAAGCAGAGCGCTCAGGAACAGCGCCGCGGCGAGCCGTCAGCCGCAGCGCGCGAGCAGGCTCAGGAGCGGTCGGCGCACGACGCGAAACAGAGCGCGGAGCAGAACAAGGGCGAGCGCGGGCCGGCCTCGGCACAGCGCGAGCGCGATGCCAAGGAGAGCGCCGAGACCAAGTCGCAGGCCGACAGCAAGCAGGCCGACAAGCAGTCTGACAGCAAGAGCAAGGCTGAGTCGAAGCAACAGCAGGGACGCGCCGACGAACCGCGCAAGGGCGAGGATCGCGCGGCTGAGAGCAAGTCGGGTGCAACCGACCGCAAGTCCGACCGCGAGGCCGATCGCAGCGGCAGCGACAAGAGCCGGCAGAGCCAGGACGAGCGCAAGGCCGGCGCGTCGGACCAGGCGGCCGACAAGCAGACCGACCGCGGCAAGCAGGCCAATCAGCCGGGCGCAACGGACAGCAAGAGCACGACCGCGCAGCAGAGCCAGCAGACCGGTCCGGCCGGCGCCGCTGCGGGCAAGCCGGAACCGACCGGGCAGGCCAGCAACCAGACCCAGACCAACGGTACCCGCTCCAGCACGCAGGTTTCGGTCAACGAGCAACAGAAGACCCGCGTGGTCGACCAGCTCAAGCGTGATCACGACTTCGATCGTGCCCGCACCGACATCGACATCCGTATCAACGTCGGCGAGCGCCTGCCGGCGCGCGTGCGGCCGCGTCCGCTGCCGTCGGACATCGTCACCATCGTTCCGGAATATCGCGGCTACGAGTACACGGTCGTGCATGATGAGATCGCCATCGTCGATCCGCGCAGCCGCGAGATCGTCGATGTGATCCCGCAAAACGGCATGCGCGCCGATCGCGGCTATGACCGCGGTGGCTACGGCGTGAGCTCGACCCGCATCGTGCTGTCCGACGATCAGCGCCAGATCCTGCGCCGCGCCGCCACCGAGACGGGCACCGTGGGCTCGACGACATCGTCATCGACCTCGTCCGGATCGAGCTGCCTGAGCCTGCGCCGCGTGCCCGATGAGCTCGCGCGCAGCAATCCGGAGCTCGCCAACTACCAGTATCTGGCGATCGGCGAGCAGGTCGTGCTGGTCGACCCGCGCGATCAGAAGGTGGTGCAGGTCATCGACCAGCAGCAATAGCGCGCGGCGATACGGCGGCGGCTGGAGGGCGGGGGCGCGACGCGCTTCCGCCCTTTTCGCGACGGGATCGCCGTCCGTACGGCCATCGAACGAGCCTTGCTGCGCTGCTTGAACCGGCCGTTGCCCTCATGCGTCAAACCGGCATCGTCAATTGAGCTGGCGCGGACGGGATTGTCGGCCGCGCGCGGCCACGCTATCAACGTTGGCGTGTAGGGATTGGCCGTGGGGACCGCCGTGCCGGTTGCACTCGTCGTTATACTTCTTCAGATCTCACTGATCTATCATGCGTCGCGTACCGGCCGGATACAGCCCTGGGCGTTCATCATCTTGCTGGTCCTGTTGATCGGCGCGCTCGCCTACATCGTCGTCGAGCTCGTGCCCGAATGGCTGGGCAGCCACGACGTCCAGAAGGCGCGCAAGCGCGTCGCCAACAAGCTCGACCCCGAGAAATACTACCGCGAGTTGTCCGATCGTGTCGCGATCACGGACACGATCGCCAACCGCGCGGCGCTGGCCGAGGAATGCGTCGCAATCGGTCGCTATGACGAGGCCGAGCAGCATTACGATCACATCCTGAGCCTGCCGATGGGCCACGAGCCGTTGTTCGCGCTCGGCAAGGCCAAGGCGCAGTTCGCGCGTCGCCGCCCCGCGGATGCGCTGGCGACGCTCGACGAGCTGCAGAAGGCCTGGCCGGACTACAATTCGGCCGAGGCGCATCTGCTCTATGCGCGGGCCTTGCAGGAAGCCGGCCGCACCGACGAGGCCATCGAGGAGTACCAGGCGCTGCTGGACTATGCGCCGGGCAGCGAGGTCAAGGTCCGCTACGGCACGCTGCTCAAGCTGGTCGGCCGGATCGATGAAGCCAAGGTCGTGTTCACCGAGCTGCTGATCCAGATGAAGCGCGCGCCACGACATGTGCGCAAGGCGCAGGCCGAATGGATTTCGATCGCCGAGAAGCAGCTCGCGGGGTGAGGCCGTAGCCCGGATGAGCGCAGCGACATCCGGGTTCACCGAGGGAGCGCGTGAGATCCCGGATATCGCTGCGCTCATCCGGGCTACAAATCAAATCAGGCTACGGCGAGTTCGCCGCCTCCGGCGTCCGCCGTCTGACGCGCTTGATGGTGCCGGAAAACGAGAACAGCGGCCGCGGGCCGGAATGCAGCATGCCGCGCAGGAAGATCAGCGAAGCGCCGGCGCGGGTGACCTCGCCGGTGGCCTCGATCAATTCACCCTCGCGGGCCGCGTCGAGGAATTCGCTCGAGAACGAGACCGTGACACCCGGGCCCTGCATGATCGGCGCGGCGAAGGCGAACAGGCAGTAGTCGGCGAAGGTCATCAGGCAGCCGCCATGGACGTTGCCGCCGCCGTTGAGGTGCTTCTTCTCGACGCGGAAGGCGCAGCGGATCGAGCCATCGTCCTCCATCCGGTGCCAGAACGGTCCGGTGTGGGATTCGTAGCTGTCGCGCATCCAGGTCCGCCAGCCGGCGAACTCGCCGTCGGTCGCGATGTGGATGCCAGGACGGTTCTCGAAGGCGGAACGGGACATGTCGTGCACGTGTCAGGGCCTTTAACTGTTGATTTACCGTCTTAAATCCGATTGGTCGCCAATCTGCAAATATCCCTTCTGGCGGTCCGGGCCAAAGCTCTGGACAGGGCGGAATAGGGCCGTAAAAGGCCTTTTCCCGCCCTGGCGATCTTTCTATGAAGCAGGCTTCAAGGGACCAGCGGCCCACGGGCAAAGGCATTTCTCCATGCGCAATGAACCGCAGATCACCCCCGAGCTCGTCGCCGCCCACGGGCTGAAGCCCGATGAATATGAGCGCATCCTGGAGCTGATCGGCCGGGTGCCGACCTTCACCGAGCTCGGCATCTTCTCGGCGATGTGGAACGAGCACTGCTCGTACAAGTCGTCGCGCATCCATCTCAAGGGCCTGCCGACCAAGGCGCCGTGGGTGATCCAGGGCCCCGGCGAGAACGCCGGCGTGATCGACATCGGCGACGGCCAGGCGGTGGTGTTCAAGATGGAGAGCCACAACCACCCGAGCTACATCGAGCCGTACCAGGGTGCGACCACCGGCGTCGGCGGCATCCTGCGCGACGTGTTCACGATGGGCGCCCGTCCGATCGCCTGCCTCAACGCGCTGTCGTTCGGCGCGCCGGAGCATCCCAAGACCCGGCACCTCGTGTCCGGCGTCGTCGCCGGCATCGGCGGCTACGGCAATTCCTTCGGCGTGCCGACGGTGGGCGGCCAGACCCGTTTCCACACCCGCTACGACGGCAACATCCTGGTCAACGCCATGGCGGTCGGGCTGGCCGACGCCGACAAGATCTTCTACGCGGCCGCCTCCGGCGTGAACATGCCGATCGTCTATCTCGGATCCAAGACCGGCCGCGACGGCATCCATGGCGCCTCGATGGCCTCGGCCGAGTTCGACGATTCGTCGGAGGAGAAGCGCCCGACCGTGCAGGTCGGCGACCCCTTCGCCGAGAAGCTGCTGCTGGAGGCGTGCCTCGAGATCATGGCCGCCGACTGCGTGATCGCGATCCAGGACATGGGCGCGGCGGGCCTGACCTGCTCGGCGGTCGAGATGGGCGCCAAGGGCGATCTCGGCGTCGACCTCGATCTCGATGCCGTGCCGACCCGTGAGATCGGCATGAGCGCCTACGAGATGATGCTCTCCGAAAGCCAGGAGCGCATGCTCATGGTGCTGAAGCCGGAGAAGGAGAAGGAGGCGGAAGCGATCTTCCGCAAATGGGGGCTCGATTTCGCGGTGGTCGGCTACACCACGCCGAGCAAGCGCTTCGTGGTGAAGCATGGCGGCGACGTCATGGCCGACCTGCCGATCAAGGAGCTCGGCGACGAGGCGCCCCTGTACGACCGCCCCCATGTGGCCTCGTCAGCGCTGCCGGTGATCCATGCCCGCGAGGTCAAGGCGCCGATGGACATCATCCCGGCGTTGGAGAAGCTCGTCGCAACGCCCGATCTGTGCTCCAAGCGCTGGATCTGGGAGCAGTACGACCATGTGATCCTCGGCAACACCGTGCAGCGCCCGGGCGGCGATGCCGCCGTGGTGCGCGTGCAGGATGGCCCGAAGGGGCTTGCGCTCACCGTCGACGTCACGCCGCGCTATTGCGAGGCTGACCCTTTCGAGGGTGGCAAGCAGGCCGTCGCCGAAGCCTGGCGCAACATCACCGCGGTCGGTGGCCGGCCGCTTGCGATCACCGACAATCTCAATTTCGGCAACCCGGAGCGGCCCGAGATCATGGGCCAGTTCGTCGGCTGCCTGAAGGGCATCTCGGAGGCCTGCCGCGCGCTCGACTTCCCGGTCGTGTCCGGCAACGTCTCGCTCTACAACGAGACCAACGGCCGCGCGATCCTGCCGACGCCGTCGATCGGCGGCGTCGGCCTGCTCGACGATTTCACCAAGTCGGCCAGCATCGCCTTCAAGGCCGAGGGCGAGGCGATCCTGCTGATCGGCGAGACGCATGGCTGGCTCGGCCAGTCGGTCTACTTGCGCGACATCTGCGGCCGCGAGGAGGGCGCCCCGCCGCCGGTCGACCTCGCCGCCGAGAAGCGCATCGGCGATGTCGTGCGCGGCATGATCCATGCGGGCACGGCGACGGCTGCCCATGATCTGGCCGATGGTGGTCTGCTCGTCGCCCTCGCCGAAATGGCGATGGCCTCGGGCATCGGCGCGCGGCTGCTGGCGGCGCCGGCGTCGATCGTGCCGCATGCCTATTGGTTCGGCGAGGACCAGGCGCGCTATCTCGTGACGGTGCCGGAGACTGAGGCTGGCCGCGTGCTCGCCAAGATGCGCGGCGCCGGCGTGCCGTGTACGCGCATCGGCACGACAGGCGGCACTGCGCTGGCGATCGCCGGCGATGGCGCCGTCGAGGTCGCCGCGCTCAAGACGGGCTTCGAAAGCTGGCTGCCCAAATACATGGGCGGGTCAGCCGCCTGACCCGGGACGCACGCCGCCACAGTCAGGCGCGCTGGTCGACGACGACGGAGTTCGTCGTGAGAGCGTCGGCCTTGCCCAGTGTCATTGCGAGCGAAGCGTAGCAATCCAGGACCGCCGTCCGCGGGCGCAGTCTGGATTGCGTCGTCGCTGCGCTCCTCGCAATGATGCAGGACCGTCCTACAACACGTTCTTCGCCCCCGGAATCTGCCTGAGCACCCAGGTCGCGCCCCAGCTCAGCAGCATGCTGCCGACAAAGGCGATCGTCGCCTTGGCGACCGCCGGCAGGCCGAAGTCGAAAAGCCAGTACTGGATCCACAGCACGATCGGATAGTGCACCAGGAACATGCCATAGGCATCGGCCTGCATGCGATCGAGCACGGAGAATTCCGAGCGGCGGTTGTTGAGGAAGTAGGACAGGATCGCAAACAGGATCGCGGCGCTGAAGATGACGAACAAGAAGCCATAGGCCGCCTCGTACCATTGCGGCAACACGGGCGGATTGCCCAGCACCTGGCGCTTGATCGTGATGAGCACCCAGAGCAGCGCATAGGGCACGAGCGTAACCACGATCCAGGCCCCGAGTCCGCGCTGCGACATCTGCCCTTCTGCGGCCAGCAGGCCTCGTTCGAAATTGGCCGAGCCGATGCCAGCCCCGACGTAGAAATAGGCGGCGTAGAGCAAGACCCGGCTGGCCTGCACCGAGAGCGGTCCGGCTTCGAACCAGAAGGTCGGGCCGAAATAGAGCCGGGACGGGATGTAGAGCCCGCCCGTGATCAGCAGGAAGGCGAAGAAGAAGTCGCGCGGATGCTCGAAGGCGCGCTGCGACAGCCGATTGATCGGATCCAGCAGGCGCGGCGAGACGCGGTACAAGAGGGCTGCCGAGGTGTCGAACGCCAGCAGCACCCAGATGAACCAGATCGGCCCGCTCGGCCATGGACCGACCGTGACCGTCTTCCACCAGAAGGCAGCGAAGCTGGCGTCGGGATTGGCGCGCAGCTCGATCGCGTAATAGGCAAGCGGAATGACGGTCAGGGCAGCGATGGCGAACGGCAGGCCAAGGCGCAATAGCCGGTCACGCAGGAACTGCAGCGTCGACTTGTGAGCAAGGCCCGACCACACGAACAGGCCCGACAGAAAGAAGAACATGGCCATGAAGAAGCTGTCGGTGGCCAGCACGATGGCATCGAAGCCGAGGAAGAACGTCGGATCGGTGTGCCCGAAATAGGTATAGGGAATCACGGCGTGGTGGAGCAGCACCACCAGCGTCAGGAATGTCCGGGCGTGATCGAGCGCGGCGTTGCGCGCCCGGGCGCGCGGGCGGGCCTGAAGCTCGACCTTGCTGCCGCCGCCGATTGTGTAACCGATATGACCATACGCCCCCCGGCGTCGCTGCTGCCCGGCTCGTGCAGCGGATGTGACGTTCGCATTCCCCTTCGCCGCGGGCGTCGTGCAAACGTCGTCCAAGGCTGCGCGAGCCGGAATGAGTGGATGAGCTCGTGTGACCCTCTGGCACCGTCATTCGCTGGAGTCGCCCGCAAGCGAGCGAATGACGGCGCCGGACTACCATATGTCGTCGTTGGTGCTGCAAATCAGCAAGTGCCGCGGTCCGCAAGCCGGTTTCTCGCACTCAGCCGATTTCCGCTCCCGATATCCTTACGAACCGACGACCTACGGAGTTACGGCCGGGACTGTCGTGGGTTGCGCATTTCTTCGGCGCCGGGACCGATGGCCGAAGGAACCGGTTCCCCGCCGCATCGTTAGTGAGGCGCCGCGCCGGCACGGCGCAGAACCGGAGGACCATACCGTGACTCTTCTCAAATGGGCGCTGCTGTTCTTCGTGATCTCGGTGGTGGCCGGTATTCTCGGCTTCACCGGCATCTCGGCAGCTTCCGCCGACATTGCGCGGATCCTGTTCTATATCTTCCTGGTGATCTTCCTCGTGCTCCTGATTCTCGGGTTTACGATTTTCAGAGTGTAGCACGCCATCAGGTCGGTGATCGAAACGACCGCCGCGCCGGTATGGCCTAGCGCCGGCCGCGCGGCGGGCTGTCACCGTGGTTCAATCAGCTGCGACCTCCTCGATCCGCACCTTGTCCGGATAGAACGCCAGGTGGCCCGAGATCTCGGTCATCGCCGGGAAGGGCGCCTCGTAGCTCCAGATCGCATTGTCCAATGTCTTGCCGTTGGCGACGACGCTGAAATAGCTCGCATCCCCCTTGTACGGACAATGGGTGACCCGATCAGTCTTCTGCAAGGCCGCCATGTTGGCGTCGGCCCGCGGCACGTATTGAACCGCGGGGTAGCTCGCTTCCTTCAGCGTCAGCGCGCGGGTGGTGTCGGCAATCACGACGCCATCGGCGATCACCCGGACGCGTTTCGGGTTGGGGGTGACGGTGATCGGATGATCCGGTCCTGGAAGCTTCATGTCGTCGTCCTCACGATTCGGCCCTTTGGGTGCGTCACCCAGTCCGGCGTATCTCGTCTGATCCCGGTATATAGTGGTTCCGCGCGTGACCTCGAAAGCGGTTCGCGCTAGATTTCACTATCACGGTCCCGCGAGAACGCCTTGATTCGTCGTGCTCGGCGGGCCACTGATGGGAGCTGCAGCCAAGCCGCGGGCCCTGCGGGCTACATCGTCCACGGGATGCGGCGCCTGCCCGACACAAGGAGATGCACCGGGATGCCCATGGATGCCCACGATATCGAGCAGATGATCAAGTCTGCCATCCCTGACGCCCAGGTGACGATTCGCGATCTCGCTGGCGACGGCGACCACTACGCCGCGACGGTGATCTCGGAATCGTTCCGCGGCAAATCCCGCGTGCAGCAGCACCAGCTCGTCTATCAATCGCTGCGCGGCCAGATGGGTGACGTCCTGCATGCTCTGGCGCTGCAGACCGGGGTGCCGGACCAGCACTGACCATCCAGGAGCAGATTGCGCAGCACGCATCCGGGGGAGATGGCGGTGGACAATCCGCGTGGTGCGCTGTTTCGCGTGATCGAGCCGAACCGGCACAGCCGGGTCACGTTCGTCGAGCTGTTCTTCGATCTCGTCTTCGTCTACGCGGTGACGCAGATCTCGCACTATCTGATCGGCCATTTCTCGCCGCTCGGCGCCGCCCAGACGGCCGTTCTGTTTCTCGCGGTCTGGTGGGTGTGGGTCTACACCGCCTGGGTTACCAACTGGCTCGATCCCGAGAAGGCGCTGGTCCGAGGTCTCTTGTTCGCGCTGATGCTGGCGGGCCTCGTTCTGTCGATGTCGATCCCGCGGGCGTTCGAGGACCGCGGCCTGTGGTTCGCCATGGCCTACGCCGCCATGCAGGTCGGCCGGACCGCGTTCTGGCTGACCGCGACGCCGCCGCAGCGATCTGCCGTCCGCCGCAACGCCGCCCGCATTCTCTCCTGGCTGAGTGCCTCCGCCGTGCTCTGGCTGCTCGGCGGCCTTGCCGAGGGCCCGGCGCGGATGGGGCTGTGGGCGGCGGCGCTCATCCTCGAATATGTGTCGCCGGCCGTCCGCTTCTGGGTCCCCGGGCTCGGGGCATCCACCGTCGAGGACTGGATGGTCGAAGGCGGCCACATGGCGGAGCGCTGTGCGCTGTTCATCATCATCGCACTCGGCGAATCCATCGTCGTCACCGGCGCGACCCTTGCCGAGCTCGACTGGACCGGAGCCAACATTGCCGCCTTTGCCAGCGCCTTCGTCGGCACCGTGGCGATGTGGGCGGTGTATTTCAACCGCGGCGCCGAGGCAGGCTCAGAAGTGATCTCTCAGTCGGCGCAATCCGGGCTGATGGCGCGCTCGGCCTACACCTACCTGCACATGCCGATCGTCGCCGGCATCATCGTTTCGGCGGTGGCGGACGAGATCGTCCTGAAGCACCCGCTCGGGCATACCGACCTGAATACGGCGGCGACAACGATCGGCGGTCCGTTCGTGTTTCTGCTCGGGACCATCCTCTTCAAGTTCAACATCCGCGGCTTCCTGCAGTTGTCGCACGGCGCTGGCCTGCTGGCGCTGATCGGGCTCGGCTGGTTCGCGACCGGACTGTCGCCTCTCGTGCTTTCGGCGCTGACGAGCGCGCTGCTGGCGATCGTCGCGCTGTGGGAGACGCTGTCGTTGCGGTCGAAGCCGGAGCCTCACGCTTCGGCGACGAGCGCCTGAACCGAGAACATCTTCTCCGCATCCGTCCACACGGTCTGGACTTTCCAGCCGGATCCGCGGGCCAGCGCGCCGAAGCGCTCGACGCTGTATTTGTAGCTGTTCTCGGTGTGGATGCTCTCGCCGGCCCGGAACGAGATGGTGGTGCCGAGCAGCCGCACCGTTTGCGGTTTCCGCGCCACGAGATGCATCTCGATGCGGTGCTGCTCGCGATTGTAGATCGCCCGGTGGATGAAGGCGGACAGGTCGAAATTGGCGCCGAGCTCCCGGTTCATGCGCAACAGCAGATTGAGATTGAAGCGCGCGGTCACGCCGGCCGCGTCGTTGTAGGCGGCGTGCAGAATACGTTCGTCCTTCTCCAGGTCGACTCCGACGATCATCAGCGCGCCGGTCCCCAAGATCTCGCGTGCCGAGCGCAGGAAGCGGCACGCCTCATGCGGCTCGAAATTGCCGATCGTCGATCCCGGAAAGAAGCCGACCTTCGGCTTGCCTTGGATGGCGTCAGGTAGTTTGAACGCCGTGGTGAAGTCGGCGATGACAGGGTGCACGGCAAGCTGCGGGAAGTCGCGGCGCAGGCTGTCGGCCTGTGCGGTCAGGAACTCGCCGGAAATATCGACCGGCACATAGGCCGCAAAGCGGCAGCTTTCCAGCAGCAGTCGCACCTTCGTGGTGGCGCCGGCGCCGAACTCGACCAGCGCGGCGTCGTCGGGAATCACCGCAGCGATCTCGGCGCCGCGATCCCTCAAGATGCCGAGTTCGGTGCGGGTCGGATAGTATTCCGGCAGGCGCGTGATCTGCTCGAACAGATCGGATCCGGCGGCATCGTAGAAATATTTCGGCGATAGCTGCTTGGGCTGCTGGGCGAGGCCTGCGACTGCGTCTGTCGCAAAGGCCGACGTCTTGTTGTCAGGAAGATGGGCGTCGACCAGCGCGTTGACGTGCACGTTCATGATACTCTCCTGGACGCGCACGGGCGCGACTGTCGGGCAACGAATGCTGATAACTCAGGTGTAGTCGGCGAGCCGGAGCCCGGTGAATTGCCAGCGATGATGCGGATAGAAGAAGTTGCGATAGGTGACGCGGCTGTGGCCTGCCGGCGTCGCGAGCGATGAGCCGCGCAGCACCAGTTGATTGACCATGAACTTGCCGTTGTACTCGCCGAGCGCGCCTTCCATGGCACGATAGCCGGGATAGGGGCTGTAGGCGCTGCGGGTCCACTGCCACACAACGCCGAAGGCATCGTTGAGCTGGTTGCCGCGCGCGGCGACCTCCCATTCCATCTCAGTCGGCAGATGCTTGCCGCGCCAGCGCGCGAACGCATCGGCCTCGTAGTAGCTGACGTGGCACACCGGAGCAGCCGGATCGACCGGCTGCAGTCCGCCGAGCGTCATGATGCGCCATTCGCCCTCGACCTTGTACCAATGCCCGGGCGCCTGCCAGCCCTCGCGGCTGGCGGTGGCGAAGCCGTCCATGAGCCAGAGTGTGGCGGTCCGGTAGCCGCCGTCATCCATGAAGGCGCGCCAATCGGCATTGGTGACGAGATTGCGCGCGATCCCCACCGGCCCGACGAGCGCGCGATGGGCTGGCTCCTCATTGTCGAAATGGTAACCATCGCCGGTATGCCCGACGGTATGGATGCCCTCGGGGAGGTGAACCCAATCCTCGCCCGTTCCCGCTGGGGCAGGGAAGGTCCAGGATGGATCGTAGGCCGGGGCCGTCGGGTTCTGCGCGAACGCATGCAGGATGTCGGTCAGCATCAGCTCCTGATGCTGCTGCTCATGGTTGAGGCCGACCTCCACGAGCGGCGCCACCGCGGCCAATGTGGCGGCATCGGCACTGCCCAGGAAGTCCACCACCGCGGCATCGACATGCCGCCGATATGCCGTGATGTCGGCCACGCCCGGGCGGGTGATCAGGCCGCGCTCGCCCCGCGTGTGACGCGGGCCTGCACTGACGTAATAGGAATTGAACAGGAACGCGTAATCGGCGTGAAAAGGGGTATATCCGCGGCAGTGCTCGCCCAGCACGAACTGCTCGAAAAACCAGGTCGTATGGGCGCGATGCCACTTGGCCGGACTGGCGTCCGGCATCGACTGGATGACCTGATCTTCCGGGCTCAGCGGCGCCGCGCGCCGCTCGGTCTCGCCCCGGACGGCGAGATACGCCTCGATCAGGCGCCCGGCGACGGAGCCGGACCTGGTCTCAAGCGCATCGGTGACGGGGATCGGGGCCGTGGCGGACGCAGAACTGGTCACGAGGGTCTCCGTTTTGCCAGCAGAAAACGATGTTCGACGGAACAAGTTCCTTTCGACAGTTCGTCCTAAATAGGGGCTTGGTTACGGGATGAAACCCTCGTGGCGGCTATAATATTGCTGCCGTCAGCCTATGGTCGGCCGGGGGGCGTGCGTTGCGGGCCGATCCTCGGCATTTTACTTTGGTTGAACAACGGTTTGCGCTACATATAACGGAGTGACGATCGGCTGCGGGCGAAATCCGTCCGGTGGCGATCGGCGTGCACCGAGCCCCAGGCGTTCCTTGACGCGCCCTAGAGGAAGCGAAGATGAGCATTGAGCAATTCATTGACAATGAAGTGAAGTCGAACGACGTCGTCCTGTTCATGAAGGGGACGCCGCAGTTTCCGCAGTGCGGATTTTCCGGCCAGGTCGTGCAGATCCTGGACCACGTCGGCGTCGGCTATAAGGGCCTCAACGTTCTCGAATCCGCCGAGCTGCGCAACGGCATCAAGACGTTCTCGAACTGGCCGACGATTCCGCAGCTCTATGTGAAGGGCGAGTTCGTCGGCGGCTGCGATATCGTCCGCGAGATGTTCCAGAGCGGCGAGCTGCAGCAGCTGTTCACCGACAAGGGCATCCCGGTCGGCACGGCGGCCTCTGTCTGAGCTATCCGGTCCGAAAGATCGGCGCGACCCGGTTCGAGGTCATCGTCGCCGATATCACCAAGCGCGGCGTTGACGCCATCGTCAACGCCGCGAACTCGTCTCTGCTCGGTGGTGGTGGCGTCGACGGTGCGATCCACCGTGCGGCGGGACCCGACCTCGTCATGGAATGTCGCATGCTCCATGGCTGCAAGACCGGTGAGGCCAAGATCACCAAAGGCTACCGGCTGCCGGCCCGCCACGTGATCCACACCGTTGGCCCGGTCTGGCAGGGCGGCGACCGCGGTGAGCCGGATTTGCTGGCCTCGTGCTATCGCCGCTCGATCGAGCTGTGTCACAAGCATCTCCTGGACTCCGTCGCATTTCCTGCGATCTCGACCGGAATTTTTCGTTTTCCTGCGGATCGCGCCGCATCGATTGCGGTTGCGACGTCGATCGCGGCGATAAGCAACGAGACGTCGCTCTCGCAGATCGTGTTCTGCTGCTTCTCCGAACAGAGCGCCGGGCTGCATGATGAGGCGCTCAGCGAGGCGATCGCCAGCCGTGTTCGTCCGGGTTCGGCGAGGTGACAACGAACGGCCGACCGCGGAGGAGATAGCTTGGCTCGGCTGGTCTCGCGACGGATGCTGCTTGGCGCGCTGCTCGCAGCACCGATGCTGCCGGCCCTGGCCCGCGTTGACGGCCGGTCGCCGCGCGACCTCGACCGGCAGCGCCTCGAGGTGGTCTCGACCTATTTCCGCGACGAGGTCTCCGCCGGCACCATTCCCGGCGCGGTCGTGCTGATCCAGCAGCACGGCAGCCCGGTCCTGCTGCAGAGCTTCGGTGTTCGCGATCCCGCGACGCGCGCGCCGATGACGGAGGACGCGATCTTCCGCATCCATTCGATGTCGAAGCCGATTACGTCGGTGGCGGCGATGATGCTGGTCGACGACGGCAGGCTCCGGCTCGACGATTCGCTGTCGAGCCACATTCCAGCCTTCGCGAACGTGACGGTCGGCGGTGCGCCGCTCATGCGCCCGATCACAATTCTCGACCTCCTGCGTCACACGTCCGGCATCACCTACGGCTTTTACGGCGAGACGGCCGTCCGCAGGCTCTATGCCAACGCCCATCTGTTCGAGGGGGACATCGACAACGCCACCTTCGTCGAGCGCCTCGCCAGGCTGCCGCTGGCCGAGCAGCCGGGGACGCTGTGGGACTACGGCCATTCCACCGACGTGCTCGGGCGGGTGATCGAAATCGTCTCCGGCCGCTCGCTCTATGAGTTCGAGCAGGAGCGGCTGCTCGGGCCGCTCGGCATGCGCGAGACGGCGTTCTTTCTCGCCGACCAGGGCCAGCGTAGCCGCGTCGCCGAACCGTCGCCGCGCGACTGGTTCGATCGGCCGATCGCCGGCATCGACGATCCCATTCGGCCCCGGCGCTGGGAGTCGGGCGGGGCGGGGATGATCAGCACCATCAGCGACTATGCGCGGTTTGCGCAGATGCTGCTGAACGGCGGTGAGCTTGGTGGCCACAATTACCTCAAGCCTGAGACCGTCGCGGTCATGACGCGGGATCATGTCGTGGGCGCGGGGATTCGTCGTGACGACCTCTATTTTCCGGGCGCCGATCGCGGCTTCGGACTGGGGTTCTCCGTCAAGCTGACGGAGAAGTCCGCCGGTGCCATCAGGCGAATATGGCTGGGATGGCGTGGGCGGGACGTTCTTCTTCATCGATCCCGCCGACGACCTGTTCGTCATCGTCATGATGCAGGCGCCCTCGCAGCGCGGCCGCATCGCGAGCGATGTGCGGCGGCTGGTCTACGAGGCGCTCGCGTAGCCCGGGCGAGCGGAACGACCCCGAGGTCTCATGAGCTGCATCGGTGAACCCGCATGTCGCTGCGCTCATGCGGGCTATGAGGTTACGCCCCGCGCACGATCTCCCTGACATGGCCGATGGCTTCCTCGATCATGGCGGCTGTCACGTCGAGATGGGTGCAGGCGCGGATGCGGCCGTCCATCATCGCCAGCAGCACGCCGCGCTTGCGCAGCTCGGTCACCATCTTCTCGCCCGATACGCCGGCGCCATCAGGCTTGAAGAACACCAGATTGGTCTGGGGCTCCTGCACCTCGACGCCCTGGATCTGCGACAGACCGCGCGCCAGCGCCCGCGCATTGGCGTGATCCTCGGCGAGCCGGTCGACGTGATGATCGAGCGCGTAGATGCAGGCTGCGGCGACCACGCCGGCCTGGCGCATCGCGCCGCCGAGCCGCTGCTTCCAGCGCCAGACCTCGTCGATGAAGGCCGCGCTGCCGGCGAGCACGCCGCCGATCGGCGCGCCCAGCCCCTTGGAGAAATCGATCCAGGCCGAATCCCAGCCGGCGGTCATCTCCGCCGCCGGAATGCCGGTCGCGACGGTCGCGTTGAGCAGCCGCGCGCCGTCCATGTGTGTCGCCATGCCATTCGCCTTGGCGATGACAACGATCTCGTCGAGATCAGCCTTCTTCCAGATCGTGCCGCCGCCGATATTGGCGGTCTGCTCGACGCTGACGACGGTCTGCGGCGGCTGGTAGCGCGAGCGCGGATGCAGCGCGGCGCGGAATGTCTCCGGGCTGAACTGCCCATCGGGTCCCTTCAGCTGGGTGACCTGAAAACCGCCGAGCGCGGCATGCGCGCCGCCCTCGCGCGAGATGATGTGCGCGGTCTCGTGCGCCAGGATCTCGTCGCCCGGCCGGCAATGCACCAGCGTCGCCGCGACGTTGCACATCGTGCCCGACGGCATCAGCACGGCCGCTTCCTTGCCGAGCAGCGCCGCGACCCGCGCCGTCAACTCGTGCACGGTCGGATCGTCGCCGATCTGCTCGTCGCCGACCTCGGCCCGCGCGATGGCCTCGCGCATCGCGGCTGTCGGACGGGTCTGCGTGTCCGACAGCAGATTGACGCGCACGGGCGGCGCCTTGGGATCGCGCGGGGGCGGGGTGTAATACATCGGCAGTCCTCGTTCGGCTTATCACGACCCGACCTTACCCAACTCGCATCGCCGCCGCAAAACGCCTCCTCGATTACGCCGCGCGTGGCGAGATGTCCGGCCGCCGCAACGGCCGGGTCTCGATCGGCTCGGCCACCAGCGGCGGCGCGTTGGCGCAATCGAACACCCAGGAGTCGAGCGGGCTCTGTCGTGACGGTGAAAGAAAGAGCGCTGCGCCCGGGCGTTGCCGCTTGATGTTCCAGCCCATGTTCACCGCGGCCCAGCCGACCAGCATGGTGTGCCATTCGTCGGCGAGCTCGCGGGAATCGTCAAAGCAGTGAAGAAGCTCGAGCGCGAACGGATCATAGCGAAGCTGCGCGTCGGCAAAGGTGAGCCCGGTGCCGAGATGGCGGATCACATGGGCTGTCGCATCGGACTGGACGTGCCAGCAGGAGCGTTCGAGGATGTCGAAGACCGTCGAGGGATAGAGGCCGTCGTTGAAGCGGTAGCGGACGCCGGAGGTCCGTGCGCGTAACGGTGAAGCGCTGAGGGGCGGCGCCCGCAACGGCGGCAGAGGCGGAGCACCGACCGCATCGGTCGGCAACGCACCGAAGATGATATTGCGCCTGTTGAACTCCATGGCGAACGCCCCGCTACTTTACAACTGCAGACAGTGAATCACGGGACGGATTCGCTGTCAGCCCAGGTTGGGGCGATTTCGTGGCAGGTGTGGCATTCGGGAATCGGTTCGCCCCATCCGAAAAGAAGCCCAAAAACAAAAGGCCCCGGCGCGTGCCAGGGCCTTCGGATTATCAGATGGGACCGGACCGCGGTCCGGTCAAGATCAGCGCGAGTAGAACTCGACGATCAGATGCGGCTCCATCTGCACCGCGAACGGCACGTCCGACAGCGCCGGGATGCGGATGAACTTCGCGGTCATCTTGGAGTGATCGGCCTCGATGTAGTCGGGGACGTCACGCTCGGCGAGCTGGGTCGCTTCCAGCACCACGGCGAGCTGCTTCGAGGCTTCCTTGACCTCGATCACGTCGCCCGGCTTGACCTGATAGCTCGCGATGTTGACCTTGCGGCCGTTCACCTTGATGTGGCCGTGGTTGATGAACTGGCGCGCCGCGAACATCGTGGAGACGAACTTGGCGCGGAACACGACGGTGTCGAGACGGCGCTCGAGAATGCCGATCAGGTTCTCGCCGGTGTCGCCCTTCAAGCGGCCGGCCTCGACATAGATGCCGTGGAACTGGCGCTCGGAGATGTTGGCGTAATAGCCCTTCAGCTTCTGCTTGGCGCGGAGCTGCACGCCGAAGTCGGAGAGCTTGCCCTTGCGGCGCTGACCGTGCTGGCCGGGGCCGTATTCGCGGCGGTTGACGGGGCTCTTCGGGCGGCCCCAGATGTTCTGGCCCATGCGGCGATCGATCTTGTACTTCGCCTCACTGCGCTTAGTCATCGCGTCCTCTTGGATACGTTAGGGTTTGAGGAAACGCGCCCTCCTGTGTGTCCGGGAAATCCGGTCCACCGACAGGCCCGTCCCCAAAGCATGAAGGGACAAGGCCACGGGTCGCGAAACGCAACGCGGGCCGAAAGCGGCCCGCGAGCAGGGGGTTCTTAGGCGAGAAAGCGCCGGCTTGTCAAACCGCAACCGCCGCTTTTGCTGGCAAATCACCCCTGCGGCCCCCTCAGGACGGTCATTTTCTGTCGCGCCGCCTCGGATCCCCGGTCGGCCTCCGCCGTCCGCCGGCCGGGAGCCGGGCAGGCCCGCAGCTCGGCCGCGATCTCGCCATTCAGCACCTGCTCGAGCCGGATCGCC
Source organism: Bradyrhizobium oligotrophicum (assembly GCA_050641875.1). Lineage (GTDB taxonomy): Bacteria > Pseudomonadota > Alphaproteobacteria > Rhizobiales > Xanthobacteraceae > Bradyrhizobium > Bradyrhizobium oligotrophicum_B. Next base: position 4,697,531 of record CP192619.1, read on the forward strand.
GTCCTGGCGATCATGGCGCCGTCGGTAACCCGGTGATCCCAGCGGATCAGGATATCCATGGACTGGTCCGGCCGGACGACGTCGTAATTGATGATGAACGGTCCCGGGCTCAGGGCGAGGAGCTGGCCGCCCCCGCAGGCGGCGACGCTGGTGACGGAGAAATTGCCGAACCAGTTGGCGCGCTGGCGGCCGAAGTTCAGCCCGACCCACCAGGCGAAGCGGCGCAGCGGCAGCGGCAGCCGGGTGGCCCGCATGATCTTGCGGAACATGGCGACGTCCTCGACCGGCGCCTTCTTGCCCTGCCGGATCAGGGCGTCGATCTCGGCCAGGGACATGGTCTCCGGCCCGGAGACGCGCTGCGGCAGCACGCAATCCTCGCCATTCTCGACCCGGGCGATGGTGACGGTGGCGACGCTGCGCGGCAGCTCGTAGAGGCAGCGCCGCGGCCACCCGGTGTAGAGCGTGCGCAGCACCGGCTCGTCGCGGGCGACCAGGGCGAACGCCTTGACGAAGATCGCGGCGAAACCGGGCGGGCGGGCGGCCGCGGCGCGGGCCTCCAGCAGCGGCCCGATCTGGATCGCGCGGGCCAGCGACACGAACGGCACGCCACGCGAGGCGAGCATCAGATCGACGATCAGACGGCGGTGCAGCGAAATCGGCCTGGTGGTTCCGCGCATCCTGAACCTGTCGCTCCCGTGCGTTCTGCTTGGCCTGATCCGGGTCCCCGGCGGCAGCCGCTGTTAACATCGCAGGCCGGGTTACGGAAGCGCCGTTCTGGGCCGCCGGCGCGGCGAGCGGCTTGGCCTCAGACCCCAAGCACGGCCAGCGACTGGCCGAAAATCGTCATCTTCATCATGGGCTTCTCCCCCAATCTTGTCTTTCCTTTGGAACGTGAAGCGGCCCTGAATCAGCGCTTGATCCCCTCGAAGCTCGCGGCAATCCCGCGCTGGAACAAGGACCAGTCGAAGCCCAGCGCCAGCGCCAGGTAACCGCGTTCGATCATCGCATTGGCCTGCTCGGCGTTGCGCGCCGCGGCGCCGATCGGCACGCCTGACTTGACAATCCCGGCCTCCGCGCGCGCGATCAGGGATTTCACTGCGGGATCATCGAGCTGGCCGCGCTTGTTGATCGAGGTGGCCAAGTCGCCGGGGCCGATCACGGCGATGTCGATGCCGGGCGTGGCCATGATCTCGTCGATGCGCTCGACGGCCTCGACATGCTCGATCGTCACCATGCAGATCATGTCGTCGTCGGCGGTCGCCATGTAGTCGGCCATCGACACGTTCCAGCGGAACGGGGCGTGGAATGGACCCCACAGGCGGTCGCCGCGGGGCGGGTAGCGCACGCTCCGGACCGCCTTCTCGGCGTCAGCGCGGCTGGAGATCATCGGGAAGTTGATGCCGAGCGCGCCGAGGTCCATCGGCGCCTTGGCGAGATGCGGCTCGTTGGCCGCGATCCGCACCAGCGGCACGCAGGGCGTGCCGGCCGTGGCCGTGATCATCGCATGCGCGGTGGAGAGATCGATCGGCCCGTGCTCGAGGTCGACGATGATCCAGTCGAGCTGTTGCGCCATGATGCGCACGGTCTGGATGCTCGGGATGGTGGCGATGGCGCCGAACGTCGGCCTCTTGTCGCGCCAGGCCTGCTTGAGGCGGTTGAGCGGTTGGGGCGCTGCGGACATCGGCGGTCTCCGTCAGGCTGGGACGCGGCCGCCAAAATAGGGCGTGAGCGCGCGGCCGAGCTGATGTGGCTTGTTCGAGGTGAAGATCATGGTGGCGCCGCCATCGTCGGGGCCGCTGGCCGGCGGGCCCAGCAGGTCGGCGACGCGACGCGCGATGGCCGGTGCCGGATCGATCCAGGTGACCGGCCACGGCGCCAGGCGTTCGAGCCGGTCGAGCAGCAGCGGATAATGCGTACAGGCGAGCACGACGGTGTCGGTCCGGCCCGCGGGATCGGCGGCGTCGCCGACGAAGCAGGGCGCGATCTCGGCGGCGATGGCCGCGTCGCTGACCTGCGTTCCGCTGAGCGCGGTCTCTGCCAGTGACGCGAGTTCCGGCGAACCGACCAGGGTGACGTCGCAGCCTTGCGCGAAATCGCGAATGAGCGCGTGGGTGTATTCGCGCTGCACGGTCGCCTTGGTGCCGAGCACGGAGACGCGCCTGGTCCGCGACTGCGCGCAGGCCGGCTTGATCGCCGGCACGGTGCCGACGAAAGGCGTGGTGTAGGCGGCCCGCAGCGGCGCCAGCGTCTGCACCGAGGCGGTGTTGCAGGCGATCACGATCAGATCGGGCCGGTGCGCGACGATCAGCTCGCCCATCAGCGGCACCACGCGCGCGATCAGCGCCTCCTCGCTGTGATGGCCGTAGGGAAAGAAGGCGTCGTCGGCGACATAGACGTAGTGGGCATCGGGCCGCGCCCGCACCACCTCGCGCAGCACGGACAGGCCGCCGAGGCCGGAGTCGAAGACGAGAATCGTAGGGCGATGGGTCACGCGGCGAGTCTCACCGGATCGGGGACGACGGTTCAGTCGGTTTTTCTGCGGGATTTGGCGGGAGTGAGGCGCCTGGGTGTGTTCGGGCAGCGGTGGCGAAGGTTCAAAAACGCCAATGCATGCCAAGCCGGCCGCCAAAATCTCGGTGCATCCCGGCGAGCGCCGGGATCCATAACCACCGGCCGACATTGGCGCCAAGGCTGTCCGCTCCATCGGGCCTGATACGACCGCCGCGAAGTCTGGGTCCCGGTCGGTGCCGCGCCGCCGCTGTCACGTCGTCGCTGCTTGCCCGGACGACAGGGGATATGGCAGCCGTCATTGCGAGCGAAGCGAAGCAATCCAGAGTCCCGCGACGACTCTGGATTGCTTCGTCGCTGCGCTCCTCGCAATGACGGTGAGACATGGGGCCGTGACATGGGGCAGTGAGACATAGGCTCTCATCCTCGCGCCCGCCTCCGCGTCCGAGTGTTGCTCGTCTGATCGCCCTCTCGAAGATGAGGGCGCGGGAAAGGCCGGGTGCCGGTCGCACCCATGGCCCGCCTGCGAAAAAAATGCAGGCGGCAGGAACCACAGGTACGGGCCGGATCATCCCGGCCTTCCCCGCGCAATGGTTGGAACGGCTTATACGTGCTCTCCCCGGGGATCGGCTTTCTTGCCCCCGTCGCCCGCGCGCTCGTCGAACTTGCAGCGCCAACTTGGCATCAGCACCGGGATGCCAGGACCACACGACTTCGCCGTACGCATCGGATCGTTCGTCGGCATGATCGCTCACGCTGCAACCCGACACGCCCACCGCATCCCGCACTCCACGCTCGTGACGATCGCGATGCGCCCCTCAAGTGAGGCGGGATGGCGCACCATAGCATTTGTTTCTGGAAAACGGAAGTCGAAAATTCGGATTTTCTGTTGATCATCGCGGCGATCGCGTCCCGCAGCAGCGAGACGGTCTCGCGCGGTGGCGGATCGCGAGCGGGGCTCATGGAAATATTAGTGTTGACTAATTCATTAGTGATAGCTATTCATTTGCCATGATCCAGACCGAGACTGTCACCACCGTCATGCGCGCGCTGGCCGACCCCACCCGGCGGGCGGTGTTCGAGCGCATCGTGAATTCCGACGAGATCACCGTCGTCGAGCTGACCCGCGGCAGCGGCGTGACGCAGGGCGCTATCTCGCAGCATCTCAAATCCCTGAAGCAGGCCGGCCTGGTCTGCGAGCGTCCCGAGGGACGCAATGTGTTTTATCGCGCCGAGCCGCGCGGCCTGGAGCCGCTGGCCGACTGGATGAGTCATTACGGCGTGTTCTGGCGCGACCGTTTCGCCAACCTGAAAAACCTGCTGAAGGACATCGATCCATGAACCAAGCCGTCAAGCCGGACACGCAGTCCATCGTGGTCGACGACATCTTTCCGCATGCGCCGGAGGTGATCTGGAAAGCCTTGACCAGCGGCGAGCTGATCGGCCGCTGGCTGATGGCGCCGACCGGCTTCGCGCCCGTCGTGGGCACGCGTTTCACCTATCAGACCACGCCGGCCGGCGCATGGGACGGCACGATCCATTGCGAGGTGCTGGAGGTCGTGCCGAACGAGCGGCTGTCCTACGCGTGGCGGGGCGGCGATCAGGGCAATGTCGGCTACGGCGCGCCACTGGACACGGTGGTCACCTTCAGCCTGTCCAGGGCCGACACGGGCACGCGCCTGCGCCTGGTGCATTCCGGCTTCGTATTGCCGACCAACGAGACCGCGTATCGCAAGATGGGCGAAGGCTGGAAGAAGGTCGTCGCCAATCTTGACCGGGTCGCCGCCGACGAGGCGTCGCCGCAACCCCGCCACTGACGCGAGAGGAGAGTAGCATGACCAGGTCCTACGTTGGTGGCTGCGCCTGTGGCGCGGTGCGTTATGAGATCTCGGGCGAGCCGGCCGTCATGCTCGACTGTCAGTGCCGGCAATGCCAGCGCGACAGCGGCACCGGGCATCAGTCGCACATAACCTTCGTCGCGGCGGAGGTGAAGGTCGACGGCGATGTCTCGCACTGGCAGACCACAGGCGACGGCGGCACCGTGAAGCGGCGCGCGTTCTGTCCGACCTGCGGCTCGTCGATGCACATGACGTTTCCGGCGATGCCCGACGTGTTCATCGTTACGCCGGCAAGCCTCGACGATCCCAGCCGCTACAAGCCGCAACTGGTGTCCTGGACCGCGGCCGGACATCCCTGGGATCATCTCGATCCGGCGCTGCCGACATTCGACAAGATGCCGCCGAGGTGACGTCGGGATGGTGGGATCGAGGTGCGACAGCGCCGAGGTCGGCTTGCATCTAAGCCCCGACGTAGGACGGCAATGAGGTGCACCGCTATCCGCTCTAACGTCATTCCGGGTTCAAGGCCTCGCGGCCTTGCCCCGGAATGACGGTGGTGCGGCGCGGTCCAGCACAGGATGTCCGGCGGGCGGGATGCGATCTGTATCCGAAGTGATCACGATCCGGGGGAGACACAGACCCAAACCGCTTGTGCAGACGTATAGGAGCAAGGGCAGAGATCCGCTTCTCGCAGGAGATCAGCGTGGCGCCAGAGCAAGCAAAGTCCACCGTCTATTATGACGGCTCATGTCCGCTGTGCCGGGCGGAGATCGGCTATTACAGCCGCACCGACGCGGCCGGCGCGCTGTGCTTCGTCGACGTCTCCAAGGCGGACGCCGAAGCTCCGGAGGGGCTGACCCAGCGAGAGGCCATGCAGCGCTTCCATGTGCGCGCCAGTGACGGACGGCTGCTGTCGGGCGCTGAAGCGTTCGTCGAGGTCTGGCGGCGGCTGCCGCGATGGCGGTGGGCGGCGCGGCTGGCGTCGCTGCCAGGCGTGCTGGCGGTGCTGGAGCTGGGCTACCGGCTGTTTCTGCCGGTGCGGCCGTTCATCTCACGAAGCGTCGCCCGATTTCAGCAACGCAGGGCGGCTGCCGAGGGCGGTGATCGCGGGTGACGTCTGGCCGTCCCGCGCGTTCAATCATGCGCCGGCGCCTTGAACGGCTCTGACGGACATCCATATACCATCCATGCACCATCCACATGGATGGTAAAACGGATGCCCCAGCGATGCCCGACAACGTCCACCCGCTCCGCGCCAAGGGGCCCGACACCGAGAAGATCACGGTCAATCTCGGCTACGTCGATCTCGGCCAGATCGACCTGATGGTGCAGGAGGGGTTTTATTCCAACCGCACCGATTTCATCCGCACCGCGATCCGCAACCAGCTCGACCGGCATGCCGACGTGGTCAAGCAGTCCACGCTGCGGCACGGCCTGGACCTCGGCCTGCGCAGCTTCAGCCGCGCCGATCTCGAAGCGGTGCAGCGCGCTGGCGAGATGCTGCAGATCAACGTGCTGGGGCTCGCCACCATCGCCGCCGACGTCACGCCGGAGCTCGCCCGCGCCACCATCGCATCCGTCTCGGTGCTGGGCGCGCTTCATGCCACCCCGCGGTCAAGGCCGCTCTCGCCGACAGAATGAGGTAGTGCGATGCTCGATCAGGAGATCATGCGCGAGGCGACGCGCCTGACGCGGGCCGGCCAGCTGGTCGAGGCCACGGCGCTGCTGCAACGGATGCTGCGCGGCGACATCGGTCCGGCTGCGGCAGAGGCTGGTCCGGCGCGGTTGTCACCGCCGACCATCGACGGCGAGGCGACGCGCGTCGGCGAGCGCGCGCGTTTCGCCGCGCCGGATGAGCAGGCGCGCGCCGCCCAACACACTTCGACGCAAGACGCTTCGAAGCAAGACATGCCGTCGCGAGGCGCCTCCGCCTTGGCGCGCAAGCGTTTCGTCCGCCGTGACGGCCTTCACGATCTCCCGGGGATCGGCTTGCGAAGTCCTGCTCTGCGCAGGCCGGCGCCGCATGAGATCACGCCGGCAGGGGCGCGCTTCATCGCAGGCAGTTTCGGCAATGCGACCGGGCACAGGTCCTACAAGCTGCTGATCCCGAGCCGGACGCACGAACGTCCGCTGCCGCTCATCGTCATGCTGCACGGCTGCACCCAGTCTGCGGATGATTTCGCGGCGGGCACGCGGATGAATTTCGCCGGCGAGGAGCAGGGCTGCTTCGTGGTCTATCCCGAGCAGCCGAGCGGCGCCAATCAATCGAAATGCTGGAACTGGTTTCGCACCGGCGATCAGCAGCGCGACGGTGGCGAGCCGTCGCTGATCGCGGGCATCACCCGCCAGGTGATGCAGGATCATGCGGTCGATCCCCGGCGCGTCTATGTCGCGGGCCTGTCGGCCGGCGGCGCTGCCGCCGCCATCATGGCCGCGACCTATCCCGATCTGCATGCGGCCGCCGGCATCCATTCGGGCCTCGGCTGCGGAGCCGCGCGCGATCTGCCGTCGGCGCTGATGGCCATGCGTCAGGGCGGCGCGCCCGCGCGCAGCACGGTCGTGCCGACCATCGTCTTCCATGGCGATCGTGACACCACCGTGCATCCGGCGAATGGCGACCGGATCGCGCACTCCGCCGGCAGGCGCGGGACGAGGTCGGTCGTGCGCGGCCGCGTGCCCGGCGGCCATGCCTACACGCGGACGATACTGACGGAGGCCGGCGGGCAGGTGACGTCGGAGCACTGGACCATCCATGGCGCCGCTCACGCCTGGGCGGGCGGCAGCCCAGCCGGCTCCTACACCGATCCGAAAGGCCCGGACGCCACGCGCGAGATGCTGCGCTTCTTCCTCGCGCATGCGCGCGAGGCTGAGTAGATGAGTGGTGCGATGCGTGGATTGCTGAACTGGTTCTTCCGCAATCGCGCGACCGGCGAGATCACGATCGCACAGATGCCCAACCCGGCGCTGTGGATCGCGCTGGTAGGGAGCGTCGCGGGCTGGGCCTGGCATCCGCCGGGTCGGACGGGCGACAATCTGGATTGCCTGGTGAAGGCCAGTCTCGTCGTCTGGGCGGTCGACGAAATCCTGCGCGGCGTCAACCCGTGGCGGCGCTGCCTCGGTGCAGCCGTGCTGATCTATGAGGTCTCGACCTTGGGATGGACGTGAGCAGATGTGAGTGACGCGCCGGGCCCCTGATGATGCCGCCCGCTTGATATGCATCAACCGACAAAGACGGCTGCGGATCGATTGTGGGGGATGAAGCCGTCCGGCCTCGATGGCATGGAGGTGTCTCGGACGTTCTATGCACGCCTTCGCCGGACGGGAACTGCAGCCTGATGAGTCCGACCACCATCAACGACGCGAGCGCTGCCGCGCGTCCGGAGCATCCGGGCGCCGCACCGGTGTTCCGCGCCCGCAGGCTCTCGAAGACCTACCGGATGGGGGAGGTCGAGGTGCATGCGTTGCGCGACGTCGATCTCGACATCTACGAGGGCGAGTTCGTGGTGCTGCTTGGGCCCTCGGGCTCGGGCAAGTCGACCTTGCTGAACATCCTCGGCGGGCTGGACAGTCCGACGTCGGGCGAGGCGCAATGGCGCGATCATCAACTGGTCGGCGCCGGCGATGCCGAGCTGACCCGCTACCGGCGCGAGCATGTCGGCTTCGTGTTCCAGTTCTACAACCTGATCCCGAGCCTGACCGTGCTCGAAAACGTCCAACTGGTCACCGAGATCGCCGACCGGCCGCTCGATCCGCTGGAGGTGCTCAAGCTCGTCGGTCTCGAGCGGCGGATCGACCATTTTCCTTCGCAACTGTCGGGCGGCGAGCAGCAACGGGTTGCGGTGGCCCGCGCGATCGTCAAGGCACCCGACGTGCTGCTGTGTGACGAGCCGACCGGCGCGCTCGACTACGAGACGGGCAAGGTGGTGCTCGCCGCGATCGCGCGCGCCAACGAACGGCTCGGCACCACCACCATCGTCATCACCCACAATGCGGCGATCGCCGGCATGGCCGACCGCGTGTTGCGGCTTGGCGGCGGCCGCATCGTCGGCGAGACGCGCAATCTGCGGCGGCTCTCGGCCGAGGAGGTGACCTGGTGAGCCTGCTCAACCGCAAGCTCTGGCGCGACATCGGCGCCATGCGCGGTCAGGTGATCACCATCGCGCTACTGGTGGCGGCGGGTGTCGCGGTGTTCGTCGGTTCGGTCTCCACCTATCGATCGCTGCGCGCCGGCTGCGAGCAGTTCTATGCAGAGGCGCGGTTTCCGCAGGTCTTCGTCACCTTGAAGCGCGCGCCGCTGGCGCTGGTCGCCCGCCTCAACGCCATCGCCGGCGTCGTGGCGGTCGAGCCGCGCATCGTGCGCGAGGTCATCGTCGACGCGCCGGCCGCGGCGCAGCCGGTGTCGGCGCGCCTCGTCTCGCTCAGCCGCGCCGGCGACGAGCCGCTGGCGCGTCTGCATCTGCGCCGCGGCGCGGCGCCCGGGCCTGGCGACGCGCGCAGCGCCGCGGTCAACGAAGCCTTCGCGGATGCCAACGGCATCACACCGGGCGACGAGATCCGCGTGCTGCTCAACGGCCGGCTGCAGGCGTTCCGGATATCCGGCATCGCGCTGTCGCCGGAATATGTCTACGCGGTACGCCCGGGATTGCCGATCCCGGACGATCGCCTCTATGCGATCCTGTGGGTCGACCGCAGCGCGGCCGAGGGCCGCCTTCGACATGAAGGGCGCGTTCAACGACGCGGTGGTCGCGCTTGCACCGGGGGCCGATGCGCAGCCCGTCATCGAGGAGCTCGACCGGCTGCTCGAGCCCTTTGGGTCGATCGGCGCGATCGCGCGGCGCGATCAGCCGTCGAACCGCTTTCTCGAGGACGAGCTGAACCAGCAGAAGGTGATGTCGATCACCATTCCCATCATCTTCTTCGGTGTCGCCGCCTTCCTGCTCAACAGCGCGCTCGGACGGCTGGTCGCTGCACAGCGCGAGCAGATCGCAGCGCTGAAGGCGCTCGGCTTTCCGACCTCGGCTTTGACCCTGCATTATCTTGCGCTGATGCTGGTCATCGTGCTGATCGGGTCGGCGCTCGGCATCGCCGGCGGCTACGGCTTCGGGGAGGCGATGATCGCGAGCTATCATGGCTTCTTTCGCCTGCCGGAGCTGCCGTTCCGGCTTGCACCATGGGCGATTCTGGCGGGCGTTGCGATCAGCGCCGCAGCCGGCTCGCTCGGCGTCATCACGGCGCTGCAGGCGGTCGTCGGCCTTGCACCGGCGGAAGCGATGCGGCCGGCGATGCCGCTGGGCTTCCGCCGCTCCTGGATCGAACTGATCATGCCGGGCGGAGCGCGCCGCGCGCGGCGAATGATGATGCTGCGCAACGTCGCGGGGCGTCCGTTCCGCTCGCTGTTCACCGTCGTCGGCATCGCCTTCGCGGTGCCGATGATGGTGCTCGGAATCTTCTGGCGCGATGCGATCGGCGAGATGATCGAGCTGCAGTTCAGCCTCGTCGAGCGCGGCAACGCCTCCATCACCTTTCCGCATCCGGTGGATCGCGCAGTTTTGCGCGACCTGGCGCGGCAGCCCGGCGTGCTCGTGGCCGAAGGTCAGCGCATCGTGCCGGTGCGGCTGCGCGCCGGCCATCGCAGCTATCTCACGTCGGTGGTCGGCCTCGCGCCGACGGATGAATTGCGCCGGCCGCATGATGCCGCGCGCCGTCCGATCGTGGCGGCGCCCGACGGCATCACGCTGACGCGGCGGCTCGCCGAGCGGCTGGCGCTGAGCGCGGGCGATCTCGTCACCGTGGAAGCGATGGAGGGCCGGCGGCGGCGCCGCGACGTGCCGGTCAGCGCCATCGTCGACGAGGCGATCGGGATGGCGTCCTACATGGACATCGACACGCTGAACCGCTTCACCGGCGAAGGCACGGTGATCTCGGCCGCCAGCCTGCATGTCGACCCCACGGCGCTGGCCGCGCTCGGCACGCGGTTCAAGAGCCTGCCGATGATCGAATCCGTCTCGATCAAGGCCTATGCCGTCGCCTCGTTCATGGACAAGATCGCGGGCCTCGTCTTCGTCACGGCGGGAATCCTCACCGGCTTCGCGGCGATCATCACCGTCGGCGTGGTCTACAACAGCGCCCGCATCAGCCTGCAGGAGCGGGCGTGGGAGCTCGCCAGCCTGCGCGTGCTCGGCTTCAGCCGCGGCGAGGTCGCGGGCATCCTGTTCGGCGAATTCGCGCTCGAGATCGCGCTGGGAATTCCGCTCGGCCTGCTGCTGTCACGCGGCATCATCGCGCTGATCGCGCGCCTGCATTCCAGCGAGAGCTTCCAGATTCCGGGCGTGATCGCGCCGCGGACCTATCTGATCGCGACGGCGGTGGTCTTGGCCAGCGCCGCGATCAGCGCCATCATCGTCCGCAGGAGGGTCGATCGGCTCGATCTGGTCGCGGCCCTCAAGACCAGGGAATGAGCATGCGTCCCGTGTTGCGCCGTGTCGTCATCGCGTCGATCGCTCTGGCGGTCGCCGCCGTCGTCGGCTGGATGGTGATGCCTGGCCCGATTCCGGTGGAGACGGCTGTGGTGACCAAAGGGCGGTTCGTTGCGACCGTCGAGGACGACGGCAAGACGCGGGTGCGCCAGCGCTATGTCGTGGCCGCGCCGCTCGCCGGCCGGCTGGGACGCATCCGCTTCAAGGCCGGCGACCAGGTCAAGGCCGACGACGTGGTCGCCACCATCACGCCGGCGCCGGCACCGCTGCTCGATCCGCGCGCCCGCGGCGAGGTCGAAGAGCGGCTCGGCGCGGCCGAGGCCAATGTCGAGCGCGCCAAGGCCGTGGTGGCGCGGGCCCAGGCGCAGAGCGCGCAGGCGGCCGCCGATCTCGCGCGCACCATGGCCCTGGCCGCAAGCGGGGCTGCGACGGTGCAGGCACGGGAGCGTGCCGAGCTCGCGATGCGGGTCGCCGAACGCGACCTGCGCGCCGCCGAATATGTCGACCACGCTGCCCAGCACGAACTCGGCCAGCTCCGGGCGATGCTGGCGCGCTACGGGAGCAACACCGATGCCGACGTGCCGGCGGATAGCTGGAACGTGACGGCGCCGGTCGGCGGGCTCGTGCTGAAAGTGATCCAGGAGAGCGAGACGGCGGTGCAGCCGGGCGCGGCGCTGCTCGAACTTGGCGATCCCCATGATCTCGAAGTGGTCATCGACGTGCTGAGCACCGACGCGGTCGAGATCCGTCCCGGCGCTGAGGTCACGATCGATCGCTGGGGTGGGGCTGGCCGCCTGTCGGGGCGGGTTCGCCGCGTCGAGCCGGCGGCCTTCACCAAGATCTCCACGCTCGGCGTCGAGGAACAACGGGTCAACGTGCTGATCGACATCGTCTCCCCGGCCGAACAATGGCAGCGGCTCGGCGATGCCTATCAGCTCGATGCGCAGATCGTCGTCTTCGCCCAGGACGATGCGACCATCGTGCCGACCGGCGCGCTGTTCAAGCGCGGCGACGACTGGTCGGTGTTCGTGCTCAAGGACGGCCGCGCCGAGCTGCGCAGATTGCGGATCATCCGCCGCTCGGGCCGGTTCGCGGCGGTGGCCGAGGGCGTTGCCGGCGGCGATGTCGTGATCATCTATCCCAGCGACCGGGTGGCGGATGGCGTCAAGGTCGCGCCGCGCTGACGTCTGACGCCCGCAGAAGCGTCCTCAGCGCTGCGACGCCAATTGCCTCAGCCGGGCATGCCGGGCCAGCGCGTGCGCGATCAGGCTGTCCATCAGCGCCGGCTGGGGCAGGCCGGTGGCCTCCCACATCTTCGGGTACATGCTGATGTTGGTGAAGCCCGGCAGGGTGTTCACCTCGTTGACGTAGACCTCCTCGCCGCGGACGAAGAAGTCGACGCGCGCGAGACTCTCGCAGCAGAGCACGCCGAACACGTCGGTCGCCATCCTGCGGATGCGCTGCGCCAGGCCGGGCTCGACCTGCGCCGGGACGTGCAGCGAGGCACCCGATGCGTCGGTGTATTTGGCCTCATAGGAATAGAAGCCGTGGCTGTCCGCAGGCACGATCTCGCCGAGCTCGGAAGCGGCGACCTTGCCGTCGGCATGCTCCAGCACCGCGCATTCGATCTCGCGTACCGGGCTGATGCAGCGCTCGATCAGGATCTTCCGGTCGAAGCGCAGCGCCAGCCGGCAGGCGGCGTCGAACTCCGCTTCGTTGCGCGCCTTGGAGATGCCGACGGAGGAGCCGAGATTGGCCGGCTTGACGAACAGTTCGGATGAGCCGACGGCGCAGACCGCCGCCTCGTAGCCCACCGGCGACGCGTCCGTCATGGTGACGAACGGCACGATCGGCAGGCCGGCATCGCGGAGCAGGCGCTTGGCGACGTCCTTGTCCATCGCCGCTGCCGATCCCATCACGCGGCCGCCGACATAGGCGACATCGGCGAGCTCCAGCGCGCCCTGCACGGTGCCGTCCTCGCCGTTCGGACCGTGCAGCACCGGAAACACGACGTCGAAGGCAAGCTCGCGCGGGGCGCCGTCGCCGATGACCAGCGCACGGCCCCGGCCGGCCGGCAGCAGCACGATCTGCGGGCCGTCAGCGGGTACGGTCAGCGCCGCGCCTGCGCCGTCATTCGCAGCGTCGGCGAGCACCCAGCGTCCCTCGGCGGTGATGCCGATCAGCGTGACGGCGTAGCGGCCGGCATGGAGCGAGCGGAAGATGTTGGCCGCCGAGGCCCGCGAGACGTCGTGCTCCGCCGAGCGCCCGCCGAACAGGATCGCCACGCGCGTCTTTGTCTCCGTCATCGTCCTCATCCAGCCCTGATCTCTGCGATGCGCGACCGTACAGCCAGAGGCCGACGCGTGGCAATTGAGGTGTTGCGGCCGGTGTGGCGGACAACGCGACGGCATCAGGCGGCGGCGCTCACCGCCAGCCGATCGCCCCGTCCGAGCACACCGACGTCGTTCCGCCGGCATGCATGCAGCCGCGATAGAGCGGCGGCGCGATGAAACGACCCGACCAGATGCCGCGGCCGGCGCGGCGGGCGGCGCGCTGATCTGCGATGTAAACGCCGCGCGAATATTGCGGCTCCTCGACCGCAAGCCCGCGCGAGACCATGAACTGGCCAAGATCGGTCGCGCCGGCGGCGCAACGCGCGACGATGCGGCCGTAGCGATCGCCATCGAGCGGCAGGCAGCGCAGAAGCTTGCCGCGCGTGAACGCGTCCAGCGTGTTCGCGGCCAGCGCGCCGCAGCGATACGGCCTGCGGTCGCGGCCGCGGCAGAGCTGTGCGCTTTCGGGCGCGTCGATGCCCCACAGGCGAATCCGCTCGCCGTGAATGTCCAGCGTGTCGCCATCGACGATGCTGACGTGGCCGACGAGCTCAGCGGCTGCGGTGGGGAAAGCGAGGAGAAGCGGGAGAACGAGGCAGGCGAGGCGGGGGAGGAGACGTCGCAAGATCGGCACCGTGGCGCTAAGAGGGGCGTGATCGCTCGCTGCGCGAATCGATCGCGGATCATCCCGATCTATAGCGAAGTGGAGTTGCGCGATTGTGTGGCATGCACCGCGACGGCAGCGGAGCGCGATCGGCGCAGTTCGTCCGGAGAGCTTCGCGCTTCAGCGACGGCTCGCGTTCTCCATGCGTCCATCCCGTGCGCGCGCCGCGTGCTCGACCTCGGCGGCGAGCATGCTCAGATGCTCGGCCAGGCGCGCGAACAGCTCGCGCTTGTCGCGGTCGGTGGCGAGATCACGAATGAGGGCGCATTCCGCGGCGTCTGCCCGCAGCTTGTCCGGCTGGGTCATCAACTCTGACATTTTCCGCTTCCCTGCCGCGCCGGCAAGTTTTCGAAACAACGGATCGTCAGGATTGTTCCGAGTGTCCATGTATTTTTTGAACGGCGCATCCCAGCGCCTGATCGGAGTACCTCTGTGGGGATCCGAGCTGACGCGACGCGCGGCATTGGACCGTCTATCGTTCACCGGGCCACCATGTCGAGGCCGGATGCGCGGCCGAGATCTTGGTCTCGCGCAACGCCACCAGCGCGCTGCGCTTGTAGGGATGACCGCGAAGCCGCGAGCAATCCTGGCAGCGCATGTAGCGTTCGAGCTCATGGATCGGCGTCGCCTTCGGGCGCCTGATGATGTCGAGCGCGACCGTCTGATTGGTATCGCAGCCGAGGCAGCGCACTTCGAGATAGTAATAGCCGGCGTTCAGCGCATCGCCGAGCAGCGGTGACGGCTGCGCCGGTCCCTTGTAGCCGAGCATGCGCTTGTTCCAGGCGTCACAGGCCAGACGATCGGCTTCCTTGCGTGCGCGTGCGGCCTGCTCCTGCGCGATGCGGATGCCGGCACCGTAGAGTCTCTCGCGCGATTTCGTCGTCATGGTCGCATGATCGACGCTGCGCGGCTCAGCGGCAAGCCGCTAGGGTTAGCGCGGAAAGCAGCACCAGATACAAGCTCTTTCGCGTGCAGCGCTCGGATACCATCGCCAATCAGTTCGTCGGCGCAGCCTGCGACGAACTGATCGTGCAACGTGCGGCATTCGTGCTACGCGGACGCGACGCGGAGTAGTACCGATAGCATCGAGCAGACACGATGCAGCGCGCTTCACGCTATGCAGTGACGCATGTCTGTCACGACAGAGCGGCAGCTTCTGCCACCGTGCGGCATGACGCGGTCCATGGATGGTAAAAGGCGCGGCGGAACGCGACGACAGTGCAAAAGTTCCTAAAATTTTTGCGCCCGGGCGGCAGTTCCTTCAGCTTGTTCCAGCGGACTTACGGCGATAGACCTTGCGTTCGGGGTCAATCGTGCGCGCGGGTCGGAGTTTCTCAGATTGGATCGGTCGGAGCAGACAGTGGTCGGTGACCACGTTTCTGCTCACCATGCTCGCCGTCGCGATTTCGACCGCAGGCCGGATCGGGCTGGACTATGCCGGCGCGACGCTGCCCTACGCGACCTTCTACCCTGCGGTGGTGTTCGCCGCGCTGGTCGGCGGCATTCCCGCGGCCATTTTTGCCGCCTGGCTGTCGGCCACGGTGGTGCTCGTCGGCTTCACCGATCGTCCTGATCATGCCGAGGCGGTCAACCTCGTCGGGTTCCTGAGCACCGCGGCGCTGATCATCTGGCTCGGGCATCTCTGTCGCGGCGCGCTGATGGAGCTGAAGCGCAGCGAGCACGCGCGCGAACTGCTGCTCGGCGAGCTGAGGCATCGCGTGAACAATCAGCTCGCGTTGTTTCAGGCGATCGTCAGATCGAGCCTGTCGGGCGAGGATCGCGCCAAGGGCGAGGCGATCGCGCTGCGGCTCGACGCCGTCGCGCGCGCCAACAGTCTCGCCTGGTCGGACCACCGCCTGATGACCTTGCGCATGCTGCTCGACGTCGAGCTGCAGCCGTATCGCGCCTCCGGCGCCGTGACGGTCGAGGGGCCGGACATGCCGCTGGGGCCGGAAGCGGTGCGCAATCTCGCGCTGGTGTTCCACGAGCTCGCGACCAACGCCGTCAAGTACGGCGCGCTGCGCGGCCAGGGCGGACGGCTTGAGGTCCAGATCGCGCAGGAAGGCGGTCGCGGCACCGTGGCCTGGCGCGAGCTCGGTCCGCACCCGATCGAGCCGCCCGGGAAAGAGGGCTTCGGCACGCGCATGATCCGTGCGAGCCTTGCGGCGATCGGCGGCAGCATCGAGCAGGATTATCGCGACGAAGGTCTGGTCTGCCGGATCAGGTTCGAAGCGGCGATGTGACGGCGAACCGGCGGTCGGCGCGCTGTTCCTCACGGGCTGTCGCATGTCCCGCGGCGCGTGGCATGGCTGCGATGCGAAACGCGCAGCGGCGCTGCTGCGTATGTGTTCGATGAAACGGCGCGACATGCTGCTGCTGGCTGGACTGCTGCTGCTGGCGATCACCATCACCTGGGTCGGCACGGAATATGTGCTGAACCATGTCGTGATTCCGCTGATCGATGACTGAGAGCCCCGCGGCGCCGTGACCATCGGAGAGGCGCGCGTTCGCGTTGTCTGTCCGTCGCGCGGAACGAGGCCCGGCTTGATCGCCGGCACGAAACGCTTCACCATTCCCGGCAGAACAACGAAGCGGCGGCGCCGCGTGGGCGGGAGACATCGGATGCAATGTTACGAGCTGCAGGGGCCCGGCGGAATCGACGCGCTGGCGCTGGTCGACAAGCCCGTGCCGCAGCCGGGGAGAGGCGAGGTGCTGGTGCGGCTGACGGCGGCGAGCATCAACTATCGCGACCTGATCACGGTGCGGGGCGGCTACGGCTCGCGGCAGAAATTTCCGCTGGTACCGCTGTCGGACGGCGCGGGCGTGGTCGAGGCGGTCGGTGAGGGCGTCACGGCATTCGCGGCCGGCGACCGAGTCATCGGCAGCTTCTTCGAGAGCTGGACCGGCGGCGAGCCGAGCGAAGCGAAGATGCGCGCGGCGCTCGGCGGCGCCGTCGACGGCACGTTGACGCAGTATCGGCTGTTTCCCATGCACGCGCTGGTGCGGACGCCGGCGCATCTCACCGACGTCGAGGCCGCGACATTGCCGTGCGCCGGCGTCACCGCCTGGAGTGCGGTGATCAAGCTCGGCGGCATCAGGCCCGGCTACACCGTGCTGACGCAAGGCAGCGGCGGCGTCTCGATCTTTGCGCTGCAGATCGCGAAGATGGCCGGCGCGCGGGTGGTCGCGACGTCGTCGAGCGAAGCCAAGATCGCGCGGCTGAAGGCGCTGGGCGCTGATGTCACGCTGAACTACAAGCATGTGCCGGATTGGGGCAAGAAGGCGCGCGAGATCACCGGGCAGGGCGTCGATCTCGTGGTCGAGGTCGGCGGCGTCGGCACCTTGAACGAGTCGATCCGCGCCACCAGGATCGGCGGCACCATCGCCTTCATCGGCGTGCTCGCCGGCGCGCCGGCCTCGGAGCTGCGGCTGCCGCTGATGGTGATGCAGCAGCAGCGGCTGCAGGGCGTCACGGTCGGCTCGGTCGACGATCTCCAGGCGCTGGCGAACGCGCTGGCGCTGCATCAGGTGAAGCCGGTGGTCGACCGCGTGTTTCCGTTCGGCGAGGCGCGCGAGGCGTTCCACTACATGGCGAGCGGCGCGCATCTCGGGAAGGTGGCGATTGCGATCGGGTAAGGCGTGGTTTGCTCGATCCGCGTAGCCCGGGCGAGCGAAGCGACCCCGGGGAGACCGTCCCCGCATGTCGCTGCGCTTATGCGGGCTACGAAGCCGCCCGATCCTCCATCACCGCCTTGCGCGCGGGCAGCGTCATCGCGATCACACCAATGAGGACACAGGAGAGGCCGATCCAGGCGGTCGGCGCGAGACGCTCGCCGAGGCCGGCCACGGCGATCGCAACGCCGATCGGCACCCGCAGATAGGATTGCGCGGTCGCGCCGATCGAGCCGAGCGTCTGCACCAGGCGGAAATAGATCACCATCGCCGCCGCAGTCGAGACGGTCGCGAGCGCAGCCAGCGCCAGCACCGAGCGCAGCGACGGTGCCAGCGTCCACGGATGGTCGACGACCAGCGCAAGCGGGATCAGCACCGCGGCGCCCGACAGCAGCGATCCTGCGGCTGGCAGCATCGGATCGAGGCCCTTGAAGCTCTTTCCCATGATCGCCGCACCTGCATAGCAGATGGTGGCGGCGACGATCGCAATCTGCGCCCACAGCTCGCGGCCAAGCCCGCCCAGCGCCTCGGTGCCGACGATGAGGCAGGTGCCGGCGAGTCCGGAGGCGACGCCGACCAGCTTGCGCAGGGTGACGGGCTCGTGGTGCGTCACCAGCGCCGTCAGCAGGAAGGTGAAGATCGGCGAGGTCGCGTTGAGGATCGTCGCAAGACCCGCGTCGACGGTGCGCTCGGCCCAGGCGATCAGCGTGAACGGCACGACGCTGTTGAGGCCGGCCTGGATCATGAAGCGACGCCAAATCGTCCCGTCACGCGGCCAAGCGAGGCCGCGGCTGCGGACGATCGCGGCCAGCAGCAGCCCCGCAATCAGCGTGCGCGCGGCGATCAGGGTCAGCGGCGGGATCGTCTCGACGCCGATCTTGATGAAGGTGTAGGACGCGCCCCACAAGGTGGAGAGCACGAGCAGGAGGGCGAGTTCGCTGGTGAGGTCGGAGCGGCGCTGCATGTGGGCCTCGCGGGCAGGAGAGGAACGCCTTCTCCTATCCGCACAGCCGCGCGCGACGTTTCGATAGGGAACGAACTGTTCCCTTGGAGTTCGAAGCGCACGCCAGTCCGGTTCGTGCACCGCGCCCCTGGATCGCTTCGCTGGCGCTCGCGATCACGGAGCTTGCAGGGCTTCCGGTGCCCGCCACGCCCGTCATTGCGAGCGAAGCAATCCAGAACGTGGGGTGGGCAAAGGCGCGGCCGCGCGTCTCGCCGCGTGAGATCGTGATGGCGCCGTGCCCACCATCTCGTTACGAAGAATGACGCGCTACGGTGAGCACGCTGCCGCCTTCGGCGGCTGCTTTGCCCACCCTACGTTTTCATCAGCGCATCAGTTCGCCGGCATGCTCTTCTCGACCAGCTTCACCCAGTACGATGCGCCGGCGCTGAGGATGTTGTCGTTGAAGCGGTAGGCCGGGTGGTGGCACTCGTTGCCGGGACCCATGCCGAGGAACACGAACGCGCCGGGGCGGGCCTCCAGCATGAAGGCGAAGTCCTCGCCGCCCATCAGCGGAATGGCGCGGTCGTTGACGCGCTCCTGGCCAGCGATCTCGCGGGCGACGTCGGCGGCGAAAGCCGCCTGCGCAGGGTGGTTCATCGTCACCGGATATTTGCGCTCGTAGATCGCTTCCGCTGAGCCGCCATAGGCGCGGGCGGTGGCTTCGGTGACCTCGACGATGCGCTTCTCGACGAGGTCACGGATCTCCGGATCGAGCGTGCGGACGGTGCCGAGCATCTCGACCGTCTCGGGGATCACGTTGAATGTGGTGCCGCCATGGATCGAGCAGACCGAGATGACCGCCGACTTCAACGGATCGACGTTGCGGGCGACGATCGACTGCAACGCGTTGACGATCTGCGAGGCGATCAGGATGCTGTCGACCGCCCTGTGCGGGCCGGCGCCGCCATGGCCGCCCTTGCCGGTGACCTTGATGTGGATCGCATCGGCCGAGGCCAGCATCGCGCCGGGCGAGATTTCGAAATGGCCTTCGGGCACGCCCGGCATGTTGTGCATGCCGTAGACCTCCTGGATGCCCCAGCGCGTCATCAGGCCGTCATCGACCATCGCCTTGCCGCCGGCGCCGCCTTCCTCGGCCGGCTGGAAGATGACGATGACGGTGCCGTCGAAATTGCGGGTTTCGGCGAGATATTTCGCTGCGCCCAGCAGCATCGCGGTGTGGCCGTCATGGCCGCAGGCGTGCATCAGGCCCGGCGTCTTCGAGGCGTAGGGAACGCCCGAGGTTTCCTCGATCGGGAGCGCATCCATGTCGGCGCGCAGGCCGATGGTCTTGCCCGAGGCCGACTTGCGGCCGCGGATCACGCCGACCACGCCGGTGCGGCCGATGCCGGTCACGACCTCGTCGCAGCCGAATGCGCGCAGCTTGTCGGCGACGATGCCGGCGGTGCGATGCACCTCGTACAGCAGCTCGGGATGTTCGTGGAAGTCGTGGCGCCAGGCGGCCATTTCGTCGGAGAGCGCGGCGATGCTGTTGAGGATGGGCATGAGGACCGGATGACTCGCTGAAGTGGAATGGGACGCTGCAGTGATGCGGCCAGACCGCCGGCAGCACCGCGCTGTCACCGACTATGACCCGGTCAAAAAAGCGAGGCAAGTTGCCGCCGGCCATGGCGCCATGCGCGGATGCGCGGTCACCTCGACCGACCATGCCGGGCGTTCCGGATTGCGGAACGGGATTCAGGCGAGCCGGGCGGGGGCCGGCACGCGGGGGTATTTGCGCTCGGGCGGTACTTCCAGGCGGAAGGCCCGCAGCTTCGGCTCGTCCCACGCCGCCAATGGCGTCCCGCAGACGCCGCAGTCGAACCGACCGGCCGTGCCGACCGCGGATGTCGATTCCGCGATCTCGTAGGCGGCACGGCAATGGGGACACGTCACACTGGATATCTTCATCAGATCACGCTCCCAAACCGCTCGACCAGACGCCTTGAACCAGATCAATGCGGTCCATGAACCGACGTCACCGCGTCCGGTCGTCATGCCTCCTCGGCCTGCCATGGCGTCGGCGCCTTGGTGAAGGCGCGCCACGCCTCGCGCAACGGCTCCTCCACGCCCGCCATGGCATGCGCCTGCCAGCCGGTGATCGCGGCGGCCGCGATCGCCGCGTCGGTGGAGGTGGTGCCGAGGGTCTCGATCACGCCGGCGGTGACCGCCATGTCGTTGTAGTGGCCGAGCTGTTCCTGGAAACCGGCGAGCGTCCTGGCATATTTCTTCGCCGATTTGCTGGCGCCGTAGAGCGGCAGCAGGAAGTCGATGCTGTAGCGCAGCTTCTTCAGCGCGAGTCGCAGCCGGTGGCGCCGCTCGGCCGGAAGCTTCTTGAAGCGGCGGCCGCGCTTGAGCACCTTCTGATGACGCTCCGACAGGACAGGCCCGGCGAAATCGATTGCGGGCGCCGCGAGGCGTCGGAGATCGTCGGGGGAGACGTCGTTGCGCCAGCCGCGGGTCTCGATCCATTCGCCGAGGCCGAGCACGAAAGCGGCGCAGCGGCGCTCGGCAAGCGCCATGCGCAGCGTGCGATAGGCGAGATCGCGCCGCCGGTCGGCGAGCGCCCGGAGCGAGTCGAAGCCTGCGACCGTCGGGCAGGCCTCGGCGATCTCGGGCAGCGTATCGGTTAGGAACACGTCGAGGTCGCGCGCCGCCGAGAGGCTCTGGGCCAGCCAGCGCGCATCCGCCTCGAGACCGTCCAGCGTCGCCGAGGTCCCGAGCGGCCGCATCAGGTGCAACGCGGCGCGCAGGCGGCGCAGCGCCACCCGCAACTGATGCACGCCTTCCGGATCGCGGCCGTCCTCTGCCGCAGGCATGGCCTGCAGCAGATGATGCAGGCTGCCGCGCAGGACGATCGCAAAGCTCTCGTCCAGCGACACCGCCGGATCGAGAGTGGGCTTGGGTGGCTTCTCGGCCCCGGGTGCCTTGCCCGCCGCGAGGTCGAAACCGCGCGCCGACTTGCTGCGGATCGAAGGTCTGATCGGTCCGTGCTCGGCGAGACGTTGCGCGATCTCGTAGATGGCGGCGGGGTTGCCGCTCTTGAGCTCCAGCTCGATCTCGCTCACGACCTCGCTGTGCTCGCCGGCCTTGACGACGCCGCTGTCGAACGCAATCTCGATGGTCGCGCCGGGCACGTCAAGCAGGCGCGCGTGACGATGCACGTCGGTCTTGAACACCGTTTCGAGCGTTGCGTCGACCAGTGCGGAGCGAAGCTCCTCCGGCAGCAGCGCGGCCGCCAGCGCCGGATCGGGCGTCAGTGAAGTAACGTTCGCCTCCCACTCTCCGCGCTTGAGCGGATCGTCGCCGTGCTGCGCCTTCACGGTCTGCACGAAGCGCGAGCCGCTCTGGCGCACCCGCAAGGTGAAGCCGTTCTTCCACAGCGTGCGCTTCGGCGTGTCGTAGTAGACCGATGTCAGATGCTTGCGCGAACCCTTGTTGCGCGCATGCGCGGTGACGACTGGAGCGCTGTTGAAGCCGGCGAGTTGATCCGGCGCGACGAGGAGTTTCAGCTCGATCTCGTGGCCGCTGCCGGCCGCCGGATCCGGCAAGGACGGTGCCGCGACCTCCACGCCAGGCGCCGCGGCATCCCCTGCGTGGCGGCGTGATCGGCAAGGTGCTGCGCAGTCAAGCTATCGGCGGCGCCACCGGCATCGCTGCTCGCCGACTCACCACTCTCCCGCACGCCGACCGCATGGCCACTGCCGTTGATCGACGCCGGTGCGTTCAGATCGGGCATGTGTCGATTCTGTAACCGTTTAATGACAGTCATCTCTCGTATAGCTGCAGCCGGCACAAAGGGACAGTGGCATTTCTCGCAGGCCGTCGACGATACGCGACGCGCCGGCGCTTACCGGTCGCATTTTTTGTTGCCGCTTCAATGACAAGTGCTCGCGCTTCCGGCCGGCAGGTGCTCACGAAGATATGTCCCTCGCAGCCGCAATGCACCGTCGCGCGGCCGCGCTGCCACAGGCGGAACTTCAGATCGAACCGGTCAGCATGAAGCGCGTGGCGATAAAGGCGGCGGCTGCGGTGGTCGCAATGCTCGCGGCGGCCACGAGGCCGCGGCCGCGTCGCGCCAGCGCGCGGGAGCGTTCGCGCGGATCCTGTGCCGGATCGAAGGGTGTGCGCCGGCTGCGCCGGTGGCGCACCGCCTGTACCCAGAGGGCAACTGCAGTGATGCCGGTTACCACTGCAAATACGGTTGTCACGCCGGCGGCAAAGCCGAGATCGACACCGATGCTTTCCAACATCGCCCGCAGGTGCACCGCCAAGCGGGCCAGGAGCGTTGCGGCATAGTCGGCTGCCGCGGCACCGGTGTAGAGCAGAACGGCAGTCCAGACCACCGCGGCCATTGCAATCAGGATCGACACCAGCACGGCGAGGCCGTCGCCGGCCATGAAGCCGATCGAGGCGGCGATCAGCGCCAGCGCCGGCATCACGTTGCCCATCGGGATCGGCAGGATGATGGTGACGGCCATCAGCAGCAGCGGCAGCGCGAGCAGCATCCGCGCCGGCCGGCCCGTCAACCAGACCAGCCTGTCCTCACGCAGGCCGCGTTCGGCCAAGCCCGCCCAATCGAGTCCGGCGCGGATGATCTTGCGCAGCATCCGCTGCGGCACCGGCCGGCGGCGCAGCGGCTCGGGCAGCCATAGCCGCTCGGCGCCGAACAGGATCTGCAGCGCGACCAGCGCCACCAAGGTGCCGAACACCATGCCGAACGGGCCGGGCAATGGGATCAACGCCGGCAAGGTCAGCAGCAGCAAGGTCAGGCCGAGACCTTCCGACTCCAGCCGGTCGAACAATTCGCCGATGGACGGCTCCTCGGACCGCACCGTGCGGGCGATCGCGAGCAGCCGGCGGCTGATCGGCCCGTTGTGACGGCGCGGCGCCGAGGAGTCCTCGTCGTCGGATGTGACATCATTCATTGCCACGCGGTAACCCCATGTCCTCTGGCCTGAGTCACTTCATCGGCTCGACTGCAGGCCGCGTCTTCCACAGCGAATAGGCGATGCCGGCGCCGAGCAGACCGAAGGTGATGCCGAGCGAAATCGCGGGCGGAAACTTCTCGAGCCCGAGCAGGTCGGCCAGGAAGATCTTCGAGCCGATGAAGATCAGCACCGCAGCCAGCGCCAGCTTCAGATACTGGAAGCGATCGACCATCGCGGCCAGCGCGAAGTAGAGCGCGCGCAAGCCCAGGATCGCGAAGATGTTCGAGGTGTAGACCACGAACGGATCGGTCGAGATCGCGAAGATCGCGGGCACCGAGTCGACGGCGAAGATGACGTCGGCGAACTCGATCAGGATCAGCGCCAGAAACAGCGGCGTCATGAACCAGGTCATCTTGCCGCTGGCGTCGGGCTGGCGCACGAAGAAGCGCTCCTCGTGCAGGCGATCGGTCACGTCGAAGCGGCGGCGCATCCAGGCGAGCGCCGGGTTGGCGCCGACGTCGTGCGGCCTGTCCTTGAACACCAGCATCTTGACGCCGGTCGCGACCAGGAACAGCGCGAAAACATAGAGCACCCAGCTCGCCTGGGCGACGATGGCCGCGCCTAGGCCGATCATGATCGCGCGCAGCACGATGACGCCGACGATGCCCCAGAACAGCACGCGGTGCTGATAGGCGCGCGGGATCGCGAAGTAGCTGAAGATCATGGCGATGACGAAGACATTGTCCATCGCCAGCGCCTTCTCGATCGTGAAGGCGGTGAGATAGGCGGTGCCGGCCTCGGCGCCGAGCTGCCACCACACCCAGCCGCCGAAGGCGAGGGCGAGCATGATGTAGATGCCGCTCATGACGAGGCTCTCGCGCACCGGAGATCTCGCGCGTCTTGCGATGGAGGATGCCGAGATCGAAGGCGAGGAGGGCGAGCACGATTGCGAGGAAGGCGAGCCACATCCAGACGGGCTTACCGGCAAACGCGATGAACAGGAAGTCCACGACGGGTCCTCTTTCAGGCCGGTGAGATTGATGTCAGGTCCGACATCGTGAGCGCACCGGCAGCTTCACCAGAGGGGCCCGGACCAGGGGTAGGCGACCGACGTATGTGTCTGCCGATCGGTTTTCAAGACCCGGCCGTTCGCGTTCAGCAACATGAACGGCGAGGTGCGACAGAGTGTCTGCTGCCCGGCGGCCGTCTTGCGGCCGTGCGGCGGTGAACTAATTCCAGAGGGCCGGAGATCCGGGCCCCTCTGATAGTCCGTGAGACTATGATGTCGGACTCTCTTTCATGACCGCTGCCGCTGGCGGTATTGCGCACGTCGGTCGCTATTGAGGAGTTTGACGAGATGCGCCCCCGCGCGTCGCTTGTAGCTATCAGCCCTTGCGGCTCTCGCCCTCGCGTCAACATCCCAACAACCGTTGCCCCGCTCAAACCTCCCGGCATCGCCCGGATGGGCGGCGGTGATCGTGATGGAACCGGAGCGCCTGCTCGCCACTTTGTATGGAACCTGCGCGCTGCGGTGCGCTGGCATTTTGTGTACGGGAGACAATCGTGACCACGGGGGTGACCAGGTATCGATCGCGAAGGCGCCGCCGTCGCGCCCGGCCGTGGCAACGCGCCGCCTGTTGATGATCATCAATCGCGGCAGCCGCTCCGGCGGCGAGGCGGCCGGCGTTGCCGTGTCGCGGCTGAGCGCAGCCGGCTATGATCTCGTGATCTCGGCACCGCATAGTCCGCGCGAGGTGGCGCCGTGGATCGAGGCCCACGCCGACGATGCGGAGGCGGTCGTCGTCGCCGGTGGAGACGGCAGCCTGAACGCTGCTGCGCCGGCGCTGGTCAGGACCGGCCTGCCGCTCGGCATCATTCCGGCCGGCACCGCCAACGACCTTGCCCGCACGCTTGGCCTGCCGACGGATATGGAGACCGCGGTCGATGTGATCGCCGCGGGCCATCGCCGCCAGATCGATCTCGGCGAGGTCAACGGCCATCCGTTCTTCAACGTCGCCAGCCTCGGCCTGAGCGCGGAGCTCGCGCGACAACTGACCAAGGAGACCAAGCGGAGATTCGGCCGGCTCGGCTATGCGCTCACGGCGCTGAAGGTGCTGACCAACGCACGGCCGTTCCGCGCGATGATCGTGTCGTCCGACGGCGCGGTGCGGGTGAAGACGCTGCAGATCGCGGTCGGCAATGGTCGCTATTACGGCGGCGGCATGGCGGTCGACCACCGCGCCGAGATCGACGATTCCCATCTCGATCTCTATTCACTGGAGATCGGCCGCGTCTGGAAGCTGTTGGCGATGGCCTATGACTTCCGCAAGGGCCGGCACGGCCTGTGGCAGGAGGTGCGCGCCTCGCGCGACACGTCGTTCGAGATCCGCACCCGGCGGCCGCGCCCGATCAATGCCGACGGCGAGCTCGTCACCTTCACGCCGGCGCGCTTCTCCGTGCTGCCGCGCGCGGTGACGGTGTTCGTGCCCAAGGTCGCAGCGCAGGACGGCACCCGACGCGCCGCCGCATGATCCGTAGTTTGCGACCGCCCGTTTTCGACTGATCACCGATCGAGAGACCCATGACCAAGCAGACCCGCTTCAATCTCTGGTACGCGATCGTCGCGATCTTCGTCGCGATGATGATCCACAATGCGTGGACGAGCTATCGCCAGGTCGCCGTCATTCCCTACAGCCAATTCCAGGACCTGCTCGCAGCCGGCAAGGTGAAGGAGGTCGGCGTCTCCGAGAACTACCTGGAAGGCACGCTGAAGGAGCCGCTGCCCGGCGGACAGACGCGCTTTGCCACGACGCGCGTCGACCAGGAGTTCGCCAAGGAGCTCAGCAAGGCCAACGTGACGTTCACCGGCCGCGTCGAGAGCAACATCCTCGGTGACATTCTTTCGCTGGTGATGCCGATCGCGCTGTTCTTCGGCGTCTGGTACTGGATGTCGCGGCGGATGATGGGCGGCGCCGGCGGTCTCGGCGGCGGCCTGATGCAGATCGGCAAGAGCAAGGCCAAGGTCTATGTCGAATCCAACACCGGCGTGCGCTTCGAGGATGTCGCCGGCGTCGACGAGGCCAAGGACGAGCTGCGCGAGATCGTTTCCTTCCTGAAGGATCCGAAATCCTATGGCCGGCTCGGCGGCCGCATGCCCAAGGGCGTGCTGCTGGTCGGCCCGCCCGGCACCGGCAAGACGCTGCTCGCCAAGGCGGTCGCGGGCGAGGCGGGCGTGCCGTTCTTCTCGATCTCGGGCTCCGAATTCGTCGAGATGTTCGTCGGCGTCGGTGCGGCGCGCGTGCGCGACCTGTTCGAGCAGGCCCGCGCCAAGGCGCCGGCGATCATCTTCATCGACGAGCTCGACGCGCTCGGCCGCGCGCGCGGCATGGGCCCGTTCGCTGGCGGCCATGACGAGAAGGAGCAGACCTTGAACCAGTTGCTGGTAGAGCTCGACGGCTTCGACTCCTCGACGGGTCTGGTGCTGCTGGCGGCGACCAACCGGCCGGAGATTCTCGATCCGGCGCTGCTGCGCGCCGGCCGCTTCGACCGCCAGGTGCTGGTCGACCGGCCCGACAAGCCGGGCCGCATCCAGATCCTGCAAGTGCATCTGAAGAAGGCCAAGCTCGCCGCCGACGTCGATCCCGAGAAGGTTGCCGCGCTGACGCCGGGTTTCACCGGCGCCGACCTCGCCAACCTCGTCAACGAGGCGACCTTGCTGGCGACGCGGCGCGGCGCCGATGAGGTGACACTGGACGATTTCAACAATGCGATCGAGCGCATCGTGGCGGGTCTCGAGAAGCGTAACCGCCTGCTCAATCCGAAGGAGCGCGAGATCGTCGCCTATCACGAGATGGGCCACGCGATCGTCGCCATGAGCCTGCCGGGCACCGATCCCGTGCACAAGGTCTCGATCATTCCCCGCGGCGTCGGCGCGCTCGGCTACACCATCCAGCGCCCGACCGAGGACCGCTTCCTGATGACGCGCGAGGAGCTCGAG
Organism: Bradyrhizobium oligotrophicum; assembly: GCA_050641875.1. GTDB lineage: Bacteria > Pseudomonadota > Alphaproteobacteria > Rhizobiales > Xanthobacteraceae > Bradyrhizobium > Bradyrhizobium oligotrophicum_B. Next base: position 4,724,950 of record CP192619.1, read on the forward strand.
AACAAGATGGCTGTGCTGCTCGGCGGCCGCGCCGCGGAGCTCGTGGTCTACGGTCATCTGTCGACGGGCGCGGCGGACGACCTGCGCCGCGTCACCGACATCGCACGCTCGATGGTGACGCGCTACGGCATGTCGGAGCAGCTCGGCTCGGTCGCCTATGAGCGAGACAACCAGTCGTTCCTTGCGCCGGGCGCCTCGCGCAGCGCCGACTATGGCGAGGCCGCCGGTGACGCGATCGACGCCGAGGTCCGCGCCATCGTGACATCGGCGCTGGAGCGCACCCGCAAGCTGTTGCAGGACAAGCGCGACGTGCTGGAGCGCGCGGCGCGTCGGCTGCTGGTCAAGGAGACGCTCGACGAGAGCGAATTGGCCGCGCTGCTGAAGCAGGACCAGCGCGCCGCCGATCTGGTGGTGGCCGCGAAGCCGATCTAGAGCATGATCGGACGAGTGGGACTCGGTTCCGAAAGATCATGCTCAAGCCGAAGAGGTGAGATCATGATGCGTTTGCGCCAAAACGCATCATGATCCGGGCCGTTGCTCGCCCATCGGCCGGGCCGCCGACCGACGGTCAATGCGTCGCGGTGGCCTTGCCCAGGAACAGCCGGCGCCGCAGGGATTTCGGTCCGGGCTTGAAGTGGGCCGGCACCCAGTCCTGGGCGTTCTCCTTCAGGAAACCGGAATCCGGGTCCTGCCGGTGCTCGCCCTTGAGCTTCTTGACGATGTACCGCACATAGAGGTGATCGAACACCCGCATGAACTCCCCGAAGTAGATGTCGGCGACGCGGGTGTTGCCGCGGATGACGAGCATGTTCTCGTCGTTCGCGGTCTGCGAGGGTTTGCTGAAATTCGCGGTTCCGGTCACCACGACGGGATCATCGCTGAGCGGATCGAGCAGGATGAACTTGTCGTGGATGTACAGGTTCTTGTTGAAGCCCGTCAGCTTCTCGCCGAGAAACAGCTCGAAATCACCGGACTTCAGGATCGCGCCGGGCGCAATCACCGTGGTCCGCTTCTGAACGACCTCGTCCTCGACCTGCTTCCCGGGATTCTTGTCGAACAGGGCATAGCGCAGCACGTCCTCGCCCGCGAACAGCGCGTCCTCGAAGAACGGATCGAGGTTGAAAGCGAACGTCATGCAGGCCATTTGTTTGGCATCCGCCACGAGATCCGCATACCATTGCAGCGTCTCTTCGTCGTCCTTGTTGTCGCGCGGGCAATACAGCGTCAGGATGCGGTCCGCGGGCGGGCGGGATTTGCGCGCCGGCGTCGCTTCTTCCTGGAGGTTCGCAGCCTTCAGCGCGGCCGTCTTCACGTCGGGATCCGCTAGCCTCTCCCAGTAGCGCAGGAAGCTCGCCGCGATCGTCTGGTCCCAGATGATGTGGCCGACATTCGAATGGCCGAAAATGCCGCCGGCGGAAATGTTGGTCGATCCGGTCCAGACCGCGACCGGCTTGTCCTTGTGGATCAGGACGATGAACTTGTTGTGGCGAATGCCGGCGCGCGATCTCTGCGGCGTGCAGATCTTGCCGATCCGGGCTTTCTTGATCATCGCCTCGTTGTCTTCTTCGTAGCTCTGCGCCTCATAGCGGATGTCGACGTCGGCGCCGGCGTCCGCGGCGGCCTTGAAGGCGCGGCCGACCGGTAGATAGCGAAACTCGTACAACATGGCGCGCAGCTTGTAGTCGACGGCATCCTCCTGGGCGGCTCTGCCGATGAACCCCGTCAGCGCCTCGAACAGGCCGCGCGAAAGCCAGATCATCGGCTCCGACTGCGGATTGTCTTCATCGAGCTCGACGGCGCCGAACTTTCGCGCAAAAGCCTGAGAGCCGGCCACCCCGCGATTGAAATAGATGTCGTGCGCCGTCTGATTGGGATTGCGGCCGCCTGCCTCTGCCTCCGTGGTGATCCGCACGGTCGTCGCGGAGGCGCGATCGAGCGTCATCAGCTTCGGCTTGCCGTAGCAGGGAATGACCGTGAACTCGTAGGTCGTCGCGGGCTTGGCGGTGTAGTCGCCCCACTGGAACGACTGCACGGGGTGTTCGGAAGTCGGCACCGGCGTGCCCGGCGCAAGACCTTCGTCCTTGAACTTGAAGCGCTTGATGCCGCGCAGAAAATAGCGTTCGATCGGTTGACCGTCCTTGAACTCGACGCGCTCGATGGCGAAGCCCAGAAGGCCATCGCGCTTGTTCAATGCGGCCTCGGCGAAATCCCACGCCAGGGTCACGACATGAAGCCCGCCGATCGCTCGCACATTCAAAACTGATCCGGATTGAGTCTGGCGCATGAACGTCCTCCAAGGAAAAGAGCAGGCTGAAAGTTGATCCACTCACACTGGTCTATCGTGCAAAAACGGCCTCGTACCGGCGGCATCAGCCGGTGAATTCTGGCGAGTCGAACCGTGGGCGCGCCTTCAGATATAGCGTGAATAAGCGTCAGTTCCGTGAGGGTCTCAGACGACGTCCGACCGCGTGCTCTCCGCAAATGGCTGCTTGCCAGAAGCGACAACTGAAGTGGTTTGCCGGCCAATCGGATGGCAACAACAGAAAAAGCTCATCCATCGGCCACGACGAAATCAACCTGCATCGTGGGCGGTGCAATATATTCGTGGCCCGGCAAGCCAACCGCATCGAAATGATACGTGTGGAAAAAGAAGTTTGCAACCGGCTATCCCGGACCGGGGGCGACCCGAGCGCGGCCGGTATTGACGATGCTCAAGAGGTACTCATGAGCCGGCCGTTCGGCTGGCCGCGGTGCGATGCTCGCGTATTGGATCGTGATCGAAACGCGAGCGGTCGCTACGCGCTCCTCCGCGGCCACATCCGGGCCAGCGTCTCGTCCTTCTCGACGAACGCGTGCCAGAGCGTCGCGGCGATATGCAGGCCGACCACGAGATAGACGAGATAGGCCAGCGTATCATGCGCGATCTCGCCGGCATGGGCGACCGCCTTGTCGCCGGCGAACAGCCGTGGCCAGCTGAAGGTCCAGAAGTAGCGCAGCGAGTAGCCGCCGGCCGACGAGAACATGTAACCGGTGACGGGCATGATCAGCAGCAGGACGTAGAGCGCCCAATGATTCAATTGCGACAGCGCGCGGACGATCGGACCGAAGGTGGCAGGCGCGGGCGGGGCGGAGGTGCGGGCGCGCACGATCAGCCGGGCGATCGCCAGCAGAAACAGCGTCACGCCGAGCGATTTGTGAACTTCCAGCAGCTCGCGCCGTGGCGACGTCCCCGCCGGTTGCAGGCCGCAATAGAGCCCGATCAGCATGGCCACAATGAACAGCACGGCGGTGGCCCAGTGAATCCGTCGCAGCCAGGGATCATAGGCGGTCGTCGTCTCGGTCATCTTCGGTCTCGCACGTGAAGAGGAGCGGCCTGCATAGAACCACGCTCGCGCGAAGTCGAAGGATCAGAGGTCGACGTCGTTGCGCACGACAACTGGATGAGGGGCTCTTTCGATCATTTCTGAGTGATGCGAGCTGCGCGCAGACGGTCGCTGCCACAGTCCCAAGAGCGGCTGAACAGGCCGGGCCGTCCATGAAGGCTCGCTCAGGGATTGCGCCTTGCTTTTCCTACAATTGCAGCACAAGTTCGGCTCCGGCATTCTGGTCGGGGGGACCTCATGTCCAACGCTGCTCCGAGAAACAACACGGCTCCGAGAAACATCGTCCTGCTGTCGGACGGGACCGGCAACAGCGCCAAGGCCGTGTTCAAGACCAATGTGTGGCGCCTGTTTCAGGTCCTGGACCTGCGTGATCCAAGTCGGCAGATCGCCTTCTATGACGACGGTGTCGGCACCTCGTCGTTCAAGCTGTTCGCAGCGCTCGGCGGCGTCTTCGGTTTCGGCCTCAAGCGAAACGTGATTGCGATCTACAGCTTCTGCTGCCGCAACTACAAGCGCGGCGACCGCATCTACTGCTTCGGCTTCAGCCGCGGCGCCTTCACCATCCGCATCGTGGCGGCCATGATCGCGGGGCAGGGCCTCGTCGCCTACGGCGACAATGAAGCCGACCTCGCCCGCTTTGCCGCCGACGCCTATCGCCGCTACCGGCGCCGTTACAACTCCGGAATTCTCAGATATCTCGGCAAGATCGGCCTGGACCTGCGCGGATGGCGCGACTGGGGAATCAGGACGCTGCGCAGAGTGCAGGGCGTGGCGCCCGAAGCTCCGCCCGCGGTCGAGGTCGAGAGCGTGCATTTCGTCGGCATCTGGGACACCGTCGACGCCTATGGCGGTCCGATCGAGGAGATGACCCGCGCCATCGACTATTGGATCTGGCCGCTGTCGATGCCGGACCAGTTCATGAGTTCGAAGATCCATCGCGCCTGCCACGCGCTCGCGATCGAGGAGGAGCGCGACGCCTTTCGTCCGGTGATCTGGGACGAGCGCTATGTGTGGGGACGGGACGATGCCGTTCCGGGCCGGAGCGACAAGAAGGACTGGCTGTTCGGCATCGATCACGATCCTCGCAGCGAGGCTGCGAAACTCGCCGATCCGCCGCCGCATCTGCGCACCGACCTGCCGCCCCGCGACCGCGAGCGCATCAGCCAGATGTGGTTCACCGGCGTGCATTCCGACATCGGCGGCGGCTATCCGCAGGACGGCCTGTCCTATGTGGCGCTCGACTGGATGCTGGACCGGGCCCAGGCCTATGGTCTCGTCTATCTCGACGAGCGGCGTCGCGTGCTCTACGACCCCGAGATCGATCCGCTCGACAAGCTCAACGACTCCCGCAAGGGGCTTGCGGCCTACTACCGCTACAAGCCGCGCAATCTGCGCGAGATCTCATGACGCGCCGCCCTATCGATTATCGCTCCGCTACGATGTCAGTCGGATCAAGTGGCTGCTTCATTCGCCTTTCAAGCCGCAGACCGAACTTCTTGGCGTTGATTTGCATCCGAGCCTGCCGCAGCCGCCTTTGCAGCCGGTCAAGCCGACCATCCACCGCACCGTGTTCGAGCGCATCCGGTCGGGCCCGGATCGCTATGCACCCGTGGTCGTACCCGCCACCTACCGCGTCACCGACGAGACCGATACGCCGGTCGATGCGCCGCATCCGCTCGACAGGGGGCATGTGCGGACCCGCGTCCAGGACGACGTGTGGAACTGGGTGTGGCTGCGCCGCGTGGTCTATTTCGCCACCATGTTTGCGCTGTTGTTCGTCGCGGCGATCCCATACGCCGTCATCTATTGGCCGCGCGTGCTCTATGAGCCCTTGCACGGGCTGGTCAATCCGCTGGTCAACGGCGCCGCGGCCTTCCTGCCGAAAGTTCTCGACCCTTGGTTCGTCGCGTTTCGGGATTCGCCGGGTTTGCTCGTCGTCGGCGCGGCCGCTGCCATCGGCCTGACCATGTGGGGCACCTCGCTGCAGCAGACGATCCGCGACGCCGCACGCATCGCCTGGAACGATCCCTCCCGGCACAGACCGGTGACCGGCTGGCGCTCAACCGTCTATTCGCTGCGGCGGCAAGGCTGGTACATCGCCGGCTTCTACGTGCTGAAGACGTGGATCTTCCCAACCGCGATCATGTTCTGGCTGTTCTGGTGGCTGGCGTTCGGTGCGGCCAACACGGCGGGCCTGTTCTGCAAGGATACGCTCAGGCCGACCGAGGTCGAGCAGACGGAGATCGGCGCATACCATGGAGGAAGCGTCCGGCCAGTGTTCGAGACGCGCCATCATTGCTATCCGACGGGGCTCAGCGTGGCGCAGGACGAGACGTATCAGATTACACTCGATGTCGGCGAGGGATGGAGCGACGGCGGCATCCCTGCGACCCCGGCCGGTTTTGGTTACGGCACCTGGACGCAACTGCCGGGCGTCCCGTTCAAGCGGCTGATCTGGTCGAACTGGTTCGCACCTATCGTGCGGGTCGGCAGTACGGGGCTGGAGGAGCATCTCCCCGTCTTCCGGGAGGAATCACCCGGCAGCAGCCGCTGGACGGCCAAGTTCACCGCACGCAGCGATGGCGAGGTGTTCGTCTACGTCAACGACACCTCCATCCTGTTTCCTTGGTTGCTGTATCGATTCTACTTCAACAACAAGGGCAATGCGGTCGTCTCGTTGAAGAAGCTATAGCGGCGGCGACGTCAGGCAGCCTTGCCGAACACGCGCTTGAAGATCAGCGGTCTGGCATCACCGCGTCAAGCGTGACGACGTTGCGCTGCGGATGGTGCGCGGCACGGGCTAGCGCTGGCGTGGGGACAGGGTAGGATGCAGGCATCGATTGCCTGCGAGGAGTGCCATGCCCCGACGACGCTGGACCGGATGGATCACACGTTTGGCGCTCGCCGCCGTCGCGCTCGCCGGCACCAGCGCCAATGCCGCCGAGCGGACGATGTCCTGGGAGAGCGGTTGCCGTTTCACGGTCCGGTACGACCCCGCCAAGCAGGACGAGACGCGGCTGCGCAACACCGTGCATCTGCTGTTCGGCCCGTCCGATTTCGATTCCCCGGGCACGCTGCCGGCGTTCGAGCCGAAGGCGGTCGCAGCTCTCGACCCCGACAAGATCGACCGCACCTGCAAGGCCACGATCGACGCCGCTGCGCGGCTGGAGTTCATCGCGCTGCCCGGCATCGATGACTATCGCCGCGCCAGGATCGCGGAGCTGAAGGACAGCTGCGATTTCGAGCTGGCGCAGACCCGTGGCTTCAAGACGCCCTCCGCGCTGCGCGACTATCAGCCTGCCGCCGCCTGCGCACGCTTCGTCGACGCGATCGAGGGCAAGACCGACCTGCAGCAGATGTTCCGCCAGACCGTGGCGCAGGGCTGCGCCGACAACGCGAGCCCGCAGGCCTGCGTCGCCCGCTACGTTGCCGAAGCGCAGAAGGCGGACGGGCAGGAGCGCATGCGCATCTATTTGGTCAATTTCGGCTGGACCAATTGCGCTATCAACTACAACCTCCGCAACACCAACGCCAAAAAGATGGAGGCGATGCGGAGCGCGCTCGAGACCCAGTTCCGGAAGATGTTCAAGGTCAAGCAGGACAAATGCGAGGAGGCGGACTGACGCGGCGCTGGCTCACGCCTGCCGTGCGATGGCGCTGGACCGTCAGATCATCCCGGACAGGCGCGGCAGCCGGCGTAGCTTCTGCTCCAGCAGCGCCCTGAACTCCCGGATCACCTCGTCGGACATGCCCCGCTTCGGGATCGTCTGACCGACCGATTTGCTGAGACACAGCAGGAAGATTCTGCCGTCGTCCTTGAAGCCGCGGAAATCCGACCAGGCGAACCGCGACGTCATCCGCGGTCCCTTGATCTCGATGCCGTCCTGATCCGTCGTGAGCTCCATGGCGCCATACAGCATGGGGTTCTGGCGATGGATCGACCGGGCCCGGAGCGGGATCATGACGAAGATCGTGAGCGCGGCGGCCGCGAGGCCCGCTGCGGCGCAGAACAGCAGCCAGAGCAGGCTCACGATCACCAAGGTGGGGCCTGCATATTTGTCGAAGAAGTCGGGCAGGCTGGTCACGGTGAAGACCGTGAACAGCCCGACGCCGAACACGATCGCCTGGCCGTCGCCGTTCTGCAGTCGCGCGCCGCGAACCAGCTCCTCGCTGGTTATCTCGTAGCGAATTTGCATCGGTCGGGAGACTGCGTGCAACGGGCTCAGTCTTCCTCGAACACGCGCTTGAAGATCGTGTCGACGTGCTTGAGGTGGTAGCCGAGGTCGAACTGCTCGTCGATCTCGGCGTCCGTCAGGTATTTCTTCACCTCAGTGTCGGCCTTGAGCAGGGTCTTGAAGTCGCCTTCGCCGCGCCACACCGGCATGGCGTTGCGCTGGACCAGCTTGTAGGAGTCCTCGCGGCTCGCCCCCTTCTGGGTCAGCGCGATCAGCACGCGCTGCGAGTGCACGAGGCCGCCGAGCTTGTCGAGGTTCTTCTGCATGTTGGCGGGATAGACCAGCAGCTTTTCGATCAGGCCGGCGAGGCGCACCAGCGCGAAGTCGAGCGTCACGGTGGCGTCGGGGCCGATCATGCGCTCGACTGAGGAGTGCGAGATGTCGCGCTCGTGCCAGAGCACGACGTTCTCCATCGCCGGCGTCACATAGGCGCGCACCATGCGGGCGAGGCCGGTGAGGTTCTCCGACAGCACCGGATTGCGCTTGTGCGGCATCGCCGACGAGCCCTTCTGTCCCTCGGAGAAGAACTCCTCGGCTTCGAGCACTTCAGTACGCTGCAGATGGCGCACCTCGGTGGCCAAGCGCTCGACGGAGGAGGCGATCACGCCCAGCGTCGCAAAGAACATCGCGTGGCGGTCGCGCGGAATGACCTGGGTCGAGATCGGCTCGGGGAGAGCCCCATCGCCTTGGCGACGTGCTCCTCGACGCGCGGGTCGATCTGGGCGAAGGTGCCGACCGCGCCTGAGATGGCGCAGGTCGCGACCTCCTTGCGCGCCGCGACCAGGCGCTCGCGGGCGCGGCTGAACTCGGCATAGGCGTAAGCGAGCTTGAGGCCGAACGTCACCGGCTCGGCATGGATGCCGTGCGAGCGGCCGATGGTCGGCGTCATCTTGTGCTCGAAGGCGCGCGTCTTCAGCGCGGCCAGCACGCGGTCGAGATCGGCGAGCAGCAGGTCGGCGGCGCGGGTGAGCTGCACGTTGAGGCAGGTGTCGAGCACGTCGGAGGAGGTCATGCCCTGGTGCACGAAACGCGCCTCGGGGCCGACGATCTCGGCGAGATGGGTCAGGAAGGCGATGACGTCGTGCTTGGTCTCGCGTTCGATCTCGTCGATGCGGGCGACGTCGAAGGTGGCGTCCTTGGCCTTGGCCCAGATCGTCTTGGCCGCGTCCTTCGGGATCACGCCGAGCTCGGCCAGCGCGTCCGCCGCATGCGCCTCGATCTCGAACCAGATCTTGAACCGGGTCTGCGGCTCCCAGATCGAGGCCATTTCGGGGCGGCTATAGCGGGGGATCATCGACGGCTCTCCAGTCGGGAGGGAAGGTGGACGGGACCAAGCGTCCGCGCCAGCATTTTACGCCGCGCTTTACCAGAGCGGCCGGATCGACACAAACGGCGGTCCTTCCGCTCAGCCGGCGCGATCGAGGCGGATTATAGTACCTTTTTCAAAAATCGATCTGACAGATATTGAAATCTGTCAGCGCGATGGTGTATATCCACCATGCCATCGTGCTTAAGAGCAACTTACACTGTCTGACCATGGGTTCAGCGGTTTCAACTGCGAAGGACCGCTTCGATGAAGATTGAAAAGCGATTGTTGCACTCACAATTTCAGGATTGGCTGAATCTCCAGGTCGCGCGTCACCTGGAGACCCAGGCCGCCAAATTCCGCGCGCCGTCGTCAGCCGATGGAGCGGAGGCGATCCAGATCAAGGCGCATACGTCTGACGCCGATATGGTGCACGCATGAATGAGGCCGTGGTTCTGACATCCGAGCGCATCCTCGAAGTCACCGAGGACGTGTTGCGCCGGTATGGGCTCGCCAAAGCGACGGTCGTCGACGTCGCGAGAGCGCTCGATGTCAGCCACGGCTCCGTCTATCGTCACTTTCCCAGCAAGGCGTCGCTGCGCGAAGCGGTTGCCAAGCGCTGGCTCGAGCGGGTCAGCGCGCCGCTGGCGCAGATCGCGGCGGAGCCGGGCCCGGCGCCGGCCAAGCTGGAGCGCTGGCTGCGCGAGCTGTTCGGCGCCAAGCAGAAACGGGTCTGCGAAGATCCCGAGATGTTCGCGACCTATCTCACCCTGGCGCGCGAGGCGTGCTCAGTGGTCAAGGCGCACAAGCAGAACCTGATCGCCCAGGTCGAGGGCATGATCGCCGAGGGGGTCGCGCAGGGGACGTTCCACGTCACTGATCCCAAAACCGCGGCCGCGGCGATCTTCGACGCAACCCGAAGCTTCCATCACCCCGCCCACGCTGACGAATGGGGCGAATGCACCTGCTCGGCCCGCGTTGATGCCGTGCTGACCCTGCTGCTGCGCGGCCTGCAGGCGCCGCCGCAGCGCTGACGTAGCGCTCTCGGAGAGCCTGTAACCTGTAGGAGTAGGCGAGGCGGCCGCCGAAGGCGGCAGTGTGCCCACCGTCGATCAGCGAACTCATCAGCAAGACGGTTGGGCACGGCGCCACTGCTGGCCTGTGGCGACAGCATGGCAGCGCCTTTGCCTACCCTAGGGCGCGACCGGCCTGTCCTAGCTCATGCACATCCTGCGAAACTCGGCCGGTGTGATGTTGAGCTGCCGACGGAAGATCCTGTTGAGGTGACTCTGGTCGGAGAAGCCGCAGACCAGGGCGATCTCCTTCAGCGCCAGCCGGTCCTTGCGCAGGTGCTCGCATGCGCGCTCAACCTTGCGGTTCAGAACGTAGGCATGCGGACGCATGCCGAAATGCGCATGGAATTTGCGCGCGAACTGCACTGGCGTGCAGTTGCAGATGCCGGCCAGCTCCTCCAGCGTGATGTTCCTGCCGATGTTCTGCTCGATATAGTCTTCGATCAGCCGTGCGTGGCCCGGCCTGAAGCGTCCCTGCGCACAGGGCAGCTTGAATTGCACCGAGGCATATCTTCGCAGGATGTGTACGCTCGCCTGAAGCGCCAGCGCATCGTAGCACAGCCGGCCGCCCGGGCCGCCATCGGAGATCTCCTGCACCATCCGGTCACTGATCCAGGTCAGCACCGGATCGTCGATCCGGAGCAGATCGTGCAGTTCGATGGCTTCGGCATCGCTATCGAACGCCTCGCTCGCGGTCTTCGCCATCAGGCTCGGTGAGATGTAGAAGTGCGTGACCTCGACGTCGCTGTTCCAGCGCCAGTTTGACGCTTCCGCACGCGTCAACAAGGTCGTGACGCCGCGGCCGACATGATCCTGCTTCCACGCGCCGGTCACCCGGCGGTTCATTGACGTCGTCCCTTCGCGATAGACGACAACCAGAAAGTTCTCCGACGGCGGCACCCAGATATCGGATGGTGCATAGCGGAAGACGCGGAGCCGAAAGTCCGCCTTTCCGATCGCCGAGCTGTCCAGCACCAGATGGCCGGGAGCGTAGCGCGGCAGCTCCTCGACGGTGATCAAATGGCCCATCGCGCGAGCCTCCCTGGATGATATGGCGCGGTTGGTCGCTGCTGCTTCTCATTGGCCTTGCGGCTGAAACAGCATAGGCCGGTTTCGCCGTTTGCCAAGCGAGCTGTGTTGCGATCTGCGAGCACAGCCGGCGCGGGCGCCGCACCGTTCAAGAAATCGTCTGTTTCGTCCAAGCCCCGGCTCGTCGCCGGCTCATAGCCTGCCGAGGCGACAACGACGAAAACGCAAGCCCCCGTCCGATGACACACGGACGAGGAACGGCGGCGTGCACCTTGAAACGAGGACGAGGAGGAAGAGATGACGGAAGCCGCAGGCAACGCCAACGGACATGACGCTGCGCATGTGACGACGAAGCTCGACGCGGTCGTGATCGGAGCCGGCGTTGCCGGGCTCTATCAGCTCTATCGCCTGCGCGAGCAGGGATTGAGCGTCCGGGCCATCGACGCCGCATCAGGCGTCGGCGGCACCTGGTACTGGAACCGCTATCCCGGCGCCCGCTTCGATTCGGAGGCCTACATCTATCAGTATCTGTTCTCCGAGGAGCTTTACAAGGGCTGGAGCTGGAGCGAGAAATTCCCGGCCCAACCGGAGATCGAACGCTGGCTCAACTACGTCGCCGACCGGCTCGATCTGCGCAAGGACATCCAATTCGGCACGACAGTCGTTCGTGCGCAGTTCAACGAAGCAACGCAGCGCTGGCTGGTCACGACCGACAGGGGCGAACTGATCGATACCCAGTTCCTGGTCACCTGCTGCGGCATGCTGTCGGCCCCTCACGTGTCGTTCCCCGGCCAGGACACGTTCGAGGGAGAATTGTTCCATACTGCGCGCTGGCCGAAGCAGCCGGTCAGCTTTGCCGGCAAACGCGTCGGCGTCATCGGCAACGGCGCGACCGGCATCCAGGTCATCCAGACCATCGCCGGCGAGGCCGGTCACCTGAAGGTCTTCGTCCGCACCCCGCAATACATCATTCCGATGAAGAACCCGAAATACAGCGCTGATGACGCGGAGGCTTACAAGTCGAAGTTCAAGCACCTGACGGAGCGCTTGCCGCACACCTTCACCGGCTTCGAATATGATTTCGAGCACAGCTGGGCCGGACTGTCGCCGGAGCAGCGCCGGCAGGTGATCGAGGATTGCTGGGAGGACGGCTCGCTCAAATTGTGGATTTCATCATTCGCCGAGTTGTTCTTCGAAGAGGCGCCCAATGCGGAGATATCCGCATTCGTGCGCGAGAAGATGCGCGAGCGGCTCAAGGATCCGAAACTGTGTGAGCTTCTGATTCCCGAAGATTACGGCTTCGGGACGCACCGGGTGCCGCTCGAGCAGAACTTCCTCGAAGCGTTCCTTCGCCCCAACGTCGAGATCGTCAGCGTCAAGACCAATCCGATCGCGCGCGTCACGCCGTCGGGCATTCAGATGGCCGACGGGACGGTGCACGAGTTCGACATGATCATCCTGGCGACCGGCTTCGACGCCGGCACGGGCGCCCTGACGCGGATCGATATTCGTGGCCGCGACGGACGATCGCTCAAGGAGGATTGGAGCCGGGACATCCGCACGACGATGGGCTTGCAGGTGCACGGCTATCCCAACCTGTTCACGACCGCGGTGCCGCTCGCGCCCTCGGCCGCGCTGTGCAACATGACCACGTGCCTGCAGCAGCAGGTCGAGTGGATCGACGACTGCATCAAACACATGCGTTCCAGGAACCTGAAGGTGATCGAGCCGACCCGGGAAACGGAGGATGGCTGGGTCGCGCATCACGACGAGATCGCCAATGCGACGCTGATCGCGAAGACGAACTCCTGGTATCTGGGCTCGAACATCGAGGGCAAGCCGCGCCGGGTTCTGTCCTATTGCGGCGGCGTCGGCGCCTATCGCCAGAAATGCGACGAGGTCGCCGCCAGCGGCTACCAGGGCTTTGCGATGCATTGAGCCGTCAGCAGGCGCAGCACCGGGACATCAATCAAGAAGCACAACAGGGAGCAACAGCATGAGCACGAATTTCACAGCAGTGGCTGACGCCGTTCTCGACGGGGTCGTCACATCCACGCCGCGTGTGCCCGGGGTGGTCGCGATGGTGACGGACCGCGATCGCAACATCTACCAGGGCGCAGCGGGAGTACGTCGGCTCGATCGGCCGGACCCGATGACCACCGACAGCATCTTCGCCATCTTCTCCACCACCAAGGCGATGACAGGCACGGCCGTGCTGCAGCTCGTCGAGGATGGCAAGCTGGATCTCGATGCGCCGGCCATGCGCTACGCGCCCGAGATCGGAACTCTCCAGGTGATCGAGGGCTTCGATGCGAAGGGCGAGCCGATGCTGCGCGCGCCGAAACGCGACATCACCACGCGCATGCTGATGACGCATACGGCGGGACTGAGCTACGACTTCATCAATCACATCTACAACCGGTTGGCGCAGGAGAAAGGCCAGCCCAGCGTGATCACCGCGACCAAGGCCTGCCTGATGACGCCGCTGCTGTTCGATCCCGGCGAGCGCTGGGATTACGGCACCAACATGGACTGGTGCGGGCAGATCGTCGAAGCCATCGCCGGCCGCCGGCTCGGCGAAGTGCTGAAGACGCGAGATCTTCGAACCGCTAGGCATCAAGGACATGTCGTTCGAATTGACCGACGCGATGCGTGCCAGGCTGGCCGGCATCCACGCGCGCAATGCCGATGGCTCCCTGACCCCGATGGATTTCGAGCTCCCTGCCGAGCCCGAGGTGCACATGGGCGGCCACGGCCTGTACGGCACGGTCGGCGACTACATGCGCTTCATCCGCATGTGGTTGAATGACGGCGCGGGTGAGTTCGGCCGGGTGCTGAAGGCCGAAACGGTGCGCATGGCGGAAAAGAACCATCTCGGCGACAAGAAAGTGACGCCCTTGACCGGTGTCATTCCCGAATTGTGCAACGACGCGGAGTTCTTCCCGGGCCAGTCCAAGTCGTGGGCCTTGAGCTTCATGATCAACGAGGAGCAGGCGCCGACGGGACGTCCGGCCGGTGCGCTGGGCTGGGCCGGTCTGGCCAACCTGTTCTACTGGATCGACCGGCAGAACGGATCTCGGCGGCTTCTGGGCGACGCAGATCCTGCCCTTCGGCGATCCCACCTCGTTCATCGGCTACATGAACTTCGAGACGGCGTTCTACCAGAGCCTGCGCCAGCGGCTGGCGAGCTAGGCCCGCAACGCGATCGCGGGCGCCGTGCCACCGTCGTGCAGCGAACTCATCCGCTGGACGGTGGCACGGCGCCATTGCGATCTCGCCCGCGGCGATCGCACGGCGGCGCCTTTGCCCACTCTACAGATCCGTCAGCCCGCTGGTCACCGCAAGACGCACGAGCTGCGCGTCCGTCTGCAGTCCCGTCTTGGCCTTCACCAGGTAGTGATAGTTCTGCACTGTCTTGACGCTGAGATGCAGGTTGGCGGCGATCTGCTCGGTGGTCAGGCCCGACGCGAACTGGCGCAGGATTTCGATCTCGCGCTCGCCGAGCCGGTCGAGCACGGTCTGCTGCGGATCGAGGCTGTCGGCGGCCAGCACATGGGCGACGTCGTCGCTGAGCGCGCGCTCGCCGCTGATCACCATACGGATGGCGCGGACCAGCGCCGACGGTTCGCTGCTCTTGGTGACGAAGCCGCTGGCGCCGGCCGCGAACGCCGCCTTCACCAGCGGCGCCTCGCCATGCATGGAAAACACCAGGATGCAGGCGCGATTGTCGCGGGCACGGATGTTGCGGATCGCCTCAAGCCCGCTGGCGCCCTTCATCGAGATGTCGAGCACGACCACGTCGGGCGCATGCGCCTTGAACGCGGCATAGGCCGCCGCGGCGCTGTCTGCCTCGGCGATGACGCGAAAGCCGTCCTGGCTCTCCAGCACGCGGCGATAGCCTTGCCGGACCACCGGATGGTCGTCGACCAGCAGGATCGAAATGCCTGTGCGCTCGGGCATCCCCGTTATCTCAGGCGGCCAGTGGAATTGTCGCGGAGACGCTGAGCCCGCGCGCGGCCGGTCCGATCGACAGCGAGCCGCCGACGGCGGCGATGCGCTCGCGGATTCCGGTCAGGCCGAAGCCGCTCGATTGCGCCAGCAATGTCGCATCGCCGCCGCCGTCGTCCTCGACCGAGATCACGAGCGCACTCTCCGGCCCCTGACGACGCTCGACCCGCAACGACACCTCGCTCGCGCTGGTGTGGCGCAGGGCGTTGGTGAGGCATTCCTGCGCCATGCGATAGGCGGTGACCGCGACCGGGCCCTGGATGTCGGCGAGATCGCCGTGGAGGTCGAGCCGGATCGCGGGTCGCGCGGCATGCTGATAGTTTTCGGTCAGCGCGATCAGGCCGGCGGCGAGGCCGAGCTCCTCGGTGAGCGGACGGCGCAGCCGGCTCAAGGTGCCGCGCAGGCACGCCATCAGATGGCTGACGGACTGCGTGATCATGCGTGCATCCTGGGCGACCTGATCGTTGCGGCCATGGCCGGCGCTCTCGATCGTCGAGGCAAAGGCGAGGATCGCCGTGAGGTTCTGCCCGAACTCGTCGTGCAGCTCGCGCGCCAGCGCCCGCCGCTCTTCGTCGCGGATGTCGAGCAGACGCTCGGTCAGCGCGGCGCGCTGCTCGTTCGCCTGGGACAGCCGGTCGCCGAGCTCGCCGACGGCGCGGCCGATCATGGCGAGCTCCATCGAGCGGAAGCGCGGCAGCGCCGGGCGGTGGTCGCCTTCGGCCATGCGCTGCAGCGCCTGGACGATGCTGCGGGCCGGCGCCAGCGCATGGGCGATCGCCAGCGAGGCCAGCACGCCGATCGCCACCGCCATCGCCAGCGCCACGCCGAAGCTGTCCTGGATGCGTCGCCAGGCGAGCTGGATCGCCGCATCGGGATCGGCGATCGCCGAGACGGTTCCCGCCGTCGTGGCGCGCGCGCTGATCGGCTGCGCGACCGCGGCGTGATCGCCGAGGACGGCTTCCACGGCGCCTGAGAACCAGCGCGGCGGCGCGGCGCCGAGACCCTTGCTCTGGCCGCACAGCGGCTTCTCGAACGCCGCTTCGGGCTTGAACTGTACGCAGATGCCGGGCGCGATCAGCTTCATGGTCTCGGTCGTGCGCCAGTCGGGCAGCGGCAGCAGCCGCTCGCGCGACCGGTTGCCGCGCAGCAGCAGCTCGCGCCAATACAGCGCCTCCAGCGCCTGCGAGACCCGGTCGGCGGAAGCCGCGGTGGCGCGGTCGACGCTGCGATAGGCGTCGACGGTGACCCATACGGCCGCGGCGGCCAGACACAGCAGCACGATCAGCGCGAGGCGCGCAATGAGCTGGAGCACGAGACGCATGCGATCCTCTCCACGGCTTTTGCCGCAGCGTAACAATGGGCGGGTGGTCCGCCAAGCAAATGCACTGCAGCAAGCGGCAGGTTGGGAAATTTTCCCGAGAGCCTCGAGGCAGATGTCTTTGGACGCTGTTCCGCCGCTCTGCTTAACTCCCTTTGCGAAGCGCCGAACGAAACGGCGCGCATCGGGAGGTCTTGCATGAGCGTGATCAGCAGTGCCGAACGGGTGGAACCTGCGCGCGACGCAGCCGAGCGCGGGCCGCTGCTGCTCTGGATGATCTTCACCGGCCTCACGATATTCGCCGCCGTGGTGCTCGCCCGCTACGGCTATTTCCACCTGATGGTCGCCTCAGACCGCACCTACCTCTCCAGCGTCATCGCCGTGCTCTACGTGGCGACCTGCTGCCATTGCTTCTGGCGCACCCGGGCGATCGCGCGCGAGGCGGATGCAGCACGGCGATGCCGCGCCGTGCTGATCGGACCCGATGCGGTGCGCGCGCTCGAACCTGATGCGCAACTGCTTCCCAAAGGGCTCGTCACGAACCACATCCGCAGCCTCGTCACCAAGGCCCGGACGCAAGGGGCAGGGCGTCTCGACCAGACGCTGCTGCTGCGCACCTTGGCCGACCGCCTGCGCGGCTCCAACGGCTTCGGCGGCTTCGCCTCGGACACGCTGATGAAGCTCGGCCTGCTCGGCACCATCATCGGCTTCATCATCATGCTGGCGCCGATTGCCGGTCTCGACATCAACGACAAGCTGGCGATGAAGTCGTCGATGGGATTGATGAGCGACGGCATGGCGGTGGCGATGTACACGACGCTCGCCGGCCTCGTCGGCTCGATCCTGGTGCGCATCCAGTACTACATGCTGGATGCGGCGACGGGGCGGGTGTTCTCGGACGCGGTCATGCTCACCGAGACGCGGGTGACGCCGCGGCTCGAGCGCGCGATGGATCGCGCGCCGGAGCAGGGCGCATGATGGACGATTTCGGGCTCTATCCGCGCGAGGAGCCGTTCGACCCGTTCAGCGTCATGCTGTTCAAGGCGCTGCAGATCGTCGCGTTCTTCTTCTTCATCGCGGTGCTCGCGATCTCGCCGGACGCCAAGGACGGCAAGGTCGACTCGAAGGCCGAGTTCCTGATCACGATGGACTGGCCCGACAATCATCCCGACGATCTCGACCTGTTCGTGCAGGACCCCGTCGGCAACATCGCCTGGTACCGGCATCGCGAGGCTGGCTTCCTCACGCTCGACCGCGACGACCGCGGCGGCGCCAATGATTTCATCCTGGTCAACGGCCTGAAGATCCCGTCGCCGATCCGCGAAGAGATCGTGACCATCCGCGGCATCGTCGCCGGCGAATACACCGTCAACATCTCGCATTTCCAGAACGTCAGCGGCGCGCCGGTCGAGGCCACCGTGAAGGTGCAGAAGCTCAACCCGACCGCGCAGGTGATCTTCGACGACAAGGTCGTGCTCGACCATTCCGGCGACGAGAAGACGGCGCTGCGCTTCAAGCTCAATGCGGAAGGCAAGGTCATCGACGTACAGCGGCGGCCAAAGTCGCTTTTGGAGACGTTCCGCAGCAATTGGCGCAACGGCGCCGATCTCGATCCCAAGACCGGCGTCAGGGTGATCAGGCGATGATGAGCAGTCTGCAGACCGTCATCGTCACGCTGTCCGTGTGCTACGCGCTGATCGGCGCGCTGCTGCTGCTGGTGCTGGTCTATGCGCGGCTGCCGTGGCAGGCCAAGGCGGTCGCCGTGGTCATCACCAGCGCGTTCTATGTCGGCAGCTTCGTCGGCGCCCGCGGCCTGCTCGGCTGGGCCAGCGTCGACCGGCTGCCGAGGAGCTTCAAGGTGCTGCAGGTGCGGATCGTCGATCCGCACTCCGTCGAGGGCGATCCCGGCGCGGTCTATCTGTGGGTCGAGGCGCTTGACGACGACAACCGTCCGAGCGGCGTGCCGCGCGCCTATCGTATCCCCTACAGCGACACACTTGCCGACAAGGCCCAGCACGCCGCCGACCAGATCGCGGCCGGCCATCCGCAGGGCGGCCGCGCCGCCGATTTTGGCACCGGCGACGGCGGGGTCATCGACGCCGCGCGCGAATACATCCTTCCGAAGACGATCATCGAGACCGCTGGCGGCGATCCCTCCACCGGCGAGTTCAAGGCCGCCAAGAACGCCGGCGACGGCGTCTCGTTCACGCCATTGCTGCCGCCGCGCATGCCGCCGAAGGACGAGCAGTGAGGGGGCAACGGCGCAAGTCAATCTGCGACGGCGCGACCGATGTCCCGCCACCGTCATTGCGAGGAGCGTAAGCGACGAAGCAATCCAGGGCGGCGAGTGACGCCGTGGATTGCTTCGCTGCGCTCGCAATGATGGTGGAGGCAGCGCAGCAGTCCGGATGAGTGGACCTCTGCGCACGACGGCTCGCGCCGTGTCGGGCGGGGCGCGCCTGCGAGACGCAGCAGCGCACGCCGGTGAAATTGCCAACTCTGCCGGTTCGCGATAGGCTCCAGTACATTCGTCGTTCAAGTCCACTCACGAATTTGTCGCTTTTGCTCGATCGCAAGGGAGAGTTGCGATGCGGAGGCTGATGATTGCATGTCTCGCCGCGATGTTGTGGCCCGCAGGACAGGCCTTGGCATGGTGGGACGAAGGCCACATGCAGATCGCCTATGTCGCCTACAAGAAGCTGACCCCCGCGGCCAGGGACAGGGCCGATGCCCTGCTCAGGCTCAATCCCGACTATGCCAGTTGGATTGCCGGGGCTCCGGAAGGCCAGGAGAAGCTGTACGCCTTCGTGCACGCGGCGACCTGGCCCGACGACATCAAGATGAAGCCGGACTACTATGACGATCAGGTGACGGACTCGACGGCGAAGCAACTCGTGCCGTACGGCCACCTCAAGCATGCCTATTGGCATTACAAGGACGCGCTGTTCTCCGCCGATGATACGCCGCTGCCACGTCCTGACGCGGTGGATGCGGTGTCCCAGCTCAAGCTGATGATCGCGAAGCTGCCGGCGAACACCGATGCTTCCGAGCCGCTGCGCTCCTACAGCCTTAGCTGGATGATCCATCTGGTCGGCGATCTCCACCAGCCGCTGCACGCCATCGCGCGCTATTCCGTCGCCCTGCCGGACAAGGGCGGCGACCGCGGCGGCAACGAGGTGCAGGTCGTCGCCGCCAACGGCGAGAAGCTGCCGCTGCACTTCTATTGGGACAGAATCTTCGGCGGCTATTCCTCTGTGTTCGGCGCGATCCGTGACGCCGACCAGGACGGGGGTCTGTCTTCCGTCGTGCCGGATGCCGGCAAGGCGCAGATCATCGATCCGGCAACCTGGGCGCAGGAGAGCTTCGAGCTCGCCAAGACCGTCGCCTACGCTCCGCCGGTGCGCGCCGACAAGCAGCCGGCCGAGCTGACCCGCGAGTACGAGACCAACGCCCGCGACACCGCCCGCAAGCAGGCCGCACTCTCCGCCGCGCGGCTCGCCAATCTGCTCGAGGTGTTGCTGCGGTAGGACCGCGGGTGTAGCCTGGATGAGCGCAGCGACATCCGGGATCGCCGCAGTCGTTCGTGAGACCCCGGATGTCGCTACGCTCATCCGGGCTACGGAGCGGTCGCTCCTCTCTGATCTTGCCGGCGACTCCCGCGATGTCCGTTGCCGGGGTGCATCGCATGCAGGCGTTTGCGGCGTGGATCGCTTGCGGCTTGGAGAAAGTCGCCGCTGCCGCTCAGAGACCGTCGGCAAATTCGTCAGATGACCGCAGGAACGACTTCGACGATCTCATTCTTGAGATTGAGAGCATTCCATAGTTCGAGTTCATCAGAGCCCTCGCAGGCAATGCAGAGGCAGACGTCCTCTCCATCAGCGCTCCGGGCATATTCGATGCTGTGAATTGGCCCGGAGACGGATGTCGAAGAGTTTAGCGGCACGCTGACGATCATGCCGGCTTGAATCTGCCCTTCAGCTATTGCGCCAGCCAGAACAAACAGCCGGCGACTTTCAATGGCGAAGCTGTGGTCTACTCGAAAGCTGGACATGAGAACATCTTACATCAATTCATGGTCATTTTCTGCTTTCCCCGAAGCGGCCGTCCTATAGGCAGAGCCGTGGGGCACGAGAGGGTGATTTACTACAGCCTAGCCCTTGTGTTGTTCCCGCCTGCGCCCTCCGGGTTTCGGCGTCCGCTGGTCCGGGCTCCGGGGCTGCCCGACTTGGTGTGGCGGTGTCGCGCGGGAATCCGGTCTCGATCCCGGCAGTTTCGCCGCGATGGGCGCCATTCATCGTCACCACGAAATTTTTTATTTCCTTTTTCAGAAATCATGTTTATATGCCGCCATCCCGCCTCGAGCAGAGGGACGTAGCGCGCGATCGTCACGACACGTGGGGCGGGGAGGCGATGGACGTTGAGCTGGCGTGAGACGAACGCTGGCTGGCGGACGTGAAGTCGTGTGGTCCTGGCATCCCGATGCTGATGCCAAGCCGCCTGGAGATGATCCGAGTGGCGACGGTGGCCAAAAAGCCGGTGCACCGGGGAGATCACGATATAAGCGTTAAAACCGTCGCGCGGGGAATGCCGGATGTTCGGCTGAACCTGTGGTGACTGCCGCCTGCTTTTTTCTGCAGGCGGGCCATGGGTGAGGCCTTCACCCGGCATTCCTCGCGCCCTCTCGCTTCGACAGGGCACAGCGATCGCACAGCCCGGGCGTGATCCGCCGCGGGAGCGCGCGGGCGTGACCTGAACCGCTGACATTCGGTGGGCATCCGCCTATCTTGTTTGATGTTCCTCAAGTCCCGTGCGACCACGGCCGCTAGCTTGGGGACGGGAGGACACGGGTGCTGCTGGCGATTTTCACCGACATCCATGCCAATCGGCAGGCCTTTGCGGCCTGCCTGGAGGCGGCGCGCGCGCGTGGCGCGGATCGTCTCATCTGTCTCGGCGACATCGTCGGCTATGGCGCCGATCCGGAATGGTCGGTCGACACCGTCATGGAGATCGTCGCCGAGGGCGGGCTGGCGGTGCGCGGCAATCATGACAATGCCGTCTCGGTCGCGAGCGAGACCATGAATGCCGAGGCGCAGGCGGCGATGGAGTGGACGCGCGGCCGGCTCAGCGCCGAGCAGCGCCGCTTTCTCGCCGAACTGCCGATGAGCATCGGTGACGACGACCGGTTGTTCGTGCATGCGGAGGCGTCGAGCCCGCCGCGCTGGCGCTATGTGCAGTCGTCGGTCGACGCGGCCCGCAGCATGATCGCGACCGAGGCGCAGGTGACGTTCTGCGGCCATATCCATCGTCCGGCGCTGTATTCGATGTCCGCGACCGCCAAGATGACGAGCTTCACCCCGACCGCCAACATGCCAGTTCAGCTCTTGCGGGGTCGGCAATGGCTGGCCGTGGTTGGCTCGGTCGGCCAGCCGCGCGACGGCGATCCGGCCGCGTCGTTCGTGACCTTCGACACCAAGACCCGCGAGCTGACCTATTGCCGCGTGCCCTATGACGTCGAGGCGGCGGCGCAGGCGCATTCGCGATAACGGCCTGCCGCCCTGGCTGGCGCAGCGGCTCTCGATGGGGCGCTAGAGCATGACCAAATCAAAGCTCAAGCCGGGCGTCGTGATCGACGGCTTCACGGTCGGTGAATGCGTGCATTCCGGCGGCATGGCGACGTTGTGGAGCGTCACCCATCCGGACATCGACCGGCCGATCCTGATGAAGGTGCCGCGCGTCTCCGAGGGCGAGGACCCCGCGGCGATCGTCAGTTTCGAGATGGAGCAGATGATCCTGCCGAAGCTGTCCGGCCCACACGTGCCGGCCTGTTTCGGCACCGGCGATTTCGCCACCCAGGCCTATGTGGTGATCGAGCAGATTCCGGGCGAGACGCTGTACAAGCGGCTGCCCGAGCTGCCGCTGGCTTACGAGGAGGCGCGGGTGCTGGTCGCGAAGATCGCGACGGCGCTCGCCGATATTCATCGGCAGCACGTCATCCATCACGACATCAAGCCCTCCAGCATCATGTTCCGGCCGTCAGGGGAGGCGGTGCTGATCGACTACGGCCTGTCCTGCCACAAGCACTTGCCGGATCTCCTACAGGAGGAGTTCCGCCTGCCTTACGGCACCGCGCCCTACATGGCGCCTGAGCGCATGATGGGCACGCGCAGCGATCCGCGCAGCGACCTCTTTTCGCTCGGCGTGCTGCTCTACTTCTTCACCACCGGCGTGCGGCCGTTCGGCGAGACCGAGACGCTGCGGGGCATGGGCCGGCGTCTCTGGCGCGATCCCTATCCGCCGCGGCAATTGAAGCCGGACTATCCGCCGTGGCTGCAGGAGATCGTGCTGCGCTGCCTGGAGATCGAGCCGGTGTGGCGCTACCCGACCGCGGCGCAGCTTGCCTTCGATCTCGGCCATCCCGACCAGGTCAAGCTCACGACGCGCGCGGAGAAGGTCAAGCGCGATCCGATCACGACCGTCCGGCGGCGCCGCTTCAATCGCGGCCTGGTGCAGCCGGAACAGAAAACATCGGACGTCGCGGTGCAGATCGCCTCCAGCCCGATCGTGGCGGTCGCGATCGACACCGTGGAGGGTGGCGAGGAGCTCAACGGCGCGCTGCGGCTGACCGCGCAGCGCATCCTCGCTACCTTGCCTGCGGCGCGGCTCGCCTGCCTCAACGTGCTGAAGCTCGGGCGCCTCACCATCGACCGCACCCTCGACGAGGAGGGCAACAACAAGCACATCGACCGCATGGTCGCGCTGAAGCACTGGGCGACGCCGCTCAAGCTCGACGCCAGCCGGCTGACGGTGCACGTGCTGGAGGCCGTCGATCCGGCGGCCGCCATCATCGAATTCGCCGAGGCCAACCAGATCGACCACATCATCATCGGCGCCCGTCGCGATTCGGTGCTGCGTTCGCTGCTCGGCAGCGTCTCGGCGAAGGTCGCCGCGGAGGCGGGCTGCACCGTCACGGTGGTGCGCACGCGCGCCGCGGCGCGGGAGGCGGATGATGAGGATGATGGCGCGCCGGCCAAGGTTGTGTCGGGGGATGAAGTTCGAGCGCTATGCACCCGTGCACCGCACTCGGCTGGTCTGGCGTCGTTTCCGCCTGCGCTGCCGATGCGGGGGCCAGAGGTGAGGGAGGCAGCCCTTGTTTTTCGATAAAGGCCGGATCCTCATGTTGGTCGCGCTGTGTGCAAGTGCGCCTGCGAGGTCGGAGCAGCAGTGTCCGGAATTGACGCGGCTTCAGGCGGAGGCAGACGCGGCCTGGAGCAAGATCGCGGGCCTTTCCACGCCGGAGCATTGCCATGCATACGTCCAGTTTTCGATCGCGTGGGCGGACGTCGAACGCTACGCACGGAAGCATCGCGAGTCGTGCGGCGTTTCGGCCGCGTTGCTGGCCGACATCGAGCGGCGCCATCGCGATGCGGTCAATCAGCGCATCAACGCGTGCGGCGGCCCGCGTGAATCGACGGAGTCCAAAGGCAGACGAAATCTCTTCCCACCGGAGGTTCGTCCACGATGGTAGTCGGCGTTCGGCTCACGTCACCGGAACGGCCGCAGCTTCATGTGCCGGTTGGCGTCCTTGTAGAGCAGATAGCGGAAGCGGCCGGGGCCGCCGGCGTAGCAGGCCTGCGGGCAGAACGCGCGCAGCCACATGAAGTCGCCGGCCTCGACCTCGACCCAGTCGCGGTTGAGCTTGTAGACCGCCTTGCCTTCGAGCACGTAGAGGCCGTGCTCCATCACATGCGTCTCCAGGAACGGGATCACCGCGCCGGGCTCGAAGGTGACGATGTTGACGTGCATGTCGTGGCGGACGTCGAGCGGATCGACGAAGCGGGTGGTGGCCCAGCGGCCCTGCGTGCCGGGCATCGCGGCAGGGGCGATCGTCGCCTCGTCGGTGACGAAGGCCTCCGGGATCGGGATGCCGGGGACGGCCTCATAGGCCTTGCGGATCCAGTGGAAGGTCGCGGGCGCCTGGCTGTCGTTCCGCAAAGTCCATTTGCAGGACGGCGGCAGGAAGGCGTAGCCGCCATTGCCCAGGCGATGCTCCTTGCCGGCGATGGTGAGCATGACCTCGCCGCCGACCACGAACAGCACGCCCTCGGCGTCCGGATCCGGCTCGGGCTGGGTGCTGCCGCCGCCGGGCGAGACCTCGACGATGTATTGCGAGAACGTCTCGGCAAACCCGGACAGGGGCGCGCGATCACCCAGGTCCGCGTCTTGTCCCAGAACGGCAGCGCCGAGGTGACGATGTCGCGCATTACGCCTTTCGGGATGACCGCATAGGCCTCGGTGAACACGGCGCGCCCGGTGAGCAGGTCGGTCTGCGGCGGGTGGCCGCCATGCGGCACGAAGTAGTTCGGCTTGTCCATGATCGTCTCTCCAAGGCGCGCGGATCGTCGCATCCGGTGCGCCGTCATTCGTCAGGGATTGCTCAAGAACAGCGGCCGGTCGAGCCACGCTTCCTCGAGATTGTCGGCACCGAGGCGATCGACGATCAGGAAGCGGGAGCCCTCATCGAACACCAGCAGCGGATGGTGCCAGACATTGCGGGCGTAGTTCACGCCCTGGCGGCCGCTGGCTGCGAAAGCGTGATAGCTCGCGGGATCACGTGGGTCGTCGCAGACCAGGACCAGCCAGGGCCGGTCCTGCAGCGGCATGAACAGCTGGCTGCCGAGCGGATGCCGCTCCATCAGCTTGATCTCG
Organism: Bradyrhizobium oligotrophicum; assembly: GCA_050641875.1. Taxonomy (GTDB): domain Bacteria; phylum Pseudomonadota; class Alphaproteobacteria; order Rhizobiales; family Xanthobacteraceae; genus Bradyrhizobium; species Bradyrhizobium oligotrophicum_B. The sequence goes on from CP192619.1 coordinate 4,750,008, forward strand.
ATCGGCTGCGGCCGCGGCCCGGCCTCGAACAGGCTGATGTTCACGGCTGCACCGCCCGATGTCACGTCGACAGCAGCGAGGCCGTTGCAGCGGCGGGCGAAGCCCTGGTTGATCTCGATCGGCGCGGCGCCGTCGGTTTCGACGACGTCGCCAAAACGCGCAAAGCCCGCCTTGGTCAGCGGCTGCGGCGTGAGCGTGTGCATTCTCTTCCGCGCTCAGATCGCTTCGCCGCGCGCCGACGCGGCGGCGCCGCGGATCGCGGCGATGTTGCCGCGATAGGCCTCCATCGTGCCGCCCTTGAATACGGCGGAGCCGGCGACGAAGGCGTTGGCGCCGGCCGCGGCGAGCGCGCCGGCATTGTCGCGGCCGACGCCGCCATCGACCTCGATGTCGATGGGACGGCCCGCGGTCATCGCGCGCAGATCCTGGATCTTGCCGATCGCCGAGGGGATGAAGGCCTGGCCGCCGAAGCCCGGGTTGACCGACATGATCAGCACGAGGTCGACGAGGTCGAGCACGTATTCGATGACGTTGAGCGGGGTCGACGGGTTGAGCGAGACGCCGGCCTTCTTGCCGAGCGCGCGGATTGCCTGCAACGAGCGATGCAGATGCGGCCCGGCCTCGGCATGCACGGTGATATGATCGCAGCCGGCCTTGGCGAAGGCCTCGAGATAGGGATCGCACGGCGTGATCATCAGATGCGCGTCGAAGATCTTGGTCGTATGCGGGCGGAGCGCCTTGATCACGTCGGGGCCGTAGGAAATGTTCGGCACGAAATGGCCGTCCATCACGTCGAGATGGATCCAGTCGGCGCCGGCGGCATCGACGGCGCGCACCTCCTCGCCGAGTTTGGAAAAATCAGACGCCAGGATCGATGGCGCGATGACGAGCGGACGCGGCGTGAAGGCTTGGGTCATGGGCGGCTGTTCCAGGACGATCGGGGATGTCGCCGTATCATGCAGGCGCCGCCCCGGCAACGCGAGCAGGAAAAACTGCCTGGCGCGGCATGAACTGCCGGGTCCGGGCATCCGCAACATCGCGAAATATCGGGACATATCAGCGGTTTGACGCTGGCACGGGGATTGCGACGGAGAGATCCGACGTTGTTTCGCCGCGCACTGCGGCCACCTCGGAGTTTTCGCCATGTGGTTTGCATTGGGGGCCGCCTCGTCGGCCCTGGAAGCCCTGCAGTCGCTTGGGTCGACGAAGTCCGGTTCCGGCAAATCGGGCAATGCCGGCGGCGGCTTGTTCAGTCTGAACGGCGGCAGCTCGAGCAGCTCCGGCAATTTCAGTCCGTGGTCGAGCTCCGGCAGCAGCAGTTCGGGGCAGATCGCGCCGGAGACGATGAGCGCGCTGCTGGCGGCGCAGAGCCAGTCCGGGACGCCGTCAAGCCAGAGCTCCTCCACCAATCCGCTGCAGGACCTGTTCTCGCAGATCGACGGCGATGGCGACGGCAAGATCACGAAGTCTGAATTCGAGACCGCGCTCGGCGCCGGCGGCACCAATCTCGCCAATGCCGACAAGGTGTTCGGCAAGCTCGACAGCAACAGCGACGGCAATGTCAGCATGGACGAGCTGACATCGGCGCTGCAGGGCGCGCGCGGCCGCCGTGGTCATCATCATCACGCTGGAGCCGGGGAGGCTGGCAGCTCCGGCAATTCGTCAGGCGCAGGGGCGGACGCGCTGATGCAGGCGTTGTCGGGCGCGTCGAGTTCCTCGTCGACCAACAGCGACGGCTCGACGACGACCACCATCACCTATGCCGACGGCTCGAAGGTGACGCTGACGACCCCGGCGGCCACGACCGCGTCGAACGCCGCCACGTCATCCTACAATCTGGTCGAGAAGCTGATCCAGCGGCAGTCGAGCATGCTGTCATCCTCGGCCTCGTCGACGACCGCGCTGAGCGCGTAAGCTCAACTGCCGAAGCGGCCTTGCCAGGACGGCAGGCTGCCAGCGAACGGCAGCGGCGTCGCGTGATAGATGCCGCGCGCGATCGCGCGCGACAGGACGTTGGCCGCGACCATGCCGAGCTCGCTCAGCTCGACCAGCGGCTCGATCGGCCTGGCGCAGGTCGCCGCCGCGAACACGATGTCGCCGTCGAGCGGCAGATGCACCGGATAGATCGCGCGCGCCATGCCGGTCTGCGCCATCATCGCGAGCCGCTTGGCCTGCGCCTTGGTCAGGATGGCGTCGGTCACGACCAGGCTGATGGTCGTGTTCTCGGCGGCCGACGCCGCCGGGCCGCCCTTGATGCGCATTGCCAGCATGTCCGGTGTGAAGGCGGCAGGCAGGCCGCGGCCGCCGAACTCGCCGTCGACCTCGTACGGCGCCGCCCAGAACCAAGGACCGTCGCCGACCGTGACGCTGCCGACCGCATTCACCACCGCGATGGCTGCGACCTTGATGCCGCCTGTCGTCGTTGCCGACGCCGAGCCGAGCCCGCCCTGCAGGTTGGCCGTGGTGGCGCCGAGCCCGGCACCGGCGCTGCCCAGCGCGAAGCTGGCATTGGCGGCCGCTGCGGCCGCATAGCCGAGCTCGCGATAGGGCGCGTAGCGACCCCAGGCCTTGTTGCCGCCGTTCAAGAGGTCGAACACGATCGCGCCGGGCACGATCGGGATCAGCGCGTCGCGCACGGCAAAGCCGCGCCCCTGTTCCGCCATCCAGGCCTGGATGCCGCTCGCGGCCTCCAGCCCGAACGCCGAGCCTCCCGACAGGGCGATGCCGTCGACCCGTTCCACCGTATTCGCAGGATCGAGCAGCGCATCCTCGCGCACTCCGGGTCCGCCGCCACGGATGTCGATCGCGGCCACTGCCGGCCGATCGAACAGGATCGCGGTGACGCCGGAAGCGAGCGCGGCGTCATGGGCATGGCCCACGCGTACGCCGGGGATGTCGGTGAGGAGGTTCTGCACGGTCGTCCCTCGCTGCAGGTGATGATGCCGGATGGATAGCGCGGTCGGCGGGAGGCCTCAATCCAGCAGGGCACGCGCCTCGTCGCCCGCATGAGCGCCCCGCTTGCGTCCAGAGGACCGAAGCGGGAGGCGATATCCGGGTCTCACGTGCCGCGCTGGTGCGCAAGGACGTCGCTTACGCCCATCCGGGCGCGTGCTTCACCGTTCCAGCGCGATGCGGATCATGCGGGCCAGCTCTGGCTTGCGGTAGGGCTTGGGCAGCAGCAGCACGCCGGCGTCGAGGCGGCCGTGGTGCACGATCGCGTTCTCGGTATAGCCCGAGGTGAACAGCGTCCGCAGCGACGGCCGCCGCACTCGCGCGGCATCGGCGAGCTGGCGGCCATTCATGGCGCCGGGCATGATGACGTCGGTGAACAGCAGGTCGATCTCCGGATGGCGCTCCAGCACGTCGAGCGCCTCGGCGGCATTGGCTGCAGCCAGCGTGGTGTAGCCGAGGCTGCCGACCTGGGCGATCACGTGCTGGCGTACCAGCGGATCGTCCTCCACGATCAGGATCGTCTCATTGCCGCCGCGTGCGTCTGGCGCCTGCAAGCCCGCGCTGTGCGCCGGAGCGGACGCCGAGTGCGGCAGATACAACTTGATCGAGGTGCCGTGGCCGACCTCGCTGTAGATCTTGATGTGGCCGCCTGACTGCTTGACAAAACCGAACACCATGCTGAGACCGAGCCCCGTGCCCTTGCCGGTGCCCTTGGTCGAGAAGAACGGATCGAACACCTTCTCGAGATAGGCCGGCGGAATGCCACAGCCGGTGTCGCTCACGGCGATCATCACGTAGTCACCGACGATGACCTCGCTATGGACGTCGGCATAGTCCTGGTCGAGCGTGACGTTCGCGGTCTCAAGCGTGAGCTTGCCGCCCTGCGGCATCGCATCGCGCGCATTGAGCGCGAGATTGACGATCGCGGTGGCGAGCTGGTTCGGATCGGCGAGCGCAGTGCAGGGATCGGCGTCAAGGATACGCTCGATCTCGATCTGCGCGCCGAGCGTCGGCTGCAGCAAGGCTGCGGTCTCGTTCAACAGCGCGTTGACGTCGAGGTCCGTCGGCTGCAGCGGCTGCTTGCGGGCGAAGGCCAGCAACTGCCGCGTGAGCTGCGCGCCGCGGTCGGCGGAGTCGTCGATCAGCTTGGCGACGGAGGCGAGCTCCGGCCGGTCGGACACGGCGTCGGCAAGAATGCCGATGCTGCCCGTGATGACGGTGAGGATGTTGTTGAAGTCGTGGGCGACGCCGCCGGTGAGCTGACCGACCGCCTCCATCTTCTGCGCCTGGCGGAACTGCGCCTCGGCCGCGCGCTTCTCGGTGAGGTCGCGGCCGACGAAGAAGTGGCGCTGCACCGGGTCCGACCAACTCGCCATCCAGTTCAGGACGACGCCGCGGCCTTCCTTGTGCAAGAGCTGCGCCTCGAAATTGTGGACGTCGCGGCCGCGGCGACAGGCGCGCATCTGGCTACGGACCGCCTCGAGCTCGGGCGGATAAACGAAGTCGCTGGCGTTGCGGCCGACCATCTCCTCCGGCCGGTAGCCGAGCACGTCCACCGCGCTCGGGCTGACCTGCATCAATTGTCCGTAGGAGTTGGCAACCAGGATCAGGTCCTGCGACGTCTCGAAGATGCGGCGGCGCTCCTCGGTCTCACGGGTCAGGGCGGTTCGGGTGCGCTTGCTCTCGGTGATGTCGCGCACCACCTTCGAGGCGCCGATGACCGCACCATGCGCGTCTCAGGATCGGCGACACGCCGAGCGATACTTCGATCTCGCGGCCGTCCTTGTGGCGGCGGATCGTCTCGTGATGCTCGATCTTCTCGCCGCCGCCGATCCGGCTCAGGATGCGATCGACCTCGCTGCGCCGTTCGGCGGGCACGATCAGGCCGATGTCATTGCCAAGCGCCTCGTCTGCGCCGTATCCGAACAGGTGTTCGGCGGCGCGATTCCAGGACGTGATCTTGCCGTGCAGCGTCAGCGTGATGATGGCGTCGTTGGAGGATTCCACCACGGCGCTGAACAGCCGCTCCCGCGCGATGAAGCGTGCCCGCTCGCTTTCGCTCTCGCGGCGCTGCTGCTGCAACAGCCGCGTCAGCCTCGACTGCAGGCTGACATTGTCCGCAAGCAGGACGCCGAGCACGAAGCTCGCTGCCAGCAGGCCATAGATGCGGCCCGCATAGTAGCCGAGGTCGAACCGGGCGGCGTTGAGCAGCGAGGAGAGCGAGAGATCGAACAGCCAGGCGCACAGCACCACCATGACCCAGAGGTCGAGAATGCTGTGCGGCCTGCGCAACGCCAGGACGACAAGGGCAGCCGATGTCACGCACCAGATGGCGCCGACCACGATCTTCAAAGCCGGAGTGGCAGCGTCATCGCGGACGAGCGCAGGCAGCGCCGTATCATGGGCGATCACCGCCCAGGTGAGTGCCGCAAGCGCAATCGCAACGCCGAGCACGGCGACCGAGAGAGACAGCGCAACGGATCCAACGGGCGTCGGACGGAGACGATCGTGCAGCGCGTAGACCAGCACGGACAAGGGGAACGCGCCGTGCCAGATCATGTAGATCCAGACCGCGGTCTGCGGCCCTGCATCGAGCAGGCCGGTCGGAGAATACAGGCCTGGAAACACCAGCGTGTGCAGCAGCGAGGCCGGTGCGGTGAACAGGTAACCGGAGGCCAGCCACAGCAGCGGTCGCGAGCGCAGCAGCACGAACTGGGAGAACAGCAGGAAAGCGGTGATGAGATCGTTCAGCGCCAGCGCCGACTGGTAGCTCGCGACGAACGCGGGCACCGCCGGCAACTGCACCTTGGCAAAGGGAGCGGCGGCGGCAAACAGCAACGTCGAGATCGCAACCGCAGCGAGCGCTGCGATTTGGTCTCGGGGCGCCGCGGTGGACGTCGACAGGAGGACTTCGCGATGATCCTCGATGCTCTGCATCTCCAAGAGTCCTGCGCAACAGAGCCGACGTGCAAGAGTGGAGTCCGACAGCTTGCGCGCGAATAAAATTACTATTCTAATGAAGGTTGTATGGTACCAGATCAGATCGTTCTGTAGAATGAGTCGATAGTTGAAGTAACCGCACCTTTACCGCAAATGGGATAAATATACCCATAGTTGTGTCCGATTTCTTTCTACGTTGTAGGCTGTCCAACGGAAATTTCTGGAGAAGTTGATGCCACGGATTCTGGTGGTCGACGATCAGAAGGATGTGCGCGCCATGATCTGCATGGTGCTGCGCGTCAATCAGTTCGACGTAGTCGAAGCGGGAACCGCTGCGTCCGGACTGCAGTTGTTCCGCGACCAGGTGTTCGATGCCGTCATCGTCGACATCTACCTCGATGATTCCAACGGGCTCGATCTGGTCAGCAGTATGCGCGCGCTGGTTCCCGACGTGCCGGTGGTCGCCGTCTCCGGTATGACAGCCTTCGATGGCGCGTCGATGTCGGAGGAGCTGACCCGTGTCGTTTACCTGCAGAAACCGTTCCGCCCGGCCGAGCTGATGCGCGCCGTCGAAACGGCCCGTGCGGCGGCGGCGACGAAGGGGGCCCCATCGCTTTCGGCCTGTGCTGGCTGAGCGGTCTGCAACTTTCCCGTCGCCCGGTGTAGTTCCGCAATTTCCTGCAGGCGCTTTCAGGAAGACGCCCGATCCGCTCGATCGGGCCATTCGTGTTTCTGCTGGCCGACAGAGCAGAGCGGCGCATCGAGATTGCGCGCAACCATGCTCTCAGCAGAACGCCCCGGTGCAGGACCGGGGCGTTTGCATTTGGCTGATGATGGTGGAATCGGGAGTGCCTATCAGGATCCCTTGCCGCCGAGCTCGGCGTAGCCGCCCTTGGCGTCCCACTTGTAGACGACGTAGTCGATCTGCTTGATGTCGCCCTTGGCGTCGAAGCCGAGCTTGCCGAGGACCGTGTCCCACTCGCCGGCCTTGATGGTGTCCATCACCTTCTTGGCGTCCGTGGTGTTGGCCTTCTTGACCGCCTGCGACCAGACCTGGATCGCGGCGTAGGTGTAGAGCGTGTAGCCCTCGGGATCGATGTTCTTGGCCTTGAACTTGTCGACGATCGCCTTCGCGGTCGGCTTGTTGCGCGGCTCGGGGCCGAAGGTGAACAGCGTGCCTTCCGCGGCCGGGCCGGTGATCGACGCGAACTCCTTGTCGTTCAAGGCGTCGCCCGCCATCAGGATGGTCTTGAGGCCCTGGTCGCGCATCTGACGCAGGATCAGACCCGATTCCTGATGATAGCCGCCGACATAGACGAGATCGATGTTGTCACGCTTCAGGCGCGAGACGATCGCGTTGAAGTCCTTGTCGCCCTTGTTGTAGGACTCGAACATCTTCTCGGTGACGCCGGCCTTGTTCAGCGCCTTCTTGGTCTCGTCGGCGAGACCCTTGCCATAGGTGGTCTTGTCGTTGAGGATCGCGATGTTCTTGCCCTTGAAGTTCTTCGCGATGTAGTTGGCGGCCACGAGGCCCTGCTGATCGTCACGGCCGCAGACGCGCGCCACGTTCCACAGCTTCCGCTCGGTGAACAGCGGGTTGGTCGAGGCCGGGGTGATCTGCAGCACGTTACTGTCGGCATAGGCCTCCGAGGCCGGGATCGACGACGACGAGCAGAAATGGCCGGCAACGAAGGGAATGCCCGAGCCGGCGAGCTTCTCGGCGACCGAGCGTGCCTGCTTGGGATCGCAGGCGTCGTCACCCACCTGCAAGGCAAGCTTCTTGCCGAGCAAGCCGCCTGCGGCGTTCAGGTCGGCGACCGCCATCTCGGCGCCGTTCTGCATCTGGCGGCCGAATGCCGACTCGCCGCCGGTCATCGGGCCGGCCACGGCGATGGTGATGTCTTCGGCGTAAGCGGCGGTCGAGAGCGCCAGCGACGCGCCCAGAGCCAGACCGATGAGTTTGAGTGGTTTCATGAGAAATCCTCGCGGGGGTAGGTCGACACGGAACGGCCCGAACGGCGGGCCGCAGACCGCGCGCATTGTGGCTGATTTTCCGGCGAAGTCACCGGCAATTTTTGACCACACCTACGAAGGACTAAGGCCATTCTGGCCGGGTTTTGAGGGCCCGCCTCAGTGGCGGCCGCCCTCAAGATAGGCGGCGCGGATCTCCGGCCGCTGCAGCAGCTCGGTGCCGGTGCCCGACAGCGTAATCATGCCGTTGACCAGCACGTAGCCGCGATGGGCGAGCTTCAGCGCATGATTGGCGTTCTGCTCGACGATCAGTACCGTGAGGCCGTCCTGGCGGTTGAGTGTCCGAATGGCGTCGAAAATCTGGCGGGCGATCAGCGGCGCCAGGCCGAGCGAGGGCTCATCCAGAAGCAGCAGGCGCGGCCGGCTCATCAGCGCGCGCCCGATCGCCAGCATCTGCTGCTCGCCGCCGGACAGCGTGCCGCCGCGCTGGTCCATGCGCTCCTTCAGCCGAGGAAACAGTGCAAAGACCCGCTCCAGCGTGCCGGCCCGCTCGGTGTCGGTCGTCTCGCCGGCATCGGCGCCCATCTGCAGGTTTTCCGCCACGCTCATGCGCGGAAAGATGCGGCGTCCCTCGGGCGACTGCGCGATGCGCAGCCGCGCGATCTGATGCGTCGGCACCTGCGTGATATCGTTGCCGTCATAGACGATGTGCCCGGAGCTTGCGCGCGGGCGGCCGAAGATCGACATCATCAGCGTCGACTTGCCGGCGCCGTTGGCGCCGATCAGCGCGACGATCTCGCCGGCCTTGATATCCAGATCGACGCCCTTGAGCGCTTCGATCTTGCCATAGGAAGCACGAAGGCTGCGGATTGCGAGAAGGGACGCGCTCACGCCTCGGCCTCCAGGACGGCTGCGGCCTCTTCCTCATCGGTGCCGAGATAGGCCGCGATGACCTTCGGATCGTCGCGGATCTCGCGCGGCGTGCCCTCGGCGATCTTGACGCCGTAGTCCATCACCACGACGCGGTCGGAGATTTCCATGACGACGCTCATGTCGTGCTCGATCAGCAGGATGGACGTGGCGTGATCGGCCCGGATCGACATCAGCAGCTCGCTGAGCGCCGCACTCTCCCGCGCGTTGAGGCCGGCGGCCGGCTCGTCGAGGCAGAGCAAAGCGGGCGAGGTGCACATCGCGCGGGCGATCTCCAGCCGGCGCTGGTCGCCATAGGCGAGATTGCCGGCGGCGTCATCGGCGCGGTCGATCAGACCGACGCGCTTAAGCCAGAACACCGCATTGTCGATCGCGCTCTGCTCGGCGGCGCGCCAGGACGGCACGCCGAGCAGGCCGAGCAACGTGAAGCCCGACGCGCGCATCAGCGCGTTGTGCTGCGCGACCATCAGGTTCTCGAGCGCCGTCATGCCGGGAAACAGCCGGATGTTCTGAAACGTCCGCGCCACCTTGGCCTGTTTGGAAATGTTGAAGTCCCTCAGCTTCTGCATCTCGAACTGCGCGCCGTCGTCATGAGTCAGGCGGATGACGCCGGAGGTCGGCTTGTAGAAGCCGGTGATGCAATTGAACACGGTGGTCTTGCCGGCGCCGTTGGGGCCGATCAGCGCCGTGATCTGCTTGCGTTGCGCGGTGAACGACAGCGCATTGACGGCGACGATGCCGCCGAAGCGCATGGTGAGGTTTTCGAGTGCGAGAATGGGAGCGGAGCTCATCCGTGGCCTTCCTTGACGAGGTCCGAAGAGATGCTCTTGGATTTTTCCAGGAATACGGTCGGCGCGCGATGGCCGACAATGCCGCGGGGACGCCAGATCATCACCAGCACCATGGCGAGGCCGAACACCAGCATGCGGTAGACCTCGAGGCTTCTGAACAGCTCGAAGCCGCCGATCATGGCGAGCGCCGCCAGCGCCACGCCGAGCTGCGACCCCATGCCGCCGAGCACGACGATGGCGAGCACCAGCGCCGATTCCTGGAAGGTGAAGGATTCCGGGCTGATGAAGCCCTGGCGCGTCGCGAAGAAGGCGCCGGCGAAGCCGCCGAACATCGCGCCGGTCGCAAATGCGGTCAGCTTGGTGGTGGTGATGTTGATGCCGAGCGCGCGGCAGGCGACCTCGTCCTCGCGCAGCGCTTCCCAGGCCCGGCCGATCGGCAGCCGGCGCAGCCGGATGGTGACCCAGTTGGTCAAAAGTGCCAGCGCCAGGATCAGATAGAACAGGAAAACGATGCGATGCGTCGGCGAGAACGGGATGCCGAGCATCGACGCAAGGCCGCCTTCGCCCGGTGTGAGCGGAATGCCGAACAACGTCGGTCGCGGAATCCCGGAGACGCCGTTGGGACCGCCGGTCACGTCCTGCCAGTTGATGAGGACGAGGCGGATGATCTCGCCAAAGGCCAGGGTGACGATGGCGAGGTAATCACCGCGCAGCCGCAGCACCGGAAAGCCGAGCAGCACGCCCCAGAATGCGGCGAGAATGCCGGCGAGCGGCAGGCAGATCCAGAACGACAGGTCGAAGGTGGTCGAGAGCAGGCCGTAGGAATAGGCGCCGACGGCGTAGAACGCGACGTAGCCGAGGTCGAGCAGGCCGGCGAGACCGACCACGACGTTGAGGCCCCAGCCCAGCATGACGTAGGTGAGGACCAAAATGCCGAGATCGAGAATGTAACGCTGATTGTAGAAGATCACCGGCACCAGGACGGTGAAGATCAGCAGCGCCGGCGCGAGATAGCGGCCGGCTACCGACATGCCTTTCTGCACCGACGGCGGCACGAAGCTGCCGAGGCCGCCGCGCGGTCCGAGCCACAGCCGCAGCAGCTCGACCGCGATCGAGCCGACGAACACCGCCGCAACCAGGCTGGCGAGATCGCCGAAGCGGGTCCAGTATACGAGCTGGCCGCTCTGGCCCGCTTCGGTGCGGACGCCGACCATCAGGGAGAACAGGCCGAGAGCGACCAGTGCGCTGAGGAAGGCCTTCCTGAGGATGAAGGCGGCTCCAACCGGTTCGGAGCCTTTCGACGAGGCGGGAAGGGACGCGCTCACGCGGACTCCATCTTCAGACTTTTTCGACTTCGGGCCGGCCGAGCAGGCCGGTCGGCAGGAAGATCAGCACCACGATCAGGATCGAGAATGCAGCGACGTCCTTGTACTCCACGGAAAAATAGGCCGACCAGAACGTCTCGATCAGTCCGATCGCGAGGCCTCCGAGCATCGCACCCGGCAGCGAGCCGATGCCGCCGAGCACCGCCGCCGTGAACGCCTTGATGCCGGCGACGAAGCCCATGAAGAAATCGACCAGGCCGTAATACAGCAGGTACATCATGCCGGCGACGGCAGCGAGCGCCGCGCCGATCACGAAGGTCATCGAGATGGTGCGGTCGACGTCGACGCCGAGCAGTGCCGCCATGGTCTGATCCTGCTCGCAGGCGCGCATGTCGCGGCCGAGCCGCGTGCGGGATACCAGCCAGGTGAACAGCGCGAGCAGAACGATGGTGGTGATGACCACCACGATCTGGATGTTGGAGAGCTGGACGACGAAGCCGCTCGCGCCCTCGTGCAGCGTGTAGCCGCCGGTGATGATCGGCGGCACCGGCTTGACGCGCGCGCCCTGCGACACCTGCGAATAGTTGGTGAGCACGAACGACATGCCGATGGCGGACAGCATGGGCGCCAGGCGGAATGAGTGCCGCAGCGGGCGATAGGCGACGCGTTCGATGGTCCAACCATAGAGCGCCGTGATGGCCATCGACACCAGCAGCACGATCAGCAGGATCACCGGAACCGCAGTCAGGCCCAGCGACACCAGGACCAGGAAGGAGATCAGCGCGATGAAGCCGCCGATCATGAAGATGTCGCCATGGGCGAAATTGATCATGCCGACGATGCCGTAGACCATGGTGTAGCCGATGGCGATCAGGCCGTAGATCGAGCCGAGGACGAGGCCGTTGATGAGCTGTTGCGCGAAATAATCCATGAACTGCCGTGGGTGAGACTGCCGATACCGGTTCGCAACGCGGCGGGGGCCTTGCAGAGCGGGTGCTGGTATGCCTGGAGATGCACCCGCGCCCAAGGCGACGCGTGCGGCAGTACTAACAGCTAGGAACCGGGTGCCGCAACAGCGTGCAGTGCCACAATTGCGGGCTTATCCCGCCTCCTTTGATGGCGCGGTTCCCCTGCCTTCCTCGGGGCCGGCCGTCGCCATCAAATGACCGCTAAGGAACCTAGCGCCGGAAAGGAGGGTTCTCGCATTGGTTGCTGGCGCCGCTATATGCCGCTACCGCTATCTTCCGGCGGGCTACGCACTTTCGCCATCAGCTTCGACTGGAGCCGGACGAGGGCGTCGCGCAGCCGCGTCGCCTCGTCGTACCGGGTTTCCCGAGCCAGCAGGCCGGAGAACGGATCTTTCACCATGGTTTCGGCGCCTTGGGCGAGACGGCGTAGCGGCGTCGCCACCCATTGCGCGGCGAAGTTGAGCAGGACCAGAATCGAGAACACGCCGCCGGCAACATTGAACCAGAACGAGCGCACCAACTGGCGGGTCGGCGCCATAGCGGCAACGGCGTCCTGCCGGACCAGAACGGACCAGCCGAAGCTCGGCAGATCGGCGTAGCCCACGGTGGGGATGGTGACGGTGAAATAGTCCTTGTCGTCGGGCCATCGCTCGATGAGCGCGACCGAGGCCCCGCGGCTTGCGGCCTGCGCCGAGCCGATCGTCAGTTGCTTGCCGACGAGATCCGGCGGCCCGAACAGCACGATACTCTCGCGCGACAGCAACAGCAGTTCGATGTTGCGCGATGCCAGCGCCGTGATGGATTCGATCACCCATTTCCAATCGACTTGAGCCCCGATGACGCCGCCGGGAGTGCCGTCGCGCATCAGCGGGGCCGACATGGCAATGAAGCGGTAAGATCCCGAAGCGGTCTGCGACAGCCGGTCTAGCGCCTCCGACTCGTGGGCATCGACAGCCGTCGGCATCCCGAGACCCTGCCGGAACCAGCGCAGATCGGCCACGCTTCGTCCTTCCAGCGTCGGGTCCTTGCTCGCGATCACCTTGCCGCTGGGGTCGGCGATGCCGAGCCAGGCATAGCGCGGCTCGAGCTGGCTCACGAACTGGATCTCGTCGACGCGCCTCGGCGACGTCGGCGGGGTCGATGATCGCGGCGAGCCGCGACACGTCGCTCCACGTGCCGTACATCTGTCGCGCCAGCAGGTTTGTGCTGAGCTCGCCGCGGGTCCTCAGCTGTTCGATCGCGAGTTCCTCGCCGCGCCGCTGCAGAGACGCCGAATAGAGGATGGCAACGGCCAGCGCCGTCACGACGATCAGCGTCGCGCCGCCGAGGAACACCGTAGTCTGTAAGCTCCACCGTCGCCTCGTCATCGTCTTCTCCTCAATCGGCCACGGCTCGCGCGAGTTCTTTCAGCATGCGGCCGAGATCGCCGCTGTCGGCGCCCGGCACTCCGCTCGCCGTGTGCAGTCGCTCGATGATCTGGGCGCGCTGCTGCGGCGTTACGGCAAATATGAGCCGGTAGCCGTCGTTTGTCGGAGCCGTGACCTTGGTCTGGATGTCGCCGATCAGGGGCAGGGTGAGCGTGCCGATGGTGCCGGTCGCAAGGCCGACGGGACCGCTGACGCGTGCGCCGCCGGGACCGAGATTGACGATCCAGCCGCGTTGCGCCTTGCCGTCGACCGTCAGGGTGATCGGCTCGACGATCTGGCGTTGCGGCCGGTTGTAGCGTGGACGGTCGATGCAAACGGCGATCGCCACCGACAGCACCAGAATGTTGTAGACCGTCCAGAACATGACGATGACGACGCCGTCTCCCGCGGTCCCCGTGGTATTGAAGACGAAATCGGACGTCAGCGACACGATCAGGCCACCGATCGTCAGCGCCATCAGGATCAGGAAGGGCCGCATCAGCGGCCATTGGACGATGATCTTGGCGCGGTCGCCGCCCTTGGCGGTCACCGAGAATTTGTGCGGACCGGGGGAGAGCAGGCCGATAGCGGCGGCGCGGAGCACGGGCCAGGCGGCGACGATCTGCGAGACATCGTTGACGATCGGAATGAAGAGTCCCTTGGACAGCCAGTTCAGCGTGTACATGATCGAGAGATAATAGGGGCCGTAATACCGGATGATGTCGGCGATCGAGGCGTTCACCACCGTCACCCCACCCCACCAGTAAAGCAGTGGACAGATCAGCGCGGCGAGGCGGAACGGATAGGTCGACGTCCAGTAGAGCAGCGAGTCGAGCACGCTGAGCCGGTGGAAGAAATCGAGACCATGGGAGCCGAACGGATTGTAGACGTTGCGCACGATCTGCGTGAGGCCGAGGCACCAGCGGCCGCGCTGCACGACGTATTCCGCAAGGCCTTCCGGCGCCAATCCCTCCGACAACGCCTCGTTCAGGTACACGGTCTGGTAGCCGTGCGCGGACAGGCGCAGCGTGAGCAGGAAATCCTCGGTGACGCTTTCGGTCGGCACGCCGCCGATCATCTCCACGGCGCAGACGCGGAATATCGAGGAGGTGCCGCAGCACATAGCGATGCCCCAGGCGTCGCGCGCCGGCTCGACGTTGTCGAAGAAGTGGCGCTGCTCGTCGGGATAGGCCGCGCCGATGCCGAGATTGTGCTGGATCGGGTCCGGGTTGAAGAAGTGCTGGGGCGTCTGTACGAGGCCGACAGCCGGATCGTGGAACAACGCCAGCGTCCGCTCGACGAAGTCGAGATGAGGCACGAAATCGGCGTCGAGAACGGCGACGAAATCCGGCCGGTCCGCATCCGCCGCGCGCAGCCGCAAGGCATTGTTGATGTTGCCGGCCTTGGCGTCCGACTTGTCGGTACGGGTGACATAGCCGATGCCGTGCTCGGTGCAGTAATCCCGGAGCCAGGCCCGGCTGCCGTCGTCGAGGACGAAGACGCGCAAAGCCGCATAAGTGATCGCCTTGGCGCCGACGATGGTTCGCTCCAGGACCTCGAGCTGCTCGTTATAAGTTGTGATGAAGATGTCGACCCGAGGCGGCGGCCTCGGAAGCCACCAGCCGGCATGGCGATCAGCCTCCATCGTCCGCTCCTTGGTCCTGGTCAGGATCAGGAAGGCGAAGGACGACGAAACAACGGTGAGCGCTTCGAGAATGGCGAAGACCCAGCTGAGGATCCCATCCGGCGTGAGGCCGGGCGGAGCAAGGGTCTCGGTGAAGCGCCAGGCGACATAGCGCCAGGCCAGCAGGATCGAGCCGCTGAGGAGCAGGGTCCGCCAGTACCATATCTTCGGGTCCAGGAGGGGCAACACCAGGAGGCGCAGCCCTACGACGATCGCAACGACTGCGAACGCGGACAGGAATGGTGACAGCGTCGGCATCAGTAGCCGTATCGGGCGACGAAGCGGCGGAATGCCGCGATCGGTCCGCTGGTGAAGATCACCCGGCCGGTGCGTCCAATGGCGCAGGACAGATCCGGCTGCTTGGCGAGATCTGGCACCGCAACGGTGACGTCGAAGCGTTGCAAGTGCTGCGGCGTCGGGCCGACGGCGAGATTGGCGTAGAGTTGCGACGCGCCCGAGCCGCCGAGACGTGTCACCGTGCCGTCGAATATCCGGTCGTCGCCGAACAGACGGAATTGCACCGGGGCGCCGATCGACAGGCTGTCGTAGAGCCTTTCGGGAACGCTCGCGGTCACCACGAGACTGTTGCAGTCCACCAGCTTGACGAGATCCTGACCGCGACGGGCATATTCGCCATCGTCGACGAGGAAGTCCCAGGCCATGCCGGGGACGCGGGCCTTCAGCGTCGCCGAGGTCAGTCGGTTGATCCGGACGCGCTCGGCGTTGATCTGCTGCTCGTATTGGACCAGGCGGGATTGGATCTGCTGCTCGTCCACGGCAAGTTCGGCGAGGCGCAGGTCGAGTTCGTGGATGCGCTGCATCGAGAACGGCACGTCGTTGTAGGAGTCGCCGATGAAGACTCCCGATTGCGCGGAGCCTAGCTCGGTCTCGAAATAGTTGGTGCGCTGCTTCGCGCTTTCGACATCCTGCTTGGCGATATCGAGCGACACGCTGGCCTGGTCGAGGTTGGCAATCGTCTGGACCCCGCGCTCTTTCAGCTCGTTGGCCCGCGTGAAGGTGAGATCCGCGAGCTTCATCCGGGCGGCTGCGGCATCCTGCGCCGCCTTGGCCTCGGCGATGCGTGCCGCGATTTGGCGGACGCGGCCGGTCTTGTAGTTGGCCGACTGGGCCGCGAAGGCGGCCCGCGCTTGCTCGAGCGCCGAACGCTGCTCCGGAACCCGCTTGAGCGCGATCTTCTGCTCGTCACGGTCGCGCTCGAGATTGAGCAGGCGCGTGGTGTCGAATCGGTCGTCGACGATCTCGGCCATGAGTTCCCCGGCATTGACCCTGGCGCCGATATTGCTCACCCCCAGCGTCACGCGGCCTTCGATCGGCGCGCGCACGACGTACAGCCGGGCATTCACGGCCGCGTCGCCTGAAGTTCCGGCGAAATGCTCGCCGACGAGGATGTAGAGGCCGCCGGCGAGCAGGAGGATGCCGATGAAGCATCCGAGCTACTCTCATGCGGTACTCCCGCTCGGCAGCTGCCTGCCGCATCACGATCCCGCTGCGCGAAACGCAGCGACATTCATCTTAAGATAGTATCGCATTTTTGAGCTACTTTGACGCTAGTCAAAAACTTTGATGGCGCGGAACATGGAATTGCGAGGCGCATGGACTGGATCAGCCGCCGTCGACGCGATCGGACTGCCGGCGCATCGATCGTGACCGATGCAGGCGTCGGCGACGGATTTCTTTCAGCGGAGGAACCGCATCGCGGTGGTGAAGACCAGAGCGGCCGCAATGTCGGATGTGATGCAGATGTTCGAGGAGGCGCCGATGGCCGGAAAGGCGGCTGTCTCCACGGCGATTGGACAGTGGGCTCTCGCGCCCGTCGCCCGGTTAAGGTAAACAAAGGGTTTAAATTGCCGGGCGGGTTTGCCGGGCGTTAGCTCGTCTGGAAATCGGCCAGACGGGCGTTTGTGCGATGCAAAGGTGGGCGTGACATGATCAAGGATTGCGTGATCAGGAATTGGCGGCTCAGCTGCGTCAACGGTGTGCTGCTGGCGCTCTATTTCGTGCCCGCCTGGACCATCATCGCGTTTCAGATCATGGTGACGCCGATCCAGGGGTTGTTCGCGCGGCCGAATATCGCGGTGGCCTTGTTCATCAGCGACCACCTGCAGCTCTCGGGCATCGAGACGGTCCGCGCCGCCTGGCTGCTTGCGCTGGCGCGACTGACGGTCGCAGGCTTCTTCGCGATGTTCTTGGTCCTGATCCTGGTTCCGCGGGTGCGAAAGGTGGCCGGCTATGTCGAGGCGCTGTCGATCGGGCTCGGCTTCGGCAGCATGCTCGCCTTCTTGAGCATGGTCATGGCTGCCAAGGTCGGGGAGCCCCAGGCGTTGCGTCTGCATGCCACGGAACTCCTGATGCTGCTCGGCACGGCCATCGTCATGCTGGTGGAGAAGCCGACGACGCAGGCCTCACCGTCCTCCGCATCCGCTCCGCCGAAGATGATGGAGCCCACGGCGACGCCGACGCCGCAGCAGGCGTGACGCCCTGATCCATCGCGGTGCGTCAGCGCTGGGTCAGAAAGCCCAGCACGGCATCGTTGAACTGACCCGCCGCTTCGACATTGGAGATGTGCGCGGCATCGACGATGGTCATGCTGGCGCCCGCGATCCGGCTGCGGATCGCTTCCGCCATCGCGATCGGCGTCGACTTGTCGTAGCGGCCGGCAACGACGAGGGTCGGGCTCTGGATCGCCGGAAGATCCTCGCGCAGGTCCAGGGCGCGCAGCGCCGCGCAAGAGGCAAGATAGCCCTCGACCGGGGTGGCCACGAGCATCGCCTTCATCCGATCCGCGACATCAGGATTGTGATCGCGAAACTCCTGCGTCAGCCAGCTGGCGATGACCGTGTCGGCGATTCCAGCGAGTCCGTTGTCCTCGACCGCCTTGATGCGGGCGTCCCAGATCGTCGGATCGGGATAGTAGCAGGTGGTGTTGGCGAGCACGAGCTTGCCGACGCGTTCAGGAGCATGGGCGGCGAGCCACTGTCCGACCATGCCGCCCATCGACACGCCGCACCAGTGCACCTTCTCGATGTTGAGGTCATCGAGAATCGCCAGCGCATCGCGGCCGAATCGCTCGATGGAGTAGGGCCCGGGGGCGACCGCCGACTTGCCATGGCCGCGCCGGTCATAGCGGATCACGCGGAACACCTGCGTGAAGGCGCGCATCTGCGGCTCCCACATCTGCAGCGTCGAGCCTAGCGAGTTCGAGAGCATCAGGGTCGGCCCCCCGTCGCGGCCCTCGACGGTGACATTCAACAGACAGCCGTCGGCATCGATCATCGGCATGGGCGGAATCCTTGTCGCAGGCGGCCGCGCCGCCGGAGGAATCGTGCAGATTCGATGGCGAACTAACCACCCCCACCGCCGTCTGCCAATCAAAACCCGACGGGCGCGAGATTCGGTATGCTGCGCTGCTCCGGCTTTTCTGCAACGCTTCCGGGCGCTGCCCGCCCTTCCTTTTGGGCGTTCGGTGCTTTACTTGAATGCCTCTAACCGCGCCAATCGGGGGAGATGCACATGGCAATGACGATGACGGGCGAGGTCCAGCTGGCCGCTCCGCGAGAGCAGGTCTGGGACAAGCTGAATGATCCGGAGGTGCTCAAGGCCTGCATTCCCGGCTGCGAGGAGCTGGAGAAAACCGAGGATGGCGGCTTCCGCGCCGTCGCCAAGATGAAGGTCGGGCCGGTCTCCGCGCGCTTCAAGGGCAAGGTGACCTTGAGCGATCTCGATCCGCCGAACGGCTACAAGATCTCCGGCGAAGGCGAGGGCGGCGTCGCCGGATTCGCCAAGGGCGGCGCGGTCGTCGCGCTGGCGGACAAGGATGGCGGCACGCTGCTGACCTACAATGTCGAAGCGCAGATCGGCGGCAAGCTGGCGCAGCTCGGCCAGCGCCTGATCAACGGCACCGCCAAGAAACTCGCCGACGAATTCTTCGCCAACTTCGCCAAGGCCGTTCAAGGCTGATCGCAACCGACCCATGCGCGCCCGGGGGCGAGGTTGCCCGCCGCCGGGAGCGCCCATATGATGGTTTTCGACTGATTTTGCTGGGCTGCGCTGCAGTGCAATGCCGTGGCGCGGATAATAGAGAGTCCTGAATGGCCAAGATTTCCATGATTGTGAACGGTAATCCCGTCACGGCGAACGTCGACCCGCGGACGCTGCTGGTGCAGTTCCTGCGCGAGAACCTGCGCCTCACCGGCACCCATGTCGGCTGCGACACGTCGCAATGCGGCGCCTGCGTCGTCCATCTGGATGGCAAGGCGGTCAAGTCCTGCACGACCTTGGCCGTGATGGCCGATGGTCATGAGGTCAGGACGATCGAGGGGCTCGCCGCCGACGGCGCGCCCCTGCATCCGATGCAGGAAGCGTTTCGCGAGCACCATGGTCTGCAATGCGGCTTCTGCACGCCCGGCATGATCATGACCGCGGTCGATCTCGTCCATCGCAAGGGACATGAGCTCAGCGAAGAGACCATCCGCGAGGAGCTGGAAGGCAATCTCTGCCGCTGCACTGGCTATCAGAACATCGTGCAATCGATCGCCGCCGGCGCCAAGGCGATGGCCAAATCGGACCTCGCCTAAACGTCTGACCTCGCCTTAGTCCGCCCGCTGCGCACAGGACAATTTCCCCATGTACGAATTCAAATATCATCGGCCGGCGACCGTGCGCCAGGCCGCCAATCTCCTCACCAAGAACGAAGACGCCAAGCTGGTCGCCGGCGGCCACACGCTGGTGCCGGTCATGAAGCAGCGGCTCGCGAGCCCGCCGCATCTGGTCGATCTCTCCCATGTCGAGGGGCTCGATACGATCGAGGTGAAAGGCCGCAACCTGGTGATCGGCGCGATGGCGCGTCATGCCGACGTCGCCAACTCCGCAACGGTCGGCGAGGCCATTCCGGCGCTCGCACATCTGGCGAGCCTGATCGGCGATCCCGCGGTGCGCCATCGCGGCACCATCGGCGGTTCGATCGCCAACAACGATCCGACTGCGGACTATCCGGCAGCGTGCCTTGCGCTCGGCGCTACCATCGTCACCAACAAGCGCAAGTTGAAGGCCGAGGAGTTCTTCCTCGGGCTATTCACGACCGCGCTGGAGCCGGACGAGATCATCACCAAGGTGAGCTTTCCGCTGGCGAAGAAGGCGGCCTACGTCAAGTTCCGCAACCAGGCCTCGCGCTACGCGCTGGTCGGCGTGTTCGTCGCCCGCCGTCCCTCGGACGTGCGGGTCGCCGTGACCGGGGCCGGCGGCAATGGCGTGTTCCGCGTCACCGCCTTCGAGGAGGCATTGCAGAAGCGGTTTTCGCCGAAGGTGCTGGAAGGCATTCCGGTCTCGGCCGAAGGCCTCAACAGCGACATTCACGGCAGCGCCGAATATCGTGCCCATCTGATCGGCGTGCTGGCGCGCCGTGCGGTCGATGCGGCCAATACCGGCGCCAAGGCCTCTACTGCGTCGGAGGGAGCCGCCGAACCCGAGGCTCCGGCTTCGTGACGGACGCGTGAAGAAGGAAGCGGTCTCGCCCATGAGTGCTCCGGCCCTGCCAGCATCGGTCGACGCGATGCTCGAATTGTTGTCCTCGCGCGGCTATCTGGCCGAACGATCGCTGGCGACGGTGACCTATCTGTCGCTGCGCATGGGCCGGCCGCTGTTCCTCGAAGGCGAGGCCGGCGTCGGCAAGACCGAGATCGCCAAGGTCCTGTCGGCGGCGCTCGGCCGCAAGCTGATCCGGCTGCAGTGCTACGAGGGTCTCGACGTCGCCTCCGCCGTCTACGAATGGAATTCGGCGGCGCAGATGATCGCGATCCGGCTGGCGGAAGCCGGTGGCGACGTCGACCGTGATCAGCTGACGTCGGACATCTTCGCCGACCGCTATCTGATCAAGCGCCCGCTGCTGCAGGCGCTGGAGCCGGATGTCGCCGGCGCGCCGGTTCTGCTGATCGACGAGCTCGATCGCGCGGACGAGGCGTTCGAGGCCTATCTGCTCGAGATACTCTCCGACTTCCAGGTCACGATCCCCGAGTTCGGCACCGTCAAGGCGCCGCATCCGCCGATCGTCATCATCACCTCGAACCGGACCCGCGAGATCCATGACGCGCTGAAGCGGCGCTGCCTGTATCACTGGGTCGACTATCCCTCCGCCGAGCGTGAGCTCGCCATCGTCAAGACCCGGCTGCCCGGCATCTCGCAGCGGCTGTCGCAGCAGATCGTGCGTTTCGTCCAGGCGCTGCGCGACCAGGATTTCTACAAATCGCCGGGTGTCGCCGAGACCTTGGACTGGGCCACGGCGTTGACCGAGCTCGATGCGCGCTCGCTGAATGCCGAGGTCGTCGGCGACACGCTGGGCGCGTTGTTGAAGTATCAGGACGACATCGCCCGCATGCAGGGCGATGCGTTGCAGAAGGTGATCAAGGACGCGACCAGCGAGAATTGAGCTGCGGTCGCGCAACAACAACGGTCGTCATTCCGGGGCGCCCGGAGGGCGAGCCCGGAATCCATACTTACGATCGTGGTCATGGATTCCGGGCCCATGCTTCGCATGTCCCGGAATGACGAGGGGATAGAGTTATGCCCACCAGCATCAATCACCTCGCGCCGCCGACTGGCGGCATCGCCGACAACATCGCGGGGTTTGCGCGCGCTGCGCGCCGCAGGCCTGCCCGTCGGCCCCGGTGCCGTGATCGACGCGATGACCGCCCTCGAGGTCATCGATATCGGCAAGCGTGCGGACGTCTTCACCACGCTGGAATCGATCTTCGTGAAGCGCCACGAGCACGCGCTGATCTTCGCCCAGGCCTTCGACCTGTTCTTCCGTCCTGCGGAGGAATGGAAGTCGATGCTCGATCTCGGTGCCGCTGCCGGATCACGCCAAGAAGAAGCCGCCGCCGGCCTCGCGCCGGGTGCAGGAGGCGATGTCGCAGCCACAGACGCATGAGGAGCCGCAGGCGCAGGAGCAGGACCTGCGGCTGTCGGTGTCCGACCGCGAGGTGCTGCAGAAGAAGGATTTTGCGCAGATGAGCGCGGCGGAGATCGCCGAGGTCACCAGGGCGATCGCCAAGATGCGGCTGCCGCAGGCAGAGCTGAAGACACGCCGCCACACCACCGACCCGCGCGGCCACCGCATCGACATGCGCAAGACGCTGCGCCAGGCGCTGCGCACCGAGGGCGAGATCATCAACTTCCATCGCCTGGGGCGGATCGAGAAGCCTGCGCCGATCGTGGCGCTGCTCGACATCTCCGGATCGATGAGCGAGTACACCCGCCTCTTCTTGCACTTCCTCCACGCCATCACCGATGCGCGCAAGCGGGTGTCGGTGTTCCTGTTCGGCACGCGGCTGACCAACGTGACGCGGGCGCTGCGCCAGCGCGATCCCGACGAGGCGCTGGCGAGCTGCTCGGCGAATGTCGAGGACTGGGCCGGCGGCACGAGGATCGCCACCTCGCTGCAGACCTTCAACAAGCACTGGGCGCGCCGCGTGCTGGGGCAGGGCGCGATCGTGCTCTTGATCTCCGACGGGCTGGAGCGCGAGGCCGACAGCAAGCTCGCCTTCGAGATGGACCGGTTGCACCGCTCCTGTCGGCGGCTGATCTGGCTCAATCCGCTGCTGCGCTATTCCGGCTTCGAGGCGAAGGCGCAGGGCATCAAAACCATGCTGCCCCACGTTGACGAATTCCGCCCGGTACATAACTTGACCTCGATCGGGACGCTGATCTCGGCGCTGTCGTCGCCGCTGCCGCCGCACCAGCGCAGCGCGATCCGGCCCGCCGCCTGAGAGGGAGATGACCATGCTCAACCGCGACGAAGACATCCTCAGGGCCGCCGAGGATTGGCACAAATCCGGTCACGGCGTGGCCCTCGCCACCGTGGTCGAGACCTGGGGTTCGGCCCCGCGCCCGGTCGGCTCCAACCTCGTGATCAATGATGAGGGCACCTTCCTGGGCTCGGTCTCCGGCGGCTGCGTCGAGGGCGCCGTCGTCACCGAGGCACTCGACGTCATCTCCAGCGGCCAGCCCAAGATGCTGGAGTTCGGCGTCGCCGACGAGACGGCCTGGAATGTCGGGCTGTCCTGCGGCGGCACGATCTCGCGTGTTCGTCGAGAAGGTGGGCTGACCGATGCAACTTGCAACGCTGGCAGAACTGAACGCCGAGCGTGCCGCGCGCCGTCCGGCCATCCTCGTTACCGACGTCGCGTCCGGCGAGCAGCGCCTGGTCAAGGCCGCCGCCATCGCGACTGACCCGCTGCGCAACGAGCTGTCGACGCATCTGCGCATGGGCAAGAGCGGCATGGTCGAGGTGGACGGGAAGCGGCTGTTCCTCAACGTCTACGCGCCGACGGCCAAGCTCGTGATCATCGGTGCCGTCCATATCAGCCAGGCGTTGGCGCCGATCGCCAAGTCGCTGGGCTATGACGTCACCGTCGTCGATCCGCGCACGGCTTTCGCCAGCCCCGAGCGCTTTCCCGATGTGCCGCTGATCCCCGAATGGCCTGACGTGGCGCTGCCGCCGCTCAACGTCGATCACTACACGGCCTTCGTCGCGCTGACGCATGATCCGAAGATCGACGATCCGGCGCTGCTGCACGCGTTCTCGCGCGACTGCTTCTATATCGGCGCGCTCGGCTCGCGGAAAACCCACGCGAAGCGCGGCGACCGGCTGCGCGCGCAAGGCGCTGATGATGCCGACATTGCCCGCATCCATGCGCCGATCGGGCTGGCCATCGGCGCGGTGTCGCCGTCGGAGATCGCGGTCTCCATCATGGCCGAGATCACCGCGACGCTGCGGCTGCCGGCCAAGGAGAAAGAGCGGGCGGCATGAAGTTCGGTCCTGCCAGTCCGGCTGAGGCGATCGGCGGGGTGACCGTGCACACCCTGCGCAAGGGATCATTGGTGCTGAAGAAGGGCACGCTGATCGGTCCCGCCGAGGTGGAGGCGCTGGTCCGGGAGGGCGTCGAGGAGATCGTCGTCGTCAGGCTCGAGGCCGGCGACGTCTCCGAGGACGAGGCGGCTGCCGATGTCGCCAAGGTCGTCGCCGGCGCGGGCATTCACGTCGATCGCGCCTTCACCGGGCGCGCCAATCTGTTCGCGGCGCAGGCTGGCGTGCTGATGATCGACCGCGCCGCGGTCGAGCGCATCAACGGCGTCGACGAGGCCATCACCTTCGCGACCTTGCCGGCGTTCAAGCCGGTGGTCGAAGGCGAGATGGTCGGCACCGTCAAGCTGATCCCGTTCGGCGTCGAAGGCCGCCTGCGCGATGCCGCCGTCGCTGCGGCGGGCAGGGGCGCGCTCAGCATCGCCTCCTATGTGATCAAGCGCGTCGGCGTGGTCTCGACGCTTCTGCCGGGGCTCGCACCCAAGGTCATCGACAAGACGCTGCGCGTCACCGCAGAGCGGCTTGCACCGGCCGGCGCCACCATCATCGCCGAGCGCCGCGTGCCGCATGAGCAGGCCGCGCTGGCTGCTGCGATCAGGGAGCTGCTGGCGCTGGGCGCCGAGCTCGTCATCGTGTTCGGCGCGTCCGCCATCGCCGATCGCCGCGATGTCATTCCCGCCGCGATCACCGGCATCGGCGGGGCCATCGAGCATTTCGGCATGCCGGTGGATCCGGGCAATCTGCTCTTGATCGGTAGCGCCGCCGGTGTGCCGGTGCTCGGCGCCCCCGGTTGCGCCCGCTCGCCGGCGGAGAACGGTTTCGACTGGGTGCTGATGCGGCTGCTCGCCGGCATCAAGGTCACCCGCGCCGAGCTCACGGCCATGGGCGTGGGCGGCCTCCTCATGGAGATCGTGACGCGGCCGCAGCCGCGCGCCAAGCCGGAGGCCGAGGGCGAACGCAGGGTCGCCGCGGTCGTGCTCGCTGCGGGGCGCTCGACCCGCATGGGAGGGCCGAACAAGCTGCTGGCCGAGCTCGACGGCAAGAAGCTGGTGCGCATCGTGACCGAGCAGGTGCTCGCTTCGAAGGCCAGCGAGGTGATCGTCGTCACGGGCCATCAGGCCGAACTGGTCGAACATGCGCTGTCCGACCTGAACGTCCGCTTCGTCCGCAATCCCGACTTTGCCGGTGGGCTTGCCAGCTCGGTGAAATCCGGCATTGCGGCGGTGCCGGAGGGCGTCGATGGCGCCATCGTATGCCTGGGTGACATGCCGATGGTGTCCTCGGATCTGCTCGACCGCCTGATCGGCGCCTTCGCGCCCGATCGCGGCAATTTGATCGTGGTGCCCGTGTCCGAGGGACGCCGCGGCAACCCCGTGCTGTGGTCGCGCCGCTTCTTCGCCGAGCTGATGACGCTGGACGGCGACGTCGGCGCGCGGCACCTGATCGCCAAGCACACCGAGGCCGTCGCCGAGGTGCCGGTCGACGGCGAGAGCGCGTTTCTCGACATCGACACGCCGCAAGCGCTGGAAGCCGCCCGGCGCGGCTGAGCCCGTGTAGCCCGCACGAGCGTAAGCGACATGCGGGGACATCCTTCAACGGATGCAGCGCCCCCGCATATCGCTGCGCTCATGCGGGCTACGGACCTTACCGTCCGCAACCTCCCATTCACCAAGTTTCAACGACCCCCGGCTAGATTTGCCGACATTGGGCCTCGGGGGAGGAAAAAGTGATCGCTTCGACTGCTGCGCGCCGTGTCGCGCTGTTTGCATTTGGCTTGACCGTTCTCGTCGGCGTCGCGCGCATCGCGAGCACCAGCGTCATCAGCCCGGCGCATGCGGCCGGCGCGTTCGCCATGGGCCAGTGCGCCGCCTATGGCCAGGCGTTCGACTATCCGGCGGAGCATCTCGCCAAGGCGGCGGCGCTCAAGCAGTGCAAGGGCGACTGCACCGCGGTGACGATGAAGAAGGCCTGTGCGGCGTTCGCGGTCGATCTCACCAATCCCTGCGGCGCCCACGGCTATGCTGTTCGGCCGACGATCTCGACGTCGCTCAACGAGGCGACCCGGGAATGCTACAAATATGGCGGCAAGGAATGCGTCATCCGCGCCTGGGTCTGCGACGCCAAGGGCTGAGGCAGTTTGACTGTCCGGCCTGCCTGCCAGGTTCCATCGACCCAAATTCATTTCGATGCTTCACGCTCAGGGTGGCTCAGCTATCCTGGGCGTTCGCGTCTATCGAACTGGGAAGTGACATGCAATTCGACACCAAGATCGCGCTGATCATCCGCAACGATCTCGAAGCCTGGCAGAAGCTGAACGTCGCGGCGTTTCTTTCCAGCGGCATCGCCGCCGCGTTCCCCGAATGCATCGGCGCGCCTTATGAGGACGGCTCGGCAACCCTGTATCACGCGCTGATCGGGCAGCCGATCCTGATCTATGGTGCGCCGGATCGTTCGGCGCTCGCGCGTGCTCTGGATCGCGCGCTGTCGCGCAGCGTGAAGCCGGCGCTCTACACCGAGGACATGTTCAAGACCACGCATGACGAGGCCAACCGTGACGCGGTGAAGGCGGTGGCGCGCGCCGATCTCAATCTGGTGGGATTGGCGTTTCGTGCGGAGCGCAAGGTGGTCGACAAGGTGGTCGACGGACTCAGGTTTCACGCCTGACGGAAACGGGCACATTGCGCTGTCATCAAACTGTTACTTCATGCGGTGGCGCGGCTTGATGCCGATCAAGACCGGACGGCTTCGACATCGTTAGTTTGCGCCTCGACATGAGGAGCAGACAGATGCAGACCATGAAAGCCGCCGTCGTCAAAGCCTTTGGCAAGCCGCTGGTCATCGAGGACGTTCCGATTCCTGTGCCGGGACCCGGCGAGCTTCTGGTCAAGGTGAAGACGTGCGGCGTCTGCCACACCGATCTTCACGCCGCATCCGGCGATTGGCCGGTGAAGCCGGTGCCACCATTCATTCCAGGTCACGAAGCGGCGGGCATCGTCGCGGCGCTCGGGCCTGGGGTCACCGATTTCAAGGTCGGCGACGCCGTGGGCGTGGCGTGGCTGCACGATGCCTGCCTGCGATGCGAGTATTGCGAGACCGGGTGGGAGACGTTGTGCGAGCACCAGCACAACACCGGCTACAGCGTGAATGGCGGCTTCGCAGAATACGTGATCGCGTCCGCGGCGTTCGCTGCGCGCCTGCCGGCCAATGTGGACTTCGCCAGGATCGCCCCGATCCTCTGCGCCGGCGTGACGACCTACAAGGGCTTGAAGGAGACCGACGCGCGGCCCGGGGAGTGGGTGGTGGTCTCCGGCGTCGGCGGCCTCGGTCATGTCGCCATCCAGTATGCGAAGGCAATGGGGCTGAAGGCGATCGGTCTCGACATCGCCGCGGACAAGCTGAAACTCGCGCTGGAGGCGGGCGCCGAACATGCCGTCAACGCGCTCGACAAGGATGCCGTGGAGCAGGTGATCAGGATCACCGGTGGCGGCGCTCATGGCGTGCTGGTCACCGCGGTGTCGACGCCGGCTTTTGCCCAAGCGCTGCACATGGTCCGCCGCAAGGGGACGGTCAGCCTGGTCGGCTTGCCGCCTGGCGAATTCCCGACACCGATCTTCGATGTCGTGCTGAAGCGCATCACCGTGCGCGGCTCGATCGTCGGCACCAGGCGTGATCTCGACGAAGCCATCGCCTTCGCCGCGGACGGCAAGGTGACGGCCGAGGTGACCACGGCGCCGCTGTCGGAGATCAACACCGTCTTCGACCGCATGAAGGCTGGCAAGATCGACGGTCGCGTGGTGCTCGACTTCGGCTGATCAGCAAGACCGATTGACGCGCCGCCGTGCCGAACATTGGGCGGCGGTTTGATCTGGATCAGGATGGTGACGTGCAGCGCTGGCACAAATTGCCCATGGCAGCCGTCACCAAGATCGTCTTCCTCGGCGCGAGCAGCGCGTCGCTTTGGACTCAGCGTGTTTCGGGACCTGTTCTCGACGCATGATCTCGCGGGCTCTACGCTCGTGCTGGTTGGCCGCGACCCGACCCGGCTTGCCCGGTCGGAAGCACTGGCCCGGCGGCTCAACGACCTCTCCGGCGCCGGCCTCAAGATCGAGGCGACCGCGGATTGGCGTGCGGCGCTCGACGGCGCCGGCTTCGTGATCCATGCCACCGCGATCGACCGCAACCGCCTGTGGAAGCTCGATTTCGAGGTGCCGCGCAAATACGGCATCCGTCACACGCTGGGCGAGAATGGCGGGCCGGGCGCATTGTTCTTCACGCTCCGCACCTTGCCGGTCGTATTCGACTTCGTGCGCGAGATGGAGCGGCGCTGTCCGGATGCGCTGTTCATCAACTTTTCCAATCCCGAGAGCCGCATCATCCTCGCGCTAGGGCTTCACAGCCGCCTCGCGCATATCGGCCTGTGCCACGGCATCTTCATCGCGCGCAGCCAGGTGGCTTCCATTCTGGGACTCGCCGAGGAGCGCGTGGCCGTGTGGGGCGCCGGGCTCAACCATTTCCAATGTCTCATGCAGATCCGGGATCGCGAAACCGGGGCCGATCTCTATCCACTGCTTCGTCAAAAGGCTGGGAGCCACGACCCCAAGGTCGCGCCACTGACGCGTACGCTGTTGCGCGACTTCGGCTTCTGGCTGGGCTGCGGCGACAGCCATGTCGGCGAGTATCTCGCCTATGGCTGGGAAGCGGGCGAGGGCGGGTACGACTTCGCGTGGGACGAGGCGGAGCGAGCCAAGCTGATCCGGCAGATCGACGAGGTCCTGGCGGGCAAAGCCGGCATGCCGGACTGGTGGCGAATGCCGTCCGGAGAGCGCGCGGTCACCGTGATCGGCTCGGTGCTGCACGATCGGAAGCAGGTCATCGAGTCCGGCGTCGTGCTGAACCGTCACGTCATTCCCAACCTGGCTGCTGAGGCCGCCGTCGAAGTGCCGGTTGTCGCGGATCGCGTCGGGATCCATCCGGTGTCGCTGGGCCCGCTTCCAGATGCAGTCGCCAAGCTGATGTCGGTCCAGGTTCAGGTTCAGCAACTGGCGGTGCGGGCGGCCATGACCGCCTCCAAGCGATCTCGCGCTGCAGGCGCTGCTCATCGATCCCGTCGTCAACTCGGCCGCCGCCGCGCG
Source organism: Bradyrhizobium oligotrophicum (assembly GCA_050641875.1). Classification (GTDB taxonomy): domain Bacteria; phylum Pseudomonadota; class Alphaproteobacteria; order Rhizobiales; family Xanthobacteraceae; genus Bradyrhizobium; species Bradyrhizobium oligotrophicum_B. The sequence continues at coordinate 4,778,985 of CP192619.1, forward strand.
CCAGATCGTGGACGAGCTCTGGGAGATCAATCGGCCCTACATCAGGTCCTGCGTGTGATCGCGCCGACTTCGTCTGACCAGGGGCCGCGCGCGGTCGGCTCCTGACCTGCGCCGATGGATGCCCTTCGCGAGGCCTCTTTACAATGACTGACTAGTCAGTCATAATTGTCTAATGTCGAAGCCGCCGAAATTGTCCGAGCGCAGAGTTGAGCCCGTCAAGCCAGCGGGAGCTGGCGCGTCGCGCCGGGCGGATCGCTCCGCCGAGCGCCGCGCGGCAATCGTGCAGGCGGCGATGGACGAGTTTATCGCCCGAGGCTTTGCGGCGACCCGGCTGGACGACATCGCCAAGCGGGCGGGGGTAGCCAAGGGGACGATCTATCTGCACTTCAAGGACAAGGAATCGATGTTCGAGGAATTGATCCGGACCGCGATTGTGCCCTTTGTCGGCCGTCTTGCGGCGCCGCCGCCGGCCGGCGGTTCGGTGCGCGACATGGTCGAGGCATTGGCGCGCATGTTCCTGCAGGAGGTCGCCGGCACCCGGCGGGCCGATCTCGTCCGGCTCATCATCGCGGAAGGACCGCGCTTTCCGGCCATTGCCGACTTCTATTATCGCGAGGTCGTCTCCCGCGGTCTCGCGGCCATGCGCGCGCTGATCCAGTTGGCGATCACGCGCGGCGAGATCCGCGAGCCGAAGCTCGTCCAACATCCGCAACTGATGATCGCGCCGATGATGGTCGCGGTGATCTGGAAGAGCCTGTTCGAGCGGCATGCGCCGCTCGACGCGGAAGCGATGCTGCAGACCCATCTCGATCTGATCTTTGGCGCGAGGAGGCCGACATGAGCCTGCTGCACTGCCTCGCCGTGCTGGTCACGGCCTTCACCTTCAACGCCTGCAAGGAGACGCGCGATCCCGGCTATCAAGGCTGGGTCGAGGCCGACATGATCTTCGTCAGCCCGGACGAAGCGGGCCGGATCACGAAGCTGAACGTGCATGAGGGCGACGTGGTCAAGGTCGGCGATCCGCTCTATTCGGTCGACGACGATCTGCAGCAGGCCGATCTCAACCAGACCAAGGCGACGCTGGCCAATGCGCAGCAGACCTATGACCGCGCCGCGGCCCTGAGCAAGACAGGCGCGGGGACGCAGGCGACGCTCGACTCCGCCGTTTCGGCGCTGCGCGTCGCCGAGGCCCATGTCGTGACCTCACAGACGCGGCTGGCAAGGCGCAAAGGCGTGGCACCGGTCGCCGGCACCATCCAGCAGATCTACTTCCGCGAGGGCGAGATGGTCGCGGCGCAACGGCCGGTGCTGTCGATCATGCCGCCGGGCAACATGAAGCTGCGCTTCTACGTGCCCGAGCCTGATCTGCCGAAGCTCGCGATCGGTGACGAGGTCCGAGTCACCTGCGACAATTGCGCTGATGATCTGACGGCCAGAATCTATTTCCTCGCGACCTCGGCGGAATACACGCCGCCGGTGATCTACAGCCTCGATGAGCGCAACAAGCTCGTCTATCTGATCCAGGCGCGGCCGTCGCGGCCGGACGCGCTGCGCGTCGGCCAGCCGGTCAGCATCTATCCAAACCTCAAGACCCCGGTGGCGGACAAGCAATGAACGGAACGGGTCCGGCCGAGATCGCGATCGACGTCCGGGGACTGACCAAGTCCTTCGACGGCCGCGAGGTCGTGCATGATCTGTCGATGCAGGTGAAGCGGGGCTCGATCTACGGCTTTCTCGGCCCGAACGGTTCGGGCAAGACCACGACCATCCGGATGCTGTGTGGCCTGCTGACACCGGACGGAGGCGAGGGCACCTGCCTCGGCTTCGACATCCGTCGCGACGCCGACAAGATCAAACGCCGGGTGGGCTACATGACGCAGCGCTTCAGCCTCTATCAGGACCTGTCGGTGCGGGAGAACCTCGAATTCGTCGCGCGCCTCTACGGCATGCCGGATCCGCGCCGGGCCGCGCGCGACATGGTGCAGCGGCTCGGGCTTGCCGGCCGCGAACGGCAGCTCGCCGGCGAATTGTCGGGCGGCTGGAAGCAGCGGCTGGCGCTCGGGGCCTGCACCCTGCCGAACCCGCAACTGCTGCTGCTCGACGAGCCCACCGCCGGCGTCGATCCCAAGGCGCGGCGCGATTTCTGGAACGAGATCCACGCGCTCGCCGGCGAAGGGCTGACCGTGCTGGTCTCGACCCATTACATGGACGAGGCCGAGCGCTGTCACGAGATCGCCTACATCGCCTATGGTCATCTGCTGGTGCACGGCACGGTCTCCGAGGTGATCGCGCAATCGGCGCTCACCACATACACGGTGAGCGGCGATGATCTGCGCGAACTCGCGGCCGACCTCACCGGCAAGCCGGGTGTCGACATGGTGGCGCCGTTCGGCACCAGCCTGCACGTGTCCGGCCGCGACCGCAACGCGCTGGACGCCGCGATCGCGTCCTGGCGCGACAAGGCTGATCTGCACTGGCAGCCCGCCGCGCCCTCGCTCGAGGACGTCTTCATCGACCTGATGAACCGTTCGCGGGATAATTTCCAATGAGCGATGCGGCTGTCCATCACGCGTCTTCCGAGCCGCGCTTCGGCTTCTGGCGGCGCACCTACGCGATGCTGGTCAAGGAGTTCATCCAGCTCAAGCGCGACCGGGTGTCGTTCGCGATGATCGTGATGATCCCGGTCATGCAGCTGATGCTGTTCGGCTACGCCATCAACACCACCCCGCATCATCTGCCGGCGGCGGTGCTGCTGCAGGAGGACAGCGATCTGGGACGCTCGATCCTGAAGGCGATGGAGAACACCGCCTATTTCCGTTTCACCCAGGAAGTCACCAGTGTCGCTGAGTTCGACGATCTCCTGCTGTCCGGCAAGGTGCTGTTCGGCGTCGAGATCCCACGCGGCTTCGAGCGCGCGGTTCGCCGCGGCGACCGGCCGGCCCTGCTCGTCGCGGCCGACGCGACCGACCCGGTCGCAGCATCCTCCGCGCTGTCCTCGCTCGGCATGATCGTGCAGACCGCGCTCGCGCATGATCTCTACACCGGCAATCCCGTCACGACGCCGTTCGAGATCAGGGCGCACGCCCGCTACAATCCGGCGGCGTCGTCGCGGCTCAACATCGTACCGGGCCTGGTCGGCACCATCCTGACCATGACCATGCTGATCTTCACTGCGCTCTCGGTGACGCGCGAGATCGAGCGTGGCACGATGGAGAGTCTGCTGTCGATGCCGATCAAGCCGGTCGAGGTCATGCTCGGCAAGATCATTCCCTATGTCATGGTCGGTTTCCTGCAGGCGACGATCATCATCGGCATCGGCGTGCTGCTGTTCGGCGTTCCGATCATGGGGAGCCTGCTGCTCCTGGCGCTGCTCTCGACCCTGTTCATCGCCACCAACCTGTCGATCGGCTACACGTTCTCGACGCTGGCGCAGAACCAACTGCAGGCAATGCAGCTGTCGATGATGTTCTTCCTGCCGAGCATCCTGTTGTCCGGATTCATGTTTCCCTTCCTCGGCATGCCGCAATGGGCGCAGATTCTCGGCGAGTGCCTGCCACTGACGCACTATCTGCGCATCGTCCGCGCCATCATGCTCAAGGGCTCGACGCTCCAGAACCTGCAGCATGATACGATCGCCCTGTTCGGTCTCATGCTGTTCGCGATGACGGTCGCCGTCTTGCGCTTCCGCCGCACCCTCGATTGAGGCACTATGGCGGCCGGGAGCAGGAACGGCTGAGGCAAGATGCAGATCGTGGGAGGAGGACAGGTGAGCGAAGCGCCGGCGGGAGCGCCGGCCGAGTTCGACCAGGCGCTGATGCGTCAGACGTTGAACACCGAGCTGCTGCGCGTGAGGGCGCTGATCGCCACTGCGGCGCTGTTTCTCGTGATATCGGTGCTGGTCGAAATCTTCGAGCCGAAAATCTCGGAGTGGATCTGGCCGAGCCGGATCGGGGTCCTCTACGTCTACGCGATGATCGTTGTATTCATCAGCTTCGAGACTCTCATCCTGTTCAGGATCAAGGCGGACATCCGCCACGGCCGGGACGTGCCGGTGATCTGGCGCTATGTCAGCGCCCTGGTCGAGACCTCGCTGCCAACGTTCGTCCTCATTCTGCAGATCGAGGGCATCGGCCACGACAAGGCGCTGGGCTTCGGCGTGCCGCTGGTCTATTTCATCTTCATCGTTCTCTCGACGCTTCGTCTCGATTTCTGGCTCTCGAGCTTCACCGGTCTGGTCGCCGGGGTGGAGCTGTTGATGGTGGCGCTGTTCGACCGGCCTTCGATCGATCTCAGCCAGAATCCGGAGATCTACTATCACGGTGAGCGGAGCTTCATCATCCTGTTGTGCGGGCTGCTCGCCGGCGCCGTCAGCGTGCAGTTGCGACGCCAGTTCGCGGCGAGCATCGAGGCCGCATCAGCGCGCGACCGCGTCACCGATCTGTTCGGCCAGCACGTCTCGCCCCAGGTCGTCGAGCGCCTGATGAAGGAGGGCACGGCGGAGGCACGCGACATCCACGAGGTCGCGGTGATGTTCGTCGATTTCCGCGGCTTCACCGCGGCGGCGCGGTCGAAGACGCCGCAACAGGTTGTCGATCGCCTCGATGGCGCGTTCGCGGTGCTGGTCGAGATCCTCGAGCGCCATGGCGGCATCGTGAACAAGTTCCTCGGCGATGGCTTCCTGGCGCTGTTCGGTGCGCCGTTCGAGTCGCGCGATGCCGCCGTGCAGGCCGTCGTGGCTGCGCGCGAGATGGTGGCAGCGATGGAGCGCGTCAACGCATCGTCGTCCTGGCAACTCAGGATCGGGATCGGCATACATCTGGGCGAGGTGGTTGCCGGCAGCATCGGCTCGCCGCGGCGGAAGGAGTACACCGTCATCGGTGACACCGTGAACTTCGCCTCGCGGCTCGAGGCGCTGAACAAGGAGTTCGATTCGCAGCTCCTGATCTCCAGCGAGGTGCGGCAGGCGGCCGGCGACGGGGCGCGCGACGCCGTCTTCCACGGCGCGGTGTCGGTGCGTGGCTACGACCGGCCGTTCGAGATCTGGCAATTGCACTGACGCAGGCGATCCGGCGCGCGATGTCGGAGATTTACATTGGATGGCCTCCGCGTTTAACTGCCCCCAACGAGAAGCATCATCAGGGGGAATGCATGATCCGAACCGGGGCGTCGTTTCTGGCCGCAGCAGGCATCTTGTGCGTAACCGGGATGGAGGCGGTGTGGGCTGAGGATGTTGCCTGCAGCAAGGTGACGGCCGAGACGCTGAAGGTCCCCGGGTTGACCTTGACGGGATCGAAGCTGCAGGAGGCCGCCGACGGGCTGCCGCGGCATTGCATTCTCTCCGGCAAGGTCAATGAGCGCACCGGCGTCGATGGCCATGCCTATGCGATCCAGTTCGAGATCAGGCTGCCGGAGGCCTGGAACGGCCGCTTCCTGCATCAGGTCAATGGCGGCAATGACGGCGTCGTGGTGCCGGCCCTCGGCGACAAGGCCGACGGTCTCGTCGGTGGCGGTGTGACGCCGCTCGCCCGCGGCTTTGCCGTGCTGTCGTCGGACAGCGGCCACTCCGGCAACGATCCCGCCAACAAGCCGCGCGGGCTTGCATCCGGCTCAGCTTTCGGCCTCGATCCGCAGGCGCGCCGCGACTACGGCTATTCGGCCGACATGACGCTGGCGCCGATCGCGAAGGCGATCATCTCGGCGCATTACGGCAAGAAGCCGGATTATTCCTACATCGCCGGCTGTTCCAATGGCGGCCGCCATACTATGGTGGCTGCCGAGCGCATGCCGGAGCAGTATGATGGCTTCCTGGTCGGCAATCCCGGCTTCAACCTGCCGCGTGCCGCTGTGCAGCACGCCTGGGACGTGCAGGCGCTGACCAAGGCCGATGCCGATATTCGCAAGTCGATCACGCGGGAGGATGCCAAGCTGATCGCCTTCAAGATCACGGAGGTTTGCGATGCGCTCGACGGCGCCAAGGACGGCCTCACGGCCAACCTGAAAGCCTGCCAGAAGGCGTTCAATTTCGACAGCCTCCGCTGCGCCGCTGGTACGGCCGATGCCTGCCTGCCTGCCGCCAAGGTCGATGCTCTGAAGAAGGTCTTCGCGGGCCCGCACAATTCCAAGGGGGCGCCGCTGTATTCCGACTGGCCGGTGGATGGCGGCGTCGGCACCGGCAACTGGCGCGCCTGGAAGGTCGAGAGCCCGGTGGCGCCTTGGAACAACCTTCCGATCATTGCCACCATGGGCGGCGCCTCGGCTCAACTACATCTTCTCGACGCCGCCGGTCGAGATCGAGGGCTCGCCCGACAAGCTCGTCGAGAAGCTGCAGAGCTACGACTTCGACAAGGACGCACCGAAGATCTACGCCAAGGAAGGTCCATTCACCGAGTCTGCGATGGACTTCATGGCCCCGCCCGCGGTCGATAACCCGACCCTGCCGGCGTTCCAGGGCGGCGCGCGCAAGATGCTGATCTACCACGGTCAGGCCGATCCGGTGTTCTCGATCAACGACACCATTCGCTGGTACGAGAAGCTCAATGCCAATGTGCAGGGCAAGGCCGATACGTTCGCGCGGCTGTTTGCCTTGCCCGGCGAGACCCATTGCGGCGGCGGCGTCACGCTGGAGAAATTCGATGCGCTCGGCGCGCTGATGGACTGGGTCGAAAAGGGCAAGGCGCCGGAGGCGATCACGGCCTCGGTCAATGCGGCGAACAAGGAGCTCCCGTCGACCTGGAGCCCGCAGCGGACGCGGCCGCTGTGCCCATGGCCGAAATTCGCCAAATACGTCAGCGGCGACATCGAACAGGCATCATCCTTCACCTGCGCCGCGGAGTAGCGGCTCACACCTGAGGCGCGACCAGGTTCTCGACACGGACATGGTCGCGCTCCTCGATGATCTCGGCGATCCATTGCCGGTGGCAATGGGCGTGGTCGCGCTCGTAGCACAGCAGGCAGACGGGACCGGCGCTCTTCACGAGCGAGGCCAGCTCGTCCATCTGCTCCTTCGCCTGCGGCGTCTTGAGATGCGCGCTGTAGATCTTGTGCAGCGTGTCGTAATGACCGCTGCGGGCCGCTTCGCGGCCCTCCTTCGGCGTGCCGAGCCCGCGCAGGTGCACATAGCCGATGCCGCGCTCGTCGAGCCCGGCGGCGAGCTGGCTCTTGGAGAAGCCCGGCCGGCGTGAGGCCGCCACCGCGCGGACATCGACCAGCAGCTTGACGCCGGCCGATTGCAGCTCGTCGAGGACGGCTTTGGCCGGCGTGTGCTCGTAGCCGATGGTGAACAGGGTCTTGCTCTTGGCCATCATGCGCCTCCTGCGTCAGCTCACGCGCTCGATGAGCTCCATCGCGCCAGCCGGCGCGCGGACCTTGCCCTCGTGGATGACATAGGCGAACACGTCGCGCGGCATCTTCTTCGCCGGCTTGTCGTCAACCCGTGGCAGGTCGTCCGGCTCGCCGCCGCCAGCCCACAGCTGCAACCGCTTCGCCCAGGCGTCGAGCTGCGTCGGCGGATAGCAGGTCGCAAGCTCGTCATTGCCCTTCTGCAGCCGGGCGTAGACGAAGTCACCCACGACATCGGCGATCGCCGGATATTTGCCGTGCTCGGCGAACACGACCGGCGTCGCAAATTCGCGCAGCAGCGCCACGAAGCCGGGGACGCAGAAACTGTCATGGCGAACCTCGACGACGTGGCGCAGCTTGCGGCCGTCGAGCTCGCGCGGCAACAGCTCCAGGAACTTGCCGAAATCGGCCTCGTCGAACTTCTTGGTCGGCGCGAACTGCCACAGCACCGGGCCGAGCCGGTCGCCGAGCTCGAGCACGCCGGTGTCGTAGAAGCGCTTGACGGAATCCCCGGCCTCGGCGAGCACGCGGCGATTGGTGGCGAAGCGCGGCCCCTTCAGCGAGAAGACGAAGCCGTCCGGCACCTCGCGCGCCCATTTGCGGAAGCTCTCGGGTTTCTGTGAGCCGTAATAGGTGCCGTTGATCTCGATCGAGGTCAGCTTGGAGGCGGCGTATTCGAGCTCCTTCGATTGTGGCAGCTTGTCCGGATAGAAGACACCGCGCCAAGGCGCGAAGGTCCAGCCGCCGATGCCGATGTAGATGTGGCTCTTGGATTGCGAGGCGCGTGCAGGGGCTTTGCTCACGGACCAATTCCGATGCTGATTGTCGAGGGTGTTGCGGTAGGGAGACGATAGTCAACCGGGCCGGTTCTGACCAGTTCGGCGCGGTCTTGCTGCCGCTCTTCCCGTGCTCGGGAGCCTCGTGTATCCAGGGCACGGGCCGGGAAGGGGAGATATGACAATGAGAGCGGAATCGGTTGGCGGCCTGCTGGGGGCAATCGTCGCGGCTGTCGTGCTTGGGGCAGCCTTCTATTATGTTCCCGTCGGGCCGATGGCCCGTCAGATGCAGCCGGCCAAGGTCGAGGTGCCGCCCACGCCGGTGCAGACGGTTCCGGTGGCCCCGGCGGTGCGCGGACCCGTGGTCCGTGAGGTTCCGAACTAGGCCGGCGAGGGTCCCTTGAAATCGGGCCGAGGCACCCCATCTTGGTCGAGACGGTGACGTCGAGCTGTAACGGCTCCGGCACCGAGACGACCACGGCAGAGCGGTTGCGCCGGATGTACGCGCGCCCTTTGTTTGTGGTCGTTGGCATTTTGGGCCGCTCACTTGGCAGCGGTGCACGGCGGCACCACAGTCCGGCCTTTTTGCGCCTTCCTTCAGCCGTTGCGCTTGGCAGTGTGGAACGCGGCGGATATACGCATCCGCACCATGAACGATGTCCTCCGACCGGCCATGCCTGCGCCGCCGCAAACCGCTGATATTCCGATCGTTTCGGTGGTCGTTCCGACCTTCAACGAGCGCGACAATGTCACCACGCTGTACCGGCGGCTGGAGGCGGCGTTCAAGGATGTGCCGTGGGAGGTCGTGTTCGTCGACGACAACTCCCCGGACGGCACTTGGCAGGTGGTGCGCGAATTGTCGCGTGGCGACAAACGCGTCCGCTGCATCCGCCGCATCGGTCGGCGCGGCCTGTCCGGTGCCTGCATCGAGGGCATCCTGGCCGCCAGCGCGCCTTTTGCCGCCGTGATCGACGCCGATCTGCAACATGACGAGACCCAGCTGCCGAAGATGCTGTCCTTGCTGCAGAGCGGGGCGGCCGAGCTCGTCGTCGGCAGCCGCTACATCGAGGGCGGCAGCGCCGCGAGCTTCGACAGCAAGCGGGCCGGGGCCAGCGCCTTCGCCACCGAGATCGCGCGCCGCGCGCTCAAGGTGGAAGTCAACGATCCCATGAGCGGCTTCTTCATGATCCGCCGCGACCGCTTCGAGGAGATCGCGCCGAAGCTCTCCACGCAGGGCTTCAAGATACTGCTCGACATCATCGCCAGCGCCGAGGGCGGCCTGAAGACGGTCGAGGTGCCCTATACGTTCGGCTCGCGCCTGCATGGCGAGAGCAAGCTCGATTCCATGGTTGCGCTCGACTTCCTCGGCCTCGTCCTGGCCAAGATGACCAACGACGTGGTGTCGCTGCGCTTCCTGCTGTTCGCCATGGTCGGCGGCACCGGCCTGGTGGTTCATCTCGCCACGCTGTTTCTCGGTCTCAACCTGTTCGACATGCCGTTCGCGGAGGCACAGGCGCTCGGCGCCTTCGTCGCGATGACCTCGAACTTCATCCTCAACAACTTCCTCACCTATCGCGACCAGCGGCTGAAGGGCTTTGCCATCCTGCGCGGCCTGCTCGTCTTCTATCTGGTCTGCTCGGTCGGGCTGCTCGCCAATGTCGGCGTCGCCTTTTCGGTCTACGACCAGGAGCCGATCTGGTGGCTGGCGGGCGCGGCCGGCGCGCTGATGGGCGTGGTGTGGAATTACGCGATCTCCGGATTGTTCGTCTGGCGCAAGCGATGACCCCTGCGGCAGCTGCCGACGACGCCCGGCTGGTCCGCAACGTCTGGCTGACCATCGCAGGCCTCGTCGTTGTCAGGCTGATCGCTGCCGCGGTCACGCCGATCACCTTCGACGAAGCCTATTACTGGATGTGGTCGAAGCATCTTGCCGGAGGCTACTACGACCACCCGCCGATGGTCGCGGTCGTGATCCGGCTGGGCACGCTGATCGCCGGCGACAGCGAGCTCGGCGTGCGCCTGATCTCGATCCTGCTCGGCCTGCCCATGAGCTATGCGGTGTACCGTACGGCCGAGATCCTGTTCGGCGGCGTGCGCGTGGCGGCCACGGCGGCGCTGCTGCTCAACGTCACCCTGATGGCGGCGGTCGGCACCTTGATCGTGACCCCCGACGCGCCGCTGCTGGTCGCCTCCAGCTTCGTGCTGTTCTTCTGCGCCAAGGTGCTGGAGACGGGGAGGGGCGCGTGGTGGCTCGCGGTTGGCGCAGCCGTCGGTGCGGCGCTGCTGTCGAAATACACTGCGATGTTCTTCGGCGCCGCGATCCTGATCTGGCTCGTCGCCGTGCCGAAGCTGCGCCATTGGCTGGCCTCGCCCTGGCCCTATCTCGGCGGCCTCGTGGCATTCGCGCTGTTCTCGCCGGTGATCCTGTGGAATGCCGATCACCAATGGGTGTCGTTCATCAAGCAGCTCGGCCGCGCCAGGGTCGAGGCGGTCAGGCCCGTCTACATCGCCGAGATCATCCCGACGCAGTTCGCCTTCGCCACGCCGCTGGTCTTCATCCTCGGCGTGATGGGCCTCTATGGGGTGGGCCGCCGCCGGGCAGGGGATGCTGCGGCGCGCGTCCTGATCGAGGTCATGGTCTGGGTCATCGTCGCCTATTTCGTCTGGCATTCGCTGCATGCCCGCGTCGAAGCCAACTGGTTCGCGCCAATCTATCCGGCGTTCGTGGTGGCCGCGGCGGCCGCCGCTCATCTCGTTGCTTGGTCCCCGCGCGAGCAGCGCACGGTGGACTTCTGCCTGCGCTGGGCGCTGCCGGCCGGGGCCGTGATGTTCGTCGCGCTGATTGTGCAGGCCAACACCGGCTGGCTGTCGGGCTACAAGCGCGATGCCACGGTGCGCAGCGTCGGCGTCGGCTGGCGTCCGCTGGCTGCCGAGATCGAGGCGGCGCGCCTTCGCGCCGGGGCGAACTGCGTGCTGGCGATGGACTATGGCACTACCGCCTGGCTGTCGTTCTATCTTCCGCACGGGACCTGCGTGCTGCAGCCGATCCAGCGCATCCGCTGGGTCAATTTTCCCGAGCCTGATCCGGCGAAGCTTGCCGGCACGCAACTGCTCGTGGACGAGGCGCAGATCGCATCGCGGTTCTACGTCAGCAACACGTTCGGGCGCGTCGAGAAGATCGGCGAAGCCGAGCGCAGGCGCGGGCCCTTGACGATCGAAACCTACGCCTTCTACGCGCTCAGCCAGCCCATGCGCGACGTCCTCGATCGCACCTCGCCGCCGGAGCTGCTGCGCTGACGCGCGACTCAGGCCTGCTGCGGAATGACGTCGGCCAGCGTTTTGTCCCGCCCATGAATCGCGACCATGTTGATGCCGGCGTCGATGGTCTTGTAGCCGCGGCGATCCAGCCATTGCCGCAACTGCTCCGCATCGGTCTTGATCTTCTCGATCAGCATGATCGGCGTGCAGCGTTCGACCGTCGCCGCCGCGCCTTCGAGCGCCTCGATCTCCATGCCCTCGACGTCGAGCTTGATCAGGTCGCAGCGCGGCAGGTTGAAGTCGTCGAGCGGGAGCTTGCGCACCTCGACGGTGTTGTCCGCATAGTCGATGGCCTGGCCGATGAACTCGGTGTTGGGACGCTGGCGCAGCTCGAGGCTGCCGAAGCTCGACGGGGTCAGGTAGTTCGGGCTCGGGATATTGAGCACGCCGCGCTCCGACGAGACTGCGGCATGGATGGCGATCGCATTGAAGCAGTTGTTGATCGCGATGTTGCCCGCGAGCGCGTAGTAGATCCGCTCCTGCGCCTCGATCGAGAGCACGGATCCCCAGCCGGTCATCGCCTTCGCCCATTCGATGGTGTGGACGCCGATATTGGCACCGCAGTCGATTGCGACGGCGCCATCGCCATGGTGCCGGCGGCGCAAGCCGAGCAGGCGGACGGCGAGCTGCACCTCGCCCGGGTCGAAAGCCCCCGTATCGAGGATCTGATAGCCGACGCCGTAGCCCCGGTTGGCGTCGACCATGCAATAGTCGAGCCGGTTGACGATCATCGTCCCGTGATTGCTCGCGGCCAAGACGAAGGCCAGCTTCCGGTCGGGGATCTGCATGGAGTCCTCGCGTGTCGTGTTCGGCAGGGAGCGGACGCGGTACGATTCGCCGGCAGAGTGTTACTGAGAATCGTTCCCTACCATACTGCCGCCAGTGCCCACAGCGCGGAAAATCCCGGTTTGCTACGGATGCCGTCCACCTGCGGCTGCCGTCGCCATTGCGTCTTGGACCACGACCGTCCTGGTCCGGCTGCCGCGGAGACCGGGCGACATGCGATTGTACGTGACCGATGCTTTCAGCCGCGTCGAGAAGATCGGCACGACCGTGTCCGAGCAGGGGCCTTGAACAAGTGAAATCGACGCCCTTTCCCTCGTCGAACGCCCAAACGTGAGGTCATCGATAACGACCCTCTGGCGGAGCTCAATCGTTAACGTGGCCTGCGATGTTTTACGGATTCCGGCGACCGTCGAATGCTGCTCCTCAGGACTGGCCTGGGGCGGCAATATTGCTTTCGGCTGGAATTTTGCCCTGTTTTTGCCCTCTTTGCCGGCAAAACAGACGTTCATGGTTAACCCGCCCTTAATCTGCCAAAACTTAATCAGCATTTAACTAAAAGTCGCCTTAATGAAGCTCTGTGCTTCTGCGAGATGCAAAGCGGTTGTCCGTGGCGCATCGAGCGAGAGTTATCGAGTATTCGTTCGGGCGTGTGTGAATGAGTAACAGTCGAGCTGCGTTGGCCGCACGAAATCGCAGGAAGTCTTCCCTGATCGCGTTCTCTCACAAATTGATCGGTGGCGCGGCAATCGCATGCCTGATCGGGGGCTGCGCTGTGACGGTCTATACCAAGATCATCGCGGCCGATGCCTATCCGACCCTGGGCAGCATCGAGCAGGATGAGCCCGTCGTGCGCCCCGCGCCGCGGCTTGCGACGCGCAGCGCCGCCGATGCGGTGGGCGAGGCCTTCTCGGCATTCCCGGAATCTCCGCCCGTCACCACGGTCGCCGCCATCACGCCGCAGATGTTCAACGACCGCTTCGGCGCGGCCGTGCCGCAGGGCGTCGCCTCCAACGCGGCGAATGGCGCGCCGCCGCTGCCCAAGCTCGCCGAAGCCGCGCCCAAGCAGATCGAGGCCAAGCCGGCCGAGGCCAAGTTGGCCGAGACCAAGCCGGCCGAGACCGTGAAGGTTGCCGAGGCGCCGAAGAAGGATGCCCGGCCGCCGATGCAGCTGGCGCTCGCCAACACCAAGCCGGCCGCGCAGCCCGCGACGCCGGCGCAGGCTGCCGAGGCCAATGCGCCGAAGAGCAGCGGCTTCTCGCTGCGCGCGATGACCGAGCGCGCCAAGGCGGCGGTGCTGTCGATCGCGGGTGATCGCCACTCGATCCAGGAAAAGCTCTGGGGCAAGCCGGAGAACCAGGATGGCGGGCTCCTGGCCTATGCATCGGCTGATTCCAACATCACCGCCAGCATCGCCAAGGATCCGACCCGCGGCGGTCGGCCGCCGTATGATTTGAGCACCGCGGTCTACGACATCTCGGCCAAGGCGGTGTACCTGCCTGACGGCACCAAGCTCGAGGCGCATTCCGGCCTCGGCGAGAACCTCGACAAGCCGAGCTCGGAGAAGATCAAGATGCGCGGCGTCACCCCGCCGCACATCTACGAGCTGAAGCCGCGCGAGGCGCTGTTCCACGGCGTGCCCGCGCTGCGGCTCAACCCGATCGGCGGCGAGGACGCGATCCATGGCCGCAACGGTCTCCTGGCGCACACCTTCATGCTCGGCCCGAACGGCGACTCCAACGGCTGCGTGTCGTTCCGCGACTACTACGCGTTCCTCGATGCCTACAAGAACAAGGGCATCCGCAAGCTCGCCGTGCTCGCCCGCATCGACTGAGCCGGGCAGGGGCCGACCACCTGCTATTCTGGCCGTCGTCATCAGCCCAACTCTCTCGGCGCCGTCATTCCGGGGCAGCCGGCAGGGCTGAGCCCGGAATGACGAGCGGAGAGAGGTGCGACATCACCTTAATCCTCTTCCCAGTGCCGTAGGGTGGGCAAAGGCGTGGCATAGCTTGCGCCGCGCGAACGCTGTTAGTTGGCGCCGTGCCCACCATCTCTCGACATCACGTGCTGCTCGATGGTGGACACGCTGCCGCCTTCGGCGGCCGCTTTGCCCACCCTACGAGGGCTCCATCAATGAGCGGCACATCCATGTGAACTTCGAGCGCCTGATTTCTCACAGGGTCGGTTGCACGATTCAAACAGCCCGAGCCACGACGTCGCATTCTCGCGGCGGATGACGCCCGAGTGTTGCCAACGACATCGCCCTCGAAATTCGTGAGAGGGCGCGGGGAATGCCGGGTGAGGGCCTCACCCATGGCCCGCCTGCAACAAAGAAAGCAGGCGGCAGTCACCACAGGTTCAGCCGCATCATCCGGCATTCCCCGCGCGATGGTCTGACGGCTTATACGTGGTCTCCCTGGTGCGCCGGGCTTTCTGGCCACCATCGGTCGGAGCATCCGTCTCTCCCGACCTTGACACCAGCATCGGGGTGTCAGGACATCACGACTTCGCCGTGCGCATCGGATCGTTCGTCCGCGTGATCAGATCACGCTGCAACCCGACGCGCCCACCGCATCCCGCCCTCCACGTTCATGACGATCGCGAAGCGCCCCTCTCATGAGGGCGGGACCGGCATAGAATGCACGATTTCCGATTTTTGGAAACAAGAAAATGCGAGGCCCGGCAGGCGAGCGGGGTGATCTCATTGACCCGGCTCAACAAATGAGTTTTCGCGCGCGCACATATTTCATCTCTCGAGCGGGCGACAGTGCCCTGGTCGTGCGCAAAAATGCGCAACTGATTTGCCCGACGAGCAGTCGGATTGTTGCAGATCCGTCGCATTGCGGCAGCCGGCAGCGTCATCGCTTCGGCCTTTGGCCTTGACGGTTTCGGAAAATTCTGCGCATAGCTCTGCCCCATCGCAATCGGCCGCCGATCATCACCGGCGCGCTCTTGAGGACAACGACCGTGTTGAGCCTACGCTCACATCTCGCGAACGCCGCCACCAACGAACGACCGTTTGATCGGTCGGGCGATTGGTCGGGTCTGCGCGTCGCCTGTCAGGGTCCAAGCAATCTCGTGAAAATGCTGTCCCGGCCGGGACTCCAGATTTCAGCAAGAGCATAACAGCGGCGGGACTGCACCCTCCGCACACCAAGCGGAGGGTTGGATGACCCGGACGTCAGGCGAAGATCCCGAGACTTGCGACATTGCCCGCGCACTGGATTCACCGGTGGCAGCAGCTTTCGTGCGCATCGTCATGGCGTGCCGCGGCGTGACCGACGCGCGCGCCCGGCAGCTCTATCTCGACTACATCAATCGCACCGATCCGGACGCGTCTCATCGGCGCCCGGGCGACTGCGAGCGCGATGGCCGGCGAGCGCCGAGCGGCGTGCCAGGCATTCCATGAGGCCCATGTCCCCATCTGGCGAAGGGACCGGACTGTCGATCCGGGAAGACGGGTTCGATTCCCGTCATGGGCGCCAACACGACCAGGCAGATGAGGCGAAGAGAGGAGGTCGACGATGTCAGCAACAAATCCGGCGCTCGTTCTCAACGCCGACTTCCAGCCGCTGAGCTATTTCCCGCTGTCGGTGCTCTGCTGGGAGGATGCGATCAGGGGCGTGGTCAGCGGATCGCACGTCGTCGTTGCGGAGTACGATCGGGTCGTTCGCAGCCCGAGCGTCACGATGCGGCTGCCGTCGGTGATCGCGCTGCGCGACTATGTCAGGCCAGCGATGCGCGTGCCGTTCACGCGCTTCAACGTCTTCCTGCGCGATCGCTTCACGTGTCAGTACTGCGGCGGTCGTCATCTCCACGGTGAGCTGACGTTTGATCACGTGGTACCGCGGGCGGACGGCGGCGAGACGTCGTGGACCAACATCGTCGCCGCCTGCAGTCCCTGCAACGCGCGCAAGGACCGGCGTCACCTCGAGCCGCGGCGGCCGCCATTCGAGCCGACGCGGCACGAACTGATGGCCGCGCAGCGCCTGTTCCCGCCGAGATTCCTGCACGAGACCTGGCAGGACTATCTCTACTGGGACGTGGAGCTGGAGCGGTGATGGCCGCGTAGCCCGGATGAGCTCGCGCCGCCGAAGGGCGGCGTGAGCGACATCCGGGGTCTCGTGTGCTGCGCGTGTGAACCCGGATGTCGCTGCGCTCATCCGGGCTACGAAGTCGCGTGCCGTTCCGTGACAACGGAGATGGATTAGTTGGAATTAGTAAGGTCACGTGTCGTCGACGAGCAACGAGGTCATATAAATCTTGATCATCATCGAATGAATCCCTTGCGCCGCAGGTGGAACATGTGTAGTAGCAGCGTCCTTCGCTTCGGCCAAGGGTTCGGGCTCGCTGAGATCCCGACTGGTGCGCGCCGGTCTCCGGTGGCGTATTCCGCTGAAGAGAAGATGCGCGTCGAAGCTCATGGAGAGCGTCGGGGTGACACCCGAAGGCATCGGTTCGATTCCGATCGACACCACCAAAGGATAGCTCAGTTGGGTAGAGCAGATGACTATGGTTCATCGGGTCGCGGGTTCGAGTCCCGCTCCAGCGCTCCGGAATAGCTTGAAAGCTAAGCGCCTCTTCTGACGAGGACCGGACGCGCGCTTCAGTCGCAGTCCGGCCGTTATGCCGCAAGGCATTGCGACCTGATCGAGACACTGCAGAGCCGGCTCTGTGCCGCGGTGGATACCGCGTCGCGTGGGGTCGGGAAGGCTGCGCATCAGCACGTCCGCACATGCGGGCGTGAGGTGCGCGTGCGCCCGGCAGCATTCGACGCTCAAGCCGCGGCCCGCTCGGTTCACGCAGGAAGCGCCGTCCGGTCCTCACGTCCTTTAATTTCAAACGGCTGTCGGCGGTGGCCGGCAGCCAGCAGAGCAGGGCCCGGCACGCGGCCGGACCCTGCGCGACAGGAGAGTATCATGAGCTGGCATGTGGTGATGAAGACGCAGACGGTGGCGGATGGCGAGCGGGCGCTGGTCTGGCGGGACGGCCAGCTCGTGCGCGTGCTCGGTCCCGGCCGCCACATGCTGCCCGATCCGCTGCACCGGCTGAAGGTGCAGGTATTCGACGTGGTCCGCACGGAGTACACCGCGGAGCGTTACGCGGTGCTGAAGGCCGCACGGCCCGACCTCGCCGCCGAGCTGTTCGAAGCCGTCGAGACCGGTGCGGATGAGATCGCCATCGTCAGCCTCGACGGCCGGCCGACGCACCTGCTCACGCCGTGGCAGACCCGCGTCTACTGGAAGGTGGCGACGAGGGTCGAGGTCGAGCGGATCGCGGTCGCCAGCGACGTGCGCGTGAGCGCGCGGCATCTGGCGATGATCGAGCGCAACCGCCCGAGCATCGTGACCGAGGCCGTGGTCGAGAACCACGAGGCCGGTCTGCTCCATGTCGATGGCAGGCTCACGGAGCGGCTGGCGCCGGGTCGGCATGCCTTCTGGGTGGTCGGCCGCAAGATCGAGGTCAAGCGCCTCGACCTCAGGCCCACGGCAGTCGAGATCACCGCGCAGGAGATGCTGACCAAGGATCGCATCGCGCTGCGGGTGACGTTGACGGCGTTCCGCCGGATCGTCGACGCGGAAGCGGCGGTGGCGACCACGCCCGACGTGGATGCGTGGCTGTATCGCCTGGTGCAGTTCGCGATCCGCGAGGCGGTGGCGTCGCGCACGCTCGACGAGGTGCTGGCGGCCAAGGCCTCGCTCGATGCCGAGCTGCGTGACTACGTGCGTGCGCGGCTCGACGGCTCGGGCGTGGAGGTGACGGAGCTCGGCGTAAAGGACGTGATCCTGCCCGGCGAGATCCGCGACCTCGTCAACAAGGTGGTGGAGGCGGAGCGGCTGGCCAAGGCCAACCTGATCCGCCGGCAGGAGGAGACCGCGGCGACGCGCTCGCTCCTCAACACCGCCAGGCTGATGGAGGAGAACCCGCTGCTGCTGCGGCTCAAGGAGCTAGAGTCGCTGGAGCGCCTGGTCGAGAAGGTCGGCCGCATCGACCTGCATGCTGGTGAGGGTGCCGGCCTCGATGCGCTGCTGACGCGGCTGGTGCGGCTGAAGGCGCCGGATGCGGCGTGAGCTGCTGCGCCTGTCGCAGCGCAACTAATGAGAAAGGCCGCCTATGGGCGGCCTTTCGTTTGCTGATCGAGCCGCGTAGCCCGGATGAGTGCGCGCTGGAGCCCGAAGGGGGCAGCGGAAGCGATATCCGGGTTCTCATGAGCTGCACGTGCGAACCCGCATGTCGCTGCACTCACGCAGGCTACGTTCCGCTTTACAAATTGCTGAATTGCTGTATGAGCACGCGCCAACGTCGTGTGCGGATTATCCGTCAGCGAGAGATCCATGTCGAATTCGATATCACGCCTGATCGAGACCATCGCGCTGCCGCATTGCGGCCGCCGTGATTGGCTCGTGCGCGTGCCGGCCGTCTCCGCAAGCACCGCGCTGCTACACAGCATTCGACCAGAAGCATAGTTGAGGCAGCGGGCCGTCCCTCTGCCTTCGAGGCCAGAGAGACGATCCGCCAGCCGAAGTCCCTTCGTGGGACTCCATCGTCAGATCCAGCTCTCGGCACTATTGGTCTGCGCGGCGCGACGTCGTGCAGATCACGATCATTGCAGCGTCATGGCGGCGCGGCAGTGCGATGCATGAACGAGAGAGGAGGATCCGATGCGAGCCGATCCCTATCAGGAGCGCGCCAGACAGTTGGCAATCGAGGCCGGGCTCGATCCCGACGCGCGGGTCGAGCGGCCCGGGCAGCGCTCGATGCCGCTGTGGTGCACGTTCCGCGACGCCGCGCGCAAGGAGCAATTGACACGGGATGCGGAGGCGCTGGCGGACACCGTGGCGGGCCGGCCGCAGGCAGCGCGGTACCAGAACAGCCCGCTGAAGGTGTTCGGTCGCCACGAGGACGCGACCATTGCGCAGATGAAGAACTGCATGGCCGTCGGCAACGCTGTTGCCGGCGTGATCTGTGCCGACGGCCATCTCGGCTATGCCCAGCCGGTCGGCGGCGTGATCGCCTATGAGAAGCAGATCAGCATCTCCGGCGTCGGCTTCGACATCGGTTGCGGCAACATGGCGGTGCGGCTCGATACCCAGTTCAGCGCGATCGAGGACAAGGTCGGCACGATCATCAAGGACGTGTCGAAGGTGATCTCGTTCGGTGTCGGCCGCAAGAATGTCGAGCGCGTTGAGCACGAACTGTTCGACGATGCTGATGCCTGGCGCGAGTCCGACATGGATGCGTACCGGCAGAAGGCGGTCGGGCAGCTCGGCACGGTCGGCTCGGGCAACCACTATGTCGACCTGATGCGCGACGAGGCCGGCTTCGTCTGGATCGGCGTGCATTTCGGCAGTCGTGGTCTCGGCCACACCTCGGCGACGCGCTACCTCAAGGCGGCCGGCGGCAAGGACGGCATGAACGTGCCGCCCGCCGTGGTTGACGAGGATTCGGAGGTCGGGCAGCGCTACATCGCCGCGATGCAGCTCGCCGGGCGTTACGCCTATGCGGGCCGTGAATGGGTTGTGGAGCGCGTGCGCCGGATCATCGGCGGCGCGGTCACCGACAGCGTGCACAACCACCACAACTACGCCTGGCGTGAGACCCACGACGGGCGTGACCTGTGGGTGGTGCGCAAGGGCGCGACGCCGGCCTTTCCCGGCCAGCGCGGCTTCGTCGGCGGCTCGATGGGCGACGACGCCGTCATCATCGAGGGCGTGGAGTCGGAGGAGGCCAAGGCCTCGCTGTACTCGACGGTGCACGGCGCCGGACGATTGTTCGGCCGCCGCGAGGCCAAGCGGCGCTTCACGCGTGACGAGATGGATGCCTGGCTGCAGAGCCGCGGCGTCACCCTCATCGGCGCCGATCTCGACGAGAGCCCGATGGCCTATCGCCGTCTGCCCGAGGTGCTCGCCGAGCACGCCGGCTCGGTGAAGGTGGTGCATACCTTGCGGCCGTTCGCGGTGGTGATGGCCGGCGAGGGCGAGTTCGATCCGTTCAAGGATTGAGCCCGCGCTCTCCCTCGTCATTCCGGGGCAGCCCGAAGGGCTGAGCCCGGAATCCATAAACCACGATCGTCGACAATGGTGCTCGATCGTCGTCATTCGACGGACAAACAAAAAGGGCGCGGCCTGCGCCGCGCCCTTCGTGTGTCTTCGAGGAGGCCGGACTTAGAAGTCCATGCCACCCATGCCGCCGCCCGGAGGCATCGCGGGGCCGCCGGCGTTCTTCTTCGGCAGCTCGGCGACCATGGCTTCGGTCGTGATCAGCAGCGCAGCCACGGAGGCGGCGTTCTGGATCGCGGCGCGAACCACCTTGGTCGGGTCGATGATGCCCTTGGAGACCAGGTTCACATACTCGCCGGTCTGGCTGTCGAAGCCATAGGCGTACTGGTCCTTCTCCAGGATCTTGCCGACGATGACCGAGCCGTCCTCGCCTGCGTTGATCGCGATCTGGCGGGCCGGGGCGGAGAGCGCCTTGCGGACGATCTCGATGCCGGTCTTCTGGTCGTCGTTCTTGGTGCGCAGGCCCTTGAGCTGCTCGGAAGCCCGAAGCAGAGCGACGCCGCCGCCCGGCAGGATGCCTTCCTCGACAGCCGCGCGGGTCGCATGCATCGCGTCATCCACGCGATCCTTGCGCTCCTTGACCTCGACCTCGGTCGCGCCGCCGACGCGGATCACCGCGACGCCGCCCGCGAGCTTGGCCAGACGCTCCTGCAGCTTCTCACGGTCGTAGTCCGAGGTGGTCTCCTCGATCTGCGCCTTGATCTGTTGCACGCGCGCCTCGATGTCGGCCTTCTTGCCGGCGCCGTTGACGATCGTGGTGTTCTCCTTGTCGATCATCACCTTCTTGGCGCGGCCGAGCATGGAGAGGTTGACGTTCTCGAGCTTGATGCCGAGGTCTTCCGAGATCGCCTGGCCGCCGGTCAGGATCGCGATGTCCTGCAGCATGGCCTTGCGGCGATCGCCGAAGCCCGGAGCCTTGACGGCAGCGACCTTCAGGCCGCCACGCAGACGGTTGACGACGAGCGTAGCCAGAGCCTCGCCCTCGACGTCCTCGGCGACGATGACCAGCGGCTTGCCGGTCTGCACCACGGCCTCGAGCAGCGGCAGCAGCTCGTTCAGCGACGACAGCTTCTTCTCGTTGATCAGGATGTAGGCGTCATCCAT
Source organism: Bradyrhizobium oligotrophicum (assembly GCA_050641875.1). Classification (GTDB taxonomy): domain Bacteria; phylum Pseudomonadota; class Alphaproteobacteria; order Rhizobiales; family Xanthobacteraceae; genus Bradyrhizobium; species Bradyrhizobium oligotrophicum_B. The sequence goes on from CP192619.1 coordinate 4,800,364, forward strand.
CTCGACGCGCATCTTGTCGGCGTTGGTGACGAAGTAGGGCGAGATGTAGCCGCGATCGAACTGCATGCCCTCGACGACGTCGAGCTCGGTCTCGAGCGACTTGGCTTCCTCGACGGTGATGACACCCTCGTTGCCGACCTTCTTCATCGCGTCGGCGAGGAACTTGCCGATCTCGGCGTCGCCGTTGGCGGAGATGGTGCCGACCTGGGCGATCTCGTCGTTCGACGTGACCTTCTTGGAGTTCTTGACGAGGTCGGCGACGACCGCCTCGACCGCGAGGTCGATGCCGCGCTTCAGATCCATCGGGTTCATGCCGGCGGCAACCGCCTTGGCGCCTTCGCGCACGATGGCCTGGGCCAGCACGGTCGCGGTGGTGGTGCCGTCGCCGGCCGCGTCAGCGGACTTCGAGGCGACTTCGCGCACCATCTGCGCGCCCATGTTCTCGAACTTGTCGTCGAGCTCGATCTCCTTGGCGACGGTGACGCCGTCCTTGGTGATGCGCGGCGCGCCGAACGACTTGTCGAGGACGACGTTGCGGCCCTTCGGACCGAGCGTGACCTTGACGGCATTGGCGAGGATGTCCACGCCGCGCAGCATGCGGTCGCGAGCGTCGACGCCGAACTTTACGTCTTTTGCTGACATATTGGGTTTCCCTGAGTTGAAATGGCCGTCTCACCCTTGGCAGGGCGCCCGCAGGCGCTCCTCAAGGAGTGAGCATTGAGCGGGTTGGGCTTAGGCGGCCTTCTTCTTCGCCGCAGTGTCGGTGAGCACGCCCATGATGTCGCTTTCCTTCATGATGAGCAGCTCCTGGCCGTCGATCTTGACCTCGGTGCCCGACCATTTGCCGAACAGCACGCGGTCGCCGACCTGGACGTCGAGCGGGACCAGCTTGCCGCTCTCGTCGCGGGCGCCCGGGCCTACCGCGATCACTTCGCCCTGCGAGGGCTTTTCCTTGGCCGAGTCGGGGATGATGATGCCGCCAGCGGTCTTCTCTTCGGCGTCGATGCGCTTGACCACGACGCGGTCGTGAAGCGGACGGAAAGCCATACAGTCCTCCTAAGCTATTGAGGCGATTGTCAGTTTCTGGAATTTTGGCAGTCGGTGCCGGCGAGTGCCAGCACGTGGGCTGGATTTAGGGGAGAGCAATCAGCCGGGCAAGGGCTTGTAGCAGAAAAATTAGCAGTCAACTGCGGGCTCTGCCAAAGCGTTCCGATAGCGTTAACAGAGCCGGAACAAAGAGCGAAACCCCGTATTAGCACCCGGGCTAAGTCGCTGCTAATGCAGCATATTTCAACAAGCCGTTAAACATTTAAGCTTGAGATGGGTTGAGGACATGCGTCACATTTCGAAGCAGTGAGCGCATCTTGCCGGGTGGCTCCATCCCGGTTGCCACGTGGACATGCGCTCCAGAAACGGAGGTTGGCATGGTATCGAGGGTTGAGGTTTCCGAGGACTTTCGGAAACAGGTGCTGGGTTACGGGCTGACGACCGCGCAGATCCTCTATCGGATGCCGGACCATCGCTCGCTGTTGCAGACCTACGTCTGGCAGAATTACGACCTGTTCCCGAAATTCCCGGCGCTGCAGGACTTCCTGGCGTTCTGGCAGGAGAAGATCGAGGGCCCGCTGTACTCGGTCACGGTGGCGCATTCCAAGCTGATCAAGCCGGCCGAACTGCGCGCCGTCGACGGCGTGTTCCAGCTGCATTGAGGCTGACCGTAGCCCGGATGAGCGAAGCGACATCCGGGTTCAACGCGGCCGCGCGTGAGTCCCCGGATGTCGCTTCGCTCATCCGGGCTACGCGCTGGCTCGGGCCGTCAGCGGAGGTCGTTGATCGATCAACCCGCAAAGCGAACGGTTGTGCTACCCTTGAGGCTGAGGACACGCAGAGAGAGCGCCATGGCCAAGAAGAGCCGCAGCACGACATCATCATCACGCGCCGCCGCGAAGGCTGCGCCGCGTAAGGTCGCAAAGACAAAGCCGACGGCGAAGACTGTCGCCAAGACAGCCGCCAAGCCGGGCAGGGCGGCCGCCCCGTCCGCGCGCAAGGCGCTCGTGAGCAAGGGGCGGCCAGCACCGGCGCCGCGCCGGCGCAAACAGAAGGTCGCGATCAGCCATCACCGCGAGGAGGACTTCAAGGCCGACGGCCTGCGCGCCTATGCGCATTACCGCGACCTCGGCATCGCCCACGCGACGCACGGGCTGGCGCGCGCGCATGTCATCCGCATGCTGCCGCCGTGCAATCCGCAGGAGGTCTCCAAGCTGCACACCCACGCCGTCGACTTCCAGATGGTCTACGTGCTCAAGGGCTGGGTGAAGAGCTACCTCGAAGGCGTCGGCGAGACGCTGATGCAGGAGGGCAGCTGCTGGACCCAGCCGCCGAAGATCCGGCACATGATCCTCGACTATTCCGACGACGTCGAGCTGCTCGAGGTGATCCTGCCGGCCGACTTCAAAACCGTCGAACTGTCGACGTAAAGCCGACAGAAATGGATGGAAACATTCGCGTGTGATGGACGGCGGTCCCATCGCGCGTGTGTGTTGACATCCGGTCTCGCGTCGTCGGGACGGATGGGCCGGCGACGAGATCCGTAAGACGTGTTCGCAGCGGGCTTGCGTAAAGGCGTACCCGTCCCGTTGCCGCACTTCGTCGTCCAGTTCGCTCCGACCATCACGCGTGTGCCTCGCACGCGCGCATCGATGCAGCCCCGCATCGCCAACGCGGGCGCCGGCTCGGCTTCAGGTGCAGGCCATCGCGAGGATATCGACTGGCTGCGCGCCATCGCGGTGCTCTCGGTCGTCGCATTCCATTTCGAGGCGCCGGCGATCTTCGGCGGCTTCGTCGGCGTCGACATCTTCTTCGTCATCTCCGGCTACCTGATCACCGGCATCATCGTCGCAGAGATCGCGGCGGGCCGCTTCTCGTTCGCGCAATTCTACGAGCGGCGGGTGCGGCGGCTGCTGCCGGCGCTCTACGCGATGGTGGCGTTTGCGGTGATCCCGGCGTCTCAGGACATGCTGGGCTCCGAACGCGCCGAGTTCTTCCGTTCCGCGGCCGCCGTCGTCACCTTCACCTCGAACATCTTCTTCTGGCAGCAGTCCGGCTATTTCGACCACGCCGCGGTGGAGAAGCCGCTGCTGCACACTTGGTCGCTCGCCGTCGAGGAGCAGTTCTATCTGGTGCTGCCGATCGTGGTCTGGGCCGTGTTGCGGATGGTACGCGGCCGCAGGCTGGCGCTGACTTTCACGCTGGCGCTGCTGGCTGCCGGCTCGTTCGCGCTCGGTCTGATGCTGATGCGCGAGGGCGCGTCCGCGAGCGCGTTCTTCCTCAGCCCGCCGCGCGCCTGGGAATTCCTGCTCGGCAGCCTAGTCGCGATATCAGGCCTTCCCGCGCCGCGGCCGGGTCTCGTTCAGCGCGGCGCCCGCGCGCTGTCGCTGCTGCTGATGGCGGTGCCGATCCTGGCGCTGCGCCCCGGACCGGGCTTCCCCGGCGTCGACGCGCTGGCGCCCTGCCTCGGCGCCGCGCTGTTCCTGTGGAGCGGCGCCGGCGTGGCCAATGTGCCGCGTAGCCCGCTGTCGCCGCTCGGCGTGGCGGCGTTCGTCGGCCGCATTTCCTATTCGCTGTATCTGTGGCACTGGCCGCTGTTCGCCTTCGCGCGCTTCGCCAAGCCCGGCCTCGCGCTCGACGGCTGGGAGCGGGCGGCGTTGTTCGCGCTCACGGTCGCGGTCGCCACGCTGTCCTGGCGCTTCATCGAGCAGCCGTTCCGCCATCGCGAACTCGCAGCGACCCCGCGCGCGGCCTTCGGTCTTGCGGCGCTGGCGAGCCTGCTGCTGCTGGCCGGCAGCGGCGTCGGCCTGTTCCGCGCCGGCGCCGTGTCGGACGCCGACCGCGCAGCGCAGCGGCTGGACGCCTACAATGCCTACGACATGAAGCCGGTCTATCGCTATGGCACCTGCTTCACGACGCCGGACGGGCGCGTGCCCGAGGATTGTCTCCGTCCGGTGCCTGGCAAGACCAATTTGCTGCTGTGGGGCGACAGTTTTGCGGCCCACTACTATCAGGGCCTCAAGGCCGAGCTCGATCCGGACACCGTCAACATCATGCAGGCGAGCCAGCCGACCTGCATGCCGACCTTCAGCGCGGAGACGCAAGGCGTCGCGGCCTGCCGCGCGCTGGCGGCCCAGATGCGCGACTACTTCGCGGCACACCGGCCCGATCTGGTGGTGATGTCAGCCGATTGGCTCGAAGATGCCCGATCGCCGCGCTTTGCCGGAATGGTGCGCGACCTCAGGTCGACCCTGTCCCGGCTCAGTGATGCCGGCATTGCGGTGGTTCTGCTCGGCCCCTCCGTGCAATTTCGCGCGCGACTGCCGTCGATGCTGGCGCGCGCCACCTTGCGCGGCGCGACCTCGGATCCCGCGGTTTTCGTCCGCTCGGACATCTTCGCGCTGGATGCGGCAATGCAGGCGGCGCTGCCGAGTGGTGAGGGCTTTTCCTATGTCTCGATCCTGTCTGCCGTCTGCGAGCACCATATCTGTCCATTGACGATCGGCGACGTCCCGCTGTCCTTTGACCACGCGCATCTCACCGCGGAGGGCTCGCGCCATGTGATGGCCCGGATCGCGCCGCTACTTCTCCCGCAAGCGACAGAGCTCAGCTCACGTCAGCAGGCCGACGATCGCACCCATCAGGCAGGTGGTGAGGGTGCCCGAGACGATTGATTTGAGGCCGAGCGCGTTGATCTCGTCGCGCCGCGTCGGCGCCATGGTGCCGAGGCCGCCGATCATGATGCCGAGGCTGGCGAAGTTGGCGAAGCCGCACATCGCATAGAGCATGATCAGCCGCGCGCGCGGATCGAGCGCGCCGGCATCGAGCTTCGCCAGCTCGACATAGGCGATCAGCTCGTTCAGCACCGTCTTGGTGCCCATCAGGCTGCCGGCGGTGACGGCCTGCGGCCATGGCAGGCCCATCAGCCAGCACACCGGCGCCATCACGAGGCCGAGCAGCCGCTGCGGCGAGATGTCGGCGCCGCCGATGGCGGGCAACAGCGACAGGATCGCGTTGGCGAGATGCACCAGAGCGACCAGCACCAGCAGCAGCGCCACGATGTTCATCAAGAGCTCGAGCCCGGCGCTGGTGCCCTTGACGATCGCGTCCATGGTCGAGGTGGCCTCGGTCCCGGGATCTGCGAGCGCGCCGCCGGTGAGCTGCTTCGACGTCTCCGGCACCATGATCAGGCTGATCAGGATCGATGCCGGCGCGCCGAGCACCGAGGCGATGACGAAATGCGCGGCGGCATCAGGAATCAGTGGAGCAAGAAGCGTCGCGTAGAGCACCAGCACGGTGCCGGCGATGCCGGCCATGCCGCCGGTCATGACGAGAAACAATTCGCTGCGCGTCATCTGCGCCAGATACGGCCGGATGAACAGCGGCGCTTCCACCATGCCGAGGAAGACATTCGCGGCGGTCGAGAGGCCGACGGCGCCGCCGACGCCGAGGGTGCGCTCCAGCAGCCAAGCCATGCCGCGCACCAGCGGCGGCAGCACCCGCCAATAGAACAGCAGCGTGGTCAGCACGCTCATGACCAGCACGATCGGCAACGCCTGAAAGGCGAGCACGAAATCAGCGCCGGGGACCTTCAGCTCGAAGGGCAGGGCGCCGCCGCCGACATAGCCGAAGACGAAGGAGGTGCCGGCCCGCGAGGCCGACGAGATCGCGCCCACGACATCATTGATGGCGCCGAACGCGCGGGCGACCGCAGGCACCTTGAGCAGGACGATGGCCGTCACGAGCGTCACCACCAGCCCGAGCCCGGCCTGCTTCAGCGACACCGCGCGCCGGTTTTCGCCAAGCGCCCATGCGATCGCGAGCAGCGCGACGATCCCGAACCCCGATTGCAGCTGAAGCATCAGATCCCCCGAACCCCGTTTCATTATGAGCGCAGGGAACAGCCGCGTGCAATGCCGTGCGGCCATGCTGGCCGCGCGATTGACAAGCCGTGGGGGCTGCGTCACGCAGGCGCCATCATGCCGTCCACCGTCCCGATCGGCGCGCGCGATCTCTTGAAGCAAAGCGCGTTCCTGTTCTTCCTGTCGTCCCGCAGCCTGTCGCGCTTTGCGAGCCAGATCGCGGCGGTGGCGATCGGCTGGCAGATCTACGATCTGACCGGGCGCGCCTTCGATCTCGGCATGGTCGGGCTGATCCAGTTCCTGCCGACGGCGCTGCTGGTGTTCGTCGCCGGCAGCGCCGCCGACCGCTTCCCGCGCAAGCGCGTCGTGCAGCTCTGCCAGCTCGCCGAGGCGCTGACAGCGCTCTATTTGTGCTGGGGCGCTTACGCCGGTCAGCTCGGCGAATTCCAGCTGTTCGCGGCCGTCTTCGTGCTCGGCATTGCCGGCGCGTTCGAAAGCCCGGCCACGGCGGCGCTGCTGCCGCTGATCGCGCCGTCCGGCACCTTGCAGCGGGCCAGCGCGCTGTCCAGCGGGGCAGCGCAGCTCGCGACCATCGCCGGTCCCGCCATCGGCGGCTTCGCCTATGCGGTCGCGCCCGGTGTGCCCTACGGCATCATGATGCTGTTCTGGACCGGAGGCATGGCCCTGACCGGCCTGATGCAGGTGCCTGATGACGTGCCGGCCGAGCGGCTCGAGGGCAGCAAGGACGATCTGTTCGCCGGCGTCCGCTTCATCCGCGCCAATCCAGCGATCCTCGGCACCATCTCGCTCGATCTGTTCGCCGTGCTGCTCGGCGGTGTCACTGCGCTACTGCCGATCTATGCGCGCGATATCCTCGACACCGGGCCGTTCGGGCTCGGCGTGCTGCGCGCCGCGCCCGCGGTCGGCGCGCTGGCGATGACGGCGGTGCTGGCGCGCTACACCATTCGGCGGCGCGTCGGCCTGCGCATGTTCCAGGCGGTCATCGTGTTCGGTGCGGCGACGGTCGTGTTCGCCGTCTCGCATGTGATGTGGATCTCGGTCGCCGCGCTCGCCGTTCTCGGCGCCGCCGACACCATCAGCGTCGTGATCCGCTTCTCATTGGTGCAACTCGCCACGCCCAACGAGATGCGCGGCCGCGTCGGCGCGGTGAACTTCCTGTTCATCAACGCCTCCAACCAGCTCGGCCAGTTCGAGAGCGGCGTCACGGCGGCGCTGTTCGGCGCCATGCCGGCCGCCGTGCTCGGCGGCCTCGGCACGATCGCGATCGCGCTGGCCTGGATGAAGCTGTTTCCCGAGCTGCGCAAGGTCGAGCGGCTGGAGTAAGCGGGATTTCGTAGCCCGGATGAGCGCAGCGACATCCGGGTTCACCGTGCAGTTCGTGAGATCCCGGATGTCGCTGCGCTCATCCGGGCTACGCGGTCGAGCCTTGACGCCGATCGTCCTCCGACGTGAAATGACGTTCATCCAAGTTCGCGCTTCGGGTAGGTCACGATGGTTCGCTATCGACGTCATCGCTTGGCTGGTGGAACGTACTTCTTCACGCTTGCACTTGCAGATCGTCGATCAGGGGCATTGGTCGACCACATTGATCTGCTGAGAAGTGCGCTTCTAACGACGCGCGCCGAGCGGCCATTTGAGATCGATGCCATTGTCGTCCTACCGGATCATCTGCACGTCGTGATGACGCTACCTGAGGAAGACGTGGACTTTTCCGGACGTTGGCGCAGGCTCAAGGGGCACTTCAGCTCTGCCTTGTTGCACGCCGGAACTCCCATTCCACGAAGACGCAATGGCGAGCTTGCGCTGTGGCAGCGGAGATTCTGGGAGCACGCGATCCGCGACGATGGTGATTTCGAGCGGCACGTCGATTACGTGCATTTCAACCCAGTCAAGCATGGTTTGACGCGACGGGTGCTCGACTGGCCGCATTCATCATTTCATCGTTACGTCCGTGATGGTCTTCTGCCTGAAGATTGGGCCGGGGACATCGGCGACAGTGGCGAGGATTTCGGCGAGCCGCTTCCAGTGTCATAGCCTGGCAGAATCGGCGTAGCCCGGATGAGCGCAGCGACATCCGGGCTGTCACAAAATGCGCAGATGAACCCGGATGTCACTGCGCTCATCCGGGCTACGAATCACGTGTTCGCCGCGATCAGCCCCGTCCCACGAACGGCATCTTCGTCGCCATCACCGTGATGAACAGGACATTGGCGTCGAGCGGCAGGCCGGCCATGTAGGCGACGGCGTCGCCGACGGCCTTCACGTCCATGCGCGGCTCCGGCATCATGCGGCCGTCGGGCTGCATCACGCCGCCGACCATGCGCTCGGTCATCGGCGTCTCGGCGTTGCCGATGTCGATCTGGCCGACCGCGATGTCATAGGCGCGGCCGTCGAGATTCGACGCTTTCGTCAGCCCCGTGATCGCGTGCTTGGTCGAGGTGTAGGGCGAGGAGAACGGTCGCGGCGCATGGGCCGAGATCGAGCCGTTGTTGATGATGCGGCCGCCGCGGGGCGACTGATCCTTCATGATGCGGAAGGCGTGCTGCGTGCACAGGAACGGCGCAGTGAGGTTGGTCGCCACCACCGACTGCCATTGCTGCAGGGTGAGGTCCTCGAACGGCACCGGCGGCGCTCCCATGCCGGCGTTGTTGAACAGCACGTCGAGACGGCCGTAGGTCGACTTCACGGTGTCGAACAGCGCCGCGATCGAGGCGGGGTCCATCATGTCGGCGGGGACGGGGAGGCTCATGCCGGACGGGCCGAGCTTGGCCGTCTCCTCCAGCATCTCCTTGCGGCGCCCCGCCAGCACCACGGTGAAGCCGGAGTTCATCAACGCCAGTGATGCGGCGCGGCCGACCCCCGTGCCTGCGCCCGTCACCAGGGCGATCTTCTTTGCCGCTTCAGCCATGTTTCCTCACCTTCAGTTCAAGTGGCTTGCAGTGTTCTGCAATTTCAGTGTTTCGACTCGCTCTGAGTCTTGTAGGGCGGCCTTGGAATGTTGTTGTGCGCCGCGCGCAGGGCCGCCGACCAGCGCGAGCGGAGATCGTGGAAATAGGGCTCGCCGGCCTCGATGCGATGATTGAGGTCGGCCTCGCAGGCCTCCGCGCGCACCACCAGGACGTCGATCGGCAGGCCCACGCCGAGATTGGAGCGCATCGTCGAGTCCATCGAGATCAGGCCCGTTTTCAATGCCTCGTAGAGCTCGACGTCGTAGTGCATGGCGCGGTCGAGCACCGGCTTGCCGTATTTGTGCTCGCCGATCTGCAGATAGGGCGTGTCAGTGGTGCATTCGATGAAGTTGCCGGCGGTGTAGACCATGAACAGCCGCATCCGCGAGCCCTTGATCTGGCCGCCGAACAGGAACGAGACGTCGAACGAGATGTCCTCGGCCTTCAGCGCCGGGCCCTCGGTGGCGTGCACCGTGCGGATCGCCTTGCCGATGCGCTGCGCCGCCTGGAACATGGTGGGCGCATTCATCAGCGTCTCGACCTCGCCGGTCTCGGGGTCTTCCATCCCTTCGGTCAGGGTCGACAGCACGGACTGGCTGATGGCGAGATTGCCGGCGCTGGCGACCGCCACGATGCGCTCGCCGGGATTGGAGAAGATGTGCAGCTTTCGGAAGGTCGAGACGTTGTCGAGACCGGCATTGGTTCGGGTGTCCGCGATCATGACGAGGCCGTCACGCACCAGAATTCCGCAGCAATAGGTCATCTCAGTCCCCTTGAGCCATTGCGCGAATTACTAGCGAAAATCGCCTGCTCGTCCAACCCCGCAGTGCCGCAGCCCGGATGAGCGACAGCCGACGCCCGTAAGGCGCCGGCGGGAGCGATATCCGGGGTCTCACGCGCCCTCTTGGAGAACCCGCATGTCGCTTCGCTCATACAGGCTACAGGCTACAGGCTGCGAGCGGAGTTCCAGGATTCAGGACTGCCGCTGCGACTGGGATTGCGACTGGCCGGCGCGGCCGACCTGCTCGACCTTCACCTTGACGGTGAGCGTCTCGGTGCCGCCGCCATAGCGTGTGCCGCGCACCGGGGCGGCACCGAGATAATCGAGCCCGATCGCGACCCGGACATGGGCGTCGGTGGTGCAGATGCAGTTGGCGGCGTCGAAACCGACCCAGCCCAGATCCGGCACATAGGCCTCCGCCCAGGCATGGCCGGCCTCCTGATGCACTGCACCATCGGAGCGCAGGAAGTGGCCGGACACGAAACGCGAGGGGATGCCGGCGGCGCGCGCGCAGGCGATGAAGATGTGCGCATAGTCCTGGCAGACGCCGCGCTTCAGCACGAAGGCTTCCGCCGCCGAGGTGCCGCTGTGGGTCGGATCCTCGTCGAAGGTCATGTGCTCGTAGACCTGGGTCATCAACGTGTGCAGAAGACCGAGCACGTCGCTCTCCGATTCCGCGCACAGATCGCGCACGACGGCGGCCATGGCGGCATTGGCGGCCGTGAGAGGGGTCTGCCTGAGGAAGAAGCTGGGCGGGAAGCGCTCGTCCGCTCCCTTCAGCACGCCGCCGGTGTCGTGCGTCTCGACCAGGCCTTCGGCTGTGATCGTGAGGTCCTCGAGCGCGCCATGGGTGATCACATGGGTGACGTTGCCGAATGCGTCTTCGTGCATGTCGAGGCGGGCATCGGTCGACACGTCGATCTGCCACTCCGCCACATATTGGCCGTCATTGCTGCCGGGCGTCATGCGGATGATCTGGATGGCGCCGGTCGCCGCCGGCTCGTAGCGGTAGGTGGTGGAATGGGAGATGCGCAGGCGCATGGCGATCGACCAGTCTTCGTCAGATGTGCTGTCGGCGGTAGTTCGTTTCACCTCTCCCTGAAAGGGGAAGGAGGACCCCTCGCGCGAAAGAGAGGGCGCCGGGCGCAGGACGTGGTCTCGCGGACACAGTTCGACGGCCGCCCATCCCATCGCTGTTTCCGCTGCGCCCCGGGCGCTCAGATCAGATACTGCTTGGTGATGATCTCTCCAAGTCGCGAATTGTCGGCGATGAACTCCTGGATGAACTCGTGCACGCCGCGCTGGAAGATGTCGTCCATGTTGGAGTGGTCGAGCCGGTTGCGGACGCCGCGGGCATGGCGCTGCGCGGCCCCTGGCGGCCATAGGCGACGCCGATCTGGTCGAGATTGCGGACGAGGTTGCCGTAGCAGCTCGCCAGCGAGCGCGGCAGCGTGTCGTTGAGGATCAAGAGGTCCGCGATCAGCCAGGGCTTCAGCGTCTCGCGATAGACCCAGTGATAGGCCGTCAGCGCCGAGACCGAACGCAGGATCGAGGTCCACTGATAATAGTCCAGCGGGCCGCCGACATGCTCCTCCTCGGGCAGCAGCACGTGATATTTGACGTCGAGAATGCGGGCGGTGTTGTCGGCGCGCTCCAGATGCAGGCCGAGCCGCGAGAACCAGTAGGCGTCGTTGCGCAGCATGGTCCGGTAGGCCGAGCCGTCGAAGCGCAGCGAGGTTTCCTGCACGAAGCGCAGGAAGCGCGCCAGCTCCTCGCGCGTCTTGGTGCCCTTGCTCCAGACCTCCTGGAGCTCGATCCAGGAGCCGTTGAGGGTGTCCCACATCTCCGATGTCAGCGCTGTCCGCACCGAGCGGGCGTTGAGGCGGGCGGCCTCGATGCAGTTCTTGATCGAGGACGGGTTCGACTGGTTGAACGAGAGATATTCGACGACGTTCTGCTCGTTGGCCTCGGAGTAATGCTCGTAGAAGCTGACATTGACGCCGGCGGTCATCAGCGCCGATTCCCACTCATTGGTCTTGCCGATATAGGCCGCGGGAAGCGCCGTGACGCGCAGGGTGGCGTCGATGGTGCGGGCGAGGTACTCGGCGCGCTCGACGTAGCGGGCCAGCCAGTACAGATTTTCGGCGGTGCGCGACAGCATGGGCAATCTATGAGGTGCGATGTGAACCCGCCCCGGCGAGGGGGAAGGCATGCACGGGAACGAAGCGCGTGAAGCGAGGGCGGCGAGGCTTACTCATCCAGCACCCATGTGTCCTTGGTGCCGCCGCCCTGGCTGGAATTCACCACCAGCGAGCCTTCCTTCAGCGCCACGCGGGTGAGGCCGCCGGGCACGATGGTGGTGCGGTCGCGGCCGGTCAGCACGAACGGGCGCAAATCGACATGGCGCGGTGCCAGCCCTGACGTGACGCAGGTCGGGCAGGTCGACAGCGCCAGCGTCGGCTGCGCGATGAAGCCCTCCGGCTCGCGCTTGAGCTTGTCGCGGAACGCCTCGATCGTCGCCTTGGTGGCGGCCGGGCCGATCAGCATGCCGTAGCCGCCGGAGCCGTGCACCTCCTTGACCACGAGCTCGCCGAGATGGTCGAGCACGTAGGACAGATCCTGCGGCTCGCGGCAGCGCCAGGTCTGCACGTTCTTCAGGATCGGCTCCTCGCCGAGATAGAACTTCACGACATCGGGCATGTAGGAGTAGATCGCCTTGTCGTCGGCGATGCCGGTGCCGACCGCGTTGGCGAGCGTGACGTTGCCGGCGACGTAGGCCGACATCAGGCCCGGCACGCCGAGCGCCGAATCCGGGCGGAAGGTGAGGGGGTCGAGGAAGTCGTCGTCGACGCGGCGGTAGATCACGTCGACCCGCTTCAGCCCTTCCGTGGTGCGCATGAACACCTCGTCGTTCTTGACGATGAGGTCGCGGCCCTCGACCAGCTCGATGCCGAGCTTGTCGGCGAGAAAGGAGTGCTCGTAGTAGGCGGAGTTGTAGATGCCGGGCGTCATCAGCGCCACCGTCGGCTCGGCCGAGGCGCTGAGCGGCGCGACCGAGCGCAAGCACGACAGCAGCTCGTCCGGATAGCGTTCGACCGGCGCGACGCGGTGGCGCGCGAACAGGTCCGGGAACAGCCGCATCATGATCTCGCGGTTTTCCAGCATGTAGGACACGCCCGACGGCGTGCGCGCGTTGTCCTCGAGCACGATGAAGTCGTCGGCGTCGACGCGGACGATGTCGATGCCGGCGATGTGGACGTAGACGTCGTGCGGCACGTCCTGCCCGTTCATCTCGGGGCGGAAGACCGGGTTCTGGAAGATCAGATCATCGGGCACGACGTTGGCGCGCAGGATGTCGCGGCCGTGATAGATGTCGCGCAGGAACATGTTCAGCGCCTTGACGCGCTGCTTCAGTCCCTTTTCCAGCAGCGTCCATTCCTTGCCCGAGAGGATGCGCGGAATGACGTCGAAGGGGATCAGCCGCTCCTGCGCCTCGGCCTCGCCATAGACCGCGAAGGTGATGCCGATTCGCCGGAACAGCAGCTCCGCCTCGTGGCGGCGATACTCCAGCGCCTCCGGCGGCGTTTCCTTCAGCCACCGCGACAGCTCCTGATAAGCCTGACGGACCTCGCCGCCCGGCTCGTTCATTTCGTCGAACGCAACTGCCATAGATGCCCGTGTGTCCCAGCCTCGCCATACACTGCATGACTCCCGAGGATGGTAGCAAGGGCCGGGCCAGCGCGATATGCATTCTCGTGCGGCATTTCGTGGGGGGTGCGAAGGCCGTGCCCGAAAAACCGGCTGCGTGGTGCTCAAATCCGCGGCATACCCTGCGACGTTCCGGATGACATTGGCGCCGTGACGGGCCAAAAGAGACGACAGATGCGAGGAGAAACCATGAGCGAGATCGTCACCGCGGGGTTGCTGGTCATCGGCGACGAGATCCTGTCCGGCCGGACCAAGGACAAGAACATCGGCTTCATCGCCGAATACCTCACCAATCTCGGCATCGACCTCAAGGAGGTCCGGGTGGTCTCCGACGACGAGCCGGACATCATCGCGGCGCTGGACGCGCTGCGGCATCGCTACACCTATGTGTTCACCACCGGCGGCATCGGGCCGACCCATGACGACATCACCGCGGATGCGGTCGCGAAGGCGTTCGGCGTCGGCATCGACCACCATCCCGAGGTGGTGGCGCGCTTCCGCGAGCGTTGGAGCGAGCAGGAGCTGAACGAGGCGCGGCTGCGCATGGCGCGCATCCCCGACGGGGCTGAATTGATCCAGAGCGCCACGATCCTGGCGCCCGGCTTCAAGCTCGGCAACGTCATCGTCATGGCCGGGGTACCGTCGATCATGCAGGCGATGATGGACATCGTCGCGCCGAAGCTGAAATCCGGCGTGCGCATGCTGTCGGAGACCGTGCGGGCCAATGCCCGTGAGGGCGACATCGGCGGCCCCTTGCGCGAGATCGCCAAGGCGCACCCCGAGACCATCATCGGCAGCTATCCCTTCATCGACGAGGACCAGAAGCCGAACACGCATCTCGTCGTGCGCTCGCGCGACCAGGACAAGCTGTCGGCCGCGATGGCGGCGGTGAAGGAGATGCTCGCCGGGCTCAACGTGACGCGCTAAAGCATGGGCAGCTTTCGAGAACTCACGGACGAGATGAGATGCCAGACAAGACTTTGAGTGCAGAGGAGCGCGCGGGCCGGGCCTTCCCGGTGTCCTGGGACCAGTTTCATCGCGATTGCCGGGCGCTGACCTGGCGGCTGAACGAGATCGGGCCGTTTCATGCCGTCGTGGCCATCACCCGCGGCGGACTCGTGCCGGCGGCGATCGTGGCGCGCGAGCTTGGCGTGCGCGTCATCGATACGATCTGCATCGCGAGCTATGACCACACCAAGCAGGGCGAGCTGCAGGTCCTGAAGGGCATCTCGGCCGACACGGCGCAACTCGGCGGCGGCACCGGCAAGGGGCTCCTGATCGTCGATGATCTCGTCGACACCGGCAAGACCGGACGCATGGTCCGCGAAATCCTCCCCGACGCGCATTTCGCCACCGTCTACGCCAAGCCGAAAGGCCGGCCGCTGGTCGACACCTTCATCACCGAGGTGTCGCAGGACACCTGGATCTTCTTCCCCTGGGACACCGCGCTGTCCTTCGCGCCGCCGCTGCGCGACGGGGCGGCGTGAGCCTAGCGCCGTCATTGCGAGCGAAGCGAAGCCATCCAGGGCTGTGGACGGGACTCTGGATTGCTTCGTCGCGGAGCCTGCCCTCGGGCTCGCCGAAGGCGAGACCCGTGGGCTCCTCGCAATGACGGCTCACGCGGAGCGCCGCCATGCCACTGCAGAACCGCGTCACGCCGATGGGCGACATCGTTGCCGTGCCGGAGCGCGGGCTGTTCACCGGCAATCGCGGCATCATCCATGATCCCGCGACGAAGACGCTGTTGCGGAAGCGCTGGTCGAGCCCGGCCTGGCTGGTCTGCCTGTGCGAGTTTCGCGGCCGCCGGCGCGAGGTGATGGCGAGGCGAAGCTGGACCGAGCTGTTCTTTCTCGACGAGGCCACCGCCTTCGCCGCCGGTCATCGACCCTGCTTCTATTGCCGGCGCGACGACGCCAACAGGTTTCGCGCGGCGTGGGAGGAGGGCAACGGCGTCAGCGGTATGCGCGCTTCTGAGATCGATCGGGTGCTTCATCGCGAGCGCCTCGATCGTGGTCGCAAGCGCCTGCATCCGCTGCCGATGCCGCTTGCCGCGTTGCCTGACGGCGCCATGTTGCAGGTGGACGAGGTGAGCTTTCTGATCCGAAACGGCCGGGCGCTGCCCTGGTCGGCGGCGGGGTATGACGCTCCACGCGCAGGGATCACCGACGCGTTGCTGCTGACCCCGCCCTCGACGCTGCGCGCGATAAAGGCGGGCTACACGCCGGTGCTGCATCCGAGCGCGATGACCTGACCATCGATGATCAGGGCGCCGTACGGATGTGCCGCGCGGCGCGCCTTGCGCGTCACCACGTGTAGCGCACGATGCCCTTGCCGGCGTAGCTGCGGGTCACGTCGGAGAACTCACCCTCGAAGCTTGCTCCGGCCGACCAGCCGTTCCTCCACTTCATCTCGGCGGCGACCGTCGTCAGCGCCGAGTTCTGCGCCTGCCGCGCGCCGTTGACGACGAAGGATGCGCCCGGCAGGGTCTGGAACGTGGCCCCGACCGACCGGCTGGGGTTGAAGTCATAGGCCCAGGCGAAACGGCTGCGCAGCGTGAACACGCCATCGCTCAGCGCATAGGCCTTGTCGGTGCGAAGGCCGAGCTCCGACCTCGTATCGGTCACGCTCTGCGATCCGAAGCGGAGCGCGAAGGTGTTGGCGCCGGTGACCGCGCTTTCGGCATAGGCCGGCAGGTCGAAGGTGGTGAACTGGGCCGCGGCGTAGGGCGTGATTCCGAACCCCATCCACGGCGAGATGAAGCGGTAGCCGCCTTCGAGGCGGCCCGCATAGGTGTTGGCATCGAAACCGGCTCGGAGCTGGTCGATGCCGGCCACGGTCACCGTGCGGTTGGTGGTGACGTGCTGCCAGCCATAGGCCAGCGCCCCCGAGATGTAGGCCGCGCCGATATTGTGCCGGACGAAGGCGCCGGCCTGGAACAGGTCGGATCGGCCGCTGCCGCCATTGGCGACGCTGAACGTGGTGCCGCCGCCGGCCATCGAGAAACCGGCGATGGTGAACGGTGAGAAGCGGTAGTCGGCGCCGACGGCCGTGCCGTAGACGTTGCTGGTGGTGTTGTTCGAGCCGAGCGCGGTGTTGCCGTCGGTGGTCTGGGAGCCGCCGAAGCTGGCCGCCCACACGCTCCAGCTCGGCCTGGCGACGGGCGCTGCCGGCGCCTTGCTGTAGATCGCGGCCAGGGCGTCGTTCGGATTGCGCTTGGCGGCGTAAGCGAGCGTCTCCTCGGCATAGCCGATCGCGCCGTTGGGCCCAGAACCCTGGTCGCCGCGGCCGCCAATGAACGGATCGGTCATGACGCCCATGAACTGCGTCATTGCGTTGAACGTCGTCTGCTGCGAGCCGGTCGAGGTCTCGCCCGAGATCTGCGTCAGCCCGGCCGGCGTCAGGCCGGTGAATACGACCGGAATGCTGCCATTCGTGTTGAAGTAGTTGGTGAGCGCGTTGCTGACGTTCTGTTGATTGATGTTCCCCGCCGACGCCCCCATCGAGAGGTTGAGGAAAACATCATTGCCGTCATAGCTCAGCGTCGAGGTGAACCCGGCCGGGAGGTTGGTGTTGGTAATGCCGCTGAACGTCCCGCTGATGCCGCCGGTGGCGGTCAGAATGGTGTATTGTTTGGAGATGTAGGTGCCGTTCGCGAAGGTCGCGGTGACGGCGGCGCCACCGAGCGTCGCAGTGCCGGTCACGGCCGCGAAGGACGCCGTGCTCGGATTCACCTGCACCAGATATTGCGCACCCGACTGGAACGCGAGGTTGCCGGTGATCGCCATGGAGGAGGCAGGGGTGCCATTGCCGGGCGCGAACGTGCCGGAGATCGTCGCATTGGCGCCGATCACGCTGCCATCGCCGCTCAACGTCCCGAATGTCTTGTTGAAGCCGTTGAGGTCCAGCGTGCCGCCGGACAGGACGCTGAAGACCGTGCTGGCGCCGAAGGCGTTCGCCGTGCCCGCGCGCAGCGTGCCGCCGTTGACGTTGGTCGCGCCGGTGTAGGTATTCGCGCCCGAGAGCAGCAGGATGCCGCCGCCGGCCTTGACCAGAGTGCCGGCCGAGGCGCCATCCGCGACGATGCCCTGCAACGTCGTGGTGGTGGCGCTGGCAATGTCGAGCGTCGACAGGCCGGCGATCTTGAAGTCGCGGCCGTTGGCGAGCGTCGTCGTGCCGGTCACCGCCAGGGTGGCCCCGTTCGAAATGACCACGTCGTTGGCGGCGTTGCCGAGATTGGTGGTGTCGGCGATCGAGACGGTGCCGGCGGTGATATTGACGTTGCCGGTGAAGTTGTTGGTGGCCGACAGCGTCAGCGTGCCCGCGCCGGTCTTGTTGATTGCGGTGTTGACGCCGCCGGTGGTGAAGCCGGTGCCGCCGATGCTGTTGGCATAGGTCACGTTGCCGCTGGACACGCCGATATTGGCGGTGACGCCGCCGAGAACAGCGCCGCGCCCGCGCTGGCGCCGGTCGCACCGGCCGTGCCGTTGAACGAGCTCGGGCCCGCGCCGATGCCCGAGCTGCCGCCCGCACCGCCGACGGCCGCCGCGCCCGAGATCCCCGAATCGAGGATCGTCAGTGTGCCGCCGGTGGCGACGTAGATCGCGCCGCCATTGGCCGCGCCGCCGGCGCCGCCGAAGCCGCCGTCGGAGCCGGGCCCCTGGCTGCCGTTGTTGTTGGTGACGCCGTCGCCGCCAGCGCCACCGGTGCCGCCATTGGCATTGCCGGCGCCGCCGGCATTGTTCTGCGTATAGGAGGTGCTGCTGGTGGTGCCGGAGCCGCCGCCACCGCCACCACCGTCGCCGAGCGATGCGCCCGCCGTGCCGGCGGTGCCCTGTCCGCCGGCATGTCCGCCGGTGCCGCCCGCGCCGCCACCGCCGCTGGCGCCGCCATTGTTCGCAGCACCGCCGACGCCACCATTGCCGCCATTGACCGGATCGGCGGCAGTGTTCTGCGCGCTGCCGCCAGTGCCGCCGGTGCCGCCGGTCGCCGTGTTGCCGGTGAAGGTCACGGTGGAGAGCGTCACGTTGGCGCCGCTGCCGACGAACAATCCACCGCCGGCGCCGAGACCGCCACCGCCGCCACCGCCGGAGCCGTAGGCCAAGCCTGCGCTGTAATAGCCGGCCTGTCCGTTGGTGCCATTGCCGCCGATCGCCGCGGTGTTGCTGATCGACAGGCTGGAGATGTTGACGGTCGGGGCGTTGGCGCCGTTGACGACGATGCCCTGAAACGAGGCAGCGCCGTCGATCGTCTGGCCGTTACCGGTGATGTTCACCGTGACGTTGCTGTTGGCGGCCTGAAGCTGCGCCAGCGAGCTCGACAATGTGAAGCCGCTGGTGATGTTGATGGTGACGGTCGAATTGGCGCCCGCGGCTGCGACCGCCGCCACCGCCGTATTCCAGTCGGTCTGGTTGGCGACGTCGATCGCCAGGGCCTGGGTGCTCAGCATCGTTCCCGCAAGCAGGATCGAGATGGCCAGCCAGCGCCGCGGCTTTGAATTTCGGACAGCAGGCAGCGTTCTCGCAAGGCAAGCCATTTCGATCCCCAGCAATGTAAGGCGATTTCAGATCCGAACCGATCTACGCGACAAGAAATTCCCGCAATACGCGCGCTCGTTAACGAAATGAAACGCGCAGACACATTCTGTCAAGCGCAGCAAAGACACACTTCGTCCACAATGTTGCGGGTTCGGTGTTGTTCTACCAGCGCGCGAGCTGACGGTTCGTTGGGCTGTGATCCCAACGTCAGCGATTTGCGCCGGCCAGCCCATCGATGAAGGTGCAATGCCGTGGGTGCAGTGCAGAAAAAATCTGCTGAAACGTCCTTGAGATTTCATGGCCTCCCGGCCACGAAGGCATGACGACGAGCCAGATCCCTCCGCGTCGTCATTCCGGGCATCGCGAAAGCGATGAGCCCGGAATCCATGACCCCGAGCGGTGGTTGGACGTAGACTAGCGCTACGTCCATCCCGCGCCTCATGACCGCTCGTGGCTATGGAGTCCGAGCTCGTGCTCCGTACGCCCCGGAACGACGGGCGGAAAAAGCAGGGGCCCCATCGGCCGGATGATGAGCGGATCAGGCGAACCGCTGCCGTGCCAGCTTCGCGCCGGTGCCGAGCGCCATCAGCTTGGCCTCGGCGACCTCGCGCCGCATCGGCGCCATGCCGCAATTGGTGGTGGCGATGATGTTCTCCTTCGGCACCACCTTCATGACGTCCTCGATGGTCTTGCAGACGTCCTCGGCGGTTTCGATCTCGTCGCTGGCGACGTCGATGACGCCGGCCTGCACGATCTTGCTCTTCAGCAGCCCGAGCAGCTCGATCGGCACCTTCGAATTGCGGCATTCGACCGCGACCTGCTGGATGCTGCTGGCGTCGATGACGGGGAAGGTCTCCTCATACTGCCGCCACTCGCTGCCCAGCGTCTCCTTCCAATCGGTGTTGGCCTTGATGCCATAGCCGTAGCAGATGTGCACCGCAGTCGGGCAGGTCAGCCCCTCGGCGGCGCGCTCCAGCGCCTTGATGCCCCAGTCGCGGACCTCGTCCATGTAGACGTTGAAGGCGGGCTCGTCGAACTGGATCATGTCGATGCCGTCGTCATGCAGCGCCTTGGCCTCCTGGTTCAACAGCTCGGCGAAGGCGAACGCCATCTTGACGCGGTCGCCGTAGTAGTTGTCGGCGATGGTGTCGATGATCGTCATCGGCCCAGGCAGGGTGAACTTCACGGCGCGCGTCGTGTGCGTGCGCGCGATCCGCGCCTCGTCGCCATGGACGCGACCCTTCAGCGACAGCGGTGCGACGACCTGCGGCACCATCGCCTTGTAGCGGTCCTTGCGGATGCCCATCTCGACCTTGTGCGCGAAGTCGATGCCCTCGACACGCTCGAGGAAGCCGTGCACGAAATGCTGCCGCGACTGCTCGCCTTCGGTGAGGATGTCGATGCCGGAATCCTCCTGCAGCTTCAGCGCCAGGATCGTCGCATCGCGCTTGGCGCGGGCAAGTTCGTCGCCCTTCGACTTCCACGGGGCCCACAGCACGTTGGGCTCGGCCAGCCATTCCGGCTTCGGCAGCGATCCTGCGATGGTCGATGGAAACAGCATGGTCGAACTCTCCGGCGTAGGGGGCGGTCAGGCTTGAGCGCCTGTCTGCCATGGCTTACCCTTCAGGTACAGAAGAACGAAACCGCCTCGTGTGTTCCGCGGCGCGGCATAATGGTCCGGGGAAGGAATCGGGGAAGCATGATCGATCTCCATTACGCGCCGACGCCGAACGGCTGGAAGATCTCGATCATGCTCGAGGAACTCGGGCTGCCCTATACCGTCATTCCCGTCGACATCCGCGCCGGAGATCAGTTCAAGCCGGACTTCCTGGCGATCAGCCCCAACAACCGGATTCCCGCGATCGTCGATCACGCGCCGGCCGATGGCGGCGCGCCGTTTTCGGTGTTCGAGACCGGCGCCATCCTGATCTATCTCGCCGACAAGACCGGCCGCTTCCTGCCATCGGAGATGCGCGCGCGCTCGCGCGTCATCCAATGGGTGATGTGGCAGATGGCGGGGCTCGGGCCGATGATGGGCCAGCACGGTCATTTCGCGCTGTATGCCGCCGAGAAGATTCCTTATGCGATTCAGCGTTACCGCGACGAGGTGGCGCGGCTGTTTCACGTGCTCGACGTGCAGCTCGGCAAGACCGCCGCCTATGTCGCCGGCGACGACTACTCGATCGCCGACATCGCCTGCTTTCCCTGGGTGATGACGCACAAGGCCCAGGGGTTTACGCTCGACGACTATCCCGACATCAAGCGTTGGTACGCGGACTTGCGCGCGCGGCCCAAGCTGCAGGCGGGGCTGGCGATCGGCAAGTTCGTCAAGGAGCTGTTCAACGAAAGGACGCGCCACGTCATGTTCGGCGGACAGGCGAAGGAGATGACGGGGAGATCGTGAGCGAGCTCCAGGCGCGAGGAGCATGACGCCAAACCATGAAGACCATGTGCTGCAGCCCCTGGATTGCTTCGTCGCTCCGCTCCTCGCAATGACGGAGAGAGTGGTTGCGCCAACGCTCTCCGCCGTCATTGCGAGCGCAGCGAAGCCATCCAGGGGCCACGACCACACTCCGGATTTTTGCGCGCGCAATGGCGAACTTATCGAGACCGTGAGGAAATACGATGATCGAATTCTTCTTCGATTGCTCCAGCCCCTGGACCTATCTCGCCTTCCACAACATCCAGCCGCTCGCGCGCGAGTTCGGCGCCGACATCGTCTGGCGGCCGATCCTGGTCGGCGGCATCTTCAATACCGTCAATCCGAGCGTCTATGCGCAACGTGAGAAGCCGGTGCCGGCCAAGGCGGCCTACATGCTGAAGGACCTTGGCGACTGGGCACGCTCGGCCGGGCTCAAGATCAAGATGCCGCCATCGGTGTTCCCGGTGAACAGCGTCAAGGCGATGCGCGGCTGCATCTGGCTGGGGCAGGACATGGTGCCGTTCGCGCGGGCCGTGTTCGAGATCTACTGGGGCGAGGACCAGGACATCTCGCAGGACGCGGTGCTGACCGAGGCGTGCCGGCGGGTCGGCATCGATCCGAAGGCGTTCTTCGACGGCATCGCGCAGCAGGGCATCAAGGACCAGCTGCGCATCAACACCGAGGAGGTCGTCAAGCGCGGCGGCTTCGGCTCGCCGACCATCTTCGTCGACGTGACCGACATGTATTTCGGCAACGACCGCCTGCCGCTGATACGCGAAGCGCTGGCAAGGACGAAGGGGCGCGCCGTCTGATGCCGCGGGCGATCGTCTGCCGCGAGCTCGGCCCGCCGGAGAAGCTGAGGCTCGAAGACCTGGCGTCACGTCCGCTGGCGGACGGCGAGGTGCGGGTGAGGATCCGCGCGGCCGGCATCAATTTCCCGGACATCCTGATGGCGGCGGGGGAGTACCAGCTCAAGCCGGAGCTGCCGTTCACGCCCGGCGTCGAAGCGGCCGGTGAGGTGATCGAGACCGGGCCCGCCGTGACGGATCACGGGGTAGGCGACAAGGTGATCGTGCGCATGCGCTTCGGCGCCTATGCCGAGGAGGCGGTGGTGGCCGCGAGCCAGCTCACCCCGCTGCCGTCGACCTTCGACTATGCGGAGGGCGCGACCTATCTGGCCGGCCACGGCACCGCGCATCACGCGCTGGTCGATCGCGGCCAGCTCGAGCCAGGCGAGACGCTGCTGGTGCATGGCGCCGGCGGCGGCGTCGGGCTGGCTGCCGTCGAGCTCGGCAAGCTGCTCGGCGCCACCGTGATCGCGGCGGCGTCGTCGGAGGAGAAGCTCGCGGTGGCCAAGGCACGTGGCGCCGATCATCTCGTGCTGTATGCGCGGGAGCCGTTCCGCGACGCCGTCAAGCGTATCACCGATGGACGCGGCGTCGACGTCGTGTTCGATCCGGTCGGTGGCGAGGTGTTCGAGAACAGCGTGCGCTGCATCGCCTGGGGGCGCGGCTGCTCGTCATCGGCTTCACCGGCGGCATTGGCTTGGCGCGTACTAATCTGATCCTGATGAAGGGCGCCAGCGTGCTCGGCGTCCGTGCCGGCGAAGCCGTCCGCAAGAATCCGGAGTTGGGCGAGCGCCGCATGGCCGCGCTGCTCGATTTCGCGGAGCAGGGCAGACTGCGCCCCAACGTTTCGCATCGCGTGCCGTTCGAGAGCTATGCCGCGGCGATGCGCCTGCTGATCGACCGCAGGGCGATCGGCCGCGTCGCGCTCGTGATGGATTGAGGCACAAACGCCGCCACGTCCTCGCTGTCGTCCCAGCCTTGAGCCGGGACCCGTACCGTGATCCATCGTGCGGCATCCTGGACGTCGTTCTTCGCCAAACGGCATCCTGCGGCGGAATGAACAAATTGACGCCGTCATTGCGAGCGGAGCGAAGCAATCCAGAGTTTCAAAAGACTTCTGGATTGCTTCGTCGCAAGTGCTCCTCGCAATGACGGGGAGAGATTACTTGTACTCCCGCTCGTCCCACCACGGGAAATAGTCGGGCATGTCGGCGGATACCGTGTTCTTGAACTGCGCCGGGCGCTTCTCCAGGAACGACACCACGCCTTCCTTGACGTCCTCGGAGCGGCCGCGCGCGTAGAT
This sequence comes from Bradyrhizobium oligotrophicum, assembly GCA_050641875.1. GTDB lineage: Bacteria > Pseudomonadota > Alphaproteobacteria > Rhizobiales > Xanthobacteraceae > Bradyrhizobium > Bradyrhizobium oligotrophicum_B. Next base: position 4,823,838 of record CP192619.1, read on the forward strand.
GCCGCGGCTGTCGACCTTGTGCGCCTCCATCGGATCGTCGGCGCTCATCATGCGCCACATCATCTGGCGGATCAGCGCGATCGACACCGGTGCGGTCTTGTCGGCGATCTCGCGCGCCAGGGTGCGGGCGGTCGGCAACAGATCGTCCGGCGGCACGACCTTGCTGACGAGACGGCCGGCGAGCGCCTCCTGCGCCGGGAAGACGCGACCGGTGTAGCACCATTCCAGCGCCTGCGAGATGCCGACGATGCGCGGCAGGAACCAGCTCGACGCGGCCTCCGGCACGATGCCGCGCTGGGAGAACACAAAACCGAAGCGCGCCGCCTCCGAGGCGATGCGGATGTCCATCGCGAGCTGCATGGTGACACCGATGCCGACGGCAGGGCCGTTCACTGCGGCAATCACCGGCTTGAGCGACTTGAAGATTCGCAAAGTGACCTGGCCGCCGCCGTCACGCACCTGCGGATCGGAATAGTCGACACGGCCATCCGCATGGCGCTTCACCGGACCGCGCTTGGCGTCGCGGTCGAAGGTGTCGGCGCCGGACGAGAGGTCCGCGCCGGCGCAGAACGCGCGGCCCGCACCGGTGACGATGATGGCCCTGACGCCGTCATCCTTGTCGGCGCGATCGAAGGCGTCGATCAGCTCCTCCATCATGGTGCCGGTGAAGGCGTTGAGCTTCTCCGGCCGGTTGAGCGTGATGGTGAGGATCTTGTCCGCGACATCATAGAGAATGGTCTGGTAGGCCATGGGTGTTTCCTGAAGTCTTGTTGTTCTCGTTGTTAGAAACGTCATTCCGCGGCGATGCGCAAGCATCGAACCGCGCCATACGGCAAGCTGTGCGTCGGGTATTCCGTAGAGTGGGCAAAAGCGCGGCGCGCGTCGCACGCGGCGACATGCCCGCCGTTTGCCTCGACGGCGGGATGAAACAGAGTGCCTCATCTCTCCGCGGGCGATGCGGCGCCGGTACGACGGGCTCTCCCGTCATTGCGAGCGCAGCGAAGCAATCCAGAATCCTTCCGCGGAGACAGTCTGGATTGCTTCGCTGCGCTCGCAATGACGCGTGGAAACATCTCCTTCCCAAACGAAGAGCCTGTAGCCCGCATGAGCGTAGCGACATGCGGGGTCTCACGGCTGCATCGATGACCCCGGATGTCGCTGCGCTCATCCGGGCTACACAACCGGTGCCTTCGGCCACGGCCGCTGTTCGCCGCGCAATCCTTCGAACGTCTTCGCCAACCCCAGCACGCCGAGATCGTCGAAGCGGCGGCCGATGATCTGCAGGCCGATCGGGAAGCCGTCGGCGTCATAGCCGGCATTGACCGAGATCGCCGGGTTCTCCGACATGTTCCACGGCACGGTGTAGGTGATGTGCTCGAACGGCGCCTGGGGATCGTTGATGGGCGAAGCGAACTCGGCCGGAAACTTCACGCCGGGCGAGACCGGCGAAATGATGTAGTCGTGGTCGCAGAACAGTCTCGCTGCCGCCGTGCGCAGGGCCATCGTGACGTTGAAGCCCCTGATGACCTCGACGCCCGAGAGTGCGGCGCCGCGCTCGGCCCATTGCAGGATATAGGGCAGGGTCTTGGCGCGCACCTCGGGCGCCAGCCGCGCCAGATCGTCCCACAGCCGCGCCCGCCAGAAATTGTCGAGACCGTCGAGCATGTCGCGCGTCAGGAAGCCCTTGACCTCGCTGATGACGGCGCCGGCGTCCTCGAACGCCTTGGCTGCCGCCAGCGTCGTCGCACGCACCGGCTCCTCGAGCGACTGGCCGACGCCGCCGAGATCGAGCATCAAGCCGATGCGCAGCTTGCGCACCGGCTTCTCCGCGACCTTCCAGTGCAGGTCCGACGGCGGCAGGCTGGTGCCGTCGCGGCGGTCGGGCTTCGACAGCACGCTCATCATCAGCGCGGCGTCGTCGACGATGCGTGTCATCGGACCGGCAACGCGGCCGACATAGGGCGGATCGATCGGCACGCGGCCGAAACTCGGCTTGAGGCCGACGAGGCCGCACCACGACGCGGGCAGGCGGATCGAGCCGCCGATGTCGGTGCCGACATGCAGCGGGCCGTAGCCCGCGGCGGCGGCAGCACCCGCGCCGGCGCTGGAACCTCCGGGGTTCATGCGCAGATCCCATGGATTGCGCGTCAGCGGATGGAAGCTCGACAGGCCCGATGACAGCATGCCGTAGTCGGGCATCGTGGTCTTGGCGAAGATGATCGCGCCGGCCTCGCGCAGGCGGGCCACCGGCGGCGCGTCGGCCGCCAGTGGCGTCTGCGCCACGCTAGCGGCGCCGAGCGGCATCGGCTGGCCCTTGGTCGCGAGATTGTCCTTCACCGTCGCCGGCACGCCGTCGAGCACGCCGGCCGGCTCGTCATTGGCCCAGCGCTCGGTCGATGCCTTGGCCGCGGCCCGTGCGGCGTCGGCGTCGAGCAGATAGAGCGCCTTGACGTGCGGCTCCCACGCCGCCACGTGCGCCAGGACCTCGTCGATCACCTCGGACGGCGAGAACTGGCGCGCGCGATAGCCGGCGATCAGGTCGACGGCGGAGAGATCGTGAAGCGAGGTGATGTCATCCGAGACGGGCTTGTGCATGCTGGTACTCCCACGCCGAAGTTCATCTCGATCTGCCGCCCGCTCATTGACGTATGTCAGTCGCGCTAGGCCGCCGGAAGACGCGTCTCGATGATCCGGGCGAACATGCTGGCGCCGATCGGCAGGATATTGTCGTCGAGCACGTAGCCGGGATTGTGCACGGGCACCGAGCCGTCATGGCCGACCCAGAAATAGGCGCCCGGAATCGTCTGCAGCATGTCGGCGAAATCCTCGCTGCCCATCTTCGGCGTCGAGCGGGTCAGCACCTTGGACGGCTCGACCACGGTGCGCGCGACTTCCTCGACCACCTTGGACTGCTCCTCCTGGTTCACCAGGACGCTGAACGTGTCGCGGATGTCGACATCGATCTCGCAATTGAACGCCGCCGCCATGCCGGCGCAGATCGCGCGCATGCGCTCGCGCACCAGCGCGCGCACGCTATCCGAGAATGCGCGCACGGTGCCGCACAGCCAGGCATCGCCCGGAATGACGTTGTAGGCCGAGCCCGCATGGATCTGCGTGATCGAGACGACGGCAGCCTGCAGCGGCTCGACGTTGCGGCTCACGATCGTCTGGATCGCCTGCGCGACGCTGGTTGCGATCACCACCGCGTCCTTGGAGCGCTCGGGCATCGCGCCATGGGCGCCGTAGCCGGAGATGCGGATGTCGAAGAAGTCGGCGCCGGCCATCGCCGGCCCGGGGAGGATGGCGATCTCGCCATGCTCCAGATCCGGCGCATTATGCAGACCGTAGAGCTCATCGCAGGGGAATTTCTGGAACAGGCCGTCCTTGATCATCGCCCGCGCGCCGCCGAGGCCTTCCTCAGCCGGCTGGAAGATGAAGTGCACGGTGCCGTCGAAATTGCGCGTCTCGGCGAGATAGCGCGCCGTGCCGAGCAGCATCGTGGTGTGGCCGTCATGGCCGCAGCCGTGGAAACAGCCGGGGATGGTCGAGCGCCACGGCAGGTTGGTGTTCTCCTCCATCGGCAGCGCATCCATGTCGGCGCGCAGGCCGATCTTCCTGCCGCTGTCGTTCTTGCCCTTGAGGACGCCGATCACCCCGGTGCCGCCGAGGCCGCGATGCACCTCGATGCCCCATTGCGCGAGCTTCTCGGCGACGATGCCGGAGGTGCGCGTCTCCTCGAAGCCGATCTCGGGATGCGCGTGCAGGTCGCGGCGGATGGCGGTGAGCTCGTCGGCGTAACCTTGGATACGATCGATGGTCGGCATGGGTGCGTTTCCGTTGAGAAGGTTTATGCTTTGAACGCCGGGCCGTTCGGCTTGAGGCGGATGCCCGGACGCAAGCTGGTCCAGGGCAGGGTGGAGGGATCGGCGGGCATCGCGCCGGGCGCGGCGCAGATCAGGAGATGTTCGGCGATCGGTTCGAAATCGGCGCGGAAATGCACGGAGCTCTTGTTGACCAGGATCGCCTGCTCAGTCGGCTCGATGCCGACGAAGCGGTACATTTCCTGGTCGGCGAGCTGTGACTTGTGCGAGGCCACGACGACCCTGACATCGCCGATGCGCAGTGCGGCGGACGGACCCATCTCCATCTTGCGGCCGCCGTAGAACGGGCCGGGAGCGATGAAGCGGCCGTCGGAGATCTTCTCGACGATGAAGCTCTCCTCGAACGGCGCATCGCCGGGAATGCCGCTCTTGCCGCCGAGCGACAGCGTCACGGTGGCCCCTTCGCCGGCGGCATGCGCGGCGAGCGCCGCTTGCGGATCGTAGATCATGCCGATCGCGGCGCGGCTGGCGCGGTTGCGCACCAGGGCGCGCAGCATGCCCGTGGTGTCGGAGTCGCCGCCGGCGCCGGGATTGTCCTGGGTGTCGGCGATGACGATCGGGCGGGTCGCGGTCTTCGCCAGCGTCATCGCGTGACGCACGCCTTCGTCCGGCGTGTAGATGCGGCCGTCGAAATCATTTTCGTGGCCCGCGACGATCGCCGCGACCGCATCCGCCGCGCGCGTCCGCGTCGGCCTGCGTGCGCGCCATAGGCGAACACGCTCGGGCCGCAATGCGCGAAGTCGGCGGCGGGAAAGCCGGGCGCGAACGACAGCGTCGGCACGGCCTCGCTCTGCAGCGCCGCAAGCTTCTCGTAGATGCCCTTGGTCGGCTGGTCGTTGGTGCACTGCCAGCTGATCGGGATCAGGAACGGCAATTGCCGGAATGCTTTCGCCAGCGGCTGCTTCGCGCCCAGCAGCAGCGCGAGGTGCTCGGCGCTGGCGCGGCCGGTGTCGGCCATGTCGGTGTGCGGATATTTCCGGTAGGCGATCAGCGCATCGGCATGTGCCATCATCTCGGGCGTGACGTTGGCATGCAGGTCGAGGCTCGCGACCAGCGGCACGTTCGGGCCGATCACCTTGCGCACGCGTGCAAGGATCTCGCCTTCGCCGTCGTCGAGATGCTCGGTCACCATCGCGCCGTGCAGATCGAGATAGACCCCATCGAGCGGGCCGGCGGCCTCGATGCGCTCGACCATCACGGTCGTGATGCGCTCGAAGGCTTCCTCGGTGACGTGCGCCGAGGGACTGGCCGCGCAGGCGATGGTGGGCACGACGTCCCAGCCGTTGGCCTCCGCGACCGCCATGAAGCCGGCCTGGCCGGCATTGATGCCGCGCATCGTCGTGAGCACGGAGGCCGCATCAACGATAGAGGCGCGGCCGCCGCCATGCATGAACGCGTCGTAGTCCGCTTTCGTCGGTGCGAATGTATTGGTCTCGTGCAGAAAGCCGCCGATCGCGACGCGCGTCATTACTTCGCCTCAGGCCGTTGAACGTGTCATGACGTTAGACCGGCCCTCGCAGCGCAGGCAAGCGAAGGAGCGATGCCGTTTTGCATGCCGCTAACGCGTAGTCCGGATGAGCGCACGCCTCGCCCGAAGGGCGAAGGCGGAAGCGACATCCGGGTTCATCGCCGAAGGTCGTGAGACCCCGCATGTCGCTATCGCCGCCGCGCGTTCCGCGCGCCGGCTGTCGCTCATGCGGGCTACGCCACCGCGCCTACGCCACCGCCTCCGACACCGGACGGAAATTCGCGAAGTCCCAGTTCCGGCCCGGCGCGGCTTCGAGCAGGGATTTCGTATAGGCCTCCTTCGGATGCGTCAGGATCTCGCCGGCCGGGCCCTGTTCGACGATACGGCCCTTCTGCATCACGACGACGTCGTCGCAGATCTGCGCGGCGACGCGCAGGTCATGCGTGATGAACAGGATGGCGATGCCGAGCCGGCGCTGGATCTCGTCGAGCAGCTCCAGCACCTGCGCCTGCACCGAGACGTCGAGCGCAGACACCGCTTCATCCGCGACCAGAACGTCGGGATCGAGCGCGAGCGCGCGGGCAATGGCGATGCGCTGGCGCTGGCCGCCGGAGAACTGGTGCGGGTAGCGTGAGATCGCATCCGCGGGCAGGCCGACCAGCTCGAGCAACTCGCGCGCCCGCGCCATCGCCTTGTCGTGCGAGGTGCCGTAGTTGACCGGTCCCTCGGCGATGCTTTCGCCGACGGTCAGCCGCGGGTTGAGCGAGCGGTAGGGATCCTGGAACACGATCTGGATGCGCTTGCGGTGCGGCTGCAGCAGCCGCCGCGTCAGGATCGAGATCTCGTGGCCGGCGAGGCGGACGCCGCCCGATGTCGGATCGATCAGGCGCACGATGCAGCGCGCCACGGTCGATTTGCCCGAGCCGCTCTCGCCGACGATGCCGAGCGTGCGGCCCTTGCGCAGGGTGATCGTGACGTTCTGCGCAGCGACGACCTCGCGCGCTTTGCCGAGGAACGAACGCTCGCGATAGACCTTGCCGAGCTCGTTGGTCTCCAGCACCACCGGCTCGGTGCTGTCCGGCCGTGGCGGGCGCGGGATCAGGCTGGGCACCGAGGCCAGCAGGTTGCGCGTGTAGTCCATCTCTGGCGCACGCAGGATCTTGTCGAGTGGACCGGTCTCGACCAGGCGGCCCTGGCGCATCACGGAGACGCGGTCGGCGATCTCCGCGACGACGCCCATGTCGTGGGTGATGAACAGCACGGCGGTGCCGTGATCGCGCTGCAGCTCGCGGATCAGCGAGAGGATCTGCTTCTGCGTGGTGACGTCGAGTGCGGTGGTCGGCTCGTCGGCGATCAGGAGTTTCGGCTCCAGCACCAGGGCCATCGCGATCATGATGCGCTGGCGCTGGCCGCCGGACAGGCGATGGGGATAGGAGCCGAAAATGCGCTCGACGTCGGGCAGGTGGACCTGCTCCATCATGTCGAGGATGCGCCTGCGCCGCGTCCGCGCGTCGAGGGACGTATGCGCGCGCAAGACCTCGTCGATCTGGCGGCCGACCGGCACGACCGGATTGAGCGCGGTCATCGGCTCCTGGAAGATCATCGCCATCCGCGTGGCGCGCAGCTCGCGCAGCCGGCGGTCGCTGGCGGTGAGCAGCTCCTCGCCGACCAGCTTGACGCTGCCGCCCACCGCATGCAGCGCGTTCTTCGGCAGCAGGCCCATCGTGGTCAGCGAGGTCACCGACTTGCCGGAGCCGCTTTCGCCGACGACGCAGAGCGTCTCGCCCTTCTCGACCTTGATCGAGACGCCGTCGATGATGCGCGGGCCGTTCGGGTTCTTCGTCTTGCCGACGGTGACGACGAGATTGTCGATGTCGAGGATGGTATCGGTCATGTGTTCATTTCTCCGCCGTCATTGCGAGGAGCGACAGCGACGAAGCAATCCAGGCTCCGGGTGCGGCCCCTGGATCGCGTCGCTTCGCTCGCGATGACGAAAAACCATTTTCACTTGCCGGCCTCGCGCTGCTTCATGCGCGGGTCGAGCGCGTCGCGGGCAGCGTCGCCGATCAGGTTGATCGAGAGGATGGCGATCGACAGCAGCAGGCCCGGCCAGAAGATCAGCGACGGCTTGATCTGGAAGTAGGAGCGGCCCTCGGCCATGATGTTGCCCCAGGTCGGCGTTTCCGGGCTGATGCCGGCGCCGAGAAACGACAGGATCGCCTCGGTCAGAATCGCGGCGGCGCAGATGTAGGTGCCCTGGACGATCAGCGGCGCGATCGTGTTCGGCATCAGATGCCGCCACATGATCTTGGGCATCGACGTGCCCAATGAAATCGCAGCTTCGACATAGGGCTCCTCGCGTGCCGTCAGCACGACCGAGCGGACCAGGCGCGCGACGCGCGGGATCTCGACGATGGTGATCGCGATCATCACGGTGCCGACGCTGGCGCCCGACAGCGAGACGACGGCGATGGCGAGCAGGATGCTCGGGATCGCCATCAGGCCGTCCATCACGCGCATCAGGATGGCGTCGACCCAGCGGAAGAAGCCGGAGACGAGGCCGATCACGAGTCCGATCGCGATCGAGATGATCGCGGCGCCGACGCCGACCAGCAGCGAGATGCGGCCGCCATAGATCGTGCGCGACAGCAGGTCGCGGCCATACGCGTCGGTGCCGAGCAGGTGTTGCACGCTCGACGGCTTGAGCCGCTGCGCCGGAGCGAGCAGCACGGGATCGTGCGGCGCCAGCAGCGGTGCCAGGATCGATATCAGCACGATGAGCGACAGGCAGACAGTCGCCACGGCGATGATCGGGGTCGAGGTGAGAAAGCCGAACCGGGGCCCCAGTCGCGTGGTGACCGGGATCGACGGCTCAGGGGTGGTGACGATCGCCATCGGAAAGGGCCTCAGTAGCGGATGCGTGGATCGAGCAGGGTGTAGGCGAGGTCGATCAGGAGATTGACCGCGAGATAGATGAAGGAGGTCAGAAGGATCATGCCCTGGATCACCGGATAGTCGCGCGCCAGCACGGCGTCGACGGTGAGGCGGCCGATGCCGGGCAGGTTGAACACGCTCTCGGTGACCACGACGCCGGAGATCAGCAGAGCGAAGCCGGAGCCGATCACCGTGATGACGGGCACGGCCGCATTGCGCAACGCGTGGCGCAGCAGCACCGCGATCTCGCTGACGCCCTTGGCGCGCGCGGTGCGCACGAAGTCCTCGCCGAGCACGTCGAGCATCGCGGCGCGCGTCATGCGCGCGATCAGCGCGACGTAGATGAAGGACAGCGCGCATGTCGGCAGGATGATGCGCTCGAAGAACGGGCCGAAGCCGGCGCTGAGACTCTTGAAGCCCTGGACGGGGACCCAGCGCAGGTTGATCGCGAACAGCTGGATCAGGATGTAGCCGATGACGAACACCGGTACCGAGAATCCGATCACCGAGAGCGCCATCACGAAACGATCGATCCAGGTGCCGTGCTTCCAGGCCGCGATGACGCCGAGCGGGACGGCGACGAGGATCGACAGGATGATGGTCGAGATCGCGACCGAGATCGACGGCTCGATGCGCTGGCCGATCATCTGCAGCACCGGCACCTTCGAGATCAGCGAGACGCCGAGATCGCCATGCAGCAGCTGATTGATCCAGGTGAAGAACTGGATGTAGAGCGGCTCGTGCAAGCCGAGCGTGATGCGGATGCGCTCGAGCTGCTCCGGTGTCGCGTTATCGCCCGCGAGAATCGCGGCGGGATCGCCCGGCGTCAGCCGCAGCAGGAGAAAGACGAACAGCGCCACCACGCCCATCACCGGGATGGATGCGAGGATGCGGCGAAGCAGATAACCGATCATCTTGAGAGAACCGCCTTCATGGTGCTGGGGCGACGCGTGCAACGTCGTGAGAGAGTGTGCATGTCACCGATATCCATCGCTTTCAAGGTCTCCGGTGTTCGCTCGTCTGCTCATGCACGCAGGATGACACGGTGTTCGTGATCCGCGCGAACCATCGCATTTGCGAACAATGTCGCAGCACTTTTGCGGCGAGCCTTGCGCGCAACTTTGCAAGCCGCATGCCATCATGCGCGCGCTGCAGAGTGATTGTCCACTCGCCCGGCGCAGGTCCCGGAAAATGAAACCGTGCTGCTGCGCAGCGTAGCCCTGGCGAGCGCAGCGACGCCGGGGACGGGCCGGTCCCGCATGTCGCTTGCGCTCATGCGGGCTTCGCGCCGATCTACGCGAGCGTCGCGAGCAGTCCTGCCATCAGTCGGCCGCGCTCGGCGAGGCTGTCGATCTCGATGTGCTCGTTCAGGGTGTGCATGTCGGTGCCGCGCACCCCTAGGCCGTCGAGGGTTGGAATGCCGAGCGCGCCGGTGAAATTGCCGTCCGAGCCGCCGCCTGCCGAGCCGTGCGGCAACGACAGGCCGAGCTGCTCGGCGATGCCGCGCGCCTTGTCGTACAGCGCCATGGTTCCGGAATCCGGCTCCCACACCGGCCGCGTCACGCCGCGCGTCACGCTTGAAAGTCACATCGTCGGTGGTGCCGGACAGGGCCAGCATCCGCTCCACGCCGCGATCGAGGTCGGCCTGCCGCTTCGCCATGCTGAGCGCTTCGCCGGTGGCGGTGGTGGCGACGCAGTTGACCCACTGGCCGCCATGCACGATGCCGACCGAGAAGGTGCAGTCCTCCGTCGTCATGCCGTCGATGGCGAGGATCTGTCGCGCCATTTCCCGGATCGCGGAACGGCCCGCGCCGAGCCGCGCGCCGGCATGGCTCGGACGTCCGGTCGCCTCGAGATTGAAGCGGGCGATGGCATAGCGGCCGGTCACCACGCCATTGTCCTGACGGCCCGGCTCGGGCACCAGCACGTATTTGTTGCGCCGCGCCTCGGCTTCGATGATGTCGCGGGTCGAGGGCGTACCGACCTCCTCGTCCGGTGTGAACAGGATGGTGATCGGCAGCGGCGTCGCGATGGAAGCCTTGATCAGCTGGCGGATCGCTTCCAGCGTGAGATAGTTGCCGCCTTTCATGTCGCAGATGCCGGGCCCGTAGCATTTGTTGCCTTCGCGGCGCCAAGGCAGCCTGGCCAGCGTACCGACGGGGTGAACGGTATCCATGTGACCGGCGATCAGGATGCCCGGCTCACCCTGCCGCGGGTGCGGGAAGCGAGCGCGCACGCAGCCCGCGAAGCCCCGGCGTCCGGCGATGCGCTCGATCGTCGCACCCATGATCGCCATGTCGCGCGCGGCAAGATCCAGCATGCGCTCCACCGCAGCGGCGTCCCAGGTCGGACTTTCGCATTCGACCCAGCCGCGCAAGCCCTGCAGCATGATGTCGGTATCGAAGGGAAGATGGGCTGGATTCATTGGTGCTCTCTCAAGGCTTTGTCGCGATCTCATGACACGAGACGGAGTTACGCACGCCTTGTAAAGCGAAAGCTATGCAGACGTTAACGGCATTCTCGGCCCAGGGCCGCATGCGCTGAATGCGGATTGACGCGAAAGGCGACCTCTGCAACTGTCGAAAACTAGCGACTTACAGCATGTTAGTTCGCACAAGGATTGATCTGCACGCCCAACGAATGGTCTGGATCTGAACAGTTTCAGGTCAAACCATCCACTCAGGAGACTTCTTAATGTTCCACAGCCCGCGCTGGAAACGTCTGACGCTCGCGACGAGCCTCGCCGTTTCCATGCTTTCGCTCTCGACGGCGCTGAGCACCCAGGCCATCGCAGCCGGCAAGAAGACGATCACGGCGGTGATGCATTCGGATCTGCGCGTCATCGATCCCGGATTCACGACGGCCTACATCACCCGTGACCATGGCTACATGGTTTACGACACGCTGCTGGCGACCGATTCGAATTTCAAGGTCCAGCCGCAGATGGCGGACTGGAAGATCTCCGACGACAAGCTGACCTACACCTTCACCCTGCGCGACGGCCTGAAATGGCATGACGGTACGCCGGTGACCGCCGAGGACTGCGTCGCCTCGCTGAAGCGCTGGGGCCGCAACGACGGCATGGGCCAGAAGCTGATGGACTTCACGGCGAGCCTGGAGGCTGCGGATGCCAAGACCATCGTGCTCAAGTTGAAGGAGCCCTACGGCCTCGTCCTGGAGTCGATCGCCAAGCCGTCCTCGCTGGTGCCGTTCATGATGCCGAAGCGTCTCGCCGAGACGCCGGCGGGCCAGCAGATTCCCGAGCAGATCGGCTCGGGCCCGTTCAAATTCGTCAAGGCGGAATTCCAGCCGGGCGTGAAGGCGGTGTACGAGAAGAACACCGACTACGTGCCGCGCAAGGAGCCGGCGAGCTGGACGTCCGGCGGCAAGGTGGTGAAGGTCGATCGCGTCGAGTGGATCACGATGCCGGACGCGCAGACCGCGGTGAACGCGCTGCAGTCGGGCGACATCGACTTCATGGAGAACCTTCCCTACGACATGCTGCCGGTGCTGGAGGCGAACTCCGAGCTCAAGATCGACGTGCTCAACAAGTTCGGCTACCAGACGCTCGGCCGCATGAACTTCCTCAACCCGCCGTTCGACAACGTGAAGGTGCGCCGCGCGGCTTTCCTCGCGCTGAACCAGAAGGACGTGCTCGACGCGCTGGTCGGCAATGAGAAGTACCAGAAGATCTGCGGCGCCGTGTTTGTCTGCGGCACGCCGCTCGAGACCGACATCGGCGCCGAGACGCTGATCAAGGGCAACGGCATGGCGGAGGCCAAGAAGACGCTCGCCGAGTCCGGCTATGACGGCACGCCGATCGCGATCATGGCGCCGGGCGACGTCACCACCTTGAAGGCGCAGCCCGTGGTGGCGGCGCAGCTGTTGCGCGAGGCCGGCTTCAAGGTCGACCTGCAGGCCACCGACTGGCAGACGGTGGTGACACGGCGCGCCAGCCAGAAGCCCGTGAAGGAGGGCGGCTGGAACATGTTCTTCACCAACTGGGTCGGCGCGGACGTCGCCAATCCCGTGGCGAACGTGTCGGTCGGCGGCCGCGGCACCAAGGGCGGCTGGTTCGGCTGGGCCGAGGATGCCGACATCGAGAAGCTGCGGGACGCCTATGCGCGTTCGTCCTCGCTTGAGGAGCAGAAGAAGATCGCGACCGAGATCCAGAAGCTGAACTATGAGCGGGTGATCTATATCCCACTCGGCCAGTATCTTGTTCCGAGCGGCTGGCGCAAGTCGCTGAGCGGCGTGCTCGACGGCCCGGCGACGCCGCTGTTCTGGAATGTCGACAAGAGCGAGTAGGCGGCGGACGCACTCGTGACGTAAACAAAGACGCGGCGAAGTGGAAACTTCGCCGCGTCTCATTTTTGTTCCTGCGTTCGCCCGTGCGATAGCGCGCTTCAGCAGTGCGGATCGCGCACCGCTTCGAGACCCTCGACCATCAAGGGCGGGCTGATCTGATCCCGGGACGGGCTCTCATCGGTGCGGATCGGCATGGCCGGACGTCGGCTGTCCCGCGGTTTGGTGACTTCATTCGGCATCATCAGGCTCCTTGCTGCTGCGCATAACAGACCAGCGGCCGCCGAGTTCCAGATGCCGGGACGTGATCGACGCAATGGCGCTATGTGCATCCGCGTGATGCGGCGACCCATGCGCCCATGGCGATTGACCTGCGAGGGAACTGCTGCAAGTCTCCTCGCCGAGGCTGTTTGCTGAAGCGTTTGCAGACGCGACGCAGGACGCCTCGTCAGGCCTTGATCGGTGTCAGGGCCCTCGGATGGAAGCTCACGCCAAGAGAGACCGCATGTCACATACTCCGCGCCGGATCTCGTCCGCGCTCGTTTCATGGTTCGTCGCTTCGGTCATGGCCGTGTCGATGGCGGGCGTCACGACCGAGGCCTTTGCCGCCGGCAAGAAGACGATCACCGCGGTGATGCATTCGGATCTGCGCGTCATCGATCCCGTGTTCACGCCGGCCTACATCACCCGCGACCACGGCTACATGGTGTACGACACCCTGCTCGGGACCGACGCCAAGTTTCAGGTCCAGCCGCAGATGGCGGAGTGGAAGGTCTCGGACGACAAGCTGACCTACACCTTCACCTTGCGCGACGGCCTGAAGTGGCACGACGGCACGCCGGTGACCGCCGAGGACTGCGTCGCCTCGCTGAAGCGCTGGAGCCGTAACGACAGCATGGGTCAGAAGCTGATGGAGGCGACCGCCTCGCTCGAGGCCACCGACGCCAAGACCATCACCTTGAAGCTGAAGGAGCCGTACGGCCTGGTGCTGGAGTCGATCGGCAAGCCGTCGTCCTACGTGCCGTTCATGATGCCGAAGCGTCTGGCCGAGACGCCCGCGAACCAGCAGATCTCGGAGCAGATCGGCTCGGGCCCGTTCAAGTTCGTCAAGGCGGAATTCCAGCCGGGCGTGAAGGCGGTCTATGAGAAGAACACCGACTACGTGCCGCGCAAGGAGCCGCCGAGCTGGACGGCCGGCGGCAAGGTGGTGAAGGTCGACCGCGTCGAGTGGGTCTCGATGCCCGATGCGCAGACGGCCGTCAACGCGCTGCAGGCCGGCGACATCGACTTCATGGAATTCCCGCCGCTCGACCTCGAGCCGGTGCTATCAGCCAATCCCGATCTGTCGATGAACGTGCTGAACAAGTTCGGCTACCAGACCCTGGGACGCATGAACTTCCTGTTTCCGCCGTTCGACAATGTGAAGATCCGCCGTGCGGCGTTCCTGGCGCTCAACCAGAAGGACGTGCTCGACGCCCTGGTCGGTAACGCCAAGTACTACACGATCTGCGGTGCCGTGTTCGGCTGCGGCACGCCGCTCGAATCCGACATCGGCTCGGAGACGCTGGTGAAGGGCAACGGCATGGAGCAGGCCAAGAAGCTGCTGGCCGAGGCCGGCTATGACGGCACACCCGTCGTGATCCTCGCGCCGGGCGATGCGATCACACTGAAGGCGCAGCCGGTGGTCGCAGCGCAGCTCCTGCGCGCCGCGGGCTTCAAGGTCGATCTGCAGACGACGGACTGGCAGACCGTGGTGACGCGGCGCGCCAGCCAGAAGCCGCCGAAGGAGGGCGGCTGGAACATGTTCTTCACCAACTCGGTGATCGCCGACTCCGGCAATCCGATCGGCAGCACCTTCGTCGGCGCGCGGGGCCAGAAGAGTCCGTTCGGCTGGCCCGACGATCCGAAGATGGAGCAACTCCGCGACGCCTTCGCCAAGGCCACCAAGCCTGAGGACCAGAAGCGGATCGCCGCCGAGATCCAGAAGGAAGTCTACGACCAGGTGATCTACGTGCCGCTCGGCCAATGGTTCATGCCGAGCGCCTGGCGCAAGTCGATTACCGGCGTGCTGGAAGGGCAGGCGGTGCCGGTGTTCTGGAACGTCGACAAGAGCGAGTAGGCGTCCCGTAGTCCTGTAGCCCGCATGTGCGAAGCGACATGCGGGTCACAGCCGTAGTCATGAGACACGGATGTCGAGACCCGGATGTCGCTCCCGCCGGGCCGTGGCGTCCGCTCGTCCGGCCTACGGCAACTCGCTCGGCGGCGACCGCTCGGTCATGACTTGATCTCGTCGAGCGCCGCCAGCACCTCGCTGGACGCGACCTCGACCTTGCCGATCTCGTTGAGTGCTTCCTCGATGCGCCCGGAGCTGAACAGCCGCGCGGCTTCCTTGCCGTGGCGATGCACCGCCTCGTGCGGGCGTTCGAGATTGCGAAATGCCGGATCCCCGGCCAGGCGCTGGCCGCCTTCGCCGTAGTACCATCTGCCGAGCCGGCACGTGTGATGATCGGAGAGCTCGTCGGCCCGCAGCTGCAGCCGCCCGACCGACATGTCGACCAGCCGCTTCTTCCAGATCACGTGATCGGCCTTGGCCAGTCTCACCACCTGATTGTCCAGCGACAGCTTGGCGATCTCGCCCAGCATCTTGCCGACCTTCGCGTCGGTCTTGCCCATGGTGTCCGCGAGCGACATCACCTCGTTGGCATTGGCGGTCGCGAGATCGGCGATGATGGTGATGCCCTGCGCGACCTCGTCGGTCGCGGCGGACTGCTCGGCGAGAATGCCGGAGATCTCGTCCATCTTGGTGCTGACCACTGCGGTCCGGGTGCCGGCCTGGTCGATCGCCTGCGCCAGATCGTTCATCTCGGACATGCCGACCTCGACCGCTTTGGCGCCGCCGGCCATCGCCTCGACGATGCCGCTCATCTCGGCCTGCAGCCGCTCGATGCGGCCCTTGATGTCCTCGGTCGCCTTGGTCGTCTGCTGCGACAGGTTCTTGACCTCGGCCGCAACGACGGCGAAGCCGCGGCCGAACTCGCCGGCGCGCGCCGCCTCGATGGTGGCGTTGAGCGCGAGCAAATTGGTCTGGTTGGCGATCGCGTCGATGGTGCCGACGATGGAGCCGATCTCCGCGGAAGCGGCGCTGAGATCAGCGATCTTCGCCGAGGTGTCGCGCACGGAGCTGGCAATGCCGTTCATCGTCTGCAGCGTCCGCCGCACCGCGGTCACGCTGTCGTCGACGGCCTGGCGGGTCGCGGCGGCCTCGGCAGCGGCCTCGGTCGATGTCGCGCGGATGGTGTGCACGGACGCCTGCATCTCCACCGATGCCGAAGCGAGGCTCTGACAGCGCTCGGATTGATTGTTTGAGGCGCCGATCAGGCGCGCCGCACTGATCGAGGCTTCGTTGCTGTTGATGCAGAGGTCGACGATCGAGATCGAGATCCTGGGAGGCGCGGGCCGCGAGCGCGGTGCCGAGGCGGTGGATGGCCTCGATCAGTTGCGGCTTGAGCCCGGCGCGCAGCGCGGCGGCGTCGACACCCGCGACATCGCGGTTGAGCTTGCCGTCCGCCCAGTCACCGAGGCACTGCGCCAGCGCGTCCTGGAAGGCGTCGTGTGCGGCGGTGTCGGACGCAAGCGGGGCGTCCGATGGTTCGTTCTTTCGGCGGAATCCCAGCATTGTGCCTCTCAATGGATGGCGAGCCCCGGCCAAGCCTGAGCGACGTCGCACGCATGTGACCCGCTCGGACGCCGGCAGCCGTTGGTTCCACCCTGGTTCGGTTGTGGTTAATGGCGGGTTTCTCGCTGCAACCGGCGGTGGCGAGATCTGCAGGGATCGGGGCTCTCGCGTTCCCGAACTGCTGCCCTTGACCTTTCCGTAAGTCATGACTTACAGTAAGTAATGGCTTACGGAACGACACTGAATGTGCTGGCGGACCCGACGCGGCGGGAAGTGTTCGAGCGGCTGCGCGGCGGGCCGCGCCCGGTCCATGCGATTGCGGCCGGGATGCCGGTGTCGCGGCCGGCGGTCTCGCAGCATCTGAAGGTGCTGAAGGATGCCGGGCTGGTCGAGGAACGCAGCGAAGGCGTACGCCGCATCTACGCGTTGCGCCGTGAGGGGTTGGCCGAGCTCCGCGACTGGCTCGACAGCTTCTGGGACGATGCGCTGCTCGCCTTCAAGATCGAGGCGGAGCGCACGCATCGGCAGACGAAAGGGAGGATCGATGAGTGAGGGTGCCGTGATCGCGCCGGTTCGGAAGCTTGTCCATGTCCGGGCGCCGATCGATCATGCGTTCGACGTGTTCACGCGCGGCCTGACGCGCTGGTGGCCGCATACGCATGGGGTCGGCCGCAAGCCTATCGAGAAGGTGCTGCTGGAGCCGAAGCTCGGCGGTCGCTGGCTCGAGATCGCCGAGGACGGCACGGCGACGACGGTCGCGACCATCACGCTGTGGGAGCCGCCGCATCGCTTCGTCATGCTGTGGCAGATCGATGCGCAGTGGAAGCCGGATGCGGCGATGCGCTCGGAGGTCGACGTGCAATTCGTTGCCGAGGGCCCGGACGTCACCCGCGTCGAGCTGCTGCACCACAAGTTCGAAACCATGGGTAGCGAGGCCGGCGCATCGATGCGGCGGGACGTCGACGGTGGTTGGCCTGGGCTGCTGCAGCGTTTCGTGGCCGAGGCCGAGCGGCCGGCGGCATCATCGTGAGCAATTCATCATCAGCGTGGGGAGATCGTGATGTCCGAGTTCGTCGTCCATTCCGTGCCGGGAAGCCCGTTCGGGCGCAGCGTGCTGATCGCGCTGGAGGAAAAAGGCGTTCCGTATCGGCTCGCGGCGATGGCGCCGGGGGACTCCAAGGCTGCGCCGCATCTGGCGCGCCATCCTTTCGGGCGCGTGCCGGCGCTCGAGCATGACGGCTTCGGATTGTACGAGACCCAGGCGATCCTGCGCTATCTCGACCGCGTGCTGCCCGCGCCGGCCCTGACGCCCGCGGATGTCCGGCAGGCCGCGCGCATGGACCAGGTGATGAACATCAGCGACTGGTACCTGTTCCAGGGCGTCTGCAACGTCATCATCTTCCAGCGCATCGTCGGTCCGCAATTCTTCGGCACGACCACCGACGAAGCCGCGATCGCGCGCGCGATGCCGCAGGCGAGGACGGTGATCTCGGAGTTGTCACGGCTGCTCGGCGACCAGCCGTTCATGATCGGCGACCATCTGTCGCTGGCGGATCTGCAGGCCGGGCCGCAGGCGAGCTTCCTGTCGCTGACGCCGGAATGGACGGAGCTGACTGCCGGCCATCCCAATCTCGTCGCCTGGATCGACCGGCTGGAGGGACGGCCGAGCTTCAAGTCCACCACCATGGCGGAGCTGACGGCGCGAGCGCAGGCGGCGTAGCCTCCGCAGGTCGTTTAGGTGCGACCAGCCGAGCGGGGCCTGACCGGCCTCCTGAACGAGGCTGCAGGACTGGTCTTCCGCCAGGTCGGCTCTCTCATCCTCATCGTCGCGGAGTTCTCACCTTGATTGTCGCCGCGCACGCGCGGTGATGTGGCCGGGGAGAGGTTCCGGGGGCAGCCTGTTAAGAGTTCGTTCCCCTTGGTTTCGTGGCGCCAAGAAGGCGGGCCTGGATCGACAGCTCAGCGACGATATCGGAGTTTCCGTAAGGGTCTTCATGGAGCATCCCGAATCCTTCCCGATATGAGATGCGCAATATGTCTCGCCGTTTGGCGATGCACTGCAGAAGCGCATTGGACTGGTGCGGCTTGCTCTCTACAATCCGCGCGTAAAGTGTGGAGAACAGTTGGACAAGTACGCAGCGAGGACAGTCGGAGATCTAGATTTGACGAAGAGCAAGCTGAGCGCCACGGCCGGTATCGATGGCGAGAATTCGATCTTGCGAACGTACGCGAACCCCGAAAAGACATTGCAGATAGTTGTTGGCTGGGCGGACAAGGCAAACTGTAAAGTTTACTGAAAGAGGTCAAAGTCATTCCAAAGGAGTGACGTCGAGTGCAATGGGTTTGAGACGCAATAGGAGCACGCCAGAACGGGTTTTCGGTTAGGTGAAGGCGACCCCGCACCCGGTTCATCTATTGGCGCGATCGCTACGACGCTGGCTATCGAGGGCTATTAACGACACTCTGCGTCGCGATGGTAAGCTGGCGCGTGCGAAATGGCGCTACGGCCTCGATGCTGGGATCGCCTGTCCGAGTATCGAATAGAGAATTTGCTGGTCGATGGCGGACGTAGGTCCGGCGCTGGATCCAGGTGTCGGTCGACCCATACTTAGTATTAGAGTATTTGTATCCTTGCGGGTGCCTGAGAGGAAATTTCCCGAGGTGGGTGCCGTCACCCGCACCAATTTCCAGGTCGGTGTGACGCTTCCCGTCAGTGTTACATAGAAATTGACTGTTTCACTTATGGTTGACACCGGATCGAAGACCGCCGGGCCTTCTCTCTTCTTTTCCTCCTGTATCTTCCTCGTCTCAACCAAACAGGTGAGCATGGCGTCTCTCATCGTATTCGTGGCGACGATGACCTTGTCGCGAGCCTCAATCAATTTTTTGAGATCAGCCGCGGATTGCTCCGCGGCTTCCTTCAATCTTTCCTCGTCCGCTTTAGATGGAGGTGCTGCGGTCGGATGATCAGAAGTGAGTTCGGCCGCCTTGTCGATGTTGATAACGAACGTCGAAACGTTGGCTGATTGTGCAATGGCCTCAAACTGCGCTTCAGCGACCGGTTTTAGGCACGATCCGTCGAGCGCTCCCTGCGCAATACTGTAACGAGGCTTCACCACATTGTTTATGATGGCCTGTGTCTTCGTCTCGATGCGGGTGGCTTCGGCCGAGTTCGCAAGAATCTGTTTGATCCGTTCCGCGCTTTCATTCTTCGGCGACGGTGTCTCCGTCAGCTCCTTGGTGGTCTTATCCGCCAGTTCAGGAATGTTGAATTTCTGAATGAGCTGAGTTGAAAATTGCCTCATCTTTTCGGACTGTGCCGCAATGGTTCGTATGGAATCCTCAGGTATGGCCTTCGGATCGACTTTTCGCCGTTCGGCAACGATTGTCGGGAGGTCCAGTTTGGGAATGGCAGGCGGCGGCGACGCGCCCGGTCCAAAATTGTTGCCCGGTCTCAAAACGCCGGTCTCGACCGGCTTGAGAGCCGCGTCAATGAGACGGTCTAAACCCAGATCGCTCTCGAGCAGCAATCCAGGATCGGGACGACAGAAGTCGTAGAGCCCGGTTTTCAGACGTCCGCTGTCGTTCTCCGCATCGAGATCCCTGAACGACATAAGAAACTCTACGTCCTCCTGCCTGATCGCTTGCGTCGTCAAACCACCTCCCGCGCCGATCGTGAAGGTTTGGGCGACATTGTTCACGGTGCGGAGTGGCTGCGTGTACGAGGCTCCAGGATTGATCTGGAAGCTATCGTCAATGGCGACCGTCAGTCGAATCTTGGCAGCCCACGAGCGCAAAAAGAGGAAGGGCTGCCGCCGTTCGGGTAGCTTTTCTTCCGGGAAGAGTGAGTACGCCTTATCCAGAACAGCCCTGTTAAGGTCGCACTTAATCCGTTTGACGACAGCATTGACGTCCACGGCAGCGATTCCATCCCGGCGCGGGACCTGCACGCAGCTACCGGCGGCGCATGCAAAAACAATCAATCCCGAGGCAGTAGCAAGCAAAGTTGTGCGCAAGGTGAGGCCCCCCGGTCCCACGTCCCGAACGAATGGAAAACCACTCGATGCATTTGGCTAGTACAATTTATCCCGCAAAAGTTGTAAGTTGCTGCGCGTAGACGAGGAAGTCAATCCGGCCGCGCGTATTCAGCGAAAAATTTGCAAACGGGATCGTAAGCGCAGTACCTGTTCCAGGGCGTGTGCAACGTCATCATCTTCCAGCGCATCGTCGATCCGCAATTCCTTCGGCACGACCACCGACAAAGCGGCGATCGCGCGCGCGATGCCGCAGGCGAGAACCGTCATCGCCGAGTTGTCACGGCTGCTCGGCGACCAGCCGTTCATGATCGGCGACCATCTGTCGCTGGCGGATCTGCAGGCCGGGCCGCAGGCGAGCTTCCTGTCGCTGACGCCGGAATGGACGGAGCTGACCGCCGGCCATCCCAATCTCGTCGCCTGGATCGAACGGCTGGAGGCGCGGCCGAGTTTCAAGTCCACCACCATGGCGGAGCTGACGGCGCGGGCGCAGGCCGCGTAGGCGCAAGCGGCGTCGATCATGCTTCGGTGAGAGCCACGCCCCAGCGAGTGATCGCGCCGCGACGGCCGGTGGGCTGGATGCGCGACTTTCAGCCGCGTGATTAATCCAAGTTATATCGCGGCGGACCGGTTCCATTTTAGCTGTGACATAGGTTGAAGGCGTCGGCATCCGCCACCTCCGATCGACAGCCACAGCTTCCCGATGACCGGGTGACGAAGCCGGGTCGGCGGGACGGATTGGACACAAGCGCACCCCTTGATGCTGCGATCAGAACCCGATCTCGCCGCCCGCTGCGTCTCCTGCACTCACCTCAATTCCGGATTCTGTGCCGCGCTGTTCAATGCCTGCCGGGAGCAGTCGGCGCTGCCGCGGCTCCATCAGCAGTTCTTTGCCGTCCGGGCGGGCCAGCAGATCAAATGCCAGAGCGAGGCGCGCGACGATGTGCTCGTGCTCTGCAGCGGCTGGGCATTCCGTTACATCCAGTTGTCGGACGGCGGCCGCCAGATCCTGCGCTTCCTGCTGCCGGGCGACATCTTCTCGCCGGCGGCGATCTTCGCCAAGGGCATGAGCTTCTCGGCCAAGGCATTGACCCAGGTCGAGGTCAGCCGGCTCGATGGCGAGGAGGTCCGCAAGCAGTGTCGCGCCGATGAGCTGGTCATGATGGAGGTGTTTCGCTCGCTCGGCGACAACGGCCGGGCCTCCTACGAGCTCATCACCGTGCTCGGCCAGCGTCCGGCCGAGCGTCGGATCGCGCATCTGCTGCTCAGCCTGATGCGGCGCGTCGCGGTGGACGGCGTGGTCCAGCATCACCGCTATCCGTTTCCCTTGAAGCAGCAGCACATCGCCGACGCCGTCGGCCTGACCTCGGTCCATGTCAGCCGTGTGCTGGCGCTGTTTCGCGATCGCAAGATCCTGACGATCGCGGAGGGCAGGCTGGAGGTCACCGATCTCGCCGAGCTCGAGCGGCTGGCGGCGCTGAACTGAGCCGGGCAGGGCGGTCGAGCGAGGCGTGCAGAGGGCTGGTGCGGACGGTGGGACTCGAACCCACACGACGTTGCCATCGAGGGATTTTAAGTCCCTTGCGTCTACCGATTCCGCCACGTCCGCCTTTGATTTCAGAGACCTGGCGCATCATCCGGCGAGGCCGGGCGAGGTTGCACTTTGGCTCTGAAGCTCATCCTCTGCTTAAGCCAGCGTGAGCGCCTTGGTAAAGCCTCAATCCGGCCGTCACCAACTGCTTTGAGATTGCCTTCGCGTTGAAGCGCTTTGCCAGGTCCAGGGATCACGTGGTGCAAGACATGGACGAAGCGGCCGTTGTAAGGCACCGACCCATCAAGAGAAAACGATTCGAACCCGAATCCTTACGGACCGGTCGCTGGGCGAGGTGAGCGTGACGAATCCGAAGACCATCGCAGAGACGAACGCCGCCGCCGTTCGCAGCCGGTCGGCCCGCAATCGCGCCGACGTCTCGAGGCCGCGGCATGATCGATGCTGCATGACCGCCGATCGCCTTCGTCTCCGCGGCCTCGCGCTGGCCGCGGGACTGCTGGGGTTGGGATCGCTGCTGTCGGGCTGCGCCGGCATGAGCGATAGCGTGTCGACCGCGTTCGCGGATCCGGCCAAGTATGAGCTCTATGACTGCAAGCAGCTCGAGGCCGAGCGCAAAGCACTCGCCGGACGCGCGGCCGAGCTGCAGGGCCTGATGGCCAAGGCGGAGACCGGAGTCGGCGGCGCCGTGGTGGCCGAGGTCGCCTATCGCAACGACTATATCGCGATCCGTGGCCAGACCCAGTTCGCCGAAGAGGCCTGGCGCCGCAACAAGTGCCAGGAGACCCCGGCGCCGCAGCCGGCTGCCGCGAAATCCGGCAAGCCGGTCAGGCCGGCGGCGCGCCCCATGCGGCCAATGGCCTCCGGCGCGGGCACGCCGTCGACCCTGCCGCGGGACGGCTCCGTCTATTGAGACCGACACTTTTCGCCTACGGCCGCCAGTCGTAGATCCAGCTCTGCCGCGCCGACAGGCGTTGCGGGCCGAGCGCCTTGATGCTGAGATCCCGGGCCAGCGCCAGCGGTCCGGTCATGTGATAGAGGCGGCCCTGATTGCGCGCGGTACGCTGTACCTTGCCAACGCGTGGGCGGCGCAGCTTGGCGTAGCGTTTCAGCGCAGCCGGGATCGCGCCGGGACCGTCCGCGCGCGCCTCGCTCAGGCTCTTGGCGAGCACCACCGCATCCTCGATCGCCATTCCCGCGCCCTGCGCCGCAAAGGGCAGCATGGCGTGCGCGGCGTCGCCCAGCAGCGCGACGCTGCCCTCGGTCCATTCGATGCCTTCGGGGACGCCGAACAGCGCCCATTTGCGCCAGCCGTCGACCGCATTGAGCAGCAGGCGTGCCGTCGCCGGCCAGCGCGGCGGGGCGAACGCCGCCTTCAGCTCGCTCGGATCACCCTCCGTGCTCCAGCCCGGCCGGTTCCAGGTCCCCGGCACCACCGCGACCACGTTGACCTGCCGGCCGGCAGAAATCGGATAGGCGACGAGATGAGCCTCGGGACCCATCCAGAGCTGCACCCGCGCTGCCGTCAATTCGCGTGGCAATTGCCGGGCGTCGAGCGTGCCACGCCAAGCGATCAGACCAGAGAACGCGGCGCGGACCTGCGGAAACAGGTGGTGCCGGACTGCCGACCACACGCCGTCGGCGCCGATCAGCGCCAGCGCCACGTCCTGGCGGCGCTCATTGCCGCGGCGATGCACCACGGTCAGGCCCTTGGCGTGGGTGGCGACGTCCTCGAACTGACAGCCGAGCCGCAGTTCGACGTCCGGATGCGCCATCACCTCCGCGGCCAGCGCCGCCTGCAGGTCGGCGCGGTGGATCACCCAATAGGGCGCGCCGGCCGCCTGGCTCGCGGCTTCGCCAAGCGGCAGGCGGGCGATCTCGCCGCCGGCCCGCGCGCTCATGATGCTGACGGCGTCGGGCACCACGGCACGCGCGGTTAGCCGCGGCCCCAGGCCGAGATCGAGCAGGATACGGCTGGCATTGGGCGAGAGCTGGAGACCGGCGCCGACCTCCTCGAGCCGTTCGGCCTTCTCCAGCACGACGACGCGGAAGCCCTTGGTGGCGAGCGCGAGCGCAGCCGTCAGCCCGCCAATCCCGGCTCCCGCCACATAGACGGTACGCGATGCCACGACACGCCGATCAGGCGACGTCCTTCAGCACGCATTCCGGCGGCCGCGCCTCGCCAGCGGCGAGGTCCGGCGCATAGCGGTACAGCGTCGAGCAGTACGGGCAGATGATCTCTTTGTCGTTGCCGAGATCGAGAAACACGTGCGGATGGTCGAACGGCGGATTGGCGCCCACGCACATGAACTCATGCGAGCCGATCTCGATGACGGGGACACCGGCATCGTTGTTGAAATGCGGGACGATGTTATCGGCCATCGGTATCACCTCGTGGCAACGGGAGCGTATGCGGTCAGCACGACGGAGCAGGACGGGACTGAGGTCGCACGGCCGCGCGCGTCGAAAACGGCGCGACCATACTGAGCCTTAAGGCCAATTCCTAGTGCTGGGAACCCGCGTTTGGTGCAACGCACGCCGTTATGTTGTGGCCTGTGGATTCGACACAAACTCAGGGCCGCCGAGAAGCCCTTCTTTCGTCGGGGCCGTTGTGTCAGGCACGGGAATTACTATGTCTCTTCGCATCGTTCCCGCGAAAACGTGAAGGCGGCGTGATCTCGAAGCGAATCAAGCTGGGACTCAGTCTGGCGCTGGCCGGGCTCGCCGTCAGCGCCGCGGTCGGCGTTGCGACATGGCCGTACGCCTATGGGGCGGGAGCCATCGTCATGGCGCAGGATGATCCGGCGAGGCTGTCGGAGCTTCAGGTCGCGTCCGTTCTGCAGAACGATCCGGCGCGGATCATCAGCAATATCGAGGACGCGCTCGCCGCCGGAGACCCAGATCTCGCGGAGAGCTTCGTCGCGCTCGCGCGGGATCGGCAGGTCGCGCTCGACGAGGGGCTGGTGCAGAGTGTGAGCGATGCGGTGGCCGCCGAGAAGGCGCCGGCCAGCGTTGCCAAGCGGTTTGCGACCGGGCTCGTCACCGGCCAGGCCGACGACGTCGCGAGCCTGTCCGGCACCGTGGCCGGCGATCTCTTCGTGTTCGGCGACATCCGCGACGCGGTGCGCGAGGGCAAGCATCTGGTGATGGGCGAGGAGACCGACCGGCTGGTGCTGGGTCTCGCGACTGCGGGCCTTGCCGTCACGGCCGCGACCTATGCCTCGGCCGGGACTGCCGCGCCAGTGCGGGCGGGCCTCACCCTGGTCAAGGACGCGCGGAAAGTCGGCCGGCTCGGCGAAGGGTTGGCGGCCTGGGCCGGGCGCTCGGCGCGCGAGGTTGTCGATGCGCCGCTGCTGCAGCAGGCGGTGGCCTCCGGCTCGGTCCTTCGTCCGGGCCAGACCGCGACCGCGATCCGGGCGGCGTTCCGCGTCGAGAAGGCCGGCGCGCTGGTGCGGCTCGCCAAGGATGTCGGCCGCATCACCGAAAAGGCCGGCACGCGCGGCGCGCTGGATTCGCTCAAGCTCGCCGAAGGGCCGAAGGACATCGCCCGCGCGGCCCGCCTGGCCGAGGCCAAGGGCGGGCAGACGCGGGCGATCCTGAAGCTGCTCGGCCGCGGCGCGCTGCTGCTGACCGCGGGCGCGTTCAATCTCGCGCTCTGGCTGTTCGGCGCGTTGATGACGCTGCTCAGCTTCGTCGCATCACTGAAGGCGATGACCGAGCGGGCCACCCAGGCCTGGCTCGACCGGTGCCGGCGGCGCCGCCTGCGCCGGATGCAGGCCGCGGCCGCCGCTCCCGAACTGGCCGCAACCGCGTCCTGCGGCTAGACTTTGTCCGACCAGCTTCACTCCAGCGTTCCGGGATTCGCGACCGATGCCGAGCTTTCACAACGGCGCCGTTGAAATTGCCTTCATCGACGAGGGGAAGGGCGATCCGATCGTGCTCGTCCATGGCTTTGCTTCGAGCAAGAACGTCAATTGGGTCTATCCGGCCTGGATCTCCGAATTGCGCAAGGATGGCCGCCGGGTGATCGCGCTCGACAACCGCGGCCATGGCGATTCGGCCAAGCTGTACGACCCCACGCTGTATTCGATCGCGGCGATGGCGAGCGACGTCACCGCGCTGATGGATCATCTCGGCCTCGCCAGCGCCGACGTGATGGGCTACTCGCTCGGCGGCCGCATCGCCGCGCATATCGCGCTGACCGCGCCCGAGCGGCTGCGTTCCGCGATCTTCGGCGGCATCGGCATGGCGATGATCGAAGGCGGCGGTCCCGGCGAGAACGTCGCCGTCGCGCTCGAGGCGCCGTCGATCGACGACGTGACCGATCCCGTAGGCCGCACCTTCCGTGCCTTCGCCGACCAGACCCGCTCCGACCGTCTGGCGCTGGCCGCCTGCATGCGCGGCTCGCGCGGCCCGATCTCGCGCGACGACGCCGGCCGTATCGCCGTGCCGGTGCTGGTCGCGGTCGGCACGGCCGATGAAGTGTCGGGCTCGGGTCCTGCGCTCGGCGCGCTCATCCCGGGCGCTGAGGTGCTCGACATTCCCAACCGCGACCACATGCGCGCCGTCGGCGACAAGGTCTACAAGGCCGGGGTCATCGACTTTCTGTCACGGCGCTGAAGCCGTAGCCCGGGCGAGCGCAGCGACCCCGGG
The DNA here is from genome assembly GCA_050641875.1 of Bradyrhizobium oligotrophicum. Taxonomy (GTDB): domain Bacteria; phylum Pseudomonadota; class Alphaproteobacteria; order Rhizobiales; family Xanthobacteraceae; genus Bradyrhizobium; species Bradyrhizobium oligotrophicum_B. The sequence goes on from CP192619.1 coordinate 4,850,338, forward strand.
GTCTCCGGCACAGCGGCGAGAGCCCGCATGTCGCTATCGCCGACGCCTTGCGGCGCCGGCTGGCGCTCATGCGGGCTACGGGGCGTCATGTGGCCGAGCCATCCGCGCGCTCGCCGCTGAACCACTTCGCCGCCGCGATCAGCGCGGTGAAGGTGGCGATCCACACCATGCGGGCGCCGTAGCGGTCATGCGGGCCGGAGATGACGCCGCAGATCGCGGCATTGCCGAGCAGCGCCAAGGTCACAGTAGCGGCGAGCAAAGCCACGTCGTCGCGCCGCCGGCGCCAGATCGCGTGCGCCGCAATCGCCGCCGCCGCCAGCATCGAGCCAAGTGCGACCGGTACGTGGAGCCAGTTCACGACAGCGAAATTGATTTCCCAGTGCTGCTGGTGTGCAGCGCGCATCTTCTTGACCTGCGAGGGGATGTAGCGCTCGATGATGCCATAGGTGTGCGGTAGCCAGCCATTGGTGCCTTCACCGGTCGCCACATGCATCAACTGATCGGCGGTGGCGACGGCGGCGGCCTTCGCCTGCCACATCGGGTAGGCCGTGAGCGACCGCTTCACGATGAAGCCCATCTCGTCATTCATGCCCTCGAACCGGCCGAGCTTGTCGAACATGCTGTGGCCCCACAGGAAGTCGTCGGCGGTGGGCGGCAATTCGTTGCGATAGGGGCAGAGCTTGAGATTCTCGCGGGCGCAATGGTCCTTCAGATATTGCGTCACGATACCGTCCTGGAGCATGCGGCCGAAGGCGACGCCGGTGCCGCCCGGCGTCCACGCGAGCTGGCCGGACAGAGCAAAGTTGGCCGCGAGCAGCATCGCCGCACCCGCGACGATCGTCATGCTGGCCTGGACGAGGCCGGAGAGCGCGATCTGCCGGCGCAGCCAGGGATAGGCGATCCAGCCGACGCAGCACAGGCCGAACAGCACGCCGAGCGTGGCGCTATGGGTGGCGGAGGCGAAGGCCACGAAGCCGAACAGCGCGCATTTCTCCGGCATGGAGATCCGGCGCGCCTGCGTGGCCATGATGTAGAGTGCGAGCACCGACAGGCCGGCGAAGATGTCGGTCAGCAGCATGCTGGCGAGCCAGGGCAGGGCGGTGGTCAGGATCAGCAGCAGACCGATCCAGAGCAGGCGCCGCGGCTGGGCCAGCCCCAGCACGCGCAAGGTGAGGTGCAGGATCCAGAGCGTCGCCAGCGCCTGCAGACCGAGATTGAGCCAGAAGCTCGAGCCCTCTCCCCAATGCAGATAGAGCCCGAAAACGGTCGAGCGGCTCGGCACCAGATAGCCTTCGTACCAGCGCGCGAGATAGCCGCCGGTGTCCCACTGCAGCAGCGGGTAGCCGTTCCACAGCGCCGGCGCGACCAGGAAGAGCGGGATGACGATGACGGGGAGCCAGGCCAATCCGGCCTCGGTCGCGCGTTCGTCCAGGATCTGAGTGTTACTGATACCCGTGTCCCCCCGATCAGGAGCACCATGGCCGAAATATGGTCAGGGCGATATTCACTAGTAGACGCAGAGCGATGGATGGTAAAGCCGATCCCGTGATCGAACGGGGGCCGCCGGCCTTCTATCCTCCGGGTGGTTCCTTTTTGCCGCAGCCACCGGTATCGGCCCCTTCCGCCCTCCGCACAGTGCCGGAAACCGATTGCTTGCCCAGGATCGTCTTGATTTCGGGTTCCTGCTGCCCACCTTGAGCCGACGCGGTGCGGAATGGCATGGCGGCGCAACCGGGACGTCATCGGTGGGACCTAAAATGTCTCAATCCCGTGTTCTCAGGGAGGCAGGCTGGCTGGGATGGATCCCCCGGCCTCGCGCAGCCCGCAGAGGACATCGTTCCATGCGCCGTGCTATAAGGCCCGCCCACTGAAACTGCGAGAAGCAGCCATGGCTATGCATCAGACCAATCCGCAGCAGGGCAGCAAGCTGGCGACGCTTGATCCGATCTGGGATCGGATCCGCCACGAGGCAGAAGAGATCGTGCGTCGCGAGCCCGAGCTTGCGACCTTCATCTATTCAACGGTTCTGCACCACGACCGTCTCGAGGATCTGGTCGTGCACCGGGTTGCCGATCGTCTCGATCATTCCGCGCTGTCGGGCGACCTCATCCGCCAGACCTTCGACGACGCGCTGCGCGACGAGCCGGACCTCGGCCATGCGTTTCGCGCCGATCTCGTCGCTGTCTACGATCGCGATCCCGCGACCTCGCGCTTCATCGATCCGTTGCTCTACTTCAAGGGCTTCCACGCGCTGCAGACGCACCGGCTGGCGCATTGGCTGTACCGCAAGAGCCGCAAGGATTTCGCGTTCTATCTGCAGAGCCGATCCTCGGCGGTGTTCCAGACCGACATCAATCCGGCGGCGCGCATCGGCCGCGGCATCTTTCTCGACCACGCCACCGGCTTCGTCTGCGGCGAGACGGCCATCATCGAGGACAACGTCTCGATTCTGCATGGCGTGACGCTCGGCGGCACCGGCAAGGAGAACGAGGATCGGCATCCCAAGATTCGTCATGGCGTGCTGATCGGCGCCGGCGCCAAGGTGCTCGGCAACATCGAAGTCGGTCATTGCGCGCGCATTGCTGCCGGCTCAGTCGTCGTGAAGCCGGTGCCGAACAACGTCACCGTCGCAGGCGTGCCGGCGAAGATCGTCGGCGAGGCCGGTTGTGCGGAGCCGTCGCGCACCATGGATCAGATGATCAACGCGATCGGGATCTGAGCCGCGAGCGCGTCGGCGACAGCGAAGTCAAGACCTTCTCATCCAGGGAAATTCGTGCCAACACATCGGCGTCTGTGGATTTGACGATCCGCCGTTTGTCTTGGCGGAGTGAATGTGAGATCCACGGCGTCCCTTTCAGGTCGCTCGACATCGCCGGCTCGTCTTGCCTCGATCGATGGGCTGGAATGTCGAACTCATAAGGACACGGACGTTCGCGCTGCAACGTCCGCATCATCTGCAAACCGTCGATTGGAGATCACCGTGGACGTTCAGGAAGTCAGGAAGCTCGACGCGTATCTGAAGCGCGTGTTCGGCAATCCCAAGATCCGTGTAGTGCCGCGGCCGAAGAAGGAGGACTCCGCCGAAGTCTATATCGGCGAAGAGTTCATCGGCGTGCTGTTCGTCGACGACGAGGACGACGACCGCTCGTTCCAGTTCCAGATGGCAATCCTGGAAGACGATCTGGTGGAGTGAGTCCTGGAGCGTGTAGCCCGCATGAGCGCAAGCGACATGCGGGCTACACGCGCTGGGCGAAAGAACTCGGATATCGCTGCGCTCATCCGGGCTACGACCGACTACTTCGTGGCATGCATCTGCGCCGTCAGCCGCTCCATGGCCGCGGCGACGTCCTGCCACTGTGACAGCCAGCTGCGTGGAAACCTGAAGATCGGATCCGCGCCCTCGACGCGGCGTTCGCTGAGGCACATGCCGGGCGTGGCGCCATCGCGCGTGCAGCGGGCGACCAGCAAAGGCTGCTCGGCCGTGAACAGATCCTCCATGTCGTAGGCTGTGCCCGCACGGAAGCTTCGCATGCTCAATCCGTCCTGCACCGACACGGCAGCCGGATTGAGGTAGCGCGGATAGATCGTCTTCAGTCGCGTCTCCGGCGACATCGCGTCGTGATGTGCCGATATCGAGACGAAGATGCGATCGATCGGGTGCGGCGCCAAATCGATCTGGTCGGCGCTGACGTGATGTGGTGCCTCGGGCGGCGTGAGCGAGGGATATTCGAAGCCGAGATCGACGCGCTCCTGCGGCCCCGTATGGCGCTGGATCTTCACGCGGATGGCGGCCGCCGGCACGTTGAACACGGTGCCGCCGATGCTGACCGGCAGGCGTTCGGGCCCCTTGAAGGTGCTGGCGCGCCAGGTGGGCCAGAGCAGGTAGGCGACGAGGGCGACTGCAGCCGCCGCCAGCACGCAGCCCGAAATGATCGGCACGGCATGGCCATGTCCGTTCGAAGGGCGGGCACTGCGGACCGAAAACATCGTCATGGCGGGCAGGGGATCTCAAGGCCGAATCAGCGCCGACTATGCCACGGCGATGCGGCATTCTGCAGAAACTTACCTGCAGGGAGCCGCGCACCGGCCGCGGCCGCCATTAACCCTTCCTTAAGGATAATGTGGCGGGCGCGGTCGCTTTTTGCCAAACCAGCATTGGGCAGTTCTGCAAGTGTGTGGGTGCGTACGATGTCGGCAGAGGCGTTCAATTCCTTGTTCTCGCTCCTCATCGGCTTCGCCTTGGCCGGCGCGTTGGCGAGCGGCTACCAGGCCTATGCCGAACGTCCGCCGGGATTCGAGCTGCTGCAGGAGGGCGTCACGCCCCGGCGGTTCGCCGCGGTGCCGTTCCTGGTGTTCGCCGCGCCCTTCATCATCATGCGCAACACGCTGCGCGGCGCCCGCATCGAGCGCCGTCGCTTCGAGTTCGTGATGCTGGCGACCGTGATCGCCGGCTTCTGGAGCATGATGTGCGGCACCTTCGTGGTGATGACGCTGCGCGCCGCAGGCGTGCTGGCCTAGTTCCCGTGCCGGGCGCCGCCACGGCGCTTGCTTGAAATCGCTCTGGGGGCTGTGCCAAGGTCGCCTGCGAACGGGAGACCTCGATGGCCATCTACGAACTCGACGGGCAGGCGCCCGAACTGCCGGCGGACGGCGACTACTACATCGCCGACAATGCCACCGTCATCGGCCGGGTGAAACTCGCCAACGAGGTCACCGTCTGGTTCGGCGCGGTGATCCGCGGCGACAATGACTGGATCGAGATCGGCGAGAGCTCCAACATCCAGGACAACGCCACCTGTCACGTCGATCCCGGCTTCCCGCTGCGCGTCGGCCGCAACGTCACCGTCGGCCACAACGTCATCCTGCACGGCTGTACGGTCGAGGATGACGCGCTGATCGGCATGGGCTCGATCATCATGAACGGCGCGCACATCCGCCGCGGCAGCGTCGTCGGCGCCGGCGCCATCATCACCGAGGGCAAGGATTTTCCGGAATACTCGCTGATCATCGGCGCGCCCGCGCGTGTCGTGCGCACGCTGGAGCCGGCGCAGGTCGAGCGCATGGGCATCGCGGCGAAGGCCTATGTCGCCAAGGGACCGCGCTACACCAAGGGTCTGAAGAAGATCGGCTGACATCGCGGCCGATGGAGCTATCGGAGATTCCTCACGTCCCTTCGGACTCGCCTGCCTCCGCTGCGCTGGCGACACGTTCGTGGCCGCTCGCCCACAGCGCATGCTGTTCGCTGCCGTTCTGATAGGGATTGGCCTCGGCCGGAATGTTCTCGCGCGCGGCGCGCTCGCCCTGTTCGAACGGATCTGGGTCGGTGCTCATGCTGATGTCCTGCTCCTCTGCTTCGGTTTGTGCTTCGACGGGTTTCTGGACTTGTCGTCGGGCTCGTTCTTCCGTTTGCGCGCAGGCTTGCCTGCGTCATTGCCATCCTCCGCAGCGCTCTTGCGCAGCGCGTCCTTCAGATCCGCCGGTACGCCGTGCTTTTCCAACAGGTCCATGAACGCCTCGTCGGCAAGGTCCTGCAGACTCAGCATCTGATCGCGGCCCAGCTGCTTGAGCTTGTCGAACGTGTCCTCGTCGAAGGCGATCAGCTTGCGCACGGCTCCTTGCTCTCCTCGCCCCATCAATCCTCTCCGATCAACATTCGTTCCGGAACGCGGTCCGTCCGGTTGGGTTGAAGTGTAAAGGGAGACGTTCCCATGGCCAGGTTTTCATTGAGCGCTTTGATTGTGATTGCAGGCCTCGGCACGGCCACTGCGGTGTTTGCGCAAGGGAGCGGCAGCGGCGGAGGAGCGAGCGCCGGCGGCGCGGCCAGCGCGGGAGCCGCCGGCACTGGTACGACCGGTACCGCCGGAGGATCAGGGAGCGCTGCTGGTCTCGGTACCTCGCAGAACGATGCAGGAAGCGGCAGCAATCCCTCGCGGCTGTCGCAACCGGGGACGGCAGGCACCAACGGGACCAACAGCCTCGGCACGGCGCAGTCGTCCGGCTCCGGCGCGAGCGGGGCGGGGTCGGGCACGTCCGGCGTCACGACCGGCGTGGGGCGTGGAGCGGACGGAGGCACCGCGGCAACGGGACCGAACCGTACCGATGATGCGACCGATGAGCAGGTTCAGCAGGAGAACCACACGGTCGACAGGAAGGTGAAGAGCATCTGCCGCGGTTGCTGAATGTTGCCCGCGGCTCCGGGGGTCACGTAACGACATCGAGATCGCGCAGATGTGAGCGGGTCTGCCCGCGCGTCGTTCCAAATCCGGCTTAGAGACATCCGATCGACAGTACCAGTGCAATGACATCGTCATGCCGGTTGAATTTGGAGACGGATCGATGCGCAAGAGATTGACGGGATTGCTGGCGGGTGCCGTGATCGCGGCGGCGATGATGCCCGGCATGGCATCGGCGCACGGGCCGGGCGGCATTCATGGTGGCGGTTTCCATCACGGCTTCGGCCATCATTATGGCTTCGGCCCAGGCTTCGGAATCGGGTTCGGCTTCGGCTATCCCGGCTACTACGGATACGGAGGCTATCCCTACTACTACCCGTACACCTACGAGGATCTCGGCGGCTGCTACGTCGCCCGCAAGCGTGTGCGGACAGCGCACGGCTGGCGCTATCGTAACGTCGAGGTGTGTGAATGAAGCTTGGGCGAGGCGGCCGGCCGATCCGGTCACTTCGCCTTAACGACATCTTGTGACCATTTGTTGCCGCTCCGATCGGCGGAGCGGTGACGGAGAAGTAGCTGGCGCAACGCTTGCATGGGATCCAGGCATGTTGAACACACTCACATCCCCTGAACTCACGTTTGTCTTCATGGGCGTCGTCGTCAGCCTGGGCGCCGCGCTGGTCTGGATGGCCTGGGAGCTCGAGCAGGGCGGCAGGCAGCTCGCGAAGATCCGTCGCGACGATCGTCGCCCGCGCTGACAGCCGACGGTCCGAAGCCCGCATGAGCGCAAGCGACAGGCGGCAAGCGACATGCGGGAAATCTCGCGGGGGCAGTCTTCCGGGTTCGCTCGCGCGGGCCGTGGCTTTCAGCTCAGCACGCCATATTTCTTGAACCACGCCTGCATCTGCGCCCAGCCGTCCTCGGCGGCGTCCTTGCGATAGCTGGGGCGATAATCGGCGTGGAAGCCATGCGGCGCGCCAGGATAGATCTTGAACTCCGCGGTCTTCTTGTTGGCGGCGAGCGCGGCCTTCATGGCCTCGACGCTGGCGACCGGAATGCCGGTGTCGGCCTCGCCGTAGAGGCCGAGCACGGGCGCCTTCATCTCCGGCGCAAGCTGCGTCGGGCTCTTCGGCCAGGCGGGATTGGGCGGATCGATCAGCGGGCCGTAGAACGCAACGCCGGCCTTCAGCGCCGAACTATGCGCCGCATATTCCCATACGGTGCGGCCGCCGCGGCAGAAGCCGACGATGCCGAGACGCGAGGTGTCGCCGCCCTGCGACTTGGCCCAGGCCACCGTCGCGTCGAGGTCCGACAGCAGCTCCGCGTCGGGCTTGGCATTCACGATCGGCAGCAGGTCCTTGATCTCGGTGATCTTGGTGAGGTCGGTCCCGCTGCGGAAGTAGTAGTCCGGCGCCACGGCGAGCGCGCCGAGCTTGGCGAGACGGCGCGTCACGTCCTTGATGTACTGATGCAGGCCGAAGATCTCCATCGCGACCAGCACGATGGGCGGATTGCTGGCGCTGGCGGGGCGTGCGAAATAGGCCGGCATGTCGCGGTCGCCGACCTTGATCTTCGCATCTCCGGCATTCAGGCCATTGCTGTCGGTGGTAATGACCTCGGCCCGCACCGGGCCGGCAGCCAGCGTGTAGCCGGCCGTCACGGCAGCGGACGCGGTCATGAAGCCGCGGCGTGAGAAGGGGGCGACTTTTGTCAGCCCGATGACATCGGACGTCAGTGCTGGATCGGCGGACATGGGGGCTCCTCTGCGTCTTGCGGGCGCATTGAGCCGAGAATTGACTGGGAAAAGCAAGTCACCAGCCGGAGAGCCGCCGCCGTCGGATCCGTTCCGGTTGGTCGAACGCGACCCCACAAAGAACAAGGCCGTCGGCGCAGTATGGCGCCAACGACCTTGCCAGCCCCGGATATTGAAATTGGCCCTGTGCCATCCTGAAATTGGCTCGCCATCCGGTGACGGCAGGATGGCGTGACTCCCGGTTTCTATTTGTGAAGCACTTCACAGGGGCCCGGGAAAATTCGGCGGGAATTCTACGAGCAGGTGTCAGACCGGCCGTCTCAGGATCGGTTGCGGCGATGCCGATGGCCGCTGCGGCTGGCATGGGCGCGAGCGCGGATGCTGCGGTTGCGTGGGGCAGGCGCGGCCTGCTCCGAGCTCTGCGTGCTGGCGAAGGACTGGCGCAGGCCGTCGATGGAGTCCTTCAGGGTCGAGACCTGGTCGGACAGGCGCTTGGTGTCGGCCTGCTGGGCCGCGAGCAGGCGGCGCATGCTCTGCAACTGCTCCTGCATCATCTGCAACTGGTCGATCGATTCCTGCTGGGTCGCCTCCAGGCCCTTGGTCTTCTCCACCAATTGCTCGGACGCCTGCACCGTGCGCGCCTGCAACTGCCGTGTCACCGCGCCGCGCTCGGCTTCCGGTGCACCGCCATGGGCACGCCACAACATGATGCCGCCGATGCCCGCGACCAGCACCACGAGCCGTCGCGGCTGCGAGCGCGATCGGCTGGGCGCCCTTGACCGGGGGCGGGCTGAGTTTCTCGGGGTAGCGTCTGGTGTCGCGCATCACCGGATTCATCACGAAACCACCCAAATTGAAAAAGCTTCGGATGCTCCTCCCGAAAACTGGGAGAGGCGAAAAACTCGAGCAGAGAACGCTGTCCGCCCAGCCCGCGTCTGGCGGACGAGCCAAGTCATCAGGGTTTGATTAGGAAATCCGACAAAAGCGAGGCCTGCAAGCCCGAAATGCGCGGCCGCGCGATGCGCGACGCCAGTTCCGGGCCGCTGTCACGATCAGCCGAAAACTATGGCCGGACAAATGCTTACTGCGTTGCGCTGCAGTTCCGGCAGATCGTGAGCTTCTGCTTGAGGCGGGCCTCGTCGGCGAGGTCGGCCGCCTGTTCTTCCTCCCAGCTCATCCGCCCCCGATAGCCGGAGCTCGACTGCGCGGACATCACGTCCACCCGCGAGTCGCCGCGGCGCTTGCCGCCTTTGCGCGGCGTGCCGATGTCCGGCTCCGTCACCATGTCGGTGTCGGCGTCGGAAGCGGCGACACGGCCGTCCCAGTCGGCCGCAGCGCTCGTCGGCTGTGCGGTGATCACGGCGGGCGTAGCGGCCATCGCCGGCGCGGCCGCAGGTGGGCCGGCCGAGGCCAGCGGTCCCGAGCAGCCGGTGCCGGACATGCAGCAGTTCGCCAGGGTCAGGGCCGCGGCCAGCAAGATCGCGCTTCGCAGGATCATCATCATGCCGACAACCTAAACCCGACGGTCGAGGGAAAACAAGGTTGGCCGGCCATCGCCGCGCCCCCGCCTGCGACATATCGTCAAAGCAAGGCCAAATAAAGTTGCGCATCGAGACGGCCTTGCGCGAGGCGGCGACGTGCCTCTCACCCTCCGCGACCGGCGGCAAGACGCCGAACTACGAGATCCGCGACCCCGCGCCGCTGGGCGTCAAACTCAGAATACAATCTGAAGTCGATTTTTGCGCGCGACGGCCGAACCCATGTGGTACTTGATAACCGTTGTTCTGGTCGGCCGGGGGCGGGTGCGTGCGTGATGGGGAACAAACTTCGGTTGTTGATCTATATTGCCATGGTCATTGTATCGGGCAGCCTGGCAGCTCCGATCGCATATAGCGGCAGGGGTATCTCGATCGCTGGATGCAAGCTGGCGCCGGAGCGTGATCAGTTCATGAGCTCGTGCGGTGCACGCCGATTTGGAGACTTCGAGCATGCTGCGTTTTGGTTCGGGATCGAGCGCAGGGCGCTTGCCAACCTGAAGGCAGCCGATGTGGTCTTTACCGGATCGAGCCGCACGATGTTTGCTTTCAGCACGGCCGAAGTGCGGTCGTATTTTGCCGCGCGCGGTCTAAGGCAGTTCAATCTCGGATCTCGGCTACGAGGACCAGCAGGCGTTCTTCTCTGCGCTTGCGGTGAAGCACCATCTGCGTCCGCGTGTGCTGGTGATTGGCGTCGACCCCTATTTCAACGATCGGGTAAGCGAGCCCGCCCTGGCCGCGATGCATGATCGATGGGAGCTAGCGCGCGCTCTGGTCAAGAAGGGGGAGATGTGGGCCCAGCCAGCCCTCTGCAATTTTCGGTTTGTCGACTGCGAAATTGCGCCGACGGCCTTCAGATCCTCAGTGGATGGCTATTTTCTTTGGCGGGATTTGCTTATGGCGGATCGCCAGCGCCCGCGAGTTCGTCAAGATCAGTCGCGGGACGTTCAGGTCAATGTGCCGCTCTCGGCGATCGAGGCAAACAACTTCTTGAAGCGAATTGGCATGCCCGCCGACTGTGTCGTCTTGGTCCCGATGCCGACGATCGAAATCTGGCCAAAGCCGGATCCGATCAAGCAACTCGCCGAGACGATCGGGGCGATGTATATTGATGCTGATACCGGCGATGACCTCACCTTCGTCGACCAGGCTCATCTATCATTCGACAGCTCGAAGCGGTTCTCTTTGGAATTTGTTCGCGCGTTCGACCGTCTGCCGCAGACTTGCTTGAACAATGGTCGATTACCGGCCCAAGCCTCCGCAGTTCCTGGCGAGTGATGGAGCTGGCACGGTCGAGATCGCCGCTGGCCTCCAGACCGGGGCGCCTACAGCGGAGCCGCCAACTCCTCGAAAATGCGAGCATACCGATGGGCTTGCGCCTTGCGCGCGGGCTCGAGCAATTGCGCGATCAGGTCAATCGGGCCTGGCTCGAGCGGCCGAAGGGACGGATGGATCGGCCAACGAGACCGGGATGGTGCTGCCAATGCGGTGGAGCTCAAGCGATCGTCGTGAATTCCGGCTGGCTCAAAAGTTGCGGCCAGGCCTTGGGGAGGCCTGGCCGCGCGCGAACCGGTCTGGGACGGGGAGGGGTGGGGATGTGACCGGGTCGCGTAACTCGAAATCCTGTCTCGCCTCTGTTTCAGCGCTATCTGGCGCTGGCGGTGGCCACTGCCGGGCGGGCGTCGCCGAGCGAGACCCAGACGTTGGGGTCGCTCTGCGACTGCCGCTTGACGAAGCGGTAGCCGGTCTCGGTCCAGGCGACGACGCTCTCGTTCTGATTGTCGAGCACGTACTCGCCCTTGTCGGTCTTCACGGTGAGGACGGCATGTCCTTCACCCTTCTTGTCGCGCACCACCGTGATCAGCAGCGCCTCGCGGGGCCAGCCGGCGTCGATCAGCAGCTTGCGCTTCAACAGCACGTAATCCTCGCAGTCGCCGTAGCCGTCGGTCGGCAGCGACCATTTCTCGACCACGCCCCAATGGTCCATGTCGGTAATGGGCTTGACGTTCTCGTTGACCCAGCGATTGACCTTTAGCAGATCGCGCCAGGCGGTCTGGGACAGCACGATGTCGCGGGGCTGCGACGCGCCGCCGCGGCATTCCTCGGGCGTCTCGGTGCAGAACTCGACCCAGCCGATCGGTGCCCGTGCTGTGTCGCCAAGGCTCGCATAGAGCACCCGGTCATCTCCGGCATGCGCCATCCCGCCCATCGCCATCAGGAAGGCGACCACCGCCAACCCTCTTGCCTGTCCCGTCCGCTTGACCATTTTGGCCCCCGTTTTGTTGGGACCATGTGTCTCACAAAGATTTTTCGCTGCCGCTAAATCGCCACGATGGATTTGACGCAAATCCAAGTAAAACAAAGGGCTTATTCGACTTTCACTTGAATCGAATCTAGCTAAAATTTGAATCATTCGCGGTTGAATCGAATGCGCTGCATTAAGCCGGGAACCGCTGCCGTTGCAGGCTCCCGTGCGCTTTTCCCGCCAACTATTAACTGCGCCGGATCGCCTGTGCGATGGCCGAACGCCACACGGCGCCCGTGGTGGCGGACGCCGTGTGCTCCGTGAAGTTGCGGGATTTCAGAGGCTTGCGGCTTTACCGCGCGGTAACGCTGTCTTCGAGCGTTTCGGCGAGCTGGGCGTGCATGAACTCGATCGCGAAGCCGCCTTCGAGATTTCGCACCACGCGCGCCTGGACGCGGCCGAGCATGACCTGCGATTTCAGCGGCGGCCTGGTCTCCGCCGCGATCGCCGCGCCCGACAGCGACATGTCGATGATGCGGCAGGTCATCTTGGTGCCGTCCTCGAGCGTCAGCACCGCGATCGGGTTGCGCGGAATGATACGGTCGTGGCGGCGATCCTCCGGCAGGTTGAGGATGTCGCGGTTGGCGAGCCAGGTCAGCTGCGCGGCGAGCTTGTCGCGCTTACGCGCGGTGGCGCCGATGGTCATCGCGAAGCCGTTGTCGATGATGCGGGTGATCTTGCCCTCGACGCGGCCGATATGGTCGAGATAGGCGATCACGCGGTCGCCGACATTGCCGATGCCGGGCGCGAGCAGCGCCAGCCCGCCCGGCGACATGTTGATCACCTGGCAGGGAAACTCGCGCCGGTCGGGCAGCATGTAGCGGCCGAGCAGGTGGACCTTGACCCGCTGAAAACGACGGCGCTCCTCGGCGGCCGGAAGAGAGAGTTTTTTGTTCGGCAACGCCATGTTTCGCCACTCAAAGCCGGCTCTTAGCGTGCCGGATGATCCAGCGTTGAAACTAAGTCCTGCACGGTTAATTCAGCGTTACGTTGTGCTTCTGCAGCACTCTGCCGCGGGCCATGACGAGCTGATAGAATGGGCGGGCGCGGCATCGCGCCAATGACGCCGACGGAGATGGGAGAGACGTTCATGCGGAGCTTGCTGGGAGCGGTCGTGGCGGTCGTGGTCTGCGCGGTGGCTGGATCGCCGCCGGCCGCGGCAGCCGAGCTGAAGGTGACCTTGCTGGGGACAGGCACGCCGACGCCGCGGCTGTCGAGCTTCAGCGCCTCGACCCTGATCGAGGCCGGGCCAGAGCGGCTGCTGTTCGACCTCGGACGCGGCTCCACGATCCGCCTGTTCCAGAAGCGCATCCCGCTCGGCAGCATCACCGCGCATTTCCTCACCCATCTGCATTCCGATCACGTGGTGGGACTGCCCGACATGTGGCTGAGCGGCTGGATCGGCACGCCCTGGGCTTCGCGCAAGGGGCCGATGGTCGTGTTCGGACCGAAGGGAACGGTCGCGATGACGGAGAATCTCACCAAGGCCTTCTCCGAGGACATCCGCATCCGCATCGATGACGAGCACTATCCGCCCGAAGGCGTCGCCTTCGCCGCGACCGATATCGGGCCGGGCGTCGTCTACGAGCGTAATGGCGTCAGGGTCAGCGCCATCGAGGTCAATCACGGCGAGAAGATCAAGCCGGCGCTCGGCTATGTCGTCGAGTTCGACGGCAAGAAGGTCGTGCTGTCCGGCGACACCAAGCCCGATCCCCGCGTGGAGAAGGCGGCGGAGGGCGCCGATCTCCTCATCCACGAGGTGGCGGTGATCGATCCGGAGCTGCTCACATCCTATCCGAACTACCGGGCCATTCAGGACCACCACACCTCGCCCGAGGAGGCCGGCAGGATCTTCACCGAGGCGAAGCCGAAGCTGGCGGTCTACTCGCACATCGTGTTTGCGACCGTGAAGCCGGTCCAGGACGTGCCCGAAGATGCGCTGATCGCGCGCACGCGCACGGCCTATCAGGGTCCGCTCGTCGTCGGGCGCGATCTCACGTCGTTCGTCATCTCGGACCACGTCGCCGCGTTCGCGCCTGACGGCAGTCCGATCACGCCGCTGACCGGTTCGCGGTGAGGTGCGGGCCGTAGCCCGCCGATCCCGTGGCCCGCATGAGATGCGACCGGAGGTCGTCGCGATAAGATCGACGCTGTTCAAACCGGATCTGGCGGTCTCCTGTTCCTCCGGTGGCTTCAGCGAGAGGTTACATATTGTCAACATCGCTCTTGAAAGTAGAACTTGAGCGCAGCACATTCTTCTATGGAGCAATGAGGGGCACCGAGACGGCGAGCCCATCGGCTTTAAGAGACGCCGCGTGCCGGTCGTCGGCGGGCGGGCATCTCGCGTCGCGCAGGAGTGGGTGCGGTGATACCGGGCGTCGATTTCGGCGAGTTCCAGGAAGCGCTTGTCGCAGCGTTCAATCCCAGAGAATTGGAGATGATGGTCCGCGTTCGGTTAAACGAACGGCTGGAAGACATTGTTACACCCGGTCCGAACAACTACGTGGCGTTTCAACTGATCGACTGGGCGGAGCGAAAAGGCGCGACGATCGTCGTCGATTTGGCCCGCGCTGCATATCTTACGAGGCCTGACCACGAGAAGATACGACGCCTCTACGAGAAATTCGGCATGGCGCCGACGATGTCGGTACAAAACGCTGGCAAGTCCGTCGCCGCGGCACCCGAGCGTGCCACCGCAAGCGGCCTCGAAGCGATCGTGCGTCCGCGACTTAAGACCTTCGATATGGGCGTGTGGCGGGGATGCATGGCACAGATCGAGGGCCAAGTTTGCCGCATTGAGTTTGACGGCAACGCGATGGGGACCGGCTTCCTGATCGGACCGGATCTCATCCTTACCAACTATCACGTGCTCGAGTCCGCGATCGAGGGGACGGCACGTCCGGCCGCGATCGCCTGCCATTTCGACTACAAGGTTCTCACCGACGGCTCGCGCTCGGAAGGCGTTGTCGTGCCGCTACACGCTTCAGACTGGCGCATCGACTTCGCGCGTTACAGCCAGGCCGAGGCCGACGGTCAGCCGGACCGTGATCTTCCAGCGGTCGACGAACTCGATTTCGTACTCGCGCGCTTGGCGCGATCCATCGGCAACGAACCGATCGACAAGAACGCCGGCTCCGGTGCCCCGCGACGGCGCTGGATTGCAATGCCCAAGACGCAGCCGCCACTTGAGATCGACATGCCGCTGCTAATAGCCCAGCATCCGGACGGGAGCCCTTTGAAGCTTGCCGTCGACACGCAAGCCGTGCTCGGCGTGAATGGAAACGGCACGCGGGTTCGCTATGCAACTAACAGCGACCGAGGCTCATCGGGGTCCCCGTGCTTCAATATGGAATGGTCGCTGGTTGCGATACATCACATGGGCGACCCAGCCTGGGGCTCGCCGAAATTCAACCAGGGCATTCCGATTGGCGCTATCCGCCGGCGGCTTGCAGGAAAGATCGAGTTCGAGGCGCCATGATGCGCCGGGTCCGCTTCGCTTCGCTTCGAGTGAAAGGACGTAGAGGCCAATGGTCGAGACAGCCGTTGCCGGCTCCGCGAAAGGGGCGGAATCTCTCTTGGACAAGATGCTGCTCGATAGCATCTGCGACGCGTTCAACATGAACGATCTGAAGGTTCTGGTTCGCTTTACAATGGGTAAAGACGTTTCCGATCGACTGTCCTGGGAGCAACCGAAGCAGAACGTTGTTCTCGATCTTCTGGACATGGTCGAGCGGGATGGACGGCTCCTCGACCTCCTCAATCGCATCAAGAACTGGAAGGATCAACAGTCCAACGATGCCCTTCAGAGGGTTGTTGGCGAACACCTACAGCGCATTTCTACGCTGGCCAGCGTCAAGACCCTCAACACCGGGATCAATAGCCTGCGGCGGGAGGTCGAGGAGGACGCCGGGATCTGCTCTGTCGTTGCGGCCTCGCGCAAAACGCTCGATCAGGTCAGCAGCAGAATCGACGCCCTTTTTCACTACAAGGAGTTGCACGATTGTCTGCACGATATCCAATTGCGGCACTACCGGGAGATCATCGATTGCGCCAAGGAACTGGGGCGCGATCCGCAAGCATCGTTCGGGCTCCAACAACACGTCATCGACCTCGCGAAAATCTGCAGCCGCGTGCGTGAGGCGGCCGAACTGCTCCCGGAGGTCGGCGCCGATCGGACGCATGTGCGGGGCTGGATAGAAGAGCTGGAATCGGCGATTCCGAAATTGCGGAAGGCCGTTCGCGACGAGGATACGCACGATGTGATCACTGCGGTGTTCCCGTTTCGGAGCGTGATCGTCTCCGAACAGAGCAGGGTAAACGCATCGCTCAACCGATATGCCGAAGAGCTCCCGCTGAGAGAGCTGAGCGAAATCCTCGCGAATGCTGTCGCCGCCAAGCCGGCAGGAGATGCGTCGGCTGCCGACCTTCAAGAGGCGATCGCATCTTTGAGGAACATCAAATCGCAACTGAGTAGCCGGGTTGCGGAACACGACAAATGGCAGAGAATCGAGAAGGATTTCTGGGAGGCCGAAGACAACATCGAAAAGAACACACCGGAATCGCTCGACCTGTTCAAGGAATTCTGGCCGGCGATCAAGTCGCGCGTCGACGAGATCGCATCCACGCAGGCCGAAGCGGACTGGGCGAAGGATGCGAAGGAGTACGCCAGCCGGGTCGACGAGACGATCGCCAGTCACGTCACCAATTTCGGTACGCTGCGCAGAAATTTCAAATTATTCCGCGATACGGCGCTTCTTCACTTCTTTAATGTCGATCGAGATCTCAAGGCGCAGTGTGGAGACATCCTGAAGATCCGTGAGCCTTTGCGAGAACTGTCTGACAAGGTGTGAGCCATGTCGAAAGATCACCAAGTTGCGCCGGGAGCCTCAGGACCGGTGCCGTCAACATTCACCTCGCTAACCGAATTGCGCGCCGAACACATCGCATTGATGCGCGCGGCCCGCGATCGAGAGAACGACCAAGATCTGCTTGCCGACGTGCATAAGTTTATTGATCGGGCGCAGGCGGCGGGGCGATGGATAGATTCACCGGCCGACCGCGAGGCTGCCCAGAACATCATTACCTACTGGACGTCGTATCAGTTTTCGGCCGGCGATCGGGAGGCTCTCTCTGCCACGCTGCCAGCCCTCGACCCCTTCGACCCATCGCACGCCCCGGACCTCACCAGCGCTGCCAATCCCTACATTGGGTTGAATCCATTCGACGAAGACGACGCGGGACGCTTTTTCGGGCGCGAGGAGGCAGTCAGAAAACTTCTGGAGCAGCTTCGCCTGCAGCGAGCCGTGCTCGTCGCCGGCCCGATGGGAAGCGGCAAGACATCGATCGTAATGGCCGGCGCCATCCCAAGGATGAAGTCGCAGCTTGCCGGGGAAGGCAAGAGCCCGCTCGTTCTGGTCGTAGTTCCGAGAGCGGATCCGTTCGCCGCGTTGCTCACCAGCATATATGACGTCGCCGCCAATCCCGCATTACCCAAACTTGAAACATGGATCACCGACCAGAAGCAGAAGCTCGAACGTTCGCCAGAGCTTCTTGGCGCCCTGCTCGACGGCGTATTTCCGGGGCGGCCCGTTATCATGGTCGTCGACCAGCTCGAGCAGATCTTTACGATCTGCTCGGACGAGAAGACGAGGGAGGGCTTTGTTCAGGCACTGATCGGAACGCAAGGCCAGCCGGACCGGACCATCCTCATCATCGAGGAACGGTACCAGCAACCGGCGCTTCAGCTCGCTGCACTCAAGTCACTAGGGGAGAATCCGGCCGCGCGCTTCTCGCTTGCGCCGCCCAACGCCGCCGAAGTGCAGCACATCATCGAGAGCGCGGCCACCACGGTCGGGCTCAAGTTCGACGAGGGAATCGTCGAAGACCTGGCCAAGAGCGTTGCCGGCGATGCGGGCGCGCTGGCCATGCTGCAATTTACCCTGGGACGGCTGTGGGATCAGCGCGAGCGCAACCGCATCACCTGGGAAGCCTATCATAAGGTGGGTAAGCCGCGAGACGCTCTGATCCGTACAGCAGAAGGGATTTACGCCGGTCTAACGTCTGACGACCAGGCGGCCGCGAGGTGCGTCTTCCTGCAACTGGTGCAACCCGATGCGGAAGGGTTCATCCGCCGCAGGGTGCGGCGGGACGTTCTGGTGCAGATCGCGCCTGCCGGTCGCGTCGACCATGTTCTGGAGCGATATGTGGATGCCGAGCTCATCCGGCGCAGCCCGGGCGTCGGCTGGGACGACGATCGTTTTGATCTGGCCCACAGCGCGCTCATCGATGGCTGGCCGCGATTGCGCGACTGGTTGCAGGAAGAACGGGATCGGTCCAAGGCGAAGCTTCAGCTCATCGCGACGGCGCAGCGCTGGCAGGCATCCGGCTTGGATGCCGGTTACCTGCTCTCTGGCGCCGCTTTGGACGACGCGGCCTCCTACATGGAGGGCGCGCCGGAGCTCAAGGAGCTCGTGGCGGCCAGTCGGACCCACAACGAGCTGCAGGCGCGACGATATTCCCGCGCCAGGAACGGCGCGCTGATTGTTATGGCGGCGTTGCTCGTTTTTGCGGTGTCGGGCTGGCTAAAGGCTTATTGGGAGGAACAATCCGCGCAGAAGAGCGCGAAAAGTGCATTCTCCGTCGTCGGGAGCGTGCTTGATGTAATTCAGGATCAGCTCAATACCGGCGCAATCCAGGTTTCGAGTGCGGAACGGCTGCTGCATGGCGCCGAGAAGATCTTCGATGCCGTCGAGAATCGGCCGGAAGTCATGGAGTATCGCGCCAATCTGCTGACGAAGTTCTCGGATGTGTACCTGTTGGTTGGAGCACATGACGCTGCCATAACGCAAATCGAGGAGGCGAAACGCCTGGTTGACCGGCTCCTCGAGAATGACGCCGAGAACGACGAGTGGAAGAAGCTGCGTTATGCGGTTGCGTTCCGACTCGGAGATGCCTTCGAGGGCCGTGACCTGAAGCGATCCGCAGCGGAACTTGATTACGCGCTACGGATTGCGCAGCAGCTGGCTGACAAGAATCCCGTGGACAGCGTGGCGCACCTAAGAATCGCATTCGTCGAGAACAAGATTGCGGACAGTCTCCTGAATACGGACTGGAGGAGCGCCCTGGATTGGTACCGGAAATCCCTTGCGATTGGCACCGTTCTCCTTGCTCAGGACCCGAACGATCCGGATGCGCAGAAGGCCGTGGCGGATGCTCGGACCCGGATCGGCGATGTCCTTGCTGCGCACGATCGTTTGAAGGAAACTCTGGCCGAATACGAGCAGGCAATGACCATACGGGAGGCCCTGGTCGGCAGGGAGCCGAAAAACAACATCTATCGATCCAATTTGTCGAAGATCTACGAGCAGATCGGCCGTGTGCACAAGATGCAAGGCCAGCTCGAAGACGCTCTGAATTACTTTCAGAAGGCACTCGACCTCTCAGCCGGCCTCGCCCGCGACGATCCCGACAAGGTCGACTGGAAAATTCGCCTCGCGCGGCAATACGTCATCATCGGCGATTCGGTGGCAGAACAGGACCCGGCGGGCGCCATCGAAAGATATCGCAGTGCTCTGGCAATTCGCAAGGAAATCACCGCAAAGGACCTCAATAAGGTGGCATGGACGCGCGACGTAGCCGACACACACGATAGGCTTGGGAGCGCCTGGCAAAGGCAGCACGACTTCGTAAACGCGCTCAAGGAATATGATGCCGGTTTGCAGATCCGGCTGCAACTCGCGGGAAGGTTTCCCGACGATACCAAGCGTCAACTTGAGCTGGCGCAGAGCTATGAGCGCATCGGCGATCTCACGCGCGAGCAGAGCGAGCCGGCAAGAGATTCCCGCTCTCTGCAAGACGCTGTCGACGCCTATCGCAAGGGCCTCGTCGTCGTCAACACACTTATGGCCAAAGACCCGAAGAGCCGGGCAGAGAGCGTGCGCGACAGATTTCAGGCGAAACTCTCGGCCCTTACAGCGATCCGCTAGCGGTAGCGCAATCGGAGTATTTGCGGTGCAACTTTTCGGTTTCTTCTGCGCAGAAGTCCTAACTACGTGCGCGGCGCTCAGCGCAGCCCCTCATACACCATCAGGCCGCGGGCGAGCGCGAGCTTGCGCAGCGCGCGCGGCACGATCGGCTCGGCGGGAGGATGGATGTAGCGCCATGACACCATCTCCAGCGGACCGAGCGCGCCCCTTGGTGTCTCGAACGGGGCGAGCAGGCCGGTCAGGCTGATCGGCTCATGCGCGCGGGTCGCGAACGGCAGCAGCAGCAGCTCGAAATGCGCCGTCGTCCGATCCGGCGCCTGCGCCGTCACGCCGGCGATCGCCGGCAGCGTCTCTTCGCAGACCACCGCCGTGATCTCCTCGATCTCGCGGCGGCTGGCCGGCGCGAACTGCGCCGGAAAGCTCCTGTCCTTGACGTCGCCGCCGAGCAGGGCGCACAGCCGCGTGCCGGCCATGCGGAACGGAAAGCCGCTGTCGGCATCGCAGGACAGGACGAAGATGTCGCCGAGCAGCTCGCGTACGGCCGACGGCTCGAAGTCGCAGCGCTCCGGTGCCTTGGCATGGCCGCGCCTGTCGTTCCAATAGGCGAAGAGCTCGCGATTGGACGGATGTTTCATCTCGGTAACCCCTCGCGCCCTCGACGTCGTGGGGGACATTGCTGTCCCGCTTTCGTCCAGGCGCCTCCCTGGTTTGTTTTCGCAGGAGGGGCGGTGCAGCGTCCATGCCGATGGTGCGATCGTGCCGGCTTTCCCCCGGCCTTCCGCGCGTTAAGGTTAAATTAACGATGAGCTTGGCGGCCGCCGAGCGATCGTTAACAATGCGTTCATCAGATCGCGGCCGGAAGGTGGAAGGTCCGCCGCGATACGGTGAGGTACACGCAGGCGGCGTCAAACAAGTCTGGCCGTCGCGACGGGGCGGGATGGGGAAAACGACCCCGGGCGCTCCGGACGCGGCAAAGGCCGGCAAGTCTCCGAGGGGAGGGTCTTCTCAGGACCCTCCCTCGCTGTTTTGCGGATCCGCCGCCGCCCTTTTGCCTCCGCTGTCTCCGCGCGCACATCAACTCTGCTGCCGTGCGCTTGCGCAGGCCGGCCAAAGCCGCCTATCTGACGGATCTGTTCCTCTCGTCGAAGGCGTGCGTTCCGTTGGATTCCTCCTCGTCAGACCTTACGCAGGATCCGCCGCTCCAGCAGGCGCGGGAGCCGATCCTCAATCTGCCGGGCGCACTGACCGCCTACATCCTGCTGATCGCGGTGATCCATCTGCGTGTGCTGCTGCCGGACGAATGGAACGGCTGGATCATCGACCTGTTCGCCTTTGTCCCGAAACGATACGACCAGACCCTGATGGACGGGGCGTTTCCCGGCGGCACGCCGGCCAAGATCTGGACCTTTTTCAGCTACTCGCTGCTGCACGCCAATCTGGCGCATATCGGCTTCAACGTGCTGTGGCTGCTGCCATTCGGCAGCGCGCTCGCGCGCCGCTTCGGGGCGGTCAGGTTCTATCTGTTCATGGCGGTGACGGCGGCGGCCGGTGCGCTGGCGCATCTGCTCACCCATGAGCACGCGCTGGCGCCGATGATCGGCGCCTCGGCCTCGGTGTCCGGCGCCATGGCGGCGGCGATGCGCTTTGCCTTCGTGAGCGGCAGCTTCCTGTCGTTCACCCGCGGCGATGCCGAGGCGGCGGCCAGAGTTCCGGCGCTGTCGCTGACGCGTGCGCTGCGCAATCCGCGGGTGCTCGGCTTTCTGGCGGTGTGGTTCGGCGTCAACATCGTGTTCGGCATCGGCGGCATCACGCCCGGCGCCGAGGGCGCCGACGTCGCCTGGCAGGCCCATATCGGCGGCTTCATCGCCGGACTGATCCTGTTCGCGTTGTTCGATCCCATCCCGCATGTGCGTGACGATGCTGCGTCTGCGTTGCCGTCCGACGTGGTCGACCGTTAGTTGCCGCGATCCTGCGCTTGCGAGTGCAGGTGATTTCATTCATCATTTGCGTCGACTGCAACCGGGGCACGATTCCGGATGAACGAAAGCAGGCGATTTTGTGCCGCGCAGGCCAGCTTGCGGAGTGCAATGCAACCAAAGCGCGATCAGGAGGATTGGATCCGTTGCATTGCCAGACTGTTGATTGAAGACTCGCTTGACTGACGATCGCTGGAAGCATCGGCCGCAACGACGCCTCGCTCAAGAAGGCACACCGGCCCCTCAAGGAGACGAGCAATGACAGTACGTGCGATCCTCGACACCAAGGGCCATCAGGTCGAGAGCGTCGAGTCCCAGACCACACTCGCCGAAGCCGCCAAGCGGCTCGCCGACCGCAAGATCGGCGCGGTGCTGGTGATGTCGGGCTCCCGGATGGAAGGCATCCTCTCGGAACGCGACATCGTCCGCGCGCTCGGCGAGCGCGGCGCCGCGGCGCTGACCGAGCCGGTGTCGAACGTGATGACGCGGCGGGTGGTGAGCTGCAAATCGGCGGATACCGTCGCCTCGATCATGGAAATGATGACAAACGGCAAGTTTCGCCATCTGCCGGTGATCGAGGGCGGCGTTGTCGTCGGCCTGATCTCGATCGGCGACGTCGTGAAGTGGCGCGTCCAGGAATACGAGACCGAGCAGGAAGCGCTGCGTCAATACATCAAGACGGCGTAGTCGCTCCGCCGCCGGTCGGCGTCGCCGCGCCGGTGGCCTGGCCGATGGCATCCTGGATCGAATCCAGCGCACGTTCGGCCGCCCTGGTGCCGAACGCGATGAGGTCGGCTGCGCGGTGGAAGTCGAACCAGCCGATCTGGCCGACGCGCGGCGAGATCAGCAGGTCCGGCGGATCTCCGGCGAGACGTGCGCGGGTGATGCGGTCCTGCATGATGTTGAAGGCGTCGACCATCACCGACGAGATGCCCGGCCGGCCGCCGCCGCCGAAGAACTGCCGCTTCACCGCGCGCTCCGGCGAGAACAGCTTGCCGAAGCGGCGCTTCGGCGGCGCGCTCTCCATCACCGTCTCGGGCACCTCGACCGGCTGGCCATGGGAATAGATCGTCGTCGAATGCGTGAAGACGTCGCTCGACAGGTTGGCGGCGATCACGATCTCGGCGCCGAGCGCGCGCGCCGCCGACACCGGCACCGGATTGACCATGGCGCCGTCGACCAGCCAGCGGTCGCCGATCAGGACCGGCGCGAAGATGCCGGGCAGGGCGTAGGAGGCGCGCATCGCGTCGACCAGGCTGCCATGGGTCAGCCAGATCTCGTGCCCTGTACGGATCTCAGTCGCCACCGTCGCGACCTTCATCGGCAGTTCCTCGATCGTGAGGCGGCCAAGCGAGGCTTCGAGCTGGGCGGCGAGCTTCTCGCCGCCGATCAGGCCGGAGCCGTTGAGGCGGATGTCGAGATAACCGAGAATGTTGCGCATCTGCAGGCTGCGCGCCCATTCCTCCAGCGTATCGAGCTGGCCGGCCGCATAGGCGCCCCCGACCACGGCGCCGATCGAGGTGCCGACCACGACGTCGGGCACGATGCCGTGGGCCATCAGGGTCCGGATGACGCCGATATGGGCAAAGCCGCGCGCAGCGCCGCCGCCGAGCGCAAGGCCGATGACCGGCTTGCGGATCGTCCCAAGACCGACATCGGAACCTCCGGTTCCGCTCGCACGGCGTCCTTTCAGAATGTCCAGCACCGAGATCTCCACGCCTACGCAAACTGTGTGCAACGAGTCGGCAACGGACTCATGACGCATCCACATCGAGCGCCAGCCTACCAGAAGCATCCTTTATGCCGGGTCGACGGGGTATCAGATGCCGCTGATTTGAACTCTCCGCCAGGCGGACTGCGTGCGGCGGGCGCTGGCCGCCGGAGAATGCGTCCAAGTCGCGCGCCGCTTCTGCGGTTCCTCGGGGACAGTTGAGTAGAGGCTTGAATTTGCCGCGTTTTCGGTCAAAAGCAGGACGATGACGACAGGTCGCGGGTTCACCAGATTCCGGCGCAGCGGGCGGCTATGGCTTGTGCTCGCCTTGTCGTGCCCGCTGATCGGCCTCGGGACGCCGCCGGCCGCGGCGCAACTGTTCAGCGACCGGCCGCCGCCGGTTCCGCCGGCCTCGGTGCCCGATCCCGGGGCGGCGGTCAGCCTGGCGCCACCCTCCGGCCCCGCCGCCGGTCCCCTTCCGCCGCCGCTACCGCAGGCGCTGCCGGGCCCCCCGGTTGCCGCGATTCCACCCGGCGCGCCGGCCGCGATCCCGCCGGTTGCCGCTCCGCCCGCCGCAGCCCCCAATCAGGGCGTGCTGTCGCTATCGGCGCGGTTCGGCAAAGACCTGCCGAACATCAATGGCGGTCTGGTCTGGCGCGTGTTCGCCGACCGGCCGGACGAGATCCGGTGCCTTCAAGATGCTGCGCGAGGATCGCGGGCCGACGCCGAACATCGTGCTGCCGCCCGGCACCTATGTCGTGCATGTCGCGCTCGGCCTCGTCAGCGCGGTCAGGTCGGTGAACCTGAAGACGGAGACCGATCGCGAATCCTTCGTGCTGCCGGCCGGGGGCCTGCGCCTCGAGGGCAGGGTCGGCACCAGCAAGATCCCGCAGAACCAGATCTCGTTTGCCATCTACAAGGGCAGCCAGTTCGACGGCCGCGAGCGGGCGCCGCTGGTGCCGAACGTCGCCGCCGGCGACATGCTGATGCTGCCGGAGGGCACCTACTACATCGTCTCCAACTATGGCGACGCCAACTCGGTGGTGCGCTCCGACATCCGCGTCCAGGCCGGCAAGCTCACCGACGTCACGGTGACGCATCGCGCCGCGGTCATCACCTTGAAGCTCGTCTCCGACAAGGGCGGCGAGGCGCTCGCCAACACCGCCTGGTCGGTCATCAACCCCGGCGGCGACGTCATCAAGGAATCGATCGGCGCCTTCCCCAAGGTCGTGCTGTCCGAAGGCGACTACCGCGCCATCGCCAAGAACGAAGGCAAGGTGTTCGAGCGCTCCTTCAGCGTCGTCAACGGCGTCGACGGCGAAGTCGAGGTGCTGGCGCGCTAAGCGCGTCGCAGCTGCCGCAGGGTGGGCAAAGCAGCCGCCGCGGAGCGGCGACAGCGTGCCCACCATGGATCAGCAAACGCATCAGCAGAGGCGGTGGCACGGCGCCACTGCAATCGCGTGCAGCGAGAGCGCAGGCCGCGCCTTTGATCACCCTACGGCATGAGACTCTCCTCCTATATATATATAAGAACCCTTGGTTGGGAGAGCCGCATGCGCGTCTCCGAAATCATCCGCCGCGCAATCGAGATCGGTGAGCGCAAAGGCCGGATCACGTTCGACGAGCTGAATGCCATCTGTTCAGGCAGCACAGTCGAACCCGAGGATATCGAGCGGATCATACAGGCGCTGAGCGACGCTGAGATATGGCTTGAGGAGGACTGACACGAGAGTGGAGGCCGTCGCGGGACCGCGCTCGATCATCGCGCCCGATGTCACATCCGAGATGGCTGCGACGAGGTCTGTCTCGATCGAATTAAGCCGAGCGAGGCCTCCGTCGCGACGACGGCGGGCCCGACTTCCCGTCGTCACGTCCCGGACGATGCATCAGGCCGGTCCCGGCCAGTGTCAGGATCCGGCGGATGATGTCATCCAGGTCGCCATCGCGGACGATCTGGCCGTCGACAAGAAGCAGCCCGAGCCCATGCACGAGCGCCCACAGGAACAATCCGGCAATCGGCAGTTCCGCCGCAGGCAACCGGGATTCGAGGCTTGCCTTCATGATCTCGTAGCTGCGCGCCCGTAGCGCGCGGATCTCCTCGCTGTGCTGCGACACTTCGGGAAAGCCTTCTCCGAACATCAGCCGGTAGAGGGCCGGATTGGCGCGCACGAACGCGATATAGGCCTCGCCATAGGTCAGGAGCGAGCCGCCGGCGTTCGGGGGCGCCGCGGCGAGACACGCGGCGAGCTCCGCAGCCCCTGTTCGGCGAGGCCGAGTGCGATGGCATCGCGGCTCGGAAAATGGTGGTAGGCGGACGGCGCGGAGACGCCGACCCTGCGCGAGATTTCGCGCAGGCCGAGGAACGACGGGCCGCGCTCCTCGAGCACCTCGCGCGCCGCGGTCAGCAGCGCGTTGCGCAGATCGCCATGATGATAGGTCTTGCGCGGCTTCTTTGCGCTCTTGGCCATGCGCCTCGCCTCACTGGCTCAATCTTTACAGTGTTAGAATTATGCGCTACCAGATCGCGATGCGCAACCGGGTGCGTCGGAGCGGGAGAGAAGATCATCATGCAGATGGGACAGCCCAGCCGAACCGCGTTCGGGGCGGCCATTCTCCGCGCGGCGCATCAGACCGTCGACGGCGCCAGCATCTTCGTCGACCCGCTGGCGAGCACGCTCCTCGGTGAGGAGGCCGACGCGCTCATCGCGGCCGCGTCGGCCGAT
Source organism: Bradyrhizobium oligotrophicum (assembly GCA_050641875.1). Taxonomy (GTDB): domain Bacteria; phylum Pseudomonadota; class Alphaproteobacteria; order Rhizobiales; family Xanthobacteraceae; genus Bradyrhizobium; species Bradyrhizobium oligotrophicum_B. The sequence continues at coordinate 4,876,499 of CP192619.1, forward strand.
CCGTCCAAGCAGCAGCTGCGGCTGTTCATGGCTGCGCGCAGCCGCGTCGCAGAGGATGCCTTGGCCGTGGCCGTGGCGCGGGGCGTTCGTCAGGCCGCCATCATCGGCGCGGGTCTCGATACGTTCGCGCTGCGCAATCCTCACGAAGCCAGCGGCCTGCGCGTGTTCGAGGCCGACCATCCGGCCACGCAGGCCTGGAAGCGGGAGCGCATCGCCGCAGCTGGCCGCGCGTTCCCCGCGTCACTCACCTTCGTGCCGGTCGATTTTGAACGGCAGCATCTCGGCGATGCGCTCGCTGCTGAGGGATTCCAGCTGGACGAGCCTGCCTTCTTTCATTGGCTGGGCGTCGTGCCCTATCTCAAGCGCGAGGCGATCCTGGCGGCGCTGACATTCATGGCCAGCGTGCCTGGAGCGGAGGTCGTGTTCGACTACACCGAGCCGCTCGACAATTATGCGCCGGCGCGCCGCGCCAATGTCGCTGCTCTCGCAGCACGCACCGCCGCGATCGGTGAGCCCTGGCTGAGCTATTTCGACCCTTCCGATCTCGCCGACGAACTGCGCAAGTGCGGCTTCGACCAGATGGAAGATTTCTGCCTCGCAGACATCACCACACGCTTTCTCGGTGCGCCGGGCGAGGGCCGCGTGCGCGAGGCAGGACCGCATGTCGTGCATGCGCGGCGGTTAGCATAGCTACCGCCACGATGCATCATCTGAGCACGGGAAGAAGTGCCTCAAGCTTTGCCGCGGATCTGAAGTGCTCGGCTGTTCGATCGACTCATCACAGCTCAGCCGTGCGAAAACTGCCCGTCGGGTTACTTTGTCACAGTTATTAGTCCTTGCGTCGTCGGGCAAATCAGGTCGATCTTTCCGCGCATCCCGTCTCGAGATGAGGGGCGTATCGCGGTCGTCACGAGACGCGAGGCGGGGAGCGGTGGGCGTGGTGGATTGCAGCGCGGGTTACTCGCGCCGACGAACGATCCGCTGCGCACGGTCAAGTCGCGCGGTCCTGATATCCCGATGCTGATATCAACTCACGTTGAGGCTTCGCTTCGCGTGGGGATGGTGGCCAGAAAGCCCGGCGCACCAGGGAGAACGCGAAGCAGCCGTTCAACCATCGCGCAGGGAGGGCCGGGTTTCCGGCTGACCTGTGGTACCTGCCGCCTGCATTTTTTTCGCAGGCGGGCCACGGGCCTCAGTCGAGGTCCGGCTCTCCCTGCGCCCTCGCATCATCGAGGGTGGAGAACGATGCATCAACCCGGGCGGATTCCGCCGCGGGATCGCGAGGTCGCATCATGTGCAGGGGACGGCGAGAGCGTCACTACCGCGGGCGAGCGACATCATCGGACGATCACCGTCGACCTCACGACCGGTGTCATAGTCGCTAATGCGCGATAACCATGGAACCACTTAAAACTGTCACAACCGCTGCGCGCAAGGCGCGAAGCCAATGCATTTACAGCTCGTTAAAGCCGCGTCTGCTTCAGATACCGTCGGGACCGACAGGGTGGCGATTGAGTGGGAATGATGCGTGCCGCGACGACCAAGGCGTTGACTACGATCAGCAGCGATCTGTTTGACGACATCCCGGTGCTCAGGCGCAAATGGCAGGCCGCATTGAAGCCCGGTCAGCGCCTGCCGCGCTACGAAGACGTCATGCTGGGCAGCCTCGGCCGTCTCGCCGATCACATCGCAGTGCTCAACAACGAAGAGGGCGGCCTGCAGATTTCGCGCAGCGGCCGCTATGTCCAGCAATGGCTGCAGGACGAACGCTGGGACGTCGCGGTCGAGGCCGTGTCGCCGGATTGCGCCACCGTGCTGGTGGAGGCCGCCAATTGTGCGCTGGCGAGCGGCCAGCCCTATCTCGCCCATGCGCATTGCGTGCGCGACGGCATGGTTCGTAGCTACGACGTGCTGGCGCTGCCGACCAACTCGCGGTGGGGCAGCACGCTGGTCGGGACCTATGTCAACGAGCGCGCCGCGCAGTACAATCTGCTGGATGCGATCTTCTCGACGACGGATGACGGCGTCGTCTCGCTCGCGACCATCCGCGACAGCGTCGGCATGCCCTGCGATTTCCAGGTCGTCCATCACAATCGCGCGGCGGCCGATCTGCTCAGGCTGCCATCGGCGACCCTGCAATGGCATCGGCTGAAGCAGGGCGGCAACATGCTGTGCACGCCCGAGGTGATGGCGCGGCTGTTCGATGTCGTCACGCAGGGGCGAAGCGACCAGTTCGAGCTCGACAGCGAAGCGCGCAATCTCAGGCTCGGTGCTCACGCCTTCGGCGACATCATCTCATTGACCATTTCCGACGTGACCGCGCTGAAGCGGCGCGAGGCCTCGTTCCGGCTGCTGTTCGACGCCAATCCGGTGCCGATGTGCATCCTCGACGCGAAGACCGCGCAGATCCTCAACGTCAACGATGCGATGGCCGGGCATTACGGCTACGGCCGGGCGGATCTCCTGTGCATGAACGTCTGGGACCTCTGGCCGCCGGGCGAATGGGAAAGCCTGGATGACGCGCTGCTGCGGCTCGCCGACGGTGACCTGTTTCACCGCGACTGGCGTCATCGCAAGGCCGATGGCAGCGAGATCGAGGTGCTGACCTACGGACGCGAGATCACCTTCGATGGCCGCGACGGCGTGCTGGTCGCGATCGTCGACATCACCGAGCGCCGTCGCGCCGAGGCGCGCGTCGCCTACATGGCGCACCACGACGGGCTGACCGGCCTGCCGAACCGCGAATTCTTTCAGCAGCGCCTCACGCAGGAGCTCGACGGCGCCTTGTCGGCAGACAGGCGCATCGCGGTGATGTGCATCGACCTCGACCTGTTCAAGACCGTCAACGACTCCTTCGGTCATCCCATGGGTGACCGGCTGCTGCAGGCGGTCGCGGGCCGCCTGACGCAGCAGATGCATGGCGGCAAGCTGGCGGCGCGGCTCGGCGGCGACGAATTCGCGGTGATCATCAGTCAGGGCAGCGGCGCCAACGACGCCAGCGAGTGCGCCGCCCATCTGATCGCGGCGCTCAGCGCGCCCTACGATATCGACGGCAACGAGCTTGTGATCGGCGCCTCCATCGGCATCGCGCTGTCGCCGGGTGACGGCGCGAGCTGCGAGGAGCTGATGAAGAACGCTGACATGGCGCTGTATCGCGCCAAACAGGACGGCGGCCGCGTGCATCGGTTCTTCGAAAAGGAGATGGACCGCCAGGCGCAGAAGCGGCGCGACATGGAGCACGATCTGCGCCGCGCCTTCGCGCATGGCGAGTTCGAGCTGCATTACCAGCCGCTGGTCGACGTCGCCACCAATGCCATCTCCGCTTTCGAATGCCTGCTGCGCTGGCGTCATCCCGACAAGGGCATGATCTCGCCGGCCGAATTCATCCCTGTGGCCGAGGACATCGGCCTGATCGTGCCGCTCGGCGAGTGGGTGCTGCGCGAGGCCTGTCACGAGGCGGCGCGATGGCCGGACGGTATCAAGGTCGCGGTGAACCTCTCTGCGGTGCAGTTTCGGAGCCGCAACCTCGTGCAGGTCGTGGTCCAGGCGCTGGCGCAGTCGGCGCTGGCGCCGGAACGACTCGAGCTGGAGATCACTGAGTCGATTTTGCTGGCCGAGACCGAGGCCAATCTGGCGACGCTGCATCAGCTGCGCCAGCTCGGCATCCGCATCTCGATGGACGATTTCGGCACCGGCTATTCCAGCCTCAGCTATCTCCGCAGCTTCCCGTTCGACAAGATCAAGATCGACCGCTCCTTCGTGAAGGATCTCGCGCAGCGCTCCGACTGCGGGGCCATCGTCCGCGCCATCGCGGGCCTCGGCAGGAGCCTCAACATCATCACCACCGCCGAGGGCGTCGAGACATCGGATCAGCTCGAGTGGCTGCGCGCAGAGGGCTGCAACCAGGTCCAGGGCTTCCTGTTCAGCGCCGCGAAGCCGGCATCGGACATCGCGGGCCTGCTGGCGCAGTTCGGCGCAAAAGCGTCGAAGGCGGCGTGAGGGGCAACGGCGAATAGGGAACGGCGAATAGGGTGCTCAACTCTCTCCACGTCATTGCGAGCGCAGCGGTAACTGCCCAGGTACCGTCGTTATCTCTTGACTGACCATCTGTGTCCGTGAGTCAAGGTATGGATGACGCCACCGGATTCTTCGATGTCTGTGGATGCGCTGCTGAACCTGATTGGGGAGTTTCAGGCGCGCAACCTGATGTTGGAACAGCAGAACGCCTTGCTGACGGCGCGCGTGGCCGATCTGGAGCGTCGGCTCGGTCTGGATAGCTCCAATAGCAGCAAGCCGCCTTCGAGTGATGGACCGGGCCAGGCTCCTCGGCGGACGAAGAGCCTGCGTGAGCGAGGGGCGAAGCGGCCTGGAGGTCAGCCCGGTCACCCAGGCAAACACTTGAAGCGATCGGCACGGGTCGATCATACGATCATGCATCGCCCCGCGGAGTGCAAGCGCTGCCGAGCGGCGCTGGACGGCGAACTGCTGGAGCTTGTCGGCAGCCGACAGGTGCTCGATCTGCCGGCACCGGCGCCGCTGGTCGTCACTGAGCATCAGCTTTACCGCTGCAGATGCAGCGGCTGTGGCGCAGTCACAAAAGGATCGTTCCCATCCGAGGTGAGGGCCCCCGTGCAATACGGCGTCCACCTGGCCGCTGTGGTGACCTATCTGTCGGCGGGACAGTTCCTGCCCGAAGACCGGCTCGGGCAAACCCTGAGCGACCTTTTGGCGTGACCATCTCGGCCGGCACGATCGGACAGATGATCGCCCGTGCTGCCAGCCGGACGCGGGACTTTGCTGCGGTAGTCTGCGACAAGATCCGCCAGGCACCGGTCAAGCACTTGGATGAGACCGGGGTCTGGGTGGGCGCCACGCCGCAATGGCTGCATGTCGCGGGCACCGCGGGGTTGGTGCATTATCGCGTGTCGTCCAGGCGCGGCGATGTCCTGACGCACGCGGCGCATATCGTCGTGCACGATCATTGGACATCCTATTTCCAGATGTCCGGTGTCAGTCATGCGCTGTGCAATGCGCATCACCTGCGCGAGTTGACGGCGCTGGTGGACATCGATGGCGAGGCCTGGGCCCGGCGCATGAGGGAGTTGCTCCGCTCCCTCTGCCGTGAGGTCAATCTGGCGCCAGAGCTTCCAGCCGACCAGACAGGCGCCCTGCACCCCGACAGAATCCGCGCTGCCGAGCGACATTATGATCGTATCATCCGCGAGGGTATTGCCTGGCACGAGGCGCTCCCCGCGCTGCCTCGCGACATCAAGCGCGGACGGATCAGACGACGTACCGGCCATAATCTCCTGTTGCGCCTCAAGTCGCTTAAACAGGCGGTGCTGCTGTTCCTGCACAACCCGGCAGTGCCGTTCACCAACAACGAGGCCGAGCGCGATGCTCGGATGATGAAGTTGCGGCAGAAGATCTCTGGCGGCTTCCGCACCGCGCAAGGCGCCGACAACTTCGCCACGCTACGCACCCTGATCGGCACCGCCCGAAAGCGCGCGTGGAATATGCTCGAAACGTTGTCCCTATGCCCCATACACCTGATCGCTAAACTCAGCGTCACCTGACCCGGCACGGCGACCTGGGCAGTTACCGCTGCGCTCGCAATGACGGGCGGTGGACGCCCTCGTCAGAACCGCGTCACGATATCCGCCAGCGCCGGGCGCGGGCGATCCTCGCTCGGCTTGGCCGGCTTGCCGATGTGAATGAACCCGGCGAGCTTCTCCTCCGGCTTCAGCCCGAGCCCATCCATGACGTCGCGGTCGAACATGTACCAGCCGGACAGCCAGCAGCCGCCATAGCCGAGCGCGGTCGCCGCGGTCAGGATGTTCATCGCGCTGGCGCCAGCGGAGAGCTCCTGCTCATAGGCCGGCACCTTGGGATGCAGCCTGGTGAAGCTGACGAGTCCGATCACCAGCGGAGCCTCCATGAGGCGGTTCTTCTCGACCTCGAGTTCGGCCGCGCTCGCCTGCGGGTTCTTCCTGGCGAACGCGGACGCGATGATCTCTCCGGCGCGGCGGCGGCCGTCGCCCTCGAACACGATGAAGCGCCACGGCGCGAGCTTGCCATGGTCCGGCACACGGGCGCCGATGGTCAGGATGGTGTCGAGCTCGGCGGGCGAGGGGCCGGGGCCGCTCATCTCGCGCGGCTTCACGGAGCGGCGGGTCTTCAGCAGTTCAAGCGCGTCGGTCACGTGGTCATGTCTCGTTTGGTTGCACGCGGGACAGATAGCATGGGGGTCGGCCTGCAACGAGGCCACGGCACGGCGTTTTGATCGGTTCTACCGCGCGTTGTCGCAGCCGCAGGCGCGCGCTCCGCGCAATCTGCCGCGCAGCCGTGACGTGTACCCTGCGATCTTTCGCCTCAAACGGCGGCATCGGCCTGGTCGGCTGCGGCCATCGGTCCGCAGCCCGGCTTGCCCGTGGCAATTGTGGAAATTTGGGTGGATCGGTAAAAAGATGACGCTGGAGATCGCGGCTCGCGGCCGGCCGGGGACCAGACTTGCGGTGGGAATGACAGCGCTGACACCTTCACCTGATGCCGTCGTGCGGCTGCGCCGCGAGCCGGGTTTCGCCGCGGCGATGCGAGCGTCGACCGATGCTGCCGTCAGGCTGTACCGGGGCGACCGCATCCTCAATGCGCTGCTGAGCGACCGGGCGCGGGCGCTGTTTCCGCATGTCGCGCTGTACCTGCACTTCGCCGAGCAGCGCGATGGCGAGCTCGGCCTCACCGTCGGCGCCATGAAGGAGATGTGCGCCAGGCTCGACCTGTGCAGTGCCGGCCGCTGCGAGGCGATGCTGGCGCTGATGCGCGCGGCCGGGCTGGTCGCGTCCGCCGCCAATCTCGACCGTCGCCGGCGTCCGCTGGTGCCGACCGAGAAACTCATCGCCCTGCATCGGGATCGCTGGGGCGTGCAGTTCGATGCGATGAGCGTGGTGCTTCCGGCCGCGATCGCCTATCGGGCCGCGCTGAACGATCCCGCCTTCGTCAAGACCTTCGTGCTCGAGCTCGGCCGCCGCTTCATCGCCGGCCTGCGCGTGCTCGACGGCGCGCCCGAACTTGGGCCGTTTGCCGAGCGGACCGCCGGCATGGTGATCCTGTTCAGCCTGGCCCAGGGCGGCGGGCCGGACCAGCCGTTTCCGCCCGATGGGCCCGTGCCGCTCTCCATCAACGCCCTGGCGACGCGTTTCTCGGTGTCGCGCAAGCACGTGCTGACCTTGCTGCGGGAGGCCGAGGGGCAGAGCCTTCTGGCTCGCGGCGGCACCGGTAACGACGCGCTCACCATCCTGCCCAGGGGACGCGAGGCCATCGAGCGGATGCTCGCAACGATGTTCCTCTACATGGCCGAATGCGCCGAGGTGGCGATGCAGGCCGCGGGCAAAGACAGAGATTCAGCTGATGTCGTTGTCACTCTGTCTGCGTAGCCGCTCGCGACAGCCGGCCCATGCGGGCGCAAGATCTATCCCGCGTCATTGCGAGCGCAGCGAAGCAATCCAGACTGTCTCTGCGGAAAGACTCTGGATTGCTTCGCTGCGCTCGCAATGACGGCGAGGGAACGTGTTGATCGGGTGAACGCAAGCGACATGCGGGAACACCGTTCCCGCATATCGGCCCGCTTACGCGGGGTTAGGCTGAGGTCACGCCGCCTCGCGCTGGCGGCGGCGCACGTCGGGCGGCGTTGCCTCGTCGACCAGAGCGGCGATCGCCTCCGCGGTCGGCATCACCGTCTGGCCCTCGCGGCCCAGCCGGCGCACGGAGACCGAATGCGTCTCGGCCTCCTTCTTGCCGACGACGAGCAGGGCAGGGATCTTCTGCAGCGAGTGCTCGCGGACCTTGTAGTTGATCTTCTCGTTGCGCAGGTCGATCTCGCATCTGAGCCCGGCCCGGCGCAGCGCCGCCAGCACCTGCTTGGCGTACTCGTCGCCTTCGGAGGTGATGGTCGTGACGACGACCTGGGTCGGCGCCAGCCACAGCGGGAAGCTGCCGGCATAGTGCTCGATCAGGATGCCGATGAAGCGCTCCATCGAGCCGCAGATGGCGCGATGCACCATCACCGGCGCCTTCTTGGCGCCGTCGGCGTCGATGTAGAACGCACCGAACCGCTCCGGCAGGTTGAAGTCGACCTGCGTGGTGCCGCACTGCCAGTCGCGGCCGATGGCGTCGCGCAGCACATATTCGAACTTCGGCCCGTAGAACGCGCCTTCGCCCGGATTGATCTCGGTGCGGATGTGGTTGCTCTGCGCCTTGATCTCGTTCAGCACAGTCGCCATCACGCGCTCGGCGTGATCCCACATCTCGTCGGTGCCGACGCGCTTCTCCGGCCGGGTCGACAGCTTCACCGTCAGCTCGCCTTCGAAGCCGAAATCCGAGTAAGTCGACAGGATGAGATCGTTGATCTTCAGGCACTCGTCCGCGAGCTGATCCTCGGTGCAGAACACATGCGCGTCGTCCTGGGTGAAGCCGCGCACGCGCATCAGGCCGTGCATGGCGCCGGAGGCCTCGTAGCGGTGCACGACGCCGAACTCGGCGAGCCGCAGCGGCAGGTCGCGGTAGCTCTTCAGGCCGTGCTTGAATATCTGCACGTGACCCGGGCAGTTCATCGGCTTCAGCGCGAACCAGCGCTTGTCCTCGGCCTCGTCGCCGGCGGACTGCGCCGCGAACATGTTCTCGCGATACCAGTTCCAGTGGCCCGAGGTCTCCCACAGCGACTTGTCGAGGATCTGCGGCGCGTTGACCTCGTCATAGTCGCCGGCGAGGCGCCGGCGCATGTAGGCGATCAGCGCCTGGAAGATGCTCCAGCCTTTCGGATGCCAGAACACGACGCCCGGACCTTCCTCCTGGAAGTGGAACAGGTCGAGCTCGCGGCCGAGCTTGCGGTGGTCGCGCTTCTCGGCCTCCTCGATCTGCTTGAGGTAGGCGTCGAGCTGCTCCTGCTTGGCAAAGGCCGTGCCGTAGATGCGGGTCAGCATCGGGTTGTTGGAATCGCCGCGCCAATACGCGCCCGCCACCTTCATCAGCTTGAAGGCGTTGCCGATCTTGCCGGTCGAGGTCATGTGCGGGCCGCGGCACAGGTCGAACCAGTCGCCCTGGTAGTAGATCTTGATCGGCTCGCTGCCGGGAATGGCGTCGACCAGCTCGACCTTGAACGCCTCGCCCTTGTCGCGGAACACCTGCTTGGTCTTGTCGCGGTCCCACACCTCCTTGGTGAAGGGTTTGTCGCGGCCGATGATCTCGCGCATCTTCTTCTCGATCGCGGCGAAGTCCTCGGGCGTGAACGGCTCGTTGCGGAAGAAGTCGTAGTAGAAGCCATTCTCGATCACGGGGCCGATCGTGACCTGGGTGCCCGGCCACAGCGCCTGCACGGCCTCGGCCAGCACATGCGCGCAATCGTGCCGGATCAATTCCAGCGCGCGCGGATCGTCGCGGTCGACGAGCTCGAGCTTGGCGTCCTCATTGATCGGATCGTTGAGGTCGACGACGTCGCCGTTCAGCGCCATCGCGACGGTGCGCTTGGCGAGCGAGGGCGAGATGCCCTTGGCGATGTCGAAGCCGGTGGTGCCCCTGGGATATTCGCGGCGGGCGCCGTCGGGGAAGCTGATGGTGATCTTCTCGACCGGGGTGGCGGGCTTCAGGTTGCTGAGGCTGTATTGGAAGCCGGGCTTGGACTGGTCGGCGGCGGATTTCGAGTCGGGCGATTTGGAATCAGGCATGGGTCACTCCTTGAGCTCACTCCTGCGAACGAGCGCAGGTAAGCGGGAGCAAGGGGTATAGCAGGGGATTTTCAGGCTGCAACCGGGAGAGGGACGGGAAAACCGCCCAATTGCGGCCGGCGGGGCGATGCGGAGATTGCCGCCGCGGACCGGTATGATACAACTTCAAGTGTTCGGGGCGTGGGGACGCGTTTGGCGATGGAGTCTGCAGGGGAGGCGCTGCTGTCTGTTTGTCGGCGCGGCGGCATTCATGTTGGGGCCGCGCTGATCGTGTTGGCGTTGTCGAGCCTGTCGTCGCTCGCGGCCGTTCCGGCGACGCCAAAGCCGGCGGCCCATCCAAAGCCCGCGGCACATGCGAAGCCGGCTGGCCCGGTCAGGCCTGCAACGGAGTCCAGGCCGGCCGCGCGCCGCCCCGCGTCACCGCGGGTCGCTGATGGCTCGACGCCGATTGCGTTCGCTCTCGTCAAGGGCTCCTCGGACGCCTGTGGACATGGCTGTGACAGCTGGATCGCCGCCGAAGGCAAGATCGACGGTGGCGCCGCGGCGCGCTTCCGCAAGTTCATGAAGCAGATCGGAGAGCGCAGATTGCCGATCTACTTCAATTCGCCAGGCGGCAATCTGCAGCAGGCGCTCGCCATCGGCGACCTGCTGCGGGAGCGCAAGGCCGCCGTGCGGGTGGGGCGCACCACCTTGCGCGAGTGCGGCTTCGAGCCCCAGGAGGGCGAGGCTTGTACCAAGCTGAAACTGTCCGGGCGCGAGCTGCATGGCGAGGTCTGGACGCGGGGGCGATGTGCAATTCGGCCTGTCCCTATATGCTGCTCGGTGCGCCCACGCGGGACATCGCGGCGGACGCGACGCTCGCGGTGCATTCGCCGCGCGTCATCCTGAACTTCACCGGCGGCGTGCCGACCCGCGAGATGCGGGCGCAGGCGATGCAGCAGGCGATGGCGCGGGCCGACAAGATGGTGCTCGACTACGTCACCAAGCTCGGCGCGGATCCCGGTCTGCTGACGGTGGCGCGGTCTGTCCCGTTCGAGAGCATGCGCATCCTGACGCGGGAGGAAATCGCGCGGTTCGCGCTCGACAGGCGGCAGCGGGTCGAAAGCCCCTGGATGTTCGAGACCGCCAGCCGTGGGATTGCCTACAAGACCATTCTCGCCCGGAAGGATGGTGAGAGCGCGTTCCAGACGACGCGCTTGCAGATGGTCTGCTTCGATCAGGACCGTTTCGAGCTCGACGTCGAGCGCATCGCGCCGGCCGGCTCGCCGCCGGGTCCGCTGGCGATGGCGAGCGGAGATCTGCGGCTCAATTTCCTCTCGCCGCCGCGGCGGTCCGGCGATCGCGAGACCTGGGGCATGTTCCTGAATGCAAGCCAGGTGAAAACGCTGGCCTTGATGCCGTCGGCCGAGCTGAGCGATTCCCTGTTGAATGTCGCGCGTCGCAATGTCTCGACATTCCCGGTGAGCAGCGAGGGCCTGCAATCTGCTCTGAAGATGCTGACCGAGAGCTGCCCGCCGTCCAAGGCCATCGCCCGTCCGACGAGTACACCGGTTCCGTGGACGCAGATTCCCTCGACGCAGGCCTCTGCGGCGCAGCCTGCCCCCGCGCGCTGACGAGAATGGCGGCCAGGACGAAGAAGGAGGACGAGAGAAAGTCATGGACGGCATGAGACATTTTCATGCAAATGCATGAAATTCTCTGCTATTGAGGCGCGATGACATCCACTTCCGCTTCCGGGCGCTTTGCGCCGACCGCGCTCATGCTCGGCAATCTCGTCACCGGCTGCTCGGTGCTCGCGCCCGCCGGCCTGCTGTCCGAGCTCGCCTCGGATCTGGCTGTCGGCGTTCAGACAGCGGGGCTCCTGATCACCTTCGGCGCGGTGGTGCTCTGCATCTGCTCGCCCTTGACCGCCTGGCTGACGAGCCGCTTCGATCGCCGCCGTCTGCTCGCAGCGACGCTCTTGGTGCTCACGCTCGGCAATCTCGCCTCGGCGTTTGCGCCAGATTATGCGAGCCTGCTGGCGCTGCGCCTCGTGATGCTCGCGGTCGGCGCTCTCTATACTCCGCAGGCCGCAGGGACCGCCGCGCTGATCAGCCCGGTCGAGAGACGCGGCAGCACCATCGCCTATGTCTTCCTGGGCTGGTCGCTGGCGGCCGCCGTGGGGCTGCCCATGATCACCTTCATCGGCAGTCATTTCGGTTGGCGGGCCGCCTATCTCGGGGTCGGCGCCGCCGGCGCGGTCAGCCTCGTGCTGCTGACGTGGCGCCTGCCATCTGGCCTGAAGGGCGCGCCGGTCGAACTGAAGACCTGGACCGAGCTCGGCCGCAACCGCCTGGTGGTCCTGCTGCTCCTGGTCACGACCCTGCAGATGTCGGGCCAGTTCGTGATCTTCACCTTCATGGGACCGTTGCTGAAGCGCCTGACCGGCGCCGATTCCAACCAGATCGGGCTGGTGTTTGCGATCTACGGCGCCTGCGGCTTTCTCGGCGTCGTCATCGCAACCCGGATCGTCGATGGCTGGGGGCCTACCGGACGTCGCTCTTGTTCACCTGCCTGATGTTCGCCGGCGTGTCGGCCTGGACGCTCGTGGCTGGCACCTACGTTCTGATGGCGGCGGCGGTCGCCATCTGGGGGTTGGGTTTTGCGTCCACCAATTCGATGCAGCAGGTTCGGCTGGTGGCAGCCGCGCCACCGCTCGCCTCGGCCTCGGTATCGCTCAACACCTCCGTTCTCTATATCGGCCAGGCTATCGGCTCCGCGATCGGCGGCAGCCTGTTTGCACGCGACCTGCTCGGCGCCACCGGCTACGTCGCCCTGATGTTCCTGACCCTGGCGTTGCTGGCAATCCTGGCCAGCCGCCAGCGCGCGCGGATCGCGGTTCCGGCCTGAGCAGCGGGTTGGCGCTTGGCAAAGCCGGCCCGACCGGATTAAAGGCCGATGCCGTGGGGGCTGCTGGGGCGTGGATTCTGCCACGGCCGGCGAGTAGCATCGACGGAGTCCTCGCGTGCCCACGGGTCGGACAAGAGAGATATGGCATGAAGAAGATGATGTTGAGCCTGGCCGCAGTGCTGCTTTGCACCTCTGCGCTGGCCCAGAGCGCGCCGATGGTCGGTGACCGCCCGCTGGTGCAGGTCAAGCCGAAGGGGACGAAGACGGCCGCCGCCGCGCCGGCCAAGCCGCAATCGGCGGCCGCCAAGCTCCAGGCCTGCCTGGAGATCGACGACGGAACCAAGGAGCGCCTGAACTGCTATGACGCCGTCATTCCGCCGGCAGCCAAGCCGAAGGCGATGAAGGCCAAGGCGGTCGGCGACTGCAAGTTCACCAAGGAAGAGGACGAGCGGCTCGCCTGCTTCAACGGCTTCGTCGAGAAACTTCCGAAGTCCTGAGGCATTGCGGCGGCCGCTGTCTCAGCGGCTCGACACGCGGTTCGACATGTCCTGGGCTCCGGCCGCGATCCGGATCGGCGGCTGGGCGGCCGCCATCTTGACCAGCACATCCTTGATCGGGTTGCGGGTCCAGGCCTGCGTGACATAGTCGCGATGGGTGATGCCCTCGTCGGTCTCGACGAAGACGACGCTGCCCGGGCGCAGCGGCCGGTCCATGTCCTCGGAGACCTCGATGCCGCGATTGCGCAGCATCGTCATCAGTTCCTGATCATGCCGCGCGGTATAGCGCGTGTAGGAGCTGATGAAAAAGCCGGAGCGGTTGCGCCCGACCCAGTTGGCGAACTTGTCGAGCTGGCCGTAGACCGCATCGAGCAGCACGACGCCGCGCACGCGGTCGCTGATGCCGCCGACCTCGAGGCTCCAGGCCGTGGGCAGGAAGCCGCCGCTGTAACCGACGATTACGATGGGCATGCCGGCGAACGTCTTCGCGCTCGCCGGATCGCCGGTCAGGTGGGCGAGGCTGACCGCCGCCTCGTCCATGAAGCGCTTGAAGCCGCCGGGCTGCCAGAACTTGCCGGCGCTCGAATCGGCGGCGTCGACCGCCATCTGCGGCGCGAGCAGCACCGCGTTGACGCCGGCCGCGGTGATCTGCTGCGGCACCAACTGGCGGTCGCGCACGTCGCGCTCCAGCGTGGCGCCGTTGCCGTGGAAGAATACGACGATCACGCCTGGCTTGCGTACATCGAATTGTTCGGGGACGTGCACCAGCACACGGCTGTCGTTGTAGGTCTGGTCCTGCCAGTAGACGCGGCCGGAGAAGCTGCGGTGGCCGCGGCGCTCACCGTTGCTGACATTCAGGAATGGCGCGTCGGATGCCGGATTGTTGCCGAAATAGGGAAAGGCCGACGACTTCATGCTGACGAGGGTCGTCAGCTCCTCGCGCTGCCGTCGTTCCGGCCGCTGCGGCTCCAGCGATGCGATCTGAGAGGACGCGGGCTTCGGAGCGGAGTCGGAGGGCGTGTGAAGCCGGAAGCTCTCCTGCGCGGACGGGAAGCGGTCGCTGAATTCAGGTGCCGGAAAACGGTCGTCGAAGGTCAGCCCCTGGGCCGTCGATGCGTTGGCGGCCAACGCCTCGGGATTCGGCGCCTTGCCGCAATGCGTGACGGAAAGGCAGATCGCCAGCGCCGATGCCGCGCGCCACCAGAGGCACGAGCCCCTGCGCACAGACGTCACCACTTTCTCGTCTTCCCCGATCATCCGTCCCCAAAGACGCGCTCGAGCCGCAACACGGCTCTCCAACCAGCGGATTTCGTTCAACCTGCGCCGCCGAAATTGAGGTCGCGTTAAGGATCGTGTCCGGTCAATCCCCGGGCGCACCGGGACACACCACGCGAACGTGTCCCGATTGTGGGACGGCTGGCGACTCAATGCAATGTCGCAGCCCAGCCTGTCCGAAATCGGTTCATAAATACCCTTGAGGAAGGTCATATTTAACGCCCGTTAACGATGTTTGAATGCTTCAGCGGGAACCTGGGCTGAGGCAGAGGAAGGGGCGCCGGAGCGTCCTTCGACGAGATGGCTGCATCCGAGGCGGACGATCCCGGCCGGGGCCGGACAGACGGCGACCGGGTTCCATCCGTGTCCTTGCCGGTCGCGACCGCCATCGTCATCGCCGACATGATCGGGGTCGGCGTCTTCACCAGCCTCGGCTTCCAGGTCCGGGACATCCCGTCCGGCTTCTCCATTCTGGTGCTGTGGGCGGTCGGGGGATTGGTGTCGATCTGCGGGGCGCTGTCCTATGCCGAACTCGGCACGATGTTTCCGCGCTCGAGCGGCGAGTACAATTTGCTCACGCGGGCGTTCCACCCGGCGATCGGCTTCATGGCCGGATGGGTCTCGGCGACCGTGGGCTTCGCAGCGCCCGTGGCGCTCGCGGCCATGGCGTTCGGAGAATATGGCCGTGCCGTCATCCCGGGCGCTCCGCCGATGCTGCTCGCCACGGGCGCAGTCTGGCTCGTGACAGCAGTGCAACTCGGCGGCATCAGGCAGTCGAGCCGTTTCCAGCTGGTGTCGACCGTGCTCAAGCTCGGGCTCATCACCGCATTCCTGGTCGCCGGCTACACCATCGCCACCCCGCAACCGGTGACGTTCCTTCCAACTGCGACCGATGTCGGTCACGTGACCAGCGCGGCGTTCGCGACCGGACTGGTGTTCGTGATGTACGCGTTCTCCGGCTGGAACGCGGCGACCTACATCGTCGGCGAGCTGCATGCGCCGGCGCGGACCTTGCCGCGCGCGTTGCTGTTGGGCACGGTGATCGTTCTGGTGCTCTACATTGCGCTCAACGCGGTTTTCCTGCGGGCCGCACCGATGGACGCGCTCGCGGGCCAACTCCAGGTCGCAAGCATCGCGGGGAGCCATATCTTCGGCGAAATCGGCGGGCGCTTCGTGGCCGCGATGATCTGCATCGGGCTGGTTCCCTCCATCGCCGCGATGATGTGGATCGGCCCGCGCGTGCTGATGACGATGGGCGAGGACATTCCGGCGCTGTCGGTGTTCGCGCGGCGCTCGCGCAACGGGGCGCCGGTCTATGCCGTCCTGTTCCAGCTCACGGTGGCCACCCTGATGCTGTTCACGGAGAGCTTCGAGGCGGTGCTGGACCTGGTCCAGTTCTCGCTCTTGTCCTGCTCGTTTCTCGCTGTGCTCGGACTGTTCAAGCTGCGCATCGCGCAGCCCGAACTCACGCGGCCCTACCGCGCCTGGGGCTATCCCGTCACGCCGTTGATCTTCCTCAGCGTGACCTTCTTCATGATGTACTATCTCGTCGCGACGCGGCCCTTGCAGGCAGGGCTCGGCGCAGGCGCGATGGCGTCGGGATTGGTGATCTATTGGTTCGCTCACGCGCGATCGCGCCGTATCGCCGCAACGCTGGCATCGGGTTCGGATTGAAATGCTGTTGGTCTCGAGAATCTGGTTCGCCGTCGCGTGTCTGATCCTTGCCATGAGCTTCGAGGCTCGGGCTCAGACCACCACGCCGGACGATACGGCGCGGGTGCTAGCGGGCATGGCGCCAGCGGCGGGCTCGCCACTCTTGCCCTACGTGCAGGATCCGGCGTGGCGGCGGCACGCGGCGTTCTTCGACAACGCCTTCAATCAGCTCGAGCAGCGACAATTGTCGAAGATCAGGGCCTGGGCGGATGCCAATCTGGCCGCGCCGCGGCCGGCGATGTTCTATTTCTTCTCGGGACCGGATTTTCTCTATGCCGACGCCTTTCACCCCAAGGCAACGACCTACGTCCTGGCGGCGCTCGAGCCGACCGGCCCGATCCCCGAACTGACCAGATTGCCGCGAGGCAGCATCGGTCCGGCGCTGTCCTATGTCGAACGCTCGTTGCAGTCGATCCTGAGCTTCTCCTTCTTCATCACCAAGGACATGAAGGTCGACTTGCGCGAAGGCGAACTCGAGGGGACCTTGCCGATCCTCTACGTGTTCCTGGCGCGCACCGGCAAGACGATCCGCGAGGCCAGTCTGGTCTGGCTGGACGAGAACGGCGGATTGCACGGCAACGACGAGCCGCCGACGCGCAATGCGACCAAGGGCGCGCGCATCCTGTTTGCCGGCGCCGACGGGGTCGCGAAGACGCTTTACTACTTCTCCACCGATCTCTCCGATTCCGGCGTGAAGGCCAGTGGGTTGCTCAAGTTCTGCGAGCCGCTGGGGCCGGGCGACAGCCTCCTGAAGAGCGCGTCCTATCTGCTGCATGAGAACGGCTTCGCACGGGTTCGCAGCTGGCTGCTGAAGAACAGCGCCACCATCATCCAGGACGATTCCGGCATCCCGCTCGCAAGCTATGAGGCGCGGGCCTGGCGTTTCCTGCCGTTCGGACGCTACGCCGGGCCGATCGACAAGTTTCCGTACATGTACCAGAGGAGCTATGCGAAGCTGTTCGAGCGCGCGCAGCCACTGGAATTCGGGATCGGCTATCGCTGGCGCACGCGAGAATCGAATGTCCTGCTCGCGGTGAAATCGCCTCCGGCCGACGCGACAGTCTCGGCCGAAGCGAGCGCCCCTCCAGAGACGGATTATCAGCCGCCGCCGCGCGCCCGGCGCGTGCCGCGGGCGCCAGAGCCGGTTCCTCTCTATCCGCCGCCGCGGCGCGACGATTTCATCTTCTGGCCGAGATGGTAGAGGTGAATCTCACCAGTGCACGCTCTGGCTGGGCACGATGTAGGACGTCGTCGGCGGGGGCAGGGCGGTGCTGTCGGCGAGATAGCGCCAGGCACCGACGATGACGATCAGCAAGGCGATGATGCAGAGCATATCCACCTGCCGTGGGTCGTGGTGGCTGGCCTGATCGGGGCCGACGCTCTTACGAGATCGGCTGACCCTGGGGTTGATTGTCCAGCGCATCGTTGTTTCCTCCCCGAAGGAAGCATCACATCAATGCAGGAGCGGCGCTGTTCCTGCCGGGAGCGCCGTCTCGTCGCATGACAATAATCATGGCCGGCGATTTCGCCAGGGCCAGTTGCTGCAGATCAGCCGACGGGCGAGACGTCTGTTGCGCTGCACATCAGCCCGGGCCGTTGACGCCGCGCCATCGCGCGTAGCGCCACGGCAGGTACCAGCGGGCGCGCGCGGGAGCCGTCGTTGGAACGTTGTCGATGCCCGAGGTACCAAAGGGCTGGCAGCGCAGCAGCCGGGCGAGTGTCATCCACCCACCCGCCCAGAGCCCGAAGCGTTCGATGGCTTCATCGGCATAGACCGAGCAGGTCGGCAGATGCCGACAATTGTAGCCGACCAGCGGCGACAATGTGTGGCGATACAGCCAGATCAGCGCGTGCGCAGCGCGCCGCGGGAGTCGGGCCAGCAGCGACCCGATGTGCGCAGAATGGCAGCCGATATCAGAGCATGAGTGCTTCA
This sequence comes from Bradyrhizobium oligotrophicum, assembly GCA_050641875.1. GTDB lineage: Bacteria > Pseudomonadota > Alphaproteobacteria > Rhizobiales > Xanthobacteraceae > Bradyrhizobium > Bradyrhizobium oligotrophicum_B. The sequence continues at coordinate 4,894,525 of CP192619.1, forward strand.
TGAGCGCGATGCCAGATGGATGGGCGAGCTTCTGGCCGGTTCCTCGGCAGGGAACCCGGCTCTCGCTCATTTGTGGTGATGTGATGCAACAATGGCCGGTTTTCAGCGGCGTCGCAGCACGCCACGGCTGGACGGTAGGTGATTGCCCGGATACGTTTCTCGGCAAGGATGTGACAGACTAATAACGGATTTGAGGCCGAGTTGTCAGGTCTTTCCGCGAGAAAACCGAGGAACTGCGTACCGAGCTTGACGAGGGGGACGGATTGCGCGTGAGATTGCTGCGGTCGCGTGAATTGCGCTGGATGCTACTCGGTGTTGCAGCGCTTGGGGCGGTGGTTGGTGGCGCGATCACCATCATGTCAAACACGGCGCGCGCCGGCGGCGCGCTCGAAGAGCGCAAACTCCCGATGCGGTTTGGTTGGGTCGCCTGCGAGCCGAATTGCGGCTGGGTCAGTGCGGTCGGGATCGTCACCGGCGATACGCCGAAGGATTTCGAGGATTTCGCGAGGGATCGCGACCTGACGGGCACCACGCTGGTGCTGGACTCCAGCGGCGGCTCGGTCAATGACGCGATCACGTTGGGCCGCCGGTTCCGCGCCTTGAAGATGCGCACCACAGTCGGCATGACCCAGCGCCCGAGCCGCGGGGGTGACCGGCCGCGCGTCATGCCCGAGGCCTATTGCGAGTCGATGTGCGTGTTCCTGCTGCTGGCTGGAACCACGCGTTACGTTCCCGACACGGCCCACGTCCGCGTCCATCAGATCTGGATGGGAGACCGCGCCGACGACGCCAAGGCCGCGAGCTATACGGCGCAGGACCTGATGATCGTCGAGCGCGACATCGGGCGTCTCGCCAAATACACCTTCGACATGGGCGGAGCGGGCGATCTGCTCTCGCTCGCGCTGAACGTGCCGCCGTGGGAAGACCTGCATGAGCTGTCACGCACCGAACTGCGGCTCACCAATGTCGTGACCACGGATCTGGTCGCCGAGGTGCTGCCGCCGAAGGGGGCGGTGCCGGTCGCCGAGCTCGCGCCGAAGCCGCAGGCCAGGGACAAGCAGCAGGACCGCTTCCCCGTCGCGCTGGACCGCGACAAGGCGCAATTGTCGCGGACCGCCGAGGCTCTGCCGCCCGCGACGGTCGCCGCGACGCCGCAGCAATAGGCATCGGCGCCGATAAGCGGCGTCAGCCCTGGGCGGCGGCCGGCTCCTCGCCGTTGGCCTTCGCCTCGATCTGGCCGATGGCATCGACCACGGCGTCGAACGTCAGCATCGTGGAGGCGTGGCGGGCCTTGTAGTCGCGCACCGGCTCGAGCAGGGCGATGTCGGCCCATTTGCCCTCCGGCGGCGCGCCGTTTTCCTTCAGCATCCTCCGGACCGTCTCCCGCAGTTCGCGCAGCTCTGCCGCGCTGGAACCGACGACATGGCGCGCCATGATCGACGAGGAGGCCTGGCCGAGCGCGCAGGCCTTCACGTCATGGGCGAAGTCGGTCACTACGGGCCCGTCCATCTTGAGGTCGACCTTGACGGTGGAGCCGCACAGCTTGGAATGGGCGGTGGCGGTGGCGTCCGGGTGGTCCAGCCGTCCGAGCCGCGGAATGTTGCCGGCCAGCTCGATGATGCGCTTGTTGTAGATGTCGTTCAGCATGTGCCTGACGTCCCGGAATTACCGGCGTGGCGGCCTTGGCGGCCGGGTTTCATCGCCCTATATTGCGAGTATATGGAAACGATTGGCAGGAATTCCAGCCACATCCACAGGCGTCCGGCCCGAGAGGCGCCAAGCCTGCGTGTGGCACCTCTGCAGGTGACGCCCTCAAGGTGATGCTGTGCCGGTGACACTCCGGTCGGACCGCCGACCGGTCGAACGGAGTTGAGATGGACACTTTGATCAAGACGCTGCGCACCAACAAGCCCGACGGCAAGCCGTTAGACGCCAAGCTGACCGACCCCCGCGCTGCAGAGCTCGATCCCGCCGATTTTCTCGCTGCTGCCGTGCGGCCGGACCGGCCCCGGCCGTCGCGCGCCGAAGCCGAGGCCGCGGTTTACACGCTCCTGAACTATATCGGCGAGGATCCGACCCGCGAAGGGCTGGTCGATACGCCGCGCCGGGTCGTCGAAGCCTATGACGAGCTGTACCAGGGCTATCACCAGTGCCCGGCCGAGGTGCTCGACCGTACCTTCGGCGAGACCGCCGGCTATGACGACTTCGTGCTGATCTCGCGACATCGAGTTCACGTCGCAATGCGAGCATCACATGATGCCCTTCTACGGCCGCGCGCATATCGCCTATACGCCGGTCGAGCGGGTGGTCGGCCTGTCCAAGCTGGCGCGCCTGACCGACATCTTCGCCCGCCGCCTGCAGACCCAGGAGCATCTCACCGCCCAGATCGCTGCCGCGATCGACGAGGTGCTGAAGCCGCGCGGCGTCGCTGTCATGATCGAGGCCGAGCACACCTGCATGTCGGTTCGCGGCGTCGCCAAGCACGGCGCCATCACCTTCACCAGCCGCTTCACCGGCATGTTCCGGGACAATCCGGCCGAGCAGTCGCGCTTCCTGTCCATGGTGCGGTCGCCGCAACGGTAAGCCTGCCAACCCGTTGAGCAGAGAGTTTCGTGTCTTCATCCTCGGTTGAACGCGAGGAGGGCTTGGCCTTCCTGCCCAAATTCGACGCGGCCGGTCTCGTCACCTGCGTGACGACCGATGCCGTGAGCGGCGACGTGCTGATGGTCGCCCACATGAACGACGAGGCCCTGCGCAAGACGGTGGCGACCGGCGAAGCGTGGTATTTCAGCCGCTCGCGCAATGCGTTGTGGCGCAAGGGTGAGAGTTCGGGCCAGACCCAGCGCGTGGTCGAGATGCGCACCGATTGCGACCAGGACGCGGTCTGGCTGCGCGTCGAGCAGGCCGGCGCGGCCTGCCACACCGGCCGCCATTCCTGCTTCTATCGCAAGGTCGAGCGATCGGATGACGGCAGCGGTGCGCGGCTGGTCTTCGTCGATGCCGACCGGCTGTTCGATCCCGCCGAGGTCTATCGCAAGTAGGCCATCGACCCGGGTCCGGACATTCCCGGTCGTTCATTGGCCGGGTCGCGGGCCGCGGATTAACCTGCCATTAACCATACCCGCCGCATTTTGCCGGACGTTTCCGGCGCGTTCGTCTGCCAGCGAATCTGCAAACAGCGGGTCTTCCCATGTCGGTCGACGCATCCAATTCCTCGTCCACCGGTTTCCTCGATGGCGTCCGGGCGAAGGTCGCCGGCGCGATCAAGCAGGCCGCTGACAGCGTCGGCACCAGCTTCGAATATCTGCTGTCGACCGCCAAGATGGAGTCCGACTTCAATCCGACCGCCGGCGCCTCGACGTCGTCAGCGCGCGGGCTCTACCAGTTCATCGACCAGACCTGGCTCGGCACGGTGAAGGAAGCCGGCGCCGATCTCGGCTACGGCCAATATGCCGACGCGATCACACGGACGTCATCCGGCGACTACACGGTCAGCGATCCCGCCATGCGGCAGGCGATCATGAAGCTGCGCGACGATCCGCAGGCGTCGTCGGCCATGGCCGCTGCGCTCACGCAATCGAACAGTTTCCAGCTCACCGGCAAGATCGGCCGCCGGCCGACCGATGCCGAGCTCTACATGGCGCACTTCATGGGTGTCGGCGGCGCCGCGAAGCTGATCACCAGTACCCAGGAGACGCCGAATGCGTCGGCCGCGCGGATGTTTCCCAGCGCCGCCGCGGCCAACCGGCCGATCTTCTACGATCGCGACGGACAAGCGCGCAGCGTGTCCCAGGTCTATGCTGTCCTGAACACGCGCTATGCCGGCGCCGCCAATTCCTCTGCCACCCGAGGCGCGCTTGCACTCTATGGTGGAACGAATGTCGCGGCCAATGCGGCCGGCGGCGGCGCGCTGCCGACAACGGACACCGCAACCTTCCTGTCGATGTTTCCGGATGCGCGCGGCTCATCCCGGGTCGGCGCCGCGACGACAGCCGACGCGTCGGCCGTCAACCGGCCGGCGGATCCGATGTTTCGCTCTCTATTCCAAGTCGACGGCCAGTCGAGCCAGACGGTCTCGCCGACGGTGCGTGAATTATGGGGCCATTCATCGGTTGCCAGCGCGACCCCGCCGGAGAGCGGCAGTAACGATGCCAGCGGCAATGGTCAGCGCAGGCTCGACCTGTTCAGTGATCCGCACGGCACCTTTTCGGGCTGATGCGCCGGCGAAAGCGGTCGTACTCGTCACTGAGCGCTTGATCAAAAAGAACTATTTTTGATATCCGCCGCGGCTCGCGCCGCCGGCGGCGGCCGCATTTCCCCCGTCGGATTACGGCCAAATGGGGCGCTGAGTGGTATCATAGTATAGAAACAACCTGTTGCCTTAACAAAACATCAACAAAACCAGCCACTTATGGTGAACGCTTTGTTAAGCGTCGTGGTTTATTTTCGGTGCTGTTGAGGCCCTCGCGGCCTTTGTCTGCAAGTTGCGTAAGCCGGAAAGACCATGATCGTTCGGCAGTTTCTCAGTTGGGTCAGAACCGCACCCGCCGGTGAGCGGGCAGAGGCCACCAGGGCGCTCGCGCGGGCGTGGTTGTTGTCGGATCTCTGCGATGAGGATCGCGGCGCCGCGGAGGGCGCGCTCCTTATGCTGCTGGACGATCCGTCGCCACTGGTGCGGCAGGCGATGGCGGAGGTGTTCGCCCGCTCGGAGGAAGCGCCGGCCGCCATCGTGCAGGCGCTCGCCACGGACCAGGCTTCTGTGGCCGCCATCATTCTCGAACATTCGCCGCTCTTGATCGATGCCGACCTTGTCGACATCGTCGCGACCGGCAACTCCGATACGCAATGCGCGATCGCGCGCCGCGTCGGCCTGCCGGCGCCGGTGTGCGCCGCGATCGCCGAGGTCGGCAGCGCCGCTGCCGCGCTCGAGTTGATCGAGAACGCCTATGCCGAGCTGGCGCCATTCTCCTGGGACCGCATCGTCGAGCGCCACGGCCATCTGGCCGCCATCCGCGAAGCGATGCTGGTGCTGGACGACCTGCCGGCCGCGACGCGTGCGGCGCTGGTCGACAAGCTGTCCGAGACACTGGCGCAGTTCGTGGTTGCCAGGAACTGGCTCAGCGCCGACAGGGCAGGGCGTATCACCAATGAGGCGCGCGACCGCTCGACCATCACCATCGCGGCGCGCTCTCGAGGCGAGGAGCTGCGCGGGCTGGTTCAGCATCTGCGCGCAACTTCGCAACTCACCGCGGGCCTGATCCTGCGCGCGCTTCTCTCCGGCAATGTCGAATTGTTCGAGATCGCGCTGTCGGAGCTCGCAGACATGCCGCGGGCGCGGGTGTCGGCGCTGCTCAACGATCGCGGCCGCGCCAGCCTGCAGGGGCTGCTGCGCAAGGCGGGCATTTCCGACACGACCTTCGACGCTTTCAGCATCGCGCTCGAGGTCTGCCGCGAGAACGGCTTTGCCGACACCCTGAGCGGAGCAGCGATCCTGCGCCGCAAGATGGTGGAGCGCGTGCTCACCCATTGCGCGACCGATCGCGACGCGGCCGAACCGTTGCTGATCCTGCTGCGGCGCTTCGCCACCGAATCCGCGCGCGACGAGGCGCGTGAGTTCTGCGACGAGGTGATGGCGGAGGATTTCGTCGCCGGGCTGGAGTTCGGACTGATTGCGGCGTGAAGGCGATCCCTTAGCCCGGACGAGCGCAGCGATATCCGGGTTCTCCTACGCAGCTCGGGCGAGCTACGGTGAGCCGATAGTGCTTGTCGGCCCTACGGCTGATCGCTGGGCACGAGGCTCGGCGCTAGGATTGCTTCGAGATGTTCCGGCCGGTTGCGGTTGACCTGGATCAGATAGTCGTCCGCCACGCGGCGCAGGCGGCGGCTCAACTCCCCCGCGACCGTCGCGCTGTCGTACTTCGTATGATCATGCACGATCGCCTGGATGGCGTTGACGTGATGCTCGAACAGCTCGGCCGGGACCTTTTCGAGATCGGGCGCGTGCTCGATGATCCGGCAAAGGCTGTCGGCAACCTCTGCGGCGGCGGGATAGCCGAAGGTCGCGGCGTCCCCCTTGATGTCGTGGGCGGCGCGGAACATCTCCTCGCAGGCGTCGTCGTCGAAGCCGGTCTTGAGCACTGCTGCATAGGCCTTGGTCAGGCGATCGGCCTCGGTGTCCATCCACGACTTGAACTCGCCGGACAGCCCGGCCAGAGCGGCTTCCGCGCGCGCGATCGGATCGTCGAGATCCTTCTCCTCAGCGCGGCGCAGCACCTTCTTCAGCGGATTGGGCTGGGTGATGACGTGATGCGAGGCGTAGGTCTTGACCTGGACCGCCGGGGCCTTGTCTTTCGCCATCTCGATATCCCCTGATGATGCCGACCAACGCAAATCGACTCACTTCCCCGTTTCATAGCCGAGGACCTTGGCGTGCTGGGCGCCGATCCCCGGATTGCGTTAACGCGGGCTCACTGCCGCGCCCCTAAACTGCGGAGCGCGCTTTATCCAGAAGTGACGGCTGCTGGAAGATCTCGGCCTCGCCGCCGATCCGGCGCTCCGGCCCGATATAGGCGGTGTTGGTGTTGCGGCGCCGGTCCGGACCGAAATAGGTCTTGGTCTTGATGAACGGGCGCGGATTGGCGACCACGTTGAGGATGCGCTGATACAGGCCCTTCGCCGAGATCGGCTTGGCGAGGAATTCCGTCACGCCGGCATCGCGCGCGACGGTGACGCGGCGCTTCTCCGAATGTCCCGTCAGCATGATGATCGGGGCGTAGGGATTGCCCTTGGCCTCCGGCTGGCGGATCATCTGCGCGAGCTCCAGGCCGTCGAAGATCGGCATCGCCCAGTCGGTGATGACGATGTCCGGCGAGAAATGGGTGTACATTTCGAGCGCGGTCGCGCCGTCCTCGGCCTCGTTGACCTCACGGGCGCCGAACGAATGCAGCAGCGTGCGCAGGATGCGGCGCATGTGCGGGTTGTCGTCGCAGACGAGAAAGCGCAGCTTGTTGAAGTCGATGCGGTACATTTGGCCGGCCCGAAGGGATCACCGGTGATGGCGGTATACCCGCATTAACCATACGGAGCCGCAGGTTAACAAAGCGTTGCGCAGGGCGGCCACGGAGCAAAAAGGCGCGGAAAAGCGCCTGATATCAGTAGCCAAACTGCTCGCTCAGGATCCGCTCTTCGAGGCTGTGGCCGGCATCGAACAGCATCCGCATCGAGATCGTCTTGTCCGAGAGCACCTCGACGCGCCGGACGTTGCGGACCTCGTCATGATCGGCCACCGCCGCGACCGGGCGCTTGTCGCCTTCGAGCACCTCGATGATCACATAGGCCGTGTTCGGAAGCAGGGCGCCGCGCCAGCGCCGCGGCCGGAACGCGCTGATCGGCGTCAGCGCCAGCAGCGCTGCGTTGATCGGCAGAATTGGGCCCTGCACCGAGAGATTATAGGCGGTCGAGCCCGCAGGCGTCGCGACGAGCACGCCGTCGGCGATCAACTCCGGCATGCGCTCGCGCTCATCGATCAGGATGCGCAGCCGCGCGGTCTGTGCCGTCTGGCGGAACAGGTAGACCTCGTTGATGGCGTGGTGGATGTGAACGACGCCAGCGGCATCGGTCGCCCGCATCAGCAGCGGATGGATCACCGATTCCTGCGCCGCTTCGAGCCGCCCGTGCAGATCGATCGTGCTGAATTCGTTCATCAGGAAGCCGACCGTGCCGCGATGCATGCCGTAGATCGGCTTTCCCGAGCGCATGTGGTCGTGCAGCGTCTGCAGCATCAGGCCATCGCCGCCGAGCGCGACCACGACGTCCGCCAGGTCCGGATCGGAGTTGCCGTACAGCGCGGAGAGCTGCGTCAGTGCGGCCTGGGCTTCGGCACTCGGACTCGCGACGAAGGCGATCCGCTCATATCGCTTGGACGTGGTCATGCGTCGCAGGGCTCGCTGGTCGGTTGGCCGGTGAAAGGCGCCGTGTCGTCTAGCCGACCTTGCCCGTGCTTGTCCATCGCGGCCGGTATCCTGGGTCAATGGGGCCGGGATGAGGCTGATGTGGCCAGGACGTGCGCGCACGCACGGAAGTCATCGTGGCGTCATTTTTCCTGCAGGCTGCGCACGGGATCCCAGGACGAGGAGCCGGTCCCCAAGGTTGCTTTCGTCCGCTCGGCGAAGAAGCGGCTTGGAGGATCGCTCGGTGCGCCCCGCGCGAAGCAGTCGGCCGCTTGCGGCAGTTCACCGGCGCGCCAATGCGCAAGGCCTGTGGCATAGCCGATGAGGAGGGCCTGTTCCTCCGGCGTAAGCTCGGCTGCGCGGCCATGCAGCTCGTAGATCTTCAGCGACTGCTCGCGACCCTTGACCCGGATGGTGTCGAGCTCGCGCCAGGCAAACTCGTTTCCGGCGAGCGTCACCGTGCTCTCGGAGGCAATGATCGTGGTACCGTAGAATTTGTTGGCACCCTCGAGCCGCGAGGCCACGTTCACGGCGTCGCTCATGACGGAATAGTTGAAACGGCGTTGCGAGCCGAAATTGCCGACCAGCGCGGCGCCGCTGTTGATGCCGATGCGCTGCGCCACCTTGATTCCCTGGAACGCCGTCGAAGAACGGTTGAGCTCGGCGAGCTTCGCCTTGCAGTCGAGCGCCGCACGCGCCGCGCTGCGCGCATGGTCGGGATCGTCGAGCGGAGCGCCGAACACGGCGACGACGGAGTCGCCGATGTATTTGTCGACATAGCCGTCGTGGCTTTCGATGACGTCGGTCATGGCCGAGAGATATTCATTGGTGAGCGCCATGAGCTGCTCCGGCGTCATCTGCTCGGCGAGGCGCGAGAAGCCCTCGATGTCGGAGAAGAACACGGTGACCTCGCGGGTCTCGCCGCCGAGTTGTGGCAGCCGGCGCGAGGCGAGCATGCGGTCGATCTCGTGCGGGGCGAGGTAATAGGCGAAGCTCTTCTGCAGCAGCCTGCGGTCCTTGTCGGTGACCATGAAACGATAGCCGGTGGTCGCAGCCAGCGCGAGCACGCCGGCTGCGAGCGGCTCCGTCAAGGGCAGTGCGTAGGCATGGTCGAAGAGGGTGGTGGAGAGCGCGGTGTAGAGCAGCGCGAGCCCTGCCAGGATTGCCGCCGCGGAGGCGGGGCGCAGCAATCGGGCGAGTAGCGCAGCCAGCAGAGCGATGGCTGCGGCGATGGCGAAGATCGCTGGGCGTCCGAGCTCGGTGACCGCGTCCTGCCGCACCAGATTGTTCACCGCCGTGGCGTGGATGTAGACCCCGGCAATGGTGCTGCGGGCGAACGTCTCGGTGATCCTGCGCTCGTCCAGCACGCAGCGCGGCCGCCGCGCGCCCTCGGCGCGGGTCGCGAAGCGCTTCGAGGTGAGCCGCCGATCCTCGATGCCGACGGTGCCGAGCAGGACGACCTTGCCGGCGAACTCGCGACGGAAATAATCCTTGTCGCCCTTGAGCGCGCAAGCGCGCAAATCGGCGAACGAGTAGGTCGGGATGTCCTGGGCGCCGCCGGCGAAATTCAGGGTCATGGTGCTCGGCACGCTGCCGGGCACTTTGTACGCACCGAGTGTCGTGCCATCAGCGGCAATGACCGGCGCGGTGCCTATTGCGCGCCCCGCCAGTTCTAACGCCATGCTCGGAACGGCCTTGCCGTCGACCGACAGAGTCAGCGGATGGCGGCGGACGACATCATCGCTGTCGGTATAGGTGTTGAGCGGACGAAGATTCTGCTGCTGGCGCACCGCGATGCGCTGGCCGGGCGCAGGCAGGATCGGCGGCTCGGCAAAGATCTCGCCCAGCACCAGCTTGCCGTCGGCGGCCGCGGCGGCGAGCGCGCGCAGGAAGTCGCGATCGAAACCGCGCGTCTTCTCGCCCAGGGTACTGTCGCCGAGCGGAATCTCCGACTGCTCGATCGATGTCTGGAACACGATGTCGAAGCCGACCACCTTGGCGCCGCCATCGAGAACGGCCGTCAGTACGCGCCCGATCTCGCCGGTCCAGGTCAACAGCGGCGCACCCTTGAAGGGGGCGCTTGATAGCTCTCCTCGTCGACCGCGATCACCACCGCCGGACTCGCTGCTGCATCGTGCCGGTTGCCGAAGGTCTCGAAGCGCAGCCATGTCAGCGCATCCAGCGACAGGCCGCGGCCGCGCTCGAAGACTGGCGACACGAACAGGCCCGCGGACGCCAGCGCGATGGCGATGACGGCAACGGCGTCGCGCGTCCGGCGTCCGATCGCCACCGACAAGAGCCTTCGGTCTCAGTTGAACCGGATCAATCGCCCGACCGCGGGTCCAGGGCCCGCCTTGGCCTGCGCGTCGACCTTGAAGACGATGCGCAAGTTGCTGAAGCTCGCGACATAGGTGCCGCCGGGGGTGAGCGGGTGACTGGTGCCGGCGAAATCGTAGAATCGTCCCTTGTACTGCCGGCCAGAGAGCTCGACCTGCTGGCGCTCGCCGGGTTGGTCGAGCCGCTCGACGGTCAGCGTGCCGCGCCCCTTGGCCTCGAAGATGGGCGACGCGCTGTAGATGATCGCTTGCGCCACCGGTGCGCTGTCCGGTCCGACGCTGCGCACGATCGTGGCCGCGACCTCGCTGGTCTCGCGCGAGGTGGCCTGTGCATGGCTGGCGTCGCAATTGACGATGTCGCTCTTGAGCGTCGCGCCGTCGACTGTGCTTTCGCCGGGTCCGACGGTGACACTGCCGGCGCCGTTGACCGTCTCGCGCCGGCACGATTTGAGGTAGCTCATCACCACGGCGCCATCCGGTCCGAGCTTGATCACCTGGCCGGGTGCGACATAGTCCATCAGCTCGGCGCCGGCCACATCCCCTTGCACGTCCTCGACCAAGGCTGCCGGTGGTCCGGCCCACGCCGCCGACGAGCCCATCAGGGCTGGCGCAGCGAGCCCGGTGAGGGCTGCGACGATGAACGTCGGATACTTCATGATGAACTCCGTGATCGCAACCGGCGGCGCGCCCTTTTGTCCCATCGGTGGGACGTTCGACGGCATCGAGAGGTTCGAGCCATTAACACACCTTACGGAGAACAGGCACTGCTCTGGATGTGACCTGGATCACGGAAGAGTTGGTTGAGCTTGGTCCCAAGCCGCGGTTCATGCGTTTGTAAAGCAAGCGATAAAGGGTCGCGCGTTGCGCCGATCCATCGTCCAGGGAGTGAGTTGATGGCAGGTTCGAGATCGTCCGTCGTGTGGTCCCGCGTGATGGCCCTGACCTTGACGGCGCTGCTCGCCGGCCAAGCCGTCTACGCGCAGGACGCGCCGCCGGCGGCGCAGGACACCACGGCTGCCGGCGCGCACCGAACCGGATCGGCCGGCAATCGCGCCGCAAGCCCGCCGAGCTCGCCATCGGCAGCCGAGCAGCACAAGCTCCCGGCGGATTCCACCACGAAGCAGAAGCTCGAGCTGCCCGGCCGCACGCTGTCGTTCACTGCGACTGCCGGCTCGATCCGCCTGTTCGACGACAAGAGCGAGCCGCAGGCCGACATCGCCTACACCTCCTACCAGCTCGACGATGTCGACCGCGCCACCCGCCCGGTGACATTCTTCTTCAACGGCGGGCCGGGGGCCTCATCCGCCTATCTGCAACTCGGCAATGCCGGTCCGTGGCGGATCGGAATCGATGCGGCCAGCGTGACGCCCTCTTCAAAGCCGGAGCTGATGCCGAATGCGGACACCTGGCTCGACTTTACCGATCTCGTGTTCATCGATCCCGTCGGGACCGGCTACAGCCGTTTCGTCGCGACCGGCGACGAGGTGCGCAAGCGGTTCTTCTCGGTCGACGGCGACGTGCGCTCGCTGTCGCTCGTGGTGCGTCGCTGGCTGGAGAAGCACGACCGTCTCGCATCGCCCAAATTCATCACGGCTGAGAGCTATGGCGGTATTCGCGGCCCGAAGATCGTCAACAACCTCCAGCATGACCAGGGCATCGGCGTCAGCGGCCTGATCCTGCTGTCACCTCTGATGGACTTTCGCGATTATTCCGGCTCGAGCCTGATGCAATATGTCGCGAGCCTGCCGAGCTATGCCGCCGTCGCGAAGCAGATGAAGGGGCCGGTGACCCGCGCCGATGTTGCCGACGTCGAGCGCTACGCCAGCGGCGACTTCCTGCTCGACCTCGTGAAGGGCGAGGCCGATACGGAGGCGACCAACAGGCTCGCCGACAGGGTGGCGAGCCTGACCGGCATCGACCAGGCGGTCAGCCGGCGGCTGGCCGGGCGTTTCGACGTCTCGGAGTTTCGCCGCGAGTTCGACCGCAAGAACGGCCGCATCGCCGGACGCTATGACGGCTCGGTGCTGGGCATGAGATCCCTATCCGGATCTCGAGTCGTTCACGCAGCTCCGATCCATCCGGGGACGTGCTCACCGCGCCGCTGACCAGCGCCGCGGTCGAGCTGACGACGCGGAAGCTGAACTGGCGCCCAGAGGGCTCCTACGAGCTGCTGAGCGGGGCTGTGAACCGGTCATGGGATTTCGGCCGTGGCATCAGCCCGCCGGAGTCCACCGGCGAGCTCCGGCAGATCCTGGCGCTCGATCCCAAGCTCAAGCTGCTGGTCGGCCACGGCCTGTTCGATCTCGCCACGCCGTATTACGGCTCAAAGATCCTGCTCGACCAACTGCCTGCCTTCGCGCGGCCGCCGCGCGTCAAGCTCGTGGTCTATCCCGGCGGGCACATGTTCTACTCCCGCGACGATGCGCGCAGGGCCTTCCGCGGCGAGGCCGAGGCGCTGATGAAGTAGGCCAAGCAAGTAGCCCGGATGAGCGCTGCGATATCCGGGTTCACACGAGCTGGGTGCGAGAACCCGGGTATCGCTGCGCTCACCCGGGCTACGCACCATGTTTGCGTCTACACGTCCTTCTTCCGTCGCCCTTTCGGATATTTCCGCTCCATCTCGGCCTTCACCACGCGCTCGGGCCGCACCCGTGTGCCGGCGAGCCAGATCTCGCTGACGCCGGACCTGGTGCGAACGCGCCGCACCGCCTCACCATGGCTGGCATAGCCGGCGGCGTGCACGATGCGTCCGGTATCGCGTCCGGTCACCTCGATGCGGGCGGTATCGAGGAACGGGTTGATGAAAACCGGATTGGCGACCATGACCTTCTCGCCGAAGGGGACGAGATCGACGGCACCCCACAGCGTCCACCAGCGGCCGGTCCAATCGCGCGTCCTGCGCGACGGCGCGCCATGGGTGGCGAAGGCCTGCAGGATGAACTTGACACCGTTGGCCCAGCCGGGCGCCCAGCCGTCGACGGCATTGGTCAGCACGGTGATGGTGATTTCTCTCGCGGGAATGACCGACGTGCGCGAGATGTAGCCCTGGAAGCCGCCACCATGGCCGAACCAGTCGAAGCCGGCCGTTGTCCCGCTCATGAGCGCCAGGCCGTAATAGGCCTCTTCGATGTCCTGGGGTACGCGCCATTGGCGGCGGATCATCTCGCGCCGGCTCGCGACCGAGAGCAGGCTCTTCTTCGCATTCGGGGCGAGCTGGGCGAAGAAGCGGGCGGTGTCGGCCGCCGTGGCGACGATGCCGGCCGCCGCCATGATCGCGTTGGTCGCATTGTCGCCGGGTATCACAACGCGACGCCCCACGGGGACGATGCGCGAATGGCCGCGCGCGAACGGGACACCCTTGCCGAGCAGCGTCATGTCGGGCGCGCTTTCACGCAAGGCAAGCGGCGTCATGATCTCCCGCTGCAGCCAGGTCGGGTAGGGCTCGCCGGTGATCGCCTCGATGACCAACCCGAGCAGGCCGTAGCCATGGTTGGAATATTTGAACCGGCTGTTGGGATCGATCGCCGGTGGCAGCTTCAGCTCGGCCAGCAGTTCGTCCTTGTCGAGATAGGAGCGGCCATCCGTGAACTGGCCGGAATCCTTGCCGTCACGGATCAGGCCTGCCGTGTGCGACAGCAGCTGGTTCAGTGTAGCCGCGGCGACATCCGGATGCAGATCCTCGACGTATTGTCCGACGGTGTCGTCGAGCTTCAACCGCTTCTGCTCGCGCAGGCGCATGATGGCGGCAGCGGTGAACGCCTTGGTGTGCGAGGCGATACGGAAGCGGTGCCGCGGCGTCAGCTTCTCGCCGCTGTCGAGATTGGCGTGCCCGAAGGCCGCCTCCAGGACGATCTCACCGCGATGGGCGATCGCGATAATGCAGCCGGGTTGCTCGGAGACTGCGACCTGAAAGGCCAGCCAATCCTTGATGTAATGGAGTGCTGCGCCAAGCCAGGGCTCCAAGAGGCGATCTCCTGTTCAAAAGACGTGATGAAAATGGACTGCGCGAGGTCTCATCCATAGCGGATCAATGACAGCGGACAAACGAAAATGGCGCAACCCTTTCGGGTTGCGCCACTCTCGAGATCGGAGCTGGTCCGATCGCGTGGTCAGTAGACGAGGCCGGTGCCCGGCTGTTTCTCCAGCGCGTCGGCCAGCGAGCGATATTCGGGGCTGTTGGTGCCGGCGAGCTGCGCGACCTTGTCGAGGTGGTACTTGGCCTGCTCGCGGTTGCCCTGTTCGAGCTGCCACAGGCCGTAATACTGCCAGGTGCGCACGTGGTTCGGATCATCCGCCAGGGCCTGCTCATAGTACTGCTTGGAGGCCTGGTAGTTGCCGAGCTTGCGGTAGGAGTAGCCGATCAGATTGGCAACGTCGGCGACGTCCTCGCGGTTCAACGCCTTGAGCTGCTGGATCGCGGTGGTGTAGTCGCCGCGGTCATAGATCGAGGTATAGGCCGTGCGATAGGCCGCCAGGAACTTCGGATCTTCGATGCTCGAGCTCTTGTCCTTCTTCTTCTTGCCCGAATCCGACGCCGGCGGCGGCGACGGGGTATCGCTGCCCGCGGCATAGGCCTTCGACAGAAGCAGCGGCCCGGAGGCCACGGCCATCGAGAACAGAGCCAGCGTGGCAATCCTGATCGCAGACTTTTTCATTCGTATCTCCCGAGTTGTCGATCCAACAGGTGACTGCGTAAGGAGAAGAACTCCCGCAGCTGCGAAATATTCCCGGCCATTTGCGCGGATTTTGCGCCGCGATCGGTGCATTATACGGACGACATGATGACAGACCAGTCACCTCGATGACTATCCCTTCATGTCCATGAACTGAAAACACCGCTTTACTTCAGGGTGGGTTCAGTGCCGGTTCCCTATCGTCCTCTCCATGATCACGAGCCCATCCAGACTGGATGGTGCCTCCAGATCTTCACATCACGGAGACGACCATGCTGAAGTCAATGTCTGTTGCGCTGCTCGCCGCGTCGATCCTGGCTGCGCCCGCGTTCGCTGCTGGTGCTGCAAAAACCGATACGTCCGCGAAGTCCAGCCAGACCACTGGCACCGCGAAGACCGATGTGAGCAAGACCGATGCGGCCAAGACCGACGCCACCAAGCCAGGCGCGACGCAGGCCGGAGGCAAGGCCAACGAGATGAAGTCCACCGTCGGCAAGACGAAGACCAAGCCGCATGCCTCGCTTGTCCGCCACAAGCATCGCCAAGTGGCGCATCTCAGCCATCACAACAAGGTGAGCTTCAAGCGCGTGACGCCGGCGACCCGCCGCGGCTGATCCGGCCAAGGCCACGCAGAGCCGATCTGGTCGTTAACCGCCGGAGCGCGCCAGAGTGCTCCGGCGGCAGCGGCTTGACGAAGGCGTGAGCCGGGACGGATTTCCCGGCCTCCGGCTTTGAGCTAGAACGACCGCGGGATTGGCTTCAAGAGTTGGGCGCCTGGGGATGGGGAGAACGAGCTGGTGGCCGGCAGTTGCGCTGGCACTGCTGTTGGCCGGTTGTGCCAGCGGAGGTCCCGCCGCGTTCATGAGCGAGGACAATCGCGGCATCTCCTATACCGGCGACCGCGGCGTCGACAGCCAGCCTTTTCCGGCCAACCACCGCAGCGAGATCCTGTCCTATCTGAGGACCTATCTGAACAATCCGGTCGGGGTGCGCGACGGCGTCATGGCCGAGCCGGTGCAACGGACGGTCGGTGGCCGGCTGCGCTATGTGAGCTGCCTCCGCTATGCGGCGCGTGAGTCCGACGGCAGCTACCGTCCGGCGCGGGAGCGCGCGGCGGTGTTCGTCGACGGCCGGTTCGACCGTCTGGTCGAGGACGCCGGCGAGCTCTGTGCCGGGTCGACCTACGCGCCATTTCCGGAGCTGGCCGGCCTCACGCGCTAGGCCACGGCGTTTTCGACCGTCTGCCACGTCGTCGCAGCGCCTTGCCAAGCCGCTTGCCCGATCACAAATCGGGGATGGACCAAACGCTTTGTCGCCTCGCGGCGACCAAATATCGGGCGAGGCGTGAGCTTCACGGAATATTCGGGAAGCCTATGGAACAAAAGGCCTTTGTTGCCCTCTGGTGACACCGCAGCAGCAATCACAGCTGCGTCACAGCCACCGGGCAACCCAAATGCGGCCATGATGTTCGATAGATGTCGCAAACGAATAACGGGGACGTCCCATGAAGCGGTTTTTATTGAGTGCAGTGGCTTTGACCACATTGGCTGCCCCGGCTTTCGCCGCCGACATGCCTCCGCGCACCTACACCAAGGCGCCAGTCTACACGCCGCCTCAGGCGATCTACAACTGGACCGGCTTCTATCTCGGTGGTCACCTCGGCGGCGCCTTCGCGGGCAATAACAGCCTGGAAGGCAACAACGGCCGCTTCCTCGGCGGCGTGCAGGGCGGCTTCGACTACCAGTTCGCCCCGAACTGGGTGCTCGGCATCGAAGCCCAGTACAGCTGGATGGATCGAAATACGACCAATTTCGGCTTCCCGGGGGCCGCGGTCGTGACCTCGACCGGCGCCAACCAGCTCGGCTCGGTCACCGGCCGTCTCGGCTACACCTGGGGACCGGCCTTGCTCTATGCCAAGGGCGGTTACGCCTGGCGGGACGGCAACAATCTCGGGGTGAGCGTCGCCGGCGTGCCGACGGGCTTCACCACCTCCGGCAATACCAAGGACGGCTACACCGTGGGCGCCGGCCTCGAATACATGTTTGCACCGAACTGGTCGGCCAAGGCTGAATACCAGTACTACAATTTCGGCAATACGACCTTCACGGGAGGACCGGCTCCGGTTGTGGGCAGCCGCTTCAACAGCGACGAGCATACGGTCAAGGTCGGCGTGAACTACCGCTTCGGTTGGGGCGGCCCGGCCGCCAGCAAATACTAAGCGAGGTCGCCGAGCCGTGGCCGGCGGCTTCCGGCTCGGATCGCCTCAATTCCAACACGCCCGCGCCGTCTGGTGCGGGCGTGTTGCCGTCCGGCGGTCGGCTGGCGATGGTTTCGGGATCGCTCACGCAGTGCGAAAAAATTTTCAAACCTTCGTGAAACTTTCGCCATCAGTTGATATTATCAGTCCGCCGGTTTGATGGATCATCCCACATGCGTATCTTGGTGTCCGTGCTGTTGTTGTCGGCGGCTGTTTTGCCGTGCTCCGCCCAGACCGTTCTGAAGTCCGAACCGTTGATGCTGGCCCCCTACGAGGTGGCGCTGGTGCAAGCGGCGTCCTGCCCGTCGGGCAAGGTGCTGAAGGTGACCGGTGCGATCCGCGGTGTCAGCCGCAAGCGTGCCTGTGTCGCCCTTCCGGCCGAAACGGCATCGCTGGCGACGGCGACGCCCTGAGAACGGGCTTCATGGCGACCTTCCAGCGGGCAGCTCCGGCTGCCCGCTGATCGCGGGTCTGTCTGTCGAAAAATCCTTGATGAAGGCAAATCGTCCGCGGGAGCGGACTGGCTTGAGTGCGTGAATGTCTTGTGCCGGCGCTTCCGTTTGGCACACCGGCTCTGAGAGCAACGCACAGGGGTTATGCGGTATCGCCCCAGCCGCGCTTCCGCCGCAGCCGCTCAGGACGCGAACGGGATGTTGAACTCCTGCTCGGCTTCGGCACGGTTCTGCCAGGGATCTTCCTCCGGCTCGGCGGCGCAGGGTCGGATCTCGTAATCATTGTCGAGCTGCAGATGCGCGGTCGATCGCGCATTGATCATCACGTCCACCACCAGCCCGCTTTGCCGCGCCAGCCGCCAGACATCCCCCTCGGTCGGATAGGCCTTGCTCAACTTGGCGTCGTTGCAAAACAGCGCGTAGGGCATTCCAAACAGCTCCAGAGAAGCGAAGGATGAACCGAGAATGAACGGCACGTGCAGCGAGACACTGGCGCGCCTGGGGCAGGAAAGGGGCCTTTTCGGGCGGCCGAGTCGTAAACGAGTCCTAAATTTTTGAAAAAAGAATCCGTGGGACTCCGGGGCTAGAATCGCCAGATGGTTAAGCTCATGGGAACCGATCTCCACATCTTCTGCGGGCGGATCCAGCTGACGCTCGCCTTTGGGTTGCTGCTCGCCTTCGTCGCCAATGTGGCGCTGCTGTGCGCCTGGCTGTGAGCCGGCGTGTCGATTGAGCACCCTCGTATTCTGTGCACCGCTGCCTTCGAGCAAGGTTGGCCTTTGAGCGCCCTTGGCACAGGCGCGTTAGTCCTCGGGGAGGGCGCTCCGTCCGGCCGATGCTTTCAGGCGCGCGAGTGTCGCGCTGAAATATTCCTGGCGCTCCCGATTGAAGCGCTCCTGATGAGCCCGGAAGCGCGCGACGCGGGCGCGAATCTCCGCCTGCATATCGCGCTGGAGATCGAGCTGCGAGGCGATGCTGGTGAAACGCTCCGCAGGGACCGGGCTCGGGGCGGCGAACGACGCCTCGGACCCAAAAGCCACGGGCGCTCTCGGGCTTGCAGGCTCCCCCACGGTATTGGGGATTTCGACTTGCGCGTTGCCGCCGCGGCGTGCCTCGGTTTCGACGGTGTTGGCGATCACGTGCTCGGCAGCGGCATGCGTCGGGCGACCGGCCAGGGCCTGCTGCGGCGTAACGGGGGTGCCGATTGGAACGGCAGGCAGCTCGAACTGGGCGAAGTCGGCCGGCTTGCCGGTGACCGACTGCACGAAGGCCATGGTCTGCGCGATCAGCGCATCACGCTCTTCCTTCCACGTCATGACGCTTGTCCCCCGATGCCTCAATTGCAACAAAAGCGGCTGACGAAATCAAGTTGAGCACCAGTGACTTCTGGGGATAAGCAGGAGTTTTAGGTGAGATGTGACAACAATGTTGCCACAGTCTGAACTCGTTTCGTCCCCCACCCGCGAAAGGCGATACCGGAAATCCAGTCCCGCACAGATGGTTCCTAAGCGGCGGTTTTTCCGGAGCTCTTCTTGACAGAGGAGCGCGGCTCGCCCCTATGACCGAGCCGCCCCGGTCTTCGGGGCATCGTCTGCTCGCAACCTTCGTGCACCGGCCCGGGCACTTCGCAGTCTTCGATGGACAACCCCTCACGCTCCGAGCGGTCGCGCAAGGCCGCGCTCACCGCCGCCCTCACCATCATCGCCCGCGATGGTCCGGGGCGGCTGACGCTCGACGCCATCGCCCGCGAGAGTGGCCTGAGCAAGGGCGGGCTGATGCACCAGTTTCCCAACAAGGAAGCGGTGCTGAAGGCTCTGCTGGAACAGCAATTCCTGCATTTCGACGAATTCGCCAGCAGGTACAGGGCTGAAGCCGGGAAGGCGGCTGACCAGCCCGAGCTCGCGACGCAGATCGCGATTTCGCGGGAGCTGATCGCACAGCAATATTCGGTGGCGCAGGCCATGCTCGGCGCGCTCGCCCAGGAGCCGGGATTGCTGGCCGATGCCCGCGCCAAGGATGCCGAGAGAGTGGCCGAGATCCGCGGCGAGGCCGATGACGCCGATCTCGCGGTCCTGCGATGGGCGGCGGCACGTGGGCTTGCATTGATGACGATGCTGCGCGTCTCGCCGCTGGAGCAGCCGGACCTGGACCGTCTGTTTGCCCGCCTGCTCGACGACCAGCAATGGACTACATTCCGGCAGGCCGGGACGGCCGGGGAGCGATGACACCCTCGAGTTCGGCGCCATCTCCATCATCAGACGGCTCGATCTGAGCGAAGTCGAGCTGGCTTGCTGCGTACGTCTGCCGCCCGCCGGAGCCTTCCTGGAGGAGCTCCCAGCTGACCTATCCACACGCCCAACATTCTTCCCCCGTTCAGTTTGCTATTTACAAACCGTCTAGTCGGTTTATAAGGAGCTACACAATGTGCTGGCAACGGCGCCGCAATTGGAGAAGGGGATGAGGAGTCGATTTCGGATGTCCGGCTTCGCGGCAGTCGCCGCGGGCCTCTGTGCGGGGTGTAACACCGTGACGCCGGTGGCCTATTCCGGGGTAGCCTCGGCGCGCTATCTGGCGCCCAACACATCCGATCCATCGGGCCGGGTGCCTTACCGCTACGCGGTTGCCACCGACTGGCGCAGCTACGACAAGCTGACGCTCGATCCGGTCGTGATCTATCGCGGCGCGGATCATCAGTTCGGCGACATGTCCGATCGGGACAAGGCTGCACTCGCCGCTTACATGCAGCAGCGCTTCCTGGAAGGTCTGTCGGCGCGTTTCCAGATCGTCCGTCAGCGTGGGCCGAATACCCTGCGCGTGCGGCTCACCCTGACCGGCGCCGTCGCCAACACGCCGGTGCTCGGCACTGCCTCGCGCTTCGATCTCGCGGGAGCCGTCTACAACGGCGTGCAGAGTGCACGCGACGGTGAGGGACTGCTGACCGGCTCGGTGTTCTACGCGGCCGAGATCTTCGATGCCGCGAGCGGGCGACTGCTGACCGCCTTCGTCAGCAAGCAATATCCCTCGCCCTACGACATCAAGGCCGGCGTTGGTGCGCTCGCGGCCGCCGAGGCCGGGATCGACAAGGGGGCCGAGGCCCTGGTCGCGCAGCTCCAGTGAGCGGGCCGTGCGAACGATCGCGCCGCGCGGGCGGATGGCACCGTATCGGGGCGCCTTCGTGGGCGCGATTTGGCGTCGAAAGCACCATCAGATCTGCAGCAGTCAGCGGCGACGTCAACGCGGCCGTACGAGTGCGTGGCTCGAGGCCGTGTAGACAATGAGGTCCCTGGACATGACATTGAGATCTGTTCTGCGCGTTGGCTTGCGCATCGTCGTCAGCCTGCTGCTGTCGATGGCGGAGGGCCGCGGTCACGCCGCTCCCCTCGGCGATCCGCTCGGCACATGGTTGACCGAGGACGGCCGCGCCCGCGTCCGCATCGAGCGCTGCGGCGCGATGGCCGACCGCGTCTGCGGCTACATCGTCTGGATGAAGGAGGTGGCGGACGCCAAGGGGCAGCCGTTCCGCGACCGGCTGAATCCCGATCCGGCCCGGCGCGGCCGTCTGCTGCTCGGCCACCAGATGCTGCTCGGCCTGAAGCTGAACGCCGACGGCCGCCACAGCGGCGAGGTCTACAACGCCGAGGATGGCAAAACCTATGCCGTCTCGATCTGGCGCGAGGGCCCGAAGATGCTGGCGGTCAAGGGCTGTCTACTCGGGCTGTTCTGCGCGACGCAAGGCTGGGCGCTGGTCACGGATCAGGTGCCCGGCCAACTCATCGGCGCGACCGGCGAGGGCGGCGGGCCGTTGCCGGATCCGGAGTGGACTGCGCCCAAGCCGCCATCGGCGATCGGCATCGCCAAGCCAGCCGTCAGGACGAGGGCGAATTGACGCCTGAGGCCGGTGACAGCGATTGCCGCAGCAATCCCAACTTCACGGAAGCTGGTGCCGGCTGAGGGGATTGAACCCCCGACCTTCGGTTTACAAAACCGCTGCTCTACCGCTGAGCTAAGCCGGCGAATGCACATTGATGGCGAAGATCTCGTCGTCATTTTGCGACGAGGTCTCGCGAAGAGCGGTGTTCCTACCAGAGTTGATGCAGTCCGGCTACTCCCCGCGTGAGGGCCGCTTCTCCATCAAGCCAGCAAAAAGGGCGGCCGTTGGGCCGCCCCTGTTGGAGCCGATCGTCGAAGCCGCTCCGGCTCGATCTTTACTGGCAGATGTGCATCAGCCCGTCGCTGCCCTTGAACATGGTGCCGGGGCGGCAGACCAGGCCGTTGCGGGTGGCGTAGCTGTTCCAGTCGCCATAATAGCCGTTCGGGCCGCGATCATAGCTCGGTTGGCCGTAAGAGGGGCCGGGACCGTACGCATATGCATCCGCGGTGCGGAACGGCGCGGTGGCGATGGCGCCGGCGGTTCCGATGGCTGCGCCTGCGATGCCGGCAGCGGTGCCGACCGCTCCAGCGGCGACGTCAGCCGGCCAGAAGCCGCTGTTGCGACGATCCCATCCGTTGTTGTTGCGGCCAGCATTGTTCCAACCGGTATTCCACCCGGCATCGGTGCGCTGCTGCATCATTCCGGCGTCCTGACGGGCCATATGCCGGTGCTGCATCGTTCCTTCGTGCTGACCGGCCATATGCCGGTGGTGCATGTCGCGCGCCATGGCTGGGCCGGCGAGCGCCGTTGCGAGTACAGCAGCCCCGAGAATAGCAAATCGTGTCATGGAATACTCCGTCGTTGCGCCCCACCTGCTAAGCGCAAGCCGGCCTCGTCGTTCCCGCCGCGCCGGGAATGTTTTGGAACGACATGAGGCTCAGTGCTTTGCGAGGCCGGAGTAGCGGTTGCGGTCCGGCTCGCTCCGACCCCGAAGGCTGGTAGTCTGGCGAACAGGGCAGGCGGGATTGATGCTGACAATATTGTCTCTGGGGTTTCTGTTGGGCTTGCAGCACGCGCTGGAGGTCGACCCGTCGCGGCGGTGTCGAGTATCGCCGCGCGCCGCGGCGACGTCAGGGACATCGTCAAGCACGGCTTGACCTGGGTCTCGGTCACACGCTGATCCTGTTCGTATTCGCCGGGGCCGCTGGCGCAGCTTGGTGGTCGGCCACGGCATGGCGGGCTCCGCGGCGCTCCTGGTGCTGGCGGTCGCGGACGCGCCGGCGCCGGTTGCGGGCCTGGCCTACATCCTGTTGTTCGGCGTCGGCTCGATGATCGGCATGGGCGCGCTGTCGACGCTGATTGCGATCTCCGCGCGCGGGCTGACGGCGGCCAATCGGGTACTGCAGGGAGCCGTCGGGCGGTGACGGTCGCGATCGGGCTGCGCACGATGCTCTCGACCGCGCTCGGCTGATGATCAGGCATTAACCCTCACGCGTGAACCCGACCGGAGCTTTAACCCGGAATAGTGGCTCGCGCGTTAGTCTTACCGGCAGATTGATGTGCGCGTTTAACCCATCAGGGCGCGCGTTGCGGTATTTGTAGGACGGCAACCGGGGCGTGAATTCATGCGTATTGCAACGGCTCTTGTGATTTTGATCGGGACCTCTTCCGCCGCGCTCGCGAGCGAAGGCTTCGAGATCGTCATTCCCCAGCGACCCGGCGTGCCCGTCGTCATCGACGGCCTCGATGCCTCCTATGCTGTCGTCGAAGGCCAGTCCAGTCTCGGCAAGGGTCAATACATGCAGCCCACGATCTATGGCGGCCGCACGGTCCCGCCCGAGCCATATGTCGGCCATTACTATCCGACCCTCGGAGCGAGGCCCGGCTATGGCCGGATGGAGATCGAGCCGCCGGCCGATCGCAAGCTGCCGAAGCCCGCCGAGAGCTATTCCCGCTCGTGGGGCGCTCAATCCCAGATGCAGCCGCCGGAGCCGGCGGTGCCGATGTATCCGCCTGCCGTCATCCTGGCTCCGCCCGATGGTGATCCACGCGGCTATCCCAATCGGCCGCCGGCCTACCGCCGCTAGCGAGCAACTCACCATCGACAGCCAGACCAAGCAAGAACAGATCAACAGGAGAGAGTTATGCGTGGAGTAGTTTCAGGACTTGTCGGCGTTGCCGGCCTCGCCGTCATCGGCAGCGCGCCGGCCGCGGCCTGCGGCGTCACCGGCTGCAGCCCGTGCGGCTACGCCGCGCCGTGCGCGCCGCAGATCACCTATCAGCCGACCGTGACGTACCAGCCCACGGTGACGTACCGGCCGCAATACGTCTATCAGCCCGGCTATGTCTATCAGCCCGGCTATACCTACACCTACGGCCATGGCTGCGGCGCCTGCGGCGCGAGCTATGAGCGGCTGCCCGAGCCGACCCGGCAGTATTACTATGTCAACCAGGGCCCGACCTACAGCGGTCCTGGCGCCTTCGCGCCGTATCCTGCCTATGAGGAGCAGGCGCTTCCGGTCTACAGCTATCACCACCGCCGTCACGCCTATCGCTGGGGCGCTTCGCCTTATTATCACGGGCAGCGCGTACTGCGCCGCTACTACTGATCAGCCGGACCTTCGTTCGCGCCAACGCCCGTGCGCCTCATGCGCGCGGGCGTTTCGTCATTTTGACATCAAGCCGAGCCGGCTCGCGCCGATATAGAGGGCGAGCACAGCGGCATTGGAGACGTTGAGGCTCTTGATGGCGCCGGGCATGTCGAGCCGTGCCACGACGCTGCAGGTCTCGCGCGTCAACTGTCGCAGGCCCTTGCCTTCGGCGCCGAGCACCAGCGCGAGCGGCTCGCGCAAGGTGACCGCCGTGATGTCCTCCTCGCCCGCGCTGTCGAGCCCCACGGTCTGAAAGCCGCGTTCGTTCAGCCGCGTCAGCGCGCGGGCGAGGTTCTGCACCGTGATGATCGGCACCAGCTCCAGCGCGCCGGAGGCGGACTTGGCCAGCACGCCGGTGGCTTCCGGGCTGTGGCGGGCGGTGGTCACGATCGCCTTCACGTCGAATGCCGCCGCCGAGCGCAGGATGGCGCCGACGTTGTGCGGGTCGGTGATCTGGTCGAGCACCAGGATCAGCCCTTCGGCCGCGAGCGTGTCGATGTCCGGCGAGGGCAGGGGATCGGCCTCCGCCAACAGGCCCTGGTGCACGGCGTCCGGACCGAGCCGCTGGTCGATCTGGCTCGGGCGTACGATTTCGGGCGTCACCCTTGTCTCGATCCGCTCGTCGGCGAGCCGGCGGGCAGCGTTCTCGGTCAGGTAAAGCTTGCGAATCCTCCGCTTCGGATTGGCCAGCGCCAGGGTCACGGTGTGCCAGCCATAGAGAATGACGGGGCCATCCGAGCCGTGGTCGCGTTCACGCCACGGCTGCGGCCGCTCGAATCCGCGCGGTTTGCCGGAGAATTTGCCGCCCGGACGGCGAAAAGGGGGCTTTCGGTCGCGTTCGCTCATGGCCCGAGCTTCTGTCACGACCTGCGGATTCTGGCAATTTGGCACCGCTGGGACGGGAAAATTCGTCGTCCCTTGGTTGACTTCGAGGGGCGGGTTCGATCATAAGGGCCCCGGCCGCGCGCGCCCGCTCATCCGGGCCCCGCGGTCTTACCGTCTCCATGGCGCTGATGGTCCCCGACGCTGCTGTTCCGCGGCCGGCCCGAATTGCCATCGATACGGGGGAGTGTCCCGAGTGGCAAAGGGAGCTGACTGTAAATCAGCCGCCTCATGGCTTCGCAGGTTCGAGTCCTGCCTCCCCCACCATCGTCTTGATCCAATTACAAATTCTTGAACGCTTCAACCGCGAATTGTGGCGGAGCGTAGCGATTCTGCCACAACCGGGCGGTTTTTGGTCGCAAGTGTGGCGAGTCGCGTTGCGAGCCGATCTCGGGTTTGTTATCGGTTCCGTATGTTCAAGAGCATATATACACCGATTTTGATATGTGTTGTGGGAATGAGCTTTAGCCCGGCATTGGGCGCTGAGCCGTTCACCATCCAGGACGCCATCAACCAGGCGGTGAAGACCAATCCCGGTGTCGGGGAGGCCGCCGCCAACCGGCGAGCCACCGAAGCCGAGCTTCGCCAGTCCCAGGGCACGCTGCTGCCGCAGGTCCGGCTCGATGCGAGCGCCGGGCCGGAGATGCTCAAGCAGTATGTCTCGCCGGCGCCGAGCAATAATGGCCGCTACCTGCGCGGCCGCGAGGCCGGCGTGGTGGTCCGCCAGTTGCTGTTCGATGGCTTTTCCTCGATCAATGAAGTGTGGCGACAGGCCGCGCGGGTCGATGCCGCCGCGTACCGCGTGCTGGAGCGAACCGAGCTGATTGGTCTCGATGCCGCCGAAGCCTATGTCGACGTGGTGCGCTACTCGAGGCTGGTCGCTCTGGCCGAGAAGAACCTCAAGGTTCATCTCGAACTGCGCAAGAACGTGCTGGCCCGCTTCCAGGGTGGCCGGGCCGGCGAGGGCGACACGCAGCAGGCCGAGGAGCGGGTCGCGGCAGCGCAGGCGGTGCTCGAAGAATTCCGTCTAAGCCTCGAAGTGGCGCGCGCGAAGTACCGCAAGGTCGTCGGCGTCGAGCCCTATAATCTGCGTTTCCCCGGCCGGCTGTCCGACATGCCGCGGGACAAGGCGGAATCGCTCGACATCGCCTACAAGTTCAATCCGACCCTGCGCGCTGCCGCGGCGGATGTGACGGCCGCCAAGCGGGGCTTCGATGCCACCACCGGCACCTTCCTGCCGACGCTTTCGCTGGAAGGGCGCGCGACGACCGGCAAGGAATCGATCACCTACAACAATCGTTACGACGAGGTCAGCGGCAAGGTCGTTGCGTCCTGGGATATCTTCAACGGCGGCCAGAACAGCTGGCGCCGCGAGGAAGCCGCGCAGCGGATGATCCAGGAGCAGCAGAAGCATGCTCGGCTGCAGCGCGATGCGCTGGAGTCGATAGACAAGGCCTGGGCGGCCCGGATCATCACCGCCGATCGCGTCTCCGCTCTTGTCCGCGATGTCGAAGCGGCCCGCCGCACCTTCGTCGCCTACAACAAGGAGTATGAGCTCGGCCAGCGCACGCTGATTGATCTCCTCAACTCGCAGAACCAGTACTTCAACGCCAACGTGTCGCTGGTGTCGGCGCGCGGTGTGGTGGTGTTCGCGGACTATCAGCTGCTCGCCGCGATGGGCCAGATGCTGAACTACCTGAAGACCGGGCATCCTCCGGAGACCGAGCCGGTGGACACGCCGAGCGGCTTCATCGGCTACAGCCTGGCTCCCATTCGGCTGAGTGCGCCGGCGCCCGGACCGCAGCCGCTGAGCTCTGCTGGCCCGGTGCCGCTGTTCGGCCTGCATGATGGTACGCCGAAGCATCCTGCACCGATTACCTTTGGCGATCGGTGGGCCTCGAGCGATCCCGAGGATGCGACGTTGTTTGTTACCTCCGGAAAGTACGGCGGATTTGCTCAGAGCCCCAACGGGCCCGCGTCGAAATAGCTGCAACTAACAAAAGCCGGCGCATCTCGCGCCGGCTTTTCACCATATGCATTTACTTTGCGCTGAGATTGTCGAGAAACACCCGTAAAAGTCTCGAAAAAGTCGGGTGCGGGCCAAAGAATTGGGCTAAGGCAAATTATTAGCAAGAAGCAATGGGCGCAGGCCCGCGTTGCTCGGTGGGCTAGATGGATTTCCGAGGCGTCGTTGAATATTCGTCCGACAAGGTTCGAGCTCGAAGAGACGGCGCACGTGATGCCGCAGATGAGCGCAGCCGCACCAGCGGCTGATCCTCTCAGTGACAGTCTGCTTTACCTCGCTGCTCATCATGGCCGCGCCCTGAGCCGCAGCGCGCTGCTGTCCGGATTGCCGCTCGACAGCGGCGTGCTCAGCATCGCGCTCTACGAGCGCGCCGCGCAGCGGGCCGGGCTCGAGGCTCAACTGGTCGAGCGGCCGCTGAGCGATATCCCCGCACTGGTGCTGCCCTGCGTGCTGATGTTTCACGACGGCACCACGCGCATCCTGCTGACGATCGACGAGGCCGCCGGCCGTCTCACCATCGTCGATCCTGCGCGCCGCGAACAGCCGGCGATCGAGCGCTTCGAGGCGGTCGCGGCGCGATATGTCGGCTTCGCCTATCTGGTACGGCCCGCCACAGTTGCCGATCCGCGCGTGGCGGCAGCCGGCGAGGTGCCGAAGACGCACTGGTTCTGGTCGGTGGTCAGCCGCTTCGGCGCCAATTACGGCCATGTCGCGATCGCCGCGTTCATCGTCAACATCCTGGCGCTGGCGGCGCCGCTGTTCACGATGAGCGTCTACGACCGCGTGATCCCGAACGGCGCGATCCCGTCATTGGTCGCCCTCGGCATCGGCCTGATGCTCGCGATCGGATCTCGACTTCCTGCTCAAGGTGGTGCGCAGCCGCATCATCGACATGACCGGCAAGAAGATCGACGTGGTGCTCGCCGCCAACATCTTCGAGCACGTGATGTCGCTGAAGATGGACAAGCGGCCGCCATCGGTCGGCATCCTCGCCAACCAGCTGCGCGACTTCGATTCGGTACGCGAGTTCTTCACCTCCGGCACCGTGGTGTCGGCGACCGACATGCTGTTCGCGGTCGTGTTCATCATCGTGCTGTTCATCATCGCGGGTCCCATCGCGTGGATTCCGCTGCTGATGCTGCCGGTGATGATCGCCGTCGGGTTGCTGATCCAGCGGCCGCTCGAACGCGCGATGCGGCAGATGCAGGCGCAATCGGCCGCGCGTCACGGCATCCTGGTGGAATCGCTCAACGGGATGGAGACGGTCCGCGCGGTGGCCGGCGAGAGCCGGGTGCAGACGGTGTGGGAGCGCTCGGTGGCGGCGCAGGCGCGCTCCAGCGAGGACGTCCAGTTCTGGGCGTCGATGGCGATGACGGCGGCGAGCGTCGCCAGCCAGTTCTGCAGCCTGCTGCTGGTCGTGGTCGGCGTGTTCCTGATCCTCGACGGCAAGCTCTCGGTCGGCGCTCTGGTGGCGGCCAACATGCTGTCGGGTCGCGTGCTCGGTCCGATCGCCGGCATTGCCGGCCTGATGACGCGCTTCACCCAGACGACATCGGCGCTGCGCTCGATCGACCGGCTGATGTCGCTGGACCGTGAGCGTCCGCCGGAGAAGATCTACGTCGCGCGTGAGATCAAGCAGGGCCGCATCCAGTTCAAGAACGTCAGCTTCTCCTATCCGGGAAGCCAGACCAAGGCGCTCGACAACGTCTCCTTCGACATCAAGCCGGGCGAGAAGATCGGCATCATCGGTCGCGTCGGCTCCGGCAAGACCACGGTCGGGCGGCTCACGACGGCGTTCTATCCGCCGACCGAAGGCAGCATCCTGATCGACGGAATCGACATCCAGCAGTACGACCCCGCGGACCTGCGCGCCGGCATCGGCTTCGTGCTGCAGGATACCGACCTGTTCTACGGCAAGCTGCGCGACAACATCACGCTCGGCCGTCCGGCCGCGACCGATGAGGAGGTGCTCGAAGCGGCGCGGCTCGCCGGCGTCGAGACCTTCATCGCCGGCCATCCTCAGGGCTATGAGATGATGATCGCCGAAGGCGGCCGCAGCCTGTCGGGTGGGCAGAAGCAGGCGATCGGGCTTGCCCGCGTCCTGATCCGCAAGCCGCGCGTGCTTTTCCTCGACGAGCCGACCGCGCATTTCGACGTCCGCAGCGAGGGCGAATTCCTCGAGCGCCTGAAGTTGCTGGCCAAGGGTGAGATGTCCATCATCGTCTCGACCCACCGGCCTTCGTTGTTGTCTCTCGTCGACCGCATCCTGGTGTTCGACTCCGGCAAGATCGTCGCCGACGGTCCCACCGCGCAGATCCTCACGATGCTGCGCCCGCAGCAGCCCGCGGCGGCGCCGGCCGCGAGCCACGCGGTCAAGCCGGTCCAGGGGACGAGGTGACATGGCGCACAGCGATTTTGCGTTCTCCAACGACATCCGGGCGGCCGTCGAGCTGCGCACGCCGAAGACGGCGCGGATGCTGCTTCTCGCCTCGCTGGGCCTGTTCTTCACCTTCCTGATCTGGGCGCATTTCGCCGTGCTCGACGAGGTCAAGCGTGGCAACGGCAAGGTCGTGCCGTCGCGCCAGACGCAGGTGGTGCAATCGCTGGAAGGCGGCATCATCGCCGATCTTCTGGTGCAGGAAGGCGCGATCGTCGAGAAGGATCAGCCGCTGGCGCGGATCGAGGACACCAATTTCGCTTCGCAGTTCGGCGAGATCCGCGAGCGCCGCGGCGCGATGGCGGCCCGGGTGATCCGGCTCGCGGCGGAGACCGAGGGCCGCAGCCCGGTCGAGTTTCCCGACGACCTCGTTGCCGACGCCCCGCGCGCAGTCCAGAGCGAGCGCTCGGTGTTCGACGCGCATGCGCGCAAGCTCGCGCAGGACGTCGACGTGGTGCAGCAGCAGGAGCAGCAGAAGAGCAAGGAGATCGACGAGCTCAGGGCCACCGAGAAGCGCTTCTCGGAGACGCTGGCGCTGCTCAATCGCGAACTGGCGCTGACCCGCAAGCTCTATGACCAGAAGGTGGTGCCCGAGATCGAGATGCTGCGCGCCGACCGTCAGGCCACCGACATGCGCGGACAGCTCGCGGTGGTGCAGGCGAGCATCGTGAAGACCGAGGCCGCGGTGCAGGAGGCGCGCTCCCGCCGGCTCAACATCGTCACTGCCTTTCGCGCCCAGGCCGAAGACGATCTCGCGAAATCCCGCGGCGATCTTGCCGTGCTCGATGAGAACATCAAGTCGGCCCAGGACCGGGTGCGACGTACAGAATTGCGCTCGCCGGTGCGCGGCATCGTCAACAGGCTCAACGTCACCACGATCGGCGCAGTGGTCGCGCCAGGCGCCAGCCTGATGGAGATCACGCCGCTCGATGACACGCTGCTGGTCGAGGGCCGCATCCGTCCGCAGGACATCGCCTTCATCCGCCCCAACCACGAGGCGGTGGTCAAGCTCAGCGCCTATGATTCATCTGTGTACGGCTCGTTGCACGGGCGGGTCGAGCGTATCAGTGCCGACACCATCACCGATGAGAAGGGCGACAAGAACGAGCGCGGCGAGACCTTCTATCGCGTGATGGTGCGCACCGAGAAGAACCACCTCGGGACCGCCCAGCAGCCGCTTCCGATCCTCCCGGGCATGGTCGCGACCGTCGAGATCCTGACGGGCAAGAAATCGGTGCTGGACTATCTGGTCAAACCTGCCCGCATGCTGCGCGACGAGGCGCTGCGCGAGCGCTGAGCGCAGGTTCGGGCATCTTGCGTGAATGCGGCGATGCCCGGTTCTCCGCGACAGGCATGTGGGACCCCCGAAGGCCGCTGCGCTCATCCGGGCTCTGCGGTCGAGCGAGCCGGCCGGCGTTACCAAATTCTGAATCGTTCAAATGCGAGGCGATTTGGTCGGCCGTGATTAGTCGCGTTCGCAGCTTGGCGGCGAACATCACCGCGGTTTAACCGACCCGAAGCAGCGCCGGCCCTATCCCTGATCCGATAACAACCGGGACAGGGATCGACGCGATGACGTCGGCCGATACCCCGGAGCATACGGGGCGTCACTGATGTTGCGGATCGATCGGCCGCGGGGTCTCCCGCGCGCGCTGGGGCTTGCGCTTGTGTTGTCGGTCGTGGTCGGTTGTGCCGGCGCCGCGTTCGCCGAGACTTCAAATCACAAATCTCCGCAGGGCACTGCGGAGAGCGCGCTGCCGGTGCCGCCGCCCGTCCGTTTCTTCACCATCAATGCCGTGCTCGCCAAGCATGACGGCCTGCGTCGCTCCGCCTCCGCTCCTGTGGAAGTCGCATCCACCGACCCGTCCGGGCCCGCCGGATCAGTCAGCGACGCTCCGCAGGGACCCGCGGTCGCGACTCCAGCGACGAGCCGTTCGGCCTGATGACGTTCCGCGCCCCCGAAGGCGTGCTGTGGGTGAAGTGGCGGGGCATTCAGGGGGCGATGGCGAGCGAGCGGATCTCGGTCGAACGTTGCAACGGCGATGACGCGCGCTGCTCGGCGTCGGAGCGAATCTTCGTCGCGCTGACCCGGTCGGCGTCTGCGGCGAGCGACGGCCGCACGCGCGCGGAAATGATCAATCGCGGAGTCAACCAGGCGGTGCGCTACGTCAGCGACGACCAGCAACACGGCGTGCCGGACGTCTGGAGTTCGCCCTTGCAGACCTTGCGCAGCGGACTCGGTGACTGCGAGGACTACGCGATCGCGAAATACGCGTTGCTGCTGGCGGCGGGGACGCCCGAATCGGATCTCAAGTTGCTGCTGGTCCGCGACCTCGCCGTGCGGCAGGATCATGCCGTCGTCGCCGTGCGGCTCGACGGCAAATGGTCCGTGCTCGACAACCGGCGGGCCGCCCTGATGGAAGGCCGCGATCTGCAGTCCTTCATGCCGCTGTTTGCCATCGATCACCGCGGCGTCAGCCTGTTCGCGGCACCCTATGCCGATCGGCCGCACCACGAAAGCGAGAGCGACGTCACGCCTGCGGCGGAGGCCGACATTGGCGGCGGTCGGGATCCGGGGCGGCCGCTGCTGCTCTGAATGTCGCAGGCGGACGGCTTGTAGCCGAAGTCATTTGCGGTCTTAATGCGCGCAGGGAAGCTGGCGAGCAGGGGGCGCGGTGAATATCAAGCAAGTCATGGTTTGCGGGGCATTGGC
The DNA here is from genome assembly GCA_050641875.1 of Bradyrhizobium oligotrophicum. Taxonomy (GTDB): domain Bacteria; phylum Pseudomonadota; class Alphaproteobacteria; order Rhizobiales; family Xanthobacteraceae; genus Bradyrhizobium; species Bradyrhizobium oligotrophicum_B. The sequence continues at coordinate 4,926,772 of CP192619.1, forward strand.
CCTGTCGGCGATCGGTGGATTCATCGGCGGTGCACAGGCTCACGCGGTGATGCTGCCGGGCGCTGCGTTTTCGATCGCCTGCGAGAATGGCGGTAGCTACGTGCTGCGCTCTCGTCCCGTGCTCGCGCCGGGCGAAATCGTCACCGCGCAACTCTACCTCCATCCCCACCGCGCGATTCCGGTCCGTCTCGTTCCAATGGGCGACGGTTATCGCTACGCGGGCCGCGGTGTGTGGCTCGATGGCATCGGTGACCAGGCATTGTTGTATTTCCGCAAATACGAACCGGTGTCCTGCGTGGTCAGTCGCATCTGAGGCAATCTGCCGCGACTTCAATGCTCCTCAAGAATAGTTCCTGCCTTTCGCAAATAATTCGCGAGAGGCCGGTTCCATTTCGGCCGTTTGATGGCGGCAAGCCTCTTATTCCCAACAGCGTGCGTGTTGTTCCCCAAGTATTGTGCGGTCGAATAACTGCCAATTAGCAGTAATACTCCGGGCCTCGCCTCCATTTAATCTTGTCGTTCCGCCCCTGCCGCGTGCAGGGCGGAAGCATAGGCACAGCCTTGTTTACCTTCATAAATGCCGCTGCACTTGACTGCATTTACCCAAAGTCCCTAAAGTCTGATTAACAAGAACCGGTAATATTGACCCGTATTCTCGTTTAATAATAGTTTAACGATAGAAATGGGGCGCCACCAAAGCGCCCCATATTTGGAGGTTTTGGCGCATGAATGCTCCTGTCCTGCTGGCCCAGTTGACCGGCACGTCCTCGCAGCCATCCAGCGCCTCGGCCAAGCACCTCAAGATCGGGAAACCGCCGGGCAACCAAGCCGTTACGGTTCATCTCGACGGCCAGAACCAAATCGATTTCAGCGATATCGCCAGCGAGCGGCTGACCTTCGTCAAAATCGGCAACCGCCTGATCATCCTGTTCGATAATCAGTCGACGGTCTCGATCGACCCGGTTTTTGACACCAACGGCGCCCCGCTGAAGGACGTCAGCTTCGAAGTCGGTCCCGACCGAATCATCAACGGCGATCAGTTCGCCGAGCTGTTTCCCATCACCACCGATCAGTCGGTGCTGCCGGCCGCGGGGACGCCCGGAGCGCCAGGCGTGCCTGCCGGCGCGAACTTCGGGACGTTCAAGGTTGACCCGCTCACTGTCGGCACGCCGCTCGGGCTGCTGGGAGCCGAGGACATCGGCACCAAATTCGGCGACAACCCGGTCACGCCGAATCCGACGCCGATCGCCGGCGTCGCCGACAGCGTCGTGCTCAACGAGGACGGACTGTCCGAGGGCCGGCCCGGCGGCAGCGGCGATATCGGCGGCGTGGCGACGAGCTTCACCGGTTCGCTCAACGTCGACTTCGGCACCGACGTCATCGGCCGCGCCTTTGCGTTCGCGGCGTCGCAGCCCGGTCTCGCCGGACTGACCTCCGGCGGCCAGGAGGTGCATTTTGCGATCACCACCGTCAATGGCCAGCCTGAGCTGATCGGCTATATCGGCAGCGATCCCTCGATCGTCGCCAATCACGTGTTCACCGTCACGCTCGACGCCAACTCGACGATCGCGGGGACCTACACGGTCACGCTGCTGCAGCCGCTCGATCATCCGGTGTTCGGCACCGAAGACACGCTGAATCTCACCATCAACGTCATCGCTATCGACGGCAGCGGCGACACCGCGCCGGTGACGATCGTGATCGGCGTCAACGACGATTCGCCGGTCGCCGGCACCGTCGAGGCGATCAATGTCGCCGAGCACACCGGCGGCGGCAGCGAAGGCGGCGGCGAGAGCGAGCTGGTCGCCAAGGTCGCGGGCGGCGACGGCTTCGAGCCGACCACCGCGAGTGTGGACCTCAACATCGGTTGGGGCGCTGACAACGGCAACAGCAAGGTCGATGGCGGCTCCAACGGCACCGTGGTCGACGGCGACCGATCGCTGGTGTTCGACGCGTCCGAGATCGCGACCTTGCAGGCGCTGGGCCTGACCTCGAACGGCGAGGCCATCTCCTACACACTGTCGGCCAACGGCACCGAGATCATCGCGACCGCGGGCGAGGGTGAGGGCGCGCGCACCATCTTCACTGTGTCGCTGTCCGACATCGGCTCCGGCAGCGCCACTTTCACGCTGTCCGACAATATCGACCACAACGGCGCCAACGACGCGTCGCTGCCGCTGACCTTCAAGGTGGTCGCGACCGACGCTGACGGCGACCCCGTCAACAGCGCCTTCACTGTCAACGTCGCCGATGACGGCCCGAGCTTCGGCGAGAAGCCGAGCTATTCGGTTGTCGATGAAGACGGCCTCGGCAATGCCGGCAACAGCTACGCCGACGGCCATGACGCCTATGGCGAGGACCTGACGGTCACGGATACGCTCGGAATCCGCTGGGGCTCCGACGATGCCAACACCAATGTCGACGGCGGCATCAACGGATCGCCGGTCAATGGCGACCGCGCCGTCACCTTCGCCGCGAACGTGGTCGCCTCGCTCGAGGCACAGGATCTCACCTCCGACGGCTTTGCTCTGCGTTACGAGGTGTCGGCGAACGGCACCGTGCTGACCGCCTATCGCTACGATGCCGCGCACGAGACCTATGTTGACGCCAACGGCAAGCCGCTGGAAGGCGAGGGTCTTTCGGGCGCCGCGGTGTTCACGGTGTCGCTGTCCGACCAGGGCCACGGCTCCTACACCTTCGCGCTGTCGGGCAACCTGGATCACCCGGTGCACGGCACCGAGGACGACATCACCCTCAACATCGGATTCGTCGCGACCGATTCCGATGGCGATGCCATCACCGACACCTTCACGGTGAAGGTCAATGACGACGCACCGAGCTTCGGCGAGAAGCCGAGCTATTCGGTGGTCGACGAGGACGGCCTCGGCAACGCCGGCAACAGCTACAAGGACGACGGCGACGCCTATGGCGAAGACCTGAAGGTCACCGACACGCTCGGCATCCGCTGGGGCGCCGACGGCGCCAACAGCCATGTCGACGGCGGCATCGATGGTGCCCCGGTCAATGGCGACCGCGCCGTGACCTTCGCGGCCGACGTGGTTGCGACGCTCGACGCCCAGAATCTCACCTCGAACGGCTTCGGTCTCACCTACGTCGTGTCCGAGAACGGCACGCTGCTCACGGCCTATCGCTATGACGCCGAGCACGAGACCTATGTCGGCGCGGACGGCAAGCCGACTGATTCGGCCCATGCGACGGTGTTCACCGTGTCGCTGTCCGATCAGGACCACGGCTCCTACACGTTCGAGCTGAAGGGCAATCTGGATCACCCGGTGCACGGCACCGAGGACGACATCACCCTCAACATCGGCTTCGTCGCCACGGATTCGGACGGTGACGCGGTCACCGACAGCTTCACCCTGAAGGTCAACGACGACGCGCCGGTGTTCGGCGATGCGCCGAGTGCCGGCGTGGTCGACGAGGACGGCCTCGGCAATGCGGGCGACAGCTATGCCCAAGGCAGCGACGTCGCGGGCGCCGATCTGGCGGTGACCAGGTCGCTGGCGATCCTGTGGGGCGCCGATAGCGCCAACAGCCATGTCGACGGCGGCATCGATGGCGCGCCGGTCAAGGGCGATCGCGCCGTCACGTTCGCCGCCGACACGGTGTCCTCGCTCGAGGAGCTGGGGCTGACCTCGAACGGGACAGCGCTGAGCTATCAGGTCTCCGAAAACGGCACGCTGCTGACCGCCTATCGCTACGATGCCGCCCACGAGACCTATGTCGACGCGAACGGCAAGCCGACGGAGGACCTCGCCAGCGCCACGGTGTTCACCGTCTCGCTGTCGGATCAGGACCAGGGCTCCTACACGTTCAATCTCACCGGCAATCTCGATCATTCGGTCCACGGCAGCGAAGACAATCAAGGGCTGTATTTCGGCTTCGTCGCCACCGATTCCGACGGCGACGCAATCAACGGCAGCTTCAACGTCGAGGTCAACGACGACGCCCCGGTGTTCGGCGAGCGCGTCAGCTCCTCCGTGGTCGACGAGGACGGTCTCGGCAATCCCGGCAACTCCTATTCGGACGGCAAGGACGCTGCGGGCGCGAACCTGACCGTGACGGATTTCCTCGGCATCCGCTGGGGCGCCGACAGTGCCAACAGCCATGTCGACGGCGGCATCAACGGCGCGCCGGTGAACGGCGACCGCGCCGTCACCTTCGCCTCCGACGTGATCTCGACGCTCACCGCCCAGCATCTGACGTCGAACGGCGTCGCGCTGAGCTACACCGTGTCCGCCGACGGCACGATGCTGACGGCCTACCGTTACGATGACGCCCATCACACCTACGTCGATGGCGAGGGCCATGCCACCGGCGATCCGGCCAAGGCTGCGGTGTTCACGGTGTCGCTGTCCGACCAGGGGCAGGGATCCTACAGCTTCACGCTGATCGACAACATCGATCATCCGGCCCACAACACCGAGGACGACGTCACCCTCACCCTCGGCTTCGTCGCCACGGATTCGGATGGCGATGCGGTCTCCGACACCTTCAAGATCAAGATCAACGACGACGCGCCGGTGCTGAACCGGGAGATCGCGACCGGCGTGGTCGATGAGGACGGGCTTCCGACCGGGCTCGCCGGCGGGCCCGGCGACGTTCCCGGCCAGAACACGGTCGCAACGGGCGATCTCGGCATCTCCTGGGGCGCCGACAGCGCCAACAGCCTCGGCAATGTCGGGATCACCGGCGCGTCTCCGGTGAACGGCGACCGCGCCGTCACCTTCGCCGCCGACGCCACCACCTCGCTCGCCGCGCAGCACCTGACCTCGAACGGCGTCGCGCTGACCTACGGCGTCAGCGAGGGCGGCACGCTGATCACGGCCTATCGCTTCGACGGACAGCACTACATCGACGGCAACGGCAACTGGACCAGCAACAAGGCCAATGCCGCCGTGTTCACGGTGAAGCTGTCCGACCTTGATTCCGGCTCCTACAGCTTCGCGCTGCTCGACAATCTCGACCACCCGGTGTCCAACACCGAGGACAGCATCGCGCTGACGCTGAAATACGTCGCCACTGATTCCGACGGCGATCAGGTGAGCGGCACGTTCAAGGTCAACGTCAACGACGACAGCCCGGAGGCGCATACCGGGACGGCCAAGAGCATCAGCGAAGCCGATCTCAATGCCGGTGGCGATTGCGGGCCTGATTTCGATGGCCGCGATTTCGGCGGCCATGATCACGACGGCCACGGGAGCGATCCCCAGGTGACCGGCGCGCTCAACATCAAATGGGGTGCCGACAGCAACGACAGCGGCGCGGCCGATCGCTCGGTCCGCTTCACCAACACGTCTAACGCTTCCGCCGACATCCATGTGACCAACGGCAGCGACGCAGGCCTTAGCGGCCTGACGTCGGACGGTCAGCAGGTGAAGTACGCCTTCGATCATGGCGTGCTGGTTGGCTACACCGGCAACAGCCTCAATTCCGGGCAGCGCGTGTTCGAGGTCTCGCTCGATGACGACGGCACCGGCACCTACACCTTCAAGCTGCTCGGCAATCTCGACCATCCGGCCGGGCAGGGCAGCAACGTCGTCAACCTGACCTTCGACTACACCGCGACCGATTCCGACGGCGATTCGAGCAGCAGCACGTTCACCGTCACCGTCGTCGACGACGTCCCGACGATCGGGCACGCCGAGAGTGAGACGGTCAGCGAATCCAACCTGCCGACCGATCTCTACGACGTCGTGTTCCCGGATTCGCCGTATTCGACCGTGCAGACCGGCCGCCTCGCGATTTCCTGGGGCGCCGACGACAATGATTCCGGCGCGACCAACAACCGCTCGGTGGCGTTCTTCGACACGACCGCACCGGTAGGGCTGACGTCGAACGGTTATGCGATCAGCTATGTGGTCTCGTCCGACGGCACCACGCTGAGCGCGATCACTACCGATCACCGTACTGTTTTCACTGTCACGCTGAGCGATGACGGCGACGGCAGCTACAAGTTCACGCTGCTCGACAACCTCGATCATGGCAAGTCGGGCACCGACAGCCTGGCGCTGAGCTTCGGCTTCAAGGCCACCGATTCCGACGGCGACAGCGCCGCGAGCAGCTTCACGGTTGCGGTGACCGACGACGTGCCGACCGTCGGCTGCGCCGAGGACGAGACCGTCAGCGAGGCTAGCCTGCCGACCGACGGCTACGACACCAGCCATCCCGATGCGTCGAACTCGACGGTCCAGACCGGCAGTCTCGACATCTCCTGGGGCGCCGACGACAACAATACGGGCGTGGGGCACAACCGCGCGGTGGCCTTCACCACAGCCGCCGGCGCCACGGGCCTGACCTCCGACGGCTCGGCGATCAGCTACACGATCTCCAGCGACGGCACCTTGCTGACGGCCGTCACTGCGGATCACCGCACCGTCTTCACCATCCAGCTATCCGACAGCGGCGACGGCAGCTACAAGTTCACGCTGTATGACAACATCGACCACCCGGCGTCCGGCCAGAGCGACGACAGCCTGCCGCTGACGTTCGGCTTCAAGGCCACGGATTCCGACGGCGACAGCGTCACCAGCAGCTTCAAGGTCACGGTGCTCGACACCGCGCCGGTGGCATCGGCCGGCGATGCCAGGACCGTCGACGAGGACGATCTGCCGAGCGGCACCGATTCCTCCAAGGAGTCGACCTCGGTCAGCGGCGACCTCAACATCAGCTGGGGCTCCGACGATAGCAACAAGACCTCGGGCGGCGGGCTCGGCGACCGTTCGGTCACCTTCCGCTACACGAGCGCGGGCGCGAATGTCGACGCCGAGGATAGCGCGGGCCGCAATCTGACGCTGACGTCGGACGGCCAGACGGTGAAGTACAGCTTCGAGAACGGCGTGCTGGTGGGCTACACCGGCAGCGATCTGGCGCACGGGACCCGCGTGTTCGAAGTGTCGCTGAGCGACCAGAACGACGGCTCCTACAGCTTCAAGCTGCTCGGCACTCTGGATCATCCCGCCGGCAGCGGCGAGAACATCGTCAAGCTGTCCTTCAGCTTCACGGCGACCGACGGCGACGGCGACACGTCGAGCAACAGCTTCACCGTCTCGGTGAAGGATGACGTGCCGGTGCTCGGCTCGCCGAGCGCGTCGACGCTGACCGAGAACACCACCGGATCGGCCGGCGCCGAGGTGTTCCAGACCCAGACCGCGGCCAATGTCGCGCTCAACATCAATTGGGGCGCCGACGACAACAATTCGGGCGCGGCCAATCGCAGCGTGGCGTTTGATGCTTCGATCCATACCGGCGACGTGGTCAAGACCACCGGCGCCGGCAGCCCGGCGCTGACGTCCAACGGCACGGCGGTGCAGTTCATCCGCGTGTCGGACACCGAGATCTGGGGCGTCGCCAACGACAATGGCGGCCAGCTCACGACGAACGACCGCAAGGTGTTCCACATCACGCTGTCCGACGATGGCTCGGGCAGCTACACCTTCGAGCTCCTGGATAATGTCGATCACGTCGGCTCGGGCCAGACCAACGCGCTGTCGCTGAAGCTCGGCTTCACCGCGACCGACGCCGACGGCGACACCGCCTCCGGCGGCAACTTCACCGTCACCATCAATGACGACAACGGCCGGCCCGCGATCGGCACGGCTGATGCCGGGACTGTCGATGAGGATGGTCTTTCCGGCGGCAACACCGGACCGGCCACCGGCGACGTCGCCGGCGCCAATGTGATGGCCAACGGCTCGCTGGCGATCTCCTGGGGCGCCGACGACAACAACAGCGGCAGCGTGAACCGCGCGGTCGCGTTCAGCGGCATCACCAACGGACAGAACGCGACCTCTGACGCGGGCTTGCTGACCGTCGAGGGCGTCCAAGTCAAGCTCTGGGTCGTCGGCAATACGGTCTATGGCTACACTGGCAGCAATCCGACCAACGGCAATCCGCCGTCGGCGGCCAACCAGGTGTTCAAGGTCTCGCTCGATGATTCCGGCGCGGGCAGCTACAGCTTCACGCTGCTGAAGCACGTCGATCACCCGGCCGGCCAGAACGAGAACGACGTCAAGCTGGCGTTCGGCTTCACGGCGACCGATGCCGATGGCGACAGCACCAGTTCGTCATTCGCGGTGACGATCGACGACGACACGCCCGTTGCGACCGCGACGGTGTTGAGAGCCGCTGTCTACGAAAGCGAGCTGCCCAACGGAACAGTGGTGACAGCCACCGGCAACCATGGGGGCGACCTCAATGGGGACGGCAACGGCAACGACTCCTACTTCACCGGCAATCTGAGCTCGCTGGTGTCGTTCGGCGCCGACAAGCCCGGCACCTATGCGGTCGAGAAGACCAACCTCGCGCCCGAGCTGCTGTCGCTCACGTCGGGCGGTGTGGCGCTGACCTACAGCATCGGGGCCGACAACACGCTGATCGCCAAGGCGGGCGGCGTCACGATCTTCGAATTCCAGGTCGATGCCCACACCGGCCAGTATTCGTTCCGGCTGAAGGGCGCGCTGGACCATGTCGGCACCGGCCATGACAACGCGCTGACGCTCGACCTGTCGACGGCGGTGACCGCCACCGACTCCGACGGCGATTCCGTCGCGCTGCACGATCAGATCATCATCACCGTCAACGATGACGGCCCGCAGTCGCAGGATGTCGACACGATCGCGATCTCGGAGGCTGCCGGCAGCGTCTCGACCGGCGCGGTCGATCTGCGCATCACCTACGGAGCCGACGGCGACAGCTCCGGCCCGTCGGTGACCTTCTTCGGCGCGTCGCCGGTGCGCGTCTACGATGCGGCCGACCACCAGCTTTCCGGGCTGACCTCGCTCGGCTTCGGCCTGACCTATGTGATGTCGGCGGATCACACGACGCTGACCGCCTATCGCATGAGCGGCGGCAGCTATATCGGCCAGAACGGCCTGGTGACGGGCAATGCCGCCGACGCAGCGGTGTTCACGGTGACACTGTCGGAAGCCGGCACCGGCTCCTACAATTTCACCTTGCTGCAGCCGCTCGACCACCCCGCGCCGATCGGCACCTCGGCCGCTGCCGACCAGTATCTCGACATCAATTTCGCCTTCGCGGTCGAGGATCGCGACCAAGATGTCTTCACCAACAATTTCACCGTCCGGGTCGACGCTGCCGGCACGGTGACGACGACGCGCTATGACGCGCCGAACTCGCCGGTGTTCGTCAATCTCGGCGACAGCTCGGCAACGGTCCTCGGCGAGACGGTCGGGGCTCACAGCGTGACCGACCGTGCCTCGGTGACCGACAAGGTGGTCGGCACCGATAAGCTCGGCGGCGTGACCGAAGCCCACGGCTCCGGGGGCGACGACATCCTGGTCGGCGGCAACGGCGTGGGCGGCGATGCCCTGTTTGGCGGCGCCGGCAACGACATCATCATCGGCGGAGGAGGTGGCGACCGGCTGTTCGGCGGCGCCGGCAACGACACCTTCCTTTACACGGTCGGCGACGGCAGCGACATCATCGACGGCGGCTCGGAGACCGGGGCGACCTCTCCGAACTACGACGTGCTGGCGATCACCGGCGACGGCAATGCGCGCAATTTCACCATCGGCAAGACCTCGGCCGGTACCGAGATCAACCCGACGCTGAACGATCCCTCGGCCAGCAACGCCACCGACATTCTGGTGCGCTATGACGGCCCGAACGGCGCGACCATCCGCGCCGACGAGATCGAGCGCATCACCATCACCGGCGGCACTGCCAGCGACACGGTGACGATCACCGATATCAGCGGCACCGCGATCGCGCCGTCGACCATCGTGTTCAACGGCGGCTCCGGCAACGACACGCTGGATCTCGTCCGGTTTGCCGGCAACACCAGCGTCGTATCCGACGGCGGCGCCGACAGCGACACCGTCAAGTTCGGCTTCAAGTTTGCCGACGCGACCTACACCAAGGTGTTCGCGACGGACGGCGTGACGCTGATCGGCGTGCAGGTCACCCACGACGGCCTGACCGATACGTTCACGAACTATGAGAGCTTTGCCTTCACCGACGGCACCCGCACGCTGACGGGCGTCTTCAACACGCCGCCGGTGGCTCATGACGACGCGGTCCAGGCGAACGAAGACAGCCCGCTCACCGTGAACGCGCTGCTCAGCCTGCTCAACAACGACACCGACATCGACAACAATACCTTGACCGTCACCGGCGTCGGCAACGCGACGCACGGCACCGTCACGCTGACCAACGGCAACCCGGTGTTCACGCCGGACAAGAACTTCTCCGGCGTCGCCGGTTTCGACTACACCGTCAGCGACGGCGATGGCGGCACCGCGACCGCGCATGTCACGGTCGACGTCGCGCCGAAGGCCGACTCGCTCACGCTGAGCTTCATGGACCTCGGCCCGGCCTCGGGCGCCGAGGATCAGACGATTGACCTGAAGCTCATCAGTGCCGCCGTCACCGATACCGATGGCTCCGAAAGCCTGCGGCTGCTGATTTCGGGCTATCCGGCCGGGGCGACCTTCTCGGTCGGCCATGCCGGAACCGGCGCCGACGCCGGCAAATGGGTGATCGAAGACGCCGCCGCGATCGCCGCGTTCGACAGCCATCCGCTGCAGATCACGCCGCCCGCAAACTACAACGGCACGTTCTCATTGTCGGTTGTCGCCGAGGTCACCGACCAGGCCACGTTGTCGGACGGCAACGTCCATACCGACGTCGTCAACACCGCGCTGCAGACGATCGATGTCACGGTGACGCCGGTCAACGACGCGCCGCAGATCCATGCGCCGACGCAGGTGACGACGAACGAGGATACGCCATTCGCCTTCACCGGCGCGAACGCGTTCACCTTCTCCGATGCGGATGGCGATGTCGTCGAGTTCCTGAGGTTCGACATCTCCGGCGGCACGCTGTCCATTCCGTCGCTCGGCGTCGTCGACGCCAATCAGACGCTCACGATGAGCGGGTTCAAGATCAGCGATCTGAACACCTATCTGGCCTCCGCGGTGTTCACGCCGTCCGCCGACAACGACGCGACGGGATCGGTCACGATCACCATCAACGACAACGGAAATATCGGCAGCGGCGGCAATCTGAGCGCGACGCAGACGATCACCATCAACATCAACCCGATCGAGGATGCTCCCACGGCCGTGGACGACACGGCCAGCATGAACGAAGACACGACGCTGACCGTGTCCGATCCCGCACACGGCGTTCTGCACAACGACCGCGACCCGGACACCGGCGACACGCTGAGCGTGGTGGCGGGCGACTTCACGACGGCCAAGGGTGGCACGATCCACTTCAATGCCGACGGCACCTATGTCTACAACCCCAAGGCCGACTTCTATGGCGCCGATACCGTGGACTACACGGTGCGCGATGCTGCCGGGCAAACGGACATCGGCACGCTGACCATCAACGTGACGCCGGTCAACGACGCGCCGGAAGTTCACGCCCCGACGCAGGTGACCGCCAATGAGGGCGTGTCTTTCGCTTTCACCGGCGCGAACGCGATCACCTTCTCTGACGCGGATGGCGATGTCGTCGAGTTCGTGAAGTTCGACATCTCCGGCGGCACGTTTTCCATTCCATCGCTCGGCGTCTTCGACGCCAACCAGACGCTCACGATGAGCGGGTTCAAGATCAGCGATCTGAACACCTATCTGGCCTCCGCCGTCTTCACGCCGAACAGCGACCATCCGGGCTCGGTCACGATCACCATCAACGACAACGGCAATGTCGGTGGCGGCAACCTGAGTGCCACCCAGACGGTCAGCGTCGAGGTCATTCCCGCCAATCATCCGCCGGTGGCGAACTCCGACACCAATGCGGTGCTGGAGGATGGCAGCCTCGACATCTCGGCGGCGAATGGCGTCATCCGCGGCTCGACCGGCGGTTCGGTCGCCGACAGCGACGTCGACGCCCCGGCAAGTTCGCTCGTCGTCTCCGGCGTCGTCGCTGGCACCGGCAGCGTGACCCAGGGGGGGCGTCGGCACCTCGATCGAGGGCACCTACGGCCATCTCACACTCAATGCGGACGGTTCCTATAGCTATGTCGCCGACAAGGCTGACGCGCTGGCAGCGGGGGTCAATGCGGTCGACACGTTCACCTATACCGACCAGGATCCGTCGGGTGCGGTGTCGAACGGCGCGACGTTGAAGATCACGGTCACCGGCGTCAACGACGCGGCCGTGATCAGCGGGGATGCCACCGGCACGATCGCCGAGGAGGGCGGCATCGCCAACAGCCAGAGCAGCCCGCTCTACGGCATCGCCCGCGGCGACCTCAACTCGAGCGACATCGACGGTCACAACGACGTGTGGCAGGCGGCCTCTTCGAACACGGCCAATGGCTATGGCTGGTACGACATCGGCAGCGACGGCAAGTGGACCTACGGGATCTACAACAACGATCCGCGGATCCAGGCGCTGAAGGAAGGCGAGACCACGCTGACCGACAGCTTCACGGTCTATACCGAGGACGGCACCGCCAAGACGGTGACGATCCAGATCCTCGGCAACAATGACGCGCCGACCCTGCAGAATGCGCTGGCCGACCGCAATTCGGCGGAAGACCAGCCGTTCATCTTTACCATCCCGTCCAACAGCTTCGCCGACGTCGACGGCCGCTTCGACGGCAGCAACGGTACGCTGACGCTGGAGGCGGTGCTGAGCGACGGCAGCGCTCTGCCGGCCTGGCTGCATTTCGACGCGGCGACCGGCACGTTCAGCGGCACCCCGCCGGCGAATTTCGCGGGCGCGGTCGATGTTACGGTCTATGCCTCGGACGGCGAATATGCCGTTTCGGACGCCTTCACGTTGACGATCACGCCGGTCAACGACGGCGCTGCGACGGTGACGGTGTCGGGCACGACGACGCAGGGCCAGACGCTGACCGCCAATCTCGGCAGCGATCCGGACGGCGCCGCATCGAACGTCGTCTATCACTGGCTGCGGGACGGCGCCGTCATCAACGGCGCAACAAACTCGACCTATACGCTGGGGTCCAACGACGTCGGCCACAAGATTTCGGCCAACGTCACCTACACCGACGGCCAGGGCTTTGCGGAGAACGTGACCAGCGGCCAGACCGGCTCGGTCACCACGCCGAACCACGCGCCGACCTTCGGAACGGGAACGACCACCGCAAGCGTCACCGAGGACGCCTCCTATGCGGCGCCGGCCGGCAACCTGATCCAGAACGGGTCGTTCGGCTATTACAACGGCAACTTCTACACGCTGGATGCGTGGACGGTCGGGGGCGCCCATGCCGTCACCGTCGTGGGCGGCCGCACGGACGGCGGCTCGGCCGATTTCTACAGCGCGTCGAGCTCCATCAGTCAGACCATCAGCACCGTGGTCGGCATGACCTATACTGTCGACTTCTACGTGATGTCTTACGGCACGGCCGTGACATCCGGCGTCGACGGGACAACGGTTCTGACGACGAGCGCCTGGAACTTGGGCTGGACGGAGCAGACCTACCAGTTCACGGCAACCTCGACGACGACGACGATCAAGTTTGCGGGCGGAGGCGGCGCCGCCATCGACGACATTTCGGTACAGCTCAGCACGGTCGTGACACCGGGAGTGGAGCAGGCGTCCGGCGCGATCGCCTTCACCGACGTCGACGGCGATGCCCAGACGGTGTCCTACACGACACCGGCCGGCAGCAACTACTACGGCTCGTTCAATGCCACGGTCGACAATGCCGGCCATAAGGTCAACTGGACGTTCAGCGTCAACGACGCCGACATCCAGTCGCTGCGCGCCAGCGACCATATCGATCAGGTCTACACGGTGAAGATCGACGATGGTCACGGCGGCACGACGACGCAGACCGTCACCGTCACGGTGAACGGCGTCAACGATGCGGCGTCGATCGCGGGCACGGCAAGCGGGACGGTCAAGGAGGACGGCACACTGACGGCCGGCGGGACCCTGACGGTCACCGACGTCGACAGCGGCGAAGCCCAGTTCCAGACGCCGGCGTCGCTGGCGGGGACCTATGGCACCTTCACCTTCAACGCGGCGACCGGGGCCTGGGGCTACACGCTGAACAACTCGGCGGCCAACGTGCAGGCGCTCAACAATGGCGACGTCAAACACGACACGCTGACGGTGAAGTCGGTCGACGGCACGGCCAGCCAGGTCATCGACGTGACGATCAGCGGCACGAGCGAGCCCGCGCCGCTGTCCGTCGCGGACACCACGAGCGCCGACGGACGCTATGCGCTGTCGAAGAACACCGACTCGCCGAACATGATCAGCCTGGACGCGGCGACGCTGTTCTCGGGCGGGACGGGGACGGTGACCTATACCTACAGCCTCGTCTACAGCTCGACCGGCGACGACAGCTGGATCCACCGGACCGGCAATCAGTTCAGCGGAGATCCGAACAACAACGACGCGGGCCTGTACGTCTACAAGGTCACGGCGACCGACTCCGTGTCCTCTGTGTCGACCTATCTCGCCTTCAACGCACTCGACAACGGCGCGTTCAATCTCACCATCAACTCGCTGTCGGACAAGTCCTGGGTAACCGGCTCGGCACCATGGCTGTCCGGCTACAGCGCCAACGACGGTGACGCGATCACCGCCACGGTCGACAACACGCTCGAGGCCAATGCCAATAACGGCTACGACGTGATGATCGGGTCGAGCGGCGGCAACAACTTCAACGGCGGCGCCGACGATGACGGCATCTACGGCCTCGGCGGCAACGACACGCTGCTCGGCGGCGCCGGCAACGACTACATCGATGGCGGCGCCGGCAACGACTCCATCCGGGGCGGCAGCGGCAACGACGTCACCATCGGCGGTTCCGGCAACGACACCTTCTATTGGGGCGTCAACGACGGCGTCGACACCGTCGACGGCGGCACCGGCACCAACACGTTCGTCATCGAGGGAACGTCGTCGCAGGACCTGATCTACGTCACGGTTGCCAGCGGCGTGATCACCGACGTCAACGGAACCAAGCTCAGCAATATCGAGGCGGTGACTGCCGACCTCGGCGGCAGCAGCAGCGATACGCTGACCTACATCACGAGCGAGGACGTGACGGTCAATCTCGGAGCCGGCACGGCCACCGGCTTCAGCTCGATCGCCAATATCGAGCGTGTGACCGGTGGCTCGGGTGACGACATCCTGATCGGCAGCAGTGCTGCCAACACGATCAATGGCGGCTCGGGCGACGACATCATCCGCGGCGGTGGCGGCAACGACATCATCGATGGCGGTGCCGGCATCGACCTGCTCGACTTCTCCGATGCGACGGCCGGCATCACCTTCACGCTGACGCAGAGTAGCGGCAACACCACCGGCCCGACCTTGTCCGGGATTGGCCAGGACACCTACAAGAACATGGAAGGCGTCATCGGCTCGGCCCATGACGACGTCATCAACGGTTCCTCGCTCAGCGACGTCCTGATCGGCGGCGCCGGCTCGGATAAGCTGACCGGCAATGGCGGAGCGGACACGTTCAAGTGGAACGCCGGTGATCTCACCGGCGGCGGGCTCGACACCATCCTGGATTTCCAGAGCGGGACCTCCGGCGACGTCCTCGACCTCTCGGGCATCTTGGCCGGCGTGTCCGGCAACCATGCCGACGCGGTGCGCTTCGTCGACAGCGGCGGGCACACCAGCCTGGCCTCGGCCGACGGCAGCGGCGTGCTGAGCAACGGCGACCTGACGCTGCAGATCAATGCCGGCTCCGGCTGGACCAACGTCGCGACGATCAAGGACACCGGCACCAACCTCACGGGTGGCGACGACGTGATCAAGATGATCCTCGACAACAGCCACGCCCAGACGCAGGTCCACGTCTGATCCTGGCCGGCATGGGACAAACAAACGCAAAGGGCCGCCGTGAGGCGCTCTTTTTCACGGCTGCAGGCGGCGGCGCGTCGATGCGCTGCGGCTCAGATCTTCTGGCCCGCCGGTCCGACGCCGACGTTGATCATGATCCGCTGCACTTCGGTGCGTCCCTGCGGGAACTTGACCTCGAGCGTCACCGTGTCAGTGCCGGCGAAGTCGGCCTTCGACTGGTAGAAGGCGATGAAGCCCGGCACTTCCAGGGCGAGGCACTGCTTGTAGTTGGTCGCGCTGACCTTGCCGCGCTTGATCGTGACTGTGCCGTTGCCGGGCGCCGTCACCATGCGGATGGAGGGCAGGGGGCCGGATGAGCAGTTGGGCTGGACGTTGAGATGGATCCCGACCTGGATCGGCCTGCCGGCGACGCCCTTGGCGTTGCGCTCGACCGTGGTCTGAGTGGGAGGAGGCGCCGGAGCCGCGGTGCCGGGAGCAGGCGCCTGGGCTTGTGCCGGGGCTGCGGTGGCCGCCGCCAGCAGCGCTGCGACGGCTATTCCCGCGAACGCTGCCCGCCATTCTCCTCGCAACAGGTTCATCAGCGCCCTCAGCCCCACATTATCCTCAGCGCCGCCAGATTGCCGTATTCGAGCTGATCGTTCAACGGATTGCCGAACTTGCGGCCGACTTCGGCAAAGCTTCTTCATGTCCGCCACGGCATCGCCGGCCCGACGTCATCGGATGGGTCCGATGACGTCATGACTGTTTCCCGCTGTTGCCATCCGTGTCTGCGCAACTCGTCCGCCTCGAGGAATGCGCGGAGTGGACGACATTGGAACGCAGTCATCGGGCTGACATCGATGCCCTCCGGGCGATCGCTGTCGTCATCGTCATTCTCTTCCATCTGAGGATCACCGGCTTCGAGGCCGGCTATGCCGGCGTCGACATCTTCTTCGTCATCTCCGGCTATCTCATCACCGGGCAGATCCTGCGCGATGTCGCCGCGCGGCGCTTCTCGCTGTCGGACTTCTATCTGCGGCGGGCACGGCGCATCCTTCCGGCGCTGGTTGTGACCATTGCGGCCACGTTTTCGGTCGGCTGGCTGTTCCTGTCGCCGGAAGCCCTGCGACAGCTCGCCAAGGAGGCAACGCACGGCCTGCTCTCCATCGCCAACATCCAATATTGGCGCGAGGCCAGCGCCTATTTCGCGCCGAGCGCGGATCAGTTGCCGCTGCTGCACCTGTGGTCGCTGTCGGCGGAGGTCCAATTCTACGCGCTGGCGCCGCTGCTCCTGATGTGGGCCGGTACGCGTCGGCATGTGTTCCGCGCCATCGCGGCGATCGGGTTGTTGTCCTTTACAGCGGCCTCACTCTGGTCATCGCACGATCCGGACGCCGTGTTCTTCCTGACGCCGTTCCGGGTGTTCGAATTCGCGCTCGGCGCGCTCGCCATTCCGCTCGAGGCCCGCCTGGCGGCGTCGCCGCGCGCACGCTCTCTCGCCGCCGCCTGCGGCGATGTCCTGTTGTTCGGCAGCCTTTTCCTCATCGGCCGCTACCAGCCCCAGGTGAGCGTCGCCGCGCTGCTTCCCTGCATCGCCACTGCCGTCATCATTGCGGCCAATGCCCCGACGTCGCTGGTGATGGCTCGCCCGGTCCGCGCCGTCGGCGCAGCCTCCTATTCGCTCTATCTCGTGCACTGGCCCGTGATCTTCTTCGTGCGCTTCATCTTCGGCGATGCGGCGCAGACCGCGGCGGGTCTGGCGGCGCAGCTCGCGCTGATGG
Organism: Bradyrhizobium oligotrophicum; assembly: GCA_050641875.1. Taxonomy (GTDB): domain Bacteria; phylum Pseudomonadota; class Alphaproteobacteria; order Rhizobiales; family Xanthobacteraceae; genus Bradyrhizobium; species Bradyrhizobium oligotrophicum_B. Next base: position 4,944,321 of record CP192619.1, read on the forward strand.
CGGTGCTGACCACGCTGATGTTCGTCATCGTCGAGCGGCCGCTGCGGCGGCTGCCGTGGCCGAGGGACGCGCAGGTGGCGAGCTTTGCGACCGTGCTCATCGTCGGTGCCGCGCTCACCCATGTGACGTTCCGCGCCAATGGCGTCGTGTCGCGGCTGCCCGACGATCAGCTCGCGCTGTTCCAGCTGCAGGGCTTCGGCCTCAACAAATGCGGCTACACCGTCGGCCGTCTGTGCGCGTTCGGCGATCTCGAGGGCACGCGCGGCGTCGAGCTGCTCGGCGATTCCTATGTCCAGCAATATGTCGCCGCGCTCGATGCGACGCTGAAGGCGCGGGGCATGATCGGGCACGTCTCGACCATGAGCGGGTGTCCCACCCTCGCGGGTCTCACCGCCGAGGGACCTCGCGCCCAGGTCTGCGCCGAGCTCCGCGACAGCGAGCTGCCGCGGATCCGGCAGTCGCAGGCCGATTTCGTCGTGATCGGGCAGGCGTGGCAGCATTATCTCGACCTCGGCGAAGGGCCGGCAGCGCGGGCCCGCAACGCCGCGGTCGCCGGTCATCTCGCCGAGACCATCCGTCTGCTCGACCGGCCCGGCCGGCATTTCCTCGTCGTCGGTGGCCAGGTCCGACCGGTGAATTGCGCCTTCGATCAGTTGCGCATGCTGCCGGGGCCGCGCTGGCACGCGCCCGCCAAGCCTTGCGATGCCGTGCCGAAGAGTGAGGCGATCGCGACCAACCGCGTCATCGACGCCGTCCTGTCGGAGGCGATCAGGCCGCTCGCCAAGGTGACGCTGCTCAGGCCCTCCGAGGTCTATTGCGACCAGGATTGCCCGGTCGTGGAAGGGGGCGTGTGGCTGTTCCAGGACGCCGGCCATTTCACCGTGGCAGGGGCCCAGCGCATGGGCGAGCGTGCCGCGCCGGTGTTCGCGAGGTTTCTGTCGGACGATTAGCTGGCTATTCGCTGTCGGTTGCGGCGCTTGCGGCTGCGGCCAATGCCGGCGACGCCGCGACGATCCGTGCGCCTGCGAGCTCCGAGCCCTGCGCGGTGAGGTGACCATCGTCCCAGGCGAGCGGCGCGCCGTCGGAGGTCTGGAGCACGCAATCTCCCGCCGGACACAGCAGCGCGAGCAGCGAGACGTAGTCGGTCTGCGCCATGTCGGCCAGCCGTGCATGCATGAAGTCGTCGACCTCGCCGAGAACATCCAGCATGTGCCCGTCGGTCGAGATGCCGAAGCGCTTCGCCGCGATCAGCAGATGCGGCAGCGGACGATCGAATTGCGGGCTTGGCCCGATCACCACCACCTTGCTGCCGGTGTCCGCAATCGCCTTGATCGTGGCGAGCAGGCTCGCCTGTGCGGCCGGCGTCATCGCAGTGCGTGTCCAATTGCCCGAGAGCACGACGATGTCGGGTGCGAGCTCGCGCACCAGCGGAGGCAGCCGGCGGTTGAAATCCATGCAGGCGGCGGACTGGCCCGCTTCGGCGTGAGGGACGCATTGCGCAAGGCTGGCGCGCAGCAGCGAGGCCTGGGGCAGGGCTCGCTTCAGACCGTGGATGAGGTGAGCGGCGTGGCTGTCACCCCACACCAGGATGCGCGGGCGCGGGCCTCTGGCAAGACATGACGGCCGCAACGCCGCAAATGTCTGGCCCGGATCGAGGAAGCAGGTGCCGCTCTCATAGGCGGACTTATGATCGTAGCTGATGAACTCCGCCAGCGCCCGCTCCTGCGGCGAGAAGCGGGCGGGAAAGCCGGCAAGTCCGATGATCGCGAGTGAGGCCAGCAGCACGACGGATGCGCTCGCGACCAGGGCGCGCGCCGTGATCGGCGACTGCGCGCGCCTCGCCGGCTGCTCGATCAGATAGAAGCTCGTCAGCGCCATCACGGTGCAGGCGCCGAGCAGCGCCATCTTGTCCTGGATCGAGCTCGGCGGTCCCCAGACGGCCGTCGCCAGCGAGACGATGGGCCAATGCCAGAGATAGAGCGAGTAGGACCACAGCCCGACGGCGATCATCGGTCTGACCGCCGTCAGCACGGCCTTGCTCGGCGTCGGGTTGGCCCAGATCACGGCGGCGGCGCCGAGGCACGGCAGCAGCGCGGCCGTCCCGGGATAGGGCGTGTGCGGCGAGAACAGGTTGACGGCGGCGCCGAGCGCGATCCAGCCCAGTGCGGCCACGGCGATCCTGAGCCACTGGTCTTGCGGCGCCGGCAGGGCTTGCACGGCCAGGAGCGCGCCGAGCGCGAGCTCCCAGATGCGGGCCGGCAGCAGAAAGAACGCGGCGGCGGGCTGCACCCGGGTCTGGATCACGCAGAGCAGGAACGAGGTCGCGCAGACCGCGGCGAAGCTTGTGAGCATCACTGAGCGCCGCAACGCGAATGCACCGAGCGCCAGCATGGGAAACAGCAGATAGTACTGCTCCTCGACCCCGAGCGACCAGGTGTGCAGCAGCGGCTTGGTGATGGCGGCGGCGTCGAAATAGCCCTGCTGCGACCACAGCAGGACGTTGGAGCAGAAGACGAGCACGGCCAGCGCCTGCTGCGCCACGGACACCGCATCCCGCGGCAACAGGATCACGCTGGCGCCGAGCAGGGTGACGCACAGCATCGCCAGGGCGGCGGGCAGTATGCGACGGGCACGGCGCCGGTAGAACGCCGCGAACGAGAACGTTCCGGTCCGAACCTCCGCATGAATGATCCGCGTGATGAGAAAGCCGGAGATGACGAAGAAGATGTCCACGCCGACATAGCCGCTGCGAAACGGCGAGATGTCGTAGTGGAACGCGATCACCGAAATCACTGCGAAGCCGCGCAGGCAGTCGATGTCGGGACGATAGTCGGTTGCGCTCAAGGGGGCTGTCCGGACGCTCGCATCTGGTTGCGGCCGTCAATCCCCGACGGTCACTGCACGCAGGCGACCCTGGTAGGCGCTGATTGCAACCGCATTGAGGGATTCCTGCGGCACGGCTGGTCATGCAGACAGGACACAATGCCATCGAATTGACACCGCAGCGGGAATCCGCGGCTTGCCTTCACAGACTTGCCTCAATGGCGTGATGGCCTTGTCGGAGTTCATGCGTCGAGCGAGCGTGTCATGCGTACATTGGGGCAGAAGGCCGGCCGGGCCGGATTGTTGTGTGGCGTTGTTCTATTTCAGGTTGTGGTCGGCGTTTCGCTTGCGCGAAGCGCCGAGCCGGGCGGCTCCCCACCATCCGCAGGCGAGGTGGCCAAGGATCCCGGCAAGGACAGCGGGCCGTTCGGCGGATGCGAGCCGATCGGGTTGACGGCATCGGGCGAGCTGGTGTTTCCGCTGGAGTGCAAGAAGCTGATCAAGAAGCCGGCCGAGGCGCCCGTCGCCGGGGACAAGGCCCCGGCCGACGACAAGACCGCGTCGGTCGATCCCGTGCCGTCCGTTCCGAGCCAGGCGGCCAGCGCCGACATTTCGGCCGGTCCCGAGGTCAAGCCTGCCGCGGCTGCGGAGGCGATTGCGACGGCACCCGCGGCGTCGGCTGAGCCGAAGCAGGCTGCAGTTGCGGACACGCCGGATGCGGCTCAGAAGGCCGCCGCAGCAGAGCCAGTCGCCGGCAAGCCCTCCCTCACCAAGCCGTCTGTGAAATCGCCGTCGACGGCGGCGGCGACCAATCCGCCCTCTGCCAAGTCCTTCTCTGCAAAGTCCTTCTCTGCAAAGTCCTCCTCTGGCAAGCCGTCCTCTGCCAAGACGGCCTCTGCCAAGACGGCCTCTGCCAAGACGGCCTCTGCCAAGACGGCCGCGGCTAATCCGCCTGCGACGACGCCATCCCAAGCCGGCGCCTCGTCGGGCAAGCCGTCATCTGGCAAGGCGGCCCAGGCGCAGGCTGTTGTGGTCGCCGCCAGGGATGCAGCGGTCAAGGATGCCGGCAGGACATCGCGGATGGTCGCCAGCCGGCCGATGATCGTGATGGCGAGGCCTGCCACCGCAACCCCGGCCTCGGCCCGGCTGCAGGCGGAGGGCAGGCCGCGACTGCGTACCGCGGGGCTGCCGGCCTGCGTCCAATTCCGCAGCTACAATCCGGCGACGCACAGCTATCGCGGCTTCGATGGCCACATCTATGCCTGCCGGTGAGGGCTGACGCTCGAGGGCCGGTTTGTGGTCTGGAGGGTGGTGAGTGACGTGACAGCCTGCCGCCCAAGGGCGGCAGCCAGGTCGGGTGGTGCGGCGCCGGAGCTGCTATAGAACGTGAGTCATCATCTCCGTTCCCCGCCGCGGTTGCTTCGATTCGACATGACAGAGCCTCAGTCCGACCTGTTCGAGATGCGCCGGCTCGAATCGCTCTCCAACACCATCTTCGGTGTGGCGATGACGCTTCTTGCCTACGACCTGCCGAAGCCCAATTTTGCGCACATGCCCGGCTGGATCGATCTGGCGCATACCTATTCCGGGCGGATCGCCGGGCTGGTCCTCAGCTTCATCATTGCCGGCGTGTTCTGGATCAGCCACCACCGGCGGCTGGCCCGGCAGCCCTTCGCAGGCCGGCCCGTGGTCATCCTGAATCTGTTCTTCCTGTTGTCGATCGTGCTGCTGCCGGTGACCAACGGGCTCTACGGCGGCTACAGGCTGAGCAGCGCGGTGGCCGTCCTCTATGGACTGCATCTGACGATCATTGCGTCGCTGAACGCCGCGCTGTGGTGGCTCGCGCTTCCCAGCGGCCGCCATGCCGAGATCGCCGGCGCGATCTTTCCCGTCATCGTGTTCGTGCCGGGCATCGTGATCGCAGCGCTTGCACCGGAGTACGTGCAGTATTTCTGGATGCTCGGCTTCGGCGGCTTCCTGGCGCGGCGGTTGGTCCGCAGCCCGGCGGCGACCCCGGCGCCGTCGGCCGGCGAGAAGGCGGAGCTGCCATGAAAACGCGGCGGGCCATGAGACCCGCCGCGCTTCAGTTCTTGAACTCGCTGGTCCAGGGCCGAGACCGCCCCGTTGCCGAGCCGCGATGGCGCAATCCGCTGACGGATCACGCGCTCACACGTTGCTCATGAAGAGCCGCTCAGCGGGCGATCCCAGCGAGGTGACAGCGCTTGGTGAAAGACACTGGATCACCTCCTTTCGTTGTTGATGGTGACCCCAATATAGTCCGGTCCGGGTGCCGAGGGTAGGGGGGCCGATTACGGAACCCGGCCCGCCGTCGGCGTGCCGTGCCGCGGTCTCGAGGTCGCCCGCTGCCACGGCTTCGGGCCGTTCCATCAGGCCGGATCCGGGTCCATCCGCTGCGAAACCCCGCCCCGAAGAGGTTGAGACCCGCCGCAGAGCATGTTAGGGAACGCCTCGGTGCGGGTGTAGCTCAATGGTAGAGCAGCAGCCTTCCAAGCTGAATACGAGGGTTCGATTCCCTTCACCCGCTCCAGCCCCCTCCCGCCAAAAATCTGCTGCAGCGGTCCGGTCGGCCGGTTAGTCGCAATGGATCTGATGACCGATCCGGCGGCAGGTCCTGCCGTCACTGAAGTAGGTCGTGCTTCCGATCGTATGTGCCGACGTGCCGTCGCTGTAGTAGGTGTGGTTGCCGATCTGCTGCGAGCTGCTGCCGTCGTTGTTGTAGGTGAAGCGCCCGATCTGCTGTGACGAGGAGCCGTCGTTCCAATAGGTGTTGTTGCCGATCCGCTGTCCTGACGTCCCGTCGTCGCACAGGATCTGGTTGCCGATGAGCTGGCACGTCTCGGCCTGGGCCGCTGTCGCCGCCCACGCGCTGAATGCGATCGCAAGAACTTTGCGCATGAGGTCGATTCCTGCTGTTGCAACATTCAATCGCAACCCATGCGCGAGCGCAATGGAGAAAGATCCTTGATGATCGGCGCGGATCAACGTCCGGCGCCGCGTGTCCTGGTCTTGCCGGCGGCTCGGCCGACCTGGAACGCCCGCATCTGGCCGCTGAGGAAGCGCAGCAGGTGACTGGCGGCATGCGGCAGTTCGCGGCCCCGCCGGGTGATGACGCAGGCTTCGCTCGACGACAACAGGCGGTTGTCGACCGGCACCGCGGCGAGCGAGCCGTCGGCAAGATCGGCGGCGATCGAGAAGGCGGGCAGGAGCGTCAGGCCGAGGCCGCCCTTGACGAAGTGACGGAGCACGTTGATCGAGCTGGTCGTGAGCTTCGGCGACAGGGCGATGCGCTCGGCGGCCTCCGCCATCGCCACGATCTGGCGCGTGCCGTAGCTCGGATGCATCAGTCCGAGCGGGTGGTCGGCGACTTCGCGCAGGCGCAAGGGACGGTTGAGCCGCGCCAGCGCGTGATCCGGCGGCATGATCGCGCAGAGCGGCTGCCGGCTCGCGGTCGCGATCCGGATGCGCGGATCGGCTGATGGGTTGAACACCAGGCCGATGTGATGGCGGTCCTCGGCAACGGCATTGACGACCTCGTTGGTGCCGGCGAGATCGAACGCCATGGTGAGGTCGGGATGGCGCTGCCAGAACCGGCCGAGCGGCCCCGACATCAGGTCGCTGACGAAACCCTCGCCGAGCACGATGTCGACATGGCCGCGCTTGAGTCCCTGCAATTCGCGCAGCTTGGCGACGGTGTCGGCCTGATCGGCCTGCCATTGCCGGAAGCGCTCGACCAGCAGCGCGCCGGCCTCGGTGGCGCGGATGCCGCGGCTGAGGCGCTCGAGCAAAGTGAGGCCGAGCTCCTTCTCCAGCAGCGCGATCTGCCGGCTGATCACCGACGCGTTGACGTCGAGCGCTTCGGCGGCGGCGCGCACCGAGCCGAGGCGGATTGCCTCATGCAGATAGTGCAGGCGGTGATGATCGAGCAGGGCGGACATGGCTTCCGGATGCGTTGACTTCAGGTCAACACTAGCGGCGGAGGGTGCTGATGTCTGCCCCGGAATCGCGCGGCTACGCTGCCGCGGCAAATCTGGCAGGAGGCCTCGTGACCGCGATCGGCATCATCGGACTTGGCAAAATGGGGCGCGGCATGGCGCTGACGCTGAAGGGCGCCGGCTTTGCCGTCACCGGTTACGACGCGCTCGCCGCGATACGCGCGGAGCTGGCGGCCGAGGGCATCGCGATTGCGGACGGCATCGGCGGCGTGATCGCCGCCGCCGACATCGTGATCCTGTCGCTGCCGACCGCCGGCATCGTCGCCGATGTCGTGGAGGGCGCCGGCGGCATCCTCGCGCATGCCAGGGCCGGCGTCGTCATCGTCGACACCTCGACCTCGCATCCCGAGACCTCGCGCCGGCTCGCGGAGCTGCTCAAGGCGCGCGGCATGGGTTTTGTCGATGCGCCGGTCAGCGGCGGGCCGAAGGGCGCGGCGACGGGCACCATGACCATGGTGATCGGCGCCGAGGGCGACGATCTTGCGCGCGTGCTGCCGGTGCTGGAGCGCATGAGCGCAAAGCGCGTCCATGTCGGCGGCGTCGGCGCCGGCAACGTCGCCAAGATCGTCAACAATCTCCTCTGCGCCGCGCATCTGCTCACCGCCGCGGAGGCGATGCGCATCGCCGATGCGGCGGGCGTCGATGCCGAGCGGTTGCTCGAAGGGCTCAATGCCGGCTCCGGCCGCTCGGGCGTCACGCTCGTCAATGTGCCGAATTGGATTTTGAACGGCGCCTTCGATTCCGGTTTCACCATGCAGTTGATGCGCAAGGATGTCAGGCTCGCGGCGCAGCTCATCGGTGAGCTCGGACTGTCGCTGCCGATGGCCGCCGACACCGCGCGCATCTGGGCGGACAGCGCCGCCAGCATTGCCGACACTGATGATTTCAACCGCATCGTCGAGTTGCAGCTCGGTCCGATGCCGAAGCCGTGAGCGCGCACCCATGACCCATTTCCTCGATCCCCGCCTGCGCACCGCGGCGCTGCCGTTCTGGTCTGACCTCGAGACCGTCGGCTCGCATGTCGGCGGTGAGCTGATCGTCGGCGATGGCGAGACGATCTCGATCAACGATCCCGCCACCGGCAGATTGCTGTTCACCTATGCCGATGCCGGCGCTGACGTGGCGGCACAGGCCGCGACTGCAGCGGCGGCAGGGCAAGCGGAGTGGGCGCGCATCACCGCAGCGGGCCGCGGCCGCGTGATGCAGGCGGTGGCGCGGGCGATCCTCGCCGCAGCCGAGCCGCTGGCGCATCTGGAAGCGCTGTCCGCCGGCAAGCCGATCCGCGACACCAGGGGCGAGGTCGCCAAGGTCGCGGAGATGTTCGAGTACTATGCAGGCTGGGCGGACAAATTCCACGGCGACGTCATCCCGGTGCCTTCAAGCCATCTCAACTACACGCGTCGCGAACCGATGGGCGTGGTGCTGCAGATCACGCCGTGGAACGCGCCGGTGTTCACCGCCGGCTGGCAGATTGCGCCCGCGATCAGCATGGGCAACGCGGTGCTGCTGAAACCCTCGGAGCTGACGCCGCTGACCTCGCTGGCGCTGGCCGTCCTCGCCGAAGGTGCCGGCCTGCCGAAGGGCGTCGTCAACGTGCTCGCGGGCTTCGGTCACACCACGGGGCAGGCAGCGCTGGCGCAGCCCGCGGTGAAGAAGGTGGTGTTCGTCGGCTCGGTGCCGACCGGGCGCCTGATCGGCGAGGCCGCGGCGCGCAGGCTTCTGCCGTCGGTGCTCGAGCTCGGTGGCAAGTCGGCCAACATCGTGTTCGCCGATGCCGATCTCGAACGCGCCGCCGTCGGCGCGCAGGCCGCGATCTTCGGCGGCGCCGGACAGAGCTGCGTCGCCGGCTCCAGGCTGCTGGTGCAGAGCGCGGTCTATGACCGGATCGTCGATCTGGTTGCAAGAGGTGCAGCGAAGATCAGATGCGGCGACCCGCTGTCGCCGGAGACCGAGATCGGGCCGATCAACAACGCCAGGCAATATGATCACGTGCTGTCATTGATCGCCGAAGGCGCGGCCGAGGGCGCGGAGATCGTCGCTGACGCAAATGGCGTGGCACCGGACGGCGGATATTTCGTCAAGCCGACCGTGCTCAAGAACGTCACCAACAGCATGGGCATTGCGCGCAAGGAGGTGTTCGGCCCGGTCGTCGCCGCGATCCGTTTCGACACCGAGGCGGAGGCGATCGCGATCGCCAATGACAGCGAGTTCGGCCTTGCGGGCGCGGTATGGACCAGGGACGTCGCGCGCGCGCATCGCGTCGCGGCACAGGTCAAGGCCGGGACGTTCTGGATCAACGCCTACAAGACCATCAATGTCGCCTCGCCGTTCGGCGGCTACAACAACAGCGGCCATGGCCGCTCCTCCGGCGTCGAGGCGCTCTACGAATACACGCAGGTGAAGAGCGTGTGGGTCGAGACCGCGGCCGAGCCGGCTGTGGCGTTCGGCTACGCGCCGGGCTTGCGCGACTGAGCAAGCATGGCATGATCGGTGCAAGAACTGCGCGCCCACGGAACGACCACTTAGTTCCGAAATAAGGAACGGAAAACATGCCGCGCTTCGTCAACGTCGCCATTGGTCAGCTCGGTCCGATTGCCAAGAGCGAGGGACGGACCGCGGTGGTTGCGCGACTGATGGCGTTGATGCGGCAGGCGCACGCCAATGGCTGCGACCTGATCGTCTATCCCGAGCTTGCGCTGACGACGTTCTTCCCGCGCTGGTACATGGCCGATCAGGCCGAGATCGATACGTATTTCGAACGCGAGATGCCGGGGCCGGAGACCCAAGCCTTGTTCGCGCTCGCGAAGGACCTGCGCATCGGCTGCTGCCTGGGCTATGCCGAGCTCGTGGTCGAGGACGGCATCGTGCACCGCTACAACACCGCCATTCTCGTCGACAAGGCGGGCGCGATCGTCTCGAAATACCGCAAGGTGCATCTGCCGGGGCATGCCGAGCACGAGCCGTGGCGCAAGTTCCAGCATCTGGAAAAGCGCTATTTCGAGCCGGGCAAGAGCTTTGGCGTCGCCAGCGCCTTTGGCGGTGTCATGGGGATGGCGATCTGCAACGACCGCCGCTGGCCCGAGACTTATCGCGTGATGGGGCTGCAGGGCGTCGAGATGGTGCTGATCGGCTACAATACGCCGGTGCACAATCCGCCCGCGCCGGAGCATGACGATCTCTCTCTGTTTCACAACCGCCTCGTGATGCAGTCCGGTGCCTATCAGAACGGCACATGGGTCATCGGCGTCGCCAAGGGCGGCATCGAGGAGGGCATCGATCACATTGCCGGCAGCTGCATCATCGCGCCCTCGGGCGAGATCGTGGCCGCCTGCGCCACCAAGGGCGACGAGATCGCGCTGGCGCGCTGTGACCTCGATTTGTGCAAATCGTACAAGCAGACGATCTTCAATTTCGACATCCATCGCCAGCCGCAGGCCTACGGCATGATCGTCGAACGCAAGGGCGAGACGCTGATGGCCGACGGCTCGCCGGTGCGGAAGCCGTGATGCGGACGGATGGCAGGCTGCGGCACCCGCGTCCTTCGCCGTGCATCATTTGCGTTCAAATGAATCACGTTCGCGCGCATGGCATGGGCCTTGCTTACAATTTCGGCAGTTGAACTCAGGCACGTTGCATCAGGAGAGAACATGGATCGCAGAACGGTATTGAAGGGATTGGCGGGCGCGAGCGGCTTGGCCCTGACCGGTGGCTTCGCCGCGCCGGCCATTGCGCAAGGCGCATCCGCACGCACGCTGCGTTTTGTCCCGCAGGCCAATCTCGCCAATTTCGATCCGATCTGGGGCACGCAATATGTCGTGCGCAACGCCGCCGCGATGGTGTGGGACACGCTGTACGGCATCGACGACCAGTTCGTGCCGCAGCGCCAGATGGTCGAGTCCGAGGAGGTTTCGAGCGACGGCCTGACCTGGACGTTCAAGCTGCGTCCCGGCCTCAAATTCCACGACGGCACGCCGGTTCTGGCCAAGGACGTCGTCGCCAGCCTGACGCGCTGGTCGGCGCGCGATCCGATGGGCCTGATGCTCAAGGCGCTGCAGAACGAGTTGACGGCGGTCGACGACAAGACCTTCAAATGGGTGCTGAAGCAGCCCTATCCGAAGATGCTGTTCGCGCTCGGCAAGGGCAACGCACCGTGCGCCTTCATCATGCCGGAGCGCATCGCCCAGACCGATCCGTTCAAGCAGATGGCCGAATATGTCGGCTCCGGCCCGTTCAAGTTCGTCAAGGGCGAATGGGTGCCGGGCGCCAAGGCCGTGTTCGAGAAGTTCGCCGACTACGTCCCGCGCCAGGAGAAGCCGGTCTGGCTCGCCGGCGGCAAGCAGGTGCTGGTCGATCGCGTCGAATGGGTGATCATGCCTGATCCGGCGACGGCCGCGGCCGCGCTGCAGAACGGCGAGGTCGACTGGTGGGAGAACCCGATCACCGATCTCGTGCCGGTGCTGAAGGGCAACAAGAACATCGGCGTCGACATCGGCGATCCGCTCGGCAACGTCGGTGCGTTCCGCATCAATCATCTCTATCCGCCCTTCGACAACGTGAAGGCGCGCCAGGCCATCCTGATGGCGATGAGCCAGGAGGACTACATGCGCGCGCTGGTCGGCGACGACAACGCGCTGTGGAAGCCGCTGCCCGGCGTGTTCACGCCCGGCACGCCGCTCTACACCGAGGAAGGCGGCGATATCCTGAAGGGCAAGCGCGACTTGGCCAAGGCCAAGAAGCTGCTGGAGGAGGCCGGCTACAAGGGCGAGCCGATCACCTGCCTCGTCGCGCAGGACCAGCCGATCACCAAGGCGTTCGGCGACGTCACCGCGGATCTCCTCAAGAAGCTCGGCATGAACGTCGACTTCGTCGCCACCGACTGGGGCACGGTCGGCGCCCGCCGCGCCCTGAAGACGCCGCCCGCGCAAGGCGGCTGGCACATGTTCCATACCTGGCATGCCGGCGCCGACTGCATCAACCCGGCCGCCTACAACGCGCTGCGCGCCAATGGCGACAAGGCGTGGTTCGGCTGGCCGAACAGCGAGCCGGTGGAGAAGGAGATCACCAACTGGTTCAACGCCAAGTCGCTGGACGAGGAGAAGGTGGTGGCCGGCCGCATCAACAAGGCCGCGATCGAAGACGTGGTGTTCGCACCCACCGGCTTCTTCCTCGGCTACACCGCGTGGCGCAAGAACGTCTCCGGCGTGACCAAGGGGCCGATCCCCTTGTTCTGGGGCGTGTCGAAGACCGCATGAGGCGCTGACATCTCATGCTCGCTTATGCGCTTCGACGCGTGCTGTCGACCTTGCCTGTCATGGCGATCGTCGCGCTGTTCGTCTTCAGCCTGCTGTACATCGCGCCGGGCGATCCGGCCGTCGTCATCGCAGGCGACCAGGCGAGCCCGGCCGACGTCGAGCGCATCCGCGCCAATCTCGGACTGGACCAGCCCTTCCTGGTCCAGTTCGGCAGCTGGGTGTGGCGCCTGCTGCACTTCGATCTGGGCACCTCGATCTTCACCAATCTGCCGGTGGCTTCGATGATCGCCCAGCGCCTCGAGCCGACCCTCTCGCTGATGCTCGTGACCTTGTTCCTCACCATCATCATCGCGGTGCCGCTCGGCGTCCTCGCGGCCTGGAAGGCAGGCACCTGGATCGACCGTGTCATCATGGCGTTCGCAGTGTTCGGCTTCTCGGTGCCGGTGTTCGTGGTCGGTTACATCCTGGCTTTCGTGTTCGCGCTGAAGTTCGATTGGCTGCCGGTGCAGGGCTATACGCCGCTCGCACAAGGGTTCTGGCCGTGGCTGCAGAACCTGATCCTGCCTTCGGTCGCGCTCGGCTGCGTCTATATCGCGCTGATCGCGCGCATCACCCGCGCCGCCATGCTCGAAGTGCTGCAGCAGGACTACATCCGCACCGCGCGCGCCAAGGGGCTGGGGCAGGGCGGCATCTTGTTCATCCACGCGCTGAAGAACGCCGCGGTGCCGATCGTCACCGTGGTCGGCATCGGCATCGCGCTCCTGATCGGCGGTGCCGTCGTCACCGAGAGCGTGTTCGCGATCCCGGGCCTTGGCCGCCTCACCATCGATGCCATCCTGCGCCGTGACTATCCGGTGATCCAGGGCATCGTGCTGCTGTTCAGCTTCGTCTACGTGCTCGTCAATCTCCTGATCGACATCACCTACACCCTGGTCGACCCGAGGATCCGCTATTGACCGCCACGACCACAACGTCTCCGCCGCCGGGGCTCGTCATCGCGCCCCGCCTGCCGGACCTGATGGCCACGCCGAAGATCCGGCGCGGCGCCATCGGCTTCCTGCGCAACCATCCGACGGTCGCGATCGGCGGCGCGCTGCTGCTGCTGCTCGTCATCATCGGCGTGTTCGCGCCGTTCCTGTTCACCGTCGATCCCACCGCGATCGCACCGGCCAAGCGGACGCGGCTGCCGTCGGCGGATTTCTGGTTCGGCACCGATGCGCTCGGCCGCGACATCTATTCGCGCGTGCTCTACGGCACCCGCGTCTCGCTGACGGTTGGCCTCGCGGTGGCGCTGGGCGCCTCCTTGATCGGGCTCACGATCGGCCTCGTCGCCGGCTTCGTGCGCTGGGCCGACGGCGTCCTGATGCGCTGCATGGACGGGCTGATGTCGATCCCGCCGATCCTGCTCGCGGTGGCGCTGATGGCGCTGACCCGCGGCAGCGTCGGCAACGTCATCCTCGCCATCACCATTGCCGAGATCCCGCGCGTGGCGCGGCTGGTGCGCGGTGTCGTCTTGAGCTTGCGCGAGCAGCCCTATGTCGATGGCGCGGTGGCCTCGGGCACGCGCACGCCGATGGTGATCCTGCGCCACATCCTGCCCAACACCATGGCGCCGATGCTGGTGCAGGCGACCTACATCTGCGCCAGCGCCATGATCACCGAGGCCATCCTCTCCTTCATCGGCGCCGGCACGCCGCCCACCATTCCGTCCTGGGGCAACATCATGGCCGAGGGCCGCGCCCTGTGGCAGGTCAAGCCGTACATCGTGTTCTTCCCGGCCGCGTTCCTCTCGGTGACCGTGCTCGCCGTCAATCTGGTCGGCGACGGCCTGCGCGACGCGCTCGACCCGCGCATGGCGAAGAGCCCATGAGCAGCATCGTAAGAGATCGTCGGGAGCACCTGTGATGCCGCTGCTCGAGGTCGAGAACCTCCAGGTCCATTTCCGCACGCCGACCGGCATCAACCGCGCCGTCGATGGCGTCTCCTTCCACGTCAACCCCGGCGAGACGCTGGCCATCGTCGGTGAGTCCGGCTGCGGCAAGTCCGTGACCTCGATGTCGATGATGCGGCTGATTCCGGAGCCTCCGGGCAAGATCGCGGGCTCGATCAAGCTCGAGGGCCGGGACATCCTGACGCTGTCCGACCGCGAGATGCGCGCGCTTCGCGGCAACGACATCTCGATGATCTTCCAGGAGCCGATGACCAGCCTCAACCCGGTGCTGACGGTCGGCCGCCAGATCGGCGAGACCTTGCGGCTGCACCAGGGCCTCGACCAGGCGCAGGCCGAGGCGCGCGCGGTGGAGATGCTGACGCTGGTCGGCATTCCCGAGCCTATCAGGCGTGTGCGCGAATATCCGCATCAGCTCTCCGGCGGCATGCGCCAGCGCGTGATGATCGCGATGGCGCTGGCCTGCAATCCAAAGCTCCTGATCGCGGACGAGCCGACGACGGCGCTCGACGTCACCATCCAGGCGCAGATTCTCAAGCTGATGCTGGAGTTGAAGCAGCGCGTCGGCGCCGCGATCATCCTGATCACCCACGATCTCGGCGTCGTCGCCGAGGTCGCCGAGCGCGTGATGGTGATGTATGCCGGCCGCAAGGTCGAGGAGGCCCCGGTCGGGGAGCTGTTCCGCTCGCCCCGCCATCCCTACACGCAGGGCCTGCTCGGCGCGTTGCCCAAGCTCGGCTCGTCGCTGTCGGGCGAGACCAGGCGTCTTGCGGAAATTCCCGGCCAGGTGCCCGACCTCAAGCAGCGCATCGACGGCTGCGTGTTCGCCGGCCGCTGCGCCGTAGCCACCGACCTGTGCCGGCAATATGCGCCTGGGCTGGAGCAGAAGGCACCGCATCACATCGCCGCCTGTCACTTCGCCGCCAAGGAGCAGGCCGCCGCATGACCGTGCCGCTGCTCCAGGTCAACGACCTCAAGAAGCATTTCCCGATTCGCAGCGGTCTGTTCGGGCGAGCCAAGAGCCGGGTGCACGCCGTCGACGGCGTGTCGTTCGAGATCGCGCGCGGCGAGACCTTGTCGCTGGTCGGCGAATCCGGCTGCGGCAAGTCGACCGTCGGCCGCGCCATCCTGCGGCTGTTCGACATCACTGCCGGCCAGATCGTGCTCGACGGCACGCGTATCGACGATCTCGGCCCGCACCGCCTGCGCGAGATGCGCCGCCGCGTGCAGGTCGTGTTCCAGGACCCGTTCTCCAGCCTCAATCCGCGGATGCGGATCCGCGACATCCTGGCCGAGCCGATCAACAATTTCGGCCTTGCGAAGACCGCCGGGGAGCGCGATGCGCGCATCGCCGAGCTGATGGAGATCGTCCGGCTGCCGCGCGACGCGGTGAACCGCCGCCCGCACGAATTCTCCGGCGGCCAGCGCCAGCGCATCGGCATTGCGCGGGCGCTCGCCGCCAAGCCCGATCTCATCGTCTGCGACGAGGCGGTGTCCGCGCTCGACGTCTCCGTCAAGGCGCAGATCGTCAACCTGCTGCAGGATTTGCAGCGCGAATTCGGCTTGGCGCTGCTGTTCATCAGCCATGACCTCGCCATCGTCGAGCACATGACGCACCGCGTCGCGGTGATGTATCTCGGCAAGATCGTCGAGATGGCGCCACGGCAGCAGATCTTTGCCGCGCCGGGGCATCCCTACACCAAGGCGCTGCTCTCGGCCGTCCCGATCCCCGAGCCGGGCGCCGAGCGCACGCCCATCATCCTCAAGGGCGATGTCCCGAGCCCCGTCAACCCGCCCAAGGGCTGCCGCTTCAACAC
This sequence comes from Bradyrhizobium oligotrophicum, assembly GCA_050641875.1. Classification (GTDB taxonomy): domain Bacteria; phylum Pseudomonadota; class Alphaproteobacteria; order Rhizobiales; family Xanthobacteraceae; genus Bradyrhizobium; species Bradyrhizobium oligotrophicum_B. Next base: position 4,960,174 of record CP192619.1, read on the forward strand.
CCGCTGCCCCCTGGCCTTCGACCGCTGCCGCAGCGAAACGCCCGAGCTGCGGCTGAAAGGCGAGGACCAGTGGGTGGCGTGCCATTTGGAGAATGTGTAGTTACGTCCTTGCGCAGGGTCGGCAAAGCGGCCGCCGAAGGCGGCGGCGTGCCCACTATGCAAGTGAAATGACAGCTTGATGCACGACCGCCGCGCCAATGACGGAGCAGAGAGGGTGCGTTTCTGATGCGGATCTGGGTGCGGCACGTAGCCCGCATGAGCGACAGCCTGCGCGCGGGACACGTCGGCGCCAGCCGACATGCGCGGCCTCACGTGCCGTGTCGGTGACCCAGGACGTCGCTGCGCCCATCCGGGCTACGTGGCGACTGAACGAAACTTCGATGGCACGCAACATCGCTGCGCCGCGCGCCGTCGCTGCCCATCATGTTTTGAGGAACGGTATCGCAGCCGCGCCCGGTTGCGACCAGGCATCGGCTCACCGGATACGGCTCTCGCCAGCTTTAGGCTGCAAGCGACCGATTGAATCTCGTCCAACAGAACGTCGCAAAGCGCGATCTGCGACAACAGGTCGGCCTCTACGGACTGGCACGACGTCGGCAGATCGAGGCGCAGCTTTGCTGTGCGGATTCTACTTAGCGATTTCAATACTGCGTGATTGGACAGGTCGCCGCCTCGATTATTGGTCATCTTTGCTGCACCACGACTACACCAGATCCGCCGCGGCAGGATCGATTTGGTTCGATGCAATCGGTATGCCGCGAATTGGGGCGGGAGCGGACGACGCAACCTTGCGGTCCCCTCCGGCGTCTGCAAAGCAGCGGCCAGGGACATCAATTGGCGGTTTACAGTCGTTTCCGAATTTGGAAATTGGCACGGTGTATGCTGGCCTCTGTACAGGTGCTTTGTTGTTGAGTTGACGCTTTGCTTGCCAGATCGGCAACTTATCGCCTTTGGTCGAGCGATTGGCGATCTGCTGATAACGTATTGCAGTGGTGCCGGATTGGAAGATGGTCGCCGTGCCCGGCGAGGGGATGGCATGGTGTACCGCCACTGAACTGGTAATGCCTACAAGATAAGTAAGAGAATGCAACGTGACCGTCTTGATAAGCATGACAGGACTCACTTCATACCGACCCATATCGACAGGCGTGTGGACGTTGCCAGGTCCGCATTGTGACGAAGTCATAAGTCCATCGCCTCGGTGACCTGCTTCGCAAGATCGCCTCAAATCCGTCGAACAGGACGCGAGCGACACCAGCTTGAGCTCGAGAGCCAATCATGAGGACTGTGTCCCATAGGAAGCGCGGGACACTCGAGGTGTGTCAGTGTTCCGAACATCATCGTCTCCCAAAAGTGCCGCGGTTCTCAGCTTGTTCGGGCACGTTCGCCCTTGGCTGCCGCTGCGAGGATGCGCGTAGCGAGTTTTGACTTCATGGTGGAGTTCTGCTCGGCCTTTGCCGCCACGTTCGCCTCCTCTCTTGCCGCCGCACTCTGGAGAGAAGCCGGCCGCCTTGCCCCTCTCAACGAGATTGAAGCGCGTCGCGCGGCGATTCTGAAGTCATTCCCAAGTCCAAACTCTGCAAACATCGCTCAGGGTTTGCTGCATCACTAGCCAATTACCTCCTTCAAAATAACATGCGATAATCGGGGACGTGATCGAACTGTTGCGCCTGACCGCCCGCCGCCCGACGGGAGCTTTTCGGAGGTTGACTTGGATCAGTCCGGAACACTTGCGCTCCAATATTTTGACACGAGCCTTATGAGCGAGGACTGATCCTTCGATGGACCTGGACCGATCCGTGAGCCCGCTGAGCCGCGCTCCCGTCATTCGTACAGATGATCCGGAGGCGATGGAACACGCGTTGCGCACGGTCTACGGGGCAACCGGATTCGCAGTCTCAAGCGCAGATGAATTCCAGGGGGTGGGCAACTACCTTCAGCTCGCGAGCATCGGTCTCGGCTTCTGTGCATATGGCGGGGCAAGGTCAGTCGTCGAGTTCCCGGAGAGCGACTTCGCGCGCCTGCAAATTGGCCTCAAAGGCAGCGCTTTGACCGTTCTAAATCGCACGGCGGTCGCGATAAACGAGCGGCAGTCCTGCATAGTTGCGCCGGGCGAAGCCAACAGGATTGTGTTCGAGCCAGGTTATGAGCAGCTCATTCTTCGAATAAGCGCGAGGGCGTTGGAGCAGACATTGACGACGCTGCTCGGTGCAAAGCCAGCCGGTGTCCTCAAGTTTGATCCCATTGCCGCGGCGGTGCAGCCGAACGCTCTGGTCTTGCGCGATCTGGCGATGTTTCTCGCTCATCAGTTGGATGCGACGGCTACAGAGCTGCCACGCACGGTACTCGTCGAACTGGAGCAGGCTCTCATCGTTTCCTTCCTGTCGGCTCACCGCCACAATTTCAGCGAGCTGTTGAAGAGAGGCGAAAAAGATGTCACCCCGCGGATCGTTCGACTGGCCGAAGAATATATCGAGGCCTCTTGGGACCGCGCCATCACGGTCGAGGAACTGGCTTCGCAGACAGGCGTCAGCATTCGCGCACTCTATGCCGCGTTTAGTAAAAGCCGCGGATACTCGCCGATGGCGTTTGCGAAGACGGTGCGATTGCGTCGGGCAAAACAGATGCTCTCGGTGCCAAATCAGCGTACCTCCGTCTCCGCGGTCGCCTTCAATTGCGGTTTCGGAAATCTCGGACACTTCGCAAGAGACTATCGCGACATGTTCGGTGAGCTTCCATCCGAAACTCTGTTGCGCGCGCGGCGCGCCGCCTAGCTCGCCTGAAAGAGTGTCGGCCACGACCATTCTCAAGAGCGACGGGGCGGCCTCAAAAGCTATATCGGCTTTCACGAAGATCGAGCTGCGACACCGCGCCGCTGACCGGGTTTTTCCCAGGTTTGAGTTCGGTCAATCTGAGATACTATCTTTGGATGAACCTGGACCGATCCGTAAGCCTGCTGAGCCGCGCTCCCGTCATTCGTACAGACGATCCGGAGGCAATGGAACACGCGTTGCGTACGGTTTATGGGGCAACTGGCTTCGCAGTCACCAACGCAGATCAATTTCAGGGGGTAGGGAACTACCTTCAGCTTGCGAATATCGGCCTTGGCTTCTGTGCATATGGCGGGGGAAGATCGGTCGTCAAGTTCCCGGAGAGCGACTTCGCGCGCCTGCAAATTGGCCTCAAAGGCAGCGCTTTGACCATTCTAAATCGCACGGCGGTCGCGATAAACGAGCGGCAGTCCTGCATAGTTGCGCCGGGCGAAGCCAACAGGATTGTGTTCGAGCCAGGTTATGAGCAGCTCATTCTTCGAATAAGCGCGAGGGCGTTGGAGCAGACATTGACGACGCTGCTCGGTGCAAAGCCAGCCGGTGTCCTCAAGTTCGATCCCATTGCCGCGGCGTTGCAGCCGAACGCTCTGGTCTTGCGCGATCTGGCGATGTTCCTCGCTCATCAGTTGGATGCGACGGCTACAGAGCTGCCACGCACGGTACTCGTCGAACTGGAGCAGGCTCTCATCGTTTCCTTCCTGTCGGCTCACCGCCACAATTTCAGCGAGCTGTTGGAGAGAGCCGAAAAGGACGTCGTGCCGCGGATCGTTCGGCTGGCCGAAGAATATATCGAGGCCTCTTGGGACCGTGCCATCACGATCGAGGAACTGGCTTCGCAGACAGGCGTCAGCGTCCGCGCGCTCTATGCTGCGTTCAAGAAGAGCCGCGGATATTCGCCGATGGCGTTTGCGAAAACGGTGCGATTGCGACAGGCAAAGCAGATGCTCAAGGGGCCCAATCAGCGCACCTCCGTCTCTGCCGTCGCCTTCAATTGCGGCTTTGGAAATCTCGGACACTTCGCAAGAGATTATCGCGACATGTTCGGTGAGCTTCCATCCGAAACTCTGTCGCGCGGGCGGCGCGCCGCCTAGCTCGCCTGACAGGAGCGCCGGCCAGGACCATTCCCAAGAGCGCAAGAGCAGTGGGGCAGCAACGCGCGGTAGGCAGGTTGTGCCTGGCGAAGCGTGCTGAGGATGTCCGCTATTCGCGGACAGGCTGAGCCTCCGTGCTGCGTCTGGAGGCAAAAGCGAACGAACTGCGACATTACAGGTGACGTGTCAGGGGCATTGCGCTCGGCGGCGGGCATGCAGCAGGGCAGGGCAATGCGTGCATGCGACGATGTGGCGGGCAGCAGCACGCCATGGTGATTCACGGACCTCCGCTCGGCGATGCAGAAAGCCGGTACTCCGCTTGGGCAGCCAGCGATTGGAGGCTTCTCGGCCTGCGACCGGCCTGCCACACCAACACAGCCAACCGTCAATATGCCGTGCCGTCGCCGGGCGGGTGCATTGTCAGGAGCCCGTATGGCCATTAAAGATTCCGGCCCAAACCGCGTCGGGACCGCAAGCCTTCCCGCGCGGTCCCGCGTTTGATGAGGCCGCCATGCATCTCTCCCACGATCCGACAGCACCGGCGGCAGCAGGGATCGGCTTCGACCAGTTCCTGGCCGTCGACATCCGCGTCGGCACCATCGTCGCGGCCGAGCCCTATCCGGAGGCGAAGAAGCCGTCGCTGAAGCTGACGATCGATTTCGGGCCCGGCATTGGCATCCGGCGCTCGAGCGCCCAGATCGCCACGCTCTATGACCCCGCGACACTGGTTGGCCGACAGGTCGCCGGCGTCGTCAACTTCCCGCCGCGCCAGATCGGCAGGTTCATGTCCGAGGTGCTGACGCTCGGCTTTCCCGATGAACAGGGCAACGTCGTGTTGTTCCAGCCCGACAAGCGCGTGCCGAACGGCGCGCGGCTGTTCTGACGCGCGGAGAGCCGACCGCCATGGATATGCTGCTGGAACCTGTTACGCTGCCGCCATTCCCCGAAGGACTGAGGATTTCGCTGCGGCAGATGCATCTTCTCCAGGCTCCCATGGGCGGCACCCTGGTGACCGGCGGCGCCACCTTCCGCGTGTTCGCGCCGCATGCCAAGGCGGTCTACGTCTCCGGCCCGTTCAACGACTGGACGCAGGATGCGAGCTGCCGGCTGGCGCCGATCGGCAACGGCCACTGGGCGATCTTCGTGCCGTCTTTGAAGGACGGCGACGCCTATATGTACTTCGTCGAGGGCGAAGGCGGCTCCGGCTACAAGCGCGATCCGCATGCACGGCTGCTCACGGTCGATCCGCCGTTTCCGCAGGCGCATTCGGTGCTGCGCAATCCGCACGCCTTTCCCTGGCACGACACCGACTTCACGCCGCCGCCCAACAACGAGCTCGTGATCTATCAGCTCCATGTCGGCACCTTCGACATGAAGGCGGGCAATCCCGACGGCTGCTTCTTAGACGTGATCGAGCGCGTGCCGCATCTGGCGAAGCTCGGCGTCAACGCCATCGAGCTGCTGCCGGTGCAGGAATTCCCGACCATGTTCAGCATGGGCTACAACGGTACCGACCTGTTCAGCCCGGAGACCGAGTACGGGGAGCACGAACAGGCGCATCTCGCCGCCTATTTCGCGCGGACCAACGAAATCCTCACGGCCGCGGGCGCAGCGCCTTACGCCGATATCGGCGTGGTCAGACATTGCGACGACCAGCTCCGCGCGCTGATCGACGTCTGCCATGTCCATGGCATCGCGGTGCTGTTCGACGTCGTCTACAACCACGCCGGCGGCGGCTTCGACGAGAGCAGCATCTGGTTCTTCGACCGTCAGGCCTATGGCGATCCCAACCGCAGCCTGTATTTCACCGACCAGGGCTGGGCGGGCGGGCAGGTGTTTGCCTATTGGAATGCCGACGTGCGGCAGTACCTCGTCGACAACGCCATCATGCTGTATCGCGAGTACCACGCCGACGGCCTGCGCTTCGACGAGGTCAGCGTGATGGACCGCTTCGGCGGCTGGGCGACCTGCCAGCAGCTCACCGAGGCGCTGCGCGCCGAGAAGCCCGACGCGATCCAGATCGCCGAATACTGGCCGGTCAACCCATGGGTGGTGAGGGACATCGCGCAGGGCGGCGCCGGCTTCGACGCGACCTGGAGCGACGGCTTGCGCCTTGCCGTGCGAGGCGCCGTCGCGAGCGCGGCCGGCGGCGTGGGCGCTGTCGTCCCGATGCAGCCGATCGCCGCGGCGATCGCCGATCTCAGCCTCGACAAGCGCTGGCGCGCGGTCAACTCGATCGAGAACCACGACATCGTCTATGCCGGCCGCGAGCTGCGGATCCCGCGACTCGCTGATCCCGTCGACAGCCGCTGCTGGTATGCGCGCAGCCGCAGCCGCGTCGCCACCGGCCTCTTGCTGACCGCGCCGGGCATCCCGATGCTGTTCATGGGGCAGGAGCTGTTCGAGGATCAGCCCTGGAGCGACACGCCGAGCCTGGACACCACGATTCAATGGGCGCTGCTCGACGGCGAGGACAAGATCACCGCTGATGCGATGCGCTTCACATCAGAGCTGATCGCGATCCGCCGCACCCATCCGGCGCTGACCGCGGAGGGATGCGCCATCGTCCACGTCCATGACGGCAACCGCGTGCTCGCCTTCCACCGCTGGGACGGCCAGGGCGACGACGTGATGGTCATCGTGAGCCTCAGCGAGACGCCATGGCGCGACTACGCCATTGGCTTTCCGGCGGGCGGCACGTGGCACGAGGTGTTCAACAGCGACGTCTACGACAACTGGGTCAATCCCGGCGTCGTCGGCAATAACGGCGCGGTGACCGCAGCCGGCCCGGCGCTCCACGGCCAGCCGAGCTCGGCCATGGTGACGATCCCGGCGAACGGCGTGCTGGTGTTCGCGAGGGCGTGACGGACGCGCAGCCCGGATGAGCGCAGCGATATCCGGGTCCCCACAAATTGTCGCGATGGTCGCGGCTGACGCATCGCTCATCCGTTCTCCGGGCTCCTGGATTGCTTCGCTGCGCTCGCAATGACGTGGTGAGTGCGGGGCAATGCATCAGCAGCGCGACATGTGGAGCAGTCTAAACGATCAACCGCCCCTGGCGCTCCGCAATCCCGATCACCGCTTCCGCCCCGGCGTTGAAATCGAGATGATCTGCCTCGATGCCGTCGGAGAAAATGACGCCGTTCTCGGGCATCAGCGAGCGCAGGCGCAGTGTTTCGGCGCCGTTCAGCCCTCCGCAGACCAGCGATGTCTGCGACGTCTTGCTCGGGAACGGCTCGCGCACGGCAAAGCGCAAGCTCCGGGCGTCCCAGGGCAGGGCGGCGTAGTCGCCATCGCCGTGGTTGCCATAGCTGCCGGCGATCGCCAGCGCGCCGGTGACGATGCTCTTGAACCACGCGGTCGAGCCGAGCCCGGTCGCGACGATCAGCCCGCTGGACGATTGCCGCTCCTGATGCTCGCGGGTCGCGATCTCGTAGCGGGCCGAGACATGCGTGCGCGCGCCGATGAAGAGGTCGTTGACCGCATGGAGCACCTGGCCGTCGGCGAGGCTCGCGCGCGCCATGGTCACCGTCTTGGCGGCGCGCTTGTCGGCGGCGACCTCCGGCAGCAGGCTCACGAGGTCCCCCGGCGCGAATGGCAGTAGCACGCCGTCATGCCGGGCCGCGTCCGGGTTGAGGCCGAGCAGCGGCTGGCCGTCGAGATATTTCATGGTGTTGGCGACGAGGCCGTCGGGGCCGAGCGCCGCGACGATGTCGGCGGGACCGAAGATGAAGTTCGGCAGGAAGCCGCGGTCGACGATCTGGTAGCGGCCCCAGCGCTCCAGCGTCTGGACGCTGGTCAAGCGCGCGGCCTGATAGGCCGCGTGCTCGCGTTCGTAGTCGGAGAAGTCGGCGCCGAGATGCTCGACATAGAAGCGGGCCTGGTCCGCGGTGAGGAATCTGGCGATCAGCTCCTCGATCCGCGTTCTCCTGACGACCAAGACCACCTTGCGGTCATTGCCGGACACAGGGCGCCTCCGCGGGCTTCTGCATCAGGCTGTTCAGCAGCTCCGGCGAGACGTTGAGCTGCCCGATCTTCTCGGCCTTTTCGGCGAGGCCCGAGAACGCCTGCGCGATCAACTGGCCGGGCTGCATGCCGGTGGCGGCCAGCGCCTGGATCACCCGGGTGTCGACGCCCTCGAAGATCTTCATCAGCGCGCCGACGCGATAGGCCTCGGCATCCGCCAAAGTGCGGGTGTTGGCCGCATTCAACGCCACGAAGTCCTTGCGCTTGGCCTCAAGCCCGATGTCGGCGACCATGCCGGCCTCGCGCAGCTCGTTCTCTTTCGCTGCCACGCTGGCCTCGGCGTCCATCTGCGTCTCCCGGATCGAGCGCTTCTTCTGCTCGACCGCGATCTCCGTGTCGAGCTCGCTCTCGCGGATCGCCCGCTCGCGCTCGACGGCGAAATTGCGCCGCGCGAAGATGGCTTCGTCCGCGGTCTTCAGGATTGCCTCGCGCGCCTCGGCCTCCAGCGCCTTGGCGGTCTCCGGCGTCGGCTTCACCGCGCGCACGGCGACGCCGAGGATCTCCAGGCCCAGCGCATCGATGTCGGCACGGCGCTTCAATCCGGTCGCGATCGCCTCCGCGATGCGGTCGGAGGCGCGCAGCGCTTCCTTCAAGGTCATGTCCTTGACCGCCTGCTGCGCCAGCACCTCGACCGCGCCGAGCACGCGCTGCGGCAGTTCCTCCGGGTCGTCGGACTCGTAGGTCTTGCCGTCGCGCTTGAGCGTGAAGTTCAGCATCGCCGCCGCCTTCCTGGGCTCGCCGATGCGGTAGGTGACCTGGCCCTGGATCGTCAGCGTCTGAAAATCGCTGGCGATCTGCTGGAAGATGAAGGCGGCGTCGCGGCTACCGATCGGGATCGCCACCAGCGAGGTGGCGGGCCCGTAATAGAAGGTGGAGAGCCCGGCGCCTTCCTCGACCACGCTGCCGGCGCGGTACTTGAGGAGATAGGTGGTGGGTTGGGCCTTGATGAAGCGTAAGCCGAACATGGCGGCCTCCTGACGTTGGTGGCGTAAGTGTGTCACGCCAACTAAGTAAGTTGGACAGTACAACTAAGCATGCTAGTGTCAAGGGACAAATTCGGGGGCGGACGGTATGGCAGCACGGCAGGAGCAGGGCGGCGGAGCGGCGGCGAGCGCGGGCGGACTGGATTTTCCGCGGCCGCTGACCACGGTTGACATCGTCATCTTCACGATCCGGCTGGAGGCGCTGCACGTGCTGCTGGTGCGGCGCGGCCGCGGCGAGGGGAGCCGTTCCCGGACGCGTTTGCGCTCCCGGGCGGCTTCGTCGATGTCGACAAGGATCGCGATCTCGAAGCCTGCGCGCGGCGCAAGCTCGCCGAGAAGACCGGCGTCGTCAGCCCCTATCTGGAGCAGCTCGGCAGCTGGGGCAGCGCGAACCGTGACCCGCGTGGCTGGTCGGCGACGCACGCCTATTTTGCGCTGATCCCGGCGTCAGCGGCGGAGGCCGCGCTCGCGGCCGATGCGCAATGGTTTCCGCTCGTGGGCATGAGCGTGAAGCCGAAGCTCGCGTTCGATCATGCCGAGATCCTGCAGGCCGCCGTGCGGCGGCTGCGCAACAAGGTCGAGTACACCTCGCTGCCGGCCTATCTGATGCCGGAGGAGTTCACTCTGCCCGAACTGCAGCGGACTTACGAGATCGTGCTCGATCGTCCGCTGGAAAAGAGCGCGTTTCGCACCCGCATGCTCTCGGCTGACCTCATCGAGCCGATCGCCAAGATGCGCAAGGGACCAAACCGGCCGGCGCAGCTCTATCGCCTGAGGGCGGCGGCCGCGCCGGTGTATTTCGCGCGGACGTTCAACGCGCCGGAGTGAGGCCCGTAGCCCCATGAGCGTAGCGATATGCGGGGGCTCACGCGCTGGCTTTGAGAGCCCAGCTGTCTCACCATCGTCATTGCGAGCGCAGCGAAGCAATCCAGAGCGTCACGAGGACTCTGGATTGCTTCGCTACGCTCGCAATGACGAGGATGAAGGACGGTGCGCCACCAGACGGTGCGGACTACGCGGCGCGTCTTCGTTCGGTCAGGCCGAGAAGTCCACCACCAGCGACTTGCTGGTCGAGCTCGACGAGCTGGTGCCGCTGGCGCTGTAGGACGAGGTCGTGCTGCTGTTCGAGCTCTGCAGCGCCTCGAGCAGCTTCTTCAAGAGCTCCTCGACTTGAGACGAGGATGATGAAGACGACGAGGACGAGGTGCTCGAGGTGGTGTCGCTGCTGCTGTCGTCGCTCGGCGGCGGACCGGGCGGCGGGCCACCGGCACCACCCGCGCCGCCCGGGCCGCCGGAGAAGGCGTTGGCGAACACGTTCTTCAGCTCGCTTGCCTGGTCCGACGTCAGCTTGCCGCTGTCGACCTCGCTCTGGATGAGATCGTCGATCTTCGACTGCATCTCCTCGGGCGAGGGCGGTGTGCTGGAGGTCGATGACGAGGACGAGCTGCTGCTGCCGCTCTTCAACGCGGAATCGATGTCGTCGAGCGCCGACGACAAGGCGGTCTTGTCGGTCGAGCTGACCTTGCCGGCCGAGACTTCCTTGGTGAGCTCCTGCTTGAGCAGGTCGAGCGGGGAAAAGCCGCTCATCGAGGAGGCAGAGATCGACGTCATGGTGTGCTCCGGAGGGTAAGACATCAAACCTGCCTCCAGCTGTGGTTGTAACGCTTAACGGCTCCTTGTTCCCTGTGTCCGGATGTGTCTGGACTCCGGTCGCACACAAAATGAAGCAAGAAAGTGGCCGTCGCGTAGCCCGGGCAAGCGCAGCGACCCCGGGTTCTCCGACACACAGCGTGGGTGAACCCGGATGTCGCTCCGCTCATCCGGGCTACGGCAAGGCGGCATGCCGCCAGCGCAGTGCTCTGAGCTGCGAAATGGTGTATCCGCGGGTGACAGGCGGCGCTCTCGCTCGGGATGTCCGCCACAAGGAATAAAGCTCCCGGAGGAACTCCATGTCGGCCCTGCCGCTTTCTGGCATCAAGATTCTCGATCTGACCCGCGTGCTGGCCGGACCGCTGTCCGCGCAGATGCTGGCCGATCTCGGCGCCGAGGTGATCAAGATCGAGCGGCCCGGCACCGGCGACGATGCGCGCGCGTTCGGGCCGCCCTACCTCCGGGATCCCGATGGCAAGGCCAACAACAACAATTCCTTCTACATCTGCGCCAACCGCAACAAGAAGTCCGTCACGGTCAACATCGCCTCGCCGGAGGGGCAGGAGATCATCCGCGCGCTCGCCAGGGACTGCGACGTGTTCATGGAGAACTACAAGGTCGGCGATCTCAAGCGCTATGGCCTGGACTATGAGGCGATCCGCGCCGTCAATCCCGAGGTGATCTATTGCTCGGTCACCGGCTTCGGCCAGACCGGACCGTATGCTCCGCGCGCCGGCTACGACGCGATCTTCCAGGCCATGGGCGGGCTGATGAGCGTGACCGGCCACATGGACGGCGAACCGGGGGCGGGGCCGATGAAGGTCGGTCCCTCGATCGTCGACTACATGACCGGCATGAACACCTCGATCGGCATCCTCTCGGCGCTGTATCACCGCGACGTCAAGGGCGGTGGCGGCCAGCATATCGATGTCTGCCTGTTCGACACCGTGATCGCCTCGCTGTCGCACTATGCCCAGATCTTCCTGATCAACGGCAAGTCGCCGCCGCGCCGCGGCACCTGGGGCAATGGCGGCATGCCGGCCGGCGTGTTCCGCTGCACCGACGGCGAACTGATGCTGGTGGTCGGCAACGACGCGCAGTTCGCGCGCACCTGCGCCGTGCTCGGCGCGCCCGAACTCGCGACCGACCCGAAATTCGTCAAGAACAACGACCGCGTCGTCAACGGCAAGGAGATCATGGCGATCTATGCCGGCCTGTTCCTGAAGAACTCGGTGGCGCATTGGCTGGAGGAGCTGGAGAAGGCCGGCGTGCCGTGCGGACCGGTCAACGATTTTGCGCATGTCTTCGCCGACCCGCATGTCCGCTCGCGCGGCATGGAGGTGAAGGTCGAGCACCCGTTCGAGCCGCAGCTGTCCCTGATCCGCAACGCGCTGACCTTCTCCGGTACCCCGATCACCGAGTATCGCGCGCCGCCGCTGCTCGGCGAGCATACGCAGGACGTGCTGTCGGGGCTTGGCTATGACGAGGCCAGGATCGCGGCGTTAAAGCAGAAGGGCGTCGTGTAGGGCACCGCTAGTCGCGTCATTCTCCGGTGTCGTCCCGGCGAACGCCGGGACCCATAACCACCGGCCGGCGTGCTGATTCTCGATATCTCCCCGCGTGCCTCAAGACGGATCACGCGGTATGGGTCCCGGCGTTCGCCGGGACGACGCGTGGAGAGAGTTTGCTCCTAATTGTGGCTGTGATGACGGTGCCGCTTCGCCCGAGGCTTTATGGGGGCGGGCGCTTGCGCCGTGGGCGCGCCAAGCTGCTGCCGCGATTCCTGCAGGCGGCGCTGATAGCCGGGTGAATTCATGATGCTGGCGGCGGCGCCGCGGGCCAGCACCGGCTCGCTGGCGGTCACCATCACGAGCGTGGACGCGACGAAGGCGAGTAACAGATGCGGTCGGTGCGTCACGAGTGGACTCCATGGTGGATGGTGGGATCTCGTAGCCCGGCTGAGCGCGGCGATATCCGGGTATCGCCGCGCTCAGCCGGGCTACGGGCTGCGGGCTGCGATCTTGACCTTCGACTTTGCCGCTTGATCGCGCGTGGTCAAGCCGAGCACGGCGCCGCGCACCACCCGCGCGATCACATCCTCGACATCGTCGAGGTCGCATTGACCGTCGGAGAGCTTGGTCAGCCGCTCGCTCTCGCGGATGGTGTGGTGCGCCATGGCGAGCGCAAAATGCAGGCCCCAGAACAGATCGACCTCCGAGCTGTCGGGCAGGGCGCGCTGCATTGCGCCGGCGAATTTGCGCAGATGGTCGATTTCCTTGGTCTTGATGCGGCGGATCGGTGGCACCGATTCGATCGAGGCGCGGATCATGAACTGCGCCACCGCCGAGCGCTGGTTCTCGGGGCCAAGGCAGCCGCGCAGGATCGGGCCGACGAGGGCGCGCAGGATGTCGGAGATGTCGGCGCGGCCGCCGCCCGCATCCTCGGCTTCACGCAATTCGCGCAGGCGCTCGCGGTTGAGCGCGATCGAGCGGGTCACGAACAGCTCGGCGATCAGCTCGTCCTTGGAGCCGAAATGATAGTTCACCGCGGCGAGATTGACGTTCGCCGCCGCCACGATGTCGCGCAGGGTCACGTCGGAGAAGCCGCGTTCGGCATAGAGCCGCTCGGCGGCGATCAGGATCGCGGTCCGGGTCTGGTCGGTCGCCATGCTCGTCCTCCCGAACGATGAAGCGGGGTGGGAGTTGCGTTTCAAACAATTGTATGAAACTATTGTTTGAGACGGTCGCAATGTCAATCACGGTTCTTCCGTGGGGCGACATTTCGGCGCTGCAGCGACGGTTCGCGCGGTCGTGTCGCGCAAGATCACACTTGCACGGACGCCGTGGGCGGGCCGACACTGCGGCCAAAATTCCAGAGGAAACACCCAAGGAGAGTCCCATGGACTTCACGATGTCGGCGAAGCAGCAGGAATGGCTGGAGCGCGTGCGCAGCTTCATGACCAAGCATGTCCGCCCGGCGGTGCCGGTCTACAAGCAGCAGGACGCCGAGGGCGATCGCTGGAAGGTGATCCCGATCCTGGAGGACCTCAAGGCCAAGGCGAAGGCCGAAGGCCTCTGGAACATGTTCATGCCGCCGTCACCGCATGAGGATGACGAGTTCCGCGGCGCCGGCCTCACCAATCTCGAATATGCGTTGCTGTCGGAGGAGATGGGCCGCATCGCCTGGGCCTCCGAGGTGTTCAACTGCTCGGCGCCCGACACCGGCAACATGGAAGTGTTCATCCGCTACGGCACCAAGGAGCAGAAGCGCAAATGGCTGCGCCCGCTGATGGACGGCGAGATCCGCTCGGCGTTCCTGATGACGGAGCCCGCGGTGGCCTCGTCGGATGCCACCAACATTGAGACCCGCATCGTGCGCGACGGCGATCATTACGTCATCAACGGCCGCAAATGGTGGTCGTCGGGCGTCGGCGATCCCCGCTGCAAGATCGCGATCCTGATGGGCAAGACCGATCCGTCGGCCGCCAAGCATCAGCAGCAGTCGCAGATCCTGGTGCCGCTCGACACCCCCGGCATCAAGGTCGAGAAGATGCTGCCGGTGTTCGGCTTCGACGACGCGCCGCACGGCCACGCCCAGGTGCTGCTCGAGAACGTCCGCGTGCCGGCCGAGAACATCCTGCTCGGCGAAGGCCGCGGCTTCGAGATCGCGCAGGGCCGCCTCGGCCCCGGCCGCATCCATCACTGCATGCGCACCATCGGCAAGGCCGAGGAGTCGCTGGAGAAGATGGTGCGCCGGCTGATGACGCGCCAGGCCTTCGGCAAGAAGATCATCGAGCATTCGGTGTGGGAGCAGCGCATCGGCGAGGCCCGGACCAACATCGAGATGTGCCGGCTGCTGTGCCTCAAGGCGGCCGACATGATGGACAAGGTCGGCAACAAGACCGCGCAGGGCGAGATCGCGATGATCAAGGTCGCCGCCCCGAACATGGCGCTGAAGATCATCGACGACGCGATCCAGGCGTTCGGCGGCGCCGGCGTGTCGGACGATGCGGGTCTCGCCAAGGACTACGCCAACATCCGCACGCTCCGTCTTGCCGACGGCCCCGACGAGGTGCACAACCGCGCCATCGCCAGGCTCGAGATGAAGAAATACGCCAACGAGCCCCGGCACTGAGTATGAGACTCGTAGGGTGGGCAGCCCCCATCGTCCCGCGAAGCGCGATGATGGGGGCGTGCCGACCGCGCAGTTCCGATTTCGCCGACACATGGCTTGTAAAGTGACGCCCGCATCCACGACCTTCGTCATTGCGAGCGTAGCGAGGCAATCCAGAGCCCCGGCGGAACCCTGGATTGCTTCGCTGCGCTCGCAATGACGGAACGAACGACCGGCGAAGATCGCCGTCGCTCGTGGATGAGACGTAACACCAAGGGAGTTCGTCGTGGCCGACGGCGTCAAGAAGGACGAAGAATTCTCCGGCACCAAGCCGGTCGAGGAGCGGCATCGCTTCGACGAGGGCAAGCTCGCGGCCTGGATGGCCGAGCATGTCGAAGGCTATCAGGGCCCGCTGACCGTGCTCCAGTTCAAGGGCGGCCAGTCGAACCCGACCTATCGCCTGAACACGCCGGCGCGTTCATACGTGCTCAGGCGAAAGCCGTTCGGCAAGCTGCTGCCGTCGGCGCATGCAGTCGATCGCGAATTCCGCGTCATCGCCGCGCTCGGCAAGCAGGGCTTTCCGGTCGCCAAGGCCTATGCGCTGTGCAACGACGACAGCGTCATCGGCGCTGCCTTCTACATCATGTCGATGGAGGAGGGGCGGGTGTTCTGGGACCCGACCCTGCCGCATGTCGCAGCGCCCGAGCGGCGTGCGATCTTCACCAGCAAGATCGAAACCTTGGCGAAACTGCACAGCTATGATCCGGCGGCGATCGGCCTCGCCGAGTTCGGCAAGCCGGGCAACTACTTCGCCCGCCAGGTCGATCGCTGGACCAAGCAATATCGCGCCTCCGAGACCGAGCATCTGCCGGAAATGGAGAAGCTGATCGAGTGGCTGCCGCGCACCTTGCCGGTGCAGCAGCGCGTCTCGATCGTGCATGGCGACTACCGGCTCGACAACATGATCTTCCACGCGACCGAGCCGCGCGTCATCGCGGTGCTCGACTGGGAGCTGTCGACGCTCGGCGATCCCATGGCCGATTTCACCTATCTCTTGATGCAGTGGATCATGCCGGGCCTCGACGGGGTCGACCTGAAGGCGCTGAACATCCCGACCATGGAGGAGGCGGCCGCGATCTATTGCGGCGTCACCGGCACCGAGCTGCCGGACCTCAACTGGTACTTCGCCTACAATCTGTTCCGGCTCGCCGGCATTCTGCAGGGGATCATCGGCCGCATCCGCGACGGCACCGCCGCCAACGACAAGGCCATCGAGTCGGTCAAGCGCATGGTGCCGATGACCAAGCAGGCCTGGGCCTATGCGCAGAAGGCTGGCGCGGCATAGCTTGGTAGCCCGGATGAGCGTAAGCGACATCCGGGTTCTTCACCGGCAGAAGTGCTGAACCCGGATGTCGCTCCGCTCATCCGGGCTACTCATCATCACGCCCGCGTTGGCGCGGGCTCAGCGCCCGCCGCCGCCACCACCACCTCCACCGCCGCCACCACCACCGGCCGCGGTCAGCGCACTGCCGTAGCGCGGATCGGTCTGCTTCATGTAGATCGGCGAGGTATCGCGGCTCTGGCGGCGCTGCGATTGCTGCACCTGTACGTCGGTGCCGCAGGCCGTCCAGGAGACGAGCTCACAGCCCGGCCATTGGGTCTCGCGCGCGCTCACGCCCGTCATGGCCGCGCCGGCCGCCAGGGCGCCCAACGTGAGCAGGGCTAGTTTCGACAATCTCGACATCTGTTCCATCCTTCGGTTTGGCGAAGCCGAAATGGTCCGCTTGCGAAGTTCGACGGTGCCTCGGAGCAGGCGGTTCGAAGACCTGGACTGAAAAAATCGCAGCCAGCGCGGATGCCTCCGCTTGAACCAGACCGCTGTTCGCTGCGACACGACGCGGCAGCGCCGGCAAAGAAAGTTTGCGAGCGTGATCAAGGTGATCGCCTCGTTCAGCCTGGGCAGGCGAAAGATTTCACTTTCGCTTTTTCGGAATTTGTGATTTGATTACGCCATCCCGCCTCAACGAGAGGGGCGTTGCGCGCGATCGTCACGACACGCGAGGCGGGGAGGCGGTGGCCGCGGAGATGCCGCAGCGTAGCTTGCTACGCGGACGAACGGCAGTTCGCGGACGTGAAGTCGCAGGGTCCTGATACCCCGATGCTGGTATCAAGTCGCGTTGGCCTTTAGCGCCGCGGGGCGATGGTGGCCAACAAGCCCGGCGCACCAGGGAGACTGCGTATAAGCGTGAAGACCATCGCGCAGGGAAGGCCGGGGGCGGATTCAATCGGTCGTCGCAACACTCGATGAGGAGGTTGCGATGGGTATCCGAAAGCGGCGATCAACGCGGGCGAAGCTGGGATCGATGGGTCGCCCACCAGTGGCGGGGCGTGCGGAACAGCAGAAGTTTTGGCGGGGGATTGCCGCCGGATTGAACAGCGAGAAGGCTGCGCTGGCTGCTGGATTGTCAGATGCTGTCGGCCCTCGATTGTTTCGAAGGGCGGGCGGCGTGACACCAGCGATGTTCAGATCTTCGGCGAAGCCGCTCTCCGGCCGACGCCTCTCTTTCTCTGAACGCGAAGAGATTGCCCTGCTGAATGCGCAGCGCCATTCTGTACGAGAAATAGCGCGGCGCCTCGATCGGTCTCCCTCGACCATCTCTCGTGAGCTCGATCGCAATGCGGCCACGCACGGCGGCAAGATGGCCTATCGAGCGACGGCCGCCCAGTGGCATGCAGATCGATCGGCCCGGCGCCCCAAGCCGAGCAAGCTTGCAAGCAACTCCGCCTTGCGCACTTATGTTGAAGAACGGCTTGCCGGCGTTGTCGTGCCTCCAGGCGGCATCCGGCGGAAGGCCGGTCGTGCGGGTTCGGACCAGCAACGGCGATGGGCAAAAGCCTGGAGTCCTGAGCAGATCGCCCAACGCTTGCCGATCGACTTCCCGGGTGACGAGACGATGCGGATCAGCCACGAAGCCATTTACCAGGCGCTTTTTGTTCAGAGCCGAGGTGCGCTGAACCGGGAGTTGGCGGCCTGCTTGCGAACGGGACGTGCGCTGCGGGTGCCTCGAGCGCGCACGCGAAAGCGTAGCAAAGGCTTCGTATCGCCAGAGATCATGATCAGTGAACGTCCGGCCGAAGTCGCGGATCGCGCCGTGCCGGGACATTGGGAAGGAGATCTGATCGTCGGCTCCGGGAGCTCGGCAATCGGCACGCTCGTCGAACGCAGCACACGGTTTACAATGCTGCTGCACTTGCCACGCTTGCCGGGATTTGAAGACGGCCCACGTACGAAGGACGGGCCTGCGCTCTCCGGACACGGAGCTGAAGCGGTACGCGATGCGATCACGCGCACCATTATCACCTTGCCCAAGGAACTACGCCGCTCGCTGACTTGGGATCAGGGGACCGAGATGGCTCAGCACAGTGACCTCAAGATCGATACAGGCCTTCAGGTCTACTTCTGCGATCCAAGAAGCCCTTGGCAGCGTGGCACGAACGAGAACACAAATGGCCTGCTGCGGCAGTACTTCCCGAAAGGCACCGATCTGAGCGTCTACGATGCTGACGAGATCGCCGCTGTGGCCGCAGCGCTCAATTCCCGACCGAGAAAGACGTTGGGATGGAAAACCCCAGCAGAGGCGCTTGACGAGCTCCTGTCCGGAATGAAAACACTTGCTGTTGCGACGACCGCTTGAGCCCGCCGGCCGTTCTCGGCTGCACCTGTGGTACCTGCCGCCTGCATTCTTTTCGCAGGCGGGCCGCAGGCGTCAGCCGACGCCTGGCCTTCCCTGCGCCCTCTGATGGAGGAGGGCGGTGAATTTCGGGATCACTCGGGCGCGTGGGCGTCGCGGGAACGAATGTGCATGGTTGGACTCCGTCATTGCGAGCGCAGCGAAGCAATCCAGGGCTCAGGCGACGACTCTGGATCGCGTCGCTACGCTCGCGATGACGGCAACGACAAACACCGTCATCCCGGCCAAGCACTGGCAGCGCGAACGCGCTGGCGGCGCGCAGTGCGGGGACCCATACCGCGTGATCTATCGAGGGATATCGCTGTCAGTTGCCTGACTCATTCCGGCCGGTGGTCATGGGTCCCGGCATTCGCCGGGACGACGCTGCTGGTCGGCGCGGCAGCCCCTTTAGATCGGCTTGCCCGCGTACGGCATCGAGGCCGTGAGGCCGCCGTCGACCGGAAAAGCCTGGCCGTTGACGTAGGAGGCCTCGTCGCTGGCGAGGAACAGGGCCATGGCGGCGATCTCGTGCGGCTGGCCGGCGCGCTTGAGCGGATTGAGCTGGCCGATCTTGCCTTCGGTGCCGCGCTCCTTGGCGCCGTCGAAGATCGGCTTGGTCATGCCGGTCTCGATCAGGCCGGGACAGACCGCGTTGATGCGCACGCCGGTGCCGGACAGCGAATATGCCGTGGTCTGCACCAGGCTGATCACGCCGGCCTTGCTCGCCGCGTAGGGATGGCCGGAGGCGCCGGACTTCAGGCCCGCGACCGAGGCTGTGCAGACGATGGCGCCGCGCTGCTGCCGCACCATGTGCGGCATCGCGTATTTCACCGCGAGGAACGGGCCGATCAGGTTGATGCGCAGGATCTCCTGCCAGTGCTCGACGGTCTGCTCGGCGATCGGCTTCAGCCCGCCGGAGATGCCGGCATTGGCCCAGATGACGTCGAGCTTGCCGTAGGTCGCAACGGCGCGATCGATGAAGCCGCTCACGTCGGCTTCCGAACCGGCGTCGGCCATCACGGCTTCCGCGATGCCGCCCTGCTGCTTGACGAGCTCGACCGTCTCCTTGACGCCTTCGCTGCGATCGACTGCGATCAGCCGCGCGCCTTCGCGTGTGAACATCAGCGATGCGGCGCGGCCGATGCCGCTGCCGGCGCCGGTGATGATGACGGATTTGCCTTCAAGGCGGCCCATGTTTCCTCCTGCTTCAGTTGTGATCAGTTGCGTGCCGCGCAACGGAATTCAAACGCCGTTTCAAACGTGCCGAGATCGCCAAGCGGCTTGAGACGATCTGGGCCTTCACGTACAGCGAGAGACGAGCGGAGGGAAGGGTTGAGCGATGTCGGTTGATGGAACGAAACCTTCTGTCGTCACCACGCGCTGGTGGTGGGTGCGTCATGCGCCGGTGCGCAGCGACGGCGGCAATATCTACGGCCAGTCCGACATCGCCTGCGATACCTCCGATCGCGAGGTGTTCGAGGCGGTCGCAAAAATCCTGCCGCGCAGCGCGGTGTGGTATGCGAGCAACCTGATGCGCACGCATCAGACGGCGGAGGCGATCTGGGCCGCCGGATTCCCGCGTCCCGCAGCGATGATCAGGGAGGCCGCTTTTGCCGAGCAGCATCTCGGGCAATGGCAGGGCATGAACCGCGCCGCGTTCCTGGCCAGCCGTCCCGCGGGCAGCCACTGGTTCGCCGACATCGATGAGCCGGCGCCGGGCGGCGAGAGCTACATGGATCTATACACCCGCGTCACCGCGGCGATCGCGCGCATCACGCTGTCGGAAGCCGGCCGCGACGTCATCGCCGTCGGCCATGGTGGCACCATCAAGGCCGCGGTCGGGCTTGCGCTCGGCGGCCTGGTCGAGAAGGGGCTGGCCTTCGACATCGACAATTGCTCGGTGACCCGGCTCGACCACATCGTGAGCAGTGAGACGAGCACATGGCGGTTGCCGATGGTCAACCAGCAGCCATGGATCGCCGATGCCGCGCACCGCGCGATGCATCAGCCGGCCGGGCCGGAGGTGACGACGAGCAAGCTGGCGTGAGGAGGGGCAGTTTGTAGCCCGCATGAGCGCAGCGACATGCGGGTTCACCGAGACAGCGCGTGAGACCCCGGATGTCGCTGCGCTCATCCGGGCTACGCAGTCGAGCTACCGGCCGCCATCTCGAAATTCATAACAACCTAAGGAGGACTCCCCATGACCCTGTTCGACATGACCGGCAAGGTCGCCGTCATCACCGGATCCACCCGCGGCATCGGGCTCGCCATTGCCGAGCGCATGGCCGAGCATGGCGCCAAGGTGGTGATCTCCTCGCGCAAGGCCGATGTCTGCGACGCCGTTGCGAAGGAGCTCAATGACCGCTTCGGTGCAGGCACGGCGGCGGCAGTCGCCGCCAACATCTCCAGCAAGGAGAACCTGCAGAACCTCGTCGACGAGGCCAACCGCATCTACGGCAAGATCGACGTGCTGGTCTGCAACGCGGCGTCGAATCCTTACTACGGGCCGCTCGCCGGCATCTCCGATGATCAGTTCAGAAAGATCCTCGACAACAACATCGTCGCCAACAACTGGCTGATCAGCATGGTGGTGCCGCAGATGATCGCGCGCAAGGACGGCTCGGTGATCATCGTCTCGTCGATCGGCGGCCTGAAGGGCTCGACCATCCTCGGTGCCTACGCGATCTCCAAGGCTGCCGACATGCAGCTCGCGCGCAACCTCGCCTGCGAATACGGCCCGCACAATGTGCGCGTGAACTGCATCGCGCCCGGCCTGATCAAGACCGATTTCGCCAAAGCGCTATGGGACAACCCTGAGAACCTGAAGGCCTCCACCGCCCGCTCGCCGCTCTTGCGCATCGGCATCCCCGACGAGATCGCGGGTGCCGCGGTGTTCCTGGGCTCGGCCGCCGGCAACTTCATGACCGGCCAGACCATGGTGATCGACGGCGGCGCGACGATCAGTTGAGAAGAATCAGTTGAGACGAATGAGAGTGTGGCGCGTCGTGCCGCCACGCTCTCAGCTGTCGTCCTCGCGAACGCGGGGACCCATAACCACCGGCCGTCATGAGGCAGGCAACTGGCAGTGAAGTCCCTCGACAAATCACGCGGTATGGGTCCCCGCGTTCGCGGGGATGACAGTTGTGGTTGTCGCTGCATCCGGGCAAAACATGATCGTCCTCCGTAGCCCGCATGAGCGGAAGCGACATGCGGGTTCACACGAGGAGTACGGGAGATCCGGATGTCGCTTGCGCTCATCCGGGCTACAAGCGCCCTCTCACTCCACCGCGGCATACACCACGTCGCGCACCAGCGTGCGCAGGTAGTCGCGCTGTCCGGGAGCCTGGGCCATGAACACGCAGAACAGCTCCTCCTTCGGATCGATCCAGAAGAAGGTGCCGGCGATGCCGCTCCAGAAGAAGGTGCCGGCCGAGCCGGGGAAGGGGGCGATGCCGGCCTCGCGGCGTACGGCGAAGCCGAGGCCGAAGCCGTGACCTGGCGACAGCAAGGTGCCCACCGTCTTCACATGGGGACCGAGATGGTCGGAGGCCATCAGCTCCAGCGTCTTGCGGCCGACCAGCCGGACGCCATCGAGGCTGCCTTTGTTGAGCAGCATGGCGCAGAAGCGGGCGTAATCCATGGTGGTTGCGACCAGGCCGCCGCCGCCGGATTCCATCACCGGCTGCTCGGTCATCTTGAACAGGTTGACGGCCTCGCCGGTCCACGGGTCCCTGGCAAATGGCTCGGCGAGCCGGCCGGCGTTGGCCTCGGTGGTGAAGAAGCCGGTCTCGTTCATGCCGAGCGGCTTCAGGATGCGTTCGGCGAGGAAAACGCCGAGCGCCTTGCCCGCGACGACCTCGATGATCCGGCCGAGGATGTCCGTCGAGCGGCTGTAGTTGAACTCGGCGCCCGGCTGGCAGATCAGTGGCAACCCGGCGACAATCGTCGCGTGCTCGGCATTGCTGATCTTGCGGCTGCGCACCCGCGACTGCTGGTAGAGCTGGTGCACCGGCCCGGTGCCGGTGTGCTCATACGCCAAACCAGAGGTGTGGCGCAGCAGATCCTGCACCGTCATGGGATGGGCGACCGGCACCAGCTCGAGCTGGCCGCCGCTCTCGACGCCCACTTTCTGGTCGGCGAATTCCGGGATGAACTTGGCGACCGGGTCGGACAGCAGCAGCTCGCCGTCCTCGACCAGCATCATGATCCCGAGCGAGACGATCGGCTTGGTCATCGAGAAGATGCGGAAGATCGCATCCGGGCGCATCGGCGTGTCGGCATCGCCCGCCTGGCGGCCGATGGCGTCGAACCAGCCGATCCGGCCGCGGCGGCCGACCAGCAGGGTGGCGCCGGGGATGGTTCCCTTGTCGGCCTCACGCTTGAAGGCATCAGAGGCCCGTTGCAACCGCGCCTGCGACAGGCCCAGCGCCTCGGGGCGGTCATCCGGCAGCGGCGGGGTCAGCGAGCGGAGCGCGGAAAGGGGACGCTGGATGCGGCAGTCGGCGGGGTCATGGGCTCTCCCTGAAGACGTGTTGTCGGTTTGCATCAAGTCTGGCGCGGAAGTTGTGGCCTGACCAGTCGATTTGCCCCATTGCACCCTTGCATTCGGGGGAGGTCTATGCTTCAAAGCGCGCGAACCGGCGACACTGTCCCGGCTCGCTAGGAGTGTAGCTCAATTGGTAGAGCACCGGTCTCCAAAACCGGGGGTTGGGAGTTCGAGCCTCTCCACTCCTGCCAGCGAGATCAAGCACTTAACACCGAAATCGATGAGACAGGTTAGGCCGGGGCCCGCGATGCGCGAGCCCCGAATGCATTTCAGCGACCTCTTATTGTTTCACATAGGGGCAGTTGCCGTCCTTCAGCGGCCGGAACACCTGGTCGCCGGGCACCTCGGCCAGCACCTTGTAATAATCCCACGGGCCCTTCGACTCCTCGGGCTTCTTGACCTCGAACAGGAACATCGAGTGCACCATGCGGCCGTCCTCGCGCAGCACGCCGTTGTCGGTGAAGGCGTCACGCACCGGTGTCTCGCGCATCTTGGCGAGTACCGGCTTGGTGTCGCGGGTGCCGGCGGCCTTGACCGCATTGAGATAGTGCAGGGTGGCGCTGTAGGTGGCGGCCTGGTTCATGGTCGGCATCCGCTTCATGCGCTCGAAGAACTTCTTGCCGAAGGCGCGGGTGCGGTCGTTGAGGTCCCAGTAATAGGCCTCTGTGATGATCAGCCCCTGCGCCAGCTTCAGGCCGAGGCTGTGGATGTCGGAGATGAACATCACGATGCCGGCGAGGTTCTGGCCGCCGGCGACGATGCCGAACTCGGCCGCCTGCTTGATGGTGTTGATGGTGTCGCCGCCGCCATTGGCCATGCCGATGATCTTGGCCTTGGAGGCCTGCGCCTGCAGCAGGAAGGACGAGAAGTCCTGGTTGTTGAGGGGATGGCGGGCGCTGCCGACCACCGTGCCGCCGGCGGCGCGCACGACGTCGCCGGTGTCGCGCTCGATCGAATGGCCGAACAGATAGTCGGCGGTGATGAAGAACCAGGTGTTGCCGCCATTCTTGACGATCGCGCTGCCGACCGTGTGCGCGTTGCCATAAGTGTCGGTAGGTCCAGTGTACGGTGTAGGGCGAGCACGACTTGCCGGTGATGTCGGAACTCGCCGCATCCGTCACGATCATCAGCTTCTCGAACTGCTTCGACATCTCCATGCCGGCGAGCGCGGTGGCCGACGTCGGCATGTCGATGACCATGTCGACGGCCTCGTTCTCGTACCATTTGCGCACGATCGCGGCGGCGATGTCGGCCTTGTTCTGCGGATCGGCGCTGATCACTTCGATCGGCTTGCCGAACATGGTGCCGCCGAACTCCTCGACCGCGAGCTTGGTCGCCTCGAGATTGCCCTGGCCGCCGATGTCCGAATAGACCGACGAGAAGTCGCTGAGCACGCCGATCTTGAGCGGGGCCTGGGCGCGAGCGGGGGCGGCGGCGAGGGTGATGGCGGCAAGGCTGAGAGCAGCAAGGCCGACGGCGGCAAGGCGCATCGATCCCTTGCGCGGGGCACACATCATGGATTTCCTCCGGATCATTGTTCTTATGGGCTGCAGCATGCGGGCCCGGATCACCATGGGCAAGCGCGGGCTGCGCATGAACCACGGCATTTCGTCGCGGCGCGCCGCCGTTCTCCCATCGCGCGGAAAGACGCGGACCGCAGCGGTAATCCGCGGCCAGCCATTGCAGCCCGCTCGGTCTTTGACCGAAGGCTCGTTGTCGGCCGCGCAGGCGCTGTTTTCTCGTGCCGCGAATCCGGCAGCGCGGTAGGCTGCCGCTCATTGAAGGCGCGAAAGAGGTTGGGAGCATGAGGAGTTTTGCTGCGGCAGCGGTCGGGGCGTCATCGCACGGGCGCTCGGGCTATTGTCCGTGCTGGCCTCACCTGCGATAGCGCAGACCAAGCCCGCGCAGGAGATCAAGCTGTCCTACTCGCCCTGGGCGAAGGCCTGCACGCGCGGATGCGGATGTCGACGGCAAGCAGATATGCTTCACCACAAAGACCGCGCGGTCCGCCGAGAACGAGCGAGTTGTCGTGGCCGTGTTCGTCGAGAGAGACGGAGACCCCCAGAAGGTTTTGAGGGTGGTTCTCCCGCTGGGCATGCAGACCGTTCACGGGACGCGGATCATTGTCGACGCGGAGAAGCCGATCCAGAGCGCTTATTTGTTCTGCGCGGCAGACGGTTGTGTCTCGGACTACAGGGCCTCTCCCGAGTTGATCGAAACGCTCAAGAAGGGAAGAGCCTCGTCGTTCAGGCCATCAACGCCAATGGCGCACCGCTGTCGCTACCCCTGCCGCTCGCCGATTTGGCCCAGGCGCTCGGCGCCAAGGCCGGCAGTTGGAATGCCGTCGACGAGCAGCAACGAAAGATGCTCGTCGCCCTGTTCAAGATCAGGAATGACAAGGATATCGCGATCCTGAAGCCCGATCTCGTCGTCATGCCGCCCTGGACCAAGTTCTGTCTGAAGGGCAAGGATGCCGATGCCAAGCAGGTCTGCTTCACGGGCAAGGACGGCCGGATCGAATCGGGGCAACCCGTGCTGGCAGCCGTGGTCATCGAACCGGAAACCGACCCCAAGAAGCTGCTGCGGATTACGCTGCCGTTGGGCATGGACCTCGGCGGAGGCACCCGCTTGATGATCGACAGCGAGCGGAGTCTGCAGAAGCCGTTCATCATCTGTTTCAAGAACGGCTGCATGTCGGATTTCGAGCTGACGCCGGACCTGCTGGGCAGCCTGCGCCGCGGTCAGGCGATCACCGTGCAGGCCACGATGTCGACCGGGCAGGTGGTTTCCATGAGCCTGCCTTTGCGTGACTTCAACAAGGCGTATGACGGGCCTCCGACCGATCCCAAGGCGTTCGAAGCCCAGCAGCAGAAGCTGCAGAAGGAGATGGCGCAGCGCGCGAAGGGATCCAAGACGGGCCAGCAGGCCAACCTCGCCGACGCCGTCGGCGCTGCGCCGTCCGCCCAGACCAAGCCGGCTGCTCTCGGTGCGGTTCTTGCTCCCGGCCACTCACCTGGCAAGCGGATCGCTCTGGTGATCGGCAATTCGGCCTATCAGAACGTCCCGGCGCTCCCCAATCCCGGACGCGACGCCGCTCTGGTGGCGGACGCGCTGCGCCGGGCCAATTTTCAGTCCGTGATGCTGCAGAACGACCTCGGCAGAGATCAGCTCGTCGGTGCGCTGCGCGAGTTCGCGCGGCAGGCCGAGTCCGCAGACTGGGCCGTCGTCTATTACGCCGGACATGGCATGGAGGTCGCAGGAGTCAACTATCTCGTCCCGGTCGATGCCAGGATCGCCAGCGATCGCGACATCAGCCTCGAAGCGGTCTCGATCGATCAGGTGCTCAACTCTGCGGAACGGGCCAGGCAACTGCGCCTGGTGCTGCTGGATGCCTGTCGCGACAATCCCTTCGCCAGTCAGATGAAGCGAACCATGACCGTGGCGTCCCGGTCTGTCAGCCGCGGTTTGGCGCAGATGGAGCCGGATCCCGGGACGCTGGTCGTGTTCGCCGCAAAGCATGGCGAGACCGCTCTCGACGGCGATACAGCGAACTCGCCGTTCGCCACGGCTTTCGTCAAGAACATGCAGGTGCCAGGTCTCGAGGTTCGCCGCCTGTTCGACAACGTGCGCGACGACGTGATGGACATGACCGAACGCCGGCAGCAGCCGTATACCTACGGTTCAGTGCCCGGACGGGTCGACTTCTATTTCGCGATGGCGAAATGAAACTCGCCCGCCAGAGAGGGGCGCCGAGCGCGGTTCCGCTCCGTACCTTGACCTTGGGCCGCTCCGACAGTACATATCAGGGACCTGCAGCCGGCCCGCTACACGCGGATATCCGGCGCGGCTTTTCACTCCCCGAACAAGCGAGCCCGTGGATTCGGCTCATCTCTCCGACAAGAGGGTGGGCAACGGTCGGCTGTTCGGTTTTCCCAGTCAACTCTTCAAACGTCCGATGACGGACGCGGACCCCTGACGATGGCTACAAGCCCGTTCAAATTCCTGCAGGAAGTGCGCTCGGAGACCGCCAAGGTCTCGTGGCCGAGCCGTCGCGAGGTCACCATCACCACGATCATGGTGTTCGTGATGGTGGCGCTTGCCTCGGTGTTCTTCTTCGCCGCCGATCAGATCATCCGTTATCTCATCACCCTCGTGCTGGGCATTCACTGATGGCAACCGCTACGCAAAGCTCCGACAAGCGCTGGTACATCGTCCACGCCTATTCGAACTTCGAGAAGAAGGTCGCGGAGTCGATCCGCGAGCAGGCCAAGCAGCGCAATCTCGAGGACCTGTTCGAGCAGGTGCTGGTGCCGATCGAGAAGGTCACCGAGGTGCGCCGCGGCCGCAAGATCGACGCCGAGCGCAAGTTCTTCCCCGGCTATGTGCTGGTGAAGATGAAGCTGACCGACGAGGCGTTCCACCTGATCAAGAACACGCCCAAGGTGACCGGCTTCCTCGGCGCCGAGAACAAGCCGATGCCGATCTCCGAAGGCGAGGCGATGCGCATCCTGAACCAGATGCAGGAAGGCGTGGAGCGGCCGAAATCCTCGGTGTCGTTCGAGATCGGCGAGAACGTGCGCGTCGCCGACGGCCCGTTCGCCTCGTTCTCCGGCGTGGTCGAGGAAATCGACGAGGCCCGCTCGCGCGTCAAGGTCGCCGTGTCGATCTTCGGCCGCGCCACCCCGGTCGAGCTCGAGTTCAACCAGGTCGAGAAGGTGGTCGGCTGACGCCGGCGCGCGATGCGCCAGCATCGCCTCGCGCGTTAACCCGGTAACACCCGCGCCGCCGGCGCGGGCACTAGGCTTCCTCCGACAAGTCCGCGAAGCGGACGCAACCGGAGGAGGCCAGTCGTGAGCGGCAAGCGCATTCTGATGATCGTCGGCGATTTCGGCGAGGACTACGAAATCATGGTGCCGTTCCAGGCGCTGCTCGCCGTCGGACACACGGTCCACGCGGTGTGCCCGGACAAGACCGCAGGCGAGGCGATCGCCACCTCGATCCACGATTTCGAGGGCCAGCAGACCTACTCCGAGAAGCGCGGCCACAATTTCACGCTGAACGCCAGCTTCGCCGACGTCGATCCCGGCAAGTACGATGCGTTGGTGATCCCGGGCGGACGCGCGCCGGAATATCTCCGGCTCAACGCCAAGGTGGTCGAGATCGTCCAGCACTTCTTCGCGCAAGACAAGCCCGTCGCCGCGATCTGCCACGGCCCGCAGATCCTGGCCGGCGCCGGCGTGCTGAAGGGACGGACCTGCTCGGCCTATCCGGCCTGCAAGCCCGAGGTCGAATTGGCCGGTGGCGTCTATGCGGAGATCCCGATCGACGGCGCCGTGACCGACGGCAATCTGGTCAGCGCCCCGGCCTGGCCGGCGCATCCGGCCTGGATCGCGCAATTCCTGAAGGTGCTGGGCACCGCGATCAGCCATTCCGGGCTGTCGAAGGCGGCCTGATTGCGGTCTGGAACGGGAGGCCGATGCTGCTTAAGTTCGGGAGCATCGGCCGGCAGACCGGGGAGGGCGCCGTCATGTGCGAGGCTCTTTATCAATGCGGATCCGCAGCTGTGGGAAACCCGGCTGCGCTCGGTGCGGATGGAGGGATTTTCGACCAGCATTCGGCTCGAGAACCTCTATTGGCACGTGCTGGACGAGATCGCCGCGCGCGATCATATGACGTTGACGCAGCTGTTGGTGAAGCTGCACGGCGAGTTGCTGGAGGCCCATGGCCGCGTCGACAATTTCGCCTCGTTCCTCCGGGTCTGCTGCGGCCGCTATCTGATGCTGCAGCTTGCCGGCGACATCCCGCAGGATGCGGCGACGCCGATCCGCGGGCTGGACG
Organism: Bradyrhizobium oligotrophicum; assembly: GCA_050641875.1. Lineage (GTDB taxonomy): Bacteria > Pseudomonadota > Alphaproteobacteria > Rhizobiales > Xanthobacteraceae > Bradyrhizobium > Bradyrhizobium oligotrophicum_B. The sequence continues at coordinate 4,988,983 of CP192619.1, forward strand.
CCGATGCAATCCTGTCCCGGGAAGGCCAGCGGTTCGGCCGGGCGGCGTCTCTGACTTCGGCGGCCTGACACGCGCTCGGCGGATTCTGTGGCGGCGAGGCTTCCCTTTTTGTCCGATCTCGTGTATCCGGCGCCCTTCGCTCCCGAAAGGGGGCGATTTCGTTCGTGGGAGGCGTGACCGGCTTTGCCAGCCGGAGGAAGCACGCCGGACCACGGTCCCAAACCTCGCCTGACGGGTTTTGTCGCCCTGAGGCGTTGCGGTCGCATCAGGCAAGATTGCGAGCGCATTGGAGAATCTCAATGGCAAAGAAAGTAACCGGTTACCTGAAGCTTCAGGTGCCGGCCGGCGCGACCAACCCGTCGCCGCCGATCGGCCCGGCGCTCGGTCAGCGCGGTCTCAACATCATGGAGTTCTGCAAGGCGTTCAACGCGCAGACCCAGAAGGAAGAGAAGAACACCCCGATCCCGGTGGTCATCACCATCTATGCGGACCGGTCCTTCACCTTCGAGATGAAGACCCCGCCGATGTCCTACTTCCTCAAGCAGGCCGCCAAGATCCAGTCGGGCTCCAAGGCTCCGGGTCGCGACAAGGCCGGCAAGGTGACCAAGGCGCAGGTGCGCGAGATCGCCGAGAAGAAGATGAAGGACCTGAATTGCGACTCGATCGAGTCGGCCATGAAGATGGTCGAGGGCTCCGCCCGCTCGATGGGTCTGGAAGTTGCGGGGTAAGCGGCCATGGCACTCGGAAAGCGTTTGAAGAAGGCCCGCGAGGGCATCGACCGCACCAAGCTCTACCCGCTTGCTGATGCGATCAAGATGATCAAGGAGCGGGCCGTGTCGAAGTTCGACGAGACCATCGAGGTCTCGATCAACCTCGGCGTCGATCCGCGCCATGCCGACCAGATGGTCCGCGGCGTCGTGATGCTGCCGAACGGCACCGGCCGTACGCTCCGCGTCGGCGTGTTCGCCCGCGGCGCGAAGGCCGAGGAAGCCAAGGCCGCCGGTGCCGACGTGGTCGGCGCAGAGGACCTGGTCGAGAAGGTGCAGAACGGCAACATCGACTTCGACCGCTGCATCGCCACCCCCGACATGATGCCGCTGGTCGGCCGTCTCGGTAAGGTACTCGGTCCGCGCGGCATGATGCCGAACCCGAAGATCGGCACCGTGACCATGGACGTCGCCGGCGCCGTCAAGGGCGCCAAGGGCGGCTCGGTCGAGTTCCGGGTCGAGAAGGCCGGCATCATCCAGGCCGGCGTCGGCAAGGCCTCGTTCGCCGAGGACAAGCTGGTCGAGAACATCAAGGCGCTGGCGGATGCGGTGGTGAAGGCCAAGCCGGCCGGCGCCAAGGGCACCTACGTCCAGCGCGTCGCGGTGTCCTCGACGATGGGCCCCGGCGTGAAGGTCGAGCCGGGCACCGTGCTCGCGTAAGCGGCCAGGCGTAGGTTAGTTAGAAGGGCGGGATCGTTGATCGATCCCGCCCTTCGCATTCTGGAGTGCCCGCCGACATGCCCGACAAGGTCCTGATCTATTCCCGCCTGCCGAAATCCTTGACCCAGCGCTTTGCCGACCGCTTCGAGCTGCTCGACAGTGGCGGCAGGCCGGCGCACGAGGTGTTTCCGGCTGACGAGGTCGCGCAGATCCGGGCGCTGATCACGGCAGGCGGCACGCCGCTGGGGGCGGCCGACATGGACCGGTTGCCGGCGCTCGGCGCCATCATCTGCTATGGCACGGGCTATGACGGGGTCGACTTGAAGGCGGCTGCGGCGCGCAACATTGCCGTCGCCCACAGCCCGGGCGCCAATGCCGCGGCGGTCGCGGACGTTGCTGTGATGCTGATGCTGGCGAGCACGCGGCGGCTGATGGTGGCAGACGCTTACGTCCGCGACGGGGGCTGGGCGTCCGCAAAACCATCACCGCTGATGAAACCGCCGCCGAGCCTCGCCGGTTGCAGGGTCGGCGTCTACGGCATGGGCGAGATCGGCCGCAAGATCGCGGCCCGGGTTGCGGTGTTCGAGACCGAGGTCGGCTATTTCAACCGCACCCGCTACGACGACCTGCCGTACCAATACTTTCCGAGCCTCGATGCGCTGGCGGAGTGGTGCACCGTGCTGATGATCGCGGTCCGTGCCAGCGCCGAGACCACTCATGTCGTCAACGCCGAGCTCCTGAAGCGGCTGGGGCCCGACGGCCACGTCGTCAACATCTCGCGCGGCTCCGTCATCGACGAGCGCGCGCTGCTGGCGGCGCTGCAGGACGGCACCATCGCGGGCGCCGGTCTCGACGTGTTCGAGACCGAGCCGCATGCGCCGGATGAGCTGACCACGTTGCCGAATGTGGTGGTGACCCCGCATATCGGCGGCAACACCAGGGAGTCGCACGTCGCGATGCAGGCCTGCGTGGTCGCCAACCTCACGGCGTTCTTTGCGGGGAAGGCGTTGCCTTATCAGGTGAAGTAGCTGTCTCACCTTGCGGACCGCGGCAGCGCCTTCGTGGACGATTTAACATTGGCGATAGAAGTTCCATCCTCGCGCAGAAATATTCTGATGCACTGCACAGCTCTGTGAGTTGCGAGCCATTCTCGAATGCTTCTAACTCTTGTTATCCGAACGGTGGATAGCGAGGGCGGCAATGGCGGCGTTCACATTGAAGATCAACGGGCGCGAGCATCAGGTCGATGTCGATCCCGGAACCCCCTTGCTCTGGGCCATCCGCGACAATGTCGGGCTGACCGGCACGAAGTATGGCTGCGGCGTTGCGCAGTGTGGCGCCTGCACCGTCTATGTCGATGGCCAGACCGTGCGCTCCTGCTCGTTGCCCGTCTCGGCGGTCGGAAAAAGCGAGGTGACCACGATCGAGGGGCTGACCAGCAAGGAAGCCGTCGCCGTTCAGAAGGCCTGGGCGGCGCACGATGTGCCGCAATGCGGCTACTGCCAATCGGGGCAGGTCATGAGCGCCGCTGCGCTGCTCGGTCTTAACCCCAAGCCGACCGATCAGGACATCGACCTGGCAATGAACGGCAACATCTGCCGCTGTGCGACCTATGTCCGCATCCGCGCCGCGATCCATTCCGCCGCCAAGTCGCTGGAGGGCTGACGATGAATGCACATGTGAAGCCCGCTGCCTCGACCGCATTGTCCCGGCGTTCGCTGCTGAAAGCAGGCGCAGGTCTGGTGCTTGCCACGTATCTCGCCCGCAGCGGTGTCGCTTACGCGCAGGATGGCGCCGCTGCCAAGTCCGTCAACATCGCGCCGAACACGTTTCTGGTGATCGGCCAGGACGACACCGTCACCGTTCTCTGCAAGCACATCGAGTTCGGACAGGGCCCGTTCACCGGCATGGCCACCCTGGTGGCCGAGGAGCTCGATGCCGATTGGTCGCAAATGCGGGCCGATCATGCGCCCTCGAATCCGGTGCTCTACAAGAATCTCTTGTTCGGGGTGCAGGGCACGGGTGGCTCGAGCGCGATCGCCAATTCCTACGAGCAGATGCGCAAGGTCGGAGCTGCCGCGCGGTGCGATGCTGGTGGCTGCGGCCGCCGACGAATGGAAGGTGCCGGCCGAGGAGATCACGGTCGAGAAGGGCATCATTCGGCATCCGTCCGGCAAGCAGAGCGGCTTCGGCGCGCTGGCCGCCAAGGCGATGCAGCAGCCGGTGCCGGCGAACCCGCAGCTCAAGGATCCCTCCGCCTTCAAGCTGATCGGCAAGGAAGGCGCCGTGACCCGGCTCGACAGCGTGGCGAAGTCGAACGGCTCGGCGGAGTACACGCTCGACATCAGGGATCCGGGGACCTTGACCGTGCTGGTGGCGCGCTCGCCGCGCTTCGGCGGCAAGGTGGCCTCGTTCGATGCATCGGCAGCGAAGGCCGTGCCTGGCGTCGTCGACGTCAAGGAGGTGCCGAATGGCGTCGCCGTCTATGCCGAGGGCTTCTGGCCGGCCAAAACCGCGCGCGACCTGCTCAAGATCACCTGGGACGACAGCAAGGCGGAGACGCGCGGGACGGCGCAACTGCTGGAGGAGTTTCGCGCGCGCGCAAAGAAGCAGGGCGCGCTGGTGAAGCAGGAGGGCGACGTCGACGCCGAGATCGCCAAGGGAGGCAAGCTCATCGAGACCGAGTTCGTCTTCCCGTATCTCGCCCATGCGCCGATGGAGCCGATCAACGCCTTCATTCACTGGAAAGGCGACACCGCCTCGGCGCGCTATGGCAGCCAGTTTCCGACGCCGGATCATGCCGCGATCGCCCAGGTGCTCGGGCTCGACATCGGCAAGGTCGAGCTCAAGACGATTTTCGCAGGCGGCAGTTTCGGCCGGCGGGCGCAGCAATCGACACATGTCGCGCTGGAGCTGGCGCAGGTCGCCAAGGCGATCGGGCCGGGACGTCCGGTCAAGCTGGTGTGGACCCGCGAGGATGACATGCGTGGCGGCTACTACCGGCCGTTCAGCCTGCACCGGATGCGTGGTGTGGTCCGCGACGGCAAGATCGTGGCGTGGTCGGATACGATCGTAGGGCAGTCGATCATGAAGGGCTCGCCGTTCGAGGCGATGGCCATGAAGAACGGGCTCGATTCTACGGCCTATGAGGGCTCCAACGAGATCCCTTACGAGGTGCCGAATTTTCGCTGCGACCTGCATCAGGTCGATGTCGGCGTGCCCGTGCTGTGGTGGCGCTCGGTCGGCCACACCCACACCGGCTATGCCGTCGAGGCGTTCGTCGATCAGTTGCTCGAAGCCGCCGGCCAGGATCCCGTGGAGGGACGACTGGCGATGATGGCCGACAAGCCGCGTCACGCCGGTGTGCTCAAGGCGGTCGCCGAGCTCGCGGACTGGAAGGGCGCCAAGCTCGAGGCTGGCCGCGCCCGTGGCGTTGCCGTGGTCGAGAGCTTCAACACCTACGTCGCCCAGGTGGTCGAGCTGTCGATGGGCGCCGACGGACCGGTCGTGCATAAGGTGTGGTGCGCTGTCGATTGCGGCGTCGCAGTCAATCCCGACATCATCCGCGCCCAGATGGAGGGCGGCATCGGCTTTGCGCTAGGCCACATCCTCTATGCGCAGCAGCCGCTCGACGAGGGACGACCGGTGTCGGGCAATTTCGACACCTACCGCTCGCTGCGCATCCACGAGATGCCGCAGATCGAGGTTGCGATCGTGCCGTCGACCGAGAAACCCTCGGGGGTCGGCGAGCCTGGCGTACCGCCGCTGGGACCTGCCGTCGCCAACGCCATGGCCAGGCTAGGTCTGCCGCGGCCGACCCAACTGCCGATCCGGCCGGGAGACACCGCATGAGCCTGTTCAGAACGGCGACGATGGCGCTGCTCGCTGGCAGCCTGGCTGCGGTTGCGATCGTAGCCCTGCCGGCACTGCGGCGCGCCGATGCGGCGCCCGAGGCGACGCGCGTCGCCGGCGGACTCAAGCCGGTGGCGGACTTTGCCAGGATCAAGAGCAAGGACGAGCGTGCCGTTGCGCTGTTCGAAGAGGCCGGCAAGGTGCTGCAGTCGCCGCGATGCATGAACTGCCACCCGGCCGGCGACCGGCCGACTCAGACCGACCGGATGATTCCGCACCAGCCGCTGGTGGTCCGCGGCGAAGCGGGCATGGGTGCGCCTGGCGGGCTCGCCTGCACGACCTGCCACCACGAGGCCAATTTCGACGCGGCGCGCGTGCCGGGTAATCCCAAGTGGCAGCTGGCTCCGATCGAGATGGCTTGGCAGGGCAAGTCGCTCGGCCAGATCTGCGCACAGATCAAGGATCCAAATCGCAACGGCGGCAAGACCATGGCTCAGCTGATTCACCATATGGCTGAGGATGAACTGGTCGGCTGGGGCTGGAATCCGGGGGCAGGGCGGACCCCGGCCCCGGGAACCCAGAAGCAGTTCGGCGAGCTGATCAAGGGTTGGGCCGACGCCGGAGCCGCCTGTCCGAAGGGCTGAGGCGGGATGCGTCCCTGCGCGCGCAATGTCTTGATGAGCGCAGCGAAATGCGTCGGGCTCCCCAGCCCAACTGGTGCGATTTTTGCTCCTGGGGTCTTGGCAAGTCGCAATGGACCCGTTAAAGAACCGGCTTCCAGGCGGGCCGGCTGTTGCTGGCGCGCCTGTGCGCGCATTCCGAAAGTTGAGAGGAGCCAGCATTCCTTTTGAGGATATCCGTTTGGATTTCTCGGAAGGAAGAAGGATCTTTCTGCTCTCGAAAATGCCGCAGGGGAGGTCGGTCCGCCGATCACCCCGATCCTGTCCGAGACTGCAGGCGCCGGCGCGGAATCCAATTTCCTCAATGGCTTAATCATCCAGCCTGCATAGACGGGTGAAGACCGGATTTCGGCATGTCCACTGCCTTTGTCGTGGTGGCATGCAGGTTTGGTTCGAACCTCGACACTCCGCGAGCTCTCAGGGCTTTCCCTGGGCTTTCGGAAGGGCAGGCTATTCATCGCCGTTTTGCCTTGCGTGTCCTCGGGTTCTTCCGTCCGGAGGTCAGGTTTGGTGGGACGGCGGGTGCAACCCGGCGGTCCCGCTTTCGGGCGAAGGCCGCCAACCGGAGAGAGCTTGCTGTGGAACGAGCGGCAAAAAAAGAGGCGGTCGAGGAGCTGCACGAGGTCTTCAAGACCACGGGCGTCGCGGTCGTCGCTCACTATTCCGGCCTCACCGTGGCCCAGATGCAGAAGCTGCGCATGCAGATGAAGCAGGCTGGCGCGTCGGTGAAGGTCTCGAAGAACCGTCTCGCCAAAATTGCTCTTGAAGGCACGGACGTCGTCGGCATCGGTTCCCTGTTGAAGGGGCCGACCGTGATCGCAACTTCGAGCGATCCTGTCGCGGCGCCCAAGGTTGCCATGGAATTCGCCAAGGCGAACGAAAAGTTCGTCATCCTTGGTGGCTCCATGGGTAAAACCGTCCTGAATGTCGACAGCGTCAAGGCACTTGCCTCGCTGCCGTCGCTGGACGAACTGCGCGGCAAGCTCGTCGGCCTGATCCAGGCCCCGGCGACCAAGCTCGCCCAGCTCGCCAATGCACCCGCGGCCAAGGTCGCGCGCGTCATTCAGGCTCATGCCTCAAAGGGCGAAGCGGCCTGACGCCCTTCGCAAACACTCACAACCTGGTTTCGAACCGAACCACACTAAAGGACTACATCAATGGCTGACCTGCAGAAGATCGTCGACGACCTCTCGGCCCTCACCGTTCTCGAGGCTGCTGAACTCGCGAAGCTCCTGGAAGAAAAGTGGGGCGTGTCCGCCGCGGCCGCCGTGGCCGTCGCCGCTCCGGGCGCTGGTGGCGCCGCTGCCGCTCCGGCGGAAGAAAAGACCGAGTTCACCGTTGTCCTGGCTTCGGCCGGCGACAAGAAGATCGAGGTCATCAAGGAAGTCCGCGCCATCACCGGCCTGGGCCTGAAGGAAGCCAAGGACCTCGTCGAGGGCGCTCCGAAGCCGGTCAAGGAAGGCGTCAACAAGGACGAGGCCGAGAAGATCAAGGCTCAGCTCGAGAAGGCTGGCGCCAAGATCGAGCTCAAGTAATCGCTTCGATTGCGCGAAGGAAGTCCCCGGGCTGCCATGGGCAGGTCCGGGGCTTTCGAGAGATTATGATGACCGGGTGGTAACATCGCCCGGTCATCATGTGGACAAGGATTTTTGCAGGGGTATTGGGCGCGGCTCGGAATCACTGCAAAAGGCGTGCAACGGAACCGTCCGTTGTGGGCCGAACACGGAAAAGTGTGGAGATTTAGGGGCTTCGCTCTCGAATCTCGATTATTGTCAACCCATATTGGGTGGGCAGCACGAAAAGCCGGTTGATCGGTGGAGTGGCGTCTCCGTCCGTAAGCCGTTGGGAGATAGGCAATTTCGGGCTTTTGCAGTCCGTGACGAGATGGTTGTGACGAGCGGGTGCGTCCTCGCGCCTCGCGCGTCGTTTTGCGTTTTGCTGGTCTGAAGAACAGATCTGGGACGTTTCCGTTCCGGCTCTGGGCCTCAGATCCTCGAAATGGATCGAAATTCAACCCGAAGGGGCGGTGGCAGCCGCTGTTTCGGAAGGTTCGCCCCTCCGGGCGACGAAATGAGAGGCCACGATGGCGCAGCAGACATTCACCGGTCGCAAACGCGTTCGCAAGTTCTTTGGACACATCAAGGAAGTCGCGGAGATGCCGAACCTCATCGAGGTTCAGAAGGCGTCCTACGACCAGTTCCTGATGGTGGACGAGCCCACGGGTGGCCGGCCGGATGAGGGCTTGCAGGCGGTGTTCCGCTCGGTGTTCCCGATCTCCGACTTCTCCGGCACCTCGATGCTGGAGTTCGTCCGCTACGAGTTCGAGCCGCCGAAATATGACGTCGACGAGTGCCGCCAGCGCGGCATGACCTTCGCCGCCCCGCTCAAGGTGACCTTGCGCCTCATCGTGTTCGATATCGACGAGGAAACCGGCGCCAAGTCGGTCAAGGACATCAAGGAGCAGGACGTGTACATGGGCGACATTCCGCTCATGACCATGAACGGCACCTTCATCGTCAACGGCACCGAGCGCGTCATCGTCTCGCAGATGCACCGTTCGCCGGGCGTGTTCTTCGACCACGACAAGGGCAAGACCCATTCGTCGGGCAAGCTGCTGTTCGCCGCCCGCGTCATCCCGTATCGCGGCTCCTGGCTCGACATTGAGTTCGACGCCAAGGACATCGTGTTCGCGCGCATCGACCGTCGCCGCAAGCTGCCGGTGACGTCGCTGATGTTCGCGCTCGGCCTCGACGGCGAGCAGATCCTGTCGACCTTCTACAAGAAGCTGATCTACAAGCGCATCAAGGAAGGCTGGCGCGTTCCGTTCGACGCCAACCGCTTCCGCGGCTATTCGACCGTCAACGACCTGATCGACGCCGACACCGGCAAGGTCGTGCTCGAGGCTGGCAAGAAGCTCACCGTCCGTGCCGCCCGCCAACTCCAGGAGAAGGGGCTGAAGGCGCTGCGCATGTCGGACGAGGAGCTGCTCGGCAACTACATCGCCGAGGATCTCGTCAACCCGAAGACCGGCGAGATCTACGCCGAGGCCGGCGAGGAGATCACCGACAAGCTGTTCAAGGTGCTGAACGAGCAGGGCTACAAGGACCTGCCGCTGCTCGACATCGACCACGTCAATGTCGGCCCCTACATCCGCAACACGCTGTCGGCCGACAAGAACATGACGCGTGAGGACGCGCTGTTCGACATCTACCGCGTGATGCGTCCGGGCGAGCCGCCGACGCTCGATTCCGCACAGGCGATGTTCCAGTCGCTGTTCTTCGATGCCGAGCGCTACGACCTCTCCGCGGTCGGCCGCGTCAAGATGAACATGCGCCTCGAGCTCGATGCGCCGGACACCCAGCGTACGCTGCGCAAGGAAGACATCCTGGCGGTCATCAAGACCCTGGTCGACCTGCGCGACGGCAAGGGCGAGATCGACGACATCGACCATCTCGGCAACCGCCGCGTCCGCTCGGTCGGCGAGCTGATGGAGAACCAGTACCGCATCGGCCTGCTGCGGATGGAGCGTGCCATCAAGGAACGCATGTCGAGCGTCGACATCGACACCGTGATGCCGCAGGACCTGATCAACGCCAAGCCTGCCGCGGCCGCGGTGCGTGAGTTCTTCGGCTCGTCGCAGCTGTCGCAGTTCATGGACCAGACCAACCCGCTGTCGGAGATCACCCACAAGCGCCGCCTCTCGGCGCTCGGACCGGGCGGTCTGACCCGCGAGCGCGCCGGCTTCGAGGTGCGCGACGTGCATCCGACGCATTACGGCCGCATCTGCCCGATCGAGACGCCGGAAGGTCCGAACATCGGCCTGATCAACTCGCTGGCGACGTTTGCCCGCGTCAACAAGTATGGCTTCGTCGAGACGCCGTACCGCAAGGTCAAGGACGGCCGCGTCACCGACGAGGTGGTGTATCTGTCCGCCATGGAGGAGGGGCGCTACCGCGTCGCGCAGGCCAACGTGCCGCTCGATGCCAAGGGCCGCTTCACCGAGGACCTCGTGGTCTGCCGTCACGCCGGCGAGGTCGTGCCGATGACGCCGGACAAGGTCGACTACATGGACGTGTCGCCGAAGCAGCTGGTTTCGGTGGCTGCGGCGCTGATCCCGTTCCTCGAGAACGACGACGCCAACCGCGCGCTGATGGGCTCGAACATGCAGCGCCAGGCGGTGCCGCTGGTTCGCGCCGAGGCGCCGTTCGTCGGCACCGGCATGGAAGGCGTGGTCGCCCGTGACTCGGGCGCCGCGATCGCGGCACGCCGCTCGGGCGTGATCGACCAGATCGACGCCACCCGCGTCGTCATCCGCGCCACCGAGGATCTCGATCCGACCAAGTCGGGCGTCGATATCTACCGGTTGATGAAGTACCAGCGCTCGAACCAGTCGACCTGCATCAACCAGCGTCCGCTGGTGAAGGTCGGCGACATCGTCAAGAAGGGCGACATCATCGCCGACGGTCCGTCGACCGATCTCGGCGAGCTCGCGCTCGGCCGCAACGTGCTGGTCGCGTTCATGCCGTGGAACGGCTACAACTTCGAGGACTCCATCCTGCTCTCCGAGCGGATCGTGAAGGAGGACGTCTTCACCTCGATCCACATCGAGGAATTCGAGGTGATGGCTCGCGACACCAAGCTGGGTCCGGAGGAAATCACGCGCGACATTCCGAACGTGTCGGAAGAGGCGCTGAAGAACCTCGACGAAGCCGGCATCGTCTATATCGGCGCGGAAGTCCGCGCCGGCGACATCCTGGTCGGCAAGATCACGCCGAAGGGCGAGAGCCCGATGACGCCGGAAGAGAAGCTCTTGCGCGCCATCTTCGGCGAGAAGGCCTCGGACGTTCGTGACACCTCGCTGCGGGTGCCGCCCGGCGTGCAGGGCACGATCGTCGAGGTCCGCGTCTTCAACCGTCACGGCGTCGACAAGGACGAGCGTGCGCTGGCGATCGAGCGGGAAGAGATCGAGCGTCTGGCCAAGGACCGCGACGACGAGCAGGCGATCCTGGACCGCAACGTCTACAGCCGTCTCGCCGACATGCTGGATGGCCGCCAGGGCATCTCCGGTCCCAAGGGCTTCAAGAAGGACACCAAGATCACCCGCGCGGTGCTCGACGAGTATCCGAAGTCGCAGTGGTGGCTGTTCGCCTCGCCCAACGACAAGCTGATGGCCGAGATCGAGGCCATGCGGAAGCAGTACGACGAGTCGAAGAAGGGGCTGGAGCAGCGCTTCCTCGACAAGGTCGAGAAGCTGCAGCGTGGCGACGAGCTGCCGCCCGGCGTGATGAAGATGGTCAAGGTCTTCGTCGCCGTGAAGCGCAAGATCCAGCCGGGCGACAAGATGGCCGGCCGTCACGGCAACAAGGGCGTCGTCTCCAAGATCGTGCCGATCGAGGACATGCCGTTCCTCGAGGATGGCACGCATGCGGACATCGTGCTGAACCCGCTGGGCGTGCCCTCGCGCATGAACGTCGGGCAGATCCTCGAGACCCATCTCGGCTGGGCCTGCGCCGGCCTCGGCAAGCGCATCGCCCAGACGGTCGATGCCTACCTGTCGAAGCAGGACGTCAAGCCGCTGAAGGAGACCTTGAAGCGGATCTACGGCGATGACGAGACCATCAAGTCGCTCAACGACAACGAGTTGATCGAGCTTGGTCACAATCTGAGCCGCGGCGTGCCGATCGCCACGCCGGTGTTCGACGGCGCCAAGGAGGCCGACATCGAGGAGATGTTGAAGCTCGCCGGCCTCGACGCATCCGGTCAGTCGACGGTCTATGACGGCCGCACCGGCGATGCATTCGATCGCAAGGTGACGGTCGGCTACATCTACATGCTGAAGCTGCACCATCTGGTCGACGACAAGATCCATGCGCGTTCGATCGGCCCGTACTCGCTGGTCACCCAGCAGCCGCTGGGCGGCAAGGCCCAGTTCGGCGGCCAGCGTTTCGGCGAAATGGAGGTGTGGGCGCTCGAAGCCTACGGCGCGGCCTACACGCTGCAGGAGATGCTGACGGTGAAGTCGGACGACGTCGCCGGCCGCACCAAGGTCTACGAGGCGATCGTGCGCGGCGACGACACGTTCGAGGCCGGTATTCCGGAATCGTTCAACGTGCTGGTCAAGGAGATGCGCTCGCTCGGCCTCAACGTCGACCTGCACAACTCCAAGCTCGGACCGGCGCCGACGTCGGAAGCCGCCGAGTAGTTCAAGAGGTCATGCCCGGCCGTCTCGGACGGCCGGGTGCCGGCGCCTTCCCCGCGGGTCAGGACAGGGCGCCCGTTGAGAGATTTTCGAATTTGCGGCCGACCCCCGATCGGCCCGCGAGGAGAATACGATGAACCAAGAAATTATGAATCTCTTCAATCCGACGACGCCGGCTCAGGTCTTCGACCAGATCCGGATCTCGATTGCGTCTCCGGAGAAGATTCTGTCCTGGTCCTACGGCGAGATCAAGAAGCCGGAAACGATCAACTACCGTACCTTCAAGCCCGAGCGCGACGGCCTGTTCTGCGCCCGCATCTTCGGGCCGATCAAGGACTACGAGTGCTTGTGCGGCAAGTACAAGCGAATGAAGTACAAGGGCATCATCTGCGAGAAGTGCTCGGTCGAGGTGACGTTGTCGCGCGTCCGGCGCGAGCGCATGGGCCACATCGAGCTCGCCGCTCCTGTCGCGCACATCTGGTTCCTGAAGTCGCTGCCGTCGCGCATCGGCCTCCTGCTCGACATGACGCTGAAGGATCTCGAGCGGATCCTGTATTTCGAATACTACGTCGTTCTCGAGCCGGGTCTGACCGCGCTCAAGGACCGTCAGCTCTTGTCCGAGGACGAGTACCTCAAGGCGCAGGACGAGTACGGCCAGGACAGCTTCACCGCCATGATCGGCGCGGAGGCCATCCGTGAGCTGCTGCGCGGCCTCGAGCTGGAGAAGCTCGAGCAGACGCTGCGTGCCGAGATGCAGGAGACCGACTCCGACATCAAGCACAAGAAGCTCGCCAAGCGCCTGAAGATCGTCGAGGCGTTCCGCCATTCCGGCAACAAGCCGGAATGGATGATCATGACCGTCGTTCCGGTGATCCCGCCGGATCTTGCGGCCGCTGGTGCCGCTCGACGGCGGCCGCTTCGCGACCTCGGACCTCAACGACCTCTACCGTCGCGTCATCAACCGCAACAACCGCCTGAAGCGGCTGATGGAGCTGCGCGCGCCCGACATCATCATCCGTAACGAGAAGCGCATGCTTCAGGAGGCGGTGGATGCGCTGTTCGACAACGGCCGCCGCGGCCGCGTCATCACCGGCGCCAACAAGCGCCCGCTGAAGTCGCTCGCCGACATGCTCAAGGGCAAGCAGGGCCGCTTCCGTCAGAACCTGCTGGGCAAGCGCGTCGACTACTCGGGCCGTTCGGTCATCGTGGTCGGTCCGGAGCTGCGCCTGCACCAGTGCGGCCTGCCGAAGAAGATGGCGCTCGAGCTGTTCAAGCCGTTCATCTATTCGCGGCTCGACGCCAAGGGCCTGTCGACGACGGTCAAGCAGGCCAAGAAGCTGGTCGAGAAGGAGCGCCCCGAGGTCTGGGACATCCTGGACGAGGTCATCCGCGAGCATCCGGTGCTGCTGAACCGCGCGCCGACGCTGCATCGCCTCGGCATCCAGGCGTTCGAGCCGGTGCTGATCGAGGGCAAGGCGATCCAGCTGCATCCGCTGGTCTGCTCGGCGTTCAACGCCGACTTCGACGGCGACCAGATGGCCGTGCACGTTCCGCTGTCGCTCGAAGCGCAGCTGGAAGCGCGCGTCCTGATGATGTCGACCAACAACATCCTGCACCCGGCCAATGGTCAGCCGATCATCGTGCCGTCGCAGGACATCGTGCTCGGTCTCTACTACGTCTCGATCATGCGCGAGGGCATGCCCGGCCAGGGCATGGCGTTCGGCAACATGGCCGAGCTCGAGCATGCCCTGCACGCCAAGGCCATCCATCTCCACAGCAAGATCAAGTATCGCTGGGAGGGGATGAACGAGGAAGGCAAGATCGCCAAGCGCTGGATCGAGACCACCGCGGGTCGCGTCATGCTCGGCAATCTGTTGCCGAAGCATCCGCGTGTGACCTTCGAGGTCATCAACAAGCTGATGACCAAGCGCGAGATCTCGGGCGTGATCGATCAGGTCTATCGTCACTGCGGCCAGAAGGAGACGGTGATCTTCTGCGACCGCATCATGGCGCTCGGCTTCTACAACGCCTTCAAGGCGGGCATCTCGTTCGGCAAGGACGACATGGTCGTGCCGGCGGGCAAGTGGAAGATCGTCGACACCACCCGTACGCTGGCGAAGGATTTCGAGCAGCAGTACAATGACGGTCTGATCACCCACGGCGAGAAGTACAACAAGGTCGTCGACGCCTGGTCGAAGGCCTCGGAAGAGATCGCCAAGGAGATGATGAAGGAGATCTCCGTCACCAAGAAGACGGCGACGGGGGCGGATGCCGACATCAACTCGATCTACATGATGTCGCATTCCGGTGCCCGTGGCTCGCCGGCCCAGATGCGTCAGCTCGCCGGCATGCGCGGCCTGATGGCCAAGCCGTCGGGTGAGATCATCGAGACGCCGATCATCTCGAACTTCAAGGAAGGTCTGTCGGTTCTCGAGTACTTCAACTCGACCCACGGCGCCCGCAAGGGCCTCGCGGATACCGCGTTGAAGACCGCCAACTCGGGCTACCTGACCCGCCGTCTGGTCGACGTCGCGCAGGACTGCATCATCACGCAGGACGATTGCGGCACCCATCTCGGCATCAAGATGCGCGCCATCGTCGATGCCGGTACGGTCGTGGCTTCGCTCGGCTCGCGCATCCTGGGCCGCGTGCCGTGCGACGACGTGCGTGATCCCGCCACCGGCAACGTGCTGATCAAGGCCGGCACCTTGATGGAGGAGAGCCATATCGACTCCATCCAGCAGGCTGGCGTGCAGGAGGTGAAGATCCGTTCCGCGCTCACCTGCGAGCTCGTCAACGGCATCTGCAAGATGTGCTACGGACGCGATCTGGCCCGCGGCACGCCGGTCAACCATGGTGAAGCCGTCGGCGTCATTGCCGCACAGTCGATTGGTGAGCCGGGCACCCAGCTGACGATGCGCACGTTCCACATCGGCGGCGCCGCGCAGCTCAACGAGCAGTCCTTCGTCGAATCGAACTTCGAAGGCAAGGTCGTGATCCGCAACAAGGCGATCGCTCGCAACAGCGAGGGTCACCTGATCGCGATGGTCCGCAACATGGTGGTTGCGATCGTCGATTCCGACGGCACAGAGCGTGCGACGCACCGTATCCAGTACGGCGCACGCATGCATGTCGACGATGGCGACATGATCAAGCGCGGCCAGCGCATCGCCGAGTGGGATCCTTACACCCGTCCGATCCTCACGGAAGCCGAGGGTACGATCGGGTTCGAGGACCTGACCGAGGGTCTGTCGATCTCGGAAACGCTCGACGAATCCACCGGTATCGCCAAGCGCGTGGTCATCGACTGGCGTGGAACGCGCGGTGGCGCGGATCTGCGTCCGGCAATCGTGATCAAGGGCAAGGACGGCAAGGTGCTCAAGCTCGCCCGCGGCGGCGATGCCCGCTACATGCTGTCGGTCGACGCGATTCTCTCGGTCGACGTCGGCTCGACGGTGAAGCCGGGCGACATCCTCGCGCGTATCTCGACGGAAAGCGCCAAGACGCGCGACATCACCGGCGGTCTGCCGCGGGTGGCGGAGCTGTTCGAAGCGCGCAAGCCGAAGGATGCCGCGATCATCGCCGAGATCGCCGGCACCATCCGGTTCGGTCGCGACTACAAGAACAAGCGTCGCATCTCGATCGAGCCGGTCGACAAGACCGAGGAGCCGCGCGAGTACCTCATCCCGAAGGGCAAGCACATCCATCTGCAGGATGGCGACATCGTCGAGAAGGGCGACTTCATCGTCGAAGGCAACCCGGCGCCGCACGACATCCTGGCGATCAAGGGCATCGAGGAACTCGCGGCCTATCTGGTCAACGAGATCCAGGAGGTCTACCGGCTGCAGGGCGTGCTCATCAACGACAAGCACATCGAGGTGATTGTCCGTCAGATGCTGCAGAAGGTGGAGATCACCGACCAGGGCGACACCGACATGATCTCGGGCGAACAGGTCGACAAGATCGAGTTCGACCTGCTCAACGCGAAGGCCGTGGAGGAGGCGAAGAAGCCGGCCACGGGCACTCCGGTTCTGCTCGGCATCACCAAGGCGAGCCTGCAGACCCGGTCGTTCTTCTCGGCGGCCTCGTTCCAGGAGACCACCCGCGTCCTCACCGAGGCGGCGGTCAACGGCAAGATCGATCCGCTCGAGGGTCTCAAGGAGAACGTCATCGTCGGCCGTCTGATCCCGGCCGGCACCGGCGCCTCGATGGCCCGCATCCGCGAAGTCGCTCTGAAGCGCGACAAGCTGATTCTCGACGAGCGCGAGAAGCAGGCGGCGATCGTGCCGGCGCAGCCGGAGCCCCAGCCGCTCGCTCTGCCGCCGGCAGAGTAAACGGACGGTTGCGGCATGACCCTGACGGTGTCGGGGTCTGCCGTGCGTTCATCACGCGTAGAAAAGGCCGGCGGTTGCCGGCCTTTTTTGACATTTTCTTCTCCTGTTGCCGCGCTGCTGCCCCGTTGTTCATCTTCCCTTCAGGGACAGAGGTGCTTTTGGAAGCATCAGATCCGCTGAGCTGATTTCCGTCGACTCCCGTGGCGATGCGCCGATTTGCTCCGGCGCAAACCTTCTGCGGGCCGGGTACGCTATGGCCGATCGAGCCCCGAGGGTGGCAGGACCCCTGATATGGACGACCGGCAACGTCGCTGACAGCCGGAGATGGCGGAACTTCGATGCTTGACCTTGCGATTGTTGGTGGCGGTCCGGGTGGCCTGATGAGCGCCTGGTATCTGAGGCGCAAACTCGGCGATCTCTGCAAGGTGACGATCTACGAGGCATCCGACCGGCTCGGCGGCAAGATCGTGACGCGCAAGTTCGACAGCGCACCGGCGATGTATGAGGCGGGTGTCGCAGAAATCTACGACTACTCGATGACCGGCCCCGATCCGCTGCGCGAGCTGATCCAGCATTTCGGGCTGCAGACGATTCCGATGGATGCGCTGCAGGTCCAGCTCGACGGCGAGCTGCTCGACGACGTGCCTGGGCTGCGTCGCAAATACGGTCCGAAGACGGCCGCTGCGGTCGAGGCGTTCCGCAAGCGTTGTACCGACGTGATGTCGCCGGTCGAATATTACGAGGGCGTCGGCGCCCACGATAACGAGCACCCCTGGGCCTACAAGACCTGCGAGGAGCTGCTCGACGAGGAGGTTGAGGATCCCACGGCCAAGCGCTTCTTCAAGGTGATGTCGCGCTCCGACCTCGCGACCGAGGCCCACAACACCAACGGCCTCAATGCGCTCAAGAACTTCGTGATGGATATCGACGACTATATCGGCCTGTACTCGATTCAGAACGGCAACGAGCAACTGATCGAGTGTCTGCGCTCCGAGGTCGATGCCGACATCCAGCTCAATCATCGCGTGCTCCGCATCGGCAAGACCGAAGCGGGTCGCTACCGGCTCAACATGATGAACGGCAAGGGGCCGGAGACGCGCGAGTTCGACCTCGTGCTGGTGTGCCTGCCGCATTCCTGGCTGTCGACGGTCGGCTGGGAGGGCGAGAAGCTGCGCCAGTCCATGGTCAAGCATATCGCCTATTTCGATCGTCCCGCGCATTATCTGCGTGTCTCGATCCTGTTCGACGAGCCGTTCTGGGGCGAGAAGATTCCGGGCTCCTGGTTCATGTCGGAGGCGTTCGGCGGCTGCTGCATCTACAACGAGGGCTCGCGCCACGACGTCGGCAAGCACGGCGTGCTGAACTGGCTGATCGCGGGCTCGGATGCGCTCGCCTTCGCCAACCTGTCGGACCAGGAGCTGATCGATGCCGCGCTGAAGTCGCTCCCGGCGGCGCTCGGCGACGCGCGCGCACACTTCATGGAAGGCAAGATCCATCGCTGGCTGTCGTCCGTCAACGCGCTGCCCGGCGGTCTGCCGGTACGCGACGTCATGACCAATCATCGGCCTGAGCCGAAGGAGCACCCCGGCATTGTCGTGGTCGGGGACTACCTGTTCGACTCGACCTTGAACGGGCTGCTCGATTCCTCGGACGCGGCCACCGACATCATCCTGACCGAAATGATGCGGCTGCGCCGCGTCCGCTCGCAGGCCGAGATGCCGCTGTCGGACAAGATCGACCGTGACTATTTCGACAATTATCGCGGGCAGGGGCCGTACAGCGAAGCGTGGTCGCAGTTCACCGATCCGGACTATCTGACCAGCCTGATCAAGATCGTCTGGAACCGGGCCGGCAAGGGCAAAGGCTACAAGCTCCTGGTCGCCGGCTCCGCGAGCGGTGAACTGGTGGGAGCGCTCCGCGAGCGCGGCATCGATGCCTGGGGCATCGAGAACAACCGCTACATCCACGGCAAGACGCCGAAGGCGCTCAAGAAGTATAACAAGCTCGGCTCGATCACGGACATGCCGTTCAAGACCGGCGAGTTCGATTTCGTGTTCGAGACCAGCCTCTGCCATCTGGGTGACAAGCAGGTTGCGCGCGCGATCCGCGAGCTCAACCGCGTCGTCAAGACCGGCCTCGTGTTCGGCTCGATCACCTCGGACATGGCTCCGGCGCTGGTCGACCGCTACGACCTGTTGCGCGGGGTCAAGAAGCTCGGCACCTGGTGGGAGTGGTCGGAGCTGTTCTTCGGCAACGGGTTCGATCTGGCCATGCATCGCCGCGATTGCACCGACGAGGTGTGGGCTGCGACGCTCGCGGCCAACAAGGGGCCCGGTCAGTGGTACGCCGACGCCGACAGCCTGCGCTATTCGTTCTTCGACAAGGTCGAGGACGAGGACTAGCCTCGCGGCACAGCCGCCGTCATTTCGAGGCAGGGCTGTGCTGGTTGCGCGACAGCGTCGCGTCTTGGTCGCGGTCGGTGCGGCACCGTGTCGCGAGAATGCTGGCGGCAGGCGGACACAGGTGTTAAAGCCGAGCCGCTTTAATCCGTTACGGTCATGCTGGCCGTGCAGGATCGGTTCGTTGAATGGCGCCCAAATCTTCACCGCCGCGAAATCAGACGTCCGCAACGGCAGCTGATGCTGCCGATGATCTGGACAAGCGGGGGCCGGCGGCCGCGCCTGCCGTTCCAAAACCCGGAACAGCGAAGGCGTCTGGGCTCGAGAAGGCTGACGTCATCGACGACGATGATGACGAGGAGGAGGGTGAAGAGGCCGGCCTCGACCTCGACGATGATGACGACGACGAGGATCTCGTCGTCTACACGGCCCGCGAGGCCGCCGGTGCGCTTGCGACCATCTACGGCTTCGTCTCGCCGCTGCTCGCCAGATACAAGAAGATGCTGGCCTTCGTGTCGATCGGCGTCCTGATCGAGACGCTGTTCAACGTCATCATGCCGCTCAGCCTGAAGTTCCTGATCGACGATGCGCTGGGCGAGGAGGATTTCGAGGCGCTCTACCGCATCCTCGGCGTGCTGGCCGTTGCCGGCATCTTCACCTCGATCGTCGCCGTGCTCTACGAGCGCTGGGATGCGCGGCTCGCGGCCTGCGTCATCTCGGACGTCCGCACCCGTCTGTTCGATCACGTGCAGAACCTGCCGGCCGCCTATTTCCAGCGCACCAAGCGCGGCGAGATCCTGTCGCGCTTCTCGGTCGACATGTCGGCGTTCGAGAACGTCGTGAAGAGTTTCGCCAACAGCGCTGTGCTGCCGTTCCTCGAGCTGATTGCGGGCATCATTCTGATGCTGTTCCTGAACTGGCAGCTCGCTGCGATCGCGCTGCTGGTGTTTCCGATCACCCTGATCGGCCCGCGCATCCTGACGCCGAAGGCGGTTCAGGCCAATTACGAGCAGAAACTGAACGAGGCGTCGCTGCTCGGCGTGATCCAGGAGAACATCGCGGCGCAAGCCGTCATCAAGGCCTTCAGCCTGCACCGCAAGGTATTCGGCTGGTTCAGCTTCCGCAACGACGCGGCGCGGCGCAAGATGGCCGATGCGATGTTCCTGTCGACCATGGTCGAGCGCACCGTCACGATCTCCGTGCTGCTGCTGCATCTCGTCGTGCTCGCTCTCGGCGCCTATCTCGCCACCAAGGGCCAGATCACGATCGGCACCTTCGTCACCTTCGAGAGCGCGTTCTGGGAGGTGTCCTACAACATCGCCCATGTCATGCACTTCGTGCCGGTGTCGATCTCCTCGGCGGCCGCGATCCGGCACATGCAGGAGCTGTTGGACGAGCCGACCCGCGGTGCCGACCGGCCGGGCGCGCCGGATCTGCCCCGCATCAGCCACGACATCACCTTCGAGCGCGTGACCTTCCAGTACGAGGGCAGCGAGACGCCGGTGCTCGACAATCTGAGCCTCAGGCTCGATGTCGGCAAGCGGATCGCGATCGTCGGTCCGTCGGGCTCGGGCAAGAGCACGCTGCTCAACCTGATCCTGCGGCTCTACGTCCCCGATGAAGGCCGCGTCACCATCGATGGCGTCGACATCCGCAAGGTGACGCGCGATTCGTTGCGCGGCAGCATGGCCGTGGTGTTCCAGGAGAACATGCTGTTCAACATGTCGCTGCGGGAGAACATCCGGCTCGGCAAGGAGGGGGCCACCGACGCGGAGGTGGAGGAGGCGGCCAAGAAGGCCGAGATCCACCGCTACATCATGAGCCTGCCGCAGAAATACGACACCATCGTCGGCGAGCGTGGCGACACGCTGTCCGGCGGCCAGCGCCAGCGCATCGCGATCGCGCGGGCCATCATCCGCAATCCCTCGGTGCTGCTGCTCGACGAGGCGACCTCGGCGCTCGACCAGACCACGGAAGCCGCGATCAACCGTACCCTGCTCAAGGTCGCCAAGGGGCGCACCATGATCTGGTCGACCCACCGGCTGACCTCGGTGGTCGAGATGGACGAGATCATCGTCATAGCCGGCGGCCGGGCGATCGAGCGCGGCAGCCACGCCGAGCTCCTGGCGAAGAATGGGACCTATCGCAAGCTCTGGGATGACCAGGGCCATCAGCCGAGCCGGCAGGATCAGGCCGATCGCGACAGTGATGACGACGATGAGGATGATGACGACGAGGAGTAAGCGTTGAGCGGCGCAATGGTCTTGTTCAGCCGCTGCCGCATGCCGCGGCCGAGCGAGACCGCAAAGCGGGCCCAGCGCTGCGCCAGCCAATAGGGGCCAGTGCCGACGGAGACCTCTCGAAACTGCCATGCCTTATCGAGCGACCACGCATCGCAGGCCGTCTTGACCGGGTCCGCGTAGAAGGCCGCGATCTTGGCCTCGCCCATGCCGTCAGTCGCCAGCCAGCGCGGAATGTGGAGGTTGCAGAGGCGCTCAACATCGGTGAACACCTTGTCGGAGCCGGTGCCGGTGACGGGGCAGGTGGTGCAGAAGGCGTCGCCGACGAGCACGATACCCGGCATGCGGTACCCACTGCTGATGATGAGATCGGCGGGCCGGACCCGCACCTCGCCGCTCACGGCGTACTCGCCGGTGATCCGCCGCAGGCCGGGCAGGGCGGCGGCCAGCGTTTCGACCGGGTTGCGGCGGATCGCTCGCAGCCAGGGGTCGTCCACCTCGCGATAGGCGAACAGGTTCGCCCGCATGCGCTCGCCGATCGGGAACAGGGTGATATAGGGCACCCGCGCGTCGGCCCGTTCCTGAAAGTAGGTCATGGCCGGAAACGGGAAGGTGGCGCTGCCGACCGGCGTCAGGTCGAACCCGATCGAGATCGAATGGGCGGGGCTGGCGATCTTGCGGGTGATTCCCAGCATGTGCCGCAGCCCAACGTTCAGCCCGTTGGCGAGCACGACGAGGCGGGCGGAGATCGTCTGCCCATTCGACAGGACGACCGACTGGCGATCCTCGCCTGGCGTGATCGCCACGGCCTTGGCGACGATTCGCAGCACACGGCCGCGGATCTCGTCGCGCACGGCCGTCACCAGCGTGTCGTACGGGATGCCATATTGCTGGACCTGCGCCTGTTCGAGCACGTAGCCGAATCGGGCGATCCAGTTCTCCGGGGCCAGGGTGGCTTGGGTCAACACCTTGTCGGCGATCCCGGTGCGACGGAATCGGCCGATCTGCTCGGCGCCGGAGATCTTCTCGATTCGAAAGTCGGGCGGGGAGATCGCGTGGGGATCGACCAGAATCGCCGGGATGCCGGCACGCCCGAGCATGGCAGCCGTGATCGAGCCGGCCAAGCCGCCGCCAATGATCGCGATATCGGTATATTCTGTCACGGGGCGCCTCGTCGTGGGCGCCATCCTTGTCGGCCAAAGCCGAAAAAAGCCTTATCTTCAATGTTTCTGGATATGTCCCCGGGGTGGAGAGGTGACTGGGCCGGCGCGGCGGGGCGCTGCGGTCTGCAGATACCTTAGGACGTAGGGGCGCCGTCGGAGCGGAAACTGCAGCGGCCAGAAGCGCTTCTTTGCGCGTCCTGCGGCGTCGTTTTGCTTGACTTGGATATTTACCGCTTATAAAAGGCCGGCACTCAACGACAGGCGGTGAGCTTCGCCAGCGTCGGTACGGATCACCCAGACCACCCGGAACAGGGCGGGACGGGCACCACCCTCGACGAATGCCGCTCAAACGCTGTCGATCATAGCTAGGCAATGCCAAAACGATATTAGATCTCTCGAGCTCGTTCTCCTGAGACCAATTTCGGATGCATGACCTCGGTAGGCCGCCCGCCAGCGCAAGCTGACTGGTGGTGATCGCGGTCCTCTGTGGCGTCAAGCGCTTTCCGTTCAGCGATGAACGGTTGGCGCGATTTCGTTTTGCGTGGGTTTTGATCGCGCGAAACGGCCCGGTGAGGCGGGGAACCTCGAACAGAATTTGCGGAAGCCGGTCGCGGTCTCCGTGCGAACGTTGAGAAGGGTGAAGGCCAAGATGCCGACGATCAACCAGCTGATCGCAAATCCGCGCGAAGTGCAGAAGTCGCGCAAGAAGGTGCCGGCGCTGCAGCAGTCGCCGCAGAAGCGTGGTGTTTGCACGCGCGTCTACACCACGACCCCGAAGAAGCCGAACTCGGCGCTTCGTAAGGTCGCCAAGGTGCGCCTGACCAACGGCTTCGAGGTGATCGGCTACATCCCGGGTGAAGGCCATAACCTGCAGGAGCACTCGGTGGTCATGATCCGCGGCGGCCGCGTCAAGGACTTGCCGGGCGTGCGCTACCACATCCTCCGCGGCGTGCTGGATACCCAGGGCGTCAAGAACCGTAAGCAGCGCCGTTCGAAGTATGGCGCGAAGCGTCCGAAGTAAGACGTTCGAGAGAAGCGGGAACAAGATCACATGTCGCGTCGCCATTCAGCCGAAAAGCGTGAAGTGCTTCCGGATCCGAAGTTCGGGAACATCATTGTCACCAAGTTCATGAACTCGGTGATGTACGCCGGCAAGAAGTCGGTCGCCGAAGGTATCGTCTACGGCGCGTTCGGTATCATCGAGGCCAAGACCAAGCAGAGCCCGCTGACGGTGTTCGAGCAGGCTCTCGAAAACGTCATGCCGACCATCGAGGTCCGCTCCCGCCGCGTCGGCGGCGCGACCTACCAGGTGCCGGTCGAGGTTCGTTCGACCCGCCGGCAGGCGCTGGGCATCCGCTGGCTGATCTCGGCCGCGCGCGACCGCAACGAGAAGACGATGACCGAGCGGCTTTCGGCGGAGCTGCTCGACGCCTCGAACAATCGGGGTAACGCCGTGAAGAAGCGTGAAGACGTGCACCGGATGGCGGAAGCCAACCGCGCCTTCTCGCACTATCGCTGGTAACGGCGACCCGAACGGAAATCAGGGAACACACCCATGCCCCGCCAACACGCCATCGAAGACTATCGCAACTTCGGCATCATGGCGCATATCGACGCCGGCAAGACCACGACGACCGAGCGTATCCTCTATTATACCGGCAAGAGCCACAAGATCGGCGAAGTGCACGAAGGTGCCGCGACGATGGACTGGATGGAGCAGGAGCAGGAGCGTGGCATCACGATCACCTCGGCTGCGACCACGGCGTTCTGGAACGGCAAGCGCCTGAACATCATCGACACCCCCGGCCACGTCGACTTCACCATCGAGGTGGAGCGCAGCTTGCGCGTGCTCGACGGCGCCGTGTGCGTGCTTGACTCCAACCAGGGCGTCGAGCCGCAGACCGAGACCGTCTGGCGCCAGGGCGACAAGTACAAGGTGCCGCGCATCGTCTTCGCCAACAAGATGGACAAGACTGGTGCCGACTTCTTCAAGTGCCTGGCCGACATCGTCGACCGCCTGGGCGCAAAGCCGGTTGCGATCCAGTTGCCGATCGGCGCCGAGAACAATTTCAAGGGCTGCATCGACCTCGTGACGATGAAGGCGATCGTCTGGAACGACGAGGCGCTCGGTGCGAAGTTCGACTACGCCGAGATTCCGGCTGATCTTGCCGACCAGGCCAAGGAATATCGCGAGAAGCTGGTGGAAGCCGCCGTCGAGCTCGACGACGACGCGCTCACCGCGTTCCTGGACGGCAAGGAGCCGGACGAGGCGACGCTGAAGCGCCTGATCCGCAAGGCTGTGCTGACCGGCGCGTTCTATCCGGTGCTGTGCGGCTCGGCCTTCAAGAACAAGGGCGTGCAGCCCTTGCTCGACGCCGTCGTCGACTATCTGCCGTCGCCGCTCGACGTGCCCGCGATCAAGGGCACCGACGACAAGGGCAACGATGTCGTGCGCAAGGCGGACGACAAGGAGCCGCTGGCGCTGCTCGCGTTCAAGATCATGGACGACCCCTTCGTCGGCACGATCACCTTCTGCCGCATCTATTCGGGCGTCCTGACCTCGGGCACCGGCGTCGTGAACTCAACCCGCGAGAAGAAGGAGCGCATCGGCCGCATGCTGCTGATGCACGCCAACAACCGCGAGGACATCAAGGAAGCCTATGCCGGCGACATCGTCGCTCTCGCCGGCCTCAAGGAAGCCCGCACCGGTGACACGCTGTGCGATCCGTCCAACCAGGTGATCCTGGAAAAGATGGAATTCCCGGAGCCGGTCATCGAGATCGCGATCGAGCCGAAATCGAAGGCCGACCAGGAGAAGCTCGGCGTCGCGCTGGCGAAGCTGGCCGCGGAGGATCCGTCCTTCCGCGTGTCGACCGATCACGAGTCGGGCCAGACCATCCTCAAGGGGATGGGCGAGCTCCATCTCGACATCAAGGTCGACATCCTGAAGCGCACCTACAAGGTCGATGCGAACATCGGCGCGCCGCAGGTGGCGTTCCGTGAGCGCATCACGAAGCCGGCCAACGTGGACTACACCCACAAGAAGCAGACCGGTGGTACCGGCCAGTTCGCGGCCGTGAGCCTCGTGGTCGAGCCGAACGAGCCGGGTGGTGGCTACGTGTTCGAGTCCAAGATCGTCGGCGGTGCAGTTCCGAAGGAATACATCCCGGGCGTCGAGAAGGGCATCGAGAGCGTGCTCGGCGCGGGCGTGGTCGCCGGCTTCCCGGTGGTCGACGTCAAGGTGGCGCTGGTCGACGGCAAGTATCACGACGTCGACTCGTCGGCGCTGGCCTTCGAAATCGCCTCTCGCGCGGCTTTCCGCGAGGCGCTGCAGAAGGGCAAGTCGGTTCTGCTCGAGCCGATCATGAAGGTCGAGGTGGTGACCCCGGAAGACTACACCGGCTCGGTCATCGGCGACCTGAACTCGCGTCGTGGCCAGATCCAGGGCCAGGACATGCGCGGCAATGCCAACGTCATCAACGCGATGGTGCCGCTCATGAACATGTTCGGTTACGTGAACAACCTGCGCTCCATGAGCCAGGGCCGCGCGACCTTCACGATGCAGTTCTCGCACTACGCTGAAGCGCCGGCCAACGTGTCGGCCGAAGTCCAGAAGAAGTTTGCCTGATTGTCGTTAGCTCAAGTTAGCGACTGAACGGAGAGTCAAATGGCCAAAGCTAAGTTTGAACGTAACAAGCCCCACTGCAACATCGGCACCATCGGTCACGTCGACCACGGCAAGACCTCGCTGACCGCTGCAATCACCAAGATCCTGGCCGAAACGGGCGGTGCGACGTTCACTGCCTACGACCAGATCGACAAGGCGCCGGAAGAGAAGGCGCGCGGCATCACGATCTCGACCGCGCACGTCGAGTACGAGACCAAGAACCGCCACTACGCGCACGTCGACTGCCCCGGCCACGCCGACTACGTGAAGAACATGATCACCGGCGCTGCTCAGATGGACGGCGCGATCCTGGTCGTGTCGGCTGCCGACGGCCCGATGCCGCAGACCCGCGAGCACATCCTGCTCGCCCGCCAGGTCGGCGTGCCCGCGCTGGTCGTGTTCCTCAACAAGTGCGACATGGTCGACGATCCGGAGCTGCTCGAGCTCGTCGAGCTCGAGGTCCGCGAGCTGCTCTCGAAGTACGAATTCCCGGGCGACAAGATCCCGATCATCAAGGGCTCGGCGCTGGCCGCCCTGGAAGATTCGGACAAGAAGCTCGGCCACGACGCCATCCTCGAGCTGATGCGCAATGTCGACGAGTACATTCCGCAGCCGGAGCGTCCGATCGATCAGCCCTTCCTGATGCCGGTCGAAGACGTGTTCTCGATCTCGGGCCGTGGCACCGTGGTGACCGGCCGTGTCGAGCGCGGCATCATCAAGGTCGGTGAGGAAATCGAGATCGTCGGCATCCGTCCGACGCAGAAGACCACCGTCACCGGCGTCGAAATGTTCCGCAAGCTGCTCGATCAGGGCCAGGCCGGCGACAACATCGGTGCGCTGCTCCGCGGCACCAAGCGCGAGGACGTCGAGCGCGGCCAGGTGCTGTGCAAGC
The DNA here is from genome assembly GCA_050641875.1 of Bradyrhizobium oligotrophicum. Taxonomy (GTDB): domain Bacteria; phylum Pseudomonadota; class Alphaproteobacteria; order Rhizobiales; family Xanthobacteraceae; genus Bradyrhizobium; species Bradyrhizobium oligotrophicum_B. Next base: position 5,015,836 of record CP192619.1, read on the forward strand.
CGGGTTCGGTCAAGCCGCACACCAAGTTCAAGGCTGAGGCCTACATCCTCACCAAGGAAGAGGGTGGCCGTCACACGCCGTTCTTCACCAACTATCGTCCGCAGTTCTACTTCCGCACGACCGACGTGACCGGCGTCGTTCACCTGCCGGAAGGCACCGAGATGGTGATGCCGGGCGACAACATCGCGATGGAAGTGCACCTGATCGTGCCGATCGCGATGGAGGAGAAGCTGCGCTTCGCCATCCGCGAGGGCGGCCGCACCGTCGGCGCCGGCGTCGTCGCCTCGATCATCGAGTAACAACAGCGAATAGGGAATGGCGGGTGGCGAATGGAGATCATCCATTCGCCGTTCGCTACTCGCCACTCACTACTCACAGAAAGATACGGCAATGAACGGCCAAAATATCCGCATCCGTCTCAAGGCGTTTGACCATCGTATCCTCGATACGTCGACGCGCGAGATCGTCAACACGGCGAAACGGACCGGCGCGCAGGTTCGCGGACCCATTCCGCTGCCGACCCGCATCGAGAAGTTCACCGTGAACCGTTCGCCGCACGTCGACAAGAAGAGCCGCGAGCAGTTCGAGATGCGCACCCACAAGCGCCTGCTCGACATCGTCGATCCGACCCCGCAGACCGTCGATGCTCTCATGAAGCTCGATCTGGCCGCCGGCGTCGACGTCGAGATCAAGCTCTAAGTTTTTGGATTCACGTTCGCCGTTTCGCGGACATAGAGAAGAACAGGAAGCACGCCGATGCGCTCCGGAGTGATCGCACAAAAGGTCGGGATGACGCGGGTCTTCACGGAGACCGGCGAACATATCCCCGTGACCGTGCTGAAGCTCGGCAATTGCCAGGTGGTCGGTCACCGCACCACCGAGAAGAACGGCTATGTCGCGCTGCAGCTCGGCAGCGGCAGCCGCAAGACGGTCTACATGCCGAAGGCGGAGCGCGGCCAGTTCGCGGTCGCCAAGGTCGAGCCGAAGCGCAAGCTCGCCGAATTCCGTGTCAGCGAGGATTCGCTGATCCCGGTCGGCGCCGAGATCCAGGCCGACCATTTCGTCGTCGGCCAGTTCGTCGACGTCACCGGCACCTCGGTCGGTAAGGGTTTCGCCGGCGGCATGAAACGCTGGAACTTCGGCGGTCTGCGCGCCACGCACGGTGTGTCGATCTCGCATCGTTCGATCGGTTCGACCGGTGGCCGTCAGGACCCGGGCAAGACCTGGAAGAACAAGAAGATGCCCGGTCACATGGGCGTCGATCGCATCACCACGCTGAACCTGCGTGTGGTGCAGACGGATGTCGAGCGCGGCCTCATCCTGGTGGAAGGCGCGGTGCCCGGCTCCAAGGGTGGCTGGATCTCGGTGCGCGACGCCGTGAAGAAGCCGCTGCCGAAGGAAGCGCCGAAGCCCGGCAAGTTCAAGGTCGCGGGTGAGCAGGCTGCCGAAGCGCCGGCCGTGCAGGAGGGCGCATAAATGGAACTGAAAGTCACCACGCTTGAGGGCAAGGAAGCCGGCTCCGTCCAGCTGTCCGACGCCATCTTCGGTCTCGAGCCGCGCGTCGACATCATCCAGCGCTGCGTTCAGTGGCAGCTGAACAAGCGCCAGGCCGGCACGCACAAGGCCAAGGGCCGCGCCGAGATCTGGCGCACCGGCAAGAAGATGTACAAGCAGAAGGGCACCGGCGGTGCTCGTCACGGCTCGGCTCGCGTGCCGCAGTTCCGTGGCGGCGGCCGCGCCTTCGGTCCGGTCGTGCGCTCGCATGCGACCGACCTGCCGAAGAAGGTCCGTGCCCTGGCGCTGAAGCATGCGCTGTCGGCCAAGGCCAAGGACGGTGATCTGGTCGTGCTGGAGAACGCCACCCTGGAGGCGGCGAAGACCAAGGCGCTGATCGGTCACTTCTCCGGTCTCGGCCTGACCAACGCGCTGATCATCGACGGCGCTGAGCTGCACAACGGCTTCGCCGCTGCGGCCCGCAACATCCCGAACCTGGACGTGCTGCCGATCCAGGGCATCAACGTCTACGACATCCTGCGCCGTCAGAAGCTCGTGCTGACCAAGGCGGCGATCGATGCGCTGGAGGCGCGCTTCAAATGAAGACCATCGATCCGCGCCACTACGACATCATCATCGCGCCGGTCGTGACCGAGAAGGCGACGTTCGCCTCGGAGCACAACAAGGTTCTGTTCAAGGTGGCCGCAAAGGCGACCAAGCCGCAGATCAAGGAAGCGATCGAGAAGCTGTTCGACGTCAAGGTCAAGAGCGTCAACACGCTCGTCCGCAAGGGCAAGACCAAGGTGTTCCGCGGCAATTTCGGTTCGCAATCGGACAGCAAGCGCGCGATCGTGACCCTCGAAGAGGGCCACCGTATCGACGTGACCACCGGACTGTAAGGCTGAGCTGCCATGGCACTGAAGACATTCAATCCCACGACGCCCGGCCAGCGCCAGCTGGTGATGGTCGATCGTTCGGCCCTCTACAAGGGCAAGCCGGTCAAGGCGCTGACCGAAGGCAAGCAGTCGAGCGGCGGTCGCAACAACACCGGCCGCATCACCGTTCGCTTCCTCGGCGGCGGCCACAAGCAGTCGTACCGCACGGTCGACTTCAAGCGTGACAAGGTCGACGTTCCCGCGACCGTCGAGCGGCTGGAGTACGATCCGAACCGCACGGCCTTCATCGCGCTGGTCAAGTATCAGGACGGCGAGCTCGCCTATATCCTGGCGCCGCAGCGCCTGGCGGTCGGCGACACCATCGTCGCCGGCAACTATGTCGACGTGAAGCCGGGCAACGTCATGCCGCTCGGCAACATGCCGGTCGGCACGATCGTGCACAACATCGAGGTCAAGATCGGGAAGGGCGGCCAGCTCGCGCGTTCGGCCGGCACCTACGCCCAGATCGTCGGCCGCGACCAGGACTACGTGATCGTCCGCCTGAACTCGGGCGAGCAGCGCTTGGTGCACGGCCGCTGCCGCGGCACCATCGGTGCGGTGTCGAACCCGGACCACATGAATACCTCGATCGGCAAGGCCGGCCGCAAGCGTTGGATGGGCCGCAGGCCTCACAACCGCGGTGTCGCGATGAACCCGATCGACCATCCGCACGGCGGCGGCGAAGGCCGTACCTCGGGCGGTCGTCACCCGGTCACTCCGTGGGGCAAGCCTACCAAGGGCAAGAAGACCCGCACCAACAAGTCGACCGACAAATTCATTCTCTTGAGCCGCCACAAGCGGAAGAAGTAAGGAACGACGGACATGGTTCGTTCAGTCTGGAAAGGCCCGTTCGTCGAGGCGTCGCTGCTCAAGAAGGCAGATGCGGCGCGCGCGTCCGGCCGTCACGACGTCATCAAGATCTGGAGCCGCCGCTCGACCATCCTGCCGCAGTTTGTCGGCCTGACGTTCGGCGTCTACAACGGCCAGAAGCACGTGCCGGTGGCGATCAACGAAGAGATGGTCGGCCACAAGTTCGGCGAGTTCTCGCCGACCCGCACCTTCCACGGCCATTCGGGCGATAAGAAAGCCAAGAAGGCTTGAGGATTAAGCGATGAGCAAACCAAAGCGCGAACGGAGCCTCCCCGAAAACGAGGCCAAGGCTGTGGCCCGGATGCTTCGGGTGAGCCCGCAGAAGCTGAACCTGGTGGCGCAGATGATCCGCGGCCGCAAGGCGTCGGCCGCCCTCGCCGACCTGCAGTTCTCGCGCAAGCGGATTGCGGTCGACGTCAAGAAGTGCCTGGAATCGGCGATCGCCAATGCCGAGAACAACCACGAGCTCGAGGTCGACGATCTCGTCGTATCGCAGGCTTTCGTCGGCAAGGGAATCGTGATGAAGCGTTTCTCGCCGCGCGGCCGTGGCCGTTCGGGCCGAGTTTTCAAACCGTTTTCGCAGCTGACGATCATTGTGCGTCAGGTCGAGGCGAGCGCTTAAAGCAGGCGCTGGGAGAATACGATGGGTCAAAAGATCAATCCGATCGGTCTGCGTCTCGGCATCAACCGGACCTGGGATTCGCGCTGGTTCGCCGGCAAGGCCGAGTACGGCAAGCTGCTGCATGAAGACGTCAAGATCCGTGAGATCCTGCACAAGGAGCTCAAGCAGGCGGCCGTCGCCCGCATCGTGATCGAGCGTCCGCACAAGAAGTGCCGCGTCACGATCCACTCGGCGCGTCCGGGCGTCGTGATCGGCAAGAAGGGCGCCGATATCGACAAGCTGCGCAAGCGCGTCGCCGACATCACCTCGTCGGACGTCGTCATCAACATCGTCGAGATCCGCAAGCCCGAGCTCGATGCGACCCTGGTCGCCGAGTCGATCGCGCAGCAGCTCGAGCGCCGCGTCGCGTTCCGCCGCGCCATGAAGCGCGCCGTGCAGTCGGCGATGCGTCTCGGCGCCGAGGGCATCCGCATCAACTGCTCGGGTCGTCTGGGCGGCGCGGAAATCGCCCGCATGGAGTGGTATCGCGAGGGCCGGGTGCCGCTGCACACGCTGCGTGCCGACATCGACTACGGTGTGGCCACCGCGTTCACCACCTTCGGCACCTGCGGCGTGAAGGTCTGGATCTTCAAGGGCGAGATCGCCTGAGCACGATCCGATGGCACAGGACAAGCGGATGAACGAAGGCGGCGGCGAGAGCTCGCAGCCCCGGTCGCGCCGCGACGCGGCCTGATCGATCAGCCGCGACAAGACAGGTTTGAGGGCTCAAAGCCATGATGCAACCAAAGAAGACCAAGTTCCGAAAGGCGCATAAGGGCCGTATTCACGGCGTTGCGTCCTCGGGCGCGACGCTGGCCTTCGGCCAGTTCGGGCTGAAGGCGATGGAGCCGGATCGCGTCACCGCGCGGCAGATCGAGGCCGCCCGTCGTGCCTTGACCCGTCACATGAAGCGCGCCGGCCGCGTCTGGATCCGCGTGTTCCCGGATCTTCCGGTGTCGAAGAAGCCGGCTGAAGTCCGCATGGGCTCCGGCAAGGGTTCGCCTGAATTGTGGGTGGCCCGCGTCAAGCCGGGCCGGGTGATGTTCGAGATCGACGGCGTGAGCAACCAGATCGCGCGCGAGGCGCTGCTTCTGGCCGCTGCCAAGCTGCCGATCAAGACGCGCTTCGTCGAACGCATTGCGGAGTAATGGTCATGGCCGAGATGAAGATTGCCGACATTCGCGCGATGAGCCCCGATCAGATGGACGATGCGATCGTCAATCTGAAGAAGGAGCGCTTCAACCTGCGCTTCCAGCGTGCCACCGGGCAGCTGGAGAACACCGCGCGGCTGCGTGAGGCGCGCCGCGACATCGCCCGTATCAAGACCATCGCCGCGCAGCAGCGCGCCAAGACGAAGTAAGAGGCTCGACATGCCGAAACGGACCCTTCAGGGCGTCGTCGTCAGCGACAAGCAGGCCAAGACGATCGTTGTGCGCGTCGACCGGCGCTTCACCCACCCGATCTACAAGAAGACCATCCGCCGCTCGAAGAACTACCACGCGCACGACGAGAACAACGAGTTCAAGCCGGGCGATATGGTGTGGATCGAGGAGAGCAAGCCGATCTCGAAGCTCAAGCGCTGGACCGTGATCCGGGGCGAGCACAAGAAAACCGCCTGAGGCGCGAGACGCGGCCCTGTCAAAGGGGCCGGTTTCGCTTTCGGGATCAAACAAGGCGCAGCTTTCCTGCGCAGCAGATGAAGAGGACGAGGTGCATCAATGATTCAGATGCAGACCAACCTCGACGTGGCCGATAATTCCGGCGCACGCCGTGTCATGTGTATCAAGGTGCTGGGCGGCTCGAAGCGCCGCTATGCCACCGTCGGCGACATCATCGTGGTGTCGATCAAGGAAGCCATTCCGCGTGGCAAGGTGAAGAAGGGCGACGTCATGAAGGCCGTCGTGGTGCGCGTCCGCAAGGACATCCGCCGCGCCGACGGCTCGGTGATCCGCTTCGACCGCAACGCGGCCGTCCTGATCAACAACCAGTCGGAGCCGGTCGGCACCCGCATCTTCGGGCCGGTGCCGCGCGAGCTGCGCGCCAAGAACCACATGAAGATCATTTCGCTTGCGCCGGAGGTGCTGTGATGGCTGCCAAGATCCGCAAGGGCGACAAGGTGATCGTCCTGACCGGCCGCGACAAGGGTCGCACCGGCGAGGTGTTCGAGGTGCGTCCCGACGAGGGCACGGCGCTGGTGCGCGGCATCAACCTGGTGAAGCGTCACCAGAAGCAGACCCAGAACCAGGAAGGCGGCATCATCTCCAAGGAGGCGCCGATCAACCTGTCGAACGTCGCGTATGTCGGCAAGGACGGCAAGCCGACGCGCGTTGGATTCAAGATTCAGGCGGACGGCAAGAAGGTCCGCGTTGCCAAGAGCTCGGGAGTTGAGATCGATGGCTGAGACTGCTTACACCCCGCGCCTGCGCGAGGAATATGATCGCAAGATCAAGAGCCAGCTGACCGAGAAGTTCGGCTATGCCAACGTCATGCAGGTGCCGCGGCTCGACAAGGTCGTGCTCAACATGGGCATCGGCGAGGCGGTCAACGACCGCAAGAAGGCTGAGACGGCGGCGGCCGACCTGTCGCTGATCGCCGGCCAGAAGGCGGTCGTGACCTATTCGCGCGTCGCCATCGCGACCTTCAAGCTGCGTGAGAACCAGCCGATCGGCTGCAAGGTCACCTTGCGCAAGACCAAGATGTACGAGTTCATCGACCGCCTGATCAACGTCGCGCTGCCGCGCGTCCGCGACTTCCGCGGCCTGAACCCGAAGAGCTTCGACGGCCGCGGCAACTATTCGCTCGGCATCAAGGAGCACATCATTTTCCCCGAGATCGACTTCGACAAGGCGGGGGAGAGCTGGGGCATGGACATCACGGTGTGCACCACCGCGACGACCGACGACGAGGCCCGTGCCCTTCTGACCGCATTCAATTTCCCGTTCCGGCAGTGAGACGCTGAACAGCCTCTCAAACGCGGATACCCAGGAGCCAAGCATGGCAAAGAAGAGTTCAGTCGAGAAGAACAACCGGCGCAAGCGGATGAGCAAGAACGCCGCTCCGAAGCGCGCCCGGTTGAAGGCGATCATCGCCGACAAGACCAAGCCGATGGAGGAGCGCTTCGCCGCGACCCTGAAGCTGGCCGAGATGCCGCGCAATTCGTCGGCCACCCGCATCCGCAACCGGTGCGAGCTCACGGGCCGTCCCCGCTCGGTCTACCGCAAGAACAAGCTGAGCCGCATCGCGCTGCGCGAGCTCGGGTCGAAGGGCCTGGTTCCGGGCCTCGTGAAGTCGAGCTGGTAAGGAGGGTCGCACCATGTCAACGCACGATCCCATCAGCGATCTGATCACCCGTATCCGCAACGCGCAGATGCGCTCGAAGTCGAAGGTCTCGACTCCCGGCTCCAAGATGCGCGCCAGCGTGCTCGAGGTGCTGAAGTCCGAAGGCTACATCCGCGGCTATGCCACGGTGGAGCATCCCTCGGGCCGCAGCGAGCTCGAGATCGAGCTGAAATATTTCGACGGCGAGCCCGTGATCCGCGAGATCGAGCGCGTCTCCAAGCCCGGCCGGCGCGTCTACACCTCGGTGAAGAACCTGCCGCGCGTGAACAACGGGCTCGGAATTTCTGTTTTGTCGACGCCGAAGGGAATCATGGCCGACCATAGCGCGCGTGACGCGAATGTCGGCGGTGAAGTTCTCTTCACGGTGTTCTAAGAAGGATTGAGCCATGTCACGTATTGGCAAGAAGCCTGTGGCGGTGCCGTCCGGAGTGACGGCCTCCGTCGACGGACAGACCGTCAAGATGAAGGGGCCGAAGGGCCAGCTTCAGTTCATCGTCCATGACGACGTGGACGTGAAGTTCGAGAGCGGCCAGGTCAAGGTTGCTCCGCGTTCCGAAACCAAGCGCGCCCGGTCGCTCTATGGTACCGCTCGCGCCCAGATCGCGAATCTGGTCGAAGGCGTGACCAAGGGCTTCGAGAAGAAGCTCGAGATCACCGGCGTCGGTTACCGCGCCGCGATGCAGGGCAAGAACCTGCAGCTCGCGCTCGGCTACAGCCACGATGTCGTCTACCAGATCCCGGAGGGCATCACGATCGCGGTGCCGAAGCCGACCGAAATCACGGTCACGGGCATCGACTCGCAGCGCGTCGGCCAGGTGGCCGCTGAAATCCGCGCCTACCGGCCGCCGGAGCCCTATAAGGGCAAGGGCGTGAAGTACGCGGGCGAATTTATCTTCCGCAAGGAAGGCAAGAAGAAGTAACGGAGCCGGACATGTCGAGAGCCAAGGTTACGAATGCCCGGCGCAAGCAGCGTGTGAGGCTGTCGCTGCGCCGCTCCGCCGGCGGCCGTCCGCGTCTGTCGGTGTTCCGCTCGTCGAAGCACATCTACGCTCAAGTCATCGACGATCAGAAGGGCGAGACGCTCGCCTCTGCGTCGTCGATGGAGAAGGAGATGCGCTCGGCCGGCAACACCGGTGCCGACATCGACGCGGCGAAGGCGGTGGGCAAGCTGCTCGCCGAGCGCGCGGTGAAGGCTGGGATCAAGGAAGTCGTGTTCGATCGCGGCGGCTATCTCTATCACGGGCGCGTCAAGGCCCTGGCCGACGCGGCGCGCGAGAGCGGGCTGAGCTTCTAACATCAATGGATATGGGCGCGAGAGCCCCTCAGAAGATTGGATAGCACCATGGCAGGTGAACGGGAACGAGGCGGTCGCGATCGCAAGGAGCGCGAGGAGCGCGACAGCGAGTTCGTCGACAAGCTCGTCCACATCAACCGAGTCGCGAAGGTCGTGAAGGGCGGTAAGCGCTTCGGCTTTGCGGCGCTCGTCGTGATCGGCGATCAGAAGGGCCGGGTCGGTTTCGGCCACGGCAAGGCGCGCGAAGTGCCGGAGGCGATCCGCAAGGCGACCGACTCCGCCAAGCGCAACCTGACCCGCGTCGCGCTGCGCGAGGGCCGGACCCTGCATCACGACATCTTCGGTCGTCACGGTGCGGGCCGCGTCTATCTGCGTGCGGCTCCGGCCGGTACCGGCATCATCGCCGGCGGCCCGATGCGCGCCGTGTTCGAGACGCTGGGTATCCAGGACGTGGTGGCGAAGTCGATCGGCTCGTCCAACCCGTACAACATGGTGCGCGCCACCTTCAACGCGCTGAAGCACCAGGATAGCCCGCGCTCGGTTGCCGCGCGCCGCAACATCAAGGTGTCGACTCTGCAGGCCCGCCGCGTCGGTGGCGATGCCGAGGCAGCAGCCGACTAACGAACGCGCGCCGTCCTTTGGATGGCGCAACTCGGAGTGAAGACCATGGCTAGCGCCAAGACGATCAAGATCGAGCAGATCGGCAGCCCGATCCGCCGGCATCACTCGCAGCGCGAGACGCTGATCGGGTTGAAGCTCAACAAGATCGGCCGGGTGACCGAGCTGCCGGATACGCCGGCGGTCCGCGGCATGATCACCAAGGTTCATCATCTCGTCCGCATCGTCGACGAGAAGTAAGGAGAAGGGCGATGAAGCTCAGCGATATCGCCGACAACGCCGGCGCGCGCAAGAAGCGCATGCGCGTCGGCCGCGGCATCGGCTCCGGCAAGGGCAAGACCTCCGGCCGTGGCGGCAAGGGCCAGACCGCGCGCTCCGGCGTGCGCATCAAGGGCTTCGAAGGCGGTCAGATGCCGATGCATCGCCGTCTGCCGAAGCGCGGCTTCAACAACATCTTCGCGCTCGATTTCGTCGAGATCAATCTCGACCGGATCCAGCAGGCGATCGATGCCAAGAAGCTCGATGCCGGCAGCGTGATCAACGCCGAGTCCCTCGTGAAGTCCGGTGCGCTGCGTCGGTCCAAGGACGGCGTGCGTCTGCTCGGCCGTGGCGAACTCAAGGCCAAGATCAACATCGAGGTGCATGGTGCTTCGAAGTCGGCGATCGCGGCGGTCGAGAAGGCCGGCGGCACCGTCAAGCTCCTGGCGCCAGCCAAGGATGAAGGCGAGGCGGCGTAACATCTGCGTCATTGCCCTGCCGCCGGCGCATGCCGGATAGGGCAGGGCAATGGACAGAACGCGCCCGCGCACCAGATAATATCCGACGTCTGCCCAGCCCTGCGAGCCCTCGCGGGGCCCAGTGCGGTGAAGAAGGGCGGCGGGAGAAAGCTGAGACATGGCCTCAGCAGCGGAACAACTGGCGGCAAACCTCAATTTCGGCGCGCTCGCGAAGGCCGATGAGCTGAAGAAGCGCATCTGGTTCACCCTCGGCGCGCTTCTGGTCTACCGCCTCGGCACCTACATTCCGCTGCCGGGCATCGACCCGAACATCTGGGACTCGGTGTTCCGCACCCAGGCCGGCGGCATTCTCGGCATGTTCAACATGTTCGCCGGCGGCGGCATCCACCGCATGGCGATCTTCGCGCTGAACATCATGCCGTACATCTCGGCATCGATCATCATTCAGCTGCTCACCACCGTCTCGCCCCAGCTCGAAGCCCTCAAGAAAGAGGGTGAGGCTGGCCGCAAGATGTTGAACCAGTACACCCGCTATCTGACGGTGATTCTCGCTGCCGTGCAGTCCTACGGCATCGCCGTCGGCCTCGAAGGCGCGGGCAACGTCGTCGCCGATCCCGGCCTGTTCTTCCGCCTCTCCACCGCGATCACGCTGACCGGCGGCACCATGTTCCTGATGTGGCTCGGTGAGCAGATCACCTCGCGCGGCATCGGCAACGGCATCTCGCTGATCATCCTGTCCGGCATCGTGGCCGAGCTGCCCTCGGCGCTCGCCAACATGCTCGAGCTCGGCCGTCAGGGTGCGCTGTCGACCGGCCTGATCCTGATCGTCATCGTGATGGCCGTCGCCGTGATCGCCTTCATCGTGTTCGTGGAGCGCGCCCAGCGCCGGCTCCTGATCCAATATCCGAAGCGCCAGGTCGGCAACAAGATGTTCGAGGGCCAGTCCTCGCATCTGCCGCTGAAGCTGAACACCTCGGGCGTGATCCCGCCGATCTTCGCCTCGTCGCTGCTGCTGCTGCCGACCACGGTCGCCAATTTCAACGCCGGCAAGGGGCCGGAGTGGTTCCAGTGGATCACGACGCAGCTCGGTCATGGCCGGCCGCTGTTCCTGATGCTGTATCTGGCGCTGATTCTGTTCTTTGCCTTCTTCTACACCGCGATCGTGTTCAACCCGACCGAGACCGCCGACAACCTGAAGAAGCATGGCGGCTTCATCCCCGGCATCAGGCCGGGCGAGCGCACCGCGGAATATATCGATTACGTGCTGTCGCGGATCACCGTGCTCGGCGCCATCTATCTGGCGATCGTGTGTCTGATCCCGGAAATTCTGATTTCCTACGCTTCCGTCCCGTTCTACTTTGGTGGCACTTCGCTTCTGATCGTGGTCAGCGTTACGATGGATACCGTGGCGCAGGTTCAGGGTTATCTGCTCGCCCATCAGTATGAGGGGCTGATCAGGAAGTCGAAGTTGCGGGGCGCCGCCGCGGATAGCGGCGGATCGCGGCCCGGGAACCAACAAGCCAAGAACAAGGTGTGCGGGAGGGTCGCTCACCGTGTGCCGGGGGGCGAAATTCGATGAGACTCATTCTTCTGGGGCCGCCCGGTTCGGGCAAGGGAACGCAGGCGCAGCGCCTGGTGCAGCAGTATGGCATCGTCCAGCTGTCGACCGGCGACATGCTGCGCGCCGCGGTGGCGGCGCAGACGCCGATCGGGCTGAAGGCCAAGGACATCATGGCGGCGGGTGGTCTGGTCCCGGACGAGGTCGTGGTCGGCATCATTGCGGACCGGATCGAGCAGCCGGACGCCGCCAATGGTTTCATCCTCGATGGCTTCCCCCGCACCGTGCCGCAGGCCGAGGCGCTGGATGCGCTGCTGAAGCAGAAGCAGATGAAGCTCGACGCGGTGATCGAGCTCCGCGTCAATGAGGGCGTGCTGCTGGAGCGCGTCGAGCGCCGGGCCGCCGAGACCCGCGCGCGCGGTGAGGCTGTGCGGGCCGATGATACGCCGGAGGTCCTGACCAAGCGTCTGGCCAGCTACCGCGACCAGACCGAGCCTCTGATCCACTATTATTCGGACCACCGGATGCTGGCGACCGTCGACGGCATGATGCCGATCGAACAGGTCACCGAGGAGATCGGACGGATCCTGGCCGCCGTCGGCAACACCGGCGGCAGCCGGGCGGCCAAAAAGGCGAACCCGGCCAAGCGCAGTGCCAAGGCGTCAGCGAAGACCGCGCCGGCAAAATCGGCCAAGAAGGCCGCCAAAAAGGCTCCGAAGCCGGTTGCACCGGCCAAAAAGGCCGGAAAGACAGCCAAAAAGCCCGCCAAGACGGTCAGAAAGGCAGCCAAGACGGTCAGAAAGGCAGCCAAGACGGCGCCGAAAAAGGCCTCCAAGGCGTCGAAGAAGGCTTCCAAGCCCGCTGCAAAGGTGACCAAGGGGACCCGGAAAACCTCTGCAAAGGCTGCAAAAAAGCGCGCCAAGAGGTGATCGGATCTTGTAGGGGCGGTTGACGACCGCCGTGTGAATCCATTAATAAGCCCGCATCCAAGTCGGATGGTTTTCCAAAGATGCCGGGCCCCACGAATCGAGGGGTGGGCGTCTTGTTCGCGTTTGCGGACACCTGCCCGAGATAGCGAGAACGAAGACCGGTCCGTCCTGGGATCGGTGACAGGAGAGAAGTCCGTGGCCCGTATTGCCGGTGTCAACATCCCGACCAACAAGCGCGTCCTGATCGCGCTCCAGTATATCCATGGCATCGGCCCGAAGATCGCGGGCGAGATCATTGACAAGGTCAAGATCGCCGAGGATCGCCGCGTCAACCAGCTGAGCGACCAGGAAGTCCTGCAGATCCGCGAAATCATCGACCGCGACTACGTCGTCGAGGGCGACCTGCGGCGCGAGACCGGCATCAACATCAAGCGTCTGATGGACCTCGGCTGCTATCGCGGCCTGCGCCATCGTCGCGGCCTGCCGGTGCGCGGCCAGCGCACCCACACCAATGCGCGTACGCGCAAGGGACCGGCCAAGGCGATTGCCGGCAAGAAGAAGTAATCTGGCGAACTGCTGATAGCGGGTGGCGAATAGGGGCGATCCCTATTCGCTACTCGCTATTCACCATTCGCCTTTCTGGTGTAGCCGCTGGCACTACGGCGGCGTTGAGATCTCGAGAAAGGTACTTATATGGCCAAGGAAGCCGCACGTGTCCGCCGTCGTGAGCGCAAGAACATCGCCTCCGGCGTCGCCCACGTGAATTCGTCGTTCAACAACACCACCATCACCATTACCGATGCGCAGGGCAACACCATTGCCTGGTCGTCGGCCGGCACGATGGGGTTCAAGGGATCGCGCAAGTCGACCCCGTATGCCGCGCAGGTCGCGGCGGAGGACGTGTCCAAGAAGGCCCAGGAACACGGCATGCGCACCCTCGAGGTCGAGGTTGCCGGCCCGGGCTCCGGCCGTGAATCGGCGCTCCGTGCGCTGCAGGCTGCGGGTTTCACGGTCACCTCGATCCGCGACGTGACGACGATCCCGCACAATGGTTGCCGCCCGCGCAAGCGTCGGCGCGTCTAATCTGAAGGAGGCGGACAGCATGTCCGCCTCGTCGTGCTTTTGAGACATTTTGACTGCCGCGATCTGAAGCGCGGTTCTCCAACGCCAGTCAGTCAGATCCCATGACTGGCCCATGGGTGAAACAGTGACGATCCAGAAGAATTGGCAAGAATTGATTCGGCCGAACAAGCTCCAGGTCACGCCGGGCTCCGACGCGACCCGTTTCGCCACCGTGGTTGCCGAGCCGCTGGAGCGCGGTTTCGGTCAGACGCTCGGCAATGCGCTGCGCCGCATCCTGCTGTCGTCGCTGCAGGGCGCCGCTGTGCAGTCGGTGCACATCGACGGCGTGCTGCACGAGTTCTCCTCGATCGCTGGTGTCCGCGAGGACGTCACCGACATCGTGCTGAACATCAAGGATATCGCGATCAAGATGCAGGGCGAGGGCCCGAAGCGGATGGTCGTGAAGAAGCAGGGCCCTGGCGCGGTCACCGCCGGCGACATCCAGACCGTCGGCGACATCGTCGTTCTGAACCCCGACCTGCAGCTCTGCACCCTGGACGAGGGCGCCGAGATCCGCATGGAGTTCACGGTCGCGACCGGCAAGGGCTATGTCGCCGCCGATCGTAACCGTCCCGAGGACGCGCCGATCGGCCTGATCCCGGTCGACAGCCTGTTCTCTCCGGTCCGCAAGGTCTCCTACAAGGTCGAGAACACCCGCGAGGGCCAGATCCTCGACTACGACAAGCTGACCATGACGATCGAGACCAACGGCGCGATCACGCCGGAGGACGCGGTGGCCTATGCCGCGCGCATCCTGCAGGATCAGCTCAACGTCTTCGTCAACTTCGAAGAGCCGCGCAAGGAAGTCGCCCAGGAGATCATCCCGGACCTCGCCTTCAATCCGGCCTTCCTCAAGAAGGTGGACGAGCTCGAGCTGTCGGTGCGTTCGGCGAACTGTCTGAAGAACGACAACATCGTCTACATCGGCGACCTCGTGCAGAAGTCGGAAGCGGAGATGCTACGCACCCCGAACTTCGGCCGCAAGTCGCTGAACGAGATCAAGGAAGTGCTGGCCCAGATGGGTCTGCATCTCGGCATGGAAGTGCCGGGTTGGCCGCCGGAGAACATCGACGAGCTGGCCAAGCGCTTCGAGGATCACTACTGAGCATTCGTCATTCCGGGGCGCCTCGAAGAGGCTAACCCTCAGGTGCGCAATTGCGCACCGCGAAGTTCGAGATTCCGGGTTCGATGCTGCGCATCGCCCCGGAATAACCACCTCCACCGGGCGAACGCAGGCAGCCCACCTGAGCAACATGTCCGACGAACCGTCGCGGCAGATTGAAATGAAGGACTAAGACAATGCGTCACGGCAAGGTTCATCGGAAGCTCAACCGCACCGCCGAGCATCGCAAGGCGATGTTCGCCAACATGTGCGCCGCGCTGATCAAGCACGAGCAGATCGTCACCACGCTGCCGAAGGCCAAGGAGCTGCGGCCGATCGTCGAGAAGCTCGTCACCCTCGGCAAGAAGGGCGGTCTCGCCCTGCGTCGCCAGGCGATTGCGGAGATGCGCGACGTCGACCAGGTCAAGAAGCTGTTCGACGTCCTGGCACCCCGCTACAAGGACCGCAACGGCGGCTACACCCGCATCATCAAGGCCGGCTTCCGCTACGGCGACAACGCCGCTATGGCCGTGATCGAGTTCGTCGATCGCGACGTCGATGCCAAGGGCCAGGACTCAGGTCCGGTGCAGGAGACCTCGGAAGCCGCGTAAGCAGCGATCCGATCCTAGTTTTGCAAGACGGCGCCTTCGGGCGCCGTTTTCGTTTGGAGCTTATCGCCCGGAGAGCCGCCATGAGCACGGCAGAGCTGCGCATCGCCTACGAGCGGGATGAGGACGGCACAGGCAAGATCATCGCGACGGCCAGGGCTGGCGCGTTTGCCGGGCGCGGCGAGGCGTGGCTCGGCCGCGACCTGGATGATTTCGTGAAGGATCTGCGCTCCTATCCGCTGTCGCGGGACAAGCCGCCGATGATCGAAGGTGGCTACTTCGATGGGCAGGGAGCCCTTGCGCAATGCTTCGTCCGGATCGTCGTCAAGCCGTATGATTTCCGCGGGCATCTGTTGGTGCATACGGATCTGGCCACGCTCGTTCAGAGCACACCGGATGCCGACGTGCAGAACAGCGCCTCGATCCGCTTCCTGACCGAATATGCGATCCTCGAACGCTTCGCTGTCGAGTTTGGGGAGCTGCTGAAGGGGCAGCGCCAGGTCGCAATCCTGACGGGCACCACAAGCTAAGGTTCGGCCCCCGCTCAACCTGGCTGGCACGCGGAAGAGGATCAGCTCTGCGCATGGCGCGTTGCTTCGGCGCCACGACGCCCCACATCCGTTCCTTCAGCACAACGGAGAGCTGCTCATGCACATCGACCTCTCGGGAAAGACCGCCCTCGTCACCGGTTCGACCGCCGGCATCGGTTTTGCCATCGCCAAGGGGCTTGCCGCGTCCGGCGCGGAGGTCGTCATCAATGGTCGCAGCCAAGCCCGTGTCGATGAGGCGGTCGCGAAGCTCAAGCAGGCGGTCCGGGCCGCCAAGCTGCGCGGCGTCGCCGGCGATGTCGCTCAGATCGGCGGCTGCAACGCCATCGTCACCGCGCTGCCCGAGGTCGACATTCTCGTCAACAATGCCGGCATCTTCGAGCCGAAGGAGTTCTTCGACATTCCCGACGAGGATTGGAGCCGCTTCTTCGAGATCAACGTGATGTCCGGCGTGCGCATGGCGCGCGCCTACATGCAGGGCATGCTGAAGCGCGACTGGGGGCGCATCATCTTCATCTCCTCGGAGTCGGCGGTGAACATTCCCACCGAGATGATCCACTACGGCATGACCAAGACCGCGCAGCTCGCGGTCTCGCGCGGGCTTGCCAAGCTGACCCGCGGCACCGGCGTGACGGTCAACGCGGTGCTGCCGGGACCGACGATGTCGGAGGGCGTCGAGACCTTCGTCAAGGATCTCGCCCGCCAGAACGGCCAGTCGGAGGAGGAGGCGGCCTCGTCCTTCGTCAAGCAGCACCGGCCGGCCTCGCTGCTGCAGCGCTTCGCCAGCGTCGACGAGATCGCCAACATGGTCGTCTACGCCGCCTCCAGGCAGGCTTCCGCCACCAACGGTGCCGCCCTGCGCGCCGAGGGCGGCATCCTCGACACCGTCGCCTGAGACCGGCCATGGCGGCTTACGTCATCTCCGAGGTCGAGGTTCGCGATGCCCAAGCGATGGAGCGCTATCGCACGCTCGCGGCGCACTCGATCGCGCAATACGGCGGGCGCTATCTGGTCCGCGGCGGGACCTCCGAGACGGTCGAAGGCGGCCCGCCGGCCAAGACCCTCATCATCGTCGAGTTCCCGTCGATGGCCCGGCTGCGCGAATGGTATGCGTCGGCCGAATACGCCGACGCGCTGGGCGAACGCAGGAAGGCGCTGGACCGCCGGCTGATTTTCGTCGAGGGTGCTGCACCTGCGTAGAGAACGGACTCCGTTGCGCCCATGCTGACCATCACCCCCGCCGCAAGCGTTGGCTCAAGCTGACCTCGGCGCGGTGGCAGCGGCGGGTGCTGTTCGTGGCCGGCGGCCTTGTGGTGGGCGCGGCGGCCGTGGCCCTGGCTGAGCTCGCCGACCTGGCCCAGCTCGCCTTCAACTGGTTGCTGTCGAAATCACGCTACGCGTCGCTGGTGGTGACGCCCGTCGGCTTCGCGCTGTCGGTCTATCTGACCCAGCGCTTCTTCCCGAACGCGCAAGGCAGCGGCATCCCGCAGGCGATCGCCGCGCGGCACCTGACCGACACGAGCGCGCGCAGCCCGCTGGTGTCGATCCGCATCGCCATCGGCAAGGTGCTGCTGACCCTGCTCGGGCTGCTGTGCGGCGGCTCGGTCGGCCGCGAGGGCCCGACGGTGCAGGTCGGCGCCTCCATCATGTTCGCGCTCGGCCGGCTGTCGCCGCGGCGGCAGCCGGGCCTGATCCTGGCCGGCGCCGCCGCCGGCGTCGCGGCCGCCTTCAACACACCGCTGGCCGGCATCGTGTTCGGCATCGAGGAGATGAGCCGCGCCTTCGAGACGCGGACCTCGAGCCTCGTCATCGCCACCGTGATCGCCGCTGGCCTGACCTCGCTGGCCCTGATGGGCAACTACGCCTATTTCGGCACGACGCCGATCGCGCTCGGCAAGGGCATCGACTGGCTGGCGGTGCCCATCTGCGGGGTCCTGGGCGGAGCCGCCGGCGGCCTGTTCAGCCGCATCCTGATCACGATGGCGCGCGGGCTGCCAGGGGCGGCCGGCCGGCTCATCAAGCGCCACCCGCTGCCGTTCGCGCTTGCCTGCGGCTTCGCCGTCTCCCTATGCGGCCTCGCCTCCGGCGACACGATCTACGGCACCGGCTATGCCCAGGTGAAAGGGGCGCTGGAGACCGGCACGCCGCTGCCGGGCGATTTTGGCGTGATGAAATTCCTAGCCACCACCTTCGCCGCGATCAGCGGCATTCCTGGCGGCATCTTCGCGCCGTCGCTCGCGGTCGGGGCGGGCATCGGCGCCAACGTCGCCAGCCTGTTCCAGCAGTCGCCGCTGGCGCCGATCATGCTGCTCGGCATGGTCGCCTATTTCGCGGGCGTGGTGCAGGCGCCGATCACCGCCTTCGTCATCGTCACGGAGATGACCGACAACCACGCCATGGTGGTGCCGCTGATGATGGCCTCGCTAATCGCCTACGGCACCTCGCGTCTGATCTGCGAGGAGGGGCTCTATCACGCGCTGGCCAAGGGCTTCGTCGCCCGAGCTGAGACGAAGGCTGAAGCAGCGCAAGAGCCGAAGCAAGCCACAGCGCCGTCCTGACCGCAGCGCTCATCCACCATCTTGAGCGCGCCGATAACCGGTGTCGGTTCAACCGCTTGATGGCAGATCCTGGAGATCTCGCCATCGGCTCGAAAGGGCTGTCGGCGGCGCGTTGCCGGCGCCGCCGTTGCGCAAGGTTCGCCGGCCTACTTCCTGAACGGATCCGGCCGCATCAGGAGCCGGCCGGAGATCGAGTTCGGCACCTCATAGGGCGAGCCGATCGACAGCACGTGGCTCAGCGCGATCAGCCGGTTCGGCAGCTTGGCCGGCGGCGGCGTCTGGAACGAATAGGACGTAGGGTTGTGACACAGGAAGCAGTTCAGCACGTTCTTGATCGGCGTGTTGTCGGCGTTCTGCACGAAGGTCTCGGCGGTGGCGTTGGCGAGATTGACCGATCCGACCGCGCTGGTCTGGTTGCTGTTCAGATTATACGAGTTGGGAAGCATCCAGACGGTGCCGTCGAGGGCGTAGTTCGCGAAGGTCGATTGCGGGCCCTTCAGGCCGGAGAGAAAGCCCTGGGCTTGCGCGGTGATCGCGAAGATGTTGCCGACGCCGTTGGGCTGGTTCTCGCCGCCGGTCTGGTTCTCGAGCACGACGTTGGTCACCGGCGTCAGCTTCTGGGTCGCCGGGGCGAGACGCAGTTGTGGCCGGTTGGCGCCGGGCAGTGCCGCGATGTTGACCTGCGAGAACGGCGTGCCGCCCTTGTAGAGCGTGTAGCTCTTCGGATTCGAGCGGCTCGCCGATGGCGCGAAGGTGTTGTCCGGCGTCTGCGGCGAGTTGTTCTTCAGCTCGAACGTGCCCCACAGGAATTCGGGGTGGTTCTCGGTGTAGCCGACCACGTGCAGGCCGACCAGCGCCACGGTCACCGTGACGAATTTGCCGGGGGTCGGGCGGATCGTGATCAGGCCGGGCGTGACGTTGTTCTCCAGCACCGGCACCTGTGCCTGGGTCGTATAGGCGCCGGCAGGCGGCGCCTGGCCGGGGTCGAGCCGCAGCCACGTCGCCTTGAACACCGCATCGCCCACGGCGAAGGAGGAATCCGCCGGCTGGCTCTGGTAGCCACCGGTCGCGATCAGGTTCTTGCGCGCCGTGTTGAAATAGCCCTGGTTCATGTGGACCGAGGCGTAGACGGGATAGCCGTTCTGCGCGACCAGCATGTTGCCGTCGGCTTCGACGATGGCGCCGGCGCCTTCAGTGAAGCCGGCCGTGCCGTGGAAGACCTGGGCACGGGCCGCCAGCGTCAGCGGGCGCGGCCGTGGTGCGCCGGCATTCTCCGCGTTGCTGAGCAACTCGTCTGGCGTCGCCAAGGTCATGAACCGCGGGACGGCGGCGCCGGAGCCCGAATCCTTCACCAGCGCCGTCGCCCAGACGAAGGCCTCCCACGACCATTGATGGAAATTGCAGTCCGGCGTCGGGATGGTCTTGGTGTCGGAGGTGGGGAAGGCGGCGTCCGGCTTGAGATAATTGCCCAGTCCCTCCGACCAGCCGAAGGCCGGGCAGTTCTTCGCCGGCGGCGGGGGCGGCGCTGACAGGGTTGAAGGCGCCGGCAAGGCCGCTTGCGGTGACGGTCGTCGCGAAAGTGAGCATGAGCCACTGAATCATCTTCATGGCCGGTCTCCATTGATGTGCGCGCTGGAACGGGCCGATGGTCGCCGCCATGCGTCGCAAATGATTGTTAAAAATGATTCATTCAAAAGTAGTGCGACGCGAACATGCACCCAAAGGTGAGATTTGCAAGACCGGTAGCTCACGCAACCCGCATTTTTTTCGGAAGGCGCCTCACGGCGTCAAATGCGGCTCTGCCGGACCGGCGATCGCGGCGGCATTCGTCTTCATCGGCCGGCACGGGCTGCAGTGTGAGCGCGGGCACGGTCGACACCGCTGATCGCGCGCATCCTGGTGGCCGTTCGCTGGAGAAGTGCGGACAATGACGTCTTCACGCCAGTGGACGACAACCACAGGAGAGTGAAATGAAGTCCATCATGGCCGCTGCGTTGCTGCTCGTGCTGACATCGGGCGCAAGCCTGGCGGGCACGCCGCTGATCGATGCGCGTCAGCACAACCAGTCACATCGCATCTACAACGGCATCGCGAGCGGACGGCTGACCTATCCGGAGGCCCAGCAGCTCGTCCGCGGTCAGATCCACGTCCAGAAGCTGGAAAACAAGGCCAAGGCCGACGGCGTGGTGACGCCGTTCGAGCGTGCCCGCATCAACGTCGCGCAATCGGTACAGGGCGCGCGCATCTTCTGGAAGAAGCATAATTAGCCGCGCACGGCAGCCCGCTGGGCGGCAAGGCGCCGCTTCGGCGGCGCTTTGCCACCATGTAATGGACGGCGTCGGTCACACCAGCGCGGCTGCGACACCGGCAGCTGCGCTGAACGTGACCACGACGAGTGGCGGCGCGCGCCAGGCGACCAAGAGGACGAAACCGACCAGCGCGATGCCAAAATCCGCGGCGTTGTGGATGGTGGTCGTCCAGACCGGGTCGTAGAGGGCCGCTCCCAGCACACCGACGACCGCGGCGTTGACACCCCGCATCATGGCCTGGGCGCCGGCGCGTTTGCGGAACGAGTCCCAGAACGGCAGCGCGGCGAGCAGGACGAGCATGCCCGGCAGGAAGATGCCCACCAGGCCGAGCGCGGCCCCGACAATCCCATGCGGCTCCGGAGCGACCACGGTGCCGAGATAGGCGGCGAAGGTGAAGAGCGGGCCCGGCACGGCCTGCGCAGCGCCGTAACCGGCGAGAAAGGCGTCGTCGCTCAGCCAGCCAGGTCCGACGAAGGCTTCGCGCAACAGCGGCAGCACGACATGTCCACCGCCGAACACCAGCGCGCCGGAGCGATAAAACGCGTCGAACAAGGCAAGCGGCGTCGATCCGGTGAGGCCGCGCAGCAGCGGAAGTCCCGCCAACAGGATGACGAACAGCGCGAGCGCCGTCAGCCCCACGCTCCGCGACACCGGGATCGCGACGTGTCCCGACGGCGCCGGCTCGCCGCGGCATAGCCAGAGGCCGGCGAGCCCACCGAGGACGATCGCTCCGATCTGCGCAACCGACGCCGTACTCGACAGGATGATGAGCGTCGCGGCGACCGCGATCGAGGCGCGCGCACGATCCGGGCACAGCGAGCGCGCCATGCCCCAGACCGCCTGCGCGACGATGGCGACGGCGGTCAGCTTCAGCCCATGCAGCAGGCCGCTGCCGATCGGTCCGCTCAGACGGCCCGCACCATAGGCGAACAGGATCAGCACGGCGGCCGACGGCAGGGTGAAGCCGGTCCAGGCCGCGAGCGCGCCGAGATAGCCGGCGCGCATCAGCCCGATGGAGAAGCCGACCTGGCTGCTGGCGGGGCCGGGCAGGAACTGGCACAGCCCGACCAGATCGGCATAGGCATGCTCGTCGATCCATTTCCGCCTGACGACGAATTCGTCGCGGAAATAGCCGATATGGGCGATCGGACCGCCGAAGCAGGTCAGGCCGAGCGTGAGGAAGATCCGCAGAACTTCGTGCGGAGATCCGGAGCGGCGGCCGTGATCGGCGGGCGGGTTGGTCGCGGACTTCAGGCTGCTCACGGACGCTTGCCTCTGCCAGCCGGCTACATGCGTTTATTGTAAGGCGAAGCGTATCATAGCATGGCGGTGGCGCCGGAGGGTGGGCAAAGCGGCCGCCGCCAGGCGGCGGCGTGCCCACCGTCATCAGCGAGCGCATCGGCGGGATGGTGGGGCACGGCGCCACCGCGATCTCTCGCGCCTGGAGAGACCGCAGGCACGCCTTTGCACACCCTACGAGGCCTGTGAGTTAACCCCACCCCTCCAGCACGATCTTGCCGCGCGATGTGTTGCTCTCGATCAGCGCATGCGCGCGCTTGAGGTTGGCCGCGTTGATGGTGCCGTAGTTGTCGCCGAGCGTGGTGCGGATCACGCCCTTGTCGATCAGGTCGGCGACGTCGTTCAGAAGATGATGCTGGGCGATCATGTCCGGCGTCGTGAACGAGGAGCGGGTGAACATCGATTCCCAGTGGATCGAGATCGCCTTGCCCTTGAAGGCTGCGAGTGAGAACTCGGCGGGATCGTCGATCAGGCCGAACTTGCCCTGCGGCGCCATGAAGTCGGCGATCGCCTTGTAGTGCTGGTCGGTGTGGGTGAGGCTCGCGATGAGCGCGACCGGCGGCAGCTTCATCGCGTCGATCTGCGCCTTCATCGGCTTGCCATGGTCGATCACGGCATGGGCGCCGAGCTTCAGGCACCAGTCGCGCGACTCGGGCCGGGTGGCGGTGGCGAGCACGGTCAGGCCGGTGAGGCGGCGCGACAGCTGGATCAGGATCGAGCCGACGCCGCCGGCGGCGCCCGTGATCAGCAAGGTGCGGTCATCGAGGCTCTTGCCGGGGGTGGCGCCGAGCCGGTCGAACAGCAGCTCCCACGCGGTGATCGAGGTCAGGGGCAGGGCGGCGGCCTCGGCGAACGACAGGCTCTTCGGCTTGCGGCCGACGATGCGCTCGTCGACCAGATGGAATTCGGCATTGGTGCCCTGGCGCAGGATCGAGCCGGCGTAGAACACCTCGTCACCGGGCTTGAACAGGCTCACGTCCGGGCCGACAGCCTCGACTACGCCAGCGGCGTCATAGCCCAGGATCTTGGTTTCGCCGGCGGGCGGTGCGGCGCGCTTGCGCACCTTGGTGTCGACCGGATTGACCGACACCGCCTTCACTGCGACGCGGATGTCGCGTCCCTTCGGCTCGGGTTTGGCGGTCTCGAAGTCGAACAGCGCGCGGTCCTCGGTGATGGGGAGCGACTGCTGGTATCCGACGGCCTTCATGAACAACCTCCTGGTTGGCTTGGCGATAGGATCTCGTTTGTCCTTCTGGCGTCATTTCAGCAAGTACTGTAAAAATGGGGAACTAGTCCCCGTTTGGATACTATTGGGCCAAAACGCGATGAAACGGAAGAATTTCACCCGCCGTCCGGGCTGCGCGGTCGAAGCCACGCTCGACCTGATCGACGGCAAGTGGAAGGGCGTGATCCTCTACCACCTGCAGGGCGGCAGCCAGCGCTTCGGCGAGCTGCGCCGCCTAATGCCCGGCATCACCCAGCGCATGCTGACCAAGCAGCTGCGGGCGCTCGAGGACGACGGGCTGGTGGTTCGCAAGGTCTATGCCGAGGTGCCGCCGCGGGTGGACTATACCCTGTCCGAGGTCGGCGAGAGCCTGCGGCCGGTGATCGAGGTCCTCAGGAGCTGGGGCGAGCGGCACCAGGAACGGCTGTCCTGCGGCCCGGTTGCAGAGACCATCAAAACGCCGCATCAGGCCGCCTGAGCTTGGCCGCGGCGGCCGTTCCGCCTATATCCAAGCCGTCATTTTCCCAGGATTGTTCGCATGACGTTGATTCGCTCCACACTGGTCCTGCTGCTGTCTCTGCTGGCAGCCACTCCGCTCGCGGCGCAGGACCGGCGCGTGCCGCAATCCGCGGCCGAGCTGCGGCTGTCCTATGCGCCGATCGTGCAGCGCGTGCAGCCGGCGGTCGTCAACGTCTACGCGGCCAAGGTGGTGCAGAACCGCAATCCTTTCCTCGACGATCCGATCTTCCGTCGCTTCTTCGGCCTGCAGGGCGGCCCGCAGGAGCAGATGCAGCGCTCGCTCGGCTCGGGCGTCATGATCGATGCGTCCGGTCTCGTCGTCACCAACGTGCACGTCATCGAGGGCGCCGACGAGGTGAAGGTCTCGCTCGCCGACAAGCGCGAGTTCGAGGCCGAGATCGTGCTGAAGGACAGCCGCACTGATTTGGCCGTGCTCAAGCTGAAGGGCACCAGGGAGCAGTTTCCGACGCTCGACCTCGCCAATTCCGATGACCTGCTGGTCGGCGACGTCGTGCTGGCGATCGGCAATCCCTTCGGCGTCGGGCAGACCGTGACGCATGGCATCGTCTCGGCGCTGGCGCGCACGCAGGTCGGCATCACCGACTATCAGTTCTTCATCCAGACCGACGCCGCGATCAATCCGGGCAATTCCGGCGGCGCGCTGGTCGACATGACCGGACGTCTCGTCGGCATCAACACCGCGATCTATTCCAAGTCCGGTGGCTCGCAGGGCATCGGCTTCGCGATCCCTGCCAACATGGTGCGCGTGGTCGTCGCTTCGGCGAAGAGCGGCGGCAAGGCGGTCAAGCGTCCGTGGCTCGGCGCGCGGCTGCAGGCGGTGACGCCCGAGATCGCCGAGAGCCTCGGCCTGCGCTCACCGACCGGCGCGCTGGTCGCCTCCGTGGTCGCGAACAGCCCGGCGGCGAAGGCGGGCATCAAGTCGTCGGACCTGATCGTGTCGATCGACGGCCAGACCGTCGATGATCCCAACGCGTTCGACTACCGCTTTGCCACCCGTCCGCTCGGCGGCACGGCGCAGATCGAGCTGCAGCGCGGCGGCAAGCCGGTGAAGGTCGCGGTCGCGCTGGAAACCGCCCCGGACACGGGACGCAACGAGATGGTCATCAACGGCCGCTCGCCGTTCCAGGGCGCCAAGGTCGCCAACATCTCACCCGCGGTGGCCGACGAGCTGCATCTCGATGCCGACACCGAGGGCGTCGTCATTCTCGAGCCGGGCGACGGCACCACGGCGGCCAATGTCGGCTTCCAGAAGGGCGACGTGATCATGGCCGTGAACAACCAGAAGATCGGCAAGACCACGGATCTCGACAAGGCGTCGCGGGAGTCCGCACGGATCTGGCGCATCACCGTGCTGCGCGGCGGCCAGCAAATCAACGTCACGCTCGGCGGATGAGTCCGAAGCGCCCCCAGCAAGGAGGGCCGAGCCTCTTCGCTGCCGCGGGGATGGAGCAGGATGCGCCGCGGCCGCTGCCGGAGCGGTTGCGCCCGCACAAATTGTCCGATGTGGTTGGACAAGATCACATCCTCGGACCCGACGGCGCGCTGACGCGCATGCTGGAGACGCGTACGCTGGGCTCGCTGATCTTCTGGGGCCCGCCCGGCACCGGCAAGACGACGGTGGCGCGGCTGTTGGCCGATGCTACCGAGCTCCATTTCGAGCAGATCTCCGCGGTGTTTTCCGGCGTCGCCGACCTGAAGAAGGTGTTCGACGCCGCGCGCGCGCGACGCGAGACCGGGCAGGGCACGCTGCTGTTCGTCGACGAGGTGCATCGCTTCAACCGGGCGCAGCAGGATTCCTTCCTGCCGGTGATGGAGGACGGCACCGTCGTGCTGGTCGGCGCCACCACGGAGAACCCGTCCTTCGAGCTCAACGCCGCTCTGTTGTCGCGTTCGCGCGTGTTGGTGTTCCATTCGCTCGACGCCGCCGCGATCGAGAAGCTCTACAGCAACGCTGAAGCCGTCGAAGGCCGCAAGCTGCCGCTCGACGACGAGGCGCGCGCCGTGCTGATCCGCATGGCCGATGGCGACGGCCGCGCCGCGCTGACGCTGGCGGAGGAAGTCTGGCGCTCCGCGCGCAAGGACGAGGTCTTCAACGCGGTGCAGCTCCAGGACATCCTGCAGCGCCGCGCGCCGATCTACGACAAATCGGCCGACGGCCATTACAATCTGATCTCGGCCATGCACAAATCGGTGCGCGGCTCGGACCCGGATGCCGCGCTGTACTACTTCGCGCGCATGCTCGACGCCGGCGAGGACCCGCTGTTCCTGGCGCGCCGCATCGTGCGCATGGCGGTCGAGGACATCGGCCTCGCCGACCCCCAGGCGCTGGTCATCGCCAACGCCGCCAAGGACGCCTATGATTTCCTTGGCTCGCCCGAGGGCGAGCTCGCGATCGCGCAGGCCGTGATCTACGTCGCGACTGCGCCCAAATCCAATGCCGCCTACAAGGCTTTCGGCGCCGCCAAGCGCGTGGCGAAAGAGGGCGGCTCACTGCTGCCGCCCAAGCACATCCTCAACGCGCCGACCAAGCTGATGCAGGGCGAGGGCTACGGCGCCG
Source organism: Bradyrhizobium oligotrophicum (assembly GCA_050641875.1). GTDB lineage: Bacteria > Pseudomonadota > Alphaproteobacteria > Rhizobiales > Xanthobacteraceae > Bradyrhizobium > Bradyrhizobium oligotrophicum_B. Next base: position 5,042,139 of record CP192619.1, read on the forward strand.
GCTATCAATACGACCACGACACCCCGGACGCATTTTCCGGGCAGGACTACTTTCCCGAAGCACTCGGTCGCCAGCACTTCTACGATCCCCCGAGCGCGGCTTCGAGCGCGAGATCCGGAAGCGGCTGGACTACTGGGCGAAGCTGCGGAAGGAGCGGGGAGGGTAGGAGCCCCGACGCCGCTCGCGCTGTCACCGCGTGTCGCGCTGCTTATGTCGCGTCATACTCTCTCCACGTCATTGCGAGCGCAGCGAAGCAATCCAGAGTCCTCGCGCCGTCCTGGATTGCTTCGCTGCGCGGAATGACGGTGGAGAGAGCGCGTTGCTACTTCCCCGTCTGCACGAACTCCGCGATCTCCCGCGTCAGCCGGTCGTCCTCGGTGTTGATCGCATACACCTCCGACATGTGGCTGTGCTGCGGCAGCATCACCGCGCGGGCGCAGCCGGATGGCCGCTTGCACGCGGCCTGCTTCAACAGGTCGAACTGCTCGACGAAGCGCGGCGGGTCGAGCTCGGCGGAGGCGATCATCAGCGGCAGGCTCGAGGCCCGCAGTCCTGACAGCGACGAGCGCTCCTTGAAGCGCGACGGATCGGTGCCGAAATAGGCCATCTCCTGGTCGCCGAGCGGCGTCGCGGTGAGGTCGTAGACGCCCGAGGCCATGATCGCGCCAGCAAGGCCGCCGCCGGCGACCTTGTGGAATTCGGGATGCGCCACATAGGTCGCGACGTGCACCGCGCCGGCCGAATGGCCCATCAGATAGATGCGCGCGGAATCGCCGCCGTTCTCGGCGGCGTGGGCGGCCACCCATTGCACCGCGCTGGCGACGTCCTCGACGCCGGCGGGCCAGGGGAATTTCGGCGCCAGCCGGTAGGTGATGTTGACGCCGACGAAGCCGCTCTTCACCGCCCACAGCATGATGTTGTCGTAGAACGGGCTGTCGGGCGTGGTGCGCTTGTTGCCGCCGACGAAGGCGCCGCCATGCACGAACATCAGGATCGGGCGCGGCGCGGCCGAGTTCTCCGCTGTGAAGACGTCGAGCAGATTGCGTTCGGCCGTGCCGTATCTCACATCGCGCTGAACCTTGACGCCGCTGTAGGGTTCCCTGGCCTGCAGCGGCGCGTAGATCGCGGCCGTCTTCGGCGGGTCGATGGCGCGGCCGATCTCGATCAGCTTCCAGGCGATGTCGTCGGGCATCGGGCTCTGCTGCGCCTGCGCGGCGGTCGTCGCCAGCGAGGTTGCCAGGATCGCCAGGCCCAGTCGCGTCAGCGTCATTCGGTTCGCTCCGATCAGTATCGATTGCCCAAGGGGCCGACTCACAAGCGGATTTATCGCGATTTCGCCGTGACTGGCAGTGGCTTTTGAGATACGCAACCTGCCATGAGCCGCCGCATCAAGCGAACCCAGAGCAAATCCGACCGCCCCGCCGACCGCCGCAAGGGCGAGCGGCCGAAGGCCGAGGCTGCGCGCAGCGCAGGCGCGCCAGCCAAGCGCGAGCCATCCAAGCGTCCGGATGGCGAGCGGCCGCGGCGCGACCGTTTTGCCGGCGAGCGCGAGGCGGCGCCGCGTAGCGAGTTTGGTCGGGGCAAGGGCGATCGCGTCCGCGCCCCGCGCGCCAAGCGCGAGGATCGTCGCGACGCGTTCGAGCCGCGTGAGCGGCCGCCGGCCAAGCGCGCCAGTACCGGCAAGCCCGTGCGCTTTGGCGCCGAACGGGCAGAGCGCAAGCCGGTCGCCGCACTGCCGCCGAAGAAGGCCGAGCCGGAGACGCCGCTGCTGCCGACCAAGGTGCAGACCGTCGTCGTCACCGCCGACGAGAACAACATGCGCGTCGACCGCTTCCTCGAAGCGCGCTTTCCCGGCCTGTCGTTCTCTCATATCCAGCGCATCGTTCGCAAAGGCGAGCTGCGTGTCGACGGCAAGCGCGCCGACTCCAAGGATCGCCTGGAGGAGGGCCAGACCGTCCGCATTCCGCCGCTGAAACTCGATGCGCCCAAGGAGCGCGCCGGCCTCTCCGAGGGCGAGCGCAAGACGCTCGAAAGCCTCAAGGCGATGACGCTGTACGAGGACGACGATGTGCTCGTCCTCAACAAGCCCGCCGGGCTCGCGGTGCAGGGCGGCTCCGGCATGACGCGGCACATCGACCAGATGCTCGAGGTGATGCGTGACGCCAAGGGCCAGAAGCCGCGGCTCGTGCACCGCATCGACCGCGAGACCTCGGGCTGTCTCCTGATCGCAAAGACCCGCTTTGCCGCGACGCATCTGACCGGCGCGTTCCGCAGCCGCTCCGCGCGCAAGATCTGCACTGGGCACTGGTGGCGGGCGTGCCCAAGCCCAAGCAGGGCCGCATCTCCACGTATCTTGCCAAGGAGGAGAACGAGGACGACACCATCATGCGCGTCGCCGCCCATGGCGACGAGGGCGCCAGCCACGCCGTGACCTACTACGCCGTGGTCGAGGCCTCGGCCAGCAAGCTCGCCTGGGTGTCGCTGAAGCCGGTGACCGGCCGCACTCATCAGCTGCGCGCGCACATGGCCCATATCGGCCACCCGATCGTCGGTGATCCCAAATATTTCAACATCGAGAACTGGGCGCTACCCGGCGGCCTGCAGAACCGGCTGCATCTGCTCGCGCGCCGCATCGTCATCCCGCATCCGCGCGGCGGCGTGATCGACGCCACCGCGCCGCTGCCGCCGCACATGCTGCAGTCGTGGAACCTGCTCGGCCTCGAGCATGACCGCTTCGACCCGATCGAGAACGCGCCGGAGGAGTGAGCGGCTCTCGGAGCCTGCATGAGCAAAGCGACATGCGGGTTCATCCGCACAGATCGTAAGACCCGGTTATCGCTGCGCTCATCCGGGTCGCGGCGCCGCCTCAGTTCCGGAACTGATCCAGAAACAGCCGCAGCAGATCGTGCGGGGTCTCGACGTCGAGGATGACCCAGCCGTCCGCCCCCTTGACCACGATGAAGTTCATCGTCACGCGGCGGCCCTGGTTGTCGAAGCTGGCGGCGACATAGGTCTTGTCGAACTGCCTGCGCAAAATCGAGATCGCGACCGGGCCGAGCGTCCAGCGCGGGCTCTGCACGAGGAAATCGTAGGGCTCGCGCCGCGGCGCCGTCCAGGCCCTGGCGAGGCTCGGATCGAAGAACTGCCGTGCGACCTCGGCGGTCCGCGGCAGCCCGACGGAGAGCTCCGGCGCGCCCCGGCCGTAATGCGCATAGACGTTCCGCACCAGGGATTCCGGGGAGCGGAAGCCGGCGGCGGCCTCGACGGCACTGCCGAGCAGGACGAGGACGCAGAGCAGGGGACGCATCGGCAGCTCGCATTTCGGGCGTACAGGGCTTATCTACCGCGAAAACAACGGATCCCGTGTGATCATCCCGCGAGAGGGCTGGAATTCTGATGCGTGAACTGTTTGACGACGTCGTTGGCCGGTCGCCGCTCGATCCGCAGGAATCGGCGCGCCAGGCGATGCGGACGCCGATGCGCAAGCGCTTCTACAAGGAGGCCGGGACCGCCGCCGCCGAGGGCGGCTTCAACGTGACACTCGACGGTCGGCCGATCCGCACGCCGTCGGGGCGCGTCGTCATCGTTCCCGCCGGGGAGCTGGCGGAGGCCGTGGCCGCCGAGTGGCAGTCCCAGGGTGAGAACATCGATCCCGCCACGATGCCGCTGACGCGGTTCGCCAACAGCGTCGTGCAGTCGGTGGTCGACCGCACCGATGATGTGCGCGAGGACATCGCCAAATATCTCCAGTCCGACCTGTTGTTCTACCGGGCCGGCCATCCTGAGGGGCTGGTCGCGCGCGAGGCCGCGCATTGGGACCCGGTGCTGGACTGGGCCCGCGATAGTCTCGGCGCGCGTTTCATCCTGTCCGAAGGCATCATGCATGTGACCCAGCCGGACGCCGCGGTGCAGGCGGCGCGGGGCGCACTGCCGACCGGTCCGTGGACCGTGGCGGCGGCGCATGTCGTCACCACACTGACCGGCTCGGCGCTGCTCGCTCTGGCGCTGGTGCATGGGGCGCGCGACGCCGACCAGGTCTGGGCCGCCGCCCATGTCGACGAGGACTGGAACGTGGCCCAATGGGGGGCCGACGAGGAGGCGATGAGCCGCCGGGCCGCCAAGCAGATCGACTACCAGGCCGCCGTTCGCATCCTTCGGGCGGTCGACGCTGCGCTCTGAGGCCGGTTAACGCCGGGTTTAGGGGCACCCGCTAGGCTTTGCGCGTAACCCGAGTACGCGCATGGTCCAGAGTGTCACCCCGTCGCCTTCCGTGAGCGCCGTCCGCGGCGTCGGCAGCTCGCCGGCCGGAACCACGGTGGCGGCATCAACCACGCTGCAGGCCGGCGCACTGGTCAGCGCCAGGGTGCAGCAGGTGCTCGCCGAGAACCTGGTCCAGGTCGCGATCGGAAACCTGTCGTTGGAGCTCGCCAGCGAGCTGCCGCTGCAGGCCGGCCAGACCGTGCAGGTCGCGGTGTCGCAGACGGCGCAAGGGCTGCAGCTCGCGATTGTCGGGCAGGGCGGCAGCGCTGCCACTGGCACCAGTGGCACCCCGACGCCGGCCGCCACCGTCGTCGACGTCACCGGTCGGCTGGCACCGGCACTGCCTCCGCCGCCGGATCCGCTGACCGGGCTGGAGCGGCTCGCACTGTCGATCGCCAGCGAGGAGGCGGCGACCCGCCAAGGCAGCCAGGGGCAATTGTTCGCCGATCTCCAGGCCGTCGCCGACTCGCCGAACCTTCCACCGGCATTGCGCGCCGCCGTGGCCCAGGTGCTGGCGCAGCAGACCCAGCTCTCGCCGGCCCTGACCGCGGAGGATGTGCAGAGCGCGGTGCAGCATTCCGGGCTGTTCCTGGAATCCTCGCTCGCCAATGGCACCGCCGGTGCTGGCGCGCCCGACCTCAAGGCGGCGCTGATCGTGCTGCGCCAGACGCTGGCGGCGGTGCTGCAGACCGCAGAGCCCGGCATGACGGCATCGACGCAGCCGTCGCCCGGCGGCTCCTATGCCTCGGTGCTGTCCGAGGCCGGCCGGGCCGCGGCTGCGCAACAACAGAGTGTTGCGCCCTCGCTGGTGCCGGACATCGAGATCGAGCTGCCGCCCCAACCCTGGGCCACGGGAATGGGACGGCCCGAGACCGCGCCTGCCGGCTTCACCGGCTCGGCGCTGATCGAGGCCCTGACGGGCGCCAAGGCGCAGTCGCTCACGCCCGGCACGGTGCTCGCCGTGCTGCAGGAAGCGCAGCAGCAGATTCCGCGCGCCGCGGGCCTCGTTCCCGGCCGCAATACCAACGGCCGCGCCGAGATGGTCGTGCGCACCAACACGCCCCCGCCGCCGTTCCGCGGGGCTGCACCGATGCCGCAGTCCGTGGCGACGCCGACGCTCGCTCCCGATACGCCGCTGCCGGCGATCGCGCACCGCCTGCTCGATGAGACCGACCAGGCGCTGTCGCGCCAGACCCTGCTGCAGGTCGCCTCGCTGCCGGATCGCCCGGACGCCTCGACCGCGCGCACTGACCCCGCGCCGCCGCGCTGGAACTTCGAGATTCCCTTCGCCACCCCGCAGGGTACGGCCATGGCGCAGTTCGAGATCTCGCGCGATGGCGGCACGCAATCGCCGGACGCGGCCAAGCGCGTCTGGCGGGCGCGCTTCTCGCTCGACGTCGAGCCGGCCGGCCCGGTGCATGCGATGATCAGCTTCAGCGCCGAGCGCACCTCGGTGCGGATGTGGGCCGAGCGTCCGGTCACCGCCGCGCGCTTGCGCGCCGGTCTCTCCGAACTGAGCCAGGCCCTCAGCCGTGCCGAGCTCTCGCCGGGCGATCTCGTGGTGCAGGACGGCGCGCCGCCGGCCGTGATGCCGCCCAGGGCCGGCCATTTCCTGGATCGCGCGTTATGAGCATCGAGGTGAAGGCCGCCAACAAGACCCAGCTCGCAGTCGCCTTGCACTATGACAGGGGCCAGGGCGCGCCGCGCGTCGTCGCCAAGGGCAAGGGCACGATCGGTGCCAAGATCATCGAGGTCGCCAGGGCGCACGACATCCCGATCGAGGAGAACGAGGTGCTGGCCGGCGCGCTCTCCAATGTCGAGCTCGGCGACGAGATCCCGGAGGAGCTCTACAAGGCCGTCGCCGAGGTGCTGGTGTTCGTGCTCAACCTGTCGCGGCCGATGCGCTGAGCGCGCCGCAATTGTGATCTCCATCATGCGTCGGTCGTCACTGCCCTGTGATAGGGAGGAGCCGACGACGACGGAGAAATTTGCGATGCCCCTGATGAGCCGCCGCCACGCGCTCGCCCTGTTGACCGGTGCCAGCCTGCTGCCCGCGCGCGTCTCAGCGCATGTCGCGCCGCCGCGCAACGAGATCCGCAGCGATCTCGCCAAGCGCTTCACCGACGAAGGCACCAAGGGGACTTTCCTGGCCTACAAGGTCGAGGAATATCTCATCATCGCCAGCGATGCCGATCGCTCCGGCGAAGCAAAGCTGCCCGCCTCGACCTTCAAGATCGCGAACGCGCTGATCGCGCTGGAGACCGGCGTCGTCGAGGATCCCGACAAGGACGTGTTCAAATGGGATGGCGTCACGAGATCGATCGAGGCCTGGAACAAGGATCACACCTTGCGCAGCGCGATGGCGGTCTCCGCCGTGCCGGTCTATCAGGAGATCGCGCGCCGGATCGGTGCTGAGCGGATGCGGAAATATCTGGAGGAGCTCGACTACGGCAACCACGACATCGGCGGCGGCATCGATCAGTTCTGGCTGGCCGGGGCGCTTCGCATCGATCCGGTGGAGCAGGTGGACTTCATCGATCGCCTCAGGCGCGGCGCACTGCCGGTGTCGAAACGCAGCCAGGATCTGACCCGCGATATCATTCCGACTACCAAGGTCGGCGACGCCGTCATTCACTTCAAGTCCGGACTGCTCGGCAAGGAGCAGGGGGCGCTCGGCTGGATGGTCGGCTGGGTCGACAAGGGCGATCAGCCGACCGTGTTCGCGCTCAACATGGACTGCCCCGAGCCGCGCCACGTCGAGGCCCGCATGACGCTGACGCAGGCTTGCCTGAAGGACATCGGCGCGGTGTGAAACGAACTGTCTCGTAGCCGTAGCACGGACGAGCGCAGCGATATCCGGGACCATGCACATAGCTCATGAGGTCCCGGATGTCGCTCATCCAGGCTCCGATGTCGGCGCTTCGGGCCGGGTCGCCGACATTGTCACGCCGACAGCGAACGTGCGTCCCTCGAATACCAAGACACTGTCGTCATTGCGAGGAGCGAAGCGACGAAGCGATCCAGAGTGATCAAGGGACTCTGGATCGCTTCGCTTCGCCGCTTCGCTCGCAATGACGCGCAGATGCTGGGAGCCTATCTCCGCGCCAGCTCCAGGTCGACGCCTCTGATGTCGGTGCCGGCCGGACGGATCGACACCGTCTGTCGGCGTCCCTGCGTCGTCAGCGACAGCCCGGCGGAAAACGTCTGCCCACGGGCCTGCGCCTCGATGCGGTTGCCGACCGCGCGGCCCTCGATCGTGCCGGATGCGTTGTGGCTCGACTCGCTCCATTGTCCCGAGATCTCGCCGCCGCGATAGGCGACGTCGCTGGAGAGGTCGATGTTGTAGCTGTCGCTGGCGCAGCGGATGTTGAGCCGGAGCTGCTCGCCGGCGCCGCCGACGTCATAGGCGGCGCGGCAGCGCAGCCGCTCCTGGTTGCCGTCGGACAAGCTGATCACGCCGCCGCCGGTCCAGGAGCCCTCCAGACCCCGGAACGGCGAGGCAGGCGCCGCATGGGCCGCTGCGCCCAAGGCGAAGGCGGTCAGCAAAGTGGGGATCGCAAGGCGAGAGGCGCACATCATCGGGCTCCGTTTCATCGTCGAAAAGCGAGCGACAACGCAGCAAGACCCGATCCGTTCGATCTGTCACCTCAAAAATTGATCCAAATCGTTCTATTTTTGCTCACGACAGCTTGAACAGCGCGCGCAGGAAATCCGTCACCGCCTGGCGGGCCGCCTCGGCCGTGGCCGCATTGCCGCCGACATGCGGATCGAACTCGACGCACGCATCCTGATAGGTGAAGGGCTGCTGCGTCTCGGCATTGATCAGCACGCCGCCGTCGCTCTCCTTGATGTGGCAGTTGCGCACGGTCTGCGCCTTTGGCGCGACGAAGAGCATGTTGGCGCCAAGCAGGCCGAGATCGAAGCCGTGCGGCGAGTCGGCGTATTCCGTCAGCGCAACGTCGCGTCCCATAGCCTTGAGCCGCTCCACATAGGCCTTGCAGGTACGCACAGGATTGTAGTCATCAGGACCGCCATGAAAGATCCGGATCGGCCGCGCCACGACGTCGGTGTCGCCGAGATAGGTCGTCGAACAATCGGGATAGAACGGGATGTAGGCGGCGAACTGCAGCCCCGAATTGTTCCAGCGCTTGTGGAAGCGCTCCAGGCTCGCATACAGCGCCGCCTGTCCGCCGCGTGAGAAGCCCATCAGCACGATGCGCTCGGGATCGACGCGCGGATGCTTCGCCAGCACGTCCAGCGCACGATAGATGTCCATGATCAGGTTCAGCCGGCCGAGCTGGGCCTGGTTGGTGCTGGTCGCGGTGATGCCGCGCCCGCTGAAGCCGTCGATCACGAAGGTCGAGATGCCCATGGCATTGAAGGTGCGGCTCCAGGCGGCGATGTTGGCGCCGACGCCGCCCGAGCCGTGCATCAGCACCACCACCGGCAGCCTACCGTTGCCCTGCGCGACGCGCATTTCGCCGACGACGGTGACCGGCTTGCCGCCGTCGTCGCCGGACAGGAACTGCCGGTCGGATAGCGTGGTCGAGGGAAACGGATACATCTCGACCCGCGCAGGAAGGTCCCTGGTGATGCCCTGCGCAAGCGCGCTGCGGGCGAACGCTCCTGCGAATGCCGCCAGCAGCAGCGTGACGGCTGCTGCCGCCGCGCGTCGTGCTGCTGCAGCGGCGTCACGAGATCCATCTCGGGCATGGCAACAGGCCCGTGCGTCGGCAGCTGGTCCGGCACCGCGATATCGCTCCATGACCGTCCTCCTCGCTCGCTGCTTGTGGCGCAGCTTTGGCGACGAGTAGAACGAGCAGGCGCGAGGCTGTCAAACAACGGCGGGGTCATGCGGGGCTGCAGCGGTGGACAACGCTTTCTCTGAGCCGCGGCGCGAACGCAGGCGGCGCACCCGGCGACGGCCTCAGCCGGACCGATCATCAGCGATGCATCGCAGCGCCGGGATAGGGAGCATCGGCAGCGCAGCCGGTCTTGCCTCGAAACCGACCCACAATCTACTACCATGCATCGAGATCAGCTATCACGGCGAGGGCGTCGCGATGCGGCGGCGGGATGTGCTGGGTGGGCTGCTCGCCGGGACGCTTGGCTCGACGATGCCATGGAGGGCGGTGGCGGTGACACCTGACGATATCGCGCGCGAATATCAACGGCAGGCGATGGCCAATTTTCCACTGAAGCTGGTCGAGACCTCCGGCGGAAATGCACTGGCCAAGTGGCAGGAACTGAAGGCGGCCGGGCAGGGCACGCCGGTGGTGCTTGGCGGCGAGGACGAACCCGGCCATCTCCTGACGCCCTTTGGTCCCAACGGACCCTACGTTCCACCACCTCGGCCGGTCGAGGACATCCTCAAGGACGCGGCGAGCATCAACTTCCCCGATGATATCCTGAAGCGGACGAAGGCGGACAACGCGGCGGCGATCAGGCAATTCAAGGAGCTGCTCGCCGCAAAGCCCGACATGCCGTTGCCGACGATCACCGAGAGCAAAGACGGGCAGACCCGGACCTTGACGCGGGACGAGACCGTCGCGGCGATGTTGGGAGCCGGCCGTGAGCCTCCGCTCGGCGAATGGCCGGACACTCCGGACACGCTGGGCGGCCTGTCCGTTGCCATCGACTACCGCACCGGACAGCCGCTCGAGAAGGTGATCATCGGCCTGGCGCCGACCGATGACTGGACGACGATCCCAGCCATTCTGCGCTGGGGCCATTGGAATGCCTGTCCCAAGCCAGAAGAGCACGTCGCTGCCTTCCGGAGCTGGCGCGACCGTTACGGCGCCGAACTCGTCGGCATGAGCCACGACGTGATCAATCTGCGCGTCGCAAAACGGCCGAAGACCCGCGACGAAGCGCTCGGGCTGGCGCGTGAACAGTACGTCTATTGTCCTGACAATATCGAACAGGGCCTGGGCAGCTTCAGCGCGCTCGCTGCGGCCCTGATGGAAAGTGACTGGTGGTACTTCTGGTGGGATTGAGCGCGTCGCCTCAAGGCGAGGGGCGTGCCGGGGATGCGCCGTCCGATCAGGCCGCGGCCCGGCCGATCCGGCCGAGATGGGTGAAGCCGAAGCCGTCGGCATATTTCAGGCCGTAGCCGGCGAGGCGGTCGACGCCGACATGGGCGAGCCAGATCGTGGCCATTTCGACCACCAGCGGCTGTCCGGCAGCCAGCCCGACCGCGAGCAGGGCAGCGGGTGCCAGCGTGCTGTGGACGGCATTGTAGGCCACGGCGCCGGCCCGCGGGCCGGCGAGATAGGCGGCGAAGCTGACGTCGGGCGCCAGGAACAGGGCCGCGAAAAGCCACCACGACCCGCCCTGACGGGCATAGAAGGCGATTGCCGCAGCCGCCAGCACCAGCCCTTCGAGCCGCAACAGCAGGCGCACGCCACCCAGGACGGCGCCATCGGCTGCGACCGTAGGCTCAGTGACCAGATCCGGTTGAGCGGCCATATCCATGATTCTGCTTCCAATTCCGAACTGTGGGAGGAGGGGCGGCATCGCCGAAAGCGGCTTTCCGGCTCCGAAATAGCCGTGTTAGAAGGCCGCCAACAGTCACGACATCGGGAATGGGCGGACGCGCATGAAGGACATCCTGGACACCCTCGAGGAGCGGCGCGCGGGCGCCAAGCTCGGCGGCGGCGAGAAGCGCATCGAGGCGCAGCACGCCCGCGGCAAGCTGACCGCGCGCGAGCGTATCGAGCTCTTGCTCGACAAGGGCTCGTTCGAGGAGTTCGACATGTTCGTCGAGCACCGTTCGACCGAGTTCGGGATGGAGAAGACCAAGGTCCCCGGCGACGGCGTCGTCACCGGCTGGGGTACCGTCAATGGCCGCAAGACCTTCGTCTTCGCCAAGGACTTCACCGTGTTCGGCGGCTCGCTGTCCGAGACCCACGCGCTGAAGATCACCAAGCTGCAGGACATGGCGATGAAGGCGCGCGCGCCGATCATCGGGCTCTACGATGCCGGCGGCGCCCGCATCCAGGAGGGCGTCGCGGCGCTCGCGGGCTATTCCTACGTCTTCCGCCGCAACGTGCTGGCCTCCGGCGTGATCCCGCAGATCTCGGTCATCATGGGCCCCTGCGCCGGCGGCGACGTCTATTCGCCGGCCATGACCGACTTCATCTTCATGGTGAAGAACACCAGCTACATGTTCGTGACCGGCCCGGATGTCGTGAAGACCGTCACCAACGAGGTCGTCACGGCGGAGGAGCTCGGCGGCGCCTCGGTGCATGCGACGCGCTCCTCGATCGCCGACGGCGCGTTCGACAACGACGTCGAGACCTTGCTGCAGATGCGCCGCCTGATCGACTTCCTGCCCTCGAACAACACCGACGGCGTGCCGGAATGGCCGAGCTTCGACGACATCGAGCGCGTCGACATGTCGCTCGACACCTTGATCCCGGACAATCCGAACAAGCCCTACGACATGAAGGAGCTGATCCTGAAGGTCGTCGACGAGGGCGACTTCTTCGAGATCGCGGAAGGTTTTGCCAAGAACATCGTCACCGGCTTCGGCCGCATCGCCGGCCGCACGGTCGGTTTCGTCGCAAACCAGCCGATGGTGCTGGCGGGCGTGCTCGACTCCGACGCCTCGCGCAAGGCCGCACGCTTCGTCCGCTTCTGCGACGCCTTCAACATCCCGATCGTCACCTTCGTCGACGTGCCGGGCTTCCTGCCGGGCACCGCGCAGGAATATGGCGGCCTGATCAAGCATGGCGCGAAGCTGCTGTTCGCCTACTCGCAGTGCACCGTGCCGCTCGTCACCGTGATCACCCGCAAGGCCTATGGCGGCGCCTTCGACGTCATGGCGTCCAAGGAGATCGGCGCCGACATGAACTACGCCTGGCCGACGGCGCAGATCGCCGTGATGGGCGCCAAGGGCGCGGTCGAGATCATCTTCCGCGCCGACATGGCGGACCCGGAGAAGATCGCCGCGCGTACCAAGGAATACGAGGACCGCTTCCTGTCGCCGTTCATCGCCGCCGAGCGCGGCTATATCGACGACGTCATCATGCCGCACTCCACCCGCCGCCGCATCGCCCGCGCGCTCGCCATGCTCAGAGACAAGAAGATGGAGATGCCGGCGAAGAAGCACGACAATCTGCCGCTGTGATATCGCCCAGCCGACGTCATTGCCTGAGCGGAGATAGGTCATTCTGAACGGTGGGCCCGGCACTGGATTGCTTCGCTGCGCTCGCAATGACGGAGAATGCGGCGCGTGCTCGGGGCGCCACCGCTGCCTCGTTGCGTCCCTGTGGGATAGGGCGCGCCAAACCCATCGTCATTGTGAGGAGCGCAGCGACGAAGCAATCCAGGGGCCCCGGGCAGCGGCTCTGGATCGCTGTGCTCCGATCACGAACATTGCGGCAATCTGCGCCGTTTTCGCCCCTGGCGTTAAGCTTACGGCTTAACTAACTTTTAACGATGGGTTTGCGGGAACTGGGCCGCTGGCCTAGCCTTTATCGATCGCTGATGGGTCAGAAGAGTAGGGTCGCGTATCATGGCTGTTAGAACATCGGCATATCGGAATTCCAAAGTTCTGGTCGTCTGCGCAGCAGCCGCCGCGCTGATGTTCTCCTCCGAGGCCGCGTCAGCCCGATCCGGCGCCGCGGTGGCTGCGCCCGTCGCCGCTGGTCAGGCGGGGGCGAGCCAGGTCGTCCCGCCGGGGTCTGGCGTGCGGCCCTTCGTCCATCACCACCACCGCGGGTATCGTTCCTATCTGCCGGCCGCCGGCGCCTTCGCCTATGGCGGCACTGGCGAGCCCGTGCCGCAGCAGATCCCCGAGCACACATCGGCCGACGTGCGTTACACCTATACCTACGACGTCCCGTGGGACTGGGCTCACCGCTTTCCGCCGAATGTCGTGCCGTCCGATCGCCCCTATGTGTCGAGCTGTCCGATGCAGACCGTGACGGTTCCGGGACGCCGCGGCGGCGATCACTCCGTCACGATCACGCGCTGCTACTGACGTTTTTGAGCCAGCTCAATGCGATCCGGGTGAACCGGCGCTAGATTTCATCAAATACCGACCGGCTTCGCTCGCGCGAGGTCGCGAGGTGACGAGGCCCGGACTCCTAGGCACTCCGGGCCTCGTTGATTCTGATAGTCTCCCGTCATCGCGCGAGTCGGCGCGGGGAGGCTCCAATGATCGAGACGACAGCAAGGTCGCGTTTTTTGATCGTGCGCATCTGCATGGCGCTGATGATGTCGGCCGCCGCCGCTCAAGCCGCCGGCGCCGATGAGACCGTGACGATTGGCGGCTCCCGCGTCGCGCTGATCAGGCCGGCCTCGGTCCGCGCCAGCGTGATCCTGCTGCCCGGCGGCGACGGCGCCATCAATGTCGGCGATCGCGGCGACATTCACGGCCTGCTCGGCAACCAGCTGGTGCGCACGCGCAACGCCTATGCGGCGCGTGGCCTTGCCGTCATGGTCGCGGACACCAGCACCGATTTGAAGGCCGCGGTGGACTACATGGCCGCGATCAAGCGGCCGGTGACGGTGATCGGGACCAGCCGCGGTACGTTGCGCGCCGCCGAAGGCATTGCCCGCGGTGCCCGGCCGGATGCGCTGGTGCTGACCTCGGGCTTCCTCAGCCCGGAGTCCGGCAGCTCCTCAAACGTGATGTCGATCCTGGGTTCGCCTTCCGCCTTGCCGCGGACGCTGGTCATCCACCACACCAATGACGGCTGCAAGTTCACGCTGCCGGCGGGCGTCGACCCGTTCATCAGATGGTCCGGCGGCCGGGCGCGCGTAAAGTGGCTGTCGGGCGGCGCGGAAGCAGGGGATCCCTGTCAGGCGCGCGGCCATCACGGCTTCAACGGCCTCGACGGGCAGGTGGTCGGCCTGGCTGCAGGGTTTCGCTGAGCGGCGGAGTGCAGGTAGACTCCGCGACAACACCAACATGGTCCGGAGGAAACTCGATGCCGTCAGCCATCTTCGTCGTGCGCGCGACCGTGCCTGATCCCTCGCGGCGCGATGAGTTCGACCGCTGGTATCGCGACGTCCATCTGCCCGACGCGATCAGGAGCTTTGGCGTGCGCAAGGCATGGCGGATGTGGAGTCTTGCTGATCCGGCGGTGCATCAGGCGATGTATCAGTTCGATGCCATCGACGCGATGGAGCGCGCCGTCGGCGGCGACGAGATGAAGCGCCTGATCGCCGATTTCAATCGCGACTGGCCCGACGTGACGCGAACGCGCGAGAGCTTCGTGCTGGCGCAGACGGTCGAGGAGTGATCGGTCGGCGGCGCGTACCGAGATCGGCGAAGGCGTGGCAGAGCCATGGTCGTGCCGCGGGCGCGCACCGGTTCAGCCCACGTTCAGGTGATCGGCCGAATGCTCGCTCCATGTTCTGACTCGTGGATCATGGAGGCGTGCGATGGAACGACGGAATTTCCTCAAGCTGGCATTGGGGCTCGGCTGCGCGGCAGCGGCCGGCGCCGTGCTCCGCACCGCCGATGCGGTGGCTGCGCCGCTCTCGCCGTTGCCGCTGAACGAGGCGGTGCCTTCAGCAAGGGATCAGCACGTCGAGCGCGCGGTCGGTTCGCAGGACGAGGCTGATCGGCTCGCGCCGGAGCAGGTTCGCTGGGGGCATCACGGACACCATGGTCACGGCCACCACTGGGGCTGGCGCCGGCGGCATTGGGGCTGGCGGCGCCGCCATTGGGGCTGGCATCACCATCATCGGCACTGGCACCGCCGTTGGCATCGTCGTCACCACTGGTGATGTCGGCACGGCCGCATTGCGGCAAAGCGCCGTTTCAGACTTATGACCGCGACACGGCAGGGATCGGCACGGCGCGATCCCTGCCGGTCCCGTTCGTTTGATCTACCTGCCGTGGACATCCAGCAGCAGCCTGTCGGATGTCTGCGGAGCGCCTGATCGTCAGTTTTCGGTCGGACCGAACAGCGCCGCGAAATGCTTTTCGCCGGCGCGGCTGAAATTGACCACGCGGCTGCCTGGGGTGGCATCGCGCGCCGCCCATTTCAGCTCGGTGAAGCGCTTCATCAACGCGGCGCCCAGCGTGCCCGCGAGATGGTGGCGCCGCGCGCTCCAGTCGAGGCAGGCCTTGCAGACGGGCCGGCGCGGATGCGCCAGCATTTCCGGCGAGATCCGAAGATGCTGCGCCAGGAAATGTTCGCCGTCCTGGGTCAGAACGATCTCCTGCTTGCGCCGGCGCACCAGCTTCTGCCTGACCATGCTGTCGAGCATCTGCACGCCGAGATCGCCCGCAAGATGATCGTAGCAGATGCGCGCGCGCCGCAGCTCCGGCTCCTTCGGCCCGGTGCGCACGCGCATGTGACCGGCGCGCGCGGCTAGGCCGGCGAGCTTCTCGAGCACGTCCGCAACGTCGGGATCGGCAAGCCTGTAGTAGCGGTGACGTCCCTGCTTCTCCGGCTCGACCAGGCCGCCGCCCTCGAGCTTGGCAAGATGCGAGCTTGCCGTCTGCGGCGTCACGCCCGCCTCCTGGGCGAGCTCGGTTGCAGTCAGCGCGCGGCCCGAGAGCAGCGCGGTCAGCATGTTGGCGCGGGCGGGATCGCCGACCAGCGCGGCCACCATCGCAATGTCCGGACCTGATTTCATACTTCGATGCTAGCCGAAGCATTGTCGCCGGGCAAGCGGATAGTGTCGATGATACAGAACTCACCGGAGGTTGTCATGACCATCACAGTCTTCATCCGCTATCGCATCGATCCGTTCAAGCGCGACGTGTTCGAAGCCTATGCAAGGCGCTGGCTGTCGATCATTCCCCGCTGCGGCGGCGACCTGATCGGCTATTTCATGCCCCATGAAGGCACCAACGATGTCGCCTACGGCCTGATTTCATTCGACAATCTCGCGGCTTACGAGCGCTATCGCGCAACCTTGCGCGGCGATGCCGAGGGCCGGGCGAACTTCGCGCTGGCCGAGGAGCACAAGCTCATTCTGGGCGAAGAGCGAACATTCTTGCGCAACGTCGTGGCGGCGCAATGATAGCGGCTCTATGCTGCCGCAACGCGGGGATGCATGGGAGGATGACATGACGGTGACCGACACGGCGGACAAGCGCGCGGCCTTTCGCAAGCTGCACGAGGCCGGCTGCTTCGTGCTGCCGAACCCGTTCGACGCCGGCACGGCGAAAATGTTGCAGCACCTCGGCTTCAAGGCGGTCGCCTCGACCAGCGCCGGCTTCGCGTGGTCGATTGGCAAGGCCGACACCGGCACGACGCTCGACGAGATGCTCGCGCATCTGGCGGCGCTGTCCGCGGCGGTCGACATTCCCGTCAATGCCGATTTCGAGGGCGGCTTCGCCGATGCCCCCGAGGGCGTGGCCGCCAACGTCACGCGCGCGGTCGCGACCGGCATCGCGGGTCTGTCGATCGAGGACTCCACGGGTGACAAGCATGAACCGCTCTATGAGCGCGAACTGGCGGTTGCGCGCATCCGCGCCGCCCGTCAGGCGATCGATGCAAGCGGTGGGGACGTGCTGCTGACCGGCCGCTGCGAGGCGTTTCTCTGGGGCAAGCCCGACCTCGGGCTCGTGACCGACCGCCTCTCGGCCTATGCCGAGGCCGGCGCGGATTGTCTGTATGCTCCGGGGATCAAGACGGTCGAGGAGATCACGGCGGTCGTCAAAGCGGTGGCGCCCAAGCCGGTGAACCTGCTGATCGGCGCCTCCGGTCTCTCACTGAGCCAGGCCGCCGAGCTCGGCGTGCGCCGCATCAGCGTCGGCGGCTCGCTGGCGCGGGTGGCCTGGGCCGGCTTCGTGCGGGCGGCCAGGGAGATGGCCGAGCACGGCACCTTCACCGAACTGGCCAACGGCTATCCCGGCGGCGAGCTGAACAAGCTCTTCGGTTGAGTTGGGCCACACGCATAAAGAAAAGCCGCGGACTTGCCGCGGCTTTTCCAATCCATTCGCTACAACTGATCAGTAGCGGTCCGTTCCGATGCCGACGCTCACGCCGGGGGCGCGAATGCCGATGCCGTCGCGGTGTTCATAGGTGCGACGCTCGATGTAGCGCTCGCGCGGCGCATAGGCATAGGAGTCGCGGTCTTCGTGAATGATCACACGGCGCTCGTGGCGCTCGCGCCAGCAATGGCCGTCCTCGTTGCAGACCATGCGGACGTTCTGCATATCCCGCTGCGGGACGGCAGATACGTCGGGCGAGAGCGGTGCAGCCGAAGCGGCCGTCATGACAAGCGTGCCTGCAGCGGCTGCGAGAGCGAGAGTCTTCATCACAAATCTCCTCCAAATCAGAGTGGGTCAAAGTGCCGCACAGGCAATCGGCCAGCGCGCAGATGGTTCCACCCTGAACTCATTTGGTGGCGGCATGAATTGCGTGGATCTCAGCTGTGCTGACGAGCACGCGAAGAAAAGCGGCGGATGATTGCTCACCCGCCGCCCGAGTCGAGGACGGCTGGTTGCCGTCTGCGAGATCGCTTCGCGAATTACTTCGCGCTGTTGGTCTGACCCTTCAGGGCCGCCGGCGGCGGCGTGGTGCGGTCGCCGGCTGCGCCGGTGGTCACGCCGGGCGAGCTGTTGCTGCTGCCGTTGCTGGTCGAGGTCGACTGCGA
This sequence comes from Bradyrhizobium oligotrophicum, assembly GCA_050641875.1. Taxonomy (GTDB): domain Bacteria; phylum Pseudomonadota; class Alphaproteobacteria; order Rhizobiales; family Xanthobacteraceae; genus Bradyrhizobium; species Bradyrhizobium oligotrophicum_B. Next base: position 5,059,971 of record CP192619.1, read on the forward strand.
GGCCGGGGTCGTGCTCGCCTGGTCGTTGTGAACAGACATGTTGTTCAGTCCGTAGAACACGGCGCCGAGCAGGATCGCGATGCCCAGGGCATACGCGGCGATGCGGCCGGTCGAGGCGGAGCCTTCCCTCAGCTCGGGATCGGGCTGCAGCTGGCTGTCCATTCGTGCCGCGCGCTCGTACTCGGTGCCGGTCATGTCGGCCCCGGCCATGCCGGGCCGCGTGGTCATGTCCGGCCGATTCATGCCGTCGGGATAGCGTTCGTTCGGGAGCCGTTCGTTGGCCATGATGTCCTCCTTGTAATTGTCACCCGACAACCAGCGCAGCCCCGGCTCTGTTCCGCGAAACCTTGCGAATTCCCCAGTCGATCCGTTGCACGGCGCGCTAAGGTTCCTCCCGTGCCTTGCGATTCTCCGTCCTGTTGTTGGAGCCTTCGATGTGGAACCTGCCGCCCGGTGACGGCGTGCTGCATCTGTTGACCTGGGTGGCGCTGGCGGCGCAGGCGATGACGGCCGCGCTGGCGGCGGGACGCCGCAGCATGGACTGGATGGGCGTCTGTTTGTTGGGGGCGATCACGGCACTCGGCGGCGGCACCTTGCGCGACGTGCTGCTCGGCCACTATCCGCTCGCCTGGGTCGAGCGGCCGTCCTTGCTGCTGCTCACCGTGCTGGCGCCGTTCGTGACCATCGCGATGGCGCGCCTGGTTCACAGGCTGACGATGGCCTTTCTCGTTCTCGATGCGGTGGGCCTCGTCGTGTTCACGATGACGGGCTGCGACGTCGCCTGGCAGATGAACGTGCCGATCGGCATCGTCATCGTCGCCGGGATGATCACGGGCTGTGCCGGCGGCGTGCTGCGCGACATCCTGTGCAATGACGTGCCATTGCTGTTTCGCGCCGAGCTGTACGCCAGCGTGTCCCTCGTCACGGGGCTGGTCTATGCGACCGGCTTGTCGCTCGGCGTCGCCAGCGGATGGTGGACGGCGCTGACCTTCGCGCTCGGACTGTCGTTCCGGCTGCTCGCGATCCGCTACAAATGGAACATGCCGCGCTTCGTATTTGCGGGCGACGATCGGGGATGAACGACGGCGGTCTTATCGCATCGCACAATTCTTTCGGGCGAGAATCGCGCCGGCCACACCGGTTCAGTCACCGTCCGCCAAGCCGCCAAAGCCATGGCACGCATCATCCCATTTCGCGGCAGCGGCCGTTTTCGACACAAACCGCAAAAGCCGCAGCCGGCTCCCGCCACGAAATTGCGATTTCGGGTGCCTGCCCTGCGCAGACGAGATTTGTGATGCGCATTCTTCAAAAGCAGACATAAATGATTGGCAGAACGCGCGCTTCCGCCGGCCGGCGGCAGTCGCGCACCCCGGTAAAGCACGGCAAGAGGGCGGAATGGGACTCAACGAGAGCGAGATCAATCTCGACCAGAAATACACCGCAAGCTCCGGCCACATCTTCCTGACCGGCATCCAGGCTCTGGTGCGGCTGCCGATGGCCCAGATCCGCCGCGACCGCGCGGCCGGCCTCAACACCGCCGGCTTCATCTCGGGCTATCGCGGCTCGCCGCTCGGCGGCTACGACCAGCAATTGTTCTCGGCCCGAAAGCACCTCGAGCAGTACAACATCAAATTCCAGCCCGGCGTGAACGAGGACCTCGCGGCCACCGCCGTGTGGGGCTCGCAACAGCTCGCTCTGTCGCCCGGCGGCAGGTATGACGGCGTCGTCGGCATCTGGTACGGCAAGGGCCCCGGCGTCGATCGCTGCGGCGACGTCTTCCGCCACGGCAATGCCGCGGGCTCGGCCAAGAACGGCGGCGTGCTCTGCCTCGCCGGCGACGACCACGGCGCCAAATCCTCCACCGTGCCGCACCAGTCCGACCACGCCTTCATGTCGGCGCTGATGCCCTATCTCTATCCCTCATCGATCCACGAGATGATCGAGATGGGCCTGCTCGGCATCGCGATGTCGCGCTATTCCGGCTGCTGGGTCGGCATGAAGGTGATCACGGAGACGGTGGAGACCACCGCCGAGATCAACCTCAACGACGAGATGACGCCGTTCGTCATTCCCACCGATTTCGAGATGCCGCCGGGCGGTCTCAACCTGCGCTGGCCCGACGACCGCTTCGACCAGGATCGCCGGCTGCAGGACTACAAGGGCTTTGCCGCGATCGCCTTCGCTAGGGCCAACAAGGTCAACCGCATCACGATGGATAGCCCGAACGCCCGCTATGGCATCATGGCGTCGGGCAAGAGCTACGAGGACATCCGCCAGGCGCTGCGCGAGCTCGGGATCACCGAGGAGGTCGCCGCGAAGATCGGCCTTCGGCTTTACAAGATCGGCATGCCCTGGCCGCTGGAGCCGGAGGGCGTGCGCCAGTTCGCGGTCGGCCTCGAGGAGATCTTCATCATCGAGGAACGCCGCGAGATCGTCGAGAACCAGGTCAAGCAGGAGCTGTTCAACTGGCGCGACGACGTCCGCCCGCGCATCGTCGGCAAGATGGACGATCACGACAAGCGCTTCCTGCCCTTCGCCACCGAGCTTTCCGTCGCCTCGCTCGCGACATCGCTCACGGAGCGACTTCTTCGCCTCGACCTCAACCCCGAGATCAAGGCGATGCTGCGCGCCAAGGCCGACTGGTTCAACGGTCGCGACGCCTCGCAGATGCAGCTGGTCGCGCCGGTCGCCCGCACGCCGTATTTCTGCTCGGGCTGTCCGCACAACACCTCGACCAAGGTGCCCGAGGGCAGCCGCGCGCTGGCCGGCATCGGCTGCCACTTCATGTCGCTGTGGATGAACCGCAACACCGAGACGTTCACCCATATGGGCGGCGAGGGCGTGCCGTGGGTCGGCATCGCGCCGTTCACCAATGAGGAGCACATCTTCGCCAATCTCGGCGACGGCACCTATTTCCACTCCGGCAGCCTCGCGATCCGCCAGGCGGTCGCCTCCAAGGCCAACATCACCTACAAGATCCTCTACAACGACGCCGTCGCGATGACCGGCGGCCAGCGCCATGACGGCGATCTGTCGCCGCAGCAGATCACCTTCCAGCTTCACTCGGAGGGCATTCGCGAGATCTACCTGGTCTCGGAAAATCCCGACGCCTATCCGGCCGACAGCATCGCGCCCGGCGTCAAGCTGGCGCATCGCGACGAGCTCGACAACGTGATGAAGACGCTGCGCCAGACCAAGGGCGCTTCCGCCATCGTCTTCGTGCAGACCTGCGCCGCAGAGAAGCGCCGCCGCCGCAAGCGCGGCACGATGGAGGATCCGCAGCGCCGGGTCTTCATCAACCCGGCCGTCTGCGAAGGCTGCGGCGACTGCTCGGTGCAGTCGAACTGCATCTCTGTCGAGCCGCTGGAGACCGAGCTGGGCCGTAAGCGCGTCATCAACCAGTCGTCCTGCAACAAGGACTATTCCTGCGTGAAGGGCTTCTGCCCGTCCTTCGTCACGATCGACGGCGGCAAGCCGCGCTCGCGCGCGCCCGCCGAGCTCGGCGACATCGGCGTGATGCCGGAGCCCTTGACCAAGCCGACGCTTGATCGGCCCTACAACGTCGCCGTCGGCGGTGTCGGCGGCACCGGCGTCCTGACCATCGGCGCGCTGCTCGGGATGGCCGCGCATATCGAGGGCAAGGCCTCGATGATCCTCGACATGTCGGGCCTCGCGCAGAAGGGCGGGGCGGTGCTCAGTCATGTGCGCCTGTCGGAGAACACCGCGGACGTCACCTGCTCGCGTATCGTCACGGGGACCGCCGACCTCGTCATCGCCGCTGATGAGGTGGTCGCCGGCGCGAAGGAGACGATCACGCTGTGCGATGCCGAGCGCACCCATGGCGTCATCAACAGCCATTTGATCCCGACCGCCGATTTCGTCCTCAACCGCGATTTCAACTTCCAGAACCGCAAGGTGACGAGCCTGCTGGAAACCGCGCTGCGCAAGGACTCGACCTTCTTCGACTTCACCAAGCCGGCCGAGGCACTGCTCGGCGACAGCATCGCCACCAACATGATGATGATGGGCTACGCCTATCAGAAGGGGCTGCTGCCGCTGTCGGCCGAAGCGATCGAGAAGGCGATCGCGATCAACGGCGTCGCGATCAAGATGAACACCGAGGCGTTCCGGCTCGGCCGCCTCGTGGTGGTCAACCCCGAGCGCGTCGCCGCGATGATGACCGGCCAGGACGAGACCGTGCCGCCGAAATCGCTCGACGCCATGACGCTCGACGAGATCATCACCCACCGCATGACCTATCTCACGGCCTACCAGAACGCGCGGCTCGCCAAGCGCTACCGCAAGCTGGTCGATCAGGTGCGAGAGGCAAGTGACAAGGGCGGCTACGGCGAGGCGCTGCCGCGCGCGGTCGCGATCAACTACGCCAAGCTGCTGGCCTACAAGGACGAGTACGAGGTGGCGCGGCTGTTCTCCGATGGCACCTTCGAGAAGCAGCTCCACGATGCCTTCGAGGGCGACTACAGGATCTCGTTCAACCTCGCGCCGCCGATCCTCAACGCCGGCCTCGATCCGCAGGGACGGCCGAAGAAGCGTAGCTTCGGCCCGGGCATGATGAAGATGTTCCGGCTGCTGGCCAGGCTGAAGGGCCTGCGCGGCACGCCGCTCGACATCTTCGGCTATGCCGCCGAACGCAAGATGGAGCGCGACCTGATCGCCGGCTATGAGAAGGACGTCGCGACGGTGCTCGGCCTCTTGTCGCCCGCCAATGCCGAGATCGCCGTCGAATTCCTGTCGCTGCCCGACAAGATCCGCGGCTATGGCCCGGTCAAGGACAAGGCGGTGCAGGACGCCAAGGCCCGTTACGCCCAGCTCGCCGCCGACCTCGCCAACCCGCCACCCGCGCCGCGCCAGATGGCTGCGGAGTAGGGCGCCGTAGGGTGGGCAAAGCGCCGCCAATGGCGGCGCGTGCCCACCGTCCAGCCGACAGTGTCGGAGAGATCTTCAGCAGGATACCTAGGGGAGAGGCATGCGTACGGCCCTCGACGCTGATCCTGATAGGCTAGATGAACATGAGCGGAAGTTCGTCGCGAAGATCCGCGAGCATGGCTGGTTCGCGATGCATGTCGGTGCAGATGAAAACGGACCGGGCTTCACCTATACGACCGGCTTCTGGTTGAAGTTCGGTCATCCAGAGTTGATAGTGTTCTCGCTGCCACATCAGGTTGCGCACGACACGTTCTGGCATTTGTACCGTGAGCTTGAAGCCGGACGACTTATTCCTGTCGGTGTGTCCTCACCCGATATCTTCACGAACGCTCCGGCCATGCTGCTGCCGGTTTCGTCGCGGCACTATGCTGACTATCTGGGATTCAGCCGCTGGTTCTATGGCGGAGACGGTTTCGAATGTCTGCAACTGATCTATCCGGATCGTGCCGGCCACTTTCCATGGTCGTCATCGGCATCGGCGCAGATCAGGACGGCTCAGCCTGACCTGACCGAGAGCGGTTGGTCCGGCATGGCTCATTAGCTGGCGAGCCCGGCAGCTGTCGCAGCTCAGCTCTGCGAAAACTGCCCGCCGGGCAGATTTTTATTTACGAAAAGCAGAAATCGTGCTCTACTCCTGTCATCCCGCCTCACTCGGAGGGGCGTTGCGCGCGATCGTCACGACACGCGAGGCGGGGAGCGATGGCCGCGAGGAAGCCGCAGCGTGTCCCGACGGATGCGCGGACGAACGGCAGGGCCGCGGACGTGAAGTCGCAGCGTGCTGGCACCCCGATGCTGGTGCTACGTTCGTGACGGCGCTTGCGCGCCGCGCGGGCAATGGTGGCCAACAAGCCCGGCGCACCAGGCAGACTGCGTATAAGCGTTAAACCCATCGCGCAGGGAAGGCCGGGTTGTCTCGGCTGCACCTGTGGTACCTGCCGCCTGCATTTTTTGCGGGCGGGCCGCAGGCGTCAGCCGACGCCTGGCCTTCCCTGCGCCCTCCGACTTGATGAGGGCCAATGAGACGAGCATGACTCGGGCAGAGATGTCGCGAGGCCGCGAGCGCATGTCTGATGCGAAGGTCTCGACCAATCAATCAGTGTCATCGCCCGGCTTGACCGGGCGATCCAGTACGCCGCGGCGTATCGATTCAATCACTGCGGTCTCTGGAATACTGGATCGCCCGGTCAAGCCGGGCGATGACGGCGGGGCGCTGGCGCGCGCAACGTTGAAGTCCATGGTCGAGTGCGATCATCTCCACCCTGCGGAATATTTTCCGCGCTTGCCAAGCCTGATGCGAGGGTCCAGAAAATCTCCAACCATCGGGCAAGAAACGACAGGAAGCGGAGACGGAATTGACCATCAAGGGCAAGGCCTACATTGCCGGGATCTACGAGCATCCGACCCGGCACGCACCGGACAAATCGACCGCGCAACTGCATGCCGAGGTCGCCAAGGGCGCGCTGGAGGATGCCGGGCTCAGCGCGAAGGACGTGGACGGCTATTTCTGCGCCGGCGATGCGCCGGGCGGCGCGTGGCCGATGGTCGACTATCTCGGACTGAAGGTGCGGCACATCGACTCCACCGAGACCGGCGGCTGCTCTTATCTCATTCACGTCGGCCATGCCGCCGAGGCGATCGCGGCCGGCAAATGCTCGATCGCGCTGATCACCTTGGCCGGCAAGCCGCGCACCGGCCCGATGCCGCCGCGCGCGGCCGGCGCCGAGGCCGATTTCGAGATGGCCTATGGGGCCACCACGCACAATGCCTATGGCATGTGCGCCATGCGCCACATGCACGATTACGGCACCACGTCGGAGCAACTCGCCTGGATCAAGGTCGCGGCCTCGCATCACGCGCAATACAATCCGCATGCGATGCTGAAGGAGGTCGTCACGGTCGAGGACGTCATCAACTCGCCGATGATCTCCGATCCCTTGCACCGGATGGATTGCTGCGTCGTCACCGATGGCGGCGGCGCGCTGATCGTAACGACGCCGGAGATCGCCAGGAGCCTGAAGAAGCCGCTGGTGCGGCTGATCGGCCATGGCGAGGCGATGAAGGGACCGCGTGGCGGCAAGGATCTCGACCTCACTTATTCCGCCGGCGTGTGGTCGGGCCCGCGCGCCTTCGAGGAAGCGGGGGTAACCCCCAAGGACATCAAATACGCCTCGATCTATGACAGCTTCACCATCACCGTCTTGATGCAGCTTGAGGATCTCGGCTTCTGCAAGAAGGGCGAGGGCGGCAAGTTCGTCGCCGATGGCAACCTCATCTCGGGTGTCGGCAAGCTGCCGTTCAACACCGATGGCGGCGGTCTGTGCAGCAACCATCCGGTCAACCGCGGCGGCATGACCAAGGTGATCGAGGCGGTACGCCAGTTGCGCGGCGAAGCCCATCCCAAGGTGCAGGTGCCAAACTGCGATCTTGCGATCGCTCATGGCACCGGCGGCCTGCTCGGCGTGCGCCACGCCGCCTCGACCTGTATTCTGGAGCGCGTGTGATGTCTGATCAGAAGAAGCTGCCGGCCCCCGTCACCAATCCCGAGACCAAGGCGTTCTGGGATGCCGCCTCCGAGGGCAAGTTCATGATCAAGCGCTGCACCGCCTGTGGCGAGGCGCACTACTTTCCGCGCTCGATCTGCCCGTTCTGCTTCTCCGACCAGACCGTGTGGGAGCAGAGCGCGGGCGAGGGGAGATCTACACGTTCTCGATCATGCGGAAGTCGCCGACGGGGCCGTATGCAATCGGCTACGTCACGCTGAAGGAGGGGCCGTCGCTGCAGACGAATTTCGTCGATTGCGATTTCGATAGCTTGAAGATCGGCCAGAAGGTGAGGGTGGTGTTCAAGCCGACCGAGGGCGCCCCGCTGCCGTTCTTCACGCCGGTATAGGTGAGGGAACTCGGATGCCGCCGAGCGTCATTGCGAGGAGCGAAGCGACGAGGCAATCCAGAGTCCTCGCGCGGCCCTGGATTGCTTCGCTTCGCTCGCAATGACGATGGAGAGCGAGCTGTGTACCCCACGACGAGTGTGTAGGGTGAGCAAAGGCGCGGAGCGCCGTGCCCACCGTTCTATCAAAGGAAGGCAGTGGGCACGCTTCGCTTTGCCCACGCTACAAGAAACGAAATTCGGGGAGGCGACATGCCGATCAACTACGATGAGCTGATGGCGATGAAGGCGATTGGGCAGCCATATGCCTATGGTGATCGCGAAGTGATGCTGTACGCCTATGGCATCGGCATGGGCGCCGATCCGATGGATGAGCGCGAACTCGCCTTCGTCAACGAGGCCACCGCCGAGCCGCGTCCGCTGAAGGTGGTGCCGACCTTTGCTTCCGTGGCTGCGTGGGGCGCAGGTCCGGGCGACATGAAGCTCAACCGGGTGCTGGTCGTCGACGGCGAGCGCGACATCATTTTTCACAAGCCGCTGGCGACCGCGGCGAAGATCACGGCCGACTCCTCCGTCCTCGCCGTCTCAGACAAGGGCAAGGAGAAGGGCGCGGTCATCCGCCACCAGACGATCCTGCGCGACGAGAGCGGCGCGCCGCTGGCGACGCTCGTGGCGTCGCGCTTCGCCCGCGGCGATGGCGGCTTCGGCGGTCCCTCCGGCGGCATCCCCGAGCCGCATCCGGTGCCGTCGCGTGCACCCGACCGCAGCGTCGACATCACGACGCGGCCAGACCAGGCGCTGATCTATCGTCTCTGCGGCGACCGCAATCCGTTGCACTCCGATCCCGAATTCGCGCGCCGCGCCGGCTTCCCGCGCCCGATCCTGCACGGCATGTGCACCTATGGCCTGACCTGCCGCGCCGTGCTGCAGACCTATGCCGACTACGATGCCTCGGCGTTCCGCCAGCACGCCGCGCGGTTTTCCTCACCGGTCTTCCCGGGCGAGACGGTGACGGTCGATCTCTGGAAGGACGGCGATGTTGTTTCGTTCGAGGCGCGCGTGAAGGCGCGCAACGTCACCGTGATCAAGAACGGCAAGACGGTGCTGGGATGATACTTGCCATCTGAGGTACGGCTGTTTGTTGTCGTCACGCCCGGGCTTGACCCGGGCATCCACGCGGTGCCTCCTCACGAGATGGATGGCCGGGGCAAGCCCGGCCATGACGGAGAAAAAGCATCGCGGAGGAACACCATGGGACTGCTCGACGGCAAGGTGGCGCTGATCACTGGCGCAGGTGGCGGGCTCGGCGAGGCCTATGCCAAGCTCTTCGCGCGCGAGGGCGCGGCTGTGGTCGTCAACGACCTCGGCGGACCGCGCGACGGCTCCGGCTCGGACCTGTCGATGGCCGAGCAGGTGGTCGCCGCGATCAAGGCCGAGGGTGGCCGCGCGGTCGCCAACGCCGCCGACATCTCGACCATGGCCGGCGGCCAGTCGGTGTTCGACGACGCCATCCGGCATTTCGGCCGCGCCGACATCCTGGTCAACAATGCCGGCATCCTGCGCGACCAGACCTTCGCCAAGTCCAGCGAGGCCGACTGGGACAAGGTGATCCAGGTCCATCTCAAAGGCACCTTCTGCTGCACCCTGCCGGTGTTCCGCTGGATGCGCGACAATGGCGGCGGCGTCATCGTCAACACCTCCTCGACATCGGGCCTGATCGGAAATTTCGGCCAGTCCAACTACGGCGCCGCCAAGGGCGGTATCTGGGGCCTGTCGAACGTGCTGGCGATCGAAGGACGCAAGTACAACATCCGGGTGTGGACGCTGGCGCCGGGCGCGCTGACCCGCATGACCGCGGACCTGCCGCGCTACAAGGAGAACCCCGGTGCGGCACTGACGCCCGCGGGCATTGCGCCGGCCGTGCTGTACATGGTCAGCAGTCTCTCCGGGGATCAGACCGGCAAGGTGCTCGGCGTCTCCGGCCCGCGCGGCGTGCGTGAGTTGCGTATGATGGAAATGGACGGATGGAAACCGCCGTCGTCGGCCTGGAAGGCCGAGGACATCGCCGCGCATGCAGAGGAGATATTCTTTTGCGAGGCCGACATAAGGAAGTCCGCGCGGCGGTTTTGATGTATTCAGGTCGTCATTCCGGGCCTGTGCCTGGCGGCCCATCCCGGAATGACGACAGATGAATTGGAGACAGACGATGAAACTCACCGCCGCCGCCAAAGGCACCTTCGCGATCGCGCCGACGCCGTTCCATGATGACGGCCGCATCGACGAGGCCTCGATCGACCGGCTGGTCGATTTCTATGCCGAGGCCGGCTGCGACGGCATCACGGTGCTGGGCATCATGGGCGAGGCGCCGAAGCTGGATGCGGCCGAATCCGAGCAGGTGGCGGTGCGCTTTGCCAAGCGCGCGAAGAACCTGCAGATCATCGTCGGTGTCTCCGCGCCGGGCTTTGCGACCATGCGCGCGCTGGCCCGCGCTTCCATGGATGCCGGTGCTGCCGGCGTCATGATCGCGCCGCCGCCCTCGCTCCGCACCGATGATCAGATCACGGGCTATTTCAAGCAGGCCCAGGAGGCCATCGGCGAGGACATTCCGTGGGTACTGCAGGACTACCCGCTGACGCTGAGCGTGCAGTTCACGCCGGCGGTGATCCGCAAGATCGTCATGGACAGTCCGTCCTGCGTGATGCTCAAGCACGAGGACTGGCCGGGCCTCGAGAAGATCTCGGCGCTCCGCGGCTTCCAGAAGGACGGCTCGCTCAAGCCGCTGTCGATCCTGTGCGGCAATGGCGGCCTGTTCCTCGACTTCGAGATGGAGCGCGGCGCCGACGGCGCGATGACCGGCTACGCGTTTCCGGAAATGCTGGTCGACGTCGTCAAGCTGTCGCAGGCCGGCAAGCGCGACGCCGCGCATGATCTGTTCGATGCGCATCTGCCGCTGGTGCGCTACGAGCAGCAGCCGGGCGCAGGCCTTGCGGTGCGCAAATACGTGCTGCAGAAGCGCGGCGCCATTGCCTCCAGCGCGCAGCGCAAGCCGGGCTCCGCAATCACCGCGGCCGCCAAGGCCGAGGTCGACTATCTCCTGTCGCGCGTGGCGCGTTACGATGCCCGCGCCAATCTGCAACCTCGTGCGACCGCCGCGGAGTGACCATGGCTGACGCTGCCGCCGTCCGTCCCGCCTCGACCGTGCTGCTGCTGCGCGACAGCGCAGCCGCACGTGAGATCGAGGTGTTCATGATGGTGCGTCACCATCAGATCGAGTTCAACTCGGGCGCCCTGGTGTTTCCAGGCGGCAGCGTCGACAAGGGCGACCGGGAGATCGCCGGCATGCCCGAGCTCTATTCGGGCGGCAACGGCGTCGCCGCCGAGGCGCTTGGCTTCCGCATCGCCGGCATCCGCGAGACCTTCGAGGAGAGCGGCATCCTGCTGGCGCGTCCGCGCCGTTCGGACGCGCTGATCGATGCGGCCGCTGCCCGTGAGATCGAGGCGGCGCATCGCCTCGCGCTGTGCGAGGGCAAGACCAGCTTCCTCGAGGTGATCGAGACACATGGCCTCGTCCTGGCGCTCGACGCGCTCATCCCTTACGCCCATTGGATCACGCCCGAGGGCATGCCGAAACGCTTCGACACCTGGTTCTTCCTGGCGGCGGCGCCGCCGGACCAGCTCGGCGCCCATGACGGCCGGGAATCGACCGACTCCGTCTGGGTCTCGCCGCGCGAGGCGCTGGCCGGCGGCGAGGATGGCCGCTTCAAGCTGCCGTTCCCGACCACGCGCAACCTGATCCGGCTCGGCAAGCAGCCGGCGGTGACGGAAGCCCTGGCGGCGGCCCGGGGCATGGACATCGTCACCGTGATGCCGGTCATGACCAGGACCGCCGAGGGCGGTCGCCAGCTGCGCATTCCGCGGGAGGCGGGCTATGATGGGGAGGTGTTCGAGTTCGGTGCGGCCGGTTAACCGCACAGGCTATTTTTCGTCCGGCGGATGATGCGCGGACGAGAATTGTTCTCTATATGTTCGTTTGGCCGCCCGGCGGCTCGTATATAGTGCGGTTCCGACCATCGGATCCCATGAGTAGATTACCGGACCTCGACACCGCCTGCAGCAACCTCCGATCGATGACGATCGGGCGGATGATCTTTGGCAGCTTTTTGCTGCTGCTCGCCGTCATCACCGCGACCAGCATGGCGAGCGTGATCGCCATCCGCCACATCGATTCGACCTTTGCCGAATTGCAGCGGCTGCAGGGCGTCGGCGATCTCGCCGAGGAGATCGACCAGCGCATGAACGAGCTGCGGCTCGCGGCGCGTGATTTCGTCACCGATCCCGGTTCGCGCTCCGACCGTGCCATGGAGGCGGCGACCGAACTCAGCGCACTGCTGAAGAAGACGCGCCTGCAGCTCGCGCCGGAACAGCAGGCGACCATCGATGGCGTTGCCCAGCGGCTCGCCAACTACCGCGAGGGCATCGACCGGATCAGCGCGCTGATCGCGCGGCGTGCCGAGCTGCTGTCGGGTTTGCCGGCGGCGCGCGAGAGCTTCGAGGATGCCATCGCCGGCTTGACCGATCGCGGCACGGCGCGGGCCTTGTTCCAGGTGCAGAACCAGGTCGGCGCGGCGCTGCTGGCGCGCGACCCGGCCGGCGCCGAGCAAGCCGCCCGCAGCATGCGCGCAATGCCGATCGAAGACAGTGCGCTGCGTGCGGCCGCCGACCGCTATGCCGAGGCGATCATCGCCATTGCCGGCACCGAGGACGAGATCGCGCGCCTCGACAAGGAGGTGCTGGGCATCGAGGGGCGGCTGATCGGCCGGGTCACCGAGCTGCTGCGCGCGTTGAGCGCGAGCCAGGGCAAGGTGCTGTCGCGCGACTTCGCCCGCACGCTGGCGGAGACCAAATGGCAGAGCATCATCTTCGGCACGGCGGGCGTTCTGATCGGCATCTTTGCCGCCTCGTTCGTGGTCCGGCGCACCGTGCGGCCGCTGGCCTCGATCGCACGCTCGATCAGGGCGCTGGCGGCGGGCGAAAAGGCGGCGTCGATCCCGCAGACCGACGTTCAGAACGAGATCGGCGACATCGCGCGGGCGGCGGAAGTCTTCCGGCAGACTTTGCAGGATGCCGACGCGGCGCGCGAGGCGGCGGTCCGCGCGCTGGCCGAGCAGCGGCTGGCCGAGGAGAGCTATCGCAAGCTGTTCGAAGCCTCGATCGACGGCATCTATGTGACCACACCGAGCGGTCTCGTGCTCAATGCCAACCCGGCGCTCGCGCGCATCATGGGATACGAATCCGCGAGCGAGCTGATCCAAAGCGTCAACGACATCGCGGATACGATCTATGTCCATCCCCTGGCCCGTGAACGCTATCAGCGGCTGATGCGGCGCGACGGCATGGTGCGCGAGTTCGAATACCAGGTGCGCCGGCGCACCGGCGAGATCCGCTGGCTTTCGGACAGCGCCACGGTGGTGCGCGATGAGAACGGCGAGGTGGTTCGCTACGAAGGCGTGGTCCGCGACATCACGGATCAGAAGCGCGCCGAGGACGCGATCGCCGAAGGCCGGCGATTGCTGCAGCAGGTCATCGACACCGTTCCGGCGGTGATCAACGTCAAGGATCGCGAGCTGCGCTATGTCCTGATGAACCGCTACATGGCCGGCATCTTCAACGTCGAGCCCGAGGATGCGCTCGGCCGCACCACGGGCGAGCTGATGTCGCGCTACGGCGCGAACAAGACGGACTCGAACGACAAGCGCGTGCTGGCGACGAAGGCCGGCCTCGGGTTCTACGAGGAGGAATACCTCGATTCCTGCAACGTCATGCGGCAATGGCTGGTCAACAAGCTGCCGCTTCTCGATGCCGACGGCGAGGTCGACAAGATCGTCACGGTGGCGCTCGACATCGGCGAGCGCAAGAAGAGCTGAATTGGAGATGCGCAAGGCCAAGGAGGCCGCCGAGACGGCGCTCCGGAACCTGCGCGACACCCAGGCTTCGCTGATCGAAGCCGAGAAGCTCGCGGCGCTCGGGCGCATGGTCGCCGGCGTTGCCCATGAGGTCAACAACCCCGTTGGCATCAGCCTGACGGTCGCTTCCGCGCTCGAGCGCAAGACCGAGCGCTTCAGCGAGGCGGTCACGCGGGGCGAACTGCGGCGGTCGAGCCTCAACGAGTTCATCGAGATGAGCCGCAGCGCCGCGGGGCAGCTCGTCGCAAATCTCAATCGCGCGGCCGAGCTGATCCAGTCGTTCAAGCAGGTGGCGGCGGACCGCAACTACTCCGACCAGCGTAGCTTCGATCTCGCCGATCTCACCGAGCAGGTGGTGATGAGTCTGCGCCCGGGTGTACGCAGACAGAACCTGACGGTGAATGTGGATTGCCAGCCCGATCTGGTGATGAACAGCTACCCCGGACCTTACGGCCAGGTCCTGACCAATCTGTTCCTCAATGCGGTCGCGCACGCGTTTCCGGACGGCAGGAGCGGTGTGATCGAAATCAGGGCGCGGGAGTCCGGCCGCGACAATGTCGAGATCATCTTTTCCGACAATGGCTGCGGCATGTCACTCGACGTCCGCCGCCGCGCCTTCGATCCTTTCTTCACGACGCGCCGCGACCAGGGCGGCACCGGCCTCGGCCTGCACATCGTCTACAGCATCGTGACCAGCCGGCTCGGCGGCCGGCTTGATCTCCACTCCGAGCCGGGCGCCGGCACGCGCGTCCAGATCATTCTGCCGCGGGTCGCGCCTCTCGAGCAGGCGGCGGAGTAGGGAGCTCTGCGTAAATCCCCGGATTGACTCTCACGAAGCCGAGATCGAATCGAAATCTGGCCCGGTTGATGCATCGTCATCCGTGCACCCTGGGGTGGTGCAGGAGCCAGATGGACCAGATGGAAATGAGCAAATAGATCGTGTCCCGCGGCCATGGGCCGCATCGAGCTGATCGTGCCGACATCAGCAACACCGGTTCGAGGCGGCAGGCGGCCGCACGATGGAAGCCGCCTGTCCAAGTCAGCAGTGCGGCGCTGTTGATCGCTCTCGCCGCGCCACCGTCACTGGCGCGTGATCGCGGCCAGTACGCGAACTCGTCGCCGGAAATGAAGGCATGGTTCGACGGTCTGCGCAGCGGCAAGGGCCCATGCTGTTCGGATGCCGACGGCAGCGCCGTCAGCGATGTCGACTGGGAGAGCAGGGACGGCCACTACCGCGTCCGTATCGAGGGGGAATGGCTCGACGTTCCCGACGACGCGGTCATCACCGAACCCAACCGTGTCGGCCGCACCATGGTATGGCCGATGCGCGGCTATCAGGGCCTCCAGATCCGCTGCTTCATGCCGGGCAGCATGACGTAGCCGTGCAGGGCGGCGCTCAGACGTATTTCTTGTCGCGCTCCAGGAGCTCGATGGAAATACCCTGGGGCCCGCGGATGAAGCAGATGCGAACACCGGGGCGGATCGTGGTCGGCTCGTTCGTGAAGGTGACGCCCTTGGCCTTGAGCTCGGCGGCCGCGGCGTCGATGTCCTTCACGGTGAGTCCGAAATGATCGAGGCCCTGGTGCGGCGTCAACGGCGGCGCGTTGACGCCGTCGCCCGGCTCGACCTTGGCGATGAACACGCTCGCGCCGCCGAGCCTGACGTCGATGCGGCCGGGATTGCGGATGATCTCGCCGCCGAGAATGTCGTGAAGCCAATGGGCGGTGGCTTCCGGGTCCGGACTGCGGAGATGGATGTGGTCCCACGTGACATTCAACATCGTCGAGATCTTTCGAAAGAGTGAACCGGCTACGGCGCGGCGGCGTTTCTTGATGTGTCGGCAACGGTGCGGATGTCTACCGGTCTGTCAGCGGCCGCGCCAGCCCGGCCTGCCGACCGGTATTCGGGCCTGCCCTCCAATTGTCGGCTTTGCATGCAACCCTCCCGATGTTTGCCGATTAAAGCTTCCAGATGCCCCCGCCGGGCAACCGATGGTGCAGACATGAGCGCGGGTCTCTCTCGCTTGTTGCGGCGCAAGCCTGATGCCACGGCGTCGTCGCCCGTGCGCCGAAGCGACGGAGCATCCATCCCTTTGGGAGCCGCCGTGTCGGGGTTGGCGATCTTCGCGCTGATCATGCTCAGCGCAGTCGGGTGGCTGATCATGTCGGTCGAAGAGGAGGAGGGGGCCGGCCCCAGCCTCATGCGGGTCGGATCGGCCTCCCCGAGCAGCGGCTATGACGGAGATGAAGACGGGACTGAGACGTCGCGCGGGCTCTCGTCCGCGGTGCCCAGTCTGGCGGCTACGTCCAATGCGCACCCCGATTCGTCCCCGGTGGCCGGCTCCGGCCGGAACGTCATGGACGCCAATGCCAGCCTGTCGCCGACGATTCCGTCTGCGTCGTCCACAGCGCTCGACCCGGCCGCTCTGTCCGGCCTGCGGATCAGTTCCCAGTCCTGGCGGCGCGGCGGTCTTGGATCGAAGGCGCTGGTAACCTTCACGCTACGGAATGCCAACAGTTTCGCGGTCAAGGACGTCGAAATTACCTGCGCCTTCAGCCGGCGGGACGGTGGTCACGTCACCGACCGCCGACGGATCATGCCCGGCCAAGTCGGGTCACACAGCCGGAAGACCTTCGCGGCGGTCCATGTCGGATTCGTCAACGTTAACGTCAGCGCGGCCAAATGCGCGCTGGTTGCAGCGACGAAAATCTAATTATGTCGCGCTAGTCACCCACGGTCTTTGAACCCGAGCGTTCGACGCGGGAACATACTGTCATGATCCTCCGTTAGGTGGATGTCGGCGCAGGTGCCGACGGAGCGGTAAATTATGCCCATTCTGCGTTACTTTCTTTTCGTCGGTGGAACTCTGCTGGCGCTGCTCGTCCTGGCGGATGCCGTGCTTCCCAGCGTGCCATTGCCTGCAAGCCTGTCGTCTGCGTCGGACCTTCCCCCGGTGCGCATTCAGTCCACGAGAAAGTGGCCGGAGCGGATCGTGATGGACACCTCGATCGCCACGCCAGCTCCGGTGAAGCTCGCGAAGGCTGAGCAGCCTGCGCCAGGAGTGGCCAAGAGCAGTCCCCGCGACGCCTTCGCGCAGATGAGCGCCGTCGAGACCAACCCGCAGGTTGCGGCAGTGAAGGCCGCCGAGAAGCCTCGCGCGATGCGGATTGCCGACACAGGCAAGCCGGCTGCAGAGGCGAAGAAGCGAAGGACCGCGAAAGCTCATCCAGGCAGACCGATGATCCTGGTCGCGCAGCAGCCGCATGTCGGCTCTCTCGATTGGACCTGGTAGTATCGATCGCCCGTAGTCCCTGGTCGATCCAAGCAGTCCTGCTGCAATCGCGCCGCGGGACGGTTGAGCTCGCGCGGACTGCTGCGCCGGTTTTCGCGCCGCCACGCTGCCTTGATCTTGCGCAAAGTGCGCTCCATCCGGAACGCCTAGCGTCTCCGCATGGGACCTGGGAGCGTTTGCCCGGGGACCCAGGAGACGCTGAATGACGACTACCACGCCCACCCTCTCGATCTCGCCGGAGAAGGTCGCCTTTGTCGTGACCAAGATCCACAAGCATGAAATGGAAGCGGCCGAACCCGAATTGCTGGCAGATTTGGCAGACGACGACGCAGCGCCCGGTACGGGTGGACGAGGCCTGAACACGGACAGGTCGGAGCTCGTCAGCTTCATCAGGGGCCTCAACGTCGACGAGCAGATCGATCTGGTCACGCTGATGTGGCTGGGCCGGGGCGACGGCTCGCTGGACAATTGGGATGAGCTTCGTGCGCAGGCTGCTCAGGCGCACAACAATCGCACCGCGACGTACCTGATCGAAACTCCGATGCTCGGCGACTATCTGGAGGAGGCTCTCTCGGAGTTCGGCCTTTCCTTGGAGGACTTCGAAGAAGGCATATAGCTGGGCGGCTGCTCCCGATGGGCTCGCCAGCACGTTCTTCGCTGCAATTCGGATGATGGAGTAATCTCATGGACAAGATGAAGGTCGGAACCGGTGATTGGATCGTCGTGTGCGACGGGCGCAAGGCGCTGATCCTCGAGAACGTCGGTGACAGCATGTTTCCGAACCTGCACACCAAAGAGGTCCGTGAGCAGGAGAACGACCGCACGAGCGCTCAGGGCACTGACGCCCCCGGCTCGGTGCAGCAGTCATTTGGCAATGCTCGGAGTTCAGTGGATCAGACGGATTGGCATGATCAGGCTGAGCGCGCCTTTCTCAAGCAGCTTGCTGATCGCCTGCATCATGCTGTCATTTCAGGCGAAACCAAAGCCGTCACGATGGTGGCGTCGCCGCGCGCGCTCGGGATCATCCGCGCCGACTATTCCGACGCGGTACGAAAGGTGCTGCATGGCGAGGTCCACAAGGATCTGGTCAAGCTTCCGGTCTACGAAATCGAGAAGCAACTGCTCGCCTGAGCCGGGCTTTCTCATGCCAATGAGTGCCCGGAGACCCCGCTCGCGGTCTCGGCGACCGCGACGGGATCAATGTGCGCTTTCATGCGACGGTGTCGATTCCGGCGCAGCAGGCACCAAGCTTGCATCCAGGTGCGCAGCTCCTTTTCGACGATCTCGTAGCCGCAATCATCCAGCCAGGCGATCAGGCGATCGGCCATGGCGTAATCCCAGGTCGGGTAGGAGCGCGCGATGACTTGGCGTGGTGTGAGCTTGCGAGACATTGGTGATCCTTCCCTGATCTCAGGTGCTCGATGCAACGTCGAGCGTCGGTCCTGTCATCTTGAACCCCAGAACGGGATGCGCAGTTCCTGTTGCGCCCGAGCGCTGTCGCTTGAGGAGCGCTGATCGTTCACAGCGCCCCGGCGAAGGGGCTCAATTCATCAAGCGCCGATGACGTGTGGCCGCACGTCATCGTTCACGAGAGTCGCGGTGTGCTCCGGCTTCTTCTCCACGATCTCGTAGCCACAATGATCGAGCCAGGCGATCAACCGATCGGCCATGGCATAGTCCCAACTGGGATAGGATCTGGCGATGACTTCGCGGACTGACAGTTTTCGTGGCATGACGTAGATCTATCGCTCCCTGTATTCGCCGCCGGCCCGTCCGGCGCGCATCCGGACGATCCAAGGCTGGCCGGCAGTTCGTGCCGCCGGCTCCTGATGTTGTTTGGCTCGTCACGTTTCTAAGCGCGCGCCCCAACGCCTTGCCGGCTCGCCACGATCAAACTGGTGTGGAGAGGTGACTTTTCCGCTTCCGGCTCGCCCAGGCTGCGCAATCATCGCCCAACATGGTGAAAACCTTCTCGCTCCCATTCCCGTTCACGGATATGGCGTAGTCGTGCGCATCGTAGGGCTGGAGTGTGGTGGCGGCGCGGTGTTTCGTCACAGGCTGGCGGCGACGATCTCCGACGAAATCTCAGCCCGGGCTGGCTGCGACGAACGGAGGAACGGTTTGGCACGTTCATGGTTGCAGCTGGGGCGCGCAGTCGCATGGGCTCGTCGTCTCAGAGCCAACGGAACGAAGCAATGAGGCTGATGTTCTCGGTTGTGCTACTGACCGGCCTTGCGGCAGGGGCCGGCCGGTTGGTCGCCAACGAGTCCTGCGGCCCAGGGTGCCACGTCGCGCCGAATGGCGGCTGCGTCGTGAATGGCTGGGAGGTAGGAGCGCTGGTGCGGAACGAATGCCCCGCGGGCACTCGGCCAAGGCCGCCGTGCGGAACCGCGTTCAAATGGAGCAGACAGGCGAAGGCCTGTGTCAGCAGGTGAACATACGATGGCTGATCATCGGCGCGAGAGCGTGGATGGGACTGCCGGCTGCCGCGAGCCTTGCGTGCCTTGTATCAGGATCCAGACGAAGCTGCTGCCGTTGGCGACACGGGTGCGAGGTCCAAGGTGAACAGGCGCTGATCCCCGGTGGTCTCCGAATGCGCCAGCACCTGTTCGAGCAGGGCGATGACCGCGACCGCCCGCGCCCGTTCGTTCGTATCGTCGTAGCTCGTTGCCGCAAGGACTGTCCCGCTGGCTTCGCACATCGCCTTGATCTCAACAATCATCGTTGCATCCCTTGCCGTTCCGGAGGCCTGAAACTAGCGGCAATCATATTAAATTCGTGCAAAATGCCACGAATAAACCGCTGGTAGATGCGCACCGCGAAGCAGGGGCCGGCCGGTGACCCGGTGCTCAGACTGGCTTCGCATGGATCACGTCGCGCGGCGCGCTGGTGCGGAAGGCTCTCCGTAACCATGTTCGTGAGGGCGCCTCGATGAGCATGTAGGTGACCCAGGCCATCGCCGTCGCAATCGCAACGAACAGACCGAGCCGCAGTGCGAGCTCGAGAGCGCCAGGAGCATCTGACTTTCCGATCATCGCAAGCCGAATGAGAAAGGGATGCAGCAGATAGATCGAATAGCTGCATTCGCCACCAATAATCAGGGCTCTGGACGACAGCCAAGCGGCATGGCCGTACCGACTGGCTGCGACGAAGACGATCGAAAATCCCGAGATCTCGATGAGACGTACGGCAAGTTCGATCGCGAATGACCAGCCGGGCAGACGAGGCTGCAGAAACAGCAGCACGGGCGCGCAGATCAGGCTCGCCAGCGAAAGCCAGAACAGGAACCTCACGCAGCGTCGCTCCCCGTCACCGATGCTGGCATCGGCGCGGTTCTTGTAGATCATGGCGGCAAGGCAGCCCGCCAGGAACTGAGCGATATGAAGATAGGGAGAGTAGTAGGTGAGCCACTGCATCCCGTTTTGCGTAAGGCTCGGCGCGGCGGCCCGCAGCAACGCATCGCCGAAGGTGAAGGCGGCCGCGATCGTCAGCGCGAACGTCACGATGTTCGCGAGCGCGATCCAGATGATGGTGGGCAGCCGGACGACGGCTGCAAACAGCAGGCAGACGAACGGAAACAGAAGGTAGAAGAACAGCTCCACGCTGATGGACCAGAGGTGCTGCAGCGACGGCACGACTGCGACCAGCATGGTGCCGTTCTGGACGGGAAACCAGGCTTGCGTCATCGTGAGGATGAAGCCGAGCGACGGCGCGGAGAGACCTCGCGCGATCACGACGTATGCGACGACTGCGAAAACAACCACGGCATACATGGGGTAGAGCCGGGCGAAGCGCGCGATGGCAAATTCGCGAACAGCGCTTCCGAGCGGTTGCGACTGGAATCGCGCGGCATAGTTGAGCCACAGGACGAAGCCGCTCAGCACGAAGAACATCGTCATTCCGATGCTGCTGACTTGAGCGATGAGCTCCGGCAGCAGGCCTTGCGCCAATGACGGGGCGCCATGGCCGATGGCCACCGTTGCGGCCGCGACGAAGCGCAAGCCGGTCAGCGAGCCGATGAAGCGTTGCTCGTTCACTTTGAGGGATGGTCCTGATACTTGGGAGGCGCTCCGGCTGTTGTAGAAACAGCAGGGGCCGGAGGCAACCCGGCGCACGCCGCTGGAGACGGGATTGCCGCCCGCTCGGGCGACGATCTGGCGTTAAGACGAGAGATGACTTTGCGCCTGATCGTTCCGACGTCTGCCGTTTGCGACGTCCGCCGCGGCCGCGTTTCACGTTGCTGTCAACGGGCTGAAAAATAAAGAGAAAATAGCCTTGGCATCGGCGGCCAAGGGTCGAGGCGTTTCCCGGCGCGGCATGCGATCGCCGGGAGGGGCGGGCAACAGGCTGCTAGAGTTTGAAGAAACCCGGGGAAGAGCAGCTCCTGCTGCGGATCGTGCCTGTTGCGAAAACCCGCCGGGACTCCTCGACCCGCGGGAAGTGACGGCCACGGCCATTGTCGCACCCGGGTGAGATGCGGAGCCCCCCGTCCCGACTGGTGCAGGAGCCGGATTGCGAATGGACTCGCAAACCGACGGCGGCTAGTTATTTGTCACCCCCCTTTGTCACCCTCTGGCGGGTCATTTTGCACGACGCTGAGCGCCTGAAAGGGAACGGGAGTCGCCTTGCTCGCTGCGCCATCTCAGCTCACCGATCAAACCGTCAACACCCAGCTGACGACGAATTGCAATGCGCAGGTGGCTGCAACGTTCGACACCAATGACAGCACCTGGGTGACCTTCTTTTTCAACGGTACGATCCCGTGCTGGAGAGCGCTGGTGTCGATTGGCGAAGTGGAGGTCGAGCTGACCGAGGACATTGCCATCGCAGGCATTGTCCTGCGCAAGGGGCTGACCGTGACCATGCGCCCGATGGGTCGCTACTACACGGTCACGATGAGCGGGGAGATTGTCGATTCCGGAAAGGAGAGCAGCTTTACCGGATTCGTGCTCGGCTCGTTCATCCGGTCCGCAGCGATGAAGCGTGCGATGCAGATGCTTCGGAAACGAGTCAGCCGCTGAGCGGCGCCCGGCTTCGCCTGAAATGTAAACACCAGAATGTGACCGGGCGTCGGCGGAAGACTGTGATCTGGCCCGATTGACCACCGTGGCGAACCCTGTTACACGCCACAACCTCTGATAGATTTCAATCATTGGTAGCTTAGTCGATTTTCCATTCGTTTCAGCCGCGCCGGCAGTTGCGTACTGCGGGTTTCAATCTGTGTTTTATAAAAGGAGATAGCCATGGCTCATCATGAAGGCCTTCGTTTTTCGGCTCCCGCCGTCGTCACCACCCCCACAAGCCCCAACACCGAGGTCGTCGCGACGCCGACGGGCGATCAAAACAACACGACGCAGCTCGTGTTCGAGTATCAGGGGCGCATTCCGGTTTGGACGCCGGTGGTCTCGCAGGCGCAACCTCAGGTCGTTTTGGCGGCTGACATCACGATCGGCGCAACGACTTGGCGCAAGGGCATTACGATCCAGTATGCGGCGCTGGGATCGACCCAGTACACCGTGACCATCATCTCGGGCGAGATCGTGGACGATCGTGGGCTCTACTTGCTCCAGGGCGTGACGCTCGGCATCTTCCCGATCGGTTTGGCTGTCAAGGCAGCGCCATCCGCGACCACGCGGACCGAAGAGTATCCGCGCGCCGCCTTCACGGCGCTGCCGACGGTGAATACGCCGACCAGTCCGAACAGCAACGTGGTGACGACGCCGAGCGGCGACACCAACAACACGACCTACGTGTCGTTCCAGTACCAGGGCCGCATCCCGGTCTGGACGCCGATCGTCTCGCAGTCCCAGATCACCGCGGTCCTCGGCGCGGATATCACGATCGGCGCGACGACGTGGAAGGCGGGCATCACGGTGCAATATGCTGCGCTGGGCTCGGCGCAATATACGGTGACCATCATCAAGGGCGATATCATCGACGATCGCGCCCTCTATTCGCTGGCAGGGACCTTGCTCGGCATCTTCCCGATCGGGTGATACGGTCATGGACGCGTCGGCGTCAGCGCAGTTCGAGCGGGTCGATTCCGCGCCGATCTACGAGACGAGGGTTGCCGGCTCGGTTGGCTGGGCCGGCTACCTTCTCGGCGCCGGCCCGTCGCTGCCGCCGTTCATCAACTACGATGACTCGCTGAAGAAGTACGGTGGCAGCTATATTTTCGCGACGCAGCGGCCCGCCGATCTCGATCGGGATCCCGGCGGGTTCGCCGAGCGTGTGCGGACCTATATCAGCAAGGCGACGCGCAACCGCGCTGTCGTCTGGCTCGCGTCTGCCAACCCGGTCGTGTTCGGCGAGTTCGATCGCTATGGCGTCTCCTTCATCAATCTGCCGCCGGTCTACCAGGTCTCGGGCAACCTGAACCTCTGGTTCGCCCGCAACGCCAAATTCTACATCCTCGACCAGAGCCGGATCGATATCGACGGTGGGGCACTGCGCCTGTCGGGCTCGGCGCTGAGTTCACCTCCGTTCATCGGCTTCTCGGGCAAGGGCGACAACCCGCTCGGCATTCGGCTTGCACCGGCCTCCAACAATCGCATCTACGCCTATGTGCCGTTCGGGGGCGCCAACACCGGCTGCGTGACCTTCGATGGGCTGCTCGATTCGAAGCAGGCCTTCGTCAGCCAAGGCTTGGAGCAGGGCGTCCGCTACGTCATCAACAACAGCGCGACGAGGTCGCTGCAAGCTGCGCAATATGCAGCCTTGACGGTGGCGGCGTTGCCGTCGCAGCTTTCGATCGCAGGCGCCTTCGACCTCGGCGATCCGGCCAACCGCGTGATCGGCCGAGAGCAGCTCGAGCAGGGGTATCTGCGTTCGGGGGTCGCTATCAAGGGGGCGCCTACGCTGACCAGCGAATTCCGCACGACCGGCGGGCGTGTGGTGCAACTGACGCCGCTAGGGGCTGGCAGCGCGGATACGGCGCCGGCGCTCGGGGCAGGCGGCTTCGCTTTTGCTACCAGCGCCGCGAAGACGGCCGCGGTCGACACCGGCACGACCTCTCTGAGCCTGGCCGGCCACTACGCGCTCGGCGCCGATGGCAGTTCGGCGGGGCAGCTTGCGAAGCTGATGGGTGGTCTGTTCGGATCGGAAGCGCTCAGCTTCAAGGCGTACGACGCCAGCCTGCCCGCAGCGCAGAACGATCGTCTCAACGCGATTCCTTCGAAGCCCGGCTACGCGCCGGTGTTCCCATTCGAGACTGCGGATCTCAACCGTCCTGCGAGCGGCGCCGTTGCGCCGCGCCTGACCGACGACCACCAGACCTCGTGGGCGACCATCGTCGCCGGGGGCGGCACCGTCGACTATCTCGCCGAGCCCGAGGGCAGCGCCATCTACGGCGCGGCCGAGGCCAGCGCTGCGAATGCGGAGATCCTGCAGTCGGCGCCGCCGTTCATGCCGCTCGCTCAGGGCAGCGACAAGACGTTCCCGCTGGCGCCTTATGGAGCTGCTGCGAGCAGCGGCCTCGATGGCGCTACGCTCGTTCAGTTCGAAAGCCAGATCGTGGCCGCGACCCGCAAGTCGTTGATCTCAGGCTATGGCAGCAAGACGTGGTCGGCGCGCGTGCAGGCGGCGCGGGCTCACGCGTTGCGCGGCTCGCTGCCGGACGGCCCGAGCACCGATGGGACGACGCCGCAGGGCTTCATCATCGAGCGCGATCCCGCAACGGGGGCCTATCTGAACGTCCGCATGGCGCAGTCGATCGACCGGGACGGCAACACCGTCCCATTCGCGCTCTCTGCTCCAACCCAGGCGATGCAGGACGCCCTGCAGACCAATCAGCTCTTTGTTGTAGCCGTCAATCCGGAACCGTTCGGCTCCGGCGCTCAGTTCGCCAACACCGTCAACATTGCGGGCTGGACCATGACCGCGGCGGTCGGCGTCGGCGCGTCGGCCACCGCCTACCGCAACGTTGTCATCATGAAGTTCTGCTCCGGTTCGTTGCTGGACCGGGTCACGAATGCCAATCGCTGGACGTCGGCGGAGCAGTTCTCGCTGTTGCCCGGCACGCCGCCGGTCACCGCCGCGCTGTCCTACACAGGCCTGTCGCAATGGCTGCAGGATTACATGGCGGAAGCCATCGCACGGTCGAAGGGAGCGTCCGGCCCATTCTACGAGAATTTCGCGCACATCGCCCAGGATCCGAACTGGACCGGCGTCATCGTGCTCGCCGCCGACCTCGGCCAGCGCGACATGCCGCCGGAGATTGCGGGTCTTGCCGCCGGCATCGACTTCACGCGCTTCAACGCCCATCATTTCGGTTTCACCGTCAGCCGCGTCACGGTCGACGGGAAGACCGGCAAGATCACCATGCCCCAGGGCAGCTCGAGCCTGTTCGGGCTGATCGACTACGAAGATCCACGCTATGCGATGAACGTCTCCAACGGCGTTGCGCCTGACGTGCCGGTGGCGGTGCAGATGAGCGGCGAGTTCGACTTCACCGTGCTGCAGCTGCAGTCGTTATTCGAGAACGCCGGGCTGACGCGGTTCGACAGCCACGTCCAGCTCTCGGTCGCCGCGCTGTTCGGCGCGCCGGTATCGCGGCTGTACTCGCGCGGCAAGCCGCAGCCTTTCACGGGAATCGTGCTCAAGGGCAGCTATGTCGATCAGGGCGGCCGCGGCGCCTATGTCTTCGAGCAGAACACGACCAACGTGCTGACCAGCCCCTCCAACGTGCTGCCGGCCGTGGCCTTCGACCGTGTGCAATTCAACACGATTGGCACCCAGGACCAGGGCGCCACGGTGGCGAGCAACTTCCTGGTCTGGGGACAGCTCGATTTCACAGCGCTTGAAAGTACCATCGGAGAGACGCTCGACCTGCTGTCGTTCGGCAGTCCGCCGGAGACGCCCGAGGAAGCGCTCGGCGTCGGGCTCGCCTTCTCCGGCCTCGTCATCGGTATGACCTATCCGCAGGCGACGCCCGGAGCCAAGAGGTTTGGAGTCGCGACCGGTAACCTGGCCTGGGATCTCAACGGCTCGAGGATGCGCGACACCAGCCTGTTCCGCGGCTTCGCGCTGCAACTGAAGAGCTTCGTCAACGCGACCGGCGATCAAAAGCCGTCCGATCTCGGCTTCCTGCCGGTGACGTCGCAGCTCAACCTGACCGAGCTGGAGGGGCCCTGGTTCGGCGTCGTCTATGACATTACGCTGGGCGGTCCGGGGGCGCTCGCCTCGGGCGTCGGATTCCAGTCGCAGCTGCTCGCGGCATGGTCACCGGTCACCACGGGGGCGGATGCGCAGCATGCGGTCTTCATCGGCATGAGCCTGCCGGGCGCGGCGCCAGGCGCCAGCCTGTTCAGCATCCAGGGCGTCATCAAGGTTGCGGTCGGCGCGATCTCGATCCTGCGCCAGCCGGTCCCGACCGCACCGGGACGCAAGCTGTCGGATGATGGTCCGAAGTGGTTCTACTGCCTGCGGATCGACGACATCGCGATCAAGATCTTCGGCATCGCCAAGCTGCCGCCGTCCGCCAACATCCAGTTCTTCCTGTTCGGCGATCCCGACAACACCGGTAGCCTCGGCTGGTATGCCGCCTATGTCGCCGACGACAATCCGGGCTGCGAGCAGTCGCTCGCATTTGCCGCCCGCAAGCCCGAGCTGCAGGAGCCGTCATCATGACGCGGATCCTGTTCTGGAACATCGAGAACTTCTCGATCAACAAGATCTTTTCGGCCTCGATCAAGCGGCAGCGCGGGCACGGCGGCCTCAATGATATGCAGAGCGCGATCCAGCGCCGCGCGGTGATCAATGCCGTGCTGACGGCCACGCAGCCGGACATCATCGTCATCATCGAGGTGAGCTCCGGCGACAATGCGCCGAACGCGCTGGCGAGCCAGACCGGCGGCATCAATGCGCTCGCCATGGTGCAGTTCGGGCTCAACAACCCCGCCACCATGGTGGCGGGCGGATGGAACGCCGTGCCGCCGCTCTACACCGGGGTCGGCGGGCGCGCCGAAACGGTCGGCATTCTCTATCGCCGCACCAACACTGCGGGCACCCTCAACCGTTACTTCACCGGGCCCAATATCTGGACCGGAGGGCATGGCGGCGCGTCGGTGCCGCCGGGCGGCAGCGTCGCCACGCCATACAATGGCATGATGGTGCCCCTCGGTGCCGTCAACGTCAATGGAATGCTCGTGCCGCCAGGGCTCGGCGGGGTGCGCCAGATTCCTGCAGGCGCCCAGCACAATGGCGGCCTCAACGAGGACGTCGTTGCCGCGCGCATCGCCTTCACGACCACGCTCGGCGCGCCCGTTGCCTTTGCCGGGCTGCGCGAGCCGTTCATGGCGACGTTCACGGAAGCCGACAATCTCGGCAACGTGCAGCGGGACCTCACCATCTTCGGCGTCCATTCTCCGCCGAACAACCCCGCGGCAGCGAACTACATCACAACGATGTCGACGATCAACGACGTCGTTGGCGCTCTGGGTGTCAATGAAACGCGGGTGATCGGCGGCGATTTCAACGTCAATCTGTTCGCCGTCAACGGAACGGCCTCGGGCCTCTACAATCCACTCACCGGCGGTCCCGGTGCCTACACGCTGCTCGTCAGTCCGACGGCGGTGGGCGTTCCCGTCAATCTCGACCAGTACAGGGGTTATTTCTCGACCCATATCCGCGGCAAGGACAAGACGGCGGCGTCCAAATTCCTCTGGTCCAACGGCGGCGGGCCGGGGCAGAGCTTTTATCCCGGCTACGGCTATGTCGGATCGAACTTCGTCGCTGCGCCGTTCTACTCGATCGACAACGTCCTGGTCTGGCCGCATAACGGGATGCACAACTATCAGGCCACGATCATGAATACCGTCACCGGCACGCCGATGAACGCGGTGATGGGGCCGCCGGACAATCCTCCCCCGGTGCGATCGCTTTGGCCAACCAGTTCACCGCGGCGCCGATGGGCTGGCCGGGCGCGCCGACGGCGGCGAACTATCCCGGGATCGGCGGCGCAGGAAACCTGACCGGCTGGAGCAATTACGGGCGCGTTCGCAACACCAGCGATCACTTCGGCATCTTCGCCGACATCTGAGGGAGCGCGGGCTGATGAGCGCTATCGACAATCTCCGCGCCGCTGTCGAGGCCGCCGCTGGCGACACGGCCTTTGC
Source organism: Bradyrhizobium oligotrophicum (assembly GCA_050641875.1). GTDB lineage: Bacteria > Pseudomonadota > Alphaproteobacteria > Rhizobiales > Xanthobacteraceae > Bradyrhizobium > Bradyrhizobium oligotrophicum_B. The sequence goes on from CP192619.1 coordinate 5,088,173, forward strand.
GCTCGATGCCGCCTTCCTGACGGCAGGCCTTGCCGATCCCGCCGTGAAGGTGCCCGCCGACTACGACACTTGGCTGAGCCAGGCTTTCTTCCTCAAGGCCGCGGCCGACTTCAAGGTGACGGTCGCAAAATCCGACGTCGGCCCGGTCGAGGGGACGGCGTTCACGGTGCAGTCGGCGACCATCCCGTTCATCGGCGCCACGGCTCCGCTGGCCGCCAAGGCCACTCTGGTCTTCGCTGTCGACGCCGACCAGCTGATCGTGCAGGCGGAGGCGACGCCGTCGAACTGGACCTGGACCAGCAGCTTCGCCTTCATGGGCGGCTTTCCGTTCAATCAGTTCGGCACGCTGAAGAACGTCAGCTTCGTGTTCTCGACGGCGACCGGCACCTATCCATATGGCGACCTCGCAGGGCGTGCCGTGAGCGGCGGCCCGGTGCAGAATTTCGTCGCCAAGGTCGCTCTGCCGGACGTCGCCAAGCCGTTCCTGCTGCTGTTTCCTGGCCTCACCGCGCCGACCGGCGATCTGCTGCTGAGCGGCGCGCTCAACATGGGCATCTTCAACGGCGAGACCGTGCTGTTCCCGCCGGGGCAATTGCGGGCTGCGATCCAGGATGGCACGTTCAAGCTCGCGTCGCAGTTCACGGTCAAGGATCCGAGCCTGGCTCTGACCATTCCCGCGCCGGATGGCGCGGACGAGGTCGATGGCGTGCTGGTGCTGGCCGATCCCGCCGATCCGGATGCCGGCGATCAGGCGCCGACGCTCGCGATCTCCTCGCAGTTCGACGTCGGCGGTACCGGCTCCTATCAGCTCGACGTCGGGATCACGCCCGGCGCGGATGCCAACTATTCGGTGGCGCTCGCCGTGGTCACAGGCGGCGATCCGCTGACGCCGGCGACGGTGATCGAGGTGATGGGCGGCAATGGCGGCTATCTCGCCGCGACTCCCGACGTGCTGCAGCAGTTCCTCGCCTTCGTCGGTCTCAACGGCTCTTCGATCGCCGGCACGCTCGGCGGCTCGCCGACGATCACGGCCGTCTCGATCGAGATCGGCAGTTCGAAGGAGACGAGCTGGCGGATCCTGCCGGCGACCGGCGTTCTCGACTTCAAGATCACCAGCTTCTCGCTGCAATGGTCGATGGCGTATCCGTTCGATGGCACCAGGCGACAGCAGACCTACGATTTTACCACCGAGTTCGTGCTGGCACCGAGCGTCTTCAAGGGACCGGACGGCGAGGGCGACGGCGTGTTCACCGTCCAGTTCACGTCAGCCAAGCAGTTCTACGCGTCCTTCGCCGGGACCGCGAAGCTGAGCGACTTCCTGACGGCGCTGTCCGGCGGGGCCGTCGTGCTCGACGTCGAGAACGTCGGCGATTTCGTGCTCGGTGACATCGCCGTCGCGGTCGACTACGGCGCGCAGAGCTTCCAGTTCGATGCCGGCTTCAGCCTGACGCTCAATCTGCTCAAGATCAACAACCAGCCGATCCTTGCCGTCCGGGAGGGAACGGTCTCGATCGCGGCGCAGACTCCGACGCAGACGCCAGACGGGGGCAATGCGACGACGCTGTTGCGGGCGGCGGCGGTGCCGATGCTGCGGACCTCGCGGATGGTCGCGATGGAGACCGCCTCGCAGACGCAATGGAAGTCGAGCGTCGGAGGCTTCCTCGATGTCGGGCCGTTGCACACCAAGGTCAGCGTGACCTATGACGGCTTCGAAACGCCGAAGCGGTGGGACCTTGCCGCCTCGCTGGAGGAGCCGCTCGAGGTCTCGGAACTGATCAACCAGTTCTTTTCGCCCGGCAGCGCCTATGGATTCCAAGCTTCCTGCCCGGCGACCTCATCATCTCCGAATTCGCGATCACCGCGACCATTCCGGCCGAGCAGGGCGAGCTGAAGACGAGCTACGACATCACCGTCGGCTTCACCTGGACGTTCAGCTTCGGCGATCAGACCGTCGGCATCGATCCGGCGCGGCTCGGCGTCAGCTATGACGGCCAGAAGCCGACCCAGCAACAGTTCTCCGGCTTCGCGCAAGGCACCTGGGTCTACTCGGCGATCAATCTCAAGCTCACGATGGGCTATGAGTTCAAGACGACGGAGGCGGGCTCCAACAACATTCTGTTCGTCGAGTGGGAGGGCTTTCGAGCGGGTTGGGAGAGCGGCAAGGAGCTGGTCACGTTCAGCCTCAAGGGCTGGAGCATCGGCTCGCTGGTGCAGGCGCTGGTGCGCACGCTCGGCAATCCCTACTTCACCCTTGACCTCGCCGTGGGACCTGCTCAACCAGATTTCGCTCGATGCGCTGCGCGTCGACGTCTCGCTCAAGAACGGCGAGAGCTTCTCGCAGCGCCTGTCGGCCAGCTACGAGCTGTCGAGCCCGATCAATCTCGGCTTCATCAGCATCACCGCGCTGACCTTCCGCCGCGGCACCGACGGCAAGGTGACTCTCGCCATCGAGGGCTCGAGCCCGCTCGTCGCCGATGATCCGGCATTCAAGAATCTGCTCGATCCCGCCAAGGGCCAGGACGTGCAGAACCTGCCGTCGGTGCCCGGCCGGGGCGAGGAATGGTTCAAGCTGTTCCTGCTCGTGCTCGGACAGCGCATCGGCATCACCGGCCATTCCAGCTTCAACAGCACCAAGGAGGTAATCTGCGCGCTGCAGTCCGTCCCCAGCACGACCGGCAAGATGAATCCGGTGGATCCCAATGCGGACGACGGCGGCGCGCCGGGGCTTCCCTATTACGACCAGTCGAACAACTGGCTCATTGCCGGGCATCTCGGCCTGATGAAAGTCGCCGGCGCCTGGTCGATCGATGCCATGCTGGTGTTCAACGACCCCAATCTCTACGGCCTGCGGCTGGCGCTCGCCGGCGAGAAGATGGGCGGGCTCGCCAATCTCGTCGTCGACATCCTCTACAAGAAGATCACCGACGACATCGGTGTTTACCAGATCGATTTCACCTTCCCGGACATCATCCGTAACCTCAATTTCGGCGCGGTGTCGATCACGCTGCCGCAGCTCGGGATCAAGGTCTATACCAACGGCGATTTCTTCATCGACATCGGCTTCCCGTACAATCTCGATTTCCGCCGTTCCTTCTCGATTTCGGTGATCGTCTACGGCGTCCCGGTGCTGGGCGCCGGCGGTTTCTACATCGGCAAGCTCTCCAACGCGACCTCGACCAGGATCCCGAAAACCAACCTCGGCACCTTCGATCCCGTCATCGAGTTCGGCATCGGGCTGCAGCTCGGCCTGGGCTACAATTTCGAGAAGGGACCGCTGAAGGCAGGGTTTGCGCTCACGGTGTTCGGCATCGTCGAAGGCGTGGTGGCGCCCTGGCATCCCTACAATCCCGCGCGCACGCTGGCATCGCGCGCCAGCAGCGGCGCGCTGCAGAGCGACTATTATTTCAAGCTGTCGGGAACGGTCGGCATCATCGGCCTGCTGTATGGCAGCGTCGACTTCGCGATCATTTCCGCCTCGGTCAATGTCAAGATCGTGCTGTCGATCCAGCTCACTTATGAGAGCTATCGCGAGATTCCGGTGGTCGCCAGCGCGAGCGTGACGATCAGCCTCAAGGTCAAGATCAATCTCGGCCTGTTCTCGATCTCGATCAGCCTGTCGTTCTCGGCCCAGGTGTCTGCGACCTTCGTGATCGGACAGACCAGCACGGCGCCATGGGAGGTTCAGGGGGCACGCGCCGACGCGCTGCTGATGCAGCGGGCTCACGCGCGCGGACCGGACGCGGCCATGCGGCTGGGGCGCAGCTTGAAGCCTCGTCCGAAGCGGCTCGCGCCGGCTGTCGCTCATCGCATGGGGCTCGCGGCCACCGCGGGAGACAAGCCGAAGCTGTCGCTGATGGCGGGTGCGCAGTATACCGTGCTTGCTCCGGAGGGAGCCTCCGACGCAGCCTTGAACCAGGGGGCATTCGTGCTCCTGCTCGCGATGGACGCGCCGGATGCTGCAGCGAGCGCGCCGTCCGCAACCAAGACGTCCTTCGACGTGCTGGCCGAGGTCTACTTCCCCTGGATCATCGATGCACTGGGGAATGAGAGCGGGGGTGCGGCCGAGCTCGCCGAGACGCTGGCCACGTCGGTGACGCTCACCCAGCTCGAGGCCTATGTCGCGCGTCTCGCCGACACGGCCGATCCGTTCCTGTCGATCAAGGGCCTGCTGCAGTTCCTCGCCGACGGCTTCACGCTCGACATCTTCAATCCGGCGACGGCGCAATCCTCGGGGCTGAAGACCAAGCTCGATGCCGGCTCGGTGTTGTTTCCGGTGTTCGACGGATTGAAGCTGCAGGTCCCCGGCGTTTCCGGTGGCCAGACGTCGCCGATCGCGTTCGAGACCTACACCACGGCGACGCCCGGCTATGCGACCGCGGTCAGCAACCTGTTCGCGCAGGTGGCCGCGGACATCGAGGCCCAGAACAAGGAAACGCGCCGGCTTGCCGCGGACAATGATGCGAGCTCGGCGGAGTCCATGGCCGCGCTGGTGTTCGTCGACACCTTCACGCTGATCGCCCGCCAATTGCTCCAGGCGGCGGCCGACGCGCTGCAGAGCTACGCCTATCCGCTGGCACAGACGAGCAGCATCGGTGATATTCTGGATGAGCTGAATGGGATCACCGGCAACGCCTTGACGATTGCCGATATCGTGCAGCCCAACGGCGATCATGCCTTGGGGGCCGGGCTGTCGCTGCATATCGACGGCCTCGAATATGTGGTGCAGAGCGGGGACACCCTGCAAGGCATCGCCGGCCGCTATTCCGATGCGGCGTTGCCGCCGCGCTGGACCACGACGCCAGACCGCCTGATCGTGGCCAACCGGTCCCGCCACATGCTGCAGGGCGGCGTCGTCCTGCTGCTTACCAACAGCCAGGGCCAGCAGCAGACCTATGTGACGCGGCAGGGCGACAGCTTCGACGACATCGCGCTGCAGCTCGGCGCGATCTCGATCGACGCGCTCGCTGCACAGAGTGTGTTGTACGGCGTCGTCGGCCTGCTGCAGCCGACCTTGCCGCTTGCGATCTGGCCGATCGCCTACAGGACCGCAGGGACCTCCGGCCCGTCATCCGATACCTTGTCGACGGTCGCGAGCCTGTTCCAGACCACTGCGGTTGCGGTGGCGGACGCCAATCGCGGCGTCGCCGGCCTGTTCTCCGTGCAGGCAGAGCGCGGCCTGCTCACGATCGCCAATCTTCAGGCCCTGTCGGTGGGCGCGCTGTGGTCGGCCATCGCGGCCACGGGGCAGGTCGGGCAGACCGCCGGCATGGTCTCGCGCTTCCTGGTCTATGGGTTGAGGCTGCCGGTCCTGGACGGACTGACGCTCTCCAATGCGTTCCTCTATCCAAGGACGCAATCGGGCTATGGGGTCTACCAGCTCACCGGTCAGCAGTTTCCGACGCCCAGTTCCGCCACCAGCTACAAGATCGACTTCGCGCGCGAGACGCAGAGCCACGGTGTCCCGCTCGACTTCATCTTGCTGAACGACGGCGCCGGCGTCAGCATGGAGGTCGATCTGAGCCAGGCCTATGCCGCGCTCGATGTGGTTGTCGGCTGGGCCAAGGCTCCGGGCAATTTCACGCCGAGCCCGACTTTCGCGGCGCTGCCGCTCGCCGAGCGACAGCCGCGGCCGTTCACCGCCAGTGGCTATGCGCGTTGGTCGAGCGGATCCGTCGCGAGCCTGGTCACCCTGACGAGTCGCAGCGGCGTGACCGCGGCCGCCGATGCCGGCGCGCAGGTGCAGCCGACGCTGTGGAGCCTGCCGCCGGCGCAGACCAATCTGGTCGCCACGCGGGAGCAGTCGATCCGCGCCGTCATGCCTGATCTCAGCTCAACCTTCGCGCTGCTGCCCAAGTTCCAGCCGCAGACCGGCCGCAGCAATCCGGCGACGGGACGCACCGACTACGCTGATATCTCACGTTGGGCCTGGTGCACCCGTCTCGACGTTCAGATCAAGCGCTTGCCGGACGCCGCGGCGCTTGCCGCACAGGGAAAAGGCGCTGGTGACCTGCCGAGCGGCCCGGCGTCGGCGCCATCGCTGCCATTCGTCTATGAGCTGGTCGGCCCCAGCTCGGAGGATGCGGTGCGACTGCAGCGCATCCTGACCGCCATGGACGCCCTGGGCGAAGGCATCGCCTCCGCCGTGTTCCTGCTCTACAACCAGTCCGGACCCGGCGCGCCGATGCTGGTGACGCCTGCGGATGCAAACTTCCTCGCCTTCATCACCCAGACCAATCTCTCGACCGAGACCAATCCGGCGGCGGCGCTCCGGCTGATGCTGGCTGCCGGGGACGCTCCGCCGCGCGGCATAGCCAACTCCCCGGCGCAGTTCATCCGCCTGATGTGGGAGCTCAGCACGGTCCGCAGCGGCGGCTACTATCTCTACTACGAGAACGTCGAAAGCGGCGAAGGCCTGCCGGCGGCCGTCTTCGACTCGTCCGGCTCGGGCATTGTGACGGTGGTCGTGACGTTCGCAGCGCAGGGCAGCGAGTCCTTCGGCACCACGCTTCCCGATTTCGTCAACGCCTTCGTGACGACCGACGTCGTCGATCCGCAGAGCGATCTGGTGCAGACGGTGTCGCTGGCCTCGACCGGCCCAACGGCGCCGGTCGCGGCGGGAGCATCGCTCGATGCGCTCGCGGCGATCTACGGCCCCGCGCCTGGGCGGATCGCCGAGGTCAACGCGACGAAGCCGCTTGCGGCGCAGGCACTGGTGCCGATCGTGGGCGCGGTGCGCCAGCTGACCGACGCGGATCTCGTCCGCGGCGCCGGCGGCGTCATCGATGCGCAGGCCACGCTCGACAAGCTCGCCAGGCTGTTCTCCGCCGGAGCGGTTCATTCCATCAGCGGTCAGGACATTGCCGTCTTCAATCCGCAGGTGGCTGTTGCGCTCGCGGCCGTGTTCTATATCCCGCCGCTGACCTATCAGGTCAGTTCCTCCGCCGCGCCCGGGATGAGCTTTGCCAGCATGGCCGCTTATTACGGGCTGGATGTCGACCTGATCGCCCGCGGCGCCAGCGCCGCGGCGGGACTGTTCCCGGTCGATGCCGTGCTCGATCTCGATCCGCAGCTGTTCTCCCTGCGCGACCAGTTGCCGCCGCAGAACATCGGATCTCGCCTTGACGCGCGACAATCTCGGCTTGCCGCCGGACGATCCCGCAGCACCCGACTTCGCCAAGAAGACCATGTATCAGCTCTACACCTCGCTGGCCGCGGGGCTCGCAGGGAGCGTCTTCTACAATGCGAGTCCGCTGGGCATGCCGTTCGGTCCCCAGGACCATGACGACGATGAGTCCAGCGCGTTCGAGAGCCACGCTCGCTCCGCGAAAACCCGCGGCAACCGCTTGGCGCAGGTCGCGATCGCCGATCTCGACTATCGCCAGTCGATCGGCATCGGCGCGCAGTTCGCGCTGGTCAACGCCGCGCCGGACCCGTCTGATCCGGATTTGCCGCCCAAGGCGGCCAATCCCTATCTCGGCGTCGGCACCATGGCGCAGGTCGCGCTGCAATGGCGCGACATCTTCGGCAATACCACCGTGACGCCATTCGAGGCTCCGCCGCAAGGATATCGTGGCGCGCTCAATGGCGCGGCCGTACCGATGCTGTACCGCGACGAGCTGATCGGGCTGGGCTCCTGGATCAACACCAACGCCAGCTACACCTATGACGCGAGCGGCGGAACCGCGTTCAAGCTCGCTTTGTCTCTCAATGCCGCCGCTTATGCCGGGCCTGACGGCGCGGCGCGGGCGGCCGACGATCTCTCGCTCTACACCCGGGTCTACTATCAGCTGCATCAGGACTATTCGGCCAATGTCGCCGTGCATGTGCCGGGCGTCTCCGGCAACGCGGTTGCGATGCGGCTGTCGAATTCGCTGATGGCCAAGCCCGATGCGGCTCTCAGCGATGCGCAGGCGGACATCATTCGCGGCTATGTGCGCGCGTGCGTGCTGTATCTGAAGCTCGTGACGCGCGGCCAGGCGCCCGCAGCCCCGCCGTGACCCTGTCGCTTCCGGTCGACGTCAATGCGATCGCCGCCGGAGACATCCTCGAGTTGGATGTGACGCTCACGTTCAGCCGCAATCCGCTGCTGGTCGATCCGGCGGTTGCGGCGTTGCAGGGCGGCACCGGCGTGGCCGCGGCGATTCTGCCGCGCGCCGATGGCGACGGCAATGTTTCCTACACGGTGTTCAGCAAGGCGGTCGAGGCCATCTTCGCCACTGCCGACTGGTATCTCAAGGTCGGGCAGGGCCTGTCCCGCGACGGCGAGGATGCCGCTGACGGCGCTCAGCAGCTCTGGGCGGTTCGCTTCGGCAAGGCGGCCGGGCAGGGGATCCACTTCAAGCTGGGGACATCGCCGAGCTATTTCGCGCCGCAGCCGATCGCCAAGGCGCTGGCCAGCGGCGATGCGACGATCACGCGCTATGACAGCGGCGACACCGACACGCTGCATCTCGACGGCGTCGATCTGAACCAGTGGTTCCAGAGTGCGCTGGATGCGATCGATCAGTTCCTGTCGGCCGACTACGCGCCGCACGCCTTCATCCTCGACCGGATCGACGGCGTGACCGATCCGCTCAAGGACGGTTCGCTGGGAAGCGTGCTGTCGACCAAGGAATCGCTGGCCGATACGATCAGCCTGAAGACATTGCCGGTGCTGTCGACCAGCGCGGGCGACCCTTCAACTGGATTCGCCGCCAGCGAGAAGCTGCGCCAGCAGTTGCTCAACCAGCTCGGCGCAGCCTATCGCGCCGGCGCGGCCGTCGTGTTCGGACTGACCGAGGTGACCGGCGGGGGCGACAGCAACCCGGCCGGTCCGCCGAACCTCTACGGTCAGCCGCGCGGCAGCATCAAGGGCGCCGCGGACAATCAGAATTTCACGCTCACGCCGACGCGCATCCCGCTCGGCGAAGTCTACGATCCCGGCAGTAAGACCTGGTACGATCCGCGGCTGGCCTTCGTGTTCGCCACCAAGAACGTCGTCGACCAAGCTTATGTGCCGCTCGAGCTGACGCTGTCGCTCAGCCATCTCGAATTCGAGCGGCGCACCGTTCCTGGCATCGACGGCTATGTCGCTTCACGATGGCTCGCCTTCGTCAACGGGCCGTTCAGCTATCCGCTGGGCGGCGGCCAGGTGGCCAACATCCCTGTGGTCAACCGCGATTTGCCGACGCCACCGACCGTCTCCGCGCAGCAGGCGCGGCAGCTCACCGGCGAGGGCGCGACGGATCCGTCGAAGCTGAGCGCCTGGAGCTATTCGTTCGACTATCTCTATCAGCAGGCGGCGGCCGACGCGGTGTCCTGCACGATGGAGTTCAACCGTCCTACCGCGCCAACGCTGCGCGGCTCGGCCAGAGCTGAGCGGCGAGCCGGACCTGTTCACCGCGCTTGCGCAGTTCGTCACCAACTATCCGGCGATCCTGCGCGATCTCAACCAGTATCTGGTCGGCATCGATGGCGCCGAGCCGGATCCGGCGACGCTCGCCGCCGCGCGCAAGGCGACCGTCGCCTTCGCGCTGGAGACGAGGCAGATCGCGGATGCCTATGCGCGAGAGGCGGTTGGAGCGGCCAAGCTCACGGCGGCGCCCGCTCATGTGATCGTGAAGTTTCTGTCGACGCTCGACGGCACCAGCGACGGCCACGCGCGTACCAATCTCGTCAACATCACCATCGATGGGATCGCGGCGAGCTGGAATGCGGCGGCCAACACGATCTCGAACGGCACCACCACGCTTCCGGCACCCGCGATCGCGATTGCGCCCGAACTCTATACGCCCCAGGCCGTGCCTCCGGCAGAGCTGCCCGCCGGCGTGCAGATCGCCTACGTCTATGCGCGTCAGGTCGACGGCAAGACGGTTTATCTCGGTGAAGAGGAGGCACGTGGGTTGCCGGCCCGAACCGTTTCAATCGCTCCGCTCGACGTGCTGCTATACCAGAGCGGCTGGGCGTCGGTGTTCGTGCAGCGCAATCTCGCGCTGTTCCCGCTGGCAGATCTCAAGACGACCAGCACCAACCCGGCGTTCCTGTTCCAGACGCCGGAGGTACGCTTCGCGTCCACTGTCGTTCCACAGCTGAACTACAACGCCTTCTCGCTCGATGCCATGACGGGGGCGTCGGGCGACCTCGATGCGCGCCTGACGACCTTCTTCGCGGCGCTCTATGCCGACGGCAATGGCAGCACCAGCGACGAGGTCGCGATGCAGGGCATGTACAGCTACGAGATCGTCGCCGGCCAGCCGGCGATCCTCGCGTGCGGCTGCCGATCAACCTGCTGACGCCGACCCCATCGGTGGTCGATCCCGATGTGAAGCCGACCTTCGTGGCCCCGTTCGCGCAGATGATCGATACGTGGCGCGGGATGACCAAGCCGACGACCGCGGGCCATGCCCGCGTCGAGATCGAACTGAAGGTCTTCGGCGGCGTCGGCGATGCGACGCAGCCGTTGATCCAGGTCGGCCGGCTCACTCACGAGGTCGCGACCGCCTGAAGCCTCGGTACCGGCAGCGAAGCTGCGGCCGTCGTGGGCGGTCATCTGGACAGGCCGCCCGCAGGGGCGGATCGCACCGAGTCAGGGCGCAGGAGTTGGGCTGGTTGATGGCGCGCTTCACCCGCTCCAACAGGCACTTTTCGCGCCGTCAGCTTTCCATTCGTTCGCGTTTTTTCTGGTGCGAAACCCACGCGAAACTCCCGTAGCCGGCTCGGCTGCGGGAGTTTTCGTTTGTGCTGCGCCTTTGGCCGAGCCGCTGTTGCTGAGTGGCAGTGCCGCCATTACTGCGCCGGCAAGCCTGCGTCGACCATGAGCTGAACGATCCGGGCCGCGGCCTCGCGATACACCGGACTGGTGTTCTTCATCGGCGGCGCGACGTTGAGCGCGGTCGTGCCGGGCCGCAGCTTCAGTCCCTTCTGGATGGCGGCTCTCGCTTCATCGATCTGCCCGGCCCTCTGGTAGGCGGCTGCCAGCAGCATATAGGGACGACCGGACGCGGCTGTGATGGCGATCGACCGCTGCAGCCACGGCAGCGCTTCCTCGGCGCGATCCATCATCATGTGGGCCCACCCGACGCCCAGGAGCCATGTCCAGCGCGAGACCGCCGGCGTGTCGTAGCGGTCGGCCTGCTGGAAGGTCGCAAGCGCATCCTCGAAGCGGCCGAGATGGAGCTGCCCGAGGCCGACCAGATACAGCGCGAGCCCGTCCCATGGATCGAGGCTCAGGGTTCTGGCGCAGATGACCAGGCTTTCGACGAAATGATTGGTCGCACTGAGGAAGCGGCAATAGGTCTCGAGCACTGCGATCGAGTTCGGCTTCGCGCGCAGCGCTCGCTCCAAGTTGGCGGCTGCCTGAGCCTCGGCGGCGACGGCCGCATCGGGGCTGTACCAGACCATCTGGATGCCGCGCATCTGCAGTGCTGCAAGCGCGACCGCCGCATCGACATCGTCGGGCTGGTCGGCGAGCGCATTCTGCAACATCGTCTGCGCCATGCCGAAGCGCTCTTGCGTCACGCTGTTGATCGATGCGGTCGCCTGCTCGATGGCGGCGCGGACACCGCCGGCCGCGACGTTGCCGTTCGCGGGAGACGCACCGGTTCCGGTGAGCTCGTTGAGACGGCGTGCCAGCACGTCGCCTACGCCCGCAGCGAGCCGCGTCTGCTGCAGCAGCGGGTCGCGCTCATCGGCGTCGACGGAAACGGCCGCGACCGCTTCAACCTTTCCGGAGGCGGTCTGGATCAGGCGGGTTCGCAAGGTCCATGATGGTCCGCTGCGCTGCAGTTCACCGCGGATCTCGAAATTCGGCGACCCCGCCGGCGCGGCGGCCTGCTCCGGCCGCGGCGCGGTCGATGACGGCGCGATCACGCTGATGGTGTTGATCCTGGCGAGCCCGTCGGTCAGGCGTCCCGCGATCTCCGTTGCCATCTCCGCGCCACGCGGATCACCGCTCGCGTCGGTCATCGCCATCACCGCGATCACCGGCGGCGAACGCTTGAAGATCAGGTTCGATCTCAACAGCGGCGCAGCCGCCGCAAGCCCGACGATGGCGCAAAGCGCTGCGGCGGCCGTGATCGCCATGCGTCCGCTGAGGGCCGACAACCATGACGATCTCACCGGCCCGGTCGTCGCCTCAGCGGGGGAGGTGGCGTCGACGTCGAGCCCGGCCATCGGGGCGGGAGAGGAAGGTCCGCCTCGGGCGAAGGGACCTTGATGTCGGCCTCCGACGCGATGTCCGCGGTAAAGACGTATCCCCCTCCGGATGCCAGCTTGACCGTCTGCCGCCGCTCGTCGCCGAGCGCGGTGCGGATCTCCCGGATGCATTGAAACAGGCTGTCTTCGCCGACGTGGACGTCCGGCCAGACCGCCTCCATCAGTTCCTGCTTGGTGAGCACGCGGCCGGGGTTGGCGACCAGCAGCCGCAGCATCTCGAACGTCTTTGGGCGCAGCTTGACGGGGGCGCCGTCAGGTCCACGCAATTCCGCGCGCTGCGGGTCAAGCTCGAACCCGGCAAAGCGAACTATCATTCAACTGGCTCTCTCAGATCGTCGGCCTTGGCCGAGCAGCCGGGTGCCCATAAGTCGCAAAATCATAGACTGGAATAGGATTGAAGCGGAAATTTCAGAAAACTTCAGAAATCATATCTCTTATCATAATACCTCTTGGCTTGATGAACGGGGCGCAATCGAGGCCGTGTCGAAGCGGACTCCTGCGAGGGCCGCGGCGCCTGCAAGCGAACCCGGCGACTGCTCCGGCGCCGGCGAACGGCAAATCGTACGGAGCACCAGGGCGCTGTGGCTCTAACGGCTGGCGTCCTCTGCTGACAAGGAGCCCGGCAAGGCATTTGCGCGCGCGGACCCCGATTTCAGAAAATTTCAGAACATGGCAGCCGGCTTCCTCAGGACATCCCATCGTGCAGATGGGACACCAATGCTGGAAGGAATGAATCTCTGCGAATGACCTGAACCGGTTCGCGAGAGGTCTTCGCCACGAGGCAACGACGGCTGCAGGGGCATGACGCCGACCATCGAAGAGATCCCGTGCCGTCCCGCTTTCGCGTCGGGCGTTCTCGGTCATCAACGGTTGCCGCTCGCGCTTCACGAGGGTGGCGCCGGAGGCCCGGGGTGTTTGCGCCTCGGCAGCGCTGGTCGACGGCACGTGCCGGACTGGCGCAACGCTCAGACGGGGGCGGGTCCTGTCTGCGGCCGGATGAGCTTCTGACCAATTTCGTGCCGGAGCCCACGGAGCTGCCCCGGGGCCTGAACGCCTTCTAGTGCTCGCATTCGTCCAGGACGCATTGTCGAACGAGGATATTTGGATGTCGGAAACGACGATCGGGACGGTTGATCATTTTTCGTCGGATACGTCGCACATTTCATCGATGGCGGGCTCAAGATCCGTCGGAGCAAGCGCGCCGATGGATGCTCACGCGGCGCTCGACGCTGCGCATCAGGGCGCAGACCAGCGTCAGGTCGAGTCGCTCGGAGCATCCGGCGTCACCAGCCGGCATCTGCCGCAGGACCAGCCTTCGGGGCGGCCGTCTGCAGAAGCGCAGCGCAGCGAAGATCGGTTCATTCCGCTTGCTGCTCGCCAGGACGCGGTTGATCAGAACGCAACGACTGCGCAGCAACAGGTCATGCAGGTCATTGGACGCGTGGTCGACACCAAAGGCCACGTGGTCGTCGTTCGTAACGGCATCGCGATCGCGCTCAATGACGGAGACGTGCTGCGAAAGGGCGACGTCGTTCAGACCGACGCAGACGGCGGCGTCAGCCTCGTCTTCAAGGACGGCAGCGTGTTTCAGCTCGGGCACGACTCGCGTCTTGCGCTGAATGAGTTCGATTACGGCCAGCAGGGCAGGGCAAATCTGGAGCTCTTCAGCCTGCTCCAGGGGACGCTCAGCTTCGCTGCCGGCGCAATCGCCCGCACCGGCGACATGCGCGTCGGCCTGGCGTCCGCCTCGGCCAAGATTCTTGGCGGCTTTGGCGGCGCCGACATTGCCGAGCTCGACGGTGCCGTCAAGCTGTCCATCTTCCATCAGGATCACGGCCTGAGCCGCGCAACGATCTACGACCAGAACGGCAATCCCATCACGTCGATCAGCGGGGACGACGGCAAGCTGACCCTGACGCCCGACAACTCCTCACACTTCAACACCGACGTGCAGGCCAAGTCGGATGCCGACAGAGCCTTCGAGATCCGAAACCCTCAATCGAGATCCTGCAGATCAAGACGCAGGCGGGAGAGTTCGTCGACTCCGGAACCATCGGGACGCATGGCTCGTCGTTTGCGCCCATCGGCGACGACGACCGTGGCGAAGGCGATTCTCCCCACACGTCTGTCGATCATGCTCCGCCCGCAACTTTCCCGGACAGCTTCCTGCCGCGTGGTCGAGACGGCTTCCCTGGCAATCAGGCCGCAAACCCGACTGTGCCGTTCGGGCCGGCCAACCACGCGCCGGTGATCGACCTCCATGCAGGTGCGATCGGGGTGTCTGCTCTCGAGCAGACACCGATAGCAGTGTTCTCGCGACTGACATTGACGGATGACGACAGCAAGACCCTGCTGCAGGCGGCGGTCAAGATCACCGGTCACTATCAGCCAGGCGGGGACACGCTGTCGTTCGCCGGCACCGCCTCGATCGAGGGCAGCTTCGATCCGGCGACCGGCACCTTGACGCTGCGCGCGATTGCCGGTCACGCACCAACACTGGCTGACTTTCAAGCTGCGTTGCGCTCCGTCACTTACACCTATGCCGGCGACGCGCCTTCGACGTTGCCGCGCACGCTCACCGTCACCGTGCAGGATCCCGATGGCATCGCACATGGGGGGCATGACCTCGGGTCGGATTCGATCAAGCTGGTCGTCACGGGCGTGAACGACGCGCCGACGCTGGTGTCGGGGGAAGTCTCGTTCGTTGCCGCCGAGCAGACGGTGACGGCGGTTGCGCCGCATTTGTCGCTGTCGGATGTCGATAGTACGGTGCTCGATCACGCCTCGATCCAGATCACCGGCAATTACCTGCCCGGCGAGGACGTGCTGTCTTTCGTCGACACTGCGCGCATTCACGGTGCATTCGACGCCGCCAGCGGCACGCTGACCTTGACCGCGGGCGCCGGTCAGTCGCCGACATCTGCGGATTTCGAGGCCGCGCTGCGATCTGTCACCTATACCGACACAAGCGACAATCCGTCGCCGCTGCCCCGCACGTTGACCGTCACCGTACAGGACGCGGATGGCACCGCCAATGGCGGGCACGACACGACGGTGCGCACCATCACCCTGACGGTGACGCCGGTCAATGATCCACCCGCCATCTCTGGTGAGACTGATCCGGCTGCGGTCACCGAGCTCCCGGATGCGCATGCGCAATCGCTTGGGCCGATCACGGGGACGCTGTCGGCAAGCGACCGCGACATCGGCGACATGCTGACCGGGCACGTGGCGGTGTCCGCCTCGGTCAACTACAGCGGCGGCGCGCTGCCAGCCGGCGTCGACATCGACGCGTTGCGCGATGCGGCCGCGATTTCCTTCGATAGCGCGACGACCACGGTCAGCGGCGGCACCAACACGCTGACATGGACCTATCATCCCGCCGCAGCCGACCTGGACTGGCTGGCCGCCGGCGAGACGCTGACCATCACCTATCTCGCCGAGGTCACCGACGGAACCGCCAGCGTCGGCAGCCAGCCGCTGACGATCACGGTCACCGGCACAAACGACGCGCCCACCATCGTCGCGGCGCAGACCGCGGGCACGGTGACGCAGGATGTCGCTGTTGATGCGGGACAGCTTCATGCCGGAGGCAGCTTTGATTTCGCGGACCTCGATTGGTCCGATACGCATTCCGTTTCGGCGATGCTGCTGCGCACCACCGCTTCCGGCGGCGCGGCGCTCGGGACCATGAGCGCGCTGATCGACACTGATACCGCCAATGGCCTTGGAGGCGAAGCGGCCTGGAGCTACCACGTCGACAACAGCGCGGTGCAATTCCTCGCGGCCGGCGAGAGCGTGGTCGAGACCTACCGGGTCACGGTGCGCGACGGTCATGGCGGAACGGTGAGCCGCGACGTCAGCGTCACCATTGCCGGGACCAACGATGCGCCCGTGATCACGACCGCCCAGGCGACGGGGGCCGTGACGGAGGACGCCGCCGTCGACGTGGACGGTCGGCTGCAGGCCAGCGGCGCCCTCGGCTTCGGCGATGTCGATCTCACCGACACGCACGCCGTCTCGGTTGCCTTGGTCAGCTCCACCAATACAGGCGGCGCTGCTCTGGGGGCGATGAGCTCGCAACTGATCGCTGACACGAGTCACGGTGCTGGTGGCGAGGTCACTTGGACCTATGAGGTCGACAACAGCAGCGTTCAGTTCCTGCGAGCCGGTCAGACTGTCACCGAGATCTATGCGGTCACGGTCGGTGACGGCCACGGTGGACTGACGACGCAGAACGTGACCGTGACGGTCACCGGCACCGAGGATGCACCGGTGCTGACTGCCGGCGGTTCGGGCACGGCGACGGAGGATGCCGCAGCCTCGGCACAGGACATCGCCCCGATCGCCGGCACGCTTGCGGTGACCGATCTGGACGTCGGGAACGCGCTCTCGGCCTCGGTCGTCGGTTCGCCCGCCGTCACGCTCGACGGCCATGCTTTCACGCTCCCCGCGGGCGCGGCATCACTGATCGCTCATGCGCTGTCGTTCCAGACTGGCGTCACGTCGAATGGCGGCGCAGCGAGCATCGGCTGGAGCTACGATCCCGCCGCCGCCAATCTTGATTTCCTGCGGGAAGGACAGCAGCTCGTGCTGACCTACACCGTCGGCGTCAATGACGGGCTGACTGACAGCGGCACGCAGACCGTCGCGATCACCATCACGGGCACCAACGACCTGCCGACCGTCACCGGCAGCGCGGCTTCGATCGATGAGGCAACCGACGCCCGCGCCCAGATGATCTCGCTGGGCGGCACGATCGCGGTCACCGATCTCGATGTCGGCGACACGCTGACCGCCTCGGTCACGGGCGCGCCGGTGGTCATGTTGGACGGCCACGCCTTCACGCTGCCGACCGGGGCGGCCGCGCTGATCGACAGCGTGGCCTTGTCGTTCGACAATGCCGGACATCTGTCGAATGGCGGCACCACCGGCATCGGCTGGAGCTACCAGCCGGGCGCCGCGGATCTGGACTTCCTGAAGCAGGGCCAGACGCTGACGCTCACTTATGCCGTCGACGTCAGTGATGGCACCGGGACCAGCGTGCCGCAGACGGTGACCATCACGATCAACGGCACCAACGACGCGCCGGTGGCGGTCGCGGACAGCTACACGACGTCCGAGGACAATGCGCTGACCGTCGCGGGCGCAGGCGTCCTCGCCAACGCCCACGATGCCGATGGCGACGCGCTCAGCGCCATCCTGGTCAATGGCCCGACCCATGGCACGCTCGCGCTGAATCAAGACGGCTCGTTCACCTATACGCCGTTCGCCGACTACGACGGCGTCGACAGCTTCACCTACAAGGCAAATGACGGCCTCGCCGATTCCGGTACTGCGACCGTCAGCATCACGGTCACTGCGGTCAATGATCCGGCCGTGGTCTCGGGCGTCAGCAGCGGCGCGGTGACCGAGGCGGGCGGCATCAACAACGGCACGCCGGGAATACCGGTCGTGACGGGCACGCTCACTGACAGCGACGTCGACAACCCGGCCAACACCTTCACGGCGGTCGTCACCGCAACAGCGAGCGCCGGCGGCTACGGCACCTACACCATGACTTCAGGCGGCGTGTGGACGTATACGCTCGACAACAACAATCCGGCGGTGCAGGCGCTCGACGTTGGCGCAGTTCTGACCGATACGTTCACGGTGACGACCATCGATGGCACCGCGCAGGTGGTGACGATCACCATCAACGGCGCTCACGATGTCGCCGCGGTGTTGGGCACGATCAGCGGCGCGGTCACCGAGGCGGGCGGCGTCAACAACGGCACGCTGGGAACGCCGGTCGCGACCGGCACGCTGACGGTGGCCGAAGGGGCGTTCGTCGCGGTTGCTGCGGCCACTTCGAGCACTGGCGGCTACGGAACCTACGCGCTGACGTCAACCGGAGTGTGGACCTACACGCTCGACAACAGCAATCCCACGGTCCAGGCGCTCAATGCGGGCGCCGTTCTCACCGATACGTTCGCCGTCACCACGACCGCCGGCAGCACGCAGGTCGTCACCATCACGATCGCCGGCAGCGACGATGTGCCGGTCCTGTCGGGCGATGCGTCGGCCTCGCTGCTGCAGGGGACGTCGACGGTGATCACCATCGCCGACGTCAGCGCCGCCGATATCGACAACACGGCCAGCCAGCTCACCTTCAACCTGAGCAGCACCGTGCACGGCTACGTGGCGCTGTCGAGCGCGCCCGGCGTGGCGATCACGAACTTCACCCAGGCCCAGCTCGCGGCCGGCCAGGTGGCCTTCGTCAACGACGGGACGCAGAACCCCGCCGCAAGCTTTACGGTGACCGCGACCGACGGCAGCCTGACCACGGCGGGAATGGTCGTGAACGTTGCCGTCAACAGCGACTTCGTCATCACCAGCGATCTCTATCTCGGCGCCGTCTCCGAGACCATCCACAGCCTGAGCCAGTCCGGCGGCATTCTGTCGGGCTTGGGCACGCTGACCGACGCCAACGGCGCGACCTTCACCGGCGGCACCGAGAGCGGCAGCGGCGTGACGGTCGTCAATGGCCTGGCGACGTTCTTCGATGCCGGCAATGAAACCTTCACACTCGACGGCCGGACGCTGGTGCTGCATGGCTCGGCACAGACCGGAGCGTTTTCCGGCGACACGCTGCATCTCAACAACGGCGCGGTGCTCGAGATCGATGCCGGCGTCACCTTCACCGATGCTTCCGCCTCCGGCACCGCCTTCAACATCTCCTCCAGCGCCGGCACCGGCACGATCAATGTCGCCGGCAGCTACGAGAAGACCGGCGGCGGCACCACGGCGATCTCGACCGCGCTCACCAATACCGGAACGATCGACGCCAAGGCCGGCACGCTCGACCTCGCCGGCAGCGTCACAAATTCCGGCACGCTGAAGGCGGAGAGCGGCGGCACGCTGCTGGTGGCGGGCAACGTCACCGGCTCGGGCGCGGTGATCGTCGATGCCAACGGCACGGTCGAGTTCGGCGGCAATGTCGGAGCCGGGCAGACGGTCACCTTCAGCGGCACGTCGGGCACGCTGAAGATCGATCATCCCGCCAGCTTCGCCGGCACCATCACCGGCTTCAGCGGTGCGACCGACACGATCGACCTTGCCGGAATCAACCACAATTCCGCGCAGTTCTCGCAATCGTTCAATGCGGCGACCGGCATCCCGACGGTGACCGAGGGCGTCAACACCGCGGCTCTGCGCTTCAGCGGGGCAACCTACGGCTTCGCAGCGACGAGCGACGGTGCCGGCGGCACCCTGATCAAGCCGGCCAACGTCTACACCGTCCACAACGCGGCCGAGCTCAACACGGCGTTGCTCGCGGTCAGCCAGGGCGGCTCGGCGGCGGCGGCCAACACCAGCTATTCGATCGAGCTCGCTGCCGACATCTCGATTGCCTCGCTCGGCGCCAATCTGACCGCGATCAATCTCGCCAGCGGCAGCTCGCTCGTCATCCACGGCGGCGGGCACGCGCTGGATGGCGGCAATCTCTATCGCGGCCTGTTCGTGTATGGCGGCAACGGTCACGATCGATCATCTCGCCATCAATCACACGCTGGCGCAAGGTGGCGCCGGCGGGACGCAGGGCGGCGGCGGTGGCGCCGGATTGGGCGGCGGCCTGTTCGTCGCCGCAGGCGCGACGGTGTCGATCAGCGACGTCAGCTTCAGCGGCGACAAGGCGGTCGGCGGCAAGGGCGGTGCCTTCGGCAGTGGCGACAACTGGGCGGGCGGCGGCGGCGGCATGGGATCGGACGCCAGCGCCAACACCGGACAATATCGGCACGACGGCAGGCAAGGGCCGGTGGGCCATTCCACCTACGTCGCAACATCGATCGACGGCACGGCCGGCGGCGGCGTCGGATTGAACATCCCGGGACGGACGTACCTTGCGACTGGCGGTGCCGGAGGCCACTGGATCGACCAAGGCTACCGCAGCTCTGCGCCGGCCGCGAACGGTGGCTTCGGCGGAGGCGGCGGTGGCGGATTCTACGGCTACTCGAACACCATCGATACGACGTCCCACATCGCGCGGATCGCCACGAACGGCGGCAATGGCGGCTTCGGCGGCGGTGGTGGCAGCGGGGCAGGCGGCTCAGCCGGACTGCACACCTCAGGCGGCGCCGGTGGCTTCGGCGGCGGTGGCGGTGGTGGGTACTATGGCGGCGTTGGCGGCTACGGCGGCGGCGCTGGCGGCGGCAATGTCAGCTTCCATGTCCTCGGTGCCGGTGGCGGCGGTCTCGGCGCCGGCGGCGACATCTTCGTGCAGGAAGGCGGACACCTCATCGTCGGTGCCGGCTCGCTGTCGGGCGGAACCGTCGCCGGCGGCGCCGCGAGGCATGCCTGGCCAGTCGGGGCAAGCCGGCCAGGCGCTCGGTTCCGGCATCTTCATCCAGGGCAACCAGACGGTGACCTTTGCGCCGGTCGCTGGCGACGATCTCACGATCTCCGACGTCATCGCCGACCAGCATGGCAATGGCGGCACCGGCAATGTCGAGATCTCCGGCGCCGGCATCGTGCACTTCGCCGCGGCCAACGGCTATGTCGGCGCGACCATCGTCGACGCCGGCGCCACGCTCGACATCGATGCTGCCGGTGGGCTCGGAACGGGCGCGGTCACCGACAACGGCATCCTCAACGTCAATGCAGCGACGACGTTCGCCGGCGCGGTCAGCGACGGCGGCGTCCTCAACGTCAACGCGGCGACGACCTTTGCCGCCGCAGTCACCGACAGCGGCGTTCTCAACGTCAATGCGGTCACGACCTTCGCGAGCACGGTCACCGACAACGCCACGCTGAACGTCAATGCGGCGACCACGTTCGCGAACACCGTCACCGACAACGGCGCGCTGAACATCAACGCGTCGGCGATCTTCCAGGGCACGGTCGTCAACGACGGCACCGTCACCATCAATGCCGCCAACGCGGATTTCGCCGGTTCGATCACCGGCAACGGCACGATCAATTTCGGCATCTCGGGCGGCACGGCCGTGTTCGAGCACGGCGCGCCGACCCAGAACCATCACGGGCTTTGCCAATGGCGACGTCCTCGACCTCCGGTCGGTTGTGGCGACCACGGCCGTGGTTGGCGCCAACAATGTCGTGACGCTGAAGGACGCCGGCGGCACCGCCGTCGCGACCCTGCATTTCGACCCGGCGCAGATGCTCGGGCCGTTCGGCGTCACCAGCGACGGCCAGGGCGGCACCAAGGTGGTCGCCATCCAGACCAGCTTCGACGTCAGCTCCGCCGCAGATCTCAACGCGGCGCTCACCGCGATCAGCCAGGGCGGTACGTCCTATGCGAAGAACGCGGCCTGCACGATCCACTTCAGCAGCGACATCTCGCTGGCCTCGCTCGCAGCCGGCGCGGATCTCGCCGCGATCAACCTCGACACCGGCAGCTCGCTGCTGATCGACGGCGCCGGCTTCACGCTCGACGGCGCCAATGCTCATCGCGGCTTCTTTGAGTATGCCGGCAGCATCAAGATCCAGCACCTGACGATCGCCCATATGCTGGCGCAGGAGGAAATGGCGGCCTCGGCGGCGGCGGCGGTGGCGCCGGCCTCGGCGGCGGTCTGTTTGTTGCGGCTGGAGCATCGGCGACTCTCTCCGACGTTGCTTTCAAATACGACGCTGCGCACGGCGGCAATGGCGGCGGCCCCGTCAGCTTTGCCTCGATTGCCGGGTACAACGGCGCCTGGAGCGGCGGCGGTGGCGGTGGAATGGGCACCGACGGCGCCGCGGCATCCACGACTGGCGTGTCTCACTTTGCTCATATTGGAAACAGCGTCTATCGGGCAACGGGATTTGCCGGCGGGGCTGGCGGTGGCCTGGGCCTGTCCAATCTTCCGGATCAAGGCGGAGCCGGCGCGACCACGTACATGTCTTCGCCCCCGGCATCTGGTGGCTTCGGCGGTGGCGGGGGCGGTGGCGGAGACTACTTCCTCTCGACGAGAATACGCTCAACTGGGGGCGCTCAGGGCGGATTCGGTGGTGGCGGCGGCGCCAGTGGCGGGGCTGGGGGCCTGAGCGGCCCCTACGCGCTCATGCCTTTCCAACAATCCGGCGGCAATGGCGGCTTTGGCGGTGGTGGTGGCGGCGGCGGCCTCGGAGGGCGGGCCGGAAACAACACCTTTGGCGCTGGCGGATTTGGCGGCGGTCGCGGCGGTGCGGCCTACGTCTATCTGGCGAACGGATCATATCAGGCGAGGCTCGGCAATCTCGGCGGCGGCGGACTTGGCGCCGGCGGCGCGTCTTCGTCCAGGAGGGCGGCTCGCTCGTCATCGAGAGTGGATCGCTGTCCGGCGGCGACGTGGCCGGAGGATCGGCCGGTCACATCGTCGACAGTCGGCAAGGCTATGCCCTCCCGCAGGACGGCCAGGGTCTTGGCAGCGGCATCTTCATCCAGGGCAACCAGACGCTGACCTTCGCGCCACCGTCCGGTGCGACGGCGACGGTCGCCGACGTGATCGCCGATCAGGGCGGCAATGGCGGGCGCGGCGCGGTCGACATCAAGGGCGCGGGCATCGTCGAGTTCGACGCGGCCAATACCTATTCCGGCGGCACCACGATCGAAGCCGGCGCGACCCTCAAGCTCGCAGGCCATGGCAATATCGGCAGCGGGCCGGTCACGGACAATGGCGACCTGCTGCTTGCCTATTCCGTCACGCTGTCCGGCACGATCAACGACAACGGCACCATCCATCTTGGCTTCCATGACGGCACGGCCATCTTTAACGGCGCTGTCACGCTGAGCGGCTCGTTCAACTTCGGCGACGGCGCCAATGAGGCCGACTTCAATGGCGGGTTGAGCGGCACCGGGGCGATCAATTTCGGCACTGGCGATCAGACGCTGAAGATCACCGGCACGATGCCGAGCGCAGTCATCCACGGGTTCGGAGCCGGCGATGCGATCGACCTTTCCTCGATCTCTGCGACGGGTGTGGGCGGTTTCAGCAATGGCCTGCTCTCGCTGGTCGGTGCCGATGGCATCACCGTCGTCGCCACCATCCATTTCGATCCGTCGCTGCAGGCTGACCATGGATTCGTCGTGGCGTCCGACAACAGCGGCGGCACCGTCGTCGTGCTCGACGAAGTGCCGGTGTTCCATGTCGCATCGGGAGCGCAGCTTGCGCGCGTCATCAGCGAGATCAGCGTTGGCGGTGCGCTCTCCCGGACCAACCAGCACTACGAGATCGACATCAGCACCGATTTCTCCATCGATCTGGTGCTGCCCGCGATCAAGCTGGCCGCCGGCGACACCCTGACCATCCAGGGCCAGCACCACACGATCAGCGGCACCGTCAACGGCGTTCCGACCTATGCCGGACTGGATGCTGGAATCGGGTAGCGCCGAGATCGACGACCTCACCATCGCCGATTTCGTCGCACGCGGCGGCGACGGTGGTTCGCCCGGTTTCACCTCTCTTGAAGGCGGCGGTGGCGGCGGCCTCGGCGCCGGCGGCGCTCTGTTCATCGGGGTTGGCGCATCCGCGACCCTCAACGACGTGGCGTTCAGGAACGATCAGGCGATCGGCGGCAATGGTGGCCGCGGCGGCTCCTACCAACAGGCCAACGCCCACAGTTTTCCGGGTCGCTATCACCTCTACGGGCCTGACGACATGCATCCCGGCACCCCAAGCCACGCTCCGCAGTCGTTCGGCTATGGTGGCTATGGCGGCCGGAAGGGCTCGGTCGGTGGCGCCGCTGGTATCGGCGGTGCCGCTGGTTTCGGCGGCGGCGGTGGCGGCGGCGGCGCCGGCTACTTCAATAGTGATTTTCTGAGAGCGGGTGGCTCCGGCGGGGCAGGCGGCTATGGCGGCGGCGCCGGTGGCAACGGCTCGACCAACGCCTTCAATGGAAACACCACCGGCGGTGGCGGCGGCGGAGCGGGCCTCGGCGGCGCTGTCTACGTTGCGTCGGGCGGTCACCTCTATGTCAGCGACTGGAATTTCTCGAACAACACCGCGACCGGCGGCGCCGGTGGCGCCGGCGGCGGAGCGGGACAGGGCATCGGCAATGATCTGTTCAGCCATGGCGGCACCGTCACGCTGACGGCTGCGCTGGGCCAGACCGTCAACGTCAATCAGCTCATCGCAGGCACCAACGCGCAACTCGCCGCCAATGTCACGGACACGTTCAACGTCGGTGGCGCGGGCACCGTCGTGTTGGGCCAAGGCATCAAGGCCGATGTCCTGAACATCACCGGTTCGGGCAATGTCTCGGTGCTGACCCACATCGACGTCGCCACCATCAACGTTTCGGGCTCCGGCAACGTGGTGCTGGAAGGCGGTTTCTTCGGCCACGAGGTCATTACGCATACCGGCACCGGCAGCCTTCTGGTCAAGCCGATCTACAACGTGTCGACCTCCGTCGAGCTTGCGGCAGCCTTTCAGGCGATCGACGCCAATCCGATTTCCGGCACGGCTGTGAACTACGTGATCAACCTGACCGCCGATATCTCGCTGAGTGCGCTGCTCCCGTTCCTCACCATTGCAGCGGGCGATACCCTGACCATACAGGGCAACGGCCATGTCATCGACGGCGGCAACAATTTTGGCGGGTTCTATCTCCGCTCAGGCAATGCATCGTTCTACGACCTCACCATGCAGCACATGGTCGAGCGCGGCTCGGACGGCGGCTTCGGCGTGTATGGTTACAGGTATGGCATTGCCAAAGGCGGCGGCGGTGGCGGCGGCCTTGGCGCCGGCGGCGCCCTGTTTATCGGCAGCGGGGCCTCGGCCACGATCCGGGACGTCAATGTCACCAGCAATGGCGCGATCGGCGGCAATGGCGGAGATGCCGTCGGGCACTCCGGCAGTTTCGGTTTTGCCGGTGGTGGCGGCCTCCTCAACGGAAATGGATATCAATCGGGCGGCGCCGGTGGCGGCGTGTCCGGTGGAAAACATGGGCATGACGGTGGTTTCGGCGGCGGGGGTGGCGGCGGCTACGGAGCGCATCGAATTGGACGCGTGCAGAACCTCTACGGAAACATCTCTCGCTATAACGGCGGTGCGGGCGGATACGGCGCCGGCAACGGCGGCAATCCGGTCTTTTTCGGCTATAATCCAGGTAGTGGCCAGCCGCTGACCTCTGGTGGTGGTGGCGGTGGTGGTGCCGGACTCGGCGGCGGCATCTTCGTCGCCTCTGGCGGTGCGTTGACGATTGCCGGTGGGAATACTGTTTCCGGAAACTACGTTCGCGGCGGCAACGGTGGCCTGAGCGACGGCGGAAATAACGGCGGCAACGGGCTGGGTCTCGGGGCCGGCCTGTTCGCCGCGTCGAACAACGTCACACTCGCGCCCGATGCCGGCAAGACGCTGACGATCTCGGATTCGATCGCCGGCGCCATGACCGGCGTGCTCCATATCGCCGGCGCCGGCAGCGTCGTGCTCGGCGACGTCAGGGCGACGACGATCGCCCTCGACGGCGGCACGCTGACGATCAATGGGACACTCATCAACGACTCGCTGACGGTGTCTGGCTCGGCTGCGTACACGCTGACGACGAGCCTGCAGGGCAGCGGGCACGCCGGCGTCTCGAACTATGGGTTCCTGCTTCTCGACGCCGCCAGCACGATCGATGGCGGTGTGCAGCTCGCAGATCATGGCGTCATCGAGCTCGGTGCCGTCGATGCGGTCGGCAGCGGACACATCAGCTTCGCGCAAGGCGCCATGGCCACGCTGATCATCGATCAGGGCGACATACCGGCCAACCAGATCGACGGCTTCCTTCCCGGCGACACCATCAAGCTCGCCGGCTTCGCCGCGAATGCAACCGTGACGCTCGGCGCCGGCAATGTGCTTACGGTGAGCGACGGCACGAACGCGGCCCAGCTTCATCTCGATCCGGGCGTCGACTACTCGACCGCCCAGTTCAGCGTCGTCGCCTATAACGGTGGCGTCGCAGTCACCGAGACGATCGCACCGAGGATTGCCCTCGTCGGTCAGCCGCAGAACGGCAATCAGGTTCTGCTCACCGGCACGGGAATGCCGGGCAGCACCATCGCCATCTTCATCGATGGCAATCAGGTCGGCACCGCCACGCCCAATGCGAGCGGACATTTCAGCTTCACGACGGCAGCGATCGCCGACGGCGAATACGTCTTCACGGCCACGCAGACGGGCGGAGGCCAGACACTGACCACCGCGCCGCTCATCGTCGACGTGCTGCCGCTCGCGCCGTCGCTTGCGCTGGCGCCGGGGCAGACGCTTCTCGTCAACAATGTCGGGGTGCACCTGCAGGGCAGCGGCGAACCGAACCAGACCGTCACGCTGCATCTCAGTGGTCCCGGCGGCAACTCCACGACCTACACCACGGCAACCGACGGCAGCGGCAACTACGACTTCGTCACCACGAACCTCGCCGACGGCCATTACACGCTCAGCGCGACCGAGACCGATGCGGATGGCGTCGTCAGCCTGGCGTCGAACGTCATCGCGTTCGACGTCGTTCCGCAGGCGCCGACTATTTCGGGCGTCGTCGGCCAGCCGGTCGATGGTGCCAGGATCGAGGTCAAGGGCAGCGCCGAGGCCAACATCAGGATCAACCTGTTTGCCAATGGCCAGTTCATTGGCTCCGGCAGCACCAATTCCAAAGGCCTTTTCGACATCACGGCAACGGCCCCCTTGGGGCATGGCGTGTACGCCCTGGTGGCGACGGCCCAGGATGTCGCGAACTTCACGAGTGGTCAGTCATCGGCGGTCGCCTTCCACGTCGATCCGCTGGCGCCCGTGATCACCGCGATCGTCGGGCAACGCGTCAACGGCGGCACCGTCGAGGTCAAGGGCAGTGCGCTGGCGGGCAGCACCGTCATGCTCTACGAGGGCAACACGGTGGTCGGATCGGGCGTCGCAAATGGCTCCGGCGTGTTCGACATCGTCACCACGGCGACCTTCGTCGAAGGTGTCCACGCGGTGCGGGCGACGGCCGCGGATTCCGACGGCCTGACCAGTGCGCTCTCCGCCGCGATCAACGTCACGGTGCTGCCGACTGCACCAGTGATCTCGGCCGTGATCGCGACGGCGCCGCAGACGATCCAGGTTCAGGGCACGGGCGAGGCGGGAGAGACGATCAAGGTCTATGCCGACGGCACGACGCTCTTGGGCTCCGGTGTGGTCGATCAGACCGGGCATTTCGGTTTCAGCGTCGATGCGCCCGGCGGCCGCCATGTCTTCACCACGACCGAGACCAATGGCGACAATCTGACGAGCGCCGTCTCCGCGGGCGTCGCGATCGACGTGACGCCCAGGGCGCCCGTCATTACCTCGGTGGCGCCGCTGGCCGCGACACAGGTCGATGCCAGCCACGCCTTCATCGTCAAGGGCACCGGCCAGCATGTCGGTGAGACCATCACGCTCTACGCCGATGGCGGCACGACTCCGATCGGCACGGGTGTCGTGGCCGCCGATGGCACCTTCACCATCACGACCACGGTGGCGCTCGCGAACGGCAGCCATACCTTGACCGCCACCGATGCGGCCGGTGCCGACGTCAGCGCGCCATCGTCCGGCTTTGACATGTATGTCGATCCGGCGCCGGTCACCGGCATCAGCCAGGTCGGCGTTGCCGCGGATCACGGCGTCATCGAGCTCCAGGGCTCGGGTCAGCCGGGCGATACCATCACGCTGATGCTCGGCAACACCGTGATCGGCACCGGCGCGGTCGACGTAACAGGTCATTTCGACGTGACGACCGATCCGGCGGCGGGCGCGCTGCTCGGCCCCGGCCACCAGCACGTCACGGTCATCCAGACCGACAGCCTCGGTCACGCCAGCCCCGGAGCCACGTTCGATGCCAGCGTGGCGCCCGCCGCGCCCGTCGTTGCGTCGGTGGTCTCGGTGCCGGACTCGGTCGGCCGCGTCGAGGTGAAGGGCAGCGCCGAAGCCGGCACCATCATCAAGCTCTATGCCGACAACGGCACCACGGTGATCGGCACCGGCACCGTCGATGCGTCCGGCCATTTCGACATCTATAGCGAATTCCAGTCGGTCAGCGGCGGCGCGCACAGCATCACGGTGACCGCGACGACCATCGACGGCGGCATCACGGGACCGGCATCGGCGGGCGCCGATGTCACGATCACGCCGGTGGCGAACACCTGGACCATCACGTCCGCGGCCGATCTCGCGAAGGCGATCGCGGCGATCGACGTCTCCGGCGCGAGCGCGCACAACGGCGCGCATTACACCTTCGACATCGTCGGTGATCTGCAACTCAGCGATCAGTTGCCGGCCTTCAATCTTCCACCGGGCGCCTCGCTCACCATCGCCGGCCACGGCCATGTGCTCGACGCCCAAGGCCTGCCAGGCCTGTTCGTCTATGCCGGCAGTGTCGAGATCGACGACCTCGGCATCATCAATGCGGTCGCAAAGGGCGGCGACAGCAATTTCGGTGGTGGCGGCGGCGCCGGTCTCGGCGGCGGATTGTTCATCGCGTCCGCAGGCACGGTGACGCTGTCCAACGTCAATTTCGCCAACGACAAGGCGGTCGGCGGCAACAGCGGCGGCACCTTCGGTTACATGGGGAGCGCGCTTTATGGCGGCGGCGGTGGACTCGGCGGCGCCGGTGGTTTCCAGGGCGGTGGCGGAATTGGCATTCATGCATCCGGCGCCAGCCATCCGCGGCCTTACGACACCGGAACAGGCGCTGGTGCCGGCATCGCACTGGGCGCCGCCACAGGTGGCGGACAGGCCGTCGGTACGAACCCAGTTTATCTTGGCGGAGCCAATGGCGGCGGTGGCGGCCAGGGTGTTGGCTTCTACACCAGCGCGGCCTATTTCGGTATTCCTGGATACGGCAATCCGGGTAGCGGCGGCGGCATCGGCGGCGGCATCGGGATCGTCAGTACCAGCAACGGTACGATTGCGACGGGCGGAGCGGGAGGCTTCGGCGGCGGTGGTGGCGGCACCTCGGTCGTCTTTCCGTCCGGCGTCAGTGGATATGGCGGCGCCGGCGGCTTTGGCGGCGGCGGCGGAGCCGGCCGGCATGGCGGTGGCGCCGGTGGCTTCGGCGGTGGCGGCGGTGGCGGCGGCTACGGCACTGTCAGTGCGGGCGGCTTTGGCGGCGGCGCCGGAGGCAATGGCGCCTATGGCGGTGGCGGTCTCGGCGCCGGCGGCGCGATTTTCGTGCAGCAGGGCGGCACGCTCATCTTCGCCGGCTCCGGCAGCGAGCAGAGCGGCAGCGTGACTGGCGGCAACGTCGTGACCTGGGGCGGCGCCCATGCCGGATCGGCGCTCGGCAGCGGCATCTTCCTGCAAGGCAACCAGACCATCACGTTCGCGCCCGATGCGGCGCATGTCATCACGATCAGCGACGTGATCGCCGACATGACCGGCTCGCACGATGCCAGCGGCCAGACCGGTGCCGGACATCTGCTGCTCGACGGCGGCGGCACGCTGGTGCTCGGGGCGACCAACACCTTCACCGGCGGCATCACGATCGAGAACGGCACGCTCGATCTGACCGCCCACGGCGCGGCGGGCGCTGGCGCGATCAGCTTCTCGCCGGCCGACCATGCAGCGCTGGAATTCAGCGCGGCGAGCTCGCCGACCAACGCGATCGAGAATTTCGGCACCCGCGACCAGATCATCGTCGACAACTTTCATGTGACCAGCGAGAGCTACAGCAATGGCGTGCTGGTGCTGAACAGCGCGACCGGCTCGGTCAGCCTCACCGTCGGCGGCTCGGACCTGCACGCGCTGTCGGACTTCCAGTTCGCCTTCGATGCCGGCACCGGCAACACGATCATCACCGGCGGACCCGACCGGTCCGGCGCCGATGTCATCCATGGCGGCCCCGGCGCGCAGGTCCTGACCGGCGGCACCGGCGACGACGTGTTCTTCTTCCGCGCCACTGATCTCGCCGCTGATGTCACCGACAAGATCACCGATCTGTCGTGGGCGACCGGCAGTGGCGAGCACGACCGCATTCATCTCGAAGGCGTCGACCCGAACGCGGTCACGGTGACCAGCATCAATGGCGGCCACGATACCGACATCGCGATCGGCGTCAGCGGCGGCACCGCGCACATCCTGGTCCAGGGCAGCGGCGCGGTCTCCGCTCGAGATCGAATTCCAGAACACCACGCCGACCGTTGATGCGGATCTGAACACGCTGCTGACGCCGTCCACCGCGAACGAGACCGTCGGCCAGTTCACGACCGGCGCCAACCCGCCTTACATCAAGTCCCTGGTCGGCTATGGCGCCGATGGCGTCCCGGCCGTGCAGGACGTCACCAACAATGACGGGTCGCACACCATCACGGTGCAGGCGCCGAATGCGGTGCTGACGGCCTCCGCTGCCAACGACACCTTCGTGTTCCAGTTCGGCTCGCAGCCCGCCGGCAATGCGACGATCGGCAGTTTCGACGTCGCGCACGATCTCCTGCAGCTCAGCCACAGCGTCTATGCCGATACTGCTGCGGCGCTGGCGGCGATCGCCAATGATCCGCACAATGCCGGCAGTCCGGCCGACACCACCATCGCGATCGACGCCAATCATACCATCACGCTGGCGGGGGTGACCCCGACCCAGCTTGCACAGCACGATATTCTGATAGTGTAAGGTCTCGTAGTAGTTCCAGGCTTTTGAGGATCATGCAGGGCGACATTCATTTCATCTCCGGACTGCCGCGCGCCGGCTCGACTTTGCTGTCGGCCATTCTGCGGCAGAACCCGCGTTTCCGCGCCGGCATGACCGGACCGGTTGGCTCGCTGGTCGATGCCATGCTGCGCAGCATGAGCATGAGCAACGAGACCTCCATCTTCATCACCGATGCGCAGCGCAAGGCGCTGCTGCAAGGGATATTCTCGTCCTATTACGCCGACGTTCCCAAGGGGGACGTGGTGTTCGACACCAACCGCAACTGGTGCACCCGCCTGCCGCTGCTGACCGAGCTGTTTCCGCGCGCCAAAGTGATCTGTTGCGTGCGTGACGTTCCCTGGATTCTGGACTCGATCGAACGGCTGATCCGCAAGAACAAGTTCCAGCCCTCGGGCATCTTCAATTTCGAGCCGGGCGGCACGGTGTATTCGCGGGTCGATGGATTGGCCGCTCCCAACGGCATGGTCGGGTTTGCCTGGAATGCGCTACGCGAGGCGTTCTGCGGCGAGCAGGCCGATTGCCTGCTGGCGCTCACCTATGAGACGCTGACGAGCCGCCCGAAGCAGGCGATCGCCGCGGTCTACGACTTCATCGGCGAGAAGCCGTTCGCGCATGATTTCGAGAACATCGAATTCGACGCCGAGGAGTTCGACCGCCGGCTCGGCACCCCCGGCCTGCACAAGGTCGGCCGCCGCGTCGAATCCCCTGGGCGTAAGACCGTGCTGCCCGGCGATCTCTGGCGCAAATACGAGAACGACGCGTTCTGGCGCGATCCCGCCCGCAATCCGAACAAGGTGCGCGTCGTCTAGCCGACTCCTTGACGTTGCCATCGCGCTGGTAGCGGAACGCCCAGCGGCGGCGAAGATGGCACTGGCGCGCTCGGAGAGATTCGAACTCCCGACCCTCGGAATCGAAATCCGATGCTCTATCCAGCTGAGCTACGAGCGCGCGATGCGGGCCAAGTCTCCCGCGTCACCGGGATACCAGACTTGGATGGGCAAGGCCAGCCTCCGCCGGACATGAACGGTGCTTCGCCGAAGCTGGCCGGGCGTCGATGGTGGCGTCAGAAGCAGGGGTGCCGGCGTCGGTCCTGGCCGATATAGGCGGCCGAGCTCTGGTAGCAGTGGTTGGTGGAGGGACCGTCATAGAACGCGAAGGTGCCGGGCAGCGGGCCGGGGCCATAATTGTGCAGGAAGCTGATGGCGTAGGGCAGCCCGTAGTGGTGGCGATGATGCCGATGATGGCTGCGCGCCTCCGATGTGGCCGGCACCAGGGCGGCAATTGACACGATCAAGGCGGCGGCGAGGGATGCGAGCTTGCTCATGACTTTTCTCTTCTCCGGAAAACGACGTCAAGGCCTGCCGTCTGGCTGATAGCCTAACGCGGAAAGGGCGGAAAGGGCGCGCAAAAGGCGATAATCCGTCAAAATTTTGGCATTTTCCGCGTGCTTAAGAAGACCGTGACAAGGTCCGACAAGTGCCGTCGTGCATTGGGCCCGAGGCGTTGTCGCGACAGCGCCAGAAAAGACCGGGTTTGCCGTCCGATCCATGAATCGCCTGATCCCAAGCGTCGTGCTCCTGCTGGTCGCCGCTAGCCCGGCGCGTGCGGATTTGCACATTACGCGCGATCATGGTGGCTACATCGAAGAGTACAAGGCCAAGTACAAGCACGTCAGGGAAACGCGTCAGCGCGTCATCATCGACGGCATCTGCAATTCCGCCTGCACGCTCGTCTTCGGCCTTGTGCCGCTCAACAGGATCTGCGTCACTCCCAGGGCCAGCCTCGGCTTCCACCAAGCCTATTACGACAAGGCGTTCACGTTCGGCATCAAGGTCACCAGCGTGGAGGGGACGTCCGAGCTGATGTCCTATTACCCCGATTCGGTGAAGGACTGGCTCCGGCGCAACGGCGGGCTCACCACCGAGATGAAGCGGATCAAGAACGGCATCGAACTCTGGAAGATCGTCGACCCCTGTCCTGACGCCTGGTGAGGGCACCGCCCGCACGGAATCTCTGTCCAAACAGACCTCTGCCGGCAGTCCGATCACAAGCCGTTTCGGCGTGCGCGCGGCATCACCGTTTGCTGCGCTGCGCGACGGATGCCGGGTCGTGGCTCCCAACCGAACGGCGACAAACGAAACAATCCAGCGCCAGATCGTCCCCACTACCGGGCACTGGATTGTTTCGCCAAGACCGTCAGCGAACAAGACCGTCAGCGAAGGTGACGAGTCGCCTTGGGTCCCGAGCCAGGCAGACTCAGCGCTTGGCCTTCTTCGTCTTCTTCGCCGCTTTCTTGGGGGCCTTCTTGGCCGTCTTCTTCGCAGCTTTCTTGGCCGCCTTCTTCACGGTCTTCTTGGCGGACTTCTTGGTCGCGACCTTCTTGGCCTTGGCGGCGGCCCGCTTGGGTGCAGCCGTCTTGGAGGTCTTCTTCGCGGTCTTCTTGGCCGCTCGCCGGGCCTTGGGTGCCGCCGTGATCACCGGATCCTTCGGCGCCTCGGCGGGCATGCTCGTCTCGGTCACGGTCGGGTCAGAGAGTGGAGTGTCGTCCATATCGGGTCCCCCGATTTGTTGGAAACCCTGCGACGATAGCTGGATTCTCCGTGCTGTCAAAGCGCACCCCAACTAATCACTTGTGCGCAAGCTCGCGTAGGCCGCCAGCGCGCGCTCCCGCCCGGGCTTGTGATCGATGATCGGCGCCGGGTAGGAGCGGCCGAGTGCAATCCCGGCCTCCGCGAGCTCGAGCGGCTTCGCCGCCCAGGGCTGGTGGATCAATGCGGCCGGCAGACGCGCCAGCTCCGGGACCCAGCGGCGGACATAGGTCCCGCGAGAATCGAACTTCTCGCCCTGCAACACGGGATTGAAGACCCGGAAGTAGGGCGCGGCATCGGCGCCAGACCCGGCAACCCACTGCCAGCTTGCCGGATTGCTGCCCGGGTCGGCATCGACCAGCGTGTCCCAGAACCATTGCTCGCCGAGCCGCCAGTCGATCAGCAGGTGCTTCACGAGCAGCGAGGCAACCACCATACGGACGCGGTTGTGCATGCTCCCGGTATGCCAGAGCTCGCGCATCCCGGCGTCGACGATCGGATAGCCGGTTCGCCCGCGCTGCCAAGCCTGCAGCGCCGCGTCATCCTGCGCCCAGGGAAAGGCATCGAAGGACGGCTGCAGGTTGCGGCTCGCGAGATCGGGATTGTTGGCGAGCAGGTGGCGGCTGAACTCGCGCCAGCCGAGTTCGCTCAGGAACTTGTCGATGCCGGCGGCGGAAGCCGGACGCTCGGCGGCGGCAAATCGCGCCGCATGCCAGACCTGGCGCGGGCTGATCTCGCCGAAGCGCAGATGCGGCGACAGCCGGGAGGTCGCCTCGATGTCCGGCCGGTCGCGATCGGCGGCATAGGTCTGCACGGCCGTTTCGAGAAAGCTGGCGAGGCGCGCCTGCGCCGCGCGCTCGCCGGCTTGCCATGTCGCGCGCAGGCCGCCCGCCCAGTCCGGCTTGTGCGGCTCGAGCGCGAGCTCGTCGATCGTCAGGCTTGCGACGCCCGGGGCGTGCGACAGCCGGGCCGGCCGCGGCAGCGGCTTCGGCGGATCCCCCAGAGCGAGCACGCGCTTCCAGAACGGCGTGAATACGCGCGGGCCGCGTCCATCCTTGCCGCGCAGCTCGGCGGGGTCGACCAGAAGGTCATCGGGAAACACGCGTGTGGAGACGCCGATCTCGCCGAGCGCTGCTTCGACATCGGCAGCCACGGCGCGGGGGCCGGCCTGCGCGACATCGTTCCAATACACCGCGCTGGCCCCGGTCTGGCGCGCCAGCTCGCCGAGCACCTCGGCCGCGGGTCCGCGCCGGATCACCAGCTCGGCGCCGAGGGTGTGTAGTTCGGCTTGAATTGCACGCAGCGATTGCGCGAGCCACCAGCGCGTCGCGCCGCCGAGCGGGCGCAACCCAGGGCTTTCCTGATCGTGGACATAACTACAAACGATCCGAGTGCCCGACTTTGCAGCTTCATACAACGCGGGGTGGTCAGATAGCCGCAAGCTCTCGCGAAACCACACGATGATGGGGGAGGAGGACATGAGGAGGGTATCTTGTTGCCGTTTTTATCGAGAGCTCCGGTATTCTACGTTCCGGAAAATAACTGCTTTGAAACGAACTACGGGCACTTTGAGATTCAGTTGCAGTTCCCCTGGAAGGTTTATGACGTGTCCGTCAAATTGAAGCTCGGCACCAAGGCGCTGATCGGCGCCGTCGTGGTGATCGCCCTGAATACCGCCCTGGTCGTCGGCGCAGCCTACTGGTCGCTGTCCTCCAACTTCGCCGACCGCGCCCAGCGCGAAATCGAAGGCAATCTGCGCACGCTCGCGCTGACGTTCACTGAGACGTTCAAGGACGCCAAGGTCAGCGAGCAGAACGGTGCCGTCACGCGTGTCGAGATCCCGGCGATGCCCGAGATCAAGGACCACGCCATCGTCGATCGTGCGGTGTCCTATGTCGGCGGCAGCGCAACCTTGTTCGTGGTCGACGACAACGGCCAGTTCGTACGCCGCTCGACCAATGTGAAGAAGGAGAACGGCGACCGCGCCGTCGGCACCAAGCTCGCGGCCGACCACCCGGGGCAGGCGCTGCTGCGCCGCGGCGAAGCCTACAAGGGACCGGCCACGCTGTTCGGCAAGTCGTTCATGACCGAGTATTTCCCCGTCACTGATCCGGCCGGCAAGGTGATCGGCATCCTCTATGTCGGCGTGCCCACGGCCGAACTCGACGCGATGCTCTCGCAGGCGATGCGAACCATGATCGTCGCTGCTGCCGTGGCCGCGCTTCTCGTGCTCGGGTTGACGATGCTCGCCGTGAGCCGCGTCACCAAGCCCCTGAGCTCGGTGACTGAGGCGCTGACCGCGATTGCGGAGGGGCGTGAGACCATAGAGATCGAGTCCGATGACCGCAGCGACGAGATCGGTGAGATCGCCCGCAGCCTGGTCGTATTCCGCAGTGCCGCGAGCGAGCGGCGCCGGATGCGCGAGGAGCAGACCGCCGCGGCCGCCGCGGCTGTCGAGCATCGCAAGGCCGAACTGCAGCGTTTCGTCGATTCCTTCCAGGCCAGCATCGGCGGCATCATCGAGAACGTCTTGACCTCGTCGGGCGAGTTCGAGCGCGAGGCGCGCCAGCTCACCCAGACCGCGCGGACCACCGCCGACCTGTCCGGCCATTCGGCCGGCGCTTCGGAAACCGCCTCCGAGCACGTCCGCACCGCGGCCGCTGCCTCGGACGAACTGTCCGGCTCGATCGCCGAGATCATCCGTCGCGTGCAGGAGTCCAACGCCATCGCCGCCGAGGCGGTCAACCAGGCGACCGCGACCGACCAGCGCATCAAGGAGCTGTCCGACGCCGGCAACCGCATCGGCGACGTCGTCAAGCTGATCACCTCGATCGCCGAGCAGACCAACCTCCTGGCGCTCAACGCCACCATCGAGGCCGCCCGTGCCGGTGATGCCGGCCGCGGCTTCGCGGTGGTCGCTCAGGAGGTCAAGACCCTGGCCGGCCAGACCGCCAAGGCGACGGAGGAGATCTCCAGCCAGATCGCCAACATGCAGACGGTGACGCAGGAATCGGTCGACGCCATCAAGGCGATCGGCTCGACCATCGAGCGCATCAATGGCATCGCCGCCTCGATCTCCGCCGCCGTCGAGCAGCAGCGCGCCGCCACGCAGAACATCACCCAGAGCGTCCGTTCGGCCGCGACCGGCACCGCCGAGGTGGTCGAGAACATCCGCAGCGCGGCGCGTGGGGCAGGCGAGACCGGTGAAAGCTCCAACCGGATGTTCGCCTCGGCCCAGGCGCTTTCCAGCGAAAGCCTGCGGCTCAAGGCCGAGGTGCAGAAGTTCCTCGACGGCATGCGCGCGGCCTGACACGGCAGCTCACCCGTAGAGCAATCGTGGCAGGATGGTCACGATGCCCGGGAACAGGGTGAGCAGCAGCACGAAGGCGACCATGATGGCGAGATAGGGAGCGGTCACGCGCGCGATGTAGCCGAGACCGTCCTCCGTCAGGCCCTGGATCACGAACAGGTTGAAACCGACCGGCGGCGTGATCTGGGCCATCTCCACCGCGAGCACCAGGAAGACGCCGAACCAGACCTCGTCGAAGCCGGCGCCCTTCACGATCGGCAGCACGATCGGCAGGGTCATCACGATCATCGAGAAGCCGTCGAGGAAGCAGCCGAGGATCAGGTAGAACACGATCAGCACGGCGATCAGCATGAACGGCGACAGGCCGAGCCCCTTCACGAAGGCGGCCACCGCCTGCGGTATGCCGAGAAAGGCTGCGGCATTGCCGAGGATCGAGGCGCCGAGCACGATGAGCGCGATCATCGAGCAGGTGATGACTGAGCCGATCATCACGTCGCGCACCACCTGTTGCGACATCGCCCCTTGGAAATAGGCCACCAGCGCCGCGCCGAGCACGCCGACGGCGGCGGCCTCCGACGGCGTCGCCAAGCCGCCATACATCGAGCCGAGTACACAGGCGATCAGGAACAGGGCAGGAGCGAGATCCTTCAGCGCCGCGAAACGCTCCGCCCAGGGCACCTGTGACAGTTGCGCCTCCGCCTTCGGCACCATCGAAGGTTCCAGCCTCGTGTGCAGCATCACCCAGCCCATGAAGGTGCCGGCCAGCAGCAACCCCGGCAATACGCCGGCTGTGAACAGCTTGAGGATCGAAACGTCGCCGAGCACGCCATAGATGATCATGATGTTGGAGGGAGGGATCAGGAAGCCGAGCGTCCCCGCGCCGGCGAGCGAGCCGATCGCGATGTCGCGCGAATAGCCGCGGCGCAGCAGCTCGTTCAGCGACATCCGGCCGATCACCTGCGTCGTTGCGGCCGACGAGCCGGAGATCGCGGCGAAGATGGTGCAGCCGATGACGTTGACATGGAGCAGGCGTCCCGGCAGCAGCCCGGCCCACGGCGCCAGGCCTTGGAACAGCGAGCGTGACAGCCGGGTGCGGAATAACAGCTCGCCCATCAGGATGAACAGTGGCAGCGCCAGCAGCTCCTGGGTGGTCAGGATGTTCCAGGCATATTGCGGAAGCAGCTTGTCCAGCGGGATCGACCGGAACATCGCCAGCAGCAGGGTCGCGGTGAGCGCGAGCGTGAGCCCGATCCACAGGCCACAGGCCAGCAGCGCGAACAGGATGGCGAACAGGGCGATGACTTCGATGGTCATGAGGCGACGGAGTCCGCGGTGAGTGGGGCGGGCAGGACGTGTAGGGAGGTCAGGGCGGAGGTCCAGCCGGTCCTGCGCGTTGGCGGTGCCGAGATCTCCTCCTCGTCATGGCCGGGCTCG
This sequence comes from Bradyrhizobium oligotrophicum, assembly GCA_050641875.1. Classification (GTDB taxonomy): domain Bacteria; phylum Pseudomonadota; class Alphaproteobacteria; order Rhizobiales; family Xanthobacteraceae; genus Bradyrhizobium; species Bradyrhizobium oligotrophicum_B. Next base: position 5,126,291 of record CP192619.1, read on the forward strand.
ACCCGGCCATCGACGGCTTCAGCGACACGCGGGGAGGGACGTGGATGCCCGGGCCTAGCCCGGGAATGACAGAGGGAGGACGTTTTCATTCGACCGGCGAGGCCTTCATCCGGTGATCCTCCACGGGCAGTCCCAGTGCGGCCTGGATTGCACGCGCGAGGAATTGCAGGGTCAGCAGCAGCATGCCGAAGGTGACGACGGCCTGCGGAAACCACAGCGGCGTGTCGCTCGAGGTCGAGACCTGGCCGCGCATGAACGAGCCGAAGGCGAACTTCGTCATCGCCCAGGTCAGGAACGCCATGAAGGCAAAGCCGGCGGCCGCCGCCAGCACCTCCATCGCGCGCTGCAGCGGGGCCGGGACGTTCTTCAGCAGCAGCACCACGCGGATGTGGCCGCCGACGCGCAAGGTCATGGCGGCGCCGAAGGTGAACGAGGCCGCCATCAGATAGGACGAGTATTCCCAGGCGATCGAGATCGTCGGCGGGAAGAACGGCAGCACGTTCGACAGCGCCCGCGTCGTGACTTCCGCCAGCATCAGCGTTGTCAGCGTCAGCAGGCAGCCGCCGCCGATCCAGCCATCGAGCCGGCCGAGCCGGTCGATCACATCGAGCAGGAGGCGCAGCGGCGCGGGCGCCGCTGCGTTGAGACTCGCCGTTGGGCCCGGCGACGGCTCCATGACGGCCTCAGCCACGCTTCATCTCGGCGAGATAGGCCTTCACCGGCGCCTCTGCAGCAGGCACGCGCTTGAGGAAGGCCTCCATCTGCGGCGCGGTCTTGGCGCGGATTTCCGTCATCATCGCCTCGGAGACCGGCACCACCTCCATGCCGCCTTCCTTCAGGCGGTTGAGGCTGTCGACGTCGGCCTTGACCGAATTCGCCCAGAAGGTCGGCTCCATCTTGGCGGCGATGTCGGTGATGATGGTCTGCTGCTCGGGAGTCAGCGCCTTCCAGGAATCCAGGTTCACGTTCAGCATCTGCGACGACCACACATGGTTGGTCGGATAGATGTATTTGAGGAACTCCCAGAACTTGCCGTCGACGCCCGACACCGACGACGTCGAGACGCCCGCGACCGCGCCGGAGGCCAGCGCTGGAATGGTCTCGCCCCAGGGGATCATGACCGCGGCCATGCCGATGGCATTGAGCATGTCGACGGCGTTCTTGTCGGGCACGCGGATCTTGATGTTCTTCAGCCCGGCGACGTCTGATGTCTTGACCTTCAGGTGCAGATATTGCGTCGGCCACGGCACGATGTAGAGGATCTTCTGGTTGTTGCGCGCGGCGATCTTCTCGTACTCCGGCCGCACATATTTGTGCAGCGCCTTGACCTCGTCGACCGAGCCGGCGAGGAACGGAATGCTTTCCACGCCCATGAACGGCTCGTCGCCGACCTGCTGGATGTTGAGCACGTCGGCGAGCGGCACCAGGCCGTCGCGCACGGCGCGCAGATGCTCCGGGCCCTTGAAGCCGAGCTGACCGCCGGCCTTGACCGTGATGTTGACCGCGCCGTTCGTCTGCTTCTTCACCTCCTCGGCGAAGGCCATCGCATTCTGGGTGTGGAAGTTGCCTTCCGGCCAGACCGTCGACATGTCCCAGTTCGTCGTCGCCGCGCGTGCCCTGGTCGAGACCTGCGTGCCGGCGAGCAGGGTGGCTGCGCCTGCGGTGAACGTCCGTCGCGTGATCATGGGTGTCTCCGATTGGTTGCTGAGCTGAGGGAAATGGAAGAGGTTTGGCGAGCCGTGTGGTCGCGGCCATCCTTCGAGATGCCGGCCTGCGGCGGGCTCCTCAGGATGAGGGCTCGTTGCGCGGCCAAATGCTGATCCTCATGGTGAGGAGCGTCGCTCTTGCGACGCGTTCGGGCGATGCTCTTGCATCGCCCCGAGAACCATGAGGCCACAAATGTTCCGGCGGGCATGAGATCTCACCGCGCCTGTTCGTAGAGCTTTGCCGCATTGTCCGCCGACACCAGCCCGCTCTCGACGTCCCTCTGCACCAGCTCGGCCGCACGCTCGCGGGGATTGCCGATGCCGGCGCCGCCGGGGGTCAGGACCACCAGCCGGTCGTCGGGCGGGACGGTCTGGAAGCCTTTGCCACGCAGCTTCTTCCCCGACTTCAGTCCGACATAGCCGGCCTCGCCATTGTGGCCACCGTCGCGGCCGCGCGGCGGGTGGTCGATGCGATCGAAGGCGGCGAGGATGTCGAACGGCGCGTCGACGCCGCTGCCGACCTCGATGATCTGGCCGAGGCCGCCGCGCGTGCGGCCGGGGCCGCCGGAATCCGGGCGCAGCTCCTTGCGCCAGAAGATCAGCGGCGTCTGCGTCTCGGCGATCTCGACCGGCGTGCCCCGCACGCCGGAGGGGTAGGCGGTCGCCGACAGCCCGTCCTTGTCGAAACGCGCGCCGGTGCCGCCGTTCGAGGTCACCGCCATCGAGAACCCGTAATTGCCGCCGGCGCCGGAGCGGGTCTGGCCGCGGACGTTGAGATTCCACAGGCACGAGGTGCCTTCGGCCGGCACGCGCTCCGGGATGATCTGCCGGAGGCAGCCGAACACGACGTCGGGCAGCATCTGGCCGATGACATGGCGCGAGGCGACCGGCGCCGGCTTCTGCGCATTCAGGATCGCACCCGATGGCGCGGATACGGTCAGCGGCGACAGCGAGCCGGCATTGTTGGGGATCTGCGACGCCACCACGCAGCCGAGCCCGAACACGGTGTAGGCCGTGGTGTAGGACAGCGGCACGTTGATGCCGAACTTCGAGGCCTGCGACGTCCCGTCGAAATCGACATGGATGCCGTCATCGCTGATCGTCAGCGCTGCCTTCAGCGTGACCGGCGCATCGTAGCCGTCGACCACCATCTCGTTGCGCCAGGTGCCCTTGGGCAGCTTGGCGATCTCGGCCAGCACGGCCTCGCGCGAGCGGTCGCAGACGTAGTCGCCGAGCTCGTCGAGCGAGGCGATGCCGAACTCCCGCATCATCTCGACCAGGCGCTGGCAGCCGACATCGTTGCAGGCAGCGAGCGAATAGGTGTCGCCCTCGGTGTCGACCGGCAGCCGCGTGTTGGCGCGGATCATGGCCATCAGCGTCTCGTTGACGACGCCCTGGTCGATCAGCTTGAGCATCGGGATGTACAGCCCCTCCATGAACACGTCGGTGCCATCGGGGCCAAAGCCGATGCCGCCGATGTCCATCAGATGGCTGGTGCAGGAGAACAGCGCGACCGGCTCGCCGTCCTTGAAGCAGGGCGTGGTGACGACGAAATCGTTGAGATGGCCGGTGCCCATCCAGGGATCGTTGGTGATGTAGGCGTCGCCCGGCTTCATCGAGGCAATCGGGAAATGCGCGATGAAGTGCTTCACCGATTCCGCCATCGAGTTGACGTGACCCGGCGTGCCGGTGACGGCCTGCGCCAGCATGCGGCCCTTGAGATCGAACACGCCGGCGGAGAGGTCGCCGCATTCGCGCACGATCGGGCTGAAGGCGGTGCGCAGCAGCACCTGGGCCTGCTCCTCGACCACGGCGATCAGCCGGTGCCACATGATCTGCAGGTCGATCAGGCTGGTTTGTGAGGAACCCATCTCAGGCCGCCTTCCGTTCCATGACGATGCTGCCGGCACCGTCGATATGCGCGTCAAAACTGTTGGAGATGAAGGTCGAGGTCTCGTCCTCCGCGATCACGGCGGGCCCCGCGATGACGGCGCCCGGCGCCATCTGCTCGCGGCGATACAGCGGGATGTCGACGAACTGCCCGGCGCGGCCGTCGAAGAATTTGCGATGGCCGGCGGCTTGCCCCGCGGGCTTGCGCGTCACCGCGGCGACGGTGGCGGGCTGGCGCGGCTCGGTCGTGACCAGCACCGACCAGCTCAGCACCTCGATGGCCGCACCCGGGATGGCGCGCTCGAACAGCGCGGCGTAGCCGGCCTCGAACGACGCACGCAGCGTTGTCAGGTCGTCCGCGGTGAGGGGACGGTTCGGCAGCTCGACCGTGATCTCGTGACCCTGGCCGACATAGCGCATGAAGGCGACGCGACGTTCGCGCAACGGTGCTCGGATGCGCCGTGCTCGACCAGCGCGCGCGCCTCGTCGGCCATCTCCTGCAACAGGCTGGAGACGAGAGCGGTATCGAAGCCGTCGAGCCTGACATGGCGGCTGCGCACCAGCTCATAGGCGATGGGAGCTGAGAGGAAACCGACCGCCGAGCCGACGCCGGCATTGGACGGCACGATCACCCTGTCGACGCCGATCTTCTCGGCGACGCGGGCGGCATGCAGCGGCGCGGCGCCGCCGAACGCGATCAGCGTGTGCTGCCCGATCACCGCGCCGCGCTCGACGGCGTGGACGCGCGCGGCGCTTGCCATGTTCTCGCACACCACCTCGTGCACGGCGTAGGCCGCGGTCTCGGCATTGAGGCCCAAGGGCGTGCCGACGTCGCGGAGCAGGGCCTGTCGCGACAGCTCGGGATCGAGCCTGATGGTGCCGCCGGCGAATGCGTCGGGATCGATCATGCCGAGCGCGACGTCGGAGTCGGTCACGGCAGGACGCAGGCCGCCGCGGCCGTAGCAGGCCGGTCCCGGTTCGGAGGAGGCGCTTTCGGGCCCCACGGTGACGCGCTTCATCGCATCGATGCGCGCGATCGAGCCGCCGCCGGCGCCGATCTCGACCATCTCGATGACGGGGATGCGCACCGGCAGGCCCGACCCCTTGAGGAAGCGCGCGGCGCGGTCGACCTCGAACACGCGCGAGCTCTCCGGCTCGAAGTCTTCGATGAGGCAGATCTTGGCGGTGGTGCCACCCATGTCGAACGACAGCACCTTGTGCTCGCCGAGCCGTGCCGCGATCTGGCCGGCGAAGATGGCGCCGCCCGCGGGCCCGGACTCGACGAGGCGCACCGGAAAGCGGCGCGCCGTGTCGATCGAGGTGACACCGCCGCCGGACGTGACCAAATAGATCGCGCCGCGAAACTGCTCGACTTGCAGCGCCTGCTCCATGCGCGCGAGATAGCTGTCCATCAGCGGCTGCACATAGGCATTGGCGACCGCGGTCGAGGTTCGCTCATATTCCCGGATTTCGGGACAGACCGCGGAGGAGATCGTGATGGAGATGCCCGGCATCTCCTCATTCAGGATCGCCGCCGCGCGACGCTCATGGGCCGGATTGGCGTAGGCGTGCAGGAAGGCGATGGCGATGCTGGCGACGTCGAGCGCGCGGAGCTGCGGCACCAATGCGCGCACTGCCGCTTCATCGAGCGGCAGCCTGACATCTCCATGAGCATCGACGCGCTCGGGCACGGTGAAGCGCAGGGCGCGCGGCACCAGCGGCTTCGGCTTGTCGATCGAGAGATCGTACTGGTCGTAGCGACTCTCAGTTCCAATATCCAGAACATCGCGGAAGCCTTCAGTGGCGATCAGCGCCGTCCTGGCGCCGCGGCGCTCGATGATGGCGTTGGTCGCGAGCGTGGTGCCGTGAATGAAGACGTCGATATCGGAGATGCGCGCGCTGGCATCGGCGAGAATGAGGCTGACGCCGTCGAGCACCGCCTGCTCCGGCTGTGCCGGCGTCGTCAGCAGCTTGCGCGTCCGGCGCTTACAGCCGATGTCGAGAACGATATCGGTGAACGTGCCTCCGATATCGACGGCCAGCCGGACTTCGGCTCCTTCAAGCATTCCATGGTCTCCGCAAGCGACGAGTTGATGTGCGAGTTGAGCAATTCCTATGCCATTGCGCCAGCGGAGATGCAGCTTGCTGCTCTGCGTTTGGTGCGGTGCGGATTGGAGATCGTGGTGCGAGGAGGGCTCAACCTTGATGATCTCGGTGGTGTTCGCTTGCGGCATCGTCATGTTGCCGCGCGTGAAGATGAGCGTGAGATGTAAAGCCATTTCCACGTCGTCATTCCGGGCTCGTCGCTTCGCGCCGCCCCGGAATGACAGTGGGTTTGTTGAGCGAGCTCGTCAAAGCATGACCTTGCATTCCCGCGGCGCGTCGCACCCGAGTTCTGCTGCCTCATTCACCCTCTCTCAAGCGAGAGGGTGCAGGGAATGCCGGGTGAAGGCCTCACCCATGGCCCGCCTGCGAAAAAAATGCAGGCGGCAGCTACCACAGGCAAAGCCGATCAACCGGCATTCCCTGCGCGATGTCTTTACGCTTATACGCAGTCTCCCTGGTGCGCCGGGCGTGTTGGCCACCATGATCCGCGCGGCGCGTTAGCGCCGTCGCGAACGTGACACCAGCGTCGGGGTGTCAGGACGCTGCGACTTCACGTCCGCAATCATGCCGGTCGTCTGCGCCAAAGGCGCGTCCGGCATGGCCGCGGCATCGCATCCCGCACCCGACGTTCGTGACGACGCGTACGTCCCTCTGCATGGGGCAGGACGACGCGGATCATACACATTTTCCGGAAAAGCGAAAGATAAAAGATTCGACTTTGTCGAATTCTGTGGCGCGCACGCGATGACGCTCAGACGAGTGGATGGTCCTGCCCGCGCTGCGGTTCGATCTCCGGATCGGATCTTTTGCAGCGCCGCATAGACCGCGCCAAGGACGAGGCTGTAGGCCTCGACCATCGCCAGCGAGAACAGCGCCGGGCCTGCGCCGAGGCCGAGCGACATCGCGAACGGGCCGAAGCCGACGGCCGGAAACAGCGCGAGTCCGAGCAGCACCCAACCCGCAAGTCCGAGCAGAAAGCCCTTGGCGAGGCCGCTGCGCCCCGGCAGGCGGTGGAAGAAGCGCCCGAACAGCAGACCGATCAGGAAGGCTCCGTTGAGCTGCGAGAGCAGCCATAGCGGGGCCTGCAAATGTGTGATGTCGGCGAACAGCGGCGAGAGCGTGCTGCGAAGCGCGGAGGAGGGATCGAACCGGGGCAGGAGATGCAGCGCGGTCTTGAGCTCCATCAGGCCCATATGCGCCAGCGTCCCGCAGCCCGACGCCGCCACCGACGTCCATACCCAGCGATAGCTGCGCGTCATTGTCATCGCGTCAACTCGCCTGAAGCCCATGACGATCGATTGATCTTGCTCAATCAGATGAGCCCTCGGCCCGCTTAGTTTGCACAAACTCATTGATGCCACGTCAAGGGAGTTTCGCCATGCGAGCAGATCCACGCGCGTTGATCCTGGCCGCCGCCGTCGTGACGGCCACCGTCGCACCGTCCTTTGCCCAGCCGGGGGCGGGCGGACCGCCGGGCTGGGGCCCGGGCATGATGATGGGGCCGGGGATGATGGGCGGGCGGGGCTTCGGCTTTCTCTGCAATCCCCGCATGGCCGGATTTGCCGAATGGCGCCTGTCGCAGATCGAAGGCGCCATCAAGCCGAACGACACGCAGCGGGCGCGGCTCGACGATCTCAAGGCGGCATCGGCCAAGGCCGCGGAGCTGATCACGAAGGACTGCCCGGCGACGCCGCCGGTCAAGGCGACCGAGCGTCTTGCGCTGGTGGAGCAGCGCCTCGACGCGATGCAGCAGGCGATCAAGCTGGTCCGGCCGGCGTTCCAGGCGCTCTACGATTCGCTCGACGACAAGCAGAAGGCGGCCATGGACGCCAGCGGTCCGCGCAACTGGGGCTGGCATCATTGGCACTGGCCGTGGAGCGATGAGTAGCCGAGATCTGCGGCGGGCCGCACGATCGTCGACCATCGGTATCGTCCGGGCAGGCTGGGCGCACTGAGCAGGACAGGATTTGACCGTTCACGGCCCTCGTGTTCCGGCGCGGCATGGCGTAAAGCAGCCGGATCGAAACGAGGTTTCCGGTCACTTGTCCTTTCCCACGACGAATCCAACGCTCGCCCGCGCTCTGGCCGAGCGCAATTATGAGACTCCGACGCCCGTACAGCTCGCCGTGCTTGCACATGACGCCGTCGACCGTGACCTCCTGGTTTCGGCGCAGACCGGCTCAGGCAAGACCGTGGCCTATGGGCTGGCGCTTGCGAAGAACCTGCTCGGCGAGGCCGAGCGGTTCGGGCGGGCCACCGCGCCGCTGGCGCTGATCGTGGCGCCGACGCGCGAGCTGGCCTTGCAGGTCCAGCGCGAGCTCGCATGGCTCTATCAGCACGCCGGCGCGCGCGTCGTCTCCTGCGTCGGCGGCATGGATCCGCGCCGCGAGCAGCGCGAGCTCGAGGCGGGCGCCCATATCGTGGTCGGCACGCCCGGGCGGCTGTGCGACCATCTGCGGCGCGGGCGTCTCGACATCTCGGAACTGAAGGCCGTGGTGCTCGACGAGGCCGACGAGATGCTCAATCTCGGCTTTCGCGAGGACCTCGAATTCATCCTCGAGACCACGCCGGAGACGCGCCGGACGCTGCTGTTCTCGGCGACCTTTCCGCGCGGCATCGTGGCGCTGGCGAAGCAATATCAGGACGACGCGTTCCGGATCGAGGTCGAGGGCGACGAAGGCGGCCATGCCGATATCGAGTACCGCGCCATCCGCATCGCCGCCGACGATGTCGAGCATGCGGTCGTCAACGTGCTGCGCTTCTACGAGTCGCCGAGCGCGATCGTGTTCTGCAACACCCGCGAGGCGGTGCGCCATCTGCAGGCGGCGCTGCTGGAGCGCGGTTTTTCCGTCGTCGCGCTGTCGGGCGAGCTGACCCAGAACGAGCGGACCACGGCGCTGCAGTCGCTGCGCGACGGGCGCGCGCGGGTGTGCGTGGCGACCGACGTCGCAGCACGCGGCATCGATCTCGCCAAGCTCGACCTCGTCGTCCACGCCGAGCTGCCGAACGATCCCGAGGTGATGCAGCATCGCTCGGGCCGCACCGGCCGTGCCGGCCGCAAGGGTGTCAGCGTGCTGCTGGTGCCGCCGGCCCGCCGGCGGCGGGCGGAAACGCTGCTGAACCTCGCCGGCATCGAGGCCGCGTGGGGCGCGGCGCCGCAGGCGGACGAGATCCGCAAGCTCGACCAGGAGCGCATGCTGCACGACCAGGTGTTCACCGAGGAGACGACGGCGGAGGATCTGGCGCTCGCGCAGGCGCTGCTGGCGGAGCGGTCGGCGGAGGACATCGCCGCCGCATTGGCGCGGCTCTATCGCGCGCGGCTGCCGTCGCCCGAGGACATTCTCGATCCGGGCCAGGATCGCGGCCGTGCGCGGGAGGATCGCGGGCGCGACGGCGTCAGGCCGGCGCGCGGCGAGGAGCGGCCGCCGTCGCCCCGAACCAAGACGGGGAAGCCGTCGGCGCGTCACGGCATGGGCGAGCCGAGCGTCTGGTTCCGGGCGGCGATCGGACGCAGGAAGAATGCGGAAGCGCGCTGGCTGCTGCCGATGATCTGCCGCCGCGGCGGCATCGACAAGCACGACATCGGCGCCATCAAGATCCAGGACACGACGACCGAGTTCGAGATCGCCGCGCGCGTCGCCGACGCCTTCGCGGCGAACATCCGCCGTCCCGACAAGGAGGACAATATCCGGATCGAGCCGCTGGCGTGCGCGCCGTCGGAGCAGGCGGCGCCGGACAGGGCGCGCGCCGACAAGCGGCCGCCGCGGCGCGAGGCGGCAGAGACCGCCTACCATCCGCTGCAGCGCGACGAGCCGCGCGCGGGCAGGGACGCCAAGCCGCGCGGCAAGCCGCATCGCGAGGGGCCGGCGAAACCCGGCCAGGAGCCGGCGTTCGCGAAGAAAAAGCAGCATCGCGACAAGTCCAGCCACGCCGGACAGACGTATTCAGACAGACCCTCGCGGGCGAAGGCGCCGGGTGGAAAGAAGGCCAAGGCCAAGCGTCGCGGCTGATCGGCCCGGTCCAGGCGGAGGCTGTCGTCGCTCCGCGTCAGCGGCGGGCGAACCACCAGGGAGGAGCCGGGCATGAGCCGGTACGCCGTTCTGTATTTTGCGACACTGGCCGTGCTGCTCGGATTCGACATCCCGTTCCTGAGCATCGTCGCCAGGGGGTTCTTCCAGTCGCAGGTCGGCGAGATGCTGGGCGAGATCCGTCCCGTGCCGGCGGTGCTGTTCTATCTGCTCTATGTCGTGGGCGTGCTGATCTTCGTCAGCGGGACGGCCGATGCGACATGGCGCTCGACCTTGCTCTATGGCGCGCTGTTCGGGCTGTTCTGCTACGCGACCTTCGAGCTGACGTCGCTGGCGATGCTCAAGCAGTGGACCTGGACGGTGGTGGCGGTCGACATCAGCTGGGGCGTGTTCGTTACCGCGGTGTCGGCGACCGTCGGCCTCCTGATCGCTGACTGGGTGACGCCGCGGGCATAGCCGGCGGGTGCCGCATGAGATTGTCGCGAGGGGGACATTTGAGGTAGAGTTCCCCGGCAATTAGATGAAGTCGCGCCGCGGAGCAGCCATGCCGACACGAAACGTCGTGCTGACCGATCATCAGGACAAGATCATCGAGACGCTCGTCGAGATCCGGCCGCTACGAGAGCGCGGCGGAGGTGTTGCGTGAAGGTCTGCGCCTGGTCGAGCAACGAGCCGCTGAGGAGGCTGCCAGGCTCGAAGGCTTGCGGGAGGCGGCCCAGACCGGGTTCGATGCCTTGGATCGCGGTGCGTTCAAGGAATTCGCTACCTTGGACGAGCTTCAAGCCTATCTGAACGGCTTGTCTGAAAAGCTCATCGACCGCACAGACGATTGAGCGCAACGAGGCCTTTTGGCCGGGAGCGCCCGATCCGGAGGCGGCGCGATGGGAGGAAGCTGGCGCGTTCGTCTCGGTGCTGTCGCGGAGCTCGATTTCGCCAATATCCTGAAATGGTCAGCTGATAATTTCGGCGCGCGTCAGGCGCGCATCTACCGCGACACTCTGGTTTTGGCCATTGGCGAGCTCGCGAAAGGGCCCGACGTGGTCGGTTCGAAGGCTCGCGACGACATCGCGCCCGGCGTCCGGACGCTTCATGTTGCGAGAAATGGCCGACACGGACGGCATCTGCTGCTTTATCGCGTCGGCAGCGGGCAGATCATCGAGATCGGTCGTATCCTTCACGATCGCATGGACCTGCTGAGGCATTCGCCCTTCCCGGAGGAGAAGGGCGAATGAAAGCGCCAGTCTGCTCTCTCACTTCGGCTGCGGCACCACGCGCAGATAGGGCTTCGGCGCCTTCCAGCCGTTCGGATAGATCGTCTTGGCTTCGTCGTCGGACACCGAGCCGGCGATGATGACGTCCTCGCCCGGCTTCCAGTCGGCGGGGGTGGCGACGCGGTGCTTGGACGTGAGCTGCAGCGAGTCGATGACGCGAAGAATTTCCTGGAAATTGCGCCCGGTGGTCATCGGGTAGACCAGGATCAGCTTGATCTTCTTGTCGGGCCCGATGATGAAGACGTTGCGGACGGTCTGGTTGTCGGCCGCGGTGCGCTTGGACGGATCGCCGGAGATCGCCGCCGGCAGCATGTCGTACAGCTTGGAGACGTTGTAGTCGGTGTCGCCGATCATCGGATAGTTCGGCGCCGCGCCCTGCGTCTCGCGGATGTCCTCCGACCATTTGGCGTGGTTGTCCACAGGGTCGACCGACAGGCCCATCAGCTTGACGCCCCGCTTGTCGAACTCCGGCTTCAGCCGCGCCAGCGCGCCGAGTTCGGTGGTGCACACCGGGGTGAAATCCTTCGGATGCGAGAACAGGAGTGCCCAGCTGTCGCCGATCCAGTCGTGGAATTTGATCTTGCCTTCGGTGGTGTCTGCCTCGAAGTCCGGGGCAGTGGAGCCGATCTGGAGAGCCATGGCAGTCCTCAATTCATTGCAGGTGGTGGGAATAAATCTTCTAAACACTATAGGAAATGCCGCTGCGGAAGGGAACTGGCTGACGGAAAAGAGAAGATAATTGCTCCAAAGCTCACGGGGCCAACAACTTCTTTTGAGTTCCCCGGCTGTGACGAAACATCCGTGAGACGACCGATTGCCCCGATTTCGCCATCTGGCGGTCGCAACACGCCGCCCCCTGACGCCCCTCGGCTTTGAACCGTGATCGAGGTCACTGCGGCAAATCGGCAACCGATACAAAAACCCACAGCAGCGTTTCGAACCGTTAACCACTCGTTCAGACGCGCGCCGACAAGGTGGGTCAACACAGCAACTGAGAAGAGAACATGGCTACCTCTGCACCAAAAACCATCGGTACCGATGGTCTCGAACCGTCCTCCTGTGAGACCGCTGCTTTCGCGCTTGGAATCGTGCGCGACGGCGTGATCACCGGCGAGGGTCCGACCACGGCCGGACGCGTGCATTTCTCCCGCGTGCTCGATGCCGATGACGCGGCCTGGTGCGCGCGCATTCCTGAGCGCTGCCGCGATCAACGACGTGCCTGTCAGCCGCGCCGAGGCCGAGGCGCTGTTCGCGATCGATGCCGCCGCGACCGAGCGCAAGGACGACGGCCGCTTCGAGGATCTGCTCGCCAAGGCGGTCGCGCATCATGCCGCCGCCGCCTCCGGCCTGCCGGTGCCGCCGCGCAGCGTGGCGCTGTCGCCGGAGACGGCGATCGAGAGCTGGGCTCCGATGAATGCGCGGGGCGTCCGCCCCGATGCGCTGGAGTGGGTCGCCAAGCAGATGCGCGGCAAGCGCCAGGGCAACCGTGCGCTGATGGCGATGGTCGCGACCCTGGTCGGCGTCACCGTGCTGCCGCTGGCGCAACTGCCGTCGATGATCGACATCGGGATGTAAGCGCGTCGCGTTCATCCAACGGCACGAGTTCGACGAGCGCGATGATTTCATCGCGCTCTTTTCGTTTTGGCCGGCGGCGGTCGCATCACGGCTCTTGATGGCGCCGCCCGGCCGGTGAATCAATCGGCGGTGATGCGACCGAACACGGATATCCCGAGATGAGCCGATGGAGCTTCGCCGCGCGTCTGATCGCGGTGGCGGCGACGGCGCTGCTGCTCATGATGGCCTGGCAGACCTTTCCGCTGATCCAGGCCGAGCTGCTCGGCCTCCGCGCCAAGCCGCGCGAGATCACGCCGCGCGGCGATCTCGCAGCCGACGAGAAGAGCACGGTCGCGCTGTTCGAGAGCCGCAGCGGCTCCGTCGTCTTCATCACGACCGTTCAACAATCGGTCAACCCGTGGACCGGCGACGCGCAGCAGGAGCGCTCCGGCACCGGCTCAGGTTTCGTGTGGGACGAACTCGGCCACGTCGTCACCAACTATCACGTCATCGAGGGCGCCACCGAGGCGCTGGTCAGCCTGACCGACGGCCGCTCGTTCCGGGCCGCGCTGGTTGGCGTCAGTCCGGAGAACGATCTGGCGGTGCTCGTGATCGGCGTCGGCGTCGACCGGCCGAAGCCGCTGCCGCTCGGCACCAGCGCCGATCTCAAGGTCGGGCAGAAGGTGTTCGCGATCGGCAATCCGTTCGGTCTCAGCAGCACCCTGACCACCGGCATCGTCTCGGCGCTCAACCGCAACCTGCAGGTCACGCAGGACCGCGTTCTCAATGGCCTGATCCAGACTGATGCCGCGATCAATCCCGGCAATTCCGGCGGGCCGCTGCTCGACAGCGCGGGAAGCGCTGATCGGCGTCAACACCGCGATCTACAGCCCCTCGGGCGCCTCCGCCGGCATCGGCTTCGCCGTGCCCGTCGACAGGGTCAACCGCGTCGTGCCGCGCCTGATCGCGAGCGGCCGCTATGTCAGCCCGAGTCTCGGCATCCGCACCGATCCCAAGGCCAACGAGGCGCTGTCGGCGCGGCTCGGCCTGTCCGGCGTGTTCGTGCTCGATGTCGAGCAGGATTTCGCGGCCGACAAGGCCGGGCTGGTCCCGGCGCGGCTGACCCGCGACGGCGGCTTCGCGCTCGGCGACGTCGTGCTGGCGATCGATGGGCAGGCGGTGGATTCGCCTGACGACATGACGCGCGCGCTGGAGAACAAGAACCCGGGTGATCGGGTGGTGCTGCGTGTGCTCCGCGGCGGCAAGACGATCGAGGTCAAGGTGACGCTCGATGTCGCGCGGTGAGGGAGTTGATCGCGTTTTCTCGGCGAGAATGCTGCCGTAGCCCGCATGAGCAAAGCGACATGCGGGAACGGTCTCCCCGGGTATCGCTGCGCTCACCCGGGCTACGGCACCATGTCTAGTCGAAGCAGAAATGCCCCGCTTTCGCGGGGCACTCCGGTGATCGCATAGAAGTGCTGGCGATCGGCTGACTACTTCGCCGCCGCCGTCTTCTTCGGCGCATCGTCGTCGAGGCCCACGGTGCGGCCTGGGAAGCCGGCGACATCGAAATAGCGCTGGGTGCCGACGCGTTGCAGCTTGAGCACGGTGCGCAGGCCGCCGCCGGCCGGGTCAGACTTGACCACGTCGGACGAAGCCTTCGGCGTCGCGCCGTTGGGCATCGCCTCGGTCATGATGCGGCCGATCAGCTTGCCCTTCGGAGCGACCTTGAGGTCGAGCAGCTTCGCCGCGGTGATGCCGACATCGGCGTTGCTGACGGGCAGGGGATCGACGAAGCCCGCCTTGAAGTCGGGACCGATCGCCGCCATGAAGTTGTAGGTGTCGCCGCGGCCGAACGAGCCGTGCATGCCCTGGCCCTGGCGCAGCACGGTGTCGGCGACCTCGACCTGGCAGTTGGACGGCTGGTCGCAGCCCGGCGCGACGTAGGAGCGGAAATTGACCACGATCGCCGGATGCGGCGTCACCGCCTTGCCCTGCAGGTTGATCCGCGACAGCGGCAGGGTGCCGGGAATCTCGCCGAGCTTGTCGTCGACGAAGATGCCGGAGACGTAGTCCTGCGCCAGCAGCGCCTTGACGGTGCGGCGAGCGAGCTTCCTGTCACCGTTCGGCAGATAGATCAGGTCGGAGCCGCCATTCGTCGCGACGACGAGATCGGGCTTGGCAGGATCCTTGCCGAGCACGCCGTTGCCGGCCTTCGGGTGCTTGCCCTCAGGCACGGCCGCGTTCTTGTTGTTCGGATCGAACAGCGGCAGGTCGAGCGCCTTGGCGAGATCGATCGCCAGGAAGCCCATCGGCAGGAAATCCTTCGGTGTGTCGTCGTAGCTGACCTTGGCCGACGGGCTGGTCTTGCTCTCCTTGGAAATGGTCGAGAAGCCGTGGTCGGCCTGGACCATGATGTTGGTCGAGGCGGCCAAGCCGAGATCGTCGAGCGCCTTGCGCAGCGCGGCGAGATTGTCGTCGGCGTTCTTGATGCCGGCCATCGAAGTCGGGCCGTTGATGCCCGGCGTGATGGTGTTGAGGCTGTCGCCGTGATTGTGCTGGCTGCCGTCGGGATCGCGCGACCAGAACACCAGCACGAACGGCTTGTTGCGCGCCTTGAACATCGGCAGCACCACCTTGGTGGCGACGTCGACCATGTAGGCCTGCTGGGCGACGTTGGCGGAGGTCGTGCCCGGCGTCTTGGCGTCGCCGGCCTTGCCGTTGTCGCCGCGCGACGGTGTGGCCAGCGCCAGGCCGGCCTTGGTCAGGGCGTCCTTGACCTCGTCGGTCACCGGCACGCCATTCTTGTTGCCGGTGGAATCGTCGATCACGATCGAGGAGGTCGCGCCGGGCTTGCAGGGGCAGCCGGTGTGGTCGAACAGGTAGGTCGGGCCGAGCTTGCCGATCGCGGCGGTCGAATAACCGGCCTTGCGGGCGAGCTTCAGAATGGTGTCCTCGTTGAGGTAGTCGCCATTGAAATGCTCGTCGATGTCGCCGAGCACGGCGTCGTTCTCGATGAAGGGCACGACGGTGTCGCCGGCCGGCGCCGAGGTGTAACCCGTGAAGATCGTGTTCGAGAACGTGCCGGTGTCGCCGAGATAATGGCCGGTCGCCATGGCCGAGCCATTGGCCATCGTGAAGGTCGGAAACAGCGAATGCGAATTCTTGAAGTTCACGCCCTTGTCGCGGACGTCAGCCATGGCTGGCGCCGTCTCCGGCGTCACCTTGGCCGCCCGCAGGCCGTCGGGAATGAACAGGATGAGGTTATGGGGGTGGCGTTCTGCGCAAAGGCGGCTCCGGACGACAGCAAGGTCAGTCCGGCGCACAGCAGCACGAGCGGGCGGCGCATTGAAAACTCCTGAAAAGCAATCGGCGGAATCGCGGCGTCTCGCCGCAGGGAAGAGCTTTAGTTTTGCCGGGTGACAGTTTTGTTACAAGAGGCTCGGGGCCGCCGACAGCGCTCCGGGCAGGATTTTCTTGCGGTGGGCTCGTCGGTGGCAGGAACTAGGGTGTGGATTTCTGGTTGTCGGCTCACAATCAACAGGAGCACACCATGCCTGCCGACAAAGACCTCAACGAACTCTTCCTCGATACCCTCAAGGACATCTACTACGCCGAGAAGCAGATCCTGAAGACGCTGCCGAAAATGGCCAAGGCGGCGCAGTCGGAGAAGCTGGCGGCGGCGTTCGAGAAGCACCAGGAGGAGACCGAAGGCCAGATCGAGCGGCTCGAGCAGATTTTCGAGCTGATCGGCAAGCCAGCCCGCGGCAAGAAGTGCGATGCGATCGAGGGCATCATCGACGAGGGCAAGGAGATCATGGACGAGTACAAGGGGACGCAGGCGCTCGACGCCGGCCTTCTTGCTGCAGCGCAGGCGGTCGAGCACTATGAGATGTCGCGCTATGGCACCCTGAAGGCCTGGGCCCTCAAGCTCAACCTGCCGAAGGCCGCCAAGCTGCTCGACCAGACGTTGAATGAAGAGCGGAAGACCGACGAGACGCTGACCAAGATCGCTGAGACCGCGGTCAACTACGAAGCTGCGGCCTGAGCCTCAGTCGTCTTTACCACATGGCCGCCGCCAGCGCTGCGATCAGCGCGGGCGGCGTTGCCACGAGTCCGACCTTCAGGAACTGCCAAGCGGACACCTCGATCTTTTCGCGCCGCAACGCCGTCAGCCAAAGGATGGTGGCAAGCGAGCCAGTGACCGAGATGTTGGGGCCGAGATCGACGCCGATCAAAATTGCCCGGATGACCTCTTGCGGCAGGTGGTCGCTGGCGGCGACCGAGCCGGCGACCAAGCCGACCGGCAGGTTGTTGGCGATGTTGTCGGCCACTGCGGTGATCAGACCCGCGGCCCACGCCGTGCCGTGCGGCGATGACGTCACGCCCTGGTGCAGCCAGGCGCTGAGCTGTCCGATCGCGCCGGCGCGGCTCAGACCTTCCACCATCACGAACAGGCCGCCGACCAGTGGCAGCACACCCCATGAGATGCCGCGGATCACCGGCCACGGCGACTGCCGGCTGACGAGCAGGATGGCGGCCGCCGTGACCACGCCGCAGACGAAGGTCGGCAGGCCCAGTTGCACGTCGAGCGCTGAGGCGGTCAGCAGCACGGCTGCAATCGCCATGATTCCGAAAGCGGCGAGCCGGCCCTCGCGGCTCAGATGCGGCTTCTCGACATCGGTGCGCAGCGTTTCCTCGCGGAGCGCGCGGCGCTGGGTCAGCCATAGCGCGACATAGGTCAGGGCGATCGCGGCCATCGAGGGCAGGGTGAACTGGCGCAGCCATTCGGTGAGATGCGGCATGCGTTCGCCGAACACGACCAGATTGGCCGGATTGGAGATCGGCAGCACGAAGCTCGCGGCATTGGCGATGAAGGCGCAGACGTACAGATAGGGCAGCGGCGAAGCGCCGGCGGCGCGGGTGGCGGCATAGACGGCCGGCGTCAGCACGATCGCGGTGGCATCATTGGAGAGCAGCACGGTGACCAGGGTGCCGACCGCATAGACCAGCAGGAACAGGAGCTGCGGCGAGCCCCGCGCATGCTCCACGGCATAGGCCGCGAGATAGTCGAACAAGCCTTCGCGGCGGGCCAGCTCCGCGATCAGCATCATGCCGATCAGGAACAGATAGACGTCGACGCCCTTGCGGATGCCGGTCAGCGCTTCAGCGACAGGCAGCAGGCCGAGCGCGACCAGCAGGATCGCGCCGGCGACGGCCCACACGGCCTCGGGCAGCCGAAAAGGGCGGATGATGACGCCAGCGGTGGCGGGAATGATGATGGCGTAAGCGAGCCACGTATCGTGCAGGGACATGATCAGGGATCGATAGAGCAAATCATTCGGCGGGGATAGCGGGCGAGGGCGCCGCATTTGGGGGCGCGGCCTCTGCTCCACCGGTCTCCGGCAGCAGCAGCCAGCATACGATCACGGCGAGGGCGGCCGCCGCGCCGAGCACCAGGAATGCGGCGCTATAGCCGCCATGGACGACGACCAGGCCCGCCAGCGCAGTCGACAGCGCCGCGCCAATGCTCTGCGCTGTGATCACACCGCCCTGGGCAATGTTGAAGCGGCCGGTGCCGCGCATCAGGTCCGCAACGATGACCGGCATGATCGCGCCGAAGATGCCGGCGCCGACGCCGTCCAGCAACTGCACGCCGACCAGCCAGGCCTTGTCGTCCGACAGCGTATAGAGCACGGCACGCAGCGGCAGGATCAGCAGCGCGGCCAGGAAGAAGCGCTTGTGGCCCCAGCGGTCGGCGCGGGCACCGACCAGGAGCGCCATCGGTACCATCACGAGCTGGGCCGCAGCGATGCAGGCCGACATCAGGCTGGTGCCGAGATTCTTGTCCTGCAGTGCCAGCTTCTGGCCGACCAACGGCAACATCGCGGCGTTGGCGAGGTGAAACAGCGCGACGCAGACCGCGAAGATCAGCAGCGGACGGCAGGCCAGGAGAATGCCCAGACCCGAGGGCTGCTCGCCCCGCTCCGGTCGCTTGCCCTTCGTCTGATGCGCCAGTCCGCGCGCGACTTCATGGTCGATCGCGCGCTCGGGGATGGCGAGCACGCTGATAAGGCTGCCGGCCGACGTCACCGCCATCAGATAGAACACCGCCGATGGTCCGAGCGCATAGGCAGCCGCGCCGGCGATGACGGCTCCAACCGTGTTGCCGGCATGATTGAAGGTCTCGTTGCGGCCGACCCGCGCGGTGAAGGCCTTGGCGCCGACGATCCCGAGCGACACCGCCGCGATCGCCGGCGCGAAGATCACGCCGGCGGCATTGGCGATGCTCTGCGAGATCGCGACCGGCCAGAAGCTGGTCATGAGAGGTAGCAGCAGCGAGGCGGCCGTGACGACGATCGCGGCGACGATCATGACCAGCCGTTTTGCCCTGGTGGCGTCGACAAGCGCGCCGGCGGGCGTCTGCGCGACGATGCCCGCGATCGTCGCCAGCGACATCACCACGCCGATCGAGGCCTCGTTCCATTTCTGCTCGGTCAGGAGATAGATCGCGAGATAAGGGCCGAGCCCGTCGCGCACATCGGCCAGGAAGAAATTGGTGGCGTCGAGCGCATGGCCGGCGCGGGCCAGGTCCTTGCTGCTATCGAAGTCCGCCATGCCGCCTCGTTGCGCGTGATCCATCGCAACAGCGGTGTACGGCAGTTGGTTCCGCAAGGCTTTCGGAGTGACCCATTCCGTCCACGCGTCATTCCGAAGCGCGCGCTACTCAGCGCGGCAGCGGCGCCTTCTCGGCCATCGCCTTGCGCAGGATGCGCGACAGCGATTCCACCGAATAGGGCTTCTTGATCAGCTCGAAGCCGTGATGGGCGTTCTC
The DNA here is from genome assembly GCA_050641875.1 of Bradyrhizobium oligotrophicum. GTDB lineage: Bacteria > Pseudomonadota > Alphaproteobacteria > Rhizobiales > Xanthobacteraceae > Bradyrhizobium > Bradyrhizobium oligotrophicum_B. The sequence continues at coordinate 5,145,681 of CP192619.1, forward strand.
CGCGAGCACGTGACTGTAGCCGGATGTCAGCACCACCGGCAGGCCGGGATAGCGGTCGCGGATGATGCCGGCGAGCTCGAGGCCGTTGATGCCGGGCATGATGACGTCGGAGAACACGAGGTCGACCGCGAACTCGTCGTTCTCCAGGATTGCCAGCGCATCGGCGGCATTGGCGACGCGGCGCGTCATGTAGCCGAGATCCTCGAGCAGCTCGGTCGAGAACTGCCCGACCTCGTCATTGTCCTCGACCACGAGCACGCGGTAGCCGCGCCCGATGGTCGCCGGCTCGATGCGCGCGGAGCCGGCTTCCGTGCCGGATTGCGGTGCCGTGGCCTGCGGCAGGTAGATCGTGAAGGTCGCGCCGTGGCCGATGCGGCTGTCGACCGCGATGTCGCCTTCGGACTGCTTGGCGAAGCCGAACGCCTGGCTGAGGCCGAGACCCGTGCCCTTGCCGACCTCCTTCGTAGTGAAGAAGGGTTCGAAGATCGCGCTGAGATGTTGAGGCGCGATGCCGTCCCCGGTGTCGGCGACCGAAATCGCGATGAAGGCGCCGGGCCGGGTGCCCTGGCCACGCAAGGCCGGGATGCTCTCCGTCCGCTGCACGCCGATTTTCAGTTGTCCTTCACCGTTCATGGCGTCGCGCGCATTGACGGCGAGATTGATCAGCGCGGTCTGGAATTGCGCGACGTCGGCGAGGGTGAACAGCCCGCCATCCGTGACCGCGAGTTCGATCTGGATGCGGCTGCCGACGAGAGGACGGATCAGTTGCACGACGTTCTCGACCTGCTCGCCGACATTGAACACCTGCGGCGTCAGGGGTTGCCGCCGCGCGAAGGCCAGGAGTTGCGCGGTCAGCTTCGAGGCGCGCTCCACCGTCTCCGAGATCGCATCGACATAGCGCCGGCGCCGCTCCTCGGGGAGATCGCGGCGGCGCAGGAAGTCGGTGGCCGAGCGGATGATGGTGAGCAGGTTGTTGAAATCGTGGGCGACGCCGCCGGTGAGCTGGCCGATCGCCTCCATCTTCTGCGACTGCCGGAGCAGCTCCTCGCCCTGGATGCGCTCGGTGACGTCGACCGCCTCGGCGACCGCACCGGTGACCACATCATGCTGGTCGAACAGGGGCCGCATCGAAAGCTCGAAATGTCGCTGGCCGCTGGCGAAATCGAGCCGCATCTCGGTCCGAAAGCTCTCGCCGGCGAGAACGCGGGCGAACGCCTTGCGCAGCATTTCGGTCACGCCCGACGTATGGGTGAACCAGGGCGCATCCCAGAGCGGCTGGCCGATGACATTCACTTCACCGGCGCGCATGCCGGCGACCGCGATGCGGTTGGCATGCATCACGCGGCCCTCGACGTCGAGGATGGCCTGATACTGATTGCTGGTGTCGAAGATCGCGCGCATGCGCGCTTCATTGGCCTCGAGCTGGGCGGTGCGCTCCTTGATCCGCTCTTCGAGGGTCTCGTTGATGCGGCGCAGCTCGATCTCGGCCTGCTTGGCGGTCGTGACGTCGTGAGCGACGCCGATGAAGCCGACATGTTTGCCGTTCGCATCCCAGCGCGGCTGCGATTCCGATCGCAGCCAGCGCCATTCCCCGTCGGCGCGCCGGTAGCGTGCCTCGAGGAAGAACGGCTTCAGCGAGCACTCTCCCGACTGCTGCTGCTCGAGGATGCGCGGAAGGTCCTCTGGATGCAGCACCTTGCGCCAGTCGAAGGTCAGCGCCTCGTCAGGGGGCATGCCGAGGAAATCGATATAGGCGCGATTGACGAAGGAGCGGGTGCGGTCGAGCTTCGTCACCCAGATCGGCACCGGCGCGCTGTCGGCGATCAGCCGGAAGCGTTCCTCGCTCTCGCGAAGCTTGGCCTGCGCCAGCATCTGATCGGTGACATCGATATGCGCGCCGACCAGACGGATCGCGCGGCCGTTCCAGTCACGCTCGATGCGGGCGATGACGCGGACCCAGCGGGTCTCGCCGTCGCTGGGGCGGATAATGCGGTATTCGGTGGTGTAGTCCTCCTGCTTGCTCTTGACCGCAGCAATGAAGTCCTGCTCGGCCTTGACGCGGTCGTCGGGATGGACGCGTCTGACCCAGTCTTCGTGAGTCTCGTGGACAGCCTCCGGCGGCAGGCCGTGAATGATCAGGTATTCGGGGGAGCGGCGGTTGCGGTAGCCTTCGCGCAAGTCGACCTCGACGCCGCCGACACGGGCGATGCGCTGGATGCGCGCGAGCTCCGCCTCGCGTTCCTGCAGCGCGCGATAGGCCTCATCGCGATCGCGCGCAATCTCCTCGATATGCTGGCGCAGCGCGTCGGCGGCAGCCTCCGGCCTCACTTCGTCTCTGGGCGCATCCGCGCTGTTCATGCTGACCTGCACTGATGTGGCGAGCGGTCGCCCGAGCATTCCATCGCGGGTGTTCGGAAGCGTGGCGACATTGGGACCAAGGAAAGCAAACTGACCAGAGATTAAGGCGGGCAAACGCCGGCATGACGTGAACGTCGGGGCAGATAAAAAGTTCCGTGCTCCCGGAACGGACTGTTACTGTCGCGCGTCGTCAGGCCCTGAACACCGCAACACGTAGGTCCACGCTGTGAAGCTCTTCGTCTGCCAGGCCTGCAAGAACATCCTGTATTTCGAGAATCGCAGCTGCGGGCGCTGCGGCCATCAGCTCGCCTTCATGCCGGAGCGCCAGATCCTGTCGGCGATCGAGCCGGCGGAGGAGGGCTTTCGGACGCTCGCGGACGACAGGGCCGGGCGCTTCTTCTGCGCCAATGCCGAGCACGACGCCTGCAACTGGCTGCTTGAGATCGGCGAGACCGCAGGCTTCTGCCGCGCCTGCCGGCACAACGGTACCATTCCCAATCTGTCCGATCCCGCGCAACTCGCGGGATGGCGAGAGCTGGAGGTGGCCAAGCACCGGCTGTTCTACTCGCTGATCCGATGGAAGCTCCCCGTGAAGACACGGATCGAGGATCCCGAGCACGGGCTGATCTTCAACTTCCTCGCCGATGACCCCGCCGGTCAGCAGAAGGTCCTGACCGGCCACGACAACGGCCTCGTCACCATCGCGCTGGCCGAGGCGGACGATTTCGAGCGCGAGCGGCGCCGGCTCGAAATGGGCGAGCCGTACCGGACCTTGCTCGGTCATTTCCGCCACGAGGTCGGGCACTATTTCTGGGACGTGCTGGTGCGCGATGCCGGCAGGCTCGAGGAATGCCGGGCCGTGTTCGGCGACGATACCCAGGACTACGGCGAGGCGCTGAGGCGGCATTACGATCAGGGGCCTCCGGTGGACTGGCAGGATAATTTCGTTTCGGCCTACGCCACCACGCATCCGTGGGAGGATTTTGCCGAGACCTGGGCGCACTACCTCCACATCGTCGATACGCTGGAGATGGCCTCAGAGTTCGGCATCGAGATCGACCCGCCCGCGGACCAGATCGGCGGGCTGACGGCGCGCGTCACATTCGATCCGTATGTCGCGGAGGACTTCGACACCATCGTCAATGCCTGGCTGCCCTTCACCTTCGCCATGAACAGCGTCGCCCGGGCGATGGGCGCGCGCGATCTCTATCCCTTCATCCTGACGCCGCCGGTCATCGGCAAGCTCGACTTCGTCCACCAACTGGTGCGGCAGGGCGCACAGCAGAAGTCCGTCACTCTGGCGCCCGAGAGGCCGCAGGCCGAGCCGCAGCAGGAAGAGGTCGGGGCGGCGTGATCCGGCTTGACTCATGAGAACATAAAGTGAACATGACGTGTGACCGGAGCGAGGACCGTCATCGCGCATGCAGCCCAGATCGCAATCAAAGACCGATGCTCAAGCCGCGGACACCGAAGATCTCGCGCTGGACGCCGCCGTGGACCAGGCCATTGCGGCCTGCGGGGGCGATCCGCGGGCGGCCATTCGTGCGCTGATCATTGCGAACGACTTTCTCGAGACGGAGGTCGGCGAGCTGATGAAGGCGGTGTCGCACGCCTATGCCCGCGGACGTTTCCACAGCTATTCCGGGTGACGGCAAGGGACACGGCTGGCATGCCTCGCCGGACGGCCAGCTCGGAACGAGAGGCGGGTTGCGCGCGGGCGATTTTGGTATAGACGAACCGGTCAAGCTCGCGGTGTTACGCCTGTGCCACGAGCGGGGAGCCCGCCCAAAGGTATCAAGCAAGAAATGTTCAAAACCATTCTGATCGCGAACCGCGGCGAGATCGCCTGCCGGGTCATCAAGACCGCCCGCCGCATGGGAATCCGAACCGTTGCGGTCTATTCGGAAGCCGACCGTGATGCGCTGCATGTCGAGATGGCAGACGATGCCGTGCTGATCGGCCCGCCCGCCGCTGCCGAGAGCTATCTCCTGATCGACCGCATCGTCGAGGCCTGCCGCAAGACAGGCGCCGAGGCCGTGCATCCGGGCTACGGCTTCCTGTCCGAGCGCGAGGCTTTCCCGCGGGCATTGGCCGAGGCCGGCATCGTCTTCATCGGCCCCAATCCCGGCGCCATCGCTGCCATGGGCGACAAGATCGAGATCGAAGAAGGCGGCCGCCAAGGCCAAGGTCTCGACCGTGCCCGGCTTCCTCGGCGTCATCGAGGACGACAAGCACGCCGTGCGCATCGCCGACGAGATCGGCTACCCCGTGATGATCAAGGCCTCCGCCGGCGGCGGCGGCAAGGGCATGCGCGTCGCGCATTCGACCGCCGAAGTGGCCGAGGGCTTCAATCTCGCCAAGGCCGAGGCCAAGGCGTCGTTCGGCGACGATCGCGTCTTCATCGAAAAGTTCATCGTCGATCCGCGCCACATCGAGATCCAGGTGCTCGGCGACAAGCATGGCAACGTGATCTATCTCGGCGAGCGCGAGTGCTCGATCCAGCGCCGCAACCAGAAGGTCATCGAGGAGGCGCCGTCGCCGCTGCTCGACGAGGAGACGCGGCGCAGGATGGGCGAGCAGGCGGTCGCGCTCGCCAAGGCCGTGAACTACGACTCCGCCGGCACCGTCGAGTTCGTCGCCGGCCAGGACAAGAGCTTCTACTTCCTCGAGATGAACACCCGCCTGCAGGTCGAGCATCCCGTGACCGAGCTCGTCACCGGCATCGATCTGGTCGAGCAGATGATCCGCGTCGCCGCCGGCGAGAAGCTTTCGCTTGCGCAGAAGGACGTGACGATGACCGGCTGGGCGGTGGAATCCCGCGTCTATGCGGAAGATCCGTTCCGCAGCTTCCTGCCGTCGATCGGTCGCCTCGTGAAGTATCGCCCGCCGGCCGAGAGCAAGGCGGACGGCATCACCGTGCGCAACGACACCGGCGTGCAGGAGGGCGGCGAAATCTCGATCTATTACGATCCGATGATCGCCAAGCTCGTCACCCATGCGGAGTCGCGGGCTGCCGCGATCGAGGCGCAGTCGACCGCGCTCGATGCGTTCTATGTCGATGGCATCCGCCACAACATCCCGTTCCTGTCGGCGCTGATGAACCATCCGCGCTGGCGCGAGGGCCGGCTGTCGACCGGCTTCATCGCCGAGGAGTTTCCCAAGGGCTTTGCCGCGCGTGCGCCGGAAGGCGAGATCGCGCGCCGGCTGGCGGCGGTGGGTGCGGCGATCGACCACGTGCTCGGCGAGCGCAAGCGGCAGATCTCGCAGCAGATGATCGGCCGGCCGGTCAAGCGACAGAGCCGCCGCGCGGTGTGGCTCGGGCGTGACGAGATCCTGCTCGACATCACCAGGGAGAACGGCGCGATCACGGTCCGCTTCGTCGGGGGAGACGGCAAGGTCGGCCCGGCGCATCAGCTGGTGTCGGATTGGAAACCGGGTGATGCGGTCTGGCACGGCACCATCGATGGCGCGGCCATCGCCGTGCAGACGCGCCTCATTGCGAACGGCGTGCGGCTCGCGCATCAGGGCGTCGAAGCGCCGGTCTACGTCTACACGGAGGCGGAGGCGACCGCGGCGCGGCTGATGCCGGTCGTCACCGCAGGTGACAGCGGCAGAAGCTGTTGTGCCCGATGCCCGGCCTCGTGGTCTCGATCGCCGTGACCGAAGGGCAGGAGGTCAAGGCCGGCGAGACGCTCGCCGTGGTCGAAGCCATGAAGATGCAGAACGTGCTGCGCGCCGAGCAGGACGGCACGGTGAAGAAGATCCACGCGACCGCCGGCGCGACGCTCGCGGTGGACGCGCTGATCCTGGAGTTTGCGTAGCAGGTCTAACCGCCGTCATTGCGAGCGAAGCGACGCAATCCAGGGCTCAGCAGATGACTCTGGATTGCTTCGTCGCTACGCTCCTCGCAATGACGGAGAGAGGACGCGTGATGACGTTCCGTAGTCGCCGAGAAGCGTTGCGCACCATCCTCGACAGCGATCGCTGCATCCATCCCGGCTCGGTCTATGACGCGATCTCGATCCGGATCGCTGAAGACCTCGGCTTCGAGCTCGGCATGTTCGGCGGCTCGTCCGCCTCGCTCGCCGTGCTCGGCGATCCCGACATCGCGCTGATCACGCTGACCGAGTTGGCCGCGCAGATGCGGCGGATGTCGCGCGCCGCCGTGCTGCCGGTGCTGGTCGATGCCGATCACGGCTATGGCAATGCGATGAACGCGCGCCGCACGGTGCAGGAGCTGGAGGCCGCAGGGGCCGCGGGTCTCACCATCGAGGATACGCTGCTGCCGCAGGCTTTTGGCGAGGCGAAGCCGCAACTGATCTCGCTTGCTGAGGGCGTCGGCAAGGTGAAGGCCGCGCTCGATGGCCGCGACGATCCCGCGCTGGTCATCCTGGGACGGACGGGCGCCGTTTCCATTACCTCGCTCGACGACGCGATCGCGCGCGCCAGGGCGTATGAGGCCTGCGGTGTCGACGGCCTGTTTTTCACTGGCATCACCGCGCGCGACCAGCTCGATGCGGTCGCGGCAGCGACGACGCTGCCGATCGTGCTGGGTGGCGCGCCGGAGGAAATGTCCGATCTCGGCTATCTCGCCTCGCGCCGTGTCCGCGTCGCGCTACAGGGCCATGCACCGATCGCCGCGGCGACGCAGGCGGTGTATGAGACGCTGAAGGCGCTCCGCGACGGCGTCTCCCCGAGGCAGCTCAAGGGGCTGCCGTCGGCGGAGCTGACGGCACGCGTGATGCGCGAGGCGGATGTGAAGAAGCGCCTGCGCGATTTTCTGGGGCTCGGATCATGACCGATCGCGCCATCGTTCACGTCACGGTCCGCGGCCGCGTCCAGGGCGTCGGCTACCGCGCCTGGGTCGAGGACCAGGCCATCCTGAACGGCCTCGAAGGCTGGGTCCGCAACCGCAGCGACCGCAGCGTCGAGGCGGTCTTCGCCGGCCCTGCCGACGACGTCGCAGCCATGGTCATGGCCTGTCGCAAGGGGCCGCGGGCTGCGCGCGTCGACGACGTGGTCGACGCCGCTGGAACGGTCGAACAGCTCGCATTGCGTCCGCGCGGCGAGGCGTTCTCGGTGCTTCAGACGGTGTAGTTGTCTTCCCGGCAACTCCACGCAATTTTGTCGACGTCGCTCACGCCGCGGAGATCACCAGCGCCTGGATGCGGCCCTCGATCGGTCCGTTGCCGAACCGGCGCGCCAGCGCGTCTGCGGCCGCCTGCGTAACGGCTGCGAGGCCGGGCGTGCCGCGCGCTTCGATCTCGCCGCGCATCGGTGTGCCCTGGCAAAATGCCGTCGCCGGGTCCTGAGGCGACGCCGCGCGGCTGAGATGCGTCACCGTCTCGACCGCGATGTCCGTGAAGCCCGCTGCGGTCAGATCGGCCTCGATCCGCTCTGCATCGAAATAGCCGTGCGGAGTCCGGGTGAAGAACTGCGGCGGGCTTTCGGGGAACACCTGCTGCAGCGTCTCGTGAACGACGTGCGGGATTTCATTCTCCTCGATCCGGTCCCAGACGTTGAAGACGAAACGTCCGCCGGGCCTGAGCACACGGCGCGCCTCCGCATAACCCTTGATGCGATCGGGGAAGAACATCGCGCCGAACTGACATGCGACGGCATCGAAGCTTGCGTCGGCAAAGGGCAGGGCCAGCGCATCGGCCTGATGAAATGCGATGCGGTCCGCAGCGGCGAGATGGGTCTTCGCCTGTGCGAGCATGGGCTCGTTGAGGTCGGTGGCGGTGATCCGGACCTCGGGCGGCAGTTGAGCATGCAGGGCCCGCGTGACCACGCCGGTGCCCGCCGCCGTCTCCAGCACGTCGCGCGGCAGGTACGCCGCGATGCGCCGCGCGAGGTCCAGCGCATAGGGCACGAAGATCAGGGGGACCATCAGTTGATCGTAGATCTGCGGGATCGATCCAGTGAACGCCTTGTCGGATGCCGTCATGGCTTGCTCCTGTTGCAGCGGGGGCAGGCGGGGAACCGGGCGGTCGGCAGACGCAAAATGTGCGCCGTAACATCCGTCTGGCTGGCCCCCAGTTCGGTTCAAAACCGCGTCTCTTGACATTCACTCTCTTCAGTCAGATATTTCTGTCATGACAGAAATTACAGGTCATCGAAAACTTCCTCCCGCCGTCGAGCGCTTCATCCTCAACTGGGGCGACATGGGCGACCAGTGGGGTGTGAACCGCTCGGTGAGCCAGATCCACGGCCTGCTGTATCTCGCCGAGAAGCCGATGACGGCGGAGGACATCGCCGACACGCTCGGCATGGCGCGCTCCAACGTGTCGAACTCGCTGAAGGAGTTGCTCGCCTGGGGCTTGATCCGGCGCGTGCCGATCCTCGGCGACCGCCGCGATCATTTCGAGGCCGAGACCGACATCTGGGAGGTCGCTCAGCGGATCGCGGCCGGCCGCAAGGAGCGCGAGATCGATCCCGCCATCGCGGCGCTCCGCGCCTGCGTGGCCGAGGCGACCGGCGATCCCGCGATCAGCGCGGTCGCAAGCAAGCGTCTGAAAGACATGCTGGCGTTCACCGAGCTCGTCGACCGCTGGTACGTGCAGATGCTGAAGGTGCCGCGGCCGCGTCTCGTCGCGCTGATCAAGCTCGGCGAGAAGATCGCAAATCTGCTGCCGTCGGGAAGATCAAGGTCGTAGATGGGTGGAGGGCGTCATGGTGACCATGCGACATCTCGGACTTTCAACGCCCTCCAACGCCCGGCTTCATGACGATCACAGGTTTCGTGCGCTGCTGTCCGCCGAGGATTGGGGACGGCTGCCGGTGTCGATCTGGCGCCGCTTCTCCAAGAAACTCGCCGACGGCGCGACCGTCGTCTATGTCGGCGAGGTCGATCAGGCCGAGATCAGTGGTGCCGGCTTCTGGTTCGCGCATCTGGCGCGGCTGATCGGCGGGCCGCTGCCGACGCGCGCAGACGTCGGTGTGCCGATGATCGTCGCGGTGACGGAGGACGCGGCGAGAGGCGGCCAGATCTGGACGCGCATCTGCGGACGCCCGCATGGCTTCCCGCAGGTGATCCATTCCGCCAAGCGCTTTGCGGGTCCCACGGGACTCGAGGAATATCTCGGCTGGGGCCTCAGCATGAGCCTGCGCGTCGGCGTCGCCGATGGCGCGCTTCACTTCCACAGCGCCGGCTACACGTTCGACTTCGCCGGACGACGCTGGGCGCTGCCGGCATGGCTCACGCCCGGCGACCTCACCGTGACTCATTCCGATCCCGGCAGCGGCGTCTTTCGCTTCTCGCTCGAGATCGTCCATCCGCGCTTCGGGCGCATCATGCGCCAAAGCGCCGTGTTCCAGGAGTCCGCACCATGACGCCGCTGCTCTGGTCCCTGATTGCGCTTCAGATCGTGATGGGTGTGTTCGACACCTTCTATCACCATGAGTTCACCGAGCGCCTGGCCTGGCGTCCGTCACAACGGCGCGAGCTCAAGCTGCACGGTGTCCGCAACGTGCTGTATGCGCTGCTGTTCGCCGTCCTCGGCTGGTGCGAGGCGCATGGGCTGTTCGCAGTTGGAGTGCTCGCGGTGCTCGTGGCCGAGATCGGCATCACGTTGACCGATTTCGTCGAGGAGGACCTGACGCGCAAGCTGCCAGCGAGCGAACGCATCAATCACACGCTGCTCGCCATCAATTACGGCGCGATCCTGATGCTGCTGGTGCCGCTGCTGATCGGCTGGGCGATGTCGCCTTCTGCGATCGTGCCGGCCTATGCCGGCATGCTGAGCTGGATTGCTGCTGCCGCCGCGGTTGGCGCCGCGCTGTGCGGCCTGCGCGACTTCGCCGCGGCCCGGCGCCTTGCGCGAATGTCGCAGCCGGATGCGGCCGGGCTGGTTGCGGCGCTGCCGCCGGCGCAGACGATCCTGATCACCGGTGCGACCGGCTTCATCGGCGCACGGATGGCGGCCTGTCTCACCGCGGCCGGTCACCACGTCGTCGCCCTGGTGCGCGATCCGGCCAAGGCCGCCGTATTGCCGGGGCCGCTGACCCTGGTCACCAGCCTCGATCAGCTCGCGTCCGACACCCGTATCGATGCGATTGTCAATCTTGCCGGTGAGCCGATCGGCAATGCGCCGTGGACCGCGGCCAGACGCGCGACGATCCTGCAGTCCCGGCTGGCTGCGACCGAAGCCGTCGTATCCCTGATTGCGCGGCTCGACCGCAAGCCGAAGGTCTTGGTCAACGGTTCGGCGATCGGCTGGTACGGCCTGTGGCAGGACCAGCCGCTGACCGAGATCGGCAAAGTCGCATGCCTGCTTCAGCCATGACCTCTGCGACGCCTGGGAACAGGCGGCTCGGGGTGCCGAAGCGCGGGGCGTCCGCGTCGCGTTGCTGCGGATCGGGCTCGTGGTCGGCCGCGACGGCGGCTTCCTGTCGCGGATGCTGACGCCGTTCGAATTCGGCCTGGGCGGGCCATTCGGCTCCGGCCTGCAATGGATGTCCTGGATCGAGCGCGACGATCTCGTTCGGCTGATCGCGCATGTGATCGTAACCGACGCCATCTCCGGTCCGGTCAATGCGACGGCGCCGCTGCCGGTGCGCAATCTCGCCTTCACCGCCGAGCTCGCGCGCTGCCTGCGCCGTCCGGCGCTGCTGCGCGTCCCCGCTGGCCTGCTGCGCCGGATCGGCGGCGACTTCGCCGAGGAGCTTTTGCTCGGCGGTCAGCGCGTGGTGCCGAACAAGGCGCTGTCGAGCGGCTTCGTGTTCCGCCATCAGAGCCTGCGCAGCGCGCTGGAAGCCATCTTGTGAGCGGCCGAATGCACTACGACTGTCCGGCGCGCGACATCGTTGCCGACGGCAGCTCGCCGAACGTGGCGCGGTAGTAGCGGGCGAAGTGTCCGGCATTGGCAAAGTTGCAGGCGGCGGCCGCCGCCGCCACCGTGACGGCCGGATCGCCGGAGCGCAGCATCTCGCGGGCACGCCGCAGGCGCACCGACTTGGCAAAGGCCATCGGCGAATAGCCGCGCACGCGCTCGAACAGACGGAAGATCGAACGGGCGCTGACGCCGGCTTCGCGCGCCAGGCGCTCGATCGTGATCGGCTCGCGCCAGTTCGCCTCGATGTAGTCCTCGAGCCGCTTGACCAGGCCGAAATCCGGCATCGGAGAGGGATCCAGGAGCGTGTCGCGGAAACGATGACGGCTGGCGCAGAGGAAGGCGACATGCACCGCATCCTCCAGCTCGCGATAGACCGCGGCGGGGAACGCCGCATCCTGCTCGTTGAGCTGGGTCGTCAGGAAATCCAGCAGCCGCATCAAGCTGCGGGCCCGCGGATCGGCGGCCGGAATGGCCGGGTCGATCGCAAAGTCGGCGCGCGGCTGCACGCCGACCAGCGCCGTCAGGCGCCGTCGCAGCGCCTGCGGATCGAGCCGCAGAGTCAGTCGCCGATGGCCGCCCTGGCACGCCATCTGCCATGGCACGCCGGCCGGCGCGACCGCGAACTGATGCTCGTTGACGTCGGTCGCCTCGCCGGGGGTGCAACTGACCGCGCGTCCCTTCAGGGCGATCTGCACCCTGATGAAGTCGGCGGCACGATGGTCGCAGACCATGTCGCAGGTCGTGGTGCCGAAGGCGAGGCCGATGGTCTCGAGCTCGATCAGGTTGACGATCGCCTCGAAGCGCTCGGCGTTCCTGAAGTCGACGCGCTCGGCGCCGAGCCGGCGCGCCGCGAGGTCGCGCAGCACGTCGGCGTTCGAGGTTCGGATCAGCGCGTGGCGATGTAACGGTTCGAGTCCGGTCGCGCCGGTCAAGGCCGGGCTCGGTTTTGCCTGGGCGCTGACGAGGTCAGCTGCGGTCAAGAGACGGTTCAAGCCGCTGCTCCTGAGCTGCGGTCATTGACCCATGCTACATCAGGTCCTGTCGGCGTCAATTACTTAGACATCGCGGCGCTTCGGAATGCCGCGGCCAGCGTACGCAGCGCCGCGCGCTTGGCCGCATCTCCCGCCTTTGCATGCAGCATCACCTTGGAACGGCCGAGCTTCGGCAGGCCGAGATCCGTCCCGACATCGATCAGTCCACTCGGCGCGATCCGGCGGGCCAGCGGCGCGATCGCAAGACCGGCGCGCGCGGCGGCCGCGACGGCCGTCACCCCGCCGCCGACGAACGTCTCGCTGAAGCTGATTCGGGCGCGCTCGAGCGCGCGGACCGCGATGCTGCGCACGCCGCAGGGCGGCGCCAGCGTGGCGAGCGGCAGCGCGCCGCCCGCCGGCAGACGAAACCTGGGCGCGGCGAACCAGCCGAACTCATCCGTGATCAATTCCTCGCCGCTGCGGCGGCTGGCCTCCTGCCGGACGATCACGGCGTCGAGCTTGCCGGCATCGTAGCGGTCGAGCAGGTCGCGCGAGAAGCCGATGCTGACCGAGAGGACGAGGTCCGCCGTGGCCGCATGGAGCTGCTCGAGCATCGGCACCAGCTCGGGGCCGGCGACGTGATCGCTGATCCCCAGCGACAGCAGCGGCCTGACACGCGGCGCGCCGGTCAGTGCGAGGTCATGCGCGGCAACCAGCGCGCGGGCGTTGTGGGCGAAGGCCGCGCCGTCCGCGGTGAGCCGGACCGCGCGCGGCGAGCGCTCGACCAGCCGCTTTCCGAGCAGCGCTTCCAGCCGCTGCAGCTTCAGGCTGACCGCGGCCTGGGTGGTGCCGAGAGTCTCGGCCGCCCGGGTGAAGCTGTGCAATTCGCTCACCAGCAGAAAGGCGCGGACGGTCGCGATGTCGAGCGTGGCGGTCATATGCGGTCGTTATCATTGATATCCATTTCGATAAGATACCAAAATGAGAGGCGCGAGGCTAGCTTTGCTCTCGAAGCGCAGTCACGCGCTGGACACAGGGAGCCGACCATGCCGTTGATCAACATCGTCTACGCCAGCCAGCGCCGCTCGCCGTCGCTGAAGAAGGCCATCGCCGACGCCGTCACCGAATTGACCGCGCGCATCCTGCGCAAGGATCCCAAGGTCACTGCCGTCATCGTCTCGGAAGCGGATGCAGCGGACTGGTTCGCCGGCGGCGCCTCGCTGGCGGAGCAGGGGCTTGCCAGCTACTGGATCGACGTCCACGTCAGCGAGGGCACCAATACCAAGGACGAGAAGGCCGCCTATCTCGCCGCGGTGTTCGCGCGCATGGCGGAGCTGATCGGCCCGCTGCATCACGAGACGTATCTGCATGTCGACGAGGTCAAGGCGGATGCCTACGGATTCGGTGGCTTGAGCCAGGAGCGCCGCTACGTCGCGGCGAAGCTCGATGTGTCGCCGCAGCAGGGCGCTGCGTGAGCTCAAGCCGTCTCCGGCTGCGCGACACTGACGGCGCCGAACACGCTCTCGAACGCCTGCCGGAACGCGACGTCGACATCGGCCAGCGTCACCGGCAGGCCGAGATCAACCAGGCTGGTGACGCCGTAGCGCGGATCGGTCACGCCGCAGGGCACGATGGCCTGGAAGTGCGACAGGTCCGGCTCGACATTGATGGCGATGCCGTGGAACGTCACCCAGCGCTTCAGCCGCACGCCGATGGCGGCGATCTTGTCCTCATGGCCCTCGCCCTTGTCGGGCCGTTTGACCCAGACGCCGACGCGATCCTCGCGCCGCTCGCCGCGCACGTTGAAGGCATCGAGGGTGCGGATGATGGTCTCCTCGAGCGCCGCGACATAGGCCCGGACATCCGGCCGGCGCCGCTTGAGGTCGAGCATGACATAGGCCACGCGCTGGCCGGGCCCATGATAGGTGACCTGGCCGCCGCGCCCGGTCGGCACCAGCGGAAAGCGCGGATCGCGCAGGTCTTCGGCCTTGCCAGACGTACCGGAGGTGTAGACCGGCGGGTGTTCGAGCAGCCAGACCATCTCCGCGGCCTCGTGAGCGGCAATCGCGGCCGCCCGCGCCTCCATGAATTCGGCGGCGTGGGCGTAGTCGACCGGCGAATCGGAGATGCGCCACGCCACGGCGTTGCCTTGGGGCCCCGCAAAGGTGGTCAGGTCGAGTGTTTCGCGGCTGTTAACCATTGGCTAACCACAACATGGTGATGTCTGGGCAACGAAATTCCAGTCGTGACTTCGGTGGTCCTGCAGTGTCAACCCTCGATAAAGTGACAGTCGACCTGATGGTCGTTCTCGGCACCTGCTCCATGCCCATCCACCAGGTTCTGCGCCTGTCCCGCGGCGCCATCATCGAGCTGGACGCCACCGAGGCCGACGACGTCAAGGTGCTCGCCAACAACCTGCCGATCGCAAATGGGGTGGTGCTGGTCGACCGCAACCGCATCGCGGTCGAGGTCAAGCAGATGCTGCCGCGCTCGCCGACGCCGACCTCGCGATAGCGGCCCGGCCCGAGCCAAAACCGTCCACAATCCGGTAATTTAGGGCAGGGCGGGCCTTGTCCCCCTGACATCGATTTGATACACGGGCGCCACTGATCCGGTGCCGCCCTTCCTCTGGCTCCGGCTTCTTCTTCGCGCTCGTGGCGGAATTGGTAGACGCGCTGCCTTGAGGTGGCAGTGGGTAACACCGTGGGGGTTCGAGTCCCTCCGAGCGCACCATACCCACGCGCAAGCAACTGAAGTTGCTATGCTTTTTCTCAAAGCTACTACGGAAAGTTACGACTTTGTTCTCCGCCGGTGTTCCGGCGGCGTTCTCCCGGTGTTTGAAGGAAATCATCCAGCGATTGGCTCTGATCGAAGGCAACGATCTTGTCCATTCCGCGAATTCCTAACCTTTCCCGGTTGGCTTTCGCGATGTAGTGGGCCGGCATCTTTGGATCGGTCCAGCCAAACATCGCCATCATCTGGCTTTCGGTACATCGGCATAGGCGGCGCTTCCGCCCGCGCCTTGCGGACGCCGTGGCAGCTCTTAGGCAGGTCCCTTAGGGCCCCGCGGTGCTTCTTTATATGCAGGGCCCTTTCGGCCTCTGCGGGGGTAAAATGAGAGTCGACACAACATGCTGGTCAATCACGTGATTGTTATGCATATACGTTCCCGCTGAAATCGTGGAAACGGCCCGTGAGCTCGGACAACGGCACATTGAACATTGGACTGCGCCTGCGTCGGGCCAGGCTGGCCAAGGGCATGCGCATGCGCGATCTGGCGCAAATCGTCGGTTGCGACGAGAGCATGATCTCTAAGATCGAGGCCGGCAAGGTCATGCCGTCGCTGCCAATGCTCGACAAGATGGTCCGCGCGCTCGACCGCGACATGGCCTCGTTCTTCGGTCTGAGGGTCGACGACTACAAGCTGGTGCAGAAGCCCGAGGACCGGCTGAAGGTGCCTGTCGATGCGCTACGTGGCGGAAAGGGCGTCGTCTACGAGCGTCTGGTGCCGGTAGCTGCAGGGAATCTGCTCGAAGCGAACATTCACGTCGTGGCTCCCGGCGGCGAGAAGGTGGATCTCATCACCCATCAGGGGGAAGCCGTCGGCTATCTCGTGTCGGGTACGATCGAACTCACCATCGACGACACCACATATCTGATGACCGCCGGCGACTCCTTCTTCTTCAAGGCGTATCTGACCAACAGCTATCGCAACGTCGGGCTCGACGAAGCGCGGATCGTCTGGGTCAACACCCCGCAGGTTCATTAAGGTCGAGTTCCTCGGAGCGCCGCAGGGGAGGGCGCCGTACGAGGGCCGAGGCAATGCATGAATTTCATGCATGTGGCGAGAACGGATGCATTTGGGCCAGACGCCCCGGAGTTCCGCAACCTAGATGCGAGGCCGTTTCGGCGGAAAACCGCCTCCGTTTTGCAAGTCCTGTATTTCTAGGGGGCAGCGCAGGAGATGGCATAGCGCTTGCTTAACTCTTGACATGACTGTGATGCATGCCATCTGCCCCTGGCTGCGTCCGACTGTCGATGGGGCCTCACCCGCTGAAGCGCGCGGCTAAAGCCGTCGCCGCTGCGAATGATGGCAGGCGCACCGCTGATGGCTTTCGTCTGGAAACGACTGCTTGGCACCATCCCGAGCCTGGTGGGTGTCGTCGTTCTCACCTTCTTCATCTCGCGCGCGCTGCCGGGAGATCCGCGGCCTTCTTCGCCGGGCCTGCCGCGAATGCCGCCTCGATCGCCAGCATCCGCGCCACCCTGGGCCTCGACCGTCCGCTGCCGGTGCAGTTCGCGAGCTACATCGCCGACCTCGCGCACGGCAATCTCGGCCGCTCGCTCACGACCGGGCAGCCGGTGCTGACCGATCTGCTCGAACGCTTGCCCGCATCGCTGGAGCTGTCATCGTTCGCGCTGCTGTTCGCGATCGGCATCGCCATTCCAATGGGTGTCTGGGCGGCGACGCGTCTCAATGGCGGTGTCGATCATGCCTGCCGCGCGCTGGTCACCGTCAGCGCCGCCTTTCCGACCTTCTTCGTCGGTCTGCTGTTCGTCTACATCTTCTACTTCCTGCTCGGCTGGGCGCCGCAGCCGCTCGGCCGGCTCGACGAGATCGCCTTCTCGCCGCCGCCCCGCGTCACCGGGGCCTACACCATCGACGCCATCATTGCCGGTGATTGGCCGGTGCTGCGCGCGGCCTTGTCCCAGCTGATCCTGCCGTCCATCTCGCTCGGCCTGTTCGCGCTGGCGCCGATCGCGCGCATCACACGCGCGGCGATGCTTGAGGCCTTGAGCAGCGACTTCATCCGCACCGCGCGCGCCAGCGGGTTGCCGACGCGCAAGATCCTGATGGCCTATGCCTTCCGCAACGTGCTGCTGCCGGTCTCGAGCGTGCTCGGCATGGTGTTCTCCTTCCTGATCGGGTCCAACGTGCTGATCGAGCAGGTGTTCGGCTGGCAGGGCGTCGGCGCCTATGCCGTCGCGGCCGTGATCGCGTCCGACTACGCGGCGGTCCAGGGCTTCGTGCTGATGATGGCCGTGCTCTACGTCCTTTTGAATCTCCTGGTGGACGTGTTCGCGACGCTGGTCGATCCCCGCGTGCGGTTCGAGGGCTGAGCGATGAGCCTCACCACGCTCGCCCGCAACACCGGCTATGCCTTCGGCGAAAATCGCCTGACCCTGGTGGCCGCGATCATCCTGGCGCTGCTGACGCTGTGCGCGATCTTCGGTCCCGCCATCGCGCCGTACGATCCGCTGCTCACCTCCGCCGCCACCAAGCTCGCGCGCCCCAGCCTGCTGCATCCGTTCGGGACCGATGCGCTCGGGCGCGACATCCTCAGCCGCGTCATCGTGGCGACGCGCCTCGATCTCGGCATGGCCGTCTCGGCGGTGGCGCTCTCATTCGTCGTCGGTCTCGCGCTGGGATCGCTCGCCGGCTATTTCGGCGGCTGGACCGACCGCATCATCGGCCGCGCGATGGACACCATCATGGCGTTCCCGCTGTTCGTGCTGGCCATGGGCATCGTCGTGGCCCTCGGCAACAGCGTCGCCAACATCATCATCGCGACGATGATCATCAACCTGCCGTTCTACTGCCGCTTCGCCCGCGCGGAGGTGAACGTGCGGCGCGACCTCGGCTATGTCGAGGCCGCGCGCATGGGCGGCAACGGGCCGCTGCGCGTCCTGCTCAATCATATCGTCCCGAACATCCTGCCGCCGATGATGGTGCAGGCCTCGCTCAACATGGGATGGGCGATCCTCAATGCCGCCGGCCTGTCCTTCATCGGGCTCGGCGTCCGGCCGCCGACGCCCGAATGGGGCATCATGGTCTCGGAAGGCGCCAGCTACATCATTTCCGGCGAGTGGTGGGCCTTCATGTTCCCGGGCGCCGCGCTGGTGCTCGCGGTGTTCTCCTTCAACATGCTGGGCGACGGACTGCGCGACCTGCTCGATCCGAGGAAGCGCGTGTAATGGCGCAGCTCGAGATCGACGATCTCTCGGTAGAATTCCGCACCCGTCACGGCGTGGTGCGGGCGCTCGGCGGCGTGAGCCTGTCGGTCTCCCGCGGCGAGATCGTCGGTGTGGTCGGCGAAAGCGGATCGGGGAAATCCGTCACGGCCTACACCGTGATGGGCCTCAACGACGAGGCCGCGAAAATCACCAAGGGCGCGATCACGATGGGCGGCATCGATCTCCTGGCGGCGCGCCCGGACGCGTTGCGCGAGTTGCGCGGACGCGAGATGGCGATGATCTTCCAGAGCCCGCGCACCGCGCTCAACCCGATCCGCAAGGTCGGAAAGCAGATCGAGGACGTCCTGCAGGAGCACGCGGCGCTGCCGCGGCGCGAGCTCAAGGCGGCGGCGATCGCCGCCCTGTCGCGCGTGCGCATTCCCGATCCCGAACGCCGCGCCGAGGCCTATCCGTTCGAGCTCTCGGGCGGCATGTGCCAGCGCGTGATGATCGCGATGGCGCTGGCCTGTACGCCGTCGGTCCTGATCGCGGACGAGCCGACGACGGGGCTCGACGTGACGACGCAGGCCGTGATCATGGATCTGATCCGGGAGATGAGCCGCTCGACGCAGATGTCGACCTTGCTGATCACCCACGATCTCGGCCTCGCCGGCGAGTATTGCGACCGCATCGCCGTGATGCACGCCGGCCATATCGTCGAGATCGCGCCGACCGAAGAGCTGCTGGCCCGTCCGGCCCATCCCTATACGCGGCGATTGCTGGCGGCCACGCCGGTGCCGGACTCCCGGCTCGACGATCTCAATGCCATTCCCGGCCATCTGCCCGACCTGCGCGGCGCCTTGCCGCCGTGCCGCTTCAGCGGCCGCTGCGAGCGGCGGCAGCCGGTCTGTGACGAGGCGGAGCTGCCCTGGACCGAACTGTCATCTCAGCACCTCGTGCGCTGCCGGTATCCGTTGTCATGACGCCGCTGCTCGAAGCCAGGTCGCTGTCCAAGCTGTACCCGATCAAGCGGGCGGGCAGGGGCGTCAGCCTCCACGCGGTGGACGATGTCAGCCTGACGATCACAGCCGGAGAGAGCGTCGGTCTCGTCGGCGAATCCGGCTGCGGCAAGTCCACCATGGTGCGGCTGCTCGGTCGGCTGATCGATCCCACGGCGGGGCAGGTGCTGTTGGCGGGCGAGGATCTTACCGCGATCACCCAGGCGAAGTTCGCGGCGTCGCCGAGCCGGAGGCGCATCCAGGTCGTGTTCCAGGACGCGACCGAGAGCCTCAATCCGTCGTTCCGCGCGTTTCAGGCGATCGCCGATCCCTTGAAGCGGCTGCTCGGCCTCACCAGCAGCGCGGAGATCGAGCAGCGCGTGCGGGCAACGGCCGCGCTGGTCGGGTTGCCGGAGGAGCTGCTGCAGCGCTACCCGCATCAACTCTCGGGCGGCCAGCGCGCGCGCGTCGGCATCGCCCGTGCAGTCGTGGTCGAGCCTGCGCTGCTGATCCTGGACGAGCCGACCTCGGCACTCGACGTCTCGGTGCAGGCAGTGATCCTGCGGCTGCTCGCCGACCTGCGCGACCGGTTGTCGATGAGCTATCTGTTCGTGTCGCACGATCTCAACGTGGTACGGCTGCTCTGCTCGCGCGTGGTCGTGATGTATCTCGGCAAGATCGTCGAGATCGCCCCGGCGGAGGCGCTGTTCACCGCACCACGCCATCCCTACACGCAGGCCCTGGTTGCCGCGATTCCGGATCCGGCGCGGCGTGGCGAAGCACGGCCCCGGCTGGACGGCAGCCCGGCCAGCCCGATCAATCCCGATCCCAATGTCTGCCGCTTCTACGGACGCTGTCCCAAGGGCGCCGACATCTGCACCAAGGTCATGCCGCCGCTGCGCGCAATGAGGCCGGATCATTTCGCCGCCTGCCACTTCGCTCTCTCACCCGCTGGAGCACACGATGAGCGCTGACAACGAGATCTGCCGCATGGACGCCGCCACGGTGGCAGCGAAGGTCAAGGACAAGACCCTCTCGGCCACCGAGGTCACCGAGGCGGTTCTGCGCCGCATGGAGAAGCTCGAGCCGCACATCCATGCCTTCTGCACGCCGACGCCGGAGGTGGCGCGCGCTGCGGCTGCGGCGGTCGATGCCAAGATCGCGGCCGGTGAAGATCCGGGCCTGCTGGCCGGTGTGCCGATCGGAATCAAGGATCTGGTCGCGACCAAGGACATCCTGACCGTGATGGGCTCGCCGCTGTATCGCGACTTCGTGCCCGATGAGGACGACATCGTGGTCGAGCGTCTGAAAGAGGCGGGCGCCGTCATCATCGGCAAGACCAACGTGCCGGAATTCGGCTACAGCGGCGTCGGCCACAATCCGGTGTTTCCGGCGACGCGCAATCCCTGGAATCTCGACATGACCTCGGGTGGATCGAGCGCCGGCTCCGGCGCCTCGGTCGCGTCAGGCGTCGCACCCTTCGCGATCGGCTCCGATGGCGGCGGATCGATCCGTATTCCCTCCGCGCTCTGCGGCCTCTATGGGATCAAGGCGTCGATGGGCCGGGTACCGCTCTATCCGGGCTGCCGGGATGAACGCTATCCCGGGGTCTCGAGCTGGGAGTCGCTCGAACATGTCGGCCCAATGAGCCGCACCGTGGCCGACTCGGCGCTGATGCTCAAGGTGATCACCGGGCCCGATCCGCGCGATCGCTACTCGATTCCTTCAGCTGATTTCGACTATGTCGAGGCCCCGAAGGAGAGCATCAAGGGCCTTCGTATCGCCTATAGCGAAGACTGGGGCTATGCGCCCGTCGATCCGGAAGTCCGCCGCGTCGTCTCTGAAGCGGTGCGCGTGTTCGAAACCGATCTCGGCTGCACCGTCGAGCGCGCCAATCCCGGATGGGACGATCCGTTCCCGCATTTCTGGACCATCGTCGCTGGCGACACCGATCTCACCGGCATGCGCCGCATGATGAAGGGGCGCGAGAAGGAGATGTCGCCGCATCTCGTCGCGATGCTGCAGCGGCAATGGACGGCGGAGGAATTCACCGACGCTAAGATGATCCGCCAGATGGTCTGCAACCGCATGTGGCGGTTCATGGCCAACTACGACCTCCTGATCACGCCGACGCTCGCGGTACCGGCCTTCCCGCTCTACATGCAGGGGCCAGAGATCATCGAAGACAAGATGGTCTCGAGCGGCGACTGGCTGTGCTTCACCTTCATCTGCAATCTGACCGGTCAGCCGGCCGCGACGATCCCTGCGGGCTTCACCAGATCCGGTCTTCCCGTCGGCATGCAGATCATCGGCCGCCATCTGGCGGACCGCACCGTGCTCGCCGCCTCCGGCGCCTTCGAACAAGCGCGTCCGTGGGCCCACAAATGGCCGAAGCTGCTGAGCGACCTCGGCCTCTGACGCTGCCTGCCACATCCACCTGACAACATCCAGAAAGGACGCACGATATGAAGCTCTATCGCAGTCTGGTCGCAGCGGCGTTGCTCACAGCGTCCGCTGTGCTGCCCGGCGCCGTTGCGCATGCGGAGATCGCCAAGGACACCCTGGTGATCGTGTCCGAGATGGGCCCCAACGGCCTCGACACGATGGTGCCGACGGCGAACGATCACAGCCGCATGGTGGTCTGGCAGGCCTATGACCGTCTGGTCAGCCACGGCGAAAAGACGCTGGCGGACGGCACGGTGTCCTACGATGCCAAGGTCATGACGCCGGAGCTGGCCGAAAGCTGGGAGGCTAGCGAGGACGGCAAGACCTACATCTTCCATCTCCGCAAGGACGCGACGTTCCACGACGGCACCCCCGTGACCGCCAAGGACGTGAAGTGGTCGTTCGATCGCGCCATTGCCGCCGGCGGCTTTCCGGCAGTGCAGATGGCGGCGGGATCACTCGTCAAGCCCGAACAGTTCACGGTGGTCGACGATCACACCTTCAAGGCGACGTTCGATCAGTTCAACAAACTGACGATGCCTGACCTCGTCGTGCCGGTGCCCGTCATCGTCAATTCCGAGCTGGCCAAGAAGCACGCGACGGCGCAGGACCCGTGGGCGTTCGACTGGGTGTCGCGCAATGATTGCGGGGGTGGCGCCTACAAGGTGGAATCCTGGTCGCCGGGCCAGCAGACCGTGTTCACGCGGTTCGATGCCTGGAAGTCCGGTCCATTGCCCAAGCTCAAGCGCGTCGTCTACCGGCAGATCGCCTCCGCTGGCACGCGCCGTGCGCTGCTGGAGAAGGGGGATGTCGACATGTCCGTCGGCCTGCCGCCGAAGGACTACGCCGAGCTGGCGGAGCAGGGCAAGGTCACGATCATCGGCGTGCCGGTGCAGAACGACCTCGTCTTTGTCGACATGAACGTCAAGATCGCTCCGTTCGACAATCCCAAGGTGCGTGAAGCGATCTCCTACGCCATTCCCTACAAGGAGATCGTCAGCTCCGCGCTCTACAACCGCGCCAAGCCGATGTTCGACGGCGACCCGGCGAAACCCTATCCCGATGCGACCTGGCCGGTCCCGATCAAGCATGGCCAGGATCTCGCGAAGGCCAAGCAGCTGCTCACCGAGGCCGGTTTTCCCAACGGCTTCAAGACCACGCTGTCGATCGATCTCAGCGAGTCCACCGTGCGTGAGCCGACCGCGATACTGATCCAGGAGGCGCTGAAGTCGATCGGCGTCGAGCTCACGATCGAGAAGGTCCCAGGTTCGAACTGGTTCGCGCAGATGGCCAGCAAGACGATGCCGATGGTCATTGCCGAGTTCTACGGCTGGCTCGACTATCCCGACTACTTCTTCTTCTGGACGTTCCATGGCGGCAACAACTCGGTGTTCAACACCGCCAACTACGTCAATCCGGACCTCGATAAGGTGATCGACGAAGCCCGCTTCACCAGGGATCCCGAGGTCTACAAGACCAGCCTGAACAAGATGGTCGACATCGTCATGACCGATCTGCCGCGCATCCCGCTCTACACCCGCTTTGCGGACTATGCGATGCAGAAGAACGTCAAGGGCTTCGAATACTGGTTCCACACCCATCCGGACTTCCGCAAGCTCTACAAGGAGTGACGCCGGAGTGCGACGACGGCAGGCGCGCTCGGGTCGGGCGCGCCTGGACTTCAGAAGGACATGCCGTGCAGGACAGTCTCAGAGCTTTCATTCCCGGCGCCATCCTTCGGCGAGCGCCACATCGGTCTGGTCCGCTGTCGGGCCTGAGCTTCGCGGTCAAGGACCTGTTCGACGTCGCGGGTGAGGTGACGGCCTGCGGCAATCCCGACTGGGCCGCCACGCATGCCGCCGCGGAAGCGGACGCCTGGGCCGTCGACGCGTTGCTGGGGGCCGGCGCCGCGTTGGTCGGCAAGACCATCACCGATGAGATTTCGCTCGGGCTGGTCGGCATCAACAGGTTCGACGGCACGCCACTCAACCCGCGCGCGCCGGATCGCGTTCCCGGCGGCTCCTCGAGCGGCTCCGCGTCTGCCGTGGCCGGTGGACTTGTCGACTTTGCCCTGGGCACCGACTCGGGCGGCTCAGTGCGCACACCTGCGAGCTTCTGCGGGATCTACGGCCTGCGCCCGACGTACGGCCGGCTCTCGGTCGCCGGCCTCATGACGCAGGCGCCGTCGTTCGACACCGTCGGTTATTTCGCAAGGGACGCGCTGACGTTCGGTCGCGTCGGCAGCGTGCTGCTCGGCGAGTCGATTCCCGATGGTTTGTCAGCCGAAATCGTGATTGCGTCCGACTGTTTTGCGCTGGCCGATGAGCCGGTCAGGGACGCCTTGCAGCCGGTTGTCGCGCGGCTGCGCAGTGTCGTACCAACCACCACGTCGGCGCTGGCTAATGGCGATCTTCTCGACTGGGGACGCCATCAGCGCGTGTTGCAGAAGAGCGAATTTCACGCGACGTTTCGCGACTGGATCGATCGGGTGAACCCGCGCTTCTCCTTGGAGGTGGCTGGCGCCTTTGCTGATGACGGCTGTATCACGGTGCACGAACTCGCTGCCGCCGAGGCGTTCCGCTTCGTCGCCGCGAAGCGGCTCGATGACCTGCTGGACGGGCGCCGGATGCTGTGTCTGCCGACCTCGCCCATTCTGCCGATCGAGCGCAATGCGCATCTGTCGGAGATCCGCGCGGCCGTGCACCGGATCGTCGATCTGACCTGCATCGCGGGACTGACCGGGCTTCCGCAGGTCAGCCTTCCCGTTGCGACAACAGGCCCGATCCCGGTCGGGCTATCCTTGATCGGCTGGCGCGGCGGTGATGCGTCGCTATTGGCGGCCGCGTGGATACTGGCGCGCGATTTCTCCATTGGCCTGTGCGAGGAGCAACCATGATCGACGTCAAGGACACGAGGACGCTGACGCTTACAGGTGGGCTCAAGGTGCTGGACGCGGCCATAGCGGAGGCGACGCGGATTGGACAGCCCATGTGCATTGCTGTTGTCGATAGTGGCGGCAACCTGCTGGCGTTCGGGCGCATGGACGGTGCAAAGGGACTGAGCGTGACCTCGTCGATCAACAAGGCGCGGACCTCGGCGCTATCGGGGACACCGACCGGTGGGGCTCATGCGGACGTGGAAATCCAGGTCACCCTGGCGCATGAGAGCCGCTGGACCAACCTTATCGGCGGACTTCCGATTTGCGTCGACGGCTTCATCCTCGGCGCAGTAGCGGCGGGGTCCGGTTCTGGTACGCAGGATCTCGCCGTGGCCCGCGCTGGCGCGGCCGCGATCCCGGCGCCGACATGTACATCGACTTCAAACCGATGGGGGCGGAGGATACAGGGTTCATCAGAGGCACGACTCACCAGGGGCAGGTCTGAAGTTAGCGGATCATGCGTGGCACGGTGGGCAATTGAACAATATTCGCCCAACACTTGCTTCGAGAGGCTAAGCAGCCTGCATCGCTGATCCGATCCTTCTGGGTAAGGGGTGTCATGATCAACAGCGGCACCAGCAAGTCCTACCTGCTCAGCAGGCCTGGAGGTGCAGGATCCGGGATCAACGAAATTTCAGGGATGGCGGGCGATATCGATCAAGACGGAGGCGTTCGGATCGAGCAAGGAGAGTGCGATTGAACCAATCTCCTGCGTGAAAGTGCGTAGCGATTAGCTCAAGACCAAGGTGCGGTTAGGATGGATTGAACGCTGCGAAGACACCGTCATGCTTAAAGAGCACAGGCGGCGTACGTCTTGAACTTCATCGCCCGCGCTTTCTTGCTTCCCTGTTTGATGCCCATTCCTCGCACGACAGGAAAGATGGCGGGCCATGTCTCCGCTCGCAGCTCGCGAAATTCCGTTAAGTCGCTGAAATCGCGATATGATCGTCCTTCGGCGCCGATCCCCTTCGCCTACTACCTTCCGCCTATGAGAGCCGGGCAGAGCTGATGCTGTAATCGCCCCGGTGCTTGCACCGCGACTGCTCATCTGGGGCCTCGCGTGCACACGCCATACGAACACAACAAAGACATAGGCGGAGGGAACTGATGAATTTCACGAGCAGGAGATTCTTGGCTGGCATCTCGACGGTTGCCTTCCTTGTCGCCGGCACGCTAGGCGTCCGCGCCAACGACTCGGCGCTGAAGGCCGCCAGCGAGCCCGGCGCCTGGGCGATGGCCGGACATGACTATGGCAACACCCGGTTCAGCCCGCTCAAGGAGATCAACACCGAGAACGCCGGTAAGCTGTCGCTGGTCTACTCGTTCTCGCTGGCCTCGCTGCGCTCGAACGAGGCCTCGCCGATCGTGATCGGCAACACGCTCTACGTCTCGACGTCGTGGGGTCCGAAATACGTCTATGCGCTGGACGCCGCGACCGGCGCGCGCAAATGGACCTATGAGCCGGATATTCCGGACGATACGCTGCAATATGCCTGCTGCGACGTGAACAGCCGCGGCATCGCTTATGCCGACGGCAAGCTGTTCGTCGGCCGGCTCGACGGCAAGCTGAGCGCGCTCGATGCCGCCACCGGCAAGGAACTGTGGACCTCCAAGGTGGTCGACTACAAGCAGGGCTCGGTGATCACCTCGCCGCCGCTGGTCGTGCGCGACAAGGTCATCACCGGCTTCGGCGGCGGCGAGTATGGCGTGCGCGGCTCGCTGCAGGCCTACGACATCAACTCCGGCAAGATGGTCTGGCAGACCTACACCGTGCCTGCGCCCGGCGAGCCCGGCAGCGAGACCTGGAAGGGGGATACCGGCCTGCATGGTGGCGGCGCGGCCTGGCTGGTCGGCTCCTATGATCCGAAGAGCGACACGGTCTATTGGGGCACCAGCAACCCCGGTCCCTGGAACACCGCCGTGCGCTCGACCGGCAATGGCGATTTTGGCAAGCTGACCAATCTGTATACGGCGTCCACGCTGGCGCTCGATCCGAACACCGGCCACATCAAGTGGCACATCCAGACCACGCCTGCCGATGCCTGGGACTATGACGGCGTCAACGAAGCGATCCTCGCCGATCTCAAAGTCGGCGGCGCAGCCGTCCCGACGCTGATGAAGGCCGATCGCAACGGCTTCTTCTTCGTGGCCAATCGAGAGACCGGCAAGGTGATCTCGGCCGAAAAGTACGTCTTCGCCAACTGGGCGCAGAAATGGGACGTTTCGACCCTGCGCGCGGTCGAGGACCCGGACAAGCGGCCGGGCCCCGGACATCCGGTCAAGGACGTCTGTCCGAACCTGATCGGCGGCAAGAACTGGCAGCCGATGTCGTACAATCCGGATACCGGCCTGGTCTACATCCCGACCAACAATGTCTGCATGGACTGGGCGGTCAGCGACGTCTCGTACAAGCGCGGCGTGTTTTATCTCGGTGCGGAATTCCCGACCAAGGAAGGTCCGGGCGGATTCCTTGGTGAGCTCATCGCCTGGGACCCCGTGAACAACAAGAAGGTCTGGTCGATCAAGGAAGACCTTCCGTTCAACGGCGGTACGCTCAGCACCGCCGGCGGTCTGGTCTTCTCCGGCAATCTGCACGGCGATTTCCGCGCCATCGACGCCAAGACCGGCAAGATCCTGTGGAAGCGCAATCTCGGCTCCGGCATAGGCGCCGGCCCGGTGACCTATTCGGTCGACGGCAAGCAATACGTCGCCGTCGTCGTCGGTCGCACCGCCTCGATCCCGGCGTTCCTGGGCGAGATCGGCAAGAAGATGACGAACGCGGCTCCCGAGGGCGGGGCCCTGTTCGTGTTCGCGGTCCAATAGCCGCAATGCTCACGACGGCTGCGCGTGTCTCCGCAAGCGGGACACGCGCACCGCCCAGCCAATCCGCATCAAGCGGAGGAAGACGGCCCGGCCGCGAGGACCGAGCCGCGCCGTACAAACAAGACAACAAGCCCGAGGGATCGAGGATGCGCCCAAATCGCCGTCAGACTGGCTCGCATTGGCGGGCCGCCGCCGAACTGTCAGCACGAGCGACGGCTCTCGTCGCCTTGATGGCCTCCACCTTGCTGGCCTCGTCGGCGACGGGCCTCGCCAATGAGGCGGAGCCGCTGCGGCTTTGCGCGGATCCGACCAATCTTCCGTTCTCGAGCGACAACCCGACGCAGCCGGGCTTCTATCTTGAGGTCGGCCAGGCGCTGTCACGTGAGCTCGGCCGCCCCGTGACGTATGACTGGTACAAATCCTATTTCGGCAAGCGAACGGTGCGGGTGACGCTGCTCGGCAAGCAGTGCGACGCGATGATCGGCCTGCCGCTGTCGTCGGACTTCATGGGACCGGCAGTGATCTTCTCGAAGAAGATCGCAACCGAGACCTACGCGCTCGTCAGCCGCGGAACGCTCGCCGTCCACGGCATCGACGATCTCCGAGGCAAGCGCGTCGCGGTGCAATACCAGACCACACCGCAAAATCTGCTGGCCGGGCGCGACGACATCGAGAAGGTGACGGTGCTGACGCCGGATGAGGGCCTGGCGGCGCTGGCCCAGGGCAAGGTCGACGTCGCCTTCGTCTGGGGACCGGTCGCCGGCTGGCTGAACAAGACGACCTACGAGAGCAGCTTCCGGATCCAGCCGGTCGAAGGCGACGGTCTGTCCTGGGATGCCGCGATCGGCTTCGCCAAGAGCTCCACGCAGTTGCGCGATCAGGTCGACGCCGCGTTGCCGCAGCTCGCACCGCGAATCGCCGAGCTGGCCGCCAAATACGGGCTGCCGGGCGCGCCGCCGATCAAACTCGGCGCCGTGCGGCGCCCGATCAAGCTGGCCTCGCTGACCGGCCCGGC
Source organism: Bradyrhizobium oligotrophicum (assembly GCA_050641875.1). Lineage (GTDB taxonomy): Bacteria > Pseudomonadota > Alphaproteobacteria > Rhizobiales > Xanthobacteraceae > Bradyrhizobium > Bradyrhizobium oligotrophicum_B. Next base: position 5,174,018 of record CP192619.1, read on the forward strand.
CCAGCTTCTCCGTCAGCCCGACGCCGAGGCCGCCGTGATCACGGTTTCGGAGTCGACTGCGAGCGCGCCAAAGACCGAGGCGGTGGCGCTCGGCAAAGAGATCTTCAACGGCACCTGCGCACACTGTCACGGACCCGACGCCGTGCAGGCAGAACGCCGGATCGACCTGCGACGGCTGCAGACCCGCTACGGCGAGGACATGCGCGACAAATTCTGGACCACCGTGCATGAAGGCCGTCCCTCCAAGGGCATGCCCGCCTGGAAGGAGGTCTTTACCGACGAACAGTTCGAGAGCATCTATACATTCCTGCTGACCGTGCAGTCGTCAGAAACGGCAAATTGAAGGAGGGACACCGGCCGACACGATCTGCCGGATCACCCGGCACGTGCTGGCGGCGAGTGAAGGTCCGACATGACGCGCTTTCTGATCATCGACGATCATCCCCTGTTTCGCGAAGCTCTCGGCAATGCGGTGCGTCTGGCGCATCCTGACGCCGAGATCTTCGAGGCGCTGTCGATTGCCGATGCCCTCAGCACTCTCGCGCTGGAACCCGACATCGACCTGGCGCTGCTCGACCTGACGCTGCCCGATGCCATGGGCTTCTCGGGATTCCAGCGGCTTCGCGCTGCGCATCCGCGGCTTCCGGTCGCGATCGTCTCGAGTGACGAGGACCAGAACGTCGTGCGCGAGGCGCTGTCGCTCGGCGCGGCCGGCTATCTGCCGAAGTCGACCTCGAAGCGTGAGCTGACGTCCGCGATCGAGCGCGTGCTCAGCGGCTCGATCTCGGTCCCGAAAGACTTCGTGCCCGTGCTCGAACGCCACGGCAAGGGCTCATCTCGCGCGCTGCAGGCGCGTCTCGAGGAGCTGACGCCGCAACAGCTTCGCGTCCTCGACCTGATCAGGCGTGGCTATCAGAACCGGGAAATCGCCGGCGAGCTTCAGCTCGCGGAGTCGACCGTCAAAGCGCACATCACGGAGATACTGAGAAAACTCCGTCTGTTCAGCCGCAACAAGGCGGTCATCGAGATCGGCAAGATCGCGCCGGCCGACCGTCAGGGATCGCGCACCGCTTCGGGCAGAAAGCACCCGTAGCGGAATGTTGCGCCGCAAGACTCCACGGCCACCGCGGGCGTCGCGACGTCGATGGCGTCTTGGTCGTTGATTGATGCCAACCAACGCGATATCGCTGATGCGGCGCGCACGCTGGTTGAATGTCGGATCCGCGACACTGAATAATCCGGGTCTTCGATCCGGCGGGGAGGAAACAGGCACGTGGCTCGATTGCTCATCGTCGAGGACCATCCGCTGTTTCGCGAGGCGCTGGAGAGCGCAATCCGCGCCGCTCTGGCTGATGCCGAGATGCGCGAGGCGACGTCGGTCGACATGGCCGTCGGGCTTCTTTCATCTCCGCCGAGATTCGACCTGATCCTGCTCGACCTCTCGACACCCGGAACCACCGGACTCTCCGGCGTCATCCGCATCCGCAAGACCGCGCCGCGCACACCGATCCTGGTGGTTTCCGCGCATCGGGACCCGGACCTCGTCGCCCATGTTCTCGCGCTGGGTGTCTCCGGCTACATCTCGAAATCGACTTCGAAGCAGCAACTTGCCGACGCAATCAAGGCCGTGCTGCGCGGCGAGGTCCATGTTGAAGGCGGCTCCCTCTGCGTCGGCGCGCGCCGTGGCCGACTTCCTGCTCAGGACCTCCTGAAGCGTCTTCACGAGCTGACGCCGCAGCAGCTGCGTGTGCTCGACCTCATCCGCCGCGGACTGCAGAACAAGCAGATCGCCTATGAGCTCGGAATCTGTGAGACGACGGTGAAGGTCCACGTCTCGGAGATCCTGCGAAAGCTTCGCGTCATGAGCAGGACCAAGGCCATCATCGAGATGGAAAAGATCGACTTCGTGAACCTCATCAGCGAGCCGCGCACGCCGGCTCGGGCAAACGGCGCTGAAGCGCTCATGACAGCAAGAACGACAACAGCGCGCGAAGTTCCGCAGGCCTGACCGGCTTGGTCAAGATCTCGAGCCCGTATTGGCTTGCTTCCCTGGCTGCGTCTTCGGAATAGTCGGCGGTCACGATCAGGGCCGCAACATCTCGGCCGAGGAATTGACGAATGTCCCGGATGGCGGCAAGCCCGCTCTCGTCGCCATCCAGGTGGAGATCCGCGATGATCGTCTCGGGGACTGCGCCGAGCGCACTCAGACGCTGCAAAGCGTCATTCAACGACACCGTAGCCACGACGTCGCAGCCCCATTTTTCCAACAGACTGACCATGGCCTCGGCGGTGGCCAGGTCGTTTTCGATCAGCAGGACCTTGGCGCCTTCGAGGCCGCCATAGTCGTGGTCGACGTGATCCGCAGGATGTGGATCCGGCAGTACGGCTGCCGGATCTGCGCGGTCGAGCCCGAGCTTGAATGTGGACCCATGTCCAACGCGCGAAGCCAGCCCGACCTCATGGTCCAATGCTTTGGCGAAGCGACGGACGATCGACAAGCCCAGCCCGAAGCCGGCCTGATCCTCGGCGCTCGGCTGACCGCGCTGAAATTCGAGAAAGATCGCTTCTTGTTGCGGTTTGGGAATGCCCGGGCCGGTGTCGTGGACCTCGATGCGAACCCGGCCTGCTCCCGGCCCCGGCCGGCATCCCATCACGACGCCGCCTCGCCGTGTGTAGCGCAGCGCGTTGGCGAGGAGGTTCTGCAAGATGCGCCGCAGCATCATGGCATCCGAGACCACGGCGATCGAGCAGGGACAGATGCGCAGGGACAATCCGCGTTTGGCCGCGATCGGGGCGAATTCGCGTTCGAGCGGCTCGAACAGGCTCGAGAGCAGAATGGGCCTGACATCGGGGCGCAGGGCTCCGGCATCGAGCTTGGCAATCTCCAGCAGGGACCGCAGCAAGATCCTCGAGCATTGCCAGCGAATGGTCGACCTGGCCGACCATGGCCGTTCCGCGATCGGACGAGACTTCGTCCGCCAAGGTCGAGAGCGTGAGCCGCGCGGCGTTGAGTGGCTGAAGCAGATCGTGCGTGACGGAGATGAGAACCGAGGATTTCAGGGAGCTGGCCGCTTCAGCCTGCTGCTTGGCCCGAAACAGGTCCTTGTTGGCGGTTTCGATCGAACGCAGCGCATCACGCAGCTGGCGCGTCCGCTCGCGCACCTGCTGATCGAGCGCGATCGCCGTTTCGAACAGTGAGAACGCATTGAATTGCTGGTCCATCGAGCGTTCGACCCGGGACATCAGCGCGGCGTTGATCTTCCTGAGCTTGGCCGCCTCGCGCTGCAGGTCTTCCGGAGACCCCGCGGCGGTCATTGCTGCGCCGCTCCCCGCTTGCCGATGGCGACCCCGGTCAGCGTCTGATTGACATGCATTGAACCGTACTGCTCGCCATAGGTATGGAATCCGACGATCCGGTTGTCGCGATAGAGCTCGGACATTTCCCGCGCAAACTGATGCTGCTCTGCGTCAAGACGCCTGAGGATGCACTCGAAACCGATGAAGATCGAGACCTCGCCGATCTCGTCGCGGACCTCGGCCAGCATCTCGCGGGCGGCCGCCACGGAGTTGCGGGACCTCGCCGCCGTCAGCACCATTCCTTCGTCGATCGCGCAGAAGAACCGGAGCGAGCCGTCAGGGCTGACGCGCTGAATCGAGCGCGCGAAATACGAGCCGCCGACTCGCACCAGGACCGGATGGGCTGCGAACAGGAACGGGTCAAGCTCGGAATCCGCGATGCCGATCGCGCGGCAATATTCCTCCGCCGCCGGCTCGGCATTGAGCTGCTTGACGATGCGCTGCTCGAGATCGGCCTCCGTCACCACCATCTTGGTCGAGGTCGGCTCGAAATTGTCGCATTTGAACAGCCGGAACGGCAATGACGTCCTGATCAGGATCAGCACCGCCATGTCCGTGTGAGCCTTGCCGTCGTGAAAGACCCAGGTGCGCTCGAACCGCAGACCATCGCCGGCCGACCCGCCAACCAGGGGAATATTGTCGAGCGAGGCGTAGATCGCCGACATGATCGCCTCTTCGCGCTGGCACATGCCGTCGATCAGGACGAGCCCGAACACCCCGTCGTCGTCGCGACCACCGTGCCGCGACAGGTCCTGCCTCAGCTGGTTGCCGAGGCGACGTCCTTCATCGACGCGAAAGCCCGACAACCCGAAGATGGGCTGTGCGAACACCGTGAAATCCTCGGCGGCAAATCCGAGAGCGACGACACTGTTGTCGTCCCAGCCATCGGGCGACAGCTCTCCAGCCGTCGTACAGCCGTATACGGGGATGTCCGCAAGACGGGTCGTCACCTCCACCATGAACTTGTTCGGATCGTAGTGGGGCGACAGGAAGATCAGCACCATCGCCAACCCGTCGGGCGGCAACTGGCTGCAGATGTCGGCCGCCGCAGCGGCCTCCGTCGCAGCCTTGGACTTTGCAGCAGTCACGCCAGACGGACGCGGGGGCCGAGGATCGGCGTCTCCCATCGGGCACCTCCCAGAACGACACTTCGGGTTGTTGGTGATCGTTCGTTTTTTTAGAAGATTAGGCCAATTGAGCAGCAACGGCAACTGCGCGGCTTGATCCAGGACAAGGACTTGGGACGGGCTGTCGTCCGATCATCTGCGCGGATCTGCTCACCGCGCCTGGCCCGGGGGCTGGCCCGCGCCCGTTCCGGATCGAAAAGGGAAAGATTTCGCATGCTCCGCCGCATCGCTCTTGTCGCCGTTCTCGCCAGCCTGGCACCGAGCGCCCGCGCGCTCGACGGAAATCCGGTCGCCGGGAAAAGCATCTTCCAGCGCATCTGCCACAACTGCCACTCTACCGAGATCGGCGTCAACAAAGTCGGCCCGAGCCTCTGGAACATCGTTGGACGGCAGCCAGCGGCTGTACCGGACTACGCCTATTCGGAAAGCATGAAAAAGAACAATGCGCCGTGGACCGCAACGGCATTGGATGCCTATATCGCCGATCCGCGCGGGGACGTTCACGGGGTCAAGATGTATTTCAAAGGATTAGCGGACGCGAAGGAGCGGGCCGACGTCGTCGCCTATCTGTCGACTCTGAAATAGAGCAGCCGGCGAAGCTGGCGATTCTGCCGACGCTGCTGGACGCGCTGTTGGAAAAGAGCCTCTCACCGACTGCGGTTGGCATCGTTGCCGGAGTCATCGTGGCGGTTGAGCCGCGTCCGAAGGCAACCGCGAATGCCCGACCGAGCCGTGTCATGCATCCAGCCGGATCAGCGCGAGGCCCGGGTCCGCCGGTTCGGTCATTCTCGGCATGGTTGCAGTGAGTATGACTTCGCCCACATCGTTATCGTCGGATGGTGATCTTCCGCGCTTTTTATCCCGGTGAATGCAGGCGGAATCAGAGCGGCCGTCGCTACAGCCGGAGATAGAATTGCGGCTGTCAGCCTGAATGAGAATCAACTACTTTAAAGACGCAACCTGGACGACATGCAGCAATGAACCGTCGCGAGCGCCGAGCTTCACCCACCAAAGTGAAGCTCCAACCTGTCAAGCCCGATGGTGCCGCGCACTTCTATGACGCTGCTTTGCGCGATATCGCCAATGGCCGACATGCGGATGCCGAACGGTGTTGCCATTTGGCGCTTGCGATCGATGGAGGGCATGCGCCGACCCTCAACTTGCTGGGGATTCTTGCCCTGCAGGCGCAGCAGTATGAGGCTGCACTGCAGTGGGTATCCCGTGCGATCCAGCAGGATGTTCAGCCGCAATACTTCCTGAGTCTTGGCACAGTGCTGCAGGTCCAGGGACGCTCGGAAGAGGTGATCAAGGTCGTCGAGAAGGCGAGGGCGCTTGGGCTCGAAAGCGCCGATCTGTGGATGCTGAAGGGTAATGCCCTTGTCAGCCTCCAGCAGCTCGCCGACGCCGTGGTGAGCTTCCAACGCGTGCTGGAACTGAATGCGAGGCATTGGGACGCGGCAAACCAGTGCGGCATCGCGCTTCAACGGTTGGGGCGGATCGATGAAGCGCTCGCCTATCTCGATCTGAGTGACGCCGTGCGGCCCAACCATGTCCCGACGTTGTTGATGCGCGGTGCGCTTCTGAATGGCCTGAAGCGCTTCGACGAGGCCCTTGCCATCTGTCGGCGAGCCCACGAGATGGAGCCCGGCAGCTCCGACATCTGCGTCAAGACGGGCATTGTCCTGCGGACGATGCGCCGAGACGAGGAAGCGTTGCAATGGTTCGAGCGAGCCCTGGCTTTGCAGCCTGGCTCCAGGGATGCGCTGCACGACAAGGCCTCTGTGCTGACGAAGCTGCGTCGGTTCGACGAAGCGTTCGAGATCTACAGGCAGTTGAAGCGTACCGACCCGGAAGACACGCTGGCCGATCTTGGAACAGCTCATTTGAACCTGTTGTTGGGGGATCTCGACGCGGGGTGGTCTGGCCGGGAGGCCGTTGGAGCCTGCCGAGCTCCTATCCGCGCTTCCGGCAACCGATGTGGCTGGGCCAGGACGGCATCGCGGGAAAGACCATCGTCATCGCCGCCGATGAAGGACTGGGCGATACGATCCAGTTTGTGCGCTACGTGCCGATGGTCGTAGCGTTGGGCGCGCGCGTCATTCTTGCCGTTCAAGAACCGTTGCTTCCGCTGTTGTCGAACATGCCGGGCATTTCGCGGTGTATTCCGGTCTCGGAGGCTGCCGACCTTGCGGGGGTGGATGTCCATTGTCCGATCATGAGCCTGCCGTTGGCCTTTCGGACGACGCTGGCCACGATTCCGGCGACGGTGCCGTATCTGCCGGCGCCTGATCCGGATCGAATCCAACTCTGGCAAGAGCGCCTTGGCCCGCCCGAGAAATTGCGCGTCGGCCTGGTCTGGTCAGGCAATCCCAATCATCTCGACGACCACAATCGCTCCATCCCATTGCGCACGTTTTTCCGCCTGCTCGGCGCGGATGCGGCGTACATCAGCCTGCAGAAAGAGCCGAAGGCCGAGGACAAGCCCGTACTCCAGGAGACGAGCCGGATCGTGGACCTGACGGGCCAACTTGCCGATTTCGCCGATACGGCCGCGCTGATCTCATGTCTGGATCTCGTGATCACGGTCGATACCAGTGTCGCTCATCTCGCCGGCGCGCTTGGCCGTCCGACCTGGATGCTTCTGTCGTATACGCCGGACTATCGCTGGCTGCTCGATCGTGACGACAGCGTCTGGTACCCGAGCATGCGTCTGTTCCGTCAGCGCGAAAGGCGCGACTGGGACGAAGTCATCGATCGGGTCGGAGATGCGCTTCGCGAACTGGTTGGGGCGAGGGCGCCGTCCCTGCCGGTGTCGAGCGAGGAGATGGCGTGATCCGTCGCCGCTTCACTTCGACGACGGGCGGCTTGCCGTCAGCTGTTGCCGGTAACGTTCGGCGTCCCAGTTGAGCAGCATCTGCTCGTGCTGCGACGAGAGATAGCCGATATCGGCCGACAGCGGCAGGCGGCTGGTCACGAGCGCGAGGCAGCTCAGCATGGCTTCGGCGCCCGGGCTGGCGTCGCTGCGGATGATGGCGCCGAGACCCGGCGCGAGGGCTGCGACGGGCGCTGGCAGGCGGCTCGCGTCCGCGCGCGCGAGCAGCGTGGCGAGGCCGCCGGCGCCCTCGATCGTCGGCAGGCCCGGGCCGAGGAACACGACGTGGTCCGGATATAATGAGCCACCGGTCGCGATGGCGCGGCTGAACGGATCGGTGGCGATGCCGTGGCTGGCAGCATCATGCGGCAGGCGATAGGCGGTGCCGGCGCACAGACGGCGCAGTGCCGTTACGTCGGCAGCAGGCGCCGGGCGCACCGGCAGCGCCAGCCGGCGCTCGACCTCATGGACCAGCGCCTCGGCCTGGTCGCAGCTCTCGGCGCCGACGACGAGGCCGTGATTGCCGAGGATCAGCACGTCGATGCGCTCGCGCGCGACGACGGCGCTCACCGCGGCGCCAGCGGCAGTCCGGGATGAAAGTAGTCGAGATGGCGCCAGGCGAGCCCGTCCAGCCGCGCCGCAAATTCATCGCGCGCATCGCGCCGCGCCGCCCAGGCGATGGTGTTGACGGCATGCACGTGCAGCACGACCCGGTGCGGCAGCAGCGCATGCAGCGCGGTCTCGATCGAGGCGCGCAGCGGGCCGGGAGCGGCCAGCGGAATGCGCTCGTCATCGGCGGCGAGCGCATCGCGCGCCGCAGGCAGGAGAACAGGCACGAAGATGTCCTTCGCGTCGGCGTCGGCAAGCCAGGTGCCGGACGCCTTCACCCACAGCAAATCATCCTGCTTGAGCGAGGAGTTGCCGCCGGCGCCCTGCACCAGCTCGATGTTGCGGCCGACCCGCGCCGACATCCGGCGCAACGCATGAAGCTCGGCTGGCTCGCGCATTTCGCGTCTCCTTCTCACCACAAAAGGTGCTGCATCGTCCAGTTCGGCATGCGACCGGGCGAGGCCGCGAGCTTGCGCGTTGCCGCAGCGAGGTCGGGCGCGCCAGCCAGCGTCGTCCGATGCACGCCATCGCCAAGCAGCAGGCTCTGCAGGCCGACCGCGCGGGCGCCGGTGACGTCATGGTCGAGCGAGTCGCCGATCATCAGCACGCGGTGCGGATCCGGATCGCCGAGCTGCTCCAGCGCGGCCGCGAAGATCGGCTGATACGGCTTGCCGACGAAGCTCACCGGGCCGCCGAGCCACTCATAGGCGCGCGCGAGCGTGCCGGGGCAGGCACGAGGCCGCTCGCGCCGAACATCATGAGGTCGGGATTGGCGCAGATCATCGGCACGCTCCGCGCTGCCGCTCCGGTGAATTGATCGCGCCAGAGGTCCGGCTCGGCGAGGTCGTCATCGAGGCCGCCGAGCAGGATGAAATCGGCATCGCGCATATCCGTCACGATGACGAGATCCAGCCCGTCGATCAACGAGCAGTCGCCGCCCCTGGTGATCAGGAAGCAGACATTGCCACAATCGGTGAAGGGCGCGCGGGTTCTATCGCGCAGGCCGGCCCAGGTCACCTCGCCCGAGGTGAGAATGCTGTCATAGGCCGAGCGCGGCAGGCCGAGCCGGGCGAGGCGCTCAGCATTGGCTCTTGCGCGCTTGCCGGAGTTCGACAGCACCAGGATATGCTTGCCGGCCTCGCGAAGTCGCAGGACGCAGTCATGCGCAGCGGGAAGCACCGTCCGTCCGTCATGCAACGTGCCCCATTGGTCGAGCAGGACATGATCGAACCGGTCGGCGATGGCGGACAGGCCGCTGATCTCACACGCCGCCGCCGTCATCGCGGTGGTCCCTGCAGCGCCAGCAGCGCTGTGCCGTAGCTCGCTTCGGTCTGCGCGGCGACGCTGACGGGCACGCCGACGATGCGCCGGCGGATCTCGGTCCAGGCATCGTTTCGGGCGCCGCCGCCGATGCTGATCACCCGCCGCAGCGCCGGCGCGCCGAGCGCGTGAAGACGCCGATAGGCAAGCGCTTCGACGTTTGCGATGCCTTCGAGCAGCGCCTGGAAGAAGCGATGATCCTCGGCTGGCCGCGGCGTGATCCGCGGCGCCAGCGCGGGATCGGCGAGCGGAAAGCGCTCGCCGGGTTTTGGCAGCGGATAGTAGTCGAGCCCGGTGGGTTCGTCGGCGCGCAGCAGCGGTGTCATGCGGTCCATGTCGGCGGTGGTGAAATGCGCAAGCAGCGCCGCACCGCCGGAATTCGATGCGCCGCCGGCGAGCCATTTGTCGCCGAGACGGTGCGAGTACACGCCGTGATCGGCGGCGAAGATCGGCTGCGTCGCGACCAGCTTCACCACCAGCGTGGTGCCGAGCGAGGTCACCGCATCGCCCGGCGTATCGGCGCCGGTGGCGATGAAGGCGGCGACGCCGTCGGTGGTGCCGGCGACGACGCGCGCCGACGGCGACAGACCGAGCGCGCGCGCGATCGACGGATCGATGTCGGCGAATGGCGTGCCCGGCACCAGAATGGCCGGCAGCACATCGCGGGGAACACCGAGCTGATCGATCCAGCGCGGCCATTCGCGCCTCGACAGGGTCATAGCCGAGCTTCAGGGCGTTGTTCTCGTCGCCGACGCCGTGACGGCCGGCGAGGCGTCCGGCGATCCAGTCGGCCTGGTGCACCGCATGCCGAGCGCCGCCGGTAGAGGCGAGCAGATGCATCAGCTTGGCGAGCGGGCTGCTCGTGCCATGCGCACCGCTCTCGGGCGGCGCGATTGCGGCGATGCGTCTGGCCTCGTCGATGGCGCGTGCATCATTGTACATCAGCCCGGGCGAGCAGGGCCGTCCGTCGGCGTCGATCAGCAGCAAGGTGCCGGAGGTGCCGTCGACCGCGATGCGCGCGACGGCGCCGAGATCGACGATCCTGCCGAGCTTGTCGAGCGCTGCGACCGTCGCCTGCCACCACAGCTCGGGATCCTGGTCGATGGCGTTGCCGTCCTGACGCGGTGCGGCGAGCGGAACCGCGGCTGCGCCCTTGATGTCGCCGCGCGCGTCGACGGCGCAGGCGCGCACACCGCTCGTGCCCACGTCGATGCCGACAAACAACTCCGTCATGCGACCTCATCCCGTTGTGCGCCGGCGAGCATGCCTGTGCTCGCCCGGCGCGTCATCCCCGACGCGCTGCAGCACGTTTGGGGGATTGACGGCCGGATCGGCGTCTGCAATTTTTTGCAAGGTGTGAAGAAATTTGCAAGCAGGCATTCAGGCGTGACGACAGCTTCCGACAGGACGCCCATGGTGGACGGCGAGGCCTCGCTCGCGACGCGCGCCGCCTGGCTGTATTTCGCAGCGGGGCTGACCCAGTCGGAGGTCGCCGACCGGCTCAACATCCAGAGCACCAAGGCACATCGCCTGATCGCGCGCGCCAGCCGCGAGGGCATGATCCGCGTCTTCGTCGAGGGTCCCGTCGCCGAATGCGTCGCACTCGAGAACGCGCTGGCCGAACGCTATGGGCTCGACTTCTGCCGTGTCGCGCCGGACCTCGGCGAGGGCGATCTGCCGCTGAAGGCGCTGGCGCTGGAGGGCGCGAGCTTCCTGCGCCAGGTGCTGGAGCGCGGCGACGACAAGATCATCGGCGTCGGCCACGGCCGCACGCTCGCGGCGGTGGTGGCGCAACTGCCGCAGACGCCGGCGCGCGACGTGCAGTTCGTGTCGCTGCTCGGTGGCTTGACGCGCAAATTCGCCGCCAATCCGTTCGATGTGATCCATCGTCTCGCCGAGCGCACCGGCGCGGAGGCCTATCTGCTGCCGGTGCCGGTGTTCGCCAACTCCGTGGCGGATCGCCGCGTGCTGATGCAGCAGTTCGGCATCGCCGACGTGTTTGCGCTGGCGCAGAAGGCGTCGCTGCTGTTCGTCGGCATCGGCCAGATCCACGCCGATGGCTTCCTGGTGTCGAGCGGCATGATCAAGCCGGACGAGGTCGTCGAGCTGAAGCGCGCCGGCGCCTGCGCCGACCTGCTCGGTCATTTCTTCAACGCCCAGGGCGAGCTGCTCGATCTCGATCTTTCGGCGCGCGCCACCTCGATGGCGGCTGCCGATCTGAAGAAACACCGCATCGTCGCCATCGGCGGCGGCGAGGCGAAGATCACGGCCCTGCGCGCGGTGCTGCGCAGCGGCTTCTTGAACGGTCTGATCATCGATGAGGTGACCGCTCAGGCATTGGCGACCCACAAGCCGGAGAAAACATCCGGCAACTCCAAGACCAAGAGTCGGAAGGGCAGGTAACGCGAACACGTCTCCACAAAAAACAAAGGGAGGGTTGAATGTACGATCGTGAGAAGAATCTCTTTGCGTCCTATGCCGGCAAGCGCATCAGCCGGCGTGATCTGCTCGACGGTGCAGCAAAGCTCGGCATCGCCGGTGTCGCCGCCAATGCCGCCTTTGCCTCGGCGATGTCGAAGGCGATGGCCGCGGACTTCAACTGGAAAGCCCATAGCGGCAAGACCGTCAAGCTGCTCCTGAACAAGCATCCCTACGTCGATGCGATGATCGGCGACATCGAGGCGTTCAAGAGCCTGACCGGCATGAACGTCAGCTACGATATCTTTCCGGAGGACGTCTATTTCGACAAGGTGACGGCGGCGCTGTCGTCGAAGTCGGATCAGTACGACGCCTTCATGACCGGCGCCTACATGACCTGGACCTATGGTCCGGCCGGCTGGATCGAGGACCTCAACACCTACATCAAGGATCCCGCCAAGACCAATCCGGCGTTCGCCTGGGACGACGTGCTGCCCGGCCTGCGCTCGTCGACGGCCTGGGACGGCGTCGCCGGCTCCGAGCTCGGCTCCGGCAAGGCCAAGCAGTGGTGTATCCCGTGGGGCTACGAGCTCAACAACATCACCTATAACCGCAAAGATCTTCGAGAAGGTCGGCGTCAAGCCGCCGAAGAATCTGGATGAGTTGGTCGACGTCGCGGCCAAGATCACCAAGGATGCCGGCGGCCCCTACGGGGTCGGCGTGCGCGGCTCGCGCTCCTGGGCCACCATCCATCCGGGCTTCCTGTCGGCCTACGCGAATTTCGGCCAGAAGGACTTCGTGATGGAGAGCGGCAAGCTCAAGGCCGCGATGAACACCAAGGCGTCGAAGGATTTCCACGAGAAGTGGGTCAGGATGATCCAGGGCTCGGGTCCGAAGAACTGGTCGACCTACACCTGGTACCAGGTTGGCACGGATCTCGGCGCCGGCGCCTCCGGCATGATCTTCGATGCCGACATTCTCGGCTACTTCATGAACGGCGGCGAGAACAAGGAGCGCGGTAATCTCGGCTATGCGCCGTTCGCGGCCAATCCGGCCGCCAAGGCGCCGACGCCGAACGTCTGGATCTGGTCGCTGGCGATGTCGAGCTTTTCCAAGCAGAAGGATGCGGCCTGGACCTTCATGCAGTGGGCGGCCTCCGTCGAGCACGATCTGTTCGGCGCCCGCAAGATGGATTTCGTCAATCCGGTCCGCGCCTCGGTGTGGAAGGACAGCGAGTTCCGCGACCGCATCGCCAAGTCCTATCCGGGCTATCTCGAGCAGCATGACCTCTCGGCACCGGGGGCGAAGATCTACTTCACGGCGCAGCCGCTGTTCTTCGATCTCACGACGGAGTGGGCGGCCTCGCTGCAGAAGATGGTGGCCAAGGAGATCAGCGTCGATGAGGGCCTCGACAAGCTTGCCGAGAGCATCAACCGTCAGCTGAAGCAGGCCGGCCTCGGCTGAGGCCTGGTGCTGTTGCTTCCATGACCACCCGCTGGTCCGGGCGCTCCCCACAAGCGTCCGGACCGGCCCATCTTCCGCGACGATGTGATCACCTCTTTCATGAGCATGGCCCAACTTGTCGAGACCGAGGCGCCGCCCCGCCGCACGAAGCGCCGGCGCGGACGGCTGCTGCCGTATCTCCTGAGCCTGCCGGCGCTGCTGGTCTGCATCGCCATCCTGGTGCCCTTCGTCACCGCGGCGATCTATTCCCTGCAGCGCTACCGGCTCAACCTGCCGTATCTGCGCGGCTTCATCGGCGTCGACAACTACATCGATTTCCTGTCGGATCCCGCGTTCTGGAACACGCTGCGGATCTCGCTCGTCTATACCGCAGTGACGGTCATTGCAGAGCTGCTGCTCGGCCTCGGCATCGCGCTTCTGCTGCGGCGGCCGACCCGCTTCCACAACGCGGTTTCGATCATGCTGCTGCTGCCGCTGATGACGGCGCCGGCGATCGCGGCGCTGATGTGGAAGCTGATGACCAATCCGAGCTTCGGCATCCTGTCCTATCTGGTCGGCCTGTTGGGCGTGCATGATTTCAAATGGGCGTCCGATCCGTCGACCGCGCTGTTCACCGTCGTGCTGGTCGACGTCTGGGTCTACACGCCCTTCATCATGATCCTGCTGCTGGCCGGCCTGCGCTCGCTGCCGCGGCAGCCATTCGAGGCGGCGGCGCTCGACGGCGTGCCGGCGAGCTTCGTGTTCTTCCGCATCACGCTGCCGATGCTCGCGCCTTATATCATCACGGCGTCGCTGTTCCGTCTGCTCGATTCGATCCAGCAGTTCGACATCGTCTATGCGATGACGCAAGGCGGCCCCGGCGACCGGCTGATGGTGTTCCAGGTCCAGGCCTATCTCGAGTTCTTCCAGTACACCAATGTCGGACGCTCGGCGGCGCTGCTGATGATCCTGTGGCTGATCACCAACATTCTGTCCAACATCTTCATCAAGAACTGGCTGCGGCTGCGCGAGCGCGCCCATGGTCACGCCTGAAAGAGGCCGTCGATGGATCACTCCAGTCTCGCCGGGCGCATCTTCCGCGGCATCGCGCTCGCGCTGGTGCTCGTGTTCTTCATGTTTCCGATCGTCTGGATCCTCATGATGTCGTTCCAGACCAATGAGCAGATCCTGCGGATCCCGCCGCGCATCCTGTTCGAGCCGACGCTCGCCAATTACGAGGCGCTGATCTCGGGGCAATTGCGCACCGCAGCCGGCAATCTGCAGATCTCGTTCATGCGCAACCTCATGAACAGCTTCGTGCTGTCGAGCGCGTCGGTGATCCTGGCCTTGCTGCTCGGCGTGCCCGCGGCCTATGCGTTCGCGCGCTTCAAGTTCCGGCTCGGCGAGACCATCGCCTTCACGCTGCTGTCGTTCCGCTTCGCGCCGCCGCTGCTGGTGCTGCTTCCGCTGTCGCTGTACTATCAGCAGCTCGGATTGAACGACACGTATTTCGGCATCGTCTGGGTCTACCAGCTGATCGCGCTGCCGCTGATCCTGTGGATCGTGCGCGGCTATTTCGAGGACATCAGCCCCGACATCGAGCACGCCTACCGGCTCGCCGGGCATTCCTGGCGCGAGGCGTTCACCCGCATCGCCGTGCCGCTGGCCGGGCCCGGCATCGCCGCGGCAGGCCTGCTGTCCTTCATCTTCTGCTGGAACAACTTCGTCTTTGCGCTGATCCTGGCCTCGGCCGACAAGCAGCCGGTGACGGTCGGCGCATTGGCCTTCGTGACGGCGTCCGGCATCCAATACGGCCAGATCGCCGCCGCGATCGTACTGTCGGTCACCCCGACATTGCTGCTCGCGCTCTATGCGCAGCGCTATCTGGTCGAAGGTCTCTCGCTCGGTGCAGTGAAGGGTTGAGCATTCATGGCGCGTCTCGAACTCAAATCCGTCGACAAGAGCTTCGGTGCCGTGAGCTGCGCGGGAGGCGTGTCGCTCACGGTCGAGCCCGGCGAGATCGTCGCGGTGTTCGGCCCATCCGGTAGCGGCAAGACCGTGCTGTTGCGCATGATTGCCGGCATGTTCGAGCCCGATGCGGGCGACATCCTGGTCGGCGGTCGTTCCATCGTCGATGCGCCGCCGGAGCAGCGCGGCATCGGCATGGCGTTCCAGAACTTTGCGCTGTTCCCGCATATGAGCGCCCGCGACAATATCGCCAGCGGCCTGCGCGCGACGGGCAGCGCCGACATCACCACGAAAGTGACGGCGATGAGCCGGCTGTTGAAGATCGAGCACGTGCTCGGCCACAAGCCTCGCGAACTGTCCAACGGCCAGAAGCAGCGCACCGCGCTGGCGCGCGCGCTGATCGGCAATCCCGAGGTGCTGCTGCTTGACGATCCGTTGCGCAACGTCGATGCCAAGCTGCGCTATGAGATGCGCCTGGAGCTGCCGAGCCTGCTGCGCCGGAGCTCTGCGGCGGTGCTTTACGTGACGCAGGATTATCGCGAGGCGATGGCAATCGCCGATCGCATTGCCGTGCTGATCAATGGCCGCCTGGTGCAGGTGGCGCGTCCGGAGGAGATCTACGCGCGGCCAGCCTCGGTCGCGGTGGCGCGGCTGTTCGGCGATCCCAGCATCAATCTTGCCGAGGTCACGCCGGTGGCGGAGCAGGGGCGGCTGACCGCATCCGTTGCCGGGACGCTGATCCGGCTCGATGCGGACGGCGTGCCGTCCAATAGGCGTGAGCGTTGCTGGCTTGGCGTCCGGCCCGACGATGTCGTGGTGACGCGTGATGGCGGCGAGGGGGTGATCCCGGCACACATCGTCGCGGTCACGCCGATTCACGAGCGCGCCGTGGTGCTGCTGCGATTTGCCGATGGCTCGGAGTGGCTCGCGGCCCGCGTGCCCGAGGCGCTGGAAGCCGGCGCCGACGAGGACGTGTTCGTGCGGTTCTCGCCTGAAGCTGCGTTGCTGTTCGACCATGCGACGGGCGATCGCATCGGCCTCCCGCGGCGGCGGCAGGTGGCGTGAGGATCCGAGATGGGCATGCTCGAAATCCGCAACGTCGACAAGGTCTATCACAGCCGGGGCAAGCCGCCGGTTCATGCCGTGCGCGCGCTCGACATGGAGGTGAGGGCCGGCGAGATCGTCGCGCTGCTCGGCTCTTCCGGTTGCGGCAAGACCTCGACGCTGCGCATGATCGCCGGCTTCGAGAGCGTCAGCTCGGGGTCGATCGCGCTGGCGCAGCGGCCGATCCATGATCTGGCACCGGCGAAACGCAAGGTGGCGATGGCCTTCGAAGGCTATTCGTTGTATCCGCCGCTCACGGTGCGTGAGAACATTGCGTTCGCGCTGAAAGCGCAGCAATTGTCGCGCGCCGAGATCGCGCAACGCGTCGGCAACATCGCCCGCCTGGTCGAGATCGAGGACATCCTCGATCATCATCCGCGCGCGCTCTCCGGCGGCCAGCAGCAGCGCGTATCGCTGGCCCGTGCGCTGGTGCGTGATGCCGACCTCTATCTGCTCGACGAGCCGATGGGCCAGCTCGAGCCGCAATTGCGTGCCGTGCTGCGCGGCCGCATCAAGGGCCTGCTCGCCGAACGCGGCATGACGGCGATCTTCGTCACCCATGACCAGACCGAGGCGAGCGCACTTGCCGATCGCATCGCCGTCATGGAAGACGGCGTGCTGCAGCAGTTCGCCAGCGAGCGGGAGCTGAAGGACCGCCCGGCCAATCTGTTCGTCGCGAGCTTCATCGGCGAGCCGCCGATGAACCTGCTGGAGACTGCGGTGACGCAGGAGCAAGGCGGATTCCGTCTGTCCGTGGGCTCCGATGTTGCCTTTCACATTCCCGGGCCGACGTTGGACGTCGCGGGACAGCAGACGCTGGTGCGAGCAGGTCGGATCAAGGTCGGCATCCGGCCGCAGCGGATCGCGATCGGCAGCGGCGAGGCGCGGCTGCGCGTCGTCTCCAACCAGTGGCTCGGCGATCAGTCGCATATTGCGGGCGAGTGCGCCGGTCATCTGCTGGTGGCGGTGACATCGAGCAAGATCGCGGCGCGATCGGGCGACGTCGTGCCCTGCGCGCTGGAGTCGCGCCATCTCCACATTTTCGGTGCAGACGGCGTTTGCGTCCGCCACGCGGAGGTGCGCTGAACATGACCTCGGCTGCGATCCGCGACGTGATCATCGGCATCGACGCCGGGACCTCGGTGATCAAGGCGGTGGCGTTTGCGCGGGATGGCCGCCAGCTCGGGGACTTCGCCATTCCCAACAGCTACGCAACGTTGCCGGGCGGCCGCGTCGAGCAGGACATGGCGCGGACCTGGACCGACACCGTCGCGGCCTTGCGCGGCCTCGGCGGCACGCTGCCGGATCTGGCCCACCGGGTCGCCGCGATCGCCGTGACGGGGCAGGGCGATGGCACCTGGCTGATCGATGCGGATGGCCATCCCGTCGCCCCCGCGCTGCTGTGGCTCGACTCTCGTGCGGCAGGGTTCGTCGAAGCCTTCCGCGGCGGCGAGCGCAATGTCTCGCACTATCAACGCACCGGATCCGGGCTCAACGCCTGCCAGCAGGGGGCGCAACTGGCCTGGCTGCAGGCACATGATGAAGAGTTGCTGCAACGCGCGGGCACGGCGTTCCACTGCAAGGATTGGCTCTACTTCAAGCTGACCGGCCAGCGGGCCACCGATCCCTCCGAGGCGACGTTCTCCTGCGGCGACTTTCGCAAGCGCGGCTTCGACGGCGAGGCCGCGCGTCTCATCGGGATTGCGGATGCCGCGCGCCTGTTTCCAGATGTCGTCGACGGCGTCGCGACGACGCATGGCTTGACGGCAACGGCTGCGGCCGAGGCGGGCTTGCCCGAGGGCGTGCCGGTGTCGCTCGGCTATGTCGACGTGATCTGCAATGCGCTCGGTGGTGGGCTGTATGATCCCGCCCCCGACGTCGGCTGCACCATCATCGGCTCGACCGGCATGCACATGCGGCTGGTGAACGGCGCCGACGCGGTCAAGCTGAATGCCGAGGCGACGGGCTATACGATGCCGTTCCCGGTGCCGGACCACTATGCGCAGATGCAGTCGACCATGGCTGCCACCTTGAACATCGACTGGTTGCTCGATGTCGCGCGCGGCGTGCTCGCCATGGAAGGCATCGTCCGGTCGCGCAATGATCTGATCCGGCGGCTGGACGAGCGCGTGCTCGCGGCGAAGGCGGGCGATCTGCTCTATCATCCCTTCATCTCCGATGCCGGCGAGCGCGGACCATTCGTGTCCCACGAGGCGTCTGCGCAACTGGTCGGCCTGCGCACCCGTCACGGCTACTGGGATCTGATGCGCGCCGTGATGGAGGGACTGGCCTTCGCCGCACGCGACTGCTACGCGGCGATGGGACCGCTGCCGACGGAAATTCGCCTGACCGGAGGCGCGGCACGCAGCCGCGCGCTCGGCGCGATTCTTGGCGCGGCACTCGGCAGCACGATTCGTGTCTGCCGTCGCGAGGAGGCCGGCGCGTCGGGCGCGGCGATGATCGCCGCGGTCGCGACCGGGCTCTACCCGGACATGATGATCTGCGCGGAGGAATGGGTGAGACCTTATCTGGATGAGCCGCAAGCGCCGGATGCGGTGCTGTCGGAACGTTATGCGCAGCTGTTCCCGGCCTACGTCGACGCCCGCCTCGCGGCGCGACCGGTCTGGAAGCAGCTCGCTGCGCAACGCGCTGGTGCCAATCATGTCTAGCTCCATCGCCATCATCGGCGACCGCTTCATGCTGCCGTCGGTGTTCGCCGAGCGCATCACGGCGATCTGCGGCGATCGTCTCGGTATCCGCATGCTCGAGCAGCCCTGGCCGGACGAGCCGATGGAGCACGGCTATGCGGGCTCCAAGCTCGACGGGCTCAAGGAGTTCATGGGCGATCCTGACGAGCTTGCTGAGTTCATCGGTGAAGCGCCGCTGCTGGTGACGCATCTGGCTCCGATCTCGCGGGCGATGCTGCAGCGGTTGCCGAGCCTGAAATTCATCGCCGTGTCGCGCGGCGGTCCAGTCAACGTCGACATGCAGGCCGCGCGCGATCACGGCGTGCTGGTCGTCAACACGCCCGGCCGCAACGCCAGCGCGGTGGCCGAATTCACCATCGGCGCCATGCTCGCGGAGACCCGGCTGATCCGCAGCGGCCACGAGTCGATGCGTGGCGGGGAGTGGCGCGGCGATCTCTACCGCGCCGATCGCACGGGACGCGAGCTCGGCGAGATGACGGTCGGCATCGTCGGCTATGGCGCGATCGGCACCCGCGTGGTGAAGCTGTTGAAGGCGTTCGGCTGCAAGATCCTGGTGACCGATCCCTACGTTCAGCTCAGCGCCCAGGACCGCAACGACGGGGTTGAGCACGTCGCGCTGCCCGAGTTGCTGGCGCGGGCCGATGTCATCAGCCTGCATGCCCGCGTGACCGCGGAAACGACCGGCTTCATCGATCGCGACGCGCTGGCCCGGGTCAAGCCCGGCGCGATCCTGATCAACACGGCGCGGGGGCCGCTGGTCGATTATCACGCGCTCCATGACGCGCTCAGCTCGCAGCGATTGGCCGGCGCGATGCTCGATACGTTCGCCGTCGAGCCGGTGCCGCCGGACTGGCCGCTGTTGCAGCTCCCGAATGTCACGTTGACGCCGCACATCGCCGGCGCCTCCGTGCGTACCGTCACCTTTGCCGCCGATCAGGCGGCCGAAGAGGTTCGCCGCTATCTGGCCGGCGAGCCGCCGCTCAATCCCTGCTGACGACGAAAGGTTTTCGACATGAATCGCGAGGAACGGCTGATCCGCGAGAACATCATCGCCAAATGCCGATGGATGAATGCGTCGGGGCTGAACCAGGGCACTTCGGGCAACATTTCCGCCCGCTACAAGGACCGCATGCTCATCACGCCCTCGGCGACGCCCTATGACTCGATGAAGCCGGAGATGATCGCCTCGATGCCGCTCGAGGGTGAATACGGTTCCTGGGAGGGGCCGTTGAAGCCCTCGACGGAATGGCGCTTCCATCTCGACATCATGCGCGGCCGTCCGGACGTCGGCGGCGTCGTTCACACCCATTCCACCTATGCCACCGTGCTCGCCATCGCGCGCAAGCCGATCCCGGCCTGCCACTACATGATGGCGGCGTTTGGCGGCACCGACATCCGCTGCGCCGGCTATGCGCGGTTCGGCACGGCCGAATTGTCCGAGCTTGCGCTGGAGGCGCTGGAAGGCCGCAACGGCTGCCTGCTCGCCAATCACGGCATGATCGCGGTCGGCGCCAATCTCGACAAGGCGATGTGGCTCGCGGTCGAGCTCGAGACCATCGCCAAGCAGTACTATCTGTCGCTCGCGCTCGGCCAGCCGCACATTCTCGGCGACGCCGAGATCGCCGAGACGGCGCAGGGCTTTTCGACCTACGGGCTGCAGGAGCCAAAGGCGAAAGCGGCGAAGCCGGCCAAGGCTGCGACGAAGCGCGCGCCGCCGCGCGCAGCAAGCCTGAGAAGAAGCGCAGCAGCAAGCGATGAATGCGACGGTCTCACGCAGCGGAACCGATCACGGTCTGTTGGACCTCGCCGTGATCGGCGGCGGCATCAATGGCGCTGGTATCGCCCGTGATGCCGCCGGCCGCGGCCTGAAGGTGCTGCTGTGCGAGAAGGACGATTTTGCGCAAGGGACGTCGTCGCGATCGGGCAAGCTGATCCATGGCGGCCTGCGCTATCTGGAGTACTACGAATTCCGGCTGGTGCGCGAAGCGCTGATCGAGCGCGAGGTGCTGCTGGCCTCGGCGCCTCACATCATCTGGCCGATGCGCTTCGTGCTGCCGCACTCGCCGGAGCAGCGTCCCGCCTGGCTGGTGCGCGCCGGGCTGTTCTTCTACGACCATCTCGGTGGCCGCAAGCAGTTGCCGGCGAGCCGCAACGTCGATCTCGCGCATGAGCCGGAGGGCGCGCCGCTGCGCCCCGAATTCCGGCGCGGCTTCGAATATTCGGACTGCTGGGTCGACGATGCCCGGCTGGTGATCCTCAATCTCGTCGATGCCGCGCACAACGGAGCCATCATCCTGCCGCGCACCCGCGCCGTGAGCGCACGGCGTGAGGGCGATGCCTGGCGGCTGGAGATGCGCTCCAAGGATGGCGAGGTTCAGATTGTCCGAACGAAGGCGCTGGTGAATGCCGCAGGTCCCTGGGTGCAGGACGTGGTGCAGGGTGTCGCCGGGCTCAACTCCGCGCACAATGTGCGGCTTGTCAAAGGCAGCCATCTCGTGGTGCCAAAATTCTGGAGCGGATCGCAGGCCTATCTGCTGCAGAACACCGACCGACGCGTGATCTTCGTCAATCCCTATGAGACCGATCTGGCGCTGATTGGCACCACCGACATCGTGCATGACGGCCGCGCGGACGACGTCGCGATCGACGGCGCCGAGATCGACTATCTGCTCGCCGTGCTCGACCGCTATTTCCGGGCTGCGCCCGGCAAGGATGATATCATTCACGCCTTCTCCGGGGTGCGGCCGCTCTACGACGACAACGCCGACAATCCGTCGGCGGTGACGCGCGACTACGTGTTCGAGGTGCATGGTGCACCCGGACAGCCGCCGTTGCTGTCGATCTTCGGCGGCAAGATCACGACGTTTCGCCGGCTCGCCGAGCAGGCAATGGAACGTCTCGCGCCGTGGTTTCCGCGGCTGGCGCCGGCATGGACGGCGGGCGCGCCTCTTCCGGGCGGCGATCTCGGCGTGCCATTCGATCAGTTCCTTGCTGATCTCGCTGGCGCGTATCCGGGATTGCCGCGCGATGTGGTGGCACACTGTGCGCGGCTCTACGGCACCCGTGCGCGCGACCTGCTCGGAGCGTCCCGCAACGTCGGCGATCTCGGCCGCCATTTCGGTGCCTCGTTCTATGAGCGCGAGCTCGTTTTCCTGCGTGAGCAGGAGTGGGCCGTCACGGCCGCCGACGTCCTGGACCGGCGCACCAAGCATGGCCTGCATCTGAGCCGCGCCGAGCGCGAGACGTTCGAGCACCAGCTTTGATCGCGTCCTGACGCGTCGAGCCCCTCCGCGACCGCCGCAGCGCTTGGCGGGTGCCGATGACACGCCCCGGCAAACCGTGCTATCGAGCGCCCGCGATATGGATCGCGACGCGCCTGGAGACGCGGAATTCGGCACAACCCGGACCTTCGCCGATGCTTGACGCGCCGATCGATTCACCATCAAACCGCCCGACGACCTCCTGAATTCGACGCCATGCCGGACCAGATCAAAGCGAGAGCCGACCATCGGCGCGGTCCGCGGCAGGAAGGCATCGTCGACGCCTGGACGAGGTTCGCGTCCGGATCCTGGATGGACCGGCGCTGGACTCCGTGGATCATCGTGCTGAGTGGCCTCGTGCTGGCTCTGCTGTGTGATGCCTTCGTGGCGCACATGCTTTCCGTCAATTATCGGGAGACCTCTCGGACCACCGAGGCCGCCAACGGCGATCTCGCCCGCGCGCTCGAAGAATACATGTTGCGCAACATCCAGGGCGTCGACGTGCTCTTGAACACGACGATCGACAGTCTCAAGCAGGACCCATCGCTGCTCACCGCCGGCAATCCGGCCCTGATCAACGAGTTGAAGCGCAGGGTGGTGCCGTACCCCGCCGCGGGCGGCATCGTCGTGCTGGATGCCGATGGCAATCTGCTCGGCGACAGCGCCGGCAACGGAGTTCCCGGCCGTGAGAACAATTTCGCCGATCGGGCCTATTACGAGGTCCAGCGCGATGACCCCGGCCGCGGTCTCTTCATCGACGTGCCGGTGGCTTCGCGCGTGAACAAGGGTCTGTTCATCGCGGTCAGCCGCGCCTTGATGATGCCGGACGGACGATTCGCCGGCGTGATCGTCGTGGCTGTCGACTACGAGAATCTGCGGCAGTTCTTTCTGTCGCTGAACGTGGGGCAGCGCGGAACGGTGACGCTCTATCGCGACGACGGCACGATCCTGCTGCGCTCGCCGCATGCCGACGATTTCGCCGGCCGCAACGTTCGGTCCAATCGTCTGTTCAGCCACTACCTCTTGCAGGCCCCTCACGGCAGCTTCGAGGGCAGCGGCATGACGGACGGCACGTCGCGGAGCATCAGCTATCGGCGCGTCGCCGGCCTGCCGCTGGTGGTGACCGTGGCGCGCGATCCGGTCGAGTATCTGGCCGGCTGGAAGAACAATGCGCTGTACTACAGCGCCATCGCCGCCGGCCTCAATCTGCTGATCGCGGGATTCGGCCTCGTCCTGGCGCGGCAATGGCGGCTGCGCGCGGCATCCGAGCAGGCGTTGCGCGACAATTTCGAGCAGCATCTGCTGGTCACGGAGAACGTGCCCGCGCTGATCGTCCAGGTCGGCGCCGATGGCGATATCCGCTATGCCAACCGTGTCGCACGCGAATGGTATGCGCAGCCGTCCAGCGGAGTCGGTCGCAGCCGCCGGATCGACGACTACATCGATCCGGCGCGACGTGGCGAAGTGAGGCCGAAGATCGAGGCCGCGCTGGCGGGCCGAACCGCGGGCGGCGAAGAGAAGATCGCGTTTCCCGACGGCCGTGAACGCTGGTGTGAGACCATTCGCGTGCCGGATCGCGGCCAGGACGGCACGGTGCGCGGCTATTTCGTGCTGTCGGTCGACATCACCGAGCGCAAGCGCATCGAGGAGGAGCTGCGCCAGGCCCAGAAGATGGAGGCCATCGGCCAGTTGGCGGGAGGCATCGCGCACGATTCCAACAACATGCTGGCGGCGACGCTCGGCAATCTCGATCTGCTGCTCGACGCGCTCGCGCCCGCCGAAAGCTCCCGCCGCAGCATGGTCGAGCGGGCGATCGAGGCAGCGGAGCGGGTTGCCGATCTCAACCGCCGCCTGCTCGCCTTCGCCCGCAAGCAGGCGCTGCAGCCGCAGGTCACCGACGTGAACCAGCTCGTCAGCGGGATGACGACCATCCTGCAGCGGACGCTCGGCGAGAACATCGAGATCGAATTGGCGCAGGACCCGATGCTGTGGCACTGCCTGATCGACCCGACGCAATTGCAGAACGCGCTGCTCAATCTGGCGCTCAATGCGCGGGATGCGATGGACGGCGGCGGTCGCCTGACGATCACGACGACGAATGCCGTGCTCGACCAGCCGCTCGACGACGGCGACGAGCGCATCATGCCCGGCGACTACGTGACGATCGCGGTGTCGGACATGGGGGCCGGCATGCCGCCCGAGATCGCGCGCCGCGCCTTCGAGCCGTTCTTCACCACCAAGGAGTTCGGCAAGGGCAGCGGCCTCGGCCTCAGCATGGTCTATGGCTTTGCGCGGCAATCGGGCGGCACGGTGCTGATCGACAGCCGCGTGGCGGAAGGCACCTGCGTCACGCTGTATCTGCCGAGCGCGGGGCCGGGCGCCACCGGTCGGGCGCGCACCGGTGCGGCGCGGCTGGCGCGGCCGCAGACCGGCGAACGGATCCTCGTGGTCGAGGACAATCCGCTGGTCGGCGCGATGGCATCGACGATGCTGACGTCGATGGGCTACAGCCCGGTCGTCGTCACCCACGTGGCCGCGGCGATGGCCGAACTGGAGCGGCCGGACCCGGTCGCGCTGCTGCTGACCGACATTCTGCTGCCGGATGCCATGACCGGCATCGACTTGGCGCGCGAGGTGCGCCGCAGATGGCCCGAACTGCCGATCGTCTTCATGTCCGGCTTCGCCGATCCCTCGCTGGTGCCGGAGCAGTTCCGCGCGACGACCGCGCTGCTCGCCAAGCCGTTCCGGCTCGGCCAATTGTCGGAGGCGATCGTGTCGGCTTTGGCCGGCAGGAAGGCGATCTGAGCCCGCAGCGATCATGCGTGCATCGATCCGTGCTTCGCCCGATCGACGGCGCCATCCAGGCAAGTCGTCTCTGCCTCGCGACGCGCAGGGCGCCCGAGCTGTGTCGGTCGTTTCGCCCTCTCGACGACGAGGGCGCGGGGAATGCCGGGAGCTGGCCGCCCCCATGGCCCGCCTGCGAACAAGAATGCAGGCGGCAGGAACCACAGGTTCAGCCGAGACATCCCGGCATTCCCCGCGCGATGGTTGGGCGGCTTATACGTCCTCTCCCCGGGGACCGGCTGTCTTGCCCCCGTCACCCGCGCAACGCGAACGCGTTGTCGCGAGCTTGGCCTCAGCATCGGGAGGCCAGGACCCTACGATTTCGCCGGCGCATCGGATTCGTTCGTCCGCATGACCTTCGTCACGCTGCGAGCCGACGCACCCACCGCATCCCACCCCGCGTGCCGTGACGATCGCGATACGCCCCTCTTGCCGAGGCGGGACGGGGATAGGAAATCATGATTTCCGGAAAAACGAAAGAGGAATATTTTTCACGGAACGACTGGACAGGGGTGATGTTGTTGAGGAGACAGACGAAAAGAGAGTTTCGGCGCAGCCGCGTTTTCCCCCGCGCTGCTCGGGACGGCGTTGAACCATGAGAGCGAGGAGACGTCGCTGCGGTCATGGCGCATTGGCTCGCGGCGTCACGGGCTGGCGGCTCGATGCCGCCTACGCCGTTCCCAGCAAGTGTTCTGGACCAAGGTCCAGCCGCGCGTCCGCGCCGCCTTTCGGGACGCCTATTTCTGTTATTTGTCGACCGGTGCGCGTCCATCGGCCGGCCTTGATAGCGCCGCTTGAGATCGTTGTAGGCCGCCCTGAAACCTGCGCGGCCACCAAGCAGGTTCAGGAAGGCCTTGAATTGGCAGCAACGTTCGACACGAAGAGGCCAAGACACTTGTGCTGACATGAGGCCTCGAGCGGCGCGACCGAGACCGGCTCAGTTCACTGCTGTCGGCTTTCAAGCCCGATCAGGTTCGGCACCCCGATAGAACAGCGCTCGTCCCTTCGGAATGAGCTGAAGCATTATGTCGTAGTCGGTTACGTTTGCCGTCAGGACCACCAAGCCGAGCTTCTGCGCCTGAAGGAACAGCGCGCAATCCTGGAGAGCGCGGAACTTGCCATCCTTGTCATAACCCTGGGTTCGGCAAAGGATGCCTGACAGGAGTGCTGCGCGTCCAAGAATTTCGGCGTCTGGGGTGAAGATGCGATGCGAGGGCATCGCCTTGATCTGTCGTCCAACCACCGCGATGACTGACGCAGTGCGCGAGTCGGTTGGGTTCAACGCGCCAACCGTGTGCATCAACTCCTGCACCGCAATGATCGAGTGGTTGACCTGACGACGCGCGATGACTTCGTCCAGGATCGGAGGTGAGCGGCTCTGCATCTGGTCGATATAGACACAAGTGTCGAGCAAAAGCCCTTGTCCGGCAATCAGGCCGGGTCCGACAAATGGCAGCTCGTCATCGCTCCGCCGTGCCAGCGTTCCCCGTGGATCGAAACGCGCCCAGCGCCGCGCGCTCTCGAAGTCGAATGCTGCCACTTCAATAGCCGAGCTTCAATTTCGGATCGACCGTTCCGCGCGATTCCTTGAAGACTTCCGCGAAATTGTCCTCGAGCGCGATGGTCGCGAGGGCAAACTCGATCAGGTCAGTATCCGTCTCGATTCCTGTTTGCCGTTTGGCCTGCCGGACCAACGCGGAGCTCACGCGTCCGCCAATCCGCCCCGCCTTGTCCCTGAGGAGTCCGGACCGTTCGGCTGCCCGCATGACGGCC
Source organism: Bradyrhizobium oligotrophicum (assembly GCA_050641875.1). GTDB lineage: Bacteria > Pseudomonadota > Alphaproteobacteria > Rhizobiales > Xanthobacteraceae > Bradyrhizobium > Bradyrhizobium oligotrophicum_B. Next base: position 5,200,821 of record CP192619.1, read on the forward strand.
TGGACGCGTGTCTCGCTCGGGACGGCGCTTCCAATCGTCGCCTCAACATGAGGCCGGCGCGATATGCCGTGCGCGGTTTGCTTTCCGCGGCGGGAGGGAGATTTGCCGGCAGGTGCCTTGGCCATGGCGATCCGGATCCTGTTGGACAAAAACTTTCTTTGTTCAACATAGCGCGTCTCGACCTCTGCTTCAACGTGCCGCCGACCCGCCCCTCACTCCACCGCATCCTTCTTCGCGATCCTGTGCAGCTGCTCGAACAGATCGGCCTGCTCGCTGGTGCACAGGCACACGCCCTGCGCGGAGTCGGCTTCGCCCGCGTTGAGGTAGGCGTGGCCCATGGTGCTGTCGAGATACATGCCGTCGCCCTCGTGCAGGATCTCCGGGGCGTAGAACTCGGTGTGTACGGCGATGGTGCCGCGGGTGACGAGGAAGTATTCCTCGCCGCTGTGGCGGAGCAGGGGGCCGAACTCCTCGAGCGTGCGGGCGCGCACCTCGGCGATCATCGGCACCATGCGCTTTCCGATCAGGTCGGTGCACTGATAGGTGTAGGTGTAGAATCGGGTGTTGACGATCTGGCCCTGGCCGGCGCGGCTGACGCTGCGCCGTGCCGTCACCGGCCGGCCCGGCTCGGGGCGCGGCGTCGTCGGGCTGAACAGCTCGGCGATATCCATCTGCAGGCCTGACGTGAGCTGCAGCAGCTTGTCATAGGTCAGCGACATCAGGCCGTTCTCGACCTTCGACAAGGTCGACAGCGCCATGCCGGTCTTTTCGGCGACCTGCTTCAGCGTCAGCCCGCGCGCCTGCCGGGCCGCCTTCAGGCACTGGCCGAGCTGGGAATGCGGGCCTTCGGCTGAAACGCTGATGGCGGTGTCTGTCAAAGCGATCTCCGGAAAATCCGTTAGCGGATCAGGCGTGCCGATGGCCGGGGCAGTCCGGGCAATCTCGCGCCAAAGCGCAAGAAATTCAATTGCGTGCTCCGATGTCCGAAGGTCATGCGTGGACAGCGGTGGAACAATGCGTTTTCAGGTCGTGCATTCGATTTCGTATATGCTAAATAGTTTTCCGAAACGGAAAAGAGAAGCCCCGTGGAATCGATTTGCGACAAGACCGCCGTCGAGCTGGTCAACCTGCTGAAAACAAAGGCGATCTCGCCGGTTGCGCTGCTCGACTCCTGTCTGGAGCGGATCGCGGCGGTGAACCCGGCCGTCAATGCGGTCGTGACCCTGGACGAGGCCGGCGCTCGGGCGGCGGCCAAGCGCGCCGAGGCCGAGATCGCTAGAGGCGAGGACAGGGGGCCGCTGCACGGGCTGCCGGTCCTGATCAAGGATACCCAGGACACCGCCGGGATGCGCTCGACCTATGGCAGCCCGATCCTGGCCGATAATGTTCCGGCCGTCGACCAGGCCTCGGTGGGCCGGCTGCGCGCGGCGGGGGCGATCATCTTCGGCAAGACCAACACGCCGGAATGGGCGGCGGGCGGCAACACCCGCAATCCCGTGTTCGGCGCCACCGGCAATCCGTTCGACCCGATGCGCTCGGCCGCCGGCTCCTCCGGCGGCTCGGCGGTCGCGCTCGCCTGCGGCATGGCCCCGCTGGCCTCCGGCTCGGACACCGGCGGGTCCTTGCGCAATCCGGCCGGCTTCTCCGGCATTGTTGGGATGCGGCCGTCCTACGGCCTCGTCGCCAGCGAGAAGCGCGCCCATGGCTGGTCGTGCCTGTCGACCGACGGGCCGATGGCGCGCGATGTCGCCGACACCGCGCTGATGCTGTCGGTGATGGCGAGCGACGATGCGCGCGATCCGCTCGCCTACACCCTGCCGGGCGAGGCCGTGCGCGGCGCACAAGCGCGCTGGGCCGTGCCGCCGGCGGTCGAACTCAACAAGCTCAGGCTCGCCTTCACCGAGGATTTCGGCTTTGCGCCGACGGAAGCGCTGATCCGCCGCGCCTTCCGCGCGCGCGTGTCGCGCATCGCGCCGCTGTTTGCCGACGCGCATGAGGGCGCACCCGATTGCAGCGGCGCCGACGAGACCTTCGCGGTGCTGCGCGCCTCGCTGTTCCTCACCCAGCACGGCAAGAATTTTCGCGAGCGGCCGGAGATGCTGGGGCCGAACGTGCGCGCCAATGTCGAGGAGGGGCTCGGCTACAGCCTCGATGATTTTTCGCGCGCGAGCGCCAACCAGACCCGCATCTACCGCTCGTACCAGAGCTTCTTTGCAAAGCATGACATGCTGATCAGTCCGACCATCACCTTGAGCCCGCGTCCCTGGGCAGAGCTTTATCCGGCCGAGATCGACGGCGTGCCGACGCGGTCCTACTTCCACTGGCTGGCGCTCGCCTATGCGGTGACCTTGGCCGGCCATCCCGCGCTGAGCCTGCCGCTCGGTCTCGACGACAACGGCCTGCCGTTCGGCCTGCAGATCGTCGGCCCGCGCGGCGGCGATGCGCTGGTGCTCGGCGTTGCCGCGGCGCTGGAAGCCGCCTTCGCCGATGACGCCGAACTGCGCCGTCCGCGGCCGGATCTCGCCAGGCTCGCCTCGCTGCCGCCGCTGGCGCAGACGCCGGGCTTCATGGCGTGGGATTGAGGCCGGCACCCATGATCAATACATCCTGGAGCGACTAACGATGTCCGACGCCCCCTCATGGCCATTCTCGCTGGTGCGCCGCGCCGGCGGCCTGGTGTTCCTGTCCGGCGAGATTCCGGTTGCGGATGACGGCAGCATCCCGGAAGGCATCGCGGCGCAGACCGATCTCGTCTTCAAGCACATCGCGGAGACGCTGGCCGGCGAAGGGCTGACGCTCGACGACATCGTGTCCTGCATGGTGCACCTCGCCGACAAGGCGGATTTCGCCGCCTACAACGAGGCCTATCGCAGGCACTTCAAGGACCCGCTGCCGGTCCGCACCACGGTGCAGGCGCAGATGATCGCGGATGTGAAGATCGAGGTCACCGTCGTCGCTGCGGCGCGGACCTGAGCAGGAGTGATGACGATGCGAAGCGCGATCGTTCTCGGTGGCGGCATGGTCGGCGTCGGCACGGCGCTGCACCTGCAGAGCCGCGGCTGGTCAGTGGCGCTGGTCGACCGCAGGGAGCCGGGCCGCGAGACCAGCTACGGCAATGCCGGCATCATCCAGAGCGAAGCCGTCAGGCCCTACGCGATGCCCTATGATCTCGCGGGCGTGCTCGACATCGCGCTGGCGCGGACCAACGACGTGCACTACAGCCTCGCGGCGCTGCCGTATCACGTGCGGCCGCTGCTGCAATATTGGTGGAATTCGTTCCCCGCGCGCCACGAGGTGCTGACGCGCACCTATGCGCAACTGATCGCGCGCGCCGCGCCCGAGCACGAGCCGCTGATCCTCGCGGCCGGGGCCGGCAACCTCGTGCGCCGCGACGGCTTTCGCGTGCTGCACCGGACGCAGGCGCAGTTCGACAAGGAGGCCAGGGAGGCCGAGACGGTCGGCAAGGCGTTCGGCGTCAAGTTCAAGCTGCTCAGCGCGCAGCAGCTCAAGCAGGCCGAGCCCGGGCTGATCGACAGCGGCATCGGCGGGCTGCACTGGCAGGAGCCGTGGACCGTGTCGGATCCCGGCAGCCTCGTCGCCTCCTATGCCGAGCTGTTCACGCGGCGCGGCGGCAAGCTGCTGCGCGGCGACGCGACCACGCTCGCGCAGGCCGGCAACGGCTGGGCCGTCACCACCGCGGAGGGACGCATCGAGGCCGAGGCCGTGGTGGTCGCGCTCGGACCGTGGTCGCCGGAGTTCCTGACGCGGTTCGGCTACGACATCCCGATGGTGCGCAAGCGCGGCTATCACCGTCACTACACCGGCGGCGCCCCGCTGGATCTGCCGCTGCGCGATGCGGCGCGCGGCTATCTGATGAACCCGATGGCGCTCGGCGTGCGCATCACGACCGGCGCCGAGCTGTCATCGCCGAATGCGAAGGCGACCCCGGTTCAGCTCGGCAAGGCCGAGGCTGCCGCGCGCCAGCTCATCGATCTCGGCAAGCCGGTCGAGCCCGAGCCGTGGATCGGGACGCGGCCGTGCATGCCCGACATGCTGCCGGTCGTCGGCCAGGCGGCGCGTCACAAGGGCCTGTGGCTGCATTTCGGCCACGGCCACCAGGGCTTCACGCTGGGGCCTGCGACGGGCCGTATCCTCGCCGAGCTGATGAGCGGCGAGGCGCCGAGCGTCGACGTTGCCGCCTGCGCGCCGGCGCGATTCGGCGCATAGCTGCGAGCGCCGTTGCAGCCCTGCAATTGCAGGCTGCAGCGGCGCCCGCCGGGCAGTCCCTTGTTTACCAAGCGGGCCTGTTCTGGCGCTGCAAAATTCCCACTTCACGAATTCGCAAGCCCGCTCTCCTAGGGTGACGCCGGTTGGACCAGGACGCGGGGGCGAAACGCGTTTCGTGAGTTCTGTCGTCGGCCAGTGATCCGAACATCATGTGGGGGAGCAGATGAACTTCACGGGCCTCGTGTACCGCTTCATCTCGAATTTCGTATTTCTCGCGGCCGTCTATCTCAGCCTGAACTACGTCGAGAAGTACCAGAACCGCGCCGTGCTGGCGCTCGTGGTGCTGATCTATGCCGGCATGCGCGCCGTCACGGTGGTGCGCACCTTCCACTTCTTCGGACGGATCGAGAAGATGGAGTCGGACGTTCGCCGGCTGGCCGGCATGCTGGGCGACGGGCCGGTCGGGCAGGTGGTCAGCAGGCAGGTGGTGTCCGACGTCGGATCGCTGCGCAAGGACGGCGAGAAGAAGTCCTACATGGACCTGTTCTTCCTGGCGGCCGCCGTCATCCTCTGCGTCAGCAAACTGGTCTCGAACTGATCGCGCGCGGCGCGGGCGGATCGTCCCGCGTCCTCACCTGCGACATCTGCGAATGTTCAGCGCCGCCTGAGGCTGGCGAGGCGCACCGGGCGCGGCGCCGGCTTGGCGGCCACAGCCTTCGGGGCCGGGCTCTCGAGCCGGGCCAGCTGGCGCCGCTGCGCCGACAGCGGCGCGACAGGCGGCCATGCGAACAGATCGGACGCCGGCGCTGCCAAGGCCGGCGCCGCAAGCCGCGGCGCGAGCGGCGGACGCGGCCATGCCGGCTTCTGCGCGACACGCGCGACGGCCGCCGGCACGTCGAGAATGCCGAAATCGTCCAGCCTGGCGCGAGCCCCCGTATCGGCGCCAGCGAGATCGACGGGCGCGATCCTGGGCCAATGCGCCACCGGGGTCTCGTCCGACGGACGGTGCACCAGCCAATCCTCGGGCTCGGTCGGCGTCGCCGGCCGGTCCGGTGTCGCCGCCACGACGTGGACGATGCGGTAGTTCTTGGCCTTGAGCTCGGCAAGGATCTTCGGCAACGCCGTAGCGGTGCGCGCATGGATGTCGTGCAGCAGCAGGATGCCCTTGCCGCGCGCCTCCAGCCGCTTCATCGCGAGCTCGTAGACTTTGGCGCCGGAGATGTTGCGCCAGTCGTCGGCGAGGAAGTCGGCGCTCCAGACCTGCAGGCCGAGCGAGGCGGCGTAGCTCTCCACGGCGTCGCCGCGCAGCAGGCCGGGCACGCGGAAGAACGGCGACAGCGCCGACGGATCGGTGAGCGCCGCCGTCGTCCAGGCGATTCCCTGGTCGACCTCGGGCTTGACCTGGTCGAGCGTCATCTTGTTGAAGCTCAGCGGATGGTTCTGGCTGTGGGTGCCGATGGTGTGGCCGGCGGCCGCAAGCTTCCTCACACCCTCGGGATCGGCCTTGGCCTGGCGGCCGATGGTGAAGAATGTCGCCTTGACGCATTGATCGGCGAGGATCTGCAGCACCTGATTGCTGTACCTGGGCAGCGGGCCGTCGTCGAAGGTGATGACGACCTCGTGATCCTTCAGCGGCAGCGTCTCCTTGTACTGCATCGCGCCGATGCGCGGATGCTCGCGCGGATCGACCACCAGGACGCGCGACGTGCCGAGCGCATTCGGATGCCCGGGACAATCGGCCACGGGTGCGGCCGACGATCCGACACTGGAGGCGAAGCAGGCGACGGTGCCCAACAGCACTGCGAGCCATGTTGGCCGTCCGACGCAAGCCCACCGACGATCACGCATCACGCTGCTCACATTCCCTTCACCGTCCCGGCTCCTTCGGCCAGGGTCTTCGACGCTCGATGATGTGTCGCAGCCGCGCGGAACGGGCAAGCGACCGCCAAGACATAGCAGGGATGTTCGGCTGTCGCGAGATGACATCGTTCCGGGTTCCGGTTTGCCCGCGGCTGTTGCCGGATTGCAAGCGGCAGAAATCGCCGCGATCACGGCAGTCGAGCGTAGTCCGAGCTCCTGAACGACGGATTAACCACCTTCGTGCGGCGGCGTCGGCGCGGGTGAAGGGCGCTCGCTATGCTGCTCTTCATGCACGTCCTCCGGCGGCTTCGGCACCACATGGACCACGCGATAGCCGTGTTTCTTCAGGTAGCGCAGGAAGGCCGGCAGCATCGCCACCGTGCGCGGCTGCGGGTCGTGCAGCAGGATGATGCCTTTGCGCGCCTGGTTCAACCGGCTGGTCAGCCGGTTGAGAGTCTGCTGCGGCGACAGCGGGTTCCAGTCGCCGGCCCAGAGGTCGGCGCCGAACACGACGATGCCGCGCGACTGCAGCAGGTCGAGCGTCGCCGGTGTCGATTCGAAGTAGGGGAAGCGGAAGAACGGCGTCGACGGCGTGGTCGTCTCGACGCCGTTGAGCGCCTTCTCGTCGGCGGCGATGCCGCGATCGATCTCATCGACGGCCTGTTCCGGCGTGATGTGCGCGAGATGCGCATGCGTGAAGGTGTGATGACCGACGGTGTGGCCTTCGGCCGCGATCTTCTGGACCAGCGCGGCGCGGCCCGACGCGGGCTGGCCGACCAGGAAGAAGGTCGCACGCACGCATTCCCTGGCGAGCGTGGCGAGCACCTTGTCGGTCATCGGCGGCGACGGGCCGTCGTCGAAGGTCAGCACCACCTCGCCATCATGCAGCGGCAGCGTGTCCGGGAAGCTCTTCAGGCCGACGCGCGGATGTGTCGCGGCGTCGACGGTGAGAATGCGCGACGTGCCGAGCGTACCTTCGCGCGGGCATACGGCAGGCGCGGCCGCGGCGACGTCAGCCGCGAGCAGCGCCGCCACGACGCCGGCCGCGTTTACCCATCCCGTCATCGATCGCCAAGGCCGCATCTTTTCCCGTTGCGCTCGCTGTTGCCGATTATGTAATGCGTGAAGGCACAAATCAGACCATTTGCTCTGAAATCAAGCGCGTGAGGCACGTCATGAACGAGATATCGGACGTTGCCCATGCCGATGCAACTCTACGCGATCGCGCGCCGATGCGCACCAGAATCCGGCGAGATCCGCGCCGAATTCATCGCGGCCATCACGGCGGCCATCGCCGCCGAGAACGAGGCGTTCCTGCGCGCGGAGGTGGCCGAGCTGCACGAGGCGGATCTCGGCGACCTGATCGCGGCGCTCGCGCCGGACGACCGTGTCCGGCTGGTCGAGCTGACCGGCACCGATTTCGACTTCTCCGCGCTGAACGAGGTCGACGACGCGGTCCGCGAGGAGATCCTCGAGGAGCTCGAGCCTGCGACCGTCGCGGAGGGCGTGCGCGAGCTCGAATCGGACGACGCCGTCGAGCTATTGGAAAGCCTCGACGAGGAGGACAAGGAGGAGATCCTCGAACGCCTGCCGCCGTCGGAGCGCGACGTGCTGGCGCGCAGCCTCGACTATCCCGAGGGCTCGGCGGGCCGCCGCATGCAGAGCGAGTTCATTGCGGTTCCGCTGGGCTGGACGGTCGGCGAGGCCATCGACTACATGCGCGAGACGCCGGATCTGCCCGAGCGGTTCTACGAGATCTATGCGGTCGACGACGCCCGGCACTGGCAGGGCGCGGTGTCGCTTGATGCGCTGCTGCGCGCCCGCCGTCCGGTTCCGCTGGAGGAGCTGATCGACGAGGACCGCCGTCGTGTCACCGTCACCGACGATCTGGCCGAGGTGGCGCGGCTGTTCGGCAAGTACAATCTGGTCGCAGCCCCCGTGGTCGATGCCGAGAACCGGCTGGCCGGCGTCATCACCATCGACGACGTGGTCGACGTCATCGAGGAGGAGGCCGACGAGGATTTCAAGGCGCTCGGCGGCGTGTCCGGTGACGAGGAACTGTCCGACAGTGTCTGGACCATCGCCAAGGGCCGCTTCAACTGGCTGCTGATCAATCTCGCGACCGCGTTCCTGGCGTCCTCGGTGCTCGGCCTGTTCGAGGGGCAGTTGCAGCAGATGGTGGCGCTGGCCGTGCTCGCGCCGATCGTCGCCAGCCAGGGCGGCAATGCTGCGACCCAGACCATGACGGTCGCGGTGCGCGCGCTGGCGACGCGCGAGCTCGGGCCGAACAACGCGATGCGGGTGGTGATGCGCGAGGGGCTGGTCGGGCTCGTCAATGGCCTGGCCTTCGCGCTCGTGACCGGCATCGCCGCGGTGGCGTGGTTCAAGATGCCCGGGCTGGGCATCGTGATCGGGCTTGCGATGATCTCGAATCTCGTCGCGGGTGCGCTGGGCGGCATCCTGATCCCGATGGTGCTCGAACGGGTTCGCGCCGACCCGGCCGTCGCCTCGGGAACATTCGTCACGACGGTGACCGACGTGGTCGGTTTCTTCTCGTTTCTCGGCATCGCCACGCTCTGGTTCGGCCTGAAATAACCCCGGCGCCTGAACGACTTATATCGTTAATCCGGCCTTAACGCGGTTCGGCGAGACTGTCGCTCGACACGGAGTCGGACGATGCAACGCTTGCGGCTGAAGGCAGATGGACGGATCGTGGAGCTGCGCGACGGCGAGGAGATTCCGCTGGCGCCCGCGGCTCCGCTCGAAGTGCGCGATCTCAGGCGGCGGGTGCATCTGACCCAGCAGGAATTCGCCGCCAAGCTCGGTGTGCCCGTCGAGACCATCCGCAATTGGGAGCAGGGCAAGCGCATGCCGCGCGGCCCGGCGCGCGCACTCCTCACCGTCATCGCGCATGCGCCGGAGACGGTATTTGCGGCCTTAGCCAAGACTTAAGCCAACCACGGGTCGTGCGTTGGCAACGCCCAGCGTGTGCCTACATAATGTTGCACGCGCTCTGGAGTGCACGGCCATGCTGATGATCGAGGCCAACGGTGCCAGGATTCCCGCCTTGGGTCTCGGAACCTGGGAGCTGCGCGGCCGCGCCTGCAGCCGCATCGTCGAGCAGGCGCTCACCCTCGGCTACCGGCACATCGACACCGCGCAGGTCTACGAGAACGAGCACGAGGTCGGCGAGGGCCTGCGTGCGTCCCGCGTCCGGCGCAACGAGGTGTTCCTGACAACCAAGGTGTGGACCACGCATTTTGCGCCGCACGATCTCGAGCGCTCGGCCAAGGAGAGCCTGGTCCGGCTGCGAGTCTCCGAGGTCGACCTGTTGCTGCTGCACTGGCCCAATCCGCACGTGCCGCTGACCGAGACGCTCGGCGCGCTGGCGCATGCCAAGACGCTCGGGCTCGCACGCCATATCGGCGTATCCAATTTCACGGTCGGTCTGCTCGATGAGGCGGTGGCGGCATCGCCGGAGCCGCTGGTGTGCAACCAGGTCGAGTATCATCCCTATCTCGATCAGACCAAGGTCCGCGAGGCCTGCGTGCGCCATGGCATCGCGCTTGTCGCCTACAGCCCGATCGCCAAGGGCAAGATCAAGAACGATCCGACCTTGACGCGGATCGGCCGCGCCCATGGCAAGAGCCCGGCGCAGATCTGCCTGCGCTGGCTGGTGCAGCAGAACGTCGTGGCGATCCCGCGCACCTCCAAGATCGAACGGCTGTCCGAGAACCTCGACGTGTTCGATTTCGAGCTCTCGGAGCAGGACATGGCCGACATCTTCGCGATGGGCAGCCCCGAAGGACGGATGACCGACTTCGCCTTTGCCCCGAAATGGGATTGAGGGCGGCGCCCGCGCTTTTATGCTACAGCCTGACAGGACAGGGAGCGGTCGGCGGACCGCACGACGGCGGTTGCCGGATGCCCTGCCGATGATCAGGAGCGATGGCGCGCCGCGCGCCTTCGCTCATGCGCGGGCGTAGTGAAGCAGCATGGAACGTTGGCAGTTCATCCGTTGGGGCATCGCCGCGTCCGTGCTCGCGCATCTCCTGATCGCCGGCGGGGTCGTGGTGTCGACCACGGTGCGTCCCTACGAGATCGCCAGGACCGACGAGGTTGCCGTCGACATCGTCGATGCCGACGAACCCGAGAAAACGCCGGAGCCGGTGCCGACGCCGTCCCCATCGCCCGAGCTGACGCTGCCGCAGCCGGCGCCGAGCCTGTCGCCGGCGGCCGCCGCGCCGCCTCCGGCGCCTGAGCCGGCGCAGCCACCGGTGCAGGAGGCGAAGGAGATGCCGAAGCCTCCGCAGCCGCAGCCTTCGCCGACGCCGCCATCCAAGGCCGTGAAGTCAGCCGCCAAGGCCGAGGCGAAGTCGGCCGCAAGACCGCCGCCGCCCGTACCGGCTCCGGCACCGAGCTATGTGCCGCCGGAGCCCGACCTCACGGTGAAATACGGCGTGATGCTGGGCTTGCCCGAGCCGCTTTCGCCGCTGCCGCCGGCAAGCGGTCCGGACGATGCCAAGGACTCCGGGCCGGCGGCAACGGCCAGCCTCGCGCCCAATCTGGAGACGGCGCTGCGTCAGCGGGTCAGGAGCTGCGCCCGGCTTTCGGCTTCGATGTCACCGTCCGACCGGGTCATGGTCAGGCTGCGCTTCGCCATGACGCCCGACGGCCGGCTGGCGACGGAGCCGGAGGTGAGGAGGTGATCGCACCGCTGAAGGCTGCGCAGCTGAAGGAGAGCGCCGTCGAGGCGTTGAACGCCTGCCAGCCCTATTCGATGCTGCCGCGGGATCGGTACGACGAGTGGAAGGTGATCGAGATGTCGTTCACGCCGCAGGATTTCTCGCGCTGAGCGCACGGGGCGAAAATCGAAGCAAGTCGGTGTCGACGCGCCCGCCGCCGATCCTGTATGCGTCGCGGCAGGCAAGGCTTCCCATGGCCGGCATTGCGCGGCCCATGCACGCCTGAACACGGAGACGGCTGGACATGACGCTGACGCTGGTGATCGGCAACAAGAACTATTCCTCATGGTCGATGCGGCCGTGGCTGGCGCTGCGCGGCTGTGACATCGCCTTCGAAGAGATCGTGATCCCGCTCTACACCGACGATCCCGCCGACAAGGCGCGCATCCTCAAGCATTCCCCCGCCGGCAAGGTGCCGATTCTGATCGATGGCGCGATCAGCGTGTGGGATTCTCTCGCGATCATCGAATATCTCGCCGAGCGCTTCCCGCAGGCGGGGCTGTGGCCCGCCGACGCCGCCGCCCGCGCCCATGCCCGATCCATCTGCGCGGAGATGCACTCCGGCTTTCCGGCCTTGCGCAACGAATGCCCGATGAATCTGCACCGGCCGGTGCGGCCGGTGGAGCTGTCTGCCGATGCCAAGGCCAACATCGCCCGGATCGAGGACATCTGGCGCGACTGCCGTGCCCGCTACGGCCATGGCGGGCCGTTCCTGTTCGGCCGCTTCGGCGCCGCCGACGCCATGTTCGCGCCGGTGGTCACGCGCTTCCACAGCTTCGCCATTCCGGTCGCCGCCGAAACCCGCGCCTACATGGACATGATGATGGCGATGCCGGCCTTCGCGGCCTGGGTGAAGGACGGCCTCGCGGAGGACTGGGTCATCGAGCGGGTCGAGAACGTCTGAACGGTCTCGTCCGTTCGCGATTTGGTCCGTGGTGGACGAGCGCACCCCGAGCCGCTCGTCCAGGAATACCGTTTGCGGACCCATCCCGTTGAAGAATCTCGCAATCTCCGCGTTTGCCATGTCGTGAGGTCGCTGGTCAGGGCGGGCGGCGGCGTGATATAAGCGCGTTATTTATAAAGACACGCCGGCCCGGGCAGCGGGACCAGGGGCTCTTGCCGGCATGCGAGCAGGAGAGGGCGTTGAAACACAAGTTCCCCATTGGGGCGACCGTCTATTTCACCGCGAGCAACGTCTCGCGTCCGGCGGCCACCGGCACCTACGAGATTATCCGCCAGCTTCCGACGGAAGACGACGACTGCCAGTATCGGATCAAAAGCTCGACGGAAGCCTTTGAGCGGGTTGCCAGAGAGAGCCAATTGGCCTTGTCTTGAGAACCGCGTGCCGCGTCGGCGGACGCGGCCGCCGGAGACGTAGCCGAAGCGAGAGGAGGAGTTGCCACGCGTTCGGGAGCCGTGGCGCGAGACGATGGCGATTGCTGCGCGATCCCTTTGGGGATAGCGGGTAGCTCCACACCATCCGGCGCGCGCAGGCGTATGGAATCGTCTTATGTCTTGGTGGGGCCGCAATCGATCGGGTGATCATTTGAATTTGATGATCGTTTCACGGCCGTCCCATGTAGGGACGCCATCGGGGCCGCTTTCACTGGCCCACGTCAGGAACAAGCGCGCATGAACTCGACCTGGCCTTCCTCGTTGGATCAGCTCTTGAACTCACCGGCGTTCCCGATGTGGCTCACCGTTGCCGCGGCGGGTTTCTTTGCACTGGTCGTGCTGATTACGCTGCTCAGGGCCGAAAAATCGGTCGCCAACGGCGCGCTGACGGTGATCACGCTGCTGGCGGTCGGGATTGCGGTGGCGTCGATGATGCGGAGCCAGGATGCGACCCCGCGTGGCGCCAATGGAGATCCTGCGGTGACCGCCTCCGTTGGCCTCTCGCCACCAGCCTTGGCCTGCGTGGATGATCTCGCCGGCGATCTGGTGCTCGCAAATTGCGAGAAGAGCCTGTTCGGATCGGCCGAGATGACGGCCGCTGCCGTCAGTTATGCGGCGGGCATGCTGAGCCGGCTGTCCCAGGTGGGCGACGTCGCCAGCGCCAACAAGGTGATGACCGCGGAACTGCTGGCGCTGCGCCGCGCCGTCGAGCGCGATCGTTACGGCCTGATGGCCTATGTGCTGCTGACACGCGACCGCTGCACGCCGAGCGATTGCGTGATGTTCCGTGCCGTGGGCGATCGCCAGCAGCTGATGAACAACATGGAAGGGCGCACCTATGAGGGGCTGGTGACGCGCTACGCCTCGCAGTGGAATGCGGCGCCGGGCCAGCCGGTCGCTGGAACCTTTGTGGGACTGGCGCCCCCTGGGGTGGCGCCGTCGGCGCCGAGCGGCAAGCCGACGACCGCGGAATTTCCCAGCGCGGCGAACACCCCGCCGGTCAGCATCATGAATCCCGAGCCGACCGCCTCGACGCGCTCGGCCGCCCCGGCGGCTGCTGCGCCGAAACCGCCGACGCAGCTTGCGCCGTCGCCCGCTGCCCCGCCGACCGTGGCTGCCAGCCACGCCCAGGCGCCGCCGGCGGCCAAGAGGGCTGCGCCGAAGCCGAAGCCGGCCGCCGCGGCGCCTCAAGCGGCGCCTGAGGCCGCCGAGCCGGCCGCCAACAACGAATAGATCCCGCTGGTCGAACCGCCATCATGCCTCTGCACCTGATCAAGCTCGCCGTCGGCTGCGAGTCCGTAAAAGAGCTGAAGGAGTGGATCGCCGAGCGCATGCTCGCGGCCAAGAAGAAGGGCCTGCCGCAGCAGCACGTCCATGTCACGCGGATGACGCCGAAACGAGTCGAGGACATCCTCGCCGGCGGCTCGCTGTACTGGGTGATTCGCGGTGAGGTCGCCGCGCGCGAGAAGATCATCGGCATCGAGCCGTTCCGCGACGGCGACGGCATCGGGCGGTGCCGCATCATCATGCAGCCGAAGGTGATCGCGGTGTCGCCGCGGCCGATGCGTCCGTTCCAGGGCTGGCGCTATCTGACCGCCGAGGATGCGCCGGCCGATCTCGGCAAGTCCAGTGCGGCGGGCGTCGAAGCCATGCCCGAGCCGCTGCGCCGGGAGTTGCGCGATCTCGGCCTGCTGTAGCACTTCGATGAGCCGGTGGTGTTGCGCGTGAGCATCCCACGCGGGGCGGAAGTTCAGCCTCGCTCGCAAGGGCAGGACGTAGGCTCGACGCGGAGTCAGTTGCCGTTGCCTCTGCCTTGCGGGCGAGGGAGCCGCTCACGGTCTTGGCGGACGGCTGGTCTCCCGGCGGCTCACGCCGCGATATTGTCGATCAGTCGCGTGGTTCCGATCTTGGCTGCGACAAGGATGCGTTTCGGCCCCGACTCGTTCCGGGCGATGGGCGCCAGCGTCTCGGCGTGGCGGACCTCGAGATAGTCCAGGGCGAAGCCGGCTTCGGTGGTTGCGGCGGCGCCATCACCAACCGCCGCCTGCATGTCGTCGCCGGCGCGCAGCCGGGCCGCCAGTTCCTTCAGGACACGGTGCAGCGTCGGCGCCGTCCGCCGCTCGTCTGCAGTGAGATAGACATTGCGCGACGACATCGCGAGTCCGTCGCGTTCGCGCACCGTACGGGATCCGACGACACGGACGCCGAGATCGAGGTCGCGCGCCATCTGGGCGACGACGCGGAGCTGCTGATAATCCTTCTCGCCGAAGATCGCGACGTCCGGCCGGCATTGCGTGAACAGCTTGGCGACCACGGTCGCGACCCCGCCGAAGAAATGCGGACGGAAGCGATCCTCCAGCCCGGCCAATGCCGCGCCTTCCGGCACGATCCGCGTCGCGAAGCCGTCCGGATACATCGCCTTCGCGTCGGGATGCCAGATCAGATCGACGCGCTCGGCCGCAAGTTTCGCAACATCCTCCTTCCAGGTCCGGGGGTAGGACCCGAAATCCTCCGTCGGCGCGAACTGAGTCGGGTTGACGAAGATCGAGACGACCACCTTGTCGGCGCGGCGCTTCGCCAGCCGGACCAGCGAGATGTGGCCTTCATGCAGGGCGCCCATGGTCGGCACGAGCGCGATGCTGGCTTTTCTCGCGCGCAAGCTGTCGAGCTCGCGGCGGAGGGCGGAAACGGTGCGGGCGACGCGCGGGCTTCGTGACATTTTTGCTCGATCTCACAGCGAAAAATTGTGGTTGCTCTGTTCGGCCTTGACGCTCGGGCGACTGCCCTTAACAAGAACGCGACACGCCGCTCAGCATACTTGAATACGCCTGTTAGCACGTCTCCGCGTCCGATGCGGAGTTGGTAAACGCGCGCGTCAAGTAGTAGCGGAGGATGCGTCCCCCGTGGGATTCACGATGACGATGCATTTCACTTGACCGCAGACGACCGTGACTCGAAGATGATCGTAAGAGGTCGACAACATGCTGGTGCAAACTAGCCAAGGACAATCGGGCTCGGCCCACGTGGTTGTGCTTGGAAACGAGAAGGGCGGGTCGGGCAAGTCGACCACCGCCCTGCACATTGCCGTGGCACTCCTGAAGGCCGGCCAGCGTGTCGCCACGATCGATCTCGATTGCCGCCAGCAGAGCTTCACCCACTACATCAACAACCGCAGCGCCTGGGCGCGCCGCACCGGCCTGCGCCTCGAACTGCCGACGCATTACTGCATCCAGCTCGGCCGGACATTGCAGATCGACGAGAACGAGAACACCGAGTTCCAGCAGTTCATGGAGGCCGTGAGCGCCGTCGAACGCTCGTTCGATTTCATCGTCATCGATACGCCCGGCAACGACAGCTACCTGATGCGCCTGGCGCATTCGATGGCGGATACGCTGGTCACGCCGATCAACGACAGCTTCCTCGACTTCGACGTGCTTGGAACGGTCGATCCCGCGACCTATGCCGTGACCGGCGAGAGCCACTATGCGGAGATGGTGCGTGACGTCCGGCGCAAGCGCCGCCAAGTAGACGGGGCGATGACCGACTGGATCGTGGTCCGCAACCGGCTGTCGATGCTGGGCTCCCGCAACAAGCAACTGGTCGCCGACGGCCTCAAGGACCTGTCGCTGCGGCTCGGCTTTCGCGCCATCGACGGCTTTGCCGAACGCGTCGTCTACCGTGAGTTCTTCCCACGCGGACTGACCGCGCTCGACGACATCGACGAGGCGACCCTGGGCACCCGCCCCAATCTCGGCCACGTCACGGCCCGGGAGGAGGTCACCAGCCTGCTGCGCCAGCTCAAGCTGCCGCTGGACGAGCGCGGCCGCCGCCGCGCCGCGAACCGCGCCGAGTGGTTCGCCCAGGTCGACAAGCCGCTCGACCTCCACGACATCATCAGCGCCTGAATACCGTCCAGGTTCAGGCGAGACCTCGCCTGAGACATTGTGCGCGTTGAACGTGCGCGCGGCTTGGTTAAACAATCTGCGGACGGCGGTGGCGGGTAACGGCGCGTTCAGCCTGTTTGGGCGGACGGAAGAAGATTTGTCCCAGGTCAACGCGGCAGCCGCCAATTTCGCTAGATTACCGTCAAATTCATGACTGATTTGAACCTGACGTTCAGGGCTCAAGTCACAAGAGACGGGCGGCGGAACCCGCTATGCTGCACAGCAACTAGGTGCGGCGCACAACGAACGGGCTGCGGATACACAACATTTGGTCTTCCTGTCACAGCGCCGTTACATATATTAAACAGAACGGGTCGCGAGAGTCTTACAGGTTCAAAACTACCTTTGATTGTGCTCCCGAGGGACGAACATGAAGCGTGGAATAACCGTTCTTGTGTCTGTCAGCGTGCTGGCGGCCGTCGGCTACTTCACCGCGAGCAAGTGGGCGATCCGGCACGAGACCATCAGGTTCTATGACGCCTCGCGCGACAACCGTCTGGTCGAAGTCGCCGTGGCCGTCCGCCGCGACAAGGAGATGCAGGCCGAAGCCGGCATGATCAAGCTGCCGGTCGCGATCCTCAATCACGGCAACACCGTCAAGTTCACCGAGTACTCGTTCCTGGCCAACGTATTTGCTGCGCGCGGCTACATGGCGGTCAGCATCCAGCACGACCTGCCGACCGACGCGCCGATGGTGACGAAGATCGGCGAGCCCTATGTCGGCCGGCTGCCGCAGATCCAGCGCGGTGTCGCCAACATCCGGTTCGCCGTCGAGCAGATGCACCAAGTGCAGCCAAATGCCGACTATGATCATCTGACGATCGTTGGTCATTCGATGGGCGGCGACATCTCGATGTATTTCGCCAAGCAGTATCCCGAGGACGTCCGGAAGGTCGTTACGCTCGACAACCTCCGCGTCCCCTTCGTGACCGACGGCAGGTTCAAGATCCTGTCGTTCCGCTCGAAGGACCCGCAATTCAAGACCGATCCCGGCGTGATCCCGAGCGACGACATCTGCGAGAAGGAAGGCATCACCGTCGTCAAGACGGACTTCCAGCACAACGACATGCGCGATACCGGACCTGACGACGCCAAGTCGTCGATCCAGGCCATGCTGGACAAGTTCCTCGCCGACAGCGACAGCGCCAGCGACGTCGGGCCGGTCAAGACCAATACCCCGTTGCTCGATCCGGGTCCCGTCGCGCCCTATGCGCCGGTTGGCAAGACCGCGACGCCGGCCAAGCCGCTGACGCATTGAGCGCGCAAGCCGGGGGCGCGGCAGCTTGGCCTGACCCTTGCCGCCCACCACGACGGGCGGAAGTCGTACCGGCAGATGTGCCGCTGCGGTCATTGAAGCTGTCGCCCGGCTGCCCACATGATGCGCGTCCGGGCAAGGTGCGTGCATGGTCGATCATCGTTCGAAGCCAGGTTCTGCGCCGATGACCTCGGCCGAGGATGGCTCGCGCCAGCAGCGGTTGCCGGACCATGAGCGCTCCACGGCAGACGCCGTCGCGGCGTTCGTTGCGCAGGCCAAGGCCATGGCTCCTGCAGCTCAGGGAACCAGAGGTCGTCTCGTCTTTGCGCTTGATGCGACGCTGAGCCGCCAGCCGACCTGGGACATGGCCTGTGCCCTGCAGGCCGACATGTTTCGCGAGGCCGCCGCACTCGGCAGCCTTGATATCCGCTTGGTGTACTATCGGGGCTTCGATGAATGCCGCGCCTCTGGCTGGATCTCCGACAGCGCTGAGCTCGCCCGGCTGATGGGCAAGATCGATTGCCGCGGCGGCAAGACCCAGATCGGCAAGGTTCTTGCCGAGGCGCGGCGCCATGCGACAGCGTCCGGAATCCGCGCCGTCGTGTTCGTTGGCGACGCGATGGAGGAGAATGTCGACGAGCTCTGCGCAAAGGCCGGCGAGCTCGGGCTGCTGAAGGTCCCGCTGTTCATGTTCCAGGAGGGCCATGAGCCCGCGGCCGAGCAGGCGTTTCGCGAGATGGCGCGGCTGTCGGGAGGAGCGTGGTGCCGCTTCGATCCGGGCGCATCCGCGCAGTTGCGCGATCTTCTGCGCGCCGCCGCGGCCTACGCGACGGGGGCCGCGCAGCGCTGCTCCGGCTCGCCGGCTCCGAAGCGGCGCGGCGCGCCTGATCGGGCAGATGAGATGACGTGCCATCCCGGCCGTCGTGAGCATCAGGCGCGACGCCGAGACTGTTGAGCCCATGCGGCTCACATGCAGCCGATCATGCTTTTTGTCCCGACACGCCCTATATTCGGGCCATGACACTGATCGCTGGCGCCGTCGCCGTCATCACCCTTTATCTGTTGCTGCAGATGTTCCGGAACGCGAATCCGGCGGCGCTGGCGCGCGCGATCAAGGTTGCCGGCGGTATCGGCTGCCTCGCGGTGGCAGCCTTCACCGGCCTCCGCGGCGAGCTGGTGGTGGCGATCCCGATCGGGCTGTTCGGGGCCGGGCTGCTCGGCTGGTCGCCGGGCGGGCTTGGCAGTTTCGGCAGCATGTTCGGGCTGGGAGGACAGCGCTCGTCCGGTCAGAGCTCGCGGGTGCGCTCGCAATTCATCGAGATGGTGCTCGATCATGACAGCGGGCAGATGCAGGGCCGCTTCGTCGCCGGCGCCCATGCCGGCCGGTCGCTGGACGAGTTCGATCTGCCGCAGCTCGCCGCGATGACGCCGAGCCTCGATGCCGACAGCGTCGCTCTACTTGAAACTTATCTGGACCGCCGGTTTCCCGCTTGGCGTCAGCACGCGCAGGGCGATGCGGCAGGGCGGCAGCGCAGCGCGGCGTCGAGCTCCAAAATGACGGAAGAGGAGGCCTATCAGATCCTTGGCCTGCAGCCGGGCGCGGGGCGAGACGAGATCGGGCGCGCCCACCGTGCGCTCATGAAGAAACTGCATCCCGACCAAGGGGGTCGACGTATCTCGCCGCCCGGGTGAACGAGGCCAAGGATACTTTGCTTCGTACGCATCACGGCTAACTCCGGCAACGCCACCAACGCCACAACACCGAACCCGCTTTCAACGCAACTTTGTCGACGCCGGCGGCTCTCGCCCTTGCCAGGCACGATCGTTCGTCATGGTGAAAAAGTTCTAGCGGCAAATCCTTGACGAGTGGTTTGCACCCGTGCGTCCGGCAATCGATCGCGTGGTCCGCAAACGAAAAGGCCCGCGCTGTGTCGCGCGGGCCTCATCGGAACAGGATCAGTACCGGCGTTAGTTGTGCACGGTCATGCAGGAGATGTCGGCGCGCTTCAGCTTCTTGCAGACGGCCTCGGCCTGATCACGATCGAGGCCGGCGAAGCGGGCGCGGATGAGGGTCTTGTCGCCCTTCGCGACCGTCTCGGTGAAGGGATCGGCCTTGCTGAGGAGACCTTGTGCCGAGCTGCGCGCCGCCTCGATCCGCTTCTGGGCCTCGGCCTCGTTGTCCAGCGCTCCGACCTGAATGATCCAGCCGCTCCGCGTGATGGAAGGCTTGCTCGGAAGCTCCGGCGCAGCGCTCGCTGAGGCGATCTGCGTCGGCTGGGCCGGCGGCGCCGCATAGGCCATGGCCTGCGACGAGCCTGCCGGCAGGCTGGAGGCGGGCAGCACGCCGAGAATGCCGTTGCCGGTGCCATGGCCCGGCGGCTGCGGCGGCATCTCGGGGCGGGCGGCTTCGGCGCGCACCATCGGCGGCGCCGGCTCGATCGCTTCGATGCGCTGTGCAATCGGGGCAGGCGGTGGCGCCACCGGCTGCGGGGCCGCCGTGGCGAGCTTGACCGCGCCGGCCTTGACCTGAACGGTCCTGACCTTGACGGGCTTCATCGGCTCGGTCGAACCGGGAACGATCGACATCGGCTGGGTCTGGATCACACCCGATGTCATCGGCGCGGGCTCGACCTTCGCTTCCTTCGGCGCGGCCGGCGGCAGGGCCGCGGTGGCTTCCGACAGGGTCGAGATCAGCTTGGCGGCGCGGCTCGGGGCCGGGGTCTCCGGCGAGGCCGAGGCGAGCTGGACCGTGCCCTGGTCGTCGCCGGCATCGGAGCCGCCGCGCTCGCCGATCGCCGCGACGGTGCGCTTGGTCGCGCCCTTCTCGAGGTTCTCGGCGAGCAAATTGCGCATGATCGCGTCGCGCGAACCGCCGCTGCGGCCGCCCAACACGACGCCGATCAGATGGCGGTTGCCGCGGCGCAGCGAGGTCACGAGATTGAATCCGGACGCGCGCGTGTAGCCGGTCTTGATACCGTCGACGCCCTCGACGCTGCCGAGCAGGTGATTGTGGTTGCGGATCGACTGGCCGCGATAATTGAAGACCTCGGTCGAAAAGTAGCGATAGTAGCGCGGGAAGCGGTCCTGGATCGCGCGGCCGAGGATCGACTGGTCGCGTGCCGTCGTGATCTGCTCGTCGGCGGGCAGGCCCGAGGCGTTGACATAAGTGGTGCGGCTCATGCCGAGCGAGCGCGCCTTGCGCGTCATCATCTTGGCGAAATCATCCTCGTCGCCGCCGATCGCCTCGGCAATGACCACCGCAGCGTCGTTGGCCGAGCGCGTCACCAGGCCCTTGATCGCGTCCTCGACGCGGATGGTCTGGCCGGGGCGCAGGCCGAGCTTGGTCGGCGACTGCTCGGAGGCGTGCTCGGACACCGGCATCTCGGTGTCGAGCTTCATCTTGCCCGACTCCAGGCGCTCGAACAGCAGATAGAGAGTCATGATCTTGGTGAGCGACGCGGGATGCCGCAATGCGTCCGGGTTGGTCGCGGTCAGGGTCGCGCCCGAATTGCCGTCGACGATGATCGAGGCGAAGGCCGGGCTGTAGCTGCCCTCGTCGGTATGGGGCGAGTGACGCGCGTGGTGGTGCCGATGACGCCGGCGCGCTTCTGCGCTGTCGACCGTGACCACTGCTGCCGTCGCGAGGGTGATCAGTCCGTAGACGCCAACTCGCAACAGGCGCGAGGAAGCCATTTTTTTGCGAAGCATGAAATCCCCGTCCAATTTCTGACGTGATCACCGGCTCGTAAGGCGAAATTGTGCCGAACGCCCCCGTGACCGTGCCTGTCGGACCTCCCGATCGCGCCGTGACGCTGCCAAGCATCGAAGGGCTCGAACTGAGGTTTTGTTAAGACGCTGTTTTAGAACAGCTTTACGGTTCGGCCGACGCTGGCCGGGACCACCGGAGAGGTTAGGACGGTCGAGTTGCCAAAGGATTAAAGAAACCTTGCGGCGATGGCCGGTATTTCTGCCGAACTGACCCGGGTTGGAGCGCCTGACGGTGCATGAAGACCGCAATGCCCGGGATGGTGCATTGCACAAGATTCTTGATTTTTTTGTGCGCTGCACTATATTGTGAATGCGTCAGGGAGCCGGGGCTTCCCTGAGGGCGCTCAAAATCAGGGAAAGGAATGCCACATGTTTAAGGTTGAAGATTTTCAGAACTACGGCAAAGAGCAGTTCGAGACGGTCGTGAACTCTGCGACCACCGTGCAGAACGGCCTCCAAGCCATCGCCACCGCGTATGGCGACTACACCAAGAAGTCGTTCGAGGACACCAAGTCGTTCGTCGAGAAGCTCCAGGGCGTGAAGTCGCTCGACAAGGTGCTCGAGGTGCAGACCGAGTTCGCCAAGTCCGCCTACGAGACCTTCGTCGCCGATCTCGCAGAAGATCGCCGGGCTGTATTCGGATCTCGCCAAGCAGGCGTTCAAGCCGCTGGAAGGCATCGCCGCCAAGTTCACCCCGCCGGCCGCGCACTGACCGTTCGCGCCCGCAGGGAGCACAAAGCCGGCTTGCGCCGGGCTTTTTGTTGGCTGAAGGCGGAGCGCTGTCGGTGCCCGGCGCTTCTGTTATTTGGCAACCCGCAGCTTCGACAATGCGGTGCCGATCGAGTTGAACGTGGTCACGATCTGGCTCGAACTCGTCAGCATGTAGAACTTGTCGGGACTGCTGGCGCAGTTCTGCAGCACGGTCGAGGTCGGATCGGCGGGTGAGCTCGTGTTCACCTGGATCGTGTAGATCGTGTACATCGCGTTGCCCTTCGAATCCTTGGTGTTCTTCAGGTTCGAGCAGAGCAGGGCCTGGCGCGCGTCGATCGGGTTGCCCGAGGCTTGCGACGAGCCGTTGCCGTATTCGGGCCAGCGGTCCTCGGTGTTCAGGCCGTCCGACAGCAGGATGATGACGCGATTATAGGTGGTGTTGACGTCCTCCGCCGGCGCGCCCAGCACGCCGTTCGGAATCAGCGACTGCACGGCCCAGGCAAGTCCGATCGCCTGGTTGGTGCCGCCGGTCGGCTGCATGGCGTTGACGGCGCTCTTCAGCGAGCTCCAGCTGTAGCTCAGCGGCACGATTTCCGCGAGTTTCGTGGAGGCCGTGCTGCTGCAATATTGGATGTTGTTCTCCATGTGCTGGTTGGCCGGGAACAGCGTCGTCACGTCGGAGGTCGCCGGCGACACGGCATTCGCGTCGTTCGGCTGGGTGCGGTCGGCAACGCATCCTGTCCAGGTGCTCTTGGTGTTGGCGATCCAGGTGTGCGTGAAGGTGTTGACCTTGCACACCGTGCTGGATCCGCTTCCCGTACAACTGCACGTATTGTTCGGAAGGTTGCTGCCGCTGGTCGGGCAGCTGCAATAGCTGCCGGTGCACCAGTTCACCCGCGTGCTGGTCTGAACGCTGTTCCAGCAACCGTTGTAGTAGCTGTGCGAGGCGGAATCGTAGCCCGGGCAGATGTAGCCGCTGTAGCTTCCACTCGACGGAATCCTCGATGCGCTCGAACTCCCGGTCGCCGGGTCGCTGGTGCAGGAGAAGTAGGGAAAGCCGTTGCCGGACTTGAATGGACAGGAGGATCCCGGTCCCACCATGTCCCATTGCGATTGCGCGTAGCTGCCGTTCGGGATTGCGGCCTGATAGGAGCCATTGGCAGGCTGGATCGTGGGCGGATTCTGCCAGTCGGTCCAGTCGATCCAGTCCTTGGCGTAATTGCTGGCGCCGACGTTGACGACCTTGGCGAATGGAACGACCGAGATGTAGACGTCGCCCGGGGTCTTGGCCAGCGCGCTGAGCTGGTCGATCAGCCCGCCGCTGCCGGCCACGGCGTTCTGCAGCGCGGACATCTTGCCGCTGGATGCCATCGAGCCGGTATTGTCGAGCGCGAGCGCCACCCGCATCTTCACGTCGCCCCAGGTCGAGGTCGTTTTGACGCCGAAGTCCATGGTCGGAAAGCCGGCAATCCTCATGAACTGGGTGACGATCTGACCGGAGGCCGACAACTGGATGTTGGAGGCCGATGAGCTGGTCGAGGCGGTATAGCTGGCCGTCACGGTGACGTTCTGCGCGTCCGTGCTGGTGTAGAGCGCCTTGAAATAGGCGCTTGCCTTGGTTCCGATGTCGGCTGCGGTGATGGTGCCCTGCGCCAGGTCGCGCGACAGCATCAGCGAGGTGGCGTCGAGCGCAGCCTGCATCGACGACCGCGCGGCGTTCAGCCGGCTGTAGTCGACGCCTGCGCCGACGAAGGCCAGGATAGGGACGAGCGCGATAGCGAACAGCATGGAGATGTTGCCACCGCGGTCGCAGGCGAACCGTCGGACGGCGCGGCGGCAGAATCGAATGAAGGGGACATCGGTCATGTCGCTCACCAATTATGGTTTTCTGCAGGTGTTTTCGGTTCGGCTTCGTCAAGGCCGGGTAAATCGAAACCGCGAAACACCGGGCCAATGCCCGCAGTTTGGCGCCGCGCCCGCAACCGAGCTGGTTCCCTGTCAATGCCCGCTGAATGGGCTTTGTAAAATGCGACCGGTTTGATTAACCTTGCGCCTCATCGCCGGGGCAGGGAATCGGTCCTGCCGGAGCGTCGGTCCGTCCTGGCCCTGCGCTTGCGGCAAACCGGTCGCTGACCCATATTCCTGGCGTCGGTCCGACCGGACCGGTCGGCTGGGACAGGCGATCTGGAAAGCAGGACCGGGTGGCGGAAGCGGCCCGGCAGGGGACAGGTCGGGGCAACCCTTATTGAGAGCAACCCTCCGAGGGAAACTCTTTATTGGGAGCCTCGCAGCCATATCTAACGCGTGCAAGATGTCGCAGCCAACTTCCAGATTGAACCGATCCGCGCCCAGGATGAGCAATAACGACAACAAGTCCGGTGGCACCGGTGGCCCGGTCACGTCCGTGATCACCAAGGTCAAGCCGAAGACCAAGCGCCCCAACCTCTACCGCGTCCTGATCCTGAACGACGATTACACGCCGATGGAATTCGTCGTTCACGTCCTGGAGAAGTTCTTCAACAAGGACGTCGAGGCCGCGACCAAGATCATGCTCCACGTGCACCATCACGGCATCGGGGAGTGCGGCGTCTTCACCTACGAGATCGCCGAGACCAAGGTGACGCAGGTGATGGACTTCGCCCGCAAGCACCAGCATCCGTTGCAGTGTGTGATGGAGAAGAAATAGCCGGCTCCCTCCGCGAAGAGAGCCGCCGACGCGCGCATCTGCGAGCCAGGGGCCGGGGGCTCCGGCTGTTCGGGGCGCTGCCCGATTGATCGCCGCGAATCGGCATCGGACGAAGGTCGTCGAAGGCCGCGAATTGTCGCAGACGAGGTCAGCACAATCCGGGCAGGTTTCACGTTTCGCCCGAAGAATTACGGCCGCTCTGGTCCTTATCTCGCGGCTCGGCGGCCTGCCTCGTTCGGTTGTCGCAGCCGGATTTGCCGCAATCGGAACGGGTTTTGCATTGACGATCCGGTGAACCCGTAATCGAGCGCCTCGGCCGGTCTTTTGTCGCACTCGGTTATAACTATATTTGACGAAGGTTGTTGTTGCCTGACCGGGCGGCGGCGATCATGATGGCAAGGGGCCACAGAGGACGCGCATGCCGACTTTTTCTCAAAGCCTTGAACAATCCCTGCATCGTGCGCTGGCGATCGCCAACGAGCGTCATCATCAATACGCGACACTGGAACACCTCCTTCTGTCCTTGATCGATGACCCGATGCAGCGGCCGTGATGCGCGCATGCAGCGTCGACCTCGACAAGCTGCGCGGCAGTCTCGTGAACTACCTCGAAACCGAGTTCGAAAATCTGGTCACGGACGGCAGCGACGACGCCAAGCCGACCGCAGGTTTCCAGCGCGTGATCCAGCGCGCCGTGATCCACGTTCAGTCGTCGGGCCGCGAAGAGGTCACCGGCGCCAACGTGCTGATCGCGATCTTCGCCGAGCGTGAGAGCCACGCCGCGTACTTCCTGCAGGAGCAGGACATGACGCGCTACGATGCCGTGAACTACATCAGCCACGGCATCGCCAAGCGTCCTGGTGTCTCCGAAGCGCGCCCGGTTCGCGGCGTCGACGAGGAGACCGAAGCCAAGGGCAACGAGGACTCCAAGAAAAAGGGCGAGGCGCTGGAAACCTATTGCGTCAATCTCAACAAGAAGGCGCGTGACGGCAAGATCGATCCCGTGATCGGCCGCAACTCCGAGATCAACCGCGCCATCCAGGTGCTGTGCCGGCGCCAGAAGAACAACCCGCTGTTCGTCGGCGAAGCCGGCGTCGGCAAGACGGCGATCGCCGAGGGTCTCGCCAAGCGCATCGTCGACAGCGAGGTTCCGGAGGTGCTGTCGGCCGCGACCGTGTTCTCGCTCGACATGGGCACCTTGCTCGCGGGCACGCGCTATCGCGGCGACTTCGAGGAGCGCCTGAAGCAGGTGCTGAAGGAGCTCGAGGCGCATCCGAACGCCATCCTGTTCATCGACGAGATCCACACCGTGATCGGCGCCGGTGCGACGTCGGGCGGCGCGATGGATGCGTCCAACCTGCTCAAGCCGGCGCTGGCCTCGGGCTCGATCCGCTGCATGGGCTCGACGACCTACAAGGAGTACCGCCAGCACTTCGAGAAGGACCGTGCGCTGGTGCGCCGGTTCCAGAAGATCGACGTCAACGAGCCGTCGGTCGAGGATGCGATCGCGATCCTGAAGGGGCTGAAGCCGTATTTCGAGGACTATCACCGGCTGAAATACACCAACGAGGCCATCGAGGCCGCGGTGCAGCTGTCGTCGCGCTACATCCATGACCGCAAGCTGCCGGACAAGGCGATCGACGTGATCGACGAATCCGGTGCGGCGCAGATGCTGCTGGCGGAGAACAAGCGCAAGAAGACGATCGGCATCAAGGAGATCGAGACCACGATCGCCACGATGGCGCGGATTCCGCCGAAGAGCGTGTCGAAGGACGATGCCGAGGTGCTCAAGCATCTCGAGCAGACCCTCAAGCGCGTGGTGTTCGGCCAGGACAAGGCGATCGATTCGCTGTCGGCCTCGATCAAGCTGGCCCGTGCCGGCCTGCGCGAGCCGGAGAAGCCGATCGGCTGCTATCTGTTCTCGGGTCCGACCGGCGTCGGCAAGACCGAGGTCGCCAAGCAGCTCGCCTCGACCCTGGGCGTCGAGCTGCTGCGCTTCGACATGTCGGAGTACATGGAGCGGCACACGGTGTCGCGCCTGATCGGCGCCCCCCGGCTATGTCGGCTTCGACCAGGGCGGCCTGCTGACCGATGGCGTCGACCAGCATCCGCATTGCGTGGTGCTGCTGGACGAGATCGAGAAGGCGCATCCGGATCTGTACAATGTGCTGCTGCAGATCATGGATCACGGCCGGCTCACCGACCACAACGGCAAGCAGGTCAACTTCCGCAACGTGATCCTGATCATGACCACGAATGCAGGCGCGGCCGACATGGCCAAGCAGGCGTTCGGCTTCCATCGCTCGAAGCGGGAAGGTGACGACCACGAGGCGATCAACCGGCAGTTCGCGCCGGAATTCCGCAACCGGCTCGACTCCATCGTCTCGTTCGCGCACCTCAATGTCGAGGTGATCGGAATGGTCGTCGAGAAGTTCGTGCTGCAGCTCGAGGCCCAGCTCGCCGACCGTGACGTCACGATCGAGCTGTCGGAACCGGCCAAGAGCTGGCTGATCCAGCACGGCTATGACGAGCAGATGGGCGCGCGGCCGATGGGCCGTGTGATCCAGGAGCACATCAAGAAGCCGCTCGCCGACGAGGTGCTGTTCGGCAAACTGAAGGGCGGCGGCCACGTCCGTGTCGTCCTCGTCAAGGACGAATCCGGTGTCGAGGAGAAGATCGGCTTCGAGTTCGTCGAAGGCCCGGTCACGCCGAAGTCCGAAGTTCCGGCCGCCCGCAAGCGCAAGCCGAAGTCGGGCGGCGGCTCGAAGGGGCCGGCTCCGAAGGGACCGCTGGTCAAGGCGTAAGCCTGACGCGACGAGATGAATACGAAAGGCCGGCCATCGCGCCGGCCTTTTCGTTGACGAGAGGTGCTTTGATGCGACGTCCGGCTCAGGCCGGCTTGACGAAGAAATACACCGTCAGGCCGCAGCCGACGGCGATGATGAAGCGGCGCACATGGGCCGGCGGGATGATCTGGCCGAGCCGCGCGCCGACGAAGCCGCCGACCATGGCAGCGGCCATCATCGTCAGCGTCTCCAGCCAATGCACGCGGCCCGAGAACGCAAAGATGGCGGAGGCCGTCATATTCATGAGCGCAGCGAGCAGTACCTTCATGCCGTTCATGGCGCGGATGTCG
The DNA here is from genome assembly GCA_050641875.1 of Bradyrhizobium oligotrophicum. Taxonomy (GTDB): domain Bacteria; phylum Pseudomonadota; class Alphaproteobacteria; order Rhizobiales; family Xanthobacteraceae; genus Bradyrhizobium; species Bradyrhizobium oligotrophicum_B. Next base: position 5,228,547 of record CP192619.1, read on the forward strand.
CGCAGGCCATAGAAGACCAGCGCAGCCAGCATCAGGATGCCGATGCCGCCGCCGAAATAGCCGCCATAGATGGCGATCACGAACTGGACCGCCTGGATGGTCCGCGGCCCGAACCACCGTGCGCCATCCTTCGGCGTAAAGCGCATGCCGAAGGCGAACACGATCGTGGCGAACAGCAACAGCCAGGGCACCAGCTGGCTGAAGGCGGCCGACGGTGTGACCAGGAGCAGCGCGGCGCCGAGCGTGCCGCCGATCAGGCTGATGATCGACAGCCGCACGAGGTCGTGGCGCCAGGGCGCCTTTGCGTCGTTCAAGATCTCACGGGAGGTCCAGGCGCTGACGAACTGGCCGGGGCAGAGCGCGACGGTGCTGGAGGCGTTGGCGTCAATCGCGGGAATTCCGGCGGCGAGCAGCGTCGGGAAGGTCAAGAACGCGCCGCCGCCGGCCAGCGCATTGACGATGCCCGAGCCGAAGGCGGCGAGGGCGAGCAGGGCCAGCGTCGTCCAGTCCGCCATCACTGTCGCTACTCGCCCTTCAGCCGCTGGCCGTCTTGGACGCGGACGCGCTCGGCGCCGCGGGCGCCGGCCGGCGACAGCCTGAGCATGCTCAGGAATGCGCCGACCAGCGCGAAACCGACGCCGGTCAAGAGCGACAGCCGCGTGCCGTCGGACGTGTCGATCGCGAGGAACATCGCGACCAGGGCCGCGCCCGTGGTCTGGCCCAGCAGCCGCGCCGTGCCGAGCATGCCGCTGGCACCGCCGGCGCGCTCGCGCGGGGCGGCCGCGATCATGGTGCGGTTGTTCGGCGTCTGGAACAGGCCGAAGCCGCAGCCGGCCAGCGCCATGCGCCAGACGACGTCCCATGCGGACGGCTCGCGCGGCAGCAGGCCGAGCGCACCGAGCCCGCACGCGAAGATCACGAGACCGATGCCGCCGAGCAGCCCGGCCGGCACGCGCTCGACCAGCCGCCCCGCAATCGGTGCCGTCAGGCCGACCGCGATTGGCCACGGCGTGATCAGCAGGCCCATCTGCACCGGCGAATAGCCGAAATGGCTTTCGAGATAGAAGGGGATCGCGACGAAGGCGAGCATCTGGCCGCAGAACGACGAGATCGAGGTCGCGATCGACAGCGCGAACACCGGAATGCGCAGCAGATCGAGCGGCAGCAGCGGCGAGGCCATGTGGGTCTGGCGATACACCAGCCATACGCCGGCCGTGATGGCGACGGCGAATTCGATCGCGCAGGTCACCAGCGCCTCGCCATGGCCGAGGCTGTCCACGGCGGCGATCAGGAAGCCGAAGGCGACCGCGCTCAGCGCCGCGCTCTGCCAATCGAACATGTGCGGCGCGCGCGGCGTATGCGGCAGGAAGCGGAAGCCGAAGACGAAGGTGACGATGCCGAGGGGCACGTTGATCGCGAACAGCCACGGCCAACTGCCGACGGCGAGAATGCCGGCGGCGATGGTCGGACCGACCGCGGCGGACACCGCGACCACCATGGCATTGATGCCGATGCCGCGGCCGAGCAGAGCGTGCGGATAGGTGAAACGCACCAGCGCCGAGTTGACGCTGAGGATGCCGGCGGCGCCAAAGCCCTGCAGGATGCGCGCGAGCGTCAGCAGCAGCAGGCTGTCGGCGAGCGCGCAGAAAGCGGAGGCCGCCGTGAACAGCACGAGTCCGGCGAGATAGACCCGTCGATAGCCGATGATCTCGCCGAGCGAGGCCAGCGGCAGCAGCGAGATCGTGACCGCGAGCTGGTAGCCGTTGACGATCCAGATCGAAAAGGCAGGGCTGGCATTGAGGTCGCGGGCGATCGTCGGCAGCGCCACATTGGCGATCGCGCCGTCGACCACGGCCAGCACGATACCGAGCGCGATCGTCACGATGGCCCAGGTGCGCTGCGGCAGCGGCAGTCCGTCGGCGTGCAGACCCGTGGTCGTCGTCGGCATCATGCGGGCACCGGTCGCTGCCGGGCCGCGGGCAATGGACGGGAACGGGCAACCTGCCGGTACAAATCCTGTTCCACGCCGGCGGAGCGCGCCGACGCGTCACCGCCGTTTGGGGCGGACCTGGATCGCCTTGAGATAGTTGACCGCGGCTTCCGCCTCGGGCCGGTCGAACTGGAAGCTCGGCATGTCCTTGTGAATGGTCGACAGGCCGGCCTGCAGCCGCTGGGCGAAATCCTCGTCGTAGAGCTTGCTGTCACCGAAGGTCCTGAACGGGGCGCGTCGGGGTGCGGGCTGGCGCCCGTGAGACCTACGGCATGGCATCGGCTGCAAAGGCTTTGCAAGAGCGCTTTTCCACGCCTCTGCTCGCTGTCCAACGCATGGCTTGGGCCTGCGAGCAGGCACGTCACAGCCAGCCCAAGCCCTGCTCGCAAGATCATGTCACGTCCACCCGACTCGTCCGGCCTACCAGCGGCCGGTGGCCTTTCCATAGGCGTAAAGCCCGATCAGGCCAATGCTCACGATCGTCGAGCCGATCAGGATGATGCGGTCCCAACGGGGCGGATCGTCATCATCCCGGTTCAACGTCAGGAGGGTAAACAGAGCCTTCAAGGCAAAACGGCGCATCGCAGATCCGGCCCGGCCGACCAGCGCATGCGGCCGGCGCGTTTCAAGGAAGTTCAAGGGAGTTTAGCGCTTCGAGGTGCTGCGCCGCCACTCGCGTGGCGACAGGCCGAACTGCTCGCGGAACACGCGGCCGAAATGCGAGAGGTCATTGAAGCCCCAGCAAAACGCGATCTCGCTGATCTGACGATGCGCCAGCATCGGCGAGCCGAGATCGCGCCGGCACTGCTTGAGCCGCTCAGCCAGCACGAAGCGCTGGAACGACGTCTCCTCGTCCGAGAACAGATCGTTGACGTAGCGCGTCGATAGCCCGAGCTCGCGTGCGATCTCCGGCAGTAGAGATCGGCGTCGGACAGTCGGGTGCGGATGTGGGCCTTGATCCGATAGAGCAGCGCTGCGCGATGGCTCGAGGCGGGCAGGGGTTGTGTGCGCAGCCGCTCGGCCAGGGTCATGGCGAGCAGGTCGGCGGCCTGGTCCGCCAGCCGCTCGGCATGCTCGGGGCCGATGTGCTCGGCGCGTTCGCAGAGCCTGACGATGAAGTCGTGGGCGAGCGGTTGGAGCGGGCTGTCGGGGCCGAAGCTGATGGCCGTCACGGTCTCGGTCGACCCGATCCGGCGCTGCAGCATCTCGCGCGGGAGCTTGAACACGATCTGCTTGAACGCGGCGTCGAACTGCAGCTCATAAGGGCGGGTCGTGTCGTAGATCGCGAACTCGCCGGGCCGGATCACGGTGTCGCGGCCATCCTGAACGACGCCGCCGATCCTCGCGCCCGAGCGCGACGAGGATGAAGTCGGCATCCGCCCTGGAGATCCGCTGCGAGGTCCGGTGCACGCGCTGCCGGTCCGAGGCGACCTCCGAGCACACGGCCCGTCCCAATGCGGTGTGGGTCACCGAGCCGCGAAACGCGCTGCCGAGATCGGATGTGCAGTCGAGCCCGACATAGACATCACAGACGATATCCTGCCACAGCGCCAGCCGGCGGTGGCCCGGGCTTCCATCGGTGGTGAACAGGATCGGCATCGGTCCGTCTCCTCCTGCACCTGTGCCGGTTTGATCTGTGGCAATGCAGCAAATTCCGGGCCGGCTGGGTCTTGGTCTCGGCCGCAGTCGAATTTTCGTTCCCTGGGAGACGAGCGCGAAAGCCGGCTGGCGTCAATAGTTGGCCCGGTCGCGGCGCCATCCGCCGCGCACGGGCATCAGGGAGCAGCAGCGATGGGACTGGCACATCCGAAATACAAGGTGGCGGTGGTGCAGGCGGCGCCGGCCTGGCTCGACCTGGACGCCTCGATCAAGAAGACCATCGCCCTGATCGAGGAGGCGGCCGACAAGGGCGCCAAGCTGATCGCCTTTCCGGAGGTGTTCATCCCCGGCTATCCCTGGCACATCTGGATGGACTCGCCGGCCTGGTGCATCGGGCGTGGCTTCGTGCAGCGCTATTTCGACAATTCGCTGGCCTATGACAGCCCGCAGGCCGAGGCGCTGCGGGCTGCCGTGCGCAAGGCGAGGCTGACGGCCGTGCTGGGACTGTCCGAGCGCGACGGCGGCAGCCTCTACATCGCGCAATGGCTGATCGGCCCGGACGGCGAGACCATTGCCAGGCGCCGCAAGCTGCGGCCTACTCATGCCGAGCGCACCGTCTACGGTGAGGGCGACGGCAGTGACCTTGCGGTGCATGACCGTCCCGACATCGGTCGGATCGGTGCGCTGTGCTGCTGGGAGCATCTGCAGCCGCTGTCGAAATACGCCATGTACGCCCAGAACGAGCAGGTGCACGTCGCGGCCTGGCCGAGCTTCTCGCTGTACGATCCGTTCGCGCCGGCGCTCGGCGCCGAGGTCAACAACGCCGCCTCGCGGGTCTATGCGGTCGAAGGCTCGTGCTTCGTGCTGGCGCCGTGCGCCACCGTCTCGCAGGCGATGATCGACGAGCTGTGTGGACCGGCCCGACAAGCACGCGCTGCTGCATGTCGGCGGCGGCCATGCCGCGATCTTCGGTCCGGATGGCTCTTCGCTCGCGGACAAGCTGCCGCCGGAGCAGGAAGGCCTGCTGATCGCCGAGATCGATCTGGGCATGATCGGCATCGCCAAGAACGCCGCCGATCCGGCGGGACACTATTCGCGCCCCGACGTGACCCGGCTGCTGCTCAACAAGAAGCCGCTCAACCGGGTCGAGCAGTTCGCGTTGCCGGTCGACGCGGTCACTCCCAGCGAGGCGCAATCGGCGGCTGGCTGACGGGGCTGGCGGGCGCTAGGTTCCGGCCTCCGGTTGTGCCGACGGCGGGGCCGGCCGCCGCGGTGGCCGCTGCGTACGGCCTGCCGGCGCCGCCATGCGCGGCTGCAAGGTGACGATCACCGGGTTCGGCTTGTGGTCGGTCGCCGCGCCGGTCGCTGCGTCCACACCCATGCCGATCAGACCGCCCGCCAGGATGTTGCCGGCGAAGCCGGCGGCGCCGGTCGCCGGGATGTCCTTGGTCAACGGGATGATCTGGGTCTCGTAGCCCGGTTTTTCGATGGTGACGGAGATGTCGGCATTGCGCTTGGCGACGAACGAGCAGGGCGTCGTGCAGGTCATCGGCGCTTCGAGACCGGCGATCGAGGCTTCGGCCCCGGACGGCGTCGACGCGACACTGATCGTCTCGGTTGTACCACGCGTTACGGACGCGCAACCTCCCAGCGCGGCGCACAGCGCCACCAACGCTACAACTCTCATTTGGTACTGCCCCCTTGAAACCCGGGGGAACTCAAGCGCAACTGGAGCGGGACGGCAAGCGCAATCAGCATTATCCGAAGAAATTCCCGGGCGAGTTTCGCGCGAGTGTGGCTTTCACACCTGCTTTCCACGAGCCTGCCGCGCGATCGCCTTCTGCGCATCGAACTCGGCACGCCGCCGCGCCAGTTCTTCCGGCGCGAGCATGGCGGGATTGCTGTAGTCGCGCTTCCAGCCGTGATCCTCGCTCCACTGCAACGGCGATTGCACGGTCGTACGTGCGGCTGGTGAACTCTCGAGGACACGTAAAGCCAACTCGAGCGTGAAGGCCTGCGAAGCCGCGTCGTGCGGCTTGCCGGCGGAATTGCCCAGCGGAAAATCCGAGAACAGGAAGCGCGGCGCGGCGGCGTGCTCGACGATGTCCTTGGCGCAGCCCATGACCACGGTTGCGACGCCGTTCGCTTCGAGATGCCGTGCCACCAGGCTCACCGTCTGGTGGCACACCGGACAGTTCGGCACCAGCAAGACGGCATCGATCGCGTCGGCGCGGCAGCGCGCGAGAATCTCCGGCGCATCGGTCTCGATCGTCACGCGCTGGCTGCGATTGGTCGGCGCGCCGAAAAGCGCTGTCCGACCGTACCGATGCGGCCTTCACTTGCCAGCCTTATGAGCTGTGGTAGCGGAAACCAGGTCCCGGAATCCTCGGCCGAGGTGTGCACGCGATCATAGGCGATGTGGGAAATGCGCAGGTCGTGCTGCGCCGACGTGTCGCCGTCATAGACCGAGTAGAACTTGGCGCCGCCATTGTAGGGCGCGCCGGGGCCCTGGTCGCCTTTGGCGGGATCGAAAGGCGCGGCCGTGGTGACGATGGTGACGCGCGACTGCGCGAGCGGCTTGCGCAAGGGCTGGAACGGCGCCGACGTGTAGTGGGCCCAGCGATAGGGCGTGTCATAGCCGATCGCCAGATAGTAGTCGCGCGTGCGCGCCATGTAGGACAATGGCGCATCGCTGTCGGGCGCGAAGCCGAGTCTGTCGTCGGTCGGTGCGGTCATCCGTCGGGCTCCCTGCAGCACTCGGGGATTGCTAGCCGGCTCGTTCGCTGTGTCAAGGCGCCGCGCGGTGGAACCCCGCATGGTCTTCGGCTTTGTCTGTCGGCAGAATGCCGTCCATTGCACCACGCTCACGATGCTTTCCATGGTTTTCGTTGCTCGCATTGCCTGTCTCGGCCTTGCCTTGATGCTGACCATGCCCTTGTCCGGCGTGGCGGCGGAGCAGGGCTCAGACCGTGACGTTGCCGTGCCGGCTGATCCGAAGGACGGCGCGCGGCAGGACTCGCCGCATGAGGCTGCGAAGCCGGCAGACGCTGCGGCAGAGGGCTCGGAGAACAAGACCGAGGAGTCCAAGGAGAGCGGTACGCGCGAGGCGATCTGCCTGATGATCGAATCCGCAGCCAAGGCGAATGATCTGCCGCTCGAATTCTTCGCCCGCGTGATCTGGCAGGAGAGCCGCTTTCAGAGCGATGCAGTCGGGCCGGTCACGCGCAACGGCCAGCGCGCGCAGGGAATCGCGCAGTTCATGCCGGGCACGGCGAACGAGCGCCAGTTGCTCGATCCGTTCGATCCGGTTCAGGCGCTGCCGAAGTCGGCGCAGTTCCTGGCCGAGTTGCGCGATCAGTTCGGCAATCTCGGGCTCGCGGCAGCGGCCTACAATGCGGGGCCGCGCCGGGTGCAGGACTGGCTCGCCGGCAAGGGGCAGATGCCCTGGGAGACCCGCAACTACGTCTCGGCCATCACCGGCGCCACGATCGATGAGTGGGCGGCCGCCGGCAACGGCGGCAAGACGCCGCCGAGCCCGCCGCCGACCTCCTGTCGTCAGTTGATGGCAATGTTGAAGCGCGCGCCGAATCGGTTCGTCACGGAGCTCGAGCAGCATGTGGCGCTGTCGGCCGCGAAACCATGGGGCGTCCAACTCGCTGCAGGCTTCGACCGCAACAAGGCGCTCGCGATGTATTCGCGGGCGATCAAGGGGCTCGGCCTGGTCATCGGCGACCGCGACCCGAGCCTGCTGTCGTCGGTGATGCGCTCGCGTGGCAACCGCGCATTCTACCAGGTGCGGATCGGCGCCGAGACACGGGCCGAGGCCGACGCGCTCTGCAGTCGGATCCGCGGAGCCGGTGGTGCCTGCTTCGTGCTGCGCAATCGCTCCGGATAGAGCTGCGGCAGCGTGACGTGTGGGGAATGGCTGCGCCGGACGCAGACCCGCGCGCGGCTGATGGCGGTTGACGCGAGCCGCTTTCGCCAGCCTTATCTCGGTTCGTTCCGCTGGGCCGCCCGTGACACTTCCTCCGCTCGATCTGCCGCAATGGCATGGTTCACTGCGCGCCTTCGGCTGGGGGTTGCGCGCGACGTCAGCGACCATCCTGTCGCTGGTGCTGTTCGTCACCTTCATCGGCATCGGCGCGCTCGCCCACGACACCCATTTCAGCATGCTCTGGGCGATCCTGAGCACGGTGCTGGTATGGGCCGGTCCGGCGCAGATCATCCTGGTCTCCACGCTCGGCTCCGGCCAGACCATTCTGCAATCGGCGATCGCGGTGACGATGAGCGCGATCCGGCTGTTTCCGATGGTGGTGGCGGTGCTGCCGCTGATCCGCTCGCCCCAGACCAAGCGGCGGCACCTGGTGCTGATCGCGCATTTCACCGCGGTGACCCTGTGGGTCGAATGCTATCGCTTCCTGCCCCATGTGCCGCGCGAGCGCCGCATCGCCTTCGTGCATGGGCTCGGCACCGGCCTGATGGGGATTGCGCTGATCGCGACCATCATCGGCTATCTTCTCGCCGCCAATCTGTCGCAGACCTTCGGCGCCGCGGTGCTCTTGCTGACGCCGCTGTCCTTCCTGTTCTCGACCCTGCGCAACGCCAGGGAGCTTGCCGACGTGCTCGCGCTCGGTCTCGGCCTCGTGCTGTATCCTCTGGCCGCCCAGCTCAACAGCGGCGTCGACATCCTGGTCAGCGGCGTCGTCGCCGGAACGCTTGCGTTCGGCGCGCACAAATGGCGCGAGCGGCGGGGGCTGGCATGAGCGACTTCATCGGCGATTGGCATGCGCTCGTGGTGCTGCTGGTGGCGGGCGTGATCCCCAACCAGATCTGGCGCCTGCTCGGCCTCTGGTTCGGCAGCGGGCTCGACGAGGGCTCGGACCTGCTGATGTGGGTCAAGGCCGTCGCGACCGCCATCTTGGCGGGGGTCATCGCCCAGATCCTGGTGCAGCCGCCGGGTGCCCTCGCCAGCGTGCCGTGGGGCCTGCGCTACGGTGCCGTCGTTGCCGGCCTTGCGGCCTTCATGGCGAGCCGCCGCTCGATCTTCGCCGGTGTCGTCTGCGGCGAGGCCGTGATGCTGGCGGGCAAATGGTGGCTCGGCTGAGTTGCGCGATCTTGCGCGACCGCAATTGCGGTGAGCCGAGGTTCGGATAGATTGCCGGAAAGACCCAAGGACTCCGCAATGACCACTGATACCGATCTCCGCCCGGGAGAAGTTGCCGTCGACGCGCCACAGCCGCGCGACGCCACGCTGTATTTCATCGGCCGCATCCGCACGCCCTGGACCTCGCGGCTCGAGACGCCGCGGCAGGGCAGCTTCGAGGGGCCGGTGTGCCGGCTCGAGATCTTCGAGCCCTGGGTGCCGGCGCTGCAGGGCATCGATCGTTTCAGCCATCTCCAGGTGCTGTACTGGCTCAACCGGGCGCGGCGGGATCTCGTGAAGCAGAGCCCGCGCCATCATGACGGCGAGACCCGGGGCACCTTCGCGCTGCGCTCGCCGGTGCGTCCCAATCCAATCGGCGTGTCGACGGTCCGCTTCGTCGCGCTGGAGGGCAACACCGTGCTGGTACGCGGTCTCGACTGCCTCGACGAGACGCCGCTGATCGACCTGAAACCGGATCACTGCGCGTTCACGCCTGCGGCGGCAGGTGAGGATGACAAATAGGACCGACAGATCCGGATGTCGAAGGTGAACAAGCGGCCGCAGAAGACGGTGACGGCTCTGGATGCGATCACGGCGGACCTCGTCGCCGTGCTGGTGGCGGTGACCGACGGCCAGCCCAGGATCATGACGATCGAACAAGCAGCGGCGCTGCCGAGCGGACCGTTTCAGTTCGCGCACCACTCGCTGCAGATGGGGCTGCGCGCCTGGGTCGAGGCCCAGACCGGTCATCCCCTGGGCTATGTCGAGCAGCTCTACACCTTCGCCGACCGCGGTCGCGGCGGCGATCCCGACGCGCCGCACCGCATCTCCATCAGCTATCTCGGCCTGACCCGCGAGGAAGAGGGGCGTGAGAGCGCGGATGCGCAATGGTCGTCGTGGTACGACTACTTCCCGTGGGAGGACCATCGCGACGGACCGCCGACGATCCTGGCAAAGATCATCGCGCCGAAGCTGAAGGCCTGGGCGCGAGCCGCCGACCAGCCGGCGCTGCAAAAGACGAGGTGGCAGCGCGCCGCGATCACTTTCGGTCTCGATGGCCGCGAGTGGAACGAGGAACTGGCGCTGCAGCGCTATGAGCTGCTGTATGAGGCGGGGCTGATTCCAGAGAGTACGCGCGAGAAGGAAGCCCGCCAGGCGGAGGTGCCCGGCCGCGCCATGATCGGTGATCACCGTCGGATTCTCGCCACCGGCATTGCCCGTCTGCGCGCCAAAATCAAATACCGGCCGGTCGTGTTCGAGTTGATGCCGGAAGAATTTACACTGCTGCAATTGCAGCGCAGCGTCGAGGCGCTGGCAGGCCGGCTGGTGCACAAGCAGAACTTCCGCCGCCTCATCGAGCAGCAGGAACTCGTTGAAGAGACAGGCGCAATCGCTGCCGACACGATCGGTCGGCCGGCCAAGCTGTTTCGTTTCCGGCAGGGCATTCTGGCCGAGCGGGCGGTGGTCGGAACCAAGCTGCCGCTCTCGCGGTCTTGATCTCCCGCTCTTGACAAGACTTATGCTCAGGATAAGTATAAGCCATCTTATGCTCATGGAGAGTATAAATGGCCGACCTTGTCCTGCCCGCCGTCTCGCCGAATGCATCGCTTGCTGAGCGTCTGAGGCGGGTGATCCCGCCGCCGGAATGGGCTGTCTTCGAGGACGATGTCGAAGCCATTCTGGTGCTGAAGCGCCGGCGCAATGCCGTGGTGCTGGCGCACAACTATCAGACGCCCGAGATCTATCACGGCGTCGCCGACATCGTCGGCGACAGCCTGCTGCTGGCGCGCGAAGCAACCAAGGTCGATGCCGAGGTGATCGTGCTCGCCGGCGTCCACTTCATGGCCGAGACCGCCAAGCTGCTCAATCCCGACAAGACGGTGTTGATCCCCGACGTGGCGGCGGGCTGCTCATTGGCGGAATCGATCACCGCCGACGACGTGCGGCTGATGCGCGCGCGCCACCCCGGCGTGCCCGTGGTCGCCTATGTCAACACGTCGGTGGCGGTGAAGGCCGAGTCCGACGTCTGCTGCACGTCCGGCAATGCGCGCGCGGTGGTGGAGTCGCTCGGTGTCGATCACGTCATCATGCTGCCGGATGAATATCTCGCGCGGAACGTCGCCGCGCAGACGAAGGTCAGGATCACGGCCTGGAAAGGGCATTGCGAGGTACATGAGCGCTTCAGCGCCGATGACGTCCGCACGCTGCGCGACAACCATCCCGGCGTCACCGTACTCGCGCATCCCGAGTGTCCGCCGGAGGTCGTGGCGGAGGCCGACTTCGCCGGCTCGACCGCGGCGATGTCGGACTTCGTCGGAGCAAGAAGGCCGGCGCGGGTGGTGCTGCTGACGGAATGCTCGATGAGCGACAATGTCGCCGTGCTCCATCCCGACATCGAGTTCGTCCGCCCCTGCAATCTGTGTCCGCACATGAAGCGGATCACCTTGAAGAACATCCGCCATGCGCTCGAGACCAACACGCACGAGGTCACGATCGATCCCACCATGGCCGAGCGCGCGCGGCGCGCAGTGGAAAGGATGCTGGCATCATGAGCGTCGATGTTTCGAAATTGATCGGCCGTCCCGTGATCATCGGCGGCGGTGCCGCAGGTCTGATGACGGCGCTCGCGCTTGCGCCCGAGCCGGTCGTGCTGTTGTCGAAGTCGCCGCTCGGCGCGGAGGCGTCGAGCATGTGGGCGCAGGGTGGACTCGCCGCGGCGGTTGGCGAGGATGATGATCCGTCGCTGCATCTGGAGGACACGCTCGCCGCCGGAGCGGGATTGTGCGACGAGACCGCCGCGCGCCGCATCGTCGAGGCCGCGCCGGCCGCGGTCGAGCGCCTCGCCCAACTCGGCGTCGCATTCGACCGGCATGCAGATGGAGTGTGGAGCCTGGGCCTGGAGGCCGCACACAGCCGCAAGCGGATCGTGCATGCGACCGGCGACGGCACGGGACGCGAGATCATGCGCGCGCTGATCGCGGCTGTGCGGCGTTGTGCTTCGGTGACCTTGCTCGAAGGCGTCGAGGCGCGCCGGCTGATGGTCGACGACAACGCGATCCAGGGCGTGGTCGCGATGCGCGGCGATGAGCCTCTGATCCTCGCTACGAGACGCGTCGTGATCGCGACCGGCGGCATCGGCGGCCTGTTCCTCGACAGCACCAATCCCGCCGGCTGTTTCGGCCAGGGGCTCGCGCTGGCTGCGCGGGCGGGCGCGGTGCTGTCCGACCTCGAATTCGTGCAGTTCCACCCCACCGCCTTTGACGGCCCTGCGCGACCTTTGCCGCTTCTCACCGAGGCGATCCGCGGCGATGGCGCCGTGCTGATCGACGACACCGGCACGCGCTTCATGGCTGACGAGCCGGGGGCCGAGCTCGCGCCGCGCGACGTCGTGGCGCGCGCGGTATGGCGCCGCCGCGCGCAAGGCCACCGCGTATTCCTCGATGCGCGCGACAAGCCGGGCAAGGATTTCGCCGCGCGCTATCCCGTGATCAGCGCCTTCTGCGGCATGGCGGGTATCGATCCCGCGCGCGATCCGATCCCCGTGCGGCCGGCCGTGCACTATCACATGGGCGGCATCGCTGTTGACGCCATGGGCCGTAGCACGGTCGAGGGCTTATGGGCCTGCGGTGAAGCCAGCCGCACCGGCCTGCACGGCGCCAACCGGCTCGCCAGCAACTCGCTGATGGAAGCCATCGTCTGCGCGCAATGGGTGGCCGAGAGCGTGGCCGGCGCGCCGCAGCGTGCGGGCAAGCCGTGCGAGGTGGCGGCCATGCCGCCGGCGTCCGATCCGTCGGCCGTGCGGCCGCTGCTGTCGCACGCGCTCGGCGTGATGCGCGAGCGCCGCACGATCGTGGCTGCCGTCAGCAGCCTGCTGCCGCTGGCAGAGCAGGCCGGGCCCACGGCTGACCCGGCGCTGGTCGGCCTGATGCTCGCGGTCGCGGCCCATGCGCGGCAGGAGAGCCGCGGCGCGCATTTCCGCAGCGATTGTCCGGACACGCTGCCCGTCGCGCAGCCATCCAGCTTCACTCTGCCCGAGGCGATCGCCGTTGCACGCGACATTGTCGAGGCCGAGCAGACGCCGCTTAGGAGCGCAGTGCCACGACTCTCAATCCTCTCTCGCCCTTGCTCTACGAGCCGCTGGTACGCATGGCGCTGCTCGAGGATCTCGGCCGTGCCGGCGACATCACCACCGATGCCATCGTGCCCGCCGAGCAGCGCGCGTCGCTGAATCTGCGGGCGCGGCAGCACGGCGTAATCGCTGGCCTCGATGCGGCGCGCTGCGCCTTCCAGGCCGTCTCGCCGGACGTGCGCATGGAAATCATGCGGCCCGACGGCAGCGTCGTGGCGCCGGGAGACACGATCGCGAACATCAGCGGCCCGGCACGGGCGCTGCTGACCGGCGAGCGGGTGGCGCTCAACTTCCTCTGCCGTTTGAGCGGCGTCGCCAGCGCGACGGCGTCCCTGGTCGCCGCGGTGAAAGGGACCAAGGCGCAGATCGTCTGCACCCGCAAGACCACGCCGGGTTTGCGCGCGCTGGAGAAATACGCGGTGCGCGCGGGTGGCGGCGGCAATCACCGGTTTGGGCTCGACGACGCCGTCCTGATCAAGGACAACCACATCGCCATCGCCGGCGGCATCAAGGCTGCCATCACGCGCGCGAAGGCCCATGCCGGCCATCTCGTCAAGATCGAGGTCGAGGTCGACACTCTGGCGCAGCTCGAGCAGGCGCTGACGCTGGGCGTCGATGCGGTGCTGCTCGACAATATGACGCCGGCGGAGCTCGAAACCGCGGTCGGCATGATCAGCGGCAACGCCATCGCAGAGGCCTCGGGCCGGATCACCGTGGAGACCGCACCCGCGATCGCCGCGGCCGGCGTCGACCTGATCTCGGTCGGCTGGATCACGCATTCGTCGGCCGCGCTGGATATCGGGCTCGACGAGGCCTGATCAGCCCTTCAGCGCCGCAATCAGCTTCGCGGCGTTCTCCTCCAGCACCTTCGGATCTTCCTTGCGGCTCGCCGGCGGGAGCAGGGAATCGCCATTGTGGCGCGGCATGATGTGGACGTGCAGGTGGAACACCATCTGGCCGCCGGCATGCTCGTTGAACTGCTGCACGGTGATGCCGTCGGCGGCGAATGCGGTCTTGGCGGCGCGGGCGATGGTGCGCACGGCGCGGCCGACGTGGAGATAGTCCTCCTCGGTGATATCAAGGATGTTGCGGGCCGGAGCCTTCGGAATCACCAGCGTATGCCCGGCCACACGGGGCATGATGTCGAGGAACGCCAGCACGTGGTCGTTCTCATAGACCTTGGTGCAGGGGAATTCGCCGCGCAGGATCTTTGCGAACGGATTGTTGGGATCGTAGGCGGTCATGGGCAGTCCCTTAAGCGGTTCCTCTTGGTGCGCCTTACTCTCACCGGCACGTGGCGCCGGTCAAGACGGCTCGTCCATGCCTTTCCGGAACGGGGCGGATTCGGCGAGCTCCCGGCCGGCCTCCTCGATATAGGCGCGCTCGCGCTTGAGATAGTCGTCGATGGCACGGCGCAGGCCGCGGTCGGCGATGTAGTGCGCGGAGTAGGTGGTCTGCGGCAGGTAGCCGCGCGCGATCTTGTGCTCGCCCTGGGCGCCGGCCTCGACGACTTGGAGCTTGTGCTGGATCGCAAAGTCGATCGCCTGGTAGTAGCAGACCTCGAAATGCAGGAACGGGTGATGCTCGATCGCACCCCAGTTGCGGCCGAACAGCGTGTCCGAGCCGATGAAGTTGATGGCGCCGGCGATCCAGCGCCCGTCGCGCTTGGCCATGACCAGCAGCACGTCGTCGGCCATGCTCTCACCGATCAGCGAGAAGAACTTGCGGTTGAGATACGGCCGGCCCCATTTGCGTGAGCCGGTGTCCATGTAGAAATCGAAGAATGCGTCCCAGGCGTCCTCGGTGATGTCCTTGCCGGTCAGCCAATGGATGGTGATGCCGGCGGCCAATGCGTCGCGCCGCTCGCGCTTGATCGCCTTGCGGTGGCGCGAATTCATCGTCGCCAGGAAATCGTCGAAGGTGGGAAAACCCTGATTGTGCCAGTGGAACTGCTGGTCGGTGCGCTGCAGGAAGCCCTGCGCGGCGAGCAGCTCCCATTCGGCCTGCCGGGCGAAGGTGACGTGGACCGAGGACGCCTCGCTGATCCCGCACAGTGCCTTCAGTCCCTGGGCGAGGGCATTGCCGATCATGTCCCGGTCCTGGTCGGCGCGGATCAGCAGCCGCGGCCCTGTGGCCGGCGTGAACGGCACCGAGACCTGGAGCTTTGGATAACAGCGGCCGCCGGCGCGCTCATAGGCGTCGGCCCAGCCGCGGTCGAAGACGTACTCGCCCTGCGAGTGGGACTTGAGATAGCACGGCACGACGCCGAGGACCTCGTCGCCCAACCTCGCCACCAGATGGCGCGGCGCCCAGCCGGTGCGCAGGGTAGCCGAGCCGGAGGCTTCGAGCGCCGACAAAAACGCGTGTGAGATGAACGGATTGTAGCCGCGGCCGCAGGCGGGAGATGAGCCGGGTCCAGCGCGACCGCCAGGATTGGCGCAGGCATCCCATGCTGCGGCCGGGATCTCGCTGATCCCGGGAACGGCTTCGAGCGTGATCTCAGGCGATGCCATCGAGTCCTTGTCAAACCGGCCGGCACGGGACGCCCCGGCCGGGACGTTCCAGATGCCACGCCCTGAAGATCGTGCATCGCAGCAGGGAGTTCAAGGCCGGCGTCACGTCTCCGGCGTGAACCCCTCGAAGATCATCTGATCCGCATAGAGGGCTGCGGCGGCGCGCTGCTCGCGGGTGCGGACGGTCCAGGTCAGCAGCGGGCAGCCGAACACGTTGCGCGCGATCCAGGGGGCAGGCGCAGGCAGCTGCTCGACCCAATAGGCGATGAAATGCGGCTGGCTGCTGAAGCCATGCCTGAGATGCAGCATGCCGTCGCGCTGCGCCTGGGTCAGCTTGGCCCAATAGCCGTCCTCGTAAGTGCGTTGGGCGACGATGCCGCGCGTCAGCGTCGGCATGGTCTCGCGCAAGGCGCGGACCTGGTCCGGATCGAACGACATGCCGACCACCGGCCCGGAATAGGACGCCAGCACCTCGGCCATGCGCCGGACCAGCCGGCGATCGCCCTGGAACGCGCTCTTGACCTCGACGACCAGCGGCACGCGCCCGGCGATCAGGGTGCAGAGGTCGCCGAGCGTCATCATCTGCTCGTCGGTCTGCTTGAACTTGATCGCTTTCAGCTCGGCCGCGGTCTTCTCGATCAGCGGGCCGGTGCCCTCGGTGAGGCGCCCGAGATCATAGTCGTGATGCACCATCGCCTCGCCATCGGCCGACAGCTGGATGTCGCATTCGATGGCAAAGTTGCCGGCCACGGCGGCGCGCGCTGCGGCCGGCATGTTCTCGATGATGCCGCTGACAGCATCGTGCAGGCCGCGATGGGCGACGGGGCGGGCCGTCAGCCAGTCAGGTGCGCGCATTCGCCCCGTCCATTGTTTTCAACGGCGAACTCACTCGACCTCGAACACGCCTTCGACTTCCACCGCCGCATCGGATGGCAGGGCCGAGACGCCGACGGTGGTGCGGGCGTGGCGGCCCTTATCGCCGAACGCGGCGACCATCAGGTCGGAGGCGCCGTTGAGAACCTTCGGTCCGTCGAGAAAATCCGGTGCCGAATTGACAAAACCGCCGAGCCGGACCACGCGCACGACCTTGTCGAGATCGCCGATCGCCGCCTTGACCTGGGCGAGCAGGTTGATCCCGCAGCCCTTCGCGGCCGCATAGCCGTCCTCGAGCGACACGCCGCCGCCGAGCTTGCCAGAAGCGATCATCTTGCCGTCGCCGCCGAGGCAGACCTGGCCCGATACGAACAGCAGGTTGCCGGTGCGCACGAACGGGACGTAGTTGGCCACCGGAGCCTTTGGTGCCGGCAAGGTGATGCCCTGTGCCGTCAGATTCTGTTCAACCGTACCCGCCATCTCAAATCCCCGTTCTGTCGCCTGAAAGCCGGTCCCGTGCCGGACCGCGGCCCTGTTTGGCGCAGTTGCCAGTGACATGCAAGCAGCCAGCGCCGACGCGATTCCGGCGCTTCAAGCGCACGTTTCCGTGAGACAGCCGCAGTTGCGACGCAATGCAGCGGTCTCTAATGTGACGGTTTAGCGATACGTCCTCCGAGGAAAACTCATGGCTCATTCGTTTCGACTGTCGATGGGAGCGCTCGCGGTCGCGGCGATCACGTTCGGTCCGGCGCAGGCCGGGGCGGCGGTGCCGTTCCTGCCGCATCAGGCGCTCTATGACCTGAGCCTGGTCAAGTCGCGCGGCTCGAGCCCGGTCAACAGCGCGCGCGGCCGCATCCTCTACAATTTCTCCGGTAACGCCTGCAACGGCTACACTTCGGAATTCCGCCAGGTCTCGGAGCTCGATCTCGGTGAGGGCAAGGTGACCCTGAGCGACCTGCGCTCCACCGCGTGGGAGGACGGCGCCGGCAAGAGCTACCGCTTCAAGATCGACTCGCGCATGAACGAGCAGGCCTCCAGCCCGGTCGACGGTATCGCCGAGCGCACCGGCGATCACATCACCGTCAAGCTCAAGCAGCCCGAGGCGAAGACCTTCACGCTCGACGGCTCGACCGTGTTTCCGACCGAGCAGATTCATCGCATCATCGCCGCCGCGCGCGAGGGCAAGTCGCTGCTCGAGCTGACGGTCTATGACGGCTCGGACAATGGCGAGAAGGTCTACAACACGCTGACCGTGATCGGTGCGCCCGTGCCGGCCGACAAAGCCGCCGCCAAGCCCGACGCCTCGACCGACAATGACGAGATGAAGAAGATGACGCGCTGGCCGGTGACGGTCAGCTATTATGACCGTGACGCCAAGCGGGCCGAGGGCGAGCAGACGCCGGTCTACGCGATGTCGTTCGAGCTCTACGAGAACGGCGTCTCGCGCGCGCTCGTGCTCGACTACAATGACTTCGTCATCGCCGGCGCGCTCGGCAAGTTCGACGTCAAGGACGTGAAGGACGGCAAGCCCTGCAGCAATTGACCGGGGCGTCATTCCGTCTGCTCCGGGCCGTCATAGGCGATGCCGCGGATCACCGCGGCCTGGCCGAACTTCTTGCGTAGCGCATCGATCGCGCGCTCGGCCGAGGCCGAGCGGCGGTCAAGCATGTCGGTGTCGGAGGCCTCCGAGCCCGGGCGCAGCGCGCTGACGCCTGTGCCCATCAGCCGGAACGCGGTGCCGTCGGTCTCGCGCGCCAGCATCTCCTTGCAGATCGCAAAGATCTTGCCGGCGAGCTGCGTCGGCGCCGCGATCGACTGCGAGCGGGTGCGCTGGCGGAAATCCGCGGTCTTCAGCTTCAGGGTGATGGTCGAGCCGGCGAGCTGGCTCGCCTTCAGCCGTGCCGACACCTTCTCCGACAGCCGCCACAGCGTCTTTTCCAGCGTCGCGTAGTCGCGGATGTCGGTGTCGAAGGTGGTCTCGCTGGAGATCGTCTTGGCGCCGCGATCGGCCACGACCTTGCGGTCGTCGATGCCGCGCGCCAGCCGCCACAGCCTGCGGCCGTCACCGCCGAACTGCTTCATCAGCTCGATCTCGTCGGCGCGCTGCAGGTCGGCGATGGTGCGGAAGCCCTGGTTCGCCAGCCGTTGCTGGGTCGCCGGCCCGACGCCGAAGATGAAGCCGACCGGCTTGTCGGCCAGCATCATCAGCGCCTCGTCCTGGTCGAGCGCGGCGAAGCCGCGGGGCTTGTCGAGATCCGAGGCGATCTTGGCCAGGAACTTGTTGCAGGACAGCCCGACAGACACCGTGATGCCGATGGTCTGCTCGACGTCGCGGGCGAAGCGCGCCAGCACCTTTGCCGGGATCATGCCGTGGACGCGCTCGGTACCCGAGAGGTCCAGGAACGCCTCGTCGATCGACAGCGGCTCGACCAGCGGCGTCAGCGCCTGCATCGCCTGGCGGACCTCGCGGCCGACCCGGACATATTTCGCCATGTCCGGGGGAATCACGACCGCCGAGGGACACAGCTCCAGCGCCTTGAACATCGGCATCGCCGAGCGCACGCCATAGGTGCGGGCGATGTAGCAGGCCGCCGACACCACGCCGCGCTTGCCGCCCCCGATGATCACGGGCCGATCGGCGACTTCCGGATTGTCGCGCTTCTCGACGGTTGCATAGAACGCGTCGCAGTCGATATGGGCCAGCGTCAGCGCGGGCAGGGCGCGATGGCGGACGAGGCGCGGCGAGCCGCAGCCCGAACATCGGCGTGCGCCATGATCGAGGTCCGTCAGGCAGTCGCGGCAGAAGCAGGCCGGCCCGCTGACCGCGCGCAACCCGCTCGCTGGCGCCCGCTCGGTCACGGCACGTCGCGCTCCCACTGGCGGTCGCCCAATACCTGCCGTGCTGCCATGATATTGGTCGGATGTAACTTGGAGTGGGCGGCAAAAGCCTTTACCGTCTCGTCGTCGCGCAGCACGAAATCGAGCACGCTGACCAGGAAATTGGGGTCGGCAGCCGAGGATCGCAGCGTCTCCGGCCCAATCCCGGTCTCGGCCAGGAAACGGCCCAGCCGCTCTGGTTCGCCGGCCAGGAAGCCGAGGGCCTGAACTGCAACGATTTCAGCGACTTCGCGCGGATTTCGAACGGGCTTTTTCAACGGCGGATTTGCCTTTCCGTTAACTTGTCGGCTCTACTTTGCGCCCATCATGCCCGAGTCCTCGGAATGGGTTCAAGCAAGTGGAAACCATCTCGGGGAAAGATGGAATCCCACCTTAACGGGTTTGAACGAATCTGGGGCTAGTTTGAATTAGATGAGTAGCGGTGGACAGCCGTCCGCCAGAGGACATGCCGGTGTCAGTGATTCGGAGGGGCGGATGGGCAAGACCGTCCTGATCGTGGAAGACAATGAGCTCAACATGAAGCTCTTCCGCGATCTGTTGGAAGCCCACGGGTACCAGACGTCCGGGACGTCCAGCGGCGTGGAGGCGCTCGACATCGTGCGCCGGACCCGCCCCGATCTGATCCTGATGGACATCCAGCTGCCGCAGGTCTCGGGCCTGGAAGTGACGAAATGGATCAAGGACGATCCGGATTTGCGTGCCATCCCGGTGGTGGCAGTGACGGCCTTTGCCATGAAGGGCGACGAGGAGCGCATCCGCGAGGGTGGCTGCGAAGCCTATCTTTCCAAGCCGATCTCGGTCGGAAAATTCATTGAAACGGTACGCCGCTTTATCGGCTAAGGAGTTTCTGCAGTGTCCGCGCGTATCCTCGTCGTCGACGACGTCCCGGCCAACGTCAAGCTGTTGGAGGCGCGGCTGTCGGCCGAATATTTCGACGTGCTGACCGCCGCGAACGGCGCCGAGGCGCTGCAGATCTGCCAGCGCGCCGAATGCGACATCATCCTGCTCGACGTCATGATGCCGGACATGGACGGCTTCGAGGTCTGCCGCCGGCTGAAGTCGAATCCGGCCACGCATTTCATTCCGGTTGTCATGGTGACGGCGCTCGACAGCCCGTCCGACCGCGTGCGCGGCCTGGAGGCCGGTGCCGACGACTTCCTCACCAAGCCCGTCTCTGACGTCGTGCTGATCGCGCGCGTGCGCTCGCTGACGCGGCTGAAGATGATGACCGACGAGCTGCGCATGCGCGCGCTGACCTCGCTCGAGATCGGTGTGCAGGCGCCCGAGCGCAACGCGGTTGCCGACGCCGGCAAGGGCGGGCGGGTGCTGCTCGTCGACGACCGGCCGTCGTCCTACGAGCGGCTCGGACCGATGCTGTCGACCGAGCATGCCGTCGACGTCGAGATCAATCCCGCCGAGGCCGTGTTCAACGCCGCCGAAGGCAATTACGACCTCGTCATCGTCTCGCTCGACCTCAACGACTACGACGGCCTGCGGCTGTGCAGCCAATTGCGCTCGCTGGAGCGCACCCGGCAGGTGCCGATCCTGGCCATTGCGGAGGCCGAGAACAATTCGCGGCTGCTGCGCGGCCTGGAGATCGGCGTCAACGACTATCTGCTGCGGCCCGTCGACAAGAACGAGCTGCTGGGCGCGCGCGCACCCAGATCCGCAAGCGCCGCTACACCGACCATCTGCGCGACAACGTCCAGAACTCGATCGAGATGGCGATCACCGACGCGCTGACGGGCCTGCACAATCGCCGCTACATGGAGACGCATCTTTCGACGCTCGCCGACCAGGCCGCGAGCCGCGGCAAGCCGCTGGCGCTGATGATGCTCGACATCGACTACTTCAAGTCGATCAACGACAATTACGGCCACGACGCCGGCGACGACGTGCTGCGCGAGTTCGCGATGCGGGTCCGCAAGTCGATCCGCGGCATCGATCTCGCCTGCCGCTATGGCGGCGAGGAGTTCGTCATCGTGATGCCCGAGACCGACCTTCACGTCGCCGGCATGGTCGCCGAGCGGCTGCGGCGCTCGGTCGCCAACGAGCCGTTCTCGGTGCACAAGGGCGAGAAGCGCATCGAGGTCACGACGTCGATCGGGCTGTCGACCCTGGAGCAGAAGGGCGAGCCGATCGCCGACGTCATGAAGCGCGCCGACAATGCGCTGTATAGGGCCAAGAACGAGGGCCGCAACCGCGCGGTGGCGATCGCGCCGGTCCATCAGCCGCAATTCCTGCCGCAGGCCGCCGGCCGCGGCCGCTGACGGGCAGGGCGGCTGCGCTCTCTTCCGTCCTCGGCTGAAGTCGCCGCGCATCTGTCCAACGCCATCCATCTGCCATCGAGCAATTCCGGGCCTCGTGCTTCGAGGCGCGCCGCAAGCGGCGCTCCTCAGCATGAGGGTTGAGAGCTTCGCCAAGATCTCTCCAACATCCCTCCGAGACCACGCCAAAACCACGAACCTCGTCCTGAGGAGCACGCCGCAGGCGTGCGTCTCGAAGGACGGCCGCGGGTGATGCATCCTCGCGAGGAAGACATGCTCCATCGCGTCGGGATGACTGCGTTCACGTGTGCTTTCCGTTCAGGCATGACCAATCGTCCTCGCCGCGCATTCCGCGCCCGAGCTGTGCCAGTCAAAACCCTCTTCGAGAACAGAGGGCGCAGGGAAGGCCGGGTGCAGGTCGCACCCATGGTCCGCGTGCAGAAAAAAGCACGCGGCAGAACCACAGGTACGAACCGGACATCCGGCCCTCCCTGCGCGATGGCTTTACGGCTTACTCCGCGCTCTCCCCGGGGACCGGCGTTCTTGCCCCCGTCATCGGCGCGCTCGAAGCAAGCGCCGACTTGGCCTCAGCATCGGGAGGCCAGGACCACACGGCTTGACCGTGCGCACCGGATCGTTCGTCCGCGCAGACAAGCCACGCTGCGACCCGACACGCCCACCGCAACCCACCTCACGCTCGTGACGATCGCGATGCGCCCCTCATGGCGAGGTGGGATGAACGGGGGATAGCATGATTTCTGTAAAAGCGAAAGAAGAAAATTGCGGGCTGTATAGCCGGTTGGGGCGATCTTATTGAGAGGATTTGCGAAGTTTGTTTTCGCCGCATAAGTAGGGCCGATCAGCGAAGCGTAATCCGCTTTCGTCGTTGCGAAACGGCGGATTACGCTAACGCTAATCCGCCCTACGATCCGGCGAAGACATCAGGGGTCATATGAATGCTCGCCCGCCCGGATCCTGTGCATTTCCGGCACGAGGGCTGCTGGAGATGGTGGGGTGAGCGGCCGTGGAAAGGCAGCCGGGATCTCGATCTCACAACGATCGCGACCGTCATCATAGACGAGTGCCCCTCGCGAAATCCGCAGTGTGACGTTTGAGCCGCGCGTGCTGGCTGTTTTGGCGTGCGCAGTCCTCGACAAGGGCGCGGTTCAACCTGCGAAGATGCTCGCGATAGGTCCGCATCTGTGCATCAAAGTCGTCGGCCGTCCGATCGTCCATTGATCACTCCTGGCCGAAGCAGACACAATTATTGAGGTCCGGAGGGCGGATCAGCGCAGCGTGATCCGCCGTTTTCTTTCTCCTGAACCGGGGATCATGTTAGCGCCGATCCGCTCTGCGTGCCGTTAGATAACAGCAACTCGCCTTGAGGGTGTGTGGCGCCGACATATCGCTTGATGTTGCGTGCGGGCCATGGTACCTTTCCTCCATGAATAAATCGGTGCGCATCGTCAACTTCAATCACATGACCCGCTTCGGCTGGGCTGTGGAAGGAGTCGTGCGCTAGGAATTCGACGACGCGATCTTCCACCAGGCCCCGCCGGCATCGGACGGGGCCTTTTGTTTGGCCACGCTCCCTGCCGGCACAACAGCAGGAGCGTAGGATGCCGCCCCACCAGACCAGTTCGCCGATCGACGCCGGGCACGTGTCAGGGCTCAACGTCGATCTCTCGATCGTGTCAGTCAAGGACGCGATCAGCAGCGCGCAGCCATCGACGCCTTCGGAAGCGTCCATCGCAGCTTTGCGAGAGGTGTTGTCGGAAAAGGACGCGGCCGGTCCTCCGGCCACGCCGACCTGGCTGATCATCCGCCTGATCGGCCGATGTTGGCGCGCCCTTCAAGAACGGCAACGCCGCGAGAGCGTGCGGGCAAGCCTGTACGAGCTGAGCGAACGCGAGCTCACCGACATCGGCATCACGCGTGCCGAAATCGAGCACATCGCCGCGCTGCACACGCTTGAGAGATTGAGGGACAGCCCGCGATATCTGGTCTCGCGCCGGGGAATGTAGCCGGGCGTTGAAAGTGGCGACGCAGGGACAACCGACCAATAGCGCGAGATAGCCGCCGCGACGTCATTGCGAGCGTCAGCGAAGCAATCCAGGGTCCCGCAAACGGCTCTGGATTGCTTCGCCGCGCTCGCAATGACGGAGGTGAGATCGCGCTTCTGTCTGGACACTATATTCTGCCGGAGACGTCGTGTGCGCGGAGTTCGGCAGAACACAAGCCTCGCATAGGTGCTCATCCGTGAGCGCAGGAACTACATGCCTTGATCCGGCGCAATCTCCGTGCTACATGCGAACCATGATCAACGTCGTGCGCAACTCCAACCGTAAACATGACGACCCGCCGCAGCCGGGCCGTGGGAGGAGTCGTGCGCTAGGTTTTCGACGACACGATCATTCCACCAGGCCCCGCCGGCATCGGACGGGGCCTTTTGTTTGGCCACGCTCCCTGCCGGCACCACGCAGCAGGAGCATCCGATGCCGCCCCAGACCCACCTCACTGCCGAGATCGCGCGCGACGCCGCCACGCGCGGTCGTCCCCTCACATTGGTGAAGAACGCGGTAAACCAGGTGCCAGCCGCGCCGCGTCCAGACGCATCCATCACCTTGCTGCGCGACGCGTTGTCGGAGAAGAATGCGGCCGGGCCGCCGGACCTCACGGCTCGGGGGCTGTTCGGCCTGATCGCAGCCTATTGGCTTGCGTTTCAGGACAGCCGCCGGCGCCGGAGGATGAGACTCCATTTGCGTGACCTGAGCGAGGCGCAACTGGTGGATATCGGCCTGACGCAAGGCGATCTCGACCATATTGCAGCCCACCGCGCGATCGAGCGCCTCAGGTACGAGATGGCAGACGTCATGATGTCCCGCGGCGTGATGTAGCCGCGGCAACCGACGCTGACAGATGTTTCGGCAGGGTGGATCGGCGTGGTCCGCCCTGGCGATGCCGTGCGCATTTGTTTGTCACGGCGTCATTGCGAGCGCAGCGACGCAATCCAGGGCTCAGCAGGGACTCTGGATTGCGTCGCTGCGCTCGCAATGACGGTGAAGAGATCGTGTTTCTCTCGCTCAGTGTCCACGCGGAAGCGGGACGGCGGATCGTGCTCACGCTCGTCCGTCTTCCACGCTATCATGACCGGCCGCCATCACAGGATGAGACCACGAATGACACAGCATATCGGCATCGTCGGCTGCTCCGCCGAGGGCGCGGCGCTGTGCTATCGCACGATCTGCCGGGAGGGCGCCGACCTGCTGGGGCCGCACGCTCATCCCGAGGTGTCGATGCACACGCCGTCGCTCGCCGACTACGTGGCCTGCCTCGATCGCGGCGATCTCGCTGGAGTCGCCGAGCTGATGCTGACCTCGGCGCGCAAGCTCGCCGCGGCCGGCGCGGATGTCCTGATCTGCCCCGACAACACCATCCATCAGGCGTTGCCGCTCGTGCTGCCATGCTCACCGCTGCCGTGGCTGCACATCGCCGACGAGGTTGCCAGGGAGGCGGTCAGGAAAGGCTACCGGCGTATCGGCATCACCGGCACCAAATGGCTCGTCGACAGCAATGTCTATCCGGACAGCCTGACTGCACACGGATTGGCGTTCGCCCGTCCGGAAGAGGCCGATCGCGTCGAAGCCAACCGCATCATCATGGATGAGCTGGTCTACGGGCAGTTCGAGCCGCACTCCATCGCCACCTTTCAGAAGATCATCGCGCGGCTGAAAGGTGATGGTTGCGACGCCGTCGCGCTCGGCTGCACCGAGATCCCGCTGATCATCGACGATGCCAACTCGCCTCTGCCGACGCTGGATCTCGACGCGTCTGCTCGCGCGTGCTGCGCTGGCGCGGGCCACGTCCGGCGCCGGCTGAGAATTGCGGCAAGGCGCTGACCGTTCAGGGCGGGATGTGCAGGCAGCATTGGCTGCGACGCTCGCCATCCGGTCTTCGGACGCACAGTTCCGTCGGAACCCCCTTGGGCGGGAAACGTTTGTTTCAGCCCAAGAAGGAGCGCCCAATGAAGAAGCTGATATTTGCGGTTGCCGTGTCGCTGTCCGTTCTGCCGTCATTCGCCATGGCCCAGGGCCATATGGGGACGCCGCAGGAGCAGAAGGCGTGTGCGCCCGATGCCAAGCGCTTCTGCCGCAGTCAGCTCGGCGATGACTTCGGAGTCCAGAACTGTCTGACGCAGAACCGGGCCAAGCTGAGCAAGCGCTGCTCGGCGGTGTTCCAGAGCCACGGGATGTAGCACGCCCGGTGCGGCGAGCCGGATCAGTGCAACGTCGTCCGCCGTTCCTGCGACGCGGAGGAATGGCCGGTGATGCTCACGCTGACGCGCTCGGCGCGTCGGCTGAACCGGGTTACGCCGCGCGCACCTTGCGCAGGAATGTCTCCAGCTCGTCCTTGAGGTGATCACTCTCGCGCGACAGCGAATGCGCCGACGCCAGCACCTGGGATGACGCGGCGCCGGTGGCGCTGGCGCCCTTGCTGACGTCGCCGATGTTGCCGACGACGCGCGCAGTGCCGCCGGCGACCTCCTGGACGTTGCGCGATATCTGCCCTGTCGCGGCGCCCTGCTGCTCGACGGCGGCGGCGATGCCGGCGGCGATCTCCGAGATCTGCTGGATGGTGCCGCCGATCTGCTTGATCGACGCGACCGAGGACTGCGTGGCGCTCTGAATGCCTTCGATCTGCTGGCCGATCTCCTCGGTGGCCTTGGCGGTCTGCGACGCCAGCGCCTTGACCTCGGAGGCCACCACCGCGAAACCGCGGCCGGCGTCGCCGGCGCGCGCCGCCTCGATGGTGGCGTTCAGCGCCAGCAGGTTGGTCTGGGCGGCGATCGAGGTGATCAGCTTGAGCACGTCGCCGATGCGCTCGGCGGTGCGCGACAGCTCGCTGATGCCGACATCGGTCTGCTCGATCTGGCGAACGGCCTCCTTGGCGATGGTGGTCGATTCCCTGACCTGGCGCCCGATCTCATGGACGGAGGAGGTCATCTCCTCGGCGGCCGAGGCGACCGACTGCACGTTGGTCGAGACCTGGCCCGAGGCCGAGGCCGCGCTGGACGACAGCTGCTGGGTCTGCTCGGCGGTCTTGGTCAGCGTGTTGGCCGAGATCTCGAGCGTGCGCGCGTCCGCATGGACCTTGTTGATGATCTGGCCGACGGTGGATTCGAACTCGTCGGCCATGCGTTGCATGGCGACGTGCTGCTCGGTCTTGGCCGCGTCGAGATAGACCGAGATGGCGAGATCCATGTCGATCATTGCCGCCTTGGTGATCGCAGCCTGCAGCGCGGCCTTCTTCTCGCGCGCCGCCTGGCCGCCGAACCAGCCGTCTGCGATCTCCGTCTCGATCGCCTTCTGCAGCCCGGTCACGATCAGCGAATAGCCGGCGATGTACCAGCGCGGCTCCAGCCCCATTCGATTGTGGGCCTGGCCGATCCTCGTCACCGATTTCACATAGGCGTCGTCGAACTTCGCGCTCGCCAGCGACATCCAATGGTCGAGCTGGGCCTTCGAGGCGTGCCGCATCGAGGCCTGGCTGGAGAACATCTTGGCCAGATTCGGGACCTTGCCGACATGGGCGTAGAACTGCTCCAGCAGCCCGGGCAGCACCTTGCCGATCAGCGGCCGCAGCTCCCGCAGCGCCTCTCGGGTCGCATTGTCGATGCCGATGAAGTCGAGACGGGATTGCAGAGTCCGAAGATCGGTCATCGCTGGGCTGCCGGTACGATAGGGAGGGAGACGCTGCGGAATTCGCGGGTGCGTCGCTACTCCAAATCGCACGGGTTTGGTTGATGGCTCCTTAAGTCGGGAACCGTATTCGACCGCGGGCGAATGGACCGATCAGATGTGGCACGGCCCGTGCTGCAGTGGTGGCAGCATCGGGCGCAATAAAAAACGGGGCCGAAACGGCCCCGTTGAAGTCGCAGCAGACCGCGATCTTACTTGATCTTGGCTTCGCGGAATTCGACGTGCTTGCGCGCGACCGGGTCATACTTCTTCTTGACCATCTTGTCGGTCATGGTGCGCGAGTTCTTCTTGGCAACGTAATAGAAGCCGGTGTCGGCCGTCGACACGAGCTTGACCTTGATGGTGACCGCTTTGGCCATGTCTTGAACCTCTGGAATCGGGATCGGGGGTGGGCACCGGCCAAAGAGGGGCGCCGTTGGCCGGCAACCTACCCAGCCAGCCCCCAAAGTCAAGGTTTGAGGGCCAGATCTCTGGGGTCCCTAGGCCGCGAAGAAGCGGTTTTTCGGTCGGGGCAGGCCGAGATTGTCCCGCAGGGTCGGCCCCTCATACTCCGTCCGGAAGATCCCCGCGGCGCTGCAGCTCGGGAATCACCTTGTCGACGACGTCGTCGAGCCCGGCCGGCAGGAACGGGAACATGATGTTGAAACCATCCGACCCACGGCTTTCCAGCCACTCCTGCATCTGGTCGGCGATCGTCTTGGCGGTGCCGACGAAGGACAGACCGCCATAGCCGCCGACCCGCTGCGCCAGTTGCCGCACCGTGAGCTTGTCGCGCGCGGCGACATCGACCAGGCGCTGGCGGCCGCTCTTGGAGGCGTTGGTCTCGGGAATATCGGGCAGCGGGCCGTCCGGATCGAAGCCGGAGGCATCGGTGCCGAGGATGACGGACAGCGAGGCGATGGCGCTGTCGTAATGCACCTTGCTGTCGAGCAGCGCGCGCTTCTCCTTGGCTTCCTCGACGCTGTCGCCGACCACGACGAAGGCGCCGGGCAGGATCTTCAGGTGCTCCGGATCGCGGCCGATCTTTTCCATGCGGCCCTTGATGTCGGCATAGAGCGTCTTTCCATCGGCGAGGCTGCCGCCGCCGGTGAACACGGCCTCGGCCGTCTCCGCCGCGAGCTGCTTGCCGTCCTCCGAGGCGCCCGCCTGCACGATGACGGGCCAGCCCTGCACGGGACGGGCGATGTTCAGCGGGCCGCGGACTTTCAGATATTTGCCCTTGTGATCGAGCACGTGCATCTTGTCGGGATCGAAGAACAGCCCGCTCTCGACGTCGCGGACGAAGGCGTCGTCGGCGAAGGAGTCCCACAGGCCGGTGACGACGTCGTAGAACTCGCGGGCGCGCTTGTAGCGCTCGGCGTGCTCCATGTGATCGTCGAGGCCGAAATTCAGCGCGGCATCGGGGTTCGACGTGGTGACGATGTTCCAGCCGGCACGTCCGCCCGAGATGTGGTCCAGCGAGGCAAAGCGGCGGGCGAGGTGATAGGGCTCGTCGAACGTGGTCGACCCCGTCGCGATCAGGCCGATGTTCTCGGTGACCGCCGACAGCGCCGACAGCAGCGTGAACGGCTCGAACGAGGTCACGGTGTGGCTGCGCTTCAGCGCGTTGATCGGCATGTTCAGCACGGCCAGGTGATCGGCCATGAAGAAGGCGTCGAACTTGCCGGCCTCCAATTTCCGGATGAGCTGCTTCAGATGCGCGAAGTTGAAATTGGCGTCCGGCCAGGCGCCAGGATAGCGCCATGCGCCGGTATGGATGGAGACCGGGCGCATGAAAGCGCCGAGCTTGAGTTGACGAGGGGCCATGAGGGGTCGTCCGCGATGATTGCTGTCTTGGGCAGATAGGAACTCGGCCCATGCGTGTCAGCAATCCGCGGCAGAACACGATTTCGTTTTTGGTAGCGGACGTAGCACGCTCATTCCAATGACGTGCCGAGCAAGCAATCCAAACAACGGTGTCATCCCGGCGAACGCCGGGATCCATACTCCGTGAAGGGAATGTGAGGCACAGTCTCGACCATCCGGGCCGATCGAAAGATTCCGCGGTATGGGTTCCGGCGTTCGCCGGGACGACACGTTGTTGTGGGGTGGACCGCCCACTCGCCGCGACCAGCATCCACCGAGTATCCTGCTCCTCTGGCAGGGACGAACGGCAACAGTGCCTTTCGCACTCATTCAAAAGGGAGCCATCGGCGTGTCAGACCGGCTGAACATCTCCTCAGGTTATCCGTTCGAGGACGTCTATGGCTATGCGCGCGCGGTCCGCGTTGGCGAGCAAATCTTCGTCTCCGGAACGACTGCGCGCGGTCCTGATTTGGATCGCGACGTCTACGCACAGGCGCAAAGCGTAATCGGCCTTATCGCCGAAGCGCTGCAGAAGGCGGGAGCGGAGCTCCGTCACGTGGTGCGTACGGTCGTGTACTTGACCGACATGGCGGATACCGATGCGGTGGCCCGTGCGCACGGCGAAGCCTTCGGGGCAGTTCGGCCTGCGAGCACGCTCGTGAAGGTCGCAGGTCTCACGCCTGCGACGGCGCGCGTCGAGATCGAGGTGACCGCGATCATTCACGACTGAGCATCGTAGCGGCGTTATACCGAGGATTGCCCTCAGCCGCCCAGCACGTCCTTCTGCATCTTGCCGCCATAGAAATGGAAGAACGGCACCGGCGCGTCGTGGCGGAGCGGGCCGGTGGCGAGGCGGCGGTCGAGCTCGCCCAGCACGTTCCTGGTCATCGGGTGCAGATCGGCGAGCGGCTTGGAGCCGAGCTCGACCCAGACCAGTTCGACCAGCTCCGCATCGGCGTGGATGACGCCATCGACGCGATGGGTGATGGCGGAGGCGTCGGCGGTGAAGAAGCGGGTGTCGAAGCGCTTGATGCGACCGGGCGGCGTGATGGCGCGGGCGATGAGGAACAGGCCGGAAGCGATCCGGCAGCAGGCCGGCGTCAGCGAACGGCGCCCATGGCCCGTCCAGTTTCGGCGCGGGGCCGCCGACCTTGCGTCCGAGGCAGAGACCGGTTTCCTCGCAGGCCTCGCGGATCGCGGCGACGGCGAGCGACTTCGCGCGCGAGGCCGTCGTCTGCGGCTTGCCCTTGAACAGATTGGCTTCGAGCTCGGCTGGCATGGGCGCTGCGACCGGGATGCGATGATCGGACTTGTCGACGCGGCCGCCCGGGAAGACGAACTTGCCGGGCATGAACACGACCTTGTCGTGGCGCTTGCCGACCAGCACCTTCGGCACCGCGCCGCTGCGGTCGACCAGGATCAGCGTCGCGGCATCGCGTGGCTTCGTGTAGGGATGATGGTCCGCTTCCTTCTCGGCGGGCTTGCCCGCCGGCGCGCTGGTCGCCTGTGCCGTATCGCTCATGTCCTCCCCGCTTTTCTTATTAGTTCGTCATCCGGTCGCTCACACCGGCGGAATGCCTTCGGCCGGATTGTCGTCGAAGCCGTGCATGCGGAACGCCCATTGCAGCCCGACGACGGCGCCCTTGACCGGCTGAATCAAGGCGAGCGAGGCGACCAAGGTCACCGGCAGATAGATCGCGAGCTGCAGCGCCACCGGCGGCGCGTAGTTGGTCTCGATCGAGAGCACCAGCGGCACGATGATGTGGCCGACGATGACGATCACGAGATAGGCGGGAAGATCGTCGGCGCGATGCCCGGAGAAATCCTGGCCGCAGCGGTCGCAGTTGTCCGCGACCTTCAGGAAGGCGCGGAACAGCTTGCCCTCGCCGCAGCGCGGGCAGCGGCCGCGCAGGCCGCGCTTCATCGCGGTCCAGACGTCGCGCTTCTCGGCGAGGCCGGTATCGCGCGTCCAGGTCTGCGGGGGCAATGTGCTGGGCGTTGAGGTCATGGCGTCCACGATCTGCCTTTCTTCGATATGCCGGGCTTGCGTTTTGCCCCTGCCGTTTGACTTTCCTTGCGGTTTTTTCGTTGTGCTTCGGCCGCGCCTCGGCCTTGGCGCGCTTCGTTGCCTTGCTCTTGGCCCTTGCCTTGATCCCGGCCTTGCCTTCGGCCGCTCGCGGCGGCCGTGGCGCGACACCAGCACGTCGGCCTGCGTCAAGAGTTCGAAGCGCAGCGCACCGGCCACCGGTTGAGCTTCTACCAGACGCACGTCGACGACGTCACCCAGCCGGTGCATGGTACCGCTGCGCTGGCCGATCAGCGCGTGCCGCGTCTCGTCATAGTCGAAATATTCCGTGCCGAGGGTCCGGATCGGAACCAGGCCGTCGGCGCCGGTGTCTTCGAGCTTGATGAAGAGGCCGGCGCGGGTGACGCCGGAAATGCGGCCCTGGAAGGTGGCGCCGACGCGGTCCGCGAGGTGATGCGCGATCAGCCGGTCAGCGGTCTCGCGCTCGGCCTTCATCGCGCGCCGCTCGGTGACCGAGATCTCGCGCCGCGACCTCGGCAAGATGATCGGGTGTCTCGCTGTCGGGCAGGGCGCCGTCGCCGAGGCCCAGCGCGCGTAGCAGCCCGCGATGCACGACGAGGTCGGCATAGCGGCGGATCGGCGAGGTGAAATGTGCGTAGCGGCGCAGGTTCAGGCCGAAATGCCCGTAATTGTCGGTGGAATATTCCGCCTGCGCCTGCGAGCGCAGCACGACTTCGTTGACGAGATGCTCGTAGTCCTGGCCGGCGACCAGGGTCAGCACCCGGTTGAACAGCGACGGCCCGAGCGCGCCGCTCTTGGCAAAGGGCACGTCGAGCGTCTTCAGGAATTCCTGCAGCGCATGGATCTTCTCCACCGTCGGCTCGTCATGCACGCGGTAGATCAAAGGCAGCGCCTTCTTCTCCAGCAGTTCGGCCGCGGCGACGTTGGCCGAGATCATGAACTCCTCGATCAGCCTGTGGGCGTCGAGACGCTCCGGCACGACGACGCGATCGACCGTGCCGTCAGTCTTGAGCAGGATCTTGCGCTCGGGAATGTCGAGGTCGAGCGGGTCGCGCGCGTCCCGGCCGCGCTTGGCGACCTCATAGGCGGCATAAAGCGGCTTGAGGATCGGCTCGAGCAGGGGACCCGTGACGTCGTCCGGCTTGCCGTCGATGGCGGCCTGCGCCTGCACGTAGGAGAGCTTTGCGGCGGAGCGCATCAGCACGCGGTGGAACGAGTGCGAGCGCTTGCGGCCGTCGGCCCCGATCACCATGCGCACGCGCCAGCGCGCCGCGCGCCTCGCCCGGCACCAGCGAGCACAGGTTGTTGGAGATGCGCTCCGGCAGCATCGGCACGACACGGTCCGGGAAGTAGACCGAGTTGCCGCGGATCAGCGCGTCGCGATCGAGCGCCGAGCCTGGCCGCACGTAGTAGGCGACGTCGGCGATGGCGACGTGGAGGATGAAGCCGCCCGCGTTGTTCGGGTCGGGATCCGGCTCGGCATGAACGGCGTCGTCGTGGTCCTTGGCATCGGGCGGATCGATGGTGACCAGCGGCAGCTCGCGCCAGTCCTCGCGGCCCTTCAAGGTCGCCGGCTGCGCGGCTTCGGCTTCGGCCACCGCCGCGGCCGAGAAGTCCATCGGGATCTCGTGGGCATGGATGGCGATCAGGCTGATCGCCTTCTCGGTCGCGACCGAGCCGTAGCGCTCCTTCACCCGGCCTGAGGGCAGGCCGTAGCCGCGGCCGCGCAGCAGGTCGACGCTGATGAGATCGCCGTCCTTGGCGTCCTTGGTGTCGGCGGGGGCGATGGAGAGCTCGCGGCCGGCCTGCTTCTTGTCGACGGGGATCAGGCGTCCGCCGCCATTGGGGCTGCTCTTGAAAATGCCCAATACGCGGTTGCGCGCTTGGTCGAGCACCTTGAGGACGCGGCCGCGATAGGACACGCCCCCGTCGTCCTTGATCGGCTCGACCCGAAGCAGCGCGCGGTCGCCGACGCCGGCCGCCGAGCCGGGCCCGGCATGACGCGGGGTATGGATGCGGATGCGCGGCGGCTCGGACTGCTCGGCTTCGTCCCACTCGGCCGGCTTGGCGATCAGCTCGCCGTCGCTGTCGCGCCCGGTGATGTCGGCGACCAGGGTGGCCGGCAAGGTCGCAGGCTCGACGATCTTCTTGCGGCCGCTCTTCTTGACGGTGCCGTCGGCGACGAGCTCGCGCAGCAACTGCTTGAGGGCGACGCGATCGGCGTTCTTCAGGCCGAACTCGCGGGCGATGTCCTTGGTGCCAACCTTGCCCGGATTGGCGCGGATATAGGCGACGATGGCCTCCCGCGGAGGGAAGCCGATGTCGCGCTTTTTGCTCATTTTCTCATCCGCGGGCCTTGCCAGCGCTCTTCTTGGGCGTCGCCTTGGTCGCGGGCTTCGCCGAGGTCTTGGCGGCCTTGGCGACAGGCGCACGCGCCTTGCTGGTGGAGTCTCGATTTCGGTTTGGCGGCCGCCTTCTTCGCCACGGCCTTCTTCGCCGGCTTTGGCGTGTCGTCGTCACCGTCGGTCTTCGGCTTGGCCTTGCCGGCAGCCGCCTTGCTGGCAGCCTTGGCCGGCTTCGCAGCCTTGCCCTTGGCCTTCGCCTTGCCGCCGCCCTTGGCGGCGCGCTCGTCGAGCAGCGCGATCGCCTCGGCCAACGTGATCGTGTCCTTCTCCTTGTCGCCGGGAATGGTGGCGTTGACGCCGCCGGCCGTGACATAGGCGCCGTAGCGGCCGGCCTTGACGGCGACGGGGCCGAGCGAGGGATGGTCGCCGAGCGCCTTGCCGGGATCGGCGCCGAAGCGCTTGCTCGGTCCCTTGGCGATCTTCTCGGCAATCAATGTGACCGCGCGGTTGAGGCCGATGTCGAACACCTCGTCGCCGGCCTCCAGGCTCGCATAGGTCTTGTCGTGCTTCACGAACGGTCCGAAGCGGCCGAGATTGGCGATGATCGGCAGACCCGTCTCGGGATGGATGCCGACCTCACGCGGCAGCGACAGCAGCCTCAAGGCGTGGTCGAGCTCGAGACTGGCAGGCGAGGTCCCTTTCGGTATGCCGGCGCGCTTGGGCTTCTCGCCCTCGGCGTAATCCTTCTGCTCGCCGAGCTGGATGTAGGGGCCGAAGCGGCCGGCCTTGACGACGACGTCGAGGCCCGAGTCCGGATCCTGGCCGAGCACGCGATCGGCCGCGGCCTCGCTGTCGGCGGCGAGCGGGCGGGTGTAGCGGCATTCCGGATAGTTCGAGCAGCCGACGAAGGCGCCGAACTTGCCGGCCTTGAGGTTGAGCCGTCCGGTGCCGCAGGTCGGGCACTGCCGGACATCGCCGCCATCCTCGCGGGGCGGATAGATGTGCGGCCCCAGCATCTCGTCGAGCGCGTCCAACACCTGCGCGACGCGCAGATCCTTGATGTCGTCGACGGCACCGATGAAGCCGGTCCAGAAGTCCTTCAGCACCTGCTGCCAGGCGATCTCGTTGTTGGAGATGCGGTCGAGCTGTTCCTCGAGATCGGCCGTGAAATCATACTCGACGTAGCGGCGGAAGAAGTTCTCCAGGAAGGCGATGACGACGCGGCCCTTGTCCTCGCCGTGCAGCCGCTTCTTCTCGAGCTTCACATAGCCGCGGGCCTTCAGCACATCGAGGATCGAGGCATAGGTCGAGGGCCGGCCGATGCCGAGCTCCTCCATGCGCTTGACCAGCGACGCCTCGGAGAAGCGCGGCGGCGGCTCGGTGAAGTGCTGGGTGACTGCGAGGTTCTGCCGCTTGAGCGGATCGTTCGGGCTCATCTGCGGCAGGCGGCGGCTGTCCTCGTCCTCCTCGTCGTCGCGGCCTTCCTGATAGAGCGCGAGGAAGCCGTCGAACTTGATGACCTGGCCGGTGGCGCGCAGCTCCAGCGTGCGCGCGCCCGCCTTGGCGATGATGTCGACGGTGGTGCGCTCCAGCTCGGCCGATTCCATCTGGCTCGCGATGGTGCGGGTCCAGATCAGCTCATAGAGCTTGGCCTGATCGTCATCGAGCCGCTTGCGCAGCTCGGCCGGCTTGCGCGACAGGTCGGTTGGACGGATTGCTTCGTGCGCTTCCTGGGCGTTCTTGGCCTTGGCCTGATACTGGCGCGGGCTGTCCGGCACATATTTGTTGCCGTAGATCTCGCCGATCACCTTGCGCACCTGGGTGATCGCCTCCGGCGCGATCTGCACGCCGTCGGTTCGCATATAAGTGATGAGGCCGGTGGTCTCGCCGCCGATATCGATGCCTTCATAGAGACGCTGCGCGATGCGCATCGTATGCGCCGGCGCGAAGCCGAGCTTGCGGCTCGCCTCCTGCTGCAGGGTCGACGTCGTGAAGGGCGCCTGCGGGTTGCGCCGCGCCGGCTTGGCATCGACGGTCGCGACCGTGTAGCTCGCCGCATTGAGCGCGTTCTTGAAATCCTCGGCTTCGGCGCCGGTGCCGATGTCGAGCCGCTGGATCTTCTTGCCGTCGGCGCCGACGAGCCGCGCTTCGAAGGTGTCTCCGCGCGGTGTCGCCAGGGTGGCGATCAGCGACCAGTATTCGCGCGGGACGAACTTCTCGATCTCCAACTCGCGATCGCAGACAAGACGCAGCGCGACCGACTGCACGCGTCCGGCCGAGCGGGCGCCCGGCAGCTTGCGCCACAGCACGGGAGAGAGCGTGAAGCCGACGAGGTAATCGAGTGCGCGGCGCGCCATGTAGGCGTCGACCAGCGCGCCGTCGATCTGGCGCGGATGCTTCATCGCCTCGGAGACGGCCTGCTTGGTGATGGCGTTGAAGACGACGCGCTCGATCTTCTGATCCTTCAGCGCGCGCTTCTCCTTCAACACCTCCAGCACATGCCAGGAAATCGCTTCGCCCTCGCGATCAGGGTCGGTGGCGAGAATCAGCCGGTCAGCGCCCTTCAGCGATTTGGCGATGTCGTTGAGTCGGCCGGCCGCCTTGGGATCGACCTCCCAGATCATGCGGAAATTCTCGTCCGGATCGACGGAACCGTTCTTGGCCGGAAGATCGCGGACATGACCGAAAGAGGCCAGAACCTCGTAGGAGGAGCCCAGATACTTATTGATCGTCTTGGCCTTGGCAGGCGACTCCACGATGACGATATTCATGTATTTCCAATGGCTTAGTGGAAGGATTGAAGCTGGCTTCGCGGGATTCGCGCCGGCTGCGTTGACCCGAACATGGGTGGTGAGGGGGTTCCTGTCAAATCGAGGGATGTTGAAAGGCGATTGCGTTGGATCGGCGAAGTACCTATCAGGTTGTATGGAGCACGATGAGATCCGCGCTCTTTTGAGGTTGTTTTTCGTCAAATTCCTTATGCTGGGTGACAGTTGTTGGCCAAGGCAGCGGACAAAAGCGACCCGGACGTCGAGGTGACGGTGGAGGATCCCGACGCCGCGGCGGCGCTGATCGCCGAGGTGACGGCCGGCCTGTCGCATCTGGCGCAGCGCCATCACCTCGACATGCTCGACTATCTCCTGCGCATGGCGAACCTGGAGGCCGAGGAGCATCTCAGGCTGCGCAGCCGCCGCAGGCTCTGCTGACGGCCGGCTGCGCTCACCGCGGGGCGAGAGCGGTTTCTTCGGGCGCCAGCGTCCGGCCGTCTTCCGCAGTGAGCAGCAGCTTGCGAACCGGCCTGCGGTTCGCCCGATCGACGAGCGCGGTGGCGATCTGGTCGGGGTGCTCGTCGAATTCCTCGCTCCACTGTCGCAGTGCGACCAGGATCGGAAACAGGCCGCGGCCCTTCGGTGTCAGCACGTAGTCGCGATAGGAACTGCCGTCCGAGGCCGGCTCGGTGGTCAGGATGCCGCGATCGACGAGCGCCCGCAGTCGCGCCGCGAGAATATTCTTGGCCATGCCGAGGCTGCGTTGAAACGCGCTGAAGCGGCGCACGCCGAGAAAGGCATCGCGGATGATCAGCAGCGACCACCAGTCTCCGATCGCATCCAGCGACCGCGCGATCGGGCAGGCGTCGCCTTCCAGGCTGGTGCGCTTGACCATCAATTCATCCTTGTTCTGTGACCCGGCGCGGGGCGGCAGGTGGCTCGCTCACGCGCTTGTGTGGTTGCATTATAAAACTAGTCCGCTATGTCGTCCATGCAGGTTTAATAATGCAACCATATGGAGGCGGGCGTGAGGCTTGCAAACAAGACGGCACTGATTACCGGCGGCAGTAGCGGCATCGGGCTTGCGACCGCCCGCCGTTTCGTCGCCGAAGGCGCCAGGATCGCGATCACCGGGCGCGATGCCGGGCGGCTGGAGGCCGCGGCGCGCGAGCTCGGGCCGAACGCGCTGGCGCTGGTGGCCGATGCCACGGACATCGCCGCGACCGAGGCCGCGGCCGCACGCGCCGCAGAGCGCTTCGGCAAGCTCGACATCCTGTTCGCCAATGCCGGCATCCCCGGCGCCACTCCCGCCGGAGCAACCAAGCCC
Organism: Bradyrhizobium oligotrophicum; assembly: GCA_050641875.1. GTDB lineage: Bacteria > Pseudomonadota > Alphaproteobacteria > Rhizobiales > Xanthobacteraceae > Bradyrhizobium > Bradyrhizobium oligotrophicum_B. Next base: position 5,266,050 of record CP192619.1, read on the forward strand.
GAGGTGTTCGAGCAGGTGATCCGCACCAATCTGACGGGCGTGTTCTTCACCGTGCAGGCGGCGCTGCCTCACCTCAAGGACGGCGCGTCGATCATCCTCAACGGCTCCGTGATCTCGGTGCTGGGCAATCCCGGCTATTCGGCCTACGCCGCGAGCAAGGCTGGGGTGCGCGCGATGGCGCGGGTGCTGGCGTCGGAGCTGTCGCCGCGCGGCATCCGCGTCAACGTGGTCGCGCCGGGCGCGATCCGGACGCCGATCTGGGGCGCCGCGGTCGCGACGCCGGACGCCGAGAAGATGTTCGAGGCAAGGATCGCGGCGACCACGCCGCTCGGTCATATCGGCGAGCCTGACCATATCGCCGGCACGGTGCTGTTCCTGGCCTCGGACGACGCCGCGCACATCCAAGGCCAGGAGCTGTTCGTCGATGGCGGCGCCACGAGCTCGCCGGCCGGTGCGCCGATCTATCGGGGCTAGCAAAGCGACCACCAATCCGCGGTGTGGCGTGACGCCTCACCACGGATTGGCACGAGCGTCGTGAACCGAAGGACGTCCTTCGATCGTCAGGCGGCGAGGTCGCTCGCGGTCCGGAGCGCCGTGGCGACCGCCTTGTCGCGCTGCTCCGGGCCGACCATGATGCCATCCGCGGCGATGAATTCGAGCGCGGTCACGCCGATGAAGCCGAACACGCCGCGCAGATAGGTTTCGAGGTGTTCGAGCGCCGTCATCGGCGCGTCGCCGTAATAGCCGCCGCGTGACACCGCGACGATCACGCGCTTGCCGCCGGCGAGTCCCTGGGGACCGCCTGCGCCATATTGAAAAGTCTTTCCGGGAACCATGATGCGGTCGATCCAGGCCTTGAGCTGGCTCGGGATCGAGAAGTTGTACATCGGTGCGCCGATGACGACGATGTCTGCGCGGAGAAACTCCTCAAGGACGGCTTGTCCGGCGGCGATGTCCACCTGCACCCCTGCGTCCTCGACGGGGGCCCCGTGGGCAATCGCGATGTGCGTCCCGGAGAGATGCGACAGCGGCTCCGCCGCGACATCCCGATAGGTCACTTCAAGCGCCGGCGTGATCTGGCGCAACCGTGCGACGATCGCGGCGGACACCTGACGGCTGACGGAGTTGGGGCCGAGCACGCTGGAGTCGATGTGGAGGAGTTGGGTCATTGGTCAGTCACCTCGGTATTGGTTTGTAACTGGCGCTATATGAGTGACTGTGCTGTAACCCCACAAGGACGCACATTTTTGAAACCCAGGCACAGCCGTGACACCTGCTGACAGCGATGATCCCGACCTCCCGACGCAGCCAAGTCATAATGATTGCCGGGGCGTGGCCTCGATCCTGGCGCGTGTCGGCGACAAATGGAGCGTGTTCGTCATCATGATGCTTCAGGATGGGCCGAAGCGCTTCAACGAGCTGAAGCGGCTCGTTGGCGGCATCTCCCAGCGGATGCTGACCTTGACCCTGCGCGGCCTCGAGCGCGACGGGCTGGTGACGCGGACGGTGTTTCCGACCATCCCGCCGCGGGTGGATTATGAGCTGACCGATCTCGGCCGCGGCCTGTCGCAGCCGGTACAGGCGCTCGGGCAGTGGGCCATCCAGCACCAGCAGCAGATCGAGCACGCACGCTCGCGCTTCGACGCGCGCAGGGAGGCCGACTAAGAGTCAGGTCAGCGACACCATCCCGCCGCCGTGCCGCTCCAGGCGGCCGGCCAGCTCGAGCTCGAGCAGCACCATGCGCAGCACGGCGGGTGACAGGCCGCTGATCCGGATCAGGTCGTCGATCGACACCGGGGTCGGGCCGAGCAGGGCTGTGATCTGCGCGCGGTCGTGGCTCTCGGGATCGGGGGCGAACAACTCGTCGTCCGGCTCGCGCAGCGAAAGGGCAGCGGCCGCTCCATGATCGGGCCGACGGCCTGGATGATGTCGGCGGCTTCGGTGACCAGCGTGGCGCCCTGCTTGATGAGATCATTGGTGCCCGCGCAGCGGGATCGAGCGGCGAGCCCGGGACGGCGAAGACCTCGCGCCCCTGTTCGCCGGCCATGCGCGCCGTGATCAGCGAGCCCGAGCGGTGCGCGGCCTCGACGACGACGACGCCGAGCGAAGCGCCTGATATCAGCCGGTTGCGGCGGGGAAAGTCGCGGGCGCGCGGCTCGTGTCCGAGCGGCATCTCGGAGATCGCAGCACCGCCGCCGCCCACGATGCTGCCGAGCAGGTCGACGTGCTCCGGCGGATAGATCCGGTCATGGCCGCCGGCGAGCACCGCGACCGTGCCGCTGCCGAGGCTCGCGCGATGCGCGGCCTGATCGATGCCGCGGGCCAGACCGGAGATGATGATGAAGCCGGCCTGGCCGAGCTCATGGGCGATCTGGCCGGCGAATTTGAGTCCGGCGGCGGAGGCGTTGCGCGAGCCGACGATGGCGATCATCGGGCGCATCAGCGTCTCGCGGGCGCCGCGCACCGCAAGCAGCGGAGGCGCATCCTCGCAGGTGGCGAGGCGCGGCGGATAGCCGTCCTCTTCCGGCGCCCGCAGGTCGACGCCTTGTCGTTTGCAGGCTTCGAGTTCGGCCTCGGCTTCGCCGACCGTGCAGATCCGGCCCGCTCCGGCCGCGCCGCCGCGGCGTGCCAGATCGGGCAGCCGGTCGAGCGCTGCGCGCGCGGTGCCGAAATGGTCGAGCAGCGAGCGGAAGGTGCGCGGGCCGACATTGTCGGAACGGATCAGGGCGCAACCGGTCGCGCCGTTCGGTGTCGCTCAGCTCGGTCGTCGTGTTGATGGCATCCACGCAAAGCCCCCTTTACCGGGGACTAGAATGGAGCAACCCGTGGACGCAGGGAAGAGGGCGCGCTACGCCGGCGCGACGTCGCGCACATCCGCGGACACCGGACACGACAGCATTGGCTGATCGCCCTGGATGGCTGGCGTGGTGCCGGCCGGGGCTTCGCGCAGCCAGCGCTCGGCGGCGTCGCGTCCGCGCTGGTACAGCAGCTCGATGAAGCCACTGCCGAGATCGGTGGCATCGTGCTGAGCCAGGGCCTCGATCTCGTCCTCGGCGGCAAGCCGATGAACACGCGGCGGATGCAGGCCGTCGCTGCGCGCCCATTCGAGCGCCGCGAGCTCGGCGTTCAGGACCGCATTGCCGGCGATCTGGTCGAGGCGGCGATCGATCGCGGCGGAGGTCATCGGGACATGGCCGTCGCGCGCGGGCGTGACCTGAACGACCAGCAGGTCGGCGGCGCTGGACTCATGCGCGATCTGGATCAGCGGCGGATTGCTGACGTAGCCGCCGTCCCAATATGCCTCGCCCTCGCTGTCGACAGCGGCGTGCAGTTGCGCGGCACAGGTGGAGCCGAGCAGAGCATCCGGCGTGATGCCGGCATTGCGGAAGATCTGCGGCAGGCCGTCACGGGCCCGAGTCGCCGCAATCAGCAGGCGGGGCGCGGCCGGGCCCTGCACGGCGTCGAAATCGATCGTCTCGCGGAGGAGGTCGCGGAGCGGATCGAGATCGAGCGGGTCAGCGCGTCCGCCGCGCAACCCCGCGCCGAACGACACCGCGCTGCTTGCCGGCGAGTACGCGCCGATCAACAGCAGCGATCGGAACGACGCCTCCTCCATCAGCCGGGTCCAGAACAAAGCGAGCCGGTTGCGCGCTTCGTCACGGCCGCCCTTGGCCAGCCCGCTCGCGAGCAGCGCGGCGTTGACCGCGCCGGCGCTGGCGCCGCTGATGGTGTCGAAATCGCAACCGGGTTCCTCGAGCAGGCGATCGAGCACGCCCCAGGTGAAGGCCGAGAACGTTCCGCCGCCCTGCAGGGCTAGCGACAGCTTGCGCGGCGGCCACGTCCGGGGCGGTGGCGGCAGCGTGACCGTCGCGATCGTCTCCGCCAGCGTTCGCTCGGGCGTCTCTGCGGCCTTGGTCTCGCTGATCACAGGCGTGCTCGTGGCCGCCATGATCATCTCGGCAACGGCCGGCGCGACATCGGCTCGTTCCGGCGCAGGGTGCGGCTCAAATGTTTCGGCGGGAAGCGCGACCTCCGACATGACCGGCGCGGCAGGCGCGATTGCCTCGGGCGTCTGCGCCGGTTCTGCAGCGGCCGTGATGCCGCTCGACCAGATATCGGCGGCCGAGAGCAGCAGGCTGGCGTTCGATCGGGCCGGGGCCGCCTTCTGCTGCGCCGGAGCCTGATCAGTACGGTCATCGTGCGTGGCCGACGAACCGCTGGAATTCGGTCTTGCGTAACCACATGCAGGAATCATGACAGGCAATCATGATTCACGCCAGAGTTCCGCGTTAACTTATTAGCTGATGAATCGCCGGTGCTGCTGCGCAGCCGCTGTGAATCAGGGCGCAACACAGGTTTTCCGTATTTGCTCCGTATTTGTCCGGAGTGATTACTTCTTCGCCCCGATCTTGCTCTCGGTGCCCGACTGCAATCGCTTGATGTTTTCGCGATGCATGTAAATGAGCAACAGTGTGAGCAGGGCGAAAAGGGCGGCCAGCGCGGTGTGACCGAAAGCCCACAGCACGATCGGTGTCAGCATCGCTCGCGACGAGTGCCGCGAGCGATGAGTAGCGGAGCGCGAACGCGGTGGTGAGCCAGACCACGCAAAAGAAGATCGCGCCCGGCCAGAACAGGCCAATCAGAATACCGATGTAGACCGCGACGCCCTTGCCGCCGCGGAATTTCAGCCACACCGGGAACAAGTGGCCGAGAAAGGCGCCGAGGCCCGCGATCATCGCGGCATTCGGGCCGCCGAGATAGCCGGAGATGATGACCGCCGCCGTGCCCTTCAGCGCGTCGCCGAGCAGGGTTGCTGCCGCGAGCCCCTTGCGTCCGGTGCGCAGCACGTTGGTGGCGCCGATGTTGCCGGAGCCGATGCTGCGCAGATCCTGCGTGCCGGCCAGCCTGGTGAGGATCAGGCCGAACGGGATCGACCCCAGGAGATAGCCGATGATCAAGAGCGACCGGCAGGAAGGCTTCGGAACCCATCACACCACTCCTTCCAAGCTTCGCCTTGCGTCAGACATGTTCGAACACGGTGCGGCCGCCGACGATGGTGCGGACCACGCGGCCGGTGAAGCGGGCTTCGTCGAACGGCGTGTTCTTGCACAGCGATTTGAGGTCGGCCGGATCGAGGACCCAGGGCACGTCCGGATCGATCACGATGATGTCTGCCGGCGCGCCCGCCCGCAAGGTGCCGCCGGGCAGGCCGAGCAGCTCGGCGGGCCGCGTCGACATCGCGCGGATCAGGGTCGTCCAGCTCAGCTCGCCATTGTGTACGAGCCGCAACGCCGCCGGCAGCATCGTCTCCAGGCCGACCGCGCCGCTGGCGGCTTCGGCGAACGGCAGCCGCTTGACCTCGACGTCCTGCGGCGTGTGGTCCGACATGATGACGTCGATGAGACCCGAGGCCAGCGCCTCGACCAGCGCGCGGCGGTCGACCTCGGTGCGCAGCGGCGGCGTCAGTTTCAGGAAGGTGCGGTAGGGGCCGATGTCGTTCTCGTTCAAGGTGACGTGGTTGATCGAGACCGACGCGCTCACTGTGAGGCCTGCCTCGCGGGCGCGCCTGAGGATGTCGAGCGAGTCGATCGAGCTTAGCGCGGCCGCGTGATAGCGTCCCTTGCTGAGCGCCACCAGGCGCATGTCGCGTTCGAGCACGACGGCTTCCGCTGCGGGCGGAATGCCGTAGAGGCCGAGCCGCGAGGCGAACTCGCCTTCGTTCATGACGCCTTCGCCGACGAGATTGGGATCCTCGGTGTGATGCACGATCAGGGCGTCGAAATCCCGCGCATAGGTCAGCGCCCGGCGCATCACCTGCGCGTTCATCACGCTGCTGTGGCCGTTGGAGAAGGCGACGGCGCCGGCGGCGCGCAGTAGCCCGATCTCGGTCATCTCCTCACCGCGCAGGCCCTTGGTGAGGGCCGCCATCGGCTGGATGTTGACGATCGCGGTGTCGCGGGCGCGGCGCAGCACGAAGTCGACGGTCGCCGAATTGTCGATCACGGGCTCGGTGCCGGGCTGGCAGATGATGGTGGTGATGCCGCCGGTCGCCGCGGCCTGGCTGGCGCTGGCAAAGGTCTCGCGATGGCCGAGCCCGGGCTCGCCGACGAAGGCGCACATGTCGATCAGGCCGGGCGCGACGATCTTGCCGGCGCAGTTGACGACGTCAGTGCCCTCGGGGACGCCGGCCGCGCCGATGCCGCGCTTGAGGTCGCGGATGACGCCGTCGGCGATCAGCACGTCGCCGGGGCCGTCGAAGTCGCGGGAAGGATCGATCACGCGCGCATTGGCGAGCAGGATCGGGCGGCGGTCGGTCAGCATGGCGTTTTGTCCCGACTTCTGTATCACGCGTTGGGCAGGTTGCGGGCCAGTGCCTCGAGCACGGCCATGCGCACGGCAACACCCATTTCGACCTGCTCCCGGATCAGCGACTGCGCGCCATCGGCAACGATGGACTCGATCTCGACGCCGCGGTTCATCGGTCCCGGATGCATCACCAGCGCGTCCGGCTTGGCGTAGGCGAGCTTCTTCTGGTCGAGCCCGGAAATACTGGAAATATTCCGACGACGACGGCACGAACGAGCCGTTCATGCGCTCGCGCTGCAGCCGCAGCATCATGACGATGTCGGCGCCGTTGAGCCCCTCGCGCATGTCGCGCGCGACCTCGACGCCCATCCGCTCGATGCCCGGCGGCAGCAGGGTCGAGGGCGCGACGATACGGACGCGGGCGCCCATCGTGTTCAGCAGCAGAATGTTGGAGCGCGCCACCCGCGAATGCAGCACGTCGCCGCAGATCGCGATCACCAGGCCCTCGATGCGGCCCTTGTTGCGGCGGATGGTCAGCGCATCCAGCAGCGCCTGGGTCGGATGCTCATGCGCGCCGTCGCCGGCATTGATCACGGAGCCGTCGACCTTGCGGGCGAGCAGCTCGACCGCGCCAGAGGCGTGGTGACGGACCACCAGGATGTCCGGATGCATCGCGTTGAGCGTGACCGCGGTGTCCATCAGGGTCTCGCCCTTGCGCATGGACGAGGACGACACCGACATGTTCATGACGTCGGCGCCGAGCCGCTTGCCAGCGATCTCGAACGAGGACTGGGTCCGCGTCGAGGCCTCGAAGAACAGGTTGACCTGGGTGCGGCCGCGCAGCACCGTGCGCTTCTTGTCGACCTGACGATTCAGTTCGACATACTCCTCGGACAGGTCGAGGAGACCGGTGATGTCGTGGGCGGAAAGGCCCTCGATTCCCAGCAAATGCCGGTGCCCGAGGACGAACGTCGATTTCGGAGAGGTTGCCATTAAAGCCAGAGCTATAGGCGCGGTTTCCATGGGGGGCAAGGCCGAAAGCCGGGGTTCCGAGTTATCCCCCGTTCCGTCTTCCGAGCCTCTCGGGGGCTCCGAACCGGGGGCTGGCGAGCCATCGTCGGAAGAGGTCCGCTCCGATACGCCCTGATCCTGCTGGTGGCGATCGTGCCGGCCTGTGCAGCCGCGTTGCCGTTCGATTTCGTCTATCTCCGCGACGTCGACCCGACGATCCTCCAGGACATCCGTTATGCAAGCAGCAACAATTTCGTCGGCCGCCCCTTGCCGGGCTACGAGGCGGCCGAATGCGTCGTGACACGTGACGTGGCGCGGCGGCTGCAGGCGGCTCAGGCCGAGCTGCGGCCGCGCGGCCTGTCGCTGAAGATGCTCGACTGCTACCGGCCGGTGCGTGCGGTCGCAGAGATGCTGGCCTGGTCGCAGGACGGCGTCGAGACCACGGCCGGCCGCCGCTACACTCCGCGCATTGCCAAGCAGGACCTTTTCCGTCTCGGCTATATCGCCGTGCGTTCGAGCCATTCGACCGGTGCGGCGCTCGATCTCACCTTGGTCGAGCTTGCGGCCGACAATTCCGCGGTGTTCGATCCGGCCAAGGACTACGCGGACTGCACCGCGCCCGCAGCGCTCCGCGCGCCCGAGGGCAGCGTCGACATGGGAACCGGCTACGATTGTTCCGACGTGAAGGCTCATACCGCCGCGCAGAACCTGACACCGGAGCAGCGCCGCTGGCGCCACGAACTGGTCGCGGTGATGGCGCGGCAAGGTTTTGTGAACTATGCCAAGGAGTGGTGGCACTTTTCGCTGCCGGGCGCTGGCGCGACCACTTATGTTTTTCCCATTCGGCCGCGCCGATGATCGATCCGTAGCAGGGCACGGCCATGACGCAGTCTTCCTTCGCGACCCATGAGGTCTTCAACCAGTCGCCGCCGTTCGAGGACGTCAACCTGTTCACGGCTGACCGGCCGTTGATGGATGCCGTCAGGGCCAATGGCGGTGCCGGGGCTGAGCAGGAGCCGACTGCGTTCGGCATGCTATGGGGCTCGGCTGAGATGGCCGAGCAGGGCCGGCCTCGCCAATGAGAACACGCCGAAGCTGCGCAGCTTCGATGCCAAGGGCTTTCGGCGAGACGTCGTCGAATTTCATCCGGCCTACCATCAGATGATGACGCGCTCGGCTGCGGCCGGCCTGCACAATTCGACATGGACTGCAGAAGGCCAGCCCGTCGGCGGCTGCTCGGAGGTGGTGCGCGCCGCGAAATTCTACATCGCCTCGCAGGTCGAGAGCGGGCATCTGTGTCCGATCACGATGACGCGCGCCTCGGTCGCGGCGCTGGCCGCCCAGCCGGATCTGCTGGCGAGAGCGATGCCGGTGATCGCGACTGATGACTACGATCCGGCGTTTGCGCCGTGGTGGCAAAAGCGCGGCATGACGCTCGGCATGGGCATGACCGAGAAGCAGGGCGGGACCGACGTGCGCGCCAACATGACGCGCGCCGAGCGTACGAGCGATGGCTATCGCATCACGGGGCACAAATGGTTCATGTCGGCGCCGATGTGCGATGCCTTCCTGGTGCTGGCGCAGGCCGACGCCGGCCTGACCTGCTTCTTCATGCCGCGCTTCAAGCCGGATGGCGCGGTGAACGCGATCCAGTTCCTGCGCTTGAAGGACAAGCTCGGCAACCGCTCCAATGCCTCGTCGGAGGTGGAGTTCGCAGGCGCCTATGCCGAGCGGGTCGGCGGCGAGGGCAGGGCATCAGCACCATCATCCAGATGGTGCAACTGACGCGGCAGGACTGCGCGATCTCGTCCGCCGGCCTGATGCGCTCGGGGCTCGCGCACGCGCTGCATCATGCCCGCCATCGCAGCGTGTTCCAGAAGCATCTTTCCGATCAGCCCTTGATGCAGGCGGTGCTGGCCGACATGGCCCTCCATGTCGAGGCGACGGTAGCGCTGGTGATGCGGCTGTGCCGCGCGTTCGATCGCATGCGTGGCGACCCGAGCGAAGCCGCCTACATGCGCTTGCTGACGCCGGCGATCAAATACTGGGTCTGCAAGAGCGCGCCGCCGTTCCTGTATGAGGCGATGGAGTGCCTGGGCGGTAACGGCTATGTCGAGGACGGCATTCTCGCGCGCCATTTCCGGGAGTCGCCGGTCAATGCGATCTGGGAAGGCTCCGGGCAACGTGATGTGCCTGGACGTGCTGCGCGCGCTGGCGCGCGAGGCGGAGGCGGCCGCTCACGTCGTGATGCATCTGAAGGCAGAGACCAGCGGATTGCCCGGCGCGGCGGAGGCGCTCTCTTTCATCGAGACCGGCTTCCGGCGGCCGGATTCCGAGCGCGTCGCCCGGCTCGCGGTCGAGAAGCTGGCGTTGCTCGCGGCCGCCGCCGCGCTCAACCTCGTTATGCCCGGCCATGCGGAGCTGTTCGCCGCCACGCGGCTCGCCAATGTTCATCCGAGCATGTACGGCGCCATCGATCTCGATCCCTCGGACATCCGTACCTTGCTGGAGCGCGCGCTGCCTTGACCGACACTCCCGAAGCCGCCGTGATGGATTCCCTCGATCCGGGCAACCCGCCGCAGCAGGTCGCTCCGGCGCAGCATCAGCCGCGCACGCTCGGCTTCTGGCGCACATTGCTGTGGGGCCTCCTCATCATCGTCGTGTTCTTCATCGGCCAGCTGACTCCGATCGGCTATTTCCTGCTGCGCCATGAGGGTCCAATCGACAGCATGGCCGCGTTTCAGTTGGCCATGATCCAGATCGCGAGCCGGTCGCTCACGGTCTCGCTGTCGGCGATCATGGGCGTTCCGGCCATTTTGATCCCGATCTATTTTGCCGTCCGCCACACCCGCATGTCGTTCGCCGACTATCTGGGCCTGCGCTGGACCGGCTGGAAGAATTTCGTCTTTGGCATTGTCGGGATGGTTGTGATCCTGGGATGCTGGGAGCTGGCTTCGCAACTGACCGGGCGCGGAGAAACGTCGTCGAGCTTCATGGTGGACATCCTGAAGACCGCCAGAGGCGACGGCGTGGTCTGGCTGCTGGTCATCGCCTTCTGCATCGCGGCACCGGTTTCCGAAGAGCTGATGGCGCGCGGCTTTCTCTATCGCGGCTGGTCGGACACCTTCCTGCGGGTGCCGGGTGCCATCGTGCTGTCGTCATTGCTCTGGACCGTGCTGCACCTTCAATACGACTGGTTCGCGCTGCTCAACGTGTTTTCCCTGGGCGTGTGGTTCGGCTATCTGCGCTCTCGAACCCACTCCACCTATCTGACCATCGTGCTGCACGGGCTCAACAACCTCGCCGCCACCGTGCAGACCATGTGGCTCGCCAGCGGCCAGTCTTGAGCGCGCTGTTCAGCTCGCCCAGGCGATCGCGAGCGGCATGGTCAGCGCCGCCAGCACCGTTTGCAGCGAGATGATCTGCGCCAGCAGCGGCGCGTCGCCGCCCATCTGCTTGGCCAGCACATAAGCGCTCGGCGAGGTCGGCACCGCCGCGCAGATCGCAACCACGACGAGGCTCGGGCCGGTGACGCCAAACCATCCGGCGAGCCCGATCGCGAGGATGGGCATCAAGACCAGCTTGAGCACGACGCCGAGCGCGGCGGCCGGGCCGGCGCGCCGCAAGCCCTCGAAGTGCAGACCGGCGCCAGTCACGAGCAGGCCGATCGGCAGCGAGGCCTGCCCGAGCGCATCGGCGGCATCGTGCCAGAGCTTTGGCAGCGGTACATGCAGCACATTGAGTGCGAGGCCGATGACGCAGGCCCAGATCAGCGGATTGCGTACGATCGTGGCAAGGATCTCACGGATCGAGCGGCGCGTCGGCGAAGCGTAGTGGGCGAGCACGGCGACGCTGAACACGTTGACCATCGGGATGATCGCGATCATCCCGACCGAGGCCACCGCGAGTCCGGTCGGGCCGAACAGGCTGCCGGCGACGCTGAGCGCGACGTAGGTCTGCCAGCGGGTTGCTCCCTGGAAGATCGACGTGAAGGCCGGACCATCGATGCCGGAGCGGGTGAGCAGCGGCCGCAGCGCGAGGCACAGCGCCGACATCGCCAGCATCGCCAGGAACAAGGCGCCGCCGATGCCGGCGACAGGCACCTTACCGAGATCGGCCTTCACCAGACTCTGCATTAGCAGCGCCGGAAACAGCACATAATAAGTCAGCCGCTCGAGCCCGTGCCATTGCGTATCCAGCCGGATCAGGCTGCGCCGCAGGCCGAAGCCGACCACGATCAGCAGGAAGACCGGCGCGAGCGCCGCGGCGACGGGGCTCATGGGCTAGCGACCGGACTGGCGCAAGGTCGCAAGCCGATCGAGCGCCCCCTGCAGGATGAAGATCGCCGCATGCGTATCGATCACCTCGGCGCGCCGGGCGCGGCTGACGTCCAGGCCGATCAGCTCGCGCTCGACGGCGGCCGTCGACAGCCGCTCGTCCCACAGCCCGATCGGCAGCGTGGTGAGGCCGGCGAGATTGCGCGCGAACGCCCGGGTCGACTGCGCCCGCGGCCCTTCGCTGCCGTCCATGTTGATCGGCAAGCCGAGCACGAAGCCGACCACGTTGCGTTCGGCCGTGATCGCGAGCAACCGCGCCGCATCGGCCTTGAAGGCCTTGCGCTGGATGGTCTCGACGCCGGTGGCGAGCCGCCGGTCCGGATCGGACACGGCGACGCCGATGGTCTTGGTGCCGAGATCGAGGCCGACGAGCGCGCCGCGCTCGGGCCAGCGGCCGGCGGCGTCGATGAGGGGGAGGATGGGAGCGGGCATGGCGCGCCGCTTAGCATGGGCGCATCCCCGAGCCAGCACGGCAGGCGCATGGCTTGTCGCTCCGCTGCCATCCGTCTATATGGAGCATCGTACCGTGAACAGGAGTGGTGCCGTGGATCGCAGGACCAACATTGCCCGCCGCTTTGTGTCTTCTGCCATCACGGTCGCTCATGTCCTCCTTTCTGACGCTCGACGCGGTCGCCGCCGCGACACCTGACGGTCATCCTCTCTTCGACAATCTCACGCTCTCCATCGGTGCCGAACGCGTCGGTCTGGTCGGCCGCAATGGCTCCGGCAAGTCGACCTTGCTCCGCATCGTCGCTGGCTTCTCGGAGCCTGCGGCCGGAGCGGCTGACGCGCTGCGGGACGCTCGGCCTCCTGGCGCAGCACTGGGATCCCGGCTTGCGTGTCGACGAGGCGCTCGGCGTCGCCAGCGATCTCGCGGTCATCGACCGCATCGTCGCGGGAAAGTGCCGGGACGGCGATCTCGCCGATGATCTCGCGCGCGCGATTGGAGCCTGCCGGGCCGTGTCGATGACGCACTGACCGAGGCGGGCCTCGCCGGGATTGCGCTCGATCGCTCGATGGACTCGCTCAGCGGCGGCGAGCGGACGCGCGTCGGCATCGCGCGGCAGCTGATCGAGGCGCCGGACCTGCTGCTGCTCGACGAACCGACCAACAATCTCGATGCCGAGGGCCGTGACGCCGTCGGCCGGCTGATGCGGCGCTGGCGCGGTGGTGTGCTGGTCGCCAGTCATGACCGCGCGCTGCTGGAGATGATGGACCGGATCGTGGAGCTCACCCCGGTCGGGGTCCACATCGTCGGTGGCGGCTGGACGATGTTTACGCGGGCGCGGGAGGAGGCGCGGGCGCGCGCAGCGATCGCGCTGGACCGCGCCGATGCGCATGTGCGGGATGTCAGCCGCGCCGTGCAGCGCCAGCGCGAAGCCAAAGCGCGCAAGGACAAGGCTGGCCGTGCCTTCGCCGCCGGCGGCTCGGCGCCGAGGATCATGCTGGGTGCCCGAGCCGAGCGGGCCGAGACGACCGGCGGGCGATCGCAGCGGCTCGCCGAGCGCATGATCACCGAAGCGGCCGAGCGAGCAGAGCAGGCGCGACAACATGTGGAGGTGCTGACGCCGCTCTCGATGGTCCTGCCGCCGACCGGGCTCGGCGCCGGCACCGAGCTGCTCGCGATGGAGGACGCGGTCGTGAGCGCCGGCGACAGGAGGTTCGGTCCCTGGACGCTCTATCTCCAGGGGCCGGCAGCGGATTGCGATCACCGGACGCAATGGTGCAGGCAAGACCACGCTGCTCAGAGCCGCGATCGGCGCGATTCCGCTATCTGGCGGAGTGGTCCGGCGCGCCGAGGGGCGGATCGCGATGCTGGATCAGCACGTCGCGTTGCTGGATCTCAGCGACAGCATCATCGGCAATTTCCGCCGCCTCCACCCGGCGCTCGGCGCCGAGGCGGCGCATGCAGCCTGCGCGCGCTTCGCATTCCGCAACTGCGACGCTGAGCAGGCGGTGGAGACGCTGTCCGGCGGCGAACGGCTGCGTGCGGGCCTTGCCTGCACGTTCGGCGGCGAGCATCCGCCATGGCTGTTGCTGCTCGACGAGCCGACCAATCACCTCGACATCTTCTCGATCGAGATCCTGGAGCAGGCGCTGCGCGACTTCGACGGCGCGCTGCTGATCGTCAGCCACGATCCGTCATTTCTAGCGGCGATCGGCCCCGCCGGGCGAGTTTGTCGTACAGGGCTGAGCGGGCACGGCAGGCCGTGCCCGCAAAGCAGATGCGGTTCAATGAGCTAGCGGATCGCGATCGGGTTGATGTTGCCCTGGACGCCGCCGCGCCAGCGTGGCTGGCCCAGCACGAACAGGAACTCGTAGCCCTTGTCCTTGGCCAGTTCCGCCGTGTCCATGTTCTCCAGGATGTAGGTCCCGTTCATGGCGAGCAGGATCTGGTGCACTTCGAACAGGTTCGGCGACTCGAACGGGATCGCCTCGACGGCCCAGTTGTCGGCGCCGACCGCAACCACGCCCTTCGACGTCAGGTATTTGGCGCCTTCGACGCCGAGGCCCGGCTCGCCGGCGCCGTAGCGCTTGTCGTCCTTGCCGACGAGGCCGAGCCAGCCGGTGTGGAAGATCACGATATCGCCCTGGCGGATCTCGACGCCCTGCTTCTTGGCAGCTTCCTCGATCTCCTTGACGTTGAACGCGGTGCCTTCCTTGACCACGTCGGTGTTGTAATAGGCCGCCATGTCGAGCAGGACGCCTCGCGCCACCAGCGGCGGCACCTTCTCGATGCCGAGCTTCTTCAGGCCGGTCGGATCGGCGAAGTCGAGCAGCTTGTTGCCGTTGTAGTAGACGTGCTCGATGCCGAGATGGCCGAGCCCGTCGATCTGGCTGCCGACGCCGACCCAGCCTTCGATGATGTCGTCATTGTAGGTCGCCTTGTTGGGCCCGAGGCCGGGGATGCCGGCCTGGCCCGGCTGCACCACCGTGACCTTGAACGAGCGCGGCGGGTAGGCGGGGGTCTTGGAGTCGATGATCATGCCGAGCGGATAGGTCTTGCCGGTCTTCACCAGCGAGGCGGCTTTGACCACGAGTTCCGGCGTGATGTAGTTGGCCGCGCCGATCTCGTCGTTCGGCCCCCATTTCGATTTCGTCCAGTCCTGGGCATGAGCCGTCCCGATCGCACCCATCATGGCGATCGAGCAGCACAACACGAACGCGTTGCGCATCGCATTTCCTCCGACATGTTGATGTTTGTTGTGTTTCGCGCTGGCGAGCGCCGCATCCTAACGTAGTGTTGCACCGGGCAAAGTGTTTTTCCGATGCGTGCGCTGCACAGCGCCCGAACGTCGCATCGGCCGAAATGGCTGCGTTTTTCAGTCGCAATTGATCATTTCGTGCCGTGGAATGCGTCGTCCCGCGGCCGTCGTCTTGCACAATCTCTGGGCGAATAGTCTACGCGGCGATGCCGTGATCCCGAGAGCCGAGGCCTTCCATGAACGCCGACAACGCGCTGCTGCGATGCGCCGCGCGGCGGTGGATGAAGAGCGTCTCGACCTGCGCATGGGACGGATCGAGCGTGTGCAGCCCGACGCTGCCGCTCATCGCATGCCGCGTCACCACCGCGCGCGGCAGCAGCGCGACGCCCATTCCGGCGGCGACGCAGCCGATCATGCCGTCGAGGGTGCCGAGTTCGATCCGCGACGCGGCGGGCCAGCCGAAATCGTTGAACACCTGCTCCAGCCTTTGCCGATAGGTGCAGCCGGCCCTGAACACCAGCGCGGTCGGCCCGGAGCCCGGTGTCGCGGCGCGCAGCGCGGTCAGACTCTCGAAGCGTCGGGCGGTCACCAGCACCAATTCTTCCTCGAACGCGACGACGCCAGTGAGGTCGGGATGATCGATCGGACCGGCGACGAAGGCGCCATCGAGCGTGCCGTCGAGCACGCCGGCGACGAGATCGGCCGTTGGCGCGGTGCGCAGGCTCAAGGCCACGGCCGGAAAGCGCCGGTGGAAGTCGGCGAGCCGCGTCGGCAGGCGGACGGCCGCGGTCGTCTCCATCGAGCCGATCATCAGCGGCCCCTGCGGCTCGCCGTCGTCGCGCGCGGCGAGCACCGCTTCGCGCGACAGCGCCGCGAGGCGATCGGCATAGGGCAAGAGGCGCTGTCCGGCGCCGGTCAGGGTCATGCCGCGGCTATGGCGTTCGAACAACGCGGTGCCGATCTCGGCTTCCAGCGCCTTGATCCGCTGGGTGACGTTGGACTGCACCGTGTTGAGCACCTCTGCGGCGCGCGTGATGCCGCCGGCGCGCGCCACCGCGGCAAAGGTCTGAAGGTCGCTCAGTTCCACGGCCGCTCTCCATTTTGAATCTGCGATGGCAGAGTTCTGAACTATTCATTTTTAGAGAATGCTAGCCGCGCCTAGTGTCAGCGTCCAGAGCGCAGGAGAGTCTTCATGCCGCTGCGAACGCCGCTGACGGAGAAGGTCGGCATCGATCATCCGATCCTGCTGGCGCCGATGGACGTGATTGCCGATGCGCGGCTGGTGCGCGCCGTCAGCGATGCCGGCGGTTTCGGCATTCTCGGCGGCGGCTATGGCAACCGCGCGTGGCTGATGCAGGAGACCGCGAAGCTCGATGGTCTGCGTGCGCCGTTCGGCATCGGTTTCATCACCTGGTCGCTGGCGAAGAAGCCCGATCTGCTCGACATCGCGCTGGCGGCCAAGCCCACAGCCGTGATGCTGTCGTTCGGCGATCCCCGTCGCTTTGCGCCCGCAATCAAGCAGGCGGGCGCGCTTCTGATCTGTCAGGTGCAGGATGAAACCATGGCGGAGCAGGCGCTCGCGGCCGGCGCCGACGTCCTGATCGCGCAAGGAACCGAAGCCGGCGGACATGGCGCATCGCGGACCACGCTCGACATCGTCCCGGCGATCATCGATCTCGCAGCCGGCCGCGTGCCCGTGGCCGCCGCCGGTGGTCTCGCGGATGGCCGCGGTCTTGCCGCGATGCTCACGCTCGGCGCCGACGGCGTGCTGATCGGCACGCGCTTCTACGCCAGCGAGGAAGCCGCCGGCGCCGAGGAAGCCAAGCGGCGCATCTGCGCGGCGCGATCCGGGAGACGGTACGCGGCATCATCTTCGACCTGTCGCGCAACACTGTCTGGCCGGCGCCGTTTACCGGGCGCTGCCTGATCAACGATCATGCGCGGCGCTGGAAGGGGCGTGAGGTCGAGCTGCTGCAGCAGGTCGAGCGCGTGTCGGCCGACTATGTGAAGGCGAGGGCCGAGGGCAATTTCGACATCGCCGCGGTGATCGCCGGCGAGGCGGTCGGGCTGATCCATGATATCCCGCCAGCCGGCGAGATCGTCGCACGCATCGCCAGCGAGGCCGAGCAGATTCTGCAAGGGCGGCGCAACTCGTCCTGGCTGTCCGCGGAATGAAACTGAGAAGAGTGAGGTGAACCATGTGGCCCGATCGCCGCTTCCTGGATGCTTGTCAAGACCGAGCACCCGATCGTGCTCGCGCCGATGGCCGGCGTGATGGACGCCGATCTCGTCATCGCAGTCGCCCAAGGCGGCGGGCTCGGCTCGCTGCCCTGTGCCATGCTCTCGGCGGACAAAGCGCGCGAGCAGGTCAACATCATCCGCCAGCGCGTGTCGGCGCCGATCAACGTGAACTTCTTCTGCCACACGCCGGTCGAGGCCGATGCGGCACGTGAGGCCGGGTGGAAGAAGCGGCTCGGCGCATATTATCAAGAGTACGGGGTTGATCCCGAGGCTCCGGTCACGGCGGCCAACCGTGCGCCGTTCGATGCCGCGATGTGCGCCGTCGTCGAAGAGCTGAAGCCGGAGATCATCAGCTTCCATTTCGGCTTGCCCGAGCCGTCGCTGCTGGCGCGCGTGAGAGGCGACCGGGGCGGTCGTGATGGCGTCCGCGACGGTCGTGCGCGAGGCGGTGTGGCTGGAGCGGAACGGCGCCGACGTCATCATCGCGCAAGGCGCGGAGGCCGGTGGCCATCGCGGCATGTTCCTGACTGACAAGCTCGCCGAGCAGGTCGGCACCTTCGCGCTTGTGCCGCAGATCGTCGATGCGGTGAAGGTCCCGGTGATCGCGGCCGGCGGCATCGCCGGCGGCACGCGGCATCGCGGCGGCGTTCGCGCTCGGCGCCTCCGGCGTGCAGATCGGCGCAGTGCCTATCTGCGCTGCCCCGAATGCAAGGTCACGGCGCTCGGGCGTGCCGCGCTCGCGGCGGCCGACGACGAGATCGACCGTCATCACCAACGTCATGACCGGCCGGCTCGCCCGTGGCGTCGCCAACCGGGTGATGCGCGAGGTCGGGCCGATCTCGCCGGATGCGCCGGCGTTTCCGCATGCCGCAACCGCGCTCGGCCCGCTCAAGGCGGCCGCGGAGAAACAGGGCAAGGTCGATTTCACCAATCTCTGGGCCGGGCAGGCGCTGCCGCTGGGGCGTGAGAGACCGGCAGCGGACCTGACGCGGACGCTGGCCGAACAGGCGCTGGCGCGGCTTGCGAAGCTGGCGGGCTGACGCCAAAGGCGGCGTCACGGGCAGGGCGGTGCCCTGGGAAAGTCCAGACGCTGCCGGTTGCGGCGCGAAAGCGGGCTCTGCTATAGGGCGGGTTCACCTTGTCCCGTGAGGCCCTATATAATGTCGGTCGATGCCGCCACCGTCCGAAAGATCGCGCAATTGGCGCGGATCGCTGTCACTGACGCCGAGGTCCCGCATCTGCAGGGCGAGCTCAACGCGATGCTGGCCTTCGTCGAGCAGCTTTCGGAGGTCAATGTCGAGGGCGTCGAGCCGATGACCTCGGTGACGCCGATGGCAATGAAGAAGCGCCAGGACGTCGTCACTGACGGCGGGATCGCCGACGACATCGTCAAGAACGCGCCCATGACCGAGAACAACTTCTTTCTCGTGCCGAAGGTCGTGGAATAGCCAGGGCAGGTCCGCGCGGCCGTCGCGCGTGATCCGCTCCTTCAAACCGACAAGCGAGCCAACGCCATGTGCCTGCTCTGCGACGATGAAGCGGCCTACAAGGCCTATATGGACTATCTCGACGCGATGGAGCGGCAGGGCAAGGCCGCCGATCCCGACAAGGCCGTCAACGAGATCCTCGACCAGCTCGAGGCGGCCAATGCCAATAAGACTCCCCCCAAGAAGAACAAGTTCTTCGCGGACGACGCCGACGCCGACAAGACGCTCTCCCCGTTCTTCTGCAGCCCGATCAACAAATGACCGATTTGACTTCTACGCTGACGCTCGCCGATGCCCCGCAAGGGCCTCGCGGACAAGACCTTCACGTCGCTCGAGCTGACCGACGCCCATCTCAAGGCGATCGAGGAGGCGCGGGCGCTCAATGCCTTCGTGATGGAGACGCCGGACCAGGCGCGCGCAATGGCGCGCGACGCCGACGCCAAGATCAATGAGGCGAGGGCGGGCCGCTGGCCGGCATTCCGCTGGGGATCAAGGACCTGTTCGCGACCAAGGACGTCCGCACCACGGCCTGCTCGAAGATCCTCGGTAATTTCGTGCCGACCTACGAGTCCACCGTGACCTCGCAGCTCTGGCGCGATGGCGCGGTGATGCTTGGCAAGCTCAACAATGACGAGTTCGCGATGGGCTCGTCGAACGAGACGTCGTGCTTCGGCCCGGTCGGCAACCCCTGGCGCCGCGAGGGCTCCAACACCACGCTGGTGCCGGGCGGCTCGTCCGGCGGCTCGGCGTCGGCGGTGGCGGCGCTGCTCTGCATGGGCGCGACCGCAAGCCGATACCGGCGGCTCGATCCGCCAGCCCGCTGCGTTCACTGCCACCGTCGGCATCAAGCCGACCTATGGCCGCTGCTCGCGCTGGGGCATCGTCGCCTTTGCCTCGTCGCTCGACCAGGCCGGCCCGATCGCGCGCTCGACCCGCGATGCGGCGATCCTGCTGCGCTCGATGGCCGGTCATGACCCGAAGGATACGACCTCGGTCGACATCCCCGTGCCGGACTACGAGGCCGCGATCGGGAAGTCCGTGAAGGGCATGAAGATCGGCATCCCCAAGGAGTATCGTCTCGACGGCATGCCGGCCGAGATCGAGAAGCTTTGGAGCGAGGGCGCGGCGTGGCTGAAGGCGGCCGGTGCCGAACTGGTCGAGGTGTCGCTGCCGCACACCAAATACGCGCTGCCGGCCTATTACATCGTGGCGCCGGCCGAGGCGTCCTCGAACCTGGCCCGCTACGACGGCGTCCGCTACGGCCTGCGCGTGCCGGGGAAGTCGATCGGCGAGCTGTACGAGAACACCCGCGCCGAGGGCTTCGGCGCCGAGGTGCGCCGCCGCGTCATGATCGGCACCTACGTGCTGTCGGCGGGCTATTACGACGCCTATTACATCCGGGCGCAGAAGGTCCGCACCCTCATCAAGAAGGATTTCGAGGACTGCTTCGCGAAGGGTGTCAACGCGATCCTGACGCCGGCGACGCCGTCGGCCGCGTTCGGCATCGGCGAGAAGGGCGGCGCTGATCCGGTCGAGATGTATCTCAACGACATCTTCACGGTGACCGTGAACATGGCGGGCCTGCCGGGCATCGCGGTGCCCGCCGGCAAGGACAGTCAGGGGCTGCCGCTCGGGCTGCAACTGATCGGCCGTCCGTTCGACGAGGAGACGCTGTTCTCGCTCGGCGAGGTCATCGAGCAGGCGGCGGGACGCTTCACGCCGGTCCGGTGGTGGTAAGCGTCGCCGAGTTCAAGACGAGCCTCGCGGGCGACGCGTCCGCGGCCGGCCTGACGCCGGTGCTCACCGGCCTGTGGTGGCTGGCGAAGGGCGATTGGGACCGGGCGCACAGGATCATTCAGGACGAGCCCGGCCGCGATGCGGCCTGGGCGCACGCACATCTGCATCGCGTCGAGAGAGACCTCGGCAATGCCGGCTACTGGTATCGCCAGGCCGGGCAGCCGGTCGCGACGGATGCCTTGGATATCGAATTCGAGCGGATCGTCTCCGCGCTGATGGGGAGTTGAGGGCCATGACGGCAACCAGCGGCAAGCTGATGAAGGGCGCCACCGGCGACTGGGAGGTCGTGATCGGCATGGAGATCCATGCCCAGGTCACCTCGAAGTCGAAACTGTTCTCGGGCGCTTCCACGGCCTTCGGCGGCGACCCCAACAGCCACGTCTCGCTGGTCGACGTGGCGATGCCGGGCATGCTGCCGGTCATCAACGAGGAGTGCGTGCGACAGGCCGTGCGCACCGGGCTTGGGCTGAACGCCAAGATCAACCTGCGCTCGGTGTTCGACCGCAAGAACTATTTCTACCCCGACCTGCCGCAGGGCTACCAAATCAGCCAGTACAAGGACCCGATCGTCGGCGAGGGCGAGGTCACTGTCGAGCTCGACGGCGGCAAGACCGCTACCATCGGCATCGAGCGCCTGCACATCGAGCAGGATCCTGGGAAGATGCTGCACGACCAGTCGCCGTCGCTGTCCTATATCGACTTCAACCGCTGCGGCGTGGCGTTGATGGAGATCGTCTCCAAGCCTCGACATCCGCGACGCCGAGCAGGCGAAGGCCTATGTGACCAAGCTGCGCTCGATCATGCGCTATCTCGGCACCTGCGACGGCGACATGGAGAAGGGATCCTTGCGCGCCGACGTCAACGTCTCCGTGCGCAAGCCGGGCGGGCCGCTCGGCACCCGCTGCGAGATCAAGAACATCAACTCGATCAGCTTCATCGGCCAGGCGGTCGAGGCCGAGGCGCGGCGCCAGATCGAGATCATCGAGGACGGCGGCACGATCGAGCAGGAGACCCGCCGGTTCGATCCCGACAGAGGCGAGACGCGCTCGATGCGCTCCAAGGAGGAGGCGCACGACTACCGTTACTTCCCGGACCCGGACCTGCTGCCGCTCGAGTTCTCGCAGGCCTTCGTCGACGAGCTGAAGGCCGCGCTGCCTGAGCTGCCGGACCAGAAGAAGGCGCGCTTCATCGCCGATCTCGGCCTCTCGCCCTACGACGCCTCCGTGCTGGTCGCCGAGCGCGAGAGCGCAGCGTTCTACGAGGCCGTCCTGGAGGCGCTGTCCGACCGGGCGCGCGATGGCAAGCTTGCCGCCAACTGGGTGATCAACGAGCTGTTCGGCCGGCTGAACAAGGAAGGCCGTGACATCGCGTCGTCGCCCGTCTCGGCTTCTCAGCTCGCGGCGATCGTCGCGCTGATCGGCGAAGGCACCATCTCCGGCAAGATCGCCAAGGACCTGTTCGAGATCGTCTGGAGCGAGGGCGGCGATCCCCGCGAGTTGGTCGAGAGCCGCGGCATGAAGCAGGTCACCGATCTCGGCGCCATCGAGAAGGTGGTCGACGAGATCATCGCCGCCAATCCGGACAAGGTCGCGCAGGCGAAGGCCAAGCCGCAGCTCGCCGGCTGGTTCGTCGGCCAGGTGATGAAGTCGTCGGGCGGCAAGGCCAATCCGCAGGCAGTGAACGATCTCCTGAAGAGCAAGCTCGGCATCTGAACGACGATCGCTCGTCTTCGTTCCAGCGGCGCGCACATGGTGCGCGCCGTTTGTTTTGGCATCGCGGTCCGGCGAATCGCCGCGGGCGATCTCGCAAAAAAGCCACCATTGCCGAGCGTTCGAACGCACACGAGGGCGTGTGCAATGAAAATTTTTTCGTTGCCAAAATTTACGACTCAGAGTCCGAGCGTTGCTCTCACCGTGCGAGTCTGCACGCCGACACGCCGGCGCCGCCGCGTGCGACGTGTCGTTCAGTCGTTCAGAAAAATACTTGCAGCACAGGCTTTTTGCGCAATCGCGATTAGTTGCGATCGCGGCCTTGCGCAGAGAGACGTTTGGATTTTCGCGATCGATCGACGCGCTGCTTCGCGCGTTGCGCCAGCCGCGTGCGCGCGCGCCTGTCAACACTTCCTTAAGCCGGAAGCTGTTTTTTTTCACTCGTTGGTGTATCGATGAGGAGTGCAGCTCGATTCCCGAGTGCACGCATCGACTAAGCCATCTCACATCGGAGGGCAACATGGCCAAGAAAGCGAAGAAGGCGAAGAAGGCAGTGAAGAAGGTCGCGAAGACCGCGGCGAAGAAGACTGCCAAGAAGACCAAGAAGGTCGCCAAGAAGAAGTAACTCTCGCAGTCCTCTGCGAGATGAGTCCGGCAGCTGATGCCGGCACGTCGTTGGAACGCAGGTCCGCATAGCTCCTCGAGAGCCGGGCGGATCTCCTGAAGCTCCAACAGACGATAGAGGGTGTCGGCGAGACATCAGGTCAACGGTCGGATCGAACTCGAGAGCGGCTTTGCTCGCGGTGCGGTCCGGCAGAAGAAACAGGATTTCTTCGTTCGGTGCAGATCGCGTTTCCGGTCTGCAATCTCACGAGCGGCTATCAGCCAGAGTGGGATCTGATCCTGACGTGTTCGCCGACGCCCTCGATCCCTGAGCACCGCGCCCTTGGCGACTGAGTGCCTCCAACCTCCCCATAGACCATCATCATCATCATCAGCAGCTCGGCGCAGGCGTGCTCGTACCGCGCTGCGCAATCTCGCGCACGTGCTGTCGAGACGTGTCCAGTCCCGGTGCGGCTATTGACCAACGGCGTGGTGCGCTCCGCGCCAGCGCGGTGAGGCGCTTTCGCTGATGGTTATGAGTTTGCCAAACAGAACGGTAAACCGCTCTTTGCCGAGTTGAAGAATCCATTTCGAATCAATGCATTGAACCCGGCCCCGGAAAATGCGGGGTTCCGCGTTCAGGGCTCGTTCAGCACGATGTTTAAACTGCCTTTCAAACTTGATCGGTCATCCTTCGCGCATAAGCCGCGAGACGGCATGGGGATAACCAGGCGTTGAACAGTTGGACGGGGGCGTGCTCGGGTGACCGACCGCCTCCTCGAGCGAAGGAGAGCGACGATGTTTCAGGGACAACTCAATCTTGATGATGTGACCACCGCCGAGCAGGGCGCCAGCGGCGATGTGCTGTTCGAGCTCGGCATGCTCTATGCGAGCGGTCGCGACGGTATGGTCGATCTGATCGCCGCGCACAAATGGTTCAATCTCGCCGCCCTCAGGGGGCGCGTCGACGCCGTGGCAATGCGCCGCGAGGTCGCCGAGCAGATGTCGGATGCCGAGATCGCGACCGCGCAGCGCGAGGCGCGCGCCTGGATGTCCGCGCACTGAGCGAGCTAAGCTGCGGCTTGGTGGATCTCGCTGTCGGCGCGAGGCATGCCGCACGCGGCAGAGTTGCCGGCCGCGAACCGGCGCGCCGGTGTGACCCGCGCCCGATCGCTCATTCTCGTCGGAAGCGGGCCTCGTCGCGCGCCCATAAATCTCCTATCTGTCGTTCGATGTGACGCAGACAAGCGGGATTGACGGCATGGGCCAGGCACGGCGACAGGCGCGGCGGCAAGAGCTGATCGACTGCCATGACTGCGGCAGCGGTGTCTCCTTCAGCGCAGTGGCGTGCCCGCATTGTGGATCGACCGAGCCGGCCGGGCCTGCGGTGCAGAGCCGGCGCGAGTTGAAGCGTCTGCGGGTCGAGGCCCATAATGACCTGCGCCTCGTCGTGGTGACCGCCCTCTGTGCGGGTCTCGGCGCCATCTATGGTGCCGTGATGGGAGCAGGAGGCGCAGCGTCATGGTGGGCTGCGCTCGGCTACGGGTTCGTCGGCACCATCATCGGCGTGCCCGTCGCCTTCGTGATCAACATCAGCCGTGGCTTGTTCGATTGAACCGCGCGTGATCGAGCGGCAACCGTGATCACGACGGCCACGGTCCGTTGCGATCCGGCGGGTGCGTGAACGGCTCGGCTTTGATGCGGATGATCAGCGGTAGGGGCTGTTGGCCGCGCCCACGGCGGCTGGCGGAGACGGAGGGATTCGAACCCTCGATAGGGCTTTACAACCCTATAACGGTTTAGCAAACCGCCGCCTTCAGCCACTCGGCCACGTCTCCAGCGAGGGTCGGTATGCCCGACGTCGCGCTGAGCCGCAAGCGGCAGATTGCATGCGGTTTCGAAATCCTCACAGGGCCGGCGTCGCCGGACCGGTGCGGACGGTGCGTTTCACCTTCGGCCCATCGATCCGAGCTGAGCCTGCCGTTTGATCGGCCGCGGCACGGCGTGGACGTCGACGGGCGGCGCCGGCCCTCTCGAGGGTCCCTGACACCGAGGCCCTAATATAGAGGGTCGTCTGCAAAGGCGGCCGGTGGCAGGTGGCGCAGACGGCATCGTCCTCCAGCCCGATTCTCGTTCAGCGCGTGGCTGGATTCGTGGCCCCGGCGCCTGACTTGGGGCGCGTTCCTGGCGGGCGAGTGCTCGCGGCCTTAAGCACCCCAAATTGCGTTGTGACAAAACGACAACATAAACAGCGACTTAGGTGTTCCCGCAAAACCACGGTTCCGTGCCTTTTGTGCAACACCGGTCCGAAAAGGCGCCGCTTGGGCGCCGCAATGATGGTTCCTTTGTTGCGTGTGCAAAGGCCTTCGGTAATTCTGCTCGCACGACGAAGGGGGCATCCCGACGTCGTCCCGTTTAGGTCGTTCGCTCAAGTCCCTCGCGTTCATGCGGGTGTGTCCGATAGCGCGAAGCGGCTGAGCGACGGGTCGAAGAGGGATAACAGGTCCAACCCCAAGGGTGTCTCTCACCCAGCGGAGGCGGAACCTTCCCTGACTGAGCAACTTGGAGGTTTAACACTATGAACACGATCAAGAGCCTTGTCCTGGGCTCGGCGGCCGCTCTCGTCGCCATGTCCGGGGCTCAGGCAGCTGACCTTCCGATCAAGGCCAAGGCGGTCGAATATGTGAAGGTCTGCTCGCTTTACGGCGCCGGCTTCTACTACATCCCCGGCACCGACACCTGCATCAAGCTGGGCGGCTACCTGCGTGCTGAAACGTCGTTCGCCAGCAACGGCCAGTACAACAACGCCGTCAACGGCGTTGCCGGCGGCAACAACCGTCACAGCAACTACTACTACAGCCGCGCTCGTCAGGACCTCAACATCGACACGCGCACCGCGACCGAGTACGGCGTGGTCCGCACCTTTGCTGACCTGACGTTCACCTGGACCAGCGGCACCTACGCTGGCTCGGGCTCCGCGACCGGCGCGACCGCCTACTCGACGGCTGGCGCTCCTGGCGCTCAGGCCGACGGCAACATCGCTCAGGGCGGCATTGGCGTGTACTACGCCTTCATCCAGTTCGCTGGCTTCACGATGGGTAAGGCCGTGTCGCAGTTCGACGCGCCCTGGACCAACTACCCGGGCAACAACTTCGACGGCCTGTGGGGCGGTGGCGGCACCGTGACCGGTGTCAACCAGTTCACCTACACCGCCGACTTCGGCTCGGGCATCACTGCGGCGATCTCGGCGCAGGACGCGAGCCAGTACTACACCACCAACATGTGGAACGTGTCGGGTATCACCGCGGCCAGCATCATCGGCGGTTCGTACGGCACCAACACCTTCGGTGGCAACGTGTCCCCGGACATCGTCGGCATGGTTCGTGTCGACCAGGCTTGGGGTCTGTTCCAGGCGTCGTTCGCGGCGCATGACAACCACACCGGCTACTACGGCGCCAGCGAGCTCACCGGTCACCCGGCTGACAAGTGGGGCTGGGCTGCTCAGCTGGCCTTGTCGATCAAGAACATCCCGACCGGCCCCGGCGACACCATCAACATCCAGGGCGTCTACACCAACGGTGCGAGCCGCTACAACGCTCAGAGCCTGGTGCCGACCACCTACGCGATGTACGGCGGCAGCAGCACGGCTGGTGTCTACGGCACGCTCGGCTTCGCTGGCGTCAGCGACTCGGTCTTCGTGACCGGCGGTGAGCAGCAGCTGACCACGACCTACGGTATGCGCGGTGCGTACACCCACAACTGGAACCCGGCCTGGAACACCGCGATCTACGGTTCGTGGGCTGCCGTGTCCTACAACAGCACTGCCAAGGGCCTGATCTGCGGCAGCGCGGCGATGGGTGCGATCGCGGGCGCAGGCTTCACCTGCAACCCCGACTTCAACATCTCCTCGCTCGGCTTGATCACCCGTTGGACCCCGGTCAAGAACCTGACCTTCTCGGCCGACGTGGCCTGGACCAACCTGGACCAGAAGTACTCGGGTAACATCGTTTCCCCGGCCACGAGCACGACCTCCAAGCCGGCCGCGGTCTACCAGCTCAAGGACCAGAACTCGGTCTCCTTGCTGCTCCGCGCTCAGCGCAACTTCTGATCCTGATCGTCTGATCGGGTTCAAGAGCCCCGGCAGGAAACTGCCGGGGGTTTTTGTTTGTGTGCGGGCGCTCATGCCGGCGCGGCTCCGGTCTGGGTTGCTCGAGAAGCGATCGACGCCAAATCGGTGGATCGAGGCAATTGAGCGAGAGCTCCGATTGCCTGTAGCTCGAAAATCGCATTCGCTTCAGTAGTTTGGTTGCATGCTGGTATTTTTTTAAAAATGGTGTTGAAAACAGATGAGTTGATAAGCTAATTTTGCCGTGCCTGAGTAATCATTCGTCCTCGTGAGGACGACACCGCGCAAGACGACGATCGTACGATGTTAGACCCCAGGAAGCCTCTGGCGATGCCCCGCCGGGGGCTTCTTCATGTCGGGATCTGCTCGGCACCCAATATCTGAAGTTGCCTCTCGATTGCAGAGCCTCGGCGTGATCTCCGCAGGCGCGTGCCGTCAGCGCAAACATCCATCGTCTCACCAAAAATTCGTTGCGCATCGGCTTGACCGGGAAATGCCGGATGGTCACGATGACGGCCAGATGACGGGGCCACACCGTCACGCCAGTGAGGAATGAGTCCAAACATGAGTTCGGAAGGCTCTGTGGGAGTGCTGCGTCCGTGGTCCGAGCAAGACGATCTGGCAGGAGCCATCACGCGGCTGCTGGAAGCGCGGCCCGAGGGCCGGGCCGAGCTTGCGGAATGTCTGGCGGTTGCGCAGCGGATCGACGCCAGCGACGACGAGTCCTGGTATCGCGAGTGGATGCAATGCGCGGATGCGATGAAGGCTGCCGCCGCCGACGCCGTGAGCAGCGGCCGTCCCGAACTGGCGTTTCGTAAATGGTCGCGCGCGGTCGATTGTTATGAGGCTGCGGCCTGTCCGTTCAGCGGCTCACGCTCCCGCCAGGCCGTCGTGCTGTCCCGGATGCGCGAATGTGCGCGCGAATTCCTGCGCTGTGCCGATCCGCAAGGAGAGGTCGTCACGATTCACTGGCGGGCCGACTATCCGCTCGAAGCCTATTTCCTGCCGGCGCGCTGCGAGGCAGGCAGGGCGCCCACCGTCATCTGCATCGGTGAGCCCGGTCGTCGCAAGGAGACGTCTCTGTTCAAGCTTGCCGCCCATGCGGAGCAGCGCGGCTTGGCGCTGC
Source organism: Bradyrhizobium oligotrophicum (assembly GCA_050641875.1). Classification (GTDB taxonomy): domain Bacteria; phylum Pseudomonadota; class Alphaproteobacteria; order Rhizobiales; family Xanthobacteraceae; genus Bradyrhizobium; species Bradyrhizobium oligotrophicum_B. Next base: position 5,293,999 of record CP192619.1, read on the forward strand.
TGGTGGTCGATCTGCTGGGCAGCGGACCGGATTGCCGCTTCGAGGAGATCGTCGGCCGTCGCGATCTCGAATCAGCCATCGCGAGCGTGACGGACTACGTGACGTCCCGTGATGACGTGGACGAAGGCCGGATCGCGGTCCTGGCCGATGACTGGAGTTCGTCCTTCGTCGCGCGCGGCATCGCACTCGATCCGCGTTATGCGGCGGCGGTCTGCGACGCCGGTTTGTGGGACATTCACGAGCGCGTCTTCCTGTCACGCCGACCCGGTGCGGGCGAGCGGGGCAGGCTGTCGATCGCGACCGACGGGCTGGCGGCGCGGCAGATCATGTGTCCGCTGCTGGTGACGGTGCCGGAGCGTGGCTGGCTTCGAGCCGACATCGCAACTCGGCTGATCGCGCAGATCAAGCGCGAGCACCCGGACATCACTCTGAAGATCGTCTCCAGCGCGGGCGCCGACTGGCTTGAAGCCGATGCCTTCGTCTTCGACTGGATCGCCAAGCGTCTGGCGGGGTCTCAGCGGCCTCCAGGCTGATGCGACCGCATGTCCGCGCCCGCTGCCTGTAAGAGGCGGTCGGGCCGTGACAGCCTCGGGGGCTCAGAGTCCCATCGTGAGTCGCGCGCTGGCCTTCTCGAAACGGTCCTTGAGGCCAGCCAGCTTGTCCGTAAAGGTCGCCAGCTCGCGAGCGTCGAATTCCTCGAAGATGAAGCCGAAGATCTGCGCCTGCTGAGCTTCCAGCTCGGCGAACTGCTCCGATGTCTTGGTGGTGAGCGACATCCGGACCACGCGCGCATCGTTGGGGGCGGGCTTGCGCTCCATGAAGCCCTTCTTCTCCAGCAGCTTCGACTGCGTCGTGACGAACGAAGGGTCGACGTGCAGCCGCTTGGCCGCCGCATTCACGGCGACCCCCTCGCCCTGATCCAGCTCGGAGATCGCCATCAGGATCATCCATTGCGGGCCACTGATGCCGATTCTCTTGGCCCAAAAGTACCTCAGCTCCTCCAGATGGACGTTGATCGTGGAGATCTCCCGGGCGAAGCGAAGAATGGCGTCGCGATTCTTCGGCAGATGTTCGGCAGTGTTCGGTTGCGCGTCCGCTTCCACAGGTGCGGCAGACATGTTCTTCAAGGGCGCCATTGCTCAGGAGTTCCGGTACGAAGCTCGACCCTAAAGAAAAAAATAAGCAACAAAATCACTTATCTAGGAGGACATCCGTAGCCCCCCGTGCGCTGCACAACAAGCTGCCATTGTGTTGCCCTCAAGACACATTTCGGCTTCATTCAATTACCTGACTGCATAAACTATTTTGCTTACCGAATGAGCGAAGGCATAGTTCCTGACGACGGTGGGGGTTACTCGATCGTCCCGTGACAGGTGGTTCGCTTAAGTCCCTCGCGTGATGCGGGTGTGTCCGATGGCGCGAAGCGGCTGAAGCGGTTTTTCGGGAGCAGAGGAAGCGGATCGTCCTGGGGGATTTTGGTCCGGTTCTTTCTCAAAAGAGCAACTTGGAGGTTTAAATGAAGACGGTTAAGAGCCTTGTCCTCGGCTCGGCGGCAGTTCTGCTCGCCATGTCCGCGGCTCAGGCGGCCGACCTTCCGATCAAGGCCAAAGCGGTCGAGTATGTGAAGGTTTGCTCCCTGTATGGTGCGGGCTTCTACTACATCCCCGGCACCGACACCTGCATCAAGCTGGGCGGCTATCTCCGCGCTGAAACGGCGATCGCCACGAACAGCGACTTCAACGGCACGTTCAGCGGCCAGGGTGGTGCGCATAACCGCCTGAGCAACTACTACACGGCCCGCGCTCGTCAGGACATCAACATCGACACGCGCACGGCGACCGAGTACGGCGTGGTCCGTACCTTCGCTGACCTGACCTTCAGCTGGACCTCCGGCGGCTATGCCGGCACGGGTTCGGCCACCGGTGCGACCGCTTACTCGACGGCTGGTGCGCCGGGCGCACAGGCCGACGGCAATATCGCGCAGGGCTCGGTCGGCGTGTACTATGCCTTCATCCAGTTCGCCGGCTTCACCATGGGTAAGGCCGTGTCGCAGTTCGACACGCCCTGGGTCAACTATCCGGGCAACAACTTCGACGGTCTCGCCGGCGGCGGCGGCACGGTCACCGGCGTCAATCAGTTCAGCTACACTGCTGACTTCGGCTCTGGCATCACGGCCTCCGTCTCGGCTCAGGATGCGACCGCCTACTACCAGAACAACCTCTGGAACGTGGCGGGTTCGACGGCGGCTGGCGTGATTGGTGGTGCTTACGGCACCAGCAACTACGGCGGCAACGTCTCTCCGGACTTCGTCGGTATGGTCCGTGTCGACCAGGCCTGGGGTCTGTTCCAGGCGTCGTTCGCGGCGCATGACAACCATGTCGCTTACTACGGCGCGTCCGAGACCTCCGGTCACCCGGCCGACAAGTGGGGCTGGGCGGCTCAGCTGGCCCTGTCGATCAAGAACATCCCGACCGGACCTGGCGACACGATCAACGTGCAGGGCGTCTACACCAACGGTGCGAGCCGCTACAACATCCAGAGCCTGATGCCGAACAACTACTCGATGTACGGCAGCACGGGTCTGGCTGGCGCCTATCAGAGCGTCGGCTTTGCCGGCGTGGGCGACTCGGTCTTCACGACCGGTGGCGAGCAGCAGCTGACCACGACCTACGGTATGCGCGGTGCGTACACCCACAACTGGAATCCGGCCTGGAATACTGCGATCTACGGGTCTTGGGCTGCCGTCCGCTACAACGGCACGGCCAAGGGTCTGATCTGCACCAGCCCGGGCGTGGTTGCGGCCTTCAACGCGGGTTCGACCTGTAATCCGGACTTCGATCTGGCCACCATCGGCCTGATCACGCGCTGGACCCCGGTCAAGAACCTGACCTTCTCGGCTGACTTCGCGTACTCCTGGCTCGACCAGAAGCACTCCGGTTCGGTCACCGCTCCGGCTGCGGCTGCTGTCGCGAAGCCGGCCGCGGTTTACGAGCTGAAGGATCAGCAGTCGGCTGTGCTGCTGCTCCGCGCTCAGCGCAACTTCTGATCCAGATCGTCTGACGACGGTTTGACGAACCCCCGGCGGGCAACTGCCGGGGGTTTTCTTGCCTCGGCCGCTCCAGCGCCGAGACCCGCATTCCTCGCCGCTCCGCTCTGTCGCTGACAAACATGCTGCAGACCCGCCCGAGAACCGCACCGCGCGGCCACGCGACGCGATACGATCTGGATGGAATTTCGCGACCGCCTCGTGGCCATCCGGCTCAAACATGCGTGAGAGGCGGTCGCCGGGTTCGTTCGGTTCGACCGCACGTTTGAGTCAAGCTTGGCCTGCGTGACCTCGGGCAGGTGAGGGCCCGTGCCACGATCGCCGGGATGACAGAACCAGAAAGTTGGAGCCTCGCGCTCGCCGCGCTTCTCGACGTCCGTCCTGCTGCATTCCCGCCACGACCGCGACACGCATTCGGCGGCGAAAGTCTTCCCTGACACATTACTCTTGGGGATCCGGCGACCGTGTGCCGTGCCGCGGCCGCGCCACATGCGTGATCCGGCCGGTCACGAGAATGGTCCGATAAAGCACCAACTCTGCCTCGCGATCGTTCCCACTGCAACGCTATGCGCGGGCACTGTGGTGCAGCTGGAGACGGGCTGACCGTTGGGGCGGTCGTTCGATGTCGAGCCGGGCCGGTCTGAACTGAGCAATTTGGAGGTTAGTATGAAGACTGTGAGGAGCCTTGTTCTGGGCTCAGGGGCGGCGTTGCTCGCCATGGGTGGGGCTCAGGCCGCCGACCTTCCGATCAAGGCCAAAGCGGTCGAGTATGTCAGGGTCTGCTCGATGTACGGCGCCGGATTTTTCTACATTCCGGGCACCGACACCTGCATCAAGCTCGGCGGCTACCTGCGTGCCGAGGCCGGCTTCGGTACGAATACGATCTTCCAGAATGCCGTGAACGGCGTCGCCGGCGGGCGAAATCGTCTCAGCAACTATTACACGACGCGTTCGCGCGCCGACCTCAACATCGACACCCGCACCGCGACCGAATATGGCGTCGTGCGTACCTTCTTCGACGGCGTCTTCCAGTGGACCGGGGGCAGCTATGCCGGGACCGGCTCTCCCACGGGCGCAACTGCCTATTCGACGGCGGGCGCGCCTGGAGCGCAGGCCGACGGCAACATCGCGCAAGGCGGGATCGGCGTCTTCTATGCCTTCATCCAGTTCGCGGGCTTCACCATGGGTAAGGCCGTGTCGCAGTTCGACGCGCCCTGGGCCAACTACCCCGGCAACAATTTCGACGGTCTGACCGGCGGCGGCGGCACCATCACCGGCGTCAACCAGTTCACCTACACCGCGGACTTCGGCTCGGGCATCACGGCCGCGATCTCGGCCCAGGACGCGACGCAGTATTCGCAGTCGCAGATCTGGAATACGGCGGGACAGACGGCCGCCGGCGTGCTCACCGGCAGCTATGGCACGTCGAATTTCGGCGGCAACGTCGCGCCTGACATCGTCGGCATGGTGCGCGTCGATCAGGCCTGGGGTCTGTTCCAGGCGTCCTTCGCGGCGCACGACAACCACGCCGCCTTCTTCGGTGCCAACGAGACGACCGGGCATCCCGCCGACAAATGGGGCTTTGCCGGTCAGCTCGCCCTGTCGATCAAGAACATCCCGACCGGCGCCGGCGACACCATCAATCTGCAGGGCGTCTACACCAACGGTGCCAGCCGCTACAACTTCCAGAGTCTCGCGCCGATCAACTACGCGATGTACGGCGGAAGCAACATGGCCGGCGCTTTCCAGAGCCTGGGCTTCGCGGGCGTGTCGGATTCGGTGTTCGGGGCGAACACCCAGCAGCAACTGACGACGACCTACGGCCTCCGCGGCGCCTTCACCCACAACTGGGATCCGGCTTGGAACACCGCGGTGTACGGCTCATGGAGCGCCGTGCGCTATAATGCGACAGCGAAGGGCCTGATCTGCAACGGTGCGGGCATGGTCGCTCTCGGCATCGTCGGTGCGAACTGCAACCCGGACTTCAACATCTCGACCCTGGGTGTGATCACGCGCTGGACGCCGGTCAAGAATCTGACCTTCTCGGCTGACGTCGCCTGGACCCGGCTGGATCAGAAGTTCGCGGGCGTCGCCAATGCGCCGGCGGTTGCGGCGGTTGCCAAACCGGCCACGACCTATCAGCTGAAGGACCAGGATCTCGGTCTCGCTGCTGCTGCGCGCTCAGCGCAATTGGTGATGAGAGGCGAATAGAGAGCAGGGAGTAGCGAATAGCGATTGACGACGATCCGATGTCGGTTTCGCTACTCCACCACAGCGCCGCGGCGCAGATCGGCCTCGATCTGCAGCCGCGAGCCGCCGCCGAAGCGGGCGCGATAGACCTGCAGGTTCTCCATCACCCGCTGCACGTAGTTGCGGGTCTCCGCAAACGGGATCAGCTCGACCCAATCCACCGCGTCCACCTTCGGATCGCGCGGGTCGCCATACCGCTCGACCCATTTCCGTACGCTGCCGCGGCCGGCATTGTAGGCCGCGAACGTCATGATGTACGAGCCGCGATAGTCCTCGAGCAGGCCGCCGAGCTCGGCGGCGCCGAGCTGCGCGTTGTAGACCGGGTCGGTCTTCATCCGGTTCAGATCGAAGCTGACGCCCGCGCGCTTGCAGACGTAGCGGCCGGCATCCGGCGTGACCTGCATCAGCCCATAGGCCTGGGCCGGCGAGACCACCGCCTGGTTGAAGGCACTCTCCTGACGCGCGATCGAGAAGACCACGCTCGGCTCGACCTCCGGTCCGAGCGAGCGGAACGCAGGAATGCCGGTGACCGGATAGGCGTAGTGGTCGAATGGCAGCCCGCGATTGAGCGCGGCCTTGCCGACCAGCAGCATCGCCCGCGCATCGCTGTTTCGCGCGGCGACTTCCGCGATTCCGACCAGCACGTCGGGGTCGCCGTTGTCGCCCATGTCGGCGAAGATCGGGATCGCGACCTCGCCCTCGTCGAGCTCGTAGAGCAGTTGCACCGCGCGCACCACCTCGAGCCGCTCGACGCCGCGCCCGCGGCCGCTCGGCGCGGCATTGAGGCCGAGCTGCGGCAGGCCGAGCTTCGCCCGCGCCAACTGTCCGTAATAACTCGTGGACTGCTCGGCGGCCGACATATAGGCCGCGCGCGCCTCCTGCATGCGCCCCATTGCCTCGGCCGCGCGGCCCTGCCAATAGCCGGCCCGCGCCAGGGTGGTCGGATTGACGCTGCCAACGCCGATCCGCGCAAAGTGCTGGGCCGCGGTGGCCGGATCGTTGAGGAAACGCAGTGCGATCCAGCCTGCGGTGAATTCCTGCTCGGTCTTGTAGATGTCGCGGTTCGGCAGCGCCGCGTCCCGCGCGATCAGGTAGGCGCTCTTATATTCGCCGGTGTCGATCATCTTGCGCGCCAGCAGCCGGCGCTCGATCCACCATTCGTCCAGATTGTGCAGGCGGCCGGGATCCCTGGGCGCGTTCAGCATCAACTGCGCCGCCTCGGCGAATTTTTCGTCGCGCCGCAGCACCTGGATGCGGCTGAAGATGTAGCCGGCATCGCCGTGCAGCTCGCGCGGCACGGCATCGAGCAGGCTCTGGCTGTTGGAGGCTTTGCGATAGGTGGCGATCTCGCGCTTTTGCGAGCGCCACGTGGCCCGGGCCAAGCCGCCGGGCAGCGCGCATCGCTGCCGCGTGCTCGCTGCCATACAGCAGCGTGTCCATCCGCGCCTTGTGATCGCCGCCGGACAGCAGGGCGCCGTACTGGTCCAGAATGTTGTTCTCGGTCTCCTCGGACATCGCGTCGTTGCGCCAGGCATCGCGCACCAGGCGCTCGGCGTTGGCGCGGTCGCCGCGATTGAGCATCACCCGGGCCAGCGCGAACTTGCCCTTGGCCGACAGCGGCGATCTCGTTCTCGAACCACGACCAGACGACGGAATCGTCGCGCTTGTCGTCCCACAAGGCGGCCTCGAGCCGGCGGCGAAGGAAGGTCTGCGACGGCCAGGACGGATTGGCGGTGATGAATGCGCGATAGCGCTCGACGCTGGCATTGTTGTTGTCGCTGCGCAGGATCACCCATTCGGCGAGCTTCCGCGCGACGGGATCCGAGATCGCCTGCACGACCTCGTTGGCGTCGCCGGGCTTGCGCTTGCGGACGAGCTCGATCACGTTTTCGAGCGCCTCCTTGTCGGATTGCGAGGTCGATGACGTCGCAGCGATCGCAGCCGGCACCACGGGCTTGCGGGAGGCGGGCAGGGCGGCATGCTGGCGGACCGGCAGGGCCGCAGCCGCGGCACCGGGCGTGATGTCCCTCGGCGCCGCGCCGGCGCCTTTGGGAGTGTTCTTGATCTCGGCCTTCGCCTCGGCGTGCGCGTCGACCTTGCTCTTCGTCCCGGCCGCCTCGTTGGTGTTCGTTTTGGGGACCGCGCCGCGCGCGATCGGACGCGCCTTCGGCACGGGAACCTTGGCCGTATGAACCTTGGATCCCGAAACCTTGGACTCTGAAACCTTGGACTTGGCAGCCTGGTCCTTGGCGAGGGCGCCATGTCCGGCGAGAGCCCATCCGAGTGTCAGGCCGGCGGCCAAGGACACCGAGAGTGACACCGACAGGGCGGTCGATCGCAATGCAGTGGCGCGGGCAGAAAAGGGCACGGCGTTCCTTTTGCGGCGGATGACTTCGATCCCCTGACCAACATGGGTCTATCGAAAAGGTGAACAAATCCTAAATATATTGGGAAGGACTGCAACCTGCGCCAACACCGCGGCGAAATCACGACCGAAGGGCGGCGTGCGGCCGCGCCGGGTCAGAGTGGGGTGATCAGGCCTTTGTCGGTGCGGAGCGTGCGGGCCGGGGTATCGCGGGCGCGGCGAAGCGACACGAGTGATTCGCGTGCCTGTTGAGAAGGCAGCCCAACCGCGGGCGGGCCTTCCGCCCCGTCGGTAGACCCGGTATGAAGTGGCTCGCACAGGGGCCAAACGGCGTTTGGGAGGGAGTTTCATGGCAGCCAAGACGAATTTCCGGGGTTCTTTCACCGCCTTGGTCACTCCTTTCAAGAACGGGTCCGTGGACGAGGCCGCTTTTCGCAGCCTTGTGAACTGGCAGATCGACGAGGGCACCAACGGCCTCGTGCCGGTCGGCACGACGGGCGAGAGCCCGACGCTCAGTCATGACGAGCACAAGCGGGTGGTCGAGTGGTGCATTGCCGAGGCCCGGGGACGCGTGCCCGTCGTCGCCGGCGCCGGCTCCAATTCGACCAAAGAGGCGGTCGAGCTCGCCCAGCACGCCGAGAAGGCGGGGGCGGACGCGGTGCTGGTGGTGACGCCCTATTACAACAAGCCGACGCAGGAGGGCCTGTATCAGCACTTCAAGGCGATTAACGACGCGATCGGCATTCCGATCATCATCTACAACATTCCGCCGCGCTCGGTGATCGACATGTCCGTCGACACCATGAAGCGCCTGTTCGAGCTGAAGAACATCGCCGGCGTGAAGGACGCCACCGCGAGCATGGTGCGGGTGTCGCAGCAGCGCGCCGCGATGGGGGAGGAGTTCAACCAGCTCTCGGGCGAGGATGCGACGATCATCGGCTACATGGCGCATGGCGGTCACGGCTGCATCTCCGTCACGTCGAACGTCGCGCCGCGGCTGTGCTCGGAATTCCACCAGGCCTGGCAGAAGGGCGATGTCGCCACCGCGCTGAAGATCCACGACAAGCTGATGCCGCTGCACACCAATCTGTTCATCGAGTCCAACCCGGCGCCGGTGAAATACGCGCTGTCGCTGCTCGGCAAGATCGAGGAGAAGCTGCGGCTGCCGATGGTGCCGGTGTCGGAGCCGACCCGGGTCGCGGTGCGCGAGGCGATGGTTCATGCCGGACTGATCAACTGAGCCGACGTATCTTGAGGGGGATGCGAGCATGTTGAAGGAATTCCGTGAATTCGCGATGAAGGGCAACGTCGTCGACCTCGCCGTCGGCGTCATCATCGGCGCAGCCTTCGGCGCCATCGTCAACTCGCTGGTCGGCGACGTCATCATGCCGATCATCGGCGCGGTCACCGGCGGCCTCGATTTCTCCAACTACTTTATCCCGCTGTCCAAAGCGGTGAATGCCGGCAACCTTGCCGACGCGAAGAAGCAGGGCGCGGTGCTGGCCTATGGCAGCTTCCTGACGATCACGCTGAACTTCGTGATCGTCGCCTTCGTTCTTTTCCTCGTCATCCGGCTGATGAACACGTTGAAGCGGAAGCAGGAGGCGGCGCCGGCCGCTCCGCCGAAGCCCACACCCGAGGTCGAGCTTCTGACCGAAATCAGGGATCTCCTGAAGAAGGCCTGACGTGGCAGACAAGAACGAGCCCAAGATCACCGTCGCCGCCGAGAACCGCAAGGCGCGGTTCAACTACGCGATCGAGGACACCATCGAGGCCGGCATCGCGCTGACCGGCACCGAGGTGAAGTCGGTCCGCAGCGGCAAGTCGACGATCGCGGAATCCTATGCGGATTCTGCGCGACGGCGAGATCTGGCTGATCAACGCCAACATTCCCGAATATCTGCAGGCCAACCGCTTCAATCACGAGCCGAAGCGGCCGCGCAAGCTGCTGCTGCATCGCAAGCAGATCAACAAGCTGATGGGTGCGGTCGAGCGCGAAGGCATGACGCTGATCCCGCTCAAGCTCTATTTCAACGAGCGTGGCCGCGCCAAGCTGCTGCTCGCTGTCGCCAAGGGCAAGAAGCTGCACGACAAGCGCGAGAGCGAGAAGAAGCGCGATTGGGGCCGCGAGAAGGGTCGGCTGCTGCGGGCGCGCGGCTGACGAGATCTTTGCCGCGCGCTCCTCGGCGGCACGCCTGAGCCTTGGGAAAGCATCCGATGAATCAGAAGAACCTCTTGGATGTCGACTGGAGCCGGATTCCGGCTCCGACGGACGACGGCGCAGCCGATCATCTGGTCGGGACGACCATTCCGGCGATCGGACTGCGTGCCACCGACGACACGCTGGTCACGCTGTCCGATCTGCCGGGACGGACCGTCGTGTTCGCCTATCCGCGGACCGGCGAACCCGGCAAGGTGTCGCTGGTCGAGGACTGGGACATGATCCCGGGTGCGCGCGGCTGCACGCCGCAGACCTGCAGCTTCCGCGACCTGTTCGGCGAGCTGAAGGCGGCGGGCGCCGCGCATGTGTTCGGCCTGTCGACGCAGAGCAATGCCTACCAGACCGAGATGGCCTCGCGGCTGCATCTGCCGTTTCCGGTGCTGTCCGACGAGAAGCTCGAGCTGACCAACGCGCTGCGGCTGCCGACGATGGAGATCGCCGGGCAGACCATGATCAAGCGCCTCGCGATGATCGTGGACGATGCGCGCATCACCCACGTGTTCTACCCGGTGTTCCCACCGGACAGGAACGCGGGCGACGTGCTGGCGTGGCTGAAGGACAACCGCGCATCTGCCGCGTGAGGATGGGGGCGGGCCGAACTAATCCAGTTCCGCCTTCACGCGCGCGAATACGGCGTGGAACATCTCGGTCGTGAGCACGCCGGTGTTCGTATTGTAGCGTGAGCAGTGATAGCTGTCGTACAGCCTGATCCCGCCGGCCTGGTGCACGGCGCCATGGGCGAAGGGCGCCGCGACCGCGCGCAAGCCCAGCAGCTTCAGCAGCGTGTCGTGAGAGATGCGGCCGAGCGCGACGATGCTGCGCAGCCGCGGCATCGCGGCGATGGTGGCGCCGAGGAAGCTCCGGCACTGGTTGATCTCGGCCGGCAGCGGCTTGTTCTGCGGCGGCACGCAGCGCACCGCGTTGCTGATTCGGCAGTCCACCAGCGTCAGCCCGTCGTCGGGCCGGGCTTCGAAGCGGCCTCTTGCAAATCCGTAGTGCAGCAGCGTCCCGTAGAGCAGCTCCCCGGCATAGTCGCCGCTGAACGGGCGCCCGGTGCGATTCGCGCCTTGCAGCCCCGGCGCGAGTCCGACGATCAGGAGGCGTGCGTCGGGATTGCCGAACGACGGCACTGGCGCGTTGAACCATGACGGCTCACGCGCGCGCTGCGCCTCGCGGAACTCGACGAGGCGAGGGCACAGCGGACAGTCTCGATCGGGATTGGTCGAAGACGGGGCAGATGACACAGGCTGAGTGCCCGTCTGCCTAGTCCTCGAAATCGTCATCGTTGGGCGTGGTGGTGGCGGTGGTCGTGGCGCGGGCGGCCGGCGTGGTCGAGCGCTGCAGGAATTGCGGGGCATGGTGGCGCGGCTCGCGCGGGGCGGGGCGCTCCGACGGGTCGCGGCCGAGCTTGGACTGCAACTCCATGAGGTCGGTGAAGACGTCGGCCTGGCGGCGCAACTCGTCGGCGATCATCGGCGGCTGGCTGGAGATGGTCGAGATCACGGTGACGCGAACGCCGCGGCGCTGCATCGCTTCGACCAGCGAACGGAAGTCGCCGTCGCCCGAGAACAGCACCATCTGGTCGATATGCTCGGCGAGCTCCATGGCATCGACGGCGAGCTCGATGTCCATGTTGCCCTTGACCTTGCGCCGGCCGCTGGCGTCGATGAATTCCTTCGTCGCCTTGGTGACGACCGTGTAGCCGTTGTAGTCGAGCCAGTCGATCAAGGGCCGAATCGACGAGTACTCCTGATCCTCGATGATCGCGGTGTAATAGAACGCGCGGAGCAGCGTGCCGCGGCTCTGAAATTCCTTGAGCAGGCGCTTGTAGTCGATGTCGAAGCCGAGCGTCTTGGCCGTGGCGTATAGGTTGGCGCCGTCAATGAAGAGCGCAATCTTGTTGGTCGAAGATGACATTCAGTGTCTCGCGTTCAGTTAGATTCTATTTTGGGCGCGACTCCAGTCGGTCGCGCACTCCATTTCAAGATACTGCCAAGGCGTCGGCGGTCCATCTGGTGTGAGGTTACCGCAAACCGGAGTGATCGGGGCAACAAAGGCGCACTTGTGACGACGTAATGAAGCGTTTTCTTGTCCAAGGCCCGAATTCCGCGGGTCTGGACGAGCGCCAGTCAAGGTTGCCGAATTCGGTACTCCTTGCCCCTTACCGAACCCTGACGCCAGTTTTGCCTTGCGAAAGCCGGCCAGCCTCTATAACTAGCCCAGCATAATCAGCATATTAAGCACACAAAGGACCGGAGCGACAATGGCGCGCGTCACTGTGGAAGATTGTATCGATAAAGTCGACAACCGGTTCGACCTGGTTCTCCTGGCCGCGCATCGCGCGCGCATGATCTCGTCAGGATCGCAACTTACAATTGATCGAGATAATGACAAGAATCCCGTCGTCGCACTCCGGGAAATTGCGGATCTCGACCATTTCTCCCGAGGATCTGAAGGAAGAACTGGTGCATTCGCTGCAGAAGTTCGTCGAGGTCGACGAGCCGGAGCCGGACACGGTGCCGCTGATCGGCTCGGCCGGTGCCAGCGTCGATGCCGACGACACCGAGGTCGCCGTCGAGCGCATGACCGAGGAAGAGCTGCTGAAGGGCCTCGAGGGTCTCGCTCCGCCGGAAGAGCAGCCCGAAGAGGATGAGTGACGGTCTCGTCACCGTCAGCGCGAGCTTCAGCTAACTTGTGAGAATGTGAAGGCCCGGATCACGTCCGGGCCTTTGCATTTGAACGTGATTCCGTGATTACCATAGGGCTGCGGCAAGCGCCTGCCATCCGGCAGATTTGGTCACGAAGATAAAGGTTTAGTCATTTTCCATGGTGGTTTCGGGCCACACTCCTCAGCAGATGCAGGCGGCGGCCGAATCGGCCGCGTTGGCGCCTTCGCCGCCGGCTGAGCGGCCGCGGCCGCCGAAGCCGCGCTCCCGCATGATGCGGCAGTACGATCTGGTGGAACGGGTCCGCTCCTACAATCCGGATACGAACGAGGATCTGCTCAACCGCGCGTATGTCTACGCCATGAAGGCGCATGGGTCGCAGACCCGCGCGTCGGGCGACCCGTATTTCACGCATCCGCTCGAGGTCGCGGCCATTTTGACCGACCTGAAGCTGGACGACGCCACCATCGTCGCGGCGCTGCTGCACGACACGATCGAGGACACCGAGGCGACCCGCGCCGAGATCGACCGCTTCTTCGGCCCCGAGATCGGTGCGCTCGTCGAGGGATTGACCAAGCTGAAACGGCTCGAGCTGGTCTCGCGCGAGGCCAAGCAGGCCGAGAATCTGCGCAAGCTGCTGCTGGCGATCGCCGACGACGTGCGTGTGCTGCTGGTCAAGCTCGCGGATCGCTTGCATAACATGCGGACGCTGGAGTTCGTGCCGGAGGCATCGCGGCGGCGGATCGCCGAGGAGACGCTCGACATCTACGCGCCGCTGGCGGGCCGGATGGGCATGCAGGAGATGCGCGAGGAGCTCGAGGATCTCTCGTTCCGGACGCTCGACCCGCAGGCCTACAGCGTGGTGATGCAGCGCCTCGATGCGCTGGCGGAGCGCAACCGCAACCTGATCGGCGAAATCGAGAGCCAGCTGGCCCGCAAGTTTCGCGAGCACGGCCTGACGGCGCGGGTGTTCGGCCGCCGCAAGCGGCCATTCTCGATCTGGACCAAGATGGAGCGCAAATCCATCGGGTTCGAGCAGTTGTCCGACATCTTCGGCTTTCGCGTCATCATGCCGGATCTGGAGTCCTGCTATCGTGCGCTCGGTATCGTGCATACGACCTGGCCGGTCGTGCCCGGCCGCTTCAAGGACTACATCTCGACGCCCAAGCAGAACGACTATCGCTCGATCCACACGACGGTCATCGGCCCCGGCAAACAGCGCGTCGAGCTGCAGATCCGCACCGAGGACATGGATCAGATCGCCGAGCTCGGCATCGCCGCCCACGCCTTCTACAAGGACGACCTCGCCTCGCCGACGGAACGGCTCAAGCGCGAATCGAACGCCTTCGCCTGGCTCCGCCACACCATTGGCATCCTTTCGGAGAGCGCCAATCCGGAGGAGTTCCTCGAGCACACCAAGCTCGAGCTGTTTCACGATCAGGTGTTCTGCTTCACGCCGAAGGGCAAGCTGATCGCGCTGCCGCGGCATGCAAACGTGATCGACTTCGCCTATGCCGTGCATACCGACGTCGGCAACAGCGCGGTCGGCTGCAAGATCAACGGCAAGTTCGCCGCACTGTCGTCGGAGCTGCAGAACGGCGACGAGGTCGAGGTGCTGACGTCGGATGCGCAGTCGGCGCCGCCCTCGGCCTGGGAGACGCTTGCCATCACGGGCAAGGCGCGCGCGGCCATCCGGCGTGCCACCCGCACCGCCGTGCGCGATCAATATGCCGGACTGGGCCGGCGCATCGTCGAGCGCCTGTTCGAGCGGACCAAGCTCGAATATGCCGACGACAAGCTCAAGGGCGCGCTGCCGCGTCTGGCGCGGGCCTCGATCGAGGACGTGATGGCGGCGGTCGGCCGCGGCGAGATCAAGGCCTCCGACGTCGCCCGCGCGATGTATCCGGACTACAAGGAAGAGCGCGTCGTGCGCTACGGCGCCAAGAAGACGGCCGCCGCGCCGGCAGCCAAGGCTGCCGCGCCTGCGGCCGAGCCCCACCGCGGCCCGTTTGCCATCCCGATCAGCGGGCTCAATTCCGGCCTGCCGGTGAAGTTCGCGCCGAACGGTGGCGCCGTGCCGGGCGACCGCATCGTCGGCATCGTGACGCCGGGCGAGGGGATCACGATCTATCCGATCCAGTCGCCGGCGCTGAAGGATTTCGAGGAGGAGCCGGAGCGCTGGCTCGACGTGCGCTGGGATGTCGACGAGAGCTCGCCGCAGCGTTTTCCGGCGCGCATTCGCGTCGAGAACGTCAACGAACCCGGCAGCCTCGCCCAGGTCGCGACCGTGATCGCCGAGCATGACGGCAACATCGACAACATCAGCATGAGCCGCCGCTCGCCTGACTTCACCGAGCTCACGATCGATCTCGAGGTCTACGACCTCAAGCATCTCTCGGCGATCATCAACCAGTTGCGCGCCAAGACCATCGTGGCGCGGGTCGACCGGGTGAATGGCTAATCTGCGGGGATGGCTGCGGCGTTCTGCTTCGGGATGCGCTAAACAAGCCGTAATCTACTCGAAAGCCCTGCGAGCCGACCCATGTCCGATCCGTCGAAGTCCCATCCTCCGAAGCTGCGCCTCGGCGTCAACGTCGACCACATCGCCACCTTGCGAAATGCCCGCGGCGGCCGCAGCCCCGATCCGGTGCGCGCCGCGCTGCTTGCAATCGAGGCAGGGGCCGACGGCATCACGGCGCATCTGCGCGAGGACCGCCGTCACATCCGCGACGACGACATGGCGCGGCTGAAGGCCGAGATATCCAAGCCGCTGAACTTCGAGATGGCGGCTACCGAGGAGATGGTGCGGATCGCGCTCGCGACGCGCCCGCATGCCTGCTGCCTGGTGCCGGAGCGGCGCGAGGAGCTGACCACGGAGGGCGGCCTCGACGTGGTCGGCCAGCACGATGCGCTGGCGCCAGCGATCGCCCGGCTGAGCGATGCCGGCATCCGGGTCTCGCTGTTCATCGCCGCCGACCCGGCGCAGATCGAGATGGCGGCGCGGCTGCGCGCGCCCGTGATCGAGATCCACACTGGCGGCTGGTGTGACGCCGTCAGCGACGGCCACGATGACAAGGCGGCGGCGGAGTGGGAGCGGATCGTGGCCGGCACCCGGCAGGCCTATGCAGCCGGGCTCGAGGTCCATGCCGGCCACGGGCTCGACTATGCCACCGCCGAGCAGATCGCGGCGCTGCCGGAGATCGTCGAGCTCAACATCGGCTACTTCATGATGGGGGAGGCGCTGTTCGTGGGCCTCGCCGAGACCGTCCAGACCATGCGCGCGGCGATGGATCGCGGCCGTGCGCGGCTGGGGACGGCGGAATGATCATCGGCATCGGCTCCGACCTGATCGACATCCGCCGCGTGGCCGAGGTGATGGACCGGCACGGCGAGCGCTTCCTGAACCGGATCTTCACCGCGGCAGAGCGCGCCAAGGCCGAGCGGCGGGCCAAGAACGAGAAGATGGTGGTCGCCACCTACGCCAAGCGGTTCGCCGCCAAGGAGGCCTGCGCCAAGGCGCTCGGCACCGGAATCCGTCACGGGGTGTGGTGGCGCGACATGGGCGTCGTCAATCTGCCCGGCGGCCGGCCGACCATGCAGCTCACGGGGGCGCGGCCGAACGGCTGAAGGCGCTGACCCCCGAGGGCCACGAGTCGCGCATCGACCTGTCGATCACCGACGACTGGCCGCTGGCGCAAGCCTTCGTCATAATTTCGGCGGTGCGCCGCGAGACATCCTGAAGGGCGGCTGCCCCCGCAGGAAAAACAAAAATGCGATCGATTCCAGCGAGTTATGTAGTTTTGATACGGCGATTGATTGCGCGGCCCCGCGCAGTCGTCTAAAACCCGCCGGGATCGAACCGGCGGCATCACGGGCGGATTCTGGGTCAAACCGGAGTTGGCCTTAACCACCAGAATCAGGACAGACTCCCTTAAGCCGCGGAACGGTATGGTGTTCGCGGACGGAGGGGTGTTCGGCAACGGCTGGCGAATCGTCGGACCATTCGCCAAGGGACATTGAAAGAGCGATGAGCGTGACCTCCGGAACCAAGACTGAGAGCGGCCTCGGTGAAACCGTTCGTGTCGTCGTTCATGCGCTGCTGATCGCGCTGGTGATCCGCACCTTCCTGTTTCAGCCGTTCAACATCCCCTCGGGATCGATGAAGGCGACCCTGCTGGTCGGCGACTATCTGTTCGTTTCGAAATATTCGTACGGCTATAGCCACTACTCGATTCCGCTGTCGCCCCCGATTTTCTCGGGCCGCATCTTCGGCTCGGAGCCGAACCGCGGCGACATCGTCGTGTTTCGTCTGCCGAAGGACGACACCACCGACTACATCAAGCGGGTGATCGGCCTGCCTGGCGATCGCATCCAGGTGCGCGAAGGGCTGCTCTACATCAACGACAAGCCGGTGCAGCGCGAGCGGCTCTCCGATTTCATCGGCGAGGATCCCTGCGGGCAGCCGGACTCGACCGCGCGCGTCAAGCGCTGGAAGGAGACCCTGCCGAACGGCGTCAGCTATGAGACGTTGGACTGCGTCGACAACGGCTATGTCGACAACACCGCAGTGTATACCGTGCCGGCCGGCAACTTCTTCATGATGGGCGACAATCGCGACAACTCGACCGACAGCCGCTTCCTCAGCCAGGTCGGCTACGTGCCGTTCGAGAACATCGTCGGCCGCGCGCAGCTGATCTTCTTTTCCATTGCCGAAGGCGAGCATGCCTGGGCGTTCTGGCGCTGGCCGGTATCGGTGCGCTGGAATCAGAATCTTCAAATTCGTGCGATGATCGACGACTCACCCGAAATCCAGACCACGCAGGCTGCCGCATCGAGCCCGCAACCCGGCACGGGTGCGCTGGAGGCGTCGCCCAAGGCCGCGTCGCGGCCGAAGTCTGAGATCAAGCCTGAGCAGAAGAGCGAGCCCAAGACCGAGCCAAAGGCGGATTCCAAGACCGACGCGAAGCCGGTCTCCAAGCCAGACATGAAGACCGTCGAGTCCGAATCGGTGCCCGCCAGCCCGACCGAGGATGGCGAGGACCCGACCGCGCCCGTTGCCGAGGCCGATTCCGACGGCAAGCCGCGCAGCAAGGCGAAGGGCAGTCGCCGTACCAAGAGCGCGGGGACCGGCGCCGCCAAGGCCAAGGCCGCGGACAAGGCCGCCAATGCTGCGATCGAGGCGCGCATCGGCCATCACTTTGCCGATCCGTCGCTGCTCAGCACCGCTTTCACCCACGTCTCGGCGCTGAAGTCGTCCAAAAAGCGCGGCGACAGCTATCAGCGGCTCGAATTCCTCGGCGACCACGTGCTCGGTCTGATCGTGTCCGACATGCTGTACCGCTCGTTTCCGAGCGCGGACGAGGGGAGCTGTCGAAGCGGCTCGCCGATCTCGTGCGCAAGGAGAGCTGTGCCGACGTCGCCAAGTCGCTCGGCCTGCTCGACGACATCAAGCTCGGCGCGGTCGGCGCCGGCGCCGGGGCGCGGTTGCGCAAGTCGGTGCTGGGCGACGTCTGCGAGGCGGTGATCGGCGCGATCTTCCTCGACGGCGGCTACACGGCCGCGGCGGGATTCGTCGAGCGCAACTGGACAGAGCGCATGCACAAGCCGCGGCGCCCGCTGCGCGATCCGAAGACGGTGCTGCAGGAATGGGCGCAGGGCAAGGGCCTGCCGACCCCGGTATACCGGGAGGTGGAGCGCACCGGCCCGCATCACGATCCGCAGTTCCGTGTCGCCGTCGACCTGCCGGGGCTGGAGCCGGCCGAAGGCATCGGCGGCTCGAAGCGGGCGGCAGAAAAGGTGGCGGCATCGGTCATGATCGAGCGTGAAGGCGTCAGCGGCGGCAGCAATGACGGCTGAACAACAATCGGTGCCGGCTGCCGGGACCCGCTGCGGTTTCGTCGCGCTGATCGGCGCGCCCAATGTCGGCAAGTCGACGCTCGTCAACGCGCTGGTCGGCTCCAAGGTCACGATCGTCTCGCGCAAGGTGCAGACGACGCGGGCGCTGATCCGCGGCATCGTCATCGAGGGGGCGTCTCAGATCATCCTGGTCGATACTCCCGGCATCTTCGCGCCGAAGCGCAGGCTGGACCGCGCCATGGTCACGACGGCCTGGAGCGGGGCGCATGACGCCGATGTCGTCTGCGTGCTGCTCGATGCCAAGAAGGGCATCGACGACGAGGCGCAGTCCATCATCGACAAGGCGGCTGCGGTCGCGCACGAAAAGATCCTGGTGGTCAACAAGGTCGACCTGGTGCCGCGCGAGAAGCTGCTGGCGCTGGTCGCGGCTGCCAACGAGAAGCTGTCGTTCGCGCGCACCTTCATGATCTCGGCGATCTCCGGCGATGGGGTCGACGATCTCAGGCGGGCGTTGGCGGAGATGGTGCCGCCCGGTCCGTTCCACTATCCCGAGGACCAGATGTCGGACGCGCCGATGCGGCACCTCGCGGCGGAGATCACCCGCGAGAAGATCTATTCGCATCTGCATCAGGAGCTGCCCTACCAGTCCACGGTCGAGACCGACAGTTGGACCGAGCGCAAGGACGGCTCGATCCGCATCGAGCAGACGATCTTCGTGGAGCGGGACAGCCAGCGCAAGATCGTGCTCGGCAAGGGCGGCGCGACGATCAAGTCGATCGGCGCGCAGGCGCGCAAGGAAATCGCAGAGATCACTGGTGTGCCGGTGCACCTGTTCCTGTTCGTGAAGGTGCGTGAGAACTGGGGCGACGATCCCGACCGCTACCGGGAGATGGGGCTCGAGTTCCCCAGGGAATGACAATGAGCGTGCCGCGCAACGTGTTGTGGTTCGAAGTGCTGCTCTACATCTCGCTGATGCTGGATGCGCTTTCCGTTGCCGTCTCGGACCGGACGCCAACCTTCGACATGACCGAGGACATGATCACCGCACAGACCGTGCTCAACGGCGTCGTCATCCTGCTGCTGTTCTATTTCGTCTATCTGGCGGCACAGCGCCGCAGGAACTGGCCGCGCTGGGTGCTGCTGGGGGCGCTGGTGCTGTCCGACATCTCCCTGGTGCAGGTGATCGGCCAGAAGGGCATGACGCTCGATGCCGGCATCGAGGTCATCTCCTGCGCGCTGACGACGATGGGCTTGTACTACTCGTTCACCGGCGATGCGCGCGGCTGGTTCAACGCGTGATGGATGGAATGCAGAATGCAGGGTGGGCAAAGCGCAGCGTGCCCACCCTGCGTTCGGCGCTGAACGACCATTCCGTCATTGCGAGCGCAGCGAAGCAATCCAGGGCTGCGCGTGAAACTCTGGATTGCTTCGCTGCGCTCGCAAGGACGGTGTTTGTGGCGGCAGCACGCGTGAGCAACGTTGGGGCGCTTGATCGTCGACTGGCGCTCACGGCTTGGCGTCTGCGAGTGGTGGAGATCCCACATCGATGGAATGGACCGACGATGGCATCGTGCTGGGCGTGCGGCGGCACGGCGAATCCTCGGCCGTCGTCGAGCTGCTGACCCGCGAGCATGGCCGGCATCTCGGTCTCGTGCGCGGGGCGAGCGGCAAGCGCATGCGGCCGGTGCTGCAGCCGGGCAACACGGTGCGCGCGATCTGGCGCGCGCGGCTCGACGAGCATCTCGGCATGTACGCCATCGACGCGCTGACCTTGCGGGCGGCGGGGCTGATGTCCGCTCAACACGGCGCCTACGGCGTGACGCATCTTGCCTCGCTGGCGCGGCTGTTGCCGGAGCGCGATCCGCACGAGGACATGTATCTGCGGCTCGAACATGCGCTCGATGATTTCGAGGATGCGGGCGGCGCCGCCGTCCACATCGTACGCTTCGAGCTGGCGATCCTCGCCGAACTCGGCTTCGGGCTCGATCTCGACTCCTGCGCTGCGACCGGCGAGACCTCGGACCTGATCTACGTATCCCCGAAGTCGGGCGGCGCGGTGTCGCGCACGGCCGGCGCGCCATGGGCCGACCGGCTGCTGCCGTTGCCGCCCTTCCTGCGCGAGAGCGAGCAGGGCGATGGCTGGTCGCAGCAGGATCTGCTCGACGGTTTCCGGCTGACCGGCCTGTTCCTTCAGCGTCACGTGTTGGAGCCGCGCGGGCAGGGCCATTCCGACGCCCGCGAGGGCTTCATCAACGCTGTGACGCGGGCAAGGCCCGCCTCGCGATAGCGCTCGTTTTCGACGTTCGTCGTCATGTGCCCCGGCGCTCGTTCGCCAACGTCGAGACTGACGACACCGCGGGCATTATGGCAAAGCTGATCCTGATACCGTCTCCGACTGTGACGTCATTCACATCCGTCTTCACACGACCGACGCAGGATCGTGCAACAATCCTGGTTGATGATAGTTCTCAGATCATTTTGAGGTTGCGTCGGCCGAGGGTCCTGGCGAAGATTACAGCCCTTCGACGAGATGCGTTTCGTGCGCGCCTTTTTTCATCCTCGTGGGGCATCTCGATCATGAGCGATTTCGAGAACCGCAAATCCAGCAACGGGTTCACGTCCAAGCTGTGGCGTGGCGAGCGCATGACGATGATCGGCTTCGACGTCGTCGAGCCCGAACCCGATCTGGTCGGATTCTCGATCGAAGTGAAGTCGCCGGGTGCGCGAGATTTTTCTCAGTTGCGCAACAGGATCGCGTTTTCCTATCCGGCCGGGGCCGGCGCGGCGGTCGACGGCAACCGGAATTTTCCGTCGACCGAGGCGCCGTTCCAGAAATTCCGCTGGATCCATTTTCCCTACCGGCCCAAGGATGGAGTCTATACGTATCGTGTCGCCAAGCAGCACATGCGCAACGACGGCACGCTCGTGGCGGGGACCAGCCTCACGCTCGACGTCACGCAGAGCGCCGTGACCTATGACGGCCTGGTCGACGTCGGTTTCACCCGCAACTTCGCCTCGTCTCAGGCCTATCGCGATCAGTTCGGCAACAATGCCGAGATCATTCCCGTCGAGAGCCGCGACGCGCCGGGCTTCGACAAGCTCGACCTCACCAACGAGGCCGGCGACAGCGTCTATGAGTGGCTGGGGTTCGAGGCCTACGACCTCCTGTTCGGCTTCTTGAAAGAGGCCCTTGCGGATCCCGGGCTCACGCTCGACGTGATGGCCTATGACCTCAACGAGCCCGATGTGATCGGCCAGCTCGAGCAGTTCGGTCCGCGGCTGCGGGCGATCATCGACGATTCCAACGCCAAGGATAACAGTCACAAGCTACCCGGCAGCGCGGGAGTCGCGCAGCGCCACGGCGAGAAGGGCAACGGCGACCATCTCATCATGATCGAGGACCGAAAGATCGCCACCTCCTATGCGATCGAAGCCGCCCGCGTGTTCGATCACCTGCAGTTTCGCAACCGGATGCGCGACGCGTTCCACGGCAAGTCCGAGCGGCAGCGCGCTGCATCCGCGCCCGCCGCGATCACGCTGCGCAAGCCGACCGCATTGTCCGGCAAGCCGGCCTGGTTCGAGCGCTTCTATGTCGAGAGCTCGCAGGCCGAACGCGATCGGTTGCTGTTCTCGTCCTAGACATCGTCACGGACAGAGTTGGAGACGACCATGCCATTGAACGACTATTCGCTTCTCAAGGGGCGGCCCATCAACAATCGTCTGGCGACGGGAAGCAGTCCGCACTATCAGGTGCAGGTCTCCGCCGATGGTGAGCTCTATCGCATCGCCATCAATGTCCGCTCGCAGGATGGCAGCGAGGTCGAATTCCTGGTCCGCTCGCGCTTCGAACATCCGATCGTCGATGGCCTGAAGGCGATTGCGGAAGGGCTGCATCCATTGGAGAGCAAGCCCGGCGGCGTGGCGCTCGATTTCATCCGGGGCAATCTGATGCAGCCATGGGAGCTGAAGCCGCTGCCGCTGTCGGCCGCGGGCTCCGACAACGATCTCAATGAGAAGATCGACGCCTACGTTCAGCGCGCCATGTCCGACGAGACGGCTCTCATCTATGCCTTCGGCGTCGCATGGGGACCGGAGGAGAAGGCCGACCGCTATTTCGGCTTCAAGCCCGGCCGCGGCATCCACGACATCCATTTCAACCAGGGCAATCCGCCCGGCAAATATGCCGCGGACAACGGTCCCTGGCAGGATGGCGGGCTGCTCTTCGAGTTTCCCGACCAGCAGCAATGGGTCGCCATCTTCCTGAAGTTCCAGACCCAGGCCTGGCATTCGGACGATGCCAGCGGAGGGGTCATCCTTCCGCCCGATCCCGATCACCCGAACGCGCCGCATACGCCTCCCGACCGCGACCACATTCCGCCGCTCGACGTGCCCGACGGGCTGGTGCGGATCATCGCGGCCTATGTCAACGACGTGCGCACGCCGGAGCACGAGACGGTCACGCTGCTGAACACCGCCGACGTCGACGTCGATCTCACCGGCTGGCAGATCAAGGACAAGCAGAAGAACGCCATGCAACTGAGCGGCATGATCGGGCGCGGCGCCACCCTGGTGGTGCCCATCGTCGCGCCCGTCGCGCTGTCGAACCGGGGCGGCATCATCACGCTGTTGAATGCCGCGGGCGTGAAGGTGCACGGCGTCTCCTATACGCGGGAACAGGCGGCGCAGCCGGGCCGCACCATCCCGTTCCAGTCCTGACCGCGCCTTGCGGCGCAGCCGTGCCTGAAGCGCGGGCTCTCTGCTGGCGCAGCGGCGGGGTGACGTGTACTCCTGTCACGTAAGGGCCAAGGCGAAGGGGCAGCACGTTGCAGTCCTGCGCACAGGCCACGGCGTGAGAGGAGAGCGTCATGGGAGTCCTGGTCGACGGCCAATGGCACGACGTGTGGTACGACACGGCGGCGTCCGGCGGCCGTTTCATCCGCAAGGATTCAGCCTTCCGGAGCTTCGTCACGGCCGACGGCCGTCCGGGCCCGTCCGGCACCGGCGGCTTCGAGGCCGAAGCGAGGCGCTATCATCTCTATGTCAGCCTGGCCTGCCCATGGGCTCACCGTACCCTGATCATGCGCGCCCTGAAGGGGCTCGAGGACATGATTTCGGTGTCGGTCGTGCACTGGCTGATGCGCGAGCAGGGCTGGACCTTTGCCGAAGGTCCGGGCGTCGTGGCCGACAGCGTCAATCACGCCGGCCTTCTGCACCAGGTCTACACCGCCGCGGAGCCGCATTATTCCGGCCGCGTCACCGTGCCCGTGCTCTGGGACAAGCAGAAGCGCACCATCGTCAACAACGAGTCGTCCGAGATCATCCGCATGCTGAATTCGGCGTTCAACGACGTCGGCGCCAAGCGAGGCGACTATTATCCGCACGCTCAGCGTGACGAGATCGACGCCATCAATGCGCGCGTCTACGACACGCTGAACAACGGCGTCTACAAATGCGGCTTCGCGACCACGCAAGGAGCCTATGAGGAGGCACTCGGCCCGCTGTTCGACACGCTCGACTGGCTGGAGGAGCGGCTGTCGGCGTGCCGCTTCCTGCTCGGCAACACCATGACCGAGGCCGACATCCGGCTGTTCACGACCCTGATCCGCTTCGATGCCGTCTATGTCGGCCATTTCAAGTGCAACGTCCGCCGCATCGCCGACTATCCGCATCTTTCAGCCTATACGCGCGATCTCTACCAATGGCCCGGGATCGCCGCGACGGTGAATTTCGAGCACATCAAGCGGCACTACTACGAGAGCCACCGCACCATCAATCCGACCGGCATCGTCCCGGTCGGGCCGCTGCAGGATTTCACCTCGCCGCATGGTCGCGCGCATCTCTCACCGACCTGACCGAGGTCTCATGGCGGCCGAACGCAATCTCGATCTGCTCCTGCGCACCATGACGCCCGAGCTACAGGACGGCGTCTTCGTGTTCTGCACCGTCCCGGCGGAGGTCGGCCCGCCATCCGGGCTGACGCCGCTGATGCTGTTCCGGGAGCGCGAAGCGATCACGCTCATCGTGCGGCGCGAGGATGCAGAGCGGGCAGGGCTGACCTATCAGTTCGCCGCGCGCCTGATCACGCTTTCGGTGCTATCAGCGCTGGATGCGGTGGGTTTCCTTGCCGCAGTGACGGCGAAGCTCGCGGCGGCTGGCATCAGCGTCAACGCGGTCTCGGCGTTTCACCACGATCATCTGTTCGTGCCGGAAGCACGAGGTAAGGAAGCCGTGCTGCTGTTGCACGAGCTGTCTCGCAGCGCCGCCACCTAGCGATGGCGGAAGGCCGGCGATCGGTCAGGCTTTGCCCCTGCCGACGTGATGCGACCGGCCACGCCGGAGTCCACCCGGCTTCTTGCGTGTCGCGGCCGGCGATCGCTTCGCGTCACGCGCGGCGCGGGGGCCGGAGGCCGGCGTGGCGCGATCAGCGTTCGTTCGGCCTGCGCGCGCACCAGGTCCATCAACATCATCGCTGCGGGCGACGGGGTCCGGCCCTTCAGCCGCAAGATGCCGAACTGCGCCATCAGCAGATCCGATGCGCGAGGCTCCTTCAACTCGGCCACGTTGAGGCGGACCAACTGCCCGGAGGCCAGCTCGTGGGTGAGAACGGCGTCGCCCGCGACGAGCACGATGTCGGACCGAATGGCCATTTGCACCAGCAGGCTCGCGTTCTCTGATTCCAGCGCGACGTCGAAGCCGCGGCCGTCCGGCGCAGCGATGAGGGCTTCCAAGCGCCTGCTGAATTCCGGTGGCAGCGCAACGGAGGCGAAGTGCTGGCCGGCGAGTTCGCGTGCCGAAAGCTCCCGTCGGCGGGCCAACGGATGAGTCGCCCGACAGTAAAAGTGTCCCGGAAGGCCGCCGAGCGACTCGATGTCGAGGCTGTCGTCGGCGCGGATGTCGGTGATGTGCGCGAGGAAGAAATCGAGCTTTCCCTGCTGCAGCACCTCCATCAGGGCGCGCCAATTGTCCTGCACCACGATGATGCGCACGGACGGGTGTTCCGAATACAGCCGCGCCATGGCATCCGGCAGAAGCGTCAGCCCGGTGAACGCGCCGACGCCCACCGTCACCTCGCCGGCATCTCCCGAGCGCAGCAGGCGCATCTCGCGGCCGAGATCGTCGGCGCCGGACAATAGCGACCGGGCTCGCGCGACCAGCCGTTCGCCGACCGGGGTGATCTCCACCGAGCGCGAGCTGCGGTCGAACAGCCGCATCCCCGCGGCGTCCTCCAAGGTCTGCAAGCTGCGGCTCAGCGCCGACTGCGTGACGTGAGCGCGCTGGGCCGCCCGGGCGAAATGCCGCTCTTCCGCGAGGTAGACCAACTGCTGCAGCTGGCGCAGGGTGGGGGTGTACATCGATGCACCGGAGTCATTGATCGGGCCATAACAATTCATTGGATTTCTGAGGCGGTCAATTCCAAAATGGCGCAAATACAAACAGGGGAAATGCCATGGCGGGCCGGCCAAGTCGCCCGAGCTGCGGCAGTCTCCCGGCAACAGGCTTTTCTCATGCCCAACGGCGCACAAGCTCTGATACGGACCCTGGTCAATTGCGGCATCCGGGTCTGCTTCACCAATCCCGGCACTTCCGAGATGCATTTCGTCGCGGCGCTGGACTCCGCGCCGGAGATGCGTGCCGTGCTGTGCCTGTTCGAAGGGGTGGCGACCGGTGCGGCGGACGGCTACGCCCGGATGACCGGCACGCCCGCGGCAACGCTGCTGCATCTCGGCTGCGGCCTCGGCAACGGCCTCGCCAATCTGCACAATGCGCGCAAGGGCAAGGTGCCCGTCGTCAACATCGTCGGCGACCACGCCACCTATCATGTCCCCTACGACGCGCAGCTCCAGTCCGACATCGAGACCGTCGCGCGCAACGTCTCGCCGGACTTCGTCTGGACCTCACAGGTGACGTCGGAGCTGTGCCGTGACGCGGTGGCGGCCGTGAAGGCGGCGTGCTCCTGGCCCGGACAGGTCGCGACGCTGATCCTGCCGGCCGACGTGTCCTGGGGTGAAGGCGGCGTCGCCGAGCCGGCGCCGGTGATCGAGCCGCCGGCGTCTGCCGACGATGCCACCGTGCAGGCCGTCGCCGAGGCCATCAAGTCGGGCGGGCGGAGCGCTCTTCTGCTCGGTGGTACGGCGCTGCACGAGGAATCCCTGCTGGCGGCCGCGCGCATCGCCGCGGCCTGCGGTGTGAAGGTCTTTGCCGAAACCTTCCCGACGCGCATGCAGCGTGGAGCGGGCCTGCCGTCCGTCGAGCGCATCGCCTATCTCGCCGAGATGGTGCAGGTCCAGCTCAAGGAGATCGACACGCTGATCCTGGTCGACGCCAAGGCGCCGGTGTCGTTCTTCGCCTATCCCGGCAAGAAGAGCTATCTGCCGCATGACGGCTGCAAGGTGCTGACCTTGTCGACGCCGGCGCAGCATGCCGCGTGCAGCCTGACCAGGCTTGCCGCCGCCCTGGACGCCGGGCGCGCCACGCCGGCGTTGTCACCCGCCTCGCGGCCCGGGCGTCCGCGCGGCAAGAAGCTCACAGCGGAAAAGGTCTGCAAGGCCGTTGGTCATCTCCTGCCCGAGAACGCCATCATCATCGACGAGGCGATCAGCTCCGGCCTGATGCTGTCGAAATTCACCGCGGGCGCGCCGCGCCACGATCTGATCACCCTGACCGGCGGCGCCATCGGGCAGGGGCTGCCGAATGCGATCGGGGCGGCGATCGCCTGTCCGGACCGGCCGGTGATCGCGCTGATCGGCGACGGCAGCTCGATGTACACGATCCAGTCACTGTGGACGATCGCGCGCGAGCGGCTCAACGTCACGGCCGTGATCTTCAACAACGCGTCCTATTCCGTGCTCAACGTCGAGCTGGAGCGGGTCGGCGCCGAGGAGATCGGACCGAAGGCGCGGGCGCAGCTCGACCTGCACGGGCCGGTCCTGAAGCTTGCGCAGATCGCCGACGGCATGGGCGTACGATCGACCCGCGTCACCACGCCGGACGAATTCACCAGCGCGTTGCAGGGGGCGCTGGCGCGGCCGGGGCCGCATCTGATCGAGGCGATGGTGCCGCCGGCGTTGACCGGCCTCAAGCTGAAGCTCTTGCCGCACCTCCTGGGATCGCTCGACCGCGTCCCGCTGCCGGTGGCGCGGATGCTCAAGCGCAAGATTGCGCCGTGACATGAGCGCGACGCTGCACTCCGATGTCGTCATCGCCGGCGGCGGTCTCGCCGGCATCGTCACCGCGCTGGAAGCGCTGCGCGCCGGCAAGTCGGTGACCATCGTGGACAGGGACACGCCGGAGCGGTTCGGCGGGCTGGCGTTGTGGGCATTCGGCGGCATGGCGCTGGTCGGCACGCCGTTGCAGGCGCGCATGAAGATCCCGGATACGCCGGAGATCGCGCTGCGCGACTGGATCAGGTTTGGCGAGCTCGATGCAGCCGAGCACTGGCCGCTGCAATGGGCCCGCTATTACGTCGCGCATTCGCGCAGCGAGGTCTATGACTGGCTGCTGGCGCACGGCGTGACCTTCATGCCGGCGGTGAACTGGGTCGAGCGCGGCCGGCACGGCGACGGCAATGCGCTGCCGCGCTATCACATCGTCTGGGGCACCTCGCAGCGGCTCACGCGCGTGATGATCGACGCGATGCGCGCGGCCGACAGTGGCGGCAGGCTGACGGTGCTGCACCGTCATCGCGTCGTCGGCCTCGATCGCGCCGGCGGCGCCGTGGCGGGCGTCGTGGCCGTCAACGAGGAGAATGGCGCCGAAATCCGCATCGCCGCGCCGCTGACGGTGCTGGCGATGGGAGGTCTCAATGGCAGCCACGCGGAGGCCCGCGCCAATTGGCTGAAGAGCCGGCCGCTGCCGGCGGCGATGCTCAACGGCGCGCATCCGTTCTCGGATGGCAAGTTGCATCACCATGCGGTCGAGGCGCTGGGCGCCGAGATCACGCATGCGGGCGAGATGTGGAACTACGCCGCCGGCATCCCGCATCCGTTTCCGCATTTCGACGGCCATGGCCTGTCGCTGGTGCCGTGCAAGTCGGCGCTGTGGCTCAATCACAGGGGGAGCGCATCGGGCCCGAGCCCCTGGTGACCGGCTTCGACACCCATGATCTGTGCCAGCGCGTCGCGGCACAGGAGAAACCGTATACGTGGCATCTGTTGAACTGGCGCATCGCCGCCAAGGAATTCGCCATTTCCGGCGCCGAGCACAATCCGCGCATCCGCGACCGGCAGATGCCGATGTTCCTCAAGGAGACCCTGTTCGGCAATCATCGCCTGGTCAGGCAGATGCAGCGCGAGAGCCGGCATTTCCTGGTCGACGAGACGCTGGCAGGCCTCGCCGCCAGGATGAATGCGCTGACCGGTACCGGCGACGTGAAGCCGGAGGTGCTGCAGGTGACCGCCGACGCCTTCGACGCCAACTTCAAGAATGGCGACAAGCTCCACAATGACGACCAGTTGCGCCGCATCCTGCACGCGCGGCAATGGGGGCCCGACAAGCTCCGCACCTGCAAGCCGGCGCCGCTGCAGGCGCCGGGCGCCGGGCCTTACATCGCCATCCATATGCAACTCATCACCCGCAAGAGCCTCGGCGGCCTCAAGACCGATCTGCAGAGCCGGGTGCTCGACACCGCGGGTGCGCCGATCGGCGGCCTCTATGCGGTCGGCGAAGCCGCCGGCTTCGGCGGCGGCGGCGCGTCGGGCAAGCGTTCGCTGGAGGGCACGTTCCTGCCGGGGTGCATTCTCACCGCACGGGCGGCGGTGCGCGCGATGTGAGGCGATGGGAACCGCGCGAGTCGGCGGAACCGCTGTTGATTTTTGCTCCGTCGCTGTCGATCCGGTGCTGCTACGTTCGTCTTCAAGGCACAGGAGATGGAGACCCATCATGAAGATCTACTGGATCAAGGCCCAGGCACCGCGCCGCGTGCTGGCGCTGGTCAAGCATCTCGGCGTGCCCGCCGAGTTCATCGACATCAGCCGCGGCCTGAAGACGCCGGAGTTCGCCGCGCTCAATCCCAACATGAAGGCGCCGGTGCTGGTCGATGGCGACACCGTGCTGTGGAGTCGACTGCCATCATGGCGCATCTGTGCATCCGCGAGAGCTGCGACATGTGGCCGGCGCGCAATCCGACAGAACAGGTCGAGGTGCTGCGCTGGCTGGCGTGGAACGACTGCCATTGGGCGCCCGCTGTCGGACCGTTCTATTTTGAGCACATCGTGCGCAAGACTTTCGGCCTCGGTGCGCCCGACCGCGCCGCGCTGGCCGGCAAGCTCGCCAATCTGAAGACCTTCGCCGCCGTGCTCGATGCGCATCTTCGGTCGCGTAGCCACATTGCCTGCGATCGGCTCACCGTCGCCGATTTCGCGGCGGCCTCGATGGCGACCGACTGGCGCGAGGCCGAGATGCCGATGGACCAGTTTCCGAACATCGTGCGCTGGCTCGATGGGCTAATGCGGCTGCCGGCATGGGCCGAGCCGTGGCCGGAGAAGCGCTCGGTCGCGGCCTGAACCTCACGGCTGCGCGATGCCGTGGCCGAGCTGCTTGGAGATCTCGGCCGCACAGGCGCGCAGCCGGTTCGCCAGCGGCGATTGCCAGCCGGCATCGAAGGTGCCGGCCGGGCCCATCGCGGTGATGACCAGCGCGACGTGGCCGGCGTGATCGAACACCGGCGCGGCGAAGGCATTGACACCGGGCAGGGGATCGCCGACGGCGCGCGCGAGCCCTTGCGCGCGTACCTCGGCCAGCATCTCGGCCACCTTCGGGCTCTTCGGCGCGCGCTTCGGATTGTAGCCGACACCGAGACGGTCGAGGCCGGCCTCCAGCGCGGCCTTCACTGTCTTGGGCGGCAGGAACGCCGCGAAGGCGCGGCCGGTCGCCGTCTCCAGCAGCGCCATGATCGAGCCGACGCGCATCACGATGTGCACCGGATGGCTCGGCTCCTCCAGCCGCACCACGGTCGGGCCGCTTGTGCCCCACACCGCGAGCGATACCGCGTGATTGATGGCGCCGGCGAGCGCGGCGATCTTCGGGGTGGCGATCCGCACCGCCGACAGCCGCCGCAGGCTGATCAGGCCGAGCTCGAGCGCCAGCGGGCCGATCTCGTAGCGGCCGGTGGCCTCGTCCTGTTCGATCAGGCCGATGCGCGAGAAGCTGACGAGATAGGGATGCGCCTTGGCCGGCGGTAGCCCGGCCTCGCGCGCGAGGTCGCGCAGCATCATCGGCTCGCCGCTGCGCGCCAGCGCCTGCAGCAGGGTGCCGCCGACCTCGATCGACTGGATGCCGCGGCTCTCTCGTCCCATGCCGTGTTGTGCCCCCTGGTCCGGCGCCGTGCCTACACTGCCAGGAAGCCGCCGTCGACCGGCAAGGTCACGCCGTTGACGTAGGACGCCATGTCCGAGACCAGGAACGCCACGGGGCCGGCGAGCTCCTCGGGCTGGCCGACGCGGCCGAGCGGCGTGCGGCTCATGAAGCCGGCGAGCCGCTCGGGATCGTTGCGGGTCGATTCCGTCATCGCGGTGGCGATCACGCCGGGCGCGATGGCGTTGACGCGGATGCCGTCGGCGGCGAGCTCGCGCGCCAGCGCCTGGGTCAGCGACTTCACGCCGCCCTTGGACGGCGAGTAGCCGAGCGTGTTGCTGATGCCGATGAAGGAGGCGACGGAGGCGATGTTGACGATGGTGCCGCGCGTCTCGCGCAACGCGCCGAGAAAGGCGTAGGTGACGTTGAACACGCCGTTGAGATTGACGTCGATGACGCGCTGCCAGTTCTGCGCGGCCCGCGGCGAGTCGATGTTCTCGCGGATGATGATCCCTGCGTTGTTGACCAGGATGGAGACGGCGCCAACCTCGGCCCGCAGCTGCGCCGCCAGCACCGCGCAGCCGGCGGCGTCGGTGACGTCGAGCTTGTAGGCCCAGGCCTTGCGGCCATGGCCGCGGATCTCGGTGGCGCAGCGCTCGGCGCCGTCCATGTCGATGTCGGTGATCACGACGTCGGCGCCGCGGCCGGCAAGCCCCAACGCAATCGCTCGACCGTTGCCGTTGGCGGCGCCGGTGACCAGCACGAGCTTTCCGGCCAACATCTGACTGTCGCTCATGCGGCGCTCCTTTGGCCAGCGCGTTCGGCAAGATGCCGGCCGGCAATGTAGCCGAAGGTCAGCGCCGGTCCCAGCGTGATGCCGGCGCCGGGATAGTTGCCGCCCATGATGCTCGCCATGTCGTTGCCGGCGGCATAGAGCCCCTCGATCGGCTGGCCCTGGGCGTCGAGCGCGCGGGCATGCTCATCGGTGCGGATGCCAGCATAGGTGCCGAGATCGCCGATCACCATCTTGATCGCGTAGAACGGCCCGTCCTTGATCGGCGCGACGCAGGGGTTCGGCCCATGCAGCGCGTCGCCCTGGTAGCGGTTGTAGGCGCGCGAGCCCTTGCCGAAGGTCGGGTCCTGGCCCAGCGCGGCATCGGCGTTGAACGCGGCGACGGTTGCTTCGAGCCCCCGCGGATCGATGCCCGTCGTGTTCGCGAGTTCGGCCAACGTCGCGCCGCGCTTGAGATAGCCGGTGCTCAGATGATGCCCGAGCGGCATCGGGAACGGCGGTACGCAGCCGAGGCCGTAGCGGCGCAAGGAACGATGGTCGGTGATCAGCCACGCTGCGATCTCGCGGCCGGGCTTGGCTGCTTTCACCATTGCTTGCACGAAGTCGTGGTAGGAATTGCCCTCATTGGCGAAGCGCACGCCGTCGGCGGTCACCGCGATCACGCCCGGCTTGGCGCGGTCGATGAAGTGCGGCATCACGCCCTTGCTGCCGTCCTTGCGCGTGGTGACGGAGACCGGCACCCAGGCCGCCGCATGTGGCAGGCTGTCCTCGACGCGGCCGCCGGCAGCTTCCGCGAGCCGCAGGCCGTCGCCGGTGTTGCCGACGGGACCGGGCGAAAAATGCTCCTGGCCGGTCGGCGCATGCGGAAACATCGCCTTGCGCCGCTCGACATCGTGCGGGAAGCCGCCGCAGGCCAGCACGACGCCGAGCCGCGCGTTGACGCGCACGCGCCGGCCTTGCCGTGTAACGACAGCGCCGCGCACGGCCTCGCCATCGCGGATCAGCTCGGCCACCGGCGACGACAGCCACAGCGGAATCCCAAGATCGAACGCCGACTTCGCCAGCCGCCCCGCCAGCGCATTGCCATTGGTCAGCGTCATGCCGCGGCCATGTCGCAGCACGTCCAGCGCGTGCTTCGACAGCCGCTTGGCGACATAGAACGCCGACGCCAGCGACTTGGTCGCGCGCATGAAGTGGATGATCTCCTTGCCGGAGCCGAGCATCATGCCGAATACGGTGAGCTCGGGCAGGGGCTGGCCGAGATCCTTGACATGGTCGCCGAGCTCGCGGCCGTCGAACGGCCGCGTCACCATCGAGCGGCCGCCCTGCGTGCCGCCCGGCGCCTCCGCGTGGTAGTCCGGGAAGGTCAGCGGCATGTCGAACTTGAGCGCGGTCTTGCTGGTGAAGAAGTCGACTGCCTCCGGGCCCTTGCTCAGGAAAGCGTCGACCCGCGCCGCATCGAAACTGTTGCCGGCCTCATGGCGCAGATAGCTGCGCGCCAGCTCGGGCGGCTCGTCGATGCCCCAGGCCTTCGCCAGCGACGTCCCGGGGATCCACAGCCAACCACCGGAGCGCGCTGTGGTGCCGCCGAACCGCGGCTCCTTCTCGGTCACGATGACCTTCAGCCCGGCATGGGCGGCGGTGACCGCCGCCGACAGACCGGCGCAGCCGGAGCCGACCACCAGCACGTCGCAATCATGGGTGTCGCCGGCCTGGTGATCTGCTCCGCTCATGCGCGCGCTCCTACTTCTTCAGCAGCGGGCATTTGGATTCGGAGATCGGACGGAACGCATCCTCGCCCTTCACGGTCTTGACGATCTCCAGATAGTCCCACGGCTCCTTCGACTCCGACGGCTTCTTGACGCGGGCCAGATACATGTCGCGGATGACTCGGCCGTCCTCGCGCAGCTTGCCGCCGTGAACGAAAGTATCCTCGATCGGCAGCTCGCGCATCTTCGCCATCACCGCCTTGGGATCATCGGTGCCGGCCGCCTTGATGGCTTTCAGATAGTGCAGCACGGAGCCATAGACGCCGGTCTGGATCATCGTCGGCATCACCTTGGCGCGGGCGAAGAACTTCCTGGACCAGGCGCGGGTGTTGTCGTCCATGTTCCAGTACGACGCCGTGGTCATGTAGGTGCCTTGCGCGGCCTCCAACCCGATCGCATGCACGTCGGTGTCGAACATCAACAGCCCGACCAGCTTCTGGCCGCCCTTGACCAGGCCAAACTCGCCGGACTGTTTGATGGCGTTGTCGGTGTCCTGCCCGGCATTGGCGAAGGCGACGACGTCGGCCTTCGAGCTCTGCGCCTGCAGCGCGAAGGAGGAGAAGTCGGCGGTGTTGGTCGGATGCTTGGCGCCGCCAAGGATGGTGCCGCCGAGCTCCTTGATGAAGCGTGTCGCGTCCTTCTCGAGCTGCTGGCCGAACGCGTAGTCCGCCGTGATGAAGTACCAGGACTTGCCGCCCTGGCCGATCACGGCCGAGGTCGTCACCTTCGACAGCGCATACGTATCATAGGTGAAATGCACGGTGTTCGGGCTGCACAGCTCGTCGGTCAGCGAGCTCGCGCCGGGACCGGACAGCAGCGCGATCTTGTTGCGCTCGCGCACCATGTTGTGCACGGCAATCGCGATACCGGAGTTGGGGATATCGACGACCGCGTCGACCTTGCCGTTGTCGAACCAGTCGCGCACGACCGTCGTTCCGACGTCGGTCTTCATCTGGTGATCGGCGCTGATGATCTCGATCGGCTTGCCGAGCACAGTGGGGCCGAACTCTTCGACCGCCATTTTCGCCGCCTCGACCGAGCCCGGGCCGCTGTTGTCGCGGCCCCAGCTCGAGAGATCGGTGAGCACGCCGATCCGCACCACGTCGTCGGAGACTTGAGCCGATGCGTTGGTCGCAATGAATGACGTCGTTGCCAGGAACGCGCAGGCCAGCATCTGCCGTCGCATGAAAATCCTCCCCGTTTGCACCGCTCTGTCGGCGGTGACCGCGGCGAGTTAGACATTGACGAATTGGTTTGTCAATTACGAATGAGGCAGATGCGGCGCACAACGACCATGGGCATCGTCGGCGGATATCTGATGGCTGGGGAGAAGGGCGGCGTGATGCGCGCTACACGCGCGGCATGATCTGCAATTCGAGCAGCGCCAGTCGTTGCATTGCGGCAGGGTCCCGCTCGCCGGTCTTGGCGGCGCGCAGCACGGATTCGGCGAGCAGGGTGACATGGGTCGAGCTGACCGGCTCGGGCAGCGCGGCAACGGCGGCGTCGAGCGCCTGCGTCATCAACGCGATGACATCGGGTGAAAAGGCAGCGTCTGAAAAGTCCTTCATATGAGACTGTCCGCGGCAGGTGCTTCGGCTCGCAATCGATCACGCGATACGCGGGGATGTTCGAGAGCTTGATGCAGGGTAACGCCCGGTGCGGCAGGCCGGTTCCGACGCACATCTGTTTCGGATATGCGGAAATGCGTATCTCTCATGCGCAAACTGCCCGTCGAGCCGATCTGCCGCAGGCCGATCGGCTCGTGTCGTCGGGCAAATCAGGACGATGATTCCGCGCATCCCGCCTCACATCGGAGCAACTGTGCTGTTGAGGTAGGCCGGCGACCGGCCGGCCTCAAGGCTGGCGCGAGACGCGCCCCGCCTTCGGCGGCTCAAGGCCTTGACCCCGTCCGCTCGCCGTCCTTTGGGCTTGGCATGCGCTCGGTCGTGGACCGAGCGCGGCATGGCGCTCGATCAGCTCACTGCAACGCGTGGTGACTTAGGATTCCATTTTTCTCCGCGCCCGATCATCGTGTTGAGGATGACAATCAGCTTGCGCATGCAGGCGATGAGCGCAACTTTGGGCTCCTTGCCCTTGGCGGTGAGACGCTGATAGTAGGGCCTTGAGCACCGGATTATGCTGGGTCGCTGCGCCGAGGCAGGGAAGGAACAGGCCGTTTCTCACCCAGCGTCGACCGCCCTTGATGTGGCGCTCGCCTCGGCGCTTGCCGCTGTCGTCGTCGTAAGGGGCGACCCCGATCAGGGCCGCGGCGATCTCGTCACTCACCTTGCCGAGCTCTGGCGCTCCTGCAATGAGGATGGCGGAGGTCGTGCCGGCAAGCCCTGGCACACTTTCGATGATCTCGGCGCGCTCGGCAAACTCCGGTGTGGCCTTGACCTTGGCCGAGATCGCAGCCTCGAGCTTCGCAATCTGGGCAGCGAGCGTCTTCAACACCTGGGAATGGGCCTTCTGCGCCAATCCCTGCACGACATGCTCGTTCTGGTTCTGCAGACGGGTTTTCAGATACATCAGGTTCTTGCGTGCTTTCACCAACCCCGCCAGTTCCTCGCGGGCAGCATCGTAGGTCTGGCTCGGTGCGTCGTTGAACGTCTCGGCGAACCAGGCGATCATCTCCGCATCGATCGTGTCGTTCTTCGCCAGTCGACCGGCCGACAGGGCAAAGTTGCGAACCCGCTTGGGATCGACGATCCGCACCTCCACGCCGGCCTGGCGCAACACCTTGGCCCATTCGCGCTCGTAACCGCCGCTGGCCTCCATGACGGCCTTGTTCACCTTGTGCTTGCGAAGCAAGGCCACCAGCTGGCGGTGCCCTTGCGCAGTGCTCGGGAACGTCTGCCGTAGTCCGAGGCTGCGAATGCAGCCGTCCACCTTGTCCTTGGCCACATCGATGCCGGCGACACCGTTTGCGATTTGTGTCATCATCCACTCCCTTCCTTGCCTTGTATGGGCTCGAGGCCCTTGCAACTGTTCGGGTTGAGGAAGATCACCGGAGCTGTCCCTCGCTCTGAAACAGGCTCTGCCGCGTTTGGGGCGCTACGGGCTCAGATCCAGCGACGGGCGGTTTTGCGAGAACCGCCCGTTCGCGCATCTTGACAGACTTTCTGAACACAAGGGGCGTTGCGCGCGATCGTCACGACACGCGAGGCGGGGATGCGATGGCCTGTTGGAGCGCAGCGCGCATGTTGCGCGCGGACGAACGTCTCCGGCAGGACGACGAAATCGCAGCGTCCTGGCGCCCCGATGCTGGCGTCAAGTTCGCGAATGATGCCTCGGCGCATCGCGCGGACGACGGTGGCTAACAAGCCCGGACACCGGGGAGACTGCGTATAAGTCGGAAGCCCATCGCGCAGGGAAGGTCGGGTCGTCCGGCTGACCTGTGGTACCTGCCGCCTGCATTCTTTTCGCAGGCGGGCCACGGGCCTCAGTCGAGGTCCGGCCTTCCCTGCGCCCTCTGTTGGATGGGGGTGATCGATGTGATAGCTCGGACGCTGATCGCGTCGCGAGAAGGTCTGACCATGTCTTCAGCAAAGGCATTGAAGCGATGGTGGATGAGGAGCAGCCACGCACTCGTCATGGCCGGGACAAGCCCGGCCATGACGTGCAAGACGTGAGGTCTGTCGCCTCACCGGCCTGCGGCTGCTCATTCACCAGAGCGCGAGCTATCCCTTGATGAACGCCAGCAGATCCGCGTTGATCACGTCGGCGTGCGTGGTGGCCATGCCGTGCGGGAAGCCTGGATAGGTCTTCAGCGTCCCATGCTTCAGCAGCTTGATGCCGATGCGCGCGGAGTCGTCGATCGGAACGATCTGGTCGTCCTCGCCGTGCATCAGCAGCACCGGCACGTCGATCGCCTTGAGATCCCCCGTGAAGTCGGTCTCGGAGAACGCCTTGATGCAATCATAGTGCGCCTTGGCACCACCCATCATGCCCTGGCGCCACCAGTTGCGGATCACGCCTTCGGAGCCCTTGGCGCCGTCGCGGTTGAATCCGTAGAACGGGCCGGTCGGAATATCGAGAAAGAATTGCGCGCGATTGGCGGCGAGCGCCGTGCGGAAGCCGTCGAACACCTCGATCGGCAGTCCGCCGGGATTGCTCTCCGTCTTCAGCATGATCGGCGGCACTGCGCCGAGCAGGGCAGCCTTGGCCACGCGCCCCTTGCCGTGCTTCGCCACGTAGCGTGCGACCTCGCCGCCGCCGGTGGAGTGCCCGACGTGAATCGCGTCCCTCAGGTCGAGCTTCGCGGCGAGTGCCGCGACATCGGCCGCATACGTGTCCATCTCGTTGCCGGTCTCCGTCTGGCTGGAGCGGCCGTGACCGCGCCGGTCGTGCGCGATGACGCGAAAGCCCTTGTCGAGGAAGAACAGCATCTGCGCGTCCCAGTCGTCGGACGACAACGGCCAGCCGTGATGGAAGACGATGGGCTGGCCCGAGCCCCAATCCTTGTAGAAGATCTGCGTGCCGTCCGATGTCGTCACGAATCCTGAGCTCATGGGGTATCTGCCTTTCTCACTGGATGGAATCGGCCGCGTTCAAGGCGCGGCGTGATGGCGCTCCTCGTCGAGCCGTGCCGCCGGCGAGGATGCGCGCTGGCACCTTAGCGACGGAGGGTGACGATCTCAGCAACACAGACTCGTGTGCGACATCGTTGCACCTCGACGGGACGCGCGATGGCTGCCCAATTCGTGAGCGTAGCGACATGCCTCGGCGGCGCGTGACCTGCATGATTTGCGGGCTGCTTTGCGGTTCCGCGGCCGGACACCCGGTTTTTTCCTCCTGGAACCGGGCAGGGCCGTCATTGCGCCCCGGCGCATCATCGCATAAAGCCTGTTCCCAAATCGTTCACGTCAGCTCAGGTTCATGGGCTAACCCACTGAAAGCTCAACGCTAATGGGAAAATCACTGATTCCGCCCGAGCCGGCGGAGATTCACGAGGTGACGCTGCGGGATGCGCTGGAAGAGCGCTATCTCGCCTATGCGCTCTCGACCATCATGCACCGGGCCCTGCCGGACGCGCGCGACGGCCTCAAGCCCGTGCACCGGCGCATCCTTTACGGCATGCGGCTGCTGCGGCTCGATCCCGGCACCGCGTTCAAGAAGTCCGCCAAGATCGTCGGCGACGTGATGGGCTCGTTCCATCCGCATGGCGACCAGGCGATCTACGACGCGATGGTGCGCCTCGCGCAGGACTTTTCCTCGCGCTATCCGCTGGTCGACGGCCAGGGCAATTTCGGCAATATCGACGGCGATAATCCGGCCGCCTATCGCTACACCGAAGCGCGCATGACCGACGTCGCGCGGCTGCTGCTCGAAGGCATCGATGAGGACGGCGTCGAGTTCCGGCCGAATTATGATGGCCAGTCGAAAGAGCCGGTGGTGCTGCCCGGCGGCTTCCCGAACCTGCTCGCCAACGGCGCCCAGGGCATCGCCGTGGGCATGGCGACCTCGATCCCGCCGCACAACGCCGCCGAGCTCTGCGACGCCGCGCTGCATCTGATCGAGAAGCCGGACGCGAAGTCGCGCGCGCTGTTGCGCTGGGTGAAGGGTCCGGACTTCCCGACCGGCGGCACCGTGATCGACTCCAAGCGAATCGATCATCGAGGCCTATACCACCGGCCGCGGCTCGTTCCGTGTCCGCGCCAAGTGGAAGCAGGAAGAGGGCAACCGCGGCACCTGGATCGTCGTCATCACCGAGATTCCCTATCTCGTGCAGAAGTCGCGCCTGGTCGAGAAGATCGCCGAGCTGCTCAACGAGAAGAAGCTGCCGCTGGTCGGCGACGTGCGCGACGAATCCGCCGAGGACGTGCGGCTCGTGATCGAGCCGAAGTCGAAGAACGTCGATCCGGCGCTGATGATGGAATCGCTGTTCCGGCTCACCGATCTCGAGAGCAAGATTCCGCTGAATCTCAACGTGCTGATCAAGGGCAAGATCCCCAAGGTGGTGGGTCTCGCCGAGTGCCTGCGCGAATGGCTCGACCATCTGCGCGACGTGCTGCTGCGGCGCTCGAACTACCGCAAGAAGCAGATCGAGAACCGGCTGGAAATTCTCGGCGGCTATCTGATCGCCTATCTCAACATCGACGAGGTGATCCGGATCATCCGCACCGAGGATGAGCCGAAGCCGGTCCTGATGAAGACCTTCAAGCTCACCGAGGTGCAGGCCGAGGCCATCCTCAACATGCGCCTGCGCTCTCTGCGCAAGCTCGAGGAAATGGAGATCCGCACCGAGGACAAGAACCTGCGCGGCGAGCTCAAGGGCATCAACGCGCTGCTGGGGTCCGAGGAGCTGCAATGGGCCAAGGTCGGCGAGCAGGTCAAGACCGTGCGCGACATGTTCGGGCCGAAGACGCCGCTCGGCAAGCGCCGCACCAATTTCGCCGACGCGCCCGAGCACGATCTTGCCGCCATTGAAGAGGCCTTCATCGAGCGCGAGCCGGTCACGGTCGTCGTCTCCGACAAGGGCTGGGTGCGCACGCTCAAGGGCCACGTCGCCGACCTCTCGAACCTGCAGTTCAAGACCGACGACCAGCTCGGGCAGGCGTTCTTCGCCGAGAACACCTCCAAGGTGCTGCTGTTCGCCAGCAACGGCAAGTTCTACTCGCTCGATGTCGGCAAGCTGCCCGGCGGTCGCGGCCATGGTGAGCCGATCCGCATGTTCATCGACCTCGATCAGGACGCCTCGATCGTGTCGATGTTCGTCGCCAAGGGCGAGCGCAAGTTCCTCATTGCCGCCTCCGACGGCCAGGGCTTCGTCGTCAAGGAAGAGGACTGCGTCAGCAATACCCGCAAGGGCAAGCAGGTGCTGAACGTGACGGCGCCGGCCGAGGCGCGCGCGATCACCACGGTCACAGGCGATCAGGTCGCGGTGATCGGTACCAACCACAAGATGGTGGCGTTCGGTCTCGACCAGGTGCCGGAGATGGCCCGTGGCCGCGGCGTCCGGCTGCAGAAATACACCAGCGCGCAGCTCTCGGACGTCACCACCTTCGAGCAGAAGCAGGGGCTGGCCTGGAAAGATTCCGCCGGCCGGGACCAGGGCCTGAGCTGGAAGGAATTGGCCGACTATCGCGGCAACCGCGCCGATGCCGGACGTATCGCGCAGGGCCTGCCGAAGTCGAACAAATTCAACCGGCCGATCGAGTAGCGACGTAATAGTATCCGTCCGGCGGCCATCTATATCAGGCAGCGGGCGATCGCGAGGTGCGCGATCGCCCGGGGACACGTTGGATGGCGCACTCGCATTCTCATCGTCACGGCCGTGAGCATTCCCATGATCATGGCTCCCCACACGCCCATGGCCACGCCGGCCACAGCCATGCGCCGGCGAGCTTTGGCGCGGCCTTTGCGATCGGCGTGTCGCTCAACACCGCCTTCGTCATCGCCGAGCTCGTTTTCGGCTATGCCGCGCATTCGCTGGCGCTGATCTCGGACGCCGTCCACAATCTCTCTGACGTGATGTCGCTGCTGCTGGCCTGGGGCGCCCTGTGGCTGTCGGGCCGGCGGCCGACCGACCGCCACACCTACGGCTACCGCCGCGCCTCGATCCTGGCGGCGCTGATCAATGCCGGGCTGCTGCTGCTGGTGGTCGGCGGCATCGCCGTCGAGGCATTCGACCGCCTGCGCAATCCGGGCGAGGTCGCCGGCACGACCGTGCTGTGGGCGGCTGCGCTCGGCATCGCCATCAACGGCGCCACCGCGATGCTGTTCATGCGTGGCCGCGACGCCGACCTCAACATTCGCGGCGCCTACCTCCACATGGCCGCCGATGCCGCGGTGTCGTTCGGCGTGGTCGTGGCGGCGCTGGTCACGATCTGGACAGGGTGGCTGTGGGTCGATCCGGTGGTCAGCCTGGTCATCGCGCTGGTCGTGCTCCTGAGCGGCTGGGATCTCGCCCGTGACAGCGTCAATCTGGCGCTCGACGCCGTGCCGCGCGACATCGCGCTGCCGGAGGTGCGCGATTATCTCGCCTCCCTCGACGGCGTCAGCGAGGTGCATGACCTCCATATCTGGGCGATGAGCACCAACGAGACCGCGCTGACGGCGCATCTGGTCCGGGCAGGCGGAACGGATGATGCATTCCTGCA
Organism: Bradyrhizobium oligotrophicum; assembly: GCA_050641875.1. Classification (GTDB taxonomy): domain Bacteria; phylum Pseudomonadota; class Alphaproteobacteria; order Rhizobiales; family Xanthobacteraceae; genus Bradyrhizobium; species Bradyrhizobium oligotrophicum_B. The sequence goes on from CP192619.1 coordinate 5,335,358, forward strand.
TCGCGTCTGCGCCGAGCTGTCCCGCCGCTTCAATATCCAGCATCCCACGCTGCAGATCGAGGCCGATGGCTGCGCCTGCAAACTCGCTCCCGCCGACGTGGTGTGAGCCGCGATGCGTCAGCTCCCTCCTGCCAGTCTGCACGGCGCGCCGGCGATTTGCCTCGACCCGGCGGAGTTCCCATTCCGGCCGGCGGCGGCGCCGTGATAACAGTCACCACTTCCCGCATCGCGGCCGCACCATCACGGACACGATGGGCGGGGTGAGACGCATGGCACGGGATTGTGCCTTTGGAACGCAACGACTGGACAGCCCATGCCCGTGACGATCTTCCACAATCCGGCCTGCGGCACGTCGCGCAACACGCTCGCGATGATCCGCGCCTCGGGTGAGGAGCCCGAGGTGATCGAATATCTGAAGACGCCGCCGAGCCGCGAGCAACTGATCGCGCTGATCAACGCGATGGGCGTCAAGGTGCGTGACGTGCTGCGCGAGAAGGGCACGCCCTATGCCGAGCTTGGTCTGGGCGATTCCAAATGGACCGACGACCAGTTGATCGAGGCGATGCTTGCGCATCCCATCCTGATCAACCGGCCGATCGTGGTGACCAGCAAGGGCGCGCGGCTCTGCCGCCCGTCCGAACTCGTCCTCGACCTGCTCGATCATCCCGTCTCCTCGTTCACCAAGGAGGACGGCGAGGTGGTGAGCCGGCCTGGCTGAAGCTTTCAGGATCGTGACGCGTTGGTGAGTTGAAACTATGGATACGGCGACCCGTCTCGAAGTGGCGAACTGGCTCGTGGCTCAGAGCCTGACCGGCATGCCGGAGAACGAGATCCTGCGCGGCTTCTGCGAGCGCTGCCGCGCAGCCGGACTGGAATTGTCGCGCAGCCTTGCGATCATCGACACGTTGCATCCGATTTTCGAGGGGCGTGGCTTCCGCTGGAACGATTTCGATACGAACGAGGCCGACAGCTTCGAATATGGCTCCAGCAACGAGGGGGAAGCGGCACAGAACTGGCGGCGCTCGGTCTTCCACCACATGCTGGAGAACGGCCATGACGAGTTCAGCATCGACTTCCTGAATTGTGCGCATCTCGATTTTCCGATCATCGAGGAGCTTTCCGCGCAGGGACATCGGCACTACCTCGCCTTCGTGCACCGGTTCGGTGAAGCCGGCACGCTCGGCCAGATGGACTGCTTCTATTCCAACTGGCTGACGCGGCGTGACGGCGGTTTCACCGAGACCCAGATCGGCGCATTGCGCGACCTTGTCCCGCTGCTCGCGCTGACGATCAAATCCGCGCAGCAGGTCGACATCGTGCGTACCCTCGGCCGGGTCTATCTCGGCCGCGATGCGTCGGAGCAGGTGCTGCGCGGCCGGATCTCCCGTGGTGTCACCGAGCGCATCAATGCGGTGCTGTGGTTCTCCGACCTGCGCAGTTCGACCGCGATCAGCGAGAGCATCTCGCCCGACGAGATCATCCCGCTGCTCAACGACTATGCGGAGGCGTCGATCGACGCGATCTACGAGTCCGGTGGCGACGTGCTGAAGCTGATCGGCGACGGCGTGCTGGCGATCTTCACCTGCGGCGACATGGCCTCGGCCCGTCACGCTGCGCTGCGCGCCGAGCATCGTTTTCGGTTGAACATCCTGAAGCTGAACGCACGGCGCGCCGCCGAGGGACGGCCTGTCACCTCGGCCTATGTCGGCCTGCATGTCGGCGAGGTGTTCTACGGCAATATCGGCAGCGAGGACCGGCTCGACTTCACCGTCGTGGGACCGGCGGTCAACGAGGTCAGCCGCATCGCCTCGATGTGCCGCTCGGTCGATCGCGAACTGCTGGCATCCTCAGAATTCTGCGAGGGGCTCGACGACGAAGGTCGCCGCTATCTGGTGTCGACCGGGCGCTACGCGCTGCGCGGCATAGGCCGCGCGCAGGATCTGTTCACGCTCGATCCGGAAATTGCCGGCAGCGCCTCGGCCACGCGAGCCTACGAGAACTACCTGGCGGACGAGATGTCGCAGCCTTGACCCACGTCAATGCCCGGCAGAAGCGAGTCTGCCCAGCATCCTCTGCCGGGAGATGACAGCTCATGTACAAACATATTCTGCTGCCGACCGATGGGTCCGACCTGTCCAAGGCCGCAATCAAGCACGGCATCGCGCTGGCCAAGGCCACCGGAGCCAGGGTCACGGCGCTGGTGGTGTCGACGCCGCTGCATTCGCTCGTCGTCGATCCTCACGCTGCGACCAAGGCGCTCGCGCAATACAAGTCGCTGGTGGCCGATCAGACCGCAAAATATCTCGATCATGTGAAGGACGATGCCGAGGAGGCCGGCGTCGCCTGCGCCACGCTCTGCGTCGAGCACGACAAGCCCTATGAGGCGATCGTCGAGACCGCCCGCGAGCAGCATTGCGATCTGGTGCTGATGGCCTCGCATGGGCTGCGCGGCGTCTCGGCGATCCTGGGCAGCGAGACCTTGAAGGTGCTGACGCATTCGACCGTGCCGATCCTGGTCTATCGCTAGGCGGGCTGCGGCTCCGGCTGCCGCACGATCGCGACGACCGGCGAGGCGAGGATGACGAGCGCCTGCAGGCCGAAGATGGCGGCGACGAGGTACAGACAGATGTCGGCGCCGTAGCGGCCGCCGACGACCGCGCCGAGCAGCGAGCCCAGCGGACGGGCGCCATAGCTCAGGATGTTGATGGCCGAGACCCGCCCAAGCAGGCCGGCCGGCGTCACCGACTGCCGCAGCGTCGTGGTCGAGATCACCCAGAGGATGGGCCCGGCGCCGAGCAGGAAGAAGCTGAGCGCGGCAAGATAGGGCGAAGGGATGAATGTGGTGAACGCCATGACCAGCGCTGCGGCGAAGCCGGTGACCGGGCCGAGCGCGATGACGGTGCCGAACGGCAGAAGCCGCATGATGCGCGTCGCGAGCAGCGCGCCGCACACCATGCCGATGCCGAACATCGACAGCACCGTGCCGACGCCTCCCGCCGCCAGGCCGAGCCGATGCACTGCATAGGGCACGAACACCGCGAGCAGCAGGAAATGCGCCGTGTTGAAGATGAACTGGGTTGCGAACATCGGCCGCAGCAGCGGATGATGCAGCACGAAGCTGGCACCTTCGCGGATGTCGGCGAACGGATGGCGGCGCGGCACGGACGCGCGGGCCGGCTCGGCGATGCCGGCCAGGCATATGGCAGCGACCAGCGAGAGCGCCGCGGCGCAGCCGAAGGCGGGAGCGCCGCCGATCCAGCCGACCAGCACGCCGCCGAGCGCGGGCCCCCGGCGAAGGCGATGGTACGGGCAAGCTCGATGCGCGCATTCGCAGGCGCCAACTGGGCCGGGGCGACCAGGCTTGGCACCAGGGCCGGCGCCGCGACGCTGAACACCACCGTGCCGCACACCGCTGCGAAGCCAAGCGCGGCCAGCAGCGGCAGCGTGAGCACGCCGGCCGTGAAGGCGATGAGGATCGCGAGCAGCGCGAGCGCGCGAAGCGTCTCGGCCATGGCCATCAGCCGCCGCCGCGGCATCCGGTCGGCGAGCAGCCCCGCAGGGATCGCGAACAGCACGAAGGGCGCGGTCAGCGCCGTCTGAAGCAGGCCGGTCGCGCCTTCGCCGACGCCGAGTGCGAGCACTGCGACGATCGGTGCCGCGGCGAGCGCGATCTGCTCGGCCGATTGCGCGGTGAGATTCGACCAGGCGAGGCGGTGGAAGCCGGCGGGCAGGGCGGGCGAAGGAGGCATGAAGAGAACCCGATGTGATGATGTGGCCATCATCGCCGCGCCGCCTCCTCGCGCCCACCCGGTTCCTGATCTCGGGCATCGGCCGTCGTGCTGCGGACGGCCTATGCCGCGGTCGGTGCCTCGTCGGGCTGCGTCCATGTCGAGTAGAACACCGCGCCCGGTTCGGCCACGCAGGCCGTCATGGCTCCGATCGTCGCCAGCGGATCGGGCACTTGCTCCAGCGTCTCGAAGCAGGTGGGGAGATCGAACTTGCGATCGGGGCGGGTTGCGTGCTCGGCCACCATCGGATCATAGGTGACCACGCCGGCCGGCGGCGGGCGATGTGCATGGGCCGTCTGGCACGGGCGGTTCAGGTCGAACACGCCGTAGAGAGAGGCAGGGCCGTCACAGATCTTGCAGGGCACAGGCGCGTTCGTGACCGGTCGGAGCCCGAGTTGGGTAGAGAGCATGTTGGATCGTCAGTGGGGCAGTGGGACCGTCGCCAATGGGCTGCGTCGAGGAGGCGGACCGCGAGATCGCCCAGGGCGGGCTTTCGCGATGATCGAGCGGTATCGGAGGATTTCCTGCATCTCTATGTACCACCGCCGCATGGGCCAGCCGCACTTGCAAGTGAAGTTGCATTAAACGTCGGTTTCGTCCAGGATAGCGCCATGGACGCAAAATCGTCAGACCTTTCGCAATTGCACGCCATGGTTCCGCCGAGCGACCGCCTGATGAACGGAGGCTGGCGCGGTGAGCGCGGCGATCCGTCTCTCGGCGATATGTTCGCGACGGTACGAACCGCCACAAAAGGGTCGCTCTGGCGCAAGCTGCTGGCGTTTCTCGGACCCGGTTACCTCGTCGCCGTCGGCTATATGGACCCCGGCAATTGGGCAACGTCGCTCGCCGGCGGTGCCAAGTTCGGCTACGTTCTGCTCTCGGTCGCGCTGCTGTCCAACCTGATGGCGATCGTGCTGCAGTCGCTGTGCACGCGGCTCGGCGTCGCCACCGGCCGCGACCTCGCCCAGGCCTGTCGCGACTCCACCCCGCGCTGGGTCTCAGTACCGCTGTGGCTGTCGGCTGAGATCGCGATCACGGCCACCGACCTCGCGGAAGTGATCGGTACTGCGATCGGTCTCAGCCTGCTGTTCGGGCTGCCGCTGTCGATTGGCGTCTGCGTCACCGCACTCGATGTCTTCCTGATCCTGGCGCTGCAGGCGTTCGGCTTCCGCTGGATCGAGGCGTTCGTGGTCGCGCTGCTCGGCATCATCGCGCTGTGCTTCGCGATCCAGATCGCGATGGCGCAGCCGGACTGGGCCGAGGTGGTGAAGGGCTTCGTTCCCAGCGGACAGCTGATCGCCAATCCGGAGATGCTCTATCTGGCGCTCGGCATTCTCGGCGCCACCGTGATGCCGCACAACTTGTATCTCCATTCGGGTCTGGTCCAGACTCGCGGCTACGGCGACAGCCCGGAGGACAAGCGCGAGGCGATCACGCTCTCCACGATCGATTCCACCATCGCGCTTTGCCTGGCGCTGACCATCAACGCCTCGATCCTGATCCTGGCGGCGGCGACGTTCCACCGGACCGGACAACGCGACGTCGCAGAGCTTGATCAGGCCCATTCCTTCCTGGCGCCGCTGCTCGGGTCGACGCTGGCGCCAACGCTGTTTGCGATCGCGCTGTTGTGCTGCGGCCTGAATTCGACGATCACCGCGACCCTGTCCGGTCAGATCGTGATGGAAGGCTTTCTTCACTGGCGGATTGCGCCCTGGCTGCGCCGGCTGATCACCCGCACGATCGCAATCGTGCCGGCCGTGGTGGTGACGATCTGGGCCGGCGAGAAGGCGACCGGGCAGCTCCTGATCCTCAGTCAGGTCGTGCTCAGCCTGCAACTGCCGTTCGCCATCGTACCGCTGGTGCTGCTCACCGCGAGCCGGGCCAAGATGGGGCAGTTCGTGGCGCCGCGCTGGCTGACGGCGATTGCGACCTTGATCGCGGTGGTGATCATCGCGCTCAATGCCAAGCTGGTGTGGGATCTGGCGACGGGATAGCGGTGGCGCGTAGGGAGTAGCGAGCAGGGGATATCGAAAGACCTCTACTCCCCACTCGCTATTGTCTCCCTCTAGTCCTGCGGCTCCGGCGCGGTGTCGCCTTCGGCATCCACGCGGAGCCAGCCGGCAGCCGCGAGCCGCTGTTGCGGCAGATAGCGGCTCTTGTAGTCCATCTTCTTCGAACCCTCGATCCAGTAGCCGAGATAGACGTAGGGCAGGCCCTGGCGCCGCGCCCGGGCGATGTGGTCGAGGATCATGAACGTGCCGAGCGAGCGCGTGGTCTCCGACGGGTCGAAGAACGAGTACACCATCGACAGGCCGTCGCTGAGCACGTCCGTCAGCGCCACTGCGACCAGCTCGCCACCGCGGGCATTCGGACCGTTGCTCAGATTGCGGCGGCGGTACTCGATGATTCTCGTCTCGACATGGCTGTCCTCGACCATCATGGCGTAATCGAGCACCGTCATGTCGGCCATGCCGCCATGGCGATGGCGCTGATCGAGATAGCCGCGGAAGATCGAATATTGCTCGGAGGTCGGCACGGCGCTGCGCTGCTCGCCGACCAGATCGGAATTGCGCGCGAGCACCTTCCGGAAGTTGCGCGAGGGGCGGAATTCGTTGGCGATCACGCGGACGGACACGCAGGCCCGGCATTGGTCGCAGGCCGGCCGGTAGGCGATCGACTGGCTGCGGCGGAAGCCGCCATGGGTCAGGAGGTCGTTGAGATCGGTCGCCTTGTCGCCGACCAGATGCGTGAACACCTTGCGTTCCTGCCGCCCGGGCAGATACGGGCAGGGCGAGGGCGCGGTCAGATAGAATTGCGGGGTGTCACGCGAATGCTGGGTCAAGGAACGTCGTGTGCCTCCGAGGCGATCATCAACAGAATTGCGCTCCGGAGGCGGCCGGTCAATTGCTTTTGCTGCGCCACTGGACGCCTCACCATGTGCGAGCCGGTTCGACCACCTGCGAGCGGACCGACGTGTTGATCACGACGGTGCCGAGCACGAAATCGTGCAGCAGCCGGCGGCGGCCGTTGAACAGTCCGATCAGCAGCACGAGCGGCGACAACGCCGAGACCGAGATCCAGAAGCAGACCGCATGCACGGCACCGAGCACAAAATAGCCCGGCGCGCCGTACCAAGTCCGTAACTCCAGATCCATCATCCGCATGCCGATCGTCGCCGAGTTGGGTCCGCCGATCGTGGCGCCGTAGTAGACGATGGCCCAGATCACTGAAGCCGGCGACACCAGCCAGAACAACGCCCAGCCGAGACCCAGCGTGACCACGCCGAACACGGCAATGAAGATCACCGCCAGGATCACCGGGACCGAGAGCACCAGAAGATCGATCAGGAATGCAATCATCCGCCGCGTCAGCACGCCGCGAAACAATTCCGGCTGCCGATAGGGATCGTAGGCGTGCGGCCGAGCACCGGGACCGCCATTGCTATCGCCTGAACCCATAAACGCCATGAATAAGCCCTCCGGATTGGCACCAAGCACATGGGAACCCCACTTGCGCTTGCAAGGGCTGTTCTTGCGGGAGGCGTGGCAAATTTCCGGCCATTTCGCGACTTCTGAGCTATCTCCGCGACCCCGCGGCTCGCGCACGCGAAAGAATCGGCGTGCTCGAAGACCGGCGGGTCCCGAAAGATCCCAGCGCCTCCTCAGCGCTGCTGCCGCAGCCGCTCGGCAGCTTGCGGGGCGAAATAAGTGAGCACGCCGTCGGCGCCGGCGCGCTTGAAGGCCAGCAGGCTCTCCATCATCGCCCGATCGCCGTCGATCCAGCCATTGTTGGCGGCCGCCGCGATCATCGCGTATTCGCCCGACACCTGATAGGCGAAGGTCGGCATGCTGAACGTGTCCTTCACGCGCCTGACGACGTCGAGATAGGGCATGCCAGGCTTCACCATCACCATGTCGGCGCCCTCGGCGATGTCGAGCTCGACCTCGCGCAACGCCTCGTCGGAGTTGGCACTATCCATCTGATAGGTGCGCTTGTCCCCGGTCAGCGTCTTGGCCGAGCCGATTGCATCGCGGAACGGGCCGTAGAAGGCGGAGGCATATTTGGCCGCATAGGCCATGATCTGCACGTCGAGGAAGCCGGCTTGATCCAGGGCCTGGCGGATCGCGCCGACACGGCCGTCCATCATGTCCGACGGCGCGATGATGTCGCAGCCGGCCTCGGCCTGGACCAGGGCCTGGCGCACCAGCACGGCGACGGTCTCGTCGTTGAGGATGCGGCCGTCCCGGATCAGGCCGTCATGGCCGTGGCTGGTGAACGGGTCGAGCGCGACGTCGCAGAGCACGCCGATCTCCGGGAACTCCTTCTTGATCGCCCGCACCGCCTGGCAGACCAGGTTGTCGGGGTTGCAGGCCTCGGAGCCGTGCTCGTCGCGCAGTGACGGTTCGGTGTAAGGGAACAGGGCGATGCAGGGGATGTCGAGCTTCGCCGCGCGTTCGGCATCGCGGACGATCTCGTCGACGCTCAGCCGCTCCACGCCCGGCATCGAGGCGACGGTGCTGCGGGTCCGGTCGCCCTGCACCACGAACAGCGGCCAGATCAGATCGTCGGTGGTGAGCACGTTCTCGCGCACCAGCCGACGCGCCCACTCGGCCTTGCGGTTGCGGCGGGGGCGGACGGTGAGGTCGAGCGCCGGCGTCAGTCCAGTGGCCGGATTGCGCGCGGTGTCGCGCAGGTCGATCGGGCGGCCGAATTTGATCGCCATGGGGTGCTGGCTCCTTGAGCTGGCCGGCGAGCCGGATTTGATTTGTTGTAATTCCAACAATCTGTAGCACTTCGGCCGCCGCCCGTCACTTGACCTGACGCAAGCGGCCCGGTTGATTTCCGGCCCGGTTGATTTCAGGGTGCCGGCCGGCCAGAGAATCGCCATGCTCCTGGTCTTGAGAGGCCCCAATGATGACCATCCTGTTCGGCTCGAGCTGCCATGGCTGAGATTCCCTCGGCGCGAGATCTGGCACGTGACAACGCCGCCATGTCGATTGCCGCCATGTCCTCGGATCGGCGCGAGAGCGACGACAATGTCTGGACGCGGCGGCTCGTGCTGTTCCTGCGGGTCATGGCCATGCTCTCGATCGTCAAGGGCCTGTACCACTGGGCCCAGGTGACCGGCTTCATCGGCGGCGAGGACGACGCGTTCGAGAACCAGGCGATGGCCTGGCAGGCCGCGACGGTCTATTTCGCGGTGATCGAGCTCGTCGCCGCGGTAGGCCTGTGGCTGGCCACGCCGTGGGGCGCGGTGGTGTGGCTCACCACGGTCGTGTCGATGGCGGTCATCGAGCTCATGTTTCCGGGCATCTATGGCGGCAATCTGCTGGTGGTGGCGGGCGAGGCGATCATGCTCGCCGCCTATCTCGTGCTGGCCTGGATGGCGGCCCGCGAACGACCACCGTAGGTGGTGGTCGGAATTCGTTGCATGCTGTAAATCCTCTCAGCGCGATGCAAGTAATGTTTCGAACACCTTAAGAGCGCTTGCCACAGCTGTTACACAGACCTTAGCAGCGGGAACTACACCTGTTTTGGAATGCGACAGGAGGGTGAAACAAAGCGCGAACATTGCCCGTCGTCCGTCAACGGACTCTTGCAAAAGCGCCTGTAATCACTGGATTAAAAGAGGATTCACTCTCCGCGATTCATTCTCTCTTTATGCTCTTATTTAAGGCGATCTTCAAAGCACGCCCCTTAAGTTCGTTCTATCAGACGGGACAAAAGTTTCGTCGAATAAGTCGACAAAAACGACGACAGGGGAAGTGTCATGATGAAAGCCGTTGCGACGGCCGTGGAGACTGCTGCGCCGGGCCAGGGCGGCACCGTCCAGTCGCTCTATCTGGAAGCTCTGACGCTGGTGGAGCGGCTGCATCGCCGCCTGCTCGACGTCATCAAGGATGAGTTCGACCGCCGTGGTCGCTCCGACATCAATTCGGTCCAGGCGCTGCTGCTGTACAACATCGGCGACAAGGAGCTGACCGCGGGCGAGCTGCGCACGCGCGGCTATTATCTCGGCTCCAACGTCTCCTACAACCTGAAGAAGCTGGTCGAGCTCGGCTTCCTCGATCACCAGCGCTCTCGCGTCGATCGCCGCTCGGTCCGCATCCGCCTGACCCCGCAGGGGCAGGAGATCCGCCGCATCGTCGACTCGCTGTATCAGAAGCACGTCAAGACCGTGGAGCAGGTCGGCGGCATCTCGAGCGAGGAGTTCTCCACGCTCAACAAGTCGCTGCATCGTCTCGAGCGGTTCTGGACCGACCAGATCCTGTATCGCCTCTGAGCAGGCCTCATCGTCTCGGCTGAGCCGGCTCCGACCTTGAGAGCCAAGACCGGACAGCCGTCGATCCTCTGATTTCGATTTCGCGTCGGCCCTTCCTGGGCCGGCGCTTTTCTTTGTCTCTTTTGTCGTTGCTCATCTTCATTCGCTGTTGCGAAAAACATCCGTTCCGAACTGGAACCAATGTCGCCCCTCCGATTTGTCTCTGCCGGAGGTCGGATCATGCTGCACGATCGCGGATTTCAGGTCATGAACGTGGAGCTGGTGAGCGACGCCTACGCGATCGCAGCCAACTACCTGCGCCTGTCGGGAGCGATGCCGGACACGGTCACGCCGGACGAGCAACTCGTGGACATGATCGTGCAGCTGATTCACCGCGGAGAGTTCAACAAGCTCAGGCTCGCGAACAAGGCGATCTCGATGTTCGAGATGGCCCATTCGGTCTGACGTTCAAGAGGGGATGATATGGAAGCCGCCATCGATCGCATCATGCACACGTACGACCTGCTGGCGAACCGCACCGCTGCGGCGAGCGACGAGGCCCGCCGCAAGGTGAGCGCCTACATCAAGACGTTGTTCGAAGCCGGGGAGCGCGATCCGCACCGTCTGACGGTGTGTGGCCTGACCTATCTGCGTCAGCTCGATGGCCGCGTCGATCCTGTCAAGGCGGGCTACACCGGCCTCTGATATCGGATGATATCGATGGCGTGCGATCATTCTCGCCCCGCGCTTGCCTCATGATACCAACAACCTGTATGAGACCGTCGGTTTCATGCAGGTTGTTTTTTTGGTGGGGGATCGATGCGTTTGGCGTCGCGAGTCATTGTAGCGGCCGCTTTCTTGGCATTCACGTGCGGGGAGTCGAGCATGGCTGAGACCGCTGCGCCGCCGAAGGCACCGAAAGGTCGGGAAGCTCTGGCCAAAATAGGAGCCTGCGCAGAGACGACGATTACAAAAATTGCTGGTCGGTTTGATGAACCGTTGCCGCCAACCCCGTTCAAGGCCGGTGAAACGCTCGACAAGGACGGTGAGCCGATGATGGATCCGGGCATCCACGTGCTGTACCAGAACGGCGCCGAGCAGATCGACGCGGAGTGGGACGCCGGCGTGGCCCATTCCAGACTGGGTGATCCCGTGCGGCTCTGCACCGTCTGGAAGCCAAAGAAATGCCCGTCCGGCGATGATCGGGGGCGAATCTACAAAGCCACCAATCTCCGGACCAAGGAAACGTGGCAGATGTCGGAAAGCTGGCACTCCTGCGGCGGGGCTTGAGAACAGGGCTTGCTCCGCCGCCCGTCCACCATATCTGGCGCAAATATCCGGTTTGACCCGCAACTGCTTGGCCTGTCCCTTGGCCTGCCGCCGCCCGTATGGTAAGGGCAGGGGTCTTTTCCGACCGCCTTCACTGAACCGACCGCCGGCCCCTCAAGGCCTTGCGGACGTGGAGATATTCCGCCGATGACCGCTTCCAGCGCCAAGCCCGCCTCGTCAGTCGATTCCTTCTTCTCCGCCACCCTGGCCGAGGCCGATCCCGAGATCGCCGCCGCCATCAAGGGCGAGCTCGGTCGGCAACGGCACGAAATCGAGCTGATCGCATCTGAAAACATCGTCAGCCGGGCGGTCCTGGAGGCCCAGGGCTCGGTGATGACCAACAAGTACGCGGAAGGGTATCCGGGCGCGCGCTATTATGGCGGCTGCGAATGGGTCGACGTCGCCGAGAACCTCGCGATCGACCGCGCCAAGAAGCTGTTCGGCGCCAATTTCGCCAATGTCCAGCCGAACTCCGGCAGCCAGATGAACCAGGCCGTGTTCCTGGCGCTCCTGCAGCCGGGCGACACCTTCATGGGCCTCGACCTCGCCGCCGGCGGCCACCTGACCCACGGCTCGCCGGTCAACATGTCCGGCAAGTGGTTCAAGGCCGCGCACTACACGGTCCGCCGCGACGACCATCTGATCGACATGGATGCGGTGGCGAAGCAGGCCGAGGAGGTCAAGCCGAAGCTGATCATCGCCGGCGGCAGCGCCTATTCGCGCCCGTGGGACTTCAAGCGCTTCCGCGAGATCGCCGATAGCGTCGGCGCCTATCTGCTGGTCGACATGGCGCATTTCGCCGGCCTCGTCGCCGGTGGCGCGCATGCCTCGCCGGTGCCGTACGCCCACGTCACCACCACCACCACGCACGAGTACGCTGCGCGGCCCGCGCGGTGGGCTGATCCTGTGGAACGACGAGCAATTCACCAAGAAGTTCAACTCGGCGATCTTCCCCGGCCTGCAGGGCGGCCCGCTGATGCACGTGATCGCCGCCAAGGCGGTGGCGTTCGCCGAGGCGCTGCGGCCCGAGTTCAAGGTCTACGCGAAGAACATCGTCGAGAACGCGAAGGCACTGGCGGAATCGCTCCGCGCGCAGGGCTTCGACATCGTCTCTGGCGGCACCGACAACCATCTGATGCTGGTCGACCTCCGGCCCAAGGGGCTGAAGGGCAACGTCTCGGAGAAGGCGCTGGTCCGCGCCGGCATCACCTGCAACAAGAACGGCATCCCGTTCGACCCCGAGAAGCCGTTCGTCACCTCGGGCTTGCGCCTCGGCACCCCGGCGGCGACCACCCGCGGCTTCGGCGTCGCCGAGTTCCAGCAGGTCGGCAGCCTGATTGCCGAGGTGCTGAACGCGATCGCGCAGTCTTCCGAGGGCAGCGCGCCGCTGGTCGAGGCTGCGGTCAAGGAAAAGGTGAAGGCGCTGACCGACCGGTTCCCGATCTACCAGTAAGGCTTGAAGCCCCAATGCGCTGCCCGAGCTGCAACAGCCTCGATACGCAGGTGAAGGACTCCCCGCCCCACCGAGGATTCCTCGGTGATCCGGCGGCGGCGGGTCTGCGTCACCTGCAACTTCCGCTTCACGACCTTCGAGCGGGTGCAGCTGCGCGAACTGACCGTCATCAAGCGCAACGGCCGCCGCGTGCCGTTCGACCGCGACAAGCTGATGCGCTCGGTGCAGATCTCACTGCGCAAGCGATCGGTCGATCCCGAACGGGTCGAGAAGATGGTGTCGGCGATCGTGCGCGAGCTCGAGAGCGGCGGCGAGTCGGAGGTGTCCTCGGAGGCGATCGGCGAGATCGTGATGGAGCATCTGCGCGATCTCGACGACGTCGCCTATGTCCGCTTCGCCTCGGTCTACCGCAATTTCCGCGAAGCGAAGGATTTCGAGGCCGTGCTCGGCGAGCTCTCGGCCGAGGACGAGTCGCCGCGGCTGGCCCCGGTCCGCAAATGATCTTCCGGGTCCTGGTCGATCAGGTCGGCGAGAAGCTGAAGGCCCAGAAGGACGCCGACCGCCGCTTCATGCAGCTCGCGCTGTCGCTCGGCCGTCGCGGGTTGGGGCGGACTTGGCCCAATCCCGCCGTCGGCGCCGTCGTGGTCAAGGATGGCGTGATCGTCGGCCGCGGCTGGACCCAGCCCGGTGGACGCCCTCATGGCGAGCCCGAGGCCTTGAAGCGCGCCGGAGAGGCCGCGAAGGGCGCCACTCTCTATGTGACGCTGGAGCCATGCTCGCATTTCGGCAAGTCGCCGCCTTGCGTGGACGCCGTCATCGCAGCCGGAATCAGCCGCGTCGTCTCGGCGATCGAGGATCCCAATCCGGAGGTCGCAGGGCAGGGGCATGCGAAGCTCCGCGCTGCCGGCCTCCAGGTCGAAGTCGGCCTCTGCTCGGCCGACGCCAAGCGCGATCATGCCGGCCATTTCCGCCGCATCCGCGATGGCCGGCCGCATGTGATCCTGAAGCTTGCCGTCTCGGCCGACGACAAGATCGCAGCCGCGGGCAACAAACCGGTCGCGATCACCGGCGAGGCGGTGCGGACGCGCGTGCATCTGCTGCGTGCCCAGAGCGACGCGATCCTGATCGGCGTGCGCACCGCGATCGCCGATGATCCGCTGCTGACCTGTCGGCTGCCCGGCATGGAATCCCGCTCGCCGGTGCGCGTGGTGCTCGATCCGGATGCTGCGGCTGCCCATGACCAGCCGTTTGGTGCAATCAGCGCGAACCACGCCGCTCTGGATGGTTGCATCCGCGCTTGCCGAGCCCGCGGCGGCGACCAAGCTCGGTGCTGCCGGTGCCCAGGTGATCCGCGTGCCGCCGCAGGCCGAGCCCTCCGCGCTGGAGCCCCCGCAGTGCTCAAGGCGCTCGCCGAGAAGGGCATCACCCGTTTGATGGTCGAAGGCGGCAGCCGCGTCGCATCATCTTTCATGGCAAGTGGCCTGGTCGATGAAATCTGGCTGCTGCGTGGTCGCGGGGAGATCGGAGCGGATGGGATCGCTGCGCTGGACGCATTGCCGCTGATCGCAATCACGCAGTCGCCGGCCTATCGCGTTCGTGCTAGCGAAACGCTCGATCCCGACACCCTTACGATCTACGAGCGCGCGTAATGTTCACCGGCATCGTCACCGACATCGGCGAGATCGTCAGCCTGACGCCGCGGACCGAAGGCAAGCTGCACCGGCTGCGCATTGCCTGCCACTATGACCGGGCCAGCATCGCCGATGGCGCATCCATCGCCAACAATGGCGTCTGCCTCACGGTCGTGCAGTCCGGCATCACCGATGGGAAGACATGGTTCGAGGTCGACGCCGCCGCGGAGACGCTGGCACTGACCACGGCCAAGCACTGGCGCGTCGGCACGAAGCTGAACCTCGAGCGGGCCCTGAAGATCGGCGACGAACTCGGTGGCCACATCGTCGCCGGCCATGTCGACGGTATCGCGACCATCGTCAGCCGCGACGACCTGCCTGACATGGCGCGGTTCGTGCTGAAGACAACACGGGATCTGGCGCGCTTCATCGCCACCAAGGGCTCGGTCACCCTCGACGGCGTCTCGCTCACGGTCAACACCGTCGACGAACTGGCCTTCTCGGTGCTGATCATTCCGCATACGCTGTCGGTCACCACGCTGTCGTCCTGGCAGGCCGGCAGCGAGGTCAATCTCGAGGTCGACCTGATGGCGGCGCTATGCCGCGCGCCTCACGGAAATGAAGTAGCCTCGAAGGGGGCTTTCCGTCTTGGCTTTGCGGGCGCTCGCGCCTACAAGGCCAGCCCTCGTGGCGAGGAGGCGTGGATGCGTCGTCTCGCAGCATGAGGCCGATTTCATCTCGCCCTTCGCGACGCGGCCGGATGGCCGCTCCATTGGGGCGAGGCACCTGAAGACAATGGAAACAGAACCATGGCAGACGCACGGCGCGCGCCGCTCAAAGACCAGACCGACATCTCCGGCGCCCGGGCGCTGATCGTCGAGGCCCGCTTCTACGATGACCTGCAGGACGCCCTGCTGGAGGGCGCCACCGCCGAGCTGAAGGCGGCTGGTGTGACCTATGACGTGCTCACCGTGACCGGCTCGCTGGAGATCCCGACGACGATCGCGATTGCGCTCGACGCGGCCGCGAAGAACGGCAAGCCCTATGATGCGGCGATCGCGCTCGGCTGCGTCATCCGCGGCGATACCATCCATTTCGAGATCGTGTCGCAGGAGTCCTCGCGGGCCCTGATGGACCTGTCGGTGGCGCGCGGCCTGCCGCTCGGCAACGGTATCCTCACCGTCAACAACGAGGACCAGGCCTGGGCGCGCGCCCGCGTCTCCGAGATGAACAAGGGCGGCGATGCCGCCCGCGCCGCGCTCGCCGTGCTGCGCATCAAACGCCGTCTGGCGCGAGGCTGAGATGGCCGAGAACAAACCCTTCAAGGGCCCGGTCAGAGCCAACGACCGCAAGGCCAACCGGCGCGGCGCCGCACGGCTCGCCGCGGTGCAGGCGCTCTACCAGATGGATATTGCGGGCGCCGGCATCAACGATGTCCTCGCCGAGTTCGAGAGCCACTGGCTCGGCAGCGAGGTCGAGGGCGAGCAGTATCTGCCGGCCGAGGCCGCCTTCTTCCGCGACATCGTCTCCGGCGTGGTGCGCGACCAGACCAAGATCGATCCCGTGCTGGACACCGCGCTGGAGCGCGGCTGGCCGCTGCAGCGGATCGAAGCGATCCTGCGCGCGGTGCTGCGCGCCGGCGCCTATGAGCTCGAGCGGCGCAAGGACATCCCGGCGAAGGTCGTGGTGTCCGAATATGTCGACATCGCCCATGCCTTCGTCGAGCGCGACGAGACCGGGATGGTCAACGCCGTGCTGGAGCAGTTGGCGCGGCAATACCGTGCCGACGAGATGGGGCCGAAGTAGCGATGGGCCGGAGCGCAGCAGGGTCGTTGCGCAATGGCACGGTGGCAGCTTGTTCATTCGGCTGTCATCACCCGCGAAGGCGGGTGATCCAGTATTCCAGAGACGTCCGAGGGATACGGAGGGGGCGCGGCGTACTGGATCGCCCGGTCGAGCCGGGCGATGACAGCGGAGTGTGGGGACGGGCCCATGACCCAAGATCCCTCCGGCGAAGACTCCTCATCGCCCGCTACTTCAAGCCGCTGGCGACCGACCCCGGCGCGTTCGGTCTCGTCGACGACGCCGCGATCATTCCGGCCGATGGCGACGACATCGTCGTCAAGACCGACGCCATCGTCGAAGGCGTCCATTATCTCGCCAACGATCCTCCCGACACCATCGCGCGCAAGGCGCTGCGGGTGAACCTGTCCGATCTCGCCGCCAAGGGCGCCGTGCCCGCCGGCTTCGTCCTGACGCTGGCGCTGCGCGAGAAGGACGACGCCTGGCTGTCGGAGTTCGCGCGTGGCCTCGGCGAGGACGCCGCCGCGTTCGGCTGTCCGCTGCTCGGCGGCGACACCGTGTCGACGCCCGGTCCCGTGATGATCTCGATCGCGGCCTGGGGGCGGGTGCCCAGGGGCCGGATGGTGCATCGCTTCGGCGCGCGTCCCGGCGACCGGGTGATGGTGACCGGGACCATCGGCGACGCCGCGCTCGGCCTGCGCATCCTGACGGGCACAGCCGAGGCCGCGGCGCTGGCCGACGATGCCGCCGCGCGGGATATGCTGATCGGCCGTTATCGCACGCCGCAGCCGCGCAATGCGCTGGCCGCGGCCGTGAGAGACTACGCGACCGCCTCGATGGACGTCTCCGATGGCCTCGCGGGCGACCTGACCAAGCTCTGCGCCGCCTCTTCCGTGAGCGCCGACATCGCGCTGTCCCACATTCCACGATCGCCGGCAGCGGCGAAGCTGCTTGCTGCCGGGGCCGCGCAGCTCGAAAGCATGATCTCCGGCGGCGACGACTACGAGATCCTCTGCACCGTCCCCGCAGCGCGATGCGCGGCATTCCACGCCGCGGCCGAGACGGCGGGGTGGCCGTCACCGACATCGGTGCCATCATCGAAGGAACGCATGCCCCGCGCTTCCTGGACGGGCAGGGCCTTCCCGTCACACTGAGGCGCTTGTCCTTCAGCCACTTCTGACACTTAGTTGCAGCGCACAATGCGACCAAAGAAGCGTCTGAATTTGGAGCGGTTCAGGCGTCGCGGCGTTGCGTCATCATGGCGATTTTGGCAAGGTCCATGACGTTCGAGGCGGCTCCGCCCGGGGCGGCCTGACAAGGGGGCGTGCGTCGCACCAGCGCGGCGTGACGTAGTTAGAAAAGCAAAGAGCCGAGGAAACTAAATGTCAGCTTTATGGGTGATCGTGCTCTGCGGAGCGCTGTCGATCGTCTATGCGATCTGGGCCACACAATCGGTGCTCAGCGCAGACGCCGGCAATGCGCGCATGCAGGAAATCGCGGCGGCCGTGGCCGAGGGCGCTCAGGCCTATCTCCGCCGCCAATATACGACGATCGGAATCGTCGGCGTCGTGATCTTCGTGCTCCTTGCGTATTTCCTCGGCATGCTCGTCGCGGTCGGCTTTGCGATCGGCGCGATCCTCTCCGGCGCGGCCGGCTTCATCGGCATGAACGTGTCGGTGCGCGCCAACGTCCGCACGGCACAGGCGGCGATCACCTCGCTCGCCGGCGGCCTCGAGCTCGCCTTCAAGGCCGGCGCCATCACCGGTCTGCTCGTGGCCGGTCTCGCGCTGCTCGGCGTCACGATCTACTTCGGCATCCTCACCGGCTTCATGAAGCTCGCGCCCGACAGCCGCACCGTGATCGATGCGCTGGTCGCGCTCGGCTTCGGCGCCTCGCTGATCTCGATCTTCGCCCGTCTCGGCGGCGGCATCTTCACCAAGGGTGCCGACGTCGGCGGTGACCTCGTCGGCAAGGTCGAAGCCGGCATCCCGGAGGACGATCCGCGCAACCCCGCGACCATCGCCGACAACGTCGGCGACAACGTCGGTGACTGCGCCGGCATGGCCGCCGACCTGTTCGAGACCTACGCGGTGACCGCGGTCGCCACCATGGTGCTGGCGGCGATCTTCTTCGCCAAGTCGTCGCTCTTGACCAACATGATGACCCTGCCGCTCGCCATCGGCGGCATCTGCATCATCACCTCGATCGCCGGCACCTTCTTCGTCAAGCTCGGCGCCAGCCAGTCGATCATGGGGGCGCTCTACAAGGGCCTGATCGCGACCGGTGTGCTGTCGCTCGGCGGCGTCGCGCTCGCAATCGGCTGGCTGATCGGATTCGGCAAGCTCGACGGCGTCGACTACACGGGCACCGCGCTGTTCGTGTGCGGCGTCGTCGGCCTCGTCGTCACCGGGCTCATCATCTGGATCACCGAATACTACACCGGCACGGATTTCCGCCCGGTGAAGTCGATCGCGGCGGCCTCGGTGACCGGCCACGGCACCAACGTGATCCAGGGCCTCGCCATCTCGATGGAATCGACCGCGCTGCCCGCGATCGTGATCATCGCCGGCATCCTGGTCACCTACAGCCTGGCCGGCCTGTTCGGCATCGCGATCGCGACCACGACCATGCTGGCGCTGGCCGGCATGATCGTGGCGCTCGACGCCTTCGGCCCGGTCACCGACAATGCCGGCGGCATTGCCGAAATGGCCGGCCTGCCCAAGGAGGTCCGCAAGTCGACCGACGCGCTCGACGCGGTCGGCAACACCACCAAGGCCGTCACCAAGGGCTACGCGATCGGCTCCGCCGGTCTCGGCGCGCTGGTGCTGTTCGCGGCCTATAACCAGGACCTGCAGTTCTTCATCGCCGACTCCGCGCATCATCCCTATTTCGCGGGGATCAAGCCGGACTTCTCGCTGAACAATCCCTACGTCGTGGTCGGCCTGCTGTTCGGCGGCCTGCTGCCGTACCTGTTCGGCGCGATGGGCATGACCGCGGTCGGACGTGCGGCCGGCGCGATCGTCGA
Source organism: Bradyrhizobium oligotrophicum (assembly GCA_050641875.1). Taxonomy (GTDB): domain Bacteria; phylum Pseudomonadota; class Alphaproteobacteria; order Rhizobiales; family Xanthobacteraceae; genus Bradyrhizobium; species Bradyrhizobium oligotrophicum_B. Next base: position 5,354,649 of record CP192619.1, read on the forward strand.
GGAGGTGCGGCGCCAGTTCCGCGAGAAGCCCGGCATCATGCAGGGCACCGACAAGCCGGACTACGGCAAGGCCGTCGACCTGCTGACCAAGGCGGCGATCAAGGAGATGATCATCCCGTCGCTGCTGCCGGTACTGTCACCGATCGTCGTCTACTTCCTGATCTACGCGATCGCGGGCGGTGGCGCGGCCGGCAAGTCGGCAGCGTTCTCGGCCGTCGGTGCCATGCTGCTCGGCGTCATCGTCACCGGCCTGTTCGTCGCGATCTCGATGACCTCCGGCGGCGGCGCCTGGGACAACGCCAAGAAGTACATCGAGGACGGCCACTACGGCGGCAAGGGCTCGGATGCGCACAAGGCGGCGGTGACGGGTGACACCGTCGGCGACCCCTACAAGGACACGGCCGGCCCCGCGGTGAACCCGATGATCAAGATCACCAACATCGTGGCCCTGCTGCTGCTGGCGATCCTCGCGCACTGAGGCGATCAATCAAATTGATCGGAAAAGCCCGCGGGTCACACCCGCGGGCTTTTTGTTCCGTCAGTGGCGCGGGATGATATTGACCGACCGGCTGCTCTATCTGGTCGCTCTGAGGGCGCTGAACGTTCGCGGCGCGGCATCGTGTGATTGACCGGCTCGGGCAAACGCCAGCGTCGTTGCGAGGAGTTCGTCAAATCCGATCTTGAGATCGGCTGCTCCGATGGAGAGGCCGTTCATGCCGAAGGCCCGATCGGCTTTCCTCGTCCAGCGGAGGATTGGATTGAAGGTGAGTTTGTCTTCGACCGCCGGATCGATGCTGAGCATGATCGATCGATTCCCGCGTGCTTCCCGGACTGCGATGTCCTGGACGGCATTCCATGGGATCAGTTCGGCGGCCAGCCGACGATCTCGGAGCCCCTCGCGTGAAAGGATGAGAACAGGCCCCCGTGTGGTGAGTGCCCGCCACAGCGCTCCCACGGCGAGGACCGGGAAAAGCACCGCGCCGATATAGCTGACGAACTCACTGAAGCTGCCGGGCTGAACGTTGTCGAACCAGCCGAGGGCCATCGCGACGCAGATGGCCGAAAAGACAGTGCCAATGAGGGTTGCACGAAGCAGCTTCATCGGTGACGCTTCGATCTGGATCTCGCGGCTGGTGTCGATCGTCATTTACGGGCGTCCTCATTGTGGCCTGAGCGGGCGGCACGCCATCGCGCCCGGTGCCGGCTTGCGGAAACATCGGACCTGCATCGGAGCGGATGAGGCTGGCCGGTGTAGCTCCCTGGAGCAGCGCCCACCGAACGATCATCATTTTAGGGTCGGTGCGCGACGCAAATGTGTTGGAACGATATCCGCTTGACGCATGATCGTCCAAATCCCGATATCATGTTCGGCGCTGTTATTTCGACTGCTAGTAGAGTGCGCGTCAGAGTTGTAGGAATTGTCCGTGCTCCAATTGATTGATCAAATCATTCTGCCGGGCGAGCGCCGGGGACCGCTCGATCAGATCAAGGCCTGGCTTGGAATAGGCGGTGTTGCGGAGAGCATGCGCCGAATGGGCGTGCCACCGCTCACGGCGGACCTCATGGCCGCTCAAACTGTCATCGACGAGGTGACGCGCTTTGCTCACTGTCTTTGGGAGCGGCACGTCCGCGACGACGAGATGCCGATTGAGGTGATCCATGTGTCGCGGGTCAACTACCTGGTCGGCGAGGTGCTCAATGGCGGATTCCAGCAGTTCGTCGACAACTCAGGGTGGGATGCCCAGTTCATCGGCGGCGTACGCTCAGGTCTGAAAGCGATAGGGGCTGTCGAACATCTGGCGGTGTTTGAGGGCGCCGTGCGCATCGTCGACGCGGCGCGTGAGACCGCCAGCCGCGAGATCGACGACGACAACTTTCAAGCCGCGCTTGATCGGCTGGAGAGCGAGCATCTGAGCAACGCCAAGCTGAGCCGCCGGCTCAGGCGGCGGGTCGACGACAGCTGGCACTGGGGCAATCGCTGGGACTGCGTCCAGTTCTTGAACGCGCGCTACATCGACAGATGGCGGGGCGTGCGGCGCGTGCCCGCGGCGGAGTATGAGACCGCATTGGATGCGCTCGCCGCGGGAATCCCAGATGTGGCGGCCCGTCGCAAGATGCGCGAGGACAGCCGGCCCTGGGAGAAGAAAGCGATTGATCTTCTAGTCGCCGAGGTCTTCCTCAGTGACATCTGGTACACGGCCTTCGGTGCACGCGACTACAACGGCCGAAAAGTCTGGTGCTGGAATTTCACCGTCGGCAAGACGCCGGGGCAGGGTCACCATCAGGCGATTTTCGTCGACGGAAAGGCCATCATGTTCGAAGGTCATTCCGATAAGATCGTCTCTCAGCGGCCTGCGCCTGAGTCTCTTCCAGGCAGCGGAGTGGCCAGCAACGAGCCTCATCTGGAGCCGGGAACGGAGGGCAAGAACATCATCTTGCGCATCTCCAACCCTTGAGCGGGGTTGTCCGCTGCTGCGGGGGAAGACGGCGGCCTTGATACGATCGCAGCTACTCCGCCGCGCGCTGCCGCGTCCGGTAGCTCTGCAGCGTGGTCTGCGCCGTGCGCGGCTGTAGCTGCGTGAAGCTCATCAGATGCTGATCGAGCTGCGGACGCGGACTGCCGCTGACATGGGCCTGCATGAACAGCAGCGTCGTGGTGGTGACCCAGGACAGATCGAGCGCCTTGGCGAGCACCAGGAGCTGGTCCGGCTGGTTGCGCACGAAGGCGCGCTCGACCACGTCGAGCGGCAGCTTGCACATCAGCGACAGCGCCAAGGTGACCTTGTCGAAGCTGCCTTCCTTGGCGAAGCCGTGCAGTTGCGCCTCGTGGAGCTGGCCGGTTGCGTGCAGCAGCTCGACATAGTCCTTGGCGGTGGCGAAATCGGCCGAGCGCGTCCGCGCTGCCGCCTGCAGACGGTCCGAAGCCTGCGCGACCGCAAGCTCGACGATCTCGGACCGCGCCGCGTCAGCACCGGCGAGCTGGCTGCGCACCGCGTCGGAGGCTTCGACGAACAGCCGGACCAGCACCTCGCGTGGGCTGTCGGGCCGGCTCCAGAGTTTCAAGGCGAGGCCGGGATCGTCGGACGCCTTCGTCACCAGGCCGGAGAAGCCGTGATCGGAGAAGCGCGCGCCGCCATTGTTGGCGGTGTTCGAAACGACGCCCTGATTGCCGCGATCGATCAGAACGTCGGTGACGGATTCGGTGAGGATCTTGCGGTCGGAGATCGCGAGGAGATGCTCCTGGCCCCGGGTCTGCGCGGTCGCGACCAGGGTCTCGTCGTCGAGCCGGTCGCTCTGGCGCAGCACGGGACCAGCGACCGCGATGGTCTCGTCATTGGCGAGGAGCTTGATGAGGCGCGGCGGCGCGTCGGACAGGGCGGCGAGGCGGCTGCCGAGCTGCGCCCGCGCCGCCACGGCGACGTTGTCGAGCAGCTTGAACAGCACGTGGTCGAACAGCTCGACATGTTCTTCGGTGAACTTGCCGGAGCCCACGACGAAGAGATCGGTGACGCGATCCAGGATTTCTGACCGCCGCGAGACGTAACGGCTCGCGAGAATGTCTTCGAGCTGGTGGAGGACGTTGTTGGGCAAGGCACGGCTCACGCGATGGACGACGCCGGCGCCTGCCCCTCGGACGGTGATCGGACCGCATCCACGCGAGGTCGTCGGCCCGGCATCCGCCAACGGTATCTTGCAACCAGATCAAAGACACGCGGCCGTCATCTATCGCACCATCCCGCTTAAGGTGCCGTTACACCACGAACCCTATTCCAATGCTCCACCGAGACGCGGAGCCCCAGGGCCGGGCTACTTCACGTCCATCTGCAGGCCTTCCTTCTCGATGATCGACGCGAACTTGGCCGTCTCGGCCCGGACGAAGTCGCCGAATTGTTGCGGCGTGCCGTAGTCGGCCCGCGCGCCCATGCCGGCGATGTTCTTGCGGATGTCCTCGCGCTCCAGCATCGCCTTGACCTGCAGGTTGAGCGCGCCGACGATCTCGGGCGGGCAGGCCTTCGGCAGGAAGACGCCGAACCAGGACGACACGTCGAACTTGGCCAGCTCCGGCGCGCTTTCGCGCATCGTCGGCAGGTCGGGCGCATTGGCGCTGCGCTCCGGCGTCGTCACGCACAGGCCGGTCAGCTTGCCCTCCTGCACCTGCGGCAGCGATGGAAACAGATTGTCGAACAGGATCTGGATGTCGCCGGCGAGCGCGGCCTGCAGCGCAGGGCCGGCGCCGCGGAACGGGATGTGCGTCATCTTCAGCCCGGTGAGCTGCAGGAACCAGGCCCCGGTGAGATGCGGGCTCTGGCCGACGCCGGAGGAGGCATAGTTCAGCTTGTCGGGATTGGCCTTGAGATAGGCGATCAGCTCGGGAATCGACTTGATGCCGGTGGAGGGATGCGCCGAAACGATGTTCGGGATGCGGATCATGTTCGACACCGCCTGCAGCTGATCCGGCTTGTAGGCGAGGTTGCGGAAGATCGAATAGGCGATCGCGTTCGGACCGGGATTGCCGATCAGGATCGTGTATCCGTCACCCTTGGTGTTGCGCGCGACCTCGGCGGCGCCGATCGTGCCGCCGCCGCCGGAGCGATTCTCGACCACGGCCGACTGTCCCCAGGCGGTCTGCAGATGCGCCGCGAGCAGCCGGCCCATGACGTCGGTGCTGCCGCCTGGCGCGGCCGGCACGATCAGCTTCACCGTCTCAGTGGGGCGCCAATCGGCGAGACTGGTGCGCGGCAGAATGGCGGCGGTCGAGAGCGCCGCGGCTCCGGACAACAGCTTGCGGCGCGACAGCGCGATGCGATGAGCCAATGATTCCTCCCTGCTCTTGTTTTGCAGCAGGGTAGGGAAGATTGCGGCGCCAGAGCAAGCCGGCGAATTGCCCGCGAGCTGCGCCAATCAGCGCAGCGGCCAAGCTTTGTGCCGTGGCCCGGAATCATATTCCGGGCTGCGGCGATCGTGTCGGGATCAGTTGAAGCTGAGCAGCTTGAACAGTGGCGTCAGGTAGCTGAGCTCCTGGCCGGAGGTCGGCGTGGTGCGGCTGACGAAGTCGAAGATCTTGCCGTCCTTCATGCCGTAATTGGCGAGCCGGCGGACCTGGCGGTTCTTGTCGAAATAGATCGCGATGACGCGCTGATCGACCACCTTCTGGTTCATGAAGGCGACCGGGCGCTCGGCGCGCTGGGAGATGTAGTAGAACACCTCGCCGTCGAGCGTCGCCACCGTCGAGGGCGTGCCCATCACGATCAGCACCTGGTCCTGGCTGGCGCCGATCGGGATCTGCTCCAGCGCGCCCGGCGGCATGATGTAGCCCTTCTGGAACTGCTCGCCGGTGCAGGCGCCGAGCGCCAGACAGGTCAGCGCGATCGCACCAAGGGTGCGCAGACGGGAGCTGAGGCCGCGGGAAGGCTGGCGGGCAGTCATTCGCATTGTCTGGGTCATCTTCTTCAGATCGGATCCCGTCCCCTTGCGTCGGGCAGGGCGTTGACGTACCGGGCAAACTTGCGGATTGCAACATGCCCCTGAACGGGGTCAGGGAAACTCGACCGCGGAACCGTCATGCTCTGGCCATTCAACCATCTCAGGAAATCCCGACCGTCCCCGCGCGGGACCATCGAGCCGATCTATGGCACGATCGTGGCACAAACCCGAGACCCGTTGTTTTATAGACACTTGAATGTCCCCGACACGGTCGAGGGGCGGCTCGATCTGCTGATTCTGCACCTCTGGCTGGTGCTGCGGCGGCTGCGCGGGGGTGGGATCGGACCTGTCGCAAGCGCTGTTCGACCGGTTCTGCGACGACATGGACGACAATCTGCGCGAGATGGGCGTCGGGGATCTGACGGTGCCCAAGCGCATGCAGAAGTTCGGCGAGGCGTTCTATGGCCGGACCGCCGCCTATGACCTCGCCTGGTCGGAGAGCGAGGGCCGGCTGGCGGAAGCGCTGCAGAAGAATATCTTGAACGGGGCGCATCCGGACAGCGCGGCCGGACTTGCCGCCTATGCGGCCCGGGCAGCGGCCGACCTCGCCGCCCTCGACGACAACAGGCTGCTCGGCGCCGGCTGGAGCTTCCCGCGGCCGGTTCAGCAGGACTAGCGACATGACCCGAGACACAGACACATCGCGACAGACGGGGCGAGATCCGGCGAAGGATCCTGGCGGGCGCCGCCGGTGATCGTGGCGCAGATCCCGGATGCCGGCCTGCATCGCGAAATCGAGGCCGACCAGGCCACGCGCAGCGCGCTCGCCGCGATTGCCGGGCTGCGCGAGGTCATCTCGGCCCATGCCTCGTTCGACGTTGTCCAGAAGCGCGACGGCAAGGTGCATGTCGAGGGCCGCGTGCAGGCCCGGATCGGTCAGACCTGCGTCGTTACGCTCGAGCCGATCGAGATCGAGATCGACGAGCCGATCGACCAGATGTTCGCCCCGCCGGAGCAGATTCCAGAGCTTGCCGATCTGGTCGAGGACGATCCCGACAGCGAGGTGGAGACGGCCGATCCGCCGGAGCCGATCATCGGCGGGCAGATCGACCTCGGCCGGCTCGCCGCCGACGCGCTGTTCCTGGGGATCGATCCCTATCCGCGCAAGCCCGGCGCCGTGTTCGAGCAGCCGATGGCAGCGGCCGCCGAGCCGGAGGAGCATCCCTTCGCGGCGCTGAAGGCGCTGAAATCGGCAGATGCCGCCGGGCCGGGCGCCATCAAAGCGAAGAAAACGGGTGAGGATTGACGCGCCGTTGTGCAGGCCGGAAACGATCGATCCTGTCACAAAGCCTCTCGAAATCCTCTCAAGCGGCTGATTTCGATGGCAAAGGCGGGTCCATGCCGGCCCCGGACCGGCGCGGCGGTTGCAAAATGCATCGCTCCCGGGAGGTTGTTTCGACACGGAGAGACGCTATTGTCGGCCCGGGTCGGGGTGCGACGAAAAGGCCCGGACGGCCTCCTGGCCGGTCCATCGGCCGCGCAATGCCTCTGAACGACCGCCAAACACGGCCAACCAAGTCACGGCCAAGACGAGACAAAGCTCGAGATCAGGTTTCCGGGACGTCATGCCTCAAAGGTTCGAATCGCGCTGGACGCCATGGGCGGGGATTTCGGCGCGGCCGTCGTCATCCCCGGTGCTGCGATCGCGCTGAGCCGCCATCCGGATGCGGAGTTTCTGCTCTTCGGCGACAGTGCCAAGATCGTCCCCGAGCTCGACCGGCATCCGCGGCTGAAGGCCGTCTCGCGCGTCATTCACACCGATGTCGCCGTCAGCATGGAGGACAAGCCGAGCCAGGCGCTCCGGCGCGGCCGCAAGACGTCGTCGATGTGGCTTGCGCTCGAGGCGGTGAAGAAGGGCGAGGCCGACGTCGCCGTGTCCGCGGGCAATACCGGCGCGCTGGTGGCGATGGCGCGATTCTGCGCCTGCGCACGCTGGACGGGATCGACCGGCCGGCTCTGGCCGCGATCTGGCCGACCGCGCGCGGCGAGATCGGTGGTGCTCGACCTCGGGGCGACGATCGGCGGCGACGCCCACCACCTCGTCGCGCTGGCGGTGATGGGCGGCGCGCTGGCGAGCTGTGCTGTTCAACAAGCCCAGTGCCGACCGTCGGCCTTCTCAACATCGGTGTCGAGGAGATCAAGGGCCATGAGGAGATCCGCGAGGCGGCCGAGCAGCTGCGCGCGATGAACCTGCCGCAGCTCGACTATATCGGATTCGTCGAGGGCGACGGCATCGGCAAGGGCGCCGCCGACGTGGTCGTGACCGAGGGCTTCAGCGGCAACATCGCTTTGAAGACGGCCGAGGGCACGGTCCGCCAGGTCACGGATTTCCTGCGCGGCGCGATCCAGGCGAGCTGGCTTGCCCGGATCGGCTATCTGTTGGCCCGCGGCGCCTTCGCCGCTTTGCGGGCCCGGCTCGACCCGCGCAAATCCAACGGCAGCGTGGTGCTCGGGCTCAAGGGGATGGTGGTCAAGAGCCACGGCGGAACCGATGCCGAGGGCTTTGCCTCGGCGGTCAGGGTTGGCTATGAGATGGCCCGCTACGATCTCCTGACCAAGATCAATCAAACACTCAATCCCGACGGGGGCGCGCCGGCGTCCGAACCCGTCGCCCAGGAGGCTGTCTCGTGACAATTCGTTCGGTCGTGCTCGGCTGTGGCTCCTACCTCCCGCAGCGGGTCGTGACCAATGCCGAGCTGGCAAGCCGCATCGAGACCTCGGACGAGTGGATCGTGCAGCGCACCGGCATCCGTGAGCGCCACGTCGCAGCCGACGGCGAATTCACCTCGCATCTGGCGATCAACGCGGCCCGTGCCGCGCTGGCTGCGGCCGATGTCGATCCGCAGTCGATCGATCTGATCGTGTTGGGCACCTCGACCCCGGACAACACGTTTCCGGCGACTGCAGTGGCCGTGCAGAACGGGCTCGGCATCCATCATGGCGCGGCGTTCGACCTGCAGGCGGTGTGCTCGGGCTTCGTCTATGCGCTCGCGACCGCGGACAATTTCCTGCGCAGCCGCTCGTTCAAGCGCGCGCTGGTGATCGGCGCCGAGACCTTCTCGCGTATCCTCGACTGGAACGACCGCACCACCTGCGTGCTGTTCGGCGACGGCGCCGGCGCGCTGATCCTGGACGCCCAGGAGCAGGGGGCACGGCAGCCGATCGCGGCGTATTGACCACGCATCTGCGCTCCGACGGCCGCCACAAGGCCAAGCTGTATGTCGACGGCGGTCCGTCCTCGACCCAGACCGTCGGGCATCTGCGGATGGAAGGCCGCGAGGTGTTCAAGCACGCTGTCGGGCATGATCACCGACGTGATCGTCGACGCGTTCGATGCCACCGGCCTGTCGGCCGAGACCATCGACTGGTTCGTGCCGCACCAGGCCAACAAGCGGATCATCGACGCCTCCGCGCACAAGCTGCACATCGCGCCGGAGAAGGTGGTCTTGACGGTCGATCGGCATGGAAATACCTCCGCCGCCTCGATCCCGCTGGCGCTCGACGTGGCCGTCAAGGACGGCCGCATCAAGAAGGGGGACGTGGTTCTGCTGGAGGCGATGGGCGGCGGCTTCACCTGGGGCTCGGCTTTGCTGCGCTGGTGAGCATCCCGCGCGGCGGGATTAAGCCGTGGATTGGCATTACGGCCTGTACTTCTATTCACGCTGCTGTTGACCACCGCCGCTTAACCTCTTAATTTCCGGAGCGAATTATTCGCCGTGAGTTTGGGGCAGGCGATGGCGGGAACCGGAAAAACAGTCACGCGCGTCGATCTCTGCGAGGCGGTCTACCAGAAGGTAGGCCTGTCGCGGACGGAGTCGTCTGCGTTCGTCGAGCTGGTCTTGAAGGAGATCACCGACTGCCTCGAGCGCGGCGAGACGGTCAAGCTATCGTCCTTCGGCTCGTTCATGGGTGCGCAAGAAGGGGCAGCGCATCGGACGAAACCCAAAGACCGGCACGGAAGTGCCGATCTCGCCGCGGCGGGTCATGGTGTTCAAGCCGTCCGCGATCCTGAAGCAGCGCATCAACGGCCAGCAGGGCAGTGGCAAGATGAACGGCGAGGCCAGCGCCGAGTTCGGCGCCGAGCCGGAATAGCGCCGAGGCCGTCTCCCCGCCGCATCGTCGGCAGGGTCGTGTCGAACGCGTATGGTTCGTCCCGCGTACAGTTCGTCCAATCTTTTCAGCGTAGTCTCCCACTTTCTTGTCAGCACGATCGAAGGGGAACGGGCATTTGGACAAGGCGCCGGATGCGTTTCGGACGATCAGCGAGGTCGCGCAGGAGCTCGACATTCCGCAGCACGTGCTGCGGTTTTGGGAGACCCGGTTCGCCCAGATCAAGCCGATGAAGCGGAGCGGGGGCCGGCGCTATTACCGGCCCGACGACGTCGACCTGCTCAAGGGTATCCGGCGTCTGCTCTATGGCGAAGGCTACACCATCAAGGGGGTGCAGCGGATCCTGAAGGAGCACGGCGTCAAGTCGGTCCAGGGACTGGCCGACAGCTCCGCCGCGGTCTCGTTCGGCGCGATGGAGGAGACGCTCGGCCAGGCGATGATGGAAGAGGAGCCGATCGGCGAGGCCGAGGTCGAATCGGAGGACGAAGAGGAGGAGGCTTCCGACGAGGAGGGCATCGACTTCCGCTTCGTCGACACCGAGGACGACATCCTCGACACCTTCCGCGTCGGCCCACCGACCCGCGCCGGCATGAAGCCGGAGGAGCGGGAGAAGCTCCAGGGCGTGCTCAAGGAGCTGCTCGACTGCCGCGCGTTGCTCGACCGGGCGATGAAGGAAGTCTGAGGGCGGGGCTGCCGTCCGAACGCGCCGGCATGGCGGCGGGTGTCCGCCGTATTGAGCCGCGCCGAGCTCCGCGAGTCGGCTGCGCTCCCCTCCACCTTTCTGGAAGGGCGGAGAGCCACGATCTCCGCGCGCTCCCATCACACCATGAAACCCTCCCGCCGTGCCTTGCATCCCGCCCCGATCACGGCTAGAGGAACGGCCATCGGAGCGTGGCGCAGCCCGGTTAGCGCACTAGTCTGGGGGACTAGGGGTCGTGGAGTTCGAATCCCGCCGCTCCGACCATTTTTCTTCACAGATTCAATGTCTTGGGCGGTTGAGCCTTTCCACGCAAGGGATCTTTGTACAGACGTTGTACAGCTGTGTTCTCGTTCCATTCGTGTCCGGACGAGCGGAAACGCCGGTGAATGCGTTGTGATTATTCGGTTAGTGTCGTCGTACAGCGGAGTTTCCCTCGGTTTTGGCTCCTTTCGATTCGAAAAGTGGTGCCAATCGGATTAGTCCGTTGAACGGCAGGGAATCGTTACTGTCTAAAAATTTATTTGACTCGTGTCCCGAATCGCACCAACTATTTTTACATCTGTTTTGTTTACTGCAGCACCGGATAGCGAATGGAAGCGCGGAGGCGGGCGAGCCCGCCGACCGAAGGCCGCGCTTCCATTCGCTATCCGGTGCTGCCTGTACCCCGCTACGTCATTGACCGAATCTCTCATGTTGATGAGAGATGCGATGTAGCCGATCTGTGGAGACGCAAAATGGCGATCTCAGAGAAGTTCTCTATGCTATCGTCCGCTCAACCGGCCGAACACTTAGATTCCGTCCGAGCACGACAAGCCGTGAAGAGAATCTATAAGAAGGCTGGGGGCCGCCCGACCCCTGAGCTTGAGCGTGTCTATGGCGAATATCTCCGATACCAGCGAGACAAAAAGCGGCCGCCTTCCCCGCGAAAAGATTGATCCCAAGAGGATTGAGTTTCGACGCCTCTCGGCCAACTGTCCGAGGGGCGTTTTTTCTTGTGGCTACGCACATATCGATCATTTTTTCCAAAACGATTCTCTGGGCGATCACAACGAGTTGGTTGCACGAACTGTAACGGCGCATCTCGACGGGAACGAAATGCCGGTTGGGTTCTATGCGATGACGATCGCGTCAGAACCCGAGGATCAATTCGTGGAAGAGCAAAACCTCGTGGCTCGCATACGCGCCCAATTCTCGCGAAGTCGGCAACTCACAACTGTTCAGCTGATTTGGGTTGCTGTGGAGAGCTCATTACACCGCCAAGGGATAGGCACGCTATTGATGGGTCACGCACTCGATGACTTCTATGAAATCGTCGATCGAACGGGAGTGGCCGCCTTAACCTTACAGCCGATCAGCGAAAACGCTGCCCGCTTTTATACGTCAATTGGGTTCAAGCCTTACGGCACCGGGAAACGGATGCTGTTATCCGCGGAGGCGATACTCGCGGTTCGCAACCAGGCCAACGAGTTCTAAGCTATCTCCGTGTCGGCTCAAGATTGGGTCGCGCCGTTCGTGCGATCTCGATAATCCTCAAGCTTCTGGATGGCGTTGGCTGCCAGAACGCCGCGGCGAGCCAAATAGGTGTCGATCATTCGCTGTGCCTTGTCTACGGTCCAGCACATGGCTTCGGCAATTTCTGGAGCCGTCCCGCCGGCCTCCGCAAGCAGTGTTGCCGCTGTTCCTCGGTTATCGTGGAAATTCAGATCAGCTGTCTTAACAGCGTCGGCCTTCTCGTCATTCGCAGTATCCAGCTTGTCGCAGTCCTCGCGCCAGTGCTCGTTGAAGTGGCGCTTCGTGTATGCCTTCCCCGTCGTCGTGAGTATGACGAGAGCGCCAGCGCGTGAAAGCGCGTCAAGATACGTGCGAAGCTCGCGAGTAGCCGGGATCCACACCAGCTTGCCGGTCTTCTGCGATCTGATCTGGACCTGCTGCCCGTTGTAGCGGGTCCACGGGAATTTCCGGATGTCTGCCGCACGCATGGCCGTGTTTCGGACCAGGACCATCGCCGATGAGCCCGTCTTCGATGCCGGGCGGCCACGTTGCGGCAGAGCGGCAAGGAACGCCTCGTTTGTCCATTTCTTTGTACAGCTGGGCTGAAAACTCCTTATGTTTCAAAGCGAACGAAAAACGAGTTTGTACAAACTAAATTCGTAAAATCAAAGGCTTACCCGCGCCTGGGGGACTGGGGGTCGTGGGTTCGAATCCCGCCGCTCCGACCATTTCTCAAATCGCTGCATTTGACATTCTCCCACATGTGACATCGGCCGATGCGTTTTTGCGCGGCCCTGCCGCAACCGCTTCGTCCGTGAGACTGGCTTTTCAAGCCGCAGACCGCCCCCTAAACTTCCGAACTGGGCCGCTGGACGCTGTTCGAGCCGGCTCGTTTCATTTGTGAACGTTGTTGCCGAGATTTCCGCCATGGACGCCGCCGTCGCCGACACCTCCTTTGGGCATTTCGACAACGCCGAGCAGATCGCCTTCTGGAACGGTGCGGGCGGTGGGCGCTGGGTTGCGCGCCGCGCCGAGATCGATGCGATGCTGGCGCCGGTGCAGGAGGCGCTGCTGGAGCGCGCGGCGATCCAGGCGGGCGAGCGGGTGCTGGACATCGGCTGCGGCTGCGGCGCGACCTTGATCGCGGCGGCCGAGAAGGTCGGCCCTGGCGGCAGCGTGCTCGGCCTCGACGTCTCCGCAGCCATGCTGACCGCGGCCCACGAGCTCGCCCCGGCCGACGCGCCGGTGAGCTTCGTGCAGGGCGACGCCATGGTGCACCACTTCAAGGCCGCGAGCGCCGATCTCGTGATCTCGCGCCTCGGCGCCATGTACTTCGCCAATCCGGTGCGCGCCGTGCTCAACATCCGCAATGCGCTGCATTCGGAGGGGCGCGTCGCGTTCGCCTGCTGGGGCGAGCTGCGCGACAACCCGTGGGCGCTGGAGCCGCTGCAGGCGGCCTATGACCACGTGCCGAAGCTGCCGGGATTGCCGCCGCATGCGCCGGACGATTTCGCGTTCGGTGCTCCCGAGTGGATCGAGAAGGTGACGACCGATGCCGGGCTGCGCCGCATTCGGCTCGAGCGTCACGACATCGCGCTCGACGTCGGCGCGGGCGCCGGCCTCGACAGGGCGGTGCAGACGGCGCTCGCGATCGGGCCCGCCGGCCGTGCGGTGGCCGGGCAGCCGCCCGAGGCCATGGAGGCCGCGACGGCCGCCGTGAGGAAGGCGTTGGCGCGCTACGCCAGGGGCCCAGGCGTCATGGTGCCCGCCTCGTTCTGGACCGTGACGGCCGTCGATCCGTGAAAGGCGGTCGTGATCACTGAGCCCCGTGACAAAGCCGCAAGATCGGTCGAGCACGTCATGCCCGCCTGCGCTTAGCTGATGCCGCCACGGAGCACGGAACGATGACGGCGGCGCTGCGAAACTACCATGCGCGGATGCAGCGGGTGCTGGATCATATCGACCGGCATCTGGAGGATGATCTCGATCTGGACGCGCTGAGCAGCATCGCGGCCTACTCGAAATATCATTTCCACCGGCAGTTCACGGCGACCTTCGGGCTGTCCGTGCATCGCTATATCCAGCTCGCCCGCATGAAGCGGGCGTCCTATCAGCTGGCCTACAGCGATGCCCAAAGCGTCACCGAGGTCGCGATGGAGGCCGGCTACGATGCGCCGGACGCCTTCGCCCGCGCCTTTCGGCAACGGTTCGGGCAATCGCCGTCATCGTTCCGGAAATCTCCCGACTGGGAGCCGTGGCTTGCGGCCTTCGGGCCTCTCGACGATGCGAGGAGCAAGCTGATGCGAACGGCCTATACCCCTGACGACGTGACGATTCGCGAGGTGCCGACCACGCCGGTGGCGATCATGCAGCATCGCGGCGATCCGGCGACGCTCGGCGCCACGATCCAGCGCTTCATCGCCTGGCGCAAGGCCGCCGGCCTGCACCCCCGAACCAATCCGACCTTCACGGTCTGGCGCTCCGAGCGGCGCCCCGCCTCGCCTGCCGATTACAGCGTGGATCTCTGTGTCGGGACCGATCAGCCGGTCGAGACGGACGACGCGACGATCAGGGCCGGCGTGATCCCCGGCGGACGCTGTGCCGTGCTGCGCGTCGTCGGCAACACCCACAATCTGGAGCCCGCCGCGCTCTTCCTCTACCGCGATTGGCTGCCGGCCAGCGGCGAGGAGGCGCGTGACTTCCCGATCTATTGCCAGCGGCTGAACTTCTTCCCGGAGGTTCCCGAGCACGAGACGGCTGCGGACCTGTTCCTGCCCCTGAAATAGCGCCTGGGCGACCGGCTCCCTCCTGAAACGTGCAGCCCAGCGCCTTCTCAACCTTTCCAGCCCCGCAGGAAGCGGGCTCTGCGCCGAGAGCTTGGAGCGGTTCCAGTTCCCATCCGGGAACCACGACCAGCCATATCCGTTAACGGTGGAGCAGCTCGGTCAGGGCCCCACACCCTGACATTGAACCTTTGTGCGCCCGCGCGCACCAAACCTGTGTTCGGCTCGTCGTGGAGCCGGTTCCAGGAAATTTCAGACTGACATCGGGGTTCACCTCGATGTGCTGTTCATTGTCGTTGAAGGAGGCGCGTATGGTCCTCAGGACTTTGAAAGTTTCGCTGTCCGTTTTCGCCGCTGCAACCTCGGTGGTGTCGCTGTTTGCCGTCAGCTGGGTCGGTCTCGCACTGCTCGGCTACTGATAGCTCACGCAACAAGCATAGAGGCGCATCTCTGCCTCGCGAGACGGAACACGTGCCCGGATCGAGCCTGATCCGGGCGCGCTCGTTTTTGCGGATGCGAGAGGCGTTATGCGAAGGCCTTCTCCATCGTCTCGATCAGGACGCGGAACGACTTGTCGTGGCGCGTGATCGGCGGGATCGCGCGGGGGATGCCGAGCAGCTGATAGACCGCCATCTGCGCCGCGCGCACCGAGTATTCGACCGTGAACACGACGTCGTCGGGGATCTCGACGAACTGGCTGACGAAGGCGAGGTTCTTCGAGGTCGCCGGCACCGGCAGCGGCCGGTCCGCCTCGTTGCGCGGCATGAACATGCTGGTGATGTACGGCAGGCGGCAGGGCACGCAGGTCGCCTGGTCGAATACCGAGAGGTCGAAGTTGAGGTGGCCGCACAGTTCTCTCAGGATGTCGGCACCGCCGCAATCGGCCATCGCCTTGCCGACGAAATTGCCGATGCGATCGGGATGCAGCGCATAGCCCCAGAACACCTGCACGTCAGCAGGCTGGCCAGTGAAATGCGGCTGGTGATACAGCACGACCGACATCAGCCAGTTGGACTCGGTGAAGGTGACGAGCCCGCCTGTGCCGGCGGCGTTGCCGCTGAACGCTTCCATCGCGTCGAAGAAGCGCGGATCGCGGCAGGTGACGGTGAACGACTCCCAGCAGGATTCCGGGATCGATGAGTTGAACGCGGCGGGATTGCCGAATTCGGGACGGCCCTTGGCGATCTTCTCCCAGAGCGTCCAGCCCTGGCTGTCCTGCTTGGTGAGCCGCGGCGGTGGCGCGTCCTGGGTGCCCAGGCTGGTCGCATCCGTCATCGAGCCGTTCTGCAGGAAGACGAGATCGTCGGCTGCCACCGCGACCGTCTCCGGCTGGCCGCTGCGATCCAGCATCAGGCGCTTGACGACGTGCTTGCCGGCCTCCGTCGCGATCTCCATGTCGGTGACATCGACGCCGCCGGCGAAGTTCACGCCATGGCCCTCCAGCCATTTGACGAGCGGCACCACGATCGCGTCGTACTGATTGAACACGGTGCGCTTGACGCCGGCCAGCGTCTCGATGCGCGGAAACTCGTTCATGAAGCGATGCAGATAGCGCTTGAACTCGACCGCGCTGTGCCAGGGCTGGAAGGCGAACGTCGTCTGCCACATGAACCAGAAGTTCGTGGTGAAGAACGGCGGCGAGAGCCAGTCGGTGATGCGGGAGTTGCCGAGCTTGTCCTCGGAGGCCTCGGTCAGCCGCACCAATTCGAGCCGGTCCTGCATGGTGAAGCCCATGGTGGAGACGTCGACCTTGTGCCGGTTGCGATCGACGAGGCGCGCCTGCGAATGCGCGACATGGGCCTTGTTGAAGGCGATCGTCTCGTCGCGCACGGTCCGGTTGGGATCGCCGGCATCGGGGATGGTGGAGAGCAGGTCCCACGTGCACTCGTAGTGATCGGTCGTCAGCATGCGGCCGCCGCGCAGCGAATAGGAGCCGTCGGGCAGCCGCGCACCATCGAGACTGCCGCCATAGGGCAGGTGCTTCTCGTAGATGGTGATGTCGCGCCCCGCGATGCCGCCGTCGCGGATCAGGAATGCCGCGCCGGCCAATGCGCCGATGCCGCTGCCGATGAAATACGCCTTCATGATGGTTCACCCGGATCGTCTGTTACGATCCGGGGCTTAGCCGCTGTGTTCCTTCGCGGAACTGATCCAGGTCAAGCGCTGCGGCGCGCGGTGATCACGATCTCGCGTGGTCCGTCAAGCGAATGATTTCACCACCGACTGCAGCAGCACCTTCAGCGATTTGTCATACGGCGTCACCGGCGGGATGGCGCGGTCGATCTTCAAGAGCTGATAGACCGCATGCATGGCCGCGCGCACCGAATATTCGATCGTGAAAACGGCGTCCTCGGGCAGCTCGACATATTGGCCGATGAAGGCGAGATTCTGCGAGGTGAGCGGCACCGGCAGCGGCCGGTCGCCATAGCTGCGCGGCATAAACATGCTCATGATGTACGGCATCCAGCACGGCACGCAGCTCGCGTCGGCGAACACCGACAGCGGGAAGCGCAGATGCCCGCACAGCTCCTTCAGGATCTCGGCGCCGCTGCACTCGGACATCGGCTTCCCCACGAAATTGCCGACGCGATCGGGAAACAGGCCGTAGCCCCAGAAGATCTGGATGTCGTCGGGCTGGTTCGGGAAATAGGGCTGGGTATACAGCACGATCGACATCCGCCAGTTCGAGTCGGTGAACGTCACGAGCCCGCCGGTGCCGGCGACGTTGCCGCTGAAGCGCTGCATCGCGTCGAAGAAGAGTGGATCGCGGCAGGTCACCGTGAAGGATTCGAAGCTCGACTCCGGAATGCACGAGTTGAACACGGCGGGATTGCCGAACTCGGGCCGGCCGGCCGCGAGCTTCTCCCACAAGAGTCCAGCCATGGCTGTCGGCTTTGGTGAGCGGCTTCGGCGGGCTGTCATGGCTGCCGAGGCTGGTCGCGTCGGTCATCGAGCCCGCGGTGTAGAACACGAGATCGTCGCTCGCGAGATCGATGCTGCGGCGTGCGCCGCCCTGATTGAGCACGAGCCGGGTTGCGCGGTGGCGGCCGTCCGTGGTGACGATCTCGATGTCCTCGACGTCGGCGCCCCCGACGAAGTTGACGCCGCTGCCCTCGAGCCAGCGCACCAGCGGCAGCACGATCGAGTCATACTGGTTGTAGACGGTCCGCTTGACGCCGCCGAGCGTATTCATCATCGGGAATTCGTTCATGAAGCGGCGCAGATAGCGCCTGAACTCGACCGCGCTGTGCCAGGTCTGGAAGGCAAACGTCGTCTGCCACATGTACCAGAAATTGGTGGTGAAGAACGGCGGCGACAGCCAGTCCGAAATCAGCGAGTTGCCGAGCTTCTCCTCGGAGGTCTCTGTGAGCCTCGTCAGCTCGATGCGATCGTGCATCGAGAATCCCATGGTGGAGACGTCGACCTTGTGACGGTTGCCGTCGACCAGCCGCGCCTGCGCGTGCGTGACGTGGAGCGCGTTGAAGGCGACGGTTTCGCCAAGGATGTTCTCCTCGGGCCGTGAGTAGCTGGGAATCGTCGACAGCAGATCCCAGGTGCATTCGTATTGTTCGGTCGTCAGCATGCGTCCGCCGCGCATGGAGTAGGAGCCGTCGGCAAGCCTGGTGCCGTCGAGGCTGCCGCCATAGGGCAGGCGCTTCTCGAAAATGGTGATGTCCTGACCCGGGATGCCGCCGTCGCGGACCATGAACGCTGCGCCCGAGAGCGAACCGATGCCGCCGCCGATGAAATAGGCCTTCATGATGCCGACCTGCAATCTAAGGGTTTGAAACACAATAGCGAAAATGCCGGCAGGCGCGGCGTATCACAGGCCGATGAAAACCCGCCGGGAGCCATGTTACCCCGGCGCGATGAATTAGTCGTCAACACGTTGAAGTCGTTTGGCGGGGCCGGCTCAATGTCCCGCCATGTGGCGCGCACGCGGTCTCTCCTCCGTCATTGCGAGCGGAGCGGCGGAGCGAAGCAATCCAGGGCCGAGCAAGGACTATGGATTGCTTCGCTGCGCGCTGCGCTCGCAATGACGGGGAGGGTGGACGATGTGCTGAGCAGCGCGGCGTGTCGGAGGAGCCTTCGTCCGATGCGGATCGCCGTCGCCCTCAATGTCCCGCCATATGGCGGCCGATTTCGGTGAGGTCGGCTTCGCCGGCGCGGGTCTCGTAGACGAGCTGGCCGTGGAACATCACCACCAGGCGGTCGGAGAGTTCGAGCAGCTCGTCGAGATCCTCGCTGACCAGCAGCACCGCGGCGCCGCGGTTGCGGGCGGCCATGATCTCGGCATGGATCTGCGCCACCGCCGCGAAGTCGAGGCCGAAGCAGGGATTGGCGGCGATCAGCACCTCGACGTCGTGGCCGAGCTCGCGCGCCAGGACGGCGCGCTGAACGTTGCCGCCCGACAAGGCTGAGATCGGCGTATCCGGCGTGCGGGTCTTGATCTTGTAGCGGTTGATCTTGGCGGTCGCGTCCTTTCGGAAGGCGGACTTGTTCAGCCACCAGCCGCCGTGCGCGAACGGCGCGCGGTCGAACTCGCGCAACGCGATGTTGTCGGCGACGCTCATGCCGCCGACGCAGGCGTTCTTCAGCGGTTCCTCGGGCAGCAGCGACATCTTGTGGCGTCGCATCTCGTCGCGGGTCGCCGAATAGGGCGCGCCGGAAACCTTGATGGCGCCGCTCTCGGCCTCGCGCTGGCCGGCGAGGACCTCGACGAGCTGGCGCTGGCCGTTGCCGGAGACGCCGGCAATGCCGACGATCTCGCCGGCGCGCACGGTCAGCGACAGATCATGCACGGCCATGGCGCCGGCATCGTCGCGCGCGACCAGTCTGTCGACCTCGAGCCTGACCGTACCAGCCTCGCCGGTGCGCGCCGGCTGCACCGTGAGCTGCTCGGCGCCGATCATCATCCGCGCCATGTCATCGGGGGTGAGCTCGGTGACCTTGCCGCGTCCGGCGAGCTTGCCGCGCCGGAGGATCGTGACCTCATCGGCGAACGCCATCACCTCGCGGAATTTGTGCGTGATCATCAGAATGGTCAGCTCGCCGGCCTCGACCATCTTGCGCAGCATGCCCAGCACTTCGTCGGCCTCGCCCGGCGTCAGCACCGAGGTCGGCTCGTCTAGGATCAGGAAGCGGCGCTTGAGATAGAGCTGCTTGAGGATCTCGCATTTCTGCCGCTCGCCGGCGGAGATGTCGGAGACCTTGGCGTCGAGCGGCACACGGAAGGGCATGCGCGCCAGGAAGGCTTCCAGCTCCTGCTTCTCCCTGGCCCAACTGACCACGGCCGGCACGTCGTCGCGTGCCAGCACCAGGTTCTCGGCGACGGTCATCGCCGGCACCAGCGTAAAATGCTGATAGACCATGCCGAGGCCGAGCGCATGCGCGTCCCTCGGATTGGCGATGGCGCGCTCGCGCTCGCCGATCAGCACGTCGCCCTCGGTCGGGCGGTAATAGCCCATGATGCATTTGACGAGCGTCGACTTGCCGGCGCCGTTCTCGCCGAGCAGCGCGTGGAACGAGCCGGGCCTGACCTTCAGCTCGACATTGTCGAGCGCGGTGAACGCGCCGAAGCGCATCGTCATCGCGATGGCCTCGACGCCGAACGCGCCTGATGGCGTCGGATCGTCGCCGATCACGACAGCGCCTCGATGACAGCGGAGGAGGTCGCGACCGCGCCGAACACGCCGCCCTGCATCTTGATCATCTTCAGCGCGTGGTCGTGATTGCTCTTGTCGGTGGCGCCGCAGCAGTCCGACAGCAGCACGCATTCGAAGCCGCGGTCATTGGCTTCACGCATCGTGGTGTGGACGCAGACGTCGGTGGTGATGCCGGTGAGCACGATGTTCTGAATGCCCTTGAGGCGCAGGATCAGCTCGAGATCGGTGGCGCAGAACGAGCCCTTGCCCGGCTTGTCGATCACGATCTCGCCCGGAGCCGGCGCCAGCTCGGGAATGATCTCCCAGCCCGGCTCGCCGCGCACCAGGATGCGGCCGCACGGGCCGGGATCGCCGATGCCCGCGCCGATCTGCCGCGAGCGCCAGCGCTTGTTGGCGGGCAGGTCGGAGAGGTCGGTGCGGTGGCCCTCGCGGGTGTGAATGATGCAGAAGCCCTGCGCGCGCATCACCGTGAGCAGCGTCTTGATCGGCTCGATCGGGGCGCGGGTCAGGGAGAGATCATAGCCCATCTTGTCGACATAGCCGCCGACGCCGCAGAAATCGGTCTGCATGTCGATCACGATCAACGCCGTGTTCTCCGGCCGGAGATCACCGTTGTAGGGCCAGGCATAGGGCTCGGAGCGGATGGTGCGCGCGGTCATGGCGGGCCTCTGGACTAGCGGGTGATGGACAATTCGGCCGGCGCGCCGCTAAGCGTGCGCTTCGGGGAGCAGGTGATGATCATGATGAGAAGCGTGAGGATGTACGGCGCGGCGTTGAACAAATGATAGCCGGAGGTGACGCCGACGGATTGCAGCGCCGGTCCGAGCGCGGCGGCGCCGCCGAAAGCCAGTGAGGCCCACAGGCACAGCATCGGGTCCCAGCGCGCGAAGATCACCAGCGCGACCGCGGTGATGCCTTGTCCGGATGACAAGCCCTCGTTCCAGCTGCCGGGATAGAACAGCGACAGGAACGAGCCGCCGATGCCGGCGAGGAAGCCGCCGGCCATCGTGGCGCGCAGTCGGATCATCAGGACCGAATGGCCCATCGCCCGCGCCGCGTCGGCGCTCTCGCCGGCGGTACGGATCAGCAGGCCCCAGCGCGTCGTTCGGAATGCCCACAGCAACAGCGGCGCGAGCACGACGCCGAGCAGGAACAGGACGTTGATGCGCAAGGCCGCGCGGACCTGCGGCACGTCGCTCCACCAGCCGAAATCGATCGCCGGCAGCCGTGCCGCCGTCGGCTCGATCAGCGGTTTGCCGAGGAAGAAGGCGAGCCCGGTGCCGAACAGCATCAGGGAGATTCCCACCGCGACGTCGTTGACGCGCGGCAGCGAGCAGATGCCGGCGTGCAGGGCGCCGAGCAGCGCGCCGGTGAGGCCGGCGGCGAGCACGCCTGCCCACGGCGATCCCGTGAGATAGGAGATGCCATAGGCGCTCATCGCGCCCATCACCAAGGTGCCTTCGAGGCCGAGATTGATGCGGCCCGAGCGCTCGGTGATGCATTCGCCGAGGCTCACGAACAGGAACGGCGTGGAGACGCGGATGGCGCCGCCGAGCACCGCGAGCGGCACGGTCCAGAGTCCGATGTTGCCGTCAGCCATCGTCAGGACTTTCCCTTGAGGAAGCCGATGCGGCCGTAGAGCGCGTCGCTCGCCAGCACCGAGATGAAGATGATGCCCTGCAACACCAGCACCGAGGCGTCGGGCAGGCCGAGCCGGCGCTGCAGCAGGCCGCCTGAGGCGTTGATGCCGCCGAGCAGGATCGCGACCGGAATGATCGCCAGCGGATTCTGCCGCGCCAGGAACGCGACGAGGATGCCGGTGAAGCCGTAGCCGACCGCGAGGTTGGCGTTGGTCCGGCCCTGCACGGCGGCGACCTCGACCATGCCGGCGAGGCCGGCGCAGGCGCCGGCGAGGAAGCACACGGTGAGGATCAGCTTGCCGACGGAGAGGCCGACGATCTTGGCGGCGCGGATGTTGCCGCCGGCAACGCGTGCGGCGAAGCCGAAGGTGGTGTGATAGATCAGCACGTAGGATGCGATGGCCGCGATCAGGCCGAACACCAGGCCCCAATGCACGTCGGTGCCGGGGATGCTGCCGATCATGTTGGCGGCGCCGATCTCGCGCGTCGACGGTTTGTTGAGGCTCGCCGGATCGCGCATCGCGCCTTCGACGAGATGGTTGAGGATCGCGAGCGCGATGTAGACCAGCAGCAGGCTCGAGATGGTCTCGTTGACACCGCGATACTGCCGCAAGGCCCCGGACAGCAGGATCCACAATCCGCCGCCGGTCATGCCGGCGATCACCATCGCGATCTGCACCACCAGCGGCGGCAGGCCCTGCAGCGCCAGCGCCGCTGACGTTGCCGACAGCGCGCCGATCAGCAGCGCGCCTTCGCCGCCGATGATCACCATGCCCAATTGCGCGGGCAGGGCGGTGCAGAGCGCGGTGAGAATGAGAGGGGCCGCGCGCGTCAGCGTGTTCTGCCAGGAGAACCAGGTGCCGAAGGCGCCGTAATACATGTACCAGTAGAGATCGAGCGGGTTCTTGCCGAACAGCGCGACGAAGATGCCGAAGATCGCGAGCGCGGCGACCAGCGCCGCGCCCGGGATCAGGATGTACTCGATTTCAGTGCCCCAGCGTTGCAGGAAGCCTGCATCTGCGGCCGGCGCGATGGCAGCCGCATCAACCGGATCGGCCGCCTCCGTGGTCACGACGTGGCTCCGATCACGCCCTCGACCAGGTAGTCCATCTTCTCGAGCTCCGGATCGCTTCTGGCCGCGCTCGGTGCCGGCGGTGATCACGGTGTTGCCCTTGTTGTCCTTGATCGGTCCCTTGAAGATCGTATAGCCCGCGCCGAGGAACTTGCTCTTGATGTCGTCGGCGTGCTTGCGCGCCTGCTCCGGCACCGCCTCCCCATAGGGCGAGACCTTCACCAGCTCTTCCTTGAGGCCGCCGCGATAGAAGTTCGGAATGCTCTCGCCGGCCTGGAGCATCTTGACGAACTTCGGATACAGCGCCTCCCAATTCCATTCCGCGCCGGTCAGATAGGCCTTCGGCGCCAGCGGCGACTGGTTGACGTGATAGCCGGTGACGAAGGCGCCGCGGCGCGCCGCGTTCTCGACCATCGTCTTCGGGCCGTCGACATGGCAGGTCAGCACGTCCACGCCCTGGTCGATCAGGCTGTTGGTGGCCTCGGCCTCCTTGACCGGCATCGACCAGTCGCCGGTGAAGATCACCTGCGTGGTCGCCTTGGGATTGGCGAGCTGCGCGCCCAGCGTAAAGGCGTTGATGTTGCGCAGGACCTGCGGGATCGGCTTGGCGGCGACGAAGCCGAGCTTGCCGCTCTTGCTGGTGTAGCCCGCGACGATGCCGGCGATGTACTGCGCCTCGTCGATATAGCCGAAATAGGAGCCGGCGTTCTTCGGGTCCTTGTCGCTCCACAGGCCGCCGCAATGCTCGAAGCGCAGCTTCGGGTACTTCGCGGCCATCTTGATCATGTGCGGATTGTAGTAGCCGAACGAGGTCGGAAACAGCAGCGTGGCGCCGTCGAGATTGATCATCGACTCGATCGTCTTCTCGACCGCGTCGGTCTCCGGCACCTTCTCCTCTTCGATCACCTTCAGCCCGGGCAGCTTCTTGAGCGCTGCCGCGCCTGCGCATGCGCCTGGTTGTAGCCGTAGTCGTCGCGCGAGCCGACATAGATGAAGCCGATCGTCGTCTCCGCTGCGAAGGCCGGCCGCAGGCCGCGGCTGCGCCGAGCGTCAGCGCTGCGCCACCCTGCAACAGATGCCGTCGTGAAATCCTGCCAAAATCCATTGGTGAGCTCCCTCGGCGGGTCGATCCGCCCGCGCTGTCATCTCGGCTTCACCGGCACGGCGGAGCCTCGAAAAGGAGTGATCGCAAGCTTTGTGCCAGCGGCGCGCGGGCAGGCAGGCACACCAAGCTGTTGAAATGGCATCAGTTTGCAGATGATCGTGACTTAGGCAGAAGAATTTCCCGCCCAGTCTAAGCCTATAAATTCATCAATCGACTTGAATTGTATGCAACGAGTTCGGCCGCACGGGACCAGTAGATTGAGCCGGAAGCGCGACGCGCGGCGGCCTCCCGCTCAAAGCGGTGAACCGAATGCCGCAGTGAAAGTGAAGAGGAGGGCGGGCGGCGCAATCGCCCCTGCAGGCTGTTCGCGAGTGGGCGAGCCTTTTCATATCTGCTGCAGATCGTCTCGGGTCTCAGATCCCGAGCAGCCAGACCGCGACGATGGTGCCGATCACAGCGAGCCCGCTGATCGTCCAGCCCGTCACATAGGCGCCGTCGTCCGATCCTGCGGGATCGACCATCGTGTCGCGCCAGCCGTCGTTCTGCCAGTGCCCCTGTTGGTACGCCATGCGAACCTCCTCGAGCCTGCCTCCCCACGGAA
Source organism: Bradyrhizobium oligotrophicum (assembly GCA_050641875.1). GTDB lineage: Bacteria > Pseudomonadota > Alphaproteobacteria > Rhizobiales > Xanthobacteraceae > Bradyrhizobium > Bradyrhizobium oligotrophicum_B. The sequence continues at coordinate 5,379,301 of CP192619.1, forward strand.
TAAGTCGGACGCCCCTCGAAAAGGTTCAACCCCAAGCTGAAATCTTCGTTGCATGCGCTGCAACGCAAATCCCCGACATCCCCTCTGGTCAGGCCCGCGAAACGCCCTAAGCTCGGAACGCGTTCCGCGAAGAGAACGAGCAAGTCGCCGGGGCGGCATGGCCGTCCCGCAGCAGGGAAGGAAGAGCATCCGATGAAGGATTTCGCCGGCAGGATCGCCGTGATCACCGGGGGCGGCACGGGCATGGGCCGCGAGCTCGCGCGCCAGCTCGTCGCCGAAGGCTGCAACGTCGCGATGTGCGACGTCTCGGCCGAGGCGATGGCCGAAACCAAGCGGCTGTGCGAGGCCGAGACGCTGCCGCAGGGCCTGCGCGTCACCACCCATGTCGCCGACGTGTCGATCGAAGCGCACCTGCAGCGTTTTCGCGATGAGCTCGCCGAGCAGCAGGCCACCGACCGAATCCACCTGTTGTTCAACAATGCCGGCATCGGCGGCGGCGGCAGCCTGTTCACCAACTCAAGGGAGCAGTGGGAGCGCACCTTCAACATCTGCTGGGGCGGCGTCTATCTCGGCGTTCGCACCTTCGTGCCGATGCTGCTGCAGGCGGACGAGGCGCATATCGTCAACACCTCGAGCGTCAACGGCTTCTGGGCCTCGGTCGGCATGGGCGTCTCGCACACCGCCTACAGCGCCGCGAAGTTCGCGGTGAAGGGATTTACCGAGGCGCTGATCAACGACCTTCGCCTCAACGCCCCGCACATCAAATGCTCGGTGGTGATGCCCGGCCATATCGGCACGTCGATCGTCTCGAACTCGCGCAAGGTGCAGAGCGGCACCGAGTCCGACGAACTGAGCGAGACCGAGATCGGCCTTGCACGCCAGCGCATGAAGGGCATGGGCATCGATGTCTCCGCCATGAGCGACCAGGACATCCAGGCCGCCGCCCGCGAGCGCGCCCGCAGTTTCCTCGAAGACGCCCCGACGACGGCGGCGCAGGCCGCGAAGATCATCCTCGATGGCGTCAAGGCCGAGCAGTGGCGGATTCTGGTCGGCGAGGACGCCAAGCTTTTGGATCTGCGTGTGCGCCAGTCACCGGAGCAGGCGTATGAGCCCGAATTCTTCCAGCGCTTCGCCCAGGAGGCGGGGTGGAAGCTGGGGTAGGGGCTGTTGTTAGTTGGAACGCGAGCTCTGGCCGCGGAAACGGTGAGCTCCCCTCCCCCTTGCGGGGAGGGGAGACGAGATCGCCGCGCCGGCCTCGCAGAACGCGGAGACCGAGCAAAGCGTCATTGCGTTCATCGCCTACCTTGACGACGCCACCCGGTACGCCATCCGCGTATGGCTCGGGCAATACGGCAAGCCCTCGATCGGCTTCGAGCCGCAGAAGCAGAAATCATCCGCTCCGGGCGTCGAGATCGGCCAGCGGCAGCGCTCCTTGGACAGCTCGAACAGCGAACAGCCGTTCTCGACAGGGCCGGCGGGCGGCTCCTCGACCATGATCGGCGGCGGGTCGTTCTGGACCGCGCGCAGGATGCGGCGGCGCAGCTTTGGCACGGGACGGCGTGCGCCATCGCGTGTCGTCTCGGCGCGGACCACGCGCCTGGAATCGCCGCCATTGTCGCGCGTCAGCGCCAGGCGGGAGATCTTGCCGATCACGGCGTTGCGGCTGACGCCGAGCTCGGCGGCGATCTCTCGGCAGGTCAGCCCGGCCTCAAAGTGCTGCTTCAGGGCCTGGAGCCGTTCCTCGGTCCAGGTGGGGAGTGTCTGTCGTTCGGCGGGCATTGTTGTCGCTTCCAAGTTTGATCCGTCCTGGATCGTCCTGGCCGACGGCTGCACCGAAACTGTTGTCCGCGTTGCGTGTCCCTAGCTTACGCCCGTCCGTTGTCGCGAATCGACAGCAGCCCATCCTTGATGGCGAGCCGGATGCCTTCTTCAATCAACGTTCTGCAGACACCCGGAACGCTGGTGCCGTGGGTTCCCTGTTTCACGAGCTTTTCGAGATAGCCGATGGTTGCCAGGGCTAGGGTTACGGGGATGCGGTCAGTTTCGGCTTTTTCCGTCGCCATGCCTAAAAGCTAGTCCGTAACCGGTGTACAGAAAAGTAACTTTTTGGACTCTATTAGGAATCGGATTGGTTGTACAGCGGCTTGGGGATAACTGGTTAAGATATTGAATTTTATGGAAATATGACGAATCGGGGCGGTCGCGATGGTGACTCTCCGCCCGCTCGGCGAGTCCGGGTCCGGAATGGTACGGGAAGCACGGAGCCGGGACGATTCGCGTGAGCCGCGGTGCCCGATGGTCGCTTCAACCAACGCCGTCCTGCGGTGCCTGGTTGGGGAACCCGGTGGGAAATTGCTGGCCGAGCAGGCGGTCGGTCACTCGCGGCGACTCGCGGCCATCGGAGAGAAAATTCGTCATTCCAGAAATAACGCTTTCGCTTTTCCGGAAAGCGTGCTTTAGTGTCGCCATCCCGCCTCAACCGGAGGGGCGTTGCGCGCGATCGTCACGACACGCGAGGCGGGGAGCGATGGCCGCGATGGAGCCGCAGCGTATCCGCGAGGATGCGCGGACGAACGGCTCGGCGCGGACGTGAAGTCGCAGCGTGCTGACACCCCGACGCTGGTGTCCCGTTCGCGACGGCGCTGACGCGCCGCGCGGATCATGGTGGCCAACAAGCCCGGCGCACCAGGCAGACTGCGTATAAGCGTGAACACCATCGCGCAGGGAAGGCCGGGCGTTCTCGGCTGCACCTGTGGTACCTGCCGCCTGCATTTTTCTCGCAGGCGGGCCGCAGGCGTCAGCCGACGCCTGGCCTTCCCTGCGCCCTCCGACTTTTATAAGAGGGTGAGATGCTACGGCAGAACTCGGCGCGATCGGCGCGCGAGGATAAGAGCCCGTGTTTTTTTAGAGGGGCTCCTTCGCGATGGACATATCGAGAAGCGCAACGCGGGCGCGTCGAAGTCGGTCGTCATCCCCGCGAAAGCGGGGATCCAGTACGCCGCGGCCCATCGAGGACTCACGACCACGTCGGAGTACTGGGTCGCCCGGTCAAGCCGGGCGACGACAGCGATGTGAGCCGCGCGGGCGTGGGACGCTTCATCACCCGTGCACGACGGCCTTCGCGATCATGCAATGAATCCCCTTGGAGCCGTTGACGGTCTGGGTCACCCGCAGGTCGGCGGCGAGGCTGCACAGCGTGTAGGCATCCTCGCGCGACAGGTTGCGCTTCTCGCCGAGCAGCACGATCATGTCGCGCAGCGCCTTCACCGCGCACTGGTCGAGATCGGGGTCCATCGCCATCGTCATGTAGTGGGTCGCGGTCTCGGCGCGTGGATAGTCGAACTTGAGATCCTTGCGCACGGTGAGACGGAAACGCCCCTGCAGCGCGGTCTCGATCGCGGTGACGCAGACCTCGCCGTCGCCCTGCACGCCGTGGCCGTCGCCGCAGGAGAACAGCGCGCCCGGCACGAACACCGGCAGATACAGCTTGGCGCCGGCCCCGAGTTCCTTGTTATCGAGATTGCCGCCCATCGCGCGCGGGATCAGCGAGGTGATGCGGCCCCAGGCCGGCGGCGGCGCCACGCCCATCACGCCGAAGAACGGCGCCAGCGGCAGCTCCAGCCCCCACGGCAGCTTCCCCACCATCCGGTCCTTGTCGAGCGGGATGTTCATCAGCCGGCTCTCGTGGAAATCGTCGGGCAGGGTGCCGGCCAGCGGACGGATGAAATTGTAGCCCCAGTCCTGGCGCAGCTGGACGTCGAGGATGTCGACCTCGAGCACGTCGCCGATTTCGGCGCCCTTGACCGCGATCGGGCCGGTCAGGATGTGGCCGGGCACCATGCGCTCGCTCCTGGCGTGGACGTCGAACAATTCCGGCGGCACGTGGAATTTGCTGGTGTCGGGCACCACGTCGGGCCCGCCGCTGATCGAATCGATCGTGACCTCGTCACCGCTGTCGATGGTGAGCACCGGCTTCAGCCGGGATTCGAAGAAGCCCCAATGGCAGGTCTCGGGGCTCGCGTGCAGATGGTGATGGGCCATGATCCTCTCATTCGTGACGGTTCGGAGCCAAGCATAGCGCATCACCTCGCGTTCGCAGAGAGATGGCGACGCATGGCGGCTGTCGTGTATGAGGGCGGCGGTGATCCTTCATCGCGCGCCGGAGCTCGCAATGTTCTTTGTCCTGTCGAAGACGCTCGGCCTGCTGGCACTGCCGACCAATTTCATGATCGCGCTCGGCCTCGTCGGCGCCATCCTGATGCTGACGCGGTTTGCCGTGTTGGGGCGCAGGCTGGTCGTCTCGGCCATGCTGCTGCTGGCGATCGTGGGCCTGACGCCGCTCGGCAGCCTGATGCTGTATCCGCTGGAGAGCCGCTTCCCGAAATGGGACCCGGCCAACGGCGCGCCGGACGGCATCATCGTGCTCGGCGGCCCGGTCGATTCCGACCTGTCGGTCATGTACGGCATGCCGGTGACGGTGGCTGGTGCCGACCGGGTGATCCAGGCAGCGGCGCTGGCGCGGCGCTATCCGAACGCGCGCATCCTGTTCACCGGCGGCAGCGCCAATCTCATCGCGACCGAGGCCAAGGAGGCCGACGTCGGCGCCGAGATCCTGCTCAGCCTCGGCGTCCCGAAGGAGCGGCTGCTGCTGGAGCGGCAGTCGCGCAACACCTACGAGAATGCGATCTTCTCCAAGGCGATGATCGCCCCGAAGCCTGGCGAGCGCTGGCTGCTGGTGACCTCGGCCTATCACATGCCGCGCTCGGTTGGGCTGTTCCGCAAAGCCGGCTTTCCGATCGAGCCCTATCCGGTGGACTGGCGCGTCGGCCGCGTGCTCGACTTCGACGGCATCTCGCTGCTCGGCCTGCGTCGCGCCGACATCGCGGTGCGCGAATGGGTCGGGCTCGTGGCCTACCGCCTGCGCGGCCGCATCGACGATCTGTTTCCGGGGCCCGCCTAGGCGGTCGTCTTGCTGAAACCCGCGATTCTTTCAGCCAACGCGGTGCGCACGCTTTGCACCACCGGCTCGTAGCGGCAGCTCGCGTCCTGCCGGAACAGCCGCGCGCTCGGATACCACGGGCTGTCGTCGCGATCGCGCAGCCAGCGCCAGTCGGCGAGGTAGGGCAGCATGATCCAGGTCGGCCGTCCGAGCGTCGCGGCAAGGTGCGCGACGCTGGTGCAGACCGTGACCACGACGTCGAGACAGGAGATCAAGGCCGCCGTCTCGACGAAATCGGTCAGATCGGCGGTGAGGTCGCGGATGCCGCTCTGCTGCGCCAGCATCGTCCTGTCCGCGGGCCGCAGCTCCTTCTGCAGGCTGACGAAGTCCGCGTCGAGATCGAGCAGCGGCAGCAAGGTCGACAGCGGCATCGAGCGGTTGCGGTCATTGCCCTGATGCGGGTTGCCGGACCAGACCAGCCCGACGCGCAGCCGATCATGCGACCCCAGCCGCTGCTCCCAGGCCGCAATGCGACCTTCGGGGAGCGGCGGCAGATAGCAAGAGGGTGGGATGGTGTCGAGCGTGGTGCCGAAAGCGAGCGGCAGACTCATCACTGGACAATGCATATCGAAGGCCGGCCGCTGCAGCTCCGGTGCGAACGCAAGGCATTGCGAGACACCTTCGACACCGGTCAGCAGCGGCCGCAGCGCGTCGCGGACCACCAGGATCACCTTGGCACCGCGCGCGGCGATCATCGGCAAATAGCGCGCGAACTGGATGGTGTCGCCGAACCCCTCGTCCTCCTCGATCAGGATGGTCTTGCCGGAAATGTCCTCTTTGCCCAGCCATTTCGGCTCGACAAAGCGCGGATAATCGGGCGAGAAATCCGGCATGTTCCAGCGCGCCTCGCGCCGCGCCCAGCCGGCGGCGTAGTCGCCGCATTGCAGCTCGACATGGGCAAGCTGCCACGCCGCCTTGGCGTGACCCGGCTCGAGCGCGAGGATCTTGCCGGTAGACGGCCGCGGCGTCCTCGAAGCGCAGCAACTGAAGCAGCGCAAAGCCCTTGTTCAGCAGCACCTCGACGAAGTTCGGGCGCAGGCTCAGCGCCTGGTCGAACCACGGCAGCGCCTCCGCGCTGCGGCCGAGACAGACGTACGCATCGCCGAGATTGTTGCAGACCATCGCCTCGGCTGGCGCGAGCGCATGCGCGCTTTCGCAATCGGCCAGGTACGCGTCGTAGCGTTTCAACTCGCGGAGGCACCGGGCGCGCATCTGCAGCGACTGCAGGTCGCCGGGCTGCTGCGTCAGGCAGATCGTGAAGGCCTCGGCGGCTTCCTCATGGCGCTGCTGCTGATGCAGCAGCAGGCCGCTCTGGAACGCGGCCTCGCGGTGCGCGGGATCGATCGTCAGCGCGTGCTGATAGCTCAGCAGCGCCTCGGCGCCACGGTCGAGCGCCAGCAGCACGCCGCCCATATGCTTCCACAACTCGGCCTCGTCGGGCTTGAGCTGGACCGCCTTGTCGAAGACGGCGAGGGCGTCGTCGAGCCGGCCCATCTGCTTCAGGGTGAAGCCGAGGCTGGTGAGATAATCGATCTTCGGCGTCTGTCGGATCGCGCGCGAGAACCACGCCACGGCATGGTCGTGCTGGCCGGTCTGCAGCGCGATGATGCCCATCAGCGCAAGGCTGTCGGCGTGGGTCGGGTCGGCCGCCAGCGCCTGCTCGCAGCACATCTGCGCGTCCAGCAGGCGCCCTCCGCCGAGGTGATGCAGTCCCGCCTCGTAGAGCGCGGCGGGCGACAGCACTGGCGTTCCGCCGGGGCCGGCCGTTGCGCTCTTGGCGCCTTCCTTCCGGTCGCTGCGGGTCATCGCCTGATCCTGTCCGAGGATCGAAAATTCATAAGTGATTCCCGTGATATCGAGAAGGATCATGGTATCGCAAGGGAGCCCGGAAGGCGGAAATACTGGCATCATCGGGTGCGAGGGTCTAACAAGCGGCCCGAAGTCGAACCACACGCGGCGCGGACGCCCGGTGCGGCAGGGAGGGAACGCCACATGCAACAGCCGAACGCGGCAGACAGGCTGGATCTGGCGGCCATGGTAGCCGATCTCAACAGCCTGCTGCGGCTGAAGACGACCGTGATCGGCATCAAGATGTTCGCCCGCGTCGAGGACATGGAAGCGATCGAGAAGATCCGCCGTCCCAACGCGGTGCACACCACCGATCAGATCGTCAGCATGGCTTCGAGGCTCGGCTGGACCGTCGGCATCACCGGAGATGATCTGGTCGGCGCGCAGTGCCGCGCGGTGATCGGGCTTGGCCCGCAGGACGACACGTGGCTCGAGGGCGCGAACTATGTCGGCGTCTGGCACGGCACGGCGGAGGACGCCCGCAAGCGGCAGGAGGCGCTGGATGTCGTTCCGTTCGGCCGCTACCAGGCCATGGCCGTCAGCCCGCTGTCGAGCGGGCCGGCTCGATCCGCCGGACATCTGCCTGGTCTACGCGACGCCGGGACAGATGATCATCCTGATCAACGGCCTGCAATATGTCGGCTACAAGAAGTTCGAATGGGGGCGTGGTCGGCGAGACGGCCTGCGCCGATTCCTGGGGCCGTGCGCTGAAGACCGGCGAGCCGAGCCTGTCGCTGCCGTGCTTCGCCGAGCGCCGCTACGGCGGCGTGCCGGACGAGGAGATGCTGATGGCGCTGAAGCCCGCCGATCTCGCCAAGGCGATCGCCGGCATGGAGCAACTCGCCAAGAACGGCCTGCGCTACCCGATCGCCCCTTACGGCATCCAGAACGACGTCCGCGCCGGCATGAGCGTGTCTTATGGGAAGAAATAGACCCACATACTCCATCTCCGTCATTGCGAGCGCAGCGAAGCAATCCAGGGCTGTGGATGAGACTCTGGATTGCGTCGTCGCTTCGCTCCTCGCAATGACGGAGCATTAAAACTGCAGCTGATCTCTAGGGAACAAGAATGACGTCTTCCAAATTCGACCTCGTCGTCTACGGCGCCACCGGCTTCACCGGCAAGCTCGTCGCCGAATATCTCGCGACCCGCTATCGCGGCGACGCCTCGCTGCGCTGGGCGATGGCCGGCCGCAGCCTGGACAAGCTCGCCGCCGTCCGCGACGAGATCGGCGCGGCCGATACGCCGCTGATCGCGGCTGATGCGTCCGATCCGGCGTCGCTGAAGGCCATGGTGACGCAAACCAAGCTGGTGCTGACCACCGTCGGCCCCTATCAGCTCTATGGCAACGAGCTCGTTGCCCTCTGCGCCGAGACCGGCACCGACTATGTCGATCTGTGCGGCGAGCCGGTGTGGATGCGGCAGATGATCGACAAGCATCAGGCCACGGCCGAGAAGAGCGGCGCCCGCATCGTGTTCTCCTGCGGCTTCGATTCCGTGCCGTTCGAGCTCGGCGTCTACTTCGTGCAGCAGCAGGCCAAGAAGGTGCTCGGCGCCGCAGCGTCGCGCGTGAAGGGCCGCGTCCGCGGCATGAGCGGCACGCCTCGGGGGGCACCGCGGCGAGCGCCAAGGCGACCTTCGATGCGGTCGCCAAGGATCTCAGCCTCGTGTCGATCCTGAAGGATTTCTTCGCGCTGACACCCGGCTTCAAGGGCCCCAAGCAGCCGGCCGGCAACAAGCCCGTCTATGAGGAGATCTCGCAGTCCTGGACGGCGCCGTTCATGATGGCGCTGATCAACACGCGCAACGTCCACCGCTCCAACATGCTGATGGGTTTCCCTACGGCCAGGATTTCCGTCTACGACGAAATGGTGCTGACTGGCCCGGGCGAGAAGGGCGAGGCCAACGCCAAGAAGGTGATGGCGGCGAATGCCGAGAAGACCGGCCCGAATGCGCCGAAGCCGGGCGAGGGGCCCTCGAAGGAGGAGCGCGAGAACGGCTACTACAACCTTCTTTGTAGCGATCGGCCCCGACGGCCGCCAAGTCCGCGCCACGGTGAAGGGTGACCGCGATCCCGGCTATGGCTCGACCTCGAAGATGATCAGTGAATGCGCCGTCGGCCTGCTACGCGACGGCGCCCAGGTGAAGGGCGGCTTCTGGACGCCGGGCGCAGCGCTCCGCGACAGCCTGATCAAGCGGCTGGTCGACCATGCCGGGCTGACGTTTACGGTGGAGGATTAAGAGGCTGCGATGTGCGGACCGATCCCTGCGGGTCGGTTCGCCTCGACCTGGTGCGCGCGGGTCGCGGCGATCATGCCCCACATCGTGCCGAGCATCAGGAAGAAATGCCGCCAGTGATCGGTGTCGATGATGAAGCTTTCGCCGACGGTGCCGAGGAAGGCAGAGAAGACTGCGATGTAGGTGCGCTGCCACGGCACGCGCGCGAACAGATATCGGAAGCCGAGGATGACGGTGGTGAACACGAGGGCGGGATAGCAGATGCCGGAGAGCCAGCCGCCGGACATGAAGGCATTCAGATAGGAGTTGTGGGTGTCCTCGGGAAAGTAGTTGTGGAACTGCAGCGGCCCGATCCCAAACGGCAGATCGAGCGCCATGTCGGCGCCGAGGATGTGGCGTCCGAACCGTCCGAACCGGCCTTCGTCGTAGCTCTGGTCGAAGCTCGCTCGCTGCTTGAACATGTCGGCGATGGAATCGATGGAGAGGAGTACGCCGATCAGGACCATGCCGGCCACCACGGCCGCGAGCGTCATGAAGATGATGCGGGAGCGTTCGCGCGGGGATGTGCTGGTCAGCACCATCAGCGCCAGCATGAAGGCGGCCGTGAGAACGAGGCCGCCCCAGGCCGCGCGGGAGAACGCGAGCAGGATGGCGAGCGCCATCACGCCGAGGGCAAAGCTGGCGCGCAATGTCGCGACGAAGCGGGCGGTGACCACGTTCTGCAGCGCGAGCAGCGCCGGCAGGATCAGGAATGCGCCGAGAACGTTCGGATCCTTGAACGTACCGCGCGCGCGGCCATACAAGGTGAGGAGATCATATCCCCCGGGCACCAGATGGAAGTAGCCGGCGACACCTGCGAGGGCCGCGATCGCGCCGCCCATCACCAGGCCGCGCCGGAGCATGTCGAGCCGCGCTTCGGTGTCGTCCGATATCAGCATGGCGATGAAGATCGCCGTGAACGCCATGTACCAGGAGGTGGCGATCCAGGTGGAGATCTTGGAATCGTCGAGCAGCGGTATGGCGCTGATCGTGTAGCCGAGATTGACCAGGACCAGCAGCAGCAGCAGCGGCACGAACACGAGGCGCAGCCTCATGCCGGTCGCAATGAACACCGCCGCGGAAGCGAGCGTCACAATCTCGTAGGGGCTCGGTTCGATGAACACGATGGCGCCGGAGGCGCCGACCAGCCAGACCAGCGCGCGCTGCAGGGCGACGACGCCCGGAGGGGCCATCGGCCTGGATGCGAACTCCCCGGCTGCCGCCGTCATGGCCATCGCGAACTCACACTCATACGCAACGCATGGCGGGATCGGCCATACACACGCGCGAAGCGGACCTGCGCCCGCTCCGGATCCCCGAAATCAATAGGCGTTCTCGCTCTTGGTCATCAACGCCAGCGGCGTCTTGAGCAGGATGTAGAGGTCGAACAGCACGGACCAGTTCTCGATGTAATAGAGGTCGAACTCGACGCGCTTCTGGATCTTCTCCTGGTTGTCGATCTCGCCGCGCCAGCCGTTGATCTGGGCCCATCCGGTGATCCCCGGCTTGACGCGGTGGCGCGCGAAGTAGCCGTCGACGGCCTCGTCGAACATCCGGTTCTGCAGCTTGCCCTGAACCGCGTGGGGACGTGGTCCGACCAGCGAGAGGTTGCCCTTGAACACCACGTTGAACAGTTGCGGCAGCTCGTCGAGGCTGGTCTTGCGGATGAAGCGGCCGACGCGGGTCACGCGCGGATCGTTCTTGGTGACGACCTTGGATGCCGTGGGATCGGCCTGATGGTGGTAGAGCGACCGGAACTTGAAGACGTCGATGCGTTCGTTGTTGAAGCCGAACCGCTTCTGCCGGAACAGCACAGGTCCCGGGCTGTCGAGCTTGATCGCGAGCGCCACCAGCGCCATCACCGGCAGCGCGAGCAGCAGGATGAGGCCGCCGACCAGTCGGTCGAACAGCATCTTCATCACCAGATCCCAGTCGGTGATGGGAGCCTCGAACACGTCGAGCGTCGGCACCGCGCCGAGATAGGAATAGGAGCGGGGCCGGAAACGCAGCTTGTTGGTGTGGGCGGAGAGACGGATGTCGACCGGCAGCACCCACAGCTTCTTCAGCATGTCCAGGATGCGGGTCTCCGCCGAGATTGGCAGCGCGAACAGCACTAGGTCGACGCGGGTTCGGCGCGCGAACTCGACGATATCGTCGACCTTGCCAAGCTTCTGCGCGCCGGCACAGGTCTCGAGCGAACGGGAGTCGTTGCGGTCATCGAACACGCCGAGGATATCGATCTCTGAGTCGTCCTGCGCCTTCAGCGCACGCACCAGGTCCTCGCCGCTCTGGTCGGAGCCGACGATGATGGTCCGCCGATCGAGGCGTCCTTGTCTGGCCCAGCTGCGGATGAGGTTGCGCAGCACCACGCGGCTCGCAATCAACGCGCCGAGCCCCACGAAGAAGAACGCGGCGAGCCAGAGACGGGAGACTTCGCTGCCGATCTTGGCGAAGAAGGACAGTCCGATGAACAGCAGGAAGACGAAGCAGTAGGACGAGATCATCCGAGTCATCTGCCGCACCTGGGCGCGGAAGACCTGGATCTGGTAAATGTCGGCGGCCTGGAAGCACACCACCGTGGTCACGGCCAGGCCGAGAATGGCAACGAGATACTCCCAACGGAAGCCGCTGAGCGGAACCACGTAGCCGAAATAGACGACGCTGCCGACGACGCTCAGCAGCACGAAATCGGTGATGCGAACGATGCCGGCGAGGACGATTGGAGAATAGGCGCGGTGAACCTTCTGATTGGCGACCGCGAGAGCCGCCGGCGACAGGCGGCGACGCCGTTCAACGGCCGGCCGTCCGGCCGCTGCGGTCGATGCGGCCGTTGCCGCAGCAGCATCCAACATCGAGCGAGCGTTGATCGGTTCCACAGTCGTACAAGCCCGGATTATGTTTGTTAGTATTTGTGGTCATGTAAGCGCTGACAGCGCCGGGGGAAATTCCCCACCGGCGGGATTAAGGGCCAAATCGGAAGAAACGGTTAGCGATGGTAAATGACGTCAGGTCTTGGTAAACGCCTCGCGATAACTGTCGAGCACGCCCTCGACCATCGCCTTCTGCGAGAAGTGCTGGAAGATCCGCTCGCGCAGCGCCTTGGCGCGCAGTTGCGCGGTGGCCGGATCGTCCAGTGCGGCTGCAATGGCGTCGGCCAGCGCGGTCGCGTTGCCTGGCATGAACATCGCGTCGTCGTGCGCTCCGAAGATCTCGGGGATACCGCCGACCCTCGCCGCGATCATCGGAACCCCAGCGGCTCCCGCCTCGATCACGACATAAGGCATGGAGTCGCCACGCGAGGGAACGACGAGCAGCCGTCCTTTGGAAAATCCGTCGCGGGCTTTCACGTGGCCGATGAAGCGCACCGCGGCCGCAAGACCGAGGCGTTCGACCTGAACTTTGAGCTTCGACATCTCCTCGCCGTCGCCGCCCAAAGTCAGTGTCAGCGGCCGGCCACGGGAGCGCAGCTGCGCGACAGCGTCGATCAGCAGATCCGTGCCCTTGATGTGCCTGAACTCGCCGACATAAGCCAGGTCGGTCTGGTCCTGAGCCGGCGTGACCGGGTCGAATTCGCCTGCAGTGACGCCGTTGAAGACGCAGTTCACCAATCCGTTGGGATGGCCGATCATGCGCTCATAGGTATCGCGGGCGAAGGCGCTCTCGAACAGGAAGAGGTCCGTCCGGTTCATCAGCGCACGTTCAAGCCGGCCGTACAGCGCGCCTTTGAGCGTGTCGAGCGGGTAGTGCAGCGAGCCGCCGTGAGGCGTGTAGATGCGGATCGTTCCTGGCCGATGCGGCAGCAGGCGTACGAACGCGCCGGCCTTGGCGCCGTGGCCGTGCAGTACGTCGGGGGCGAGAGCGCGGGAGAGGCGATGGAACCGGGTCAGCGCCAGGATGTCGCTCGGCCAAGGCTCCCGATGAATGGGAATGCGATGCACGCCGAGTGTCAGGCGGGGAGCGATCTGGGCCAGCGCGGCGTCGGCCCGTTCGCCGCCGGTCAGGCTGTCCGCGATGATACCCACGTCATGCCCGTGATCGACCTGACCGTTGGCAAGGTCGAGGATGTGCCGAAAGATGCCGCCGACGGGAGCTCTGACCGCGTGAAGGATTTTGAGAGGTTTGTTCTGCGACGGTGCCATGTCGAACTCGCCCGCGCCTTCGGCCTGCGCGTGGTTTTGCCAGGCGTCGCCGCGCGAGCTGATCTGACGACTGGCGGATAGAGGAAGCACGGGCGCCTCTCGTCGCTGAATATTGATAGCTCCAACCTCGATAGAGGCTTGATGGTTAACAAAGTCTCACTTGTCTCACTGCCAGGCAGGTTCGCTCCAGCATTGTGACGATCTGGCGCAAGCTTGCTTGTTGCGAGCAGCATATGGCGAAGGATGACGATTGTTCGATAGGGCGAGGTTGCAGGCACGCCGGTTAACCCGTCAGCAACCTTAATGGAGTGTAATTGTACCACGTATGGTAGCGGCGTGGCGTAGGTCTCGCGGGAGTGGATGATGCGGTTGGCGTTCTGGCGTGCCGGCAAGAAGACACAGGTTGACGGAGCCTCCGTCCGACCCGTGACAGGCTCGTCATCGTCGGCAGAGTCGGGCCCGGTCGGCGATCTCGATCTCCGGCTGGTTGGCCGTGCCTTGGCGCGAAAGCGTGGCTTCATTCTTTTGCCGACGCTGCTCGCCCTCGTTCTGTCGATCACCGCGGTCAACATGATCACGCCGCGCTACAAGTCCGAAGCGCGGATCCTGATCGACGGCCGCGAGAACGTGTTCGTGCGGCCGAACGGCGAGCGCACCGAAGAGCGAACGGCGCTCGATCCCGAGGCGGTCACGAGCCAGGTGCAACTGGTCCTGTCGCGAGATCTGGCGCGCGACATCATCAGAAAGAACCGGCTGGGCGAGCTTCCGGAGTTTGATCCCGTCCTGCGCGGCGTGTCGCCGCTGAAGTCGGTCTTGGCGATGGTTGGGCTCGTAAAGGATCCGCTTGCCATGACGCCGGAGGAGCGCGTCATGGATGCCTATTACGAACGGCTGACAGTCTACGCCGTGGACAAATCGCGCGTCCTCGTCGTCGAGTTCCAGTCGCAGGATCCGGCGCTTGCTGCGCAGGTCGCGAATTCGATCGCCGACGGCTATCTCGTTGTTCAGCAGAACGCTCGGCAGGCACAGGCGAAGTCGGCCAGCCAGTGGCTGGCTGGGGAGATCCAGGGGCTGCGCAAGAAGGTCGAGGAGGCGGAATCGCGGGTCGAGGAGTTCCGCGCCAAGTCGAATTCGTTCATGGGGACCAACAACACCTCGCTGTCCAACCAGCAGATGGGCGAGGTCAACACCCAGCTTAACAATGCGCGCGCCTTGAAATCGGATGCCGAGACCAAGGCGCGGTTGATCCGCGAGATGCTGCAGAGCGGCCAGCCGATCGAGGCGTCCGAGGTGCTCAATTCGGAGCTGATGCGGCGCTTGTCGGAGCAGCGCGTGAGCCTGCGCGCGCAGCTCGCGGAGCAGTCATCGACGCTGCTCGACAATCACCCGCGCATCAAGGAACTGAAAGCTCAACTGGCTGATCTCGATCGGCAGATCCGCGACGAGGCCGGCAAGATCTCCCGCTCGCTCGACAGCGACGCACGAATCGCCGATGGGCGGGTGCAGATGCTGAGCCAGAGCCTCGAGCAGGCCAAGAAGCAGGCCACTTCCACCAATGGTCTCGACGTCCAGCTGCGTGCGCTGGAGCGCGATGCCAAATCGCAGCGCGACCTGCTGGAATCATATCTCGCCAAATACCGCGAGGCGAACACCCGCGAGTCGCTCGACACGCCGCCGGCGGATGGACGGATCATCTCGCGGGCGGTGGTGTCCAATACGCCGGCCTATCCGAAGAAGCTGCCGATCGTCCTGATCGCGACGCTGGCGACCCTGATGCTGACCTCGGGCGTGGTCATCACCGGCGAGCTGCTGCGCCTCACGGCGCCGCGTGCGGCGGGCCCCGCTGCCCCGGCCATGGGCAGCATGGCCGACGTCATGGTGCTCGCGGCGCGGGTCGAGCCGATGATCGCCCCGCGTACGGTCTCCGCATCGCCGGCAGTTGCACCACCTTCGACGCCGGCGCCGGTTGAGGCCGCGCGTCCGGCTCCGGTACCGCCGCCCGTTAAGGCGATGCAGCCGGCCGAGGCGCCATCGCCCGAACCGGTGAAGCCAACGGCGCCGCCGATGAACGAGTTCGAGCAGCTCGCAGCCGATCTGCTCGGCGCGGGCGAGGGCGCCCGCAAAGTCACCGTGCTCGGCACGGCCGGCGGCGAGGCCGTCACGTCCACCGCGCTCGCGATCGCCCGCGCCATGGCGGCGCAGGCGCGCGTCGTGCTGGTCGACCTCGCCGGAAGCCCGCAACTGCTTGCAGGCGTCTCAGTCGATCCGGCCGCGCCCGGCCTGATCGAGCTGATGCTGGGTGAGGCATCGTTCGCGTCCATCATCACCAAGGACCAGGCCTCGCGGCTACACATCGTCAATGCCGGTCGTCCCGGCGCCGACCGCAACCAACTGCAATCGCCGCGGCTCGCGCTCGCGATCGATGCGCTGCTGCGGGTCTACGACCACGTGCTGCTCGACGCCGGCAACGCCTCCGACCTGCCGGCCGAGCTTTTGACCGCGGGCGCGCGCGCCGTCGTCGTGCCCGATCCCAACATGCCTGCCGAGGCGCGCAGCCAGATGAGCGAGCAGTTGCGCGAGGTCGGTTTCGGCGCCGTCACCATGCTGAAGGCGCCGGTCGGAGGCGCCAACCGCAACCAGCCGGGGCCGCGCGGCGTCGCCGCCTAATCTCCGGCCTTCTCGTCCACCTTGCCGGCGCCGCCACGCGATTGCAGCGCGCCGCGCAGCTGCTGTGCCAGGCGGAACAGGGCAGGGCTGTGCTTGACGGCATGCTTGGCCCGTCCCACCGCAGCCATCGTCGCCGCGGCGACGCGCCCCCGCGCGGTCAATGGCATGAAGCTATCGAAGATCGGCTCGTCATCCTTGCAGAACATCCGCTTGTAGTCGTCCGAGCCGATGCCGAGATCGAGGGCGCGAAAGTCGTGTTGCGCGTAGTGATCGATGATCGAGCGCATCAGGATCAGCCCGGGACTCCAGCGCGCATTCTCCGATAGCGTGTAGGTGTTGAACATCATCGAGAAGCGCGCCCCGTCGGCGACGCCGGCAAACAATGCGATGATCTCGTCGTCGCAGCGCAGCGCGTGGATATCGATGGCGCGATGCCCGCAGTCGAGCTTTGCCATGCAGGCGCTTCGCACGAAGGCCTCGACACCGGGTTCGGCGAACACGTTCGGCAGCCTCTGCTCGGCCATGCGGACCGGCTTGGTGCGGAAGAACCAGTCGAGCAGCTCGGCGATCTCGGCGTCGCCACTCGCGACCATGTAGCGATAGCCCGGCAGCGCCTGCAGCTTCTTTTCCTTGCTCTTCAGCCGCTTTCGGAACGAATTCGACAACAGCGCCGTCGGTGCAGCTCCCGGCGGCATCAGCAACACCGGGCAGTCGTTCACCGACGGCTGGTTCGGCCATTGCGCCAGCGGATTGGCGAGATCGCGCCAGCGCTGCGGCTGCTGTGTCAAGGCGAGCAGGTCGACACCGCCGCGATCGCGCAGCCCTGCGAGCACGGTGTCGAGATCCCCTGCGTTGGCGCGCGCGGCGAATTCGCGATCCATCAGCGGCATGTTGAAGGTCGTATGCTTGCCGCCCATGAAGGTGGCGATGCGCACGCCGCAGGCGTGCCGCAACGTCAGCGGCATCAGCAGCAGCGGGCGTTGCTCGGCATCGCGCCCGATGACGATGAACGGCGTCGCATGCTCGCGCGTGCCGACGTCGCGCTGCCATGCGCCGAGCAGGTCGAAGCGCTGGTAGGGCGTCGAGACATGTTCGGGGACTTCGAGCGCGCGCCAGACCGGCTCGGCGGCGGCCAGATCGGACACGATGTCGACCCGCGCGAGCCCCGACGGCGTCCGCCGCGCGGGGGCCTGCGCCGTCCGGCTCTCGATCACGGCGGCCATGGTCATCGCGCAGCTCGCGTTGTCGTGGAATTTTGTTGCTTGAGGTCAGGAGACCCTCGCAAAGAAGTCTCAACAAAAGGTAATGGCAATGACGTCGTCCCAAATCGGGAAAGACACAAACAAAGACCTGTTCAAATCGGCAGCGGCCACGCGATCTTGACGGCGGATGATCGCTATCATCGGATGGCAGCGATCATGACGCGATCGCGCCATGGTCTGACATCATCAGGTGGGCGCGGACGGTCTGGTTTCAAGTGGGATTTTCGGAAGGGGGCGCGGGAATTGTCGTCGGACAACAGGTGGCTGCGCAGTGCCCGGCTTGAGCTGGCCTATTTCAGCGGTCGCACGCTGCTTGCCTCGCGAGCCACAGCCGGCGCCGGTGCCGTGCTGAGGTTCGAGCGGGTGCGGCCGCGGCGCAAGGGCGCGTTCCAGCCGCTGAAATGCGCGGAGATCACGCCCGTCTTCCTCGACAAGGTGATCCGGGCGCTGCAGCGCTGGGGCTATGAGATCGTCTCGCTCGACGAGGCCTGCGACCGGTCGGTCCGACTGCCCGAAAGCCGTCGTTTCGCCTGCCTGAGCTTCGACGGCGCCTCCAAGGACGTGATCGCGCATGCCTATCCCGTGCTCGCACGCCACGGCGTGCCGTTCACCGTTTACGTGCCCTCGGCCTTCCCCGACGGGCTCGGCGAAGCCTGGTGGCTGGCGCTGGAGGCCGTGATCGCGCGCGAGGCCCGCATCAGCCTCGTGATCGAGCATCGGGAGCAGCGCTTCAACGTGGTTACGCCGGCGGAAAAATACGAGCTGTTCGCGTATCTTTCGGCGTGGCTACGCAGGCTGCCACCGGCCGAGCTGTCGATCGCGATCCGTGACCTCTGCTCGCGCCATTCGGTCGATCTCGCCGCCCTCAGCCGCGCGTCCGCAATGGATTGGGCCGACATCGCCCGTCTCGCCGCCGATCCCAACGTCACGATCGGCAGCGCCACCGTGCATTATCCCGTGCTCGCCAATCTCCGGGATGCCGACGCCCAGCGCGAGATCGCGATGGGCAGGGCGGTGCTGGAGACGGCGCTGCGCCGCCCGGTCCGGCACATGGCGTATCCGTTCGGCGACCGCTATTCGTTCCGCCGCAGCGATATCGTGCTCGCCGAGCAGGCGGGCTTCGTCAGCGCGGCCTCGACGATGTCAGGCGTCGTGCAGAGCGAGGGCCGCACCCATCTGCACATGCTGCCGCGCATCGCCTGGGACGGCCGCTCGCGCTCGCTGCGCGCCTTGAAGGTGTTGATGGCCGGCATCACCCTGCCGCGGGAGAAATCCGCGCCGGAGCCGCAGCTCGATCTCGGCTGATCAGCCCTGCTGCCGCTCCGGATCCGGGCGCAGCATCCAGCTCACGATCGGCATTGCCGGCAGCACCCAGCCCATGCCGACGACGACGTAATACACCGCCTGCATCCAGCCGGAATTGGCGATCAGGGGGAATTGCGCCATCACCATGCCCATCATCGACCAGGCGAAGGCGAGCAGGAGCAGCGCGACGGCGCCGATCAGTTTGCGGGTGCGGATCGTCATGACGGGATTGTCAGCCTCGGCTGGGGGCGGCGCGGCTTGCGCGCGATTTCCCCGGGATTATAAGGGCCTGTCAGCCCCGGTTCAATCGAGCGTTCAACGTCCATGACCACGGTTCCCCGCACGAAAGATGTCGCCGCGATCCGCATCTGGCTGCTCGCGGTGGCCGGCCTGATCGCGCTGATGGTGCTGGTCGGCGGCGCGACGCGGCTGACCGAATCCGGGCTGTCGATCGTCGAGTGGAAGCCGGTCACCGGCGCGCTGCCGCCGCTGTCCGAGCAGGCCTGGACCGACGCCTTCGAGGCCTACAAGACCATTCCGCAGTACCGGCAGATGAACGCCGGCATGAGCCTGCACGAGTTCAAGACCATATTCTGGTGGGAGTGGAGCCACCGGTTGCTCGGCCGCGTCATCGGCATGGTCTACCTGCTGCCGTTCCTGTGGTTCCTGTGGCGTGGCGCCGTATCCGGCCCGCTCGGCCGCCGGCTCTGGCTGATCTTCGGCCTCGGCGCGCTGCAGGGCGCGGTCGGCTGGTGGATGGTGGCCTCCGGCCTCACCGAGCGTACCGAGGTGTCGCAGGTCCGCCTGGCGACGCATCTCGCGCTGGCGCTGCTGATCTACGCGTCGATCGTCTGGACCCTGCGCCGGCTCGCGCCGCGCGAGGAGGCCGAGGTGCCGGCGCGGCTGCGGCTGACGGCCTGGGTGCTGGTCGGCGTCACCTTCGTGCAGCTCTATCTCGGGGCCCTGGTTGCGGGCCTGCGCGCCGGCCTCGTCTACAACACCTGGCCCGAGATCGACGGCGGCCTGATCCCGAAGGCGGCCAGCCTGTGGATCCATTCGCCGTGGTGGATCAACTTGTTCGAGAACGATCTGACGGTGCAGTTCATGCACCGCATGACGGCCTACACGCTGCTCGCGCTGGCGGCATGGCACGCCTTCGACGTGATGCGCGCCGGCGCCGGCCGGGCGGCGGTGCGCGGCGCGCACCGGCTGCTCGCCGCCATCCTGGTGCAGGCGGTTCTCGGCATTCTCACCTTGCTGGCGCTGGTGCCGATCTCCCTGGCGCTGCTGCATCAGGGCACGGCGATCATCGTGCTGACCTTCGCCGTGCTGCAGGCCGAACGCCTGTCGCCGCGGCGTGCCGCGGCGGTCACCGTGCCGCAGGCGGCGGTCGCCGCTGGGCAGGCGGGGTAGGGCGCAAGCGGTCGCGACTATTTCCGCTGTCGTCGCCCGGCTTGACCGGGCGACCCAGTATTCCAGAGACAGGGTGTGAGTCCTCGATAGGCCGCAGCGTACTGGATCCCCGCCGGAGCCTGCCCTCGGGCGAGCCAGCGGCGAGACCCGGGGGCGGGGATGACGACTGAGTGTGAGGCGTGCTCATCATCACTCCCAAGGACACGCGCCCTCATCCTCGCGCGCTGACAGCGCCGAGCCATGCCGGTCGTTTCGCCCTCGACAACGCGAGGGCGCGGGGAAGGCCGGATGCCTGGCCGGCACCCATGGCCCGCGTGCAAAGAAAAAGCACGCGGCGGTCACCACAGGTACGGCCTGATACACCCGGCCTTCCCCGCGCGATGGTTTTAACGCTTATACGCGATCTCCCCGGGGACCGGCTGTCTTGCCCCGTCACCTCGCACGATGCGTCGAGCACCGGTACGAGACTTGGCGCCAGCATCGGGGCGCCAGGACCACGCGATTTCGCCGTCCGTGACGCACCGCTCGTCCGCGCAAACAAAAGTCCGCGCACGGCCCGCCACGTCCACCGCATTCCTGCCCCACGCAACTGGACGATCCGGAAGCGCCCCTCGGCCGGACAAGAACAAAGACGGAACATAAACTGAGTTGCATCGTTTGGCAATTCCTGTGGTTCGGTAGAGCCGAAATGAATTTCGATTGGGCGGACCATGCAATTTGAGTTTGAGGGCATCCCGCCAAGGCAGAGACCGTGAGGTCCGCTCCGATGAGGACGGATGATCCGATGAAGAACGAATACGACTTCTCTAGAGCGGAGCGCGGCAAGTTCTTTCGCAAGGGAGTGCGTATCGTTCCCCCGGTATATCTGGAGCCCGTTGTGCTCGATCATCTCACAGGGCTTGCCAGCGCGCGGGGCGTCTCGCTGAACGAGCTCGTCAACACGCTCCTCAAGGAGGACGTCGAGCGGATCGAGGCTGCGAAATAGCTCTTTAGGGACACTGCCTTGACGAACGTCACGATGCGCTCGACGACGTAACCTCTGCGAGACGGTTCAGGCCCGCGCGGACCGCGATCCGGTGTTCCGCGAAGCGTTGTTTCAGGAAGCCGTCAGTACGATGCTGCCGCCCCTGCTCAGCAATACCCCGTCACGCCGCAGGCGTAGGGCAGGCGGAACATGTAGTTGGTGGAGCCCTCGCCGCCGTAGTACGGGCCCTGGTAATCGTAGGAGAAGGCGCGGCCGTAATAGCCGGGCAGCTCCTGGCGCCCGAGCAGCAGCGGCGTGGAGGGCCACATCGGGGAGATCAGCGAGTCCTGGTCCTTGACGACGACGATTGCGGGCGGCGCCTTGACGATGCGGCGGGCCTTGTAGTGGACGAGCTTGTCGTGGACGGCCGGCAGGTCGGCTGCGAGCACGACGCCATTCGCCGCGATGGCCGCCAGCAGCATCATGATCACCAACATTCGCATTCTGCTCTCCTTGCCTCTCCGGGACGGCCGGCGTGATGCCATGCGACATCGGCGCTGATGCGCCGGAGCCCCCGGCGCGATTCCATGGGTGGCAGGATGGGCCTCGTATGGTTAACGAAAACCTTCCAGAGCCCGGAACGGTGTTGCAATCACCCGTAGAAGGACGGGTTTTTTCAGCTTTCGTTAAGTTCTGCAGGTGCAAGCTTACGGCTGCCGGCGAATTTGAAGGCCGGCTGGATGCAACGCGCTGTGTGCGTCCGGGGTGAAAATCTCTGCTGCATTTCCATCAGAGTGTCAGACCAGAAGGGTTCGCGCATGTCGGTCATTGTGATGTCGGCGTCCGCACGTCTAAGGCTGCTGTCCAGGACTGAATCGTCGCAACCCCATCTTGCGATCGCCGACGAGGTCGCCGCCGCTCACCAGGCGCTGACGGCGCGCCGGTCGATCGCGATCGCCGAGCTTCCGCTGACGAGCGCCGCGCAGGCGAGGCTGCTGGTGCTGCTGAGTTAGATCAGGAGTTAACGAGGGCGCGGTCCGAGAAGCCGGCAACGGCAAGACCGTGGGACGAAAGAGAGCGCGGAAGGCCAGGGGAGGCCTGTCGCGCTCTCTTTGTTTTCGAGGTCGGATCGCCGTCTCGGTTTCAGCCGTTCGTCATGCCCAGGCATGACGTCGATGGCGAGGTGCGTGCGCAACTCGCGTCTGAGATCGTCGTACGTTCAGCGCAGCTGCCGACCTGCCTACGCGCTCAGCGCCTGCTCGAGGTCGGCGATCAGGTCTTCCTTGTCCTCGATGCCGACGGAGATGCGGACGATGTCGGGGCCGGCGCCGGCCTTGATCTTGGCGGCGTCGTCGAGCTGGCTGTGCGTGGTCGAGGCCGGGTGGATCACCAGCGAGCGGGTGTCGCCGACATTGGCGAGATGCGAGAACAGCTTCAGGTTCGACACCAGCTTGACGCCGGCATCATAGCCGCCCTTGAGCGAGAAGGTGAACACGGCACCGGCACCCTTCGGGCAGTATTTGCGCGCCAGCGTGTGATACTTGTCCTCGGGCAGGCCGGCATAGCTCACCGACGCCACGGCGGGATGCCTGCTGAGATATTCGGCGACCGCCTTGGCGTTGTCGCAGTGCTTCTGCATGCGCAGCGGCAGCGTCTCGATGCCGGTCAGGATCATGAACGCATTGAACGGCGACAGCGCGGGGCCGAGATCGCGCAGGCCGAGCACGCGGCAGGCGATCGCGAAGGCGAAATTGCCGAACGTCTCGTGCAGGCGGATGCCGTGATATTCGGGACGCGGCTGCGTCAGCATCGGATATTTGTCGCCGCTGCCAGCCCAGTCGAAGGTGCCGGCATCGACGATGACGCCGCCGATCGAGTTGCCGTGGCCGCCAAGGAACTTGGTCAGCGAGTGCAGCACGATGTCGGCGCCGTGATCGATCGGGCGGATGAGATAGGGCGAGGCCAGTGTATTGTCGACGATCAGCGGCACGCCGGCCTTGCGCGCGACCTGCGCGATCTCCTCGATATCGGTGACGGTGCCGCCGGGATTGGCGAGCGACTCGATGAAGACAGCCTTGGTGCGCGGGCTCACCGCGGCCTCGAAGCTCGCGATGTCGTCGGGATCAGCCCACACCACGTTCCAGCCAAAACTCTTGAACGCGTGCGTGAACTGGTTGATCGAGCCGCCATAGAGTTTTCGCGCGGCGATGAACTCGTCGCCCGGGGACAGCAACTGCTGCAGCGCCACGACCTGCGCGGCATGGCCCGAGGCCACCGCAAGCGCGGCGGTGCCGCCTTCGAGCGCGGCGACGCGTTCCTCCAGCACCGCGTTGGTCGGGTTGCCGATGCGGGTGTAGATGTTGCCGAACGCCTGCAGGCCGAACAGCGAGGCGGCGTGGTCGGCATCGTTGAACACGAACGACGTGGTCTCGATAGATCGGCGTCGCCCGCGCGCCGGTGGTCGGGTCGGGCTGGGCGCCGGCGTGAATGGCAAGGGTGGCAAATCCCGGGGCAC
Source organism: Bradyrhizobium oligotrophicum (assembly GCA_050641875.1). GTDB lineage: Bacteria > Pseudomonadota > Alphaproteobacteria > Rhizobiales > Xanthobacteraceae > Bradyrhizobium > Bradyrhizobium oligotrophicum_B. The sequence continues at coordinate 5,402,691 of CP192619.1, forward strand.
GTTCGGTCATGGTGTTTCCTCTTGGCTTGATCCGTTGCGCAGCGGCGCCGGCTGATGCAGGGGATCGATGATGGGAGACGGTGTCGATCGCGCGCCGTTGTGCGCCTCCGCGTCATCCCGGCGGAGGACATTTGCCATCGGGCAAGATGCCGTCAAGGCGGCATGCGACAATCGCTCGGATTTGAAATGCGTTGCTGTGTCGCGCCGTCGTCGCGACACGTTCCTTTCGCAGATGCGTCAGGTGGGATCGCTTCTGTCCTTCGCGGCGCGGTCGGCCGCCGTGGTGGCGCCGCCGCCGACGCTGGTGCGATTGAGCGACAGCCGCATGCCCTGGGTCGGGATCGGCGCGCGCTTGGCGCTGATGGTGCGCGAGTTGACGCCCATCCAGGAGATATCCGACGACAGCCGGCCATATTCGATCTTGGGGCAGCGGTTCATCACGACCTTCAGCCCGGCGGCCTCGGCCTTTTCGGCCGCGGCATCGTCACGCGCGCCGAGCTGCATCCAGATCACCTTCGGCAAAGGTGAGAGCTTCAGCGCCTCGTCGACGACGGGCATGATGTGCTGCGAGCTCCGGAAGATGTCGACCATGTCGACGGGGCGGCCGATGTCGGCGAGCGAGGCGACGAACGGGCGGCCCATCAGGCTCTTGCCGACATGGCCGGGGTTGACCGGGATCATGTCGTAGCCGCGCTGCACCAGATATTTGAAGGCGAAGAAGCTCGGCCTGATCTCGGACGGCGAGGCGCCGACCATCGCGATCACCTTCACGCCGTTGAGGATGCCGCGGATGTAGTCGTCGGAATAGGTGTCGTGATTCATGATGAGTGCAATCTATTAGTTATCGTCATTGCGAGGAGCGAAGCGACGACGCAATCCAGGGGCTCGGGTGGGATTCTGGATTGCTTCCGCCTTCGCCTTGAAGGCTTCGGCGGACACGTCGCTGCGCTCGCAATGACGGAGGAGAGAGCGGGGCGGGGCGTCACTCATCCCGCCACGTTGGTTCGCGCTTCTCGATGAAGGCGCCGATGCCTTCCTCGGCGTCGCGGGCGAGCATGTTCTGCGTCATCACCTCTGCCGCATAACGATAGGCGTCGGCAAGGCTCATCTCGGCCTGGCGGTAGAACGCCTCCTTGCCGAGCTTGATCGTATACGCCGATTTGCGCGCGACCTGTTGTGCCAGCGCAATCGCGGTGTCGCGTTCCGTGCCGGCCGTGACCACGCGGTTGACGAGGCCGATCTCGCGGGCCCGCGCCGCCGGAACCGGCTCGCCGGTCAGCAGCATCTCCATCGCCTGCTTGCGGGGCACGTTGCGCGACAGCGCCACCATCGGCGTCGAGCAGAACAGGCCGATGTCGACGCCGGGCGTGGCGAAGGACGCGCGCTCGGAGGCGACGGCGAGATCGCAGCTCGCGACCAGCTGGCAGCCGGCCGCAGTGGCGATGCCCTGCACGGAGGCGACGACGGGCTTGGGCAGATGCACGATCGCCTGCATCATCGCACTGCAGGCGTTCATCAGTTTGGCGAAGAAGGCGCGGCCGCGGTCGGCGTCGCTGCGTCGGGCCGTGAGTTCCTTGAGGTCATGTCCGGCGCAGAACGCCGGGCCATTGGCGGCGATCACCACGGCGCGCACCGCCGTGTCGGCGCCGATCTCGGCCAGGACCTGGTGCAACTCGGCGATCAGCGCCTCCGACAGGCTGTTGCGTTGCGCGGGCCGGTTCAGCGTGAGAACGGCGACAGGACCCGCCATCTCGCGCAACAGGATCGGCGCATCGGCAGCATTGGCGAGGGCAGGGGCGGACATTGCGGTTTCCGTTTGGCGATTTCCATATGGGCGGGTCGTTGCAGCTAATGTAACAGATGCTGAAAGCCGAGAGCAGGGGGAGACATGACGGCGAAGATGACACCAGCGGACATCGAAGCGTTCCTGCACGCGGAATTTCCCCAGGCGTTTCGCACCGGCGGCGACATTTCGATCGAGAGCGCCGATGGCAAGAGCTGCCGGATGCGCCAGCGCTTCAATGAGCGCATGCTGCGTCCCGGCGGCACCGTCTCCGGACCGACCTTGATGGCGTTGGCCGATTTCGCGATGTACGTGGTGCTGCTGTCGGCGATCGGCCCGGTCGGGCTCGCCGTGACCACGAATCTCAACATCAACTTCCTGCGCAAGGGCGCGGCCGGCGCCGATGTGTTCGCCGAGGCGCGGCTGCTCAAGCTCGGCAAGCGGCTCGCGGTCGGCGAAGTCACGCTATTGTCAGGGAATCGCCCGATCCGATCGCCCATGTCACGGCGACCTATTCCATTCCGAACGCATAGGGTTTTTTGAGGGTATTATTGCACCATATTTGCAAGTGACTGTTTTTGTTGTATGAATTTAGCATGGTTGGCGTTGACGAATGCAGGCCGCTTCTCTAGAAGCTGCGATCAGTTCGGCGCGTCACCCGCGCCGCAATCTCCCTGTCACGGAAATCTCTCATGAAAACCTTTTCGGCAAAGCCGGCCGAGGTCCAGAAGAAGTGGGTCGTGATCGACGCCAAGGGTCTGGTCGTCGGTCGCCTCGCCACGCTGGTCGCCATGCGGCTGCGCGGCAAGCACCTCCCGATCTACACGCCGCATGTCGACTGCGGCGATAATGTCATCATCGTCAATGCCGCGCACGCCGTCCTGACCGGCCGCAAGCGCGAGCAGAAGGTGTACTACAAGCACACCGGCTATGTCGGCCACGTCAAGGAGCGCACCGCGCGCCAGATCCTCGAGGGCCGCTTCCCGGAGCGCGTGATCGAGAAGGCCGTCGAGCGCATGATCCCGCGCGGGCCGCTCGGCCGCGTGCAGATGGGCAATCTGCGTGTCTATGGCGGACCCGATCATCCGCACGAGGCGCAGAGCCCCGAGAAGCTCGACATCGCGAAGTTGAACCGCAAGAACACGAGGGCCGCATAAGATGGCCGAAAGCATCCAGTCTCTCGATCAGCTGTCGCAGCTCAAGGGCGCCGTCACTGCGCCGGACGCTCCGAAGTATGAGAAGAAGGTCGACAAGTTCGGCCGCGCCTATGCCACCGGCAAGCGCAAGGACGCGGTCGCCCGCGTCTGGATCAAGCCCGGCTCCGGCAAGGTCACCGTCAACACCCGCGACATCGAAGTCTACTTCGCCCGTCCGGTGCTGCGCATGATGATCGAGCAGCCGATGGTCGTCGCCGCCCGCAAGGGCCAGTACGACGTGATCTGCACGGTCGCCGGCGGCGGTCTGTCCGGCCAGGCCGGCGCGGTCCGTCACGGCCTGTCCAAGGCGCTGACCAATTTCGAGCCGGAGCTGCGCGGCGTCCTCAAGAAGGGCGGCTTCCTGACTCGCGACTCGCGCGTCGTCGAGCGTAAGAAGTACGGCAAGGCCAAGGCCCGCCGCTCCTTCCAGTTCTCGAAGCGCTGATCTTTCGCGATCCGGCTGCGGCCGGATCCATCAGCCTCCAATACGAACGGGCGCCCTCGCGGGCGCCCGTTTTTGTTTGTTGAGCTGCGCGGGATCAGGCGCTGGCGCGGCGCGCGGTCAGCCATTGGTTCGGCGCCAGCGGCATCGACACCACGCGCACCTCGCCGATGCTGCCGATGAAGCCGTCGGACGGCGCGCGATCCCACCAGCCGCAGCCGAGTGCCCAGGGCTGCGACGCCGCGACGCTCGCGAGGCCGTTGCCGCCGATCACGCTGCGCACGACCGGCGCGCCCTCGATGTAGAGCACCGTCGAATTGTCTTTGGGATCGTTGACGATGGCGAGGTGATACCAGGTGTCGAGCATGATCTCGCCGGACCAGTCGGTCTGCGGCTGCTTGGTCGAACTCGACGGCACGATCTCCCACTGTACCTCGCGGAGATTCGAGATCGCGAACAGGATCGGCGGCGATTCCGGATCACCTCCGGCATAGCCGGACAGCCAGCCGCGGTTGCCGAAGCGGGTGAGGATGTTGCACCAGGCGTGATCGGCTGCCTTCCAGTTCGGATCGATCTTGATGAAGGCTTCGACCGTGTAGCCGTTCGCGAACGTCGCGGCGTTGATCGGCGCGTTGGCGGCCGTCGTGAACCAGCTGAAACGGCCGGCGCCCTGGTGGGTGGTGTTGAGGAACTGCACGCTGCCCGGCGCCGAGGACAGGCGGTGCTTGTCGGCGGTGAAGAGGACGTCGGCGACCTGGTCTGCGCCTGTAAGCGATGCGCGCTGCATCGGATTGGCCGCGGTGAGATCGGACAGCGCCGCGCCGGCGGCAACAGCCTTGCCGATCGCGGTCGCGTCGATCCGCCAATGTGCGACGGTCTCCGCGACCAGCGGATAGTCCTGCTCATTCGCGGGTGGCGCCACCACCGGCTCGGGCGCCTCGGTGTAGTTGGCGTAGAGATCCTCCTTCACCCGCTGCAGGATCGGGGTGCCGGCGAAGGCCGGCAGATGGCAGAAATGGGTGAAGCGGGCGAAGCGGCGCTGGAAGTCGATATCGATGGAGAACTCGTGGTTGTCCTCGGTCAGCCAGGCGCGGTCGAACTGCTTGAGGCTGTCCTTCGGCTTCTCGACGACCCAGGGCGAGAACGAGGCGACGTCGATCTTGTTGCGCGTGAAGTCGAACTCGTACAGCCGCATCAGGCCGTTGCCGCCCTGATAGGCCATCTGATAGTCGACCACCATCTGGTGGACGGGGTTGTGGAAGTCGTTGATCTTCGTCAGCAGCGCGCCTCCGTGATAGTGGCCGTTGAGCGTCATGAAGATCTGGTCGTTGCTGCGGATCAGCTTGTCCCACAGGTACTGGCCGTAGGCGACCTCGAGCGGGCTGGTGCCGTCATTGGCGATGTTGAGCAACTGGTGATTGGCCAAGATCACCGGCAGCATCGGGTGGCGCGCGATCATGCTGCGCGCCCAGGCGATCGCATCATCGGAGGCGCGCCACGACAGCGACAGCACCATGAAGCTGACGCCGCAGGCATGGAACACATGCGCCTCGTGCCAGCCGCTCGGATGCCGCTCCAGGAACGTGCGCTGCTTCGCCGCGCGGCCGGTTGGAAACCACGAGAGATAAGGCTCGGATGAACCGCGCTGCGCATCGGTGCCCGCGCTCTGGCTTGCCGCGCTCTCGAATTCCAGCGCCGACAGCACGTCGTGATTGCCGGCGAGCACCGAATAGGGCCGGCCGGCGTTTTCCAGCAGCTTCATCGCGGCATCAGCAACAGCCCATTGCTGCGGATGCTTGGACTGGTCGACGACGTCGCCGAGATGGATCGTGAACGGGATGTGATACTTCGCGGCGTTGTCGACGATGAACTGGGTCTGCGCCGGATAGGGCGTGCTGCCATATTGCCGCTGATAGGCCTGGCCTTCCTCGGACGTCGCATAGCGCGAGTAGAATTGCGTATCGGGCAGCACCGCGAGCGCGAAGCTCGTCGTCACGTGGCGATGGTGGTGATGCATGCGCCAATGCGCGTGCGCCGCTTGGCCGGGCAGCAGGCTGGCGCCGAGGCCGAGCGCCGAGACACCCATGGCATTGCGCAGCAGCGTGCGGCGGTCGACGCCCTGCGTCGGCTGCGAAACGCGCGCCGAATGATCGGTTGCGTCCTGGCTGTCGTATGAATCGTCGTCGAACGGCATTCTCGTCCCCATCGCATGCGACCGATCGCGCTGCTATCGCGCCGTGTTAGGGAGAGATGATCTCAAATTTGAGAAGGTTTCTTATCGTTTCCATGAGCGTTCGGTGCGGAGCGGGAAACGATTGATTCTACATGCTCCGTTCCGCAACTCTCAATAATGCGCCGCATTTCGTGCAATCAAGGCGGGCGCGCATGGTGTGTGGCGCGATCTGTTTTGAATCCTGTTTGCAGCATTTTGCGCAGCAATTTGCCGACGAGTTGTGCCGAGCTTTTCGAGAAAACTTGGTATCCCAGGCAAACTTCTTTCCAACAGACCGCCCGCTAGGTTGATCGCGATAAGGCCGCGCTAACCCTGAGATTCCGCGCCGCCGCAGCAACCGAGGTGACGGATGGCGCTTGATAGCATGACGCTCGACATCGTAGCGACCATGGTTGCGGCGCTGCTTGGCGCCATGTTGCTCCACTTCGGCCGACAGGAGAACACGCCGGCGCTGCGCTGGTGGGGCGCGGCCTACGTCCTCGGCGCAGTCGCGATCGCGCTGTGGACGTTGATCGGCGAGATCTATGGCGAGGTGGTGTCGCTGTTCCTGAGCTCGATCGGCCTGATCGCCACCGCAATGGTGTGGAACGCTGCGCGCGTGTTTCATGGCAAGCCGCCGAGCGTGCCCGGACTCCTGCTCGGCGCCATCGTCTGGATCGCCAGCGGCATGCTGCTCGATCCGTCGGCGCAGGCGCTGCGGCTGACGATCGGCGCGGCGATCGTCGTGATCTACGCCATGCTGACTGCGGCAGAGCTGTGGCAGGAGCGGAGGCGGACCTTGCACAAGCGCTGGCCGGCGCTGATCGTGCCGGTGATGCACGGCTTCGTCCTGATGCTGCCGATCCTGCTCGGCAACATGCTGCGCGGTTCCGACGGCGCCTTCGCCGCGGCCTGGGTCACGATCTTCTCGATCGAGCTCGTGCTCTATGCGGTCGGCACCGTGTTCGTGATCTTCATGCTGGTGTCCGAGCGCATCGTCAGCGCCCACAAGCGCGCGGCGACCACCGACCCGTTGACGGGCCTGCTCAACCGCCGCGGCTTTGCCGAGTCCTGCGCGCAACTGATCGAGCGCGAGGCGCGCGAGCAGCGCCCGGTCAGCGTGCTGATCTTCGACATCGATCATTTCAAGTCGATCAACGACCGCTTCGGTCATGCCGAGGGCGACGAGGTCCTGAAGATCTTCGCAAACGTCGTGGTCAACAATCTGCGCCTCACCGATCTCTCGGGGCGGATCGGCGGCGAGGAGTTCGCAGCACTTCTGCCCTGTTCCATCGAGGAGGCCATGGTCGCCGCCGAGCGTGTCCGTGAGGCGTTCGCGGCCTCCGGCGTTGTGTGCGAGGACAAGCCGGTCGACACCACCGTCAGCATCGGCGTCGCCGGTGGGCCGGGCGGGACCGATCTCGACGTGATGCTCGCAGCCGCCGATACCGCCCTCTACAAGGCCAAGCGCTCCGGGCGCAACCGGGTCGAAGCGTCGGAGGAGTTGCCGTTGTCGCTCGACCGCTACCGCCGCCAGCGCGCCGCTGCCGCGGCTGCCAGCCTGCCGCAGTCGGGACAGGCGGTGTTGTCCAGCTGAGGCGCGGCTTTCGCTCTCCCGAGGTCTGGGCTAGACAAGCGGCCCACACCAGGGGAGGCCGACAGAACATGATCACGGAAATCGCCCAGATCGACGTCAAGCCGGGCACGGAGAAGGATTTCGAGGCCGCGGTCGCCAAGGCGCGCGCCGCTTTCGGCCGCTCCAAGGGCTTTCACGGCTTCGAGCTGCACAAGTCGATCGAGAAGCCGCAGCGCTATCGCCTGATGGTGAAGTGGGAGACGCTCGAGAATCACACGGTCGATTTTCGCGGCTCGGAGAACTTCACCGAATGGCGCGGCCTGGTCGGGCAGTATTTCGCCGGTCCTCCGGATGTCGAGCACACCGAGACGGTGCTGACCTCGGCCGGCTGAGGCCGCGCGTCGGCGCTGCTCGCCATGGAACGCCGCCATGACGCATGACGATCTGGTCGAAGCCTACTCTGCCGCGGGGCGGCACTACCACGATCTTCGCCACATCCAGGACTGCCTGGCCCAGCTCGATCGCGTCGCGGGCCTCAGCGTCCGCGACCGCGAGATCCTGACGCTTGCGATCTGGTGGCACGACGTCGTCTATGATCCCACGCGGTCCGACAATGAGGAGCAGAGCGCCATCCTTGCCGTGCGTCACGTCGCGCCCGAGCTGCGCGACGAGGTCGGACGCCTGATCCGGCTGACCCGGACGCACGATGTCGCGGCCGGCGATCGGCTCGGCGCGCTGCTCGTCTCGATCGATCTCGCCGTTCTCGGCGCCGACGAGGCCGGCTACGACGCCTATGCGGCTGCGATCCGGCGCGAATATGCTGATGTGCCGGACGACGCCTACCGCGCCGGGCGCGCGGCCGTGCTGGAGCGGTTCGCAAGCCGCCCCGTGATCTATCCGGATGCCGGCTTTGCCGCCGCGCTCGACCGGAAGGCGCGGGCCAATCTCGCGCGCGAGCTGCGCGGTCTTCGATCATAAGCGGGATCAGCTCAGGCGTTTCGAGCGGCCGCATCGCCACGGCAATGCAGCCTGCGCAGCATCGCATGAGCGAATGTGGCTTGTCTTTTGCCGTTGCTCGACATGCAATGAGATGACATGCGCGCCGTCCTGGCGCGCTCCTCATTTTTCGGAACTCCGTCATGCCGATCATCAACCGCGCCGCCGAGCTGGCGGAAGACGCCAAGGTCTGGCGCCGCGACTTCCATCAGCATCCCGAGCTGCAGTACGAGGTGCATCGGACGGCCGCGCGTGTCGCCGAGCTCTTGACCTCGTTCGGCGTCGACGAGGTCGTCACCGGCATCGGCAGGACCGGCGTGGTCGGCGTCATCCGCGGGCGCGAGCCGTCGCAGCGTGTGATCGGCCTGCGCGCCGACATGGATGCGCTGCCGCTGCAGGAGGTCAGCGACATCCCGCACAAGTCCACCATTCCGGGCCGGATGCACGCCTGCGGCCATGACGGCCACACCGCGATGCTGCTGGGCGCGGCGCGCTATCTCGCCGAGACGCGCAACTTCGCCGGCACGGCCGTCGTCATCTTTCAGCCGGCCGAGGAGGGTGGGGCCGGTGGCCGCGCCATGGTCGACGACGGCCTGATGGAGCGCTTCGGCATCGAGGAGGTCTACGGCCTGCACAACGCGCCGGGTCTTCCGCTCGGGACCGTCGCGACGCGCACCGGCGCCGTCATGGCTGCCGCGGACACCTTCGAGGTGCGCCTGAAGGGCCTCGGCGGCCATGCCGCGCGGCCGAACAAATGCGTCGATCCGATCATCGCCGGCGCGCAGATCGTGACCGCGCTGCAGACGATCGTGGCGCGCAACGTCGATCCGGTCGAGAGCGCGGTGCTGTCGATCACGCGCTTTCACGCGGGGACGACCGCCGACAACATCATTCCGCAGACCGCGATCATCGGCGGCACCGTGCGCACGCTCGACGAGGACATCCGCCGTTTGATGGACGAGCGCTTCAAGGGCCTCGTGACGGCGCTCGCGAGCGGCATGGGCGTCGAGGCGGAGATCGATTACGACTGGGGTTATCCGGTCGTCATCAACCATGCGGAGCAGACGGCGTTCGCGGCCGACGTGGCGCGCAGCGTCGTCGGGCCGGAACAGGTCATCACCGACATGCCGCCCCGGCTCGGCGGCGAGGATTTCGCCTACATGCTGCAGGCGCGGCCCGGCGCGTTCGTCTTCATGGGCATCGGCGACGGGGCCGGCGTGCATCACCCCGAATATGATTTCAACGACGAGGTGATCCCGCACGGCATCAGCTATTGGGCCAAGCTGGTCGAGACCGCGATGCCGGCCGGCTGACCGGCCATCACGATCTCTCAGATCGCGGCCGCGGCATCCTCGGTGCGGCGGTCGCTCTTGAAGTAGTCGATCATGACCTTCGCGATCGCCATCAGCGGCAGCGCCAGGGTCAGGCCCCAGACCCCGAACACGATGCCGAGCAGGATCTGGAACGCGAACAGCGTGGCCGGCGGGATGTCGAGCGCCTGGCGCTGGATCAGCGGCGTCAGGACGTAGCTCTCCATCGCGTGCACGCCAAGGAACAGCACGAAAGCGCTGACCGCTGCGACCCAGCCCGAGGCGAGGCTCGCCAGCACCACGATGACGCCGGCGATGATCGCGCCGACGGTCGGAATGAAGGCCAGCAGGCCGGCCTGGATCCCCAGGATGAACGAGCTCTGGACGCCGATGATGGCAAGCCCGATCCAGGTGACGAGGAACACTGCGAACATCGTCGTGATCTGGGCGATCAGCCAGCGCTCCAGCGTGTAGCTGATGCGGTCCACGATCACGGTGGCCTGGTCCCGGTACTTTGCCGGCGCCAGGAACAGCAGTCCGCGGCGGTAGACCGCCGGCTGGGCCGCGAAGGCCAATCCTAAGAACAGCACGATGAAGAAGTTGCCGACGGCGCTGACGGTGCCGAGCAGCAGTTTGAAGGTCTGGCTGACGATGGCGCCGCCGGAGGAGGCCAGCGCGCTCGGCGAGGGCAGGCCGCCCGGCAGGCCGTGGGATGGCGTCTGGGTTGGTGTGGTCGAGCCGCCATCAGGCGCGGCCGTGGCCGTGTTCGCGGCGTTGAAGTCGAAGAAGCTGGTGTCGATGCCGTTGCGGTCGAGGAAGCCCTTGATGTTGCCGAGCTGCGACTTGATCGTATCGCTCAGCACCTTGGCCTGGTCCGCGATGGTGGTGCCGCCCAGGAAGACGATGCCGACGAGCACGGCCGCGAGCGCCACGCACACGATGACGAGCCGCGCCGGATGCGGCCAGGGCAGCACGCGGCCGAGCAGACTGGTCATCGCGTTGAGCGCGACCCCGAGCAGCATGCCGGAGAACAGCAGGAACAGCGCCGCAGCGTAATACCAGCTGAAGGCGAGCGCGGCCATGAACAGGATCACCCCGATGCCGCCCACGGCAATGGCCCAGGCCAGGTCGCTGCGGGCCTGGAGGCGCGGGTCGGCGGGGGCGGTCATGAGGCGTCCTCTGTGCTGATCGGCCCTCACACATTGGCGAAAACCGCTGGCGGATCAAGCGCAGGCTTGGGAATCGGGTTACGGCGGGGCGTGTGCGGGGGTGTCCGGAATTGGCATTGGCGACCCGCGCCGCCATATGTTGATCCGGCTTTGCGACACAGGCATGATTTGTCGAGGCATGATCTGTGCCTCCGGGCTCATTGGAGATCGAGCCTGGGCTCCCAGGGAGAGAAACGAGGGCCATGAAGCGTCCGGTCGTCGGCGTGATCGGCAACAGCCATCGCGTCGAGAACAGGTTCACCGTGCAGATGGTGGGCGAACGCAACCTGAGCGCCGTGGCCGAGGTCGCAGGCGCGCTGCCGCTGATGTTTGCCGGCGTCCCCGAGATCACCGACATCGCCGCGCTGCTCGATGTCGTCGATGGCGTGGTGCTGACCGGCGCCCGTGCCAACGTGCACCCGACCCGCTTCAACACCGAGCCCAGTCTCAAGCACGAACCCTACGACATCCATCGCGACGAGGTGGCGCTGCAGCTATCCGAGGCCTGCGTCGCGCGCGGGATTCCGCTGTTCGGCATCTGCCGTGGCCTGCAGGAGATGAACGTCGCCTTCGGCGGCTCGCTGCATCCGGAGATCCGCGAGATTCCCGGCCGCATGAATCATCGCATGCCCCGGCTGGAAAATGGCGAGATTCATCCCGATCCCAACGTCGTGTTCGCCGATCGCCACGAGGTGCGGCTGACACCGGGCGGCGCCTTCGCGACCATTCTCGGCTGCGACAGCATCAAGGTGAATTCGCTGCACGGCCAGGGCATCCTTGAGCCCGGCGTCCGCGTCGTCATCGAAGGCATCGCCGAGGACGGCACCATCGAGGCCATCCGCATCGCCGACGCACCGAGCTTTGCGCTCGGCGTGCAATGGCACGCCGAGTACGATCCGCAGAAGAACCCGATCAACCGCAAGCTGTTCGAGGCGTTCGGGGCAGCGGTGCGCCAGCATTCCGGTCGGGCCGGCTAGCCGCGCCCGTGAGAGATGGGCCGGCCGTCCTGCCGTCAGATCACAGGGAGCCCGCTGCGGCGGTCGCCCTGATCAGGGCTTTGCCAGATGCCAGGCGCCGTTGAGGAAGCCGTCGCCGGTGACGTCGCCGGCCTTCTGGTCCTTGGCGAAGGTATAGAGCGGTTTGCCCTTGTAGGCCCATTGCATCGAGCCGTCGTCGCGCGTGATGATGGTGTAGTCGCCAACGGGCTGATCGCTCGCGCTCGCCTTGAGCACCGGCCAGTTGGTGGCGCAGGGACCGTTGCAGGCTGACTTGCCGCCACTGTCCTTGTCGAACGTGTAGAGGGACATGCCACCGGCATCGGTCAGGATCTCGCCCTTTGCGCTGCTGGCCGCCCGGGTTGGAGGCGCCGCATGGGCACTCGAAATTGCCGCGAGCGAGATCGCCCCGATGATGAAACTTGCCATCGAAAACTTGGTCATTCTCAATTCCCTTCATGAAGATGGGTCGCAACGATAGAAACCGTCCGAAGGGGGCATCTATTCCGCACGGGCTGTCCGTTTATTGTCACGGCAAGCCGGAGTGCCGCGCTGCGGACGCCCAGGGAACCGGCCGCCGGTCACTTGCGGCAAACGACCATGCGCAGTTCCGGCTGGCTCGTTGAATGAATTGCAGGGAGACGCCGGACAGCTGGCTTGACGCTCGAGAGATCGACCGTCGCCTCGGGTCAACAATTGTCCCGGACGGTCGGTTCTCCCCGCCTTCAAAAGACGCATGAATCTCCGACGGAAAGCGAGAGGGGATGCGTTTGCGGTTGTTCCTTCACCGGGCTAATGATCGGCGATCTGATCGGCTGCATTTTGCGGATCAGGATGTCTGGTGACATATGCGCAAAGCCTTGATCACGCTGCTGCTGCTCGCCTCTCCCGCCTTGGCCGAGACGGCGCCGCCCATGGAAGGGCCGATCTCCTGCACGCTGCCCGTGGCGGCGAGCGACACGGCAAAGAGCCTGAAGCAGCGCTACGGCAGTGAAGCCGTCATCGAGGATCTGCCCGGGGCGGAGGGGGAGACCTACAAAGGTCTCGTGCTGTTTCCGCGCGCGATGGACCGCCGCATCGAGGTCGCCTTCATCGAAGACAAGGCCGCCACGGTGTCCGGGCTCACCTTGCGCGACACGGCCAAGACCAGCCGCTGGAGCGTGACCGGCATCAGCATCGGCGCGAGCCTCGCCGCGGTCCAGAAGGCCAACGGCAAGCCTTTCGTCGTTACCGGTTTCGGCTGGGACTATGGCGGCTTCGTCACCGACTTCAAGAACGGCGCGCTAGGGCGCATCCTGCCGGGCGGCTGCTCGGTCACGGTGCGCTTCGGGACCGAGAAGGATGCGCCGCGGGCGCTCTCCGGCGACGGCGTGAAGGTGTCGTCCGACAATCCCGCTCTGCTGAAGCTCGCGCCTGTCGTGACCGAGATCGGCGTGAATTTCGCCGCGAAGTGATGGTCCGGATGCCGTGTCCCCGATCGAGACAAGCATGCGCCGAACGATCATCCCGCTGATGCTTCTCGCCGCGCCGGCATCGGCGCAGACCGTGCCTCCTGGCGACGGCGCAATCACTTGTTCGTCGCCGGTGTCGGTCGGCGACTCCGCCAAGAGCCTTATGCAGCGCTATGGCCAGGAGGCGAGGATCGCGGATGATCTCTACACCGGCGTCGAGGATATCACGTACCGAGGCGTGGCCCTGTTACTGCAGTCCCCGGAGTGGCGCATCGACGTGTCCTTCGCGGATGAGACGATGAGCCGCGTAGCGCGTTTGACGGTGCGGGATGCCAAGACCAGTCACTGGAACGTGGCTGGGGTGACGATCGGCTCGACATTGGCACAGGTTCAGAAGATCAACGGCAAGCCGTTTCTCATCACCGGCATCGACTCGGATGCCAGCGGCTTCGTTGTCAACTGGAAGGGCGGCGTGCTGGGCCGTCCGCTGCAGGGCGGATGCGAAATCGTCGTTCGCTTCGGGCAGGGCAAGGACGCCAGGGGCGCGCCCGCTGGCGATCGGGTTGCATCCGACAACGCCACGATGCGCAAATGGGGACCGGTGGTCGAGCAGATCGAGGTTCGCTTTCCCGATAGATAGCCGTGCGGTGCCCGCATCGCGGCCTCATGGTTCGAGACGGCGCGCGGACGTTCGCCGTTGCTCTTGCGCACGGACGGGCGCGCGCCTCCTCACCACGAGGGGAAGTTGCGAGCCGCGGAGGAAGATCTAACGCCTCATCCTGAGGAGCTTGGCTGCGCCAAGCGTCGCGAAGGATGAGGCAACTGCAATCTCGGAACAATGAGACATTTTCGATGTCACCAAAGCAAAGGGCGCCCCGTGAGGGGCGCCCTGGTGTCGTCTCCGCCGATCTTACCGAGCTTCAGCCCGAGTAGTACATGTCGAACTCGACCGGGTGCGGGGTCATTTCGAAGCGCTCGACCTCGGTCATCTTCAGCGCGATGTAGCTGTCGATGAAGTCGTCGTCGAACACGCCGCCGGCCTTCAGGAAGGCGCGGTCCTTGTCGAGGTTCTCGAGCGCCTCGCGCAAGCTACCGCAGACGGTCGGGATCTGCTTCAGCTCTTCCTTCGGCAGGTCGTAGAGGTCCTTGTCCATCGCCGGGCCCGGATCGAGCTTGTTCTTGATGCCGTCGAGGCCGGCCATCAGCATCGCGGCGAAGCCGAGATAGGGGTTGGCGAGCGGATCGGGGAAGCGAACCTCGACGCGCTTGGCCTTCGGCGACGATGTGTAGGGGATGCGGCACGAGGCCGAGCGGTTGCGCGCGGAGTAGGCGAGCAGCACCGGCGCCTCATAGCCCGGGACCAGACGCTTGTAGGAGTTGGTCGACGGGTTGGTGAAGGCGTTGATCGCCTTGGCGTGCTTGATGATGCCGGCGATGTAGGACAGGCAGGTCTCCGACAGGTCGGAGTACTTGTTGCCCGCGAACACCGGCTTGCCGTCCTTCCAGATCGACTGGTGGACATGCATGCCCGAGCCGTTGTCGCCGTAGACCGGCTTCGGCATGAAGGTGGCGGTCTTGCCGTAGATGTGCGCGACCTGATGGATGCAGTACTTGTAGATCTGCATCTGGTCGGCCATCAGGGTCAGCGTGTCGAACTTCATGCCGAGCTCGTGCTGGGCCGACGCAACCTCGTGATGGTGCTTCTCGACCTTGACGCCCATGCGGGCCATCGCGCCCAGCATCTCCGAGCGCATGTCCTGCACCGAGTCCTGCGGCGGCACCGGGAAGTAGCCGGCCTTGGTGCGGATGCGGTGGCCGAGATTGCCACCCTCATACTCGGTGTCGGAATTGGTCGGCAGCTCCGAGGAATCCAGGCGGAAGCCGGTGTTGTAGGGCGAGGAGCTGTAGCGCACGTCGTCGAACACGAAGAACTCGGCCTCGGGGCCGACGAACACGCTGTCGCCCACGCCCATCGACTTCACCATCGCCTCGGCCTTCTTGGCGATGCCGCGGGGGTCGCGGTTGTAGGGCTCGCCGGTGGTCGGCTCGAGCACGTCGCAGGTGATGATCATGGTCGTTTCGGCGAAGAACGGATCGATCGTCGCGGTGACCGGGTCGGGCATCAGGCACATGTCGGATTCGTTGATCGCCTTCCAGCCGGCGATCGAGGAGCCGTCGAACATCGTGCCTTCGGCAAAAATGTCTTCGTCGATCATGCTGACGTCGAAGGTGACGTGCTGCCACTTGCCCCGCGGATCGGTGAAGCGGAGGTCGACGTATTTGACGTCGTTGTCCTTGATTGCTTTCAAGACGTCCTTGGCGGTCTTCATGAATACCCCTTTTGGCTTATGTCGTCACGGCCCGGCGCGGGACGGCGTCCGCGGGTCATGCTCCTTAGCCTCGCGCGGGGGCCAAGACAATATCGGAAACGCCAAAACGGCCGCGTGCAAGCGCCTCGCAGAGGACACTTGAGCTGCCGTAGGGGCTGCTCGCACAGCAAATGTTCTGTGCAGGGCCGGAGCGGTTGGTCCGTTCCAGGCCCGCCGGTCAGGCTAGATCGCGTCCAGCCCGGATTCTCCGGTTCGGATGCGGATCGCTTCCTCGATGTTGGACACGAAGATCTTGCCGTCGCCGATGCGGCCGGTCTGGGCGGCGCGACGGATCGCCTCGATCGCGCGCTCGACCAGATCGTCGCCGATCACGATCTCGATCTTCACCTTGGGCAGGAAATCGACAATGTATTCGGCGCCCCGGTAGAGCTCGGCATGGCCCTTTTGCCGGCCGAAACCCTTGGCTTCGGTGACGGTGATGCCCTGAAGTCCCACTTCCTGAAGCGCCTCCTTCACCTCGTCGAGCTTGAACGGCTTGATGATGGCTTCGATCTTCTTCACTGAGCGCCTCCCGGGCATTCCGCTATAAACAACATGTGGGTCATCGTCAGGCTGCGCCCACGCGCAAGTCGTTCGATCATCTCGTTACCGGGCCCGACACTCTCCGGCGGAGGCCCGGTGATTGACTGCCCGACTTGCCCCGTGCCGAAGTGGCTCCACAAAAGCAGGGTCTATGCCAAGTCGTTAACGGGCCCAAATAGAGCCGATAATCCGGCATTTCACGAGCACCCCGACGATTCCCTCAAGGAATGTCCAGAATACCGGAGCCTTGAGATTAGGCAAACAGATCAAACGTTGTGCAGGACTTGACGGCGGCGCCGCGCACTGTCCGAAATGCCCAGGGAAAAGGCGACGTGCCGGGTTTCGTCGCGTCTTGCCAGATCCGCGGGGCCCTTGGAAGTTGCGGGCCGGCGCGGCAATAGGAAGCGCGGGATTCGCGCGCACCGGCTCCGAGGGACGGGGCGCCGACGTCCCCTGCGAGGCGACGGGGACGACATCAGGCAGCCGGCGCAAGACTGCGGCTGGGGACGAGAACGGCAATGGAAATCTTGACCACGAGCGAAATGGAGCGCGCCGACCGGCTGACGATCGCGGCCGGCACGCCGGGCTTTTCGCTGATGCTGAGCGCCGGACAGGCGGTGGCCGAGGCGGCCATGGACCTGGTCGAGACCGGGCCGATCGTGGTCGTGTGTGGGCCGGGCAACAATGGCGGCGACGGCTTCGTTGCCGCGGCCGAGCTCGCCGCGCAGGGCCGGGACGTGTCGGTCATCCTGATGTGCGAGCGCGACGCGCTGCATGGCGACGCGGCCTCCGCCGCCAAGGGCTGGAAGTTTCCGGTGCTGCCATTCACGCCGCAGGCGATCGGCAAGCCGGCGCTGATCATCGATGCGCTGTTCGGCGCCGGTCTGAGCCGGCCGGTCACCGGCGAGCCTCATGACGTCATCGCGGCGATCAACGGCAATGGCGCGCCGGTGCTCGCGGTCGACCTGCCGAGCGGCATCAACGGCACCACGGGTGCGGTGATGGGCATTGCGGTCCGTGCCACCGAGACGGTGACCTTCTTCCGCAAGAAGCCGGCCCACCTGCTGCTGCCGGGCCGCCAGCATTGCGGGCGTGTCCGGCTCGCCGACATCGGCATCGATCCCCGGGTGCTCGCCGAGATCAGGCCGCAGGCCTTCGAGAACGATCCCGAGCTCTGGCAGGGCCGCTTTCCCGTGCCTGTTATCGACGGCCACAAATACGCGCGCGGCCATGTGCTCGCGATGTCCGGCGACGTCGCCGCGACAGGTGCGGCGCGGATGGCTGCGCGCGCCGCGTTGCGGGCCGGCGCCGGCCTGGTCACGCTGGCCTCGCCGCGCGATGCGCTGGCGGTCAACGCGGCGGCGCTGACGGCGGTGATGGTGCGCGCCGCCGACACCGCGATCGAGTTCGGCGAGCTGCTCGGCGACAAGCGGTACAACACCTGCGTCATCGGCCCCGGCACCGGCGTCAGCGAGCGCACGCGCGACCTCGTCTACACCGCGCTGACGGCGCAGCGCCATCTCGTGCTCGATGCCGACGCATTGACGAGCTTCGCCGATGCGCCGGAGCGGTTGTTCGAGCAGATCAGGGCGATGGCTGAGGCGCAGATCGTGCTGACGCCGCACGAGGGCGAATTCCCGCGGCTGTTCTCGGATCTCAGCAACAAGCATCCCGGCCGCTCCAAGCTCGAGCGGGTGCGGGCTGCGGCCGTGCGCTGCGGCGCCGTGGTGCTATTGAAGGGCGCCGACACGACGGTGGCCGCGCCCGACGGCCGCGCCGCGATCGCTGCCAACGCGCCGCCCTGGCTCGCCACCGCCGGGGCGGGCGACGTGCTCGCCGGCATCATCGCCGGCATGCTGGCGCAGGGCGTGCCGGCGTTCGAGGCCGCCTGCATCGGCGTCTGGATGCATGGCGAGGCGGGCAACGAGGCGGGGCCGGGGCTGATCGCGGAGGATCTGACGGAGACGCTGCCGGCTGTTTTCCGGCGGCTGTTTGACCGGTTCGGCGTCGAGTATTGAGAGGGCTATCGCCCAGCAAAGACTGTCATGCCCGCGAAAGCGGGCATCCAGTACGCCGCGGCCTCTCGATCTAATCACCGATGTCTCGGAGTACTGGATCGCCCGGTCAAGCCGGGCGATGACAGTTGGGCGCGTGGTGACGCCGGCGCGTCTCGCTCACGTCCGAGACGTGCTCACGTGACCTGATACTTCGCCACGGCGCTCTCGTTCCAGGCGAGCCCGAGACCCGGGCCTTTCGCGGTGACCTTGCCGTCCACCACCTGCAGCGGCTCGGCGAGAATGGCGCCGGCGAGGTCCAGCACCTCGAGCCAGTGTGCCGTCGGCGTCACCGCCAGCACATGCGCGCTCGCCTCGGGCAGGATGTGGCTCGACATCGGGATCGACGCTGCATCGGCCTGCCCCGCGACGTTGAGCCAGCCGGTGATGCCGCCGACCTTCATCAGGTCGGGCATGATGAAGTCCGAGGCGCCGGCGGCGATCGCCTCGGCAAAGCCGCGCGGAAACCACCAGTTCTCACCGGCCTGGATCGGGATCTCCGAGCGCTCACGCACGGCTGCATGGCCGGAGAGATTTTCCTGCGGCACCGGCTCCTCGATCCAGGTCAGGTCGTAGTCCGCGAGGCGCGTGATTCTGCGCGTGGCTTCCGTGGGATCGAGCGACTGGTTGAAGTCGAGCATCAGCGCCATGTCCGGGCCGAGCAGGGCGCGCAGGCCCTTGATCATCGCTTCATCGGTCGCGAGATCGCCATGACCGCCTTTGGTCTTGATGGCGCGGAAGCCGTGCTCGTCGCGCGCGGCGCGCAGGGTGCGCTCGTCGTCCTTGGCATCGAGCACGCCATAGCTGTCATAGGCCGGAATCGGTCGCGCCGTGCCGCCGAGCAGCTCGACGACGGGCTTGCCCGCGAGCTGACCGAGCGCATCCCAGAACGCCATGTCGAGGCCCGAGACGGCCATGCCGACGAGGCCCTGCCAGCCGAGCAGACGAAATTTGGCGTCCATCGCCTTCATCAGATCGAACGGCGCCAGCGCCTTGCCGGTGAGCTCGCGGCCGATCTCCTCGACCAGATGCAGCAGCGGTTTCAACGCGAGCCTGGTGTAGGCGAACAGGTAGGAATGGCCGGTAACCCCCTGATCGGTCGTGACGTCGATCAGCACCAGCGGTCCGGAGTCGATGATGCCGAACGCGTTGCGCAAGGGGCGCTTCATGGGCGTAATCACGGCGCGTGCCGTGACCCCGGTGATGGCAGCGATGGTCATGGGGACTGTTCCCTCAGGTTCGTTTCCTCACCGGATCTCATACCACCGCAGCAGGCGCGGCGCCGCCCAGTTGATCGCCATGCTCTCGACCAGGAACCGGCCGGGCTGCTCGGCAAGGAATGCGATGCGCTGGGTCTGGCCGGCCTCCAGTGCCAGCGTGTCGAGCCAATAGGGCTTCCAGCCGTCGTCGAGCCGGTCGAGCAGCCGGAACGGCTGACCATGCAGGTGGACAACATGGACGCCAGCGGTCTTGTTGGTAAGAGCCAGCACGACCACCCGGCCGGCTTTGGCCTGCAAGGCGGGTGCGCCGGTGGCGCTGAACTGGGTGGCCGGTCGCCACTCGGCGCCGTCGAGCGCCAGTTCGGCCCGAACGGCCGTCTTGAGGTCCAGCTTGTCCGGCAAACCGTTCGACGGCAAAGGCGGCGCCGGCGGCAATGGGGCGGCACGGAGCGGCGGTTCGCTGGACGCCACCAGCCGGGCGAGGGGACGCGGATCGCTGCCGTCGTGCAGCAGCACGGCCAGCGCCGTCCTGGCGGCGGGCATGTCGATGAAGACGTCGGTGCGGCCGCCGGGCGGCAGCACCACCGCGCCGTTTCGAGCCAGGAAAGGCTCGGCCGGCTGGCCGTCGATGGCCATCACGCGGACGGCGTCCAGGTCGGCGATTTTGATCGCGATCACAGCGCGTTGACAGCCATTGATGAACCTCAGCCTGACCCGCGCATGGGTCCGCAGCGCAATCTCGGGCCGGGTCTGCCCGTTGACGGTGTAGATGAGCTCGGTGTCTTGCGCTTCGGTTCCTGGCGCAACCGCGGTGCCGTCCGCCTTGAGTCTGAAATCCTCCACCAGGAAAATTTCGTCGCGGTCGATAGTTACCGTCGCGGCCTCATCGACGATGACAGGCAGCGGGCGGATCGGCACGAGGTCGGCGAGCAGCCGCAGGTCGAGCAGGCCGGTTCCGGCGCGCGACGCCAGGGCTGGAATGGTGGCTCGGCCGCCGGGGCCGATCTCCGCCTGCGCCAGCAGCAGGGCGGGCAAAGTGAGGCCGCGGCTGGACAGCGCGGCCGGGATCGAAAGGCCATTCGAAAGGTCAAGGTCGAGCGCCGTGCCGCGGGCGAGCCGGACCACCGGAGCCGGTGCAGCCAGCCGCCAGAGCGGGCTGGCCGCGCGTCCCTGGGCCAGCACCAGAGATTCGCCGCGAGCGTTCAACGAAACCGAGATTCGGCCAGCGGCCCGAGCCGGGCGGGCAAACGAGGCCGCGCCGGCTGCGGCGAGGCCGCCGAGCAGGGCGCGGCGGCTGAGCCCCTCGGACGGTTCCGTCATGCGACAAAACATCGTGCGATGAGGGGGATGCGGATCATGCTGTTTTCCCTTATCTGTGGGTTCGACACGGTCGATCGGCCTGCCGGTGGTGCTTTCGACAGCCCATTTTTTTGCTGCGGACGGTTTCGTGCGTGGTATAAGCCGCGCCGCCCGCGGCACCGCGGCCGGGCTATCGATGCAGTTCACGCGGGCGTGGCGGAACTGGTAGACGCGCTGGATTTAGGTTCCAGTGACGAAAGTTGTGGGGGTTCGAGTCCCTCCGCCCGCACCAAGCGCTTCTCCGGCGTTTGCCCCAAGTTTTACCGGCGAACCCGTTCTCTCGCGCAGAGAAGCGGGGCCGCCGATCCCACCGACGCAAGGCCCTTTGCCGCGCGTCGTCCACAATTGAGTCAGATGTGTCCGGATCGCAAGGGTTCGGACCGAAGCGGAAGAAGATTGACGCCATGCAGGTCACAGAAACCTTGTCGGAAGGCTTGAAGCACGAGTTCCAGATCAGCGTTCCGGCGGCGGATCTCGACGCCAAGGCGGATGCCAAGCTGGTTGATCTCAAGGACAAGGTCCGCATCAACGGCTTCCGTCCCGGCAAGGTGCCGGTCGCGCATCTGAAGAAGATCTATGGCAAGTCGGTGATGGCCGAGACCATCGACCAGACCATCCGCGACACCAACACGCAGATCTTCACCGAGCGCGGCTTCCGCCTCGCCACCGAGCCGAAGGTGACGATGCCGACGGAGGAGGCCGAGGTCGAGAAGATCCTCTCCGGCCAGTCGGACCTCACCTACACCGTGGCCGTCGAGGTCGTGCCGGCGATTGCGCTCGCCGACTTCAAGACCTTCTCGGTCGAGAAGCCGGTGGCCGATATCACCGATGCCGATGTCGACGAGGCGATCAAGCGCCTGGCCGATGCCAACCGCAGCTACGCCGCGAAGGCCGAGGGCGCGAAGGCGGCCAGCGGTGACCGCGTGAAGATCAACTTCAAGGGCACGATCGACGGCGTCGCCTTCGAGGGCGGCACGGGTGAGGGCATCGATGTCGTGATCGGCTCGAACACCTTCATTCCCGGCTTCGAGGACCAACTGATCGGTATCGGCGTCGGCGAGACCCGCACGCTGAAGGTCACGTTCCCGACCAACTACCTGAACAACGAGCTCGCCGGCAAAGCCGCGGAGTTCGAGACGACGGCGACTGCGATCGAAGCACCGGAAGACAAGGTGGTGGACGACGAGTTCGCCAAGACGCTCGGCCTCGAATCGCTCGACAAGCTGAAGCAGCTGATGCGCGATCGTCTCGCCGGCGAGTTCAGCCAGGCGACCCGCCAGCGCGTCAAGCGCGCGCTGCTCGACCGTCTCGACGAGACCCACAAGTTCGACGCGCCGCCGTCGCTGATCGACGAAGAGTTCAACCTGATGTGGAACTCGGTCAAGGCCGAGATGGATTCCAGCGGCAAGACCTTCGCCGACGAGAACACCACCGAGGACAAGGCGAAGGAGGAGTACCGCACCATCGCCGACCGCCGCGTGCGCCTCGGCCTCGTACTCTCCGAGATCGGCGAGAAGAACAAGATCACCGTGACCGACGACGAGGTCAGCCGCGCCGTGATCGAGCGCGCGCGCTCGATGCCGGGCCGCGAGAAGGAGGTCTGGGACTTCTATCGCAGCAATCCGCAGGCGCTCGCGCAACTGCGCGCGCCGATCTACGAGGACAAGGTCGTCGACTTCATCCTCGAGCTCGCCAACGTGACCGAGAAGAAGGTCTCCAAGGACGAGCTGTTCAAGGACGACGACAGCGACAAGGCGGCCTGAACAGGTCGCCCGTCGTAGGGTTCGCGACATAAGCGCGCGATTAAGGTTGACCGGCGAAAGCGCCGGTCAGCCCGGTTCCGGTGCTGGCCGCCGCCGCGGGAATCAGCTTGAACAGAGCAACGACCTCGCTCGCGGCTGGCCAGGGACCGGTCTTGTCACCGGCAAATTGGTCCATATCTGTGGGCTCGGTCTTGAAGTTCTGCATCACGGGGACACCTGTCCGTCGCTGCTCGTTGAAATGAGCCTCACCTGCGGCGGCCGGTCGTCTCAACTGCTGGTCCAACCCTTGGGTGATTCATGCGCGATCTCGTCGAAACCTATATGAACCTTGTGCCCATGGTGGTCGAACAGACCAACCGCGGCGAGCGCGCCTACGACATCTTTTCGCGCCTCCTGAAGGAGCGCATCATCTTCGTGACCGGTCCGGTCGAGGACGGCATGGCGACCCTGATCGTCGCGCAGCTCCTGTTCCTCGAGGCCGAGAACCCGAAGAAGGAAATCGCGATGTACATCAACTCGCCGGGCGGCGTGGTGACGTCGGGCCTCGCGATCTACGACACGATGCAATTCATCCGTCCGGCCGTGTCGACGCTGTGCACCGGCCAGGCAGCCTCGATGGGCTCGCTGCTGCTCTGTGCCGGCCACAAGGACATGCGCTTCTCGCTGCCGAACTCGCGCATCATGGTGCATCAGCCGTCCGGCGGGTTCCAGGGCCAGGCGACCGACATCATGCTGCACGCCCAGGAGATCCTGAACCTGAAGAAGCGGCTCAACGAGATCTACGTCAAGCACACCGGCCAGCCTTACAAGGCGATCGAGGACGCCTTGGAGCGCGACAAATTCCTCACGGCGGAAGCCGCCCAGGAGTTCGGGCTGATCGACAAGGTTCTCGACAAGCGGCCGGAAGATCCGGCGGCGATGGGCAAGTGAGCCGTCCGTGAACCAGGCGGGGTCCATTTGCCCCGCCTCGGAGCGCAATAGCATCGCCTTTGCCGGTCCGGGCCGGCAAAGGTACTGAGGTGGGGTCCCAAAAGGGCCGCAACCTTGCCGTGCGGCCGGCAAATAGGCGTGGCAAACACGCAACGCTCCGCTGATTTCGCGTATTCTTACCGTGTCAAGCCCCAAAATCACGGTAATGTCACGGTCTAGGGTCTGTGCTCCGATTAGCGAATTCTTGATAGTCGGATGACAGCATGATTGGCTAGAGTGTCCAGTTATGGATCGTGGGGGATTCGCGTAGGTCGTGGGTGCACGACGGGTGAAGAACAAGGTGTTAATTTTGGTACGAAATTTGCTCTTTCACCAGTCTGGTCCGGCCCGTGCCGGATCGGAACGAACGAGCGGACAAGAGCGAACCGCGGACGGAGACAGGAATGAGTAAGGTCGGCACGAGCGACTCGAAGAACACGCTTTATTGCTCGTTCTGCGGCAAGAGCCAGCACGAAGTCCGCAAACTGATCGCAGGTCCAACCGTCTTCATCTGCGACGAGTGCGTCGAACTCTGCATGGACATCATCCGCGAGGAGAACAAGTCCTCGCTGGTCAAGTCGCGCGACGGGATTCCGACCCCGAAGGAGATCTGCAAGGTCCTGGACGATTACGTCATCGGCCAGAACCATGCGAAGAAGGTGCTCTCGGTTGCCGTCCACAACCACTACAAGCGGCTGAATCACCAGACCAAGCACTCGGACGTCGAGCTCGCGAAGTCGAACATCCTGCTGATCGGTCCGACCGGCTCGGGCAAGACGCTGCTCGCGCAGACGCTCGCCCGCATCCTGGACGTGCCGTTCACGATGGCGGATGCGACGACCCTGACCGAGGCCGGCTATGTCGGTGAGGACGTCGAGAACATCATCCTGAAGCTCTTGCAGGCGGCCGACTACAATGTCGAGCGCGCGCAGCGTGGCATTGTCTACATCGACGAGATCGACAAGATCAGTCGCAAGTCGGACAATCCCTCGATCACCCGCGACGTGTCGGGCGAGGGCGTGCAGCAGGCGCTGCTGAAGATCATGGAAGGCACGGTTGCATCGGTTCCGCCGCAGGGCGGCCGCAAGCATCCGCAGCAGGAGTTCCTGCAGGTCGACACCACCAACATCCTGTTCATCTGTGGTGGTGCGTTCTCCGGCCTCGAGAAGATCATCTCGGCGCGCGGCCGGTCGACCTCGATCGGCTTCGCCGCCCAGGTTCTGGCGCCGGAAGACCGCCGCACCGGCGAGATCTTCCGTCACGTCGAGCCCGAGGATCTCCTGAAGTACGGCCTGATCCCCGAGTTCGTCGGCCGTCTGCCGGTCGTTGCGACGCTCGAGGACCTCGACGAGAACTCGCTCAAGAAGATCCTGACCGAGCCCAAGAACGCGCTGGTGAAACAGTATCAGCGGCTGTTCGAGATGGAGAACATCGAGCTCACCTTCGCCGACGAGGCGCTGGGCGCGGTGGCGCGCAAGGCCATCGAGCGCAAGACCGGTGCGCGTGGTCTGCGGTCGATCCTCGAGAGCATCCTGCTCGAGACGATGTTCGACCTGCCGGGTCTCGAGGGCGTGGAGGAAGTGGTCATCTCGCGCGAAGTGGTCGAGGGCACCGCCCGTCCGCTCTACATCTACGCCGATCGGTCCGATCGCGCGGTGGAAAGCAGCGCCAGCGCGTGAGGCGCGCTGGTACGAGAGACAGAAGACCTCGATTTATTAGATCGGCGATCGCCGCGGACATCATGTCCGCGGCATCGCAGCGTTTCAGCGTCCCGCCGCGTAAAGCCATTTTTGGCGGGTGTTTACCGATACTTGACACCCCCGGGTCGATAGCCACCTAATGTCGCGTGGCGATACAAATCTCAATCCCGGGATCTCGCCTCAACAACGATCCGAAACAAGCGGGCGATATCGACGCGTCAGTGAAGTCCGGATCAGATCGCACCTTGTGGCGGTTGCGCACGATGGCGGACTGCGTGCAAGGGGGCTAAACAAAAGGAACAGGCCATGACGACCCCCAAACCCCGGCCGACCATCGTTTACGGCGAGAGCCACGCCTATCCGGTTCTGCCGCTCCGCGACATCGTCGTCTTTCCGCACAACATCGTTCCGCTGTTCGTCGGCCGCGAGAAATCGATCCGCGCCCTCGAAGAGGTGATGAAGAACGACGCGTTGGTGATGCTGGCGACGCAGAAGAACGCGTCCGACGATGATCCAGCTCCGGATGCGATCTACGAGACCGGGACGCTCGCCAGCGTGCTGCAACTCCTGAAGCTGCCCGACGGCACCGTGAAGGTGCTGGTCGAAGGCCTGGAGCGCGCGCGCGTCGAGAAGTACACCGATCGCGCCGACTACTACGAAGCCACTGCCGTTGCGCTCGAGGACACCGACGCCAAGTCGGTCGAGGCCGAAGCGCTGGGCCGCTCCGTCGTGTCGGACTTCGAGAGCTATGTGAAGCTGAACAAGAAGATCTCGGCCGAGGTCGTCGGCGTCGTTCAGTCGATCACCGATTTCGGCAAGCTGGCCGACACCGTCGCCTCGCATCTCGCTGTCAAGATCGCCGATCGCCAGGGTATCCTGGAGACGCTGTCCGTCACCACGCGCCTGGAGAAGGTGCTTGGCCTGATGGAGAGCGAGATCTCGGTGCTGCAGGTTGAGAAGCGCATCCGCTCGCGTGTCAAGCGCCAGATGGAGAAGACCCAGCGCGAGTACTACCTGAATGAGCAGATGAAGGCCATTCAGAAGGAACTGGGCGACGAGGACGGCCGCGACGAGCTCGCCGATCTGGAAGAGCGCATCAACAAGACCAAGCTCTCCAAGGAAGCGCGCGAGAAGGCTCAGCACGAGCTGAAGAAGCTGCGCCAGATGTCGCCGATGTCCGCGGAAGCGACCGTCGTGCGCAACTACCTGGATTGGCTGCTGTCGATCCCGTGGAACAAAAAGTCCAAGGTGAAGAAGGATCTGGAGGCCGCTCAGGCGGTTCTGGATGCGGATCACTATGGGCTGGAGAAGGTCAAGGACCGCATCGTCGAGTACTTGGCGGTGCAGTCGCGCGCCAACAAGCTGACGGGTCCGATCCTCTGCCTGGTCGGCCCCCGGCGTCGGCAAGACGTCGCTCGGCAAATCGATCGCGAAGGCCACGGGCCGCGAGTTCGTTCGCGTGTCTCTGGGCGGCGTGCGCGACGAGGCGGAGATCCGCGGTCATCGCCGGACCTATATCGGTTCGATGCCTGGCAAGATCATCCAGTCGATGCGCAAGGCCAAGACCTCTAATCCGCTGTTCCTCTTGGACGAGATCGACAAGATGGGCTCGGACTTCCGCGGGGACCCGTCGTCGGCGCTGCTGGAGGTCCTGGACCCCGAGCAGAACACGACGTTCAACGATCACTATCTGGAGGTCGACTACGACCTGTCGAACGTGATGTTCATCACGACCGCGAATACGCTGAATATTCCCGGACCGCTGATGGACCGTATGGAGATCATCCGCATCGCAGGCTACACCGAGACCGAAAAGCTCGAGATCGCCCGCAAGCACCTGATCCCCAGCGCGATCTCCAAGCACGGCCTGGACTCGAAGGAGTGGTCGATCGACGACGACGCATTGCTGCTCGTGATCCGGCGCTACACCCGCGAAGCGGGCGTGCGTAACCTGGAGCGTGAGATTTCCACACTGGCCCGTAAGGCCGTGAAGGAGCTCATGATGTCCAAGAAGAAGTCGGTGAAGATCACCGAGAAGACCGTCGAGGAATTCTTGGGTGTTCCGAAGTACCGCTTCGGCGAGATCGAGAGCGACGATCAGGTCGGCATCGTGACGGGCTTGGCCTGGACCGATGTCGGTGGCGAGTTGCTGACGATCGAAGGCGTCATGATGCCCGGCAAGGGCAAGATGACGGTGACGGGCAATCTGCGCGACGTCATGAAGGAGTCGATCTCGGCGGCGGCGTCCTATGTCCGGTCGCGGGCGATCAACTACGGCATCGAGCCGCCGATGTTCGACCGTCGCGACATCCACGTTCACGTGCCGGAGGGGGCGACCCCGAAGGACGGTCCGTCGGCGGGCGTGGCGATGGCGACCGCGATCATCTCGGTCATGACGGGCATTCCGATCCGTCACGACGTGGCGATGACCGGCGAGATCACCTTGCGTGGTCGCGTGCTGCCGATCGGCGGTCTGAAGGAGAAGCTGCTCGCCGCTGCCCGCGGCGGCATCAAGACGGTGCTGATCCCCGAGGACAACGCCAAGGATCTCACGGAGATCTCCGATGCGATCAAGGGCGGCATGGAGATCATCCCGGTCTCCCGTCTCGACGACGTCGTCGCCCGGGCCCTGGTCCGCAAGCCGGTGCCGATCGTCTGGGAAGAGGACACCAAGGTCCCGGTGAAGGCCGATGGCGACGAAGCCGCCGGCGGCCTGACCGCCCACTGAGGTCCGAACGCATCCAAGGAAACGGCGCCCCCACGGGCGCCGTTTTCGTTTGCGAGTTCTGGCCTCGCCGGAGCGTCATCCGAAGTCGCGGCACCACGGCTTTCCGGAGCCGCAGAGCGGTTCCGGCGTTGATTGCGCATCGGGCAGGGGGTAAAGAAGCGCGACGTGAGGGCGGTTAGCTCAGCTGGTTAGAGCATCTCGTTTACACCGAGAGGGTCGGGAGTTCGAATCTCTCACCGCCTACCACTTGGATTTGCCCGGCCCGTACGCTCGAATTGGTGTTGCGGCTATTGCGGCAGGCGCTGTTTTTCCAGGCTGACCGCAATCCTTTCCAGCAGCGCGTTCGTACGTCTGGTTTCCTCGATCTGCTGCTCGTAGAGCTGAACCACCCTTGCGCTGGGACCCAATCCGCCTCGACGGCTGAGCCAGAACCAAACCCCGATCAGGAAGATGAAGGGAAGCCAGGAGACGATCAGCTCCACCACCCATTGTTGCATGACGACCAATTCCGCCCATTTGAACCTCTGTCAGAGGTAGTAGGAAGGTTATACCGCAGCCTTGTGGTGAAGCGTAGATGCGGCGGGAAGTCGCCGTGGGACAGGGTTGAAAATCCTTTTCGGCGGCCGCTACCAAGTGTCAGAACGATTTTGCGTGGCGACCGGCTGTTCTTCGGCTAGCTTCGCGCGGGGTGAAACATCGCGGACGAAACGATGACCGACTTCCTGCGTCACTGCACTGGCGGACACGAGCGCACGATCGTCGCGGGCTCCGATCTGCTTGAGGAAGGCCACAGCACCGGACATCTTTACATCCTGCTCGAGGGCCGGTTGGAGGTCATCAAGGCCGGCGCGACTGTAGCCGTTGTGTCCGAGCCGGGCGCGCTATTCGGCGAGATGTCACTGCTGCTGGATCAGCCGCACACCGCGACCGTGCGCGCGGCGGCGGATTGCCGCATCTACGAGATCCTCGATGCGCAGCGCTTCCTTGCTGAAAATCCCGAGGCGACACTGTCGATCGCGCGCATGCTGGCGCAGCGCCTCAACGTCGCCAACACCTATCTCGCCGATCTGAAGCGGCAATATGCCGGCCATGGCACGCATCTGTCGATGGTCGGCGACGTCTTGCAGAGCATGATCAATCTGCCGCCGCAGCAGGTCTCGCCAGGAACGGATCTGGAATCCGATCCACGGCTCTGAGCCAGTCCGGTGCCACCGTCACGGGCTGGGCCGGGCGTTGCAGGGGGCCGGTGAGATCGATCCATTCGGCTTGCCCCGCCGCCAGCCAGAACGCACGCTGGGCGTCCGTGTCGAGCACCATGTAGGTCGGGGGCGCCCAGGCTGCCGCCCGGTGTTGAAGACCCAAGTTTCACCGACGCGATCGAACCAGGATCCGTTCGTGATGAAGGGCGATTGGTGGACGTGGCCGGAGATCACCATCGCCGGGCGGTGCCGCGCGATGAAGCCTTCGAGCTCGGTGTCGCCGAAGAAGCGTTTGCCGCCCCAGCTCACCGGCGAGTTGGCCGGCGGCGCATGATGCACCCAGATCCAGCGGGCTGCGTTGCGCGTCGCGGCGGCATCGAGCTGACGCGCGATCGCGGCCTTGACGAGGGGACCGTCCCACCACGGGCAAAGCGAGAAAAGCGTATCGCCGATCAGGATGTCATCGCCGTCGGCCGCGATGCCGAGCCCGCCGACCGTGCCGATCCAGGCGGCGATCTTCTCGCCATCCGGGCTGCGCTCCTCCAGGTCATGATTGCCCGAGCAGATCATGACGCGCGTTTTGGCCGCCAGAAGCGCGAGATATGTCTTCACGACCACGATCTGGGCGCGGATGTCGACGATCGAGGCGAGATCGAGCGCGTCGCCGGCGAACACCACCGCATCGAAATGATCGGCAGCCGCCACCAGCCAGTCGAACTGCGGCAGCGTGTAGTGAAGATCGGCAACGATGAGAGTGCGCATGTGGCTCCTGACGCGCCTAACTGAAGCAAGAGCGAGACCAGAGGCTGTCCCGCTATTGCATTACGCTGCAGCGGTCCCCAGCAGGTCCGCGCGCATCTATCGATCCTTCGCCCGTGGCGGTATGATGGGGCCGTTGCCAACTATGAGTGTCCCATGTCTCGTCGTCCGCGACCGCCCATGATTGTCTCCTTCGTCCGTACCGGCGAGCGCCGCTATGCAGTTCGCGCGACGCTCGGCGACGGACGGACCCTCGAAATGAGCCCGGCGCCTGGCTTCGATCCCTGGATGCCGCATGATCTGCAACACTTCATCATCGAGAAGCATCTCGGGATCGACGGCGCCGTGTTCGGGCGGCTCGCCGCCGGCGGCACGGCCGGGACTTTTCATCTGGTCCCGCAAGCGACCTCGTCCCGCGAGGCCGCGCGGCTGCGTCGCCGGCATGAGACCAGGGACCAGCGCCTGATGCCGGAGCGCAGCGAGGACTATGCCCGCTCCGAGCGCGCCACCTGTGTGTGCTGGCAGGACTGGCTGCAGCAGGCCGAGGATCCGGCGCTGCGGGCGCGTGGGGCCGAGATGGCGCGGTCGGCGCGCAGCCTGCTGGACGGGATGTCAGCGGAGGAGCGCGCCGCCTACACGCCGGCGCGGCGCGATGCCATCCGACAGGAGTTCGCGCGGCTGAGCCGACGTTGGAGCGCTCTCGCCGTCGGCGAAAGTCTCTCCGAACGGTGGTGAGAACCGGCCCACTTTCTTCCGCGAGCGCATCGCGGCCTCGTGCCTTGACAGGACAGGCGGCTGCATGCGCGATGCCGGCTCTCGCGATGACCTCGATCAGACAGGGCACATCATGCAATTGCCGGCAGGGGACGACCGCAACGCCGACCAGATCGCCTATTGGAACGGGCCGGGCGGCCAGCGCTGGTCCGATCGCCAGGAGGCGCAGGACATCCTGCTCGCACCGGTGTCGCAGATCCTGATCGACCGCATCGCGGCCAAGCCGGGAGATCGTGTGCTCGATATCGGCTGCGGTTGCGGCGGCCTGTCGATCGCGCTGGCCGGGCAGGTGGCGCCGGGCGGGCATGTGCTCGGGGTCGACATCTCCGCGCCGATGCTGGAGCGGGCGCGCGTCGTGGCGCCGGCCGGGCTTGCCGCCGAGTTCGTGCTGGCCGATGCCACCGTGCATCCGTTCCCGGGGGCCAGCTTCGACCTGCTGGTGTCGCGCTTCGGTGTGATGTTCTTCGCCGATCCCGTAACGTCCTTCGCCAACATCCGCCGGGCGCTGAAGCCGGGCGGCCGCGTCGTGTTCGCCTGCTGGCGCGAGCCGAAGGCCAATCCCTGGATGATCGCGCCGCTGCAGGCGGTCTATCGTCACGTCCCGAAGCTGCCGGAGATGGCGCCGGAGGATCCGGGCCCGTTCGCGTTCGCATCCGAGGCGCGGGTGACGCGGATCCTCAGCGAAGCCGGCTTCACCGACGTCGCGCTGCAGGCGCACGCGCTGTCGCTCGACATCGCGCGCGGGCAGGGGCTGGACGCCGCGGTGCAGTCGGCGTTCGAGATCGGCCCTGCCAGCCGTGCGCTGGAAGGGCACCCGGCGGAGACGCGCGATGCGGTGCGGCTCTCGGTGCGCGAGCTGCTGGCACAGCATCAGGATGGTGGCAGCGTCGCGCTGTCGGGCTCGATCTGGCTGGTGACGGCGCGCGCCTGACCGCCGGACAACCCTCAGGAGTGCTCTTCCCAGATCATCGCCAGATGGACGATGGTCTGCGCCGCCTTCTCCATGTCCTTGACGCTGACCCATTCGAGACGCGAGTGGAAGGCATGCTCGCCGGCAAAGATATTGGGGCAGGGCAGGCCCATGAACGACAGCCGCGAACCGTCGGTGCCGCCGCGGATCGATGTCCGGACTGGCGTCAGGCCGGCCCGGCGGATCGCCTCCTCGGCATAGGTCACGATCTCCGGATGCAGATCGATGACCTCCTTCATGTTGCGGTATTGCTGCCGGACCTCCATCCGATAGCTCGAGCGCGGATAGTCCTTCAGGACATCCCTGACGATGTCCTCGAGCAGCGCCTCCTTTTGTCGCAAGCCCTGCTCGCTGAAATCGCGCACGATGAAATCGAGCCGCGCCTGTTCGAGCGCGCCGGAGATCCCGACCGGATGCAGGAAGCCTTCCTTGCCCTCCGTCGTCTCCGGCGAGCAGCCATCCTTCGGGAGCCGCTCGACGATCGCGGATGCGATCTTGATGGCGTGCTCCATCTTGCCCTTGGCAAAGCCGGGATGGGCGCTGACGCCGTTGATGAGGATGGTGGCGCCGTCGGCGGCGAAGGTCTCGTCCTCGATGTTGCCGGCGGTCTCGCCATCCATCGTGTAGCCGAAATCGGCGCCGAGCTTCTTCAGGTCGACCCTGTCGACGCCGCGGCCGATCTCCTCGTCCGGCGTGAACAGGATCTTGATGGTGCCGTGCTTGATCTGCGGGTTGCTGATCAGGAACTGCGCCGCGTCCATGATCTCGGCGATGCCAGCCTTGTTGTCGGCCCCGAGCAGGGTCGTGCCGTCGGTGGTGACGATGTCGTTGCCGATCTGGTCCTTCAACGCCGGATGCTCAGCCGCACGGATGATCTGGCTCGGATCCCCGGGCAGCACGATGTCGCCGCCCTGGTAGTTGCGCACGATCTGCGGTTTCACGTCGGCCCCGGAGCAGTCGGGCGACGTGTCCATGTGCGAGCAGAAGCAGATCACCGGCACGGCCTTGTCGGTGGTGGCGGGGATGGTCGTATAGACGTAGCCGTGGTCGTCCAGATGGGCGTCCGAGAGGCCCATCGCCTGCAGCTCGGCTGCGAGCAACCGACCGAGATTCTTCTGTTTGAGCGTCGATGGGCAGGTCGGCGACGTCGGGTCCGACTGGGTGTCGATCACGACGTAGCGGAGCAGGCGCTCGGTGACGGAGTGGGTGTAGCTGCGAAGCGGGTCGGACATGGGCACCACGAGAGAGAGGAAAGAGAGAGATGTTGCCGAAGGTATCAGTATACTAATATATCAGTATTTGCATGCCAGATACCAGGGACGGAGGCTGTCAGTGGTTTTCGCTCGACCAAAGAACGTCTCCGCCGGCTCCCCCGCTGCGGAATGCGACGTTTCGCGGCCGGCATTGATAAGCGCCGCCTCGCCGATGGCAGGATTGCGCGCTCCATCTGCAGGATACCGACTCCGGCGATTCGAAGCTCATCTTCCTCACACAGGTGCCGGGCGATTCGTGGGCGGCGCCACGAGGAATCTCCTCTCAGCCGCTTCCTGGTCAGCCCCGTACGCCTCGGGGGGACGACGGCCGAAATTTCAATATGCCCGGTCGGACCTGGCGCGCATTCTGCCATGTCCGGCCCGCGACATCTTCGCGAAGCGACCGCCAGCGCTGCCGCCGCGGGGCAGGGGTTGTCGCGGTCTGGAAGGAGAGACACGGGATGGCCCATCATCCTGCGGCGATCAACGTCGGCTGCCTGGGCCCGGCCAAGGAGACCGGACGTTCTGCATCGCTCCCCCGTCGAGGACTTCGCACAGCTCTCGGTTCATTGTCCTTGACTTCGAAACATCGCCCCTTTAAGTCGCACTCCTCCGCGGATTTCGCGATCACGCGGGAGTAGCTCAGTTGGTTAGAGCGCCGGCCTGTCACGCCGGAGGTCGCGGGTTCGAGCCCCGTCTCTCGCGCCATGTTTTCAATGGCTTAGCTTTCGATGTGATCGGTCCGCTGGCGCAAGCAGCGCCGCCGCGCGATCCCTTCCCGCCTATGACCCAACGCTCCGCCGGACTGCAAGCGCTCCGTCGCCAACTTTCCGATCGGGCATGAAAAAGGCCACCCGGCGGGTGGCCTGCGATGCCGTCAGATGGCAGCGGAGCAGTGGCCTCAGCGGACCATCGAGTCGCGGGAACTCGTCATGGTCACCGGCTTGCCGGCCTTCACGACATGCGATGCCGTCTGGCTGTAGTCGACGTTTGCGCGGGTCGCGATACCGAAAGCGGTCACCGCGATGCCGGCGAGCAGGGCAACGACGACGATCTTCAAATGGGTCGATCGGTCTGCGGAATGCAGCGAGTGGTTCATGTCAGCCTCCCGGCGTCTCAGAGCGCCACTTTGTTGGCTGGACATGTACCTTCGCTTTGTTTCGATCCCGTTTCTTCGTTTCTTCAAAATGGTTTCATCGGTTGCAGCCGTCGCGGCGGCAATCGGGAGTATGCGGCGGGGCTGGCCGCGGGCACCGGTGCCGGCATCGACGGCGGCCGTGGATGATCTTGATCCGGCGGCCCTTCGTGACCATCTCCCGCGGTAACGGAAGCCTATCGGGTGACGGTCCAGTCGCCTCGTTTGGATCGCCCGGTCGAACGCTGATCCGCATCCGTCTCCGACCAGCCAGCCTGCGCACAACGGCGTGCGTCCTCGCGATTGCTGATCGCCTCAGCATCCTGCGTTGGACCGTGCGGCGCCGTAATGCTGCGGGTCTGCAATGCGGCTCCTGCACGCGTCATCCGCGGCGCCGTTGCTCGGTGTGTCCGGGTTTCCGCAATGTGGGGAGGGATGACACCGGCGAGACGGCTTGTCTTGCGCGGCTTGGTGCGCTGCGCTAAGGCTTCGACCAATTCCAATGCAACGAGTCTGCGGTTTGCACCGAAACCGCAGAGGAAAGTGGCGCCGATGACCGGCATCCTTCAGAACTATCTCCCCTCGTCGTTTTCATAGGTGTCGCAGCCATCATCGGGGTGGTGCTGCTGATCGCGCCGTTCCTGGTCGCCTACCAGCAGCCCGATCCCGAGAAGCTCTCCGCCTACGAGTGCGGCTTCAACGCATTCGACGATGCCCGGATGAAGTTCGACGTCCGCTTCTATCTGGTTGCCATCCTTTTCATCATCTTCGACCTCGAAGTCGCCTTCCTGTTCCCCTGGGCAGTCGCATTCGGCAAGCTCGGCGCGGCCGGCTTCTGGTCGATGCTGGTGTTCCTGGCCGTGCTGACGGTCGGGTTTGCCTACGAATGGAAGAAAGGCGCGCTTGAATGGGATTGAGCCCGACCACGTCCTCGACCGGGCCGGCGATCGCTCCGGCCCCGAAGGGCATTCTCGATCCCGCGACCGGCAGGCCGATCGGTGCCAACGACCCGTATTTCCTCGAGGTCAGGTCCGAGCTGTCGGACAAGGGATTCTTCGTTGCCACCGCTGACGACCTCATCACCTGGGCCCGTACCGGCTCCCTGATGTGGATGACGTTCGGCCTGGCCTGCTGCGCCGTCGAGATGATGCAGGTCTCGATGCCGCGCTACGACGTCGAGCGCTTCGGCTTCGCGCCGCGCGCCTCGCCGCGCCAGTCCGACGTGATGATCGTCGCCGGGACGCTGACCAACAAGATGGCGCCGGCGCTGCGCAAGGTCTACGACCAGATGCCGGAGCCGCGCTACGTCATCTCGATGGGGTCGTGCGCCAATGGCGGCGGCTACTATCACTATTCCTACTCGGTGGTCCGCGGCTGCGACCGCATCGTTCCCATTGACATCTATGTGCCCGGCTGTCCGCCGACCGCCGAGGCGCTGCTGTATGGTGTTCTGCTGCTGCAGAAGAAGATCCGGCGCACCGGCACCATCGAACGCTGAAGGTTTTTTCGTATGGACGACGGCAGGCTCGACGCCCTTGGGCAGACGATCGTTAGCGCGCTCCCGGGCGCTGCGCTCGGCTATTCGGTCGCTTTCAATCAGCTCACGGTCGATGTCGAGGCGGCCCGGATCGTCGAGGTGGTGAAGTACCTGCGTGATGATCCGGCTCTCCGCTTCGTCAACATCACGGACGTCACGGCGGTCGACTATCCCGAGCGCGCCAAGCGTTTCGACGTCGTCTACCACTTCCTGTCCCCGACACTGAACGCCCGGATCCGGCTCAAGGCCGAGGCCGACGAGACCACCCAGGTGCCGTCGCTGATCGACGTCTTTCCCGGCGCTGATTGGTTCGAGCGCGAGGCCTACGACCTCTACGGCGTGATCTTCGTCGGCCACCCGGACATGCGGCGCCTGCTGACGGACTACGGCTTCGACGGCCATCCGCTGCGCAAGGACTTTCCGACGACGGGCTTCGTCGAGGTGCGCTACGACGACCAGGAGAAGCGGGTGATCTACGAGCCGGTCAGGCTCAACCAGGAATTCCGCAAGTTCGATTTTCTCTCGCCCTGGGAAGGCGCGGACTATCCGCTGCCGGGCGACGAGAAGGCGAATAAGTGAGTGGGAGCGCGAGCATGAACGAGCAGAGCCCGGCCCTCCGCAATTTCACGATCAATTTCGGCCCGCAGCATCCGGCGGCGCATGGCGTGTTGCGCCTGGTGCTGGAGCTGGACGGCGAGGTGGTCGAGCGCGTCGATCCGCATATCGGCCTTCTGCATCGCGGCACCGAGAAGCTGATCGAGACCAAGACCTACATGCAGGCGATGCCGTATTTCGATCGGCTCGACTACGTCGCGCCGATGAATCAGGAGCATGCCTTCTGCCTTGCCGCCGAACGGCTGCTCGGCATCGAGGTGCCGCGCCGCGGCCAGCTGATCCGCGTGCTCTACTCCGAGATCGGACGGCTGCTGTCGCACCTCCTCAACGTCACCACCCAGGCGATGGACGTCGGCGCGCTGACTCCGCCGCTGTGGGGCTTCGAGGAGCGTGAGAAGCTGATGGTGTTCTATGAGCGCGCTTCCGGCTCGCGCATGCACGCCAACTACTTCCGCATCGGTGGCGTCCACCAGGACCTGCCGCCGAAGCTGATCGACGACATCGACGCATTCTGCGATCCGTTCCTGAAGGTGGTCGACGATCTCGATCGGCTCCTCACCGGCAACCGCATCTTCAAGCAGCGTAACGTCGACATCGGCGTCGTGACCCTGAAGCAGGCCTGGGAGTGGGGCTTCTCCGGCGTGATGGTACGCGGCTCCGGCGCTGCATGGGACCTGCGCAAGTCGCAGCCTTATGACGTCTACGCCGAGATGGAGTTCGACGTTCCGATCGGCAAGAACGGCGACTGCTACGACCGCTATCTGATCCGCATGGAGGAGATGCGCCAATCCGTGCGCATCATGAAGCAGTGCATCCAGAAGCTGCGCGCGCCGGACGGGCAGGGCCCGGTGATGATCACCGACAACAAGATCGCGCCGCCGCGCCGCGGTGAGATGAAGCGCTCGATGGAAGCGCTGATCCACCATTTCAAGCTCTACACCGAAGGCGTGCACGTCCCCGCGGGCGAGATCTATGCGGCCGTCGAGGCGCCGAAGGGCGAGTTCGGCGTCTACCTCGTCGCCGACGGCACCAACAAGCCGTACAAGTGCAAGATCCGGGCTCCGGGATTTGCGCATCTGCAGGCGATGGATTTCATCTGTCGCGGCCATCTGCTCGCCGACGTCTCGGCCATCCTCGGCTCGCTCGACATCGTTTTTGGAGAGGTGGACCGCTGATGGGCCATGCGCCGATCCAGTTCGATCGTGTTTCCGGAGCGCTCGAAGGGGCGAACCTCTGGGAGCGCACGGCTGCATTGGCGCTGGCGGCCGGCTCGAAGATCTCGTCGCATTTCTCGCATCGCGGCTACAACCGCTGTGCCAACCTGCTGCGCCTGGCGCTGCCCGAGCGCGACATCGCGGTGAAGCTCAACCCGGACGCCGTGTTCGAGTTCCCCTATGGCGACGGCTACTGGAGCAAGCTGCTCAACCGCGACTATCACTACGAGGACGAGCTCGAACTCCTGTTTCTCGGCACTGTCGATGTCGACTACACCTTCATCGACGGCGGGGCCAATTACGGCTACTGGTCGGTGCTGGTGTCGAGCACGCCCTACGGCGCGCACAAGGCGATCGCGATCGAGCCGTCCTCGGCGAACTTCGCCAAGCTCGCCAACAACGCCCGGATCAATGCCGGCCGCTTCGAGGTGATGAAGTGCGCGATCGGCGCCTGCCGCGGCACGGCCTATTTGACCGGCACCAAGCACGAGGCCTTCAGCATTGCGGGCGACGCCGCCGGCGGCGAGCAGGTGCCGGTGATGGCGCTCGATGATCTGATCGACGACGGCAAGGTCGCCGCTTCCGGCAAGTACCTGATCAAGCTCGACGTCGAGGGCGTCGAGATCGATGCGATCAAGGGCGGGGCGCGGCTGCTTGCGACCGACAGCATGATCCTGTGCGAGGAGCACGGCCAGGACCGCAATCATACGGTGTCGCGCTACATCCTCGATCAGACGCCGATGCAGCTGATGGTCTATGACCCCGCGAGCGGCCGCTTCGAGACCGTGACAGAGCTGTCGATCCTCGACCGGATCAAGGCGTCCGCCCACGTTGGCTATAACGTGTTCGGAACTGCAAGTGCCTTCTGGCAGAATCGCGTCGCAGCGCTCAATGCAAATGCCGCGCGCCGCATGCAATGAAAGATTGAAGAGCCATGTCCGTCCGCCGTCTTGCCCCGAAGGAAGTCCAACCCGCGAGCTTTGCGTTCACGGACGAGAACCTTGCCTTCGCCAAAGCGCAGATCGCGAAATATCCGGAAGGCCGCCAGGCCTCTGCCGTGATCGCGATCCTGTGGCGGGCGCAGGAGCAGAACGAGGGCTGGGTGTCGGAGGCGGCGATCCGCGTCGTCGCCGACATGCTCGGCATGCCCTATATCCGCGTGCTCGAGGTCGCGACCTTCTACACGATGTTCCAGCTGCAGCCGGTCGGCAAGAAGGCGCATGTGCAGGTGTGTGGCACCACGCCGTGCCGGCTGCGCGGCGCCGAGGAACTGATCGAGGTCTGCAAGCATCGCATCCATCACGATCCCTTCCACCTGTCGAAGGACGGCGACTTCAGCTGGGAAGAGGTCGAGTGCCTGGGCGCCTGCGTGAACGCGCCGATGGTGCAGATCTGGAAGGACACCTATGAGGATCTGACGCCGGAGAGCTTCGGCAAGGTGCTCGACGGCTTCGCGACCGGCAATCTGCCGACGCCCGGTCCGCAGAACGGCCGCCAGTTCTCGGCGCCCGCCGGCGGTCCGACCACGTTGAAGGAAAAGACATGAGCCGCAAGCGCACCCGCGTTGCGGCCCTGAGCCAAGAGGGCGCCGCGATGAAGAACTGGCGCTACGTGGCGCTGCATACGCTCGCGGCTGCCGCCTTCATTTTCGTGCTGCAGCGGTTCGCGCTCGACGCGACGCTGGAGTCCAGTCTGCTGTGGGCCCTGGTGTTCGGCGGCTGCGCCGCCTTCATCGCCAACATGCAGTCGAACCGCTGACATTCGAGGAAGCCGTCTGATCATGCTCGACGACAAGGACCGCATCTTCACCAACCTCTATGGCCTGCATGATTGGGGCCTCGAAGGCGCACGCCGGCGCGGCAGCTGGGATGGCACCAAGGCGCTGATCGAAAAAGGTCGCGACTGGATCATCAACGAGATGAAGGCCTCCGGCCTGCGCGGCCGTGGCGGCGCAGGCTTTCCGACCGGCCTGAAATGGTCGTTCATGCCGAAGGAATCGACCGACGGCCGGCCGAGCTATCTCGTGGTCAACGCCGACGAATCCGAGCCCGGCACCTGCAAGGACCGCGAGATCATGCGGCACGATCCGCATCATCTCGTCGAGGGCTGCCTGCTCGCCAGTTTCGCGATGAACGCGCATGCCTGCTACATCTATGTGCGCGGCGAGTTCATCCGCGAGCGCGAGCGGCTGCAGGCGGCGATCGATCAGGCCTATGAGGCCAACCTGATCGGCAAGAACAACATCCATGGCTGGCCGTTCGATCTGTATGTTGCGCATGGCGCCGGCGCCTATATCTGCGGCGAGGAAACCGCGCTGCTGGAGAGCCTCGAAGGCAAAAAGGGCCAGCCGCGGCTGAAGCCGCCTTTCCCAGCCAATGTCGGCCTCTATGGCT
Organism: Bradyrhizobium oligotrophicum; assembly: GCA_050641875.1. Taxonomy (GTDB): domain Bacteria; phylum Pseudomonadota; class Alphaproteobacteria; order Rhizobiales; family Xanthobacteraceae; genus Bradyrhizobium; species Bradyrhizobium oligotrophicum_B. Next base: position 5,442,414 of record CP192619.1, read on the forward strand.
GCCCGACCACGGTCAACAACGTCGAGTCGATCGCGGTGGCGCCGACCATCCTGCGCCGCGGCGCCGCGTGGTTCGCCGGCATCGGCCGCCCGAACAATGTCGGCACCAAGCTGTTCTGCATCTCCGGTCACGTCGAGCGGCCCTGCAACGTCGAAGAGGCGATGGGCATTCCGTTCCGCGAGCTGATCGAGAAGCATTGCGGCGGCATCCGTGGCGGCTGGGACAATCTGAAGGCGGTCATCCCCGGCGGCTCGTCCGTGCGCATGGTGCCGGCCGAGCAGATCATCGACACGCCGATGGATTTCGACAGCCTGTCGAAGCTGCGCTCCGGCCTCGGCACCGCGGCCGTAATCGTGATGGACAAGTCGACCGACCTGATCCGGGCGATCGCGCGCATCTCTTACTTCTACAAGCATGAGAGCTGCGGCCAGTGCACGCCGTGCCGCGAGGGCACCGGCTGGATGTGGCGCGTTCTGACGCGCATGGCCGAGGGCCGGGCGCACAAGCGCGAGATCGACATGCTGCTCGAAGTCACCAAGCAGATCGAGGGTCACACGATCTGTGCACTGGGCGATGCCGCAGCTTGGCCGATCCAGGGCCTGATCACGCATTTCCGTCACGAGATCGAGGCGCGGATCGATCAGTATTCGCACAAGGCCGATGTCGACGACGTCGGCGTGCGCGATCCCGCGCACATGGTGGCGGCGGAGTAGGCGATGGCGGTCCTGTCCGCCAGCAAGGTTTTCCTCCGCGCATGCCGCGCCCTTCGGGCGCGCGACGGCGCGGCGGTCCGTGGTTTGAGAGAGATGTGAGGCAATGACCAAGATCATCATCGATGGCAAAGAGATCGATGTGCCGCCGGAGTACACGCTGCTGCAGGCGTGCGAGGCGGCGGGCGCCGAGATTCCGCGCTTCTGCTATCATGAGCGGCTGTCGATCGCCGGCAACTGCCGGATGTGCCTCGTCGAGGTGAAGGGCGGACCGAAGCCGGTCGCAAGCTGCGCCTGGGGCGTGCGCGACTGCCGGCCGGGCCCGAAGGGCGAGCCGCCGGAGATCTCGACGCGGTCGCCGATGGTCAAGAAGGCACGCGAAGGCGTGATGGAATTCCTTCTGATCAACCATCCGCTGGACTGCCCGATCTGCGACCAGGGCGGCGAGTGCGACCTGCAGGACCAGGCGATGGGCTATGGTGTCGACACCAGCCGCTTCGCCGAGAACAAGCGTGCGGTCGAGGACAAGTATATCGGCGCGCTGGTCAAGACCTCGATGAACCGCTGCATCCAGTGCACGCGCTGCGTCCGCTTCTCGGCGGAAGTGTGCGGCGTGCCGGAAATGGGCGCGATCGGCCGTGGCGAGGACATGGAGATCACGACCTATCTCGAGCAGGCGCTGAGCTCGGAGCTGCAGGGCAATCTGGTCGATATCTGCCCCGTGGGCGCGCTGACCTCGAAGCCCTACGCCTTTGCCGCGCGCCCTTGGGAGCTCGGCAAGACGCAGTCGATCGACGTGATGGATGGCGTCGGCTCGGCGATCCGGGTCGACACCCGGGGCCGTGAGGTGATGCGCATCCTGCCGCGCATCAATGACAGCGTGAACGAGGAGTGGATCTCCGACAAGACCCGTCACGTCGTCGACGGCCTGCGCACGCAGCGGCTCGACCGTCCCTATGTGCGCGAGGATGGCAAGCTGCGCCCGGCTACCTGGCCGGAGGCGTTCAAGGCGATTGCCACCAAGCTGTCGCGCATCGACGGCAAGCGCATCGGCGCGATCGCCGGCGATCTCGCCGCGGTCGAGGAGATGTTCGCGCTCAAGGATCTGCTCGCCAAGCTCGGCTCGACCAACGTCGCGGTGCAGGGCGGTGACAGCTTCGATGCCAGGCTCGGCCGTGCGTCCTATCTGTTCAATCCGACCATCGCCGGCATCGAGCAGGCCGACGCGATCCTGATCATCGGCGCCAACCCGCGCAAGGAAGCGGCGGTGCTCAACGCCCGCATCCGCAAGCGCTGGCGCTCGGGCCAGCTCAAGGTCGGCGTCGTCGGTCCCAAGGCCGACCTGACCTATCCGTACGAGCACATCGGCGCCGGCACCGACTCCCTGAGCGATGTCGCTGCCGGCAAGCATTCGTTCGCGACCACCTTCCGCAACGCCAAGAACCCCATCGTGCTGGTCGGCGCCGGCGCAGCCGCGCGCCACGACGGTGCGGCGACCCTGTCGCTGGCCGCCAAGATCGCGATGGACGTCAACGCCGTGCGCGACGACTGGAACGGTTTTGCCGTGCTGCACGATACGGCGTCGCGGGTCGGCGCCCTCGATATCGGCTTCAACGGCACCGGCCTTACGGCTGCGCAGATGACGACGTTCGGCACCATGGACGTGATGTTCCTGCTCGGCGCCGACGAGGTCGAGGTGCCCGAGGGCGTTTTCGTCGTCTACATCGGCACCCATGGCGATCGCGGCGCGCATCGCGCGGACGTGATCCTGCCGGGTGCGGTCTACACCGAGAAGTCCGGCCTCTACGTCAACACCGAGGGCCGCGTGCAGGTGACAGGGCGGGCGTCGTTCCCGCCTGGCGAGGCACGCGAGGACTGGGCGATCATCCGGGCGCTCTCCGATGTGCTCGGACGCAAGCTCGGCTACGACTCGCTGGCCGCGCTGCGCGCCGCGATCATCAAGGCCGTGCCGCATCTCGGCCGGATCGACCAGATCGAGGCGGGCAAGATCGCCGACATCAAGACCCTGGCGGGCAAGGGCGGCAGCCTCGAGAAGGCGCCGTTCAAGCCGCTGATCGATGACTTCTATCTCACCAACCCGATCGCGCGCGCATCGGCGGTCATGGCGGAATGCTCCCGCCTGGCCTCCGGGCAGATGCTGACGGCAGCGGAGTGAGCGTGACCTGATGGCTGATTTCTTTGCAAGCTCGTTCTGGACCGGCTTCCTCTGGCCGCTGATCATCATGATCGCGCAGAGCGTGCTGCTGCTCGTGGTTCTGCTGGTCGCGATCGCCTACATCCTGCTGGCCGATCGGAAGATCTGGGCGGCGGTGCAGATCCGCCGGGGTCCCAACGTGGTCGGGCCCTGGGGCCTGTTCCAGTCGTTCGCGGACCTGCTGAAGTTCGTGCTCAAGGAGCCGATCATCCCGGCCGGCGCCAACAAGGGCGTGTTCCTGCTGGCACCGCTGGTGTCCTGCGTGCTGGCGCTGGCGGCCTGGGCAGTGATCCCGACCAATCTCGGCTGGGCGATCGCCGACATCAATGTCGGCATTCTCTTCATCTTCGCGATCTCGTCGCTGTCGATCTACGGCATCATCATGGCCGGCTGGTCGTCGAACTCGAAGTACCCGTTCCTGGCGGCGCTGCGCTCGGCGGCGCAGATGGTCTCCTACGAGGTCTCGATCGGCTTCGTCATCATCACGGTGCTGCTCTGCGCCGGCACCCTGAACCTCTCGGCGGTGGTCGAGGCGCAGCATGCGCGCGGGCTTGCCAGCCTGATCGGCCTGCCGCAGCTGACGATCCTGAACTGGTACGTCTGGCCGCTGTTCCCGATGTTCGTGGTGTTCTACGTCTCGGCGCTGGCCGAGACCAACCGTCCGCCGTTCGACCTTGTCGAGGCGGAATCGAGCTTGTCGCCGGCTTCATGGTGGAATACGGCTCGACGCCGTACTTGCTGTTCATGCTCGGCGAGTATGTCGCGATCACCACGATGTGCGCGCTGGCGACGATCCTGTTCCTCGGCGGCTGGCTGCCGCCGATCGATCTGCCGCCGTTCAACTGGGTGCCCGGCGTCATCTGGTTTTCGCTGAAGCTGTTCTTCATGTTCTTCCTGATTGCGATGGCGAAAGCGATCGTGCCGCGCTACCGCTACGACCAGTTGATGCGACTGGGCTGGAAAGTGTTCCTGCCGCTGTCGCTGGTCATGGTGGTGATCGTCGCGGGCGTGCTGCACTTCGCCGGCATCGCGCCGAAATGAGGCTGTCATGAACATTTCCGCCACCGCACGGTCGCTGCTGTTGCAGGAGTTCGTCTCCGCGTTCTTCCTCGCGATGCGCTACTTCTTCCAGCCGAAGCCGACCCTGAACTATCCGTTCGAGAAGGGTCCGATCTCGCCGCGCTTCCGCGGCGAGCACGCGTTGCGCCGCTATCCCAATGGCGAGGAGCGCTGCATCGCCTGCAAGCTGTGCGAGGCCGTCTGTCCCGCGCAGGCGATCACGATCGAGGCCGGGCCGCGCCGCAACGACGGCACCCGCCGCACGGTGCGCTACGACATCGACATGGTGAAGTGCATCTATTGCGGCCTGTGCCAGGAAGCCTGTCCGGTCGACGCCATCGTCGAGGGACCGAACTTCGAGTTCGCGACCGAGACCCGCGAGGAGCTCTACTATGACAAGGCCAAGCTGCTCGCGAATGGCGACCGCTGGGAGCGCGAGATCTCCAAAGCCATCGCGCTCGACGCGCCGTACCGCTGAGGCCGTCCGATGATCCTTCCTGCGCTCTTCTTCTATCTTTTCGCGGCGGTCTGCGTGGCCTCGGCCGTGATGGTCATCGTCTCGAAGAACCCCGTTCATTCGGTGCTCTACCTGATCCTCGCCTTCGTCAACGCCTCCGGCCTGTTCGTGCTGATGGGCGCCGAATTCCTGGCGATGATCCTGGTCGTGGTCTATGTCGGCGCGGTCGCGGTGCTGTTCCTGTTCGTGATCATGATGCTCGACGTCGACTTCACAGAGCTGCGCGAGGGCTTCCTGCAGTACATGCCGATCGGTCTCGTGATCGGCGGCATCTTCCTGTTCGAGCTGCTGCTGACCGTGTCGTACTGGGTCATCAACCCGACGACGCCCAAGGCGATCACCGCGGCGATCCCGACCAACGTCACCAACACCGAGGCACTCGGCCTCGTGCTCTACACGAAGTACATCCATTACTTCCAGCTCTCCGGCATGATCCTGCTGGTGGCGATGATCGGCGCGATCGTGCTGACGCTGCGCCACAAGGCGAGCGTCAAGCGCCAGGACATCAATGTCCAGAACGCGCGCACGCCGGAGATGGCGATGGCGGTCCGCAAGGTCGCGGTCGGGCAGGGGCTGCAGGATACGGACGCGGCGGAGTGGGTGAAATGACCATCGGATTGGGGCACTATCTCGCCGTCGCGGCCATGCTGTTCACGCTCGGCATCCTCGGCATCTTCCTGAACCGCAAGAACATCATCGTCATCCTGATGTCGGTCGAGCTGATCCTGCTCGCCGTGAACATCAACCTGGTGGCGTTCTCGACCTTCCTCGGCGACATCGTCGGCCAGGTGTTCGCGCTGCTGGTTCTGACCGTTGCGGCGGCGGAAGCCGCGATCGGCCTTGCCGTGCTGGTGGTCTACTTCCGCAACCGCGGCTCGATTGCGGTTGAAGACGTCAATATGATGAAGGGCTAAGGGCGCATGATCCGCACAGATGGGGCCGGCTCGCCGGCAAGGTCATGCGTAAGGGAACGGGCGAATGATCCAGGCCATTGTCTTTCTGCCGCTGCTGGGCGCGATCCTGGCCGGCCTGATCGCGCTGCTCGGCGCGCATGCGCGCCATCCGAGCGGTGACACGGTCGAGCATCATCACGGCGACGGCCATCACCACGGCGCCGGCGACGCGCACGCGCATGACGATCACGGTCATGGGCACGACGACCATCATGTCGCCGAGCCGGCCGCGGCCGGCACCTGGGCGGCGCAGGCGATCACCACCGCGCTGCTGTTCGTCTCGGCTGGCCTGTCCTGGGCGATGCTGATCAGCGTCGGCTTCATGCACCACGAGGCGGGCGTGAAGGAACTGCTGCCCTGGATCAATTCCGGCGAGCTGCAGGTCTCCTGGGCGCTGCGCGTCGACACGCTCACCGCGGTGATGCTGGTCGTGGTGACGAGCGTGTCCTCGCTCGTGCATCTCTATTCGATCGGCTACATGGACGAGGATCCGAACCGTCCGCGCTTCTTCGCCTATCTCTCGCTGTTCACCTTCGCGATGCTGATGCTGGTGACCGCGAACAACCTCGTGCAGCTGTTCTTCGGCTGGGAAGGCGTGGGTCTGGCGAGCTACCTCCTGATCGGCTTCTGGTTCCAGAAGCCCTCGGCCAATGCCGCCGCGATCAAGGCCTTTGTCGTCAACCGCGTCGGCGATTTCGGCTTCGCGCTTGGCATCTTCGCCGTGTTCCTGCTGGCCAAGTCGACCGACTTCGAGACCATCTTCGCCGCCGCGCCGAGCTTTGCCGGCAAGACCATCAATTTCCTCGGCTGGCATGCCGACGCGCTGACCTTGACCTGCCTGCTGCTGTTCATGGGCGCGATGGGCAAGTCGGCGCAGTTCCTGCTGCACACCTGGCTGCCGGACGCGATGGAAGGTCCGACGCCGGTCTCGGCGCTGATCCACGCCGCGACCATGGTTACCGCCGGCGTGTTCATGGTCGCGCGCCTGTCGCCGCTGTTCGAACTGGCGCCGAACGCCCAGGCCGTCGTGATGTTCTTCGGCGCGACCACGGCGTTCTTCGCAGCGACCGTCGGCCTCGTGCAGAATGACATCAAGCGCATCGTCGCCTATTCGACCTGTTCGCAGCTCGGCTACATGTTCGTGGCGATGGGGGCAGGGGCCTACTCGGTCGGCATGTTCCATCTGTTCACGCACGCCTTCTTCAAGGCGCTGCTGTTCTTGGGCTCCGGCTCAGTGATCTACGCGATGCACCACGAGCAGGACATCCGCAACATGGGCGGGCTGTGGCGCAAGATCCCATACACCTTTGCGGTGATGACGGTCGGCACCCTGGCGCTCACCGGCTTTCCCGGCTTCGCCGGCTTCTTCTCCAAGGATGCGATCATCGAGGCCGCGTACGCCGCGCACAACCCGTTTGCGACCTACGCGTATTTCCTCACCATTGTCGCCGCCGGCCTGACCTCGTTCTATTCCTGGCGCCTGGTGTTCAAGACCTTCTTCGGCACGCCGCACGATCAGCATCATTATGATGCCGCACATGAGAGCCCAATCTGGATGCTGATTCCAATCGGCGTGCTTGCGGCAGGCTCGATCCTGGCCGGCCTCCCGTTCAAGGGCGTGTTCACCGATCCTCATGGCGTCGAGCACTTCTTCGGCGAGTCGCTGAAGATGAACCCGCACATCCTCGAAGACATGGAGCACATGCCGGCCTGGCTCGCTCAGCTTCCCTTCGTCATGATGGTGCTGGGATTTGTGGTCTCGTACTTCTTCTACGTCAGACGTCCGGACATCCCGGAGGAGCTCGCCGCGCAGCAGCCGCTGCTCTACAGGTTCCTGCTCAACAAGTGGTACTTCGACGAGCTCTATGACGCGATCTTCGTCCGTCCGGCGAAGTGGCTCGGCCGCTTCCTCTGGAAGAAGGGCGATGGCTTCGTCATCGACGGGTTCGGTCCGGACGGTGTCTCGGCGCGGGTGCTCGACATCACGCGCAACGTCGTCAAGATCCAGACCGGTTATCTCTATCACTATGCCTTCGCCATGCTGATCGGCGTCGCCGGCCTGATCACCTGGTTCATGTTCATGGGGGGCCAGCAATGACCACCTGGCCAATTCTCTCCGTCGTCACCTTCCTGCCGATCGTCGGCGCGCTGCTGATCTATCTGGTCCGCGGCGATGACGAGGCGGCCCGGCGCAATGCGCGCTGGATCGCGCTGTGGACCACGCTGATCACCTTCGCGGTGTCGGTGATCCTGGTGCTGCGCTTCGATCCCAACCAGACCGACTTCCAGTTCGTCGAGAAGTCGAACTGGCTGGCGGCCGGCATCAGCTATCACATGGGCGTCGACGGCATCTCGCTGCCGTTCGTGATCCTGACCACCGCCTTGATGCCGTTCTGCATCATGGCGAGCTGGAAGTCGGTCACCAACCGACTGCGCGAATACATGATGGCGTTCCTGATCCTGGAAACGCTGATGGTCGGCACGTTCTCGGCGCTCGACCTCGTGCTGTTCTACCTGTTCTTCGAGGGCGGCCTGATCCCGATGTTCCTGATCATCGGCGTCTGGGGTGGTCCGCGCCGGGTCTATGCCTCGTTCAAGTTCTTCCTCTACACGCTGCTCGGCTCGGTGCTGATGCTGCTCGCTATCATGGCGCTGTACTGGAACGCCGGCACGACCGACATTCCGACCCTGATGCACACCGCCGTGCCGCGCTCCTTGCAGACCTGGGCGTGGCTCGCCTTCTTCGCCTCCTTCGCGGTGAAGATGCCGATGTGGCCTGTGCACACCTGGCTTCCGGACGCGCACGTCGAGGCGCCCACGGCTGGCTCGGTGATCCTGGCGGCGATCCTCCTGAAGATGGGCGGCTACGGTTTCCTGCGCTTCTCGCTGCCGATGTTCCCGCTGGCCTCGCACGACTTCGCGCCGCTGGTCTTCACGCTCTCGGCGATTGCGATCATCTACACCTCGCTGGTCGCGCTGATGCAGGAGGACATCAAGAAGCTCATCGCCTACTCGTCGGTGGCGCATATGGGCTTCGTCACGATGGGCATCTTCGCCGGCACCATGCAGGGTGTCGCCGGAGGCGTGTTCCAGATGATCTCGCACGGCATCGTCTCGGGCGCGCTGTTCCTCTGCGTCGGCGTCGTCTACGACCGCATGCACACCCGTGAGATTGCGGCCTATGGCGGCCTCGTCAACCGGATGCCGGTCTACGCGCTGGTGTTCATGGTGTTCACGATGGCCAATGTCGGCTTGCCCGGCACCTCCGGCTTCGTCGGCGAGTTCATGACCCTGCTCGGCACCTTCAAGGTGTCGATCCCGACCGCGTTCTTCGCGACCTTCGGTGTCATCCTGTCGGCAGCCTATGCGCTGTGGCTGTACCGCAAGGTGGTGTTCGGTGCGCTGACCAAGCCGTCGCTCGCCAGCATCAAGGATCTCACCCTGCGTGAGGGCGTGATCCTGTTTCCGCTGGTGGCGCTGACCATCCTATTCGGCGTCTATCCGAAGCCGATCCTGGATATGTCGGCGGCCTCGGTGCAGCAGCTCGTCAACAACTACACTACCGCCGTGACGGCCGTGAAGGCCGCCGCGCTGCTCCAATGATGAGACCCTTGGGGTCGGGACAGAGACGATGATCGAGAATCTTGGGCCTCAGCTTTGGGTGGTGCTGCCGGAGCTGCTGCTGGCCGTGGGGGCCATGGCGCTGTTGATGCTGGGCGCGTTTCGCGGGCAGGGGACGACGGGGCTCGTCACGTGGCTGGCGGTCGCGTTGTTGATCGTGGTCGGCATCCTCGTGTTCAGGCAGCCGGGCGGCCAGGCGTTCGGCGGCAGCTTCATCGCCGACGGCTATGCGCGCTTCCTGAAGATCCTGGCGATCATCGGTTCGATCGCCACCTTGGTGATGTCGGCCGAGTTCCTGTCCTCGCCCGACCGGCGCATCTTCGAGTACGCGATCCTCGTGCTGCTCTCGACGCTCGGCATGCTGGTGCTGATCTCGGCCGGCGACCTGATCACGCTCTATCTCGGCCTCGAGCTGATGTCGCTCGCGCTCTACGTTGTCGCGGCCAGCCATCGCGACAACGTCAAGTCGACCGAAGCCGGCCTGAAGTATTTCGTGCTCGGCGCGCTGTCGTCCGGCATGCTGCTCTACGGTGCCTCGCTGATCTACGGGTTCACCGGCACGGTGAGCTTTGCCGGCATCGCGGCCGTGACCAAGACCGGCAGCGTCGGCATCATCTTTGGCCTGGTGTTTCTGTTTGCCGGCATGTGCTTCAAGGTCTCGGCGGTGCCGTTCCACATGTGGACGCCGGACGTCTATGAAGGCGCGCCGACGCCGGTGACGGCGTTCTTCGCCTCCGCGCCCAAGGTCGCGGCGATGGCTGTGTTCGCGCGCGTCGCGCTGACCGCGTTCCCCGGCATCACCTTCCAGTGGCAGCAGATCATCGTGTTCGTCTCGATCGCCTCGATGGCGCTCGGCTCGTTCGCTGCGATCGGCCAGACCAACATCAAGCGCCTGATGGCCTATTCGTCGATCGGCCACATGGGCTTCGCGCTGGTCGGCCTCGCCGCCGGCACGGTCGAGGGGGCGCAGGGCGTGCTGACCTACATCGCGATCTATGTCGCGATGACGCTCGGTTCCTTCGCGGTGATCATGGCGATCAAGCGCAACGGCCAGTCGTTCGAGAAGATCAGCGATTTCTCCGGGCTGTCGCGCACCAATCCGCTGCTCGCCTTCTTTTTCGCGATGCTCTTGTTCTCGCTGGCCGGCGTTCCGCCGCTCGCGGGCTTCTTCGCCAAATGGTACGTGTTCGTCGCCGCGATCAAGGGCGGGTTGTTCACGCTGTCGGTGATCGGCGTGCTCACCAGCGTGGTCGGCGCCTACTATTATCTGCTGATCGTCAAGACGATGTATTTCGACGAGCCGCTGCCGACGCTCGATCCGGTCAGGATCGAGCTGCGCACGGTGCTTGCGATCTCCGGCATCTTCAACATCCTGTTCTTCGCCTATCCCGGCCCGCTGGTCAGCGCCGCCGCGGCCGCGGCGAAGTCGCTGTTCTAGATGGCGTTTGCTCTTGGGGCCCGTGCCGCCGCAGCGGGTTACGGGCTCGTCACGTTCGATCAGGCGGGGTCGACCAATGTCGAGGCGCTGAAGTCAGCCCGAGAGGGCGGCAAGGCGTCGTGCTGGTTCGTCACGTCTGAGCAGACGGCTGGGCGCGGCCGTCGCCAGCGTCCGTGGATCGCCCCGCGCGGCAATCTGGCCTCGAGCGTGCTGGAAGTGCTGAACGTGGCTCCCGCCGTCGCCGCCACCCTCGGCTTCGCCGCCGGGCTCGCCATCGAGAGCGCGTTGCGCCAGGTGAGCCTCGAGGCTGCGCTGCAGTCCGGAGCACGCGCGTCATTCGCGCTGAAGTGGCCGAACGACGTGCTGGCTGACGGCCGCAAGATCGTCGGCATGCTGCTCGAAGCGGAGCAGGTAGCTGGCGGACTCGCCGTGGTTGCCGGTATCGGAACCAACGTGGTGGCGGCGCCGCCGGATACTCCGACACCGGCGGTCTCGTTGGCGGACCTCGGCATCCAGGTGACCGCCGAGGACCTGTTCTCGGCGCTGTCGGATGCCTGGGTCGAATATTTCGGCATCTGGAACGAGGGGCGGGGCTTCGGCGACATCCGACGGCTCTGGCTGGAGCGGGCGGCAGGCCTCGGGCAGCCGGTCGCCATCAGGTCCGGACATGCTATCATCGAGGGGATTTTCGACACGATCGACGAACAGGGTTGTATGCTGGTGCGGACCGCGGAGGGACGATTGGAGCCGATCACGGCCGGTGATGTTCATTTCGGCTCGGTCGCATCCAAAGGAGCGGTCTAGATGGCACGTCCCGACGAACTGACATTTGCGCCGCTGGGAGGTGTCGGCGAGATCGGCATGAACCTGTCGATCTACGGGCTCGGCAATCGCCACCAGCGCTCCTGGCTCGCGATCGATCTTGGAGTGTCTTTCGGCGACGAGGAGCATCTGCCAGGCATCGACCTGATCATGCCCGACGTCGCTTTCCTGGAAAAGGAGCGCAACAATCTCGTCGGCCTCGTGCTGACTCATGCGCATGAGGACCATTTCGGCGCCATCATCGATCTGTGGCCGCGGCTGAAATGCCCGATCTACGCGACCAAGTTCAGCGCCGCGCTGTTCGAGGCCAAGTGCGAGGCCGAGCGCCTCCCGGCCAAGATCCCGGTCAAGGTGATCCCCTCCGGCGGCCGCGTCGACATCGGCCCGTTCAACGTCGAGTTCATTCCGGTCGCGCATTCGATCCCTGAATCGCACGCGCTGGCGATCCACACCGAGATCGGCACCGTCCTCCACACCGGAGACTGGAAGATCGATCCAACGCCGGTGTTGGGCGCGCCGACCGACGAGAAGCGGCTGCGTGAACTCGGCGACGGCGGGCTGCTGGCGCTGATCGGCGACTCCACCAACGCGGTGCGCGAGGGGCGTTCGCCGTCGGAGGCAGAGGTTGCCAAGACGATCGCGGCTCTGGTCAAGGAGGCGCGCGGCCGGGTCGCCGTCACCACCTTCGCCTCCAACGTCGCGCGCATCCGCGCCGTGGCTGAAGCCGCACGCGAGGCCGAGCGAGAGGTCGTCATCGTCGGCCGCGCCATGGAACGCGTGGTGCAGGTCGCGCGCGAGACCGGCTATCTCGACGGCGTGCAGAATTTCCGCGGCATGGATCTCTACGGCCATTTCCCGGCCGACAAGGTGCTCGCGCTCTGCACCGGCAGCCAGGGCGAGCAGCGTGCGGCGCTGGCACGCATCGCCAATGACGACCATCCATTGGTGACCTTGAACAAGGGCGACACCGTCATCTTCTCCTCGCGCACCATCCCCGGCAACGAGAAGGCGGTTGGTGCCGTCATCAACGGCTTGGTGCAGCAGGGCATCGAGATCATCACCGACCGCAACCATCTCGTCCATGTCTCCGGTCATCCGCGCCGCGACGAACTGCGCGACATGATCGCCTGGACGCGGCCGCAGCTCCTGATTCCCGTGCATGGCGAGGCGCTGCATCTGCATGAGCACGCGCGGTTGGCGCGTGCCTGCGGCGTGCCGAAGGTGATCACCTGCCGCAACGGCGACCTGGTCAAGCTCGGCCCCGGCGAGCCCGGGATCATCGACCAACTGCCGGCAGGACGCCTCTACAAGGACGGCAGTATCGTCGAAGACTCGAAGTCGCGCGCCGTGGTCGAGCGCCGCAAGATGGCCTTTGCCGGCTGCATCTTCGTGGCGCTCGCCATCACCGAGAAGGGCGAGCTGGCCGATGATCCCGAGGTCGACATGGTCGGCATCCCCGAGAAGAATGCGGCGGGCGAGGAGATGGACGACATCGTCTTCGATGCTGTCGTCTCGACCTTCGAAGGCCTGCCGCGGGCGCGCCGTCGCGATCCCGATGCGGCGGCAGAATCCGTGCGGCGGGCGGTGCGTTCGGCGGTCAATGAGCAGTGGGGCAAGAAGCCGATCTGTCTCGTCCACGTGTTGGAAGTCTGACGCGGCCTACTGAACGGCCGTTCAAAAGAAGAAGTGGAGGATGTCATGCTGGGCCGGCTCAACCACGTCGCCATCGCTGTCAAGGACGCCGAAAAGGCCGCCAGGATCTACGGCGCGGCGTTCGGTGCGGAGATTTCGGCGGCGGTGCCGCTGCCGGAGCATGGCGTGATCACGGTGTTCGTCACTCTGCCCAACACCAAGATCGAGTTCATCCAGCCGCTGGGCGAAGCGTCGCCCATCGCGAAGTTTCTCGAGCGCAATGCGGATGGCGGGATCCATCACGTCTGCTACGAGGTGGCCGACATCATCGCCTCGCGCGACACGCTGATCAAGGAGGGCGCCCGCGTGCTCGGCGACGGCCAGCCGAAGATCGGCGCCCACGGCAAGCCGGTGCTGTTCCTGCATCCGAAGGATTTTTCCGGCGCGCTCGTCGAGATCGAGCAGGCCTGAGGCTGCGAGGCGATCATGGCCTATTTGATTTCCACCTGGCTCGCGATCTACTTCGTCTTGTGGTGGGTCATGCTGTTCGTGACCCTGCCGTTCGGCGTGCGCAGCCAGCACGAGACGGGCGGCGGCTCGCCCGGTACCGATCCCGGGGCGCCGACCATCAGCCTGATGGGGCGCCGCTTGATCTGGACCACGCTGTTGTCGGCGATTGTCTTCGGCCTGGCGCTCGTGGCCTATCAGGCCGGCTATCTCAACATCGAGCGACTGTCGCGGCTGATGGGGATTCCGTTCTAGCCCGCTCGCATCGCACAACGTTCTCTTTGAAGCCGATGCGCGGACGCGCGTCGGCTTTTTTGCTATAGGAGGTCAAAACAAGACCGACAGGGAGGTTACGTGTGATGACATCGGCCGAAGCCCGGCAGGGAACGCCACCGGGCTATCGCATTTTGAACGAAACGGATCTGCGCGACTATCTCGCGGCGGCGCCTGCGGTCGCTGCCCGGCTCGGCGGACCGGCCGAGCGCTGGTCGATCTCCGAGGTCGGAGACGGCAATCTCAATCTCGTCTTCATCGTCAAGGGGGCGTCCGGCGGCCTCGCGGTGAAGCAGGCGCTCCCCTACGTGCGCCTCGTCGGCGAAAGCTGGCCGCTGCCGCTGTCGCGTGCGCACTACGAGCATCTCGCGCTCACGCATCAGGGCCGTCTTGCGTCCGGATTGGTGCCGGCCATCGTCCATCACGACGCGGCCCTTGCGTTGACGGCGATGGAGTTGCTGGAGCCGCACATCATCATGCGCAAGGGGCTGGTCGCGGGCACGATCTACCCGGCCTTCGTCGATCACATCACGACCTTCATGGCGCGGACGCTGTTCTTCACGTCCGACCTCGCGCTCTCTGCCGCCGCGAAGAAGGACGCGGTTGCGAGCTTTGCCGGCAATCATGCGCTGTGCAAGATCACCGAGGACCTGATCTTCACCGATCCATATCGCATCGCCGAGCAGAATCGCTGGACGTCACCGTGGCTCGACGCGACAGCGGCCGATATTCGCGCCGATCTCGATCTGCACGTCGCGGTCTCCAGGCTCAAGCTGAAGTTCCTGTCGAGCGCCGAGGCGCTGATCCACGGCGACCTGCACACCGGATCGATCATGGTCACGGAGATCGAGACCAAGGTGATCGATCCGGAGTTCGCCTTCTACGGCCCGATGGGATTTGATGTCGGTGCCGTCATCGCCAATTTGCTGATGGCGTATTTTGCGTCGGCCGGTCATGAGCGGGCGCCGGGTGACAGGGCGGTGTTCGAGACCTGGGTGCTGACCACCGTGGGTCAGGTATGGATCGGGTTCGCGGACAAGTTCCTGGCGCTGTGGCGCAGCGAGGCGACCGGCGATGCCTATCCGTCGTCGCTGTTTCCAGGCGAAGCAGGGGCCGCGCGTCTCGAGGTCGAACGTCAGGCCTTCATGGCGCGCCTCTTCCAGGACGCCGTTGGATTTACGGCCGCGAAGATTGTCCGCCGTATTCTCGGCCTCGCGCACAACATCGATTTCGAGCTGATCGAGGACGAGAGACGACGGGCGACGTGCGAGGCACGGGCGCTCCGGCTGGCGTGTACGCTGATGGTGGAAACGGCGTCGTTCACGACGATCGAGGCGGTGACGCGTGCCGCGCGCGAGTTGCGTCAGTGGGAGCCGGAATTTTGAGCTACCCGTCGTAGTTCACGTCATTGCGAGGAGCGAAGCGACGAAGCAATCCAGAGTCTCGTCCACAGCCCTGGATTGCTTCGCCACGCCGCTTCGCTCGCAATGACGGAAACACGGATGCGTAGGGTGGGCAAAGGCGCGTTGCGACGGTGTTGCGGCGTGCGAGGTGGTGGATAGCGCCGTGCCCACCGCGTTTCCGCGCGCGATCTGAACGGTGGGCACGCGCCGCCTGACGGCGTCGCTTTGCCCACCCTACAGCAGCAACCTCAGTCCGCCGCCTTGGCCCGCAGCCGTTGCGCATACACGTTGATCACCAGTGCCGCCAGCAGGATCAGGCCGCGGATCAGGATCTTCAGGAAGCTGTCGATGTTGACGTGGTCGAGGCCGTTGTTGAGCACGCCGAGCACGAACAGGCCGACGATGGTGTTGCCGATGCCGCCGCGGCCGCCGAACAGGCTGGTGCCGCCGACGACCACGGCGGCGATCGAGTCCAGCAGATAGGTGTCGAACTCGTTCTGCTGCGCGCTGCCGAAATGCGCCACGCCGAGCATGCCGCCGATCCCCGAGCAGACCGCCGAGATCACCATCACGCTGCCGAGGATCAGCTTGACGTTCAGGCCGGAATATTCCGCCGCCTCGCGGTTGCCGCCGACCATGTAGACGTAGCGGCCGAACCGCGTGTAGGTCAGCACGAGGTGTCCGAGCAGCAGCATCAGCGCGGCGACGATCACGATCCAGGGCACGCCCGCCACCGAACCAGAGCCGAGCGTCGTGATGATGGGCGGGACCTTGTAGGCGATCTGGCCGCGCACCAGCATGGCCGAGATGCCGGCGGCGATCTGCATCATCGCAAGCGTCATGATGAAGGAGGGAATGCCGATCACGGTCAGGCCGAAGGCGTTGACCGCGCCGAGCAGCGCGCACAGCGCCAGTGCGAGCAGGATGGCGGCAAAGCCGGGCATCGGCACGTTGGCGATGTTGACGTAGGACTCCTGCAGGGTGAAGTAGGCCACGGCAATGCCGGTGACGTTGGCGATGGCGGCGATCGACAGGTCGATCTCCGCGCACAGGATCACGAAGGTGAGGCCCACCGCGATGATGCCGGTTACGGACACTTGCGTCAGGATGTTGCCGACATTGTCGAGCGTCGCAAAAGATGGGCTTGCGATCGCGAAGAACGCGGTGAGGAAGATCAGCGTCAGGAACGGTGCGATGTTGCGCATCTGCGAGCGCAGCAGCGCCGCGGCCCCGCCGGCGCGTCGCGGCTGCGCCTCCGGCATCGGAACGGTCTCGCCATGCGCCATGACAATCTCCCTACGCCGCCTCGAGCAGACGGTCTTTGCTGATGGTCTCGCCGGCGAATTCTCGCACGACCTCGCCACGCTTGAGCACGATGACGCGGTCGGCGAGCGACAGCACGGTCTCCGGCTCGGTCGACAGCACGATCACGGCGATGCCCTGATCGCGCAGCTGCCGCACGATTCCGATCACGTCGCTCTTGGCGCCGACATCCATGCCGCGGGTCGGCTCGCACAGCACCAGCAGCCGCGGCGGATGGCTGAGCCATTTGGCCAGCGCCACCTTCTGCTGGTTGCCGCCCGAGAGCAGGCCGAGTTCG
This sequence comes from Bradyrhizobium oligotrophicum, assembly GCA_050641875.1. Lineage (GTDB taxonomy): Bacteria > Pseudomonadota > Alphaproteobacteria > Rhizobiales > Xanthobacteraceae > Bradyrhizobium > Bradyrhizobium oligotrophicum_B. Next base: position 5,459,164 of record CP192619.1, read on the forward strand.
ATCTCGACATCGGCCGGCCGGATCTGCAACTGCTCGACCTGGCGCTTCGCCAGCGCGCGCTCGTGTGCCGGCTTCAGCAGCACCGCGTTGATGCGGTCGAGGATGCTGATCGAGACGTTCTTGTAGACGGGCTCCTGCAGGAACAGCATGTCGCGGCGGCTCTCCGGCACGAAGGCGATGCCGGCGCGGCGCGCATCCGCCGTGCTCTTGAACCGGTTGGGCTCGCCGGCGATGCGCAACTCGCCGGCGTCGGGTGCGAGCTTGCCGAACAGGATGCGCGCCAGCTCGAGCTGGCCGCAGCCCATGAAGCCGTAGATGCCGAGCACCTCGCCGGCACGCACGGCGAACGAGACGCGCTTCAGATTGCGCGCCAGCGAAAGGCCGTCGGCTTCGACGACCACTGGCTTGTCGGCCGTCTGCGCGGGCAGGGTGATGTCGTGGGTGTAGCTGTCCTCGAGCGCATCGCGTCCCTTGCCGATCATGGCCTCGATCAGCGCGGCCTTGCTGGTGTCGGCGGCGCGCGTCTCCATGATCTTGCGGCCGTTGCGGAACACCGTGACCTCGTCGGAGATCAGCAGGATGTCCTCGATGAAATGCGAGATGAAGATGATCCCGGTGCCTTGGTCGCGCAGCTTGCGCAAAGCCGCGAACAGCCGCTCGACCTCGGGCGGCGACAGCGCCGAGGTCGGCTCGTCCAGGATGATGATGCGCGCGCCGGAGAACAGCACGCGCGCGATCTCGATCAGCTGCTGCACGCCGATCGGCAGATCTCCCAGCCGGCTCATCGGATCGGCGTCGATGCCGAGTCGCTTGAGCTGCTCGGCGGCCTCGCGCGCCATGCGACGCCACTGCACGATGCCCAGCGCATTGGTCGGCTGGTTGCCGAGAAACACGTTCTCGGCCACCGTGAGGTCCGGCGCGACGCTGAGTTCCTGGTGTACCATCGCGATACCGGCCGCGCGGGCATCGCGGGTGGAGTTGAAGTGAACCTCGTGGCCATCGAGCAGGAAGCGGCCGGAGAATCCTGTGTGCACGCCGGCGATGATTTTCATCAGCGTGCTCTTGCCGGCGCCGTTCTCCCCGACGAGACCATGGATCTCGCCGGGGCGAAGCGTGAAGTCGACGCCGCGCAACGCGGTGACGCCGCCGAACGACTTGGTGATGTCCTGCAGTTCCAGAAGAGGCGGGCGGCTGTCCGACATGGGAGGGACTTCAGATCAGGAAGTGATCCTCCATCCATTGCATGCCCGCGGCATTGGCCTTGGTCACGACCGGACCGTCGGTGATCACATGCTTCGGAATGCCCTTGCCACTCTTCTCGCCGGCCGTCACGGCCGCGACACCCGCCACGATCGCGCCGCCATGGATGCGGCACGACGGATTGCGCACGGTCGCAAACATGCGGCCGTCGCTGACCGCCTGGATCGCCGGCGGCATGGCGTCGACGCCGCCGATCAGGATGTTGGTGCGGTTGCGCGCCTTCATGATGTTGTAGGCGGCGAGCGCCATGTCGTCATTGTGGAAGAATGCCGCGTCGATCTGCGGATATTTCGTGAGATAGGTCTCCCACAGCCGTGCCGTCTTCGACACGTCCCAGTCGGCCGGCTGCGTGTCCAGCACCTCGATGTTCGGGAACTGCTTGATCACCGAATTGAAGCCCTTGGCGCGGCCCTGCGCGCCGGTGTGGCCGAGCGCGCCCTGCGTCATGATGATCTTGCCCTTGCCGCCCATCGCAGTCGCCAGCGCCTGGGTGACGGATGCGCCCATGAACTCGTTGTCGGGTGCGAGGAAGGAGTGGACATTGATCTGATCGAGCGGCGCGATCAGCGTGTCCATGTCGATCACGGGAATGCCGGCATCGATCATCTTCTGCACCGGCTGGGTCAGGGTGCCGATGCCGAACGCCTGGATCGCGACGAAATCCCACTTCTGCGACGCCATGTTGTCGATCGCGGCGCGCTGTTTCACCGCATCGAGCTGGCCGTCGAACCAAGTCACTTCGACATTGAGCAGCTTGCCCCACCATTCCGCGGCCTGCTTGCCCTGGGCGCACCAGGTCGCCTGCAAGCCGGCATTGGAGAAGGCCGCCTTGAGCGGCTTTTCGGAGCGGCCCATCTCGGCGGCCATCGCCGGATTGATGCCGAAGCCGGCGAGAAGGGCCGCCGCAGAGCCCGCAGCCGTCGCCGCCTGGAGAAGATCGCGCCTCGTCGTGGACGTTTTTTTAGTGCCGGACATCCCGTGCTCCCTGTCCCATCGTTGTCCGGCGGCGTCATTGATCGCGCCGCCGAGAGCAGTAGTGTTTCACAACCCCATTGATCACGCCACAGCCGGATGTTGTGCGTTGCACCGAGCGACTGTCGCGCTGCACGCGCGATGTCAGAAAACCGTGATGCACCCGTGGTACGCGGCAGCGCAGCTTTGGGAGGCAGCCTTTGGCAACGACACGCATTGCCGTGATCGCCGACATCCATCACGGCCGGGATACACAGACGAAGCGGGGAGCGGTGGCGCTGCAATTGCTCGAGCGCTTCGTCACGCAGATGAACGCCGAGAACATCGATGCGGTCATCGATCTCGGTGACCGGATTTCTGACGAAGATCCCGAGCGCGATCGGCTGCTGCAAAGCGATGTCGCGATGTGTTTCGCAAAGCTCGCGCCGACGCATCATCATGTCAGCGGCAATCATGATGTCGCATTGCTCAGTCTCGCCGACAATGAAGCGATCATGGATCGTCCGAGCGAGTCTCGCGCTCTGATCATCGGCGATGTCAGATGCGTGTTCTGGCAACCGGACGTGAAGTCTGACGCGGAGCCGTGGCCTTTGCCTCTCCGCGGGCGATCTCGACGCGTTGGTCCAACTGCTCGCGCAGGATGATCGGCCGACCCTGCTCGTCAGCCACGTGCCGTTGTCAGGGCACGCTCAGACCGGCAACTACTACTTCGAGGCCAATCCGGGACACGCGGCCTATGCCGAGACCGACGCGATCCGCGTGGCGATCGCGGATGCGCCGTGCCCGATCGTCGGGCTCGCCGGCCATGTTCATTGGAATACGCTGACAACGGTCGATGGCACACCGCATCTGACGTTGCAGTCGCTGACAGAGACGTTCATCTCGGGCGATCCAGCCGAAGCGGCGGGCATCCTCACGATCGGCGATGGTTCGTTGCGCTGGACCGTGACTGGCCGCGAACCGCTGTCGGTGACACCGCCATGGCCGAGGGCCAAGGCGCGGTGGCGCGCTCCGTTGTCGTGCTTTGCGACTGCTGCGACGGCCTGAGGTGATTGGGTGTTCAGGTGGCGTTCATGCGGTCCGCGATACCGTTCACGATAGACGGTGCCGGCGCTGCGAAGAATGCAAAAATAGAGCAGGGCAGCGGGCCCTGCTCGGAAATTGTGTCGACCCTTTAGATATCCCGCAAGTTCAGATTTGATCTTGTTAAGCGGGGTGACGCTGCTTGTTGCGCGCCAGGGCTCCTCCCGAGACTTGGACCACCAGACTTCCGCAAGCGTTAGCCTGAGGCCCAAATTCGTAGACGATCTTTTTGCGTTTGTCATCCTTTTCGGCAACGATTGTTCAAATTTCGCGCACTTCCTGAAATGATCGGTAAGTGCTTGCAATTGACGAGTTTTACTTTCGCGTTTTCTCGCGATAGGTGCTGAATTACCTGAGAAGCCGGCGCCCTGCGAACGCCCATCGGGCGTGGCGGGATTGTTCTTAATCAACGACCGCTGGCGAAATGTGCTGACTGTGCCCTGCGCGACCTCGACTCCCGGCGTTCGCTCGGGCACAACAATTCGGTTCATTTGGCAGGCTTTTGATGCGGCAACGGCTGCAGGCGTTTCTCCCGATCGTGCTGATCGCACTGGTGGTGCAGATTCTGGCGCCGATCGGTGCTGCCTGGGCAGCGGCGTCCGCCGCGGCTGATCCCCTGCACGGCCTCGAAATCTGCCACGGCCAGCCCGGTTCCCAGTCGGTGGACGATGAGTCGCCGGCCAAGCCTGCGCTCCACGACTGTTCGCTGTGCTGCCTGGCGCAGCCGGTCACCCTGGATGGGCCGGAGCTGTCCGCCACCGCCGTTCCGCGCCGCGATTCGGGCGAAGTTGTGTGGCGCGCCGGTGTCCCGACTGGCCGGATTACCAAGGCCTTCTCGAACGCGCAGGCAAGGGCTCCGCCCGCAGCGTGACGCGCTGGCGCTGCGCGGCCCTGATCTCCCAAATCGCAAAGACCACGACCTGCGTCGTCTGCTCGGCCATATAGCCGCGCGGACACGCGCTCATCGATCAAGCTGGCGCATCGCCGCCAAGAAAAGGAAAACGACATGACCTTCCTCGGACGCTCCCTGCTCGCATTCGCTCTCCTGTTGGGAGGATCTTCTGCCACCTTCGCCGCGGACGTGAAGGCCGGTGACCTCGTCATCACCCAGCCATGGAGCCGCGCCACGCCGGGCGGCGCCAAGACGGGCGCCGGCTATCTGACCATCGAGAACAAGGGCAGCGCGCCGGACCGCCTCGTCGCGGTGACGGGCGACGTCGCCGGGCGAGTCGAGATTCACGAGATGGCCGTCACCAACGGCGTCATGACCATGCGTCCGCTCGACAAGGGACTCACGATCGAGCCCGGCAAGACCGTCGCGCTGGCGCCGGGCGGCTATCACCTGATGCTGATGGATCTGAAGAGCCCGCTGAAGCAGGGCGACAAGCTGCCGGTCACGCTGGAGTTCGAGAAGGCCGGCAAGGTGGCCGTGACGCTCGAGGTGCAGGCGGTCGGCGCCAAGGGACCCGGCGGCGAGGGCGGCAGCATGATGAAGCAGCACGATCATTCCGGCATGAAGATGTAGGCCGGGCGCTCTGCGGCTCCGACGGAGAGGCCGACTTCGATGAAGCAACGGATGTTGAACGCTGCCATGACAGCCGGCTCGCGCGCGAGCCGGCTGCTGGCGGCTGACCGCATCCGACGTCCTGCCAATGTCCGTCAGAAGTTCGTCCGATATCTGCCGGTCGCGCTGCTAGCAATGCTGTTGCAGGTGCTGGCGCCAGTGGCGGCGTCCGCCCTGACGGCCGTGACGATCGCGACGGCCGATCCGTTCGGCGGAACGGCGATCTGTCATGCCGAGACGGATGCGGCGCCGTCGAATGGCGATACCGACCGCACCGCCTGCGGCCTTGACTGCGTCATGTGCTGCGTGCTGCACGCTGCCGCGGCGCTCGATGCGCCGCCCGCGCCGTTCGATGCAGTTCCGCTGCGTCTGACGGCGTCCATCGTCTGGACTGCGCGCGAGCTTTGCCTCGTTCATCTGCGCGCCCGGGTCCAGGCGCAACCACGAGGACCTCCCTTCCTCTCCTGAGCACAGAAATCGTCACCGGCGCCGCGGCCGCGCGCCGATCCATTTTTGAACCAGGAAGACCGGCCGCGTAGAGCCGGCATCGGGGAAGTCAAACATGTTCCGTCGTCATGCCCTGGGTGGCGTGAGCGTGCTCGCGCTGCAGCTCATGATGCTGCAACCGGCCACGATCGCGCGCGCTCAGACCGAGAGAGAGTTGCCGTCCGTCACCGTCGACGCGCCGCGCGCCGCGACGCCACGGGCCGCGCGCAAGCCGGCCGTACAGGCCAACGCGGTCAGCGCCCGCGCGCCGAAGCCGGCCGCTGCGTCCGCAGCCACCACATCCGTCCTGGGGCAGGCGGCATCAGGACGGGTCTCCGGGGCGACCGACGCCCGAGACCAGCTCAGCCAGGCGCCCGCCGGCCAGACCGCGACGACGATCGATCGCAGTCGGTATGACGACCGGCCGGCATTCTCGGTGAGCGACATCCTGCGCGAGAGCCCCGGCGTTTCGCTCAAGCAGGGCAACGGACCCCGCGACCTCGGCATCTCGATCCGCGGCTCCAATGCCCGCAACGGCTTCGCCATCCGCAACATCGTGCTGTTCGACGACGGATTCCCCGTCACGCAGCCGGACGGCCTGTCGCGCAGCGACCTGATCGATCCGCACGCCTATGGCGCGGTCGATGTCATCAGAGGGCCGTCCTCGGCGCTGTATGGCAACTATGCGACCGGCGGCGCGATCAATTTCCGCACCCGTCCCGGCGGCAGCATCGACGGCGCGGAGATCGGCAGCGAAGGCGGCAGCTTCGGCTACCTCAACAACTACCTGACCTACGGAAAGAAGGTCGGCAATTTCGAGGGCTCGCTGTTCACCAGCGATTCCCGCGGCAACGGCTATCTGGGCAACAGCTGGTTCAACACCCAGACCGTGAACTTCCTGGGCACGCTGAAGGCCACGCCGGACGACCGCTTCACAGTGAAGATCATCAACAACGAGCTGTCCACGCGTCTGCCGATCCGATACACGTTGAGCAATTTTTATCAAAACCCGTATCAGCAGGGCTGCACCACTTGGTCGTCCAGGGCGGCCGGCTGTGCGTTCGTTGGCCTCAACAAGAACGGGCTGAATACGCTCGGTGGGGTTGATCAGGAGACCGCGTTGCAGGCGGGGCTTGGCCGCAACGATCGACGCACGATCGTCGGCGGACGTTGGGAGCACGACTTCGACAACAACACGACATGGCGCAATCAGTTCGTGTTCGACGATCGCAATATCAGCCAGCCGACAGGATCTACCAGTGCCATCGGCGATTATCCCTCATACAACTACATGAGCGACATCACCAGGCGCGGAGAGATCTTCGGGCTGGAATCGACCGCTTTCTTCGGCGCGTTCTACAATACGCTCACCGCGTCCGGAGATACGCGCTTCGTCGTGCCCGGCGGCAACGCAGCGCTCGGCGGCCTCTCGGCCAACACCTGGAGCGAGACCACGAACTACGGCTTGCGAGCCCGCGAGGAGCTCAAGTTGACGTCGGCACTAACGGCGGTGGCCGGCCTCGGCTGGGAGCGCACCCATCTGCGTGGAGTAAACACCGCCTATACCTACGCTGCGGGAACGACGACCACGATCACGACTGCGGATAGGCAGTTCGACAATCTCGCTCCCGAGCTGGCGCTGATCTACAGAGTCAACAGCGATTGGCTGCTGCGGGCCCGCGTTGCCACCGGCTACGGCACGCCGCAGGTCTCGAACCTGTTCGTGTTGCCGACCGGCGATTTCGGCAACAACACCCAGCTGAAGTCGCAGACCAATCTCGGCTATGATGTTGGCTTCGACTGGACGCCCAATCGGGCGGTGACCCTGAGTGCAACCGGCTTCTATGAGTTCTTCCGCAACGAGATCGTCACCCAGGCCGTCACCGGGACGCAGAACACGTCCTACACCTTCAACGCGCCGCGCTCGGAGCACAAGGGTGTCGAGCTGGCGGCGGACTGGCGGTTCCTGCCGGGGTGGCGGTTCACTGCCGCCTACACCTACCTCGACCAAGTCTACACCGAATATACCGAGAACCTCGCGAGCGGATCGACGCTTTTCAGCTTCAACCGCGCCGGCAACAAGATCCCTGGCATCTCGCCGAACGAGCTGACCGCGCGGCTAGGCTACGATCAAGAGAGCGGGGGACTTGCCGGACTCGGCGGCTTCGTCGAGGTCCAATGGAAGGATTCCTTCTATATGGACAACGCGAATTTGCTGAAGGCGCCGGGCTACGAGCTCGTCAACCTGAACGTCCACTATAAGACCGATTTGGCATCCGAGACTTTCAAGTCGCTGAACGTCTTCTTCGAAGTCCGCAACGTGTTCGACCGCACCTACATCGCCTCGGCCAATAACTTGCAGAATATGATGAAGTCCGGCGTGCAGGACGTGGCGACCACCGGGACAATCTACGCCGGCTCCCCCGCGCGTTCCTGGCGGGCATGAAGGTGGCATTCCGATGAGGACGCACATGACAACGGCACGGCTCAGAAACTGTCTGCTCGGACTGGCGATCGGTCTCCTTTTCACGCCCGCCGCCCAAGCCCAGATGGCGCATCAGCACGGATCTGACGCGGCCTGCGAGGGCACCGAGCTTCGATGCGCCACCAAGGTGACGCCGTATTTTGCCGCGGATGGCAAGCTCTGGCTGGCCTGGATGGCGGGCGGGCGGGTGTCGGTGGCGAGCTCGACGGACGCGGGGCAGACCTATTCTGCGGCCGTGCCGGTGAGCGAGCAGCAGCTCAATCTGGACTGGGGGCCGGACGCCCGGCCGAAGCTGGTGGTCGACGGCAAGGGCGGCATCGCGGTGGCGTTCTCGATCTTCCGCGACCAGGCGTTCAATGGGCAGGTGCTGTACTCCAGGTCGGAGGACGGCGGCAAAAGCTTCGCGGCGCTCCGTCCCATCACGTCGAACAACGAAAGCCAGCGCTTCGAGGCGCTGGCGCTCGACCAGGACGGCACCGTCTTCGTGGCGTGGCTCGACAAGCGCAATCGGGTGCCGGCGAAGGCCGCCGGGCGCGCCTATGAGGGTGCGGGTTTGTTCTTCTCCTCATCGCGCGACGGCGGCGCCACCTATGCCGAAGCGACGCTGGCCCAGGACAACACCTGCGAATGTTGCAGGCTGGCTCTGGCGTTCGCTGGGCCCGGTCGTCCTGTCGTGATGTTCCGCAACATCTTCGAAGGCAGCGTCCGCGACCACGCCGTGATCACGTTCAGCGACCTCGTCACCCCCGGCGAGGTCCACCGGGTCAGCACCGATGATTGGCAGATCAAGGCCTGCCCGCATCAGGGGCCGAGCCTGACCGTGGCGCCGGCCGGCACCTATCATGTCGCCTGGTTCACCAACGGCAAGATCCGCAAGGGACTGTTCTACGCGCATTCGCGCGATGGTGGCCGCACGTTCTCCGAGCCGATGGCCATCGGCCAGGCCGACCGCAATCCGACGCGGCCCTATGTGCTCGCGACCCAGGACAGCACGACGCTGGTGTGGAAGGAGTTCGACGGCGAGCGCACCACGGTGATGATGACGCAATCCCGCGACGACGGCGAGACGTGGTCGAAGCCGCGCGCGCTTGCCAGCACGGACAATGCGTCGGATCACCCGCTGCTGGTCGCCCATGGCAAGCAGATATTCCTGTCCTGGATGACCAAGTCGGACGGCTATCGGTTGCTGCCGATCGGAGATGAATCATGAAACGTGCATTCGCTGTCCTTGCGATCTCTGGGCTCTTCGCCTTGACGGCGTCGAGCACCGCAGCTCCACCATCGCTGAAACCGTTCGAGCGCGGTACCTGGCGCGAGGTGCTGCGGGCCCATGCGGGTCGTCCGACCCTGATCCATTTCTGGGGCGTCACCTGCGGCCCCTGCAAGATCGAGTTGCCGCAGCTCGGCAAGTTCATGTCCGATCATCCCGAGATCGACGTCGTCACCGTCAGCGCCGACCTCGTGCCGAATCTGAATGCTGCGACCCAGGCCATGCTGGACCAGGCCGGTCTCACCACGGCGGAGAACTTCATCTTCAACGACGGCTATGTCGAGCGCCTCCGGTTCGAGATCGATCCGTCCTGGCAGGGCGACATTCCGCGCACGATACTCGTGACCCGCGAGGGCGTGGTCTCGACCATCGAAGGCAGCGCCGAGATCGGCGATCTCGACAAATGGTCCTTGGAGCAGGGTCGGGGGCACTCAAGACGGCCAGGGCGCGGGGATCTTGCCCGGTCGCCCTGCGCGGGCCTCGTCGCGGCGACGTGCGCCGTTCATCCTCCACTTCAGCGGAACCGGTAAATTGATTGGGAATCCGGCGGCTTAGCCGCCTTTTTTCAAACCCAGCCTTGTGTTTTGCCGCCTGATCCGGTTTGACTGCGCCAGCCCGAACCGAATCTCGAAGGCCTCGCCCATGCGTCTGTCGCGGTTTTTCCTGCCCATTCTGAAAGAAAATCCGAAGGAAGCCGAGATCGTCTCACACCGGTTGATGCTGCGCGCCGGCATGCTGCGGCAGGAGGCGGCCGGCATCTATGCCTGGCTGCCGCTGGGCTTCAAGGTGCTGAAGAAGATCGAGCAGATCGTGCGCGAGGAGCAGAACCGCGCCGGTGCGCTGGAACTGCTGATGCCGACCCTGCAGCTCGCCGACCTCTGGCGCGAGAGCGGCCGCTACGACGCGTATGGTCCGGAGATGCTGCGCATCAGCGATCGCCACAAGCGTGAGTTGCTGTACGGGCCGACCAACGAGGAAATGATCACGGAAATCTTCCGTGCCTATGTGAAGTCCTACCGCAACCTGCCGCTCAATCTCTATCATATCCAATGGAAATTCCGCGACGAGCAGCGTCCGCGCTTCGGCGTGATGCGCGGCCGCGAATTCCTGATGAAGGACGCCTATTCGTTCGATCTGGACGAGGCCGGCGCGCGGCGCGCCTACAACAGGATGTTCGTCGCGTACTTGCGCACCTTCGCGCGGATGGGCCTGAAGGGCATCCCGATGCGCGCCGAGACCGGTCCGATCGGCGGCGATCTCAGCCACGAATTCATCGTTCTCGCGGAGACCGGTGAATCCGGCGTCTACTGCGACCGCGACGTGCTCGATCTGCCGATCCCGCCGGCGTCCGTCGACTATGACGGCGACCTGACCCCGATCATCAAGCAATGGACGTCGCTCTACGCGGCGACCGAGGACGTCCATGACGCGGCTCGGTTCGAGGCCGAGGTGCCGGCCGAGCGGCGGGTCCATACCCGCGGCATCGAGGTCGGCCAGATCTTCTATTTCGGCACCAAATATTCCGAGCCGATGAAGGCCCTGGTCGCCGGCCCCGATGGAGCGGAGGTCACCGTCCACGGCGGCTCCTATGGCGTCGGCGTGTCACGGCTGGCTGGTGCGATCATCGAGGCGTGCCACGACGAGGCCGGCATCAAATGGCCGGAGGAGGTTGCCCCGTTCCGCGCCGTCATCCTCAACCTGAAGCAGGGTGGCTCCGACACAGATGCCGCCTGCGAGCAGCTCTATCGCGATCTCCTCGCCAAGGGCGTCGACGTGCTCTACGACGACACCGAGCAGCGCGCCGGTGGCAAGTTTGCCACCGCGGATCTCATCGGCATCCCCTGGCAGATCATGGTCGGACCCAAGAGCCTCGCCGAAGGCAAGGTCGAGGTGAAGACCCGCAGCGACGGCGCCCGCCAGATGATGTCCCCCGCGGACGTCGTGGCACGGCTCAGCGGCGGGACATTGGCTGGCTGAGGCGCTCGTTCGATCATCGGATTATCCACCGGGGCTGCCCGTCCCCTTCAGGCCAATCCGGCCACATTCGGCCCGAATCATGGGATGATCGCACAATGGATAACGCCATGACCGAACCGGTGCAGACCACCACCCCCTTCGCTCCCTTCGAGTGGATGCTGTCGGGGCGCTATCTGCGTGCGCGCCGCAGGGAGGGGTTCATCTCCGTAATCGCGGGGTTCTCCTTCCTCGGCATCATGCTGGGCGTCGCCACGCTGATCATCGTGATGGCGGTGATGAACGGCTTCCGCAAGGAGTTGCTCGACAAGATCCTCGGTCTGAACGGGCATCTGCTGGTGCAGCCGCTGGAGTCGCCGCTGACCGACTGGAAGGACGTCTCGGAGCGGATCGCGCAGGTGCAGGGCATCCGCCTCGCCGCGCCGGTGGTCGACGGACAGGGGCTCGGTTCGTCGCCGTTCAATGCGTCCGGTGTGTTCATCCGCGGCATCCGCGCGCAGGACCTCACGAACCTGACGTCGATCGCCAAGAACATCAAGCAGGGTTCGCTGGAAGGTTTCGACGAAGGCCAGGGCGTCGCGATCGGCCGCCGGCTCGCGGACCAATTGTCGCTGCATGCCGGCGACAGCATCACCCTGGTCGCCCCGAAGGGCGCCGTGACGCCGATGGGCACCACGCCGCGCATCAAGCCCTACAAGATCGCGGCGGTGTTCGAGATCGGGATGTCGGAATACGACGCCAGCTTCGTCTTCATGCCGCTGGCCGAAGCGCAGGCCTATTTCAATCGCAACAACGACGTCACCGCGATCGAGATCTTCACCAGCAATCCCGACAAGGTGGAGGAGTTTCGCAAGACGGTGACCGAGGCGGCCGGCCGACCGATTTTCTCGTCGACTGGCGCCAGCGCAACTCGACCTTCTTCAATGCGCTGCAGGTCGAGCGTAACGTGATGTTCCTGATCCTGACCTTGATCGTGCTGGTCGCGGCGCTGAACATCGTTTCGGGACTGATCATGCTGGTGAAGGACAAGGGCCAGGACATCGCCGTGCTGCGCACCATGGGGGCTTCGCAGGGGGCGATCATGCGGATATTCCTGATCACCGGCGCCTCGATCGGGGTGGTCGGCACGCTTACCGGATTCGTCGTCGGCCTCCTGATCTCGATGAACATCGATTCGATCAGGAAGTTTCTGTCCTGGCTGACGAGCACCGATCTGTTTCCCAATGAGCTCTATTTCCTGTCGAAGCTGCCGGCCGAGATCGATGCCGGCGAGACCGCGGCCGTTCTGATCATGGCCTTGACCCTGTCTTTCCTGGCTACGCTGTATCCATCCTGGCGCGCGGCCCGATTAGACCCGGTCGAAGCGCTTCGCTACGAGTGAGGCGCTGATGGAAGAGCAGGGGGCAGAGGATGTGCCGGTCGTTTATCTCCACGAGATCAAGCGGCGGTACATGCAGGGTGAGCAGCAACTGACCATTCTGGACGGCGCCAAGCTGGCGCTGTGGGCCGGTCAGTCGGTGGCGCTGGTGGCGCCGTCGGGCTCGGGCAAGTCGACGTTGCTGCACATCGCGGGTCTCCTGGAGAGTCCCGACGAGGGCGAGGTCTATGTCGGAGGCGTGCCGACGTCGCAGTTGACCGACATCGAGCGCACCCAGATGCGCAGGACTGACATCGGTTTCGTCTACCAGTCGCACCGGCTGCTGCCGGAGTTCACGGCGTTGGAGAACGTGATGCTGCCGCAGATGATCCGCGGCTTGAAACGTTCCGAGACGGTGAAGCGTGCGACCGAGATCCTGGCCTATCTCGGGCTCGGTGAGCGCATCAAGCATCGTCCGGCCGAACTCTCCGGCGGCGAGCAGCAACGCGTCGCGATCGCGCGTGCGGTCGCCAATGCGCCGCGTGCGCTGCTGGCCGACGAGCCGACCGGCAATCTCGATCCTGGCACCGCCGATCACGTCTTTCACGCGCTGATGCAGCTCGTAAAGGCCACGCGGGTCGCGATGCTGATCGCGACCCACAACATGGAGCTGGCCGGCCGCATGGACCGGCGCGTCTCCATCGTTGGCGGCAAGGTTGTCGAGCTGGACTGAGTCCGGCCGCAGTCAGGGCCTGATCACCGTCATCTTGAACGGCTCGCGATGGGCAGCGGCATGGGCGACCGCGTCGTTGGCATGATCGAGGTCGAAGCAGGTCGGCTCGAACTGCGCGAGGTCGAGCAGCCCGGCCCTGATCAGCTCCACCATCCTGACCGCCGCGCTCGGCGGGCACATCCAGACGCCGTGGATCGTGACACAGTCGCGCATGATCCAGGGATAGGGCAGCTCGAGCCCGGCTCCGCCCAGCATCCCGACGCCGCCCATCAGCACCACGCGCCCGTAAGGACGTACGGTCATCACGGCCGACCGCACGACCTGGGCGGTGACCGACGGCGGCATGATGTCGAGCACGCAGTCGATCGGGCGCGGCGACGCGCGCTTCATGCGTGCGGTGTCCTCGCTCTCGTCGCCCGAGAGTCTGACCGGGCGGACGCGGGGGCCGAACCGACGCTGAAGCTCTGCCAGCATGGTCTCGTTGCGGCCGGGCGTCACGACGGCGGCGGCGCCCATGGCGAGCGCCACCGCAACCGCGGCACTGCCGAACCGGCCTGTGGCGCCGCTGACCAGCACGGTCTCGCCGGCCTGCAGATTGGCGGCAAGAAAGCCGCCATAGGGCACGAGCAGGGTGCCGAGTGCGCACCACCGTGCCGCGCCATCAGCGTCGATGGCCCCGATCGGCTTGGCGTTCTCCGTCGGCACGCGCATGCGTTCGGCAAACGAGCCGTGCCGGAAATGCTGTTGCAGCTTCATCCCGCCGGAACCACGCGCGCTCAGGCCCTGCAAGGTGATGTCGGGAGCGACATCCCCGTCACGCGAGCGCACGGTCGGATCGCAATACACCCAATCGCCGATTGCAAGATGGGTCGCATCGGGCCCGATGGCGCTGACCCGTCCGATGCCCCCGGTTCCCGGGATGACCGGAAGGTCCAGCAGGTACTTCCGTTCGCCGCTGAACACTTCGTTCGCATAGGAGAGCACGCCGGCCGCGGCGATGTCGACGATGACCTCGCCGGTGCCGAGCACGGGATCCTCGACATGCTCGATCTCGAGCGGCGATCCAAAACGTTTGAGTACGGCGGCCTTCATGGTGCTTCTCCATTTTCGCGATGGCGAGGCCCCAGCCTGCCGGTCTATGCTCCGCGCAGGAAGGCCTGGTATTATCCTAGGATTGAGCAAGCCCAGGCTGACCCACCGCCATCTCGGGAGCGAACCGTGAGTGATCCGGGACATGAGTGATCCGAGACATGCCGAGCTCGGCAACTTCCTGCGCTCGCGGCGTGAGAAGCTGACGCCGCAAGCGGTCGGGCTCGCGACCGGGCGGCGGCGACGCACCGCGGGGCTGCGACGGGAGGAAGTGGCCGAGCTCGCGGGCATCGGCGTCGACTGGTATATCCGAATCGAGCAGGGCCGGGCGGTGAAGCCGTCCTCCTCGACCATCGACGCGCTGGCGCGCGCCCTGCGCCTGAGCCGAACCGAGCATGCTCATCTCAAGGCGCTGGTGCGCGATCCTGCGCGCAAGCCGTTCGTGCGCGAGCAGGTGCCGGTCCGGCTGCGCGAGCTCGTGCAGAGTTTGAATCAGCCGGCCTACATCTCAGGACGGCGATGGGATGTGCTGGCCTGGAATGCCGCGGCGGACGAGATCTTCGGCTTTTCGCAACTCGCCGACGATGAGCGCAACACGCTGGTGCTGATGCTGTGCAAGCCCGGCGTGCGCCGGCTGTTTGGCGCGCAATGGAAGGAGCTGGCGCAACGCATGGTCGCGCAGTTTCGCGCGACCTATGATCTGTGGGCGGGTGATCCCGCCTTCGTCGATCTGATCGCGCGGCTGCGGCGTGGCAGCCGCGAGTTCGATGGCTTGTGGGCGGCGCACGACGTCAATCCGCTTGCTGCCGGCGAGAAGCTGCTCGAGCATCCGAAGAAGGGCCGCGTGAGGCTGCGATACGCGACCTTCCAGTCCAATGACGATCCCGCGCTGAAGTTGGCGATCTACTACACGTGATGACGATGCCGCTCCGGACGAGCGTGCGTTCGGCATGGGCGGCGAAGCACCACACATTCGTCTGCTTTGCGCATGAGGATGCTACGCATTCGCAAGACTCGTCGTGCTGCCCTGAAGAATTCACGACTGAGGCGTGAGAGGGTTCGTTCCGTGACCGGGAGTTTCCCGATCACGATTTTGCCGTCGCTCGTATTGTGGCCATGGATGGACGCCGGTCACGACTCCTCCATACATCTTATTAGTTGTTTGTTCATATTGCAGGCAAAGCCTTGGAAAACAGGCATTTGCGCCCAATCCCATAAAAGCCGGAAAGAATGGTTCTGATCTGCACATCGGTTGATGTCGGCGGAGCGAATGCGGGTGGCATGATCGCTTCGTCGCGCTGCATGTTTTTCGCACGGAACCAGGGGGCCTGGGGACTTTGGGACAGAAGCTACGGAGTTCGATGATGAAGACGCTTTTCGGCGCAACGGTGGGGCTCGGCGCAATCGCCGCGGCGACGTCTGCATTCGCAGCTGATCTTCCAATGAAGAAGGGGCCGTACACCAAGGCGCCGCCCGCCGTCGTGGCGACGGTGTATGACTGGAGCGGCTTCTATGTCGGCTTCAACGCCGGCGGAGGTTCCAGCCGGGATTGCTGGAATCTGGTTTCGAACGCCGGTGTGGCGGTGAACCCGGCAGCCAACCGCGAAGGCTGCTCCGGCGGCGGCGGCGCGGCCGTCGGCGGCCAGGTCGGCTACCGCTATCAGATGGCCAACTGGGTGTTCGGCGTCGAGGCGCAGGGCGACTGGGCCAACTTCAAGGGCACGAATCGCAACCTGATTCTTCCCAATGTCAGCGACCGTTCACGCACCAACGGCTTCGGCCTGTTCACCGGCCAGGTCGGCTATGCCTTCGACAACATTCTCGGCTATATCAAGGGCGGTGCCGCGGTCGTCGGCGATCGCTACGACACCTTCACCACGGGCACCAACGTGATGCTCGATCGTGCCAACACGACGCGTTGGGGCGGTACGATCGGTGCCGGCATCGAATATGGCTTTGCGCCGAACTGGTCGGTCGGCGTCGAGTACGACCACATCTTCCTGGGCAACAAGAACCTGAACTTCGTCGCCGCGGCCGGCGCGCCCGCGATGACTCATCGCATCAAGCAGGATGTCGACATTGGGCTCGTGAAGCTGAACTACAAGTTCGGTCCGGGTTTCGGGATGATGCACTGACGCAACGTCACCCTCGATTGCGCCGGTTCGTCGAAGCTGCGGCTTCGACGAACCCTCGGTGGTGTCAGGCCTGAGATGGCGACTCGATGCTCCGACGTGGAGGAACCGATCAATCCTCTTCGAACACGAACGGGTTGGGGAATGGTGCGTAGGGATTCGGCGCTGGCGGACGCGGCCTGATCCGCTGCCTGTGCGGATACGGATAGGGCGTCGCGCGCGGATCATTACTCACACCGGCGAAATAGGGATTCGCGATGCAGTTCAGCAGGCGTCCCGACGCCGTCGCCTGGCATTGCGCGTAAGTGTCGAAGGTGCAGTGGCTCAAGCCCGGAAACTCATCACCCTGCAGACAGAACGCATGTCTTACACCGACGGCGTGAGCCGGCGCATGGGTTGCGACCACGAGGCCGGCTGCAGCCAGGGCCGCAAATAAAACCTCACGCATCAACGATCTCCCTTCATCCCTTGATGACCAGAACGCGCGCGCTTCATGGCGAAGCACCGGCGCGACGGCCCTCTCGCGTGTGTAGTCGGTCGGTCCCCGATTGCAAGCTTGAAAGTTCCATCAACACACTGTGATTACAGATTAATTTCCCGGCATGTCTCAAGGCCTTTCAGCAGCGATCTGTGACCGAGCGGCTACAGCAATTGTGGCGCAGATCGTTAAGAGGTGCGGCTGGCCTGGGGGCCAAATGAGACGAGACTGGACCTGTAATGAAGAAACTTCTGTTGACGACGACGGCGCTCGTGGTGCTGGCCTCGCCGGCGCTTGCCGCGGATCTCGCTGCGCGTCCCTACACGAAGGCACCGCCGCCGGTGATGGCTGCGATCTATGACTGGAGCGGCTTCTACATCGGCGTGAACGGTGGCGGCGGCTGGAGCGAGAACACCTGGGATCTGGTCGGCGGCGGCCGCGAGGGTTCGCATGATGCATCCGGCGGCACCGTCGGTGGCCAGGTCGGCTATCGCTGGCAGATGGGCCAGATCGTGTTCGGCGTCGAGGCGCAGGGCAATTGGGCCGACCTCACCGGCGACAATCAGAGCGCGCTGTTCGGAACGCGTAACCGCACCAAGACCGATGCGTTCGGCCTGTTCACCGGCCAGGTCGGCTACGCCATCAACAACGTGCTGCTCTACGCCAAGGGCGGCGCGGCCGTGACCAGCAACAAGTACACGATCACCAACGCGGCGACCGGCGCGTTCCTCGCCTCCAACGACGACACGCGCTGGGGCGGCGTGGTCGGCGCAGGCGTCGAATACGGCTTTGCGCCGAACTGGTCGCTGGGCGTCGAGTACGACCATCTGTTCATGGATCGCCAGACCGTCAGCTTCGGCGCGCTCGGCTCCGACAGCATCAAGCAGGACGTCGATCTGTTCACTGCCCGCCTGAACTACCGCTTCGGCGGCCCGGTCGCGACGCGCTACTGAGTCCATCCTCGCCCGATCGGCGGATTGCAGAGCCCCGGCGTTCGCGCCGGGGCTTCTTGTTTGTGGGCCGGATTAACCATCTGCGGCGCGAGCGCAGCAGTGGGCCGATCAGCGCGCTTGACCTGAGAACAAAAAAGGAACATTGTTCTTCATATGTTCTGACTCAGGGAGGTCCCGATGCTGAAGGTTTTTGTCCAAGAAGCCGCCGCGCTGGCGTCGATCACGCTGTTCGTCGGCATGATCGCGCTCTGGGCGCAAATCATTCCACAGCTTTAGTTTTCCGAGCGCCGCGGCTGGGGACAAGGCTGGCGAGGGTGCCGGACTCGCCGGTGGGCGTCCGATATGATGCGGAGCGAGTCGGTCGGGGGTCTACGGTCATGGCGGTTCATGACTTCGAGCGAGCCCAAGCCTTGGCCCCGCACCGTGATCTCGGAAAAAGCCCCAGGGAAGCTGCAAGGCGAGCATGTCCAGCGCCGGATTCTGTCCATCTCCACGTCCATTCCGCCTATTCGCTGCTGAAGGGCTCGATCAAGATCGCCAAGCTCGGCGAACTCGCCAAGGCCGACCGCCAGCCGGCGCTGGCGCTGACCGACACCGACAACATGTTCGGTGCGCTCGAATTCTCCGACAAGATGGCGAGCTATGGCATCCAGCCGATCGCCGGCTGCGAACTCGCCATCGATTTCGGCGACATGGACCCGAATGCCCGCAATGCCGGCGCGGTCGCGCAGCCCTCGCGAATCGTCCTGCTGGCCGCACGCGAGGAGGGCTACCGCCACCTGATGCGGCTGAACTCGCGCGCCTTCCTGGAGACGCCGACGCATCAGGCGCCGCACATCAAGTTCGAGTGGCTGAACGAGGGCGTCGATGGCCTGATTGCGCTCACGGGTGGGCCCGATGGGCCAATCTCGCTCGCGATCCAGCACGACATGGCGGCACTTGCGACGCAGCGCTGCGAGCGGCTGGCAAGCCTGTTCGGCGACCGCCTCTACATCGAGCTGCAGCGCCACGGCGTCGACCGCGAGCGCCGCGTCGAAGGCGGCCTGATCGACATCGCCTATGGCAAGGGCCTGCCGCTGGTCGCGACCAACGAGCCGTATTTCGCGACCGCCGACGACTACGAAGCACATGATGCGCTGCTGTGCATCGCCGGCGGCCATCTGATCGCCGACACCGAGCGCGTGCAGCTGACACCGGATCACCGCTTCAAGACCCGTGCCGAGATGGCGGTGCTGTTCGCCGACCTTCCGGAGGCGTTGGCCTCGACGGTCGAGATTGCCGAGCGCTGCTCGTACCGGCCGCGGACGCGCAAGCCGATCCTGCCGTTTTTCACGGTCGGCGCCGGCACCGGCTCCGATGCCGTGGATGCCGCCAGCGCCGAGGCGGCCGAGCTGAAGCGGCAGGCGGAGGAGGGCCTGGAGCGGCGCCTCAAGGTGCACGGCATGGCGCCGGGCATGACCGAGGAGGACTATCAGAAGCGCCTCGCCTTCGAGCTCGACGTCATCATGCGCATGAAGTACGCGGGCTACTTCCTGATCGTGTCGGACTTCATCAAATGGGCCAAGGCGCACGGCATTCCCGTGGGGCCGGGCCGCGGTTCGGGCGCCGGCTCGCTGGTGGCCTGGGTGCTGACCATCACCGATCTCGACCCGATGCGCTTTGCGCTGCTGTTCGAGCGCTTCCTCAATCCCGAGCGCGTGTCGATGCCGGACTTCGACATCGACTTCTGCCAGGACCGCCGCGGCGAGGTGATCTCCTACGTGCAGCAGCGCTACGGCCGCGACCAGGTGGCCCAGATCATCACCTTCGGCACCCTGCAGGCGCGCGGCGTGCTGCGCGACGTCGGCCGCGTGCTGCAGATGCCCTATGGCCAGGTCGACAAGCTCACCAAGCTGGTGCCGCAGAATCCGGCCGCGCCGGTGACGCTCGCCGCCGCGATCGAGGGCGAGCCGAAGCTGCAGGCGTTCCGCGACGAGGATCCGGTGGTGGCCCGCGCCTTCGATATCGCGATGCGCCTCGAAGGCCTGACGCGGCACGCCTCGACCCACGCCGCCGGCATCGTCATCGGCGACCGGCCGCTGAGCGAGCTGGTGCCGATGTATCGCGATCCAAAATCGGACATGCCGGTCACCCAGTTCAACATGAAGTGGGTCGAGCCCGCCGGCCTCGTCAAGTTCGACTTCCTCGGCCTGAAGACGCTGACCGTGCTCGACGTCGCCGTGAAGCTTTTGAAGCAGCGCGACATCCACGTCGATCTCGCGACTTTGCCGATCGATGACGCGCCGAGCTACCAGATGCTGGCGCGCGGCGATGTGGTCGGCGTGTTCCAGGTTGAAAGCCAGGGCATGCGGCGGGCTCTGATCGACATGCGCCCCGACCGGTTCGAGGACATCATCGCGCTGGTCGCGCTGTATCGCCCCGGTCCGATGGCCAACATCCCGACCTACTGCGCCCGCAAGCACGGCGAGGAGGAGCCGGAATATCTGCACCCGATCCTGGAGCCGATCCTCAAGGAGACCTTCGGCGTCATCATCTACCAGGAGCAGGTGATGCAGGTCGCGCAGCAGATGTCCGGCTATTCGCTCGGCGAAGCCGATCTTCTGCGCCGCGCCATGGGCAAGAAGATCCGCGCCGAGATGGACAAGCAGCGCGTCCGCTTCGTCGAAGGCGCCGTCAAGAACGGCGTGCCGAAGGACCAGGCCGACACGATCTTCGACCTGCTCGCCAAGTTCGCCGACTACGGCTTCAACAAGTCGCACGCGGCCGCCTACGCGCTGGTATCGTACCACACCGCCTACATGAAGGCGCATTATCCGGTGGAGTTCATCGCGGCGTCGATGACGCTCGATCTCAACAACACCGACAAGCTCTCGGAATTCCGTACCGAGGCGCAGCGCTTGGGCATCAAGGTCGAGCCGCCGTCGATCAACCGGTCCGGGCCGACCTTCGAGGTCAGCGGCAACACCATCTTCTACGCGCTCGCGGCATTGAAAGGCGTCGGCCCGCAGGCGATCGAAATGATCGTCGAGGCCCGCAACAAGGGCGGCCCCTTCACCTCGCTCGCCGACTTCGCCAGCCGCGTCAATCCGCGCGCGATCAACAAGCGCATCATCGAGACGCTGGCCGCCGCGGGTGCGTTCGATATGCTCGACAAGAACCGCGCGCGCGTGTTCGCCGGCGCCGACGCCATCGTCGCCGCCTGCCAGCGCGCGCACGAGGCCGCCACCTCGGGCCAGAACGACATGTTCGGCAACGCCGCCGACGCGCCCGCGATCATCCTGCCGAATATCGAGAACTGGCTGCCGGCCGAGCGCCTGCGGCGCGAATATGATGCGATCGGCTTCTTCCTGTCAGGCCATCCGCTCGATGACTATGCGGCGGCGCTGAAGCGCCTGCGCGTGCAGAGCTGGGCCGAGTTCTCGCGCGCGGTGAAGACCGGCGCCACCGCCGGCAAGGTCGCCGCCACCGTGGTGTCGCGCATGGAGCGGCGCACCAAGACCGGCAACAAGATGGGCATCATGGGCCTGTCGGATCCGACCGGTCATTTCGAGGCGGTGCTGTTCTCTGAAGGCCTCGCACAATATCGCGATGTGCTCGAGCCCGGCGCGGCGGTGCTGCTGCAGCTCGGCGCCGAGCTGCAGGGCGAGGATGTCCGCGCGCGCGTGCTGCATGCCGAGCCGCTCGACGACGCCGCCGCCAAGACGCAGCGGGGCCTGCGCATCTTCCTGCGCGACACCAAGCCGCTCGACTCCATCGTCAAGCGCCTGCAGGGGCCGGAAGGTGCCGCAGCCAATGGCAACGGGGCCATCGCCAAGGGCGCCGCGCCGCCCCTGGCGCCCCGCGCGGCAGCAGGCGAAGGCGAGGTGTCGCTGGTCATGATGCTGGACCTCGAAACCGAGGTCGAGATGAAGCTGCCTGGGCGTTTCAAGGTTTCGCCACAAATCGCAGGTGCCATCAAGGCGGTGACCGGCGTGGTCGACGTGCAGCAGCTGTAATCGAGGCCATCGTTCCGCTGGAGCGGCTGCGTCCGGCGATCTTGCCGGTCGAACGGGGACGAGGAACAAAAAAGCTGCGCGTGGGCTGTACGGACGTGCCTCCGTTCAACCGCGGTTCAGCCATTCTCCCGCTGAATCCGCGGCGGGTGCCTCGAAGGGGCTTGAACCATGCGCTTGGCCAAGATCACCGCGAAGATCGTCCTGAGTGTCTCGCTCTGCCTGCTCGCCTTTGCGGCCTTGCCGCGGCCTGCCGCAGCGCAGCAGCCCGGTGCCGAAAAACGTATCGCTTTGGTGATCGGCAACGGGGCCTATGCCAAGGGCCCGCTGGCGACGGCGGCCAACGACGCCGGCCTGATCGCGCAGACGCTGCAGGCGGCGGGCTTCGACGTGGTCGGCGCGCGCGATCTCGATGCCGATACGCTGCGCAAGAGCTTTCGCGATTTCATTCACAAGGCCCAGTCGGCCGACAACAACACCGTCGCGATGGTCTATCTCGCCGGCTACGGCATACAGCTTGCCGGCGAGAACTACTTTCTTCCCGTCGACGCCAACATCGGCAGTGACGTCGACATTCCGACCGAGGGCCTGCGCCTCAGCGACTACATCCGCCAGCTTGCTGCGACGCCGGTGAAGGCCAGCGTCGTGGTGCTCGATGCCGCCCGCCAGCAGCCCTTCATCGCCAGCGGTCCGGCGATCGCCGGCGGCCTGGCGCTGGTCGAGCCCGATGCCAACATGCTGATCGCCTTCAATGCGGCGCCGGGCACGATCGCGCCGAACGAGACCGGCGCCTACGGCATCTACGCGCGCTCGCTCGCCGAGATGATCCGCACCGGCGGCCTGTCGCTGCCGGAGGTGTTCGACAGGCTGCGGCTGCGCGTCAACGAGGAGACCAAGGGCGCGCAGGTGCCGTGGGATGCGCAGAAGATCCAGGCGGCCTTCACCTTCTTCGAGCGGGCGCCGGACGCGCCCGCCACGTCGGATTCGCCTGAGCAGAGTGCGGCGCTGCGCTCGCGCCCGATCCGCGAGCTGCCGGTGCAGGAGGCCTATGCCGCGGCGCTCGAGCGCGACACCCTGCAGGGTTATGAGGGATTTCATCGCCGCCTATCCGAGCGATCCGCTGGCGCGGCGCGTGCGCGCCCTCGTCGCCGCTCGCCGCGAGGCGCTGACTTGGCGTCGGACGTTTCGTACCGACAGCCCGGAAGCCTATTGGTCCTATCTGAAGCGCTATCCCTATGGTGCGCATGCCGAGGACGCCCGGCGGCGGCTGGCGATGTTGTCGGCACCGCCGGCGCCGCCCCGACCTTCGCGATGATCGAATATGACGTGCCGCCGCCGCCGCTCGACGAGGTGATCTATGTCGAACGTCCGGTGCTGCTGTTCTCGGATCCGAATTCGATTTCGTGCCGCCGCCCCCGCCGCCGGTCTACATCCTGCCGCCGCCTCCGCCGGAGTTCGTGGAGCTGCCGCCGCCGTTCGCGCCGGTCGGCCTGTTCATCCTGCCGCGGCCCGTGTTCGTGCCGATCCCGGTCTATGTCCGGCCGCCGGCGTTTGTCGCGCCGCCGCCGAACAACATGATCTACCAGAACATCCACAACACCGCCGTCATCAACACCGTGATCAATCGTCCGGCGCCGCCGGCCGGGCCGATCACCGCAGGCCCCGCGGCCGTGACGACGCCGGCCGTGGCGGTGGCACCGGCCCTGCCTCCGGCCGTCGCGCAACGCGCCACGCTGATCCAGCAGGGCAAGGTCCCGCCGCCCGGAGGACCGCTCGCCAATCCCACGGTCCGGCCCGGTGCAGCACCGGCCATCCAGAGCCAACGCTCCGCCGGGCGGACCTTCGCCCGCCGTGACGGGACCGGGGCAGGGGCATGCCAATGTCAATCCGCTGCCGGTGCCCGGTCGCGGTGGTCCGCCCGTGCCACCATCGGTTCAAGGCTCCCCATCTGCGCCAGCCGGCACCGGCATCGCCCTCTGGCGCGCTGCCACGCGCCCGCGCGCCAGGATCTGCGCGCGAACCGCGCGCCGCCGAGCGCAGTCATGCCGCAACCCGCAACGCCATCGGCGGCGCCGCCCCGTCCGGTCATGCCGTCAGCCGCTCCGCGCGGGCGCAGGGTGAGCCCGCGCATTCAGCAGGCGACGCCCCCGCAGATCCAGCGCCGCCCGCCGCCACCACCGGCGACGGCGCGTCTGAGCCCGCCACCGGCGCCGCCACGACCGCCGGTTGCGCCGATGGTTCGGGCGGCTCCGCCACCTCGGCCGGCGCCACCGCCGCCGCAAGTCATGCGTCCGTCCGCTCCGCCACCGATGGCGCGTCCTGCGCCTCCTCCGCAGATGGCGCGTCCCAGTCCGCCCCCGATGGCCGCCGTGGCCCGGCCGGCGCCGCCACCGCCGATGGTCAGACCCGCGGCGCCGCCGCCACGTCCGGCACCGCCGCCGCCCGGGCCGGGCAAGAGGTGCCCACCGAGACGTTCCGCATTGCTGAGCCGCTGCGGGTTGGCCTGACGCGCCGGCGCGGTTGCAACATCGGCCTGTTTTCGATATGGCCGGACCGCCGGACTGATCGATCGTGGGCGCAGGACGTCGACGGCCGACGACGTGTTGCGGGGGCTTCGGTGATATCAGCGTTTGTCGGGACCTTGCGCACGCTGTCTTTGCGAAGCTCGATCACTGGCCGCCCTTTGCAGCGTCGGTCTCGCCGGCCTGCCATCGCCAAGCGATGCGCAGGCGCTGCCGAGCGCCGAAGCCGTCTATGCCTCGGCGCCGCCGCGCCTGCTCCAGATCCGCACGCTCGTGGCCGATGCCGGCCGCCAGACCTCGACAGGGTCCGGCTTTCTGGTCTCCGCCGACGGCCTCGCCGGTCACGAACTATCACGTCGTGTCGGACGCGGCGCTCGAGCCGAAGCACGTACCGGCTCGAATATACGGGAGCCGATGGCACGCAGGGCGGCGTCACGCTGCTCGCCGTCGACCTGCCCAACGATCTCGCGCTCGTTCGCGTCGACAAGCAGAACGCGCCGTTCTTTTCGTTCGACAAGGCCGCGCTCGACGGCAGCCTGCCGAAAGGCGAGCGGCTCTATTCGCTCGGCAACCCGCTCGACCTCGGCTTCACCATCATCGAGGGAACGTATAACGGTCTCGTCGAGCACAGCTACAACGATCACATCCATTTCACCGGAGCGCTCAATCCCGGCATGAGCGGCGGGCCCGCGGTCAATGCGCAAGGACAGGTGGTCGGCGTCAACGTCGCGACGCGCCGCGGCGGCCAGCTCATCAGCTTCCTGGTGCCCGCCCGCTTCGCGGCCGCGCTCCTGGCGCGCGGCCAGGATGCCAAGCCGGCGGCGGCCGATCTGCGCAAGGACGTGATCGCACAGCTTACGAGCTGGCGCGGAGCGCTCTACAAATCCTTGGGCGGAGGGCTTCCGTGACCGGGTGTTCGGGTCCTATCAGGCGCCGGAGACGCGCGCGGGCTGGTTCGAGTGCTGGGCGAGCACCAACGCGAGCGCGTCGCCGAAGCCGCGCGCCAGCATCAATGCGACGAGCTGCAAGGCCGAGGCGAGCGTCTATGTCGCCTCCGATCTCAATACCGGCGTGGTCGAGGTCAGCCACTCCTACGCGAAATCGATCGACCTCAATCAATTCCAGTTCGCGACCGTGCTGACGCAGTTGGCGCAGCCTCGACTCACCCAGGGCGGCTCGTTCCGCAAATGGTACACGCCGCAGCATTGCCATGCCGATTTCGTCGGCGTGACGCCGGCAGCCGCTCATCCGCCGCTGCGCGTGCTGTGGTGTGCGCAGGGCTATCGCGAGTTCGACGGCCTCTATGACGTCGTGCTGGTCGCGGTGACGCAGGACCATGCCGACGAGGCGCTGGTGTCGCGGCTGAACTTGCAGGCGATCGCCTATGACGACGCCTTGCGCCTCGGCAAGAGCTTCCTCGAACGCCTGCAGGTCGCGCGATGATCTGGATCGAGATGCTCTCCAAGCATCGCGACGTCGCCGGCCGCTTCCGCATCGATGCCACAGAGATCAGCATCGGCCGCGGCTACGACAACCACGTCATCCTCGACGATCCCTATGTTGCCGCGCGTCATGTGCGGATTTTCCGCGACGGCGAAGGGCGCCTCGTCGCGGAGGATCTCGGTAGCGCCAACGGCCTCTTTCTCGATCGGAGCAAGAGCCGGAAGCCGCAGCTCGTCCTCGACGGCACCAAGCCGATCCGGATCGGCCAGACGCTGCTTCGGATCCGCGACGCCGGCCATGCCGTCGAGCCGGAGCGGCTCGCGGGCTCCGAACGCGGTGGGCTGCCGATCATCGCCGCGATCGCCCTCGGTGTCGTCCTGCTCGCAATCAACGCGCTGATGACCTGGTTTGCGCAGACCTCCGAGGCGCATCTGTCCGATTATCTCGTGCCGACCGTCACGATGATCGGGGTGGTGGTCGCCTGGGTTGGCGTCTGGGCGCTGCTGGCGCGGCTGTTTTCCGGCCGCTCGCATTTTCTGCGTCACCTCCTGATCGCGCAGGCGGGGCTGATCGCGTTCTGGGTCTACGGCGAATTCGCCCAGATTGCCTCGTTCGCCCTGACCTGGACCGCTGTCTTCACCTACGGCTATGTCGTCTCGTGGATCGTTCTTGCCGCAACCTGCTTCCTGCATCTGCGCGAGGTCGGACGCACTCATATCCTCGCCAAGGGCGTGGTGGTCGGTCTTTTGCTCGTGGTCGCGATCGCGGTCCAGACCGTGCAGCGGTCGGAGGCGCTGGCGAATTCCGGCCGTCCCAATGTCAGCCACGTGCTGATGCCGCCGTCCCTGCGCCTGGGTCCGGTGCAGGACGAGCGGACCTTCTTCGAAGACGCCGCGCGGATGAGGGCGAAGCTCGATGCCGACCGCGCCGCGCTGGCCCCGGCCGGTGTGGAGCGCTGAGCACAGGTCCACTGTCTTTGCTCCCGGAGATTGAAAGTTCCCTGGTTCCCGTCATAGCTTCGAACCCCGGATTTCTACGGGGAGGGGGCCATGAACAGGCGGGCGCTGCTGGGATTGGGAGCGGCATTTCTGGTATCAGGATGCCTGACGGGCAAGGAAGGCACCGAATACGCTGTGGTGTCACAGAAGATCGGGGCGCCGCGTCCCGGACAGTCCGCATCATCATCATGAGCCAGAAGGACGCCTGGCTGGACAGGACCACCTGCGACGCCAAGGTCGACGGCGTCGCGCTGAGCCGCCTGATCCCCGGTACCTATGTCTACATCGACCGGCCAGCCGGTCCGCACCACCTGGTTGCCACCCAGACCCTGTTCCCAGGCGACTCGGTGCTCGATTTCAATACCGAGCCGGGACGGACCTATTTCTTCTCGATCAGGCCCAGCGATCGGTCCAGGGCGATGCAGGGCGGCGGCATGGCGTTCGGCCTGCTCGGCATGGGCGTGATGGCCGCGGCCTCATCGGGCGCCGACAACAAGGGCCCGGTCGACTTCGTTCCGCTGCAGGAGGGCCAGGCCCGGACGGCGATGGTCGAGCTTCTGCAGGCGGAATGAGCCCATTTTCCTTGCGTTGCTCCAAAATCCGGCTATATAGCGCGCCATCTCACACGGAAACTTGGCTCTCCTAGAGGGCGTCCGGTGGCAAGCCGGGCCTTGACGGCCCGTTTTTGCTCACGCGTTTCCGGAGGAATCAACCGGAGAATATCCAATGGCGCTGCCTGAATTCACGATGCGCCAGCTGCTCGAAGCTGGCGTGCACTTTGGTCACCAGTCTCACCGCTGGAATCCGAAAATGGCCGATTTCATTTTCGGAGCCCGCAACAACATCCACATCATCGATCTCGCCCAGACCGTGCCGCTGCTGCACACGGCGTTGCAGGCCGTCAGCGACACCGTCGCCAAGGGCGGCCGCATCCTGTTCGTCGGCACCAAGCGCCAGGCTCAGGACAACGTGGCTGACGCGGCCAAGCGCTGCGCGCAGTATTTCGTCAATTCGCGCTGGCTCGGCGGTACGCTGACCAACTGGAAGACGATCTCGGCGTCGATCAAGCGCCTGCGCCACCTCGACGAGGTGCTGTCGTCGGGCGAAGCCAACTCCTACACCAAGAAGGAGCGGCTCACCTTGCAGCGTGAGCGCGACAAGCTCGACCGTTCGCTCGGCGGCATCAAGGACATGGGCGGTCTGCCCGACATGATCTTCGTGATCGACACCAACAAGGAAGACATCGCGATCCAGGAGGCCCAGCGCCTCAAGATCCCGGTGGCCGCGATCGTCGACACCAATTGCGATCCGAAGGGCATCACCTATGTGGTGCCCGGCAATGACGACGCCGGTCGCGCCATTTCGCTGTACTGCGACCTGATCGCGCGTGCCGCCATCGACGGCATCTCGCGGGCGCAGGGCGAACTCGGGATCGACGTCGGCGCCTCGGCGGCTCCGCTTGAGGAAGATCTTCCGGCTGCGTCCGCTTCGACGTTCCAGGGTCTGCCTGGTCCGCGCGGCACCGCCGATGATCTCAAGAAGCTCACCGGCGTGTCCGGTGCGATCGAGAAGAAGCTCAACGACCTCGGCATCTTCCACTACTGGCAGCTCGCCGAGCTCAACCACGACACCGCGCACCAGATCGGCGAAGAAGTCGGTCTCCCGAGCCGGGCCGATGCCTGGGTCGCGCAGGCCAAGTCGCTCGCCGACGCGTAAGACGACACAACACCATTCTGGCCGGCGTCTCACGCCGGCCATCGCGACTGAGATAGGTTTTTCCTGGCAGCGGGCGGCGACGAGCCATCCGCTGCGTCGCGCTTGGACAGGCAAAAGGACGTTCAACGATGGCTAATATCACCGCAGCGATGGTGAAGGACCTGCGCGAGTCGACCGGCGCGGGCATGATGGACTGCAAGGCCGCGCTCACCGAGAATGGCGGCGACATGCAGGCCGCGCAGGATTGGCTGCGCAAGAAGGGCCTGTCGAAGGCCGCCAAGAAGGCCGGTCGCGTTGCGGCCGAGGGCCTGATCGGCGCGCTGACCTCCGGCAAGAAGGGCGTGGTCGTCGAGGTCAACTCCGAGACCGACTTCG
The DNA here is from genome assembly GCA_050641875.1 of Bradyrhizobium oligotrophicum. Classification (GTDB taxonomy): domain Bacteria; phylum Pseudomonadota; class Alphaproteobacteria; order Rhizobiales; family Xanthobacteraceae; genus Bradyrhizobium; species Bradyrhizobium oligotrophicum_B. The sequence continues at coordinate 5,488,046 of CP192619.1, forward strand.
TCGCTCGCAACGAGCACTTCCAGGGCCTGGTCAAGATGATTGCGCAGGTCGCGCTCGACGTCGGCGCCGACGTGGAGAAGATCAAGGCCGCCAAGGTCGGCAGCATCACGGTCGAGGCCGCGATTGCCGATTCGATCGCCACCATCGGTGAGAACCAGACGCTGCGTCGTGCGGCTTCGCTCGAAGTGAGCGAAGGCGTCGTGTCGAGCTACGTGCATGGTGCTGTCATCGAGGGCGCCGGCAAGCTCGGCGTGATCGTGGCGCTGGAGTCGCCCGGCAAGACTGACGAGCTCGCCGTGCTCGGCCGCCAGCTCGCGATGCATGTCGCCGCGGCCAACCCGCAGGCGATCGATGCCGCTGGTCTCGATCCGGAGCTCGTCAAGCGTGAGAAGGACGTGCTCGCCGACAAGTATCGTCAGCAGGGCAAGCCGGAAAACGTGATCGAGAAGATCGTCGAGTCCGGCCTGAAGACCTACTACAAGGAAGTCACCCTGCTCGAGCAGGCCTTCATCCACGACAGCGGCAAGTCGGTCGCGCAGGCGCTGAAGGAAGCCGAAGGCAAGGTCGGTGGTCCGATCAAGGTCGCCGGTTTCGTCCGCTATGCCCTCGGCGAGGGCATCGAGAAGGAAGAGACCGACTTCGCCGCCGAAGTCGCCGCCGCCAGCGGCAAGAAGTAACGACTGAACACAGTCACGATCCGGCGCGGCGTTCGCGCCGGAATCTCAACGCGCGGGATAGGAGAGCATTGGCACATGGCTGAGCCGGTCTATCGTCGCGTCGTGGTCAAGCTGTCCGGCGAATATCTCGCAGGCCCGCATTCCTTCGGCATCGACCAGCCGACCGTAGACCGCATCGCCGACGACCTCATCGCGGCCCAGAAGCTCGGCGTCGAGATCGCCGTCGTGGTCGGCGGCGGCAACATGGTGCGCGGTGTCGAGGTCTCGTCGCAGGGCGTGTCGCGCCCGACCGGCGATACCATGGGCATGCTCGCCACCGTCATGAACTGCTTGGCGCTGGAAGCCGCCATCCAGCGCAAGGGCACCCCGGCCCAGGCGCTCTCGGCTTTCGTCATGCCGGAGGTGTGCGAGCTGTTCACGCGCGCTGCGGCGCACAAGTCGCTGGCCGAAGGACGCATCGTCGTGCTCGGGGGCGGCACCGGCAATCCCTATTTCACGACCGATACCACAGCGGTCTTGCGGGCGGCCGAGATCGGCGCCCAGGCCGTGCTCAAGGCCACCAACGTCGACGGCGTCTATAGCGCCGACCCCAAGAAGGATCCGGCCGCCAAGCGCTTCGACCGGCTGACGCATTCCCAGGCCATCGAAGGCGGCTACAAGGTCATGGATGCGACCGCATTCGCCCTTGCCCGGGAAACGTCGCTGCCTATCATTGTGTTCTCCATTGCCGAACCGGGCTCGATCGGCGCGATGCTGCAGGGCGAAGGGCGCGGCACCATCGTCGCGGGGTGAGCCGCGGCACCGCCGGCGGCGGTGTTGGACCGATCTCCAGCCTGCGGTAGAAGCGTAAGCGAGACAGGAATTCGTCCGAGAGTCGCCCGGGTCCGGCCGCAGGCATTTCAAGGCCTGGCAGTGCCGGCCGCAGCGCCCCGGATTGCAGAAAGGAAAGCGTGATGAGCACGGGCAATTTCGACCTCAACGAACTGAAGCGCCGCATGCAGGGCGCGACCCAGGCGCTGAAGCACGAGCTCGGCGGCCTGCGCACCGGCCGCGCCTCGGCATCGATGGTGGAGCCGGTCCAGGTCGAGGCCTATGGCTCGCACATGCCGCTCAACCAGCTCGCGACCGTCTCCGTGCCCGAGCCGCGCCTGCTCTCGGTGCAGGTCTGGGACCGCTCCATGGTCAAGGCCGTCGAGAAGGCGATCGTCGATTCCAACCTCGGCCTGTCGCCGGCGACCGAAGGCCAGGTGATCCGGCTGCGCATTCCCGAGCTCAACCAGGAGCGCCGCAAGGAGCTGGTGAAGGTCGCGCACAAATATGCCGAAGCTGCGCGCGTGGCCGTCCGCCATGTCCGCCGCGACGGTCTCGATACCCTCAAGAAGCTCGAGAAGAGATCACGAGATGTCCGAGGACGATCAGGAGCGCCTCGCTGCCGACGTGCAGAAGGCGACCGACAGCGTGATCTCGGAAATCGACCAACTGCTGGCGGCGAAGGAAAAGGAAATCCTCACCGTCTGAAGGATGCGCTTGATGTCCAATGCCGCGGCCCCGGTGACGGAGGCGCCGGACCGGTCTGACGGACCGGCCCATGTTGCCATCATCATGGATGGCAACGGCCGCTGGGCTGCGGCCCGTGGGCTGCCGCGCGCGGAAGGGCACCGCCGTGGCGTCGAGGCGTTGCGCCGCGTGATGCGCGCCTCGCATGAGCTCGGCATCCGCTATCTCACCATCTTCTCGTTCTCGTCCGAGAACTGGTCGCGTCCGGCCAGCGAGATCGGCGACCTGTTTGGCCTCTTGCGCCGCTTCATCCGCAACGATCTCGCAACCCTGCATCGCGATGGCGTGCGTGTCAGGGTGATCGGCGAACGCGACGGGCTCGAGCCTGACATCTGCGCGCTTCTCAGCGAAGCCGAGGAGCTGACCCGGGGCAACACCAAGCTGACGCTGGTGGTCGCCTTCAACTACGGCTCGCGCCAGGAGATCGCGCGCGCGGCGCAGCGTCTGGCGCGCGAGGTCGCCGAGGGCCGGCGCGATCCGGCTTCGATCGATGCCGACGCGATCGGGGCCCATCTCGATGCGCCCGACATTCCCGATCCCGACCTCATCATCCGCACCAGCGGCGAGCAGCGGCTGTCGAACTTCCTGATGTGGCAGGCGGCCTATAGCGAGCTGGTGTTCGTCCCGATCCATTGGCCCGACTTCGACAAGGCCGCGCTGGAGGGCGCGATCGCCGAGTTCGGCCGGCGTGAACGCCGCTTTGGCGGCCTCGTGGCGAAAACCGCCTCGTGACCAAACCGGATACCGCAGCCGTGGAGACGCCGCCAACCGCCGCGCAGCGCAATGATGCCGCGCAGCTGAAAAGGCTGCACCCAGCAATCTTTTGATGCGGGTTGCGGCTGCGCTGGTGCTGGTGCCGCTGGCGCTCGGCGCCGCCTATGCCGGCGGCGTGTTCTGGACCGCCCTGGTCACGGTGGTCGCGGTCGGCCTCTATCTCGAATGGATGATGGTGGTGGGCGAGGTTCGCACGGCCAGCGTCGGCACGGCCGGAGCCCTGGCCATCGGCGTTGCCGGGATCTGCTGCGCTTACGGCCTGATCGACTTCGCCCTCGTCGTGCTTGGGCTCGGCCTGATCGCCGTCACGGCGCTCGCTGCGGGACGTCGCGCCTGGGTGGCCGCCGGCTTCGCCTACGCGTCGGCCGCCGAGCTCGGCTCGGTGCTGGTGCGCTTCGATGCCGCCGAGGGATGGCATGCGCTGGTGCTGGTGTTTCTGGTCGTATGGGCCAGCGACATCGGCGGCTACGTTGCGGGCCGCGGCATCGGCGGGCCGAAGCTCGCGCCACGAATCAGCCCGAACAAGACCTGGGCCGGCGCCATCGGCGGCTTCGCTGCCAGCCTCGTCGCCGCGGTCGCCTGGTCGATGGCCGGCGCCGGCGGAGTGGCGACGATGCTCGTGCTGGCCGCGGTACTGTCCGTGGTCTCGCAACTCGGCGACCTGCTCGAATCTGCGGTGAAGCGGCACTTCGGGGTCAAGGACTCCAGTCACATCATTCCCGGCCATGGCGGCCTATTGGATCGCCTGGACGGCTATATCGCGGCGATCGTGTTCGCCGCATTGCTCGGTTTGCTGCGCGGCGGCCTCGATGGCGTCGGCCGCGGTCTTCTGGTTTGGTGACCGCCAGCGCGGCTGACCGGTCCATAATGTTTTGGTGAGAAACATGAGCGCAGTGCCATTGCGGAACAACAAGGCCGGTCTCGCGGAGGTGCGCAGCGTCACCGTGCTCGGCGCCACCGGCTCGATCGGCGATTCGACCATGGACCTCGTGCGCGGCGCACCGGAGCGCTACCGGGTCGAGGCGCTGACCGGCAACAGCAACGTCCAGGGCCTGGTGAAGCTGGCCCGGGAGTTCAGCCCGCGCTTCGTCGCGGTGGCCGATCCGGCGGGGCTCGACGAGCTCCGTGACGCGCTGGCGGGCACCGGAATCGAATGCGGGGCAGGGAGAGCGCCATCATCGAGGCGGCTGCCCGTCCGGCCGACTGGGTCATGGCTGCCGTCTCCGGCGCCGCCGGCCTCAAGCCGGCACTCGCCGCGGTCGACCGCGGCGCGACCGTGGCACTCGCCAACAAGGAATGCCTGGTCTGTGCCGGCGATTTCTTCATGGAACGGGCCGCCCGGGCCGGCGCCTGCATCCTGCCGGCCGATTCGGAGCACAACGCGCTGTTCCAGGCGCTGTCCTCGGGCAATCGCGAGGAGCTGGTGCGGGTGATCATCACCGCCTCCGGCGGTCCGTTTCGCACCTGGGCGGCGGCCGACATCGAGCAGGCGACCTTGGCCCAGGCGTTGAAGCATCCGAACTGGAGCATGGGCCAGAAGATCACGATCGATTCGGCCTCGATGATGAACAAGGGCCTCGAGGTGATCGAGGCGTCCTACCTGTTCGCGCTGTCGCCCGACGAGATCGACGTCCTGGTCCATCCGCAGTCCATCGTCCATGGCATGGTCGAGTTCTCGGATCGCTCAGTGGTGGCGCAGCTCGGCGCGCCGGACATGCGGATACCGATCGCGCACTGCCTCGGCTGGCCGGAGCGCATCAAGGGCCCGTCGGCCCGGCTCGATCTCGCCAAGATCGGCACGCTGACCTTCGAGGCTCCGGACTTCGAGCGGTTCCCCGGTCTGCGGCTGGCGTACGATCTGCTGCGCACCGGGCGCGGCGCGACGACGGTGTTCAACGCGGCCAACGAGGTCGCCGTCGCGGCCTTCATCGGCGGCCACATCCGGTTCGGTGCCATTGCCCGTTTGGTCGAGGCGACCCTCGAGAGTTGGACGCGTTCGGGTAATTTGGCACCGTTGACCTCGGCGGACGACGCCATTGCCATTGACCATGACGCGCGAAAAAGGCCTCCGGCCTCTTGCCTCAAATCGCCGCAAAAGCATCTTAACGGATTGGATGGGCCGCTGGCCCATCGGGAAGGTCATCGATGTCCGAATTTTTCCACCATATCTTCAATACGTTGAGCCACGGCCTTCTCGGCTACATCGTCCCGTTCCTGTTCGTGCTGACGATCGTGGTGTTTTTCCACGAGCTCGGCCATTTCCTGATCGCACGCTGGGCCGGCGTGAAGGTATTGACGTTTTCGCTCGGATTTGGCCCAGAACTGATCGGTTTCAACGACCGCCACAACACCCGCTGGAAGATCTCGGCGATCCCGCTCGGCGGCTACGTGAAGTTCTTCGGCGACGAATCCGAGGCCTCGACGCCTTCGGCCGAGGCGCTCGCCAAGATGACGGCCGAGGAGCGCGCCGACAGCTTCCACCACAAGACCGTGGGCCAGCGTGCGGCGATCGTCGCGGCCGGCCCGATCGCCAACTTCATCCTGGCGGTCATCATCTTCGCCGGCATGGCGTTGTATTTCGGCAAGCCGAACACGACCCCGCGGGTCGACGCGGTGCAGCCGGACAGCGTCGCGGCCGCCGCCGGCTTCAAGGACGGTGACGTCATCGCCGCCATCGACGGCCGGGCGATCGAGACCTTCGCCGACATGCAGCGCGTCGTCTCGGTCAGCGCCGGTACGGAATTGTCCTTCCTGGTCAAGCGCGAAGGCACGGAACTCACCCTGAAGGCGACGCCGGCGCTGAAGGAGGTCAAGGACCTGTTCGGCAACAGCCACCGGATCGGCGTGCTCGGCATCCAGTACAACGCCAAGCCGGACGAATCACGGTCGGTCCCGGTCGGGTTCCTCGAATCGATCAAGATCGGCTTTGAGCAGGTCTGGTTCATCATCTCCACGACCTTCAAGTTCATCGCCTCGCTGTTCGCGGGCGCAGGCAGTGCCGGCGACGTCGGCGGCCCGATCCGAATCGCACAACTTTCCGGACAGGCGGCCAGCCTCGGCTTCCAGTTCGTTGTGCAGCTTTGCGCGACGCTGTCGGTCTCGATCGGGCTCCTGAACCTGTTCCCGGTTCCGCTGCTCGATGGCGGGCATCTGTTGTTTTACGGGGTCGAGGCGGCCCGTGGCCGGCCGCTGTCCGAGCGGGCGCAGGAGATGGGGTTCCGAATCGGCCTCGGCCTGGTCCTCATGCTCATGGTCTTTGCAACCTATAACGATATCCTTCACCTCGCCGGGTCCTGAGCGCGGCTTTTTTACGACGTGGCCGTTGGGCAACGTTTTGAAACGAATTTGAAAATTCAGAGAGATCCGGCGTTTGCCGTCGGGTCCAAATTGGCTACAAGCGAACGACAAATGGGAATCTGTCGGGTTCGTAGGGGTACGGAACCGGCAACGGAATATAAGGGCGCGTAGCGCATGAAGTTGGGATTGCGGGTGCGGGGGCTTGGCGGCCGCCTTTATCATGTTCGCCGGACCGGTGGCTTTGCCGCTGGCGAGCGTGGTCATGTCATCGCCAGCTGCGGCGCAGACGGTCAACTCGATCGAAGTGGTCGGCAACCGCCGGGTCGAGCTGGAGACCATCCGCTCGTACTTCAAGCCGGGCCCCGGCGGGACGCTCGACGCCGGCCGGGTCGATGACGGCCTCAAGGCGCTGATCGAGACCGGCCTGTTTTCCGACGTGAGGATCAACCGCCAGGGTGGCCGGCTGATCGTGACGGTCGTCGAGAACCCCGTCATCGGCCGCGTTGCCTTCGAGGGCAACAAGAAGGTCAAGGACGAGCAGCTCCAGGCGGAAGTGCAGTCGAAGCCGCGCGGCACGCTGTCGAAGCCGATGGTGCAGTCCGACGCGCAGCGCATCGCTGAGATCTATCGTCGTTCCGGCCGTTACGACGTGCGCGTCACGCCGGAATTCATCGAGCAGCCGAACAACCGCGTCGACCTGATCTTCACGATCGAGGAAGGCCCCAAGACCGGCGTGAAGTCGATCGAGTTCGTCGGCAACAACGCCTTTTCGTCCTATCGCCTCAAGGACGTCATCAAGACCCGCGAGACCAACCTCCTGAGCTTCCTCGGCTCGGGCGACGTCTACGATCCGGACCGTGTCGAGGCCGATCGCGACCTGATTCGCCGCTTTTACCTGAAGAACGGTTATGCCGACGTCCAGGTCGTGGCCGCGCTCAGCGAGTACGATCCGGAGCGCAAGGGCTTCCTCGTGACCTTCAAGATCGAGGAAGGCCAGCAGTACCGGGTCGGTTCGGTCGACTTCCAGTCGTCGATCGCGACGCTCGACGGCAACACGCTGCGCGGCTATTCGCGCGTCAGCGTCGGTTCGCTCTACAATGTCGAGAACATCGAGAAGTCGGTCGAGGAGATGCAGATCGAGGCGTCGCGGCGCGGCTACGCGTTCGCGGTGGTCCGCCCGCGCGGTGATCGCAACTTCGAGGCTCACACCGTGTCGGTGGTGTTCGCCGTCGACGAGGGCCCGCGCACCTATATCGAGCGCATCAACATCCGCGGCAACACCCGCACCCGCGACTACGTCATTCGCCGCGAGTTCGACATCTCCGAGGGCGACGCCTACAACCGCGCTCTGGTGGACCGTGCCGAGCGCCGCCTGAAGAATCTCGACTTCTTCAAGGACGTGAAGATCGTCACCGAGCCGGGCTCGTCGAGCGACCGCGTGGTCCTGAACGTCAACCTGGAGGAGAAGTCGACCGGCGACTTCTCGATCTCCGGCGGCTATTCGACCACCGACGGCGCGCTGGCCGAGGTTTCGATCTCCGAGCGCAACTTCCTCGGCCGCGGCCTGTTCGCCAAGGCGTCGGTGACCTACGGCCAGTTCGCCCGCGGCTACTCGCTGTCCTTCGTCGAGCCCTATCTGCTCGACTACCGGGTCGCGCTCGGTCTCGACCTCTATCAGCGCCAGCAGCTCGCCAACAACTTCATCTCCTACGGCACCAAGACGCTCGGCTTCAGCCCGCGCCTCGGCTTCCAGCTGCGCGAGGACCTGTCACTGCAGCTGCGCTACTCGATCTACCGCCAGGAGATCACGCTGCCAACAACGCTGTCGAACTGTAACAATGGCGGTGGCGGCAGCCCGCTGCCCTTCAACCCGACCCCGGCGTTCATCAACGCCAATCCGACCAATGGACAGGCTCAGGCCATTTCTGCGGCGACTGGTGGCCTCGGGTGTTTCTCCGACGGCGAAGCTTCGCTGCCGGTTCGCCAGGAGCTGGCGAACGGTGCAACGCTGACCTCGGCGCTGGGCTACACGCTGAACTACAACACGCTCGACAACACCAAGAACCCGACCGACGGCCTGCTGGTCGACTTCAAGCAGGACTTCGCGGGTGTTGGCGGCGACGTGTCGTACCTGAAGACCGCGTTCGATGCGAAGTACTTCACCCCGCTGGTGTCGGACATTGTCAGCATTGTCCACCTCCAGGGCGGTATCCTGAACAAGATCGGCAACACGCAACTGCGCATGCTCGATCACTTCCAGATGGGTCCGAACCTGGTTCGCGGTTTTGCCCCGAACGGCATCGGTCCGCGTGACATCAATCCGTTCGGCACGCAGGATGCGCTTGGCGGCACCAAATATTGGGGCGCTTCGCTCGAATTGCAGATGCCGTTCTGGTTCCTGCCGAAGGAGACTGGCCTGAAGGGTGCTGTTTACGCCGATGCGGGCGGTCTGTGGGGTTATCAGGGGACGACGGGTTGGGCGCTGACAGGTGAAACCAACCAAGCTGGCTGCACTCCGCCGAAGCGCAATCCGAACAACGCCGGGACCTGCCTCGGCCTGCAGTTCAACGACCAGAATACGGTCCGGACCTCGGTCGGTGTCGGTCTGGTGTGGGCGTCGCCGTTCGGTCCGCTGCGCTTCGACTACGCGATCCCGCTCACCAAGGGGCAGTTCGACCGGACGCAGGAATTCCGGTTCGGCGGCGGTACCTCATTCTGAGCCTGGGCCGATCGAATCCGGGTTGGCATTGACCAACCCCGCCGGTGAAGAGATGGGAGCTCGGTTCCGGGACACCGGAGCCGGGCTCTGACTTTTGTCCTGAGAGTACGACGGAATGGCCCAGCCGACCTTCTTCCAATCGCCGCCGCCCACGACATTGGCGGCGATCGCCGCCGCCGCCAAGGCCACCCTGGTCGACCCATCCCGCGGCGAGCAGGTGATCAAGGGACTGGCGTCGCTCGACGAGGCCGGCCCGAGGCATCTGGCGTTCTTCGACAACCTCAAATACGCCGACCACCTCGCCGGGACCAAAGCGGGCGCCTGCCTAGTCAGCCCGCGATTCGAGGCGCGCGTGCCGTCTCATGTCGCAGTGCTTCGCGCCAATCAGCCGTTCCGCGCCTTCGTTCAGCTTGCGCGTGAGTTCCATGCCGACGCACTGCGGCCGCAGCCCTGGTTCGGCGACGACGGACTCTCGCCCCAAGCCGTCATCGATCCCACCGCGCGGCTGGAGGACGGCGTCGTCGTCGAGCCGCTGGCGGTGATCGGCGCCCATGTTGAGATCGGCTCGGGGACGATCGTTGGTGCGGGTGCCGTGATCGGCCCCCACGTCAAGATCGGCCGCGACTGCAACGTCGGCGCCCGCACCGTCATTCAGTGCGCGCTGATCGGCAATGACGTCCTGATCCATCCCGGCTGCAGCATCGGCCAGGACGGCTACGGCTTCATCTTCTTCGGTGCGGATGGGCACACCAAGGTGCCGCAGACCGGGCGGGTGCTGATCCAGAACCATGTCGAGGTCGGCGCCGGAACGACGATCGACCGTGGCAGCCTGCGCGACACGGTGATCGGCGAGGGCACCAAGATCGACAACCAGGTGCAGATTGGCCACAATGTCACAATCGGGAGGCATTGCCTGCTGGCGGCCCAGATCGGGCTGGCAGGAAGTCTCACGATCGGCGACAACGTCGCGCTCGGGGCGAAGGTTGGCATCAACAATCACCTGACCATCGGCGATGGTGCGCAGGTGACGGCGATGAGCGGCGTCAAGGACGACATTCCGCCGAACGGCCGGTGGGGCGGTTTCTTCGCCAAGCCGACCAAGCAGTGGTTCCGCGAGATCGTTGCGGTGGAGCGGCTGGTGCGAGATCTGACCGCGACGAACAGGGACGAGGGGCGGGAGTGATGGACGAGTCACCCATCAGGTTTGCGGACATCGACATCAACGAGATTCTGAAAACGCTGCCGCACCGTAACCCTTTCTCCTGATCGACCGCGTGAAGAACATCCGGGCCGACTACAGCGGCATCGGCGTCAAGAACGTCTCGTTCAACGAGCCGTGCTTCCAGGGCCATTTCCCTGAACGGCCGGTCTATCCGGGCGTGCTGATGATCGAGGGCATGGCGCAGACTGCGGGCGTGATCGGCATCAAGTCGGTCGAGGGCACGGAAAAGCCGCGCGCGGTGTATTTCCTCACCATCGACAAGTGCAAGTTCCGCAAGCCGGTTCTGCCGGGCCAGACCATCGAGTATCACATGCGCTCGATCGGCCGGCGCAAGACGATGTGGTGGTTCCACGGCGATGCCAAGGTCGACGGCGTCGTCGTCGCCGAGGCCGATGTCGGCGCGATGCTGACCGACTGACGGGCTGGTAGAAAGTTGATTGCGTCGAAATGAGCAAGATTGATCCCACCGCACGCGTCGAGGATGGCGCCGTCATCGGTGAGGGGACCGTGATCGGTCCTCACTGCATCGTCGGCCCCAACGTCGTGATCGGGGCCAACTGCAAGCTGATCAGCCACGTCCAGATCATGGGCCACACCACGCTCGGCGACGACAACGTGATCTCGCCCTTCGTCGTGCTCGGTGGCGCGCCGCAGATCTCAGCTATCGCGGCGAGCCGCATCGGCTCGAGATCGGCTCCGGCTGCACCTTCCGCGAAGGCGTGACGATGAACATCGGCACCACCAAGGGCGGCGGCCTGACCAAGGTCGGCAATGCCGGGTTCTTCATGAACAATGCCCATGTCGCTCACGATTGCGTTGTCGGCGACAACGTCATCTTCGCGACCTCGGCCACACTTGGCGGCCATGTCGAGGTCGGCGATTCCGTCTACATCGGCGGCCTGTCCGCCGTGCATCAGTTCACCCGCATCGGCCATGGCGTGATGGTCGGCGGCGTCTGCGTGCGTGCGCGGCGATATCATTCCGTATGGCCTCGCCAACGGCCAGTATGCCGCGCTCGAAGGTCTCAACGTCATTGGCATGAAGCGCCGCAAGTTCACCCGTGAGCGCCTCGCCACGGTGCGTGCCTTCTACCAGAAGCTGTTCCACGGCCCCGGCGTGTTCGCCGATCGCCTCGCGGCGGTGCGGCCGCTCGCTGGCGAGGATCCTGCCATTGCCGAGATCCTCGCCTTCATCGATGGCGGCCGACATCGCGCCTTGTGCCTGCCTCGAGATCGGCAGGCCGGCCATCGAGCCGTAGCGCCATGGCGACGCCGGCCGACGAGACCTCTCCGCCGATCGGCATGATCGCCGCGGGCGGGGTGCTGCCTTTCGCGGTCGCCGATGCAATCGTCGCGCGCGGCCAGACGCCGGTGCTGTTCGCCCTGAAGGGCATCTGCGATCCGAAGCCGCTGGCGCGCTTCCGGCATCACTGGATCGGCCTCGGCCAGCTCGGCAACGCCCTGAAGCTGCTCAAGGCCGAGGGTGTCCGCGACTTGATGTTCATCGGCAATCTCGTTCGCCCGGCCGTGTCGGAGATCCGCTTCGACTGGGGCAGCGCTGCGCGAGCTGCCCTACATCTGGTCGGCCTTTCGCGGCGGTGACGATCATCTGCTGTCCGGCGTCGGCCGCATCTTCGAGCGCCACGGCTTTCACATGATCGGCGCTCAAGGACGTCGCCCCCAATCTGCTCGTGCCCGAAGGGCGGCTGACGCGGAGCGGGCCCAACGATCTAGTGACCGGCGACATCGCCAAAGGAATGTCCGTGCTGCGCGCCATGGCGCCGTTCGATGTCGGGCAGGCCGTGGTCGTGATCGACGGGCACGTCGTTGCGCTCGAGGATATCGAGGGCACCGACGGGCTGCTGGCCCGCGTGGCGCGGCTGCGCGCCGATCGCCGTATTCGTGCTGCTGCCGGGCGCGGCGTGCTGGTGAAGGCGCCCAAGGCCGGCCAGGACCTCCGCTACGACCTGCCGACCATCGGTCCGCGCACGGTCGAGGGGCTTTCAGCCGCGGGTCTCGCCGGAGTCGCCGTCGCTGCCGCCTATACGCTGCTGGCCGATCCCCAGGAGACAGTGGCCGCCGCCGATCGGGCAGGCGTGTTCATCACGGGTGTCACGGCGTGACGCCCCGGCCTCCGGCAGGCCCGGCGATGCGCAGGATCTGTCTGGTCGCGACCGAAGAGTCCGGTGATCGCCTCGGCGCCAGCCTGATGAAGGTGCTGCGGCAGCGGCTCGGCGACGGCGTCGAATTCTCCGGCGTCGGCGGCCGCGGCATGACACGCGAGGGGCTCGCCTCGCTGTTTCCGATCGAGGAGCTCTCGATCGTCGGCTTCGCGGCGGTGCTGAAGCAGCTGCCCAAGATCCTCCGACTGATCCGCGACACTGTCGATGCGATCGTTGCGGCCCAGCCCGATGTGCTTGTCATCATCGACAGTCCCGATTTCACCCAGCGCGTGGCGAAGCGGGTTCACGCGCGCGATCCCGAGATTCCGATCGTGAACTACGTCGCACCGACCGTATGGGCGTGGCGCCCGGCCGCGCGCGCGCGATGCGCGGCTACGTCGATCACGTGCTGGGCTTGCTGCCATTCGAGCCGGAGGCGTTCCGAAGGCTCAATGGTCCGCCCTGCACCTATGTCGGCCATCCCCTGATCGAGCAGCTCGCCAACCTGCGCCCTAACGCGGCAGAGCAGGCGCGCCGAGATGCCGACCCTCCCGTTCTGCTGGTGCTTCCTGGCAGCCGGCGCAGCGAGGTCGCTCGCCACATTGCCGTGTTCGGCGAGACGTTGGCGCGGCTGCGCGCCCAAAACCTGGCCTTCGAAGCCGTGCTGCCCACGACGCCGCATCTCGAAGCCGCGGTGCGGGCTGGAGTCGCAAACTGGCCGCTCGCTCCGGAGATCATCACGGGCGAGGCCGAGAAGCGGGCAGCCTTCAGGCGCGCGCGCGCCGCGCTCGCCAAGTCCGGCACGGTGACCCTGGAGCTCGCGCTGTCCGGCGTGCCGATGGTGACCGCGTATCGCGTCGGCGAGATCGAGGCGTTCATTCTCCGGCGAGTCGTCAACGTGCAATCGGTCATTCTCGCCAATCTCGTGATCGGCGAGAACGTCATTCCGGAGTTCCTTCAGGAAGCCTGCACTGCCGACAATCTCGCGCCTGTTCTCGCCGATCTCCTGGGCGACGGTCCGATACGTGCGCGCCAGGTCGAGGCATTCGGTCGCCTCGACGCGATCATGTCCACGGGCGCGGCCTCGCCAAGCGTGCGCGCGGCCGACATCGTGCTGGCAACGATGCGCAGCGGACGGCGGTGATCAGGCCTGAAGCGGCATCTTGAACTCGAAGGTCGTTCTGTCGCCGGTCGAAATAGCCTGTAGCGTGCCGCCATGTGCTCGCGCGATCTCGGAGGCGATGTAAAGTCCAAGCCCGAGACCATGCTGGCTCGGACGCTCGCCACGTATGTAGGGCTTGAACAGATTTTGCATCGCCTTGGCTGAGATCGGCAGTCCGTGATTGGTGACGGCGAGCACGAAAGAGCCTTCGCTCGTTGTTGCCGAGACCTGGATCGGCTTGTCCTTGTCGCCGTAGGAGATGGCGTTGCCGAGCAGGTTCGAGAACAATTGCCCGATCTTGCTGCGATCGCATTTGACCGGCTCCGCGATGTCGATCCGGGTCTCGATCGCGTGGTCGGGCCAGGCCAGCCGGATCTCGGAGATGACCTGCTCAATCACCGGCGCAAGCGGTTGCCGCGCGTCGGGCTTGATCGTCAGGCCGCCGCCGGAGACGCCCGCGGGCGAAATCCATGATGTTGTCGACCAGTCCGGCCATGCGCATGACTGATTTCTGAATCATGGAAATGATCTCGGGCGCCCTGGCGCTGTCCTGATTGCGGAGCAGCACGCGCATTCCGGCGTCGATCGAGGCCAGCGGATTGCGGAGGTCGTGGCCGAGAACGCCGATGAATTGCTCTCTCAGCTCTGCGGTGCGGCGTTCGTCGAGCAGATCCGCCTCGGTGATCTTGAGACGTTCCTCAGCGGAAAACCTGCTCTTCTCGCTGAGGCCGAGGCTCGCCTGGCTGAGCGCGAAGCGTTGATGCAACTCCAGCTGCGCCGCGATCAGCTCGCCGAATAGCTGAAACGTGCTGACGATCTCGGGCCGGTCCAGCTTGCGCGGCGTTGGGTCGATTGCGCACAGCGTGCCCCAGACGGTTCCATCGGTCAGGGTGATCGGCGCCGAGATGTAGCTGCGAAAGCCGTAGAGTTTCGGTACCGGGTGATCGCGATACAGGCGATCGGTGTCGACATCCCCGATGACGACGGCTTCGCCGCGCTCCCGGACCTCGCTGCAGATCGTCGTCTCGACGCGGAGCTCGCCGCCTTCCTTCAGGCCGAAATCGATGTCGTCGCGAACGGCACAACAGACCCATCGATCCGAGGTCACGCGCGCAACCGCGACGAACCCCATTCCGGTGATCCGGCTCACGCAATCCAGAATTTTGGGAACGGCATCGAGCTGCTGGACAGCGTCGACGTCCGCGTCGGGAGTGGTGGTCATCTTGTGCTCAAGCTGGTCCCGATCCCGGATGCAAACGGGACCTTCAACTTACACCACCTAACGCGTGGCGCCGCGGAACGTTCGCCGGAACGAAACGATAGTCGTGCGATTGAGTCCCATTGCACAGGAGACGCAGTGTCCCGCGCGCCGCTCAGAAGTAAAACCCGTGTGCTGGTCGTCGAGGACGAAGGTCTTATCCGCGCCAATGCCGCCGACATGATCCGAGACCTCGGTTTCGAGGTCATCGAAGCCGTCGACGCCGATCAGGCCGTTTCCCTGCTCGAAACGCTGCGCGGACATCTCGGTCGTCTTCACCGACATCCAGATGCCGGGCTCGATGGACGGCCTGCGGCTCGTTGGCGTCATCAGGGACCGATGGCCTCCAGTCGCGCTCCTCGTGACATCGGGGCAGGTGACCCCTGCGGAATTGCCGTCCGGCGCCCGTTTCCTGGCCAAGCCGTATTTGGCCGACCAGCTCAGGGCGCATCTCAAGGCGCTCACCGGATGAATCCGCGACCGCCGTCCAGCGCCGCCACGACATAGTGACGTCTGCCAGGCCTTCTGCTCATCCTGGCATTCGCGCCCATCTGTCGCTTGTCAATTTGTCCTCCGCAGTGGGCGGAGCCGTGCACCCAAAGAAAAGACCCACCCAGGCGACCGGGCGGGTCCAATCTATCTTCGGTGACGTCAGAGATCAGCTGCGCTTGTCCATCTCGACGTAGTTGCGCGTCGCGACGCCGGTGTAGAGCTGGCGCGGGCGGCCGATCTTCTGCTGCGGGTCCTCGATCATCTCGCTCCACTGGCTGATCCAGCCGACGGTGCGGGCGACGGCGAACAGCACGGTGAACATCGACACCGGGAAGCCCATCGCCTTCAAGGTGATGCCCGAGTAGAAGTCGACGTTCGGATAGAGCTTGCGCTCGATGAAGTACTGATCGCTGAGCGCGATCTTCTCGAGCTCCATCGCGACCTTGAGCATCTGATCGTCGGCGTGGCCCGTCTCCTTGAGCACCGCGTGACACATCTTCTGCATGATCTTGGCGCGCGGGTCGTAGTTCTTGTAGACGCGATGACCGAAGCCCATCAGGCGCACGTCGCTGTTCTTGTCCTTCACCTTGGCGATGAATTCCGGAATCTTGTCGACGGTGCCGATCTCGGCCAGCATGTTCAGCGCCGCCTCGTTGGCGCCGCCATGCGCCGGGCCCCACAGGCAGGCGATGCCGGCGGCGATGCAGGCAAACGGGTTGGCGCCCGATGAGCCGGCGATGCGCACCGTCGAGGTCGAGGCGTTCTGCTCGTGATCGGCATGCAGGATGAAGATCTTGTCGAGCGCGTCGGCGAGAACCGGGTTCGGCTTGTACTCCTCGCACGGCACCGCGAAGCACATGTGCAGGAAGTTCTCGGCGAAGGAGAGCGAGTTCTTCGGATAAACGAAGGGCTGGCCGATGGTGTATTTGTAGGCCATCGCCGCCAGGGTCGGGATCTTCGCGATCATCCGCATCGACGCGATCATGCGCTGCTTCGGATCGTTGATGTCGGTGGAGTCGTGATAGAACGCGGCGAGCGCGCCGACCGAGGCGACCATGACCGCCATCGGATGCGCGTCACGGCGGAAGCCGTGGAAGAAGCGCGACATCTGCTCGTGCACCATCGTGTGGTGGGTCACGCGATAGTCGAAATCCTGCTTCTGGGCCTTGGTGGGGAGCTCCCCGTACAGCAGCAGATAGCAGGTCTCCAGGAAGTCGCCCTTCTCGGCGAGCTGCTCGATCGGATAGCCGCGGTATTCCAGGACGCCGGCGTCGCCATCGATATAGGTGATCTTGGACTGGCAGCTGCCGGTCGAGGTGAAGCCGGGGTCATAGGTGAACATCCCGGTCTGGGCGTAGAGCTTGCCGATGTCGATGACGTCGGGACCCACGGTGCCGCTCAGGATCGGAAGATCGAAATTCTTGTTGCCGACGGTGAGCGTCGCGGTCTTGCTTGCGGATTTTGCGTCCATCGTTTGTCCCCGATGAGATCGTTAGGCTTGGCCCTTGTTCTTTTTGAGAGATGGCAGGGCGGGTGGACTTTATCTAGTGCGGTGGCTTTGACATTCACGTCACTGTCGCTGCCAACAGCTTAAGCGAAGGTCAAATCCGAAACCGTACTGGAATCTTATACTTACTAGTGTCCTTCGGCCCTAACATCCGTCAACGAGCCCGCCGCAACGTGTGAAGAATGTCCGAGCCGGGAAAACCAGCGGGTGCCGCGCAAATGCGTATCGTATTGCCCTGTGCGCTGCAAGATGGGGGTCCATGAGACCTTATGAGGTGGTCTGGTCCTCCAGACGGCCCAAGGATTCATCACGCCCCAAGATTGCCAGAACGTCGAAAATACCGGGTGAGGTGGTTCGGCCGGTGAGCGCCGCGCGCAGCGGCTGCGCCACCGCGCCCAGCTTGAGATTGTTGGCTTCAGCAAACGCACGCAGCGCGGCTTCCGTGGCCGGTCCGCTCCAGGACTCGACGGCGGCCAGCGCCTGATGCAGCCGGCCGATCAAGGCGCGGCTGTCCGGCGTCAGCAGGGCGGCGGCCTTGGCGTCGATCGGAAGCGGCCGGTCGGCAAAGATGAAGGCGGCGCCGTCGATCAGCTCCAGGAGCGTCTTGGCGCGCTCCTTCAGGCTCGGCATCGCCAAAGTGAGCTGCGCGCGCGTGGCGTCGTTGAGCTTGGCCTTGAGAGCCGCTCCGGTCGGCACGTAATTCAGCACGTCCTCGAACTGGCGCACCAGCGCCGCATCGTCGCTGTGGCGGATGTAGTGGCCGTTGAGATTTTCGAGCTTGGCGAAGTCGAACCGCGCCGCCGAGCGGCCGATCGCCGGCAGGTCGAATGCCTTGATCATCTCCTCGGTTGAGAAGATCTCCTGGTCGCCATGGCTCCAGCCGAGCCGCACCAGGTAATTGCGCAGCGCCGACGGCAGATATCCCATCGCACGGTAGGCGTCGACGCCGAGCGCGCCGTGGCGCTTCGATAGTTTCGAGCCGTCGGGCCCGTGAATCAGCGGGATGTGCGACATCGACGGCACCGCCCAGCCCAGCGCATCGTAGATCTGCTTCTGGCGCGCGGCGTTGATCAGATGGTCGTCGCCGCGGATGACGTGGGTGACACCCATGTCGTGGTCGTCGACCACCACGGCCAGCATGTAGGTGGGATTGCCATCGCCTCGCAGCAGCACGAGGTCGTCGAGGTTCTCGTTCTGCCAGACCACGCGGCCCTGCACCTGGTCCTCGATCACGGTCTCGCCGGTCAGCGGCGCGCGCAGCCGGATCGTCGGCTTGACGCCCTCGGGCGCCTCCTTTGGATCGCGGTCGCGCCATAGGCCGTCATAGAGCCGGGTGCGGCCTTCCGCGCGCGCCTTCTCGCGCATCGCGGCCAGCTCCTCGGCGGTGGCATAGCAGCGATACGCCATGCCGCTGGCGAGCAGTTGCTCGGCGACCTCGCGATGGCGCGCGGCGCGGCTATATTGGTAGATGACCTCGCCGTCCCAATCGAGCTCGAGCCATTTCAGGCCGTCCAGGATGGCGTCGATCGCCGCATCGGTCGAGCGCTCACGGTCGGTGTCTTCGATTCTGAGCAGCATCTTGCCGCCGCGGCCGCGCGCATACAGCCAGTTGAACAGGGCCGTCCGGGCGCCTCCGATGTGGAGAAAGCCGGTCGGGGAGGGGGCAAAGCGCGTGACGATCGGGGAGGTCATGGGCGGCAGCACGAAATCCAGGCAGGGGCTATGAAGGGCGGGGGGTGTATAGCAGGCCTATCGCATAACTAAAGCCTTCCTTGGGGGAAGCGGATTTGGCAGATAGGCTGCCAAATTCCGGAGCAGGATATTCTTGATGACCACGACGACAGACACGGCGGCGACGGCAGAGGCAGGGCGCGACTTCATCCGCGACATCGTCCAGGCCGATCTCGACAGCGGCAGGCACAAGACCGTGGTCACCCGGTTCCCGCCGGAGCCGAACGGCTATCTGCATATCGGCCATGCCAAGTCGATCGGTCTCAACTTCGGCATCGCCAAGGAGTTCGGCGGCCGCTGCAATCTGCGCTTCGACGACACCAATCCGACCAAGGAAGAGCAGGAATACATCGACTCCATCCAGGCCGATGTGCGCTGGCTCGGCTATGACTGGGGCGACAACCTGTTCTTCGCCTCGGATTATTTCGAGCGACTCTACGAGTGGGCGGAAGGGCTGATCAAGGCCGGTCTGGCCTATGTCGACGACCAGTCTCAGGAAGAAATTCGCCTGTCGCGCGGCACGCTCACCGAGCCCGGCAAGAACAGCCCGTTCCGCGACCGCTCGGTCGAGGAGAATCTCGACCTGTTCCGGCGCATGAAGGCCGGCGAATTTCCGAACGGCGCGCGCGTGCTGCGCGCCAAGATCGACATGGCCGCCGGCAACATCAACCTGCGCGACCCCGTGCTGTACCGGATCCTGCACGCCCATCACCCGCGCACCGGTGACGCCTGGAAGATCTATCCGAGCTATGACTACGCGCACGGCCAGTCGGACGCGATCGAGGGCGTGACGCACTCGATCTGCACGCTCGAGTTCGAGGATCACCGGCCGCTCTACGACTGGTTCCTGGACAAGCTGCCGGTGCCGTCGCATCCGCACCAGTACGAGTTCGCGCGGCTCAACCTCACCTACACGCTGCTGTCGAAACGCGTGCTGACGCGGCTGGTGCAGGACGGCCATGTCTCCGGCTGGAACGATCCACGCATGCCGACCATTGCCGGCCTGAAGCGCCGCGGCGTGCCGCCGGCTGCGGTGCGCGAGTTCATCAAGCGCATCGGCATCGCCAAGGCGAACAGCATCGTCGACGTCGGCATGCTCGAATTCTGCATCCGCGAGGAGCTGAATCGCACGGCGCAGCGCCGGATGGCGGTGCTGCGGCCGCTCAAGGTGGTGATCGAGAACTATCCGGAAGGCCAGGTCGAGGAGCTCGAGGCGATCAACCATCCCGACGACCCTTCCGCCGGCACGCGCAAGATTGCCTTCGGCCGCGAGCTCTACATCGAGCAGGACGACTTCATGGAGAACCCGCCGAAGAAGTTCTTCCGGCTGTCGCCGGGCAACGATGCGCGGCTGCGCTACGCCTATTTCATCAAGTGCCGCGAGGTCATCAAGAACGCTGCCGGCGGGATCGTCGAGCTGCGTTGCACCTATGATCCCGCGACCAAGGGCGGCAACGCGCCTGATGGACGCAAGGTCAAGGCGACGATGCACTGGCTGCCGGCCGCGCAATCGCTGAAAGCCGAGATCCGCCTCTACAACCAGCTGTTCGCCAATCCGAGTCCGAACGCGGCCGACTTCACCGCCGATCTCAACCCGAATTCGCTCGAAGTCCTGACCGACGCGCGCATCGAGCCGGCGATCGCCGCGAGCAATTCCGACGCGGCGATGCAGTTCGAGCGCCAGGGCTACTTCGTGCGCGATCCGGATCTCGACGCCCGACAAGCTCGTGTTCAACCGCACCATCGGCCTGCGCGACACGTTTGCCAAGGAGGTCGCGAAGGGGTGAGGCAAGCGGCGACCGCGGGACGCGTGCGGCTCAGCTGATCGCGTCCTGCCCGGCCTCGGTCAGCGTCGGCACGCCGTCTGTGAGCTCGACGAGGCCGCGCTCGGTGAGCAGCGAAAGATCTTCGTCGGCGACGGGGACAACGTCAGCCGGTGGGCCTTGATGTCCCGGAGAGTCCAGCGCAGGTGGATCGCCTTCTCGAGCGCGAGGTCGGCGAAGGGGTCTTGAGGGTCGTGGGCGTCCATACCCTGATAAGCACGTGCGTGCAAAAGTTCCGCGCGCAGCGGCCCGTGCAGATTTCCAGGATTCCCGTTCCGTTCTGCTAGGCGCGCCCGCGCAGCTTCCGGTAGCCTTTCGGTCCGTCGGGTAACGGGTGGTGTGGGCAATGGCGGAGCCGGTCAGGCCGCCAGGAGGGCGTCGCGGGATCGCGGGCGTGATGGCCGATGTCTGGCCGCCACGCGGCGCGCTGGCCGGCGGCTGGCCCGCGATCGGGGCCGGCGCGTCGCCGGCGTTCGCCGCCCGCCTGAAGGGCTGGGCGGCCGAGGAGGCCGGGGCGGGCCGGCTGCTGCCTTGGGTGCCGGTGGCGTTCGGGGCGGGCATCGCGCTGTACTTCTCCGCCGATCACGAGCCTGTGCTCTGGATCGCCGTCATCACGGCGGCGCTGCCCTGCGTCGTCGCCCTCATGATGCGACGGCATCGGCTGTTTCCGGCTGCCGTGATGATCGCGGCGGCGGCGTGCGGCTTTGCCGCGGCGACCATCAAGACTGCGCGCGTCGCGCATCCGGTGCTGGCGCGACCGCTGTATTCGGTGGCGCTGTCCGGCTTCGTCGAGGCGCGCGACATCCGCGAGCGCAGCGACCGCATCGTGCTGCGTGTGACGTCGATGGAGAGCCCGCGCAACGCCGTCACGATCGCTCGTGTCAGTGCTCGCGGTGCGCAAGGGCACGGCGCCCGAGGTCGGCAGCTTCGTGCAGCTCAACGGCGCGGCTGCTGCCGCCGATGGCCCCGGTGCGGCCGGGATCCTACGACTTCGCGCGCGACATGTTCTTCCAGGGCATCGGCGCCTCCGGCTTCGTGATGGGCGCGATCACAACAGTGACGCCGCCGCAGGCCCCGGCTTCGGCCTGCGCTATGCGGCTTCCATGCAAGGTCTGCGCGATGCGATCGACGCACGTATCCGCGCCCGCCTGATGGGCGACGAGCGCGCCATCGCCACCGCGCTGCTGACCGGCCGGCGCGACGCCATCACGCCCGACGTCAACGACGCGATGTTCGTCTCCGGCCTCGGCCACGTGCTGTCGATCTCCGGCTATCACATGGCGGTCGTCGCGGGCGTCGTGTTCTTTGCCGTGCGCGCGCTGCTGGCGCTGATCCCCGGCCTGACCGTGAGCCATCCGATCAAGAAATGGGCGGCCGCGGCGGCGCTGGTCGCGGCGGCGTTCTATCTGCTGCTGTCGGGCGCGGAGGTCGCGACCCAGAGATCGTTCTTCATGACGGCCGTGGTGCTGATCGCGGTCATGGTCGACCGCCGCGCCGTCACCTTCCGCACGCTCGCGGTCGCGGCGATGATCGTGTTGATCGCGGCACCCGAAGCGCTGGTGCATCCAAGCTTCCAGATGTCGTTCGCGGCGACGCTCGGACTGGTCGCGTTGGTGCAGTTCGGTCTGCCCCGACTGTTTGCGACGCCGGACAGCTCCACGACGCAGCGCGTCGCGCTGTGGGGCGGGCGCGAGCTCGCGATGCTGCTGCTGGCCTCGCTGATCGCGGGACTCGCGACCACGCCCTATGCCGCGTTCCACTTCCATCGCGTCACACCCTATGGCGTGCTCGCCAATCTCGCGGCGATGCCGGTGGTTTCGGTGCTGGTGATGCCCGCCGGCCTGCTCGGCCTGCTGGCGGCGCCGTTCGGGCTCGATGGTCCCTGGTGGACGCTGATGGGCCTCGGCATCGACTGGATGATCGCGGTGACGCGCTGGGTGGCGGCGCTGCCCGGCGCGGTCGGGCGCATCCCGGCCTTCGGCATCGGTCCGCTGATCCTGGCCAGCCTCGGTGTCATCCTGATCGGCCTGCTGCGCACACCGCTGCGCTGGTCGGGCGCCGTGGGGCTCGTGGTGGCCACCGCATGGGCCGCCACCACGCCGCTGCCCGACGTCTTGATCGCCGGCGATGGGCGCGCGGTGGCGGTGCGCGGCCGCGACGGACGCCTGCATGTGATGCGCACCGGCAAGGACGTGTTCGCCACCAAGGAGTGGCTCGCGGCCGATGCCGATGCCCGGCTGCCGGCGGATTCATCGCTCGCCGATGGCGTCTCCTGCGA
The DNA here is from genome assembly GCA_050641875.1 of Bradyrhizobium oligotrophicum. Taxonomy (GTDB): domain Bacteria; phylum Pseudomonadota; class Alphaproteobacteria; order Rhizobiales; family Xanthobacteraceae; genus Bradyrhizobium; species Bradyrhizobium oligotrophicum_B. The sequence goes on from CP192619.1 coordinate 5,510,704, forward strand.
TGAGGCGGGCTGCGTGGTCGCGATGGCCGACGGCCGCTTCGCCGCCCTGACCCTGCGTGCCGCGGCGCTCGCCGATGATTGCGCCCGTGCCGCGCTGATCGTCACCGCGCGCGCCGCGCCGTCCTCCTGCGCGGCGGCCGTCATCGATCGCGAGCGGCTACGGCAGCAGGGCGCCTTGATGCTGGTGCAGCGGGGCACCGGCTTCGCCGTGACGCCGGTGCGCTCCGGCGGCACCGACCGCCCATGGTGGCCGGCGCCCGCCGAGGCCGGCGACTTCGACACGACACTGACGCCGCGCGCGCCGGCCGCGCGGCCTCAGGACGCGACGCCGCCGGAGACGGAGCAGGGCGAGGAAGATTGAGTGCCGGGCAGCTCGAACGCAAGCATGTAGCAGCCGGGCTCGCTGATCCGGCCGGCCTTGTTCCAGTCGATCTTGTTGACCACGGCCGGCAAGCTCCCCCGGCACACAATGCGGGCCGAGGGATGTCGTTCCTATCCGATGCGATGCCGGGGCGTGAGGTTCGCCGGGGAGGATTTTGCGCTTGAAGAACCCAAATCTCCCACCGTCGAAAGCTCGCTCACGACCGACAGAAATGCCGACGCGCAGACTCTCAGGTGATGCTGATGCGGCGAATCGGTGTGGCCTGCGAAGTCGGCACGTCCTCGGCGAGGTCCGGGCGGCGCTCCGCCGGCTGCTTGCTGACCGGCAATTGCAGCACGGTGACGCGCTGGCCCTCGCAGAGCTGGGTCACCAGCACGTGGCGGCCGTCGGCGAATTCGATCGCGTCGTGATGGCGATCGGGGATGTGGGTCTCGATGCTGTTGAACTTCGCGACGCGCTCGCGGATCGTCCGGGTCCAGAGCCAGCGGCTGTCGTAGCGGACGTCCTCGGCGAAGGCCAACTCGGTGCCGGGCAGCATGCAGACTGCGACGGTCGGCTCGCTCTCCAACGCGAAGCCGCGGGTGGCGGTGCCACGGAAGGTCATCGAGATCAACGTCTCGCCGACCTTGGCGGGACGGGACGCAACCGCATGGAGGCTGTAGTCACACATCGGATCGCTCCTCGTTGAGAGATAGCCGACCCACGCTCCCCCGGACAGGCGCAGGCCTCTATCAGAGTGGACATCGATGGTGATGTTAGCGCGCGCTTCGCGGCAATTCTGCGCTGATCTGCATCGCGTGTGCCCGCGGCCGATCACAAGCGTTTGAGCATGCCGCGCTGCACATCATGAGGTGCATTCGCGCGTGACGTATTTTGCTGGGCTGCGTCTGGCTCGGCGGCGAAAGCGCGTGCGCCGCCGCCGATCGACTGATTCCATTCGCGATCAGTACTTGCGGTACAGCCCGACCAGCTTGCCTTGGATCTTCACCCGGTTCGGCGGCAGGATGCGCACCTCGTAGGCGGTGTTGGCCGGCTCCAGCGCGATCGATGCGCCGCGGCGGCGGAAGCGCTTCAACGTCGCTTCCTCATCGTCGATCAGCGCCACCACGATGTCGCCGGTGTCGGCGGTCTCGTTGCGCTGGATCAGCGCCATGTCGCCGTCGAGGATGCCGGCGTCCACCATCGAATCGCCGCGGACCTCGAGCGCGTAGTGATCGCCGTTGCCGAGCATGTCGGCAGGCACGCTGATGGTGTGGCTGCGCGTCTGCAGCGCCTCGATCGGGGTACCGGCGGCGATGCGGCCCATCACGGGCACCGCGACCGGGCGCTCGCCATCGTCCAGCGCGGGAGTGCTGGTGCGCACCTTGCCGAGATTGCCCTCGATCACCGACGGGGTGAAGCCGCGACGGTTGCTCGCGGCCTGCGACAGCTCGGGCAGCTTGATCACCTCGATCGCGCGGGCGCGATTGGGCAGTCGGCGGATGAAGCCGCGCTCCTCGAGCGCCGTGATCAGGCGATGAATGCCGGACTTCGAGCGCAGATCGAGCGCATCCTTCATCTCGTCGAAGGACGGCGGCACGCCGGCTTCCTTGAGCCGCTCGTTGATGAACCGCAGAAGTTCGTACTGTTTGCGCGTCAGCATCTCGACTTGGTCCCCGGTTTGTTGTCGTCCGAGTCCAGGAGCTGCGCCTCGAGCACAAACCGGCTGAGAGCGCCCTGGAGTCGGACCGTCATCGCGTCGCCCGCAACATACTAAAAACAAATCATGAACGGACACTATATGTTCGATGTGTGTTCCGCAATCCTAAAAATATGATGAACAGACCGGGCTTTATCGGGGAAGCGGCTCAGTTCGGCAGGCGCAAGATCTCGCACGGGCTGCCGGCAGGCGCCTTCGGCGCAAACGCCGGCCGGATCACCAGCGCCTGCGAGAGCGCGAGATTCCCGAGCAGCGACGAATCCTGCTGGCTGACTGGCGTGGCGACCAGCGTGCCGTCGGCGCGCTCTTCGAGCTGCGCCCGCAGATAGTCCTCGCGCGAATCGTTCGGCCCGAGCTCGCGGCCGAGCAGGGCGGTCTCGCGCGGCATCACCGCCTCGTCGCGGCCGAGCAGCCGCCGAATCAGCGGCACCAGGAACAGGATGGCGCAGACATAGGACGACACCGGATTGCCGGGCAGTCCGATCACCCTCATGTCGCCGAGCCGTCCGTGCATCATCGGCTTTCCCGGCCGCATCGCGATCTTCCAGAACGCCATCTCGACGCGCTCGGCTTCGAGCGCCTGCTTGACCAGGTCGTGATCGCCGACCGAGGCGCCGCCGGTCGTGATCAGGACGTCGGCCTTGGCCTCGCGGGCGCGGCGGATGCCGGCGATCGTCGCCTCCATCGTATCCGCGGCGATGCCGAGATCGATCGGGGTCGCGCCCTCGCTGCGCACCAGCGCCTGCAGCGCGTAGCCGTTGGAATAGACGATCTGGCCCGGGCCGGGCGTCGAGCCGGGCATGACCAGCTCGTCGCCGGTGGCGAGCAGCGCCACCTTCGGCCGCCGCCGCACCGGCAGCGCCGGATGATTCATGCTGGCCGCCAGCGACAGGTCGCGGTCGCTGAGCCGGCGCCCGGCCTTCAGCAGCACCATGCCCTGGTGAAAGTCGACGCCGGCCGGCCGGATGTGCCGGCCTGTGATCGCGGCCTCGTTGATCACGACATGGCCGTCTTCGGCGATCGTGTCCTCCTGGATCACCACCGCGTCGGCGCCTGCGGGGACAACGCCGCCGGTGAAGATGCGCGCCGCCTCGCCGGGCCCGACCACGCGATCGAACGGCCGACCCGCCGCGACCTCGCCGATCACCTTCAGCCGCGACTTGGCCTGGGCGGCGTCGGCCGCGCGCACGGCATAGCCGTCCATCGCCGACATCGCCTCGGGTGGCTGCGTCCGCAGCGCCGCGAGGTCGCGGGCCAGGATGCGGTGAAACGCTTCGTCCAGCCCGACCTGCTCCTCGGCCAGCGGTTCGGCGCCGGCGAGCACCGCGGACAACGCATCGGAGACCGGCATCAGGGCCATGGGATTTCCTTCGGACGAAGACGGCAGATCGACGGAATCGCCTTCTAACCGAACGCGCCCGGCCCGGCCAAGGGCTCAGGCCGCTTCCTGTGTTCTGATCGTCTGAAGGTGCGTCGCCCCGCCCGCTGCCTCACGATTGCGCGAGAAGCGCTGTCATCGGTCTGATCAGCTCCTGACGCGTTTATCCGACGGCCGCGCGACAGGCGGCGCGCTCGGTCGTGTGCAGGATGTCCGCCACCATGTTCCGCAGCCAGACCGATGCTGCATCACGATCGAGCTGCAGCGGCCAGACCATCGAGACGGCCGGCAGCCGCAGCTTCAACGGCGCGGGACAGAGCGCCAGCCCGAACCGCGGCCCGTAGAGCTTTGCCATCCTGGTCGGTATCGTCGTGATCACCGGTGACGCGGCCACCGTCGCCAGCACGCTGAGGAAATCCGAGGAGGCCGAGACCACGTTGAGCTCGGTCCCGATCTCATCCAGCGCCGCTTCCAGGCAGCCCTGCAGGCTGTTGGTGAGCGTCACCAGCGCGTGGGGAAGCGACAGATAGGCATCCAGGCCGATCGGCGTTTTCATCGCGATGCGCTTTGGATTGTAGACGCAGCTCAGAGCCTGCTCGAACAGGAATTGCGATCTGTGCCGCTGCGTCACGGCCTCGAAGCAGCCGACGGCAACATCCAAGGCGCCCTCGTCGAGCAGCCGATGCACCTCGCTGCGTTCGGTCGGCCGGCTGAGAAGCCGCACGCCGGGCGCCGAGCGACGGAGCACCGCCGCAAGTTCGGGGATCAGCAGCAGCTCGACCTCGCTTGAAAACCCCAAACGGACGGTGCGCTGCTCGGTCGCCGGGTCGAATTCCGGTGCGGCGTGCAGCGCAGCCTGCATCTGCCCCAGCGCCGCCCGAACCGGCCCGGCGAGCACCGCCGCCCGTGGCGTTGGCTGCATGACGGTGCCAACGCGCACGAACAGCTCATCCTGCAGCAGCACGCGGAGCGTCGACAGCGAATGGCTCATCGCTGGCTGACCTACCTTGAGGCGCGCGGCCGCGCGCGTCACGCTGCGCTCCTGCATCAGCGCGTCGAATGCCACCAGCAGATTGAGGTCGAAGGAGCGGAGATCGAAGTGATCGATGGACTGCATGAGTTGGATCGATTTGAGGAATGTATGACGTAGTCGTAGATCTCGGACCAGACAAGACCACCGTTCGGATCGAGGCCGCCAAACATGCAGGACATCACGACCTATCGCGTCGGGGACGCCACCATCACCAGGATCTTCGAGATCGGCCTCGATGCGGTGGAGGGAGAGTTCTTGTTTCCGGGCGTGGACGCCACCAGTATCGCCCGGGAACGCGGCCAGTCTGGACCGGGATCGGTCGATCCCCACACGGGATCGTTGCGCCTGAGCATTCATAGCTGGCTGGTGCGGACGCCGGGGCGGGCGGTGCTGATCGACACGGCTACCGGCAATGACAAGGAGCGGCCCGGTGCCGCCGTCCTGCATCGCTTGAACGAGCCGTTTCTGGACCGGTTGCGGGCGGCCGGCGTCGCCCCCGACGATGTCGACCTCGTCCTGATGACGCATTTGCATGCGGATCACGTGGGCTGGAATACGCAGCTTTCCGATGGCCGCTGGACGCCGGTGTTTCCGAATGCCCAGCACGTTTTCTCGGGCCGCGAACGCGCCTATGTCGCGGCACTCTCGGCCGGCGACGGCTCCGATGCGGCGATCAGGGACGCGGCCGGGCTCGGCCCCATGCTGCATCCACCGATGCCAGGGGTCTACGAAGACAGCGTACTGCCGATCGTCGAGGCCGGCCTCGCCCGCGAGATCACGATCGATGGCAGCGAGGTCCTAGACGGTTTCCGCTTTCTGCCGAGCCCCGGTCACAGCATCGATCACGCCTGCATCAGTCTCAGCTCGCGTGGCGAGCGCGCGCTGTTCTGGGGCGACGTGATGCATCATCCGCTGCAGGTCGCGCGCCCGGAATGGAATTCGGTCTATTGCGAATTCCCGGAGGCGGCGCGGACCTCACGCCGATGGGCGTTGAACCATGCCGTGGAGACCGGCTCCCTCGTGTTCACCACCCACTTCGCCGAGTCGTCGGCGGGGCGGATCAGTCGCGACGGCGACCGGTTCGCCTGGCACTTCGCCTGATCCGAGGTGGCCATGACCGGGAATGCAACGTCCTCCTCGCGCATCGTGTCCGAGCGCCGCCTGATCGAAGGCCCGGCGCCCGATGTGCGGCTCCAGCTCATCAACAAGCGCCGGCACGATCTGCAACGTTTCTCGGCAGAGCGCACGCTGGTGATGATGCACGGCGCCACCTTTTCGTCCGCAAGCCTGTTCGACGTCGCGGTCGACGGCGCCTCTTTCATGGACGTCCTGGCGCAGGCCGGGTACGACGTCTGGGCCGTCGACGCGCGCGGCTATGGCGGCTCCAGCCGGCCGCCGCAGATGTCGCGCGCCCCGGAGCAGGGATCTCCATTGGTCAATGCCCGGACCGCCGTGGGCGATTTCGGCGCGGCGGCGGACTTCATCTGCCGGCATCGTGACGTCCCGCGCCTCAACGTGCTCGGCATGTCCTGGGGCGCCACGATCGCGGGGACATTCGCGAGCGCCGCGAATGCGAAGCTCGAGAAGCTGATCCTGGTGACGCCGCTCTGGCTGTCCAGCGAGCCGCTGCGCATCGACGCCGGCGGACCGCTCGGCGCCTATCGGATCGTCAACCCGCGCGCGTTCGAGGCGGCATGGCGCGGCGCCGCTCCAGAGCATGCCCGGGCCCAGTTGATTCCGGATGGCTGGTTCGAGACCTGGGCCGAGGCGACGCTCGCGACCGATCCGGATTCGCCGTACCCCGACGCGATCCGCGCGCCCTCGGGCGCGGTGCAGGACGTGCGCGAGCATTGGACCGCGGACAAGCCCATCTATGATCCGGGAACGATCAACTGCCCTGTTCTCGTGCTCTCGGCGGAATGGGATGTGGATGTCCGCTTCGAGATGGCGCACGACCTGTTCGTTCGCCTCGTGAGCGCGCCGTACAAGCGTCTGGTGGAGATCGGGCAGGGCACGCACATGATCCTGATGGAGCGGAATCGACGGCAGGCGTTCGATGCGGTGATCGGATTTCTGGACGAGCGCGTCGTGCCGGCCAGTTGATGGTCGGGCGGACGACCTGCAATGGGCGGATGCAAGCCGGGCGCAGCCGAAGACGATTTGGCGGACCAGGCCATGCTTCGCACGGCTGGTGTGCGGTCCGTCACAGCGGATGTCGAATCCAGACATTCGGCTCGACATAGGCTGCATGGTCCTGCTCGACCGACGCGAGCACCGGCACGAGAGCACCTGGGATCTCGATCTCACCCGAACGATCGAACGGCACGCCGGTCCAGTGAGACCACTCGGCGAGCGTGCCGACGATGGTCATCGAGCACGGCGCAATCTTGACGATGGTGCCGCCGATGTCGAGGTGAGTTCGCAGCCAGAAATCCGCAAGCTGGCCGTCGGCGCGCCGCTGATCGAGATAGGCGCGCATCGGACTCCGCGGCGCGAGATGCTTCTGGTTGGGCCGCACCGGCGCATACAGCTCGTTGAAGCCCTTTGCTCGGGCGCACCCAGCGCGTCGAGCATTGCCAACGAGCTGCCCGGCACGCGCGCCTTCGGCAGCAGCGCGATCTCGAGCGCGCTCATCGTCGTCGGTCGCCGTCCCAAGATGCGATCCTCGTGGGCCCAGCGGATCACCTCGTCCCAGCCGGCATCGGGCAGCGTGCCGCGTCCCTCGGTCCCGAACGCAAACGGAACGGCGAAGGCGCGTCCGACAACCTCGCGGCCGGAGAGCGCGGCGTAGGCGCAGTCCGCGTAATGGTCGAACACAGGCTGGTCGTAATACAGCATCGCCGTCCGGTCCTGACGCATGAACTCGGGCCAGATAGCGTCCAGCTCGGGTGAAAACACGCGCGGGATCAGATCCGGCCGATCATGCAGGGAGATGATGTCGAGGTTCATTCGGGTCTCCGGACGGCGACGGTGCGTGCGATGTTGGAGAGCTTAGGCCGTTGGCGCTCGTGCAGCCAGCGAGGGCCGCTGCAACGAGGTCGAATGGCGGAACCGCCGGCTATCGAAATTGTTGTTCGCTTTTTCGGAAAACTCTGCTATGTTGATTTGGTCCCGTGCTCGACAGGAGGGGCGCTTCGCGATCGTCACGGACGTGGAGCGCGGGATGCGGTGGCCGCGACGTGCCGCAGCGTGCTCTGATAGCACGCGGACGAACGGCATGGCGCGGACGTGAAGTCGCGTGGTCCTGGCATCCCGACGCTGATGCCAAGCCGGCGGGTGATGATGATCCCGACGGCGACGGTGGCCAAAGAGCCGGAGCACCGAGGAGAGCGCGAAGTAAGCGTGAAGACCATCGCGCAGGGAATGCCGGATGTCGGCTGGACCTGTGGTGACTGCCGCCTGCTTTTTTCTGCAGGCGGGCCATGGGTTGCGGCCTGCAGCCCGGCATTCCCTGCGCCCTCCGATTGGAGGAGGGTGAGATGAGAGCAGCAAAGCTCGGGCACATGGTGTCGCGAGATCGCGGGCTTGCACCTCCACTTCTGGGTCAAGTGTTCTGCATCTGCGAGGCCATCGATGAGTTTGGATGCGCGCAATCGCCTCATCGTCATTGCGAGGAGCCGAAGGCGACGAAGCAATCCAGTCTCTCGCAGCGGAGGAAGTCTGGATTGCTCCGCGTAAAATGGCGCGAAGAGAGACGGTGCGTCGCTTTCGAAGTCATTCAGCGCAGTCGGTGGAGGAGTCGTCCGCAATGAGATGTCGCGGCGACAAGCGATCAGACGCCCAACGCCTCCAGCGCCGCGGCGACATCGTCCGTCGAGCGCACCAGCACCGCCTGCAGCCCGCTGGCCCGCGCGCCGACGACGTTCTCGGCGAGGTCGTCGAAGAAAACGATCCGCTCGGCCGGCGCGCCGATCGCCCGCACCACGTGATCATACGCCTCGGCATCCGGCTTTCGCAGGCCGATCGACGATGACAGGAAGATCTCGCGAAAGTGACCAAGCAGGTCAGCATAACGCGGCGAAAAGTGATCGATGTGCGGCTGGTTGGTGTTGGAGAAGGCATAGAGCGGCAGTCTCGAAGCCGCGCGTGCGAGCAGCGGGGCGATACCCGGCATCGGGCCGACGAAGATCGCGTTCCAGCCGTCGAGAAACTGCGCGTCGGTGATGTCGATGCCGAGCTGCCGGCGCAGGTTGGCGAAGAACGCGGCGTCGGAGACGGTGCCGCGCTCGTGGCCGTGATAGATCTCGTCGCGCACGAAGCGCGCGGCGATGTCCTCCGGGGCGCACCCCGCATGCGCGGCCCAGCGCGAGACGACCTGGACGAAATCGATGTCGATGACGACGCGGCCGAGATCGAACAGCAGCGCGTCGGCCGCGCCGGGGCGGAGAGCGGAGGAGGACATGGAGCGGGGCGTCGATGGCTTGCGTTGAAAGGAAGGGCCTCCGCCTCAATAACGGTAGGGCTCGATGTCGACCAGTGGAAACGCGCTGATGACGCTCGGCAGGTTGGTGGCGGTTGCCGGATGCAGGTAGGAGCCGTTGAGCTCGGCGAACGAGGTGACGCCGAGCAGGCCGAGCGCGCGGATGACCTCGTCCTCAAGCAATTCGAGCATGCGCAGGATGCCGTCCTCGCCGGCAGCGGCGAGCGCCCAGCATTGCAGCCGGCCGATGCCGACGAGGTCGGCGCCGGAGGCGATCGCCTTGACGATGTCGGTGCCCCGGCAGAAGCCGCCGTCGACCATGATCTTCGCGCGGTCCTTCACCGCCGCGACGATCTCAGGCAGCACGTGCATCGCGCCGCGGCCATGATCGAGCTGGCGGCCGCCATGGTTGGAGACGTAGATCCACTCGACGCCGTGATCGACCGCGAGCTGCGCGTCCTCGGCAGTCGCGATGCCCTTGATGATCAGCGGCAGCTTGAACTTGTTCTTGATCAGCTTGACGGTGTGCCAGCTCAGCGCCTTCTGGTGATCGCCGCCGGTCGCGCGCAGCCGGCTTTCGCGCACGTAGCGCTTGGCGATGTCGCGCTCGCGCCGGCTGTAATGGGCGGTGTCGACGGTGAGGCAGAACGCCGTGTAGCTGTTGGCGACCGCCCGGCTCACATAATCCTCGACGAAGGCGTCGTCGCCGCGGACATAGAGCTGGAAGATGCGCAGCGCGTCGGGCGCGGCCTCGGCCGTCTTCTCCAGCCCGGGTTCCGACACCGAACTCAGCATGTGGGCGGCCCCGAATCGGCCGGCGCCGCGGGCCGCGCTGGCGGCGCCTGCCGGATCGAAGATCTCGAGCGCACCGACCGGGGCCATGACCACCGGCAGGCGCAACTTGCGGCCGAAAGCTTCGACCGAGGCATCGACCCTGGAGACGTCGCGCAGCACGCGCGGACGGAATGCGATCTCGTCGAGCGCCATCCGGTTCCGGCGCAGCGTGGTCTCGGTCTCGGCGCCGCCAATGATGTAGTCCCAGGCATTCTGGTTGAGCTGGGTCCGCGCCTTGCGGATGAACTCGTGCAGGTTCTGGAACTTCTCGTCGCTCGAGCCGAGCTCGACGTTCCGCCACCCGGCCTCGATCGGGGTCTGTTGGTTCATGTTTGCCTCCCAGCGACTGTCATGTTTGCGGTTTTGCCGCGGAGCATTGCCCATCGAGCGGTCCGGGTGCAAGCCATTCCGAACTGGAGGTCGCCGCCACGTGCAGGGGCCGCCGCCGCCGGCGTGGGCCATCGAATCGCGTCGCTGCACACGGCTCGTCGAATTGTGATGACAGGTGGCCGTGAAAGACCGGATATGCGCAGCCGGGCCCTGGAGGGCAGGCGCAGCCTGATCTTGATTTCAGCCTGCGAACGTCCATTTCCGATACGGCGCCGGCGGCCGGGCTCCGGTACGGCGGCGCAATATCGGCCTTGAAGAAACCGGAAATGTGGTGTGAGTTCGCAACACAAATCGCGCCGGCGATGCGTGTGGACCCTTTAGATCGTCCGGCCATCCAACAAACGCTCGGGAAGCAAACAATGCGGAAAAACTGGCTGTTCTTGGCGGGCACGATGACCGGCGTCGGTCTGACCCTGATGGTGACGGGTCCCGACGGCGCGCAACTCGTGGCCAAGGCCAAGGCCGCGGCCGGCATGGCCGATACCTACTCGCAGCTCAATTTGTTCGGCGCGGTGTTCGAGCGTGTTCGTGCCGACTATGTCGAGAAGCCCAGCGATTCCGCGCTGATCGAAGGCGCCATCAACGGCATGGTGTCGTCGCTCGATCCGCACTCGCGCTACATGAACGACAAGTCCTGGCGCGACATGCAGGAGACGACGTCCGGTGAGTTCGGCGGACTTGGTCTCGAGGTCACCATGGAGGAGGGCCTGGTCAAGGTCGTCGCGCCGATCGATGACACGCCCGCGTCGAAGGCCGGCATCCTCTCCGGCGATCTCATCGCCAAGATCGACGGCGACGCCGTGCAGGGACTGACGCTCGAGCAGGCCGTCGCCAAGATGAAGGGCGGCGTCAACACCAAGACCAAGCTCACCATCATGCGCAAGGGCAAGGACTCGCCGCTCGACGTCACGCTGACCCGCGAAATCATCAAGGTGCGTCCGGTACGCTACCACACCGAAGGCGGCGACATCGGCTATATCCGCATCACATCGTTCAACGAGCAGACCACCGAGAGCCTGCGGAAGGCGGTCGCCAGCATCTCCAAGGAGATCCCGCAGGAGAAGCTCGCCGGCTACGTGGTCGACCTGCGCAACAATCCGGGTGGGCTGCTCGATCAGGCGGTGTCGGTCTCCAGCACATTCCTGCCGCGGGGCGAGGTGGTCTCCACCCGCGGCCGCAATCCGGAGGAGACGCAGCGCTTCACCGCGCGCGGCGGCGACCTCACCAAGGGCAAGCCGCTGGTGGTGCTGATCAATGGCGGCTCGGCCTCGGCGTCGGAGATCGTGGCCGGCGCGCTGCACGATCACAAGCGTGCGACCCTGGTCGGCACGCGCTCGTTCGGCAAGGGCTCGGTGCAGACCATCATTCCGCTCGGCGCCGGCAACGGCGCGCTGGCCCTGACCACGGCGCGCTACTACACGCCGTCGGGCCGCTCGATCCAGGCGCAGGGCATCGCGCCGGACATCGAGGTGAAGCAGGACGTACCGGACGAACTGAAGGATCGCGGCGACCTCAAGGGCGAGGCCGGCATGCGCGGCCATCTCTCCGCTGCCGACGGCACCGAGCAGACCGGCTCGCAGTCCTACGTTCCGCCGGACGAGAAGGACGACAAGGCGCTGCACGCCGCATTCAACGTGCTGCGGGGCGTCACGGTGAACGCCGACGTCCGCGCCAAGGCGGCCGTTCCGAACTGATCTGCGAAGTGGGCGGGTGCGCGGCTTGCGACGCTCGATGCTCACACCCGACGGGGCGGCCCTGGGGCCGTCCCGCCGTGGTTTTCGACCAGCGTGTACAGGCGGACACGGAGTATGTCCGTCTGTGTCCCGTAGATCATGGCGAAGCCGTGGACTTCAAGCGGCGAACCGGACGACCGGTCGGCAGGGTTTGAATCTGGCTTGCGGAAAAGCGTCAAATTGCAACGGTATTTACCGGTTCGGAACCGGCTCAGGCGGCGTCGGAGCGCGAACGGCGACCGGATGAGGACTTGGCGCGCTGCGCGGCGAACAATTGCCGCACGTCGGCCGCGGGCTTCGGAGGGCTGAACAGATAGCCCTGCATCTCCGAGCAGCCGAGCCGCTTCAGCACCTGGCGCTGCGCCTCGGTCTCGACGCCCTCGGCGGTCGTCGACATCTTGCGGATGGCGGCGATGTTGACGACGGCCTGGACGATCGCCGCGGAGCCCTCGCTCTCGGTGATGTCCTGGACGAAGCAGCGGTCGATCTTGATCTTGTCGAACGGAATGCGCTGGAGATAGCTGAGGCTCGAATAGCCGGTGCCGAAATCGTCGAGTGCGATACGGACGCCGAGCGCGCGCAACTGGTGGAGGGTGTCGAGCGCGTCGTCGTCGCGGATCAGCACCGCTTCGGTGATCTCGAGCTCCAGCCGATGCGGCGGCAGGCCGGAGGTCGCAAGTGCATTGGCGACCTTGAGCGCCAGGGTGCCGCTCTTGAACTGCACCGGCGAGACGTTGACGGCGAGCCGGATGTCGTCCGGCCAGCTCACCGCCTCGGTACAGGCGACCTGGAGGACGCGTTCGCCGAGCAGGTTGATGAGGCCCGTGTCCTCGGCGATCGGAATGAACTCGGCCGGCGAAACGTTGCCGCGTGTCGGATGCTTCCAGCGCACCAGCGCCTCGCAGCCGACGATGCGGTCGTCCTGCAGGCTCAGACAGGGCTGGTAGTAGACCTCGAGCCGGTCGTCGGCGATGGCCTGGCGCAGGTCGACCTCGAGCTGGTGGCGCGCCTTGACCTGGGCGTCCATCTCGGGCTCGAAGAAGCGCCAGGTGCGCCGTCCTGCGCCCTTGGCGGCGTACATTGCCAGATCGGCGTTCTTCATGATCTGGTCGAGATCGGTGCCGTGCTCGGGGATCAGTGCCACGCCGATCGAGGCGTCGGCGGTGAGCTGATGGCCGAGGCAGTCGCGCGGGGCGCGGATCGCGCCGAGAATATCCTCGATCAGCTGTTCGACGTCCTCGCGGTTGCGGATCGCCGTCTGAACCACGGCGAACTCGTCGCCGCCGAGGCGGGCGACGAATCCCGTGGTGCCGACACAGTCGCTCAGGCTCGCCGCGACGGATTTCAGCAGTTCGTCGCCGACGAGATGGCCGAGCGAATCGTTGACGCCCTTGAACTCGTCGATGTCGATGTAGTGCAACGCGAGGCGCCGGCCTTGGGGGACGCCGGTCAGCTCCTCCTTGAGGCGCTCGTGGAACAGGGTGCGGTTCGGCAGATCCGTCAGGGCGTCATAGTGCGCCAGATGCGTGATCTGCTCCTCGGACCGTTTGCGCTCGGTAATGTCCTCGTGGGTGGCGAGCCAGCCGCCGCCCGCGATCGGCTCGTTGACGATCTGGATCCAGCGACCGTCCGTGGTCTCGATGATCTGCGAGGTCTTGCGGCCGATGTCGCGCAGCACCGCATCGGCATATTCGCCGTCGTCGCCCGCGAGCGACCCGGTCGCCTTTCGGTGCGCGATCAGCTCGCGGAACGTGCAGCCTGGTTTCACGACGTCGGCAGACAGGCCGTACATGTCGACGTAGCGCTGGTTGCTGATGACCAGGCGCTCCGATGCGTCGAACAGCAGGAGGCCCTGGGTCATGTTGTTAACGGCCTTGTCGAGCCGTTCCTTCTCCAGCGTCAAGCGGCGGCTGGAGGCGTCGTGGTCGCTGATCAGCCGGCGCACCACGACGTAGAGCATGGCGGCGATCAGCAGCCCCGACGTCACGCCGACGGCGATCAGGAAGCGCATCTGCTCGCGCCAGTCGGCGAGCGCCGCCGAGACCGTCGTCGTCGCGGTCACGATCAAGGGATAGCTCGTCAGCCGGTGCGATGCACCGATGCGGTGCTCGCCGTCGACGGGGCTGCTGAAAATGCCCGTGGTGTTGCCATCGCCGGCCAGAATCTGGCGGAAGATCGGCGCGTTCTTGTAGTTCTGGTTCTGCATGCCCTCATGGCGCGGATGGCGGGCCAGAAGGGTTCCGTCGCGATGCATCATCGAGATCGCCGCGTCGGGCCCGAGCGCGACGGAGGCGAAGAACCGTTCGACATTGATGGGTTCGAGACTGCGGCTGATGATGCCGAGGAACTCGCCGTTGGGACTGGTCAGTTTAAGGGCGATGACTGCGACATATGTACCGGTGATCCGGCCCACGACCGGTTCGATCAGCAATTGCGGCGCGGTCGGATCGGATTTCAGCCGCTTGAAAAAGGTGCGATCGGCAATCTTGACGGGCGGCACCGGCCAGGCCGCTCCGGAGTTGATCAGGTTGCCGTCGGCGTCGAAGATGTTCAGACCGCCGACATAGGTCACCGCGCTCAGCTTGTCCTTCAGCATGGCATTGACGGCGGCGCTTCCCATCTGCTCCTTGAAGCGGGCGCCGGTGTCGATGTGGTTCTGCCGGACGTAGTTGGCGAGATCGCGCTGGATCGCGCCGAGATCCTCCATCTGCTGATCGAAATGACGCGCCAGCAGAAGAACGGTGTTCTCCAGCTCGCGCGTCGCGCTGTTCAGCGCGCGTTCCCGGAAACTGTCGGCCATGATGGTCGTGCCGATCGCGATGGCTGCAATCAGCACGAGGCCTCCGCCGACCAGCCAGCGGATCGGTCCACCGCGGTCGGTCGAAGCTCTGAGGGCATTCCGTGGACTGGCGTTGGTCGTCATCGGTCCTGAATACGCTTGCGATAGGCGCTTCGGGATGGAACCGCTACGATGTCCCTCCCACAACCATTGCTATACGCCCGCTATGGAAGTGAGGTTAGGAAGTTGAGTTAGCGAACAATTAATTCGAAGTTGTATTTGGTTTGGTAATCCCTTCAGGCGCGATAGTGCCCGGACTTGCCGCCGATCTTCTCGGTCAAACGGATACCTTCGATGCGCACGCCGCGCTCGGCCGCCTTGATCATGTCGTAGATGGTCAGGCAGGCGACGGACACGGCCGTCAGGGCTTCCATCTCGACGCCGGTCGGCCCGGTCACCTTGACGGTTGCGCTGACAATGCAGCCGGGCAGCGCAGCATCCGGTGCGATGTCGACGGTGACCTTGGACAGCGCCAGCGGGTGGCACAGCGGAATCAGCTCGGAGGTCCGCTTTGCCGCCATGATGCCGGCGATGCGGGCGGTGCCGAGCACGTCGCCCTTCTTGGCGTTGCCGGACAGGATGAGCTCGAGCGTCGCCGGGCTCATGACGACCCGGCCCTCGGCGGTCGCGGTTCGCTCGGTCGCGGCCTTGTCCGACACGTCGACCATCCGGGCTTCGCCGCGGGCGTCGATGTGGGTGAGGGCGAGAGCGTCGGGCGACTTGTCTGACATGGTCACTCAGCCGCGCTGGCGGAGGCGGCATTGCGCGCAAGCAGCGCGCGCGTCGCCGCCGTGACATCCGCCTGCCGCATCAGGCTCTCGCCGACCAGGAACGTCTGGATGCCGACGCGCGCCAGGCGCGCGAGGTCGGCGGGCGTGAAGATGCCGCTCTCGCCGACCAGCAGACGCTCCTTCGGCACCAGCGGCGCCAGCGTCTCCGAGGTCGTCAGCGTGGTCTCGAAGGTTCGCAGGTTGCGGTTGTTGATGCCGACCATCGGCGAGCGCAGCTTCAGCGCGCGATCAAGCTCGGCGCGATCATGGATCTCGATCAGCACATCCATGCCGTGGGCGAGCGCGGCGGCCTCGATGTCCGCGGCGGCGGCGTCGTCCAACGCCGCCATGATGATCAGGATGCAGTCGGCGCCATGAGCACGCGCTTCGATCACCTGGTAGGTGTCGAACATGAAGTCCTTGCGCAGCACGGGCAGGGCGGTCGCGGCCCGCGCGGCGACCATGAAGTCGAGATGACCCTGGAACGACGGCGTGTCGGTCAGCACCGACAGGCAGGCCGCGCCGCCGGCCTCATAGGCCTTGGCGAGAACAGGCGGATCGAAATCGGCGCGGATCAGTCCCTTGGAAGGCGAGGCCTTCTTCACCTCGGCGATCAGCGCATAGTCGCCATTTGCGTGCTTGGCTCGGATCGCTGCAACGAAGCCACGCGGCGGCGAAGCGTCACGCGCGCGGGCCTCGAGTTCCGAAAGCGGACACGCCCGCTTGGCTGCCGCGATCTCCTCGCGCTTATACGCTTCGATCTTGGTCAGGATGTCCGACATGGCACGCTCCGATGGATCAGCTGTTGGAGACCTCGATCAGCTGCTTCAGTCGCGCCGCCGCGGCGCCGCTGTCGAGCGATTCTCGGCCGAGTGCGACCCCATCCTTCAGCGTTTTGGTGCGGCCGGCGACGACCAGTGCCGCCGCGGCGTTCAGCAGAGCCACGTCGCGATAAGGGCTCGGCAGCCCGTCCAGCACGCTCTGCAGCGCCACCGCATTGGCCGCGGCGTCGCCGCCCTTCAGACCGTCGCTGCCGCACAGGCCAAGCCCCGCCTCCTCTGGCGAGACCTCGAAGGTACGGATATGGCCGTTCTCCAGCGCGGCGACAAAGGTCGGGCCGGTCAAGGTGATCTCGTCGAGCCCGTCGGAGCCGTGCACGACCCATGCGGCTTCCGAGCCGAGGTTCTTCAACACCTGTGCCAACGGCTCCACCCATTGACGCGAAAACACGCCGACCATCTGGCGTCTGACGCCGGCCGGATTGGACAGGGGACCGAGCAGATTGAAGATCGTGCGAGTGGCGAGCTCGACCCGGGTCGGACCGACGTTCTTCATCGCAGGATGATGCGCGGGCGCGAACATGAAGCCTATGCCGGCCTCGCGCACGCAGCGCCCGACCTGTTCGGGCTTCAGGTCGATCTTGACGCCGAGCGCGGCGAGCACGTCGGCCGCGCCCGAGCGCGACGACAGTGCGCGGTTGCCGTGCTTGGCGACCGGTACGCCGGCGCCGGCCACGATGAAGGAGGCGCAGGTCGAGACGTTGACCGAGCCGGAGCCGTCACCGCCGGTGCCGACGATGTCGACCGCGCTCGCCGGCGCATCGACGCGCAGCATCTTCGCCCGCATCACGCTGACGGCGCCGGTGATCTCCTCGACCGTCTCGCCGCGCACGCGCAGCGCCATCAGCAGCGCGCCCATCTGCGATGGCGTCGCCTCGCCCGACATCATGCTGTCGAAGGCGGACGCCGCCTCCTCGCGGGACAGCGGCGCGCCGGTCGCCACCTTGCCAATGATCGACTTGAGATCGTCCATCACGCGTGCCCCTAGCAAACCGTCACTGATTGTTGCCGCCGACCACCTGGGCCACGGCAGCCTCGTTGATCGTCGTCCCGATGTCCTTCTCGAGCTTCATGACATAGGCCGTGCCTTGCTCGTCGGCGAGCGCGCGCTGCAACTGGTCCTTCAGCTTCTTGGTGTCTTCGGACGCGAGGTCGACCTTCGGCTCGATGATGTCGGTGACACGGAACACGATCCACTGTCGGCCGCCATCAGCCGCGGTCTGGCCGACGCCGTCCTTCGCCGTGCGGAATGCGGCGGTGATCGCTCCGGTGGGGACGCCGGGCACCGAGGCGTCGCGCTTGAACGCGCTGGCCGTCTCGACCTTCACGCCGAGCGATGTCGCCTCATCGGCGAGCTTGCCGCCCTCGTTGAGCTTCTTGACCAGCTCGGTGGCCTTCGCGCGCAGCTTGGCTGCGACCTCGTCGTCGCGCCAGCGCGCGGCGACCTGATCCTTGACCTCGTCGAGGGGCGATCGCGCGGCGGGGTGATGCCGAGAACCTCGAACCAGACATAGCCGCCGCGGAACGAGATCGGCTCGTTGTCGACGCCGACGTCGCTGTTGAAGGCCTGCGCAACGACATCGAGGCCAAGCGGGATGTTCGAAACGGGCTGGCCGTCGGGTTGCTTGCCGGACCTGTCGACTGCTTCGAGCGTAACGGCATTGAGACCGAGCTTCTTGGCGGCCTCGGCCACGCTGGCGCCACCGCCGCGCTCATCTTCCATCTTGTCGCGAAGATTGGCGACTTGCGACTTGGCGCGGTCGGCTGCGATCTCTTTCTTGATATCGGCAGCGACACTCTCATATTCCGGCTGCTGGCCCGGCTGGATCGCGCTGACCTTGACCAGCGCCACGTTGAACGCGCCCTTGACCGGCTGGCTGACCTCGCCGGTCGGCAGCGAGAAGGCGGTATCGGCAACCACAGGATCGAGAATCGCCGATTTCGTCACCAATCCGAGATCGAGATCGGCCGGGTTGAGGTTGCGCTCCTTGGCGAGCTCGTCGAACGTGACTTCACCCGCGGCGATCCGGGCGCGCGCCGCCTGTGCCTCCTCCATGGTGGGGAAGGTCATCTGCTGGACCTGACGCTTCTCCGGCGTGCCCATCAGCGCCTTGCGCTGGTCGAACAGCTTCCTCGCGTCCTCGTCCGACACGTCGGTCGACTTGCCGATTTCTTCGGGCGTCACCACGACGAACGAGATCTTGCGATATTCCGGCGCCTTGAACTGGGCCTTGTGCTCGTCGAAATAGGACGCGAGAACCTCGGGCGAGGGCGCATCGATGGTGCCGGCCTGCGCCGCGTCGAGCTTGATGTAATCGATCGAGCGCTGCTCGTTCTGGAAGCGGCTCAGCGCCTCGAGCATCGTGTTGGATGGCTCCAGCCCGGCCGCGATCGTGCCGGTGATCTGCCGCCGCAGCGACTGTCGGCGTTGGTCAGCCAGATAGCGCTGCTCGGTGAAGCCGAAATTGCGGATGATGGCCTGGAAGCGCTGCGGGTCGAACGCTCCGTTCGGGCCCTTGAAGTTGGGATCGCTGAGGATCACCCGCATGGTCTCGGCATCGGACTGGGCGAGACCGAGACGGCGAGCCTGCTCGTCGAGGGCGGCTTCCGCGATCGTCTGCTGCAGCACGGAGCGGTCGAGCCCGAACATGTGGGCCTGCTCGGTCGTCAGCGGACGGCCGAGCTGGCGGCCGATCTGCTGCAGCCGGTCGGTATAGATCTGTCGGAACTCGTTGATCGAGATCTCCGTGCGTCCCACGGTTGCAGCCGTCGACTGCCCGAAGCCGCGGAAGATGTCGGCGATGCCCCAGATGCCGAAACTGACGATCAAAACGCCCATGACCACCGCCATGATGGTCTTGCCGAGCCAGTTTGATGAGGCCTTGCGTAATCCTCGAAGCATGGGTCCAGTCTGTCTGCAGGAAAAAGGATGAAGAGGCCGCGCCTTAAAGCAGATTCCGCAAAAGGCCGTCGCCGAGTTGAAACGGCTTATAAAGAGGCAGCCGCCAGGTCGCAACCTCGGCCCTGAGGCCGATTGAAGCGGTGGGAAGACGGCTCCCGCTCTGGTGCTCATCGAAGGCCTCTGCTAGCCGATGTCCGTCGCAACATTTGCTGGAATCCCGCCATGACCGACCGCATCCGGCCGCTGATCGCCGGCAACTGGAAAATGAACGGCCTGAAGGCTTCGACCGCCGAGTTCGACGCCATGCTGGCCGGAGCCGCCGAGGTCACCGGCAAGGCCGACCTGCTGGTCTGTCCTCCCGCCACCCTGGTGCCAGGCTTCGCCGAGAGGGCGCGCGGCACCCACGCGATCGCAGTCGGCGCTCAGGATTGCCACCCGAAGGCGTCGGGAGCCCATACCGGGGACATTTCGGCGGAGATGCTGGCCGATGCTGGCGCGAGCGCCATCATCGTCGGCCATTCCGAGCGGCGTGCCGATCATGGCGAAAACGATGTTGTGGTGCACCAGAAGACCGAGGCGGTGTGGCGCGCCGGGCTGCTCGCGATCGTTTGCGTCGGCGAAACCCAGCAGCAGCGCGATGCCGGACAGACGCTCGACATCCTGCGCGGTCAGCTCAACCTCAGCCTGCCGCAGGACTCACGGGCCGACAACCTGGTCGTGGCCTATGAGCCGGTTTGGGCGATCGGCACCGGCCTGACCCCGACTGCCAAGGATGTCGAGCAGATTCATGCCTTTATCAGGGAGCTGCTGATCGATCGCTTCAAGCAGGAGGGAGCGCGGACGCGCATCCTCTATGGCGGCTCGGTGAAGCCCTCCAATGCGGCCGAGCTAATGGCGGTCGCGAATGTCGACGGCGCGCTGGTCGGCGGCGCCAGCCTGAAAGCCTCGGACTTTCTCGCCATTGCGAAGGGCTGTTGAGAAGCGACGTGACCGAAGGCGCGCCTCAGTCTGCTTGTTCGATTCGCTTCCAATAGATCTTTGTGCCGGTGAGGCCGCCATGCGGTTTCAAGGCGTAGTCCGGAATGGTTCCGCTCAGCTGGAAGCCGACGCTTTCATAAAGCCGGGAGGCGCCCCCATCCTCGGCGGTATCGAGGACCAGCATCGTCCGCCCGTGCGCGCGGGCGAGGTTTTCAGCCGCGCAGAGCAGCGCGGTCGCGATTCCGCGTTTGCGGTGGCTGATGCGCGTCATCATCTTTGCGATCTCGGCGCGGTGCGGCTGGTTGGGCGGCAGCTTCAGCTGCAGCGTCACGGTCGCAATCACATCCTCACCGTTGAAGGCGCCGAGAACGGCGCGTTCGCCGCGCGCCGCGGCCGAAAGCGATTCCCGCCAGAACGCGTCGGCATCCTCCTCGCGAAGCGGGTGCATGAAACTGACCGAGCCGCCATTGGCGACCGTTTCGATCAGCATTGCGCGAAGCGCGCTTCGAACGACCGGTGTGTCCGATAGGGATGCAATTCGAATCGCGGACATTCTCAACTCCGGGCAAGCGCCACGACATAGACGCAGGGTGCGTCCGACTCGTTGGCAAAGGTGGTGTCGATCGGTGGGCCGAAGCCGAGGCAGTCGCCGGGGCCGAGGACGTGGCGCTCCGCGCCTTCCGTGATGGTCAATTGCCCGCTCTGCACCCAGAGAAGCTGGCGGATGTGAATGTATGAGGAGGCCGGTAAGGTCACGCTGCGGTGCGCTGGCATCTCGACGGTGACCAACTCGATCGGATGATCCGGCCTGAGAAAGACCTGGCGCCTGACATAGCCCGTGTCCGGATCGCGCCAGACCTGCTGCTCGGCCGCCTTGGACAGGCGCTCCGACTGGGCTTCGGCGCGGAGCATCAAGCCGGCCAGCGTGAGATCGAACGCGCTTGCGAGCTTGACCAGGATCACCGCGGTCGGGCTGACCTCGGCACGCTCGATCTTGCTGATGGTCGCCTTCGACACGCCGGAGCGTTCGGCGAGGTCGGCCAGCGACCACCCGCGGGCATCCCGTTCCAGCAGCAGGCGACGGGCGAGCCGTTGGCTGAAATCGTCTATTATTTGATCCATACATCTCTGATAATGGATATTGGCATGACCGGCAAGGGGCGCCGCTGAGGGACGACGTCGGCGCTTGTGCGAAGCGCAGGTGCGATTATCTGCGGGGTGGCGTTGCTCGACATGATCGTGTAACACCGCGCAAATTTCCGAATAGCCCGCGAAGCTCTCGCGATCCCGGCCTCCGGCCGGGGCCTGCGAGGGCTTGTGACGGAAGGTCACCATGCAGACTGTCTTGATCGTCATCCACCTCATGATCGTCACCGTCCTGATCGGCGCGGTGCTCCTGCAGAAATCCGAGGGCGGTGGCCTCGGCATGGGCGGCGGCGCCGGCTTCATGTCGAGCCGCGGCACGGCCAACCTGCTGACGCGGACGACCGCGATCCTGGCACTCCTCTTCTTCCTCACCAGCCTGTCGCTGACCTGGCTCGCCGGATACGATCGCAAGCCGACCTCGATTCTCAGCACCTTGCCTGGACAGACCCAGTCCGGCGGCGCGACCCCGGTCGCGCCGACCGGAGAGCGGCGTGCTCGACCAGCTCAAGAAGGCCGACGAGCAGCAGGCGCCCGCGGCCCCGGCTGCGCCGCAGGCCCCGCAGTCGCAATAACGCGGGTAAGCCATGCAGGAACGCAATTGGCGTCCTGCATCATGAGGCGGTCTCAAGTCTCTGAGACCATTCATATTTTGAAGTAACCCACAGGCCCGCGACAGCGTTGCGGGCTGCAAGCGATCTCGTTTTGGCGAGATCGAGCGCGCGGCATTAAAGGTAGGGTCCCATGGCGCGGTACATCTTCATCACCGGCGGCGTGGTTTCCTCGCTCGGAAAGGGTCTGGCTTCAGCCGCGTTAGGGCGCGCTGCTGCAGGCCCGCGGCTACAAGGTCCGGCTTCGCAAGCTCGACCCCTATCTCAACCTCGATCCAGGCACGATGTCGCCGTATCAGCACGGCGAAGTGTTCGTGACCGATGACGGCGCCGAGACCGATCTCGATCTCGGCCATTACGAGCGCTTCACCGGCCGGCCGGCGACCAAGGCCGACAACATCACCACGGGCCGGATCTATCAGGACATCCTGACCAAGGAGCGCCGCGGCGACTATCTCGGCGCGACCATCCAGGTCGTCCCGCACGTCACCAACGCGATCAAGGACTTCGTGCTGTCGGGCAATGACGAGTACGATTTCGTGCTGGTCGAGATCGGCGGCACGGTCGGCGACATCGAGGGCCTGCCGTTCTTCGAGGCAATCCGGCAACTCGGCAATGAGCTGCCGCGCCATCACGCGATCTACATCCATCTCACCCTGCTGCCGTACATTCCGAGCGCCGGCGAATTGAAGACCAAGCCGACGCAGCACTCGGTCAAGGAGCTGCGCTCGATCGGCATCCAGCCGGACATCCTGCTGTGCCGCACGGACCGTCCGATTCCGAAGGAGGAGCGGCGCAAGCTCGGCCTGTTCTGCAACGTGCGCGAAAGCGCCGTCATCGAGGCGCGTGACGTCGACAACATCTACGCCGTGCCGGAGGCCTATCATGCCGCCGGCCTCGACGACGAGGTGCTGGCTGCGTTCGGCATCGAGCCGCGGGTGCCGCCGGCGCTGGCGAGCTGGCACACGATCAACGAGCGTGTCCGCAATCCGGAAGGCGACGTCACGATCGCGATCGTCGGCAAGTACACCGGCATGAAGGACGCCTACAAATCGCTGATCGAGGCGCTGTCGCATGGCGGCATCGCCAACAAGGTCCGCGTCAAGCTCGACTGGATCGAGAGCGAGGTGTTCGAGAACGAGGACCCGGCGCCGTTCCTCGAGCACGTCAACGGCATCCTGGTGCCCGGCGGCTTCGGCCAGCGCGGCGCCGAGGGCAAGATCCGCGCGGCGCAATTTGCGCGGGAGCGCGACGTGCCGTATTTCGGCATCTGCTTCGGCATGCAGATGGCGGTGATCGAGGCCGCGCGCAATCTGGTCGGGATCACCGAGGCCAACTCCACCGAGTTCGGTCCGACGCCGGAGCCGCTGGTCGGCCTGATGACGGAGTGGCTGCGCGGCAACGAGCTGGAGAAGCGCTCCAAGAGCGGCGATCTCGGCGGCACGATGCGGCTCGGCGCCTATCCTGCGGCGCTCAAGCGCGGCAGCCGCGTCTCCGAGGTCTATGGTGGCGCCACCGAGATTTCCGAGCGCCATCGCCATCGCTACGAGGTCAACACCGCGTACAAGGACCGGCTGGAGCAGCACGGCCTGAAGTTCTCCGGGCTGTCGCCGGACGGCGTGCTGCCGGAGATCGTGGAGTACGAGGACCATCCGTGGTTCATCGGTGTCCAGTTCCACCCCGAGCTGAAGTCGCGTCCGTTCGAGCCGCACCCGCTGTTCGCGTCGTTCATTCAGGCCGCAGTGGTGCAGTCGCGACTGGTGTAACGGGCTCGTGTTGCCAAGTCCCGTCATTGCGAGCGGAGCGAAGCAATCCAGAGTCGCGGGCGGGACTCTGGATTGCTTCGTCGCTGACGCTCCTCGCAATGACGGCCGAGGCGCGCAACGCGACCTTTGACGGCCGCGACGATTGTTGCCACAACGCTCCCTGTTCACGCGAAGCAAGAACAGATCAGGGAGGATCAGATGATCTACGAAAGCCGCATCTATCGCTGCATTCCGGGCCGGCTGCCGGCGCTCCTGAAGCGCTTCGAAACGACCACCCTGAAGCTGTGGGAGAAGCATGGCATCCGCCCCGTGGGCTTCTTCACCACCCTGATCGGTGAGTCCAACCAGGATCTGACCTATTTCCTCGCCTGGGAGTCGCTGGCGGAGCGCGAGACCAAATGGACCGCGTTCATGACCAATCCGGATTGGATCGCGGCGCGCGCCAAGAGCGAGGAGGACGGCCAGATCGTCGCCAACATCACCAGCCAGTTCCTGGTGCCGACAGCTTTCTCGGCGCTGAAATAGAGGCCGGGGAGGGGCGGGGATGACCGATCCCCGCAACCCTGCTATTCGCGGGCACGCGCCGGGTTGATCCGGATGCCAGCGCCGGGCCATGGTCGCGCGCTCAAAGAGGAAGAAGTCGTGAACGCTCCGATCTCTGCCGCGCCGATCGTCAGCCTCGGCTCCGTCAAGTTTGGCAATCAGCTGCCGCTGGCGGTCATTGCGGGACCGTGTCAGCTCGAGAGCCGGGCGCACGCGCTGGAGGTCGCCTCGGCGCTGAAGGAGATCGCGACGCGGCTGAACATCGGCCTCGTCTACAAGACCTCGTTCGACAAGGCCAACCGCACCTCGGCCTCGGCCGCACGCGGGCTCGGCCTCGCGCAGTCGCTGCCGATCTTCGCCGAGATCCGCGCCTCGCTCGGTCTGCCCGTGCTGACCGACGTCCACGACGCCGGCCAATGCGCCGAGGTGGCGCAGGCGGTCGACGTGCTGCAGATCCCGGCCTTCCTGTGCCGGCAGACCGACCTCCTGCTCGCCGCCGCTGCCACCGGCAAGGTCGTCAACGTCAAGAAGGGCCAGTTCCTGGCGCCGTGGGACATGGCCAACGTCGTCGCCAAGATCACGGGTTCCGGTAATCGCAACGTGCTGGTCACCGAGCGCGGCGTCTCGTTCGGCTACAACACGCTGGTCTCCGACATGCGCGCGCTGCCGATCATGGCGCGCACCACAGGCGCGCCTGTTGTCTTCGACGCCACCCATTCGGTGCAGCAGCCGGGCGGGAAGGGGACCTCGTCGGGCGGCGAGCGCGAGTTCGTGCCGGTGCTCGCGCGCGCGGCCGTTGCCGTCGGCGTCGCCGGCGTGTTCATCGAGACCCATCCCGATCCTGATCACGCGCCCTCTGACGGGCCGAACATGGTGCCGCTCGCGCAGTTCGAGGGTCTGCTGCGAACGCTGATGGCGTTCGATGCGCTCGCCAAGGGGCAGGCATCGGACGCCGCGCGCTGATGCACCAGACCGTCGCCAAGCCCGCAGGGCAGAAGTTTCCACCAGCCGTGAACATCATCGCGCTGGCAGGCTTCTCGGCGGCGCTGTCGACGCGGGCGCTCGATCCGGTGCTGCCGCATGTCGCCGAGGATTTTTCGATCAGCATCACCACCGCGGCCGGCATCGCCGCGGGCTATGCGCTGATCTACGCCTTGATCCAGCCGGCGATCGGCGCCGCCGCCGACCTGTTCGGCAAGGCGCGGCTGATGACCTTGTGCCTGGCGCTGCTCGGTGTCGCCAGCCTGCTCGGTGCGCTCGCGACCTCGTTTCCGCTGCTGTTCGCCTCGCGCATCCTGGCCGGCATCGCCTCCGGCGGCGTATTCCCCGTGGCGCTCGGACTGACCAGCGACCTCGTCGCGCCAGACAAGCGGCAGGTCGCGATCGGCCGCACGCTCGCCGGCTCGATGGCCGGCAACCTGCTCGGCGCCACGGCATCCGGCATCATCGGCGATCTCATCGGCTGGCGCGGCGTGCTCGCGATCCTCGGCGCGCTCGGCCTGATCGCCTCCCTCGCGGTGGCCGCAGGCTTTCGCGGCGCCAAGGTCACGCACGCGCCGACCACCGATCTCGCCGCGCTGAAGAAGGGCTATCGCACCATCTTCACCAACCCCAATTCGCGCTTCTGCTTCTCGGCGGTGTTCGTCGAAGGCTGCTGCGTGTTCGGGCTGTTTCCGTTCATCGCCTCGTTCCTGTTCGATCTCGGCGAGACCTCGCTGTCGATCGCCGGCATCGTGATCGCAGGCTTCGCGGTCGGCGGCCTGTTCTATACGTTCACGGTGTCGAACTTCCTGCCGCGGCTCGGCGTCAAGGGCATGATGATCGTGGGCGCCAGCCTGGTCGGCCTGCAACTCGCCGCGCTGGCCTTCGGTCCCGGCTGGAAGCTGCAGTTCGCCTGCATGCTGATGATGGGCTGGGGCTTCTACATGATCCACGGCTGCCTGCAGGTGTTCGCCAGCGAGCTGTCGATCGAGGCCCGCGCGACCGCGATGTCGCTGCACTCGTTCTTCTTCTTTATGGGCCAGACGGTCGGCCCGATCGCCTACGGCTTCGGCCTGGTCCATGGCGGCAAGCAGCCGACCCTGTTCGTCGCCGCAGCCCTGATGGTGGCGCTCGGCTTCGCCTGCGCCGCGCTGCTGCGGCAACGCCCGCCGGCGGATGCGGCGACGACGTGACCGCAGGCTTGCTGTCGAGCCGGGAATTCGGTCGTCGTCCGCGGTGCTGAATCTGCGCGGCTGAAGCATGTCCCGGGGGCACTTTCGTTGCTGGCGGATGCGATGCCGCCGTATCGCGGCGCATGTACATCCGAAGTTTGCTCTGACGTCATTGCGAGCGAAGCGAAGCAATCCAGAATCGTGCGCGCGACTCTGGATTGCTTCGTCGCCGGAGCCTGCCATCGGGCTCGCCGAAGGCGAGACCCGGTGGGCTCCTCGCAATGACGGCTGTGAGACATGAGTTCACCTTCTCGCGGCGCATGTTGCGTCCGAGTCTTGCTTATGGGCCGCCCTCTTCAAGGCAGAGGGCACGGGGAATGCCGGGAGCTGGCCGCCCCCATGGCCCGCCTGCGGAAAAATGCAGGCGGCAGGAACCACAGGTTCAGCCGAGACATCCCGGCATTCCCCGCGCGATGGTTGGGCGGCTTATACGTACTCTCCCCGGGGACCGGGCTTGTTTGCCCCCGTGACCGGCGGATCATCATCACCGCCAGCGTGACCTCAGCGTCGGGAGGCCAGGACCATACGATTTCGCCGGCGCATCAGGCTCGTTCGTCCGCATGAATGATCACGCTGCGAACCCGACACGCCCACCGCATCCCGCCTCAACGTCCGTGACGACCGCGAAGCGCCCCTCTGATCGAGACGGGACGGCGACAGTCAATCATGAATTCTGATAAAAAGAAAGTGGAATATTTTTAGCGGGAGGTCTGAGAGCGGTGATCGGCTTGAAAGCGCGGCACAAATTGGCTTTCGGGGGCAGCGGTTTTGATGGTTGCGTCGACTGAGAAGGTCGAACGGGAGCGTGCCCGTCGGGCGACTCAGTGGCCATAGGCTCGCGGGCGGGAGAAGATTCATTCAGTGGTGCGGTACAGGGCCGAGACCCAGGAAGGCCTGCTCAACTGAAAAGTACCAAGCCAAATAGATGAGCACACACAGGTGCAGGCTACCTGAAGATTTCCCGAAACACTGTCTGACTTGTTCGTAATGCCCACAACGAGCGAGTATAAGTGTGCCAGTTTGTATGGTGTTTGAGGACTCACGGATGGTTTCTTTCGACGAAGCGAGAGAGTTGGCCGCCAATCACATCGCGGAACTGGAGCAAGTGGCTGGATGCCAGTTGGTGGTTCTTGAAGAGGCCACGAAAAATGTGGAGCAAGGATGGGTCTTCTTTTATGACTCAAAGTTGCATCAAGAGACGGACGAGTTTCAGTATGCGCTTGCCGGAAACGCTCCGATCTTCATAGATCGGGACGGCAAGCTCCGAAATTTGCCGACCTACCTGTCGTGGCAGGAAGGGCTGAAGCTGGTGCTTGCAGAAAATTGAGACGATGTTTGATCGTCGCTCTAGAAGAGAACCGTCGGAAATACGTCTTTGCTCCTGCCAAATCTTCTTGCAGGATGGCGGCATGACAACCGAAGGTCGTTCCTCCGCCGATATCTCGCCCAGCAATGCAGACGCTGCCGCACGCGTTCGTGCAATCCTGGCCGCCGTCCGCCCCCTGGCAGCCGAGTATTATGCCCTTACAGGTAAGCCCCTGGGCGTCACCGGTGAGATCGCTGAGTTCGCCGCCGCGGAATGCCTCGGTCTTGAGCTCACGGTGGCGCGTACCGCTGGGTATGACGCCGTTCGCCAAAGTCCGAACGGACCCGTCCATATCCAGATCAAGGGCCGCGCCTGCACCGGGAATGCAAACCGAGGCCAGCGGATCGGGCGCATCAAGCTCGGCTCCGCCTGCGACGTGGTTCTTCTGGTGCTGCTAGACGCCGCGATCCTTGAACCAATTGAAATGTGGGAAGCGCCCTTCGGCTCCGTCTCCCGGCGTCTTGCCGAACCGGGCTCTCGGGCCCGCAACGAACGCGGCGCCCTCAGCATCAGCGATTTTAAGCGACTGAGTGGCGCCCGCCAGGTCTGGCCGCGCCAAATGTCAGCAGTAGAAACGAGGAGCCATGGCTGAGGACAGCAAGGAGAAAGGATCGGAGTCGCCGGGCAAGCCTGAGCGCCCGATCGATCATGCAAGCCAGGATGTCCTTGGGCGGTTGAATTTCGTCCGGCGACTGGCGGATTCATTGATTGATAAGCAGACGCAAAAGTCTCGCGGCATTGCCGTTGGCATTACGGGCCCTTGGGGAAGCGGTAAGTCTTCAATCCTAAATCTGTTAAGCGAGCACTTAAAGACAACGTATCCCAAAGCGGTCGTGGTCCGTTTCGATCCGTGGCTCATCTCTGGTCGCACGGACCTGATCGGTGAATTCATTCGCGAACTCATCCGTACGATCAATGCAGAGTCGAAGGCGAGCGCGCAGCTACGGAAAATTGGGCAAACCCTCGCGACCTATGGCGGCTATATCGCCCCAATCGCTAGTATGGCGAACCCGCTGCTTGGCCTCATCATGAAAGGCGGAGCGGACGCCTACAAAGAGGCGGCCAAAAGCAGCGAGAGTCTCAGCGCCCTGAAATCCCGCCTCATGAGGGAACTCGCTGCGGTCGATGTGCCGATCGTCGTGTTAATCGACGAGCTCGACCGGGTTGAAGATGAAGAAATACGCACCATCGCGCAATTGGTCCGTTCCGTCGCCGATTTCCCAGGAATCTCCTACGTCTTGGCCTACGACGAGAAGCGCGTCGTTCAGGCCCTGGGACTGGGGCAAAGCGACGCGACCGCTGAAAAGCGCGGCCGCGCCTATCTTGAGAAGATCGTCCAACTCCAAATTCCCCTTCCAACAATCTTTGCGAATGAGGTCGCCGAGCTTTTGACGAACGAGCTCCAGATGCTCAAAGACCAGCTCGCCTTGCCGGACGGCTTCGACACGCTGGACCGCTATCAAAAGCTGGTCAAGCTTCTCTCCGAACAAGTTCTGGATACGCCTCGCGATGTGTCACGACTGACGGGCACGTTCCACGCGATCGCCGGAATGTTGCGCGACGAAGTGGACTGGATCGATCTGCTCGGCTTCAGCGTCCTCCTTACAAAGGCACCCCAGGCAGTGGAATTGCTGCGGTCACAGCCCGACGAGTTTACGAGCGAGATCTTCTCGGAGGCAGGTATGGTTCGCCGCCTTCAGGATCGGCTCGACCACCAGGAGGAAAAAAGGGAGAACGGCTCAAAAAGCTCCTGCCGGACTCCGAGTATCCGGAGGGCATCCGATCATTGCTCGGTTTTATGTTCCCGGTCGTCTCCTCGGCGTTGCAAAGTAAGAGCCAAGACGACGATAGCCCGGATGCGATCCACCATCGCCGTCCATTCATAACAACCTTGAGATTGGGCTTACCACCTGGCGAATACTCGCGGACCAGCATTCTGGCGTTTTTGAAAGCTCCGCCTGAAGAGGCTGCAGAGATACTTCGTACAGCATTCAGTAAAGGCTCCCTGCGCGCATTCGTCGATCGATTTGACGACATCTACACCCAGGTGCCCAGCATCGACCATGTTAATCTGTGGCGCGGCATCGCGCTCTTTGCCAGGAAGCCTGACTGCGAATGGCTTCATAGCTACAGTCCGATGCACGAAATCGTCCAAAATCTCGCTGAGATCCTAGAGAATTGCGTTCGGCGCAATCCAGATTTTCAGGACACAGCTACCAAGATCTTCGTCAACCTCAAAAGCCAGGATGAAGACGCGCTTGTAGCTTGGTGGCTTCGTCGGCAAGTCTTTCGTCATGGCCTCTATGGGCATGCGAAGCGTCCCGAAAGTGCCGCCATCCTAACGGCGGAGCAAACGGACGCAGTCGCTAAGGACTTGTCTCATCGCTGGCGAACGGAGCATTTGAGCGGGAAGCTGATCCCATGCCGTTGGGACCTGACGCCGATTTATACCATGCTCGATACGGGGATCTGGGACGAGCCATGCCGGAAAGCGCTGGATGCTGAGCTGAACAATGAGCGCGTGGTTGACGGTCTCACACTCATGCTCTACGGCGGAATCTATTTTACCGAACAAGAGACGACCTCAAAGATCTGCACCTATGATCATTATCGCGCCAAAGTGGATATGCGTCTAAAGAGCGATAATATCGAAGACTCCGTTCGGGTCGCTTTGACAAAGGCCAAAGACGGGCGGTGGTAAAGGCGGGACGCTCCTCCGGCATACGCTTTATGAACTACGATGACGGTGCGTCACAACAGCCTTCAGTCCGGGCCCTGGGCCCTGCGCCTTTCCCCGGAGCGACCGTGGTTGTGACGCAGGTGGACGAGCAATCGGCTCTTCACCCCCGCCCGCGATACGGCGCCACGCCCTGGTCCGGCACCCACAGGCCCTTCGGCAGCTTGCCGGTCTGCCAGAACACGTCGATCGGGATGCCGCCGCGGGGGTACCAGTAGCCGCCGATGCGCAGCCATTTCGGCTTGATTTCGGCGGCCAGGCGCTTGCCGATCGCGACCGTGCAGTCTTCGTGGAAGGCGCCGTGGTTGCGGAAGCTGGCCAGATAGAGCTTGAGCGACTTGGATTCCACCAGCCACGGGCCGGGGGCATAGTCGATCACGAGGTGGGCGAAGTCCGGCTGGCCCGTCACCGGGCAGAGCGAGGTGAACTCCGGCACCGTGAAGCGGGCCAGATAATCCGTGTCCTTCTGCGGGTTGGGAACGCGGTCGAGCTTGGCCGTCTCCGGGCTGTCCGGCTGGGTGACCGGGCGGCCGAGCTGGAGCTCGGCTGATGTGTCGGATTTTGTGGATCTTTTCGCCATGTCTCGGGCCAGCGATGAGGGTTGGGCGCCGTCTTAGCCAATCCGGCCGCCGCCGTCACTCGCCGCGTCGGTCAGCCACTTCGTCATTTGGCCGCGACTTCTGCCCGACTTCTGCCCGACTTGGCCTTTTCGCCCTCCCGTCCCTGCGGTAGAAGCGGCGCAGCAATGCCCACCCGGAAACGCCCGTAAGAGGACCTCATGACCGCCATCGTCGACATCATCGGCCGCGAAATCCTGGACAGCCGCGGCAATCCCACGGTCGAGGTCGACGTCGTGCTGGAGGACGGCTCGGTCGGCCGCGCCGCCGTGCCGTCCGGCGCCTCGACCGGCGCCCATGAGGCGGTCGAGCTGCGCGACGGCGACAAGCACCGCTATCTCGGCAAGGGCGTGCTGAAGGCCGTGGAGGCCATCAACGACGAGGTCTATGAGGCGCTCAGCGACATGTCGGTGCAGGATCAGGTCCAGATCGACCAGATCCTGATCGAGCTCGACGGCACCGAGAACAAGAGCCGGATCGGCGCCAACGCCATCCTCGGCGTTTCGCTCGCCTGCGCCAAGGCGGCGGCGATCTCCTACGACATGCCGCTGTACCGCTATGTCGGCGGCACCTCGGCCCGCACCTTGCCGGTGCCGATGATGAACATCGTCAATGGCGGCGTCCACGCCGACAATCCGATCGACTTCCAGGAATTCATGATCATGCCGGTGGGCGCGCCGAGCTTCGCGGAAGCGCTGCGCTGCGGCTCGGAGATCTTCCACACGCTGAAAGGCGAGCTGAAGAAGGCCGGCCACAACACCAATGTCGGCGACGAGGGCGGCTTCGCGCCCAACCTGCCGTCGGCGGACGCAGCCCTCGACTTCGTCATGAGCGCGATCGGCAAGGCCGGCTACACCGCGGGCGAGGATGTCATGCTGGCGCTGGACTGCGCCGCGACCGAGTTCTTCAAGGACGGCAAGTATGTCTACGAGGGCGAGAACAAGTCGCGCTCGCGCTCCGAGCAGGCCAAGTATCTCGCCGACCTCGTCGCGCGCTATCCGATCGCCTCGATCGAGGACGGCATGTCGGAGGACGACATGGACGGCTGGAAGGAGCTGACCGACCTGATCGGCCACAAGTGCCAGCTCGTCGGCGACGATCTGTTCGTGACCAACGTCAACCGGCTCGCCGACGGCATCCGCAACGGCCGCGCCAATTCGATCCTGATCAAGGTCAACCAGATCGGCACGCTGACGGAGACGTTGGCTGCGGTCGAGATGGCCTACAAGGCCGGCTACACCGCCGTGATGTCGCACCGCTCCGGTGAGACCGAGGATTCCACGATCGCCGATCTCGCGGTCGCCACCAATTGCGGGCAGATCAAGACCGGCTCGCTGGCGCGCGCCGACCGCACTGCGAAGTACAACCAGTTGCTGCGGATCGAGCAGGAGCTGGACGCGCAGGCCAAGTATGCGGGCAGGGCGGCGCTGAAGGCGCTGGCCTGATCCCGAACTCAACCAAGACGACGAGGGGAGGCGCGCATGAGTGTCGAGACACAGGGCCTGCAGTTGCGGACGTTGATCAAGCGCAGCGGCGAGCTCGAGCTCTCGCTGGTCGACGTGCCGACCCCGGAGCCGGGGCCTGACGAGGTCGTGGTCCGGATCGAGGCGGCGCCGATCAACCCGTCCGATCTCGGCCTGCTCGTCGGCGCGGCCGATCTGTCGACCATGCAGGCGTCCGGCACCAAGGAGCGGCCGGTCATTACCGCGAAGGTGCCAGAGGCGGGGATGCGGGCGATGGCCGCCCGCGTCGACGAGTCGATGCCGATCGGCAACGAGGGCGCCGGAGTCGTGATCAAGACCGGGTCGTCGGACGCCGCCAGGGCGCTGATGGGCCGCACGGTCGCCGCCATCGGCGGCGCGATGTACAGCCAGTATCGCTGCCTCAAGGTCTCCGAATGCCTGCCGCTGCCGGCCGGCACCACGCCGGCCGAGGGCGCCTCCTGCTTCGTCAATCCGCTGACCTCGCTCGGTATGACCGAGACGATGCGGCGCGAGGGCCATACCGCGCTGGTGCATACCGCAGCCGCCTCGAACCTCGGGCAGATGCTCAACAAGATCTGCCTCAAGGACGGCATCCCGCTCGTCAACATCGTGCGCAGTGCAGCACAGGCCGAGATCCTGCGCGGCCTCGGCGCCAAATACATCGTGGATTCGACTTCGCCGACTTTCATGGACGATCTCATCGCCGCGCTGGTCGAGACCGGCGCGACCATCGCCTTCGACGCGATCGGCGGCGGCAAGCTCGCCGGCCAGATCCTCAATGCGATGGAAGCCGCGATCAACAAGTCCGGCAAGCATCCCTACAGCCGCTACGGCTCGAACGTGCACAAGCAGGTCTACATCTATGGCAGCCTGGACACGCGCCCGACCGAGATCACGCGCGGCTTCGGCATGACCTGGAGCGTCGGCGGCTGGCTGCTGTTTCCGTTCCTGATGAAGATCGGCAAGGCGGACACCGAGCGGCTGCGGCAGCGCGTCGTCGACGAGCTGAAGACGACCTTCGCGAGCCACTACACCAAGGTCGTTTCCTTGTCCGAGGCGCTCGATCCGGCCAACCTCGCCGTGTACGCCAAACGGGCCACCGGCGAAAAATTCCTCATCGACCCCAGCAAAGATAAGTGACCTAACGTCGCTCCCCGGACGTTGCTGACGGGCTTGCGTTTGGCCCGCACGCGGAGACAATCCGCCCCGTTTGTCTGGGGGCGGTGTCAGCCGCATGAAGCACTGAGGAGAGATTTGTCATGACCCGATTGGATCGCCGTCGATTTCTGGCCGGTGCGGCCCTCGCCGGAGCTGCAACCGCCTTGCCGCCGCTGGCCGGACAGGCGCGCGCGGCGGTTGCGCCCGCCGGCGCGCAGGCCCCGGGCTTCTACCGCTACAAGGTCGGCGACTACGAATGCACCTCCGTCAATGACGGCGCGCGCACCTTCCCGATGCCCGACAAGTTCGTCGTCAACACCGCCAAGGACGACGCGCTCGCGGCGGCAGAAGGCGCC
Organism: Bradyrhizobium oligotrophicum; assembly: GCA_050641875.1. Lineage (GTDB taxonomy): Bacteria > Pseudomonadota > Alphaproteobacteria > Rhizobiales > Xanthobacteraceae > Bradyrhizobium > Bradyrhizobium oligotrophicum_B. Next base: position 5,544,895 of record CP192619.1, read on the forward strand.
TACATGCCGAAGGGCATGATCACGATCCCCTTCAATCCGCAGCTGATCAACACCGGCTCCAAGCTGATCCTGATCGACACCGGCAACGGCGCCGGCGCCTTCGAGGCCAGCAAGGGCGCGGTCGGCCGCACGCTGCAGAACCTCGCTGCCGCCGGCGTCGATCCGAAGAGCATCGACGTCGTCGTGCTCTCCCACATGCACGGTGACCACATCAACGGCCTCAAGCTCGCCGACGGCTCGCTGGCATTCCCGAACGCCGAGCTGAAGGTGCCGGCCAAGGAGTGGGCGTTCTGGAATAGCGACGAGAACGCCGCCAAGGCGCAGACCGACCTGATGAAGGGCAACTTCGCCAACTTCAAGAAGGTGTTCGGCGGGCTCGACAGCAGGGTCACGCAGTACGAGTGGGACAAGGAGGTCGCGCCCGGCATCACCGCGCTCGGCACCCCCGGTCACACGCCGGGCCACACCTCGTTCGCAGTCGCTTCCGGTAATGCCAGGGTGCTGATCCAGTCCGACGTCACCAACGTGCCGGAGCTGTTCCTGCGCAACCCCGACTGGCACGTGATGTTCGACACCGATGCCGCGATGGCGCAGGAGACCCGGCACAAGTTCTACGACATGGCCGCCGCCGAGAAGGCCAAGGTGATCGGCTTCCACTTCTCATTCCCCTCGGTGGGCTATGTCGAGAAGGACGGCGCCAAGTACCGGCTGATTCCGGCGCCGTGGAATCCGGTGCTCTGATCCAGGCTCGGCTGGTGTCATTGCGAGGAGCCCCGGGTCTCGCCTCCGGCGAGCCCGAGGACAGGCTCCGCGACCAAGCAATCCAGAGTCCCAACCGAGCCCTGGATGGCTTCGCTTCGCTCGCAATGACGGAGGAGAGAGAGTGTGCCAGGCCGCCTTCGGGCGGCCTGAGCGTTCTTGCATATGCGAAATGTCAGGCTTTCCGCCGCGGCCGTGAAGACCTATGTCGGACGTCTCGGATTTCGCAGGGTCTTGCATGTCGACTGATCTCCCGCCTTCCAGTGTAGATCTCTCCAACTGGCGCACCGCGCCGTTCAGCCGCTGGGCCTTTCACAACATTCGTGCGATTCTGCCGGTCGCCGAGATCGAGAGCGCGCCCGGGAGCGCCTGGCCGCTGTTGGCGAGCGTTGTATCGTTCGACGATTTCAGCGTGCGGCTGCCCAAGGGCGGTACGCTCGATCTCGACGGTTTCCTGAAGGCGACAGCGACCGACGGGCTCCTGATCCTGCATGACGGCCGCATCGTGTTCGAGCACTATGACGGCGGCACCGACCGCGACACGCCGCACATCCTGATGTCGGCGACCAAGTCGATCACCGGCCTCATGGTCGGCATCCTCGCCGGCCGCGGCGAGCTCGACATCGACGCCGAGGTCACGCGCTATGTGCCGGAAGTGGCCGCCACGGCCTATCGCGGCGCCACAATTCGCCAATTGCTCGACATGCGTGCCGGCGTCGTCTTCGATGGCGCCAGCCTGCAGGCCTATGCCGACGCCGCAGGCTGGGAGCCGGTCGCGCCGGGCACGACGCCGAGCCTGCACGATTTCTTTGCGACGATGCGCGTTCAGGCCGCGCCGCATGGCGGCGCCTTCAGCTACGTCTCCTCCAACACCGACCTGTTGGGCTGGGCGATCGAGCGCGCCACCGGCCGCAGCTTCGCGAGCCTCGTCGGCAGCCTGCTGTGGAAGCCGATGGGGGCAAGCGGCGAGGCCTTCATCACCCCTCGACCGCAAGGGGCGCGCCGCGCTGCACCGGCGGGTTCTGCGCCACCTTGCGGGACGTCGCCCGGCTCGGCCAGCTCGTGCTGTCAGGCGGCCGGCGCGGCTCGCAGACGATCATTCCCGAGGGCTGGCTCGACGACATCAGGCACAATGGCGACGCGCAGGCGTGGCGCGACGGCCAATGGCGCGACAGCTTCGCCGCCATCAGCCGCAACATGCACTATCGCAGCGGCTGGTACGTCATCGACGACCAGCCGCAGCTGCTGTTCGCGATGGGCATTCACGGCCAGAACCTGTTCGTCGATGCCGCCAACGGGATCGTGATCGCCAAGGTCTCGTCATGGGCGCAGCCGGTCGACGGGCAGGCGATCTGGCTGACACATCAGGCGGTGGCGGAATTCACGCGCTGTCTCAAGGGGACCGGCTGAGCTCCACGACGCGGGCAAGGGGGCGGGAACACTCGGGCGTTGCTTGCGATGAAACGCAGTGTTTCGCGTCAGGACGGTCCATGCACTTGCATGTTCCTGCTCGGGCGCCTTAAGTGCGCTCCACACCCCGCTTCTCAAAGGATTCCGCATGCCCGCACCTTATTCGATCGTCGCCCTCGTCGGCAGTCTCCGCAAGGAGAGCTTCACCCTGAAAATCGCCAATGCCCTGGCCAAGCTGGCGCCGGCCAGCCTGAAGATCGACGTCACCACGCTCAACGGCCTGTCGTTCTTCAACCAGGACCTCGAAGCCAATCCGCCGGCGGACTGGCTCGCGCTGCGCGAGAAGCTGAAGGCCTCGAACGGCGTGCTGATCCTGACGCCCGAATACAACCGCTCGATTCCTGGCGTGCTGAAGAATGCGATCGACATCGCCTCGCGTCCCTATGGGCAGAGTTCGTTCCTGGGCAAGCCGGTTGGTCTCATCTCCAATTCGCCGGGCCCGCTCGGCGGCGTGGCGGCCGCCAAGCACTTGCAGAACATCATGCCGGGCATCTCGGGCCCGCTCATGGGGCAGCCGGAAATCTACCTGAATGGCGTCGGCGACGCCTTCGACGCCCAGGGCGAGCTGGTCAAAGATCTCGCTCAAGACAGTGTTGCAGCAATATCTGGATGCCTTCGCCGCCTTCGTGGCCAAGCAGAACGGCTGACCTTGGTTGTCGCCGTACGGCGGTCGCCAACTGCATGACGGGTATGATGCGGGCAGGGCGTTGACGCGCCTTGCCCGATCCGTTTCAAGGCCATGCCGGACCCGCGCAAGGATGCGCATTGCCAAGGAAGCACGATGGCCCATTCGTTCACACCCGCGTCGTCGTCGAGGCCCGGCCCGAACCAGCCGGATCTCGACTCGGAGGCCGTCTGGCAGGCGCGGGTCGACCTTGCGGCCTGTTTTCGGATGGCGGCGCGGCACGGGCTCGAAGAGGGCATCTGCAACCACTTCTCGGCGCTGGTGCCCGGCTATGACGACCTCTTCATCGTCAATCCCTACGGTTATGCATTTCGTGAGCTGACGGCCTCGAAGCTGCTGGTGTGCGATTTCGACGGCAGCGTCATTGCCGGCGATGGCCGCCCGGAAGCGACCGCCTTCTACATCCATGCCCGCATCCACAAGGCGCTGCCGCGGGCCAAGGTCGCGTTCCACACCCACATGCCCTACGCCACCGCGCTGTCGATGACCGAAGGCGATCCGCTGATCTTCGCCGGGCAGACGGCGCTGAAGTTCTATGGCCGCACTGCCGTCGACGCGAACTACAACGGGCTGGCGCTCGACGCGCGCGAGGGGGACCGCATCGCCGGGGCTGTCGGCGACGCCGACATCGTCTTCATGAAACATCATGGCGTCATGGTTCTGGCGCCGACCATCGCCGAAGCCTGGGACGATCTCTATTATCTCGAGCGCGCCTGCCAGGTGCAGTGCCTGGCGCTGTCGACCGGTCGCAAGGTCACCGCGGTCGAGCCAGCAATCGCGGAAGCCGCCTCTCGCCAGATGCGCGAAGGAGATGCGGAATCGGCTCGGTTGCACCTTGAGGCCGTCAAACGCATGCTCGACCTCGAGGAGCCGATCTACCGGAGCTGAGGACTGATCGTCTGGAGGCTGGTTCGATGTCCAAATTGGAGCTTTCTGCCGAGCAGCGCGCAGCGCTGGATCGCCCCGTCTGGTCAGCCCTGACCACCGGGCACCGGGCGTTTGCGGAAGGCGCCGCGCAAGCTCGTCGCTATCCGGCGGCGATTGCGCCATTTGCCGCCATGTCGGACGACAGCGATGCTGCGTGGTCTGAGCTCGCCGACCTTGCCAACGAGGATGTGGTTGCGATCGTGACCCCGGCACCCCCGGGCGACGTGCGTGGTCTTGACGCCCGGCTCAGAGCGAGCGTCCGCCAGATGGTTGCGGTCGGGGCGGTCGATCCCGCGAGGGATGCCGCGGTCGAGGTGCTGGACCAGCCCGACATCCCGGCGATGCTGGAGCTGACTGCACTGACCAAGCCCGGTCCGTTCCTGGCCAGGACCCACGAGCTGGGCCGCTACATCGGCATTCGTGACGGGGGCGCCTGGCCGCCATGGCCGGGGAGCGCATGCGCCTCGACGGGTTCACGGAAATCAGCGCGGTCTGTGTCCATCCGGACTATCGCGGCCTCGGCTATGCCCAGAGGCTCGTAACGGCCCTGATGACGGCCATCAGGGGCAGGGGCGAGACGCCGTTTCTCCACGTCATAGACGACAATCATGCCGCGATCGCGCTGTACGAGCGTCTCGGCTTCGTGTCGCGAGCCACCTTGTGTTTCACGGTGCTTCGGCAATCCGTCAGCCAGTGATGGGTGATGGGACCTTCGGAAAGAAGCCGCGCGGCGCAGATTAGCAGATCCTTAACCAAGGCGCCCCATCTTCCGGCCCATGGTCTCCCGCGCGCGGCTCAAATCGTTCCTGACCGGGCTCGCCCTCTACACGATGGCGGCCGCCATCATCGGCTATTTCGGCATCAACGCCTATACCGGCCGCTACGGCCTGACCGCGCGTCAGGAGCTCGACCAGGAGATCATCGCGCTCACCTCCGAGCTCGCCCGGCTGAAGCAGGAGCGGGCGGAGGGTGAGAAGCGCGTGTCGCTGCTGCGCTCCGACCGGGTCGATCCCGACATGCTCGATGAGCGCGCCCGCTTCCAGCTCGGCTACGCCAACCCGCGTGATCTGATCCGGATCAATCGGCCAAACTGAGCGAGACGGCCTCCTCGATGCATCCGCTGCGAGATGCGGTCCTGCGTCTGCGTAACGAACGCGTGCACGACAAGCCCATGACAAGGAAGACCCGCGCTGCGGAGCGCGGGCCTTCGGCGATCGCTGACGGGCTGCTCCTTATGCGGCCCGCACGGTGGCGAGGAACTTGTGGACCTCGGCCTTCAGGCGGCTGCTGTCCTGGGACAGTGACTGCACAGCGTTGAGCACCTGGGACGAAGCCGTCCCCGTCTCGGTTGCTTCGCGCTGGACGTCGGCAACATTCGCGGAGACCTCTTTCGTGCCGCTGGCGGCTTGCTGGATGTTGCGCGAGATCTCCTGGGTTGCGGCGCCCTGTTCTTCGACAGCGGCTGCGATCGTGGCGGCGATTTCCGACATCCGGCCGATCGTGTCGCCGATTTCCTTGATGGCGGTGACCGAATGCTGGGTGGCGGTCTGGATGGCGCCAATCTGCTGGCTGATCTCTCCAGTCGCCTTGGCGGTCTGCTCGGCGAGCGCCTTGACCTCCGAGGCGACAACGGCGAAGCCGCGGCCGGCTTCACCTGCCCGCGCCGCCTCGATGGTGGCGTTCAAGGCCAGCAGGTTGGTCTGGCCGGCAATGGTGTTGATGAGCTCCACCACGTCGCCGATGCGAGCCGCCGCTTGCGACAATTCGCCCACGCGTTCATTGGTCTTGCGGGCCTGCTCAACGGCTTCACTGGCGATCGCCGAAGACTGCTGCACCTGCCGGCTGATTTCGTTCACGGAGGACGACATTTCCTCGGTGGCGGCGGCGACCGACTGGACGTTGTTGGAGGCGGCGCCTGAGGCGCCGGCTACGACGGTGGCGAGACCCTTCGAGCGCTCGGCAGTTGCGCTGAGCGACTGGGCCGATGACTCGAGATTGGTCGCTGCCGACGACACGGTCTCGATGATCTGGCCGACCGCTGTCTCGAAATCGTTCGCAAGGCGCGTCGTATCGATCTTGCGCTGCTCGGCTTGGCGTGCCTCCTGCTCGTTCTGCTCGGCTTCGAGCCGCTGGCGGGCAACCGCATTGACCTTGAACACCTCGACGGCACGTGCCATCTCGCCGACCTCGTCGCGCCGTTCCGAGTTCGGGATCTGCACGGCGAGATTTCCGTTCGCAAGCTCGGTCATCGTCCTCGTGATCGCTTGCAGCGGCCGGACCAGGCCGCGCGCGATCGTCAGGGTCGCAACGCACAGCAGGGCGATCAATCCGACGGCCCACATCAGCGTCACCTTTACGGAGGCGTAGAACGCCTCGTCGAGATCGTCGACATACACTCCCGTGCCGACAACCCAGTTCCATGGATCGGCTTTCATGGTGTAGCCGAGCTTCGCCACCGGGACGCTGCTGCCGGCGCGCGCGAACATATAGCTGACGAAGCCGCCACCGGGCTGGGTCGAAGCCGCGATCAACTCGCGTACGAAAGGCAGACCGTTGGCGTCCTTCTCGTTGAGAAGGCCCTTGCCCTCCCAATCCGGCTTCGGCCCAAGCACGAGGTTCACGCCGTCCGGCTGGTAGACGAAGATGTAGTCGTTCTTGCCGAAGCGAATGCCGCGGAGCACGGTCTTGGCGCGGGTCTGCGCCTCGTCCGCGGTCAGAGCCCCCTTCGCCGCCGCATCGGCAAAGCCCTTCACGATCGACACGGCAGATTGCACCTGTCCGACGACCGCAGCCTTACGCTCTTCGACCAACGCTGTTCGGGTGGCCAGGAGCTGGCTGACCACGGCGACGATACAGACGCTGATGGATAACGCGACGAGAACCGCAAAGCGGCGAGGGATGGTGAGGACCATGTCCGTTCCTATAGGGGGTCCCAGGCAGCCGGACAGTCCATGCGGCCAGGGTTTTCCGTTGATTCCGTTGATGGATTCGGGGAAATTGTGCGGTGCGGAAGGTTTAGAATTGATTGATTCGAAGGCCCGTAGGAACCCGGAAACCCTCTGAGGATGCTGCGTCGGAATATCCGTTATGCCGATGTTCGATGTGGGAGGGTTTTGATCGCCGTTGGCGCCGTCAGGATCCGCCGCTCAGGCTGCCGTCGGCCTGGCCTCACGACGTCGATCCGCTGGGATGGCTGCTCTTTTTGTGGTGGCCTGCAGTCGGATTCCAAAAATGCTGGAATTGTATTTGCAATATTTCGTGTGCATTGCGGTGCGGCACGCCAAAGCCTTGGACGCCCCACGCGGTCCTTTTACGTCTCCTGGAGTTGAGCTAGAGAGAGCTACTTTTTCTCTCATCCGGAATTGCCATGGCCGCACCCAAGAAGACCGCCGCAAAGGAACAAGGGCAGGACAGAGACAACGGCCCGCCGCCGGAATTCACCAGAGAACAGGAATTGGCTGCGCTGCGTGACATGCTGCTCATCCGCCGCTTTGAGGAAAAGGCGGGTCAGCTTTATGGCATGGGTGCGATCGGCGGCTTCTGCCATCTCTACATCGGCCAGGAAGCCGTCGTGGTCGGCATGCAGATGGCGCTGAAGCCGGGCGATCAGGTCATCACCGGCTATCGCGATCACGGCCACATGCTGGCCACCGGCATGGACGCCAAGGGCGTGATGGCCGAGCTGACCGGGCGCCGCGGCGGCTATTCCAAGGGCAAGGGCGGCTCCATGCACATGTTCAGCGTGGAGAAGAATTTCTTCGGCGGCCACGGCATCGTCGGCGCCCAGGTCTCGCTCGGCACCGGCCTTGCGCTCGCCAACCGCTACCGCGGCAACGACTCGGTCAGCGTCGCCTATTTCGGCGACGGCGCGGCCAACCAGGGGCAGGTCTATGAGAGCTTCAACATGGCGGAGCTCTGGAAGCTGCCGGTGATCTACGTCATCGAGAACAACCGCTATGCAATGGGCACAGCGGTGTCGCGCGCCTCGGCGCAGACCGACTTCTCCAAGCGCGGCATCTCCTTCAACATCCCCGGCGAGCAGGTCGACGGCATGGACGTCCGCGCCGTGAAGGCCGCCGGCGAGAAGGCGGTTGCCTGGTGCCGAGAGGGCAAGGGCCCGTACATCCTGGAAATGCAGACCTACCGCTATCGCGGGCATTCGATGTCGGACCCGGCGAAGTATCGTACCCGCGAGGAGGTGGAGAAGGTCCGGCACGACCAGGATCCGATCGAGCAGGTGCGCAACCGCCTGCTGGCGGCCAAGGTCAGCGAGCAGGATCTCAAGACGATCGATGCCGACGTGCGCAAGATCGTCAACGAGGCCGCCGATTTCGCGCAGGCCGATCCCGAGCCCGATGTCGCCGAGCTCTACACCGACGTCTATCGCTAAAGCGCGCGCAAGCTGTTTCTCTGGAGCTGATATGCCTATTCAAGTTTTGATGCCTGCGCTGTCGCCCACGATGGAAAAGGGCAATCTCGCCAAATGGCTGAAGAAGGAAGGCGAGGCGATCAAGTCGGGTGACGTGATCGCCGAGATCGAGACCGACAAGGCCACGATGGAGGTCGAGGCGACCGACGAGGGCACGCTCGGCAAGATCCTGATCCCCGAGGGCACCGCCGACGTCGCGGTGAACACCCCGATCGCAACCATTCTCGCCGACGGCGAGACTGCGGCCGACCTGGGCAAGGCGGCGGCTCCTGCGGCCGAGATGAAGGCCGCGCCGCCGGCCGAACCGGCCGCCGCCATGGCCGCATCGCCTGCGCCGACCGGCGTGGCTGCGCCGCAGAGCGTGGCCGAGCCTGATCCCGAGGTGCCCGCGGGCACCGAGATGGTTACGCAAACCATCCGCGAGGCGCTGCGTGACGCCATGGCCGAGGAGATGCGCCGCGACGGCGACGTCTTCATCATGGGCGAGGAGGTCGCCGAATATCAGGGCGCCTACAAGGTCACCCAGGGCCTGTTGCAGGAGTTCGGCGCCCGCCGCGTGATGGACACGCCGATCACCGAGCACGGTTTTGCCGGCATCGGCGTCGGCGCCGCGATGGCCGGCCTGAAGCCGATCGTCGAGTTCATGACCTTCAACTTCGCGATGCAGGCGATGGACCAGATCATCAACTCCGCGGCCAAGACCCTGTACATGTCCGGCGGCCAGATGGGCTGCTCGATCGTGTTCCGCGGCCCGAACGGTGCTGCCGCCCGCGTTGCCGCGCAGCACAGCCAGGACTACTCGTCCTGGTACTCGCACGTGCCGGGCTTGAAGGTGGTCGCGCCGTATTCGGCGGCGGACGCCAAGGGCCTGCTGAAGGCCGCGATCCGCGATCCCAACCCGGTGATCTTCCTCGAGAACGAGGTGCTGTACGGTCACTCCGGCGAGGTGCCGAAGCTCGACGACTACGTGATCCCGATCGGCAAGGCGCGCATCGCCCGTGCCGGCAAGGACGTCACCATCATCTCCTGGTCGAACGGCATGACCTACGCGCTCAAGGCCGCCGACGAGCTCGCCAAGGAGGGCATCGAGGCGGAGGTGATCGACCTGCGCACCTTGCGTCCGATGGATACCGAGACCATCGTCGCCTCGGTCAAGAAGACCGGACGTGCGGTCACCGTGGAGGAGGGCTGGCAGCAGAGCGGTGTCGGTGCCGAGATCGCCGCGCGCATCATGGAGCACGCCTTCGACTATCTCGATGCGCCGGTCGTGCGCGTGTCCGGCAAGGACGTGCCGATGCCGTATGCGGCCAACCTCGAGAAGCTCGCGCTGCCGTCGGCGGCGGAGGTCGTGCAAGCCGCAAAATCCGTCTGCTACCGCTAAGGGAAAGCCCAGATGGCCGGACCCAAGGAGCAGCCGCTGCCGCCCGACGTGATCGGCCGCGAGGACGCCACCGAAGTGTTGCGCGCCTTCGTGCTCGATGGCGGGCTTTCGATCGCTTTCCAGCGCGCGTTCGAAGAGCCAGACGTGTGGGGGCTGCTCCTGGTCGACGTCGCCCGTCATGCTGCGCGCGCCTATGCGCGCGAGAGCGATTATTCCGAAGACGAGGCGCTGCAGCGCATCGTCGAGATGTTCGAAGCCGAGCTGGCTCGGCCGACCGATACGGGCACCACCAGTCCCAGGTCGAAACAAGGTCACTGATCATGCCGATCAACATTCTCATGCCCGCGCTGTCGCCGACGATGGAGAAGGGCAACCTCGCTCGTTGGCTCAAGAAGGAAGGCGACCAGGTCAAGTCCGGCGAGGTCATCGCCGAGATCGAGACCGACAAGGCCACGATGGAAGTCGAGGCGGTCGACGAAGGTACCCTCGCCAAGATCCTGGTGCCGGAAGGCACGCAGGACGTGCCCGTCAACGACGTGATCGCGGTGCTCGCCGGCGAGGGCGAGGACGTCAAGGCGGCCGGCAGCGCGCCGGCGGCTGCGCCTAAGCCCGAGGCGAAGCCGACGGCGTCGGCGGCTCCGGCCGCTGCGCATGCTCCCGCTGCAGCTCCCGCGGCGAAGCCGGCCGCGGCTCCCGCGCCGGCCGCAGCTCCTGCGGCTGCGCCTCAGGTGAACGGCCATGCGCGCATCTTCTCGTCACCGCTGGCGCGGCGTCTCGCGAAGGATGCCGGCATCGATCTCGCCCGCATCACCGGCACCGGCCCGCATGGCCGCGTCGTCGCCCGCGACGTCGAGGAGGCGAAGTCCGGCAAGGGACTGAAGGCCGCGCCGTCGGCAGCGCCCGCCGCTGCTGGCGCACCTGCGCTGGCGACGTCGATGTCCGACAAGCAGATCCTGGCGCTGTTCGAGCCGGGCTCCTACGAGGTGATCCCGCATGACGGCATGCGCCGCACCATCGCGCAACGCCTCACCGCCTCGGTGCAGAACGTCCCGCACTTCTATCTCACGATCGACTGCGACATCGGCAAGCTGCTCGTCGCACGCGAGGAGATCAATGCGGCAGCTCCCAAGGACAAGGAAAAGAAGCCGCTCTACAAGCTCTCGGTGAACGACTTCGTCATCAAGGCGATGGCGGTGGCGCTGCAGAAAATTCCGAACTGCAACGTCAGCTGGACCGAAGGTGGCATGGTCAAGCACAAGCATTCCGACGTCGGCGTCGCAGTCGCGATGCCGGGCGGCCTGATCACGCCGATCATCCGCAAGGCCGAGACCAAGACGCTGTCGGCAATCTCCGGCGAGATGAAGGATTTTGCCGCGCGCGCCCGCTCCCGCAAGCTCAAGCCGGAGGAATATCAGGGCGGCACCACCGCCGTGTCCAACCTTGGCATGTACGGCATCAATCACTTCACCGCCGTGATCAACCCGCCGCATGCGACGATCCTCGCGGTCGGCACCTCCGAGGAACGCCCGGTGGTGCGCAACGGCAAGATCGAGATCGCGAGCATGATGAGCGTGACCCTGTCGTGCGATCACCGCGCCATCGACGGCGCGCTCGGCGCCGAGCTGATCGGCGCGTTCAAGCAGCTGATCGAGAATCCCGTGATGATGATGGTGTGATGTTGCTTTCCGGAGCGGGATGGCAGACGGGACCAGCGCATGCGCATCAGAACGCGGTGGCCCTGGATCACGACACTGGTGAGTGTCGCGCTGTTCGCCAACCCGCTCGGGATCGACGTCATCCATTCTGCTTTCTTCTCCGGCGAGGCGCTGTCGCGCGGCATCTGGGCGCCAATCGTGCTTGCCGGATTCGCGATCTGCGCCGTGCTGATGCTGCTGGAGGCAATCATTCGAGCCCTGATCTGGCGACGTTCCGTCGGCAGCACCACGACCATCTGATTTCCAACTGCTTCAGTTGAATGGGAGCCGTAATGGCCGACACATCCTTCGACCTCATCATCATCGGCTCCGGCCCGGGCGGCTACGTCGCCGCGATCCGTGCCGCGCAGCTCGGCTTCAAGACCGCGATCATCGAGAAGTCCTACCTTGGCGGCATCTGCCTGAACTGGGGCTGCATTCCGACCAAGGCGCTGCTGCGCTCGGCCGAGATCTATCACTACATGCAGCACGCCAAGGATTACGGCCTCTCTGCCGAGAAGATCTCCCTACGATCCGAAAGCGGTGGTGCAGCGCTCGCGTGGCGTGTCGAAGCGGCTGAACGACGGCGTCGGCTTCCTGATGAAGAAGAACAAGGTGCAGGTGATCTGGGGCAAGGCTGCGATCGACGCGCCCGGCAAGATCACGGTGACCAAGTCCGACGTCGAGGCGCCCAAGGGCGCGCTGGGCGAGGGGACCTATCAGGCCAAGCACATCCTCGTCGCGACCGGCGCGCGGCCGCGCGTGCTGCCGGGCCTCGAGCCGGACAAGAAGCTGGTCTGGACCTATTTCGAGGCGATGGTGCCGGACAAGATGCCGAAGTCGCTGCTGGTCGTCGGCTCCGGCGCGATCGGCATCGAGTTCGCCTCGTTCTTCCGTACCATGGGCTCGGATGTGACGGTCGTCGAGGTGCTGCCGCAGATCCTGCCCGTGGAAGACGCCGAGATCGCCGGCATCGCGCGCAAACAGCTGGAGAAGCAGGGCCTCAAGATCATGACCGGGGCCAAGGTCACCAAGCTCGACAAGAAGAGCGACAGCGTGGTGGCGACGATCGACGACGGCAAGGGCAAGACGGAGTCGGTCGAGTTCGATCGCGTCATCTCGGCGGTCGGCGTTGTCGGCAACATCGAGAATCTCGGCCTGGAGAAGCTCGGGGTGAAGACCGATCGTGGCTGCATCGTGATCGACGGCTACGGCAAGACCAACGTGCCCGGCATCTACGCCATTGGCGACGTCGCCGGTCCGCCGATGCTGGCGCACAAGGCCGAGCATGAGGGCGTGGTCTGCGTCGAGGCGATCAAGGGCCTGCATCCGCATCCGATGGACAAGAACCTCATTCCGGGCTGCACCTACTGCCATCCGCAGGTCGCTTCCGTCGGCCTCACCGAGGCCAAGGCCAAGGAGCAGGGCCGCGACATCCGTGTCGGCCGCTTCCCCTTCGTCGGCAACGGCAAGGCCATCGCGCTCGGCGAGGATCAGGGCCTGGTCAAGGTGATCTTCGACAAGAAGACCGGACAGCTGATCGGCGCCCATATGGTCGGGGCCGAGGTCACCGAGCTGATCCAGGGCTATGTCGTGGCGATGAACCTCGAGACCACCGAGGAGGAGCTGATGCACACGGTGTTCCCGCACCCGACCCTGTCGGAGATGATGAAGGAAGCCGTGCTCGACGCCTACGGCCGCGTGCTGAACATGTAGCCCGCCGTCATTGCGAGCGAAGCGAAGCAATCCAGAAATGTCTCCAGGCACGCAGTCTGGATTGCTTCGTCGCTTCGCTCCTCGCTATGACGCCCATTGAACATCTATCGCTGCAGGGAAGAACAACAACATGAAATCCAGCGACAATCTCACCATCGAACGACCGACCTTCGTCACCCATCTCGAATGCGCGATGGAGGGCGATCACTATCCGGCTGACCAGGTCCACAATCTCTCCAAGGCCGGCAAGCCGCTGCTGGTGCGCTACGACCTTGCCGGCGTGAAACAGGCGCTGACCAAGGACGCACTGGCGCAGCGCCCCGCCGACATGTGGCGCTATCGCGAGCTGCTGCCGGTGCGCAAATGCCGGGACATCGTCAGCCTCGGCGAGGTGATGACGCCGCTGATCAATCTGCCCAAGCTGTCGAAGAAGCTCGGCGGCGGCGAGATCATCGTGAAAGATGAAGGGCGGCTGCCGACCGGCTCGTTCAAGGCCCGCGGCCTTGTGATGGCGGTATCGATGGGCAAGGCGCTCGGCATCACGCACATGGCGATGCCGACCAACGGAAATGCCGGTGCCGCGCTCGCGGCCTATGCGACCTCCTGCGGCATCAAGACCACGATCTTCTGTCCGGCCGATACGCCGGAGGTGAACGTCAGCGAGATCGAGCTGCAGGGCGCCACCGTCTATCGCGTCAACGGCCTGATCGATGATTGCGGCAAGATCGTCGGCGAGGGCAAGGCCAAGGTCGGCTGGTTCGACACCTCGACGTTGAAGGAGCCCTATCGCATCGAGGGCAAGAAGACGATGGGCCTGGAGCTCGCCGAGCAGCTCGGCTGGGACGTGCCCGACGTGATCTTCTATCCGACCGGCGGCGGCACCGGCCTGATCGGCATGTGGAAGGCGTTCGACGAACTAGAGAAGATCGGCTTCATCGGCTCGAAACGCCCGCGCATGGTCGCGGTGCAGGCCTCGGGCTGCGCGCCGATGGTGCGGGCCTTCGAGCAGGGCGTCGAGCACGCGACGCGCTGGGAAGACGCCCACACCATCGCCTCCGGCATCCGCGTGCCCCAGGCCGTCGGTGATTTCCTTATCCTGCGGGCCGTCCGCGAGAGCAAAGGTTTCGCGATTGCCGTCGATGACGAGAAGATTTCATCTGCGCTCAGCGAAGTCGCGCGCGAGGAGGGGCTGTTGCTGTGTCCCGAGGGTGCTGCGACCTATGCCGCCTACAAGCAGAGCCTCGCCGACGGGCGCGTGACGAAAAACGATCGCGTCATGCTGTTCAATTGCGCGACAGGTCTTAAATATCCGCTGCCGCCGGTCACCCGGACGCTCGATCGTCACCAGCCGATTGACTTCGGGCAGTTCTAACTAACAAGCCAGCACCGCGGCCTCGGGCACATGCTCCGGCGCAGACGCATGAGCGTCTGTGACCGGCGCGTGCGACACAAGGGAGGACGTGATGCGACGAGCTCTTTGCGCCGTGCTGTTTGTATGTCTCGCGCTGGCGTTGCCGGCGCGCGCCGACAATTATCCCTCGCGCGCGATCACCGTGATCGTGCCCTTCGCTGCGGGCGGCCCATCGGATGCGATGATGCGCATCCTCGCCGAGCACATGAAGCGGACGCTCGGCCAGCCGGTGCTGGTCGAGAACGTGACCGGCGCGGGCGGCTCGATCGGCGTGGGCCGTGCCGTCCGCTCCAAGCCCGACGGCTACACCGTGAGCTTCGGCCATCTCGGCACCCATGTCGCGAACGGCGCCGTCTACCGGCTCGGCTATGACCTCGAGGCCGATCTCGAGCCGGTGGTGCTGCTGCCGAGCAATCCGATGATCATCGTCAGCAGGAACAACATCCCGGCGAAGACGCTGCCGGAGTTTCTCGCCTGGGTGAAGTCGCAGCCGAATCCCGTATCGGCCGGCACGGCGGGCAATGGCTCCGGCAGCCACATCGCAGGGCTCTATTTCGAGCAGGTCACCGGCCTCAAGCTGCAATACGTGCCCTATCGCGGCACGGGGCCGGCGATGAACGATCTGGTCGCCGGCCAGATCGACCTGATCGTCGACCAGACCTCCAACGCCATCAACCAGGTTCGTGCCGGCACGATCCGCGCCTACGCCGTCACTGACGCCAAGCGGCTCGAGTCCGCGCCGGAGATTCCGACCACCGACGAGGCCGGCCTGCCGGGATTCCACATGACCCTGTGGTCGGGCCTCTGGCTGCCGAAGGGCGCCAGCAAGGAGATCGTCGATACCCTCAATGCGGCGGCGGTGGCTGCGCTGGACGAGCCGGATGTGAAAAATCAATTGAATAACCTGGGGTTGCAGATGCCCGCGGCCGACCAGCGCGGTCCGGCCGCGCTTGGAACCCTGCAGCGGGCCGAGATCCGTAAATGGTGGCCGATGATCCGCGCCGCCGGGGTGGTGCCGGAGTAGGCTCGCCCTGCCACGCCCCATCGCGCATGGTTGCGCATTGGCCACGAATGTTGCGAGGTCGCCACAGTTTACGAAGTTTTGGTAACAATCTCCGGCGCTCCGCAAACGCGCCGCTTTTTAGCCACACCTGGTCGTGAAATACTTTGATCAGAACATAACCAGTGCGTGTGAGGCTGCCGAAAATCCACTTTCCGGATTTTGAGCGTTCTCCGCAGCACCGGGAGGCCAGAACAGCGATGGACGCGAAGACCGACATCAAGCGCAGGCTGCCCAGCCGTCATGTGACGGAAGGGCCCGAGCGTGCGCCGCATCGGTCCTACCTCTACGCCATGGGCCTCACCACGGCCCAGATCCACCAGCCCTTCGTCGGCGTCGCCTCGTGCTGGAACGAGGCCGCGCCCTGCAACATCGCGCTGATGCGGCAGGCCCAGGCGGTCAAGAAGGGCGTCGCCCACGCGGGCGGCACGCCGCGCGAGTTCTGCACCATCACCGTGACCGACGGCATCGCAATGGGCCACGATGGCATGCGCTCGTCGCTGCCGTCGCGCGAGGCGATCGCCGACTCGGTGGAGCTGACGATTCGCGGCCATTCCTACGATGCGCTGGTCGGCCTCGCCGGCTGCGACAAATCGCTGCCGGGCATGATGATGGCGATGGTCCGGCTCAACGTGCCCTCGATCTTCATCTATGGCGGCTCGATCCTGCCGGGCAATTTCCGCGGCCAGCAGGTCACCGTGCAGGACATGTTCGAGGCCGTCGGCAAGCACTCGGTGGGTGCGATGTCCGACGAGGACCTCGACGAGCTGGAGCGCGTCGCCTGTCCGTCGGCTGGCGCCTGCGGCGCGCAGTTCACGGCCAACACGATGGCGACCGTGTCCGAAGCGATCGGGCTGGCGCTGCCTTATTCGGCCGGTGCCCCCGCGCCTTACGAAATCCGTGATTCCTTCTGCATGACCGCCGGCGAGAAGGTCATGGAGCTGATCGCAGCGAATATCCGGCCGCGCGACATCGTGACGCGAGCCGCACTCGAGAATGCCGCTGCGGTTGTGGCGGCGTCCGGCGGGTCGACCAATGCTGCGCTGCATCTACCTGCGATTGCACATGAGGCCGGCATCAAGTTCGACTTATTCGACGTCGCCGAAATCTTCAAAAAGACACCTTATATCGCGGATTTGAAGCCGGGTGGCCGCTATGTCGCCAAAGACATGTTCGAGGCTGGTGGCATTCCGCTCTTGATGAAGACGTTGCTCGACCATGGCTATTTGAACGGCGACTGCCTCACAGTCACCGGCCGGACGATCGCCGAGAACCTCAAAGGCGTGAAGTGGAATCCGCACCAGGACGTGGTGAGGCCGGCTGACCAGCCGATCACTGCAACCGGGGGTGTCGTCGGTCTGAAAGGCAATCTCGCGCCAGAGGGCGCGATCGTGAAAGTCGCGGGCATGTCGAACTTGAAATTCTCTGGGCCGGCCCGCTGCTTTGATCGGGAAGAGGACGCCTTTGACGCCGTCCAGAAGCGCACCTATCGCGAAGGCGACGTGCTCGTCATTCGCTACGAGGGGCCGCGCGGCGGTCCGGGCATGCGGGAAATGCTGCAGACCACGGCGGCGCTGACCGGGCAGGGCATGGGCGGCAAGATCGCACTGATCACCGACGGCCGGTTCTCGGGCGCGACCCGCGGCTTCTGCATCGGCCACATCGGACCGGAGGCGGCAATCGGCGGACCGATCGCCCTGGTCGAGGATGGCGACGTCATCGAGATCGACGCCGAGGCGGGCATCCTTAACGTGAAGTTGAGCGAGGCCGAGCTGGCGACACGCAAGACCAGGTGGACGCCGCGTGAGACGCATCACACGTCAGGTGCACTTTGGAAATATGCCCAGCAGGTGGGGCCGGCCGTGGCGGGCGCTGTGACTCACCCAGGTGGTGCGCAAGAGAAGTATTGCTATGCGGACATCTGATCGGATCCTTTTCGCATTGATGCTGGGGGTTGCCCCGCTCGCGTTGCCGACGCCGTCGTTCGCGTTCGATGGCGCTCCGGTCAACCAGGAGCCGGCGATCCCCGTGGCTGGACAGCAGGCCGGCGCCGGCGCGCTGCGCAAGGCGCTGCCTGCGACGACGTCCTCGACCTCACCCACGCAGTCCCTGACGGCGCTGCAATACGCGGCGGAGGAAGGTCACCCGATTGCGCAGTTCAAGCTCGGCCGCATGTATGCGGCGGGCGATGGCGTCGCGCGCGACGACATGCGCGCGTTCGACTATTTCAGCCGCATCGCCAATGCGCATGCGGAGGACAGTCCTTCGGCGCCGCAGGCGCAGATCGTCGCCAATGCCTTTGTCGCGCTTGGCCGCTACTACCTGAGCGGCATTCCGAACACGAAGGTGAAGGCCGATCCGGATCGCGCGCGGGAGATGTTCTCCTATGCGGCGTCCTATTTCGGCAATGCCGACGCGCAGTACGACCTGGCCCGGATGTACCTGAAGACCGCGGACGCCTCGCGCGACGACTTCCGCTATGGTGCGCGCTGGCTCGGCCTCGCCGCACAGAAGGGCCAGCACCAGGCCCAGGCGCTGCTTGGTCAGATGCTGTTCAACGGCGACCGGCTGCCGCGCCAGCCGGCGCGCGGACTGATGTGGCTGACGCTGGCGCGCGACAGCGCCGGTCCGGACGAAGCCTGGATCAAGGAGAGCTACAACCGCGCCTTCGCCAAGGCCTCGGACGATGACCGCGCGTCGGCGCTGCAGATGCTCGAGAGCTGGGTGCAGGGCAAGCGCGAGTAGCAGGAGCGGAATGCATCGCGTTCCCTCCGTTCGATAGAGGGGCTGCGATGATCATCCGCGATGCGACGGCTGACGATGCCGAGGCGGCCTGCGCCGTGCTGCGCGCCTCGATATCCGAATTGTGCCTGGCGGATCACCGCGGCAACCCTGATATCCTGGCGCGCTGGCTCGCCAACAAGACACCGCAGAACGTCGCGGCCTGGGCGGACGGGCGAGGGCGGTCGTTGCTGGTCGCCGTCGAGAATGACGTGATTCTCGCCGTCGGCGGGCTCGCCCATCCCGGCGAGATTACGCTCAACTACGTGTCGCCGCGCGGACGCTTTCGCGGCGTCAGCTCGGCCCTGCTGGCGGAGCTGGAGCGGCGGGCGGCCGCACTGGGCGCGCGTGACGTGGCGCTGCTGAGCACGGAGACGGCGCACCGATTCTATCTCGCCCGCGGCTATGCCGATGTCGGCGTGCCCGCCGGCAAGTTCGGCACCGCGGCCTCCTATCCGATGAGCAAGACGCTCGCCGCCGCGCGGTGAGTCGCGGGCCACGGTGAGACATCGAGGCCACGGCCGCGGCTGCCCAAGGAATGGGCGATGACGCGCCGATGTTTTGACCAGTGTCAGGTTCCACAACCAAAATCGGCGATCTTTGTTACACGAACGAGCTCGATGACGCCAAAACGCGCTTGGCACGATCTCGTGAGTGCAAACCCTCTGCAACAGCAGAGGCGGCACGTTTGCACAGCGTTCGGATCGGCCTGATCATTCCTCAGCGCGGCTCGGCAGGGTTGTGGGCACCCTCCGCGGAAGCCTGTGGGCGGCTGGCCGTGACCGAGCTGAACCAGGCCGCCGGCATCCGCCGCCGTCAGGTCGAACTCGTCGTCATCGATGCCGGCGCGACCGCCGCCAGCGCGGGCCGGGCTGCGGTCGAGGCGGTCGACGAGCTCGCCGTCGACGGCCTGGTCGGCATGCTGCCGAGCTACGCGCGCGACCCTGTTGCTGAGGCGACGCGCGACCGCGTGCCGTTCGTCTACACGCCCCAGTTCGAGGGCCTGTCGGCGAACAGCGACGTGATGACCACGGGCGAGACCGCTCGCGAATTGCTGGGGCCGGCGGTGCAGTGGCTCTCCGAGATCAAGCGCGCCCGGCGCTTCTTCCTGTGCGGCAACGACTACATCTGGCCGCGCTCGTCGCTGCGGATCGCCCGCCGTCTGATCGCGCGCTTCGGCGGCACCGTGACCGGCGAATGCTACGTGCCGGTCGGCGTCCACGATTTCGACGAGATGCTCGACCGCATCAAGACCACGCGCAGCGACGTGGTGCTGCCGGTCTTCCTCGGCTTCGACTGCATCGCGTTCAACCGGGCGTTCTGCGCGGCCGGCCTCAGCCGCCACGTCCTGCGATTCTCGTCCGCCTTCGACGAGACCATCGTCTACGGTCTCGACAGCGGCGAGACCGAGAACGTTTACGTCGCGTCGAGCTATTTCGCTTCGCTGCGCTCGCGCAACAACGGCGCGTTCCTCGAGCGCTACTACACGGCCTTCGGCGACAATCCGCCGCCGCCGAACGGCTACGGCGAGTCCTGCTACGAGGGAATTCACGCGCTCGCCGCGCTGATCGAGCGCGCCGAGAGCTTCGACGCCCGCAACCTCGAGACGCTTCTACGGACGCACGCTGCAGCGGCGCACGGCGCGCGGCGACGAGGCGCAGCCGGTGGTTGGCGGACGCCACCCGATCCATCTCGCCGAGCTGGATGGCTACGACTTCGCCGTCGTCGCGTCGCGCTAGCGGGCAGGGCGCGCCCCAAAAAACGCTTGCCTTTTCAAATATTGTAATTTTAAACTTATCGCGGATCATGAACCAGCATCGTCAACCCATGGGGACCTTAATGACTCTCTCCCGACGTCGTTTCCTGCAGCGCTCGGCCATCGCGACCTCGACGCTGATCGCGGCACCTGCGGTGTTCCGTTCGGGTGCGCTCGCGGCCGAGAACCCGATCACGGTCGGCAGCCTGCACGACCAATCCGGTCCCATCGGCACCTCCGGCACGCCGATGGTCTATGCGCTGCAGCTTGCCGTCGAGGAGATCAACGCCGCCGGCGGCCTGCTCGGACGTCCCTTGAAGGTGATCCACTACGACACCCAGTCCAACATCCAGCTGTACTCGCAATACGCCCAGCAGTTGGCGGTGAAGGACAAGGTCGACGTCGTGCATGGCGGCATCACCTCGGCCTCGCGCGAGGCGATCCGGCCGACCTTCGACCGCTTCAAGGTGCTGTACTTCTACAACACGCTGTACGAAGGCGGCGTCTGCGACCGCAACACCTTCTGTACCGGCACGACCCCGGCGCAGACGGTGGAGAAGCTGGTGCCGAGCGCGATGAAGAAGTCCGGCAAGAAGGCCTACATCATCGCCGCCGACTACAATTACGGTCAGATCACCGCGAAGTGGATGACCAAATACTGCAAGGACAATGGCGGCGAGATTCTCTCGACCGACTTCTTCCCGCTGGACGTCACCAATTTCGGCTCCACCATCTCGAAGATCCAGGCGGCCAAGCCCGACCTCATCCTGTCGGCGCTGGTCGGCGGCAACCACACCGCGTTCTACCGGCAGTGGACCGCGGCCGGCATGAAATCGAAGATACCGATCGCCTCGACCACCTTCGGCCTCGTCAACGAGCCCTCGACGCTGGACGCGGCCGAAAGCGATGGAATCATCGGCGCCTACGGCTATTTCGAGGAGCTGACCACGCCGGCGTCCAAGAGCTTCGTCGAGAAGATCAAGAAGGCGCATCCGGATTCGCCTTACATCAGCGAGCTCGCCTCGTGCACCTATGAGGGCGTGATGCTGTGGGCCGAGGGCGTCAAGAAGGCCGGCAGCATCGACCGGATGAAGGTGATCGAGGCGCTCGAAAGCGGCCTCGTCTTCGATGGTCCGAGCGGCAAGGTCTCGCTGGACAAGCCCACCCATCACACCGTCCGCAACGCATTCCTCGCCGAGGTGAAGGATCGCAAATGGTCGGTGCTGGAAACCTACACCGACGCCAAGCCGGCCGACACCGCGAGCGTCTGCGATCTCGTCAAGAACCCGAACGATACCAAGCAGTACATCATCAATCTCTGACGCGCTTTCGGGTCCCGCCGCACCGGCGGGACCCGTTGTCTCCTGGACTGCCTGGAAAGACCCCGCATGGCGATCTACGTCATCCTCGCGCTCGACGTCCTCAATGGAATCTCGTCGCTGTTCCTGTTGTGTCTGGGATTGGCGATCATCTTCGGCATGATGAAGATCATCAATCTCGCCCATGGCGAGTTCATCATGCTCGGCGCCTATGCGACCGTCATTTCCGCCAATGCCGGTGTGAACATCTGGATCGCGATGCTCGTCGTCGCGCCGCTGTTCGTCGGCATCGTCGGCCTCGTGATCGAGCGCTGCCTGATCCGGTTTCTCTACGGCCGCCTGGTCGATTCGATGCTCGCGACCTGGGGCCTCAGCCTCCTGATCATCGGCATCATCACGACGATCTACGGCAACACCCAGCAGGGCGTGCCGACGCCGCTCGGCGGCTTCTCGATCGGATCCTACCAGTCGAGCTACTACACGCTGTTCCTCGCCTTGATGGCCGCGGTGATGATGGCGATCATCTATGGCGTGATGCGCTACACCCGCTTCGGCCTGGTCGCGCGTGCCACGATGCAGAACCCGGCGATGGCGGCCACGCTCGGCGTCAACCCGGCCCGGGTCTACATGAGCACCTTCGCGCTCGGTGCGGCGGTGACGGGCCTCGCCGGCGGCCTGCTGGCGCCGGTGTCCGGCATCACCCCGGTGATGGGCGGCGCCTACGTCGCCAAGGCGTTCATGACGGTGGTGGGCGGCGGCGCCGCGATCCTCTCCGGCACGCTATCCGCGGCAAGCCTGTTCGGCTCGGTCAACCAGATCGGTGCCTACTTCACCACACCCGTCTATGGCGAGGTCATCGTTTTCACCACCGCGATCGTGCTGATTCGCTTGCTGCCGCAGGGCATCTCCGGGCGCTTCTTCAAGGGGAACCTGTGATGCCCAAGCACGTCCGTCTCGCTCTCCAGGCGGCAGGAGTCCTGCTGGCGATTGTCGCCATCGCGCTCGTACCCAGCGTCATCGAGCTGTTCGCGCTGATGCAGCTGACCTTGTTCGCCGCGATGGCAGTGCTGTCGCTCAGCCTCGCCTTCATCTGGGGCTTTGGCGGCATCCTGTCGTTCGGCCAGACCGCCTTCTTCGGCCTCGGCGGCTATGCGTACGCGATCGCGGCCATCAACTTCCAGGACTCGACGCCGGCCATCCTGCTGGCGATCGCGGTTCCCGCGCTGTTCGCGGCGATCCTCGGCTATTTCATCTTCTTCGGCCGCATCTCCGACGTCTATCTCGGCGTCATCACGCTCACGGTGACCCTGATCCTGTTCAACTCGGTCAACTCGACCTCGGGCGATGCGTACAAGATCGGTAAGGCGCTGCTCGGTGGCTTCAACGGCATGCCGGCTGTGCCGACCTTCAACATGCCGTTCGATCCCTCGACCGTGCTGTCGCCGGAGCAGTCATGGTGGACCACCGCAGGCGTGCTGCTGGCCGTGTTCCTGATGCTGCGCCTGCTGCTGGCGCTGCCGGCCGGGCGGATCATCGTCGCCGTGCGCGAGAACGAGGTGCGGGCGTCGCTGCTCGGCTACGACCCGCGTCTGGTGAAGTGCCTGACCTTCATCCTCGGCGGCGCCATCGCCGGTCTTGCCGGCGCACTCTACGTCAACTGGGGCGCCTTTGTCAGTCCGACCATCTTCAGCCTGTCGCTGTCGGCGGAGATCATCATCTGGATCACGGTCGGTGGGCTCGGGACCTTGCTGGGGCCGATCATCGGCTGCGTCGTGATCGAATACATCGTCGCCTATATCGGCTCGCAGCAGCTCTTGAACTCCAACCTCGTGCTCGGCGGCGTGCTGGTGATCTTCGTGCTGTTGTTGCCGAAGGGCATGGTGCCGACCGCCCGCGATCTCGTGATGCGGCTGATGCCGGAGACCAAGCCGAAGACCAACGGTCCGCCCGTTCAGTCCGCGGCGGCGCCGCATGCTGCAGGAGCCGAATGACATGGCGGACCTCGTTCCTCTGCTCCAGGCCGAGCACCTGACGATGCGCTTCGGCGGCGTCGTCGCCAATGACGACATCACCTTCACCCTGCAGGAGATGGAGCTGCGCTGCCTGATCGGCCCCAACGGCGCCGGCAAGAGCACGTTCTTCAAGACGCTGACCGGGCAACTGGTGCCGACTTCGGGCAGCATCGCGTTCCGTGGCATGCCGATCGCGGGCAAGCTGTCGCACGAAATCGCGCGCATGGGCATCGGCATCAAGACCCAGGTCCCGAACGTATTCAACGGCCTGTCGGTGCGCGAGAACATCTGGATGGCGGTGCGGCGCAAGGCGACGCCGCGCCAGCAGGGTCCGGCGGTCAATGCCGTGCTCGAGATGATCCGGCTGACCGACTACGCCGACAGCATCGTCGCGACCCTGTCGCACGGCCAGCGGCAATGGGTCGAGATCGGCATGGTGCTCGCCGCCGAGCCGGAGCTGATCCTGCTCGACGAGCCCGCCGCCGGGATGACCGACGAGGAGACCTTCCACACCGCCGCGATCATCCGCGAGATCAACCAGACCCGCGCCATCGTCGTGGTCGAGCACGATATGGAGTTCATCAAGCAGATCGCCAAGCGCGTGACCGTGTTCCACCAGGGCCGCGTGCTGGTCGAGGACACCGTCGACAAGGTGCTCGCCGATCAGCGCGTGCGCGACGTCTATCTCGGCAAGAAGGTGGCGGCATGAGCGCGCTTCTCGAGGTCAAGGGTCTCAAGTCCGGCTATGGCCGGATTCCGATCCTGTTCGGCATCGACATGACTGTCGCCGACGGCGAATATCTCGGCATCCTCGGCCACAATGGCATGGGCAAGACCACGGCGCTGCGCACCTTGATGGGACACCTGCCGGCCACCGACGGCTCGGTGGTGTTCGCAGGCCGAGCCATCACGCATCTGAAGCCGCATGAGCGCTCCCGGCTCGGCATTGGCCTGGTGCCGCAGGGCCGCGAGATCTTCCCGGACCTGTCGGTCATGGAGAACCTGCGCATGGGTCTGGCATCCGCGCCCAAGGAGGACCGTGCCGTCATCGATACGGTCCTGCAGGACTTCCCGCGGCTTGTCCGGCTGCTCGACCGTCGCGGCGGCGCGCTGTCCGGTGGCGAGCAGCAATTGCTCGCGCTGGCGCGCTGTCTCTGCACCAAGCCGAAGCTGATCCTGTTGGACGAACCGACTGAAGGCATCCAGCCGTCGATTATCGAGGAGATCATCGAGACCCTGCTGGCGCTGAAGTCGCGCTGGAAAATGTCGTTGATCGTGGTCGAGCAGAACCTCGAATTCATCACGTCGTTATCGGACCGCATCCTGCACATCCAGAAGGGGCGTATCACCGAGGAACTCGACCGTGAGACTCTCCTGGCCCGGGAAGGTCAGATGGTCCCGAGTTAGAGCCCGTACCGGCGCGCGAGCGCCGGCCCATTGAACTGACAATCTGCTGTCTCTGCCCAGCTTGTCCTCACAAGAAAGGATGACTCATGTCCATCAAACGCCCGAATGCCGAGGAAGTCGCCGATCTCGCCGCCAGCCTGCACATGAACATGACGGTCGAGGAGGCCGCCGAGTATCTGTCGCTGATGGGCGGCATGTTCGATCAGTACGACATCATCGACGAGCTGCCGAACCCGCTGCCGCCGGTGAAATACCCGCGCACCCCGGCGCCAAGCCGCCGGCGAAGGAGAACAAGTACAACGCCTGGGCGATCAAGACCGAGGTGAAGGGTGCAGCCTCCGGCAAGCTCGCCGGCCGCACCGTGGTGCTGAAGGACAACGTCGCGCTCGCCGGCGTTCCCATGATGAACGGCTCGACCACGCTCGAAGGCTTCATTCCGGCGGCCGACGCCACCATCGTCTCCCGCATCCTCGATGCCGGCGGCACCATCGTCGGCAAGGCCGTCTGCGAGCACTTCTGTCTGTCCGGCGGCAGCCATACCGCCAATCCCGCGCCGGTGCACAATCCCTGGAAGATGGGCTATTCGGCCGGCGGCTCGTCCTCGGGCAGCGCTGCGCTGGTGGCGGTCGGCGAGGTCGACATGGCCATCGGCGGCGACCAGGGCGGCTCGATCCGCATCCCCGCATCCTATTGCGGCATCTACGGCATGAAGGCGACCCACGGTCTCGTGCCCTATACCGGCGTGATGCCGATCGAGTCGACGATCGACCACACCGGACCGATGACCAAATCGGTCGCCGACAACGCGCTGCTGCTCGAAGTGCTGGCCGGCGCCGACGGCCTCGATCCCAGGCAATATGCGCCGAAGGTCTCGGCCTACACCGAGGCGCTCGGCAAGGGCGTCAAGGGCCTCAAGATCGGCGTGCTCAAGGAAGGCTTCAGCGCGCCGAACATGGAAGAGGGCGTGGTGTCCAAGGTCAAGGCGGGCGCGGAGCGCTTCGCCAAGATGGGTGCAAGCGTGTCGGAGGTCTCGATCCCCGAGCACATGCATGCGCTCGCGGCGTGGAATCCGATCACGCTCGAAGGCTTCCTGGTGCAGATGATGCTCGGCAACGGCATGGGCTTCAACTGGAAGGGCCTGTACGACGTCGGCCTGCTCGATGCGCATTCCGGCTGGCGCACGCGCGCCGACGACCTGTCGGTGACCTTGAAGCTGACCATGCTGGTCGGCCAGTGGGGCCTTGAGCACTATCGCGGCCGCTACTACGCCAAGTCGCGCAACATCGCGATCCAGGCCAAGGCGGCCTATGACGCCATGTTCGGCTCCTACGACCTGCTGCTGATGCCGACCCTGCCGTGTGTCGCGACGCCGATCCCGGCCAAGGACGCGCCGCTGGCCGAGGTCGTGCAGCGCGCTTTCGAGATGACGGCGACGACGAGCCCGTTCGACGTGACAGGCCATCCGGCGATGACCGTGCCTTGCGGTTTGTCTGACGGCCTTCCGGTCGGCCTGATGCTGATCGGCAAGGACTACGCCGAATCCACCATCTACCAGGCGGCGGCGGCGTTCGAGGCCGACGGCGACTGGAAAAAGTTCTGATGATCACCATCACCGCGGTCATCAGGGCCAAGGCGGGACATGAGGCCACGATGCGCGACGCCCTCGTCGCCGTCGCGGCCCATGTCGCGGCCAACGAGCCGGAGACGATCGGGTTCTTCATCTCGCAGAGCGAGACCGAGCCCGGTCTGTTCACCACCTACGAGCGCTTCGCCGACAAGGCCGCGATGGACCGCCACAACGGCTCCGCCGCGGTGGCGACGTTCTTCGGCATCGCCAAGCCGATCCTCGACGGCGAGGTCATCCTCGTCACCTCGCAGGAGGTGTCGGCGACGCTGCGGTAGGACGCGGGGAGAGGTGAGCAAGCCAATCGTCCTTCGAGACGCCCGCCAAGTGGCGGGCTCCTCAGGACGAGGGCGTTGGGTGTGGCGAGCGGCAGCTTGCGGTCCCGCATCGAACTGGCGCCGAGAATGGCCGAGTTCGTCCGAGGAAGCCGCGCCCGATATCTCGACCCCGTGGTGAGGAGCCCGCCGTTCGGCGGGCGTCTCGAACCATGAGGCCCCAACTCGAACGACGAGCGCTGAACAACGAGAGGACCAACGCCGATGCTCCGTCTGCACGGCATCATGGGACGCGCCGACGACCGCGCCTATGCCCGGCAACTGCACGCGCTGGAGCATCGCGGCGGCATCGAACTGCTGTTCGTGCCGCCGCAGGACGCCGGCCGCAAGCGCTTCCGTCTGACCACCGATCGCGGCACCGACTGCGCGGTCAGCCTCGACCGCGACGAGGAGCTGGTCGACGGCGCGCTGCTGCATCTCGATACGGAGCGCGCGATCATCGCCCGCTTTGGCGAGCAGCAGGTCCTGCGCCTCAAGGCGCGCGACGACGCGAGCGCGCTGAAGCTCGGCTGGCACGCCGGCAATCTGCACTGGCGCGTCCGCTTCGAGGACGACTGCCTCGTCGTGCTGCTCGACGCGCCGATCGAGACCTATCGCGCCCGGATCAAGCCGCTGCTCGACACCGGCGAGATCGTGGAGCGCGAGCATGTTTGACCGAGGCGAGGCGCTCGCTCTGCTGCAGCTTGGCGACAGTGCCTTTCCGGCCGGCGGGTTTGCGTTCTCCTGGGGCATCGAAGGCCTCGCCGCCGACGGTCTTCTCTCCGGTCGCGACGATCTCGACGATGTCATCGACGATCACTTGGCACAGCGCTGGGCCACGATGGATCGCGTTCTGCTCCGGCGCGCCTGGCACGCCCAAGACATCGCTGCGATCGCAGCCGTCGATCGCCTCGCCGAGGCCACGACGCCGTCGGCTGAGATGCGCGAGGGATCGCGGCGGGCGGGCAGGGCGCTGCTCGGTGTCTGGGTCAAGCTCGCAGGTCCGCTGTCCGTGTCTTATCGTGCGCGCGTCTCGGCGGACATCAGGCTCGGCCATCTGCCCGTGGTGCAGGCGATCACCAGCCGCGATGCCGGCCTCGGGCTCGAGGCTGCCGAGCTCGTCTCGGGCTGGACGCTGATCACCGGCCTCGTGAGCGCCGCCGTGCGGCTTGGCCTGATCGGCCACATCGAGTCGCAGCAGAGCTTGGCGCGCGCCCGCGCGCTATTGGCCGAGCTGCTTGCCGACACGCCCGACGACGACGCGATGCCGTCGAGCTTCACGCCCTTTATCGATATCGCCGTGACGCGCGGGCCGTTGCGGCACGTGCGCATGTTCACGACCTGAGGTGCCTTGCCATGATGAACCTGTCACCCACGGAGCTTGATCGTCTCGTGATCTTCAACGCCGCGCAGATGGCGCGGCGTAACCGGTCGCTCGGTATCAAGCTGAGCCATCCCGAGGCGGTGGCCTACATCACCGACGAGGTGATGACGGCGGCGCGGCGCAATCTGCCCTATGCCGAGATCCGCGACATGGCGGGACGGCTGCTCACGACTGACGATGTCGAGCCCGGCGTCGCCCAGATGATCCCGATGCTCTATGTCGAGTTGATGTTCGCCGAGGGGACCAAGGTGATGGCGCTGTTCGAGCCGATCCAGCCGGCCGAAGGCTCAGCCGCTGACGAGATCGTGCCCGGCGAGATCATCGAAGGCTCCGGCGATATCGAGATGTTCACCGCGCTGCCGGCGGTCACCCTCGACGTCGTCAACACCGGGGATCGCGACATCCAGGTGCGCAGCCACACCCACTTCTTCGAGGTCAATCGCGCGCTGCTGTTCGACCGCGCCGCCGCCTGGGGCATGAAGATCGATCGTCCGGCTGGACTCGGCGTCCGCTTCGAGCCGGGCGTCACCAAATCGGTGCGGCTGGTGCCCATCGAGGGCGACCGCATCGTGCGCGGCCAGGCCGGACTGGTCAACGGCTCGCTCGATGCGCCCAGCGCGCGCGACGAGGCGTTGAAGCTGGCGCAGTCCCGCGGCTACCTGGGAGCTTGAGATCATGGCCACGCTGACCCGCCGCGCCTATGCTGAGCTCTATGGCCCCACCAAGGGCGATCTCGTCCGGCTCGGCGACACCAGCCTGCTCGCCGAGATCGAGCACGACTACACCACCTACGGCCATGAGCTGCTGGTGGGGGCCGGCAAGAACCTGCGCGACGGCGAGGCCGTCGCGGCGCACCGGACCAGTCAGCACAAGGCCCTCGACGTCGTCGTCAAGAACGCCACCATCATCGATGCCGTCGCCGGCATCGTGAAGGCCGACATCGGCATCCGCGACGGCCGCATCGTCGGCATCGGCAAGGCCGGCAATCCCGACGTGATGCCCGACGTGCATCCGGACATGGTGGTCGGCCACACCACCGCGCCGATCGCCGGCGGCCCGTTCATCGTCACCGCGGGCGCGATCGAGAGCCACGCGCATCTTATCTCGCCGGAGCAGTCGGATCACGCGCTCGCCGGCGGCACCACCACGATGGTCGGCAACGGCTCGGGTCCGGTGTTCGACGTCGGCTCGAGGCTCGGGCCCGAACTTTGGTCACTTCCTCAAATCGATCGAGTTCTCGCCGCTGAACTACGCGCTGTTCGGCCGCGGCGGCTCCAACCCGGAGGCCGTGGAAGAGGCGGTTGCGGCCGGCGGCATGTCGGTCAAGATCCACGAGGACTTTGGTGCATCGCCTGACGTGATCGACAAGAGCCTGATCGCGGCGGATCGTCACGACTTCGCGGTGCATCTGCACACCGACTCGATCAACGAATACGGCTTCTGCGAGGACACGATGGCGGCGGTCGATGGCCGCACGATCCACATGTATCACGTCGAGGGTGCCGGCGGCGGCCACGCGCCGGACCTGCTCAAGGTGGTGTCATGGCCCAACGTGATCCCGTCCTCGACCAACCCGACCAATCCCTACACCTCCTATGGCATGGAGGAGGGCGTGCCGATGACGATGATCTGTCATCAGCTCAACTACAACGCGCCAGAGGATGTCATGTTCGGCGAGGCGCGGGTGCGCGCGCAGTCGATGGCCGCGGAGGATTTTCTGCACGACATGGGCGCGATCTCGATCTTCGGCACGGACACGCAAGGCATGGGCCGTCTCGCCGAGAACGTCGCCAAATGCTGGCAGCTGGCAAGCGTGATGAAGGATCGCATCGGCCGTCTCCCCGAGGAGACCACCGCGCGCGCCGACAATGAGCGCATCAAGCGCTACATCGCCAAGCTCACGATCAATCCTGCCATCGCCGTCGGTATCGATCATGTCGTTGGTTCGATCGAGGTCGGCAAGATGGCCGATCTGGTGTTGTGGCCGCGCGCCTCGTTCGGGCTGAAGCCGTACATGGTGATCAAGAACGGCTTTCCGGTCTGGGCCGCTATGGGCGACGGCAATGGCAGCCTCGGTCTGTCGGAGCCGATGATCCAGAAGCGGATGTGGGGCGCGCTGGGCGCAGCGCCGCAGCGGCTCGGCGTCAACTTCATGTCCAAGCTCGCCGTCGACGCCGGCGTCCGCGCCAAGCTCGGGCTCGGGCGCGAGACCGTTCAGATCAAGAACGTGCGCCGCCTGCGCAAGACCGACATGATCAGAAACGCCGCGATGCCGCATGTCGAGGTCGATCCGCAGACCTTCGAGGTCCGTGCCGACGGCAAGCTGCTGATGTGTCCGCCGGCGACGACCGTGCCGCTCGCCAGGAGGTTCATGCTGCGATGAGCCGTCTCGCTCTCACCCGCGCCGACGCCCCGATGACCGCCGCGCGCGTCGGCATCGGCGGTCCGGTCGGCTCCGGCAAGACCGCTTTGGTCGAGCGCCTGATCCCGGCGCTGCAGGCGCGCGGCATCGACATCGCCGTGATCACCAACGATCTCGTCACCGCCGAGGATGCCGAGCGCGTCCGCCGCTCCGGCCTGATCGATCCCGAGCGGGTGTCAGCCGTGGAGGCGGGCGCCTGTCCGCACACCGTGATCCGCGAGGACCCGACGCTCAACATCGAGGCCGCCGACGAACTGGAGCGGCGCTTTCCCGGCGTCGAGCTGATCCTGCTGGAGAGCGGCGGCGACAATCTCGCCTCGACCTTCTCGCGCGACCTCACGGATTTCTGGATGTTCGTGATCGACGTCGCCGGCGGCGACGACATCCCGCGCAAGCGCGGCCCCGGCGTGATCCGCGCCGATCTGCTCGTCATCAACAAGGTCGATCTCGCCCCGCATGTCGGCGTCGATGTCGCTCGCATGCAGCGCGAAGCGGCCGAGGTGCGCGGCGGCCGTCCGGTGCTCTTAACGAATTGTCGGCGCGGCGAGGGGATCGAGGCGATCGTCGACCTGCTCGAGCGCGAGGTGCTGTTCCGCACGTGAGCGATCTCGCCCCAGAGCCGCGGCTCGATCTCTCCTTTGTTCGCCGCGGCGGCCGCACGGTGATCGACCGCCGGCTGTTTGCCTGGCCGTTCGTGCTGACGCGCAGCTTCCACACCGATCCGGCTCGTCCGGATCTGCTCAGCGTCATCCTGCAGACCGGCAGCGGTGCCGTGCATGGCGAAGACCGGCTGATGCAGCGCTTCACGCTCGGCGAAGGCGCGGCCGTCTCCATCACCACACAGGGCGCGACCTCGGTGCATCGCGCCGAACCGGGCGCGCGCGCCGTCGAACGGGTGCTGCTGCGCGTCGCGGCCGGCGCATCGCTCGACTACCTGCCCGAGCCGCGCATCCTGTTTCCCGATGCCGCCTTGTGTCAGGTACTGGAGCTGGACTGCGCGCCTGACGCGTCAGCGCTCGTCACCGACGCCTTCACGATGCATGACCCGGACGGGCAGGGGCGCTTGTTCCGCGAACTCGACTCCACGCTCGTCGTTCGCAGGCCTGGCGAGGAGCCGCTGCTGATCGACCGCATGCATCTGCACGATCCTGCGATCGCACTGTTCAAGGGACGTCGCGCGTTCGGTTCAGCACTGCTGATGCTGCCGGAGACACACGACCACGCCGCGCTCCGCCAGCGTCTCGCCGATGCGCTGTCCTGCATCGGCGGCCTCTACGCCGCTGCGAGCCTGCTGCCGGAGAGTGCCGGTCTCGGCGTGCGCCTCGCCGGCCACGAGATGCGCCAGCTGCGCACCGGATTCGACGCGATCGCCGCGATCTATCGCGCGGCGGCGGCTCAGGCCCCCAGCGCGCCGGCGACGGCTCGGCCGACGGCGGCGTGAACCGCGTTGCGCTTGTCGTCGCTGGCCTTGGTCTCGGTGAGATAGCTGCTCACGAGGACCGGCGCGCGCCCTGTCGGCCAGATCACGGCGACATCGTTGCTGCTGCCGCGCTCGCCCGCGCCGGTCTTGTCGCCGATGCGCCATTCGCCGGGCAGGCCGGCGCGCAGCTTGGCGCCACCGGTCTTGCAGGCGATCAGCCAGCCATTCAGGACATCACGCGACGCCGCCGACAGCGCAGTGCCGGTGGTCAGCTTCGCCAAGGTCTGCGCCATCGCCGCGGGCGTGGTGGTGTCCCTCGGATCGCCGGGCACGCTATCATTGAGCGCTGGCTCGATGCGGTCGAGCCGGGTGATGGGGTCGCCGAAGCCGCGGATGGCGCGGGTCAAGCCGGCAGGGCCGCCGAGCGTCGCCAGCAGCAGATTCGCCGCGGTATTGTCGCTGAGTGTCACGGTCGCCTCGCACAATTCGCCGACCGACAGGCCCGACGTCCCCACATAGGCCTTGGTGACCGGCGCATAGGACAGGATGTCTCCTTGCGCGATCGGAATGCGGCGCGCGAGCTGCTCGGTGCCGGCATCGACCTTGGCGAGGATCGCGCCCGCCAGCAACGCCTTGAAGGTGCTGCACATCGGGAACCGTTCGTCCAGCCGGTGGCCGCCGAGCGTGCCGCTCGCGGTGTCCAGCAGCGCCACGCCGAGGCGGCCGCCGCTGTCGGCTTCGATGCCGGCGATCGTCGCCTGCAGGTCGGCGGCAAGTGCCGGCTTCGCCACCAGCAGCGGCATGAGTGCGAGCGGAAAAAGTGCCGCCGTGTGTAGGTCGTCATGGGCCGTCCTCGAGTCTACGCCGTCTCGAGATCGAAATCGGCCCACACCGGCACGTGATCCGACGGCTTCTCCCAGGCCCTGACATAGCTGTCGATGCCGACCTCGACCAGCCGGTCGCTGGCCTGCGGCGACAACAGCAGGTGATCGATGCGGATCCCCATGTTCTTCTGCCAGGCGCCGGCCTGATAGTCCCAGAACGTGTACTGCCCCGGCGCGTCGGTGACGGCGCGCAGCGCGTCGGTGAGCCCGAGGCCCAGCAGCGACTGGAAGCTCTCGCGCGTCTCCGGGCGGAACAGCGCGTCCTCGACCCAGGCCTCGGGGTTGGAGACGTCGGCGGCGGCGGGGATCACGTTGAAGTCACCTGCGAGGATCAGCGGCTCCTCGGTCTTCAGCCGTTCACGCGCATAGTCACGAAGCCGCGACATCCACTTGAGCTTGTAGGGATATTTTTCCGTGTTCGGCGGGTTGCCGTTGGGGAGATACAGGCAGGCGATGCGGACGACGCCACTCTTGAGGCTGACCACGCCTTCCAGGAAGCGTGCATGAACGTCCTCGGCATCCCCATCGAGCCCGGACCTGGTCTCGTCGAACGGCAGTTTCGACAGCAGCGCAACGCCGTTGAAGGTCTTCTGGCCGTGGGTGACGACGTTGTAGCCGAGCGCCTCGATCTCCAGCCGCGGGAACGCATCGTCCGTGCACTTGATCTCCTGCAGGCAGACGATATCCGGCGCGCACTCCTTCAGCCAGGTGAGGAGGTGATCGATCCGCTGCCGGACCGAATTGACGTTCCAGGTGGCGATACGCATGGCCTGAGGTTCCCGGGGGAAGGAGAAACGGCCCCGGTTAGATCAAGCCGCGACCACTCTGGTCAAGGCGAATGGCGCGGGAATCACAGGCGGGCGCAACAATGCCATGCACGGTGCGGCATGGTCGGGGGCGCGTGCTGCGCGTATTCATGCAGCAAAACCCGGTCAGGCACGAAACACCAGGAGATCATCATGGACCAGCGACGTCTCGGCCATTCCGGCCTGCGCGTGCCGGCGCTCAGCTTCGGCACCGCGACCTTTGGCGGCAGCAACGACTTCTTCAAAGCCTGGGGCGGGACCGACGCTGAGGGCGCCTCGCGGCTGATCGACGTCTGTCTCGATCATGGCATCTCGATGTTCGACAGCGCCGACGTCTATTCGGACGGTCTGGCCGAAAGCATTCTCGGCCAGGCCATCAAGGGCAAGCGCAACCGGCTGTTGATCTCGACAAAGGCCACGTTCCCGAGAGGCGACGGCCCGAACGATTATGGCTCGTCGCGCCAGCATCTGATCGAGGCGATCGACGGCTCCCTTAAGCGTCTCGGCGTCGACCACATCGATCTGTTCCAGCTGCACGGCCAGGACTACAACACGCCGGTGGAGGAGACGCTGTCGACGCTCGACCAACTCGTGCGCGCCGGCAAGATCCGCTACATCGGCTGCTCCAACTTCTCCGGCTGGCACCTGATGAAGTCGCTGGCCGCCTCCGATCGCTACGGCTATCAGCGCTATGTCGCGCATCAGGCCTATTACTCGCTGCTCAACCGCGACTATGAGTGGGAACTGATGCCGCTCGGCCGCGACCAGGGCGTCGGCGCCGTGATCTGGAGCCCGCTCGGCTGGGGCAAGCTGACGGGCAAGATCCGCCGCGGACAGCCGGCCAAGCCCGGCACCCGCGCGCACGACATCGCCGGCACAGGACCGCATTACGAGGAGGAGCGGCTGTATCGCGTCGTCGATGCACCCGGCGGCGTCGCCAATGAGATCGGGAAGACCATTCCCCAGGTGGCGCTGAACTGGCTGCTGCAGCGTCCGACGGTCGCAACCATCATCGTCGGCGCCCGCAACGAGAGCCAGCTCATCGAGAATATCGGCGCGGTCGGCTGGAGCCTGACGGCGGAGCAGGTGGCCACGCTCGATGCCGCCAGCGATACGCCGGCGGCCTATCCGGTCTGGCATCAGCGCGGCTT
Organism: Bradyrhizobium oligotrophicum; assembly: GCA_050641875.1. Classification (GTDB taxonomy): domain Bacteria; phylum Pseudomonadota; class Alphaproteobacteria; order Rhizobiales; family Xanthobacteraceae; genus Bradyrhizobium; species Bradyrhizobium oligotrophicum_B. The sequence goes on from CP192619.1 coordinate 5,579,707, forward strand.
CCCGATGCTGAACGAGCGTCGCTAGTCGAGGACGAGCGGAACTGCTGTGGATCATCTGCCTCAGGCCTCAGTGCCTGCGGCGCCGATGCATTTGACGACGTCGCCCAGCCGGCAGTAAAAACATGCCTCGATCGTCACGTGGCCGCGCTCCGGTCATTCTGGAGCCGCCACAACGGGGGGCATCGACCCCGGACTGATCGGCGGTTGAGCCTCACGACTGTGCCGGACCCGCAGTCTTCAATGTGACGATGTTTGGCTCACTAAGTCGTCCCGGCGAACCGCATCAGGTTTTCGTTGAAGAGAGAACCTCTCGCTCCTCACCCTGAGGAGCCCGCCGCAGGCGGGCGTCTCGAAGGGCGAGGCCCACGCTGCGGCCTCATGGTTCGAGCCGGCGCTTCGCGCCTCCTCACCATGAGGGTAAGCAGCGGCGACTTGAAGGACACTGGCCATCCGCGCGATCAGATCGTCCATCCCTCCGTCGGATAGGCCAGCGCGGCGCTTGGCGATATCTCCGCGCCCATCCCATTGCGAAAGCGGCTGGCATAGAATGCCAGCGGCAGGCCGTCCTGGTGCCAGCACCAGCGGACTTCACCGATGAACAGCGTGTGGTCGGCGATCTCGACCGCGCTCACGACCTCGCAGCCGAATTGCGCGATGGCCTGCGGCAGCAGGAAGAATCCGCCACGTTCATCCAAGGTCGGCGCGCCTTGCACCAGCGGCGCACCGGCGAAATGCCGGCCGATCGCGACGTCATTGGCCGCGAGCACATTGACCGCATAGCGACGTGTCGTGCTCACGGCCTGCCACGTCCGGCCACGCTTCAGCGACACCAGCACCGTGGGCGGCTCTGTCGAGACCGTGGTGAAACTGTTGGCGGTCATGCCGACCGGCGCGCCGTCGTCACCGCTGCTGGTCACCACGGTCACACCGGTCGAGAACCGCGACGCGGCCGCACGAAAACTGGCCGCATCCGGCTGATGCCTCATCGGCGTCTCTCCGCCATCACGCTGCAAGCTCTGCTCGCTCATCGATCCAGGCATGAATGCGCCGGTCGCTCGCCAGCCGGTCCCACTGCCGCTCCGGATAGTTGAAATTGTCGGTGAATTCGTCGCAGAGCCCGCGATCCTGCGCCATGGTGAAGATCAGCCGCCCCATCGCCTCCGACGGTGGCTGCAGCATCAGGTTGGTCCAGCGCGCTGCCGCGAGCACGCGGTTCTCGCGCGCGCGATCCACCGTCTCGACGAAGCGGTCGTCGAACGCCACGGCGTCGACGATCGCCTTGCCGAGCTCGAACGCGGCGTAGGAAGCCATGTTGGCGCCCTGGCCCATCATCGGATCGACCACCGAATGCACGTCGCCGAGCGCGATGGCGATCTTGCCGTCGTCGAAGCTGACCGAGGAGCGCCGCACGGTCGGCACCACCGCGCCCTGCAGGAGGTCCAGCGGCTGCAGGGCGAAGCGGTGCGTGTCGATCCGGTTGTAGGTGTGCGGATGGTGCTTCTCGAGCTTGTCGAGCAGCGTCTGCCGAAAGCCTGCGGGATCGGCGTCGTAGTTGAGCGACACCAGGTCGGCCATGTCGCCGCCAGGGATGTTCTCCATCAGCAGCGCCGTCTTGATGCCGCCGAAGGTGAGCGTCGGGATCACGATCATCTCGCCATGGCCCGGCGACACCGACAGCGTGACGCCGCGCGGATCGTCGCCCTCGGGGCTGCCGTGATCGACGCCGTCGTAGAGGCCGACGCAGAGCAGGCGCTGCGGCTGGTTGTAGGGCGACAGCTCCGGCCGATGGCTGAACATCCGCCCGAGCGCACCCTTGCCGGTCGACACCACCAGCAGGTCGAACCGCGCCACCAGCGCGGGGATGTCGTCATCCTGGATGCTGGCATATTCGATCGTGCCGCCGCGGTCCTCGAAGTCCTTCATCAGCGCCGGCAGATAGATCCGGTAGTCGACCGCGCGGCTCGGCTGCTTGAACGCGCCGCGGAAGAGCAGGGGGCTGCCCGGAAAATTGAAGAAGTGATCATGGTGGTGATAGACGAATTCAGGATCGTCCCAATGGTTCACCCCGAGCGCGTTCTCGCGCGCGACCGTGACGCCGTGGTGCGCCACCGTGTTCATCAGCCGCGTTGCAGCATACTGCTCGGGCGCGCGGTCGGTCAGGACCGTGGCCTGGATGCCATTCTGCTGCAGATAGAGCGCGAGATGCAGCCCGCCGATGCCGGCGCCGACGATGCCAATCGACTTCTCCATGGGTCTCCCTCCGTTTGATTTTTTTGAGAGGCTAGACCGGTCCGCCTCCTGACGTATACGGAATAGCCAGAATAAAACTCATTCCGGGGAAGAATGGATGGACCGGATCGACGCGCTGCAGACCTTCATCCGCGTCATGGAGGCCGGCAGCTTCACCCAGGCCGCGGCCGATCTCGGCCTGGGACAGCCGGCGATCACCAAGCGCATCGCGCTCTTGGAGGAGCAGTTCGGCTGCCGCCTGTTCGTCCGCACCACGCGCAAGTTGCGTCCGACCGCCGAGGCCGATCGGGTCCTCAAGCTCGCCAAGGACATCGTCACCTTGTTCGAGAGCGCGGGCATGCCGTCGCCGAAGCGTGTCGGCGCGCCCTCGGGCACCTTGCGGATGACGGTGCCGACCTCGTTCGGCCGCTATTTCTTCCGCGACATCTTCGCCGAATATAGCCGCCGTTATCCCGAGGTGCGGCTCGACATCCGTTTCACCGAGCAGTTCGTCGACCTCGTGGAGACCGGGACGGAGCTCGCCATCCGCATCGGCGTGCTCAGCTCCAGCTCGCTGGTCGCGCGGCGCGTCGGCACGGTCAAGCGGCTGCTGGTGGCGGCGCCATCGCTGCTCGCAAGACACCGCCCGCCGCGGCTGCCCAATGATCTGCGCCAGCTCCCATGCGTGACCTATTCGCGGCTGTCGCCGAAGAACGAATGGAGCTTCGAATCCGAGACCGGCCGCCACGTCGTCGGCATCACGCCCTCACTCACCTGCGACGACGCCGACATCATGACCCTGGCGGCGCTGGAGGGCCTCGGCGCGGCGGTGCTGCCCGACTGGTGCGCGGTTCAACACATTGCCTCGGGCAGGCTCATCCATTTGCTACCCGACTACGACGTTCCGTCGCTGCCGCTGCACGTCGTCTATCCCGATCCGCAATGGATGTCGCACAGGGCGCGGCTGTTCCGCGACCTGATCATCGAGCGCGCGGATGTGTTCGCGGTTAGCTCGCTGCAGTGAGGGAATTGACGCAACGACCAAGGAAGCAGCGTTACCGCCACAAACGCCACTGTCATCGCCCGGCTCGACCGGGCAATCCAGTACGCCGAGGCGGTCATGACAAAACCAATGAGCCGCGGCGTACTGGACGCTCACCTTTTGTGGGCATGACGGCGAGGATCAGGCCGCATGGGAGCTGAAGGCGCGCAACGGCGCGTTCGCGCCGTAAGCACTGGGCCCACCGCTTCCGCCGCATGTTAGACGGGAAGCACTGCGCTTTAGTGCATCGGCGTCCCACCATCATTGCGAGCGAAGCGAAGCAATCCAGGGCCGCGCAAGGACTTCTGGATGGCTTCGCTTCGCTCGCAACGACGAAAGATGGTAGAGCTTCATTGAAGCGGACAAATCGCGAGACGAGGGAACGACGATGCGGCTGGCTGTGATTTCCGACGTGCATGGCAATCTGCCGGCGCTGGAGGCCGTGCTCGCGGACATCAAGACACGCGGTGTCGATGCCACGGTCAATCTCGGTGATTGCGTTACCGCTCCGTTGTGGCCGCAGGAAACCTTCGCGCTGCTGCAGTCGCTGGCGCTGCCCACCGTGCGCGGCAACCACGATCGCTGGATCGAGGAGTTGCCGGAAGATAGGCTCTCTCCGGCGGGCCGCTTCGCCCGCGCCGCACTGACCGCTGAGCAGCGTCGCGTGTTGCATGCGCTTCCGGCGCGGATCGCGCTGCAGCAGGGCATCCTCGCCGTCCATGGCACACCCGACGACGACTGCGCTCTTCTGCTCGAAGAGATTGTCGACGACGGCCGCTACGTCCCGGCGCGTCGTGACGTGCTCGCGTCACGTCTCGTCAATCTCGGCGGCGCCACGCTCGTGCTGTGCGGACACAGCCATCGGCAGGCGATGGTGCAGGTGCCGCGCGGTCCCCTGGTCGTCAATCCCGGCAGCGTCGGCTGCCCTGTGTTCGGCGACATCCCGATTGCGTCCCAGCTCGAATATCGCTCGCCGCACGCGCGCTATGCGGTTCTGACCGAGCGACGCGGACATTGGCAGGCCGAGCTGTTGGCGCTGACCTATGACTGGGATCACGCGGCGGCGCGCGCCGCCGAGAACGGTTTTCCGCATTGGGCCAGTGCCTGCGCCTCCGGCGCGGTGCTGTGAGAGATCGGCGAACAACGACGTGGTGATTGCGATCCCGCGTGCACGTCGGGCAAATCGATCCACCGCATCACCCATGTTGGCGATGCCAACGGGCGCAGCCGGCGTCGAACAGGCGTGCGCCTAGAGACCAATTTCATGGGCGCCTTCAAGCTGATTTGCCCTGTCCAGTCCTGCTGCGAAAAATATCGGTGTTTCGTTTTTACGGAATTCGTGCTTCGATCAGCCCGTCCCGCCCCGGCACGAGGGGCGTATCGCGATCGTCACGACACGCGGGGTGGGATGCGATGGGCGCTTGGGGCTGCAGCATGGCTGATGCCGTGCGGACGAACAGCCCCGGCGCACGCCGAAATCGCATGGTCCTGGCCTCCCGATGCTGAGGCCAAGCCGGTGGGGACGATGATCCGCCGGTGACGGGGGCAAGACAGCCGGTCCCCGGGGAGATTGCGTATAAGGCGTAGAGCCGTCGCGCAGGGAATGCCGGTTGACCGGCTGGACCTGTGGTGACTGCCGCCTGCTTTCTTTCTGCAGGCGGGCCATGGGTTGCGGCCAGCACCCGGCATTCCCTGCGCCCTCGACCTGAACGAGGGTGAAATGGACGGTCATGACCCGGGCACATCGTGCCGCGGGAACGACGCGTTGCATCCAGCCCTGTCAGCGCGCGCATTCGGAGGTTCCGTACTTCTACGGGCGGGACAATTAACGCGGCTGAAGCAGCCGATCAGGCATGGCAAGGGATCACAAGGAAGGCTCTGCGCGCTCATGAATTGGCCTGGGGATCCCACGCGCTCGAAGCGAACGGCCGGCGGCAGCCCGCTGGGGGCCTTCTTCCTTTGGATCGGCGGCTTCGGCGCCATCGAGGGTCTCGACGACGAAGCGCTGACCGAGCGCGATCGCCGGCGCATCCGGGCGCGGCAGGTCGACGCCGTCGCGCGCCTCGTGCCCGTGACCATCGGCATCAATTTCGCCAACGCGGCGATCATCCTCGGCGTGTTCTGGAACACCGTCTCCAATCTCTTTCTCTTCGCGTGGGGCGCCGCGATCGCCGTGGCCGGCGGCATGGCGCTGCGCGGCTGGTGGCGCGCGCGCAAGTCGCGGCCGCAGGAGGCGTCCGAGCGCGCCATCTCCCGGATGACGCTGCAGGCGTTCTTCCTTGCCACCATCTGGGGATCGCTGCCGCTGATCGTGATGCCGCAGGTCGATCCGCATCTGCAGATCATCGTGGGCTCGCTGATGACCGGGATGATCTCCGGTGGCGCGTTCGCGATGTCGAGCGTGCCGCGGGCCGGCCTGGCCTACACCTGGACCCTGATGCTGGCCTCGGTGGGCTCACTGTTTCTTTGCGGCGGCGCGACCTATCTCGTGCTCGTGGTGTTCCTGCTGCTCTACACCTCGTTCATGGTGCGGCACCTGGTGTCGCACGGCAACGTGTTCCTGGAGAACCTGAAGGCGCAGATCCGGCACGAGCGCCAGAACGAGACCATCTCGCTGCTGCTGAAGGAATTCCAGGAGAACGCCGCGAGCTGGCTGTGGCAGACCGATGCCGAGGGCCGTCTGATCGATGCGCCGCAGCGCTTCGCCGATGTGGCCCAGCTTCCGCTCGATCAGCTCAAGGGCGAGCGTCTCATCGATACGCTGAAATATCTCTGTCCCACGGATACGGCGACGCTCAAGACGCTTGCCGACCGCATGGCGCAGCGGCTGTCGATCCCCGAGATCCTGATCCATGTCGTGGTGGCCGGCGGCGAGCGCCGCCGTTGGGCGCTGACGGCGCGGCCGGCGCGCGACTCTGACGGCAAGTTCGCCGGCTATCGCGGCTTCGGTCGCGACGTCACCGAGCGCTGGCGCGCCGAGCAGGCGGAAGCCGAAAGCCGTGCCAAGTCCGACTTCCTCGCGATGATGAGCCACGAGATCCGCACCCCAATGAACGGCGTGCTCGGGCTCGCCTCGACCTTGCTGGAGACCAAGCTCGACGACGAGCAGCGTCACGCGGTCATGACGATCCGCGAGTCCGGCGACAACCTGCAGCGCATCCTCAACGACATCCTCGATCTGTCCAAGCTCAACGCCGGCAAGCTCGAATTCGAGACGGTGGATTTTTCGCCGGCGGCGCTGGTCGAGGCGGTCACCGCCATCATGGGCGTCAACGCGAAATCGAAGAGCCTGCTGGTCAATGCGGATATCGATCCAAAGCTGCCGCCGGCGCTCAAGGGCGACGTGGCGCGCATTCGTCAGGTGCTGATCAATCTCGCCTCCAACGCGGTGAAGTTCACAGAGCAGGGGGCATCACCATCGCCGTGGCCTGCCGCACGCGCGACGACCACAGGGCGACGATCGAGTGGCGCGTCTCCGACACCGGAATCGGCATTCCCGCCGATCGGGTCGGCAAGCTGTTCACGGATTTCGCCCAGGCCGATGCCTCGATCAACCGTCGCTTCGGCGGCACCGGGCTGGGGCTGGCGATCTCCCGCCGGATCATCGAGCAGATGGGCGGGGTCATCGCGGTGTCGTCGGTGCAGGGCGAAGGTTCGACCTTCCGCTTCAGCCTGACCTTGCCGTGGAGCGACAAGCAGGTGTCGGATCAGCGCGGTGACCGGGTCGGCGCCGGCGACCTCAAGGCGCGGATCGAGGCGCTCGGCCGTCCCTTGCGCGTGCTGATCGCCGAGGACGACGCCACCAACCGCATGGTGGTGTCGAAGATGCTGCAGGAGTTCCCGGTCGACAAATGCATCGTTCCGGATGGCTTGCAGGCGGTGAAGGCGGCCGACGAACAGGAATTCGACCTGGTGCTGATGGACGTTCGCATGCCGGAGATGGACGGCATCACCGCGACCCGGACCATCCGGGCCAAGGGCGGACGGCTCGCCGAGTTGCCGATCATCGCGCTGACCGCGAATGCCTTCCCGGACGACATCAAGCAGTGCCGCGAGGCCGGCATGACCGACTTCCTGGCCAAGCCGTTGCGCAAGCCGGCCATGGTGGCGGCGATGCTGAAGGCGATCGGAACGCCCGCGCCAAACGTCGAGGCGCCGGCGCTGGCGCCGTCCGATGTCCCGGCCGCGACGGCGGAGGCCTGAGCCGATAGCGAGGGGGCGCTAGACCGAGAAGCTGGTGCCGCAGCCGCAGGAGGCGGTGGCGTTGGGATTGTTGACCCGGAACGAGGCGCCCATCAGGTCGTCGACGAAATCGACCTCGGAGCCGGCGAGGAACGGCACCGAGGCCGGATCGACCAGCACGACCGCGCGATCGCGCTCGATGACGAGATCGTCGTCGGCCTTGGCGCGGTCGATGTCGAACTTGTACTGGAAGCCGGAGCAGCCGCCGCCCTCGACCGAGATGCGCAGCATCGCGCCGGCGCTCTCCTTGCCGAGGATCTCTCCGATGCGGCGGGCGGCGCGTTCGCTGATGGTGACGGGGCCGGTCGAGGCATCAGTCATGGCAATGGGTCTCCGGAAGGCGCGTCATGCCCTATTCATTTGGTCTCGGGCACTCCCCATAGTTAAGTGGGCTCCGCCGAGGAATCAAATCGCAAAGGAACAATCGCCCGTGTCGGTCGGAATGGCTGCCCCCCGCGCTCCCTATTCCTGCGATCCCGATCGCAGCCGGGGCCGCCTGTTCGCCGAGCCGCCGTCCCGGACCCGCAGCGCGTTCCGCAGGGATTGCGACCGGGTGATCCATTCGACCGCCTTCCGAAGGCTCAAGCACAAGACCCAGGTCTTCGTCTTCCACGAAGGCGACCACTACCGCACCCGTTTGACCCATTCTTTGGAAGTCGCCCAGATCGCCCGCGCGCTGGCCCGCCAGTTCGGCCTCGACGAGGACCTGACGGAGACGCTGGCCTTGGCGCATGATCTCGGCCATCCGCCGTTCGGCCACGCCGGCGAGCGCGCGCTGAACCGCTGCATGGCGGACCATGGCGGCTTCGACCACAATGCCCAGACATTGCGTATCGTCACGTCGTTCGAGCAGCGCTACCCGGAGTTCGACGGACTCAACCTGACCTGGGAATCGCTCGAGGGCATCGTCAAGCACAACGGGCCGCTGCAGGCGCCGATCCCGCCGGGAATCGCCGAGTTCAACGCCCGGTTCGACCTGGAGCTGTGGAGCTACGCCTCGCTCGAGGCCCAGGTTGCCGCGCTGGCCGACGACATCGCCTATGACGCCCACGACATCGACGACGGGCTGCGTGCCGGCCTGTTCACGGTCGACGACCTCAAGGAAATTCCGCTGCTCGCGGCGATGATCGCCGAGATCGATCGCCAATATCCGGCGCTCGATCCGATCCGGCGCGGCGCCGAGCTGGTGCGCGAGCTGATCTCCTATCTGATCGCAGCCGTAGCGGCCGAGGCCGAGCGCCGGATCGCGCGGGCGCAGCCGATGTCGCCTCACGACATCAGGCGGCACAGCGGGCCGCTAGTGGCATTTCCGGCCGATGTCGCCGAGCACGAGGCGACCATCAAGGGGTTTCTATGGCAGCGGATGTACCGCCACGAGCGGGTGATGCGGGTGATGCGCGACGCCGAGCGCATCGTCGCCGACCTCTATGGCCGCTACCATGAGGACGGTTCGACGCTGCCCGCAGGCTGGCTGGACGGTTGCGACGGCGAGGGCGACCGGGCTCGGCGCATCGGCCATTTTATCGCCGGAATGACGGACCGTTTCGCCTTAACGGAGCACCACCGGCTTTTTGACTCGACTCCGGATTTGCGTTAGGCGGCGGCATGGTCGAACACGCTTCCACCCCTTATCTTTTTGCCGACATGCTCGCGCGTGTCCACGCCATATGCGCCATCATCGCCAGGCAGGGCGGCTGGCCCGAGGGCATCGATTTTTCGCGCGTGGTGGTCGAGCCGCCGCGCGATCAGAGCCATGGCGACATGGCCACCAATGCCGCGATGGTGCTCGCCAAGGAGGCGAAGGCCAAGCCGCGAGATCTCGCCGATGTGATCGCCGAGCGGCTGCGTGCCGATGCTCTCGTGGCGAAGGTCGATGTCGCCGGGCCCGGCTTCATCAACCTGACCCTGCAGCCCGCTGTCTGGGCGCAAGCGCTCGGCACGATCCTGCGCGAAGGCGCCGCTTACGGCCGCGTCGCGCCGGTGCCCGGCGCGCCGAAGGTGAACGTCGAGTACGTGTCCGCCAATCCGACCGGGCCGATGCATGTCGGGCACTGCCGCGGCGCCGTGTTCGGCGATGCGCTATGCAGCCTGCTGCAGTTCGCGGGGCGCGACGTCACGCGCGAGTACTACATCAACGATGCCGGCGCGCAGGTCGACGTGCTCGCGCGCTCCGCGTTTCTCCGCTATCGCGAGGCGCTCGGCGAGGATATCGGCGCGATTCCGGATGGGCTCTATCCGGGCGACTATCTCAAGCCGGTCGGGCAGGCGCTCGCGACCGAGCACGGCGACAAGCTCAAGGCGCTCGCTGAGACCGAGTGGCTGCCGATCGTACGCGACAAGGCGATCGCGATGATGATGGCCGAGATCAAGGACGATCTCGCCGCGCTCAACATTCGTCATGACGTGTTCTTTTCGGAGCGCTCGCTGATCGCCGGTGCGACCAACAAGGTTGCCGCCACGATCGAGTTCCTGCGCGAGCGGGGCGACGTGTATGAAGGCCGCTCTGCCGCCGCCGAAGGGCGCGCCGGTGGAGGATTGGGAGGATCGCGAGCAGCTCCTGTTCCGCGCTACAGCCTATGGCGACGACGTCGATCGTCCGCTGATCAAGTCGGACGGCAGCTACACCTACTTCGCCTCCGACATCGCCAACCACCGGCACAAGTTCGAGCGCGGCTTCGCCGACCTGATCGACGTGTTCGGCGCCGATCATGGCGGCTACATCAAGCGGATGCAGGCGGCGGTGAAAGCGGTGACGGCCGGACAGGCCGTGCTCGACGTCAAGGTCGTCCAGCTCGTCAAGCTGTTGCGCAATGGCGAGCCGGTGAAGATGTCGAAGCGCTCCGGCGACTTCGTCACCTTGCGGGAAGTTGTTGATGAAGTGGGGCGCGATGCGGTCCGTTTCATGATGCTCTACCGCAAGAACGACGCGGTGCTCGATTTCGACCTCGCCAAGGTCATCGAGCAGTCGCGCGACAATCCCGTGTTCTACGTCCAGTATGGCCACGCGCGGGGGCATTCGATCTTCCGCAATGCGCGGGAGAGCTTCCCGGACCTGCCGGAGGACGAGGGGCCCGGTTAGCGTTCCTCCGCGAGGCCAACCTCGAAAAACTCTCCGACTCGGCCGAACACGACCTCTTGAAACGCCTTGCGCTGTACCCACGTACGGTGGAGAGCGCGGCCCTGGCGCATGAGCCGCACCGGATCGCCTTCTACCTGTATGAACTTGCAAGCGAATTTCACGCCCTCTGGACGCGGGGGCGGGATTTGCCCTATTTACGCTTCATTATCGATGATGATGCAGAATTGACCAAGGCACGTTTGGCCATGGTTCAGGGCGTCGTCTCGGTTCTGGCGTCAGGACTTGCGATCTTGGGCGTTAATGCTCCTGATGCAATGCGCTGATTGGGGGAAACACACGACTTCAGTTGGGGGCCTCAATCTGGCAGGGTCCGCCTTAGGACGCATATGCGGCTCACCCGCAGGGACGCTTCATCACGATGGCTGATCGTTACCAGGACAGACCCTTTCCCGCTGATGGTTTTGGCCGTGGTGGAAACCAGCAGGCCGATGCCGATCCGCTCGCCGAACTCGCTCGCCTGATCGGGCAGAACGATCCTTTTGCCGCGTCGGGCCGGGCAACTCCGCAATCTCAACCGCGTCCGATGGCGCGCCCGCGGCGCCCGCGCCAGAACAGCCGGTTCCCGGCATGCCTCCGGCCGGCGCTCCGGCCTGGATGCAGCGTGCCCAGCCTGCCGCCGCCAACCCCTTCGCCGACATCGGCCGCGAGCCGCCGCAGCCGCCGCCTGCACCGCCGGCCTTTCCGGCGGGCTATCAGGATCCGCGCGGCCAGCCGGGCTTCCCGGACCAGGATTTCGCGCCCGCGCCCGCTCCCCGGCAGCAGCAGGGCTATCCGAACGCGGAATTCGCCGACCAACTGTCCAAGCTCGACTACAGCGTCGGGGAGTCGCGCCACGGGTTCGCCGAGAACGACCGCGACTACAACCGCGACAACGGCTTCGATGACAACGAGCAGGACTCCTCGCGCTATGACGATGCGCTGTTCGGGCAGATGGGCTCGGGACAGCAGGGGTTTCAGGGCGACAACGATTTCCAGGACGGCCAATACGGCTATCAGGACGGCTACGACGAGGGCGAGGAAGAGGAGCGGCCGCGGCGGCGCAGCGGCATGAGCACCGTGCTCGCGGTGCTGACCCTCGCGGTGGTCGGCACCGGCGGCGCCTATGGCTACAAGACCTACATCTCGTCCGGCCGCACCGGCGAGCCGCCGATCATTCGCGCCGACAACAGTCCGACCAAGATCATGGCCCAGCAGGATCCGACGCCGAAGGTGCCGGATCGCCTGCTCGGCAATGACGGCGGCGAGAAGCTGGTGTCCCGCGAGGAGACGCCGATGGATCTGAACACCCGCGGCGGCGGCAACCCGCGCGTGGTGTTCCCGCAGATGAACCAGAATGCGGCTCCGCCGCCGGTCAGCGCCGGGCCGGCTCCGATGTCGCAGATGGCCAACGCCAATGGCATTTTGCCCAACAGCGATCCGCGTCCGATCAAGACGCTGTCCGTGACGGGGGCAATCAGGCCGCCGCGGCCGATCCGCCAATGCCTGCGACGCCGGCAACCAAGCCGGCGGCGACGCCGAAGGGCCGCAAATCGCCGGCCAACGCCAATGCGTCGGCCGCCAACGACAGCCCGATGCCGCTGACCCCCAGGCTGCCGCACCGGCGCGCATCGCTGCGGCCGTGCCGGTCACCGAGCAGACCCAGAATGATCGTACCGGCGGCTATCTGGTCTCGATCTCGTCGCAGGCCAGCGAGGCGGAGGCGATGTCGTCCTACAAGGCGGTGCAGGACAAGTACGGCGCCGTGCTGGGCAAATATGAGCCGATCATCAGGCGGATGGATCTGGGTGAGAAGGGCGGTGTCAGGTACCGCGCAGCCGTCGGGCCCTTCGCGACCAAGGAAGAGGCCAACAAGATGTGCGGATCGTTGAAATCTGCCGGCGGACAGTGTTTCCCGTTTAGCAACCAGTAAGGCTTGCTTGACCGCCCCCGAGGCGGGGTCTATGCGGCCCGCATGACCATGCGGGCTTTCATTACCGGCATCTCCGGGCCTGATCTCACCGACGCCGAGCGCGCGTTCATCCGCGAGTTCAGGCCGTGGGGCTTCATCCTGTTCAAACGCAATGTCCAGTCACCCGCCCAAGTGACTGCATTGGTTGAGGAATTAAGGGCCTGCGTCGGCCGTGCCGACGCTCCAGTCCTGATCGACCAAGAGGGGGCCGGGTGCAGCGGCTGGGGCCGCCGCATTGGCCGGTCTATCCAGCCGGCGTGGTGTTCGACCGTCTCTACGACCTTGATTCGGCCGCGGGCCTCCGTGCCGCTTGGCTCAGCGCCCGCCTGATCGCCGACGACCTGCTGAAGCTCGGCATCACCGTGGATTGCCTGCCGCTCGCCGACGTCCCCGTCGCCGGCGCCGATGCCGTGATCGGGGATCGGGCCTATGGCACGACGCCAGAAAAGGTGGCGACGATCGCCCGGGCGGTGACGGAGGGGCTGGAGCAGGGCGGCGTGCTGCCGGTGCTGAAGCACATTCCGGGGCATGGCCGGGCCACCGCCGACACCCATTTTCGGCTGCCGACCGTGGACGCGCCAGAAGCGGAACTCGACGCAACCGATTTCGCTGCCTTCAGGCCGCTGGCCGACCTCCCGATGGCGATGACTGCACATGTTGTGTTTAGCGCGATCGACGCCGCCCATCCGGCCACGACTTCTGCGACAATGATCGAACGGGTGATTCGCAAACGGATCGGGTTCCAGGGTTTGTTGATGAGTGATGACGTTTCCATGAACGCATTGGCCGGATCGATCGCCGAGCGCACGCGTGCGATCGTGTCGGCCGGCTGCGACATGGTTCTTCACTGCAACGGCCGACTGGACGAGATGCAGGCGGTTGCGGCCGAAACGCCGGAGCTCGCCGGCCAGGCTCTGGTCCGCGCCGATCGTGCACTTGCGGCGCGCAAGACACCCGCAGGCTTCGATCGTGACGCCGCGCGCGGCGAGCTCGACGCCCTGATCAACCGGCTGGGACCCGCGAGCGCATGACCGCTGAAATTCTGTCGTTTGAAACCGGCCGTCCCACGACGGAGCTGGCCGAGGCCGAACCGGCGTTGGTCGTCGACGTCGAGGGCTACGAGGGCCCGCTCGACCTGCTGCTCGCGCTGGCCCGGCAGCAGAAGGTCGACCTCGCCAAGATCTCGATCCTGGCGCTCGCCGACCAATATCTCCAGTTCATCGAGGCCGCGCGCAAGATTCGGCTCGAACTCGCCGCCGACTATCTGGTGATGGCGGCCTGGCTCGCCTTCCTGAAGTCGCGTCTCCTGTTGCCCGAGCCGCCAGCGCAGGAAGGGCCGAGCGCCGAGGAGATGGCCACGGCACTGGCCAACCGGTTGCGCCGGCTGGAGGCGATCCGCGAAGCCGCCAATCGCCTGATGAATCGGCCGCAGTTCCAGCGCGACGTGTTCCCGCGCGGCAACCCGGAGGCCATAGCGGAGGTCCGTCGTCCCAAGTTCACCGCGACCCTGTTCGACCTGCTGTCGGCCTACGCCATTCAGCGGCAGGCACGTGTCGTGACATCCGTCCATATGGCCAAGCGCACCGTCTGGTCGCTCGCCGAGGCGCGCGCCTCGCTCGAGCGGCTCGTCGGCATGACCGAGGTCTCGGACGACTGGGGATGTCTCGACGACTACCTGCTGAACTACGTCGTCGAGCCTGCACAGAAGGCCACCGTCTTCGCATCGAGCTTTGCGGCCGTCCTCGAGCTGGTCCGCGAAGGCAAGCTCGAGCTGAACCAGAAGCAGGCGTTCGCGCCGCTGTACTTTCGTAAGCGTCCACCGATCCAGTCCGGCGCCATGGCTGCGCCGGACTTGACGGTTGAGTAACGAACAAGGAGACCCTGCCATGGCAAGCTTGGCGGAACTGCGCATGGAAGAGCCCGACGAGATCGCGATCGAGCCCGTGGCGCGCCCCGAAGAGTTGCGCATCCTCGAGGCTCTCCTGTTTGCCTCGGCCGAGCCGCTCGAGCAGGCCGCGCTCGCCAAGCGTATGCCTGAAGGCGTCGACATCAAGGCCGCACTGGCGCAGCTGCAGGCGGAGTACGCCAATCGCGGCGTCAACCTCGTGCGCGTCGCCAACAAATGGACCTTCCGCACCGCCGGCGATCTCGCCTGGCTGATGACGCGCGAGAGCACCGAGACGCGCAAGCTGTCTCGCGCGGCGATCGAGGTGCTGGCCATTGTCGCCTATCATCAGCCGGTGACGCGTGCCGAGATCGAAGAGATCCGCGGCGTCGTCACCTCCAAGGGAACGCTGGACGTTCTGCTGGAGACCGGCTGGATCAAGCCGCGCGGGCGTCGCAAGACCCCGGGCCGTCCGCTGACCTTCGGCACCACGGATGCGTTCCTGGCCCAGTTCAGCCTGGAGACCCTGAGCGATCTGCCAGGCCTGGAAGAACTGAAGGGCACGGGCCTGCTGGATTCCCGTCTGCCGACCGGTTTTACCGTCCCGACGCCGTCGGACGATCCGACGCTGCGAGATGACGAGGAGCCGCTGGATCCGGGCGATCTCGATCTGGCGCTTGCGCCGGCGGTCGAGGCCGAACCTGGCGAAGCTGAGGCGGCAGAGGCCGAAACGGCGGAGATGGAAACAGTCGCAGCCGAGACGGCTGCGGCTGAGGGCGAGATGGTGTCCGCTGAGACCGCGGTTCAAGACGACGCCTCGTCGCAGGTCGCCGTTGGCGATCTGGAACTGCCGGGCACCGATGTGGAAGCCGACACCGCCGAGGTGGACTTGGCTGTCGAGGAGACCGAGGTCGAGCAGGACGACGAGGCCGTGACCGAGCTCGTCGAGCTTTCTGCCGAGGCTGAAGCTCAGGTAGAGGACGAGGCGGCGGCGGAAGCAGAGGCCGAGATCGACGCGGCAGACCACGAGATCGACGCTGCCGATGATGAGCACGACCGCGATACCGACGACGACGGCTCGCCGCACCAGAACTAGCGGCCGCGGCTGTTAACACTCGCGTTATTACGCAGGTCCGGCCGCGATTTGTCGGACCTTAAGTGCTTGTTTTTGGGGGCGTTGACGCCTACCTTCCGGCCAGATCGGGCTGTCCGCGCTCTGTTTTCGGCCGGTGCTACGCCGTGTTCGTGTTGATGTTTCGCAATCGAATGCTAGAAGCGAAGTGTCGCGGTCAAGTCCATGGATATGGCGCGGTTTCGGCGGTAGCGTCGACGGGCAGTCGGGTGAAGGCTGCGCCGGTGTTTGGAGGGTTGCAGGATGGGTTCGCTTAGCATTTGGCACTGGATCGTCGTGATCGCGGTCGTCCTGCTGTTGTTCGGGCGCGGCAAGATCTCCGACCTGATGGGCGACGTCGCGCAGGGCATCAAGGCGTTCAAGAAGGGCATGCAGGACGACGACAAGGCGCCGGAGAAGACCGAGCCCGTCAAGTCGATCGATCATGGCGCCACGCCTTCGGCCACCCGCACGGATGTCGGCAGCAAAGCCGTTTGATCTGCGCGTGAAAGGCGCGGGCGGCGCGCTCCCGCAGGGACGGCACCGGGACCTGTTCAGACAGGCCCGGGCAGGCGGGATCAGAGGCGTCGTCGCGTAGGCGGATTGTTTCATGTTCGATATCGGCTGGAGTGAGCTGCTCGTCATTGGGGTCGTCGCGTTGATCGCGATCGGTCCCAAGGAGCTTCCGGGCGTCCTGCGCATGGTCGGGCAATGGATCGGCAAGGCGCGCCGGATGGCCTCGGAGTTCCAGGGCCAGTTCCAGGAGGCGATGCGCGAAGCCGAGATGGCCGACCTCAAGAAGAGTTTCGATGAGGTCCGCGAGGCGGCCAGCGGTTTCACCCCGACCGGCGTGATCTCCTCGTTGCAGCGCGACGTCGACAAGGCTCTCGATATCGAGGGGATCGACAAGCCTGCCGAGCCGGCGCCCACAACCGACGTGGCTGTGGCTTCGCCCGAGCCTCCTGTGATGACCCCGACCACCCCCGAACCTCCACGGGACGAGACGTTCGTGGAGGCCGAAGTCCATCAGTCCGTGGGCGAGCCGCTGGCGATCGTTCGTGAGATCAAGCCCGAGCCGCAGCCTGAAGCGCCGGCCGAGGCAGAACGTCTGAAGGACGCCAAAGCGTCATGACCGTCGAAGATATCGAGGCCAGCAAGGCGCCATTGATGGACCACCTGATCGAGCTGCGGTCGCGGCTGATCAAGGCGCTGCTCGGTTTCGGCGTGGCCTTCATCTTCTGCTTCTTCTTCGCCAAGCAGATCTACAACATCCTGGTGCTGCCGTTCGTCTGGGTGGCAGGCGCCGAGAACAGCAAGTTCATCTACACCCAGCTGCTCGAATATTTCATTACGCAACTCAAGCTAGCGATGTTCGGCGCAGGCTTCATCTCGTTCCCGATCATCGCGACGCAGATCTCACAAGTTCGTGGCGCCCGGCCTATACCGCCACGAGCGCAATGCTTTCCTGCCCTACTTGATAGCGACCCCTGTCTTCTTCGTCCTCGGCGCCATGCTGGTCTATTTTGCGGTGTGGCCGATGATCGTGCGTTTCTCACTGGGCATGCAGCAGCTTGGCGGTCCCGAGACGGCGCAAATCGCGCTTATGCCCAAGGTCGGCGAATATCTGTCGCTGATGATGTCGCTGATCTTCGCTTTCGGGATCGCATTCCAGCTCCCTGTCATCCTGACCCTGCTTGGCCGGATCGGCATCGTCACCTCGCAGATGCTGAAGGAGAAGCGGCGCTATTTCATCGTGATCGCCTTCATCATCGCGGCTGTGCTGACCCCGCCTGACGTGCTCAGCCAGGCCTCGCTGGCGCTGCCGCTGCTGGCGCTGTACGAGGGCGCGATCATCGCGGTCGGGATCGTCGAGAAGCAGGCGGCTGCGGCCAAGGCTGGCTCTTCGTCGGGCTCGGACAACTTGCCGACCACGCCAGCCGAATAGGGCAGGCCCGCAAGCCCGGCTCTTCCAGGCTTGCCTGTTCCCATCCGCCGCCATTCGCGGTAGTGCAGGCCGGCCCGTGATCCACGGCGACTCGCCGACATCTTTCGTTCCCAGGACCGAACGACCATGCACGACATCAGATCGATCCGTGACAATCCGCAGGGTTTCGATGCGGCGCTGACGCGCCGGGGTCTGGCGCCGCTGTCGTCGCAACTGCTCTCCATCGACGAGCGGCGTCGCGCGGCGATCCTGGCCTCCGAGCAGGCGCAGGCCCGGCGCAACGCCGCCTCCAAGGAGATCGGCGAGGCCAAGAAGGCGAAGGATGACACGCGCGCATCGGCGCTGATGGAGGAGGTCGCCAAGCTCAAGACCACGATGCCGGAGCTCGAGGCGGCCGCGAAGCAGGCCGACGACGAACTGGCGCGCGAGCTCTCGGCGATTCCCAATCTGCCTCTCGACGAGGTGCCGGACGGCAAGGACGAGCACGATAATGTCGAGCGCCACGTGTTCGGCGCCCGGCGCAACTACGCCTTCGCGCCCAAGCCGCATGATGATCTCGGTGCGGCTCTGGGCACCATGGACTTCGAGTCGGCTGCGAAGCTGTCGGGTGCGCGCTTCGTCGTGCTGAAGAAGGGACTGGCGCGGCTCGAGCGCGCGCTCGGGCAGTTCATGCTCGATCTTCATACGACCGAGCACGGCTACACGGAGATCAATCCGCCGCTGCTGGTGCGCAACGACGTCATGTTCGGTACGGGCCAATTGCCGAAGTTCGAGGACGACCAGTTCTGGGCCGTGAAGGGCGAGCTGATTGCAGAGCCGGATGATCGCCTCAAGACCGAGCGGCTCGGTCTCATTCCAACTGCCGAGGTGGCCCTGACCAACCTGGTGCGCGAGTCCATCGTCGACGAGAAGGAGTTACCGATGCGGCTCACGGCGCTGACGCCGTGCTTTCGCGCCGAGGCGGGCGCGGCCGGCCGCGACACCCGCGGCATGATCCGTCAGCATCAGTTCACCAAGGTCGAGCTGGTCTCGATCACGACGCCGGAGACCAGCAAGGACGAGCATGAGCGCATGCTCGCCTGCGCCGAGGAAGTGCTGCGCCGGCTCGATCTGCACTATCGCGTCATCACGCTGTGCACCGGCGACATGGGCTTCTCCTCGCAGAAGACCTACGACATCGAGGTCTGGATGCCCGGGCAGGGCGATGGCGGCGCCTTCCGCGAGATCTCCAGCTGTTCGGTGTGCGGCGACTTCCAGGCGCGCCGCATGGATGCACGCTATCGCGGAAGCGATGGCAAGCCGCGCTTCGTGCACACATTGAACGGCTCGGGCACGGCGGTCGGCCGTGCGCTGATCGCGGTCATGGAGACCTATCAGCAGGCTGACGGCTCGATCGCGATCCCCGACGTGCTGCAGCCTTATATGGGCGGCCTCAAGGTGGTGGCCGCGGAGCCATAGCGCCGCGGCAAATTGCATCCGCCCGGGTCGCCGCCATTGCGTGCGCGCCGACGGATCGTATCCTCGGTTCTGTTCAGCAATTGCTTTTCAGATACCGGCATCATGGCTCTGCATCGGGATATTTTCTGGATCGGACGGCAATGGGCCGTCACCGGCTCCGGCATCCAGGCGGTCGATCAGCGCCTGAAGGGAGCGTTCGATATCGAATCCTCAAGGGTCTGGGACGAGGGCCTGCACGACTCGCTGCGCGATCAGGCCTGGTTCAACCCCGTCGACTTCGAGAAGGCGTTGAGTGTCGCGCGGGCCCGGTTTGCGGCAGTGCCGCGGACAGAGCCTTCAGCAGTGCCGGCGCCTCTCCAGCAGGCGCCCGGCGCATCAGGCACATCCAGCTTACCGTTGAGGCTTGGCACGCGAGGGCAGTTCGCCAGGTTCCTGCCGCAGTGGCGGATCCGGCATTGACCGGGGGTGCCGGCGAGCGCTCAGGTTTGCCTCGATGCTGCACAGCGGATAAGACACCCCCCGAACGATGCTTTCGAAGGGACGGAAGGTTGGCCATGAGGATTCTCTGCACGAATGACGACGGAATCCATGCGCCGGGTCTCAAGGTGATCGAGGAGATCGCACGCGCTCTGTCCGACGACGTCTGGATCGTGGCTCCCGAACTGGACCAGAGCGGCGTGTCCCATTCGCTCTCGCTCAATGACCCCTTGCGGCTGCGTGAGGTCGGCCCGCGGCATTTCGCGGTGCGCGGCACGCCGACCGACTGCGTCATCATGGGGGCCCGTCATATCCTGGGGGCGAAGCTTCCCGACGTGGTGCTATCCGGCGTCAACAAGGGCCGCAACGTTGCCGAGGACGTGGTCTATTCGGGCACCATCGCCGGTGCGCTCGAAGGCACCATTCTCGGCTTGCCGTCGTTCGCTCTGTCGCAGGAATTCAGCATCGCCACCCGCGACAAGCCGTCCTGGGACACCGCGCTCAAATTCGGCCCGCAGATCGTGCGCAAGGTGCTCGAAGCCGGCGTGCCGAGGAATACGGTGATCAACGTCAACTTCCCGGCCTGTGCGCCGGAAGAGGTCAGGGGCGTCGTGGTCACCCGCCAGGGCAAGCGCAATCTCGGCTTCTTGAAGGTCGATGAGCGGCGCGACGGCCGCGGCAATCCCTATTTCTGGATCGGCTTCGACCGGGCAGCCTCGCTCGATGTGCCCGACGAGGGCACGGACCTCGCAGCTCTCGCGGCGAACCACGTCTCAGTGACCCCGCTTCGCCTGGATCGCACGGACGAGGCGTTCTCCGGAAAGCTCAGCGACATTCTCGGCTGAAGCGCGTTCTACTGCGGCTCAACGCCACGCAGGGCATGGTCGATCGCCTTTCCGAGCGTCTCGAGCTGGAATGGCTTCTGCAGGGCCGGCCGGTCGCGATATTCCTCCGGCAACCCCGACGAGCCGTAGCCGGTTGCGAAGATGAAGGGACGGTTGCGCGCCTTGATGAGATCGGCCACCGGCGAGATGACCTTGCCGTTGACGTTGACGTCGAGAATGGCGACGTCGAAATAGGTGCTCTCGGCCAGCCGCATCGCTTCGCCGATTTCGCCGGCCTCGGCCGCGACGGTGTAGCCGAGCTCTTCCAGCATGTCGGCCACCATCATTCGGATCATGACTTCGTCTTCAACCAAAAACACAGAGCCGCGCGGCGGCCGCGGTGCAGTCATGATGTCAGTCCTTGCCCATACCCGATTTGACGCTCGCAAATAACGGCTTATGGCGCAACGTCAACAATGTCGTCTTTCACGGCCGTGCGGCGTGGGCACGATCGCCCATAAGGAGAACGAACCGGACCCGACTTGGTTCCTGGTACGGAACGACGTCGTCGTCGAAACCATGACGGTGCATCCTGGTTGCGGTGGGTACGCGGAAAATCGGTGCGCAACCCTCGGCCGGCAGGTAAATTGCGCACGAGCCCACCAACCGACATCCCGATGCCCCCAGCTGCTCCTCCCGAGAAAATGATGTTTCAGCTGACCCTGCGTCGGCGGGGGATCAGCGATCAGGCGGTGTTGCGTGCGATGGAAGAGGTGCCGCGGGAGGAGTTCGTTCTGCCGGCCGACCGCCCGGAGGCCTATCGCGACAGCGCGATGGCGATCGCCTGTGGGCAGACCATCAGCCAGCCCTTCGTCGTCGCCTACATGACCGAGCAGCTCAAGCTGCAGAAGTCCCATCGTGTGCTCGAAATCGGAACGGGGTCGGGATACCAGGCCGCGATTCTGTCCAGGCTGGTCGCCAACGTCCTGACGGTGGAGCGCTTCCGGACATTGGCCGACAAGGCCAGGGAGCGGTTGGAGAGGCTCGGCTGCTTCAATGTCGAGGTCATG
This sequence comes from Bradyrhizobium oligotrophicum, assembly GCA_050641875.1. Lineage (GTDB taxonomy): Bacteria > Pseudomonadota > Alphaproteobacteria > Rhizobiales > Xanthobacteraceae > Bradyrhizobium > Bradyrhizobium oligotrophicum_B. The sequence continues at coordinate 5,601,077 of CP192619.1, forward strand.
CTCGGCGATGGCTACGCGCTGACACCGGGGGGCGGCCAATTCGACCGCATCATCGTAACGGCGGCGATGGACGAGATTCCCCAGAGCCTGCTCGACCGGCTGGAGCCGGACGGTATCCTGATCGCGCCGGTCGGGCCACAACACGGGGTGCAGACGCTGGTCAGGATCACGCGGACGGGCGATCGTTTCGACCGAAAGGAGCTCGTCGACGTGCGATTTGTGCCGGCAATTCCGGGGATTGCGCGCGAACTTTAAACGTGCGGATCAGCAGGCCGCACAACGCTTTATTCGCGGCTTAAGCGCTTATTTACCGCGGCTGTGTTTACTCGAATTCGTTGTTTGTTGCGTACGAGTGAGTAACCATGCCCGCCACTGTCGAGTTGCTTCGCTCGCGCCGCCTGCCGCAGGTTGCGGCGTTGGCGCTGATGTCGTTCGGCGTCGCCGGCTGCAGCGCCGACATGTCGACGCGGCTGTCGCAGACGCAAAATCCGTTTTCAAACCCCTTTGCATCCGATTCCACCGGGTCGGTGCAGGCGCAGCCGCCCCGGCAGCACCAGCAATATAGCCAGTCCTACACGCCGGCTCCCGCGCCGGCGCCAGCCTATTCGTCCTCGGCGCTGCCGCCCCCGGCGGTCGGGGCTCCGCAATCCTATCCGACCGGCGGCGGCGCGGGAGGCATGTCGTCGGGCGGGCGTGGCGTCGCGTCCTATGCGCCACCCGCTGCGGTCCCAGTGGCTGCGCCCCCGGTCGCTTCACCCCAGGCCTATGCACAGCCGGCGCATTCTTATGCTCCGCCGGCCCAGCCGCGCCTCGAGACCACCGGCACCGTGCCGCCGCGTTCGGTCGCGGCCGCGCGTCCGGCCAGTGGCACCAAGATCATCGTCGGCACCAGCGATACGCTCGACATCCTCGCCAAGCGCTACCGCGTGACGCCGGCTGAGATCCTGGCCGCCAACGGCTACAAGGGGCCGCGCGCGTTGTCGCCGGGCCAGCAGCTGATCATTCCGCATCCCGGCGCGGTGGCGGCTGCGCCCGCGGCCCAGCCCGTTGCTGCGGCGCCAATGGTCGCGCCGAAGCCGGTGGCGGCCGCAGCACCGTCCACCGTCCACTTCGTCAATCGCGGCGAGACACTCGCCAGCATCGCCCGCCAGAATCATCTGACGGCGGCTGAGCTCGCCCGCGCCAACAATATTGATCAGGCATCGCCGCTGAAGCTCGGGACCAGGCTGACCGTCCCTGGCAGGGCTATGGCGGCAGCCGCGCCGGTGGCCCCGGTCGCAACCGTTCCCCAGGCGGTTGCGACCGTGCCGGCGCCAGCGCCGACAACGCGGGTCGCGACGGCCGCCGGTCCGGTCCAGACCGCCCGCCTGGCCCAGGCCAATCCGGCGCCCGAGAAAGAGGAGGAGCCGGCACGGCCGGCGGAGACCACCAGCTCGCTGCCGACCTTCCGCTGGCCGGCGCGCGGCAAGGTGATCACCAGCTACGGCGCCAAGACCAACGGCAAGTCCAATGATGGCATCAACATCGCCGTGCCCGAGGGCACCCCGGTGAAGGCGGCCGAAGATGGCGTCGTCGCTTACGCCGGCAATGAATTGAAGGGTTATGGCAATCTAGTCCTGGTGCGGCATTCCAACGGCTACGTCACCGCATATGCCCATGCGAGTGAGCTGATGGTGAAGCGCGGTGATCCGATCAAGCGCGGCCAGGTCATTGCCAAGTCGGGTCAATCGGGAGAAGTCGGATCGCCGCAGCTCCACTTCGAGATCCGCAAGGGATCGTCGCCGGTTGACCCGCTGCAATTCCTCAACGGGGCGTGAGGTCCGGTCGTTTGACCCCACGCAATCGTGGACGACAAAGCGCCGCGCAGATCACTGCGCGGCTTTTTGCGCTGTCAGCCGCACGCCGAGGCGGCCCGCCAGGTCCTGCGTGAACTGCCAGGCGACGCGGCCCGACCGCGAGCCGCGCGTCGTGGCCCATTCCAGCGCCTCGCGCTCCAACTGATCCTCGGCGACTGCGATGTCGAAATGGCTGCAATAGCCTTTGACCATCGCGAGATATTCGTCCTGGCTGCAGCGGTGGAAGCCAAGCCACAGGCCGAAACGGTCGGACAGCGAGACCTTTTCCTCGACCGCCTCGCCCGGATTGATCGCGGTGGACCGCTCGTTCTCGATCATGTCGCGGGCCAACAGATGGCGCCGGTTCGAGGTGGCGTAGAGAATGACGTTCTCCGGCCGACCCTCGATGCCGCCTTCGAGCACGGCTTTCAGCGATTTGTAGGACGCATCATTGCCGTCGAACGACAGGTCGTCGCAGAACACGATGAAGTGGAACGGCGCGGCACGCAGGATGTCCATCAGCGCCGGCAGGCTCTCGATGTCCTCGCGGTGAATCTCGATCAGCTTCAGCCGGTCGGCCGGCTTGCGCGTGACGTTGATGCTGGCATGGGCGGCCTTCACCAGCGATGATTTGCCCATGCCGCGCGCGCCCCACAACAAGGCGTTGTTGGCCGGCAGGCCGTTGGCGAAGCGCTCGGTGTTCTCGATCAGGATGTCGCGCATCCGGTCGATGCCCTTGAGCAGGTCGATCTCGACACGGCTGACGCGCGGCACCGTCGAGAGCCGGCCGTTCGGATGCCAGACGAAGGCGTCGGCCGCGTTGAGGTCCAGCGCGGGCGTGGCACCCGCATGGGTTGCCGCCAGATGCGTGGCAATGGCTTCCAGCGCACGGGCAATCCGGTCAGCCGTATCGTCGGAGGCGGGGCTGGCAGGACGTTTTGCCGCGATCTTTGGTGGCTTTTGCGCTGCAGGCCGGGGGCCTTTGGCGAGCGGTCTGAGGGCGTTTTTGGCGGGGCTACGGGACGAGGCTTTGGCTGGTTTTTTCGACATGCTGCAAGTTCCTGATGGGGCAGCCATATCGGGCCTCGCCGGCTGCCGCAAGCGGGGCGAAATGAAGGACCGGGGCGCCTTGCTATTGGGACTGCTGCCGCTATATTCCGCGCGAAATTCGCAAGAGGCCGGCCCGCGCCGAGACATGCGTGGTTCGCCGGCTATTCCCGTCTCACCGGGCGCTGCCCACGAGGATCGACCACATGCTGATCACCCCTGCCTATGCCCAGGCCGCCGGCGCTGGCGACACCAACAGCATGCTGATGTCGCTGCTGCCGTTCGCGCTGATCTTCGTGATCATGTATTTCCTGATCCTGCGGCCGCAGCAGAAGAAGGTCAAAGAGCATGCCGACCTGGTCAAGAACGTCCGCCGCGGCGACACCATCGTGACCCAGGGCGGCCTGGTCGGCAAGGTGACCAAGGTCGTCGACGACGACCAGGTCGAGTTCGAGATCGCCGACGGGATTCGCGTGCGCCAGATGCGCCAGATGATCACAGGCGTTCGCACCAAGGGCGAGCCCGCGAAGGCAGACGCCAAGGACGACAAGAAGGACGAGAAGGCCGCGAGCTGATTGCGGCCCGGCCAGAATCAACTCCGGCCTTCGCTCTTTAGTGATGTTCTGATTTTCCGGGCCGGATGCGGCCCCTACGGACAACCTCCATGTTGTATTTCACGCGGTGGAAGGCGCTGGGCATCATTCTCACGGCGCTCGTCGTGTGCCTGTGCGCGGTGCCCAACTTCTTCTCCGAAGCGACGGTCAAGACCTGGCCGACCTGGGCGCAGCGCCGGCTGGTGCTCGGCCTCGACCTGCAGGGCGGCTCCTCTCTGCTGCTCGAGGTCGATTCCAACTATATCAAGAAGGAGCGGCTCGATGCCGTGCGTGACGATGTTCGCCGCACGCTGCGCGACGCCAAGATCGGCTATACCGGATTGGTGAACCGGGGTGATGGGGTCGAGGTCCGGATCACCAAGGAAAGCGACACGGGAACTGCGATCTCCAAGCTGCGCGATCTCTCGCAGCCGCTCGGCGGACTGCTCGGCTCCAGCGGTCAGCGCAGCCTCGAAGTCAGCGATGCCGGCGGCGGACTGGTCCGGCTGACGATCCCTCCGGCGGCCATCACCGAACGCATCCGCCAGACCATCGAGCAGTCGATACAGATCGTCGAGCGCCGCGTCAACGAACTCGGGACCGTCGAGCCGGTGATCCAGCGCCAGGGCAACGACCGCATCCTGGTGCAGGTGCCGGGCTTGCAGGATCCGACGCAGCTCAAGAACCTGCTCGGGCGCACGGCCAAGATGGAATTCCGGATGGTCGACACCTCGGTGCCGGCGGATCAGGCGGTGCAGGGGCGGGTGCCGCCGGATTCCGAGGTGCTGCAGAGCGCATCGCCGCCCAACCAGCCCTATGTGGTGAAGAAGCAGGTGCTTGTCTCCGGCGGTGATCTCTCCGATGCGCAGACCGGCTTCGACCAGCGCACCAACGAGCCGATCGTCACCTTCCGCTTCAACTCGGCCGGCTCGCGCAAGTTTGCGCAGGCCACGACCGAGAATGTCGGACAGCCGTTCGCCATCGTCCTCGACAACAAGGTGATCTCGGCGCCGGTCATCCGCGAGCCGATCACCGGCGGCTCCGGCCAGATCTCCGGCAATTTCACCGTGCAGTCCGCCAACGAGCTCGCGATCCTGCTGCGCGCCGGCGCACTGCCGGCGCCGCTCACGGTCATCGAGGAGCGTACCGTCGGTCCGGGCCTCGGCGCCGATCTCGATCGCCAAGGGCGAACTCGCATCCTATGTCGGCTCGATCCTCGTCATCGTGTTCATGCTGCTGACCTACCGGCTGTTCGGCGTGTTCGCCAACATCGCCGTGGTGGTGAACGTCGCGATGATCTTCGGCGTGCTGTCGCTGCTCAATGCCACGCTGACCTTGCCGGGCATCGCCGGCATCGTGCTGACGGTCGGCATCGCCGTGGACTCCAACGTACTGATCTATGAGCGCATCCGCGAGGAGCTGCGCGGCGGCCGCAATGCGATCTCGGCGATCGACGCCGGTTTCAAGCGCGCTCTGGCGACCATTCTCGACTCCAACATCACCACCTTCATCGCCGCCGCCGTGCTGTTCTATATCGGCACCGGCCCCGTGCGCGGCTTCGCCGTGACCTTGGGCATCGGCATCCTCACCACGGTCTTCACCGCCTTCACGCTCACCCGCCTGATCGTGGCGGCCTGGGTGCGGTGGAAGCGGCCGCAAAGCGTGCCAATCTAGGAGCTACTGTGACACACTGGGTTCTCATCGGGCTTGGCATCCTGATCGTGGTGCTGACGGTGGTCAGCGCGCTCGGCTTATTGCCATCGCTGCGCATCGTTCCCGACGACACGCATTTCGATTTCACGCAGTTCCGCCGCATCAGCTTCCCGATCTCGGCGGCGCTGTCGATCCTTGCGATCGTGCTGTTCTTCACCCATGGCTTGAACCTTGGTATCGATTTCCGCGGCGGCACCTTGATCGAGGTGCGGGCCAAGTCCGGCACGGCCGATATCGCGGGGATGCGCGCGACGCTGGCGGCTCTCGGGCTCGGCGAGGTGCAGCTGCAGCAGTTCGGAGGCCCTGAGGGCGTCCTGATCCGCGTGGCCGAGCAGCCCGGCGGCGACGCAGCGCAGCAGGAGGCTGCCAACAAGGTGAAGGCGGCGATCGGCGACAGCGTCGAGTATCGCCGGGTCGAGGTCGTGGGGCCGCGCGTGTCGGGCGAGTTTCTTGCCCTCGGCGTTGCTCGGCCTGATGCTCGCAATCGTCTCGATCCTGATCTATCTCTGGTTCCGCTTCGAGTGGCAGTTCGCCCTCGGCGCCATGATCGCCAACGTTCACGACATCGTGCTGACGATCGGCTTCATGTCGATCAGCCAGGTCGATTTCGACCTTACCAGCATCGCGGCGCTGCTGACCATTCTCGGCTATTCGCTCAACGACACCGTCGTCATCTACGACCGTATCCGCGAGATGCTGCGGCGCTACAAGAAGATGCCGATGCCGCAGCTGCTCAACGAATCGATCAACTCGACCTTGTCGCGCTCGATCATCACCCACGTCACCGTGACCCTGGCGCTGCTGGCGCTGCTCCTGTTCGGCGGCCCGGCGATCCACAGCTTCACCGCGGTGATGATGTTCGGCGTCGTGCTGGTCGGCACCTACACCTCGATCTTCATCGCCGCGCCGATCCTGATCTATCTCGGCGTTGGAACCGTTCGGGGTGATCAGGTCGACGAGCCGAAGAAGAAGCCCTGATCAGCCATTGGACCCGGATCGGGGTTGAGAGGTTGGTCTCGCATGGCAACTGACGCCCCGCATTTCCCGCGGTCCGCGCCGATCGACGGCTACGGCAAAGGCGGCTTCGCCTTCGCCGGCATGTCGCATCGCGGCTCGCTGCTGTGCCTGCCCGACTCGATCTGGGCCTGGGACGTCATCCAGCCCGGCCAGATCGATCGCTATTCGCTGCAGCGCGTGTTCGACGCGGCCAATGGGATCGACACCCTCATCATCGGCACCGGCAACGAAGTCTGGATCCCGCCGGCACCGCTGCGTGCGGCGTTGCGGGGCGTGAGTGTCGTGCTCGATGCGATGCAGACCGGCCCCGCGATTCGCACCTACAACGTCATGATCGGCGAGCGGCGCCGGGTTGCGGCAGCGCTCATCGCCGTCCCATGAGCGAGACGACGGTCAACAGCGACGCCGCGTTCTGTGCGGGCCTCGTCCGCGAACACGATTTCGACCGCTACGCCTCGACGCTGTTCATGTCTCCCGAGCCTCGGCGTGCGCTGTTGTCGCTGTACGCATTCAACGTCGAAGTCAGCCGCATTCGCGATCTCGTGTCGCAGCCGCTGCCGGGCGAAGTGCGCCTGCAGTGGTGGCACGACACGCTGACGGGTCACGAACATGGCGGCGCGGAGGGAAATCCCGTTGCAGCCGAATTGCTGCTCACCGTGCAGCGCTTCGCGCTTCCGGTCGAGCGGCTGACGCGCCTGGTCGATGAGCATCAGTTCGATCTCTACAACGATCCGATGCCGACGATGGCGGCGCTGGACGCCTATCTCGGCGACACGCGCGGCGCGCTGTTTGCGCTGGCCGCGCAGATCATTGCGCCGCCGTTTGCGGACGCCGATCATCTCGCGCACCATGCCGGCATCGCGCAAGGGTTGCTCCAGGTGATCGCATCGCTGCCGCGCGATGCCGCACACCGGCAGCTCTATGTCCCGCTCGATGTTCTCGCGCGCCATGGCGTCAGCCAGCAGGAGATATTCGCCGGCAAGGCTTCACCGGCGATCAAGGAGCTGATCACGGACCTGCGCGGGCAGGCCCGGCAGCATCTCGATCACACCCTTGAACTGGCGCGTCAGGCGCCGCCGGCCGTGCGGCCGGTTCTGCTGCCGCTCGCGCTGGTCCGGCGCGACCTCGCGTGGGCCGACCGCCGCGACGATCCGTTTCAGCCACAACCCCGCTCGCGCCTCGCGACCTTGTGGACGCTGTGGCGCGCTGCGAGGACGGCGAGTTTCCGCGCGTGCTGACGCTCTCGTGGGCTCACGCCGAGGGCATCGTGTTCCAGAGTGGCGGGCTGTTCAGGAGTCTCGGCATGTCCGGCGCCTCGTGCCGGTGGATCGTGCAGCGGGTGTCCCAGACGATGAGATCACCGGGCCGGCAGGTGTGGGACCAAGTGAACTCGGGCCGTTCGGCAAGCTGCCAGAGATCGTCGAGCAGCGCGTCCGATCTCGTCCTGCTCGAAGCCGACCACGTAGGAATGGCGACGCTGCCCGAGCGCGAGCATCGAGCGGCCGGTATCGACATGATTGCCGACCAGCGGATGCACCGGGCCTGCGATGACGGTGCGGCGGCCATCGTCGGCGGTGTCGGTCGCGAGCTGACGAACCTTCAGATGAGCGACGCGGCTGCGCAGCGCCGGCGAGAGCGCGTCATACGCTGCGTACAAACTGCAGAACGACAGTCTGTCGTCCATCAAGCTGCCGGGGGTGGTGTAGAGCAGATCCGCGTGACCGAAGCGACGACTGAAGGCCGCGATGTCACGCTCACCAAGACGCTGGCCGCGCACGAGCAGGACCTGGTGCTTGAGCAGCGCGCGCATGAAGGAGGCGAACGCCCAATCGTCGAAGGATCTGAGATCGACATTGCAGACCTCGGCACCGAGCGTTCTTCCTGTCGGGATGACCTGGATGAGGCTGCTTTCGGCGCTTCGAGCAACGTTGCTTCTGAGACTCACTTGCGTCATCTCCCAAGTTTCACCAGCGCCTGCAAATCAACCATCGTAATTTGTCGGGGTTGTTTCGGCTCGGAGGCAATTCGCGGAAGGATCGCGGCACGATCTGCCGATTGTCGGCACACTCTGCCGCTCTGAGTCGGAAATTGGACGCTTCAAGGCGATGCGCGAGGAAATATCCAGCAACCTGCAACTCATTCGCAGGCAATCTGGCGCTTGATCGTGCGGATGCCGCGCGCGAGCGAATCAGTGCGGGCGATCTGTGCCCTTGATCTGGGTTCGATGCATGATTCGCCGCGCATGATCATCGAACGGATCGCGCCGATGCATGGTGCAGCGATTGTCCCATATGACGAGGTCGCCCACCTTCCAGACGTGCTCCCAGGCGAATTCCGGACGAGCAACATAGGTCCACAACGCGTCGAGCAATGCTTCCGACTCGGCGAGCTCGAGGCCGACCAGATAGGCGTTGCGCCGGCGGCCGAGATAAAGCATCTGCCGGCCCGAATCGGGATGCGTGCAGACCAGCGGATGGATCGCGCCCGGCGACGTACGTGGATCATCGGTCGGCGTCACGCCCTGCCGGACGAAGCCGCCGCTGTTGTAGGTGCCGTCGTGCTTGATCTTCAGATCCGCGATGCGGCGCTTCAGTTCAGCAGGAAGCGCGTCGCGTACACGGCGTACATGCTGCAGAACGACGTGTTGCCGCCGACGGGTGGAATTTCCAGCGCATAGAGCGCGCTCGCGATCGGCGGCGTGTCGAGATATGACATGTCGGTGTGCCACACCGCTTCGCCGGCGCCGAGGCTGCCGATCGCCTCGCCGTTCACCTTCACATTCGACACGATGTAGATTTCGGGCAGACCGTCGACGAAGCGGCGCCCATTCTCTTGCACCGGCGCCCAGTCGAGATCGCCGAAGCGGCGGCTGAAGGCGATCAGTTCATGGTCCGTCGGATCCTGGCCGCGCACCATCAAAACGGAGTGCGTGTGAAAGGCATGGAGCAGGGCGCTGAAGCCCGCATCGTCCAGATGCTTGAGATCGACATCTCGAATCTCGGCACCCAGTTGCCGGCCGGTCGGGATGATCTCGATGGTCGACGACCGAGACGTTGTGGCCGCGCGGGTTTCGACGTTCATTGCCAATCCTCCCAAACGACATTGCAACCAAAGGATACAATGGTCGGTCCGCGAAGTCTCGTCCGCTCAGGCCGAGGGCAGTTTCAGGTCAGCCTCGAAATTGAACCGGTCGCGCAGGTTCTTGCGCGAGTCCAGGATGTCCTTGAGGAAAGCGCGATCGCTGTCGCTCGTGAGCATCGGTTCGATCAGGTCGATCTGGTTCATCGCGACCAGCTGCAACAGTTCAGTGCGTGGCCTGCCGCTGGCGTCGCGCGGCAGGGCATGCACGACCTGGATATGCTCCGGCGGCTTCGGGCCCTTGGCTGAAGCAAGCTCGTTTTGCAGCTGAGTTTCAAGTGTCGGCTGCTCTCCCTCGACGAACGCATAGAGCCCGACGCCCGTCCGGCGGTCGGCGAAGGCAACGATCGCGGCGTCGCGCACGGCCGGATTCTTCCGGATCATGTCCATCAGCACCGGCGCGTCGTTGACCAGCCGTCGTCCGCCACCCTCACGGTCGGTGAAATTGAAGATGCCGCGCGTGATGGCGCGATACACCTTCTTGCCGGTCATCAGCCAGACGCGCGCGAACAGCGATTTGCGCGCCAGGATCTTGCGCTCCTTCGGCGTCAGCGCCTCTGGCGTGTAACTCCGTTTGTGCTTGAGCAGATGACGCAGGTCCTCATAGGCCGCGATCCGGAACAGCCGGCTGCGGCTCTCGAAGCAGGCGGCCAACTGGAAATCGGTCACGTAGCAATGGCCGTCGTGACCGACGAGCCAGTTCTGCTCCTTGGCGAGATCGTTGTGCGTGATCCCGGCGCGATGCAGCCGGCGCATCATTTGTTTGGCCGAGCGAAAATAGGCGACGTTGCCGTGCGGCTTGGCCAGATGCAGCGCTACGCCGTTGATGAAGCCGCGGACCAGCGCGCGATCCCCAGCCCATAGCAGATCAGGGCCGGCATTGAGCCCCTTGGCGCCCATCAGCGCCTTGCGCTCGCGTGCGAACAGATGCCGCGCCAGCACGAACGACCACCACGGCACCTCGTCGAGCCGGCGCAGCACGGCGTCGACATCGCCGGCCTCGCTCTTGAAGCGGCCGCGCTCGACGGTCGAGAACACGTCGCGCTTGAGCAGCACGCCTTCGCTCCAGCGCGCCGCCAGCACGGCGCTATCGGTCTTCGGCAAGTTCATCGGACTCTCACGCAGCGGCCGCGACGGGCAGGTGCTCGGCGATCCAACGGTCGAGATCAGCCAGCGCGCGGGCGCTCATCGCCTGCTTCTTCGCTACCGTCTTCTCGTTGCCCTTCAGCCGCGTGCCGTCCGGCTTGCGGGTCGGGGCCGTCGTCAACGGCGGGAACAGGCCGAAATTGATGTTCATGGGCTGGAACGAGCGCGTCGCGCCGTCGATCGTCTCGATGTGGCCGCCGGTGATATGGCCGAGCAGGGCGCCGAGCGCGGTGGTTGGCGGTGGCGGCAGCAGATTGGCGCCGCGCACCTCGGCGGCGGCGTAGAGGCCCGCGATCAGGCCGATGCTCGCCGACTCCACATACCCCTCGCAACCGGTCATCTGGCCGGCAAAGCGCAGCCGTGGCTGGACGCGCAGGCGGAGCTGCGCATCGAGCAGCTTCGGCGAGTTGAGGAAGGTGTTGCGATGCAAACCGCCGAGCCGCGCGAATTCCGCGTTCTCGAGACCGGGGATCGTACGGAAGATCTGCTGCTGCGGGCCGTATTTCAGCTTCGTCTGGAACCCGACCATGTTGTAGAGCGTGCCGAGCTTGTTGTCCTGGCGCAGCTGCACGATCGCGTAGGGCTTGACGGTCGGATTGTGCGGATTGGTCAGGCCGACCGGCTTCATCGGACCATGACGCAACGTCTCGTGGCCGCGCTCTGCCATCACTTCGACCGGCAGGCAGCCGTCGAAATAGGGCGTGTTGATCTCCCACTCCTTGAAGTCGGTTTTCTCGCCGGCGAGCAGCGCCGCGACGAAGGTGTCGTACTCCTCTTTCGTCATCGGACAGTTGATGTAGTCGGCGCCGGTGCCGCCCGGACCGACCTTGTCGTAACGCGACTGGAACCACGCCTTGGACATGTCGATCGTGTCCTTGTGCACGATCGGCGCGATGGCGTCGAAGAAGGCGAGGGCGGTCTCGTCGGTCAGGTCACGGACGGCCTCGGCGAGCGGCTGCGAGGTGAGTGGACCGGTGGCAATGATCACGTTCTCCCAGTCCGCCGGCGGCAGGCCGGCGATCTCGCCGCGGCGCAGCTCGATGCCTGGATGGCCTTCCAGCGCGCTTGCGACGGCCGCAGAGAAGCCCTCGCGGTCGACGGCCAGCGCGCCTCGGCCGGGACCTGATTGGCGTCAGCGGCCCGCATGATCAGCGAGCCCAGTCGGCGCATCTCGGCATGCAGCAGGCCGACGGCGTTGTTGGCCGCATCGTCGGAGCGGAAGGAGTTCGAGCACACAAGCTCGGCCGGGGTCGCGGTCCGATGCGCCTCGGTCATGCGGTCCGGCCGCATCTCGTGCAGCACCACGTCGACTCCAGCCTCGGCGAGCTGCCAGGCGGCTTCGGAGCCGGCGAGGCCGGCACCTACAACGTGGACGGTATTGAAAGGTGATTTGGAGCCTGTCATGCGCGGGACAGGTAGCGCTTTTCCCGAGCGCTGCAAATGCGCCAATGAGGCTCGGCGCGAGAAAGCGGGCGCATGTGTTTCGCTGCGCCAGGGCCTAGATGCGGCAACGCCCGCAGCGAGGCGGGCGATGTCCGGTAGATATCGGAAGAGGACTGATCAGCCGTTGTAGTGACCGGCGGCAACGCGCGGGATGTCCGAGCGATCGAGACCGATGTCGGCGAGTTCGCGATCGCTGAGCTGCGACAGTTCCGCAACGTTGCGCTGATACTCACGGAACGCCTGAACCATGCGGATGAGCGAGAGCAACATGAGAAATCTCCTTTAGTTCGCGATTCAGTTCTTTATTGGAACCTCATCGTTGAAATGAACATAGAAGAGATTGTTGCGATGCGGAAGCGATGATGTTGCGATGCAGCTAAACCCCCGGCGCATAGCTTGGGTAACGCTTGAGTAAGAATCGGGCAGGGGCGATCAGAGGGTGCGCGTCTATCGGAAACCTCCGTAATCATGCGGTTTTTCAATCGTTCGTTTGAAAGACCCGATCGATTGTCTGTCACCGGCTCTGAGGCCGTTAGGTGCTAATCCATTTCGAGAGCCTCGATGGGTTGCATGGGTCGATGGACATGAATTTATATTCATTCTTTGATGTTGCTGCGTTGAAACCGATGCCCACGATCACGCGCGGCTCGCAGTGATTTCATTTCGCGAGAATATCGAGGTGGTGCGACAAAGTGTCGCGGTGTCCGGCAATGATGCCTACGCCGTTGCACCAGCGAGGAAAAACAATGAACAGCAAACTGTTGGGGGCCGCGCTCGTCATCGCGGCGATGACCACGTTCGGTCCGGCTCAGGCGGCGCGGATGCACGGCGCCGGCTGCAGTGGGGCCAACCTGGAGAAGACCGAGACGGCGATCGAGGCGATGGCTGATGGCGATGCCAGATACACGGCGCAGCGAGAGATCGCGGCGGCCCAGGATGCGCTGCTGAGCGGCAAGATGGGCGCCTGCAGCGTTCATCTGACGAAGGCGATGCACGCCGGGATGATCAAGTAGCGCGTCAGTCGTTCGCATCGTCGAACCAAGGGCCGATCGCGTCACCGCGATCGGCTTTTTCCGGGCGCAGGCTACGGCGCCCGCGCCAACTGGGTGGCGAACGTCGCGATCGTCCGCGCATAGACATCGCTCTTGTTCCACTGCTGGATCACCGCAAAATTCGGGCCGCCGGGCTCCCAGTCCTTGCCCTTCTGCCAGCCATAGCCCTTCAAATAGTTCGCGGTGGAGGCAAGAACGTCGGGCGCGCTGCGGATCAGATCGCGCCGGCCATTGCCGTCGAAATCGACGGCATATTTGATCCAAGACGACGGCATGAACTGGGTCTGACCGATCTCGCCGGCCCAGGCGCCGCGCATTTCGGCCGGCTGAAGGTCGCCACGGTCGACGATCCGCAATGCATCCAGCAACTCGCCGCGGAACTGCTCGGCGCGGCGGCAGTCATGGGCCAAGGTCGCGAGCGCACGGATGGTCGGGAACTTGCCGACATTGACGCCGAAATCGGTCTCGAGCCCCCAGATCGCGACCAGCACCTCGCCGGGCACGCCGTAGCTCTGCTCGATCCGCGACAGCACCGAGCCGTATTGCTTCAGCATGTTGGAGCCGCGGGTCAGGCGCGGCGGCACCATGCGCCCGGAGAACTCCTCGAAGGTCTGGCTGAACACCTTCTGACCACGGTCGCGGTTCAGCACGCTCTGGTCCGGTGTCACGCCGGTCAGCGCCGCATTGATCGTGTTTTGCGAGATGCCCTTGGCTGCCGCTTCGGTCTTGAACTCGGCGAGCCAGCCGTCGAAATTGCCGTTGCCGCAAGGTACCGCGGCGTGCGCTGGCGCTGGCAGGGAGGTGAGGGCAGCGAGACAGGCAAGAGCGGAAACGGCGAGAACGCGAGCAATCATCGAAACACCTGGACGGCAATGGATTCAAAAGCGTTGCTGGGCGTGCTCCATGTCGGGCGTAACCGCGGCGGCAGCAAGGCCTTTCGATCACATTGGCGTCGGATTTCGTGAGCGCCGCCACACTCTGCGGCCCCTCGAAGCGACCGCCGGCCTGGAGGCCGGCGGCAGTTTGAACTCATCGCTGCGTCCTCACATCCTGTCGCGCGAGCGCCATGGGAACAGGTTCGCCGGGAAGTCGGCCGCGGGCTTGGAGCCGCGCGGGGCCGGCGGCACGATCCGGACGGCGTCGGGATGGATCGCGATGACCTCGCGGTAGAGATGCCAGGTGGCGTGGCCGAGCACCGGGATCACGATGGCGAGCCCGAGGAAGAACGGGATCGTGCCGACGACCAGAAGCACCGCGACGATGAGGCCCCAAGCCGCAACCGGAACGGGATTCTTGGCCGCCACGCGCAGCAGAGGTGACGACCGCTTCCAGGGCGCCGGCGTGCCGGTCGAGCATCAGCGGGAAGGACACGATGCTGAGACACAGCGCCAGCAGCGCGAACAGGAAGCCGGCGCCGCAGCCGACCGCGATCAGCCACCAGCCTTGCGGTGTGGTGAAGACCCGCTGCAGGAAATCGCTCACACCGGTCGCGCCGCCGTAACCGAACACTGCGACGTAGATCGCTTGCGCGGTTGCGACCCAGGTGACGAACAGCGCGAGCAGCAGCGTGCCCAGTCCGAGCATCGAGCCGAACGACGGCGACCGCAGCACATCCAGGGCATCCCAGGCACTGGTGTCCTCGCCGCGGTCACGGCGGCTGCTGAGCTCATAGAGACCGAGCGCGGCGAACGGGCCGAGCAGGGCGAAGCCGGCCGCCAGCGGAAACAACAGCGGCACCACCGCATAGCCGAATACTGCGCGCGCCAGCACCAGGCCGAGAACGGGATAGATCGCGCATAGCATCACGGCGTGACTCGGCACCGCCTTGAAGTCATCCCAGCCGAGCCGCAGCGCACGCATCAGGCTCGACATGTCGATCGTGCGAGATCGTCAGCTCAGCCGCGACCTCGTCTGCCGCCCGAACGTGGGAGGCAGCATTGCTGTGGTAGGTGGCCATCGTCGTGTGCTCCCTCAACTTCCGTAGGGCGCTTCCCAACCACGCAGGCGGGCTGCGCTTCTCGTTGGAACAAATTCGCGGATGGCCAGACGCGACGAACCTCGGGGCGGCCATTCGCGAACGGAAGCCATCAGGATAGTGGCAAAACAGGCCGCGCCTACTCACGCCTCGGTGAGGGCTGTGAATGTCGCAGTGCATTGGACTGGAACGCTCACCCAGAAGCTGGAGCATGGTCCAATAAAGTCGTTCCGCCGTCATTCCGCCTTGGGTAAGCTTCACATTCGTCGCCGTGTTCGCGTTTGGCAGGCCACGGCGGTGGCGGAGCGGCTCCGACGGGCGTCTCCGCAACGGAACACCGCCGGCCGAGTTCTTCTTACGATCACCATCCATTGGGAGCCATTGATGAGCGTTTTCGGAAAGATCATGGGCGCGATTTTCGGCCATCATGCCGAGGCGGCGCCGGCCGGCGGCAGCACGCCCGCCGCGGGCGGTACCGCACCGGCAGGCGGCGCGGCTGCGTCCCCGACGGCTGCGCCGCAAAATGTCGATGTGGCTGCGATCGTCGACAAGGCGGTGGCTGCCAAGCACGAGAAGCTGGAGTGGCGAACCTCGATCGTCGACCTGATGAAGGCGCTCGATATCGATTCGAGCCTCGCTGCGCGCAAGGAGCTCGCCAAGGAGCTCGGCTATAGCGGCGACACCAACGACTCCGCCAGCATGAACGTGTGGCTGCACAAGCAGGTGATGAGCAAGCTCGCCGCCAATGGCGGCAAGCTGCCGCCGGAGATCAAGCACTGAGCGTGCGCCGCTCACGGCAAGTACAAGAAAGCGAAAGGCCCGCCATCGTGCGGGCCTTTGTCGTCTTGGATCGCGTCCGGCGTGACGCTGCGCCAGCGCCTCAGACGTGGACGAAGCCGGCGCGTTCCCAGGCCTCCGCGTGCAGCTGGTCGCGGTTGAAGCCGATGTCGCGGAGCGTGCGCTCGTCGAGCTGGTCGAGATAGGCGAGTTGGGTACGATAGTGAACGTAGCGCTTGAGAACGTCGAAAATGGCTGTGATGAACATGTGCCTCTCCCCATTGGCCGGGTTGCTTGTTCGGCGGGGGATTGCTGATCCATCCAGGTAGCCATTGCGTTAAAGCGCGCCGTCCGATCGTTTCGGCCGGTAGTTCTACGGCCCCGTCAGGCCATGATGTCCCGGTTCTCCGGATGGTCACGGAGGTAGTCGGCGACGAAGCTGCAGCCCGCGATGACCTTGCGGCCGTCGGCGCGGATCAGCGCGAGCGCGCCTGCCACGAGTTGCGAGCCGATGCCGCGGCCTCGCAGCGGTAGCGGGGTCTCAGTATGGGTGATGATCACCCCCTGCGGCGTGGCCCGGTAATTGGCAAACGCGACTTGGCCATCGATGTCGAGCTCGAAGCGGCTCCCGGCCTTGTTGTCACGGACATCAGTCATTGGTCTCTACTTTCGCTTCGGCTTCACTTTCGCTTGGGCTTCTCGGTGATCTTGAGGAACTCCGCCAGCATTGCGCGGATCGACCATGGCTTGCCATCGACCGCACCCCGGATGTCGTCGATCTTCCATTGGCCCGCTTCGCGCACGAGGTCGTAACGGATGATGTCGTCGGCCTGTTCCTTGCGCTCGGTGCGGTGGCCGCGAATACTGACCGCAACGGTTGCCTTGTCGCCGTCCTGCATTTCCGGCGTCACCTTGAACGAGGCGACATCGGGATCCTGCGAATTCGTGACGGGATCGAAATCGATCGCCCCGACCTCGCCCTTGGGCGTGCGGGCGTCCATCTTCGCCCATTGGGCGGCCAGCGACTTCGACAGATATTTCGCGCGCGCCGCCTTGTCCTCGATGACGAAGGTGCCGCCATCCTCGCCCTTGCCCTTGGCGACGCGGGTGTAGATCGCGGTCATGATGCCGACGGGCTCGTTGGAAGAAGGCGCCTGCGCGTGCAGCGGAGAAGCGGCGAGCACGCCAGCGAGGCCGAGAAGCAGGAAGCGACGATCGATCATGGTTGTCCTCAAATCAGATTCGGCGCGCGGTGATATGAAGAAATGCGCGGCCGGCCACGGTTTGTCGCGCGGCATCTGCATCCGTTCGAACACGCCACCGCATGGGTGCGATGGCGAGGCCGGCCTTGCGAGGGCGCGCAGGACCGGGATAAACAGGCCCAAAGGTATCGGGCGGCTGAGATCGCCTGAAGGATCGATCGAGGGGACGCTTCCATGGGTCTGTTCGTCAACTGCAGCGGCGCGAGAGGTTGTCGATGACACCGGCCTCCTTGCGCATGTCCCGCCGGGTGATGAACCTCGCGCATATCGTCACGCAAAATGGCCGCCGGCTCGGCGACCGCATCGGCTTCGTGTGGGGCGAGAGGTCGTGGACCTGGCGCGAAATCGACGCGATGGTCTCGGCGCTCGCGGCGGCGCTGGCCGAGCAGGGCATCGCCAAGGGCGATCGCATTCTGGTGCACTCCAAGAACTGCGAGGAGATGTTCGTCTCGATGTTCGCCGCGTTCCGGCTCGGCGCGGTCTGGGTGCCCACCAATTTCCGCCTGATGCCGGACGAGGTCGCCTACCTCGCGACCGCCTCGGGCGCGAAGGCGTTTCTCTGCCACGGCGACTTTCCGGATCATGCTGCCGCAGTGACCACTGCTGACTTCACCTGGCGCATCGGTGAAGGCGGCAGCTTCGGCTCGCGCTCCGTCGCTGACGCGATCAAGGCGCACGCCGGCGCCGAGGTGGCGAACGCGGCCGTCGAGCACGACGATCCCTGCTGGTTCTTCTTCACCTCCGGCACGACCGGTCGCTCCAAGGCGGCGGTGCTGACGCATGGCCAGATGGCGTTCGTCATCACCAATCATCTCGCGGATCTGACGCCGGGCACGACCGAGCACGACGCGTCTCTCGTCGTGGCGCCGCTGTCGCACGGCGCCGGCGTGCACCAGCTGATGCAGAGCGCGCGCGGCGCCAAGACCGTGCTGCTGCCGAGCGAGAAGTTCGACATCACCGAGGCCTTCCGCCTGATCGAGACGCATCGCGTCAGCAACCTGTTCACGGTGCCGACCATCCTGAAGATGATGGTCGAGCATCCCGCGGTCGACCAGTTCGATCACTCCTCGCTGCGCCACGTGATCTATGCCGGTGCGCCGATGTATCGCGAGGATCAGAAGCGCGCGCTGGCGCGGCTCGGCAAGGTGATCGTGCAGTATTTCGGCCTCGGCGAGGTCACCGGCAACATCACGGTGTTGCCGGCCGCAGCGCACGAGGAAGAGGATGGACCGGAGGCGCGGATCGGCACCTGCGGCTATGAGCGCACGGGCATGCAGGTTTCGATCCAGGACGAGCAGGGACGCGAGCTGAAGCCGGGCGAGACCGGCGAGATCTGCGTCATCGGTCCGGCCGTGTTCGCGGGCTACTACGACAATCCCGAAGCCAATGCGAAGGCGTTCCGCGACGGCTGGTTCCGCACCGGTGATCTCGGCCACATGGATGCGCAGGGCTTCGTCTACATCACCGGGCGCGCGTCCGACATGTACATCTCCGGCGGCTCCAACATCTATCCGCGCGAGGTCGAGGAAAGATCCTGACTCATCCCGACATCGGCGAGGTCGCCGTGCTCGGCGTGCCCGATCCGGTCTGGGGCGAGGTCGGGGTCGCCGTCTGCGTCGCGCGCGAGGGCGCAACGGTGCCGAGCGAAAGCGCGATTGCCGGCTATCTCGCCACCAAGCTGCCGCGCTACAAGATGCCGAAGCGGTTCTTCTTCTGGGACGCGTTGCCGAAGTCCGGCTACGGCAAGATCCCCAAGCGCCTGGTGCGCGACGAGCTCGAGGCGCGCGGGCTGCTCGACCTCACCAGGCAGGGCTGACGCGTGATGCGATCCATCACCCAGCCCGGCGCGCCGGTCGCGGAACGTATCCAGTGGGTCGAGGCCCGCGGCCGCGCGTTCACCTTCACCATGGAGCAGGGGGTGCCGCTCCTGGAAGCCGCGCGCCGCGGCTTTGCGGCCAATGGCTTTGCCGGCGGCGTGCTTGACATCAAAGCCGGCGCGCTCGGACCGTTCGCCTATGTGATGCCGGCGCTGTCGAAGACGCCGGATCATGCCGCGTTCTACAGCGAGACCTATCGGCCTGCTGGTGTGACGCGCCTGTCGACCGCGACGATGACGCTCGGCGTGCGCGACGGCGCGCCATTCTTCCATTGCCACGCGCTGTGGACGGAACAGGGCGGCCGCGCGGGGGAGGCCACATCCTGCCGGAGGAGACCGTTGTCGCCGAAACGTTCGAGGTCGACGCTTTCGGGCTCGATGGCGCGATCTTCACGGCAGAGCCGGACGTCGAGACCGGCTTCAAGCTGTTCGGTCCGGTAACGGCCGCACCAAGCGGCGCCACGACGGATCGCCGCGCCTTCGCGCTGCGGCTGCGGCCGAACCAGGATTTCGCCGTCTGCCTCGAGGCATTCTGCCGGGCGCAGGGGATCAGCAAAGCGCGCATCCACGGCGGCGTCGGCTCGACCATCGGAGCGCGCTTCGAGGGCGGCGGCGTGGTCGAGCCGTTCGCGACGGAGCTGACGATCACCGCCGGCACGATCGCCCCCGGCGACGACGGTCTTGAAGCCACGCTCGATGTCGCGCTGGTCGACTACACTGGCGCGCTCGCGCAGGGCCGCCTCGTCCGCGGTGACAACCCGGTGCTGATGACGATGGAGCTGGTGCTGGAGGTCGTGGCTTAGCGTCGAGCCGGAGATGGCCGATACGGCTGCGATGTGCGAGATTTGCGGCGAGGTCTCCGAGGTTGTGAAGGCGTCATGGCGAGGAAGCAGCGCGAGATCCGGCTGCCGGCACCGTATCTGAAGCGGCTGTGGCTCGATCCGGCTGGGATTGCCGACCGGACAGCCTATCCGTTCTGCCTGCCGTTCCTGCAGGACGCCTTCGAGCTCAGCTTCACGAGCGCGATCACCATCATCGTCGGCGAGAACGGCGCCGGCAAATCGACCCTGCTCGAAGGCATTGCCGCGCTCGCCGGCTATGACGAGGCGGGCGGCGGCAAGGGGTACATGCCGGTCGACCATGGGCGTGCGATCGAGCGCATGGGCGGCGCACTTGCCGCCGCGTTGCGCGCGAGTTGGTTGCCGAAGATCACGCAAGGCTGGTTCTTCCGCGCTGAGAGCTTCTTCTCGGTGGCGCGCTATCTCGACCAGGCCGCACTGGACGATCCGCTCGGCGGGCCGCCGCCCGACTTCCTGTCGCATTCGCATGGCGAGGGGTTCCTGCGCTTCTTCGAGGAACGCTGCCAGCGCCAGGGCATCTACATTTTCGACGAGCCGGAATCGGCACTGTCGCCGGCGCGCCAGATCGAGTTCCTGAAGCTGATGCGGCGCATGGATGAATCCAGCCGTTGCCAGGTGTTGATGGCGACGCATTCGCCGGTCTTGATGGCCTATCCTGGCGCGACCCTGTTGCGTCTGACCAAACATGGGTTGGAGCCCGTCCGCGTGCAGGACACCGATCATTTCAAGGCCATGCGCGATTTCTGCAATGATCCGGACGGGTTCGTACAGGGCCTGTTTGCGGAGTGAGGGCTCCGGACGACTCTGGATTGCTCGTTTCGGTGGCAACCGTAACAACCGCTGTCATCGCCCGGCTCGACCGGGCGAACCAGTATTCCAGAGGCCGTCGTTTTTGACCGATGGGTCGCGGCGTACTGGATCGCCCGGTCGGGGCCGGGCGATGACAGCGGAGCAATACGGAGCGGCTGCGTTTCATAGGTACAGGCCATCGTCTTCGCGCACGTTGTCGTCGTCCCGCGGCGCATGTTGCGTCCGGGCTTTGCATCGTTCGCCGCCCTCCTCAAATGAGAGGGCGCAGGGAAGGCCGGGTGCAGGCCGCACCCATGGCCCGCCTGCGAAAAAATGCAGGCGGCAGGAACCACAGGATTGGCCGAGCAACCGGCCTTCCCTGCGCGACGGTTTCTACCAGCTTATACGCGCTCTCCTCGGTGCACCGGGCTTTCTGGCCACCGTCATCGGCGCAATGCTTTGGGGGCATCGACACCCATTTGACCTCAGCGTCGGGAGGTCAGGACCACACGATTTCGCCGTCCGCCCCGCAGCCCGTCGTCTTGCGCATCAGCACCGGGCCCGTGACGTCCATCGCATCCCGTCCTCCACGCCCGTGACGACCGCGAAGCGCCCCTCTCGTGAGGACAGGACGCATGCAGGAAAACAGAAATTCCGTAAAAACGAAAGAAGAATATTCTTCACGGCAGGACTGGACAAGGGTGATGCCGCTGATCCCGCGCGGAAATTTAGTTTTTGCGCGCACGGCTGTTTTGGTGTCAAAACGGCCGCGTTGTAGCTCGGTCATGTCCGCGGCATGCCCGTCGGGCGACTCGGAACGTGACGGGAGCGAAGGAAGAGGGCTGCATGCCGGAGCAGATCGGTCGCCACGACAAGCTCGAACGGGCGCTCCTGGCCCTGGACGATCGCGCCATGGTGCTGGAGGAGCTCGACGGCTTCATCGCCGGACTGCTCGTGCTCCCTGAGCCGATTCCACCGGGCGAATGGTTCGCGGCGGCCTTCGGGCTCGGCAAGGGGCATCGCTCCGTCTTCACCAGCATCGACCATGCCAACGAGGTGCTCGGGCTGGTCATGGACTATCACCGGGAGATTGCGCTGACGCTCGCGCGTCATCCGGAGCAGTACCAGCCGCGCTTTCCTATCGACGGCTTCAACGGCGAGGTCGTCTGGGAGCTGTGGATCGACGGCTTTGCGGCGGCCACGAACCTGCGTCGCGACAGGTTCGATGCGTATGAGCGGGTGGGCGGCGAAGTCGCCATGGCTGCGGTCGGTCTGATGATGATGATCGGTGCGACGCTCGACCAGGATCCGGATCCCGTCGAATATCGAAATCTCAGTCGCAATGCGCCCCAAAATATCCGCGAGGCGGTGCTGACGTTGTATCGATACCGGCAGAGCGGGGCTCCGCTGCCCGCGTCCACCAGCTTCGCCCGGCAGCCCAATCCCTTCGCGTCGTTCGGCAAGATCGGCCGCAACGACTCCTGTCCCTGCGGCTCCGGCAAGAAATACAAGCGCTGCTGCGGCGCAAATTGAGGCGGTCACGACACGGTCTTTTTTGTTGCAACAATCCGGTGCGGTGCAAAGATGGGCGGCCCGCGCCGGATGCGCGGGCCAATGAGACGGACCGAGGAAACGAGATGAGGATGGTGTTCGGCAAGGCGCTGGTCGCAACGGCGGCGCTCGCGATCGCAACGACGGCTTTGAGCACGGCGGATGCGCATGGTCCCACCCGGCGCAAGGTGCAGGAGCATGTCGAGATCAACGCCGCGCCCGCCAAGGTGTGGGCCGTGATCGGCAACTTCCAGGACATGAGCTGGCTCGGCGTCGTCGACAAGACCGCGGGCGAGAAGGGCAACGAGATTGGCGCCACGCGCAAGCTGACCCTGAAGGGCGGCGCTACCGTCGACGAGGAGCTCTACAAATACGACGCCGAGAAGATGAGCTATTCGTACCGCATCACCGCCGTCGACGTGAAGGTGCTGCCGGTGACGAACTACTCGTCGACGATTGCGGTGACGCCGAGCGCGGACGGGAAGGGCAGCGTCGTCGAATGGAACGGCGCCTTCTATCGCGGCTTCCCCAACAACGACCCCCGCCGGAGCTGAACGACGAGGCCGCGGTGAATGCGGTGAGCGGGCTCTACAAGGGTGGGCTCGAAGGGTTGAAGAAGAAGGTGGAGAGCGGGAGCTAGTGGCGCTTGACGATGTTGCCTGGTCCGCGCTCTCCATCTCGGACTGCTACGAGCAACCCGGCCAGTCGGTTACTCCGTCATGGCCGGGCTTGCGCGGCCGAAGCCGCTCCGGCGCGGCGAAGGCCCGGGCATCCACGTCCTTCCGAGGATGCCGAACGACGTGGATGGCCGGGACAAGCCCGGCCATGACGGCCTCGATACAGACGAGCGCCAGACTCCGATTGCCATATGCGATCGCGCTTCCGTCCATGGGCAGATGCCGAGCCAGCGCGCGTCGTCTCTCGCGTCTCCGAGCTCTTCTGTCTGGTATCCTGCTCGCCTCCGCCACAATCATCGCCCATGCCGAGGAAGCCTTCGTCACCAATCAGCTCAGCGATGACCTGACGATCGTCGACCTCGCGACCTCGAAGCCGGTGGCGACGATCCCGATCGGTGGCAAGCCGGCCGGTGTTGCCGTTGCGGCCGATGGACGCTTCGCCTATGTGGCGAGTCCGGACGACAAGACCGTCAGCGTGGTCGACGCTGTCGCGCGAAAGGTCGTTGAACGGGTCGAGGTCGGTGGCGGGCCGCTCGGCATTGCGGTGACACCGGACGGTGCGACGGTCTACGTCGCAGACTGGTACAACGCCGCAATCCGCGTGATCGATGCGAAGACCCGGACCGTGACCGGCAGCATTGCGGTCGGCGCCTCGCCGTCGGGGCTGGCGGTGACACCCGACGGCAAGCTGCTGCTCTCCGCCGACCGCGACGACGACATGGTCTCGGTGATCGCCACCGCCACGCGCCAGCGCCTCAAGACCATCAAGGTCGGCACCCGGCCGTTCGGCGTCACCATCGACGCCGCGGGCAAGCGCGCCTACACCGCCAATGTCGCCTCCAACGACGTCTCGGTGATCGACCTCGCCGAGTTCAGCGAGATCGGCCGGGTCAAGACCGGCCTGCGGCCCTATGCGGTCGCGCTGGCGCAGGGCAGGGGTTTTGTCACCGACCAGTATGACGGCACGGTCAGCGTGTTCGACCTGGCGAGCCTGCAGCCGGTCAAGCGCATCACTGTCGGCGACTATCCGGAGGGCATCGAGGCGACCGCCGACGGCCAGCGCGTCATCGTCGCCAATTGGGAGAGCAACGTCCTGAGCGTCATCGACGTGGCCGCGCTGAAGGTCACGGGAGAGATCAAGGTCGGCGACGGTCCGCGCGCCTTTGGCGCGTTCCTGCGGCGGTGAGGCGTTGGGCACGGACTGTAGCCCGGATGAGCGCAGCGATATCCGGGTTCTCATCCGACGCCAGCGGTGACCCCGGATGTCGCTGCGCTCATCCGGGCTACGACCAGGGGCTCGCAAAGACGCGGGCAGGTATTGAGGTTTGTCGCTGTCCCGGCACCGATGCAGGCTACGGATCTCGTCCGGCAGGCACGACCAGCCGCTCCACGATCTCGTCCATCCGCGTGAACAGCATCTCCGGCTGCTGCTCGCGCAGCGCGCGCTCCGCGGCATAGCCCCATGTCACCGCGCCGAAGGCGATTCCGGCGGCGCGCGCCGCCTCGATGTCGCGGGTCTCGTCGCCGATCGCGATGGCCTGGGCCGGGTCGACGCGCAGCCGCTTCAGCACCCGCCGAAACTTCCGTGCCTTGCCGAACACCGACGCCGAGCAATCGAAATCGGCGAACAGCTCCGCGCGCGATCCGAGCTTCTGCCGCGCGTTGGCCTCGCTGTCCGACGAGACCAATGCGAGCATGGTGCCGTTCGCGGCAAGCGTGTCGAGCATGATGTCGACGCCTGCAAACAGCGGGATGCTCGCTGCATGCGCCGTCTTCAGGCGGCGCACGTGGCGCGCGATGAAGGGCAGCTTCCAGCGCGGCACCTGAAGGAAATCGAGGATCTCACGGGTCGAGGCATGGCGCAGCCCGTCGATGTCCTCGTCCTTCACCTGGCGGAAGCCGAAGCGCTGGGCGACGATGTTCACGTGGGTGCGAAACCACGGGAAGCTGTCGGCGAGCGTACCGTCGAGATCGAAGATGACGAGAGAATATGGCATCGCGCGGGGTGAGCGTGGCGAGGGGCTGATGATCGTCGAGGCCTGTCGTGCTGCGACAGCCCTGCGCCATAGCAATGGGAGGGGCCGGGCGCAACGAGACGCGACCATTGCGTGTCGCTGCTCCATGGTGACGTTCGATGATCAGGGGTTGAACATGTTGTGATGTGCATCTGGAGATAACGCGGTCTATGATCCCGGTGCGCCGGCGGATCAGGATCCGCCTGCCCGATTTGATCGAAATTGTTTTCATCCTTCCAAGCCAGAGGATTTCACATGGCCCTCAACAAGGTTGCTGCAGCGTATCTGTCCTACTTCGCCTATATCGACGACGCGCTCGATGCGGTTCAGCCGAGCGATTTCGTGACGATGCTGAAGTCCGTCCCGTCGGGCGCGGCGAACGGTCCGTGGTCGCTCGTCTGGGGCCCGGCGGTCAACAACGGCGTGCTCGCCTATGTCGCGCAAGGCAGCGACGGCAGCTATGCGCTGGCGTTCCGCGGCACCGATGTCGACGGCTCGGTCGCCGGCGCCTTCGAGAACGTGCTCGCCGATGCCGACGCGGTTTTCCAGGTGCCGTGGCTGTATCCGCAGCAGGCCGGCGCGCCGCTGCAGATCAGCGCCGGAATCAACGACGCGCTGGCGCTGGTCATCGCGCTCACCGATCCCATGACGGACCTGTCGCTGCTGGACTATCTGCGCGGCCTCGCGGCCAAGCCAGAACCCGCAACTGATGGTGACCGGGCACAGCCTCGGCGGCGCGCTCGCCGTGGTGGCGACGGCGTGGCTGCAGGATCAGCTGCCGAAGCTGAACTCGTCGCTGAAGTTCACGCTGTGGCCGCACACCTTCGCGGCTCCGACGATGTGGAACGCAGGATTCGCGACCATGTTCGCAAAGGCCTACACCTACTATGCGGCGGTCAACAGCAACGATATCGTGCCGATGGGCTGGGCCAACCTGAACGGGATTCTCGGCACCTATCCGCCGCCGGCGCCGGTCCTGAAGGACACCAACTACTACTCGATCTACAAACCGCTCGAGTGGCTCAGCGCGGCGATCCCGACCTATACGGCGATTGCGCCGAGCAATCCGGACCTGTTCACGATCACGCCGATCGTCGAGGCGAACGACTCCTGGACCGCGGAAGCCGGCTACATGCATTCGATGCAGCTGCAGTATTTCCCGCATGCGACCGGCACGAAGGCGCCGCCGCTGCCGGGAGTCACCAAGACCGGCGTGGCGCGGCCGCGGGCGGTCGCCGTCGCGGCCTGAGCGCCGCAGGGGAGCTTTTGCGGGGCTGGGTTCGCTCAGTCCTGCAAGGGGCTCGGTGCGGCGGCCAATCAACCTTTCATCACGATTTTTGTGAGTGTGCGCTGCAGGAACGCCTTGCGCGGTGCGGCGGTTGACCCCGCACAGAAGCAAGGAGAGAGACATGCAACGCACGATCAAGATGGCCGCGCTGGCCGCAGCCACCGTGGTGATCGGCACCGCCGCCGCGTCGGCGCAGGGCTATGCCCGTTTCGGCGACACGATGGCCTGGGTGCCGCCGGCGCAGACCACCGATTCCGAACCTGTGTATGGCGCCGCACCGGCGCCGGCCTACGCGCCGGCTGCGGTGGCTGGCCCAGTGGTCTGGGGCCGCGGCTACAACGGCACCAACCATCCGACCCCGGGCTCGACCCAGGGCGATGTCGGTCCGTCCGGCAACAACAACGGCACGCTGACCGGCGTCTACCGGCAGTGGTAGTCGTCGCCTCGCGTTGAAGTGAAGTCGATCAAGCCCGTCGCTCGGACAAGAGCGGCGGGTTTGTCGTGTCTGAAAGGACGCCCAGGCGCTTGCGAGCTGATGAGACCAGGACTCCGGATCATCCGATCGCGGCAATTTGAGCACCACGTTGTGTCGCACACATGTTGTGGCGGGTGGCGGAACCGTTGAGGCATGACGATTGTTGGTTCCTCGATGAATTAGGAACAACGGAGCAAGTTCATGACACGCATGTTTGGATTGGCCGCGCTCACCGCCGTCACGCTGGTCGCCGGCACGATCGGCGCCTCGGCCGGTGAGTACGGGCCGGGCGGCTACGGCTATGGCGGCCAGGTCACCAGCACCTATGCCTACCGCGATTCCTTCGCCTGGGCGCCGGGGCCGGTCTATGAGGAAGGCTACGTCGCCGTCGCGCCGGGTCCGTATGACGGTCCGGGCTGGGGCGCCGGCTACAACGGCACCAACCATCCGACACCGAGCTCGACCCAGGGCGATGTCGGCCCTGGCGGCAACAACAACGGCACGCGCAGCGGTTATTATCGCCAGTGGTAGTCTGAGTTCGCTGCAGAAATCATCGAGCCCGCCGCTCTGCAGAGAGCGGCGGGCTTTGCTGTGATGAATCGGTATCAATCACATGCGTCATTGCGAGGAGCGAAGCGACGAAGCAATCCAGAGTCGCGTACGCGCCCCTGGATTGCTTCGCTTCGCTCGCAATGACGATCGATGCAAGGGAGTTGAGGGCAACTACTCCGCCGCCTCGCTCGCTGCCCCACGTCCGCGCTTCTTCGGCTTGGCGGACTTGTCCAGCACCGGCTTCAGGAACTGACCGGTGTAGCTGCGCGGGGCCTTGACGATGTCCTCGGGCGGGCCCCAGGCGACGATCTCGCCGCCGCCGTCGCCGCCTTCGGGGCCGAGGTCGATGACCCAGTCGGCGGTCTTGATGACCTCGAGATTGTGCTCGATCACCACCACCGTGTTGCCCTGCGCCACCAGCTCGTGCAGCACCTCCAGGAGCTTCTTGACGTCGTGGAAGTGCAGGCCGGTGGTGGGCTCGTCGAGGATGTAGAGCGTGCGGCCGGTGGCGCGCTTGGACAGCTCCTTGGCGAGCTTGACGCGCTGGGCCTCGCCGCCGGACAGCGTGGTGGCCTGCTGGCCGACATGGATGTAGTCGAGGCCGACGCGGCGCAGAGTCTCGAACGTGTCGCGCACGCGCGGCACCGCCTTGAAGAATTCGGCGGCCTCCTCGACCGTCATGTCGAGCACGTCGGCGATCGACTTGCCCTTGAACAGGACGTCGAGCGTCTCGCGGTTGTAGCGCTTGCCCTTGCAGACGTCGCAGGTGACGTAGACGTCCGGCAGGAAGTGCATCTCGATCTTGATGACGCCGTCGCCCTGGCAGGCCTCGCAGCGGCCACCCTTGACGTTGAAGGAGAAGCGGCCGGGCTCGTAGCCGCGCGCCTTGGATTCCGGCAGGCCGGCGAACCATTCGCGGATCGGCGTGAACGCCCCGGTATAGGTCGCGGGGTTGGAGCGCGGGGTGCGGCCGATCGGCGACTGGTCGATGTCGATGATCTTGTCGATGTGCTCCAGGCCCTCGATGCGGTCGTGCGGCGCGGCAGCCTCGTTGGCGCCGTTGAGCTTGCGCGCGATCGCCTTGTAGAGCGTGTCGATCAGGAGCGTCGACTTGCCGCCGCCGGACACCCCGGTGATGGCCGTAAACAGGCCGAGTGGGATCTCCGCCGAGACGTTCTTGAGATTGTTGCCGCGGGCGTTGACGACCTTGATGGTGCGGCGATGGTTCGGCGGCCGCCGCTCGGGCACCTCGACCTCGAGCTCGCCGGTGAGGTATTTGCCGGTCAGCGACGCCGGATTGCGCATGATCTCGGCCGGCGTGCCCTCGGCGACGATGTTGCCGCCATGAGTGCCGGCGCCGGGGCCGATGTCGAGCACGTAGTCGGCGAGACGAATGGCATCCTCGTCATGCTCGACCACGATCACGGTGTTGCCGAGGTCGCGCAGCCGCTTCAGCGTGTCGAGCAGGCGGGCATTGTCGCGCTGGTGCAGGCCGATCGACGGCTCGTCGAGCACGTAGAGCACGCCGGTCAGCCCCGAGCCGATCTGCGACGCCAGGCGGATGCGCTGGCTCTCGCCGCCGGACAGCGTGCCGGAGGAGCGCGCCAGGGTGAGATAGTTCAGGCCGACGTCGAGCAGGAAGGTCAGGCGGTCGCGGATCTCCTTGAGGATACGGGTGGCGATCTCGGTCTGCTGCGCGTTCAGCGCCTTCGGCACCTCGGCGAACCATTCGCCGGCCGCCTTCACGGAGAGATCGCTGATCTCGCCGATGTGCTTGCCGCCGACCTTGACGCACAGCGCTTCAGGCTTGAGGCGATAGCCGTTGCAGCCGGCGCAGGGCACGTCGTTGAAGTACTTGCCGAGCTCCTCGCGGGCCCATTCGCTCTCGGTCTCGCGGAAGCGACGCTCGATGTTGGTGATGACGCCCTCGAACGGCTTCTTGGTGTCGTAGGAGCGGACGCCGTCCTCATAGGTGAACTTGATCTCGTCGTCGCCGGAGCCGTGCAGCAGCGCGTTTTGCGTCTTCTTGGGCAGGTCCTTCCACTTGGTGTCCAAGGTGAACTTGTAGAACTTGCCGAGCGCGGTCAGCGTCTGCAGGTAATAAGGCGACGACGACTTGGCCCAGGGCGCGATCGCGCCCTTGCGCAAAGTGACGTCCTTGTCGGGAATGACGAGGTCGGCGTCGACATGCTGCTCGACCCCCAGGCCGCCGCATTCCGGGCAGGCGCCGTAGGGGTTGTTGAACGAGAACAGCCGCGGCTCGATCTCGGGAATGGTGAAGCCGGACACGGGGCAGGCGAACTTCTCCGAGAACAGGATCCGCTCGGGCCCGCTCTTGTCGTGGATCTTGGCGGTCTTCTTCTTCTCCTCGGCCGGGGCGGCCGAGGCGGGGGCATCCGCGAACTCGATCACAGCCAGGCCCTCGGCGAGCTTCAGCGCGGTCTCGAAGCTCTCGGCGAGGCGCTGACCGATATCGGCGCGCACGACGATGCGGTCGACGACGACGTCGATGTCGTGCGGAAACTTCTTGTCGAGCGTGGGCGCCTCGGCGAGCTCGTGGAAGGTGCCGTCGATCTTGACGCGCTGAAAGCCCTTCTTGAGATATTCGGCGAGCTCCTTCTTGTATTCGCCCTTGCGTCCGCGCACGACCGGAGCCAGCAGATAGAGGCGGGTGCCTTCGGGCAGCGCCAGCACGCGGTCGACCATCTGCGAGACGGTCTGGCTTTCGATCGGCAGGCCGGTGGCAGGCGAATAGGGCACGCCGACGCGCGCCCACAGCAGGCGCATGTAGTCGTAGATCTCGGTGACCGTGCCCACCGTCGAGCGCGGGTTCTTCGAGGTCGTCTTCTGCTCGATCGAGATCGCCGGCGACAGGCCGTCGATCTGGTCGACGTCCGGCTTCTGCATCATCTCCAGGAACTGGCGTGCATAGGCCGACAGCGATCTCGACGTAGCGCCGCTGGCCCTCGGCGTAGATCGTGTCGAAGGCGAGTGAGGATTTGCCGGAGCCGGACAGCCCGGTGAACACCACCAGCCTGTCGCGCGGGATCTCGACGTCGATGTTTTTCAGATTGTGCTCGCGTGCGCCGCGGATGGTGATGGCCCGCAGGCTCGACTGGTTGGCTTGCGCGCGCTGCTTGGCCTTGAGCACTTCATCCATGACGATCGTCCCACGGCGCAGAGTCGCGCCATCGTTGCAGGCGCGTTTCGCCGGAAGCCGGCCATCGGACGCCAGGGGGAAAAGGTATGGTCGGAACGTAGGAAGAACGGAGCTGGATTTCCAGTGCCGTCAGCAGATCATCAACAATGCGCTCAGGGAATGGCAGCGAATGGCAGGAGACTGCCGGTTCCGTCCGACGGTGTGCGCGATCCCACAAAGAAAAAGCCTCCGCTCTGGCGGAGCGGAGGCTGTGTGCGTTGGCCCGGAGGCTTAGACTTAGAAGTGGTAGTTGATGCCGACCTGACCGGAGTGCACGTTGAGCGTGCCGGTCGCGAGCGTGCCGAGGCCGGTGAAGGTGTAGCTCTCGCCACCGAAGCTCTTGTAGAGGTATTCGCCCTTCAGCGACCAGTTCGGGGCGAACATGTATTCGACGCCAGCGCCGACGGTCCAGCCCGAGTGGATCTTGCTGTCGGCAGCGGCGAAGCCGGGGGCCGTCAGAGAGATGCGGTTGTCAGCCCAGGCGTAACCACCGGTCGCGTACAGCAGGGTCGGGCCGAAGGCGTAGCCGATGCGGCCACGGACGGTGCCCCAGTCGCGGATCTTGGACTCGGCGTTGACGCCGAGCGCACCAACGTTTGCGTTGATGTCGGCCCAAGCGGCGTCGGCCTCGAGGCCGAACACGACAGCGCCCTGCTGCCAGTTGTAGCCGACGGTGCCGCCGGCGAAGCCGCCCTTCATGGCCGCGAAGTCGGCATCCTCGTTGGCGTAGCCGCCCATGGCGCCGATGTAGAAGCCGGTCCAGGTCTGCACCGGCGCGAGGACCGGGGCCTTGGTGTAGGTCGGGCGTGCGGCGAGATCAGCGGCGGCAGCGGGAGCGGCCAGGGCGGCCAGGGCCACGGTCGCGAGCAGGATCTTCTTCATTCCAGTCTCCAGTTTATTCCTCGAAGTCCGCATCGCACCGTTAGGCTCACGCACGAAACAGACTCACCCGTTCAAGTTGACGAGGTTCCTATAGCCCGGTTCCGTACGGATTACCGTCACCCTGAAGACACACTCGCGGCCAAACCGCGTTTTTACGGGCAGGTTCCAGAAAGCCTTTGTCACTCAATTGCTTGGTTCCGGGTGTGGCGAGCCGGCAAGGTGGCATCAGCGCAACAAAAAAGGCCGGCTTCCGCCGGCCTTTCTCAGAACCTGTCGGTTGCAGGTGTCAGTATTTGGCGATGACCGGGCCGCCGAAATGGTAGCTGAGGCCGGCCTTGACGGTGTGGACGGTGTCCTTCCACTCGGAGCGGTTGGTCGCGAAAGCGCTGTACTGGATCGCGCTCTTGCCGAAGTCGAGATAGTTGTACTCGAGCTTGGCCGACCAGTTCGGCGCGAACATGTATTCCGCGCCGGCGCCGACGGTGTAGCCCCAGCGGGTGGTGGTCTGGCTGAAGACGTTGCCGGGCACGCCGTCGTAGCGGTGCTGCAACTGGCCCACAGCGGCACCGCCGCTGACGAAGAACAGAGCGGGACCTACGGCGTAGCCGAGGCGTCCCTTGATGTCGCCGAAGCTGCTCAGCTTGGTGAAGTAGGTGTCGCCCACGCCGGCATTGATCACGGCGGAGCGTCCGTTGATGTCAGCCCAGTGATAGTCGCCTTCCAGGCCGAACACGACGTTGTCGACCTGCCAGTTGTAGCCGAGCACGCCGCCGACGAAGCCGCCATTGGTGTTGTAGTTCTGGGTGCCCAGGAAGCCCGGCGCGTTGAAGCGGCCCAGGAAGGTCTCCTTGCTGGTGCCCCAGCCGCCGCCGCCCTGAATACCGGCGTAGAGGCCCGACCAGCTCAGGATCTGCGCGACCATCGGCGGCGCCTTGGTGTAGGGCCGTGCCGCCATATCGGCCGCCGACGCGGATGTGGCGGCTGCGATGCCGACGAGCGCCGTCGTGATCACAAGCAACTTCTTCATCAAATTCTCCCCCGGGAGGTTGGAATGACAAGCGATGGGAAAGTCATACACAGGGCGTCCCGAGGAGGCTGTAACGCACGCGCCACAGAAACGAAAAAGCATTATAAATCATATATTTAGCACAAAAACGCCGCGGCGATGCCGGGCTGTTGACACGAAAAAGGCCGGCGCGAAGGCCGGCCTTTCCGAATGCGTGTGAGCGACGGCTTTTTCAGTAGCGCGTGCCCATCGGCGCTCCGAAGCGATAGTTCACCCGGACGGTGGCCATGTCGATGTCCTGCTTGATGGTGTCGACGCGCGACAGCACGGTCGCGGTGGCCGGGAAGCTGATGTCGCGCGAGCCCATGAACAGGTGGTCGTACTCGACGGCGACCGACCAGTTCGGCGCGAAGCCGAACTCGACGCCGGTGCCGACGGTGCCGCCCCAGCGGGTCTCACTGGCGGAATCCAGCAGCGTGCCGACCGGGAAGGGCGCAGCCGCATTCGCCGTGCCGGTGTATTTGTTGTGGGTGACGGCGGCACCGCCGCTTCACGTACCAGAGCACGTTGCCCCAGGCGTAGCCGACCTGGCCGGTGAACAGGCCGATCGCATCGGTCTTGGTGGTGTTGGTGATTCCCGCAGCCAGCGCAGCCGTGCTCGCATTCGACGATTTCAGGTCGGTCCAGTCGCCCTGGGCTTCGACGCCGAACACCCAGCTCGCCGCCTGCCAGCGATAGCCGACCTGGCCGCCGATGAGTCCGCTCGAGCCATTGTGGCAGCCTTCGGACTGGGTCGGCACGACCGGCACGCCGCCGACGCGATTGAGCGTCCAGCAATTGTGGCTCCAGTCGGCGCCGCCGTTGACGCCGAGGTAGAACCCGGCCCAGCTCGGCAGCGGCGTGACATAGGCCGGCGGCGGCGCCTTGCTGTAAGGGCGCGTCGCGAAGTCGGCCGCGGAGGCCGGCGCCAGTCCCAGCGCCGCGGCGCCAGCGGTCAAGATCAAGGTCGTCTTCTGCATTCGTCTCTCCCCAGTCCCATAACTGTCCTCGCACCGGATCCCTCCGATCCGGGCCCACGCGAAGGTGGCCTGTGGCTGGTTGTAGGAGAGACTGCTTTCTAACTCGTGATCGGCAGCAGGCGTGCGGCGGGATGTGCCGAACGTGCTTAAGCGCGGGTAAAGATCGCGACCGTCGTGCAGATCGGAGAGCTGTCCCGAGCTACGGGGACGGGTGAGCGCTTGGCGCGTCAGACCTCGAGTGCCGGTTCTCGACGGTCAGTGCTTGGAGACGACGGGACCGCCCCAGCGATAGTTGACGCGGACCGTCGCCATGTCGACGTCCTGGCCGACCGCATCGGTCCGGCCCGCGGCTCCCCGGGAACACCCGAGAAGCCCAGGGTGCGGTTGCCCATGAACAGGTGCTCGTATTCGGCTGCGACCGACCAGTTCTTGGCGAAGCCGACCTCGACGCCAGTCCCGACCGCGGCCCCCATCGCGTGGCGCTGGACTGGTCGAGCACGACGCCCGTTGCGGTGGAGAGACCGTTGTACTTCTCACCCGCGACCGCGGCGCCACCCTTCACGTACCAGAGCACGTTGTTCCAGGAATAGCCGATCTGGCCGGTGAACACGCCGATGCCGTTGATCCTGGTCTGGTTGGTCACGGCCGGGGCCAACTGACTGGTTCTGCTGCCCTTGAGGTTGGCCCAATTGCCTTGACCTTCGACGCCGAACACCCAGCCGCCAGCCTGCCAGCGATAGCCGATCTGGCCGCCCGCCAGCGCGCCGGTCGCATCATGGCAGCCTTCTGCGTTGGTCGCCGCCACACCGGCAAAGGTAACGTTGTTGGTCCAGCAGGTGCGGGCAGAGCCGCCGCCCGCGTTCAGGCCGAGATAAAAGCCGCTCCAATCATAGATCGTCGCGATCATCGCAGGCGCTTTGGTGAAGGTGCGCGCGGGCAGATCGGCAGCGATGGCCGGCGCAATCCCCAGCGCCAGCGAAGTTGTCGCCCCCAGCAACAGCCTTCTCATCGCATTCCCCAAACCACGTCCGACGCCCGCACGCACACTCTCACCAACGCCCACCCGCCGGACGGTTCTAGACCCTTCCATAGCAAAAAGCCGTCACCCAAACGACACAGCGGCCCAGCAAGTGCCGGTTCTGGCACACAAAAAAGGCCGGCACGAGGCCGGCCTTTCGACATATTCGCCTTGTGCGTGCGATCAGTAGCGCGACACGCTCGGACCACCGAAGTGGTAGGAGACGCCCGCCTTGACGGTGTGGACGGTGTCGGTCCACTCCGAGCGGTTGGCCACGACCGGCGAGTACTGGATCGAGCTCTTGCCGAAGTCGAGATAGTTGTACTCGACCTTGGCCGACCAGTTCGGAGCGAACATGTACTCGGCACCGGCGCCGATCGTCCAACCCCAGCGCCAGTCGTTCTGCACGAAGACATTGCCAGGAACGCCATCGTAGCGGTGCTGCAGATCGCCGACCGCGGCACCGCCGCTGACGAACAACAGTGCCGGACCCATAGCCCAGCCGAGCCGGCCCTTGATGTCGCCGAAGCCGCGCAGCTTGGTGAAGTAGGTGTCACCTACGCCGGCGTTGACCACGGCCGAGCGGCCGTCGATGTCCGCCCAGTGGTAGTCGCCCTCGAGGCCGAACACGATGTTGTCGACCTGCCAATTGTAGCCGATCACGCCGCCGGCGAAGCCGCCGGTGATGTCGTAGCGCTGTGTACCGGCGAAGATGGCCGTATTCGGCGCACCGAAGAAGGTCTCATCGCTGCGGCCCCAGCCGCCGCCGCCCTGCAGACCGAGATAGAAACCGGCCCAGGTCGGAAGCGGCGCCGGTGCCATCACCGGGGCCTTCGTGTACGGGCGGGCGGCGAGATCGGCGGCTCCCGCCGGTGTCAGCGCCCCCAAGACCATCAAGCTGACAGCTCCAAGAAAAATTCTCTTCATCCCAAGTCTCCCGCTTTGGGCGTCTCCAAAATAGTCCCCGGAGACGCGCTTCTGTAAAGTTGGTGCGACCGTGCTTACGGCCCCATTCCGTCCCCAAATATACGCGATTCAACCCTGGATACCGTCTCCCAAAAGCCACAGCAGAGGAGGAAGTGGGGCGCGCTAACTTGATGAAAGTTAATTACTTTTCCGTGATTTCAGGAACTTATTTCGGGTTCCATCGCGGGAACTGTCGGTTCCGTCGAGTTCCGCGGAACTCGACGCACGGTTGTAGACATATGCGCCGAACAAAACTGGAACGACGACCTTCCGCCTGCTATATGTGGATAAGCATTGGACAGGGCGGGTGGACTGCGCGGCAACCGTATAGGGTCCGCCGCGAGAGGAAGGGTTAGCCACCGGACGCCGTGAGGCCGGTGTGGACGGCCGGTCCGATGATCGAAAACCGCGGGAGAGTGGTGATGGCGGGTAGTGTGAACAAGGTGATTCTGGTCGGCAATCTCGGCAAGGACCCCGAGATCCGGCGTACGCAGGATGGGCGGCCGATCGCCAATCTGAGCATTGCGACGTCGGAAACGTGGCGCGACAAGGCGACCGGCGAGCGCAAGGAAAAGACCGAGTGGCACCGCGTGGTGATCTTCAACGAGGGTCTCTGCAAGGTCGCCGAGCAGTATCTGAAGAAAGGCGCCAAGGTTTACATCGAGGGCGCGCTGCAGACCCGCAAATGGACCGACCAGAGCGGTGTCGAGAAGTACTCAACCGAGGTCGTTCTGCAGGGCTTCAACTCGACGTTGACGATGCTCGATGGCCGGGGCGGCGGTGGCGGCAGCTTCTCCGATGACATGGGTGGCGGCGATTTCGGCAGCAGCGGTCCGTCGATGGCGCCGCCGCGCCGCGCGGTCGCTTCGGCCGGCGGTGGCGGACGCAACAGCGACATGGACGACGACATTCCGTTCTGAGGCGCCTTCTTCCTCGGCCGATACTAAGGTGGCTTCCGTCCGTGTCGGGACGGGAGCCGGAGCGATCACCTCGGGTCCCGCATTGCAGGCGATCGCGCGCGTCTGACGTTTCGTTTGCTTGAGCTGTGCGTAACCTGACCTCCGGGGTGTTGCATGAGCTTCGCACCGCTGCTCGCCGCCGAACCC
Source organism: Bradyrhizobium oligotrophicum (assembly GCA_050641875.1). Lineage (GTDB taxonomy): Bacteria > Pseudomonadota > Alphaproteobacteria > Rhizobiales > Xanthobacteraceae > Bradyrhizobium > Bradyrhizobium oligotrophicum_B. Next base: position 5,637,354 of record CP192619.1, read on the forward strand.
GCCGTCCTGCTGCACGCCGTCGCTGCGATGACGGCGTTCGCGTTGGGGCTGGTCCAGTTCGCAGCCCCGAAAGGGACCTTGCCGCATCGAACGCTCGGCTGGATCTGGGTCGCCCTCATGGCGGCCGTCGCGATCAGCTCGTTCTGGATCTCACACCATCCGGCTGGTCGGGCCATGGAGCCCCATCCACCTGCTGTCGCTCTACACGCTGGCCGTACTGCCGCTTGCGGTGTGGGCGGCGCACCGCCATCGGGTAGCGGCCCATCGCCGGGCCATGATCACGCTGTTTTCCGGTGCCCTCGTGATCGCCGGACTGTTCACGCTCATGCCCGGACGGATCATGCACAAGGTGGTCTTCGGGCTCTAGCCGGCGACGGTTCCCGAGCAGGCCTTGTGGGGCCGTGTCATCTGGTTAAGTCTCTGGAAAGGCGAGCAGAAAAAGCTCGGTCCTCCTCCGTTTGGGGGTGGCCTGCGGAGCGCTCCTGCGCTATATGATTCCAAGCGATTTTCGCGTGTCAAAACCGACCGGTATCCCCTTTGTCCGATAAAGAAGATGAGAAGCCCGGCGAGCCGGGCGGACCTTCCGACATTCGTCCCGTTTCCATCCTCGACGAGATGAAACGCTCCTACCTCGATTACGCGATGAGCGTGATCGTGTCGCGAGCGCTGCCCGATGCGCGCGACGGCCTCAAGCCCGTGCACCGGCGCATCCTGTATTCGATGTACGAGCAGGGGCACACGCCCGACAAGAAATACGTCAAGTCCGCGCGCGTGGTCGGCGACGTCATCGGTAAATATCATCCGCATGGCGACCAGTCGATCTACGACGCCATGGTGCGCATGGCGCAGGACTTCTCGATGCGGGTGCCGTTGATCGACGGCCAGGGCAATTTCGGCTCCGTCGACGGCGATCCGCCGGCCGCCTATCGATACACCGAAGCGAAGCTCGCCAAGTCGGCGATCCCGCTGCTCGACGACATCGACAAGGACACTGTCGACTTCCAGGCCAACTACGACAATTCCGACCGGGAGCCGTCGGTCCTCCCCGCCAAGTTCCCGAACCTGCTGGTCAATGGCGCCGGCGGCATCGCGGTCGGCATGGCCACCAACATCCCGCCGCACAATCTCGGCGAGGTGATCGATGCCTGCATCGCGCTGATCGACAATCCCGCGCTCACGATCGACGAGCTCATCAACATCATTCCGGGGCCGGATTTCCCGACCGGCGGCATCATCCTTGGACGCGCCGGCGTCCGCTCGGCCTATCATCTGGGCCGCGGCTCGATCATGATGCGCGGCAAGGTGACGATCGACACGATCCGCAAGGATCGCGAGGCGATCATCATCTCCGAGATTCCCTACCAGGTGAACAAGGCCACGATGGTCGAGCGCATCGCCGAACTGGTGCGCGAGAAGAAGGTCGAAGGCGTTGCCGACCTGCGCGACGAGAGCGACCGCGACGGCTACCGCGTCGTCGTCGAGCTGAAGCGCGACGCCGTGCCGGACGTCGTGCTCAACCAGCTCTACAAGTTCACGCCGCTGCAGACGAGCTTCGCCGCCAACATGCTGGCGCTCGACGGCGGCCGCCCGCAGACGATGACGTTGAAGGACCTGCTGACGATCTTCGTCGCGTTCCGCGAGCGTGTCGTCACGCGCAGGACCAAGTTCCTGCTCAACAAGGCGCGCGACCGCGCTCATATCCTGGTCGGCCTCGCCGTGGCCGTCGCCAATATCGACGAGGTCATCAGGGTCATCAGGACCTCGCCCGATCCTGCGACGGCGCGCGAGGCGTTGATGTCGCGCGACTGGCCGGCGCGCGACGTCGAGGCCATCATCACGCTGATCGACGATCCGCGCCACCGCCTCGCCGAGGACGGCACGATCCGGCTGTCGTTCGAGCAGGCCAAGGCGATTCTCGACCTGCGCCTGCAGCGCCTGACCGCACTCGGTCGCGAGGAGATTTCCGACGAGCTCGACAAGCTCAAGGTCGAGATCAACGACTATCTCGACATCCTGCGCTCGCGGGCGCGAGTACAGGGCATCATCAAGGACGAACTGACCGCGATCAAGGCGGAGTTCGGCACGCCGCGCCGCACCGTGATCGCCGAGCAGGAAGGCGAGGTCGAGGACGAGGACCTGATCCAGCGCGAGGACATGGTCGTGACCGTGTCGCATGCCGGCTACACCAAGCGCGTGCCGCTGTCGGCCTATCGGGCGCAACGCCGCGGCGGCAAGGGCCGTTCGGGCATGCAGACCCGCGAGGAGGATTTCGTCAGCCGGCTGTTCGTGGCCTCCACGCACACGCCGGTGCTGTTCTTCTCGTCGCGCGGCCAGGTCTACAAGGAGAAGGTCTGGCGGCTGCCGATCGCGGCGCCCAACGGGCGCGGCAAGGCGCTGATCAACATCCTGCCGCTGGAGCAGGGCGAGCGCATCACCACGATCATGCCGCTGCCGGAGGATGAATCCTCCTGGGCCAATCTCGACGTGATGTTCGCCACCACCGGCGGCAACGTCCGCCGCAACAAGCTGTCGGATTTCGTCGACGTGCGCCGCTCCGGCATCATCGCGATGAAGCTCGACGAGGGCGAAGAGATCGTCAACGTGCAGATCTTGCACCGAGCGTGACGACGTGCTGCTTACGGCGTCGGGCGGGCAGTGCATCCGCTTCCCCGTCACCGACGTGCGCGTCTTCACCGGGCGGACCTCGATGGGCGTGCGCGGCATCGCGCTCGCTAATGGCGACAAGGTGATCTCGCTGTCGATCCTGCGCCATGTCGAGACGACCTCGGACGAGCGTACGGCGTACTTGAAGATGCGCCGGGCGATGTCGGGCGATGCTGCCACCGAGGAGCCGGTCGAGACCGAGGGCGAGGAGGCGGCCGCTGGCGCGATCCAGCTGTCGCAGGAACGCTATGTCGAGATGTCGGCGCAGGAGCAGGTGGTGCTGACCGTCTCGGTCAACGGCTACGGCAAGCGCACTTCGTCCTACGAGTACCGTACCACCGGCCGCGGCGGCAAAGGCATCGTCGCGATGTCCGTCAACAACCGCAACGGCAAGCTCGTTGCCTCATTCCCGGTCGAGGATGGCGATCAGATTATGCTGGTGACGGACAAGGGGCAGTTGATCCGTTGCCCCGTCGACGGCATCCGCATCGCGGGCCGCTCGACCCAGGGCGTCATCGTGTTCGACACCGCCGATGATGAGCACGTCGTTTCGGTGGAGCATATCGGCGAGGAGGCCGAGAACGGCAACGGAACCAGTGAGCAGGCAAATGGCGAGTGAAGACGCGACCGGCGAATAGCGAGTAGCTGTTCGCTTATTGCGTCCGCTCGACGGAGACCATCCTGGCCTCGCGAATCGTTCCCCTGGTGCCGGCGCTGCGCAGGCAGCCTGCTTCGAAGTTGGGCCAGGCCTGCTGCGAGCAGTCGCGGCCGATCGGGCGAATGTCCAGGCGGTCCGCCTTGGCGAGCGGACGCGGCACGCTGGCTTCGACCTGAGGAGCGAAGCCTGGCAGGAGGGTGATGCCGGCAGCCACCAAGCCGGCCGCGGCGACTGCAGATAGCGCTTTGATCATGACGGTCTCCTGTCCGGGCCGTTCGGCCCGTTGTTCGTTAAGGATTTGATAACCAGTCCGGGTTTCGAGACGTCTTCGCGGGACGGGCGAATTGGTTTCGTCTCGGCGCGAGCGTGTTTCATGTCCCAGGTTCGGATGAAACAATCGCGGTAGCCCGCCACAGTTCCGGCCGCCCGGCGTCGCACCTCAATTCATTGCGGTGCAGTCTCTCGGCCGCGCTTGGCCCATCACAGCCACGCCAGCGCGCCTGACTGCGGCTTGCCGGCCTGTTCCGGGCGGTATAGGACGGGCGCATGCAACGTATTGCGCTCTATCCGGGCTCGTTCGATCCCGTCACCAACGGCCATCTCGATGTGGTCCGGCAGGCCGTTCATCTCTGCGATCGCCTGATCGTCGCGGTCGGCGTGCATCACGGCAAGAAGCCGCTGTTCTCGACCGAGGAGCGGCTGGCGATGGCGCATGAGATCTTCGGTCCCGTCGCAGCCGCGGCGGGTTGCGGCTTCGAGGCTTCGACCTACGACAATCTGACCGTCACGGCCGCGCAAAAGGCCGGCGCGATCATGATGATCCGGGGCCTGCGCGACGGCACCGATTTCGACTACGAGATGCAGTTGGCCGGCATGAACCAGACCATGGCACCGCAGGTCCAGACGGTGTTCGTTCCAGCCTCGGTGGGTGTCCGCCCGATCGCGGCCACGCTGGTTCGCCAGATCGCCGCCATGGGCGGCGAGATCTCGCATTTCGTGCCGCCGTCGGTGGCCGAAAGTCTCAAGGCCAAGTTCAAGTGATCCTTCAGGCACCGGCCGCTTCCGGCGGTGCCTTCCTTTCTTTCCTCATCGTCTCATGTCATCGGAGTTGCCATGATCCGCGCTCTCGCTTTCGTCTTTGCTCTCGTGTTCGCATTGCCGGCGCTGGCCCAGTCGCTGCCTGCCGGCCTCGACAAGCAGAATGCCCTGGTCATCGACACCACCAAGGGCCGCATCATCATCAAGCTGCGCACCGATCTGGCGCCACAGCATGCCGAGCGACTGAAGACGCTGGCGCGCGAAGGCTTCTACAACAACGTGCCGTTCCACCGCGTCATGGACGGCTTCATGGCGCAGACCGGTGACGGCCAGAACTTCAATGGCACCGGCGGCTCGAAGTACCCGAACCTGAAGCAGGAGTTTTCGAGCACGCCGTTCAAGCGCGGCACCGTCGGCATGGCGCGCCGGGGCGATAGCGTCGATTCCGCCAACTCGCAGTTCTTCATCTGCTTCGGCGATGCGTCCTTCCTCAACGGCCAATACACCGTGATTGGCGAGGTCGTGCAGGGCATGGACGTCGTCGACAAGCTCAAGAAGGCGCCTCCGGGCTCGTCGGGCGGCGCCGTCACCGATCCGGACAAGATGGTGAAGGTTCAGGTCGCCTCGGACATCAAGTAGGCAGGCAGAGCAGGGGCACACCCGGGTCTCGCGCCCGGTTCCCCTCGGGCCTTAAGGAACCTTTTGCCACATCGCGGAGGCATGCCGATTCTGCCGCCCCGTCACATCGACAGGGCCGGCGGCTTCAGCTTTAAGCGCGTTGGGTCTATTCTGGACCAGCATCGCGGGCCTCTTTGTGCTCGGATTGCCGTCAGGAGGGGTGGCGGCCGCACATGGGAAGGCGCCGCGACATTTCAGACCCAGGATTTGCTTTGTCCTGACCCCCGTCAATTCCACCAAAAACCTAGAGACCAGAATGGCTGTGACCGAAAATACCTTGATCCTCGAGACCACTCAGGGCCCCGTCACCATCGAGATGCGTCCCGATCTTGCGCCCGGCCATGTCGCGCGCATCAAGGAGCTCGTCCGCGAGGGCTTCTACGACGGCATCGTCTTCCACCGCGTCATCGACGGCTTCATGGCGCAGACCGGTTGCCCGCAGGGCACGGGCACCGGCGGCTCCGGCAAGAAGCTGAAGGCCGAGTTCAACGCCGAGCCGCATGTGCGCGGCACCGCCTCGATGGCGCGTGCGGCCAATCCTGATTCTGGCGACAGCCAGTTCTTCATCTGCTTCGACGACGCCCGCTTCCTGGACAAGCAGTACACCGTCTGGGGCAAGGTCACCGAGGGCATGGAGAACGTCGACAAGATCAAGCGCGGCGAGCCGGTGCAGAACCCGGACAAGATCGTAAAGGCCTACATGGCCGCCGACGCGGCGTAAACTTTGCGATCCTCACGGTGAGGCGCGTGCGCAGCACGCGTCTCGCACCATGAGGCAGACAGTCGGGCCTTCATCCTCGCGACGCGTGCCACGCACGCTCGTCGGGATGAAGGGCCGATGGTCGTCCCAGAACCACGATGCGCACCGACCTGTTCGACTTCCATCTTCCCACCGAAAACATCGCGCTGCGGCCGGCGAGCCCGCGCGAGTCCGCGCGCATGCTGGTGGTGCAGGGCGACGGCGTGCTGCGTGACCGCACCGTCGCCGACCTGCCGGACTGGCTCGAGCCCGGTGATCAGCTCGTCGTCAACGACACCAAGGTGATCGCGGCGCAACCTCAGGCCGCCGCATCAGCCGCGAGACCGAGGCGAAGATCGAGGCGACCCTGATCAAGCGGCTCGACGGCTCGCGTTGGCAGGCGCTGGTGCGGCCCGCCAGGAAGCTCGCGCCAGGCGATACGATCCGCTTCGGCAACGAGGGCAAGGTCTGCCTGCTCGGCCATCTCGACGCCACCGTCGAAGCCAAGGGCGAGGAGGGCGAGCTGACGCTGTCCTTCGTGTTCCATGGGCCCGCGCTCGACCAGGCGATCGCCGATCTCGGCCGGCCGCCGCTGCCGCCCTACATCGCCGGCAGGCGGCCCGCAGACGAGCAGGACGCGACCGATTATCAGACCATGTTCGCGGCCAAGGAGGGCGCGGTGGCGGCCCCCACCGCCGGACTGCATTTCACGCCCGCGCTGGAGCAGCGGCTGCGCGAGCGCGGCGTCGGGCTGCAGCGCGTGACGTTGCATGTCGGCGCCGGCACGTTCCTGCCCGTGAAGGTCGAGGACACCGAGGGCCACCGCATGCATGCGGAGTGGGGCAGTCTCACGCCTGAGACCGCCGCTGCGCTGAACCAGGCCCGCGCCCAAGGCGGCCGCATCGTCGCGGTCGGAACGACGTCGCTACGGCTCGTGGAGAGCGCGGCGCAGCCCGACGGCACGATCGCGCCGTTCGAGGCGGAGACGTCGATCTTCATCACGCCCGGCTATCGCTTCCGCGCGGTCGACATCCTGATGACCAACTTCCATCTGCCGCGCTCGACGCTCTTCATGCTTGTCTCGGCCTTCGCCGGGCTCGAGACGATGCAGGCGGCTTACGCGCATGCGATTAGCAGCGGCTATCGCTTCTATTCGTATGGCGACGCGTGCCTGTTGTTCCGCCAGCCAGACGAGCGCATCGTCGAGCCGTAGGGTGGGCAAAAGGCCCACCCTGCAAGTTCGCCCCGAGAGCTATGCCATCGCCCGCTCCGGTAGGAGCTCGGCGATCTGCACGGCGTTCAGCGCAGCGCCCTTGAGCAGCTGATCGGCGGCGACGAACATCGCGATCGAGTGGCCGGACGGATCGGATAGATCCTTGCGGATGCGGCCGACCAGCACATCGTCCTGGCCCGAGGCGTCGACCGGCATCGGGAAGTAGTTGTTGGCGCGGTCGTCGACCACGCGCACGCCCGGCGCGGTCGCCAGGATGCGGCGGACGTCGTCCTCGGAGATCGGCTTTTCGCATTCGAAGGTGATGGATCTCGCAATGGGCGCGCAGCACCGGCACGCGGACGCAGGTGACGCCGATCGCAAGCCCATCGTCCTCGAAGATCTTGCGGGTCTCGTTGATGACCTTGGCCTCTTCGTCGTTGTAGCCGGTCTCGGGATCGATGGCCGTGTTGTGGCTGAACAGGTTGAAGGCGTACGGATGCGGCATCACCTTAGGCGCATAGACCTGGCCGTTGAGGCTCGCGCGGGTCGACTGCACCAGCTCGTCCATCGCCGCCGCACCGGCGCCGCTGGCGGCCTGGTAGGTCGAGATGATCACGCGCTTGATGCGGTTCTTCTGGTGGATCGGCCATAGCGGCACCAGCGCCGTGATGGCCGCGCAGTTCGGATTGGCGATGATGCCCTTGTGGTCGCGGATGCGGCGGGCGTTGATCTCCGGGATCACCAGCGGCACGTTCGGGTCCATCCGGAAGGCCGAGGAATTGTCGACCACGACGGCGCCGGAGCGCACGGCGATGGGCGCGAACTTCTTGGAGATGCCGCTGCCGGCCGAGAACAGCGCGATGTCGACGCCTTCGAACGAGCGCTCGTTGAGCTCCTCGATCACGACGGTCTGGCCGCGGAAAGTGAGGGTCCGGCCGGCCGAGCGGGCGCTCGCCAGCGCCTTGAGCTTGCCGACGCGGACGTTGCGGCGGTCCAGGGTGGCGATGAACTCGGCGCCGACGGCGCCGGTGACGCCGACGATGGCAATGGTGGGAGCTTGGGCAGGATCTTGGGGCACGTCTTCAGGTCTCCGGTTGAAATCTGGGCAATAAAAAGCCCCGGACCTTCATCAGGCGGGGCTTCGGTTCGAAGATGGTCGCAATCGAGTTCGACTCACGCGCGCACGCCTCCCGAGGCCCTCGTGGGCTTGGTGGTTTTCGTCGTGCGTTTGGTCGAGGTCGACATGGCGCGGGACCATAGGGCGACCGGAACCGCCGTCAACGGCCGAAACGGGCGAAAACGGCGCCATCGCGGTTGAATCGGGGGCCGTCCTGACGCAATAAGCCGGCCATGAGCTCCTCGGCTAGCGACCTTCCCAACCACTTCGAATTGCTCGCGACCTCCGGTGCGGCCCGCACCGGCAGGCTGACGACGCCGCATGGCGTCGTCCGCACCCCGGCCTTCATGCCGGTCGGCACCGCCGGCGCGATGAAAGGCATCCACTGGCGCGACGTGCGCGAGGCCGGCGCCGACATCGTGCTCGGCAACACCTATCATCTGATGCTGCGTCCGACGGCCGAACGGATCGCGGCCCTCGGCGGCCTGCAGCGCTTCACCGGCTGGGGCGGGCCGATGCTGACCGATTCCGGCGGCTTCCAGGTGATGTCGCTGTCGGGCTTGCGCAAGGTCACGGAGCAGGCGGTGACGTTCCGCTCGCACATCGATGGCGCGAAAATCGAGCTGTCACCGGAGCGCGCCATCGAGGTGCAGCGCCTGCTCAACTCGGACATCGCGATGCAGCTCGACGAATGCGTGCGGCTGCCGGCCGAACGCGACGATATCGAGCGCGCGATGCGGCTGTCGCTGCGCTGGGCCGAACGCTGCCGCCGCGCCTTCGCGAGTGCGCCGGCAGGCTACATGCTGTTCGGCATCGTGCAGGGCGGCGATGTGCCCGCGTTGCGCGTCGCGAGCGCGCAGGCACTGGTCGACATCGGCTTTCACGGCTATGCGATCGGCGGCCTGGCTGTCGGCGAGCCGCAGGCGGTCATGCTCGAGATGATCGAGGCGACCGCGCCGGCGCTGCCGGCCGACCGTCCGCGCTACCTGATGGGCGTCGGCACGCCCGACGATCTTCTGGAGTCGGTCCGGCGCGGCATCGACATGTTCGACTGCGTGCTGCCGACCCGCAACGGCCGCCACGGCGTCGCCTACACCCGCTTCGGGCCGGTGAACCTGCGCAACGCGCGTCATGCCGACGATGACAGGCCGCTGGATGAGGAGAGCCCATGGCCGGCGGCGCGCAGCTATGCCCGCGCCTATCTGCATCATCTGATCAAGGCCGGCGAGGCGCTCGGCGCCACGCTGCTGTCGGAAATCAACATTGCCTACTTCCAGCAATTGATGGCCGGGATGCGCGAGGCGATTGCACAGGGGCGCTTCACGGAATTCTACGAGCGCACCAAAGCAGATTGGGCGCGCGGCGACATCGCCCCGCGCGCCGGCTGACGGCCGCTTCAGATGAAGGCCGTCAGCTTGTTGTGAGCCCGGCCCTGTGCGCCGGCCCTCATGAAATTGTGCTGATCATGCATTGCCGACCTGCTCGATGGCCGACGGTTGCGTTATCCTCAGCCACCGAACAGCCGTGACATCACGTCGCGGAACTCTCTCGCCCTGGCGCCGTTCAGTTGCAGACGAAGCGGCTTTTCACGGAGTGCTTGGTGACGAAGCCATAGCCGCAGGTGTCGCAGGTCCAGAGATAGCTGATCGCATTGTCAGCCAAATATGCCGACGCCTCCGCGGCAATCATGGAGTCGGCGCAGACCGGGCATGTCGGCAGATCGCAGCCGCGAGGATTCGGGCGGGCGGTTGCGGTCGACACGAGATCAGCGAGTGCTGACATATTGACCTCCTGGACGATCTCTTTGTTGGTTGTTGGCGATCTCTGCTTGAACGACGTCAATTTCGAAAAGGGGCGATTTCGAACGAGTCGCGTTCGAACGGGTCTATTTCCGACGAGTCCGACTTTCGCGGATATCAAGTCCGTCACACAAAGAGTTTGTCTGGGTGGTCTGTTTTTTGTCTATTCTACAACGGCGCTGTCGTTTGGCACGAACGCCCCGATTGTATCACTCCGAAGATGACATCTTGCTGATGTCCGCCCGGGTTGCAGTCGACCTGCACCGTGAATCTTCGTCCGGCTAAAATGAAGCATACACCGAGTTTATTGACCTTGTCGCAACACAAATGCGTAGGTTTTTCGCAATTTAGCCACGACTTGTTGTGCGCCGCGATCGTCCTAAGATCGCGCAAACGTGCTTGCGCAGCGCAACAGGCTCGCTGAAGATGATCAGAAGCATTGTCGACGTTCGCGCGGGGCGCGCAGAGGAGTGATTTCATGGAGTCGTCAGCACAGCGTCCCGGACGCGGGCGCGTATTTGATTCAATTGTCGACGCGTTCGGCAATACGCCGATTGTGCGGTTGCGAAGGCTGCCGGAGCAACATGGCGTCAAGGCGACCATCCTCGCCAAGCTGGAATACTTCAATCCCGCCGCGAGCGTGAAGGATCGGATCGGCGTCGGCATGATCCTGGCGATGGAGCAAGCCGGCGTGATCAAGCCCGACACCGTGCTGATCGAGCCGACCTCGGGCAACACCGGCATCGCGCTGGCCTTCGTCGCGGCGGCGCGCGGCTACAAGCTGAAGCTGGTGATGCCGGAGTCGATGTCGGTGGAGCGGCGCAAGATGCTCGCCTTCCTCGGCGCTGAGATCGTGCTGACGCCAGCCTCCCAGGGCATGAAAGGCGCCATCGCCACCGCCGAGGAGCTGTTGCGGACGACGCCGAACTCGGTGATGCCGCAGCAGTTCAAGAACCTCGCCAATCCGGACATTCATCGTCGCACCACGGCCGAGGAGATCTGGAACGACACTGCGGGGAATATCGACGTGTTCGTCGCCGGCGTCGGCACCGGCGGCACCATCACCGGCGTGGGCCAGGTGCTGAAGTCGCGCAAGCCCGGCCTCAAGGTGGTCGCGGTCGAGCCGGAGGAGAGCCCGGTGCTGTCGGGTGGCCAGCACTCGCCGCACAAGATCCAGGGCATCGGCGCCGGCTTCGTGCCCGACATTCTCGACCGGTCCGTGATCGACGAGATCGTCAAGATCAACAGCACCACCGCCATCGAGACCTCGCGTGCGCTGGCCCGCACCGAGGGCATTCCCGGCGGGATCTCCTCGGGCGCGGCGATTGCCGCCGCGATCGAGATCGGCAAGCGACCGGACAGCGCGGGCAAGACGATCCTGGCGATCGTGCCGTCGTTCTCCGAGCGTTATCTGTCCACCGCGCTGTTCGAGGGGATATGATCATGGCCGACCAGCCGCGGCGGCCCCGCACGCTCGCTGACGCCCGTACCGAGGCTGAGGCCGCGTTCAAGAAGGTGACCACCAAGCCGGTGGAGGCGCCGCCGAAGAAGGCGGCGGTTCCCGGTGTGCGCGAGCAGGTGACGTTGCGGATCGACCAGGACGTTCTCGAGCACTTTCAATCCGAAGGGCCGGGCTGGCAGGAGCGCATCAACGCGGCGCTGCGCAAGGCGGCAGGGCTCTGAGGGTCGGCTGCATTCCAACGAAAAGCCCGGAGCTTGTGCTCCGGGCTTTTTTACGTGGGAAAGACGAAGACGTTTACCGGCGCAGCGCACTGCCGAGCACACCGCCCATCATGCCGCCGATGAAGGCGGCGCCGGCGGCGTTGCCCGCGTTGTCCTGAGGCGGCGGATTGCGATAGACCGGCGCGCCCTGCGGCGGCGGGCCGCCGGCAGCGACGTTGCCGGCCGGCTTGGCGCGGCGCGGCCTGGCCTCGTCGCCGACTGCGGCGGTCGCCGGCGCCGGCTGCGGCTCTGCCAGCAGCGCCTTGTGCTGCAGCTTGGTCATGAATCCGGTCGACGGATAGCCTCGGGCCGCCTGCCAGCGCTTCATGACGCCGCGGGTCTGGTCGTCGAACACGCCGGTCATCTTGGTGTCGAAGCCAAGACCGGTCAGCCGGCGCTGCACGTCGCGGCGCTTGGTCTTGTCGAGGCCGATCTGATCCTCGCTGACCTGAGTGCCTTCCTCGGTGTAGGTGGCGGGATCGATGCCCTTGGCGACGTTGCGAGTGGCGGTGTTGATGGCGCCACTCTCGATCGCGGCGATGCGCGCCATCGCCAGCGACTTGAACTGCCCGTTCGGGTAGGTCGAGAGATAGGCGTTGAGCTCTTCCGGCTTGTTGGAGTCCTTCACCGAGCGCCAGAATTCGAGCTCGGCTTCGCCCGCGGTCACGGTGGCCGTCGCGACGGCCGGCGTCGTCCCGGCCGTGGCGGCCGTTGCAGCAGGGGCAGCCGCCGGGTTGAGGTAGACCGCTCCGATCAGGTTGGTGTGCCCCCAGGGCAACTGGCCCTTGCTGGTCTCCTCATTGACCTGGGCGCGCACGGCCGTCATGGCCTGCTGAATCTCGATGCCGGGCTGGGCGATGTGCGAGATCAGCGCGCGGGTGAACGGGCTGTTGGCGCCGGCCTCGCCGTCGAGGGCGGTCTGGCCCGGGCCGGTGGCGAACGCGATCAGCGTGCCCTCGCCGGACTTCATCTCGGCCAGGCCGGTCTGCACCGACACGCTGCGGGTTGGCGAGTTCGACTTGATCTTGGCGGCGAACGGATTGTCGCGGCAGGCATCGAGGAACACCAGCTTGACCTTGGCGTCCCCCATCGTCTGGTCGAGCGTCACGTCGATGTTGATGGCCGAGCCCAGCTTGACGTCCATCTCCGATTTCAGGTCGGCGTCGACCGGCAGCAGGTAGTTGGTGCCGGCAATGGCGATGCCGTGGCCGGCATAATAGAACACCGCGATGTCGGCGCCCTGCGCCTTGCGACCGAAATCCAGCAGCTTCTCGGTCATCTTGTCGCGGGTGAGATTGGTGCCCTCGACGACGTCGAAACCGACGTTGCGCAGGGTGGCCGCCATGGCCTTGGCATCGACCGGCGGGTTCGGCAGTTGAGCCACGCTCTTATAGGCGCCGTTTCCGACGACAAAGGCGACACGGCGGTCGGCCTTGGCAGCTTCAGCGGTCAGCACCATGCAGAGCAGGGACAGGGCGACGGTGAGATAGCGCATCAGGAGATCCCCCAACGATCAAGCGAAGCGTTCACTGCAGCATTTGTCGCGGATCGGCGCCAAAAGTCTTGTTCCCGGGCAAAAAATCACGCTTCCGCCACAAACCAGTTCGCGGGTGTTGCGCCGGATCCACGACGATCGCGTGTAGCGCGCCGGTTCCGTGATCCGGATCACGCCGCTTGAGGGGCCCCCGGCGCCTCAGGTCCCTGCCGAACTGCCGATCGGCACGGGCCGAGGCTGCGGCGGACGCAGGTTCAGCAGGTTTCCGGCGAGAATCAACGCAGCGCCAACCACGGTCAATCCGTCGAGACGCTCCGCATAGACCAGCCAGCCGACGGTGGCGGTCAGCGGAACGCGGAGAAAATCCATGGGCACCACGATGGTGGCGTCGGCGTAGAGCAGGGCGCGCGCCATGCAGAAATGCGAGAAGGTCCCACAGAAGGCGACAAGGAGGATCCAGCCCCAGGTCGTGGCCGATGGCGGCGTCCAGAATACGAGCGAAGGGATCAGGCCGGCGACGGATTGCACCACCAGCATCCAGAAGATGATCGACACGGTCGGCTCGGTGCGCGTCAGCAGCTTGACCAGAGCGATCGAGATACCGAAGCCGACGGCGGCGGCCAGCGCGATGAGCTGTCCCGGATTGATCGCGCCGGTATCCGGGCGGACGATCACGACGACGCCGACGAGGCCGAGCCCGATCGCCGCCAGCTTGAACAAGGTGATGCGCTCGCCGAGGAAGGCTGCCGCCAGCAGTGCCGTCCAGATCGGCATCGTGAACTCGATCGCCACCACCTGGCCGATCGGGATCAAGGTGAGCGCGAAGAACCAGCCGAGCTGCGCGCCGTAATGGACGAGGTTGCGCGCCGCGTGCTGCTTGAGCCGCGAGGTGCGCAAGGTGGCAAAGCCGCCGCTGAGGGCGATGACCGGCGAGAGCATCACCAGGCCGATCAGACAGCGCAGCTCCATCAGCTCGAACACGTTGAGCTCGCGCATCGCTTCGCGTCCGGCCACCGCCATCACCAGCATCAGGCTGAGCCAGCCCGTCATCCACAGTGCGGCAATCAGTTTCGAAGCGGGACGATTCATGAGGTGGTGGGGAGGGGGAGGAGGGCGGCGAAGGCGGGCTGTATCACCTCGCGTGCAGAGCAATGCAAATGAAATCAACGGTGCAGTGCACCAACACCGCTGCACGCTTTTGTCGCGACGGACGCTGTTATCGAGAAAAACGTGGAGTGTGGCTGTGTTTCGTCCTAAAGCGACCGCCGCGAAACAGCCCGAAACAGCTCAAGGCAGCCAGAGACAACACATGACCGAACGCGCCGCTTCAGCCGACTTCGTGACCGCCTTTGCCACTGGCTGGCCGGAGCGGGAGCCTCATCTCATGGTGCTGTCGCTGACCACCCATAAAGGTGTGCAGGACTTCGCCATGACGCGGGAGCAGGCGCTGCTGGTCGCCAAGACCATCAAGCGCACCGCCGCACAGCTTGCTCCGCCGCCGTCCGCAGCAGCGGTCCCCGGCGCCAAGCGCGGCGGTTGATCGGGATCATCGCGACAGTGAAATGTTGGCTGCGCGGAACTGGCTGTCGGCCCGGATCGACACGGACTGCCTCTTGCCGCGGGTGGCGAGCGCGATGTTGGCGTTGAAGCCGGCGGTGGTCGCGAGCAGCTGGAAGTTGCCGCCGCCGCCACGGCCCTGCAGCACGCCATTGATGCCGCGGCTGGTCTCACTCCAGGTCCCCGAGATGGCCGAGCCCTCAGCGATCACCTCGGCCTGCAGCCCGAACTTGTAGGCATCGCTGGCGCAGGTCAGGACGAGCGTCATCCGCGGTCCCGAGACGCCGTAATTGGCCCGGCACCGGATGCGCTCGGTTGAGCCGTCCTCAAGGGCAACCGTGCCGCTGCCGCCCCATGTTCCGGCCATGCCGGCAAAGGGGCCAGGATCGGCGTGTCCCGGCGAAGCGGCAGCGCCCGCCAAAACGACGGCGGCGGCCGCGACCCGCCGCACCATCTTCAGGAGCGTGTCCGCGCCGTTACAGGCGCGAAGCCTGCCAGCGGCCGCTGCAGGGGATGCCTGCCGAGGCGCCGTTCCATTTGCCCGAGCCAGAATTGCCGTTGAGCTGCCCATTCGCATATGCGCCATTGATGGAGACCTTGACGAGGCCTTCGCGTCCAATCGAACCCGACACATTGGCGCCAGCCGCAGAAATCTTACCGTCTGCGACGATCAAGGTCGAGCTGGCCGTGGGCTCGCAGCTGCCACTGTTGGTGACGATCGTCACCTGCCACTGGCCGTCATAGGGCGACTGGGCGAATGCGGGGGCGGCCGAGCTGCCCACCAGGATCGACGCGGCGAAAGCCATTCCAATGCGGTCGAGACGCATGAATCGTTGTCCCTCAAATGTCGTTGATCACGACCTTATTTGGAAGAATTGTGACGAAAATTTGCCGCAGCGCCGCAACGAATTTTTATCGAGCAATTTCAGTCCATTAACGATTAATGCGGAACCCGGCTTTGAGCCATTCGGGCGGCATTGTGCGCAAACTGCGCCTTCGCCCACAACATGAGCGGACGAGCGCCCGCATCCTTCCGCTGACCGCCCATGCTGCCGTTCGCAGGGCACCGCGAGGGCGCCAGCGGGGAGGATGTCCACAACTTATCAGGGCGATGCGATCAGATGCTCAGTGCGGGGTGAGGCTCGGCGCCTTGGTCGCGAACTGCTCGTCCTGCGGCTTGGCCGGAATGGTGCCGGTCGCCTTGGCCGATTCGACGACGTCGCCGAGCAGCTTGAGCCCGAGCGGTGCGAGCGCGCGCTCCCACAGCTCGCGCGCGGTCTCGCCCTTCTTAACGAAGCACCATTCCTGGGCGGCGATGGCGCCGGCATCCATGCGGTCGGCGAGGTGGTAGATGGTGCCGCCGGCGATCGGATCGCCCTCCTTGATGGTCCACTCCACAGCGGCGATGCCCCGGTGGCGCGGCAGCAGCGAGGGATGGTAGCCGATACCGCCGAGCCGGGCGGCTGCGACGGCCTCGTGGGTGACGCGGGCGTGGCTATGCGCCGCGACGATCAGGTCCGTGTCGAGGGCGATCTCGCCGGCGGGCACGACCTTCGGATTGGCCTGGATCACGACCTCGATCCCGGCCGCCCGCGCCGCGTGCTGCGAGCCGGTCCTCGCCATCATGGACGACGACCCGCGCGATCTCGATTCCTCTCTCGCGCAGCATGTTCAGTGTGGCGACACCGAAATGGCGGGAGCCGACGAGAGTGATTCGCATGGTCAGGGATCTTCCACGGTTGGGGGCTGGATCCGGTCGGGCTCTGACCGGGTGAAACGGGTCAAACCAAGCCTTGGCCTCCAGGTCAAGCGCCTGCTGGGCCGTCGTCACAGCCTGGCTTCGTCCGGCCGGCGGAGGCGCTGTGGGATCCAAATGGGAAAGGGGAAAGCGGCTCCGAGCCAGAGTTGGCGGGGCCCTCCACGCCGATTGGCGCGCCGATGGCCATGGCCGCCATCAAGATGCAGGCCGAGATGACCGTAGCGGATGACACGCCCTCGTCGGTACCGGCGGCAGCTTCAGACGAACCCGGAAGTCAGGACAGGCACCGGAAGCTCGCCTAACGGTTGTGCCGTGGCCAATGCTGCATCACGGCATATCGGTCGACACACCTCAACTCAAAGGGCCGAACTATCAGCCGTACTGATGAGGACAACCGAAGACGCCACTCCTGTCGACCCAACGGACGCGATCTGGTCGGTCTTCGAACGGAGTGCCCTGGACCAATGGCCGAAGAGATCGATGAACTTATGGTTGTGTTATCAGTTGGCCGTGTGCGTAGTAAAACTGACGCTTCTGCATATGACGAAGATAATTTCTTAAAGGCCCTGGAGCACAATGCTCAGCCGCTCCGCCGCGCGGCCGGATAGCCGGGTGCCTCGCCTGTCACCGATCCCTGGGCAACAGCACCCGGTTATTTGCCGGCCGTCATTTGGTTCCCGGCGGCGGATGGTCGATGCCGAGCGCCGCGCACAGCGGCCCAAGGTGCTTCTCGTAGCGCCGCCAGCTTCCGATCGAACGGCGGTAGATCGGCTCGCGCACTTGCATCAAGCTCGCCGTGCGTACCATGCGCTCGGTGCGATGGAAATCGAGGCAGGCATCCTCCCACTCGAGCCCGCAATGGGCGAGTACGCGGCGCGACACGCCCTCCAGGTCGTCGACCAGGTCCTCGTATTGAACGTCCATCAGGATGCCGGGCGGCAGAACCTGGTGCCAGTGTTCCATCACGCTCTCATAACCCCGGTAGTAGTGGCCGAGCTCGGTCAGGTCGTAAGCGAAGGGCTGTGAGCCGGTGAACAGCAGGGAATAGCAGGAGACGCAGTTGTCGAGCGGGTCGCGCCGCGTGTTGATGATCCTGGCGCGCGGGAACGCCGCATGGATCATCCCGACGAACAGGAAGTTCAGCGGCATCTTGTCCACGATGCGCTCGGCCTCGGGCGCCAGCGTCCGAACGCGGGCGGTGTATTCCTGACCGATCTTCGTCATCTCCTCGGGTGGCAGCAGCGTGATCAGATCGGGATAGGCCGGGACGACCTTCTGGCGGTTGGCGCATTCGCCGACGAGGTCCTTGAAGGTCTCGAGCTCGCCCGCGCCGAAGACCTTGGAATGGCTGGCCAGCACCTGCTCCATCAGTGTCGTTCCGGAGCGCGGCATGCCGACGATGAAGATCGGGGCCCAGGAGTCGTCGCCATGCCCTGCAACCATGCGAAAGAACTCGGGCGTGAAGCGCGCCGCGACGTTCTTCATCATGCCGAGCCGCTGCTCGGAGTCGTAGTCGAAGGTCTTGCGCTTGAGGGTGTTGGCCTTGTGCAGATGCGAGAAGGCCAGGTCGTAGTCCTTCAGGTCGGACAACGCCTTGCCCATCGCGAAATGGGCTGCGATCTGCTTCTCCTGATCGAGCTGGTCGACGCGTTCAAGGAGCTGCCGCAGACTTGGAAGCCGGCTGTCGTCCGGCTTGAACTTCGACATGTTCGCGAGATTGAGGTGGATCGGCGCGTCGTCCGGCGCCAGCTCCAAGGCCTTCTGGAACGCCGCCGTCGCCTCGTCGAAGCGGCCGAGCGCCTGGTAGGCGACGCCGAGATTGTTGTAGAGAGCCGAAGCGCTGCGGCTTGATCTCGATGGCCAGCAGATTCTGCTCGATCGATTCCTCGAGCCGGTTGAGCTCGAGGAAGGCGTTGCCGAGATTGCCATAGGCGTCGGCATAGTCGGGCCGGCTCGCGATCGCCCGCTTGTAGTGCTCGATGGCGCGCTCGCGATGGCCCTGGCGCAGCAGCACGTTGGCGATGTTGTTGTGGGTCTCGGCATGCTCCGGGCTGAAGTCGAGGACCTTGAGGTAGTGTTTCGCTGCCTCGATGTCTTTTCCTGCCGTGTAGAGCAGGTTGCCGAGCGCGAAATGCGCATCGAGGTGCTGCGGCTTGTTGTCGATCGCCCGCCGCAGTAGGGCCATCGACTCGTCGATCAGCCCTTGATTCTGGCGCACCATGGCGAAGGCGTAGAGGATGCCGGGGTGGCTCGGCGCCAGCGCGAGTGCCGTCTCGTAATGCTGTACGGCCGTCTCATAGTGGCCGGCGGAGGCCTCGACAGCTCCGATGCTGCCATGGGCCTCGGCGGATTTGTCGTTCACCGCGACGGCGCGCACGAAGAAGTCCTTGGCCTCGCCAAGCCGGTTTTCGGTGGTGCAGATCATGCCGAGCCCGACCAGCGCGTCGAACTGGTTCGGCTGCCCGGCCAGGATCAGGTTGTAGATCGTCTCGGCATCCTTGTAGTCGCCGCGGCCTTGCAGCCTCTTTGCCACGGCGGCGGCGCCTTCGACCAAAGTCTGCAACGATCCGGCCTGCTGCGAAGCGAAGGAAAGCGATGCTGTCGTCGGCGTAACCACGGGCGGGGCCACGTTCACCGGCTGTGGCGGCTTGGCGCCCGCGATCGCCTCGGCAATGGTCGGCCGCACGGCTTCGCTGCCGAGCGCATCGAGCAGCGGCTTCAGCCGGTCACCATACATGCGCCAGCGGCCGACCGATCCGGAGAACAGCGGCTTACGGACCTGGACCAGGCTGGCCGTGTTCACCGGACGCTCGTTCTCGTGGAACGACAGGCAGGCGTCATCCCAATCGAGCCCGCAATGCGCAACGATCTTGCGCGCATGCGCATCGAAGTCGCGCACCACGTCCTCATACGCCACTTCCAGCATGACGCCGTTCGGCAGCACCGTGCGCCAATGACTCATCAGGGCGTCGTAGGCGCGGTAGTAGCGGCCGAGCTCGGCGAGGTCGTAGGCGAAGGGCTGCGGCTCGGCGAACAGCTGGGTGTAGCAGGACAGGCAGGTGTCGATCGGATTGCGTCGGACGTGAATGATCCGTGCATTCGGCAGCGCGAGATGGATCAGCCCGGCGAACAGGAAGTTCGACGGCATCTTGTCGACGATGCGCTTGATGTCCGCCGGCAGGTCCGTGAACCGCTCGAGATAGGCGCGCGCGAGGGTCGTGATGTCGGCGTCAGACAGCTTGGCGAGCATCTCCGGATAGTCGCCGCGGGCACGATCGGTGAACAGCCCCGCGGCGGCCGCGAAATAGTTGACCTCGCCGGCGCCATGCACGGCGGAATGGCTGGCGAGGAGCTGCTCGACCAGACTGGTGCCGGACCGGGGCATGCCGATGACGAACACAGGCGCGGGCGATGGATCGCCATGGCCTGCGCGCGCCTGCAGCATGTCCTTGGAGAACACCGCGCGGATGCGCTCGATCTGGCGCAGCGTCTGGTTCTCGTCATAGTTGATGCGGCGGCGCTCGAGAGCATTGCCGGCATTGAGGTGGACCAGCGATCGTTCGCCGTCCTTGATGTCGGCATAAGCCCGCCCAAGGGTGAAGTGCAGGGCGATGCGCGCATCCTCGGTAAGCGTCTCCGATCTCGCAGCCAGATCCTGCAGGGGCGCCCAGCGCGCGTCGTCGACCGCGAACGGCTTGACCACGCCGTAATTGAGGTGCGTGCCGATGCTGCGCGGGTTGACAGCCAGCGCGGATTCATACGCGAGCGCCGCCTCATCGAGCCGTCCCAGGATCGTCAGCACGGCGGCGAGATGGTTCATCGTCGTCGCATCGCGGGGATCGTGGGTGAGGGCCGTTCGATAGCTCGCGATGGCGTCCTCATAGCGCTTGACGTCGCGCAGCGCATCGCCGCGGTTGCGGTGCGCGACGGCGTAGTCGGGGCGTCGGCGCACCGCCTCGTCGTAATGCGTGAGCGCCAAGTCGTGCTTGCCGCGCGATTGCAGCGCATTGGCGAGGTTGTTATGGGCTTCCGGGAAGTCCGGCCGTTCGGCGATGGCGCGCTCATAATGGAAGATGGCGGCCGGCCCGCTCTTCATCTCCAGGTGCAGATTACCGAGATTGTAGTGCGCCTCTGCGAGATGGGGGCTCAGGGCAAGCGCCTGCTGATAGGTGCGGATTGCGGCATCGAGCTGGCCGGTGGCCTGCTGGCAGCCGCCGATGTTGAGCAGCACGACCGGCGCATTGGGCTGGATCGCGAGCGCGCGCGTGTAATGGGCAATGGCTTCCGAGTGCCGCCCGAGCATGCGGCAGGCGTCGCCGAGGCTGGCGGCGGCTGCGGCGAAATCCGGTCGCGCGTCGAGCGCGGCCTCATGATGCGCGAGCGCGCGCTCGTACTGGTCGAGGCGCTGCAAGGCAAAGCCGAGCGCCTGGTGCGCATCGGCGCTGCCCGCGTCCGCGGCCAGCACCAGCTCCAGATGCCGAACCGCGCCGGCGGGATCGCCAAGGCTGGTGAGCGTGCTGCCGAGCAGCAGCCGGGCCTCGGTCAAGCGTTCGTCGAGCGCGACGGCACGTTGCAGATGCGCGCTCGCTTTGGCGAGATCGCCGAGACCTGCGAAAGTCTTCCCGAGCGACAGGTGCAGATCCGCGGCATCGCCGGCTTCCTCTGCGGCCTGGTCGAGCAGGGCGCGTGCCTCATGCGTGTCGCCGAGCTGCAGGCGGACCATGGCGAGGCTGCAGAGGGTACGGAAATGACGGGGCTGAAGCGACAGGACTTTCCGGTAGGCCTGCTCGGCGATGCGCAAGGCTTGATCGCTGAGCGCGGCGGTCGACGGCTGTCCGCCGTCGGACGCTGCGGGGCGAGGCGGGGGCGGAAGGCGACGGCGAGCTCGTTCCATGATGACAACTTGCTGAGTGGTCGACGAATGCCGTTGTCGAGGCGGATTGAAGCGAAACGGAGGCTTAGGCGAGGCCGATCGCAAGCGGTCGGCTAGAACCCTTCGAGCGGTGCATGGAATTCGTCCGGCCACGTGCAGCGTCGATGGTCGGTGCTGCCACAACGCAACGAGCCGGCGTAGACCCAAGGCCTGCGCCGGCCGATGTTGGTCAGGTGCTGAAGGCGTCAGCCCCACATGTGGTGCATCGCGTGGTGGTGGGACATGTCCGGACCGCTCGATGCTGCTGCCGCCGTTGCGGCTGTGGCCGCTGCTGCCGCCGTGTGGTGGCTGCTATGATGGCCATGGTGTCCGCCGCAGTGATGCGTCGTGGTGGTGTTGTTGTTGCCAGTGTTGTTGTTGCCACCGGTGGTTCCTCCGCCGGCCGTTCCACCACCCGTCGTTCCACCACCCGTCGTGCCACCACCCGTGGTGCCGCCGCCCGCAGTGCCGCCCCCGGTGGTGCCACCACCTGTCGTGCCGCCGCCCGGCGTGGTCGTGCTCGCAGGCGTTCCGCCCGTGCCGTTGGCGATGTTCGGATTGGCGCCTGCCGGCATACCGGTGCCCTGGGCAATGCCATTGACCGCGGTCGCCGTCACGAAGCTCGTCGCGGATGTCACGTAGGCCGATCCGCCGATCGCGATGTTGTTGCCCGCGATGTCTCCGGCATTTCCGATGTAGTTCGCGGCCGCAGCCTGCAACATCGCCTGATCCGTCGCCAGGGCTGCGCCCGTGTCGCCGTTCATGATGCCCATCAGCGCCTTCGTGGCCATGATGGTGTCGGACTGCAGGGCACCGGCGGCGAGCTCGTCATCGAAGCGTCCCTTGAACACCGCCCCCTGCGCGGCATCGAACGCGGCGCCAAAGTTCTGGTAGTTCGTGATCTGGTCGATCAGGGCCTGCGACGCTGTCCCCGTTCCATTGGCGACCGCAACCAGTTTCGCACCCAGCGTATTGCCCTCGGCGAGGAACGAGGCCCAGAAGTTGGTCTGCGCCTGGTTATCCTGGAACTTCGTGACGGTTCCGGTCAGGCCGCCGGCCATTTCGGAGAATCCGCCAATGTGACCGGGGGCCCCGGTCCCGCCCGCCGCCACGTTGAGCGCCGCATCGTTCTGGAACACGTCGATCATGTCGACAATGTTGTCGGCGGAGCCGCGCAGCGCCGTCGGGCTGGCCATCGTCTCGGCGACATCGTAGTTGTTCAGCTGAAGGTTTGCTTGGCTGAGCAGCGTCATCAGATGAAGTGTCGTCGTTTGGGCGGCAACAGCGGTTTCACCTGCTTCAATCGCGGCGAGCTTGGCCGGGTCATTCAGGATCGCCTGAAGGCCCTGCGTCACGGCCGTGAAATCAGCCTGGACCTGGTTGATATTGTTGGCGCTCATGCCACCCAGCGACAGGTCAGCGACGGCGTTGAACACCGTTCCGATCGCGGTCAAGTCGCCCGCGGCCGCTGCAGCAAGATTGGTGGCGCTGTCATTGCCGGCGGGAAGGCTCTGGAACGCCACGTCCATGGCACCCGTGTTGGCCAGGAAGGGAACGTTGTTGAGCGCGGCCGAGAGATGCGCGTCACCCTGGATCTGCGCCAGGATCTGCATCTGCACGTTGTGGATGGTCTGATCCGCCTCGGCGAGGGTCGCCGGATTGGTCGTGTTGGGTGCGGCGTTGATCAGCGTCGTGATCTCGTTCGAGACCTGGGTGAGAACCGCGGTGTCGGTCGCGTTGAGCGTGAAGGCCTTGCCGCCGATCGTGACATCGCCGGGATTGGCCAGCATCGCGTTGATGTCGTTCTGCACGGCATGCAGGTCGGTGGTGTAGCTGCCGAGGAACGGGTTGGAGTTGCCGCTGTTCTGCGGCGTCGAGAACAGGCCGATCGAGATCTCGAGTGGCGTCGTTGAACACGACGCCGGCCTGCACGAGGTCCGTCGACAGGTTGAGTGCCGAGGCGCGAACCAGCAGATTGGACGTGCCATTCGCCAGCGCCGTCGGGTTGAAGGTATTGGCTGCCATTGATCATCTCCCCAAGTTTCAACCCGGCGTCTGCTGCTTGGCGGTTCGGCAGCATGCGGGCGTTGATCGGGCTGCGACGTCTCGTTCGCTCCTCGCGAAACGGGCGAAATGTCGCAGCCTCAGAGCACCTGGGAATTATTTGCTCCAATGGGGCCAAAAGAAGCGCCGCGGAGTCCTCAAATATGATGTTGTTCGGGCAAATGACGATTGTCGCCGCCGGGTCACGGCCGCGCTCGGAAGCGTACTAACTCCTTGATTTCCGCCGTGGCATCCTTGCAACATCACCGCTCAGCAACGCTTCGACGCACGGTCCAGACAAGAAGTTGCCCCGATCTTGCGGCCGGTCGCCGACCTCTCCTTAGAAAAGTTCCAGCGTGACGAGCCTCGGCAGTGCGGAATGGAACATGCATCTTTGCTGATCTTCAGAGGCTTCCTTTCTTCAACGCGTGTCGTCTCGCCCGGCTCATCGTCCTTCTCATTTCCCCCGGGAGCGCTGCGCGAGTTGACCTCGTCTGCTTTGCTCCCGGGTGTCCGATCCGCAGCAGCAGCTGCGGCGCTGCCTCGTCAACCCCACATGTGATGCATCGCGTGGAGATGCGACATGTCGGGCCCGGCAGCCGCGGCCTGGTTCGTATGCGCACCCTGGCTGTGATCGTGATGATGGTGATGACCGCTGTGATGCGCGGCATTGCTGCCGTTGTTGGCCGTGGTACCCGTCGACGTGCCGCCAGCCGCCGTTCCGCCGGTCGACGTGCCTCCGTTCGCAGCGGTGCCACCGGCGGCAGCGCCGCCAGCGGCGGTGGTTCCTGCCGCGGCAGTACCGCCAGTGCCGTTGGCCAGGTTCGGTGTCGCAGTGACCGGAATGGTGCCGTGCGCGGTACCCTTGATGGAGGTCGCCGCCGAGACCGTCGTGGCCGTCCCGACATAGGTGCCGCCGTTGACAGGAATGTTGTTGCCGGAGACGTCCATTGCGTCCGCCGCAAAGCCTTGGCCTGCCGCGGCAATCATCGCCTTGTCCGCCGCAAGTGCTGCGCCGGTGTCGCCGTTGAGGATGCCCTGCAGGCCCTTGACGGCATGGGCGGCGTCGGCTTCGAGCGTGCCGCTGAGCAACTCGTTGTCGAAACGTCCCTGGAACACGGCCCCCTGGGCGGCGTCGAAATTGGCGCCGAACTGCTGGTAGTTCTGGATCTGCGTGATCAAGGCTGCGCTCGCCTGCGCGCCTCCCGTCGAGATCTTCTGCAAGGTGGCGTTGATGGTGTTGGCCTCGGCCAGGAATGCAGCCCAGAAATTCGTCTGTGCCTGATTGTCCTGGAATTTGGTGACCGTGCCGGTCAGTCCACCCGGATCTTCGGCGAAGCCGCCGGCGTGGCCGGCATTGCCGTTGCCGCCCGCGGCCATGTTGAGGTTGGTGTCACCCTGGACGATGTCGATGATGTCGAGCAGATTGTCGGCAGTGCCGCGCAACGCCGCCTGATTTCCTGTGGTCGCCGCCGCGTCGTATTTGTTGAGCTGCAGGTTGATCTGACCGAGCGCGGTCTGCAGGTGGATCGTGGTCAGCGCCGCCGCGTTGGCGGTCTCGCCGGCCTCGATCTGCGCGAGCTGAGTCTTGTTGTTGAGGATGGCCGTCAGGCCCTGCGAGACAGCCGTCAGATCGGTGTTGACCTCCTGCAGGTGCGCCGCGTCGATGCCGCCGGAGGCGAGCTCGACCACCTTGTTGAAGACGAGGCCGACGTCCTTGAGGCTGGCGCCAGCGGTCGCCGCGGCAAGGCTCGCCGGATCGTCCGCGCCGGCGGGCGAGGTCTGGAAGGCGATGTCCTGGCCGCCTGTGTGGGCGAGGAAGGGCACGTTGTTCAGCGCGTTCGCCAGATGCGCATCGTTGTGGATGCTCGCCCAGGATCTCCTGCTGGAGCGCATGAATGGTCTGGCTGGCGGCAGCCTGGGTGGTGGCGTTCGCGAACTGCCCCGCCGCCTGAAGCAGCGTACCCAACTGACCCTCGACATTGGTGAGGACCGCCGTGTCGGTGGCGTTCAGCGCAAACGTTTGCCCGCCGAGCGTGACCTGGCCGGGGTTGGCGAGCATCGCGGCGATGTCGGTCTGCACCGCCGTGATATCGGCCTGATAGCTGCTGAGGAAAGTCGGCGAGTTGCCGCTGCCGGCCAGGCTGAACAGGCCGAGCGAGGCGCGGACCGCATCGTTGAAGACGACGCCCGCCTGCACCAAGTCGGTCGAATGCTGAATCGCGGTTGCGCGGGTCAACAGGTTCGAGGTGCCGTTGGCGAGCGCGGTCGGGCTGAAGTTGACCGGCGTGGTGTGCATTCCGCCGGTTCCCGTTCCGCCGCCACCCGTGCTCGGCGGCGTGGTGGTGCTGCCGCCGGTGCCGTTGGCAATGTTCGGGGTTGCCGTGACCGGGATCGTGCCTTGGGCTAGGCCGTGCACCGACGTGGCCGTCGAGACCGTGGTCGCCGAGCCGACATAGGTCGCGCCGCCGATGGCGATGTTGTTGCCGGAGACGTCCATGGCGTCGGCGGCGAAGCCCTGACCGGCAGCGGCGAGCGCTGCCTTGTCGGCCGCCAGCGCTGCGCCGGTGTCACCGTTCAGAATGCCCTGCAAGCCTTTCACGGCGGCCGCCGAGTCGGCTTCCAGCGTGCCGCTGAGCAGCTCGTTGTCGAAGCGGCCGCGGAAGACGTTGCCCTGGGCGGCGTCGAAATTGGCGCCGAACTGCTGGTAGTTCTGGATCTGCGTGACCAATGCCGCGCTGGCTTGCGCGCCGCCCGTCGAAATCTTCTGCAGGGTCGCGTTGATGGTGTTGGCTTCGGCCAGGAACGCGGCCCAGAAATTGGTCTGCGCCTGATTGTCCTGGAACTTGGTGACGGTGCCGGTCAATCCGCCGGGATCCTCCGCGAAGCCTCCGGTATGGCCCGGCATGCCGTTGCCGCCGGCTGCCATGTTCAGGTTGGCGTCGCCCTGGATGATGTCGATGCTGTCGAGCAGGTTGTCGGCCGTGCCGCGCAACGCAGCCTGATTGCCGGTCGTTTCCGCCTTGGCATATTGGTTGAGCTCGAGGTTGATCTGTCCGAGCACCGTTTGCAGATGGATCGTCGTCAGCGCGGCCGCGTTC
Organism: Bradyrhizobium oligotrophicum; assembly: GCA_050641875.1. Classification (GTDB taxonomy): domain Bacteria; phylum Pseudomonadota; class Alphaproteobacteria; order Rhizobiales; family Xanthobacteraceae; genus Bradyrhizobium; species Bradyrhizobium oligotrophicum_B. Next base: position 5,663,849 of record CP192619.1, read on the forward strand.
GCCGTTTCGCCATTCTCGATCTGTGCGAGCTGGGTCTTGTTGTTGAGGATGTTGGTGAGACCCTGCGAGATCGCGGTGAGGTCGGTCGTGACCTCCTGAAGGTTGCCGGTGTGGATGCCGCCGGAGGCGAGATCGACGACCTTGTTGAAGACGAGGCCGACATCCTTCAGCGTGTTACCTGCGGTCGCTGCGGCCAAGGTCGCCGCATCATCGGCACCGGCCGGCGTGTTCTGGAAGCCGACGTCCTGGCCGCCGGTGTTGGCGAGGAAGTTGACCTTGTTGAGCGCGCCGGACAGATGCGCGTCGCCGTTGATCTCCTGCAGGATCTCCTGCTGGACCGCGTGCAGAGTCTGATCCGCGGCTGTGATCGTCGCAGCATTCGTGGTCTGCGGTGCGGCCGTGAGCAGCGTCGAGATCTGCGCCTGCACGTTGGTGAGAACGGCGGTGTCGGTCGCATTCAGCGTGAAGGTCTGGCCGCCCAGGGTCACCTGGCCGGGATTTGCGAGCATCGCGGCGATGTCGTTCTGTACGGCGTGGAGATCGGTCGTGTAGCTGCCGAGGAACGGGTTCGAGTTGCCGCTGCCGGCCTGCGTGAACAGGCCCAGCGAGGCGCGCACCGCATCGTTGAACACCACGCCGGCTTGGACAAGGTCGGTCGACAGATTGAGCGCTGATGCGCGCACCAGCAGGTTCGACGTTCCGTTGGCCAGCGCCGTCGGGTTGAAGGTGTTATTCGCCATAGATCATCTCTCCCCAAGTTCATCCGACGCCCGGCAGGGCCCGTACCGAAACTGGCCAGACGATGCGGAAGCGCATCGGCCCTGCGTCGGACGTGCTGCGCGCCGCGCTTCACGCCCGTGCGCCTCCGTGTCGCGCGTTCTTCTGACGCGCGTTACTTTGTCGCACTTCGCTATATGCTCGGAGCAATTGGGCCAAAAAAGGCGTGGCGGAGTCCGCAAATATGTTGTTCTCGGGACATCGCGGATCTGTGACAGATGCGCCGCGATCGCGTGCCAAGTGGTTGATTTCTGGTGGCAAGCGGCGAACGCCGGATGCGGCGATCGGACGCAAATTGCATGTTGTCGTCAAGATGCTGCCTGCATCTCGCCGGTGAGTGGCCGGTCTCCAGAAATCAGACGCGGCGTTGGTCTGATGCCGTCTTGGCTGCCCGGCAACGCGAGCGCGCGGCATTGTCGCAGCGCCATCGCTGGAAAAACGCCACGATGGATCGTCTGTCCGGAGAGTCAGGGGCGAAGGCGTGTGGGCGTGTCGGCCGACCTCGCCGTGCGCCGTTCAGGACAGCGGTGCGGCCTGGCGCTGCGCCAGGAGCGCAGTCCTGATCTTCTGCAGCAGTGCGGTGTAGAGCTGATTCCAGGCCGGGTCATTCTGCCCGTTCGCTTCCAGCCCTTGCTTGGTCAGGCCCAGGCTGATCCGGTAGACGGCGAGGGCGCCGTCGATGTTGCCGAGCGGAATGAAGGCATCGCCCAGACTCTGGTAGGAATTTGCAAGCGCCTGCTGCAGTGACGGATCGTTGGCGACCGTGTTGGCGAGGTGGGTGATCAGCGCAGTATTGGCGCGACGCTGCTCGAAGGCTTCGGCATGGCGGCCCTGGGCGGCGAGCACGTCCGCCAGCAGAGCGTGGCACCAGGCGAGGTCGCGCTGAAAGCTGAGATTGCCGCGGTGGGCTGCGGTCAGCTTCCGGATGATGGCGAGGCTGGCGGAATAGGCGGCATGCGCGGCCTCGAGGTTTCGCTGAACGAACAACACGGCGCCGATGCGATTCAAGGCGACCGAGAGGTTGCGCTGAAACCCGGCGTCATCCGGATTGGCTGCGATCAGGTACCTGACGATGGCGATGCTCTGCTTGTAGTTCTGCAACGCGCCCATGAGATCGCTGGCGGTGGCTGCGCGATCGCCTTCCGTGATCCCGGCGGCAGCCTGGTCCAGCAGCCTGCCGGCGGCGACCGTGACGCCGACGGCAAGGCCCCCGCGGGCAACGTCGCCGCACGGGCGCGCCAGCAGTGCGGCGAGCCCGACCGGTTCTTCGCTCTCCACGGATTCCGGCGCAGACTCTGCCCCCGAGGTTCGATGCCGATCAAAGGGCGCAGGCGGCGCCTGCTGCTGAGATGTGCGCGGTTGCGGACGCAATCCCTGTCCGAAGCCGGGAATTCGGCGCAACATGCCCTCGACCTGCGCGGTCGTGATCAGGCGCGTGCATTCGAACTGTCGGGGCGTGCCCTGCCATCGCGGGCACCACAGAAAGTCCTCATGGTCGAAGCGATGACGGGCATCATTCCAGCAGCTGTTGCAGGTGTGATGGTTGATGACCCGATAGGGGGTCGCAAACTCGTTGGTCGGGTGGGTGAAGCCACTGATCAGCACGACCGGAGTGCCGACCGCCCAGGCCAGCCATGACAGCCCCGAGGAAAGGCCGATGAAGAACGCGGCATGCTTGAGCCAGCGGGCGCGCTCGGGTAGTGGCCGGTCGCCGGTCTGATCCTCGGCTGCGGCGGGAATTTGCGTCTGGTAGGCGCCTTGGCCGCGCTCCGCGGCCCGATCGATGCAGATCACGCGATAGCCGCTCGCACGGAGGAAAGCCACGACGCTCTGCCAGCCCTCAGGATTGTTCCAGTGCTTGCACGCGGTCGTCGCCTGCACCGCGATGCAGACATACGGGTCCTCGATGGGACGGCTGCCTTCGCTCAACGCGACGCGCGGCGGCTGCTCGGCCGGATCCACGCCGAGAATATGAGCTGCCGTCCGATGCAGGCCGACCTGCCGGAAATCGCAGGGCTGATGGACCAGCTCGGCATCATCGAAGAACAGCGCGACCGAGTAGGTTGCGTAGTATCGCTCCGCCTGGACCGCCTCGTGGCTGAGGAATGCGATGTCAGGGTAGGCGTCGCGGAACAGCGGGATCAGCGGCTCGCCCATCGCACAGCTCAGGCGGCACCGATGCAGGTCCTTGAACTTCACTGCATAGCTCATCCAGCCGATGATGTCGCCGATCGTGCCGACCGGGAACTGGATCAGGACCTCGCGGTCGGTGGCGTCGTAGTCGTGGCATAGCAGCAACTCGGGTCCTGACCATACTTCGAGCCTGAACGGGACGAAGTAGCGCTTGCTGCTGTTGACGTGCCCCGAACGCAGGTCGATGTCGAACAGGACGTTGGCGGTCTCGAGATCGCTCAGCCTGACGCGCCAGGCGTGTCCGGTGTCGGGCAGCATGACACGACAGCCGTCGTTGAAATCGAAGCGCAGCCCCTGGGGACCCTCCTGGGTCGGCAGGTCCGCCGGCGGCGGCAGTCGCGGCTTGTGTGCGTGATCAGACGCTTCCGTGCGGGCGCCGGGCTGGGCGGACGGTAACGCACTTGTCGGCACCATCGCCGGGTCCGAGGTGCGGGGAAAATTTGCAACGTTCATGTTGAAGTGCCGACGCGGTCTGCGTTCATTCGTGAGCGATGACGCCGACCGCGGCTGTTCGGTCTTGTTACTCCACGAAGGCGCGGCGCCACTGATCGAGAACCGGCTTCATCAGATAGCTGAGCATCGTCCGGCTGCCGGTTTGAACGTAGACTTCGGCCTGCATGCCGGGCATCAGGTTGACGTTGCCGAGCCGTTTGCGTTCCTCGTCGGACAGCGTGATCCTGACCGTGTAGAAGGTGGAGCCGGTTCGCGGGTCACTGGTGATATCGGGCGACACGAACGAGACCTGGCCGCTCAATTTCGGTGTGGTGCGCTGATTGAAGGCGTTGAAGTGCACCATCGCATCCTGCCCGGTGTGGACGTGGTCGATGTCCTTGGGCTGGACGTGCCCTTCGACCTGCAGCTCGTCCAGAATCGGGGACCAGCTCCATGACGGTTTCGCCCGGCTTGATGACGCCGCCGATGGTGTGGATCGCGAGCTGGTGGATGGTGCCGGAGTTCGGCGCACGCATCTCGATGCGATCGAGCTGGTCGCGCGCGGCGACGCCCTTCTCGACCAGATCGCCTTCCTTGGCCTGGGACTCGCTGAGGTCCTTGACCACCTCGCTGCGGAAATCCTGATCGATCTTGACGGTCTGGAGCTCGGCTTCGCTGATCTTGGACCTCGTCTCCGCCACGCTGGACACCAACTGGCCGCGTTCACCGTCGATTCGAGCGGCTTCCCGCTGCAGCGTGGTCAGTCGCGTCAGCGGAACCAGCCGCTTGTCATAGAGCTCCTGCACGCCGGCCAACTCGCCCTTGATCAACTCGATCTGCTTGTTCTTGGATTCGAGCTGAGACTCCATGCCGCTGATCTCGTTGTTCAGCTGGACGATGCGGCCCTGCAGTAGCTCTTTCTGGCTCTTGCGGGTCGTGGCTCGGGCTTTGAACAGCGCGTTCTCCGACGCGATCACGGTGCGGACATTCGGATCGTCCTGACGTGAGGTCAGCGTGGACGGATAGTCCGGCTGATCGAGACCGTCGCGCTCGGCCGAGAGCCGTGCAATCTTGGCGCGCTGCTCGTTCAATTGCTTGGTGATCGCCTGGAGCTGGGCTTGGCTCTGCGTGGCGTCGAGCCGCACGAGCAGGTCGCCCGCCGCGACGCGCTTGCCGTTGTCGACTTTGATTTCCGCGACAATGCCGCCGGTCGGATGCTGAATCGCCTTCACGTTGGATTGTACCACGAGATTGCCGGGGACCACGATCGCGCCGGCGAGCGGCACGAGGGTCAGCCAGCCGCCGCCGAGAACGCCGGCGACAAGCAGCACCCGCAAGCCGAGACGCAACTCGTTCTCGAACATCCGGCTGACGCGCGGCACCAGCGATTCGTCCGAGCCGTCGTCGAGATCGGCCGCCGTTCCCTGTGTCGCAATGAATGTCATGCCGGTGGTCAAGGCCGTGCCGGCGGTGCCGACCAGGCGGCCGACACGGGTTTGCGGAACGGCCGGCGCATGCGCCAGGCGGGCAGGGAGGTTCTGCTGTCCCATCGGCCGCGGCGCGGCGACGCCGAAATTGCCGTCGCGTCGTGCATCCTGCAGGTCGAGCAGGGGCGCCGAATTGCTGCCCGCCATGCGCGCGGGTGGATGGCGCGGCGGCGGCGACAGCTCCGGCTCGTAGCCACGCATCGGTGCGGGCTGCTGCCAGTCCATCTCGCGGATGCCTTCACCCCGACGAGCCCGGGGCGCCTGGGCGCCGAGTCCGAACAGCGACAGCGACGCACCGAGGGCGCGGCCCATCGTGCTGCCCTTCTTTTCGAGCGCGGCTTCGGCCTGCCTTGTTGCGACGGCGGCGGACGCCGGCGCTTCTTGCTGCCGTCCCGTGTGCCGCGGCGCTGCCGCGGGTCCTCGTCGGAGCCGTCGTCGAACGCGCCCTGCAGCCGCTGCAACTCGAGGATCAATGCATCGCCCTGCGGACCGACGGCGCGGGTCTTCGGTCGCACATAATCTTCGTCGTCGAACGGCCTGAAGTCGTTGATGTGTTTCATTGATCAAGCGCTTTCTGCTGGGGCGGCGCGACGAAGCGAGCGGGCGTTCGGATTTGGCGCCGCTGCGGGAGCAGCAACCCTGGGCGGAGTGGGGGCATGCGCGACGGCAGGTCCCGCGGCCTTGTTGGCCCCGGCGACGCGAGCAAAGATCTCCTGGCAGGGACCGAATGCGATCGCCTTGCCCTCGTAAAGCACGAGCGCCATGTTGAGCGCATTCAGCGCGCTGGGACGGTGCGAAATCACGATCACGATGCTCTGGTTCTGCTGCCGCATGATCTGAATGGCGCGACTGAGCGCGTTCTCGCCGTCGGTGTCCAGATTGGCATTCGGCTCGTCGAGGACGATGAGAAACGGATCGCCATACACCGCGCGGGCCAGACCCACGCGCTGCCGCTGACCGGCCGACAGAGACATGCCGCCTTGGCCGATTCGCGTCGAATAGCCTTCCGGCAGCCGGAGGATGATGTCGTGCACGCCGGCGATCTGCGCCGCCTTCAGAATCGCATCCGAGCTCGCATTCTCGTCGAAGCGGCAGATGTTGTCGGCGATGCTGCCATCGAACAGGGAAACGTCCTGCGGCAGGTAGCCGATGTGGCGGCCGAGATCCTCGTTGCTCCATTGGTCGAGCGCTGCGCCGTCGAGGCGGACGGATCCATGCTGTGCAGGCCAGATGCCGACCAGCGCCTTCGAGAGCGAGGTCTTGCCGGAGGCACTCGCGCCGAGCAGTGCCAGACCCGTGCCTGCCTTGATCGAGAACGACACGTTCTGAACAATCGGCCGATCGGTGCCCGGCGCGGTGACCGTCAGCTCCTGTACGGTCAGCTCGCGGAACGGGCGGGGCAACGCGACGGGCGGTGCTTCCGGCCTGGCGGTGGCCTTGCAGATATCACGCAGACGCGCGATGCCCTGCCGCGCGGCGACCAGCTGTTTCCAGCTGCCAAGTGCGATCTCGATCGGGGCGAGAGCGCGGCCCATCAGGATCGACGAGGCCATCATCACGCCGCCGGAGGCCTGCTCGGAGACGACGAGCGCCGCGCCGATGCCGAGCATGCCCGACTGCAGGATGAAGCGCAGCACTTTCGCGGCGGCCCCGAGATTGGCGTAGACGTCGCTGGCGCGAATGTTGTCCTTCAGATAGCGCTCGTTGACGGCGTTCCAGCGTGCCGAAAAGCGATCCAGCATTCCGAGCGCGCGAATCACCTCGGCATTGCGCTGGGTGGCATCGGCGAGAACCTGCCGCGCGGCGCTCGTATCGCTGGCGGATTTGCTGGCCTGACGCGACAACCGGTCGGTCACCAGCGTCATCGAGATGATTCCGACCGTGCCGATGACGGCCGTGATGCCGATCAGCGGATGAAATAGAAACATGCCGATCAGGAAGATCGGTATCCATGGCATGTCGAGAAAGGCGGTTGGTCCCATGCTCGACATGAAGGCGCGGAGCTGGTCGAGATCGCGCAGCGGCTGCTGCATCAGCATCGGCTTGGTGCCGCGCAGGGGCAGGGTAGCCAGAGCGTGATGAATCGCGTCCTGCAAGCTCGCGTCGAACACGGTCGCCACCCGGCAAAGCATGCGGGTACGCAACGCGTCGAAATAACCCTGAATCAGATAGACGGCCAGAATCATCACCGACAGGCCGACGAGCGTGGCGAGATTTTTGCTCGGAACGACGCGATCATTGACCTGCATCATATAAACCGAGCCCGAGAGCATCAGGATGTTGATGACGCCGCTGAACACGCCGATGCCGGCCATGCGTTTGACAGCTTGGCGCAACCCACGCGTCACCGGATCGTCGCTTCCCGAGAGAAGGTCGTTGAGGGCAGCCGCGGCTTTCGTTCTCGGGCGGTCTTGAGCCAGACTCATCCAGGCGCGTCTCCCAAAACACAGTGCTTCACTCCGCGCTATTGACAGTCGATACCGACGATTTTCCGGCAACAATTGGACATGTGGGCAATTCTGTCGCAACGTCACGGGCGCACGACCGGCACGAGGCGCAATGCGCCGGCCCGGCTCTGAAAAGTTGTGGCGCCGTAGAGCACGATCGGGTCTGTGCGAAATCCGTCCGCGATCGTCGATAGTTGCAGCCTGATAACAGCCATCGGCATGCGACGCGCGTCACACATTCGTCCGTCTATCACCTTGGTTCTGCACTCATTGGTCGCGGTCCGGGCCGAATGACGCCACGAAGCCGAATAAATCTTCCTGCGGTGCAACGCACAGGCGTTGTCATCTCGATCATGCGGTATTCGATGATGGTGCGGAGAACGATCATGATGGCGGCGGCAACACAAGGACATGCGGCTCCGCGCACCAATCCAAGACGTGCAATCAGCTCAGCCGAGCATGGCGGCCGACGATGTGTTCTATCATCGAACGTGCGGCCGCTGTGGAACCGTTGACCCGTCAAGCATCGGGCGCACGAGATCAACATCAACTCGAGGGAGGACGAAGCAGATCAGTCCGCGTGCGATCCGAGCAACTCGTCACCGGCTCGGGCCACGGCAGCTGATCAACCATAGGCGTGATCCAACTGGTCGCGCTCAAGCGTAGCGGGGCAACGATTGGGTGCAGAACGGCGCCGTAACGCCGAAGTCGGACGAAGTTGCTCACTTAGTAAAGCGTATCCGGGGGACGACAAAGTTGCTGGACGACATCACCATCGAGACGCGTGATGCGGGAATGGATTCGGGTCGAGGGGCGGCCCGCAGGAATGAGTACTTGATCATCCTGCGCCGGATCGGTCCGCTGAGACGAAATACGGTCGCCAGGTCGGCGGTGAATCGCGCCGATCGCGTGCGCGCAGCTCTGGAGGCGCACGCATGAAGATCCGCAAGACCGACTATGGAACCATTATCCTGCACTGGACCCTGGTTGGGGCTACAGTGATCGCCTTCATGACAGGGCTTCGCATGGCGACGGAAGCGCCTGGACACGCGTGGATCGCCAACAATCTCGACTGGCTGCTGCCCCGGCAACGGACCTGGACCTGGCACATGCCGGCCGGGGTCGTGCTCGCGAGCGTCGCCGTCGCCTACGTGATCTATATCTCGAAATCAGGGCTCGGTCGCCGCGTCACCATCGACAAGATGCGCTTCAAGGGCTTGCTGGGCCGCCGGCCGGCGCGGCTGGGCTCGATCAGTGTGATGCTGCACTGGGTGCTTTTCATCTCCATGGCGATCCTGATCGTCACCGGAGGCATGCTCTTCTTCGGCGTAGCCTCCGGCTACGTCACCATGATGATCCACTGGTACGCGACCTGGGTGATCCCTGCCTTCGTGGTGCTGCACGTCCTGGTTCACTTCAGCATCGGCGGAAAGATGCAGCTCTATCGCGTGTTCCGGCCGGCGCCCTTGCCGCCGCCGCCGCCGAAGCTCGATCCCGTCGAACTCCTCACGATGCTGGTCGAGCAGTCGGAAAAGCTGGAGGAAGCGGAGGCGCCTCCGAAGAGGCCGGCGCCAGCTGCGCGGCCTGCAGTGCGTGAGCCGATGCCGGCGCCGCGGCGCATGGAGGAGCCGGTGCGGGCGCGCTCCGAGCCGCGTGTGCCGCCGGGCCGCATGCGTCCGCCGCAGGCACCTGCCAAGGGCAATTCCCGCCGCCGCAATCCGAGCTTCCAGTCCAACCCGTTCATGGTCGCGATCGCCGCAGCCATCGTGATCGGTTCGGCGATGTTCGCCGCCGACTACTACGCCGAGGACACCGTCACGGTGTACCGGATCGCGACATCGGATGCGCCGACGCTTGACGGCGATTCTGTCGGATCGTGTCTGGCGCAACATCCAGCCGCACATGGTGACGACCAACCAGGGCGACAATTTCGACGGTACCGGCGAATCGCGCGTCTGGATCAAGGCGGCGCATGACGGCACGTGGGTCTACTTCCTCGTCATCTGGGAGGATCCGACGCGGTCGTTGAAGCAGCTGCCGCTGATCAAGAAGGCGGACGGCTGGCATCTGATGCAGAACGGATTCGACAAGGGCGACGAGAACGACTTCAACGAGGACAAGTTCTCACTGTTGTTTACGACGCTGCCGATCACCTTGGCCGCGGACCGAACGTTTCACATGAGCTCGCAGCCGATGCCGGACAAGCCGGCGACGCTGTCAGGTCGCGGCATCCACTACACGCCGGCGCCGAATCTCTATGCCGACGCCTGGCTGTGGAAGGCGACGAGCGGCGGCCCGACCGGATGGATGGACGATGATCATTTCGGTCCGCCTGCGGAGCCGACACCGGATCAGGTCAAGGGACTCACGCCCTACAAGGGCGGCTTCGGACCGGATCCGGGGACCGCGAACTATTCGGACAATTTCGTGATCGATAGGGAGGCCGCAAGACTGGGGAATCGGGGCGTGAGACCGAAACGCCTTCCGAAGGACGTCGCTGCGATGACCGCGGCGATGGGCGAGATCAATCTCGATCCGAACATCGGCGAGAGTGAAGGCGCACGCTGGTTCATGACGGAGGCCGAATCGGTGCCGTATTCGGCAGAGGCGGATGCCCAGACGCCGATCGGGACTGTGGTGCCCGGCGTTCTCGTCAGCGGCGAGTTCACCGGTGATCGCGCGGATATCCGTTGCGCAGCGCGTTGGGCCGCGGGCCACTGGACGCTCGAAATTGCCCGCAAAATGGACACGAAAAGCAAGTACGACGTTCCGATCAAGAATGGCGTGTTCATGCGTGTCGCAGCGTTCGACCATACCCAGATCAGACATACGAGGCAGATCCGGCCGATGCGACTTGAGGTGCAGTGATGGGTAAGATTTGCAAGATCCAGTACAACAAGGAAACGTTCTACGCGAATGTGGGCGATATCCTGCTCGACGGCGCCATCAACAGTGGCGTGGATCTTCCCCATGACTGCCGCAGCGGAATCTGCGGCTCCTGCAAAGTGACGGTCGTCGACGGTAAGCTGTTCGGAGGCATGGAAGGCGACATGGCGCATGCGTGCCAGGCGCGTGTCGTGTCCGACCTCAAGATCATCACCGAGCCCGTGCCGGACACGGTGACGATGAATTGCGAGGTCGGTGATCTCGTGCGCCTCGCGCCCGACGTCGTCGGCGTCACCATCGAGATGCCGAAGCCGCTGCGATTCTTCCCCGGACAATACGCCAAGGTCCAGTACCGCGGTTTTCCGACCCGCTGCTACAGCCCGACCTACCCGATGGTCGGCGCGCCCGACAGCCATCTGCTGTATCTGCACATCCGCATCCTGAAGGATGGCCTGGTATCGTCGGCGCTCGGCCGCGACATCCAGGTCGGCCATCGCGTCAAGTTGACGGCGCCGCTGGGCACCGCGTTCTTCCGACAGAAGCATCGCGGCCGAATCATCCTGGTCGCGAGCGGCACCGGCTTTGCGCCGATGTGGGCGATCGCGGTCGCCGCCATCACCGAGAATCCGAAGCGTGAGATCGTCTTCATCGTCGTGTCGCGCACCTTGCAGTCGTTCTACATGCATCAGGCGCTGTGCCGCTTGGCGCGCTTCCCGAACGTGAAGATCATCCCGATCGTGTCGGAGCCGCAGAACGTCTCGCCGGCGATTCGCAGCGGCCGGCCGACCGAACATATGCCGGAGCTCACGCCGAACGACGTCGTCTACACCTGCGGCGCGCCGGCGATGACGGACGCGGTCGCGAAGATGTCGCGCGCGGCCGGAGCGAAGTGTCATTGCGATCCGTTCGTCTCATCGGCGCAGCCCTCCGAGTCGAGCGGCGGCCTCATGGATCGGCTGGTCGGGTGGCTCGACAGCCAGCGAGGCCGGCCGGCCATGTTCCAGCCGGCGGAATGAGATCGTGGCGGCCGCGACGCGCGCGGCCGCAGTCCGGCGGTCAGACGGCGATGAAAGCGAGCAGAGTGCCCGTGGCCGATGCGGGCGGCACGACCAGGTTTGTGCCACTGCGCACGGCGGCCGCGCCCAGAGCCTTTTCGGTGGCGGTCAGATCGTGTGAGGCCAGCACCAGGCCTGCGCCGCCTCGCTCCGGCAGGCCGGCAAGCGACACACCCGGATAGCGCGCTGCGAGCTGGTCCCTGGTCAGGAATACGAAATCGGCCCGGTCACCGCCCGAGGTGACGGTCACGGCGCCGTCGGCTTCGCCGCGTCCGTCGCGATCGATCAGGCGCGACATATGCGCTGCATCCTTGGCCGGATCCGGCGTGACGATCAGGGCCTGCTTCAGTTGCTTGGCGGCGTTGGCATGGCGCATCAGTTCCGGGATCCAGACCGTCTCGCGCGTCTTGTGTTGGCAGGCGAAAATGCGCAGGCCGCCCGGGGCCTCCGCGACCGGCCATTGAAACACGCGGAATTTCGCTGCCGAGATGGTCCCGTCGGGCAGCGGCACCGGTCGCTCGAAATCGATCGGACCAATCGGCTCAAAACCTTTCGCGCGGATTTCTTCTGCGCCGGCCGCGGAATCGACCGCTGTGAAAGCGATGCGCTCGATGCCTTCGCCGCGCTGGGCGAGGAAATTGCGGGTCGGAACGTTGTGATCGGTCTCGGCGAGGATGCCGAGCAGCTCGATGTAGTCCGGATCGAGCATGATGGTGTAGTTGCCGGATCCCATCTTGGCACTGTGCGTGCCGCGCGGAGACAGCGTAAAACCCAACCGCTTCCAGGTCTCCGCCGCGGCGTCGAGATCCCTTCACCACGACGACCGCGTGATCGATACCGATGACATTCTTGAGGGCCACGCGTTTGTCTCCTTGCAGCGAACTTGGCATATTGGCGGCCGAACTATGCCCAATCGACCCATGCGCCGCAACCGGCGCAGCGGGGCGCTCGGCGCAAGGCAAGATCGATCTCCGGCAGGGCGGTCGACGAGCAAGGATGGACTGTCCGCGATGAGCACCACCACAGATTCCGTTCAATGGCCGCCGTCCCTGTGGGCGGCGCAGACCGCGCCTGGACCTGACCTGTCCGAGCTTCAGGGCAGCGTGCAGGCCGACGTGGTCATCATCGGCGGCGGCTTCACCGGGCTGTCGACGGCGCTGCATCTGCGCGAAGCTGGGACGGACGTCGCCATCGTCGAGGCGATGGAGCCGGGCTGGGGCGCATCCGGCAGGAACAACGGTCAGGTCATTCCGACGCTGTCACGTCCCGATCCGGACGACCTCGTCGCGCGTCATGGCGCCGCGGGCGAGCGCTTCGTGGCGATGTTACGCGACAGCGCGTCCAATCTGTTCGATACCGTGAGACGGTACAACATCGACGCCGAGCATGAGCAGGCCGGCTGGGTCCAGCCGGTGCATACGCCCGGCCGCATCAAGATCGCCGAGCGCAGGTTCAAGCAGTGGTCGAAGTTCGGCGCGCCCGTCGAGTTGCTGTCGCGCGATCAGACGCGAGACATGCTCGGCTCGGACGCCTGGCATGGCGGCTTCTGGAACAAGACCGGCGGCCACATCAATCCGCTCGCGCTGGCGCGTGGCCTGGCGCGGACGGTGCTGAGCCTCGGCGGCCGGATCTATGCGCGCTCGCCGGTGATCGATTTCGCCCGGCGGGGGATCGCTGGATCGTGCGCACGGCGCGAGGGGAGCTGTCGGCGCGCGCGCTGGTGCTGGCGAGCAATGCCTATAGCGGCGAGTTCTCCAAGGTGCTCGCACCGGATATCGCGCACGAGGTGATGCCCGTGCTGTCGTGGCAGATGGCGACGCAGCCGCTGTCGGACAATGTCCGCAAGACCGTAATCCCGGCGCGGCAAGCCATGTCCGATACGCACGGCGAGCTCTATTTCGCCCGCTATGACGCCCGCAACCGTCTGGTCACCGGCGGCGCCGTGATCGGCCCCGGCAACAAGGCCGAGCGGCTGAAGGCGAGGGTCGCCGAACGCCTGCAGCGCCTGTGGCCGCAGATCGGCGAGGTCAGGTTCGACTATGTCTGGAATGGCTATGTCGGCATGACCACGGACTACATGCCGCGGATTCACTGCCTCGGCCCCGATGCCTATGGCTGGACCGGCTGCAACGGCCGGGCGGTCGCGCTCACGATCCCCCTCGGTGCGGAGCTTGCGAAGGCGGTGCGCGGCGCGTCGGCGAACGAGCTGGCGCTGCCGTTCACGGAGCCGGTCACCATTCCGGCGCACGCCCTGCTGCGTCCGTTCGCGCCGCTGATGCTGCTCTTGTACCGATACCGCGACGCGCGTGAGATCGGCTAAGACGTGGGATGTTCGGTCCGGGCGAAGTCGCCGCCCGGAATGGCCTCGAGCAGAGCCTGCGTATACGGATGCTGCGGGTTGCCGAACACTTCGTGCGTGGGTCCATGCTCGACGACGCCGCCGTCCTTCATGACCGCGACCAGATCGCAGATCTGGGCTGCGACGCGCAGGTCGTGCGTGATGAAGATGATCGACAGGTCGAGGCGCTCGCGCAGGCTCGTCAGCAGCTTCAACACCTGCGCCTGGACGGAGACGTCGAGCGCGGACACCGGTTCATCCGCGACCAGCACCTTCGGCTTCAGTGCCAGCGCGCGCCAGCCCGATGCGCTGACGCTGACCTCCGGAGAACTCATGCGGGAAGCGATCGGCGGCCGACGGGTCGAGCCCCACCAGGCTGAACAGCTCGCGCGCCTCGGTCAGCGCCTGGTCTCGCGCGGTGCCGTGCACGATCGGTCCCTGCGCCACCAGCTCGACCGCCTTGCGCCGCGGGTTCAGCGAGGCGAACGGGTCCTGAAACACCATCTGCATCTGCTGCGTCCGGTTTCTGACCTCGCTGCGGGAGAGGCGCGCCCAGTCCTCACCGTCGAGCAGGATCGTTCCTGCGTCGGGATCGATCAGGCGAATGATGCAGCGGGCGAGGGTGGATTTGCCGGAGCCGGACTCGCCGACGATGCCGAGCGTCGCGCCCTTTGGCAGCGCGAGCGAGACGTCCCTGACCGCATGGGTGACGCGCTCGCCGCGGCCGAGGAAGCCGCCGGTGCGATAGGTCTTCGAGACACCGGAGATGGTGAGGATCATCCGGTCCGACAGCTTGCGTGCCGGGGGCGCCGCTACCGGCGGCACCGCGGCGATCAGTTGCCTGGTGTAGTCATGCTGCGGCCGTTGCAGGACATCCGCCGCCGCGCCCTGTTCGACGACGCTGCCATGCTGCATCACGACGACGCGGTCGGCGATCTCGGCGACGACCCCGAAGTCATGGGTGATGAACAGCACCGCAGTCTTGCGCCGCCGCTGCAGCTCACGGATGAGCTTGAGGATCTGGGCCTGCGTCGTGACGTCGAGCGCCGTCGTCGGCTCGTCGGCGATCAGCAGCTTCGGATCAAGCGCCAAGGCCATGGCGATCATGGCGCGCTGGCGTTGTCCGCCGGACAACTCGTGCGGATAGGCCTTCGCCGCGCGAGGCGGATCGGGAATGTTGACGTCCGACAGCAAGGACAGCACGCGCGACCTGATCTCGGCTTTCGACAGATCGGTATGGATGTCCAGGACCTCGCCGATCTGGTCGCCGATCGTGCGCAAAGGATTGAGCGCGGTCATCGGCTCCTGGAACACCATCGCGATCTCGGCGCCGCGAATGCTGCGCATGTCGGCCGCCGTGGCGGTGCAGAGATCGCGCCCGGCAAACAGAATGCGTCCGCCGTCCGTGCCCACGCCATCCGGAAGCAGCCGCATGATGGCATTGGCCATCATCGACTTGCCGGAGCCGGACTCCCCGACGATGCAGACGATCTCGTTTTCGGCGATCGAAAGCGAGACCTCCGAGATCGCATTCATGCGGTCGGCGCCTTTCGGCAGACGTACGCTGAGGCGATCGACGGTCAGAACGGGCTTGGCTGGATTCATCGCTGATTCAGCCGCGGGTTCAGTGCATCGTTGAGGCCCTGGCCGACCAGCGACACCGCAAGCACGGTGATGAGGATGGCAACACCGGGGATCGCCGACACGTACCACTGCACCCGCAGCACGTCGCGTCCCAGGCCGATCAGATTGCCCCAGGAGGCAACGTTGGCGTCGGACAGCCGCAGGAAGGCAAGTGCGCTTTCCAGGAGGATCGCAACCGCCATCACGACGCCGGCATAGACGATCACCGGCGGCAGCGCATTGGGCAGGATCTCGCCCAGCATCAGCTGGTTGTCGCGCATGCCGAGGGTACGGCCGGCCTGGACGAATTCGCGGCTGCGCAGCGACAGGAATTCAGCCCGCGTCAACCGCGCCGGTGCCGGCCATGAGACGATGCCGACGGCGATCGTGACCGTCGTCAAAGTCGAGCCGAACACTGCGACCAGCACCAGCAGCAGCACGAAATTCGGCAGCGTCTGAAAGGCCTCGGTGATGCGCATCAGGATGTTGTCGACCCATCCGCCGTAGTAGCCCGCGAGCGCGCCGACCATGATTCCTGATCGTCACGGCAATGAGCGTGGCGACGCCGCCGATCAGGAGCGAGATGCGGGCGCCGTGAAAGATCTGGGCGGCGATGTCGCGGCCGGAATTGTCGGTGCCAAGCAGGAAGCGCGGATTGGTGAATGGCCAGATCAGCGGCCGGCCGGCGAGCGCGAGCGGATCGCGCGGATACAGATAGCCTGCGCTGATCGCCATGCCTACGACGATCAGCAGCAGGATCAGGCCCAGCACCGCAGCCGGACTGCGAAAGTAGCGCTTCGCGGCGTCCATGTTCAGCTCTCCGTCGTGATGCGCGGATCGAGTCGCGCGTAGAGCAGATCGGTGACGAAGTTGACCAGGATCACCAGCAGCGCTGAGACGAAGACGATTCCGAGCAGCGTGTTGAGATCGCGCTGGACCACGGACTCGTAGGCGAGGCGTCCAAGGCCGGGCAGCGAGAACACTGTCTCCACGACGACCGAGCCGCCGAGCATCGTTCCGGCCTGGAGTCCGATCAGCGTCACCATCGGCAGCAGCGCGTTGCGCAGCACGTGGCGGGTGATGATGCGGGTCTCGTCAAGGCCCTTGGCACGCGCGGTGCGGACGAAATCGAGGTTCAGTACCTCGAGCATCGAGGCCCGCATGATGCGCAGATAGATCGCCAGGAAGATCAGGCCGAGCGTCAGTGACGGCAGCACCAGGTGGCTCGCAATGTCGAGCACGCGCCAGATCCCGGTGCTGACGGCGCCGATGTCCTCGAAGCCGCCCGCAGGCAGCCATTGCAGATAGATCGAGAACACCACGATGGCCATCAGGCCGAACCAGAAAGAGGGCGTGGCGTAGAAGATCAGGCCGACCGTCGAGATCAACGTATCCGGCCAGCGATTGACGCCCCGCGCCGCGATGACGCCGAACACGAGGCCGAAGAAGAACGCAAAGGAGAGGGCGGAGGTCATCAGCAGCAGGGTCGGCGGCAGCCGCTCCAGGATCACGGCGGCGACCGGCTTGCCGTAGATCGCGGAGAAGCCGAGGTCGAGCCGCACCAGCCGCCACAGATAGTTGGCGAGCTGCACCGGCACGGAAACGTCGAGGCCATAGAAGTGGCGCAGCTCCCGGGCGGTCGCCGCATCGCCGCCGCCCATCTGGGCCATCATCGCGTCGACCGTATCGCCCGGTGCGAGTTGCAGCAGGAGAAAGACGCCGATCAGGATCAGGAACAGGGTCGGGATCGAGGCGGAGAGCCGCCGCCCCGCAAGGCTCAAGATGCGCATGGCCCTATCCTGACGGATTCCGGCTCAGGCGGAAAGCCACAGATCGTGCCAGCTCGACGATCCCCAGCGCGGCGTGTTCGAGTGGTTGCGCGCCTTGGCCGTGATCACGGTGACGAAGATCTGCTCGATCGGCATCCACACCGGCAGCTCGGTATTGGCCTCGCGCACGAAGTCGGCATAGAGCGCCTTGCGCTTGACCGGATCGATCTCGGTCGCCGCGTCATCGATGATCTTGTCGATCTTGGCGTCGTCCCAACCCCACTGATTGGTCCACGGCGCGCCCTTGGGCTGGCCGGAGCGATACCAGACCGTGGTCGAAACCGCTGGGTCGTTGCGGTACTGGTGCCAACCGGTCGCGAGATCGAAGGCGTGCTCGTCATAGACCTGCTTGAGAAAGCCGCCGCCATCGTTGCGTACGATCTCGATCGCGATGCCGACTTCGCCCAGCGACTGCTGAAGGAAGGTCGACCACAGCGAGATGTCCTCCCCCACGGCGCGGGTAGCAGCCGCAGCGAGAAGCGGGTGCCGCCGGCGCCGGGCTTGTAGCCGGCCTCGTCCAGGAGCGCTGCCGCCTTGGCCTTGTCGTAGGGATATTGCGGCGTATTGGCGCCGGGGTAGAAGTCGGTCGAGGTCGACGGGATCGGACCGGTGCCCAGCTTGGCGAAATCGCCGAGGAAGTTCTCGATGAAGAAGGGAACGTTGATCGCGTGCGCGATGGCGCGGCGGACCTTCACGTCCGCCAGCTCCTTGCGGCGGACGTTGAACTCGAGCGTATTGGTGCGCGCGTTGCCCTCGTTGCCTTTGGTCGAGACGATGAAACGCTTGTCCTTGCCGAGCCGCGCCATGTCGGAGATGGTCAGGCCCGAGAACGGGCTGTAGTGCAGCTCGCCTGCCTCCATTTGCGCCGCCGCCGCGGCACGGTCGGTGATCACCTTCCACACGATGCGGTCGAGATAGGGCGCGTTCGGCCGCCAATAATCGGCATTGCGCTCGGCGATGATATACTGGCCGCGCTCGTACTTCACGAACTTGAATGGACCAGTGCCAATGGGGGCGAGGTTCGCGGGGTTCTGCCTGATGTCGCCGCTCTCGTAGATGTGCTTGGCAGAGACGTAGCCGAGATCGGGCAGGGCGCGCAGCAGCAGGTTCAGCGGCATCGGCCGCTCGTAGCGGAAGATCGCGGTTTGCGGATCCGGCGTGTCGACCGCTGTCAGGAACAACTGCAAGGTCGATCCGTAGTTCAGGATCTTCTTCCACATGTTCATCGCCGTGAAGGCGACGTCCTCCGACGTGAACGGCTTGCCGTCATGCCAGGTGATGCCCCTTGCGCAGCTTGAACGTGACGGTCTTGCCGTCCGGCGTCGCCTCCCAGCTCTCGGCAAGTACGCCGACCGGCTGGCCGTTGGCATCGAGGTCGACGAGGTTCTCCTGGATCTTGCCGCCGATGATGTAGACCCCGGTCGAAGCCTGGAGGCTCGGGTTGAGCTGGCGCTGCTCGGCGCCGTAGTGCACGTTGAATACGCCGCCTTTGCGCGGGGTCTCCTGAGCGAAGGCGCGGAATGGATTGACCACGTTCGCGGCGATGGCAGCGGAGGTCAGGAGGGCGGTCCGGCGGCTGATCTCGAAACGGCTCGAATTCATCAAGGTCTCCCGAGGGCCAAGCGGGACGCTGGCCGATGGTGCAATCGGGGCGAAGATTACGCGGATCGCGGGTCCAAGTCATTTGCGAATTGCCATGCAGCTCTGCGGCATTCTCGGCCGGCCCATGCAGCCGGCGGCACCGTGGCATACATTGCTCGTATACGAACGAATGGGAGAGACCTTCGCCGAGATGACCCTGAATGTGGTGGGGATTGCCGGCTGCCACGAACCGACCGGAGGCAACTTTGACGTGGCGTCAACAGATTGCGCTATCTCAGGTCGACGTCATGGGGCGCATTCGATCGGCAGCCGCAGCTCGAACGCGACACCGGTCTCGCCCGGCCGCAGCGAGATCTCGCCGCCCCGGCTTGCCATGATGGCGCGCACGATCGCCAGCCCCATGCCGGTACCGCCGCTGTCGCGCCGGGTCGTGAAGAAGGCATCGAAGATGCGGTCGCGGTTCTCCGGCGAGATTGGATCGCCGTCATTGCTGGCGATGACGATCAGCATCTCCTTGCTCACCTCGGCTTCGAGGCGGATGCGCCGGGCGCCATGCCGGACCGCGTTGTCAACGAGATGCGTGAGCACGATCAGCACGGTCTCGTTCGGGAGCGTGGTGCTGCGCTCGACGGGGCCGGACGTCTCTGATGACGGTCGACGGGAAACGCACTCGCAGCGTGCCGACGGCCTCGGCTATGGTCCCGGCCTCGACCGTCGACACCGTCTCCGCCCGTGCCAGCTCGCGCAAGCGCTGGGCCAGGGCCGCGAGGCGATCGGCGTCGCCAAGGATGTTGGTCAGGAATTTCTCCTGCTCGGCGCGTGTCAGGGTCTCGGAAGGGCTGGCCAGAGAGTCGAGCAGCAGCTCGGCTGCGCCTTTGATCGAGGTCAGCGGCGATTTCAGTTCGTGCGTCAGATGCGCGGAAAAGCTCCTGAGGTAGTTGGAGCGTTGCGCCAGTTGCTCGGCCATGGCGAAGAAGTGCTCGGCGAGCTCCGCGAAGTCGCGGGTGCCGTAATGGGCGAGCGGACGGAAACCCGCGGGATCGTTGCGTCCGATCCTGCCGGCGCGATCGACCAGCTCCCGCATCGGCCGTGTGATCGTGCGTGCCACGATGAGGCCGACCAGCAGCGTCGTGAGGATAATGGTGGACCCGGCGGCGATGAACTTGCCGCGCTCCTGATAGAGATGCTCGAAGATGTTGCGGGGCGTGCGCGAGGTATAGATGACCCCGGCGACGTGATCATCGACGATCACGGGCATGGCCGAGAACACATGGACGCCGACGCCGCGGCTGATCGAATAGATCGGTGGCGGGGCCTTGTCCGGAATGCGAATGCGGAGCGCGGCGCTGTAGCGTCCCTTCAGGGCGGCAGCCACCTCGTCGATATGAGCAAGTGATTTGCCCATCTCCTCGCGGCCGGCGATCACGACCCCTTGGGGATCGAGCACGCGATACCCGGCCAAGGTGACCTTCTGCGTCTCCCTGACGATCGGCAGCAGCCGCGCGCCGATCGCGACGTAGGCCGGATCCGCAGGATGGACCGCCTCGCGTGCGTCCGGGCGGCGGACGAACAGATCGTTGGCCAGAAGATCGAGCAGGGGGCGAATGGGCGTCACCTCGTCGGACGCATCCGGACGTGACTCGGGCGGGATCTCGGCGCCGAGCGGAACGCCGGTGGCAAGGCGCGCGGAAACCTCCTCGGCGAAGACCGCGGCGAGGACACGGCTCTGCGCGATCAGCTCTGCCTGTGTCTGGCGGATCAGCTGGTTGTCATAGATACGAAAGAAGAACAGCCCGACGAGCGGCAAGGTGCCGACCAGCGCCAGCACGCCAAAGACGATCTGTCCCAGCGACGGCCGCCATTTCGCCTTGGGCTTGGGCGCGATCATGGGGCGCCGCAGCGGCCGAGCCGGAAGCCCACGCCGTGGACGGTCTCGATCGCGTCCTCGCAACGCGCGGCTGCGAGCTTCGCTCTGATGTTGCGGATGTGGCTGTCGATCGTTCGGTCGGAAACCTGGATGTTGAGCTGATAGGCGGCGGTCATGATCTGCTCGCGGCTGAAAACGACCGCAGGACGCGTCATCAGCGTGCGCAGGATGCTGAACTCCAGCGCGGTGAGCGTCAACGGCGTATCGCCGAAGCGCGCCAGGTGCTGCTGCGGGTCGAGACGAAGCCGACCGTGCGCCAGTTCCTCCGGTTCGGGCGACCGATCCGAAGCGGAGGTTACCCGGCGGAGAATGACGTTGACGCGGGCAACCAGCTCGCGCGGACTGAACGGCTTTGTCACGTAGTCGTCGCCGCCGATCTCGAGTCCGAGAATGCGGTCGATCTCCTCGTCGCGGGCCGACAGGAACAGGATCGGCACTTGCGAGGTTCGGCGAATGCGCCGGCAGACCTCGAGGCCGTCGAACTCCGGCATGCCGACGTCGAGCACGATCAGGTCCGGACGGTCTTCGGTGAACCTGGCCAGCGCAGCGCGGCCGTCGGCGGCTTCCTTCACCGCCATGCCGGCCTTGCTCAAGGCGACGCGCAGGACCTCGCGGATATGCGGGTCGTCGTCAACGATGAGGATTCGGAAGGACACGTGCTCTACTCCGCGGCGAGGCATCAGCTTGGTTTCTGCGACACAGGATGTGTATCGAGATAGCGCTGCAGGCGCCAGCCGCGAAAGCTCCAGGTTCGCCAGGATGCCATGCGACTTTGCTGTTGCCCAAGGAGCCGATCTCGATCGCTGGCCAGCCCTCGGTCCGTCGGTCGCAACAGCATCGCCTGCTCGATGGCCGGCAGTGCCTCGGGCCCGAGCCAGACGAGATAGGAGCCGTCGATGAGAGGGCCGCTCTGTCCCGCCTCACGACTATGGGAGACATTGAAGTCTGCGATCGGCCGGTCGAAATTGATCAGCGCACAGCCGTAGATGGTCGCCGAGAGCACCAGCAGGTTCATACGGATGAGCCATGCGTTGGACTTGTCGAGAGCGATCCTGAGCACGGTGAGGATCAGGCCGATCGCAACCAGGAACATCCATATCAGGGCCGCGATCTGCCAATAGGTCAGAGCATAGGTCTCGATATACATGTGAAGCCGTTGGATCGAGGACACAACTAGCATCACGTTCTGAGCCACCCAGAGATAGACCAGCGGCCGGACCAGTCGGGACTCGTTTGCCGTGCTCTCGGAGCGGATCGCGACAATGACGAAGGCAGCCGCGAGCAGCGCCGTGACGATCAAGGGGTAGGCGCCCCGGTGCGCATAGGTCGCATAGGTCATGCCGTCCGGAAGCGCAGCATGTCCCCACAGATATGCGCCGTCGAGCGCCGTCTGGACGGCAAACAGGATGTTGAACAGGATCAGCGCCCGGATCACGGTTTCAGGGCCGAGTACGGTTGTCAGGATTGACGGCTGATCGGGCTCGCTTTCGATCGGCGGGCTCGAAGTCTTGGTCCGCTCGCGCCAGCGAAGGTTGATGAATGGCCAGACCATGGACAACGTCACGAGCCAGAAGATCGCGCGCCCCATCGTGAGTTGGGAGGCGATGTGCTCGGGACTGAGGAGGACGAACCACCGCTCAATGACTGGATTGGCTGCTGCAAACAAAGCCAAGAACACGCAGCCGAGTGCCAGCGGGATGCTCCAGACAAGGAGAGTTCGCGTGATCATGTTGGTGCGCAGCGTCACAATCGCATCCGGTATCAGGCGAAATGGTCCGATCAGGAGCAACTGCCGCGCGGCGGTCAGTGGAAGCCGGAACCCGCTCGCGGCTCGGTTGGTCGCCAGCGTGATAGCCGACAGCGTCGTGAGCAAGAGGACAGGAAAAGAAAGCAGGTTCAGCTCCTCGATGGCGGGAGCCAGGCCGGCAACGAAGAGAACTGCAGCTCCGGCCAGACGGTTTCGATCGGTCTTGGCAAGATTGGCGACAATGCTCGCCGCGGCGAGCGCGGCGAAAAACAGCGGGAATGCCAGGCCGATCGGCCGGCCGTCGTAGAGCAGCGTGTCGGCGAGGCCGACGAGACCGGCAGTGATGGCGAATTTGAGCCACATGGAATCGGGCGCGACGGGCGCAGCCGTCGGCTCGGCGAGGGTCGTCATGGAGGAATCCTTGGTTCGGGTCATCGTTCGGGCCGGGAGGCACAAAGCCGATGAGCCCAGCATGACGCCTCGCCCATGCAGCAGCTCACGAGGGGATCTGCAGCATTTCAGGATTTGTTTGCAGATTTCGTGCAGACGGGATTCCGCATCTGGCGCATGGGAAACGTGATTGTTACGCAATGGTCGTCTTTCCCCTGGGATGATCGGCTGCACACATGCTCGGACGTATCAGGAGCGCGGTTCTCTGGATCCTTGCTCTGCTCTTCATTTTCGTCACGCTGAACAGCAACGAGCCCTATCTGGTTCGGCTGCGGGGCAGCGGCCACGCAGCCTTGCTCCTCATCGGGCTCGCCGTTCCGCTGCTGCTGATGCTCCGCGGCCAATGGCGGGCGTGGCGCCGCCGGACGCGCGCTCGTCATGGCATGGTGCGTTCCGCTGATCCTGCTGACGTCGACGCAGTTCATGTTTGCCTGGCGCAAGTACGAGACGTTCCGCACGCCCCCCGACGTGGCGCATCTGCTCGGCCGGCATTTCATCGTCGGCTACACGGCCATTGAGGACGCAGCCGCGTTGGCGCGACAGGGATTGATCGCGGGCGTCTATGTCACGCATCACAACGTACGCGGCCGGACCGAGAATCTCAACTGCGCGCCGAGATCGCGGGATTGCAGGACGCGCGCCGGAGCGCCGGGCTGCCGCCTCTGCTGGTTGCGGCGGATCAGGAGGGAGGCGCCGTCGCGCACCTGTCTCCGACCCTGCCGAACATGCCCGGCCTCGCAACGCTGGCCGATCTGCCGGCCTCGCGGCGCGCGCAGGATGCGTTCGCGATGGGGCGCGCCCAAGGTGAGGCGCTCGCGGCTGCCGGCATCACCTTCAACTTGGCTCCTGTCGTCGACCTTCGCCCGAGCTGGACGCGCAACCGACTGGACTTTCACACCTTGATCGGCCGTCGCGCGATCTCCAACGATCCCGCGGTGGTCGGCGACATTGCGCTCGGTTACGTCCGTGGCCTGGAAGCAAGCGGTGTCCGCGCGGCCGTCAAGCATTTCCCTGGTCTGGGGCGCGTCGCAGCCGATACGCATCATTTCTCGGCCCAGCTCGGCACGCCGGCAGATGTCTTGGAACGGTCGGATTGGCGGCCGTTCCGACAGGTGCTGCAGGGCTCGCACGCGGCGATGATGGTCGGTCACGTGACGGTCGATGCGATCGATCCAGAGCGGCCTGCCTCACATTCCAAAGCCGTGCTCGAGGGACTCATTCGCGGCCGCTGGAACTATCAGGGCGTGATCGTGACGGATGATCTCGTGATGGGGGCGATCTACGGCCGCGATCTCTGCAAAGCTGTCGTGGAGGCTCTCAACGGCGGCGCCGACCTGTTGCTGGTGGCCTATGACGGCACCCAGTTCCACCGCGCGCTCGCCTGCGCCAAGGAGGCTCTGGCGGAAGGACGCATCGACCTCGACGCGATCAGCAGGAGCGATGAGCGGCTGAAGCGCTGGTCGCCGGTGATTGACAAATCACAGCCGTCGAATGTGTCTACGGTTCTGCAAGAGACTGGAGGCGTGCATCAGGAGATCGTGGACTGAATGGCGGCGAGCCCTCAGCGCGGGCCGTTGCCGGTCCAGTTGCGCCAGGCGACATTCGAGAGGCTTCGCAGGTCGGTCGCCAGCGGGCGTCGCGTCTGCTTGTCGTGCTGAGCGATGAGATGCTCGGATCCGCGGATCTTGAGCTGGAGTTCCGCAACCTGCCGCTTGGTCCGTTCGAGCGCCTTCGCATCGGCGCTCTCGCCCACCGTGAACCGCGCCGTCTCGATCTGTTTCCAAGGTCGCGCGATTCTTCTTGAGCTGGGCGCGATGCCAGGCAACCTTGCTGTCACTGTCCGCAACCATGGTGGACTCCCGCGAAATGCTGCGAAGACTAAACGACCGATTTCTGATTCGCGACAGCTTCGGACCGGCATCGGCAACATTGGGAATACCGATCTGCCGGCCCATCGTTAGGGTGCGTCGAGTAGGTCGGTTCAATCCAGCCCTGCGGCGCGTCTCATCTCATCAATCAGTTCGGACGCTTCGGCCTTCGTCATCTCCGCTCGCGTGGGATCGGACCGGCCAGCCTGCTCGCTGAGCGTTCTCAGGCAGGGAAGCCTGGGCATCCGTCATGGGGTCGGCTCCGGAAACCCAGTCCTCGGGATATTTCTGCAGCTGTTCGGCCATGGGGATCTCCCGTTGTTGCCGGGCTTCAATGGGGCGGCTTGCAAAATGTTCCTATTTTGTTCTATTGTGCGACAATACTCTTGGTTCGGGTGCTTCATGCGCGATCTTTGTGTGGTTCGGGCCGAAATCGACCGTATGCGTCTCCAGGTCATGCGGCAGCGTCGTGAAATCGTGCAGCTACGGCGAGCTGGGGCCTCGACGACGGCGGCCGACGCGCTTTTGCATCACATGCTGGAGACGCTTGGCCGGCTGCGGAAGCAGCGGGAGCAGCTCAAGCTGGAAGAAGCGAGCCGAATGCCTCGCAAGCAGCGCGGCGCCCGGCGCGCATGAGACGCTGGCAGTAAGGCTGAGCGATCCGCCACTCGTCCGCATTCCGCTGATCAAGCTTGGCGCCGACACGACCCACGACCACCAGGGCAATAGCCAACCCGCGCCTGGTCACGAGGACGTTCGCATCTTCGATTTGGCTGGTGAGGACAAAGGTTGGTCGGCAGTCCCGCTCCCTCGATCAGCATCGGGCGCGTGAGCTTCGGGCAATACGATGTCCGGCGGCGCGGCGGTAAGCTCTTCCGGTGTAGCATCGCATGATTTGATCTCGAAATTATTGTCCAGGATCTTCTCGCCATTCGTGCCGAGCGTGATGAGATCGGCCTGCTCCGCGGCCTCCCAGACCTCCCGCTCGGTACGAAACGGGCGGGTCATCTGTTCGTCATTCTCAAACAATGCGTAGGGCACGAGCGCCTCCAGATTGCGATCCGCCGACGCAGCGATGCCGTGCTGCTCGACGCCGCCCATCCATTCAAGGCAGGGACGTCCAAACAAACGGCGCCACGGGCGGGCTGGTTCCACTCAGGCGAACGCCGACCCGGTCGACCAGTTGTGACGATCCGCCCAGCCGGCAACGTGGAACATGGACGCCAGCGCGAGGTTGCCCGCGGTGTCGAATGGCCAAGAGAGTTCAATGGATATCAAGGGAAAGAAGATCGCAATCCTCGCGACCAACGGGTTCGAGCAATCCGAGCTCGAAGTGCCGCGCGATCGCCTCAAGCAGGCGGGCGCGACCGTCGAGATCGTCTCGCTCGCGCCGGGCGAGATCAAAGGCTGGAATGAGAAGGACTGGGGACGGCCCGTCAAGGTCGACAAGACGTTGGACCAGGCTTCTGCTGCGGACTACGACGCCGTCGTGCTGCCGGGCGGTCAGATCAATCCGGATCTGCTGCGGCTCGAGCCGAAGGCGCTGCGGTTCATCAAGGAGATCTTTGAAGCAAAAGAAGATCGTCGCAGCGGTTTGGTCACGCGCCCTGGCTACTGATCGAGACCGGAATTGCCAAGGGGCGCAAAATGACGTCCTACAAATCGATCAAGACGGATGTCGCCAACGCCGGCGCGCAGTGGCAGGACGCGGAGGTCGTCGTCGATCAAGGCGTGATCACCTCGCGCAATCCCGGCGATCTGGAAGCCTTCAGCGCCAAGATCATCGAGGAGGTCAAGGAAGGCCGCCATCTCGAGCGCAGCGCGGCTTGAAGCTGAGATCGGACGCCGGGAGAAATCCCGGCTTCCTCAGGAGGGACGGGCCCAGCGCCCGAGGGGTCGAACGCTGGGCCGCAGTCCACACGGAGTGCCTCCGGCGAGATGGGGGAACGCCGCCAGAGGCACGGAAATGACTCGCGGCGGGCTGGGTCGTTCCTATTGCCAATGTTCAGACCTTCGCGGGCAGGCGGAGATCAGGCGGTCTGATGGAGGATTCCACCACATTCATTCACGGCTCGCGCGGGCAGCGCCATCCCGTCGCAGAGACCCTGTTGTCCGAACCAGCCATTGTCGCCGGTCTCGCCAAGGCCACCCTGAAGCCATCCGCGCGTCGACTGGGATGCCTGGGTGGGCGACTATGCGCGCGTCAGAGACGCGATCGAGCGGACTTATCAGTTCAAAGACTTCAACAAGCGCCTGTTTGGGCCCGGCGGCTTTCCGCGGCCGCTTGGCGCCCGCGAACGCAAGTGGAAGACGCCGCCCGGCAAGGCGAACTTCACCGTGCCCAGCGGCCTACTTTACCCCGAATGCAACGGATTGATTCCGCTATGGCACTAACGCGGAGGGGAGCAAGGTGCCCGCCGCCAAGTCGATCCCGGTCCGGGTCTCGCGCGACATGGCCTGAGCTATCCGGAGTGGTCAGCCCGCGGCCCGTTGTCGTGCGTCGCCCGGCGCCGCCGTTGCGCAAGGGCTCGTGATCTCCGGCGGGGTCGCGCCGGGGCGGAGCGGGACGACCAGCCGGCACACCAATCCCTCTGGACGCCAGTCGAAGGAGGCGCGCCCACCGAGCTGGCTTTCCACACTGGCCATCAGGCTGCGCGTGCCGAAGCCGCGCGAGGTCGGCGCGCGCACCAAGGGACCGCCGGTTTCGATCCAGACCAGATCCAGGCGCTCATCCTCGATGGTCCATTTGACCGAGAGCTGCCCGGAGCGGACCGACAGCGCGCCGTATTTGGCCGAGTTTGTCACCAGCTCGTGCAGCGCCAGCGCCAGCGTCTGCGCGGTCGCAGGCTCAAGTTGCAACTCGGCGCCGTCAAAGGCGACCTGGCCGCCCGTTGCATAGGGCGCGAGCTCTTCGGCCACCAACTTGCTTATCTTCGCACCTTCCCAGCTTGATAGCGAGAGGATGGTGTGCACGCGGGCCAGTGCGCTGATGCGCCCCTCTACCGCGTCGACATAGGTCTTCACGCTGTCGGCTTTGGTCAGGCGAACGATCGACTGGGCCAAGGTCAGCGCATTCTTGGCGCGATGATCGACCTCGCGGGTCAGCAGGTTCTGGCGTTCCTCGGCGCGCTTGCGCTCGGTGATGTCGATCGTGACTCCGCTGACGCGGATCACGCGGCCCGTCCTGTCGGTGGTCGCCGCAGCCGTTCCGACACACCACCGCTCTTCGCCATCGGGCCGGTTGATCCGGAATTCAGCCTCATACGATGCCGTGCCACGGCTGAATTCGGCGACCACCTGGCGGGCGCGCTCGGCATCCTCCCGGTGCAGCAGCGCCATGATGTTCACGGTGTTCAGCTCGAAGGTCTGCGGCGTGACGCCGAAGATGCGGTACTGGCCCTCGTCCCACATCCAGTCGCCATTGACGCCGTCCCAGTCCCACGAGCCCATCCTGCCGGCCGCGATCGCCATGCTCCGACGCTGCTCGCTCTCGACGAGCTTTGCTGTCGATCGCTCAAGCTCGGCCGTACGGGCCCGTACCCGGTCCTCCAGCTCAAGGTTCAGATGTTCCAGCTCGCGCGTCTTACGATAGAGCTCGGTAAAAACCTTGATCTTGGCGCGCAGCACCTCCGGCACGACGGGAACCGGCACGTAGTCGACGGCGCCCATCTCATAGCCACGAAGGCGATCGAAGTCGCTTACCTGGATGGCCGAGATGAAGATGATCGCAATCTTCTGGAACCTCGGATGCTCACGGATCATTTGCGCCAGCTCGAAACCGTCGAGCTCAGGCATGCAGACGTCGACGAGGATCACCGCGATCTCGTTCTTCAGCAGAATTTCGAGCGCCTCGCGACCAGAGGTGGCGACGACGAGGTTTTCGCCGAGTTCCTTCAGGATGACCTCGTAGGCCAGCAGCTTCGCCGGCTGATCGTCGACCAGGAGGATGTTGACCTTCGCATGTTCCATCATGATGAACCGTTCAGCGGTGCAGCCACATGCGGATCGCAAGAAGCAGCTGCTCGGTGTTGACGGGTTTTGCCAGATAATCGGAGGCGCCAGCTTCGAGACACTTTTCGCGGTCTCCCTTCATGGCTTTCGCGGTCAACGCGATGATGGGGAGCCGGACGAAGGCGGGGTTTTGCCTAATGACGCCGATCGTCTGATAACCATCCATCTGCGGCATCATGATGTCCATGAGGACGATCGCGATCGCGGGATTGCTCTGCACCAGGTCAATCGCTTCGCTGCCGGTGGTCGCCGTAAGCACTTTCATGCCGCGGCGTTCCAGCACGCTGGAGAGAGCAAAGATGTTGCGCGCGTCGTCGTCGACCAGCAGCACCGTCTTGCCGATCAGATCCTCGTCGGAGCTGTTCAGCTTCTCGAGCATGCGCTGCTTCTCGAGCGGCAGTTCCGTAATCACGCGATGCAGGAACAACGACGTCTCGTCGAGCAGCCGCTCCGGCGATTCCACGCCCTTGACGACGATGCTCCGCGCCATCGTATGCAGTTCCGCATCCTCCTCGGCCGACAATTCCCGCCCGGTGAAGACGACCACCGGAACGCTCGATAACGACTCGTCGGTGCGCAATTGATCGAGTACGTCGAACCCGCTCATGTCGGGCAGCCGCAGATCGAGAACCACGCAATCGCACGGCGCGCTGCGCAGCGTCTCGAGCGCCGCAGCTCCCGTATCCGCCGCGATGATCTCGATATCGTCGTGATCCAACAGCTGGCGGATGCTGAGCTGCTCGGCCGCGTTGTCCTCGACGATCAGCAGCCGCTTGCGTCGCGGCTTGGTGTATTCCTTGATCTGCGACAGGGCCGCGCTGACGCCTTCCGTTGTCGTGGGCTTGCTGACAAAGGAGAAGGCGCCACGCGCCAAAGCGTGCTGGCGGTCTTCGTCGAGCGTGATGATCTGCACCGGGATGTGCCGCGTCAGCGGATTATGCTTGAGCTGGTTCAGTACGGTCCAGCCGAGCATGTCCGGCAGGAAGACGTCCAGAGAGATCGCGGCTGGTTGATACTGTTTGGCGAGATCCAGCGCCTCGGCGCCGCGGCCGGCGATCAGGACCTTGAAGCCCTTGTCGTGCGCGAGGTCGATCAGGACGCGCGCGTAGTGCGGATCGTCCTCGACCACGAGCAGGATCGTATCGCCGGGTTCGAGATCGAGACGGTCGTCCGGCGGGGGCTCGATCCCGCGCTCCGGCGCGGCCGCTTGCTGGAGGGCCGGAGGTTGAACGTAGGGAGCAGGCGATGCTGGACCGACGCGCGGCGTCGTTGCGGGACCTGAATATTTGAGCGGCAGATAGAGCGTGAAGGTGCTGCCTTTGCCGGGGGCGCTCTTGAGATTGATCTCGCCGCCGAGGAGGTTGGCGAGCTCGCGGCTGATCGCCAGTCCGAGACCGGTGCCTCCATATTTGCGGCTCGTGCCGGCATCCGCCTGCTGGAACGCCTCGAAGATCAGCTTCTGCTTGTCTTGCGGAATGCCGATGCCGGTGTCCGAGACTTCGAACGCGATCACGGCCGGTGCGGTGTTGAGCACCGGATGTTCCGCGCTCCATCCGCCGAGGGCAGCAGAGACCTTCAAGCGCACCCTCCTTCGGCGGTGAACTTGAAGGCGTTCGAGAGCAGATTCTTCAGCACCTGCTGCAGGCGCTTGAATCCGTGACGATGCTACGCGCAAGGTTCGGGTCGACGTCGATGTTGAAGGCGAGCAGGCGATTTTCCGCCTCGTGGCGGAACGGACGTCCCACGGTCTCCAGGAGGTTGGTGGTGAGGATCTCCTCGGCATCGACCGTCACGGTGCCGGACTCGATCTTGGAGAGATCGAGGATGTCGCTGATCAGATTGAGCAGATCGGTGCCGGCGCCATGGATGGTGCGGGCGAACTCGACCTGCTTGAGGGTAAGATTGCCGTCCGGATTCTCGGTCAGCTGCTGGCCGAGGATCAGGATGCTGTTGAGCGGCGTGCGCAGCTCGTGCGACATGTTGGCGAGGAACTCGGACTTGTACTTGGATGTCAGCGCTAGCTCGGTCGCCTTTTCCTCGAGCGCCCGGCGAGCCTGCTCGATCTCCTGGTTCTTGCGCTCGACCTCGACGTTGCGCTCGGCGAGCTGTTGCGCCTTCTGCTCGAGCTGCTCGTTTGTCTGCTGCAGCTCGCGCTGCTGGGTCTGAAGCTCCGCGGCGAGCTGCTGCGACTGCTTCAGCAGGCCCTCGGTCTGCATCGTGGCTTCGATCGAATTGAGCACGATACCGATGGAGTCGGTGAGCTGCTCGAGAAACGTCATCTGCGACGTCGTGAACGGACTGAGCGACGCCAGCTCGATCACCGCCTTGACCTGATTCTCGAACAACACCGGCAGCACCACGAGGTTCTTCGGGACGGCGCGGAGCAGGGCGGAGCCCACGGGGATGACATCGGATGGGATCTCGGAGATGAGCCGCTGGCGTTTGTCGATCGCGCATTGCCCGATCAGGCCCTCGCCGAACTGGACATGGGTCCGGTGGGGATAGATGCCGTCATCGGCGTAGGAGGCGAGCAGGCGCAGCTGTGGCGCGGACTCGGTCTCGACCTGATAGATCACACCGCGGTGGGCGTTCACCAGCGGCGTCAGCTCGGTCAGCAGCAGGCGGCCGACGGTGGTCAGGTCGCGCTGGCCCTGCAGCATGTTGGTGAACTTGGCGAGGTTCGTCTTGAGCCAGTCCTGCTCGGTGTTGAGGTCGGTGGTAAGCCTCAGATTGGTGATCATCGTATTGATGTTGTCTTTGAGCTCGGCCACCTCACCGCGGGCATCGACCTGGATGGAGCGGGTGAGATCACCCTTGGTCACGGCCGTCGCGACCTCGGCGATGGCGCGCACCTGGGATGTCAGGTTGGCCGCGAGCAGGTTGACGTTGCCGGTCAGGTCCTTCCAGGTGCCAGCCGCGCCGGGCACGTTGGCCTGGCCGCCGAGCCGGCCCTCGACGCCGACCTCGCGGGCCACGCTCGTCACCTGGTCGGCGAAGGTCGCCAGCGTCTCCGTCATGTTGTTGATGGTGTCGGCGAGCGCTGCGACCTCGCCCTTCGATTTGACCGTGAGGTTCTGCTTCAGATCGCCGTTGGCGACGGCGGTCACGACCTTGACAATGCCGCGGACCTGCTCGGTCAGATTCGCGGCCATGAAGTTCACGGTATCGGTGAGGTCCTTCCAGGTGCCGGCAACGCCCGGCACCTGCGCCTGTCCGCCGAGCTTCCCCTCGGTGCCGACCTCGCGTGCCACGCGCGTCACCTCGCCGGCGAAGGCGTTGAGCTGATCGACCATCGTGTTGATGGTGTTCTTCAGCTCCAGAATTTCGCCCTTCACGTCGACGGTGATCTTGCGCGACAGGTCGCCGCGCGCCACTGCGGTGGTCACCTCGGCGATGTTGCGGACCTGCGTGGTCAGATTGGCCGCGAGCAGGTTGACGTTGTCGGTCAGATCGCTTCCAGGTGCCGCCGACGCCGGGCACAACGGCCTGGCCGCCCAACCGGCCCTCGGTGCCGACCTCGCGCGCGACGCGGGTCACTTCAGCCGCGAACGAGCGCAACTGCTCCACCATCGTGTTCAGGGTGTCCTTGAGCAGCAGGATCTCGCCGCGCACGTCGACCGTGATCTTCTTCGACAGGTCGCCCCCGGCGATCGCGGTCGCGACCTCGGCGATGTTGCGAACCTGCGCGGTCAGGTTCGAGGCCATGAAGTTGACGCTGTCGGTCAGGTCCTTCCAGGTGCCCGCGACTTCGGGCACCTCGGCCTGTCCGCCGAGCTTGCCTTCGGTGCCGACCTCGCGCGCCACGCGCGTCACTTCGGAGGCGAAGGCGTTGAGCTGATCGACCATCGTGTTGATGGTGTTCTTCAGCTCCAGGATCTCGCCCTTCACGTCGACGGTGATCTTGCGCGACAGGTCGCCGCGCGCCACCGCCGTGGTCACCTCGGCGATGTTGCGGACCTGAGCCGTCAGATTGCCGGCCATCGAGTTGACGCTGTCGGTGAGATCGCTTCCAGGTGCCGGCGACGCCGGGCACGTTGGCCTGACCGCCGAGCCGGCCCTCGGTGCCGACCTCGCGGGCGACGCGGGTGACCTCGCCAGCGAAGCGGTTGAGCTGATCGACCATCGTGTTCAGCGTCTCTTTGAGACTCAGGATCTCGCCGCGCACGTCGACCGTGATCTTGCGCGACAGGTCGCCGCCGGCGATGGCCGTCGCCACCTCGGCGATGTTGCGCACCTGCGCCGTCAGATTGCCGGCCATCGAGTTGACGCTGTCGGTGAGGTCCTTCCAGGTGCCGGCCACACCGGGCACCTCGGCCTGGCCGCCGAGCTTGCCGTCGGTGCCGACCTCGCGGGCGACGCGGGTGACCTCGCCGGCGAACGCGTTGAGCTGGTCGACCATCGTGTTCAGCGTTTCCTTCAGCTGAAGGATCTCGCCGGAGACGTTGACCGTGATCTTCTTCGACAGGTCGCCCTTGGCGACGGCGGTGGCGACCTCCGCGATGTTGCGGACCTGGCCTGTCAGGTTCGAGGCCATCGAGTTGACGCTGTCGGTCAGGTCCTTCCAGGTGCCCGCGACTCCGCGCACCATCGCCTGGCCGCCGAGCTTGCCCTCGGTGCCGACCTCGCGGGCGACACGCGTGACCTCGCCAGCGAACGCGTTGAGCTGGTCGACCATCGTGTTGATGGTGTCCTTCAGCTCCAGGATCTCGCCGCGCACATCGACCGTGATCTTCTTCGACAGGTCGCCATTGGCGACGGCGGTCGTCACCTCGGCGATGTTGCGCACCTGCGCCGTCAGGTTCGACGCCATCGAGTTGACGCTCTCGGTGAGATCCTTCCAGGTGCCGGCGACGCCGAGCACGTTGGCCTGGCCGCCGAGCCGACCGTCGGTGCCCACCTCGCGCGCCACGCGCGTGACCTCACCGGCGAACGCATTGAGCTGGTCGACCATCGTGTTCAGCGTCTCCTTCAGCTGAAGGATCTCGCCGGAGACGTTGACGGTGATCTTCTTCGACAGATCGCCGCTGGCGATGGCGGTCGCGACGTCGGCGATGTTGCGTACCTGTGCCGTCAGGTTCGACGCCATGAAGTTCACGTTGTCGGTGAGATCCTTCCAGGTGCCGGCGACGCCGGGCACCTGGGCCTGGCCGCCGAGCTTGCCCTCGGTGCCGACCTCGCGTGCCACGCGCGTCACCTCGGAGGCGAAGGCGTTGAGCTGGTCGACCATCGTGTTGATCGTGTCCTTCAGCTCCAGGATCTCGCCGCGCACATCGACCGTGATCTTGCGTGACAGGTCACCGCGGGCGACCGCGGTGGTGACGTTGGCGATATTGCGGACCTGAGCGGTGAGGTTGCCGCACATCGCGTTGACGGAGTCGGTGAGGTCCTTCCAAGTGCCGGCAACGCCGGGAACGATGGCCTGGCCGCCGAGCTTGCCGTCGGTGCCGACCTCGCGCGCCACGCGCGTCACTTCCGACGCGAACGACCTGAGCTGATCGACCATGGTGTTGATGGCTTCCTTCAGCTGCAGGATCTCGCCGCGAACGTCGACTGTGATCTTCTTCGAGAGATCGCCATTGGCGACGGCGATCGTCACCTCCGCGATATTGCGGACTTGTCCGGTCAGGTTGTTGGCCATCGAGTTGACACTCTCGGTCAGGTCCTTCCAGACGCCCGTGACTTCGGGAACCTGGGCCTGTCCGCCGAGCTTGCCTTCGGTGCCGACCTCGCGCGCCACGCGGGTGACTTCGGACGTGAAGACGCTGAGCTGCTTGATCATCGTATTGACGATGGTCGCCGACTGCAGGAACTCGCCGCCCAGAGGCCGACCATCGACATCCAGCTTCACGGTCTGCAGGAGGTCGCCTTGGGCCACGGCGGCCACCGCGCGGGTCACCTCGCGGGTGGGCCATAGAAGATCGTCGATCAATGTGTTGATCGAGCCCTCCATATCCGCCCAGGAGCCGCTGGCGATGCCGAACCGCACGCGCTGCCGCGTCTTTCCCTCCCGTCCGACGACCTGGCCGACGCGCTCGAGCTGCTGCGCCATCCGCTCGTTGGCTGCAATGATCTCGTTGAACGTGTCGGCGATCTTGCCGTCGATGCCGAGATAGTCTCCGCTCATGCGCACGGAGAAATCTCCGGAACGCATGGCCTGGAGAACGCGGAGCAGGTCCTGGCTGGCATCCGCCGCCTCGGCTCCGTTGCCGTGGCGACCGAACCCCTGGCGCATGGGCATCGCACCGGCAGCAGAATCATCGCTCATCAAGTTCCCCCAAAGGCAGAATGGTCCACCATCAAGAATCTGAGACACTTATGACGGGCGGCATAGAAGCCGCGGCAACTACTCAAATCAACCCGGAAGGCCGATTTCCCCGACTGATGGAACCGGCATTTGCTGGCACAAAGGGCTCAACTCCACTCCAGAAGGAACGTTCCAGAAGTTCTTTTCATCGCTGGTGAAGATGAGCCGTCCCTTCCGTTGAAACCGAGCCAGGGATGGCTTCGCTGGGGCGAGCGGGAGGCCGCCTTCATGATCGTCCACCTCCAAATCCCGCGGCCCCGGGAGGGACGGGGAGGCGGCCGCTAGTTCCGCTACGTTCCGACCGCAGCGCAGCAAGTAGCCGGGCGCAGCGGGAGGCAGCGACGAGATCCCGAAGTGGAAAAGGTCAGAGAGTGTCAGCAAAACCACAGCAGAGCGTGATGATCCCCGATCTCACGACGACGTTGCATCTTGGATCAGAACGTGCCGCTTCCCGCTTTGCGATAGGGAACTGTCGACAGTTCCATGATCATTAATATCGCGTAACACGATTGCATCGACGCGCGGCGCCTACCAGCTAAATCTGCATGAAACAATCGGATCTATTCAGAGAGAACGCGGACAACTGCCTTCAGCTCGCGGAGCGTGCGCAGGAAGAGCCGGCCTTTCGGCGCTATCGGCGCATGGCCCAGGGCTGGAATGCGCTCGCCCTCCAGCAGGACTGGCTTGACGGCGAGATTGCGCCGCTCGGCGAGCCGAAGGCTGCGCTGCACGAGTAACCGATTAGAATGCAGGAGCGTCCGATGACCCCACGAGTCATTCTCATTGCGCTACTGACTGCGTTCAGCGTGGCGTCGGCTGTCGCTGCGTTCACAACGATCCGTCAGGTGCATACGGAAGCGTATTCGCTTCCGCAGCCTGTCACTCGCATTTGAGCAAGGCGGGCAGCTTCAGGGCTGCCCGGACCCTCCCGAAGATCCATAGACCTGCCCGTTGGCGTAGCTCGCGTCCGCAGCGGCCAACTGGACGTAGATCGATCCGAGCTCCACCGGCTGGCCAGGACGACCGAGCGGGGTCTGACCGCCAAATCTTTCGAGTTTCTCCATAGTGGCACCGCCTGAGACCTGAAGGGGCGTCCAGATCGGCCCGGGAGCGACGGCGTTCACGCGAATGCCCTTCGGCCCGAGCTGTTTGGCCAGGGACTTCACGTAGTTCATGGTCGCCGCCTTGGTCTGCGCGTAGTCATAGAGGTCGGGGGAGGGATCGTAGGCCTGTTCGGACGAAGTGCCGATGATAACCGATCCCGGCTTCAGATGGGGCAAGGCGGCCTTGATGATCCAGAACGGGGCATAGATATTGGTTTTCATCGTCGCGTCGAAATCGTCGGACGAGACATCCAGGATCGAGTGACGTGCCTGCTGCCGAGCGGCGTTGTTGACGACGATGTCGAGTCCGCCCAGCGCTTCGACAGCCTGTTGCACCAGCCGCCGGCAGAACTCCTCGTTGCGGAGATCGCCGGGGATGGCGACGGCCTTCCGTCCCTCGGCCTCGATCAATGCGATGACCTCCTGCGCATCCGGCTCCTCAAGCGGGTGGTAGTTGATCGCGACGTCGGCGCCTTCCCGCGCATAGGCGATGGCGGCCGCGCGTCCCATGCCGGAATCGCCTCCAGTGATCAGCGCCTTGCGCCCGGCGAGGCGTCCGGAACCCTTGTAGCTGGTTTCACCGTGATCAGGCCGCGGCGACATCTTGCTCGCAAGACCCGGCCAGGGCTGCGACTGGTGTTCGAACGGCGGCTTCGGATATTTGTCCTTGGGGTCGAAGAGCGGTTCGGTCGGGGTTGAATCTGCGGCCATCGTCTCGCGTCCTTTCGCTGTTGCCGAGGTCAGCGATGCGGCCGCAAGCGTTGCGGTGCCTCCGACCATCTGGCGGCGGGACATCGACGTTGTGCGATCGTCTGCCATGCGGTGTCTCCTCTCGAGGGACGTGGTCAACAGTCTGAGACGACCAACGTTTCATATGGATCGCTGAAAGCACCGTGTCGCGCGCCAGATGCGCCGATCGGCTCTGCGGCCTGTTGGCTCAAGAAGGAACGAACACGCGCGGCCCGCGTCGTTTCGATCGAATCGGAGCGGCGTCACCGCTATCAAATCCGGCGCCCTTCGTGGATCACCAACCAAGGAGAGCCATCCGATGGCGCAGCAAGGCCAAGGCATCGTCAGGACAGGGCGCGGTGAGGATCAGCCCGCCGACAAGGAGCGTGCGCAGCAGGTTCATAAGACCACATCTCCGGATGCTCCGTCCCGCGAGGCGACACGTCATCCCGAGCAGGACGGTAACCCGTCTGAGGGTGATTGAGAGCATTCAGGCCCTTGGGAACGGCCAGCGACGGCTGAACGTTATCGATCCACTAGCACCGGGAGGATCACATGACATCGATGCTCGATGAACGCGAATATGGCAACCTGATTGGAAGTGACAAGGTCGAAGGCACGGCCGTCTATGGCGCCGACGACGCCAAGATCGGCACCATCGAACGCGTGATGATCGACAAGCTGAGCGGGCGGGTCTCGTATGCCGTCCTGGGCTTCGGCGGTTTCCTCGGGCTTGGCAATGATCACTACCCGTTGCCCTGGCAATCCCTGAAGTACGACACGAGGCTCGGCGGCTACGTTACCGGCGTGACCGAGACCCAGTTGCGAGGCGCGCCGAAATATTCCGACGAGCGTGAGTGGGACTGGGGGGATGCCGGGGCGGGGCGCAAGGTCGACGACTATTACGGCGTCCAACTCGCTTAGGACCGCCGA
Organism: Bradyrhizobium oligotrophicum; assembly: GCA_050641875.1. Taxonomy (GTDB): domain Bacteria; phylum Pseudomonadota; class Alphaproteobacteria; order Rhizobiales; family Xanthobacteraceae; genus Bradyrhizobium; species Bradyrhizobium oligotrophicum_B. Next base: position 5,701,590 of record CP192619.1, read on the forward strand.
ACTCGTTGATTGCGCCGGCGAGGTTGCTGAACAATCTCGCGTATCGCGGCCATGTCAGCGACCCCCGAAGACATCTCAGGCGGCCGGCGGCTGAGCGCCGTTTTCGGCCGCCGATCCAGCCATCATGCTGCGGCGGCTCGACAGCCAGATCGGGATCTCGCGGTAGCAGGAGCCTTTTTCATTCATCTCTGCGACGGTCCACCGGCTCGGATGCCGTTCCTTGCCGACGAAGATCCAGTCGTCGGCGGTGGGTGGCGGCTCATTCGGCCTCGTCCTCAGCCATGCCGAACGGGCTCCTTTCGGCAAGCGATCCTGCTTCATCTGATAGAGATCATATACTGGTGAACGCATGACGCTACTCGTCCTCAAGCAACCGCAATTCTCAACACCCTCAGCGTGTCGCGTCGTCGCGGCGGAATTGTGGGAGCGGCGCGGCCAGGCTGTGCAAAAGCACGATCAAGCCTGTAATGGACGCCATCTGCCATATTCTTCGCGTGGCGCGTATCGCTTCGAAAAAGCGACGCGCGGAGCTGTTTATGACCCCGCGAGCCGTGACCGGCGCCGATTGCGTCCGGTAATGAAGAGTCGCCAGCCCGCGGCCGGCGGACTGATCAAATCAGAAGAAAGCGTAGCTGAGATCGAGACCGTAGGTGGCGTGGAGGATGAAGCCAAACGCCGTGGCGCCGCAGAGCATCAGGATCGTGCGCAGCTTCTCGGAGTCGATACGGGTCTCTTCGAGATGGGTCGGGAGAGCCTTGATGAGTGTTGTCATGGTGGGACCTCTGTACGCGAAACGAAGACGGAGAGTGAGTTATGAAAAGTATACCCGAGGTTGTTAGATCCCGTTTCTGGGGAGGTGGTTTTTGTAGAGTCCCAGAAGAGTTCTAATTGTGAAAGAGGAACCCAGCATCGTGCAGTTTTTGGGGCAAAGTTGCGGAAAGTAAATGATCAGTAAATTAAATCTGAGGTTGATATTAGTTGCGCACAGTATTGTTGCACGTCTTGGCTGTTGAAAGAAGTTGCCAGGTTGCGGAGACGCGGTGCCGCACGTTTTTAAGCTTAATTCCTTTCTGGGAGGCGGTTTGAGCGTTCTCAGCCTGTGCGGCCGGTGCCGATGAGTACTGTCCGAGCCACGATGCCAGTGCGGTTGCAAAAGCAACTCGAAGTATAGAGGCAGCTTACCTCGACCTCGGCCAATTTGTGGCGAGGTGTTAACGGCTATGGCGATGTCGCCACTCGCTCGCCGGGTTCTTTGGCATGACTGGTATCATGTGGGTGGTGACGACGGAAGCCGGTCGCCGAAATCTCGCTGGTGGGTGTGCTCATCAAACAACAGCCCCACAATCATCGAGCAGGGATCGCACGGGCGTCGCGTGTCGAGCCCAGTTGAGGCGCCAGCGTGATGGGCAGTTCATGGATGATGATGATGGAGGAAGAGCGCGCGGCAAGCCCGCTCCCCGGTGATGAGGGCGCGTTGCTCGGCTTGAGCAAAAGAAGGCCCAAGGTTGGGTAGTCAACGACACCCGAGCGGGCCATCGGGTTGAAGGCTGCGTTGGGCAGTGTACGCCAGTGGCGCATGGATCTGGTGTGCTCGCAAGGTTGGCCTGGACGGATGCTGCGCGTTCTCGCGGCTCTGTCGAGCTATCGATCACCGTATCCGTGTCGGTAACGGGATGTCGCGACCGGTCGCCAATCCTCCTGATGCGAAGCGGATGAGGCCGCAGGCGAATGCGCGCCGGCCGTGCCCGCGATCCTCCGGAGCGTGATCGGCCCCTGAGGTGGTGCGGCAATTCGGATACACCAACCAACAACGGTATTTCCGTGTGTTTCTGCACGTTGCAATTCATTTGGGAACGTGTCAGCAGGTAACGTGTTAGGGCGAACGGCCCGCCCAGGCTGCTAGCATGACGCGCGCAAAGGTTTTAGAGTACCGGCCGGATATCGATTGGCTGCGCGCCGTAGCCGTGATTTCGGTCATCGGATTTCATTATGAGTTGCCGGGCTTTGGCGGCGGCTTTGTCGGGGTCGATATCTTCTTCGTCATCTCCGGTTATGTGATCTCCCGGCTCATATGGACCGGCATTCAATCCAATTCCTTTTCGTTCATCGCCTTCTACGAACGACGGGCGCGGCGTCTGCTTCCGGCGCTGTACCTGATGATCGTCGTCACCGGGATCGTCGCGTGGTTCTTGGCGCCTCCTGGCGACTATCGAATGTTTTTCGGAAGCGCGATATCCACGCTGCTGTTTTCGTCGAACATCTTCTTCTGGCTGCAGACCGGCTATTTCGATCTGCCGACGATCGGGAAGGTTCTCATCCACACCTGGTCGTTGTCGGTGGAGGAGCAGTTCTACTTCCTGTTTCCGGTCGTCACTTGGCTCTGGAGCCGGCTGTTTCCCGACCCAACGTCGAAGCCGTCGCTCGGGCTGGCCATCCTCGGAACGGTCGCGCTGTGTGTGCTCGACGAGCTTTGGATCAAGCAATCGCCCTCGACCGCCTTCTACATCGCCCCGCTGCGGGCCTGGGAGTTCTTGATCGGAAGCATTGCGTTTTTCCTGCATCGATGGTCGCCGGTTAGAAGCGTGACGCGCCTGGCTCTCGTGGCCGGGGGCATGGTCTCCATGCTGCTTGCCGTGGTCACCTTCCGCGCAGAGACCCGCTTCCCGGGATTGCACGCGCTGATCCCCTGTGTCGGTGCTGCGGTCTACATCGTCGCCTTCAATCAGGAGGAGGGCAGACCCGGGCTGCCATTCAGTGAGCTCGGAGCATTCCTCGGCCGTCTGTCCTACTCGCTCTATCTTTGGCACTGGCCGGTTTTCGTTCTCGGCCGGGCCGCGCTGCCGCTGGATGTTGCGACCTCGGCTGCGGCTACGGCGGGACTCCTGCTGTGCTCGCTGCTGCTGGCCTATCTTTCCTATGTCATCGTCGAGCGGCCAGCGCGCGCACGAACGGTGTGGGTTGGCGTGCGTGGCTCCCCGGTGATCGCGGGCATTGCCGCCGTCCTGGTCGCGGTCGGAGTTCACGGCGTCGCGCACGACGGCTACGCCGATCGCTTCCCGCAATCACAGGCGCGAATGCTCCGGTACGATTCCCGGACGATGGAGCCGTTCTATCGTGCGCACAGCTGCTTCTTGCAGCCCGATGAGCCGGCATCGGCCTATGACTTCGATGCGTGCCTGAAGCCGGCTGCAAACAAGCGCAACATTCTGCTCGCCGGCGACAGCCTGGCTGCACATTATGCCTGGGGATTGCGCAGCTACCTGTCGTCCGATGCCTACCATCTTCTGCAGCTCACGTCAGGGGCTGCCCGCCGTTCGTCGAGCTCAAGCTGAGCAGCTCGCGAAACTGTAACGACGTCAATCAGCTGCTACGCGATCAGATCAAGGCGCACCGCTTTGACGCCATCATTCTTTCCGGCAATTGGCGCGCCTATCTCGAGACTTATGGCCAGCCCCCAGCACGGCGCGTCGACGGTTATTTGAACGCGCTGTTGGCGGTCGCTCAGGAAACGGGCGTTCCAGTCCTGCTCCTCGGTCCCTCGATCGAGTTTCCCGCTCCCTTGGCTTCGACGTTGTTCAACCATGAGCAGACGCACGTGCCGATCGGCAATTCGCTGATGCCGAAAGATGCGTCGTTCGGGGCGGACGATCGTTTGCGAGAGATCGCTCGCGCGTATCCGCTCGTTCAATACGTTTCCATTCTCGACACGATTTGCAGCAAGAGGCGTTGTCCGCTGACGATTGACGCGGAAACCCCGGTCGTTTGGGATACCATCCATTTCACCCCGGAGGGCTCGAGGTTCGTCGTCTCGCAACTCGCGCCGCAACTGGATGCCTTCTTGCGGAGGCTGGAGCAGCCCTCCGAGACCGGGACGAACGAGCTCATGGCTGGTGACGGTCCGACGGCAAGGCGGAACCTTGGCCCCTCCCGCGTTCAATGATGGGAAGCGGCCGAGCACGGAACCTGCGGCAGCCATGAACTTCGGCTGGTGTCGTGCGTTCGCCTGCCGCTGATGTCGGACATTGCCTTCGCGCGGCCGCGAAAGTTGTCCAACGTCATCGCTTCTCAAGCCGTTCGGGATGACCCACATGAATCCGATCATCAAGGCGATGGCAGTGCTTGCATGCGCCGCCTGCTGGAGCACCGCCGCGACGGCCCAATCGGTGCGCTGGAACACCTATAGGATCCCGGAGACCGGCACCTCGGTCGACATCCCAGTCTCGATCTTCAGCGAAACGGCGGGCCAACCCGAGGGCTACGGCCAACGCTTCCAGACTGCCGACGGCCGCGCCAATCTGACCGTGCAGTCGTTATCCAATGACGCGCAGGAGTCGCCCGCGCGGTTCCTTGCCAGGAAGAACCCGCCGCCGAATATTCAATACAGGCGCGTCACCTCGCGCTTCTTCGCGGTGTCGAGCTACAAGGGCGACTACGTCTGGTACAATCGCTGCAACTTCGTTGGCGCCTACGTGCACTGCGTGCTGATCAACTATCCCCGAGCCTGGGAGCGCGATTGGGACGGCATCGTCACCCGCATCAGCCTGTCGCTGAACCGAAGCTGAGCGGGGTGCCCTGAGCGCAGACTTCGGCTGGCGGCTTTGATCCATCTCAATGATACCGTCGGGCTCCTCTGAATAAGCTTCGGCTTCATTTCAGCCGCCGCTTACAGACGAGCCAGCCCTTCATGGCCGCAGCGTCCTTCACCGTACGGGCCGAAAGCGCCAGCGCGATCGCCACCATCAGGTGCCGCAGCGCGCAGGACGCGCTGCTTACGGCGAATGCCTATCTGCGTCTCGGCGCCGCCTGCGTCAGCATCGAGATGCCGGGCGGACAAAGCATGAGCCCGGATCGGCTCGATGCGTTGCTCAACGAGGCCGGTGGGCGCATCGGCTTGTGAAATCGGGCGTCGGGCGGACCCACTCTTTCCTGGCCTGATCGCGACGGCTTGCGCGGGAGCATTCCGGGAGTGCGTCCAGGCTCAGGACGACGACGCTTCGACGCGGTCGTCGAGCAGCGCGGTCGGGCACGCGACATCGCTGATGTAGGGGCCGTACAGGACGTCCTGGCGCCGCTGGTAAATGATCGTGAGGGCGAGGGCGACTATAAAACAGATTGCAGTCAAAGTGGCTAATTCAAACATGACTCAACTCCATCAACCCAACACGTGGCGGATGAAGGGCGTCGGCGTCAAATGGAAGCCGGCGTTAAGCTGAAGATGAAAGCTTAATGCACGCGGTTCAACCAGAAGAGCAGGCCCCTCGCGTACGGCCAAAGCTCCCACACGGCTCGACCTGGGACCGGGATTCAGGCCACTCTGTGCTGGCTACTCCCCGGCGGGTGATTGATCGGCATCGAGTTCTGGAAACATCGCCCGGCAGCTCAGGCAATAGGATTCGAAAATGAAGCTCAGCAACGCGGACACCAGCAACTCCCATCGGTCGATTTGATATTCGGCAACATGCTGGGGGTCCGTTTCGCCACGACTTCGTGGGTGCGGCGAAATGGTTTCGATCGACCCCGGAATGTTTCGTCCCGTATGGGGAGGGGCGGTTGATCCGAAACCCGCGAGGTCACCGTCGCGAGCCCCGCTCATCCGCGGCGCGGGACGTGTGCAAGCTCCTGAAGACGAAGTTGTTGCAATAGTCCTTCCGCTTCCAGAACCATTCGCCATCGGCGCGCTGATGGATCTCCGGGTCGAAGGCGGACAACGGAAGCAACCTCCCGCGGCTCAGGAATTGGCCCCGATAGCCGAGCCCCCGCAGGAGCACGAATGTCTCTTCCACCCTCTCGAGTGTCGCCAGGCGGCGGTCGCACTCGACCACGATCAACGGCCGGCATCGGCGCAAGGTGCGCTCGGCGCCGCGCAGTACGTCGAGTTCGGCACCCTCGACGTCGATCTTGATCGCAGAGACGTTTCCGGTGTCAGGGAGATAGTCGTCCAGTGACGTCGTCTGGACCTGGATCGCCTTCGAGGTCTCGGCGGGCCGGAGCAGCGAGGCCCCGGGCTGATGCCCCTCGGGAACGAACAGGGTTTTGCTGCTGGAGCACGAATAGACGGCGCGCGGTTCGACCACGACATTGTCCAGCGAGAACCGGAAGCAGAGCCGCGCCAGTCGTTCGGCCAGATCCGGCTGGGGCTCGAAGGCGAAGACCCGTCCCGGCGCCGACCACCGTGCCAGCCAGTAGAGAAAACTGCCCTTGTTGGCGCCGATGTCGCAGACGATGTCGCCGCGCCGGATGTGACGCTGCAACTCGGATAGCTCCGTCTTGTGGTCGCGGAATCGGGACCGCAGGATCCTCACCAGAAACCGGGATGCCTCATGTTTCATCAACCAAGCCCCCACATGGCTACGCGTCCGCCAAACGAAGGCGAGCTTGGGTGCGCACGTCCTATCGTTCACGGCTATGTTTCGAAATGGACGAGTGGAGGGGCGCCAGGAGGGCGCTGGCGTGGCGATTGGCGATCCCAGCAGAACCTGCATGAAAGCCTTGTTCAATAGGTTTGCCAGTTTCAAAGCCATCTAGTCTCTCATTGATGCGCTTATCGTTTTTGTCGATTTGGCAACTTCTCCGTCGGCTTCCTGCAGCCGATTCATCGCCTGCCGCGCCATCCGCACTTGGTCGGCCTTCTTCGTGTAGCGCTCGGATTCGGCGAGCGTCTTGTGGCCGAGGATGGCCTGGATCTGCTTGGCCGTGCAGCCGGCCTCGGCGAGCCGCCGGCCGGCTGCCTTGCGCAGTCCATGGGCTTTGCACACCTCCGGCAGGCCGGCCTTGTCGATCGCCTTCGACACGAACTGGCCGAATCCCTTGACTGAGAACGCTTTGCCCTGCGCGGTCGCGAGGATCGCGACGTGGCGGCGCTTGTGGAGCGCCAGCTCGCGCTGCAGAGCCGGATGCATCGGAATGACCAGCTTCTCGTCGGCCTCGGCCTGGTCGGTCTTCTCCTGCACGACCTGGATGGTGTCGCCGGCGATGTCGGGATAACCCATCCGGGAGACGTCAGAGCCGCGCTGGCCGGTGTAGAGCAGCAGCGCATGAGGCGAGTCGCTGTTTAGATCCCGATGGCCAGCGCTTCTCGAAGGTGGCGAGCTCGTCGTCGGTCCATGTGTGGATCTCGGTCGACTTGTACGGCTTCACGCCGAGCGTCGGGTCGCCGTTGATCCAGTGTAAGGCCATCGCGAAGCGGCAGAGCGTGCGCAGGCGCTTCAACAGCGTGATGCCGGCACCGGGCCGGTCCTCCATGGCGCCGATGATGATCTCGACGTGCTCGCGCTTGAACTGCGCCACAAGGCGGTGGCCGTGCTCCTTGGCGAAGCGATCGAGGATGCGCCGGTAATTGACCTTGGTGGCGGCTTCCAGGCCGCGGTAGGCGCTGCTGGCGTAGTAGAGCGTCAGGAGAGCCTGGAACGAGCCCTCGCGCACCGAAGGCGGCTTCTGCGGCGCTGGCGTGGCATTGGCCGCAGTCGCGGCGAGAGCCTGCAGGCAAGCGTTGTAGTCGGTCCAGAACGCCTCGGAGCCGAACGGGCCTCGCAGCGGCGTGCGCTTGCCCTTGATCCGGAAATAGTGCCGGAGCTTCCCGGTCGGGTCGTTGAAGGCGTGGTGATATTTCAGTCGCCGGATGCGTGTCTCGGCTTGAGATCCGCCCATGTGTCGGCCTCGCCCTCTCCGTCGGGTCGTCCCTGGTGCCCGCGATCGTCGCCGCGGTGAGGCAGAGATTTGAACGCGGCGCGCAATTCGTCAACGTCGTAGACCAGCTTTCCGCCTACCATCCGAGGTTGAGGCATTGCGCCGTCTGCTACCATTTCACGGAACTTGGTCTGCGACACGCCTACCGCCGCGGCCGCCTCGAGCTCCGGCAGGCCGAACACGATCGGCAGCGCCGCGGCGGCGACTTGGCGTCGGCGGCGGGACGAGTTCCTGCGGAGCGAGGGGCGGGGCGTTCATGGTGGTCTACTGCTCAGACGGAGCTGCGCAGAACTCTTTCGGGCATGGCTGCTCTTTCCGCGGATCGATGCGGCCGCTTTTGATCCAGTGGTAGCAGGTCTCGTAATAATCATAGTCCTGATAGGCGCAGCAGGTCTCCGAAACGAGATCGCCGCACTTCGGACATTCGACCACGATCTCACCCGGGGGCGGCTTTAGCCCTGGAAGTTGTTCAGACATGTCCGTTGTCTCCCTATTAGATCGACCCCCAGGACCGGTCGGCGGTCCCGGAGGTCAGTTGGACGAGATGCGGGATGGATCGACCCTTCCCAGCATCTCCCGCAATCAGGTCATGGCGCCTCCCTCGGTAGTTGATCCGCAAACAAGGCCGACGTCTTGCACCCAAGAGCGCGGCAGGTTCGCCCAGGTCTCGCGAGGCTGGGCAACCATCGCCAGCGCGGCGGCTTTGGCTTCGTCGATGCTCTGCGCTTCGCCCGCCGCTAGCTGTTCGAAGAAAGGTCCGTGCGTCCGCGCCGTCTCGCCCGTCCGAAGCCGTCCGTACACTTCGAATCCGCACATGCGTGGGTAGCCGTGACTGGCGGGGCAATCGTAGGCCAGCAGCTCGACGCGCTCGCCGCCAGCATCAAGAAACATATGGACGGCCAGGCCCGGACCCTTCGGCTCTGTCTTCCACTCGATGGTCTTCATAGCTAGCCGTCTCCTGCCGGTTGATTGCAAACCGCCGTCGCGATCGCGTCGAGCATGTCGTAGGCGGCCGTGTGCGGCGCTGCCCAGCCGATCGCTTCGAAGCCCATCAACAGGACGGCTTCGAGGGTGCACACTCTGTCGGCGCCTTGGATCGCGACGCGGTCGAGAGTATCCATGATCCGTTGCCACTCGCGGCCGCACACGACGTCCGTTGTCCTGCCTTCGCCACATACCTGCACCTCATCGTCAACACACCAGATGCCGTCAGCCATGATTGTTCTCTCCGATCACGTCGAGCAGGACATAGAGGCAGGCCGCGATGGCGACCGCTCGTAGCAGTGGCCCAACGCCAACGATCGATCCCGCCAAACCAAGGCCAGCGCATAGCAACTTGAGCCGCCGCGACATCACCCCTGGCTCCTCGAGCGCTTGCCGATCTCCTCGCAGGCCGCACCCGGCGAGGAGATGTACGACCTCGTCGCCGGCGCGATGATGCGTCGCGCGTTGACGGGCGGCGTCGGGTCGACGTAGACGCCGAACGTCGCCGTCTCGCGCTTGCGGCGGATCGCCTTCGCCATGGCGGCGACGAAGGCGGTGTCGGATTCGAAGGCGTCGGCGCGCGCCTCGGCGGTGGTGACCGCTTCGTCCTCGTCGTCGATGTAGTCGGTCTTGCTCATGACTTCCCCGTTCTGAGATGGCAACGAAGATCACGGCACGCATCGCGACCAGGTCGCCGCGCTGCGCGTGGAGGCGTTCGGCTGTGATCAGCGGATGGATGCCGAGATCGTGCCAGAACGCCTCCTCGTTACGCTGATGCTGGGCGTGGGCGGCGGTCCGGTGGCAGGACCCGCACAGGGGCAACGCCCACCGATCTTCCGGCTTCTTCTGAAGCCCGGAGGACTTGCCGAACGCCGCCGACGCGTAGCGGACATGCGCGGCCTCACCGCTGGGGTCGAGGCCGCAATACAGACACGGACATTGCCGGACCAGGGCGAGGTAGTCGGGCTCCTTGTGAGGTGTCACGTCGCGGCGGTCGCGCGGCGACGACAGCTGCTTCAGTAGGCTGCCGATCGGCGCCGGCGGCGAGACGCGTTGCGGGTGAGAGCGGGTCATCGGCCGAACATCGCCCAGGTGATGACGAGGCCGATCAACCCGGTCTCGATCAGGCTGATGGGATCGAGCTCAAACATCGTCGCACCTCGCCGGTCCGGCCAGCGCCTCGACCAGGTCGACGATCGCCGCGCGGGCGGCAGAGCTCTCGATCGCGATGAACGCCTTGGCGACGCGCATGCCGGAGGAGGTGCCGAGGAAACCCTGGACCACGGACACCGGCACGTCGCCGCCGTCGGGGTCGGTCTCGCGCTTGTAGAAGAACGCGACGTCGACCTTGAGCTCGTGCGCGATCGCGGCGAGGCGGCCGCCCGACACCCGGTTGACGCCCTTCTCGTACTTCTGGACCTGCTGGAACGACAGGCCGAGCGTCGCGGCAAGATGTTCCTGGCTGAGGCCGAGCTCGAGCCGGCGCATCTTGATGCGGCTGCCGATGTGGGTATCGATCTCGTGGGCGACGCGCTTGTTGGCGGTTTTCTTCGTCCTGGTCAGCATTAGGAATCTCCCATCACTTGTGCGACCAGGTCCTGCGCGGCCACCTGGCGGGCGTCGTCGATGCAATTGAGGATCTGAAATGCGCTCCAGCGCTGTGCCTGGAGCAGCGACTTGAGTGCGTCCGCTTCGTTGCGGAAAGCCTCACCGATGAGGAGACGTCGCGCCATCTCTTCGACGATCTGCTGGCGTTGAGCGCGCGGGTCGGAATAGAGCGCACCGTCGATCAGGGGGAACAGGATCACGGTCATCGCTAGAACACCTTTCCGCAGGCGGCGCACACGGCGTCGCCGCACTCGATGATGGTGTGATGCCCGGCCGGATCGATGCAGGCGCCGTCGAGGCCGAACGGATCGGCCGGCGGCAGCGTGGCGATGATGCAATGGAAGTGACGGCCGATCTCCTCGGCGACGAGGTGATCGATAACGCGGCGCGCGTGGGCGGTGAGCTGAATTCCCATGTGAGACCCCCGTCTCGGTGTGTGTGATGTGGATGGTTGGCGCCGGGGTGCGGGGCTGGAGGCACCCCGGCGCGTGGCGCCGATCAGGCCGAGGCCTTGGTCGACGGGAAGCGGTTGCGGATCCGGACAGCGACGAAGCGCCCCAGGCTCTCGCCGGCAGCCTCGGCGGCCTGCAGGGCGTGATCGATCTCCGCCGGCACGCCGCTGTAGTGGTAGAGGCCGCTGGCGAACTGAACGGCGAGCGTCTGGCTGCCGGCGTCGTAACCGATGGCGCGGATGTTCGAGGACGTGACGTTGCGCATCTGCATGGTCGCCTCCTACTGATCGTCGGCGCCGAAGGTGGCCTGCCAGACCTGGCGCAGCGCGTTGACGCTGCCGATCATCGCGTGGACGTTGGTCTCGACCTTGCCGGTCTCGATCAGCGCGTTCATCATCGAGCAGACGAACATGCGCTCGGCGTCCCGGGGCGAGGTCGGACGGTAGTAGCCGCCAGGCGTCGAACCGCCTTGCCCCGCCCCGGGTGCCGCAGCCGGCGCCGCTGGTCGCGCCGTCTGAGCCGAAGTGTGCGTCTGTGTGTGTGTCTGCGTCTGCGCAGGCGCCGGACCGCTGCGGAAACGGATGTCCTTGATGTCGCGGAACACGACGCCGTTCTTGATGGTCGACGAGAACGTAATGTCGTAGATCAGGCCGGGCTGCACCTGGGCGAGCCGGTTCGGCCAGATGCCGTAGGACAGGCCCTCGCTGTCCTTGATGGTGGCCGAGCGCTGCGGTCCCGGCGCGGGGATGATGCGCTCGACGGTGATGACGGCCGACTGGGTGTCGTTGACGTAGGCAGGCGCGTTCATGTCACAGGCTCCTCTCGTGGGATGCGGCGATGCCGGGAGGCAGCTCGCCATAGGCTTTGCGGTAGTCGCGGGCGCTGGACAGCAACGCCTCGGTGATCTTGGGGGTGAGGCCCATCGCCTTGATCGCCAGCGCGACGTCGGAGACGGTGAGAACCTCGATCGTGCGCATCGTCTGCGCGCGGCCGCCGGTGACCGAGCCGAAGCGGACCGGCACCTCGCGGGCGGCTCGGGTCGCGAGCCGATCGGCGCGCTTGAAGTCGGCGAAGGTCTGGTCGGCGACATCGATCGCCGCGGCGACGTCGGTGACGACGCCGACCTCGGCATCCGCGATCGCCTCCTGCTCGGCAGCCTCGGCGGCACGCGCGGCCGCTTCGGCTGCCTGGGCCTCGCGCATCAGCCGCTCGGCCTCGGCGATGCGTGCGGCCTCGACCTTGGCGGCGTAGTCGGTCAGGCGCTTGCGCAGCGCGTTGTAGGCGCGCTCGAGCGGACCGCCCTCGTTGGTCTTGGTCTTGTCGCGGACCAGGTCGAACGCGTTGCGGATCGCCGTCAGCCGATCCATCAGCGGCTGAGTGCGGCGGGTGCGCTCGTCGCGGGCTTCCTGCAGCGCGAGCCGGGCGCGCTCCAGGAAGGCGGCGCCGCGCTTGGCGGTCGCCTCGTCCTGGATCACCGGCGCGTCCTGCAGGAAGACACCGAGCTCGTCAAACACGGCGCGCGCTTGGTCGAGAACCGGCACGATCTCCTCGGCGGTGACCGTCTCGGCGACGGGCTCGACGGGGTAGTTGTGAGTGATCGTCACCGCGCGGTCGGCGGCCGGCACGATGACCGGCTGGCTGATGCGCTGCACGAGCTGGGCGGCGAAGCGGTTGTGATCGCAGCGTTCGACGAAGGCCATCACGCAGCCCTCCGCCCGGCGTCGCGCAGCTCGTGCGCCACTTCCTCGATCACATAGGTCGCGTTGCCCTCGATCGCGCCGGAGAAGGCGTCGTCGAACACGCGCATGTCGAGCGCGGAGGCCGCGTTCTCCTGCACATGGAAGCCGACCGTCTCCAGCCAGTCGTCGCAGGCCGTGACGACGGCGCGGACGTGGGCGACGACGGCTTTAAAATCGGTCGGGTGCGGGTTGACACCGATCGCCTTCGGCGTCGGCAGCGACAGCAGGCGCTGCACGAGCGACAGGCGCGCGGCGTCGAGCGGGTTGGAAGGGCGGGGCTGTTCGGGATGGTTGGTCATGGGCTGGCGGCTCCGGGGTGGTGATGTCCGGACTTTGCCACCAGCAAAGTGACGGCGCAAGAAAAACTTTGCTCACAGCAAAGATTTCTAGTGCGCATTCAGCCGATGCGGCGGATTGTCTTTGTCGTGCGGGGTGTTAGTGCAATTTGTCGGCGATGATGCCGAGCATCACGAGGATCGCACCCAACAAGAATGCGATCACGCGGATATCCTGCCGCGTCTGGCGGCTCATGGCACTGATTTGCGCGAGATCGTCTTGAAAGAGCGGGTCTTTCTTGTTTTCCCGGCCGGTGACAAACGCTATCAGCGCGATGACTGCGAATGCACCGGTGCCGAACATGATTCGCCCCTCAATGGCGGGTCATCAACCGCTGCAGAACGCGCGGATCGAGCCCGGAAGCCTCGGCGAGAAACTCACGGTCCGGCGGCGGTCGGTTAAAGTAGCTTATTGGTATTCCAAGGAAATCCGCGATCTGGTTCAGCATCTCGAAGCTGGGATTCTTCTTGCCGCCTGATATCAGAGACGACAGGTAGCCCTCGTTGATCCCGGTCGCGCGAACCACGTCGACCTGGCGCATACCCAGGGCGCGGATCCATTCTCCAATGTAAAGCTTGCGGAACTGGCGTTGAGCCGCCGCACGCGTCGTCTTCGGTCGTTGAGCCATAAGGCCATGATCTGAAATCGCTTTCTCCTTGTCTATTTGCGGCCGGCAAAGAAATGCACAGGCTCGATTTGACAATGAAACTTTGCCAGAGGCAAAGTCGAGCCATGACCGATGTCGACCTTAGTGATTCGCGGACAAACTGGCGCACGGCCCTGCAGCAGAAATTGGCGAGCAGGCGCGGCGCGCAGGTTCAATTCGCGCGCGACATCGAGTGCTCAGAGTCTCATCTGTCATTGGTCCTCAAGGGCAAGCGCAATCCGTCGTACGCGCTGGCGCAGAAGATCAGCGGAAAGACGCGCATTCCGATCGACAGATTGATGGCGCCGCCGCTTGCTCCGATTGGAGACGTGCAATGAGACTCATGGTGGCCGTCGTCCGAGAAATCGCTCGAGCATGTCGATCAGGTGCTCGGCTATCTCATCGGTTATGCCGAACCGCTCAGCGCCTTCCAGCGTGTGCAAGACTAGCTTGGCGACTTTCGGCTGTTTCGATAGCAGAACAAGCTCGGTCGCAATCACGATCTCGTCCGGCGCAAAGGGTCTATTTTCATCGGGCGACTCTGACATCGGACCAGCTCGCTGTGTTGCGCGGTGAGGTCACGGAATGACCGCGCGGCTGAAATCAGTTCACCATCTCCGGCACCAGGCCAAGCACGACGCTCGCCGAGATGTCCTTTGCAGCACCGCTCATCAGCTGCACGGCTTCGGCCAACGCGCTCGCCGGCACCACGAGCTTGGCCACGATCTGTTTGTCCTGCGGGCCTTCGCCGTCGATCGGCGCCTGCAGCACGTAGAGATAGATCCGCACACAGCCGCCGTTCAGCTTCTCGACGGCACCGATGCCGGACACAAACACGTCTTGAATCGGAAAAGGCTCGCTCAATCCACGCATGCACAACACTCCCCGTCCCGCGGACAATTAAGCGCACGAGGGCGGGAATTGTGCAATTCAATTCGAGGGTGCGTCGTCGGATTTTTGCAAGCTCAAGCTTCATGCACGGCAAGGATTGCCGAGTGCCTGTTGTTGTCACTGCGTTGCGTCGAGGGTGTTGCGTCATGTCGAGCAGAATCAGTTCAGCGGAAGATCGCGCCGTCAAATCCGCGGAGGCGCAAAAATGCGCCCCGAAATTCACGCCCCTGGGAGGGGAGAATTTCCTTTCGCGACATCGCCCGGCTGGCTTCGCGTTCAAAGACCGAACAGTTCCTGGTCGCGCGCACCGGCTGTGACGGCTCGACGGCCAAGCGCTGGCTCGCCGGCAAGAGCCGTGTTCCCGGTGACGCACTGCGCGCCGTCGTCGTCGACATCCTCACCCGTGCCGAGTTGTAGTCGCGCCCACAGGAGACTGATCCGCGAGCCCTGAAGGCCCGCGCGTCGCATCGCCAGTTTCTGTTGCTTCCCCGCGTTCCATCCCACGTCCCGTCGCCGCACCCCTGCGGCGAGTGGTCCTTGCTGTGTCTCACCGAAGGGGATTTCGATGTCGCCTGCCATCCGAGACGGACTGATCAGCATCGCACTGGCCTGGCTGTTGATCGGCACGTTCATCCGCGCCGTGATCCTGCCGATCGCTCCGAACGTCCCGCGGGCGCGAAGCCTCTTTCACTTCCTCGCCGAGTTCGTGGTCTCGACGCTGATCTGGCCGCGCTACGTCGTCGCTTTCGTGCGCGGGTTCTTCCGCCATCCGATCGGGAGGCGGTGATGACCGATCTCCTCGACCTCGCCAAGGGACCACGCGACGCGGCGCTCGCCGAGCTCGACCGCATTCTGCCGGGGCACCCCCCCATGTCTGCGATGGCGAACGTCTCGGCACGCATCTCGTCGCGATCCTGATCGCGTTCATCGCCGAGCGCCACGGCAATCCGGGCGAACGCGTGTCCGACCGCAATCTGTTGCCGTTGCTATCGCTCGCGCTGGCCGACGTGCTGGTCCACTGCGCGATGAGCTTCCGCCCGATCTGCGACGGCGTGCCGGTGCCGCCGGAGGTGGTCGCGCATGCGCTGCTGCCGATGGTTGCGCGGGCCAGCTTCGACAAGATCGCTCGCCTCCAACATGGCTTGGAAGACTACGCGATCCCGTTCCAGCGCGGCGAGGACGGCCAGTTGCATGCCATCCCGTTCGATTTCACCGAGCATCTCACGGAGAAGCCATGAGCTACGCCCGCACGCTGCACAACTGCATCAACAGCAATCTTGTCGAGGCCGTGCTCGCTCGCGCCGTACGGAAGCCGGCGCCCAAGGCCATCAAGTTCAAGCGCACACCCCGCAGCGGCAGCTACCGCGCCGCCCGCCGCAACGAGGCGCGACGCACCAAGACGCTCGACGTCATGAAGCGCTTCGCGCCGGAGCCGAAATACCTCGGCGCTCCCGCCGCCTATCTCAACCGCTCCGAGAACTGGCCGCGCGCGATGACCTATGCCTACGCGCGCGAGATCCGGGACGACGGGAGGCCGGTGCGATGACGGATTCCATTGCAACGCAAGAGCTGCCCTCCGGCGCTGCGATGGGTGCGGGCGGCGGTCGCGACGTCCCCTCGGATGCGGCCGCCGTCCATCTCTCACCGCTCGATCAGGCCAACCTGCTGGCCGGCCAGGCCGCGGGCTGCGTCATTTCCTATCTCGAAGGCCATACGTCGGCTTCGCAGCTCAATGCCGGCATCGCCACGGTCGAAGTAATGGCACTCGGCTGCACCGATCCCGTCACGACGTGGCTGATGCAAAGCGTGCGGATGTTGGTGGTCGCCGCGCGCGGCATCGTCACCGCCGATGCCGCGGCCGCGGCCGGTGATAGCGAGGCCGTCATCCGCCGCGAGAAATGGCAGATCATCGCCGCCGGCCTGGTTGACCTGATCAGCTTCGACAGCCGCATGCTGATCGAGCACAGCCAGAATGAGCGTCGCGCTACGCTCGCGCGCGAGCTCGAGATGCTGGCCGAGCAGAACGCTTCCGCCGCAGAGTGGGGCGCAGCTGTCGCCGCACGCGCCAAGCGAATGGACGAGATCCGCCGCGAGCTGCACGGCGACGAGCCGCGGGGCTGACGATGAAGCCGCTCTCGAAGCACATGCAGGATCTGATCGGGATCGCCGAGGCCACCTTGCGCTCGCCGCGGCCGCTGGGCGAGCCGGAGGCGCTGACCCTCGCCGAGATCCGCCGCATCGACCACCTGCCGGCCGAGACCGTCCGCCACACCCACGCGCCGCTCGCGATGATCGCCGCGCTGGAAGGCCTGCAGCAGACCGACGGCCAGGCGCCCGACGCCACGCCCTGGCTGATGCTGATGGCGGCCGCGCTGCCGCTGCTCAAGGCGGAGGCCTATCGGCAGTTCATCGCGGAGAGGGAGGCGGCCCGTGGCTGACAACAGCAAGATCGAATGGACCGATGCGTCCTGGAATCCGATCCGGGCGCGGCTGACGCGCAAGGTCGGCACCAAGGCGCAGAACGCGCTCGGCTGGCACTGCGAGCACGCGACGACGGGCTGCGCGGGCTGCTACGCCGAGGCCATGAACATCCGGCTCGGGACCGGCCTGCCGTTCAAGCCCGGCCATCTCGACAACGGCGATGTCGAGATGTTGCTCGACGAAAGCATGCTGACCTGGCCGCTGCGCTGGAAGAAGCCGCGGACGATCTTCGTCGGATCGATGACCGACCTGTTCGGTCGCTTCGTCACGGATGCGATGCTCGACAGGATTTTCGCCGTGATGGCGCTGTGCCCACAGCATACGCTCCAGGTGTTGACGAAGCGCAGCGACCGGATGCGCAGCTACTTTGCGGCGCCGGACCTGTTCGCCAGGCTTCATTGTGCGATCCACGCCGTCGCGGATTATGACGCGCCCGAACACGCCGCGCGTGCATTCGCAATGATCAGCTACCTGAAACACGGCAACGGCAACCTCTGGCCACTGCCGAACGTCTGGCTCGGCGTTTCGACCGAGCGCCAGGAAGAGGCCGACGCGCGCATTCCGGACCTGCTGGCGACGCCGGCGGCCGTGCGCTTCATCAGCGCGGAGCCGTTGCTGGGACCGATCGACCTGACGGCAATTCATCGTGAGGATCCGAAACCGCCGCATAACTCCTGGAAGGAGTCGGCGCTTCACGGCTGCGTTCATCCATGGCGCCAGGGGCAGTCACTCGATGATCTCGCCGGCGCAACGCCGCGCCTCGACTGGGTCATCGCCGGCGGCGAGAGCGGCCCGCACGCGCGGCCGATGCATCCGGACTGGGCGCGCTCGCTGCGCGACCAGTGCCAAGCCGCCGGCGTGGCTTTTTCATGAAGCAATGGGGCGAATGGCTGCCATGGGAGCCGGAACACGGCCCTTGCTGGTTGTCGCAGAATGGCCGCTCCGAGGACAGCCACGCGCTCTTCCCGGCCGAGTTTGACGGCAATCGGAACTGGGATGATGGCTTGTGGGCGGCTGACGAAGCGACCCACGCCACGTTCCAGCGCGTCGGCAAGAAGGCCGCCGGCCGCCTGCTCGACGGCGTCGAGCACAACGGCATGCCGGAGCGCAGCGCATGAGCGAACTCCGCCCGATCAAGCCGATGACCTTCCCCGATCTCGTGCCCGCGGCCGATTTCGGCCCCAGGCCGGAAATCAGGTGGGTGGCGCCGACCGCGTTGCTGGTCGATGGTGCGTATCAGCGCGATCTGTCGGAGCGATCTGTCCGCCTCATCCGGCGCATGTATACCGGCTTTGCCTGGAACCAGTACAAGCCACCGATCGTGATCGAGCCGGAGCGTGGCATCCTGCACGTCGTCGACGGCCAGCACACAGCGATCACGGCGGCGTCGCTGCGCATTCCCGAGATCCTGATCATCCTCGTCGACGCCAAAACGCTGGACGAGCGGGCGCGCGCCTTCGTCGGCCACAACACCAATCGTGTCACGGTCTCGCCGTTCGACATCTACCGCGCCTTGCTGACGTCGGGCGACGCGGACGCGCAGGACGTCGACAATGTCTGCCGACGCGCCGGCGTCCGCATCCGCATGATCTCGCCCTCGTCGGCGATCGAGGTCGGTGATACGGCAGCCGTCGGGCTCGTGCGCGCTCTGGTGAGGCGTCGGGGCGTGCAGATGGCGCGCAAGGTGTTGCAGTGCCTGGTCGAGGCCAAGCGTGCGCCGATCACCGGGGCCGAAATCATCGCCACGGATCGGATCATCTGCGAGGAGCGCAAGAGCGTTGATGTCGCCGCGCTCAGCGCGGTCATCCGCATCGAGGGCAGCGATGGGCTCAACAAGGCGCATGTGAAGGCCAAGACCAGCAAGACGCCGATCTGGCGCGAGCTCGCCAATCGCTACCTCCGGCGGCTGGATCGCGGAGGTGGCGAATGACGCTGCGCGACGATCTCATTGCAGGGCTGGAGCGCGAGAACGACATGCTGCGCGAGCGCGTGCGCCAGCTCGAGGAGCTGCTCGGCTTCTACTGCCCGGTGCCGCTCGAGTTCCAGTTGACGCGATCAGAGGCGGCAGTGTTCGGCGCTCTGCTCGCGCGCGAGGTCGTCACCAACGACACGCTGATGGCTGCTCTCTATCGCGACTGCGCGCGCGATGAGGCCGATCCGGACGTCTTCAAGGTGTTCGTTCACAAGGTCCGCAAGAAGCTGAAGCCGTTCGGCCTGACCATCGAAACGATCTGGGGGACGGGCTATCGCCTCACGGCTGCGTCAAAGACCATGGTCCGGCAGCAATGGCCTGAGGTCTGCAAGCCAGATCAATTGGTGAGGCCTGCGGCATGAGCACCGTCCTGCAGGCCTACGATCGTGCATGCGCCGCGCTTGCCGAGGCCTCGACCATCAACGAGGTGCTCGCGATCCGTGACGAGATGGCGCACGTCAAGCTCTATGCGCAGCGGGTGCAGGACCGCGCGCTGATCGAGCGGGCGATGGTGCTGCAGTTGCGTGCCGAGCGCCGGCTCGGCTTCCTGCTCGGCCAGGCCTTTGAAGCCGGCCAGCTCGCCCGCGGCCGCAAGGCCAAGGACGACGGCGAGCGCTTCACCTTGGAGGACATCGGCGTCAGCAAGAGCCTGTCGTCGCTCGCCCAGCGCACCGCCGCGCTCGACGACGACGCCTTCGAGGACATGGTCGAGGCCACGCGCGAGCGCATCCGCGCGCGCAAGGCGATCGTGGTCGATCCGGTCAAAGAGGCCGACAAGGCCGCGGAGATCGAGGCCAGGCGCGCGGCCCATGCGGCGCGCACCAAAGGCGGCTGCACGGTGAAGGATCTCGGCGCGCTGGCACTGACCGGTTGGCGGGCGGGCGCGATCGGCTGCGATCCGCAGTGGAAGTTCGAGGCTTATTCCGACGCCGGCGACGGCCGCTCGGCCAACACGCATTACAAGACCGAGGGCCTGGACCGCATCAAGGACATGCCGGTCGGCGAGCTCGCCGCCGAGAACTGCGCGTTGTTCATGTGGGTGGTCGATTGGTACCTGCATGGCGCGCTCGACCTGATCGCGCATTGGGGCTTCACCTTCAAGACGGTCGCCTTCACCTGGGCCAAGACGACGGGCGCCGACATCGACGATCCCTTCGACGATGCGAGCTGGGCGTTTGGGCAGGGCTACTGGACCCGCGCCAATCCGGAGATGTGCCTGCTCGCCACCCGAGGCGCGCCGCAGCGGCTGCACGCCGACGTGCGCCAGCTGATCGTCGCGCCGATCATGGAGCATTCGCGCAAGCCCGACGCCTGGCTCGAGCGCATCGAGCGCCTGGTCGGCGGCCCGTATCTCGAGCTGAACGCGCGCCGGCGCCGGCCGGGCTGGGTCGCCTGGGGTGATGAGCTGGAATGGGAGGGACCGCAGGCATGATTGCGAAGCTGGGAACGATGCAGGGGCAGCTTCCGACCGATCTCGCCAATGCGATTTCCGATGTCATCCACGCATTCCTGGAGCGAGGCATGGAGACCGACGAAGTCTGCTCCGTCGTCGTCGCGGTGGCTGCGGACTACGGACGTGGCGAATACGGCGAAGGCTATCTCGCTGGGCTTGCGGATGTTGTGAAGGTCGCGGCCAGCAAACCGATGCCGGAGAACATTGCGAAGGGGCCGAAGGCATGACACGTCGCACCCTCGACGCCCGCCGCCGCTCCGAGACCTTCGACGTCGCCTTCGGCGGCCTCAACCTGCCGCACACCGTCACGGTCGGCTACTACGACGACGGCGCCGTCGGCGAGGTGTTCATCAATGGCGGCAAGTCCGGCGAGCAGGTCGAGGCGATCGCGCGCGACAGCGCCATCATCCTCAGTATAGCGCTGCAATACGGCGCGCCGCTCGCCACCATCGCCCACGCGCTGACCCGCGACGATCGCGACCAGCCGAACACGATCATTTGCACGGTCGTCGATCATCTGATGAGGGGCGAGCGCGATGCATGAGCACGGCAGGGCAGAGCGATTCCGTCATCACCGAGCAGGCGCAGACGCTCGCCGACTTCGTGTCGATCATACAACATCCGGCGTTCCGCATCGGCTTTCTCGATGCGCGTGCGGGCCGGCCGGTCGATCACGACCGGATCATGCAGCGGATCATTGTGGAGACACCGCCCGGCGCATTGAAGCGGCTCGGATGGTCCGACGCCGCGGACGATCAGCCCGATATGTTTCGCATCGATCAGCTGCAGGCCAAACGGGCAAAGCGCGTCGAGATCGCGCAGTACCGCTACGAAGAGGGACGCATCCTCTTCATCGGGCACGGCGTGCGCTGCAAGGCCTGGGGACATCCGGATTTCCCGCCGGCGGAGGTGATGAGGTTCTGCAAGCGGCGGTTTGAAGAAACTTTGAGGACGAGGCGAAACGAGGACAGCAACCATGGATCTGCAGATTCCACTCAACCAACTGAAGTTCGGCCATGAGGACGGCGACGGCATCAACGCGCGCGTGACCGGGCGTGACCTGCGCATTGCCGAGCTCGCGGCCAACATCTTCGCCAACCGCGCCAACGCGCCTGACCGGGCCGGGCTGATCGAGAACCTCGTCGTCAAGGACGCCGGCGGCGGCTTCTACTCGGT
The DNA here is from genome assembly GCA_050641875.1 of Bradyrhizobium oligotrophicum. GTDB lineage: Bacteria > Pseudomonadota > Alphaproteobacteria > Rhizobiales > Xanthobacteraceae > Bradyrhizobium > Bradyrhizobium oligotrophicum_B. Next base: position 5,723,014 of record CP192619.1, read on the forward strand.
CGCCAACGGCAACCGCCGGCTCGCCGCGCTCCGCCAGATCTACGGTGAGGAGTCCGGCCAGCAGATCCCATGCACCTTGCACCAGGTCGACGAGACCCGGGCCTTCGAATATTCGCTGGCGACCGCGATCACGGCCGAGCAGCTGCACCCGGTCGACCAGTACGAGGCTTTCGCGCGCCTCGAGGCGCACGGCAAGACCAACGAGGAGATCGCCAGGCAATACGGCCTGACCGAGAAGCAGGTACGCCAGGCGCTCGCGCTCGGCCGCCTCGCGCCGGTGGTGCGCAACGCCTGGCGCGCCGGCAGCATCAAGGCCGAGACCGCGCAGGCCTTCACGCTCGCGCTCGATCACAAGACGCAGGAGAAGCTGTTTGCCAAGCTCGAGGAGCAAGGCAACGTCAATCCCTGGGCCGTGCGTGGCGCGCTCGGTGCCGGAAAGCTGGACGGCAACGTGTTGCAGCTGCTCGACTTCATCGGCGCCGAGGCCTATCGGGCGCGCGGGGGTGAGGTGAGCGAGGATCTGTTCGGCCATTCGCACATCATCAGCGACGCGGCGCTGCTCAAGCTGATGGCACGGGAGAAGTTGACTGAGCACTGCGAGAAGCTGCGCGCCGATGGCTGGGGCTGGGCCGAGATCGAAGATGATCTGCCGAAGGGCGCACGGTTCTGGCCGGCATCCGAGCCGAAGGAACTGATCTACGAAGGCGACGAGGCGGAGCGGCTTGCGGCCGCACAGAAGAAGCTCGACGACCTCTATGAGCAGGACGAGTACGACGACGAGGACGAGGACCCGATCGCGCTCGAAATCGACGCAATCCAGGCCGCGGTCCGCGCGCGCAGTTTTTCTCCGAAGAAGATGAAGGAGCTCGGCTGCATCGTCGACGTCGACGATGGCCGGCTTGTTGTGCTGGTCGGCATCAAGCGGCCGGCGGAGGTTGTGGCGAACGGCCATGACGACGACGATGACAGCTCGCCCGCGGCAGATCGGTCGACGAAGGCCAAGACGGCCGCGCCCGCGGAGCCGGAAATCTCTCAGGCACTACTGCATCGTTTGTCAGTACAGCTCACCAAGGCAGCAGCGACAGCGCTTGTCCAGGATGAGCAGCTCGCGCTTTCGGTGCTTCTGGCAGCCGTTGAATGCAGCAGCTATGCGAGCGGGGTGAACCTTTCGGTGAGCGGGCTCGGCGCACGCGACAACCGGAGCCTTCTCGGTGCGACGGAGATGAAGAACGCACTGCCGCTGGCCATGCAGCTGACGGCAGCCGAACGCGTGGGGCTTCTAGCTCAGGTCGCTGCCAATGCCCTGGATTTTCAGAACCGGTCTCTCGACAACGTCAGCGGCAGCCATAACGGTCACGCGACGATCTGCGACGTGATCGACACCAAGATGATGAATGCTGCGCTGCGCGGCGCTTTCGACGCGAAGGACTATTTCAATAGCGTTGCCAAGCCCGTCTCGTTGCGTGCGATCAAGGAGGCGCTGGGGCCGGATCTCGCGCGTCAGCAGCAGGACAAGACCAAGGCCGATATCGCCGCCTTCGCGATCGAGAACGTGACGCCGACCGGCTGGCTGCCGCCGCAGCTGCGCGCCAAGGGCTATGACGGCCCGCCGGTGAAGGCAGCGAAGCTGGCCGTGGTCGACGGCGGCAAGAAGGCGCCTGCAAAGAAGCCGGCGAAGGCCGCAGCGGCCAGGCCCGCGAAGCCGGTGAAGCGCGCGGCCTCAGCAAAGAAGGCTGCCGCGAAGTCCGCCAAACCGGCGAAGAAAAAGCGGGGAAGCGCTGAGGCGATGGGGAGCGCGGGCGAGATCTCGGCCGAGCTGCACGACGGCGTCGTCGTGTTCCAGCCGCTGTCGACCGGCCGGGAGAGCATCATGCTCGGCCTGGTCCAGGTCGGCGAGATCACGCCGACCATGGCCCCGGACTCGCGCTTCCCGACCTGCTTTCGCCTCGACCTGCCGAACGTCTCCTCGCGCACCTGGCACCCGTCGAGGTCGATCGACGACGCGCGGCGCCAGGCCGCGGAGATGATCGGCAATTGGATGGATGCCGCCGGCCTGGTGCCGGTGGTGATGCGCGCCGGCGAGCGGGAGGGGTGAACGCCATGCGGACCAAGTCGAAACCCTGGACAGACAACGACGTCGACGTGCTCGTCACGATGGCAGAGGCGGGCGCTCAGTGGGCTGCGATCGCCGCGGCGCTGACGCGCTCGCCGGTCGGCTGCCAGGCCAAATGGCGCGAGCTGCGCACGCCGGAGCAGCGCGCGCTGACGCGCGTCGCCAAGATCGCCGATCTCAATGCCGCCGCGACCACGGCCGCACCGCGGACGCGACACTGCGACAGCCGCGATGCCGAGATCATGGTCGCCCGCCAGGCGCCGCCACGGCCGCCGGCGCAGCCGCCACGATCGCTCACCGCGGCCGTGCTCGGCGATCCGCCGCCGGGCCGCAGCGCGCTGGATCAGCGGAGGGCAGGGCGATGACCGCTGTGGATTTGAAGATAGGCGAGGCCAAGCTGATCAAAAAGCACGACGGTTGGTATGTCGAACTGTTCGACGGCGAAGGCATCCACTCAGTCGGTCCAACGGATGAGGGAACGGCTCGCTCCATTTGGAACGAGGTTGAAGCTGCTCAGCGGCGATCCGCCCACTGACATTATCATTTTCATATCGGCGCACCCCATGAAGCCTCCCGGCAAAACCACCCTCAACCGCATGATGCTGACGGCCCAGCGCATCCAGGAGGAGATCGAGGGGAGCCAGCACGCGCGCATGCTCGCCGCGTTGATCGCTGCCCCGCAGCCCGACCAGGTCGAGCGCCGCGACGACTGTGCCGGCATCGTCCGGCTGATCGACGCGATCCAGAACGATCGCCAGCTGTTCGAGCTGCTCCGGCGCGCCATGGAGCGGCGCAACTGCATGACGATCGAGGATATCGCGCCGTTCCGCGATCCGGAGGTCGAGGCCGAATGAACCGCCTGTCCGACGCCGAGCTCGAGGACATCAAGGCGCGCAATCCGCTCGCCGAGGTCGCCGCGCGCTACGTCCCCCTGCGCAAGATGGGGCGGCGCATGGTCGGGCCGTGCCCGGTGTGCGGCGGCAGCAAGTCATCGGTGCGGTTCGAGGTGCGCGACGACGGCTGGGTGTGCGCGGTCTGCAACGATGGCGGCGACGTCATCCGCCTGGTCGAGCGCGCCGACGGCGTCGATTTTCGCGGCGCGATCGAGCGGCTCGGCGGCGCCCAGGGCGTGGATGCTATCAGGGCGGCCGAGCTGGCCGCGGAGCGCGATCGCAAGCGGGCAGCTCGCGAGGCCGAGGCTGCGAAGTATCGCGAGGCCGAGCGCAAGCGGCTGTACCGCGCCTGGCGCGAGGCAATGCCCATCCACGAGACGCCGGCGGCCGCCTATCTCGCCGGCCGCGGCCTGGCGCTGCCGGCGGTGTGCCCAGGCCTGCGCTATCTTCCCAAGGCGCCGTATTTCCATGGCGACGAGATCGACCAGGGCGGCCGCAAGACGGCCCGCGTACTGCACCGGGGGCCGGCGATGCTGGCGGCCTTCATCCGCGCCGACGGCACCTTTGGCGGGCTGCACACGACCTGGCTCGCTGATGACGGCGCATGCATCGCCAAGCTCGAGATCTCCGATCCCGAGACCGGCGAGATCCTGCCGGCGAAGAAGATGCGTGGCAGCAAGACCGGCGCGTTCATCCTGGTCGCGAAGGCCGCGACGCCGGTACCGCGACGACTGATCATCGGCGAGGGCATCGAGACCGTGCTCGCGGTCTACACCGCGCATGTCGCAGCCGGCCGCGCCGTCGATGACACCGCGTTCTGGGCCGCCGGCGATCTCGGCAACCTCGCCGGCCGCGCGATCGAGACGCTGGCGCATCCGACGCTCAAGCGTCCCGATGGCCGCAGCGAGCGCGTCGCCGGGCCCGTGCCCGATCCCGATCAACCGGGCCTTTCGATTCCGGACGGGGTCACCGAGCTGATCCTGCTCGGCGACGGCGACAGCGAGCCCGTGCTGACCAGCCACGCGATGACCCGCGCCGCGCGCCGCTACGCGAAGCCGGGCCGCACCATCCGCATCGCGATGGCGCCGGCGGGGATGGACTTCAACGATTTGCTGCAGGGGAAGAGGGATGAGCAAGCAGATGCTGGAACTGAGTGAGCGGTTGCTGCAACTCGCGAGTGACGAGGGCACGGCACAGATCCACGATGTCGCCCTGCAGATCGCTGCGGCGGCTCAGCGATTGTCTACCGAGAGCGAGCCGATAGCGTGGCAGCAGAGTGATGAAACTATTCGCAACATGATCGCGCGCGAGATCTGGCGCTATCAGGAGTGCGAGGAGGCTTACGGCCCCTTCGATGACAACGCCGATGAGACCAAACAGCTCGACGTCGGCATGCGTTCGCTGATCAAGCAGACTGCGATCGATCAGGCCGAATTGATCCGCGCTGTGGTCTTAGCGTCTCCGGTCGCCAAAGCCGCCATTGGCGCTCGCCTTAAAGCCGAAATCGCGGCCCTGATCGCCGCTTACTACCGTCGCGAGATCGGCCGGTTGATGCAGCAGGCCGAGCACTGGGCGGCCAACGACAAGCCCTTCGCCGTGCATCATCGGGTGACGAAGGCCGACAACGACTATCAGGTGGTCGCTCTGTTCGAGCGCCACGGCAAGTTCGATCAGGATGTGTTCGAGCTCATGCGCGCCGAACTGGCCGGGCAAGACATCAAACCGCCCGGGACCTATCCGCCGAGCGCGGCGATCAATCGCTACCGCGATCCGGCGTTCGTCGCCGCACTCGCAACGGGCGAGCAGCCGGCGCCGGCGTTGACTGATGTCTACGTGCCCGGCGCATGGCGATGTCCGAAATGCAGCTTCGTGCTGCAGCAGGCCAGCCTCAACGCTGCCGACGGGACGGTCACGGTGCGGGATGCGCCCGGTGATGCCTGCCCGAACTGCAACCGGCCGCTCTGGCGGCTGACGTGGAAGGAGCAGGCCAACGAGATGGCCTTGCGGTGTGAACAGTTGATCGACGCGGCCCGCAGCTGATCTGCCATTTTTCGTCTCGGAATGCTCCTCTGAAATGACCTCCTCGCAGATCCTCGCGCTCATCGATGCCGCGCCGGCCTTCGCCGACGCCGAGCCGCTCGCCGGCGACGCGCTGCGCCGCGCCGGCCTCGAGGCGCTCGACCAGGCGCTGGCGACGTTGCGCGCCGCGCCCTCGGCGGTGGCACTGTCGATCGCGGCGAACGCCGTCGGCAGCATCGTCGGCGCCGAGGCGGTCAACGAGACCTTCGCCAAGGCCGCGCTCGAGGCCGCTGCGCTCGACGCTGGCCTGCTGCGCGAGCTCGGCAGCCGCGCCGTCAAGACCACGATCTCGGCCGGCCTGAAGGTCGGCAAGAAGTCCCCCCGTGAGTTCAGGCAGGCTGCGTTCGGCGCCGAGGCACTGCCGCCAGGCGGTGCCGGCAAAGGCGCCGAACAGTTGCAGAGCCAGCCGCCTGGGGCGGCTGACCGCATGTCTACTTTCCCCGCCGACGCTGCCGCCGCTCCCGCGCCCGCCGCGGACGAGACGCGTCATCCTCCCACATCCGCGCCCGCCGCTCTCCGCGCCGCGCCCGCGGCGGTAGATGGCTTTCCGGAAACAAGCTCCCAAATGGGAGCAAACCCGGAGGCTGTCGGCGACGACGGCGGGGAGGGAGGCGGCGGCAACGGCGCCAGCGGCGAGGACCCCAATGACCGCAACATGCGGCTTGCGTTCTTTCCGCTCACGGATCTCGGCAATGCCGAGCGCTTTCGCGAGCGTTACAGGGATCGGTTGCTGTGGTGCGCGGCGATTGGCTGGCTGTCCTGGGACGGCCGGCGCTGGTGCCGCGATGGCGCCGACGAGCTCGTCAAGATCGCCGAGCACGACACCGTCCGGATGATCCAGCAGGAGGCCAAGGCGGTGCGCGCGTCGGGCCGCAAGGATGTCGGCGAGGCGCGCTATGGCGCGCGCGATTACCTGGTCGACGACAAGAAAATGCTGCTCTACTCCGACAAGATCGCGGCCTGGGGCCGGGCGTCGGAGTCCTCCCAGCGGCTCGGTGCATTGTCCAAGCGCGGCGCACCGTATTTCTCGGTCGGCATCGACAAGCTCGATTCCGACCGGATGAAGATCAATGTTCGCAACGGCACCTTGGTGGTTCGCAAGGCCGCGGACGAGGACCACGTGCAGTTCAAGCCGCACGATCCTGCCGATCTCATCACCAAGCTGGCGCCGGTCGATTACGATCCGGCGGCCGCGGCGCCGGTGTTCGCCGGCTTCATGGCGCGGATCCAGCCGCTCGAGCCGATGCGCGCGTTCCTTGCCCAATGGTTCGGCCTGTCGCTGACCGGCGACGTCTCCGAGCAGAAGCTCGCATTCTTTTACGGCAAGGGTGGCAACGGCAAATCGGTGTTGATCGATGCAATGTCGCACGTCGCCGGCGACTATGGCGAGACCGTGCCGATCGAGACGTTCCTCGATCAGGGCAAGGCGCGCAATGCCGGCCAGGCCACGCCTGATCTCGCCATCCTGCCCGGCGTGCGCTTCCTGCGCACCTCGGAGCCGGAGAAGGGCGCGAAGCTGGCAGAGGCACTGATCAAGCTTGCCACGGGCGGCGAGCCGATCCAGGCCCGCCACCTCAACCGCGACTTCTTCAAGTTCTACCCGGATTTCAAGTTGACGATGTCCGGCAACTACCGGCCGACGATCTCAGGCGCCGATGACGGCATCTGGCGCCGCGTGAGGCTTATCCCCTTCCAGGTGACGATCCCCAAGGACGAGCGCGACCCGCATCTGATCGACAAGCTCAAGGATGAGGCATCCGGCATCTTGAATTGGATGCTCGATGGCCTGCGCGTGTGGCTCGACAAGAATGGCCTGCAGGAGCCGGACGAGGTCGTACAGGCGACGGCCGAATATCGCGACGCCTCCGACCCGCTCGGCCGCTTCCTCGCGTCCTGCGTCATCGCCAGCCCCGGCGATCGCGTGCAGTCGAGCATCCTGCATGAGGTCTACGAGGCCTGGTGCAAGGTCTCCGGCGAGATCGCCTGGAAGAACCGCGGGCTGAGCCTTGCCATGGCGGAGCGTGGCTTCAAGAGCAAGCAGAGCAACGTGATGTGGTGGCTCGACATCAAGCTGATCAAGAGCGTGAGCGACTTCGTCGATCACGAGGGCAAGCCGCTGGTGCAGCGGAACGACGGGGAGGCGAGGGGCGATGTCGGTGAGCTCGAGATCTGACGCATTGGGCCCCGTGATCGACTGTCCGCGTTGCGGCGAAGGCGATCACCGCGCCCTCGGCATCAATCGTTGCGGCTGGTGTGGATGTGAGTTTGTCATTCGTTCTGCGCGCGATCCTCCCAATCCTCCCAAAAATGGGAGGAAGGCGAAGTCGCTAACGTGTTGAGTTGTTTGCGTTTGGGAGCTTGCGGGAGGAATGGGAGCTTCTTCTATACGTCACATGCACATGCGCGCGCGTGCGCACATATGACTCTAGAAACAAGCTCCCAATCCTCCCAATCCTCCCAAAGAGAACAAATAGCTCTTGAGTGACAGTGAGTTGGGCAGATCGAAGATTTTGCGAGAACCTCCCACAAGCTCCCATCGATCCTCCCAACTCGAAAATCGGGAAATGGTAACGGCGCGTGACCATTTCCGGACAGCCCGGGCAGGGGCTGAAGGCGACGACGACGGCAGTGCCAACAATCGAGGGGAACAATCGAGATGTTGGAGAACGAGGATGATGGACGAGATTGTTGAGACGAGCGCGAAAGAGTGCGAGCGACGGCGCGCTCTGGCGGAGGCGAATGCCAAGCAACGGAGGCGGGAGCGTGAGGAGCCTGGGCCGAAATGGTTCGTCGTCCAGTGCGTCGGCGTGTCGGACAAGCAGGTCATTCACGCGCTCGCGCGCTACGACGTCGAAACCTATGTGCCGCGGACGATCGTGATGAAGCCGGTGCCTCGCCGGCGCATGTCGCGGCAGCAGCGCCTGTCGGGCCATACGATCGAGGTCCCTACGGAAGCGCCGCTGTTTCCGCGCTATGTCTTCGTGCAGGTCGACACCAGTCGGCCGGGATGGGGTCACGTGTTCACGTCGCCCGGCGTCGGCGGCCTGGTCTGCAACGAAGGGCGGCCGGTGTTCATGTCCGAAAAGGAGATGGCCTACGTCCGTTCGCTCGAAAACGATGGCGTCATCCCCGGCGATATCAGCTTGATGGAGCTGTTCAACGTCGGTGATGAGGTCAAGGTGACCGACGGGCCGTTCAGGGATTTCGACGCCGTGGTGGATAGAGCGTTCGAAGCACCGGTCAAAGACCTTGACCCCAACTCTCAGATCCGCGTAGCAATCCCGATGTTCGGTCGCGTTACGTCTGTCGAGCTGGCCTACTGGCAAGTGAAGAAAGCGTCGAATAGCTGACCACCCTTTCAGCCACCCTGCGAGCCACCCTTGGCGCCACGCAGAGTGCGTAGCCTGCGAAGAATACCCTGAGCGCGCTATCCGACGGGCGCGTCAATGGCGGAGCGGCTGCAGCGGATAGGCGGCCTTCCAGTTCGAACAAAAGCCCGGCCCTTGCGCCGGGCTTTTGCATGCATGGGGTAAGCAGGTCGTCAGCGTCGAAACCTCGGCGGCATGCTTGTCCTCAAGTCCTCGTCCAGGAGACGCCGCCGGGCCTTGGCCGCCCGGCGGCGTTTTCGTTTGCATAGGGTGTGCGGTAGCGCTTCGCGTTATCGCTGCCCTCCTTGGGCGTTTCCTCCCTGTGACTGCGGGCCGCTGACGTGCCTGACAAGCCCATGCCAGCGGCCTGCCTTTTCGGAATCTTTCGGAATCCCCGTGGACCAGCCATCCCTCCCGCTCCCCGAAGCCCCGCTCGCCCCGCGCGAGATCGGCACGAAGCCGAAGGCCTACGCCTTCGAGCGCTCGCTCGGGCTGACGCCTGCGGAGGCGTGTCGTCGCGCGGGCGGCAAGGTCGAGAACGGCCATGCCACGAAGTGGGAGCGCTCGCCGCGCGTGCAGGCGTGGATCGCCTACTACCGCAAGCTCGGCAACACCGACGAGATGCTGGCCGAGAAGCGCCGGCGCATCGAGGAGCGGCTGCAACTCGCGGCCTTCGGCAACATCTTCGAGTTCGCCGAGATGGTCGATCGCGAAGTCATGGTGAAGGTCGGCGAGGGCGAGGCGGTGACGTTCGTGCCGCGCATCGTCAAGACGCCGCTGATCGACTGGGACAAGGTTGCGGCCTCGCCCTATGCCGCGATCATCGAGAGCTTCAAGTTCGACAAGGATACCGGCGCGCTGGTCGACTTCGAGCGCGAGAACGCGCTGCAGGCCTTGGCGCAGCTGCGCGACATGCACGGCTTCAAGGCGGTGACGAAGACCGCGTTGACCGATCCGAGCGGGACGAAGCCGGCAACCGTGTTTGTGCTGTCTGATCGGCCGATGTCCGAGACGGAGTGGGAGGCACAGCACGCCAGCGACGGCGTCTGATCATGCTACAGCAGGGACCAGGCTGGGCGCCGCAGGCCGGGCCGCAGCACGATCTCTGCACCTGCCCATTCCCGGAGGTGTTCTTCGGGGGCGCGCGCGGCGGCGGCAAGACGGACGGCGTGCTTGGCAAGTGGGCGCTGAAGGAACGGCGCTACGGCGCGGCCTTCAACGCGATCATGTTCCGCAAGTCGACCGTGTCCAGCGAGGATGCGATCGAGCGCGCGAAAGAGATCTACGAACCGCTCGGCGCCAAGTACCAGGAGCAGAAGTCCCGCTTCCGGATGCCGAACGGCGGCCGCGTCTCGTTCCGCTACCTCGAAAGCATCGAGGACGCCGACCACTACCAGGGCCGCAACGTCAGCGATGCCTGGGTCGAGGAGGCCGGTCAGTACGTCAGCGCCGCACCCATCGACCGTCTGTTCGGTATCTTGCGATCGAAGGGCGGCGTTCCGGTCCAGCTGATCCTGACCGCGAACCCTGGCGGCGCCGGACAGCACTGGCTGCGCGAGCGCTACCAGCTGCATCCGTTCCCGCGGAAGCCGAAGGTGCTGTCGCGGGCGCTACCGGACGGCTCCGTCCATCGCTTCGCCGTGATCCCGTCGCGGATCACGGACAACAAGATCCTTCTCGACGGCGACCCCGGCTATCGGTCGCGCCTCTACCTCGTCGGCTCGGCGCAACTCGTCAAGGCATGGCTCGAAGGCGATTGGACGGCGGTCGAAGGCGCGTTCTTCTCGGAGTGGAGCAATGAGCAGCACGTTCTCTCGCCGTTCGCTATTCCGGAGCATTGGCTGCGCTTTCGCAGCGGCGACTGGGGCAGCTACAGCCCGTTCTCGATCGGATGGTGGGCTGTTGTCGGAGAGGACTTCACGCCTGCAACCAGGGACCTTGATGCCGACGGAGCTACCGACTTTCATCGGGGAGTACGAGGTGATCCGCGGCGAATATCGCGGGATTACCTTCCTCGAGGAGCGCTCGTCCGCTACCGCGAGTGGTACGGCAAGGTCGGCGGCAAGCTGACGGCCGAGCAGGTCGGCGCCGGCATCGCCGAGCGCGAGCGCGACGATCGCGCGAAGCTGTCCTACGGCGTGCTCGACCCTTCGGCATTCAAGGAAGACGGCGGCCCGTCGATCGCCGAGCGCATCAACGACGTGCTGCTGGCCAAGCGCCTGGCCGCGTTTCACGAAGCCGACAACGCCCGCGTGACACGGCAGACCGGCGACCGCGAGAAGTCGGGCGCCATGGGGGCTGGGACCTGATGCGGTCTCGCCTGATCGGCACGGCCAAGCGCCTCGAGGACGGTACGGTCAGATGGGCGACTGGGCGCCCGATGCTCTACGTGTTCTCGACCTGCACGGATTTCATTCGCACGGTCCCGGTGCTGCAGCACGACCAGAGCCGCGCCGAGGACCTGGACACGGACGCCGAGGATCACGCCGCCGACGACGGACGCTACGCCTGCGCCTCTCGGCCGTGGATCAAGTCCATCTCGAAGGACGAGGGTGTCAAGCGCGACGCCTACCGCGACGCCGACGATCACCGCTACGACGACTCGACCGCAACCCTGTGAGGAGATCAGCCATGGCTGACGCGACCACGACCACCATCCCGCCGGCGAATGCGCTCGGTACCGGCGCCCCTGCCTCTCCCCCCAGCGCATCGGAGCTCGCCGCCCAGTCCGCGCCGCAGCAGGAGGAGCAGCCGACGCTGTCGGAGCGCGCGCGGGCAGCGGTCGCCGAGCTGCAGCACGCGATGGACTGCAACGCCCCGGTGTCGCCGGCGCTGCTGCGCGAGCTGAAGGACCTGCTCGGTGTCGCTTGACGTCGCGTTGGTCGATCATCGGTCCGCGTCGGAGCAGACGCTCTCGACCATGGTCGCGACAATCCGGACCGCATTGTTGCGCGATGGCGGCGTTGCGACGATGGACGACGAGTCCACGCTCGGACAAGGCTGTCGGATGAGCAACGTGGTCGAGGAATGCGCGTCGCAGGGCCTCGAAGTCGTCTATGACGACTACAACATGCAATTCCGCATCCGTTTGCCGGAGCGCGCGATTGAGCATGCGACGCGACCCTGACGACGACGACGTCTACCCCGACGATCCCGACGCCTTCGTCGATTACAGCGAGCACCACGACGACGGCATGAACGAAGCGCTCGACGCGGATGACGTTCCGCTGGTGTGAGCGCAAGCGAGGTCGCGGCCGGCAGCCGAGGGTGGGTCTGTCACACCTTCCGGCGGCAAGGCCAGCGCGGAGCGCCGGCGGCGGGAGGGATGGCCCGCTGCCGGCGTGACCATCCGAAGCCATCCTGATCATCCCGAAGGACCATCCCGATGAACGCCATGACAGAAATGCCGCGCTATCAGAGCCACAAGCAGGTCTGGGCGCTGAAGATCGCCGCGATCGAGATACATCAAGACAAGTCGGCAACGATCGCCCCGGTGGATGCCGGCTATGTGTCGTTCACTACCAAGCCGGGCTGGGCCGAGCGTTGGAGCGGCTCGGAGGAAGACCTTGGCTATTTCGTCCAGTACCAGGACGGCTTCGCGTCGTGGTCGCCGACCAAGGCGTTTGAGGAAGGCTATACGGCCGAGCAACGACCGAAGGTGCATGAGGGCCTCCCGGTCGCCGGCTACAAGCCGCAGAACGCGGATGCCGTCCACGAGGTCAACGAGAACAAGAAGCTCGAAGAGCAGGTGTTGCGCCAGATCGACACGCTCGAGAAGGACGATCATCTGAAGGTCGATCAGCGCTGGCTTGCGATCGGACGCACTGCGATCGAGCAGGGCTTCATGGCGATCAATCGTGCCGTGTTCAAGCCGGGGCGGGTCGCACTTCCGGGCGACGGTGAGTGATGGCGAACCACTGGCGCACCAAGACCAACCCGTCGCTCTATGGCGTTCTGCGCGCCGGTGGCCATTCGCCGATCGAGGCGGCATGGAACGTCATCCGCCGTCGCTTCGGCGGCAAGGCCTACTGGCACCCGCGCCGCGTTCGGCGCGAGCTGCGGCTGCAGCGGGAGCGGGACGCCCGCGAGCGGCAGCGCGCGTTCGATGAGGTGCTGCGCCAGGCCGAGCCGATCGCCGCCGACCGGATCAAGGACGTGTTTCGTGGCTGACACCATCTCTGCACCCAACAACAAGGCGGTCGCCTATGGCGGCCGCAAGCGCACGACCGTCAAGACGCTGCGCGAGCAGACGCGGCGGGCGAAGCGGGCGATGAAGCGCGGGCTGATCTCCGACAAGGCCGCCAAGCGGCATCTGGGCGAGCTGGCATGACCGATCTGTCCACCAAGAGCGTCTGCGTCTACGACTACGGCGCCTTCGTCACGCTGGCCGAATACCTCGTCGGCAAGTTCGGCCGTGTGTTCTACTTCTGCCCGTGGCAGGACGCCTATCCGTCGTCGCCGCCGCGCATCGTCGGCACCGGCATCCCGGGCGTCACGCGCATCGAGCGCGACATCTGGGACTATCTCGACGAGATCGACCTGTTCATCTTCCCGGAGGTCTGCGACGGCTCGCTGCAGGAACATCTTGTCTCGCTCGGCAAGCGGGTCTGGGGCTCTCGCTCCGGCGAGGAGCTGGAGCTCGATCGCGTCGGCACCAAGAAGCTGTTCAAGAAGCTCGGCATGGACGTCGGGCCGTACAAGGTGGTCACCAGGAATCACGGCCTTGCGCGAGCACCTGAAGAAGACCAAGGACCAGTGGGTCAAGATCAACACGACCCGCGCCGACATGGAGACCTGGCACGCGCCGAGCTGCATCGAGGCCGAGATCAAGCTCGACGAGCTCGAGCACAAGATGGGCGCCAGCGCGCACGGTCGGACGTTCCTCGTCGAGGACGCGATCACGCCCGCGATCGAGACCGGCTATGACGGTTTCTGCGTCGACGGCAAGTTCGCCCACAACGCGGTGACCGGCGTCGAGGTCAAGGACCGCTGCTACCTGCAGCGCGCGGTGACCTATGACCAGCTTCCGGAGTCGGTCCGCTCGGTCAACGACAAGCTGTCGCCTGCGCTGAAGCGCTACGGCTATCGCGGCTTCATCTCGACCGAGGTCCGCGCCACGCCCGACGGCGGCGCCTATCTGATCGACCCGTGCGCGCGCTTCGGATCGCCGCCGAACGAAGCATGCCAGCTGCAGATCACGAACCTCGCCGAGATCATGTGGGAAGGCGCCGGCGGACGTGTCGTCGAACCGCGGTTCGCCGCGACCTATGCCGCCGAGCTGCTGATCCGCTCCGACTGGGCGCTGGCCGGCAACTGGCAGGCGATCCGGTTCCAGAAGGCCCTGAAGCCGAACGTGAAGATCCGCAACCTCGCGATCATCAATGGCGTCGAATACTGCGTTCCGCTGGCGAGCCAGGGCGGCTGCTCGGTGATCGGCGCGGTCGCGGCCCTCGGCAAGACGGCGGAGGAGGCGATCGCGGCGTGCCGCAAGATCGCGGAGCAGGTCAAGGGGCACGAAATCGACTACTCGCCGAACACGCTCGACGAGATCCCGCGACCACCTGGCGAAGGTGCTGCCGAAGGACATCGACAAGCCGAAGTCCAAGGCGCAGCGCCAGGTGGAAGCGGCGTTCAAGGCGGGGAAGATCAGCGAGCGACAGTACGAGAAGATGCGGGCGAGGGCGTAACCATGGAAGATGCACTGATCGTTCAGATCGCTCGCGTTTGCCACGAAGCGGATCGCGGATGGTGTGAGGCCAATGGCGACTTCACGCAAAAGCCGTGGGATGAAGCTGAGGAGTGGCAGAAGGGGTCTGCCTTCCTTGGCGTGCGGTTTGCGCTCGACAATCCGGACGCACCAGACAGCGCGCAGCACGACACGTGGATGGCCGACAAACTGCGGGCTGGATGGGTCCACGGCGAAGTGAAGGACGCCGACGCCAAGACGCATCCTTGCATCGTTCCGTTCGATCAACTGCCTCGCGTTCAGCAAGCCAAGGATAAGCTCTTTAGGGCAGTGGTCGCCGCTCTCCGTCCGTGATGCGTCCGCTCTCCCGAACGCAACGCCACCGGCAGCGCGAGTATCGCGAGGCAGTGGTCAATCAACCGGCGCTGCCGCTCCCGCATGATCCCGTCGCCCTGATGGCAGTGATCGACGTCATGCCCCGCCGGCTACGCGACGAGATCAACGAGCGCGGCATCGAGCAGGACATTTTTGACCGGCTGCCGGGATGTTGGCAGCGGCCGATCGCGCGGGCGCTGAACCTCGACGACACCGACGATGCAATCGCCAACGTTTGGGACGACTGACCATGGCCAAGAAGAAGCGCAGCATGCCCGCCAACGCGATCAGCCCGGACCGCGAGGACTGGGAAGCCTCCGACGCCATGCACACGCTGATGCGGGCCGAGGAGATCAAGAAGGATGAGGGGCTCATGAAACGGGTCGCCAAGAAGGCCAGGGAGCACGCCGAAAAGAGCGCTGAGGTCGCGCGCCGCGCCTCGATGCTCGCCAAGCGCGGGCTGATCTCGGACAAGCAGATGTCGTCGATGTCGACCAAGACCAAAGGCAACCAGGGCGGCAAGCCGGCCGACCTGAAGAAGACGGCGCCGATCGCCTGATGCCGCTGACCGAGTACTCACCGCTCGAACAGGCCGACGCTGCGCAGCGCGCGCGGATGCGTCCGCTCGTCGCGCCGGAGCAGTCGCCGGGCTACGAGCGCCAGGCGTCGGTCGGCAACGCGGTGGCCGAGGACAATGACGGCTTCCTGCCGGTCGGCGAGCTGCGCCGGCAGTACCTCGATTATGTCGACAGCAAGGTCGACGAGGTCGAGGAGCAGAAGGACTCGCGGCGCTACTATCACGGCGCCCAGCTGACGGCCGAGCAGATCCGCGTGCTGCAGGCGCGTCACCAGCCGGTCCAGGTCTGGAATCGGATCGGCCGCAAGATCAACGGCATCGTCGGCGTCGTCGAGAAGATGCGCTCCGACCCGAAGGCCGAGGGACGCAACCCGAAGAGCGAAGCCGGCGCCGACGTCGCGACGCAATCGATCCGCTACGTGCTCGACGCCAGCCAGTTCAAGAACTCGCTGAACTACTGGACCCTGCTGCAGACCGGCATCGACGGCGTCGGCGGCGTCCAACTGGTGCTGCAGAAGGGCGACAAGGGCGATCCGGACGTCGGCGTGCAATGGGTGATCGCCGACGAGTACTTCTACGACCCGCGCTCATACCGCGCCGACTTCAAGGACGTCCGCTACGAGGGTATCGCGAAGTGGATGGACCTGGGTGCGGCGGCCGAGATGTTCCCGGACCGCGCCGAGGAGCTGGAAGGCCTGTTCCAGGGCGACTCCGACATGACGACCAACCCCGATCGCGAGATCAAGTGGTTGATCATGGCGGAGAAGCGGCTGCGCATGGTCGAGCACTGGTACAAGTACAAGGGCAAGTGGCGCTGGGCGTTCTACGTCGCCAACGTGCTGCTGGAGCAGGGCGAGTCACCGTTCGTCGACGAGCTCGGCAACTCGATCTCGTCGTTCGAGATGTTCGGCCCGTTCATCGACCAGGATGGCGATCGCTACTCGTTCGTCCGCACCCTGAAGGGACCGCAGGACGCGCTCAACCAGGGCAAGTCGAAGAACCTGGCGCTCGCCAACTCCCGCCGCGTCATCGCCGAGAAGGGCGCCGTCGACAACGTCGAGGTCGCCCGACGCGAGGTCGCTCGTCACGACGGCTATGTCGAGGTCAATCCGCAGAAGCAGTTCAAGGTCGACGACACCCATCCGGACATCGCGACCTTCACCTCGTTCACCGACGACGCCAAGAACGAGATCGACGGCTTTGCGAATGCGAACATCGCGGCGATGACCGGCGCCGGCCTGACCAACCTGTCGGGCAAGGCGATCGAGCTCTTGCGCCAGCCCGGCATGGCCGAGCTCGGTCCGTTCGTGCTGGCGCACCGGATGTGGAAGCTGAACCTGTACCGCAAGATCTGGAACACGATCCAGCGGCACTGGAAGGCCGAGCGCTGGCTGCGCGTCAACGACGACCAGAAGATGGCACAGTTCATCCAGCTCAACGGCGTCGACCTCGATCCCTCCGGCCAGCCGACGCTGGTCAACTATGTCGGCAGCCTCGACGTCAACATCGTGCTCGACGAGGGCCGCGACCTCATCACCGTCATGGCGGAGGCCTCGGACAAGCTGTCGAAGTACCCGCCGGGCACAGTGCCGCCGCAGGTCCTGATCGAGATGGACCCGGACATTCCGCGCTCGCTCAAGGACAAGCTGCTGCAGATGATGGCGCCGAAGCCGGAGCAGCTGCAGATGCAGCAGATGCAGGCCAAGCTCAACATGGAAGCGATGGCCGGCCGCAACGCCAAGATCGCTGCCGACACGCAGAAGACGCTCGCGGGCGCCGAGCAGGCGATGGCGACGGCAGCCGAGAAGCGGGCGAAGGTCACGACCGAAGCCGCCCGCGCCGGTCACCTGGCGCGTGCCTCGCATCTCGATGCGGCCGAGTTCGTTCGCGACTCCCTGCTCAAGGCGCACGAGGTGTTCGCGCCGTTCCTGCAGAACAACCAGCCCGGCGGCGGTCAGCCCGGGCAGCAGATGATGATGCCGCGCGCGGCGTGATTGGAGACACGAGATGACGACGTTCCTTCGCGTAACCCTGGCGCTTGGCTTCCTTCTGTTCGCTGGCCCGGTGTTGGCCGGCACCGACACCTATTTCGACACACCCGGCGGCGGCGGCGTCAACGGCGCCCTCGGCATGTGTCTCAACACGTCCAACAAGGCGGTACCGTGTAATGCGGCGAACGTCGTGCCGTCCGCAGTCTCGATCTCGCCATACCCGACAAACCCGGTCACCGGCGTCGCAGCGACCCCGATCACTGGCAACGCCACCGGGACCACCGGCGCCGTCGTCGGCACGCTCGCCGCGGCCGCCGGCAAGACCACCTACATCTGCGGCCTCCACGTCGACGCCACCGGCACCGGCGCCATCGGACCGATCACGATTGCGAACCTGGTCGGCAGCAACATGGTGATGCAGGCGACTGCAGGAGGTGTGAACGGGGCCTCTCAGGTGTTCACGCCATGCATCCCGGCGAACGCCGCGAACACCGCCATTACGATCACGACCACGGCGAATGCGTCTGCCACCGCGGTCGACGTCAACTCATGGGGGTTCCAGTACTGATGTCCATCAAAGGCAAGCCATCCCAGCCTGCCGCCGGCGTGCTCAAGGGCACCACCACGGCGCCATTCATCTATTTCGACGACGTGCCGATGCTCGGCACCTTCGGCGGCACCATCGAGGTCGAGCTGTCAGCGCGCGTGCTCAGTCCGCGCGGCGACGGCTCGGTCTCCGCGGAAGCCGTCTGCGTCGCGCATCTGCGGCTGCCGCCGCGCGCCGCACAATCGCTCATCGACGCGCTGACGAAGGCCCTCGCTTTCTCGCGCAAGGACCGCGAGCCCGAGCCGAAGGGCCAGCTCGACTCCTGACATCCATTCGTCGGCGCCACGAGACGGCGCAACGCTCATCCACGGTCCCAGCGTGTCGCGCGCAGCCCTTCTCGGCTGCGACGCGCGAATGCGGACTGCCGTCTGTCCGGACGAAACCGCGACGAAGAAGGCTGACCATCAATGGCAAAATTCGGGAAGTATGAAGAGGTCGACGCGATCGGCCAGGCGATGATCGGCACCGAGCTGGAGATCGCCGGCAACGCGTGGGGTATCGAAGACACGGATCCGCTCGACGAGTCGGGAGACCGCTCGCTCGAGGCGATGGGTGAAGGGCTCCGAAGGCCAGATCGAAGCCGACGACGAGGACGACGCCGCGGACGAGACGTCCGGGAAGAGACCGAGACCGAAGGCGACGACGAGGCGAACGGCGAAGGCGAGGACGGCGAAGGCGACGGGGAGCCCACGGGCGATGAACCTGCAGCCGATCCGGCCAAGCGCGCCACCGAGCCGCCGGCAGGGCGTGTCCCGCCCGGCCGATTGCGCGAGGAGGCCGAGGCGCGGCGTCAGGCGGAAGCCGAGCGCGACCAGCTTCGGGCCGAGATTGCGCAGCTGAAGGCAGCCGGGCCGAGCCCGGAGCTGACCCAGTTGCGTGCCGAGCTCGCCGCGATTCAGCAGCAGCTCAAGGCCACCCAGCCCGGCCAGGCGCAGCGGCAAGCCGCAGCGGAAACTCCGCCGGATCTGTTCGAGAACCCCGACGGGTATCGGGACTACCAGCAGAACGTCGTCAAGACGGAGGTCGGCAAGGTCCTCGACGAGGTCCGCCGCGTCCGTGTCGAGACGTCGTTCGAGCTTGCGGATGTCCGCCATCCGGGAGTGATCCCGAAGGCGATGGAAGCGATCAGCAAGCTCAATCCCGCCGATCCGTCCGACCGCGCCACGGTCCAGCGCATCTACAGCTCGCCGAGATCCCGGCGAGGCGCTGGTGCAGTGGCACAAGCGGAACGAGGCGTTGTCGCGCGTCGGCAACGACCCGGCCGCCTACGAGGCCCGCATCCGCGAGGAGACGCGTCAAGCGCTGCTCGCCGACCCCGAATTCAAACGACAGCTTCTCGCCGACATGCGCGGCGAGGCGCTGAACGCCAACGATGGTCAGCCGCGCACCACCACGCGCCTGCCGAAATCACTCGCCCGTGCCGGCGGATCCAACATTCGAGCCGAACGGATGGATCACGGCGCGAGCGACGATTCGGACCAGGCGGTCGCCAACTCTGCCTGGCGCTGACCGCGGCTCCTATCGATCACATCGAACGAACGATCCGTCGCGCACGATAGCGCGGCGGGAGAAGCGGACGCGCCGGGCTGGCCATCAAGGACCAAGCCCCATGGCGTTTACGACCACTGCATCCAACAACAAGCTCGTCGTCTATCGACGCGAGATCTATCGGGAATATGTCCGCGAGAACCTGTTCTCGCCGTACATGGGCCCATCGATGAACGCGATCATTCGCGTCATCACCGACCTCGACAAGGGCGGCAAGAACGGCGGCGAACAGATCAACGTGCCGCTGCGCGCCCGGCTCAACGGCCAGGGCGTCGGCGTCGGCCAGCTCCGCGGCAACGAGGAGCAGCTCGACAACCAGGGCACCCGCTTCTGGATCGACTGGGCCCGCCACGCCGTCGTCATCTCGAACGCCGAGGAGAACAAGTCCAGCGTCGACCTGTTCGCCGAGGTCAAGCCGGCCCTCACCGACTGGGGCCAGGAGAAACAGCGCGACGAGATCGTCGATGCGTTCTATGCCCTGCCGTCGCAGACCGCGCCGGCCGGCCTCGGCCAGCCGCTCGGGCAGCGCGTCAACGGCATCCTCATGGATGCGGCGACTGCCGCCCAGCGCAACACCTGGATCACGGACAATGCTGACCGCATCCTGATCGGATCGGGCAACACCGCGAACCTGGTCGCCGGCAACTTCGCTTCGTCGATGGCCAACATCACGGGTGCGATGACGTTGTCGGGCGCGCTGGTCAATCGCATGAAGCGCTCGGCGAAGAAGGCGAACCCGCGGATCCGCCCGTTCAAGCTGAAGGAGAACGGCACCGAGTGGTTCGTGCTGTTCGTCGGCCAGGAGCAATTCCGCGACGCGCAGAACGACAACGACATCAAGACGGCCAACCAGAACAGCCGGGCGCGCGAGCAGCAGGGCTACCTGAAGAACCCGATCTTCGTCGACGGTGACCTGCTCTACAACGGCGTGATCATCCGGGAGATTCCGGAACTGTCGATCCGCCTGCCGGTGTTCTACCAGACCGCCGGCGCCGCCGGCATCCAGGTCGCACCGGCCTTCCTGTGCGGCCAGGGCGCGGTGGCCTGGTGCTGGGGCAAGATGCCGACCCCGACGTTCCTGAAGGAAGACGACTATCAGTTCTTCCGGGGTGCGGGCATCAAGATGGCCTATGGCGTCGGCAAGATCGCGAAGCTCAACGCGGCCGGCAACTTCAAGGAATGGGGCGTATATACCGCATTCCTGGCAGCGGTGGCGGACAACTAGAGCCTGACCGACTGAACCTGCAGCGCGGCATCGATCGCCGCGCTGCGCTCGTCATCATCATCATCGGCCAGGAGGCCATATCCATGAAACTCGCTCTCTTGAAGCGGCTGCGGGCGTTCGGCGCTTATGCGCGCGCGGCCATCGTCGCGTCGCTCGTCGCGCTCGGCGTCGCCGGCCTGGCGGCCGGTCCGGCGCTCGCGGACACCCGCACGATCACGCCGATCACGACGATCTCGCCGCGGATGCTGTCCGAGCAGGCCACGCACTACGTCCGGTTCACGGTCAACTTCAACGATTGTCCGCTGACCGCGACGAACACGGCCTGCTCGCGGCGCGTGGCGTCACTGCCGTACAACGCCTTCCTCGTCTCGATCTCGAAGCAGATCATCACGACGTTCAACCCGACGACGTCGGCGACGATCGCGCTCGGCACGTCCGGCCAGGCGACGAACGTCATGGCGGCGTTCAACGTGTTCACCGGCCAGTCGACGGCCGCGGTGTTCGATACCGGCTTTGCGGGTGCAGGTGAGCTGGTGACGGGTGCCGGCGCGACGCCGACCGCCCAGAACGGCAGCGGCTTCGACATCTACGCAACCTACACCGTCGGCGCGGCCGGCAGCCAGGGCACGCAGGGTCAGGCCGTCTTCATCATCCAGTACATCGCGCCGAACGACGGCAGTTGCGTGCAGGTTTCTCCGGGCGCGACCGCGTCCGCCTGCTGATCCCATCAACCCCAGGCGGCGCCGACGACCGATCGCCGGCGCCGCTCCAACCGCAACGGACCTTCCATGGCCAAAGACCCCAAGACCATCCCCACCGGCGACGACCAGCTGACGCTCGATCCGGGCGCCGTGACCGCTGAGCTGACCTATCATCCTGGCGACGGCGACCCGCCGAGCGTGAAGTGGGGCCCGCACACCTTCCACGCCAACATCGCCAAGGCCATCACCGGCCGGGACGGCGGCACCGAGCGCGAGACGCTCAATCACCACATCATCCAGCGTGCGCGCGACAACCCGCATTTCTCGGTCGACGGCCAGCGCTCGAAGCGCGGGAAGATCGGGACGCCGAAGGATGCCGACGAGTACAAGCGCTATTTCGTCGGCTGGCTCAAGAACGAGACCTTCGACTGCGTCGACGACCTGCTCGACCGCTTCGTGCGCGACCGTAACCTGCAGATCTCGGCCGAGCTCGCGCCGGAGGACTTCGCATGGATGCGCGATCTCTTCAATCCGCGCCTGCACGACCTGGCGAAGGCCGACGGCATCACCGAGCCGCAGATCGCGGCAGCGTGGGCGGCCCGCGGCGTCAACGTCCTGCCCTGGTGAGCTGAGTCATGTCGACCACGTCGCCCTATCGAACGACCTCCGATCTCGTGCTCGCTGTCCTCAAGCGTGCGCGGGTGCTCGCTGTCGGGCAGGCGGTTGACGTGGACGACTACAACAACATCGCGGGCGAGATCGACAGCATCATCCGCAAGATCGCGGGCCTGGAGATCGTCTACATCGCCGACGCCAACAACATCCCCGGCGCGTTCTTCTCCGATCTGGTCGACATCGTCATCGGCGAATGCGCGACCACGCTCGGCCTGTCGGGCCAGGAGTACGTCGAGGCCGTCAACAAGGGCCTCGGCGGCGCCGGCGGGATGAAACCGGGCGATGGCGCCGCGGCGCAATCGCTCAAGGTCATCGCCCGCGGACGGCCGACCTATGAACCGCTCCAGATTATGAACTTCTGATGGCCGGTCTCGCCCAGATCCCGTTTCCGCTGTCGTCCTTCCCCGGTGCGAATCCACAGGAAGGGTCGGGACGGCTGATCAATTGTTATGCGGAGCCGCTCGGCGATCCGCAGAAGCCGTCGCAGCCGGCGCCGATCGTCTGGCGCGGCTCGCCGGGCCTGTCGCAGCATGCGATCACGGCCGAGAACGGCTATCGCGGCGGACTGCTGGTCAAGAACCTGTCCTATGAGGTGTTCACTTCGAACGTCGTGACGGTCGACGCCGCCGGCACCGTCAACGTGCTCGGCAACATGGCGGGAACCAAGCCAGTCTCGATCGCGCGCAACAACGCCGGCGCACCCGACGTCATCGCCGTCGACGTCGACAACGGCGCCTATCAGCTGTCGACCGGCGGTGCACCCGCGTCCTACAACGGCGGCGGCAACCTGCCGCAACCAAACTCGGTCTGCTTCCAGGACGGCTATCTGTTCTTTACGATCGCCGACGGCCGGGTGTTCGCGACCGCGCTGAACTCGCTGACCTTGAACTCGCTGACCTTCATCACCGTGCAGTCGAAATCCGACGTCACGCTGCTGCGCGGGATCTCGTTCTCGAACCTGTTGCTCTTGTTCACCACGGGCGGCTTCGAGGTCTGGCAGGACGCGGCGATCGCCGCGCCCGCGTTCCCGTATTCGCGGATGACGACGGGCGAGGTCGGGCTCGTCCAGCCGTCGGCGATCGCCGGCTGGGAGACCGGTTTCTCGCAGCTGTTGTGGGTGGCGCAGGATTTCGGGGTGTACCAGATGGCGCCGGGCTCGCTGGCGCCCGACAAGGTATCGCCGCCGGATCTGGACCGCCTGATCGAGGCGCAAGTGCGCGCCGGCAATCTCCTCGAGGCGGGCTGCTATTCGGAGGGCGGCAAGAAGTTCTGGGTCATCTCCTCGCCGGCCTGGTCGTGGGAGCTGAACCTTGCCACCCGGCGCTGGAACGAGCGCCAATCGCTGTCTGGTGGCGTCTATGGCCGCTGGCGCGCCAAGCTCGGTCATCCCGCGTTCAACCGCTGGATCACGGGCGACGCGCTGTCTGGCAAGCTGCTCTATCACGACCTCACCAACTACACCGAGGTTGGCAGCCCCCAGCTGTTCCGGATCGAGTCCGGCCCGGTGCGCAACTTCCCGCAGGAGCAGGCAATCGGGCGGGCCGATTTCGACTTCGTCGCGGGCGTCGGCCAGGTCGCAGGCTCGTTTGTCATGACCGTGCTCGGCGCCTCGAGCGGAACGGGCGGCGTCGTCCGCCTGACGGTCAACGGCACGTCCCAGGCCGCGAACGGCGACAACGTCAGGGTTGCCGGCGTAGCCGGGACCACAGAGGCCAACGGCATCTGGCCGATCACGGTCGTCGACATCAACCATATCGAGCTGGTCGGCTCGAAGTTCGTCAACGCCTACACGTCGGGCGGCACGGTCGCGGATCTCGACAGCGCCGGTCGGCGCGGCCAATCCGCAATGCGCCGTGTCGATCTCGAAGGATGGCGGCGTCACGTTCGATAATCCGCGGCTGCGCTCGCTCTATCCGCAGGCCAAGACGCGGCGGGCGCGGGTCAGTGCCAAGAGCCTCGGCCAGGCCGGGCCCGCCGGCGTGCGCTTCCGGCTCGACATCACTGATCCGGTCTATCGCGGCCTGCTCGGCGGCACGATGTCGGCGGCGATGCGCGAGGTCGCTCCGTCATGACGCTGCCGGTCAAGAACAAGTTCGATCCGGCGTTTCCGCTGGTCGATTCACAAGGGCGGCCGACGCCGCTGTTTCGGGATTACATGGTCAAGCTCGACGCGCTCGTCACGCAGCTCGTGACGTCGGGCAACACGGCACTGACGGATGCCGCGAACGATGCCGCCGCGGCCGCCGCGGGCGTCGGCGTCGGGCAGCTTTATCGCAATGGCTCATTCATCATGGTGAGGGTGGTCTGATGGGTTTCTTCGATCTGTTCACCAATGACGTCGCAAAGGATGCCGCGAATGACCAGATCCTGGGCATCAACAAGGGTCTCACGCAGGCGACCGGCAACATCAACCAGGGCATCGACGCCCTCAAGACCAACTACACCGCGGGATTGCAGCCATTCCTGCAGAACTATGCGACCGCGAACACCGGCGTCGATCAGCTCAAGAACCTGCTCGGCTTGAACGGTCCTGCTGGCAACCAGTCGGCCTTGACGTCGCTGGAGAACACGCCGGGCTATCAGTTTGCCCTGAAATCCGGCAACGACGCGGTCAACGCCGCGGCGGCCGCGAACGGCACGCTCGCCTCCGGTAAGCAGCTCCTGGACCTGTCGAAGTACAATCAGGGGCTGGCATCCACCACCTATCAGAACGCGGTGTCGAACCTGCAGCCGTTCCTCGGCGCGTCGCAGGGGGCTGCTAGCGGGATCGCCGGCGTCAACACGGGACTCGGCAACGCCACGGCGGGCCAGTACGACACCCTCGCGAACCTCAACTGGAACGCGGCAACCGGCGTCGGCAACGCCAACGCGAACGCGACGCTGGCGGAGAATCAGGCCAACCAGAACATCTTCAACGGCCTGACCAGCATCGCATCGCTCGGCGCCTCGCTGTTCTCCGACGAACGGCTGAAGGAAGACATCGCGCCGGTCGGCGAGCTGTACGACGGCCAGAAGGTCTATTCCTATCGCTACAAGGGCAGCGAGATCCCGCATATCGGCCTGATGGCGCAAGAGGTCGAGAAGGTCGCTCCTGACGCGGTCCGCGAGGTCGCGGGCTTCAAGGCCGTCGACTACAGCAAGGCGACCAGCGCCGCTGCCCAGCTCGCCCGCTTCCTGGAGGCGGCATAAATGCCGATGACGTTTCAGAATCCGGTCAACGCTCCCTCGACGCGCGACTACGCGCCGCCGACGCTCGACTTTTCGCCGATCGCGAACCTGAAGAACACCTACGACCAGTCGCAGATCAACGACCAGCAGAAGCAGCTGAACGCCGCGAAGATCCAGCAGACGGAGCGGATCGCGGACCTGCAGAAGCAGCTGCAGGACGAGTTCGCCAAGACCGGGCAGATCGACTATCGCAAGGCCGCCGGCATCATCGCGGCGATGGGCAACCCCGCCGAGGCGATGCAGATGCTGCAGCAGCAGCCGGCGCCGCTCAGTCCGCTGTTCGGCGGGGGCAGCCGCAGGGTGGTCAGCCATCCTCGATCGAGGCCAAGCCGCTGCCGCCGCCGGCGGCCAACGCACCGCAGGGCGATCAGGCCGGCAGTGTCATCGGCCGCGTGTCGGATGTACTCCCGCCGGGCTCGGACAAGATCGGCGTGGTTGCCACCAACATCGCGCGTGCGCTGAAGGTCGACCCGAACGCGACCTTGACGCCGGAGCAGGCCAAGAGGGCCGATGACCTGGTCCGAGGTTATGCCCAGCGCAGCGGACTGAAGCCGGCTGCCAAGGCGGAGGCCGCTCCGGCGGCGAATCCACAGCAGTCACGGCTCGACGATGCATTCGCCCAGACCACGCCGGCCGGCAAGCTTCCGCCATCGGCCAGCGCCGGCACACCGTCGGCCTCGGTGGGTGGTGATGGCGCAGGCGTCCCCCAGGCCGCGCCAGGGCGACCGCAGATGGCACAGGCGCAGCCGGGCCAGCCGATGCAGGCCCAGCCGCAGCAGGCGCCCCAGCAAGCCCCACAACAGCCGCCGCAGCAGGCCGCTCAGCCGCTGGTGCCGCAGCCGCCATTGCCGCAGGGCTACACCGACCCGATGAAGGCGGCGGCCGATCTTCGCCGCGCGGCCGTTACGATCGCGGCCGATCCGCGCCGCGGCGCCAAGGAGCAGGCCGCGGCCATGATCGATTGGGCCGAACGCATCGAGAAGGCGCAGCAGCCCGTCCAGGCCAATTCGATGACGACGATGCTCGACCCGCGCACGGGCAGGCCGATCTATCAGGGGCCAGGCGCCGCTGCGATGGCCGCGACCGTCAACGGCCAGGGCTCGCCGACGCTCGAGGCCGACGCCGAGGTGTATCGCCAGACCGGCAAGCTGCCGCCGAACATGGGCCGCGGCATGCAGGGCAGTGCGGAGGCGAAGGCGATCCGCGCTCGCGCCGCCGAGCTCGAGCTCGAGCAGGGCGGCGACCCGTCGGAATGGTCGAAGCGCTGGCAGAATTTCGGGACCGATGCGGTCGGCCAGCGCGTGCTGAAGCAGCGAGCGGTGAACCTGCGCCTGGCTGAGAACGAGGCCTCAAGCCTGATCCCGCGGGTGCGTGACATCTCGGCCAAGATCGACCGCACGCGCTTCCCGACGCTCAATAGTCTGATCCTGGCCTCGCAGAAGGGCACGGGCGGCACCGACGTCATCAAGCTCGGCATCGCAGTGTCGTCGCTGATCCCAGTCTACGCCCGCGTGCTGAAGCCCGTCGGACAGATCACCGAGGGCGACACGCACCGGGCAACGGAGATCCTCGACAAGGCCTGGAGCGACGGCCAGATCAACGCGGCCCTCGATCAGATGCAGCTCGAGCTGGAGTCGGCACGCTCGTCGCTCGACAAGACGATCGGCGAGCAGAAGGGCGAGGGCAAGGGCGAGGCAAAGGCGGCGCCAAAGTCGGAGATGCCGAAGGGCGCATCCGCTCCCGACGCAGACGGTTGGGTGTCGCTGCCGAACGGCGTGCGCGTCCGCGAGGTGAAGTGATGCCGGTCTTTGAGATCGAGTCGGGCGGAAAGCGCTTCCAGGTCGAGGCACCGGACATGCAAACGGCCGCCGATTCGCTTGGCCAGTTCAAAGGCTCGGGTGGCGGCGGAAGCTCGTTTTCCGAGCGTCTACAGAAGGTCTGGGACAATCCGACGCCAGGCGGCGCCATCTGGCTCGCCAAGCAGGCGGTCGAGGGCGTGCGCAACTCGGTCGACGCGGCCAAGGTCTCGACGATGCAGCCGCAGACCGAGGAAGAGGCGTTCCAGGTCAACCAGGCCAAGGATGTGCTGCCGCAGGCGACGATGCAGGCGGCCTCCGTATTTTCGCCGGCAGCGCCTGGCGGCACGGGAGGCCTGTTCGCGGCGCCCATGGTGGCCGCAAAGCCTGCCGCAGCCCCAGTGGCTGCAGCGGGCGGGGCCGCACCCGCCGCCGTCGAAGGGGGCCGCGTTGTCGAAGCCGCGCAGCGTCTCGGCGGCGTCGTCGGCAACGACATCAACGTCCCGCGCGCGGTCGCGAGCGATAACATGGCAACGCAGCGCATCGGCCAGGGCTTGCGCAACCTGCCGGTCGTCGGTGACGCAATCCCCAAGGCAACCGGCGAGCTGGTCGACCAGCTCGGTGGGGCCACCCGGACCGTGGCCGACCAGTACGGTCAGGGTTCGGGTCCGAATGTCGCGAGCCGCATCCGGCAGGGCCTGCAGGACAGCGCCGAGGCCGAGACGCAGGCCGCTACCGAAGCCGCGCGACGATCGGACGAGGCGCTGCAGGCGGCTTGGCGACGCGACCAGGAAGCCGCACATGCGCAGATCGCGCAGCGCGAGACGCAATCGCTGGAGCAGGTGCGCGCAGCGGTCGGCGATATGTCGCCGCAGGACATGGGCGCGACGCTGATCCAGCGGTTGCGGGCCAATGAGGGTGCCGCGCGGGCGCGCAAGGATGCGCTGTACGATCAGGCCGGCCGCGCCAATGCTGCGGTCCGGGCCGACGAGGTCGGCCGCGCGCGGGCCTTCGTGGCGCAGCGCGTCGAGGATCAGGGCAGGGTGGTCGACCCGGTCCTGACGCCTGCGGCCAATCGGATGATGGACGAGCTGCAGCGGCTGGCCGAGCTGGAGATTCCGAACCGCGCCGTCGGCGCGCGTGTGCCGGCGACAGGGACCGAGGAGCGCGTGGGCGTGTCGGTCCAGGGCATCGAGCAGGCCCGCAAGCGGCTCAACTCGATGCGGCAGGCCGCGAACAACGACGCGGACCGTGGCGCCGCGCGCGCGGTGATGAATGCCTTCGACGACTGGCAGGCACAGGCCTTCGAGAACGCCCTCTTGTCGGGCGACGACACAGCGCTGCAGGCGTTCCGCTCGGCACGTGCGGCGAACACGGCCTGGCGACAGCGGTTCTTCAACGATGAGACAGACGCCGGCAAGTTCGTGACCCGGATCGTTACCGGCGAAGTCACGCCGCAGGAGGTCGCGAACTATCTGATCGGCAGCGGCCAGGTGGGAGCCAAGGGCGTCGCGTCGCGGTTGCTGACCGAGATTGCTCACGCGACCGATGGCGATGCGGAAGCGATGGGCGCGATCCGCGGCGCGGTCTGGAACAAGCTGTCACAGGCGACGGAAGGGACCGGCACCAAGGCTCCGGATAAGGTCGCGCGCGATATCATGGAGTTCTTGAACGGATCGGGTCGCGACGTCGCCAACCGGGTGCTCGACGAGGATCAGCGCCGGCTGATGCGCGCCTACGCCGAAACGCTGCGGTCCGGCCAGGACGCGCGCGCGCTGATCGGCGACGTCGCGGAGGCGACCAGGCCGGGAGCGATGCCGGTTCAGCCGGGACCGATGAAGCAGATCGCGGACGCTGTCATCGGCAAGGGCCGCAAGAGCGACGAGGCGCTGTTCTCGGCGATCGACTCCTACGCGAAGTCGGGTGGGCGTGGTGACATCGCCACGCTTGGCAAGCTGGTGCGCGCGTTGCCCCAAGAGGATCGCCAGGACCTCGCGGGCGCCATCATCCGCAATCTCGGCGTCTCGCCGCGGACGGGGCAGTTCTCGCCGGACGTGTTCGTCTCGCAGTGGCAGACCTACACGCCCCAGGCCAAGGCCGTGCTGTTCGGCAATGCCGGGCCGCAACGCCAGGCGCTCGACGACATCGCGATGATCTCCACGCGGCTGAAAGACGTCGGATCGAAGTTCGGCAATCCGAGCGGTACGTCGCAGAACGATAATTTTGCCAAGCTGTCAGCGGGACTCCTGGCCGCACCGCTCACGACGCTCACGACGGTGATCGGCGGCTCTGCTGCTGCCAAGCTGCTGGCAGCCCCGGCGGGTACGGCGAGTGCTGCGAAATGGGCGCGGGCCTACGAGGTCTTCCTGCGCCGGCCGACCGCTGCGACGCTCGCGAACTTCAGCAGGGCGTCGCGCAACCTGTCGAACACTGCGGCCGGCCTCGGCGTCAAGTCCGTGCCCGGCGAGATGGTTGCTGCCGCGCAGCAGGTTGCCACGGCGCTGTCTCCGGATCAGGCCGGCCAAAGTCGAACCAATCCTCGGCGACAATGAAGCATCCGGCCATGAACAGATGCAAGCCGATCCACCAGGGCAGCGTGATGACCGGCCAGCCGTAGTTCGCATCCCAGATGATCAGCGTCGGATCGTTCCAGATCGCCGAAAGCGAATGCTCGGATGTGATCATCAGCAGGAAGCCACTGATGATGAAGATCATCGCGAGGAGTGACGAGAAGAACTTCCGCGTGGGCGACATCTGGCGAACCGCTCTGATTTGTCAGGTGAACGGCAAATCATGCGCCCGCAACTTCCATCCGTCAAAGTGAGACGCGACCACATGATGTTCAAGCGACTGATAACGCTCGCATATCTCTCGATTTCCGCGCTCGTCGGATGCGGTGCCCCGGTATGGGCCGCCGGCACCACGCCGTTCGCGCTGGCGATTCAATACGACACGTCGGGCAATCTCGCGAGCGGCTGCCTGCTCAATTTCTACGTCGCCGGAACGGTCGCGACGCCGCAGACGGCCTACGCCGATTTCGGCCTGACCACGCCGCTGCCAAACCCGCTGGTCTGCGATCAATCCGGTCGCGTACCGCTGCACTGGCTCGCCGATGGCCTGATCCATGTCCGGCTGACGGATTCGGCCGGCGGCGTCATCGTCGACAACACGCTCCAGGTGCTCGGTCCGTCGTCCGGCGGCGGAGGCGGCGGCGGCACCGTCGATCCGACCGCGATCATGCAGACCGGGACGATCATGTCGTTCTACGGGACTGGCGCGCGGTCCGGCTTCGTCCGCAGCAACGGATTGACGATCGGCAACGCGACCTCGGGCGCGACCGAGCGGGCGAACGCCGATACGCAGGCACTGTTCATCTATCTCTACAATGCCGATGGAAGCCTCGTCGTGACCGGCGGACGGTCGGGCAACGCATTGAATGATTTCAATGCGTCGAAGCAGATCGCGCTGCCTGATCTGCGCGGGCGGGCGCTTGCCGGCGTCGACGACATGGGCGGGGGCGATGCCAACCGATTGACGTCCGGAGCGCTCGCCCCCGGCAGGTTCACGCTTGGCTATGCTGGCGGCGAAAGCGGCCACACGCTTACCCAAGCCGAACTTCCGACCTCAATTGGAACGACGCCACCTACGGCAATTGCTGGAGGCACGTTCACATATGACGTAACGCCGCACTCCAACGGGTCGGCTGGCGGTTTCAGTGCAATTGGCCCCGGACAGATTGCGCAAAGCGGCTTGCCCTCTACCGTTCAAGTCACGAATTCCCTTCTCGGCTCAATGAACGTCACTAATTCCGCCGGCGGCGGCAACCACAACATCATGCAGCCGACGATGCTGATCACGTTCTATATAAGGCTTTGACTCCGGCATCAGGCAATCCAGGATAGAGCCGTTTCACCGAACGCCACGAGGCCTTCATGTACGCCTGGCCCATCGCCTTTCCGGCTCAGACCAACCGGGAGGACCTGCAATTGACGCTCAGCCTGTTCGACGATGACACGGGCAATGCGATCGACCTGTCGGGGCGGACCCTGGCAGCGCCGGGCGACTTCACCGGTGCGAACTGGATCGTGCAGATCGGGACGATCGTCACCGCGTCCGCTTCGGCGCTGACCATCAAGGACTATCCGATTCAGGGCGAGATGCAGGCGCTGGCGCTGGTCGTCGGCGCGGGACTTGTGATCACCGCCGGCGACCTGGTCAACATCGCCGATCCGACCGGCCTGAACACCATGCAGGGCACCGTCACGAGCTACGCGCCGGCGACCGGCGCGCTGGTGTGCCAGATCGGCTGTGCCTTCGAGTTCGAGATTCGCGGCTCTCACGGGTCGTGTGACAGCGGCTACGGTCCGAACTGGGCGATCGGGCAGGCGCAGGAGGTGCCGCTGATCTCGGCGCAGCTCGGAGCCGGCGTCACGCTGATCGACGTCGGCATCGTCGAGGTCCGCATCCCGGCGGCAACGATGGCGAAGCTGCACCACAAGACCTACGGCGCGGCGATGATCGCCTATGACGGCACCGACACCCGCCAGCTCTTCACCGGCAGCCTGCCGATCCTCAAGGGCGGCACCCGCGCGCTGCCGCTGACCGTCTGATCCGTCGCACCGAAAGCCCGCCATGTCAGTGCCTGCCAACATCCGCGTCAACGCCAGCGCGCCGTTCCCCGCCAAGGTGCGGGCCGCAGCCCCGGTCACCGTCAGCCGGTCGGCCGGCATCTACACGCTGGCGCTGTCGATCGACATGCTGGCGGCCGTCGCGGCCGGCGCGGATCCAACGACCATCAAGGTCCTCGTCTACAACACGGTGACGAAGGTCTGGCAGAGCATGACGCTCGCCGCCCTGGTCGCCGGTACGCTGACGACACGGGTCGTGACGGCCGCGATGTCGCCTTATGCGCCCGCGGCATCCGATTCCGTGCTGCTGGTCGACACCACCGGCGGCGCCGTCGAGATCGACCTGACGCTGGCGGCGCTGCGCGTCGGCTTCCCTCTCACCATCAAGGACTATCTCGGCAACGCCGCCGCCAACAACATCACCATCAAGCCATCCGGCGCCGAGCTCGTCGACAGCTACACCAATGCGGCACCCCTGGTGCTCAAGGCCGATTACGACGGCGTCAAGCTTCTTCCCGCCACCGCAAGATATGTGATCCTGCCATGATCAACTGGAAGTCCTTCACCGCGGGCCTGGTGCTCGCCGCCCTGTCTCTGACCACCACGCACGCCCAGGGCGTCGGCCAGCTCAAGGCCGGCCAGGTCTGGGGCAACCCCAGCGCCTCCGAGCAGCGCGGCGTTCCGTCGAATGTCACCGCGATCCTCGACCAGGCGCTGGGCTCGACCCGCGGTGCCATCCTCGAGCGCGGCCTGAGCACCTGGGGCCTCATCGCGCCGGCGGCCACGGCCGGGCTGCCATTCGTCTCGAACGGCACCGGCGCCGATCCGACCTATCGAGATCCTGCCGCTGGTCGGCGGCGGCACCGGCGCCAACACCGCGTCGGGCGCGCGGACCAACCTGGGGCTCGCGATCGGGACGAATGTCGAGGCATGGGACACCGACCTGGACTGCCTCGCCGCGCTGGCCTCGACCGGCATCGTCAGGCGGACCGGCAGCGGCACCTGCTCGGCCGGCACGGCGGTCGCGAATGCCGAGCTCGCGCCCGGAGCGGCCAACACGCTCAAGGGCAGTCTCAACGGGACGACAGAGACAGACGTATCGGTGCCGTCCTGCAGCGGCGCCAACCAGGCGATCAACTGGACCGCCGGCACGGGGCCGGGCTGTGCGACGATCTCAGCCACGAGCGGAGCGTGGACGAACACGCGGCTCCCCAAGACCGCTGCCTCTACCTTGGCGAGCGGCGATTGCGGGTCGACGCTCGCGCTCGGCGGTGCCACCTTCTACGCGACGACGTTCAACGCTGCGAGCGGCTATTTGTCGACTTGCGTGTTCCTGGTCTCGAACGAGGATAAGAGCGACGGAAAGCTGATCGTCCCTCAGTTTGCGACGAGCTCGACCAGCTTTGCGATCGGAACGGGCTCGAAGGCGTTCACGACGTCGGCCGGCCTCACCATCTCGACGACGCAGCGCTACCGCGTCTATTCGCTCGGGAACCCCGCGAATTGGATGGCCGGCAAGGCGACCTATTCCGGGACCACGTTCACCCTCACTGTCGACGCGACAGGTGGGTCCGGCACCTTCACCGACTGGCAGATCGCTCCCGAGGTGCGGCTGTGGCCGGGTCAGCAGATGTGGATATTCGCCCAGAACAATGTTTGGTTCGTGGGCAACCCCACTCGTTGGAAGCTCTCGGCCGAAACGGCGATCTGCGCCGATCCGGGAGGCAACGACAGCGGCGACGGCCTCAACACGTCGCGCTGTTTTGCGAAGATCCAGACCGCGGTCGACATCGTCTATCGCGAATGGGACGCCAACAACTTCGCTCCCGATATCGATCTCTACGGCGGCGGCTCCGGCATCTTCAACGAAGCCGTGACGATGCAGGGCCAGATCACCGGCTATAACTTCATCCGGTTCCGGACCAAGGCCGCAAACACCTGGCAGAACACCGTCGCGTGCCTGACCTATAGCGACAATGCCGAGGTCATCGCCGATGCGACGTATGGCTTCACGCAAACCTGGAACTGCAACACCAGCAACTCGGCGGCGATCGGCACGATCTACGGTCACCAGCTCGGCGTTGCGGATATCAGCGGTGCCCACAACTGGAGACCGGGCGGAACGAACGACAGCTTCCTGAAGCTCGACGGCGAGGGGCGAGCCACGATCAACGGCACTGGCGCCGGCATCATTCTCGGCAACGGGGGCACCGTCGGCAACAGTGCCTATGCCTATGTCAACTGCGACTATCACTGCGCAGGCGTCACCACCGGAGGAACGCTCTCGTACAGCGGCAACCTGTCGCTTGCGGCGTTCTATATCGGCAGGGCAGGCAGCGTGATCGACCACAGCGCGAATCCGACCAACACCGCGGGTACAGGAACGATCGGCCCTGCGCTCATCCTTGGCGGCTCAGTCCTGCGTCTCAACGGGTTGGTCACCACGAACATCGGCGGCACGCCGACCACCTCGCCAGCGGGTGTCTGCGCGACGACCTGCTAATTGTCTACGACCAGAAAACAGCGCGACGGCCAGCACGCCCATTGCGAGCACGGCCGCCGCGAGGAACCACCAAGGCACGTCAGCGCCTCGTAGCGCGGCGTCGCCGGCCCTGACGGCCCATTCTTCCTGGCTCATGAGGCCCTCCAACCGGGCCTGAATACCACCGCAACCTGAGCGTGAGCAAGCGGACACTGCGGACAAGATGCGCGCGGGACGACGTCTCGCGGCCTCTCCAAGCCCACCACAGACCATGACCTTTCGTCCGTCCGCCGCGCTCCGCAGCGCGTGCGAGCGCGCGATCTCCCCATCTCCAGGACGGTCGAGAAACCACCCATGACAGACATGAAGGCGCTCACCGCGGCCAACGCCAGACGCTGGGCGGCGGCCAAGATCACCCGCGACGTCTCCGTCACCGCCAGGGCGCTGCTGAAGGCCAAGGAGCGGTACCGCACTGTCGAGGCCAGGACCGGCGTGCCGTGGCCGATCGTCGCCGTGATCCACATGCGCGAGAGCTCGCAGAGCTGGGCGCGGTCACTGGCGCAGGGAGACCCGTGGGATCAGGTCTCGACGCACGTCCCGGCCGGCCGAGGGCCGTTCCGGAGCTGGGAGGAGGCGGCCGTCGATGCGCTGGTCAATTGCGCGCCCCACGCGGCGCGCTGGAGCGACTGGAGCATCGGCGGGGCTCTGACCCTGCTTGAGCAGTACAACGGCCTCGGCTACGCGCGCCGCGGCGTGCCGAGCCCGTATCTGTGGGCCGGGACCGACCAGTATACGGCCGGCAAATACGTCCGCGACGGCGTCTACGATCCGCAGGCGGTCGATCGGCAGCCGGGCTGCGCCGGCCTGCTCAAGACCATGATGGCGCTGGATCAGACCATCACGTTCACGGGCGCCGTGCTGACACCGGTCTCGGTGCCGAAAGCCGCACCGGCAGCGCCGCCCAAGTCCGCCGGTCCGTCGATCAGCAGTCCCGCCAGGGGCTCGATTGGCGCCTTTATCGCCAATCTGCTGGCGATCGTGTTCCGGAGGAAATGAGCATGCCGCGCAATTTCGGTTTGTCTCGCCATGAGCTGCTGCGAGCGTTCGATCTGAGCGCTGTGAGCTACTTCCTCGACTTCCTGCTGGTGCCGGCCTTCATCGTCGGACTGCTGCTGTTCGGCGGCATCCGGGCGACATGGCTTGGCGCCGGCGTGCTGGCATGGACTCTGGCCGAGTACTGGATTCACCGGCTGATCTTCCATGGACCGGGACGGCTGGCGGCGATGCATGAGCTGCACCATGCGTGGCCGAAGGACTGGATCGGCGCGGCGAGCTGGCTGACCCTGCCGGCCTTCGCCGTCGTGTTCGGATTGCTCGCCCTGGCGATGACGCGCAGCGCCGCGGCCAGCGCGACCGCGGGCCTGATGGCCGGCTATCTCGCCTATTGCGCCGTCCACATCCGCATCCATCACGGCCGCGCGCGCTTCTGGCCGCCGATGGCCTTCCTGCATCGCCTGCACGCCGGACATCATCGGGGCGGGCGGGCGAACTACGGAGTCTCCTCTCCGCTGTGGGACATCGTGTTCCGCAGCTTCAAACCCTGATTTCAAACTCTCGAAGGGACATGACCATGTTGCTCGCGATCCTGATCACGCCCGGCCTTGTGGTGCTCTACGCCATCGTGCTGCGGCCGCTGCTGCGCAAGCGTTTTGCCGCGTTCTATGACCATGCCGACGGCTTCTGGGCCAAGCTCTGGGCGATCTGCGGCAAGTCCGTCACCGTGCTGTGGGGATACGTGCTCGGCGGCATCGGCGTGGCGTTCTCGATGGTCGATCAGCTCGCGGCCGCGGCCGGCGATCCGAACCTCAACCTGAAGCAGCAGGTGATCGACGCGCTGCAGAACAATCCGCAATATCTCGGCTATGCGCTCACTGCGATATCGATCCTGACGATCATCGCCCGCGTGCGCTCGATCGGCAAGGCGTGACGCCATGTGGATGAGCATCCTCGGCTTCCTGGGCGGCCCGGTCATCAAGGGACTGATCGACCTCTATCAGGCCAAGCTCAAGGCCGGCAACGTCGACAGCAAGATCGCGGCGGATCTTGCGGCGGGCGAGATCGCGGCGCAGGTCTCCGAGACCAATGCGATCACGAACTATCGCACGGCGGAAATCGGTCATTGGTACGAGCCAGACAAGCTGATCGGGTATGCGGTCGCTGTCTATTTCAGCAAGCTGCTGGTGTGGGACAAGGTTCTCGGCCTCGGCACCACTGACCCATTGGCCGGTTTCGCGTCCACGACGGCCAATCTCGTCGTGGCCTTCTACTTCGCCAAGCGCGGCTTCGAGAACATCGCGCGCATCATCAAGCGCTGAGGCGGTCCGACGCGGCGATCGCAACGCCGCGCCGGCCCTGACCCCCACGAAGGCGGACCCTTGCGAGAGGGCTGAGGCGATTATGCAACCAGAGAATGAACGGAACCTTGTTCGGAAGGCGGCGCCATGGTGGCAGGCACGGGTGACGTGGAAGGGGAATGGCCGATGACGATCACGCGCGAAGAGGTGCAGGCCATTGTTCGCGAGACCCTGGCCGAGCAGAACCGCCACCCGCCGGATGACGGCACCGTCATGAAGACGATCGCCACCATCCTCACCTCGTTCGGCATCGAGGAGGAGGACCGCAAGGAGCTGAAGGCCGATTTCCAGCACCTGCGGCGCTGGCGCAAGAGCGTGGAGCAGGCGCAGAGCTACACGTTCAAGGCGGTCATCACCATCATCGCGACGGGCATCGTCGGCGCGATCTGGCTCGGCTTCAAGGTCGTGCTGGGCGTGAAGTCGTGAGGGCGCAGCCATGATCGAAGCCTTTTCCGTCGTGATCGCCGCGATCGCGCTGTGCATGGTCATGGTGGGCCTCGGCGGCTGGCAGCCGCAAGCCGGCCACGGCACGGTGGGCGAGACCGTCATCCGCGGCGTGCTGATCGTGCTCGGCATGATCGGCCTGCTGCTCGCCGTCGCGCTGTTCGTTGCCGGCCGTCCAGGTCATGCCCGCGACCTCGGCCAGTGGCAGGCCACCGACCCGGCACTGCGGGCTTGGTACGAATCCCTGATGCAGCCGGACGTGCCGACGGCGTCCTGCTGCGGCGAGGCGGATGCCTATTTCGCCGACGAGATCCACGTCCGCGACGGCAAGACCTATGCGGTCATCACCGACGATCGCCCCGACGAGCCGCGCGGCCGGCCGCACGTGCCGGTCGGCACCGAGATCGAGGTGCCGCAGAACAAGCTGAAATGGGACCGGGGCAACCCCACCGGCCACGGCGTGATCTTCCTGAGTCGCAATCGCTACGTGTTCTGCTATGTGCAGCCGGATGGCGCATGATCCAGCTCGACCCGCCATGGAAGGTTGCCACGCCGATGGGTGATGCCGAGGCGCGGATCCTCGATCCAGGCAGTGCCGATGACGTCTCGCGGCTGTTGTGCGTCATCGAAGCGACAGGCGAGTTGTGGTGGCTCACCCAGCGTGATGTGAGAATCAATACCAACATGACGGAAGGACGCACGCGGATCACGCCGTTTTCAGCCGAAGCGATGACGCGTTTCGCCGCAGTGCGACTTGCGGCCGAGAGATTGAATGACAAGGGGTAGGGGTTCCCCAGGCCTCTCACCAAGCCGAGTTGCTCATCGCCTCGCTCGGATGCTCCCCTCGGCCTGGTTTGCGGCGCTCAGTCCTCGGCGACGTCCTCGCGGTTCCATTTCGCCGGGACGATCTTCGCCAGCTCCGCCTTGATCTCCTGCCTGGCCGCCCAGAGGTCGTGCGCGACCTGCAGGTTGAGCCACAGCTCCGGCCCGTTGCCGAGCCACTTGCCGAGCCGCAGGGCCATCGCCGGGCTGATGCCGCTCTTGCCGTTGATGACGTTGTGCAGGGCCATCTGCGTCACGCCGAGCGCCTTGGCGGCGGCGTAGACGGTGAGGCCGAGCGCATCGATGTTGCCGGCCAGCACCCGCCCCGGATGGGTCGGCTGGCGCTGCCGCGGCCCGGCCTTCAGCTCGGTCATGACGCCTCCCGGAGGAGGGGCGCCCGGCCCCTCAGTGATACTGTTCAAAGTCGACACGGTAGGCGTCTCCTCTATCCCATTCGAATGTGATCCGCCAAGCGCCGGAGATGGTGAGCGAGTAGCGCACCGGCTTGAACTGCTTCAGCTGGTGCAGCCGGAACATCGGCTGATTGAGGGCTCGCAGATCGGCGGCGGTGTTGAGCACGTCCAGTGCTTCGATGCAGCGGGCGTGGAATTTGGCGTCGATGCGGGCCGTCTTGCCCGTCTCCATGAGGTCCTTGAGACCGTTATGTCGGAATGTCCTGATCATGGTCAAGACCATACTATATCACTTATATAGTAGTCAAGCGGTACTATAGTATCTTCTCGATTTTTCTCGACGATGGGTAGAGGACCCCAAGCCTCTCACAAAGACCCGAGTTGCTCATCGTCTTGCCCGGCCGCGTGGATGCTCCCGCCGGCCGGGCTTTTTGTTGGGCCTGAAACTGGAAGCCCCGCCGGTGAGGGCGGGGCTTGCTCTGGCGTTGGGAGGCTACTGCACAGGGTGGATGTTTGGTCGCTTATGTTGTCCTCGGGGGTTTCCGCTCGCTCACCACGACTTGTCCGTGACCCAACTCATGATGGAGATAGTATAGTATCACTATAGTATGTCAACCACCTCTTTGCATTTTTTGCAGATCATCGATCTCATCGGCCATCGTGTCCATCAACCTGCGAACATCCGTCAGGCGCAAGCGACCATCGGATGGCCTGAGATGCTCGCGCAGGATCCGCAGCTGGCGCGCGGCGATCGCGTCCTTGTCGAGGCCGGTCTGGGCGGCGACATAGGCGGCAAGGTCCGCCATGAATTCGTGGGCGACCTCCGGCGGCAGCTCGATCGGCCGGCGCGCCATCACAGATGCCGCCTGGCCGTGGTGATGAAGTCCTCCGGCACCTCCGGAACGTCGTCCTGATCCACGCGGTTACAGATCGGGCAGGGATCGCCAGGCGCGCCGCAGCTGCAGCCGCCCTCGATCCCCCACGGGTGATCAGGGTGTGCCTCGCAGACAAAGCGGGCGTTACGGCAACGCAGACAGATGTTCATGCCGATTCGGAGTCCTCGGCCGGCGATTGGTTCCGATCAAACGTAGCCGAACCGCTCCCGTGCCGCAGAGGCAGGTGCCGGCGCCGCTCCAGGTCGATCAGGATTGCCCATCGCCGCAGGAAATACGGATCGCCCGTCCGGGCTCCAGATCATGCTTGTCGAGCAACTCCTGGGTCGCCTCGATCGCTTCGAGACGCGCCTCTGTCTCCGAAAGGCCGCCATAGCTGCGCCGTAGCTCGCAGATCGCCATGTCCAGGTCTGCAATCGTAACCAGGAAATGCTCCCTCGGAGGAAGCCCGGTTCCATCCAACGCAATCGCGGTCACCTTCCAAGCTCTGGGCATCGGACACCTTTGGTTGCGAGGAGAAGCACAATTGATCACTTCGGATCGTTACTCTGCAAGCGCCAAGGCGGGCCTGGAGGGCTGACAGATCGTATCTTCGGCTCTCTTAGGACAGTGCCTTTCCGCGTTCGGTCCTGGCGAGGGTGCGCGCCGCCTGCAGCGCCTGGCTGCGGTCCATCTTTACGGACATCGAGATCGCCCGCCGGCCCGGATCGTCATCCCAATAGAAGTAGACCGACTCGCGTCCGTCGGCGAACCGCACCTCGAAGCTGCCGGTGTCGGGAATCCCTTTCGGGCTATGTGGGACGATGCGTATCGGATCGCCTTTCATGAGCGCCGTTGTCGCGCAACGGCATCGGAGAAACAAGACGAGAACAACGAGTGGCAAATCCTCTAAAGGCTGATTTGCCAAAAAGGACGGAAATATAAATGATTTCAATGTCGATCTAGAGGCGCTGGCGATCCCAGCAGGACTCGAACCTGCAACCCGCGGAGTAGAAATCCGCTACTCTATCCAGTTGAGCTATGGGACCGTCGTCGCGACGTGAACGGCCGGTTCGTGAACGGACTTGGCGGTCGGTTCACGGGATCGGTGCCGGCAAGCGGGGCCGGCCGGCGCGGAATCCATAGCACTGGTCATATGAAAAATCTTTGGTTTCGCCAAGGGCGGCCGAACCGGATCCAGTGATGGCGCGACCAAGCGGAGGCGGGGAGGGCTTTGGGCCCGTTTTCCGCGTCGGCGGCGCCGGATGAACGGCGGCCGCGGGCCTTGCCGGGTTGCCATGCGCTGTGAATTGCCGTTGATGATCGCATTTTTCCGGCTGCGACGAGCCGCCGATGGCCGCCTGGGCCGTGGCCCGCTAGGCTGGCCGGCACAACCGTTGCCATCAGTCCGTCACCATTTCGCGTCCATTCTGGCCACGAATCGGCCAAACACGGTCGGCGTCCCCTTGAGGACGATCCGCCCCGAGATCCGTTCACAATCGTCTCACGCGCCGTCCAAGGAGCTGTCCCATGATCGGTCTGGTTCGCGCCGCCGCCGTCTGTGCCGTCATGGCGCTTGGCCTCGTCTCCGCCGGCTCTAGCGCTCTCGCCGCCGACAAGGCGTTCAAGCGCGACGATCTCGCGGATGCCGCGATCAAGCTGGAGGCGCAGATCAAGAGCGAGGCAGGGGCGGTGAATAAGCCGCTGGCAACGTTGCGCACCGATGCCGACGCGGCGCTGCGGCGGAACGACCTCCGCACCGGCCTGCAGATCCTCGGGCAGATCGCGACCGCGGCGCCGGATGATTCCGGCAACTGGCTGCGGCTAGCGCGGACGGTGCTGAACCAGATCAAGCCGATCAACACCTCGGAGCAGACCTTCCTGCTGGAGCGCGCCTCGACGGCGGCCTACATCGCCTATCAGCGCGCCGGCAATACCGGCGAGGAAGCCGACGCGCTCGCCGTGCTCGGCAAGACCATGGCCGAGCGCAAGCTGTGGCGTCCGGCGCTGGATACGCTGCGGATGTCACTGGAGCTGCGCGAGGTCGCTGACGTCCGCGGGCAGTATGAGCGGATGCGCGACGAGCACGGATTCAAGCTGCTCGACTACACCGTGGATTCGGACTCGGCGAGCCCGCGCGCCTGCTTCCAGTTCTCCGAGGATCTCGCCAAGCGCACCGACTTCTCGCCGTTCGTGGCACAGGCCGGCAATGACAAGCCGGCGCTGACCTCGGAGGACAAGCAGCTCTGCGTCGAGGGCCTGAAGCACGGCGAGCGCTATAACATCAATCTGCGCGCCGGGCTGCCCTCGAGCGTCAAGGAGAGCCTGCCAAAGTCGGCCGAGTTCAACATCTATGTCCGCGACCGCAAGCCGTTCGTGCGCTTCACCGGCAAGGCCTATGTGCTGCCGCGCACCGGGCAGAAGGGCATTC
Source organism: Bradyrhizobium oligotrophicum (assembly GCA_050641875.1). GTDB lineage: Bacteria > Pseudomonadota > Alphaproteobacteria > Rhizobiales > Xanthobacteraceae > Bradyrhizobium > Bradyrhizobium oligotrophicum_B. Next base: position 5,764,382 of record CP192619.1, read on the forward strand.
CACTGGTCAGCGTCAACACCCCGCCGTCAACATCAACGTCTTCCGGATCGGCGATCGCAACCTGATCAACACCGTCATCGACAGCGACTTCCAGCGTCCGCTGTCGAGCTACCAGCTCACCGACCTGGGCAACGAGCGCGGCATGAAGGTGTGGAGCGGCGAGCTCTCGACCGCGATGACCCTGAACCAGGACGTCACCACCGCCTTCCCGGTCGACCAGGCGCTCAGCGACATGCAGCCGGGAGTGTATGTGATGACGGCCACGCCGAAGGGCCCGACCAGCGGCAACGACGAGGACAGCGGCGGCCAGCTCGCGACGCAATGGTTCATCGTCTCCGATCTCGGAGTCGCCGCGTTCTCCGGCAATGACGGCATTCACGTGTTCGTCAATTCGCTGGCCTCGACTGATCCGGTCGCGCGTGCCGAGGTGCGGCTGGTGGCGCGCAACAACGAGATCCTGGCGACGCGCAAGACCGACGACGCCGGCCACGTGCTGTTCGAGACGGGCCTGGCGCGCGGCGAGGGCGGGCTGTCGCCGGCGATGCTGACCGTGTCGGGTGAGAAGACCGACTATGCCTTCCTCAGCCTGAAGACGTCAGCTTTCGACCTGTCGGATCGCGGCGTCGCCGGGCGCGAGGCGCCCACCGGGCCGGACGCCTTCGTCTATTCCGAGCGCGGCGTCTACCGCTCCAACGAGACGGTCCACCTCACCGCACTGCTGCGCGACGGCAAGGGCAACGCGATGACCGGCACGCCGCTGACGCTGGTCGTCGAGCGTCCCGATGGCGTCGAGTTCCGCCGCGCCGTGCTGCCGGATCAGGGCGCCGGCGGCCGCTCCTTCAGCGTGGCGCTGAACTCGGCGGTGCCGACCGGGACCTACCGCGTGCGCGCCTTCACCGACCCGAAGGGTACGGCGGTCGGCGAGACCACCTTCATGGTCGAGGATTACGTCCCCGAGCGGCTGGAATTTGATTTGAGCTCCAAGGACAAGCAGATCAAGGCTGAGATTCCGGTGGAGGTGAAGGTCGACGGCCATTTCCTTTATGGCGCGCCGGCCTCCGGCCTGCAGCTCGAGGGCGATCTGCTGGTGACCACCGCCTCCGAGCGGCCGGGCTTCCCGGGCTATCAGTTCGGCGTCGCCGACGAGGAGAGCGCCTCCAACGAGCGCACGCCGATCGAGGGGCTGCCGGAGACCGACGACAAGGGCGCGGCGACGTTCCCGGTCAGCCTGCCGAAGCCGCCGTCGTCGAGCCGGCCGCAGGAAGCGCAGATCTACGTCCGCATGGCTGAGACTGGCGGCCGCGCGGTCGAGCGCAAGCTGGTGCTGCCGGTGGCGCCGAAGGCGGCGCAGATCGGCATCAAGCCGTCGTTCTCCGGCAAGAGCGTCGGCGAGGGCGAGAAGGCCGAGTTCGACGTCGTATTCGTTGCGCCTGACGGCAAGACGCTGGCGCGCAATGGCTTGCGTTATGAGCTCCTCAAGATCGAGTCGCGCTATCAGTGGTATCGGCAGAACTCCTATTGGGAGTACGAGCCGGTGAAGTCGACCAAGCGCGTCGGTGACGGCGACGTCACGATCGCTGCCAACAGGCCGGCGCGGCTGAGCTTCCAGCCGGAGGCCGGGCGCTATCGCCTCGACGTCAAGTCGGCGGACGCCGACGGCCCGGTGACGTCGCTGCAGTTTGATGTCGGCTGGTACACCGACGGCAGCGCCGACACGCCGGATCTCTGGAGACCTCGCTCGACAAGCCGCAATACCAGTCGGGCGATAGCATGGTCGTGACGGTCAATACGCGCGCTGCCGGCAAGCTGACGGTCAATGTGCTCGGCGACCGGCTGCTGACGACGCAGACCACCGAGGTCAAGGAAGGCACCAACCAGGTCAAGCTTGCGGTCGGCAAGGACTGGGGCACAGGCGCCTATGTCGTGACGACGCTGCGCCGTCCGCTCGATACGGCCGCGCAGCGCATGCCGGGCCGTGCGCTCGGCGTCGCCTGGTTCGGCATCGACAAGTCGGCGCGCACGTTGAATGTCGCGCTGACGCCTCCGGCACTGGTTCGTCCGGGCTCAGCGTTGAAGATTCCGGTCAAGATCGGCGGGCTCAATCCCGGCGAGGACGCCAAGATCGTGATCGCGGCGGTCGATGTCGGCATTCTCAACCTCACCAACTACAAGCCGCCGGCGCCCGACGATTACTATCTCGGCCAGCGCCAGCTCTCGGCCGAGATCCGCGACCTCTATGGCCAACTGATCGACGGCATGCAGGGTACCCGCGGCCAGATCCGCTCCGGCGGTGACTCGGGCGGCGCGGAGCTGCAGGGCTCGCCACCGACGCAGAAGCCGCTGGCGCTGTATTCGGGCATCGTCACCGTCGGGCCCGATGGCACCGCCGAGGTCAGCTTCGATATTCCAGAGTTCGCAGGAACTGCGCGGGTGATGGCGGTGGCGTGGAGCGCCACGAAAGTCGGCCGGGCCAATGTCGACGTCACCGTGCGCGATCCGGTGGTGTTGACCGCGACCTTGCCGCGCTTTTTGCTGAGCGGCGACCGCGGCACGCTGTCGTTCGACGTCGACAATGTCGAAGGTGCGCCCGGCGACTATGTCGTGGCCGTCAAGGCAAGCGGCCCGGTGAAGGTCTCCGGCAATGCCAATGTGACGCTGAAGCTCGCCGCCAAGCAGCGGGCGTCGTCGACCTTGCCGCTGGACGCCTCAGGCACCGGCACGGCACAGCTCGATGTCGACATCAAGGGACCCAATGGTCTTTCGCTGGCGCGGCACTATCAGCTCGACGTCAAGCCGGCCACCCAGGTGCTGGCGCGGCGCTCGATCCGGACGCTGGCGAAGGGCGAGAGCCTGACGCTGACATCGGACATGTTCAGTGATCTCGTGGCTGGCACCGGCACAGCGTCGCTGTCGGCGGGACTGTCGACCGCGCTCGATGCGGCGACCATTCTCAAGGCGCTCGACCGCTATCCGCATGGCTGCTCAGAGCAGATCACCAGCCGCGCGATGCCTTTGCTCTATGTCAACGAGCTCGCGGCCGGCGCGCATCTCGCGATGGACACCGAGGTCGACCAGCGCATCCGCGACTCGATCGACCGGCTCCTTGCACGGCAGGGATCCAATGGCTCGTTCGGCCTCTGGTCGGCTGGCGGCGACGATCCCTGGCTCGACGCCTATGTGACGGACTTCCTGACTCGCGCCCGCGAAAAGGGCTTCGCGGTGCCTGACGTGCTGTTCAAGAGCGCGCTCGACCGTATCAGGAACTCGGTGGTCAATGCCGAGGAGCCGGAGAAGACCGGCGGCCGCGATCTCGCCTACGGCCTCTACGTGCTGGCGCGCAACGGCGCGGCGCCGATCGGCGACCTGCGCTATCTCGCCGACACCAAGCTCGGCAATCTCGCCACGCCGATCGCCAAGGCGCAGCTCGCAGCCGCGCTGGCGCTGGTCGGCGACCGCGCCCGCGCCGAGCGGGTCTATGGTGCGGCGGCCGACAGTCTCGCGCCGAAGCCGGTGCTGGTGTTCGGTCGCACCGACTACGGCTCCGACCTGCGCGATGCCGCCGCGCTGGTGTCGCTGGCGGGCGAGGGCAATGCGCCGCGCGCGACGCTGACGCAGGCGGTGGCTCGCGTCGAGGCCGCGCGTGGCCTGACGCCGTACACCTCGACGCAGGAGAATGCGTGGATGGTGCTGGCGGCGCGTGCGCTCGCCAAGGAGACGCTGATGCTCGATGTCAACGGCCAGGCGGTGAAGCAGGCGCTGTACCGCAGCTACAAGGCGGCTGAGCTCTCAGGCCAGCCGCTGAAGATCACCAACACCGGCGACGCGCCGGTGCAGGCGGTGGTGTCGGTGTCTGGCTCGCCGCTGACGCCGGAGCCGGCCGCGTCGAACGGCTTCAAGATCGAGCGCGGCTACTACACGCTCGACGGCAAGCCGGCCGATATCAGGACCGCGAAGCAGAACGACCGCTTCGCGGTGGTGCTGAAGGTCACCGAGGCCAAGCCGGAATACGGACACATCATGGTGTCGGACTATCTGCCGGCGGGACTGGAGATCGACAATCCGCATCTGGTGTCGTCGGGAGACAGCGGCACGCTCGACTGGATCGAGGACGGCCAGGAACCGGTCAATACCGAGTTCCGCGACGACCGCTTCACCGCCGCGCTCGACCGCGCCGCGGACTCCAAGTCGGTGTTCACGGTCGCGTATGTGGTGCGGGCGGTGTCGCCGGGCAAATACGTGCTGCCACAGGCCTATGTCGAGGACATGTACAATCCCTCGCGCTATGGTCGGACCGGGACGGGCTCCGTGGAGGTCCGCGCGGCGAAATGAGCGAGAGTGGAACGAGCGATCGCGAGTTGGGCGGCCGGACGCTGCCACACGCTCCGTCATGCCCGGGCGAGACCCGGGTATCCACGCTCTCTCCGCACGATGCGGATGGCCGGCACAAGCCCGGCCATGACGGGAGGAGGGGCGGGGCGTCAAACGCCTGCTCATCATCGCCGTCGCGTTGGTGTTGTCGATCGCCGCCGCCTTCACCGCCTACACCATCTCCCTCGGACCGCTGCCGCTGCGTGAGGCCCAAGCCGTGTCCACCACCGTCGTCGACCGCCACGGCAAGCTGCTGCGCGCCTATGCGATGGCGGATGGGCGCTGGCGGCTGCCGGTCAGCGCGAAGAATGACGTCGATCCGACCTATCTGAAGCTGCTGTTCGCCTATGAGGACCAGCGCTTCTATGATCATCACGGCGTCGATCCGCGCGCGCTGGCGCGCGCCGCGATCCAGCTCGGCGCGCACGGACACATCGTGTCGGGCGGCTCGACCATCACGATGCAGCTGGCGCGGCTGCTCGAGCCCAGGCGGCAGCGCTCGCTGCACGCCAAGCTCAGGCAGATTGTGCGCGCGCTCGAGCTCGAGCATGAGTTGAGCAAGGACGAGATCCTCGATCTCTACCTGACGCTCGCGCCCTATGGTGGCAATCTCGAAGGCATCCGCGCCGCCTCGATCGCGTATTTCGGCAAGGAGCCGAAGCGTCTGTCGCTGGCGGAAGCCGCGCTGCTGGTGGCGCTGCCGCAGTCACCGGAGACGCGGCGGCTCGACCGGCATCCCGAGGCCGCGCGCCGCGGCCGCGACCGCGTGCTCGACCGCATGGTGTCGGAGAACGTGATCTCCGCCGAGGACGCGGCGCAGGCGAAGGCGCAAGCCGTGCCGGCCTTCCGCAGGCCGATGCCGATCCTCGCGCCGCATGCCGCCGACCAAGCCTCGGCGGCGGTCAAGGATCAGCCGATCATCCGCCTTACGCTGGATGCCTCGCTGCAGAGGGTGCTGGAGCCGCTGGCGCGCGATCGCGCCATCGCATTGGGACCGAACGTCTCGGTGGGCATCATCGTCATCGACAATGACAGCGGCGACGTGCTCGCCCATGTCGGCTCGGCCGATTATTTCGATGAGAAGCGGGCAGGGCAGGTCGACATGACCCGCGCGGTCCGCTCGCCCGGGTCGACCCTGAAGCCTTTCATCTATGGCCTCGCCTTCGAGGACGGCTTCGTGCACCCGGAGAGCCTCATCGAGGATCGCCCGGTGCGCTTCGGCTCCTACGCGCCGGAGAATTTCGACATGACGTTCCAGGGCACGGTCCCGGTGCGCAAGGCGTTGCAACTGTCGCTCAACGTACCGGCGATCGTGCTGCTGGACCGCGTCGGCGCCAGCCGGCTGTCGTCGCGGCTGAAGCAGGCGGGCGGCAATCTGGTGCTGCCGAAGGACGAGGCCCCGGGCCTCGCCATGGGCCTTGGCGGCGTCGGTGTGACCCTGCAGGATCTCGCCCAGCTCTACACGGGCTTTCCGCGGCTCGGCACCACCAGGCCGCTGCGCGAGATCATGACGGCTGACGGTGCGCAGGACGACGCCCGCGAGCCGATGCGACTGATGGATTCGGCGGCCGCCTGGCAGGTCGGCAACGTGCTGCTGGGGACACCGCCGCCGGAAAACGCAGCCCGGAACCGGATCGCCTTCAAGACCGGCACCAGCTACGGCTATCGTGACGCCTGGTCGGTCGGCTTCGACGGCCGCATCACGATTGGCGTCTGGGCCGGCCGGCCCGATGGCGCGCCGGTGCCCGGCCTGATCGGCCGCGTCGCCGCGGCGCCGATCCTGTTCGACGCTTTTGCCCGCAGCGGCAAGCTGCCGGCGGCACTGCCTAAGCCGCCCAAGGGTGCGCTTGTCGCCAGCAATTCAAAGTTGCCGCTGCCCCTTCGCCGGTTCCGGCCGATCGGGGAATTGGTGCGGACCGGCTCGGAGCAGGCGCCGCACATTCAGTTCCCGCTGAACGGCTCCCGTATCGATGTCGACCGATCCGCGGGACGCGAGGCGTCGGTGATGCCGGTGAAAGTGTCCGGGGGCGTGCTGCCACTGACTATGCTGGTCAATGGCCTAGCCGTCGGCGAGATCGACAGCCGGCGCCAGCGCCTGATCGATCCGCCGGGGGCGGGCTTTGCTCGCCTCACCGTGATCGACGCTACGGGCGCGGCGGACACAGTTGTGGTCAGAATCCAGTGAACGTTCGCTAAGCGGTTGTCGGCATGGCGGTTTCAGCGTATTCGGAACCCCATGGTCGAGACCTATGCCCGCCCCCGTTTTGGAGAGCCGCGCGAGCCGAAGAACCTGGTCAATCCAGGCAATCGGCTGGTGCGGATGATCGATGCCGTCACCGTGAGTCATACCAGGGCGGTGGCGTTCCTGCTCGTCTGCGGGCTGCTGTTGTTCCTGCCAGGCTTCTTCACCATCCCGCCGATCGACCGCGACGAGGCGCGCTTCGCCCAGGCGACCAAGCAGATGGTCGAGAGCGGCGACTACGTCGACATCCGCTTCCAGGACGACGTGCGCTACAAGAAGCCGGTCGGCATCTACTGGTTGCAATCGGCCGCGGTCGAGACGGCGTCGGCAATCGGTCTGCCGCGCGCGCAGCTGCGCATCTGGGTCTACCGCATTCCCTCGCTGATCGGTGCCATCGGCGCGGTGCTGCTGACCTATTGGACCGCGCTCTCCTTCGTGACACGGCGCGGCGCCGTGTTCGCCGCCTTGCTGATGTGCTGCTCGGTGCTGCTCGGCGTGGAAGCCCGGCTCGCCAAGACCGACGCGATGCTGCTGTTCACAGTGGTGGCAGCGATGGGCGCGCTGGCCCGCGTCTATCTGTCCTGGCAGCGCGGCGAGGATCCGGTGCATCCGCCGTGGGGACCGCCTGCGATCTTCTGGACGGCGCTCGCCGGCGGCATCCTGATCAAGGGCCCGCTGATCCTGATGTTCGCGGGACTGACGATCTTGGCATTGGCGATCATGGATCGCGGCGCCGGCTGGCTGTCGCGTCTGCGCCCCCTATGGGGACTGATGTGGATGCTGGTGCTGGTGCTGCCCTGGTTCGTCCTGATCTTCCTGCGCGCCGGCGACACCTTCTTCACCGACTCCGTCGGCGGGGACATGCTGAGCAAGATCAGCGCCCAGGAATCGCATGGCGCGCCGCCGGGCCTCTATCTGCTGCTGCTGTTCATCACCTTCTGGCCCGGCGCGCCGCTGGCTGCGATGGCGGCGCCGGCCGTCTGGCGCGCGCGGCGCGAGCCCGGTGCACAGTTCCTGCTGGCTTGGCTGCTGCCGTCCTGGATCGTGTTCGAGGCGGTGCTGACCAAGCTGCCGCACTACGTGCTGCCGCTCTATCCGGCGATCGCCATCCTGACCGTGGGCGCGCTGGAGCGGCGGGTGCTGGCCCGCAACTGGTTGCGGCGCGGCGCCGCCTGGTGGTTCGCGATTCCCGCCATCACCTCGGTGGTGGCCGTGATCGGCGCCATCGTCGTGACACACCAGCCGGTGTTCCTGGCTTGGCCGTTCGTGGCGGCCTCGCTGATCTTCGGCCTGTTCGCGTGGTGGCTCTATGACGACGGCCGTGCCGAGCGCTCGCTCTTGAATGCCGGCGTGGCGGCGATGTTCCTGGCGTTCGTGGTGTATGGCGCCGTGCTGCCGGCGCTGACGCCGCTGTTTCCCAGCGCGGAGATTGCGCGCGCGCTGCGCAACGTGGTCTGCGTCGGGCCGAAGGCGGCAGCGGCAGGTTTCCACGAGCCGAGCCTCGTGTTCATGACGGGAACCTCGACACAGCTCACCGACGGCTCGGGGGCGGCCGACTTCCTCAACCAGGGCACGTGCCGCTTCGCGCTCGTCGAGCAGCGCACCGAGCGGGCGTTCGTGCAGCGCGCCGAGGCCATCGGGCTGCGCTACAACGTCGCCAAGCGGATCGACGGCTACAACATCTCGCAAGGACGTCCGGTCTCGATCGCGATCTACCGTTCGGAAGGCACCGAGTAGATGCCGGCGCCAGACACGCCCTCGCTATCGTCGGGCTATCTTGCCCAGCTCGCGCTGGTCGGCAAATTCTCGCTCGGCCGGCTGGTTCGGCGGCCGCAGACCGCGCCGGACGCTGCGGGCCGGCAACGCCTGCGACGCGAGCTTCTCCTGCTCGGTGCCATCGGCCTGAGTGTGGTCCTGGTGCTGATGTTCACCTTCGATGCCTACGAAATCGGGCTGATGCCGGCGCGGGGAACACCGGGCCTGTGGCCGGTGCGCATCATCACCGAATTCGGCCAGGACGAATACGTGCTGGGACTGCTGGCAGTGGGGGTCGTCGCGACGATCCTGATCGCGCCGTTGTGGCCTGAGGCTTCGCGCAGCCGCCTCCTGAACTTTGCGACGCATGTTCAGTATTTCTTCTTCGCGGTTCTGCTCTCCGTGCTGTCGGCCCAGGTGTTGAAATACATCATCGGGCGCGGCCGTCCGTTCGTCGGCGGCAAGGCCAATGCGTTCAATTTCGAACCCTTCAACGGCACGCCGGCCTATTTCAGCATGCCGTCGGCGCATGCCGTGACCGCCTTCGCGCTCGCATTCGCCATTGCGGCCGTCTGGTCCCGGCTGCGGATACCAATGTTCATCTATGCCGTTGTGATTGCCCTGAGCCGGCTGGTGCTGCTGGCGCATCATCCGAGCGACGTGGTCGCCGGCGCGGTGGTCGGACTGGCCTGCGCCCTGGTCGTCCGCCACTGGTTTGCAGCAAGGCGACTCGGTTTCCGCATCGGCAAGGACGGCCGCATCGTACCGCGCTAAAGGGGTTGATAGCCGGCCCCAAGCCCCATAATAAGCCTCCGCCGGAGCGCCCGGGCAGAGCAACCGCTCCGATCACTCCATCACGAGTCTCATCTTGTCGACCGAAACCCCCGTTGCCGTCTCCATCGTCGTTCCCGTGCGCAACGAGGCCGGCAACATCACGCCCCTGATCACAGAGATCGCGGCGGCGCTCGATGGCCTGTGGCCGTACGAGATCATCTACGTCAACGACGGCTCGACCGATGACACCGCGCAGCGGCTCGCCGAGGAGATGGCGCGGCGGCCGAACTTGCGCGTGCTGCGCCATGAGAAGTCGTCCGGGCAATCGGCGGCCGTCAGAAGCGGCATCCGCGCGGCCCACGGCACGATGGTTGCGACGCTGGATGGCGACGGACAGAACAATCCCGCTTTCCTGCCCGACCTCATCGCCGCGCTCGAAAAGGGCGGTGCGCATGTCGGCCTCGTCGCCGGGCAGCGGGTCGGCCGCAAGGACACCGGCTTCAAGAAACTGCAATCGCGGTTCGCCAACAATATCCGCAATGCGGTTCTGCACGACGGCACCCGCGATACCGGCTGCGGCCTCAAGGCGGTCCGTCGCGACGTGTTCCTGATGATGCCGTATTTCGATGGCCTGCACCGCTTCCTTCCCGCCCTGGTGCGGCGGGAGGGCTACGACATCGCCTACATCGACGTGATAGATCGTCCCCGGCACTCCGGTGTCTCGAACTACGGGTTCTTCGACCGGCTCTGGATCGGGATCATGGATCTCGCCGGCGTCTGGTGGCTGATCCGCCGCAAGAAGCCGACGCCGGTTGCGATCGAGGTGAAGTAATGTTGATTCAATTCGGGCAGGCGTTCAGCAACTATCTCTACGACATCTTCATCGCCAAGTTCGATTTCTGGCTGGTGTTCGGCCTCGCGGCGCAGCTTGCCTTCGCCGCGCGCTTCCTCGTGCAGTGGATCGCCAGCGAGCGTGCGGGCAAGAGCGTCGTGCCGCTCGCATTCTGGTTCTTCTCGATCGGCGGCGGCCTCATGACGCTGATCTATGGCCTTGTCAAACGCGAGCCGGTCATCATCTTCGGCCAGTTGCTGTCGAACATCATCTACGTCCGCAACGTCATGCTGATCTTCAAGAACCGTCAGCGCGAGTCGCAGACGCTGAGCAATTGACCGGAGCGGTCTTCAGGTTCACAGGGCGGACGTGCCGTCACCCGTTCGTAGGGGCGTCCTGCGCTCAGCGCGGCAGCGGCTGGGTCGAGGACGGGGACAGGGCCATGGTCGCCACACTGTCAGCCGCCTCGCTGCGGCGAGTCGCAACCTCGCCGGCGGCATCGAGCACGGGATAGGCGACCGAGCAGATGTGCGAGTGGATACGCCTGAGATCGCGCAGCACGTCGAGGTGCAGCGAGGTGGTTTCGAGCGTCTCCGAGCGGCCCTCGCGCAGGCGTTCGAGATGCCGCTCGGTCGCGCCGAGTTCGGCGTTGCGGAGCTCCGCCTTCTGATCGAGCAATTGGTGGGCCTGCTGTGCATCGCCGGACATGAAGATGCCGAACGCGATGCGCAGCGCCTCCATGATCTGGCGGTGAAAGGCCTGCAGCTCGTCGGCACCCTCCGCGGAGAACTGGAACCGGCGCTTGATCTTCTTGGTCGCGAGCTCGCTCAGGTTCTTGTCGATGATGTCGCCGATGTGTTCGAGGTTGATCGCGAAGGAGATGATCTCCATCGCGCGCTTGCCCTCGCGGTCGTCCAGGCTGCCCCGTGTCAGCTTGGTGATGTAGAGCTTGATGGCTTCGTCGAGCCGGTCGACGACATTGTCCGCGCGTGATACCTGATCCACGAGGCCACGGTCGTTGGTCATCATCGCGGTCATGACATTGCGCAACATGGTCTCGACCAGATCGCCCATGCGCAGCGCCTCGCGCGCCGCGTCCGCAAGCGCCAGCGACGGCGTCTCCAGCGCGGTCTCGTCGAGGTAGCGCGGCTTGGCCGGATCGACTTCGGCCGGGCGGTCGGGGAACAGCCTGACGAGCAGCTTTTCGATGCTGCCGAGCAGACCGATGAAAACCAGCGCCGTGCCGAGGTTGAATGCCATGTGAAACTGCGCGGTCAGCTTCGACAGATCCGGCTGCCACTGCTGCAGCTGAGCCGCGAGCGGATGCAGGAAGGGTGCGATCAGCGCGACGCCGACGATGCGGTTGAGGAGATTGCCGACGGGCAGGCGATAGCTTGCTGGATTGTCGCGGCGCGCCCCCTCGAACACCGGATTGACGGCGCTGCCGAGATTGGCCCCGAGCACGAGCGCCAGCGCCGCATCGGCCGTGATGAAGTGCGCATAGGCCAGCGACATCACCAGCAGCACGCTGGCGACGCTGGAATGCACGATCCAGGTGACGACGGCCCCGAAGATGATGCACAGCGTGACATCGGCCGTGATGGCCTGCATGAACACGCGCATCGCCGGGGCTTCTTCGGCGGGCGCGAGCGTATCGATCAGGATATGGAGCGACAGCAGCATCAGGCCGAGGCCGATTGCTACCCGGCCGAGATCCTTGATGCGCGATCGCGGCCCGCTCCGGAACGCCACCAGGCCGAGCACGAACAGGATGGGGGCGACCGCCGCCACGTTGAACGACAGCACCTGGACGATCAGCGTGGTGCCGATATTGGCGCCGAGCATGATCGCGAGCGCCGGGATCAGGCCGACCAGGCCTTCCGCCGCGAAGGAGGTCGTGATCAGCGCGGTCGCCGTGCTGCTCTGGAGCAGAGCGGTCAGACCGAGCCCGGCGGCGAGGGCGCTGAAGCGGTTACGCAGCGCCCGCGATAGCAGCAGCCGGAGATCCGGGCCGAAGGCGCGAAGAATGCCGCTGTGGACCATGTGAAGGCCCCACAGCAGCAACGCCACGCCGCCCATCAGATCGAGCAGAACCATGATTTCCGTTCGTTCCAGCTTTCCTTGCCGCGCAGGCTACCCCCAATCGGCGGGACGCGCCAATTTGTCAGCCCCGACTGCCCGATCGCGCGACGCTCCGCTTGCTGCGGGCGTGCTTAGGCTGCGTTGAACGCCGCAAAGCCTCGGTCGAGATCCTCCTTGAGATCCTCCACGTTCTCCAGGCCGATATGCAGGCGCAGCGTGGGGCCGCCCGGCGCCCAGGTGGTGGCCGTGCGGTAGCTCGTGCAGTCGAACGGAATCGCCAGGCTCTCGAAGCCGCCCCAGGAATAGCCCATTCCGAACAGCGTCAGCGTGTCGAGCATCGCGTCAACCGCGGCTTGCGGCTTTGGTTGCAGCACGATGCTGAACAGGCCGGAGGCACCGGTGAAGTCCCGCTTCCAGATCGCGTGCCCCGGATGGCTCTCCAGCGCAGGATGCAGGACCTCGATCACCTCGGGACGGGCGGCGAGCCAGCGCGCCATCTCCAGGCCGGACCGATGATGCTGCGCCAGCCGCACGCCGAGCGTCCGCACGCCGCGCAGCGCCAGAAACACATCGTCCGGCCCGGCGCATACGCCGAGCAGGCGAATGCCCTCGGAGATCAGCGGCCACGCCTTCGCATTGGCCGAAATCGTCCCGAACATGATGTCGGAGTGGCCGCCGATATATTTGGTGGCGGCCTGCATGCTGACGTCGACGCCCTGATCGAGGGAGCGGTGGTAGAGCGGCGTCGCCCAGGTGTTGTCGTCGATGACGAGTGCGCCATGCGCATGCGCAACCGCGGCAATGGCGGGGATGTCCGGCATTTCGAACGACTGCGAGCCGGGCGCCTCGACAACTACCGCGCGTGTATTTGGTTTGAGCAGTTGCTCAATTCCTGTGCCGATCAATGGGTCGAAATAGGTCGTCTCGACGCCGTAGCGCGCCAGCAAGCCGTTGCAGAAATTGCGGGTCGGACGATAAATGCTATCGCAGACCAGCACATGGTCGCCGGCCTTGAGCACCGACAGCAGGGTCGTCGAGATCGCCCCGAGACCTGACGGCGCTATGCCGACGCCGGCGCATTGCGGCCCCTCCAAGGCCATCAGCACCTGCTGCAACGCCTTCGTGGTCGGCGTGCCATGGCGGCCGTACTGGAATTCGCCGCGGTGCGCATGCAGATCTTCAGCCGTTGGATACAGGACCGTCGAACCATGAACGACAGGAGGATTCACGAATCCGTGCTGCGCTTTCGTGTCCCGCCCCGCCGTGACCAGCCGTGTCTCGACGTTTTGTCGCACCGCCGCAGCGGGGTCGTTCGATAATGCCATTCGCGTGTCTTTTCTCTTTGAGCCTGCCGGGATAGCTGCAAATCAGGCCGCACTGCGGTCGTTAATAACAGAATGCAGAACAGACCCGTCAACCCCTTGACCCGGACCGCCAGTCGTTCTGTGATGCCGGCGCAATTCGATCGCTGCACGTTGAGGGGCTTGCCGCGATTTCCGCTTCATCGCATGCACGGCTCCGTTGTGCATGGTGTCCGCCATATTCTTGGTATGGCGTTTGCAATGGCGGATTCAGGTCGGGCCCCCTACGCGCTGAGATTCATCGCTCCCCAAGGACGACCCGCGAAAGGCTGTATTTATGAAACGCGTCACTCTGGCTCTTACTCTAGCTCTCGCCCCGGTGCTGGCGAGCGTCGGCGCCCAGGCCGAAACGCTCAAGACCGTCAAGGATCGCGGCATGCTCGCCTGCGGCGTCAGCCAGGGTCTGCCCGGTTTCTCGAACCCGGACGACAAGGGCAACTGGACCGGGCTCGACGTCGACGTTTGCCGCGCCATTGCGGCCGCGATCTTCAACGATCCGACCAAGGTCAAGTTCGTTCCGCTGTCCGCCAAGGACCGCTTCACTGCACTGCAGTCGGGCGAAGTCGACGTGCTGTCGCGCAACACGACCTGGACGCTGTCGCGTGATACGTCGCTCGGCGCCAACTTCGCCGGCATTACCTATTATGACGGCCAGGGCTTCATGGTGAAGAAGGCCCTCAAGGTCAACTCGGCGCTCGAGCTGAACAGCGCCTCGGTCTGCGTGCAGACCGGCACCACCACCGAGCAGAACCTCGCCGACTACTTCAAGGCCAACAAGATGAAGTACGAGGTGATCGCGTTTGCCGGCGCCGACGAGACCGTGAAGGCCTATGAGTCCGGCCGCTGCGACGTGTTCACCACCGACGTCTCGGGCCTCTATGCCGAGCGCCTCAAGCTCTCCAATCCGGCCGACCACGTCGTGCTGCCCGAGGTGATCTCGAAGGAGCCGCTTGGTCCGATGGTGCGCCACGGTGACGACCAGTGGTTCGACATCGTGAAGTGGACCTTGTTCGGGCTGATCACGGCCGAGGAAATGGGCGTCACCCAGGCGAACGTCGACGAGATGGCGAAATCTGACAAGCCCGACTTCAAGCGCGCCTTCGGCACCGACGGCAATCTCGGCGAGCAGCTCGGCCTCACCAAGGACTGGTTCTCCCGGATCGTAAAAGCGGTCGGAAACTACGGCGAGATGTATGACCGCAACGTCGGCACCGGCTCCAAGCTGCAGATCGCGCGCGGTCTGAACCAGCTCTGGAACAAGGGCGGCCTGCAGTACGCGCCGCCGATCCGCTGATCACTGCACGATAGCGGGGCTGCGGCGAATGAGCATCGAAGCGAGGTTACCGCCTTCGCAATATGGGCTTCGGCTGAAGCGCATGCTGGGTGGCAAGGCAGGATGGAACGGCATCATCCTGCAGATCCTGTTCGTCGCAGTCCTGGTGTGGGTTGGCTACGAGATCGTGGCCAACGCACGCAGCAACCTCGCCGCCCAGCGCATCACGTCGGGCTTCGGCTTCCTCAACAACACGGCCGGTTTCGACGTCAACCAGACCCTGATCAGCTACTCCGGCTCCGACAGCTACAGCCGCGTGCTGATCGTCGGCGTGCTGAACACGCTGCTGGTCTCGGTCATCGGCATCGTGCTGGCGACCGTCCTGGGCTTCCTGGTCGCTCTGGGCCGGCTATCACCGAATGCGCTGCTGTCGCGTGTCTCCGGCGCCTATGTCGAGCTGATCCGCAACCTGCCGCTCCTGTTCCAGATCCTGTTCTGGTATCTTGCGGTCTTGGCGGCTCTGCCCGGACCGCGACAGAGCATCTCTCTTTTCTCGACCTTCTTTCTCAACAACCGCGGCTTCATCGTTCCGCGCCCGGTCGAGGAGCCCGGCTTCATGCCGTTCGTGATAGCGCTCGGTGTGGCGATCGTGGTCTCGGTCGGTCTGCACTATTACGCGCGGCGTGAGCTGTTTCTGCGCGGCCATGCGATGCGGATCCGGCCCTACGTGCTGGGGCTGCTGATCGGCCTGCCGCTGATTGCAGCGCTCGTGTTCGGCGTGCCGATTTCGTTCGAGGTACCGGCGCTCAAGGGATTCAACTTCGCCGGCGGTTCGCGCATCATTCCGGAGCTCGTCGCGCTGACCCTGGCGCTGACCATGTACACGGCGTCGTTCATCGCCGAGGTGGTACGTGCGGGAATTCTCTCGGTCCACAAGGGACAGATGGAAGCGGGGCTCTCGCTTGGACTGAGCCGCGGCACCGTGTTGCGCCTGATCGTCGTGCCACAGGCGCTCCGCGTCATCCTGCCGCCGCTGACGAACCAGTACTTGAACCTGACCAAGAACTCCTCGCTCGCGGTCGCTATCGGTTATCCCGATCTCGTGTCGGTGTTCGCGGGCACGACGATGAGCCAGACGGGCCAGGCCATCGAGATCATCGGAATCACGATGGGCGTCTATCTGGCGCTGTCGCTGATCACGAGCGCAATGATGAGCTTCTACAGCTGGCGGCTTGGGAAGAGACTTGGCGCATGAAGAGACTTGGCGCATGACCGACATCACGGCCTCAACCTTCATCCGTCAGGACATGGCCGGCGAACGCCCGGCGCCCATCAAGACGACGGGTTTCGTCGGCTTCGTCCGCACGAGGCTGTTGAACTCGCCGACCAATATCCTGCTCACCCTGGTGAGCGCGCTGTTGATCTGGTTCACCGTGATCCCGGCGGTCAAGTTCCTGCTGGTCGACGCGGTGTGGGTCGGCAAGGACCGCGAAGCATGCCTGGCGCAGAACGCCGGCCATCCGGTCGGCGCCTGTTGGCCCTACATTTCGGCGAAGTTCGGCCAGTTCATGTACGGCTTCTACCCGGAGGCCGACCGCTGGCGCGTCAATCTGACCTATGTGCTGGCGGTGGTGCTGCTGGTGCCGCTGCTGATTCCGCGCCTGCCGGCCAAAGGCTTGAACGCGGGTCTGTTCTTCTTCGCGCTGCCGGTGGTCGCGTTCTTCCTGCTCTATGGCGGTGGGCTGGAGGGCTTCGGCGTGAGCTGGACCACGGGCGCCCTCCAGGTGTTCGTCGAGAGCATCGATACGGCCGGTAACGCGCTGGTCCGCGCCGGCGATAACGTGCCGGTGGTCGGCGTGCTGCTGTGGCTGCTCGGCAAGCTGGTCGTGCTGATCGGAACGCTCGCATCGCTCGTGATCTGGCCGCTGGTCTGGATCCGCAATGAACTGCAGCAATCTCACCAGCCCGTGTGGAATGATCTCGCGCTCTCCGCGATCATTGTCACCGCGCTGGTGTTCATCGTCGGCGGCGGGAGCAGGGCGCTGCGCAGCGTCATCGCCACGGCCGCGACCTTCGCCGGCATTGCCGTCGTCATTGCGATCATGGGTCTCGATCGCGGCGGCCTTCCCATCGTCGACACAAGGCTGTGGGGCGGAATGCTGGTGACGCTGGTCGTCTCGGTGATCGGCATCGTCGCGTCGATGCCGATCGGCATTGCGCTTGCGCTCGGCCGCCGCTCGACCATTCCGCTGATCCGCGTCTTTTCGATCGCCTTCATCGAGCTAGTCCGCGGCGTGCCGCTGATTACGGTGCTGTTCTTCGCCACCTACATGCTGCCGCTGTTCCTGCCCGGCAATGTCAGGGTCGATGGCCTGGTACGGGCGCTGATCGGCGTTGCGCTGTTCTCCGGCGCCTACATGGCCGAGGTGATCCGCGGCGGCCTGCAGGCCATTCCGCGCGGCCAGGCGGAGGCGTCAAGCGCGCTCGGCCTGTCCTGGTGGAAGACGACGAGCTTCATCGTGCTGCCGCAGGCGCTGCGGCACGTGATCCCCGGCATCGTCAACAGCTTCATCTCGCTGTTCAAGGATACCTCGCTGGTGTCCATCGTGGCGCTGTTCGACCTGCTCGGCAGCCTCAAGGCCTCGTTCGCCGATCCGGTCTGGGCGACCCCCACCACCGCCTTCACCGGCTTTGCCTTTACGGGGCTGATCTACTTCGCCTTCTGCTTCGGCATGTCACGCTACTCCCTGCTGGTCGAGCGCCGCCTCAACGTGCACCAGCGCCATTGAGCCAGAGATCATCGAGAGATCCATGACTGCAAATTCGATCGTCAGCATTTCCGCTCTCAACAAATGGTACGGCGAATTCCACGTCCTGCGCGACATCAATCTCTCCGTCGGGCAGGGGAGCGCATCGTGATCTGCGGGCCCTCAGGCTCGGGCAAGTCGACCCTGATCCGCTGCATCAATGCGCTCGAGGAATTCCAGGAGGGCGAGATCAATGTCGACGGCATCGATCTAGGTCCGAACCTCAAGCGTGTGGACGAGGTTCGCCGTGAGGTCGGCATGGTGTTCCAGAGCTTCAACCTGTTTCCGCACCTGACCGTGCTGGAGAACTGCACCCTGGCGCCGATCTGGGTGCGCAACATCCCGCAGAAGGAGGCCGAGGCGACTGCGATGAAGTTCCTGGAGCGGGTCAAGATCCCGCATCAGGCGCAGAAATACCCGGGCCAGATGTCGGGCGGTCAGCAGCAGCGCGTCGCCATCGCGCGCGCGCTGACGATGAATCCGAAGGTCATGCTGTTCGACGAGCCGACCTCGGCGCTCGATCCGGAGATGGTGAAGGAAGTGCTCGACACCATGGTCGATCTCGCGAAGGAGGGCATGACCATGCTGGTCGTGACCCACGAGATGGGCTTCGCGCGCGAGGTCGCGAACCGCGTCGTGTTCATGGACGCCGGCCAGATCATCGAGTCGAATACGCCGCAGGAATTCTTCGCCAACCCGCAGCATGCGCGCAGCAAGCTGTTCCTGAGTCAGATCTTTGCGGCATTGATCGAAGCTAATAGGGATATGCGAATAGCGAAGAGAGTTCGTTTCTCGTTCGCCACTCGCCTTTCGTGCCCTACACGAACGGCGGCTTGATCCCGCTGCGCTTATCGAGCCAAGCCGGCACCGGCAGGTCCTTCGAACGCATGAACTCCGGATTGTACAGCTTCGATTGATAGCGCGTGCCGGAATCGCACAGGATGGTCACGATGGTGTGGCCGGGCCCGAGTGTCCTGGCGAGTTGCACCGCGCCGGCAACGTTGACACCGGTCGAGCCGCCCAGACACAGGCCTTCGTGCTGTACGAGGTCGTAGATCGTGTTGACGGCGTCCTCGTCGGACACCAGGAACGCGTCGTCGACCTTGGCGGTCTCGATCACGGGGGTCACACGACCGATGCCGATGCCTTCCGTAATGGAATCGCCGGGCGTCGATTTGACGACGCCGTTCTTGAACCATTCGTACATCGCAAAGCCGTGCGGATCGGCACAGGCGGTGACGATATCCTTGTTCCTGTCCTTCAAATACCGGCTCGTGCCGGCGATCGTGCCGCCGGTGCCGACCGCGCAGATGAAGCCGTCGACCTTGCCGCCGGTCTGCGACCAGATCTCGGGTCCGGTGGACTCATAATGCGCCTTGGCGTTGTCAAGGTTGTTCCACTGGTCGGCGAACAGCACGCCGTTCGGCTCGGTCTTGCGCAGTTCGTCGGCGAGCCTGCGGCCGACATGCTGATAGTTGTTGGGATTGCTGAACGGCAACGCCGGCACCTCGACCAGCTCCGCGCCGCACAGCCGCAGCATGTCCTTCTTTTCCTGGCTCTGCGTCTCCGGAATCACGATCAGCGTGCGATAGCCGCGCGCGCTGGCGACCACGGCCAGACCGATGCCGGTGTTGCCGGCAGTGGCCTCCACTACGAGGCCGCCGGGCTTGAGATCGCCGCGCCTCTCTGCCTCCAGGATCATCCATTTGCCGGCACGGTCCTTGACCGACTGGCCCGGGTTCATGAACTCGGCCTTGCCGAGAATGGTGCAGCCCGTCGCCTCCGAGGCGCGCTTGAGCTTGATCAGGGGCGTGTTGCCGATCGCCGCGACGACGTCGTTATGAATGGTCATTTTGCAGATACCGTAGGAGTTTCCTCGATCACACTTAAGAGGACCCTAGCCTGATATCCAGGGGAGCGTAAGCCGGCTGGATCAGCCCCCCGATTTCGCAAAGACGACCTGGCGAACATCGATGTTCCCAGAGAGGAAACCTGCTTCGCAGTAGGACAGATAATATTCCCAGAGCCGCCTGAAGCGCTCGTCGAAGCCTGCGGGCGTGAGGTCCGGCCAAGCCTCTCGGAAGTTATTTCGCCAGATCGCGAGCGTCCTGGCATAATCTTCCCCGAAGATGCGTTCGCGGATGACGGGTATGCCAAAGCGGTCGCCGAGCGATTTCAGGATCTGCGGCGTCGGCAACATGCCCCCGGGAAAGACGTAGCGCTGGATGAAGTCGACCTCGCGGCGGTAGTGCTGGAACAGGCTGTCCTGGATGGTAATTGCCTGGACACCGGCCAGTCCGCCCGGCAGGAGTCGGTCTCGCAGTTGCGAGAAATATTTCGGCCAGAACTGTTCGCCGACCGCCTCGATCATCTCGATCGAAGCGATGCGATCGTAGTGGTCACGCTCGTCGCGGTAATCCTGCAGGCGGATTTCGACTTTCTCGGCGAGCCCGGCTTCGTGGATGCGGCGCTGCGCGAAGTCGCGCTGCTGTTGGCTGATCGTCAGCCCAACGACCTTGGCGCCGAACGTCTTGGCGGCATATTCGGCAAAGCCGCCCCAGCCGCAGCCGATCTCGAGCAGCTTCTGCCCGGACTTGAGATCGATCGCCTCGGCCAGTCGCTTGTACTTGTTGGTCTGCGCGGCGGTGAGGTCGGTGGTGTGCTCCTCGAACAGGGCCGAGGAATAAGTCATGCTCGGATCGAGCCACGCCGAGTAGAACGAATTCCCGATGTCGTAATGGGCGTAGATGTTGCGCTTTGCCTGACGCTTGGTGTTGCGGTTGAACCAGTGCCGGACCAGTTGGGCAAACCGGATCAGCGGCTTGTCTTCCAGCATCGACTGCAGCAGGTGCTGGTTGACGCAGAACAGATAGAGAAACTGCGTCAGGTCCGGCGTGTCCCAGTCGCCGTTCAGATAGGCCTCGGCGATGCCGATGTCGCCGCCATTGAGAAGACGCGAAGCGAAGCCGTAATTGGCCAGGATCATTGCCGCCGCCGGACCCGGTTCGACGCCGCCGAGCCGGATCACCCGACCGTCCGGCAGGGTGACGTCGAGCGTGCCTTTGCGCAAGCGCGAGCCGAAGCCGAGGGCAAGGCGGGGCAGGCGGGGAAGATCGGCAAGCACCTTGTCGATGGTGTCAGGGGTGACTGGGATGGCGTCCGGCATGGCAGGTCCATTCACGCAAACGGCTCCAGCCCACCGTCCCCCGGCCGGTGTGGCACCTGTGCGGGCAGGGAAGCACGGACGCAGAGCGCGCCGGCCGTTTCAGGTCAGCGTCGTGATATATAAGCGTGGCTGCCGTTCCCCGCCAAGCCGGTATTGGCTCCAGGGCTTGCGCCGATTTCGCCGCGCGGGATGAGGCGGACGCCTTTGGCCCACAGCCGCAGCGCCTCCCAATGGATCGCGGCAAAGATTTTGACAGTCACCAGCGGGAGCGAGACGAAGGCGGCGAGTAGGGAGCCAGATGTCAGCGTGCGACGGCGGCCAGAGAAGGTTGCGGCGAGCAGAGGGCCGTCGGCCCCAGTTTCCAGAATCCGCAACTTGACACTGTCGCCCGGCGGCATGACCCGGAAATGGTAACGCATCGCCATGTCGATGAAGGGAGAGACGTAGAAGGTCTTGTCCTGCGCTTGGCGCAGCCCTGCCGCCGACAGCTCATCTGGCCTGACCGGCAGCACATAGGGCTTGATCTCGCCGAAGGTGTTGCGGACCTCGTAGATCATCAGCGCCAGCGTGCCGTCGCTGCGATAGCAGAAATAGACCGACAGCGGATTGAACACGTAGCCGAGCAGCCGCGGATAGCACAGCAGCAGCACGCGTCCGCCGCTGAGATCGATCCCCTGATCCGCCGCACAGGTCTGCGCATAGGCCAGCAGCGACGAGCCGTCGCGCGGACCGTGGTCGGCCTCGTGGAAGCTGTAGAGCGCGCGCCGATTGACCCCGAACAGCGAGGCCTGCCGGTCCGCCTGATCGAGCCGGCCGAGATCGATCAGCAGGCTCATCACACGATAGCGGAAGCGATGCGTGGTCGGCCGCATGCGGGCATGCATGACCTCTCCGACATAGAGCGCGGCCGCTTCCGTTCGATCATCCGGTCCCGAGTGATCCATGTCCATATCGCGCCTATTCCGCAGCCTCGGCGAGCCCGGTGGGAAACCCGCGCCATGGCACGCTCGCGCCGAGCGCCTCTGCCACGGCGAGACCCGAGCGCAGCCCGTCCTCATGGAAGCCGTAGCCGGTCCAGGCCCCGCAGAACCAAGTATGGCGCTGCCCCTGAATCGCTGCCAGACGCTTCTGCGCCGCAAAGGCGGCAGCCGTATATTGTGGGTGCTCACAGATATATTTGCCAAAGGTCAGCTCCGGAGCCGGAGCGAAGGGTGGGTTGAGGCTGACGAACAGCGGCTTGGCGTCGTCGATGTCCTGCAGGTTGTTCATCCAATAGGTAACGGCGACGTCGTTCAGGGCAACGCCCTCACGCTGCCAGCGCAGGAAATTCCACGAGGCCCAGGCGCGGCGGCGCTTCGGCATCAGCCTGCTGTCGCGGTGCAGATAGATCGTGTTGGGCGAATATTTGATCGCACCGAGGATGCCGCGCTCCCGTTCGTCGGCGTCGGTGAGCATCGACAGAGCCTGGTCGCTGTGTGCGGCAATCACCACATGATCGTAGGTGTCTCGACGCCCGCTGCTATCTTGAACGACGACGCCGTGGGTGGTGCGTTCGATGCTGGTCACGGCGCTGCCGAGCCTGATCTGGTTGCGGAAGCTTGACGTCAGCTTATCCACATAGCGGCGGCTGCCGCCCTTGACGGTGCGCCAGACCGGGCGGTCATATTGAAGCAACCTGTGATTGCTGAAGAACGCGACGAAGTTTTCGGCCGGAAAGTCCAGCATCTCGGATGCCGGGGCCGACCAGATCGCGGCGCCCATCGGCGCCAGATAATCGGTGAGCAATCGCGGCGCGAAATGGTTGCGTCGGAAATAGTCCCCGAGCGTAAGGCCATGCAGGCGGCCGGCCTTGAAATCCGCTGTACTCTGTTCGTTGAAGGTCAGGATGTCCCTTAGCATCCAGAGATAGGATGTCGACAGCAGGTTGCTCGGCTGCGCGAACAGCCCCTTGGCGGTGTCGAGCCAGGTGTTGCCGCCGCCCTTCCATTCGAAGCGGCCGGCATCCGCGGTGACGGCAAAGCTCATGCTGCTGTCGACCGTCTCGACCCCCAGATGGTCGAACAAGGCGGTCAGCTCAGGGTAGTTCAGCTCATTGTAGACGATGAAGCCGATGTCGACGGAGACCGGCGCGCCGTCATAGTCGATCGTCACGGTGTGGCTGTGGCCGCCCGGACGGAGATCGCGCTCGTAGACAGTGATCGGATAACGCTTCGCCAGGGACCAGGCCGCGGCGTTACCCGCAATACCCGTTCCGACCACCGCAACTCGCATGAATGCCCCCTGAAGTTCACGTGCAAGTTACGGAGTCCCCGCCAAAGGGTTTCACGGGCGCGCTCGCCGCGTCACACCCCGCACAAAATGGCATTCGACAGATGAAATCTTGGTAAGGCGGCAGCTGGTGGCCCGCGCCGGTGCCTGCAAGAAACTCCGCTGATTTACGGGAGATTCGTCGATTCGGCGGACTTTATCGGCGTCATCGCTGCTGGGGGACAGGGTGCTGCAGGGCTGTCCGGCACCGTGGGCTGCGGCTAGAATGATTCCCAAGACTACAGGGAAGCATCACGTCAGTGTCCATCGTGCCGATCGCCGTCGACGAGCCTTGCCGCGCGTCCGCTGACCCGCGGATCGTCGCCGGGAAGCGGGAGAATCGCGCTCCAGCAGGCCTGCGACATTTTGTCCGCTGGATCGCCGCGGTCGGCTTGGCGGTAAGCTCGACCGGCTGCCTGCTGACGCAGGATATTCCCGACCCGGCCCTCGAAATGCCCCGGCGCTACAAGGCGGCGTCCGGTTCCGATCTGGCGGCGCCACCGCCGCTCGATTGGTGGCGCGGCTTCGGATCACGCGAGCTGACCCAGTTGATGGAGGAGGCGCAGAGCGTCAACCTCGACATCGCCGCTGCTGTGGCAAGGTTCAGGCAGGCCGACGCGCTGGCGCGGCAGGCCGGCGCGGCGCTGCTGCCGAGCCTGTCCAGCACGGGGCAGGAGACCTATTCGCGCACGTCCGGGTCGAGCTCCAGCGGGCTCACCAATGGCGGCCGTGAGGTCGTGAATTACCAGGCCTCGCTCTCTGCGAGCTACCAGCTCGACTTCTTCGGCCAGAATCGCGACGCGCTGCAGGCGGCCGAGGAAACCGCGGTGGCCAACCGCTTCGACCGCGACGTTACGCAGTTGACGACGCTCGCCACCGTTGCCAATGCCTATTTCCAGGTGCTGGCCGCGCAGGATCGGATCTCGGACGGCTGAGCGCAACATCGCCAGCGCCACGCGTGTGCTCGATGCCATCCGCGAGCGGCGGAAGGCGGGCACCGGCAATGACCTCGACGTGGCCCAGCAAGAGAGCGTGCTCGCCAATCAGAAGGCGGCGGTGCCGCCGCTGCGCCAGACGCTCGATCAGAACGTCAATGCCCTGGCCGTGCTGGTCGCGCGATCGCCCGAAGGCATCCGGGTCATCGGCGGCTCGCTCGACCAGATCAGGACGCCGAGGGTTACGCCTGGTCTGCCATCGGAGATCCTGACGCAGCGTCCGGACATCCGCCGGCAGGAGGCCCAATTGGCGTCAGCCACCGCCAATGTCGGCAGCGCCCGGGCGCAGTTCTTTCCGAGCATCCAGCTCACCGGCAACGGCGGCTACCAGAGCGCGGCACTGGTGTCGCTGTTTCAGCCGCATGCGGCGTTCTTCAGCCTCGCCGGCAGCCTGACCCAGCCGATCTTCGACGGCGGCCGTATTCTCGGCAATTTCGAGAATGCCAAGGCGCGCCAGGATGAGCTGCTACAGACCTACCGCAAGACCGTGATCCAGGCCTTCACCGACGTCGACAATGCGCTGTTCTCGATCAAGCAGACCACGATCAGGCTGCAATTGCAGCGCCAGGTCGTTGCCGCCTCGCGGCGTGCGTTCGAATTGTCCGAGCAGCAACTGCGCGCGGGAACTGCCGACATCGTGACAGTCTTGAATACGCAGTTGACGCTGTTCCAGGCCGAGGACGCGCTATGGCAGGCGCAACTGGCGCGCCTGCAGGCGTTCGTGAGCCTCTATCAGGCGCTCGGCGGCGGCTGGGAGCCGCGCATGGAGAAGTCGGCCGATGCTCTTTAAACCGGACGAGAAGGGAGCAGGGGCAGTGAAGCGCGCGCGGTCCAGCGTGGCGCGGCGGCTGGTGTCGATCACGATCACGCTGCTGATCCTGGGCGGCCTCGGCTATATCGGCTGGTCGGCGATGCAGCAGAAGCAGCAGGCCAACAACCGCTTCGCGCGGCCCGACCTTCCCGTTCCGGTCCTGGCCGCCACGCCTGTCATCAAGGACGTGCCGGTCTATCTCGACGGCGTCGGCTCCGTCCGCGCGCTCAATACCGTCACGGTGCGCTCCCAGGTCGACGGCAAGCTGATCGCGGTCAATTTCGTCGAAGGGCAGGACGTCAAGAAGGGCGACGTGCTCGCCGAGATCGATCCGGCGATCTATCAGGCGCAGTACGACCAGGCCGTCGCCAAGAAGGCGCAGGATGAGGCGCAGCTCGCCAACCAGAAGCTCGACCTGGCCCGCTACGAGCAACTCGCCGCCAGCAATGCCGGCTCCAAGCAGCAGGCCGACACGCAGCGCGCGGTGGTGGCGCAGCAGCAGGCGCTGATCAAGGCGGATCAGGCCGCGATCGACAATGCGGCGACGACCTTGAGCTACACCAAGATCGTGGCGCCGCTCTCCGGCCGCGCCGGTCTGCGCCAGGTCGACCAGGGCAACATCGTTCATGCCTCTGACGCGACCGGCCTCGTCGTCATCACGCAGCTTCAGCCGATTGCGGTTCAGTTCAGCCTGCCGCAGCAGCAGATCATGCGCGTCAATGCGGCCGCCGCCAAGGGGCCGCTCGCCGTCGACGTGTTCGGCAATGACGGCGTCACCGTCATCGACACCGGCATGTTGCGGGGCATCGACAACCAGGTCGATCAGACGACGGGCACGCTGAAGCTGAAAGCAGAATTCCCCAACGGCAAATTTCAGCTCTGGCCGGGACAGTTCGTCAATGTCCGCCTCAAGGTCGAGACCCTGTCGCAGGCGATCACGGTGCCGACGTCGGCCGTACAGCGCGGGCCGGCAGGTACGTTCAGCTACGTGATCGGCGAGGGCGACATCGTCGCTGCGCATCCGGTGGCGGTCGTGCAGCAGAATGAGAGCGAGGCCGTGATCGCGAGCGGCTTGAGCCCCTCGGACCGTGTGGTGACGACAGGTTTTGCCAACCTCGCCGAGGGCGTCAAAGTGGTGGTCGGGCGCGCCGAGCAGACGCCGCAGGCAGATCTGGCGCCACGCAAACGCGGCCGCAATCCGCAAGCAAAGGACCAAGGCCAGGACCAGGCGAAGGAGGGCGGAGCGCCGCCTGACGGCGCGCCAAAGGACGGCGAGCGGCGTCGCCGTCCGCAAGCCGAGGGCCAGACGGATGCCGGCAGTTCACCGGGTCAACGAGGGGGTGAACAGGGTCGCAGCGCAAGGCCGCAGCCATGACACGGCCGCGAGATTGATGGGCAGGTCGCGATGAGCGTCTCCGAACCCTTCATCCGCCGTCCGATCGCGACCTCGCTGCTCGGGGTTGCGCTCTTGATCGGCGGCCTGCTCGGCTATCTCGCGCTGCCGGTCTCGGCGCTGCCACAGGTCGACTTCCCGACGGTCCAGGTGACGACGCAACTGCCGGGCGCCAGCCCTGATGTGATTGCCTCGCTGATCACGGCCCCGCTGGAGCGCCAGCTCGGCCAGATCCCGTCATTGTCCGCGATGAACTCGACGAGCTCGTTCGGCGTCAGCCAGATCTCGCTGCAGTTCGATCTCGGACGCGACATCGATGGCGCCACGCAGGACGTCCAGGCGGCGATCAATGCCGCCGCCGGCGTCTTGCCAAAGTCGCTGCCCTATCCGCCAACATATGCCAAGGTCAATCCGGCCGACGCACCGGTCATGACGCTCGCGCTGACCTCGGACACCATCTCTTTGCGCGCGATGAGCGACATGGCGGACACGATCCTGGCCCAGCGGCTGAGCCAGGTCTCGGGCGTCGGCCGCGTCTCGGTGCTCGGCGGACTCAAGCCCGCGGTGCGCGTGCAGGCCGATCTGGCGCGGCTCGCCGCCTATGGCATCTCGATGGAGGACCTGCGCGCCGCCATCGCAGGCGCCAACGTCTCCGGTCCCAAGGGATCGCTCGACGGCGCCCAGCAGGCCTATCTGATCACGGCCAACGACCAGATCGGGGCCGCCGACGCTTACAAGCCGATCATCATTGCCTACCGCAACGGCTCGCCGGTCACGATCGGCGATGTCGCAACGATTATCGATGGTTTGGAGAACGATCGGACCGGCGGCTGGTACCAGGGTGTCCCTGCGGTCATCCTCGACATCCAGCGCCAGCCGGGTGCCAACGTCATCGAGGTCGTCAAGCAGATCCGCGCCGAGATCCCGAAGCTGCAGCGCACGCTTCCCGCCGGTGTGAAGCTCGCCATCGTCAGCGATCGCACCGTGACCATCCGCGCCTCAGTACACGACGTACAGTTCACGCTGCTGCTCAGCGTGGTGCTGGTGACGCTGGTCGTGCTGCTGTTTCTGCGCTCGCTGCGCGCCACGATCATCGCCGGCGTCGCGCTGCCGCTGTCGCTGATCACGAGCTTCGGCGTGATGTACTTTGCCGGTTTCAGTCTCGACAATCTCTCGCTGATGGCACTCACCATCGGCACCGGCTTCGTCGTCGACGACGCCATCGTGATGATCGAGAACATCGTGCGCCACATGGAGAATGGCGAGAGCGCGATGAACGCTTCACTGCGCGGCGCACGCGAGATCGGCTTCACCGTGATTTCGCTGACCGTGTCGCTGATCGCGGTGTTCATTCCGCTGCTGTTCATGTCCGGGCTTGTCGGCCGCATGTTCCGCGAGTTCGCTTTGACCTTGACGATCGCAGTGGTGACGTCGGCGGTGGTCTCGCTGACCTTGACGCCGATGATGTGCTCGCGGCTGTTGAAGCATGCCAGCGAGGAATGGGTGCTGCCGGGGCTGAACGCCATCAGCCGCTTCATCGACCGCACGGTGGCGGTCTATCACCGCAGCCTGCTCTGGGTGCTCGACCGCCAGACCGAGACGCTGGTCGTGACCTTCGCGACCTTGGCGGCGACCTTGGCGCTCTACGTCGTCGCGCCCAAGGGCTTCCTGCCGCTGCAGGATACCGGTTCGATCACGGCGGTGACCGAAGCCGGTCCTGACGTGTCGTTCGCCGAAATGAAGAAGCGCCAGGCGGACGTCGCCGCCGCGATCCAGGCTGATCCCGACGTCGTCGGCGTCGTCTCGGTGATCGGTGCCGGATCAGTCAATCCGACCACCAATGTCGGCCGTCTCGTCATGACCTTGAAGCCGCTCGGCGAGCGGCAGGATGGCGTTGCCGAGGTGATCGACCGGCTGAAGCAGAAGACATCCGGCGTGCCCGGCATGACCGTGTACTTCCAGCCGGTCCAGGACGTGCAGATCTCGACCCAGGCGAGCCGCTCGCAGTACCAGTATACGCTGACCGGCGCCGATGCTGCCGAGGTGTCGAAATGGGCGAGGCAGCTTGTCGCTGAAATGCGCCGTGACCCGCTGATCCGCGACGTCTCCTCCGAAGCCCAGGAGGGCGGCCTGCGCGCGGAGCTGACCATCGACCGCCAGCGCGCCGGCCAGCTCGGCGTCAATCTGCAGGGCGTCACCGACACGCTCAATGACGCCTTCGCGCAGCGGCAGATCTCGACGATCTACGGTCAGGCCAACCAGTACCGCGTCGTGCTGGAGGCGCTGCCGATGTATCAGCGCGATCCCTCGATCCTGTCGAAGCTCTATCTGCCTGGCGCCGGCGGCCAGGTGCCGCTCTCGGCGGTGGCAAGCCTGAAGCGCACCACCGCGCCGCTTGCGATCTCGCATCAGGCGCAGTTTCCGGCGGTGTCGCTGAGCTTCAATCTGGCGCCCGGCGCGGCGCTGAGCGAGGCGGTCGACGCGCTCCATGCCACCGAGAACCGCATCGGCATGCCCGGCAGCATCATCGGTGTCTATTCGGGCGATGCCGCCGAGTTCGCCAAGTCGCTGGCCGGACAGCCCTGGTTGCTGCTGGCCGCCGTGGTCACGATCTACATCGTGCTCGGCGTGCTCTATGAGAGCTACATCCATCCGATCACGATCCTGTCGACCTTGCCGTCGGCGGGCGTTGGCGCCATCCTGGCCCTGATGCTGTTTGGCCAGGATCTCTCGGTCATCGGCCTGATCGGCATCATCCTCCTGATGGGCATCGTCAAGAAGAACGCCATCATGATGATCGACTTCGCGCTCGAGGCGGAGCGTCACGAGAACCGCACGCCCTACGACGCCATCGTTCAGGCGTGTCTCCTGCGCTTCCGCCCGATCATGATGACGACCCTGGCCGCGCTGTTCGGCGCGCTGCCGCTGGCGATCGAAAGCGGTACCGGCTCGGAGCTGCGCTTTCCGCTCGGCATCTCCATCATCGGCGGCCTGCTGCTCAGCCAATTGCTGACGCTGTACACGACGCCGGTCATCTATCTCGCGCTCGACCGCATCAATCGCCGCTTGGAGCGCGCGGTGCCGCCGGCGCCCGATTTGCCGTCGCCGCCGATCGCAGGTGCCACAGAAGGCATCCAGTGATGGCCTCGATCTCCGAGCCGTTCATTCGCCGGCCGGTCGGCACCACGCTGCTCTCGATCGGCCTGTTCCTGGTCGGGATCGTCGCCTACATCTTTCTTCCCGTCGCGCCGGTGCCGAACGTCGATTTTCCCGCGATCTTCGTCAGCGCGTCGCGCCCCGGCGCGGACCCGTCCGTCATGGCTGGGACGGTCGCGGCGCCGCTGGAGAGGCGGCTCGGCGAGATCGCGGGGGTCAACCAGATCACCTCGACGAGTTCGCTCGGCACCGCCAACATCCAGATCCAGTTCTCGATCGGCCGCGACATCGACAAGGCAGCGCGTGACGTCCAGGCGGCCATCAACGCCTCGCTGTCGGACCTGCCGAGCGACCTGCCGGCGCTGCCGCGCTTTCGCAAGGCCAATACCGCCGCGGCCCCCGTGTTCGTTCTGGCGCTGACCTCGAAGACGATGACGCCGAGCGCGATGTACGACGTCGCCGATACGGTGCTCGCGCAGCGCCTGTTCCAAGTTCCGGGCGTCGGCAACGTCACGGTGAGCGGCGCCGATCAGCCGGCGGTGCGCATCGCGCTCAATCCGGTGTCGCTCGCCAATGCCGGCATTTCGACCGACGATGTGCGCACGGCGATCATCAATGCCAATCCGATCGGGCCGGTCGGCATCTTCGAGGGTGGCCGCCAGAGCGAGACCATCGCCATCAACCGGCAGATGCGCACGGCGGCTGAATTCCGCGATATCCTAGTCAAGAGCAGCAATGGCAGCTTCGTGCGGTTGTCGGATGTCGCCGACGTCGAGGATTCCGTACGCAACGTGCGTTCGATCGCCTGGTTCAACAAGCAGCCGGCGGTGCTGATCCAGATCGCCAAGCAGGGCGATGCCAACGTGATCGAGACGGTCGACCGTGTGAAGGCGCTGATCCCGGAGCTCAAGCAATGGCTGCCGGCCGGCATCGAGATCTCCACTCTGGTCGACCGCACCGGGACCATTCGCGCCTCGGTCGACGACATGCAGTGGACCCTGCTCGCGACCGCCGTGCTGGTGATGGTCGTCGTGTTCCTGTTCCTGCGCCGTCTGGTGCCGACGGTCGCGGCCGGCGTCTCGGTGCCGCTGGCGCTCGCCGGTACCTGCGCGGCGATGTGGCTCGCAGGCTTCTCGATCGACAATCTGTCACTGATGGCGCTCGCGATCTCCGTCGGCTTCGTCGTCGACGACGCCATCGTCATGATCGAGAACATGTACCGCAATCTCGAGCATGGCCTCTCGCCGATGCGCGCCGCGCTCGATGGCGCCCGCCAGATCGGCTTTACCGTGTTGTCGATCAGCCTTTCTTTGATTGCAGCCTTCGTGCCCTTGATCTTCATGGACGGCGTCGTCGGCCGTCTCCTGCGTGAGTTCTCGCTGACGCTGACCTTCGCGATCGTCGTGTCGACATTGGTGTCGCTGACGGTGACGCCGATGATCTGCGCGCATTACATCAAGGAGACGCTGTCCGACCGTGCCACCTGGTTCGACCGTATCGTCGAAGGCGCGCTGTCCGGCATGGTCCGCTTCTACGCCTGGACGCTGCGCGGCGTTGCTGGTTTATCCGTTTCTCACCTTGATCGTGTTCTTCGCCACCATCGCGCTCACGGTGACGCTCTACATCAAGGTGCCCAAGGGCTATTTCCCGACCGACGATTCCGGCTTCGTCATCGGTGCGACGCGCGCCTCGGCCGACATTTCGTTCCAGTCCATGCTAGGCCTGCAGCAGCGGCTTGCCGACATCGTGATGGCTGATCCCGCCGTGGCCGGTATCGGCTCGACGATCGGGGGCGGTGGCGGGCCGGGCGGCGCGACGTCCAACCGCGGCACGATGTTCATCAATCTCAAGCCCCCGGCGGAGCGCGAGGGTGTCTCGACCGAGCTCGTGATCAACCGCCTCAGGCGGAGCCTCGCGATGGTGCCTGGCATCCGGCTCTTCATGTTCGCCGCGCAGGACGTCCGCACCGGCGGTCGCCAGAGCGATTCCGACTATCAGTACACGCTGAGCAGCCCCGATCTCGATCTCTTGCAGAAATGGGCGCCGATCGTCGCCAAGCGCCTGGAGACGGTCGACGGCATCACCGACATTTCCAGCGACCGCGATCCCGGCGGCCTGCAGCTCGCGCTGCGGATCGACCGACAAAAGGCGGCGAGCCTCGGCGTCCGCGTCCAGGACATCGACAACGCGCTCAACAACGCCTTCGCGCAGCGGCAGATCTCCATCGTCTACAGCCAGCGCAACCAGTACATGGTCGTGCTGGAGATCGACCCGAAATTCCAGACCGATCCCTCCAATCTCGACCGCATCTATGTGGCCGGGGCAGGGGACGCGCAGGTGCCGTTGTCGGCGCTGGTCAAGGCCGAGCGCGGCCTGTCGCCGCTGGCGGTGTATCACTCACAATCGTTCCCTTCGACCACTGTGTCGTTCAACCTGCTGCCGGACGTGCCCTTGCAGACCGCGACCGCCAATATCCAGCGCGCCGTCGACGAATTGCACATGCCGGAGGGCATCCGCGGCAGCTTCGACGGCAATGCCGGGGACTTCAACAAGAGCAGCGGCCGCCAGCCGCTCTTGATCCTGTTCGCCCTGGCCGCGATGTATATCGTGCTCGGCGTGCTCTATGAGAGCCTGGCGCATCCGCTGACGATCATCTCGACCCTGCCGTCGGCCGGGCTCGGCGCGCTGCTGGCGCTGCAGGTGACCAACACGCCGCTCACTGTGATCGCCTTTGTCGGGATCATCCTGCTGATCGGCATCGTCAAGAAAAACGGCATCATGCTGGTCGATTTCGCGCTCGAGGCCGAGCGGCAGCGTGGCATGTCATCGGCCGAGGCAATCTTCGAGGCCTGCCGAGTGCGCTTCCGCCCGATCCTGATGACCACCCTGGCCGCGCTGTTCGCCGGCCTGCCGCTGGTGATCGCGACCGGTCCCGGCACCGAGCTGCGCCGCCCGCTCGGCATCACCATCATCGGCGGGCTGCTGGTGTCGCAGATCCTCACCCTCTACACCACGCCGGTGATCTACCTGCTGATCGACCGGCTGCGCCGCCGCTCCGCCCCGGAGCCGCTCGCCGCGCCCGCTGAATGAGCCGTTGTGGCGCTGTCCGCGGGCGCGTATAGCCGCCGCATGCCAGAACCACACGACCATCCGCCGCTCGCCACCGAGGCGCCGCCCGACTGCCCGCGCTGCCAGAAGTCGTTGCCGCTGTGCATCTGCGACAGCGTCACACCGCTGGAGAGCCGGCTGGGGCTCCTGATCCTGCAGCACCCGCAGGAGCAGGATCGCGCGCTCGGCACCGCGCGGCTCGCCGCCCTGCATTTCAAGAACGCAGTGGTCAAGGTCGGGCTGTCCTGGCCGAGCCTCGCCAAGGCACTGGGGCGGCCGGTTGCCGATCCCGCGCGCTGGGCCATTCTCTATCTCGGCTCGGCGAAGGCGGCCGAACTCGATCCCGAGAGCGAGGTGGTCGCGCTGACCCGGAAGGGTGAGGTGGCCGACAACCAGCGCGCCATCCTCAAGTCGATCGAGGGCGTGATCCTGCTCGACGGCACCTGGAGCCAGGCCAAGGCGCTGTGGTGGCGCAACCCGTGGATGCTGAAGTGCCAGCGCGTGATCCTCGGGCCGCGGCAGCCGTCGCGCTACGGCCGGCTGCGCCGCGAACCGCGCCGCGACGGGCTGTCGACGATCGAGGCGGCGGGGATGCTGATGGCGGCGCTGGAACGCCGGCCGGAGATCGCCGCGACTCTCGACGCGAGCTTCGAGCGCATGCTTGTACGGTATCGGGAGGTGGAAAAAGAGCATCCGGAGCTCACGCCCCGACCCAAGCCACGAAAGCCGGATTGGCGCGGCGGTAAACGCCAGGGTTAGGAACCGCGGGTACGCTTCTTGCATTGCAGCATGGAACGAGGATCAGAGCCATGCAGGAAGCAGAAAAGTCCAATGTGGTGCAGTTCCGGGATTACGCGCCCCGTCTGGCCGGCAGGTCCGGCTCGGATCGGGGCGGTGTGTCGGCCGGTGAACGAGCGGCAATTCTGACTTGGCCGCGCGCGCAGGTCAGCTATCCCGGCGGCATCGACGATCTGCCCATCTAGCGCCGGTCCGCAGCCAATGGTTGGTCGAACCGCTTGATCTTGATTGAGTGGAGGCCACGACCAGAATTGAACTGGTGTAAACGGTTTTGCAGACCGCTGCGTAACCACTCCGCCACGTGGCCCCTGTGGGCGGAGCAATATAGGCAATCGGTCGCTTAGGCAACCACTCTCGTCGCGAAGGCCGATGCCATCGATCCGGGCCTTCGTCAGCCGGAAAGTCGAACCGCCGAGCCGCGTTTCGAACCGGTCGGCATCGGGCACGGCAGCGCTTAGGGGTTGTCGCGTCGCTCTCATCACGACCTTGGTCCACATCTCGCGTGGTCGCAATTCCAGACGGAGCTGGCGACACCGTCGCTTCCCATCGCTGGCAGCTTTCGCCGAACTGCTGCACCGGCAATGACGCGCAGCAGCGACGATAGTTGAAAACATCGCGGCGAAATCGCGCAACGCGCCTTGATTTCGTCAGGTTGTGTTGTTCTAATTGTTCTATGTCAGGGTGTGTTGCGGGACGCCGAGTTCTAGAGCAGCACGCCCACGACTCACACACAACTTCACACGCAAAGATCTGTCATGGATGATCACCCGACACGCCGCTCGGTGGTTTTCGGCACGCTTGCCGCATGCACAACAGTCGCCCGCGCAGCGGCCGAAGACGATGATCCTCGCAAGGAGAGGCGGCCGCAAAAAGGCGACCTGATCGTGTTCTCGGAAGGGGAGCGCGAAGGGCAGACGATCACGCCTGACGACCTGAAGATCGGCGAGCCACCGGTTCACGGGTGGCCGAAGGATCCAGCGAATGCGATCGTGCGTGACGGATCGCGATTGAACGAGGTGCTGCTCGTCAGGCTCGATCCGAACGAACTCGACGACGACACGCGTCAGCGCGCGGCCGAAGGCATCGTCGGCTATTCGGCCATCTGCTCGCATGCGGGATGCCCGGTCACGGCCTGGATCAAGGCGACCGAGGGCAACGACAATGTCTTCAAATGCATGTGCCACAATTCCGAGTACGACCCGAGACGCGGGGCGCAGGTCGTGTTCGGTCCCGCGCCGCGGCGGCTTGCCGCGCTTCCCCTCGTGATCAAGGACGGCGCGCTCGTGATCGCTGCGCCCTTCATTGGAAAGGTAGGTGGCCAACAGGGCTGATGAGATCCCATGTGCCTGTCGGAACTCGCATCGTCTCCACACCCGTCACGACAACAAGTGAATCGAAAAACGAAGCAGGGGAGGTCTGTCCATGTCCGTCACGTCCACCGCGATCAAGCAATGGCTGCTATCGAGCACCGTTGCGTTCACCTGTCTCGCCGCGCCGGCAGCCGTGGCCGGCCCCATCGACAACTACAGTCCCGTCACGCCCGCGCGGCTCGAAAATCCCGAGCCAGGCAACTGGATGCTCTATCGCCGGACCTATGATGGCCAGGGGTATAGTCCGCTCGACCAGATCAACACCGCGAACGTCAAGGACATGGTGCCGGTCTGGACCTTTGCTACCGGCGTGGTCGAGGGGCACGAGGCGCCACCTCTGGTCAACAACGGCGTCATGTTCATCACGACGCCGATGGGGCAGGTGATCGCGCTGAATGCCAAGACCGGCGACCAGTACTGGCGCTACAAGCGCGAGCTCCCCGAGGATCTGTTCCAGCTGCATCCGACCAATCGCGGCGTCGGCCTCTGGCAGGACAAGCTCTACCTCGCCACGACGGACGATCATCTGGTCGCGCTCGACGCCAAGACCGGCAAGGTGCTGTGGGACAAGAAGGTCCAGGACTACAAGAAGGGACAGTATCTCACGCTGATGCCGCTGATCGTCGACGGCAAGGTGATGGTCGGCGGCTCCGGTGGCGAGTTCGGCGTCCGCGGCTACGTTGCCGCCTACGACGCCGAGGACGGCAAGGAGCTTTGGCGCACCTTCACTATTCCTGCCGAAGGCGAGCCCGGGCATGACACCTGGAGCGGCGACGACTGGAAGAACGGCGGCGGGTCTGCCTGGATGACCGGCACCTACGACAAGGACACCAAGACGGTGTATTGGGGCGTCGGCAACGCCGCGCCCTGGCCGGGGGCCTGCACCCCGGCGACAATCTCTACACCAGTTCGGTGATCGCGCTGGATCCTGCGACCGGAAAGATCAAGACGCATTTCCAGTATCACCAGAACGACTCGTGGGACTGGGACGAGGTCGATGCGCCGATGCTGGTCGATCTGCAGCGCGACGGCCGCAGCTTCAAGAGCCTGATCCATCCCGGACGCGACGCCATCTTCTGGGTGCTCGAGCGCACGCCGGAGCGTATCAACTACGTCAATGGTTGGAACTTCGTCCACACCGATGTCTGGAAGGGCATCGAGCCCGAGACGGGACGGCCGATCGTCGATCCCGCGCACAAGCCGACGCTCGGCAAGCGGGTCGACTTCTGTCCCTCGTTGTGGGGCGGCAAGGATTGGCCGTCCGCGGCCTACAGCCAGAAGACGCGCTTCGTCTACGTGCCGGCGAATGAGAATTTCTGCGGCGGCTTCACCGGGGAAAAGCTGCCGCTCGTTCCCGGCCAGCTCTGGCTCGGCACCAAGGCCGAGGACATCGGGCTCACGGTGCGGCCCGGTGCCGACCATTTCGGGGAGCTGCAGGCCTGGGATCCGGCGACCGGCAAGAAGGTGTGGTCGCACAATTTCCCGAAATCCCAGCTGTTCGGGTCGGTAACCGCGACGGCGGGCGATCTCGTTCTGGTCGGCGGCACCAACGACCGGATGTTCCGGGCCTTCCATGCCAAGACCGGCGAACTGCTGTGGGAGCAGAAGACGAACTCGGGCATCATGGGCATGCCCGTCGCCTATGAGGTGGATGGCACGCAGTACATCGCCGTGCAGTCCGGCTGGGGCGTCGATGCGCAACGCATCCAGGATGCGCTCTCGAAAGGCAACATCGGTCTGGAGGACAACGTCCCGCAAGGCGGCGTCGTCTGGGTATTCGCAGTCAAGAAGTAGCGCCGGTGATCTGAAGGGCGGGCGGCGGCCTCGGCCGTCGCCATTTCAGAAAATGAAGATCGCAGCGGCCAAGACGTGCCGATCCCTCGGCTTGCTTGACGACAGAAGATCGCGCGTCAGCAGGCCGCGAACCAGCCGTCCGGAAACGGGATCAGCGGCCAGGCGCCCTGGTTGTCGTTGGCTGCCGTGGGGAAATGCAGAATCGAGAACAAGCGGGCCATGGAATCGGTCTCGGTCTCGGGCGCAATAGCGGTTCTCACAACGTCCATCAACAACTCGTATTCGGCTTCGCTCATCTCGCCCTCGCACAAACTGCGAGCCACGATGGCAAAATTCCACTTTGTTCAAATTGAGCGGATCGCTCAAATTCTAACGATCGGGCACGAAGGACCTAATTGGTTACCGGTGCCCTTCGTTCCAAAGGATACCGCGGTCCGCGCCGTTCCAGTGTGAACGGGCTCACATCCCAAGGCTTCTCGTCCTCGACCCCATCTGCCCGTGCGGCAGGCGGTGCCGTGCAGCGATCACGAGCCGGCCCGTAGCCGACCATGAGCAAGAGATATCCACAACGCCTGCCGCAAGTCGCAGGCTGTCTCGCCGGCAAAGACCGAAGAGGCGATCCGCTCCAAACGTTCGGCTCGACGCAAGCGGCAGAATCGCTCGCGGTCAGACCGCGACGGCGAGAAGCTCGGTGTCCTGCGCCAGAATGTCACGCATCAGCTGCGAAAGGTCTTTCGGCTTGAACGGCTTCGCCAAACGATGAAGGCCGACCACTCTGGGCGAGGGGTCGAGCAAATCAGGCGTCCCGCGTCCCGATTCCAGCACCATGCCCGACATCATCACGATGGGCATCGTGGGCCGGGCCGCGCGTGCCGCCCGGATGACGTCGTTGCCGTCCATGTCGGCCAAGTTGAGATCGATCAGAGCCGCGGCGAAATCTTCGCGGGATACGGCATCCATGGCCTGCCGACCGTCGGTGACGGCAGTGACCGCGTAGCCCTCGCGAACCAGAAGATGCTGGATGACACAGCAAACGCCGACTTCGTCATCAACGACCAGGATGTTCATCATGAGCCCTTCCTGACAGACGTGGATGAGGAGCCACGTGCCGCGCCTCGCTCAGAAGTCGTTGGCGCACCTCGATCGCACGATCGACCGCTTCGAGCAGATCGAGGATGTCGAACGGCTTCTGCAACGCTGCCGTCGCTCCGAGCTTGATTGCCATACCGAGGAAGTCTGGAGCGCCCAGTTTCTTGTCGGTGAACGCGTAGCCGGAGATCGCGATGAACGGGACCGTGGGATCGAGCTTGATGAGCTCGCGAATGGTTGCGATACCGTCCATGCCCGGCATGAACATGTCGATCACGACGGCATCGAAGGACACGCTGCCGATCAATCGAATGCCGGTCGGACCATCCGGCGCGAGAAACACACAGAACCGCTTCTTCTTCAATAATGTTTCCAGCGCAGCGCGCGTGGCACAATCATCGTCAATAATGAGGACAGTAGGCATGGGCCACCTCAGTATCAGCTGGACTGAAGGACGCTCACGCTACAAGGACAATAGGCTGAGGCTCGAAAATGGCAAAGTAGTTAACACTGAATTAGTTGCTGCGATTCTGCAACCAGGAGTTTTACGGAACCTCCCTGTCCGGGCCGCAGGCCGACCTTCTGTTGTGCATCATGCGATGAAGATGGAACTATGATTTCCGGGTCGATGGCTTCGGCTGTTGAAGAATCTCAGTCTGGCTTGAGCAAGGCGACGATGACCAGCCCGACTGCGATCAGCGCTGCGCAGCAGAGCCGTCGCGGCGTTGCACGCTCCTTCAGGAACAGCACGCCGATCACCGTCGCAAACAGGACGCTGCATTCGCGAAACGCGACCACATTGGCGATCGGGTTGCGGCTCAAGGCCCAAAGGAATACCACGAATGACGTCAGCCCCAAGGTGCCTGCGATCAGCACCGGAATCCAGGCGTCTCGGATCTCCAACACCAGCGCCGATCCTCGCAGCATCATCGCGACGAGAAAGAACACGACACTGTCGAGCACGATCATCCAGACCGTGAACGAAGCCCAGCCTTCGGTCTGCCGGGTGCCTGCCGCATCGACGACCGAATAGCCGGCGACCAGTGCGGCGGCGCAGACCGCAGCCCAGAACGCGCGACGGTCGATCGGACCGTGGATGCGGTCGCGCGCCAGGCCGGTGATGCCGAGGACGATGACGGCAATTCCGATCAACTGCCCGCTCCGTGGCAGTTGCTGCAGACCCAGCGAGGCAAATAGCGTTGCGAACAGCGGAACGGTGCCGCGCGCGATCGGGTAGGACCGTCCAAGCTCGGCCGAGCGGTAGGCCATTGCGAGGCTCGCCTTGTAGCCCGCGTGCAAGACCAGCGAGGCCACGATGAGCGGCCAGGTCGAGAGCGCCGGAACAGGAACGAGAAACATGAAGGGCATGATCAGGGCGCTGCTCACCAGACCCATGCCGGCCAGGAGGGAGAGGCCGCTACCGGTCTTGACGATGGCATGCCAACTCGCGTGAAGCAGACCGGCCATCAGCATGAGAATTGCAGCGACAGGATCCAATGACTCGAGTCCGGTTCAGCTCTCGGGCCGCCAGCTCGCGGCAGCGAAGTAGGGGACCGGGTCGTGCTGGAGCGCCTGACGCGAGATGATCCGGCTCGATGGCGACACCGGGAGCTGATCCCATTCCCCGCGATCGACGAACCGGAGGCTCGCGATCTCCTCGCCGTCGGGCGCAAGCGCGCCGCCTTCGATGACGGCTTCGAAGGCGATGACCGTATAGTAGGTCAGATCACCGTTGGGATAGCGGATGAGGAACTCCGGGCCGCCGAACACCCCGAGCAGACGTTTCGGGCGGACCACGAGCCCGGTCTCCTCGAAGCATTCGCGGGTGGCGGCATCGGCCGGATGCTCATTCGGATCGATGGCGCCGCCGGGCAACGTCCAGAGGCCCGTCTCCGCGTCGCGCCCGAGCAGAATGCGGCCCTGGTCGTCGAACACGGAGATGGAAACCGCCGTGGTCGCCAAAAGATCATGGCCGATCTTGCTCCGGACGGCTCTCAGATGATCGGAAATCGGCATCGCTGGTCGTCACCTGCAAGAGATGCGCTCCGCTTGCCCGACGCCCCATGCGCGGTCAAGGCAAGACAGCGAAGGTCGGCGGACGTTCGCGGCCAATCGGCGGATGTCCCGCGTCGCAAGAAAGAGGGATTGGGAGGATAAAGAACCATTCGGCATGGCCAGAATGGCTCCCCGGGCTGGATTCGAACCAGCGACCATTCGATTAACAGTCGAATGCTCTACCGCTGAGCTACCGAGGAACAGGCGAAGCAATGTTCGCGAATGCGGCTGCGTATAACAAAGCCGTTTCGCCTTGCATAGAACGAAATCGCATCTTTGCGACGATTGCGGGCTTAGGAATAAAATACCGAAATTTCAGATGGTTAGATTGATCTTGAACGCTTGCTGGGCAGCGGCCGCCCACAGTTCGATGACAGGAAATTCACTTGGTGGGGAGCAAACCGGCCCCGATAGTTTGCTGGAACCGGCCAGTGCCCGCGGTCATGGAGTGTCGTAGATGCCAAACACCGTCATCCCATTCGCTGAAGCAGTCTCCGCGCCCTCGTTGATTCCCGACCAGGTCGAGCGTCTCAGCGATGACGAATGTCTCACGCGGTTGGCCGACATGATGACGCGCGGTGATTCCGTACATATTGACGAGATCGTGCAATTGCTCGGGCGACTGGCCGTTGTGATCGAGTAGCCGGCGGTCGGCGCCCTCGCAGGCGGCGTCCCAGCGGCTCCGTTGAAACCCGCATGTTGCCTTTTCGAGGGCCTTGTACCAAAAGATTGCGCAGATCGTCCGCGGTCCATCCGCTTTGCTTGCAGGTCTGCTCATGTCTTCATTCGCGACGGCGCGCCAGAAAATGGTCGATGGTCAGGTTCGGACCAACGACGTCACCGATCACCGCGTGCTGGATGCGTTGTTGACCGTGCCGCGGGAAGCCTACGTTCCTACAGATCGGCAGGCGCTGGCCTATCTCGACTTGGATCTCGACGTCTCCGAATCCGCTTCGGCCAAACGATATCTGATCAAGCCCATGCTGACGGGAAAACTGCTGCAGGCTGCCGAGATCAAGCCGACCGACAGCGTGCTGGTGGTCGGATGTGCGACGGGCTATCTCGCCGCGCTGGCCGCCCGACTGGCAGGCAGCGTGACGGCGACCGAGGCCGATTCTGCCATCGAGGGGCGCGCCAAGCAGCTGCTTGCCGCCGTCGATGGCTGCCCGGTTGCGATTCGAGTCGCGCCGGCGGCGGAGGGTGATCCGGCGGACGGCCGCTTCGACGTGATTCTCCTCAATGGTGCCACCGAGGTCCCTGTGGACGGTCTTTGCCGTCAATTGAAGGAGGGCGGTCGCCTGGTCGGTGTCTTCGCCGGCACGCGTCCCGCCCGCGCCATGATCTTTACGCGATCGCATGGTGATATCGGCAGCAGGGTCCTGTTCGATGCCGCGGCACCGGTCATTCCCGGTCTCGAACGGGTCCCGGAGTTCGTGTTTTAAGTCGTCCGAC
Organism: Bradyrhizobium oligotrophicum; assembly: GCA_050641875.1. GTDB lineage: Bacteria > Pseudomonadota > Alphaproteobacteria > Rhizobiales > Xanthobacteraceae > Bradyrhizobium > Bradyrhizobium oligotrophicum_B. The sequence continues at coordinate 5,805,370 of CP192619.1, forward strand.
GAGGTTCTTTGCGACTCCTCTGGACAGCCGGGCCATCCCGTCGGACGGGACGGCTTGGTGCGTCGTTTTCGCGCCCACGGGCGGACAAAATTCTGTTTTAAATCAGAAGTGTGGCCCGGATGCTGCACGTTGACAGTTTTCAGCACGGGTTCCAGGCTTGGGTAGTTCCGTTGCGCTTGCATGGGGAATAAGGTGCGAGGTGCGCGGGAGTCTCTTCAACAGGTTACGGCCCGGCTCTGGCGTTCGAGCCGGTAACAAATGAATGGAACAGGGATGTTTGGGGTGAAGCTCGTCACCGCAGCGGCGGCTGCGGTCCTCGTGATGGCTTGTGCAGGCCCGACGCCTGCGCTGGCCGACACGATCGAGGCTGCGCTGGTGCGCGCCTATCAGAACAACCCGCAACTGAACGCGTCGCGGGCTCAGGCTCGTGCGGTCGACGAAGGCGTCCCGCAGGCACTCTCGGGATATCGGCCGAAGGTCAGTCTGAACGCGACGGCAGGCATTCAGTATACGGATTTGCAAGCGGCACCCGCGACGCCAGCCGCCCACGGTGTACAGAGGCCGCGAAGCGTCAGCCTGACGGTCAACCAGAATCTCTACAACGGTCAGCAAACGGCAAACGGCGTGCGCAAGGCCGAAGCGAGCGTGTCATCGCAACGCGAGGCTCTCCGCATTCTCGAGCAGCAGGTGCTGCTAGCGGCGGCGACCATCTATATGGACTATCTGCGCGATGCGGCGATCGTCGAGGTCCAGCGCAGCAACACGCGTGTGCTCGAGCAGACGCTCAAGCAGACGCGGGATCGTTTCAACGTCGGCGAAGTCACCCGCACCGACGTCGCGCAGTCCGAGGCTCAGCTCGCCGCCGGCCGCACGCAGCAGCTCACGGCAGAGGCCCAACTGACGGCGACCCGCTCGAACTTCCGCCAGAATCATCGGCAACGATCCCGAGAACCTGGCACCGGGCTCTCCCGTCGACCGGTTCTTGCCCCCGACCCTCCAGCAGTCGGTCGAAACGGCCCTGACGGAAAACCCGAGCGTGACCGCGGCGATGTACGGCATCGACGTCCAGTATCTGCAGGTCAGGATCAACGAAGGTGCGCTGCTGCCGACCGTCAACCTCCAGGCTCAGGCTCAGCAGGGCTATGAGTCGAGCCTGCAATCCTATCGTGGGTTCAGCGCTTCGGCAGTCGCCTCGCTGACCGTCCCGATCTATAACGGAGGGGCGGAATATGCGCTTATCCGTCAGTCCAAGGAGTCGCTGTCGCAGCAGCGTCTGGTCCTCGAGCAGACGCGCGATCAGGCCCGCTCCGATGTGGTATCTGCCTGGGGCAAGCTGCTCGCGGGCAAGGCTCAGGTGCAGTCGGCGCAGGCCCAGGTGGCGGCCTCCGAGATCGCCTTGAACGGCGTGCGCGAGGAAGCCAAGGCTGGCCAGCGGACCACGCTGGATGTCCTCAACGCTCAGCAGGCGCTCGTCAATGCGCGGAACTCGCTGGTGAACGCACAGCACGATCGTGTGGTCGCATCCTACTCGGTGCTTCAGACCGTCGGGCGGCTGTCGCCGCAGGTGCTGAACCTGCCGACCGCCACCTACGATGCGAGCGTGCACTACCAGCAGGTCCGGGATAATTGGGCGGGTGTACGTACGCCGGATGGTCGTTAGTAGATTCTTAAACATCGACCCTCATCCCCCGGTCCTTGGCCGGGGGATTTTTTTATGGCACATGCTGTGGTTGTGATGATTGCGCGACGCTCAGCCAGCGAACTCCGTGCTCCACCGGGTTCGCGGCGGGCGTTGCTTGCAATCATTTGTTGCCATGACATAGCCTCAAAATGGCCGCGGAACGATTCGCAGTGCGTCGGATGTTGTTCTAAGAATAGTCTCCGATCTGGTCAGTATCGTTCTGTTGTTTGGCATCGATCAGGCCTCGTCTGGAGACAAGTGGGCATGCCCGTTGAGAAGTCCAAGCCACTTGGTTCCGGCGACAGGGACTGTTGCGCCGAGCTGAAGCGTGCGGCGGTGTCGCTGATTTGGAGTCGGAAATGACGCAGCCTGCGAAGGTCCAAGAACCCTCGATGGAGGAGATTCTGGCGTCGATCCGGCGGATCATTGCCGACGACGAGGGCAAGCCGGCGGCGGCGGACAAAGCCGCCGCGCCGGAGCCGGTGAAGGCCGAGAAGCCAGCGGCCTCCGCTGCAAAGCCGGTGATGAACGACATCCCGCCATCGAAGATCGCTGCTGCGGCTCCCGCCAAGCCCGCGCCGCCACCTCCCGCGGCGCCGCCGGCGGCATCCGCAAGCAACAACCAGGATGACATTGACGCATTGCTGGCGGGTTTGGATGAAACGACTCCGGTTGCAGAGGTCCGGCCGGCAGAACCCGAGCCAGATCCAGAACCTGAAGTACTTGAGTTGACGGACGACATGGCAGTGGCCCCACCGACTCCCGCTCCAGCGCCAACCCCCGCGGCGGCATCCTTCCGAAAGGTTGATCCGCAGGACGACATCGAGTTCATCGAGGCCGGGCGGCTCAATAAAAAGGCTGCCAGCTTCGAGTCCGCGTTCGAGCAAGTCACGCCGAAGCAGCCGATCCTGGCCCCATCGACGGTGAATGCCGTCGAGATCGGCGTTCAACGCGCTGGCCAACACGGTGCTGAGCAACAACGCCCGGACGCTCGAGGACCTTGTCAAGGAAATGCTGCGTCCGATGCTGAAATCGTGGCTGGATGACAATCTTCCGGCCCTGGTGGAGCGCATCGTCAAGGCGGAGATCGAGCGCGTCTCGCGCGGCCGCTGACGCCGAGACGGGTACGATTTCGCATCCCGTTCTGGAGTGAGCCGCGGCGGGCGGTAGGCCCTTTCCGTCAATGTTCGCCGCTGCTGTTGACTTGGCGCGCCGCGGCGGCTTTCTAGCCCTGTCAAGCTGATCCCTGCCGGACGGATCGAGAGGGCTCTTCCGGGAGCACGGTCCCCGGTCGGACATCAGTCCGAAAACAGCCCAAGCACCAACAGCTTGCGCGAGCTTTTTCAGGTCATGTCAAAAGGCCCGGACGAGTTCCGCGACATCCCGAATTGGACAGCCGGCCTGCGCCCGCTGGAAATGTCATGATCGAGAAGAATTATCAGCCCGCCGACCTCGAAGGTCGCATGTCCCTGGTCTGGGAGGATGCCCGCGCATTCTCCGCCGGCCGCCCCGATCGACGCGATGCCGATCCCTTCACCATCGTGATCCCGCCGCCGAACGTGACCGGCTCGCTGCACATGGGGCACGCGCTCAACAACACACTGCAGGACATCCTGTGCCGGTTCGAGCGCATGCGCGGTCGGGATGTGCTATGGCAGCCCGGCACCGACCACGCGGGCATCGCCACCCAGATGGTGGTCGAGCGCCAGCTGATGGAGCGCCAGCAGCCGGGCCGCCGCGAGATGGGCCGCGAGAAGTTCCTCGCCCGCGTCTGGCAGTGGAAGGACGAAAGCGGCGGCACCATCATCAACCAGCTCAAGCGCCTCGGCGCCTCCTGCGACTGGGGCCGCGAGCGCTTCACCATGGACGAGGGCCTGTCCAAGGCCGTCGTCAAGGTGTTCGTCGAGTTGCACCGCGCCGGCCTGATCTACAAGGACAAGCGGCTGGTCAACTGGGACCCCAAGCTGCTCACCGCGATCTCGGACCTCGAGGTCCAGCAGATCGAGGTCAAGGGCAACCTCTGGTACCTGCGCTATCCGATCGAAGGCAAGACGTTCAGCCCTGAGGATCCCACCAGCTTCATCGTCGTCGCCACCACGCGTCCCGAGACGATGCTTGGCGACAGCGCGGTCGCCGTGCATCCGGATGACGAGCGCTATCAGCATCTGGTCGGCAAGCGTGTGATCCTGCCGCTGGTCGGGCGTGAGATCCCGATCGTCGCCGACACCTATTCCGATCCGGAGAAGGGCACCGGTGCGGTGAAGATCACGCCGGCGCACGACTTCAACGACTTCGAGGTCGGCCGCCGCCACGGCCTGCCGCAGATCAGCATTCTCGATCGCGAAGGCTGCATCGCGCTGGTCGACAACGAGGACTATCTCCGCGGTCTGCCCGAGGGCTCGGAGGAGTTCGCCCGTGAGTTCCACGGCGTCGAGCGCTTCGCGGCGCGCAAGAAGATCCTGGAGCGGCTGGAATCCTTCGGCTTCCTCGAGCGCGTCGAGCCGAACACGCATATGGTGCCGCATGGCGACCGCTCCGGCGTGGTGATCGAGCCTTACCTGACCGACCAGTGGTATGTCGACGCCAAGACCCTGGCGCAGCCGGCGATCGCGGCCGTCAGGTCGGGCGCGACGACCTTCGTGCCGCGCAACTGGGAGAAGACCTATTTCGACTGGATGGAGAACATCCAGCCCTGGTGCATCTCGCGCCAGCTGTGGTGGGGTCACCAGATCCCCGCCTGGTACGGCCCGGACGGCAAGGTGTTCGTCGCCGAGACCGAGGAGGAGGCGGTGTCCCACGCGCTCGGCTACTACGTTGAGCAGGAGGTCATCACGGCGGAGCAGGGCCGCGAGATGGCGCTCGACCGCAACAAGCGCGAGGGCTTCATCACGCGCGACGAGGACGTGCTCGACACCTGGTTCTCCTCGGCGCTTTGGCCGTTCTCCACGCTCGGCTGGCCGGACGATACGCCGGAGGTGAAGCGCTACTACCCGACCAACGTGCTGGTCACCGGCTTCGACATCATCTTCTTCTGGGTCGCCCGCATGATGATGATGGGCATCCACTTCATGAAGGAGGTGCCGTTCTCGACCGTCTACATCCATGCGCTCGTCCGCGACGAGAAGGGCGCCAAGATGTCGAAGTCGAAGGGCAACGTCATCGATCCGCTCGCCCTGATCGACGAGCACGGCGCCGATGCGCTGCGTTTCACCTTGGCCGCCATGGCCGCGCAGGGCCGCGACATCAAGCTCTCGAGCCAGCGCGTCGACGGCTACCGCAAGTTCGCGAACAAGCTCTGGAACGCCAGCCGCTTCGCCGAGATGAACGGCTGCACGGTGCCGGAGGGCTTCGACCCGGCCTCCGCCAAGGAGACGCTGAACCGCTGGATCGCCCACGAGGCGGCCGCCGCCGCGCGTGAGGTTACCGAAGCGCTGGAGGCCTATCGCTTCAACGACGCGGCCAACGCGATCTACCGCTTCGTGTGGGACGTCTATTGCGACTGGTATGTCGAGCTCTCCAAGCCGACTTTGCTCGGCGAGGACGGCCCGGCCAAGGCCGAGACCCGCGCCATGGTCGCCTGGGCGCGTGACGAGATCCTCAAGCTGCTGCATCCCTTCATGCCCTTCATCACCGAGGCGCTGTGGGAGTCGACCGCCAAGCGCGACAGTCTGCTGACCCTGTCACCCTGGCCGCACCGCACCGACAGGCCGACGGTCGCCGAGATCGCCGCGCTGTCGGCCGCCAGCTTCGGCGATCCCCTGGTGCCGCCGCTGCTGGTCTCGTTCGACGCCGCCAGCTTCAAGGACGAAGCGGCCGAGGCCGAGATCGGCTGGGTGGTCGATCTCGTGACCGCGATCCGCTCGGTCCGCGCCGAGATGAACATCCCGCCGGCGACTCTGATGCCGCTCGCGCTCGTCGGTGCCTCCGCCGAGACGAGGGAGCGCGCACGGCGCTGGACCGAGGTCATCAAGCGCCTTGCGCGGCTCTCCGACATCACCTTCGCCGACGCCGCTCCTGAGAGCTCCGCGCAGCTCGTCGTGCGCGGCGAGGTCGCCGCGCTGCCGCTCAAGGGTGTGGTCGATCTCGCCGCCGAGCGGACCCGCCTGGGCAAGGAGATCGCCAAGGCCGAGGCCGACATCGAGCGCGTCGACAAGAAGCTCGGCAACGAGAAGTTCGTCGCCAACGCGCCCGAGGAACTCGTCGAGGAGGAGAAGGAGAAGCGCGAGGCGGCACTGGCTCGCAAGGCCAAGTTCCAGGACGCGCTGTCGCGGCTGCAGGGCGTTTGATCTGCTTCGCTCTCTCCCCGTCATTGCGAGCGCAGCGAAGCAATCCAGAGTCCCGCGCGCGGCCCTGGATCGCTTCGGAGCTCACGCTCCTCGCGATGACGGCGGGAACGGCTTGCTGAGGAATCGCGAGCCCTTCAGCCCGAACCGCCAGGGCAGCTCGACGGCCTTGGTGATGCCGATGCGCACGCCGGTGACGACCTCGACATCGGCCGGCCGCGCGAACAGCTCGATCGGCGCGCCATCGAGCGGCAGGGCGTTGTGGGCGATCGTGATCCCCATCGCCTCGGTCAGCTTGCCCGGCCCCGAGCAGAGTGCCCTGACATCCTCCAATCCGCGACGCCGCCGCATCTCGTCGATCCCGAACGTCGGCTCGATCGCCCGGATCAAGACCGCGCTCGCCGAGCCCTCCGGCTCGCAGACGAAGTTCATGCACCAGTGGATGCCGTAGGAGCGGTAGACATAGGCGAAGCCGGGCGGGCCGAACATCACCTGATTGCGCGGCGTGGGTCCCCGGAACGAATGCGCCGCCGGGTCGGTGTGGTGATAGGCCTCGACCTCGACGATGATCCCGCCGACGCCGTCGACCAGGAAGGTCGCCCCGATCAGCTCCGGCGCCACCTCCAGCACCTCGCGGGCGAAGAACGCCCGCGTCAGCCGCTTGGCCGCACCCTTGCGCCGGGGCCGTGAAACCCCGGGAGCCTTTGCCGGTTTTTGCGCCATTCTCGAGGAAATCCGCCGTGATGAGCGCTGTTCCGCGCTGCCCATATCTGCCATGCCCTGGTATCCTCGGCCAGCCGGTTGCGGCGCGCCCCGGCACGGAATAGCTAGGGCGCAACAGAGGTTTGTGCGAGATCCCATGGTCACCATCGTCGACACCGTCTCGAACACGCCGCTGCGCCCGCGCCACCCCGAAAAGGCGAACCGGCCGGATTCCGTCTCGCCGGCCAAGCCCGCCTGGATCCGGGTCAAGGCGCCGACCACGCGCGGCTATGCCGACACCCGCAACATCGTCCGCGAGAACGGCCTCGTCACGGTGTGCGAGGAGGCGGGCTGCCCGAACATCGGCGAGTGCTGGGACAAGAAGCACGCCACCTTCATGATCATGGGCGACACCTGCACCCGGGCCTGCGCCTTCTGCAACGTCAAGACCGGCCTGCCGGCCGCGCTCGACGCCGGCGAGCCCGAGCATGTGGCGGAAGCGACCTTCAAGCTCGGCCTTACCCATGTCGTCGTCACCTCGGTCGACCGCGACGATCTCGCCGACGGCGGCGCCGCCCATATCGCCGCGACCATCCGCGCCATCCGCGCGAAATGTCCGACCACCACGATCGAGGTGCTGACGCCCGACTTCCTGCGCAAAGAGGGCGCGCTGGAGCAGGTCGTCGCGGCCAAGCCCGACGTCTTCAACCACAATCTCGAGACCGTGCCGTCGCGCTATCTCTCGGTCCGCCCCGGCGCGCGCTACTTCCACTCGATCCGGCTGCTGCAGCGGGTCAAGGAGATCGACCCCACCATCTTCACCAAGTCCGGCATCATGGTCGGCCTCGGCGAGGAGCGCCACGAGGTGCTGCAGGTGATGGACGACCTCCGCTCGGCCGAGGTCGATTTCCTCACCATCGGGCAGTATCTGCAGCCGACGAAAAAGCATCACGCCGTGATGCGCTTCGTCACGCCGGAGGAGTTCTCCGGCTATGAGACCGTCGCCTACACCAAGGGTTTCCTGATGGTGTCGGCGAGCCCGCTCACGCGCTCCTCGCACCATGCCGGCGAGGATTTCGCCAAGCTGAAGGCCGCGCGCGAAGCCATCGCGCGCTGATCGAGACCAGATGCCGAGATTTTCCAACAAGCGCCGCGTCGCGCATACGGCTGACCAGATGTTCGACCTCGTCGCCGATGTCGAGCGCTACCCCGAATTCGTGCCGCTGTGCGAGAGACTGGTGGTGCGCCAGCGCAGCCAGAAGCCCGACGGCACCGAGGTCGTCGTCGCCGACATGACGGTCTCGTTCAAACTGGTCAAGGAGACCTTCACCAGCCGCGTCACGCTCGACCGCGCCGGGCGCAAGATCCTCGTCGAATATGTCAGCGGGCCGTTCTCCAGCCTGGAGAACCGCTGGAGCTTCGAGCCTTCAGAGCAGGGCGCCTGCGAGGTAACGTTCTTCATCGCCTACGAGTTCAAGAGCCGCATGCTGGCGATGCTGATGGGCTCGATGTTCGACACGGTGTTCGCGCGGATGTCGGCGGCGTTCGAGAAGCGCGCGGATGCGATCTACGGCCGCAAGCCGGCGGTGTCGTCGACGTAAGGCTCGTCGTCATCGCCGCAGCGGAGGGCGCGGTTGGCCGCGTACCATCTCGCGGCTGAGATGGCAGCATGTACGTTGCTATCCACGTTTCGAACAACTGCTCCGCGACGGCATCGCGGAGCCGGTCTGATCGTGGACACGTTGCCGACGATCGAGATCCTACGCCGCCTGCACGGCGGTCAAAAGTCCTTCACCTTGCCGCGCAGCTCGTCGGCATGCTTGGCGAGCTGGCCGGCCGCGCCCAGCATCTGCCGCGCGGCGCCGCCGGCCGATTCCACCGTCTGGCTGACCGAGCCGATATTGGTGGCGACCTCGCGGGTGCCGCTGGCGGCCTGACTGACCGAGCGGGCGATCTCCTGGGTGGCGTGGCCCTGCTGGTCGACCGCGGTCGCGATCGTCTTGGCGATTTCGCTGATCTGGCCGATGGTGCCGCCGATGCCCTGGATCGCTGTGACCGTATCGCTGGTGGCGCGCTGCATCGCGCTGATGTGGGCGCTGATCTCGTCGGTCGCCTTCGCGGTCTGGCTCGACAGGCTCTTCACCTCCGAGGCGACAACCGCGAAGCCGCGGCCGGCATCGCCGGCGCGGGCCGCTTCGATGGTCGCGTTCAGCGCCAGCAGGTTGGTCTGGCTCGCGATCGCGTTGATCATGTCGGTCACGGCGCCGATCTTGGCGGCGGCATCCGCGAGGCTGTTGACGAGGTCGTTGGTCCGCGACGAGGCCTCGACCGCCTCGGCGGCGATGGTCGAGGAGGTCGCAACCTGTCGGTTGATCTCGCTGACCGAGGTCGACAGCTCCTCGGTGGCGCCGGCCACCGACTGCACGTTGGAGGAGGCGGAGTTCGACGCCGACGCGACCAGCGCCACGCGTTGCGCGGCCTGATCCGCGGTCGTGGTCAGCGACGCCGCCGTGGTCTCGACTTCGCGCGAAGCGCCGGAGATCGCGTTGGCGATGGCGCCGACGCTGGTCTCGAAATCCTTGGCGATCCGGTCCAGCGCGCGCTTCTTCTCCTCGCGCGCGGCGATGAGGTCGGAGAGATCGCGGCGGAAGCTGATGACATAGGTCTGGCCCTCGACCTGGGTCGGCACCAGCGTGATCTGCACCAGCGCCGGGCTGCCGTCGGCGCGCTTGGTGGTCCACTCGAAGGTCGCATGGCCCTCGCGCCTGGCCTTGGCATCCATCTCCTTCACCACGTCGGCGGAGCGCTTGCCACTGGGCTGGAACTCCGGCGCCATGGTCGCCGGCGAACGCGACAGCAGGTCCTGCTTGCTGCGGAAGCCGCCAAAGCGGACCGCGCTCTCGTTGCAGGCGATGATCTTGCCGTCGGACATCACCAGGATGGCGTCGCGATGGCGTTCGAACAGCTCCGTCATCAAGAGGTTATGCGTGCGATAAGCCGACTTGCCGGAGAAGAAAGCCATGGGGTCCCGAATCCACTGTCAGAGAAGAATGCACGAGACGTAGCAGGACAAAATTAACCAAAACCTTTAGGCCGTGGGGGAGCGCGCGATAATCGTCGGCGATCGGGTCCGGGCGCTGAGGACGGCCTCCAGCGGGCACGCAGCTGCATCCTCCGCGGCGCATTCACGCCCGGGCTGTGCATCTCGATCGGCCCTCTGACATCACGAGGGCGCAGGGAATGCCGGGTGCTGGCCGCGACCCATGGCCCGCCTGCAACAAAAAAGCAGGCGGCAGTCACCACAGGTCCAGCCGACATCCGGCATTCCCTGCGCGATGGTCTTCACGCTTATACGCAGTCTCCCCGGGGACCGGCTGTCTTGCCCCCGTGACCGGCGGATCATCCCCGCCGGCGTGACACCAGCTTCGGGGTGTCAGGACGCTGCGACTTCACGTCCGCCAAGAGCCGTTCGTCCGCACGTCAGAAAGACGCGCTGCGACCCTCGGCGGCCATCGCCTCCCCACCTCGCGTGTCGTGACGATCGCGATACGCCCCTCGTGTCGAGGCGGGATGAGGGGAGGGAAACATAAATTCTGGAAATACGAAAGTAGAATATTTTTGCGGGAAGGACTGGACAGCGAGTCGGGCATTGAACGAATTGAGGAAACCGGCGTCGTGGCGCACGCCCTCGCGATGCGCTTTCGATCGCAGCGAGGCACCGGAAGCGGGATCTCCGCTATTCCGCGTGCAAGCTGATTTGCCCGACGGGTCAGCTATGGTGATGCACGACGTGGTGCCCCATGATTGGAGCAATGCCGATTGACCCGAATGACGAACCACCGGTCTGACCCTGGTGTCAGCCAGAGAAGAAGGCAAGCAATGTCACTCTCCCATCTCTACGACGAAGCGCTCGTCTATGCGGCAAGGCTGCACCGGACCCAATTGAGAAAGGGCAGCAACGTGCCCTACATCGCACATCTGCTGAGCGTCTCCAGCCGCGTGCTGACGGCAGGCGGCAGCGAGATGCAGGCCATCGCCGGCCTGCTGCACGACGCCGCCGAGGACCAGGGCGGGCAGGCCACGCTGGACGAGATCCGGCAGCGGTTCGGCGACGGCGTCGCCGAGATCGTCGCGGACTGCACGGATTCCTGGGGCGATCCGAAGCCCGAATGGCGCCCGCGGAAGGAAGGCTATCTCGCCAAGCTGCCACTCAAGCCCGCGTCATCGCTGCTGGTCTCGCTCGCCGACAAGGTCGACAATGCCGAGGCGATCGCGAGCGATCTTGATGACGTCGGCGAAGCCGTGTGGCAACGCTTCACCGGAGGAAGGGAGGGAACGATCTGGTACTATCGCACGCTGAGCGGGATCTTCAATGAGGCCTTGCCGGGGTCTCTGGCGCGGCAACTCGCGCACACGGTGGCGGCCTTTCCGTCGTGAAACCTCAATCGCGCGGACAGTGATCGCAGGATCGACATCACGGGCCACGATACGACGTCACGATCGATGCGAAGCCCCACCTTGTTCATCGTGGCGAGATGCGGCTCATGGATCACGATCCGGTCTGAGGTCGCGAACGCAGTCCAGGCAGAACAACGTTCGGCCTTCCAGGCGATCATAGGCCGCTTCGTACAATTGCCAGCGTCCGTCCTTGACCTCGATTGCTTCGTCGAGCGGCATGTCTGCGAGACAGACGAAGCGATCGAAGCCGAGCTGCTCGAAGCAGGTGTCGCAGACGAAGAGGTGGCCGAGAATGGTGAGCCGACGGCCGGTCGGAGCTATCCGTCGCTCGATCTGCTGCGCGACATGCCCGCAGGTCTCGACGAACGGGCAGCGACCGTGTTCGGCGCAGACTATGACGCCCATGGTGCCAATACCGACATGCGTTCGCGAGCTTGACGGGACGAAATCTCGCGCAAAGATAAGGCGGCTCTGCGCAACAGGCGAGGTCCCCTGTCTACGCCCTCCAACGCCTTGGGGGATGACAACCTCAGATGGGTCGGCTATAGAGCCCGCCATGATCACCGTCGCCACTCATCGTTTTGGTCGCATCACGCACCGTAGCTTGCTGGCGGCGGGAGGATCATGCTCAATCTGACGATTTGCAGCATTTGATCCGAACAGCCGCCAGGACCTGGCGGCTTTTTTGTTGCCGGCAGGTTCTTCATTCGCAAGGGAGCCCGCTATGCCGAGCACGACTGATGATCCGAGCGTCAGCGCCATCGAGGCGCGTATGCTGCGCGTCGCCTCGCGATCACCAGGGCTCTCCGAATGCGGTCGCGATCCCTCTTCAAGCCATCGGATCTCACCCAAGCCCGGCGCCAACGTCTACTACTTGGTGCCACCGACTCCTGATCGAAGCCGCGCCAATCCCGAGCCAGCCTCATTGCTGCGGCTCTGGTGGGCGCGCTGGCACGAGCGCCGCCGCTTCGCCCGGGAGCTGCCCTGGCTCGCCGATGAGGTGCTGGAGGATTACGGCCTGACGCGCGACGAGGCGCGGCGGCTGTGCCGCCGCCCGTTCTGGTGCGCGTGAAACGGCGCTCGGGAACGCGGGTTCTGCGACGGATACTATTTGCCCAACTTCTCGGAGAAGAACCTGACGACCTCGGCGTCGAACTCCCGATGGAACGCCGCGCGGTCGAAATCGGCTGGCGTATCGGCACAGATCCGCGGCACGCCGACCGCAAGCTCGGCGGAGCAGGGCGCGAGAAAGGCGAAATGCGATGCTGGTACGGTGTGGACCTCGGGGCTGCCCGGAAGGCTCGCGGTGACGCGTGCCGTGCCTTCCGGATCGACGCCATTGCCGCCGAGCTCCGAGCGCCAGACCTGGAGGGAATCTTGATGCTCGCAAGATCTGCCTTCGTGAACCCGACCGTGTGGGCAGCGTCTGCGAGCACCGCCGCCTTGATCCTCGCGTCATGCGGCCAGCTTCGGGGAAACTCGCCATTGCGGACCTGCTCGCAGAACGGGTTCTGTTCCGTGCAATATTGAGCGACCCTTTGAAAGTCCGGGTCGACGCCGGCGAGAACGGTTCCGGTGTAGCCGCCGCGTGAAAAGCCGAAGAAACCGATCCGTTCGCGATCGATTGCGGCTCTGCCGGTCCAATCATCCACCATGAAATCGATCAGATGCATGATGTCCCGCGGCCGTGAGAGCCAGACCGACAGGCCGTCGCGCTGCGCCAGGTCACCGACACTGTCGCCGGGATGGTTGATCGCCGCGACGATGAATCCGGCGTCCGCTAGCGCTTCCGCAACATCGTGGTTTCCACCGATCCAGCCGCCGCGGCCGTGGGACATGACGATCAAGGGCAGCTTCGTGCCCTTGATTGGACAATTCTTGACCCCGGGCAGTGTCTCCAGTCCTGGGATCGCTAGGCTTCCAACCGGCACGCTCCCGGCGTCTGCCGCGCACGGCGTCCAGATGATGCCGTGGAGTCCGTGATCGGCCTCTAAGAACTGCAGGCCAGCGGCGCGGGCAGAGGAGGTCAGGAGTAGGAGGCTGAACAAGAGGGCGACGATTGTGCGGTCTAGCAACATGCTCTCCTGCTGACATATAATTCTGCGTGCTCTCGCGACAGCTGTGTCGATCAAGCTGGCGGCGCCCAATTGCCTCGCGAGCTCGTCATGCCGTCGGAGACGCTTCGCGTCGGTCTTCGCGGCGTCCTTGACGGTTCAACACCAGTCCGAGCTTGTGTGATGACATCATTGTTAGAACACGCTTTGGAGATCGTGCGCCAACCCGCTGAAACCTCGGATCGCAGTCGTGCCACTCTCTTTACACGCGGTCATGGCCGGGACAAGCGCGGGCACTTGTCAGCGATTCTTCTGGCCGCGACTGATTCGCGTAGGGTGGGCAAAGGCGCCCCGAATAGCCGTTGTTTCTGCGCGGGCTGTAGCGCACCGCGCCCACCATTCCGGATGCTCGGCTGAGATGATGGCCACGCTTCACCCGGCGCGCGGCCCCTTTGCCCATCCTACGCATCGTATGCAGGGAACAGTGCAACTCTTATCTGATGACGGTGCGCAACTCGGCGAGGCCCAAACGGAAAACCCGGGACATCAGCTCGATCTCGTCTGCCGACCAAATCGGATCGTAGTGCGAGCCGACCGGAGTCACCGCGGTAAGATTGTTGGCCCAGAAGAGCTTGTCGTATACGTGCCCTGCTGCCCTTGAAATTGTGCGATAGGGGCTATGCAAGTCCGAGCTAGGTCCGTGCGCGTCATCTAGCATATTCCATGCATCAAGAAATTCCGTGTGATCGATAGCCGTTACCGTTGGATTGTTGCACCAAGCTTCAATCCGATCGAAGTCATAGACAACGGGTGAGGCTGAAGTCAGCGACATGCCGGCCTCCTGACAGAACTCGCATGCCATGCCCCTGTTGAGAAAAGTAGCGACCGTCCCATTCGACAGACGGAACCAGTTCGTCCTTATCGTTCGAAGCCCAAATGACGTAAGGGTGTTCTCCGTCGAGTAGAAATTGGCAGAGATAGTGTTCACCCATAGCAACCTTCCGATTGATCAAGTCGGCCAAGCTTCCTCAATTGTCCTTGCGAGGCGCCGTTGCGCCGAAGCAATTCAGACTCGTGGGTCTGGAGAGGACTGGATCGCTTCGCTGCGCTCGCGATGACGACGTGGCAAGAGCAGCGCGCTTCACGTCCGTAACTAAGTCCTGGGCCGCCGTGGCCGCTTCACCGGATGCAGCCGTGGCGCCCGCGCGACCCGCGGACGTAGCCGGGTCGCCGCCGCGCGCTTCGGCTTGGCCGGCACCTGCGGCCTCGCCAGCTCCATGAGCAGGCGCAGGGCCTCGATGACCGACCGCGTCCGCACCGTGCTGCGGCCGATGGCGCCGAAGCGGTGTTCGCGGTGGGTGATGCGGCCGTCGCGGGCGGCGACGGCGAAATGGACGAGGCCAACCGGCTTGCCGGGGGTGGCGCCGCCGGGGCCGGCGATGCCGGTGATGGCGACGGCGAGATCGACGTCGGCACGCTCGAGCGCGCCGACCGCCATCTGGATCGCGGTCTCCTTGGAGACGGCGCCGAAGGTCTGGAGAGTCGAGGCTTCGACGCCGAGCATCGCGCGCTTGGCCTCGTTGGAGTAGGTGACGAAGCCGCGGTCGATGACGTCGGAGGAGCCGGGGATCTCGGTGAGCGCGGCGGCGACCAGGCCGCCGGTGCAGGACTCGGCGGTCGCGATCATCAGCTTGCGCGACCGGCAGAGGTCGAGCAGCGAGCGGGCCAGCGCGCTGGTGGAGCCGATTTGACGTTCGCTGGCCATGGCTGCGTTGTCCTCATCCGACCGTCAGATCGAAAGCTCCACGAGCGGTGACAGGGTGGTGCGCCTCTAGGCGCTCCAGGGCAGGCGGATCGTCGCGCTTGCCGTCGCGGCGATGCCTTCCTCGCGGCCGGTGAAGCCGAGCCGCTCGCTGGTGGTGGCCTTCACCGCGATGCGCGAGACGTCGACGCCGGAGATTTCGGCGATGCGGGCGCGCATCTGGTCACGCAAGGGACCGATCTTCGGCCGCTCGCAGATCATCGTGACCTCGAGATTGGCGATGCGGCCGCCGCGCGCGGTCACGCGCTCGATGGCGTATTTCAGGAACTGGTCGGAGGCGGCGCCCTTCCACTTCATGTCGGAGGGTGGGAAGTGCGAGCCGATGTCGCCATCGGCCAGGGCGCCCAAAATTGCGTCAACCAGAGCGTGCAAGCCGACGTCGCCGTCGGAGTGCGCCAGGAAGCCCTTGCTATGCGGCACACGCAGGCCGCACAGCCAGACGTGGTCGCCTTCGCCGAAGGCGTGGACGTCGTAGCCGGTGCCGGTCCTGATGTCGCCGAGGGTGGCTGCGAGGCGCGCTTCCTCGCGCACGAAATCTTCCGGTGTGGTGAGCTTCATGTTGGCAACATCGCCCTCAAAGGTCGCGACGGTCAATCCCGCCCATTCGGCAATCGCCGCATCATCTGTGAACTCGGTAAGACCGTCGCGCGCGGCGCGGCGATGCGCCTCCAGGATCGTGTCGAACTTGAAGGTCTGCGGCGTCTGCGCGATGCGCAGCTTTGCGCGCTCAGGTGTCGCGGTGATGTCGCCGCCGGCGCCGACCTCCTTGATGGTGTCCGTGACCGGCACCACCGGGATGGCCGCGCCGGTCTTGCCGGCCGCGACAATCGCGCGCGAGATCACCGCCGGCGTCACGAACGGGCGCGCGGCATCGTGGATCAGCACGATGTCGGGCTGGTGCGGGACCAGCGCCTCGAGGCCCGCGAGCACCGAGGCCTGGCGCGTGGCGCCGCCGCGGGCGGGCGCCTCGTGGCGCAGGCCTGACACCGCGGCGTTGAAGACGTCGATGTCGTCCGGATTCACCACCGGCTGCACCACGGACACCTCCGGATGATCCGCGAAGGCGGCGAGCGCGCGATGGATGACCGTGCGGCCGCCGATCATGCGATATTGCTTCGGACCGCCGGCGCCGGCGCGCAGGCCACGTCCGGCCGCGACGAGAATGGCTGCAGTCCGCTGAGAAGTCGTCATGGGAACAGGGTATCGATGCAAAGGGGATGATGGGGTTCGCGGCTTCTTACATCTGCAGAAGATGTTAAGCGAGCAGGATCACACGTCGCCTGAGCGGCAACTGCAATCGGGATGCATGTGCCGGGATGCGCTGTCGCGTTGAGGGGGCCGATCGCCTTGCCGCCTGCGACCACCTCGGTGAGCCATGCAAAAATCCGGCGGCTCACGGGTTTACCATGACTGCCGAACAAGCATATTTTGCTGCACTGCACTTGAAATGCTGATCGTCTTGGCTAAAGTGTAGGCATGACGCTTGACTGCCCAAGATTTGTGCTTGAGAGTGCAGCGCAGACGCGATGATGCGTCCAAAGAGCTTTAAGAGTCGTTCGTGACCGGTCCGGCCAAACCACAAGCCAAAGCCTTGAAGATAGGCGACGTTTCACTCGCCAACCGGGCCATTCTCGCGCCGATGTCGGGCATCACCGACGCGCCGTTCCGCCGACTCGCGGCCGAGCTCGGCGCTGGGCTGGTGGTGTCCGAGATGACCGCGAGCGACGATCTCGTGCGCGGGCGGTGGACATCCCGGTTGCGCTGCGAGGCCAGCGGCATCGGGCCGCATGTGGTGCAGCTCGCGGGCTGCGAGGCGCATTGGATGGCCGAGGGCGCGAGGATCGCCGAGGAGGGCGGGGCTGATGTCATCGATATCAACATGGGCTGCCCGGCGCGGCATGTGACCGGCGGCCAGTCCGGCTCGGCCCTGATGCGCGATCTCGATCATGCGCTGACCCTGATCGAGGCGACGGTCGAGGCCGTCGATGTGCCGGTGACGCTGAAGATGCGGCTCGGCTGGGACGAGCGCAGCCTGAATGCCCCGGAGCTGGCGCGCCGTGCGCAGGCCGCGGGCGTGCAGTTGATCACCGTGCATGGCCGGACGCGGCAGCAGTTCTACAAGGGCGAGGCCGACTGGAGCGCGGTGCGCGCGGTGAAGGACGCGGTCGATCTGCCGGTCGTCGTCAACGGCGACATCACCACCTACGAAGATGCGCGCGAGGCGCTCGACACCTCCGGCGCCGATGCCGTGATGATCGGGCGCGGCGCGCAGGGCCAGCCCTGGCTGCCTGGGCAGATCGGCCGCCGGCTCGACGGCGGTGCGGAAGAGGGCGCGCCCGAACTGCCTCAGCAGCTCAGTCTTCTCACAGCCCTCTATGACGAGATCTGCCGTCACTATGGCGCGCGCGTCGGCCTGCGCCACGCCCGCAAGCATCTCAGTTGGGGGCTCGACGTCGCCGCCCAGCACGCCCAGGCGCCGTCCGAAAAACTGAAGGCGTGGCGCGACCGTATCCTGACGTCCGAGCAGCCGTCTGTCGTGCATCGGGCGCTGCGTGAGGCTTTCGACGATTTTGCCTGGAGTGCAGCCGCATGAGCTCAGCCGCAGAACAGCGCAAGCGCCTTCCGTCGGATGGCGACGCCATCCTCAACGCTTTGCCGAATCCGGTCCTCGTCATCGGCCCGGACGGCATGATCATGGACGCCAACATGGCGGCGGAATCGTTCTTCGATTCCTCGACGCAGTTCTTGCAGCGGCAGTCGCTGAAGAAGCTGGTGCCGTTCGGCAGCCCGCTCCTGGCGCTGATCGACCAGGTGCGCACGACGAGCGCGCCGGTCAACGAATACAAGGTCGATCTCGGCACGCCGCGCACCGGCGCCGATCGTCTCGTCGACCTGCACGTCGCGCCGCTGCCGGAGCGGCCCGGCCACATCGTGGTGATGCTGCAGGAGCGCACCATCGCCGACAAGATGGACCGCCAGCTCACCCATCGCAGCGCTGCGCGCTCGGTGATCGCGCTGGCTGCGATGCTGGCGCACGAGATCAAGAACCCGCTGTCGGGCATCCGCGGCGCCGCGCAGCTTTTGGAGCAGCAGGCCTCCTCGGAAGACCGCATGCTGACGCGGCTGATCTGCGACGAGGCCGACCGCATCGTCACTTTGGTCGACCGCATGGAGGTGTTCGGCGACGACCGCCCGGTCGCGCGCGGGCCCGTGAACATCCATTCCGTGCTCGACCACGTGAAGCGGCTGGCGCAGTCGGGCTTCGCCCGCAATATCCGCTTCATCGAGGACTACGATCCGTCGCTGCCGCCGGTGCTCGCCAACCAGGATCAGTTGATCCAGGTGTTTCTCAACCTGGTCAAGAATGCCGCGGAAGCGGTCGTCGATCTCGGCTCGGATGCGGAGATCCAGCTCACCACGGCGTTCCGCCCGGGCGTGCGGCTGTCGGTGCCCGGCAAGAAGTCGCGGGTGTCGCTGCCGCTGGAGTTCTGCGTCAGGGACAACGGCCCCGGCGTGCCGGAAGACCTGATGCCCAATCTGTTCGATCCGTTCGTGACCACAAAGCCGACCGGAAGCGGCCTCGGACTTGCATTGGTCGCGAAGATCGTCGGCGACCATGGCGGGATCATCGAGTGCGAGTCGCAGCCGCGCAAGACGACCTTCCGGGTGCTGATGCCGATGTACAGCGCAACCAAACAACCAGACCAAAGCCATCGCGATGACGTTTCGGGGACGCCGTTGCATGCCTCACAGGGATCAAATTGAGGACCACCTATGCCTGCAGGTAGCATTCTCGTTGCCGATGACGATACGGCCATCCGCACGGTCCTGAACCAGGCGCTGTCACGCGCCGGCTATGAGGTGCGGCTGACCGGCAATGCCGCGACGCTGTGGCGCTGGGTGAGCCAGGGCGAGGGCGATCTCGTCATCACCGACGTGGTGATGCCGGACGAGAACGCGTTCGACCTCTTGCCGCGGATCAAGAAGATGCGGCCCAACCTGCCGGTCATCGTGATGAGCGCGCAGAACACGTTCATGACCGCCATCAAGGCGTCGGAGCGCGGCGCTTATGAGTATCTGCCGAAGCCGTTCGACCTGAAGGAGCTGATCGCGATCGTCGGCCGCGCGCTGGCCGAGCCGAAGGAGCGGGCGGCGAGCCAGCCCGACGACGGCGAGTTCGAATCGATCCCGCTGGTCGGCCGCTCGCCGGCGATGCAGGACATCTACCGCGTGCTGGCACGGCTGATGCAGACCGACCTCACGGTGATGATCTCGGGCGAGAGCGGCACCGGCAAGGAGCTGGTGGCCCGCGCGCTGCACGATTACGGCAAGCGCCGCAACGGCCCGTTCGTCGCGGTCAACATGGCGGCGATCCCGCGCGACCTGATCGAATCGGAATTGTTCGGCCACGAGCGCGGCGCCTTCACCGGCGCCAACACCCGCGCCTCCGGCCGCTTCGAGCAGGCCGAGGGCGGCACCTTGTTCCTGGACGAGATCGGCGACATGCCGATGGAGGCGCAGACGCGGCTCTACGCGTGCTGCAGCAGGGCGAGTACACCACCGTCGGCGGCCGCACCCCGATCAAGACCGACGTGCGCATCGTCGCCGCCTCCAACAAGGACCTGCGCATCCTGATCCAGCAGGGGCTGTTCCGGGAAGATCTGTTCTTCCGCCTCAACGTCGTGCCGCTGCGGCTGCCGCCGCTGCGCGAGCGCATCGAGGACCTGCCGGATCTCGTCCGGCACTTCTTCGCGCTGGCCGAGAAGGACGGGCTGCCACCGAAGAAGCTCGATGCCGCCGCGCTGGAGCGGCTCAAGCAGCACCGCTGGCCGGGCAATGTCCGCGAGCTGGAGAATCTCGCCCGGCGTCTGGCCGCGCTGTATCCGCAGGATGTCATCACGGCATCGGTGATCGACGGCGAGCTGGCGCCACCGGCGGTGACGACCGGCTCGAACACGCCGACCTCGATCGACAATCTCGGCGGCGCCGTGGAGGCCTATCTGTCCTCGCACTTCCAGGGCTTTCCCAACGGCGTGCCGCCGCCGGGGCTGTACCACCGCATCCTCAAGGAGATCGAGATTCCGCTGCTGACGGCGGCGCTGGCGGCGACGCGCGGCAACCAGATCCGCGCCGCCGATCTGCTCGGCCTCAATCGCAACACGCTGCGGAAGAAGATTCGCGACCTCGACATTCAGGTGTACCGCAGCGGCGGCTGATGACGGTGATTTGATACCCTGGCGAGGGGCTCAGGCCCGCCTCAGATGAGAATTAATGTAGACAAATCCGCGACGCGCTCCGGCGCCGCGGATTTGTCGCAATTTGGCAACAGCGTGGTAGGAATGCATCAGTCCGATTCCCGGACGTGCCGCGTTCAGCATCACACACCTTGCCGGAATGACCAGCGCAGAAACCTCGGCCACCCCCTTCGATTCGTCGTCCACCGACGGCCGGCGCTGGACCTGGCGCACCTGGCTGGCGCCGGTGGCGGTGGCGCTCGCGCTGCTGTCGGCCTTCCTCACCTTCATCGTTCTGGTCGGACTGACCCCGGTCGAGCCGACGACCGACGTGGTCAAGACCTTCTACCTGATCGACGCCGGAACGATCCTGGTCCTGGTCGGGATCATCATCCGCGAGGTCTGGCAGGTGGTGCAGGCCCGCCGGCGCGGCCGGGCGGCGGCACGGCTGCACGTCCAGATCGTCAGCCTGTTCTCGGTGATTGCGGTCCTGCCGGCGGTGCTGGTCGCCGTGGCGGCCAACGTCACCATCGATCGCGGCCTCGACCGGCTGTTCTCCGGACCAGCGAAAGTCGCGATTCAGAACTCGCTGACCATCGCGCGCGCCTACATGCAGGAGCACGCGCAGTTCATCCGCGGCGACATCATCGGCATGGCCACCGACATCGCACGCGCCAGGCCGCTGTTCGACCAGGACCGCGCCAGCTTCCGCGAGCTGCTCACCACCAGCGCCGCCTCGCGCAACCTGCCGGGCGCGATGATCATCGACAAGAACACCAACCCGATCGTCTGGGCCGAGACCGGCGGGGTGCAGCTGGCCTATTCGCCGCCGGCGCCCGAGTTCCTCAACAATGTCCGGGAGGAGGAGCCCGAGATCGCGGTCCTGCCGGAGTCGAACTACGTCGCCGCGGTGATCCGGCTGCGCGCGTTCAACGACACGTTCCTCTATGTCGCGCGTCCGCTCGATCCGCAGGTCGTCGAGCAGCTCAAGCAGACCGAACTGTCCGTCGCCGAATACGCCCAGGTCGAGGCGCGGCGCTTCGGCATCCAGATCGCCTTTGCGCTGATGTTCGCGGTGATCGCGCTGACCATCCTGATGGCGTCGGTGCTGATCGGGCTGAACTTCGCCAACTGGCTGGTGGCGCCGATCCGACAATTGATGAATGCGGCCAACACCGTGTCGACCGGCGATCTCAACGTCCAGGTCCCGGTGCATCGCTCGGAGGGCGATCTCGCCCAGCTCGGCCAGACCTTCAACAAGATGACGCAGGAGCTGCGCACCCAGCGCGACGAGCTGGTCAGCGCCAGCGAATTGATCGACAGCCGGCGCCGCTTCATCGAGGCGGTGCTGTCGTCGGCTTCCGCCGGCATCATCGGCGTCGATGCCTCCGGCAGCGTCGGCATCCTCAACCGCTCGGCCGAGAAGCTGATCGGACATGCCGAGCAGGAGGTGCTCGATCATCCGCTCTCCGACGTGCTGCCCGAGCTCGACGACATGATGAAGACGGCGCGCGAGGGCAAGCAGCGGCTGGTGCAGGGCCAGATCACGATCCAGCGCGACGGCCACGAGCGCAATCTGTCGGTGCGCGTCACCGCCGAGCAGACCAACCAGGCACGCGACAGCTACATCATCACGCTGGACGACATCACCGAGCTGGTCTCGGCGCAGCGCACCTCGGCCTGGGGCGACGTCGCGCGCCGCATCGCGCATGAGATCAAGAATCCGCTGACGCCGATTCAACTCTCGGCTGAGCGCATCCGCCGCAAATTCGGCAAGGTCATCACCGAGGACAAGGCGGTATTTGAGCAATGTACCGAGACGATCGTGCGGCAGGTCGACGACATCAGGCGAATGGTCGACGAGTTCTCGCGGTTCGCGCGGATGCCGAAGCCGGTGATGGAGGGCGAGGACGTCGCCGACACTGTGCGGCAGGCCGTGTTCCTGATGAAGGTCGCGCATCCAGAGATCGACATCGAGACCGAGATCAAGCAGGACCCGTTGCGCGCGCAGTTCGATCGCCGGCTGATCTCGCAGGCGCTGACCAACATCATCAAGAACGCCACCGAGGCGATCGAGGTGGTGCCCGAGGCGGAGCTCGGCAAGGGCCGAATCGATGTCGTCGCCTCGCGCGAGGGTGAGGACGTGCTGATCGACGTCATCGACAACGGCATCGGTCTGCCGAAGGTGGCGCGGCAGCGGCTGCTCGAGCCCTATGTCACGACGCGCGCCAAGGGCACCGGCCTTGGGCTCGCGATCGTCGGCCGCGTGCTGGAAGACCATGGTGGCAAGCTCGAGCTGAAGGATGCGTCCGATTTCCGTCCCGGCCAGCGCGGCGCCTGGATGCGGCTGCGCTTTGCCGTCTCCGGCCAGGCCGCGAAGACGGGCGCGAAGGAGCAGGCGGCGGCGTCTGACAATGCGCAGAAGACCGAGGCCGGCGGCGAAACCGCTGACACGGTTCAAACGACCAATGATGAACCAAAAATCCAAGCCGCAACCGGCAGCTGACGAGACAGGCGTAGACCCATGGCGAGTGATATTCTGATTGTCGACGATGAAGCCGATATCCGGGAGCTGGTCGCCGGCATCCTGGATGACGAAGGCTTCACGACGCGAACCGCGCGCGACAGCGATCCGGCGCTCGCGGAGATCACGAGCCGCCGTCCCAACCTGGTGTTCCTGGACATCTGGCTGCAAGGCTCCAAGCTGGACGGTCTGCAGCTCCTCGAGCAGATCAAGAAGGACCATCCCGACCTTCCGGTCGTGATGATCTCCGGCCACGGCAACATCGAAACGGCGGTCGCCGCGATCAAGCGCGGCGCCTATGACTTCATCGAGAAGCCGTTCAAGTCCGACCGCCTGATTCTGGTTGCCACGCGTGCGCTCGAGAATTCCCGGCTGAAGCGCGAGGTGCGCGAGCTCAAGCAGCTGGCGCCGACCGCGAGCAGCATGACCGGCCGCTCGCCGTCGATGAACCAGTTGCGCCAGACCATCGAGCGCGCCGCCAAGGCCAACAGCCGCATCCTGATCGTCGGACCTCCCGGCTCGGGCAAGGAGCTCGCCGCGCGTTCGCTGCACGCTCAGTCGCCGCGCTCCGAGGGCCCGTTCGTCGTCATCAACGCCGCGGCGATCACGCCGGAGCGGATGGAGGAGGAGCTGTTCGGGATCGAGCAGTCCAATGGCGAGCAGGCGCGCAAGACCGGCGCGCTCGAAGAGGCCCACGGGGGCACGCTGTTCGTCGACGAGATCGCCGACATGCCGCGGGAGACGCAGAACAAGATCCTGCGCGTGCTGGTCGACCAGACGTTCCAGCGCGCCGGCGGCACCACCAAGGTGCACGTCGACGTGCGCATCATCTCCTCGACCGCGCGGAATCTCGAGGAGGAGATTGCCGGCGGCCGTTTCCGAGAGGATCTGTATCACCGTCTGTCGGTGGTTCCGATCAGGGTTCCGCCGCTGTCGGAGCGCCGCGAGGACATTCCGGAGCTGATCGACTATTTCATGGAGCAGATTTCGGCCACGACCGGCCTGCCGAAGCGGCAGATCGGCCAGGACGCCATGGCCGTGCTGCAGTCGCATGTGTGGCCCGGCAACGTCCGTCAGCTTCGCAACAACGTCGAGCGCGTCATGATTCTGGCCGCCGGTGGACCGGAGGTGATCATCACCGCCGACATGCTGCCGCCGGATGTGGGATCGATGGTGCCGGCGATGCCGACCAGCAACAATGGCGAGCACATCATGGGACTGCCGTTGCGCGAGGCACGCGAGGTGTTCGAGCGCGACTATCTGATCGCCCAGATCAGCCGCTTCTCCGGCAACATCTCGCGCACGGCCGAGTTCGTGGGCATGGAGCGGTCCGCCCTGCATCGCAAGCTGAAGGCGCTCGGCGTCGGCTGAGGCTCCAGCTCGGCCAAACTTGCCGACTGGACGAATTTACACTGGAAAATTCGTCCACATCCGGAATTTTACGGATGAATCCGGTTCTTTTGGAACCGGCTTCCTTGCAAGCGGCTTGCCTAATATGCTCGCCTGTCTTCTAATCCGGCATCCCGTGGTCCCTCGAGGGGGATCTCAATGGACCATGGGCCACCTCGAGGAATCCGGGGCCTGCGATCGGGTCATCGAAGGTTCAATAAGAAAAAGCACAAGACTGCGAGATAACAACAATGGCGGCCGACCGCGCACAAAACCTACAAGACACCTTTCTCAACCATGTCCGCAAAACCAAGACGCCGCTCACGATCTTCCTGGTCAATGGCGTGAAACTGCAGGGGATTGTCACATGGTTCGACAATTTCTGCCTGCTGCTCCGGCGCGACGGTCACTCGCAGCTCGTCTACAAGCATGCGATCTCCACCATCATGCCGGGCGCGCCGATCCAGTTGTTCGAGGGCGGCGAGGACGCGTCTGCGTGAGTGTGACCTGACGTGAGAGTGACCTGATTGGAACCCCGCGATCGCGAAGGGACCATCGGCCTGGCAAGGCCGGATGACAATAAGGGGACCGGGCTCGTCATCGTGGTCGGCCCCTACTTGCGAGCGCGCCGCGGCGACGATGGCGCGCAAGCAGGCCAATCCGACATGCGTGATTTCGAGGCGCGGATCGACGAGGCGGCGGGCCTCGCGCGGGCCATCGACCTGACCGTGGCCGAGGCTATTCTCGCGCCGATCGGGCAGATTCGCCCCGCGACCTATCTCGGCAAGGGCAAGGTCGAAGAGATCGCCGGCGTGATCGCCGGCCATGGCGTCGAGCTGGTGGTGATGGATTGCGCGCTCTCGCCGATCCAGCAGAGAAACCTCGAGAAGGCCTGGAATACCAAGGTGCTCGACCGCACCGGCTTGATCCTGGAAATCTTCGGCCGCCGCGCCAAGACGAAGGAGGGTGCGCTCCAGGTCGAGCTGGCGCACCTCAATTATCAGCGCAGCCGTCTGGTGCGGTCCTGGACCCATCTCGAACGCCAGCGCGGCGGCTTCGGCTTCATGGGCGGTCCCGGCGAGACCCAGATCGAGGCCGACCGCCGGTTGATCGGCGACCGCATCACGCGGCTCGAGAACGAGCTGAAGAAGGTCCAGGCGACGCGGCGGCTGCATCGTGCCGGACGCCAGCGCGTGCCATATCGCGTCGTGGCGCTGGTCGGCTACACCAATGCCGGCAAGTCGACGCTGTTCAATCGCCTGACACGCGCCGACGTCCAGGCCGCCGACATGCTGTTCGCGACGCTCGATCCGACCTTGCGCGCGATCACGCTGCCGCACGGCGGCAAGGCGATGCTGTCAGACACCGTGGGCTTCATCTCCAACCTGCCAACGCAGCTCGTCGCCGCGTTCCGCGCCACGCTCGAGGAGGTGCTGGAGGCCGACGTGATCCTGCACGTCCGCGACATGTCGCACGAGGATGCTGAGGCGCAGCAGCACGATGTCGAGCTGGTGCTGAGCCAGCTCGGCATCGATCCCGAGGCCACCGACACCATCATCGAGGTCTGGAACAAGATCGACCGTCTCGACGCGGCCGCGCGCGAGAACCTCGCCAACATCGCCGCACGGCGGCCGCCGGAGCGGCCGTGCCTGCTGGTCTCGGCCGAAACCGGGGAGGGCGTCGATACGCTCCTGCAGACCATCGAGGACCGGCTAGCGGCGGCGCGGACCACGCTCGATCTCACCATCGACGCGGCCGACGGCGCCGGCATCTCCTGGCTGCATCGCAACGCCGAGGTGCTCGCCAAGGAGCTGCACGAGGGCCACTACGACATGACCGTGCGCGTCGACGCCACCAAGCGCGACATCGTGGTGGAGCGCTATCACGGTGTGCCGCGGGTGGCGTAAGCTGCGCACGACGTCGTTTGGCTCTCCGTGCAGGATGTCATTGCATGTCTGCCCTGTCGCTAGGGCTACAGCGGCGTGATGTCCACGTGCAGCACCGCGGCGCGGCCGCCGTCGACGGCTGCGAGGCAGCGTTCGATGGCGGCATCGAGCGCATCGGGATCGTCGACCCGCTCGCCATGGGCGCCGAATGCGCAGGCGATGTCGGCGAGACGACGCTGCTCGTCCTGACGGCCGGTGCAGAGCCGGGACAGAAACGAGTCGGTCTGCTGTGCCGCGCCGTCCGGATAGACGCGCTGAACCGATGCCTTCACCGCCTGCCAGCCGTTGTTGTCGAGGATCACGGTCAGGATCGGAAGCTGATATTGCTGCGCTACGGCGTAGACGGAATCCGGCGCGGCGAAATGATAGGCACCGTCGCCAACGATCTGCATCACGCGCGCTGAGGGATTGGCGAGCTTGAGTCCGAGAGCCATGCCGCCGCTGAAGCCGAGGCCGCCGCCGGCCAGACCCACATAGGTCATCGGCCTGGTGCGGCGAAGCTGCTGTTGCAGGACCGGCGCATTGCGGACCGCCTCGTTGACAACGATGTCGTGCTCCGACAGATGCGCCTGTAGCCGCGCGAACAAATAGGCCGGGTTGATCGCGCCAATTGAGCCCTTCTGCGCGGCCGCCGACGCATGTCTCGCATGCGCGGCCTTGCGGGCCGGCTGCCAGCTCGCGATCCGGTCGCGCACCTTCCTCAAATAGGTATCGTCGGCACGGGCGACGACGAACTCCAGGACCTGGCGAAGAATGACGGCCGAATCGCCCTGAATGCGGAGGTCGGTGGCAAATCCCCACATCGGAATGTCCGCCTTCAGGGCATCGATGTCGATCTGGATCCAGCGCAGCCGATCGGCCGCCTTCAGCATCTGCGGAATGAAGGGCACGTCGATGTCGACGAGCAGCCCCAGGTCGGCGCCTGCGACCAGCGCTGCAGGGTCGGCGCCGGCGAAGCAAGGGGAGTCCTGGCAGATGTTCATCGTGATGGGATTGAACTCGGCGACCCGGATTCCACAGACCAGCGCCAGTCGCTCCAGCACAGAAACCGCCTCGGCGCTGCGTCCGAGATAGGCGGTCAGCGCGATCGGATTGTCCGCCTTCATCAGCGCGTCCGCGATCGCCTGCGCGCGTTCCGGCTCGATGCCTCCCGCCTTGACGCTGCCATAGCGCGCGGCCGGGTAGGCCGGCATCGCCTGTTCGTCCCAGGTCTCGGCAAGGGTTTCTCGCGGCAGCATCATGTAGACCGGGCCGGGCGGATCGCTGTGCATGAACGCGGCGGCGCGGGCCACCGCCTCCTTGACGACGACGCCCGACGGCAGCGTGTATTCCCATTTGACATAGGGCCTCACGATGCTGCCCTGATCGAAACTCTCCTGTACGAAGTGGACGTAGGTGTCACGTCCTCCGGGCAGCTCGCCATGCAGCGCGAACGGAGCCCGACCCGCGAACAGCAGCACCGGCAGCCGGTAGCGAAAGGCGTTCTGAATAGCCATGCACGCGTTCGCCGTGCCGGCATCGACGTGGACGAACACGGCCTGGCCGCGGCCGGTCGCGCTCGCATAGCCCATTGCCATGTGCACCGCGACGACCTCGTGGGGGCACAGGATCACCTCGGGGTGCGGTCGACCTTCGCTGTCCCAGCGCGCAAGTTCCTCGATCAGCGAGACATGATCCGTGCCGAGATTGGCAAAGATGTACTCGATGCCGAGCTCGACGAGCGCCTCGAGGAAGTAGTGCGCGGTGGTGTGGCGGGTCATGGCGCGATGACGCGGATCAGGCGACGACGGCATCGTCACGGCGCATGCCCTCAGGGAGGGTTGTGAGGCCGCAAAGGCGGTCCAACAGGTCGTCGGGCTTCTGAGGTGCGGCCGCGCCGCGCCAGGCGATGTGCGAATCCGGTCGCACCACGAGCAGGCTGTGAGCGAAGCCGTAGCCGGCTTTGGCCCGATCGACGTCGACGAACGTCAACGGAACGCCCCGGCGGGCAGCGGCTTCGACCAGCGGCGTAACAAGGACGGCCGGATCGAACCTCACCAGCGTGTAGGCCGGGCCGAGCGCATCCAGCAGCGATCGGCCATCGGCGAGCCAGACGTGCGGCGCGCGTGCGCCCGGCACCGTGGACGCGGTGAAATGGCCCATGCCGTAGGGCGGCGGCGTCTCGCCATCGTACGAAATCGCCGGTGACCGGTCGTAGTAGTAGCCGAAATTCAAGCCGGCGCAGCAATATTGCTGCACGTTGAGATCATAGGCGGCCTTGCCGACCTTGCTGCGCGCCGCGTCGCCGTCGGGGCCATCGATCTCCACCTCGGCAGGCACGGCGCGTCGCTGGCTCATCACGGCGAGCGCGTGGTTCATCGCGAAATGTGACACCTGCTCGGTGATGGGCTGTCGCTCCGCTTCGTAGGCGTCGAGCAGGGCAGGGGTGGCCCAGCCCTGGAGGACGCCGGCAAGCATCCAGCACAGGTCGACCGCATCGGCGATCCCGGCGTTCATGCCGTAGCCGGCATAGGGAATCCACAGATGCGCGGCATCGCCGCAGATGAAGGCGCGGCGATCGCGGAAGCGATCGGCCACCAGGCGACGTCCGATCCAGTCCTCCTTGCTGATGATCTCGTACTCGAAACGGTCGTCGACTCCGAGAATGGTGCGTAGCGCCCAATCGCGATCGACACTGTCGAATTCGACTTCCTCGGCCGCGAGGTGGTTGTGGATCAGCCAGTTGTCGCGGCCGTCGATGGAGACGGTGGTGCCGCAGCGCCGCGGGTTCAGCGACATCGTCATCCAGGCCGGCTTCTGGGTGATCAGGTCCTTCAGCGCGGGAGCGTGGATGTAGGTCGACTGCACCCGCTGCACGACATCGGTGCCGCTGAGCCGTGAGCCGATCAGCTTGCGCACTGTTGAGCGGCCGCCGTCGCAGCCAATCAGATAGTCGGCCGAAATGGTGATGTCCTGGCCGGCGTCGAGATCGCGCGCCCGCGCGATCACGCCGTGTTCGTTCTGGTCGAACTGATCGACCTCGACACGGTTGAGAATCGTGATGCCGCGCTGCGCCTCGGCGCAAGCGAACAGGATGGGCTCGAGATAGATCTGGTTGATGCGATGGGGCGGCTCGGGCGTCGGCCAGTCGGTGTCGGGTCCACCGGTCGCCGTATAGCGGTCCTGGCGGGACGGAATCGGAATGCGCGTCAGCTCGCGGCCGACCACGGCGGTGCGATAGGCGCAGTCGTTGGGAAAGTCGGCCGGCAGGCCGCCTTGCCGCACTTGTTGGACGATACCAAGGCGGCGGAACACCTCCATGGACCGCGCGGAAACGTGGTTGCACTTCACGTTGGGCGGCTCGCCGGCGCGCCTGATCTCCGCGACGACGACGTCGATGCCGCGCGAGGCAAGATCCATGGCGGCGGTCAGTCCGACCGGGCCGGCGCCTACGATCAGCACCTGGGTTTGAATCGTCTTCATGTCAGTTCTCTTCTGCTTTGAACCTACGCCCGCTCGGCTGTCGAAAGCGCATCCCGCTGCGCGTCATCTGAGGTCGGAAGACTGCCGCGCAGGCCAAGGACGGCAAGGCCCAGGATCACCAGTGCGGAGAATAGCTGCGGCACCGCGCTCGCCTGAAACAGCGAGGACACGTCCCATTTTGCCGCCAGCATCAGCCCACCGAGGGTGACGCCGAGGATCGAGCCGAAGCGGCCGATACCCAGTGCCCAGCCGATTCCGGTGCCACGGATGTAGGTCGGATAGATGCGCGCGGCATAGGCGTTGCAGCCGATCTGCCCGCCGATCACGGCGACGCCGGCAATGAAGACGGCCGGCACGAGGATCGGCAGTGACGCTCCTGCGATGCCAATCGTGACGATCGAGAGGAAGCCGGCGACGTAGGTCACGAACAGGACACGGTCGAAGCCGAAACGTTCGATCAGGAGGCCGAGCCCGACGGTGCCGAGCATGCCGCCGAGCTGGAACGCCACGCCGACCGCGATCGCCGCCTGGACATCGAGACCGACACTATGCGTCAGCGTCGGCAGCCAGCTGTTGAGGAAATAGATGTCCATCATGTTCATGAAGAACATCACCCACAACAGCAGGGTCGGCAGCAGGCGCCGCTTGGTGAACAACTGCGGCAGCAGGAATCCCTTGCCGCTCTCCTCGACGATGGTGAACCGCGCATCGGCCGGAAGCTGGGCCGTGGGATCGATGCGCGCCAGCAGCGTGCGCACGCGTTCGCTCCCGCGCGGATCGAGCGCCATCAGCGAGAGCGATTCCGGCAGCCAGACGATCAGGACCGGGCAGAGGATGAGCGGCAGAGCGCCGCCGATGAGAAAGATGATCTGCCAGCCATAGGCAGTGATGAGCTTGGCCGCGACCGCTCCGCCGATCGCCGACCCCAGCGACACGGTCATGAACATCAGCATGATCAGCAAGGTTCGGCGGCGCTGCGGGGAATACTCGCCGGTCAGCGCGATGGTGTTGGGCAGGACGCCACCGAGCCCAATTCCGGTGGCGAAGCGGAGGATGACGAGATCGGATACGCTGGTGGCCTGCGTCGTCGCCAGCGAGCCGAGCGCGAATACGAGAACGCCGGCCACCACCAGCCATTTGCGTCCGAGATAGTCGGCCAGCGCGCCGAACACCAGCGAGCCGACCATCACGCCGAACAGGGACGCGCCGAACACGGGCCCCAACGCGCCCGGCGCCAGATGCAGGTCCTTGCTGAGGGCAGGGGCGACGAAGCCGAGCGCCTGGGCATCGAAGCCGTCGAGCCCGACGACCAGCGCGCACAGGCAGATCACCCTGACCTGGAATCCCGACAGCGGCCGCTCGTCGACGTAGCGCGTGAGATTGATCGCTTGCGTCAAATGTCCCTCCCCATGTGCTTGTTGTTGCCTGGCGCGCTTCGCAGCAGCCGCCGGCTGTTTGCAAATATGTTGCATGATCAAACTCTTTCGATTAGCCACAAAATTCTCATTCATTCATGAGGAAAGCTAATGCCCCCGACCTTGCGGCAATTGGAGGCCCTGGTCCTGGTGTATCGGCTCGGCAGCATCACCAGGGCGGCCGCCGAACTGCGCGTCACGCAGTCGGCGATCAGCCTGCTGATCCGGCAGATCGAGGAGAACTTTCAGCTCAAGCTGTTCGATCGAACGACGCGGGCGCTGCACCCGACGGCGGCCTGCCGCGAGGCGATCACCGCCGCGGAACGCATCCTGGCGGGGACACAGGGGCTGTCGCAGCGGATGCGCGACCTTGCCGAGATCAAGGCCGGCCGAATTTCCATCGCGGTCTCAGCGGGCGTCGCGTCGGCGCTGCTTCCACGCGTGTTTGCGACGTTTCGATCGCGCCATCCAGAGGTGAGGATCGACCTGCGCGATGTCGCGCCCGACGAGCTCCTCGCGATCGTGATGGCCGGGCATGCCGAGTTCGGCCTCGGCAGCGTCGAGGACGAGGGCGTGCCGGAGGTCCGGATTGACACACTGATGCAAAGTCCGCTCTCGGCCATCGGCATCAAGGACGGCCGGTTCGAGAAGCACCGCCGTCTGACGTGGGACGGCATCATGAGCTCCGACCTGATCACGATGCGTCACGGCACGCGCATTCGCCGTCAGATCGACGAGGCACTGGCGCAGACCGGGCGGGCGCTGAAGCCGGCGTGGGAGGTGTCGCTGATCACGACTGCGCTGGCGCTCACGGCGGAGGGCGCCGGCATCAGCATCCTGCCCGCGCACATGCTGCCGGAGGCCCAATTTCCGACGCTTGCCGCGATCCCGCTGTCGCAGCCGACGATCCATCGGCACGTCTCGCTGCTGAGCCGCGCCGACTTTGGATTGTCGCCGGCCGCCCAGCGCTTCGTCGAGATCGCAAAGGCCGTGCTGTCGCGCAAGGGCGGCTGATCACGTCCTCCAGGTTGGGGGACGCTACTTCTCCAGCCGCTTCGCCTCGTTCCACAATTCGTCCATCTCGTCGAGCGAGGCGTCTTCGAGCGTGCGGCCCCTGGCCGTCAGCGCCTGTTCGATATGCGCGAAACGGCGCTCGAACTTGGCGTTGGTGCCACGCAATGCGGTCTCCGGATCAACCTCGGCATGGCGGGCAAGATTGACCAGCGCGAACAGGAGATCGCCGGTCTCCTCGGTCAGTTCGGTCGCATCCTTGTTGTCGAGCGCGGCCTCGATCTCGTCGGCCTCCTCGCGGATCTTCTGCAGCACCGCGCGCGGATCGTTCCAGTCGAAGCCGACGGTCGCGGCCTTGCGCTGCAGCTCCATCGCGCGCACCAGCGCCGGCTGTCCGGCCTTGATGCCTGACAGCAGCGAGGACTTGCCTGTCTGCTGCTCCGGCGGGCGGCGCGCGGCGCGCTCGGCCTTCTCCTCGGCCTTGATGCGGTCCCAGGTGCCCTTGGTGGGCTGGGTGACGTTGCCGTCCTTGTCCGGGAACACATGCGGATGGCGGCGGATCATCTTCTTCGTGATGCCCTCGACGACGTCGCCGAATGCAAACGCGCCTTGCTCCTCGGCGATGCGGGCGTGATAGACCACCTGGAGCAGGAGATCGCCGAGCTCCTCGCGCAGATCGTCGAGATCGTCGCGCGTGATCGCGTCGGCCACCTCATGGGCTTCCTCGATGGTGTAGGGCGCGATCGTCTGGAAGGTCTGCTCAATGTCCCACGGACAGCCGGTGACCGGCGTGCGCAGCGCCGCCATGATCTCGATCAGGCGTGAGATGTCGCGGGAGGGGATCATGGGCAGGTCCTGACAGCATCGTTCGATCGCGTCCTGTATGCCCCAAGCCGCGCGCGGCTCCCAGCAAAAAGGGCGATGACGCGGGATCGCTCCGCGGGTTGGCCCGCCCCGTCGATGATGCTAAGCGGGAGCCATGAGCGAGCAGGACACGACGGCCCTGGTGCTGTTCTCGGGCGGGCAGGATTCCACGACGTGCCTGGCCTGGGCGCTCGACCGCTTCGCGCGCGTCGAGACGATCGGATTCGCCTACGGCCAGCGCCATGCGATCGAGCTCGCCTGTCGCGACCGGCTGGTCGAGGGCATCGCGCGCCTGCGTCCCGACTGGGCGGCCAAGCTCGGTGACGGCCACACGCTCGACATTCCAACGCTGGCTGCGATCTCCGAGACGGCGCTGACGCGCGACGTCGCGATCGAGATGGGCGCCGACGGCCTGCCCAACACCTTCGTGCCGGGCCGCAACCTGGTGTTCCTGACCTTTGCGGCGGCGCTGGCCTATCGCCGCGGCATCCGCCACATCGTCGGCGGCATGTGCGAGACGGACTATTCGGGCTATCCGGACTGCCGCGACGAAACCATCAAGGCGCTGCAAAGCGCGCTGAGCCTGGGTATGGCGCGGGCGTTCGAGCTGCACACGCCGCTGATGTGGTTGTCGAAGGCCGCGACCTGGCAGTTGGCGCATGACCTCGGCGGCGCCGGGCTCGTCGACCTGATCCGCGACCAGTCGCACACCTGCTATCTCGGCGAGCGCGGCGCGCGGCACGATTGGGGGCATGGCTGCGGACAGTGTCCCGCCTGCGAGCTGCGCGCCAAAGGATGGCGCGAATACATCGCGGCCGGCGGGCCATCCTGAATCGGAAGCGGGGCCCTCGGGCCCCGCGGAGAGTTGCGCAACAGACGAGCGCTCAGGCGGCTTCGTTGTCCGACGGCTCACGCTGGCTGACGATGACAAGATCCGCATCGGCGAGGTCGTGGCCGTCATCGGCCTCATTGGCTGCGGCCGATACCGCCTGCGCGACGAGGCGCGAGGTGATGTCGTCCTTGGCGTCCTTGCCGCTCTTCTCCCAGGCAGGCGCGTTCAGCACCACGATGTCGTCGTCGTGGGCGGCATCGTCGTGATCGACGGGCACGATCGACGGCGACTTCACCGGGGTGTCGACGACACGCAGGGTGGGGGCCTCGGCTTCGACCGGCTCCGCTGCGGCTGCGGCCGGTTCGTCCTCGGCCATCTCCGCCTGCTCCGGCTCGGGGGCGCGGCCTCTTCGGCGGGAGCATCCGTGTCGGCGCTCGCAGCGCTGGCCACCGCCGCGGCGGCTTCAGCCGGCTGTTCGGCGGCCTCGGCAAGGCTCTCCTTGGCCGACGCATCATCCTGCGGCGCGAGGCCGAGATGCTGCGAGATCTCCTTGATCACGCGATCGATCGCCACCAGCACGCGATACTCCGGGATCGAGGCCATGTGCTGCTCGAACCGGTTGCGCGCATATTGCAGCGAGTCGATCACGTCGGTGGCGATCGAGGAACCCGACGCCTCGGTGCCGTGCAGGGCTCCGGCGGCCTTCTCGGTCGAGCTCTCGATCAGCAGGAAGGCCTCGTATTGCGGAATCGATTTGAGCTTCTCGTGATAGTCCCGACGCACGCCGGCGAGCGTGTCGACGATGGTGGCGAACTCTGGCGCGGGCATTTCGACGTCCCCCTCAACTTCAGCACAGAAGATGCGGGACGCTACGGACGCACTGATGAATGTTCAATTTCGAACGAGTACGGCTCTTCGCGGCATGAATAGCCGGCCGTTAAGACCGGAGCATCAAAAGCAGGATCGTCCGCACACCGGGCATTAAGCATCCGCCAGACGCGCGGGCGAATGGTTCAGCCGGCGAAATCCTCGGGCCTGAGCTCGATCGGCCTGCCATGCGGGGTGCGATCGGCCGCGTGATCCCAGGCATTGCGGTAACGCGTCAGCGCGTCCGCGGAGGTGACGCCCTTCTCGGCGACGAGCCGCTCGAGCGTCGCCAGCCAGTGCCGGTAATAGGTATCGCCGCAATCGGGATCACCGGACGCTTGCGCGCGCGAAATCTCCTCGGCGAGCGCAGCCGCCCATTCGGGCCAGGTGAAGAGACCGCGGGCGTGCAGCGTGACGGCCATCGCGAAGGCGTGCGCTTCCCACGGCTCGCGAAACACGGGCCCGCTGTCGTCGACGGGAATGCCGGGCAGGGCGCGCGTCGCCGCGACCGCCGCCTCACGGTCCGGTGTCATCGGGCTGGCTCCAGATAGGGCTCGAAGGCGTCGACCGTCACCTCAAGCAGCGGATCGGGCGCATCGGCCCACAGCTCGGCGCCGCTGAACGACACCGTATAGAGCCATTGCGGGTCTTCGCCGCCGCCATGGGCGTTGCTGTCCGGAAACACGTGCACGCCTCTGACCGCCTCGACGCGGCCGAGATGGCCCCGTACGTAGCGCGGCAGCCGCGTGTGCGTCGACGGATGGATGTCCTTGGCGCGGACACGGTCGCCGACGGCGAACAGCGCCGGCGTCGCCGCCACGCGCTCGGTCGGGCCACCGCGACGCAGTGTCGGCGCGACGGCATCTGCGGTGAGGATCCTGGCGACGGGCTTGGCCGGATGCAGCACCTTGCCGGCGGCGATCTCATCGGCGTCGACCAGATGCCGCTCCTGCATCAGCCGTTCGATGCCCGCGAGCCAGATCTGGTAGTAGCTCATGCCGAGGTAATCGTCCGGCGGACGGTTCTCGCGCGCGAAGCGCGACATGTCGATGTTCCAGCCGCCCGGCGTCGCCATTGCCAGCGTCATAGCGAACGCGCGACGCTCCCATTCGGCGTGAAACACCGGCTCGTTCGGCTCGGGGCGGACCGGACCAAAGCCGGCCACGCCGCCCATGTCATGTGCGCCATCCATCAGCGGCCGACCTCGTGCGGCTGCTTCGGCAGCCCGGTGCCGATCATGCTGTCGCGCGTGACGAGCTCGGCGAGCCGCTCCGCGCTCCACCCCTCGGTGCCCGCGGGACGGATCGGCAGCACGAAATAGCGGACCTCGGCCGTCGAATCCCACACCCGGATCTTCGTCGTCGGCGGCAGCTCGAAGCCGAAATCCTTCAGGACGCCGCGCGGATCCTTCACCGCCTTGGCGCGATAGGGCGCCGACTTGTACCAGACCGGCGGCAGGCCGAGCACGGGCCACGGATAGCAGGAGCACAGCGTGCACACGACCATGTTGTGCAGATCCGGCGTGTTCTCGACCGCCACGATGTGCTCACCCTGGCGGCCGGCATAGCCGAGCTCACCGATCGCCGGCGTGGCGTCGGCCAAAAGGCGCGCCCGATAGGCCGGATCAATCCAGGCCCGCGCCACGACCTGTGCGCCATTGCGGGGACCGACCTTGCTCTCATAGGTCTCGATCAGCACGTCGAGCGCAGCGGGATCGATATACCCCTTCTCGGTCAGGATGCTTTCGAGCGCGCGGACGCGCAGATCGGTCTCGGACAGGTCCGAGTGATCGTGCGGATGGTCGTGATGGTGATCGTGATCCGTCATGACACAACCATAGGCGTAATCGGGCACCGCTGTCGAGCCGGGGGCGCTGCAAACCCATGGTGCGAGCCGGCGCGTTTCAGCGCCGCCGCGGCCGTGCGGCTGTCACAATGCCGAGCGCGGCGCCATCGGTCATTGACGCGTCGAGTCCGGACGCAGATGTGATCGGGGCCGCTCCATTGCCGCCACCTCGGGCGGGTTCAAATCGGCGCGCAGATATGGTTCGTAGTGCTTTCGCCGTCCTGATCGGGGACGATAGCAGCAGAGGTTTGAGGTTCATCAATGCCGAACGACGTCTCCCGCCGTGATCTTGCAAAGCTGGCCGGGCTGGCCGCCCTCGGGGCGGCCAATGGCCCGGTGCAAGCGGAGGAGGGCGCGGTGAAGGAGGATGCCGGGCGGCGGTTTCCCAACGATTTCGTCTGGGGGACGGCGACATCGTCGTACCAGATCGAGGGCGGGGCCACGGCCGATGGCCGCGGGCCGTCGATCTGGGACGTGTTCACGCATGTGCAGGGCAACATCGAGGACGGCAGCACCGGCGACGTCGCCTGTGATCACTACAACCGCTACAAGGACGACGTGCGGCTGATCAAGGAGCTCGGCTGCCGGGCCTACCGCTTCTCGATCGCCTGGCCCCGGCTATTTCCCGACGGCGGGCTGACGCCCAATCCGAAGGGCCTCGACTTCTACAACCGCCTCGTCGACGAGCTCCTGGCCGACGGCATCACGCCCTACGCAACGCTGTATCATTGGGATCTGCCGCAGGCGCTGCAGGACCGCGTCGGCGGTTGGCTGTCGGCCGACACGGCCAGGGCCTTCGCGCATTATGCGGGCTACGTCGCGCAGCATCTCGGCGACCGTGTGAAGACCATCTTCACCATCAACGAATGCGGCCGCTTCATCCCGTTCGGCTATGGTCTCGGTGTCGATGCGCCCGGGCTGAAGCTGCCGCAGCAGCAGGTCAACCAGGCGCGCCATCACGTGGCGCTGGCCCACGGTCTCGCTGTCCAGGCCATCCGCGCCGGCGGGAAAGCCGGCATGCGCGTCGGCATGGCCGAGAACATCACGGCCTGCCTGCCGGCGATCGACACGCCGGAGAACATCCGCGCCGCCGAGATCGCGACGCGCGAGATGAACGCCGGCTTCCTCAACGTCATCCTCGAGGGACGTTACACCGAGGGGTTCCTGGCGTGGTCCGGCAAGGATGCGCCGAAATTCACTTCCGACGAGCTGAAGATCATTTCATCACCGGTCGATTTCGTCGGCCTCAACATCTACGCGCCGCAAGCCTATGTCGTCGCCTCGGACCGCGCAGCCGGATTCGACGTGCTGCCGATGCCGTCCTCGTTCCCGC
Organism: Bradyrhizobium oligotrophicum; assembly: GCA_050641875.1. Lineage (GTDB taxonomy): Bacteria > Pseudomonadota > Alphaproteobacteria > Rhizobiales > Xanthobacteraceae > Bradyrhizobium > Bradyrhizobium oligotrophicum_B. The sequence continues at coordinate 5,843,092 of CP192619.1, forward strand.
ACATGAGCTCACCCTGGCTGCTGGTCGGTCCGGAGACGGCCTATTGGGTGCCGAAGCTCGCCGCCAAGATCTGGAATCTCCAGACCATCTATATCACCGAGAACGGCACCTCCTCGGACGACAGGCTGACCGCCGACGGCAGGGTCCACGACCTCGACCGCGTGATGTATCTGCGCAACTATCTCGCCCAGCTGCAGCGCGCAACGTCCGAGGGCGTGCCCGTGAAGGGCTACTTCCTGTGGAGCCTGCTGGACAATTTCGAGTGGGTGTTCGGCTACAAGCAGCGCTTCGGCATCTATCACGTCGACTTCGACACCCAGGTGCGCACGCCCAAGCTCAGCGCGTCGTACTACCATCACGTGATCAGCCGCAACGCCGTGAGCGCGTGACGCGCCGCGACGCCACCCTGACTCCAGCCGGACGCAGTCCACGCCGTTCAGGGGGCCAATGTGCCGTCGGCACCCGACGCATTGAGTGTCGGCGCGCCGGCCTTCACGCCGCGATTGCAAATCCATGATGCGGAAAGCACACCTTGTGCGACTCTTTTGCGCGCATGCAGTTTTCGTGGCGAAAGCTGGCTGCAGATGACGTAAACCGGCAATCTGCCGGCCCCTCAAGCGAGTTTTCCAGCATGCAAGTTTCCGTTGTTTGTCCGCCAGCCGTTCGCGCGGGCGTTCTGTTCTGCGTCCTCGGAGTGATCGCTGGCTCCAGCGCCTGGGCCCAGGGAGCCGCGAACGATGCGGCCAGGCCCGCCACGGAGCAGTCTGCCGCGCCGACGGCCGACAAGCCCGTAGAGTCAGAGCCGAAGCCCGCGGTTGCTGAAACCAAGCCCGCTGAGCAGCCCTCGGATGTTGCCGGCAAGGCCGCGGCTGAGCCTGAGAAGACGGCCGAGAAGCCCGCCGAGCCAGCCGCTGCGGACACCAAGCCCGTTCAGGCCACAGACAGCGCGAGCCAGCAGCCGGCGGACAAAGTATCGACCGAAAAAACCGCGGCAGATGTTGCGGCCGAGAACAAGCCGGCCGAGGCCAAATCCGAGACCAAGGTCGAACCGAACTCCGGCACCGATGTCGGCCAGCAGCCGGCAGTGACCGAGTCGAAGCCGGCAGAGCCCGCTCCGGCCGTTCAGCCCGCCGCCCTCGCCAAGGACGCTCCCGCACCGGCGAAGGTCGAGGAGAGCAAGCCCGCCGCCGCGGCGCCGGCGGAAAAGCCGGCCACCGCCGCTGATGTGAAGCCCGCGGCGGCGCCGGCCGAGCCCAAGAAATCCGAGCCGCCGGCCGCAGCTGCTTCCGCGGCCACGCCGGAAAAGGCGGCTGCGACCACGTCCGCCAAGCGTGCGCAGAGCGTCCGCAAGCCCAAGAGCCAATCGAAGAGCGAAATGAAGCGGGAGGCGAAGAGGGGTGGTGTCAGGTGCAAGAGCTTCCGCACCTACGATGCGGAGAAGGGCACCTATCGCGGCTACGATGGCCGCGTTCACGCCTGTTCGTAACGAGCCGATCCGCAAGTGGGCGCATCGGGAGCGGCTAAACCCGCTACCGATGGCCGCTGTCGATCACACCATCAACGCGGCATCGGCGGCTGAATACCCGAGGTGTTCCGGGTAAAGAGTGTCCCGAACGTCGAGCCCTGCGGCTGCGCCGGCTGCGGCCGGGCCATGCCCGTGGTGGTCCGCTGCTGCGGCGTGACGATGATCTGCTGGGGCGGGCCCGCCGTACCGCGTGCCTGCACCGCCTGGTTCGACATCCGCGACACCAGTCGCATCAGCTGATCCTGGCCGGCCTGCAGCTGCTCGATGGCGCGGGCGTGATCGCGGCTGGCCTGATCCTGCGTCGACTTGATCTGTTCGATGCCCTGCTGCAGATCGGCGATGTCGCGCGCCATCCTCTGCATCAACGTCGCGGGCTCGCGGGGGCCGGTGGTGTCTTCCGCTCCTCTCAGCGAGGCATTCGACATCATGGCATCCTCGCTGCCTTGCTGGGCTGACGCCTCGTCCTGCGTCGCTTCGCTGGCACCCGGCATCCAGCGGTCCATCAGCGAGGTGCCGGCGTCGCGCTGTGACCAGGCGACCGAGCCACCGACCAGCACGACCAGGAGAGCGAGACCCACGGCGTTGCGCCCGCGCAGCTTGCCGAGCGGCGCCTTCATCCGCGCCCAGCGGCTGGCCCTGCTGCCTGTCGCCTCGCTCGTGCTCGCCGCCGCAGCAGCATCCGCCGCCACACCCGGCTTCTCGATCGCCGCGAGCCGCGTATCGATCCTGGTCAGCACCTCGCGCAGGACCCGCCGGTACAGTTGATCGTAGCTTGCCTTCTCGGGCTTCTCAGGGGCGAGGCCGATCTCGGTCTGATCAATCTGTTGCACGTTCTGTGTGGACTGCATTGCTGATCCCCAAACCCTTGGCCCGCCGCCGATGCCGATGTTCTCTTTGAATTTTCAAACGTGACTCGACCCGCCGCTTTGGCCGAAAGCAAGACAGCGTCGTGACGAGGAGGGGGCCTTTTCGGACCATCTCTCCCCCGCTGCAGCGCCAATCGATTGCTTCGAGAGGCCTGACTCGGCCTTCGTTGCGCGCTGCCGAGCCTTCGAGGTACTATCCGACCGATGTTTCAGGGGATTGGGGCCGGTGCATAACTTGATTGTCATTGCGCGCGCAGTGTTGTGCGCAGCGTTCGTCGTCCTGTCCGCTCACGCGCAGGCCGTGCCTTTGGATGAGGCTACGCGCAAGGCTGAACTGATGGCGGCCTGGCAGGCGGCGAGCCAAGCGGGCACCGACGGACCAACCGACATCGTGCTGATCGACCAGGGCACGCTGAAGCTGCCGACCGACTACTTCTACGTCCCGAAGAACGAAGGCCTGCGGGTCCTTCGCGCGCTCGGCAACGTCGTCAACGACGCGACCTTCGTCGGGCTGGTCGTCGGCAGACGGCAGAACGACGACTGGATGGTGGTCATCAAGCAGATCAAGGAAGGCTACATCAAAGACGACGACGCCAAGAGCTGGAACGCGGACGATCTGCTGAGCAACCTTCGCGCGGGCGCCGAAGAGGCGAACAAGGACCGTGCCGCGCGCGGATTTCCGGAAATGGCCGTGGTCGGCTGGGTCGAGCCGCCGGCCTACGATGCCACGACGCATCGTCTCGTCTGGTCGCTGCTCGCGAAGGAGAAGGGGCAATCCGACGATGTGCCGAAGAACGTCAACTACAACACCTACGCGCTCGGGCGTGACGGCTATTTCAGCCTGAACCTCCTGTCCAGCTCGTAGCGGATCGCGGGGGACAAGGCGGTGGCGCACGAGCTGCTGTCCGATCTCTCCTACAATGCCGGCAAGCGCTACGAGGATTTCAGCGCCAGCACGGATCGGATCGCCGAGTATGGATTGCTGGCGCTGGTCGGCGGCGTTGCCGCGAAGAAGCTCGGGCTGCTGGCGCTGGCCGGTGCGTTCGTCCTGAAGTTCGCCAAGATCATCATCTTCGCCGTCGTCGGCGCCGGGGCCGCGGTCATGAACTTCCTGCGCCGCAAGCCGCGTGGCGACAATGCGGGCGGGCCGGCGTGAAGGCTCTCCTGCTGATCCTGGTCTCCGGCCTGAAATGGGGGAAGCTCGCCATGAGCGCTTCTCGCCGTCATGACCCACGACGTGCACGAGATGCTTGGGCACTTGCGTCAGCTTGGCTGAGTTGAGGTCGCCGCTTCAGTCGAGAAGCTTCTCTCAGGTCAAGAGCACCGTGCCGTCATGGTTCAACTCGGTGCCTCCGCTGCTGCAACGCAGCGGACATGTTTGGGCGGCGCACAGGAACCATGCAGTCCTGTAAGATATTCCATGAGCCATGAGCGCGGCGCGCTATCACAATGCGCTGAGCGCAGAGCCCGTCTTGGGATGTTCCCTTGCTCACTGGCATATGGGAGACCAAAGTTGAGCCTGCCCGTCAGAGGCATAAGGATTCGGGAGGTTTCATGATTTCGCTCAAGTCCATCTTGCTTGCGAGCTGCGCAACCGCGCTCGTCTCTTCGGCCGCCTGGGCCGCAGACCCGATCAAGATCGGTGTCATCGCCGAAGCGCAGGCCGTCGCCGGTTCGTCGATCGCACCCGCGGCGCAGCTCGCCGCCGAGGAGATCAACGCCAAGGGCGGCGTCGACGGGCGCAAGATCGAGATCGTCGTCTACGACAATCATTCCTCCTCGGCGGAATCGGTGCGTGCTTTCCAGCGCGCCGTCAGCGAGGACAAGGTCAACGCGGTCATCGCGAGCTACATCTCCGAGGTCGTGCTGGCGCTGGAGCCGTGGGCAGGGCGTCTCAAGACGCTGATGATCACGCCCGGCGCCGCTTCCGACGTCATCACCCAGAACATCGCCAAGAACTACGACCAGCTCAAATACACCTTCCATGGCTATCTGACCTCGACCTCGTTGGCCGGCCTCGTCTGCGACGCGGCCAAGGATCTGCTGGTCGAGCCCTACAAGATGAAGACCGCGGTGATCATGAGCGAGGATGCGGCGTGGACGACGCCGCTCGACGCCGGCTACGAGAAGTGCCTGCCGGAGATCGGGCTGAAGGTCGTCGACCATATCCGCATGTCGCCTGATACCACCGACTTCACGCCGATCTTCAACAAGATCGAAGGCCTGAAACCGGATGTCATGATCACCGGCATCTCGCATGTCGGCACCCAGCCGACCGTGCAGTGGAAGAGCCAGCAGGTGCCGATCCCGATGTTCGGCATCTCCTCGCAGGCGACGAACTCGACCTTCTGGAAGGACACCAACGGCGCGGTCGAGGGCGTCATGTACAATGCCGTGTCGGGACCGGGCGTCGCGGTGACGCCGAAGACGCTGCCGTTCGTGGAGGCCTATCAGAAGAAGTTCGGAAACTTCCCGTCTTATGCCGGCTACACCTCGTATGACGACGTCTACATGATCGCGGATGCGATCCATCGCGCCGGCGGCACCGATCCCGACAAGATGGTCGAGGCGATGGAAGCGACCGACTATGTCGGCACGATCGGCCGGATCGCCTTCAAGCCGAAGGGCGACCCGAACCCGCATGCGCTGCGGACCGGAAAGGGCTACATCACCGGGCTGATGCTGCAATGGCAGAACGGCAAGCAGGTCAACGTCTGGCCCAAGGAGCTCGCCGCCGGCACCGCCACCTGGCCGTCCTTCATCAAGCTCAAGGCGGCCAGCAACTGACGCATCGCGGGCCGCTCCTTCAAGGAGCGGCCCATTTTCTTGGTGCCTCAGTCCTGACGTTGCAGGTCGATTTTCAATGCTTTTCTGGCAGATCTTGATCGATGGCTTTGCCATCAGCGCGCTGTATGCCCTCGGCGCGACCGGCTTCACGCTGATCTTCGGTGTCTCGGGCGTGCTCAATCTCTCTCACGGCGCCATCATGGTCGGCGCCGCGGTCGCGGCCTGGGCCGCCGCCAGCGAGCTCGGCGTCGGGCCCTATACGGGAGCGCTGATCGGCGTCCTCGCTGGCTTCATCCTGGCGTTCGCCACCTACTTCATCGCCGTCAGGCCGATCCAGCGATCGAAGGTCATCGCAGAGTCCGAGAAGGAGATCTTCATCCTGACCGCGACGCTGCTGTGGGGCATCATCATCCAGGAGGCAATCGCGTATCTGTTCACCAACAACGCCAAGACCGTGCTGCCCATCGTCGAGGGCGTGACCACGGTGTTCGGCGTGCGTACGCCGAAGAACGAGTATTTCACCGCCGTGATCTGCTGGGTCGCGATCGGGCTGCTGTGGTTCCTGGTCAACCGCACCAGGCGCGGCAAGGCCGTGATGGCGGCGTCGATGAACCCGCGCGGCGTCACCTTGCTCGGCATCGAGCTGTCGTCGATCTATCTCACCGTCTGGGCCATCTACGGACTGCTGGCGGGAGTGGCCGGCATCCTGCTCGGCATGTTCCTGGGCGTCAGCTCCTACAGCGTCGGACCGCTGACGGCGAGCGCGTTCTCGATCGTCGTGCTCGGCGGCCTCGGCAGCGTGTCGGGTTCGCTGATCGCGGCCTATGTCGTCGGCTATCTCGAGACCGGAACGGCCTATCTGATCTCGCCGGCCTACCGGACGATCCCGGCGCTGCTGCTGCTCGTCGTCGTCATGTATCTGCGCCCGCAAGGGCTGTTCGGACGGAGGTGAGCATGCCTGCATTCGTTACGTCGCGGCTGTTCTGGATCGCGCTCCTGACCGTGATCGTGGCTCTGGTCCTGCCGACCTACGTCTCAGGCTACGTCCTGGGACTGCTGACGGTCGCGTACTACACGGCCGTGTTCGCGATGTCCTGGGACCTGCTGTTCGGTTTCGCCGGCGAGGTCAATTTCGGACCGACCTTCCTGATCGGCGTCGGCGCCTATACGGCCGGCATTCTCGATGCGCACTTCTCGCCGGGCCTTTCGATCTGGCTGTGCATCGCCGCCGGTGCCCTGGCTGCGGTCGTCGGCGGCGTCGTGCTGGCGCTGCCGGCGCTGCGCGTCAGCGGACCGTATTTCGGCCTGACGACGCTGGTCGCCGTGCTGATGCTGCAGAACTTCATCGTCGTCGCCGCGGGATTGACCGGCGGCGAGATCGGGCTTGCGGTACCGGACGTGATCTCGATCGATGCCAAGACCAACTACTGGATCGCGCTCGGCTTCATGCTGGTGAGCGGTGCGATCCTGTTCGGCCTGTCGCGCAGCGCCATCGGTCTCATCCTGCAGGCGAGCGGGCAGGACAAGATCCAGGCCGGCGCGCTCGGCTTCAATGTCACCAAGCACAAGCTCGCCGCCTTCGTCGTCAGCGCGTTCTTCTCCGGGCTCGCCGGCGCGCTCATGGTGTTCTACATGGGCACGGCCTCGGTCTCGACCTTCGTCGATGTCGGCGTCGGCGTGCAGATCATCATCGCCGCGGTGCTCGGCGGCCGCCGCACCGTCATCGGCGCCGCGATCGGCGCGATCTTCCTGATCGGCATGGGCGAACTGCTGCGGCCGCTCGGCGAGCTCGCAACCCTGATCGTCTCGGTGATCGCGCTCGTGGTCATCCTGTTCTTCCCCGACGGCTTCCTCGGCATGATCAGGGGAGGGGCCAAGGCATGACTCGCGCAATGAGCAGCGCTCCGATGCTGGAGGTCAGCGGCCTCACCAAACGGTTCGGCGGCCTCGTCGCCGTCAAGAATTTGAGCTTCTCGATCCGCCCCGGTGAGATCCTCGGCCTGATCGGGCCGAACGGCTCGGGCAAGTCGACGGCGATGAAGAGCGTGATGGGCGTCGAGCGGCCGACCGCCGGCTCGGTCAGGCTCGACGGCGTCGAGCTCGCCGGCCTGCCGTCGCATCGCATCGCGCGCATGGGCGTCGGGCTGGTGTTCCAGCATTCGCGGCCGCTGGCGCGCCAGACCGTGCTGGAGAACATCAAGGTCGCGCTGCTGCCGGACAAGCTGACGCGGCTGTTCGCCGACAAGGACGTCGATGCCAGGGCGCGCGCGATCGCCGAGCGCGTCGGCCTCGGCGGCGTTATCGATCGCCGGCCGCCGACGCTGGCGTTTGCCGATCTGCGCCGGCTCGAGCTCGCCAAGGCTGTCGCGCGCAGCCCGAAGCTGGTGCTGGTCGACGAACCCTTCGCCGGCCTCACGGCGTCCGAGGTTGCCGACTTCTCCGAGCTCATCCGCGAATTCCGTGACGACGGCCACGCGGTGCTGCTGGTCGACCACAACGTCAAGAGCGTGTCGGCGCTGGTCGACCGCGTGCTCGCGATGTATCTCGGCGAGAAGATCGCCGAGGGCAGAGCGACCGAGGTGATGCAGGACGAGACCGTGCGTCGGGTCTATCTCGGCGGCGCGCTGGTCTCGACCGCGCGGCCGGAGGCGAGCTTCAAGGACGTCACGCCGGCGCTGCAGGTCGACAAGGTCGGCGTGCTCTACGGCAAGGCGCAGGCGCTGCAGGACGTTTCGCTGCACGTCCATGAGGGCGAGTTCGTCTCGGTCGTCGGCCTCAACGGCGCCGGCAAGACGACGCTGTTCAACGCGATCTCGGGCCTGGTGCCGTATTCGGGCGAGGTGAAGTGGGCAGGGCGCAGCCTTGCCGGCGGCACGGCGGCGCAGATCGCGCGATCCGGCATCGTGCAGTGCCCGGAAACGCGCGAATTGTTCGGCGACATGAGCGTGCGCGAAAATCTCGAGCTCGGCGGCAATGCGCTGTCCGACACCGAGCGTGCCGAGCGGCTCGAATGGCTGTTCGGGCTGTTTCCGATCCTCAAGTCGCGGCAGCCGCAGCTGGCGCGCACGCTGTCCGGTGGCGAGCAGCAGATGCTGGCGATCGCGCGCGCGCTGATGATGAAGCCGAAGCTCCTGATCCTCGACGAGCCGACGCTCGGACTTGCGCCGGTCATCCTGGAAACCTTGTCGAAGGCGCTTGATCGACTGCGCGAGACCACCAAGATCACGGTGCTGCTCGGCGAACAGAACGTCACCTTCGCGCTCCCGCACGCCGACCGCGTCTACGTGCTGGATCATGCCAAGATCGTCTGGGAAGGCCCGCCGGACCGCTTCGAGGCCGAAGCCGCGGCGAACTATCTGTGAGAGTTGAGCACAGGGCAGGCAACGCGCCACCGTGATTGTCCAGCCTTGCGGCGCAGCTTGGCCGAAACTCGGAGACATGCTCTTCAGCAGCTATCCGCGAGCAAAGCATTCGAAAAGGAGAGCCAGTTGAAGCGGGAGGGCCACGAGCCAGCGGCTGATGTCGCGGCCTATCGCGCCGTCGAATTGATCTATCACGCCTACCTGACTGGTCTGATCCTTATGCTGTCGTCGCGGGCCGGCCCGCGGCGCGCTGCGGAGATCGTGCTCCGGACGTTTCGACGGCAGCAACTGGCCCGCTTCCTGCCTGGGCTGAAGAAACTTGGTCTCGACAGTCTGCCGCACGCGGTGGCGTGCGCGCAGTACCATTATCTGTCCAACCAGGTCGGCGGCGTGAAGGTCGAATACGTCTACGAAAACGATCGCAAGGCATGGGTGCGCTATCCGCCACCGCGCTGGATCTGGTCGGGGACCGCGATCTGCGGCATTCCCTCGGAGGTGTCACGCGCGATGCTGCGCGGATGGCACGCCAACAACGGCATCGTGCTCGGCAATCCCAGGCTCGGCTTCGTCTGCACCGGGCAGACGGTCGACGGCCAGCCCGGGCTGGAAGGCTACTACAAGGAATGGGACCACGATCTCGCGCCAGAAGAACGACTTCGGTTCTCGCCGGGCGAGCGCTGCCCGCCTTTCGATCCGGCCCGCGCTCCCAAGCTTACGGACAACGCCTGGCCTGAAGAACGGCTCCTCAAGGTGCTCCGCAATTATGCGATGGAGTATATCACCTCGATCGTCCCGGAGACGGTGGCCGTGCTCGGCCCAGAGGAGGGCGGCCATCTGGCTGGCGCCGCGGCGAGGCTGATCGGCATGCAAACGTTCGACGACGTCGCTGTGCTCCTTGGCGGCGTCGAGCCCGGCTCCGCGGGATTCGCCAAGGCATTCGTGCGGCTGGCCCGCGGACAAGGCGACGACGCAGAGCTGTCGCTGGATGGCGATTCGATCCTCGTTCGTCAGACGTCCTGGCGCCTGATGTCGGAGCGCGAGGCTCTCCCGCCGGACGTGTTCGAGGCCTGGAACGAACTCTGGGTCGGCGCAGCGCTCGCGCACGACCGCTTCATGAGGATCGATATCGTCGAGCGGCGCGACCGGGGCGACGCGCACTGGATCTGGCGATTTCGCTGATGACGGCCAAATCCGCGCGCGTCCCGGCGTGTCCGGAAGAAACGTGCTGGAACGACTTAGAATCGAGGCGGGCGCGCCTGGGGCGGCCGGGGCGCGAGACGCGCGGCCGCGCCAACGGTTGTTGGCTCGGTCTTCGCTGCGCGGAACGCGCGCGCGAGCTGGTCCTGGCTCGCCTGCAGCTGTTCGATCGCCTTGGCGTGATCGCGGTTGGCCTGCTCCTGGCTGGCCTTGAACTCCTGAAACCCGCTCTGCAAATCGGCGACATCATGCGCGATCTTCTCGATCAGCGGCGCGAGGTCCCGGTCGGGAGCGGGCGGCATGTCATGCTCCGGTGTTGCCTCCGCCATCGCGGAGGATGGATCGCTGGCGCGCGTTGATGTCGATCCTGGTGACGTCTCCGGTGTTGGTGAGACGGATGGTGATGGTGAGGCAGGGACCGTCTCGGCCGCACTCGATCCGTTCGCTGCGGTCTCCAGTGCCACGGCCGGATTCGCCGCCTGCGCAGCGTTCTCACGCCGGATGGATTGAACCGCCGCTTCGATCCGGTCGGTGACGGAGGTGATGGTCTCGGTATGGTCCCGTGCCAGGGTGATGGCAGCGCCGACGAGCCCGGCTGACGCCATCAGCGTGATCATGGCCCGCAATACGGGCCGGCGCCGGGCCGGACGAGCCGTTTCCACGTGCTCGCTGCCTGCACCGGGTTCGGCAGCCTCGGCCGCATCAGCGGCAGCCTGGGCCTCGATGGCGGCGATCCGCTGATCGATACGCGCGCGCACCTCGGCCAGCACCCGCTGATGAGATCTCCTCGCAGACGGCGTCGTCAGGCGGCAGCGCGACATCACCCGGATCAACTTCCTTCGACGTCGACTGAACTGGCATGTCTTCGGATCCCATTCACGATACGCCCGTGCCCAATCCTGAAGGATGCGGTTTTGACCTCTGGGCTTTGACCAAACGAAGACTGCGGGGTGACGAGGCGGGGCGATTTCGCACAGGCGCCGACGTGCACTGGGCGGGCCGTTGTGCGGGCTTCCACGTCAGGGAGCCGCCTGTAGCCAATTCGCATAAGGTATATTATGGAATATTTATATGCTGAGGGATATCAGGAGCTTGGCGCCAAAAGCTCAGATATTCCGTCGTCCCAGGAGTCTGCAGAATGCTCTTGAAAGGCGCCGCCAGCGTCCAGAACCCGCTCAGCAGCGTTAGCTGCGAACGCCGATATTGCTGCTCGGGCCCATCGCTGCAATAAGCGCTGGTGACGCTTGGTGACATCGACGGGATTCGGTCCGCGACATCAAGCGAACGGATGCAACAAGAAGAAGCTTCTCCAGGGAGAAACGAGAATGAGCCTGTCACGACGCGCGCTGTTGAAGGCCTCTGCGGCCTCGGCCGTTCTGGGTGGAATCGCGGCCCCGCATGTCGCGCGCGCGCAGAGCGCCGACTTTACCTACAAGTACGCCAACAACCTGCCCGACTTCCCATCCGCTCAACGTCCGCGCCAAGGAGATGGCGGCGGCGATCAAGGCCGAGACCAACGGCAAGTTCGACCTGCAGATCTTCCCGAACAACCAGCTCGGTTCCGACACGGACATGCTGAGCCAGATCCGCTCCGGCGGCGTCGAGTTCTTCACGCTGTCCGGCCTGATCCTGGCGACGCTGGTGCCGGCGGCGTCGATCAACGGCATCGGTTTCGCGTTCCCGGACTACGACACGGTCTGGAAGGCCATGGACGGCGATCTCGGCGCCTATGTGCGCGGCCAGATCACCAAGTCCGGCCTGATGGTGATGGATAAGATCTGGGACAATGGCTTCCGCCAGACGACGTCGTCGACCAAGCCGATCAATGGTCCCGACGATCTGAAGGGCTTCAAGATCCGCGTGCCGGTGTCGCCGCTGTGGACCTCGATGTTCAAGGCGTTCGAGGCGGCGCCCGCCTCGATCAATTTCAGCGAGGTCTATTCGGCGCTGCAGACCAAGGTCGTCGAGGGCCAGGAAAACCCGCTGGCGATCATCTCGACCGCCAAGCTGTACGAGGTGCAGAAATACTGCTCGCTGACCAACCACATGTGGGATGGCTTCTGGTTCCTGGCGAACCGCCGCGCCTGGGAGGCCGTGCCGGCCGACATGCGCACGATCGTGGCCAAGCACATCAACGCGGCCGCCGTGAAGGAGCGTGAGGACGTCGCCAAGCTCAATGCCGGCCTGCAGGCGGAGCTCGCCTCGAAGGGCCTGACCTTCAATCAGCCGAACGTCGCGCCGTTCCGCGACAAGCTGCGCACCGCCGGCTTCTATGCCGAGTGGAAGGGCAAGTATGGCGACGAAGCCTGGGCGCTCCTGGAAAAGGCCGTCGGCAAGCTGTCGTAACTCTTGCACTGACGTAGACGCGTTCGGGTGACGTCATGGCGCATGCCGAGTTCACGGAAATTGCGATCAGCGAGGTGGTCATCGAGACCCCTCGCCGCCGGTCCCTGGCTCGATGGCTTGGACGCCCTGCTGGGTCTCCTGGTCGAGATCCCGGCCGCGCTGCTGGTCGTGGCCGAGATCGTCATCCCTGTTCGCGGGCGTCGTCGCGCGCTACGTGCTGCACCAGCCGCTGATCTGGTCGGACGAACTCGCCTCGATCCTGTTCCTGTGGCTTGCGATGCTCGGCGCCGCGGTGGCGTTCCGCCGCGGCGAGCACATGCGGATGACGGCAATGGTGGCGCGCGCAAGCCCGGCTTGCGCGCCTATCTCGATCTGGTCGCCACTGCCGCGGCGCTGGCGTTCCTGGTCATGATCGCCTGGCCGTCGTGGGACTACGCCTACGAGGAAAGCTTCATCACGACGCCGGCGCTGCAGATCGAAAACATCTGGCGCGCCGCCGCGCTGCCGGTCGGCATCGGATTGATGGCGTTGTTCGCCCTCATCCGTCTCGCCCGCACGGCCAGCGTCAGGACGATGCTGCTGGCCGTCGTCTCGGTCGCAGCCGTCATCGCGCTGTTCTGGGTGGCGCAGCCGCTGCTGAAGCCGCTCGGCAACATCAACCTCGTGATTTTCTTCGTCGGCGTGGTCGGCCTGTGCGTGTTCGCCGGCGTGCCGATCGCGTTCGCGTTCGGGCTCGCGATCTTTGGCTATCTGGCGCTGACGACGCGCACGCCGCTGATGGTGCTGGTCGGGCGCATGGACGAGGGCATGAGCCACCTCATTCTGCTTTCGGTGCCGCTGTTCGTCTTCCTCGGTCTGCTGATCGAGATGACCGGCATGGCCCGCGCCATGGTCGCGTTCCTGGCGAGCCTCTTGGGTCACGTCCGTGGCGGACTGCATTACGTGCTGGTCGGCGCGATGTACCTGGTGTCCGGCATTTCCGGCGCCAAGGCGGCCGATATGGCCGCGGTCGCGCCGGTGCTGTTTCCGGAGATGAAGGCGCGCGGCGCCAAGCCCGGCGATCTCGTCGCCCTGCTCGCCGCCACCGGCGCGCAGACCGAGACCATCCCGCCGAGCCTGGTGCTGATCACGATCGGCTCCGTCACCGGCGTCTCAATCGCGGCGCTGTTCACCGGCGGCCTGCTGCCGGGCGTCGTGCTCGCGTTCACGCTCTGCGCGCTGGTGTGGTGGCGCTACCGCAACGAAGACATGAGCGGCGTCCGCCGCGCGACGGGATCGAGATCGGCAAGGCCTTCATCGTCTCGCTCCCTGCCCTGGCCCTGCCCTTCGTGATCCGCGCTGCCGTCGTCGAGGGCGTCGCGACGGCGACGGAGGTCTCGACCATCGGCATCGTCTATGGCGTGCTGGCGGGCCTGCTTATCTATCGCCGGTTCGACTGGCGCCGGCTGATGCCGATGCTGATCGAGACGGCCGCGCTGTCCGGTGCGATCCTGCTGATCATCGGGACGGCGACCGGCATGGCCTGGGGCCTGACCCAGTCCGGCTTTTCGCGCGCGCTGGCGGCCGCCATGACCGGGCTGCCGGGCGGCCCGGCGACGTTCATCGCGGTCTCGATCGTGGCCTTCACGATCCTGGGCAGCGTGCTCGAGGGCATTCCGGCGATCGTGCTGTTCGGTCCGCTGCTGTTTCCAATCGCGCGGGCCGTCGGCGTGCACGAGGTGCACTATGCCATGGTGATCATCCTGGCGATGGGAATCGGTCTGTTCGCACCGCCGTTCGGGGTCGGATATTACGCTGCCTGCGCCATCGGCCGGGTCGATCCGGCCGAGGGCATCCGCCCGATCTGGGGCTACCTGCTGGCGCTTCTCATCGGCCTCATCGTGGTTGCGATTTTTCCGTGGATTTCGATCGGGTTCCTGTAAACTCTTCACATCGCAAGGGAGGGTGGTGATGAGCACGAACCAGTACAAGCTCGGCCTGGACAAGACCCCGGCCAATTACGTCCCCCTGACCCCGCTCAGCTTCCTGGCGCGCAGCGCGGCCGTCTATCCCGACCACGTCAGCACGGTCTATGAAGGCCGCAGCTTCACCTGGCGCCAGACCTATGAGCGCTGCCGGCGCTTTGCGTCGTACCTGGCAGGCCGCGGCATCGGCGAGGGCGACACCGTGGCGGCGATGCTGCCGAACATCCCGGCGATGAACGAGGCGCATTTTGCCGTGCCGATGGCCGGCGCCGTGCTCAACACCCTCAACATCCGCCTCGACGCGCCGTCGATCGCGTTCCAGCTCGATCACGGCCAGGCCAAGATCATCCTGGTCGATCCGGAGTTCTCCGGCGTGATCAGCGAGGCGCTGAAGCTGATGAGCGGCGCCAAGCCGTTCGTGATCGACGTCGACGACGCCTCCTATGCCGGCGGCAGCCGCATCGGTGAGATCGAGTACGAGGCCGCCGTCGCCGCGGGCGATCCCACCTTCGAGCCGCGCCGTCCCGCCGACGAGTGGGACGCGATCGCGATGAGCTACACATCGGGCACGACGGGCAACCCCAAGGGCGTCGTCACCCATCACCGCGGCGCCTATCTGAACGCCGTCAGCAACATTCTCGCGGGCGGGCTCGGCCAGCACCCGGTCTATCTCTGGACCCTGCCGATGTTCCACTGCAACGGCTGGTGCTTCCCCTGGACCATGGCGGCCGCGGCCGGCGTCAATGTCTGCCTGCGCAAGGTCGAGCCGACCAGGATCTTCGAGCTCATCAAGGCGCACGGCGTCACTCATATGTGCGGCGCGCCGATCGTCTACAACGTGCTGATCAACGCGCCTGATGCGCCCAAGGGCAAGCGTGACAAGCCGGTGGTCGGCTTGATTGCCGGCGCCGCGCCGCCGGTCGCTGTGCTCGAAGGCGCCGAGAGCATCGGCATCAAGCTGACGCATGTCTACGGCCTGACCGAGGTCTACGGCCCTGCCTCGGTCTGCGCCGAGCAGCCCGGCTGGGATGACCTGCCCGCGCCCGAGCGCGCGCGCGGCTGAAGCGCCGCCAGGGCGTGCCTTACCCTTGCAGGAAGCCGTCACCGTGCTCGATCCGGAGACGATGCAGGAGGTGCCGCGCGACGGCGAGACCATCGGCGAGGTCATGTTCCGCGGCAACATCGTCATGAAGGGCTATCTCAAGAACGAGAAGGCGACGCAGGAAGCGTTTGCCGGCGGTTGGTTTCATACCGGTGATCTCGGCGTGCTCGACGAGCACGGCTACGTCATCATCAAGGACCGCTCCAAGGACATCATCATTTCAGGCGGCGAGAACATCTCCTCGGTCGAGGTCGAGGACATCCTCTACAAGCACCCCGCCGTGCTGTTCGCCGCCGTCGTCGCCAAACCCGATCCGAAATGGGGCGAGGTGCCCTGCGCCTTCATCGAGCTGAAGGACGGCGCCGAGGCGACCGAAGCCGAGATCATCGCCTATTGCCGCAGCCACATGTCCGGCTTCAAGACGCCGAAGACGATCGTGTTCGGCCCGATCCCGAAGACGTCCACCGGCAAGATCCAGAAATTCCTGCTGCGCAATCAGGTCGACTCGGCCAAGGCGATCACGGCGTAGTTGCCCGTGAGTAGGGCGGGTTAGCCGCAGGCGTAACCCGCCGCACCGGTGCCAGCGACTGTGGCGGATTACGCTGCGCTGATCGCGCCCTGCGCGCCACGCGGTCTACCAAGCCGATTCGGCTTTGCCACTGGGCGCAGTATCAGCCAACTCGTCATTGCGAGCGGAGCAAAGCAATCCAGAGTCCTTGCGACGCCCTGGATTGCTTCGTCGCTGCGCTCCTCGCAATGACGGAGATTATGAGTCCCTGCTCTTCTCGGGATAATATTGCGGCGCCTCGCGGCGGTCGTACATGCCGTAGTCGCGGGTGACCTCGACGATGCGGATGTTGTCGGCCCCCGGCTCGGTCAGCAATTGTTTGCTCAGCGCGAGGCCGGTGGTCTCATCCGGCAGCTCGATGAGATGCGCAAAGCGACCCTCCCGATAGACGCTGGAAAAGTCCGCGACGGGCAGGTCGGTCACGCTGCTCAACTGCGGCTCGGCCGTCTCGACGGCCAGCACGTAGGTCGGCGCACGCCGCTTGGGATCATTGTAGGTGCCGCGCCGCTCCGGCTGCCAGGCCGCCTGCCCTGGCCTGATCTCGTGGACCAGCTCGGCGACGCGCAGGCGGTAGTCCGAAAACACCTTGTCGCGGCCGAGGGTCTGGATGTCGTGGTGATGCGCGTGCACGCGCCAGGCGGCCATGGCGCCCTCGTCCTGCCAGATCTGATAGGACAGGATCAGATTGTCGCGCGACAGGCTCCGGAAACGATCGAGGAACAGGCAGCCGCCGAGCGCGTCGAGCTCGGGCCGCAGCGCCGCCGCGAGCTGCAGATACTGGTCGAGCCGGCCCGGCTTGACTTCGACCTCGAAGAACAGCGACAGCATGGCAGTGCCTCCAACTGATCGAGCGTATCTGTGATCGTCATTGCGAGCGAAGCGAAGCAATCCAGGGTCATCCCGACGACTCTGGATTGCTTCGTCGCCTTCGGCTCCTCGCAATGACGCCAGTGGTAGCGGACGCGCCCTACCCGACCTCCAGCCGCATGCCATCATACGCCGGCACCACGCCGGCGGGCAGGCTCTGGCGCAGCACCTCGTAGTCGAGGTCGGCGGTCATGTTGGTGATGACGGCGCGCTTCGGCTTGAAACGCTCGATCCAGGCCAGCGCGTCGTTGACCGAGAAATGGCTCGGATGCGAGGCCGGGCGCAGGCCGTCGACGATCCAGAGATCGAGATCCTCCAGTGCTCCCCAGCTCTCCTCCGGGATGTCGTTGAGGTCAGGCGTGTAGGCGGCTTTGCCGATGCGGTAGCCGAGCGCGGGGATGTTGCCGTGCTGGACCAGGAACGCGGTCAGCTTCAGCTCGCCGCCCTTGCCTTCCACCGCCTGGGTCTCGCCGGCCTCGATGGCGTGCTGGGTCAGGATCGGCGGATAGTCGCTGCCGGGTGGCGAGATGAAGCAATAGGAGAACCGGTGCATGATGTCCTTGGCGGTGGACTGGTTCAAATAGACCGGAATCCGCCGCCGCTGATGCATCACCACCGAGCGCAGATCGTCGATGCCGTGGGTCTGGTCGGCATGCTCGTGCGTGAGGAACACCGCGTCGATGTGATCGACTTGCGTATCGATCAGCTGCTCGCGCAGATCAGGCGAGGTGTCGATGACGACGCGCGTCACACCATGCGCTCCGCGGCGCTCAGCCAGAAGCGAGCAGCGCCTGCGGCGATTCCTGGGATTGTTGGGATCGCAGGCGCCCCACCCCAGCGCCGGGCGCGGCACGCCGGCCGAGGAGCCGCAGCCGAGGATGGTGAGCGTCAGCGTCATGCAGCCTCCTTTGGCCGCGGCACCTTGGAGAACAGCTTGAAGAAGGTCTCGGTGGTCTGGCGCGAGAACTCCTCGAGCGAGACGCCGCGGGTCTCCGCCAGCACCTTCGCGGTCTCGACGACATAGGCCGGCTCGTTGCGCTTGCCGCGGAACTTGCCGGGCGCGAGATATGGTGCGTCAGTCTCGACCATGATGCGGTCGGCGGGCACCTCGGCGGCGAGCGCACGCAAGGCCTCGGACTTCTTGAACGTCACGATGCCCGTGAACGAGATGTGCAGTCCGAGATCGATCGCCTTCATCGCCAGCTCACGTCCGCCGGTGTAGCAATGCAGCACGGCCTTGAAAGGTCCGCGCGCCATCTCCTCCTCGAGGATACGGCCGCACTGCGCGTCGGCCTCGCGGGTATGGATCACGAGCGGCAGGCCGGTTTCACGGGCGGCCGCGATGTGCGCGCGGAACCCGCGCTCCTGAGCGTCCTTCGAGCCGTGGTCGTAGAAATTGTCGAGTCCGGCCTCGCCGAGCGCGACCACCTTCGGATGCCTGGTCAGCGCGATCAGCTCCGCGGCCGGGATGCCGTCCTCCTCATCCGCATTGTGCGGATGGGTGCCGACCGAGCAGAACACGTTCTCGAACCGCTCCGCGATGGCGAGCAGTTCGGGAAGCCGGCGCACCCGCGTCGAGATCGTCACCATGCGGCCGACGCCAGCGGCGGCGGCACGCGTGACGATGCCATCCAGATCCTCGGCAAAATCCGGAAAGTCCAGATGGCAATGGCTGTCGACCAGCATCACGCGGCCGTCGGCTCGATGTAGCGCGGAAACACCGCCTGCGGCGCCGGCAATTGCGTCCGGGCCGCGATCCTGACCTCGCCGCCGAGCCGCGCGAAATTCCGTTCGTCCTCGGGAATGCCGAGGCTGTCGAGCAGCTTCGCCGAGGCCGCGGGCATCACCGGCTGGGTCAGGATCGCAACCTGACGGATCACCTCGGCGGTGACATAGAGCACCGTATGCTGGCGCCGCGGATCGGTCTTGGCCAGCGCCCACGGCGCCTCACCCGCGAAATAGCGGTTGGCTTCGGCCACCACCGACCAGACGGCATTGAGCCATTGGTGGATCTGCTGCGTCGCCATGGCTTTCCGCGCCGCGCCGATCATCGCATCGGCCTCCGCCAGGATCGCCTTGTCGTTGGCCGAGAACTCGCCGGGCTCCGGCAGCACGCCGCCGAGCTGCTTTGCGATCATCGACAGCGAGCGTTGCGCGAGGTTGCCGAGGTCGTTGGCGAGATCGGCATTGATGCGGGCGACGATCGCCTCGTGATTGTAGTTGCCGTCCTGGCCGAACGGCACCTCGCGCAGGAAGAAGTAGCGCAGCTGGTCGACGCCGTACTGGTCTGCGAGATTGAACGGATCGACGACGTTGCCGACCGACTTCGACATCTTCTCGCCCCTGTTGAACAGGAAGCCGTGCGCATAGACCCGCTTCGGCACGGGGACGCCGGCCGACAGCAGGAAAGCCGGCCAGTACACCGCATGGAAGCGGATGATGTCCTTGCCGATGACGTGCACGTCGGCCGGCCAGTACTTCCAGTTCGGATCGCTCTCGTCGGGGAAGCCGACGCCGGTGATGTAGTTGGTGAGCGCGTCGACCCAGACATACATCACATGCTCGTCGTCATGCGGCACCCGGACGCCCCAGTCGAACGTCGTGCGCGAGATCGAGAGGTCCTTCAGCCCGCCCTTGACGAAGCTGATGATCTCGTTGCGCCGCGCGTCCGGCCCGATGAAATCGGGCTGGCTCTCATAGAGCGCGAGCAGCTTGTCCTGATAGGCCGACAGGCGGAAGAAGTAGCTCTTCTCCTCGACCCACTCCACCGGCGTGCCCTGCGGCCCACGGCGGACATTGTCCTCGCCGACGACCGTTTCGTCCTCGGCGTAATAGGCCTCGTCGCGGACCGAGTACCAGCCGGCATAGGTGTCGGCGTAGATGTCGTCGTTGGCGAGCATGCGCGTCCACACCGCCTGCACCGACTTGTGATGCGCGGGCTCGGTGGTGCGGATGAAGCGATCGAACGAGACGTTCAGCCGCTCGTCCATCTCGCGGAACCGGCCGGCGTTGCGGGTTGCGAGTTCGGACGGCGTCATGCCCTCGTTCTGCGCGGTCTGCACCATCTTCAGGCCGTGCTCGTCGGTGCCGGTCAGGAAGTACACGTCCTTGCCGTCGAGCCGCGCAAAGCGCGCGATGGCGTCGGTCGCGATCGCCTCATAGGCGTGGCCGATATGCGGGTTGCCGTTGGGATAGGCGATCGCTGTCGTGACGTAGAAGGTGTTCTTGTCGACCGGAGCTGCGGCGACGGGCGCTACGATCTCATCGATCTCGACGACTACGGCGGCCTCGACCTTCGGCTTGCGCGGTGCCTTCGGCTTCGCGGCGCGCGGCGGCTTCGGCGCTTCAACGATGGCCGGCGCGAGCTTCTTCGGTGCGGCCGGCTGTTTCGGAGCGGCGGGCTTCCTCGCTGCCGCAGGCTTGTTCGTTGCTGCCGCGGGCTTTTTCGTTGCTGCCGCAGGCTTGGCGGCGGTCTTCTTGGCCGGCGGTGTGGCGGGCTTTGCCACGGCCTTCTTGGCTGGCGCCTTCACAGCTTTCTTGACGGCTTTCTTGGCGGCGCTCTTCGAAGCTTTCTTGGCCGCGGTCGCCGCCGGAGCTTTGCTCTTGGCCTTCGCGGGGGCCGTCTTGGATGTGGCGGTCTTTTTCTTGGCGTCCTTGTCCTTCGCCGCCTTCGCCTTGGCCGCGCTGACTTTGCCCTTCGCGGGCTCGTTGTGGGCAGCCTTCTTCGCGCTGCTCTTGCTCGCGGGCTTGCCCTTTTTCACGGTTGTCTTGCTGGCCTTGGCCACGGCAGATTCCTCTTTGACGACGTCGGTCGACGGATTGATCCTGATGATCCCGGGATGATGGTCGGCGCGGTTACCGCGTGGCTTCGGCGAGCATCCCGAACACCGAGAAAACCAGCGGTTTTCGCTCCAGATTATAGGATTCGGTGTCGCGCGCGGCGCGGACGATCTTTTCCCATACCTCCGCCAGCCGTGCAAGGCGCGGCAGTTCCGCGTTCGGATCTGCGGCCCGCAGCCGCTCCGCCACCCAGCGCTCGATGCTGTCGAGGAAGCTCGCCAGCGCGACGCGGTCGCTGGTGCCGAGCGCATCGCCCAGGGCATGCAGCTCGCCCTGGTCGATCCGCGGCAGGCTCGCGAGCAGCGCCGCCGTGCGGGTCTGCAGCTGCAACCCATCACCGCCCATCAGCGTCAGGGTGCGCGCGACGCTGCCTTCGGACGCCTTGGCAGCCTCCCGGAGCCCCGGTTCGCCAGCCTCGATCCCGGTGGCCTCGGCGCCGGCGCTGACGACGTCGTCGGTCGACAACGCCCGCAGCGAAAGCCTTCGGCAGCGCGACTTGATGGTGGCGAGCACGCGGGCCGGCGCGTGGCTGACCAGCAGGAACAGCGACTGCTGCGGCGGCTCCTCGAGAATCTTGAGCAGCGCATTGGCGGCGTTGGGATTGAGTTCGTCGACAGTGTCGACGATGCACACCCGCCAGCCGTCGACCGCCGCCGTCGAGCCGAAGAACGAGATCGTCTCGCGGGTCTCGTCCACGGTGATGACGGTGCGCAGCACGCCCTTGTCGTTGGCCGAGCGCTCCAAGGTGAGCAGCCCGCCATGGGCCTCGGAGGCGATCAGGCGCGCGACGTGGTCCTCCGCCTCGACGTACAACGAATCGGCAGCGCGCACCTCGGGGGTGGTGGGATCGCGGTGGGCCAGCACGAAGCGCGCCATCCGGTAGGCCAAGGTGGCCTTGCCGATGCCTTGTGGGCCGCCGATCAGCCAGGCATGCGCCATCCGTCCGCTGCGGTAGGCGGAAAGCAGCGCCGCCTCGGCCTCGCGGTGCCCGAACAAGGCGGTGGTTTCGCGTGGATGGCGGACCGCGATCTCCGGCTCGACCTTGCGTGCGCTCATGACGCCGCCGCCACTTCCGTAAACAGGCGCTCGCGCACGGCGTCCCAAACGAGCTGCGAGACCGTTTCCGCGTTCGCCGTCGCGTCGATCAGCACGCAGCGCCGGGGATCCTCGGCGGCGATCTTGTGAAAAGCCTCGCGCAGCCCCTTGTGGAACTTGATGTCTTCGCCTTCGAACCGGTCCGGGGTTCCGGCGCCGCGCCGCGCCCCGGCGCGCTTCAGACCAATCTCGACGGGAACGTCGAGAATGAGAGTCAGGTCCGGCTTGAGATCGCCGATCGTCACCCGCTGCATCGCATTGAGCACATCAGGCGCGACCTTGCCCTGGCTGCCCTGGTAGGCCCGGGTCGAATCGAAGAAGCGGTCACACAGCACCCAGCTGCCCTGGCTCAGCGCCGGCAGAATCACGTTGCGCACATGGTCGTCGCGCGCGGCCGCGAACAGCAGTGTCTCGGCCTCCGGGCCCAGCAGCTTGCCCATGCCCGACAGCACGAGGTGGCGTATGATCTCCGCGCCCGGCGATCCCCCGGGCTCGCGGGTCAGGACCACGCGCACACCCTCTTTCTGCAGATGGTCCGCCAGCATCTTGATCTGCGTAGATTTTCCGGCGCCCTCGCCGCCCTCGAAGGTGACGAATCGGCCGCGGCCAGGACCACGTTTCAAAGCTGCATCCGCCATCTGTCTAGAGCTTCTCGGCCCCGGCGCGGAACATCCCGATCACGAGCTCGCTGACCCCATCGATCGCACGCCGCATCGTGGATCCCCTGCCCACCGCCTCCGCAGCATAGACAGGGGCCTCCATGGCGATATTGGGGCCGCGCCAGACCCTGACAACCCCGACCTTCTGCCCGGGCTCGATGGGAGCCCTGACCGGGCCGCTGTAGACGATGCGGGCGATCAGCTTGTCGCCGCCGTTCTTCTGCACCATGACCTTGACCGGCACCGGGCTCGACAGCTTGACCGAGCGGCTCTCGCCGCCGAACACCTTGGCGTAGCCGATCGGCTGCTCTGCGGCGAACAGGGTGCGGGTCTCGAAATTGCGGAAGCCCCATTCCAGCATCTTCTTGGCCTCGGTGGCGCGGTCCTCGGAATCCTCCAGGCCATTGACGACCACGATCAGCCGCGTGCCGTTCTGCACGGCCGAGCCGACCATGCCGTAGCCGCCTTCCTTGGTGAAACCGGTCTTGAGGCCGTCGGCGCCTTCCATCGCGTTCAGCAGCGGGTTGCGGTTCTGCTGCCGGATCTTGTTCCAGGTGAATTCCTTCTCGCCGAAGATCTTATAGAACTCCGGGAAATCCAGGATGATGTGCCTTGCGAGCATGGCGAGTTCACGCACGGTCATCTTGTTGCCGGGGTCGGGCAGCCCGTTGGAGTTGGCGAAGGTCGATTTGGTCAGCCCGAGCTCGCGCGCCCGCTTGGTCATGTAGTCGGCGGCGAAGCATCTTCTCGTTGCCGGCCATGCCCTCGGCGAGCGCGATGCAGGCGTCGTTGCCGCTCTGGATGATGGCGCCGTGCAGGAGGTCGCTGACCGACACCTTGCTGTTGAGCGCGGCGAACATCGTCGAGGTGCCGGACGGCGCCCCGCCCCGGCGCCAGGCATTCTCGCTGATGCGGTATTCGTCATTGAGCTTGATCGAGCCCTCCTTGACGGCGTTGAACACCACCTCGGCGGTCATCAGCTTCATCATGCTGGAGGGGCGCGCAGCTCGTCCGCGTTCTTCTCGAACAGCACACTGCCGCTATTGGCCTCGATCAGGATCGCGGTCGGCGCATCGCCGTCGAAGCCGCCCTCCTCCTTGCGCGCGCCCTGGACGCTCTGGTTGGCAGCGTAGAGCACGCCGCTCCAGCCGACGGCGAGCGCCGCGGCCAAGGCGATGAGCGCACGCGTCACCCGTCCGGACGTGAAACCGGAGGGACGCGGCGGTAAGGTCATGAAATCCATCGGCTAAGCTCTGGAGCGCACTGGGATTCTAGCAGTTGCGGGAGGCGCGAACAACTCGGCAATCCCGCGGATCCGACCACTGTCCCATGGATTTGCACGGCCCTTCGCGCGGTGCGATACGTCCCGGGCCGGCTGTCAAAGTCGCGCAATCAAAGGGGGAACGGTGTCATCGACGCGGACCATCAAGGCCAACGGAATCGAGCTGTTCGTGCGCGAACAGGGCGAAGGCCCGCTTGTCGTGCTGTGCCACGGCTGGCCCGAGCTGTCCTATTCGTGGCGGCACCAGATCCCTGCCCTTGCCGCCGCGGGCTATCGGGTCGTGGCGCCCGATATGCGCGGATTCGGCCGCTCGCAGGCGCCTGACCAGATCGGCGCCTATACCATCTTCGACACGGTTGGAGACATGGTCGGACTGGTCGAGGCGCTCGGCGAGCGCCAGGCCGTCATCATCGGCCACGACTGGGGCGCGCCGGTGGCCTGGCATGCGGCGCTGTTCCGACCGGACCTGTTCACGGCCGTCGCCGGACTGAGCGTGCCGCCGCCGTTTCGCGGCCGCGCCCGTCCGCTCGAGACGCTCCGCGCCGGCGGCATCGGGAATTTCTACTGGCAGTATTTTCAGACGCCCGGCCAAGCAGAGGCCGAGCTCGAGCGTGACGTGGCGCTGACGATGCGCACCATGCTGGCGCGCGGCTTCTCCGATCCGCAGTCGCTGTTCGTCGCACCGGACAAGGGCTTCCTCGGCGCGGCGAACCCCGCCCGGCCTCTGCCGGCGTGGCTGAGCGAGTCCGATCTCGCGGAGTTCGTCGCGGCCTATCGCGCCTCCGGCTTTCGCGGCGGCCTCAACT
This sequence comes from Bradyrhizobium oligotrophicum, assembly GCA_050641875.1. GTDB lineage: Bacteria > Pseudomonadota > Alphaproteobacteria > Rhizobiales > Xanthobacteraceae > Bradyrhizobium > Bradyrhizobium oligotrophicum_B. Next base: position 5,867,358 of record CP192619.1, read on the forward strand.
GGTACCGCAACATCGACCGCAACTGGGAGCTGACCGCGCCGTGGCAGGACGCGCAGATCCGCCAGCCGTCACTGTTCATCGCCGGCAGCGCGGACGCGGTCGTGACCGGGCTGATCGGCGCCAAGCGCGTTCAGGACATGGCGCGCGTGCTGCCGGATCTCCGGCGCAAGTTGATCATCGACGGCGCCGGCCACTGGATTCAGCAGGAACGCGCCGCCGAGGTGAATGCGGCGCTGATCGCGTTCCTGCGCGAAGTGGCTCCTGCCCGCTAGCGCGCGAGCGGCAGCTCCATCATGCGATGCGACGCCGTCGCCCCGTTCGCGACATCGCGGAAGCCCAGCCGGACGTAGAACCTTATCGCGTCCTCGTTCGTCGTCGCGACCGCGAGCGAGAGCACCTGGGCGCCCTGCTCCCGTGCAGCAGTGGCGACCGCCTGCATGATCTCGCGCCCGACACCCGTGTTGCGCGCGCCAGGCAGCAGCGCGAGATCCACCACGTGCCATCGCGACGCCGTGCGGTCGAGCAGCAGCCGCCCGACCGGCGCGGCATCGCGGAGAATGATCAGCGATTGCGCCGCCGGACATTGCGCCGCATGGCCCGCGGCCTGGGCGCGATACTGCTGCGCCAGCACGAGGTCGAGCATCGCCGGCGGCAGACCGGCCGCGGCGAGTTGCGCGCCTTTGACGGAGCCAAAAAGGTCGCGCAGAAACGGTCCGTCGGCGGTCTCGGCAAGCCGCAGCCGCAATCGAACGTCCCCTGAGACGATCTCGGCCCCGATCGTCACTCCGGGCCTGCTCGGCTCAGGCGTTGTTGAACGACGGGAAGATGCCCGCGTAGCAGATGCACCAGATCAGCGCCTGGGTCGGCTGCATGTTGTCGTGCGGAAGACTCTGACCGTTCAGCGTCACGGCATTGGGGGCCAGCGTCGTGTTGGCCGGTGGCGCCACGAACCCGTTGAAGGTGGGATCGATCGCCACGATGCCCACGCCCGTGCCCGGACCCGGCGTGGCATTCGCCGCCGTCTTGGCGCCGAGCTGCAGCGTGTGGCTATGCGCGGGCAATTCGGCCGTCGTGAGAAACGCCGTGCTGGTCCCCATCGTCTCGCCAATCGTGCGGGGCTGCAGGCCCGGCCCGTCGCCCTGGCCGTTGGTGATCGCGCCGCTCAAATTGGGCAGCGCGAAATTCGTGGTGCCATTGCCGCCGTAGTAGGTGCCGATCAGCGCGAACAGGGGCGTGAACTGCTGGATCGCGACGAGCTGCCCGAAGCACGGCAGCCAGGCGTTGTTGAAGCCGCCGGTCGCGAACGTGAACGGAAAAGCCTGGATCTCACCGACGAATGGGTCTGACAAATTCGTCTCTCCTCGAAAATGCGCAATGAAGCCGATCGAGCCGCGAAGCGTCAGCCCGGCGAGGGATAAACCCCGCTGATGCAGATACAGTAGTTGCCGACGACGGTCGGCATGATGTTGTTGTGCGGCACGCTCTGCCCCGACGGCCCGACGCAGGCCGCCATCACTTCGTAGGTCCCGGCGTCAGCGCTGGGCGCGTAGAGATTGCCCGTTGTCGCGGTTCCCAGGAGGGTATTGGTCCCCGGCTTCGCCGTGTCGGCGACGGTGGTCGACGCCAACAGGGCGTGGCTGTGCGTGGGCATCTCGGTCGTGATCAGGAGGTGCTCGTCTTCACCGGCCAGTTGCCCCAGCAGATAGGATGCACCGCCGGGCGGCGTGCCCTGCCCGATCGGGACGCGGCCGCGCAGATCGGGCAGATTGAAGGTCTGGACGCCGTCGCCACCAAACGTCGTCCCGATGATCGTATAGAGCGCATCATAGTTGGCGATGGACAATGAGCTGCCGTCGCAGGCCAGCCAGCCATCCGGGACGCGCGGAAAGCCAAACAGCCTGATCTCGCCGAGAAACGGGTCTGACATCCCGACATCCTTTCAAGTGCGGTGGGCGCCGCGAAGCGGGCGCGATGTGGCGGATTCCAACGATGGAGAGAAACGCGAGCGCCGAGCGGTCTCAGTTGCGCGAGGGATAAACCCCATTCAGGGCGATCAGATAATTGATCACGAGGTAGGGCTGCATGTTGTTGTGGGGCTGCCCGCCGCCGATGTCGACGATGTTGGTGTTGAGCGATAGCGGAACCTGGTTGGTCCCCGCGGTGGTGAAAATCAGGGTCGGATTGTCCGGCGGAATCGTATTCGTCGCGAACACATTGTTGGTGGCCGACCCACCACGCCCTGCGCCATTGTTGCTGGACGCCTGGATCATGTGATTGTGGCTCGGCATCTGCGCCGTCGTCAGCGTCACGTTGGTCTCGCCGCTGACCATACCCGCAGGGTAGTCGCCGCTGCTGCCGGTCGAACCGAGGATCGCGCGGCCTCGGAGGTCCGGAAGCGCGAAGGTCGTGACACCGTTGCCGCCGTAATAGGTGCCGAGCAGGGAGAACAACGCCTGATTCGGCTGGATCGCCAGCAGCGCGCCGTTGCAGAACGCCCATCCTCGGGGCGGTTGGCTGCCAGCAAATGGCATGATTTGCCCGAGCACAGGCGTAAGCGGCATGCGTTGCCTCCAATTGATTTTGTGTAATTCAGCGAGAAAACTTCAACGAGACAACAAAGCACGTCACCACGAACGCGAACAACCGAGCCGTCCAGTATTCATCGTGTGCAATTCGAAAGTGTCATGCATCCAACGGGAACAGTCAAGCATGAACCCGCAGAGGATGTGGCGGGAGCGAGACTTGCGAATCAGCGCGCGGAGAGGTCGCGGTGTTGCGGGTGTGCAACTGACTTCGAGAAAGGCCGCGGGACGCAGCGGTTCCGCGCATCACCGGCTTGCGGCACAGGAGAAACAAAGCTTAATCAACGGTAAGTTTTCTGTAATCTTTATTGCAGTCGCAAAATATTTGGGGCCGCGGCCCGGTGTCGGCCGCGATCTCGGGGAAGCGCAGGGGCAAGGTGCAGCTTTTCTCGGTCATGATTGGCGCGTGGAAGACGTCGTTCGAGCAGTTTCTGATCTCGCTGGTCGTCGGCCTTCAGCAACGTGAGAACGTTGGCAGTGACGACCTTTGTCGTGCTCGCGGCCATGGGCGCCTCGATCTCATCGGCCCAGGCGGTCTGCGATCAGACCATCAATTCCACCAGCGGCGCCACGATCACCTTCACCTCAGTGAGCCAGGTCTATCGCCTGTGTCTCACCGTCGTCGGCACGGCCAACACGGGAGACGACGCGGTCGTCTACGGCGTGTACTCCGTGTCAGGCACGAATGCGGCGGTCAACTTCCCGATTGCGGGCACCAGTGCGAGCGCCTTCACCAACTATAATGCGACCACTGCCAAGGGCACCTATACCCTGGTTCCGAGCAGCGCCAACGACAACGGTCAGAATGCAAACACCGGCAATGCGCAGATCAACATCACGCTCAACAGCCTGAGCGGCAGCGCCCAGGACACGATCACGCTGTATTATGCGCCCGATTGTAGCGATCGCCTGGCAAGCTGCTCGGGCGCGGGGTCCGCGACCTCTCCCTTTGTCCTCACCATCAACCTGCCCGGTCCGACCGCGACGCAATCCATTGCGTCGAAGGCGCTGACCGTCAACACTGCGGCGACCTCGTTCACGCCGGTCACCGGCTCCGGCGGCACCGCGCCGCTCGGCTATGGCATCGCCCCGCCGCTTCCGACTGGCCTGTCCTTCAACACGTCGACAGGCGCCATCACCGGCACGCCCACGATCACCAGCACCGCGACCACCTATACGGTCACCGTCACCGATGCCAACAGCGCCACCGCCAGCAACACGTTCAGCCTGACCGTCAACGGCGCGGTCACGGCGACGCAGGCGGTCGCCTCGAAGACGCTGACGCAGAATCAGCCATCGGCCAATTTTACGCCCGTCACCGGCGGCGGCGGCACGCCGGCCTACACCTACAGCATATCCCCGTCCCTGCCCTCCGGTCTCTCGCTCAATACATCGACCGGCGCGATCACGGGCACGCCGACGGCCACGAGCGGATCGACGACATACACGGTTACCGTGACGGACGCGAACAGCGCGACGGCTTCGAACACGTTCAGTCTCGCCGTCAATTCGGCCGTGACCGCGACCCAGTCTGTCGCCTCGAAAATCCTCACGCAGAATGCGGCGGTGACCTCCTTCACGCCCGTCACCGGCAGCAATGGTACCCCGTCGCTCACCTACAGCGTTTCGCCGGCGCTGCCCTCCGGGCTCTCGCTCGACACCAACACCGGCGCGATCACGGGCACGCCGACCGCGAGCAGCGGTGCAACCACCTATACGGTCACGGTCACCGATTCCAACAGTGCCACCGCCAGCAATACGTTCAGCCTGACGGTGAATACCGCCGTCACCGCGACGCAGTCGGTGAGCTCGGCTACCGTCACCGTGAACACGGCCATCACGACATTCACGCCGGTCACCGGCGGCGGCGGCACGACGCCACGGACCTATGCGATCGCGCCGACCTTGCCGACCGGTCTCAGCTTCAACACCAGCACCGGCCAGGTCAGCGGCACGCCGACCGTGACCAGCAGCACGACCACCTACACGGTGACCGTGACGGATGCCAACAACGGGACCGCCAGCAACACCTTCCAGTTGACGGTCAACGGTCCGGTGAGCGCGACCCAGGCCATTGCTTCCAAGGCGCTGACACAGAATACAGCAGCGACCTCGTTCACGCCGGTCACCGGATCGGGCGGCACGCCGCCGCTGTCCTACGCCGTTGCGCCCGGACTGCCGACGGGCCTGACGCTCAACACCTCGACCGGCGCGATCACGGGCACGCCGACGGCGACCAGCGGCGCCACGACCTACACGGTCACGGTCACCGACGCCAACAGTGCCACCGCCAGCAACACGTTCAGCCTGACGGTGAACAGCGCAGTGACTGCGACGCAGGCGATTGCCTCGCGAACGTTTACCGCCAACCAGGCGATCACCGCCTTCACCCCGGTCACAGGCGGCGGCGGCACGGGCGCATTGTCTTATTCAATCTCGCCGAGCCTGCCGGCCGGGCTGAGCATCAACACTTCCACCGGTGCGATCTCGGGCACGCCCTCGACCAGCGCGGCGACGGCGACCTACACCGTGACCGTCACCGACACCAACAACGGGACCGCGACGAACACGTTCAGCCTCACCGTCAACGGCGCCGTCAGCGCGACGCAGTCCATTCCGGCGAAGTCCCTGACCGTCAATGTCGCGGCGACATCCTTCACCCCGGTCACCGGGGGCGGCGGCACGTCGCCGCTGACCTATGCCATCGCACCGACTCTGCCTGCGGGTCTCAGCTTCAACACCTCGACGGGTGCCATCACGGGAACGCCGACGGCGATCAGCTCGGCCACGACCTATACGGTCACGGTGAGCGACGCCAACAGCGCCACGGCGACCAATACGTTCAGCCTGGCGGTCAATGGCGCGGTGACGGCGACACAGGCGATCGCCTCGAAGGGGCTGACCGTGAACACGGCGGTGACCTCCTTCACGCCGGTCACCGGCGCCGGCGGCACCTCGCCGCTGAGCTACGGCATCGCGCCGGCGTTGCCCGCGGGTCTCGCTTTCAATACGACGTCGGGCGCGATCACGGGCACGCCGACGGCGACCAGCGGCGCCACGACCTATACGGTCACGGTGACCGATGCCAACAGTGCCACGGCGACCAATACGTTCAGCCTGGCGGTCAATGGCGCCGTCAGCGCGACGCAGGCGATCGCGTCGACGACGCTGACCGCGAACCAAGCCGTCACGCCGTTCACGCCGGTCACGGGCGGCGGCGGCACCGCGCCGCTCACCTATTCCGTCGCGCCGACGCTCCCGGCCGGACTGTCCCTCAATGCGGCGAACGGCAGCATTTCCGGAACGCCCACGGTGACCATTGCGGCGACGACATTCACCGTGACCGTGACCGACGCCGCCAACGCCACCGCGAGCAACACGTTCAGCCTGACCATCAATGGTGCGGTGACGGCGGCGACGGCGGTCCCGTCCAGCGCGCTGCCGATCAACCAGGCTGTGACGCCATTCACGCCGGTGACGGGCTCGGGTGGGACGGGCGCGCTGGTCTTCGCCGTTTCGCCGGCCCTGCCGACCGGCCTCAGCTTCAACACGACCAATGGCCAGATCACCGGCACGCCAACGGCGCCGGCGGCAATGACCACGTACACGGTGACCGTGACCGACACCAACAGTGCCTCGGCCAATGCCACCTTCAATCTGTCGGTGGGCCAGTTGGTCACGACGGTCGCGCTGACCTCGTCGCAGAATCCGAGCCAGTTCGGCCAGCCCGTGACCTTCACGGCCACGGTTTCGGCGTCGGGCGGCACGCCGACCGGCACAGTCACCTTCAACGACAACGGCTCGCCGATCGGCACGGTGACACTGGCTGGCGGCGTCGCGACGTTCGCCACCTCGACGCTCGCCGTCGGCAGCCACACGATCACCGCGAGCTATGCCGGCAGCGCGCTGTTTACCGCGAGCACATCGCCTGCCCTCGCCCAGACCGTCAACGTGCCCGTCGACAGTGTGCGGCTGCGCTCGCTGCAGCAGACCGTCAGCAAGCTGGTGGCGCAGAACTCGGGACAGGCGATCTCCGGCGCAATCGATGACGCGATTGCCGACGGCTTCAGTGATGGCGGTCCGTTCATGTCGCCGGGCAACATGCGCATGCGCTTCAACTTCTCAGCCGATCCACGCGACCAGGACGAGCAGGCTCCGGCCAGCGACCGCGCCGCCACCAGCGACGGCAGCGCCTATTCCTCGGTGCTGCCTGGCCGGGAGCCGCCGCGTGGACGCGGCCGGGGGCGGATCGACGATGCCTTCGCGTCCATCGATCGTGGCGACAAGAAGCAGGCCGCGCCAAAATGGCACGAGCAGAAGGAGTGGCTGCTGTGGGCTGACGTCCGCGGCACCGGCGTCGATCGCTTCGGTACGACCAACAACGGAGGCATCACCCAGGCCAACCAGGTCTCGCTGTATGGCCAGCAGCTCAACGCGATGATGGGGCTGACCTACCGGGCGACGCCGAGCTTCCTGGTCGGCGTGCTCGGCGGCTACGAGACGTTCAGCTACACTCAGCAGGAGATCAACGGAAAGCTGAAGGGCGACGGCTGGACCACCGGCGCCTATCTCGGCTGGAAGATCGTCCCCACCCTGCGCTTCGATGCCGCCGTCGCCTATTCCGGCATCGGCTATGACGGGACCGCGGGGACGGCCCAGGGCAACTTCAGCGGTCAGCGCTGGATGCTCTCCTCCGGCCTGACCGGCACCTACAAAGTGGCCGGCGTGGTGCTCGAGCCCTCGACCAAGGTCTACGCGCTGTGGGAGCACCAGAACGCCTATACCGACTCGCTGGGCACGCGGCAGGGCACCAACGACTTCGCTAGCGGCCGCGCCTCGGGCGGCCTGCGTGCCGCCTACCCCGTCGCCTGGTTCGACAGCGGCCTGCTGCTGACCCCGTTCCTCGGCATGTACGGCGACTACTACTTCAACAAGGAGGACGCCAACACGCTCGCCGCCGGCGCGCTCGCCTCGACGCCGCTGCTGCAGGGCTGGTCGGCCCGCTTCACCGGCGGGCTCGGCATCCAGACGGAGGGTGGCGCCGGCGTCGGTCTCGGCGCCGAGTATGGCGGCATCGGCGGCAACACCCGGGTCTGGACCTTCTCGGCCAGGGCGCGCGTGCCATTCGGCGCCCAATAGGCCTTCCCAACAGGTCTTTTCCCAACAGGTCTTGGCGGCGCGGTCGAATCGAAACCGCCCCGGCGCGGGGCGGTTGGTTCGATGTGCGAGATCGTATTACGTGATCGTATTGCGTGATCAGTACAGGCCGCGACCGCCGAGGATCTCGCGGGCCTCATCCGCGCCGTCGGACGCGCTGGTCGGCGTCACATAACGGCCGGCCTGATCGTAGGACACGGCACGCGGATTATCGAGGCTGCGTCCGCGGCTCCGGCTGGAGGCCGACATCTCCGACGTTGCCGCGACCGACGCCAGGTCGGCGGAGGTGTTGCCGAGTGTGTAGGGACGCCCCTCGGGCAGCGGGACTTCGCCGCAGATCGGACGACCTGCGCCGATCTCGGGAACGAACGGCTTGGCGGAGGCGACACGGACCAGGGACGGCGCCGGCGCCGGAATGCCGGTGCGCAGGGTCGCCATCAGCTGGGTATCGTCGGACCCTTCGAGAGGCGCACGGCCGACATATTCGACGCGGACGCGGGCGATGCCGCTCCCCTTGAACTCGAGCAGATCGGCGGCCTTGTTCGAGACGTCGATCAGCCGGTTGCCGTGGTACGGGCCGCGATCATTGATGCGGACGATGAGCGATTTGCCGTTGGCGAGATTGGTGACGCGGGCGTAGCTCGGCAGCGGCAGGGTCGGATGGGCGGCCGTCAGCGACGTCATGTCGAAGACCTCGCCATTGGCGGTCAGCCGGCCGTGAAAATCGTCGCCATACCAGGAGGCCAAGCCCTCGGCGCGATAGTTGGTGTCCTCTTCGGGAACATAGGTCTTCCCGGCCACGGTATAGGGCTTGCCGATGCGATAGACGCCGCCGCCCTTCGGCACCGGCTCGCCGAATCCGACGACGCGCGGGCTCGACGACACGCCGTATTTCGGATCGACCTTGCTGGCGAACTTGTTGGACGAGGCGCAGTTCGCGACCATCAGGCAGGCGAGGACGGCCACGGCACTGCGCACCGCTCTCTCGACCGGATCTGTTTGACCAATCCCCATCGACCCCAATTACCAATGTGCCGGTCGCAGCCGAGCCATCCCATCAGGCCCCCGCGTCCCGGCTTCCCCGAGTCGCATCCCCGCAACTCAATGCACAAGGATAACGCAACCCGAACACGGCGGAAATGGGGTGGGCCCCGCCGTGGTTAACCGGAGCTTTCCAGCGGTTGTGACGCGGACGATGGACGCCCAGGCGTGCACCCCGCTGCGCCACCGTGTTGCGAGTGCACCTTTTTGGACACATATGTTGCGTGGAATCCTCACTTGGGAGTGTTCTCATTTCCCGGGACCTGAATCATTTTGACTGTGCGGGGCTGCACGTCGTTTGCTTCACGTGGGGCGCAACAGGGTGTGTTCGCTATGATCGAAGCAATGACGGCAGTGATGGGCTTGGTTGGCGCCGGGATCTTCCTTGCTCATGCGTTTGAAGGGGTCCGCTCGCGGGCCTGATTCTGGACGGATCGGACAGCCGACGCCATGGTCGGCTCTCGTCCGCTTCAATGTTTGCGTCCGCTTCAAGAACGACACTTCAGGAACATCCCTGAAGCCGGCAGTTTCGACCAGCAGATCATCCAGACCGCTCATCGCCCGGCCCTCGGTTTTCTCCGGCCGGTGTGAGATCGGACCGGTAGCGCAGCCGCAGCAGGTGGCCCATGCGACACCAATATTTACGACATCAAGCGTTGCGACATCAGGACTTGCTCTCGGGCAGCTTTCTCGCCCTGGCAGCGCTGAGCACCGCCGTCTTGTGCTCCGGCCTGATGGCCTTTGCGCTCAGGTGAGCGTCGGCTTTGAGCTGATGCCGTCCGGGCAGGCGTGAATGCGCCGTTGACGAGCCGCAAGCCCGCACCCTAAACAAGGACCACGTCGATCTCGCACCGCTGTGGCGTGGACGTCGCCGACGTCCCGGAGACGACGCCGGATGGAAGGGTGGCCGAGTGGTTTAAGGCACCGGTCTTGAAAACCGGCGTGCCCGCAAGGGTACCGTGGGTTCGAATCCCACCCCTTCCGCCAGTTCAGAACAGAACTGCGAACGCCGCCCGTAGCCGATTTTTCGCCCGAAGTGGCGGAGAGCGTTCTGTGCAGATCGCTTTTGGACCCCATGATGCGGACCTCGCGGTCGGCAACCTCGAGCCTTTGGGCGATGGCTCGGAGGTGATCGCGGCGATAGCCGCCTCCTCCGATCCGCATCCGCTTGCGGCCCGTGGCTGCGAATGTGCGTAGCACCGTTGTGGTGAGGGATTGCCGGGTCGCACTGTCCAACATGGCCTGGTCCCGGAGCGCCTGTAGCCCGGCGATACGTTCCTTCACGCCCGGCTCGTTCAGATCGGCGACACCGGTCTCTCGGGCGTCGTAGAGCCGCTTGAGGCGAAGGTCGGCCTCTGTGGCACGCGTGTTCAGCTCGGTGATGTGCTCCCGCCGCCGCTCTCTCATCCTGTTGCTGGGTTCTCACCTTGATTGTCGCCGCGCAGCAGCGCGCTCGCGGCGGCAAAGACTTGCCGACAGCGATGCTGGTTGTCGGTCGAGAGAGAGGCAGTTCGCTCATCGTGAGCCCTGACCGCTTGGCGAGCCCTTGCCGGGGCAGCGGCAGTCGGTCAAGGCCGCAAGCCACGAAGCGGTGGCGCGTCTCCGCAACAGCCTTGAGGGACCGCCGCTGGTCCGGCCTCTTCGCGCGAAGCAGTCTTGCTCGGTTCGGAGCAAAGTTGAGCGCATGGCGCAGGGATCGTTGATATCCTTGAAGTCCTGCGCAAAGCGGATGGCAGGCCGATTCTTGCGACGTCTCCCCAACCTCAACCCCCACAACCACACTCAGCGCGACCGGAGGCTTCGCCTTCATCTCGCCGTCCTGATCGAGCGCCCAACGTTTGCTCCACGCCACGATATTTCCCTCCCCCGGCACATCGAACATCATTGCGCCTGTGCGCCGGTCGCGAACAGTGCGCTCGGCCAGCGATGCGGATGACAATCAGACGACATTGTGAGCACCGCACACGGCACGATTTACTGATCCGGGGATGTCGGTTTCGCTTCCGAGTTCAGTTCAATAGCGGAAGCATGACAGGACGTCGCGCCACTTCGCATTTGTGTCAACAACGTCAGCACCGATCGCAGCCTGAGCGGCTTCAGATCATGTCAGCCCTCACATTCCAACCTCAGAAACTGACGTATTGACCTGCATCAACGCTCAGCTGGGCTAACGGCCGCAGTAATAAACTACAAAGGGAGGACTTCAAATGAAGCCATCTGTTGGATTATTTGCATCTGCGCTGCTGGTAGCGGGGTTCGTAGCCGCGAGCACCGAGAACGCCAGTGCAGTCGTGTACTGCCAGTACGTCGAATATCCCGTCGGCTGCGTTGCAAGGCCTGGCGTCGTGCTGCGGCCACGGCCGGTCGCGCGAGCAGTTGTTACTCCCGGCGTCGGTAGAGTTGGAACGCCAATGAATCGCGGAGGTCCGGTCAATCGCGTAGGCCGCCGCTGACGGTTCGCTTGTGCCATATCAAAGCGCCCATCGGCAATAGATCGATCGGAAAGCAGAAATGGAAGGACTGCCGACATGAAACAGACGGCTTTGGCCACAGTCGCCTCGTTGATGCTTGCCTGCGGATCAATTCCGGTTGCCGCTCAACAATACAAGATGCAAACTCCGATTCCGCCGGGCATCGCCTCGCCGGACAAAGTTGAGACACGTCTTGGTACGCTGAAATTCTTCGACGGATTTCCTGACAACGCCACTGTCGAAAAGCTCTACGATAATCTCGACTTCCAGCGGGCGGTGCAGGCTTATCTGCTGGCACTACCGGCGGTGAACATGGCCGGACTTCGCGAGGGCTTGCTCCAGGTTGGGCCTGCCAACACGACGATACCGACGTTCGATACGCTGATGGACGCTCGTTCGCTGTTTCTGACAGCCAACGCCAACGTTGCCTATACGTGGATATGGATCAACTTGCACGATGGCCCGTTGGTGGCAGAGGTCCCTCCCATGGTGCTGGGCATGATTGATGACTTCTGGTTCCGGTATGTCACCGACATAGGAGTGGTTGGCCCCGACAAAGGCAAAGGCGGCAAGTATCTGCTGTTGCCGCCTGGCTACAAGGGAGAAGTGCCCGAGGGTTATCTCGTCGTACGGGTTCCTACCTACGAATCGATTCTTGTCTGGCGCAATTTTGCCGTGAACGGGGACATGACCCCGGCCATCGAAAGCCTCAAGAAGCTTACGCGCATCTATCCCTTGTCGAAAGCGGCCAATCCGCCGGCCAACACGTTCGTGAACGTATCCGGCAGGGCTTTCAACACGGTGGCGCCGGCGGACAATAAGGTCTGGGAGTATCTCAATCAGGTCGTTCAGGGCGAGCCGACAGAATCGCTCGACCCGGTTACCCTTGGCTACTTCGCTTCCATCGGTATCGAGAAGGGCAAACCGTTCGCTCCCGATGTCCGCATGAAGAGGATTCTGACCGAGGCGGCGGCAGTCGGCGATGCCACGGTGCGCGCCATACTCTTCAAAAGCCGGATTCCGGAAGCGTTCTACTATCCAAACAGCACTTGGCGTCAGTGGCTCGGCGGCTACAAGTTCGAGTCGCAACCCGGCGTGCGCTTTCTGGATGCCGCGTCATTCTTCTATTTCTATGCGACCGGCGTGACACCAGCGATGGAAGCGAAGATGGTCGGCCAAGGCTCTCAATACGCAGTTGGATTGGTGGATTCCAAAGGTGCTCCCTTGGATGGCGGTAAGAACTACAAGCTACACCTGCCGCCCAACATTCCGGCCAAGGATTTCTGGTCGGTGATCCTGTACGATAACCAGACGCGTTCGATGCTCCAGACTGACCAACGGTTTCCGATGGTGAGTAGTCAGGACAAGGACATCCTGATCAACGCCGATGGTTCAGTGGATGTCTATTTTGGACCGAAAGCCCCGGCGGGCAAGGAGCACAACTGGGTGCAGACTGTTCCCGGCAAGGGTTGGAACACGCTTCTGCGCCTCTACGGTCCGCTTGAGCCGTGGTTCAATAAGACCTGGCGGCCCGGCGAAATTGAGCCGGTTAGCCCGTCCTGAACGCAAACGAGCAGATCGAGGTTCGGGAAGCGGCGGCTCCAACGAGCCGCCGTTTTGGTTTGCCCTCCAATCTGAGGTCTTTTCTGGGTCCAAACTGCGAAATACCCAAACGGAGCATAGTTCTTCCGGGTTTTCCCCGAAAATGGACATAGACCCGATTCCTGCGATGGCTCAGCGTCCGCTCACCCAGGGCGCCCGTGTCATCGGAAGAACTGCCGCCCGTTGGCGCAGCGCGAACTCGCAGGCGGTCGCGTGTTCGAGGGGGTCTCGCGCGTGGAAGGCTGCAAGGTCATAGTGCCACGGCGAAGCAATATTGCTCATCATCGTCGTTCGTGGCCCGCCAAGTCTTCTTCCACGTCCCCGAACTTGCCTGCTGCTCGCAGTGCGCGGATGGATCGGCTGGCCGCATACAACGCTGGCGAGCGTGCCCGCAGCTCCCCTGCTCAGAGTCGCGGCGAGCCCGGTCAACAACCCGGATGCGCTCCATGGCTTGCCTGCGGCGCACGGTGGCCGTTCACAGCGCCGGCGGTCTCGGGGGGCACGCCGACCCGCTCCATCAGTTCGCGAACGTCGCGGATGCGGCTGTCGAGAAGGCCGTGCATCTCGCTGAGCGTCCAACGCAGCTCGTCCAGCGCGCCCGGTGCCGCGTCGGGGAAATGCGACAGATGATAGATCATCTCGTTGAGCACCTGCCGCAGCCCGTAGAGATCGTCATGGGCGAGCTTCTGGACATCGAGCTGGCCGAGCAGCCGCTGCACGAAGCTGCGGCGATCGGGCGGCACATGGCGCAGATCGACGAACCGGTTGACGTGGAAGGCGCGCGGCGCCTCGGCACTGCCGGCCGCGTGGGCCAGCGCGAGGCGCACGCTGTCCGCGTTGAGGTCCTCGGTATCGACGGAGAGCGTGTTCCGGAACAGGCTCTTGTGCCGTTCGATCAAGGCGTGGGTCTTGTCGTAGTACCAGCCGAACTTGTCGGCCAGCGACGAGATCCATCCATCGCTGCTTCGACATCTCTCCGAAGTGGAAAGCGGTCAGACGCTTGCGCTGCGCTGCCGGCGAGTCGGCGTAGTAGAGGTGGTTCTGCGGCGACAGCTCCGCATTCTCAACCAGGCTTGCGATGCACGCCGCCCGGTCGCGCCGGCGCAGATGCACCAGCGTGACCTGATCGCCGAGGAGCTCGGCGATGATCGGCAGCACGGCCGCATAACCATTGCCGACGACGCACGCATGGGGGCAATCGAGGATCGTCTGACGAGATCTGATCCGCGAAGCTGGGATCGTTGGTTTCCTTGAGCTGGCAGAACAGCTCATTGAGCTCGCTCGACGCCCATTCGTGCACGGCCCTGTCGCCATTGCCCTGGTTGTCGAACACCTCCTGCATCATCCGCGCCAGCGACGTCGTGCCGTCCCGGCCGGTGCCGACGCACAGCACCCGCAGCGTGGAAGGCGGAGAATTCCTCAAGGCCACGTCGCGGCCATTGCCGGAGGGGCGCGTCGTTCCATTGTCAGAGACCACGGCCGGGCGCTGACGCGCCAACCGGCGAAGCTCCGCGGACGCCGCTTCCCACTCCAGCCTGTAGCCGTCGCGCTCGTCGCGCAGGCGGCCCATGATCACGCCCCTCTCTTCGGTGATGCGCCTGTACCGCTCGGACTCGTCCTTCGCGGCGACCAACTCCGCTTGCAGGGCATCGACGAAGCGTTTCACATCCGCATCGAGGCGGCTTTCGGTGCTGGCGGTGCCAATCCCCAACCGGCTCTCGATCCACCGGCGCAGTCGCACTCTCGACAACAATATTCCTCCAAGAAATCGCGCTGAGCGGCCTGCTGATCGTCTGCCGCCCGATCGCTGCTGCGATTCAGCACGCCTGCGAAGACCGCCTGCCCGCTACGGCTCCTTATGTAATGCAATTGCAATGTACATCAAAATGCGTCGCAGTTCGGTTGCAGAAGCAGCGATGGTGGCCGGCACGTTGCGGGAGTCAGCGCCGCCCCGGCCCGATAAATGTGCACGCCGCTTCAGCCTGTTCCCGTCAACGCGACCAATCGCCAATCCTAGGGTATTAATGTACCGTAGCACGGTGCGGCGGCGGCAATCATGCGTGACAGCATGCCGCAGGCGCCGCTGCTGCCAACGGACGCAGCCGCGCTGACGCCAGTTCCGTCGAACTAGTCCAGTCCACGCTCGCGACTCAGGCGCACCATCTCGTCGATGAAGATCTGCTTCTGCTTGTCGTCGAGGCTGGTGAAGAGCGGCTCCGACGCGTCGGCCACCGCGCGCTGGTCGGCGGCGCGGTCGACCAGGAACTGAGCCTCGTTGCGCATCTGCTCGACGATGTCATCCGGCGGGTCGCGCTTCGACCGCGCGATGCGCAGATCGAGCCTGTCAGCGCCGTTGCGGCCAAGCGCGTGCATCGCATTGGCGAACGAACCCCAGTTCTTCGCCTGCTCTTCCGTCAGGTTCAGCCCGGTCTTCAGGCGCTCGATATTGCTGTCGCTGTTGGCGACGATCCGTTCGGCCGTGAGCTGCGGGGTGCCCGGCTGCGTCAGCATCGGCGTCGCCTTGGCGACCTTGCTCATCTTCGTCGCCTTGGAAGGCTTCGCCTTCCTGGCCTCGACCGGCGGTGCCGCGGGCTGCGCACTCTGCTGGTCGTTGTTGCCGGTGAACGCCCCGGTCACGCCGGTGACCACGCCGACGACACCGCCGATCGCGCCGCCGAGCACACCGCCGACCGGGCCTGCCGCCTTGTTGCCTTCGCGCGCGCCCTGCTCGACGCCCTTGAACAGGCCCTGCGCGGCAGGTTGACGCGGCAGGCCCACGAGGCCGACGAGGCCCACTGACACTCCTATTGCGATGCATCCGAAAGATCGGCGCCAGATGCCGGCGGAACTCGTCATCATCAGTTCAGGCTCCGTGCAACACGTCCGACCGTCTCGCGCGTTGCCGGTCGTGACGGCCATGATTCCAACGAATTCTATCGTTGCCGCACCGCGCAAGTCCATCTGCCGCATGCAGTGCGATGCATCCAACGCCTCCAGCTACATCGATTCTTGTTCTGCCGCGACGCGCTTTGCACTGCAGCGCTCATCGTTGCGATGCAATCAGTTGCGAGACCTGCGACGATTGTGCCCGCCATTAGTTCTAGGATTTGCTCCACCTGCTTTCTCGACAGCCGCTCGCAATTCTGCTCTGATTGCCCCCAAGCGAAATCCATGCGCCGCATGACGCGACGCAATAACTAACAAATCGGATCTGCACCAACAGAATGCTTGGCTCACCAGGGAGGGAACGCCATGTCACGGAGGAAGCTGAACCGCCGACAATTCGTTGCTGCGACCGCTGCCACCTCGGCGGTCATGATTGCCGCGCCCTATGTGCGCGGCGCCTACGCCGCCGGCAAGCTCTCGATGGGCTTCTGGGACCATTGGGTTCCGGGCGCCAACAAGGCCTCGACCGATCTCGTCAACGAGTGGGCCGCCAAGGAGAAGGTCGAGGTCCAGATCGACTACATCACCAGCCAGGGCAAGAAGCTCGAGCTCACGATCGCGGCCGAGGCGGCGGCCGGTTCGGGCCATGACATTCTCGCCCATCCCACCTGGTGGCCGCAGGCCTATGGCAATCAGCTCGAGCCCGTCAACGACATCATGGAGCCGATCGTCAAGGAGAATGGCTCCGTCAACGGCACGGTCAAATATCTCGGCCAGGCTGGCGGCAAATGGCTCGCGGTGCCGGCCTGCGTCGGCAGCCAGATCAAGGGCCCGTGCACCCGCATCGATCTGATGAAGAAGCACGCAGGGATCGACGTGCAGGAATTGTATCCCGCCGGCAGCCCGCCAAAGGCCGACAGTTGGACCACCGAGACGTTCCTGAAGGCGGCGGAGGCATGCCACAAGGCCGGCGTGCCGTTCGGCATCGGTCTCGGCGAGACAACCGACAGCGTCGATTCCGCCGGCGCTTTCTTCCAGGCGTTCGGCGCCGAACTCGTCAACGCCAAGGGTGACGTGACGGTCAAGACCGATGCCGTCCGTCAGGCGCTGGAGTTCTACAAGCGGCTGATTGCCGTGCTGCCGCCCGACGTCGCGGCGTGGGACGACGCGTCCAACAACAAATGGCTGGTGTCCGGCAAGGGCGCGATGATCATGAATCCGCCAAGCGCCTGGGCGGTGGCCAAGCGCGATGCGCCGCAGGTCGCCGAGCAATGCTGGACGCACGGGTTCCCGGCGGGTCCGAAGGGACGCTTCGCACCGTTCCTGCCGTACTTCTGGGGCATCTGGGCGTTCTCGAAGAACAAGGAAGCGGCCAAGAGCCTGATCGTCCACCTCTCGAAACCGTCTTCGATCGAAAAGATGGTGGTGGCCAGCGGCGGCTACGACCTGCCGGCCTACGAGAAGCTGACGACGTTGAAGGTGTGGGCCGAGGCGGAGCCGCCGAAGGGGACGCTGTATCACTATCCCAACCCCTATAATCACCAGACGCTGTCGATCGCGGCCTCCCCTGCTCCGCCCAAGATCGCGCAGCAGATCTATGCGCAGGCGACGATGACCAAGATGTGCCTGCGCTACGCCCAGGGCGAGAAGATGGATACAACCTTGGCCTGGGCCGAAGGCGAGTGCGAAGGCTTCATGCGCAGCTGAGGCAACTTGAAGCAATGCGGGCGGGCCGCTTCAGCAGGCGGGCCGCCCCCTTTCACTCTGCCAGTGTTTCCCGTCCAGTGAGGACCCCGCCGTCGCAGGGGACATCACGAGGAGCCGCTTCTCATGGTTGATGCCGCCATCGGTGAAAACGCCGTCGCCCGCCCCCGCGCGGCCCGCCGCAACAGTCTGCACAGGGCGCTGAAACGGAAATCGACCGCCGCCTTCCTGATGACGCTGCCGCTGATCCTGCTGATCGTGATCCTGGTCGTCTATCCCGCCCTGTATTCGGTGCATCTGGCGACCCTGAACAAGTCGATGCAGCGCTTCGTCGGCTTCGGCAATTTCGAGTTCCTGTTCAAGCGCGACACGTTCTGGCTGGTCGTCAAGCAGTCCTGCATCTTCGCAATCACTGCGGTCGTGTTCAAGGCGCTGATCGGCTTCATCGTCGCGCATTTCGTCCACAACATCCCGGCCAAGGGACAGCGCAAATGGCGCGGCATGCTGCTGGTGCCCTGGGTGATCCCGCCGGCGATGAGCACGCTCGCCTGGCTGTGGCTGTTCGACCCGTCCTACAGCGCCTTCAACTACACACTCGCCTTCTTCGGCATCGGCCCGGTCCCGTGGACCGGCGATGCCGCGTGGGCGCGGTTCTCGGTGATCCTGGTCAACATCTGGTACGGCGCGCCATTCTTCATGATCATGTACCTGGCCTCGCTGAAATCCGTCCCGGACCAGCTCTATGAAGCCGCGGCGATCGACGGCGCCAATTGGTGGCAGCGCATCTGGTACGTGACCTTGCCGATGATGCGCAACATCATCGCCATCACGACGCTGTTCTCGCTGATCGTCACCTTCGCCAATTTCGACATCGTCCGCATCCTCACCGCCGGCGGCCCGCTCGACAAGACGCACATCTTCGCGACCTGGGCATTCCGCGTCGGCATCGAGGGCAGCGACATTCCGCTCGGCGCCAGCGTCTCGCTGTTCATGGTGCCGATCCTCGCGGTCGCCGCCATCTTCATCCTGCGCGACGTCAACAAGCGGGGGAACGAGTCCTGATGAGCACCCTGACAATCGACAAGGCCGGCCCGACCCGCACCGTCAAATATGGCTCGATGAGCCGCGACCGCGCCTGGGCGCTGCGCTGGTCGTATTTCTTCCTGACGCTGTTCGCGATCTTCTCGCTGGTGCCGCCGCTCTACATGCTGATCACCTCGCTGAAGGGCAGCGCGGAGATCTCGGCGGCGACCAATCCCTGGTGGGTGTTCCACCCGACGCTGGAGAACTATGTCGGGCTGCTCACCTCGAACCAGTTCCTGCGCTTCTTCTTCAACTCCGCCATGGTCTCGATCATCGTCGTGATCATCACCATGCTGATCAGCATTCCGGCCGCGTTCGCGCTGTCGCGGATGAAGTTCTGGGGCTCGGCGACGCTGGCGACCGGCGTATTCCTGACCTACCTGATCCCGGACAGCCTGCTGTTCATTCCGCTGTTCAAGATGTTCGCGCTGATCGGCGACGTCACCGGCATCCAGTTGATCAATCGCTGGTACGTGCTTCTGTTCATCTATCCGACCCTGACGGTGCCGTTCTGCACCTGGATCATGATCGGCTATTTCGCCTCGATCCCGAAGGAGCTCGACGAGGCCGCCATCATCGACGGCGCCTCCTGGCTGCAGACCTTGACGCGGATCTTCATTCCCGTCGCCCTGCCTGGCCTGATCGCCGCGACGATCTTCGCCTTCACCGTCTCCTGGGCGCAGTTCCTGTATCCGCTGGTGTTCACGACCTCGACCGACCAGCTGGTGCTGCCGGTCGGCATCGTCACCACCCTGATCAAGGGCGACGTCTTCAACTGGGGACAGATCATGACCGGCGCGCTGCTGGGCGCGGCGCCGCCGCTGATCATCTACGCGTTCCTGATGGACTATTACATTGCCGGGCTCACGGCCGGCGCGACCAAAGGCTGATGACGGGGTTGATCACAGATGGCTGAAGTGAGCTTGCGCAAGGTCGTGAAACGCTACGACGACGTCGAGGCCGTCCGCGGCATCGATCTCGATATCGCCGATCACGAGTTCGTCGTGCTGGTCGGCCCGTCCGGCTGCGGCAAGTCGACGACATTGCGGATGATCGCAGGGCTCGAGGACATCTCCGACGGCGACATCACCATCGGCGGCGACGTCGTCAACGATGTGCCGCCCAAGGACCGCGACATCGCCATGGTGTTCCAGAACTACGCGCTCTACCCGCACATGACGGTGGCCGAGAACATGTCGTTCGGGCTGCGGTTGAAGCACTATCCCAGGGCCGAGATCAAGAGCCGCGTGGCAGAAGCCGCGCGCATGCTGGATATCGCCGACCTGGTCGACCGCAAGCCGAAGCAGCTCTCCGGCGGCCAGCGCCAGCGCGTCGCCATGGGCCGCGCGATCGTGCGCAATCCCAAGGTGTTCCTGTTCGACGAGCCGCTGTCCAACCTCGACGCCAAGCTACGCGTGCAGATGCGCATCGAGATCAAGAAGGTGCACCAGAAGGTTCGCACCACGACGGTCTACGTCACCCACGACCAGGTCGAGGCGATGACGCTGGCCGACCGTGTCGTGGTCATGAACAAGGGCCGCATCGAGCAGATCGGCACGCCGAACGAGCTGTACCACAATCCGGCGACACGCTTCGTCGCCGGATTCATCGGCTCGCCCGCAATGAACTTCGTGCCGTGCCGGCTCGAAGAGGCCAATGGCCGGCTCCACATCCGCCTCACCGACCGGATCGCCTTTCCACTGCCGCCGGCGCGCGCCGCGCGCTATCAATCCGTATCACGGAATGAGCCGCTGCTGCTCGGCATCCGGCCGGAGCATATCACCGAGACCAAGCCGCATGCGGAGCCTGGGATCGAGCCGTTCGAGGCGCTGCTCGACGTCACCGAGCCGATGGGCATGGAGACGCTGGTCTACTTCACCCTCAACGAGACGCCGGTCTGCGGGCGGGTCAACCCTAATGCCGGTGCGCGGGATGGCAGCCCTCTGCGCTTGGCAATGGACCTCAACAACATGCACCTGCTAAACGAGGCTTCAGGACTCGTCATCTGACGAGCAAAAGAAGCGTCAAGGGCAGGATATGAGCAGCAGGACGGCAAGCAACAAGAACAAGATCCTCGTCACGGAATCCTTCTCGGCCAAGGGACGCGCGCTGCTCGCGGCGCGCGACGACGTCGAGATGATCGAGTTCCCCAACATGATCTCGGCGGCGGATTTCTCCGCGCTGCTCAAATCCCACGCTCCCGTGCATGGCGTCGCGCTCGGCGCCACCCGCTTCGGCGAGCCGGAGCTCGTCGCTGCCGGCGACATGAAGGTCGTGACCCGGATCGGCGTCGGCTTCGATGCGGTCGACGTGCCGGCGCTGAGCCGCCACAAGGTGCCCTTGATGGTCGCGGGCACCGCGAATTCGCCGTCGGTCGCCGAGCAGGCGTTGTTCATGATGCTGACGCTGGCCAAGCGCGCCAACGAGATGCATGCGATGGTCAAGGACGGCACCTGGGGCTCACGGCTCGGCGTACTGCCGTTCGATCTCTACGGCAAGACCGTCCTGATCATCGGCTTCGGCCGCATCGGCACGCGCACCGCCAAGCGCTGCCTGGCGATGGAGATGCATGTCCTGGTCTACGACCCCTACAAGCCGGCCGCCGACATCACCGCCGCCGGCTGCGAGCCGGTCACCGACCTCGACGCTGCGCTGCCGCGCGCCGATTTCGTCAGCATCCATTGCCCGAAGACGCCCGAGACCATCGGCCTGTTCAATGCCGCGCGTCTGCGGCTGATGAAGCCGACCGCCTACCTGATCAACACCGCGCGCGGCGGCCTGATCGACGAGGCCGCGCTGTACGACGCGCTGGTGTCCGGCCGCCTCGCCGGCGCCGGCCTCGACGTGTTCGAGCAGGAGCCGCCGCCGGTCGGCCATGCACTGCATGCGCTGCCCAACGTGATCATGGCCCCGCACGTCGCCGGCGTCACCCGCGAAGCCGTCGACCGCATGAGCGAGCAGACCGCGCGCAACATCCTGAGTGTGCTGGACGGCGATCCGATTCGGCAGAACGTGATCAATCAGGACGTGCTCTGAATCGCGGGCTGGCGCCGTCTCGCGCTGATAGATGGGCTCAATCCTCGAATGGTCATGGCCGGGCTCCATCCCGCCATTCACGTTTTGAGAACGAGACGGGTTGAGTCGAGTGCCCTCCTGCGCTTCCCGGGATCTTCGTCCACCGCTTTGTTGCCCAAATTTGAACGCAATGTTGCATCTCGCCCAGATTTCGCTACAACTGCAACTATTGGCGTCGACGTTTGCGCGCGTCAGTAGGAACAGAGGCGATCATGAGTGTTGCGACGGAGCACGCGCTCGCAACGATAGCGAGCATCCTCGACAAGCCGGAGTCCGCGAAGCGCGACGACCGGACGACTGCGGCTGCTCCCAACTCTCCCGCCAAGAAGGCCGCGGGCACGGTGGTCTCATTCGATCAGGCCGAAGGCTACACCAAGATCGGTCCCGGACCGATCTCTGCGATCCGCTTCCGCTGGACCGCGCGGCGCGGCGAAGACGGCTACTATGTCGACGAGACCGTCGGGCCGACCTCGATCGCCGTCAGCAGCGGCCCGATGACGGCCGAAGCCGCCATCGACATGGTCGACACCCGTGCGCGCGAGGCGGCAGAGCGCTTCGAGGCGCTGAAGAACGAGATGACCGGCAAGGGTGCGTTTGCTCCGGTAGAACCCGGCCGGACCTAGCGCTCGGTCACTGCGCATCGTTGAATGATGCGCGGAATTGCCTGGTGGACCAGGAGGCTCGATCGCTGGGGGCGACCGTGAGCCAATCCGAACGCTGCGACCACCGCCTGCCCCTCGTCCCGCGACACCGCTTCCTGTAAGAAGAACCTCGTCCCACTCAAGCCGAGGTGTCGCAATCATGGGGTTCTTCGATCGTCCGCTGTCCGTCCTGACCGGGCTCGTCCTCGTCTGCAGCCTTGCCGTGCCCGCGGCCGCGGACCAGGCCTCGCGTCTCGACGAGATCGTGCAGCGTGGCGCGCTGCGGGTCGGCATGACCGGCGACTACAAGCCCTTCACCTATCTCGACAAGGCGACCGGAAAATTCTCCGGCTTCGACGTCGACATGGCCGAGTCGCTCGGCAAGGCGCTCGGCGTCAAGGTCGAGTTCGTGCCGACGAGCTGGCCGCAGCTGATGAAGGACTTCGAGGCCGACAAGTTCGACGTCGCCATGGGCGGCGTGTCGATCACGCTCGACCGCCAGAAGAAGGGCTACTTCTCGACGCCGATCATGCGCGAGGGCAAGACCCCGATCGCCCGCTGCACCGACACCTCGAAGTACCAGACGCTGTCTGACATCGACAAGCCCGGCACGCGGGTCGTCGTCAATCCGGGCGGCACCAACGAGCGCTTCGCCCGCGCCAACATCAAGTCCGCCGACATCCGCGTCCACACCGACAACGTCACCATCTTCGACGAGATCGCCAAGGGCGACGCCGACCTGATGATGACCGACGCCTCCGAGACGCGCTATCAGCAGAAGCTGCACCCCGGCGTGCTCTGTGCCGTCCATCCCGACAAGCCGTTCGACTTCTCGGAGAAGGCCTATTGGCTGCAGCGCGACGTCGCACTGAAGGCGTTCGTCGATCAGTGGCTGCACATCTCCAAGGAGAACGGCAGCTACCAGGCGATCTACAAGACCTGGTTCGACTGACAGATCCGCGATCTTCCGTCGGGCAATGATGTCCGGATGATGTTCTGGCCGGACAGTAAAGGACGACACGCGATGAAGTGTCTTCGGATCTACGCAACGCCCGACGGCGAATCCCGCTTCGGTGAGCTGGACATCCCGATGGCGGCGACTGTGACCGTCGCCCCCGGCGCCAAGCCGTTTCAGATCTCGAAGCGCTATGTCGCCTCGAGCGTCGAGTTTACGCAGATCCCGGCTGGTATGCGCCAGGCTGACTGGCACACCGTTCCGGCGCGGGTGTTGACCGTCAGACTAAGCGGGGCGGTCGAATACGAGACGAGCGACGGCGAGATGCGGCACGTCTCCGCAGGCGAGTTCGTGCTGGTGGATGACACGCATGGAAAGGGTCATCTGTCCCGTCACTCGGCCGATGAGCAAACCGTCCTTTGGATCAGGTTGCCGGACGGCCTCGATCTGCCGAGCGTATAGTCCCATGAAGCGCCATCGCGTTTTGGCTCCGCGAGATTTGAAGGTTCGAAGCAGACATACCAAGGCCGGCCGCGCCCTTGAGAACGTCGCGCCATGTCGTTTT
Source organism: Bradyrhizobium oligotrophicum (assembly GCA_050641875.1). GTDB lineage: Bacteria > Pseudomonadota > Alphaproteobacteria > Rhizobiales > Xanthobacteraceae > Bradyrhizobium > Bradyrhizobium oligotrophicum_B. The sequence goes on from CP192619.1 coordinate 5,891,120, forward strand.
GACGAGTTGCCCAAACGGAATGTTTCTCAGTAATTTCAGTAGGAAGACCCCTGTCCAGTCCTCTTGCTAAAAATATTCTACTTTCGCTTTTCCGAAAGACGTGATTGACTGTGCGCATCCCGCCTCAACGAGAGGGGCGTTGCGCGCGATCGTCACGACACGCGAGGTGGGGAGGCGATGGCCGCGTTGTGCCGCAGCGTGCTTTGCACGCGGACGAACGGCATGATGCGGACGTGAAATCGCAGCGTCCTGACACCCCGATGCTGGTGTCCAGCGCAATGCGCGCAAGCGCATTGTCGCCATGGTGGCCAACAAGCCCGGCGCACCAGGGAGACTGCGTATAAGCGTTAAGACCGTCGCGCAGGGAATGCCGGATGTTCGGCTGATCCTGTGGTGACTGCCGCCTGCTTTTCTTGTTGCAGGCGGGCCATGGGTGAGGCCCTCACCCGGCATTCCCTGCGCTCTCTTCTATTCGAGAGGGACACGACTGATGGATCACTCGGACGTCATGCGTCGCGAGACAGCAATGTCATGTTTGAGGGTGTCAGGTGGGGATCGCTCGCGCGACACAAAGGTGTCGTCCCGGCCTTGAGCCGGGACCCATACTCACAGACCGACGTTTGTGGCAGGCGCGGAGATGCAGGACGGCAGAACAGCGTTGCCGGTGTTGATGGGTCCCGGCTCGAGGCCGGGACGACAGTGGAGCATGTTGTGGAAGCTCGCTTCATAACTACGCGGCGAACGCAGTCCGAACGGGCCTCAGCCGTTGCGGTACGTGTAGCTGTAGCCGTTGATCGCCGGCGCGCCGCCCAGATGGGCGTAGAGCACCTTCGAGCCTTCCGGGAAGTAGCCCTTCTTGACCAGGTCGATCATGCCCTGCATCGACTTGCCCTCGTAGACCGGGTCGGTGATCATCGCCTCGGTGCGGGCGGCCAGCCGAATGGCCTCGTTGGTCTCGGCGCTCGGCACGCCATAGGCCGGATAGGCGTAGTCATTCAGGATCACGATCTCGTCGTCGCGCACCTTGCGGCCGAGCTCGACGAGTTCCGCGGTGTTGTCGACGATCTGGCGCACCTGGCTGCGGGTCTGCTCCGGCGTACCGGAGGCATCGATGCCGATCACACGGTCGGCGCGGCCGTCGGCGGCGAAGCCGACGATCATGCCGGCCTGGGTCGAGCCGGTGACGACGCAGACGATGATGTAGTCGAACTTGACGCCCATCTCGGCTTCCTGCGCCCTCACCTCCTCGGCGAAGCCGACATAGCCGAGGCCGCCGAACTTGTGCACGGAGGCGCCGGCCGGAATGCCGTACGGCTTGCCGCCGGCATCCTTCACCGACTGGATCGCATTCTCCCAGCTCTTGCGGATGCCGATGTCGAAGCCGTCCTCGACGATGCGGCTGTCGGCGCCCATCAGGCGGGTCATCAGGATGTTGCCGACGCGGTCATAGACGGCGTCCTCGTGCGGCACCCAGCTCTCCTGGACGACGACGCATTTCATGCCGATCTTGGCCGCGGTCGCCGCCACCATGCGGGTGTGGTTGGACTGCACGCCGCCGATCGAGACCAGCGTGTCGGCATTCGACTCGATCGCATCCGGCACGATGTATTCGAGCTTGCGCAGCTTGTTGCCGCCCATCGCGAGGCCGGAATTGCAGTCGTCGCGCTTGGCATAGATCTGCACCTTGCCGCCGAGCGCCGCGGTCAGGCGCGGCAGATGCTCGATCGGGGTGGCGCCGAAGGTGAGCGGATACTTCTTGAACTTGTCGAGCCGAAGCACGGGTCTCTCCGTGGATGGGATGAAAGGGCCGGCGGAACCATACGAAAAACGCGGGGAAAGGTGCTCTCTTTATCGCGGCCATTTTTCGTGCTTACGTCCGCAAAACTTGCGCTGACCAAGAGATACGTCCGTATACGAGGCTAGAAGTGAAAGAATCTTCCAACCCGGACCTCGACCGGGTCGATCGGCGCATCCTGCAGCTGCTGCAGAAGGACGGCCGGATGAGCAATGCCGAACTTGCCGCAACCGTCCATGTCAGCCCGGCGACCTGCCATCGCCGCACCCAGCGACTGTTCGAGGAGGGCTACATCAGAAGCGTGCGCGCGCAGATCGCGCCGGAGAAGGTCGAGCGCAGCGCGCTCGTGCTGGTGGGCGTCGTGCTCGACCGCTCGACGCCGGAGAGCTTCCGCACCTTCGAGGCGGCGATCCGCAAGCTGAAATTCGTGCTCGATTGCCATCTCGTCGCCGGCGATTTCGACTTCTTCCTGAAGATCCGCGTCCGCGACATCAACGACTTCAACCGGATGCATGGCGACCAGTTGATTTCGCTGCCGGGCGTACGGCAGACGCGCACCTTCTTCGTGATGAAGGAGGTGGTCGACAATGCGCCGCTCGATTTCTGAGCTGGCCGCGCATTGAACCGGTGGCGCCGCATCGGCGACTTACCAGCGCGTGAGCTCGCTCACATCAGCAACCGACATCGCGGAGACACGGATGAAGAGGCTGTTGGCCGTTGCGGCTTTGGTTCTGGCCAGCAGTGCCGCCGAGGCGCAATACGTCATCGAGTATGGCGGCAAGACGATCCGCATCGATCCCGACCGCGGCACCGTGCAGATCCCCGGCGTCTACGACAATACCGAGCAGAAGAAGACCAAGCGGGCCAAGCGCGACCAGGACAATGCGGCCAGGCCGCCGGCCGCGGCGGACAAGCCGGCTCCGGTGCCCACCGAGGCGGCGATCACGCCGGCCCCGCCCGCGCAGGCTCCGGCTGCGACCGCGCCCCCTGCTCCTGTCCCTGCGGCGCCTGCTCCGACGGCAGCCGCACCAGTGAGCCCGCCAGCGGCGCCTGCTCCCGTCCAGGCGGCCGCGCCACCGGCGCCGCTGCCGCCACCGCCGGCGGCCCCAGCCGCCAGCGCCACGGCACCGGTTGCGCCGTCAGCCGCAGCAACGGCCGCTGCGGCCCCGGCTGCTGCCCCGGCTCCCGCCGCCGCGCCGCCGCCACCGCGGCCAGCCCAGACGCCTGCCGTGACCACCGCAGCCGCACCGGCCGCTGCGGCGCAGAGCGCCGGTCGCGATCCCAACTCGCCGGTCGGGATCTGGTTGACCGAGGAGAAGGAGGGCCAGATTCTGCATCGAGCCCTGCGGCACCAATCTCTGCGGCTACGCCATGGATGCGAAGACCAAGCAGAACGGCGAGCAGATCCTGATCAACATGCGGCCGAGCGACAAGGCCCAGGAGAAGAAGTGGAGCGGCCGCATCTTCGATCCGAACAGCGGCAGCACCTACGACTCGACCATCTCGCTCAAGGGATCGGACAGTCTGCGCGTGCAGGGCTGCGCCTTTGGCGGCATGTTCTGCGGCGGCCAGACCTGGACGCGGGTGAACTGAGCGCGCCGCCTGCAAAACAAAAGCGCGCGGCCTTTCGACCGCGCGCTGCTGGTCTCATGAGTTCCGGATCAGCCGACCGGCGTCGCGTATTCCTCGTCGGTGACGTGCTCCATCCAGGTCACGTGCTCGCCGTTGAGCGATTCATGCATCGCGACGTGGACCATGCCGGTGGTCGGCGCGGCGCCATGCCAGTGCTTCTCACCCGGCGGAATCCAGACCACGTCGCCGGCCTTGATCTCGCGCACCGGGCCGCCCTTGGCCTGCACGCGGCCGACGCCCTGGATGACATAGAGCGTCTGGCCGAGCGGATGGGTGTGCCAGGCCGTGCGCGCGCCCGGCTCGAACGCGACGCGCGCCGAGGCGACGCGGGCCGGCGCCTGCGGCGTGATGATCGGGTCCTGCCAGACCGTGCCCGTGAAGCTTTCCGCCGCCGCGCGGCGCGTGGGGCGCGAGCCCGCGAGATAGACGTCGACCATTGTTCTGCCTTTCCTGAAAACGTGAAGTCGATTGATCGCCGCCGTGGATTACTTCTTCGATGCGGCGTAGCGCGCCTTGGTCTCGGCGTTCATCGGATAGAGACCCGGCAGCACCGCGCCCTTGTTCACCTCGTCGACGATCCAGGCTTCCATGCGCTCCTGCTCGGGGCCTTCCGCGAGCACGTGATCGAGCATCGCCTGCGGGATCAGCACCGCGCCGTCCTGGTCGGCGACGACCACGTCGTTCGGAAATACGGCCACGCCGCCGCAGCCGATTGCCTCGCCCCAGCCGACGAAGGTGAGCCCCGCGACCGACGGCGGCGCGGCGTAACCATCGCACCACACCGGAAGCCCGGTGCCGAGCACGCCCTCGAGGTCACGCACCACGCCGTCGGTGATCAGCGCGGTGACGCCGCGCTTGACCATGCGGGCGCAGAGAATGTCGCCGAAAATGCCGGCGTCCTTGACGCCCATCGCATCGACCACGGCGATGCAGCCCTCGGGCATAGCCTCGATCGCGGTGCGGGTCGAGATCGGCGACGACCAGGATTCCGGCGTCGCCAGATCCTCGCGCGCCGGCACGAAGCGCAGCGTGAAGGCGGGACCGACCAGCCGCTTCTGTCCCGGGCGCAACGGCTTCGCGCCGCGCAGCCAGACATTGCGCAACCCCTTCTTCAGCAGGACCGTCGTGATGGTCGCGGTTGTGACCTGGGACAGGGTGGCGATGGCTTCGGGGGTGAGGGACATCTTGAGACTGGCGCTCCAAACAGGCTGGCGAAAAGAGAGGCGCATCTTGCGAGTGACGCAGGCGGCGTCAAGGGCATGCTCGGTGCGTCCAGCGCATGCGGGGCTTGCGCCCATCCGATAAAGTCTTCTTATCGCCGAGCATCCGATTAATTTATTGAATTTTCGAGACTTTTTGCCTTCGACCCAATTCCACTCGCGATCGAAACGAGCTAGATCAAGGACCATCAACGCGGATCACTTCGGACTCATGGCCGATCCCTTTCCACCTCCTCGCCTGCTGCCCAGCGGCGACAGCGCCGTCACCGTCGAGTTCAGCCGGACCATCGACGAGACCGCCAACCGCCGCGTCCTGGCGCTCGACCATGCGGTGGCAGCGGCCGGGATCGAGGGCATCACCGAGACGGTGCCGACCTATCGCTCGCTGCTCGTGCACTATGATGCAGGTGTGATCGACCACGACACGCTCGGGGCAAAGCTCTTGGCACTGTCGGCTGGATCCCTCGCGCCGGACAGCGAGGTCAGGCGCTGGCGGGTTCCGGTCTGCTATGGCGGAGAGAATGGCATCGACCTCGAGGATGTCGCCAAGGCGCTGAGCCTGACGCCGGACGAAGTCGTTGCCCGCCATGTCGCCAGCACCTACCGCGTCGCGATGATCGGCTTCACGCCGGGCTGGTCCTATTTGTCCGGTCTCGATCCCACCCTGCAGATGTCGCGCCGCCACAATCCGCGGCTCTCGACGCCGGCGGGCATCATCGCCATCGGCGGCATCCAGACCGGCATACAATGCCTTGCCGGCCCCTGTGGCTGGCACCTGCTCGGCCGCACCGCGATGCGGACCTTTCAACTGCACCGCGACCCGACCTTCCTGCTCGAACCCGGCGACGAGGTCCGTTTCTATGCCGTCGACGTCAAGACCTTCGCCGAGCAGGAGCGTGCCGCCGAAGGCGGCGAGCTCATCGCCGAGCGGATCGCCGCATGAGCACGCTCGTCGTCTCACAGATCGGTCCGGCAAGCTCGGTCCAGGATGGCGGGCGGTTCGGCGCGCAGCGCTACGGACTGACGCCGTCCGGCGCGATGGACAAGCTGGCGCTGGCGGCAGCCAACAGCCTCGTCGGCAATGAGCTGATGGCGGCTGCGATCGAGATCGGCCCGTTCGGCGCGACGTTCGCGGTCAAGGGCGGCGCGGTGCGCGTGGCGCTCGCCGGCGCGCAACGGCCGGCGGATGTCGCCAAGCGGCCGGTCGAGATCAACACGTCGGTGACGCTGAACGACGGAGAGCAGCTCACCCTCGGCTTTGCGCGCGGCAGCTCGTTCACCTATCTCGCCATCGCAGGTGGCATCGCCGGCGAACCGATGTTCAACAGTCTCTCGGTGAATGCGCGCGCCGGACTTGGCAGCCCCTACCCGCGGCCCCTCCAGGCCGGCGACAGGTTCGAGGTCGCCCCCGCCAGCGAGGCGCCGGAACTGCGGATCGATCTGCCGAGAATTAGCGGCGCGATTCTGCGTGGTCATGGGGCCGCAGGACGACGAGTTCAGCGACGAGATGAAAGCGCTGTTCCTGGGCAGCGACTGGATGGTCTCGGCAACCAGCGACCGCATGGGCTATCGGCTCGAAGGACCGCCGATCCGCCATCTGCACGGCCACAACATCGTCTCCGACGGCACCGTCGACGGCAGCATCCAGGTGCCCGGCAACGGTTCGCCGATCGTGCTGATGTCCGATCGCGGCACCAGCGGCGGCTATCCGAAGATCGCGACCGTCATTACGGCCGATTTCGGCCGGCTGGCGCAGACGCCGGCCGGCACGCCGTTCCGCTTCAAGGCCGTGAGCATGGCCGAGGCGCAGGCCGAGTTGCGTCGTCACAAGGATCTGCTGCGCAGCCTGCCGGGCCGCGTCACCGAGCTTGCGAGCAGCGACTTCAACGTCGATGCGCTGTTCACGGCCAATGTGGCCGGTCATGCCGTCAGCGCAACCGACGCCACCACCTGGCCCGGAGTGACTCCTGATTAATCTGATCACATCTCACGCTGCTTCGGACCCATCAACGAGCGGACCCTGACATGACCAGCACCGTCGATCTGAACTGCGACCTCGGAGAGAGTTTTGGCCCGTGGGAGATGGGCAATGATGCCGCCATGATCGAATTGGCGACGTCAGTCAACGTCGCCTGCGGCTTTCATGCCGGTGACGCCGACATCATGCGGCGGACGGTCGAGATGGCGAAGGCCAAAGGCGTCAGCGTCGGCGCGCATCCGGGCTATCGCGATCTGCATGGTTTCGGCCGGCGGCCGATGCCGGGGCTGAAATCATCGGAGATCGAGAACCTCGTCGCCTATCAGATCGGTGCCCTGCAGGCGATCGCCACCGCGGCCGGTCACAAGGTCACGCATGTGAAGGCACACGGCGCGCTGTCCAACGTCGCCTGCGAGGACGACCTGACGGCGAATGCGATCGCCAAGGCGATCAAGGCCGTCGATCCCGGCCTGATCTTCGTCGTGCTCGCCAACTCCAAGCTGGTGACCGCAGGTGAGAAGGCGAATCTGAGGATGGCGCACGAGGTGTTTGCCGATCGCGCCTATGGCGACGATGGGCTTCTGGTGTCGCGAAGCAAGCCCGGCGCCGTGCTGCACGATCCGAAAGGTCATCGCCGATCGCGTCGTGCGCATGGTTCAGGACAGCGCGGTGATTTCGGTGACTGGCAAGGTGATGAAGATGCGGACCGACACCGTCTGCATCCATGGCGACACCGCCGGCGCGGTCGAGATTGCGCGGGAGGTCCGCAAGGCGCTCGACGCGGCTGGCATCACGGTCGCGCCATTCAGGACGTGATGAGAATCAGAACGGATGGGTGAAGGACGTGCCCAGGGTGATCGCGGCAATCAGCGCCATCGCGCTGTAGAAGGCAACCAGCGCGACAGTTGCGCCGCGCTCGCGAATGGCGCGAGCCTGGGGCATCTGTCGCAGGGGCGTCGATATCGTCCGCATGGCCGGTCTCCCGAGGTTCCGGCCATGAGAAAAGCTTTCCCGCGGCCGGGTGCAAGGCAACCGGCGAAATAACGACAAGCCCCCTGTTTCGGGTCCGCTTGGAACCAAAAATTCTCGGCCGGTGTTGCGACCGAGAAATATTCTCCACCAGGTTCCAGCTCAGTAGACGTCGAGCTGGAACCGGCCCTTTTCTTGAGGTCGGCGACGAAGCTCACCGCCTCGTCCGTCGAACGCGCGCCGAACTGGGCGACGATGTCGACGAGGGCGCGCTCGACGTCCTTGGCCATGCGCTTGGCGTCTCCGCAGATGTAGAGGTGGGCGCCGTCGGCGAGCCAGGTCCACACCTCGCGGCCGACCTCGCGCATGCGGTCCTGGACGTAGAACTTCTTGTCGCCGTCGCGCGACCACGCCAGCGACAGCCGCGTCAACAGTCCCGCGGTCTTCATGGCGTTGAGTTCATCGGCGTAGAAGAAGTCGCAGTCGCTGCGCTGATGGCCGAAGAACAGCCAGTTCTTGCCCGGTGCGCCGGTCGCCCGGCGATCGTGCAGGAAGGCGCGGAACGGCGCGACGCCGGTGCCGGGGCCGACCATGATGATCGGCGTCTTCGGATCGGCCGGCAGCGCGAAGCCATGCGCCTTCTGCACATAGACGCGCAGCTTGTCGCCGGGATTGATCCGCTCAGCCAGGAACGTCGAAGCAAGTCCGAGCCGCTTGCGCTTGCCGATGACGTAGCGGACGCAGTCGACCGTCAGCGACAGCTTGCCGGGAGTGGCATTGTGCGACGACGAGATCGAGTAGAGCCGCGGCTGCAGTGGCTCCAGCGCCTCGACGAAGGCTTCCGGGTGCGGCCGGACGCCGGAGAACTTCTGCAGCACTGCCATCACGTCGAGCGTCGCCGCATCGCCGTCGGGATCCTCGCCCTGCGCCAGCTGCCGCGCCTTCTCGCGGGTCGCGCCGCCGGTGATGAAGGAGATCAGCTCGAACAGCGAATCCGGCGCCGGCGCCAGCGAGACGTCCTCGAGCAGGCACTGCCGCAGCGGCTTGCCGTTCACCTCGGTCATGTGCGAGGCGCCGAGCAGCGCGATGATCTGATCGACGAGGCCGAGATCGTTCTTGGCGAAGATGCCGAAGGAATCGCCGACGACGTAGTCGAGCCCGCTCTCCCCGAGATCGAACTCGATGTGCCAGGTCTCCTTCTCCGAGCCGGGCTTGTTGAGCAGGCGCCGCGACAGGAACGTCGCCTCGACCGGGTTGTCGCGCGAGCGGCCGGGCTCGCTGACGACGACGGAAACGGTGGCCGGCGCAGCCGCAGCCGGCTTGGCCATCGCCGGAGCCTTGTCGATCTCCTCGTAGAGAGCCTTCAGCATCCGCGCGGTTTCCTTCCCGCCGGGGACGCACAGGTTCAGCCGTGCCTCGCTGCGATCGGCAATCGCCTCCGAATAGTCGCTGCAATTGTAGCCGCATTGGCCGCAATCCTGCTGTGCCATGGCCGCCATCATGCGCCGGCGCAGCGGACGGCCCTCGGCCAGCTTCATGCGCTCGCCGATCGGCATGGTCTGATCGTGCCACGGCGCCTCGCCATCGTCACCGTCGCCCGCGGGCGCGAGCACGGCGCCGTTCTGCGCTGGCGATAATGCCGTCGCGCCGTCGAGGCCGAGAGCTCCGGCCAGGAAGCCGTTGAGCCAAGAGCGCTGCGCCTCGGAGAATGGCGCCGTCGGAGGAATGATCTCGATCTTGGACATGGGCGTGATCTGGTTCATGCTGAGACCTCCGACGAGATCTGGGCTTCGGCGAGATTGCGCAGCGCTTCGCCGTCGTGACGGCGTGCGAACGACAGGAAGGTCTCCTCGGGCGAGGCGCGATGGGCGAGATAGGCCTTGAGCAGCTTCTCGACGGTGCGCGGCGCATCCGCCGCCTTGAGGTCGCGATAGACCTCGCGGCCGATGTCGGCCTGCGGGCCGAACCCGCCGCCGGCGAACAGATGATAACCCTCGACGGTGTCGTCGCCGTCACCAACCGGCACCTTTGCCGCGATCATGCCGATGTCGCTGATGTAGTGCTGGGCGCAGGAGTGATGGCAACCGGTGAGATGGATGTTCAGCGGCGTGTCGACGTTCACCCTGCTCTCGCACCAGTCGCCGATCTCGGCCGCATGTTTCTTGGTGTTGGATGCTGCGAACTTGCAGCCGGCGTTGCCGGTACAGGCGATCAGCCCGGCGCGGATATGCGAGGCCTTCACCGAGAGCCCGATCTGCTCGATCGCCGCACTGGCCTGCGCGACCTTGTCGTCGGGCACGCCCGAGATCAGCAGGTTCTGCCACACCGTGAGCCGGATCTCGCCGTCGCCGAGATCGGCTGCGATCTTGGCGAGCGCGCGCATCTGGTCCGTCGTCAGCCTGCCCAGCGGCAGCATCACGCCGATCCAGTTCAGCCCTTGCTGCTTCTGCTGATGCGCGCCGATATGGGCCATGCGGTCAGATTGGGGGCGCGGCTTCAGCGCCTCGTCCGGCACGCGCGCGAGCTTGTGGCCGAGCCGCGCCTCAACCGCCTCCATGAACTTGTCGTGCCCCATGTTGTCGAGCACATATTTGAGCCGCGCCTTGAGACGGTTGGTGCGGTCGCCGGTCTCGATAAACAGCCGCACGATGGCGTCAGCCACCTCGGTCGCCCGCTCCGGCTCGACGATGATCCCGGTCGGCTTGGCGAAATCCTTGTGCCCGGTGATGCCGCCGAGGCCGAGCCTGAACCATACGCCCGGCGCAACCCCAAAGCCGTCCTTCACCTCGACCGCCGAAAACGCAATGTCGTTGGTGTCCTCGAGCGCCGCGATCCGCCCGGCACCGTCGAACGCGACGTTGAACTTGCGTGGCAGGCCGTATAGCGAGCGGTCGTTGAGGATGTGGAAATGCCATTCGCGCGCGAAAGGTCGCGTATCCAGCAATTCCTGCGGATCGATGCCGGCGGTCGGCGTTCCCGTCACGTTGCGGATGTTGTCGGCGCCGGAGCCGCGCGCCGTCAGACCGAGATCCGAGAGGCCCTCGAGCAGCATGACCGCGTGCCTCGGTGGGATTTCGCGCAGTTGCAGGTTTGCCCGCGTGGTGACGTGGCTGTAGGGACCGCAAAGCTGGTCGGCGAGATCGGCGAGACCGGTCAGCTGCCAATGCTTCAGGATGCCGTTGGGCATGCGCAGACGGCACATGTATGAGTCCTGCGCCGGAGCGACATGAAACAGGCCGTAGTAGCGCCAACGGAAATTGTCGGCCGTGGATGGCGCGGCATCGTTGCGGGCCTGCTCCTTCAGCCGCTCGTAGGCATCGAACGGATGGCCGTCGCGCTTGACCTTCTCCTGGTCGGCGAGCTTCCGTCCCGACGCGATCACCTTGTCCTGCGCCTTGATGTGGATGGCGTCCGGGCCGATCGGCTCGCTTGCCGACGGTGTGCCACCCTGTGCGCGCCCTGCGAACGTGACCTTGAGGCCGGCGGCCAGCCCTTCGAGGTAGCGCTTCTGCTCGTCGTTGAAGTCGACTGACAACGATTCGATTTTCATGATGGCGGACGAAGCTCCAGCGGCCAGGCGATTGGCGTTCGGGAATGGGATGAAGATCGCATCGTCCGACCGGCCGGTCTGGCCTGATTCAGGTGAGCGATCCGACCAGCTTCGTTGCTGCGGAATCCGACATGGATTGCAGTCAGCGGCGTCTGCGGCGGCTGACTGCACTGCAATATTCAAGTTGCGTGCCAGCGGGATAAATCGGGAAAAGCGAGAAGAATCAGGACGGTGCCCGAATCGATGAAGGCGCGTTGTCAGGCTCAAGCCCCGAAATACGGGCACGTCGCCCAAAAATTGGTCGGCGGCACACGGTGCCCAGACCCCGACCGGAGTGTGAATCAGGCCGTCCAGCGGCCGATCTTGAAGGCCTTGAGATGGCCGATCACGTCGTCCGCCGCGAAAGGCGGACCGGCGAAGGCGCCGATGGCGCCATCCGTGCCGACCGCGGCCGTGCCCATCGCCGCGTCGTAGATATCCGGCCGGAACACGCCCATGGCGGTGCCCAGGGCTTCAGTACTGAGGGAGTCTGGCCCCACCGCACCATCTGGGCATAGAGCCATGCCGCCTGGATCTTCTCGGGCCGTCCTGCGTCTTCGCGGCCCACCAGCAGGTAGCGCGAGCTTTCCCGGAAGCTGCCGTCCGGCGAGATCTTGAGGCGGCCGTCCAGCGTACGCTGGAGCACCTCCGCATCGACACCGATCCGCTCCGGCTGGGCGAGAATACGCGCGGCCTCCCCGTGGTTCTGCTCGATGAAATCGGCGGCCTTCGCGCAGGCGCGGACCAGGCCGGCGAGGGCGCCGGGATTCTTGTCAGCCCAGCTCTGCCTGACCGCCAGCACCTTTTCGGCCGCGCGCACCAGCACGTCAGACACGAAGTGGAGAATATGGCCGATGCCGAGATCGACCGCGATCGAGTTCCACGGTGCTCCGACGCAGAACGCATCGACGTGACCGTTGGCGATGCTCTCCACCATGTAGGGCGGCGGCAGCACCACGAGACGTACGTCCTCATCAGGGTCGACGCCGCCTGCGGCCATCCAGAACCGCAACTGATAATTGTGGGTCGAGAACGGAAACGTCATGCCGAAGGTCAGCGGCTCGGCGCCGGCCTTGCGCCGTTCAGCGACGACGCGCGCCAGCGCCAGCGCCGTCGCCATCGGGTCGAAACAATCCCCCTCAAGGTGAGCCATGATCGCCGCATGCAGCGCCGGCGTCACGGTGATCGCGTTGCCATTCACGCCGAGATTGAAGGGAGCCACGATCGGCACCCTGACATGGCCGATGCCCAGGCTCGACGCAATGGCGACGGGCGCCAGCAGATGCGCCGCGTCGAACAGGCCGATATTGAGCTTGTCGCGCACGTTCGACCATGACACTTCGCGGACCAGCGTGACATCGAGACCTTCGGCCGCGGTGAAGCCGTTGTCGACGGCGACGATCAGCGCGGCGGCATCGACCAGCGGGATGAAGCCAATGCGAAGCGGGCCGGTCATTTCAACATCTCCGAGGCGGTCAGGATCGATTGCGCGATCTCGCCGATCTTCTTCTTTTCGCGCATGGCAGTGGAGCGCAAAAGCACATAGGCTTCCTCTTCGGTGAAGCCCTTCATCTTCATCAGAATGCCCTTGGCGCGGTCGATCACCTTGCGGTCCTCGAGCGCAGACTTGGTGCGCTCGAGTTCGTCCTGCAGCTTGGAGAACGCATTGAAGCGGGAGATGCAGAGGTCGAGGATCGGCTTGATCCTCTCCTTCTTCAGGCCATCGACGATATAGGCGGAGACACCCGCCTCGACCGAAGCCTGGATCGAAGCCGCGTCGCTCTGGTCCACGAACATCGCGATCGGCCGGCGGACGGCGCGGCTGACCTGGAACATCTGCTCCAGCACGTCGCGGCTCGGGTTCTCCAGGTCGATGACGATGACGTCCGGGTCCAGCGCATAGATGCGCGCTAGGAGACCCTGCATCTCGCTGACATGCACGACGCCGGTAAAGCCCGCCTCCCGCAAGCCCTCCTCCAGGATGGCCGCGCGGATCGGGCTTTCGTCGACGATCACGATTTTAGGCGATTGCTCGGCGCTCATCGATCACCAGGTTGTCCGGGCCCTCATCCATAGCATGGACGTGGCCGCCTCAAAGCCTTGTCTTTCTGGACAATTCGGACTAGCTGACGCCTATCTCATCAGGCAGTTCCAAGATGCAGCAGGGTTCGGCGCCCAAGATCAGCTTTGTTTCGCTCGGATGTCCCAAGGCCTTGGTCGATTCCGAGCGCATCATCACGCGCCTGCGCGCCGAGGGCTACGAGCTTGCCCGGAAGCATGACGGCGCCGATGTCGTCATCGTCAACACCTGCGGGTTCCTGGACAGTGCCAAGCAGGAATCCCTGTCGGCGATCGGCGCGGCCATGGCCGAGAACGGCAAGGTCATCGTCACCGGCTGCATGGGCGCCGAGCCTGAACAGATCGAGCAGGCCTATCCCGGGGTGCTGTCGATCACCGGTCCGCAGCAGTATGAGAGTGTGCTGGACGCCGTACACCGCGCCTCGCCGCCTGCGCACAACCCGCATCTCGACCTGGTTCCTCCGCAGGGCATCAAGCTCACGCCCCGGCACTACGCCTATCTGAAGATTTCCGAAGGCTGCAACAACCGCTGCACCTTCTGCATCATCCCGAAGCTTCGCGGCGATCTGGTGTCGCGGCCCGCGGCCGACGTGCTGCGCGAGGCCGAGCGGCTGGTCGCAGCTGGAGTCAAGGAGCTCCTGGTCATTTCGCAGGACACCTCGGCCTATGGGCTGGATCTGAAATATGCCGAAAGCGCCTGGAAGGACCGCAGCGTGCGGGCGCGCTTCCTCGATCTGGCGAGCGAACTCGGGGAACTCGGCGCCTGGGTCCGGCTGCATTACGTCTATCCCTACCCCCACGTCGACGAGGTGATCGGCCTCATGACTGACGGTAAGATATTGCCTTATCTCGACATCCCGTTCCAACATGCCAGTCCAAGCGTCCTGAAGGCGATGCGCCGCCCGGCGGCGCAGGACAGGACGCTGGACCGGATCAAGGCCTGGCGGACGACCTGCCCCGACCTCGCGCTACGCTCGACCTTCATCGTCGGCTTCCCCGGAGAGACGGACGCCGATTTCGCCTATCTGCTGGACTGGCTGGATGAGGCCGAGATCGATCGGCTCGGATGCTTCAAATACGAGCCTGTGGCCGGCGCGACCTCCAACGCCCTACCCGACCAGGTCCCGGACGCGGTCAAGCAGGAGCGCTGGGACGCCCTGATGGCTCGCCAGCAGAAGATTTCAGCACGCAGGCTCAAGCGCAAGGTTGGAACGCGTCAGCAGGTGATCATCGACGAGGTCGGGCCGAGCGTCGCCAAGGGCCGCACCAAGGCTGATGCCCCCGACATCGATGGCGCCGTTTATCTGTCCAGCCGGCGGCCGCTGCGTGTCGGCGAGATCGTGACGGTCAAGATCGAACGTGCCGACGAATACGACCTGCACGGCACGGTCGCTGGGTTCTAGCGCGGCTCAACGGCAACTCAGGGAAGCCGGCCGATCGCAATCGTCCGGTTGGGTCCTACGCTTTCCCATGACGCGAAGCCCGCGCGTCTGCCAAGTTCATCGAGACTGCCGTAGCGCGCGATCCAATCGGGATAGGCGTAGCAGAGGATGATGTCCGCGTGGTCGCGCAGCCACAGGCACAATGCAGCGGCCCTGTCGGCGCCCGCTTCGAGCAGCCGTCCGGGCATGATCAATATGACGCTCTGATCAGCGGCTTTCTCGAGGGGCGCGGGGCAAGCGAACATGTCGCAACTCAGCCAGCGCGAAACCGCCGGGCCGAACATCGCTTGCGCATGGATGAGCTTTCGCGGATCGCGCTCGACGCCAAGCGGCTCCAGGCCGGGTGTCTCTCCGCAGCTCGCGGCCAACAGCGCCCCGTTGCCGCATCCGAGATCGATGATGTTGTAGCGCGCCCCAGCCGTGACCGTCCTGACCGCGGCGGCGATGGGCGCGTGAGCCTCTCGCATTGCGCGGACCGACGCAAAGCCGTTGTCGGCCGCCAGCCAATCAGGCGCAGGCCGTTCACCAGACATGATCGCTCGCCACGTCGACAGGTCCAACGATGGCCTCCTCAGTGCACTTCTGCCGCCACCTCCCTGGTCTCGAGCAATTGCCTGCCGCGCGCGATCAACGCGTCGATCCAGGCATAGAGGCCAGCAATGAATGCCTCCCCGTCCCGGTCGACGCGGATGTGCCGCCGGATCTCATCGACCCCTTCCTCGATGCGGGCGAGATTGCGCCGCAGTAGCCGAAACAGCAACTGGCGCCGCTCCTCGTCCGGCTCGGTCTCGATCAGCACGATGTCCAGCGCCGCGATGTAGGCAAACGAATATTCCGCGTGCAGCACCGCGGTCATCGGGCGCAAACGGTCCTTGATGACGGGGCTGACATACAACTCGTCGGCCGGATTCAACACCAGCCGATCCGCGGATTCCAGATTTATGCCGAGCGCGCGAAGCTTGTTGTGTCCCATCTCATGCACGAACGCCTGGGCCAGGCCGATCGGATCGAAGATGGTGGCGAACAGCGCGCCCAGCCGGTCGTCGGTCGAGCCGCTGTAGGATCCGTAGCCCTCGCGATAGTCGCTCTCCGCAACATCGGGACGCGCCAAAGGATGGAAGGAATCGATGAGCATGCGCATCTGTTCGAAAGCCACCGGCCAGCGCCGCACGTAGTCGACCGCAGCATCGATGTTGGGGTGCTCCAGCGGACCGTTGCTGAATACGGGCGCACCCGGCGCGGTCGGCTGCACGTAGCGAACCGATACGGCGCCATCGAAGATGCGCGGTGAATGGCCGGCCACCCGATGGACGAACGGCTCCGGCCGATGAGCATTGGTGGTTGTGCTGGCGAGATGGCAGGCCAGCAACGCATCATAAAGATCATCCTGTGGTGCCGCGGCCCGCGACCAGTCGATCATTGTCCCCTCCCGCGACGGTTGTTGATTCAGAATTGCAGCTGAGCGGACGACGCGCCGGACCCGTCCCTGGCGATCGGGCGCAGCCAGCCGCCGGGGAAATCGCGCCGGCATTCGTCGTCGATGATGAGAGCTTCGGTGCTGGTGACCAGCGTCAGCGCGCAGTCCTCGTCTTCCAGGATGCACCCGCTGGCGACCAGGCCGGCGTAGCTCTGCTCCACCTCCGGCCAGGAGGTCTCCTGGTTGACCAGTCGCCCGAGGGTCGTGTCGATGCGCACTGGTTCTCGGAAGGCGTCCAGCACGGCGATGTCGATCGGATCGAGGATGCGCCATGTCTCGGTTGCGATCCGGCGCGTGTCCTTGAGGATCGACAACGGACCCAATCCGACCACCGCCAGTATCGGCATTGTGGTGCCGTCCACATGTGCAGAACGCCAAAGCTTGATCGCAGCGCCCAGCGGCGCGAGATCATCATCCGACACGGTGTTGGCCGCCGTGCCATCGAAGAAATAAGCGAGCCGCGTCAGCACATCTTCCGGCTGGCCATAGACCGCCTGGTAGGCCAGCGCGGGAGCGACATTTTCAAACCCGAACTCGGCCGCGTGGTTGAAATAGGGGCTGAAGCGATCGAGCCTGATCCGGCAATGTCCGGTCGGCGGCTGTAGATGCTCCAGCAGCGCAAACCATCGGGCTATCTTGGCGTAGGCCGCAGGCCGCTCTCCGGGGAAGCCGCACAGCACGTTCCAGATCGGCCGGAGTCCGATCTCGGCACAGCTTCGGAGCACGCGGACGTTCTGCAGCCCGGTCACGCCCTTTTCCATCAGGCGCAGGACATCGTTGTCGAGATGCTCGATGCCCGGCTGAACCCAGGTCACCCCGCCGCGCGCGAGCGTACGCAACTGTTCGGGGCGCATGTTCGACTTGATCTCGTAGAGGATCCGGTAAGGCGACGGCGCGGTGGTGGCGAGGTGGCCAAACACGGCGTCGACATGCTTCATGTTCAGAATGTTGTCGGTCGCCTCGAAGCGCTTGACGCTCCAGCGCGCGGACAGTGTTGCGAGCTCGGCCAGCACGCGCTCGGCCGACTTGGTGCGAAACGCCATCGTCGCGCCGTTCAGGCCGCAGAACGTGCAGTGGTGCTTCATGCCCCACCAGCAGCCGCGCGAGCTCTCGAACGGCAGCGCGGGGAGCAGATCATCGCAGAACGACGCCCGCCTCAGCTCCGCGAAATAGTCGGTGAAGTCAGGAACGGGAAGCTCGTCAAGATTCTGCAGCGGAGTCTCCGCGATCCTCCCATTCGTGCCCACGCGGCCCAGCACGTCGGTGCTTTCACTGTAAGGCAAGGTGCCTGCAAGGAAGCGCTCGACGAAATCCGGAAAGGTCCGGTCGGACTCGCCGCGAAACACATAGTCGATTTGCGAGAAGCGTTCGAGCAGCGCCTCGCCCATCGGCCCCTCGCAGTTGGCGCCGCCAAAGCATATGATCGTGTCCGGCGCGAGCTGCCTGATGCGATGCGCGATGCCGAGAGACGCGCAGTTCTGCTGGAACGTCGACGAGAAGCCGACTATGCGGGCGCCGTCTGCGATCAGCAGACGAGCCGACCGATCGACGAACCTCTCCGCCGCATCGCGCGCCGCGACGACCGCGGGCCAATGCTCGCCGCAATAGGCTTCCATTCGCTCCCGGTGCCGGGCTTCAGCGACAGGATCAGGGGCGTTGTCGAAGGTCGCGGCGAACACCCATTCACCGATCAGCAGGCTGGTCTGAACCTGCTCCGCGATGAACTGAAAGGTGTCGGCGCCGATCAACTCGGCAAACGCAAAACCGAGATAGTACTGCCGTGCGTCGATCCGGCGATCCTCCAGAGCCGCCTGGAGCGTGCTGATCCCCAGCGCGGGCCGCGTCAGGGCCAGGAACGGCGCTGCAACCAGCGCAACGGATATGGTCATGGCAATGACTCTCAGAACTTGGGCTGTCAGAACTTGGCGGACAGGTCGGACGACGGCGGAGGCACCGAATGAAATACACCCACTGCCTCGAACATGTGCTCGAGCAGCGTCAACGTTGGCAGCTTCCGCGGCAGGTGGCTGTCGAGCAATTGCAGTAGCTCGGGATTTGAGAACAGACGGTCGCACGCCGTGCAGATGCCGTCGAAATCGCCGGCCGCGAGCGGTCGTTCGGTCTCCGCCGTAATCTCGCAGAGCAGAGCGACCGGACCTTCGAAGGCGATCCACTTCCACACCGGATCCATGTAGGCGCGGGACATCGCCTCGGACATCGGCGTCTCGTTCAGATCACCGACGCTCATCGCGGCATGAAACGGCAGCACGCCGCAGCAGGGCAGCACGTTCCCGTTCGGGGCCACGGAGAAATGCCTCAGCACCGATGGACATGGTCCGCGATAGACCTGCGGCGAATGCCGCCTTGCGTCGAGGTCGGACGCGCTGACATCGTCGACGGCGCGTCCCGTGGAGTTGATCGCCGTCTCGTACACCGACAGCTGCGGATCCGAGTCGGGGTCGACACCGAGAAGATCGAAGATCCGGGACCGGTCGATCACGCTGCCCGGCGATGTCACGACGGCAATCAGCACGTCCAATCCGAGCGAATGGGCCGCCCGGTAGGCATGCGCGATATTGCGTCCATCCAAGAATTCGGCATGCATGTCGTCGAAGGAGATGATGATCCGGTCGAGGCCTGCTTCAACCAGGGAGTCAGGATACGCTCGGCCTTCGCTTCGGATGTCGCCCAATAGGCGCTGGTGGTCGCGGACGTGGAGAGGCCGAACGACTTGGCGCGGGATGCCGCAACGCGCATCAGTTCGGGCTGGAGGAATGGATCGCCGCCAACCAGATTGATCCGCGTGATGTCGTGAGCGACGGCTGCATCATCGATCGCTGCGATCAACAGGTCCTGCGGCAGCACGTCGAGCTGAGTCATATCCGATGAAAAGCAGCAATGGCTGCACTTCAGCGGACACCGGTAACTGATATTGAAGACAAGCTCAGTCGGTTTTGTCACCCGGTCACGCGAAGGCATGTCCAGCTGCTCCCAGGGGCAGGAACGACTTTGACGGAGGTCGGAGCTGCAGCACGTTTCCGGCCGGGCAATGCAGACATTGTCCGGCCGGCTTGAGATCGCGGTCAGACGTCGACGTGAATGACCGAGGCAGGTGCGGCGGTCGCCTTCTGGCCCGACAGGCGATCCTTGATCAGATCGGCCGTGTTCGAATCGATCTCGATGCCGACTTGGGCGAGATATCCCTGCGGATCCTTCTGGAGCTCGTCCGCGGCATTGGCCTGGCTCTTCAGCTGGGCCGCCGCAGCCTTCACTTTCGCAAGGTCCGCAGTGATTTGAATCTTCTTGTCCATGTAAGACATCTTGGAGTCTCCCGATAATCGCTCTTGGCAATGAAGGTGGTCAATCAACGCAACGCGGAGCATATAACACTTTTACGGCAGTAGATAGATCACAACTCGCGGAGATTGTATTTTCACCCGAGCTAGGGAAGTAGGACCGCCTACCCTGTCGTCAGCGTTCCCCCACGAAAGCTCTTCGACCCCGTCCAGCGTTCGCGCGATGGTGCCCGATACGGGAAGCGCAAGCCGCTCGCGCCTTCAACGGGCCATGTCGCGCCATGATAGATAATTTCGCGGCGCGCGCTGCTGTAGGAGGTCGATGCCGTGATCCGGCAGACCGGCGCGTGCAGCTCGGTGATGCCGTGCATCATCGACCACTCGGCCGGCCACGTCAGGACATCGAGCAGCCACTCCGTCGTCTGCCCGCAATGCGCTCGGCCGAATGCGAGCATGTTCGCCGCGAGCGCGGCGCTTGCCGGGCAATCGAGCCGGCAAGGCCAATGCGGGATGATGCAGAGATCAATTGACCGCCAGAGCATGTTCGTCGCCGGCCGCGACGGCAGCTCGATCCGCCGATATCCCGACGCTTCGGTTCTCGCGAACAGCGCGCTCGCCCAGACCGGATCCAGCGGCCGGCGCTCGCGGCGGCGCAGCGCCTCGGCGCAACAATGGGGACACCCTGTCCAGTCCCGCAATGTGCGTGCCGGATCGCGCTGCCAGTCGGCTTCGAACTCATCCGTGTCGCGCGCACGAACAACAGCGACGGTGACCTCGAGCGGCAGTCTTGCCCGCGGCTGTGACGACGATGATTTCGGGACCGCCTCGACCGCCAGTCGGACTGGTATGAGCGCGAGCCCTGCGCGTTCGACCTGCAGCGCCATCTCATCGAGAGCTTCGGGGGTGACGGTGCTGATCGATGCCCGGCTCAAACCGGCCGCGACCGCCCGCCAACGCAACACTTTCCATTCCGTCTTGATCAGCTCGAAGCGCGGCTCCCACACCTTTCTCGCAGCCTCCGAGACCCAGCCGATGCGAACGAATGGCGGGCGGATCGGAGGGAGGATCGCGGCATGCTCGGACATTTGATCGGCCAAATTCTCTTTCGCAAACGTCTTGGATCTCAAACCGCCACAGGCGGCGATCCACTCAGATCGTCCATGATCTCCGTCAGCAACGGGACCCGGCCGTCCATCATCGACTTGACGAGCCTGTGCTCGATCTCGGCGCGACGCAGATCGCGAGACAATGGCATTTCGCCCGCAGCGAGCAGGTCTTCCTCGATCTGGACGAACAGCGCGGTCCAGAGGGCGCATTGCGCACTGCGGTTGCGCCAATCGCCGTCGATCGAGGTTCCCGGGCACTGGCCCTTGCACATCGCGAAGAAGCGGCAGTCGCGGCAACCGCCGGCCGGCTGCGGGGTGAACCATAAAGCAATGCTGCGCTCGTAGCCGGCAGCCTCGGTCTTGATGAAGTCGATTCCGCGCTTGTTGGTGCGGCCGCAATTGCTGCGCTCGCCAAATCCCTCGATGCCGTGCACCGCGCCGGTCGTATACGGATCACAGCCGTGCCAGACACAGCCGGTCTGGTCGTCCAGCCCACGAAGAAGCGCCCGCATCTCGTCGAAGATGTCGAAGCGCATCGAGGTGAGGTGCTCGCGCTCGAATCGGTAGAAGTGCAGAAACGCCGCGATGGTTTCGGGATCGG
Organism: Bradyrhizobium oligotrophicum; assembly: GCA_050641875.1. Taxonomy (GTDB): domain Bacteria; phylum Pseudomonadota; class Alphaproteobacteria; order Rhizobiales; family Xanthobacteraceae; genus Bradyrhizobium; species Bradyrhizobium oligotrophicum_B. The sequence continues at coordinate 5,912,304 of CP192619.1, forward strand.
TCATCGCCCAATGCGCCTGCACGGCGGGCGAGTCGACCTCGAGTGCATGCAGCCTGACCTTTCGCACACCCCTCGCCTGCATCTCCAGCAACCAGCTGTCCATCGAGGGCCAGTGCTGCGGCAGGCCGTTGCCCCGATGCATCGTGATGATCAGGCTCGGATGCAGGCCCTGCTCGCACAGTCCGGCGATCGCGCGATCGACGCTTTTGGTGAGGTCCCGCGTCCTGTCGAGGGACCCGGCCCAGCGGACATCATTCAAAGCGTCAGGGCCGTCGATGGAAATGCCGACATGAACCGCATAGGCCGCGAACAGCTCCATGTGGCGGTCGGTGATGAGCGTGCCATTGGTCTGGATCCGGTTGCGGCCGAAGCGCGCCAGCCCGAATGCCCACAACCTCTCAAGATCCGGCAACGGCAGGAGCAGCGGCTCGCCGCCGAACAACGTGAACGGCTCATCGTCCTCGGCGAGCGCTGCGAGCATCGCATCGATGTCATACCGCTGGCGCAGGCTACCGCTGTCCCGGAGCGGGTTCTGGTAGCAGTATTGACACATGATGTTGCAGGTCACGCCCAGCGGACGAAGCTCGACACCCATCACGATCTCCTCGGCGGGACTCATGTCAGACCGGGGCATCTCCCGCAGGCAGCGGCAACGATACGATACGACCTCAGATTTTAAAAGACCAAAAGGTGCGGGGATATGACGAACGACCGTCGTCGGTTGGTGCGCCGCAGAAAGTCGGGACGCAGCCTTGTCCGCGCGCGGGCAAAGGCCCCTCGGTCACGAGGAGCCCGTGGTACGAACCGACCAGAGCTTCAGCAGGCGAAGTGCCTCGTCCTGCTTCAGTTCGAGATATTTGTTCTTGAGCTTGGTGAGTTCATCAGGGGGCGTCGCACCTGACACGAACCGGCTGTCGAGGATGGCGGCAACCGTGACCCAGCTCAGTCCTGCGGACTTGCACGGCACGAGAATGCCGTCGCTGCGCAGGCTCTGCATCAGCGGCCGCACCAGCTCGATGCTGCATTTCGCGAGCTCCGCGATGGCCGCGATCGTCTCGCCGTAACGCCGCTGGCGGGCAAATTCCAGCAGTGCGGCTTCGGTCAGTTTGCCGCCCTGCTTCAGCTGGCCGACTGCCACCTTGGAACTGCCAGCGTCGCGATTGCGCGACATCTCGCGCTCGGCGTCGAGCGTGGCCGATGAAATGGCGCTGCGGATTTCCTCGTAGAGATGCGGCGGCGCCGACGCGAGCAGGCGCACCCTCACCGCCTCCGTCGCGCGCTGCAACAGGGTCTTGCGCAAGGCTGCCGGCAGATCGGCGCGGATGCCGGCCGCGACCGTGAGCTCCGCGTCTCCCGCCGCTTGCGCCACGATGGCTGCAAATCCGGCGGGTGACACCCGCGCCCCGGGGTTCTTCATCAGTTGCCGGCTCACGCTCGGATAGCGTCGGGCGAGCAGCGCGTCGGTCACGATCTCCTGCAGCCACCAGCGCCCGGCGATCGCCATCAGGTGCTTCTCGCTGCGCGTCTGCGCGATCTCGATCAGATCCTCGCTACTCAGCCGCGGCGATTCCGAAAGCACCGGCCCCGCGACGGCGATGTCGTCATGATGAGCCAGCCGCCGGATCACGCCGGCCGGCGCCTGCGGGATCGGGGCAAGCTGGGCGCTGAGTTCGGCCAGTGCGATCCGGGCCCCGACGTCGGCCAGCGCGCGCAGCTCGATGGTATTGACGAGACGCTCGAAGACGTCGGCAAACAGCGCGTGCTGCTCGATATCCAGGCTGCCGGCGGAGGCGACGAACAGGGAGGCGACCCGCTCGGCCACGCCCGAGCAGCGGTCGGCTGAGCCGGTGGCTATGGCCGCCTGCACTTCTTCGGCGATCGTGAGATGGGGGTTCGACATCGCTCGTCCTGAGCGCTTGCATTTTCAAGCTGCCCCGGGAGGGTAAACACAGCCGCTAAATGTTTGGTAAAGTTGTCACTAAAGCGCGGGACCCGAGATCGGATCGAGCGGGCTTCGCTCCGGCCTGCGCTTCCCTCGCCGCTTCCCGGGGCGGCGGCCCGTATGGCAGCCTGCAGGCCGGCATCTTGACACCGGTTGCGATTTGCCTGTATGGCCGCCGCATGATCTTCAATCGGACCAACCGCCGCGCCGCCGTTTGCCGTCGTCACCGCCGTGACGATGCCGGGGCGCGCCATGTCCGAAGACGTTGCTGATCAGCTAGCTCATCAGCTCCAGGTTTTCGAGAAGGCCGCTCCCGCAAAGGAGCGGCCTTCTCGCTTTTGGCCCCCGCTTCCCCCTGAGCATAGGAGATTGCACATGCTGACCGCCTCCCATCCCTACGACGCTCTGATGGAGATCACGGCGCGTCCGCGCACCGTCTTCGTTCAGGGCAAGGGCTCCTGGCTATGGGACGACGACGGCAAGCGCTATCTGGACTTCATCCAGGGCTGGGCCGTGAACTCGCTCGGCCATGCGCCGCCGGAGCTGGCCAGTGCGCTCGCCAGCCAGGCGGCGCGCCTGATCACGCCGAGCCCAGCCTATTTCAACGACACCAGCCTGCAGTTTGCCAAGACACTGGTCGACCGCTCGTGCTTCGACCAGGTGTTCTTCACCAATTCGGGCGCCGAAGCCAATGAAGGCGCCATCAAGCTCGCGCGCAAATACGGCGCTCTGCGCAAGAACGGCGCCCACGAGATCATCACCTTCGAGGGCGGCTTCCACGGCCGCACGCTGGCGACGATGTCCGCTTCTGGCAAGAAGGCGTTCGAGCCTCTGTTCGAGCCGAAGGTCCCGGGCTTTCCAAAGGCACGCCTGAACGACATCGCCTCGGTCGAGGCCCTGATCTCCGACAAGACGGTGGCGATCATGCTCGAGCCGATCCAGGGCGAGGCCGGCGTGTGGCCCGCGACGGACAAGTTCCTGCAGCAGTTGCGGGCGCTCACCACCAGGCACGGGCTGCTGCTGATCGTCGACGAGATCCAGACCGGCATGGGCCGCACCGGAAAACTGTTCGGCTATGAGCACGCCGACGTCCTCCCGGACATCATGACCTTGGGCAAGGGCATCGGCGGCGGCGTTCCGCTCGCCGCCCTGCTGGCGACCGAAGCGGCGTCTTGCTTCGAGCATGGCGATCAGGGCGGTACGTTCAACGGCAATCCGCTGATGTGTGCGGCGGGACTCGCCGTGCTCGACGTCATCGAGAAGCCGGAGTTTCTGAAGGCTGTCGCGGACAACGGGATCTCATCTGGGGAGCGAGTTGCAGCGAGATCTCGGCAAGGCACGGTCTGGGCGACGTGCGCGGCCGCGGTCTGTTGCTTGCGCTCGACGTGATCAGGCCGATCGCGCCGGCGATCGTCGCCCATGCCTTCGAGCTCGGCCTGCTGCTGAACGCGCCGCGTCCGGATGCGCTGCGCTTCATGCCGGCGCTCAACGTGACCCGGGACGAAATCGCGGCGATGATCGACACGCTGGATGGCATCCTGACCAAGGTCGGCGCTGCCCGGTGCGTGGCGTAGCGGCCGAGATCGTGGGAGAGCCGGCGCGGCGTCTGTCAGTCGGGCCGGCCTTCCAAGATATGCGTCCTGAACGTCGTGAGCAGATCACAGCGGCGGCCGGCATCCGCGCTGGTCGGGACCAGCAGCACGCTGCGCGGTCCGCTCGCCGTGAATTCGGCTAGCTTTGTTCGGACCTCGGCATGGCTGCCGATCAGAGAGCGCGCGAGGAAGGCCTCGATGTTGGTCGGCGGCACCATGGCGCGCGAAGCTGCGGAAAGTTGCCGCCTGCGATCGAAGAACTGCTGCAGGAATGGCGCAGCCTCGGCGATCGCCGCCTCGCCCGTCGGGGCGCTGCAGTAGAAGCGCGACACCACGAGCCGCGGATCCGCGCTCGCATTTCGCTCCCGGTAGCTCCGCAGCATCCGCCTGATATCGTCGACCGTCGACGTCAGACCGGCCATCAGGCCATGGCCCTGCGCGGCAGCATCGTCGAGCGCGGCTTCGCTTGTCGACGCAACCCAGATCGGGACCGGCCGCTGCAGCGGCCGCGGCGTCAGCCGCAGCCGATCGACCTGAAAGCAGCGTCCCTGAAAGGACACCTCATCCTCAACCAGGAGCCGGTGGATCAGGTGCAATGCCTCGAGCATGCGCGGACGCGTCTCATCGGACGAGATGCCGAAATTCCGGTTCTGCTCCGGGAACGGTCCGCCTCGCGCGACGCCGAAATCGAACCGGCCGCCGCTCAGTATGTCGATCGTGGCGACATCCTCGGCGACCTCGACGGGCGGACGAAACGGAAGCAGCACCGCCGCCGTGCCGAGACGAATGCGCGCCGTACGTGCGGCGAGATAGCCGAGCAGCGCAAAGATCGAGGGACTCGAGCTGCCGGCATCGAAATGATGCTCGGATATCCAGGCCTCGTCGAAGCCGAGTGCCTCGGATTTGAGCACCAGGTCGGTTTCGGCCTGGATGGCCGAGGCGTGGCCGAGACCATGATTGTCATAGGGGCAGAAGATGCCGATGCGAAGACGGTTACTCATGGCCACACACCCTATCGGCCTCGCAGACGACATTCCAGAGCTGGGGCGAGATGCTCACCTCGATTGACCTGGATCAAAGACAACATATCCCATGAACACCGATCTTGGATCGGCCAAGCTTCTGCGGTCCGATGACATACGTTGTATCCTTATCGATATAACGTTGTACGGGATGTGATCAGCTCGGAGGGACGAGGCTTGCCGGTCAAGCTGATGATCATTCCGCCGACAACGACGTCGGTACGACACAAGGAGATACGAGAATGGCGAGAGACAATCTGGCTCGAGCGCTACCCGTCACGGACGCCACGAGCCACATCGCCCCCGCTGCCGCCACCGAAGAGGTTTTGATTCACGTCCGCTTCTTTCCGAACTCGGACATCAACTCGATCGGCGAGAAGCCGGCCGGGCTCACCGCGAACGAATGGTACGAGCGCCTGCTCGACATGGCACGTCCGCACTATCGGACTTTCGCCGGCGGCCGCGGATTCTTCCGCATCCCCCGGCCCTGCTTCGACGGGATCCTGAAAGGCGTTGCAGCCTGACATCAGTTCTCTCTGGGTGAGGCCGCGAGCGTCCTCTCTGCCTCATCCCTGTCGACCGCGGTGCGCCGGGTGCGCCGCGGTCGCTGCCGTTTTGGATCGTGCGCGTGTCGGAGGGCAACATTGAGCGAAGCGGCTTTCAGCGAACTGCAACGGGTCTTCAAGTCGCTTCTGGTGCCGGGGCCGGCCACGCAGAACCTGGCGGACATGCTCGCCGACCGCGCTTTCGATCTGTTCGAAGCCAATATCGATGCCCAGACGGCGCATCTGCCCACCCTCGCCTGCGCCAAGGGTTGTCCCTCCTGTTGCGCGCTGCGCGTGACGGCGACGGCACCGGAGATCTTCCTGCTCGCGCGCTATGTCCGGCAGATCGATCAGCGCATGCCGGCAACGGCGCTCGGCTCGCTGTCGCGCCGGATCAAGCTCGCCCACCGCGCGACGCGCGGATTGAGCGAGATCGAGCGGATGAAGTTGCGCCAGCCCTGCCCATTCGTCGTGCGCGGCGGCTGCATCATCCATCCCGCGCGTCCGCTTGCCTGCCGCGGGCATGCCTCGTTCGACCGGCGCGCCTGCGCACAGGCGATGGCCGGCCGCGAGGTCGACGTCCCGGTCTCGGCGCCACACGTCGCGCTGCGCGCGCTGGTTCAGGATTCGCTCAGGGCGGCGCTCGGCGTTGCGGGGCTCGCCTCTGGCCTCTATGAGCTCAACCAGGGTCTCGTTCTGGCGCTCGACGCCCCCGAGCGCGAGCGAGCCTGGCGCGACGGGCAAGACAGCCTCGCGCCGGCCCGGATCGAGGCGTCGACGGCAGCGCAGACGGAGGCGGTGCTCTGGAGTCGGGCGGCGGCCGGTGACCCTGCGATCCGGGACGAGGTCTAGCGGCAGGGCACGGTCGCCAGCCTCTTAGGGCTTGAGGATCGAGGCCCCGGTCGTGGCGCGGCTTTCGAGATCGGCGTGCGCCCGGCCCGCATCCTTCAGTGCATAGGCGTGATTGATCGGCACGTGCAGCTTGCCGCTGATCACCGCGGAGAACAGCGTATCGGCGCCCTCCAGCAACTCGGACCGTTTGCCGATGTAGTCGTTGAGCTTCGGCCGGGTCGCGAAGAGAGAGCCGTGACTGTTGAGTTCGGCGATCGAGAATGGCGGCACCGGACCCGAGGCATTGCCGAAGCTGACGAACAGGCCGCGCGGTTTCAGGCAGGACAATGAGCCGGGGAAGGTCGACTTGCCGACGCCGTCATAGACCACGTCGCACAGTTCGCCGCGGCTGATCTGCTTGACCCGCGCGACGAAGTCCTCCTCGTTGTAGAGGATGACGTGGTCGCAGCCATTGGCGAGCGCCAGATCGGCCTTCGCCTTGGAGCCGACAGTGCCGATGACGTGCGCGCCGAGCGCGCGCGCCCACTGGCAGGCCAGCAGGCCGATGCCGCCCGCCGCAGCGTGGATCAGCACGCGATGGTGCGGCTCGACCTTGAACGTCTTGTGCAGCAGATACCAGACCGTCAGCCCCTTGAGCATCAGCACCGCGCCCTGCTCATAGGTGATGTGGTCGGGCAGCTTGACCAGGCGCTGCCAGGCAATGTTGCGCTCGGTGGCATAGCCGCCGAGGGTCTCATAGTACGCGACGCGATCGCCGGGGTGGAAATGCGTGACGCCGGGCCCCACGGCGATCACCTCGCCTGCCGCCTCGTTGCCGGCGATGAACGGCAGGCCGGGCGCCTTGTACAGCCCGGTGCGATAGTACACGTCGATGAAGTTGAGGCCGATCGCGTGCTGGCGGATGCGGACCTCGCCGGGGCCGGGCGCGACGAGATCAACCGGCTCATAGACGAGCGCCTCGGGGCCTCCCACCTTGTGCACGCGCACCGCCTTGATCATCCCGCCATCTCCCCTTCGGACTCTCCATCGCCGCGTCCGGGAATCCGGCGAAAGAACCTTCGACACTTACCTGATTCTCATCGGACATCCGGCTCCGTTGAAGGAGCCGACCTACGGCCACGCATCGGGCGCTGCCGGCAGCAAAGGCGAAGGCGATCACGACGGCCTTGTCAACTCGGCACCTGTCACGCCTTGTGCTTCCTGCGGTTGCGCGAGGCCATCACGTTGAAGGCTTCGACCGCCAGAGCGAAGACGATCGCGAAATAGATGTAGCCGCGCGGGATGTGGAACTCGAAGCCGTCGGCAACCAGCGCGACGCCGATCAGGACCAGGAAGGCGAGCGCCAGCATCTTGGTGGTCGGATGGTTCGCCACGAAACGCGCCACCGGCCCCGAGGACACGTACATGATGACGACCGCGATGATGACGGCAGCGATCATGATCTCGAGATCCTGGGCCATGCCGATCGCGGTGATGATCGAGTCCAGCGAGAACACGAGATCGATGACGATGATCTGCACTATGACCCAGAAGAACTTGTTGGCGCCGCCCCCTGCGCCCCCTCCTCCTCCTCCTCGCGCGCCTCGACCTCGGCATGGATCTCGTGCGTGGCCTTGGCGATCAGGAACAGGCCGCCGGCGATCAGGATGATGTCGCGCCAGGAGAAGCCGAGGCCACCGATCGAGAACACCGGCTGCGTCAGCCCGATCAGCCAGACCAGCACGCTGAGCAGCAGGATGCGGAAGATCAAGGCCAGCGCCAGCCCGATCTGCCGCGCGCGTGTTGCCTGAGGCTGCGGGATGCGCGAGGTGATCACCGACAGGAAGATGACGTTGTCGATGCCGAGAACGATCTCGAGGGCGGTCAGGGTGAGCAGCGCGGCCCACGCTTCGGGACTGGTCAGAAGGTCGATCATGCTTTCAAGGATCTCAACAGGCGGATCGCGGAGTCGCTCGCGACGATGTAGAGGGCGATCGCACACAACAGCGTCGTCACGATCGGGCCCACGGCGAAGTTGTTTCCCAGCACGTCGATGACGAGGACGCCCCAGAGCGCGACCAGCGGCAGCGTCAGCCAGCGCAGCCGTTCGACGCGCACCGGGTGGATGACATGGAATGGGACGAAGGTCAGCGCGATCAGGACCGCGAGACCCAGCGTTGCCAACGATGGCGAAGGATGCAGCAGGAACAGATAGAATGCCGCAATGTTCCAGAGTCCCGGAAACCCGCGAAAATGATTGTCGTCGCTCTTCATCCGGCGATCGGCGAAATACAGCGCGCCGGTGACGGCGATGGCGACGCCGATGACCGGCGCGGCGATCGGCAGCAGCATCCCGCTGGCGGTGATGGCATAGGCCGGCACGAACACATAGGTCGTGAAATCCACCACCAGATCGAGCACGTCACCCGACCAGTCCGGCTGCACGTGGACGACGTCGAGCCGGCGCGCCAACGGCCCGTCGATGCCGTCGATGATGAGCGCGACGCCGAGCCACCAGAACATCGCAGTCCAATGCTCGCGCACGGCCTCGAGCATCGCGAGCAGCGCGACGCCCGCACCGAGCGCGGTGAAGACGTGAACCGAGAACGCCGCGGCGCGATGCGCGGGCGTTGCGGCCATCTTGCTCTCGGTCTCAACTGATCCATGCGGCGCCAGTGCTATCAAGGAATCGGAGCCGATTGCATATCCGCCGTTGCGGCGATGCGCCGCGCAGGCTCACGCAATACTCTTGAAAAAGCCCTGCAGGAACGTCAAATGTTCCCGGATGAGCAACACAGACGCCAGCTTTGATGTCATCGTCGTCGGCGGCGGACCCGCCGGGCTCGCCGCCGCCATTGCCCTGTCGCAGGCCGGGGCGCGGACGGCGCTCGTGGCCCGGAAGGCTCCTATGCCGACAACCGCACCACCGCCCTGCTCGGCGGCTCGGTCGACTTCCTCGACGAGATCGGCGTCTGGGCATCGTGCCGTGACCGTGCCGCCGGCCTCAAGGCGATGCGGCTTGTCGACGATACCGGCCGGCTGATCCGAGCCCCGGAGGTGCGCTTCGTCGCTGACGAGATCGGTCTCGACGTGTTCGGCTACAACATCGCCAATGCCGTCCTGGTCCAGGCGCTGGAACAACGCGCCGACGAGATCCGACGGCCTGGTGCGGATTGCCGAGGATGCGGAAAGCGTGCGCAGCGATGCCGATGCGGTGACCGTCACCAGCGCATCGGGCCACGTGCTGACGGCGCGACTCGTGGTCGGCGCCGATGGCCGGCATTCGCTGTGCCGCGAGGCCGCCGGCATCGGCGTGAGCCGGCGCACGCTGCAGCAGTCGGCGCTGACCTTCAACATCACCCATGCGCGGCCGCATCACAACGTGTCGACGGAATTCCACACGCCGCAGGGGCCCTGCGTGTTCGTGCCGCTGCCGGGCGACCGCTCCAGCGTCGTCTGGGTCGCAGCCCCGAAGGAGGCCGACCGGCTGTTCGCGCTCGACGACGACGCCCTGTCCGCCGCCGCCGAGCGGCAGTCGCATTCGATCTTCGGTCGCGTTCGCGTCGAGCCGGGCCGCCACGTGTTTCCGCTCGCGATCGAGCGGCCGCTGCGCTACGCGCAGAACCGGATCGCCCTGGTCGGCGAGGCCGCGCATGTGGTGCCGCCGATCGGTGCGCAGGGACTGAACCTCGGCCTGCGCGACGGCATCGACATCGCCGATGTCGTGCGCAAGGCCATGGCGGCCGGCGAGGATATCGGTGCGCCGCAGGTGCTCGCGCGCTACGGTGTGGCGCGCCGCGGCGACATCCTGAGCCGCACCTTCGCCATCGACGTCGCCAACCGCTCGCTGCTCAGCGATCTCCTGCCGGTGCAGTCGCTGCGCGCCGTCGGCATGCACCTGATGAGCGGCATCGGTCCGCTGCGGCGGCTCGCGATGCGCGAGGGCCTGGCGCCGTCATGGAAAGCCACGCGCCGGGCCGGTTGAGCGCCATCAGGGAAACGCCAGCCGGCCAGTCTGGATCAGCCACATCACGCTGGTCAGGGTGATCACCGAGGCGAAGGTGCCGATCAGCACCGCCGATGAGGCCGGCTCGATCCAGCTGTCATGCTGGCGCGCGATCACGAACACATTGAGCGCCGGCGGCGCGCCGCCATCAGCACCGCGGTCGCCGCCCAGGGCTGCGCGAACGGCCCGAACAGCAGCATCAGCCCGAACGACAGCAGCGGGTGGACGACGAGCTTCACCACGGTCAGGACCGGCACCTCCCATGGCAGCCGCTCGAACGGGCGCAGCGCCACGGTCACGCCGAGCGCGAACAGCGCCGTCGGCGCAGCGGCGTTCTGCAGGAACTGCAGGGTGCGATCGAGCACGGTCGGCGGATGCAACTGAAACGCGGCCGCCAGGATGCCGGCTGCCGTGGCCATGATCAGCGGGTTCTGCAGGATCTGGCGCAGCACGGTGCGCAGTGCGTGCGCCACCGAAGCGTGGTCGCGCTCGGTCAGTTCGACGAGCAGCGGTACGATCGAGAACAGGAATATGCTGTCGCAGCAGAAGATCAGCGCGGTCGGCGCCGCCGCCTTGGTCCCGAGCACGGCCAGCGCCAGCCCAGGCCCCATATAGCCGATATTGCCGTAGCCACCCGCGAGTCCGGCCATGGTCGCCTCGCGGAGCGACAGCCGACCGATGGCCTTGCCGAGCACGAGCGCCAGGGCGAAGGTGAGCATGGTGGCGAGCGTCGTTGCAACCAGGAAGGGAGGGTTGCTCAGCTCCGTGAACGGCGTGCGGGCGATGAGGTTGAACATCAAAGCAGGCAGCGAGACATAGAGCAGGAAGAAGTTCATCCAGGCCAGCCCGGCTTCGGGCGGCCTCCTCCATTTACCGCAGGCGAAGCCTATGAAAACGACGCCGAAATAAGGCAGGGCCAGATTGAGAATGTCGAACATGGAGCTCGGAAGGTGACCCCTGAGGGGCCTGGGAAGGGCCTGGAATGCGGGGGCGTCGCGGCTTGACGCGAATCGGATTGGTCTAGATTAAATCCGCCCGCGGGGCACTAGCATCGCTCCCCGTCCTGGTCTATTCGACTGGGATGATCAAAGCGCGAACTGCCAAGTTTCCAGATCGGCCAGATCGTCCGGCATCGGGTGTTCTCGTTCCGGGGCGTGATTTTCGACATCGATCCGGAGTTCAACAACACCGAGGAATGGTGGTTGTCGATTCCCGAGGAGGTCCGTCCGCATAAGGACCAGCCATTCTATCACCTGCTGGCCGAGAACGCGGAATCTGAATATGTCGCCTATGTCTCCGAGCAGAACCTGGTTCCCGACGAGTCCGGCGAGCCGATCCGCCATTCCCAGGTTGCGGAGATCTTCATCAAGGACAAGTCGGGCGGCTATCGTCCGCGCAATCCGCCTGATGAACTGACCCGCTCGACCGGAGAGCTTCAACCGAGCGCCGTCGGCGCAGGTCTTCATCTTTCGGTCCCGGCTCGCAAGTTCCCCCTCGCATCAGTTCGCAGAACGAAAAAGGCGCTCCGAATGGAGCGCCTTTGATTATGCGGGACGGGCCCGACCGCCGTTACTGCTTCGCCTGCGGCTGGCCTGGCTGGGTCTGCTCGAGCTTCTTGCGCTGCTCCTCGGCGCGCTTCTGCGGCTCTTCCTGCAGCTTCTTCTGGGTCTCTTCGAACTGCTTCGGATCGGTCGGCGGGCCATCATAGGCCTTGGCGAAGCTGCTGTTGCCCTTCCTGCAGCGGCAGCGGCAGCGTCAGCGCGGTGCCGTTCGAGTTGATCGCCTGGACGTAGAGGGTCTGGCCCTTCTTGAGGCTGTTCACGAACTCGGGCGTTGCTTCGTAGTCCGACATGCAGCCGTTCTGGAAGCAGATGACGTATTTCCCTTCCATGAACTGGTTGTTGTCGATGACGATGCGGGTTCCGGGCTGGAGCTGCATGCCGAGCGGCAGGGTCACACGCAGGATCTTCTTCGGCTCGCCTTCGGGCTCGATGATGACGGCTGCAACCACAGGCTGACCGGATTCGATACGGCCGTCCTTGCCGATGAAGCAGACCTGCTTGGCGTTGGCATCCTGCCCCTTCAGGCAGAACTTGGTCCACGGCGCGTAGATCAACTGCGGCATCTCCTGCTGGGCCTGGGCCTGAGGCTGGCCGCCAGCGGGAGGAATGGCAGGGGCCTGGGCGGCCGGAGCGGGAGCCTTGGGAGCGGCAGCCGGAGCCTTCGCCTTCGGCGCTTGAGCCTGCGCAACCGAAGGAGCGAAGGAAACGGCCAGCGCGGTGACCGCGAGCAGCGCGACAAGCCGCCCACGCGGCCCAACCGACGAGGCCAAGTCACGGAAATTCATTGCGGAAAACCCTTTCTGAACGGCAGCGCCCGAGACCGCCAAAGGCGCCACACCAAGCCGTTGAAGCGGCTGTCTCCTCAGGAAATGAGGCGGTTAAGTGACAGGCGTTGCCGCCTTCACTCAATCGCCCGCCTTCTTAACGCGGTGCGCGGAAGAATCAATGCCGCGAGACCATGTCGAAGCCGCGGTCTAGCGCTGGCGAGCCTGTGGTAAAAGCCTCTTGTGACCTGTTCCGAATCAAATGCTTGCGCCCCGATCCTGATGCTGCAGCGCATGCTAGCGCGCGGCCGCGGGATGGGCCGTCGTGATCCTGGCATTGTTGCCCGCCGTCTACACCCCCCGGCGAACGCGGCAGAGACTGCGGCGATCGCCATGCATGGTCACCCGGCCCTGCCGGCCGACTTCGACCACATGCCCTATGCGAGATCCCGACGCGCCCAAGGGCGGGCGTCTTGTCTGGGGACTGCTCGGTACCTTCGATAGCCTGAATCCGTTCATCGTCCGCGGTCTCGCCGTGCAGCAAATCCGCAGCTATGTGGTCGAGAGCCTGCTCACCCGCGGCAACGACGAGCCGTTCACGCTGTATGGCCTACTCGCGAAGTCCGTCGAGACCGACGAGAACAGGACCTATGTCACCTTCAGGCTCGACCCACGTGCCCGCTTCTCTGACGGCAGCCCCGTGCTCGCCGAGGACGTGGCGTTCTCCTTCGCGCTGCTGCGCGATCATGGCCGCCCCAACCACCGGCAGTTCTATGGCAAGGTCGCCAGGGCCGACGTGCTCGACCCGCTGACCATCCGGTTCGATTTCGGCGGCGCCGAGGATCGCGAGCTGCCGCTGATCCTCGGCCTGATGCCGATTCTGGCGAAGCACACGACGGACGTGGCGAGCTTCGAGGACACGACGATGACCGCGCCGCTCGGGTCAGGCCCGTATCGTGTCACCGCGGTGCAGCCGGGATCCAGTGTCACCCTCACCCGCAATCCGGACTATTGGGGACGCAACCTGCCGGTCAACCGCGGATTGTGGAACTTCGACGAGGTCAGGCTCGACTACTACCGCGAGTCCAATGGACAGTTCGAAGCCTTCAAGCGCGGGCTGTACGACTTCCGCGTCGAGACCGAGCCGCTGCGCTGGCACGATGGCTATGACTTCCCGGCCGCACGCAATGGCGACGTGATCCGCGACAGTTTCACCTCGGGGATGCCGCAGCCCTCCCAGTTCCTGGTGTTCAACACGCGGCGGCCGGTGTTCGCCGACGTGAAGGTGCGCCGTGCGCTGACGCTGTTGTTCGATTTCGAATGGATCAACCGCAACTACTTCTTCGGGCTGTACCGCCGCAGCGGCGGCTATTTCGCCGGTTCGGAGCTGTCCGCCTATGGACGTCCGGCCGACGCGGCCGAGCTCGAGCTGTTGAAGCCGTACGCCACGCAGATCCCCGCCAACATCATGGACGGCAGCTACCGGCTGCCGATCACCGACGTGATCCGGCCGCGACCGCGCGACGCTGAGGGCGGCGCTCGATCTGCTCGCCGAGGCCGGCTATGGCCTCGACGGGACGGTATTGCGGCATCGGACCACGCGGGGCGCCCCTCGCCTTCGAGATCATGGTCACGACGCGTGATCAGGAGCGGATCGCACTGGCTTATGCCGGCAGCCTCAAGCGGGCCGGCATCAGTGCTTCGATCAGGGTCGTCGATCCCGTGCAGTTCGACCAGCGCCGCCTGAGCTTCGAGTTCGACATGATCCAGAATCGCTGGGACCAGTCGCTGTCCCCCGGCAACGAGCAGGCATTCTATTGGGGAAGCGACGCCGCCGACCGGACTGGAACCCGCAACTACATGGGCGCCAAGGACCCAGCGATCGACGCCATGATCGCGGCGCTGTTGCGCGCCCGCGACAGGCCGGAATTTATCTCGACGGTTCGCGCATTGGACCGTACCCTGATGGCGGGGTTCTACGCTATTCCAGTGCTGAATGCCGCCGAGGAATGGATCGCGCGGTGGAATCGTATACAACGGCCAGAGAGGACAGCTTTGACGGGAGCGCTCCCGGAGAGCTGGTGGCAGCGGCCGGAGCCGGCACAGAAGTGACCAATCGGGGCAATTGGTCGTGGCCGGGTCCGTGAAAGTACGGGGCAACAGGTGAATCAGGCCAATACGTCGCCGACGCTCGACGCGTTGTTTCAACGCATCCTGGCGCGCAAGCCGGACGCGGTCGCGCTGGTCGATCCGATCAACAAGCAGCGCGTCACCGGGCGGCCGCCGATGCGCCTGACCTATGCCGAAGCCGATCGCGTGATCTCGGCGCTGGCGGCGCATTTCATCGACGCCGGCCTGCCCGCGCATTCGGTGATCGCCGTCCAACTGCCCAACACGATCGAGTTCGTGCTGACGGTGCTGGCCGCGCATCGCGCCGGCCTGGTGGTCGCCGTGTTCCCGCTGCTGTGGCGGCAGTCCGAGCTGGTGGCGGCGCTGAACCGCACCAGCGCGCGCGCCATCGTCACGATGTCGAAGATCGACGGCGTGGTCCATTCCGATCTCGCGATGAACGCGGCGGCGGAGGCGTTCTCCATCCGCCATGTCTGCGGCTTCGGCTCCGACCTGCCGGAGGGGATGTATTCGCTGGACCAGTCGATCGCAAACCCTCGCGCTCGACGCGCGGGCTCATGCCGGACGGCCGCAAGGCCGCGATCGTCTCGTTCGACGTGACCGCCGACGGCTTCCGCGCCGTTCCGCGCACCCGATTTGAGCCTGATCGCCGGCGGACTTGCCATCTCGCTCGAGAGCGATCTGCCGCAGGGCGTGAACATGATGTCGGCCTTCCTGCCGTCGTCATTCGCCGGCCTCGCCGCCTCGGTCGTGACATGGCTGTTGTCCGGCGGCACCCTTGCGCTGCATCACCCGTTCGACGCCGACGCGCTGGAACAGCAACTCGCGGAGTTGGCCTGCGACACGCTGATCGCGCCGGCCCAACTCGCCTTGCGTCTCGACGAGGGCGATCTGGCCGCGCGGCTGCCGAACCTGCGCTATGTGCTCGGCCTCGTGGCGGGCGCCCGAGCAGGTGGCATCGAGCGCACCGTGGAAGACGCGCGATATCGAGATGACCGACGTCTATCTGTTCGGCGAAGCCGGCCTTTTCGCCATCCGCCGTACGGCCTGCCGATGGCAGTCCCGGTCCTGTCAAACCGGGCCGCCAGGGCGGCGCCGCGTGAACAGCCGGGCTCGTCGATCGCCGGTGAGATCCTGGTGACGCCGAAGGGCACGCTCGGACTCCGTGGGCCCATGGTCGTGCTCGCCGCCTACGCCCCACCGCCGCCGCCGAGCGACTCGCTGATGCCGGCAGCGCCGCGCGACTACGTCGACACCGAATACGCCGTGCGCCTCGACCGCGCCCAGGACACGATCTCGATCACGGCGCCGCCGGCCGGCGTGATGGCCGTTGGCGGCTACCGCTTCCTCGCGCAGGATCTGCACGAATGGTCGCGGCGGCTCGGCCAGGGCGCGCTGCTCACCGCTCTGCCCGACCGTCTCAGCGGTCACCGCCTCGCGGGCCGCGCGATGGACAATGCGCGCGCGCGGGAAGCGCTCGCCGAGCTCGGACTCAATCCGCTGATGGTCGAGGCCTTCCGCGACCGCGCCGGCCCGGGCGGCTGATCCTGCCGTCCGGACCACTACGGAACCGTCATGTTTGGAACAGTGTTGACGCTGCGTTAACGGGAGACACCTAGGATCGCGACGTATCGTCAGCGTATCCTGAGTTTCCTGGATGTCCCCACAAGGCCCGCTTCTCATCGTCTCCTCGTCCACGCGGCCTTCGCTGACTGCGGCCCTCGCGGTGGCGCAAATCCTGCCCTCCGTCGAGACGCGCTGGGCTGATGCGATCAGCACGATGTCCAAGGTTCAGCCGGCCGCGGTCGTTGCCGTCGTCGAGGATGCTGATGCAACCGAGCTTGCGGCGGTCTCGCGTCATGTCGGCGCGCGCAAGCCCTACGTGCCGCTGATCGCAATCGCACCCGGTGGCGCTGTCCTGCCCGACCACGCCATTCCCTTGCATGGCAGCGACAATCACGAGCGGCTGCTGGCGCGGCTGCGCGCGGCGCTGCGTGTCCGCACGCTGCATACCACCGTGCTGCGCCGTCTCGATGAGAAGAAAGCACCCGACGCCACCCTGCCGGAAACAGATCCGCTCGATGACGCGACCGTGCTGCTGCTCGGCCGCGGCAGCTCCCTGCCCGGCCTGTCGGTCGCGCTCGGCGAACGCATGGCGGTCGTCGGCGCGCTGAGCATCGAAGCCGCCGCCAAGCATCTGTCGAGCCGCGACATCGACGGCATCGTGCTCGGCGAAGGGTTTTCACCGCGCGTGGTCGATGCGTTCCTCGCGGTGCTCGCCGAGGACACCCGCTTCCGCAACCTTGCCGTTGTCGTCACTGCCAACCAGCCGGCGCCGCTGCAGGACCTCGCCAATCTCGAGATCATCGCCGGCGCTCCGGCGCACATCGCAGCCAGCGCGCTGCCGTTGATCCGCCAGCACGCCTTCGAAGCCCGCCTCAACCGCACGCTGCGCGCCATCGAAGCCGGCGGCATGCTCGATCCGCAGACCGGCCTGCTCACCCGCAACGCCTTTGCGCGCGACTTTGCCACCGCCGTCAGCCAGACCCAGAAGAGCGGCGGCAGCCTGCAGGTGGCGCGCTTCGCGTTCGACCCGGTCAATCCGCGCGCGCAATATGACGGCGCCCGCATCATCAGCCGGCTGATGCGCCGGATGGATTTCGGCACCCACGAGGACAACGGCTCCGTCGTGGTCGTGTTCGCCGAGACCGACCTGCGCTCCGCCCACGCCATCGCCCGCCGCCTCTCCAGCGTGATGCGCCACACATCGCACGGCAAGCGCGATACGCGCAGCGAGCCATCGATCACCGTCGCCGCATTGCAGCCCAATGACACGGCGCGCACGCTGCTGGCCCGCGTCTACGGCGAGGCGCAGCGCGCGGCGTCGTGAGGCGGGGCAGCCGCCGGATGAATTCCCGGCGGCGATCTCGCATTAGTCCGAGTCAAGCAGACGGCTTTGCAGCGCCAGCATGTATTTCTCCTGATATGCGACGGCAGAGGCCTGGGTTCCTGTCGCGTTTCGCCGACCCGGTCCGACAAAGCCGTTTCTGCAGGCCTTGCGCCAAGCTTCAAATTCGCGGCGCTTGCCAGCTGCAGCCAGGATTGCTGCGACATTGATCTCCATCAGTTCAAGCCGCGATTTCGCCATGGGCTCCATTGCCGCCCGGCTGAATATGTCGACGTCGCAGTATGGCTGAAAGTCCGGCAAGACCTTTTGCAGCAGGGTGTCGACGACGTCTACGAGATGACAACGGATGGCGTCAGCCTCCGGAGGATAAAAATATACATGATTGGATTTGTGATCATTTACGGGCCGGAGCAAAGCGATCGGATACAGCTGGGTTCGCGCCTTGCGGATCTCGGGCACGTCGGGACCATAGGGCGACGGCGGCCGGAGGTCGCGAAGCATCTCCTCGGCCTTCGGCCAGCGAAAGCTCGTCGTCCATGTCACTAGCAGCTCGCCGCTTTTTTGGATGTGAAAGCCAAACTCCGCCTCGAGACTGATCTCGGGGCCAGGGCAAAGTTCGATGGTGAGGCGGCGTGTCCTTCTGCCTTCCACGACGGTCCCTCTCACCACTAGGTCCCGCTGTTCAACCGTGCTCACAAGGAACGCCGTGAGCTCTTTGACGAGAGACAGCATTTCATCGCTCAAGCTGTGCAGGGGATACCCAGGTTCACGATAGACAAGCTTGATCCGAATTGTCGAGCCGTTGTGCTGCGCAGGGCGGGCAAAGGCGCATGCGAGGTCTTGCCGAATGCGAGATCGCGGATAGCGCCGTGCCCACCATCTGACGGCACGACGCGACGCGCGACGGTGGGCACGCTGCCCGCCTGACGGCGGCCGCTTTGCCCACCCTACCGCAGCTCATTCATGTCTGCGCCCGCAATGACGGCGGTTGAATTGGTCACGATCTCAGCCAAACACGTACATCTTGAGATCGCGCATTCGCCCCACTCGTCTGGTGCAATCGCACAAGGGGACGTGGGCATTATGCGAAGCGGAGCAATGCGTCATGCAAAACCGACAATCCCGCGATGAGACCGATTGGTTCAGCGTGATAGCGATCGTCGCAGTATTTATTGTCGCAAGCTTCGCCCTGCATTTTGGCTGGCAGCTTCGCTGATCATTCCGCTTCAACGCAGGGCAGTATCGATCGGATATCCACGAACGTCTCTCTGCCAAAGCGTATCTCGGGTAGACGCAATTGGTCGGCAAGGACGTTCAGATCGGCCGGAAGCCGATCTGAACGAAGCGGCGTCGCTGGCACGGCGACCGGCTCGTACGTGCGTCTTTCATTCCTGATGGAACGATGGACGTCGGCCCAATCGTAGACGAACAGCCCTCGTTCGGCCAAATCGACGAAGCTGGCCGGCGATTTGACTGCGACGAGTAGGTGAGCCGATGACACGATCGGCAACCGACACAAATGCTCTTCAACCCGTTCGATGGGAACCCGATCCGCATTGAATGCAGATGCGGGGATTGGTCCTGCACCTGCCGTTATGAAAGCGCCGACATGGTTGTGTCGATCAGAGGCGATCCACACACAATCTGTTCCTGCCGGATAGCTCGTCATGTGAATCGAAACCGCTCCACGCCTTACGCCGCCTTCTTCTTCTCCGCGAGCTCCGCCAGCTCCTTCAAGATGTCGGTCGTGCCCTCCAGTCGCTCCTCCGGGGTCTCCCAGATCTGCAGGAACACCACCTTCATGTCGGGGCGCACCTTGGCGGCCTGGCCGTGGCGCTTGATGAAGGCGACCAGACGATCCGGATAGGCGAAGCTGTTGTCGCGGAAGGCGATGACGGCGCCCTTCGGGCCGGCATCGACCTTCTCGACATTGGCCCTGCGGCAGTAGTTCTTGATCGCGGCGACCTTGAACAGATAGCGCGTCTCGTCCGGCAGCTTGCCGAAGCGGTCGCGCAGCTCGGCGGCAAAGTTCTCGATCTCGTCGTCGGTCTCGAGATCGGCGAGCCGTCGATACAGCGACAGCCGCACCGAGAGGTCGGAGACGTAGTCCTCCGGGATCAGCACGGGCATGCCGATGGTGATCTGCGGCGACCAGCGGTCGACGGTGGGCTCGGTGATGCCGGCCTTGAGGTTCTCGATCGCCTCCTCCAGCATCGACTGATAGAGTTCGAAGCCGACCTCCTTGATGTGGCCGGACTGCTCGTCGCCGAGCAGATTGCCGGCGCCGCGGATGTCGAGGTCGTGGCTGGCGAGCTGGAAGCCGGCCCCTAACGTCTCCAGTGACTGCAGCACACCCAGGCGCTTCTCGGCCTGCGGGCTGATCTTGTGGGTCGACGGCAGGGTGAACAGCGCATAGGCGCGCAGCTTGGAGCGGCCGACGCGGCCGCGCAGCTGATAGAGCTGGGCAAGGCCGAACATGTCGGCGCGGTGCACGATCAGCGTGTTGGCGCGGGGAATGTCGAGGCCGGACTCGACGATGGTGGTCGACAGCAGGACGTCGAACTTGCCGTCGTAGAACGCCGACATGATGTCCTCGATCACGGTCGGCGCCATCTGGCCGTGGGCGACCGCGACCTTCATCTCCGGCACGGTCTTGTCGAGGAACTCCTTGACCTCGGCGAGATCGTCGATGCGCGGCACGACGTAGAACGCCTGGCCACCGCGATAGCGCTCGCGCAGCAACGCCTCGCGGATCATGACCGGATCATGCGGCGCCACGAAGGTGCGTACCGCAAGACGGTCGACCGGCGGCGAGGCGATGATCGACAGCTCGCGCACGCCGGTCAGCGCAAGTTGCAAGGTGCGCGGGATCGGCGTCGCTGACAGCGTCAGCACATGGACCTCGGCGCGCAGTTGCTTCAGCCGCTCCTTGTGGCCGACTCCGAAATGCTGCTCCTCGTCGACGATGACGAGGCCGAGGTCGCGGAACTTGATCGACTTGCCGAGCAGCGCATGGGTGCCGACGACGATGTCGACCGAGCCGTCGGCGAGCCCCTTCTTGACCTGGTTGAGCTCCTTGGTCGAGACGAGGCGCGAGGCCTGCGCGACGTTGACCGGAAAGCCCTTGAAGCGTTCGGTAAAGGTCTTTGCATGCTGCCGTGCCAGCAAGGTGGTCGGCACGACGACGGCGACCTGCTTGCCCTCGAGCGCGACCGCGAACGCGGCCCGCAGCGCCACCTCTGTCTTGCCGAAACCGACGTCGCCGCAGACCAAGCGGTCCATCGGCCGGCCCGCTTCGAGATCGGCGAGCGTCGCCTGAATCGCGGCGAGCTGGTCCTCGGTTTCGTCGTAGGGGAAGCGCGCGCAGAACTCGTCGTAGAGGCCGGCCTGCACCGGCAGCTTCGGCGCCTCGTGCAGCATGCGCTCGGCCGCGATCTTGATCAGCTCGCCGGCCATCTCGCGGATGCGGTTCTTGAGCTTGGCCTTGCGGGTCTGCCAGCCGGAGCCGCCGAGCTTGTCGAGCTCGACGCTGGTCTGGTCGGAGCCGTAGCGCGACAAGAGCTCGATGTTCTCGACCGGCAGATACAGCTTGGTCTCGCCGGCATAGCGCAGCTCGAGACAGTCATGCGGCGCGCCGGCCACTTCCAGGGTCTGCAGGCCGACGAAGCGGCCGATGCCATGGTCGACATGGACGACGATGTCGCCGACGCCGAGGCTCGTGACCTCCGAGATGAAGTTGTCGAGCTTGCGGCTCGCCTTGCGCGGCCGCACCAGGCGGTCCCCGAGAATGTCCTGCTCGGAGATGACAGCGATCTGGTCGGTCTCGAAGCCGGACTCCAGCCCGAGCAGCGCCAGCATGGTCTCGTTGCGCGGCGTCGCCTGCACCACGCGCCAGGTGTTGACGCTGGTGACGTGGATCAGCTTGTGGTCCTTCAACATGCTGGCCATGCGGTCGCGGGAGCCTTCGCTCCACAGCGCGATCACGACCTTCTTGCGCAGCGATTGCAGCGCCTGCACATGCGCCACCACGGCCTCGAACACGTTGACCGCAGCGTCGTTGCGCTCGGGCGCGAAGCTGCGGCCCTGCCGCGCGCCGATATCGACGACTCCGGCGCCTTCCGGCACGGCGAAGGGCGTCACCCGCGCCAGCGGCACGGCGGCAAGCCGCTCGGCCCATTCGGACGACGTCAGATACAGGCGGTCGACCGTCAGAGGCTTGTAGATCGCACCGCCGCCGGGATGCTCCATCGCCTCCCGGCGCGCGTCGTAATAATCGATGATCTGCTTGAAGCGCTCGCGCGCGGCGTCCTCGCCCTGCGGCTCGATGACGATGGGCGTGTTCGGCAGATAGTCGAACAGCGTCTCCATCTTGTCGTGGAACAGCGGCAGCCAGTGCTCCATGCCGGGATAGCGGCGGCCTTCGCTGACGGCCTCGTACAGCGCGTCGTCGCGCTCGGGCGCGCCGAATTCGGCGACATAGCCCATGCGGAAGCGGCGGATGGTGTCGGTGACGAGCTGGAATTCGGAGACTGGCACGAGGTCGAGCGAGCGCATGTCGAGCAAGGTGCGCTGGGTCTCGGCGTCGAAGGTGCGGATCGATTCCAGGCTGTCGCCGAAATAGTCGAAGCGGACCGGCTGGTCGAGGCCGGCGGGAAACAGGTCGAGGATGCCGCCGCGCACCGCATATTCGCCGCTCTCGCGCACCGTCGACGAGCGGTGATAGCCGTTGTGCTCCAGCCAGGCGACGACGGAGTCCATCGGCACGACATGGCCCGGCGCCACCGACAGGGCCTGCCCCGCCATGGTGTCGCGCGCGGGAACGCGCTGCACGATGGCGTTGACCGTGGTCAGCACGATCAGCGGCTTGTCGCTGCCGGCCAGCCGCGACAGCCGCGCCAACGTGGTGACGCGCTGGGCCAGGATGCCGCCATGCGGCGAGACGCGGTCGTAAGGTTGGCAGTCCCAGGCCGGGAACTGCATCACCGGAAGATCCGGCGCGAAGAAGTCGAGCGCCCGCGCAAGCTGCTGCATGCGCGCGCCGTCGCGGCAGACCACGGCGAGGCTGACGGCCGGCGGCTTCGGCTTGGCGGCCACGGCACGTGCGAGGTCGGAGACGACGAGGCCTTCGGCGCCCTCGGCGACATTGGCGAGCGTCAGCGCGCGCCCCGGGGCGAGGTGCTCGGCAGGCGACTTGACCGGGCTCTTCATCAATCGGTGCCCACCGCGCGGAACGCCTTGATGCGCTCGAACAATGCCGGGGTCTGCTCCGGCGGCAGCGGCCGGGCGCCGGTCACCGCGGCATAGAAATCCGGGTCCGGAACTTCCAGGAGCTGTTCGAGCTCGGCCAGTTCGCTCTCGGAGAGGCTGCCGATCTCGGCATCGGCGAAGCGGCCGAGGATCAGGTCCATCTCACGGGTGCCGCGATGCCAGCAGCGGAACAGGAGCCGCTTGCGGCGGTCGTCAAGGCCTTGGCTCGATCGGGTCGTTCCGGTCATCGCGACATCCTGCAGTACAACGCCAAAAGCCCGGACGGTGCCGGGCGCGGTTCGATATAGCGGTGCGCAGCGCCCCTGTCAGCCCTCCGGGCCGCAGAACCGGCATGCCCGGCACCTGAAACCTGAGAAAAAGACGTGGATGTCTTGGCATTCGCGGCTATTCCGGCTCTCAAACCGCTTTAAGTGTTCGGTCCATGCGCCCCAGCATCCTCAATCCCCTGTTCGCGCCGGTCACCACCCTCTCCGGGGTCGGGCCGAAGCAGGACAAGCTGCTGCGCTATTTGCTCGGCTGCACCGAGACGCCGCGGCTCGTCGACCTGCTGCTGCATCTGCCGGCCAGCGTGATCGACCGCCGCAACCGGCCGAAGGTCCGCGACGTCGAGGTCGGAACCGTGGTGACGCTCGAAGTCACGGTCGACCGCCACCGTCCCTCCCGCAACGCGCGCGCGCCCTACCTGGTTTACGCCAGCGACGAGACCGGCGACGTCGTGCTGACGTTCTTCCGGCCCAAGGGCGACTACATCGAGAAGATGCTGCCGGTCGGCGCCAAGCGCTACGTCTCCGGCACCGTGCAGATGTATGACGGCGTGCCGCAGATCGTGCATCCCGACCGCATCCTGGACGAGGCCGGCTTCGCAAAGCTCTCGGGCATCGATCCGGTCTATCCGCTGACGGAAGGCCTGGCGCTCGGCTCGCTGCGGCGGGCGATCGCGGCCGCGCTGACCAAGCTGCCGGACCTGCCGGAATGGATCAGCCCGGAGGTGCTCAGCCGCTGCAGCTTCCCGTCGCTGAAGGAGGCGCTGACGCGGGTGCATGTGCCGCAGGAGCTGACCGACATCCTCCCCGAAAACCCGTTCTGGTCGCGGCTCGCCTTCGACGAGCTGCTCGCCGGCCAATTGGCACTGGCGCTGGTGCGGGCGCAATTGCGCCGTCCGGCGGGCAACCGTCATGCCGGCGACGGCCGCCTGCGCCGCAAGATCATCGACGCCCTGCCCTATGCGCTGACGAACTCGCAAGCCGAGGCGATGGCCGCGATTGCCGCCGATCTCGAAAAGCCGGTGCGCATGCTGCGCCTTCTGCAGGGCGACGTCGGCTCCGGCAAGACGGTGGTGGCGCTGCTCGCCGCGGCGGCCGTCGCCGAGGCCGGCAAGCAGGCCGCGCTGATGGCGCCGACGGAGATCCTGGCGCGCCAGCATGCCAAGACCATCGCCCCGCTCGCCGCGCGCGCCGGCATGAACGTGGTCATCCTGACCGGACGCGAGAAGGGCAAGGAGCGCCGCGACATCCTCGCCCGGCTCGAAGCCGGCGAGATCGACGTCCTCATCGGCACCCACGCGCTGATCCAGGACGATGTGATATTCAAATCGCTCGCGCTCGCCATCGTCGACGAGCAGCATCGTTTTGGCGTGCGCGAGCGTTTGGCGCTGACCTCCAAGGGCGAGGCCGTCGACGTGCTGGTGCTGTCGGCGACGCCGATCCCGCGCACGCTGGTGCTGACCTATTTCGGCGACATGGACATTTCCGAGCTGCGCGAGAAGCCGGCCGGCCGCCAGCCCATCGACACCCGCGCGGTGGCCGATACCAGGCTCGGCGAGGTGATGGACGCCGTCGGCCGCGCTCTCCAGGCCGGCAAGCTGGTGTACTGGATCTGCCCGCTGGTCGAGGAATCCGAGGCCGAGGGCATCGATCATCTCACCAACGCGACGGATCGCTTCGAGAGCCTGCGCGAGCGCTTCGGCGACAAGGTCGGCCTCGTCCACGGCAAGATGAAGGGCAGCGAGAAGGACGACGTCATGGGGCGGTTCGCGGCCCATGAGCTGCGCCTGCTGGTTGCGACCACCGTGGTCGAGGTCGGCGTCGACGTGCCGGCCGCGAGCATCATGGTGATCGAGAATGCCGAGCGCTTCGGCCTGGCGCAATTGCACCAGCTGCGCGGCCGCATCGGCCGCGGCTCGGAGGCCTCGACGTGCATCCTGCTCTATCACGAACCGCTCGGGCCGATGTCGAAGGCACGACTCGCCGTCATCCGGGAGACCACAGACGGCTTCCGCATCGCCGAGGAGGACCTCAAGCTGCGCGGCGAAGGCGACGTGCTCGGCATCCGCCAGAGCGGCCTGCCCGGCTATCGCATCGCGCGGCCCGAGGTGCACGCCCAACTGATCACCCAGGCGCGCGACGAGGCGCTGCGCATCCTCGAGGAGGATCCCAAGCTGAAGGGCCCGCGCAGCGACGCGCTGCGCTGCCTGCTGTATCTCTATGAACGCGACGAGGCGATCCCGCTGCTGACGGCGGGGTAGACGTTCGCTGCGCTCGCAATGACGCGCGGAGAGAGTTAGCCCGGCTTCTTCGCCTTGCAGTTCTCGGCGAAGGCCACTAGCTGCGCCGCCTCGGACCCCTCGCCCTGCACGTCCGCCGCAATATGCTCGAACAGCCGGGCGAAGCCCTCGTAGATCTGCGCGGCCGGATGGTCCTCGCCCAGGAAGCCCGCGATCTCGCGCATCTCGGCCACCCAGCGATAGGCCTTCGGCAGCATATCCGGCAGCGCGCTGGCGAGCCGGGCCTGGACGTGCGGCAGGCTGAGCGCCAGCTCGTCGCGTAGCGCGTCCGCTGCGCCGGCGCGGGTGGCGGCCAGCACCATCGCGGCGCCGAGCCCGGTCAGTCCCTTGTTGATGCCGGCATAGGACATCTTCAGCGCCGAGGCCGCGCCGATCGGTCCTTCGACCCGGCGCAGATCGAGCCCGAGTTCGCCCAGCACGGTGACATCGGCGGACGCCTCGCCGCACACATAGAAGGCCGGTCCCTTCGTGCCGGGCTTCGGCGGCAGGCCGATGATGGCGGCGTCGACCAGGCGCGCGCCCGACGACAGCACGATGTCCTCGATCGTCCGGATGGTCTCGACGTTGACGGCATTGCAGTCGACAATGATGGGCTTCTTCGGATTCCGGTTGATGACCGTCGCGAGCTGCTCCGCCAGCGCCACGGCCTCGCCCGGCGGCACGATCGACAGGATGATGTCCGCATGGGCGATCTCGGCATCGCTTGCGCCGATCATGCCGGATGCGGCCGCCCTCGCCCGCGTCGCCGCGCTGCGCCCATCGAGCGACGTCAGGACGTTGCAGCCGTGCTCCGCGAGACGGGCAGCGATTGCGCCGCCCATTGCGCCCGGTGCGATGACGGCAATGCTGGGGGGCATGAGGACGGGCTCCGGTTCCAACGATGGTCTCGAAGACTATGCGCACCCCGTGACAAAATTGAAGGCACGAAAACGAAGGGCAGCCCTTCCGGGCTGCCCTCGCCTTGGCCGCAGCGTCAACGCCCCCTCAGAGCCCCCCGAGAACGCTGGCCGCCGCGGCAGACCTCAGAACGCGATCTTCAATCCTCCGCTGCCGAAGAAATCGTCGCCACCCGTGCGTCCGATGGTGCGCGACACGTTCACCGTCAACGCCACATTGCTCCAGAACGGCGCCACGACGCCCGCGCTCACCCGGCCGTAAACGTTGTGAGAGGTGCCATTCGGAACCGTCCAGTTGTTGACGATGACGGGCGCCGACGTCGCGTTGTACTGAATCAGGCGGCCGTTGCCGATGATGTCGTCGTCGAGCGTCAGGTTCAGGTACGGATTGATGACGCTGCCCTGCACCTGAAACGGGGTGCGCAGCTGCACGCCGACGCTGCCGATCAGGGTCTCGGCGGTCTGCGAGCCGACCGCGAGCGTGAGCGCAGGATCGCCGGTCTCAGTGAAGCCGTCGACCCGGGCGCGGGCATAGGTCAGTCCGCCGATCGGGCCGAGCTTCGCCGTGCCCGCATCGAACAGGTAACCGGCCTTGCCGGCCGCGACGAAGGTGGTGCCGCCGGGATTGGAGGTGATGGTGTCGACCACGCCGGGCCGCGTGTTGCGATAGTCCTGATGGCCGATCGTCGCCAGGCCCTCGGCAAACAGGCTGCTGCTGGCCCAGGCGCCGTAGAGGCCGAACTGATAGGAGTTCGCATCCGTCGTGCCGGCGCTGTTGAACAGCCTCGCCTTCGGATTGGAATAGTCGAAGGCGGTACCGATCATGGTGTTCGCCGACAGCCGGTACTCGACGCCAATGGTGCCGCCGATGCTGTCGAGATTGAAGCCGTTCGAGGCGGCGCTGCCCTGGCGGTCGCTGACGCCGCCATTGCCCTGCATGTAGAACGACCATGGACTGACCTGCGCGAGCGGCGGCGCCTTGGTGTAGGGCGGGCGGCCCATTGCCCCATAGGCGTTCATCGTCGATGGAGCAAAGCCCGCGGTCTCGCGGAACATGTCGAGCTTGCCGAACAGGGTCGAGGCGAAGCCCATCGCCGTGATCGACCCCACCTCGCCTTGCGGCACGAAGGTCAGCGGCGCGTTGAGGCGGTTGACGATGTACTGACCCAGCACCTCGAAGCCGTGGGAGGTCAGGTGCACGCCGTCGACATAGAACAGATACTGGTTCTGCAGCGCCGGATTGCCGATGCAGGCGATCGGACAGGCGCCGACATTGGTGAAGCCATAGCGCGACGGATTGGCCTGGATCAGCGTCCCCACCAGTCCGGTGTCGACATACTCGACACGTACGCCCGAACGCGCGACGCCGGCGAGCGACTGCTGCATCAGGCTGTTGTAGGTCGTGCTGTAGGCCTTGCCGGCTGGAGCATTGGCGTTGCCGACGGCCTCCGGCAAGGTGCTGACATCGCCGGCCGTGAACACGATGCTGCGCGCGCCGTCCCCGACCAGCGCGTTGATGCCGGCCATGGCCTGCTGAGCCGTGACGGCCGCGGCCGTCGGCGCTCCAGCGAGCGAGCCTCCGGCGCGGTAGTACGCCCGCGCATCGTTGCCGCCGACCGAGATCTCGACCAGGTCGGTCGACGAAATTATGCCGGAGAAGCCGGTCAGTCCGCTCCACTCCTGGAAGAAGCCGGGAATGCCGGGCGCCACCACGTTGGTGTTGCCGGCCATGGCGCCGCCGATCGCGTAGTTGAGTTGGGGAATGCCGAGCAGCGCCGAAGTCGTGTCGACGAAATTGGTGCCGCCGCTGAAGCGGCCGGTGGGATAGAGCGGCAGCTTGCCGGCCCCGCCGGTGAAGGTCCAGAGATTGCCCGTATCGGCGTAGCTGTCGCCAAATGCCTGAATGCGCGTATAGGTGGTCCAGGCTGCCGCCGGCCCGGTCAGTTGCAGGGAGGCTGCGGACAGCGCGACCGCGCACAACAACGTCGTTCTACTCACAGGCCTCATACGCGCTTCCCCAACGCCATACTTTTGTTTGCCCGATGTTTCCATGGTGACCATTCGAAACACCACCGCCCGCTGGTTGTAGGAACGACGACATCCGTGGCTGTGCCTTCCTCGCATCATCATGCAGTGCAAAGTGCCGCGATGCGCACGTTTGCCCGCTGGGCGGACCAGATCGCCGCCGACGGTGCTCGCGAAGACTGCTGACAGAATCTGGCAGAGGGCTCGGCTAATCGTGTGGCTGAAGCGCCGCAGCCGGCGCCGCCACCGGAGAAAAGACGATGCCCGAGTTCAATTTCCTGATCCTCTACGTCGACAACCCGCCGAGGAGCGCGGCCTTCTATGCGGATCTGCTTGGCCGGCCCGTGATCGAACAATCGCCGACGTTCGCCATGCTACCGTTGCGCGAGGGCGTCATGCTGGGCCTGTGGTCGCGGCACACGGTCGAGCCGCCAGCGGCCGGCGCAGCAGGTTTCGGCGAGGTCGCGTTCGCGGTCGGCGATGCCGGCGAGGTCGAGAGGCTGCACGACGACTGGAAGGCGCGCGGACTGTCGATCGCGCAGGCGCCGACACGAATGGATTTCGGGACGACGTTCGTCGCGCTCGATCCGGACGGGCATCGCCTGCGCGTGTTCGTTCCGCAGGATGCGGCCTAGCCTTCTTCCGCCCGTGGCTGGACTTTCGCGCCAGCCCGGCCCTTCAGCCTAGTCCGCCTTGGCCGGCTCCGGCTCGCGATGCGGCGATGGCTGCGCGGCTGCGTTGGCGAGGCGCGCGGTGTTGGCCATGTTGGCCAGCGCCGCGACCTTTTTCTGCTGGTCCGATCCCGGCTGCACCACGCCGCAGGACATGATCAGCGTCGCCGCGTCCTCGGCGCTCATGTCGACCTCGATGATCTTGCTCCGCGGCAGATAGAAGAAGAAGCCGGTGGTGGGGTTCGGCGCGCACGGCAGGAACACCGAGATCTGCTCGTCGTCACCGGGCAGCCGGCTCGAAATCTCCGTGCTCGGCGGCTGCGAGATCAGGACGATCGACCACATGCCAGGCGAGGGAAATTCGACCAGCCCGACACGGCGCAGGCTCGATCCCTTGCCCGAGAACAGCGTCTCGAACACCTGCTTGAGGCCGCGATAGATCGCCCGCACCGCCGGAATGCGGCCGAGCAGCCGCTCGCCGAGGTCGACCAGGGTGCGGCCGATCAGGTTGGCCGTCAGGAAGCCGAGCAGCGTCAGCCCGATCACGGCCACGATCAGGCCGGAGCCGGGGACGCCGAACGGCAGGTAGGTTTCCGGGCGATAGACCAGAGGCACGAACGGCCGGACGAGGCCGTCGACCCAGGTCACGAACCACCAGGTGATGTAGAGCGTGATGGCAACGGGGCCGGCGACGACGAGGCCGGTCAGGAAATAGTTGCGAAACCGGAACATCAGCCCATGGTGGGGCGTCTCGGCCGGAACATCGGCCAAGGGATCGGTCTCAGGCGGCAGGTCGTCGCGGGAACTCATGCGAACTTCCGGGTCGGATCAAATCTCAGCTAAGGGTCTTAGCAGATTTTTGAAGGGCAAAGGCCCTCTTTCCGACACATGCGCGCTTTGCCGCTGATCTGTGGCCCGGCAGCCGGGCACCAAGTCAGCGCGCAAGGCGTCGATTCCAATCCCTGCTGCGGCGAGGAGCCACTCAAAAGGGCAAACGCACCGCCCTAGGTGCCACGCAGCGGCAGGGCCAGGCCGACCGCCACGAAGATGCCGCCGCAGACTTGGTTGAAGCGCCGCCCGACCCGGGCGAGCCATGGACGAACCTGGGCCGCCGCGCTGGCAATGGCGTATTCGGTGACAAACTCGGTCACCGTATAGGTGACGGCCACGACGGCGAACTGCACCGCCAGGCTGCGATCGGGGTCGATGAACTGTGGCAGCAGGGCGCTGAAGAACAGCAGGCATTTCGGGTTGGTCGCCGCGGTCAGGAAGCCCTGGCGGAACAGCGCGTGCGAGCTGGCCGCCACGGTCTGGCCGGCCAGATCGACGCCCACGGGCGGCGCGAACCATAGCTTGATCCCAAGCCAGGCGAGATAGAGTCCGCCAACCCACTTCAGGACCACGAGCCAGGTGATCGACGATTGCACCAGCGCACCGATGCCGAACATGCACAGCGCGATGACGAGGATGAAGCCGATCAGGCCGCCCGCGATCGTGAACAGTGTCCTGCGGCCGCCATGCAGCGCGCCATGGGTCAAGGCGAGCAGACCGTTCGGCCCGGGCGTCAGGGAGATCCCTACGGACGTGACGAAGAACAGCAGCCAGGTGTTGAGGGCCATCGGGATCCCTATCCAGAAGCGGACCGGCCGACGCGGTGCCGGAGTCATCTCCAGACGCTGATGTCGGATCTGGCATGGGATGACAAGCGGGCAGTCGACGAAATCGGGGCCGCGGACAACCCTGATTGTGAGTCGCTCCGTCATGCCGGGCTTGGCCATGACGATGTGGAGAGAACTGGCCGCGAGCCGATAATGTTCGACCGCGGCAAGGACCGCATGACGAACGATGTGGCCGCCTACTCCACCGTGACCGACTTCGCCAAGTTGCGCGGCTGGTCGACGTCGGTGCCCATCACCACGGCCGTGTGATAGGCCAGCAGCTGGACCGGGATGGCGTAGACGATCGGCGTGAAGGTCGCGGCCATGTCCGGCATGGTGATCGTCACCAGCGAGTCCACGGTCGCTTCCTCGGCGCCCTTGGCGTCGGTCATCAGGATGATCTTGCCGCCGCGCGCGGCGACCTCCTGCATGTTCGACACCGTCTTCTCGAACACGCGATCATAGGGTGCGATGACAACGACCGGCATGGTCTCGTCGATCAGCGCGATCGGCCCATGCTTGAGCTCACCGGCGGCGTAGCCCTCGGCATGGATGTAGGAGATCTCCTTCAGCTTCAACGCGCCTTCGAGCGCCAGCGGATAGGAGGTGCCGCGGCCGAGATAGAGCACGTCCTTCGACTTCGCGATCTCGCGGGCGAGCTTCTCGATCTGCGGCTCGGTCGTCAGCGCCGCCGCGATCAGGCGCGGCACCTCGACCAGGCCATGCACCAGCTTGGTCTCATCGGCTTCCGAGAGTTCGCCGCGACCGCGGCCAGCGGCGATCGCGAGCGCCGCCAGCACCATCAGCTGGCAGGTGAACGCCTTGGTCGAGGCAACGCCGATCTCCGGACCGGCCAGCGTCGGCATCACGATCTCGCTCTCGCGCGCGATCGTCGAGGTCGGCACGTTGACGACCGAGAGCGTATGCACGCCCTGCGACTTGGCGTAGCGCAGCGCGGCCAGCGTGTCGGCGGTCTCGCCGGACTGCGAGATGAAGATGGCGAGATCGCCCTTGCGCAGCGGCGCCTCGCGGTAGCGGAACTCGGAGGCGACGTCGAGCTCGACCGGCACGCGCGCGAAGCGCTCGAACCAATATTTGGCGACGAAGCCGGCGTAGCTTGCGGTGCCGCAGGCGGTGATCGAGATGCGCTGGATGTCCTTGAAGTCGAACGGCAGCCGCGCCGGCAGCATCACGCGCTCGGTGCCCATGTCGACGTAGCGCGCCAAGGTGTGGCCGACGACCTCCGGCTGCTCGTGAATCTCCTTGGCCATGAAGTGGCGATAGTTGGCCTTGTCGACCAGGAACGACGACGCGCCGGATTTCAGCACCTCGCGCTTCACCACCGCGCCCGAGGCGTCGTGGATGATGCCGGCGTCGCGGGTGATCTCGACCCAGTCGCCGTCGTCGAGATAGCTGATCGTATCGGTGAACGGCGCCAGCGCGATCGCGTCCGAGCCCAGGAACATCTCGCCGTCGCCATAGCCCATCGCCAGCGGCGAGCCCTTGCGGGCGCCGATCAGGAGATTGCCATGGCCCTTGAACAGGAAGGCCAGCGCGAATGCGCCCTTCAACTGCGGCAGCGACGCAGCCACGGCCTGCTGCGGCGTGTGGCCCTTCAGCAGATAGGAATTGACCAGATGGACGACGGTCTCGGTGTCGGTCTCGGACGCAAACCTGGCGCCCTGCTTTTCGAGCGCGGCCCGTAGTTCGCGAAAATTCTCGATGATGCCGTTATGCACCACGGCGACATTGTCAGTCGCATGCGGATGCGCGTTGCTCTCGGTCGGCTTGCCGTGGGTCGCCCAGCGGGTGTGACCGATGCCGGCGTGCCCCTTCAGCGGCTGCTGCTCGAGCCGCTTCTCGAGGTTCTTGAGCTTGCCCTCGGCGCGCCGCCGGTCCAGATGATCGCCCTCGAGCGTGGCGACGCCCGCGGAATCGTAGCCGCGATATTCGAGACGTTTCAGGGAATCGACGAGATGCTCGGCAACCGGCCCGCGTCCCAGTATCCCGATGATTCCGCACATCAGCGCCAGTCCCCAAATCGTCGAGAGAGATTCAAAAGCGTGGCATTGTCTTAACGAAAATCGCGCGCTTTCAGGATTCAATAATTATTGCGGATTGCGACAGGGTTAAGTGCAAGACTTAACGCAAGACCTAACGGAAGGCTTAACCGCCTGGCCGGCGTGCTACTCCGGTTCGATGCGGAGGTCCAGTTCGGAGCGCACTTAACGTCCGGTCAACGCTTTCGCGCAGAGACTGTCGCGTCGGAGAGGACGCCATGACCTATAGCCGCCGCCCTACTGATCCCAAAGGTACCAGCTCGCTGAGCCTGTCGCATCCGACGTCCGGGAGCCATCTGGCGCACTGGCCGCCGCCCACCTTGAGTCACGAGCTCAAGCCGATGCCGATCAAGCATCGCACCAAGGAGCCCGTCAAGCACGCCACCCGCCGCGGCTGGCGCCTGACGCGCGCGATGTTCGCCGAGTTCCAGGACGACGAAGAGTGAACAAGCGTGTCGCGCCTATAGAAAGACCCAAGAGGCGATCGCACCGATCAGGCCCCATACGCCGAGCCCGGTGAGCAACATGATCTCCAAAGGGGGCGTTATACCGAGCGTGGCGTAAACGACGCGCCCCGAAAACATGGCTAGCCGTACGATCGCAGCCAGAATCGCACCGACGAGATCGAACAGCAGTTGACCAAAATCCAAGCTGCGCTGCCCCGGCTCACGCCTATTTTTTATGGCGTTGCTTGGCATTCCGGAAGCGCGCCGCCGCGCCTTCGCGGGTCGTCTGCGGACTGCGCTCCAGCGCCAGCGCATCGTCGGGTACGTCGCGCGTGATCACCGAGCCTGAGCCGATATAGGCGCGCGCGCCGATGTTGATCGGCGCCACCAGCGAGGTGTTGGTGCCGATGAATGCGCCCTCGCCGATGTTCGTCTTGTGCTTGTGGAAGCCGTCATAGTTGCAGGTGATGGTGCCGGCACCGATGTTGGCATTGGCGCCGACATGAGCGTCGCCGATATAGGACAGGTGATTGACCTTCACGCCCGCCTCCAGCACCGCGGCCTTGGCCTCGACGAAATTGCCGATCTTGGCGCCGTCTCCGAGCGACGTACCGGGCCGCAGCCGCGCGAACGGCCCGAGCAGGCTGTTGCGGCCGAGCTTGGATTGCACGATGTGCGAGAACGAATGCACCACAGCGCCGTCGCCGATCGACACGCCGGGGCCGATCACGACGAACGGCTCGATCGTCACGTCCTTGCCGAACGTGGTATCCGCAGCGAGGTACACTGTCTCCGGCGCGATCAGCGTCACGCCTGCATCCATCGCCGCGCGGCGCAGCCGGGTCTGCATCACCGCCTCGGCCTCGGCGAGCTGCGCCTTGGTGTTGATGCCGCGCACCTCGTCCTCGGAGGTTTCGATCACGACCGCCTCGAGCCCCTGATCGCGCGCGATCGCCACCGCATCGACCAGATAATACTCGCCCTTGCTGTTGGCATTGCCGATCCTGTCGAGGATCGCGAGCGCGCGACGGCCGTCAATTGCCATCACCCCGGCATTGCACAGCGTGATCGCCCGCTCCGCTTCGCTTGCATCGGCCTGCTCGCGGATCGCGACCAGCTTCGATCCGTCGAGCAGCAGGCGTCCGTAGCCGGTCGGATCGGCGGCGCGGAAGCCGAGCACGGCGAGCGCCGCGCCTTGCGCGAGCGCTGCCCGCAGCCGCGCGAACGTCTCGGCCGTGATCAGCGGCGTGTCGCCGAATGCGACCAGCAGATCATCCGCGCCGCGTGCGATCGCCTGCCGCGCGGCCAGCACCGCATGCGCCGTCCCCAGCCGGTCGCGCTGGACGAAGATATCGGCGGCCGGGCGCAGGCGCCTGACTTCCTTCTCGACCGCGTCGTGCCCCGGCCCCACCACCACCGCGATGCTGGCGCCATCCCCGTGCGGCGCCGCTGCCAGGACGTGCGCGAGCAGTGATCTCGCCGGCGATGGGATGCAGCACCTTGGGCACGCTCGTGCGCATCCGCGTGCCCTCGCCTGCCGCAAGCACGATGGTCAGACTGGATCGAGCGGTCATGAAACACCTGGGATGAAGGGAGCGCATAGGTCGCGCTGTCATAATGCGTTTTCTGCGCGGGGCAAACCGCGCCGGCTGAAGCCCCTGGTGGTTTTCCTGTTAATGTTCGCTTCGTGATCTGATTAAGGCAGGTTCATGGCTAAGGACTCCCGCAAATCCGCCGGCGCAAATGCAGCTGAGAAGACGGGCACGACTCTGTCTGGACTGTTTGCCGACGAGAACGAGTTCGATCGCCGCGCGTTGTGGCGGCTCGGCTGGTGGGGGCTGGCGCCGTCGGCGCCGTCGGCTTGGCCGTTTTCACCAATCAGGCCGCACAGGGATGGCGGCAGGACCGTGTTTCCGCGGCCGATCTGTCGCGCCAGGCGCAACTGCTGCAGTCGCTGGCCCGTGAGACCCAGGGCGAGGCGCGCCAGCTCGGCGCGGCCATCGAGACGCTCAACACCGATCGCGACCGCCTGTACGCGCGCGTGACGGTGCTCGAGCAGGGGTTGGACTCGGTAACCGGCGCGCTGGCCAAGCAGAGCGCCCAGGCGACCGCGAATCCCGCCCCCAGCAAGGCGGCCCCCGCCCCACAGATCGCTGCCGTCGAGTCCCAGGCCCCGGTGGCGGCCTCGTCGGTTTCCTCGCCACCCGGCCCCTTGCCCGCATACGCGAACGCGTCGCCGTTCATGCCGATTCCCAACGCGGCGGCGGGAACCCAGCCGAGTACTCCGCCGGCTGCCGCGAGCGCCGACAAGACGAAACAGGAGCAGGCCAGGCCGGTATCGGCCGGGCTATCAGGGGCTTCGTCATTGCCTGCCTCTTCTGCCCCGTCGCCCACATCGCCAGCCTCGTCTGGACCGGCGGCTGCGACCGGTTCCCAGCCGCCTGGTGGCGCGTCTGATCCGGCCGGCAAGCCGGCCGAGACCGACAAGCTCGCAAAAGCTGAATCCACAGAGGCCGCCGGCGCCAAGGGCAGTGACAGCACCGACGCCGCGGTCACGGCGGTCCAGAAGACCGAATTCGCCGTCGATCTCGGTGGGGCCAGCTCGCTCGGCGGATTGCGGGCGCTGTGGCGGGATCTCGTGAAGACCCATGCCGACCTCGCCTCGCTCAGACCGATCGTCATCCTGAAGGAAGGCCGGAGCGGTCCGGGCATGCAACTGCGGCTCGGCGCCGGCCCATTGGGCGATGCGGCCACGGCGGCGAAGATCTGCGCGGTGCTCGCCGAGAGCAAGCGCGCTTGCGAGACCACCGTCTATGACGGCCAGCGCCTCGCGGTCCGCGAGGAGCCGGAGGCGGCCAAGCCGGCCGCTCCCGCGGCTGCCACCCAGAAGCCGGTGCAGCGCCGGCGCACGTTTCAGCCGCAGGCCCAGCAGCAGCGCCACGGCAAGCGCGAGGAGCCGCCGGCCGCCGCCGCGCCCGCGCCGCCGCCGGCAGAGGCGCCCAAGCCCGACCAGCCGTCGACGCTGTCGTCGTTCTTTCGCCGCTCCTGAGCCTCAAATCATCGTGCGGCCAAAGCCGGTTGGGACGGATTGTCAAAGCAGTCCGCGAGCGGCCATTGCGACTTGTCCGACGATCCTTTCCGCAGCATAGTCCGGCGCATGAAAAAGACCCCGTTCCGCCTCTCGCCCTATCAGGTGCAATGGCTCCTGATCGTCGGCTTCGTGACCGTCGGCTATGCCCTCTATCTGCGCTATCTGGCGATCGAGCTGTCGAGCGTCGCGCTCGCCTGCGACGCCGGCCTGCAGACGCTGGCCTGCAAGAGCCGGGCGGTTGCGACCCCGCTGTTCAAGAATTCGGTATTCGGCGCCACCGCGCTGGTGATCGCAGTACTGCACGTGATGCGGCCATCGATCGTGCTGCTGACCGGCGGGCTGATCGCCGCCGGGCTCGGCATCGTGCTCTACAACATCGTGCTGTCGGGGCTGGCGATCGGCCTGCTCATCCTCGGCTTTGCGCGGCCCGCGCCCGCCACAGCGTGAACGCCAGCAGCAGATACATCGCGCAGGTCCACATCGCCTGCCAGTTGTCGCGGCCCTCGTTGTAGATCACGTAGACCGAGGAGATCGCGAGCAGCCCGGCGAAGCTGGCCTCGGCAATCGGCCGGGGACCCTGTGCCGGACGATTGCCGAGCAGCATCGCGAACGGCACCGCCGCCATGGTCAGGCTGGCGAACGGGAAATCGCGGTAGCGCGGGTCGAACACGAAGCCGAGCGCCGTCTCGGCCGCGATCAGTACCGTCACGACCAGGACGAGACCCAGCAGGTAGGTGATCTTCAACTGCTTGCGGCCGTCATTCGGTCCGAGCAGGTCGAGGAAGGTCGGCAGCGGCCGCCCGGCCATCGCCGCATTGGCGGCCAGGATGGGCGCCAGGACGCCGGCCGCCAGCAGCGCGCCCCATTGCAGCCAGCCGCCGAAGCCGAGGCTCTCGTAGAACATCTTGTCGGCCGCCATGCCGAACAGCACGCCGGCTGTCGTCGCGGAGATCCCGACCCCGACCCAGGCCGAGAGGTGCGGCGGCCAGGGCCGGCGTCGCACCGTCAGCCAGCCGGCCAGAAACACCGCGAAGGACAGGATCATGCCGCCGCCCATCTGCAGCTTCCACAGCGGATAGTTGCTGACGGGCTGGCCCGGCGGGTATTTCAGCGCCCGCGTGTCGTCGCTGATCAGGCCCCAATAGCCGCCGACCGTGCCTTCGAGCTTGCGCTTCCACGGCTGATCATAGGCCTCGATCAGGTTGACGCGGAAGTTCTCGCGCTTGGCGAGGCTGAGGATCTCCGACACCACGCGGGCCTGGTTGGCGCGCGACGGCAGCGCGCCCTCGCGCATGCGCCCCTCGCTCGGCCAGCCGGTCTCGCCAATCAGGATCTCCTTGCCCGGAAAGGCGACCCCGACCTGCTGGCGGATGGCGTCGACATGGGAGGCGGCGAATTTCGCGCGCACCGGGATGTCCTCCCAATACGGCAGGATATGAACCGTGACGAAGTCGACGATGTCGTAGAGCTCGCGGTTGCGCAGCCAGAACTCCCAGACGTCGGCATAGGTGACGGGAACCGTGACCTGCGCCTTGACGCTACGGATGGTCGCGGCGAGGTCGGCGGTCGTCATCTCGCCGCGCAGCAGCACCTCATTGCCGACCACGACCGCCGTGATCACCTTCGGATAGCGCTTGATCAGGTCGACCGCGATGCCGATCTGCTGCTGGTTCTTCAGCTTGTTGGAGCCGAGCCAGATCCCCTGGATCACCTTGATGCCGACGCGGGCGGCGATTCCCGGCACCTGGTCGAGGCCGTTCTCGATCGAATAGGTGCGCACGCATTCGGAGATCTTGGCGAGTTGCACCAGGTCCTGCTCGATCTGCTCGGCGTCGATATGGGTGGTCGGATCGAGCGGGCTCTGCTGGCCGCGGAACGGCGCATAGGACACGCACTGCAGCTTCGAATCGAGCTCGATCGGCGCGCGCGCAGCGTGATCGGCTTGGCCAGCCACCACCACGCGGCGCCGATGACACCCAAGGATATGAGCAGAAGCGCCAGTGGCGTAGGAAGGGATTTCAGTTCCGTGTCTCCAGGCAGGGTGGTGTCGATTACCCGGTCGGCGGCGATCTGCCAAGTAGGCGATCGGGCCCGCCGGCGCTCCCGGCGTAGCCGCGCCAAATCACCCTTTTACGATGACGCGAGAAAGTTGGTACGTTGCTGGACAAAATCCGAGATTCCGGTCATTGGGAATCCCGGTTGACCCCGGCCGTCGCAATGTCGCAACCCAGATTCTGGACCCCTGCGCAAGCGCCCGTTAGGAACGCTCTGCGACAGTCGGAATCAATCTCCCGCCGCAATCGGGGCTGATTTGATCGGCATCAACACTGCGTCCGTCAGGGGACGGCACGAAGGCAACAATCGGGGAATTTATGGGTCGACGCGTGCTCCACTCCAAGTTTTCGGTTTCGCGCCTGTCGGCGGCTCTGGGCCTCGTGCTCCTGATCGGCGCGCCCGGCGCGCTCGCCCAGAGCGGCAGCGACCATCCGCAGGACCAAAAGCCGCAGGCGGCCAATCCGGCCGACGTGTCGAAGGAGAACCAGCGCAAGGCCGACGAATTCACCGAAGCGTCCCAGGCGCTCAGCGGCGGCCCGGCCGGCAATCCCGAATGCGTCTGGCTCGGCCGCCGCGTCGTCCAGCTGATGTACAACGACGACCTCGATACCGCCTTCCGCCACCTCGATCTCTATGACCGGTTCGGCTGCCCCGGTGGCCACGTCCAGGCCGCCTTCCGCTGCCTGACGCGTTTCATCCCGCAGATCGATCCGAAGGTGCCGAACTCGCTGAACAACCACGTCCACGGCTGCTGGATCAATCCGGACGCCAAGCCGCAGGTGGCTGCGGCGCCTGCGCCGGGCCCGGCCTCGACCCCGGCCGCGCAGGCTTCGCCAGCACCGGCGCAGCAGCCCGCTCCCCAGGCCTCGCCGTCGCCCCCGCAGCCTCCGGCGAAGTGACTGGCGCGCCTGAAGGCAGGCAGGACGCACGATCCCGACGACCGGGCGCCATGCGCGGCGTGCGGCATGACAGCGCTCCGATCACGTGGCAGGATACGGCCGAGATACGATCGAGGTCGTCGACGCGCGCCTGAGCCTCGCCCCGGTTCAGGCACCGTTCAGCAGGATTGGGCTCTGTTGGGAAGACATATGATGTCGCGGCCTTCGGCTGTGACGGCGTGAGAATGATCGCCTTCGCCGTTCGTCGTCGGACGTCATCCGCGAACGTGATCCCGGTAGCATCGCATACCCGAGATGGAACGGCGATCGACGGCTCCGCTTCACCGCTGACTTGATCCTAGGAATGGTTGCCCCTCCAATGCGTGCCGTCGTCGCCGTCCTGCTCCTCGTCACCGCTGTGCACGCCGCCCTCTGGGGACTGCTGCAGGACAAGCAGGAGGCCCCCAATTTCACCGGCCTGCTGCAGAGCGTCTCCTACGATCCGCATGAAGGAACCGGGGCCCCCGGCGCCAACACCGTGGCCTCGCCGGAACGCATCCGCGCCGACATGAAGAAGCTCGCCACGATGACGCGGGCGATCCGGCTCTACTCCTCTACCGGCGGCCTCGAGATCGTGCCGCCGCTGGCGGCGGAGGCGGGCCTGAAGGTGATGCTCGGCGCCTGGATCGACAAGGATCCGGACC
The DNA here is from genome assembly GCA_050641875.1 of Bradyrhizobium oligotrophicum. GTDB lineage: Bacteria > Pseudomonadota > Alphaproteobacteria > Rhizobiales > Xanthobacteraceae > Bradyrhizobium > Bradyrhizobium oligotrophicum_B. Next base: position 5,951,921 of record CP192619.1, read on the forward strand.
GCAACGAGCGCGAGATCCAGTCGGCCATCACCCTCGCCCGCCGCAACAGCAACGTCATCGGCATCGTGGTCGGCAACGAGACCATCCTCACGGCGACCCAGAAGGTCGACGAGCTGATCGAGAAGATCAAGCGCGTGAAGAAGTCGGTCAACGTGCCCGTCACCACCGGTGACGTCTGGAACACCTGGCGCGACAACCCCGAGCTCGCGGCCAATGTCGACTTCATCGCCGCGCACGTCCTGCCCTATTGGGAATTCTTCACCGACGACCAGGCCGTCGACCAGGCGGTGGATCGCTATCAGCTCCTGAAGAAGCAGTTCCCCGGCAAGCGCATCATGATCGCCGAGTTCGGCTGGCCGAGCCAGGGCTACAGCCGCAGCGGCGACAACCGCGGCCCGGCCGTGCCGGGCCCGCTCCGGCAGGCCAAGGTGTTGCGCAATTTCCTGGCCCAGGCCGCCTCGATCGGCATGGAATACAACATCGTCGAGGCGATCGATCAGCCCTGGAAATATTTCGAAGGCGGCGTCGGTCCGTACTGGGGCGTCCTCAATGCCGCCCGCGAGGCGAAATTCGCCTGGACCGGCCCGATCGAGAATCCCGACTATTGGAAGCTCGCCACCATCGCGCTCCTCGTCGGCGTGCTGCTGTCCTTGCCGATCGTGCGGCTGCGCCAGCCGACCGTGCTGCAGGCGATGATGCTGGCGATCACTGCGCATGGGGTCGGCGCCTGGGTCTCCACCGTCTTCGCCTATTGGAACGTGCATTATTTCGTCTGGGGCTCGACCTTCGCGCTGACCCTCGGCCTGATCCTCCTGGTTCCCCTGATCCTGATCGCGATGGCCCGCATCGAGGAGATCGCCGCGATCGCCTTCGGCCGCGAGCCGCACCGGCTCCTGACCCGCGACAAGGCCGCGCGCGACCGCGCCGCCGCGCCGGATTACTGCCCCAAAGTCTCGATCCACGTCCCGGCCTATTTCGAGCCGGTCGACATGATGAAGCAGACCCTGGATGCGCTGGACCGGCTCGACTACCCGAACTACGAGGTCGTGGTCATCATCAACAACACGCCCGACCCGGCGTTCTGGCAGCCGATCCAGGATCACTGCCGCATGCTCGGCGAGCGCTTCAAGTTCATCAACGCCGAGAAGGTCAAGGGCTTCAAGGCCGGCGCCTTGCGCATCGCGATGGAGCGCACCGCCGCCGACGCCGAGATCATCGGCATCATCGACGCCGACTACGTCGTGACGCCGGACTGGCTGTCCGACCTCGTGCCGGCCTTCGCCGACCCCGCCGTCGGCCTGGTGCAGGCGCCGCAGGAGCATCGCGACGAGCACCTGTCGCTGATGCACTACATCATGAACGGCGAGTATGCCGGCTTCTTCGACATCGGCATGGTCCAGCGCAACGAGGAGAACGCGATCATCGTGCACGGCACGATGTGCCTGATCCGCCGCGCGGCGATGGACATGGCCGGCGGCTGGTCGAGCGACACGATCTGCGAGGACACCGATCTCGGCCTCGCCATCCAGGAGCTCGGCTGGCAGACCCACTACACCAACACCCGCTACGGCCAGGGCCTGCTGCCCGACACCTACGAGGCGTTCAAGAAGCAGCGCCACCGCTGGGCCTATGGCGGCTTCCAGATCGTCAAGAAGCACTGGCGCCGCTTCCTGCCCGGCCACAGCCGGCTGACGGCGGACCAGAAGCGCGAGTTCTCGCTCGGCTGGCTCAACTGGCTGGGCGCCGAGAGCCTCGGCGTGGTGGTCGCGATCCTCAACCTGATCTGGACGCCGATCGTCGCCTTTGCCGGCATCGCCATCCCCGACAAGATCCTGACCATCCCGATCCTCGCCGCCTTCGTGGTCTCGCTCGCCCACTTCCTGATCCTCTACCGGCTGCGGGTCGCGGTGAAGCCGTGGCAGATGCTGGGCGCGATGGTCGCGGCGATGAGCGTGCAGTGGACGGTCAGCCGCGCCGTGGCGCAGGGCCTGATCACCGAGCACCTGGCCTTCGCCCGCACCTCCAAGGGCGGTCTCTCCAGGATGTCGATCGAGTTCCAGGCGTTCTGGGAGGCCGTGATCGGCGCCTTGCTCCTGATCGGCGCCACCATCCTGATCGTGACCAACACGTTGCAGATCACCGAGCTCTACATCTTCGCCGCCGTCCTGATCCTGGAGAGCCTGCCGTTCCTCTCCGCGGTCGCGATCGCGCTCCTGGAGATGTCGCGCATCAACTCCTTCGAGTTCTGGCGCCACGCCACCGTCCGCACCGCCGAGCTGATCGGCCTGCGCCCGGTCTGGGTGCCGGAGCTGGCCGGACCAGGGATGCAGCCGGCCCCGCTGGGCGCGGCGGCGACGAAGGTGACGGAGAAGGTGTAGCCCGCGACCGGCGGGCCGCGACCGCGTAGCCCGGATAAGCGGAGGCCTGAGCCCAACGGGCGCAGGCCGCAGCGACATCCGGGTTCATCGCCCCGGCACGTGAGACCCCGCATGTCGCCCCCGCCGTCGCTCTGTCGAGCGCCGGCAGTGGCTCATGGCGGCCTACGGCACTGCCGTCCGCGGTCGCGATCGCCGTCCCGGAGATCGCGACGCGAACGGCCCGAAATCAGGAGGTCGTGCCGAGCCGCGGCGCGGCCTCGGGCAGCTCGCCACGCCCGTCATCGGCAGCCGCCGACACCCGCCGGCCGGCGAACAGGCCGCGCCAGGCGCGTGAAGCCTGCGCCAGGCTTGCTCCGGGCACACGCAGCGGCCTGTCGACGAGGTGATAGGCCAGCGCCGCCGCCGCCAGCGAGATGGCGACCTGGGTGACGCCGTAGTTCAGGTTCGGATGCGCCTTGAACAGCGAGCTGCTGACCACGAACAGCACGGGGTAATGCAGGATGTACAGCGGGAAGCTGATCTCGCCGAGATAGTCGAACACGGCGGCGACGCGGCCGCCGACGTCGCCGATGCGGTAGAACACCAGCATCAAGGTCCCGATCCAGGCGACGCCGTTCACGGCCGCGGAGCTGACATTGGTCACGTCGAAGAACCTGGCCTGGGTCGCGATCGAGGCCAGGCCGGCGATGCCGAGCCAGGCGAGATAGCGGCGGTTGCCGGCTTTGGCATAGGCGACCCAGCCCGCCAGCCAGCACCAGAGCATCACGATTCCGGTCAGCCAATAGGAGTCGCGGCCCGCGACATATTCGTTGCGGAGCAGCGGCCAGGCCACGAACAGCAGGCCGGACACGATCATGAGGGCCGGAATATGCGGCCGCCCCTCGAGCTTCCGGAACAGCGGCGCGAGCAGATAATACACCGCCTCGATCGAGAGCGACCAGGCGGGATAGAGAAACCCGATCATGATCGGAAACAACGCCTCGAGCAGGAAGATGCAGCCGATGAACTGCCACACGCTCGGCGGCACCGCCGGCGTGCCATAGCCGCCGGACAGGCCCAGCACGGACCAGCCGAACCATCCGATCAGCACCGCCAGCGCGTTCAGCGGGAAGATCCTCAGGAGGCGCCGGCGGAAGTAGCCGGCGGGCCGGGTCGCGATCGAATGATGGATGCTGAAGCCGGAGATGACGAAGAAGCACATCACGGCCATCAGGCCGCTGCGCGTCAGGACGGGAATGGCGCGGTCGGCCGGCCCGAAATTGTAGGTGTGATCGAACAGCACCCACATCGCCAGCAGGAACCTCAGGGCCCCAAGCACAGGCCAGAATCCGCGATGGGGCACGTTCATGTCGTTTCCTCTGCCGCCGGCCGGGCGCAACTGGCGCCGGTTCACAGTCCACGGCAACACACAGTAACCTTTGGAAACACACGCATCAGCGGTAGCATGATCGGCATCACACCGTTTCGCGGCGCCCTGCCCTGTTTTGACCCCGCTGTAGCGCGCCAGCCACATGGCGAGGTCTCGGATGCGGTGGCGGTGCGCGCCTACGGCCCGGGCGCCGCGTCCGCGCTGGAGGCGGCTCCCGACCGAGCGCGCGAAAATGCTGGGCCGAGCGGCTAACCGCCTTCAAAGCCGAGCAAATCCCGCCGGACGCCCTGTGGGTTGGCGCGAGCGCCTATTGACCGATACCGGCGAGCCCCCTACACAGCGCTGGCGCAAGCAATGCGGCGATGACCGGAGGTTTCAAACTTCGTTCTGCGCCGCGGTGAACCACGGCGACGCCTCCCGCGTTCTCATGGTGTCTTGCGACGATCCGGACAGTGACGGTCCAGCCGTCACACCGCTTCCTTGGGAGCGAGCGCGTAGCTCAGCCGGTAGAGCACGTGACTTTTAATCATGGGGTCCCGGGTTCGAGTCCCGGCGCGCTCACCAAGAATCATCAACGGACCAAATCTCCACCTTGCAGACCATGGCGGCCGATATCGTCGGCACGAGCGGCCGCCTAGATCGGCCTTAGTCTGAACTCGATCTCGTATTCGATGAGCCGGACGCCCGCGATCCGCGATGCCGCGAGCTTTAGATCTTCAGTTATTTCCTTCGCTACGATGATCCCGCGCACCGGGCGCGACGTCTCCATGTTCTTTTCCACCCAGGCAATGTAGCGAAGAAGCTGACCGATCACACGATCGTAGCCACGAGACACCTTCAGCTCGATGACCACATAGCCGCCTTCTGCGTCGACGGCGAGTATATCGATGTATCGGCCCCCCGCCGGAAATTCCAACCCGCTTATCTCCTCCTCTTCGTAGAGACGTAGACCCGGCTCAATTCGTTGAAGATTCTTGGCGAGATAGTTCTGGAGGTCGCGCTCGTAGGCGAACTCTGATCCACCGGCCTCGTCCTGCTCTTCGACGACTTCTTCCGTGAGCGTCGAAAGGACGTCAGGCTTCGGGTCGCTCAGATACGTCGGTCGCCCGTCCGCATCGGCATTCCAGAGTCGATATCGATCAGACCCGAGCTTGTAGAACAGATCATGCCCACTCCCCGGCTTGATGTTCTGATGGTGCTTACGATTGGGATTGTTGATGGACATGCCATCGATGTGCATCACAACCGTATTGCGCTTTATCTTGGGATAATGCTGTGCGAACCACGGCAGCACGTCGGACTTCGAAAACTCCTGACCCGGCTTGAGATTTTGGCTCGCCCATTCGGTCATAAGTGTTTTGGTCGGACGATCATAGATCGGCATTTTCGTCCCCGATTATGGTCTGATAGTATGTGTCGCAAGTCGAAATCATAGTGCGTAGCCATTCAGTCCCAAGCGAGAGAACTGAATCAAACGCGCCACGAACTAATTCTGAACCGGCAACTCGCCGATGACCAGAGGTATTCGGCCGCACTCCGTCCCATGCCGACGCTCCCGACGTTACTGTGCACAACCGTAGGATACCCCGCCAGAATAAAGAAGCTCCTCTTGAGTTCCCGCATCAGTTGCGATTGGATGTTCCGATTTGGAGACTAAAATGCGACAGACCAAGCGGGTGCAGCTAAGACGGTAACCGGGATGTGGTCGAAGTGTCACCGGCGCCTGCGGGGGCGTGAGATACGCACGCGGACTTCGGACGCTGCAACAGCACACTACTACAAGGAGGGCCGCGCTCGAGCAAACTTCGTGCCCCGCCATCGCAACACCGAAGTAGTGCAATATCAAAATTTCATTTAAATGAGCGCGCAGGATATGATGCAAAGATTCCAGCAATTATGGGCTGATTTACGTCCGGAAGACACCTTCTCTGCCAAGAAACCACTTTTGGCGCATTACACTTCGATCCAAACACTTGAGAAAATACTCGCTTCAAATGAGGTATGGTTTTCAAATCCGCTCTTCATGAATGATCTCGATGAGGTACGCTTCGGCATTCTCCAAGCGAACGAAATAGTATTGTCCAGCTCTCGCCTGGTCGACGCATGCAAGACGCAAGAGCGAGCACTGTTATTCAAGAACCACTTTACCCATTTCTTCAACCGCTTTGTCAACGAGCACGCCTTAGATATCTACGTTTTCTGTTTGTCCAACCACTCTCCCGAGGATAATGACGGACGGTTGTCGATGTGGCGCGGGTACGGTGCCGACGGTAATGGCGCGTGCATCGTCTTTGATACGGCTCAAATCGAAGTATCCGACAATACCCCGCTGATTATCTCTCAAGTATCATACGATACGACGCAAGCTCGATTAGATTGGCTTCGACAGAAGGTATCAGACTTCGAGACTCTGTTGGCTGCGGCCAATGTTCCAGACGACGAGCTCAACATCGCAGCCTACGCACTATTTGAGCGAATCAAGATTTTTGCTCTTTTCACTAAACATCGCGGCTTCCTCGAAGAGGACGAGTGGCGCATCGTTTACTTGCCTGATCGCGATCACGAGAAGCGATTACATTCCATGTTCAACTACTTCATAGGTCCTCGTGGCGTTGAACCAAAGTTGAGATTTAAAATCTCACCGATACCCGGCTTGACTGCAGATGACCTATCGCTTTCAAAGATTACACAACGAATTATTCTTGGCCCTAGCATTTCGACGCCATTGGCTTATGCATCAGTTCGGAGAATGCTGGATCTGAATAATCATCCAGAACTCAAATCTAAGCTGCGAGTTTCGTCGATTCCCTTCCGCTCAGTTCGTTACTGAACGAGAAAGTAAAACTACGTCTACGGCATTTTTTCATGACTGACGCGCTGGCAATGGTTTTTGGGTATTTTTCTGCCTCAGTATTCTTCTAGTCTTCTATTTTATTGGATATTGGCTTGCACCGCTACTCTGTTGGACCGAAGCACGCGATCCAATTGGATTGCTATCCTCGATTACTATTATATGGCTCCATGAGCACCGAAACGGTCATCAAAAATACGACCGCCTTCCCGAACCACTAGCTAGCAGCAGATAACTATTCCCGAATTTACGGTTTGGTGCAGCCCGTTCAACCGAATTGTACCGAGCAGCGCGGCGATCCAATCCGAGCTCATGCCAAGATTTCCCTTGATGCTGTTACCGCTGCCATTGCCTTCCGTAGCGAAGCTCAACCAGAACGAACAGCAGGACCCACCGCAGAAAGCAGCTGCAAAATTGCGATCAGGCTGTAACCGATGAATAAAACCCAATTCTGTTGCCAATTATACCCTCACCATAATACTCAAATACGATTGGCGGCCTGTCATTATAATGACAAGGAGCTATTTCTTTAGGTGACAATGACACGAATATGTGCCGCATGGGATCTGTATCACGTAGGTACTTATACAGTTCGTGCCAACCCAATTGCATTGGATCACGTCGCAGTATTTGGTGCACATTTCACACGACACGGCTTGGGCAGAACTCTTGCCCTTCCGGCCAGAGGCAGCCGATACCGGGAACGCGAAAGCCAAAGCTAGCAATGACACCAAGAGCACAAACGCGGACCGCATCACAGCAGGCGTCCTTTCCACTTTTGGCCGGCAAGAATGCATTACAGGCCGCGTGCATTGTTGTAATGCAGCATTCTTTTAGGGTTTGATTTCAAGTTCTAACTTGGTGATACACACTGCAACAGTCTGACGGCGCACTAAATTGAGCGTCCCTCCTTCACTGACTTTAGTGCAGTTGTCACGGTAATCCCGAGAGCCTCAGTAACGACAGACGCGCCTCTTACCTGCCGGCGGCGTCGGCCTCCAGCACGACCTTCGCGACGGGATAGCGCCAGTCGTTCTTCGTGTTGTCGGCGGCGGCATCGATGCCTGCCACGATGACAGCACCAAGGATTCCGCCATTGACGCCGCTGGCCAGACGAGCCTGGGAGTTACGGTGACAGTGCATGAAATTCCCATGGACGTCAGTTGAAGCAGCCGCGCTGCCCTCACCCACTGACCGCGAACCCAAGCACCAGCTGCCGCGGGCTCTGCTTGAACTCCTTGAGCACCGCGGCCCGGACCTTCTCCGCCAGCTCTGGCAGCGCCTTGTCGGTGTAGAGCTTCGGAAAGGTCACCATGACCGACGTCAGGGTGCCGTTGTTCCAGTTGAAGCCGACTGCGGGCTTGAGGCCGGTTTCGGCGAGGAGGTCGGCTTCGACGGCTCGGCTGTAGGCCAATCCGTTCTGGACGGCGTCGACCATCCCGCAGCCAGCGAGGCAGGCGATCAGTGGGATCAGCGCGAGGGCTCTCATGACATTCGACTCCGACGTTGAAATTGTGGCCGGCGCTATCGTCCCCCGAACCCGTGATCTCGACGGGCGATCGAACGAGCTATGTGCACGGTCACCGCAACTGCCTTAGCTGCCAAGGCCAAAAGATCCGTCCACTACCTACCCCGGGGGATCGGCCTCCAGCACGACCTTCGCGACGGGATAGCGCCAGTCGTTCTTCGTGTTGTCGGCGGCGGCATCGATGCCTGCCACGATGACAGCACCAAGGATTCCGCCATTGACGCCGCTGGCCAGACGAGCCTGGCGCGTCGCATCGATCGGCGCGACCGTGATCATCCGCTTTTGATAGCCAGGCTTTTGGCAGGACACGGCAAGCGTGCTCGACTGTCCGCGATAGAGCGGCACGCGCACCTTCGCGGGGCTCGTCATGGTTGCCGTGAAGCCGGAAGCTTCCAGTGAGCAGGACGCTCCGGCCATCTCGACCTCGCCTCCCCCGCCGGGATTGTGAAACGTCCGCACTTCCACGAGCTGGTCGCCCGCGAACTCGGGCACGCTCGGGTCGGTTCGGCGCTTCGCCTCGTAGACGTCGATCCCTCGGCTGCCCGTCGTCGACCTGATGTCGGTTACATTGTTGACCGCAAGCGGCGCAGCACACCCGCCAAGACACGCGACTCCAAGGATGGCCAGCCAGCCGGCAGGCCAACGCAAACATTTCATTTGAGCCCCCACGGCATTCCCAACTGTCGTTGAGTAGCGGTAGCAGGGGCCGATCTGGGGAACAATAGCCGCAACCTCGGAGGGAATAGAGCAACTATCAAAAAACGACTACGTTGCTAGCAGGACACAGTCGCTGTCGTCCCCCGGCATCAATCAGGTCGCTGGCAGGCGATACGTTCAGTGCCCGCACAGGTTGCGGTGGCCGGCTGGCCTTCATGGGGCAGAGACCAGACCATGGCGCGACGGCGCGGCGCTTTCAGCATGTGCTGCGAGGATGCGCGGAAAAACCTATTTCATCAGGCCGCTCAAGACGATCACCCTCGTCCAGTCCGTTTCTGAAAAAATTCTTCTTCCTTTTTTCCGAATTTCATGATTGACTGTCGCCATCCCGTGCTCCTCGAGAGGGGCGGATCGCGATCGTCACGGACGTTGGGCGCGGGATGCGGTGGCCGCAGGCGGGTCGCAGCGTGCTTGGATAGTGCGCGGACGAACGGCTCCTTGCGGACGTGAAATCGCGTGGTCCTGGCGCCCCGAAGCTGGCGCCAAGTCCTTGGGGGATGATGATCCCCGAGGGCGACGGTGGCTATCAAGCCGGACACCGGGGAGATCGCGTATAAGCGTGAAGACCATCGCGCGGGGAATGCCGGATGCCGGCTGAACCTGTGGTGACTGCCGCCTGCTTTTTCTTCTGCAGGCGGGCCATGGGTTGCGGCCTGCAGCCCGGCATTCCCCGCGCCCTCTGTTTTGATGAGGGCGAACGAACTGAATAGCTCGGGCGCAGAATGCGTCGCGACGACGAGCCAGCGCGCCCCCTGCCCCTCACCTTCGCGTTCGCGGCGGCGTTGACTGCGGCGGCGCACCGGGCGTCACCGACCCGTGTCGCGCGCCCGGCTATCCCTTGCCGGTGCGCCGTGGAATGATGGAGCCCACATTGCGATGCGCCGACAGCCCCATTGTTGCACGGCCGCGAACCCGGGAGCCCGCCGATGTCCCTTGCCTTCCTGCTGACCTCGCTGATCGTGGTGGCCTCGCCCGGCACCGGCGTGCTCTATACGCTGGCGGTGGCGCTGACCAGGGGATCGCGGATGAGCATTGCGGCTGCGTTCGGCTGCACGCTCGGCATCATCCCGGCGATGCTCGCCGCCGTCGTCGGGCTCGCCGCCGTCCTGCACACCAGCGCGCTGGCCTTTGCCGCGCTGAAATATTGTGGCGTCGCCTATCTGCTCTACATGGCCTGGCAGACGCTTCGAGAACGCGGTGCGCTCTCGGTCGAGTCGAAGGACGATGCGCGCTCGGCCGGGCGCGTGGTGCTGACCGGCTTCCTGATCAACATCCTCAATCCAAAACTGTCGATCTTCTTCCTCGCCTTCCTGCCGCAGTTCATCGCGGCCGATGCGGCGCATCCGCTCGCGCTGATGCTGGAGCTGTCGGCGGCGTTCATGGCGATGACGTTCGCGGTGTTCGTGATCTACGGGCTGTTCGCCGCGGCGGTGCGCGACCGCATCGTCAGCCGTCCCCGCGTCATGACCTGGCTGCGCCGCGCCTTCGCCGGCGGTTTTGCTCTGCTCGGTGCTCGGCTGGCGCTGGCGGAGCGCTGAGGACGTGCTGCCTGAGGACTCGTACCGACCAGAATACGGCTGTCGCTCCTCACCCTGAGGAGCCCGCCGCAGGCGAGGCGTCTCGAAGGGCGAGGCCCTCAACTGTGGCCTCATGGTTCTCACGGCGATGCAAGAGCATCGCCGGAACGCGCCGCAAGCGCGGCGCTCCTCACCATGAGGGTCCACGTCAGAAGCCGGAGCTTCAGATTGGCTATGAGCAGCGTGCTCATGGAGAGGGTGTTGAGTGGCGGCTCGGATCGCCCGGGCAAAAGCAAAACCCGCCTGGAGCCATGCTCCAGACGGGTCCTGTCAGTCCAGCGATTCACCCGGCGGAGATCAGCCGAACTGGTTCATCGTGTTGTGCGCACCGCCGGCCTTCAGCGCCTTCTCGCCGGCGAAGTACTCCTTGTGGTCGTCGCCGATGTCGGAGCCGGCCATGTTCTGGTGCTTGACGCAGGCGATGCCCTGGCGGATCTCGGCGCGCTGGACGTTCTTGACGTAGCCCAGCATGCCCTGCTCGCCAAAGTATTCGCGGGCGAGGTTGTCGGTCGAGAGCGCGGCCGTGTGGTAGGTCGGCAGCGTGATCAGGTGGTGGAAGATGCCGGCGCGCTTGGCCGAGTCCGCCTGGAAGGTGCGGATGCGCTCGTCGGCTTCCTTCGCCAGCGGGGTGTCGTCGTACTCCGCCTTCATCAGGTCGGCGCGGTTGTACTTGCTGACGTCCTGGCCCGCCTCCTTCATCGCGTCATAGACCTGCCAACGGAAGTTGAGGGTCCAGTTGAACGACGGCGAGTTGTTGTAGGCGAGCTTGGCGTTCGGGATCACCTTGCGGATGCGATCGACCATCTTGGCGATCTGCTCAATGTGCGGCTTCTCGGTCTCGATCCACAAGAGGTCGGCGCCGTTCTGCAGCGAGGTGATGCAGTCGAGCACGCAACGGTCCTCACCGGTGCCGGGACGGAACTGATAGAGGTTCGAGGGCAGCCGCTTCGGCCGCATCATCTTGCCGTCGCGGTTGATGATGACGTCGCCGCTGCGCGCGGTCGCGGACGTCACCTCCTCGCAATCGAGGAAGCTGTTGTACTGGTCGCCGAGATCGCCCGGCTGGCTGGAGAAGGCGATCTGCTGCGTGAGTCCTGCGCCGAGCGAGTCGGTGCGGGTGACGATGATGCCGTCCTCGACGCCGAGCTCCAGGAAGGCGTGGCGGCAGGCGCGGATCTTGGCCAGGAACACGTCATGCGGCACGGTGACCTTGCCGTCCTGATGGCCGCACTGCTTCTCGTCGGAGACCTGGTTCTCGATCTGCAGCGCGCAGGCGCCCGCCTCGATCATCTTCTTGGCGAGCAGATAGGTCGCCTCGGCATTGCCGAAGCCGGCGTCGATGTCGGCGATGACAGGGACGACGTGGGTCTGGAAGCCGTCGATCTTGGCGATGATCTCGGTCTCCTTCGCCTTGTCGCCGGCCTTGCGGGCCGCGTCGAGGCTGCGGAACAAATCATTGAGCTCGCGCGAGTCGGCCTGGCGCAGGAAGGTGTAGAGTTCCTCGATCAGCGCGGGCACCGAGGTCTTCTCGTGCATCGACTGGTCCGGCAGCGGGCCGAACTCGGAGCGCAGCGCCGCGATCATCCAGCCCGAGAGATAGAGGTAGCGGCGGTCGGTCTTGCCGAAATGCTTCTTGATCGAGATCAGCTTCTGCTGCGCGATGAAGCCGTGCCAGCAGCCCAGCGACTGGGTGTACTTGGTGCTGTCCTCGTCGTACGCGGCCATGTCGGCGCGCATCACGGCGGCGGTGTAGCGGGCGACGTCAAGGCCGGTCTTGAAGCGGTTCTGCAGGCGCATGCGCGCCACGGCTTCGGCGGTGACGCCGTTCCAGGTCGGGTTGGTCTCGAGCAGCGCGCGCGCCGCCTCGACCTCGGCCTGGTAGGACGAGGGGCCCTGGAGAGCCTGGTCGTTCAGTCCACGCGGTTGGAAATTCATGTCCGTGATCCCTCGGTTAAGGACAACCTGGGACCTGTTGTAAGCACCCGCGCCGGCCGGACCAGACACTGCGCGGAAAACTTGTCACACTTTACAAACCTCTCGTGTATAGCTGTAAGGAGATTACAAGACCGGGATTTGGCCATGACCACCGCCACGGCACGATCGATCTTCATGGGCCCGCGCCTGCGCCGCCTCCGGCGCGAGCTCGGCCTGACCCAGGCCGACATGGCCGCGGACCTCGAAATCTCAGCACCTTACGTGGCGCTCTTGGAGCGGAACCAGAGGCCGGTCACGGCCGACATGCTGCTGCGGCTGGCGCGGACCTACAAGATCGACCTCGCTGATCTGGCCGGTGACGGCGGCGCCGACCACACCGCGCGGATGCAGTCGGTGCTGAAGGACCCGATGTTCTCGGACATCGACATCCCGGCGCTGGAAATCTCCGACCTCGCCGTCAGCTATCCCGGCATGACCGAGGCCTTTCTGCGGCTCTACACGGCGTATCGCGAGGAGCAGCTCGCGCTGGCCGAGCAGCGCGCCCCGGTACCGGCCGGCGCGGCGCCGCGCATTGGCAATGACGGCTTCGACGCCAATGATCCAGTCGCCGACGTCCGCCGCTTCCTCGCCGCCCGCCGCAACAACTTTGCCCAGCTCGACGATGCCGCCGAGCGGTTGGCGCAGGCGATCTTCCAGGGGTCGCCGACGGGAGCTCCGCAGGTCTCCGCCGGACCGGCCGGCTTCATCGAGCGCTTTCGCGCGCGGCACAACCTCCAGGTCCGCTACATGCCGCCGAACGTCATGCTCGGCTCGCTCCGGCGGCTCGATCTGCACCGCCGGCAATTGCTGATCGAGGATTCGCTGGACAGCGCGAGCCTGAAATTCGAGCTGGCGCGGCAGCTCGCCTATCTCGAGCTCGACAATGAGATCGGCGCGGCACTCGAGGACGGCAAGTTCGCCAGCAAGACCGCCGAGCTCTTGGCGCGCCGCGCGCTCGCGGCCTATGCGGCGGCGGCGATCATCATGCCCTATTCGATCTTCGCCAAAGCCGTCGATGCCAGGGCCTATGATCTGGAGGCGCTGGCGCGGCAGTTCGGCACCAGCTTCGAGCAGACCGCGCATCGCGTCACCACGCTGCAGAAGCCGGGCGCCGAGCGGATCCCGTTCTTCCTGATCCGGGTCGATCCCGCCGGCAACGTCTCGAAGCTGCTCGACGGCGCCGGCTTCCCGTTCGCGCGGCACGGCGGCGCCTGCCCGCTGTGGTCGGTGCACGGCATCTTCAAGACGCCGCGACAGATCGTGACGCAATGGCTGGAGCTGCCCGACGGCCGCCGCTTCTTCTCGATCGCCCGCACGGTGACCGCCGGCGGTGGGTCCTATGGCGCGGTGCGCGTCGAGCGGGCGATTGCGGTCGGCTGTGCCGCTGAGCATGCGGGGCAATTGATCTACACCCGCGACGGCCACGGCCCCGATGCGGACGCGCCGACCCCGATCGGCGTCGCCTGCCGGGTCTGCCACCGGCCGAAATGCGCCGCACGCTCGGCGCCGCCGATCGGGCGCGAGATCCTGCCGGACGATTTCAGGACGTCGTCGGTTCCATTCGGGTTTTCGGCGGATTGAGCAGGGGATGGCCGTGGAACCAGGAACTGGTCGGTATCCGGACCGCAGGCGAAAATCCGCCGGATCGGGCTGCAAATCGGCCCGGGACGCCATGGCCCTTGACGGAACAGCCATAAACCGGACAAAGATTGCGCCAAAATGTCGCGGCGGAGGTTGGCCATGAGATACGTCGACGGCGTTGTGATGTTCCTCAGCCTGTGGCTGCTGGCATCGATGGTCCTCGACGCCGTGACGCCGCCCGAGATGAACTTCTACATGATCGGCCCGATCATTGCGCCGGCCGCGGTCATCACCGGCTTCCTGTACTGGCTCCGCATCCCCTCCCGCGACTTCGTGCTGGCGTCCGCGGCCATCTGGATGGTCTGCGAGATGACGATGGAGATGATCACCCCCAAGCCGCTGCCGCCGCTGCTGACGGTGGCCGCCGTCGCGCCTCTGCTGTTGGCCGGCATTCTTCTGCACGTCCAGCACTGGCGCCGATCGAACGGTCGTTCGCCACCGCCCGATTCGGCCAAGATGACCGATCTGCCGGGCTCCTCCAACGCCCTGCCGGGCCGGCGGCCGTTCTGAGCCGCGCCGTGCGACGGCGCCGGCAATGGCGGATAGCGTGCAGATTTTCCGTTGTTCTACGGGATCCAATGTTTACGAGGAAATCAGAAACCCCCTCTTAAGTTCCGCAGGTCCATCTGTAGCCGACACTCCAGCCGCGCGGGGACCATGCTGAACGAACTTCTCGTGATCGAAGATGCCGACGTTCATCTGTCGATCCTGCGCAAGATCGCCGTCCAGGCGGGCTTCGCGACGACCGGCGTGAACTCGGTCGACGGCGCGATGAACGTGCTGCGCCGGCGCAACTTCGAATGCATCACGCTCGACCTGAATCTCGGTGAGCGCTCCGGCACGGAGGTGTTGCAGCTGTTGGCGGACATCAAGTCCCGCACCCCGGTGCTGATCATCAGCGGCTCCGACGATCAGACCCGCGACGTCACGGTCCGCGCCGGCAAGATCCTCGGCCTGAACGTCTATCCGCCGTTCTCCAAGCCGGTCGATCTCGCTCTGCTCCGACAGACGCTGCGCCAGATCGCCGCCGACACCGACCGGCAGCGCCTCGTCAAAGCCAGCATCCGCTAGCTCGAACGCACGCTCGTTTCCCGCTTGATACAGATCAAGGCGCCATACCTCCGCCGCTTGTTGGCTGCAGAGGGATGAGCGGAAACGAGATGCGATGACGGCAACGAATTCAGCCAACGAAGCAGAAGCAGTTGTGAGCGAGGCGACGCCCTACGAGCTCGTAGGCGGCGAGGCCGGCGTGCGCCGTCTGGCGGAGCGCTTTTACACAATCATGGACCAAGAGCCCGGCGCCAGCCGCATCCGAGCGATGCACGACGCCGATCTTGGTCCGATCAAGCAGCTGCTGTTCGAATTTCTCAGTGGATGGCTGGGTGGGCCAGCGCTTTATTTCGAGCGGGCCGAACATCGCTGCATCATGTCCGCGCACCGTCCTTTTCCGATCGGCGACGCCGAGCGCGACGAGTGGATGACATGCATGCGCCGCGCCATGTTCGATTGCGACATCACGGGCGACATGTATGCGTTGCTGGATCAAGCGTTCCTGCGGATGGCCAACGCATTTCGGAGCCGTAAAGCGAGCTGACAGGAACTCCCGGTCAGCCCGACTTATCGGCGGCCTCCCGGGCCAGACGCTCGGCCCGGAGTCGCTCGCGGTTGGCGTAAAAGGCCCGCTGGGCCGCCTCGTGCTCGCGCATGGCCTGTTCGGCGTCAGCCCTGCGGGTGGCGTCACGCGCTCGACGCTCTTCGGGCGTTAGGACGCGAGGCTGTCTGTCTGTGTTATCGTAAGGCATGGGCAGATAACGCCCAGGCGGCCGGGATGTTCCCAGCATGCGACGGATCAGTCCGGCTTTCGTGGAAACAGCTGGTCGCGGATGTAGCGCGACGTCGGCGTCAGGCTGAGTCCGTAGGGCTTTTGCCACACCGCGCGGTCGATCTCCTTCTTGTCTCCGATCTCCAGGCGTCCTTTGGCATGTTTGGCGATGAAGATGGCGTCGCTCATCTTGCGACCAGAGCGCTTGTTCTTGGCGGTGACTTCCTTCCATAGCCGCAGCCGGCCGAGCTTGAGCTTGGGAAGCTCCTCCTTGATCTCGCGCTTCAGGCAGTCCTTCGCCGTCTCCTGCGCGCGCTTGCGGCCACCCGGAAACATCCAGCGCCCGTCGGCCCGGCGCCGGACCAGGAGAACCCTTCCGCCCTTGGCGGCAACCAGCTTGGACGCCTTGGTCATGGCCCCGGAACTCTCACCTCTCGAACGATGAAGCGGAGTCTATCAAGATCCGCTCCCACTCCTGCTCCGGAGCTTTGCGGAGATTCGGCCAGAACGCCGCAGCGGCCAAGCAAGCTCACCGCAGCGCTCCGGCCGTCGGCAGCGGCTCAGTAGCAGGAGCGCGGATCGACTGCGACATACTCTCCCGACGGATATCGATAGTAGCAATTGCCCTGCGACAGATAGTAGCCCGGTCGCGCCGCAGCCGTGGCGCCGGCGATCGCCCCGGTGGCACCGCCAAGCACGGCGCCCGCCGCGGCACCGCCCGCCTTGCCGGTGAGGATACCGCCGAGCACCCCGCCGATGATCGCACCCCCGAGCGCGCTGGCGCCCGGATCGACATCGGCCGGAGGCGGCGCCGGCTCGTAGGCAACCGGCGGGGACGCCTCGTAGGCCGCCGACGGCGCATAGACCACATCGTCAGCATAGTCCTCCGACACGTAGGTCGGCGGCCCTTCCATGGGCTCGGGATAATAGTACCAGACACCACCGACGTCCCACCACCATCCCGGACGGCCGTCGTGAACCTCGTGCCGCCATCGGCCGCCCTCCCAGCCGACCCGGCCGCGATAAGACTGCCCACCATAGTCGCGCACCGCGACCCGGCCGTGCGCATAACGGGCATCCGGTCCCCGCCCGACGATCGCCGGGCCAGGGCCCTGGCCGTGGCCTGTTGCGTAGCCCTGACCGGCTCCCGGCGGACGTCCCTGCTGCGCCACCGGCGCAGGCTGACGTCCCTGAGGGACAACGGCAGCCCGCGGCGGTGCTCCCTGCGGCTGGCCGGCCATGGGGCCGGCTTGCCGAGGATCTGGGCATGGGGCTGGCCGCCCGGTTGCCCACCCTGGGCCGGCGCTTGGCGAATGACACCCGGCGCGCGGGCCTGGGGCGAATGCGCGGCGCCAGGACCAGCCTGGTCCTGGGTTTGCGCCCAGGCTTGGGCGGGGATCGCGACCGCGGTCAGGATTGCGATCGCGGGCAACCACCGTGTGCTCTGGTTGGACAACGTCATTCTCCCCTACCCCTTGACCGCCCGCCGTCTGCGCTGGTTGTCGCGCACGGCGGGGTGTGATGCGGATTGATGATTGCCGGATCTCCGGCTTCGGCGTGTATGGTCCGGACACACCATAGTTTGCGCGACAAACCGGTAAAATCCCGACTATTTTGCGGCCAAATCAACCTGCCGCGGTCAGGTTAACCGAGAGGCCGGCTGATTCGCCCCTCCGATCATGCAACCTCGCTTGCGCGGTCTTGCCGATCCAGTACGGGCTGATCGGTGGTCACCGGTCTGGCACGATCACGTTGCAGTTGGTTCGTCCCGACATCAGGCAATCCTGCATCCGGCTTGCGGAGGTCAGGCTGCGGGCCAGCCACACGCCGAAGGCCACCACGAGCGCCGCGAACACCAGTGCCGCCATGGCGCCGCGTCTATCCGGCCCCTGCGTACTCATCGCCGGTGCGCCTAGGCGGCCCGCAAGCCAGCGGCCTCACCGTGCGGTTGCTGCTGCTGGCGAGACGCCGGCGAGATCGATTCGATGCGGGTGCAGCTCGTCACCCAGAACAGCTGCCCGCATTCCCATTCGGAACCCAGCACACCGGCCGAAACGGGCCTCGGGCGGGCGAGGACCGCGGTCATCACGCATGCGCTGACCACGAAAGCGACGAGGGCGAGGCCGAGCGCCATGCGCCCGCGGCGAACAGAGGTCATGCCGGTCAACTCCGTTGGATGTCGCACCCGGGCGGTGCGCTGGTGCCCGCGAGGCGTGAAGCGACTCACAGCCGGCCGACCTGCGTCAGCGATGGGGACGCTTACATAGCCTCCGGCGAGCGCCATGCAAGCGCCAGGCAGGTCGGATGTGGAGGAGCGGCGATAAAGCATTTGTCATCGACGCATGCGATCCTATACACACGGGCTCGCGTCGGCCTCCGCTCGTGTTCACGATCTCGTGGCAGAATTGCCTGGCGGCGCGTGCAGCCCCTGACCGACCACACCCTGATCGAACACCCAAATAGCGAAGTGACGACGTCTCCATGAGAGGATTCAAGGAACCTGGATTTGCCGATCGGCAGAAGGCCGCGCAGCAGGCCCGCCAGAGCATTGTGCAGAAGTTCAAATCGCAGCCGGGACCGGACGATCCCGAAGTCGTGAAGCGACGGGAGGAGCGCGAAGCCGCCGCCGCCCGCCGCGAGCAGCAGCGATTGGAGCGCGAGGCCGCCAAGGCGGAGCAGAAGCGCCTCGAGGAAGAGGCCAAAGCCGCCGAGATTGCCCGGCTTGCGCGCGAGGCGGAAGAAGAAGCCACTCGCCTGGCCGAGATGGAAGCCGAGCAGAAGGCGAAGCGCGATGCGCGCTACGCCGCGCGCAAGGCCCGCGGAAAGAAGAAGTAAGCGGCGACGCCGCCGCCACGAGACCTGCGTGCCGTCGCCTCCGGCATCGCGCGACTCCTCAATTCATCGGCGATGGGACTGATACGGTTGTCCCATCGCACGATGCCGGGCGAGACGACTTAGTTCTTCTTCATCATGCCGTCGTCCTTCTTCATCCCGTCCTTGGACATGGCATCGTCCTTCTTCATGGTGTCCTTCGCCATCGAGTCCTTCTTCATGGCGTCGTGGGACATCGCGCCCTTTTTCATCCCATCGTCCTTGCTCATCTTGTCCTCCGCGAAGGCCACCGGCGCGACGGCCACGTTGAACGCGAGGGCGGCAGCGGAGATTCCGAGGATGAGGCGGCTACGATTGGTCATGATGATCGCTCCTTCGTATGACGGGTTCGACGGCGACGGACGCGCCGTTCTTGGATATCGACGTTGCGATGAAGGCGATTGTTACGAGCGCGGGCGAGAATTTTTGCTCGATCAAATTTGACTCGAATGCGTCCCGTTCCGGAATCGAGGACACAATTTTGCCCGGCAAGATCATGTTAGTACAACCCGCGCAGGGGATTCACAGGCCGGTACGTGCGCCGCAGCAATATGTCGCTTCCCATGCATTTGGCCTCGAACGAACTGTCTAGTTCGGCTAGAGGTAAGTCCGGCAGATTGGCTGGTATAAGTCACGCCAACGAACCCGGGTCGGGAACCCAACCAGAAGTTGTCCAGGGGAAATCTCATGCTCTCACGCCGTCATGTCATCGCATCCGCGCTCGCTGCGCCGGCCATTCTGCGTTTTGGAACCGGTACGGCCCACGCAGCAACGACGCTGAAGATCTCCCACCAGTTTCCCGGCGGCACCATCGACAAGGGCGATTTCCGCGACCGGCTCTGCCGGGTGTTCTCCGAGGAGGTTGCTAAGCGTTCCGGCGGCGAGATCGCGACCGAGATCTATCCGAACTCCTCGCTCATCAAGACAGTCGCGCAATTCTCGGCCATGCGGAAGGGCGCCCTCGACATCAGCCTCTATCCGATGCCTTACGCCGGCGGCGAAGTGCCCGAGACCAACATCGGGCTGATGCCCGGTCTGGTCACGAACTACGACCAGGGCATGCGCTGGAAGAACGAGCCGGTCGGCAAGACGCTGAGCGATTTCCTGGCCGACAAGGGCATCATCCTGCTGACCTGGGTCTGGCAGGCGGGCGGCGTCGCCAGCCGATCGCGGCCGCTGGTTGCGCCCGACGATGCCAAGGGCATGAAGGCGCGCGGCGGCTCGCGCGAGATGGACATGGTGCTGCAGACTGCCGGCGCCTCGGTGCTGTCGGTTCCATCGAACGAAATCTACACCGCGATGCAGACCGGCGCCTGCGATGCCGGCATCACCTCGTCGACCAGCCTGATCTCGTTCCGCCTGGAAGAGGTGTCGAAGGCCCTCACCTCCGGAGCCAAGGCGTCGTACTGGTTCATGCTCGAGCCGCTGATGATGTCCAAGGCCTCGTTCGACAAGCTGCCGAAGAACCAGCAGGACATCCTCCTCGCGGTCGGCGCGGAGATGGAGGCGTTCGGTCGCAAGGGCGCGCAGGACGACGACATCGAAGTTGCCAAGGTCTACGAAAAGGCGGGCGCCAAGGTTGTGGAGCTCGACGCCGAGACCGTCAGCAAGTGGCGCGACATCGCCCGCGACACCGCCTGGAAGGACTATGGCGGCAAGTCTGCGAACTGCGCCAAGCTCCTCAAGCTCGCCTCCGACGTCGCGGCCTGATTGATGCACGCGCCCGTTATCGATACCGAGGCCACGACAGCCATCGGCGCCAGCGGTCCGCTGGCGCCGCTCCAGCGTGTTGTCTCGCTGCTCAATCGCATCATCGTCGTTCTGGCCGCGTTCGCACTGGTCGCGGCCTGCGTCATCCTGAGCTACAGCGTGGCGGGCCGTGCACTGTTCAAGGCCGCCAACTACTGGCAGGACGAAGCCGCCGTGTTCTTGCTCGTCGGCGCAACCTTCATGACTGCGGCCTATGTGCAGGAGCATCGCGGCCACGTCAGCATCGAAGCCTTTGTTGGGCTGATGTCGCCGCTCGCCAACAAGATCAGGCTCTGGCTGGTCGACGTCGCGAGCTTTTTGTTTTGTGCCTTCTTCACCTGGAAATCATGGACCCTGACGCATGAGGCCTGGGTCGATGGCCAGGTCTCGAATTCGATGTGGTCGCCGCCGCTGGCGATTCCCTACGGCCTGATGGCCGCGGGCATGACCCTGCTGTGCCTCCAGATGCTGCTGCAGATCGCGGCGCCGCTCGCGGGAGCGCGTCGATGAGCGTGTTCGGAATTGGGGTCGCCTACGGGCTCTCGACCCTGTTTGCGATGTTCGCGGGCATGCCGATCGCGTTCGCGCTCGGCGCCGTCGCCGTCGTATTCATGGCCATCTACATGCCGACCGCGTCGCTCGATACGGTCACGCAGAACGTCTACGAGGAAATGGCGTCGATCACGTTGCTGTCGATCCCGCTGTTCATCCTCAAGGGCGCGGCGATCGGCCGCTCGCGCGCAGGCCAGGACCTCTACTCGGCGCTGCATGCGTGGCTGCATCGCGTGCCCGGCGGATTGGGCGTCGCCAACGTGTTCGCCTGCGCGCTGTTCGCGGCGATGGCCGGATCGTCCCCCGCGACCTGCTCGGCGATCGGCTCGGCCGGAATTCCCGAGATGCGCAAGCGCGGCTATTCCGGCGGCTTCGCCGCCGGCATCATCGCCGCCGGCGGCACGCTTGGCATTCTGCTGCCGCCCTCGATTACGATGATCCTGTTCGCGATCGCGGCGGAGAAATCGCTGGGACGGCTGTTCCTGGCCGGCATCGGTCCCGGGCTGCTGCTGGTCACCCTGTTCGGAGTCTATGCCGTCGTGCGCTTCCGACAGGAATATGCGCGGGCGAAAGTGGTCTATGAGAAGTCGGGCGCCTGGTCGGACATCCTGATCAAGGACGAGTACACGATGGCGCAGCGCTTCTCGGTGCTGCCGCGCGTGATTCCGTTCGTGCTGCTGCTGACTGGTGTGATGGTGGCGCTCTATGGCGGTCTGGCCACGCCGTCGGAGACGGCAGGTCTCGGCGGCATCCTCGCGCTCGTGCTGATCGCGATCATCTACCGGGTCTGGAGCCCGACCGATCTCGCCCCGATCATGAAGGCGACGCTGCGGGAATCGACCATGCTGATGCTGATCATCGGCATGTCGCTGCTGTACTCCTACGTGATGAGCTACCTGCACATCTCGCAATCGGTGGCAGAGAGCATCGTCGCGATGCATCTACCACGCTGGGAGCTGCTGTTCGCGATCCTGCTGATGGTGGTCGTGCTCGGCTTCTTCCTTCCGCCGGTTTCGATCATCCTGATGACGGCGCCGATCATCCTGCCGCCGCTGCGGGCAGCAAACTTCGACATCATCTGGTTCGGCGTGGTGATGACGATCGTGATGGAGATGGGCCTGATCCATCCGCCGGTGGGTCTCAACATCTTCGTCATCAGGAACGTCGCGCCGGACATCCCGCTGCGCGAGGTGATCTGGGGTACGCTGCCCTTCGTGCTGCTGATGATGGCCGCCGTGCTGCTGCTCTGCTTCGTGCCGCAGATCTCGACGGCGCTGCCGGATCTCGTGATGGGGCCGGATCTCAGCCGCTGACGTGCGGCGAATGGCGAATGGGAGTGGCGAATAGGGAATTCGGCGAGTCTGCCTTTCCCTACTCGCTACTCGCCCTTTCAGCCATTTGCCGCTCGCATGTTCTTCGCGTTCAACGCCGCTGCAACACGGCTGACCGGCGGCCGGCCGAGCAGCCGGCTCATGTCGTTGGTGGCGGCCAGCAGTTTCGTCATGTCGACGCCGGTGCGGATGCCCATGCCTTCGAGCATGTAGACGACGTCCTCGGTCGCGACATTTCCCGTCGCGCCCGGGGCGAACGGGCAGCCGCCGAGGCCGCCGGCGGCGGCATCGATGACGCGGACGCCCTCCTCCATGCCCGCATAGAGATTGGCCAGCGCCTGACCGTAGGTGTCGTGGAAATGCATCGCGAGATGCATCACCGGCACGTCGTCGCAGACGGCGCGCAGCATCTGCTTGGCCTTGAGCGGCGTGCCGACACCGATCGTGTCACCCAGGGAAACCTCGTAGCAGCCGAGATCCCACAGCGCCTTGGCCACGCCGGCTACCGCCTGCGGCTTGATTTCACCTTCATAGGGACAGCCCAGCGCGCAGGAGACGTAGCCGCGCACCTTGATGCCGTCGGTCCTGGCATGGGCGATCACCGGCTTGAAGCGCTCCAGCGACTCCGCGATCGAACAGTTGATGTTGGCGCGGGAGAAGCTCTCGGATGCCGCAGTGAACACGGAAATCACCCTGGCGCCCGCAGCGCGCGCGGCCTCGTAGCCCTTCACGTTGGGCACCAGCACATGGAATTCACCGGGCAGCGCAGCAACGCTGCGCATCACCTCATCCGATCCCACCATTTGCGGGATCGCCTTGGGCGAGACGAAGGCGCCGACCTCGACGGTGGTTAGACCGGCGTCCACCAGCGCGCGGACAAAGGCGATACGATCGGCGACGCCGATCGATATCTTCTCGTTCTGCAGGCCGTCACGCGGGCCCATTTCGATGATGCGCACGCTTTCGCTCATGCCGACCTCTCCGGTTCGAGGATCAGGCGGACGGTTCGAGGTCCGCCAGTTCGACGCCTTCCTGCACGATGTCGCCGACCTTGCACTTGATCGCCTTGAGCCGGCCTGCGAACGGCGCCCGCAGGGTCTGCTCCATCTTCATGACTTCGAGCGTCAGGATCGCCGCGCCCTTTTCCAGCACGGCGCCTTCCTGCGCCAGCAGCGCCACCACCGTGCCCGGCAAGGGCGCGACGATCTTGTCCTCGCCGGCCTGCTCCTCGTCGTCACCGCCGAACGGATCGATCCAATGCAGATCGAAGCGGCCGTTGCGGGTCCGCAGGTACAACTCGTGGCCCTCGATGACCGCCACCACATGGGATTTGACGCCATCGCACACAAGGTCGAAGCCGCCGTCATCGGTCTGAAGTGCCGAGAACGAGGTCTCACGGCCCTCGATCGACAGGCGCTGCACGCCGGGACCATAGGCCAGCGTGGCGGTCCGCGGTTCATTCCCCGCGCCTTCGCGGAACGAGAACACGCGCTGCCGCAGTCCCACCGGCATCCAACCGGATGCGCGCCACGGCGAGCCCTGCTCCTTCGCGGCTGCGGTCTGCTCGCCGATGAGAATGGCCGCGACGGCGGCACAGAGTTCGAGGTCGTCGGCCACCGCCCCCGACTGGGTCAGATGCGTCAGATGGCGCTCGATGAAACCGGTGTCGATCGCGTTCGCCACGACGTCGGGATGCGTCAGCAGCGACGACAGGAACGGAATGTTGCTGACGATGCCGCGGACGTCGGTGTCCTCCAGGCCGCGGTTGAGCCGCTCGACCGCGACCTCGCGGGTCGGCGCCCAGGCGATCATCTTGGCGAGCATCGCGTCGTAATAGGGCGAGACCGCATCGCCCTCGCGATAGCCGGCATCGATGCGCAGGCCGCCGGCTTCAGCGGGAAGCCGCCAGGTCTTGATCGTGCCGACCGAGGGCATGAAGTTCTTGGCGGGATTTTCCGCGTAGACGCGCGCCTCAATGGCATGGCCATGCAACCGGATCTGGTCCTGCGTCAGCGGCAGCTCTTCGCCGAAGGCGACGCGCAACTGCCATTCGACGAGATCGACGCCGGTGATCAATTCGGTGACGGGATGCTCGACCTGCAGGCGCGTGTTCATCTCGATGAAGAACACGTCGCGGCCGTCGGAGACGAACTCGATGGTGCCGGCGCCGACATAGTTCACCGCGCCCGCCGCGCGCCTCGCCGCCGCGCAGACCGTGTCCCGCTGCGCCGGCGTCAACGTCGGCGACGGCGCCTCCTCGATCACCTTCTGATGCCGGCGCTGCAGGGTGCATTCGCGCTCGAACAGCGACACCAGATTGCCGTGGCTGTCGCCGACGATCTGCACCTCGATGTGACGCGGGTTTTCGACGAACTTCTCGATCAGCACGCGATCGTCGCCGAACGCCGCCTTGGCCTCGCGCTTGGCGCTGGTGACGGCCTCGGTCAGATCGCCGGCCGCGTGGACCACGCGCATGCCGCGGCCGCCGCCGCCGGCGGACGCCTTGATCAGCACGGGGAAGCCGATCCGCGCGGCTTCATCGGCGAGCGTCGCCTCGTCCTGCGCCTCGCCGTGATAGCCGGGCACCAGCGGCACGCCCGCCTGCTCCATCAGGAATTTGGAGCCGGACTTCGACCCCATCGCGGTGATCATCGCCGCGGTCGGGCCGACGAAAACCAGCCCCGCATCGAGACAGGCCTGCGCGAACTCGGCGCTTTCGGACAAAAAGCCGTAACCGGGATGAACGGCCTCGGCACCGGTCTGCCTGGCGGCCTCGATCAGCCGCTCGATGTTGAGATAGGAGTCGCGGGCACGTGCGGGGCCGAGCAGCACGGCCTCATCGGCGAGCGCGACGTGCAGCGCGTTGCGGTCGGCCTCCGAATAGACAGCGACGGTCTTCAATCCCATCGCGCGCGCCGTGCGGATGACGCGGACGGCGATCTCGCCGCGATTGGCGATCAGGAGCTTACGGAAACGACGATACAATCCGGGACGAGCCATGATCACATCCTGAACAGGCCGAATTTGGTCGGCTCGACCGGGGCATTGGCGGCGGCCGACAATCCAAGGCCGAGCACGAGGCGGGTATCGGCGGGATCGATCACGCCGTCGTCCCACAGCCGCGCCGTCGCGTAGTACGGATTGCCCTGCGCCTCGTATTGCGCGCGGATGGGCTCACGGAATTTCTCTTCCTCTTGCGTGGGCCAGCTCTCGCCCTTGGCCTCGATGCCGTCGCGGCGAACCTGACTCAGCACCATCGCGGCCTGCTCGCCGCCCATCACCGAGATGCGCGCGTTCGGCCACATCCAAAGAAAACGCGGCGAATAGGCGCGGCCGCACATGCCGTAATTGCCGGCGCCGTAAGAGCCGCCGATCACCACGGTGAACTTCGGAACCGACGCGGTCGCGACCGCCGTCACCAGCTTGGCGCCGTCGCGGGCGATGCCGCCGGCCTCGTATTTCTTGCCGACCATGAAGCCGGTGATGTTCTGCAGGAACACAAGCGGAATGTTGCGCTGGCAGCACAGCTCGATGAAGTGCGCCCCCTTCAGCGAGCTCTCGCTGAACAGGATGCCGTTGTTGGCGATGATGCCGACCGGATAGCCCCAGATGTGGGCGAAGCCGCACACCAGCGTCTGGCCATACAGCTTCTTGAACTCGTCGAACTCCGAGCCGTCGACCAGCCGCGCGATGATGTCGCGCACGTCGAACGGCTTGCGGCCGTCGACCGGCACGACGCCGTAGATCTCTTCCGCCTGATAGCGCGGCTCGCGCACCTCGCGCATGTTCAGCGCGCTGCGCGCACCGGGCGGCTTCAGCGTGCCGACGATACGCCGCGCGATGCCGATGGCGTGCGCGTCGTTCTGCGCGTAGTGATCAGTCACGCCCGATTGCCGCGAATGCACGTCGGCGCCGCCGAGCTCCTCGGCGCTGACGACCTCGCCGGTCGCCGCCTTCACCAGCGGCGGACCGCCGAGGAAGATCGTACCCTGATTGCGCACGATGATGCTCTCGTCCGACATCGCCGGCACATAGGCGCCGCCGGCGGTGCACGAGCCCATCACGATTGCGATCTGCGGAATGCCTTGCGCCGACATCTGCGCCTGGTTGTAGAAGATGCGACCGAAATGCCGCTCGTCCGGGAAGATCTCATCCTGCAGCGGCAGGAAGGCGCCGCCGGAGTCGACCATGTAGACGCAGGGCAGATTGTTCTGCCGCGCGATGTCCTGGGCGCGCAGATGCTTCTTCACCGTCATCGGGTAGTAGGTGCCGCCCTTGATGGTGGCGTCGTTGGCGACGACGACGCATTCGCGCCCCGCAATGCGGCCGATGCCGGTGACGATGCTCGCCGAATGGACGTCGCCTCCGTAGAGCCCATGCGCGGCCAATGGCGACAGCTCCAGGAACGCCGTTCCCGGGTCGAGCAGCAGGTCGACACGCTGGCGCGCCAGCATCTTGCCGCGCGACAGGTGCCGCTTGCGCGAGGCCTCGCCGCCGCCTTCTGCGACCTGCCCCAGCTTCGCCCTGAGATCGGCGACCAGCGCGCGCATGGCGTCGGCATTGCGGGCAAAATCGGAGGACGATGGATCGATCGTGGAGTGAAACGTCATGACCGGCGTCTTCGTTGCGGGGCTGGAGGGGGAAGCCGTGGGAGCACGCGTCAGAGCGGTCGCGGCCGTCCAGGCCGCTGCGAGCCCGGGTGTACCATCTTTGCCCGCATGCTGTCCTCCCTGCCCGTCGGCGGTCCGATCTGCGGCCGTCCGTCCTTCTCGAATTAAACGATCATACGTTTTTAAATTCTATTCTCAAGCGGATTGTTGTAGGGTCCCGGCACGAGCAGCATTTGCTTGAGACCACGGGATTTTCGAACTTTACTACGGGACCCCTACCGGGGCGGGTCCGCCGCGATCGGCACCGGGACGGCCCAGCGAGGACGAGATGGCGCGCACGATCGGGTCGCATGGTCCGACGACGATGGAGGCGATCCGGAAGGCCGGCCTGCGGCTGATCTTCCGGCACGGCTACGAGGCCATGAGCCTGCGTCAGCTCGCCGCCGAGGTCGGCATCCAGCCCGGTTCGCTCTACAATCACATCAGCACCAAGCAGGAGCTGCTGGCGGAGCTGATCCAGGACCACATCAACAACCTCCTGCGCGAGCTCGAGCAGGCGCTGCGCGACACCCAGGGTCCGGTCGAACGTCTCAGGGCATTCGTCGCCTTCCACGTCAGCTATCACATGACCCGAAAGCGCGAGGTCTTCATCGCCAACTCGGAGCTGCGCAGCCTCGATCCGCGCAACTATGAGGCGGTGGTGGCGCTGCGCGGCGCCTATGAGCGCCGGCTGGCCGACATCCTCAGCGACGGTGTGGCGCAAGGCGTGTTCGACGTCGACGACATCCAGGTCGCGACCTTTGCCATCATCGCACTCCTGACCGGGCTGTGCAGCTGGTACCGTCCGGGCGGCCGGCTCACCAAGGAGGCGATCATCGCAGCCCATGAGAAGCTCGTGCTCTCCGGGGTCATGCCGCGCGGCGCCGGACCTGCGCAGGCCGGCGGCGGCCGGCCTGATCACCCGACCGGCTGAACGGGCAGCGCCGATGGCGGGCAGCCCGGAGCTCGACGCGATCGATCGCAGGATCCTGGCGGAGCTCCAGGCCGATGGCCGGATCCGCATCAACGAGCTCGCCGACCGGGTGGGGATCTCGCATCCGAACTGCCTGCGCCGGGTGCGGACGCTGCGCAGCAGCGGCGTGATCAAGTCCATCCGCGCAGCCATCGATGAACGGTCGCTGGGCTATGAGGTGGTAGCGTTCGTGTCGATTCAGCTCGACAGCCAGCACCAGACGGCGCTGGAGTCGTTCGAGGCCGCGATCGTGACGTTGCCCTGGGTCCAGCAATGCTGGCGGCTGTCCGGAGATGCGGATTTTCTGCTGAAATGCGTTTCGACCGGGGTCGAAGGCATGAGCCGCCAGCTCCGCCAGTTCGCCGCCCTGCCCGGCGTCCGGGCCATCAGGAGCTTCCCGGTGCTCGGCCTGTCCAAGGACGCGCCGCTGCCGATCCCCGGCGGGCCGTCTCAAACAGGTTGAACGGATGATGACGGGCGGGCCGGCCCCTCAATGCGTCCAAATCAGTGTGTCCAGGGCTCACCGCGGCGGAACGAGAAATTGTCGGCATAGGCGATCTGCCGCTTCACCGGCTCCTTCGGCTCGATCACCTGATAGGGAATGCCCTTGCGCTCGCAATAGGCGATCGCCTCGTCCTTGGTATCGAAGCGCAAGGTGACCTGCTGCTTCATGTCCGAGGAGGACGTCCAGCCCATCAGCGGCTCGACCGAACGCGGCTGCTCCGGCTCATAATCCAACTGCCAGTCCCGGGTCTTGGCCTTGCCCGATTGCATCGCGTTCTTGGCGGGCTTGAAAATGCGTGCGGTCATGGCTGGAAGAGCCCCTGGAAGCTGCGGTCGTCATGCGTTTGGCGGAAACGGCCGGGATGGGGTACAGGCAAGATCCAGCACGGAACGGTGATTCCCATCCAGGACGTGACCGTCTATCGTGCTCCGTATAGTCATTCTGCCGTCCCGTGACAATCTCGGTCGACTGCCACGGCGCCTCTGCTCCCCGAACGTTTTCCATTCAAAACAGTGCGTTGAAGCGGCCATGAAAATCAATGCCACGCTGCCCGAGCGCGGGCGCGACCTGCGGCTCGACCTGTTTCGCGGAATCGCCAACTGGGCGATCTTTCTGGATCACATCCCGGACAATGTGGTGAACTGGATCACCACGCGGAATTACGGCTTCAGCGACGCCGCCGACCTGTTCGTCTTCATCTCCGGCTATACGGCCTCGTTCGTCTACGCGCGCATGATGATCGACCGCGGCTTCATCGTCGGCGCCACCCGGCTGTTCAAGCGGGTGTGGCAGCTCTACGTCGCCCACATCGTGCTGTTCGTGATTTATATTGTGGCCATCAGCTATCTGGCGACGCGGTTCGGCGTCTCCGAGATCATCGACGAGTTCAACGTCGCAGGCCTCGTCGACCACGCCAGCGATACGCTGGCCCAGGGCCTGATCCTGAAGTTCAAGCCGGTCAATCTCGACGTGCTGCCGCTCTACATCGTGCTGATGGGATTCTTCCCGCCGGTGCTGTGGATGATGCTGCGCCAGCCCGACCTCACCATGATCGCCTCGATCGTGCTCTGGCTCGTCGCGCGCCAGATGGGCTGGAATTTCGCGGCCTATCCCGCCGGCACCTGGTACTTCAATCCATATTGCTGGCAGGTGCTGTTCGTGTTCGGCTCGTGGTGCGCGCTCGGCGGCGCCCGCCGCTCGATGGGCATCATCATGGCGCCGGCCACGCTCTATTTCTGCATCGCCTATATGGTGCTCGCACTGGTCATGACGATGGCCGGCCGCTTCCCTGAGCTCGGATCGATGTTTCCGAACTGGCTCTATTCGGCCTTCAATCCCAACGACAAGACCAACCTCGCGCCGTACCGCTTCCTGCATTTCGTGGTGATCGTCATTCTGGTCATCCGGTTCGTGCCGAAGGAATGGCCGGGCCTGGAGTGGAAGGCGTTCGATCCTCTCATCATCTGCGGCCAACAGTCGCTGGCGGTGTTCTGCGTCGGCGTGTTCCTGTCCTTCATCGGCCACTTCACCCTGATGCTGAGCTCGGGTTCGCTGCTGGCGCAGATCCTCGTCAGCGCGGCGGGCATCGCGATCATGACCACCGTGGCCTACTATATTTCGTGGTCGAAGCGGCAGGACAAGCCGCTGCCGAAACCCCCTGCGCCAAAGTGAACTCCGCACCTCGGGGGCGCGGGGCCGCTCCCCGCGTCCGTTGACCTGCATCAAGCCGGGCACGATCGGGCTCGCTAAGGTCCGCATCACCAACGAAGCCGCTTCCCGCGGCGCGCGTCCCCTTGCGAAACGCGCGCGGCTGTGCATGCGGTGATTTGCTGACAAGGACCAGATCATGCCGACCCATTTCCATGCCGTCGTGTGGCTCGATCACAGCGAGGCCAAGGTGTTCCACATCGGCCTGACCGGTGCCGACGAGCTGACGCTGCATCCGCACCTGCAGACCAAGCATCTGCATCACAAGGCCAACGAGATCGGCAGCGGCCACGCGGCGCCCGACAAGCATTTTTTCGAGGAGGTCGCGCACGCGCTCGAGGATGCCGGCGAGATCCTGATCATCGGCCCGGCCAGCGCCAAGACCGAGCTTGCCAAGCACCTGCACGAGAAGCATCCTGCGGTCGGAAAGCGCATCGTCGGCGTCGAAGCTGCCGACCACCCGACCGATCGCCAGATCGTCGCCTATGCCAAACAGCACTTCAAGATGGCTCCGCCCCGCGTGGCGACGGGCACTGCGGGCTAAGTATAGCCTTTCTCCCGTCGCAGGGTCCGTTCGATCATGGACACGCTGACGCCGGAGCCATCCAACGCCATTGCTGCCACGCCGGCCGTCGATCGCGGCCGGCGTCGCTTTCGTGGCGCGGCCTGCTCTCGATCATCCTGCTGTTCGGCGCGCTGGCTGGGCTTGCCGCATGGTGGGTGCATGGACCGCTTATCGCGACCGCCCGCCTCACCCGCGGCACGGCGGCCGAGATCGTCTATGCGACCGGCGCGGTAGAGCCGGTGACGTGGTCGCGGAGCACGCCGCTGGTACGCGGTCGCATCGTCGAGCGCTGTCGCTGCGAAGGCAAGCTGGTCAAGGCCGGTGACGTGCTGGCGCGGCTTGACGACAAGGAGGCGCTTGCCACCTTGAACGATCTGCGTGCACAGGAGGAATTCCAGCGCCTCGAATTCGAGCGGCAGTCGCAGCTGCTGGCGCGCGGCGCGGCCACGTCGCAAGCGTACCAGCGCTCCGAAAGCGATCTCGCCCGCATCCGCGCCCAGATCGCGGCCCAGACCCAGCGCCTCGACTACTTCAAGCTGGTGGCGCCGATGGACGGCGTCGTCCTCAAGGAGGACGGCGAGGTCGGCGACATGGTCGATCCCGGCACCATCCTCTACCGCGTCGGCCTGGAGAAGCCGCTCTGGGTCGTCGCCGACGTCAACGAAGAGGACATTCCCCGTGTCCAGGTCGGCCAGAAGGCGCTGCTGCGGGCCGATGCGTTCGGCAACCAGGCGCTGCCCGGCACGGTGAAGCAGATCACGCCGGCGGGCGATCCCGTGGCCAAGACGTTCCGCGTGCGGATCGGCTTGCCCGACGACACACCGCTGCGCGTCGGCATGAGCGTCGAGGCCAACATCGTCAGCCGCGAGACGGCGAGACACGCTGCTCGCGCCGGCCAATGCCGTCGTCAACAACAGCCTCATGGTGATCGAGGGCGGCCGTGTGCACCGGCGCGCGGTGCGGATCGGCATCCGCGGCTCCGCGGCGGTCGAGATCCTCGACGGCGCCCGCGAAGGCGAGCTGGTCGCGGCGCCCGCGACCGCCGACATCAAGGACGGCGAGCGGGTTCGCGTGATCGAGCCCGAGACGGCCGCGCCGTGAGCCTCGTCCTGACCATCGCCTGGACCCATGTGCGCCATCGCGCCCGCCAGACGCTGGTCGCAATCGCCGGCGTGATGACCGGCGTGGCGTTTTCGGTGATGATGGCGGCGATGATGGAGGGCTCCCAGGACGACTTCATCCGCACGCTGGTCGACGCGCTGCCGCACATTTCGATCACCGACGAGCTGCGTCAGCCGACCCGCCAGCCGGCCGACCAGGTCTATGCGGCCGCCGAATTCCACCGGCTGACCCCGAATGTCCGCCGCCCCGGCATCAAGAACCCGATGGCCACCATTGCCTCGCTGCAGGCCTGGGTGCCGGGCGCGCTGACGGCGTCGGTGCAATCCAAGGCCGTGCTGCGCTTCGCCGGCCGCAACCTGACGGTCGCGATCATCGGCATCGATCCGCGCACGGAGGGCCAGGTCTCGACGCTGGCGAGCCATATGCGGGAGGGTAATCTCAATTCGCTGTACCGGTCCTCGCACGCGATCCTGCTCGGCGACCGGCTCGCGGCCAAGATCGGCGCGCGGGTAAACTCGAACATCACGCTCGCCTCGGCCCAGGGCATCAACATGAACGCGACCGTCGTCGGAACCTTCCATTCCGGCTTCCGTGGCACCGACGAGACCACCGGCTACGTGCTGCTGCGCACCGCGCAGATCCTGGAGCGCCAGACCGGGATCATTAACGAGATCCGCGTCCGCACCAACGATCCCATGCAGGCGCGCCTGATCAGCGAGCGCATCGGCGAGCAGACCGGCTACAAGGCGGTCTCCTGGCAGGAGGCGCAGGAGGACCTGCTGGCGGCGATCACCCTGCGCAACGTGCTGATGTACACGATCGTCGGCGCCATCCTGCTGGTCGCGAGCTTCGGCACCTACAACATCATCTCGACCATCACCCATGAGAAGACCCGCGACATCGCCATCCTCAAGTCGCTCGGCTTCCGCGACCGCACGGTCCGCGCCATCTTCATCGTCGAGGCGCTGTTCATCGGCCTGACCGGTGCCGCCCTCGGCTGGGCGCTCGGCTACCTGCTTACCCGCGGGCTGGCCTCGCTCGAGTTCAAGACGCCGTTTTCCGACTACAATCATCTGCCGGTGCTGTATTCGCTGAAGCACTATCTGCTGGCGGGCGCGGTCGCGCTGATCTCCAGCGCCGTCGCCGGCTATTTTCCTGCCCGGGCTGCGGCGCGGTTGCATCCGGTCGACATCATCCGGGGCGCGACGTGAGCCCGCCCCTGATCGAGGCGCGGCAGGTGACGAAGGTGCTGCCCGGCGAGGTGCCGGTGACGCTGGTCGCCGACATCGATCTCGTGATCCATCCCTGCGAGCTCATCGCCATCACCGGGCCGTCGGGCTCGGGAAAATCCTCCCTGCTCTATCTGCTCGGCCTGCTCGACCTGCCGAGCCAGGGCGACGTGCTGATCGACGGCCGCTCGACGACGGGCATGAACGAGGACGAGCGCGCCGAGGTGCGGCTGTCACGGCTCGGGTTCGTCTTCCAGTTTCATTTCCTGCTGCCGGAATTCTCGCTGGTCGAAAACGTCGCGCTGCCGATGCGCGCGCTGGCACGGCTGTCACCCCGCGCCATCACCCAGCGCGCCGAGGAACTGCTGGCGTCGCTCGGCCTCGCCGAGCATCTGCGCAAGACGCCGGACAAACTCTCGGGCGGCCAGCGCCAGCGCGTGGCGGTGGCGCGCGCGCTCGCCAACGATCCGCCGGTAATCCTCGCCGACGAGCCGACCGGCAGCCTCGACACCGCCGCGACCGCGCAGGTGTTCGGCATCCTGCGCGATCTCGTCACGCTGCGCGGCAAGACCGTCATCGCGGTCACCCACGATCTCAATCTCGCTGCTCAGATGCAGCGGCGCGTGCACATCATCGACGGCCGTCTGGCGCAGGACGAGCTGGCGCGCTGATCCGCCCGCCGCGACCTCGGCACGGCCGACGCGCGAACCGCCTCCTGCGCCTGATTTGATTTAGCGCAAAGACGCGAGATTTCGATTCAGAGGATGCTCACGACCAGCGGATGTTCCTTCCCCGGATTCACTCCGCACACTTCGGATGCTCCCGGGTCTTGCCGCTGCGGGAGCATCCGAATTTTTATGAGCTGCGCCGTTGCGACGGCCGAGCCGATCTATCGCTCCGGTCAACGCCTGTCCGGCATCAGATCCTGAGCAGGCTTTCCCGACGTTGTTGCGTTCGTCTCTGCTGACGACGGTCTCCGCGCGCTCCGTGCTGCTGCGGGAATGGTCGGGGCAGCTGGATTCGAACCAACGACCTGCAGTACCCAAAACTGCCGCGCTACCAGGCTGCGCTATACCCCGATGTTCTCACAGGACGATTGTCCTCGAGGACCCGTCACTACACGGTCGCGGCCTCCGCAGCAAGACCGCGGCCGGACTGCGAAGATGGAGCCGACATGAAAACGGCCCCCGGAAACGCCGTTCCGGGGGCCGTCAAATGCCGTGGTCGCAAGCAGCATCCGCTCAGTGGGGGACTGCTCAGTGCGAGGACAATGCCGGCGAGCCCGTCTCGGGGTGGATCTCGGCCGCCATCATGCCCTTGGAGCCGGGCCCGTAGCGGACCAGCACCCATTGGCCGGGGCGCAGCTCGGTCATGCCGTAGCGGCGCAGGGTCTCCATGTGGACGAAGATGTCCGGGCTCCTTCCCCGCAGGTCACGAAGCCGAAGCCGCGCAGGCGGTTGAACCACTTGACCTGGGCACGTTCCAGCCCGCTGGTCGGCGTCACCGTGACATGGGTTCGCGGCGGCAGCATCTGCGCCGGATGGATCGCCGTCGACTCGTCCATCGAGACGATGCGGAAGGCCTGGTAGCCCTTGGAGCGCTGCACGCACTCCACCACCAGGCGAGCCCCTTCATAGGCGGTCTGGTAGCCGTCGCGCCTGAGCACCGTGACGTGCAGCAGCACGTCCGGCCAGCCATTGTCGGGAACGATGAAACCGTATCCCTTCGAGGCGTCGAACCATTTGATGACGCCGCTGATTTCGACGAGGTTCTCGCCAAGACCGGTCATCGCATCGATTGCCGAGTCGCGCGCGACGCCGGTTTGATATTCCGCCCCGAGCCGGGTTGGTGTCGATACACCAACGACCGGCACCCCAAGCTTCTTGGACTCAAATCCGTCCGACCCCATAACCCCGGACCTCACATATGAATTGTGAGCCGCCACCCCTGCAACGGCGCCCTCATACACGTGCTCACCACCTATACCCACGATGACACACGCAGATCTCTCGAATCAAAGATAACATTCCCTCGTGCCGCGCATAGATAAAAATCGGTTTCAGTGAGGCATATGAACAGAGATGCCGACAAAAATGCATCAATTTCCGTTCAATTACGGACGAACGATCCGAGTACTTCGCCGATGTCGTGGTGGATAACGAGGTCGGCAACGTCGTCCTGATCGGTCGGTTCCCGGTTGATGATCACGAGTCGCGCGCCAGCCCGCTTTGCCATCATTGGAAAGCCCGCGGCCGGCCATACAACCAGCGACGAGCCGATCGCGATGAACAGATCACAGTGCTGCGCGAGTTCGGTGGCACGCTGCATTTCATGCTCGGGCATCGACTGACCAAAGGATACCGTCGCCGTCTTCACCGGCCCCGCGCACTCGGGACAATCCGGCGCGGCACCCGCGGCATCGAAGCGCTCGCGCACCCAGTTGAGCTCATAGCGCTGCCCGCATCCGATGCATCGCGCGTAGGTGGTGTTGCCGTGCAGTTCGATGACGTGATCCGGGGCGAAACCGGAGTCCTGGTGCAGGTTGTCGATGTTCTGGGTGATCACGGCCGGGATCTTTCCCGCGCGGTAGAGCGAAGCAAGCGCCAAGTGGCCGCGGCCGGGCCGCGCCGCGGCAAACGTCTCTTGCATCGCGAAGCGCCGCCGCCAGGCCTCGTCCCGCGCCTCCTGGCTGGCGACGAATTCCTCGAAATGGATCGGTCGGTTGCGCGTCCATAGACCGCCGGGAGAACGGAAATCCGGAATGCCCGTCTCGGTCGATATTCCAGCGCCGGTAAAGGGCACGATCACACGCGCCGCAGCGATCATGTCTCCCAGGCGATTCACCCCGTCGTGCAGATCGGATGCAATCATCAGCAGCTGCCCCGAACCATGAGACCTCGCATCATCATTGTCCTCCCTCCATAGCACGGCAAGCTGGCGCAGTCGTCGCGCCACTCCGTATCCGCCGGAACCGGCCGTGAACGACGCATCTGCAAGCAAAACGAGTCGGTTGGTTGCGTGTCTACCGGAAGACGTTGGCGTTGCTCGCCTTCTCTCCCCAGCAAAATACGCTGGCCGCCTGCAGCCGGGCCGGGCGTCCGCAATCACGCCTCAATCGGACATCCACATCGCGCCAGCGATTCGCCGGGAAGTTTGTCACGCGTCTCAGGGCGAGGCTCGCCGGATAGCGACCGGAGCAGAGAGGATCCGTGAGGCAGAACGAGACGCAGGACGACCGCCGCGCGAACGAGCGCGCCGAAATCACCGCAAGGATTGCACGGTTCAAGTCGACCCAGGAGAAGTTCGCGCGCGAACGCGAGGAATATGCCCGCTTGGCGTGGAAGAAGGCACAGCGCGGCGAGGCGGCGGAATAGCAGACACCAAGAAGAGCCCGGAGGCTTTCGCCATCCGGGCTCTCATGCTCACGACTGGCGCTTACCAGTGATGACGCCAGTGGTGGTAACGATGATAGTACGGTCCGCCGTAATAGGCATACGGCCCAGGCGCGTAGACGTAACGCGGGCCATAGTCATAGTAGCCGTAGCCCGGACCATAGTAATACGGGTGCGACGCCGCGATGGCCCCAGCGGTCAACGCTCCCGCCGCGAGGCCGAATGCGAGACCCGGGCCGATGCCGCGCGCCTGTGCCGGTACGGGTGCCGCCAGTGCGGTGATGGCGACGGCGCCCGCGGTCGCCAGAACGGACAATGTCTTTCTCATGATCGAATGTCCTCCAATGCCGATGCGTCCAAACAACGCAGATGCGGGGGAGTTGGTTGCAGGCCGGGGCGCGTTGGAACCGTGACCGTCGCCACATGTTCAAGACCATGAGAGGAATTCGCGATGGCATCCTGGCTGGAACTTCTATTCAACATCATCGGCTATGGCGGCTTCGTCGTGCTTGCGTCCCATCATCCCGGCACCGGGGCGGTCGGTGCGACGCCTGAAACCGGAGCGGACGACGGAGTAGATTCGAGCGGCGAGCGCCGCTGAGGCCGAGCGCACCGGGCCTTCATCCACAATCGATATCCACAGTCGATCCAACGCCTATCCACAGCTCCTTTCCACAGCTCCTTTCCACAGCTCCTTGCCTGGGCTTTCCGGCCGCGGCTCAGCGGCTTGCTGCGCCGTATCCACCGGTTTCTCCCCGGCGTGCGCGATGGCGCTGCTGCGCGGACGGAGGTCGTCCGGGCGATGCATTATTTCCCGCAAAGACCTTTGAACCTTCCTGCGCGACCCCGAGACACATCAATACTGGGGATTTCAGGGCCCAGTATTCGAGGGTGGCGCCACGCGACGAAGATATTCCGTCGCGCTGGCGCTGCTGTCGTTTTTCATGCCCCCGCGGTGCCAGCCTTCGCGGGCCAGAGATGGCGGCGCCTCGGCGACCGCAACGCTCAGCCGCGCTGCAACCACACAGCCGCAACGAAAAAGGCCTCCCTTCCGGGAGGCCTTTGGCGTGATCACAACCGTGACTGACGGTCAGATCAGGCAACCGCGTCCTTGGCGGCCTTGACCGGGCGCGCGCGCACGATCTTGCGGGCCGGCTTGGCCTTGAACATCATCTCTTCGCCGGTGAAGGGGTTGGTGCCCTTGCGCGCCTTCACGGCGGGCTTCTTGACGACGACGAACTTGGCAAAGCCCGGCACCAGGAACACGCCGTTCTTCTTCAGCTCCTTGTGGCCGACGTCGGTGAGCGTCTCCATGACGTTCTTGACGTCACGCTTGGACAGCTCGGTCGAGGTCGCGATCTTCTCGATCAGTTGCGACTTGGAAAGTTGGGTAGCCATCGTATCTCCTTGTGATTGATACCGGTGAATGACGTGACGACTGCGCGGCTATCAGCGCATTGCTGCGCAGACTGGTCGGGGCTTTCTGGCTGCATTGCACAGCCGGGACTTCAGTCGTCTGGTGGCGTATCACCCCGCGATTTTCGGGATTCTCCTGCATTTCAAGGGGCCCCGAAGCACCCACAGCGGCGCCAAAATTCCAACGGAGCGCGCAGAAGTCAAGCTGCGATGGCGATCGAACGGAGCATGCGATTCATTTTCCCCTATATTTCTAGGCATTTTCGACGGTCCTGCGTGATTTTGGCCGCACATCGCAGGTGAAACACGCTGAAATCCCTGCATGCGGTCGCATGGCGCCCCTTCGTCCATGCCGCGAATCACTGCCAAAACAGCGATTCGCTGGCATGCGGAGGCTCTCGCAATACCGCGTCGCCCTATCGAATGCGTCGTGGCGCGCACCGCACATCCGCGCGAGCCGGCATCGCCGCAGCATCAGGCTCGATACACGGGCGAACGAATTGCTGCTATGGATCGGCGTCCGCAGGCGGCCGTTGACCATCCGCTTCGAGTTCAGGGAGAGAAGAAACGATGCGTTATCTCCACACCATGCTGCGCGTGCGCAACCTCGACGCCGCGCTCAAATTCTATTCCGATGCGCTCGGCCTCAAGGAGGTGCGCCGGATCGACAACGACAAGGGTCGCTTCACACTGGTGTTTCTCTGCGCACCCCAAGATGAACACCTGCTGAAGAGCCTGCCGCCGACGCGCGGCGCCCCGCTGGTCGAGCTCACCTACAATTGGGACGAGGAGAGTTATGGCGAGGACCGCTTCTTCGGCCATCTCGCCTATGAGGTCGACGACATCTACGCCACCTGCGACCGGCTGATGAAGCTCGGCATCACCATCAACCGCCCGCCGCGCGATGGCAACATGGCCTTCATCCGCTCACCCGATCTGCACTCGATCGAGCTGTTGCAGAAGGGCGAGCCGAAGGCGCCGGCCGAGCCGTGGCTGTCGATGCCGAACACCGGACATTGGTGAGTCATTCGCCTTCACGATCCGGCCGGAACATCGAGGCCACCGTCGCGTTGTCGCTCCGAGTGACCGATACGAGGAGGCCGAGATGGGTCGAGGAATTCTACTGTGGTTGTTGGGCGTGCCGATTCCGGTGATTATTCTGCTGTGGCTGTTCTTCGGCCGCTGATCGCCGCGAACGACGCATTCGACGGAAAAGCCCCGCTTCGAGCGGGGCTTTTTTGCGTAATTTGCGTAACATGCGCTAACAACGACGATCGCCCAGAGAGGAGCCGAACGTGTCCGCCGACGACAGACTGACGATCTGGGGCCGCCCCAATTCGGTGAACGTGCAGAAGGTGCTGTGGTGTCTCGCCGAGCTCGACGTCGCTTATGACCGTATCGACGCGGGCATGCAGTACGGCCGCAACAACGAAGCCGACTATCTCGCGATGAATCCGAACGGCCGCATCCCGACGCTGGTCGAGGGCGACTTCGTGCTGTGGGAGAGCAACGCGATCATGCGCTATCTCTGCCTCGCTTACGGCAACGGCACGCCGCTTTATCCAACGACGCCGCGGCACCGCGCCGCGGTGGAGCGCTGGCTGGACTGGACGCTGTCGACGGTGCAGCCGATCGAGCGTCCGCTGTTCTGGGGATTGGTGCGAACGCCGCCGGAGCAGCGCGACATGCCCGCCTTGCAGAAGGCGGCCGACGACGCCGCGGCGATGTGGCGCATCCTCGACGCGCATCTGGCCACGCGCAGCCACGTCGAAGCCGAGCGCTTCACGCTGGCCGACATCGCGCTCGGCGCCTATGCGCGGCGCTGGTTCGGAGTCGAAGGTGTCGTCAAGCCGGAGCTGCCGAGTCTCGCGCGCTGGTACGGACAGATCGCGCAACGCCCGGCCTTCATCCGCCACATCGCGCCGCCGCTGTCGTGAGCACCTCAGCGGCCGGCCGAGGTGCCCATCTCGACGCGCAGGGCGCCGCCGACCTTCACGCAGGTATCGGTTCCCTCGAGGCGCACGAAGTTCGCACCGTAGGACGCGCAGGGATTGTTGGCGGCGGCGCCTGGACGGGGCGCGGCCTTATTCGGTCCAGCCGCCTTCGGCCCGGGAAGCGATGGCGCAAGAAGCGAAGAGCCCGGCGAGCCGGCGGCTGCCACGGTCGCGACGGCGAGCGCCGCGAGGGCGCCCAGGACGAGAGATCGACACATGCCGCTTGTTAGCGCGTCCGCGTCAGCGAAGCGACACCGGCCGTCTATTTGCCGATGAACTTGACGCCGACCGAGGCGCCGCGGCGCCACACCACCTGGCACTGACGGCCGGTTCTGGCGTCGCGCGCGAAGGCGAGCCGGATCGTCGCCGGCAGCGCCGCCGCGTCCTGCAGGGTCAGCTTGGCGCCGGCGCTGGAAATGTTCTGAACCAGGCAATGGCGCACGGCGAACCCGCCCTCCAGCGTGATCCACGCCGGCTGCTTCATCGATTTGCGGGCTTCCCGCTTCTTGGGCGCGGCCATCATCCTGCTCCTGCTCGCCCGCTGCAGTACGGCAAGGACCCTAATGGACGGTTGACCGGATCCCGTACTGGGCGTGCGGATTCATGGATGCAGGAGCCGCGCACCGGCCGCATTTCGGCGCAGGCCGTCCGTTCCAAGATCGGGGATAGGGAAAAAGCCCGCGCGAGGATGGCGCTCCCTATAGCGGATCGAACCGCTCTCTCCACCGTGAAAGGGTGGCGTCCTGACCGATAGACGAAGGGAGCAATACGCACGATGCCAGAGGGCACGAGGCCCCGGTGCCATCGCCGCTTGCACGTTTCGGTAAAACCTTCAGCAAATCAGCCGCTTGAGGCGATGATCTGCGAGGTCGGCTGAACCACCGACGGTGATTCCGTGCCGCGCGCCGAACGTATAGAGACGTTTCGCCGGCCGGGCAAGCCACCCCGTGGCGGTCATTCCCGCCTCTTCCCGCATGCTCAACGGGCCGCAAACAGCGGGACGATACCGTCCGTGTCGATGTAGACCACGCCGTCCTCGACCTTGACCGGGTACGCGGCCAACGCACTCTCCGGCGGGTGGAGCGGCGCGCCGGTATGGGCATCCCACGTCCAATTGTGCACGGGGCAACTGAGCACGCGGCCGTCGAAGCCGGCCTCCTCCATCGGCGCCGCCGTGTGCGGGCAGACACCCTGGAACGCCTTCAGCTCGCCATTGTCCGGCCAGGCAAGGATGATGAGCTGGGCATCGGCGATGACGAGGCGCATGCCGCCTTCGTCGATGGTGTCGGCCTTGCAGACGCGGGTGAACATTCGCTGGCTCATGCTCCATTGCGAACCATCGCAATCGACGGAGCACGAGCAAGACTCGTTCCGCGGACCGCTGGACCGCGCGAGCCCGACAAGGTCGTGGCACCCTTCTTGCTGCCTGCCCCGCAGATCTGGTCGAACGAGCCGACGTGTCGCAAAGGCGACAGACCGCTCGGCGGCGAGTTGCGGCGGAGTGCGACATGACCGACATGACCGAGCTGAGAACACGCAAGGAGCCGCTCAATCTCGCCATCGTGCATGTCGATCCCGACGCCTTCATCGCCAACCTCATGGGCTGGCTCGAGATCACCGCCTTCATCAAGGCGCAGCGTGCCGGCGAGGCCGCGGTGCCTGCCGATGGCAAGACGCCCGCATTGTCGGCGGCGCAACTGAAGAACGGCGGCGTCCACGAGGTCGGCAACGACGCGCTGTTCGCCTTCGCGATGACGGCGTCGCTGAAGGGCGACAAGGCCGCGGTCGACAAGGTCGAGACCGCCCTGCTCGACCGCATGGGCAAGGATTTTCCGGGCTCGTTCGCACTGTGGCACTTCCGCGCCACGATCGATGCGCCGACCACGCTCGACGACTTCGTCGGCCAGGCCGGCAAGAAGATGCTGACGGGCGATCTGCCGCCACCGCCGCTGCGCGCCAAGGAATATTGGAACGCCGGGCTGCGCTTCTTCGAGAAGGCGCGCAAGTCGAACTTCGTCCACGAGATCATGTATCCGCTGGCGAAATGGACGCGGGCGCGCTGGACCGAGACAGCGGAGAAAGGCGTCGCCTTCCTGCACCACATCGAGGACAACGTCCCGGTGCTGCGCGAGGTGCTGGAGGAGCCGCGAAACGACCAGGCGTTCATCGCCAACGTCCTGCTGAAGCTCGCGCCAGCGGTCGATATGGAATTGAACGAGGAATATCAGGGCTTCCTGCGCTCGTTGGCGCGGCGCAACTGACGCAAGGGTGCGGTGTCAATTCCAGCCGACCCGCCCACGCAAAAAGGCCGGCGGGCGTTACGCCGCCGGCCTCTTGTCGCGACTGCCGGCTCCGGCCGTCCGGTTCCGTCGCATTCCTGGGGGTATGCGAACAGGGTCGCGCGGCCTGGTTAACAATGTCTTAAAGCAACCCAGCCAACCGTAGGCTTACGGGGGCACCGTCAGCTCAGCAGCAACGGGAGCTTCTTCTCGCGACGCACCGCCCGCTCCTGACAGCCCGACAGCCGGATGAGCTCCTGAGGATACATGTCATAGCCATGGCTGCCGAAGGCGTTCTGCTGCGCCATGGGGACTTGCGCAGGCTTGGCCGCCGCGTCCACGCCGCCTGCGCTCGACGAACCTCGGGCCGGTTCGAGCCCTGTGTTCAAAGCGGTCATAGCCAACTCCGAGAAGAGTGCCTGCCCCCGAGCTGAAACTATAGTCCATGGCCCGCGGGGCGCAGTTGGGCAAAACGCCATCAGCCGGCGGTGGCGCGCGCCTGCTCCGCCTCCTGTTCCCAGCGCAGGATGGTCCGCTCGAGGTTGTGGAATTTCTCGGCGACGTCGCCGTCGAACAGCGGGTCCTTGCGGTCGGACATGCGGGCGTCGATGTCGGCCCAATCCTCCGCCTGGAGGGTGCGCAGCGCCGCGGGAAACAGCAGGGTCTCCTCCTTGCGCGAGATGCTCGCGCTGGCTGTCGATGAACTCATGCACGGCGGCGTGGAAGCTCTCCGCGCAGGATCTCCTGGTCCGACAGCACCGCGTTCACCGCGTCGGCAAAGCCGCGCAGCCGCTGCGCCTCGGTCTCGTGCTCGTCATCGACGTCGCCATAGGCTGCGGCCGCAGCAGGGTCGCGCTCGCGCAGCTTGCTGAAGATCATCTCTTCCTTGGGATGATGACAGCGCTGCGGATAATCCTCGAAATAGGCGATGATGCTCTGCAGGATGTCGTAGTCCGGCCGCCGATTGTGATCGAACAGCTCCAATTCGTGCTCGAGCACCGAGAGAAGCTTCTCGAGATTCTCGTGCTCCTGCAGCAGCGCTTCGATGATCCTTGCCATGGCCGCCCTCGCCTGTGCGCCGGCCGGGCCTTGCCGAGACCGGCATTTTCCCTGAACGCAAAATATTACGCCCGCGCGGGCGCGGGCGGCATTGCGGCAGATCAAACTGACAGACCGATGTGACAGGTCGGCGGGACGGGCTCACTCCGCGGCCAGCGCCTGCTGCGCCCGTGCAAGGCCGAGCCGGTCCCAGACGTCGACCAGCGCCTCGGCCAGGGCGTCGATCAGGCCGTCATCATGGTAGGGCGATGGCGTGATCCGCAGCCGCTCCAGGCCGCGCGGCACGGTCGGATAGTTGATCGGCTGGATGTAGATGCCGTGCTCCGACAAGAGCAGGTCGGAAGCCGTCTTGCACTTCTCGGGATCGCCGACATGCACCGGCACGATGTGGGTGTCGGACGGCATGACCGGCAGCCCCGAGGCGTTCAGCACGGCCTTGAGCCGCGCCGCCCGATCCTGGTGCCGATCACGCTCCCACTGCGAGGTCTTGAGGTGGCGGATCGCGGCGGTCGCCGCGGCGCAGACCGGCGGCGGCAAGGCGGTGGTGAAGATGAAGCCCGGCGCATAGGAACGGACGGCATCGATCAGATTGGCCTTGGCGGCGATGTAGCCGCCGAGGCAGCCAAAGGCCTTGGCCAGCGTGCCCTCGAGGATGTCGATGCGGGCCATCGCGCCGTCGCGCTCGGCGATGCCGCCGCCGCGCGGGCCGTACATGCCGACCGCATGGACCTCGTCGACGTAAGTGAGCGCGCCATAACGCTCGGCGAGATCGCAGATCCGGTGCAGGGGCGCGACATCCCCATCCATCGAATACAGGCTCTCGCAGACGATCAGCTTGGGACGGTCGGGATCGGCCGCCCGCAGCAGCTCTTCGAGATGGGCGAGGTCGTTGTGCCGCCAGACCTGCTTCTCGCTCCCGGCCTTGCGGACGCCCTCGATCATCGAATTGTGGTTGAGCGCGTCCGACAGCAGCAGACAGTTCGGCAGCAGTTTTGCGATGGTCGAGATGCCGGTCTCGTTGGAGACGTAGCCCGAGGTGAACACCAGCGCCGCTTCCTTGCCGTGGAGATCGGCAAGCTCGCGCTCGAGACTCGATCAGCGGATGGTTGGTGCCGGCGATGTTGCGGGTGCCGCCGGCGCCGGTGCCCATGCGCGCGGCCACGTCGACCATGGCGCCGATCACCTTCGGATGCTGGCCCATGCCGAGATAGTCATTGGAGCACCAGATCACGACATCCTTCGGCCCCTCCGGCGAGATGCCAGATCGCGCGGGGGAAGCGGCCGGCGAGGCGCTCCAGATCGGCGAAGACGCGATAGCGCCGTTCCTGGTGCAACTGGTCGAGGGCACGGTCGAAATAGCTGTCGTAGTTCATCACCTGATCCGTCCTTCCCCTGCCCGCGCCCTGAACCGGCGTTCCGGCGCGCCCTTGGCGGCCTGCTCGGGGTCGCACCAAAGCGCAATCGGGCGCGCCCTTCGTTGATCCAGATCAGGAATCGCGCACGATGCCGGGCGTCCGGACACCGCGCGCCG
The DNA here is from genome assembly GCA_050641875.1 of Bradyrhizobium oligotrophicum. Taxonomy (GTDB): domain Bacteria; phylum Pseudomonadota; class Alphaproteobacteria; order Rhizobiales; family Xanthobacteraceae; genus Bradyrhizobium; species Bradyrhizobium oligotrophicum_B. The sequence goes on from CP192619.1 coordinate 5,996,702, forward strand.
CGACGCACCCGGAGGCGTTCACGCGCGCAGCGGGTTCTCCGCATCGGCAACCTCGAGCCGCAGCGGCGCACCGGTTTCGAGGAAGGCGGACAGAGCTGCCTCGTACGGCGCGGGGTCCAGACCGCGCGCGGAGAGCCATTGCGGCTCGTAATAGGTCTGGCGGTAGCGCTCCCCGGAATCGCAGATCAACGTGACCAGCGAGCCGCTCTGTCCATCCTGCCGCATCTCCGCCGCCAGCCGGCACAGCGCCAGGAAATTGGTTCCGGTCGAGCCGCCGACCGGCCGCCGCAGCCGCCGCGTCAGCACGTTCATCGCCGCAACCGAGGCGGCATCCGGCACCTTCATCATCCGGTCCACCACGCCAGGCACGAAGGATGGCTCGCAGCGGGGACGGCCGACCCCTCGATCAGCGACGGCCGTTCGCACGTCCGGGCGCTGTCGCCGTTGCAGAAGGCGTCGAAAAAGGCCGAATGCTCGACATCGGCGACGCACAGCCGCGTCGGGTGGCGGCGGTAGCGCAGATAGCGGCCCATCGTCGCCGATGTGCCGCCGGTGCCCGCGCCCATCACGATCCATTCCGGCAGCGGACAGCGCTCGCCCTGCAACTGGTTGAAGATCGACTCGGCGATGTTGTTGTTGCCGCGCCAGTCGGTAGCGCGCTCGGCGAAGGTGAACTGGTCCATGTAATGGCCGCCGAGCCGGCTCGCGAGCGCGGCCGCCTCGGCATAGAGAAACCGGCCGTCATCGATGAGATGGCAGTTGCCGCCGTAATGCGTGATCGCGGCGATCTTCTCTTCCGAGGTGGTGCGGGGCATCACCGCGTAGAACGGCACGCCGATCATCTGCGCGAAATAGGCTTCCGAGACCGCCGTCGACCCGGAGGAGGCCTCGACCACGGGCGTGCCTTCGCGGATGTGGCCGTTGCACAGCGCATAGAGAAACAGCGATCGGGCCAGCCGATGCTTGAGGCTCCCGGTCGGGTGGGTGGACTCGTCCTTCAGGTAGATGTCGATGCCGGCGAGGGCGGGCACGATCAGCCGGATCAGGTGCGTGTCGGCGGTCCGGCACTGGTCGGCCTCGATGGCCGCCACGGCGTCGTCGACCCAGCCACGGCGATAGCGTGGACCACAGGCTCTGTCGGAAGCTGACCAAGGCGGCGAATTCATCGCGGCAACCGACCATGATCCCTTCGCCACATCAAGCCCGCCCGGCCGCCCATGCCGAGCAAGCTGGGGGCAAATGGCAGTTCGGCGCCGGCTGCCGCGCCTTGGCGCCGCAATGGAGCGAACGGGCTTCGCCTTTGCGCCAACGAAAATGCTCGCATCGCTTGCAACTCGTGGATCGCACACGCGAATTTCGGAAGAAATTTTGAATGACGGCGAGAATGGTCAAATATTTGCACGCTTTTGCGACCAAGCTGGACATCATCGATTGGCACGACCGAGTCGAGCCTGCATCACGGGCGACCCAAGCCAGCTCCGGGGGCACCATGAGAGTTCTTTCGATTGTTCTGGTTGCGTGCGCGATCAGTCAGGCCGCATCCGCCGAAGGTCTGGAATGCCGGCGTGTGGCCGACCCGACGCCGCGATTGAGCTGCGTGGAGACGCCGACGACCGCGCAGGCGCCGACCACATCCCGCACCGATGCCTGGACTCCGGTCGAGGCCGCACCAGGACGCGGCAGCGCGCGGCGGCGATGCGACGGCGCCGAGAGCCTCCCGCCCGCGCTGAGGCCACCCGGACGGCGGCCGACCGCGGCTGCGCGCAGCCCGGCAGCGGTTCCCCCGATCTAGCCATCCGGGCGCGGTTCTTCCCTTGAAGGGCGGCTCATTCTGCCGACATGTAGATATTGCCGTGCGGCCACGGACCGATGTCGAGATCCATCTCCGCGCGGGCGGTGGCGGGCCGGTTCTGCCCGGCCGCATTGGATGATCGGAGACCATGGCTTACCTGCCATCGCAAATGAACCTGCTCGAAGCCCTCGCGACCGTGATCGGCACCGCCGCGATCGCGCCCGCGCTGCTGATCCTCTGGCTGGTGGTCGCCGCCGGTGACAATTCGGGCCCCCGCTCAAGATCTGGACCGCCTTCCTGCTCGGGGCAGCCAGCGTGCTGCTGCTCGGCATCGTCCGGATCCCGTTCCAGCATGTCGGGCTGACGCTGGAGAGATCCCTGGATCGCGCAAGCGGTCCGGGCTCTGTTCGGCGTCGCCTTGCCGGAAGAGCTCGCCAAGGTCGCGGTGATCGCCGCGCTGTGGTCGCGGCGCCGGCAGGTCGGCAATGCAATGGACACGGTGTTCTACGGTGCCGCCGTCGGGCTCGGCTTCGCGGCCTACGAGAACCTGGCTTATCTCGTCCAGCATGCGGAGATGTGGCGCTCGCTGGCGGTGCTGCGCAGCGTGCTCACCGTGCCGTTTCATGGCGCGCTCGGCATCATTGCCGGGGCCTATCTCGCGATCGCCCGCACCAGTACGGCGCTCGGCGCCAACCGCCACAATCGCGAAGGGGCGCGGCTGTCGAGCTGGGCGCTGGTGCTGGCCGCTCCCGTGATGCTGCATGCGGCCTTCGACTATCCATTGCTCTTGCTGCAGCGGGCGTCGACTCTCGACACCGCCGCGCGCCTCTGGCTCGGCGGCGTCAGCGTGCTGATCGGGTTCTCCTCGATCGGCCTTGCCGTGCGGCTGGTGCGCCGGGTCGCCCATCACCACACGCCGCGCACCGAGGTGGCGCGGGCAAGGCTGAGCCAGCTACGCAGGATGTGGGCGCTGCTGCTGCTCGGCGGCGCCGCCGGCTTCGTCGGGCTCGGATTCGTGCTGACCTCGATTCGGCATTGGCTGCTCAACCCCGACCGCAACGTCGCCGCCGTTCTGGTTCCCCTCGGTCTCACCGCGATCATCGTCGGGATGGCCCTTCTGATTGTCACGACGACGGTCTATGTTTTCGGCAGGAACCGGATGCGGACGACGGCCTAATCCCGGCCTCGCCGCGCCGGCAGAGCAACGAAACGCGCATCGCGCGCTTGTCCGGGCCACAGGTCCTCACCATGTGCGTGGACAGGCGGCCGCGGCGTCCAGCGCGTGACCTTGCCCGGAGTGACGATCATGACCCTTCCCCAGGATACGATTCCGCCCGAGCTCGAGCGCATGAGGTCGCAAATGGGCGCAGCCGTGCGCGCGCATTGGAAGGCCTTCCTGATCGAGGGCATCCTGCTCGCCGTTCTCGGCCTGCTGGCGATGATCCTTACCCCGCTGGCGAGCCTCGCGGTCACGATCTTCCTCGGCTGGATGTTCCTGATCTCGGGCATCGCCGGGCTCGCGCTCACCTTCTGGGCCCGCGGCATGCCCGGCTTCTGGTGGTCGCTGTTGTCGGCGGTGCTCGCCATCGTCGCCGGAATCATCCTGGTGGCGCAGCCGGTCCAAGGGACGGTGACGCTGACCATCGTGATCGGCGTCTATTTCCTCGCCGAGGGCGTCGCCACCATCATGTATGCGCTGGAGCACCGCCGTGAGCTGTCCGGGCGCTGGTCGTGGCTGGCAATCTCGGGCGTGGTCGACATCGCGATCGCCGGGATCATCATTTCCGGGCTGCCGGGGACGGCGTTGTGGGCGATCGGCCTGCTGGTCGGCATCAACCTGCTGTTCGGCGGGCTGTCGATGATCGGCATGGCGCTCGCCGCACGCAACGGCTGAGTCCGGGGTTGCGATTTTCGGGATGACAAGCGGCCGCGCGGCCGCTATAGAGCAATCATGATCAACCTCGCCACCAGCTACTATTGGTACTTTAGCTACGACAGCTCGCTGGCGGCGGGAGGATCGCGCTCAATCTGACACATTGCAGCAAGATATCCGAACGAGCCGCCAGACCTGGCGGCTTTTTTATTGCCGGCAGGTGCCCATCGAAAGACACCCAGGAGCCCGCCGTGCTGAGCACCACAGACGATCTTCGTATCAAGGAAATCAAGGAATTGAGCCTGCCGGCGGAGGTGATGGGTGAAATCCCCGCACCCTCACCGCGACCCGGGTCGTGATGGCGGCGCGCAATGCGATCCACGCCATCCTGACCGGCAGCGACGACCGCCTGCTGGTCATCGTCGGCCCCTGCTCCATCCACGATCCCGCCGCCGCGATCGACTACGCTGGCCGCCTCGCCGCCCTGCGCGAGCGCCTCGCCGACCGGCTGGAGATCGTGATGCGGGTCTATTTCGAGAAGCCGCGCACGACCGTCGGCTGGAAAGGCCTGATCAACGATCCCGGCCTCGACAATTCCTTCGACATCAACAAGGGCCTCCGGCTCGCGCGCAGCGTGCTGTCCGCCGTCAACAATCTCGGCCTGCCGGCGGGATGCGAATTCCTCGACATGACGACGCCGCAGTATATCGCGGATCTCGTCGCCTGGGCCGCGATCGGCGCGCGCACCACCGAGAGCCAGATCCACCGCGAGCTGGCCTCGGGCCTGTCGTGCCCGGTCGGCTTCAAGAACGGCACCGACGGCAACATCCGCATCGCCGCCGATGCGGTGAAATCGGCCGCTCATCCGCATCATTTCATGGCGGTCACCAAGGGCGGCCGCTCGGGCATCGCGGCGACCACCGGCAACGAGGATTGCCACATCATCCTGCGCGGCGGCAGCGGCCCCAATTACGACGCCGCCCATGTCGAGCAGGCCTCGGCCGAGCTGATCAAGTCCGGACTGCCGGCGCGCCTGATGATCGACACCAGCCACGCCAATTCGAGCAAAAAGCCGGAGAACCAGCCGCTGGTCGCCGCCGACGTCGGCCGCCAGCTCGCCGCAGGCGAGCAGCGCATCATGGGCGTGATGATCGAGAGCCATCTCGTGGCGGGTCGGCAGGACGTCAAGCCAGGCGTGCCGCTGACCTACGGCCAGAGCATCACCGACGGCTGTATCGGCTGGGACACGACGGTGGAGGTGCTGGAGCAGCTCGCCGAAGCCGTCGCCGCCCGGCGTGCGGCGCTTCGCAACTCCCCCCATGAGCGCTCGGCGTAGCACTCACGACCGATGAGCGGCGCGCGTCGGGCGCGCCGCAGATCGCGCTCAGCAGCCGCGGCAGATGCCCTTGATCTTGCGATCGAGCTCGCGGTCTTCCTTGGTCGTGCCGCTCATCGAATTGTCTTCGGCCTGCTCGGCCTTCGGCAGATCGCTGGGACGCACCTGGCGATGGCCGATCGGCGCCTGCGGCGCCATGCCGCTCTTCGATCCGGCGCCGGCGGAGGAGCCGCTGCCGCTCTGCGCCAGCGCGATGCCGTCAGTCGCGGCCATCAGGAGCCCCATCGCGATCGCAAGTCTCTTCATGTTGCTCCTCCGTGTCGGCGGAATCGGCAGGACACTTCATCCGGCGGCGGGCGGATAGAGGTGCGCCTCGCCGCAATAGTCAATCACACGATAGCGCGTTTGCGCACCTGCCGCATGATCCTGCTCAACAGTTTCATCGGCAGTGAGGTATTGCGGCCCCACCGGCGCCTTGCCGTAGCCGCCGGGAATGTCGAGCACGTAGTCGGGCTGGCACAGGCCGGACACCCGGCCGCGCAGCGCTCGAATCAGGGCCTGACCTTGCGCCAGCGTGGTCCGCAGATGCGCCGTGCCCGGCGCGAGGTCGCCATGGTGCAGGTAATACGGCTTGATACGGATCTCGACGAAGGCGCGCATCAGCGCCTCCAGGGTCGCCGCATCGTCATTGACGCCGCGCAGCAGCACCGACTGGCTGACCATGGGAATGCCGGCATCGATCAGCCGCGCGCAGGCCGCCTGAACCGCAGGACCGAGCTCGCGCGGATGATTGGCGTGCAGCGCGACCCAGGTCGCGGCGCCCGGCACCTTCAGCGCCTCGACCAGCGCCGGCGTGATGCGCTGGGGATCGGCGACCGGCAGACGGGTGTGGATACGGATGATCCTGACGTGATCGATGCCGGCGAGATCGGCCATGATCGCCTTCAGCCGCCGCGGCGACAGCATCAGCGGATCGCCGCCGGTGAGGATCACCTCCCAGATCTCGGCATGCGCGCGGATGTAGTCGAGCGCCCCGCGATAGGCCTCCTCCGACAGCGCATTGTCCTTGCCGGGCCCGACCATCTCGCGGCGGAAACAGAAGCGGCAATACACCGCGCAGACATGTACCAGCTTGAGCAGCACGCGATCGGGATAGCGGTGCACGATGCCGGGGACCGGAGCATGCGCGTCGTCGCCGATCGGATCGCCGCGCTCGCCGGGCGCGGCCTTGAGCTCGTCCGTGCTGGGCACGAACTGGCGCGCGATCGGATCATTGGGATCGTCGACGTCGATCAGGTCGGCGAGATGCGTCGTCACCGCCACCGCATAGCGCTGCGCCACCTGCTCCAGCTCGGTCTTATCGGCGGCGTCGGCCAATCCCTGCGCGACGAGATCCTCGGCGCTGCGCAACGTCGTCGGTCGTTCGACCCTGTTCATTGCTCACCTGCCGGCGGCGTCCACACCACCTGGTCGATCCTCGTGGCACCGGCCGCCAGCATCACCAGGCGGTCGAAGCCGAGCGCGACGCCGCTCGCCTGCGGCATCTCGGCGACAGCGGCGAGGAAGTCCTCGTCGAGCGGATAGCGCTCGCCGTAGCGCCGCTCCTTCTCGGCCATCTCCTGCTCGAAGCGGCGGCGCTGCTCGGCGGCGTCAGTCAGCTCGCCGAAGCCGTTGGCCAGCTCGACGCCACAGGCATAGACCTCGAACCGTTCGGCCACGCGTGGGTCTGCCGCCACCCGCGCCAGCGCGGCCTCCGGCGCCGGATATTCATAGAGCACGGTAAGCCGCCCCTGCCCGAGATGCGGCTCGACATGCTCGACCAGCACCTTGCTGAATAAATCCGACCACGTGTCGTCGTCGCTGATCCGGGATCTTGCCCGCGGCGGCCTGCGCCAGCGCCGCGCGATCGCCTGCGCCGTCGCGGATGGTCGCCAGCAGGTCGATGCCGGCATGGCGCTCAAACGCGCCAGCAACCGTCAGCAGCTCGGGCTCGGAGAAGGGATCGGCGGTACGGCCGCGGAAGGCGAACTGCCGGATTCCGGTCGCCTGGGCAGCATGGGCGATCACCACGACCGTGTCGGCCATGATCGCGTCGTAGGGCGCCTCCGCCCGATACCATTCCAGCATGGTGAATTCCGGCAGATGCAGGTCGCCGCGCTCGCGGTCGCGAAACACGCGGGCAAACTCGAATATCCGCCGCTCGCCGGCCGCCAGCAGCTTCTTGCAGGCGAACTCGGGCGAGGTCCGGAAATACCGCCGATGGCGGGTTCCATCCGGCCCCGTCAGGTCCGTGGCCGGTGCGTGCAGATGGGTCTCGTTGCCCGGCGACACCTGCAGGATGCCGGTCTCGACCTCGGTAAACCCCTGCTCGTCGAACCAGGCCCGCAATGCCCGGGTGATGGCGGCCCGGGCGAGCAGGAACGGCCTGACATCGGCGTGCCGCTGCGGCGACCACCAGGGCGAAGGCGCGGGCTCCCGGGACATCAGGGGGTCGCCCGTTCGGGCCGCAAAAGACTGGCAACCCCGGACAAAATCAGTATGTTGCCGGCCGAAACCGCATTCCGCGTCGCGTGGCGCCCCGGCCCAGTCCGGCGCCCCCTTTTCAGTGTCAGGAAAACAGCTTTGAAAGTCATCGCCAGCTCTATTCGCAAGGGTAACGTCATTGAGCAAGATGGAAAGCTCTATGTCGTCGTGACCGCCGAGAACATCCATCCCGGCAAGGGCACTCCGGTCAGCCAGATCGAAATGCGCCGAATCAGCGATGGCGTGAAGATCTCCGAGCGCTTCAAGACCACCGACCAGGTCGAGAAGGCGACGATCGAGGAGCGCAACTTCACGTACCTTTACGAGGATGCCGACGGCTTCCACTTCATGAACCCGGAGACCTACGATCAGGTCCAGGTGCCGAAGGACGTGGTCGGCAACCAGGCCGCCTATCTCCAGGAGAACATGACGGTCAAGCTGTCGATGCACGACGTGGTCCCGGTGGCGATCACCCTGCCCCAGCGCGTCACGCTGGAGGTGGTCGAGACCGAGCCGGTCACCAAGGGCCAGACCGCGTCGTCGTCCTACAAGCCGGCGGTGCTGTCCAACGGCGTCCGCACCGGCGTGCCGGCGCATATCACGGTCGGCACCCGCATCGTCGTCATGACCGAGGACGGCTCCTACTGCGAGCGCGCCAAGGACTGAGGCATCTCGGGGATCTGACGCCGGGGGGCGTGGGGGAATTTGGGGGCACGGGTCATCACGCTCATCGCCACCCTGGCGGCGATCATCACGCTGGCCGCGTCCTCGACGACGCGCGCAGCCGATGACTTCGCGCCGCCCGCCCTCATCATCAACCGCGCCGACTGGCGCGCGGCGCTGGACCAGTTCCGCTCCGAGCTCAGTGCGGCGCCCGAGGTCGCCGCCGACTTTGCTCTGTCCGCGCGCCGAAGCAGCGTTGCAGCCGGCGATGCGCGGCGCAGGCCCGCGCTGGTCCAGCTCAACGGCGTGACCTCGACCATCTTCACGGGGATCGGACGCAGTCCGGTCCCCGTTTTGCTGCCGTTCCACGTCACGTCCTATCTCGCTGCGCGCCGCAGCGCCGCCATCGCGGCGCACGACCTACCGCACTATCAGGACGACTTCCAGACCGACCTGTTCGATGCCGGCCCGTCCGGCTACGACGCGGTGTTCTCGCTGCCGCCGGAGGTGACTTCCGGCCTGCCGTCGCGCGTCTTCGTAAAACCGGTCGAGATCCAGATCACCGGCTCACTCCTCACCTACGATGTCGCCGATCCCGCGGGCGGCAAGGGCGAAGCCGTCAAGGCGCTCGCCGCGCAATATCCCGATATGCGTCGCTTCATCCGCGAGGGCTATGTCCGCTACGCTTTCACCCGGTTCGGCGTGCCCTATGTGGTCTCGATCCAGTGCCTCGACAGCGCCCCGCGGCCGCGCCGGCTCGCATGCCGCGAGGCCTATCCCATCGCCGAGCGCTTCCTGAAAGCGTTGCGCATCGCCGGCGGTCAGCCGTCGCGCATCCCGCCAGAGATCACGCCGCTCGCCGCCGAGCGTCCGGTCGCGCTGGACGCCGACTTCACCTATCGGCCTGTTGGCGACATCGTCGCCAACAGCGGCGGACGCGGCCGGAGCGGGCGGGCCGACCGCACCGTCTATTCGCAGATCCGCTATCCCCTGGATGCACCGGCCTATGTGCATTCACAGTCGTTCGGCCGCCGGCGCACGAGCGACAAATTCGATCAGCCGTGGAGCCAGTATCCCTGGCGCGACAATTTCTGCGAGGCGCGCAGCTTCAATGTCGGCCAATGCGCCAGCGGCTTCGGCCATCAGGGCCAGGATCTCAGGCCCGGTGCCTGCCCGGTGCGCCGCGATGGCGCCAGGGGGTGCGATCCTTGGCGGCAGCGCGTGCTCGCCGTGCGCGACGGCGTCGTGATCCGCTCGACCCGGCAGCAGGCGGTGACGGTGCAGGTCAACAGTGGCACCGAACACATCCGCTTCCGCTACATGCACATGAACCCTTCGGCCATGGACGCCGACGGCCTGCTCAATGGCCGGCGCTTGCGCGAAGGCGAGCCGATCGGCGTGGTCTCGAACTATCTCGACCACCCCAACGGCACCACGCGCCACCTGCATTTCGACGTCCAGCTGTTCACGCGCGATGGCTGGATCTGGGTCAATCCCTACATGACGCTGATCGCAGCCTATGAGCGCCTGATCGGCGGCCGCGGCCGCGAGGTCGGCCCCGAGATGGCGTCCTCACCGCCACCGGCGACCACGGGGGCGATCGCAGCGCCGCAGGGATCCTCACCGCTCGGTCCCGCCGCTGACGCGGCCGCCGGGCACGATCGGAACTGATCCCGCGCGGGCCTCCCCTGAGCTGCCGGAACCGACATCCCTGGCTGCGGGTTATCTATGCCATGGAGGATGACGGATGGTGACAGGAACGCCTCATCACAGGAGCGGAGCGGCGCTCGTTTCAGCAGCGATCGCGCTGCTATGCGTCGGCGCGCTGACGATGCTGGTGCGCGACCGCTGGCATCCGCCGGAGATCAAGTCCGCCGAGGCGGCACGGCATTCGATGACCGGCGAAGTCGCCCGCGCCGCCGGCGCCCGCGTGATGCCGACAGAACCCCGCCTAGCCGTGGAGCCGAAACCCGAGGGTCCGAAGCGGGCGCAGCCGGCCAATCCGTTCTGAGCAGGCACGCGCCGTCGAACTTCAAATGCGAAAGCCCTGCCGCGGTCGGGAGCGATGAGAAGCCTCGATCCGTCACGCCGACCACTTGTCCTCCTCGCGGCGTTGCTCCTCGGCGTTGAGACGGTCGGCAATCTCTCGCGCCATCGCCTCGTTCTTCGTCGTGGCGATCGGCTTGCCGTCCTGGCGCTGCACGCGCTGCTGATCGGCTTCCAGCGGAAAATCCTCCGGCTTGAGCGGTTCGTTCGTCCCGGTCATGCGCGCCTCCTCTGCCTCCGCGCATAACCCGCCGGGCCGGGCTGCGGTTCCAGCCAACTCACGAGGCCGCCCGCACCGGCCGCTCCGCCGGCGTCCAGCGGAAGGCGACGCCATAGCGGTTCCAGAGATTGATCACGCCGATCGCCGACGTCAGGAACACCAGCTCGGTTTCCGAGAATTCGGCCCGGGCCTGGGCATAGACCTCGTCGCTGACGCCGCCCTGCAGCGTGGTCAGCGCCTCTGTGAACGCCAGAGCCGCGCGCTCGCGTGCCGAGAATTGCGGCGCCTCGCGCCAGACCACGACGAGATTGATCTTGTCGGTGGACACGCCGAGCTTCTCGGCCAGCAGCACATGATGCTGCACGCAGAATGCGCAGCCGTTGATCTGCGATGCCCTGATCTTGACGAGCTCGAGCAACTGCTTGTCGAGGCCGGCCTTGGCGGCCTGCTGACTCACCGCAAGGATGGCATCGTACAGTTCCGGCGCCTGGCTCCGGAACGCGGTGTACTCACTGCGCGAATGTGACATTGTCCGTCTCTCATGTTATCAGATGTCTGATAACTTATCAGGGCTCTGATGACATGCGCAAGGCACCGGCATTGACGACCTCGCGAGCGTCGCGAAAGGCTGGCCCCGCGCGTCGGCCCAAAGCGCAATCCAAGACTCAACCCAAGAGTCAGCCCAAGACGGCGGCCCGCCCGCCGGGGCCCGGCGAGGGCAAGCGCGGCGAGGACGGCTACCTCGCCTATCTGCTGCGCCAGGCGCAGGCCGCGGCGCGGCTGTCGCTCGACCGCGCGCTCGTCGCGACCGGCCTCACCCATCCGCAGTTCGTGGTGATGACGATGCTGAAGGCCTATCCCGGCCTGTCCGGCGCCGACCTCGCCCGCGTCGCGCTGCTGACGCCGCAGACCGTCAACGTGATCATCGGCAATCTCGAACGCGACGGCGCCATCGAGCGGACGCCGCACCCCGTCCATGGTCGGATGCTGCAATGGAGCCTGACGCGCCGCGGCCTCGCCCGGCTGGCCAAGGCGCGCCGGGAGGTCGCCATCATCGAGCGTCGGTTGGCCGGCGGCCTCGAGCCGGAGGAGCTCGCGACCATCCGCCGCTGGCTGGCGCACGTCGCAGCCGATCTCCACGAGGCCTAGCGAGTTCCCGCCGCTTCCAGGGCTTTGCCGCGCCCCGCCCTGACCGGGTAGACTGGCGCCATGACCCAGCCCGATTCCATGACCCGCCGCGCCTTGCTGCGCTCCAGCTTTGGCGCTGCCGCGCTGCTCCTCCCTGCGCTGCCGGCAGCGGCTGCCCCAGCCGAGTTCGAGACCTGGCGCGACGGCTTTCGCGCCCGCGCGCTTGCCAAGGGTATCTCGCAGGCCACCTGGACGCGCGTCATGGCGCGGCTCGAACCCGACATGACCGTGTTCAAGGAGATGCGCAACCAACCGGAGTTCAAGGAGCAGCTCTGGCAGTACATCAACCGCCGCGTCTCCGACTGGCGTGTCATCAACGGCAAGATCGCGCTGCAGAAGAACGAGGCGCTGTTCGCCCGCATCGAGAAGGACTTTGGCGTCGAGCGCGGCACGCTTCTCGCGCTGTGGGGCGTCGAGTCCGCGTTCGGCGATCCCCTGGTGCAGCAGAACCACATGCGCCCGGTGTTTCCGGCGCTCGCAGCACTCGCCTGGAACGAGCCGCGCCGCAAGGCCTATTGGGAGACCGAGCTCACCAATGCGCTCAGAATCGTCGACCGCGGCTGGAGCACGCCTGAGGAGATGCGCGGCTCCTGGGCGGGCGCGATGGGCCACACGCAATGGATGCCCGAGGTCTGGCTCAATGTCGGCTTCGACTATGACGGCGACGGCAAGATCAACCCGTTCGGCCGCCCCGACGACGCGCTCGGCTCGACCGCGCGCTATCTCGTCAACCGCGGCAAATATCATCGCGGCGAGCATTGGGGCTACGAGGTGCGCGCGCCCGGCAACATGTCGGGCAGCAGAACCTACGCGGCCTGGCAGGCGGCCGGCGTCACGCGCGCCGACGGCCAGGCCTTCCCGCAGCCCAATGCGACCGCGCAGCTCTGGATCCCGGTCGCGGGCGGCCCCGCCTTCCTGCTCGGCCCGAACTTCTACTCGGTGAAGTCCTACAATCCGGCCATGAGCTACGCGCTCGCGATCTGCCATCTCGGCGACCGCATCCTGGGCGCCCCGCCCTTCCTGCAGCCCTTCCCCGGCTCGGAGCGCGCGCTGACCTTGGCCGAGGTGCAGGAGATGCAGAAGCGCCTGACGGCGGCCGGCTTCGACACCGGCGGCACCGACGGTCGCGTCGGCAACGACACCATGAAGGCGATCCGCGACTTCCAGGCCAAGGCCGGCCTCACCCCCGCCGACGGCTATGGCGGCCTGAAGGTGCTGGCGAAGCTCAGACAGGGCGGCTAGCGGCTCGTCATTGTGAGCAGGATGCGCAGCTGATCAGCGAGGCCTCACGGCTTCGCCGGTGCTTCGCGCTGGCTCGTCTTCGCCGCTCTCGCCCTGCCATGCGACCCCGTCACCGCCTTCACGCGGATGCGCACCGAGCCGCCCTTCGCCTGCTCCTCGATCTCGAAGGCGCCAGTCTTGCGCACGAGATCGCTCAGCTTGCGGCAGCCATAGGTGCGCGGATCGAAATCGGAGACCAGGTTGGAGAGCTGCTTGCCGACCTCGCCGAGTGCGACCCAGCCGTCCTCGCTCTCCATCTGCGTGATGACCTTCTTGATCATCGGCGTCGCCGCGCTGATCGGCAGCAGCGACTTCGGCGCCGCAGCGCTGTCCGCGTCCTTGCTGCTCGCGGCGTCGCTGCGCAAATTCTCCGTGTAGATGAACCTGCGGCAGGCCTGCCGAAAACTCTCCGGCGTCTTCTGCTCGCCGAAGCCGAACACGTCGGTGCCCTGCTCGCGGATGCGCGCGGCGAGCCGGGTGAAGTCGCTGTCCGACGACACCAGGCAGAAGCCGTCGAACCGTCCGCTGTGCAGCAGGTCCATCGCGTCGATCACCAGCGTGATGTCGGAGGCGTTCTTTCCCGTGGTGTAGGCGAACTGCTGCTGCGGCACGATCGCGTGACGCGCCAGCGTATCGGCCCAGGGCCTGGAGCGCGGACTGGAGAAGTCGCCATAGATCCGGCGCACGCTCGCCTCGCCGATCTTGGCGATCTCCTCGAACAGTCCGTCCACGATCTTGGCCGAGGCATTGTCGGCATCGATCAGAACGGCGAGGCGCGGCGAGCGGGGTTCGGACGGCATCGGAGTGTCCTCAAAGTAGGCCTTGGTCTGATTCCCTTATACGCGGGCCGACATCCAGTCGGACGATTTTCTTGAGGCCAATGGATGACCTCGCAATGCGCGATTGGGCCTCCCGCGACTCGCGGCGCGGCTGGCCGAGAGCCCGTGGAGACGGCCGCTGCTGCTCCCCCACCGTTCGTACACGAACAAATTCCGGGTTCCCGGCCTGTTCTGACGATCGTTTTCACCTTCCCTTAATTTGCGGCGCACAACCATGCTCGCGACCCAACGGTGGGATCTGTGGCAGATGATCAAGGAAGGCACCTATTCGGCCTGGTTCAGGACCCCCAAAGGCCAGGGAACCGGCATCGTCGAGCTGGTGGGCGGCAAGGTGTGCGGCGGCGACACCGTGCTGAGCTATGCCGGAAGCTACGAGGCCCACGGCGATCATTTCACCGCCATCATCAAGACCAAGCGTCATGCCCCGGGACAGCCGTCGCTGTTCGGTCCGGACGAGTTGACGCTCAGCCTCGAAGGGTGCTGCCGAGGCACGCCCGTCACGTGCTCCGGCTACGCCGTGGAAGCTCCCGACGTGCCGTTCGAGGCGACGCTGCTGTTCTCGATCGCCGACAACGTCGCGCCCGCACCGCGCCATATCAAGACGTTCAGAATCCTTCGAGCTGCCGAAGCCGATCTGGCGCTGAGCGCGTGCGGAGATGTTGGCCGAAAGTGAGGCCAGCAGAGACGCTGGATGACCCGCCTGGCAGGCTTTCCCCAGCGCCTAAAGTTTCCGCTTACTTTTATTCCGAAAATCGGAAATAACATCCGGGTCCCGTCCTCATGAGAGCAACTGTGCTGTTGAGGTAGGCCGGCGACCGGCCGGCCTCAAGGCTGGCGCGAGACGCGCCCCCGCCTTCGGCGGCTCAAGGCCTTGACCCCGTCCGCTCGCCGTCCTTTGGGCTTGGCATGCGCTCGGTCGTGGACCGAGCGCGGCATGGCGCTCGATCAGCTCACTGCAACGCGTGGTGACTTAGGATTCCATTTTTCTCCGCGCCCGATCATCGTGTTGAGGATGACAATCAGCTTGCGCATGCAGGCGATGAGCGCAACTTTGGGCTCCTTGCCCTTGGCGGTGAGACGCTGATAGTAGGCCTTGAGCACCGGATTATGCTGGGTCGCTGCGCCGAGGCAGGGAGTGAACAGGCCGTTTCTCACCCAGCGTCGACCGCCCTTGATGTGGCGCTCGCCTCGGCGCTTGCCGCTGTCGTCGTCGTAAGGGGCGACCCCGATCAGGGCCGCGGCGATCTCGTCACTCACCTTGCCGAGCTCTGGCGCTCCTGCAATGAGGATGGCGGAGGTCGTGCCGGCAAGCCCTGGCACACTTTCGATGATCTCGGCGCGCTCGGCAAACTCCGGTGTGGCCTTGACCTTGGCCGAGATCGCAGCCTCGAGCTTCGCAATCTGGGCAGCGAGCGTCTTCAACACCTGGGAATGGGCCTTCTGCGCCAATCCCTGCACGACATGCTCGTTCTGGTTCTGCAGACGGGTTTTCAGATCCATCAGGTTCTTGCGTGCTTTCACCAGCCCCGCCAGTTCCTCGCGGGCAGCATCGTAGGTCTGGCTCGGTGCGTCGTTGAACGTCTCGGCGAACCAGGCGATCATCTCCGCATCGATCGTGTCGTTCTTCGCCAGTCGACCGGCCGACAGGGCAAAGTTGCGAACCCGCTTGGGATCGACGATCCGCACCTCCACGCCGGCCTGGCGCAACACCTTGGCCCATTCGCGCTCGTAACCGCCGCTGGCCTCCATGACGGCCTTGTTCACCTTGTGCTTGCGAAGCAAGGCCACCAGCTGGCGGTGCCCTTGCGGAGTGCTCGGGAACGTCTGCCGTAGTCCGAGGCTGCGAATGCAGCCGTCCACCTTGTCCTTGGCCACATCGATGCCGGCGACACCGTTTGCGATTTGTGTCATCATCCACTCCCTTCCTTGCCTTGTATGGGCTCGAGGCCCTTGCAACTGTTCGGGTTGAGGAAGATCACCGGAGCTGTCCCTCGCTCTGAAACAGGCTCTGCCACGTTTGGGGCGCTACGGGCTCAGATCCAGCGACGGGCGGTTTTGCGAGAACCGCCCGTTCGCGCATCTTGACAGACTTTCTGAACACAAGGGGCGCTTCGCGATCGTCATGAACGTGGAGGGCGGGATGCGGTGGCCGTGATCGTGTCGCAGCGTGCTTCATGCGCGCGGACGAACGACGGGTTGCGGACGTGAAATCGCGTGGTCCTGGCGCCCCGAAGCTGGCGCCAAGCCTTCGGGTGATGATGAGCCCGGGGGCGACGGTGGCTAACAAGCCGGACACCGGGGAGATCGCGTATAAGCGTTAAGACCTCCGCGCAGGGAATGCCGGTTGAAACGGCTTTGCCTGTGGTCACTGCCGCCTGCTTTTTGTTTGCAGGCGGGCCATGGGTGAGGCCTTCACCCGGCATTCCCTGCGCCCTCTTTCATCGATGAGGGCTTGGACCAGGCATCACTCGGGCGCGAATGCGCGGCGAGAACGAGGGGGCATGCTCGCGGATGATCATGTGAGTAACGACCGCCGCGCAGACCTCCGCTGCTACCTGATCATCGCCGGACCATGATCCGGCACGGCCACATCCAGCACGCGCAGTTGCACGCGCTCGACGCCCTGGTAACGGTCGACGGTGAGGGTGCCGGCGACGTGCAGGATCTGTCCGCGATGCTGAACCAGGGCGTTGCCGAGCTTCTGGCCCACGCTGCGGAATGCGATCGCATTCACGGCGGCGCCGTCGCCGGACTTGAAGCGCAGCTTGAGATGCGCCTGCCCGACCTCGTCGGCGTAGACCAGCTGATGCGACGGCAGCGCCACGATCGGCTCGGGATTGCCGCTGCCGAAGGGACCGGCGCGATTGAGCGTCGCGACCAGCTCGGGCGTCGCGGCGCGCGCGCTGATGGCGCCGTCGATCAGGATCTCGTTGACGTGACGTGCGTCGGCCACGTCGGCGGCGAGCGCGCTTTCGAGAAAGCGCGAAACTCCGCCAGCCGCTCCTTGCGCAAGGTGACGCCGGCGGCCATCGCATGCCCGCCGCCCTTCATCAGGATGCCCTGCTCCACGGCGTGGCGGACCGCCTTGCCGAGATCGACGCCCGGGATCGAGCGGCCCGACCCGGTGCCGATGCCGCCCGGCTCAAGCGCGATCGCAAACGCCGGCCGGGCAAACTTTTCCTTGAGCCTGGACGCGACCAGCCCGACCACGCCGGGATGCCAGCCTTCCGACGCGGTGACGATCACCGCGCCCTTGTCCTCGAAGCCGAGCGAAGCCAGCGCCTCGGCCTCGGCCTGCGCCTCGGCCTGCTGCTCGATGATCCGGCGCTCACCGTTGAGCCGGTCGAGCTCGGCGGCAATGCGCGCGGCTTCCGATACGTCGCTCTCCAGCAGCAGCCGCACGCCGAGATCGGCTCGGCCGATGCGCCCACCGGCATTGATGCGCGGTCCCAGCATGAAGCCGAGATGCCACGCCTCGGGCGGGCCGTTGAGGCGGGCGACATCCATCAGCGCGGTGTGCCCGACATGGTCGCGCCGGCGCATCGCGATCAGGCCCTTGGCGACGAAGGCGCGGTTGAGCGCGATCAAGGGCGCGACGTCGGCGACAGTGCCGAGCGCGACGTGATGCAGCATGCTGAGCAGATCCGGCTCCGGCCGCGTGCTGCTCCAGAAGCCGCGGCCGCGCAGCTCGCGATTGACCGCAACCAGCGTCACCAGCGTCAGCCCGACGGCGGCGAGATAGCCGAGCCCGGAAAGATCGTCGGGCCGGTTCGGATTCACCAGAGCCTCGACCTCGGGCAGCTCCTCGCCGCATTGATGATGATCGATCACGACCACGGACATGCCGAGCCGCCGCGCCTCCGCCAGCGGCTCCAGGCTGGTGGTGCCGCAGTCGACGGTCACGAGCAGCGTCGCGCCCTTGCCGGCGAGCGCGCGGATCGCCCTCGACGTTCGGCCCATAGCCTTCGAAGATGCGGTCGGGAATGTGGATCAGGGGATCGAGCCCGCAATGGCGCAGGTGCCAGGCGAGCAGCGCCGCCGAGGTCGCACCGTCGACATCGTAGTCGCCGAAGATCGCAACCTTCTCGCCCTTCACCGCGGCGTCGGCAATGCGCTGCGCCGCCGCCTCCATCTGCGTCACCGTGAACGGATCCGGCATCAGCTTGCGGATGGTCGGATCGAGGAAGTCGTTGACCGCGTCGATCTCGACGTCACGCCCCGCCAGGACGCGCGCCAGCATCTCGGGCAACTGATAGCGCTGCACCATCGCAAGCGCGCGCGCCGCGCCGCGCGCATCCAGCCGGTCGCGCCACAATTTGTTGGTCAGCGAGAGCCGCACCCCCAGGAACGCCTGCGGGGCGCTCAGGGGCAGTGCAAGGGCGGATGGTGCCATGCGCGGGGCCTCGCTTGCAGCGCAACGATCTGAAAACCGGAGACCCGTCAGATCTACAGCAACTGGCATCCATCAGCAGGTTCCATCGATGAAGCCCACCAGAATCGTGCGAAAACCCGGGGGAACTCACAGAAAATCTGGCAAATGCCGACATATACGTCAGGTTGCCTAAAATTAGAGCTGCGTTCAATGGAGTGCATTAAACAGCCGTTAGGCGAACTCCGTAACATTTCAATCAATTATTTGGTCGGATTTGTTCGCCCTCTTCGTGCCGACGGAGAGGCGCGGCAACATGGAGTTGATTTTCGATGCTGACCGCGCCCGAGTTGAAGACGCTGCCCTCCGCCGCTCCAGCACAAACGACGTCCAAGGATGACGAGACCGATGTCTCCGCGCTGATCGCCCGGCTCACCGGCGAGGTCAATCAGATCGCCTGCGAGAAGACCAAGTCGATCCAGCAGATCACCAATCAGATGAAGATGCTGGCCTTGAACGCGCTGATCGAGAGCTCAAGGGTCGGCGCACAAGGGGCAGGCTTCGCCGTGGTGGCCCAGGAGGTGCGCGCGGTCGGCCAGCTCGTCGAGACCATCGCGCGCGAGCTGGAGGGCCAGCTCACGACGCGCACCGGCAATCTGAAGAGCTCGATCGAGCGCATGACCGAACGTGCCCGCGGCGAGCGCATGGTCGATCTGGCGCTGAATGCGATCGAGCTGATCGACCGCAATCTCTATGAGCGGACCTGCGATGTGCGCTGGTGGGCGACGGACTCCGCCGTGGTCGATTGCGCCGCCGCGCCCGACGCCGCACGCGTCGCCCATGTCTGCGAACGGCTCGCGGTGATTCTCTCAGCCTACACGGTCTATCTCGATCTGTGGCTGTGCGATCCCACCGGCAAGGTCATCGCCAACGGCCGCGCCGACCGCTTCAACGTCGTCGGCCAGAGCGTCGCCGAGACCAAATGGTTTCGCGAGGCGCGGGGCTTGCGCTCGGGCGATGACTACGTCGCCGGCGACGTCGAGTGCCAGCCGCTGCTCGGCAACGCCCAGGTCGCGACTTATTGCGCATCCGTGCGCGAGGACGGCAAGGCGCATGGCAAGCCGCTCGGCGTGCTCGCCATCCATTTCGACTGGGAGGCCCAGGCGCGTGCGATCGTCCAGGGCGTCCGCGTCAGCGAAAGCGACCGCGCGCGCGTGCTGCTGGTGGATTCCAATCTGCGCGTCATCGCGTCCTCGGACGGCCAGGGCATCCTCAGCGAGCGCGTATCGCTGAAGCTCGATGGCAAGCGCAGCGGCTTCTATCAGGATGCGTCCGGGCGATTGGTCGCGTTCCACGCCACGCCCGGTTACGAGACCTACAAGGGCCTCGGCTGGTACGGCGTGATCGTGTCGGGCGCGTGAGGCGGGAGGGTCAGCAGCCGAGGCGATCGGCGATACCGCCGAAATCGGCGGCGACGATGTCCCAGGCGCCGGTGGCGTCGAAGTCGCGGCTCTGCAGCGGGCCGTATTCGGTGGGGCGGGCGACGAAGGCGGTCTTCAGGCCGTAGCGCTGCGCGGCTTCGAGGTCGTTGTTGTGCGCGGCGACCATCATCACCTCGCCGGGCGCAAGACCGAGCAGACGCGCGGCGCCGAGATAGGTCTCGGAGTCGGGCTTGTAGTGCTGAAACAGCTCTGCGGAGAGGACGAGGTCCCACGGCAGACCCGCGAACTTCGCCATGTTGGTGAGCAGCGCGACATTGCCGTTGGAGAGCGGCGCGATGATGTATTTGGATTTCAGCCGGGTCAGCCCGGCGACACTGTCGGCCCACGGATGCAGCCGGTGCCAGCCGCGGGTGAGATGATCGAGATCGGCGTCGGTCAAGCCGGTGATGCCAAGCTGCGCGACGAGCGTCTCCAGCGAGCGCCGGTGCAGCACGTCGAGGATGACGTAGCCGCGCTCGGGGTGCCTGCGGACCTCGTCCATCGAACCGACATAGAGCCCGCGCCAGCCATCGACCAGCGCGGTCCAGTCGCCCTGGATGCCGCGAGTCTTCGACCACGCGGCGAAGTCGTCGATCAGGCTGGTGCGCCAGTCGACGACGGTGCCGAACACGTCGAACACCAGCGCCTTGACCATGGACAGATCGGACATGTCAGCGCGCCGCCGTCAGTCGAGGTGGAACTTCGCCAGCTGGCGGTGCTCCGCACGGATGTAGCGCACCGTGCCGGTGACCGAGCGCATCACGACGGTCTCGGTCTCGATCACGCCGTCCTTGCGGAACTTGACGCCGGAGAGCAGCGAGCCGGTGGTGACGCCGGTGGCCGCGAACAGACAGTCGCCGCGGGCCATGTCCTCGATGCCGTAGATCATCTTGGGATCACCGACGCCCATCTTGTGGGCGCGCTCGCGCTTCTCCTCGGTGTCGAGGATCAGGCGGCACTGCATCTGGCCGCCGATGCAGCGCAGCGCCACCGCGGCCAGCACGCCTTCCGGCGCGCCACCCGTGCCGAGATACATGTCGACGCCGGTATTGTCGGGATCGGCGCAATGGATCACGCCGGCGACATCGCCGTCGGTGATCAGGCGCACCGCTGCGCCGGTCGAGCGGACGCCCTGAATGATGTCGGCGTGGCGTGGACGGTCGAGCACCAGCACCGTGATCGCGCCGGGCTCGACGCCCTTGGCCTTGGCGAGCCGGCGCACGTTGTCGGCGGGCGTCGCGTCAATGTCGACGACGCCCTTGGCGTAGCCCGGGCCGACCGCGATCTTCTGCATGTAGACGTCGGGGGCGTGCAGCAAGGTACCGCCATCGGCCATCGCCATGGTCGCGATCGCACCGGGCATGTTCTTGGCGCAGAGGGTCGTACCCTCCAGCGGGTCGACCGCGATGTCGACCTTGGGACCGGCATTGAGGCCGACCTTCTCGCCGATATAGAGCATCGGGGCCTCGTCGCGCTCGCCCTCACCGATCACCACCGTGCCTTCGATCGGCAGCTTGTTGAGCTCACGGCGCATCGCATCCACGGCCGCCTGGTCCGCCGGCTTCTCCTGGCCGTGGCCGCGCAGCCGCGCCGCCGACACCGCCGCCCGTTCGGTCACGCGCACCAGCTCCAGCGTCAGGATGCGCTCGAGCAGCAATTGTTGCGGGACAGAAATCTGCGTCGACATCGATCAACTCCTCAAGACGTCAAGGCGGACATCCGCCATCAAAATCTACCGCTCGCACGCCGCCCCCTGGGCGGCGTCCGGGTCAGGCGGTCGGCACGAATGGCCGCTCCCCGCCCGTCTACTCTCCCGCTTTGAGCATGAACCTATACCAAACGCCACGCGTTTGTTTGAGCAGGGACAAGCGGTTCCCTGGGCATCATGCGCTAGTTCTTCTCGATCCGGATCACCTGGGGCTTGCCGCTGATGACCTTGTCGCGCTGCACCGCCTGGAGCGCGCGATGCACGGCGTCCTCATGGGTCGCATAGGTGATGAGGATGACCGGGACCGGCGCGGACTTGCCGGCGGTCTTCGCCGGCTCGCTGCCATTGGGATGGCGCTGCACGATCGATTCGATCGAGATCTTCTGCTCGGCGAGTCGGGTCGCGATGGTCGCCGCCGTGCCGGCATGGTCACGCGCCATCAGGCGGATGTAATAGCCGCCCTCGTGCCGCTCCATCGGCGCCTTCTCGGTCGCCTGCAGCTTCTCGACCGGACGCCCGAACGGCGCGGCCCGGATGCCGCGCGCGACATCGGCGATATCGGCCACGACCGCGGACGCCGTCGCGGCGCCCCCTGCTCCCGGACCGACCAGCGTGATCGGCGGGATACCGTCGCCGTCGATCGTGACCGCATTGGTCACACCCATCACCTGGGCGATCGAGGAGGATTTCGGCACCATCGTCGGATGCACCCGCTGCTCGATGCCCTTGGCGGTGCGCACGGCAACGCCGAGCAGCTTGACGCGGTAGCCGAGCTCGGCGGCCGCGCGCAGGTCCTCCGGCGCGATCGAAGAGATGCCTTCAACATAGACGGAGTTCTGCGCCACCTGGGTGCCGAAGGCGAGGCTCGCCAGGATCGCGAGCTTCTGCGCGGTGTCGTGGCCATGGATGTCGAACGACGGATCGGCCTCGGCATAGCCGAGACGCTGGGCGTCCTTCAGACATTCGTCGAACGACAGCCCTTCCTGCTCCATCCGGGTCAGGATGTAGTTGCAGGTGCCGTTGAGGATGCCATAGACGCGGCTGATGCCGGTGCCCGCGAGCCCCTCGCGCAGTGTTTTGATCACCGGAATGGCGGCACCGACGGCAGCTTCGAAGTTCAGCGCGCCGCCATGCTTCTCGGCCGCCTTGGCGAGCTTCAGACCGTGCTTGGCGATCAGCGCCTTGTTGGCCGTCACCACCGACTTGCCGGCCTTGAGAGCGGTGTCGATCGCCGACAGCGCGGGATCACCCGCGCCCCCCATCAGTTCGACCAGGCAGTCGATTTCGGGATCACCAGCCAGCGCGATCGGATCCCTTGGCCCATTTGATCCCGGACAGATCAATGCCGCGCTTCTTGGCCTTCGACCGCGCCGTCACGGCGACGACCTTCACCGGGCGCCCCGTGCGTTCGGTAAGCACGCGTCCCTCACGCTCGATGAGACGAACGACCTCGACACCCACGGTGCCGAGGCCCGCGATGCCCACTCTCAGGGGTGCGACCATGGAATCAAAGAACCTGTCGAAAGGAAAGTACGGGAGGGCTCAGCGCCGGTTGGCGATGGGAACGACGTTGTGCAACGTTTCGATCCCGCTTTCAAGGAAGCGGCGGACACCGCGCGCGGCCTGCCGGATGCGCTGCTCGTTCTCGACCATCGCGATGCGGACATAGCCCTCGCCATGCTCGCCGAAGCCGACGCCCGGCGACACCGCAACGCCGGACTTCTCGACCATGAGCGTCGCGAACTGCATGCTGCCGAGGCTCTTGAACTTCTCCGGCAAAGGCGCCCAGGCGAACATCGAGGCCTCAGGCGACGGGATCTCCCAGCCGGCCCGGCCGAACGCCTCGACCAGCGTGTCGCGGCGCTTGCGATAGACATCGCGCATCTCGCGGATGCAGTCGTCGGGACCGTTCAGCGCGGCCGTCGCTGCGACCTGGACCGGCGTGAACGCGCCGTAGTCGAGATACGATTTCACGCGCGCCAGCGCGGCGATGATGCGCTCGTTGCCGACGGCAAAGCCCATACGCCAGCCGGCCATCGAATAGGTCTTCGACATCGAGGTGAACTCGACGGCGACGTCCATCGCGCCCGGCACCTGCAGCACCGACGGCGGCGGGTTCTTGTCGTCGAAATACACCTCGGCATAAGCGAGGTCCGACAGGATCAGGATCTCGTGCTTCTTCGCGAATGCGACGAGGTCGCGATAGAAGTCGAGGCTCGCGACATAGGCGGTCGGGTTGCTCGGATAGCAGACGATCAGCGCCAGCGGCTTCGGGATGGAATGAATGATCGCGCGCTCGGCCGCCTCGAAGAACTGCGGCGTCGGCTCGGAAGGCACCGAGCGGATCACGCCGCCCGCCATCAGGAAGCCGAAGGCATGGATCGGATAGCTCGGGTTGGGGCAGAGAATGACGTCACCCGGCGCCGTGATCGCCTGCGCGACGTTGGCAAAGCCTTCCTTGGAGCCGAGCGTCGCCACGATCTGGGTGTCGGGGTTGAGCTTCACCCCGAAACGGCGATCGTAGTAGGCCGCCTGCGCCCGGCGCAGCCCGATGATGCCACGCGAGGCCGAATAGCGGTCGGTCCGCGGCTTGCCCAAGGTCTCCTTGAGCTTCTCCAGCACGTGCGGCGGCGCCGGCAGATCCGGATTGCCCATGCCGAGATCGATGATGTCGGCCCCGGCGTTCCGCGCGGCCGCCTTGGCCCGGTTGACCTGCTCGAACACGTAAGGCGGCAGACGGCGGATGCGGTAGAAATCTTCCATGGGTCTCTCGGCTCCGGCAACCGGGGGCGGATTCGCCAGCAGAGCTGGCGCTGCGGCGACGCGGGCCACGCCTTGAAACCGGTGCTAGATCAGGAGTTTAGCACGGGCTCGCCGCTTGGCTGGCAACGACACGCGGAGGTGTTGATTCCGGTGTTTTATCATGGCCGCCGCGCCGCGCCAGACAATTACGCCGCTCCGGGCGGCCGATCACCCGACCCTTGGTCACCTGGCCGATCATCTGGGCCTGGTGCTCGTGCCCGCCGAAGCCTGGCGGTCGCGCGCCGCAAGCAGCTCCTTTTCGATCTTGTCGCGCTCCTGCGGCGAAATGATCGGCGCATCGCGGTCGCGCGGCACGTCGTTGACGGGCAGATACCCGCCCGGCTCCCTGGGTCGGGCAACCGCATCCGCGTCGAGCGAAGGCATGTCCGCGATTGGACTGGAGCACCCGGCAAGCGTGACCGCGCCGAACACAACGAGCCCTGCAACAAGGGCGCGCCGTCCCGACCTCCAGCCTCGCTCCTGACAGCCTTGCCCCTGCGGCCCCACGCGCACGTCCCTCAGTCCCCATCGTCCAGTCGACGGCCCCAGCCCGACCGCAGCGCGGCGCATTTTTGCCGCAGTACAACCAATTGTCACTCGAAACGTTACCGGCTTGAACAGGAATTTCATCCAGCTACGTGATCAACGTGTCGGAAGCGAGAGATTTTTTCGCAACGCAACAATCAAGGA
This sequence comes from Bradyrhizobium oligotrophicum, assembly GCA_050641875.1. Classification (GTDB taxonomy): domain Bacteria; phylum Pseudomonadota; class Alphaproteobacteria; order Rhizobiales; family Xanthobacteraceae; genus Bradyrhizobium; species Bradyrhizobium oligotrophicum_B. The sequence goes on from CP192619.1 coordinate 6,021,513, forward strand.
TCGAATTTGTCGCAGACTCGCGGATTATTGATCTCGCGCGGTGACGAGACGGTCCCGACGCGATAGTGTAATCGAGCCATGACCGACGTTCAGAACAGCAGCAATCCCGAAAAATCATTCGATGCGGAAGCTTTCGCGATGAACATCGCGAAAGCCATGGAAAGCAGCGGCAAGGCGCTTTCGGCCTACCTGAAGCCGCGCGAGACGGGCGAAGTTCAGGACCGGCCACCGACCGAATTGACCGAGGTCGTCAAATCCTTCACCGCCGTCGCCGACTACTGGCTGTCCGACAAGGATCGCGCCAGCGACATCCAGACCAAGATCGCCAAGGGTTATCTCGATTTGTGGGGCTCGGCCGCGCGACGTCTCGCCGGCGAAGACGCCCCCCGGCCATATCGCCCTCCCCGCGCGACAAGCGCTTCGCCGATCCGGAATGGAAGTCGAACCAGTTCTTCGACTTCGTGATGCAGGCCTATCTGCTGACGACGCAGTGGGCGCAGGACCTCGTCCACAATGCCGAGGGCCTCGATCCGCACACGCGCAAGAAGGCCGAGTTCTACGTCAACCAGATCACCAATGCGCTGGCGCCCTCGAACTTCGTGCTGACCAATCCCGAGGTGCTGCGGCAGACGGTAGCGTCGAGCGGCGACAACCTGGTGCGCGGCATGCAGATGCTCGCGGAGGACATCGAGGCCGGCAAGGGCTCGCTAAAGATCCGCCAGTCCGACCCGGCCAATCTCGAGGTCGGCGTCAACATGGCGACGACGCCGGGCAAGGTGATCTTCCAGAACGAGATGATGCAGCTGATCCAGTATGCGCCGTCGACCGAGACGGTGCTGCGCACGCCGCTGCTGATCGTGCCGCCCTGGATCAACAAGTTCTACATCCTCGATCTGCGTCCCGAGAAATCCTTCGTCAAATGGTGCGTCGATCAGGGCCTCACCGTGTTCGTGATCTCCTGGGTCAACCCCGACAAGTCGCTCGGGACCAAGACCTGGGAAGACTACATGAAGGAAGGCCCGCTCACCGCGATGGACGTCATCGAGAAGGTGACGGGCGAGATGAAGGTCCACACGATGGGCTATTGCGTCGGTGGCACCATGCTCGCGACCACGCTGGCCTGGCTCGCCGACAAGCGCCGCCAGCGCGTGACCTCGGCGACATTCCTCGCGGCGCAAGTAGACTTCACCCATGCCGGCGATCTCCTGGTGTTCGTCGACGAGACCCAGATCTCGGCGCTGGAGCGCGACATGCAGGCTTCGGGCGTGCTCGAAGGCAGCAAGATGGCGATGGCCTTCAACATGCTCAGGTCGAACGACCTGATCTGGTCCTACGTTGTCAACAACTACCTCAAGGGTCAGCCGCCTTCGGCGTTCGACCTGCTGCATTGGAATTCGGACGCCACGCGCATGTCGGCGGCCAATCACTCCTACTACCTGCGCAACTGCTATCTGGAGAACCGGTTGACGCAGGGCACGATGGTGCTCGACAACACGCTGCTCGATCTGTCCAAGGTGAAGGTGCCGGTCTACAATCTCGCGACCCGCGAGGACCACATCGCGCCGGCCGACTCCGTGCTGTACGGCTCGCAATTCTTCGGCGGCCCGGTGAAGTACGTGCTGTCTGGCTCCGGCCACATTGCCGGCGTCGTCAACCCGCCCTCCTCCGGCAAGTATCAGTACTGGACCAACGACCAGATCCACGACATCTCGCTGAAGGACTGGATCAAGGGCGCGCAGGAGCACAAGGGCTCCTGGTGGCCGGACTGGCGCGAATGGCTGAGCCAGCTCGATCCGGAAGAGGTTCCGGCGCGCAGCGTCGGCACCGAGGCCTATCCACCGATCGAGGACGCGCCGGGCTCCTATGTCCGCGTCCGCGCATAGCGTGATCCGCCGCGATTGACTATAACCGCTCCGTCCCGCCGGGACGGGACGGGAATCAGTTGAGGGGATCTCGATGACGCGCGAACTGTTCTGGCTGACGCTCACGGTCATTCTGACCGGCTTGCTGTGGGTTCCCTATATCCTCAACCGCTGCCAGGTCCGCGGCCTCACGGGCGCCATGGCCAACCCCACCCGCAACGACAAGCCGCACGCGCCGTGGGCGACGCGGCTGATGTTCGCGCACGACAATGCGGTCGAGAACCTCGTGATCTTCGCACCGCTGGTGCTGATCCTCAACGCGATCGACTATTCGACCAAATGGACCGTGCTCGCCTGCGCCGTCTATTTCTGGTCGCGTGTCGCCCACGTCATCGTCTACGCGATCGGCCTGCCCGTATTTCGCACCCTTGCGTTCGTCGTCGGCTTCGTCGCCCAGGCGGCCCTGGCGCTCGCGATCTTCGGCTGGCTCTAGGCTTGTCGGCTAGGGAAGATTGTCCCGCAGGAAGATATCGATACGGATGCGTTCCTGATCGGGGCTGATCGGCTCGCCCGAGCAGTGCGCGAGCAGGACCCGCGCAGCCGAGCGCGCCTCGTGGCCGGGATCCTGGTTGATGATGGCGTCGCACGTGCCACGGACCAGGAACCGCCTGGTGTGCTGGGTCAGCTCATGCGTGATCCAGACCACATCCCGGGCACGGCCGGACGCCTCGAGCGCGTCGGCGATGCCACGGTTGCCGGCGCCGCAACAGTAGATGCCGCGCAGATCCGGATGGCGCGCGAGCAGCGCGGCGGTCAGCTCCCGCGTGCGCTCGCTCTCATCGCGGCCTTCGATGACCGGAAGCGCGAGCAGGTTCGGGTACTCGCTGGACAGGATCTGGTGAAAGCCGAATTGCCGCTCGGCGTGATCGCGCAGCGACAATGATCCCGCGATCACGGCAACCGTCCCCTCGCGGCCGCCGAGGTATCGCCCCATCAGCGTGGCCGCCGTCCGTCCCGCGGCAGGGTTGTCGATGCCGACGTAGTGCAGGCGGCGCGAGCTCGGGGCGTCAGAGACCAGGGTCACCACCGCGATGCCGCGCGCGGTGAGTTCGTCAATCGCGGCGCGCACTCTGGGGTGATCCAGCGCAATGACCGCAACGCCCTGATAGGCCGGCGACAGGTTCTCCAACGCACCGGCCAGCACGTCAGGATCGAACACGTCGACGTGGAGGATATCGATGAAGCCGCGCTGGCCGGCCAGCCACTCTGCCGTGCGCTGGACCTGCTCGGTCAGGATGGTCATGAAGCTGTTGCCACCGGTCGGCAGCACGAAGGCAAAGCGGAAGCTCTGGCCGCGCGCGAGCCGTGCCGCCGCGACGTCGGCGCGATAACCCAGCTTGGCAACAGCGGCCTCCACTCGGGCAACGGTCTTGGCGCGCACGCCCTCGCGCCGGTTGATGACGCGGTCGACGGTGGCGAGCGACACGCCCGCCGTCCGCGCGACGTCCTCCAACGTGGCCCGGACCGGTAACGGGTTCGCGTCAGCCGTCACTCGCGCGCCGCCCATAGCATGCCGCGGGTCATCAACGTCCGGATCTCCGGCACGTCGAGCTCGTAGGCACGGTGGCCGAGCGAGGAATAGAACACCCTGCCCGCGCCGTAACGCTTCTTCCAGACCACCGGCATCACCACCCCCTCGATCCATGGGGCGTGCTCTCCGGTGAAGGTCGTGGTCGCCAACACCTCGTTGGCCGGATCGACGTGCATGTAATACTGCTCGGAACGGTGCTCGAAACCTGTCAGGCCCTTCATGATCGGATCGTCCGGCCTGGTCAAGTCGACCCGATAGTCGATGATGTTGCCGGGATGGGCGACCCATTGCCCGCCGCACAGGAACTGGTAGTCGACCGAATCGCGGAAGGCATCGCACATGCCGCCATGGTGGCCGGCGAGCCCGACGCCGCTGCGCACCGCCGCGCAGAGATTGAGCGCTTCCGCCTTCTCGATCTTGGACATCGTGTAGATCGGGATGATCAGCGACAGATCGTGGATCGCAGGATCTGCGAACGCGGCCGTCGTGGTCTCGATCCGCACCTCGAAGCCTTCCGCCTTGAGCCAGCCGCGGATCATCGAGGCACAGAGATCGGGGTCATGTCCTGACCAGCCGCCCCATACAATCATTGCCTTGCGCATGTCTCTGTCCTCAGTCGATCTGTCCGGTGTCGCGTCCAACAGGCAACATCGCCGGCCGCTCCACGCGGCTCTCGATCTTGACCCGCCGCCCTTCGTTTGCAGAAGTCTGGAACGCCTCCATGACCTCCAGCACGTGGAAGGCGAGTGCACCGCTGGCCCGATGCGGGCGGTCGTTCAGGATCGCGGTTGCCATGTCGGCCACGCCGATGGAGCGGAACTCGCCGTCGACGTGACCATGCGTCAGCGGCATCGTCTGCCAGTCGCCGCCGGTCTTGGCGACCTGGACCTCGCCACCGAAGCGGTTGGGGTCCGGCACCAGCATGCTGCCCTCGGCGCCATAGATCTCGATGGGCGCGTGCCGGTGCTTCGGAACGTCGAAACTCATGGTGACCGAGACCACCGCCCCGCTCTCGAACTCGAGCGTGCCCGCGACGTGGGTTTCGACCTCGACCGGTATCAAGGTGCCATTCATCGGCTCGCTGGTGACGAGGCGTTCGGATCTCGGGCGCGCGGTTGAGCCCATCACGCTCGCGACCGGGCCAAGCAACTGCACCAGATCGGTGATGTAGTACGGGCCCATGTCGAGCATCGGCCCGCCGCCGCACAGGTAATAGAAGCCCGGCGCCGGATGCCAGCGCTCATGGCCGGGACAGCCGAAGAACGCGCTGCCGGCGACAGGCGTGCCGATCGCGCCGTCGTCGATCAGCTTGCGTGCGGTCTGGTGGCCGCCGCCCAGGAAGGTGTCGGGCGCGCAGCCGACGCGGAGATTCTTCTGCGCGGCAAGCTCGATCACCTTGCGGGCCTCGGCGACGTCGATGCCGAGCGGCTTCTCGGAATGCACGTGCTTGCCGGCGTTCAGCACGGCGAGACTGACGTCGGTATGGGCGAGCGGCACGGTGAGATTGATGACGATCTCGACGTCATCGCGCTTGAGCAATTGATCGACCCGCATCGCCGGCAGGCCAAACGCGGCGCTCTGTCGCTCGGCAACGTCGCTGCGCATGTCGGCGAGCGCCTTGATGTCCAGGACTGGAAAACGCTGCGCAGCTTTCAGATACGCCGTGCTGATGACTCCGCAGCCGATGATGCCGATGCCGACTTTTCTCATTGTGGTCTCCGTGAGGTCCCGTTCATCCCTTGACCGCACCCGACGTCAGGCCGGCGACGATGTGCTTCTGCGCCAGGAGGAACAGAACGATGGTGGGCAGGATGGTCAGGGTGATGAAGGCGAGGATCAGGTGCCACTCGGACGAATACTCGCCCTGATAGACCATGATGCCGAGCGGCCATGGATACAGCGCATCGGTATTCAGCATCACGAGCGGCAGCAGATAGGCGTTCCAGCTGTTGACGAAGGTGATGGTGCCGACGGTCGCCAGGATCGGGCGCGACAGCGGCAGCGTCACGTAGCGGAAGAATTTCATGTAGCTGCAGCCGTCGACCAGCGCGGCCTCGAGCAGCTCGTAGGGAATGTCCTTGAAGAAGCGGCGCAGCAGCAGCACGCTCATGGCGAGGCTGAAGGCGACCTGCGGCAGCGCGACGCCAAAATAGGTGTCCAGCAGCCCGAGATCGCGCACCTTGATGAACAGCGGCAACACGGCGGTCGCAGCCGGAAACAGCAAGCCGAGCGTCAGGTAGCTCAGCAGCATCGAGCTACCGTAAAATCGGACATGGGCAAAGGTGAAGGCCGCCATCGACGCGACGACGAGAGTCATGACCACCGTCAGCGTGGAGATGATCAGCGAATTTCGCAGGAGCTGCCAGTAGCGCCCCGAGAGCAGGATCTCGGCGTAGTTCTGCCACTCCCAGTGCTGTGGCAGGCCGAACGGATTGACCCGCAGTTCTCCGAGCGACTTGAAGCCGCCCAGCAAGGTCGCGAGCAGCGGCACCAGCACGAAGATGGCGACGATCGCGAGGAACGCTGCCTTGAACAGCACGGCAGGATCGAACGGCACCCTGTTGGCCTCGGCCCTATTCATCGCGCATGAACCATCGCTTGTAGGTGAAGGCAAAGGTCACGCAGATCACGAACAGGATGACGCCGATGGCGCTGCCATAGCCGACCCGCATGCGCGAGATGCCGTTGTTGTAGAGGAAGCTCACCATCGTGTTCGAGGAATCGGCGGGACCGCCGCGCGTCAGCGGCATCACGAGATCGAACAGTTGCAGCGAGCCGATGATGGCGAAGAACACCGACAGCCGGATCGTCGGATAGAGCAAGGGGATGACGACATGGCGCAGGCCCTGCGTCCGGGTGGCGCCGTCGATCCGCGCCGCCTCGATCAGGCTCTTGTCGATACCCTGGAGCGCGGCGATGAACAGCATCATGTGGAAGCCGAAATACTTCCAGACGATCACGATCAGCACCGCCAGCATCGCCGTATCCGTCGAGGCCAGCAGATGCGGCGGCTCGGCGCCGAAGCTGCGCCAGATCGAGGCGACCAGGCCGTAATCGCCGTCATAGACGAAGCTGAAGATCAGCCCGGTCGCGATCTCGGCGAGGATATAGGGCATGAAGAACAGCATGCGCAGCGCCACCGCGCCGCGGAACCGCTCCGCGAGCATCAGGGCCAGCGTCAGCGCCAGCGGCAGCTGGACACACAGCGAGACCGCAATGATCAGGCCGTTGTTGCGCAGCGCGAGCCAGAACGCGCGCGTCTCCAGCACGAAACGATAGTTGTCAAAGCCGATCCAGTTGGTTGGCCTGCCGAACCCATTCCAGTTGAAGCCCGAGTACCAGGCGGCCTCGCCGATCGGCAGCACCACGAAGAGCGTGAACAGCAGCAGCGCCGGCGGCAGGAACAGGATCACGACGGTGAAGCGGCCGTCCCAGATCGGGCCGCGCAACGCGTGCGAGGAGAGCGATGCCGGCGCCACATCCATCGCCGGCGAGCCCGCGATCGGCCGCGCCACGTCAGTTGCCCTGCTTCCGCGCTGCCTCGATCGCCTTGGCAGCCTCCTGCGGACTCATGCTGCCGCCGGCGATCTCCGCGGAGACATCGTTGACGACGCGACCGACGGAGGGGCCGAGGCTCTGGTCATAGAAGTTCTGGTGATAGTTCGATTTGGCCAGATTGGACGCGATCAGCTTCATGAAGGAATTGTTGAGGCCGGCGTCCGCACCCTGCACCACCGGGATGATGAAATTTCCTGCCGCCAGCCGCGTCTGGACGTCCTTGGAGATGAAGTACTTCAGGAAATCGACCGCTTCCTTCGGCGAGCCTTTGGTGACCAGCCAGCCCGTGATGCCGCCGAGCGTATCCGTTGGCGCGCCCTTGCCGCCTTGTACGACCGGAAAATCGAACCAGCAGATCTTGGCTTCGCTTAGGCCCACTTTGTCGGCGGCGAGCGCCCGCTGCAGATTGTAGACGGAGCTGATCGCGAGCGTCATCGCCGCCTTGCCGTCGCCGAAATAGCCGACGGCCTGCGGATTCTTGAAGCCAAGAAAGCCATTCTGGAATGGCTGGAGATCGACGAGCTGCTTGAACAGCTCACCTGATTTGACGAAGGTGTCGCCGGCGAAGCCGCCATTCTCGCCGCGCAGCGCCGCGTCGAATGCCGGCTTGCCGCCGATCCGCACCGCAAGATGCGTCCAGTAGAAATGCAGCGGCCATTTGTCGGCGCCACCGACCACGATCGGGGTCACGCCGGCCGCCTTCAACGTCTTCACGGCGCCCAGCAGATCGTCCCAGCTCTTGATCGTCGTGGGATCGACCTTCGCCTTGGCCATCAGCTCCTTGTTGCAGACGAAGCCGACCTGCGACAGCGAGATGGGAAGGCCGTAGACGTGGCCGTTGTCGGTGAATGCCGCGAGCGCCGCCGGCGTCACGCTGTCGCTGTAGCCCTTGACCTGGTCGGTGATGTCCTCGAGCACGCCAGCCTCGATCTGCGCCTTCAGGACACCGCCGGCCCAACTGTAGATGATGTTCGGCCGGTCCTTGGATTGCAGGATGGTCGGCAGCTTGGCCTTGTAGGCCTCGTTCTCGAGGAACTGCATCTCGATCTTGACGCCCGGATGCGACGCCTCATAGGCGCGAGCCACCTCCTCCCAGATCTTCACCTGGGCTGGATTGACCTCGATATGCAGCCATTTCACGGTGGTGTCGGCGCTCGCGGCGTTGGCCCAGAGCAGGCATGCGGCAGCGGCGAGTCCCAGCTTCGCGAGCAGTCTCATCACAATCCTCCCAACCGTCTTTTTGTTGCGGTAATCCTGTCCTCATTTTTTGAGGTGCGCAACTAAAATTCTGACCGAGAGAACCTCAAACGTGAAGTGTTCGCATTTGCGAACACTTCACGAGCAGACAGAGAGATTGCCAATTGGGCCGAGCAAGAATCGGCCGCCAGCCGCACGCGCCTTTCGCCTGGAAAATGCGGAGCGGGCGTCCGCCGCACCGCGAAGGATATGCCGGGGACCGCCTGACGCTCAGGTGCAGCGCGCCTTGAAATCGGCTGCCACCAGTTTTGCCATCACGTCGTTGAGATGCGCCTGGTCGCGCGTCTCGATCACCAGTTCCAGCAGGGTTGCTTTCGCCGGCAGGTCGGAGAAGGTGCGCTGGTGGGACACCTCGATGATGTTGGCGCCAGCATCCGCCAGCAGTGTGGAGACGGCAGCGAGCTGTCCCGGACGGTCAACGATGTCGATCGACAGCTGCGTCAGCCGTCCCTCGCGCGCCAACTCGCGGGTCAGCACCGAGGCGATCAGCCGGGTATCGATATTGCCGCCGCTCAGCACCAGCCCGACATTGCGGCTGGCAAACTGCGCGGGGTGCGCGAGCACGGCAGCGAGACCGACGGCGCCCGCGCCTTCGACCACCGTCTTCTCGATCGAGATCAGGGTCGCCAGCGCGCGCTCGATCTGCGGCTCGGTAACGAGCAGGATGTCGTCGACGAGATGGCGGATGATCTCGGTCGTGATCCGGCCCGGCGATTTCACCGCGATGCCCTCGGCAAGCGTGTCGCCGCGCATCGGCAGTTGACTGCTGCGGATGGCATTGTACATCGACGGATAGAGTTCGGCCTGAATGCCGACGATGCGCAACCCCGGCTTGATCGCGCGCGCCGCGACCGCCATGCCGGAGATCAACCCGCCGCCGCCGATCGGCACCACCAGCGTATCGAGCTCGGGGACCACCGCAAGCATCTCCAGCGCCACCGTGCCCTGCCCCGCGATGATCAGGGGATCGTCGTAAGGGTGGATCATCGTCATGCCGTGAGCCGCGCCGTGCTCCCTCGCGAACGCGCCCGCCTCTTCCAGGGTGGCGCCGGAAATCACCACCTCGGCGCCGTGCCGCTTGGTGTTCTCCACCTTCACCATCGGCGTGCCCACCGGCATCACGATGGTCGCGGGAATGCCGAGACGCCGCGCGTTGTAGGCGACGCCCTGCGCATGGTTGCCGGCCGACATCGCGATCACGCCGCGTCCGCGCTGCCCGGCGGACAGCGCATTCAGCCGGTTCAGCGCGCCGCGCTCCTTGAACGACGACGTGAACTGCAGGTTCTCGAATTTGAGCCAGACGTTGCAGCCGCAGATCTCGCCGAGCGTCCGGCTCTGGTTGCAGGCCGTCGCGAGCACCGCTCCGCCGATGGTCTCGGCGGCGGCCCGCACATCGTTGATGGTGACGGGCAGCGCGTTCAAATCGGTGGCGGTCATGGGTCTGCCCATCCCTCAGCGTGCGTAATTGCACGACGATGCCGGCGAAACGCCGGCCGTCGCATGATGTTGCCGATCGTGCCGGACGCTTCCGCGACCGGACGATCCAGTTCGATCTCAGCTGCCGAGATCGGGCAGCCCGAGCATCAGCCGCATGTTCTGCACGGCCGCGCCCGACGCGCCCTTGCCGAGATTGTCGAGCCGCGCCACCAGCACGGCTTGGTGATGCTTGTCGCTGGCGAAGACGTAGAGCTCGAGCTTGTTGGTCTCGTTGAGCGCCTCCGGCTCCAGCCGGCCGCTCTTGGCCGCCGCACCGATCGAGCGGCAGCACCGAGACGTATGTGCTGCGGGCATAGTGCTTCGCCAGGGCGGCCTGCAGGTCTGAGCCAGACGGCTTGCCCGGCAGCGTGTCGAGCTGCAGCGGCACCGAGACCAGCATGCCCTGCCGGTAGTTGCCGACCGAGGGAATGAAGATCGGCCGCCGGGTCAGCCGCGAATAGAGCTGCAGTTCGGGCAGATGCTTGTGTTCGAGGCTGAGGCCGTACAGCTCGAAGTTCGGCGCGGTGCCATTCTCAAAGGCCGAGATCATCGTCTTGCCGCCGCCGGAATAGCCGCTGACGGCATTCACGGTGACAGGATAGTCCTGAGGCAGCAGGCCGGCATCGACCAGCGGCCGCAGCAGGGCAATGGCGCCGGTCGGATAGCAGCCGGGATTGGAGACCTTGCGCGCGTTCCAGATCTTGTCGGCCTGGTCGGCAGCCAGCTCGGGAAAGCCATAGGTCCAGTCCGGCGCGACCCGGTACGCGGTCGACGCGTCCAAGACCTTCGGCGCGGCATCTCCCATGCTGTCGATCAGCGCCACCGTCTCCTTGGCCGCATCATCCGGCAGGCAGAGGATGACGAGATCGACCTCGGCCATCAGCGCCCGCTTGGCCGCCGGATCACTTGCGCTTGTCCTCGGCGATCGTCTTCACGACGATGTCCGGCTGGTGCCGGAGCCGCTCGGCGATTCCGAGACCAGTCGTGCCGGAGCCGCCATCGACGAACACGGAGCGGGTCGCGGTGCTGGCGGCTGCCTGAGCTTTCGGCGGGGTGCTATCGATCACGGTCATGACACGCTCCTTAGATCTGGGTTTCGCCGGCAAAGGCCTGGGGCCGCGCCCGCCGCATGAGAGAGGAAATCTGTTGCGAGCCGATGTCGGGCTGCTCGCCGAGCCTCGTCGCGATGGCAGCGTAGTCGGCCTCGGACTTGTGCTGGTTGAGCTTGAAGCTGCCTTCGACCTGGTCGATCGTCATCACGATGCCGACGATCGCCTTGCGCATCGCCTCCAGCCGGCCAGCGCTCATCTTGTCCGAGGTCCACGGCGTTTTCGGCAACAGCCTGCGCTCGAACTTGGCACTGACCGCATCCACCTGCTCCACGAGTTCCGCCTCCGACAGGATGCGTGCCGGGCCGGTCAGATGCACTGCCTGATAAAGCCAGGTCGGCACCTGATCGGGCGAGACGTACCAGTCGGCCGACACATAGGCATCGGCGCCGTCGACGGCGAGGAGCCACGGCGTCGAGCCGTCGGCGAGCTTCGCCAGCGGATTGTTGCGCGCGACATGAAGGAAGCGCCTGCGGCGTGCCGTCGTTCAGCGCCCCCAGATGAAACGGCACGGGTGACGCGATCGGCTTTGTGCCGTCCCACGCACAGACCAGGCCGAAGCCGCGCGCGTCAGCGAAGCCGAGGCTCGCGGCGCGGTCGGGCTTGAAGGGCGGTGGCGTATACATCGGACACTCCTGCTGGACGAAGGAGCCGCCTGATCAATCGCGCTGCAGGGAGAAAAGCTTGCCGCGGGACCGAGATCCGGCGGCAAGGGCTGTGATCTCAAACGCAGATCATCGCCCGTACCGCGAGGGTACGACGGCGCATTTCGGCGATCATGTTGGTCGCTGCGTTGATCATGGGCGCAGGCCTATAAGGCCGCTGGGTTCCTGCGTCAAGCTCGCAAGCCGGCCCGCCTGTTTGAGGCCTGGCGTCAGACCGCATGCCACAGCCATTCCATGGTGCGCCCGATGATGTCGCCGAACAGCAGCAGCACCGCCGACCACACCAGCGCCGACACGAAATTGGCGATCTGGAACACCATGTAGGGCATCTCGAAAATGCCCGCGGCCAGCGGGACCGATGCGCGCAACGGGCCGAAGAACCGGCCGATGAAGATGCTCGGCACGCCCCAATCGCGCACGAAGGCCTCGCCGCGCGGGAGCAGCTCCGGGTAGCGCGACAGCGGCCACATCTGGGCGACGCGATCCTTGTAGCGGTAGCCGAACCAGTAGGAGACCCAGTCGCCGAGCGCAGCGCCGATGCCCCCGGCCAGCCATATCGGCCAGAAGCTGATCCCGGTGGCGCCGATCAGGGCGCCGATCGCGACCAGGGCGCCCCAGGCGGGAATCAGGAGCGAGACGAAGGCCAGGGACTCGCCAAAGGCCAGCAGCAGGACGATCGGAGCAGCCCAGGCCTGATGGTCGCGCACGACGTCAGCAACCGCGCGGCCAAAATCTTCCATCTGCTCGACGCCTTTCTGCTCCGCGGCGCTTAAGTGCTTGAAGGCCTTCGCGGTTCCATGGCGCAGACTGGTACGCCACCGAACCCGCCCACTTCAAGTCACAACAACCGGCTGAACCGCGTGAACAGGGCCGGTCCGGCGATCGGAACCGGCCAAGACGTGGCAGGCCGGTGAACGTCGTTGTTTCCCGGGGTCATTGTTTTATGCCGGTCCATGGCATAGTCAGGCCCAACGATTCGTTCCATCTTGCGCAAGCGCAACATCAGATTCCATGGGTAAACCGTTGAAATCAGCTGCAAAAGCCAAGGCCAAGGGCGTCGCCGACCCCTGGCGGCGTTCGCCGCCAAGGGCAAGGCTCCGGCCAAGCCGGCCGCCCGCTCGGCGGGTGCCGAGGGCGATTACACCGCCCGCGACATCGAGGTCCTCGAGGGCCTGGAGCCGGTGCGGCGCCGCCCAGGCATGTATATCGGCGGTACCGACGAGAAGGCACTGCATCACCTGTTCGCCGAGGTCATCGACAACTCGATGGACGAGGCGCTGGCGGGACACGCCACCTTCATCGAGGTCGAGCTTGATGCCGACGGCTTCCTCACCGTGACCGACAACGGCCGCGGCATTCCGATCGATCCGCATCCGAAGTTTCCGAAGAAGTCCGCGCTCGAGATCATCATGTGCACCCTGCACGCGGGCGGCAAGTTCGATTCCAAGGTCTACGAGACCTCGGGCGGCCTGCACGGCGTCGGCATCTCCGTGGTGAACGCGCTGTCGACCCGGCTCGAGGTCGAGGTCGCCCGCAACCAGAAGCTCTACCGCATGGTGTTCGAGCGCGGCCATCCCAAGGGCAAGCTCGAGGAGGTCGGCAAGGTCGCCAACCGGCGCGGCACACGGGTGCGTTTCCAACCCGACCCGACCATCTTCGGCGCCAAGGCGACGTTCAAGCCGCAGCGCCTGTTCAAGATGGCGCGCTCGAAAGCCTATCTGTTCGGCGGCGTCGAGATCCGCTGGAAGTGCGATCCGTCGCTGCTGAAGGGCATCGAGGACGTCCAGCCCGAGGCGACGTTCCACTTCCCCGGCGGCCTGAAGGACTATCTGGCCGCAGCGATCCATGCCGACACGCTGGTCCATCCGGATATCTTCGCCGGCAAGTCGGGCCGCACCGGCGGCCATGGCGGCTGCGAATGGGCGGTCGCCTGGACCGCTGATGCCGACGGCTTCCTGTCCTCTTACTGCAACACGATTCCGACGCCAGACGGCGGCACGCACGAATCCGGCATCCGTAGCGCGCTTCTGCGCGGCCTGAAGGACCACGCCGAGCGCGTCGGCCAGGGCAAGCGATCGGCCAACATCACCTCCGAAGACATCATGGCGGGCGCCGCCATCATGCTCTCGGTGTTCGTGCGCGAGCCGGAATTCCAGGGCCAGACCAAGGACCGCCTCGCCACGGCAGAGGCCCAGCGCATCGTCGAGCAGGCCGTGAAGGACCCGTTCGATCACTGGCTGTCCGGCAATCCGGTGCAGGCCAACCGGCTGCTCGATTTCGTCATCGAGCGCGCCGAGGAGCGCATCCGCCGCCGCCAGGAGAAGGAGACGGCGCGCAAGACCGCGACCAAGAAGCTGCGCCTGCCCGGCAAGCTCGCCGACTGCACCGATGCCGGCACCGAAGGCTCCGAGCTGTTCATCGTCGAGGGCGATTCGGCCGGCGGCAGCGCCAAGCAGGCGCGCGACCGCAAGAGGCAGGCGGTGCTGCCGTTGCGCGGCAAGATCCTCAACGTCGCTTCGGCCGGCAAGGACAAGCTGACCGCCAACGCCCAGCTCGCCGACCTCGTGATGGCGATCGGCGCCGGCACGGGCACCTCGTATCGGGAAGAGGATCTGCGCTACCAGCGCATCATCATCATGACCGATGCCGACGTCGACGGCGCCCACATCGCCTCGCTGCTGATCACCTTCTTCTACCGGCAGATGCCGCGGCTGATCGACGAGGGCCATCTCTACCTCGCCGTGCCGCCGCTCTATCGCCTCACCCACAACAGCAAGACCTTCTATGCGCGCGACGAGGCGCATCGGGACGAGATCCTGAGACGCGAGTTCAACGCCAACGCCAAGGTCGACATCGGCCGCTTCAAAGGCCTGGGCGAGATGATGCCGGCCCAGTTGAAGGAAACCACCATGGATCCGGCCAAGCGTACCCTGCTCCGCGTGGTGCTGCTGGCCGACGATCGCGACGGCACCGCCGACTCGGTCGAGCGGCTGATGGGGACCAAGGCGGAGGCCCGCTTCGCCTTCATTTCGGAAAAGGCCGAATTCGCCAGCGACGAGCTCCTCGACGTCTAGCTTTTGACCCGATTTCACGCCTCGATTGCAGGTTCCATTCACTCGCGCGAACCTGCAATCGCCCAATTTCATCAGAGACTTACGAGAGCCGCGAATATCCCGCAGCGCACTTTCCCCTCTGGTGTGTTCTACCTGCAACAGCTTTTGGGCACCAATCGGCTATAGTTCGGGCACATCTGGCGAGGGAATCGCCGCCGCAACCCGGCACCTGCGACACGACGATCTTGGGGAATTGAATATGAAAAAGCTTTTGCTTGCTGCCACTGCGCTGGTTGCGATCACGGGTGCCGCTTCGGCTGCTGATCTGGCGGCTCGCCCCTATGTGAAGGCTCCGATGATGCCGGTGGCGCCGAGCTGGACCGGCTTCTACATCTTCGGTGGCGCCGGCGGCGGCCTGTGGGATGCCGACTCGCACACCAATTTCAACGGCGTGCCGGTGACGATCGATCAGCGCGTCGGCGGCGACGGCTTCCTCGGCACGGTCGGTGCGGGCTATGACTGGCAGGTCAACCCGACCTGGGTCTTCGGCGTGTTCGCTGACGGCCAGTTCGGTAGCCTGCGTGGCACCGTGCAGGATCAGTTCGCTGCCCTGACCGGCCGGATCAAGATGGAAACCGCCTGGGCCGCTGGCGCTCGCGTCGGCTACCTGGTTGCGCCGAACGTGCTGTCCTACGTCAACGCCGGCTACTCCGGTTCGCACTGGTCGGGCGCTGGCCTGACCACGCTCACCGGCGCAGCGTCCGGCTTCCACACCGACTCGTTCAACCGCAACGGCTGGTTCATCGGCGGCGGCGTCGAGAACAACCTGAACATCTTCGGCATCTCGGCACCGGGCTGGTTCATGAAGACCGAATATCGCGCTGCCTATTACGACCGGAAGGACATCGCGGTCCGTACCGACGTCGGCAACCTCGCGACGACCGACTCGGTCAGCTTCAAGCCGTGGGTGCAGACCATCAGCACCTCGCTGGTCTACCGCTTCAACTGGACCGGCCCGGCCGTCAAGTACTGAGCAGACCGCACTCGGTCGTTCGATCATTCTGCGAAAAGCCCCGGTTGATCCGGGGCTTTTTGTTTTCGCCTCGGATATTGGCGGCTGGAGCCGCTGGTCATCTGCTGCGCCGGCCGCTAGCCTCCTCGTCATAAAACTTCACAAAAAAGACGGCAGCAGCGTCTCCGATGCTGTGACGCGGTCGATGAGGGAGGAAGTGGCCATGCGGAGATTCCTGATGATCGGCGGCCTGCTTCTGCTCGCCATCGGCCTGCTCTGGGTCGGCCAGGGCACCGGGGTGGTGGCATGGCCGCGGACGAGCTTCATGATCAACCAGTTGCAATGGGCCGGCTACGGCGTCGGCATGGGTGCACTCGGCCTGGTGATGATCTGGCAGGGCACCTGCTGACGTCTGACAACAACAACAACATGGAGACACGACATGGCGGGCCGTTTCGACCTGAGTGGCAAGGTTGCGATCGTGACGGGAGGCAACGGCGGAATCGGCCTGGGGATGGCGCGCGGGCTTGCCGATGCCGGCGCCAACATTGCCGTGGTCGGCCGCAACGAAGCCAAGTCACAGGCGGCGGTGGCTGATCTCACTGGCCGCGGCATCCGTGCCATCGCCGTCACAGCCGACGTCAGCAACAAGGATGACGTCGCCGCCATGGTCGCGCGTGTGACCCGCGAGCTCGGCCGCATCGACATCCTCATCAACAATGCCGGCATGAGCATCCGCAAGCCGCCGCACGTGCTCGAGCTGGAGGAGTGGCAGCAGGTGATCGACACCAATCTCACCAGCGCCTTCCTGTGCTCGAAGGCCGCTTACCCGGCGCTCAAGGCGAACGGCGGCGGCAAGATCATCAACATCGGCTCGATGCTGTCGATCTTCGGAGCCAGCTTCGCGCCGGCCTACGCGGCCAGCAAAGGCGGCATTGTGCAGTACACGCGTGCCTGTGCCTGCGCGTGGGCGCCCGATAACATCCAGGTCAACGCGATCTTGCCGGGCTGGATCGACACCGACCTGACGCGCGCGCGCGCAGCCAGATCGACGGCCTGCACGACCGTGTGCTGGCGCGCACGCCGGCGGCACGGTGGGGCGACATCGACGACTTCGCAGGCATTGCCACGTTTCTGAGCTCATCAGCCTCCGACTTCGTCACCGGTACAGCCATTCCCGTCGATGGTGGCTATTCGATCATGGCGTAGCCGAGGCCTCAGCGTCGAAAGCTCTTGATTTCGGAGACGCTGCCGTCGCGATAGGTCAACTCCACCGAGACGAACTTCGTCGCCGGCGGCAGCTTCAAATAGGGCGTGGCGTTGGAGGGAATCGCAACGGGATCGCGCATGTCGCAGCCGGGCATGTTGAGGATCTTGTCCGGCACCGCCGTGTCGATGCCGATGCGGACCTCGCGGATGGCGCAGCGATACGACATCAGGTGCGTGTAGTAGACGAGGAGACCGTTGAACTCGCGGAATGACAGCCAGCTCGTTGCGGTCATGTCGAGGATCTTGCGCTGGTCATGCACCAGCGCGGCCTCCGGCTCGAAGCGGATCGGGAACGGTCCCTGCATCTCGCCGGAGGCATCGACATAGCGGACCTGGATGGTGCCCGCGGGCGCATCCGCCGGCAGTTGGATCGAGGGATTGGGCATGCGCTTGCGCGTGCGCGGATCGAGCACGTCCATGAAGCCGGTCTCGCGAAACTCTCCTGCCTCACCCATGCGCCAGGAAATACCGAGCGTCGGATCAGCGATCGAGAACGTGACGGTCCAGCCGCCGTTGTGGCGCGAGAACATCGCAATCGGTGCGTTCAGGATCTCGTTCGCCGGCGGAATGCGCGGCGCCGAGACGGGAGGCAGCGCCGCGAGCTTCTGCTGCGGCTCGGCCGGCTTGTCTGCTGCAGCCGACCCCTTGGCCATGCCGTTGAGAAACACATCGTCGACCATCTGGTCGAAATAGACCGGAATCTGCTTGTGCCGCACGGTCTCGGCGAGCTCGCTGACCAGCCGGCGGGTGCGTTGCGCCACCTGCACCAGATTGACGCCGGGCTGCGTCAGCTCCTTGGCGAAGGTGCGCGTGAACACCGAGTTTGGATTGGCGTCGTCGTTAGAGAGCCGGTCGAGCGCGGTCTGGCGCGGGCCAGCCGAGAACACCGAGAACACGCCTTCGGGCAACTGCGTCATCGGGGCCAGACCACCGCCGCCCGCCACCGCGCGCGTGCCCGAGCGCTCGAACGGATTGTTGCGGCAGGCATCGAACACCAGGATCGAGGTGCGCGCCTTCTTGTTCTGCAGTCGCTCGATGACGCGGTCCGCGAGGATCGAGGCGTCGCGTACCAGTTCTTCCTGGCCTTCGGTGGCCGCAGGCACGTCGGTCGGCAACAGGAAGTTCTGGCCCGCGATCTCGAAGCCGTGGCCGGCATAGAAGAAGAACGCGGTGTCGCCCGGCTCGACGGCGTTGTCGAACGCCAGCAGTGTCTGGCTGAACTGCTGGCGATTGAGATTCTCCGCGACCATGACGCTGAAGCCGAGCTGCTTGAGCGTGTCGCCCATCGTACGCGCGTCGTTGACGGCCTTCTGCAGCTTCGGCACGAAGCGGTAGTCGTTGTTGCCGATCACGAGCGCAACGCGCTTCTCGGCATGCGCAGCGGCCGGCGCCAGAACCACTGCCAGCATCGCCAGCCCGCACGCCAGCCACGTCCGCATCGATCTCATCGTTCGTCCCTGCCCCTCATCGCGTGCGCTGCCGCCCTCGGATAGTCGACGGCACCGCGCCACCGGTTCATGCCCGAACCGCCTGCGGCCGCTCCAACTCCCTGCCGAACACACGCCGCAATTCCGTCGACAATTCGACCAGAGCGCCTTCCGCGACCAGCCGCCAAGAGCTTCGGAGCACCCGAATACGACAGCTCGACGACAGGTTGCCCGCAAATAATGCAAAAACATTAAGCTTTTTCGGTACTTCGCTCCCCTCTTCCATTGACTTTGCAGAATTCGCCCCTATCTTCCGCAGCAGCGCGGCCGGATCGCATCCGATTCCTGAGAGATTGACCGCGGGTCGGCGTTAGTCAGAAAACCCCCAGCTTCGTTAGAGCATGCCGTTTCGGGGTTGAGCGCGACCACAGCCTTTTACCCTCGATTCCTAACGGCGGCGTCGAATAGAGCCCCGTCGCCTATCGGCGCGTGACATAGAGGCTCGATGTCTTTTTCCAATCTCGGCTTGTCCGACAAGGTGTTGGCTGCAGTTGCGGCCACCGGTTACACCACCCCGACCCCCATTCAGGAACAGGCGATTCCTCATGTGCTGTCGCGCCGCGACGTGCTCGGCATCGCCCAGACCGGCACCGGCAAGACCGCCGCCTTCGTCCTGCCGATGCTCACGATCCTCGAGAAGGGCCGCGCCCGTGCGCGAATGCCGCGCACCCTGATCCTGGAGCCGACCCGCGAGCTGGCTGCCCAGGTCAAAGAGAATTTCGATCGCTACGGCGCCGGACAGAAGCTCAACGTCGCTCTCCTGATCGGCGGCGTCTCCTTCGGTGACCAGGACAGCAAGCTGACCCGCGGGGTCGACGTCCTGATCGCAACGCCGGGCCGGCTGCTCGATCATACCGAGCGCGGCGGGTTGCTGCTCACGGGCGTCGAGCTGCTGGTCATCGACGAAGCCGACCGCATGCTCGACATGGGCTTCATTCCCGACATCGAGCGCATCTGCAAACTTGTTCCCTTCACCCGTCAGACCCTGTTCTTCACCGCGACCATGCCGCCGGAAATCCGGCGCATCACCGAAACCTTCCTGCACAACCCGCAGAAGGTCGAGGTGTCCAAGCCGGCCACGACCGCCGTCACCGTGACCCAGTTGCAGGTCCCGTCCGGACGCGAGGCGCATCAGAAGCGCGAGGTGCTGCGCAGGCTGTTGCGGAACGCCAAGGATCTGAAGAACGCAATCATCTTCTGCAACCGCAAGCGCGACGTCGCCATCGTTCACAAGTCGCTGCAGAAGCACGGCTTCAGTGTTGGCGCCCTGCACGGCGACATGGACCAGTCGGCACGCACGGCCGCGCTCGATCAATTCCGCAAGGGCGAACTGCCCTTGCTCGTCGCCTCCGACGTTGCCGCACGCGGCCTCGACATTCCCGAAGTCAGCCACGTCTTCAATTTCGACGTGCCGCATCATTCCGACGACTACGTTCACCGCATCGGCCGTACCGGCCGCGCCGGACGGACAGGCACGGCGATCTCGATCGTGTGTCCGGCCGACCAGAAGTCGATGGTCGCCATCGAGAAGCTGATCGGACAGGGCATTCCGACGATCGAGGGTGACTACGAAGTGCAGGACGACGAGGACACGCGAGAGCAACGTCCGCGTGACGCCGCGCGTCGCGGCAGCCGCGGCAAGGCGCGGGAGCGCGATGCGGCCCCGCGCGAACGTGATGCAGCCCCGCGTGAGCGTGAACCGCGGGCGGCAGCACCGCGCGCCGCACAGGCAAATTCTCCTCGGCCTGCGCCAAGCGCCCGCAAGGAACAGCCTCGCAACGAACAGCCTCGCAATGAAGCGCGGCGGCCGCGGCGCGATCACGACAACGAGCCCGCCGATCACTCACATCTGCCCGCCTTCCTGCTTCGCCCGGTGCGGGCACCGCTTCCCTGAGCACGAGCACAAGATTCCGGGCTGCTCTACATGCGGTCGCCCGGAACGTCGCGCAGGCGAACATCAGCCGCTGCAGTCGTAGTCATGACGTAAATCGACAGCGCTGAGCTTTGGCGAGGCGCGCGTCGAGCGAATAGTTCCAGCCCGCGTCAGCAGGTTCCCGCCAGCGTCCTATGTAGCTCGTTGAACATATGGACTGCCGTTCCCGCATGCACGGCTCGGCGCGTCTCCGTGACGCTACGGCCGTATTTACCCCTGGTTCACAAACGTCCTTTAGCTTGGCCGGCATTGTTTATTTCATTGCTGTGACGACGACGGCGACGCGGGCGATTGGGGAGAACCTGTGGTGGTCAATGCGCTTGACGAACACGAACGCACGATAGGCTTCGCCGAAGTCGCGCTCAGCCAGATCAGAACGCTCCGCCATTCGGCCAATCCGCGCAACTACGAGATCTGGTACGTCTACGCGACGGGCTACAACGCACCGCTGAACGAGATCATCAACGAGACGCTGTCGCGCAACGGCAAGCTGTCGCAGTCCGATCTCGATCAGCTCTACGACTCCTACCTCACCCATCTCAAGACCTCGGACCGCATCGACAAGGTCGGCGCGCGCGTCGTCGGCGAGATCGACGACCTCATGAGCATGCTCACCGATGCTCTCGGCAGGACGGCGAGCTATGATGCGAGCCTCGCGGGGGCTGATAAGCGGCTCGCATCGGCGACCAGCCGCGAGCAACTGGTGGACATCATCGAGGCGCTTGCCCATTCGACCAAGCAGATGCGCGAAACCAACCGGATCCTTGAAGAGCGGCTGACGCTGTCAAAGGACGAGATCAGCGGGCTGCAGCACAGCCTGGAGGTGATCCGGGCCGAAAGCCTGACCGATCCCCTCACCGGCCTCGGCAATCGCAAATATTTCGACCGGATGATCGAGACGACGGTGCAGTCGGGGCTCGCAACCGAGCAGCCGCTGTCGCTGCTGATGTTCGACATCGACCATTTCAAGTCCTTCAACGATTCCTACGGACACCTCACCGGAGACCAGGTGCTGCGTCTGGTCGGGATGACCCTGAAGCACGCCATCAAGGGCCACGATATCGCAGCGCGCTACGGCGGCGAGGAGTTCGCGGTCGTGTTGCCGAACACCTCGCTCCAGCACGCTCTGACCGTGGCCGACCACATCCGCCGCGCCGTCACGGCAAAGGAGCTGAAGAAGAAGTCGACAGGAGAGATTCTCGGGCGTGTGACCATCTCGGTCGGCGTGTCCGTGCTGCGGGCAGGCGACGACACCGACGCCCTGATCGAACGCGCCGACGCCTGCCTCTATGCCGCCAAGCGCAACGGGCGCAACAGGGTGGTATGCGAGAACGATCCCGAATACGCGACGATGACGCGAGGTCAGGTCGCCTGACGGCCCGGTCGCCAGCTACGCATATAGAGCATCAGCGCGTTCGCGATGATGCGGCGCGCGACGTTCTGCCGGCTCCGCGCCGCCGTCGCGCTGCGCGTCTTGCGACCGGCGAGAGCCTTGTCTGCGCTCTTGTCAACGCTCTTGGCCGCCTTTCCCGTCTTGGCCGGCTTGGTCTTTTTCACTGCTGTCTTGGTTGCTCCAGGCTTCGCCCCGCCCCGGGTCGGGACCAGTTCGTTGCCCGGCGCCGCCCGCTTCTTGCGGGTCCGCTTGCTCAAGGCTGCCCGCTGGGCCGCCGCAAATGCATCTCTCGCCCACACCGCAAACTCGTCGGTGTCGTCGAACAGATGTGCCGGCACCTGCCAGTACGACCGCACGGTCATGGTCCGCGCACGCGTCTCGTAGGAGAACGGCTTGGATCCGGCAGCCTCGAACCTGGCAAAGCTGGCTTCATCGGCGCGCAAATAGAGCCCGCTACGCAGCGCCAGCGCAAAGTTGATGCCATCCGCAGAGATGCCGAAGCCGGAAAACATTCGCCGGATCGTGACCGGACCGAAGCCCGCGAACAGATCGATCAGGAATTCGCGGTCCATCGCGACACCCTCCCGCCAACACCCAGTTGTTCATGGTGTTTGTCGGTCCGGAGTGTGGCGCGTGTCAATGTCCGGAACGCGACAGGTCCGGGTACCATCCTGACGGAAGGCGAATGATCAGACCTCTGCCGGCTTCAACTGCACCGACTCGCCGCAGCCGCAGGCGCTGATCTGGTTCGGGTTGTTGAAGACGAACTGGGCCTGCATCTTGTCGGCCTGGTAGTCCATCTCGGTGCCCAACAGGAACAGCACGGCCTTGGGATCGACCAGGATCTTGACACCCTTGTCCTCGACCACCTCGTCGGTCGGCCGGATATCATGGGCATATTCGACCGTGTACGACTGACCGGCGCAGCCGCCATTCTTGACACCGACTCGCAGGCCGATGATTTCGGACTCAGCGCGGGAGGTGAGCTCGCGGATACGGTTGGCCGCCGCATCGGTGAGCCGCATCACCTGCGGACGCGGCCGCGGCTTCGGCTTGGCGACGGGAGCTGGCGAATTGGTCATGCTGGTCATGGTGTCATCCCGACGGGCTGTGCGGTCCGCCCTCGCTATTCAAACTTCGTGCCTCACCACATGTTGAGGACGAGGCGGGCCTCGTCGCTCATCCGGTCCGGCGTCCATTGCGGCTCCCAGACGATGCTGACGTTGACCACGCCGACCCCCGGAACGCTGGCGATCGCGTTCTCCACCATTGTCGGCAACTCGCCGGCCGCCGGACAGTTCGGTGTCGTCAGCGTCATCATCACGTCGACGCTGCGGTCGTCCTTGATGTCGACCTTGTAGATCAGGCCGAGTTCATAGATGTCGGCCGGGATCTCCGGATCGAACACCGTCTTCAGCGCCGCGATGATCTCGGTGGAGAGCCGCTCGGTCTCCTCCGGCGGCAGCGCCGAATGGGTTTCGACAGTCTGAGTTTTGACGTCGGCCGTGTCGGTCATGCAAACAATTCCCGCGCCTTGATCAATGCCTGTGCAAGCTGATCGACCTCTTCCCTCGTATTGTACATGCCAAACGAGGCCCGGCAGGTCGCCGTGACGTTGAATCTCTCCAAAAGCGGCATCACGCAATGCGTGCCCGCGCGCACCGCGACGCCCTGGCGATCGATCACGGTCGCGATGTCATGGGCATGCGCCCCCTTCATCTCGAACGAGATGACCGGCCCCTTGCCTTTGGCGGTGCCGATCAGCCGCAGCGAATTGATCTCGCGCAGCCGATCCTGGGCATAGGTGAGCAGGTCGTGCTCGTGCGCGGCGATGCGCTCCTTGCCGACCGAATTGACGTAATCGATCGCGGCGCCCAATCCGACCGCCTCGACGATCATCGGGGTGCCGGCCTCGAACTTGTGCGGCGGATCGCCATAAGTGACCCAGTCGCGCGCGACCTCGCGGATCATCTCGCCGCCGCCATTGTAGGGGCGCATGGCAACGAGGTGGTCGTACTTGGCGTAGAGCACGCCGATGCCGGTCGGCCCGTAGAGCTTATGGCCGGTGAAGACATAGAAGTCGCAGTCGATGTCCTGGACGTCGATGGCGAGGTGCACGGCGGCCTGGCTGCCGTCGACCAGCACGGGGATGCCGCGCGCATGCGCCGATCGCACGACCTCCTTCACCGGGACCAGCGTGCCCAGCATGTTCGACATCTGCGTGATCGCGACCAGCTTGGTCCTGGGCGTCAGCAGCTTCTCGAACTCGTCGATCAGGAAGTTGCCCTCATCGTCGACCGGAGCCCACTTGATCACGGCGCCCTGCCGCTCCCGCAAGAAGTGCCACGGCACGATGTTGGAATGATGCTCCATGATCGAGAGCACGATCTCGTCGCCCTCGCCGATGTTCGGCCCGCCCCACGACGACGCGACCAGATTGATCGCCTCGGTCGCGTTGCGGGTGAAGATGATCTCCTCGCTGCGGCGCGCATTGAGGAAGCGCGTGACCCGGTCGCGGCCGCCCTCATAGGCTTCGGTCGCCGCATTGGCGAGGTAATGCAGGCCGCGATGCACGTTGGCGTATTCGCTGGTATAGGCCTGCGTCATGCGGTCGAGTACCGCGCGTGGCTTCTGTGCCGAGGCGGCATTGTCGAGATAGACGAGCGGCTTGCCGTAGACCTGCAGCGCCAGCGCCGGAAAGTCCTCGCGGATGCGGGCGACGTCGTAGGACCCGTTGGAGACGGCGGGATGCGTGCTCATGCCCGCGCCTCCATCCAGTCCTGGGCGGCAGCGATGACCCGCTCGCGCAAGGAATCGTCCTCGATCGCCTCGATGGCTTCGCCGACGAAGGCCTGGATCAGCAGCGCCTGAGCTCAGCTTCCGGCAGGCCGCGGGCCTGCAGATAGAACAACAAGCTGTCGTCGAGCGCGCCGGCGGTGGCGCCATGGCCGCAGGAGACGTCATCGGCGAAGATCTCGAGCTCCGGCTTGCTGTCGGCCTCGGCCTCGTCGGACAAGAGCAGCGCCCGCGTCATCATCTTGCCGTCGGTCTGCTGCGCGTCGGGGCGAACGATGATGCGACCCTGGAACACCGAATGGGCGCGATCGTCGAGCACCGCACGAAAGTTCTCACGGCTGGTGCAGCCGGGCACGGCGTGATCGACCACCAGCGTCAGGTCGCCATGCTGCTTGTCGCGCAGCAGGTTGACGCCGTTGATGATCAGCTCGCTGCCTTCGCCCTTGAGAGTGATGAAGCCCTGCAGACGACTGACGGCGCCACCGGTCGTCATATTGAAGAGATTGAGTTTCGACCGCGCACCGACCTCATACCTGGCTGAAGTGATGTTAACGGCATCCCTGGCATCGCGCATCAGGCGAATGGTGGACAGCGCAGCGTCATCACCGAGGGAGACGACCACGGCGTCATTGGCCTGATAACCGGAGGCACCATCGGCGGCGATCGCGCTTTCGATCAACGTGACCTGCGCGCCGTTCCCCACCGAAAGATGCGAGCGACTGGCACGCGATGCGTGCGATGCAGTCGCGATGTGAATGATCTGCAGCGGATGCGAGAGCTTTACGCCATCCGCCACCGAGATCAGGACTCCGTCGGTCGCAAGCGCCCCGTTCAACAGGACCATCGCATCGTTGACGGTCGTCTCCAGCAGACGCTCGCTGCCGGCGCTCTGCAGCGCCTCGCGCAGCGTGTGAACCTTGACACCATCCTCGGAGGCCGAAATGTCCGAGAGCTCCGCCACGAACATGCCGTCGACCAGCACCAGCTTCCGGGCACCGTCGAGGGCAACAGAAGCCAGGACGGTTTTTGCCCGCGCCAGCGCCGCCGCGTCGGGTGCGCCTGCCAGCGGCAGCACCTCGCGCATCAGCGCACGCAGGTCGGTGTACTTCCATTCCTCGATGCGACGGTGCGGCAGGCCGGTGCGCTCGAAAGCCGAGAAGGCTTCGCGCCGGATATCGGCCACCTTGCCGGTGCCGGGCAGACGGCCCAAAGCGGCAGACAGCAAGCTGCTCGCCGCCGGACCGCTGTCGTTCTTGACCAGAGCTACGTTCATCACAGATCCATTCGCAAGCTCAGGCCGCGTCTTCGAACTGGGCGTAACCGGACGCCTCCAGCTCGAGCGCGAGCTCCTTGCCGCCGCTCTTCACGACGCGGCCCTTCGACATCACGTGAACGACGTCGGGCACGATGTAGTTCAGAAGCCGCTGATAGTGGGTGATCACGATCATCGAGCGCTCCGGCGAGCGCAACGCATTGACGCCGTCGGCCGCGATGCGCAGCGCGTCGATATCGAGGCCGGAATCCATCTCGTCGAGGATGCAGAGCGACGGCTGGAACAGCGCCATCTGCAGCACCTCGTTGCGCTTCTTCTCGCCGCCGGAAAAGCCGACATTGACGCCGCGCTTGAGCATGTCCTGCGGAATGCTGAGCGATTTGGAGATCTCGCGCACCTTCCTGAGGAAGTCCGGCGTCGAATACTCCTCCTCGCCGCGCGCCTTGCGCTGCGCATTCAGCGCGGTGCGCAGGAAGGTCATGGTGGCCACGCCGGGAATTTCAACCGGATACTGGAACGCCAGGAACACGCCCTTGGCGGCACGCTCGTCCGGAGCCATGGCGAGCAGGTCCTCGCCCTTGAACAGGATCTCGCCGCCGGTGACCTCATATCCAGGCTTGCCGGCGATCACGTGGCTCAGCGTCGACTTGCCGGAGCCGTTCGGCCCCATGATCGCATGCACCTTGCCGGCGTCGATCGACAGCGTCAGCCCGTGGAGGATCTCGCGCTCCTCGACGCGGACCTGCAGGTTCTTGATTTCGAGTAGTGCCATTGTTTTCTCTTCTGTCTGTTCCTCGTCCTGAGGAGCGCCGCAAGGCGCGTCTCGAAGGACCGAGGCCCACTAAGCGTTCATCTCATTCGTCGCAGAGTCCGCCTCGCGGACTCCTCGGGACGAGGGCTTATCCGACCGAACCTTCGAGGCTGATCGAGATCAGCTTCTGCGCCTCGACGGCGAACTCCATCGGCAGCTGTTGCAGCACGTCCTTGACGAAGCCGTTGACGACGAGCCCGACCGCTTCCTCCTGCGAAAGACCGCGCTGGATGCAGTAGAACAGCACGTCCTCGGAGATCTTGGACGTCGTCGCCTCGTGCTCGAAGGTGGCCGAGGAATTCTTGGCCTCGATATACGGCACGGTATGCGCGCCGCATTTGTCGCCGATCAGCAGCGAGTCGCAGGCGGTGAAGTTGCGCGCGCCGGTCGCTTTGCGATGCGCCGTCACCAGGCCGCGATAGGTGTTCTGCGAGCGGCCTGCCGCGATCCCCTTGGAGATGATCCGGCTGGTCGTGTTCTTGCCGAGATGGATCATCTTGGTGCCCGAGTCGACCTGCT
Organism: Bradyrhizobium oligotrophicum; assembly: GCA_050641875.1. Lineage (GTDB taxonomy): Bacteria > Pseudomonadota > Alphaproteobacteria > Rhizobiales > Xanthobacteraceae > Bradyrhizobium > Bradyrhizobium oligotrophicum_B. The sequence goes on from CP192619.1 coordinate 6,048,577, forward strand.
GATAGCCGTTCGAGATCGCGATCGAGTAGAATTCGCCACGGGAATTGTCGCCGCGCAGGATGCAGCTCGGATACTTCCAGGTGATCGCAGATCCCGTCTCGACCTGGGTCCAGGAGATCTTGGAATTGTCGCCGCGGCAGTCGCCACGCTTGGTGACGAAATTATAGATGCCGCCCTTGCCTTCCGAATTGCCCGGATACCAGTTCTGCACCGTCGAGTACTTGATCTCGGCGTCATCGTGCGCGACCAGCTCGACCACGGCTGCGTGCAGCTGGTTCTCGTCGCGCTGCGGCGCCGTGCAGCCTTCGAGGTAGCTGACATAGGCGCCCTTGTCGGCGATGATCAGCGTGCGCTCGAACTGGCCGGTGTTGCGTTCGTTGATGCGGAAGTAGGTCGACAGCTCCATCGGGCAACGCACGCCCGGCGGTACGTAGACGAACGAGCCGTCTGAGAACACCGCCGAGTTCAACGTCGCGTAGAAATTGTCGGACGTCGGCACCACGCTTCCGAGATATTTCTGTACGAGCTCGGGATGCTCGCGGATCGCTTCCGAGATCGGCATGAAGATCACGCCGGCCTTCTTCAGCTCCTCCTTGAACGTTGTGGCGACCGATACCGAATCGAACACGGCGTCGACCGCGATCTTGCGGCTCTCGGGGCTGCCGGCGCCGGGCTTGGGCTCAACGCCCTCGAGGATCGCAACCTCGCGCAGGGGGATGCCGAGCTTCTCATAGGTCTTGAGGATCTCCGGATCGATCTCGTCAATCGAGGAGAGCTGCTTCTTCGGCTTCGGCGCCGAATAATAATACAGGTCCTGGAAGTCGATCTTCGGATAGTCGACACGCGCCCATGTCGGCTCCTGCATGGTCAGCCAGCGGCGATAGGCCTCGAGGCGCCATTGCAGCATCCAGTCGGGCTCGTTCTTCTTGCCCGAGATGTAACGGATCGTGTCTTCGGAAAGCCCCTTCGGAGCCTTCTCGGATCTCGATGACGGTCTCGAACCCATAGCGATATTGGTCGACGTCGATCCGCCTGACGCGGTCGACCGTCTCTTGTACGGCTGGCATTCCATCCTCCGCTCGCGGTTTCAAGGACCGCGGTGGACATCTTCTGGAACCGTCTTACGACGTTTCGTCGACGAAATCACGCCCTTAGAATCGCTCAAGCACGGTTTCGTCGCCACCTTTAAGTAGGGTCAATGACAGCTTTCGCCAAGCCTGCAGGCCGCGATCGACGTCCGCCTCCGTCGTGGACCAGCCCAGACTGAGGCGCACCGCTCCCTGGGCCGCTGCGGAACTGGCGCCCATCGCTTCCAGGACATGGGACGGCTGGACCTTGCCGGACGAGCAGGCCGAGCCGGAAGACACCGCGATCCCTTCGAGATCGAACCCGATCACGGCCGTCTCGGCCTTGAGCCCCGGCGCCGTGAACAGCGTCGTGTTGGGAAAGCCGCGGCGCTTCGGATGAAAATACCGTCAAGCCGGCGGTCTGACGAAGGCCCGCTTCCAGCCGGTCGCGCAGCACGGTGATCCGATCCAGGTCCACCTCGAGCCCAGCCAGGGCAGCGCCGGCCGCGGCGCCAAATCCGGCAATTCCGGCCACGTTTTCGGTTCCAGCCCGGCGACCGCGCTCCTGGCCGCCACCGCGGAGAACCGGGATCGGCTCCTCCACGCCGGCGCCCAGCACCAGCGCGCCGACGCCCTTGGGTCCGCCGATCTTGTGCGCGGAGATGGTCACAAGGTCCGCGCCCATCCGTTTGATATCGAGGGGTATTTTCCCGAATGCCTGGACCGAATCGACGTGCAGAAGGCCGCCCGCCTGGTGCACGATCTCAGCAACTTTCGAAACCGGTTGAAGCACCCCGGTCTCGTTGTTGGCGGCCATGACGGACACCAGCGCCGGCGGCCCTCCGGCCAGCAGGACTTCCAGGCGGCCGAGATCGACTACGCCCGAGGGGTCGACCGGGATCGTCTGCACTGCGGATGGCGCGAACCGGCCGCCGGCCAGCACCGAGGCATGCTCGACCGCCGACACCAGCAGCCGCTCGACCGGGCCGGCCGGTGCGCGCAAGCCTGGGCTCAAGGCGAGCACATTGGCCTCGGTTCCGCCGGAGGTGAACACCACACGGCGCGCGACGGTGCCGAGCCCGCGGGCGATCACATCGCGGGCCTCCTCCATCAGCCGCCGCGCCTTGCGGCCTTCGGCGTGAACCGAGGAGGGATTGCCGACCAGGTCCATGGCGCCGATCATCGCCGCGCGCGCTTCCGGTCGCAGCGGGGTCGTCGCATTCCAGTCGAGATAGATCCTGTCGGCCATGGCTCGTTCTTATCAACTCGGTCCACGAACGACCATCGCTCGCTCGCGCCATGATGATGCGCGACGGCCAGCGTGATATCGTCGGGCGCGAGATTGAGATAGCGGGTCCGGTGTCATGAACAAGCTTGTCGGCTCGATGCTGCGTCCGAATGATCGGACCTTCTACGCGATCATGGCCGGGCTCTCGCTCGGCATCGGCGTCGTCAACGCCCTTTCCGCCGCCCACGATGCCGTCAGACGGGGCGCGGCCTATAATTTGGAAAAGCAGCTGCTGTGGGAGATGACGAGCATTGTCGTCATCATCCTGCTCGCGCCGCTGCTGGCCGCCACCGTTCGTTCGATCCGGCTGGACTCGGCCACCATGGCACGTCACATCGCGCTCGCCATTGCCGCCGTCGTCGCCTTCTCTGCGCTTCACATGATCGGCATGGTGACGCTGCGCAAGCTGCTGATGTGGACCGCTGGCGGCGCCTACGACTTCCAGCTCTCGCTCGCCACCATCATGTACGAGTTCCGCAAGGACGTCATGACGGCGCTGCTCATCGGTGCCACTCTCTGGCTATACGACGGGTATCGCGCGAGCGCTGGCCGAGAGCCGGCACGGCGGTCCGAGCCTCCTGCCCCCGCCACGCTCTGGCTGCGCGACGGCGCGAGCCGCATCCGCATCTCGCCGATCGACATCCTGTGGGTCGCCGCGGCCGGCAACTACGTCGAATATGCCATGGCCGACGGCAGGCGACATCTGATCCGCGGCACATTGTCGGCCGCCGAGGTCGAGCTCGCCCGCTTCGCGCTCGTGCGCATCCATCGCGGCCGGCTGGTCAACATGGCCCGGGTCGCCGCACTTTCGGTCCTGCCAACCGGCGATTTCGGCCTGACCTTCGACAACGGACAATCCGTGCAGGGCAGCCGCCGCTATCGCAGCGCCGTTGCGCAGCTGGAGCAGACGGCGGCGCTGCGCTGAACGGCCGGCTACGGACGAAAACGCCAGTATTTTCATCGAATTGCAGACGCATTCGGATCATGTTCCGCGGCCGCTTCGCTCCGCCGCTGGATCCGCGGCCCGGTCTGCATCCCTGCCGCGGCCGCCTTGCCGGGCGTTGAAAATCCTTGCTTTTTGCCCCTCGCTCCATGCTAGAAGGCCAACTTCCAGTCACGCCAGCGCCGCTCCGTCCAAGCGAACGGATGGCGCTCGATCACCACTTTTCCTGCTGATGTCCTCTGCTGATATCCTCGGCGAGGCGCCAGATGAAGCATGGACGAAGTCGGTCGACGCTCTGCCAAGGATTCTCTGATGCCTGAAGTCATCTTCAACGGTCCGGCCGGCCGCCTCGAAGGCCGTTACCATCCGGCGAAGCAGAAGAACGCGCCGATCGCGATGATCCTGCATCCGCATCCGCAGTTCCACGGCACGATGAACCATCAGATCGTGTACCAGTGCTACTACGCCTTCGCGCATCGCGGCTTCTCGGTGCTGCGCTTCAATTTCCGCGGCGTCGGCCGCAGCCAGGGCTCGTTCGACCACGGCACCGGCGAGCTGTCGGATGCGGCCTCCGCGCTCGATTGGGCGCAGACCATCAACCCCGAGGCACGCGCCTGCTGGGTCGCCGGCTTCTCGTTCGGCGCCTGGATCGGCATGCAGCTCCTGATGCGCCGCCCGGAGGTCGAGGGTTTCATCTCGATCGCGCCGCCCGCCAACCTCTACGACTTCTCGTTCCTGGCGCCCTGCCCGTCCTCGGGCCTGATCGTGCACGGTGAGCGCGATGCGGTGGTGCCGCCCAAGGACGTCAACACATTGGTCGAGAAGCTGAAGACGCAGAAGGGCATCGTGATCGACCAGCAGGTCATCCCCGGCGCCAACCACTTCTTCGACGGCAAGCTCGAGCCGTTGATGGAGACCATCACGGCCTATCTGGACATGCGCCTCGCCAATGTGAGGTGAGGCTGCGCGCGGTGTCGCAAAGGCTGCGATCCGTAGGGTGGGCAAAGGCGCGATCGACGCTCCGTCAATATGGATACTGGCAAAGGCGCCGTGCCCACCATCTTCGTTCGGGCACTCGGAGACAATGGTGGGCACGCCTGCGGCTTTGCCCACCCTACGAACTCCCGCCCCCCGACGAACTCCCAGCCGCATCCTCCGCCGTCATCACCCGCGAAAGCGGGTGATTCAGTACGCCGCGGCGTCTCAGCTCATCATCCGCATCTCGGAGTACTGGATCGCCCGGTCAAGCCGGGCGATGACACTGAGAGTGGCGTGAGCGCTCGGTGCGACAACAACGTCCCTACGCCGCCTGCTTCAACAAATACGCGTCGTGTCGCGCCAGGAAGGCGCGGAGCAGCTCCGGATAGTTTGCCCCGACCGCAGTCCTCACACTCGGCCGCTGCGTGAGCTGATCACGCCAGGCCCGAACCTTCGGCGTTGACGCAAAGATGCCGAGATCGCCGTAGGCATCGAACACGTCGAAATAGCGGAAGATCGGCGCGAACACTGCGTCGACCAGGCTGAAGCGCGCTCCGGCAAAATACGGCCCCTCGCCCAGCGCATCCTCGACGCGGGCGAACTTCGCCGTCAGCGCCTCGCGCTTGGTGGCAAACACCGCGCCATCCTGCGTCGTCTCCAGGCCCCAGAGATCGCCGAGGATCGCCGAGCCGAACTCCATCCAGGCGCGATGCTGCGCGCGGGCCAGCGCGTTCTGGGGATGCAGCCTCACAGCCGGCTGCGTGTCCTCGATGTACTCGCAGATCACGTTGCTCTCGAACAGCGCCACCTCGCCCTGCGCCGTCGGCACCACCAGCACCGGCACCTTGCCGAGCGGTGAGAGCTTCAGGAACCAGTCGGGCTTATCGGCGAGATCGATGTCGATCCGTTCGAACGCTGTGCCCTTCTCGGTGAGCGCGATGACGGCGCGTTGCACATAGGGGCAGAGCTTGTGGCTGATCAGCTTCAGGACAGGCGCCATGACATCCTCGGCAGTTTGATGCAGATGCATCAAACTAGATGCACGCGCATGGAACTGTCAAGGTCCATGCAACTGCATGGATCACGGCCGCGCGATCACCCCGCCGGTCATCGGAAACGGCACGCCGGTGGTCGTGGGATAGCTCAGCGGCAGGCCCTTCATGCCGCGGACCGCCAGGAAGCCGAACGCCTGGGCTTCGATCGCGTCCGCCGACCAGCCCAGCGCATCGGCCGATTCGACGCTCGCCGGCGCGACACGTTCGCGCAGCATCCGCATCATGGTATGGTTGCGGGCGCCGCCGCCGCAGACGATCCAGCTTGCGGGCGGCTTCGGCAGCAGCGGGATGATGCGGGCAATGGCGGCGGTCGTGAACGCCGTCAGGGTCGCGGCCCCGTCCGCCGGCTTCACATCGCCCAGCTTCAGCGCGGCAAAATCGTTGCGGTCGAGCGATTTCGGCGGCGGCAGCGCAAAAAGGGCATATCCAGCGCGCTCGCGATCCAGGCCTCGTCCGGCCTGCCCTGCTCCGCCACGCGGCCATCCTGATCGAATGCCTGGCCCGTGGTCCGGTGCATGAAGTCGTCGAGCAGCGCGTTACCGGGACCGGTATCGCAAGCGATCAGCACGTCGTCACCGTCGATATAGGTGATGTTGGAGACACCACCGATATTGACCACGGCGATCGGCCCCGTGCGCAACAGCGATTGCGCCAGGGCGCGGTGATAGACCGGCACGAACGGTGCGCCCTGCCCGCCGAAATCGACGTCCGCCGCGCGGAAATCGTGCATCACCGGGATATGGACAGACTTGGCGAGGGCGGCCGCGTCGCCGATCTGCACGGTCAGGCGGCGTTCGGGGCGGTGCAGCACGGTCTGACCATGGAAGCCGATGATGTCGATGTCCTCAGGCTTGAGACGGTGCTGCGCCAGGAACGCGGCGATCGCCTCGGCATGCGCCAACGTCACGGCGTGCTCGGCGTCGCGCACCCGTCCGGGACGCGCCTCGCGCCGCTCGATCTGCACTGCATCGGCGAGCGCCTCGCGCAGCAGGCTGCGCTCCGCGGCGCTGTAGGCGCGGTAGCCCGTGGGACCGAGCCTCTTGATCTGCCGCCCGTCGGTCTCGATCAGGGCTAAGTCCACCCCGTCGAGCGAGGTGCCACTCATGAGGCCAAGTGCGGTCAGAATCATTGCAGTCGAACCTGAAAACCCTGCCCTGCTTGCCAAGTACGGCCGATTTGAGGTCCCCCGGGCCGCGCCCATGCTTGTACAAGCCCGGCGCATCTTATAATGCCACAACGCCCGTATCCGCGGCATGTGCCCTCTCGCACCGCGCCGCGACAAGCGGTCAATACCGTAAACAAATGCTCAGAGTCGCCGACAATGACTGGCTTCAAGTCTGATTTCCTGAACGTGCTGCAGAGCCGCGGATTCATCCATCAGTGCTCCGATTTCGAGGGCCTGGATGCGCTCGCCGCCAAGGGCCAGGCGACCGCCTATGTCGGCTATGACTGCACCGCACGCTCGCTGCACATCGGCAACTTCCTGACCATGATGATGCTGTACTGGCTGCAGCAGACCGGGAACAAGCCGATCACCCTGATGGGCGGCGGCACAACCATGGTCGGAGATCCCTCTGGCAAGGACGAGACCCGCGCGATGCGCACGGTCGAGGAGATCGAGGCCAACAAGGCGTCGATCCGCGGCGTGTTCGCCAAGGTGCTGCGCTATGGCGATGGCGCGACCGACGCCATCATGCTCGACAATGCCGAATGGCTGACCCAGTTGAAATGGATCGAGATGCTGCGCGACATCGGCCGGCACTTCTCTGTCAACCGCATGCTGACGATGGATTCGGTCAAGCTTCGGCTCGAGCGCGAGCAGGAGATGAGCTTCATCGAGTTCAACTACATGGTCTGCCAGGCCTACGACTTCGTCGAGTTGGCGCGGCGCACCGGCTGCCGGCTGCAGATGGGCGGCTCCGACCAGTGGGGCAACATCGTCAACGGCGTCGAGCTCGGCCGCCGCATGGGCACCGAGCAGCTGTTCGCGCTGACCACGCCGCTGCTGACCACCGCCTCCGGCGCCAAGATGGGCAAGACCGCGCAGGGCGCGATCTGGCTCAACGCCGACCAGTGCAGCCCTTATGACTTCTGGCAGTACTGGCGCAACACCGAGGACGCCGACGTCGTCAAGTTCCTGAAGCTGTTCACGACGCTGCCGCTGTCCGAGATCGAGAAGCTCGGCGCGCTTGAAGGAGCCGAGATCAACGAGGCCAAGAAGGCGCTGGCAGATGCGGCGACCACGCTGCTGCACGGCGAGGAGGCGGCGCGCACCGCGGCCGAGACCGCCCGCCGCACCTTCGAGGAAGGCGCCATCGCCGAGAACCTGCCGACCGTCGAAGTCGCAAAGGCTGAGCTCGACGCGGGCCTCGGCGTGCTCAACGCCTTCGTCAGGGCCGGCCTCGTCGCGTCCAATGGCGAGGCGCGGCGGCAGATCAAGGGCGGCGGCCTGCGCGTCAACGACGTTGCGGTGACCGACGAGAAGATGGCGCTGACACCTGCGGAGCTGACCAGCGAGGGCGTGATCAAGCTGTCGCTGGGCAAGAAGCGCCACGTGCTGGTCAAGCCTGCATAGCCGCATTCGCTTTTGCCTGCTTGTCAGGGAACGCCGAAAGGCGCTCCCTGACGGCATGACGATCAGCGCGCCGCAAGAGCCTGCGCAAGCCGAGGAAATCCCGACAGCTCCGCCACGAGCGCGCCTGGCGTTCGTGGTGCTGGGTCTCTGCTTTGCACTGTCGGTGATCGGCCGCGGGCTGGGCGAAAGCTTCACCGTCTTCCTGAAGCCGATCTCCGACAGCTTCGGCTGGGACCGCTCCGAGGTCGTCTCGATCTATTCGCTGACGGCGCTCGCCGGCGGCCTCGCCGCCCCGCTGATCGGGCGGCTGTTCGACCACTCCGGACCACGCGCCGTCTATGCGCTCGGCCTCCTGCTGCTTGGTCCCGCCTTCACGGCCGCGGCGCACGCGCAGGCGCTGTGGCAGTTCCAGATCAGCATCGGCCTGTGCGTCGGTATCGGCATCGCGCTGATCGGCAACGTCCCCAACTCGATCCTGCTGGGCCGCTGGTTCGGCAAGAAGCTGCCGACCGCGATGGCGGTGATCTATTCCGCCACCGGCGCCGGCGTGCTGATCCTGCTGCCGGGCTCGCAACTGCTGATCGACGCGATCGGCTGGCGCGGCACATATCAGGCGTTCGGCGCCGCCACCTTCATTCTGCTGGTGCCGCTGGCGCTGCTGCCCTGGCGGCTGTTTGCCGCCGGCGCGCCCCACATCACCAAGCCCGTCGCCGACGAGCTCGCCGACGATGCCTGGACCTTGGCGCGGGCGCTGCGCCACCACGCCTTCTGGGCGCTGTTCTCGACGTTCTTCTTCACCGCGATCGGCATGTACGCGATTGCGCCGCAGGTCGTCGCCTATCTGATCGACGCCGGCTTTGCACCACTGCAGGCCGCCACCGCCTGGGGCTTCTCGGGCGTGGTGCTGCTGTTCGGCATGCTCGGCGTCTCCGCCCTCGACGGGCTGATCGGCCGGCGGCCGTCGGTGCTGTTCTCCTACGCCGTATCGATCGCGGGCATCCTGATGCTGTGGGCGCTGCAATTCGCCCCGAACATCTTTCTGCTCGGCGGCTTCGTCGTCTGCTTCGGCAGCATGATCGGCTCGCGCGGGCCGCTGTTGTCGGCCACCGCGATGAAGATCTTCCGCGGCAGGCGGCTCGGCACCATCTACGGAACGATCACGATCGGCAGCGGGCTCGGCTCGGCGCTGGGATCGTGGAGCGGCGGTGTCATCCACGATCTCACCCACGGCTATGATGCCGTCATTCTGCTCGCGCTCGTGAGCGTCGTCATCGGCATGATCCCGTTCCTGGTCGTTCCGGCCCTTCGCACGTAGTTGGCGCGCGGTCCGATTACGACGTACTCGCGCGCTACGGTAGCCACCTGTCCACATAGTGGACGGCGCCCAACAACTACGCGTTCATGATTAGTAAGCAGCTTGATGATAGTTGTTTCGGCAACAACAACGAAGAGGACGCCGTGACACTGCTCAGCCGCATGAAGTTCCGCACCAAGCTTGCAAGCATGGTGATCCTTGCGATCGCGACGGTGATCGCGATCGTAGCCGTTTCCGGCTGGCTCAGTCGCGCGCGCATGCTGGAGGACCGCATCACCCAGATGCATACGGCGGTGGACCTCGTCTACGGCCTCGCGGAGACGCTGCAGACGGAGGTCGCGGCAGGAAAGATGTCGGTGGACGAGGCCAAGAACAAGTTCCGCTATCTGGCGCGACGGATGACGTTCAACAACGGCCAGGGCTATCCGATCGCCTACAACGCGGCCGATTCGGCGCTTCTTCTGAATGCCGCCAACGAGAAACTGGAGGGCAAGATCCTCGGCACCAAGGACGCCAACGGCGTCATGATTGCCGATGCGCAGATCAAGGCCGCGCAGCAGAAACCCGAAGGCAGCACGACGTCCTATCTCTATCCCCGGCCCGGGCAGACCGAGCCGCTCAGGAAGGTCGTCTTCGTCCGCAGCTTCGCGCCGTGGAACATCGTCATGAGCTACGGCCTCTATGTCGACGACATCGAGGCGGATGTCCATGCACTGCTGATGCGGCTCGCGGGGATCGGCGCGGCGCTGCTCGTGCTGCTCGGCATTCTGTCCTTCCTGATCTCGCACAACGTGGTCGACGGGCTGCATCGGCTGAAGGACCGCATGCAGGATATCGCCGGCGGGCGGCTCGAGCTGCCGGTGGCCGAGACCGAGCGGGGCGACGAGATCGGCCGCATGGCCGAGACCCTGGAGGTGCTGCGCAAGACCGCGATCACCGCGCGCATGCTCGAGCAGGAGCAGGCCGCATCCAAGCAGCGCAGCGAAGCGGACAAGCGCAACGCGCTGATTGCGATGGCCGACCGCTTCGATGCCTCCGTCGGCCAACTCGTCGCCCTGATGGCGTCCGGCGCCGGAGAGCTCGAGGCCACCGCAAAATCGATGACCGGTACGGCCGAGAGCACCAATGCGCGCGCCACCGCCGTGAGCTCCGCAGCCACCGAAGCAAGCTCGCGGGTCCAGACGGTCGCCACCGCCGCCGAGGAGCTGACCTCGTCGATCACCGAGATCAGCCGTCAGGTCGCCCAGTCCGCCGAGGTCACCGGTCGGGCCGTCGAAAGCGCACGCCACACCGACGGGATCGTCCGCGCCCTCGCCGATGGCGCCAAGCAGATCGAGCACGTCGCCGAGCTGATCTCCAGCATCGCGGGCCAGACCAACCTGCTGGCGCTCAACGCCACGATCGAGGCCGCGCGCGCCGGCGAAGCCGGCCGCGGCTTTGCCGTGGTCGCGGCGGAGGTGAAGAGTCTGGCCAGCCAGACCGCGCAGGCCACGCAGGAGATCGGCGACCGCATCGCCCAGATCCAGAACGCGACGCGGGAAGCAGTCGGCGCGCTCGACGGTATCACCCTGACCATTGAGGAGGTGTCCGCGATCGCGGCCACGATCGGATCGGCGATCGAGGAACAGGGAACGGCCACCGCAGAGATCGCGCGCAACGTCACCCAGACCGCGCAGGCCACCCGCGAGGTCACCGCCAACATCGGCGGCGTCTCCACCGCGGCCAATGAGACCGGGAGCGCCGCCGGCCATGTGCTGATCGCGGCCGGCAACCTCTCCAAGCAGGCCGAGCAGCTCTCCCGCGAGGTCGACACCTTCCTTGCTGGCGTCAGGGCAGCCTGACCGCATCGATCCGGTCTGTTGACGTCGCCGAACGCCGACGGCCGGTCAATTGTTCGGCGGCAGCTCCGCCGGCAGGTATTGCTGCTTGCCGGTGTTGAAATCCATGATCTTGCGCGTCACGCCCGGCAGCATGGCCGAGATCGGGTTGATACGCACCACGGGCTGGCTCGGCGTGCCCACAACCTCGTAGGTCACGCCGAACAGACCTTCATTGCTGCCGCCGAGAAACAGGCCGACGATCGGGATCTGGTTGAACATGTTGTTCAGCCCGTACAGCGGCACGATCGTGCCCGAAGCCCGGACCTGGTTGACGTTGTAGTCGATGCTGCCTTCGATGGTCAGGCCGAGCGTCGGCCCCTTGACCACGCCGTCGCGGATCGAGAGCAGCCCGTTCTGCCGCGTGAACTCTGCGCGCAGCATCGTGAAGGCGATGCCCTGTGACCCGCCCTGGGCCGCACCGGAAGCTGCGCGGTCCAGCGCCTGCTCACCCCTGACGGTGAAGTTGCGAACGATCGCCAGGCCTTCCTTGGGGCTGGAATCGGCCGTCGGCGGCTCCATCGCCAGCTCGAGTTCGCCGCCGGCCATCTTGGAATAGGTGTCGGCGAAGCGCAGCAGCGCGCCGGCGTCATTGGTCACGAGATAGATCACCTCGCGGCCCTGGCGGCGCGCGCGCGGATCGGAGCTGGGCGCTTCGCGGCCGACGCGGATGTCGGCCGTGACCGGCGTGTCGCGGCCGACCTTGCCGGTCAGGTTGAAGCTCTTGAAGGCGCCGCCCCGCCTGGAGAGCTTGACGTCGACGCTGCGCAACGCCTCGCCGTTGAAGCCGGCGACGGCGCCGAGCTTGACCTCGGCGTCGAAGTCGAGGTTCGAGCGCGCCTTGTTCTTGTCGGCGTCCTTGTTGGTGCCCGAGATCGCCGACTTCAGGAAGCCGCGGCCGTCGAACACGTCGCCACGCATCGACAGCTTCAGCACGCCGTCCTGGCCGCGCTCGGCCTTGAGCTGTGTCTTGTCGCCTTCCGACGGCGAATAGGTCGGGAAGTTGGCGTTCATCAGGTCGCCGTTCTGGTCGACTTCCAGCGAGCCCTTGATGGAGACACCGCCGCCTTCGATGTTGATGTCCTCGAAGCGGGTCGATTGCTGCTTGGCGACAACGTTGAAGGTGGCCTTGCTCGCCTTGCCCGGATTCTTCACCCAGCCCGGCAGCAAATTGTCGAGCTTGAGCTGGGTCAGATCGGCCTCGACACCGAGCCGGCTGTCGCGATCGGCGGAGCCCGCGATCTTGCCGTTGAGCTTGAGCGGTACGTTGCCGGTGATCGCGGTGCCCAGATCCATGCCGAGCCGGGCGCGGCTCGCATCATCGAGGATCGCCTGCATCTTGATGTCGGCGTCGCCCTCGGTCGGCTTGCGATAGTCGAGCGTGGCCGGCTGGCCGTTGATCTTGACGTCACCCTTCACCTGATAGCCGGCCGTGTTGGCCACGATCTTGAGCGTGTTGGCCTCGAGCTTCTGGTTCATCACCAGCTTGTCGGCGGCAAAGCCGTTGAGATCGGCCGTGACCGCGTAGCTGGTGTCGGCCTTGGTCAGTTCGCCCTTGACCGGCATGGCGAGATTGACGCTGGCCTGGAACGTTCCCTTGGTCTGGTTGGGATCGATCGGCATCGACGACAGATCGTTGAGCCGGTCGGAGGCGAGGATCTCGGCGGCAGCGGCGACCTGCCCTTCGACGCGCATGCGTACCCGCGACGGCGACGGCTTTGGCGCCATGTCCGGCACTTCGAATACGACGTCGGAGAAGTTGAGCTTGCGCCCGGCCGGCGTATCCGCGACGCCCTGCCCGATCGTCACCGTCGCGGTGCGGCCGGTGACATGCGCCTTCACGTCGGCATCGCGCACCGACGGCAGGCCGTCGACCGGATGCACGGTGACATTGGTGGCGACGATGTTGACGTCGAGGCCATCGTCGGGAATCGGCGGCCCCTTGCGCGGCAGGTTGCGCGTCGGCGAATTGACTGCGACGTCGATCCGCTGCACCGAGCCGCGCTCGATGCGCTCGATGATCCAGGCCCGCACCTCCGGCACGATCAGCGCCGGCCAGATCCGCTTCATCGCCAGCGCGGGCATCGGCGTCGCCGCGAAGCCGAGCTTCAGCCGTGGCTCTCCGGCATATTCGACGCTGCCGGTGCCGGCGACGCCGATCTCGCCGTTGGACACCTCGGCCTGCGTCAGCAGCACCCGCTTGCCCTCGGTGTCGAAGCGGAAGTTGATCGAGATGCGGTTGAAGATCAGCGGTGGCTCATTTTCGATGGCGCCGAGCAGAATGGTGCCGCCGTTGAGACCCAGCCGCCAGTCGTTTGCGGTGTCGTTCGGAGGCTCGAGATTGGCGTTGAGCGTGATGCGGTTGGCGCCAGAGATCACCTTCAACGGCGCGATCAGCACGCGGCGTCCGGCGTCCCATTCCATGCTGATCTCGGCGGAATCGATCGCCATCGGATAGTCGGGCGTATCGGTGTCGATGATCTTGCCCGCGCCGATGTTGATCTTGCCGCGCAGATAGGTCGGCAGCCCGTCGCGTGCGAGCTCGCCCTTGATCTCGCCGGTCATGGGCAGATCCGCCATGTAGGTGAGATCCTTGAGGCGCATCGCCAGCAGGATGTTGCTGGTGGAGACCTTATCGGCCTTGATGTCGACCGTCCGCACACCGTTGGCCTGCGGCCCGACCAGAATGCGCAGCGACCACGGCTTGGCGCCCTCTTCGCCGAGGCTCAACGCCACCCCGCCGCCGGACGGCCGGCGCAGGCTGAGGCTGATGTTCTCGAACGTCCATTTGTTGCCGCGCTGCTGGTCGTCGACGATCAGCACGCCGTTCTTCAACCCGATCTCGTTCAGGTTCTGGCCATCGAGCCCGGTCAGACTGAGGCTGTCGAGCCAGTCCAGGCCGGCGAGCAGGCCGTTAGGCGCGGCGGTCGCAGGCAAAGTCGAAGTGGCCGGTGCCGACGGCTGCGGGCCGGCCTGCGGTCCCGGTGCTCCCGGTGCATTGGGCGATGGCGCGGCCTGTCCCGGCCGCGGGAATGTCGGCGGCAGGCCGGCATCGCGCTTGGAGGCGACGCCCGTCGCCAGCGGCTTGTTGGTCTCCCCTGTCGACACCGTAACGGTGCCGTCCGGGGTGATGCGGATCGCGAGCTCGGCGTCGACCAGCTTGAGGCTCTCGGCGCGCAGCTGGCCCATCAGCAGCGCGGCGCCGGACAGCCGCACCTCGGCCTTGGGCGCGCTGGCGACGATGGCGTGATCCTGATCGCGCACGATGATGTCGCGGATCCGGACCGCGATCCTGATCCGGCCCGCGCGCTCGATCTGGGTGCCGCCGACCTCGACGGTGTTGCCGTGGCCGATATTGTCCTCGATCGCCGCCGCGAGCCACGGTGTCGCCAGATCGAGGCTGATCGGGCCCGCACCAAGCCGCAGCCACAGGCCGGCGAAGCCGAGCCCCACGAGCAGCATGAGCGATGCCAGCGTAATGACGACCCGCTTGGCCACGCGGCCGCCCGGCAGACGCGAGCGCGCCCCGCCGAATCGACCGGTGCTCCCGCCCGAATCGGGCCGCGACAACAGGCGTCGGGCACGCTGGCCGACCATTTCGTCGTGCTCGGCGGCGGCCTCGTACTGGTCGGCCACATCCCAGTCGGCCTCATCCCACTGCTGGCCCTGGGTGTCCGCTTGCAGATGGGGCCGGTGGGGTGATGTCTGTCTTGCCATTGCCTCTCGGTGCCGGCCCCTCGTGTCCGAAACATTCGTGCCAATCTGGCCTCGGCCAGGTTGGTCGCCGGTGTAGCCCCGCCCGTTCACGCAGCGCGCGTGCTCACTGCCGGCAGGACTCGATGCCCCAATGATCCCGTCACGCTTCGGCGGGTGCTGTCAACACGCCCGCTGGTGCTTCGCCGGCGGCGCGGACGACGCGCGAAATCCTCGTCACTATACCCCGCCGCCGTCAGGTTTGCCCACCTGCTCGCGCCAGCGGACCGGCGCCTCTCCACCGCCGAACGAAATTCGTGGCGGGGACGTTTGATCCGGAGACGGTACGAGAGTCGTCATTGCACTGTGCTCAACTGCGCTGGTGCTCACGCCTGCTGGTAGCCATGATCTTCGCTTCATCGCAAGAGGCGCGATCCCCTGCGCGCCGCGAAGCACGGATTCCAGATCGATCCCGGGACACCGGACAAGAACCGAGATACTTTCATTTTTGAGCCGCCGAAAGCGACGAAAGGAAGGCGTATGTCGAAGGAATCACGAAAGAAATCCTCCAACCCGGCGTCCTACGGGGATTGACGGGAACCGGCTCGCCACCGCGGCCAAGAAGGCCACCAAGAAGACGGCCAAGCCGGCCGCAGCGAAAGCTGCCAAGGCGGTGACCACCAAGACGCCGACCACCAAGGCCGCAACTGCGAAGGCCAAGCCCGCGGCGGCGGCTTCAGGCGGAACCGGCCTTGCCGAGGGCGCCAAGGCACCCGCGTTCAAGTTGCCGCGCGACGGCGGCGGAACCGTCTCGCTGGCCGACTACGCCGGCCAGAAGCTCGTGCTGTTCTTCTATCCCAAGGCCAATACGCCCGGCTGCACCAAGGAGGCGATCGACTTCACCCGCCTGTCGAAGGACTTCGCCGCCGCCGGCGCCGCGGTGCTCGGCGTCTCCGCCGATTCGGTCAAGGCGCAGGACAATTTCCGCGACAAGCACGATCTCGCCGTCCCCCTGGTCTCGGACGAGACACATGAGATGCTGGAGGCCTACGGCGCCTGGGGCGAGAAGTCGCTCTATGGCCGCAAGTTTCTCGGCATCATCCGAAGCACCGTCTTGATCGGCGCCGACGGCCGCGTCGCCAAAGTGTGGCGCAACGTCAAGGTCGACGGCCATGCCGACGCGGTGCTCGCGGCGGCGCGCGCGCTCTGAGAATGCGCCTGACGGCGTTGGCGGAAAATTAACCATGCAGGGGTCAAATCGCTCCCGTAAATGACGCCGCTGGAACGACGATCTCCGGCCGGCGCGGGAGTGCCGATGTCGTATCGTTCCGGCCATCACGCCGAATACCCCCAGCACCATCCTCATGACCGCGGGCACGCTCACCACCATCGGCGGGCCCCCGTCAGCCAGCCGGCGCCGGTCGCGGCCGCCTCGCAGAGCGACTACACGCTGGTTCATGCCGGCAAGCAGGTACGCATCGGCCCGGTGGTGTTCTGGATCGTGGTCGGCACCGTCAGCCTGCTCGGCCTCTGGTCGGCGGCGACCGCGACCTATTTCGCGTTCCGCGACGACGTGCTGACGCGGCTGATCGCGCGCCAGGCCGAAATGCAATACGCCTACGAGGACCGCATCGCCGAGCTGCGCGCCAAGGTCGATCGCGCCACCAGCCGGCAATTGCTCGACCAGGAGCAGTTCGACCAGAAGCTCGACCAGATCCTCAAGCGCCAGACCGCGCTCGAAGGCCGCGCCACCGCGCTCGGCAGCATACCCGACATCACCGGCTCGATCCGCGCCCCGGCGCGCGCGCCCGTCGCGATCGAGCCGCCCTCGGCGCCGGCCACGCCCAAGCCCTCGCCGATCAGCGACACCGTGATCTTCACCGCACCACCGGACCGCGAGGCCCGGCTCGAATCGCGCAGCCCCGTGATGGCCAACGCGCAGCCGAACCCATCGATCAAGCTCGCCGGCGTCGACAACGTGCTGACGCGGCTGACGCGCTCGCTCGACCAGGTCGAGGCGCGGCAGATCGCGATGCTGTCCTCGGCCGAGGAGACGCTGGAATCGAAGCTGCGCCGGATGCGCGGCGTCATCACCGATCTCGGCCTCGACATGGGCCAGCTCGAGGCCGCGGCGCCGAAGGGCGGCATGGGCGGCCCGTTCGTGCCGGTCAAGCTCGGCGCCGAATCCGGTCCGTTCGAGCGCCAGCTCTACCGCATCAGCATCACCCGCGCCCAGGTCGAGAAGATGAACCGCACGCTGTCGCTGGTGCCCTATCGCAAGCCGGTGATCGGTGAGGTCGAGTTCACCTCCGGCTTCGGCGTGCGCTCCGATCCGTTCCTCGGCCGCCCCGCGATGCACACCGGTCTCGACTTCCGTGCTGCCACCGGCGATCCGGTTCGCGTGACCGCGAACGGCAAGGTGGTGAATGCCGGCTGGGCCGGCGGCTACGGCCGCATGGTCGAGGTCGATCACGGCAACGGCCTCTCCACCCGCTACGGCCATCTCTCCGAGATCAACGTCAAGGTCGGCCAGCATGTGAAGATCGGCGACATCATCGGCGAGGTCGGCTCGACCGGCCGCTCGACCGGCCCGCATCTGCACTACGAGACCCGCATCGATGGCGAAGCCGTCGACCCGCAGAAATTCCTGCGCGCCGGCGTGCGACTCAGCGCGGGATAAGTCAGTCAGCTCACATCAAAGCTGGTGCGCGTGCAGCGGCCCGCGAGGCCGCCGCGGAGCCGGGCCTATCGCCTGGCCGGGAGCATGAAGACCTGCCCCGGATAGATCAGATCGGGACTTCGGATCTGCTCCCGGTTTGCCTTGTAGATGACTGCATAGCGCGTGCCGCCCCCGAGCAGGCGGCGGCTGATGTGCCACAAGCTATCGCCGCGGGCGACCGTTACCGTCGTCATCTTCGGCTCGCGTCTGGCAGCGGGCACAATCGCCTCACGCGGGTCGCCTGCAGCCGCGACCAGCGTGGGCTGAGCAGCCACACGTGCCTTGGCCGTCGCGGTTCCGGCAACAACCGAGGGCAGCGATGCAGTCGTCGCGTCGTCGGGCAGGCTCAACGGTACCTCGGCACGCGCCTGGACGGAGCCGGATGCCGGATCGACCTCGTCGAGCCTGATCCGGTCGTTGCCGGCCCGGCTGACAGCCTTGTCGATCACGATGCTGAGACGTCCGTCGGCACCCGCCACCGTCGAAGAGATCAGGCGATCGTTCAAATAAAGCCTCACCGTCGCGCCTGGACGCGCCCGGCCGTTGACGCGCAGGACGCCATTTGTCTCGTGATCCACCGCATCCACCGCCAGCGCCTGCGGGATCGCGCCGGCCGGCTTCGACAGAACGCGCGTCGGCTCATCCGGCGACAACAGAGCCACCGTGGCCTGCTGCCGCCCGGTCTCGACGTTCACCGCCACACTCTGCTTCGACGTCACCTCGCGTCCGTCGGCGAGCTTCGATCGCAAGGTCAGGTCATAGGTCCCGGCAGGGAGGCGGCGTGGCACCATGGCGAACTGCCCGGCCCGGTCGGCAACGGCCCGGTCATGAACCTCGCCGTTGCGCAGCAGCTCCACGGTGGCGCCGGGCGCCGCGCGCCCGGCAACGACGGCGTCGCCCGCAGGAGTGACGTTGACGACATCGAAGGCCGGACCGTCGCTTTCGGCGCCCGATTGCGGAACCAGCGGGCCCAGCGCGTCGGCAAGACCACTCGCCTGCTGCTGCATCGTCGCAAGCGGGCTTGCGCCGCGACCATGATCCGCGGCGGACGGCGCTTGCTCGCCGGTCGGAACCGATGCGGCCTGAACCGGCGCCTCGGCGGCCGGGATTGCTGCTCCGCTCGCGGCCGTCTTGTCCCGCCCGATGATCGGGACGTCACGGAACAGAGCAGGATCGAACACGGCGAGCAGCGCTGCCCCCGAGACGGCGACGGCCACCATTGCAAGAATGATCCGGATCACCTGCTTACCGCTCACGATCATGCCTCGGTCCGCTGCTGGTCGCGTCGATCACACGTGAGTCGACCCATATCATCCGGTCCGGCAAAACACCATTGCGGCAAGCCGGGCACGACACCGGACGAGTCCGTGATGCCCGCCGCAAGAAGCCGCCCTCAGACGGCTGCCAGCTCACGCCGCCTCGAGCGCATCGATAAAGCGCGACAGACCGATGCTGAGCCGCACCAATCCTTCCGCGGCATTCCATGGCCGCACGGTCCGATCGGCAATCACATCCATCGGCGCGATCAGGCTGTGGGTTCCGCCCCAGGACGCACCGATCGCAAACAGGCGAAGCTGCCCGAGCGCCGGATAGATCCGCGCGGTGAACTCCGGCTTGACGACGAGACTGAACACCGCGCTCGCGCCGGTGAAGTCGCGCACAAACACCTCATGACCGGGACAGGAGGGCAGCGCCGGATGCAGGACGCGTGCGACCGCAGGCGCATGCTGCAACCTTTCGGCAAACTCGCGCGCAACCCGGCCGGAATGCGCCATGCGCACGCCCATGGTCTCGATGCCGCGCAGCGCCAGCGCCGCCTCGTCCGGCGAGACGCCGATGCCGAGCACGCCCAGCACATTCTTGATCGCCTTGCGCAGGGCCAGATCCTTCACCGTGATCGCGCCGAGCAGCAGGTCGGAATGGCCGCCGACATATTTGGTCAGCGCCTCCACGGCGAAGTCGACACCATGCGCCAGCGGCTTGAACAGCAACGGGCTCGCCCAGGTATTGTCGCATCCGGTCAGCACGCCCCGCGCTTTCGCAGCCGCCACGATCGCCGGGACGTCCTGCACCTCCATCGTCCCGGAGCCGGGCGACTCCAGCCAGATCAACCTCGTGCTGGCATCGATGAGATCGGCGATGCCAGAACCGATCAGCGGGTCATAGACCTCGTAGCCAATGCCGCGGGGCGCGAGATAGCCCGCGCACAGGCTGCGCACCGGCGGATAGACGTGATCAGGGATCAACACCTTGTCTCCGGGCTCGAGCACCGCAAGCATTGTGATCGCGACTGCGGCCTGTCCCGAGGGAACGAGCACGGTGCGCTCGCCGCCATGCAGCGCCGTCAGTTGCGCCTCCAGCGTCCGCGTCGTCGGCGTGCCGTGCAGGCCGTAGGTGTAGCCGTCGAGGCCGCGCTCGGCACGCCGCGCGAAGTCTTCCGGCTCGTCATAGACGATCGTCGAGGCGCGATGGGTCGGAACCGCCAACGATTTGAAGCCATCGTGAGACACTGCGGGATGCTGAACGCAGCGGGTGAGATCGTGCATGGGAACCTCATGAGGGGACTTGCGCTGATCGTAGCGCAACTCCGCGAGCGGAAAGGGCTGCGCGCGCAGAACACCTCGCTGATGCTGATATCACAACACGGTCGACCGGCCCCCCATCCTCAGCGCCTGCGAGACACGCCACAGCGTCCGCTCACGTTCGGGAGGTAACGCAGACGAATGCGAGAGGAGACATGCTCGCCTCGTCGCCGGGTTCATGTTCGTGCCTGACGTGTCTCGCGCCGCCATCTCGTCGCGCTGATGCTAGAGACCGTCGCCGGCATTCCCTGCACTGGCCTGATCCTCCCGTCCGCGACCACGTTCAGCGAGAGGAAGAAACGGCGCATCACGCCGGGCTTGGCTGGATAAGTCGATGCATCGTTCGCCGCCGAAAAGAAATTTTGATGGTACGCCAACGCGATACCAGGTTGCCATCCGGAAGTGCCAAAGGCGCGTAGATGCCATCGGCCAATGCGCGTCTTGCGCTCCCAGTCATCTAAGCGCGATTGTGGTTTGATTATACTACCGCCGGCATCGATCCGCCACCGGGCGCCCAGCGTCTCCATTATTCTCGCCAACCACTCGCGTCAGACGCGAATTTCCCGTTATGATTGTGCAGCCGGAGGGACCGATGCGAGGGGGAAATGCCAACCGATCATTCAGGAAACGCCGCCCACATCGTGGTTGTCGGCGCAAGTAATATCGATCTGATCTGTAAAATATCGAACACCTATTTGCCGCGGACGTCCAATCAAGGGACTATGATATACAGAGCTGGCGGTGTGGCGAGAAACGTTGCTCACACGTTAGCCGTTCTGGGAGTACCCGTGCTTCTAGTTTCCGCGGTCGGCGCGGACAACGCAGCGGAAACACTGATCAATATCACGGCCCGGGCAGGAGTTGATCTGTCCCACCTCGTTCGGACCCAGCTTCCGACCGGACAGTACATCGCTATTCTGAGCCGCGAGGGCGATCTCATACTCGGCCTATCTTCGATGGATTGCCTTCGCGAAATTACTCCCGAGAATCTATCTCGTGTTTGGACGACGATCTCCGACTCTGCTTTCCTGGTCATGGATTGCAATTTGAGCGATCATAGCTTTACGTGGCTTGCACAAAAGGCGTCTCTTAACGGCACTCGCCTCGTGGTGGAGTGTGTTTCGGTCGAAAAATGCCGGAAGGTAAACCTGCTACTTTCGACGAAAGTCCCGATCTTCCTTCTCTCAGCGAATCTCGACGAGATCGGTGCGCTGACCGAGACTGCAAAACCCAGAAACAATTCTGAGTGGATCAAATCCGCAGCCAACCGACTCCACGAACAGGGCGTCAAAAACCTGATGATT
Organism: Bradyrhizobium oligotrophicum; assembly: GCA_050641875.1. GTDB lineage: Bacteria > Pseudomonadota > Alphaproteobacteria > Rhizobiales > Xanthobacteraceae > Bradyrhizobium > Bradyrhizobium oligotrophicum_B. Next base: position 6,069,973 of record CP192619.1, read on the forward strand.
GGCCTCGGTCAGCACGGATGCTTCGTTTCCGACGGCCAGCAAAGCCGGATCGTGGCGCCGTTCACTAAGACTGTTCTGAACGTCAACGGAGCCGGCGACTCGGCCTTGGCTGCCACCCTGTGGGCGCTCTCGGAAGATCACGATCTGTTTGCGGCGGCACGAGTTGGCCAAAGGCCGCTGCGCTCACCCTGTCCACAGACGAAAGCACCATCCCCGAATCTGGCCTTGCAGATCTGAGGGCGATTTTAAGCCAAATGGGGAGCGTGGCCGGATGAACGCGAGCGTATTCCTTATTCTTGCGACGGAATGGTTTTCAAGAAAGGGAGGTATCTCGACCTTCAACAGAGAACTATGCCGAGAACTGCGTGCTGTGGGACATGCAGTCTATTGCGCCGTACCGGAGGCAGAGCCGGATGAAGTGGAAGATGCCCGCGCAAGCGGCGTCGAACTCGTTCAATGTCCCGTTCCAGCCGGTGCGCCGGTTGACGCAGGGTTATACCGTCGGATTCCATTCAAGGACACGATCTATCCGGACGTCATTGTTGGGCACGCGCGCTTCACAGGTCCAGCAGCAGTCGTACAGGTCCAGGACTTTTATCCGAAAGCGATCAGATTGCATTTTGTTCACGTCGCTCCCGGCGAGATTGATCGCTGGAAATTCCGGACGAGTGAAAGCGGGGCAGCCCGATCGGAATCGCGGGAGCGAATTGAGCTGGAATTGGCCGAGAGCGCGGATCTTGTGGTGGCCGTCGGTCCCCGACTCTATGCGGAGTACAAGACACTCCTCAATGGGCGCTGTTGTCCTACGCCAATTCATCAGTTGAACCCCGGGCTCGTCCCGAGAGAACCGCCGAAGGAGGTCCCTCCTCAACTTCGGTGTCTCATGCTGGGACGCGCGGAGGACCTGGAACTCAAGGGGCTCGACATCGCGGCGGTCGCCATAAGCCTTATTCCTTACGAGCGTCTTGGCACTGATCCAATCCTTGTCATCCGGGGGCTCCAGCAGGAACAGGCGACGAGCTATTGCGCACGTTGTCGGCAATACCTGACGTATCGACAAATCGCCTTCGGGTCATGGAGTATACCAACGATCTGCAGCGAATTTCCTCGGACATCCGAAGCGCATCGGTCGTGATCATGCCATCCCGGGCAGAAGGCTTCGGCTTGGTAGGACTGGAGGCGATATCCATCGGAATTCCCGTGCTTCTCAGCCAGCAGAGCGGACTGAGCTCATTGCTCCACAGCGAAATCCGCGAGCACGCCCACGAAGTCATTCTACCGGTGACGAGTGACCGCAAGAGAGACGCAGAACATTGGGCCAACAAGATCGAAATGATCTTGAACAGACGACAAGATGCGTTTGGAAGAGCCCGTAGACTACGAGACCAGCTTGCCTCGATTCTTTCATGGACATCGTCGATCAAGGCTCTCGAGGAGGCGATTAGAACCATTCCCTCGACACAACGCAGCCTGACGCTTCTTCAGAAGGCTCGCGAGCCGACAGCCCATCAGGACTCGCTGGGATCCCCAAGACTACGAGCCCACACCATCAGCTATCTGAGCCAAATTCGCCTAAGAGCATTGGCGTCGATTTTCGCTGCGCAGACGAGATGGGGCCCCTCGTTTTTCAGTGCAACTCGGAAAGTCGCCAATGTCTGCGAGGTCATTCTGTCGATTCCTGACGAAGTGGCAAACGATCCGAACGTCGAAAGCAAATTGACGGAAGCCATTCAGTGGCTCTTCTTGCAGCAAAGGCAAGGGGGATTTCCAAGCCTGTCGCGCGACACGATAACGACCCACTGCACAGCGTTGGGTGCCCTTGCGTGCGAGCGCATTCAGCGTCTTTCCGCAATTTCCAAGCCAGTCAGGGACCAGGCCGGGGTCGCGTCGTGGTTGGCCGCAGACAAGTGCCTTCAACTGGCTGGCGACCGCGGCTGGGGTACCTGGGGCCGGGGCACGGTACGAATTCAGCCCACCCTTCTGGCTCTCCGGGCGCTTGCGATCCATGACTCGCATCGCCTGGAGCTCCTCAGGCGATTCGAGCAACTCAGAGCCCTGCATAGCATTGGCAAACCGGGATGCTTTGGCTTTCAGCCGGGAACGGAGGCTCGCGTTTCCCCCACTGCGGCGTTCCTGCTCTTGTGCTCCGAACTGCTTCGGCTCGGGTACTCCCCGTCTAGTCCTGACCGATCTCGATCGCGAACGGCACACCGCCGCGCAATTTCTGCTATCCGTGCTGCCGCACCAAAAGGCAGGATTGGCTGAGGTCGAGCTGTACTATGTCGATTCCGAACACATACCCTTGATCGGCCATATCGAGCAGTTGACATGGATACACGTTTCGCTCCCGCTCGCCGTTGAAGCTCTCGCACGAAGCCCTGACCTCATCGACACCCCCAGAGCGGAGGAAGTCTGGTTCAAGGCGGCCTTAGACCTAGCATCAAGATCTCGACTCCCGATCTGGCCTTCTCCAAGACGCTGTTTTTCGGAGTTCGGCTTAACAGAGCCGATCTTCCCGACGACATACGGGTGCGCGGCACTGGCGTCCGCCGAGGAATGGTTGCGCCACTACAAGCAGGCCCCTGCCCCTGAGCTCTCTCCGCCGCCAACCACACGCCTCATCAGGAAGGCTGGAGCAGCAATCATCGAAGACGGACGGATCCTCCTCGTAAGAAAGTTCAAAACCGATCTGTTCATCATGCCCGGTGGCGGTGTCGAAGACGGCGAACAGATACGTGATGCCTTGAGGCGAGAACTTCTGGAAGAACTTGGATGTCGATTAGCCCTGATCGAAAGCGAACCGATTGGCGTCTATCGAGCGCCGGCCGCGTTTGAGGCGGGATTTGAAGTCGAGATCACGCTTTTTCTTGTCAGATTACGCGACCGTCCTTCTCCGCACAGTGAAATTGAGGAAATAATCTGGCACGCCCCGTCTGATGATCAAGCGATGCTCTCGCCTATTGTGAAGGAGTTGATCATTCCTGGTCTGTGCGCACTCAAGTTGCTCTAGAAGATCGTTTCCGAAGTCCTGCTCGCCACATGCAGACACGCTGTCTTCGTCTGCGACGGCGGACGATCTAGCCGATCTCGACGCTTGGTTCAATTTCTTCTGCTGCGGAGTACTGCATGCTTCGGCTATGGCGCCTGACAGCGGTGGAGACGGAACTCAATCCAGAACAACCGCAGGTTCTAGGGAAACGCCCGCCTCCATTGAAATCCCGAGTTTCGGACGCAAAAAATGCGCGATTCACCTCGACTTCATATTTCTTTTTCCAGAATTCATGTATGATCCGCGCATCCCGCTTCGTTGCGAGGGGCGTACGCGTCGTCACGGACGTTGGGGCGGGATGTGGTGGACGTGGGCTGCGATGCACGACGGGCATGGCGGCCGCGGACGATGAAGTCGCGTGGTCCTGGCGCGCCCCGATGCTGGCGCTCAGTTCGTGCCGGTGCAGATGCGCTGGCGTGGATGACGGGGGCAAGAAAGCCCGGTCCCCGGGGAGATCGCGTATAAGTCGTTAAAGCCATCGCGCAGGGAGTGCCGGTTACGGCTTTGCCTGTGGTACCTGCCGCCTGCATTTTCTTCGCAGGCGGGCCATGGGTGAGGCCTTCACCCGGCATTCCCTGCGCCCTCGTCTCGAGGGCTCGCCGCCAAAGCTCGGACGCTTCTGCGTTACGAGGTATTTCGCATCCCGCATCAATTGCTGGTTGTTTGAGACGGTCTCCGACTGCCGAACCATCGCAATGCACAACGCGTAGTCATACGGTGCCCATCTTTTACGCAACATTTAACGATTGGGCCGCCTTCTTGCGGGTGTTCCGGAAGTTGGAATTCCGAAACCACATGCAATGGGCAGATGGAGTTCATACCGTGCGCAAGAATCTACCCGTCACGCCCCATGAATACCCGATCACCGATGAGACGCTGATCGTCTCGCGCACGGATCTCAAGGGCAAGCTGACCTATTTCAACGACCAGTTCGTCGACGCCGCAGGCTTTACGCCCGACGAGCTGATGGGCCAGCCGCACAACATCGTCCGTCACCCCGACATGCCGGAGGCGGCCTTCGCCAACCTCTGGGAGACGCTGAAGCAAGGCAAGCCGTGGGCCGGCGCCGTCAAGAACCGCCGCAAGAACGGCGACTTCTACTGGGTGCTGGCGAGCGCATCCCCGATCCGCGAGAACGGCGAGATCACGGGCTACACCTCCATCCGCACCAAGCTGCCGGCCGAGCAGCGCGCCGAGGCCGAGAATGTCTATGGGCTGCTCAATCAGAACAAGGCACAGGACTACACGATCAGCGCGGGCGTCATCCGCCGCCGCTCTGTGTTAGACCACCTGTCGCTGTTCACGGGTACGGTCAGGGCGCGGCTGACGAGCTTGGCCGCGGTGCTGGGCGTATTCATGCTGATCATCGGAGCGGCCGGCCTGCTGTCGACCCGCTCCACCAACGTCGCCATGAAGTCGCTGTACGAGGATCGCACGATTCCACTGGCGCAATTGTTGGAGATCAACGATCGCACCTTGCAGAACATGTCGTCGCAACAATCCGCGGCGGCGAACGCCAAGGCCGGAAAACCGATCGACGGCATCAGGGCGCTGGTGGACGGAAACAGCGCCAGGATCACCAAGGTCTGGGCCGACTATATGGCGAGCTACCTGACCCCGGAGGAGAAGATCGCCGCCGATGCCTTCGCGATCAGGCGCAAGGCCTATCTGGAGGAAGGCATCCGGCCAGGATTGGCTCTGCTCGAGCAGGGCAAGTTCGACGAGGCGAGCCAGCATATCGCCACCAAGGGACATGATCTGTTCGAAGCTGCCAAGCACGAGCTCGACAAGCTCGTTCAGATCCAGATCAAGGAAGGCAAGGCGCTCTATGAGGAGGCCGAGAGACAATATCTGGTCGTGCTCGCGATCATATCGGTGATGATCCTCGCAGGTCTCGGAATCGGCGCCACGTTCAGCCTGCAGAGCATCCGCGCGGTGCTGCGGCCGCTCAAGGTGCTCAACGATGCGATGCAGAACATCAGCCAGGGCAAGCTCGACAACCGCATTCCGGTGGAGCGTGACGACGAGCTCGGCGAGGCGCTGCGCAACCTGCAGACCGTGCAGGCGACCGTCCGCTTCAACAGCGAGGAAGTGAAGGCTGTGCAGCACTCGGCCGAGGTCAAGCGCAAGGCCGGAATGAACAAGCTCGCCAGCGAATTCGAAAGCGCGATCGGCGGCATCGTGCAGACGGTGTCCTCGGCCTCGTCGCAGCTCGAGACGTCCGCCGGCACGCTGACCTCGAACGCGACGCGCTCGCAGGAGCTCGCCACCACGGTGGCCGCCGCGTCCGAGCAGGCCGCGACGAACGTGCAGTCGGTCGCCTCGGCCACCGAGGAGCTGACGTCGTCGGTGACAGAGATCAGCCGCCAGGTCCAGGAATCGGCGCGCATCGCCAACGGCGCCGTCGATCAGGCGCGCACCACCAACGACCGCGTCAACGAGCTGTCGAAGGCGGCCGCGAGGATCGGCGACGTGGTCGAGCTGATCAACACCATCGCCGGTCAGACCAACCTTCTGGCGCTGAACGCCACCATCGAGGCGGCGCGCGCCGGCGATGCCGGCCGCGGCTTCGCCGTGGTCGCGTCCGAGGTCAAGGCGCTCGCCGAGCAGACCTCAAAGGCGACCGGGGAGATCGCCCAGCAGATCTCGGGCATCCAGGCGGCCACGCAGGAATCGGTGTCCGCGATCCGGGAGATCAGCACGACGATCGAACGGCTGTCGGAAATCTCCTCGACCATCGCCGCCGCCGTCGAGCAGCAGGGCGCGGCGACTCAGGAGATCTCGCGCAACATCCAGGAGGCGTCGCGCGGCACCACCGAGGTCAACACCAACATCGTCGATGTTCAGCGCGGCGCCTCGCAGACCGGCTCCGCGTCGGGAAGCGTACTGTCGGCGGCGCAGTCGCTGTCGCAGGAGAGCGACCGGCTGCGGCAGGAGGTCGATAGATTCCTCGACAACGTGCGGGCAGCCTGAGCCGCCGGGCTCTCACCGTCCGGTCAGGCGGATCGGGCGGCCCTGACTGATGAAGGCGTAATGGCCAGCGCCGATACCGCCGACCATCAGCGCCTCGACGACGGGCTCGGCGATCTCACCGGTCGCCGCCCAGTCGATGACGAAATTGGCGCCGGTGCCGCCGCGGGTGTCCTTGACGGGCACGAAGATCTCGACGGTCGCGAACGGCCTCAAGGCGACGGGTTCGCGCAGATGCGCCTCCACCAGCGCGCCGGCCGTGTCGTAATAGTTGATGCGCCGGACGATCAGCGGCCGCTGCTCGGAGGCGTTGTGGATGCTGAGGGTCACCGAGAAATCGGCCTGCACCCGGCCCGGGGTCATCGCGACGCTGGAATAGACGGGGACATAGACGGCGCCCGTGACCGTGACGGGCTCCGCCGGAACTGGCATCAGCGAGCTCGCGAAAGCGGTGGTCACGTCGTCGGCGGCCTGCGCCGCGCCAGCCGCAACAGCTGCGATGAGCAGTAGCGCGAATGCGCCGGTCCGGATGTGACAGATTGCGGGTTTCCTTGCGCGGCGGCACGACATAAGTTGCCGCCCCGGGGGTTGCTTCATGCATGAACTGATCGGCGACATCACGCTCTGCATCCTGTTTGCGTGGGTGCTTGGACTGGCAGCGCACAAATGGCGCCAGCCCTCGATTCTCGCTTATCTGGTCGCGGGCTTCGCCATTGGCCCCTTCGGCGCCGGCTGGGTCAAGTCCCAGGAGTCGATTTCCGTGATCTCGGAACTGGGCCTGATCTTCATGCTGTTCATGATCGGGCTCGAGATCGACCTCAAGAAGATCATCCGCGCCGGCCCGGTGATTCTGATCGCGGGTGGGGTCCAACTGCTCGGCGGCGCCGCGCTCGGCATCCTGTTCTTCGTCGCGATCGGCATGCGGATGGGCGCCGAGAGCTACGACGCACTCTATCTCTGCGTCGCCTGCGCGCTGTCCTCGACCGTCATCATCGTCAAGGTGCTGTACGAGAAGCGCGAGCTCGACACCCTGCCCGGCCGCATCACGCTCGGCGTACTCGTGCTGCAGGACGTGTTCGCGATCCTGTTCCTGGCGGTACAGCCGAGCCTCGACGACCTCCATGTCAGCGTGATCCTGCTGTCGTTCGCCCGCGCCGGCACGCTGGTCGCAATCGCCCTGCTGCTCAGCCGCTACGTCTTGCCGCCGGTTTTCCATCGCATCGCGCGTACCCCGGAGCTGATCCTGCTCGGCGCGCTGGCCTGGTGCTTCCTGATCGGCGAGGTCGCAGAAAGGCTGCACCTGTCGCGCGAGATGGGCTCGCTGGTCGCGGGCGTCTCGCTCTCGACCTTCCCCTACGCGCTCGACGTCACCGCCAAGGTCACGACGTTGCGCGACTTCTTCATCACGCTGTTCTTCGTCGCGCTCGGCATGACCATCCCGATCCCGACGATGTCCGTGGTCGGGCTGGCGCTGGTGATCGCGCTGTTCACGGTGGCGAGCCGGCTGCTCACCACCTTCACGCCGCTCTACATGATGCGGCAGGGCCTGCGCGCGCGAGCCTGCTGCCGGCGCTCAACCTTGCCCAGATCAGCGAATTCTCGCTGGTGGTGATCCAGACCGGCGCCGCCGCCGGCCACCTCAAGAACGGCACGTCGAGCGCGGCGTCCTTTGCCTTCGTGCTGCTCGCGGTGCTCTCGACCTTCGTCATCGTCCGCTCCGATCCGATCGCGCGGCGAAGCATCCCGCTGCTGAAGCGGATCGGTCTGCGCGACCTCGACGCAAGCAAGGATGGCGAGGCCGGCCATGAGGGCGGACACGCCGCCGGACGGCCGATCGTTCTCCTCGGCTTCTTTCGTACGGCGAGCGCGCTGCTCAGCGAGATCGAGCGCAACGAGCCGGCGCTGCTGGAGCAGATCGGCGTGGTCGATTTCAACCCGGTCGTATTCCGAACCTTGTCCGATCGCGGCATCCAGGTGACCTATGGCGACATCAGCAACGTCGACACGCTGATTCATGCCGGCGTCGGCCAGGCCGAGCTGATCATCCTGAGCATCCCGGATTCTGCTGCTCAAGGGTGCCAACAACGAAAAGCTGGTGCGGCACGTGCGCAGCATCAATGCAACGGCCAAGATCGTCGCGACCGCCGACCTGCTCGCCGACGTCAAGGACCTCTACGATGCCGGCGCCGACTACGTGACCGTGCCGCGGCTCAGCGACGCGCAGGTGCTGCTCAACCTGATCCAGGACGCGAGCGCCGGGCTGCTGTCGGAACGCCGCAACCAGGCCGAGGCGATGCTCGCCGACCGTCGCGAGGTGCTGCCGTGAGCCGGGTGCGTATCCATCTCCGAAAGAATCTCCGATCCCGCTGGACTTGAATCATGGCAAACACGAGCGTTCACGTCGTCGATCACCCGCTGGTCCAGCACAAGCTCTCCTTGATGCGCGAGCGCGACCGCTCGACCAAGGGCTTCCGTGAGCTGTTGAACGAGATCGGCATGCTGCTGGCCTACGAGGTCACGCGCGACCTGCCGCTCGAGCTGGTCGACATCGAAACGCCGATCGCGCCGATGAAGGCGCCGAAGATCGCCGGCAAGAAGCTGACGCTCGCGCCGATCCTGCGCGCCGGCGTCGGCTTCCTCGACGGCATGCTGGCGCTGATGCCGTCCGCGCGCATCGCCCATATCGGGCTCTACCGCGATCCCAACACGCTGCAGGCCGTCGAGTATTATTTCAAGGCGCCGCAGGACCTGAGCGACCGCACGGTGATCCTGATGGACCCGATGCTCGCGACCGGCAACTCCGCCTGCGCGGCTGCCGAGCTGCTCAAGACACGGGGCGCGCGCGACATCCGTTTCGTCTGCCTCCTGGCGGCACCAGAAGGCATCGCCAAGTTCGAGAAGGAGCATCCGGACATCCCGATCTGGACCGCGGCGATCGACGAGAAGCTGAATGACCACGCCTACATCGTGCCCGGTCTGGGCGATGCCGGCGATCGGATGTTCGGCACGAAGTGATCGTGCGCGAGCGGTTCAGCAGGACGGGCGCGGTGAAGGGCGAATGACGCTGAAGATGCGACCATCGATCACCAGCAGCGCGCTCCCGATCACCAGCGCGCCGCCGATCTCCCGCAACGAGATGCTTTCGCCGAGCACCAGCGACCCGAGCAGGATCGTCGTCAACGGGATCAACAAGGTCACGAGCATCACGTTGGTCGCCCCGGAGCGACGCAGGATTTGGAAGAACACGATATAGGCGAACGCCGTCGACAGCGCCGCAAGCCCGATGACCGCGAGCCAGGTCTGCAGTCCGGGAAGTGGAAGGCGCCAGGGCTGGTCGACGACAGCGGCGATCGCCAACATCATCACGCTGGAAGCCGAGAGCTGGAAGGTGGCGGTCGCAAGCGGCGACGAATGGGCGAGATGGCGGCGCACCAGCAGCGCGGCGATGCCGTAGCTGAGCGACGCGCCAAGACCGAACAGAATGCCGTAGCCGCCTGCCGAGCCGGCGAGCCCCGGCCCACCTCGCAGGATCACGACGCCGACGAGGCCCACGACCAGACCCGCGGCCCGCCGGGCCGACAGCCTTTCCTCTCCCGCGGCAGCCATCACCACGATCGTGAACAGCGGCGTCGTCGCATTGAGGACGGCGGCAAGGCCGGAGGTGATGAACGTCTGGCCGATCACGATCAGGCAGAACGGCACGACATTGTTGAACAGCGCCACGGCAAGGAACGGTCGCCAGCCGACAAACCCGTTGGGAAAGCCGAGCCCGCGCAGTCGCGCCACCGGCAGCAGAATCGCCGCCGCCAGCACGATACGCAGCAGCACCAGCGTCAGGGGCGGCAATTCCTTCAAGGCGAGGCCGTTGAAGATGAACGACCCGCTCCACAGCAGCGACAGCAGGCTGAGCAGCGACCAGTCCCGCGCGTCCATGCTCTCGTTCTGGGATGTCATCGCCGCAAACCGCTGTTTTCATCTGCGCGAGCGTTGCAGGCGAAGCCTCGCGCCGTCCACCCGCTTTCCGTTGGTGTGTCTACGGCATGGATCTCGGCCGCGAGATCAGCTCGATCATGCGGCCTTCGTCCTCATCCGGCATCGCCGCCTTCGCCCGCGCATAGGCATCGACGGCCGCCTGGGCCATGACGGGGCGCTCACCGAGCAGCTCCTCTGCGAGCTGCAGCGCATAGGCTGCATCCTTGTGACGGAGCGCTGCGGTGAAGCTCGCGTCGGCGAAGTTGCGCGCGACCATGCGCGGGGCGTGGCGCAGCACCTGCGGGCTCGCCGCGACGCCGCCCCGGATCGCCTCCAGCACGAGATGCATGTCGAGCCCGGCCTGCTCGGCGATTGCGAGCCCTTCGGCGAGACCTGCGATCTGCATCGCGCCAAGCAGGTTGTTGATCAGCTTGTAGACGGTCCCGGCGCCGACAGGGCCGAAATGGCGGATGGTCGAGCCGATCGGCGCCAGATACGGCCGCGCGCGCTCGAGATCGGCGGCATCGGCGCCGACGAGGAGCGTCAACTTGCCGCTCGCGGCCGCCTCGGGCAGCCCGGTCACCGGACAGTCGAGATAGGTCACGCCGCGCGCATTCAGCTCGCGCGACAGGCGCAGCGCATGATCACGTGATACGGTCGAGCATTCGATCGCAATCGTGCCGACCCGCATGGCGGCGGCGGCGCCATCCGGCCCGAGCCACACCGCGCGCGAGGCGTCGTCGTCCGCAACCATGGTGACGACGGCGTCGGCATCGATCGCCGCATCGGCCGGCGAGGTCGACCAGCGCGCGCCGCGCGCGATCAGATCCTCGGCCTTTGCCTTGCTGCGATTCCAGACCGCCACGGAATAGCCGGCATCGAGATAGCGACCGGCCATGCCGTTGCCCATCCGCCCGAGCCCGATGAAGGCAACGCGCGCCGCGCTCAATCCACGTCCTCGATTGCGGCGCCCGGCGTCGTGCCGAACGCGCGCTGTGCCAGCGTCGCGGCCATGAACTCGTCGAGATCGCCGTCGAGCACGCCTGCGGTGTCCGACGTCTGCACGCCGGTGCGCAGATCCTTCACCATCTGATAGGGCTGCAGCACGTAGGAGCGGATCTGGTGGCCCCAGCCGATCTCGGTCTTGGCCGCCTGATCCGCCGCCGCCTTCTCCTCGCGCTTCTTCAACTCGATCTCGTAAAGCCGCGCGCGCAGCATGTCCCAGGCCTGGGCCCGGTTCTTGTGCTGCGAGCGGCCAGCCTGGCAGACCACGGCAACGCCGGTCGGGATGTGCGTCAGCCGCACCGCCGATTCGGTCTTGTTGACGTGCTGACCGCCGGCGCCGCCCGACCGCATCGTGTCGACGCGGACGTCGGACTCCTTGATGTCGATCTTGATGCTGTCGTCGATGACCGGGAAGATCTGCACCGAAGAGAACGAGGTGTGGCGCCGCGCATTCGAGATCGAACGGCGAGATTCGGACCAGGCGATGCACGCCGGCTTCCGTCTTCAGCCAGCCATAAGCGTTGTGCCCGGAGATCTGGATGGTCGCCGACTTGATGCCGGCCTCTTCACCCAGCGATTCTTCGAGATACTCGACCTTGAAGCCATGGGTCTCGGCCCAGCGCGTGTACATGCGCAACAGCATCTGCGCCCAGTCCTGGCTCTCGGTGCCGCCGGCACCAGCATGGACCTCGAGGTAGGTGTCGAACTTGTCGGCCTCGCCGGACAGGAGCGCTTCGAGCTCGCGCCGCGCGACCTCCTTCTTCAGCTCCTTGAGCGCATTCTCAGCTTCAGTGACGACACCGGGATCGTTCTCGGCCTCGCCAAGCTCGATCATCTCGATGTTGTCGCTGAGCTCACGCTCGACCTTGCCAATGCCGGTCAGCGAGTCCTCCAGCGAGGTCCGCTCCTGCATCATCCGCTGAGCTTTTTGGGGGTCGTTCCAGAGATTGGGATCTTCGGCGAGCTTGTTCAGCTCGGCGAGCCTTGCCGTCGATGTCTCGACGTCAAAGATGCCTCCTCAGCAGCCCGACCGACTGCTTGATCTCTTCTACGATTTTCTCGATTTCCGCGCGCATGTCGCTCTCTTCAGGCCACGGCTCGAAGCGCCGTAGCATCGTCTCTCACAGGGGGATGTAACGGCGCTCGGCGCAAAGCGCAATCGCTCTGCACCGCACCGGCATCAGTTTCAGCCGGCCCAATGCCTAATAGAGGCTTCCCGTGCCTGGACGGATGATGAAGCTGCCAGCATCAGGCTGGCCGCCGCTTTGCGACGGCATCACGCGTCCATCGGCGTCGGCGACACCGATGACCGAGTAGTTGTCCGGCGGCGCCGTACCCGGCTTGAACGCTTCCATGATCGTGCGGCCGCCGTCGCCAGGGCTCGCGCGCATGCCCGTCTTGGCATCGACACGGACCAGCTTGATGCCGGCCGGGATCTTGAAGGGCGTGGCCGGCTTGTCGGCCAGCGCGAGCTTCATGAAGTCTTTTGCGATCGGCGCGGCCAGATGACCGCCGGTCGCAGCATTACCCCTGCCGAGCGGCCGGGGCTTGTCGTAACCCATGTAGATCGCGACGGCGAGGTCGGGCGAGAAGCCGACGAACCACGCGTCCTTGGCCTCGTTGGTGGTGCCGGTCTTGCCGGCGATCGGCTTGCCGACCTCCTTCAGCACGGTCGCCGTGCCAGCCTGCACCACGCCCTCGAGCATCGAGGTGATCTGGTAGGCCGTCATCGTATCCAGCACCTGCTCCCGGCGGTCGACCAGCTGCGGCTCGCTCTGGTTCTTCCAGCCGTCCGGTGCGTCGCAGCCGCGGCGCTCGCGGGCATCATGCTTGAAGATGGTGTGGCCGTAGCGGTCCTGGATGCGGTCGATCAAGGTCGGCTTCACCCGACGGCCGCCATTGGCGATCATCGAATAGGCCGTGACCATGCGCATAGCCGTGGTTTCGCCGGCGCCGAGGGCGTAGGACAGGTAATTCGGCAGCTCGTCATAGACTCTGAACCGCTTCGCGTATTCGGAAATCAGCGGCATGCCGACGTCCTGCGCGAGACGCACGGTCACCGTGTTCAGCGACAGGCGCAGCGCGTTGCGCAAGGTCGTGGGCCCGAGATATTTCCCGTTGGAGAAGTTGTCGGGGCGCCAGACCTGCCCGCCCTGCCCCTGGTCGATCTCGATTGGTGCGTCGACGACCTGGGTCGAGCGGCGTATAGCCGTTGTCGAGCGCCGAAGAATAGACGATCGGCTTGAACGACGATCCGGGCTGCCGGTAGGCCTGCGTTGCCCGGTTGAACTGGCTCTGGTCGAAGGAGAAGCCGCCGACCATCGCGAGCACACGGCCGGTGTTCGGGTCCATGGCAACCATCGCGCCTGACACTTCGGGCAGTTGCTCGAGGCGATACTGGCCTTCGACCGGATTGCCTTCCTTGTACAGCGGGTCGGCATAGATCACGTCGCCCGGCTGCAGCACCTGGGCGACCGACGTCGGCACCTTGCCACGGCCGTTGGCCGTCGCAGCCCGCGCCCATTTCACGCCGTCAAGCGTGATCAGGCCAGTCTGGCGTTCCTTGCTGACGGCGCCGCCGAGTTCGCGCGGCGGCTGGAAGCCGATGCGGGCGGATTGGTCACTGGTCTCCGAGCACCACGGCCATCCGCCACGGTGAGATGTCCGAGAGCGATTTGATGTCAGCGAGCTTCACCCCCAATCGCCCGGAAGTATCGAGCTTGGAGACAGGCCCGCGATAGCCCTGCTCCTGGTCGTACCTCACGAGTCCGGCGACCATGGCCTTGCGCGCCATGACCTGGATCTTCGGATCGAGCGTCGTCCGGACGGACAGGCCGCCCTCGTAGAGCTTCTTCTCGCCATAACGCTCGAAGATGTCACGGCGCACTTCCTCGGCGAAATATTCACCCGCAAAGATGTGGGCGCCGGTGTTGCGGCTCGCGATCGTCAGTGGGTCCTTGCGCGCCTTGTCGGCGTCGGCCTGCTTGATCCAGCCGTTCTCCAGCAGACGATCGACGACGTAGTTGCGGCGCTCGATGGCGCGGTCGCGATTCCGGATCGGATGAAGGCTGCCCGGCATCTTCGGCAGGGCCGCCAGATAGGCGGCCTCGGCCACCGTGAGTTCGTTGACCGACTTGTCGAAATAGACCAGCGACGCCGCGGCGATGCCGTAGGCGCCGGAGCCAAGATAGATCTCGTTGAGATAGAGCTCGAGAATCTTGTCCTTCGAGTAGGTGCGCTCGATGCGCATCGCCAGCAGCGCTTCCTTGATCTTGCGGGCGAACGACACCTCGTTGGTCAACAGGAAGTTCTTGGCGACCTGCTGGGTGATGGTGGAGGCGCCCTGCGGACGGCGATTCGAGCCGAAGTTCTGGGCGTAGACCACCGCAGCGCGCGCCATGCCGGTGAAATCGATGCCGCCATGCTCGTAGAAGTTCTTGTCCTCGGCGGCGAGGAAGGCGTTGATCACGAGCTTGGGAACCGCCTGGATCGGCAGGTACAGCCGACGCTCCCGGGCGTGATTCACCGACCAGCGAGCCGTCGACCGCGTGCACGCGCGTCATCACCGGCGGCTCATAATCCTGCAGCTGGGAGTAGTCAGGCAGATCCCTGGAAAAATGCCAGATCAGGCCGGCCGCTGCTGCCACACCGACCAGGAACAAGACGGTACCGGCCGCAAACAGGAAGCCCAAAAACCGCACCAGAAAGCGCATCGGCGAATATCCGTTCCAACTCTTGTTTCGTCTCTCGAGCTCGGACGCGGCGCGCCACAGGCGCTACCGCCAAAAATCACACGGTCGAGCTGCAATGCCGCGTGACCCATGCCAGAGAAACGCACGGTCAAGCCTACCAGCGGTCAAGCCTATCACAAGTCTGCCGAGAAGGAATCCTCACTGATTCCGGGTGCCTCGCAGCACGTTTATACGGATGTTGCTGTGGCCAAACTAGGGCTTTGCGCGTACCGCCGCCGGCTTGTCCGGCCTCTCGGGGCCCGCGTTGGCGACGCGCTTCGCCAGAAAGGCATCGATCGCCCGCGCCATTGCGTCCGCCGTCCGCGACCGCCATGCGTCGGAGACCAGGTTCCCCATATCGCCCTTGTTGGAGACATAGCCGAGTTCGACCAGCACGGACGGCACGTCGGGCGCCTTGAGGACGCGGAAACCGGCCGATTTCAGCGGGGCGCTTGTGCATATGCACCGCCGTCTTCATGTCGTTCATCAGCACACGGGCGAACCTGTTGGAAAACGTGCGCGTTTCCCGGCGGGCCAGATCGATCAGGATGTCGGCGACGTCGGCCGGCTCCTCGGTCAGATTGACCCCGCCGATCTGGTCGGCGCGGTTCTCGGCCTCGGCGAGCCGTTCCGCCTCGACGTCGGACGCCTTGTCCGAAAGCGTGTAAATGGTCGCGCCCTGCGCAGTGCCCTCACCTCGCGGCAGCGCATCCGCGTGGATGGAGACAAACAGAGCCGCCGACTGCTTCTGGGCGATGCGGACCCGGTCTCCAAGCGGGATGAAGGTGTCGTCGTCTCGGGTCATGACCACGCGGAACTTGCCCGACCGTTCCAGCCGGTCGCGCAGCGCCTGGCCGAAGGCGAGCACCAGATTCTTCTCCGGCACCTCGCCGCCCTGGGTACCGTAGTCGATACCACCATGACCGGGGTCGATCACGACCACGGGCCGGGTGTCCGGCGGGCCATCCGTCGGAGGGGCGATGGCAACCGTCGTCGGCGGCGGCCGGACTGCCGGCGCCGGGATTCCTGCGACCGCGACCGACGCCGTCGCGGAACTCGAATCGGGAGGCCTGGCGGCAAGACGGCTGTCGCTGCCGATGGCGCGGGCGAAGGTCGCCTCATCGACCTCCTCGAGTTCGAGCACCAGCCGCGGCGGCTGACCGTTGGCGGCATCCAGCACCGTGGAGTTGGCGATTCGGGCCGGGCCGGTGAGATCGAAGACGATACGGGACCCGCCGGGCATCACCATCCCATAGCGAAACGCCTTCACCAAACCACGGCCGCTGGTCCCGGCCCCAGTGGGCAGATGAAAGCTGACCTGGGGCAGGTCGACGACGACGCGATAGGGTTCGCTGAGCAGGAAAGCTCGAAACGGCACCGTCCGGTCGAGATCGAGCACGAATCGGGTCTGTCGGGAATCGCCGGCGACCCGTGCATCAGTGGCGATCGGGAACCCGGGCCCGACCACGGCAGGCGGCACCTGGCCGACCGGCCCGCTCTGAGCGCGGGCCGGAATGACGGCCGCACATAACATTTGCGTGACGCACAGTGACGCGCATCCCAGCAAGGAAAGGTAATTCGCCCGGCCAATTGCCAAATCGATGCCTCCGCGGGATCGTCTTACCGCAACCAATCCCAGGGGTTAACCGCCAAATTTTGTCATTTTCGTTAAAGGCCACCGATTGTTGCGGTTCCGCGACGCTTCGCTTGCGCGACCTGACCATTCCTCGTATGTACGAAGGGCTGAAGGCTAATCCTTACTGCCGGTTGTGTCGCGTTCAACCTCCGGTGAAACGCCGGAAGCTTCGTGATCGGGGTGCTCGGTATCGAGTCCTTGATCGTGGCGGAGATTCCAGCGCCTTTCCGACGCTCCACCAAAGCCTGCGCGATCCCGCGCGGCCGCAACGGAGAGCCGGTCACGAGCCGAGTGGCGCCTGTCAGGGCGCCTCCTCGCAGAGACCGCCCGGGCACCAGGTCAGACACGGTATAGCCTGATACCGCACCCGTGACAGGGTGGGTATTCGATCCAGGCGAGCGTTTCGGCGCAATCTGGCCTTCGGCAACAGAGAAGGCGGCACCCGCTGCCGCCCACATATTCCAGACGGGCCGACGCTTGATGCGCCAGACTGAGTTGCCAACCATGACCAGCGGACGATCCGCGCCGATGCGGGGCCAGAACCCCGCCCGGCCAATCGCCCCGCCGGCACCAGGGTTGGCGCGGCGCGACCAGCTGCGTTTAGGCCTTCCCCTCACCCCCGAATCAGGTGGACCGTCGCGTCATCCGACAGCGCGCCACGCGCTCGCGGCCAATCGCGCCCGTCGCCTCCAAGAGTTCCAATATGCCCAACAAGATGTTGATCGATGCTACCCACCCGGAAGAGACCCGGGTCGTTGTCGTCCGCGGCAACCGCGTCGAGGAATTTGATTTCGAAACAGCCCAACGCAAGCAGCTCCGCGGCAATATCTACCTGGCCAAGGTTACCCGCGTTGAGCCCTCGCTTCAGGCCGCCTTCGTCGAGTATGGCGGCAACCGCCACGGCTTCCTGGCCTTCAGCGAAATCCATCCGGACTACTATCAGATCCCGGTCGCCGACCGGCAGGCTCTGATCGAGGCCGAGGAGCGCGCGCACCGCGAAGCCGAAGAGGAAAGCGAGAACCGCTCCAACCGCCGCCGCAACCGGCACCGCAGTTCACGGCGCCGCGGCAGCGGCGAACGCGTCCAGAGCGAGATCGTCGAGGCCGCCGAGGCGGGCCTCCCCTGCCCAGACCGAAGGGCATGAGGCCGACCACGAGGCGCATGAGCACCACGCCTATGCGCAGGACGATCAGCCGCACGCCGACGCGACCACTCCCAGCGAGGCGCAAGGCTTCTCCGAGGGCCCGATCGCGGCCCAGGACCAGGCCGCACCGGACGAAGCTCACCACGATGCAGCCGACGAATCGCGCAACCACGCCGACGAGCCGCATGATGCCGTCGCCGCGCAGGACCACGGCGCGGCCGCCGGGCAGCCCGCCGGCGAAGCCGCGGACACCGCGGTCGCCCAGACCGGCGATGCGCGCCCGGCCGAGGCGGCGAGCCCCGCTGTCGTCGCGGATGAGCACGACGAAGAACATGACCATGCAAGCCATGATCATGACGCATAT
Organism: Bradyrhizobium oligotrophicum; assembly: GCA_050641875.1. Lineage (GTDB taxonomy): Bacteria > Pseudomonadota > Alphaproteobacteria > Rhizobiales > Xanthobacteraceae > Bradyrhizobium > Bradyrhizobium oligotrophicum_B. The sequence continues at coordinate 6,087,844 of CP192619.1, forward strand.
CATGATGTCGAGCATGACCATGATGAGCATGACCGTGATGAGCACGATCACGACGATCACGACGATGACGTCGCTCCCATGGCCGAGCACGCAGATCACGGCGTCACCATCGTGCCCGGCGACGAGAACGGCTCTGAGACCGCATCCGGCGACCACGAGGACGATGAGGACGACGGCGAGGAGATCGAGGAAGAGCTCGTCGAATCCGTCGGCGGCGATGACGTGCTGGAGGAAGTGCCGGAGCGCACGTTCCGTCCGCGCCGGCAGTACAAGATCCAGGAGGTCATCAAGCGCCGCCAGGTGATGCTGGTGCAGGTCGTGAAGGAGGAGCGCGGCAACAAGGGCGCGGCGCTGACGACCTATCTGTCGCTGGCCGGCCGTTATGCCGTGCTGATGCCCAACACCGCACGCGGCGGCGGCATCAGCCGCAAGATCACCTCCGCGCAGGACCGCTCGCGCCTGAAGGAAGTGGTGCAGGATCTCGACGTGCCCGAGGGCATGGGCGTGATCCTGCGCACCGCCGGCGCCAACCGCACCAAGCCCGAGATCAAGCGCGACTTCGAATATCTGCTGCGGCTGTGGGAAACGGTGCGCGACATGACCCTGAAGTCGCAGGCGCCGACCTTGGTCTACGAGGAAGGCTCGCTGATCAAGCGCTCGCTGCGCGACCTCTACAACAAGGAGATCGACGAAATCCTGGTGGCCGGTGAAGACGGCTACCGCGAGGCGCACGACTTCATGAAGATGCTGATGCCGACCAACGTCCGGGCGGTGAAGCAGTATCGCGACGGCCAGCCGCTGTTCTCGCGGATGGGCGTCGAGAGCCAGCTCGACGCGATGTTCTCGCCGACCGTGCAGCTGCGCTCGGGCGGCTATATCGTGCTCAACCAGACCGAGGCGCTGGTCTCGATCGACGTGAACTCCGGCCGCGCCACGCGCGAGCATCACATCGAGGACACCGCGCTCAAGACCAATATGGAGGCCGCCGAGGAAGTGGCGCGGCAGCTCCGTTTGCGCGACCTGGCCGGACTGATCGTCATCGACTTCATCGACATGGACGAGAAGCGCAACAACCGCTCCGTGGAACGCAAGCTGTCGGACTGCCTGCGGCAGGATCGCGCGCGCATCCAGGTCGGCCGGATCTCACATTTCGGCCTTCTGGAGATGTCGCGGCAGCGTATCCGTGCCAGCGTGCTGGAAAGCTCGACCGAGCCGTGCGCGCATTGCGGCGGCACCGGCCATGTGCGCTCGGTATCCTCGGTGGCGCTGCAACTGCTGCGCAGCCTCGAAGAAACGCTGATGAAGGGCGCGACCCACAACCTCGTGGTCCGCACCCGCACCGAGGTGGCGCTCTACGTGCTCAATCACAAGCGCGGCCATCTGCGCGACCTCGAGAACAGCTTCAAGGTCTCGCTCGCCGTCATCGCCGACCCGAGCGTGAGCGGCCAGCAATCGTTCATCATCGATCGCGGCGAGCAGGTGCATACGCTCGAGGCCGCTAAGGCGCTGCTCGCGGCGCAGGCCTCCGCCCCGCCGCTGGCGGCCGAGGAAATCTACGACGAGGAAGAACCGTTCGACATCGAGACGGAATCCGAGGTCGAAACCGAGGAGACCGAAGGTCTGTCCGAGGACACGGCCGACGGCAGCGCTGCCGAAGGCGAGCGGGACGGCGCGCGCCGCAAGCGGCGCCGGCGCCGGCGCGGCCGCGGCGGCGAGACCCGCGAGGGCGCGCTGCCTGAAGGAACGGCCGGACTGCAGCCCGCGGAGCCGGGCCTTGCCGGCGAGCAGTCAGCCGAGGACTCCGACGGCGAAGACGATGAGTCGGAGGAACAGCCTGCGTTCGCCCAAGGCGAGCAGACGGATCAGCCTGGCGGCGAGCGGCGTCCGCGCCGGCGTGGACGTCGCGGCGGTCGTCGTCGGCGCGGCGGCGCGGAAGAAGGTCTCGCCGCGTCGCTCGGCGACGAGCTCGCGCCGGCTTCGGCATCGGAGGCAGAAGCCGCCGTGGCCGATTTCGACGGCAACGGCGCTTCCCACCACGACGAGGAAGAGCCGGCAGAACCCGCGGCGCCGGTCCATGCATCGGCCGCAACCGAGGCCGATGAGCCTGTCGCTGGCGCCGCCGTGCCAATGCCGCAGGCTGCTCCGGGGCAACCCGAAGTGCAGCAGACAGAGGCTCCGAAGACGGAATCCGAGAAAACCCCACGCCGTTCGACGGTTCGCGAGAAGGTCAGCTTCCTCACCGAGCCCAGGCCGGAGGGCGCGGTTTCGGCCGTCAACGTCGCCGAGAGCAGCGCGTCCACTCCGGCTGTCGACGTCGCGGCGTCCGAACCGGTTGCCACCGAGCCGGCGGCCACCGATTCCTCGTCTCCTGCGGCCCCGCGCCGGGCCGGCTGGTGGTCCCGCCGTTTCGGTGGCGGGCAGTAAGCCCCCCGCTCTCCGACGCTTCACTGCAAAACGCCCGGCCAGATGGCCGGGCGTTTTTTCATACGGCGTCATCGCCGCTCGTGCCCTTCAATGACGACGAAGGGTGCTCAACCGACCTCACCCGCGCCCTAGCCTAACCAGCGCGCGATCCGGGCCCCTGCTTCACGCATGTCCTCGGCCGAACGCGCATAGGAAAAGCGCACGAAGCTGCGGCCGTGGATCGGATCGAAGTCGACGCCCGGCGTGGCCGCCACATGGGTCTCCTCCAGCATCCGCTTGGCGAAGTCGAAGCTGTCGGAGGTGAAGTCGGACACGTCGGCATAGAGGTAGAAGGCGCCGTCGGCCGGCAGGAACCGGGTCAGGCCGGCCTTCGGGAAACCCTCGATCAGGATGCGGCGGTTCTCCTGGTAACCGTGCTTGATGGCCTCCATTTCGCTCCGGCCCTCGAACGCCGCCTCGGCCGCGATCTGCGACAGGGTCGGAACCGAGATCGCGAGGTTCTGCTGCAGACGCTCGATCGGCCGCACCAGCGCATCCGGCACCACCATCCAGCCGACGCGCCAGCCCGTCATGCAGAAGTACTTCGAGAACGAGTTGATGATCAGGGCCTCGCTCGACAGCTCCGCCGCCGTCGCCGCCGGAAACGCGTAGTCCAGACCGTGATAGATCTCGTCGGAGATGAAGCGGATGCCGGCGTCGCGCGCGGCCGCGATGACGCCGCCCAGCGCCTCACGCGACATCATGGTGCCGGTCGGATTGGCGGGACTTGCCACCAGCACACCCTTCAGCGGCGTCTTGCGGTGCGCGGCGAGCAGCGCCTCACCGGTCAGGGCGTGGCGGTTCTCCGCCGTGGTCTCGATCAGCACCGGCTCGCAGCCCAGCGCCGTCAGGATATGGCGATAGGGCGGATAGCCCGGCACGGTCACGGCCACGCGGTCGCCGGGCTCGAACATCGCCAGGAACGCCAGGATGAATCCGGCCGAGGATCCCGTCGTGATCACGATCCGCGCCGGATCGATCTCGCAAGCGTGCGTCTCGCGATAGTGCCGCGCAATTCGCTGTCGCAGCGACAGCAAACCGAGCGCCGAGGTGTAGTCGATGCGGGCCTGATCGAGCGCGGCATGCGCGGCCGCAATGGCTGCTCGTGGCGCAGGCGCCGCCGGTTGGCCGACCTCCATATGGATGACATGTCCGCCGTCCGACTCGATCCGCTCGGCCGCAGCCATCACGTCCATCACCATGAACGGCGGAACATTGCTGCGCGCGGACGGCGCCGTCAGGTTGGCGATCCGCTGTTCCAATGTCGGTATCACTGTCGCATCCACCATCGATATCTGCTATTGACCCCGGCTGTTCGGACCCGCTCCGTGAACCGGTCGAGGTCAGCCCATGGGCCTCGTTCGCCGCAGATGAGCCGCATTCCGCCGTTTGGTGGGCAATAGCCCGTCTCGCGCCTCGCGCCAATTGCAAAGATCGCCTGATGTCGCTCCGTATCGTGCTTCGCAAGAAACTGTCCGGCGGGCTTGCCGCGGTCGTCGCCGCAGCCGTGACGCTGGCGCCGCTCGCGCCTGCGTCGGCGCAGCAAGGCAAGGGACCGCCGATCCTGCGCGACACCGAGACCGAGGTGCTGCTGCGTGAATATACGCGGCCGATCCTGCGCGTCGCCGGGCTCGAAAAGCAGAACATCCAGATGGTCATCATCAACGACGCATCGTTCAACGCGTTCGTTGCCGACGGCCGCCGCATCTTCGTCAATTACGGCGCCATCCTGCAGTCCGAAAATCCGAACCAGCTGATCGGCGTTCTCGCGCACGAGACCGGCCATCTCGCCGGCGGCCATCTTGCCAAGCTGCGCCAGCAGCTCGCCACCGCCCAGACCCAGATGATCATCGCCACCATTCTCGGCGCCGGCGCCCTCGCCGTCGGCGCGCGCGGCGGCGGCAGCGGCCTTGCCAATGCCGGCGCCGCGACGCTGTCGGCCCCGGGCGAGGTCATCCGCCGCTCGCTGTTGTCGTATCAGCGCCAGCAGGAGGAGAACGCCGACCGTGCGGGGGTGAAATTCCTCACTGCGACAGCGCAATCGCCGAAGGGCATGTACGAGACGTTCAAGCGCTTCACCAATGAGAGCCTGTTCGCCGCGCGCGGCGCCGACCCCTATCTGCAATCACATCCGATGCCGGCCGATCGCGTCGAGGCGCTCGAGGGTCTCGCGCGCCAAAGCCCCTATTGGGACAAGAAGGACGACCCCGCGCTGCAGCTTCGCCACGACATGGTCCGAGCCAAGATCTCGGCCTTCATGGAACGGCCGGACACGGTGGCACGGCGCTATCCATTGTCGGACACCGGCCTGCCCGCCCGCTACGCCAGGGCAATCTCCACCTACCTGCATGGCGACCTGCGCAGCGCCCTGACCCAGATCGATGCCCTGATCCAGGTGCAACCCAACAACGCCCTATTTCTACGAAGTCCGCGGCCAGGCCCTGCTGGAAGGCGGCCGCCCCGCCGAAGCAATCGCGCCGCTGCGCAAGGCGGTGCACCTGTCCAATAACGCCCCGCTCATCGAGATGTTACTTGGTCAGGCCTTGGTGGCATCCGAGAACAAAGCCTACACTGACGAGGCGATCTCGATCTTGCGCGCGGCGGTCGCGCGCGAATCCGAGGCGCCGCTCGGCTACTCCCAGCTCGCGATGGCCTACGGTCGCAAGGGCGATTATGCGGAGGCGGATCTCGCCTCGGCGCAGGCCGCCTTTCTGCGTGGCGACAACAAGACGGCGCGCGAGCTTGCCTCGCGTGCAAAACCCGCTTCGCGGTCGGCTCGCCGGGCTGGGTCAGGGCCGACGACATCGTCACGGCAAAGCCGCTTTCCGGCCAGTAGGGTGTCGGACAGCGGGGGTTGGCGCCCGCTGAAGTTTTGAACTACTGCTATCATCCGATCCAGAATATCAAAATACCGTCACGACCATCGACAAGGACCCGATCATTTGACCCAGAGGACCTCCTTCATGCCGTCAGTCCGCACGCTCATTCCCGCGATGTTGCTCGCGCTTTCGCTCTGCGGCGTGCCTCAGCTCGCGTCGGCGGAGAGCTTCTCCGACAGCCAGCGGGGCGAGATCGAGACCATCGTCCGAAACTACCTGATCGCGCATCCCGAGGTGCTCGAAGAGGCGATGGCCGAGTTGCAGAAGCGCCAGACGGCGGCCGAGACGGCCAAGCACGAGGCCAGCGTCAGCAAGAACGCCGAGACCATCTTCAACTCGCCGCGCGGCGTCGTGCTCGGCAACAAGGATGGCGACGTCACCTTCGTCGAGTTCTTCGATTACAACTGCGGCTACTGCAAGCGCGCGATGGCCGACATGATGGAGCTGATGAAGAGCGACCCGAAGCTGAAGGTCGTGCTCAAGGAATTTCCCGTGCTGAGCCAGGGCTCCGTCGAGGCCGCGCAGGTCGCGGTTGCCGTTCGCATGCAGGCCCCGCAGAAATATCTCGACTTCCACCAGAAGCTGCTGGGCGGCCGCGGCCAAGCCGACAAGGCCCATGCGCTCGCTGTCGCCAAGGATCTCGGGCTCGACATGGCGCGCGTCGAGAAGGACATGGCGAGCCCCGAGGCCAAGGCGACGATCGAGGAAAACTTCAAGCTCGCCGAGGAGATGGGCATGAACGGGACGCCGAGCTACGTGATCGGCAAGCAGGTCGTGATCGGCGCCGTCGGCGTCGAGGGCCTGCGCGAGAAGATCAGCACGGCCCGCTGCGGCAAGGCGAGCTGCTGAGCATATCTGCCAAAGCGTTTCGCCATCACGAGATCAATCGAAGGCCGGCTGTCTCAGCCGGCCTTCTGCTTTTGCCGTGAGCCGGTGACGAGGCAAGACGCCGGTGGCGGCGGCGCCCTCGCCTATCCCTTCAGCTTCATGCCGAGCCGGGTTCGAAGTGCCTCGCGGATGTGCCCGCGTGCAATCGCCTCGGCCCGATCGGGATCGCGGATCGCGATCGCCTCGATCAGCTCCCCATGCTCGGCCGCAGCGGTTGCCGGACGCCCTTCGGCCGCAAACGTCGTGGTTCCCAGCAGCGCTGTCGCCACATGCATGTCCTCGAGGGCGGCATCGAGATAGCGGTTGCGCGCGGCGCGCTGGATCGCGCCGTGCATCAACCGGTTCAGCCGCGCGAGCTCGGCCGCGTCGCCCTCCCCGCTGACAAAGCGCGCATGAATGTCGCGCAGCGCCGCGATCTCGGCCGGCACGGCATACTGTGCCGCGAGCCGGGCCGCAGCGCCTTCGAGAATCTCCCGCATCGCGTACAGCTCGAGGATTTCATTCTCGTCGAGACTGCGCACGATCAGGCCGCGGCCACCAGCCGGCTGCACCCACCCCTTGGCCACCAGCTTGCCGAAAGCCTCACGGACCGGCGTCCGGCTGACGTTCAGCTTCTGGGCGACCTCATCCTCACGCAGCCGATCGCCGGAACGATAGAAGCCGTTCTCCAGCGCATGGCACAGCGCACGAAATACCGCTTCGCCGAGAGAGACATTGTCACGATCGATGGTGAGTGATGGTGCTTCCGAGGACATGGGGGTCACTCTCTCACAACCTCGTTCCGAGCCATAGCATCTCTTGCATATTTTCGTATACAATCGTATACTAAATCCATGTGTACTGCAGCATGTACTCCCGCACCGTCGCTTGGCCGACGGCTGGCATGCCGATGGTGGGGCTGTGCGGACGCACGCCGATCCAGCCTCCTTGCGACCGCAAGGGCCTGCGATGACTGATCAGAACGACATCGCCGACAATCCCCTGACCTACGACGTCGTCGTGGCCGGCGGCGGCAACGCGGCCCTCTGCGCCGCCATTGCGGCACGGCGCGCCGGCGCCTCGGTCATCGTGCTGGAGGCCGCCTCGAAATTCTATCGCGGCGGCAATACGCGCCACACCCGCAACATGCGCTGCGCCCATGACGCGGCGACCGCGACGTTGAGCGGCCCCTACACCGAGGACGAGTTCTGGGACGATCTCCTGCGCGTCACCGAAGGCCAGACCAACGAGCAACTGGCGCGCCTGATGATCCGCGAGTCCAAGGACATGCTCGACTGGATCGTCGAACAGGGCGTGCGTTTCCAGCCCTCGCTCGGCGGGACGCTGAGCTTGGGGCGGACCAACTCGTTCTTCCTGGGCGGCGGCCGGGCCATGCTCAATGCGCTGTATCTGACCGCCGAGCGGCTCGGCGTCGACGTGCTGTATGAGGCGGAGGTCGTTGGGCTCGACATCGATGAGACCCGCTTCGACGCCGCGATCATCCGGCAGCGTGGCGCCAGGACGCGGATCCGCGGCAAGTCGCTGGTGGCGGCAGCGGGCGGCTTCGAAGCCAACATCGACAAGCTGGTCGATGGCTGGGGCGAGATCGCGCGCAACTTCCTGATCCGCGGCACGCCCAACAATCGCGGCACGGTGCTGGACATGCTGCTCGGCGCCGGCGTCGACAGCATCGGCGATCCGACCCAGTGCCACGCGGTGGCGATCGATGCGCGGGCGCCCAAATATGACGGCGGCATCATCACCCGGCTCGACTGCGTCGTGTTCGGCATCGTCGTCAACAACAACGCTGAGCGATTCTACGACGAAGGCGAGGACGTCTGGCCGAAGCGCTACGCGATCTGGGGACGCCTGGTTGCTGCTCAGCCGGACCAGATCGCCTACATCATCTTCGACGCGAAATCGGCGAACCTGTTCATGCCGTCGCTCTACCCCGCGATCGAGGCGGCCAGCGTCGCCGAACTCGCTGGCAAGCTCGGCCTCGATCCGGACAAGCTGACCACCACCGTCGCGCATTTCAACGCATCGGTGCGCGACGGACAATTCAATCCCGACATCCTCGACGATTGCCGCACCGAGAACCTGACGCCCCCGAAATCGCATTGGGCACGCCGCATCGACAGCGGCCCCTACTATGCCTATCCGGTTCGGCCCGGCATCACCTTCACCTATCTCGGCGTGCGGGTCGATCACGCCGCGAAGATGACGATGAAGTCCGGCGGTCCCGCCGACAACATGTATGCCGCAGGCGAGATCATGGCCGGCAACGTGCTCGGCCGCGGCTATGCCGCAGGAATCGGCATGACGATCGGCAGCGTGTTCGGGCGTATCGCCGGCCGGGGAGCAGCGACACATGCAGCGCAGTGAAGCGTTGACCGAGGCGGATCGGCTGATGACGATCTGCAATTCCTGCCGCTACTGCGAGGGACTCTGCGCCGTGTTTCCGGCAATGGAGATGCGCCGCGCCTTCACCGGCGGTGACCTCAATTATTTCGCCAATCTCTGCCATGCCTGCGGGGCCTGCTACGTCGACTGCCAGTTCTCGCCGCCGCACGAGTTCGACGTCCGCGTCCCCTCCGTCTTGGCGCGGGTGCGGCACGAGAGCTATGCCGACTATGCCTGGCCGCGCGCGCTGGCGCCGCTGTTCAGGCGCAACGGTCTCGCGGTGTCGCTCATCGCGGTGATCAGCATGGCCGCGTTCATCCTCGGCATCGTGGCCTTCAACGATCCCGCCGCGGTGTTTGCAAGCCGCCACGGCCCCGGCTCGTTCTACGCGCTCATGCCCCACAACGCGATGGCGCTGCTGTTCGGCGCCGCCGTCCTGTGGGCCATCATCGCCTTCCTCATGGGCGCTCGGGCCTTCTGGAATGATATCGGCGAGCCGAGCTCGACCCTGACGCGCCCACGTCCACTGCTGCGCGCCGTTCGCGACGCAGCCAGCTTGCGCTATCTCGATGGCGGCGGCGTCGGCTGCTACAACGAGGATGAGCGGCCGCGCGACACCAGGCGGTTCTATCACCATCTGACGTTCTGGGGCTTCATGCTCTGCGTCGCATCGACCGGCGTCGCGACGCTCTATCACTATCTTCTGCACCGTGAGGCGCCGTATCCGTTGTGGGATCTGCCGGTCGTGCTCGGCACGCTGGGCGGATTGGGCATCGTGGTCGGTCCGCTCGCACTCTACGCCGCCAAGCGCAGGCGTGAGCCTGCGATGATGGATGCGGGCAGCCGCGCGATGGACGCCGCGTTCCTTGCGATGCTCGTCCTCACCGGCGCAACCGGGCTCGCTCTCCTCTTGCTACGCGAGACCAGCACGATGGGCGTGCTGCTCGCGGTCCATCTCGGCGCAGTGTTCGCGCTCTTCATCACCATGCCCTATGGCAAGTTCGTGCACGGCCTTTATCGATACTTGGCGCTCGTCCGCTACGCGCGCGAACGTCACGGCGCGTAGCTCATGCGAGATCGCCGTCAACGCGCAACTGATCACCGTTGTCGTCATGCAGCATTCATGACCCTGAGGATCCGTTCATAAAGTTGCGATCTGCGACATTTTTCCGGAACGATCGGAGACGCACGGAACGACTCCTACCTCCTGCCGTTGTCGGCGCGGGCAGTGCAAATACGAGGAGGATAGAGGATGACCAATCGCTTGATGGTATCAGTTGCTGCAATCGCGCTTCTGGCGGGTGCAGGTTTTGCTCATGCGCAAGGCGCCGGCGGTGCGGGCGGCGCAGCTGGACAGTCCGGTGGCGCAGCCATGCAGGGCGGTGCGACCGGTGGTGTTGCCGGCGGAGCATCGAGCGGTGGCATGAACGCGCCCGGCGGCGCGATGCATCGCGACAGCGCCTCGCCTGCGGCCGGCGGCGCGTCCGACATGCGCTCGAGCCAATCGGAACAGAAGTCCGGTGCGACCAAGAGCCAGCACGCCGAGGACGGCATGAAGGGCCCGAACGCCAAGGGCGCAAGCTCGGAGAGCGACAGCAAGGGCGGCGCCAAGAACATGAAGGCCGAAGGACGCGAGGGCCACGACACCAACATGAAGGCCGAGGGTCGCGACAGCAAGAGCGGCACCAGCGCCGAGACGAAGACTGGCGGCGATCGCTCGCAGACCACCACCGGACAGGCCGGAGCCAGCGCCAAACTCACCACCGAGCAGCGCACCAAGATCACCAGCGTGATCCGCAGCCAGCGCGTCGAGCCGGTGACCAACGTCAACTTCAACATCTCCGTCGGCACAAGGGTGCCGCGCGAGGTTCACTTCCACCCGCTCCCGGCCGAAGTCGTGACGATCTATCCGGAGTGGCGCGGATATGACTTCATCCTGGTTCGCGAGCAGATCATCGTGATCGACCCTCGCACCTACGAGATCGTCGCGGTTCTCAACGTCTGATCCCGACCAGGCAGGCGATGAGAACGAGGGCGGGCAGCAATGCCCGCCCCAATCTATTGCGTAAAGAGCACGCGGGAGCCATCACACGCAACGCGTGCGGCCCCGTGGACAAACCCGGTTGTTCAGCAATTTCGTATGCTTAAGAGGTTTTTTCGTGTGACGGACCAAGCCTCCGGCAGCCGGCCCGGCTGCCGAAAGGCTTCCCCTTGGCGGCTTTGTTACCTATAACGCCGCCCACTGCCGCCACACCGCCGGGATGGGAATGGCCGACGCCGCGCACAACACGATCTATGTCCTCAACGGACCCAACCTCAACCTGTTGGGCACCCGCGAGCCGGAGACCTATGGCCATGCCACCCTGGCAGACGTGGAACGGCTCTGCGTCGAGACGGCCGCCCGCTTCGGCCTGACGGCGGAGTGCCGGCAGTCGAACCATGAGGGCGTGCTCGTCGATTGCATCCATGAGGCCCGCAGCCGTGGGGTGGTCGGAATCATTCTCAATGCCGGCGCCTACTCTCATACCTCCATTGCCTTGCACGACGCGCTGATGGGGGTGAAGATCCCCGCCGTCGAAGTGCACATCAGCAACATCCACGCCCGCGAAAGCTTCCGGCACCATTCTTTCACCGCGAAGGCCGCGTTTGCCTCGATCTGCGGCTTCGGCATCGACGGCTACCGGCTGGCGATCACCGGCCTCGCCGCCAAGATCGGCGCCAAAGCCGTCACGCAGACCGACATCTAGCGCAAGCCTGACGTCACAGTCCTCACGCCACCCAACGTTCCGGATCAGATCATGGCGCCCCAGCCCGACGACAAGACCATCGCGAAATCCGAAGACAGCCAGCTCATTCGCGAGCTCGCAGCGCTGCTGGATGAGACCAGCCTGACCGAGATCGAGCTGGAGCGTGCCGGCCTTCGCATCCGCGTTGCCCGCAACGTGACCGTTGCGGCGGCCGTCCATTCGGCCATCGGAGCGGCCGCCGCTGGCGTTCCCGTGGTCGCAGCCGCCACCGCGGCAGCCGCCGGCGCGGACTTGTCCAAGCATCCCGGCGTGGTGCCCTCGCCCATGGTCGGCACCGCCTACTGGGCGCCCGAGCCGGGCGCCAAGCCGTTCGTCGAGGTCGGCTCGAAGGTGTCGGTCGGTCAGACCCTGATGATCATCGAGGCGATGAAGACGATGAACCAGATTCCGTCACCGCGCGCCGGGACGGTGACGCAGATCCTGGTCGAGGACGGCCAGCCCGTGGAGTTCGGCGAGCCGCTCGTCATCATCGAATAAGCGCGACTAGCGGACGGCGAAAGCCAATGGTCCACCATTCCCCGTTCGCCGCTCACTACTCGCCACTCGCGCCCGAGGCACCATGTTCGACAAGATCCTCATCGCCAATCGCGGCGAAATCGCCCTTCGCATCCTCAGGGCCTGCAAGGAGCTCGGTATCTCCACCGTCGCGGTGCATTCCACCGCCGACGCCGATGCGATGCATGTCCGCCTCGCTGATGAAAGCGTCTGCATCGGGCCGCCGCCGTCGAAGGACAGCTATCTCAACATCCCCGCCCTGCTCGCCGCCTGCGAGATCACCGGCGCCGACGCCGTGCATCCCGGCTACGGCTTCCTGTCGGAGAACGCGCGCTTCGCCGAGATTCTCGCGGACCACAATCTGCATTTCATCGGGCCGAAGGCGGAGCACATCCGCCTGATGGGCGACAAGATCGAGGCCAAGAAGACGGCCAAGCGGCTGGGCATTCCCGTCGTTCCAGGCTCAGATGGCGCCGTCACCCCGGACCAGGACGCGATGGCGATCGCCCAGGAGATCGGCTTCCCGGTGCTGGTCAAGGCAGCCGCCGGCGGCGGCGGCCGCGGCATGAAGGTCGCCCACACCGAGGCCGACCTGCAGCTGGCGCTGACCACGGCAGCCAACGAGGCAAGATCGGCGTTCGGCGACGCCTCGGTCTATCTGGAGAAGTATCTGCAGAAGCCGCGCCACATCGAGATCCAGGTGCTCGGCGACGGCCGGGGCGGCGCCATCCATCTCGGCGAGCGCGACTGCTCGCTGCAGCGCCGCCACCAGAAGGTCTGGGAGGAAGGCCCCTCCCCGGTGCTCGATGCGGCGGCCCGGGCCAAGATCGGCAATACCGTCGCCAAGGCGATGCAGGAGCTGAAATATATCGGCGTCGGCACCATCGAATTCCTCTACGAGGACGGCGAGTTCTATTTCATCGAGATGAATACCCGCATCCAGGTCGAGCATCCCGTCACGGAGATGATCACCGGGATCGACCTCGTACTGGAGCAGATCCGCATCGCCGCCGGCGGCGACCTGCCGATGACGCAGGACCAGGTCGTCATCAACGGGCACTCCATCGAGTGCCGCGTGAACGCGGAAAACCCCGTCAGCTTCCGGCCGTCGCCGGGCAAGATCCTGCAGTACCATCCGCCGGGCGGCCTCGGCGTCCGCATCGACTCCGCCGTCTACCAGGGCTACGTGATCCCGCCATACTACGACTCGCTGGTCGGCAAGCTGATCGTCCACGGCAAGAGCCGGGTCGAGTGCCTGATGCGGCTGCGGCGCGCGCTGGACGAGATGGTGGTCGACGGCATCGAGACCACGCTGCCGCTGTTCAGGGCCCTGGTCCGCGAGCCCGCGATCATCGATGGCGACTATCACATCCACTGGCTCGAGCAGTATCTGGCCGGTCAGAAGCTGGACTGAGCGCTCACCTGCAAATACGGCCGGCGGCGCGGGAACCAACCGGTCGCAATCGCGTTTGCTGTGGCGGGACAGTTCCGCCAGGGGGCAGTGATTTCCAACGACGTGCGAGTATGCGGTGGCGCCTGAGGTGAGACGAAGGCGCACGCTGGGACAGGTCCTGCTGTTGTCAGCGGGCTTCCTCGTGCTTGTCGCGGTCAGCACGGCGTCGGTTCTGCTGGTCAACAAGGCCCGCAGCGACAGCGCCTGGGTGGTGCACACCGTCGAGGCCGAGAACCAGATCAACGCCCTGCTGCTCGAGGTGCGGCGCGCCGAGAGCGCAGCGCGGGCCTACCTGCTCACCCAGGGACAGGAGTTCCTCAACGACCACGAGGCGGCCGTCGCGGCAATCCGGCCGGTGCTCGAGAAGCTCAATGGGCTGGTCGCGGACAACCCCACCCAAGTTAGAAATCTCGCCGCGCTGCGCAGCGTGATCGAGACCCGGCTGTCGCAGTTCGACCGCGAAAAGCTGCTGGTCGCGCGCGGCGACCTCGCCGCCGCGATCGCCCTGGTCCGCGACGCGGGCTCGACCAGCAGCAGCAAGACCATGCGCGACACGGCCGAGGCGATGCGTCTCGAGGAGGAGCGGCTGCTCGCGCAGCGGACCACGAATGCCGATGCCAGCCAGCGACTGGCGGCCATCGTCACCATTACCGGCTCGGCGCTGGTCGTCGTGCTCGCCATCATCTCGGTGCTGCTGGTGCGCCGCTCGACCCGCGCCCGCGACGATGCCGAGGCACAGCTGCGCGAGAGCAATCTCAATCTGGAAGCCACCGTCGACGAGCGCACCGCCGATCTGCGCGAGGCCAATGAGGAGATCCAGCGCTTCGCCTATATCGTGAGCCACGACCTGCGCTCGCCGCTCGTCAACATCATGGGCTTCACCAGCGAGCTCGACGAGCTGCGCAACGACATCTTCCGGCGCATCGCGACGCTGGCGCGGGCGGCCTCCGACGCGCCGCCGCCGGCGGAAGGCACCGAGCCCGAGCTCGAAGGTGCCGACCAGCAGCTGTCGGAGGATTTCACCGAGGCGCTCGGCTTCATCAAATCCTCGATCGCCAAGATGGACCGGCTGATCTCGGCTATCCTCAACCTGACCCGCGAGGGCCGCCGCGAGTTCGTGCCGGTGCGGATCGATACCCGCGAGCTGATCGAGGGCATCGTCTCGACCCTGGCGCATCAGGCGGCCGAAACCAATACCACCATCCGCGTGGAACCGCTGCCGGCCATCGTCAGCGACCGCCTGGCGCTGGAGCAGATCTTCTCCAACCTGATCGACAACGCCATCAAATATCTCAAGCCGGGCGTTCCCGGCGACATCGCCATTCGCGCCCGTACCAAGCTCGGTTTTGCCATCTTCGAGATCACGGACAACGGCCGGGGATTGATCCCAGGGACCATCAACGTATCTTTGATCTGTTCCGCCGCGCCGGGACCCAGGACCGTCCGGGTCAGGGGATTGGATTGGCGCATGTCCGCGCGCTGGTGCGCCGGCTCGGCGGGACCATGTCGGTCGCGTCGGAGCTCGACCAGGGCAGCACGTTCACCATCACGCTCCCGATCAACTGGAACGCCTCAAACCGGAACTCAGACCGATGACCATGCCCGTGACGATCATCATGATCGAGGACGACGAAGGCCACGCCCGCCTGATCGAGCGCAACATCCGCCGCTCGGGAGTCAACAACGAGATCAAGCCGTTCACCAACGGTACAGATGCCGTGACGTATCTGCTGGGTGCTGACGGCACCGGCCTCGATCACAAGGGGCACGCATTGCTGATCCTGCTCGACCTGAACCTGCCGGACATGACCGGCATCGACATCCTCAAGATGGTCAAGCAGAACAGCTTCCTGAAGAGCGCGCCTGTGGTCATCCTCACCACGACCGACGACTCGCAGGAGATCAAGCGCTGCTACGAACTCGGCTGCAACGTCTACATCACCAAGCCGGTCAACTACGAAAGCTTCGCCAACGCCATTCGCCAACTCGGCCTGTTCTTCTCCGTCATCCAGGTTCCGCCCGCCGCATGAGCTCCGCCGCCCCCACGCTGCTCTACATCGACGACGACGCAGCGCTGGCGCGGCTGGTCGAGCGCGGGCTCAAGCGATTGGGCTTCACGGTGGAACACGCCGCCGACGGCAGCGCAGGCTTGCAGCGGCTGGAGCGCGGCGGCATCGACGTCGTGGCGCTCGACCAGTACATGCCGGGCTTCGACGGGCTCGAGACACTGGAGCGCATCATGTCGCTGCCCGAACCACCGCCGGTGGTGTTCGTCACCGCCTCGCAGGATTCCAAGATCGCGGTCACGGCCCTGAAGGCGGGCGCGGCCGACTACCTCGTCAAGGACGTGCAGGGCGAGTTCATCCCGCTGCTGCAGGTCGCAGCCGAAGGCGCGGTGCGGCAGGCCCGGCTGCAGAAGGCCCGCGACGAAGCGGAGGCCGAAGTCCGGGGCGTCACGCGACCGCTACGCGGCGCTGGCGGCCGAACGCGAGGTCCTGCTGCGCGAGGTCAATCACCGCGTCGGCAATTCGCTGCAGATCATCGCCTCGCTGCTGCATCTTCAGGCCAACTCCAGCACCCAGGACGACGTCAAGGCGGCGCTGACAAACGCAATGGGCCGCGTCGCCGCCGTGGCGCAGGTGCACCGCCGCCTCTACACGTCTCAGGATCTCAAGAGCGTGCTGCTCAACCAGTATCTGGATTCGCTGCTCGACGACCTCCGCCGCTCGGCCGAGGGCAACCGGATGTCGCGACTGACCCTGAAGGCGGAGCCGGTCGAGATCGACCCGGATCGCGCGGTCGCGATCGGCATCGTCGTCAACGAGCTGGTCATGAACGCGGTCAAGTACGCCTACCCCGATGCGCCGGGCCCGATCCATGTCGAGCTGAAGCTTGCAGGCGAGGACATCGTGCTGTCGATTGCCGACAACGGCGTCGGCCTCAACGCAACCAGCGATCCGCGCTCGACCGGCATGGGCCAGCGTATCGTCAGCGCCATGGCGACCAAGCTCGATGCCACGGTCGGTCCCGATCCGAGCCATGCCGGCACCAAGATCGTGGTCATCTTCCGCCTCGAAAAAGATGCTCCCAAGCCCGCTTCCGTCGCGGTCGGCTGAGCCGACGCAGCCGGCACGCGACCATCGCGTGCCCGGCATCGGCCTGCTATGCTGGTCCCCATGAATACGCGCGACTCTGCAGCGTCCGAGATCACGCCCGAGGTCCTGCTGCGTGCCTATGCCTGCGGCATCTTCCCGATGGCCGAAAGCGCCGACGACCCGACCTTGTTCTGGGTCGAGCCGGAGCTGCGCGGCGTCATTCCGCTCGACGGCTTTCGCGTCGCCTCGCGCCTTGCCCGCACGGTCCGGTCGGACGCCTTCGCCGTGACAGTGAACCAGGCGTTCAAGGCGGTGCTGGATGGCTGCGCCGAGCCGCAGCCTGGCCGCGAGGACACCTGGATCAACAAGCGTATCCGGGAGCTGTACAGCGGCCTCCACGCGCTCGGCCATTGCCACAGCGTCGAATGCTGGCAGGATGGCGAGCTGGTGGGTGGCCTCTACGGCGTCAGCCTGGGCCGCGCCTTCTTCGGCGAGAGCATGTTTCATCGCACCCGCGACGCCTCGAAGGTCGCGCTGGTGCATCTCGTCGCGCGGCTGATCGCGGGCGGCTTCGAGCTGCTCGACACCCAATACGTCACCGAGCACCTCAAGACCTTCGGCGCCGTCGAGATCCCGCGCCGGCGCTACACCGTGCTGCTCGAAAAGGCCCTGCAGGGACCGGCCGCCAATTTCGCCAGGCTGGCAGTCGATCGGCCCGTCACGGGGGCGGAGGCGCTGGCGATCATCGCCGAGCGCGGCTGAAAGCCGCTATCTGAACACCCCGCCGAACGGTCCGCCCGCCTGGGGTGGCGGCGGCGGGGGCGGTACCTGCTGGGTCTGGTACTGCTGCGGCGGCGATGGCGGCCTGGGCGCCGCCTGCCGCGGCGGCGGACGCCTTTGCGCAGGCTGCGGCGTCGCGGCCGGCTTCTGATCCGGCGCGGCGCTCACGACCGTCGTCTGCGGTTCCTTGCAGTCAACCAGCCAGATGTCATAGATCGGGTGCTCGACACCGTGCAGGCCGGGACTGGCCGCGAACATCCAGCCCGAGAAGATCCGCTTCACCTCGCCCTGCAAGGTGATCTCGTCGACCTCCACGAACGCGTCGGTGTTGGCGGCCTCCGTGGCCGGCCTCGTGTAGCAGGCGTCGGTCTTCACCCGGAGCGCCCCGAACTGCACGGTCTCGCCGATGTCCTCGTCGAAATTGATGATGCGGCCGGTGATCTTGTCGAGCCCGGAGAAGCTCGCCTTCTTGTTGACGATCTTCTGCGCCGGCGGTTCGGTCACGACCTCGTCGCCCGGCTGGATGGTGGCCGGGGTCTGCGGTACCGCACCGTTCGGCGGGATCGCCGCATTCTGGGGTGCGCCGCGTGGCGGCGCCTGCCGCTGACCGGGCGCAGCCCCCGGCTGGCCGGGCGGCGGCACGGCCGCGACCGGAGGATTGTTCTGTGGCAGGATCGTCGTTCCCGGCGGCGGCGCCAGCGGCTGGGATTGGACCGGACCCGGCAGGGCGGCGCCCTGCCCTGGCGGCGGACGGGTCGGCGCCGGCAGCACCCGGCCCTGCGGCAGCTCAGGGATATCCTCCTCTTCCTCGGGAGGCGGAACAGGCTCGCCACGGCGCGGAATGTTGCCTGGCGGGCGCGGAACGGGATCGGAGAAAATGGTACCGATCTGCGCGCGCGCCGGCACGGACAGCGTGAGGGATGTGGCGGCCAGCAATGCCGCGATACCGGTCAGGACGATTGTTCGGTGCATCTCGCGCGGCTTTATCAGGCGAGATCGGGGTTCGGGACAATCAAATCGCGTCATGACCCATCCGCCGCTCTCGATCAGCCCTCCCGTTAACATGTCGAATACGGCGGGGAAGGGCGAGCTGCCAGCACTCCGCGTGCTGGTCAGCCGCTTCTTCCAATGAGATAGTCGTGATCAAGAGCCGGATCGGAACCGGCGCCAAAGGGAAGGAAACCGATGT
Organism: Bradyrhizobium oligotrophicum; assembly: GCA_050641875.1. Taxonomy (GTDB): domain Bacteria; phylum Pseudomonadota; class Alphaproteobacteria; order Rhizobiales; family Xanthobacteraceae; genus Bradyrhizobium; species Bradyrhizobium oligotrophicum_B. The sequence goes on from CP192619.1 coordinate 6,106,275, forward strand.
CTGATTCGATCCGTCTCGACGGCAGGGTGGCCGTCGTTACCGGCGCGGCCGGCGTCATCGGCACGGCGACCATGCGGCTGCTGGCCGCACGCGGTGCCCGCATCGTCGCCGTGGACCGGCGCGAGGGCGATCTGGCCGCCGCGACGGCCGCCCTGCCCGCGAGCGCCGAGGCGCTCGCCGTGGCCGCCGACGTGACCGACGAGGACCAGGTCGCGACTTATGTGCGACAAGCGTGCGATCGGTTCGGCACCATCGACGTGTTCTTCAACAATGCCGGCATCGAAGGCGAGATCAAGCCGATCACCGCATATCCGCTGGAGGCGTTCCGTCGCGTGCTCGACGTCAACGTCGTCGGCGTCTTCCTCGGCCTCAAGCACGTGCTGCCGGTGATGCTGAAGCAGAACCGCGGCTCGATCATCAACACCGCCTCGATCGCCGGCCTGATCGGCTCGCCGCAGATCGCCGTCTACAGCGCCAGCAAGCACGCGGTCATCGGCTTGACCAAGAGCGCGTCCTGGGAGTGTACCGGCACCAATGTGCGTGTGAACTGCATCTGCCCCGGGCTGATCGAGAGCCGGATGCTGAGCGCGATCATCGAAGGGCGCAGCGGCGCAGCGGTTCCGGCCGACAAGGTCGTGGACCGCGTCCCCGCGCGCCGGCTCGGCCAGGGCGCGGAGGTCGCCTCGATCGTCGCCTTCCTCGCCTCCGACGATGCCAGCTACGTCTCCGGCGCCGCCTACACCGTCGATGGTGGCCGCACCGCCGCCTGACATCCCCTCAACGCACAGGTCGATTGCAATGCCCGTTCAGCTCGATGCCGATGCCGCCACCGTCTACAAGGCGTTTCCAGGAGGCCGGCCGCCCTGCCTATGAATCGCTGACACCCGCGGAGGCGCGGGACTACTATCTCGCCGCGCGCGTCGTGAGCAATCCCGAGCCGCCGGAGCTTGCGGAGGTCAAGGAGCTCACCATCGATGCCCCGCATGGCCCGATCCCTGCCCGGCTGTACCGGCCCCGGACGCTGCGGCAGACCGCCGGCCTCGCACCGTCGCTGGTGTTCTTCCACGGCGGCGGCTGGGTGATCGGCAATCTCGACTCGCACGACGTCGTCTGCCGCACGCTTGCCCATGAAGGCGAGCTCATCGTGATCTCCGTCGACTACCGCCTTGCGCCGGAGCACAAATTTCCGGCTGCGATCGACGACGCGGTCGCAGCGACGCAATGGGTGGCGGACAATGCCGCCGCGCTCGGCATCGACACGTCACGGCTCAGCATCGGCGGCGATTCCGCGGGCGGCAATCTCGCCGCCGTCGTCGCATTGTCGGCACGCGCCGGCAACGGGCCGAAGCTGTCGGGCCAGGTGCTGATCTATCCGGCGACCGACTTCACGATGAGCCATCCCTCGCACAGCGAGCCCGAGACCAGCGTGCTGCTGACTCATTCGGTCATCCGCTGGTTTCGCGACCATTATCTCAACAGCGCCGCCGATATCCATGATTGGCGGGCCTCGCCGGCGAAGGCGGAAACCCTGGCAGGCCTACCGCCCGCTTATGTACTCACCGCCGGCGCCGACCCGCTGCGCGACGAAGGCGACGACTATGCGCGGCGCCTGCGCGAGGCCGGCGTGCCGGTGACCTACCGAACGCATCCCGGTCAGTTCCACGGCTTCTTCACGATGGGCAAGCTGCTGGACCAGGCCAATGTGGCGGCGCGAGACATCGGCGCCTGGCTGAAGCAGCTCGACCGGCCCGGCGGCATCTGAGAAGCTGGGCGCCGAGTCATGGCCGGCCCCCTGCCGCCAACCGCTGCCAGTGTCCGGGCGAGATCCCGTAATTGGCTTTGAAGCGCCGCGTCATGTGCGACTGATCGCTGAACCCGGCGGCGAGAGCGGCGTCCGCCAGACCGAGCCCCGCCGCGATGTCGGCGCGCGCCCGATCGAGGCGGCGCATCATCAAGTATCGGTAGGGACTGGTCCCATAAGCCTTGCGGAACTGGCGCGCGAGCGAGAAACGGTCCTGGCCCGTGATCGCCTCGAGCTCGGCGGAAGCGACGGTGCGGTGCAGATTGCCATCAAGATGGGCGCGGGCACGTTCGAGGGCTCGCGTGTCAATCAACGCACTTTCGAATCGCCGAATGGACGCATTGTTGGCCAGCAGGCCATCGGCCAGAAGGACTGCGATCTCGTCCAGCGCGGTCGGCTCCAGCACGTGGTCCATATCGGTGCATGCGGCGTGGACGGCCTGCAACAGACTCGGGTCCTCAAAGACCGCGTTCTTCACAAACGGAAGCGTCGAGGCCCGCGCGCCCAGCGCGTCGCGCACGATCGACGGCTCGATATAGATCATCCGATAGTGAAAGCCGTCCTCGGTGACGGCTTCCCCGGTGTGAATCTCGTCGGGATGCAACACGATGACCTGTCCCGGCGTGCTGTCGGCGCGCGCGCCGCGGTAATCAAAGCTCTGTACGCCGTGAATCGTGTAACCGATCGAATAGGTATCGTGCCGGTGCGGGGCATAGGCTTGGCCGGAAAAGAACGCTTCAATGCGCGAAATGCCGTGTTGCCACGGCGCCATTCGCACCCAATCCCGCGCGCACGAACGTTCAAGACCGGGGAGAACAGTCCGTGCTGTCTTGCCTGCGGATTTTCGCGCGCGTGCGATTGGTCTTCCTCCAAGCCGTCGTGCTGAAACCTACATCGCAGGCGAGCCAGCCGGAAGACCGGCCACCTCACATGTGTTCACGGAAGCAGGAGAACCGGCATGAAGACAGTGAACCTTTCCGAAAAGCTGAGCCAATTCTCGAGCCATTGGGACCCTCACGTGGTCGCGGACTACAACGAGAATGACGTCATGGTCGTGAAGTTCATGGGAGAATATCCGTTCCACAAGCATGACACGACGGATGACTTCTTCTTCGTGCTCGAAGGCGAGATGGAGATGGACATCGCGGGTGAGCGCTCTCGAACGGTCAGGGCCGGCGAATTGTTCATCGTGCCCAAAGGCGTCGTTCATCGGCCGCGGGCTGAAAAGGAGGTCAAGGTTCTCCTGATCGAACCCAAGGGTGAGCCCAATTCCGGCGATTCCGACCGGGCGCCCGCCCCGAAGCCGCGCATCTGAGGTGAGACACACCCCTCGCTGGCAAACGCGCTGAAATCGGGGAGCCCGGCAAAATTCCCTCTGATTTTGCGCCGCAACCAAGGTAGTTTGGCCGTGCACGCCCCCTTTCGAGGACCAAGCCGCGGCATCGAGCCGCGTCAACAGGAATGACCGTGATGTTCGAGCGACTGAGCCGCCAACCCGATGACCCCCTCCTCGCCCTGATCGGCATCTTCAAAGCCGATCCGAGGCCGGACAAGGTCGATCTCGGCGTCGGCGTCTATCGCGACGAGGCCGGCCATTCGCCGATCTTCCGCGCGGTGAAGGCCGCCGAGCGCGCCATCTGGGAGAGCCAGGACAGCAAGAGCTATGTGGCGCCGGAAGGCGACCAGGGCTTCCTCGACCTGTTGTGGTCGCTCGTCGGCGGCCCCGCGCCGTCGGTCCATGCCGCAGGCGTGCAGACCCCGGGCGGCTCGGGTGCGCTCCGCCTCGCCGCCGATCTGATCCGCCAGGCCGGCACCGGCAAGATCTGGCTCGGCCTGCCGAGCTGGCCCAACCACGCCGGCATCTTCGCCGCGGCGGGGCTCGAGGTCGAGACCTATCCATACTTCGACGTCCCGTCGCAGACGCTGCAGCTCGACCGCATGCTGGAGGCGCTGCAGCGCGCCGCGCCCGGCGACGCCGTCCTGATCCATGCCTCCTGCCACAATCCCACCGGTGCCGCGCTGCGCGCGGGGATTGGACGCGGATCACCGCCATGATCGCCGCGCGAGGGCTCGTGCCGCTGATCGATTCCGCTTATCAGGGCTTCGGCGCCGGGCTTGAAGGTGACGCCGCGGGCCTGCGGATGATGATCTCGGCCGTGCCCGAGGCGCTCGTGGCCGTGTCGTGCTCGAAGTCCTTCGGGCTCTATCGTGAGCGCACCGGCGCGCTCTATGCCGTCGCGACCTCGCAGGCGGCGGCCGACGCCGCGCGCTCCAATCTCGTCGCGATCGCGCGCACCAGCTACTCGATGCCGCCGGACCACGGCTCGGCGATCGTGAAGACCATTCTCGGCAGCCCCGATCTGCGCCGCGACTGGAGCGAAGAGTTGGAATCGATGCGGCTCCGCCTGGCGAGCCTGCGCCGCGCCTTTGCCGAGGCGCTCGGCGGCCGTTGGTCGAACACGGTCGCCATCGGCGTCCAGGAAGGCATGTTCTCGCTGCTGCCGCTTACGCCGGCGGAAGTGCTGACCCTGCGTGAGAAGAGCGGCGTCTACATGCCGACCTCGGGCCGCATCAACGTCGCCGGCCTGAAGCTATCCGACGTGGCGCGCGTCGCCGGCCTGTTCAAGGCGCTCTGAACAGCCGCAGGCGAGGAACGACAGCGTGACCGAGATCGTCCAGGAGCGGCACAAGCTCTATGAAGACGCGATGGCCCTGACGCTCGGCACGCTGTTCGTCTCGCTGGGCATGCTGATCTACAGCAAGACGGTGCTGCTGGTCGGCAGCACCGCCGGCCTGTCGTTGCTGCTGAGTTATATCAGCGGCTACGGCTTCGGGCTCAGCTTCTTCGTCATCAACCTGCCGTTCTATGTCCTGGCCGTGAAGCGCATGGGCTGGCCGTTCACGATCCGCACCTTCGTGGCGGTGGGGCTCGTGGCATTGTTTTCACGCCTGACGACATCCTGGGTGGAGATTGCATGGATCGAGCCGATCTATGCGACGATCATCGGCGCCGGCCTGATCGGCACAGGGCTGCTGATGCTGTTCCGCCATCGCACCGGCCTCGGCGGCATCAACATCCTGGCGCTCTATCTGCAGGAGCACTGGAAGATCAGGGCCGGCTACTTCCAGCTCGCGGTCGACGTCCTGATCATGATCGCCGCGTTTTTCGTCATCCCCGTGAACCGGCTGGCGCTGTCGATCGTCGGCATCGTGATCGTCAACGTCATCATCGCGATCAACCACAAGCCGGGGCGCTACATGGCGCTGAGCTGAGCGGCCGAGCTCCAACCGCAAGGTCGATCTGCGCCCCGCCGTGACACGCGCCGGATGCCGCATGGGTGCGCTGCACCTTGCCAGACGGCGCATTCCGTGGGATGAAAGCTCTGGTATGCCAGCAACCGAGGCAATGGGTTACCGCATCCGTCTGCTCCTACCGGGCGCCTGACGGACTCGTCGGTGCGGCTGGATCGCCAACAAGAAACGCGAACGCAAAATCTCGAACCGATCTCCTGGGGACGACCAAGGTATGGCACGCAACATTCTGATTCTCGGGGCCTCCTACGGCTCCCTCCTCGGCACCAAGCTGCTGATGGCCGGCCACAACGTGACGCTGGTCTGCCGCAAGAAGACAGCTGAGCTGATCAACCGCGACGGCACGGAAGTCCGCATCAAGCTCCGCGACGAGCCGGCGCATCGCTCGATCTTCTCGCGCGACCTGCCGGGCAAGCTCGACGCGGCGACGCCCGACAGTGTCGACCTGTCGCGCTACGACCTGGTCGGCCTGGCGATGCAGGAGCCGCAATACACCAACCACACCATTCGCGTGCTGATGGTGAAGATCGCCGAGGCCAAGCTGCCGTGCCTGTCGATCATGAACATGCCGCCGCTGCCCTATCTCAAGCGCATCCCGGCGCTCGCCAATGTCGACCTCGACGAAGCCTACACCAATCCCGCGGTGTGGGAACGCTTCACGCCCGGGCTGGTCACGCTGTGCTCCCCGGATCCGCAGGCCTTCCGGCCGCCGGAGGAAGGCGCCAACGTGCTGCATGTCGGCCTGCCGACCAACTTCAAGGCCGCCGCGTTCGAGGACGAAAAGCACAACGCGCTGCTGCGTGAGCTGGAGCGCGACATCGACGCGGTCAGGCTCGACGGCCAGGACGTGCCCGTGAAGCTCAAGGTGTTCGACTCGCTGTTCGTGCCGCTGGCGAAGTGGTCGATGCTGCTGACCGGCAACTACCGCTGCATCACCCGCGGCGAGCCGCAGGCGATCCGCGATGCCGTTCACGGCAATCTCGCCCAGTCGAAGTCGATCTACGAGCATGTCGACGCCATCGCGCGCAAGCTCGGCGCCGATCCGAGTGACCAGGTGCCGTTCGAGAAATACGCCAAGGCGGCCGAGAGCCTGCTGAAGCCGTCGTCGGCCGCGCGCGCCGTCGCCGCGGGCGCGCCCTTCATCGAGCGCGTCGACCTTCTGGTGAAACTGATCTCGCAGCATCTCGGCATGCCCAATGCCGAGATCGACCAGACGGTGCAGACGGTCGACTTCAAGCTCAACGAGAAGATCGTGGTCGGCGGCTCCAGCGCGCAGTGATGCACTGATCGGCGCCCGCACGTCGTGCGCCGACATCGTCCGTAACCAGATGTGACTTTGCATGAACGCGCGGCCAACGCATGGTCGCGCGTTCATTGATTCACGTCGTTCGGAATGAAGATGCCGTCCTTCGGGCCTCTCGCTTTTCCTCTGCAGGCCCTGAGCTGGCTCGGCAATCAGGGCACCCGCGCCATCGTCGCGGTGCTGCTGGTGGCGATCGCCGTGCCGCCGCTCGGCGAGTTGGCGCGCCCCTACGTCACGCACGCGATCTTCCTGCTGCTCTGCATCTCCTTCATGCGCGTCGACGTCGCGATGCTGCGCGCGCATCTGCGCCGCCCGCTGCTGGTGGTGGCCGCGACCGTATGGACCACGATCGCCGTGCCGACGGTGGTCGGCACGATCGGGCGCATCGCCGGCGTCGATGCCGCCGCGCCCGACCTGTACCTCGCGCTGATGCTGCAGGGGACGGCCTCGCCGATGATGGCCTCGCCCGCGCTCGCCGCGCTGATGGGGCTCGACGCGACGCTCGTGCTCATCACGCTGGTGACCTCGACCGCGCTGGTGCCGCTGACGGCGCCGCTGTTCGCCTATGTGTTTTTGGGCGAGACATTGTCACTGTCTCCGGCCGCGCTCGGGCTGAAGCTCGCCGCCATCCTTGCGGGCGCGCTGGCGGCGGCCGCCGCGATCCGCCTTGCCTTCGGCATCGCTACGATCCGCCGCCACCGCGCGCCGATCGACGGATTCAACATCCTCATCCTGTTCGTGTTCGCCTCCGCCATCATGGCCCATTTCCTGGCCGACCTGGCCGCCAGCCCGTTCCGCATGCTGGGACTGGCGCTGCTCGCCTTCGCAATGTTCTTCCTGCTGCTTGGTACCACGATGCTGCTGTTTCGCGGCGCGGGGCGCGAACGCGCGATGGCGCTCGGCATGATGGTGTCGCTACGCAACATGGGGCTGATGCTCGCGGCGACCGAGGGCGCGATCCCGGGCACCACCTGGCTGTATTTCGCGATGAGCCAGTTCCCGATTCACCTTGCCCCGCAGTTGCTGCGGCCGCTCGCCGAGCGCCTGCGTCCAAAGCCGCTTCCATCTGGCGGGACCGATCACCGCTTGATCAGCCCTGCATCGGAATGAGGCAGAGCAGCAACGGTATGCGGCCGTGTCGGCATGACGCGACGGCCAGCCGCTTACTATCAAGGCCGACATGGTTGTTGCTGGCGCGCAGGGCCGGCGCTACGCTCCACGCCTGTTGGTGCAGGAGGATTATGTGACCACGTCAGACGATCAGAAAATTTCCGAAGACCGCCGCGATGCGCTGCGCTACGCGCTCGCCATCGGCTCCGGTGCCGCGCTCGCGTCCGCCATGACGGCGACGCCCGCCTCGGCGCAGGCGGCCGACAACACGCTCGACCGCGTCCGCGCCAACAAGGTGCTGCGCATCGCCGTGCTGCCGGGCGAGCTGCCCTATTTCAACAAGGATCTTGCCACCGGCAATTGGTCGGGCTTCTCGATCGAGATGGCCAACGATATCGCCAAGCTGCTCGACGTGAAGCTCGAATATGTCGAGTCGACCTACGGCAATTCGGTGCTTGACCTGCAGGCCGGCAAGATCGATCTCGGCTTCGCGCTCAACCCGACGCCGCAGCGCGCGCTCGTCATCGACTTCTGCGGCACGGTGTTCCCGCATCCGTTCGGCGCCATGTTGAAGAAGGGCCTGGAGGCAAAGACCTGGGCCGACATCAACAAGCCGGAAGTGAAGATCGCCGTCGACGTCGGCTCGGCCAACGAGGCGGTGGCGCGGCGCTTTGCGCCGAATGCCACGATCAAGTCTCTCAAATCGCGCGACGAGGTGATGCTGGAGATGGCGTCCGGCCGCGTCGACGTCGTCGTCAACGCGCTGATCCTGGGCCTCACCGCGATCGCCAAGAACCCCAACCTCGGCACCTACAAGATCCTGCAGTCTCCCTCGGTCGCGATCCCCTCCAGCATGGGCGTGCGCCGCGAGGCCGACAAGCGCTGGCGCGACTTCCTCGCGGTGTGGATCGACTACAACCGCGGCATCGGCCAGATGCGCGAATGGTTCGTCAAGGGCCTGGGGCTGGCCGGCGTCAAGGCCGAGGACGTGCCGGTCGAGGTGAATATCTGACGGACTTCACAACACCCTTCGCCGTCATTGCGAGCGAAGCGAAGCAATCCAGGGCTACGCGCGCGACTCTGGATTGCTTCGTCGCTGCGCTCCTCGCAATGACGGCTGATACCTCATCGCCTCACGCCTTGTCATAGGTCATGCCGCGCTCGAAGCGGCGGCCGAGCAGCGTCGCCGGAAACAGGATCGCGAAATAGATCAGCGCGATGATGGTGTAGACCTCGAGCGGCCGGTAGGTATCGGCGTTGATCAGCGTCGCGTTGTAGACGAGATCCGGCACCGCGATCACCGACACCAGCGAGGTGTTCTTCAGCTGCGTCACCGACTGGTTGACGTAGGGTGCCAGCATCGGCTTCAGGGCCTGCGGCAGGATCACGAGCCGCATCATCCGCCACGGACGCAGGCCCAGCGCGCGCGCCGCATCCCATTGCCCGCGCGGCACGCTCTCGATGCTGCCGCGCACGATCTCGGCATAGAACGCCCCGGCATAGAGCGACAGCACCGTCACCGCGGCGACATGCGCCGGAATGTTGACGCCGATCACCACGGGAAATGCGTAGTAGAACCAGATGATCTGCACCAGGAGCGGCGTGCAGCGGAACAGCTCGATATAGGCGATCAGGAGCCAGTCGATCACGGCGAGACGCCGCAGCCTGACGATGCCGACCAGCAGCCCGATCGCCGAGCCGAGCAGGATCGTGCCGAGCGTATACGCCATGGTCCAGGCAAGGCCGACCCAGAACAGATGGCTGTACTTGGTAAGGATCGCGAAATCCCAGGTGTAGTTCATCGAAGCTCCGAGCTGGCGCGATGGCGCGGCCTGTATTGCCAGCCTCTCACAGATACCGGCTCGGAGCGAATGCCGAGGCGTCGAACGACGGCGCCTCGCCGGCAATCATCGCGGCGATCGCCGCGCCCGTGGCCGGCCCCGTGGTGAAGCCGATATGCTGATTGCCGAATGCAAGCCACAGGCCGGAATGGCGCGGCGCCGGCCCGATCATCGGCAGCGAGTCCGGCAGGCTCGGCCGCGCGCCGCGCCAGGGCTGCGCCACGGCGTCGCCGAACTCGACCACGCCGCGCGCCAGCGGCACCACCTGCTCGAGCTGGGCGAAGTTCGACGGCGCGTCGCGATCGGTCAGCTCGACGCCGGAGGTGACGCGCACGCCGTTCTCCATCGGCGTCATCAGGAAGCTGCCTTCGGCATCATGGATCGGACGGTGCAGCACGCGCGCCGGATTCGGCGTGAACTCCTGGTGGTAGCCGCGCTCGAACGCCATCGGCACCCGGTAGCCGAGCGACCTGAGAATATCCGGCGACCACGGCCCGAGCGCGACCACGACATGGCGGGCGCGGATCGTCGCCGTCGCCGAGCACCACGCGCCAGCCCTCGCCCTCGGACAACAGCGCCCTGATCTCCGACTGGCGCAGTACACCGCCCGCGCCCTCGAACATCCGCGCATAGGCTTTCGTCACATTGCCCGGCGAGTCGACCGACGCGGTCTGGCTGTGCAGCAGTCCCACTTTGTACACCGGCAGCATATTGGGCTCGAGCGCGGAAATGCCCTGGCGGTCGAGCAGCTCGCTCTTGATGCCGTATTCGGCCAGGAACGCCTGCTCCGCCTTGGCCGCTGCGACGGCGTCGCTGCGCCACGCCTTGAGCCAGCCGGTCTCGCGGATCCGCTGCGGTTCACCGGCGCGAACGATCCAGTCGCGATGCAGTTTCAGCGACGCGCCGATCAGGCCATGCAGCGCGGTGGCACGCGGCTTGACGCGGGACTCCACGGCATTGGCGAGGAAACGCAGCACCCATTCGACATTGCGCAGCGTCCATGCCGGATCCCAGCGCAGCGCCGCGCTCCTGTTGCCGAGATAGGACGGCAGGGCTTTGAACAGCGAGGGTTTGTTGAGCGGCAGGATCGAACCGGAAGAGAGAATGCCGGCATTGCCGTACGATGTCTCCTCGCCCGGCGCCTTGCGGTCGACCAGCACCACCGACAGCCCGCGCTCCCGAATGGCATAGGCGGAGGAGACACCGACGATCCCCGCTCCCAGCACGACCACGTCGGCTGCCTGCTGCATACGCTCCATCGCCTCTCGATCCATCCGCTGTTTACATCAGGGTCAGCCCGCCATCGACCGGCAGCACCGCGCCGGTGACGTGGCCGGCGTCTTTCGACAGCAGGAAGCTCACGGCCGCGGCGATGTCGTCGGGCTCGGCGAGGCGTCGTTGCGGATTGGCCGCCGCCGCCGTCTGCCACGCGGCCGGGTCGAGCGAGGCCGAGCCGTCCCGCATCCTTGCGCGTGTAGCCGGGCACGACGACATTCGCGGTGCCGCCGCACGCAGCCAGCTCGATGGCGAGGCATTTCACCAGCGCCTCCAGCGCCGCCTTGGCGGCAGCCGAGGCGGGAAAGGTGCCGCCCGGCACGAAGCGATGCGCGACGAAGCTGGAGATCGCGACCACGCGCGCGTTCCCGCTCTGCACGAGGTCCGGCAACGCCGCGCTGACGAGCTCATGAAAGGCCGCGGGCATCACGGCGAGCGAGCGGTCGAGCCCGTCGCGCGGCAGATCGCGAAAGCTGCGGCGGTCGGCAAAGCCGGCGGCATGCACCACCGCGTCGATCCGGCCGAACCGCGTTCGTGCCGCAGCCGCCAGCTCGGTGGCAACGCCCTGTCTGGCCAGGTCGCCGCAGTGAAATTCGGCTTCGGCGCCAGCCTCCCGGCACGCCGCGGCGACCTCCCGCAGACGCCGCGAGACCCGCTTCGTCGGCCCCCTGCCCGTGCAGCATCACGGCCTGTCCCGGCGCGGAGAGGCGGCGCGCCACGGCCGCGCCGATGCCGGCTCCGCTGCCGGTGATGATGGTGACGCGCATGGTGACCGGATGTGCCCCTCGTTTCGCGAGGCGGACTATAGGTCTCGGTCCTGCCGATGCCAACACGCGGACGGACATGCGCCGATGTCCGCCGCGCGGGGCTACGTGTCGCAGACGTTCGGAAACGTTCAGCTGATCAGCCGTTCAGCACTTGGCGCCGACTTTGCACTTGTTGGTCGACTGTGAAATCGTGCCGCCCTTGCCGCTGCAGGTGGCGGCATAGGCATTCACGCAGGCGACCTTCGCGGATGTGCAGCCCGCATGATCGTTCTTCACGCAGATCGTCTCGCTATAGGTCTCGATCGTGCTGCCGCCCTTCTTACAGACGCACATTCCGGTGACTTCGGCCTTCGCCGCAAAGGCGCGGTCGACACTGCCGACCGCGGCCGCAGCAAACAAAATCAGCGATAGAAATACCCGCATCATATCCTCCATGGACTGTGGCAATACGCACAGTATGCGCGCTTCGCACACATCACACAACTTTAAATTGTTTCAATTGCCATGGAGGACCGCCGCCCGCGGCATCACTGATGCAGGTCAGACGGTGACGCGTGCCGCGCGCCGCAGGGCCTGCGGCGGCTGGCCGAAGGCGCGAATGAAGGCGCGACGCATCCGCTCCGGATCGCGAAAGCCGGTCGCCTCGGCCACCAGTTCGATCGGCTGATGCGAGGCCTGCACGCGATCGCGCGCCACTTCCAGACGCAGACGCTCGATCGCCTTCGACGGCGTGGTGCCGGTCTCGGCCACGAAGGCGCGAGTGAAATGCCGCGTGCTCATGCCGGCACGCTCGGCCAGGTCGTCGACGGTCAGCGGCGCATCGAGATGCTCGCGCGCCCAGGTGAGCAGGTCCGCAAAACGTCCGTTCGGCGCCTTCAGCTCCAGCAGCGAGGAGAACTGCGACTGCCCGCCACTCCGGCGATGATACAGCACGAGCTGACGTGCGGTCTTCTGCGCGATCTCCTCGCCGTGATCGTCGGCGACCATGGCGAGTGCAAGGTCGATACCTGCCGTGATGCCGGCCGAGCTCCAGACCTGGCCGTCGCGGACATAGATGCTGTCGGGCTCCAGCTTCACATTGGGATAGGTGCGCAGGAACTGTCGCGTGCGCTGCCAGTGCGTGGTCGCGCGCCGCCCATCCAGCAGCCCGGCTTCCGCGAGCACGAACGCGCCGGAGCAGACGCTGGCGATACGGGTGCCGCGCTGCGCGACCTTCCGGACGAAATTCAAGATGCAGGCGTTGCGGCTGGCCGCCTCGACCCCGTCGCCGCCGGCGATCAACAGCGTGGTCAGCGCCGACACCGGACCGAATTTGCGCGCCAGCATCTCGGCCCCGACGACGACCGCACGGGTCCGGGCGTGGCGGCGACGACCCTGATCGATGGCGCTGCGCGCGCATAACGCGAAGCGATCTCGAACACCGAGATCGGTCCGGCGGCGTCGAGCAACTGAAAATCGGGATAGATGAGCACGCCGATCATGGTGGATGGCTCCGTGATCCCAAGTCGGTGATCCCAAGTCCGTGATCCCAAGTCTGTGATCCCAGGTGTGAAATCCCAAGTCTGTCCGGAAACGAGGGAACTTTGTCATATGAGCCATCAAGCGGACCATGCAGAATGACCGCCGTCAAGCACCAGACCTGCGAGCACCGCCATGGCCCAACCGATTTCGATCGCTCTCGTTCTGTTTCCCCAGGTGACCCAGCTCGATCTCACCGGACCGGTGCAGGTGTTCTCGAGCGTGCCCGGTGCGACGCTGCACCTGGTCTGGAAGAAGATCGAGCCGATCCCCACCGAACTCCGTTCTCACGCTGCTGCCGACGACGACCTTTGCCGACTGTCCGCAGGCGGACGTGATCTGCATTCCCGGCGGCTTCGGCGTCGACGCCATCCTCGACGACGCCGAGGTCATCGGCTTCATCCGCCGCCAGGCCGAAGGGGCCAGGTACGTCACGTCGGTGTGCACGGGCTCGCTGGCGCTCGGCGCCGCCGGACTGCTGGATGGCTATCGCGCGGCGACCCATTGGAGCGCCCGCGAGTGCCTGCCGCTGTTCGGCGCCACCGTCAGCACCGAGCGCGTCTGCATCGACCGCAACCGGATCACCGGCGGCGGTGTCACGGCCGGCATCGACTTCGCGCTGACCCTGGTCGCGCAGCTGGTCGATCGTCAGACGGCGGAGGCCATCCAGCTCAGGCTCGAATACAATCCGGCGCCCCCTTTCACCGCTGGTTCCCCCGACACGGCGCCGCCCGAGGTGGTGTCACGCATGCTGGAGCGGATCGCACCGTCCCGGAAGCGGCAGATCGAGGCGGCGGAGCATGCGGCGGCCGCCCTCAGGACCAACCCGACGTAGCGCAGGCTCAGCGGGCTCCCGAAAGCAAAGAGGCCGCCCGGAACTTGGGCGGCCTCTTTCCGATCGGGTCATCTCGGGCGAAATCGAATCAGCCACCAGGAGTCCAGGGCTGATAATCACCGGTGGCCTTTGGCCTGCGGCCGCTGGCCAAGGTCGAGCCGGCGGGGCGATACGCCAGCGCAGTCCCCGTCAGGTTGGGCTGATGCGGCTTTTCCCACTCGCGCGGCTTGTAGCCGTCCTGAGTCGGCGGCACGTCGACCATGTGATGCATCCAGCCGTGCCATTCGGGCGGAATACGGCTCGCTTCGGCCAGGCCGTTATAGATCACCCAGCGCCGCTCGAAATGCAGCACCGGATCGATCTTGCCGCCGGCGGTCCGATAATAGCGGTTGCCCTGTGCATCCTGGCCCACGAGCTCGCCGAAGCGCCAAGTCCACAATTGCGTGCCGAAAGTCTGGCCGTTCCACCACGTGAAGAGCTTGAGAAAGAACTGTTTCATGGGCTTGGGGCCGGTTCTGTGAAGATCCCGGTTCTGATGCCACCCCGCCCGCATCTTGTCCAGTGTTGCACCGCCTCCGCCCGCGACGATGTATCGGTTCGCGGTGGGGAACGACATCCGCGGCCGGCGGTTAGGTCATTTTCCCCTGATGGAGCGATAGCGATGACCAGACTGAAGACATGGAGCACTGCGGCGGCAGTGGCGCTGATTCTCGCCGCTGGCGGCAGCGACGACGAGCTTCGCCCAGGGCCCCGGCGGCGGCGGTCGTGGTCCGGGTGGTGGTGGTGCCGCCATCGGCGGGGGCGGTGGCGCGGCTATCGGCGGCGGCGGAGCGATCGGCGGCGGCGGACGCGGCGGCTTTGCGGCCGGCCCGGGTGGTGGCGGCATGAGCGGCGGCAGCTTCGCCGGACGCGCAGCCGTTGGCGGCGCAGCGCTGGCGGGTCGCGGTCCGGCGGCCGGCGCCAACGTCGCCATCAACAATGGTGGCCGCAACTGGAGCGGCGGCAATTGGAGCGGCGGCGGCTGGCACGGCGGTCACCGTGGCGGCTGGCATCACCGCGGCGGCGGCTTCTGGCCGGGTGTCGGCGTTGGCGTCGGGATCGGGTTGGGCAGCAGCTATGCCTACTACAATGATCCGTATTATTACGGACCCGACTATTACTCCGACTACTCGTACTATGACGACTCCGCGCCTGTCGCCGTCGTCGGAACCGAAGGTGTCGACCCGAGCTACTGCGCACGCAGGTACCGCTCGTATGATCCGGCTTCGGGAACTTATCTCGGCTATGATGGCCTTCGTCATCCATGCCCGTAAGAGTCTGACGTAGTAGCTGCGACAACAGAGGCGGCGAGGCTATCCTCGCCGCCTTTTTCATGCCGTATTGTTGTTTGTTCTGTGTCTAATGCGCCACGTTGCAGGCTGATTTTCGCCCATATTTCAAAATGTGCCCCGCGACGTGCAGATGATCGGCCCGTTCCGGTCCAATATCGTTTGAGCTCGTGATTCTGCTCGTTTGGCCGCTTCGCAGGCTTGGTTGATATCAGTTGATGGACACATGGATTTTCGCGGGACTCGCGCAGTGCAAACGCCGCGGGTGAGCGGCTTGGGCCCGCCGCCCGCGAACGCGCCAAGAACTTCGAACAAGGAGGCGCGCCTTGCCGACATATCTTCACTGCTTGGACGCAGCTGCATCGAAACTCGGATGCATGTGGCTGGCCGCGGTCATCCCCGGCCCGGCTGGCGGACATGTCGATGATTGAGAAACGCAGATGACCTATCAGCGCCTCGCATTGGGGCTCGGTCTCGGAACGCTGCTGGCGATCGGCGCCGCGTCCACGGCGCTCGACATCAAGTCGCGCCACGACGCGGCCTGGGTGAATTCATCGCTCGACATCCTGCAGAAGACCTCCGATCTGCGTCTGCTGCTACGCGAAGCGGAAGCGTCCTCTCGCGGCTACGCGCTCGTCGGTGAAGATCAGTTCAGCGCGGAGTTTGCCGATGTCAGCGCGAGAATCCCGATCGCCGTGGCCGAGCTGCGGCGCGCCGTCGCCGACAATCCCGAACCGCTGCAGCTTCTGACCGAGACCGAAGCCCTGATCGCCCGCAGGGTCGAGCTCGCTGCGGAGCTGATCCGTTTGCGCGCCGCCTCGGATCGTGCTGGGCTCGAAGCGCTCAGAAGCCGCGCCGAAGGCCCGGCGACCATGAGCGAGATCACGGCCCATCTCGACCGTTTCGTTGCCGATCAGCGCGAGCTGCTGACGCAGCGTTCGATGACGTCGAAGACCACCGGATCGCTGCTGCTCACGATCGACCTGTGCGGCCTCGCGCTGCTGCTCATCATCGCCTTCTACCTCATCCGGCGGACCTATCTCCACGATCGTGCGCTGCGCGCGTCGCTGGTCCGCTCCGAAGCCGAGGCCATCTCGCTGGCGGAAAAGGCCGAGCAGCAGCATCTCGACCTGATCGCCGCGCATGAGAAGCTGCGCCATTCCGCCGAGATCCTGCAGAACACGTTCAACAGCATGGCAGAGGGCGTGCTCGTCATCGATGCCGCGGACACCGTGGTATTCTCGAATCCCGCGGTCGAACATCTGCTCGGCTACAGCCCGGAAAAGAATCTGACCGACGTCCGCGCGCGCCTCCGCGTCTACGAAAGCGACGGCGTGACGCCTGTCGCAGCACACGACCTGCCGACGCCGCGAGCCTTGCGGGGCGAGAGCTTCGACCGCCGCGAGCTGATCGTCTACCGGCCCGACCGGGACGAGACGCTGCGGCTGATGATCTCCGGCCGCCCGCTGCGCGACGCCGCGGGCGGCATTACCGGCGCGGCGATGGTCTATCACGACATCACCACGGCGCACGAGACCGAGCGGCTGCTGCAGCAGGCGCAGAAGCTGGATGCGATCGGCAAGCTCACCGGCGGCGTCGCACACGACTTCAACAACATGCTGACGATCATTACCGGCACCATCGAAACGCTCGCCGACGAGGTGAAAGACCGCCCCGCCGCCGCGGCGACCGCAGCGCTGATCGGACAGGCGGCAGACCGCTGCACCGAGCTGATCCGGCATCTGCTCGCCTTCGCCCGCAAGCAGCCGCTGCATCCGCGCGACAGCGACGTCAACAGCACGATTCTCGACATCGCAAAGCTGCTGCGTCCGACGCTCGGCGAGCAGATCGAGATCAACTCGATCCTCGAAGAGGAGACGCTGATCACGCACATCGATTCGGCGCAGCTCGCCAACTCGCTGGTCAACATGGCGATCAACGCCCGCGACGCGATGCCCAATGGCGGCAAGCTGCTGCTGGAATCGCGCCGGGTGGAGCTCGATGAGGCCTATGCCTCGGCCAACGCCGGCGTGACGCCCGGGCCCTACGTCATGGTCGCCGTCAGCGACACGGGTACTGGCATGTTGCCGGAGGTCCGCGACCGCGCCTTCGAGCCCTTCTTCACGACGAAGGAAGCCGGCAAGGGCTCGGGCCTCGGCCTCAGCATGGTCTACGGCTTCGTCAAGCAATCCGGCGGCCACATCAAGATCTACAGCGAGGAAGGACGGGGCACCACGATCCGGCTCTACATCCCCGTGCCCAAGGGACAGGCTGCGAGCCCTGCTCCGCCCGAGCCGCCGCCGCCGCGCGGCGAGGAGACGATCTTCATCGTCGAGGACGATCCACTGGTGCAGGATTTCGTCGTCTCACAGTTGCAGAGCCTCGGCTACAAGACCATCACCGCATCGACCGGCGTCGAGGCGCTGGCCAAGATCGACTCCGGCCAGAGCTTCGATCTCCTGTTCACCGACGTGATCATGCCCGGCGGCGTCAACGGCAAGGAGCTCGCCGAGGAGGCGCTGCGGCAGCGGCCCGGCACCAAGGTGCTGTACACGTCCGGCTATACCGACAATGCGATGGTCGAGCACGGCCGCCTCGACCAGGCGGCGCTCCTGCTCACCAAGCCCTATCGCAAGTCGGAGCTCGCCAAGATGGTGCGGCTCGCGCTGGCGGGCTCCGCCGAGGACGCCTTGGCCGATGATGCGTTGACCGAGAACGCCTTTTCCGAGAATGCGCCGACGCGCGCTCACTTCTCCTGACTTGATCATCGCGCGGATCGGAACTGCGATCGTCACGGAGCCGGCGCCAAAAAATTCCGATGGAAACCTACCGCATGCAATTGGCAGGACGCGACGGCATCCCGCGCCATTGGAAGCCACCGATGATCCGCCGGCGCGTGGTGATCGGGCTCGGCCTTGGGACTCTGCTCGCGATCGGCGCCGCGTCGACGGGACTGGACATCAAGGCGCGCAACGATACCGCCCTGGTCAAGCACACGATGGAGGTGCTCGAGAAATCCTCCGAGCTCCGCGTCCTGTTGCGGCAGTCAGAAGCGGCCTCGCGCGGCTTCGCATTGTCCGGAGCCGACCGGTTCATCGCAGAGTTTCAGGAGACGAGCGGACTTATTCCCGCGGCCTGGGCGGACCTGCTAGGGCTCGTCCGGGACAATTCCTCGCAGAGCGAGCGGCTGCGATCGATTTATCGCATCGTAAAGCGGCGCAGCCAGCTTGCCGGCGAGCTGATCCGTCGCCACGCGGCGAACGATCGCGACGGCCTGCAGGCGCTGGCGGCGAGCGCGGCCGGTCCGGCGGCGATGACGACGATCAACCAGGCGCTCGACGCCTTTACCGACGACGAGCGCCGGCTGCTGGCGGACCGCACCACGATCTCGCGACGAACCGGATCCTGGCTGCTGGCGATCGACCTCGCCGGCGTCGGCCTGGTGCTCCTGATGTCGGCCTATCTCGTCCGGCGCGCTCATCTGTCCGACCGGGCGCTGCGCTCGTCCCTCACCCGGTCACGGGAGACCGCGACCTCGCTGGAAGCCCAGGCCGTGCAGCAGCGCAGCGATCTCGCCGCCGCCTATGACAAGCTGCGCCGCTTCTCCGCCATTCTCACGAACACCTTCAACAGCATGGCCGAGGGCGTCCTCGTCGTCGATCCCGAAGGCACGATCATGCTGTCGAACCAGGCGATCGGACGTTTCCTGGGAACGAATGTGGGCAAGACCTTCGCCGAGATGCTGGCCGCAAACCAGTTCTTCGAGAGCGACGCCGTCACCCGCATCGTCAACGAGGATCTCCCGATCGCGCGCGCCTTGGGCGGGCTGTCGTTCGACCGCCGCGAGGTCGTGGTCAAGCCGACCGACGGCCGGCCGCAGTTTCGCCTGATGGTCAGCGGGCGGCCACTGCGCAATTCCGCAGGCGCGATCAGCGGCGCCGCGCTGGTGTATCACGACGTCACCGACGTGCACGAGACCGAGCGCCTGCTGCAGCAGGCCCAGAAGCTCGATGCCATCGGCAAGCTCACCGGCGGCGTCGCGCACGACTTCAACAACATGCTGACGATCATCACCGGGTCGATCGAAGTCCTGATCGACGCGGTGCAGGACCGGCCGGCGGCGGCCGAGTTCGCGGCCCTGATCGGCAGGGCCACCGATCGCTGCACCGAGCTGATCCGACATCTGCTCGCCTTCGCCCGCAAGCAGCCGCTGCGTCCGCGCGACATCGACGTCAACGCCACGGTCGAGGACATCGCCAAGCTGCTGCGACCGACCCTCGGCGAGCAGGTCGAGATCAGGACCGTTCTCGCCGACGAGGATCTGATCACCCATGTCGATTCCGCGCAGCTCGCGAACGCGCTGGTCAACATGGCGATCAATGCGCGCGATGCGATGCCCGACGGCGGCAGGCTGCTCCTGGAGACGGCGAAGACCACGCTCGACGCGGCCTATGCAGCGGCCAATCCCGGCATCGTCGCGGGCTCCTACGTCATGGTCGCGGTCAGCGACACCGGCAGCGGCATGCCGGCCGAGGTGAAGGACCGCGCCTTCGAGCCGTTCTTCACCACCAAGGACGCAGGCAAGGGCTCCGGTCTCGGCCTCAGCATGGTCTATGGCTTCGTCAGGCAGTCCGGAGGCCACGTCAAGCTTCACAGCGAGCCGAACCGCGGCACGACGATCCGGCTCTATCTGCCGGCGGTGCAGGCGGTGCAGCAGGTCGAGCCGGAGCACGAGCAGGCGCTGCCACATGGCCGTGAGACGATCCTGGTGGTCGAGGACGATCCGCTGGTGCGCGACTTCGTGCTCGCCCAGTTGCAGGGTCTCGGCTACACCACCCTCTGCGCCTCGCAGGCCTCGGAGGCGCTGACGATCGCCGCACAGAACCGGCCCTTCGACCTGCTGTTCACCGACGTCATCATGCCCGGCGGCATCAGCGGCCGGCAGCTCGCCGAAACCATCATGACCACGCGCCCCGCGCTCCCGGTGCTCTACACCTCCGGCTATACCGACGATGCGATCGTCGACAACCGGCAGTTCGTGCCGGACGCGCTGCTGCTGACCAAGCCCTATCGCCGCGCCGAGCTCGCGCAGATGGTGCGGCAGGCGCTGGACGGCAAGCCGGCTGGCGCTAGCCGCGGGTCGCCATCGCCACCGCGGCCAGCGTGAAGGCCAGCGCGGCCACCTGCCCTGCCCCGAGCGGCTCGCGCAGCGCGATCGCCGAGGCCAGCACGCCGATCACCGGCACCGCCATGGTGCCGATCGCCGCGACGGAAGCCGGCAGCCGCGACAGCGCCGCGAACCAGGCAACATAGGCGACGCAGAACTGGATCACGGTGGAATAGAACATCAGCGCCCAGTCGAGCTGGTCGAGCTTCGTCCAGTCGGAATGCTCGACCGCGAAGCCCACGATCACGATCGGCACGCAGCCGATGCCGATCTGCCAGGCGGCCGTCGACAGCGGCGGCAGCCTGATCGGGAGCTTCTTGGCCATCACCGTGCCGAGCGCGAAGCCGAACGCGCCACCGAGCACCATCAGGATGCCCGGCAGCTTGTCGCGGCTGGCGGTGAGCCCGTTGCTGCCCATGATCGAGGCCAGCCCCGCGAACGCCAGCACCAGCGCCAGCACGCGTAACAGCGTCGGCCGCTCGCCGAGGATCGGCCACGCCAGGAGAGAGGCCCACACCGGCATGGTGTAGGCGATCAGCGCCGCCTCGCCCGCCGGCAGCCACAGCAGCGCCAGCCCCATCAGCACCATCCAGGCGGTGACGTTGAGCATCCCGGCCAGGATCAGCCGCGGCCAGACCTCACGCGGCACGGCCAGGCTCTGGCTGCGGATGACGGCCAGCAATGCCAGGAGAGCCGCGCCGACCACCCCGGTGGTGCCGCGCAGGGTCAAGGGCGGCAGGACGCCGACCAGGTGCTTGGTGACCGGCCAGTTGAAGCCCCAGCCGAGCGAGGTGATGGCGAGGAACATCAGCCCGGCGGGCGTGATCCGCCCGCTGGCCACTGGCTTGTCTGTCATGGAATCACCGGCGCCGTCCGTGGGACGATGAGCTTGCCGGCGTTTTCCCGGCCACACCAGGGATTGTGGGGCATGCCTGCCCCGCGAACGCTCCGTAGGCGCCCGTGAGTCCCGCTGATGCAAGCAAAACACGTCGTTTGCACGCGAATAAATCTGCCCCTGTGAACAGCGGGACGAAGCCCTGTGGACAGCCTGCGGCACGAATTTTTTCGGTTTCAGAATCCGCGAGGACTCGCCGATAGTTACGGCCATCACGATACCGGCACACGCCCTGGTTATCCCGTACTTTCCCCCATATTTAGTGTTTGGTTAGGGAACCCCCACTAGTCCTTGACGGAGGAAGCGGAGTCGTCCTAGCTTCCGGCCCGGTTCGGCGCACAGTCATGTTTCGGGTCTGGCCGGCCGCTTCCCTCGAGAGGGTTCGAAGACGACCCGCCGCCGTCACGACGGCTGCGGGCGTGGGTCGCCGTCTGCCCTGTGTACCATCGCTGTGCCGCCGCGCCCCGGCGGGGAACCCACTAGATGTGGGGCTCCCCTGCAGGGGCGACGGAGCAGAACGGCGGGAGTGACGCGTTGAGAACGGACGGTGCGGGCAGCGGACGGGCTGCACGCGCCGGCAGGAAGACGGGGCGAGACGCCGGACAACGGCGCGGCAGCCGCCGGCTTCGAGGCTGAACAGATGCGGACCGGGCGACCGGTTGAACTGCGGCGGCAGACGAGTTTTCCGGCAGCGTCCGGGGACTTCCAGCCGCCGCCCTTGGATGCAATGATCCCGGCCGCCAAACGCGGTCCGGCAAGAACAATTGGGGCTCGCGATGCGGATTGAACGGCGCAACACCACCGAAGGACAGTCGCCCTATGCAGGGATCGACTTCCGCCTGACCACGTCCGAGATCAAGAATCCGGATGGCTCCGTGGTGTTCCGGCTCGAGAATGTCGAGGTGCCCGAGTTCTGGTCGCAGGTCGCCTCCGACGTGCTGGCGCAGAAGTATTTCCGCAAGGCGGGCGTCGCCGCGCGCCTGAAGAAGGTCGAGGAAGAGAGCGTGCCGTCCTGGCTGTGGCGCTCGGTGCCGGACACCGAGGCGCTCGCCGCTCTCCCCGAGAACGAGCGCTACGGCAGCGAGCGCTCCGCCAAGCAGGTGTTCGACCGCCTCGCCGGCTGCTGGACCTATTGGGGCTGGAAGGGCAACTACTTCTCCTCGGAAGCGGACGCGCAGGCGTTCTGACGACGAGCTCCGCATCATGCTGGCGAAGCAGATGGTCGCGCCGAACTCGCCGCAATGGTTCAACACCGGTCTGCACTGGGCCTATGGCATCGACGGCCCCGGCCAGGGCCACTATTACGTCGACTACAAGACCGGCAAGCTGACCAAGTCGAAGTCGTCCTACGAGCATCCGCAGCCGCACGCCTGCTTCATCCAGGGCGTCGAGGACGACCTCGTCAATGACGGCGGCATCATGGACCTGTGGGTGCGCGAGGCGCGCCTGTTCAAATACGGCTCCGGCACCGGCTCCAACTTCTCGCGGCTGCGCGGTGAAGGCGAGCGGCTGTCGGGCGGCGGCCGCTCGTCCGGCCTGATGAGCTTCCTCAAGATCGGCGACCGCGCCGCCGGCGCCATCAAGTCGGGCGGCACCACGCGCCGCGCCGCCAAGATGGTGGTGGTCGACGCCGACCATCCGGACATCGAGGCCTATATCGACTGGAAGGTGAAGGAGGAGCAGAAGGTTGCGGCGCTGGTCACCGGCTCCAAGATCAACCAGAAGCACCTGAAGGCCGTGATGAAGGCCTGCGTCAATTGCGAGGGCTCCGGCGACGACTGCTTCGACCCCGAGAAGAACCCGGCCCTGCGCCGCGAGATCAAGCTCGCGCGCCGCGCGCTGGTGCCCGACAACTACATCAAGCGGGTCATCCAGTTCGCCAAGCAGGGCTACAAGGATATCGACTTCCCGATCTACGACACCGACTGGGATTCGGAAGCCTACCTCACGGTCTCCGGCCAGAACTCCAATAACTCGGTGTCGCTGAAGGACGATTTCCTCCGCGCCGTCGAGACCGATGGCGACTGGAGCCTGATCGGCCGCACCAACAAGAAGGTCGTCAAGACGCTGAAGGCGCGCGACCTCTGGGAGAAGATCGGCCACGCCGCCTGGGCCTCGGCCGATCCCGGCCTGCACTTCAACACCACGATGAACGACTGGCACACCTGCAAGGCGTCCGGCGACATCCGCGCGTCCAATCCATGCTCGGAATACATGTTCCTGGACGACACGGCGTGCAACCTGGCCTCGGCCAACCTGCTGACCTTCTACAACACCGAGACCAAGCACTTCGACGTCGGCGCCTACGAGCATCTCTGCCGGCTCTGGACGGTCGTGCTCGAGCATCTCCGTGCTGATGGCGCAGTTCCCGTCGAAGGCGATCGCCGAGCTGTCCTACGAGTTCCGCACGCTCGGCCTCGGCTATGCCAATATCGGCGGCCTGCTGATGACCATGGGCCTGTCCTACGACTCCAAGGAAGGCCGCGCGCTGTGCGGCGCGCTGTCAGCCATCATGACCGGCATCGCCTACAAGACCTCCGCCGAGATGGCCGGCGAGCTCGGCCCCTTCCCCGGCTACAAGAAGAACGCCGCGCACATGCTGCGCGTCATCAGGAACCATCGCCGCGCCGCGAAGGGCGAAGCGACCGGCTATGAGGCGCTCTCGGTCGCCCCGGTGCCGCTCGACCACGCCCACTGCCCGCAGGTCTCGCTCGTCAGCCACGCCATCCAGGCCTGGGACGACGCGCTCGCGCTCGGCGAGACCAACGGCTATCGCAACGCCCAGGTCACCGTGGTCGCCCCCACCGGCACCATCGGCCTTGTCATGGATTGCGACACCACGGGCATCGAGCCCGACTTCGCGCTGGTGAAGTTCAAGAAGCTCGCGGGCGGCGGCTACTTCAAGATCATCAACCGCGCGGTGCCCGCGGCGCTGCGCGTGCTCGGCTATCGCGAGAGCGAGATCGCCGAGATCGAGGCCTATGCCGTCGGCCACGGCTCGCTGTCGAACGCCCCCGGCGTCAACGCCACCACGTTGAAGGCCAAGGGCTTCACCGATGAAGCCATCGCCAAGGTCGAGAAGGCGCTGCCGACCGCCTTCGACATCAAGTTCGTGTTCAACAAGTGGACGCTCGGCGAGGACTTCATCGTCAAGCAGCTCGGCGTCTCCGCTGAGGCGATCGCTGCCCCCACCTTCGAGCTGCTCGCGGCGATCGGCTTCACCAAGCGCGAGATCGAGGCCGCCAACGTGCACATCTGCGGCGCGATGACGGTCGAGGGCGCCCCGCATCTGAAGGCGGAGCACTATTCGGTGTTCGATTGCGCCAATCCCTGCGGCAAGATCGGCAAGCGCTATCTCTCGGTCGAGAGCCACATCCGGATGATGGCGGCGGCGCAGCCGTTCATCTCGGGCGCGATCTCCAAGACCATCAACATGCCGAACGACGCCACGGTCGAGGACTGCAAGGCGGCGTATCTCTTGTCCTGGAAGCTGGCGCTGAAGGCCAACGCGCTCTACCGCGACGGCTCAAAACTGTCGCAGCCGCTCAACTCGCAGCTCATCGCCGACGATGAGGACGAGGACGATGCGGTCGAGTCCTTCTACGAGAAGCCGATGGCGGCGCGTGCCACCCAGGTCTCGGAGAAGATCGTCGAGAAGCTGGTCGAGCGCATCGTCGTGATGCGCGAGCGCGAGAAGATGCCGGATCGCCGCAAGGGCTACACCCAGAAGGCGGTCGTCGGCGGCCACAAGGTCTATCTCCGCACCGGCGAATACGACGACGGCCGTCTCGGCGAGATCTTCATCGACATGCACAAGGAGGGCGCGGCGCTGCGCTCCTTCATCAACAACTTCGCCATCGCGGTGTCGCTGGGTCTCCAGTACGGCGTGCCGCTGGAGGAGTATGTCGACGCCTTCACCTTCACCCGCTTCGAGCCGGCCGGCCCGGTGCAGGGCAACGACTCGATCAAGTACGCGACCTCGATCCTCGACTACGTGTTCCGCGAGCTCGCGGTCAGCTACATGTCGCGCTTCGACCTCGCCCATGTCGACCCGTCCGAAAGCAATTTCGACGCGCTCGGCCGCGGCGTCGAGGAAGGCAAGATGTCCGAGGATGGCCCCGAGCCAGCAGGCGGCGAAATACGTCTCGCGCGGCCTGACCCGCTCGCGCACCGACAACCTCGTCGTCATGCGCGGCGGCACGCCTTCACCCTCCCCTGCAGGGGGAGGGTCGATCGGAAGCGGAGCTTCCGATCGGGGTGGGGTGAATCCTCACCGCCCTCTCCCATGCCCGCGCCGGCGACGCCATCGAGGGCGCCGTCGCCTACAAGCAGGAGCCGCAACACGACCTCTCGCCCACCGAGAAGCTCGAGGCCCTGCAATGGAGCAAGGCCGGCACCGCCGCGACCCAAGTCGCCTCCAAGGCCGAACGCCGCGCCGAAGCCAAGGCCAAGGGCTACGAAGGCGAGATGTGCTCGGAGTGCGGCAACTTCACGCTGGTGCGGAACGGCACCTGCATGAAGTGTGATACTTGCGGAAGCACGACGGGGTGTTCTTAAGAACCGTCCACCTCACCACGATCTTCATCTGAGCCTGAGCAAATGCTCAGGCTCAGATGATTGCCGACCCAGAGAATATCTGGTGCATTTTACATAGGTTTTCCTACACTCAATCTTCTTGCGCTTTTCTAGACCGTCTTAGGTAATTGCAATGGCCGGCAACGATCCAAGAGCTTGGCTTCCAGAAGCCATCTTGAGGCACCAGCGCCTAACGCCAGCAGTTGTAGGGCTTCTGGAAAATGTTCTCACTCGAAATAGAATCGACTATCTAAGCGTTGTCGGTAGAACGAAGGACGCATCCTCCGCCGAGGAAAAAATCAGACGCAAGAAGTACAACCAACCTCAGGTAGAGCTAACTGATCTCTCGGGCATCCGAATCATAACCTTTCTCGAAACTCAAGTTAAGGCAATTAGCGAAGTCATCCGCTCTGCCTTTGAGGTCGACGAAAAAAACAGCCTCGATCGTTCCACAAGCCTAGGTGATGACAAAATCGGCTATCGATCGACTCATTTTGTCTGCTCGCTCGGTGCAAACAGAAAAGGGCTCCTCGAATATGAATCTCTGAGCGAACTGAAATTTGAAATACAAGTTAGGACGGTCTTACAACATGCGTGGGCAGAGCTAGCTCACGATCGATCATTCAAGCTTGGAACCGGGCTTCCGACGAAAATTCAGCGAAAGCTAAACCTCTACTCAGGAATGCTCGAACTAGTCGACGGTGCCTTTGACGACATCGCCCGAGAGGTCGACGAGTACCGCGCAGCGATTGCCCAAAAAACACCGACCCAGCTAACCGAGATCGAGCTGAATTCGCTATCGATTCAAAAGTATCTAGCCGAACTTGCCGAAGAGAACGACTTAAACATTCCGTCGGTAGAAATCCCGAACGATATTCTTGATGAATTCCGAGCCTTCGGGCTACACAAAATCAAAGATCTTAAGGCCATCGCGCACGCTGACCCTCTATCATTCCTGCGGGACCACCCAGCAGCAGAAGAGAATACTATTGGATTTATTCGAAGCCTGATGATGTACCACGATATAGACCGCTACTTTAAAGTTTGGACGCCGTGGAGTGTATTGGACGCGACTACGGCTGCTCTGTTGGAGCAGAAGTATAGCCGAGAAAAACTGCGTCAGCTCTTCTCGGCGCACGAAGTCGTAATCGATCCAGAAAGCAAATACCAAACTAATCACAGCTACGGTCTACCGGGTCACGACTTCGAGTTATAACCACATGCTGAGCAACGGCGGTCGCCTACCGCCCCAATAGTATAGTGTGCAAGGAACACACCTCTCCGGTCTCACCGACCAAAGCGCCCGTATAATTCACAGTCGCTCCGAGAGCCTTTGACGTGAATAAGGAACGCAGTGAGACTCGCCAGTTCCATTAATTTGCAACCTCCAATAGAGCCTGATAAACGTGATCAGGCAAATGGACGACAGCGATGAATGCAATGGATCGCGACAATCATCCTGTTTGGACGCTTTATGACAAGCTGCGATCCGCAAGACTGAACGTCAAGTATTACGCGTGTCGTTTGCAAACAATCGAGCGATTCAATTGGTCCATGGACATTATACTTCTGGTGACCGCACCTTCTTCGGCTGTTGCTGGCCTTTGGTTTTGGAGCACTGAATACGGAAAACTAATATGGCAATACATGGGGGTAGTGGCGGCCGTTGTCTCGGTTTTGAAGCCGACGCTCAACACGACTAAACGCATAAAAGAGTACGAGAGCATACTTTCTGGTTATCGGACCCTCGAATACGACCTTATGGAAATTAAAGCGTCAGTCGAGCAGAAGCAAAAATATGACCAGACTCACCAAACTGAGCTCAAAAAGGCGATACAAAGGGAGAAAGCTTTGATCGCAAGAAATCCAGAAACACGCGAATGCCAACGCGTAAAGCGCCGGTGCGAAAAGGAAGTCCGGCAAGAACTGCCGCCTGAAAACTTTCTCATTCCGACGGAGTGATCACTTGCCGAACATCTTTACAAGTTCGAATCAACCAAAGCCTCAACCGCGCCCCGAGCCTCGGCCCGCGCCGCGACATGAGCCCCAGCCGGAGCCACGACCTCACTATACTCCGCGTCCTGCCCCCGATCGGGAGCCAAGGCATCTCCCAGAACATGTAGAGCCAGACACGCCTTGGCCCAGGAAGTAGCGAGCCTCGGGCGGCTTAGCTAATCGGAATCCACCGGTCGGCGTGGTACGCTTCGCCGATGCGCGTTACGCTTTTGGCTAGGCTTCTCTGCCCAGTAACACATGCACCTCCATATCTTCTCCGACCTCCACGCAGACATGGCCGACATCAAGCCGATCGCGGACCTGCCCGGCGTCGATGCGGTCGTCGTAGCCGGCGATGTCTGCGAGGGGGCGGTGAACGGGTTTGCGCGGCTGCGCGAGATCGTGCCGGAGCCGGTCCCGATCATGATGGTCATGGGCAACCATGAGTTCTATCAGCGCACCTTCCCCGAGGAGTTGAAGCTGGCGCGGGCCGAGGCGGCGCAGTTTGGCGTGCACCTGCTGGAGAACGCGGCGGTCGAGATCGCGGGCGTGCGCTTCATCGGCTGCACGCTGTGGACCGACTATGCCATCTTCGGCCCCGGCAGCGAGGTGCATACGATGGCCGTGTGCCGCGACCGGATGAACGACCATCGCCGCATCACCTGGCGCAAGGAGCCCTGGCTGCGCTTCCGGCCGCAGGAGGCGCTCGGCCTGCACCGGGCCTCGCGCACCTGGCTCACGGGCGTCCTGGAGACGCCGTTCGACGGCCCGACCGTCGTCGTCACCCACCACGCCCCCGGCTGGGGCTCGGTCGCCGAGCGCTACCGCAACGACCGCGTCACCGCCGCCTACGCCTCGGACCTGTCGGCGCTGATCCTATCGACCCAGCCGGCGCTCTGGGTCCACGGCCACATCCACACGCCTTCGGACTATCGCGTCGGCACGACGCGCGTGATCTGCAATCCGCACGGCTATGGACGGGAGAACCCGGACTTCGATCCAGCCCTGGTGGTCGACGTGGTCTAGCCCGGATGAGCGCAGCGACATCCGGGTTCAGCACTGGCGATGCGGGAGACCCCGGATATCGCTGTCGCTCATCCGTGCTACGGGCTCGCTGCAAACCCCATCACCCACTTCAACTGCTCGTCGGTATCCGGCACGGCAACGCCGCGCGCGGCGCCGATGCGGGCGATGGCGTCAGCGCCGTCGATGCCGAGGCGGATCATGGTGCTGGCTGCGATCAGCGCCGAGCGGCCGATGCCGGCGCGGCAATGGATCAGCACATCAGCGCCATCGGATAGCCGCGCGGCGAGATCCTGCGCCAGCGCCGCCGCGGCGCGCCGGCTGTCGGGCAGGCCGCGATCAGGGATCGGGAACGACACGAAGGCCATGCCACGCGCGGCGCACAGCGCAGCCTCCGGCTGCAGGCCGAGATCGTGGACTTCCGCCGGCTCGAGCAGGCTGACGACATGAGCAACGCCTTCGGCCGCCCAGCCGCCGATCTCATCGCCGAGCCAGTCGCCCGCGCGCGGCCGCGCCGCGATCGCGAGGCGGCCGGGCGTGGGGAGGTCGATCCAGTGCAGGCGGGACAAGGCCGATAATCCTGTCATGGCTGAGGGTTCTGGGAGAGGCTGCACTCGCGAAGCTTCTCGCCCGGTCACCCCGGAGCGAGCGTCCGTCGACCATGACTCCCATTTCGGATCGTCGACATGGTTGATGTCGTGATCGTCAGCGCTCCATTCGCGGATATGGACCGAGCCATCCCGCCCGACCTCGATCAGCTTGTTCACGAGATCCGCGTTGCGCGTGGAATAGAGATCCAGCGCCTTCTGAAACAGGCTCATCTGCTCAGTCCGCGTGCCCTTCGGAATGAGGATGACCAATCCCGCATGCAGGTCGAGCTTGGCGTACTGCTTCAGAAAGTCTCTGCGATTGTCAGTGACGATGATGTAATCGTTCGTGCTCGCGAACCGGACCAGATTCCAGTCCTGCCAGCCGCTCTTGCCGAGATGGGTGACGTAATCGGCCTCGTAGCCGCGTGCCTTCGCGGCTCCGACCAGGGCGCCGCTCAAGCATTCGTCGATCAGAAACCGATCGCTCAATGGTCAGACACTGCCTTCCCCTGGCGACCGCCAGTCGGCCCCATATGTCGCCTCGGCCCAGCGGATCACGGCGTCGATGCCGTCGATCGGCAGGCTCGGATAATCCGCAAAGATCTCCTGTGCCGGATAGCCGGCACGCAGGTAAGCCAGGATCGTTTCGGCAGGCACACGTGTTCCCCGAACCACGGGATCGCCGCTCATGACGGTGGGGTCACGAACGACTTCTGACCTGACGGCAACATTGACGGTCATGACGGCCTTCCTTGATCTAGGCCAGTATCATAGCGCGATCGCGGTCTGGGAGCGAGACGGGAATTCGGCCATGTCCGGACGGCTGTATGGTGGGCACGCGCCGCCTGGTGGCGGCGCTTTGCCCACCCTGCGGCAGCTCGTTGAGAACCGCCCTACTTGAAGCACACCGACGTATCGCCCGCCACGAACGAATTGCCCGGCATCGGCCGCAGCGGGGTCAGCTTGGGGTTGCCGGTCGTCAGCCGCTTGGAGTACGCGCCCAGCGCGGCGTTCATCGTGTTCAGGCGGTCCTGCGCATCCGTCCGTTGCAGAGGCAGGGTGACGACGCCTGACGCGTAGACCTCGGCGCGGGACCATTGCTGACCCTCGACGATGCGGCCGACGAGGCGCGATTTCAAATCGGCGGCGCTGTCGCCGGCGGCGCTCTTGGCCCCGACGACATCAGGCGGCAGCAGGCTGGGGTTGACGATCCAGCCGCGCGGCTTGGCGACGTTGTTGCCGAACAGGATCAGTTCGTCGACCGTGTTGTTCAGCGCCACATAGTCGCGCAGCGGCAGGCTGGCGTCACCGGTGCCGGTCTCCTGGACGTGGCCCGCCAGATGCGGGCCGGTGGCGCAATAGGTGCCGAACACGAGCTTCACGCCCGAGGAATCCATCGCCATGTAGCTGCCGACATCCGAACCGCCCGGCGGCGACGGCGCGTCGTCGCCGCAGAAGGTGCCGTGCGACGAGGCATCCTGCAGCGAATGCAGATAGAGCCCGATCCGGGCGATCTGCACCGGCACCGGCGGCTTCCGGGGATCGTCGAACAGCACGCCGGTGGTGCGGCTCTTGTCGTCGAGCCAGGACTTCAGCTGGGTGTAGTCGACGGTGCCGTTGCTGTTGTCGAGCGCCTTCGGCCCCGAGGTGATGTTGATGGCCGGCCCGATCGCGTAGTTCTCCAGCAGCGGCACGTTGCCGCTGATCGGCACGTTCGCCAGGCATGTCGGGCCGCTGAAATTCGACGAGCCGTTGGGCACCGTGTATCCGGCCGTGCACAGCAGGCCCGGGGCCTCGTCGCCCTTCATCGCCCATTGCCGCAGATCGTACAGCGTGCCCTGATAGACGCTGTCGATGGTCACGGGATAGCCGGGCGGCGGGTAGTGGAACGGATACACCGCCTGCACGCCGCTGGCGCCGTGCACGTCGGTGCCCTGCCCGTTCGGCGAGAAGTTGAGCACGTAGTGATACAGCGGGCCGCCGGTCGCGGCATTGGTGCGCTGGAAGCCGTTGAACCTGGCGGTGATGTAGCTGGCGCCCGAATTGGCCGTCGTCGCCTGCCCGCCGCACTGGTCGATCGGCGCATATTGCGCGTAGTCGGAATTCTCGTTGTAGGCGGCGATCCAATAGGCCACGTCGGCGCGATAACCGAGCGCCTGGGCGATGAAATAGGACGAGTCGGCGTGGATCATGCTGCGGCCGGGCGGGATGGCCGCGAACTGCACCGCCTCGAGCAGACAGGCCCGGTTGAGCGCCTCCGCCGGATTGCGGCACGCGCTGGCCGGCGCGATGCAATTCTTCAGCCCGTCCTTCACCCGCGGGATGCAGATGTCCTCCAGGAACGCCTGCGCGGGGCGTGGGGTGGTCAGTCCCCAGCCGAGAACCGCCGAGCCCACGGCAAGAGACACGGTCGAAAGTGCAAAGCCAATGCGCATGATGAAATCCTTCGTGATCTCGAAATCCAACCGGGCCTGGACCTTGCGCCATGGCAAAACACCATGCGTCCAACCGGTGGCCGGTTGAAGCGGCGGCTTCGTTCGTGAACGCATCACGGATACGACAAGCTCCGCTTCGACCCTACGGCAACGACTATCAACCTATAGTTGTTTTTGTCAATCGCTTTCGGCCCCGCTGATCCTCATGGCGAGCGCAAGCGAAGCAATCCAGAATCCCACCGCGGAGAAAGTCTGGATTGCGTCGCTCCGCTCGCAATGACGGGGAAATGGCGGAGGCAATGACAGCCATCTGCCAGAGCCGGGTTTCAGGCGTGTAGGGTGGGCAAAGGCGCGCCCATACGCGCCATGGGGCAAAACGTCTCACGCGCCGTGCCCACCGTCCCCACCCCACCGCTGCCGATGAGGGTGGGCACGCGCCGCCTCACGGCGGCGCTTTGCCCGCCCTAAGCTTCGTTGGTCGTTGTTAGGAGCGAAGCGACGTCGCCGCTCAGCGCAGCCCGCCGGTCACGTGCAGCGTCTCGCCGGTCACGTAGGACGCGTCGTCCGAGGCGAAGAACGCGACCGCGGCGGCGATCTCCTCGGCCTTGCCGACGCGCGCGAGCGGCGTGGCCGTCTCGATCCAGTTGCGCATGTCGCCCTCGTGCAGGCCGGCAGCGACGACGCCCTCGGTCACGATCATGCCGGGATTGACGGTGTTGACGCGGATCCTGCGCGGCGCCAGCTCCTTCGACAGCACCGAGGAGATGGCATCGACGGCGGCCTTGGTCGCGGTGTAGACGGCGGTGTTCGGCGGCGTCAGGGTGGACACGCCGGAGGAGATGTTGACGATGCTGCCGCCGGCCGGATTGAAATGCCGCGCCGCTTCTTGCGAGACCAGCAGCAGGCCCAGCACGTTGACGTCGAACTGGCTGTGGAAGTGCTCCGGCGTGATGCCGTCGAGCGGCGCGAAGGCGTAGACGCCGGCATTGTTGACGAGGATGTCGATCGGGCCCAGCGCCTTGACGGTCTCGGCGACGACTGATTTAACCTGATTGGCGTCGGCCAGGTTGCCGCCCACGGCCACCGCCTTGCCGCCTTTGCCGGTGATCGCGGCCACGACGCGGTCGGCGCCGTCCCGGCTGGAGCTGTAGTTGACGGCGACGGCGGCGCCTTCCGCGGCAAGTCTCGCGGCGATCTCGGCGCCGATCCCCTTGGATGCGCCGGTCACCAGCGCCACCTTGCCTTCGAATCTCCTGGTCATCTTGCTCTCCTTGGCGCCGCGCGCCATGCTTCAATGGTTCAGAACTAGTGAACTATTGAATGGACGCAAGGCCGTCGCTATATGTTTTTTCATGGCGCCATTGTTTCACCCGTCGCGGGAGGACATCACATTGGCCGGCGTGCTCGCGGCGCTCGCCGATCCGATGCGGCTGCGCATCGTCAAGAGCCTGATGGAGCAGAAGGACTGCATGTCCTGCACCGCCGCCGCGCCCTGCCCGGACATGGCCAAATCGACGCTGTCGAACCATTTCCGGATCCTGCGCGAGGCCGGCCTGATCCAGACCACGAAAAGGGCGTCGAGCACCGCAACGTCGTGCGCGAGGCCGACCTCAACGCGCGGTTCCCGAAGTTGTTGAAGACGATCGTCGGCTACGCGGAGTAGCCGTAGGCTGGGCAGAGGCGCGCCACTTGGCAACGATCTCTCCCGCGTCGTGCTCACCCTGCAAGTCGCAAAGCAAGGTCGCGTAGCCGGCCTACGCCATTCATTCATCGTCATTGCGAGCGCAGCGAAGCAATCCAGGGCCCAGCGAGGACTCTCCGATCGCTTTGCTGCGCTCGCAACGACGGAGACAGGAGTATCCCCGCCCCTACTTCTCCTCCTCCATCGTCACCGCGACGGCGCCGATGGCCGACAGCCGCACCTTGTCGCCTTCGATGTCGGCGACGAGGCCCTTGTCGATGAAGTGATGATGCCCCTTGTGGCTGCCCTCGCCGCTGTCCTTCCTGGTCAGCTTGATGCGGTTGCCGTCGACGCGATCGACGGTGCCGACATGCACGCCGTCGGCGCCGATGACTTCCATGTGTTCTTTGATGTCCTGCATGGTGGAGTGCTCCGTGCCTGATGTGGAAGCAGCTTCAACCTGTGGCGCGGAGAAGTGTTCCGGAACGGACCTCCACGCAGACGCCGCCGTAGGGTGGGCAAAGCGACGCCGCGAGGCGGCGCGTGCCACCATCGGTGCCGGCGGATGCGGACGGTAGGCACGGCGCGCGAAACATGCTGTCAAACGATCTCCAGCCGGGCGCCTTTGCCCACCCTACCGCCTCATCTGCCGTCATTGCGCTCGCAATGACGCGCGGAGACCCGTGCGCGTCACCAGCCAATTCGTGTTTGTTCTCAAGCTGATTTGGCCTGTCCAGTCCTTCGGTGAAAAATAAATCGCTTTCGCTTTTTCGAAATTCATGATTGTCTGCGCCCATCCCGGCCCGCCGAGAGGGGCGCATCGCGATCGTCACGAGACGTGGGCCGGAGATGCGGTGGCTGTGGGTGTGCCGCAGCGGGCTCGAGGCCCGCCGACGAACGGCACGCTTGCGGACGTGAAGACGCGTGGTCCTGGCGCCCCGAAGCTGGCGCCAAGTGCGGTGGTGATGATGATCCCGCCGTGCGACGGTGGCTACAAGCCGGACACCGGGGAGATCGCGTTATAAGCGTGAAAACCATCGCGCGGGGAATGCCGGGATGCCTCGGCTGAACCTGTGGTGACTGCCGCCTGCTTATCTTCTGCAGGCGGGCCATGGGTGCGGCCAGCGCCCGGCATTCCCCGCGCCCTCTCCCTTCAGAGGGCCGACGACCGGCAAGCCTCGGGCGCCCTCTGCGCCGCGGGATCGCGCCCGCGCGGGCGAGGCTACGCCTTGCGCACCGTGCCGAGGAAGCCCTCCACCGCCACGCGGAAACGGTCGGCATCGGTGGACATGCGGCGGACGGAATCGACCATGGCCGCGCCCGCATTGCCGGTCTGGCGGTTGAGCGCCGCGACCGAGCCGATCGTGTCGGTGACGGCGCGGGTGCCCTGGGCGGCATGCTGGAAGTTGCGCGAGATCTCGGTGGTGGCGGCGCGCTGCTCTTCGACGGCGGCCGCGATCGCCGTCATCTTCTCGTCGATGCTGGAGATGTTGTGGCTGATGGCGCGGATCGCCTCGACCGACTCGCCGGTGGCGGACTGGATCTCGGCGATCTGGCGGGTGATGTCGTCGGTCGCGGTCGCCGTCTGCGCCGCGAGGTTCTTGACCTCGCCGGCGACCACGGCGAAGCCGCGGCCGGCTTCGCCGGCGCGCGCCGCCTCGATGGTCGCGTTGAGCGCCAGCAGGTTGGTCTGCGCGGCGATCGCGGTGATCATCTTGACCACCTCGCCGATGCGGTTGGCGGCGCGGTCGAGCATCTCGACGGTGGCGTTGGTCTGCGCCGCCTTCTCCACCGCCTGGCGCGCTTCGGCCGCGGAGGCCTGCACCTGGGCCGCGATCTCGGAGACCGACGCGGTCAGTTCCTCGGTGGCGGCGGCGATGGTCTCGAGATTGGTGGTCGCGGTCTCCGCGGCGCTGGCGACCGCGGCCGTCTGCTCGGTGGACTCGTCGACCAGCTTACGGACGTCGCCGGCGCTGGAATCGAGCTGGCCGGTGGAGTTGCCCATGCTGACGATGACCGCCTGCACGGTGTCGTCGAAGCTCTTGCAGGCGCTGTCGATCGCCTGCGAGCGCTCCAGCCGGCGGCCCTGGTCGAGTTCGCGCTCGCGGGCGAGCCGGTCGGCGGTGGCGGCGCTCTCGCGCAGGCCCTCGAGGGCGGCAGCCATGGCGCCGAACTCGTCGGCATGAGCAAACTGCGGCACCGGCGTCTGGTAGTCGCGCTGGCCGATGCGCTGGATCGCCTGCATCAGGACGCCGACCGGGCGCATCAGGCGGACGCGCACCGCGCGCAGCGCCAGGCCGGCCACCACGAGCGCGGCCAGGAAGGCGAGCGACTGGACGACCAGGCTGCTCAGCGCGGCGGTCCTGATCTCCTCGGCACGCGCGATCGAGCCGTCGAGCGCGGTCATGCCGATGGCGATGATGCCGGCGAACGGGCCCTGGCAGAACGCGTTCCATTCCGGCGCCGGCATCGCCGGCTTGCCGCTGCCGTCAAACCCCTTGGTGAGCTGGTCCATGCGCTGATGGGCGGCCTCGACCTCGGCGTGCGAGGTCTTCACCGCCCCGGCGAGCGCGGTGCTGCCGCCCCCCGCCAAGAGGTCGTCGAGCCCGGACCAGCCGGCCGCGACGGTGCCGCGCCACTGACCGATCGCGCCCTTCTGGGCATCGTCGAGCGGCTTGGAGGCGTTGATGTTGGGGCGCATCGCCGAGCATTGCAGGCCGTAGCGGTCGCGGACCTGCCAGGCCAGCCGCCGCGCCTGCACCATCTTGGCGATCGCCGGATCGGTCATCCAGGCGCGGTTCGAGACGGCGAGCGAGGCGGCGTTGGCGACGTCCAGCGTCTTGGTCATTGCCTGGTACCAGGCCTGCGTACGCGCCAGCACGCGCTCGGCGCGCGGCTTCGCGGCTTCATCGAACAGCAGCTTGAACTGCGGAACCGTGGCGTCCCAGCTCGATTTCAGCCTGGCCATAAGGTCGTCGCGCTCGGGCATGTCGACGCCGGCAAGCGCTGTGACGATGCCGTCATAGCCCTTGGCCTCGATGCCCTGATATTCGGTGAGCTTGGCGCGCGGATCGTCCTCGCTCAGCAGCACGCTCTGGATGTCGCCGCGGTGGGCGCGCATCACCAGGACGTTCTGGAAGATCGCCTTGTCGGCCGCGGTCAGTTGCTCGGTCGCGACGCTCTCGCGATAGCGGCCCGCGGCGCCACTCATCAGGATCGCCGTGGACACCAGGATGCCCGCCGCCAGCACCGACAACAGCACCATCAGCAGAGTACTGACCGATTTCTTCATCACGCACCGCCCCACACCAGAAAGTGGCAGGATGACGCGATTGCACAAATTCTTCCTTAACCATGGACCGGCACACCGTCGGCCGAGGTAATCAGTTGCCGAATTCCCCTGCTCCACGCCAACAAAAAATGCGCAAGCCGCAACGCGGCAGCCGTTGGCGCGCGCTGCGGCGCGATGCGAAGCGAATCGCAAGGCGCGGTGCGCAGTGGCTGGGCCGGACGGCGGGCGCGGCGCCGCGGTGGCTCAAGATCGCCTGCGGCGCCTTGGTGCTGCTCGTGACCTTCGCGCTGGTCAATCTGGCCTATCACGTCCTGCGCAAGCCGACCGAGCTGTTCGTGGTGACGGGTCATTCGCTTGACAAGGAGCCGGAGGAGACTTGGCGTCAATATGGCGCGCTGTTCCGTGAGAGCTCGACACGATCGATCACGCCGGAGTTGCTCGCCGCCCTGGCGCAGACCGAGAGCTCGGGCAATCCGGTGGCGCGCACCTATTGGCGCTGGCGCTTCGCGTGGAATCCGTTCGCGCTGTATCAGCCGGCTTCCAGCGCCGTCGGCTTGTTCCAGATGACCGACGGCGCCTTTGCCGACGCCGCACGGTTCTGCATCCGGGATCATGAGGTGGTCAGCGACGGCTGCGGGTCGCCGAGCCTGTACGTTCGCGCCTGGCCGGCGCATGCGGTGGCGCTCACTGTGATCTCGCTCGACCGCCAGGTCGCCGCCGTGCTCGCACGGCAGCCCTCCAGCAAGCCGACCGCGCAGCAGCGGCAGGATCTCGCGGCCGTCATTCATCTGTGCGGTGCCGGGCCGGCGGCCGGATTCGTGCGCCGCGGCTTCAAGCCGGCGGATGGCGAGCGCTGCGGCGACCATTCGGTCGCCGGCTATCTCGGCCGCGTCAATGCGATGAAGAAGCAGTTTCAGAAGCTCTCGGCAGCGGAGCGGAGCTAGCGCATGGCGCCGGCTCGGCAACATCGGCAGCCCGCCCGGTTCCGCGTTAAGCACGTCGGCTTCACTGATGTGGGCAGGGCGCGCCCGTTAAGACATTGGCAACGAACTGCCGCGCATTTTCTCCGTCCCATTAGTACAGGAGTCACCATGTCAGAGATCGGCATTCCCGGCGCGCGCATCCGGTCCTTCATCGAGCGGATCGAGCACCTCGATGGCGAATTGGCGGAGCTGAACGAGCAGAAGAAGGAAGTGTTCGCCGAGGCCAAGGGCGAAGGCTTCGACGTCAAGATCCTGAAGGAGATCATCAAGCTCAGGAAGCAGGACCAGGACGAGCGCGACGAGCACGAGACGCTGCTCGACACCTATCTCCGGGCGATGGAAGCGGCCGAGACCGGGCCGGCCAGCAAAACCCCCGAGCGCAAGGCGGCGTGACGCTGCCGACCGACGATGGCGGCGCGCAGCCGATCTGCGCCGCGCGCTGCCCTCCCACGGGATTTTTCTTGCCCGGTTCCATCCGAGCCTCTAACGCTGCGCTACGCTTCTGCCCGCGCCCGAGGATGAGATGACCGACGCAATGACCTGCCCGCAATGCCGCTCCGAGCACGCCTATCAGGACGGCGCGTTATGGGTCTGCCCCGAATGCGGCCATGAATGGAGCGGCGACGCCGCCGTTGCGGCAGCGGCCGGCGACGACGCCAGCATCCGCGACGCAAACGGCAACGTTCTGGCCGACGGTGACAGCGTCATCGTCATCAAGGACCTGAAAGTGAAGGGATCGTCGTCGGTCGTGAAGGGCGGCACCAAGGTGCGCAACATCCGCCTGCAGGAGGCGAGCGACGGCCACAACATCGCGTGCAAGATCGACGGCATCGGCCAGATGAACCTGAAGTCGGAGTTCGTGCGCAAGGCGTAGAGCCTGGTGCTCCCGGAACATTCGCGACGCCATGGCGTTCGGATCAACAACGGGAGGATGGCCATGCTGACGGACGACCAGATTGCGACGCTTTCGGATATCGGCCAGGCAATCGCCTTCTCGCCCGACCGCCAGGACGAACTCGATGGATTGATCCGCGAAGGTTATGTCGCCAAGGACGGCGACATCTACGAGCTGACGGCGAAGGGGCAGAAGATCCTGACCGATCGGGGTGCCGGATTGAACGAGGCCTGACGCCCGAACGACGCGAAGCCACCTAGCATCAAGGCATAACCACGAGCGCCGCAGGACTGCGCAGGCGCTGCCTGTTGTTTGACACGGGGCAGGCCCGGGCCGGCTGGGCAATCACGCGAATCCTGCGCAACTCGAGCAAATCGCCAATCATGGGCCCTCGCGCGCAGCCCGGTTGCCGAACGCTGCGTGATCCAAGCAGTGAATCCGTCACGCTTCTGTCGCCATGAAGAGACACCCGTAGCAGCCCGTCCCGTAGCAGCACGGGCCGGATTCATAACTTGGCATGAACTCTGCTTTCCAGATCCTGACCGGGTCCCACTCTTTGGAGGCAGAATCAACGTGCTCGTCACTCTCGTCGCAATGCTATGCAACGGCCAGCTCTGCATGGAGAAGGTCGTCACCAACAGCGAGATGTCCGGCATCACGATGACATCCTGCGCCGTCAGCGCGCAGATCGGAATCGCAGACTGGATGTCCAAGGGTCCCTATCACGAGTGGCATCTGCAGAGTTACAAGTGTGTCGCCGGCAGGTACGTGCCGAAAACCAACGCCTGATCCGCTTTGTCCGTCCGGCTGGCGCCCGGATATCCGGGGCCGGCCGGGCGGAGGAGCTCTGCGTTCCTGTCGAATGTTCGACCCCGGCAGCGTCGCATTCGGGACATGCGCAGCAAGAATGCTGCCGTTAGCGTGCAAAAGAGCCCTGAATCGGCGAATTCGATGCGCAATGGCGCTGGCCCGCTTCGTGCAATGCCCCTCTGCGACAATGAGGGGATGACGTCATGCCGTTCTACAGCTTCCATTGCGCAGCCTGCGCGGAGGATGTCGAGTTGCTGATCGGGATTTCTGAAAAGCCTGTCTGTCCGGCCTGCGGCAGTCGCAAGCTGACCCGCCTGCCCTCGCTGCCGGCGCCGCCAGCGCGCAGCCCCGGCCTGATCAAGGCCGCGCGCAGCCAGGCAGCACGCGAGGGGCACTTCAGCAACTACAGCCGCGCCGAACGGAAGAAGCGCTGACCCGGGCGGCGGGCCGGCGCTCAGCCTCAATCCGATGTGATCTGCACCTCGGGCACGTCATCCTCGGGATCGTCGATGTCGAGGCCATCCTCCTCGTCCAGATCGATCCCGGAGAGGCAGATGTCACCGTCGTCGATCACAAGCTCGACCGCAGACAACGTCCGGCCCTGACAGGGCCCGATGAAGCATTGTCCGGTATCGATGTCGAACTGTGCACCATGCTCGCCACAAACGAGGAAATTGCCTTCCTCGTCCATGAACTCGCCCGGATGCTTGTCGAGGCGGGCGCCCTGATGCGGACAGGCATTCTCGAAGCCATAGAAATTGTTGCCCTTGCGTGTGACCAGGATCGGCCAAGGCTTGGCGCTGCCGTCGGGCTCGCGGCGCTGGAGAACGAAGCCACGCGCCGCGCCATCGTCCACCTCGTAGGTCGCGCAGATCGCAAACAGCGTGCTCATCGTCCGCCTCTTCTCGCCTCGGCCGGCGTTTTGGCGCATCCGCGACATCGCAGGCGCGCTGAAGAGGCTCGCAGCAAGCAGCATGCCAGCCGGTACCTGACAGGCAGATCGCGGGCCTCAGGCCGTTGGCATGCCGAGGCGGCCGATCCCGGGAAATTTCAGCGCCGGCCGGCGCAGATCGACGCCGAGAACTCCCCCGAAGAAGTTCAGCTCGACGCCCTCGATCCACCCGACGGTGAGACCGAGATAGCCGCCGAGCGATACGAACAGACCGGTCCCGGAGGCCGTGCGCCCCCACCAGCCGTCAAAGGGGAAGTCCTTGCCGATTGCGGTCGGCGGCAGCACGGCGTTCAGCTCAGGAACCGCGTTCAGCGCCGCCTGCACGAAGGTGTTCGAGTTCGGTCCCGGCCAGGCATTGTAGTCGCCATAGGCGCGGAAGCGGTAGTTCTCGATCACGCTGCGGATCCTCGGAATCACCCGCTCGGCTTCTTCGCCGTCGACGGCCAGCACGGTCTCCGGCAACGCGCCGAACCAGCGACCATCGGGCGCGAAGCCATCGACCCGGATCGGCTCACCCCACGCGGTGTAGTCGTAGCGGGTGTAGCGCGGGCCGCCCTTCTCCTTCACGACGATCCAGGTGTGGACCGCGAAGATGCCACGCCAACGCACCGTGCGCGCAGCGAATACGCGCACCACCGCGTCGGCATGCTGCGCTGGCGATGGCAGCAGGCCCGCGCTCGAACGGTCCGCGGTCTGCCAGCTGCCGCGGCGATCGCCGCGCAGATAGTTCGCGGCCGACAGCGAGATGGGCACGAAGATGAGCAGCAGGAAAGCGAGCACGGGCTTTTTCACGATAGGCGAGAACGATGGAGGCTCCGAGGAATGACATCCATGTAGTCATCACGTCCGTCGTCGCCAGCGCCGCCCGGCACGCCACCTTCACAATCCGGACACCACGCCAGCGCTGAAGACTCAGTGCCGGCGGAAACCACCGCCCGGGCCGGAACGCCCGCCGCCGCGAGGGCTGCTGACGCCGACACGCGCAGCACCCATGGCGGGGCCGCCCCCGATATGCACCAAACCGATTTGCGGCGAAGTCCCGATCATGCGCATTCCGCCCATCTGCGCGCGGGCGCTCTGCGGCGCACCGCTGCTTCGGCTCATCAATGGCTGCACCATGGTTGGCGCTGCAGCTCGAGCGGGAGCACCAGCCACGACCGGAGGTGCGGCAGGGCCGGCGGCAGTCGCAGGCGGCACACGACCTTGCATGCCCGAAGGCGGCGGTCCGGATCGTTGGCCTGTGCCGGCGACCGCGCCCGCTCCGGCGCCAGGCTGGATCATCCCGCCGGGACCACGACCCGGCATCCCCGGGGTGATGCCAGGCTGAGGCGGATTCTGCGCCATGACCGGCGGATGGCGATGCCAGTAGCGGTTCCAGAACGCGTGCCGATGATACCAGGGCCGTCCGAAATAGAAGCTGCTCCAATAGGTGGTCAGCGTGAAGCCGACAGTCGGCACGTACTCGACATATTCGGGCAGATAGACGTACTGCTCACGATACAGATAGGCGAGCGTCCGCGCCGCGACCCAGCCGCGTTCGTCTCCGAAGCTGACATCGCACCACGCGCCGCCTTGAATGCAGCCATGGATGGTGATCCTGGCGCCGGCCGGAATGCGCTCGACGACGGGAAAACCGGGGCCAGGTCCTGCGCGCATGGTGGCCGCGGTGCGCACCAGGCCTGGCGCAGCCACCGCCAGTGAGGCGGGCGTGGCAATCAACAGCGCAGCGACGAGACACGTTCTGAGTTTCACCACGGGCACCCTCCTGTCTGTTTGCCGGAACGAGCTCGGACGCAAGACTCTCGCGCCCGCATGCGCGGCTCCAGGCATGCACTCGACGGGGATGGTTGCAGACTATCGCGGCAACCTCACGGCGCTCCGTTGTCGGAGAGGAGCTGCGCTGCTCCACCGAGCGCGCGGCGAAATGCTTCGTCGAACGTCACGCCACGGAATTGCCACCGATCTTGCTTGCCAGCGCGATCGAGGCGCCATTGCGTGACCCAACCCAGTTCGGCATCGTCCCAGGTGAGATCGCCAAAGAGCATGACATCAGCTCCGGGAAACCACGACGCAACCGCCGCAGGCTGGACATCGTTCAACATGGTCCGCTCAATAGCTGCCTTCGAGATCTCGGAAGCGCTTGGCAGAGCGATCTCGAGTCCACGCTTGACGGCCGCTGCGCGCAGCGCGTCGCGCTGCAGATCGGACCTCCGGTCGTCGGATGCAACGAAGAAAGTACGACCACCCGACGTCATCGCCACGATCACGGCAATCGATGGGCGCGGCGCCGGCCACGGCTTGACGTTCAAGCTCGCAAGCAACTGATCGATCCGCGCGCGATCGAATGACACGGTCAGGTCATATGGACGGTCGCGCGTGCCCTGCTCGTCGTGCTTCGGCTTGCCCGACATCTGATCGTGATAATCGAAGCCGGTGACGAACTCCGCGGCCCGCGCCTCGAGTGGCGCGAGCCGTGCGTCGTTCCTGAGCTGAAATGCACCGGACACCTTGATCAGCACGTCCTCCAGACATGCCGCAAAGGCCGCCCGGCGATTGTCCTCACCCTGACCGGTCACGACCGTCTGCGCCTGGTACAGGTCGGCCGGAGCCGCATTCGCGATAGCGCAGGTCCCGACGACCATCATCGCCCAGAGCCCGAGACGCCATGCGCGCCGACCGCGGAGAGCACCGCGCTGTCTCATCGCGCCCCTCGGTCCGGCTATGTCGGCTATTTCTGCCGATCGAGTTTGACGATCGTCGGTGTGGCGGCGTCGGAGATCGAGAACGTCACGCGATCCCCGGCGTGGATGTTCTCGATCATGGCGTTGTCCTTGATCTTGAACTCCTGGGCTGCTCCGGCCGTGTTGGCGCCGACGGTCCCATCGGGAATGCGCTTGATCGCGATCGTGCCGTTGAGACGGTTGATCCCTGTAACCATGCCCGCCGTGCCCTGCTCCGCTGCCAGAGCGGGCAGAGTTCCCACAAACATGGCGACCGTCGCCAGAGTGATGCCAACTGCTCTCATCGCTGTTCTCCTGCCTTGCTTTTCGCGGCAAACAAAACACCACGAATTCTTTGGTTCCCGAAACCCTCAGCCACTTCGCTGACGACGGCGGCCGTTCGAAAAGCCGCAACCCGAGCCACACTCTGTGAATCGCCGCTGCAGATCCTTAGTATCAGCCGATTGCGGACTCACGAGCTCGAGCAAGGCGCAACCGCATAGCCTCATCGACCGGCTGCCCTCATGTAGTGATTTGCACGGGTTTGTCATCACTCCAAGGAAGACTACAGTCTCCTAGCGCGCACAGGATCGACCAGACCTGTAACGCCGAATTCATCAATGCGTCATGTTGCGCCTTGACAGCGCAGTCGGCCGGGAGGAACATCACGATTGTCGTCCATTGACGGTGGCCGTTCATGATGGTGCCGGCGATGTGCGGACGAGAACCCATCGGATTGCAAGGAGGTTCAATGACTCCACCTCCGTACCACGGCCGCTGAGTGCGACGGTAATCGCTCGGACCATCGCATAGCGGCAAATCACGAACGGCACGCCGGGTCGCGGCTTAGTGGGCTGCATCAGCGAGGCATGGCCCCTTGCCCACCCGGCGCTGTGCCGTAAATCTGGATCGTCGGAGTCGGATCAGCGCGAACTCGATAGCTTTCGTTGGGGAGCTGTGGTTTTTGGTCCTCTTTCCTACGCGCCTCGAGACGCAATCCATCGTCACCGCAATCCGTCGTCAGCGTAGTCGATAGTCAAACGAGGCACGGCGGGCGCATGGGTCACCCGCCGCCCGCGTCGCGCGCTGCCGCAGCTACTTGCCGTAGTCGTAGAAGCCCTTGCCGGTCTTGCGGCCGAGTTGGCCTGCGGCCACCATTTCCTTCAG
This sequence comes from Bradyrhizobium oligotrophicum, assembly GCA_050641875.1. Taxonomy (GTDB): domain Bacteria; phylum Pseudomonadota; class Alphaproteobacteria; order Rhizobiales; family Xanthobacteraceae; genus Bradyrhizobium; species Bradyrhizobium oligotrophicum_B. The sequence goes on from CP192619.1 coordinate 6,150,545, forward strand.
CAACGGCGCCGGCCGATACTTCGGATCGTTGAAGCCGTTGTAGAAGACCTCCATCACCGACAGCATCGTGTCGAGGCCGATCAGATCGGCCAGCGCCAGCGGACCGATGGGGTGATTGCAGCCGAGCTTCATGCCCTCGTCGATGTCGGCTGCAGTCGCAATGCCTTCCGAATACGCGAAGATCGCCTCGTTGATCATCGGGCACAGGATGCGGTTTACGGCAAAGCCGGGGCTGTTCTTCGCGGTGATCGCGACCTTGCCGATCCGCTTGGCGAAATCGGCGGCCGCCGCATGGGTCGCATCCGAGGTCTGCAGGCCGCGGATCAGTTCGAGCAGCGCCATCATCGGCACCGGATTGAAGAAGTGCATGCCGATGAAGCGGTCGGGCCGGTCGGTGGCGGTGGCCAGCTTGGTGATCGAGATCGAGGAGGTGTTGGTCGCGATCAGCGCCTCAGGTTTCAAACCGGCGCAGAGGTCCTTGAGGATCTTGAGCTTCAGCTCCTCGTTCTCCGTCGCGGCCTCGATGACCAGATCACAGCTCGACAGCTTCGCCTTGTCGGCGGTACCGGTGATGAGCGACAACGCCCTGTCCTTGTCGGCGGTCGTCATCTTCTCCTTCTTGACCAGACGGTCCAGGCTGGAGCCCACCGTGGCCAGTCCGCGCGCCACGGCCTGCTCCGAGATGTCGACCATGACGACCGGAACGCCCGCGGCGGCGCAAACCTGCGCGATGCCGTTGCCCATGGTGCCTGCTCCGATGATGCCGACCGTCTGAATCATTGCCGCTTCCTCTCAGTCTCTTCCGCGGGGACCGCCCCGTCCTGCGCCGTTGCTTAACAGGCTATCGGCCCGCGGGGTAGACCCAACGCAAGGGCTGAGAACGGGCCGGCTGCCCCGCGGTTCGCCGGCATCGGGAAGCGGGCGCATCCGGCCAGGGTTGGTCCGCATGCGCAGGAACGGATGCAACCTGCTCTGGTTGGTCTCGTGCCCACCGAGACGAGCCGCGCCCGCGGCACGGCATCGGGCGGCCAGGAGCGTTTCGACCCAATGACGCGAAGAATGGAGGAGAACATGGGACTGGCTCAATACGCCATCGTTGCAGTCGGCGATCATTGGAGCGTTCTGCATGACGGCAACGCCCATGGCGACTACGCGACCAAAGAGGCTGCGTTCGAATCGGCGGCATCGGCCGCGACGCTCGCCATCAAGCAAGGTCACGAGGTGCATCTCAGCGTTCCCGGCAACGACCCGGACAGATCCAACAACTAATCAGCACGCTCCTTCCGGAGGTTCCCAGTATGACCTCCAGGGATAGTGAATTGCATGGGTAACGTGTGTTAGCGACATCATCGCCCCGGAGTCGGACACTTTTGTTCGAAAGGAACAGGAGTTCGCCATGAGCGTCACCCGGAACCGGCGTAAGCAGACAGTGTCGTTCGGCCAGCGGCTGCGGCAGGCTGCAACCGCTGCCCGCGAGGCGGCAGCCCGTCTGCCCGCAGGCCCCGAACGCGACATCATGCTGAAGAAGGCGATGCAGGCGGAGACGGCGGCGCATATCAACGAGCTGTTGAGCGCGCCGGTGCTGCACGCCGCCGAGCGCTAGAACGCACGCCGTATCGTCTGCTGCGGCTTTGAAAGGAACCCGAACGCCGTCACGACGCTTTGCTTTCGAGGTCTGGTCTCGGCGAGAGGACGATGATGGCCCGGGTCGTGATCGGCACATCGGGGTGGCACTACCGGTCCTGGCGCGGCGCGTTCTTTCCGCGAGGACTGCTGATCAGACATCAGCTTCCGTACTACGCCAGCCAGTTCGAGACCACCGAGCTGAATGGCGTGTTCTACAGGACGCCGACGGAAGCTGCCGTCCGCGGCTGGCGCGATCAGACCGGGCCCGATTTCGTTTTCGCCTGGAAAGCCTCCAAGTTCATCACGCATTGGAAGCGCCTGTCGGCACGCTCGGTCAACAGCATCGCTCTGATGGAGAGCCGGCTTTCGCTGCTCGGCGACAAGGCCGGCCCCGTGCTATTCCAGCTGCCGCCGCAATTCGAAGCAGAATCGAGAACGGCTCGAGTCGTTTCTGCGGCTGCTGCCGACGCACCGGCGCTACAGCTTCGAATTCCGTCACCCGAGCTGGTACGCACCGGCCATCATGCGCCTGCTGAGGGAGGCGAACATCTCGCTCTGCCTGTCGGACCATCACGACGCCCCGGCGCCGTGGAGGCGCACGGCCGACTTCGTCTACGTGCGCGGCCATGGCCCGGGCGGCCGCTACAAGGACAACTATCCGGACGCGACACTCGAAGCCTGGGCCAAGCGCATTCGCGCCTGGGCGTCGCACGGCATCGACGTCTACGTCTATTTCGACAACGACCAGAAGAGCGCGGCGCCCGCCGATGCTCTGCGGCTGCGCCGGCTGCTCGCGGCGTCCTCTCACCGGACACACCGCGCGGCGCGCGCGAGGTCGACGGAACATCGTCGACATCTCTCGGTCTAGATCGCAACCAACGAGAGGAACGCCCCATGCGACGCACACTCATCACGCTCGGCTGCCTGGTGCTGACGGGCCCTGCCCTCGCCCAATCAGTCGGCGAAAGGACCGGGGTGAATTCGGCGCTCGGCATTGCCGCCGAGCACCGAGGACTTCGTCAAGCAGGTCGCCATCAGCCGGCATTGCTGCGCGACGCCGCGGTCTCCTTCTCGATCAGTCCCGGTGCATTGGTGAAATACGCCTCGACCGCCTCAGACATCGCCTGCGCGACTTTCGGAGGATTGCCGAGTTGATCAATGCTCGATTCGATCCACTCGCGATCGACCTCGATCTGGCCTTGCGCGCGATCGATGCTGGAGTACTCGGCCGGAGCCAGCGGGCGCTTGGCGCCGATCGCCGGGGGCCCGAGAACACGGGCACGCGCCGTGACCGAGAGCATCGACACCGCAAAGAGCCGACCGACTCGCATGATGTATTTCCAGTTGATTGTTTTGATCAACTTAGGAAGCGGAGCCCAAGGGGGTCTTAAGTGCGCGGACCTGGCGTCGCGTCAGATCGTCGCCACTGCGCGTCGATTCCCGTAATTCAACGGGCTTCGATGGTCGTCTCAGCTTTCATGAGAGTTCCACGACAGAGGCGCGAAGGGTTGGTCGGGATAGCGCGATGTTGCTCGTGCTTCGAGCATCGCTTGGGAGCAAGCATCGCAAGAAGCCGCGGCAGTCTCTACGAACTCCGGCCCGCGCATGGTTCCTCATGCAACTATAGAAAGATCAGCGGGCAACGCGGTATCATGCTAACATAAGTTATTGAACTCGCACCTCTTGGAACCCCAATAAACTAACTCGGGGGAACCGCTCTTTGAGTCATCTGGTCCGCAAGCTCGAGAATTTCGTCCGGCTCTCTGCGGCCGATCGCCTGATGCTCAACCGCGCTGCGGCTCAGCGGGTAAGGACCTTCGCGCCGCGCACCGACATCGCGCGCGAGGGCGAGAAGCCCAAGGACGTGCATCTGATCCTGAACGGCTGGGCCTGCCGCTACAAGCAGCTCGAGGACGGCCGCCGCCAGATCGTCTCGTTCTTTCTGCCTGGCGATATCTGTGATCTCAACATCTTCATCCTGCGCGAAATGGACCATTCGATCGGCACCATCACGCCGGTCTCGATCGCCGACCTGCCGCGCGAGTTCTTCGACGAGATCAGCGCCGGCTATCCGCGCATCGCGACGGCGTTCTGGTGGGAGACGCTGGTCAACGCCGCAATCCAGCGCGAATGGACCATGAATCTCGGGCAACGCACCGCGTCCGAACGCATGGCGCACCTGTTGTGCGAACTGTTCTTCCGGCTGCGCCTGGCGGGCCTGGCCGACGACAGCAGCTGCAGCTTCCCGCTCACTCAGGCCGATCTCGCCGAGGCGACAGGCCTGTCGAAGGTCCACGTCAACCGCACGCTGCAGGAACTGCGCGCCAGCAACCTGATCGTGCTCAAGGGCAAGATGCTGGTACTTCCGGACCTCGAGCGGCTGATGAGCGCCGGCCTGTTCAACGCGAATTACTTGCATTTGGACCGCGAAGGCCGTCAGCTCGACGCGAATGAGTGAAAGGTACGGAGCGCTGGCGCTTGCGCTATGCTGACTGTCTGGGCACTCTGCCCGGGAAACGGCGATGGTCGAACAGCGCATGGTGGACGGACCCTTCGAGCAGGAGATCGTGCAGCGCCTCGGGCTGATGCCCAACCTGTTCAGGTCGGCGCCGTCGGCGCCTGAGGCGACCCGACAGCTCTGGCAGTTCGCCAAATGCGCCTATCTCGACACCCCGCTTCCGGCCCTTTTCAAGGAGCGGCTCGCCGTCCATCTGTCGCGCCTCAACCGTTCGCCTTATTGTCTGACCCGGCATTTCGGATTTCTGGTCGGATTGGGCAAGCCCGCGGGTGACTCGACGTCCCGCCCGGAGACGATCGATCGGGCGCGTCACCTGCTCGCGCGGCCGCTCGCGGATCCCTTGCGCACCGCGGCGGCGCTCGACCGGCTCGAACTACTCCAGCCTCCGCTCGACATCCCGGAGCCGGGCAGCGACGGCGAGGCGGACCTGTTCGAGGCCGCGTCGGCGCTGTTCATGCAGCGTGCTGAGTCCGACCGCTCGCGGCGCGCAATCCGACATGCTTTCGGCAACACCAGGTTCGATCTGCTGGCGGCCTTCCTCGCCTATCTGCGCACAGCCCATTTCTGGGCCGATGCACACCTGCTCGCGATCGATTCGGACGTGCTTGCCCTCGCACAGGCCGATCCCGAGCTCGCCGTCTGCCTCGGCTGCAGCGAGCTGCCGGAGGCCGGGCCGTCCGCACAGCAGCCGCATTCGAACGGCGGCTATGCCAGCGATCATCGGCTGCGCCGCCTCCTGGAGATCGATTCGGTCGGCGTGCTGTTCTTCGATCATGAGGCCGGCACCCTGATCGACGCCAACGAGGCCTTCTTGGCGATGACAGGCTATTCGCGCCAGGACATCGACAGGGGCCAGCTGACCTGGAAGAGCCTGACACCCCCCGAATGGATGCGCACATCGAGCGACCAGATCGAGCTGCTGCGGCAGACCGGCCGGATCGGTCCCTATGAGAAGCAGTATTTTCGCAAGAACGGCGAACGCGCCTGGATGATGTTCGCCGGTCGCGATCTCGGCGACGGCACCCTGGTCGAGCTCGCGATGAACATCGACGACCGCAAGCGCACCGAGGCCGCGCTGCGCGACGGCGAGGCGCGTTTCCGCCAGTTCGGCGAAGCATCCTCCGACGTGGTGTGGATCCGCGATGCCGAGACCCTGCAATGGGAATATCTCAGTCCCGCCTTCGAGACGATCTATGGCGTCCCGCGTACCACTGTGCTCCGCCGCGACCATCTCGCATCGTGGATCGAGCTCATGCTGCCGGAGGACCGGCCCCGCGCCCTCGAGAGCCTCGAGCGCGCCCGGCGCGGCCAGCGCGACAGCCTGGACGTCCGTATCGTCAGGCAGCCGGACGGCGTCACGCGCTGGCTGCGCATCCGTAGTTTTCCCATGGTCGACGAGCTGGGACAGGTGCAGCGCATCGGCGGCATCACCCAGGACATCACGGCGCTGGTCTCGGCCTCCGAGCACCAGAAGCTGCTGCTCGCCGAGCTGCAGCACCGCGTCCGCAACATGCTCGCCGTGATCCGCTCGATCATCCGCCGCACGGGCGACACGAGCGGCAGCGTCGAGGATTTCGCCAGTCACCTCGAAGGCCGCATCACGGCGCTGTCGCGCATCCAGGCGGTCGTCACGCGCGATCCCCTCGCCGGTTTCGATCTGGCCGAGCTGATCGCCGATGAGCTGCGCGCCGGAGCCGCGCGCGAGGACAGGCAATTCTCGCTGTCAGGCCCCCAGGTGCGGCTGAAGCCGAAGGCGGCCGAGAGCATCGGGCTTGCCATGCACGAGCTCGCGACCAATGCGCTGAAATACGGCGCGCTGACCGTGCCGCGGGGCTTCATCAGGATCGAATGGCGGCTCGATGAGCGCGACGCCGCCGACTGGCTGGTCATCGACTGGACCGAGACCGGCATGTCCGGACGTCCGCTGGGTGCGCAGCGTCAGGGCTTTGGAACCGTACTGCTGGAACAGATGCTGCCATACGAGGTCGGTGCCCGCGTCGTCCGGCGCTTCGAGCCGAGCGGCCTCTGCTGCGAGATCCGGCTGCCCACCCACGACATTCTCAAGCGTTGACGGGCCGATCGAAGCTTCATTTCGCGGCACCCATCGGCAACAATGGCCGAGGATTTCGCCAGCGCGGCGAAACACCGTCGGCATAGCCTTCGCGGTGCGTTCGGGGTATGCTCCGCCTGCGGCCTTAGGTGGAGGTCGCATGGGTCGCGCAACCGCCATGTCTTCGCCTTGGTTTGGGCGGATATGACCAAGTGTCGATGAGATTGGGAATCAGCCGAGCGTCGACGCGACGGAACGATGATGGGACGTTCCTGAGCATGCGGCTCTGGCCAAGATGGATCACCGTGAACATGCAGATGCGTGGGCACGAGGGACAACCGGTATCCAGGTTCTGTGCTGATGCGGCCGGAGAGGCCGTGCGTCTTGTGGCGCAGTCGTCATCCGACGTTGATGTCACGAAGCGTCAGTACGATGCAGCGTGAGTACACGAAGCGTTGGTGCACGAGGCGTTGCTAGGACGACGCATCGGAACACAGCCGAGCGCCGCCTGCGAGGCGGACGACAACGGAGGACGGAGCGTCAATGCTTGCAACGACGACCAAAGACGGCGATCAGCAGCCTCATGCCGTGATCGATCCCGAGATCGTGCTGGCGGCCCGCGCGGATCGCACCGCCGCCGAAGCGGACAGGCGCAGCTCGCAACGGCCGCCGGATGTCCCTTTGCCGAAGATCGACCCTGACTACAGGACGCAGGCGACGAGCGACCTCGCGGTCAGCGGAGAGCGCAGCACGTTCGCTACCTGGGCCGTACGCACGATTCTGGCGGTGCTGTTCGCGGTCGGCAGCGCGGTCGCCGCAGCCGCCTGGCAGAGCTATGGAGACCAGGCCCAGGAGGTGATCGCGCATTGGATGCCGCGGATCTCGCTGGCATCGAACGCCGACAAGGACGCCGCGGCACAGCCCGCCGCAACCGCGCCCCAGCAGACGGCCGCAGAAGCGCCGGCTGAGGCGCAGGAGCACGCAACGAGCGCGGTTGGCGCGACCGCGTCGCAGGAGCAGGCGCAGTTACTGCAATCGATGGCCCACGACCTCGCTGCCTTGAGCCAGCAGATCGGCGAACTGAAGACGAGCCTCGCACAGTTGAAGGCCGGGCAGGAGCAGATGGTCCGCGACATGGCCCGGGTCGCCGAGGCCAAGTCCAGCGACAGGCCCGCCGAGCGGCCGAGCGAGCGGACCGCAGAAGCACGGTCGTTCGATCCGCGCGCCATCGAGCAGACGATCCGGCCGCGCCCGGCCGCGCGGCCCGCGACGGCGGCCGTGACCCCGGCACAGCCTGGTGCAGCAGCGCCGCACCGGCCGCGCATGCCGCCGCCGGCTGCAGCCAGCATGGCCCCTCCGCCGCCCGCTCCGATGCCGCTGCCTTCGGCGCCGGTCGATCCGGATCAGCCCGTGGTGCGCCCGCCAATGCCGGTGCGCTGAAGGATCCGCACAGGCGCCCGCGCTGGTCCGCGCCGATCGGCGCGGCGGTGATCGATGTCGTCGATCCACTTGTCGCGACGCGGCTTTCCGAGCTAAGGAACTGCGCCTGACAATGCGCATCCCCGAGGGGTTCATGAGCCTGACCGATCCGACCGTCCTGTCCGCCTCCGACCTCGCAGACCGCATCGCGATCCTGCGCGACAACATCCGCCAGATCACCGAGCAGGCCGCCTCGCAGTCGGGTGCCGCCGACGAGGAACGCAACGCCGACCGCCTCGCGCAGCAGAGTGAAGAGCTCGACGTTCTGCTCAAGGAGCAGGAGCGGCGGCTGAACAAATAGCCGGCGGCCGCTTCGATCAATTCGCGCGTGCTGCACTGCGCTCGTTGTTGCCCGCGCTTCGCCCACAGGCTAGCCTCGCCGAAAACAAGCGGGAGGTAGCCAGAGGATGCGAAACGGTCTGCTTTACACGTCAACCCTTGCGGCATTGACCATTGCGGCATTGCTGGCGGCCCTGACACCGGGCAGCGCCGAACCGCGCCACACGTATACGACCATGGTGCTGGAGGCGTTCGCCACCAAGGTCGAATGTCCCGGCGTCGATGTCGTCTATCAGGATCTGGTCCAGAAGGCGCAGGACATGAAGATGCCTGACGGCACGACCGAGAAGGTGCGCAAGGCGATCGCCTATATGCACACCGGCGGCAAGATGGGCGAGAAGCAGGACGACGATCTGATGGCGGAGGTCGCCGTCGCCACGCAGGCCATCGACATGGATCAGCGCCGCCTCGGCATGACGAACTGGTGCGAGGAGCAGAAGAAGACGCTGGCCGGGTTCATCCGTCCCAAGGGCTGAACCGGGAGCGGCCTCGAGGCGGCCGACAGGGCGGAAAGATCGCCCGGCGCGTTTTGCCGGCAATGGCCGAATGACGCGCCGGCCCTCGTCTGCGCACCGCGATGGCAGGCACCGGCACAGCCCCGCGGCGGGCGGGAACCCGGATGGCCGCTGCCGCTTGGCCTTGCAGCTGCTACGCAGCAGACATCAGCCCGGAGCGAGCCATGCGCATCGAAACCGCCTTCCTGTTCGACCTCGACGGCACGCTGGTGGACAGCGTCTATCAGCACGTGCTCGCCTGGAAGACGGCGCTGGATGCCGAGAACATCGAGCTCTCGGTCTGGCGCATCCACCGCAAGATCGGCATGAGCGGCGGCCTGTTCACCAATCAGTTGCTGCGCGAGACAGGCTTTGCCATCGAGGCCGATCGGATCGAGCGGCTGCGGAAAGCGCATGCCGCGGCCTATCAGACGCTCGGAGGCCAGGTCCGGCCCCTGCCCGGCGCACGCGAGCTGCTCGGCTTCCTGACCGATGCTGGCATCCCCTGGGCGATCGCGACCAGCGGGAGAATGGAAACGGCGGCCGTCAATCTCGCCGCGCTCGGCGTCGATCCCAAGACCAGCGCTGTCGTGACCCGCGACGAGGTCCGCTACGCCAAGCCTGATCCCGACCTCTTTCTCGCCGCCGCCGCCCGCCTCGACATGCAGATCGAGCGCGCGGTCGTGATCGGCGACAGCATCTGGGACATGCTCGCCGCAACCCGGTGCCGGGCGCTCGGCGTCGGGCTCTTGAGCGGCGGCTACGGCTCGGAGGAGCTACGGCAATCCGGCGCCATCCGCGTCTACGAGGACCCGGCCGACCTGCTCGACCACATCGACGAGGTCGGCGGCCGGCGTTAACTCCAGCCAGTCAACTCTGCGGGCCCGACAGCGAGATGTCGCGTTCGGCGCGGAACACGTTGGCATAGAGGTTGGCGATCCACTGGCGTCCCGTCGATGTCATGTTGAGGTAGCGGATCTCGGTCTGGATGTGCGGGGCGACGCTGTTCCAATAGAACTGCGGATAGCGATTGACGATGTCGGCCGGTGACTCATAGCCGAGCTGCCGGTTGATGCCGACCTCCTCGAACTCGTGATACAGCGCGTTGGCCTTGCGGATGTAATTGGGGTCACCGAGCTGTCCGATCAGGTCGGCGGCGCGCACGATCGACTGCTCCTCGTCGAACTGCTGGCCGGCGAGCGGCGGAAAGCGCGTGCCCTCGATGGCGCGGGCGATGCGGTCCTTGTCCAGCGGCGCCATGCCTTCGATGCGGTTGATCACGTACAGCTTCGAGCGGTCGACGTGATACGGCATCAGGCTGGCATCGGAGGAGCCGCGCGGCAGGCAGATCTTGCGGCCGCCGCGATCGACGACGAAGCCATTGACATCGTCTTCCCTGAACAGGCCGCGGACATAGCCGATGTCGTGAAGCAGGCAGGCCAGGATGACGTGGACGTAGTCGTCCGCCGTCATGTGGCTGTGCAGCGCACGTCCGCGCAGGATCTCATGACCGGCCAACGTCACCAGCAAGGTGTGCTCGACATTGTGATACAGCGCATCGCTATTGCCGATGCATTCCAGCGCAATGCGCGCAGCCGCCGGAAGCATCTCCGTCAACTGGGTATGAGACGATCCGAAACGGCGTCGCATATAGGAGCTGAGGAAACGCTCCAACGCCGCCGCCGCGAGCTCCGGTAAGGTCATCATCGTCGCTGCCCCGCCTCAGACAGCCCAAACACAACGTCAAAAACATAACGCCCGCAAACACAATCACGATAACGCGGCTCGTGGCACGACTGAGACGTCACGATGATACGGCTCGGGACGGCCAGCTTCGCACGGACACGCGCGAGATCGGCACCCCGGGGCGTCGAGCATCTTGGCTGACGAGCATAGCCCAGCTTGCGGATATCGGCCACACCCGGACGAGCACACACCGGAAAACTGCGGGCCGAGCGGCCGAACCTGAGCAGCTCAAATTCGATCGCCGCGGCCCGTTCACCTCACATGACGAGAGAGGGGAGCGCGACGTGCAGTGCGACCGCTAACGTCCCCGCACCGGCAGCGGCGGCCGCGGCGGTCGTGTCTCACCGCGATAGGCCGCTCGCCGCGAAGGCGGACGGCGGGCCGGCGCGGCTGCCGGCGCATCGACCGACTGCAGATAGGTGCTCAAGGCCGACGCGGCGTCGTCGCTGCTGGTGTAGTGCTTCTGCAGGAACAGATAGAGCGTCAGGCGAAAGCGCCCCTTGGCGAGCCCACGTGCCGAGCGATGACAGGTGGCGCAGCTGTCCGCAAACAGCCGCGCACCGGATTTGCCGGCATCGAGATTTTCCGCCTGTGCACCGCTGATGACAATCAGCAGCAGCACGGCCGATCCAACAAGGCATCCAACAAGCCTCAGCCGCGCTCCGACGCGCCTGCGCGCAGGGACGCGCTCAGGCGACATCGGCCTGCGGGCTTTCCTCGGCCTGCGCGCCCAGCGCATCGAGATCGACCAGCGCCGGATCGTCAGGCATCGGCTCGCTCTGCTGCTGTCCGCCGCCATGGACGTGCATCAGCGTCTGCACCCGGCGCGCATTGAGATACTCGACATGCTGATGCGCCAAGGCCAGCGGCAACAAGGCCTTGGGCAGCGCCGTCATGGTGAACGCGGCGACGCGCTTCACCTCCTCGCCCTCGCGCCAGGTCAGCGGGCTCAGCGTATAGATCATCTGACGGTCGGTCTCGGGCGCCGGCAGTTGCCGGGTCTCGGGCGGCGCCAGCAGGGCCACGTTGATGTTGCCGGCCCGCGTGCGGCTCGCGGCCGCGCGCAGCTCCCAGCAGATCAGCTCCGCGGCGGAGAGCACCTCGCGGCGGATGTCGTCGACATCGGACGCGAAGCGGCTGGCCTCGCTCAGCGCCGCGCGGCCGCGCGTGACGGCATCAACAAGCGCCGCCGCCCCGATCTCGAAGCGAGGAACCGCCTGCTCGATCGCGGTGGCGACGGCCTCGATGTCGTTGGCGGCGCGGTCGCGGTCGCGCTGCGCCACCGCGTCGGCGAAGGCGCGCTCCGCCAGGATGATCTGCTCGTCGCATTCGGCAACGGATGCGCGCAGCGCCTTGGCCTTCTGCTCGACGGCCTGCATCTTCGATTCGGCGCGATCGAGCTGCCCGTTGCTGGCGCCGGCCTTGGCGAGCCGCTCCGCGGCGACGCGCTTCTCGTCGAGCGCCGCCTCGGCCACCCGGAGACGATCCGTCAGCCGCTGCCGCGCGGCCTGCTTGTCCTTCAGCGCACGCTCGAATATCTCAACGGGGCTCAGCTCACGCTTGAAGAAGACCATGGCAATAATCCCTGGACGGCGGGCGCGCCGGCAACGTTGGTCAGCGGCGAATCCACTGCCGAATCATGTTGCCCGATTCTTGCGTGGAAAATGGGTCGGAAACCAGGATGAGATGCGGCACACGTTCCCCTTGACGGAACGTATCCACCGCCGGCTGCTGCCGGGCAGAGTCGGGCGCGGCCGCCGGGACGCGCGGCAATATTCTTTAAATCGGAATCCGATGTCAGCTCTGATGCGGACCACGCATCATCCTCATGGCGTCCGAGATGTGGCGCCATTCGCGGGCCTCCTCGGCCTCGCCGCTGGCTTCGCATTGCTGCGCCTTCTGCGCAGCCTGCGCGACGGCCGAGGCGCCGTGCATCTCGAGCATCTGCCGGGCGATCGCGTGGATGCTGGACTTCAGACATCATGTCGAGCTCCTGTCGCCGGATCGAATGGTCCGCGACAACTTCCTCTGCGCCGATGCGTTCCGTGAGCTGGATCACTGCACGTCCGGTTCCACCGGCTCAGACTGCACCCCGTAATTTACCTTACGTGATCAATCCGATTTCGCGCACGCCGCCACGCTGTTACTTCTGACCGAGATTCGCCGGATGGCGATTGAGGAGACGGACATGACGCAGGTCTTCTTCCACTGCTCCAATCCCGATGAGTTTCTCGTCGATCGGCGTGGAACCGCGGTCGTCGATCTCGCCGAGGCCTGTGATCATGCCGAGCGCGTCATGCAGTCGCTGATCTCCTCCGAAAGCGAAGAGGATTGGCGCGACTGGGTGCTGCACATTTCCGACGATCTCGGCGAGGAAATCATCGCCATGCCGTTCACCTCGGTGCTCGGCCCGATGCATTGAACCGAACTGCGCACCACGCCTCCGGTGACCCTGAGACATTGTGTCCGCATTAGGGTTACCGGCTCCCTTACTGGTTCCGCTCCCCGCATTCTTCTCGCCACATTTGTCCGCCATTTCGGCGCTGATGCGACGGAGGGGACATCTCATGACCAGACTGCTGACGACCGCGGCCCTGGCGCTGACACTGACGGCATCGGCGGCGATGGCCGACGAGCACCGCGGCGGCGATGCCGCACTGGGCGCGTTGTCGGGCGCCGTCGTGTTCGGACCGGTGGGAGCCGTTGCCGGCGCCGTCGTCGGCTATACCGCAGGTCCTTCGATCGCGCGATCCTGGGGCTTCCGCCGCTCGCGCGCAGCGCGGTCACAGCAGGTCCGGCGTCCGGCCAGGGATAGCCAGGCTGCGATGACCGAGTCTCAGCAGCAACCGCAGGCCGCGCCGCGCAGCGCACCACCGCCTGCACGGACCATCGCTGTCGCTCCGCCGGCACCGCGCGGCCCGGTGGCGCCGCCGGTGCAGACGCTCGAGTAGACCCCCAGGCTGATCAGTAGCCGCGGGCGCGATCCACGACGTTCAGCAACGCCTCTCCGCGCAGCAGCCGCCGCGCATTCTCCGCGACCTGCTGCGCGATCACCTCCCAGGAGGCGATCGCCGCCATGTGCGGCGTCACCAGCACGCCGGGCTCGCGCCACAGTGCATGGTCCGCGGGCAGCGGCTCATGCGCGAAGACATCGAGCACCGCGCCGCGTAGATGGCCGCTGCGAAGCAGCGCGACCAGATCCTCCGTCACCAGGTGCTCGCCGCGGCTGCACAGGATCAGCGCGGCGCCCTTGGGCAGCCGGCCCAGGCGCCCGGCATCGAGCAGGCCCACGGTCGAGGCCGTCAGCGGCAACAGCGAGACCAGGATCTCCGTCTCGCCCAGGAAGGCGTCGAGCGCAGCGGCGCCGCTGTAGGTCCGCACGCCGGCGAGCGACTTGGGCGAGCGCGACCATGCGCTCACCGCGAACCCCAGCTCGACCAGACGGATCGCCGCCGCAGAGCCGAGCTCGCCGAGCCCGAGAATGCCGACCCGGCGGTCCTTCGCGGCACGCTGCTCGTACCGACGCCAAACGCCGTCCCGCGCATTGCCGACGACGCGATCGAAATCGCGGTGGAAATACAGCGTCCCCCACAGCACGAACTCGGTCATGGCTGCGGAGATGTCGGGATCGACGATCCGGCACAGCGGCACGTCCGGCACGGTCGGGTCGGACAGGATGTTGTCGACGCCCGCTGCGATCGAATGGACCAGCTTCAGCTTCGGCATCGCCGCAAGCGCACCGGGCGCCGGCTTCCAGCACACCGCAAGCTCGGCGTCGCGCGCCGCCGACTCCGGCCAGGACGCGACGGTCACGCCCGGCAGTTCGCGAGCGAGCAGCGCCTGCATCGGATCCATCAGTCCCGGACGGCTGAGAAGCGCGACCGTGATCATGCCGGCCGCAGTCCGCACCATTGCGCGACGAACATCGCGATCGACAGCGTGGTCTTGCGCACGCTGTCGAGATCGACACGCTCGTCGAACGCATGCGGACCGATGCCGTACGGCCCGTAGCACAGCGCCGGAATGCCATAGTCGACCTGATAGTAGCGGGTGTCGTTGACCGCCGTGGACAGCCGCACGTCGAGCGGCTGCTCGAACACGCGCGCATGCACCTCGGCGAGCGCGGCCTCGGCGGCGCTGCCCGGCTCACACACGGCCGGATCGGCCTGGAAGCCGCTCCACACCAGCTCGACCGGATTCTCCGACAGGAAGCTGTCTGCGGCCTGCGCCTTGGCGAGACATTGCTCGATGCCGGCCATGGCCTGCGCCGGCGTCTCGCCGGGCAGCACGCCCAGCCGGCAATCGAGATCGCACCAGGCCGGCGTCGAGCTCGCCCAGTCGCCGCCTTTGATGATGCCGACGTTGAACTTGATCGGATCCTTCACCGCGGCGAACCAGGAGTTGGACTTGGCGCGTGCGTTGATCTCTTTGGTGTGCTCCTGGAACGCACGGATCAGATGCATCGCCGAGAGGATGGCGTTGGTGCCGGTCTCGGCATAGGCGACATGCACCGGCGTGCCACGCACGCGCAGCCGGAACCAGATCGCGCCGACCTGCGCGCGGGTCAGCGTGTGGCCGGTCGGCTCCGGGATCAGGCATGCGTCGGCCGTATAGCCGCGCATCAGAGTCGAGAGCGCGCCGTTGCCGGTGCTCTCCTCCTCGGTCACCGTCTCCAGGTGAATGCGTCCGTCCGGCACGAAGCCGGCCGCCTTGATCGCATCGAGCGCGAAGATCATCGCGGAGACGCCGGCCTTCATGTCCTGCGCGCCGCGCCCGATCATCCAGCCGTCGCGCACGATCGCCTCATAGGGCGGATCGTTCCAGAGATCGGTCGGCCCTTCCGGCACGACGTCGATGTGGCCCTGCAGGATCAGGCTGCGGCCCTTGCCGGCGCCGTCGAGCGTCGCCACCACCTGCTGCGAGCCGTCGAGCGCGATACTGTCCATCGGCGCCGCCTTCGGATGGCGCATCAGATCGACATCAGCGAGGCTGAAGCGGTCGACCTGATAGCCGCGGGTCGCGAACTCGCGAGCCAGCCAGTCCTGCACCGGGGCCTCTTCGCCGCGCAGGCTGCGGAACTGCACGAGCTGCTGCAGGAAGGCGACCTGCCTGGCGAAGTTGGCATCGACAGCGGCGGCGAGCCGCTCCATCACGTCATTCGGCACAGCCGCCGCAGCTTCAGTCACGTTGCAAACCTCCAGCCTTCCCGTTCACCTCGGCCGCACGTCAGGCGGCCAGACATTTCTCGAGGATCGCGAGCCCTTCGTCCACGATCTCGTCCGATGCCGTCAGCGGCACCAGGATGCGAATGGTGCTCGCGGTGACGCCGCAGGACAGCAGGATCAGACCATTCTCGTGCGCAACGTGCGTCACGCGCTTGGTCATCTCGGCATCCGGCTCGTCGCTGCCGCGCTGTTTCAAAATATCGAATGCAACCATCGCGCCAGGGCCGCGCGGCCCGGAAACCGGAACCAGATCGTTGGCGCGCGAGAAGCGCGCGATCGCCGCGCGCAGCCTCTCGCCGATCGCATTGGCGCGGTCGAGCAGCTTCTCCTGCTCGAACACGTCGAGCACGGCGAGCGCCGCGGCGCAGGCCAGCGGATTGCCGCCATAGGTGCCGCCGAGGCCGCCCGGCTCCGCCGCGTCCATGATCGCGGCGCGGCCGATCACGCCCGACAGCGGCATGCCGCCGGCGAGACTCTTGGCGACGCAGATCAGGTCCGGCTGCACGTCGTAGTGCTCCATCGCGAACATCTTGCCGGTGCGGCCGAAGCCGGTCTGCACCTCGTCGGCGATCAGCACGATGCCATTGCTGTCGCAGATCCGGCGCAAACCCCGCATCAGCTCCGGCGGCGCCTGGTGGAAACCGCCCTCGCCCTGCACTGGCTCGATGATGATGGCCGCGACCTGCGAGGCGTCGATGTCCGCCTTGAAGATGAAGTTGATGTAGGACAGCGTATCCTCGACCGTCACATTGCTTCCGGCGATCGGGAACGGCGCGTGCCAGACGCCGGGCAGCGGCGGCCCGAAATGCTTCTTGTACGGCATCACCTTGCCGGTCATCGCGTTGGCAAGCGCGGTGCGGCCGTGGAACGCGCCGGTGAAGGCGATGATGCCGCTTCGCCCGGTCGCGGCGCGCGCGATCTTGATGGCGTTCTCGGTCGCCTCCGCGCCGGTCGTCAGCAGGATCGACTTGGCCGGCCCCGAAATCGGCGCCAGCGCGTTGAGCCGCTCGCTCAGCCGCACATACGGCTCGTATTGCAGCACCTGGAAGCAGGTGTGGGTGAAGCGGTCGAGCTGGGCCCGGATCGCAGCAACGACCTGCGGATGGCAGTGGCCGGTGTTGAGCACCGCGATGCCGCCGGCGAAGTCGACATAGCGCTTGCCCTCGACGTCCCACACCTCGCTGTTGAGGGCGCGGTCGGCAAACAGCGGCGTCGCATAGCTCACGCCCCGGACGACGGCCTCGTGTCGTCGCGCCAGCAGTTCTTCGTTCGCGCCCGAATTCGCAACCATGGCTCAACTCCTCGTAGGAAAATCGAGCAGAAGGCTACGCCGAGAGCCGTCGCGATCAATCAGCTTGTTCCCGACGACAGGTGCCTGCAATGCACCAGACCCAGGGGGATGAGCGCGCAGCTACGCAGCAAGCACATTCTTCAGCCACGCCCGCAGCGCGACGATCGCGGGCTCGTCCCAGCGCTCCCGGAGGGTGACGAGCTGATAGGCTCCCATGTGGAGTGCCGAGGGGATCACCTCGACCAGCGCACCGCTGCGCAGATCATCGGCGACCAGCACCTCGTTGGCGAGCGCGACGCCCTGGCCGAACCGGGCGGCTTCAATGGCGAGATGCGCGTGCCACAGCCGCTGCCCGCGCAACGTGACCGGCTCCCGATACCCCGCCAGCTCGAACCATTGCTCCCATTGCGCGGTGGATTCCTCGTGGATCAGCGAGGCCCTGGCGAGGCCCGGGAGTGTCGCGATCGTCGGAAACCTTGCCAGATAGGCCGGGCTTGCGACCGGAAATACGCGTGGGCGCACCAGCTCCTCGGCGACCACGCCGCCGCTCCGGTCGATCGCTTCGGCATAGACGATCTCCGCATCCGCTTCGCCGCGCTGCAGGTCGGGGTGCGCCAGGGTCGGCTGCAGATTGATGTCCCAGTTGCGCGGCGGGCCGCTCAGCTCGGGCAGCCGCGCCAGCAGGCGGCGATTGGCGAGGCCCGGAATGCACCAGATGTTCAGGGTCGGACGCGCCACGGGCCGCACCGAGATTGTCGCCCGGGCGATGATGTCGAAGGCCTGGCTGACCTCGGCATGAAACTGACGTCCGGCATCGGTCAGCGCGAGGCCCCGCCCCTCCGCCCGCACCAGGGCCACGCCCAGGCTGCGCTGCAGATTCTGCAGATGGCGCGAGACCACGGTGTGGCTGACCGCAAGCTCGTCGCCGGCGGCGCGCACGCTGCCCTTGCGGCCGACGGCCTCGAAGGCACGCAGCGCGATCAGGGAAGGCAATCGGGGTCTCGTCATGCTCGCACAGTTCTCAGCCTGCGCGATCCCCCTCCCCGCCCTGAAGCGGGAACCGCCGCGATCCGCCTGTCGCGCGGCTGATGTCGGAGCGCCGGCTGCCATGGCGGCGTCCGTCGACCGCACAAGGCGTTCCGGGCGGAGCGCCGCATCGCGGTCACGAGGGCGCTTTCGCGCGTCATGCCGCTCTTAGCGTCAGCAATGGCGCAATGCCAGCCCAGAGAAAGCCGCACGCGCGGCCGGGACCTCCGCGGACGTCTTAACGAGGCGGGTCACGCCGCAAACGATCCTTAAGCCTCCCGCCATGGCAGGCGCCATTTGCCTAAAAGTTTCCACAATTCGACTTTGAATCGGGAGTGCTTCGAGCAGGAGAACCCCCAAGATGCGGATCAGCCAAATGATCTACGTCGGTTCGCTGGCAGCCCTCGTCGCGGCGGCCGCCCCCGCACTGGCGAAAAGCTCCCAGACGGCCAAGCCGGATGATCAGACCACGTCGTCCCTGCCGTGCCGCGCCTACCAGCAGGCTCCGGACGGGACCTGGATGGAGCGGCCCTGTCAGGGGCAGAGCGCCAGCGCCCCGGCGCGTCAGCGCGCGGTCACCAACGGGACCGGCAGCGCGGAACAACGTTAGCGGAGCTGGAGCGGACTTGGAGCGGACTTGGCGCACGAGCCGGAGCGCTTGCGCTCCGGCCTGCGCTGATGCCCGCGCTCAGTATGGTGGCGCCCTGCGCGCCCGCTGCTCCCTGCCCGCCTCGACCCACCACAAGAGATCGTCGGCAAAGCGCGGAAACGCGCGCTCCAGCGATTGGCCGGAATCGCCGGTCGGCTTGCCGTCGGCGGACAGCGCCTGACCGATCGGGCCGACGGCAAGCGTACTCGACACCACCACCATGCCCATCTCCGACAACGTGCCGTGCCACGCCGTGGCGGCCCGTGCCCCGGAGAGCCGGCCGGCGGAATAGCTCGCGATCGCCGCCGGACGCCAGAACCATTCCTCGAGAAAGTGGTCGGTGAGGTTCTTCAGTCCCGGCTGCATGCCCCAATTATATTCGCCAGTGACGAACACGAAGCCGTCGGCGGCACGGATCTTGGCCGCAAGCTCGGCCATGGCCGCTGGCGCCTGGCCGGGCGGATATTCCTTGTACATGCGGTCGAGCATCGGCAGGCCGACCGCCTTGGCGTCGATCAGCTCGACGTCCTGGTCCTTGGCGCGCAACCCGTCCACGACGAATTGCGCGAGCCGGATGCCCATCCGGTCGGAGCGATAGGAGCCGTAGAGGACGAGGATACGGAAGCTCATGGCGGGTCAACTCCTGGCCGGACGATCCAAGCCAGACTACCACGCCGTCATGTCATCGAGGTAGTTATGGTCACGCCGCGGATCGATGGACCGGCGGCGCGTGGTTGGCGGAAACGAGGCGTGGCACGCTCAGCGCGTCACCGTGGCCGAAGCGGAGCGCTCGGATGGCCGGCCGAACACGCTGCGGCAACCGTCGCTGAGGCTGGCGCGCTGCTTCATCATGCAGGCAATGATACGGTCGCGATCGGGAATCTCCGACGAGCACAGCCGGAACACGTCGCCGGTGCACAGCCGCCGCTGGTCGTCCTCCGTGAAGGCATAGCCCGCGCGCGGGCTGGCGACCATCGCCAGCGCAAGCCCTGCCATTGCCACATTCCAATTCCGCATCCTGAACAGATGAGTTCGCATCGCCGTCCCCAATTCGCCCGCTGTTTGTCCGGTTCACCCGCTGCCTTCGCTGATGTCGCGAAGCAGTTGCCGCCGCAGAATCAAATGATGACACGTCGCGGCGCGCCTTCAACAAGCGCTCTCGTTCCTGCACCACAATTTTGCGGCCTGTTGCATCTTCGACTCCTTTGGTCGACCGGAACCTGTGAGACGCCGCCAAATTGTCATTAGGCGAACGCAATCCGGCCCAGCCGCGCTCACACTCTCACGGCGTACTGGCGGCGTCCTGATGGTGCTTCGGACCATCACGTGTCCCGAGTTTAGGTGTGGGAGTCAGGTTCATGGCGTACACGATGGTGGCTGAGCGGGAGCAGCAGAAAATCCGCAAGCAGCGCGAAAGCGCCCTCATCGTTCTCGCCAACGCACAGGTGATGGAGGCGGAAGGCTGGCAGGTCGTCATCACCGACGAGGACGGCAACAGCCTGCCGCTCGCCGAGTTCGAAGCTGGAATCTCGCAGAAATTTTCGTCCTGGTACAAGGCCAAGCAGCGGCCGGTGGTGCCGACCACCATCCCCGCCCCCAACCTGTTCGCGACGCCGGCCAATGACGACGCCGAGCCGGAGGCCATCGTGGCCGCCGAACTCGCCGCCGAGCAGGTCGAGACGGCCGAGGTCCAGGAGGCTGCGGTCCAGGAGATCGCCGAGGACGATTTCGAAACGGCCGAGACCGCCAACGCGTCGACGGCCGAGAAGGCCGAGCACGAGGAGATCGCGCTCGACGCCGCCGAGATGGCCGACTGATCCTGCCGCCGCGCCGCAGCATCGGCGAGATTCAGTCGCCGCGGTCGTAGATCGCTCCAGCGGCAGCTCGACCTGGGCCTCGGCCCTGCCGATCCATTCCCGCGCAATGATGTTGGACGGCCCCACGCGTGCATCGCGGCATGCACGCGAAGAACATCCCCGGTCGTTTCGCGTGGCTCGGATCGAGCGCGCTTCGGGCTGCCGTCGCTTCCTCGCGCGATCAGCGTGCGCCAGGCAACTAACAAACATGTTCGCACCGCAGGCTTCCGGTCGAACAACGATCATCGGAACGAAGCGGACGCCTGCCCGCCGGGCAAATCAAGGCGCATTTCCATCTGGCGGCGTCGCCTCCAGGGCCTGAATCGGCAACAATTGCGGTGCGCGCGGAAACGATTTTCTGCAGGCCCATCAAGCTGATTTGGCCTGTCCAGTCCCATCGTCGAAAATATTCCGCTTTTCCTAAATCGGATTCAGTGCTCTTGTCGCGTCATCTCCCGCTCGCAAGAGGGGCGTATCGCGGTCGTCACGGACGTGGAGCGGGAGAAGCGGTGGACGCGATGGCAGCGCAGCGCATCTTTGCGCCGACGAACGCTGATGTCGCGTACGGTCAAGTCGCGTGGTCCTGGCATCCCGACGCTGATGCCCCCATGGTGGCGCGCCCAAAGCGCGTTGTCGTGCACGGTGACCAGAAAGCCCGGCGCACCGGGGAGCGCGCGAAGCAGCCGTTAAGATCATCGCGCGGGGAATGCCGGTTGCCCGGCTGAACCTGTGGTGACTGCCGCCTGCTTTTTTCTGCAGGCGGGCCATGGGTTGCGGCCAGCATCCCGGCATTCCCCGCGCCCTCTGCTGTGCGGAGGGCAAGACGGACGGACCACTCGGGCGCGTCAGCGCGGCGAGAACGCGAGGTCATGGGTGGATGGTTGCCATGCTCGTGTTTTGCATGATGGCTCAACGGGCGCGCTGGCGCGCCCCAGCATGACGACGAGGCGAGATGGTGCCCCATTCCACTGCCGTCATGCCCCGCAGAGGCGGGGCATCCGGTGCGCCGCGGCCTCCCGGTCGATCACTGCTGCCTCGGATTACTGGATCGCCCCGGTCGAGCCGGGCGATGACACAGAATGCGAAGCAGGCGGACCATCAACACGAGCCAGAGGCCCCGGGCGCCCTGGAGGATGATCCGGTCTCACAACAGCTTCGCGCTCACGAACAGCGTGCGCACGGCGTTGGTGGCCTGCACTGTCATGATCGCGTTGTCGGCCGCGGCCTGCAGCGCGGCCATGGCCTGGTCGTGCAGCGACTTGAACTCCATCCACTCGACGGCGTTGAGGCTGGTGAGGAACTGATGGGCCTGCCCGACCGTCGAAATCACGACCGGCTTGCCGTTCACCTTGATGTTGAAGGTGGTACGCAGACGCGTTTCCGAGTTTGCGGGATCAATCATAGGGACCTTCCGGAAGATGCGACGGGCGTCACCGCCGAGGTCGCGCCGAGGCCCAGCAACAAGACGTCACTCGGTCTTTTGCGCGGTCCGCGTCGGGGTGCCAGCCTCGAGCCCGACGACGACAACGAGTCGGTTGAACTCGCCGTCATCATACGCCTTCAGGAAGCGATCGTAATTCTTGATCGAGACGCAGCCGTTCGAATCACCCTCCGGACCCAGCATATAGGGGTGGGTCAGCAATCCGCTCCGGCCAAGGGTCGATCCCTCCACCACGTTCATGCGCAGGGCGCGCACGCCGTGAAACGGCTTTTCGCGCGGCTTCAGGTCATAGGTGGCCGGCGGTGTCGCGCCAACCATGCGCTGATTGACGTGCTCGGGATCGTCGCGCAGGCTGCCCATGCCGGAATGGGCCTCGAGCCCGATGCCGGACGGCAGATACACCATCTTGGCCTTGATGTCGTACACGGCGGTCTTGTCATAGCCGAGCGCGCCGAGATCGATCCCGGAGCGCACGATGCCGCTATCCGGACCGAGCGAGGCGAACTTGGTCGGGCTTGGCAACAAGTCGGACAGCTTCTGCAGGATGGAGCGATCGTCGACGCGTCCGACCGCTTCAGGCGCACTGGCCGAAACCAGATTGGTCGGCAGGTTGGCGACGGACGGGCGCGGTCGCGGCAGCGGCACGCCCGGTGCAGGCATCGTGACGGTATTGCCCTCCGTCAACATCGGCCGCCAATCGCTGTTACCGGGGTCGCGTGCGCCCGAATCACGCGCCTCCATGCCCTTCACCAGCGCGGCCCGGGCATCGAGCAGTTGGCGGTCGATCGCGCCGCGCAGGGCGAAACGGTCGAGCGCGCGAACCGCGTCTTTTTCCGAGTACGCCGTGGCCGAGGCGGAGGCCGGCGCGAAACGTGTTTCGAAGGTCATGGACGGCGCGGCGGCAGCCGGAATCGCCGCGCTCGCAAGCGAGGTCTCCTCGCTGCTGGCTCCGACCCATGCGGCCGCGCCCGCTGCGACCGCAAGTGCTGCAAGCACGAGTGCGATCGCTTCGGAGCGCCCGAAGCGGCCTTGCGACAACAGAACGTCTACGCTTGCTTCACTGGAAGCCATCACGTCCCCGATATACCCCCTTTTCGGACCACCCGGGAAAGGCGCCCGACCCCAAGGGGTACGATTCGACCCGTCATGACATAGGATGGCAAGAGTGCGGCATAATCTAGACAAACGCCAGCCCGGAGTGATCCGGCATGAGTCGAGGCCCAAGCCTCGCACGGGCTGCGCCGCGACCGTCCAAGAAAGCCGATTATATCGATGAATCAGCCGGTTGGAGGAATGGATGAACGCCAAATGTGATGATCTCGGCCGATTTACCGACGCACAGAATTCGATTTATTCGCGCGTGACCGCCGAACTTGCGGCCGGCGCCAAGCAAAGCCACTGGATGTGGTTCATCTTTCCGCAGGTCGAGGGGCTCGGCAGCTCCGCCATGGCGCAGCGCTACGCGATTCGCTCTCGCTCCGAGGCCGAGGCCTATCTGGCGCATCCCCTGCTCGGCCCGCGCCTCGTCGAATGCACCCGTCTGGTGCTCGCGGTGCAGGACAAGTCGCTGCGCGACATCCTGGGTGTTCCGGACGATGCCAAATTCCGCTCATGCATGACGCTGTTCGATTCGATCAGCCCGGGAAACGTCTTTGCCGAGGCTCTCGACCGCTTCTGTGGCGGCGTGCGGGACGCCGCCACAGTCGCCTTTCTCAAACGGTCTCGCCTCACCCCGCGCAGCGGGGAATAGAGGACGACGACCGCACTGACGCTGCGTGGCGTCCGCGTAACGCAGATCCGGTCCAAAATCAGGCTCAATTCCGGCGTCTCCATGCCGCAGACGGAATCAATCGGGGCACAGCATGCCAATTCGGTTCACCGATCTCCTGCGCTACGCGCTCTTCGGCGTCGCGGTCGCCATGGTTTTTGGTCTGATTGCTTCGCCATTCGCTGGCGGAGTGATCGAGCAATGGTCGCGCGCCGACGTCGAGGCCCGGTCCCGCCTGGTCTTCAACGCGATCCAGCCGCTGCTCGACAGCGAGATCGAAGCCAAGGCCTGGAACCGGCTCGCCAACCTGTTCCAGCGAGTCGCGCTCGACAAGCGCATCCTGGCCGTCGGCTTCTGTGACAGTTCGGGAGCCCTGATCGCCCCTACCTCGGAAATGCCCGCGAGCTTCTCCTGCGAGAAGATCGCCCGCTCTGAAAACGAGAGCTTTGCGAACATCAGGGCCGGACAACACCGGCTGCTGGCGGCCACGTTTCCCGTCGCCACGCGCGAGGGCCGTTCGTACCTCGTGATCCTCACCGATCTCAGCTTCGTCGATGCCCGGTCGAGCCAGGTGCTGGCCTACATCACGGCATCGCTGGCCGGCATCGTTCTGGTCCTGACCGGAGGAGCGATCGTTCTTGCCCTGTTGATGCTGCGAAGCTGGATGGCTTCGCTGAAGCGCGCGGTCGAGGAGGTGCGACAAGGCTCCTCGTCGCTCAGGCTCGGTTCGGCAGGATCGGCCATCGAGCGTGAGATCCAGAAGCTGCTGCGCGAGGCCGAGCAGGTCCCGCTGACCGATCAGATCAATTGGACGCCGAAATCTCTGCAGGAGCTGCTGCACAACACCTTGCCGGGGGCGGAGGTGCTCGTGGTCTCCAACCGCGAGCCGTACATCCACAACAACATCGACGGACGGGTCGTCGTGCAGACTCCGGCCAGCGGCCTCGTTTCGGCGCTCGAACCGATCATGCGCGCATGTGGCGGCACCTGGATCGCGCACGGCAGCGGAACGGCGGACCGCGAGACAGTCGACGGAAACGACCGGATCCGCGTTCCCGCCGACGCTCCGTCCTATTCGCTGCGCCGCGTCTGGATCTCGGATGCCGAACAGGACGGCTATTATTACGGCTTCTCCAACGAAGGCCTATGGCCGCTGTGCCATATCGCTTTCGTCCGCCCGACCTTCCGGCTGGACGACTGGCGTCTCTACCAGGAGATCAATCGCCGCTTCGCCGATACCGTCGTTGCCGAATCCAAGACCGAAAACCCGATCGTGCTGGTTCAGGACTATCACTTCGCGCTGGCGCCGAAGCTGATCCGCGAGCGCCTGCCCAAGGCGACCATCATCACGTTCTGGCACATTCCCTGGCCGAACGCCGAGACGTTCAGCATCTGTCCGTGGAAGGAGGAGATCATCGAGGGCCTCCTCGGCAGCACGATCCTCGGCTTCCACACCCAGTTCCACTGCAATAATTTCATTGAATGCGTCGATCGCTTCGTCGAGAGCCGGATCGATCGGGAAACCCATGCCATCGCGCTGGGCGGCCGCGAGACGATGATCCGCCCCTACCCCATCTCGATTGCCTGGCCGCCGAAGGCGCTCGAGAACGTCGCCGCCGGCCACAAGTGCCGACGGCGAGATCCGGAGCGAATTTGCGCTGCCGCCGGACGTCAAGCTCATCGTAGGCATCGAGCGGTTCGACTACACCAAGGGTATCCTCGACCGCATGCGCGCCATCGATGCCCTGCTGACACGCAATCCGGCCTGGCGCGACAAGTTGGTTTTCGTCCAGGTCGCAGCTCCGACCCGCAGCAAGCTGAGCTCCTATGCGAAGTTGCAGGCCGAGGCCGAGTTGCTGGCGGCCGAAATCAACCACCGCCACAAATGCAGCCACGGGCCGGTCATGTTGATCATCCGCCACTACGAGCAGGAGGAGGTGTTCCGGCTGTTTCGGGCCGCCGACGCCTGCATCGTCTCCAGTCTCCATGACGGGATGAACCTGGTGGCCAAGGAGTTCGTCGCCGCCCGCGACGACAACAGCGGCGTGCTGGTGCTGTCCAGCTTCACCGGTGCGTCGCGGGAAATGTCCGAGGCCTTGATCGTCAATCCATATGACACCAACGAGAT
The DNA here is from genome assembly GCA_050641875.1 of Bradyrhizobium oligotrophicum. Classification (GTDB taxonomy): domain Bacteria; phylum Pseudomonadota; class Alphaproteobacteria; order Rhizobiales; family Xanthobacteraceae; genus Bradyrhizobium; species Bradyrhizobium oligotrophicum_B. Next base: position 6,176,181 of record CP192619.1, read on the forward strand.
GGCGACGGCGATCGAGCGCGCGCTGACGATGCCCGCCGACGAGCAGGTCGAGCGCATGAAGCTGATGCGTCAGCAGGTGCAGGAGAACAACGTCTATCGCTGGGCAGGCCGGATGTTGATCGATGCGGCCCGCATCCGCACACGCGAGCGCATCATCGGGATCGCCACCGGTGTCGACGGCGCCGGTGGAAAGCTGATTGCGCCGGCCTGGCTGCACGGCGCCTATCGCGCCTCTGCCGGGCGGCGTTCGGCCTGAGCTGCTGGCGTGGGAGCGGCCGATGCCATCATCTGGGTGCCCGCACGCAGATACCGCGAGGTGCGATCCGACCCTTTCGCGCCCGCCCCCCCGGGGAGCGCCAACGCGCGGCACTCGGCGGATTTCGGGTGATAGTGCCAGAACGGAACTTGATCGCGCCCAGATTCAGGGCTCCCATCCGCCACATTGTTGGTCCCAAGGAGACAACGCTGATGAAGAAGTTCTTTATCGTCGCCGCTCTCGCGACGTTTGCCGCAGGTTCCGCCTTCGCCGAGGACAGCTGCGAGACCAAGGCCGTCGGCAAGGACGGCAAGGCGCTCGCTGGCGCCGCCAAGACCTCGTTCATGAAGAAGTGCATGGTCGAGACGTGTGAGACCAAGGCGGTCGGCTCCGACGGCAAGAAGCTTTCTGGTGCGGCCAAGACCAGCTTCATGAAGAAGTGCGAGGCCGGCGGCTGAGCGCACGCCGGGCTGGACGACATCCGCGCCCCGTCACTGGTTGGCGGGGCCGATCGATGCTCATGCAAGTTCCATCGGCGGCGGCGGCTTAACGCGGGGATCGTTGACATGTTATGACGTCAAGCGATCTCAACATCGAGCTGCATGGGCCCGTTCAATGTTCTCCGCTTTGCCTGCCCCGCCTCCTCGTCCGCGCGAGGCGGCGTGAGTCCCTCAGAGATCGATGTGCTCCGGCAGCGGCTGCGGGAGCTCGAAAGCGAAAATGCCCGTCTTCAGGCGCTGTTCGCCGCCGATGCCGGCAAGCGGGCGCGCGCCGAGACGGCGCTGGCGGAAAGCGAGGAGCGGTACCGGACGCTGTTCAACTCGATCGATGAAGGCTTCTGCATCATCGAGTTCTTCGACGGCCCGCACGGCCCGCTGAGCGACTACGTCCATGTCGAGGCCAACCCGGCCTATGCGCTGCACGCCGGCATCCCCAACGTGGTTGGACAGAAGGTGCGGGAGATGGTGCCGGACGAGGCCGGCGGCTGGGTCGAGCTCTATGGCGGCGTGCTGCGCACCGGCGAGCCGATCCGGTTCGAGCGCGAGCTGGTCGCCACGGGGCGTTATCTCGAGCTCGCGGCGTTCCGGGTCGAGCCGGCCTCGCGTCGACAGGTCGCGGTGCTGTTCCAGGACATCACCGCGCGCAAGCGCGCCGAGGCCGCGCTGCAGGAGATCAACGACACGCTGGAGGCCCGCGTGGTCGCTGCGCTCGCCGAGCGCAAACTGCTTGCCGACATCGTCGAAGGCACCAACGCCTTCGTGCAGGTGGTCGATACCCAGTACCGCCTGATCGCGATCAACGGCGCAGCCGTGCAGGAGTTTGGACGTGTCTTCGGCCTCCAGCCCAAGATCGGCGACGACATGCTGGAGCTGTTCAGGGATCTACCGGAGCATCAGGCGGCTGTTCGCGAGGTATGGTCCCGCGCGCTGGCTGGCGAGGAGTTCGTCGCGGTCGAGGAATTCGGCGATCCGGGCCGCGACCGCCGCTTCTACGAAATGCGCTTCTCGGTGCTGCGCGACGCCTCGGGCCGACAGATCGGCGCCTATCAGTTCGCCTATGACGTCACCGACCGGCTGCGCGAGCAGGCCCGGCTGCACGAGGCCGAGGAGGCGTTGCGGCAGTCGCAGAAGATGGAGGCCGTCGGACAGCTCACCGGCGGCATCGCGCATGATTTCAACAATCTGCTGACCGGCATCATGGGCTCGCTCGAGATGCTGCAGACCCGCCTGCGCCAGGGCCGCTTTGCCGACGTGGACCGTTACGTCGCGGCCGCCCAGGGCGCCTCGAAGCGCGCCGCCGCGCTGACCCATCGCCTGCTCGCCTTCTCGCGCCGGCAGACGCTCGACCCCAAGTCGACCGACGTCAACCGGCTCGTCATGGGCATGGAGGAGCTGGTTCGCCGCACCGTCGGCCCGCAGATCGCGCTCGAGGTCGTGACGGCCGGAGGGCTCTGGCCGGCGCTGATCGATCTGTCGCAGCTCGAGAGCGCATTGCTCAACCTCTGCATCAATGCCCGCGACGCGATGCCTGAGGGCGGACGGATCACGATCGAGACCGCCAACAAATGGCTCGACGACCGCGCCGCGCGCGAGCGCGACCTGCCGCCCGGGCAATATATCTCTCTGTGCGTGACCGATACCGGCACCGGCATGACGCCCGACGTGATCGAGCATGCGTTCGATCCGTTCTTCACCACCAAGCCGATCGGCCAGGGCACCGGCCTCGGCCTATCCATGGTCTACGGCTTCGTCCGACAGTCCGGCGGACAGGTGCGGATCTATTCCGAGCTCGGCCAGGGCACCACGATGTGTCTCTACTTCCCGCGGCATTATGCCGGCGCCGTTGAGGCCGTCGATCCCGCGCGTGCCAGCGCGGCGCCGTCTTCCCGCACCGGCCAGACCATCCTCGTTGTCGATGACGAGCCGACGGTGCGCATGGTGGTGATGGAGGTGCTCGACGAGTGCGGCTACGCCGTGGTCGAAGCCAAGGACGGGCCGACCGGCCTTGCCGCTCTGCAATCAAACCCGCGCATCGATCTCCTGATCACCGATGTCGGTCTGCCCGGCGGCATGAACGGCCGTCAGCTGGCCGATGCGGCGCGCGCGACGCGGCCGGATCTGAAGGTGCTGTTCATCACCGGCTACGCGGAGAACGCAATCCTGAGCAGCGGCCAGCTCGCGCCAGGCATGCAGGTGCTGACCAAGCCGTTCGACGTCGAGGCGCTCGCCGCCCGCGTCGGCGAGATGGTGGAGAGCTGAGGAGGACGGGCACGCTGTTGAACCGAGGGGAACCCACAGGACACCACTGCATGTCGCCCGCCCTGGCGGGCCCATGCGAGATCGACATGCTCACCGCATCCGCCCTGCTCTGGACCCGTGTCGCCGCCGGCATCTTCGGCTTTCTCGCTCTCAATTCCGGCTACGGACTCTGGCTCCAGCGCAGGAAGACCAGCGGCGGCCGCAACTGGCCGGTCGTGGACGGGGAGATCGTGGCCTCGGCGGTGTCTGTCGCGGCGACGCATCGGTCGGCAGATGACACCGATGCCAAGCCTGACATCCGCTACCGCTACGAGGTGTTGGGCAAGAGCTACGAAGGTCGCCGCATCCGTTTCGGCAGCCCGAGCCGCGTCACGCGCCTGCAAGCCGACGAGCTCGCCGGCAAATATCCGCAAGGCGCGAAGGTTCGGGTTTTTTACGATCCGAAACGCCCCTCACAATCGGTCCTCGAGCCAACCAATGCCAGCGGCACGGCGGCGCTTGTGGCGCTGTTCGTCGTTCTGTCGGCCGTGACCGCCGTGTTGGTGGCGCATGCTCTCGCCGGCAAGGTGCTCACGACCGAGGCTGGCGTGCCGTTGTTCGCCTTCCTGATGCCGTTCGCGCTGTTCGGCTTCGGGGCCGTCGCACTCTCCTCCTTTTGGAGGCTGCGGCAGGAGCGCCTGGCGAGCCGCTCCTGGCCGACTGCGCCGGGGCATATCACACGCTCCGGCGTGACGATGGAGATCACACGACATGAGGACGATCGCGGACGAGAAACGGAAGAGGAGCGTTTCCGGGTCACGATCGAATACAGCTACGCAGTCGGTGGTCGCTCTTTCCACAGCACGCATTGGAACTGGGGCTGGACCGCGTTGCATTCCGACAGGTCGAGCGCCGAAGCCGTGGCTGCCAAATATCCTGTCAAAAGCGACGTCACCGTCTACTACGACCCGGCCCAGCCCGAGACGGCCGTGCTCGATCCGACCAACAAGAGCGGCGTCGCGGCGCCGCTCTGGGTCGGCCTCTTCCTGATCGCGATCGGCACGCTGTTCCTGTTCGTCTTCACCCACGTCCAGATGAGCTAATTAGCCGAGGGTGACGCGAACAAGGCGCAAGCAGAGCACGAGCGACGAGTATGGCGGCTCGCCCTGTGGCGCGTCATCAGCCGCGCAGGCCCGGCGCTTCGTGGCCGCTGCGCGCGACATACTCGGTGTAGCCGCCGCCATATTGATGCAGGCCGTCGGGCGTCAGCTCCAGCACGCGGTTGGAGAGCGCGGCGAGGAAATGACGATCGTGCGAGACGAACAGCATTGTGCCCTCGAAGCTCGACAGGGCCGCGATCAGCATCTCCTTGGTCGCCATGTCCAGATGGTTGGTCGGCTCGTCCAGCACCAGGAAATTCGGCGGATCGTAGAGCATCTTGGCCATCACGAGCCGCGCCTTCTCGCCGCCCGACAGCACCCGGCATCGTTTCTCGACGTCGTCGCCGGAGAAGCCGAAGCAGCCCGCCAGCGCCCGCAGCGAGCCTTGTCCGGCCTGCGGGAACGAATGCTCGAGCGACTCGAACACGGTCTCTTCGCCGTCCAGCAGATCCATCGCATGCTGGGCGAAATAGCCCATCTTGACGCTGCCCCCGATCGTCACCGAGCCGTCATCAGGCTCCGCGCTACCGGCGACGAGCTTCAACAGGGTCGACTTGCCAGCGCCATTGACGCCCATCACGCACCAGCGCTCGCGCCGCCGGATCATGAAGTCCAGCCCGTCGTAGATACGGCGGCTGCCATAGCTCTTGGACACGTTCTTCAGCGCCACCACGTCCTCGCCCGAGCGCGGCGCGGGCAGAAAGTCGAACGCGACGGTCTGTCGCCGCTTCGGCGGCTCGACCCGCTCGATCTTGTCGAGTTTCTTGACCCGGCTCTGCACCTGCGCCGCATGCGACGCCCGCGCCTTGAAGCGCTCGATGAACTTGATCTCCTTGGATAGCATCGCCTGCTGGCGCTCGTATTGCGCCTGCTGCTGCTTTTCGTTCAGCGCCCGCTGCTGCTCGTAGAAATCGTAGTCGCCGGAATAGGTCGTGAGCTGGCCGGCGTCGATCTCGATCACCTTGTTGATGATGCGGTTGATGAATTCGCGGTCGTGCGAGGTCATCAGCAGCGCGCCCTCGTAACCTTTCAGGAAATGCTCCAGCCAGATCAGGCTCTCGAGATCGAGATGGTTGGACGGCTCGTCGAGCAGCATCACGTCGGGGCGCATGAGGAGGATGCGCGCCAGCGCGACGCGCATCTTCCAGCCGCCGGACAACAGGCCGACGTCCTTGTCCATCATCTCCTCGGAGAAGCCGAGGCCGGCCAGCGCCTCCCGGGCGCGGCTGTCGAGCGCATAGCCGTCGAGCTCCTCGAACCGCGCCAGCACCTCACCGTAGCGCGCGATGATGTCGTCCATCTCGTCGGCACGGTCCGGATCGGCCATCGCCGCCTCGAGCTCCTTGAGCTCGGCCGCCACCGACGACACCGGGCCGGCGCCGTCCATCACTTCCGCCACCGCGCTGCGGCCGGACATCTCGCCGACGTCCTGGTTGAAATAGCCGATCGAAACGCCGCGATCGATCGAGACCTGCCCCTCGTCGGGCTGCTCGCGGCCTGAGATCATCCGGAACAGCGTCGTCTTGCCGGCCCCGTTCGGACCGACCAAGCCGATCTTCTCGCCGCGCTGGAGGGCGGCGGAGGCTTCGATGAAGAGAATCTGGTGGCCGACTTGCTTGCTGACGTTATCGAGGCGGATCATGAGGTCTCAGGACATGGACAGGATGCCGCCGCTCTTAGTCGATGCGCGCCGCCGGTGGAAGGCGCAATTTGGGTGCCCTCCTCCGCTCCGTCCGACCCGCCGCGGTCAGCGGCTCCGAGGTCGAAAATCCTGGTTGCCGAAGGGTTTGTCGGTCGGAATGCGGATCGCGACGTAACCGCGATCCATGGTCGCGTGGCAGGCGTTGCATCCCGACGTCAGCTCGGTCACGGCGGAAGCGAAGCGCTTGCCATCCTTGGCGGCGATGGCGTCAGAGATCGACTGGATCGGCTGGCCCAACGTGGTCACATTGTCCACCGGCAGACCTGAATAGAAGACCGCGGCATCGGTCAGGCTCTGCCTCAACTGGGCGAGTTCGTAGGACGCAAGATCCCAGTTCTTGGCCTGGCCCGCGAACCACAGTTTCGCGTGCCGGACCTGAATCAGATTCATGATGTCGCCGAGCCGCGGCAGATATTGTTCTGCATTGGACTGCGCCGCGGCCAGGGAGATGGCCGAACAGGCGATCAGAACGCCTGAAACCCACTTGCGATAGCTCATTCCATGCCCCGCTTCCAAACAAACCGCTACGGGAAGACATACCGCTGCGATCGAAACCGGACTTGCGATTGATCAAGGCCAAGGCCGCCTCCGATCGTTCGAGCCCGCCAAACGAATGATCCGCCGAAGCGGCTGCTCCGGCGGATCATCATATCAGCCCCCGGCCCCGGGGTGTTGTGGTCGGCGTCTTAGGCTGCGGCTTTCGCGCCGGTCGGAACCATCGCGATCGTCTTCAGGACCTGAGACGCGATCTGGTAGGGGTCGCCCTGGGAGTTCGGACGGCGGTCTTCCAGATAGCCCTTGTATGCGTTGTTCACGAACGAGTGCGGCACGCGGATCGAGGCGCCACGGTCGGCCACGCCCCAGCTGAAGGTGTCGATCGAAGCGGTCTCGTGCTTGCCGGTCAGGCGCATGTGGTTGTCCGGACCATACACGGCGATGTGGTCGGCGCGAGCCTCCTTGAAAGCATCCATCAGCTTCTCGAAGTACTCCTTGCCGCCGACTTCGCGCATGTACTTGGTCGAGAAGTTGCAATGCATGCCCGAACCGTTCCAGTCGGTGTCGCCGAGCGGCTTGCAGTGGAACTCGATGTCGATGCCGTACTTTTCGGTCAGGCGCAGCATCAGGTAGCGGGCCATCCACATCTGGTCAGCAGCCGTGCGCGAGCCCTTGCCGAACACCTGGAATTCCCACTGGCCCTTCGCCACCTCGGCGTTGATGCCTTCGTGGTTGATGCCGGCCGCGAGGCAGAGGTCGAGATGCTCCTCGACGATCTTGCGGGCGACGTCGCCGACGTTCTTGAAGCCGACGCCGGTGTAGTACGGGCCCTGCGGTGCCGGATAGCCGTATTCCGGGAAGCCGAGCGGACGGCCGTCCTTGTAGAAGAAGTACTCCTGCTCGAAGCCGAACCACGCGTCCGGATCGTCGAGGATGGTGGCGCGGGCGTTCGACGGATGCGGGGTCTTGCCGTCCGGCATCATCACTTCGCACATCACCAGCACACCGTTGGTGCGGGCGGCGTCGGGATACACGGCGACCGGCTTCAACACGCAGTCGGAGCTATGGCCTTCGGCCTGCATCGTCGACGAGCCGTCGAAGCCCCAAAGAGGCAGCTGTTCCAGGGTCGGAAAAGAGGAAAATTCCTTGATCTGTGTCTTGCCGCGCAAATTCGGCACCGGCTTGTAGCCGTCGAGCCAGATGTACTCGAGCTTGTATTTCGTCATTGAGCCTCTCTGTCTTATCGAAAGGTGGGAGCCCAGCAATCGAAGGCTCCCCGCTTACCCGGCCACGATCGGCCAGCGCACTCTTAAGCATGGAACGTGCCAAGTCCCGCGACGTCCCGTCGCAGGGACGCGGACCAATCGGGGCGGAGCCGGTGGCAGGTTTTGCACGTCAGGGGTGCGGCAAAGCAGCGCGACCGGGATTGCACGGAGCGCATGGCGGAGAAGAGAGCCTGTCGAAAACCCGCTTGATTCCTTGGCATTTGCGGCGATGCGCAAGAGAGGCCGAACAACCGCTCAGCAGTTCCCGGACATTTTCGAAAAGAGTCGGTCGCCTCTCCGCAACCTTTGATCCAGCCCAAGTGTTGGTCAGCTGCACGTTGCCTCGGAGGAAGCAAATACAGAAATGCCTGTAAAACGCGCAACATGTGATTTGATTTTGATCACGTTGCATTCCCTCGGAGCAGCGCTGATATCGAGACTGGTAACCACAACAGAACGAGTCGGGCGCAACCTGAATGCGTGACCCGATGGAAGGAGCATGAGGAATGGATGCAAACGTGGACGAGGGATCTGCAAGGATCTACCAATTTCCGCGCGGAGGGCGAGCAGGTCTTGCACCTCGCCAATCCGGATCATCGCCTGCGCGGCCGATCGCGCCGTCGATCCAGCCGACGATCTACACCGGGAGCTGGTATCATGACGAGGCGATCCAGGAAGCCAAGCCGGCGTGGGACCGCTGATGTCCGACTGTACCATGACGCCATCACGCCTTTGCTGAAGGGTCGGACCGACAAGGTTCCGGCCCTTTTTCTTGCGCTGCTGTCTGCCCGTCTCTCGCCGCTGCTGACGGCCGCCGGCGGGCTCGACGTGCCGGGGTCAAACACGCCGCCGTCGTGACCCGTTTCATGGTCCCCAGTAGCCTGTCGAAGGGCTCAGCATACGTGATCGCGTCGATGAAACGGCGTTTCACATCGAAGCCCGCATCCCCTAAAATAGGATGATGTCTGCCCATCCGCTCCGCCACCTCGGCCTTCACGGCGCCAGCAACTTCAGGGATCTCGGCGGATATCCCAGCAGGGATGGCCGGCACGTGCGATGGCGGCAGTTGTTTCGGTCGAACCATCTCGGACAGTTGACCGAGCCCGACGTCGCGGTCCTGCGGGAGCTTGGCGTTCGGGCGGCGTTCGATTTCCGCGGTCGCAACGAGCGCGCTGCCGGCCTCTGCACGATCGCTGAGATCACCGTGCATTCCATGCCGATCGAGCCGAGCGTGGTGCCGGCGCTGCGGGCCCTGGCGACACGAGGACAGCTCACAACCGACCATGCCTTGGAGCTGATGCGCGAGTCCTACCGCAACTACATCCGCAGCTACACGCCGCGCTTCCGCGCGCTGTTCGAGCATGTTCTCAATGAGGATGCGCCGCTGGTGATCCATTGCACGGCCGGCAAGGATCGCACCGGTGTGGCCTGCGCGCTGGTCTTGCACGCGCTCGACGTTCCGGATGACGTCATCTTGGAAGACTACCTGCTCACCAATGAGCTCTATCGTCGCGAGACCGCAGCTCACCCGGATCTTCCCGCTGATGTCGTCCAGACGATCGGGACGGTCCAGGCGTCGTTCCTCGCGGCTGCGTTCGACGCCATGCGTGACGATTTCGGCGACGTTAACGCCTACCTGCGCGACGGTCTGGGCATCGACGGCGCAGCACGCAAGGCGCTGCAGGAGCGCTATCTCACGCTGTGAGCCAGGGCGGCGCGAATACGCTCGAGCCCGATCAGGCCGCTTCGATATCGGCTGTCTCGGCGGCTTCCATCGCGTCGAGATCGGCAATCACCTCCTCGAATGCGGAAATCGCCTGTTGAACCGCCGCGATCTGCATCAATTCCCAGCCGGTCACCGGACCAGCACGGTTCTGCAAGGCGACCACGAGATCCCGCCGCTGCTCCTTCAGTTGCACCAGCGGCAAACCATGGTCCGGCAGATGTCTCATCATGTCAAAGCTCCAACGCCCCTCAAGCGGCATAGCGACAGGCTAGCGGGCGGCGCTGGCAATCCACTTACGAAAGTCCGGCTAATTTTATCGATCAGGCCAGCGCGACCGGCGCCGTCATGATGGCGCTGGCCAAAACGTCGCTGATCTTCGCGGTGGCGGCCTCGCCCACGTGCAAGCGGTCGCCGTGTCCGTCATCGAGCGCCGACAACGGGATCTGGCCGGCCTCACACCAGCTCTTCATCAAATTCCAGCGCCTGAAGAGATTGACGTTGGCCGCAGACGTGACCTTCTCGATCCGCTGCTGAATGTCCTCGGCACGCGCCAGCCGGCTCGGCACCGTCACGATCGCGGCCGTATATTGCAGGTCCATCACGATGACGTCGATGGCCAGCCCCGCCAGCCATCGAAGGCCGACGCGCAGCGCCGCCTCGACCTCATCGGGACTGTAGACCTCGGGCCTGTAGGCGGCGTTGGTGCCGACCTGCCAGATGACGAGCGAGGGCTGCTCCGCAATCACGTCGCATTCGAAGCGCGAGAGCTCCTCTGGGGATTCCTGCCCGCCCACACCCCGATTGAGGACGTCGATCATGCAGCCGAAATTGGCCTTGCGCAGCGACTGCTCGATCCGGGCCGGAAAAGCGACGATTCCGTTGGTGCCGGCGGTGGAAGATGAGCCAAGCGCCACGATCCGGGTCTTGCGCTGCGCATCCAGACTCTGCCTGAAATGTCTGATCGAACGAGGAAAACCGGTGGAGACGTCGGGAAATTCGAGAGAGTCTGTCGCGGTCATGGTCACCTCTGACGAACCACGCTTTCTGATTGCAATTCCATGCCCCGGCCGCCCGGCCATTGCAACTCATCGGCAGGGCCATAGTATAACAAGCGGCGCTGTGGGGCGCGTCAACGGAGACCAGGGACGGAATGAACGGAGCAGTGATTGTCATTACGGGTGCGCAAGGGGCGCTCGGGCGCAGCGTGGCCGATCTCGCGCTCGCACGCGGCGCGCATGTGGCCGGGATCGATCATGCCCAGGCCGAAATCCCGGCGAGTGACGACCGCATCGAGCTCGGAGGCGTCGATCTCTCCGACCCCGAGCAGGCCAAGGTCGCGATCGACTCTGTCGCCGCCCACTTCGGCACTCTGGATGCGCTGATCAACATCGCCGGCGCGTTCGCCTTCGAGACGACTGCCGACGGCGACGATTCCGTCTGGGAGACGATGCATGCGCGAAACCTGATGACCGCGCTGCACGCCTCGCGCGCGGCGATTCCGCATCTCGTCCGCTCCAGCACGGGCCGCATCGTCAATATCGGCGCCATGGGCGCGCTCCAGGCCGGTGCCGGCATGGGTCCCTATGCAGCCTCCAAGTCGGGCGTGCATCGCCTGACGGAAGCGCTCGCGGCCGAATGGAAGGGCAAGATCACCGTCAACGCCGTCCTGCCGTCGACGATCGATACGCCGGCCAACCGCGCCAGCATGCCCAAGGCCGATTTCGACAAATGGGTGACGCCGCAGGAACTCGCGGAGGTCATTCTGTTTCTAGCCAGCGACGCCGCGAGCGGCGTGACCGGCGCACTGATACCGGTTGTCGGCCGGGTGTAGCGAAGCCAGCGGGTTCACCCCGACTTGGCGCTGACATCACCGGACTCGGCGGGCTGAGACTCCGCGCGCGCTCTGAGTCGCACACATCGGACGGCCCCTTGGAAACCGCGCTCTACCTTCCCGTCAAACGCTTCCTCGAAAACCTCGGCTTCTCGGTCAAAGGGGAAATCGGCGGTTGTGACGTGGTGGCGCTCAAGGGCGACGACCCGCCGGTGGTCGTCGTCTGCGAGCTGAAGCAGGTCTTTAACCTGGAACTGCTGCTGCAGGCGGTCGATCGGGCTGGGGCCTGCGATGAGGTCTGGGTCGCCGCAAATCTGTCGGCACGTGGCAAGGGTCGGGAAAGCGACTCCCGCTACCGCAATCTGTGCCGCCGGCTCGGCTTCGGCATGCTGGCCGTGACCTCAGCCGGAGACATCGAAGTGCTGGTGCAGCCGCCCACCACCGCGCCGCGCAAGAACCCCAAGAAGCGTTCGCGTCTCGTGATCGAGCATCAGCGGCGCAAGGGCGACCCGGTCGCGGGCGGCTCGACCCGGGCTCCCATCATGACTGCCTATCGGCAGCAGGCGCTGGCCTGCGCCTCGGCGCTGTCGGGCGGGCCGAAGCGCGTCCGCGACCTCCGGGCGGACATTCCGGATGCGCCGAAGATCTTGCAGCGTAACGTCTATGGCTGGTTCGACCGCGCCGAGCGCGGTGTCTATGTCCTCACGAAAGCCGGGCTCGCGGCCTTGCGCCGCTGGCCCCAGGATATCCACATCACGCAGGCAGCGTTGCCCAATCGCGACATGGTGAACGCATAGCTGGGCTGCCCCGCGGAATATATATTGCAATGCAACAATCCTGCTTCTAGGTATCCCGGACGATTCACGAGGCCCCCATGAGCGAAGATTGGAACACCAAGTACGGTCCGCGTCGCGTCAGGCGTGATCCCCCGACTCTGGAGGAAGCGATCTTCGCTGCGTCAGGCATCACCGACGATGTGCAGGCTCAGGCCGAGATCGCGTCGGCGCTGATGGGTCTGCCGCTCGAGCAGGTGCTCCCCGAGGTGAAGAAGGCAGTCCGCGTTGCCGCGCGCACCAACACGCGCGTCATCACGGCCGACCAGGGCACGCAGCAGCGTGCCGTCGTGGTCGAGCGCCGCACCGTGCGCCGCTTCAATTTCGACAAGCGCACCGGCACCTGAACGCCTTCCCGCGCGCATCGGCCAATGCAATCAAACGAAAAGGCGCGGCAGCGGTGATCGCTGTCGCGCCTTTGTCATCGCAGCAACGGCTCGGCTCAGGCCGCGCGCTTGTCGCCGTACATCCGGGTCACGAGCTTCCAGCAGGCCCGATTGAGGGTGAAGAACGCGCGCGCGGCCGCGATCGGCGCATCGATCACGAGCTTCGCCAGCTCATCCTGGGGCTGCTCGCTCAGATCGATCGTGCCGGTCGATCCGCCGTGACGAAACGCCAGATGCGCGCCGAACTTGGCCCCGAGCGCCCGCATCGCATGGTTCTGCGATCCGGTCGTGACGCGAAGCTTGCGATAGCCCTTCCACCGCGCCTCCGAGATCACGCGCTGGAACAGCAGGCTGCCGACCCCGCGGCGACGCACGCAAGCCTCCACGCTGAACGCAATCTCCGGAAGCCCGTCCTCCGACTGCTCCGGTGGATGCAACTCGGCGGCGCCGCGCACCATGCCGTTTTCCATATAGGCGACAACGATCGTGCCATCGGCCGCACAGCGGGCCGCATAGCGTTCGATGAAACTGTCATCGAGGAAGCCGTTGAATCGATCGTGCCGGCTTTCCGCATCGAGCCGCAACAGATGATCGCGCAGCAACGGCAGTTCTTCGTGCTGGCTGAGCGTCCGCACATAGCCGAAGCCCGGCCGGGGACGAAAAGTATCTACCTGTGACACTGCCTGAGACTCCTCTCGAGAGCCCTCGCACACAGACGTCTTTCCCTAGACAGGAGCTATATTGTGCATCGCAACATTCATTGCAAGCCCCGCGCTCTACGGAGAGAACATGCGGCCATGCAAGGATCGCGTGAGTTAACAATTCGTTTGTGTACGAATCATCACAGCACGAGCTGAGTCTGGGTCACGATCGCGACCAGACGCCCGTCCTCGGTTTCCACCCGGGTCTGCCATACCTGGGTGCGGCGACCGCGATGCACGGGCGTGGCGGTTGCCGTCACCACAGTCCCCTCCTTGGCGCCGCCGATGAAGTTGGTCTTGCTCTCGATCGTCGTGGTGCCCTTGGCTTCCCGGGGAAGGTTGATCACGGTCGCAGCTGCGCCGACCGAGTCCGCCAGCGCCATGACGGCGCCGCCATGGATGGTGTGATGCAGGGTGCAGAGATCCGGCCGAACCTGCATCTGCGCCACGACTCGATCGGCGCTGGCCTCGGTGAAGGTGACGCCCTTCAAGTCCGCGAACGGCATCCTCAGCGAATTGATCTTGTCGAGTGGCGTCATACCTTCCCTTCCCGTTTGATCGGACGACCCATCTTCGCGAGTCAGCGCCTTCGCGAGTAAGCGCCGCATCCGAATGCGCCGGGATTCGGACCTGAGACAATGACCTGAGAGGTCATTGCTTCGGTCCGATCGGGCGGCCGCTCAGACCTTCTCGATCCCGCACCACTCCGCGATGAACAGCGCCATGGTCTTGGTCACTTGGCGCAACGAGTCGAGCTCGACATATTCGTTGAAGCCGTGCATGGCGGCGCCGGTCGCGCCGAAGCAGAGGCTGGGGATGTTGTAGTTGAGCCCGTAGAAGCGGGTATCCGTGAGCGCCGTGAAGACGAGATCCTGGACCTCGCCGCCGTAGACGGCGGTGAAGGCCTTGCCGAACGCCGCCTCCGGCTCAGCCGAATTGGTCAGTTCGTATCCCTCGGAGAGGAAGCCGGACCACTCGACCACCGGCGGATTGTTGGAGAGAAAGCGGTGATCGCGCGAGGCCGCGGCGACGCAGGCGAGTATCTCGTTCTGACAGTCCTTGACCGACCAGCCCGGCAGGATCGCGATCCGGCAATCGACGTCGCACCAGGCCGGCACGCTCGAGGCCCAGTCGCCGCCTTTGACGATGCCCGGATTGAAGTTGATCGGATGATTGAGCGTCTTGAAATGACGGTCGCTCTTGGCGCGGTCGTTCCAGTCCGCTTCGAGCTTCTCCAGCGCATGGATCAGATGATAGGTCGCCTGGATGGCATTGGCGCCGACGCCGGCCTCGAACACATGCGCGGGAAAGCCGCGCACCTTCAGGCGGAACCAGATCACGCCAACCTGAGAGCGCACCATCTTGCCGCTGGTCGGCTCGGGGATGAAGCAGGCATCCGCGCGGTAGCCGCGCTGCAAGGTCGACAGCGCCCCGACGCCGGTGCTCTCCTCCTCGATGACGGACTGGACATGAATGCGCGCGGTCGGCCTGAAGCCGGCCGCCATGATGGCATCGAGCGCATAGAGTGCGCCGATCGTGCCGGACTTCATGTCGCAGGCGCCGCGGCCATACATCCGACCGTCGCGGATCACCGGCGAGAACGGCGGCGTCTCCCACATCTCGAGCGGACCGGCGGGCACCACGTCGCAATGCCCCTGCAAGATCAGCGATCGCCCGGCCGACCTGGCCGGCCGGTAGGTTCCGACCACGCTACGCGCCTTGGAGAAGTCGTGCTCGATCGGGCCGTAGCCGCGCATCTCCTTCAGATCGTCGAGATCGATGTGCCAGTCGTCGACCTCGTAGCCGCGCACGCGCAGGAGATCGCCGAACATGTCCTGGCACGGCCCTTCGGCGCCGCGGGTCGAGGGGATGGCGACGAAGTCGCTCGTGGTCGCAAGTTGCCGGTCGAAGTGGGCATCGACGGCGTCGACGATGCGCTGCGTAGTGTCCTGGGTGATCATGCCTGTCGCGGTTCCAATTGCCGATGACCGCACCAAATCACAATCTGATGCATAGTTGCACCGGATTCGCCGCTGCTTTCAGAATCGCAAGGCCGCTCGTACATTCGCGCATACGAACGACGGTAACATACTTTGGATTTTGGCATGTCGGACCACCGCAATATCCTCTATTTCCTCCTCGGCATTCTCAGCGCGGCGATCATCGTGCTCGGCTACAATTTATATCAGGCCAAGAAGCAGCCCGAGGGTGTCCAGATCAATCTCGGGCCCAAAGGCCTAAAGATCGAAGGGAAATGATGCGTTCTCAAATCTTCGCGTTCGCGGACGTCGCAGCCCGCCCTCTCGGCGTCCTCGGTGTCTTGCTTTTGGTCGCCGCACCTGCGCAGGCGCAATATGTCGGGCGCGAGCAGGACATCACGGATCTCCGGCTCGGCCAACGGGTGCTGGTCGATGACGGCACCTGCCCCGCCGGCCAGGTGAAGGAGGTCTTGGGCTCCAAGATGGCCGAAACCGGCATTGTCCGCACCACGAAATGCGTGCCGCGGTTCGGGCCGAAAAAGAAGTAGCTGATCTCGTTCGATTGGGCCGTCATACATAGCCGGCCTCCGGCACGTGACCTTCCGCACAGTCCTGAATCTGCGCATCGACGATGCTCCTGCCCCACGGACAATCTCGGGGACGCAGCATGTCGATGTCAGCGGTGCAGGATCACGGCTTCTTCGAAGCGGCCGACCGGCCGCAGCCGGTCAAGGCCGATTTCAGCCGCTACGCCCTGCTCGGCTATCTGTCGATTGCGCTGGTGTTCGGCGGCTTCGGCGTGTGGGCGGCCTATGCGCCGCTCGATCGTGCGGCGATCGCACCGGGCACCGTGTCCGTCTCCGGCGATCACAAGGTGGTTCAGCACCGTGAGGGCGGAATCATCAGGGAGATCCTGGCCAAGGAAACTCACGCCGTGCATCGCGGCGACCTGCTGTTTCGGCTGCAGCCGACCGAGGCCCAGGCCAACACCGACCTCCTGCGCAAGCAGATGGACGCGGCGCTGGCCGAGGAGGCGCGCCTGCTCGCCGAGCGCGGCAATGCGCGGATGATCACGTTTCCCGACGCGCTGCTCAACCGCCAGAACGTGCCGGAGGCGGCGCTGGCCATCGCCGACCAGCAGCGGCTGTTCGTCGAGCGCCGCAATGGGCTGATCAGCCAGATCAATATCCTCAACTCGCAGATCGCCCAGCAGCAGCAGGAACTCGCCGGCCGCGACCGCCAGCGCGCCGCGCTCTCCGCGCAGCTCGCGAGCTTCGAGACGCAGATGAACAACGTGCGCCCGGCGGTCGCCGCAGGCTATTATCCGCGCAACAAGTTCCTCGAGCTGGAACGCGAGCGCGCCCGCGTCGAGGGCGATCTCGGCCAGGCGCAGGCCGACGTCGCCCGATTGACGCAGACGGCCGCGCAGACGCGCCTGCAGATCGATCAGACGCTGCAGAAATATCTGACCGAGGTCGGTCAGCAGCTCGACGGCACCCGGGCCAAGCTGTCGGACCTGCGCGAGAAGCTGGTCATCGCCGAGGACGTGCTGCGCCGGGTCGACATCCGCGCCGAGCGCGACGGCATCGTCATGAACATGAAAGTCCACACCGTCGGCGCCGTCGTGAAGCCCGGCGACACGCTCGCGGAGATCGTCCCGGTCGGCGAAGGCGTCGACGTGATGGCGCACGTCTCGCCGCGCGACATCGAGAGCGTCGCCATCGGCCAGAGGGCCGAGGTGCGCTTCTCCAATTTCTCCTCGCGCACGACGCCGACGATCTTCGGCAAGGTCTCGAGCGTCTCGGCGGATGCGATGTCGGACGAGGCGAACAAGCAGAGCTACTACTCTGCTCGGGTCGTGATCGACTATTCGACCATCCCGCCCGAGATCGCCGAGAAGATCCTGCCGGGCATGCAGGCCGACGTCATCATCTCCACGGGAGAGCGTACCGTGCTCGAATATCTGGTCGGCCCGCTGCTCAACACGCTCGCCAAGACGTTCCGCGAGAAATGAGCCGAGAGCACCTACGCCGACGGCAGCGGTGGCGCGCCAGCGACGACAGCAAGGTCGCGGGCACGCCGCACGCCGATGGTCTCCAGCTCGCGACCCTGTTCCAGATCGGCAAGCTTCTCACGTATCGCTCCATCCAGATCAGCAAGGCCGGCAGCTGTCGCCACGCCCCCGGACATCGCGAGCTGCCAACCTCTGGTCTCCGCCAATTCAGCCAGACGCGCCGGCCACTCCGTCCCAGGCCCGAGCACAGCCACCTGCGACGTGCGTCCAAGGGTCAGTTGCCCGACGACGATGTCGCCAACGTGAGCACCAATCGCCAGTTCGACGGCCCGGCCGATCTCAGCGGCGATCTTTTCGTTGACGCGGTCCATGGCGAGGTCCATGGCGCCGATCGCCTGCAGCGCATCGCGGCAGCCTTGGTCTGCTCCCTGCTCCTCGCCGAAGATGGCGAGCACGCCATTGCCGAGGAAGCGATCGATGCGCCCGGAATGGGCTTCGATCGCCCTGCCAATGGCGCCGAAGATCTCGTTCATCATGAACCCGAGGTCGGAGGGCAGCCGGTCGCGCACAATGGTCGTAACCGGACGAATGCGGACGTGGACCAGGCATACCGCACGGCGCTCGGCGGGGAGATGGTCGACGAGGGGTGCCCTCTCCGCTTGATCGCCGCCGAGGAGACGCGTGATCGTCAGCGGCGCCACCGGGCGGACCTGGCAGGCCAGGCGCACATTCGCCGGTGCCGCCAATTCGGCGAGCATGACACGCTCCGCGTGCCCGGGTGGTGCCAACGTATCCGCACCTTCATCGACCCGGACGCGGCAGAGGCCGCAGCGGGCACGGCCGCCGCATTCGGACCGGTGCGACAGTCCGTTGCTGCTGATGATGTCCAGCAGCGTCGGACCGACGGCGGCCTGCACCGTCGCGCCCCCCGTAAAAGCAATGGCAATCTTCGGTGCCGCGAGCGACGCGACGTGACGGAATACGATGATCGTCACGCCTGCAACGAGCAGCGCGACAACCGCGATCTGCGCCGAAACCTGCAGCAGGTCGATCCACTTCTTGTCGATTTCGCTCGGCCAATGGGTGACCTGGCGCATCTGCTCGGCCATGCCGGGATTGCCGAGCAACGCGGCGACCGAGCGTCCGGACACCACGAAGCCCATCAGCGCCGCCATCGGCACCGCGACGGCGAGGACAACCAGCAGCGGCTGCGCGAGGCGGTACCAGCTCCGGAATTTCAGCCAATGATGCAGGCCGACGCAGCCGTGCATCCAGACCAGCAGCAGCAGCGCGGTCTGAATCCAGGCCGCCTTGGGCCACAGCAACGCCAGCGCATAGAGGTAGCCATCCTGAACGCCGAACAGCGCATGAGCCACGTGGGTCTCGATGACATGCGGCAGCAACAGCAGCGGGATCGCAACTCCGGTGGCGATCTGAACAAGCTCCCACGCGGACAGCCGCCACGTGCCGCGCTGGACCGTCTTGGTGAACGCAAGCGCGGCATGCGCGAGCAGCGCCGCCGCCAGCACGATCATTCCCGGCCACGATCGGGTGAAGACCAGTCGCCATTCCTGCACCTCGTCCATCGCCTCGAGGCTGAACAGACCCACCGCATGGTTGAGAAAATGCGTCGCGGCGAACGCAAACAGGACGAGGCCCGACACGAGCCGGATGTTCTGGGACGTTACGGCAGGCATGAGGTCACTGTGATTCAGGCAAGCTGCGAAATCTGAGCACGGCTGATCCATCCGGTAGCGGCTGCAACCGGCCAACTCAAGCGCCGGCAGATCCGCCTCGATCTATGTGAGGTCGGTCACGGTCGACGACGGATGCCCAGGCGATGCTTCCCAGCACCATCGCAAGGGGATCCGACATGACGAGCACCACCCGAAGCCCGCTGGGAACCGCGCTCCGCGCCTGCTTTCCCGCGCTCACCGCGACCTTCGTGCTCAGCCTCTTCATCAATGCGAGCATGCTCGCCTCGCCGCTCTACTCCATGCAGGTCTATGATCGCGTGCTGACCAGCCGCAATCTCGGCACGCTGGTCATGCTGACGCTCATCGTCGGTGTTTTCCTCGTGCTGTACGGCGTCCTCGAGTTCGCCCGTTCCGGTGTTCTGGCCCGGGCGGGCGTGCAGTTCGAAGGCACGCTGCGCCACCCGCTGTTCGAGACGATGATGAAGGCGGAGCTGTCGCCGCGGCACCGCTTCGGCCAGCAGATCATCCGTGACGCCGAGACCATCCGCGACTGCATCTCCAGCGGCACCGCAGCCATCGCCTGCGATCTGCCCTGGACGCCGGTGTTCGTCGCGCTGTGCTTTCTGCAGCACGCCTATCTCGGAATCCTCTCTTTGCTCGGCGCGACAGTGCTGTTCTCGCTGGCACTGCTCACCGAATTCTACACGCGCGCCAGCGTCGAGCGCACCAATGCGCTGGCCAACGAGGCCTCGCGCTTCGTCGCGGCGGCGCTGCGCAATGGCGAGGTCGTGCGCGGCCTCGGCATGGGCGACATCGTCATGGACCGCTGGAGTTGCCGTCAGTCGGCGATGGTTGATGCCCACAGCACCCTCGTCGAGCGCGGCGCGGCGATGCATTCCGTGACCAAGTTCGCGCGCATGGCCGTGCAGACCTCGCTGCTGTGCATCGGCGCCTGGCTCGCGATCGAACAGCAGATCTCGCCCGGCGCGATGATGGCAACGTCGATCATCATGGGCCGCGCGCTGGCGCCGGTCGAGCAGGTCGTCGGCCAGTGGAAGCGCATCATCGCATTCCGCTCGGCCTACCGCAGACTGGAGGAACTGTTCCAGGCGCTCCCGGTCACGGCTGCGCCGACGGCGCTCCCGACGCCGCGCGGCGACATCGACGTCGAGAACGCGGTGGTGTGGCCGCCGGCCGCCGGCCGCCCCTCGGTCAAGGGCGTCAGCTTTTCACTCAAGGCCGGCGGAAGTCTCGCGATCGTCGGCGCCTCCGCCAGCGGCAAGTCGAGCATGGCGCGCGCCATGGCCGGGGTCTGGCCGCTGCGCGAAGGTGCGATCCGCATCGACGGTGCCGCCTACAGCCAGTGGGACCCAAACCGGCTCGGCAAGCATATCGGTTACCTGCCACAGGACATCGAGCTGTTCTCGGGCACCGTCGCCGACAACATCGCCCGGCTTGCGAAGGTCGACGAACCCGCCGTTGTCGCTGCCGCCAAGGCCGCTGGCGCGCATGATGTCATCCTGCGCCTGCCCAACGGCTACGACACGCCAATCGGCGAAGGCGGCGTGGCGCTGTCCGGCGGCATGCGGCAGCGCGTCGGCCTCGCCCGCGCGCTGTACGGCAACCCGCGGCTCTTGATCCTCGACGAGCCGAACTCGAACCTCGACGAGGACGGCGAGCGGGCGCTGGCGCACGCCCTGGCCCAGGCGAAGGCCGCCGGTCGGACCGTGATCGTCGTCACGCACCGTCCGCAGCTTCTGGCGCATGTTGACCGCATCATGGTGATGGCCTTCGGCAAGACGCTGGCATTCGGCCCGCGCGACGAGGTGATCGCCAAGATGCGCGGCCAGCGCGTCGTCGTCGCCCACGACCGGGCGACCGCCAGCGCCGCGGCCTGAACGAACCCAATGCAGATCGCACACCGCAAGGAGCCGGCCATGATCAAGTTCACATCGTCTACGAGGACCCTGCAGCTGGCCTTCGCGACCGCCGTCCTGCTGCCGATCTCGGCTGCGGCGGAGACGCCGATGACCGCGCGGCAGATGCTGGCCCATGCGCAAACTCAAACCCTCAATCTCCCCGGCGACATCAGGAA
The DNA here is from genome assembly GCA_050641875.1 of Bradyrhizobium oligotrophicum. Taxonomy (GTDB): domain Bacteria; phylum Pseudomonadota; class Alphaproteobacteria; order Rhizobiales; family Xanthobacteraceae; genus Bradyrhizobium; species Bradyrhizobium oligotrophicum_B. The sequence continues at coordinate 6,197,059 of CP192619.1, forward strand.
GCCCGAACTGGACCGCAGCGAAAAGATCACCAGCGAGGCCGTCTCCGCAGGCAATGCCGCCATCGCCGCCCCGCTTCCGATGATCGAGCCCCCGGCGCCGATCTCGCCGCCAGCCCCGGCGCTCACCGCACTGGCTGCGCCCGTCCCGGCGCCTGAGGCAGCTTCGTTGCAGACGCGTACCAACTCGCTCACGGCCGCCGCGCCCGTTGCTGAAGCTGCCGAGACCTCGAATGCAGCGCTCGCGACACCGCCTGCGGCCGCCGCCACCGAAACACGCCCGAAGGCACCAGCCGCGACGCCGCCCGTCACGGCCGCAGCATCACCGGCCGTGGTCCCCGCGACCGCTCCTGTTGCCGCGCCGCCCCACCCCGGCCTGCCGGCCGTGGCGGCTACCCAGACCACGGGGACGCATCCGGCCGACTCGTCGTCCGCCGAAAAGCCTGCTCCTGCGCGACATCAGCCAACCCATGCCAGCGCGGCAGCGGCCCGCCCTGCGCCCAAGCCTGCTGCGAGATCGTCGAGACACAGCGACGAGGATGCCATCAGTACCCGGATCTCGCGCATCATGCGCCGGCCGGACGTGCAATCATTGATGTCGCAATATGGCCTGGACTGACAACGAGCACCGCCGGACGATGGACGCTGATCGACATCGGGTCCGGCGGCTGATCAGTTGGCCGGATCGAACATGCACTGCAGCGCGGGCTTCGCGATCTTGGTGAACGTGGGGCCGATCTCCGCTCGCTTCGGTGCGGGCACCCAATCGGTCTCGATGGTCGGCACGCCGGTCTCGCTGATCCCGCGCAGCAGCGCCTCACGCAAGTCGGCATCCTCCACCATCGCAGCCGCATGATCGTGCAGGCAGGAGCAGACAGCTTCAGGATGCGTCCACCGGTCGAGCATATGAGGCGCACACCGCCGTACGAACTCGCCGCGCAGATCGGGCAATCGGCTCGTCGCCCGCGCCTCGACGGAGGACCAGAAGAGGCACGACAGCACCGCAAGCGCCGCAACATCCAGTCGAAAACGCATGGTGGACCGCTGGTTCTTGTTTTTCGTCATGTCATCCACGCGGGCCGCGACGACACGATCTGCACGTCGCTGGCGCCTTCATACCCGCTTCACGTTTCAAGCGGTCTGCGGCACGGGCACAAAATGGTTTCACGGCCCCTCCGCTTCGTTTCGTGGCGACCCACCCGACGACACAAACTACAATCAAGACGAGAGTGATCGAAAGCGCCGCTCGCTTTAGCGCCACTTGCTTTGGCCGCGCCAGCGCCATCCGGGCAACCGTCAATCTGCCGATGGAGAGCTTCTTAACGACCTTGCGTTAACCGTGGCCGGCAGGGAGAACCTCTCAGATCACTACGGCAACCCAGCAGCGCGCGGCGCGTTGGGAGACGACGTCGATCCCCCAGGGTCACCATGGACAAGCGCTCGCACACACCCAAACCGAAAGTATCACGCCGCAGTTCCCTGGCTGCACCGATGGCGCAGCAGCGAACCGAGAACTGCGCCGGCGCGACGCCACAGAGCCTGGTGCGGCTGATCGGCTGCCACGATCCTGCCAAGCAGCAACCGCCCAGCAAGGCATTGGGCAGCCGATCGTCTCTTGGCACGTCCCTTATTGGATGAAATCACCGCACTTCTGGACTGCGCCGTCATCGGTTTTGCCCCCAAGGCATGATCGGGACGGAGGAGGTCGAGTTCTTCGGCGAGCCCTCGATCAGCCTGTCCGAGTAGACCATATAGACGAGCACGTTGCGCTTGGCGTCGCAGCCACGAACGATCTGCATCTTCTTGAAGAACAGCGACCGCCGTTGCCGGAACATGTCGTCGGCCTGTTCGAGCTTGCGCTTGAACCTGATCGGACCGATCTGCCGGCATGCGAGCGAGATGTCGGAGACCTCCTCGGCCAGGCCCAGCCAACCGGCATATCCGCCCTTCTGCGGCACCGTGAAGTGGCAGGCGACGCCCTCGACCTCTGGATCATCAACGCCATAGGTCGCGAGCTTGTCATTCGGGCTGAGCAATTTGAACACGGTCGACCGACGGAAGATCAGATCCGGCTCGTCCGCGGCGGATGCTGAGATTACAGGCGAGGACAATCCGATAAGCAGTAGGCTAGCGAGGGTTTTCAGCCACAGATCAAACCGTTTGGTGGCTCTGAACGACATGTCGGTCTCCGTTATACCGCCGATGCTCGGCATACCGCCCATGTAGGGACACAAATGCCTGCAAGGAAGGCGCTCCAGCCCGTGACCTTCCACTACCCGTTTAACGGGATGTGAGGCTTTTCTGCTACGATTGGAACGAAATCACGCAGGGCAGAAGCCCCAAGCTGGTGAACGCAGACTCCGTCTGCGACACTAAAGACCAGATGGTTCTTGAGGATTTGCCGGAATGCTCTGCGTTCGTGCAGCCGCCAGGGGGCGGTTCTATTGTGCAGCAATCGTTTCAGTCCCGCTTGCCCTAGCAGCGACCTCACAGGCTGACGCAGCGTCTTACTACTACTGGAACGACGCTCAGCCCGTCACCATTGCTCCGACCCTACGCCCGGCCGTGCCGCGCAAGCACAAGGCGCGCCACCTCGACAAGCTGACAAAGGCCGATAAGGAGGCTGCCAAGCCGCAAGGACCGGTCACGATCGCGGTGTCGATCAACAAGCAGCAACTCAAGGTCTACGACGCAAACGGTCTTTTCGCTGAAGCGCCGGTCTCGACCGGCATGAAGGGACATTCCACGCCGATGGGCGTGTTCAGCGTCATTCAGAAGCAGAAATTCCATCGCTCCAACATCTATAGCGGCGCTCCGATGCCGTTCATGCAGCGCATCACCTGGTCGGGCGTCGCGCTCCATGCGGGCGTGCTGCCGGGCTACCCGGCCTCGCATGGCTGCATCCGCATGCCGGCAAGCTTTGCAACCCGCTTCTATGGCTGGACGCGGATGGGATCCCAGGTCCTGGTCACGCCGAACGAGGTGGCTCCTGCGAATTTCTCGCATCCGATGCTCGCTGCACTGAAGGCGCCGCAGCCGAGCGCATCGGTGCAACCCGATGCGACTGCGCCGGCAGCGATCAAGTCGGACAAGGGCGCCGCCGTCACCACCGCGATCACAGTCGCGACGACGGATCTGCGCGCCACGATCGGTCATGCCGAGAGCCCGCGCTCCGGCGAAGAATCTCCCGCCGCGTCGCGCCAGGTGCGGACTGCCGATGCCAGCAACGCCAACGGGCTCCCACCGATGGTCTCGGATGCTTCCCCAAGCGTCGAACCATCGCCCTCGCCCCCGATGGAGGTTCAAAGCGATACTGCCGATCTGAAGCCCAGTGTCGCCGAGATCAAGATTGAGCCCGCGACCGCCGACGCAGAGGCCAAGTCTGCCCCCAGCGACGTCACGCCGGCGAGCGAGCCAACGAATGCCGCGCAGGTGGTCGCCCCGGCTGTCGAGAAGCCGGCTGAGGCATCGGCGAATGCCGAAGCCACCGGTTCGACCGAACTCAAGCCGGCTGAGTCCAAGCCGGCTGAGTCCAAGTCGGCAGAGTCCAAGCCTGCCGACGCCCCGATCGCGGACCAGCCCGCGTCGCCGCCCACACCGGCGGCAGAGGCACCGGCGAAATCGGTCGATCCCAACGATCTCGCCAAGGATCAGTCGCGTGTTGCCGCACCGGACAAGCCGATTGCGCCCAAGCCCGAATTGAAGCGCAACAGCCAGATCGCGATCTTCATCAGCCGCAAGGATTCGAAGCTATACGTGCGGCAGAACTTCGCTCCGGTGTTCAACACCCCGGTCACCATCGCACCGGGCGACAAGCCGCTCGGCACCCACGTGTTCACCGCGACGGCTGACAAGGCCGATCCGGCGACGATGCGCTGGTCGGTCATTTCGCTGCCCTCCTCGGCGCGGAGCACCGCGGCGAACGATGGCGCCAAGGCGGTCCGGCGCGGTAAGAAGTCCGCGGGCGCCGATGCCGAGCTGAAACAGGTCGTTCAGCTGAGCAGCGCGGCCGAGGCGCTCGATCGCATCACCATTCCCGCCGATGTCATGGCGTGGCTCGGCGAAGCCCTGTCGACCGGAAGTTCGCTGATCGTCTCCGATCAAGGCATCAATCAGGGCGAAACCGGCGAGGGCACGGAGTTCATCCTTTCGCTGCGCTGACGACCGACGACGTCCCTCTTTCCGCCCCACGGCAGGGGTATCCCCATGCCGGAACGCAGTCTGATCCAGCGCAACGTCGCAGCCGTTCAAACAGCGGCCGGCCCAGCGCGGGCAGATTCATGCTGACGGGGCGGGCTCTGCTCAGGGAGATTCACATGATCGATCGCAGGATGGTTGTTCTCGGCATCGGCGCCTCGTTGTCGGGCGCGACGCTCACGTCGCAGGCCGCTCATGCCGACAACGCGGTGACCAAGATGACCGCCTATCGCTTCTCCTTCCCCGCGCTGGCCGGTGAACCGATCCGGCTCGCCGATTTCGCGGGCAAGCCGGTGCTGGTGGTCAACACGGCCTCCCAGTGCGGCTATACCCCGCAATACACCGGGCTCCAGAAGCTGTGGAGCGAGTTCCATGAGCGCGGGCTGACCATCATCGCCGTGCCCTCGAACGACTTCAACCAGGAGCCTGGGATCGCCGGCGACATCGCCGAGCTGGCCAACAAGGAATATGGTGTGACCTTCCCGATGACCGCAAAAGCGGTAGTCACCGGTTCCAATGCCCACCCGTTCTACCGCTGGGCCGCCGAGGCGCGGCCCAAGGAGACGCCGCGCTGGAACTTTCACAAATATCTGATCGGCCGTGACGGCTATATCGCCGACGTGTTCGCCTCCTCGGTTGAGCCGACGGATACGCGGGTCAAGACCACAGTTGCCCGGCTGCTGGCGAACGGCTGAGCAACACTCGGCAGGAATGCGGCGGAAGCCGGCAACTTCCCCGTGTTTTTGCCTTGTTTCCTTTTGGCGCCACTCCGGCTGCTGGGCTAATATCCCGGCCGGATGACGGAGCGACTCTCGACACTGGCGCTCCCGTTGCAACAACCCCGAGGAAACACGATGCGGATTGCAGCAGGATTGGTGTTCGCAAGCTCTTTGGCGGCTTCGCTGTTGACGTCTGGCGCGGCCTGGTCCCAGGCGCAGCGCACGGCGGCGGCGCCGACCCCGGCCGCTGCTGCTCCCGTACCCGCCCCTGTTCCCGCCGTCGCCGCCCAGACGCAGCCGCCGCGCGCCCCTGCATGAACCCCGATGCGCTCGGCGTGGGCCGCACCGTCGAGATCGATACGACCGGCGGTCCGGGATTTGGTTTCGAGCACTTCAAGGACCTCGACTTCCTGAAGGATCACGAGGTCGTGCTGACCTTCGACGACGGTCCGTGGCCGGAGAACACGCCCAGCGTGCTCAAGGCACTCGCCGACCAGTGCACGACGGGCATCTTCTTCATCATCGGCAAGCACGCGACCTATTATCCGGAGATCCTGAAGCAGGTCTACAATGCCGGCCACACCGTCGGCACGCACACCTGGTCGCATGCGGCGCTGACCAATAAGAAGCTGACCGAGGATCAGCGCAAGGAAGAGATCGAGCTCGGCATCAGCGCCGTGAAATGGGCGCTCGGCGGCAATTCGCCGGCGCCGTTCTTCCGCTTCCCGGCATTGCAGCACCCGCCGGAGATCGTGACCTATCTCGGCACCCGCAACATCGGCATCTTCTCCTGCGATCTCGACTCGTTCGACTTCAAGGCGCGCAATGCCCAGGCGGTGATCGACGTCACCTTCAAGAAGCTCGACAAGCTCGGCAAGGGCATCATCCTGATGCACGACTTCCACAAGCACACCGCCGAGGCCCTGCCCGAGCTGCTGCGCCGCCTCAAGGCCGGCGGCTACAAGGTGGTCGCGATGCGCGCCAAGGCGCCGGTGCAATCGCTGCCGCAATATGACGAGCAGCTCGCCAAGGTCGCGAAGCTTCCGACGGTGAGCCAAAGGCCGGTGTCGAGCGTTGTGACGACAGTGTCCGAATGAGACAGGATTCCTTTCGTCAGTGACCAAGCTTCATATCGAAGGTTACGTGATCGTGTCGGCCGACGGGATGTTGGCCGACGCGCACAATGCGATGCCGCCCGCCCTGAAATTTCCCGGCGACGCCGCCATTCTTTTCCCAGGCCCTCGATGGCGCCGATCTGATCGTCCATGGCCGCAACTCCTATGAGGACCAGCCGAACTCGCCGAAGCGCCGGCGCATCGTCGTGACCGGCAAGGTCGCGGGGCTGGCGCCGGATCCGGAGAAGCCGCTCTCCACCCTTTGGAATCCGGCGGGTGCCTCGTTCGAAGCCGCCTGTGAAGCTGCGGGCGTCAGCTCTGGCACGGTGGCGGTGATCGGCGGTCCCGTCGTGTTCGAGATGTTCATGGACCGCTACGACACCTTCTTCCTGTCACTGGCGCCCCACGTCTCCCTGCCCGGCGGCGCGCCATGCTTTCCCGGCGTCGGTCCAGACTGTTCGCCACAGCAGGTGCTGACGGCCCACGGCTACACGCCCGCCAATCAACTGATGCTCGATCCCGCCCACGACGTCAGCGTGACCGCCTGGAAACGCACCGCTTAAGTTTCCCCTCTAGATGTCTCCATACGCGCTCTGCTCCGGCGCCTTCGGGCCCTTGCCGTAGCCGAAGATCATGAACAGCGCGCCGATGATCGACAGGTTCTTCAGCGCGTCGATCAGGGTCTTGGCGTTGTCGGGCGGGGTCTGGTTCCAGAAGTCGTGGAAATAGAAGATCGTCGCGCCGACGAACACGATCATCAGAGCCGCGAAGAAGCGCCCGAGGAAGTTGAGCGCGATCATCACACCGGCAATCACCTCGAACGCGCCGGCAGCGATCGCCAGGATCTGCGGCATCGGCATCTTGGCGGCGGCCTCGAGCTGCGCCGCATAGGGCGCGAGCATCGGGGGAATGGTGACCTTGGCGGCGATCAGATCGGCGGTCGCGGGAATGCCGAACAGCTTGGTCGCGCCCGTGTAGATGAAGATCACGGCGAACAGAACGCGCCCGAATGTAATGAAACCCGGCATTCTCGCCCTCACGGATCAACTTCAAACGATGTGTCGCCGGCCCACCGGGCCGGACCGGATATGTGACGTCGCGAACGCTTTTCAACAATAAAGGCGGGCGGAATACGACCGAAACCGGACGAATTCCGCCACACTTCGATCACGCCAGCAACGTCACGCGAACAGCGTCGGCTGCGCCCTCCCCGCCCGCTCCTGGGCTTCGACCGCGGCCACCGCCGTCATGTTGAGAATGCCGCGCGCCGTGACCGACGGCGTCAGGATGTGCGCCGGCCGCGCCGGGCCGATCAGGATCGGCCCCACCGGAACCGCATCGGCCAGCACCTTGATCATCTGATAGGCGACGTTGGCGGCATCGAGGTTCGGCATGATCAGGACGTTGGCCGAGCCTTCGAGATCCGAATGCGGCAGGATCGCCTTGCGCGCCGTCGCCGACAGCGCCGTGTCGCCCTGCATCTCGCCGTCGGCTTCAAGGTCCGGCCGGTGCTGCTTCAGCAATGCCGTCGCCTGCCGCATCTTGCGCGACGACTCCGTGTCGTAGCCGCCGAAATCGGAGTGCGAGACGAAGGCGATCTTCGGCTTGATGTTGAAACGCGTGACATGGTTGGCCGCGAGCGAGGCCATCTCGGCGAGCTCCTCGGCCGTGGGATCCGGCCGCACCTGGGTGTCGCCGATGAAATAGGCGCCCTTGCTGGTGATGGTCAGCGCCAGCGCCGCGTAGTCGCTGACCCCCGGCATGAAGCCAATGATCTCGCGGACGTGGCGCAGATGGCTCATGTAGCGGCCCTCGACGCCGCAGATCATCGCGTCCGCCTCGCCCCTGACCACCGCGAGCGCCGCGATGACGGTGGCATTGGTGCGCACCACCGTGCGCGCCGCATCCGGCGTCACGCCGCGGCGGCCGGCGATCTCGATGTAGCTCTGCACATAGGAGCGGTAGCGCGGATCGTCCTCGGGGTTGACGAGGTCGAAATCGCGCCCGGCCTTGATCGACAGGCCGAAGCGCTTGATGCGGGCCTCGACCACGCTGGGGCGACCGACCAGGATCGGCCGCGCCAGCTTCTCCTCCAGCACCACCTGGGTGGCGCGCAGCACGCGCTCGTCCTCGCCCTCGGCATAGATCACGCGGACCGGCTGCGTCTTTGCCTTGGCGAACACCGGCTTCATCACCAGGCCGGAGCGGAACGCGAAGCGCTCGAGCAGCGCCGTGTACTCGTCGAAATTGGTGATCGGCCGCGTCGCGACGCCGGACTCCATCGCGGCCTTCGCCACCGCCGGCGCGATGCGCAGGATCAGGCGCGGATCGAATGGCGAGGGGATCAGCGAGCCCGGACCAAACCCCTGCGTCTCGCCGGTGTCGAAGCCGCGGGACACCGCGTCCGACGGCGGATCCTGCGCGAGTTGCGCGATCGCATCGACCGCGGCCTGCTTCATCGCCTCGTTGATCGCGGTGGCGCCGACGTCGAGCGCGCCGCGGAAGATGAACGGGAAACAGAGCACGTTGTTGACTTGGTTCGGGAAGTCCGAACGCCCCGTGCAGATCATCGCGTCGGGACGGGCCGCGCGCGCCCTCCTCCGGCATGATCTCCGGGTTGGGATTGGCGAGCGCCATGATCAGCGGCTTCTCGGCCATCTGCTTGAGCAGCTCCGGCTTCAGCACGCCGCCGGCGGAGAGGCCGAGGAAGATGTCGGCGCCGCCGATGACATCGGCGAGGGTCCGCTTGTCGGTCTTCTGCGCATAGACCGCCTTCCACGGATCCATCAGCGTGTTGCGGCCTTCATGGACGACGCCGTCGATGTCGCAGACCCAGATGTTCTTGCGCTGGGCGCCCATCGACACCAGCAGATTGAGGCAGGCGATCGCCGCGGCGCCTGCGCCCGACGTCACGATCTTGACCTCCGAGAGCTGCTTGCCGGACAGCGACAGCGCATTCTTGATCGCGGCGCCGACGATGATCGCGGTGCCGTGCTGGTCGTCATGGAAGACCGGGATCTTCATCCGCTCCTTGAGCCGCGCCTCGATCTCGAAGCACTCCGGTCCCTTGATGTCCTCGAGGTTGATGCCGCCGAAGGTCGGCTCCAGCGCCGCAACCGTCTCGACCACGCGGTCGATCGTCTCGGCATTGATCTCGATGTCGAACACGTCGATGCCGGCAAACTTCTTGAACAGGACGGCCTTGCCCTCCATGACCGGCTTGGAGGCCAGCGGGCCGATATTGCCGAGCCCGAGCACGGCGGTCCCGTTCGAGACGACGGCGACGAGATTGGCGCGCGCGGTCAGCGTTGCCGCCTCGGCTGGGTTGTTGGCGATCTCGGTGCACGCTGCGGCAACGCCCGGGGAATAGGCCAGCGCCAGGTCGCGCTGATTGGCGAGGGGCTTGGAGGCCTGGATCTCCAGCTTGCCGGGCCGCGGCAGGCGGTGATAGGCCAAGGCTGCGGAACGAAGATCTTCAGAATAGGACGACGACATACGTGCTCCAGCGTTTCCGACCCGGATTTTTGGTCTCTTGAGTCTCGGTCAGACGTCGGTTTTTCCGGCCGGTGGAAGCGCATGTGATGCACGTTGGGCGGCTTTCATGCAACATCCGAAACCATGCTCGCCGGCATCCCGGGCCAGCGATTCCCAGTTCGCAGAAGCACATCCCTACTCCATCGATGTCATTGAGACCATCATCACTTGCTGCCTAAGCCTTGGGCGGAGCACATCAAATGACCCGTATCCTGATCGGAATTCTCACGGCTGTCGCGCTGGCCGTCGCCGGCCTCGTCGGCGTGCCCTGGTACGCCCAGAGCCGCGCCGAGCGCGAGGTCGAGGCCAGCTTTGCCCAGATCCGGCAGAGCGGCGCCACGGCGACCCATGGCAAGGTCGCCTTCGACCTTTGGTCGCGCAAGCTGACAATCGCCGATGTCAAGCTCGAGTCGGCGGCCCAACCGCCGGCCAGCCTCACGCTCGGCACCATCACCGCCACCGGACTGAGCCAGCCTGATTCCGAGCATGTCACGGCCGCCAGCATCGAGATCAGCGACATCGCCATGGCCGGCCAGATCCCCGGCCCCTCGCCGCTCCGGCTGAGCTACAAGCTGCCGCAACTGCTGGTGAAGGATTATGCTGGCCCCGTACGGTTCGCCGCGATCCCGGCCGGCTCCGGCATGCTCGAGACCTCCCGCGCGCTCGCCCAGCAGCTTGCCACCATCAGCGCCACCTCGGCCTCGGTGCCGCGGGTCACCGGCACGATGGAAGGCGGCCCCTCGGTCGGGCCGACCGAGTTCGGCTATTCCGGCCTGGTGGTGGACGACGTGAAGGGCGGCCGCATCGGCAACTACAAGATCCAGGAGGTCACCTTCAGCACCGCGGCGCAACAGCCGAGCGGCAAGGTCGAGACGGTGCGCGGCCGCATGCTCGACATCGTGACCAAGGACATCGACGTCAACGCCATCGTCGCCCTGCTCGCGCCCGAGTCCGCCCATGACGATCGTGTCGTGCGCCTGAGCGGCGTCGCCGGGGCGGGTCTCTACGAGATCACGTCCGATCTCGGCATGCGCATGCGCATCGACAGCCTCACGATGGACGAGTTCGGCGTGCGGCCGTCGCGCATCCAATTGCCGGCGCTGGTCGCCGCCCTGACGCCGACCTCGCCGCGAACGAGCGCCATGACGCCCGACCTCATCGACAAGGTGGCCAGCATCTATGACGGCGTGCTGTTCAAGAACGTCGAGGTCCGAGGCCTCGCGGTCGACACTCCCGACGGCCCGGTGAAGGTCGCGTTGACGCGGTTCGATCTCGACGACGGCAAGGGCGACGTCGCGTTCGAGGGCTTCGACGGCCGGACCCCGAACGGACCGGTCAAGCTCGGCCGCTTCGCCGTAAAGCGCTTCGACATGGGCGGCCTGCTGCGCCACACCGCCAAATTCGCCGTACCGGGAGCCAAGCCCAGTCCGGCCGAAGCCCTGGTGCTGTTCAAGCTGATCGGCGGCATCGAGTTGAAGGGGCTGACGACGTCCTACAAGGCGAGCACCAAGCCGGTCCAGATCGACAATTTCACCCTCGACTGGGGCCAGTTCGTCGGTCCCATCCCGACCCAGGCGCGCCTGGTCGCCAAGATGGCCGGACCGCTCGATGCGTCCAATCCGGCCCTGCTGCCGCTCCTGGTCGCCGGCATCGACACCGCCGCGTTCGACGCCGACCTCGGCCTCGGCTGGACCGAAAGCTCGGGCGCGTTCGCGCTTCAACCGTTCAAGCTCGAGGTCAGCAACCTCATCGCAGCCTCGGCCAGCGTGTCGCTGTCGCAGGTGCCGCGCGACGTGTTCACCATCGACCTGCAGCAGGCCACGACGGCAGCGGCGCAGATCGAGGCCAGCGGACTGGAATTGACCCTGCGCGATCTCGGCGCGGTCGACGTGCTCGTCGCCAACTACGCGCGCGGCCATGCGATCACGCGGGACGCGGCGCGCAAGGCGCTGGTCGACAGCATCAAGGCGATCGGCGCGCAGGTCGCGGCCGACAACGTCGATGTCGCCGGTGCCGTCGATGCCATCAGCCGCTTCGTCGAGCGGCCGCGCCAGACCTTGACGCTGAAGCTCTCGCCGCGCGCCAAGGTCCCGGCCCTGCAGCTCGCCCAGCTCATCGCCATCGACCCACCGAGCGCGCTGGCGCAATTCAAGATCGAGGCGCAGACCGCGCCGTGAGGCTCGGCTCTCTCCGTCGCCCCGGAATGACGACGGAGGGTGTGCGCGGGGCTGACATCGGCACCGACGGCGAGGACGGCGTTCATCCCACCAACGTCCGCTCTCCTCGCATCGCTCGTTCAAGTCGCGTCGCAAACGCAACCCACGCCTCCGCGATCCCGCGGCCCAATCGCCCGAGTTCTTCCGATCGTTCGGCCCTCTGCCATTCGAAGAGGGCGCAGGGAATGCCGGGTGCTGGCCGCAACCCATGGCCCGCCTGCGAACAAGAATGCAGGCGGCAGGTACCACAGGTTCAGCCGATCATCCGGCATTCCCTGCGCGGTGGGCTTTTCGGCTGCTTCGCGCTCTCCTCGGGGACCGGCTTGTTTGCCCTCGTCATCCGCGCGATGCCGGAAGGCATCCGCGCGAACTTGACACCAGCATCGGGGTGTCAGGACCACACGACTTGACCGTCTGCACCGTGCCGTTCGTCCACGCGCCATCAGCACGTTGCAATCACGATGCAGCCACCGCCTCCCCGCCTCACGCCTCGTGACGACCGCGAACCGTCCCTCTTCACCGAGGCGGGATGGCCGGAAATGTGGAGGTGATTTGCCCGACGAAGCAAGTGGAATGATTGCGACAAACTAACACGACGGGCAGTTTGCGCATGGCGGGATTGCGGGGATTGCCCGCCGGGCAGATGTGCGGCCGACTACAACGACAGAGTCTTGAGCGATGTCGCCGCGTATCGCAGCACATAGGGTTTGCCAGCAGGTTTCCCAACAGGCGGCTCGCGGCCGAACAAGGCGACGTAGCAGTCATAGCCGCCGATCTCCGGCTCCAGCCAGCAATGAACGACCACCCCATATTCGGGGCCGCCGTCCCGGTGACCATCGTAGCTGACCGCCGTTCCGGGTGGCAGGTATCTGTCAGGAACGCCCTGAATGCTTGACATGCTCGCCTTGGTCTTCCTCAACGCAGTCACCGCGGTGAACGCGGGCATGGCCGATCGTAGGACGACAATGAAGCTTGACGATAGACCATGATCCCGCAAGACTTATGAGGCATCTTCGCGACCGCCCCCTCCCTGCGCTGTCTTTTTCCCCACGGACGGCAGGCGATCGCTTCACAGCTCTGCCCAGCTCCATGCGAAGCCGCCAAGTCAACTTCTTTCTGACACCAAAGGACCAGGCGAGCTGTTGAGCAAGCTCGATCCTGCCGGTCAACTCGTCTACGTCGCTTGGCGCTGCAAGGACGGCCGGATGCAGACCCTGCCAACACCCGCGCTCCAGCAGATGGGGCAGGAGGCGCTCACGATCTACGTTGCGCGACCAGATGATCTCGACGCAATGTCTTTCAACGACGTCGGAGATTTCTCAAGCGTCGACGTGATCCTCTCTCCCGTGATTGAATTCAACCGATGCTACATGGACGATCAGCACCTCAGCCGTGGCCGCCTCTACGTCGTGAACAGCTACTTCGATCAAGATGGACAGGTTGCGAGGAAAGATGAAGGTTTCCTCAAATGGTCCGAAAGGCTGATTTCGAAGACCAGACGATGCCTGAAAAAGGATCCGGACTCGTTCTTCCATCTCGGAGCAGAAGCGCTGCAACTCAAAGAAGCAGGCTTCAAATTGCCGGTGGTCTGACTTTGGCGTAAGCGTGCCGGTCGGCCTACGCCGACAACGAGCTCATAAGCAATGCAGACCCATTGCACCGCCGTCGCTTATCCTCGCTACTTGCGGCGACAATCCACTTCCCGCGCGTTCGTTCGACTCGGATTGCGGCGTCAGCTTCGGCTGGCGCCAACAGGCGTCCAGGTCGTTCGCTAACGTGCGGTTCCCTAGCTCCGGCGATTCCCCGCGCCGGGCCCACATCTCAAGGCGCCCCTCATGTGACGGTCTCAGCCTTGTGCATTCCCACTTGATGTTGCATCGCAACGAAGGCATCATCCGGCTTTCATCGGACCCGATTTGATCGGGTGGCTCGGCCCGGCGCCTATCCCCGGGAAACCCCTCAGCAACGCGACTGTGCCTGACGTCGAGGGCATCAAGGGGCATTGCCCGTCGCTGCGCTGGCCAATCCCTGGTTTCCAATCATGAGGTTCCTGCAGACGCTTCGCCGCGAATGGCTGGCGAACATACCGACCGAGATGCTGTCCGGCCTGCTGGTCGCGCTGGCCCTGATCCCCGAGGCGATCGGCTTTTCCATCGTGGCCGGCGTCGATCCCAAGGTCGGCCTCTACGCCTCGTTCTCGATCGCCTGCGTCACTGCCATCGTGGGCGGCCGGCCTGCGATGATCTCAGCAGCCACTGCCTCCACGGCGGTGCTGATGATCACCCTCGTGCACGACCACGGCCTGCAATATCTGTTCGCCGCGACCGTGATGATGGGCATCGTCCAAATCATCGCCGGCGCGCTGCGGCTCGGTCTTCTGATGAAGTTCGTATCGCGCTCGGTCATGACCGGCTTCGTCAATGCGCTCGCGATCCTGATCTTCATGGCGCAGCTGCCGCAGCTCGTGCATGTCGGCTGGGAGACCTATGCGATGGTGATCGCCGGGCTCGCCATCATCTACGGCTTCCCGTTCCTGACAAAGGTCGTGCCCTCGGCACTGGTGAGCATCATCGCGCTAACCGCCTTCACCATCATCTCCGGCCTCAAGCTGCGCACCGTCGGCGACATGGGCGAGCTGCCCTCAGCTCTCCCCGTGTTCGCGCTGCCGCAGGTGCCGTTCAATCTCGAGACGCTGCGGATCATCCTGCCCTACTCGCTGACGATGGCCGCGGTCGGCCTGCTGGAATCGCTGCTGACGGCGACGATCGTCGACGACATGACGGACACCGGCAGCAACAAGAACCGCGAATGCGTCGGCCAGGGCGTCGCGAACTTCGTCACCGGCTTCTTCGGCGCGATGGGCGGGTGTGCCATGATCGGGCAGTCCGTCATCAACGTCACGGCCGGCGCGCGGACGCGCCTGTCGACGTTTCTGGCCGGCGTGTTCCTGCTGTTCCTGATCGTGGTGCTCGGCGATTGGGTGAAGCAGATCCCGATGGCGGCGCTCGTCGCCGTGATGATCATGGTCTCGATCAGCACCTTCAACTGGTCGTCGATCGTCAATCTACGCGCGCATCCGCTGAGCTCGAGCGTCGTCATGCTCGCGACCGTCATCATCGTGGTGGCGACCGGTGACCTTTCGATGGGCGTACTGACAGGAGTCGTGCTCAGCGGCGTGTTCTTCGCGGCCAAGGTCGCCCGCCTGCTGGGGATCGAGACGCAGCGGTCCGAGGACGGCAATGCGATGACGTATGTCGTCACCGGCCAAGTCTTTTTCGCCTCATCCAACAGCCTGGTCGACGCCTTCGACTATCAGGACGTGCCGCCGCGCGTAACCATCGACGTCAGCGCCGCGCATTTCTGGGACATCACGGCAATCGGAGCTCTCGACGCCATCGTGCTCAAGCTGCGCCGTCATGGCGCCGAGGTGGACGTCGTCGGCCTGAACGAGGCAAGCGCGACGATGGTCGAACGGTTCGGCACGCATCACAAGCCGGAGACCGCGCAGAGGCTGGCGCATTAGCGGCAGATGAGCCGGCAGGCACAAAACGATCCCGGCCGGATCGCTTTGTCTGTCCGATCGAAGTACAAGCAGCGCAACCTCAGTCTCGAAAACACGCCATGCCCGAGCTCCACACCCTCCTCCTGTTCCTCTGCGCTGCGCTCGTCGTTGCGCTGACGCCTGGCCCTGGCATCTTCTACACCGTCGCTCGAACGCTCGCAGGTGGACGCCGCGAGGGGCTGGCGTCCGGCGTCGGGCTCGGGCTAGGCGGCCTGGTGCATGTGGTCGCCGGTGCGGTCGGGCTGTCGGCGCTGGTGATGGCCAGCGCGGAAGCGTTCACGGCGCTCAAGATCGCCGGCGCGTTCTACTTGATCTGGCTGGGCATCAAGACGTGGCGCGAGGCGCGGATTGCGGCGCCGCGGGAGGTGACGACGACCGGCAGCCGGCGCGCGTTTCGCGAGGGCGTCATCGTCGAGGCGCTCAATCCGAAGACGGCGGCGTTCTTCCTCGCCTTCATCCCGCAATTCGTCGATCCCGCCGGCCACGTCGGCGCGCAGTTCGTCGTGCTCGGGCTGATCTCGGTGACGCTCAACACCAGCGTCGACTTGGTCGTGAGGTTCTGGGCCGCCAAGGCGCGGCATCGTCTCGTCGACCGGCCGAGCCTCGTGATGCGAACGCGGCAGGCATCGGGCGCCGTCATGTGCGGCCTGGGCGGCGCGCTGTTGTTGGCGCGGCGCACGGGCTGACCCGACCGGCTCTGGCGCCAGGTCAGGTTGCATGCGCACATGTCCGCGGGCGTGCCGGCCTTGCTGTTCCGCGAATACGAGCCGACGCCGCTTTTCACCACCCCTGCGGGGCTAGTCACGATAGCGGCAGAACTCGTCGCCATTCTCGTATTCGTAGCAGATCTTGACACGCCGGTAGGGCCGATCGCCGTCCGAACTGCGCGGGCGACGATCCATGTCGTCATCATCGCGTTGCATTCGCGTTCGACCCATGGTGCGATGGTCCATGTCCTGGTCCATCATGCGGCCCATGCGGTGCTGGCGCATCCGATCCATCCCCATGCGGTCGTCGTCGTTTTGCTGGGCCGTCCAGTCGCGGTTCACGCGCGTGTCTTCGGCACTCTGGCGCTCGCGTTCACGAGCCTGGTCCGACTGCTGCGGCGTGCGTTCCGGCTGCACCGGGACCGCCTCGGTCTGGCCGGCCCCCGGCGTGCTGTTGGCCTGCTGAGCTGACGCGCCTGCGGGGAGGGAGACAAGAGGACATCAACAGGATGGTCGCTGCTACTGGAAAGCGCATGGTTCATCCTCCAAGAGAATGCTGTCTAACCGTGCGGGTCAGCGTTGGTTCAAACGACACCGCCTGTTTCGATGCTGCGCCGCAGAGCAGATCACGACAGGGCGCGGTTCTCAGATGCTGCGGAGGCCGTAAATCCGCTTTCGTCAACCACTCCACCGCCGCGCTGGCGGCCATATCGCCGCGCTCACGACCTGCTGGCGATCGCCGTGGCGCAGCAATTCTGGCCCGCTTCTGGTCAGCCTCGGCGCCGCGATCTGGTGTCAGCCCGAGATCATGTCGTGGCTGATTCCACGTCGACGCCAATATCTTGCGCGCAGCCGCGGCGCGATCTGCCACGAGAGAAGGGCTGCCGCTGCCGTGCTCACGGCAATCATGACGGGCACGGCGATCATCGCGTGATCGCTCAGCGGCGTGAGCAGAACAGTCAGGATTCCCACGCCGAACAGGATGGCCTGAACCATCATGAATACCATTGCTGAGATCTGTGTCCGGACAGACATTGCCATCGCCCAGGGGTTGTTGCGCCTACAGCTCAATCCAACACGAGGCGAACGGTTCCGACACGCATGGCTCAAAGCCGGCCGGCAAATGCCGGCCGGCTGGTCTGCCGCGCCGTCCGGACGTAGTTACGGTTCGCCGAACACGCACCTTCGCCCATCATTCCAGCTCGATCGCCTGGTAGGTGCCGGTCTCGTCGAGCGCGGTGCCCCAGATCTTGTGCGAGGCCTGGTGCTCGGCGCGTCCGAAGGAGAGCTTGCTGCCGAGTCCGAGGTCGATGCTCTGCATCGACTCCAGCGTGTCGACCAACCGCTCGGTCTCGAGCGGCGTGGTCTGCTTCAGCGCCTGGATCAGGATGCTCGCCGAGATGAAGCCCTCGAGCGAGGTGTAGTCCGGCGCTTCGCCCGGGAAGTACTTTTGCAGCGCGGTCTTGTAGTCGAGCACCAGGCTCGAATAGCCTGCGACCGAGGGCACGCCCTGCGTGACGATGACGCCGTTGGTGTATTTCGAGCCGAGCAGCTTCAGCTCGGCCGCGAGCGACGACGATCCGACCGCCGAGATGTTGGCGTAGATCAGCCCTGGAACAGCCTCGTGGGTCTTCTCGATGAATTTCGCCGCCGCGCGGCTCGGTCGCGATCATGATCACGGCCTTGATCGGTGGCTTGGTCTGCGCCTTCAGCTTGCCGACGGCCTCGTCGACGTCGAGCGTGCCGCGCGGGAAACCGTAGCGGATGATCGGATCGGTGATGCCGTGCGCGCGGAACGCCTTGGCGACACCGTTGGCGCCGTCGTCGCCATAGGCGTCGTTCTGCGCGAAGACGGCGATCTGCTTCGCCGGGATGCGCTTGACCTTCATCAGGTAGCGCACGATCGCGGCGGTCTCTTCGGCGTAGCTCGCACGATAGTTGAAGACGTAGCGGTCGGGCGGATCGCGGCGGACGACGGCGGAGCCGCTGTAGGGTGCAAAGAACAGCGCACGGCGCTCCAGCGCGTAGGGAATCGCCACCGCGTTGTTGGCGGTGCCCATGTTGCCGATATAGCCGAACACCTGGTCTTTCTCGTAGAGCTGCGTCATGGCGCCGAGCGTCCGCGTGGGATCATAGCCGTCGTCGGCAGCGATCAGCCGCAGCTTGCGGCCGTTGACGCCGCCGGCATCGTTGGCGCGGGCGAACGCGATCTCGATGCCGAGTTTCATCTGGCGCGCGGACTCCTTGCGGACTCCGGAGAACGGGATGACGGTGCCGAACCGGATCTCAGTATCGCTGACGCCGTGCGGAAGCGGAGGCGGCAGGTTGGCCGTGGGCTGCGTCGACGCGGCCGCGGTCGGGGGCGCGAGCGCGAAGGACAGCGAGGGAGCCGCCGACTGCTGCTGGCTGAGCGACCGCTCCAGCTCTGCCAATTGGCGCTCTGCGGTCTGACAGTTCACCTGCGAGGAGGCGACCCGGCCGCGGCCCTCGGCGATGTAGCTGTTGAAGGTGCGAATGAGCCCATCGCGCTCGCCGCCGTTCGAAGAACCCTGGCGGATCACTTCGCTGAACTGATCGATGATGGTCTGGACGCGCCCCTGGGCGATCTCGCGGCACGTCGCGGCCTGGCCGACGACCGGACCGACACGGGCGGCGAGATCACGAACGACATCGGGGGAAATGGGGAGAGCAGAGGCGGCAGGTACGAAGAAGCAAGTTCCGAGAAGGAGCGCACACCAGCGAACGGTCATTTTTGAACTATCCGTCTTCTTGTGATTGGTTGGCTATGTTCACTACATGAGTCAGACAGGCTTCTATTAAGGACAGGTTGCATGACACCGCAACCGCCATTCGGCCGATCGCTATCGCCTGGAACTCATAGCGAGCCGCACTGCTCGATCGCGTTTTGGGTTGGGTCTCGCAACGCGCCGAACTAACAGCCGGCACGATCGATTAGTTCTCAGAATCAACACTTTGCCGCGGGGCACGACGGCCGGATCCTGCGGCCGCTCGAAGAGCTCGGCGCGATGCGCGAGAGCGCATCCGGAGCCGCCTCGACGCAATCGAAGGCCCGGACGAAGTTGTTCGCAGTGTTAACCAGCATTAACGCGAGAACATCAAATACGGAGCGTCGCCTTCAAGGCTGGGTCATCTTGCGCTGGAGCTACGACGCTCCCGGCGACGACATGCCGCAGTTCGAGATCCGATAACGACGAGCCGAGACGGATTCCGCCGTTCCGCCGGATCGAGACACGCTCGGGGATCAGCTGGTGAGGCGTCCGATCGGCTGCCGAGCCGATCGGACGCGTGATGTTGTCGCAAGGAGCCCGGAATGAGCGCAGCGACATCCCGGATTTCACGAGCTGCATATGAGAACCCGGATATCGCTGCGCTCATCCGGGCCACGAATCCAAGCCGTCCGCCGAACTACTTGTTCGGCAAATTGGTCCTGATGTGCAGCTCGCGGAGCTGCTTCGTGCTGGCCTCGGACGGGGCGCCCATCAGCAGGTCCATGGCCTGCTGATTCATCGGGAACAGCGAGATCTCGCGCAGGTTCGTGGTGCCACAGAGCAGCATCACGATGCGGTCGACGCCGGCGGCCATGCCGCCATGCGGCGGGGCGCCATACTGGAAGGCGCGGTACATGCCGCCGAAGCGGTCGACCACCTCCTGCTCGCCATAGCCCGCGATCTCGAACGCCTTCACCATCGCTTCCGGCTTGTGATTGCGGATGCCGCCGGAGGCGATCTCGTAGCCGTTGCAGGTGATGTCGTACTGGAACGCCTTGATGGTCAGCGGATCCTGGGTCTGCAGCGCCTCGAGGCCGCCCTGCGGCATCGAGAATGGGTTGTGCGAGAAGTCGACCTTCTTGTCGTCCTCGTTGTACTCGTACATCGGGAAGTCGACGATCCAGGCCAGCTTGAACTGGTCCTTGTTAGCAAGGTTCAGCTCATCGCTGACCTTGTTGCGGGCAAGGCCGGCGAACTTCCAGAACTTGTCGGGATCACCGGCGACGAAGAAGGCGGCGTCGCCCTCCTTGGTGCCGAGCTGGCTGCGGATCGCAGCCGTGCGTTCCGGACCGATGTTGTTGGCGAGGGGGCCTGCGCCCTCGCCGCCCTCGCGCCACATGATGTAGCCGAGGCCGGGCTGGCCCTCGCCCTGCGCCCAGGAGTTCATGCGGTCGCAGAACGCGCGGCTGCCGCCAGATGGCGCCGGGATCGCCCAGACCTGGTTCTTCGGGTCCTCGAGCATGCGCGCGAACACCTTGAAGCCGGAGCCGCGGAAGTGCTCGGAGACGTCGGCCATCTCGATCGGGTTGCGCAGGTCGGGCTTGTCGGAGCCATATTTGCGGATCGCTTCCGCGAACGGGATGCGCGGCCAGCCCTTGGTCACCGGCTTGCCCTTGGCGAAGTCCTCGAACACGCCGGTGATGACCGGCTCCATCGCGGCGAACACGTCCTCCTGCTCGACGAAGCTCATCTCGACGTCGAGCTGATAGAATTCGCCGGGCAGACGGTCGGCGCGCGGGTCTTCGTCGCGGAAGCACGGCGCGATCTGGAAGTAGCGGTCGAAGCCCGACATCATCAGGAGCTGCTTGTACTGCTGCGGCGCCTGCGGCAGCGCGTAGAACTTGCCGGGGTGGATGCGCGACGGCACCAGGAAGTCGCGCGCGCCCTCCGGCGACGACGCGGTCAGGATCGGCGTCTGGAATTCGAAGAAGCCCTGCTCCTTCATGCGCCGGCGCATCGAATCGATGATCGCGCCCCGCGTCATGATGTTCTGGTGCAGCTTCTCGCGGCGCAAATCGAGGAAGCGGTATTTCAGCCGGATGTCCTCGGGGTATTCCTGCTCGCCGAACACCGGCAGCGGCAGTTCGTCCGCGGGGCCGAGCACCTCGATGTCGGAGACGTAGAGCTCGATCTTGCCGGTCGGCAGATCGTCATTGTCGGTGCTCTTGTTGTCGGCGCCGGCCGGGCGGCGGCGCACCTTGCCCTCCATGCGCACGACCCACTCCGAGCGCAGCTTCTCGGCCAGGCTGAACGCCGGCGAGTCCGGGTCGACGACGCATTGGGTGATGCCGTAATGGTCGCGCAGGTCGACGAACAGCACGCCGCCATGGTCGCGGATACGATGGCACCAGCCGGACAGCCGGACCGTCTCTCCGATGTTGCTCTCGCGGAGCGCGCCGCAGGTGTGGGTCCGGTAGCGATGCATGGTCGTCCTGAATGGTCGTCGTGAGGAAGAGGGAATCGGCGCAGCCACGAGGGCGCATGGCCGAATGCGCGCAGGGTTTAGCCGAGCCGCCCCGGCGCGGCAACCGCAGGAACGGGCCTTTTCGGCCTCGCAGCGGAAAACGCCGCCTGCCCTGGCCCTCACTGCAACGTCGGCGCCGATGCCGAATTGAGCTGGCGCTGAAACGCTCATCTGACGGCCGTTTGGGCTCGAAAAACGGCCGCCCCGCGCCTATCTTGGAGCCATGACCGTGCATTTCCCCTTCCAGAACTCCTACGCCACGCTGCCGGACAATTTCTTCGCCCGGGTGGAGCCGACCCCCGTCGCAGCGCCTCGTCTGATCAAGCTGAACCGGCCGCTGGCCGAGGAGCTCGGGCTGAACCCGTCCGAGCTGGAGACGCCGGAGGGCGCCGCGATCCTGGCCGGCAAGACCGTGCCCGAGGGCGCCGAGCCGATCGCCATGGCCTATGCCGGCCACCAGTTCGGCCACTTCGTGCCGCAGCTCGGCGACGGCCGGGCCGTCCTGCTCGGCGAGGTCGTCGATCGCAACGGCATCCGCCGCGACATCCAGCTCAAGGGCTCCGGCCCGACGCCGTTTTCGCGCCGCGGCGACGGCCGTGCGGCGCTGGGGCCGGTCTTACGCGAATACATCGTCAGCGAGGCGATGGCGGCGTTGGGCATCCCGACGACGCGCTCGCTGGCTGCGGTCGTGACCGGCGAGCAGGTCTATCGCGGTACCGCCCTGCCCGGCGCGGTGCTGACCCGTGTCGCCACCAGCCACATCCGGGTCGGCACGTTCCAGTATTTCGCCGCGCGCCAGGACGTGGACGCCGTGCGCCGGCTCGCCGACCACGTCATCAGCCGGCACTATCCGGATATCGTCGCTACCGAACGCCCCTATCACGCCCTGCTCGACGCGGTGATCGCGCGCCAGGCCAAGCTGATCGCCGACTGGCTGCTGGTCGGCTTCATCCATGGCGTGATGAACACCGACAACACCTCGGTGTCCGGCGAGACCATCGATTACGGCCCCTGCGCCTTCATGGACGCCTACGATCCCAAGCAGGTGTTCTCCTCGATCGACGAGTTCGGCCGCTACGCCTTCGCCAACCAGCCGCGCATCGCGATGTGGAACCTGACCCGGCTCGCGGAATGCCTGCTGCCGCTGCTCGGCGACGACAAGGACCAGGCGATCAAGGAGGCCGAGGCTGCGCTCGACGGCTTCGCCACCCAGTTTACCGACGCGCATCAGGCGGGCCTGCGCCGCAAGCTCGGCCTGTTCACGCAACGCGAGGGCGACCAGCCGCTGGCTCAGGCATTGTTCGATGCGATGGCGGCGGCCCGGGCCGATTTCACGCTGACGTTCCGCCGGCTCAGCGACGCCGCCGGCAGCGGCGATCTCAGCGAGGTCCGCGCCCTGTTCGAGGATCCCACCGGCTTCGACGAATGGGCCCAGCGCTGGCGCCAGCGCCTGGCGGAGGAACCACAGACGGCGGCGGAGCGGGGCGAGGCGATGCGCAAGGTCAATCCGGCCTTCATCCCGCGCAACCACCGCATCGAGGCGGTGATCACGGCAGCGGTCGAGAACGACGACTACGCGCCGTTCGAGGAGTTGCATGCCGTGCTGTCCCGGCCCTACGAGGACCAGCCGGCATTCGCCGCCTACGCCGAGCCGCCGCAGCCCGAGGAGCGCGTGCTGCAGACGTTCTGCGGCACGTAAACGGCTCACCCGCGCCCTTAACCTCGCATCCACCATCGCCGATGCCGCGCCTGGGTCCTTAAGAAACGATCAACGCAGCCCCGACAAGTTGAACCAACAAGTCGGGGAGGTTTGAGACGTGGACGCGCTGGTGTTCGAATTCATGGGTCTGGCGATGATCGCCTTGTGCCTGATCGTGCTCGCGGTGCCCTCGGCGCGCCGGCCCGCGGGGCGCGTCCGGCATCACTGACCGGCGCCCCACGCGCCCTATCATCAACCATAGAGCGATCAGCTCACATCGCGGTGCTTGCGTTCGGGGCGGATTGGGTCGACAAGCGGAGACGAATTCGTCCCGTACCCTTTGCCGACACCCTTGACTTGTCAGCGTTTTCGGACGACGGCGTAAGAGCCTCGTCATGGATCGTTCATGGACTTGATCACCACCACCGCGGACCTCGCAGCCGCCTGCGCCCGCCTCGCCCGCCACCCGGTCGTCACTGTCGATACCGAGTTCCTGCGGGAAACCACCTACTATCCCCTGCTCTGCGTCGTGCAGATGGCGAGCCCGGACGAGGCCGTGGTGATCGATGCGCTGGCCGAGGGCATCGATCTCAAGGCCTTCTTCGAGCTGATGGCCAACGAGAAGGTCCTGAAGGTCTTCCACGCTGCCCGCCAGGACATCGAGATCATCTGGCACCGCGCCGGCATCGTCCCGCATCCGATCTTCGACACCCAGGTCGCCGCGATGGTGCTGGGGTACGGCGACAGCATCGCCTATGACCAACTGGTCGAACGCATCACCGGCCACCGCCCCGACAAGACCCACCGCTTCACCGACTGGTCGCGGCGGCCGCTGACGAAGGAGCAGGCCCATTACGCCGAGGCCGACGTCACCCATCTGCGCGACGTGTTCGCCGCGCTCGATGCCGATCTAAAGAAGCGCGGGCGCAGCGACTGGGTCAGCGAGGAGATGGAGATCCTGACCTCGCCCAAGACCTACGACTTCCACCCCGAACGCGCCTGGGAGCGGCTGAAGACCCGCGTCCGCAAGCCGAAGGAGCTCGCGGTGCTGATCGAGGTCGCGGCCTGGCGCGAGCAGGAGGCGCAGAGCCGCGACGTGCCGCGCAGCCGCGTCATGAAGGACGACGCGGTCGGCGACATCGCCACCCACGCCCCTACCTCGATCGAAAAGCTCGGCAATCTGCGCTCGCTGCCCAAGGGCTTCGAGCGCTCCAAATGGGGCTCCGACATCGTTGCCGCCGTGCAGCGCGGCCTGGCGCGCGATCTCGCCGCCCTGCCCAAGCTGGAAAAGCCGCGCAACAACTCCAATGGCGCTGCGATCGTCGAGCTGCTCAAGGTCCTCCTGCGCATGACCTCGGAACGCCACGCCGTGGCGAGCAAGGTCATCGCCACCGTCGATGATCTCGAGCAGATCGCCGGTGATGACAATGCCGACGTCGCTGCGCTGCAGGGCTGGCGCCGCGAGCTGTTCGGCGAGGCCGCGCTGGCGCTGAAGCACGGCAAGCTCGCGCTCGCCATCGAGAAGGGCCGCGTCGTCCGGGTCGACCGGGCCTGATGGGCGTCGCGGCGGCTACGGCCGGCTGCGTCTTCCCGAGTCTGCCAAGTTGATTGCAGCAGGCGGCACGGGTGTCCATGATGCCGCCCATCATTCGGCGCTGGTCTGCCCCCTCAACTCCGCCTCGATTGTCTGGGACACCTCAACCAGAGCCATCGAAAGGATGTAGGCGCTGGTCGGCAGATTGAGCTGGCGCGCCTTCGCGATGGCTGCCCGGAGGCTGCTCGCCAGTTCTTTGAGCTCTTCCTCTCGGGTCATGTCGTGGTCTCGGTCCTGGAGCTGCCGCGTGAGCAAAGACGATTGCGAACCGCCGGAACAGAAGCTGCTGCGGCTGCTCAGCGAAAATCCGGTCGACCTGCACGTCGTCGAGGCCCTTCGCCTCGTCGTCGCGTTCAACAAGATCAGCGATCCGGCCGATCGCCGCATGATCATCGATCTGGCCGAACGACTCGCCTCAGGATGATACCGCCAATAGCCGCCGCGTCACACCGCGAGTCGGCCGCCGGCGCCGATAAGTTCGGCGCTGTCGAGGACACCGGCAAAATTGCCGATCACCTTGGTCACAACCAGCTTGTACAACGCGGCGTCGCCGGCGCAGGCCTGCCGGCAGGCGACGGCGTCTCCGATCACCTGATAGCGGTGACTGCGGTGAAAGCCGTCCACCACCGTCGAGAGGATCGTCTCGTCCAGCGAGAAGCCGAGCAGCACGCAGCGCATGCTGCGCATGTTCGCCATGTACTCGGCGAACCGGGCCGAGCTATAGGCCGAGGGCAGTGGATGCTCGAACGCGAGCTCCCCCGGGGTTGGCTTGAAGTCCGGAAGCCAGTTCGTCAGGTTGGAGGCCGGGTTGAACCAGGCTGCCTGTGCGATCCGCTTGAGATGGACGACCGGCCACAGGTTGTCGCGCCAGAGCGCGATCAACTGCCGGCAGCGCGCCATGACAACGTCGCCATCGGCGATCAGATGCCTGCGTCCCTCGGCGAGATATTCGCACTGCAGATCGGCGCAGACGAGAACAGGCGGATCCGCCTCGGTGGCACCGAACAGCATCTCGGCCCGGCATCACGGTCTCGCTGCGGCGAAGTCGCGCAAGGGCGAGGATGCCGGCCGGCCGGCCGAGAGATCGAGCACGCCCGGCCGATCCCAATCCCCTTCCGGACGAATGATCATGTAGGGATCGCTGTCGAGCGTGATCGCATCGTCGCACGGCTCGAGGTCCAACACCATCTCCGTGTAGGAGAAATCGGAGAATGTGAGCTTCCGGTTATGGCCGAGCGGCTTGGCGCCGAAATGCGCCCAGAAATCGACGAGACGATCCTGCGCATGGCCATAGGCCTTCTTGAAGCCCTTTCGCCTGCAATAGTCGAGCGCCTCGCGAACCAGCTTGAACGACAGCCGCGAGCGCCGGTACTGATGGCGCACCGCGAGCCGTTCGACCTTGGCGAAGTCGCCGAAGAAGCGCACGCGCACGCATCCAGCCGGCTCGTTGCCGACGAAACCGAGGAAATGGGCTGCAACCAGATCGTTGCCGTCGAACTCCTCCTCCATGGGACAGTCCTGCTCGGTCAGGTAGACCGCCGAGCGGATCGCGGTGACGAGCATGAGGTCATTCGGATCGCGCGCGATGCGCACCGTGATCGCGCGGGGATTTGTCTTTGCCGCCCTGGCCGAACTAATGCTGTGCATCCGCAATGCTCCCTTGTTCGAAACCCTTCATCGACTGGATCGAAGGCGCGATCATCTCGGGCATCCGGTTCCACGGCCGCTGATACCACCAGAGATCGGGCTGAAAGCTCGGCACCGGCGTGAAGCCGAGCGCGCCGAGAAAGGCGCGCCCCTCCGGACCTCGAGGGTTGCGCGTAGTAATCGGCGGCGCGAAATCTCGCGCCTTGCAGCGCCTGCGCGACATTGCCGAGACCGATCGCTCCTCGCCCTTGCGCGACCAGCGCCCAGACATAGATGGCGGCTACGTCTTCGTCCGGCCGCGCGAGAAATCTGCGCGGTGGATCATTCAAATTGAACTCATCCAGGAGCAACGCATCGAGGCCTGAGCAGTTGAGATAGAGGAAGGCGATGCCGCCGAGCATGTTCCTGCCGCGGTAGAGCGCGAAGATCGAGTCCGGATCGTGCCGCAAGAACTCCGCAAGCTCGTGTTCTGAGGCACGAACACCCGGTATTTCCCGGCGTGCGAGCGCCGTGAGCTCGCCGAGCCGATCGAGCGTGACCGCCCGAGCCGCGACCCGATCCGTCCGCGGCAGCGCGTCGAGCTGATGTCGCAGCGTGAATTCTGTGCTTCCGCGGTACGGGTTCTGCATCTATGTTTCCAGCTTGGCTTTGATGACGTCATCATACTTGTCGGGGCTGGAGTGTATGCGGCAACATTTGCATCGGGGTGCTGCATCTACGCAGCACAGGAAGTCGGACGAAACGCTTAACCCTTCATGGGAGGATTTGAGAGCATTTCTGCTCTGTACGCGTCACCGCAGCTTCCGGAACGCGGCGGATGTTCTCGGACTGACCGGCACAACCCTGATGCGCAAGATCGACCGGCTCGAGGACGAACTCGGATGCAAGCTCTTCATCCGAGATCAATCCGGCCTGTCGCTCAGCGACGAGGGGCGATCGTTGCTGTTCGACGTCGAGCAGATGGAGCGGCTGAGCTTCAACATCTTCCGACGCGCCTCGCTGTCGACCGACACTCAAGGGTCGGTGCGCGTCGCCGTGACCGAAGGCCCCGGCAATTTCTGGATCCTGCCGCGACTGATCGATTTCCAGAAGACCTATCGCAGGATCACCGTCGATCTGAGCTGCGCGATGCAGCAGGCCGACGTGTCGCGGCTGGAGGCTGACATATCGATCCAGTTCGAACGGCCGACCAACCCGGACGTGATCGTCGCAAAGCTCGGCCGTCTGCACATCTACGGCTTCGTGTCGGAAGCCTATCGCGACGCGCATGGACTGCCGACATCGCTGGCGGATCTCAAGAACCACCGCATCATCAAGCAGCACGGCGTGCAGCTCGACGAGACCGGCTATGCGCGCATCCTCGGCTTGGAGTCCCTCGAAGGCATCGTCGGCATCTCAACCAATTCGAGCGTTGCCGTGCTCTACGCGGTCGAGCGCGGCGCCGGCATCGGCTTTCTGCCGACATCGGCGGTCGCGCTCGGGGCGCCGCTCGTTCCTGTCGATCTCGGCATCAACTACCACATGGATCTGTGGCTGACCTATCACAAGGAATTTCGCAACTCCGACCGGCACAAGGTCGTCATCGACTGGCTGAAGCGCATCTTCGATCCGAAGGTCCATGCCTGCTTCCGGGACGAGTTCATCCATCCGCTGAATCTCGTGCCCCTGATGGCGCCAGCGCGGGATGTCGTCGGCTTCAACGGCTACGTCGCGCCGAAACCGGTATGACGAGCTACCATTTGAGCTCGAGTCCGAGCGTGCCCTGATGCGATTGCAGCACCGAGCGAAGCTTCGCATCGTAGTTGAGGTAGAGGCGTGCCGTTCGGTTCAGTGATAGCGACAGTGCCGCGCCGGTGTCGGCACCATAACGGCCCTCGCCAAGGCCCTGCAGCGCGATGCTCTGCGGACCAAGGCTGACGGTCACCGCGCCGAGATTCTGGCTGAAATTGTCGACGAGCTTGCCATAGGCCGAGACGTCGAGGATCTTGCCGTCGACAATGAAGTAGCGGCCCAACTCGGCGCCAACGAGAACGCGGCCGCGCTCCAGCGAGGTGCCACTGACCGACAGCGGATCGAGCCCGCCCGCTTCCTGGAATGCCACCGTCGTGGCGCGCGTGTATTCGAAGGCGAGCTTCGGAACGATCCGGCTCTCACCGATGCTCCAGTAGTAGTCAAGCTCGCTCAGCACGCCCGTGATGTGGGCGCCGTAGACCGACGTCGCCGTACCGAGGCCGGTGTCGCGCCGCGCACTGATCCCGCCGAAGCCATGGACGACCGCGATCGCCCAGGTCCAGGGTCCCTGGTCGACCGAGCCGTTGAACCCGAACTGTGTGAGATCGAGCGTCGCCGCTTGCAGCGCCAGCGGCACATCGACCCAGGTCCGGCTCTGGTCGACGGATAGTCCGACATTCACGCCTGGCACGAGGCGCATGCCGATACCGGCGACGCCGCCCCACGTCGTCCTCTTGTCGCCGACGAAGTCGCCTTGCGCATTGCTGCGGACGGTGACGCCATACGTCTCGCCCCAGGTCCGGAACCGAGGCTGTTCCGAGGCCTCCGGCGCGCCGCCGCCCCCGGGATTGCTCCGCTGCAGCCGGGTGGCGCCCTGTGTGGCCTGAGTACCGAGCCGTTCGAGGAAGCTCGAACCGAGATCGAGCACGGTTCGGCCGGCCGAGCGTTCGGAACTGATCGCGCCCGGTGCAGGACTGGGCAGTGAGCTCGGCGTCGGTGTCGGGCTTGCGGCGATGCTCGGCAGGCTGGCCTGCGCGGCGCACGGCGAAGAAGCGGCGGCCAAACCGAGCCCGCCGATGAGCAGCATCGCCCCGCATGCGCCGCTGCGCATTCGCCAACCCGGCCTGGCCTGAGATGCTCCGCGCATCGATGCCCCGTTCGCCGCCCGTTCAAATTCGCTTCAATATTGCCGCGATGTTTTGCCCGCAGTTCCCGATCGCGGTCAATGAGGATTGCCATGCCGCGGCTGCGCTGCAAGGATTTGTGGTTCCAGCGCCACAAGCCACGCAGTTGCAGCAGCAGCAGCCGGCGACGTGACGTCGCGACGCGTTCTCATCAGTCCGCCGAACTTGATATCGGCGGAAAATCGTGTTGCAATCTTCCGTACAATCGGATTGGCCGTTCGACTGTGCGTTTCGCGACTTCGGAAATTGAGCAGATCCCCGGAAGCCCGTTTGTGGCGTGGCACGCGTGAGCGTGGCCGCGTCTTTTTTTCGTCTAGACGAGGAGACAGCGATGCCGACCTACAAAGGCAGCGTGAAATGGTTCAACCCGACCAAGGGGTACGGCTTCATCAAACCGGCGGGCGGAGACAAGGACGTGTTCGTCCACATCTCGGCCGTGGAGCGTGCTGGACTGACCACGCTCAACGAAAACCAGACGATCGAATATGATCTGGTGGAGAGCCGCGGCAAGACGTCGGCAGAGAACCTGAAGCTCTCGTGAGCTTCGTCTCGGCGGAGGGCGCCACGGCGCGCGTTCGCAAGCCAACTCACGAGTTCCGCGTCACGTTCGCGTGTCGCGGATGATCAGACTTCGTCAGACTTGATGTGCCCCGGCTCTCCGCCGGGGATTTTTTCGGCCGGCTGCCTGCTACGAGACGATGGGCCAGATCAAAGAATGATCGCCCTGCTCCACGGACGATGTCCGGCAGAGATCGCCTTCGAGCCGCACCAGATCCTTCGCCACAAGCTTCAGCGCTTCGGGATAGATGCGATGCTCGATGCCGAGAATGCGCGTCGACAGCGTGTCCGGCGTATCGTCGTCCCTGACCACGACCGCGCCCTGCATCACGATCGGACCTGCATCCGTCTCGGGAATGACGAAATGCACGGTGGCGCCTGACAGCTTGACGCCGGCACGCAGCGCCTGGCCATGCGGATCGAGGCCGGGGAACGATGGCAGCAGCGACGGATGAATGTTCAGCATCCTGCCATACCAGCGCTGCACGAACTCCGCCGTGAACAGGCGCATGAATCCGGCCAGGCAGATGATCTCGATGCCGCGTGCATCGAGCGCGTGCTGCAGTCTGGCTTCGAACCCTGCGCGGTCCTTGCCGAACGGCTTGCTCTCGATGACTTCGACCGCGACGCCGCTCTCCTGCGCCTTCTGCAGCCCGGCCGCATCGGCACGGTTGGAGATCACGACGGCGATCTCGGCCGGAAAATCCGGCTGAGACGCGGCACGGATCAGCGCGGCCATGTTCGACCCGCGGCCGGAGATCAGGATGGCGACGCGGCGCTTCATCGGCTCACTCGTCTCACAGAGCCAGATCGAGGGCGCCGGTGTAGATCACGCGCTCGTCGCCTGTCGCAGCAACGACCTCGCCGAGCCGTGCGACGTGCTCGCCATTCGCGGTGAACACCTCGATGACGGCATCGACGGCCTCGGCCTTGACGATCGCGATCATGCCGATCCCGCAATTGAAGGTGCGCAAGAGCTCGCGCTCGGCAATGCCGCCCTGCTCCGCCAGCCATTTGAAGACCGGCAGCACCGGCAGGCCCGAGAGGTCGATCGAGACGCCGAGATGCTTCGGCAGCACGCGCGGAATGTTGTCGGTGAAGCCACCGCCGGTGATGTGGGCGAGCCCCTTCACCGCACCGGTCTCGCGGATGGCGCGAAGGCACGACTTCACATAGAGCCGGGTCGGCGTCAGCAGCGCCGCGCCGAGCGTCAGGACCGGGGCGAACGGTGCCGGCGCATCGAAGCCGAGGCCGGACTGGGCGACGATCTTGCGCACCAGCGAATAGCCGTTGGAGTGGACGCCGGAGGATGCGAGCCCCAGCACCACGTCACCGGCCGCGATGTCGGGAGACGGCAGCAACGTGCCACGTTCCGCCGCGCCGACCGCGAAACCGGCAAGATCGTAGTCCCCGTCCTTGTAAAGGCCCGGCATTTCCGCGGTCTCACCGCCGATCAGCGCGCAGCCGGATTCCCGGCAGCCTTCGGCGACACCGGCGACGATCGAAGCCGTCGCCTCCGGGTCGAGCTTGCCGCACGCAAAGTAGTCGAGGAAGAACAGCGGCTCGGCGCCCTGCACGACGAGATCGTTGACCGACATGGCGACCAGATCGATGCCGATGCCGCCATGCAGCCCGGTCTCGATCGCGATCTTCACCTTGGTGCCGACGCCGTCGGTCGCCGCGACCAGCACCGGATCCCTGAATCCGGCGGCCTTGAGGTCGAACAGGCCACCAAAGCCGCCGATCTCGGCATCCGCGCCGGCGCGGGCGGTTGCGCGCACCATGGGCTTGATCAGATCGACCAGACGGTTTCCAGCATCGATATCGACGCCCGAATCTGCATAAGTGAGCCCGTTCTTGCGCTCGGTCATGGTAAAAACCCCTAATCTGGCCGCTGGTTACGTCGGAATCCGGCCGCGCGCAATGGCTCGCAAGGGGCTCGTCCCCATACTATCTAGGAACCGTACCGGTTCGCCCCGTTTCGGAATCGGGTTGTCTTTTGATCGAGTCGTCGTCGGGATCCGCTGCGTGACCATTCCCCACAGTATCCCCAATATGATCACGCTGGGTCGAATCCTGCTGGTTCCGATCGTCGTCTGGGCCATTGCGGCCGGCCAGATGGAGATCGCGTTTCTGGTCTTCGTGGTCGCGGGGTGAGCGACGCCGTGGACGGCTTCCTGGCCAAGCGCTTCAACCTGCGGTCCGAGTTGGGAGCGCTGCTCGATCCTCTCGCCGACAAGGCGCTGCTGGTCTCGATCTTCGTCACGCTTGGCATCTGGGGCGCGATCCCGCGCTGGATCGTCATCCTGGTGGTCTCGCGCGACATCATGATCGTCTCGGCGGTGATCGTGTCCTGGCTGTTCGACCGGCCGGTCGCGATGAAGCCATTGATGGTGTCCAAGCTGAACACGGTCGCCCAGGTGGGATTCTGCGGCGCTCGTGCTGGCCTCGCTCAGCTTCGGCTTCGAGCCCAGGCCCTACGATGTGGTGCTGATGGTGCTGGTCACCGTCTTTACCCTCGTGTCGGTCGGGCTGTATCTCGTCGACTGGGTGCGCCACATGAGCACCATCGAGGTCCGGTGATCCTCCGCGGAGGGCCCGTCCTGACCTCACGCACCACACGATACGGAGCAATTCGATCTTGGCCGGCCATATTCCCCCTCGTCAGCTGGCCTTCGCGCTGCCGCATGCGGAGAGCCTGACGCGGGACAATTTCTTCGAAGGTCCAGGCAACGCGGCCGGGCTCGCTCTGGTCGACGCCTGGCCGGAATGGCCGGCGCGGACCATGTCCCTGGTCGGCCCCGACGGCTCCGGCAAGAGCCACCTCGCCGCGATCTGGGCCGAGCAGGCTGGAGCCCGATCGCTGTCCGCGCATGCCCTCGAGCCAGGCGTGGTCCCTGGGGCGCTCGCCACCGGCGCACTGGTGCTGGAGGATCTCACGGCAACCGATCTCGACGAGCGGGCGCTATTTCACCTGCTGAACCTCGCCCGCCAGGACGAGGCCTTCGTGCTGATCACGGCGCGCGAGGCCCCGGCGGCCCTGCCGATCGCGCTGGCCGATCTGCGGTCGCGGCTGCGCGCCGTCCCGGTGGTCACGCTGCTGCCGCCCGACGACCAGCTGTTCCGCGCCCTGATCGTCAAGCTGGCCGCTGACCGGCAACTGGCGATCGACGAGACCGTGGTCAGCTATCTCGCAAGCCACATCGAGCGGTCCTACGCGGCCGCCCGCCAGACCGTCGCGCTGCTGGACAACGAGTCCCTGCGCCTCGGACGTCCGGTCACCCGGGCGCTGGCGGCGGAGCTGCTCCGCCCGGTGTGACCGGCGGCCATCTTGACGGCGGCTGGTGACGGAACCTCAATGGTGCCGGCAACGTCATCCCCTGGTCACCCAGATTGGGCTACGGTCGACCGCTCGCGACTGGTTCGCGACTGGATGGGATATGGATCGAATTCCGATGGATACCGAGCAAGTTACTGAAATCTCAGAGAAAGAACCGGTCGCCGCGCCGTCCATCGAGATTGCCTCGAGCCCCGAGCGATTCATCAATCGGGAATTGTCCTGGCTTCACTTCAACCGCCGCGTTCTGGAGGAATCGGTCAATCCGCGCCATCCCGCCCTGGAGCGGGTGCGCTTCCTGTCGATTTCCGCCAACAACCTTGATGAGTTCTTCATGGTGCGCGTCGCCGGCATCCGCGCCCAGGTCCGCGAGGGCATCGCCGAGCGCAGCCCGGACGGGCTGACGCCGACCGAGCAGCTGAAGCTGATCAACGAGACCGTCTCGCAGCTCGCCATCGACCAGCAGGCGATCTGGCGCGACCTGCGCAAGTTTCTCGGCGAGCTCGGCATCGTGCTGGTCGACGGTCAGGACGTCACCAAGAGCGAGCGCGCCTGGATCGAGGACCACTTCCTCGCCAACATCTTCCCGCTGCTGACGCCGCTCGCAATCGATCCGGCGCATCCGTTCCCGTTCATCCCGAGCCTCGGCTTCACGGTGGCGCTGCAGCTGATCCGCTCCGCCGACGGGCGTCCGATGAACGCCCTCATCCGCATGCCCGGCAAGATCGACCGCTTCATCCGTTTCCCGGCTCCAAGGATGGCGTGATCCGCCTGATCACGCTCGAGCAGGCGACCGGCCTGTTCATCGGCCGGCTGTTTCCGGGCTACACCGTGAAGGGCCAGGGCGCCTTCCGGATCATCCGCGACAGCGAGATCGAGATCGAGGAAGAGGCCGAAGACCTGGTGCGGCTGTTCGAAACCGCGCTCAAGCGGCGCCGCCGCGGCTCGGTGATCCGGCTCGAAATCGAGGCCAACATGCCGGAAGAGCTGCGCCGCTTCGTGCAGAATGCGCTGTCCACGACTGATGACGAGGTGTTCCTGGTCGACGGCGTGCTGGCGATGAACGAGCTGTCGCAACTGACGCGGGTCGACCGGCCCGACCTCGAATTCGCGCCCTATGTGCCGCGCCATCCCGAGCGTGTCCGCGACCATGGCGGCGACATCTTCGCCGCCATCCGGCAGAAGGACCTGATCGTCCATCACCCTTACGAGTCGTTCGACGTCGTCGTGCAGTTCCTGCAGCAGGCGGCGCGCGACCCGGACGTCGTCGCGATCAAGCAGACGCTGTACCGCACCTCCAACAACTCGCCGATCGTGCGCACGCTGGTGGAAGCCGCCGAAGCCGGCAAGTCGGTGACGGCGCTGGTCGAGCTCAAGGCGCGTTTCGACGAGGAGGCCAACATCCGCTGGGCCCGCGACCTGGAGCGCGCCGGCGTGCAGGTGGTCTACGGCTTCCTCGAGCTGAAGACGCATGCCAAGCTGTCGATGGTCGTGCGCCGCGAGGGCGGCAGCCTCACGACCTATGTCCACACCGGCACCGGCAACTATCATCCGGTGACGGCGCGCATCTACACCGACCTGTCCTACTTCACCTCGGACCCGGTGATCGGCCGCGACGTCACGCGCGTGTTCAACTACATCACCGGCTATGCCGAGCCGATCGACATCGAGAAGATGGCGGTGTCGCCGCTCACGCTTCGCAAGCGCATGATCGAGCACATCCACGGCGAGACCAGCTTCGCCCGCCAGGGCAAGCCGGCCGTGATCTGGATGAAGATGAACTCGCTGGTCGATCCGGACATCATCGACGCGCTGTATGAGGCCTCGCAGGCCGGCGTCTCGATCGAGCTGATCGTGCGCGGCATCTGCTGCCTGCGTCCGGGCCTCCCCGGACTATCGGAGAACATTCGCGTCAAATCGGTGATCGGCCGCTTCCTCGAGCACGGCCGCATCTACTGCTTTGGTATGGGCCAGGGCCTGCCGAGCGCCAAGGCCGCCGTCTACATCTCCTCGGCCGACATGATGCCGCGCAATCTCGACCGCCGCGTCGAGGTGCTGTGCCCGCTTCAGAACCCCACCGTGCATCAGCAGGTCCTGGAACAGATCATGGTCGCGAACCTGAAGGATACCGAGCAGAGCTGGCAATTGTTGCCGGACGGGTCGTCAACGCGTATGAAGGCCGCGAAGGGCGAGGAGCCGTTCAACCTGCACAATTACTTCATGACGAATCCGAGTCTGTCCGGCCGTGGAAAGTCGCTCAAGGAATCATCGCCGCGCCGGCTCACGCGCCGGAATGAACGCTCTCCTTCATAGGGGCTGTCTGCACCGGGGCCTTCTGCACCGGGACATGCCGTGGTGAAGCCGCCCCGCACGAGGGCCGCGAGCGTCGGCGTCATCGACATCGGCTCCAATTCGGTCCGTCTCGTCGTCTACCAGGCGATGGAACGCAGTCTCGTCACCGTGTTCAACGAGAAAGCGCTGTGTGGGCTCGGTCGCGAGGTCCAGACCACCGGCCTTCTCGCATCTGATGCCGTCGACAAGGCGCTGACCGCGCTGAAGCGCTTCCGCGCGCTGTGCAAGGTGCAGCGGGTGGGGCAAGTTCATGCCATCGCGACCGCCGCCTGCCGTGATGCTTCGAACGGCGCTGATTTCATCGCCAAGGCCGAGAAGATCTGCGGCGCCCCGATCCAGATCCTCACCGGCGCCGAAGAGGCGCGCTATTCGGCGCTCGGCGTCATCTCCGGAATTCACAAGCCCGACGGCATCGTCGGTGATCTCGGCGGCGGCTCGCTTGAGCTGATCGACGTGCGCGGACATCAGGTCCGCAGCGGCGTCACCCTGCCGCTCGGCAGCCTGGCGCTGCAGGATCTCGCGGAGAAATCGCTGAAGAAGGCGCAGCGGATCGCCAGCGAGGCGCTGACCGACCTGCCGCAACTGCTGGCCGGCCAGAACCGCACCTTCTACGCGGTCGGCGGCACCTGGCGCGCGCTGGCGCGCATCCACATCATCCAGAGCGGCTATCCGCTCGGGGTGATGCACGGCTATGCGATTCCGGCGGCCGACGCGCTGGCCTTCGTGCGCCGGCTGCGCCGTCTCGTCGCCGCCGACATGCTGGCCGACATCGAAGCAATCGCCGAGGCGCGGCGCCCATTGCTCGCCTATGCCGCGCTGGTGCTCGAGCACATCATCCGCGTCGCCAGGCCGACGACCGTCGTGTTCTCGACCTTCGGCGTGCGCGAGGGCCTGCTCTACTCCAAGCTTCCCGACGCCGAGCGCGCCAAGGACGGGCTGCTCTGCGCGGCGCAGGGCCTCAACGAGCTGTTGTCGCGCTCGGCCCAGCATGCTCGCGAGCTGATCGACTGGACCGACCGCCTGTTCCGCGTGATGCACATCCGCGAGACCGAGGACGAGCGCCGGCTGCGGCACGCGGCCTGCCTGTTGTCCGACATCGGCTGGCGCATGCATCCGGACCATCGCGGCGAGCAGACCTACGGTATCGTTCTGAACGGCAATTTCGGCTCGATCAACCACGAGGGCCGCATCTTCGTCGCGCTGTCGGTGTTCTTCCGCTACGAAGGCCTGCGCGACGAGGCGGCGGCGCCTGCCCTCACCGAGCAGCTGAGCCCGGCCCAGATCGATCGTGCGCGCCTGCTCGGCACCGCGTTTCGCGTCGCCCATCTGATCTCGGCGGCGCGGCCCGGCGTGCTGCCCGCAACGCATTTCCGCACCCAGGACCGCAAACTGATGCTGGTGTTCGAGCACCAGATGGTCGACCTCGTCGCCGACCGCGTCGGCGGACGCTTCAAGCAGCTCGCGCGTCTCGTCGGCCGCTCCGGCTCGATCGTGCGCAGCTAGATCCGGATCAGGGCCGCCGAGCGCCGACCGAAATCGCGATCATGCGCTCGGCGATGACGCCATAGACCTTGCGCCAGGCCCGCTCGACCTCATCATTCCAATGCGGACCAAGTCCCTTGGCGAGGGTCCACAGCAGCGCTTCGCCGACCACCGGATAATGCTCAGGCCGGACCCCATAGCGCGCATGATTGCGGCCGAGGATGTCGGTGCTCGAAAGAAGTCCGGTCATCTGATCCAGGCTGCCGACGAGCACCGCAAGCGTCGCGATGAAGTCCCGCTTCAGCAGGTCCATGTCGGCCGGAAACATCGGACGGCATTCCGGCGCAAGCTCGAAAATCCGGTTGTAGAACGTCGTCGTCATGTCCGAGGCGTTGGCAAACACCATGTCGAACGACGATCTGACGTGCGCGATCTCCTCTGCATTCAACATTTTAAAGTCCAAGAAGAAAATACGATCAGACGCTTCAACCATGCCCGACGTGGTGGTGTCGCCGCGGCGCGAAGAGGTTCAAGTCTAGAAGAAGCTGCCGGCCGCGGCCATACGCTATTCACCCGCGGCGCGGCGCCGAGCGGCAAGCTTCTTCATGAGCCTGATGAAATCGCAGGCAGTCAGGCGGCGAGGCGCAATCGCGGCGGCGGGACCGACACTCTGCCCTCGACAGCAGGCGGCGCGCCCGATTGCCGCCCGCGCCGTTTGACCTATGGCAGATCGACGCCGCGCGCCGGCACCAGTTCGCTCTCGGCCTGACGCTGCAGCGCGCGGCCGCGCCAGATCGAGCCGGCGATCAGCACCACACCGGCGCCGATCAGCGACATCAGCGTCTCCATCACGTCGACATGGCTCGCGAGACTGGTCTTGCCGGCGAACAGCGCCGAGGTCGCCTCGATGTTGATGACCACAGTACCGTCGAGGAGATGGTGCAGCATCGGCTCGATCGCGGGATCGGTCGCGATCACCTCGCCGGCGACCCAGCCGAGCAACATCGCGCCGAGCCAGACCAGCAGCGGGAACCGATCGAGCACGAGCATGATCAGCGCGGCGCCCGCGATGATCAGCGGGATGCTCATGGCGAGGCCGATGATCAGCAGCGACGCCTGGCCGTTCGCGGCGGCAGCCACCGCGATCACGTTGTCGAGGCTCATCACGAGGTCGGCGAGCGCGACGATGCGGACCGCATGCCACAGCGTCGTGCCGGCCGCGATCTCGTCGTTCTCGTCCTCGGGCACCAGCAGCTTGGCGGCGATCACGAGCAGCGCGAGCCCGCCGACCAGCTTCAGATAAGGCAGCGCCATCAGGGTGGCGACGATGCCGGTGAAGGCGATGCGCAGCGCGACGGCAATGCCGGAGCCGGCGACCATGCCCCAGAAGCGATGCTTGCCGTGCAGGCCGCGGCAGGCAAGCGCAATGACCAGCGCATTGTCGCCCGACAACAGCACGTTGATCCAGACGATCTTGCCGAGCGCGAGCCAGAAGCCCGGGCTCTGCAGGTCGGCTTCGAATTGAGCGAGCATGTGGCCGAAGCTGGCGGAATCGGCGAGTTGCGATAGCCAGTTCACGGCCGGGCCTTTCAGACAAGTTCAGCGTAGAACACGAAGGTCGTGCGGCGGAGGACGCCCTCCGCCGCAAGACGATTGATCAGCCGACGATCTCGTTGCCGGAGAAGAACTGCGCGATCTCGATCGCAGCCGTTTCCGCCGCGTCGGAACCGTGCACCGAGTTCTCGCCGATCGACTTCGCATGCAGCTTGCGGATGGTGCCGTCGGCCGCCTTCGACGGATCGGTGGCGCCCATCACGTCGCGGTACTTCAGGATGGCGCCCTCGCCCTCCAGCACCTGGACCACGACCGGGCCGGAGATCATGAAATCGACCAGTTCACCGAAGAACGGCCGCGCCTTGTGCACGGCATAGAAGGTCTCGGCCTGATCGCGGGTCATGCGGATGCGCTTCTGGGCCACGATGCGCAGGCCGGCCTTCTCGATCAGCGCGTTGATCGCGCCGGTGAGATTACGCTCGGTCGCGTCGGGCTTGATGATCGAAAAGGTGCGCTCAATCGCCATGATGTCGTCCTTGGAGGTAGGGGATTTCGGGGAGTTGCGGGCTTATATCGACGCGATCGGCCGACGGCAAGCGACCGGGACCCCTGCGGGAGGCGCGACGCCTTACGACAATTTCACGATTCTGAACATAGTCTGAAGGGTCCGTGCGACCCGTGTTCAGCTCCCGGGCTTTATGGTCGTTGACATCGGGCGGGGACGAGCCAGCAATACGACCGGTGGCCGCCCTCTCCCAGCCTCATCCGTCGGACAATTTCGGCGCCACCAGCGCTGTCATCCAGGAGACGATCATGTTGCGCAAACTCCCCCTCATTGCGGCGGCCGCCGTTGCCCTGGGCGCAGCCGCCCTCGCCCCGACTGCCGCCTCGGCTCATTGGCACGGCGGCTGGCATGGCGGTGGTTGGCACGGAGGCTGGCATGGCGGATGGCACCGTCCGTTCTACGGCCCGCGCTTCTTCGTCGGCGGCCCGGCCTACAGCTACGGCTATGGCGGCTGCTACGTGCGCCGCGTGGTCCCGACCCCGTGGGGACCGCGCTGGCGCCTGATCAACCGCTGCTATTGATACGAGCCTCGGCGCGGCACCCGCCCCCCGCCGCACCGAACTCGCATCGCCCCGGCGTCTCCCCCACGCCGGGGCTTTTTTGTGCATTTTCAACCTCATTGCGGGGTATTCCGGTCGGCAGCGGGAAACAAATCGAGCGGTCACGACTTGTTACGGCATCGTCCTGCAACTGCTCGTGGAACTCCGTCATGTCTGGCCGCACCGCCGATTTCAGCGAGGCGCTCGATCGCAAGACCAGCCGATCGATCTGCGAGGCCGTGGGCGAGCGCCTGCAACGCAGCCTGCCGCCGGACGGCTCTCACCTGCCGGCTCCCCTCGCGGACCTGATGAACGAGCTGCGCAAGCGCGACGAGCCCGGGACGAGCCTATCCGGCCGCTGAGACCGCGACAAAGCGGTTGCCTTTGGCCGCGCGCGCGGTGACAAGGCGCGCATGCTTTCCATCACCGACATCTCCATCCGCCTCGCCGGACGGCTTCTCATCGACCAGAGCTCGGTGCAGATTCCGCCCGGCGCCCGCGTCGGACTGGTCGGCCGCAACGGCACCGGCAAGTCGACCCTGTTCAAGGCGATCCGCGGCGAACTGTCGCTGGAGACCGGCAGCATCAGCGTGCCGCCGCGGTGGCGCATCGGCAGTCTGGCCCAGGAAGCCCCCAGCGGGCCCGAAAGCCTGATCGAGGTGGTTCTCCGGGCCGACCTCGAGCGCCACGCGCTGCTGCACGAGGCCGAGACTGCCCATGACGCGGACCGTATCGCCGAGATCCAGACCCGCCTCGTCGATATCGACGCGCATTCGGCGCCAGCGCGCGCGGCCGCGATTCTCAGCGGCCTCGGATTTTCCGCCGCGGATCAGGCGCGGGCCTGCGCCGAATTCTCCGGCGGCTGGCGCATGCGGGTCGCCCTCGCGGCCACGCTGTTCGCCGCGCCCGACCTGCTCCTGCTGGACGAGCCGACTAACTATCTCGACCTCGAGGGCACGCTGTGGCTCGAGGATCACCTGGCGCACTATCCGCGCACGGTGATCGTGATCAGCCATGACCGCGATCTCCTGGAAACCTCCGTCGACCAGATCCTGCATCTCGACCGTTGCAAGCTCACGCTGTATCGCGGCAGCTATTCCTCCTACGAGGAACAGCGCGCCACCCGCGAGAT
Organism: Bradyrhizobium oligotrophicum; assembly: GCA_050641875.1. GTDB lineage: Bacteria > Pseudomonadota > Alphaproteobacteria > Rhizobiales > Xanthobacteraceae > Bradyrhizobium > Bradyrhizobium oligotrophicum_B. The sequence continues at coordinate 6,237,733 of CP192619.1, forward strand.
GCTCGATGCCAAGGCGGTCAAGCGCCAGGAAGCGGAGCGTGCGCGGCTGCAGGCCTTTGTCGAGCGCTTCAAGGCCAAGGCCTCGAAGGCGCGCCAGGCACAGTCCCGCGTCAAGATGCTGGAGCGGATGAAGCCGATCACCGCGCTCGTCACCCAGGACGTGCACGAGATCACGTTCCCCGCACCGGAGCGACTGCTGTCGCCGCCGATCATCGCGGTCGACAACGCCTCGGTCGGCTACGACCCCGCGCAACCGGTGCTCAACCGCGTCACCTTGCGCATCGACAATGACGACCGCGTCGCATTGCTCGGCGCCAATGGCAATGGCAAGTCCACACTGGTCAAGCTGCTCGCCGGCCGGCTCACACCGTTCTCCGGCAAGGTCACGCGCGCCGACAAGCTCTCGATCGCCTATTTCGCCCAGCACCAGCTCGATGAGCTGGACGAGACCGGATCGCCGTATAGTCACGTGCGCAAGCTGATGGGCGACGCGCCGGAGTCGAAAGTGCGCGCGCGCGCCGGCGCGATCGGGTTTTCCGGCAAGGCGGCCGACACGCTGGTGAAGAGCCTGTCGGGCGGCGAGAAGGCGCGGCTGCTGCTCGGGCTCGCGACCTTCTTCGGCCCCAACATGATCATCCTGGACGAGCCGACCAACCATCTCGACATCGACAGCCGCGCCGCGCTGGCCGAGGCGATCAACGAATTTCCCGGCGCCGTGATCATGGTGTCGCACGACCGCTATCTGATCGAGGCCTGCGCCGACCGCCTCTGGGTCGTCGCCGACCGCACCGTGAAGACCTATGATGGCGACCTCGATGACTACAGGCGCATGGTCTTGTCGACGCGCAGCGCGCCGGCCCGCGACAACGAGCGCTCTCAGGCCGCCGAGAAGACCGAGCGGCCCCGCAGCGACAACAAGCGCAGCGGGCTGAAACAGAAGATTGCGGCAGCCGAGGCCGAGATCGCGCGGATCACCGAGATCATCGCCAAGATCGACAGCGCGCTGTCGCTGCCAGACATCTTCACACGCGACCCGAAGCAGGCCGCGCAATTGTCGAAGGCGCGCGCCAATGCCGCCGACGCGCTCGTGCGCGCCGAGGAGCAATGGCTCGAAGCGAGCACGCTGCATGACGAGGCGACAGGCTGACAGAGGGTTGACGGACGAATTCGTTCGTCCGTCAACTCACGATCCTCGCAGCGTCAGGCCCGGCCTCAAGTGGCGCGCTTCTTCGCCTTCGGCTTGGCCGTCTTCGGCGCCGGTCCCGGATCGGGCGCCCGCTCGACCGAGGTGAGGCGGCCGGAGCTGAACGTGTAGACGCCGGCGCGTGCGCCGCGCAGCCAGGTCACCGTGGCCACGCGTTCGCCGCCATTGCTCGAGATGTTGACGTTGTCGGGTGCACCGATGCCGCGCACCACGTCGCATTCGGTATGGCCGAGCGCAACGGTGCCGACGACAGTCGGCGTGGCCGCGGCGGGATCATTCGCCAGTGCGTTCGCGCCCGCAGCACCGGCCGCAGGCGCCATGCCCGGGCATGCGCCTTCGGCGCTCACGAGATCCTCAGCGGTGACCGGCTTGTCCGGCGTCAGCGGCGGCGCGTCGATCGAGATGTTCCTGATGAACAGGCGCTGCGGCCGGTTGAACCACTCGGCGTCCTTGGACAGGAAGTCGGGCGTGCTCGAGCATCCGGCGACGACCGGGGCAAGCACAAGGAACGCCAGAGCGCGCGTCAGCTGTTTGGTGTGGTCTCGCACGATGAACCTTGCTGAATTGCAACCTGTGGACACTCTAACGTGTTGTCCCAACATCACTTTGCGGCACGTTCGTGACTTTGCCAACGCTCTGCCGGTAAATCGGCAGATTATCATTAATCACGCGACGCTGCCATCAATGGCGCTTCATGGGCTCCCGCATCATTGTCGGCGCTGCCAGCGCCCCCGTTCATCCGCCTGCCAGTAGGTGACCTCGAATCCCCGCGATTTGCAATCGGTCCACGCCGATCTCGCAGCCGCGAGCGCGTCAGCATCATCGCCGTTGAACACGAGCACCATGCGCTCGTAGCTGTGCGAGTCCGATGGCAGCGGCGCGTTATCCACCAGGAACCGGACGTTCGCGCCGTTGGGATTGCTTTCTTCCACCGCGAGCACGATCGGCTGGTCGGCCGCATCGGCCACCCGCCAGGTGGCGTGCGGCAGAAACGAATCGTCGCGATAGGTCCACAGATGCGCATCGAGCGCATCCGCACGCTCCTCCGACGTCGACTGCACCACGACGCGCCAACCGCGCTCGAGCGACTTCTCGAGCAGCGGCGGCAGCACGCCTTCCACGGTCATGTTCTGCAGGTGGTAGAACAGGACTTCGGTCATCGCCCCGCGTTACGCCTTGGCGCCGGATTTGGCTTCAGCTTTGGTATCGGATTTGGATTCGTAGGAATCCCACACCAGCCGATCGAGCAGCCGGACGCCATAGCCCGATCCCCAGCTCTGGTTGATCTCCGATTTCGGCGCGCCCATCGCGGTGCCGGCAATGTCGAGATGCGCCCACGGCGTGTCGTTGACGAAGCGCTGCAGGAATTGCGCGGCGGTGATCGAGCCGCCATGGCGTCCGCCGGTGTTCTTCATGTCCGCGAACTGCGAATCGATCAGCTTGTCGTATTCGTGTCCGAGCGGCATGCGCCAGACCTTCTCACCCGTCTCCTGCCCCGCCTTGAACAGCTTGTCGGCGAGATCATCATTGTTGGTGAACAGGCCGGCATGCTCGGTGCCGAGCGCGACCATGATCGCGCCGGTCAAGGTTGCCAGGTCGATCATGAATTTCGGCTTGAACTTGGTCGAGACGTACCACAGCACGTCGGCGAGCACGAGCCGGCCCTCCGCATCGGTGTTGATGATCTCGATGGTCTGGCCCGACATCGAGGTGACGATGTCGCCTGGACGCTGAGCATTGCCGTCCGGCATGTTCTCGACCAGGCCGATGGCACCGATCACGTTGGCCTTGGCCTTGCGGGCCGCGAGTGCATGCATCAGGCCGACCACGCAGGCCGCACCGCCCATGTCGCCCTTCATGTCCTCCATCGAGCCGGCCGGCTTGATCGAGATGCCGCCGGTGTCGAAGCACACACCCTTGCCGATGAAGGCGACCGGCTGCTCGCCGCGCTTGCCGCCATTGTAGTGCATCACGACGGTGCGGCTCGGCCGTGCCGAGCCCTGGCCGACGCCGAGCAGCGCACCCATGCCAAGCTTCTTCATCGCGGGCACGTCGAGGATCTCGACGGTGACGCCGAGCTTGCGCAAGGCGGCTGCGCGCTTGGCGAATTCCTCCGGATAGAGCACGTTCGGCGGCTCGTTGACGAGCTCGCGCGCCAGTATCACGCCGTCGGTGACGTGGGATCGCGGCGCGAAGGCCTTCTTGGCCGCAGCGACGTCCGCCACCGCGATCGAGACACTGGCGCTGACGGCGCCCTCCTCGTCCTTCTTCTTGGTCTTGTAGCGGTCGAACCGATAGGCCCGCAGCCGGATCCCGGCGGCCAGCGAGCTGACCTGATCCGGCAGCAGCGACCCGGCTGGCAATTCGGCCAGCACCGTCACCGCTTCAGTTCCGGCGTTCAGCTTTCCGGCTAAAGTGCCGCCGTATTTGAGGAAATCCTTGTCCTTGAGGTCCGAACCCTTGCCGGTGCCAATGACGATCAAGCGTTGAATCTTGATTCCCTCAGGAGCCAGGAGATCCAACACCGCGCCATCCTTGCCCTTGAACCGGGCTGCCCCCGCCGCGCGCTTGATCAGGTCCGACGCTCCCCCGAGCGCCTTCTCGGTCGCGACTCCGAGTCGCAGGGTGTCATCGCAGAACGCCACCACGATGCCACGCGGGGCGGTCGACAGCGGGACGAAGCCGACCTTGACGGCGTCGGACATCAAGCAATCCTCCAAATTTCGACGTGATGAGCCGCCACGTCCGACCGAAAACCTCAAGGGCCAGACCAGGATGGCGGCAGTTCGGAACCCAACTTGGCAGCAGTATGACCTGCCCGGGCCGGGAGCTGCCAAGCGCCGCGTGGCGGACCAGTCACAATGATGAAATTTTAACCGTATTTTCGTGGCGCCATGCCACAGCCATTTTGTCGACGGATCAAAGGGATGGTAGAGATATTCACCGCCTTCGGAACGTGACGGCGACAGCAGCCTTAGGGGCCCGTTGCGAGGGTTGGCTGCGGCGCTCGTTCCGGAACAGATGACTGGGGATCGAGCGCAGACGATGGGGTCCATCGACAGGTACATCTTTCGCACGACGCTGGCGTCGTTCGCGTTGGTCCTGGTCAGCCTCACCGGCGTGATCTGGATTACGCAGGCGTTGCGCGGCATCGACCTGATGACCAGCCAGGGCCAGACGATCCTGACCTTCCTCGGCATCACCGGGCTCGTGATTCCTTCCCTGCTCGGCGTCATCGCGCCGATCGCGCTGATGATCGCGGTCTCGCACACGCTGAACAAGCTCGCGACCGATTCGGAGATCATCGTCATGAACGCGGCCGGCATGTCGCCGATCCGGCTGTTCGTGCCGTTCGCCTATGCCACCTGCGCGGTGGCGGTGCTGGTGACGGTGATCGCCGCGTTCTTCGCCCCCGACGGCCTGCGCCGGATCAAGCAGTGGGACGCCGAGATCACCGCCGACGTGCTCGCCAACATCCTGCAGCCCGGGCGCTTCGCGCAGCTCGACCAGAACCTGACCATCCGGATCCGCGAGCGCCAACCCGGCGGTGAGCTGTCCGGCATCCTGATCGATGACCGCCGCGACCCCAAGGAGCGAATCACGATCATCGCCGAGAAGGGCACCGTCGTGAAGAATGCCGACGGCTCGTTCCTGGTGCTCGAGGACGGCAATCTGGAACGCTTCGAGCTCGGCAAGCGCGAGCCGGCGATGGTCGCGTTCGCCCGCTACGCCTTCGACATGTCGAAGTTTTCGAACCAGGGCCGCGATGTCACGCTCGGCATCCGCGAGCGCTATCTGTGGGAGCTGATGGCGCCCGCCGAGAACGATCCGATCTACAAGCAGATCCCGGGACAATTCCGCCAGGAATTGCACGACCGCTTCCTGGCGCCGATCTATCCGTTCGCCTTCGCGGCCCTCACCTTCGCGTTCCTGGGCGCACCGCGGACGACACGCCAGAGCCGCAACTTCTCGTTCGGCAGCGCCATTCTCGCCGTGTTCGGCGTCCGCATGGCGGGCTTCGCCTGCTCGGTCATGACCGTGAAGACGCCGATGGCGGCGCTGGTGCAGTACCTCATGCTGTTCGGCGTGCTCGGCCTCAGCATCTGGATCATCGTCGGCGGCGTGGTGGTCGAACCGCCGGCGCGGCTGATGGAAGCCATCAACCGCTCGAACGCGCGGATCGCACGCCTGTTCCGAAGGCCGGCCACCGCATGAGCATGGTCACCAACACGCTCGGGCGCTATTTCGCCGGCCGCTTCCTGGTCTCGGCGGTCGGCGTGTTCGCGAGCATCTTCATCCTGCTCGTGCTCGTCGACTACATCGAGATGGTGCGCAAGACCTCCGGGCTTGCCTCCGCATCGGCGCTGATGGTGGCGGAGACGTCGCTGTTCCGAGTGCCGCAATTGCTCGAGAAGATGATGCCGTTCTGCGTCCTGATCGGCGCCATGACCTGCTATCTCGCGCTGTCGCGCCGGCTCGAACTCGTGGTGGCGCGCGCGGCCGGGGTCTCCGCCTGGCAGTTCATCGCGCCGGCGCTGGCAAGCGCCATCGTGCTCGGGCTGATGGCCACGACCCTCTACAACCCGATGTCGGCAAATCTGCGCGAGCTCTCCAAGCGCATGGAGGCCGAGCTGTTCGGCGCAGCGCCGGGTGGCGGCGTGCAGGATGCCGCCGGCTTCTGGCTCAACCAGATCAACCCCGACGGCTCGGTCATCATCAATGCCGCGCGCAGCGAGCAGCAGGGCGTCCGCCTGACCGGACTAACCCTGTTCCGTTTTGATACGGACAAGCACTTCAAGGAGCAGAATCGAAGCGCGCGAGGCGACCCTGGAAGAAGGCCGGTGGGTCTTCCGGTCGGTGCGCCGATTCTCCCTCGATGCACCGCCGGTCGACGAACCGACGTACATTCTTCCGACCAGCCTGACGCCGGCGCAGGTCCGAAACAGCTTCTCCACCCCCGAAACTGTGTCGTTTTGGCAACTGCCGACATACATCCGTTCGTCGGAGAGCTCAGGCTTCGCGACCGCGGGGTACCGACTGCAGTATCATAAGCTGATCGCGCAGCCATTTTTGCTGGCTGCGATGGTCATGCTGGCTGCATCCGTGTCGCTCAGGTTCTTCCGAATGGGTGGCGTACAGAAAATGGTTTTGAGTGGCGTGGGCGCCGGCTTTCTGCTCTACGTTCTGTCGAAAGTAACTGAAGATTTGAGCAAGGCTGAGTTGATGAATCCGATCGCTGCGGCGTGGCTGCCGGTGTTCGTCGGCGGCCTCACCGGTTTCATGGCTTTGCTCTACCAGGAGGACGGCTAGTGTCGTTCGTTGCCGTCCGTCAGACAGCGCTCGCCGCGCTTCGGCAGCATGCCGTTGCGCGCGTCGGCTGCGCGCGCGTGCGTCGCGCCGGGTCTGGCGTACTTGGATTCGTTTTGGCCTGCGGGCTCGGCCTGATGGTTGCTGCTGCGACCGCGGTCGTGGCGCCGACGCCTGCCGTCGCGCAGGGCTTCACCTACAATCCGCGTCCGCCCAAGGCGCCGCCGCCGCGCGTCGCCAACGACAACCAGATGCTGGTGCAGGCGACCGAGGTCGATTACGACTACAACAACTCGCGCGTGTCGGCGGTCGGCAACGTGCAACTGTTCTACAACGGCACTTCGGTCGAGGCCGACCGGGTGATCTACGACCAGAAGACCAAGCGCCTGCATGCGGAAGGCAACATCCGCATGACCGACGCCGACGGCAAGATCACCTACGCCAACAGCCTCGATCTGTCCGACGATTATCGCGACGGATTCGTCGATTCGCTGCGCGTCGAGACCGAGGACCAGACGCGGATGGCGGCGACCCGCGCCGACCGCTCCAAGGGTAATTACACCGTCTTCGAGAACGGCGTGTACACCGCCTGCGCGCCGTGCAAGGACGATCCGAAGAAGCCGCCGCTGTGGCAGGTCAAGGGTGCGCGCATCATCCACGACCAGACCGAGAAGATGCTGTATTTCGAGAACGCCCAGCTCGAGTTCTTCGGCGTTCCCCTGGCCTACATCCCCTACTTCTCGACGCCCGATCCGACCGTGAAGCGCAAGAGCGGCTTCCTGATGCCGGGCGTCACCCAGACCGGCGGCTACGGCTTCGGCGTCGACATCCCCTATTACTGGGCGATCGCGCCGGATTACGACGCAACCTTCACGCCGCGCATCACCTCCAAGCAGGGCGTGCTGCTGCAGACCGAGTTCCGCCAGCGCCTCAGCAATGGCGGCTATCAGGTGCGCCTGTACGGCATCGATCAGCTCGACCGCAAAGCCTTCGCCGGCCAGCCGGGCGATCGCCAGTTCCGCGGCGGCGTCGACACCAAGGGCCAGTTCGCGCTCAACGACAAATGGGTCTGGGGCTGGGACGGCATCCTGCTGTCCGACTACATGTTCCTGTCGGATTACCGGCTGGCGCAGTACCGCGACCCGTTCAACTCGTTCATGAGCCTCCCGACCGAGGCGATCTCGCAGCTTTATTTGACCGGCGTCGGCAGCCGCAGCTTCTTCGACGTCAGGGCGATCCACTATCTGAGCTTCTCGGGCAACCAGCAGACCGTGCCAGTGGTCTATCCGGTGCTGGATTACTCGAACGTGCTGAACTATCCCGTGTTCGGCGGCGAGTTCAGCTACAAGACCAACTTCGTCAATCTGAGCCGCCAGACGGCGGTGTTCGACCCGATCACGACCACGGCCAACACCGCCGGACTGTGCACGACGGTATCTGCCGATCCGCGGGCGCGTCTGCCCAACCAGTGCCTGCTGCGCGCCACGCCCGGCACCTACACCCGCCTGACCGCGCAGGCGGAGTGGCGGCGGTCGTTCACCGATCCCTACGGCCAGATCTGGACGCCGTTCGCGATCCTGCGCGCGGATGCGATCAACGCCAACGTCTCGAACCAGCCGGGCGTGGGCAACTTCCTGCAGACCGGCGACACCCAGGCGCTGCGCCTGATGCCGACGGTCGGCCTGGAATATCGCTATCCGTTCATCAACGTTCAGCCGTGGGGCACGACGACGATTGAGCCGATCGCACAAGTGATCATCCGGCCGAACGAGACCTATGCCGGCCGGCTGCCGAACGAGGACGCCCAGAGCATGGTGTTCGACGCCAGCAACCTGTTCAGCGTCGACAAGTTCTCCGGCTACGACCGCGTCGAAGGCGGCGGCCGCGCCAATGTCGGCGTCCAGGCCACCACGCAGTTCGACCGCGGCGGCACCATCAACGTGCTGTTCGGCCAGTCCTATCATCTGTTCGGGATGAACTCGTTCGCGGTGCAGGATGCCAACAACACCGCCATCGGCTCCGGCCTGGACAAGAACGTCTCGGACTACGTGGCCCGCGTCGATTACTCGCCGAACCGCACCTACACGTTCAGCATGCGCAGCCGGTTCCGACCAGCAGACCCTGAACATCCAGCGCTTCGAGGCGGAAGCCAAGGCGAACTTCGACCGCTGGTCGGTGGCCCTGACCTACGGCAACTATGCCGCCGATCCGGCGCTCGGCTATCTCGACCGTCGCGAGGGCATCCTCGGCAGCGGCTCGGTCAAGGTGGCGCCGAACTGGGTCGTCACCGGTGCGGCGCGCTGGGATCTGGCAGCCAACAAGATCAACCAGTATGTGATCGGCGCCGGCTATGTGGACGATTGTTTCGTGCTGGCCGCCAACTATGTAACGTCGTATAATTACACGGCGGGCACCACTCCCCCGTTCTGAGCCATGCCTATATGCTCCAGATCGGACTCCGGACGCTGGCCAATTCCTCGTCCACGGGAACCGGGGCTGGGGGCCTTCAGTAGCGCGCGCCAGTCTCAGACGGGCCGCTCCGTGGGGTTCAAAAGTCCCTCGTTGGGAGTCGTGGCGCGGCTTCCAGTTGGATCAATAGCGACAGCGAAGCTTGGTCATGACGATCGCGTTCTCTCCTCGCCTTCGGGCCCTGGCCATCTGCACTCTTGCCGCGCTCGTCTGCGGCATCGGAACGATGTCGGCTCGCGCCCAGAGCATTGTCGTCATGGTCAATGGCGATCCCATCACCGACTATGACATCGAGCAGCGCACCAAGCTGAACTTCCTGAGCACGCGCAAGCATCAGACTCGCCAGGAGATCATCAACGAGCTGATCGACGACAAGGTGAAGATCAAGGAAGGCAAGAAGTTTGGCGTCGAGCCGACCGCCTCCGACGTCGACCAGTCGTTTGCCGGCATGGGCTCTCGCATGCGGCTCAACCCGGAACAGTTGACCAAATCGCTGGAGAGCCAGGGTGTGCGGCCGGAGACGCTGAAGGCCCGCATCAAGGCCGAGATCGTCTGGAGCAGCCTGGTGCGCGGCCGCTACAAGGAGCGTCTGATCGTGTCCGACAAGGACGTGGCCGCGGCCGTCGCCGCCGCCGGCGGCGACGGCGATCAGCAGGGCCAGGCGTTCGAGTACAAGATGCAGCCGATCGTGCTGATCGTGTCGAACTCCTCGAACCAGGGACTGATGGAAGCGCGGCACAAGGAGGCCGAGGCCTTGCGCGCACGGGTGCAGACCTGCGCCGAAGCCAACAACATCTTCAAGACGACGGCGAATGCCGTCATCAAGGAGATCGTCGTCAAGACCTCCGCCGACATCCCGCCCAATCTGCGCAAGCTGCTCGATGACACACCGATCGGCCACCTGACGCCGCCGGAGGCGACGCGGCAAGGCATTCAGATGGTGGCCCTCTGCTCGCGGACTCCGACCACGATCGACACGCCGAAGAAGCGCGAGATCAAGGAGCAGATGTACACCAAGAAATACGAGGCCACCTCCAAGGCCTATCTGCAGGAAGTCCGCAAGGCGGCGATGATCGAATATCGCTGATGACGAAGCCGCTCGCGCTGACCCTGGGGGAACCGGCAGGCATCGGACCCGACATCACCCTGCAGGCGTGGCTGCGCCGCACCGAGCTCGGACTCCCCGCCTTCTACGTGCGTGGTGATCCTGCGTTCCTGGCTGAGCGCGCCAAGCTGCTCGACCTTCCCGTCACCGTGGACGAGGTTCGTCCCGAACAAGCGGCGCAGGCGTTTGCGGCCGCGCTGCCCGTGGTCTCTACCGGGCACGCCGTGACGGCCCTGCCCGGCCGCCCGGACATGACGAGTGCCGAGGCGGCCATCGGCTCGATCCGTGAGGCCGTGGCCGACGTGAGGGCCGGGCGCGCCAGCGCCGTCGTGACCAACCCGATCGCCAAGGCCGTGCTCTACCGTGCCGGCTTCTCGCATCCCGGCCATACCGAATTTCTCGCCGAGCTCGCCGCCGATGGCGGCGCGGTCCCGCAGCCTGTCATGATGCTGTGGTCACCGATCCTCGCCGTCGTGCCGGTGACGATCCACGTCGCGCTGCGCGAGGCGATCGAGCTGCTCACGAGCCCGCTGATCACCTCGACGACACGCATCGTCGCAGCGAGCCTGCGCCGCTATTTCGGCGTGTCGCGGCCGCGCATTGCGATGTCGGGCCTCAATCCGCATGCCGGCGAGGACGGCACGCTCGGCACCGAAGAGGACACGACCATCGCGCCCGCGATCGCAACCTTGCGCAATGCCGGCCTCGACGTGCAGGGACCGCTGCCCGCCGACACGATGTTTCATGAAGCCGCGCGCAAGACCTACGACTGCGCCATCTGCATGTATCACGACCAGGCGTTGATCCCGATCAAGACGCTGGCGTTCGACGACGGCGTCAACGTGACGCTCGGCCTGCCCTTCATCCGCACCTCGCCGGACCACGGCACGGCGTTCGGCATCGCCGGCAAGGGCACCGCCAATCCGGCGAGCCTGATCGCGGCCCTGCGGCTCGCCGCGCGCATGGCCAGCCACGCGTCATGACCGCCATCGACGACCTCCCGCCCCTGCGCGAGGTCATTCGCGATCATCAGCTGTCGGCGCGCAAGGCACTCGGCCAGAACTTCCTGCTCGATCTCAATCTCACCGCCAGGATCGCGCGCGCCGCGGGTTCGCTCGAGGACGCCACGGTGGTGGAGATCGGCCCCGGGCCGGGCGGCCTGACGCGGGCGCTGCTCGCGCTCGGCGCCCGCCACGTGATCGCGGTCGAGCACGACGAGCGTGCAATCCCGGCGCTGCAGGCGATCGCCGCGCGCTATCCGGGGCGGCTCGAAATCGTCTGCACCGACGCCCGCACCTTCGACGTCCGGCCCTACCTCGGCAGCACCAAGGCCAAGATCGTCGCCAACCTGCCCTACAACATCGCGACGCATCTCCTGATCGGCTGGCTCTCCGCAGAGCCGTGGCCGCCCTGGTACGACATGATGGTGCTGATGTTTCAGCGCGAGGTCGCCGAGCGCATCGTCGCGCGCGAGAACGAGGACGCCTATGGCCGGCTCGGCGTGCTCGCCAACTGGCGCTGCGAGACCAAGATCCTGTTCGACATCTCGCCATCCGCCTTCGTGCCGCCACCGAAGGTCACGTCGTCCGTGGTGCGGCTGGTGCCGCGCCCTTCGCCCGAACCCTGCGACCGCCGCGCGCTCGAGCAGGTCGCCGCCGCCGCCTTCGGCCAGCGCCGCAAGATGCTGCGGCAGAGCCTGAAGTCGCTGCCGTCGGATCCCGCGCGGCTCGCAGCCGCCGCGGGCGTCGATCCCACCCGCCGCGCCGAGACCATTCCGGTGTCCGGCTTTGTTGCCATGGCCCGCGAATTGACCAATAGTCGCAACGAGAACAAGTCGTAATCAACAAGCATTTCAGGGAGTTTCATCATGGCGTTGATGCGCCGTCAGTCGCTCGTCAAGTTCGATGCACCGCTGTGCGAAACCATCGTCGAGACGCCGAAGCCGCAAGGCCGGGAAGTTCTGGTTCGCATCGAGCGCTGCGGCCTGTGCCACTCCGACCTGCATATCCAGGACGGCTATGCCGATCTCGGCGGCGGCAAGCGCCTGGATACCACGCGCGGCATGACCCTGCCCTTCACGCTCGGACACGAGATCGCCGGCGTCGTCGACGAGGTCGGACCCGACGTGCCGAAGGAGCTGATCGGCGCGCGCCGCGCGGTGTTTCCGTGGATCGGCTGCGGCCAGTGCCGCGACTGCGCCAATGGTGACGAGAATTTGTGCGCCAAGCAGCGCTTCCTCGGCGTCTCGATCGACGGCGGCTTCGCCACCCACGTGCTGGTGCCGGATGCCAAGTATCTGCTGGAATACGATCCGCTGCCGGTCAACCAGGCCGCGACGCTGATGTGCTCCGGCGTAACGGCCTATGGCGCGCTCAAGCGCCTCGTGGATCGGCCGCGCCAGCGCAATCTGCTGCTGATCGGACTCGGCGGCGTCGGCATGATGGGCCTGTCGTTCGCGCAGGCGATGTTCAAGCAGCCGATCTCGGTGGCCGACCTCTCGGCAGCCGCGCGCGAGACCGCGCTGAAGAATGGCGCCGCGACGGCCTACGATCCGGCCGAGCCGGATGTGATCAAGCGTATCCTCAAGGAGACAGAGGGCGGCTTCGACGAGGTCGTCGATTTCGCCGGCAACGAGAAGTCGATGGCCTTTGCGGTCTCCGTCGTTGCACGCGGCGGCAAGATCGTCGTCTCCGGACTGATGGGCGGCCAGTTCACCCTGCCGATGGTTCAATGGGTGTACAAGCGCATGACCATCGAGGGCTTCATGGTCGGCACGCTGACGGAGGCGCACGAGTTGATGGCGCTCGCGCGCGCCGGCAAGATCAAGCCGCCGCCGATGCGCGAGGAGCCGATGGCCGACGTCCAGAAGTGGATCGATGCGCTGCGCGCGGGCCATGTGGTCGGACGCGTGGTGCTGACGAACTGATCCCTCTCCCGTTGCGACATCGCACGCGGCGGCGGTGCTGCACCGCTGCCGCTCGCTGCGACTGCGGCCAATCATTTGTCCACAAACGCAGAGGTTGTCGTTGCGACGCCTCTGATCCCTGAGGGTGAAAAGCCCGGTTCATCGTCATCGATGTGACCGACTTGGCGCGATAGCGCGGCCAAAATCGCGGCGTGATGCGGATCTTTCTTGTGGGAAAAAAGCCGCACTCGGGCACGAAAGGATCGCGACAGAATTAATCCGGAATTGCGGCTCATTGCCACCCAACTTCTCTCCGAGAACGCGCCGTTGCGTAAGCGTATCCGGAGTCTTCAATGGCAGGCCGAACGGCAGGAGTTGCGTTTGCCATTGCAGCCGGAATCGCTGGCACCGTCGTGCTCGTGCTGCCGCGCGTCGTGTTGGCGGCGGAGGAATGTCTGACCGAGCCGACGGGAGAGAAGTCCGACGCGCAACGCTGGTACTATCGTTTCGATCGTGGCACCAACCGGCGTTGCTGGTATCTGAAAGACACAAACGGCAACGCCGCGGCACCGATACGGGCGACGCAGCAGCCGGCTCCCTGGGACTTCGCCCAGCCCGCTCCACCCAAACTGACGCCAAGACGGACCGATGGCCCGGTCGCTCGCACCAGCGACGCCCTCGCAGAAGCGCCGCAGCCCCGGCTGCGGGCCGATCTCGCCGTGCGGGGCACGCCGAAGCCGCAATCTCTCGCCACACCGACGACGCTGACGGCATCGGACACCAGCCTGCCTCGCAGCCTCGACAACTCGCCCTGGCCCTCTGCCCCGCCGCAACAGGCGGAGCCGATCGCGGCCGATGCGCCACCGCCGGCAATGGCCGACGACGGCAATGCGGAGCCGGACGCGAGTACGGCGCCGGCTGCCGACGGGCCGATCATCGCACCGAAGCCGAGCAAGCCCGAAGCACCCATCCACGTGCTCATGCTCGTGGTGATCGGCGCACTCGCGATTTCAGGACTGCTGGCGAGCGCGCTCTATCGGCTCAGCCGGATGGGACGACGACAACGGCGCAACGGCAGCTGGCACGCGGACGCAGTCCGGATGCGCCGTGGTCGCGTCAAACCACGGTCCAAGGCACCGCAGGGCGGGATACGTGCGGGCCGCGGCAGCACGCCGGCAGCCCCCTCCCATTCGGGCGGCAGCCGCGGCTCTCAGCCGGCTTCGGCGCTCGACCTCGCGAGCGCGCGGCTGTCCGCTTCAACGGACCAGATCGAAGCCCGTGCGCAGCGACCGGCGCCGTCTCACCAGCATCAGGATCACCCGGCCCTGGCCGCACGCCGACGCGACCGGGACGCGGCCGCGGAGATGCAACGATCGCAGTCCACCGAGGCAGTATGGCAGGCGGTCGATGAGCTGGTGGATCGCGCAGCGGTGCGCCGGGCCGAGCCTTCCGGGGCACAGACCGCTGCGACCAACGCGCAGCCATCGCCGGTTGCCACAACTGCCCCATCGCCTGCGGCTGCGGCGCAGGCACAACTGACGGCTGCCCAGATGGCCGCGGCCCAGGCCACTGCCACCAAAATTGCAGCAGCCCAGGCCCAGGCGAGCGTCGCCGCTGCGGCCGCCTCGCAGCGCTCGCCGACCTATGCGGCACCGACCGCACCCGCCGAGCCCTGGCCGGCGGTGCAGCGAGTTGAACCAGCGGATCCCACCCGCATCCAGGGGACCGCACCGGTGCCGCCAGCCGCCCCGCCACCGACGCAGGCTGCCGCGACCGTCGCCCCACCTGCCCCTGTCGACGTCAGCGAAATCGTGTCGGCGCTCCGCAAGGCCCGCAGCAGGGATGCCACGTCCCCCTCTGCCGGCGCTCCGATCGACGCCGCCAAGGTGATTGCCGCGCTGCTGGTGTCGCGCGCGGCCAAGCGGCGTACCACGCAACCCGGCGAAGCTGGCGATGCTGCGGCTGCGGCGGCCCTCGCCGAGACGGCTCCGCCAGCGCAGGCGGACGCTGCCCCCGGACCACGCAGGCGTCGCAACACCTGACGAACCATGTGCGTGGCGGCCAGCCGGCCGCTCAGCCCGTTCCCACGATGCCCCATCAGCCCGCGCCCCCGCGCGCGCCGTCAACGGCACCAGCCGATCCAGCGGCCGCACTGATCGAGACGCTTCGCGCGCATGCGGCACGACAACCGGCCCCTCAGCCTGACGATGACATCGCCATGGCCGGACCCGCGATGATGTCGGAGGCCCCTGCCGCCGAAGACGATGAGCTCGACGATCCTGCAGCGGCGCTGATCAACCTTCTGCAGTCACGCTTTTCATTGCCCGAAGACGAGCTGGAGGCAGAGCCGCAGCAGGAGGAGTTCTCCGTCGAGGCTCAGCAGGACGTCGCGCACGTGCATGATGACCCCGCGGCCCGACTGATGAGTCTCCTGGAATCGCGGTCGTCGATCCCCGCCGCGCCACCGATCATCGACCGACCGCAGACGCCGCGTCAGCCGCAGCCACCGCAGCAGCGCCCCTGTTCGTGCCGCCCCAGTTCGAGGATCCGGCGACCCCGCCGCTCGACTTCATTCCGCGGCCTCCGGCGCTGCGGCCGCGGCCGCGCAACATTCAGCAGGATGATGAGCTCGACGGCATCCAGGACATCCTGGCGCGCCTCGGCCGGCGGGCGTAGACGGAAGGCGTTTCAGCTCTCGAGCTGGCGCTGCAGCTCGCGCACGAAGGTCGTCAATCCGGTCCGGCGCTCGCGCTTCAGGCGCTCGGCCTTGAGGATCGACTGCACCTCGGCAAACGCATCGTCGACGTTGCGGTTGATGACGATGTAGTCGTACTCCGCCCAGTGGCTCATCTCGTGGCTGGCGCGGCTCATGCGCCCGCGGATGACCTCATGGGAGTCCTGCGCGCGGGTGTGGAGACGCTTCTCCAGATCAGCGGCGGACGGCGGCAGAATGAACACGCTGACGACGTCCTGCCGCGCCTTCTCGCGCAGTTGCTGCGTGCCCTGCCAGTCGATATCGAACAGCACGTCCTGGCCCGCCGATAGCGCCGCTTCGACCGGCGCGCGCGGCGTGCCGTAGCGATTGTCGAACACGGTGGCCCATTCGAGCAACTCGTTGCGCTTGACCATGTCCTCGAAGCGCGCCCGGTCGACGAAGTGATAGTCGCGGCCGTCGACCTCGCCAGGACGCATCGGGCGCGTCGTCGCCGAGACCGACATCCGCAGCCCCGACATGCGCTCGATCAGCAGGCGCGACAGCGTCGTCTTGCCCGCCCCAGAAGGCGACGACAGCACGAACATCAGGCCGCGCCGCTCGACCCCATCGAAGCTTCCGTCGTGAGCCGCCATGGATCACTCCAGATTCTGAACCTGTTCGCGGAACTGCTCGACCACGGTCTTCATCTCCAGGCCGATGTTCGTCAGCTCGATGTCGTTCGACTTCGAGCAGGTGGTGTTGACCTCACGATGGAATTCCTGAGCGAGGAAGTCGAGCCGGCGGCCGACGGGGCCGCCCTTGCCGAGCATCTCGCGTGCCTGCGCGATGTGCGAGGCGATGCGATCGAGTTCCTCGCGCACGTCGGCCTTGGCCGCGATCAGCAGCGCCTCCTGCGCCAGGCGGTCGGGATCGAAGCGATCGGAGGTCTCGAGCAAGGTTGCTACCTGCTCGGCCAGCCGCGCCTTGATCGCCTCGGGCCTGCGGCCCGGCGACGCCTCCGCCCTTTTCGCCAGCGCCTCGATTTCGTCGACGCGCTGATTGAGGATCTGGCCGAGTGTTTCGCCCTCGCGCCGGCGCATCACGACGAGATGTTTCAGCGCGGTCTCGAACACCGCAATCGCCGCCTCCTTGGCGGCCTTGTCCTCGGACTCGTCGCTCTCCGGCTCCGCCACCTCGATCACGCCCTTGATCGACAACAGCCCGTCGATGCTCGGCGCGACAGCGTCGATCCGGCCCGCAAGCGAGCTCGCCACCTTCAGGACGGCGGCCAGCACATCCTCGTTGATTCGCACCGTCGACCCGGTCTCGGCGCGCTTGACGGTGAGATTCGCATAGACGGTGCCGCGCGACAGGACTTCCGTTGCGCGCTTCTTGGCGAAGGCCTCGACCTCGTCCCAGCCCTGCGGCAGCCGCACCCGGACGTCCAATCCTTTGGCGTTGACCGATTTCAACTCCCACTCGAACGAGTAGGGACCGCTTGCCCCGTGGCTACGGGCAAAGCCGGTCATGCTCGACAGCGCCATTTCGTCCATGTCTCCGGCACATCAGGAACGGGAGAGACTCATCCCCGCCAAAAGTGCGCGAACCTTACGGCCTTTTGGGCAAATGTTAAGCCCGGTTCTGCGCGGCCGGCATGCGTGGGAAATTATTGCTGAACGACCGGCGGGCTCGGCTGCGCGGCGCCCTGCCGCGCACCGTTGCCGGGAGCAACTCCGCCGGTGGCGCGGTTGGCGGGCGGCTTCTTCGCACCGGCCGGCGCCCGTGGCGCGGCTGCCCCGGCTGGCGGATCCACCGCTCCGCCGGCAACGGCAGGCGGCGCCTCGTCGGGCTCGATGGTGTCGTTCTGGGTCTGCCGCTCCATCGCCCTGAGCTTGGCGACGTTCTTCTGGTGCAGGTCGTAGGTTTCGGTGAAAGCATGGCCGCCGGTGCCGTCGGCGACGAAATAGAGATCGCGCGTGCGCGCCGGATTGGCGGTCGCCTCCAGCGAGGCGCGGCCGGGGTTGGAGATCGGTCCCGGCGGCAGGCCCTCGATCACATAAGTGTTGTAGGGCGACGGCTGGGTGATCTCGCTGCGCTTGATCGGACGGCCCAGCGTGCCCTTGCCGCCGACCAGACCATAGATGATGGTCGGATCGGACTGCAGCTTGATCCTCTGCTTCAGCCGGTTGACGAATACTGCGGCAACCCGGCTGCGCTCGTCGGGCTTGCCGGTCTCCTTCTCGACGATCGAAGCCAGCGTCACCAGCTGCTCCGGCGTCCTGACCGGCAGATCCGGACTACGCCGTTCCCAGATCTCGGCCAACACACGCTTCTGCGCCTGCTGCATGCGTTGCACGACCTGATCGCGGCTGGTGCCGCGCGGGAACTTGTAGGTCTCCGGCAACAACGTGCCTTCGCGCGGAATCTCGCGGACGCTGCCAGTGAATATCTCGTTTTCGGACAGGCGGGCCACGATCTGCTCTGACGTCAGGCCCTCGGGCACGGTCACCGAATGCTGCACGACCTTGCCTTCGACGATGACGCCGATCACGTCGCGCAACGATGCATTCTTCTGGAACGCATACTCGCCCGGCTTTAGGTCGGAACTGGCCTTCAGGGCATAGACTCCACCGATGAAAATCCACGGATTGACGTCGATCACGCCTTCACGCGCGAGCACGTCGGCAATATCGCGTTTGCCCGCGCGCTGCGGGATGTTGACGACCTTGTCCTCCTGCAGCGGTCCTGCCGCTTCGAGGATCTGCCGTCCATAATAGTAGGCCGCGCCCACGCCGAGCATGGCCAGGATGAGCAAGGTGATAATCGCGTTGCCGACCACCACGAACGGATTGCGGGCGCGGTCGGAACGGCGCGGCGGCGGCGGCACGCGTTCCGGCTCCAGCGCTGCGCGCGGGCTGCGGGGCGAGATGGGCGGCCGTTCACTCATCGATGCAACCTTCAGTCCTGTCGCTCTCGTCGTGGCCGTGCGCTCCCCAACGCAAGCGACCTGAAGTCCACGCCCAATTTAACGATTCGTCATCTCGTCATCGAATACGGCGAAAAGGTGTTTTCGCCGGGCCTCACCGCCATGCGCATCCACTTACCGCATCGGCGCCGAAGGCCGACCTGCGAAAGACACGCGAAGTAAAGACACGCGAAGTCTTGGGTTCTAGTGTGGCTGCAGTCGGATATCCGCGTGACCAAGCGACAATCGGCCCGAGCGGCATTCCGTCCTTCCGCACTAGGTCACCACGCGCCGCAAGACCACCGACGCGTTGGTGCCGCCGAAACCAAACGAGTTCGACAGCGCCACGTTGATCTCGCGTTTGCGAGGTGCATGCGGCACGAGATCGATCGCGGTTTCCACCGATGGGTTCTCCAGATTGATCGTCGGCGGCGCGATGTTATCCCGAATCGCGAGAATGCTGAAGATGGCTTCGACGGCGCCGGCCGCGCCGAGCAAATGGCCGATCGACGATTTGGTCGACGACATCGAGATCTTCGAAGCGGCATTGCCAAGCAGGCGCTCCACCGCGCCGAGTTCGATCTCATCGCCGACTTGAGTCGAGGTGCCGTGCGCGTTGATGTAGTCGAGGTCGGCGGCCGTGATGCCGGCGCGCTTCAGCGCCGCGCTCATGCTGCGAAAGCCGCCGTCGCCGTCCGGAGATGGCGAGGTGATGTGATAGGCATCTCCAGACAGTCCGTAGCCGGAGACCTCGGCGTAGATCCGCGCTCCACGTGCCTTAGCGTGCTCATACGCCTCGAGCACGACCACGCCGGCGCCCTCGCCCATCACGAAGCCGTCGCGGTCCTTGTCGTAAGGGCGCGACGCGCGCTCGGGCGTCTCGTTGAATCCGGTCGACAGCGCGCGCGCAGCGCAGAAACCGGCCATGCCGATTCGGCAGATCGGCGATTCGGTGCCGCCGGCGACCATGACATCGGCATCGCCGAGTGCGATCAGGCGGCTGGCGTCGCCGATCGCATGCGCTCCGGTCGAGCAGGCGGTGACGACCGAATGATTGGGACCCTTGAGTCCGTGCTCGATCGAGACATAGCCCGAGGCGAGATTGATCAGGCGTCCGGGAATGAAGAAGGGCGACACTTTGCGCGGACCGCGCTCCTTCAGGAGGATCGCAGTGTCGGCAATGCCCGAGAGGCCACCGATGCCGGACCCGATCAGCGTGCCGGTGGCGCAGCGGTCCTCTTCCGTCGCGGGATGCCAGTTGGCGTCATCGAGCGCCTGACGCGCCGCAGCCATCGCGAAAATGATGAAATCGTCGACCTTGCGCTGGTCCTTGGGCTCCATCCACTGGTCGGCATTGAAGGTGCCGTCGGAGCCATCGCCGCGCGGCACCTGACAGGCCACCTTGGCGGGAAGATCGGAGACGTCGAACGACTCGATCAAGCGCGCACCGCTCTTGCCCTGAAGGATGCGCTGCCAGGTCGTTTCCACACCACAGCCAAGCGGCGAAACCATGCCAAGGCCAGTGACGACAACCCGCCTCATGTTCGTTTCTCCAGACCCGATTTTGCGCGCTTGAGGATCGGCTGACGGCCGTCGCAGCGTCTCGGGTCAATTGTTCGAGTAACACGTTCTGGCCAGGCAGCGCGTCCAAATCGTCCGTCGCCGGCCGCCAGATGACGGCTCATCGCGACGCCGCCAACAGCAAGAAACCGGTCGACCGCACAAGACGGATCGGCCGGTTTCGCGCAACTTCGCCGGAGCGTCAGCTCTTGGCGTTCTTCTCGAGGAACTTGGTGGCGTCGCCGACGGTCAGGATCGTCTCGGCGGCGTCGTCCGGAATCTCGCAGCCAAACTCTTCCTCGAAAGCCATGACGAGCTCGACCGTGTCGAGGCTGTCAGCACCGAGGTCGTCAATGAAGCTCGCGTTGTCGACCACTTTCTCGGGCTCGACACCAAGGTGTTCGACCACGATCTTCTTAACCCGCTCGCCAATCTCACTCATCGTTCAACCTCGTGCTTGTTCCTTTAAGACCCGACCCCCGGATGATCCGCATCATCCCGGCCGCTAAACTTCCTTCGCGATCGCGCAAAACCAGATTTGCCCCGCAGCGCCCCTTTACCGAAATTTGGCGGACGACTTGCGGTCCGAAAACTTCGGAAACGGGGCCACTCACAAACTCCAATCCACACTCTCCATGAGGCCGGTACGCCTCCGATCCAGAGCGCTCAAACAGGAACCCGGATCAGCAGCGCCAGCCGACGGAGGCCCGGCGAACGATGGCAGCTCGCCCCGCCAATATACAGGGTTTGGAAATCCTGCAATGGCGTTCTTCGTACCCCCATCAGCCGCCCGGTTACCATACACGCGAATCATTGACCACACGGCCCGGTATACTGGTCGCGACGTCTTTTCGCCGCATTCCGAGCCGCGGCAGGGCCTAGATCATCGCCATGCCGCCGTTGACGTGGATGGTCTGGCCCGTGACATACGCCGCCTCGTTGGAGGCGAGGTACACCGCAGCTGCAGCAATGTCCTCCGGCGTGCCCAACCGCGCCGCCGGCACCTTGGCGAGGATCGACTCGCGCTGCTTCTCGTTCAGAGCGTCGGTCATCGGTGTCTTGATGAAGCCGGGTGCGATGCAGTTGGCGGTCACGCCGCGCTTGGCGTACTCGGCGCCGAGCGTCTTGATCATGCCGATGATGCCGGCCTTGGACGCCGTGTAATTGCCCTGCCCCGGATTGCCGGTGACGCCGACGATCGAGGTGATCGCGATGATGCGGCCGAAGCGCTTGCGCATCATCAGCTTGGTGGCGGCACGCGAGAGGCGGAATGTCGCGGTCAGGTTGACCTTGATCACCTCGTCCCAATCCTCGTCACGGAGCTGCACGAACAGGTTGTCGCGGGTGATGCCGGCGTTGGCGACGAGAATGTCGACCTGCCCCATCGCCTGCTCGGCGGCCGGCACCAGCGCCTCGACCTCGGCCGTATCCGACAGATTGCAAGGCAGGACGTGCACGCGGCCGCCCAGTTCGCCCGCGAGGGTCTCGAGCACCTCGCGCCGGGTACCGGAAACGGCCACGGTCGCTCCCTGGGCATGCAAGGCCTTGGCGATCGCATTGCCGATGCCGCCGGTCGCGCCGGTGACCAGCGCGGTCCTGCCACTCAGATCGAACATCAAACTCTCCTCAATGCCGCTATACGCGACGCTCTACGACATTTTGACCGCGGCCAGCGCATCCTTGGCGGCCGCAATGTCCGCCGGTCCGCCGACGGCGACACCGACTGCACCATCCGCGATCCGCTTGACCAGGCCGCTGAGCACCTTGCCCGCGCCGATCTCCAGGAAGCGCGTCACGCCCTGGCTCGCCATGTAGGCGATCGATTCGCGCCAGCGCACCGTACCCGTGACCTGCTCGACCAGGCGACGGCAGATCTCGTCGGGATCACTGATCGGGGCCGCGAGCACGTTCGAGACCAGCGGCGAGGCCGGCGCCTTGATGGTGACCTTGGACAGCGCCTCCGCCATGACGTCAGCCGCCGGCTGCATGAGCTTGCAATGAAACGGCGCGGAGACCGGCAGCAGCATGGCGCGCTTGGCGCCCTTGGCGCGCGCGATCTCGACGGCGCGATCGACGGCGGCCTTGTTGCCGGACACCACCACCTGGCCACCGCCATTGTCGTTGGCCGCCTGGCAGACCTCGCCCTGGGCCGCCTCTTCGGCGACCGCCACGGCCGCCTCGTAATCCATCCCGAGCAGCGCGGCCATGGCGCCCACTCCGACCGGAACGGCCTTTTGCATGGCGAGACCTCGCGTCCGCAGCAGGCGGGCGGTGTCGGCGATGGTCAGGCTGCCGGCGGCCGCCAGCGCCGAATACTCGCCGAGCGAGTGACCGGCGACGAAGGCCGCGTCCCGCCCGACCGACAACCCCGCCTCGGCCTCCAGCACCCGCAAGGTCGCCATCGACACCGCCATCAGGGCGGGCTGGGCGTTCTCGGTCAGTTGCAGGGTTTCGGCCGGGCCTTCCCAGATGATCGCGGTCAGCTTCTCGCCAAGGGCGGCGTCGACCTCATCGAACACGGCACGGGCGACCGGAAACGCGTCCGCGAGCGCCTTGCCCATGCCGACGGCCTGGGACCCCTGCCCCGGAAAAGTGAATGCTGCCGTCATGGCCGCTCCCTGAACGTTCCAAAATCCCTGGAATTGAGTAACTTTGGCCGGAAAGACACTGGCAAAGGCCGGGATGTCAAGCGCATGACGGGCGCAATTCGACCACTTTCCCTTGCCTTGGCGCCGAAAATCGGTATAAGGCCCGCCATCCGTGGATCCCGAGCCGGGAGCTGAACGGACGGTCCCAGCAAATTCACCTTGCTCAACCTTGGGGATGTACCCTCTCCAAGCTGTCCAGGCGATTTTGATGTGGCAGGGCCAGTCGGCCCGTCGTCCCGTGTTCCCGCCTTCTGAGCTGACGTCTGCGAGTCCTTTCCACAAGGTCTCGAAGGGCTTGACGCCGGGATTTGCGCCAACTTGGAAAGGACAGCCATGCCGCTTTACGAGCATGTATTCCTCGCGCGTCAGGACGCGAGCACCCAGCAGGTGGAAGAACTGACGGCCCAGATGACCGGTATCGTCGAGGGTCTCGGCGGTAAGGTCACGAAGACCGAGAATTGGGGGTTCGCTCCCTCACCTACCGCATGAACAAGAACCGCAAGGCCCACTTCGTGCTGCTCAACATCGACGCGCCGTCCGCGGCGATCGCCGAGATCGAGCGCCAGGAGCGGATCAGCGAGGACGTGATCCGCTACCTCAGCGTCCGCGTCGAGGAGCTCGAGGAAGGCCCGTCGGCGATGATGCGCAAGGCCGATCGCGACCGTGAGCGCGACGATCGCGGCGGCGGCTTCCGTGGTGAGCGCGATGGCGGCGGCTTCCGCGGCGATCGCGGTGACCGTGGCGATCGTGCCCCGCGCCGGCCCCGTGACGAAGAAACTGCGGACGAGGAGTAAGATCAATGGCTGAAGCCCCCGCACGTCGCCCGTTCTTCCGCCGCCGCAAGACCTGCCCGTTCTCCGGGCCGAACGCGCCGAAGATCGACTACAAGGACTCCAAGCTGCTGATGCGCTACGTCTCCGAGCGCGGCAAGATCGTGCCGAGCCGCATCACGGCCGTGTCCGCCAAGAAGCAGCGCGAGCTCGCGCGCGCCATCAAGCGCGCCCGCTTCCTCGGCCTGCTGCCCTACGTCATCCGCTGATTGCGGACCTCGGACCGGCGGCCCCAGCGCCGCCGGCTCCTTCTGTTGAATTCTCATAAGGCTTCCGGGTCGTCCGGTCGCCGATGGTTGGGGCAACCACGCCTCTAACCGCTCGAAGGGAGCGGGACAGCTGATGATCGGAACGCTTCTCATCGCGCTCGCGGCAGGCGCTGCCTCCGCGGTCATGTTCGCCTCGACGGGGTCGGGCGTGATGACGGCGCTCGTGCTTGCGCTGCTCGCGCCCGTGCCGCTGCTGGTCGCCGCGATCGCATGGGGCCGGCTTTGCGCTGTCATCGGCGGCCTTGTGGCAACCGCTTGCGTGCTGGCCATCTTCGGCTTCGATCGCGCCCTCGCTTTTGCCGTCTCCGTGACGCTGCCGGCTTGGTGGCTTGGCCACCTCGTCCTGCTCGGCCGTCCGACGACCAGCCCGTCCGGCCAGGATGGCATCGAATGGTATCCGCCCGGCAACATCCTGCTGTGGATCGCGGTGATCGCGGCGCTGATTGCCGCGTTCTCCTTCGGCACCGACATGACGGCCACCAATCAGGGTCTCAGGCGGCTGCTGTCGCGCGTGCTCGGCAATACCGTCACGTCGACCGACGCGGTCGACATTCCCAGGCTGATCGAGCTCCTGGTCTTCATGGCGCCGCCCATGGCCGCGGTGATCATGACCACGATCCTGTCGCTCAACGTTCTGGCAGCCGCCAAGATCACGGCGATCTCCGGCCGGCTGATGCGCCCATGGCCTCGCCTGCGTGACACCAAGCTGCCGCTGATGACTCTGCCGGCGCTGTTTGCGATCATCGCCTTCTGCTTCCCGGGCGGACTGACCGGCATGTTGGCGCGGATCGCCGCCGCAGCGCTGCTGACCGCCTATGCGCTGACCGGCTTCGCGGTCCTGCATACGCTGACCTTGCCGCTGCGCACCCGGCCGCTCTGGCTCGGCCTCGCCTACGCGCTGATGCTGACCTTCATCTGGCCGATCCCGATGCTGGCGATGATCGTCCTCGGCCTCGCCGACGCCGCCTTCGACCTCCGTCACCGTTACGGCCCGCGGCAGCCGCCGCCTCTGCCGGTGCCGTAAAGGTTCAAGCTCACACCAACCGCTTCCGAACATCACAAGGAGAACATCGATGGAAGTCATTCTGCTGGAACGTGTCGCCAAGCTCGGCCAGATGGGCGAGATCGTGAAGGTCAAGGACGGGTTCGCCCGCAACTTCCTGCTCAAGCGCAAGAAGGCGCTGCGGGCGACGGCCGAGAACAAGGCCAAGTACGAGGGCATGAAGGCCGAGCTCGAGGCCAACAACATCAAGGCCAAGGGCGAGGCGTCCAAGGTCGCCGAGAAGATCGACGGCCGCGACATCGTCATCATCCGCCAGGCCTCCGAATCCGGCCAGCTGTTCGGCTCGGTCTCGGTGCGTGACATCGTCGCCGCCCTCGCCGCCGACGGCATCACCGTCAGCCGGCCGCAGGTCTGGCTCGACGCTCCGATCAAGACGATCGGCAAGCAGACGATCACCATCGCGATCCACCCGGAGGTCGAGACCTCGGTGACCGTGACGGTCGCCCGCAGCGCCGACGAGGCCGAGCGCATCAAGCGCGGCGAGGACATCTCGACCCGCCAGGAGGACCGCGACGCCGCCGCCGAAGCGATCGCCGCCGCCGGCGAGTTCTTCGATCCGGAGGCCCAGGACGAGGGCGCTGCCGGCGAGCCTGAGCAGCAGTAAGCGCGGTAGCCCATTTGCGGAAAAGCCCGGCTCAACGAGCCGGGCTTTTTCCATTGTCGTCTCACCGCGAGGGCGAGGACGGAACCGAGGGATCCGACGGCACCGCCGCCTGGGTCGTGGCCGGCGCCGGTGTCACCGGCGGGACCGGATCGGCGCGCAGCGCCGGCGCGGCCTCGCTCGATCTCGCCGGCTCGACCCGCGGCGGCTCGGAGCCGGCGGCGCTGTCCTCGCGCGACGGCGACGGCCGGGTTGCACCGGTCGGCTCGCCCCGCGTCTCCTCCGCGGCCGCGCCTTCCTGGGCCGGCTTCTTGCGCTTGCCGAGCCTGCCCTTCTTTGCGGGCGCGCTGCCCTCGCCGTCGGCCGGTGCAGCGGCGGGATCCGCTGCCGCATCGGGCTTGGCCTCGGCCGGCGCAGAGCGCTTGGAATGATGACCCGGGCGACGGCGCGGCTCGGCCGCATCGTCAGCGGCGGCTGGCTTGGCCTCGGACGGCTCGGTGGTGGCCGACCGGGCGCGGCGCTCCGACCGCGTCTCCTTGCCGGAATGGCCCGTGGATCGCGCATCCGCGGCGCCGTTCGCAATCAGGTAGTTGGCGAGCACGCCGGCCATCTCGGGGCTCGTCGTGTAGTGCTGGCGCAGAAACCCGGGCAGCGAGCCGGCCGAGGTGTTCTTGGCCAGACCGCGCGGCGACTTGTGGCAGACCACGCAGGTCCCGTTGAAGATCTGCGCAGGACTCTTGCCCGCATCGAGATTTTCCTGCGCAACGGCGGCCCCCGCAAAGCCCATGCAGACCACCGCCACCACCGTCGCCAAATTGAGCGCTCGGCCCACCATTCTCATTCTCCAGCTATGGTTTCGCCCACACGGCGCCGCCCCGCGCGACATCCGCTGCCGTGTTTCCCCTCGCTATCAGCCGAACGTGACAGCGGACATTGCGCTCGCTCCATGCCCTCGACAGCGATCCCTTCAGACCTCGTCCGGCGGTCAGATGCCGGACACCGGCCAAAGCGCCGGCGGCCGCGGCCTTTTTAACGGATTGCGGAGCGAATGAAAGCGCACAGATGTTCCTGCGCCGAGATGTCCATCGATCAATGACGGTTCGGAATATCGGCTTTGTGTTCATGGCAGTGGCGTCGGCATGTGCCCGCTGGGTAACATAACAATGTGATGATTGGGAACCAATCGGTTCTCAACGCGTCGAGTGCGACGGCCGGGAAAGTCTGCAACTCACGGGAATGGCTCGTTGGGTGGTGTGGATGGACCGTTTGCTGCGAAGTCTGTTGAGTAGCTTCATCTGCCGTGGATCGATCAGCTTTACGACCGCCGGCGGCACGTCGTTCAGCTGCGGGGATGGAACTGGCGTCCCCGTGGCGGCACGATTTCTGACCCGTGAAGCCGAGCGCCGGATTCTGGCCAATCCCGAACTCGCGCTCGGCGAGGTCTATATGGACGGCTCGTTCGTGGTCGAACGAGGATCGATCGCGGATCTGCTGTCGATCGTGATGAGCCAGCCGGCCGTGGTGCCCGACTGGGCCAAGCCGCAATGGTGGCTGCGCTACCTGGTCCGACACCTGCGCCAGCTCAACATCCGGGCCCGCGCGCGCCGCAACGTCGCCCATCATTACGATCTCGATGGCCGGCTGTATTCGCTGTTCCTCGATGCCGACCGGCAATATTCCTGCGCCTATTTCGAGACGCCGGACGCGACGCTGGACGATGCCCAGCTCGCCAAGAAACGTCATCTCGCGGCCAAGCTGCTGATCGGCCGCAGCCACCGCATCCTCGACATCGGCTGCGGCTGGGGCGGGCTTGGACTCTACCTGGCTGAGACGTGTGATGCCGACGTCACCGGCGTGACCTTGTCGGCCGAGCAGTTGCAGGTCGCGGAAGCCCGCGCGGCCGAACGGCACCTGTCCCATGCCGCCCGCTTCCTGCTGCAGGATTATCGCGACGTGCCCGGCACGTTCGACCGCATCGTGTCGGTCGGCATGTTCGAGCATGTCGGGCTCGCCTTCTACGACACCTTCTTCGCCGCTGCGCCGAGCTGCTCGCGGACGACGGCGTCATGCTGCTTCATTCGATCGGACGCTCCGAGGGCCCGGATGCGACCAATCCATGGATCGCCAAATACATCTTCCCCGGCGGCTACATCCCGGCGCTGTCCGAGGTGCTGCCGGCGATCGAGCGCGCCGGGCTGCTCGTCTGCGACATCGAGATCCTGCGCCTGCACTACGCGGAGACCCTGAAGGCGTGGCGCGAACGCTTCATGGCCCGGCGCGACGAGGCCGTGCAGCTCTATGACGAGCGCTTCGCGCGGATGTGGGAGTTCTACCTGGCGGCCGCGGAAATGGGGTTCCGGAAGCAGAACCTGATGAATGTCCAGATCCAGCTGACGAAGCGCCAGGGCGTCGTGCCGATGACGCGCGACTACATTCATCGCGAGGAGGCGCGGCTGCGGGCGCGCGAGCGCGGCAGCCGTCCGGCACTGCAGAAGATGGCGGGGGAGTAGCGCGCGCGGTCGGCGACGACGGCGGAGGGCAATGTCGGCGCGATGGTCTCGCAGAAGCGGATGTCGGCATTCGCTCACACGTGCCGCGCCGGGCTCGGCTTCAATTTTGAGATGCGCTTTGCACGGCTTGCGTCTCCGGCGCGAGATCATCCCCATCCGACTCAAATTTTCAAACAAATCGTGCGGTCTGTGAACTGGCTCACAGACCCCGCGAAAGACCGGCCGTAGTGTCCCGGCATGTCCCCGAGCCCCGCCAGAGCCATGTTGGAACCCCAGACCGACTTCAGCACCGACTATGCGCTGATCGCCGCGGGCGTGGGAGCATCCCTGATCGCTCTCCTCTATCTGCTGCTGGTCTGACGCCCCGCGCGGATCCACCCGCGGCCGCGGCACGCCCGGACGTGCCGTTCCTCGTTCCCGTCTCGCCGACATATCGAACGATCGCGCCGATTGATTGCAGCGGCGTATCGCTCGCGCTCGCGCGGCGTTGAGTCCTGCCGGTTCCGTCAAGCGCGGCATCTGGCGAGTCCGGATTCATCCACCAGATTTACCAGACGGTGAATTGCGCTCAGCTTTCGCTTCCGCTTCGCGCGCGACTGGCGCTTTATCCCTCCCCTTCAAAGCTGCTAAACACGCGGTCATGGCACTCACCGATCTCGAACGTTCACAAGCTGGCGCCGGCTGACGCAGCAACGCCGGCCTATCGCAGCGCGCCGCACAACATCGAGGCGGAGCAGGGTCTGCTCGGCGCGATCCTGGTCAACAACGACGCGTTCTATCGCGTCTCTGACTTCCTGGAGCCGAAGCACTTCTTCGAGCCGCTGCATCAGACCGTGTTCGAGACCGCGTCCAGCCTGATCCGGATGGGCAAGGTCGCGACGCCCGTGACCTTGAAGACGTTCCTGCCCGCCGACGTCGACATCGGCGGCATGACCGTCGGACAATATCTGGCGCGGCTCGCGGCCGAGGCGACCACGATCATCAACGCCCAGGACTATGGCCGCACCATCTACGACCTGTCGTTGCGCCGCGACCTGATCGGCATCGGCGAGGACATGGTCAACGTCGCCTATGACGCGCCGGTCGACTTCGCGCCGCGCAACCAGATCGAGGACGCCGAGCGCCGGCTGTACGAGCTTGCGGAGTCCGGCCGCTATGACGGCGGGTTCCAGAAATTCTCGCAGGCGCTGACGACCGCGCTCGACATGGCCGCCAAGGCCTTCCAGCGCGACGGCAAGCTGTCCGGCATCTCGACGGGCCTGCGCGATCTCGACGCCAAGATGGGCGGCCTTCAGCATTCGGACTTGATCATCCTGGCCGGCCGTCCCGGCATGGGCAAGACCTCGCTCGCCACCAACATCGCCTACAACGTCGCGCAGGCCTATGTTCCCGAATTGCAGCCCGACGGCACCTATCGCGCGGCCCAGGGCGGCGTAGTCGGGTTCTTCTCGTGCGAAATGAGCGGCGAGCAGCTCGCCACCCGTATCATCGCCGAGCGCTCCGGCATTCCCTCGAGCCACATCCGCCGCGGCGGCATCACCGAGGCCGATTTCGAGAAGCTGCGCGAATGTTCGATCGAGCTGCAGTCGCTGCCGTTCTATGTCGACGAAACCGGCGGCATCTCGATCGCGCAGGTGATGGCGCGCGCCCGCCGCCTCAAGCGACAGAAGGGCCTCGACCTGCTGGTGATCGACTACATCCAGCTGCTGTCGGGCTCGGGCAAGCGCGGCAACGACAACCGCGTCCAGGAAATCACCGAGATCACCACCAGCCTGAAGGCGCTGGCGAAGGAGCTCAGCGTTCCCATCATCGCGCTGTCGCAGCTCTCCCGCCAGGTCGAGAATCGCGAGGACAAGCGGCCGCAGCTGTCGGACCTGCGTGAATCCGGCTCGATCGAGCAGGACGCCGACGTGGTGCTGTTCGTGTATCGCGGCGAGTACTATCTGGCCGCCAAGGAGCCGCGCCCCGGCACCGAGGAGCACCAGAAGTGGCAGATGGAAATGGATCTGGCGCTCGGCAAGGCCGAGGTGATCATCGGCAAGCAGCGCCACGGCCCGACCGGCACGGTCGAATTGCACTTCGACGCCTCGGTCACCCGCTTCGGCGACCTCGCCCATGACGGTCTGCCGCCGCAGCATCACGACTATTGACCGTGTGCGGTTGAACCGTGACGCCGTGGCGCGTAAAAGCGCCACATGAGTGTTCCCGAACAGAAAACCGCCGAGCACGCCGTCTCGGCGGTCGAAGATCCGGTCCCCGCCAGCGCCACCGGCGTGCTGAGCATCGATCTCGACGCTCTCGCCGCCAATTGGCGCAAGCTGGAAAAGACCGCGGTGCCGGCCGAATGCGCCGGCGTGATCAAGGCCGACGCCTATGGCTGCGGCATCCCCCAGGTGGCGCGCACGCTCGCCGCCGCCGGCTGCAAGACGTTCTTCGTCGCGACGCTCGCCGAGGCCAGGGTCGCCCGCGCCGCCCTGCCCGACAGCGCCGCGCTCTACGTGCTCGACGGCTTCTTCCAGAACACCGGCGAGGATTACGCCGCGATCGACTGCCGCCCGGTGATCGGCGATCTCAACGAGCTCGCCGAATGGGACATGTTCTGCCGCCGCACCGGCTGGAAGGGTGGCGCCGCCATTCACGTCGACACCGGCATGAACCGGCTCGGCCTCACCCTGCTCGATGCGCAGAGCATGATCCCGCGCATCCAGAGCGGCGACCATGGCATCACGCTGGTGATGAGCCATCTGGCGTCCGCCGAGCAGATCAACAGCCCGTCGAATGCCCGCCAGCTCGCGACCTTCCGCGAGGTCGCCAGCGTCTTCACCGGCGTGCCCGCGGCGCTCGCGGCCTCCTCCGGCATCTTCCTCGGCGCCTCCTTCCAGTTCGACATGGTGCGTCCCGGCGCCGCGCTCTACGGCGTCAACCCGACGCCCGAGGCCGACAATCCGATGCAGCCGGTCGCCGAGATCAAGGCCCGCATCGTGCAACTGCGCGACCTCGCGCGCGGCGACACGGTCGGCTACGGCGGCACCTGGACGGCGCGGCGCCCGACGAAGATCGCGATCCTCTCCGCCGGCTATGCCGACGGCTACTTCCGCGCCGCCGGCTCCAACGACGGCACCCGCGGCGCCGACGTCATCATCGCCGGCCAGCGTTGCCCGATCGCGGGGCGCATCTCGATGGATCTGATCGCGGTCGATGTCACCGACCTGCCGCCGAAGGCCGCCCGCCGCGGCCACTTCGCGACCCTGCTCGGCGAAGGCATCACCGTCGACGAGCTCGCGCATCATTTCGGCACCATCGGCTATGAGGTCCTGACCAATCTCGGCCGGCGCTATCATCGCATCTACAAGGGCGGCGCGGCGACCGCGGAGAGCTGATCGCGCCCAGCAACGCTCTCTGTCCGGGGTGCACACAGCTGCTGCCACATCGTCATTGCGAGCGCAGCGACTTGTCCGCCGTAGCTCGAAGAGCGAAGGCGGAAGCAATCCAGAGTCCCGCACCAGCCTGAATTGCCTCGCTGCGCCCGGCGTAATGCCGTACCCGTCCGCCAACTTCCGCTGTCATCGCCCGGCTTGACCGGGCGATCCAGTATTCCAGAGAGGGTTGTGAGTCCTCGATGGGCCGCGGCGTACTGGATCCCCGCTTTCGCGGGGATGACGACCGGGTGTGACGTGCGAACATTCGATCTCGTGAGAGGACATGCCTCCTCATCCTCGCGCGCCGTTCGCGCCGAGCCTTTGCCTCTCATTTTCACCCCTTGCAAGTCGAGGGCGCAGGGAATGCCGGGTGCTGGCCGCAACCCATGGCCCGCCTGCGAAAAAAATGCAGGCGGCAGGAACCACAGGTCCAGCCGGTCAACCGGCATTCCCTGCGCGATGGCTTTACGCCTTATGCGTACTCTCCCCGGGGATCGGCTGTCTTGCCCCCGTGACCGGCGGATCATCACCGCCAGCGTAGCATCAGCGTCGAGATGCCAGGACCATACGTCTTCGACGTGCGCCTCGAGCCGTTCGTCCGCACGACATCCAGCCATGCTGCGCCCCGAAGCGCCCACCACATCCCGCCCCGCGTGTCATGACGATCGCGATACGCCCCTCGTGCCGAGGCGGGACGAAGGGAGTGAAACATATTTTCTGTAAAAACGAAATCGAAATATTTTTCGCGACGGGACTGGACAGGGTGAGTCGCGTTGAGATCGCTGACGAATTCCGCGTTTCGGCGCACCCGTTAGCGCCATGCTACTGTGCCCGGTCATGACGGATGTCGTTGGCGCGCTTCATCTCTCGCGCCAGATCATCAACAACTTGCGCCAGGGAGCGGCCATCACCGGCAGTGAGCGACTTCCGTAACTGCCGTGAGCTCCACAGGATCGCAGCAATGAACATGATGAAGGGAAGCCAGGAGACAATCAGGCTAACATACCATGGCACATCATTGGTCATACCCGGATTCTTCCTTGCAAATGTCTTCAACACAGCCCGCCTGGTTCAGATGAGCCGTGCGACCGACTACAATCTTCTATCGTTCACGCGCTTCATCTCATCCGCGAGATCGCCAACGACCTGCGCCAGCGTGCGACCGTCGCCGGCTGTCAGAGACCTCTGAATCCGGCGGGTACTCCATGCAACGGCTGAGACGAACATGATCAATGGCAACCACGCTATGATAAGACTTACGTACCAAGGCACATCGTCATTCACACCCAACCTCCACGCATAGTCTCCGCCTCGGCGGACCAGGATCAAGGCTATGATCCAATCATTAAAAAGTGGGCTGGACGACAACGACAATCCGCACAATGAGCACGTGTAGCTAGGATGCTAAACTTCGGTAGGAGCAAGCGCCGCCTAAGGCGCCACAACAGCCGCGACGACGTCATTGCGAGCGAAGCGAAGCAATCCAGAGTTACGCACACCACCCTGGATTGCTTCGCTCCGCTCGCAATGACGCGCTGATGGATATCGGCACTCAGTTGCGACAACGCCCGCTGCCGTAGCCCGGATGAGCGCAGCGACATCCGGAGTTCCTCGCGCCGTATTGGAGAACCCGGATATCGCTGCGCTCATCCGGGCTACGGGGCTGGTCGCGCAACAGCGCCATCATTCGATCAAAGCCGGCGCTTGCGGGTCGGTCGTGGCCGGCGCTCACGCCTTGAAGTAGTCCGGCTGGCCGATGTCGGCGATCAGGCCGATGCCCTCGGGCGTCCAGCCCAGGCGCTGCTGTGTCAGGACGCTGGAGGCTGGCATGTCCAGGCCCGCGAACATTGCCAGCGGTCCATAGTAGTCGCCCGCCTCCTCCTTGTTGGTCGACACGACCGGCACGTTCAACCCGCGGCCGACCACCTCGATGACCTCGCGCATCGGGACGCCCTCCTCGCCGACGGCGTGGTAGATCGCGTCGGCCACGCCCTTCTCCAGGGCGAGCCGGTAGAGGCGGACGACATCCGATCGATGCGCCGCGGCCCAGCGCTCGGCGCCCGCGCCGACATAAGCGGCGCGGCCCTTCTGCCGTGCGAGCTCGACCAGATAGGAAATCAGCCCGGCTTTTCCCGGCGCGCCGTGCACCTGCGGCAAGCGGATCACCATCGCGCGCACGCCGCGCGACGCATAGGCAAGACCCGTCTGCTCGGACACGCGCGGGACATGCGCGCTGGACTCGCGCCGCATGTCTTCGGTGACCACCACATTGGCCGCAACGAGCCCCGTTCCGGAGGTGACGATGAACGGCTTGTTCGTGCCCACCAGCACCTCGCCCATGGCTTCGATGGCGGCCTTGTCGATCGCACCATTCTCCGCGAACTTCGCGAAGTCATGGATGAAGGCCAGATGGATCACGCCGTCGGCGTCCTTCGCGCCGCGCTTGAGGCTGTCGAGGTCTTGCAGCGAGCCGCGATGAACCTGCGCGCCGAGCTGCTCGAGCGTGCGGACGTTCTCTTCGGAGCGCGCGAGGCCGATGACCTGATGCCCGGCGGCGATCAGCTCTTTGGTGGCTTCGGAGCCGATGAAGCCGGCGGCGCCGGTGACGAATACGCGCATGAGACACACTCCCTGTTCAGATCGCCGGGATATTGCTAGGCTGCTCATGCGGGTAAAGTAGTGACCTTATACGGGTATAATCGCTAACAGGATGACGGACGCCAACTCGCTCGGGACCTATCTCAGGGATCGCCGCGCCAGGCTCGATCCCACCGCATTCGGTCTGCCGCTGCAGCGGCGGCGAACGCCGGGGCTGCGGCGCGAAGAGGTGGCGCAGCGCGCCAATGTGAGCGCGACCTGGTACACCTGGCTGGAGCAAGGGCGCGGCGGCGCGCCCTCCGCCGACGTGCTGGACCGCATCGCCCGCGCCATGATGCTGACCGACGCCGAGCGCGAACATCTGTTCCTGCTCGGTCTCGGCCGGCCGCCCGAAGCCCGCTATCACGCCATCGAGGGCATCTCACCCGCCTGCAGCGGGTGCTCGACACGCTGGATCACAGTCCGGCCTTCGTCCGCACGGCGACATGGGACATCGTTGCCTGGAACACGGCCGCCACGGTCGTTCTCACCGACTACAGCACCCTGCCGGAGGGCCAGCGCAATGTTCTGCGCATGATGTTCCACGACAGCCGCGTCCGCGCGGCACAGTCCAACTGGCAGGCCGTGGCGCGCTATGTGGTCGCGTCCTTCCGCGCCGACGTGGCGCGCGCCGGTGCGGCCCGCAATGTCCAATCGCTGGTCGATGAGCTCTGCGCGACGAGCCCGGAATTCGCGGCGATGTGGCGCGACAACGATGTGCAAGGGCGGCATGGCGATGGCGTGAAGGTCCTGCAGCATCCCGTCGCCGGGCCGCTCTCGCTGGAATTTTCCGGCTTCGCCGTCGATGGCCGGCCCGACCTCACGATGGTGATCTACAATCCCGCGACGCCGGCGGATGCGGACAAGATCCGCGCGCTGGTGACGTCGCGACCGAAATAGGCGCGTGCGCTCTCTCGACTCGCGCCGCCGAGAAGCGCGTGGCTGCCTGATAGGCCGGGCTTTCCTAGGCAGCCTTGGCTGCATCGACGCTGCAGCGTGAACAAAACGGCGATGGCGAGCTTGGACATCCGGCCTTCCCCTCAGCGCAACGGGCATCATGAAGATCGCGACCTTCAACATCAACAATGTCCGGCGGCGGCTCCCCAATCTGCTGCGCTGGCTGGGTAGGGCCAAGCCCGACATCGTCTGCCTGCAGGAGCTGAAATGCACCCAGGCCGATTTCCCGGTGGAAGAGATCGCCAAGGCCGGCTATGGCGCAGTGTGGCAGGGCCAGAAGACCTGGAACGGGGTCGCGATCCTCGCGCGCAAGGCCGAGCCGGTTCTGACGCGCACCGCCCTGCCCGGCGACGCCAATGATCACGAGGCGCGCTACATCGAGGCCGCGGTGCGAGGCATCGTGGTCGGCTGCCTGTATCTGCCGAACGGCAATCCGCAGCCGGGGCCGAAATTCGACCACAAGCTCGCCTGGTTCAAGCGGCTGCACAGGCACGCGGCCAAATTCATCAAGGGCGACCTGCCGATCGTGCTCGCCGGCGACTACAATGTTGCGCCCACGCCGCTCGACATCTACCCGACAAAGTCCTGGGACAAGGACGCGCTGATCCAGCCGAAGAGCCGCGCCGCCTTTCAGGCGCTGGTCGATCAAGGCTGGTGCGACGCGGTCCGCACGCTGCATCCGAAGGCGCCGATGTTCACGTTCTGGGACTACAAGCGCAACCGCTGGCCGCGCGATGCCGGCCTGCGGCTCGATCATCTGTTGCTGAGTCCGCAACTCGCGCCGCGCCTTGCCAAGGCCGGCGTCGACCGCGCCATCCGCGGCGAGGACGGCGCCAGCGATCACGCGCCGGCCTGGATCGTGCTGATATAGTCCGAAGGTCGCGCGCGTCGGAGCCTCAGCCGCGGTCCGGCCAGGTCTGCTGCAGGTTGGTCGCGCGCTCCGGCAGGCCCTCGGTCAGCACCGCCATGCCGCCGCACACCGGCAGATGCACGACGAGACTCGCGGCATCCGGCACGTTCGGGCGCGGCGTCACGTTCCACAGCATGATCTCCTGGCGCGTGCGCCGGATCTCCTTGAACTCGTAGCTATAGGTCTCCGAGCCGCGCGGATATTCGCGCCAGAGCTGGCCTTCCTTGCGGAAGCTGCTCTGCGTGCCGTCATAGCGATCGGCATAGGACAGGCAGGCCGGCACGTTCAGCGCTTCGAGCACGGCCGCGCCGACGTTCGACGCCGCGGGAATGACGCTGTTCACCGCGCCGATCGCGGCGAACACGGTCGTGATCACGCCGGCGGCCATCGCGAGCCGGCCGGCCCAGGTCGCGGCCGGCCGCGCGGGAGCCTTGGTGTTGAGGGCCTTGGCGGCGGAGACCTTGGATGCAAGACCCCGAGGGGACGTCAGATGGAGCTGGGCCATGACGCGTTCTCCGATGGTGCGGCGAGGATGGATGCCCCGCCGAGCTGCATTCATCGGAGATCAGTCTGACCGATCGCGCTCCCGGCGAATGTGACACCGATCACAACCTGGAATCATCACCGCATGGCGCCACACCGGAGAGCGTGACGGCGCTCCGTCAGTCCCGGCCCGCATCCATGATCGCCTGCGCGAGCCGGCCGGGATCGGAGAAACACAGCTCATGGCTGCCAGGCACCTGGACCAGCCGGAACAGGCCGAGCTTGCCGGACAGACGCGGATGCCATGGCAGGCTGTGCGGCAGCGCCGTGTCCTCGGTGCAGTTGATGTAGGATTTCGCGATGGCCATCTCGGCGGGATTGGTGCGGAGCTTGATCTTGTCGGTGAAGGTCTTATTGGGATGCGGATTGAGCATCTCATAGGTGCGTGTCGCGGTGGCGAGGTCGGCATCGTTGATGAAGGCCTCGCGCCAGACCGGGAACGGCAGCACCACCGAACCGTCGCCGCGCTCCGCCGCGACGGCGTCGAACAGCGCCACGTAGTGCGGCGGCACCATGTCGTTGAGGCACTCGCCGTCGTCAGGAACGAACGCGTTCCAGTAGACCAGGCGGCGGATGCGCGGAGCGATGCGGTCGGCGACGCCGGTGATGACCATGCCGCCATAGGAGTGCCCCATCAGCACGGCGTCGGTGATGTCTCGCTCGGTGAAGTAGTCGCAGATCGAGGCGATCGCCTCGTCGAGGCCGATGGTCTTTGCGTCGCCGGGGCGGTTGCCGCGGATGGTGGGCAGATGCACGGTGTGGCCGGCGGAGCGAATATGCGCGGCGACCGGCTCGAGCTCGGCGCCAGTATGCCAGGCGCCATGGACCAGGACGTAGGTTGACATGATGACGTTCCTTTGCACGATGGAAGGCGGTGCAAGGAATATGGGCCGGACCGCGCCCGCGGCGCTTG
The DNA here is from genome assembly GCA_050641875.1 of Bradyrhizobium oligotrophicum. Lineage (GTDB taxonomy): Bacteria > Pseudomonadota > Alphaproteobacteria > Rhizobiales > Xanthobacteraceae > Bradyrhizobium > Bradyrhizobium oligotrophicum_B. The sequence continues at coordinate 6,275,243 of CP192619.1, forward strand.
GCTGCAACTGAACCCGATTGGTCTCGGAGTGAACCGATGGGCACCGAGCCGGAACGGCAGCGGAGCTGGAATACGGCAGCGGTGCGGCCGGAGGAGCAGTTCTCGTATTACCGCGAGGCGATCTGCCAGGCGTTCATGAACCTGACGCCGGAGCCGGCGCGCGGGATCGGATTCGCTGCGCAGGTGCAGAGCATCAGCGTTGGGAGCGGCGCCATCAACCGCGTCAGCTTTCCCGAGCACATCGTACGCCGCTCGCGCACGGACATCGCCGCCTCCACCCAGCGCTGCTTCTATCTCAACCTCAAGCTCGCCGGCCGCTGCACCATCCTGCAGGACGAATGCGATGTCAGCCTGTCCGCCGGTCAGGTCGGCATCTTCGACAGCGACCGCACCTTCGTGCTGCAGCACGATCGCGGGCCATCGCTCGGCGTGATCTCGTTCCGTGTCCCCGCCGACGCGCTGTTCAGCCGGCTGCCGGCGGTGCCGGACATCGCGCCGACGCGGCTGTCCGACGACCCCTGCGTCGGCGCACTGATCGTGGAGACGGCGCGCTCCCTCAACGCCAATGCGCTGCGGCTCGCGCCGGACGATGCGGCAGCGCTGTTCGGCGTGCTGCTCGATCTGGTGGCGCTGAGCCTGTCGCGCCGCAGCCGCCGCGAGACGCATGCGACCACCTCATTTGCCGATGCAACGACCCTGGCGCTACGCCGCGCCATCCACGAGCGGGTGCGCGAGCCCGGCCTGACGGTGGCGACCATCGCATCTGTCGTCGGGATCAGCGAGCGCTATGTGCACAAGCTGCTGGCCCGCGCCGGCACCAGCTTCTCCGAGCTGGTCATGGAGCGCCGGCTCGATGGCGCAGCGCGCGATCTGCGCGATCCCGCCCGTAGCGGCCGCGACATCGGCCGCATCGCCTTCGACTGGGGCTTTTCGGATCTGTCGCACTTCACGCGCCGCTTCAAGCAGCGTTTCGGCATGCGCCCGCGCGACTGGCGCGCGGAGACCGCGCGTCACTCGGGCTGACAGCCGCCTGGGGTCAGCGCGGACTCGGCTCGCGGGCTGCGCGTCGCGTACTTCTTCCCGAAATGACAATCATTCGAAACTAATCGTCTCGAACACGCGCGGCTCATGCGAACGCTTCGCACGCAAAGGGCTACGTAGTTCCCCCGAGTTCATACGATCCTCGGAATCGGGAAGAATGCGTTTTCCCGCAGAGCGTGCAAGGGTGAACGCATGTGTATCGCATGCAACTGGGCAAGATTTCGCGGTTTGCTCCAGCTTGATTTTGACTCCGCCAACGAGGCCGAGCCGTCACGACGCAGGCTCCTGCAGGCAGGCGCGGCGTTCGCCGCGGCCGGCGTTGCCGCGGTGTCCGCTCCGACGAACGCCGAGGCGCGGACCGGCGGCAAGGCCGACATCGTGTTTCGCAACGGCCCGGTCTACACCGTGAATGGCGGTCGGGAATGGGCCCGCGCGGTCGCCGTCAAGCAAAAGCACATCGTCTATGTCGGCGACGACGCCGGCGTCCGGTCCTTCATCGGCCCAAAGACCCGCGTCGTCGATCTCGCCGGCAGGATGCTGCTGCCCGGCTTCGTGGAAGGACACATCCATCCGATCGCGGGCGCTGTCGCGACTCGGGGCGTCGATCTTCAATACGACACAAGGGAGGAGATGCTCGACGCCCTGAAGGCCTATCGCGCCAAGCTGGGCCAGGCCGGCATCGTCCGCGGCTTCGGTTGGCGCTATAACGCCTTTCCGCCGACTGGCCCGCGCAAGGAGGATCTCGATCAGATCTGGCCGGACACGCCCGTCTTTCTCGTCGGGATCGATGGCCATTCCGCCTGGGTCAATTCCAAGACGCTGGCGATGGCCAAGGTGACCAAGACGACCAAGGATCCGTTGCCCGGCTACAGCTACTTCGAGCGAGATCCGGCCTCGGGAGAGCCGACCGGCTATCTGGTCGAGCCACCGGCGATGTTTCCGGTCCTGAACGCGGTGTCGCCGTTCACGACCGACTACATCGCGGACTCGCTCGCACAGTGGCTGCCGAAGGCGTCGGCGGCCGGCATCACCAGCGTGTTCGATGCCGGACTGCTCGTTCTACCCGAGGAGACAGGCTACGAGCTCTATCAGGATCTGGAGCGCAAAGGAAAACTGCCGTTCCGTGTAGTCGGCTCGACCTACCACAACAATCCGGCGATCGACCCCGTGCCGATCGCGAAGGCCCTGCGTCGACGCTTCAATTCCGAGCTGGTGCAGGCCCCCGTCCTCAAGCTCAACATCGACGGCGGCGAAGCCCAACGGACCGCTGCATTGCTCGCCCCTTATAGCGACGATCCGAGCACGAACGGCGAGACGCTGGTGCCGCCGGACCAGTTCAAGGACATCATCCGCCGCGCCGACAGGGCGGGCCTCAACATTCACATCCACTCCTACGGCGATCGCGCCAACCGCCTGTCGCTGGACGCGTTCGAAGCCGCAATCAAGGTCAATCCGCCGCGCGATCGCCGGCACACGATGGCGCATCTCATATTTGTTTCACCTGACGACCTGCCGCGCTTCGCCAAGCTCGGCGTCACCGCGCAGTTCTCCGCCCAATGGTCCGTGGCGGACGCCTATTGGCAGGGCGTGATGCGGCCGCGCGTCGGCGCGCGCGCCGAGCAGGCGTTTCGCACCGGCTCGATCCTGCGCCATGGCGCCAACATCTCGCTCGGCACCGATTGGCCGGCCGCCGGTTATTACAGCACCTACAAGCCGCTGGATGCGATCGAGATCGCGACCACGCGGCGGGAGCTGAACAAGCCGGATCAGCCGGCACTGGTGCCGCTCGACGAGCGGATCAGCCTCGAACAGGCGATCCGCGCCGCCACCATGGGCCCGGCCTATCAGCTCGGACTCGACCAGAAGGTCGGCTCGATCGAGGTCGGCAAGCTCGCCGATCTGATCGTGCTCGAAAGAAACCTGTTCGAAGTCGCGCCGCACGACATCCATAACACCAAAGTGCTGATGACCGTCATGAACGGCCAGGTCAGGCACGAACAGCGAAGCTGAATCCTGCGGCTTTCTCGGACCGTCACCTTCAGGACCTACTCGGACCGATTCCCGGACATGCGGAGGCGCATATGATCGACAGAAGAACGCTCATCAAAGGCGCCGGAGCGGCGTTGGTCGCGTCCGAACTCGGTCTGCCGGCCGCACGCGCCGAGTCCGCCGATCCGCTCTGCTACGCGTCGGTCGCCGATCTCACCGCCATGTTCCGGGCTCGGAAGGCGTCGCCGGTCGATCTCTTGAAAGCGCAGATCAAGCGGATCGAAGCCTACAACCCGAAGGTCAATTGCATCACCTACGAGCACTTCGACGAGGCGATGAAGGAGGCCAAGCAGTCCGAAGACCGTTATCGGCGCGGCACCCCGAGGCCGCTCGAAGGGATCACGGTAGCCATCAAGGACGAATTCTCCAGGCCGGGCTGGCGGACGACGCAGGGCTCGCTCATCTACAAGGACTCGCCGCCGGCAACGGAAAACTCGGCCATCACCGACCTGATCGAGGCCGCCGGCGCCGTCATGCCGTTCCAGACGACGGTGCCGGAATTCTACCTCTTCCTCGGCGCATCCACCCGCGCCTGGGGCACGACGCGCAATCCATGGAATCTCGAATACTCTCCGGGCGGGTCGTCGGCGGGATCGGGCGCGGCGTTGGCCGCAGGCTTCACGACGCTCGCCATGGGCTCGGACATGGGCGGCTCGATCCGAATTCCCGCCTCACAATGTGGTCTCTATGGGTTCAGGCCGCCGTTCGGACGCGTGGCCGGCGGGGAAATCCCGTTCTCGACCTCGGGCCCGATGGCGCGGCGCTTCGACGACCTCGTCCGGCTCCAGAACGCGATCGTCGGTCCGTCCGAGCGGGTGATGGCCGCGATGCGCCCTCGCCTCGACTATCCCACCCGCTATCCGCGCCTTTCCAGGTGGCGCATCGCCGTGGATTGGGGCGCCGGCATTGCGGAGGTCATACCGTCCGTGAAGGCGGCGATGCAGAAAGGCATCGAGGCACTACGCGCAGCGGGTTGCACTGTGGACGAGGTCGATTGCGGCTTCACGAAGGCCCACAAGATGGTCTTCATCCGTGGGCTGATGTCGACGTCCATCGGCACTGCGATCGAGATCTCGAATGCGCATCGCGATCAGCTCTCGCCCTACATGACCGAAATGCTCGACCAGGTGGGCGCGGTCGGACCGCGCCAGGCCGAAGAAGCCGAAGAGTTGCTGCAGCGGCTGCATCGCCAGGTGCAGCAGCGCGTGTTCGGCAAGGGCTACCGCATCCTGCTCATGCCGACCATGGCAACGCCTCTCGTGGGGGCCGACATGTTCAAGAGCAAGGAAAACAAGGTGGACCCGTGGGTGGGCACCGGTCTGGGCTTGGCGCTGACGTGGCACTGGAATCTGCTCAACCGCTATCCCGTCGTCGATGTTCCGCTCGGCTTGGTCGAGGACCGCATGCCCTCCGGCATGCAGGTGATCGGCCAGACCTACACCGATCTCGACACATTCCAGTTCGCGTCGAACTGGTCTCGTCTGCGGCCGTCACCGTTCGCCGGCGGGCGATTCCCGGCCTTCGCCTGACGAAACTGAGGTCGGCAATGACGCCGCGGCTTTTGCACCGAAGGTCCTGCTGTTCCTGATCGCCGCGCTTTGCCATGGCACCAGCGCTTTGGCGCAGCAATTGATCTGCATCGCGATCAACGGCTCTGGCCTGGCGCATCCATTGCGGCCGCCTCCATCATGTGCCGTCGTCTGCGGTGGGGACCAACATGCCCGCCAACGCAATGTCACCGTCCGTCACGTAGTGATTGACCCGCTCAGGGAGGCTCTGACCAGCTTTGTACAGCTCCACGGTCTCGATCGATCTTGTCCTGATCAGTTCGGCCATGATGTAGTCCCGCTCGGCGTTGACATCCGGATCGGTGGCGTGCGTGACCTGAAACGTCAATCGAGTGAACGATAGGCCGGTGTCCTTCGTGCCGGCTCCGACCCACAGCGCGGATTCATCAGCCGCCGGCTGATCGGCGTTGGACCAGAAATCGCCGGCATTCCAGGTTTGCTCTGCGTGTGCCAGGCCGACAGCCCAGAACCTGACGTGATGGCGCTTTCGCGGGCTGTTGCCGATGGCCTTCTGAAAGCCGATATCCTGGCCGCGTCCGAACAGATAGAGCGTGCTGAACGGAGCGGCGGGGTAAGGCGTATCGAGGACAAAGGCGCGGATCATGGCCCAGGAGCTCGTCAGGCCCAATCGGTCCGCTTCAGACCAACCGACCGCAGCAAAGCTTGTGCGAAGCTGTTCGAGAGTCCCGACCAGGGCGAGATTGACGGGGTCGCCGGGCAATCCATCACCCGTGATCGTGTAGCTGGGCACTCGCCGCTTCTGAAGGATCCTGAGACTCAATCGGATCACGCGTGGCAGAACGACATAGGCCGCGATTGCGTAGCTGACGCCGACGGCGGCAATCCAGGGCAGCCTGCGGTCCGCCGTCTCGAACACCACGAACACGATCAGCCAGACCGTGAAGATCCCGAGCCCGGCGACCAGCACGCGTTGCATGAGGCGTAAGAGCAGTCGCACTGGATCGGTCCGGTGAAAACGAGGTGATCAGCAATCGCGTTTTCGGGAGGGTGTCCGATCTTCTCTTCGTTGGCAACACCGCCCGTGAAGGCATGAAACGGCCCGGTCGCCGGCGTTTCGACCAGTCCGTCCGCATTCGTTGCTCGGCATCCGCAGTCCAACGCAATCGGACTGCGCAGGGCTTAGGCCGACAGCCGCTCGGCGTTGGCCGCGACATAGTCCCGATAGAGATCGACGACCGCCGCCGGGCTCGCGCCGGCCATCAGCTTCGCCGTCGCCTCCAGGGCCGCGGCGATCTTCTCGCTGACCATCAGCTCAGCCTCCTCGCCCGCATCGGCTTCGCCGCGCGCGAATTTTTCCAGCCGCAACCGGATGACCTCGCCGGCTTCCATGGCCAGCATCGCAGCCGTGAACCAGGGGAACTCCGCATCGGCGGTTGCCGTCATGGACGGCCGCATCTGCAAGGACATTGGCGTTTTGCTCATCGTCGGCGTCCGAGAACATCAGCGGACCTGCGAGGAATACGCTTCAACTTTTAATGATGCGGACGCACAATCATCGACGATTCCGAGTCGGCACGAACCGCCGATTAACCACACGGCGCAGCTTCTCCCCGTCATTTGCGAGCGGAGCGAAACAATCCAGAATCCCTCCGCGGAGACAGTCTGGATTGCTTCGCTCCGCTCGCAATGACGTGGGGATGGAGCTCGTCTGCTGGAGGCGACAATCTTGGGCTTCCTGTTCGTCCTCGCCGTCGGCCTCGTTGCCGGCACCTTGTCCGGCATCGTCGGCACCGGCTCGTCGATCATGCTGATGCCGGTGCTGGCCTATGAATACGGGCCGAAGGAGGCCGTGCCGATCATGGCGGTCGCCGCCGTGATGGCCAACCTGTCGCGCATCCTGGCGTGGTGGCGCGAGGTCGACTGGCGCGCCTGCGCGGCCTATTCGGTCACCGGCATTCCGGCCGCGGCGCTCGGCGCGCGGACGCTGCTGATCCTGCCGTCGCAGGCGGTCGATATCACGATCGGGCTGTTCCTGATGGCGATGGTGCCGGTACGGCACTGGCTGGCGCGGCACGACCTCAAGGCCAATCTCTGGCATCTCGCGATCGGCGGTGCGGTGATCGGATATCTGACCGGCATCGTGGTCTCGACCGGCCCGCTGAGCGTGCCGCTGTTCCTGTTCTACGGGCTGTCGAAGGGCGCCTTCCTCGCCACCGAGGCCGCGAGCTCGCTCGGGCTCTACGTGTCGAAATCGATCACGTTCCAGCGTTTCGGCGCGCTGACGCCGGATATCCTGCTGAAGGGCCTGATCGCCGGCGGCTCGCTGATGGCCGGCGCCTTCGTCGCCAAGCGCTTCGTGCTGCACATGAAGCCGGATGTGTTCCGCGTGGTGATGGATGGCATCATGCTGGCGGCGGGCCTAAGTATGTTATGGAACGCCACCCACTCCTGACCGCACCGATTCTCCCTCCATGGCCAAGACCACGCTCTCCTTCGTCTGCCAGAACTGCGGCGCGGCCTATTCGCGCTGGCAGGGCAAGTGCGAGGCCTGCGGCGAGTGGAACACGCTGGCCGAGGAAGATACGACGGGCGCGACCTCGGCGCCGGTGTCGCTGCGCTCCAAGCGCAAGGGCCGCACCTTCCAGTTGGAATCGCTGACCGGCAAGACCATCGACGCGCCGCGGCTGTCGTCGGGCATGACCGAGCTCGACCGCGTCACCGGCGGCGGCTTCGTGCGCGGCTCGGTGCTGCTGGTCGGCGGCGATCCCGGCATCGGCAAGTCGACGCTTCTGACCCAGGCGACCTCGATGCTGGCGCGCGCCGGCCATCGCGCGGTCTACATTTCCGGCGAGGAAGCCGTCGCCCAGGTGCGGCTGCGCGCCGAGCGCCTCGGGCTTGCGGATGCGCCGGTACAACTGGCGGCTGAGACCTCGGTCGAGGACATCATCGCGACCTTGTCCGAGGGCGGCGTGCCGCGGCTGATCGTGATCGATCTCGATCCAGACGATGTGGACCGACACCGTCGAATCGGCGCCGGGCACGGTGACGCAAGTGCGCGCCTCGGCGCAGAAGCTGATCAGGTTCGCCAAGAAATCTGGCGCCGCGATCATCCTGGTCGGCCACGTCACCAAGGACGGCCAGATCGCCGGCCCCCGCGTCGTCGAGCACATGGTCGACGCGGTGCTGTCGTTCGAGGGCGAGGGCTCGCAGCAGTTCCGCATCCTGCGCGCGGTCAAGAACCGGTTCGGTCCGACCGACGAGATCGGCGTGTTCGAAATGACCGGATTGGGCCTGCGCGAGGTCACCAACCCCTCCGAGCTGTTCCTGTCCGAGCGCGATCTCGGCAGCCCCGGCACGGCGGTCTTCGCCGGGATCGAGGGCACCCGCCCCGTGCTGGTCGAAATTCAGGCCCTGGTGGCGCCGACCTCGCTCGGCACGCCGCGCCGCGCCGTGGTCGGCTGGGATCCGAGCCGGCTCTCGATGGTGCTGGCCGTGCTGGAGGCGCATTGCGGCGTCAAGCTGTCGGGCCACGACGTCTATCTCAACGTCGCCGGCGGCCTGCGCATCAACGAGCCGGCGGCGGATCTCGCCGCAGCCGCAGCTCTGGTCTCCTCGCTGGTCAACCGCGCCGCTGCCGCCCGATGCGGTCTATTTCGGCGAGATTTCGCTATCGGGCGCGGTCCGACCGGTGGCGCAGACCTCCGCACGGCTGAAGGAGGCCGCCAAGCTCGGCTTCGGCCGCGTGGTGCTGCCGGAGCGCGCCCGCGGCGAGGCCGGCGGCGACGCCGGGCTCAGCCTCAACACCGTCGGCGGATTGACCAGCCTGGTGGCCGACATCGCCGCGCGCGGCACGCCCCGAGCCCGCCACGACAGCAGCCGCGAAGACAGCGACCAAGGCCGCCGCGGCCCCAGCCATGCCGAAAAAATGCCACACCAGCGAGATTCCGCCGCCAGGACGGCTAGCCGGACCGTGACGTCCGCATGACTCGCCGCTATACAACGCCGCAACCGGTCGCCCACACGGGATCGTGCAGCGTCCGGACTTGCCGGGGAACCTCGCTGTCCTCCTCCTGGAGGGGCGCTCCTCCGTCGATCTGAAGCGAACCTTGGACCAGTGAAGCGGACCTGAGCAGCCGATGCCGATAACGATCCTCGATCTCATCCTGCTCGGCGTGATGCTGGTGTCGGGGCTGCTCGCGATGGTCCGGGGCTTCATGCGCGAAATCCTGTCGATCGCGGCCTGGGGCGCGGCGGCCCTGGTCACGCTTTATTCATTCTCGAAGCTGCTGCCGACCGCGAAGACCTATTTCAACAACGATACCGTCGCCAGCGTCGTCGTCGTCGCCGGTACTTTCGTGGGCACCCTGCTGATCGTCTCGGTGATCACGGTCAACGATCTCCGACATGATCCTCGATCTGCGCATCGGCGCGCTGGATCGCACCCTCGGATTTCTGTTCGGACTAGGCCGTGGCCTGCTGATCGTCGTGGTCGCCTTCCTGTTCTTCAGCTGGCTGGTGCCGGACAAGCAGCGTCCGGACTGGGTCACTGGCGCCAAATCCCGCGTGGTCCTGCAGGGAACCGGGGATTGGCTGATGTCGCTCTTGCCTGATGATCCCGAGAACACCATTTTAAAGAAATTCAAGAAGAACAAGCCGGACGACGACCAGACTGACACCGAGTCGCCCGGAGTGGGCGGCGATGGGTACAGCAAGCCTGCCCGCGACAGCTTGAAGAAGCTGATCGAGAAACCCGCGGCCAAGTGAGCTCAGCCCAGAAGAGAGGCGCGATGGACCAGCACCACGATTCTTCCGGCGAAGCCCAATCGGATACTCACGCGGATCTGGACTTCGGACCTCAAGCCTACACAAGAGACCCTGACCTCGATGGAGACACGCTGCGCGAAGAGTGCGGCGTGTTCGGCATTTATGGGCACAATGATGCCGCCGCGATCGCCGCGCTCGGCCTCCATGCGCTCCAGCATCGCGGCCAGGAAGCCGCCGGCATCGTCTCCTACGATGGTGCACGCTTCCACAGCGAGCGCCGCCTGGGCCTGGTCGGCGACACCTTCTCCCGCCGTGAGGTGATCGAGCGCCTGCCCGGCAATGCCGCGATCGGCCATGTCCGCTACGCCACCACCGGCGCCACGATCCTGCGCAACGTGCAGCCGCTGTTCGCCGAGCTCAATGCCGGCGGCTTCGCGGTCGGCCACAACGGCAACCTCACCAACGGCCTCACCCTGCGCCGCGAGCTGGTGCGCGCTGGCGCCATCATGCAGTCGACCACCGACACCGAGGTGATCCTGCATCTGGTCGCGCATTCCCGCCGGACCAATTTCATCGACCGCTTCATCGAGGCGCTGCGCGCGCTCGAAGGCGCCTACTCGCTGGTCTGCATGACCAACAAGAAGCTGATCGGCGCCCGCGATCCCCTCGGCATCCGTCCGCTGGTGTATGGCGAACTCGAAGGCTGCCCGATCCTGGCCTCGGAGACCTGCGCGCTCGACATGATCGGCGCGCGCTACATCCGCGACATCGAGCCGGGCGAGGTCGTGATCTTCGACGAGACCGGCGCCCACAGCCACAAGCCGTTTCCGCCCAAGCCGGCGCGTCCCTGCGTGTTCGAATACATCTACTTCGCGCGGCCCGATCCCGTGGTCGGCGGCCGCTCGGTCTACGAGGTGCGCAAGGCGTTCGGCGCGCAGCTCGCGCGCGAGAGCCATCCCGACGTCGACGTCGTCGTGCCGGTGCCTGATTCCGGCGTACCGGCGGCGATCGGCTACAGCCAGCATTCGGGCGTGCCGTTCGAGCTCGGCATCATCCGCAATCACTATGTCGGCCGCACCTTCATCCAGCCGACGCAGGCGATCCGCGAATCCGGCGTCCGCATGAAGCACTCGGCCAACCGCGCCGCGATCGAAGGCAAGCGCATCCTCCTGATCGACGATCTGCTGGTGCGCGGCACCACCTCGCGCAAGATCGTGCGCATGATGCGCGACGCCGGCGCCACGGAGGTGCATTTCCGCTTGGCCTCACCGCCGATCCTCTACCCCGATTATTACGGCATCGACCTGCCGGACCGTGGCGGCCTGTTGGCGGCGACGCATTCGCTCGAGGAGATGCGCGAGCTGATCGGCGCGGATCTCGCTGGCGTTCCTGTCGATCGACGGCATGTACCGCGCCATGGGCGAGCCGGCCCGCGACCCCGCCGCGCCGAAATACGCCGACCACTGCTTCACCGGCAGCTATCCGACCCACCTCACCGACCAGTCGCTGGTCGAGCCGACCCAGCAGCAGTTGTCGCTGCTGGCGGAGGCGAGCTGAGGCCAGACGTCGCCGCCCGCGAGGTCCTCGCGACACGGCGTCATCACCACACGACGTCATTCCGGAGCGATGCGAAGCATCGAACCCGGAATGACGATGTGGTAGGCTGTCGTCCCGGCGAAAGCCGGGACCCATACCCGCCAGCCGTCCGTTTGGCGGGCAGGACTAGCCACAGCCAGCCAACTCCCTCATAACCGCCGCGGAGTATGGGTCCCGGCTTTCGCCGGGACGACGGCCGAGAGATTTTCGTGATGACCCTTCCCTCGCCAACCGCATCGCCCTCGTCACCGGCGCCTCGCGCGGCATCGGCCATGCGACTGCCCGCGCGCTCGCGCGCGCCGGTGCGCATGTCGTGGCAGTGGCCCGTACCCAAGGCGGCCTGGAGGAGCTCGACGACGAAATCCGCAAAGAGACCGGCAACGGCGCCACCCTGGTGCCGCTCAGCATGACGGACAGCGACGGCATCGCCCGGCTCGGCGCCGCGCTGCATGAGCGCCATGGCAAGCTCGACATCCTCGTCGGCAATGCCGCCGTGCCCGGCCCGTCCTCGCCGCTCGGCCATATCGACCTCAAGCCGTGGAACGACGTCGTCGCCGTCAACCTGACTGCCAACTTCCAGCTGATCCGCTGCATGGAGCCGCTCCTGAAGGTCTCCGACGCCGGCCGCGCCGTATTCCTCACATCGGGCGCCGCCCACAAGGCGCAGGCCTATCTCGGCCCCTATGCGGTCACCAAGGCGGCGCTGGAGACGCTGGCAAGGGTGTGGGCGCACGAGACCGAGCGGACGCCGCTGCGCGTCAACCTGTTCAGCCCCGGCCCGATCCGCACCCGCATGCGCGCCACGGTGTTCCCCGGCGAAGACCCGATGACGCTCGAGACGCCCGAGCAGGTCGCCGAATTCATCGTGCCGATGTGCCTGCCGTCCTGGACCGAGACCGGCAGGCTGTACGAGTACAAGACCCGCACGCTGAAGAGTTTCCAGCCGCCGGCGTGAGGCCATTGCTCGCCCCGCCGCTCGCGACACCTACAGCTGTCGTCCCGGCGTTTGCCGGGACGACAGCGGCGGACGTGGTCGGCACCGCGACGCTCGCGCACGACGCGTCAACTCGTTCGTACCCGTGACGACTTGTGAGCCGATCTGCGTTGGGCAGCTATTTCGGAGCAGGACTCGCCGCCGCAGGCTTTGCGGCAGCAGGCTTCGCGGGGGCGGGCTTCGCCGCGGCCGGCACCTGACGATCGCGCACCGCTGTCAGCTCCTTGCGCAGCTTTTCCTGCTGCTCCACTGACAACACCGGGCGCTGGTCGTCATGCGGCACGTCGTTCACCGGGAGATAGTTGTACGTATTGCCGTACTGTGCCGTGTCGGACGCTGGCGTCGTGCCCGAGGTCGCGCAGCCGCCGAGCAGCACGGACATCAACAGCGCCGCGCTCCCGAGTGCCGAACGCAACGTCACGGGTCGTGCAAATGGCAAGCAGGTCTGACGGACGTTCATCGCGCGGCCGCTGCCATGGTGCGCGTGGTCCCCTGCGCAGTGATGCCATGCTCGTTGGACTGCAGGCCCGGCAGGCTCTTCACCCAGGGGTAGCCGCGGCGGCCCATGTCGTGGCCGCGATCAAACAGCGCGGTCATGTAGGTGCGATCGAACGGGCCGTCGGCCTTGGCCTGGAAATCGGCCGGCACGCTGGCGAGGTTGAAGTCGATGCCGTTGAACTTCGCGACCGAGTAGATGCGGTAGATGTCGCCGATGCCCTGGTTCTTGATCAGGGTCGACAGCGAGCGTTGCGTCACTGACAGCACGTCGGCGCCGACGCTGTCCCATTGCGGATCGATGCGGGCGTTGCGGATGACGTAGAGATGCGCGCCGCTCACACTGCGCCGCGGACCGCGGCCGGAGACGAGGCGCAGCACCGACGGGCCGATGAAGACCTGCCGCGTCACGCCGCCGTCGACATGCAGCTCGTCATAGTCCTTGTCGCCGATCCGCACCTTGATGCGGACCGGGGCGAAGGCGCCGGGCACGGTGGCCGACGCCAGCAGCACCTGGCGAAACAGGTCGATCGCCTCGGGCGTGTCGGCGGCTGCGATGCGCCCCATGTCCCACAACACCGGGCGCTGCGCGTCGAGGTTGGTGGTGCCGACCAGCAGCACCCTGCCCTTGCTGCTCTCGCGCGCGACGTCGCGCAAGAACTCGCGATCGACATATTTCTCGATCAGCCGCGACAGCGGCGTGTTGTCGGCCAGCGCCGAGCCCTGCAGCAGGCCGGGAATGTTGACCGTGAAGATGTCCTTGCGCTCATAGGCGGTGAAGATCTCGCGCAGCTTGTCATCGTGCTCGCGCCCCAGGAAGACGAACGGCGCGATCAGCGCGCCGGAACTGACGCCCGTCACCATGTCGAAAGACGGCCGGTTGCCGGCCTCGCCCCAGCCCGCCAGCAGCCCGGCGCCGAACGCGCCGTTCTCGGCGCCCCGGAGATCGCGAGGAAATTCAGCGGACGCGAGATCGGGATTTCGGCCGAGGCGCGCGACATCGCGGGCTCGGCAAAGCGCGGCGCCGGCTCGTCACCCCAGTAGCGGACATTGCGGAAGCCGACCGGGTCGGCGCTGACAGCAGCCGCCTCCGGCAGCGCGTTGCGCGGCATGACGGCTGCGCACGCCGCCAGCAGCAGCGACGCGGCGCAAGCGAGCAGGATACGCGGGACAATGGCGCGGAAGGAGGCGGCAGACTTCATCGCGACGCTTGCTGCTCCACGCTTGCGGTCTCCGGCGACGGCTGCGGAGCGTCGTGGCTGGCCTCGTCGGCGCCCTTGTCGGTCCAGCCCGGCGGCAGGCCAAGACCGGCACCGACGAAGCCCTTCAGGCCGGGGAAGCGTCCGTACTGCTCACATGCGGCATATTTGGGAGCGCCGCCGAGCTTGGCCGGCACGCTCGACACCGAAGGCAGCGAGGCCAGCGACGGGACGCCTGAGAACGGCGACTCGCCGGTCGACACCAGCCTGGCGAAATCGGCGCCGAATTCCGAAGCGAGGTCGTAGGCGTCGCCGTCATTGGCCATTCGGGCGGTCGACACCGAGCTGGCGCCGCGCGCCCACACCATCGCCGCCTTCTGGAAGCCGGCGAAGTCGCGCGCCTCGGCCTCGACGGACAGCGTGCCCAGCCCGACCGGCAGCCGGGGCACCGGCACCGGGACGCCCGGCAGCGCGACGCTCTTGGCGATCGACGCCGCCTGCGAGGCGGCCGAGGCGGTCGCGTTGGTCGCGGTGGCATGGGTGACGGTCGCCTTGACCGTGAGATCCGCCTCCTCGCCGAGCGGAACGATGCGGAAGCGCTCGCTGAGCCGCAGGCACATTTCCCGGCTGATGGCGTTGGCCACCAGCTTGCGCTCGTTCTCATCGAAGGCGTTATCGGGGCGCGGCGGAAACGCGGTCGGCTCGATCCGGATCGTCTTGGCCTCGAGCAGCTCCTTCTTGTTGGCCCTGATCTGCGCGCGCGTCACCAGGCCGTTGGCATCGGCGAGACGATCGTAGTTCTTGAGCGAGCCGGCCCGCTCGAGCGGAGCGGTGGCGCAGCCCGCCGTTGCCAGCGCCAGGGAAATCAGGGCCGTCGACTTCAGCGGAGCGAGACGCATCGAAACGGCCAGACCCATTGATAGATAGCTCACTCTAATTAAGTCTCACAAGCCGTAGCGCTTGTCCAACGAAACTAGATCAAATTCTCTAGATTACAGCGGCGAGAAATATTATTTTATATTACAAGCAGTTGGCGGAAACGACGAATGTGGCGGGAGCTGGCCCGGCAGGACGCGCGATGAGAAGGGTTGATCCGGTCAAGCACGAGCAGAAGCGCCGGGGGATTCTCCAGGCTGCCCTGTCGTGCTTTGTCAGGAACGGTTTTCACGGCGCCAGCACCACCGACATCTGCGCCGCGGCGAAGATCAGCCCGGGCCACCTCTACCATTACTTCCCCAGCAAGGAGGCGATGATCCAGGCGCTGGTCGAGCAGAACCTGAGCCACGCGGCAGCGCGCCTGCAGGCGGTGCTGGCCTCGCCTGATGTGATCGACGCCCTGGTGCAAGAGCTCGAGAGCACCAGCATTCACCAGCCGCAGGCCCAGGTCCTCAGCGCCGAGGCGCTGGCCGAGGCCTGCCGCAATGCCGACTTTGCCGCCATCGTCCACGCCCATGCGCGCGCGATGCGGGCGCTGCTGGTCGACTTCCTCACCCAGGCACAGGGCCGCGGCGAAGTCGATCCCGACCTTGATCCGGAGGCAACCGCAAACATCCTGTTCGTCGTCGTCGACGGCGCACGCGCGCTGCCCATCCGCAATCCGGCGGTCGACATCAAGCGAAGCAGCGAGCATCTGCGGCTGATGCTGACGCGCTTCCTGCGGCCGCCCGTATCGCCCTCGCCGGTCGGCGACAAGACCAGCAAGGCCCGCGGCTCGACGTCCATCGTCGAGCCTTCATGAGCTACCGCGCCGTGCTCGGCCGAGCATGACCTGATCATGGAAGGCGTCGGTCACGGGCCTCATGATCGGCAACGGTATTCTTGCAGGGCCTGTACGCCGAGCGTTAACGCTCAAGCGAAACGCACAAACCTTGGGCGCGTCTCGCGCCTTTTGGCGCATTGCCGCAACTCACCAGACCGGCTATCGAGGGAGACCGACGGCAAAGGGCGCCCAAGAAGCCCCGCCGTGACACGACACCAGGGAGGACTTTGATGACGACGTCTCATGCGCGGCGGATGGCCGCGTTGCTTGCTGCCACCACGCTCGGTTTTGCCGGTCAGGCTTTCGCCGGCGACAAGAACGTCAAGATCGGCGTGCTCAACGACATGTCGAGCCTCTATGCCGACATCGGCGGTCCCAATTCCGTCGCCGCCATCAAGATGGCGGTCGAGGATTCCGGTCTGAAGGCCAAGGGCTGGAACATCGAGATTGTCAGCGGCGATCATCAGAACAAGCCCGACGTCGGCGTCAACATCGCACGGCAATGGATCGACAACGACAAGATCGACGCCATCGCCGACACGCCGAACTCGGGCGTGGCGCTTGCCGTCTCCAACGTCGTGAAGGAGAAGAACGCCATCCTACTCAACTCAGGCGCCGCCACGGCCGACCTGACGGGCAAGGCCTGCAACGCCAACACGGTCTCCTTTACCTACGACACCTACATGCTCGCGAACGGCACCGGCAAGGCGCTGACCAAGGCGGGCGGCGATACCTGGTTCTTTCTGACCTCTGACTACGCTTTCGGCCATGCACTGGAACGCGATACCAGCGCGGTCGTCACGGCCAATGGCGGCAAGGTGCTCGGCGCAGTCAGGCACCCGCTCAATACCGCGGACTTCTCCTCCTTCCTGCTGCAGGCGCAGTCGTCCAAGGCAAAGGTCATCGGTCTTGCCAACGCCGGCGGCGACACCACCAACGCGATCAAGCAGGCTTCCGAATTCGGCATCGTCCAGGGCGGCCAGAAGCTCGCCGCGCTGCTTCTGTTCATCAATGACGTGCACGCCCTGGGACTCAAGGTCGCCCATGGCCTGACCTTCACCGTCTCGTTCTACTGGGACATGAACGACAAGACCCGCGCCTGGTCGAAGCGCTTCATGGAAGTCTCGCCCAAGCACACGATGCCGTCGATGACGGTCGCCGGCAATTATGCTGCCGTGCTGCACTATCTGAAGGCGCTGGAGGCGCTTGGGGAAAACCCGCATGACGGCGCCAAGGTCGTCGCCAAGATGAAGGAAATCCCGACCGACGATCCGCTGTTCGGCAAGGGCCCGCTGCGCGCCGACGGCCGCCGGCTGATCCCGGCCTATCTGTTCGAGGTCAAGAAGCCTGAAGAGTCCAAATATGCGTGGGACTATTTCAAGCTGGTCTCGACGATCGCGCCGGAGGATGCGGCCAAGCCGCTGGAGGCGAGCGACTGCCCGCTGGTGAAGAAGTAATCGCCCAGCATCGGTCCGGGCTGACGCGCAAGCATCAGTCCGGGCTCACGCACATGTCCGATGCGCCATCGCGCGCATCGGGACGACCTCAAGAGGCGGCTTTCACTTTCGCCAGCGTCCGCACCGCGATCACGATCGCCACGATCATCAGCACCGACGCCAGCAGGAACGGCGCGCCGGGCAGATGCATGGGCGCGTCGGCGCCGATGAAATAGGCGAAGCTCAGCGTGAACAGGAATGGCCCTGCGAGCTGCGCCACGCTCTGCACGCTCGATGTCGCGCCCTGAAGCTGTCCCTGCTTGTCGGGCGCCACCAGCCGGGTCATCAGCGCCTGGAGCGCCGCGCCCGACACGCCCCATAGCGCCATCACGGGGATGCCGAGCCAGCTCAGCGGTCCCGTCGGCGCGACACCGAAAATGAAAAAGCCGACCATGCCGGCGGAAAGCCCCAGCATCAGCGCGCCGCGCTCGCCGAACACACGCACGATCAGCCCGACCGCGCCGCCCTGCACGATCATCGCGCAGACACCGACCATCGCCAGAGTGAGGCCGACGGTGCGCGTATCCCAGCCGTAGCGATAGGTCGCGTACAGCACGAAGGTCGACGGCAGCACGACATGGGCAAGCTGGGTGATGAAGTTCACGGTCGACAGTCCGGCGAGGAGGCGGTCCGATGCCAGCAGCCGCAGCGCCCCCAGCGGGTTCGCGGTTCTCCACCGGAATGGACTGCGCCGTTCCGGCTGCAGCGATTCCGGCAGCACCAGGAAGCCATAGAGCGCGTTGGCGAAGCTGAGCCCCGCGGCCGCCCAGAACGGCAGCCGCGGATCGATGTCGCCCAATAGTCCGCCGGTGGCGGGACCGAGCACGAACCCCGCACCGAACGCCGCGCCGATGCGGCCGAAGATCGCCGCGCGCCGCTCCGGCGGCGTCAGGTCGGCGATGTAGGCGAAGGCGGTGGAGATGCTGGCCGAGGTGACCCCGGAGATCAGCCGGCCGACGAACAGCCAGGCGAGCGAGGGCGCCAGCGCCATCAGCACATAGTCGGCGGCGAGGCCGAAATTCGACAGCAGGATCACCGGCCGCCGGCCGAAGCGGTCGGACAGGCTGCCGAGCACCGGCGAGAACACGAACTGCATCAGCGCCCAGGCGGTGCCGAACAGGCCGAAGATGCGCGCCGCCTGCGCGGTGTCGTTGCCCACGAAGCTCTCGATCAGCTTGGGCAGGATCGGCATGATCAGCCCGAGCGCGAGCATGTCGAGCAGGATGGTAACGAAGATGAAGGCGACGGCGCCGCGGCGCGGGGCGGCGCATCTTCTGTCGCGACGCTCGGCGGGCTTGCTTCCATGGCCGGACCGCTTCTGCTGCCGCAACTGATCAGTTCGGCCGCTTGCGCTTGTGCGCGAACGGATTGGCCTTCTCGCGCAGGGTGATGCGCACCGGCGTGCCCGGCAGCTCGAAGGTCTCGCGCATCGAGTTGGTGAGATAGCGCAAGTAGGATTGCGGGATCGCGTCGGCGCGCGAGCAGAACAGCACGAAACTCGGCGGCCGCGCCTTGGTTTGGGTGATGTAGTTCAGCTTGAGCCGGCGGCCCGACACCGCCGGCGGCGGATTGTCGGCGATCGCCCCTTCGAACCAGCGGTTCAGCGCCGCGGTCGGCACGCGCCGGTTCCAGACCGCGTAGGCCTGGACGATCGCCTGCATCAGCCGGTCGATGCCCTCGCCCATCAGGCCCGACACCGCCACGATCGGCGCGCCCGCGACCTGCGGCAGCCAGTGGTCGGCATCGCGGCGCAGCATCGAGATCTGGCCGGGGTTGCCGTCCATCAGGTCCCATTTGTTGACGGCGATGACCAGCGCACGGCCCTCGCGCTCGATCAGGTCGGCGATGCGCAGATCCTGCTCCTCGAAGCGGTTCTGCGCATCCATCATCAGCACGACCACCTCGGCGAAGCGGACCGCACGCAGCGCGTCCGCCACCGACAGCTTCTCCAGCTTCTCCTCGATGCGCGAGCGCCGGCGCAGACCTGCGGTGTCGAAGATGCGGAAGCCGCGGCCCTTCCACTCGATCTCGACCGCGATCGAATCGCGGGTCGTCCCGGCCTCGGGACTCGTGAGCAGCCGCTCCTCGCCAAGCAGATGATTGATCAGGGTCGACTTGCCGGCGTTGGGACGGCCGACGATCGCGACGCGGATCGGCGCGCGGCGCGCTCCTCGTCGGTCTCCTCGCGCTCGTCCTCGTCATCGTCCGTGGGCGGCACGAGCTTGCTGACGGCGTCGTAGAGCTCGCCCATGCCCTCGCCGTGCTCGGCCGAGATCTGGATGGGGTCGCCAAGTCCCAGCGCATACGACTCCATGGCGCCGAGTTCGCCATGCTTGCCCTCGCTCTTGTTGGCGAGCAGCAGCACCGGCTTGTCGGCGCGGCGGGCGAAATCGGCAAAGGCCCGGTCGGCGGGCGTCAGACCGATGCGGGCATCGATCACGAAGAACAGCGCGTCGGCGAGCGCGATCGCGGTCTCCGTCTGCTCCTGCATGCGCGCGGTCAGCGAGCCCTTCGGCCCCTCGTCGAGGCCGGCGGTGTCGATGATCGTGAAATGGAGATCGCCGAGCCTGGCTTCGCCCTCGCGACGGTCGCGCGTGACGCCCGGCATGTCGTCGACGAGCGCCAGCTTCTGCCCGACCAGACGGTTGAACAGGGTCGACTTGCCGACATTGGGCCGGCCGATGATGGCGATGGTGAAGGGCATGATGATCCGTGCGCGTGAACGCGCAGCTTTAGCGCATTCGGCCGCAAAACCGAACGGGCGATCCGCCGATTCGCAGGTGAGATTAACGGCTGAAGGAGCCGCTCGGCATCGGCGCCGGGAAGCCGCCGCTGGACCGCTGGGCCGCCGGCTGCTGCGCCGGGGCAGCATCATCCGGCGGTGGTGCGGTGGTGCGGCGGCGCACGATCTTCTTGGGCTTCGGTGCCGGCGGAACGGCGGCAGCGCCCTCCTCGACCGCGGCAGCCTCGCCATCCTGCGGATCGGCCGTCGTGGGGTTGCCTACGGCCGCCTGCTGCCGGCCCTTTCTGCCCTTGGGCTCCTCCACCGGAGGCGCCGGCGGCGTGGCCGCCTGAGCGCCGGGGTCGGTCATCGGCTGCTGCTGCGCGCCCTTGTAGAGTTCCTTCGGCACGCCCTGCTCGAGACCCGGCACGCCCTCCGGGAACACCGGCTTGCGGTCACCCGGCAGCTTCTTCTTGGTGTCGAGGAAGTCGAGCATGTCCGAGGGGTCGAAACTCCCCCGCTCGCGCAACCGCCCAGCACGCCGGAAAGCGCAATGAGGACCGTCAGGGCAATGGCACGTTGGAGGCGGCGCATGATCGTCGTTCCAATCAACTCGGTTTCGCCGTCGCGAGGTCCGCGATCAGCTCTTGGCGACTGCAGGCAATAGCGCCTGCAGCGCTTCGGCGCGCGAGCGCAGGCCCGGCGGCGTCTCACCATCCAGCGCAATCATGTCGAGCCATTGGCGGGCCGCCGCGGCATCATTGGCCTTCCAGGCCGACAGCGCCAGCAATTCGCGGGCGGCGTGGCGGAACGGCGCGCCGGGCGCCGTTTCGCCTTCGAGGCGCTGCTTGAGGTCGGCGTAAGGCGCCGTATCGGCCAGCAGGCCGGCCGCGCGCAGCCGCGCCATCGACTGCTGCTCGGCCCCAATGCGGTCGGCAGCAAGCTCGTCGTAGATCTTCACAGCAGCCGCCTTGTCGCGATTGGCGGCCTCGGCAGCCTGGTGGAAGCGGGCCAGCGTGCGGTATCCCGATGGGGCCGTGGCCGCGACATCCGCAAAGGCCTTTTCCGCCTCGGCATGCTTGTTCTGCTCGGAGAGTTCGAGGGCCTTGTTGAAGGCCGATCCCGCCTCGGCTGCCTTCTGGCCCTCGAGATACTGGTAGCCGCGCCAGCCGCCGACGCCGGCGATGATCAGCACGGCAAGGGCGATGATAAAGATCGAGTAGCGGTCCCACAGCTTCTTGAGCTGTTCCCGACGGACCTCCTCGTCTACTTCATCAATAAATTCAGACACCTAAGGACATCCCGTCAGGTTCGCTGCGAGCGCGCGCGCATGCGTTTGAAGTGCCGCGCGAGCAGGCCGTTGCCTGCGCGCCGGCGCCGATACCGCATCGGCATGGCGGTGGCAAGGCGAGTCCAGCCGAATCAAGGCGTTACTCCCCGGTTCTGCCACAGGGTCCGAACGCGGCTATCACGCCGTCAAGGCCTCGCGCAACTGCCGTTTCATCACCTTGCCGTTGGCGTTGCGCGGCAAAGGGTCCGCGGTCACGGTCAGGGTTTCCGGAACCTTGTAATCCGAGACCCGCTCGGCGCACCAGCTGCGCAGCGCTTCGGCGCTCATCGGCTCGCGGGTCACAACCACCGCGTGCACGCGCTCGCCGAGCACGGGACATGGCCGGGCGATGATCGCGCTCTCGACCACCGCCGGGTGGCTCGCCAGCACCGATCTGACCTCGGCCGAGTAGCATCTTCAGCCCGCCACGGTTGATCATGTCCTTCTGCCGGTCGAACACCCGGACGAAATTGTCGGCATCGACGGAGCCGAGATCGCCGGAATGCCAATAGCCGGCGGTGAAGCTCTCGGAGGTGGCCTTCGGATTGTTCCAGTAGCCCTTGATAACTTGGCCGCCGCCGATCCAGATCTCGCCGATCTCGCCGCGCGGCAGTTCCCGCCCCTGCCCGTCCATCACCAGGATGCTGGCGCCCGGACACGGCAGCCCGACGCTGTCGATGTGGCGTGCGGTCAGATCCGAGGGCATCAATGTCGCCGGCGAGGTGGTCTCGGTCGAGCCATAGGCATTGACCAGCCGCAGACCCGGGATCTTGGCGGCCAGGCGCTCGATGGTGGCCACCGGCATCGGGGCGCCGCCGAAGCTGCCGATCCGCCAGCACGAGAGATCGTGGCTGTCGAAGTCGCGCTGCAGCAGGCAGAGATTGTACATCGCCGGGACCATGACCGTGTAGGTCACGCGCTCGTGCGCGGCGAGCTTCAGATATTCGCCGGCCTTGAACTCCGGCATGATGATCAAGGTGCCGGCGCAGCGCGTCATGCTGGTAATGTTGGCGACGACGCCGGTGACATGGCCGAGCGGCACGGCGGCGATCGAGCGGTCGGCCTGCGTCAGCCCCAGGCAGGCCTCGTAGATCATCGAGGAATGGATGATGTTGCAATGGGCCAGCATCGCGCCTTTCGGCCGGCCGGTGGTTCCGGAGGTATAGAGGATCATCGCGGTGTCCTCTTCCGCCATGTCGACCCGAGCCTCATGCGCGGCATGATCGGCCAGCGCTGCAAAATCCGATCGCGCCGGACGATCGTCGACGGCAATGCGCCCCGCCAGCTCCGGCGTTTCCGCGGCGGCCGGCAGCCGGTCCGCGAGTGCAGCCTCGTGCAGCAGCAGCCGGGCGCCGCAATCATTCAGCACATAGGCGATTTCCGGCGTCTGCTGCCGCGTCGACAGCAGCACCGTGATCAGCCCGAGCTTCGCGGCGCCAAACAGCGTCAGCACGAATTCGACGCGGTTGCCGAGCAGCAGCGCCAGCCGGTCGCCCTGGCGCAGGCCGCGCGCGTGCAGCCCGCCGGCGATCCGCGCTGCGGCCTCGGCAACCTCGCGCCATGACAGCCGCACGGCCCCGCAGACCAGTGCCTCGCCATCGCCGTTGCGCGCCACCGCTTCTTCGACCATGGCCCAGATGTTCGCCGGCCGCTTCGTGAACAGCGGAACCACGCGATCGCCGAAACGGGCTTCGCGCCGCATCGGCGGCGTGACATAGGTCGACCAGTCCATGGAGTTTCCCCGAGCTTGGCTTCTTGTCGTTGTTCGCCGCGATGCGGACCAGCCCGAAACATAACCAGGGGATGGCGCGCTTGGCTATCTCCGGCCGCGCCGGAGGTTCATGCCGTGACGCCGCGCGCACCGCGGCGCCAACGGCACGACCAAGCGAGAGACGCCCGTCAGGTCTTTGACTTCATGCCGTAGACATGTTCCGCCGCCGGAAATGCACGGCTACGCACGTCGGCCGCGTAGCGCTCGACCGCCTCGTCGATCGCCGGACCGAGATTGCCGTAGCGGCGGACAAATTTCGGCGCCCGCGACGACAGGCCGAGCATGTCCTCCAGCACCAGGACCTGACCGTCGCAGGCGGCACTGGCGCCGATGCCGATGGTGGGGATCGCGATCTGCTGCGTGATCTTGCGCGCCAGCGGTTCGGCCACCGCCTCGATCACCACCGAGAACGCGCCGGCCTGTGCGATCGCCGCAGCATCGTTCTCGATCGCGGCCCAATCCGCCTCGTCGCGGCCCTGCGCCCGGAACGAGCCGAGGGTGTTGATCGATTGCGGCGTCAGGCCGACATGGCCCATCACCGGGATGCCGCGCGCGCTGAGGAACGCCACCGTCTCGGCCATCCGCACGCCGCCTTCGAGCTTGACCGCGCCGCATTGCGTCTCCTTCAGGATCTGCACCGCCGCATGAAACGCCTGCTCCTTCGACGCCTCGTAGCAGCCGAACGGCATGTCGACCACCACCAGCGCCTGCCGCGAACCGCGCATCACGGCGCAGCCCTGCAGGATCATCATCTCCAGGGTCACCGGCACAGTGGTCTCGAAACCGTGCATCACGTTCCCAAGGGAATCGCCGACCAGGATCACGTCGCAATGGCGATCGACCAGCGCCGCGGTGTGGGCGTGGTAGGACGTCAGCATCACGATCGGCTCGCCGCCCTTGCGGGCGCGGATCTCGGGCGCCGTCTTGCGACGGACGGTCGACTGCACCGACATCGCTACCCCCGATGACAGGAATGCCGAGCACGACAGGATGGAACGCGAAGGCCAGCGCCAGATAGACGACGATGCCGACCACCACCGCGATGACGTCGTTGCCGACGCCGCCGACCGGGATCGGCGGGCCGCCGGCGTCCGTGCGCCGCTTCAGCGAGATGCGGTCGAACACCGCCCATGCCAGGATCGAGCCGAACAGGATGATGCCGCCGAGATCGCCATTGGCGAGCAGATGCCCGAACGCCCACAGCTTCACGCCGGCCAGCATCGGGTGCTTCAGCGCGGTGTAGATGCGGCCGCGGATGTAGGCGGCAACCACCATGATCACGGCCGGCAGCATCAAGGCGAGATTGATGTGCTTGAGCGCCTTCGGCGGCGTCCAGACCTGGATCCAGCCGCCGCCATGGCGGTACTCGGCAAAACCCCAGACGATCAAAGCGAGGCCGGCAAGGGCCACGACCGTATAGATGAGCTTGTACGTTCCCTCGCCCAGCCGCGCGATGACCTGCGCGCGCGCTTCGCGCCGGGTCGTGAACACATGGGCGCCGAGAAACAGCACCAGCCCCACCACCATCACCAGAAGTCCCACGGCGTCCCCTTCGCTTGCACGCGACCCGTGCGCGGCCATCGGTATCATTTCCGGGGGCGGCCCCGCAACGTGGCGCATCTCCAAGGTCAGGCCGGCCCGCCCGCTCGTCGTCATTCCGGGGCGGCTCGAAAAGCCGAAGTGGGAATGACGGGCCATGCTGTCGGGAGATGGAGCACAGCGGACGAAGCCATCACCGCTCCGACGTGTTCTTCAGATCGCGATTCTCGACATAGCGGATCGCGATCGGCCGGCCGGCGAGCGCGCCGCCGAGCCCTTTTGTGAACTTCAGCGGCAGGCAGCCGTCGAGCGAGGCATTGATCGTCTTCAGATAGGTCGCGCGCGTGTCGGCCGGAGCGCCTGATGTCGCGAAGGTCACGCGCGGCGGAGCGATCATCTCGCCGGTCCGCTTGAAGCTGAAGCGCACCGTCATCTGCATCCCGGCGCGGGCGCTGTCCTCCGGTGGCGGCGTCCAGCACGCGCGCAGCGCCGCGAACAGATCGCCGATCGTGTCGAGATCGTGATCCGGCTTCTGATATTTGGCTTCCTGATCCTTGGCGGGCCGGCTCTCGATCGTCAGTTGCAGGTTCTGGCCATAGGGATAGTTCATCTCGGGAATGCACGGCCACGGCCCGTAGACGCTGCAGAACGACGGCGTGCATGGTCCCTCGTCGAGCACGCTGCAGGGCGTGTGCGCGAACGGCACCGGATTGATCTGCTGGCGGCGCGCGTCGGCGGTGACCGGAGCGGCCACCATCAGCAGGAGGAGCACGACGACACGGAGCATGGGACTCTCGGGTGGGATCGAATCCAAGCTGGATCCCGATCGCAGAACTCGCAAGCTCAATCCGGTTCACGTCTGCGCGTTCCCGCATCGCGAACGGCCCTCGACCGTAACAGCGGAACTCGGCTAGAACACGGCAGGATGCGGCAACGGACGGACGCGACGATGAGCCACAGCGAGACCGTGATCAACGTCATCAACCCGAACATGACGGTGACGATGACCGAATTGATCGCCAAGGCGGCCCAGGCCAGCGCAAGCCCGTCGACGCGGATCGTCGGCCGCACCGCGCGGTTCGGCGCCGCCTCGATCGAGGGCCATTACGACGAGGCGATTGCCGCGGTCGGCATGCTGAAGGAGATCGAAGCCGGCGACGCCGAGGGCTGCCACGCCCATGTGATCGCCTGTTTCGGTGATCCCGGCCTGCTCGCCGCGCGCGAATTGTCGGCTGTGCCGGTGCTCGGCATCGCGGAAGCTGCGATGCATGCTGCAAGCTTCGTCGCCACCCATTTCAGCATCGTGACCACGCTGTCGCGCACCAAGGTGATCGCCGAGCACCTCGTGCGCAACTACGGCATGGAGCAGCATTGCCGCAAGGTGCGCGCAGTCGACGTCGCCGTGCTCGATCTCGACAAGCCCGAGGCGAATGTGCGCGGCACCCTGCTCGGTGAATGCCGGACGGCGCTGCGCGAGGACGGTATCGGTGCCATCGTGCTCGGCTGCGCCGGCATGGCCGATCTCGCGCACGACCTCTCCACCGAGCTCGGCATTCCCGTGATCGACGGCGTCGCCGCCGCCGTGCGTTTCGCCGAGGCGCTGGTGGGGCTGGGGCTGAAGACATCCAAGCGCGGCGATCTCGCCTTCCCGCTGCCGAAGGCGCGGACGACGCTCTGAGTTCAACTCGTAGCCCGATGAGCGCAGCGACATCCGGGGTGTCATGAGCTGCGCGTTTGAACCCGGATATCGCTGCGCTCATCCGGGCTACGAGGGCGCAGCCTGCCCATCCGGGGAGTTCCGAAACGCCGACCGACGCTCCACATTGGGATCAACCCATGGAGCCCTCGATGTCCGATCTGTCCACCCTCTCCTCGCTCTCAACAGCGCTTTCGACGACCGTCGCCGCGGTCGCACCGTCTCTGGTCTCGGTCCACTCGCACCGCTTGCGCGCCTCCGGCTTCGTCTGGAAATCAGGCCTCATCGTCACCGCCGATGAGGCGCTGGCCGATGAAGGCGACGTCACTATCGTCTTCGCCGACGGCACCACACGTCCCGCCGGGATGGCAGGTCGCGATCACACCACCGACATCGCCCTGCTCCGCTTCGATGGCGGCGCGGCGGCGCCAGTCAAACTCTCCGGCGAGATGCCCGCGCTCGGCTCGCTCGCGGTCATCACCGCCGCCGACCAGGGCGCGCCGGTCGCAGCGCTCGCCATGGTCTCGAAATCCGCCGGCCCGTGGCGCAGCCTGCGCGGCGGCGACATCGATGCACGGCTCGAGCTCGACACCCGGCTGCGGCACAGCTCCGAAGGCGGCCTCGTGCTCGATGCGGAGGGCCGCGCGATCGGCATGGCGGTGCGCGGCCCGCGCCGCACGCTCGTCATTCCCACCGCGACCCTCGCCCGCGTCGCCGGCAAGCTCGAGAGCCATGGCCGCATCCCCCGCGGTTATCTGGGCGCCGGGCTGCAGCCCGTCAGGCTCGACGACGGACTCGGTGCGATGATCATGAGCCTCGATAAGAGCGGCCCGGCCGCTGCCGCCGGCCTGCGCCAGGGCGACGTCATCACCGCGCTCAACAAGGAGCCTTTCAGAGGCATGCGCGCGATGATGCGCGAACTGGGTCCGGACAGCGTCGGCGCCGTCGTCGAGGTCGCAGCGCTGCGCGGCGGCGAGCCGGTGCAGTTCGTCCTGACCATCGGCGAGAGGCCGGCGTGAGCGACGAGACGCGCGCGCCGATCAGGATAGCGATCGCGGTCGATGATGCCGAGTTGGCCGACCGGCTGGCGGCGCTGCTCGGCGATGTCACAGGCCTGATGCTGGTCGCGCCCGGCGAGAGCGCCGACGTTGCCGTCGTCACGCGCAGCGTTGCGGATGCGGGCGAGAACGATGACGCTCACGGCCGCGCGAACGATGCGTTCCAGCTCACCGCGCGCGAGCGCGACGTGCTGGCGCTGATGGCCGAGGGCTGCTCCAACAAGGAGATCGCGCGCAACCTCGGCATCTCCGTGCACACGGCGAAATTCCACGTCGGCTCGCTGCTCGACAAGCTCGATGCAACGGGCCGGACGGATGCGGTGGCGCATGCCGCGCGACGGGGGATCATCGAGCTGTAGGCGAGCCCCCGGAACGACGAGAGTACCAGGCCGCTACGCCTTCTTCTTCACGTCCTTGACGTTGGAGAACACGATGCCTTCCGCGCGCTCCTTGGTGTAGCCGAGATAGAACTCGTTCTTGGCCAGGAACACCGGATCGCCGTCGACGTCGTCGGCGACGCCGGAATTGTTGGCGGCGATGAAGGCCTCGAGCTTCTTCTTGTCGTCGCAGGAGATCCAGCGCGCCAGCGAGAACTCGGAGATCTCGAATTCGACCGGCAGCGAGTACTCCGCATCGAGCCGCGCCTTGAGCACGTCGAGCTGTAGCGGGCCGACCACGCCGACCAGCGCCGGCGCACCGTCGCGCGGGCGGAATACCTGCACGACGCCCTCCTCCGACATCTGCTGCAAGGCTTCCTTCAGCTTCTTCGCTTTCATCGCATCGGTAAGGCGGACGCGGCGGACGATTTCCGGGGCGAAGCTCGGTACGCCGACGAAGGTCAGGTCCTCGCCCTCGGTCAAGGTGTCGCCGATGCGCAACGAGCCGTGGTTGGGAATGCCGACGACGTCGCCGGCGAAGGCCTCGTCCGCCACCGAGCGGTCCTGGGCGAAGAAGAATTGCGGGCTCGACAGCGGCATAGTCTTGCCGGTGCGAACGAGCTTGGCCTTCATGCCGCGATTGAGCTTGCCCGAGCACAGCCGCGCGAACGCGATGCGGTCGCGGTGGTTCGGGTCCATGTTCGCCTGGATCTTGAACACGAAGGCGCTCATGTGCGGCTCGGCGGCGTCGACCTTGCGCAGGTTGGACTCCTGCGCGCGCGGCGACGGCGCGTAGCGGCCGAGGCCTTCCAGCAGATCGCCGACGCCGAAATTGCGCAAGGCGCTGCCGAAATAGACCGGCGTCAGATGACCCTCGCGGAACGCCTCGAGGTCGAACGGCTTGCAGGCTTCCTTGACCAGCTCCAGCTCGTCGGTGATCTGGCTCATGTCGAGATTGGCGTTGATCTTGCCGAGTTCCGAGATCGCGATCTGCTGCGCGGCGCCGGTCTTGGCGCCGCCGCCTTCCAGCAGTCGGACGCCGCCATCTCTGACGTCATAGGTGCCGATGAAGTCGCGGCCGCGGCCGACCGGCCAGGTCATCGGCGTGGTGTCGAGCGCCAGCGTTTTCTCGATCTCGTCCAGGAGATCGAACGTGTCGCGGCTCTCGCGGTCCATCTTGTTGATGAAGGTGATGATCGGGATGTCGCGCAGGCGGCAGACCTCGAACAGCTTTCGCGTGCGCGCCTCGATACCCTTGGCGGCGTCGATCACCATGACAGCCGAGTCGACCGCGGTCAGCGTCCGATAAGTGTCTTCGGAAAAGTCCTCGTGGCCCGGCGTGTCCAGCAGGTTGAAGACGAGCCCTTCAAACTCGAAGGTCATGACCGAGGTGACGACCGAGATGCCGCGCTCGCGCTCGATCTTCATCCAGTCCGAGCGGGTGTTGCGGCGCTCGCCCTTGGCCTTGACCTGGCCGGCGAGGTTGATGGCGCCGCCGAACAGCAGCAGCTTTTCGGTCAAGGTGGTCTTGCCGGCGTCCGGGTGCGAGATGATGGCGAAGGTGCGCCGGCGCGCCACCTCGTCGGACAAGGCGGTGCGGGCGGGCTGTTCGGTCGTGACAGTCGTATCGGACATGAGGCGGCAGGCGTCGTTTCTGGGCCAGAGAGCGGGCGATTTCGCGGGAAAGGCGCGGGCTCACGGCCGCCGCGCGCCCTCCATATAGGCGTTTTGCACCGCAACTCCAACCGGGGAGTTCATCCCCCAGCCTGCCCCCCGGGTCAGTGCCGGAGCACCGACACCAGCCAGAAGGTCAGCGCCGAGACGATCGCCGAGGCCGGGATCGTGAAGATCCAGGCATAGACGATCGATCCGGCCACGTTCCAGCGCACCGCCGAGGCGCGGCGGGCGGCGCCGACGCCGACGATGGCGCCGGTGATGGTGTGGGTGGTCGAGACCGGCACGCCGAGGAACGTCGCCAGGAACAGCGTGATGGCGCCGCCGGTCTCGGCGCAGAAGCCCTGCATCGGGTTCAGCTTGGTGATGCGCAGGCCCATGGTGCGGACGATGCGCCAGCCGCCCATCAGGGTGCCCAGCGCCATCGCGGCCTGGCACGACAGCACCACCCAGAACGGCACCGTGAAATGCTCGCCGAGGTGGCCCTGCGAGTACAGCAGCACGGCGATGATGCCCATCGTCTTCTGCGCGTCGTTGCCGCCATGGCCGAGCGAATAGAGCGAGGCCGAGGCGAATTGCAGGATGCGGAAGGCGCGGTCGACCGCGAACGGCGTCGAGCGCACCGAGGCCCAGGACACGATCGCGACCAGGATCATCGCCAGCACCAGCCCGACCAGCGGCGACAGCACGATCGCCAGAACCGTCTTCGACAGCCCGCTCCAGACCATCGCCGAGGTCCCGACCTTGGCGATCCCGGCCCCGACCAGGCCGCCGATCAGCGCATGCGAGCTCGATGAGGGAATACCGGCCGCCCAGGTGACGAGGTTCCAGACGATGGCGCCGACCAGCGCGGCGAAGATGACGTGGGCATCGACGATCGCCGGGTCGATGATCCCGGTGCCGATGGTCTGGGCGACGTGCAGGCCGAAAACGCCGAAAGCCACGAAATTGAAGAAGGCGGCCCAGAACACCGCATATTGCGGCCTGAGCACGCGGGTCGAGACGATGGTCGCGATCGAGTTGGCAGCGTCGTGCAAGCCGTTCAGGAAGTCGAAGGCGAGCGCGACGGCGATGAGGCCGACCAGGATGGGAAGGCCGAGTTGAGCGTCCACGGCGCGGCCCCTACCCTAGACCTGTTCGATCATGATCGAATTGATCTCGTTGGCGACGTCGTCGAAGCGGTCTGCGACCTTCTCCAGATGGTCGTAGATCTCGGCGCCGACGATGAAGTCCATGGTGTTGGCGTTGCGGTGCTTGAGGAACAGCTCCTTCAGCCCGATGTCGTGGAGGTCGTCGACGCGGCCCTCCAGCTTGGTCATCTCCTCGGTGATCGCGGTGATCATCGGCACGTTCTGGCCGATCGCCTGCAAGAGCGGCAGCGCCTTCCCGATCAGATTGGCGCACTCGACCAGCAAGGTGCCCATCTCGCGCATGGTCGGCTCGAATTCCTTCACCTCGAACAGCACCACGGCCTTGGACGTCTGCTGCATCTGGTCGATGGCGTCGTCCATCGAGGTGATCAGGTTCTTGATGTCGCCGCGATCGAACGGGGTGATGAAGGTGCGGCGGACCGCGGTCAGCACCTCCCGAGTGATGTTGTCGGCCTCGTTCTCGAACTGGCTGACGCGCTGGCAGTGCTTGAGGATGTCGTCGCCGCCCTGCAGCATGTCCTGCAGCGCGTGCGCGCCCTGGATCACCACCTTGTTGTGGCGGGCGAACAAATCGAAAAACCGCTCCTCCCGCGGGAGGACGGCGCGAAACCAGTTCAGCATGGGACGAGATCCATCGATTCCGAAACGGGCCAGGGCCGGCCCGTCACAGAACTGTCATACTCCGGATCGCGCACCAGCAGAAGCGGCGGCCGGGTCATCCACCGCTTTCTGCCCTTTCGACGATCCCTTTTTAGATCAATGACTTAGAGGGATCGTTTGAACAGATGGGCGATTTCCCCGACGACGCCGCGGCGGAAGGTGAGCACGCAGGCGACGAAGATCACGCCCTGGATCACCGTCACCCACTGGCCGAAGCCAGACAGATATTGCTGCATGCCGACGATGACGAACGCGCCGACGACCGGCCCGAACACGGTGCCGAGCCCTCCGACCAGGGTCATGAGCACGATCTGTCCGGACATCGCGACCTCGACGTCGGTCAGCGAGGCGTTCTGGGCAACGAACACCTTCAACGCGCCGGCCAGGCCGGCCAGCGTTCCCGACAGAATGAAGGCGAGGAGCTTGTAATGGTCGGTCTTGTAGCCCAGCGAGATCGCGCGCTGCTCGTTCTCACGGATCGATTTCAGCACCTCGCCGAACGGCGAGTTGATGGTGCGGAAGATCAGCAGGAAGCCGGCGAGGAAGCCGGCCAGCACGACGTAATACAGCACCGTCGGCTTGGACAGGTCGAGGATGCCGAACATCCGCCCCTGCGGAATGCCCTGGATGCCGTCCTCGCCATGGGTGAACGGCGCCTGCAGATAGATGAAGTACAGGAGCTGCGACAGCGCCAGCGTGATCATCGCGAAATAGATGCCCTGGCGGCGGATCGAGATGTAGCCGGTGATCACCGACAGGACGAACGATCCGGCGACGCCTGTGAGGATGCCGAGTTCGGGCGGCAGCCCCCAAACCTTCAGCGCGTGGGCACTGCAGTAGCCGGCGGTTCCCAGGAACATCGCGTGGCCGAACGACAGCAGGCCGCCATAGCCGATCAGGAGGTTGAAGGCGCAGGCGAGCAGCGCGAAACACAGCGCCTGCATGACGAAGAACGGGTAGATCCCGGTCCACGGCACGATCGCCAGCAGCGCTGCCATGATGACGAATACGATCATCTCGTCGCGCATCGCGCGCGGGGTGATCGGCAGGGTCGCGTCGGTGATGGATGTCATGTCAGGCCGCCCGTCCGGTCAGACCCGTCGGCTTCACCAGGAGCACCAGGACCATCAGAACGAAGACCACGGTGTTGGAAGCCTCAGGATAGAAATATTTGGTCAGTCCCTCGACCACGCCGAGCAGAAAGCCGGTGATGATCGAGCCCATGATCGAACCCATGCCGCCGATCACGACCACCGCGAACACCACGATGATGATGTGCTCGCCCATCAGGGGCCGCACCTGGTTGATCGGCGCCGACAGCACGCCGGCGAGGGCCGCGAGGCCGACGCCGAGACCGTAGGTCAGCGTGATCATGCGCGGCACGTTGATGCCGAACGCCCGCACCAAGGTCGGGTTTTCGGTTGCAGCACGCAGGTAGGCGCCGAGCCGGGTCCGCTCGATCAGGAACCAGGTCGCCAGACAGACGATCAGGGAGAATATGACGACCCAGCCGCGATAGACCGGCAGATACATGAAGCCGAGGTTCATGCCGCCACGGAGCTGATCCGGGATCGCATAAGGCAGGCCGGACGAGCCGAAGAAGTTCTGGAACACGCCCTGGATGATCAGCGCCAATCCGAACGTCAGAAGCAGTCCGTAGAGATGGTCGAGCCCGGCAATCCATTGCAGCATGGTGCGCTCGAGGACCATGCCGAAGATGCCGACGATGATCGGCGCCAGGAGCAGCGCCCACCAATAATTGATGCCGCCGAGGTTCAGCAGAAAATAGGCGCAGAACGCGCCCATCATGTAGAGCGCGCCATGGGCGAAGTTGATGATGTTGAGCATGCCGAAGATGACGGCAAGCCCGAGACTGAGCAGCGCGTAGAACGAGCCGTTGATCAGTCCGACCAGGAGCTGTGCGTAGAGGGCCTGCATCGTCTTGTTTCTGTTTTCTCTCGGCGTTTCCTAAAGACAGCGGTTCCGGCGGGATCAGCCGCCGGGACCGCAGCGGTTCACTTCTTCAACAAGGCGCACGCGCTCTTGTCGAGCGGTGTGAAGGCCTGGTCGCCCGGCACCGAGCCGACCAGCTTGTAGAGATCCCACGGGCCCTTGGACTCGGAGGGCTTCTTGACCTCGAACAGATAGGCCGTGTGGATGGTGCGGCCGTTCGGCTGGATCTCGCCCTTGCCGAACAGCGCATCGTCGGTCGGGATCGACTTCATCTTGTCGACGATCTTGACGCCGTCATGCGGGTTCTCGCCGAGCGCCTCCAGCGCCTTGAAGTAATGCATCAAGCCGGCATAGACGCCCGCCTGCACCATGGTCGGCGGCGCGCCGTTCTTCATGCGCTTGGCGAAGCGCTCGGAGAAGGCGCGGGTCTGGTCGTTCATGTCCCAGTAGAAGGTCTCGGTGAAGTTGAGGCCCTGCGCGATGTCGAGCCCGATCGACTTGACGTCGGTCAGGAACAACAGCAGCGCGGCGAGCTTCTGGCCGCCCTTGGTGAGGCCGAACTCGGCCGCCTGCTTGATCGAATTGGTGGTGTCGCCGCCGGCATTGGCGAGGCCGATGACCTTGGCGTTCGACGACTGCGCCTGCAGCAGGAAGGAAGAGAAGTCGGAGGTGTTGAGCGGATGCTTGACGCTGCCGATCACCTTGCCGCCATTGGCGGTCACGACCGCCGTGGTGTCGCGCTCCAGCGCCGCGCCGAAGGCGTAATCGGCGGTCAGGAAATACCAGGTCGAGCCGCCCGCCTTGACCAGCGCCTGGCCGGTGGTGTGCGCAAGCATGTAGGTGTCGTAGGTCCAGTGCACCGTGTTGGGCGAGCACTGCGCGTTGGTGAGATCCGAGGTCGCAGCGCCAGAATTGATGTAGACGCCGTTCTTTTCCTTGACGACGTTGTTCACCGCCAGCGCCACGCCCGAGTTCGGCACGTCGACGACGACGTCGACCTTGTCGACGTCGAACCACTGCCGCGCGATCGAGGTGCCAATATCCGGCTTGTTCTGGTGATCGCCGGAGATGACGTCGATCTTCCAGCCCTTCGCGGTGAGGCCGGAATCCTCGATCGCCATCTGCGCTGCGAGCGTCGAGCCGGGACCGCCGAGATCGGCATAAAGACCCGACTGATCGGACAGCGCGCCGATCTTGACGGTCTTGTCGCCGGCCGAAGCGACGCTGCCAGCGGCGAGAGTGAGTGCCGTTCCCAGCAGCAACGACGCGATGAATTTGCTCTTCATTTCCAACTTCCAGAACTTTCCAAGAAAACTGCCAAGAGAATTGCCAAGAAAACCGTGAGAAAACCGCGGAAGGAAACTGCCAGTCAGCGTCGCCAGCGCCGGTCAGACGCCGAGATAAGTATGCAGCTTGTCCATGTTGGCCGACAGATCGGCATTGGCGAAGCCGTCGATGACCTTGCCGTGCTCGACCACGTAGTAGCGGTCAGCGACCGTCGAGGCGAAACGGAAGTTCTGCTCGACGAGGAGAATCGTGAAGCCTTCCTTCTTCAGCCGCGCGATGGTGTGGCCGATCTGCTGGATGATGACCGGGGCAAGCCCCTCGGTCGGCTCGTCCAGCATCAGGAAGCTGGCGCCGGTGCGCAGGATGCGCGCGATCGCCAGCATCTGCTGCTCGCCACCGGACAGCTTGGTGCCCTGGCTCTTCAGCCGCTCCTTCAGATTCGGAAACAGCTCGAAGATCTGGTCGAGCGTCAGCCCGCCCGGCCGCACCACCGGCGGCAGCAGCAGGTTCTCGCGCACGTCGAGGCTCGCGAAGATGCCGCGCTCCTCCGGGCACAGCGCAATGCCGAGCCGCGCGATCCTGTCGGACGTCATGCGGATCAGCTGCTGGCCGTTGAACTGAACCGAGCCGGTCCGCTTGCCGATGATCCCCATGATCGACTTCAGGGTCGTGGTCTTGCCGGCGCCGTTGCGCCCGAGCAGCGTGACGACCTCGCCGGCATTCACGCTGAAGTTCATACCGTGGAGAATGTGGGATTCGCCGTACCAGCTCTCGAGGTTGTTGACGTCGAGAATGGTGCTGGTCGCAGCCGCCGCGCCTGGCTTCGTGGCCGTCATCACCTCAGGCATGTCCGGCCCCCAGATAGGCTTCCTTGACGCGCTCGTCCTTGGCAAGCTCCGAATACGGTCCCTCCGTCAGCACCTGACCGCGCGTCAGCACGGTGATGGTGTCGGAGAGGTTGGCGACGACGCTGAGATTATGCTCGACCATCAGGATCGTGTATTTGGCGGAGATGCGCTTGATCAGCGCGGCGATCTTGTCGATGTCCTCGTGGCCCATGCCGGCCATCGGCTCGTCCAGCAGCATCATTTCCGGATCGAGCGCCAGCGTGGTCGCGATCTCCAGCGCACGCTTGCGTCCATAAGGCATTTCGACCGCCGGAATGTTGGCGAACTCGCTGAGGCCGACGTCGTTGAGCAGTTCGAGCGCCCGGCCGTTGAAGCGGTTCAGAACGCTCTTGGAGCGCCAGAAGTCGAACGACGAGCCATGCTGCCGCTGCAGAGCGACGCGGACGTTCTCCAACGCGGTCAGATGCGGAAACACGGCCGAAATCTGGAACGAGCGGACCAGGCCGAGCCGTGCCACGTCGGCCGGCGCCGTCGCCGTAATGTCCTGACCCTTATAGAGAATCTTGCCGGCAGACGGCGTCAGGAACTTCGTCAGCAGGTTGAAGCACGTGGTCTTGCCGGCCCCGTTCGGGCCGATCAGCGCGTGAATGGTGCCCCGGCGGATCTTGAGCGAAACATCGCGAACGGCAAAAAATCCCGCGAATTCCTTCGTCAATCCGTGGGTCTCGAGAATGAACTCGTCGGCCAAAGATTCCCCCAAGCCGGCGCCTTCAGCGCCTGGCCCTCGCTTCTTCCTGTACGGCGGCTCTGCCGGACGGCTGGACGATTCCTCGTCGCCAC
The DNA here is from genome assembly GCA_050641875.1 of Bradyrhizobium oligotrophicum. Taxonomy (GTDB): domain Bacteria; phylum Pseudomonadota; class Alphaproteobacteria; order Rhizobiales; family Xanthobacteraceae; genus Bradyrhizobium; species Bradyrhizobium oligotrophicum_B. Next base: position 6,311,071 of record CP192619.1, read on the forward strand.
CCGCGACCGCTTCGCGCCGGAATATGCCGTCAATCGAGGGAGTTAGGCAAGGCGGAAAGCTGGGCAACGACGTCGCAAGGCGGCCGGTGGACCTTGCGTTGAAACCGGCCGGTATTTCCCGCTGACATAGAATATCATGCCACCGGCATTTTCCCGCACGCGCGCAGCGATCACCGTCTCCAACTACTTCGCAGCCTTCACCTCCTTGGCGTAGAGGTCCGGCTTGAAGCCCACCACGCGGCGGCCGCCGAGATCGAGCACCGGGCGCTTGATCATCGACGGCTGCGCCAACATGAGCGCGATCGCCTTGCTCTCGGTGAGTCCGTTCTTGTCCGCGTCGGGCAACTTCTTGAACGTCGTGCCGGCGCGATTGAGCAGCACCTCCCAGCCGAGCTCGTCGCTCCACGCCTTGAGTTTAGCCTTGTCGATTCCGGCGGTCTTGTAGTCGTGGAATTCGTAGGCGACGCCGTGATCGTCGAGCCAGGCGCGCGCCTTCTTCATCGTGTCGCAGTTCTTGATTCCGTAGATCGTGATGCTCATGCCACGCGTCCTCAAACAATCGTGTCCGACCGCAGCGGATGTCCCGCATTGCGACAATCGGCCGTGCATTTTGCAGCGCGATTCACCCGCTTTTGATGCGGCCGACGCCGCGCGTTCCGCGGTCGGAATTCACTCCGACCTTTGCCACGAAACTGTCGGCTGAGCATTACATTTTCTTCGCATCCCCGGCGTATCTGGCCCACGAACAGGAGACCGCGAATGGGCAAGATCATGGTCCGTTGTCCGCAGACCGGCCGCAGCATCGAGACGGGGATGGAAATGGACGCCGAGCGCTTTCAGCGCATGCCCGTGTTCTTCTCGCGCGCCTACTGCCCGCACTGCCGCATCTACCATGAATGGTTCGCCGCCCATGCCTGGGTCGAGGAGACGCGCGAGCGCGAGCGGATCGCGCTGGCCTGATCGAGAGACCTGTTGATCTCAGACCCGCTGCGTCGAACGTGAGGCTCACTCGTCCTTCGGATCACTCTTCAGCGGTTTGTCGGAATCGCCCGGCATCAGGCAGGGATAGAGTTCGGTGAACTTGAATTCCGCTGCGCCGGCGGCGCGATCGAAGCGCAGCACGACATCGAACCGCTTGCCGGACCAATGGGTCGGCAGTTGGCCGGCGTTGCTCACCGGCAGCCGCGGCAGGATATCGGTGATGATCGCCTTGTGCTCCCACGCCACGAGCGCGGTGCCGGACAGCGATAGCAAGGCTTCGACGAGCCCAGCCTCCTCTCCCTTCGCGAACGACGTATCCGGCTTGGCGAGCCCGACGCGCGCAGCCAATTCGAGCACCGTCTCATAGGGCCGGCGGCTCGGGTCGGAGCCGTCCTTGGTGCTGTCGGGATCGGCGGCGTAGACCGCCTGCGGCGCCGGATAGTCGGTGCCGCTCAGTCCGCTGCCGAACAGGGCCGTCCAGGCCCCTGCCCGCTCCCAGCCGAAGATCACCAGCGATTTCGAGTCCGGCTTGCCCTCGTGGGTCAGGCCGGGGCCTGTCACGTCGCCGTCGGGCTTCTCGGCATGGCGGATGATCAGCAGCGTCAGCGCGTTCATCGGCAACCTCTCAGGTGGCATCATACAGCCAATACACGGAATTGCTACTTGAGATTGCAATCATGGGACCGCATCATGAGTGCTTTCCAACCAGGATTCATTTCAGATGAGCATGGGATTGCGACAGACCCGCCGGACATTCCTGGCGACGGCCGCGATGGCGGCAGCCTCCACCGTCATCTCGCCGAGGCCGAGCCGCGCCGCCGCGAAATATCGCCGCACCAGCGTCACCAGCGCGGAAGGCCAGAAGATGCTGGCGAGCTATGCTAAAGGCGTCGCCGCCATGCTGCAGCTTCCCGCAAACCATCCGCAGAACTGGTTCCGCAATGCGTTCATCCATTTGATGGACTGCCCGCACGGCAATTGGTGGTTCTACGTCTGGCATCGAGGCTATCTCGGCTATTTCGAGCAATCGATCCGCGCACTCAGCGGCGACGACGATTTCGCACTGCCCTATTGGGACTGGACCGAGCTGCCGGAGATTCCCGCGGGCATGTTCGACGGCGTGCTGGCGCCGACCGACAAGGCGTATCAGCCGTTCACCGCGAACCTCGCGGTCTTCACCTCGTTCATCAAGCCGGCGCTGACGGATTACTGGAACGGCCTATCGAAGGATCAGCGCGGTCAGCTCGAGATCCGCGGGTACAAGTCGATCGACGATCTCTGGAACGACGTCACCGGCTTCTCGCCGTCCGCCAATGCAGGCATCTCCGGCAATGAGGCGTTCGCGACCACCTGCGCCTCACGCTATCTGTCGCGCGACAATCCGAAGCTCGATGCCAAGACCGCCTACGACGTCTCGCCCTTCGTGATCATGGCGGGCCTGCTGCCGACCGACTTCTACAACGTCGACAATTATCTGAGCTTCACCAGCTCGAAGACCGCCTCGCACAACAACCAGCCGAACGGCGCGACCAAGTTCTCGACCTTGGAAGGCCTGCCGCACAACAAGGTCCACAACTACATCGGCGGCGTCGGTCCGCTCGATCCCGGTCCCTACGGCAACATGACCAATTTCCTGTCCCCGGTCGACCCGATCTTCTTCCTGCATCATTCGAACATGGACCGGCTCTGGGATGTCTGGACGCGCAAGCAGCAGCGCCTCAAGCTTCCCTATTTGCCTGAAGGCGCCGACCTGAAGACGTTCTCGGACGAGCCGTTCCTGTTCTATGCCGACGGCAAGGGCGGCTATGTCGGCCCCAGCAAGGCCGGCGACTACATCTCGACCGACCGCTTCGACTACGACTATGCGCCGGGCTTCGGCGAGGACATCGTCAATCCGCCCGCAGTCGCCTCGGCGCCGCAGGCCAAGCCGCAGCAGGGCTCGGTCAAGGCCAATGGCGGCACGGTCAAGATTACCGGCGATGCGCTCGAAGCGCATCTAACGGCAGCACGGCGCCAGCCGCTGATGGCGCAGATCACGCTGCCTCGCCCGAGCGGTTATTCGACCGTGCGCGAATTCGACGTCCTGGTCAACGCGCCCGCCAACGTCACCAAGGTCACGGCTGACAGCCCGTATTATGCAGGCACGATCGCCTTCTTCGGGTCGATGATGCCGGGCATGGCCATGACCATGGATGCGAGTTTCGCGGTGCCGCTGCCGACGAAGCCCGAGGCGTTCTCCGCCCTGCGGGCCGCGCCGAACCAGCCGCTGAGCATCCGCGTCGTGCCCTCGGGCGGCGTCGGCGCCGCGCCGACGCTGAAAGCGCTCTCGGTCGGACCGCTGCGCCCATGAACGGCAGGCGCGCCGCGCTGCGGGCCTGCGCCGTGCTGCTTTGTGCCGTGCTGTGGCCGGCGTCGTCCGTCGCCGCGGAGCCGTTCAGAGCGATCGATCTGGTCCTGCCACGGCCGTTGGATGCGAGCGACGCTCCCGTCGTCGAGATCAGCCTGGGCGCACTGGGGCGAGGCCAGGAGGTGACGGTAACGACCGCATCCGGGATGCCGCTCGGGACCATCTCGCCATTCGGCCTTCGCACTGGTGCGGAGGCCGGGACCTACGCGCTTCCGGTGCCGAAGGAGGCGATCAAAGGCGGGCGGCTGTCGATCCGCCTCAGCATCAGCCAACCCGGTGGCAGCCGCGCGCCGACGCCGCAGGAGGTTCGCGGCATCACGCTCGAGCTCGCTCCACGGCCGTGATCCGCCGTCTGCGCCGTACGCGCGCCGGACTCAGACCGTCCTGCTCCGCGCCCGTTCGGCACGCTGCTCGAACGGGCTGCCCATGCTGGGCTGTCCGATCCAGACGCGGTTGAGCAGCCGCGTGAACGGCGGACACGTCGTCCCCTCGATGCGCGCCATTGCCTCCTGATAAGGGCCGACGGTACGCAATCTCTCCGGCAGCAACGCGTAGGCGCGCGGCAGAAACCGCTTGGCGCGCGCCGCGCTGCGGCGTTCGCGCTCGCCATAGGGCAGCGCGAACGCAAGCCGCAGCCGCTCCGGCAGCATCTCGGCCGTCAGCGCCGTGAACCAGCGCGGCGGTCCGATCCAGGTCGCTTCGCCGGAGAAGATGCGTTGCGCGATGTCGCGCGCCGCCGTGCCGACCGTGAGCGTCTCCGACGCCATCATCTCGGCCGTATAGGCCTTGAACGACGTCCAGTTCGGCGGCATGGCCTCGTGTGGAATTCCGAACAGGCCCGCGAACCGCATGGCCTCGCGCCAATACTGCTCACGCTCGGCATCGTCGAGCGGCCGGCACAGCAGGCCGTACGACATCATCGCGGTCTCGACCAGGGTGGCATGGACCCAGCGCAGCGCGTCGACGTCGTTGGCGCGATAGCGCGAGCCGGCCGCGAACGGTCCGACCGTCTCCGGCATGACGCCGTCAACCGCGGCGTGCCGCCGATACAGCCGCCGCGCCACCGCAACCGCCTGCGCGCGCGTACCGAACACCATGGTGTAGACGATGCTGAAGGTGCGGTGGAAACGGCCGAGCGGATCGGCGAACACCCTCGACTGCTCGGCAATGCCGGCCGCCACCCAGGGATGGGCGAGCTGCAATAGCAGCGCGCGGCCGGCGCCGAGGAACAGTGCGGCCTCGCGATGCACGCGCCACATCACGCTGTCGGGCGGCAGCACAGCATCGCCCGGCATGACCGGCGCGGACAGCACCTCGGCCATGCACCGTTCGAAATCGGCCTCGCTGACGATCACGGCCGCTGCGGGATCTCCAGCCCGCGCTGCACCGCCGGCCGCGCCAGCCCGCGCTCGAGCCAGGCCGGCACGTGGTTGAACTCATCGAAGGCTGTGAGCTCGCGCGCGCCGTAGAAGCCGATCAGGTTGCGCACCCAGCCGAGCGTCGCGATGTCGGCGATGGTGTAGTCGGCGTCCATGATCCACTGCCGGCCATCGAGCCTGGCTTCAAGTACGCCAAGCAGCCGCCTGCTCTCCGCGACATAGCGCTGCAACGGCCGCTTGTCCTCGTACTCGCGGCCGGCGAATTTATGGAAGAAGCCGAGCTGCCCGAACATCGGGCCGATGCCGCCCATCTGGAAATGCAGCCACTGGATCGTCTGCCAGCGCCGCGCCGGATCGCTCGGCAGGAATTTTCCGGTCTTCTCGGCAAGGTACTGCAGGATCGCGCCGGATTCGAACAGCCCGAGCGGCTTGCCGCCGGGACCGTCGGGATCGATGATCGCGGGAATCTTGCCGTTCGGATTGAGCGAGAGGAATTCCGGGGTCTTCTGGTCGTCCTTGCCGAAATCGATCACGTGCGGCTCGTAAGGAAGTCCGGTCTCTTCCAGCATGATCGAGACCTTCACGCCGTTCGGGGTCGGCAGTGAATAGAGCTGAATGCGGTCGGGATGCTGCGCCGGCCAGCGCGTGGTGATCGGGAAGCTCGAGAGATCGGACATCGTGGCTCTTGCTCGCTTTGTCGCTGAGGCCTCAATCTAAGCCCGTGAGCCGCCGCTGCAAGGTTCGATGCGGAACTGGTCGCGGCGGCCGATCTTAGGTTGCTGCATCGCGCAGAAGGCCAGCATGCCGAGCCCGACCTACCAGTTGATCATGCAGGCGATGATCACGCGCCAGCAGGTGCTGTGCATGTATGGCGGCTTCGCCCGCGCGATCTGCCCGATCATTCTCGGCCACACCGCCGGCCGCGAGCGCGTGCTCGCGTTCCAGTTCGCGGGTGGCGCGAGCAGCGGCCTGCCGCAGGGCGGCCAATGGAAGTGCTTCGATGTCGCCGGCATGAGCAAGGTCGAGCTGCGCCAGGGGCGCTGGCACTCCGGGCGCAGCCATCGCCAGCCGCAACACTGCGTCGCCGACGTCGAACTCGACATCGATCCGGACAGCCCCTACGACCCGAAACGAGCGATTACGGCGCCGCAGAGCGGTGAGCTTCGGCGGAAGCGCTGACGCTATTGCGGCTCGCGCAGATGCACGCGCAGCAGCTCCGGCAGCTTCGAGGTGGCGTCATGCTGCGCGAGCTTCGCCGCGACCCGGCGCATCAGCGACGACGCGCCCTGCCTGGCGAACAGCTTCATGCCGCGATAGCTGAAATCGACCACCACCTCATGATGGCGCATGCCCTTGCCGCCCTTGACCAGGCCAAGGTCGCGCACCAGGCAATAATGCCCGTCGCTCATGCGTGCCAATCGGGTGTTCTCGAACATGCAGCGAAGCAATGCACCGAGTCGCAAATCCGTCAAGATTGACAGGAACGACTCATGAACTCAGCACATCCGCAACGCGCCGCCGCGGCGAAAACGGCAGCGCCGGCCCGTAGCCGAAGCGCAGCACGAGATCCGGCCGCCTTGTCGTTCCGATCACCCGCGCCAGCTCTGGCCGCAACGCGGCCACTTCGACCGGCTGGTTGATGAAGGCGAGCTTCAGGCCCAGCCGCATCGCTTCGAGCGCGAAGCGCTGGCACGCCTGCCCGGCCCTGATCCAATGCGAGGCGTCGGCCTGCTCGGCGGTGAACACGGCGACACCGGCCGATGAACTGATCTGGCGTGCGTATTTGTCGTTCTCCGATGCTGCATTGAAGAACTGATCGAAGGCGAGGCCGCCGAGCGCGGTCGGCAGTGACGGGTTGCCGCTGGCCGCCGCGAACAGCCCGTCGCCCATTTCCATCGCGCTGCGCGGATTGAACCGCAGCCAGCTCTTCAGCTCGCGCATGAACGCGGCGTCGTGCATCTGCGCATCATTGCCGGCGACGACGAGATCGCGAATGGCAGCGAGCGCGGCGGGAGCCGTGATGATCGCGAGATCGATGCCGGGCATGGCTGATGCGGCCTGCAGCGCGGCGAGATCGCCTGGCGGCACCGGCCGTCCATCATACTCCGCGCGCGTCGACTGCCTGCGGACGATGGCCGCAAGCCGCGCATCGTCATGCGGCGTGCCGTTCGTGAAGCTGTATCGCACCGTCCGCCCGCCGCTGCTGAACTCGCCCGGACGGCCGCTCGCATCGGCGGCGATCGCGAGATTGGCGGCCGCGCAGCCCAGGCTGACGAACAGATGATGGTCGTCCGGATCGACCACCGGCGTGCGGCGTGACGGATCGGGCATGATCTCGATCGCATCCCGCGTCACGCGAAAGCGCCACGGCTGCGTGTTGTGGCTGTTGGCTGCGAGCGTCGCGTAACGGATGACATCGGTGATCTCGGGCGACAGCGGCGCGCGCAATCGGGCACTATAGTCGTCATACACGCGCATCGAACCGGTCGCGGCACGCCAAGTGCCGGCGCCGAGCGCGGCCGCTGCAAGCGCACTGCCGCCTCCTATCAGAACCCGCCGTCGGTTCATGGCCACGTACTCACAATGCTCGCCGCGATCTCGATGCATTCACGATAGACATGCTCCGCATCGACGCGTTGTTGCAGATCAAGGCCGCCGCAGCAGGCAACAAAGATCGCCTCCACGCTGTTGACAGCTCCAGCAAAGCGGCGTATGTCCCGCGGCCTCGCGAGCGACTGCGTCCGCGATAAACATGAGCGAGACGATGTCCTTCGGCTACGAACATTTCATCCGCACGTCCAACGGCTTTGCGCCGGTGGATGGCGCACGCCATGCTCGGGGGAGCGATCTTGCTTGAGGCAAGATCAACAGTCCGCATCACACGGACCCTCCCGAGCCAGCCGCTCCGGAGGGTTTTTTATTGCCCTCACGCGAAACGGCTGCACGGCGAATACCAACGGAAGTCCCGGCGATCAGCCGGAACGGGAGACCCGGATCCGGGGCTCGCGCAGGTGATGCGCGTGCCCGAGCGCGCGGGGCCTGTCGGAGGGAACGAGGCGGCGACGCCGGACACCGATGACAGAGCGAGCTCCATGGAGCTCGCAACATGCGGCGCCGAACAGCGCCGCAGACAAGCTTTTCGAGTTCCCGGCCGCCTGCGGCCGGGAGCTGCTGGTGGTGAAGATCGCGGATCCTTCGCTCCAATGCGGCCACGCGCCGCCTTCGATCGATCGTACCGTGGAATCCGTCGAGCGAGACGGGTGAGTCGCGGGTTGCGGTGAGGCGCAAGCCGAGCCTGCGTTTCGATCGTCGTATCGCCGTGATCGCCCGTTCCCCAGCATGCCATCCACCGTCGCCCGGCCACGGCCGGGCGACCAAGGCGGTGGTGAAGATGTCTGTTACTTCGTTGAAACCGAGCGCCCGGCAAGGGCAGCAACAGCATCGCCCGTTCCCCGCCGAACTCATCCACGAGCCGTGGTGAAGACGACTGTTACTTCGCCTTGCACGCCAGAGGTCGCGGGTTCGACTCCCGCCCGGCATTCTGCCGGTAGCTCAGAGGTCAGAGCGCTGTCCGGTCTCTCAGCGACCGGGTCTCAGTCATCGCCTGTTCCCGGCTCGTGATTCATCTCAACCGATGACCGTCATCGACTGGCGGTCACGTCGTTACGGCGCAGCGGCCTGCTGCGCCACCTCTTCCACGCACCGTGGTGAAGAGTGCTGATACTTCGATTGCTAATCGAGAGGTCGTGGGTTCGACTCCCATCCGGCGTTCCATGCGCCGGTAGCTCAGCGGCAGAGCACTATCCGATCCACGCCAGTGGAAGCGGAACTCAGCATTCGCCCGTTCCCGGCGTGTGGTCATCTGTGACGCGTGGTCTCCGCACGAGATCACGCGTGACGTCCCTCCCACCCGTCATCGACCAAGATCAACCCGACAGAGGAGGCCATCATGGTCAGGCTCAACAAGTTCCTGCGCGCCTTCACCCATGAGGGTGCGCCGTCCCGACAGCTCGCCCCCGCGCAGGCGCTCCAGCGCACGCTGATGAGCTGCCTGCTGTGGGAGGACCAGTTCTACGAGGACGGGATCGCGGTCGCCGAGCGCATCAAGGCGCTGGTGCCGCAGGTCGCGCCGCGCGAGGTCGCGCAGCTCGCGGTCCGTGCGCGCGAGGAGATGAAGCTGCGGCACGCGCCGTTGCTCGTCGCCCGCGAAATGGCGCGGCTGCCGGAGCATCGCACGCTGGTCGCCGAGACGCTGGCGCGCATCATCCAGCGGCCGGACGAGATGACCGAGCTGCTCGCGGTCTACTGGGCGGACTCGCTCGGTCCGCAGCAGCAGCGCAGGCGGCAGCCGGTCTCGGCGCAGGTCAAGAAGGGGCTGGCAAAGGCGTTTTCGAAGTTCGACGCCTATCAGCTCGCGAAGTATGACCGCGAAGGACCGGTGCGGCTCCGCGACGTCCTGTTCCTGGTGCACGCCAGGCCCAGGGATGCCGCCCAGGAGGCGGTGTGGAAGCAGCTCGTCGATGGCGGGCTGCCCTCGCCCGACACCTGGGAGGTGGCGCTGTCGACGGGCGCGGACAAGCGCGCAAGTTTCGAGCGGCTGCTCGCAGAGAAGCGGCTCGGTGCGCTGGCGCTGTTGCGCAACCTGCGCCTGATGCGAGAGGCGGGAGTGCCGCGACCGACCATCGCCGCCGCGATCGAGACGATGCGGACGGACCGAGTCCTGCCGTATCGGTTCATCACGGCGGCCCGGCACGCGCCGGACTTCGAGCCCGAGCTCGAGCAGGCGATGCTGGGCGCGATCAAGGGCTACGCGCGGCTCCCGGGCCGCACGCGGCTGCTGATCGACGTGTCCGGATCGATGTTCGCGAGGCTGTCCGCGCAGTCGGAGATGACGCGCGCGGAGGCCGCGTGCGGGCTCGCGATCCTCGCCCGCGAGGTCTGCGACGAGGTGGAGATCTTCACGTTCAGCGACAAGGTCGTGAAGGTGCCGCCGCGGCGTGGCTTCGCGCTGCGCGATGCGATCCTCGGGTCGCAGCCGCATTCCGGGACCTATCTCGGCCGTGCGGTCGGCGAGATCGACCGCAAGGGAGACCGCCTGATCGTCTTCACCGACGAGCAGAGCCACGATGCGGTACCGGTGCCCAGGGCGCGCGGGACCATGGTCAACGTGGCGTCGTACCAGCACGGGGTCGGTTACGGGCCCTGGACGCGGGTCGACGGCTTCTCCGAGGCCGTGATCGCCTGGATCGCGGCGCAGGAGGAGACTCTGCGCGGCGCGACCCTGCACTGACGACAACCGGCCCGGACGCGTCACAGACGCGCCCGGGTCTTCTTCCACATTCAGTGGATCACACGACACGCATTGGTTAAGTGACCCCATGTACCTCGCCATCGCCACCACCCATCAGCCCGCCACCGATCTCGGCTTCCTGCTCAACAAGCATCCGGACCGGCTGCACGAGCTCGCGCTGACCTATGGCAAGGCACTGATCTTCTATCCCGAGGCGACCGAGCAGCGCTGCGAGGCGGTGCTGATGCTCGACGTCGATCCGATCGGGCTCGTGCGCGGCAAGGGCCAGAGCGACGGCCTGCTCGACCAATACGTCAACGACCGCCCCTATGCGGCGTCGTCCTTTCTCTCTGTCGCGCTCAACAAGGCGTTTCGGACCGCGATGAACGGGGTCAGCGGCGCGCGCCAGGAGCTTGCCGACCGCGCCATCGCGCTGGAGGCGGTCGTCACGCCCCTGCCCCTGCGCGGCGGCGAAGCCGTGCTGCGCCAATTGTTCGAGCCGCTCGGCTGGCAGGTCGAGCTCACCACGATCCCGGGGCCGCAGGGCGATCCGTCGAGCCGCTATGTCCGGCTCACGCTGCGCGGCACCGCCCGGCTCAGCGCGCTCCTCAATCATCTCTACGTTCTGATCCCCGTGATGGACGACGCCAAGCACTATTGGGTCGGCGACGAGGAGATCGACAAGCTGCTCAAGCGCGGCGAAGGCTGGCTTGACGCTCATCCCGCGAAGGAGCTGATCGTGCGCCGCTATCTGCGTCACCGCGGCGTGCTCGCGCGCGCGGCACTCGAACGCCTTGCGCCCGAAACGCAGGACGAGGCGCTGGAGCCGGAGCCGCGCAGCGAATCCGAGGACACGCTGGAGCGGCCGATCCGGCTCAATGATCTGCGGATGGAGGCGGTCGTCGACGCGCTGCGCGCGACCGGGGCCAAGACCATCGCCGATCTCGGCTGCGGCGAGGGCAAGCTGCTGCAGCTTCTGGCGCGCGAGCGCTGGGTGACCCGGCTGATCGGGCTCGATCCTGCCGCCTATGAGCTGGAGCGCGCGTCCAAGCGGCTGAAGCTGGGATGGCCCGGCGGCCCGCCCGAGGGCCGCGTCACGCTGCTGCACGGCTCGTTGACCTATCGCGACGACCGCTGGGCCGGTGTCGACGCCGCTGCAATGGTCGAGGTGATCGAGCATCTCGACCCCGACCGGCTGCCGCTGGTCGAGCGCGTCGTGTTCGGCGCGGCGCGCCCGCGCGCGGTGATCGTGACCACGCCGAATGCCGACTACAATGCATTGTTTCCGAGCCTGCCCGCCGGCCAGTTCCGCCACCGCGACCATCGCTTCGAATGGAGCCGCGCCGAGTTCGCCGCCTGGGCCGAGCGCATCTGCGCGAGCTTCAACTATCAGGTCGGCTTCGCCGGCATCGGCCATCCTGACGAGACCTTGGGCGCGCCGACCCAGATGGCCGTCTTCACCCGCTGAGCAATTCCATGAACATCGACATCCCCGACTTCTCGCTGGTCGTGCTGATCGGCTCGACCGGCTCCGGCAAGTCGACCTTCGCCGCCAAGCATTTCCTGCCGACCGAAGTGATCTCCTCGGATCATTGCCGCGCGCTGGTCGCCGACGACGAGACCGACCAGAGCGTTTCGGCGGACGCGTTCGACATCGTGCGCGAGATCGCCGGCCGGAGGCTCAAGCACCGCAGGCTCGCAGTGATCGACGCCACCAATGTGCGCCCAGCCGATCGCAAGGGCTGGATCGAGCTGGCGCGCAGATGGCATGCGCTGCCGGTCGCGATCGTGTTCGATCCGGGCATCGACATCTGCATCGCCCGCAACCGGACACGGCCGGAGCGCAGTTTCGGCGGCCCGGTCGTGCAGCGCATGGTGTCGGAAATCCGCCGCGGCCTCGGTGGCCTGCAGCGCGAAGGTTTTCGCCAGGTCTGGAAGCTCGACAGCGTCGAGCGCGTCGAGGCCGCCACCCTCACCCGGCAGCCGCTGTGGACCGACAAGCGCCACGATACCGGGCCGTTCGACATCATCGGCGACGTCCACGGCTGCGCCGGCGAGTTGCAGGCGCTGCTGGCGAAGCTCGGCTATCAGGTCACCTGGACCGAGGCCGGGGCGATCGCGCGGTCGCCGTGACGCCACCCGCGGGCCGCAAGGCTGTCTTCGTCGGCGACCTCGTCGATCGCGGCCCACGCTCGCCGGATGTGCTGCGCATCGTCATGAGCATGACCGCCGCGGGCAGCGCCTACGCCGTGCAGGGCAATCACGACCGCAAGTTCGGCCGCTGGCTCGCCGGCCGCAAGGTCACGATCGCGCACGGCCTGCAGGCCACGATCGATCAGCTCGCGGGCGAGGACCGCAGCTTTCGCGATGCGCTGCCGCCGTTCCTCGACGGCCTGCGCAGCCATGTCTGGCTCGATGGCGGCCGGCTCGCGGTTGCGCATGCCGGTCTGAAGGAGGAGATGATCGGCCGCGGCTCCGGCGCGGTGCGCGAGTTCGCGCTCTATGGCGAGACCACCGGCGAGATTGACGAATTCGGCCTGCCCGTGCGCGCCGACTGGGCCGCGAACTATCGCGGGACGACCAGCGTGGTCCATGGCCACACGCCGGTGCTCAACGCCGAATGGGTCAACAACACGCTATGTCTCGACACCGGCTGCGTGTTCGGTGGACGCCTGACCGCGCTGCGCTGGCCCGAGCGCGAGATCGTCGACGTCGCAGCCGAGCGCGTCTGGTGCGAGCCGGTCCGTCCGCTCGCGGCCCGCGCCGGCACAGCCTCGGCACAGGCCGAGGCCGACCAGCTGCTCGACATCGGCGACGTCAGCGGCCGACGCTGGATCGACACCGCGTTGCTGAACCGCGTCGTCGTCGCCGAGGAGAACGCGGCCGCGGCGCTGGAGGTGATGAGCCGGTTCGCGCTGGCGCCGCAATGGCTGGCCTATCTGCCGCCGACCATGTCGCCGTCGGAGACCACGCGCGCGAGGGCTGGCTGGAGCGGCCGGAGGAAGCGTTCGCGCATTTCCGCGACCGGGGCGTCGCCGAGGTCGTGTGCGAGGAGAAGCACATGGGCTCGCGCGCGGTAATCGCGCTGTGCAGGAGCACTGAAGTCGCCAAGGTCCGCTTCGGCATTGCCGGCGACGAGAGCGGCGCAATCTGGACCCGCACCGGACGCGCCTTCTTCAGCGACGCCGTGATGACGGAGGCGCTGCTGGCGCGGTTGCGGCAGGCCTTCGACGAATCCGGCCTGTGGCAAGAGCTGCAATCCGACTGGCTGCTGCTCGACGCCGAGATCATGCCGTGGTCGGCCAAGGCCGGCAGCCTGATCGAAAGCCAGTATGCGCCGGTCGCAGCGTCATCGGTCGCCGGCCTCTCGGCTGCGGCGGATGCGCTGGCACGCGCCGCGGCGCGCGGCATCGATGTCGCGGCGCTCGGCGATCACGTCCGTGATCGCATCCAACGCGCCGTGCGCTATGGCCGCACCTGGGCGCCCTACATCTGGCCGGTCGCAGGCGTCGAGGATCTCAAGGTCGCGCCGTTCCACCTGCTCGCCAGCGAGGGCCGGGTCTGGTTCGACCAGGACCATGTCTGGCACATGGGCCTCGCCGACCGGTTGGCGGCCGTCGCGACCTCCGTGGTCACCCGCACGCAATGGCGGACGGTGGCGCTGGCGGATCAGGCTGCCGTCGCCGACGCCATTGCCTGGTGGGAGCAGCTCACCGCCCTCGGGGGCGAAGGCATGGTGGTGAAGCCGCGCAGCTTCGTCGCGCGCGGGCCGAAGGGCCTGATCCAGCCGGCGCTGAAGGTGCGCGGGTCAGAATATCTGCGCATCATCTACGGCCCGGAATATGATGCGCCGGAGCATATCGTGCGGCTGCGCCAGCGCAGGCTCGACGGCAAGCGCAAGCTGGCCTTGCGCGAGTTCGCGCTCGGCCACGAGGCGCTCACGCGCTTCGTCGCCCGCGAGCCGCTGCGGCGCGTGCACGAATGCGTGTTCGCGGTGCTGGCACTGGAGAGCGAACCGATCGATCCGCGGCTGTGAGCCGCTCAACAACGAGCACATGCGATCTTCGGCGCAAGAAACTGATCCAGTCGTATCCGATGATCGCGGCCAAGATGCCGAATCCGCCGAGCCTGGAGCAGCATCTCGCGGATGTCACGAAGCGCTACGCCGCAAAGCCTGCCGTAGCCGCCCTCGGCCATCGCCAGCCATGCCGTTCTCGCCGAGCTTCTCGGCATTGCAGGCGGACATGCGCTGGACAGCTATCAATATCTCGCCGATGGCGAAGGGACGGCCGGGGTGCTGACGCTCGTTGGGTCGGATGGCGAAACCGAGATCCGCCTGCCCTGACGAACTGGAGCGGCTCACAGGCAAGTTCGGTTCCGGCCACCATGTCGGTTGGCACGCGGCCGGCCTCTCGCGCCAACCGAGAAGGTCATCTCGAACTGGCGCGCCGCGCGCCGCCTCCTTCAGGATTCCCTCGATGTCGGACGCTTGCGCGGCATCACAATCGACGGAGACCTCGATCTCACCTTCGAGCTCGGGATTGCCGCTCCTGTCCACGCCGGGATGGCCGCTCTCGACGTCGGCACCGGCGGCTTGCAAGCCGGCACTGTTGGCCGCGCCGGCGGCCTGCACGGCCACGGCGGTCCGCGCGATGCCGCGGTCCTGCACCAGATGCTCGACGGCAAGCTCGGCCTCACGACGCGTGGCGAAACGACCGATGATCGTGCGTTCCATGGAATTCTCCTGGCGTGTCACCGACCCATGTCGGTCCTCGTCCCGTATCGAACGCCCGGACCGCAGCTGCTGTTCCAGCATCCGGGCCGCGGCATCACGCCGTGTAGGACGACAGCCGCGCATCGAGCGCGAACTCGTGCGCGAGATGATCGATGATCGCGCGCACCTTGAGCGGCACGAAGCGGCGCGAGGCGTAGACGGCATGCATCGGCAGCGGCCGCGGCGCGAAGTCCTGCAGCAGTACCTTGACCGCGCCGCTTTCGATCTCCTGTGAAAACGCGAAGGTCGGGATCACCGCGATGCCGAGCCCGCCGAGCACGCCGTCACGCACCGCTTCCGAATTGTCGGCGCGATAACGTCCGTTCACCTCCACCGCAACGGATCCATCCGCGCCCTCGAACAGCCAGCGGTTTCCCGTGGCGAGCCGCGTGTAGACGATGCACTGGTGTTCGGCGAGATCGGCCGGCACTCTGGGCGCGCGGTGCGTCTTGAGATAGGCCGGCGACGCCACGGTCACGCGCTGCACCGTGCCGATACGCCGCGCGATCAGCCCGGGATCGGTGATGTCGCCGACGCGAATGGCGACGTCGATCCCCTGCTCGACGAGGTCGGCGAAGCCGTCGCTCATGACGAGATCGATCGAGACATCCGGGTAGCGCTTCAGGAACGCCGGCAGCCGCGGCACCACGTGCAACCGTCCGAACACGACCGGCGCCGCCAGCCGCAGCGAACCGGACGGCTTCTGCCGGCGTCGGCCGACCGCACCCTCCGCTTCCGACACCGCCTCGAGCGCGCGTAGCGCGTGCTCGTAGAACACCCGGCCGTCATCGGTGAGCGTCAGCGCCCTGGTCGTGCGCGTGAACAGCCGGGTGCGCAGATGCTCCTCCAGCGCGCCGATCTGGCGACTGATCGTCGGCTGCGTGGTGTTCAGCTCGGCGGCGACGGCGGTGAAGCTGCCGGCCTCCACCACCCGCACGAAGGTTCGCATCGGCCCCAGGAGGTCCATGTCGCAATCCATACGTAAACTGTATGAATGATATCTGCTTGCCGCCCATTATCCAAGCAGGTCGAATATACGAAGGTTCTCCCGACAGCACCCGCCGGCACGTCGCCCCCCAACGGAGAGAGCCATGACCCCGTCCTACTTCACCCGCTTTGCCCATCTGCGGCTCAGCCGCGATGCCCAGGGCGTCCTGCTGGTCGAGATGCACAGCGACGGCGGCCCGATCCGCTTCGATGCGCGCGACCATACCGAGTTCACCGACGCCTTCTACGAGATCGGCCGCGACCGCGGCAACAAGATCGTCATCCTCACCGGCGTCGGCGACTACATGGCCGAGATCGATTTCGCGAGCTTCGGCAATGTCGGCGATGCCAATGCCTGGTCACGCGTCCATGACGAAGGTACGCGAGATCCTGGAGAACATCGCCAACATCCGGGTGCCGCTGATCGCCGCGATCGAGGGCCGCGCCCACATCCACACCGAATACGCGCTGTTCGCCGACGTCATCATCGCCGGCCGCAGCGCCACCTTCCACGACCTGCCGCACTTCGCCGGCGGCATCGTACCTGGCGACGGCATCTTCACCACCTGGTCGTATCGCGCCGGACCCGGCCGCGCGCAGGCCTTCCTGCTCAACCCGCAGCCGCTGTCGGCGCAGAAGGCGGCGAGCTGGGGCGTCGTCAATCACGTCACGGATGACGGCAAGACCTTGGCCTTCGCCCGTGAGCTCGCCGCGCTGTACCTGCGCCAGCCCGAGGTCACCCGCCGCAACAGCCGCATCCATTTCGTCCAGCCGCTGAAGGAGCGGATCGTCCGCGAGGTCGGCTACGGCCTCGCGCTCGAAGGCGCCAGCGCCAACGCCCTGGTGCAACAGATGACGGCGGGGCAACGCTGAGCCCGCATCGACGAGACAGCTATCAGAAACTACACCCGGCCAACCGAGGACTTACCATCATGTCGCTGCAATCCGAACTCGATTCCTTCAAATCCGCCTGGACGTCGCGCGTGGGCGACGACGTCGCCCGGCTCGTCGAAACCGACAACGCGGCGCTCGAGGACCTCGCAGCGCGCGCCGTCCGGGAAGGCGGAACGTTCCCTGCCCTCACGCTGCCCAACCACAAGGGCGGCACCACCGACCTTGCCGCATTGCTGGCCGAGAGCGCGCTGATCGTGACCTTCTACCGCGGCGGCTGGTGCCCGTACTGCAATCTCGAGCTGCGCGCCTATCAGGCGCGGCTGCCTGAGATCGGCGCTCGCGGCGCGCGGCTGATCGCGGTCTCGCCGGAGACGCCCGACAACACGCTGACGACAGCCGAGAAGAACGCGCTGACCTTCGAGGTACTATCGGACACCGAGGGGCGCCTCGCCGACGCGCTCGGTATCCGCTACGAGCTGTCGGCGTCGATCAAGGCTCTGTATCAGAAGTTCGGCCACGACCTGCCCGTGCGCAATGGTGACGGCCGCTGGTCGCTGCCGATGCCGGCGACCTATGTCGTCGCCAGGGGCGGCCGCATCCTGCGCGCCCATGTCAGCCCGGACTATCGCACCCGGCTGGAGCCGGACGCGGCGCTCGCCGCGCTCGCATCGCCGGCGGCGGCCACGGCTTGATCCGAGACAAGGAGTTGATCCCATGACCCTCGATGGCAAGGTCGCCCTGATCACCGGTGGCGGCAGCGGCATCGGCCGCGCCACCGCGCTGGCCTTGGCCGCCCGCGGCGTCCACCTCGTGCTGTTCGGGCGCACCGACGCGAAGCTCGCGGAGACTGCCGCGCTCGCGGCGAGCCACGGCATCAGGATCGAGACGCTCGCCGGCGATGTCGCCGCGGAGGCGGCCTGTACCGCTGCGCTGGCGGTCGCGCGCGACCGATTCGGCCGGCTCGACATTCTCGTCAACAATGCCGGCAATGTCCGCGCCGGCCGGCTGGAGGCGACCGACATTGTCGACATCCGCGCGATGATCGAGGTCGACCTCCTCGCTCCGATCCTGTGGACGCGGGCGGCGCTGCCGCTGCTGCGCGCCAGCGGCAACGGCGCGATCGTCAACGTCACCTCCGGCATCGCCCTGGTCGGCGCCCCCTTCTATGCGACTTATGCTGCGGCGAAAGCGGGCCTCGCCCGCTTCGGCGAAGCCCTGCACCGCGAGCTGCTCGACGAAGGCGTGCGCGTGCTGACGGTCTATCCCGGTGCGACGGAGACGCCGATGATGGCGAGCAACAAGGCAGGTCCCGATCTCGGCTTCGCGCGTGAAACGCCGGAGATGGTCGCCGATGCGCTGGTCGACGGCCTCGTCTCCGGCGCCCGCGAGGTGATCCGCGCCAACGAGACCCGCCGCGCCATGATCGCGCTCAACCGCGACCATCCCGAGGAGGTCGACGCGCGCTTCCGCGCCCTGAAGCCGCGGCTCGAAGCCGCCGTGGCCGGCCACCACGCGCCATGACCGGCCGCATTTTCTCCGGCAGGCGGTGAGCGGAGATCACTGCCCGTCGGGCGACTCGGTTTTCGATTTGCGGCGTCCGGCGGCCTGCATCCGCGGGCCTCGCGCTGCATCCGCGCTCTCGTTTCGCGAGCGCACTCAATGCGATCGCCGGCTTCGCTTCCGGCGCCCGAAATTTCATCTTTTGTTTTTCCGAATTTCATGAAACACTGTACCCGTCCCGCCTCGCCATGAGGGGCGCTTCGCGGTCGTCACGAACGTGGAGGCGGTGATGCGACGGGCGCAGTTCTGCCGCAGCATGGCCTTGCCGTGCGGACGAACGGCAGGTTGCGCCGGCGAAATCGTGTGGTCCTGGCCTCCCGATGCTGAGGTCAAGCCGGCCGAGATGATGATCGGCCGGCGACGGGGGCAACAAAGCCCGGTCCCCGAGGAGAGCACGTATAAGCCGGAAAACCGTTGCGCAGGGAAGGCCGGGAGGCGGATTCAATCGGTCGTCGCAACACTCGATGAGGAGGTTGCGATGGGTATCCGAAAGCGGCGATCAACGCGGGCGAAGCTGGGATCGATGGGTCGCCCACCAGTGGCGGGGCGTGCGGAACAGCAGAAGTTTTGGCGGGGGATTGCCGCCGGATTGAACAGCGAGAAGGCTGCGCTGGCTGCTGGATTGTCAGATGCTGTCGGCCCTCGATTGTTTCGAAGGGCGGGCGGCGTGACACCAGCGATGTTCAGATCTTCGGCGAAGCCGCTCTCCGGCCGACGCCTCTCTTTCTCTGAACGCGAAGAGATTGCCCTGCTGAATGCGCAGCGCCATTCTGTACGAGAAATAGCGCGGCGCCTCGATCGGTCTCCCTCGACCATCTCTCGTGAGCTCGATCGCAATGCGGCCACGCACGGCGGCAAGATGGCCTATCGAGCGACGGCCGCCCAGTGGCATGCAGATCGATCGGCCCGGCGCCCCAAGCCGAGCAAGCTTGCAAGCAACTCCGCCTTGCGCACTTATGTTGAAGAACGGCTTGCCGGCGTTGTCGTGCCTCCAGGCGGCGTCCGGCGGAAGGCCGGTCGTGCGGGTTCGGACCAGCAACGGCGATGGGCAAAAGCCTGGAGTCCTGAGCAGATCGCCCAACGCTTGCCGATCGACTTCCCGGATGACGAGACGATGCGGATCAGCCACGAAGCCATTTACCAGGCGCTTTTTGTTCAGAGCCGAGGTGCGCTGAACCGGGAGTTGGCGGCCTGCTTGCGAACGGGACGTGCGCTGCGGGTGCCTCGGGCGCGCACGCGAAAGCGTAGCAAAGGCTTCGTATCGCCAGAGATCATGATCAGTGAACGTCCGGCCGAAGTCGCGGATCGCGCCGTGCCGGGACATTGGGAAGGAGATCTGATCGTCGGCTCCGGGAGCTCGGCAATCGGCACGCTCGTCGAACGCAGCACACGGTTTACAATGCTGCTGCACTTGCCACGCTTGCCGGGATTTGAAGACGGCCCACGTACGAAGGACGGGCCTGCGCTCTCCGGACACGGAGCTGAAGCGGTACGCGATGCGATCACGCGCACCATTATCACCTTGCCCAAGGAACTACGCCGCTCGCTGACTTGGGATCAGGGGACCGAGATGGCTCAGCACAGTGACCTCAAGATCGATACAGGCCTTCAGGTCTACTTCTGCGATCCAAGAAGCCCTTGGCAGCGTGGCACGAACGAGAACACAAATGGCCTGCTGCGGCAGTACTTCCCGAAAGGCACCGATCTGAGCGTCTACGATGCTGACGAGATCGCCGCTGTGGCCGCAGCGCTCAATTCCCGACCGAGAAAGACGCTGGGATGGAAAACCCCAGCAGAGGCGCTTGACGAGCTCCTGTCCGGAATGAAAACACTTGCTGTTGCGACGACCGCTTGAGCCCGCCGGATCGTCCGGCTGAGCCTGTGGTTCCTGCCCCGTGCACTTCTTCACGCACGGGGGCCGCGGGTATCAGCGGATACCCGGCCTTCCCTGCGCCCTCTCCTCCCGAGAGGGACATCGTTCGGATATCACCCGGGCGCGCAACGCGCCGCGGGATCGCGATGACATGCTGTTTGACATTCACATCAGATGCGCCCGCGCATGGTGCATGCGCGTGAGCATCACTTGCCGTCGTCGAGATGGACCAGCACCGCAGCGTTGGCGATGATGATGGCGTCGCTGCCGGCCTCGGCCGGAATCTCCAGCCCGCCTTTGACGGCGGTCACGGTTACCGTGCCATAGGGCAGTTCCTTGGCCACCGCTGCGGTGTCGACAGCCTCCGGGTTGGGAACGCCGATGGTGACGTCCACGAGCATGTCCTGCGGCGTCTTGCCGACCATGCGGAAGAAGCCGAGGCTGGAATGGCGGATCGCGTCCGACACCGCGCGCCTGGCGGCCTTGGTGGCGTCGCGGCCATGGACGTCGACGCCCATGCCCATCTCGGTGATGCAGCGGATCCGCGTCATGTCGTGTTTCCCTCGGTTGCTTGCCTCGTATGCCGTGCGACCTTAGCCAACGGCGCGGCCGACGCAACCTGGTGGACGTTAGGAGCCCCCGCCGTAGAAAATTGGTCATCTGATGCCGACATATATCGTGCAAGATGATGCGCCGAACGAACCCGCGAACAAGGTCTTCGAATGATGTTCCTCCCCGTCTTTCCCGTAATGGCGATCCATCGGCCGGACAGGCATGGCTGACCACGAGAAACATTGAAGGAGAACGCCAATGGGGTTTTCACACGCGCTGGGTGGCACGCGCTATCGGTTCGACGACCTCAGAACCTTGCTTGCGAAGGCAACGCCGTTGCGCTCGGGCGACGTGCTGGCGGGCCTCGCCGCGGAGGATGCCGCCGAACGCGTGGCGGCACGGATGGCGCTCGCCGAGCTCCCGCTGCGCCATTTCCTCAACGAGGCCGTCATTCCCTACGAGAGCGACGAGGTCACGCGGCTGATCGTCGACCAGCATGACGGCAAGGCATTCGCTCCCGTCGCAAGCCTCACGGTGGGCGCGTTCCGCGAATGGCTGCTGTCGGATGCGGCCGACGCAGATGCGCTCAGCGGCGTAGCGCCGGGGCTGACGCCGGAGATGGTTGCTGCTGTCTGCAAGATCATGCGGCTGCAGGACCTGGTCACGGTCGCGGCGAAATGCGAGGTGGTCACCCGCTTCCGCTGCACCATCGGCCTGCCGGGCCGGATGTCGACGCGGCTGCAGCCCAATCATCCGCTCGACGATCCCAAGGGCGTGGCAGCCTCGATCCTCGACGGGCTGATGTACGGCGTCGGCGATGCCACCATTGGCATCAACCCGGCAAGCGACGACCTCGACACCATGGTACGGCTGCTCGACCTGATCGAGACCTTGCGGCTCGCCTCCGATGCACCGATCCAGTCCTGCGTGCTCGCGCATGTCACGACGGCGCTGAAGGCGATCGAGCGCCGCGCGCCGGTCGATCTCGTGTTCCAGTCCCTGGCCGGCAGCGAGGAGGCCAATCGCGGCTTCGGCATCACGCTGTCGCTGCTCGACGAGGCGCTCGCCGCAGCCGAAGGCCTGCAACGCTGCCCCGTCGGTGGCAATTTGATGTATTTCGAGACCGGCCAGGGCAGCGAGCTGTCCTCCGGCGGCCATTGCGGCGTCGACCAGCAGACCTTGGAAGCACGCTGCTGCGCGGTCGCGCGGCGCTATCGGCCGCTGCTCGTGAACACCGTGGTCGGCTTCATCGGTCCGGAATATCTCTATGACGGGAAGCAGATCATGCGCGCGGGCCTGGAGGATCATTTCTGCGGCAAGCTGCTGGGGCTGCCGATGGGCTGCGACGTCTGCTACACCAACCACGCGGAAGCCGACCAGGACGACATGGATACGCTGCTCACCCTGCTCGGCGTCGCCGGCTGCACCTACATCATGGGTGTGCCTGGCGCTGACGACATCATGCTGAACTATCAAAGCACCTCGTTCCATGACGTGCTCTATGTCCGCAAGGTGCTCGGCAAGCGCGCAGCACCAGAGTTCGAGGCCTGGCTCGCGGCCACCGGCCTCAGCGATGCCAGGGGCGAGCTGCGCTTCGATCCGGCGCGGCTGATGCCGGCGCTGCCGCTGCTGGACGACAAGTGATGAGCGGCTCCGACGAGAGCAACGCGCCGGCAACTTCGTCATGCGACGATTGGCGCTGGCTGTCACGCTACACCGAAGCGCGCATCGCGTTGGGACGCTGCGGTCCTGGCCTGCCGACGTCGGCACATCTCGCCTTCCAGGCTGCCCACGCCGAAGCGCGCGATGCCGTGCTGAAACCGTTCGATGCCGAGCGCTTTGCGGCCGAGGTGACCGCGCATGGCTGGCCGGCTCTTGCCGTGCATAGCCGCGCCGCCGATCGCGCCACCTATCTGCAGCGTCCCGATGCAGGGCGCCTGCTGTCGCCGGCGTCGGAAGCGCTGTTGTCTGAGCCGCGCGCGCCAGCCAGCATCGCGCTGGTGGTGGCTGATGGCCTGAGCAGCCGCGCGGTCCAGGTCAACGCCCTGCCCGTGCTCGACATGTTGATGCCGCGCCTGGCCAAGACCGGCCACCGGCTGTCGCCGGTGATCGTCGCCGCGCAAGGGCGCGTCGCGCTCGCCGATCACATCGGCCAATTGTTCGGCGCATCGGCCTCGATCATCTTGATCGGCGAGCGCCCGGGCCTGAGCGCGGCCGATTCCCTCGGCCTCTATCTCACCTGGATGCCGCGCCGGGGCCGCGTCGATGCCGAACGAAACTGCATTTCCAACGTCCGCCAGGGCGGCCTCGCACCGGCGGATGCGGCGGGCCAGGCAGCAGAACTGATCCAGCGCATGTTCCTCCACCAGGCCGCGGGCGTCAGCCTCGCCCGGCTGCCGCAACTCCCGAAGCCCACGGAGGGCGCGTCATGATGCCGGCGCGGTGCGAGACATCACACCGCGCAATAGCGGTCCTGGATTTCCTTGTCGGCCAGCAGGGCCGCGGCGCTGCTCTCATGCACGACCTCGCCCTGGTCGATGATGACGGCGCGATCGGCGAGCCGCAGCGCCCATTCGACGTTCTGCTCGACCAAGAGCAGCGTCTTGCCCTGGTCGCGCAGTCGCCGGAACAGCACGCCCATCTCCTCGACGAGCACCGGCATGATGCCTTCCGACGGCTCGTCGAGCAGAACCATGCGCGGCCGCGCGATCAAGGCCCGCGCGATCGCCAGCATCTGCTGCTCGCCGCCCGACAGCGTGACGCCCTCCTGATCCAGCCGCTCGTTCAATCGTGGAAAGGTCTCAGCAACCTCGGCGAACGCCGCGCGCTCCTCGATATCGGCGCTGGCGGCGACCAGCCCAAGCCGCAGGTTCTCGCGCACCGACAGGCCCGGCACGATGCGGCGCTCCTCCGGAACATAAGCGAGCCCGAGATGGAAGCGCTTGTGGGCCGCAAGCGGGAGCAGGTCATGGCCGGCAAAGCGCACGCGCCCCGCGGCCCGCGGCATCAGCCCCATGACGGTGCGCAATGTCGTGGTCTTGCCGGCGCCGTTGCGGCCGACGAGCGCAACCACCTCGCCCTCGCTCACGCGCAGCGAGATGCCGTGCAAGACGTGGCTGGCGCCATACCAGGCCTGGAGGCCGTCGAGCTCGAGCAACGCGGTCTCAGCCATAGCCTTCACTCTGTCCCAGATAGACCCGCCGCACATCGGGGTTGGATCGGATGTCCTCAGGCTTGCCGTCGGCGAGCAGCCGGCCGTGATGCAGCACCAGCACCCGCTGGCTCAAGCCGAGCACCATCTTCATCTTGTGCTCGACCAGCAGCACCGTGCGCTTCTCCGCCAGGCGCTCCAGCAGCGCAACCATCTCCTTGGTCTCTTCCGGCCCCATCCCCGCCGTCGGCTCGTCCAGCAGCAGCAGCTCCGGCTCGGACACCAGCGCGATGGCGATCTCCAGCGCGCGCTGCTGGCCGTGGGCCAGATACTTTGCGAGCTCGCCGCGCCTGCCGATCAGGCCGACCGCCATCAAGGCCGCATCGGCCCGTTCGCCGAGTTCGGCAAGATCGGCGCGCCTGCGCCAGATGTCGTAGCTCACCTGCATCGCCTGGGCGGCGACCCGGACATTCTCGTGGACCGACAGGTCGGGAAAGATATTGGTGATCTGGTACGAGCGCGAGATGCCCTGATGCACGAAGCGATGCTGTGGCAGGCCGTTCAGCTCGCGGCCCTTGAACCGCAACGTGCCGCTGCTCGGCGACAGCGTGCCGGAGAGGACGTTGAAGAAGGTGCTCTTGCCGGCCCCGTTCGGGCCAATGATCGAGGTCAGCTCGCCGGCCGCGAACGAGACCGAGATGCCTTCGAGCGCGACGAAGGCGCCGAAACGACGGCCGATCCCGTCGGCGCGCAGCAGCTCGGTGCTCATCGGCGTTGCCTCGCTATCGGCAGCACATCGAGGAACGTGCCCCAGATACCCTTGGGCAGGAACAGCACGAACACGACGAAGATAGCGCCGACGACGATCTGCCAATGCGGCGTCCACAGCGAGACGACGTCCTCCAGGATCAGGAAGACGGCAGCGCCGATGAACGGCCCGAAGAAGCTGCGGGCGCCACCGAGCAGCACCATCATCACGATCATGCCGGAGGTCTGGTAGTGCAGGATGTCGAGCGGAACGATGGACAAATGCAGCGCCGACATGCAGCCGCCGACGGCGGAGATCGCCCCCGACAGCATGAACACGATCAGCTTGCAGCGCTCGACATCGTAGCCGCAGGCCCGCGCGCGCTGCTCGTTCTCCCTGATCGCCTCGATCACCGCGCCGAACGGCGAGTTGAGGATGCGAGACTGCACCCAGATCGCGATCGCGGCGAGCACCATCAGCACGTAGTATTTGTTCACGGGATCAAGAAAGTTGATCTGCACGCCGAACAGACCGATGTGCTCGACCGTGAAGCCGCGCAGCCCGTTCTCGCCGCCGGTGAAGGAGGAGGCCTGCAGCGCGACGTAGTAGACGAGCTGCGCCAGCGCCAGCGTGACCATGGAGAAATAGATGCCGCGAGTGCGCGTCGAGATCGTGCCGATCAACGCGGCGAGCAAGGTGCTCGCGATGACCGCCAGCGGCACCGCGGCGAACCATGGCAGGCCCCAGCGGCCGATGGCGATGCCGGTCAGATACGCGCCGGTGCCGAAGAAGGCGGCGTGACCGAACGACAGCAGACCAGTGTAGCCGAACAGGAGATTGTAGCCCATCACGACGACGCCGTAGATCAGGACGTTCACGGCGAGCGCCTTCGACGGCAGCAGCCAGGGCAGCAGCGCCAGCGCGATCAGCGAGACCAGCACGCGGTGATCCGCGAGGACAGCGAAGAGGCGCTGCGCCAGAGGAAGCGGCGGTGCTTCGCCGGTCGACTGCACCGTCATCACGCTCTCCCTTGAGGCCGAACAGGCCCTGCGGCCGGATCAGCAGGACCGCAGCCATGAGCGCGAACATCACGATCGTCGCCATCTCGGGCGCGAACAGCGCGACCATGCTGATGCAGATCCCCACCATCAGCCCCGCGACCACGGCACCGACGATCGAGCCGAGGCCGCCGATCACGGTGACCACGAAGGCTTCCGCCAGCACCAGCGTTCCCATCTCGGGATTGACGCTGCGCATAGGTCCCGCCAGCACGCCGCCGAGCGCGGCAAGGCCGACGCCGAGGCCGAAGATCGCGAGCCACACCTTGCCGATGTCGACCCCGAGCACACGCATGATCAGGGGATCACGGGCGCCGGCACGGACGATCAGGCCGACGCGGGTCTTCTCCAGCATCAGCCAGAGCACCAGCAGCACGACGGCCACCAGCGCGATCACGAACAGACGATATTTGGGAAAGAAGCCGACGCCGAGATCGACGACGCCGATCAACTGGGACGGCGTCGGAAACGGGATACCGTCGCTGCCGAACACGATGCGCACCCCTCGACCAGGATGTAGCTGAGACCGAAGGTGAGCAGCAATGGATCATCGATCGACCGGCCGTACAGGCGCCGGACCAGGACGAATTCGATCAGCATGCCGAACGCGCCGACCAGAATCGGCGCGAGCAGCAAGCCCCACCAGAAGCTGCCGGTCAGCGATGCCAGATACAGGCCGGCATAGGCCCCGATCATGAACAGCGCGCCATGGGCGAAGTTGACGACGCCGAGCATGCCGAACACGATGGTGAGGCCGAGCGCCGTGATGACCAGCACCGCCCCAAGGGCGATGCCGGAAAACAGCTGCATGATGATCAGCGAGAGGTCCATGCGATCAGGATCAGGTCGGGTGGCCGAGTTCGCTGCAGCTTCGCAGCATCTCGTCCGCCCCGGGATCGCTGGCCACGATGGCGAACAGGTCGTTCTCGTTCGCCATGGCCGACTTCTTCTTCGATTCCAGCACCAGCACCGACTGCACCGACTGGTGGTCGCATTTGCGGTAATGTTGCGGGCCCTTGGTCAGATCGTATTGCAGTCCCTCCAGCGCCGCGACGACCTTGTCGGTCTCGGTGCCGCCGGCGGCCTGCATCGCCTGCAGCAGCGAGCCGACGCCGGAGTAGCCATAGGCGCCGTAGTCGGTCGGGATCGCGCCGCCATTGGCGGCCCGGAACGCCTTGTTGAACTCGGCCGCGGTCTTGTTCTGCGTCTCGAGACCCCAATAATAGTTGGCGCCGCCGACGACGCCCTCGAACACGTCGGGACCGACGGCGAGGCGCTGGTTGTGCAGGATCACGGGCACCACGATCTTCATCTGCTGCTTGATGCCGAAATCGACCGCCTGCTTGATCGCATTGGCCTGGTCGCGGCCGAAATTGCTGATGCACAGCACGTCCGGCCGCAGCGACATCAGCCGCGGCATGAAAGTCGAATAGTCGGCCGCACCGAACGGATGCAGGATCTCGCCGACGCTCTCGGCACCGATCGCCGTCTGCGCCCGCTTGAAACCGCGCAGCATCTCATGGCCGTAGGCATAGTCGGCGACGAGATGCGCGACCTTCATGCCTTTCTTGATGGTCTGGCGTGCCACCGCCGCGGTCGTCATGTGCGGGTTCAGCGCCTCGTGGAAAGTGTACTTGCTGAAATCCTTGGCCTCGTTGATGGTGTCGGACTGGCTGATCGACACGTAGATCACGCCGCGAGCGCGCGTCACCTCGTTGACGGCGAGCTGGACGGCACTGGAGAGCGCGCCGACGATGGCGTGCACCTTGTCCTTCTCGATCAGCTCAAGCGTCCGCGTCGCCGCCTCGCCGGCGTTGAGCTTGTCGTCGCGCACAAGCAGCTCGACCTTGCGGCCGGCGACGCCGCCCTTGTCGTTGACCAGCTTGACGGCGAGCTCGGCGCACTTGACCTGGTCACGCGCCTCGGCGGCGAACGGACCGGTCAGCGGCGTCGGAAAGCCGATGCGGATAGTGTCGTCGGCGGCACGCCCCAGGCGCGGCATCGCGAGCGTGGCGGCACCTGCCGACATCCCCATCAGCGCCGTGCGGCGGGATATTCCTACGCGTCGCAGCCTCGTCTCGTAGCTTGGCATGATTTCCTCCCTCATATTTTTCTATTTGAACCGGTTGAGCGCCTTGAGCACGCGTGCTGGCGTGATCGGAATGGTGTTGATGGAGGCGCCGAAGGGCAGCAGCGCATCATTGACCGCATTCAGCACGCAGGCCGACGCAGCCGCGGTGCCGGCCTCGCCGCAGCCCTTTGCGCCGAGAATGGTGTCCGCCGTCGGCGTCTCGACGTGATCGATGGTAATGTCCGGCATCTCCATCGCCATCGGCACCAGATAGTCGGCCAGCGACCCGTTGAGCAATTGGCCGGTCTCACCGTAACGGCATTCCTCGAACAGCGCAGCGCCAAGACCCTGCACAACGCCGCCGCGCAACTGCTCGTCGACCAGCATCGGGTTGATGATGCGGCCGCAATCCTCGACGACATAGTGCTTCAGCAGCTTGATGAAGCCGGTCTCGACATCGACTTCGAGGTAGCAGCCTTGAATGCCGTTGGTGAAGGCGAAGGGGTAGCCCTGCGGCGCGAAATGGTGGCTGACCGTCAGTTGCGCCTGAGTGCCCGGAGGCAACGTGTCGGACCGGAAATAGGCGATGCGCGCGATCTCGGCGACCGGCAGACGCGGCTGCCCCGTCGCGACACTGACGATCTGGCCGTCGATGACGACGAGCGCAGCAGGTTGCTCCTGCAGCACCAGCGCGGCAATCTCCAGAATGTTCGCCTTGAGCTTTCGTGCGGCCTGCAGCGCCGTCTCGCCGCCGATGCCCGCACCGCGGCAGGCCCAGGTCGCACCACCATGCGGCGTGACCTCGGTATCGCCGGTGATGATCTTGACGTGCTCCTGGGCGAGGCCGAGCTGGTCGGCGACGATCTGGCTGATGATCGCCTCGGTACCCTGGCCTTGCTCGGTCACGGAGATCGCACAGCGAACCTCACCCGACGGCGTCAGGCTGAGGGTCGCGCCGTCCTGCGAGGAGATCCGCGCGCCGCCGACACCATAGAAGGCCGGGCTCGGGTTGGTGATTTCGACGAAGGTCGCGATGCCGATGCCACGATGAATGCCGCGCCGGCGCAGCTCGGCCTGCTCGACGCGCAGCGCGTCATAGTCCATGACCTCGCGCAGCCGCCGCAGGCAGACCTCGTGCGACAGCGCCTCGAACCTGTAGCCGGTGGCCGATGCCGTCGGATAGGCGTTGTCCGCGATCACATTCCTGGCGCGCATCGAAAACGGATCGAGTCCGACGCGGCTCGCGGCAAGATCCACCATGCGCTCGGTGACCGCGCAGGCGATGGGATGTCCGACCGCGCGATACTGGCTGGTCTGCACCTTGTTCTGGAACACGACCTCGAGCGCGGCACGATAGGACTTGAAATCGTAGGGCGCGCCGATCAGGCGGATGACCTGATTGCCTTCGACGACGCTGGTGCGCGGATAGGTCGAGAACGCGCCGATCGCCGTGGCGTCGTGGACCTCCATGGCGATGATCTTGCCGTCGGCGCCGACGGCCATGCGCGCGCGGACATGGTGATCGCGGGCATGAATATCCGATACGAAGGACTCGATGCGGTCGGCGACGTATTTGACCGGCCGCCCGAGCAGGATCGACAACCCGACAACCGCCATGTCCTCGTGGTAGACATGCAGCTTCATGCCGAACGAGCCACCGATATCGGGCGCGATCACGCGCACGCTGGCTTCCGGGATGCCGTAATGGCGGGAATAGAGATCCTGGAATTGGTATGGCGTCTGCGTGGCGTGATGCACCGTCAGCGCGCCGCTCTCAGGATCATAATCCGCGACGATGGCCCGCGGTTCGAGCGTGACCGGCGTATGCCGGCCAAAGCTGAACTCCTCCTCGATCACATGCGCGGCCGAAGCAAACGCCTCGTCAACGCCGCCGCTGTCGAGCTGAGTGCGGAAGCAGACGTTGGACGCGGCAGCCGGGTTGACCTGCAGCGCCCCCGACTGACGCGCCGCGTCGAGATCGACCACCGCCGGCAGCTCCTCGTAGTCGACCGAGATCAGCTCCAGCGCATCCTCCGCGATTGCCCTGCTCTCAGCGACCACGGCAACCACGGCCTGCCCGGCCCAGACGACGCGATCGAGCGGCAACGGCAGTTGCGGCTCAGACGTCATGCCCTTGAAGTGATCGAGCGTCCCGGTCCAAGGGGTGCATATCTTCGCCAGATCGGCGCCGGTCGCAACCATATGCACGCCCGAAAGCGCGCGCGCCGCGCCGGCCTCGATGCCGCTGATCCGCGCATGAGCGTACGGGCTGCGCAGGAAGGCTGCATACAGCATGCGCGGCAGGCGAATGTCGGTCACATAGCGGCCGCGTCCGGCAAGCAGCCGCTTCGCATTCGGACGCGGCACGGAGCGGCCGATGTAGGAATTCGGACGGTCGAGCGAGGTCAGCGGCGCACTCATTGCGACGTGCCCTCCGCGCTCTTCGATGCCGTTGCCGCCCGTACCGCGGCCACCGCGGCGATGGCGTCGACGATCGCTTCATATCCGGTGCAGCGGCAGAAATTGCCCGAGAGCGCGTCGCGGATGGTCTCGCGACTCGGCCGTGCCGTATGGGTCAGCAGCTCATGGGCGGCGATCAGCATGCCCGGCGTGCAGAACCCGCATTGCAGTGCATTGCGCCGATGAAACTCGGCTTGCAGGTCGGCGATCACGCCGCTCTCCGAGAGCCCCTCGATCGTATCGATCCGCGCGCCATCGGCCTGCACGGCGAACATCAGGCAGCCATGCACGGCGCGGCCGTCGAGCTGAACGAGGCAGGCGCCGCAGGCGCCCATTTCGCAACCGGCATGCGTGCCGGTCAGCTCGAGCTGCTGACGAAGACAATCCACCAGCGTCTCGCGAGGCGCGACGTCACACGCCACCTTGCGGCCGTTGACGATGAGGCGAATGCGAACCTGCTGCTCGGCCTCGATATCGACCGGCGCGCTCATGCGGCTTCTCCGATCCGTCCGAGCAGCCGGCCGAGCAGAACGCGCGCCAGATGCAGGCGCATCGCCGCCGGAACATCGTCGCTGTCAGCAGGCGCGAGATCGTCATCAAGCGCAGCCTGGGCCTCCGCAATCCGTTGGGCATCGATCCGGCTGCCCGTCAGCGCTGCCTCCGCATGTCTCGCACGGGTCGGGACATTGCCGACCGAGAAGAACGCAATGCGGAGGCGTTCGATCAGATCGCCCTGGCAGGTCGCGAGCAGGCCGCAGCCGACCAATGCATAGTCGCCGCGCCGGCGGGCCAGCTCATCGAACGCAATGCGCTGGCCAGCCCTGAAGAGAGGAACATGAACCGCGACGAGGAGCTCGCCTGACGCGATCGCCGTCTCAAAAAGGTCAGTGAAGAAGTCATCGGCTTTGACGCGGCGCCGTCCGGACAGGCCGGCAATCTCGATCTCGGCGTCGAGCGCCAGCACCATCGCCGGAAATTCGGAGGCCGGGTCGGCCAGCGCGACACTGCCGCCAAAGGTCCCGCGATTGCGGATGGCGGGATGCGCGACGAACGGCGCCGCGGCGCGCAACAGCGGCGCAAACTCCGCGATCAGCGGATCGGTCAGCATCTCGCAGTGTCGGGTCAAGGCGCCGATCCGCAACCATTCGCCGTCCCGCGTGATGCCGCGCAGCTCTGCAATGTGGTTGATATCGATCAGAACTCGGGGCGCCTGAAGACGCAATGCTAGCGCCGGAACCAGGCTCTGACCGCCAGCAATGAAGCGCGCATCGTCGCCGGCGCCCGCATGAGCTTCGAGCGCCTCGCCGATCGTGTGTGCACGAAAATAGCTGAAAGCCCTCGCTTTCATCCGTTTCCTCACCGCCAGGGCTCGCAAGCCCGGAATTCCAGATTTGTGACCATCTGGTCTGAAAAGAATTGCACGCGGCGGCAGTGCGGTCAACCAGAAACGAACGATTGGTCACAAATCTGCTTTCAGGTATCAGACAGGCTTGTCACCACAATCAATTGAGACCATGGCCAGGACCCCGAAGACAGCGAGCGTTGAGACAAAGGGCCGTGTTGGTGGACGCCCGCGCAAAACCGACGGCCGTCCTGAGGCGAGGCGCCGCAACATGCGTGCCGCCGACCGCGAGCGCGTGATCGTGGATGAAGCCATCCGCTTTTTCGCCGAGCGCGGCTTCGAAGGCCAGACGCGGGAACTCGCCAAGCGCATGGGCATCGCGCATTCGGTGATCTACCGGCACTTCCCCAGCAAGGAAGCCCTCATCGAGCGCGTCTATCAGGAGGTCTATCTCAGCCGCTGGTCGCAGGACTGGGGCCCGCTGATCCGCGATCGCAGCCATCCGCTCAAGGCGCGACTAACCGGCTTCTATCTCGACTACGTGGCGCGCGTGTTCGAATACAACTGGGTGAGGATCTTCGTGTTCTCCGGCATGAAGTCGTTCGGCATCACCGGCCGCTATCTCGACCTCGTCCGGCGCGAGATCATCGAGCCTGCCGCGATCGAGCTGCGGCATGAACTGCAGCTCCCAGACGCCGCCACCTGCCCTCTCGGCAGCCGCGAAACGGAGATGTTCTGGGGACTGCACGGACGCATCTTCTATCTCGCGATCCGAAAGTTCATCTACGAGACACCGGTTCCATCCGATCTCGAGCAGACCGTGCGAGATGCGATCGACCTCTTCATGGAGGGCGCCAGACTGGCGCTCCCGCGGCTCGTGCACGACGATCAGGCCGGAACAGCACGATGATCCGGCCCGTCGCCGGCGGCAACGCTGAGCAGGCTCTCCGAGGATACCGAATATGGCTGCCGGCTGCGGCCTACGCCGTTCGGCCACGCCCACCATTGCGGCTGATCTTCGCGGCGACGAGATAGGACAGCGGCATGGCGACGACGAATCCGACCAGCGCCGCCAACGGCAGGTCCTTCATCGGGCTCGCAACCAGCCCCTGCACCGTCAACAATGCCGTAACCGCGCTGCCTGCGAGCACGGTGCCCAGCATGACCCAGATGAGAATTGCGACCTTGAACATCTGTCTTTCTCCGCCAGTAGGAAAGCTATCGATCCCTTGACGCGAGAATGCTCTGCTTGCGGCTTCAGGCCGGCATTGATTTGGAACAACCGGACTCAGCAATCGAGGGAGGAGCGCCCGCTCCTCCCTCGATCAGTCCCGATGAGCCGAAGGAATGTCGCCGATGCCTCACGATCGGATCGAACGACAGTGCACTATCGTGGCGCTGGAACGAAGTGGTCACGCTTGCTGACCGACGTCCCGGTCGCCGGATCCGTGATCTTGATCTCGATGTCCACCGGCGCGGAGGGAAGGTCGGCCCCTTGGCCTCGATCGACATGCGGATCTCGCGGGTCTGGTCCTGGCCGACATCGATCACCATGCGACCATCCTGCTCGCGCGTCTCGCCGGCCACCGTCACCTTGGCGTTCGGAAGCCCCACGACGTCCAGCACGAAGTCGCGCGGTCCGCGCTTGTTGAGCAGACGGACCGTGTAGTCGTTACGGACGCCGCCATCCGACAACTGCACGAACAGCGGGTTGCGTTCATGCAGCACGTTGATGCCCATCGTGCCGCGCGTCGCCAGCGAGTACAGCATGATCCCGCCGACGATCGCGATGAAGCTTGCATAAATGATCGTGCGCGGTCGGATGATCCGGTAGATCTCCGGCTTGCCTTCCTTGCGGCGTTGGACGTTGATGTCGGTGTCGTAACCGATCAGGCCGGTCGGACGGCCGATCTGGGTCATCACGCTGTCGCAGGCATCGATGCACAGACTGCACTGGATGCAGCCGAGCTGGATGCCGTGGCGGATGTCGACGCCGGTCGGGCAGACGTTGACGCATTGGTGGCAGTCGATGCAGTCCCCGGCGGGCGCGCCCTGCAGCCGTGCAGCTTCCGCCTTCTTGACCGACATGCGCGGCTCGCCGCGGTCGCCCTTGTAGGTGACGTTGAGCGCCCACTCGTCGGTCAGCGCCGCCTGGATGCGCGGCCACGGGCACATGTAGATGCAGACCTGCTCGCGGGCGTGGCCGGCGAACACGTAGGTCGTCGCCGTCAGGATGCCGATCCAGAGGTAGGCGGTGAACGGCGCCTGGAACGTGGCCAGGTCCTTCACCAGGGTCGGCGCATCGTCGAAATACAGCACCCAGGCGCCGCCGGTCCACCAGCCGATCATGATCCAGAGGAAGTGCTTGAGCGCTGCTTGGCGGATATGGGTGAAGGTCCAGCCGCGCTTGTCACTGAGGATGCGCTCACGGCGGTCGCCCTCGACCCAGCGCTCGACGGCGTAGAACAGGTCGGTCCACACCGTCTGTGGACAGAGATAGCCGCACCACAGCCGGCCGGCGACCGCGTTCATCAGGAACAGGGCGACCGCCGCAATGATGAGCAGGCCCGTGAAGTAATAGACCTCCTGCGGCCACAGCTCGATGAAGAAGAAGTAGAACCGGCGGTGCGGGAAATCGACCAGCACCGCCTGGTTCGGCATGCCAGGTCCGCGATCCCAGCGGACGAAGGGCAGCAGGTAGTAGATGCCGAGCGTGATGCACAGGATCGTCCACTTGATGCGCCGGAAGCGGCCGTGCACGGCCGCCGGATAGACCTTGTCGCGCGCCTTGTAGAGCGGCCCGACGATATAGGTTTCGTCCGAGTCAGCCATGATATCCCCGCTTCATCTTGCCGTCCTTCCGACCGATTCAGGAGAACGCGTTGCCGCTTTTGAGCCCCAGCTTCTTGAAGACGATCGCTGCCGGGCAGAAGCCCGTGAACGAGGCCTGGATCATGTTCACGCCCGCAAAGGCCGCCAGCAAGAACCAGTAGGGACTGACGTACCAGCCCAGCGCCAGGCTGAGCAGGACGACGATCCCTGCGAAGGTGAGAACCGCTTTGTCGACGTTCATGGCATACTCCTTCATGGTTGCATTTGAGCGTAATCAAGCAAATGACCGCCCGGCGGTACGGCTATTGCCGCAGGCCGGACAGTGCCCAGGCGACGATTCGTTGCGAGTCCATCGCACCCGAGATCCGCGCCAGCTCCCGCCCCTGCTGTAGGAGCAGCATGGTCGGAATTCCGGAGATGCCGAACCGTGCCGACACCTCCGGCGCCTCGTCCGAGTTCAGCTTCAAGAGTTGCACACGCGGCTCCAGCTCCTGGGCCGCACGCGCGAACATCGGCGCCATCGCGCGGCATGGGCCGCACCATGGCGCCCAGACGTCGACGAGCAGCGGCAAACTGCTATGCGCGACATGGCGTTCGAACGCGGCCTGGTCGACCTCGATCGGATGGCCGCTGAACAGCGGCGTATGACATTTGCCGCATTTCCCCTGCGTCGGCGCCCGGTCCGCGGGCAGACGGTTGATCTGCCCGCATTGTCCGCACACCAGTTGAAGGCTCTCGCTCATGTCCCGGTCCTGACTTCCTTGATCTTTGCGATGTTGAGCCGGTCGAGCAGGAACTTCTCGTAGAACGGCTCGGGCGTCCCGCGCCTCATCTTGCGCAGGAAGTACTTCTCGAAGGCGACCTTGGCGTAATGCACCCACTCTCCCTTCGACGACCAGTTGACGTTGCGCGGCGGGATCTGCGGCTGGGCCAGAAAGGCGACGCCGGAATCACCGAAATCGGCAAGACAGATCGCGTTCCAGGTCGGCTCGGCTTTTGGCTCCTGGCCGCGCAGCAGCGCCCCGATGTTCAGGGCCGTCGCCGTCACCATCGATTCGATCATGAAACCGGTCTTGGGCACGCCGACCGGTACCGGCGTCGGCCCGATCGGCGGGATCGCAACGCAGACACCGATGGCAAACACGTTGGGGAAGGTCGGATTACGCTGATGCTTGTCCACGACGACGAAGCCGCGGGGATTGGTGAGCTTGTCGATGCCGCGGACGGCTCCCACGCCGCGAAAGGCGGGCAGCATCATCGAATAGGCAAACGGTAGCTCGTGCGTCTTGCGGACGGTGCCGTCGTCGGCGACCTCCTCCACGAACATGCGGCCATCCTCGACCTTGGTGACGCGCGCGCTGGTGATCCACTTGATGTGCTTTTCGCGCATCTCGCTTTCCAGCAGGCCCTTGGTGTCACCGACGCCGTCGAGGCCGAGATGGCCGATATAGGGCTCGGAGGTCACGAAGGTCATCGGCACCTGGTCGCGCATCTTGCGCCGGCGCAGCTCGGTTTCCAGGATGAACAGGAATTCGTAAGCGGGGCCGAAGCAGGAGGCGCCCTGTACCGCACCGACGATCACCGGCCCGGGTTTCTCGGCGAGCCTGTCAAAGGCCGCCTTGGCATGAGCGGCGTGGTCGACGTGGCACACGGATTGCGTATGCCCATCAGGTCCAAGCCCCGGGATTTCGTCGAAGGCGAGTTCGGGACCGGTGGCGACGACGAGATAATCGTACGCCACCATGCCGCCGTCCGTCAGCTCGACCTGGTTCTCGGCCGGATGCACGCGCTTGGCGCCCTGCGTCAGCAGCCGGATGCCCTTGCGCTGCATGACGTCGACCAGATCGATCTCGATCTCGTCGCGCTTGCGCCAGCCCACGGCCACCCATGGGTTGGATGGCACGAAATGATAGGAGGATCCCTGCGAGACGACGGTCACGCGATCCTCCTTCCTCAGTTGCGGCAACATTTCATAAGCCATCAGCGAGCCGCTCAGCCCCGCCCCGATCACCACGATTTCCGCCATTGGGATCCTCCATCCGCACTTGATTCATTCTTGCTTCATCACCGCGGCGCCGCCGCCGGCCTTGACTATATATTCGAATATCTGTATATACGCAACTATGAAAATTGATGCTGACATCATGGAAGCGGCGGCGGACCAGGCCAGCGACCTCCTGAAGGCGCTGTCGAACCGCCATCGCCTCCTGATCATCTGCCAGCTGGTCGACGACGAGCGGTCGGTCGGAGAACTGGCCGAGTTTCTCGGCCTGCGCGATTCGACCGTGTCGCAGCACCTGGCGCTCCTGCGCAAGGACGGCCTGGTCACCGCCAGGCGCGAGGGGCAGACGATCTACTATTCGATCACAAGCGATCCGGCCCGTGAGGTCCTCAAGACGCTCTATCAGGTGTACTGCGGGCCGAGACCACCACCAAGACTATGAGGATGCCAGACCGGCATCTTGACCGATATCAAACGGGAACCCCCATCCAGGTGAGATGTCTGCAGCCGACTGCGGACGGCTCGCCCAATCTCACAAATCGAATCAAACCAGACAGGAATAGGCTGATGCGCAGATTATCGGTCCTGAGCTTGATCGCCGCGATGGCGTGGCAGGCAGCGCCGGCCCGTGCGGAGACGCTGACGGTGGCGCCGCGGCAGGTCGCCGACGAGAAGGCGGTGTTCGCGACGGTGGAGAGCATCAGCGTGGTCCCTGCCCGCGGCCGCATCGGCGGCACCATCGTGCAGCTCTCGGTGCGCGAAGGCGACCCGGTCAAGCGCGGCCAGCCCATCGCCTTGATCGGCGACGACAAACTGGCCCTGCAGATCAAATCGCTCGACGCCCAGATCGAAGCGCTGCAGGCGCAAGCCAACCAGGCGCAGATCGACTTCACCCGCACCGAGGGCCTCGTCGAGCGCGGCACCTTGCCCCGGGTCAAGCTCGACGAGACGCGCACCGCGCTGAACGTCGCTGAGAACGGGCTGCGGGCCAAGACCGCCGAGCGTGCCGTGGTCAACCAGCAGATGAGCGAAGGCCAGGTGCTGGCGCCCGACGACGGCCGCGTGCTGAAGAAGCTCGTGACCGTCGGCTCGGTGGTGCTGCCCGGCGATCCCGTGGTGACGGTGGCGCAGCAGAACTTCAAGCTGCGGCTGCGCGTGCCCGAGCGTCACGCCCTGTTCCTCAAGGCGGGCGACAAGGTTCGCGTCGACGGCGCGGAGTTCGGCGACTCCACCGACAAATGGGGCGTGATCGACCTGGTCTATCCGCAGATCGAGGAAGGTCGCGTCGTGGCCGACGCGATCGTCTCCGGCCTCGGCCAGTATTTCGTCGGCGACCGGCTGCGGGTATGGATTTCCGGCGGCCAGCGCGACGCCTACGTGATCCCGCAGCGCTACGTCACAACCCGGTTCGGCATCGATTATGTCCAGTTGCAGCAAGGGACGCAGAAGGTGAGCGTTCCGGTGCAGCGCGGCCGTGCTCTGCCGAGCGCCGATCTCCCCGATGGACTTGAAATCCTGTCCGGCCTGCGCGCCGGCGACCAGTTGGTGCAGCCGTGAAACTCGGACTCTCAGGCAAGCTTACCCAGGCGACCATCGCCTCGCCGCTGACGCCGCTGTTTCTGCTCGCGGCGCTCGTGGTCGGCCTCATCGCCGTCGTCGTGATCCCGCGCGAGGAAGAGCCGCAGATCAGCGTGCCGATGGTCGACATCCGCGTCAACGCCGACGGCCTGCGTGCACCCGACGGCGTCGAGCTCGTGACCAAGCCGCTGGAGACCATCGTCAAGGCGATCGATGGCGTCGAACACGTCTACAGCCAGACCGAGGACGACCGTGTCATGGTCACCGCGCGGTTCCTGGTGGGGACCAAGTTCGAGGACGCGATCCTGCGCGTCCACGAGAAGCTACGCGCCAACCTCGACCGCATCCCCGTCGGCATTCCCGAGCCGCTGATCGTCGGCCGCGGCATCAACGACGTCGCCGTCACCGTGCTGACGCTGTCGCCCAAGCCGGAGGCCGCCGGGCGCTGGTCCGACAAGGACCTCTACGAGCTCGCCGACAAGCTGCGGGCGGAGCTGACCAAGGTCGACAATATCGGCCTGACCTATATCTCCGGCGGCGGTGCCCAGCAGATCCGGGTCGAGCCCGATCCGGAAAAGCTGTCGCTGTTCGGCGTGACCCTGCAGCAGCTCGTCGCCAAGGTGAAGGATGCGAACCGATCGTTCCTGGCCGGCGACGTCCGCGACGGCGGGATCGTGCGCAATGTCGCCGCGGGCCAGACGCTGACGGGCATCCCGGACATCGGCCTGCTGCTGATCACGACTCGCGACGGCCGTCCCGTCTATGTGCGCGACGTCGCGACCGTCGTCATCGGCCCCAATCTCGCCGAGCATCGCGTCTGGGACGACGCCCGCAACGACAAGGGGGACTGGCATCGCGTGCCCGCGGTGAGTCTCGCGCTCGCCAAGCGCGCCGGCGCCAATGCGGTCGTGGTGTCTCACGACATCGCGCAGCGCCTCGAAGGGCTCAAGACCACTCTCATTCCCAGCGACGTCTCGGTCACCGTGACGCGCGACTACGGCGAGACCGCCAACGAGAAGGCCAACGAGCTATTGTTCCATCTCGGCCTCGCCACGATCTCTATCGTCGTGCTGATTGCGGTCGCTATCGGCTGGCGCGAAGCCCTCGTCACCTTCGTGGTGATTCCGACCACGATCCTGCTGACGATGTTCGCCGCCAATCTGATGGGCTACACCATCAACCGCGTCAGCCTGTTTGCCCTGATCTTCTCGATCGGCATCCTGGTCGACGACGCCATCGTCGTGGTCGAGAATATCGCGCGCCATTGGGGCATGCATGACGGCCGGCCGCGGCTGCAGGCCACCATCGAGGCGGTCGCCGAGGTGGGCAATCCCACCGTTGTCGCGACCTTGACCGTGGTCGCCGCCCTGTTGCCGATGCTGTTCGTGTCGGGACTGATGGGCCCCTACATGGCGCCGATCCCCGCCAACGCCTCGGCGGCGATGCTGTTCTCGTTCTTCGTCGCCATGGTGGTGGCGCCGTGGCTGATGCTGCGGCTGGCGCCGAGGTCGACCAGCGCCTCGGCAGGCTCGCATGACGCGCATGGCGAAGGCCGCCTCGGACGCATCTACCGCAGCGTCGCGCGCCCGATCGTCGCGAGCAAGCGCTCCGCCTGGATCTTCCTGCTCGGCGTCGGCATCGCTACGCTGCT
Organism: Bradyrhizobium oligotrophicum; assembly: GCA_050641875.1. Lineage (GTDB taxonomy): Bacteria > Pseudomonadota > Alphaproteobacteria > Rhizobiales > Xanthobacteraceae > Bradyrhizobium > Bradyrhizobium oligotrophicum_B. The sequence goes on from CP192619.1 coordinate 6,350,661, forward strand.
GTCGATGACCCTGTTCGCCACCAAATCCGTCACCGTCAAGCTGCTGCCATTCGACAACAAGTCGGAGATCGCCGTGATGGTCGATCTGCCCGAGGGCGCGAGCCTGGAAGATACCGAGCGCACGCTGTTCGCGGCTGCCGACATCGCGCATCAGCTGCCCGAGATCACGACTGTGCAGAGCTATGCCGGCACGGCGGCGCCGTTCAACTTCAACGGTCTCGTGAGGCACTACTATCTGCGCGAGCGGCCCGAGCTCGGCGAGCTCCAGGTCAATCTCGCCGCGCGCGGCGACCGCAAGCGCGCGAGCCACGACATCGCACTCGAGCTGCGCCAGCGGCTGAAGAGCATCCCGGTGCCGGCCGGCACCAGCATCAAGGTGGTCGAAGTGCCGCCCGGGCCTCCGGTGCTCGCCACCCTGCTCGCCGAGATCTACGGTCCGGACGCGGCGACCCGGCGCGCCGTCACCACCGAACTCAAGAAGGTCTTCGCCGACGTTCCCTTCATCGTTGATATCGACGATTCCATCGGCCAGCGCCGGCCGCGGCTGCGACTTTCGATCGACCAGGACAGTCTCGAGTTCTTCGGGGTCGAGCAGCGAGACGTCTACGACACGATCCAGACGCTGTTCGGCGGCGTCTCCGTCGGCTACTCGCATCGCGGCGAAGACCGCAATCCGATCGAGATCGCCGTGCGTCTGCCGAAGCACGACAAGAGCTGGAGCAAGGCCCTGGCATCGACGCCGGTGCCCGCCAACACGGTGCCCGGCAGCAAGACCGTCGTCGAACTCGGCCAGGTCGTGAAGGCCACCATGGAAGAGGGGTCGCCGACGATCTTCCGTCGTGACGGCCGCTTTGCCGACATGGTGATGGCCGAGCTCGCCGGCCGCTTCGAGGCCCCGCTCTACGGCATGCTCGCGGTCGCCGACCGGATCGACGCCCATGACTGGGGCAAGCTGCCGAAGCCGGTGATCGGCTTCCACGGCCAGCCAAAGGACGAGGTCGCATCCGACGTTGCTGTGGGATGGCGAGTGGGAGATCACCTATGTGACCTTCCGCGACATGGGCGCCGCGTTCGGTGCGGCCATCCTCGGCATCTACGTTCTGGTGGTGGCGCAGTTCAAGAGCTTCCGGCTGCCGCTGGTGATCCTAACGCCGATTCCGCTCACCCTGATCGGCATCCTGCTCGGCCACTGGCTGCTGGGCGCACCGTTCACGGCGACGTCGATGATCGGCTTCATCGCGCTGGCCGGCATCATCGTCCGCAACTCGATCCTGCTGGTCGACTTCATCCGCCACAGCGGCGGCGAGGGCAAAACGTTGCGCGACGTCGTGCTGGAGGCCGGCGCCGTGCGCTTCAAGCCGATCCTGCTGACGGCGCTCGCGGCGATGATCGGTGCGGCAACGATCCTGCTCGATCCGATCTTCCAGGGGCTCGCGATCTCGCTGCTGTTCGGTCTGGCCTCTTCCACCCTGCTCACCGTACTCGTGATTCCTGCGATCTACATCGCGCTGCGCGAGCCCGGCAAACCCACCACGAAGATGTCTTAGGAGCTATCATGACCAAACTGTACAGTGAGATCTGCAAGGACATCTCGGGTAACCTGAAGACGCTGCGCAAGGACATTCCGGACGTCATGCGGGGCTTCTCTGCACTGGCGAGGGCCGCCGCCGCTGATGGCGCGCTCGACAAGAAGACCAAGGAGCTGATCGCGCTGGCGATCGGGGTTGCCGTCCGGTGCGACGGCTGCATCGGCTTTCACGCCGAAGCCCTGGTCCGCCTCGGCGCCACCCGCCAGGAGGTCGAGGAGACGCTCGGCATGGCGATCTACATGGGCGGCGGACCGTCGCTGATGTACGCAGCCGACGCAATCGCAGCCTTCGAGCAGTTCGCGCAGCAGACCGCTGCGGCCTGAAGCGAGATCGTCGGGAGATGTCGAGATAGTCCGGAATGTCGACACGCTGGTCCGGCATGGTGTTGTACCGGACGACCGCGCGACGGTTCTGATGGCGCTCGCGGCGACCCTCGCCGGCAGCGCGATGACCTGCGTGATCGCGAACACCAGCACGCCGACGATGACGATCGCGTAGACCATCAGGAGCAGCCGCCGCAGCAACCAGGCGAATGACCCCGCTCGGATCCCGCCTCAGCTGCGCTTGGGCGCGCCCGCGCCGAGCGAGACGAGATCCAGCCGGAACACCGACCCGCGCGGATGCAGCTGGTATCCTTCCACATAGGCACGCTGCGCCGCCAGGATGTCGAAGAAGACCGGAATGACCGACGGCACCTCCTCACGCATCATCGTCTGAGCCCGCGCATAGAGCGCGGCGCGATTGGCATCGTCGGTCTCGCTGCGCGCCGCGTTGACGATCTCGTCGAAGCGCGCATTGTTCCAGCGCGTCTCATTCCAGGCCGCATCCGAGGTGTAGAGCAGCTTGAAGATCGCGTCGGCGGTCGACTGCATGTTGTAGAAGCCGACGTAGAAATTGCCCTTCTTCCAGACTTGGTCGAGATAGGTCGCGTGCGGCATCGTCTGAACGTTGATGCGGAAGCCCGCGGGCGCCGCCATCTCGCGGATCGCAACGCCGAGCCGCGTGCGCGTGTCCGGCTTGTCGGACGCCACCATCGTCAGGTCGATCCCGGAGGAATAGCCGGCCTCGGCGAGCAGCTGCCTGGCCTTGGCGATGTCGGGCCTCTTCAGTTTGCTGTCCTGGTAGAAGCGGTAGGCGGGGCTCAGCGGCGTGTCGTTGCCGGGCGTGCCATAGCCGCCGGCCACGAAGCCGGCGATGGCCTGCCGATCGATGGTCAGCGCCAGCGCCTGACGCACGCGAACGTCGTTGAACGGCTTCTGGTCGCAGCCCATGTTGACGTTCAGAAACTGCCCCGAGGGGATCCGCACCGCCCTGACGCCGCTGGCCTTGCCGAGCCGCTCATATTCGCCGGGCGTGGTCGACAACATGAGATCGATGTCGCCCGAAATCAGAGCCGATGCCTCGGCAGTGCGGTCGGGATAGACGAGGATCTCGACGCGATCGAGCGACGGCCGCGCCGGCTCGTAGTAGGCCGGGTTGCGCTCGACCACGATCTTGCGGTCAGGCTCATAGGACACGAGCTTGAACGGCCCTGAACCATTCGCCTTGGTGGCGAGGCTGGCGAGATCAGCGGATACGACCTTCGCAGGCACGATGCGCGCATTGTTGTGGGCGAGCGCGACCGGAAAATCGGCGAAGGCAACCGATAACGTGAACCGCACGGTCGACGCATCGACGGCGGCGACGTCCTTGATCGGGCCGACATTGGTACGCGCCGGCGACGCAGTCTTCGGATCGAGGATCGCCTTGAACGTGGCGACGACATCTTTCGCCGTCAGCGGCGAGCCGTCGTGAAAGCTGAGATTGGGCCGCAGCTTGAACGTCCACTCGGTGAGCCCTGCCCCGGCCTCCCAGGACAAGGCGAGATCCGGCTCGACCGACATGTCCGGCTTCAACCGGGTCAAGCTGGAATAGAGCAGCTCGGTGACAAGGTATTCCGGGTTGACACGCGCGAGCAGCGGGTGAATGACGGCCGCGCCCTGGTCGACCGAGATCCGCAACACGCCGCCGCGCTTGGGCGCCTCGGCGGCGAGAGAGACTTGCGGCAGGGCACCAAGCACGAGCGCGGAGCCGGCAAGGAAATGACGACGAGTCACGGACGGCATCGGACGAAGTCCTTTTCGGGCGTGATGGCTTCGGGACAGAGCTCAGGACAGAACTCGGCTGCAAGATAGGCGAGCACCCATTTCGCCAATGCGACGATATCGCAGAGCGTCGCCGATTCGCCCGGCGCATGACTGCGGCTATCCGTCCAGCCGAGTCCGGTGAGCAGCACCTCCTGGTCCGTGGCCTGCTGCCCAGCCGGAACCGGAACAGCCGGACGCCTCTTCAGCAGCCCCAACGCAGCGCCGCCGTGTGCACCGGCGCGTCCCCACAGTGCCAGCGACGCATCATCGAGCGCGGTCACGGTGAGCGAGCAGCCGGCCATGTCGAGCGAGGTGACGTAGGAGCCGACCAGCCCGCGCGCGATGGCGAGCCCGCGCCCTTCCAGGATGCGCCGCGCCGCATTGGCCATCACGTACAACTCCATCGCCGGCGTTGCCCCGAAGCCGTTGACCAGCAGCAGGCACGGCGTGCGGGGCTTGGCTGCAAGATCGGCCAGGATAGCGCCCATCATCTCCTCGGCGATGGCGTCCGCGGAGGCCAGCTTGACCCGGCGGCGGCCAGGCTCGCCATGGATGCCGACGCCCATCTCCATCTCGTCGTCGCCGAGCGTGAAGGTCGGCTTGCCCGCGGCCGGCACCGTGCAGGACGTCAGCGCCACGCCCATCGAGCGGGTGCGCTTGTTGACCTCGTCGCCGAGCGCCTTCAGCGCGTCGAGATCGCGGCCCTGCTCGGCCGCGGCGCCCAGCATCTTCTCCACGACCAGCGTGCCGGCAACGCCGCGGCGACCGGTCGAATAGGTCGAGGTCTCGACGGCGACGTCGTCGTCGGTGATGACGGTCGCGACCTTGCCCTCCATCATCTCCGCGGCCATCGCGAAATTCATCACGTCGCCTTCGTAGTTCTTGACGATGAACAGCGCGCCCGCGCCGGTGTCCACGGCCTGCGCGGCCGCGAGCATCTGGTCAGGCGTCGGCGAGGTGAACACCTGGCCCGGACAGGCGGCGTCCAGCATACCCGCCCCGACGAAGCCGGCATGGAGCGGCTCGTGGCCGGAGCCGCCGCCGGAGATCAGCGCGACCTTGCCCGGTTTGAGGCTCTCGCGGCGGACAAACTTGTTGTCCTCGCCCAGCGCGACGATGTCGCCATGCACGGCGGCAAATCCCTGCAGGCTCTCCGCTCAGCACGTCGGAAACGGCGTTGATCAGCTTCTTCATGGCTTCCCTCCCGGTTCGGCGTCGTCGTTGTTTTCGTTGGCTGAGATCAGCGCGGTGATGCCGCGCGCGACGCCGGTGATAATGCGGTCGGCATGGGCATTGAGCGCGGTGTCGCCGAAGTCCGGCAACTCGACCACGAGACGCCGCATCGGCCGCTGCGCCTCGGCCTCGTCCAGCCGGCCCGGGTGCGCGGCGCGGTAGGCGGTCAGAAACGCCTGCTGCTCATGCGGCGAGAAGTGACAGATGTGGAAGATGGTCTCGAGATGCTGCAGCGGGATCGGCGTCGCATAGGCCGGATTGACGATCTGCGAGATGAAGCTGCGGTTCTTGCCGATCGCCTCCGCCAGCCGCTGCCGTGTACCGGAGGGACGGCTGTCGATGACCGCGCGCAGGATCGCCTTGTATTCGGCGAGCGGGCTCGCGGCCCCCGATGCATCCTGGTCACTCATGCGCCCTCTTCCGCGGTCTTTTCCATGCCCTTGGCGAGGTCGAGCTCGCGGATCGCCGCCTTCACCAGCGGCAGCAGGCCCGGCGCGACCGACAGCGCGCGCACGCCGACCCCAAGCAGCGCCGGCATGGCTCTGACATCACCGGCGGCGTCGCCGCAGATCGAGACGTCCACGCCTCGCGCGCGACCAGCGCGCACCACATGGGCAATCATCGCCAGCACCCCGGGATGCAGCACGTCGGCATAATCGGCGACCTCGGCGCCGTCACGCGAAGCAGCGGTCGCATATTGGGTCAGGTCATTGGTGCCGATCGAGAAGAAGTCCGCAGCGAAGTCATGCGCCGCCAGCGCAGCGGCCGGCACCTCGACCATCATCCCGAAGGCCGGCTCCGCGAACGCGACGTTGCCGGCGGCCAATTCGGCGAGCACGACGCGGAGATGGCGGCGCGCCACGTCCAGCTCGGCTGCATTGGTCACCATCGGCAGCATCACCTTGAGCGGTCCGAGCGCAGCGGCGCGGGCCAGCGCGCGCAATTGGACGCGGAAGATCTCGGGATGACGCAAGGACAGACGGAGGCCACGCAGGCCAAGAAACGGGTTGCTCTCACCATCGATCGTGTAGCCCGGGATCGGCTTGTCGCCGCCGGCATCGAGCGTGCGGATCGTGACCGGCCGGCCTTCGGCCCACCGCACGAGCTCGGCATAGGCGTGATACTGCGCGTCTTCGTCGTGAAGCAGATTGCCGGTCAGAAACTCGGTGCGTGCCAGGCCGATGCCGTCGCAGGCTGCGGCCGGAAGCAGCGTCATGTCGGCAGGGCCGGAGATGTTGACGAGCACCGAGACGCGGGTGCCGTCGCGCGTCAGTGCCGGTTCGTGCTGGCGCGCGATCGCGCCCGCCTTGCGGCGCGACGCGATCGCAGCCTCCGCCCGGGCGGCGGCGATACGCTGCGCACTGGGATCGGCAATGACGACACCGCGACCGCCATCGACCAGCAAATCTCCTGTCAGCTTGTCCCAATCGTGACCGAGCCCGACCACCATCGGCACGCCGCGGCCGCGCGCCAGCATCGCGACGTGACTGGTCGGGCTGCCCTCGCCGAGCGCGATGCCGCCGCCCCTGGTCCAGTCGATGGCGAGAAAAGCCGATGGCGCCAGATCATGCGCGACGACGATCGCCCCTTTCGGCACCTCGCCGTTCTGCGGCAGGCCAAACAAGTGCCGCAGCACGCGGTCCCGGATGTCGCCGAGGTCGCTGGCGCGGGCACGAAAATACTCGTCGTCAGCGGACTCGTAGCCCGCGATCTCCTCGGCCATCGCCGCGCGCCAGGCCGCATCCGCAGCAACACCGCCCGCGATCTGGACGTAAGCCGCCTCCGTCAGCGCATCGTCTTCGAGCAGCGCGAGCTGAAAGCCGATCAGTTCGGCGGCGTCTCCCTCGAGCCTGCCGATCAGCTCGGCCACGGCCTCGCGCGCATGCGCGACCGCTGTGGCGAGCGCCGCATGCTCCTCGGCGATCGCCCCTTTCCGCCGGCTGACGCCCTCCAGCGCGTGCAGGATCGCGGCCGGCCCGATGGCCAACCCGTCCGATGCCCCACGCCCGAAAATGCGCCGCTCCATCGTCACTCCTCGTCGAACTTGCGGTCGACCAGATCGACCAGCGCCGCGATGGCCGCCTCGGCATCAGTTCCGTTGGCACGCAGGAACAGCGTCTCGCCCTTGGCCGCCTTGACGCGCATGATCTTCACCGGGCTCTTGGCGTCGGTCCAGGGCCCGTCGGCCGCGATCGCGACTTCGATGCTCGACGCAAAGCGCTTGGCGAGCTGGGTCAGCTTGACCGAGGGCCGCGCATGCAGCCCGACCTCGTTGGTCAGCAGCGCATGCGCCTTCGCTTCCTGCATGCCGATCTCTCCACCGTCAGCCATTGTCGTTCCTGCTCATCCGCCCATCAGCTCTTCGGCGGTCGCGCGCACCGCATCGAGCGGCGAGCCGCCGGAAGCTTCCGTCGCCGCCATCACGGCGCCTTCGACCAGCGGCGCGTTGCAGATCACGATGCGCTCGCGCCGCTCCTCGGGCATCATCTCCACCGCCATCTCGCTGTTGGTCTCGGCGCCGCCGAGATCGACCAGGATCGCAACACCCGACTCCGACCACGCCTTGTCGATTGCGCCCATGATGGCGCCAACATCGGTGCCGAGTCCGCCATCGGCATTGCCGCCGACCGCTGCGAGCGGCACGCTGTCGCCGACCATCTGCCTGACCATGTCGGCTGCGCCTTCCGCCACCTTGGCGGAATGCGACACGATGACGATGCCGACATTCTTCTGCTCACTCATGATCAGGCCTCATTGAATACGCTGCAGATCGCCTGCACCAGCAGGCTGGACGAGCGGGCGCCGGGATCCATGTGCCCGATCGAGCGCTCGCCGAGGAACGAAGCGCGGCCGCGGATCGCCAGCATCTGCACGGTCGCGTCGGCGGCTTCGGCGGCGATCGCGGGAAGCCGGGCGGTGAGATCGTCGCCACCGGCCGCAAAAGCGGCCTGCACAGGGATCAAGACATCGAGCATGGTCTTCTGACCTGCTTCCGACTTGCCCCGCGCTTTGACGTCCGCAATGGCACGCCCGAGCGCTGCCGCCGCCTCAGCGGCAGATGGCTCCGAGGGCAGCGCCTTGCCAAGTCCCATTGCCAGCGTGCCATAGAGCGGACCGGACGCACCGCCGACCTTCATCACCAGCGCCATGCCGACCGCCTTCAGCGCCTCGGGAAGAGGCTTGGCGGAAATATTGTCCACATCGGCGAGCACGGCCTCGAAGCCGCGCTTCATGTTGAGTCCGTGATCGCCGTCGCCGATCGCCGAATCCAGCGCCGTCAACTCCTCGGCATGGGCGATGATGGCATCGGCCATCGCCACGATCACCTTGCGCTTGAACGCCTGGTCCATTGTCTATCTCACCCGCTGGCCCGCCCGGTCGAACAGCAGCGGCCGGGTGAACTCGATAGCGACGGAGTCGCCGACTTTCAATTCCGTATCCGGCTCCACCAGGCTGACGATGGTCTGGTCCCGCAGCGTGATATGCAGATGATTCTGGTCGCCAAGATGCTCGATCCATTTCACCCGTGCATCCGCACGGCTGTCGGCGCGCCGGACCGTCATATGCTCGGTGCGCGCGCCGATCGTCGCAACGTCGCCGGGCATCGCGAGATCAGGGAACAACCCACGCGGCAGCAGATTAATCCCGGGACTGCCGAGCCGGGTCGCGACATAGGTGTTGGCCGGATCCTCATAGACCTCCCGCGGGCTGCCGACCTGCACCAATCGGCCCTGCTCGATCACCCCAATGCGATTGGCGAGCGTCATCGCCTCGATCTGGTCGTGGGTGACGTAGAGCATGGTGGCGCCGAGATCCTGCTGGATGCGCTTGAGCTCGATGCGCAGCTCGGAACGCAGCTTGGCGTCGAGTGAGGACAGCGGCTCGTCGAGCAACGCGATCGCAGGTCTGCGCACCAGCGCGCGGCCGATCGCCACGCGCTGCATCTGGCCGCCCGAGAGCTGGGTGGCGCGGTTGCCAAGCTTGTCCTCGATCCGCAGCATCGCCGCGACGTCACCGACGATGCGCCTGATCTCAGCCTCCGGAATCCTGCGCACCGGCGAGCGCAGCGGAAAGGCGAGATTGTCGTACACCGACAAATGCGGATAGAGCGAATATTGCTGGAACACGAACGTGACGTCACGCGCGGCCGGCGTCGCCTTCGTCTGGTCGACACCGCCGATGGTGATGTTGCCGCGATCCGGCATCTCGAGGCCTGCCACCAGGCGCAAGGTCGTGGTCTTGCCGGCGCCGGTCGGCCCGAGCAGCACCACGAGCTCGCCGTCACGGATGGTCAGCGACAAATCCTGTACCGCCGGCTTGGAACCGAACGACTTGCTGACGGCGTTGAGACGCGTCTCAGCCATGATGGCGCCCTCCTCTCACCGGCTGCTCGTACAGTGAAGTGCGGATTGCACGGCCCGTGGCGGCATTGAACAGCGACAGCCGGTCGGCGCGGAAGCTGAGTCCGACCGGCTCCGCACGCTCGACCCGGACCGCCGCGGGCGCGCGCGCCTTGACGGTGCCGTGAGCCGTCGTGACGGTGATGATCTGCGTGGTGCCAAGATATTCGGTGCCGAACACCTCGCCGCGCAGTCCCCCTTCCGCGCTGAGCGCCACCTGCTCCGGCCGCACGCCGAGCACCAACTCGTCGCTGTCGGCATCCTCGCGCAGCTCGGGCACGCCGATCTCGGCACCATCAATGCGCACGCAGTTCGTGCCGGCGCCAAGTCGGCCCGCGAAGCGAATGAAGTTCATCGCCGGCGAGCCGATGAAATCCGCGACGAACATCGTGGCGGGACGGTCGTAGATCTCCTGGGGCGTTCCGAGCTGCTCCACGACACCGCGATTCATCACCGCAATCGTGTCGGCCATCGACATCGCCTCGAGCTGATCGTGAGGTCACGAACACGGTGGTGGCCTTGAGCCGGTCGTGCAGCGCGCGCAGCTCGCCGCACATGATGTGACGGAACTCGGCATCGAGCGCGCCGAGCGGCTCGTCCATCAGGAAGGCTTTTGGCTCGCGGACGATGGCGCGGCCGAGCGCGACGCGCTGGCGATCGCCGCTCGACAACCCGCTCACCGGACGGTCGATCAGATGATCGATGCGCAGGATGCGCGCGGCTTCCTCGACCCGCCGCTTGATTTCCGCCTTGGGCACCCCCATCGAGACCAGGGGAAAGGCGATGTTGCTGCGCACGTTCATGTGCGGGTAGAGCGCGAAAAGCTGGAACACCATGGCGATGTCGCGTTCACGCGCACGGCGGAAGGTGACGTCCTCGCCGCCGAGCCTGATCGTCCCCGAGGTCGGCAGCTCCAGCCCTGCAATCATGCGCAAGGTCGTGGTCTTGCCGCAGCCCGACGGACCCAGCAGGCAGAAGAACTCACCGTCGGCGATGGTGAAGCCGGTGCCGCGCACGGCGGCAAAGCCGCCGAACTCCTTGAACAGATTTTCGATCCGGATCTCGGCCATGGCGTCAATCCGGGAACTTGGAGACGATGGTGAACATCACGACACCGGCGAGCGTGGTGATGAAGGAATAGGTGTAGAGCACCAGCGCAAACGGCTGCAGCAGCATCAGCACGCCGGCCGCAATGAGGATCGTCGCCAGCGTCTCCATCGGGCCGCGCCGCAGCGCCCGCGGCCAGCGCGTGGTGGCGACATCGGCAGGCATGTTCCAGATCGACTCGCTCATTTGCGCACCGCTCCGAAGGTGATGCCGCGCAACAGATGCTTCCTCAGCAGCACCGTGAACACGACGATCGGAATCAGGAACAGCGTGGTGCCCGCCGCGACCGCCGGCCAGTCCTGCCCGCCCTCGCCGATGATGATCGGAATGAAGGGCGGCGCCGTCTGCGCCGTGCCCGAGGTCAGAAGCACCGCGAAGGCATATTCGTTCCAGGCGAAGATCAGGCAGAAGATCGCGGTAGCGACGATGCCGGTCGTAGCCTGCGGCAGCACAACCTTGAAGAAGGCTTGCAGCCGCGTGTAGCCGTCGACCATCGCCGCCTCCTCGTATTCGCGCGGAATCTCGTCCATGAAGCCCTTGAGCAGCCAGACCGCGAGCGAGATGTTGACCGACGTGTAGAGCAGGATCATCCCCAGCCGCGTGTCGGACAGGCCGAGCTCGCGATACATCAGGTAGATCGGGATCGCGACCGCGATCGGCGGCATCATCCGCGTCGACAGGATGAAGAACAGGAGATCATCCTTCAGCGGCACCTTGAAGCGCGAGAAGGCATAGGCCGCAAGCGTGCCGAGCACGACCGACAGCGCGGTCGAGCCGAAGGCGATCACCAGCGAATTCACGTAGCGCGGGATGTAGTTCGACGGACCCGCGACCACCATGTTGCGGCCGCGCGAGATGCGGTCGCACAGGCTGGCAGCCGGCGGCAGCTTGGCCATGTAGTCCGGAGCCTGACGGGTCCGGGTCGTGAACAGGTTGCAGTAGCCCTCCAGGCTCGGCTCGGCGACGAGCTTCGGCGGATAGGCGATCGCATCCGACGGCGACTTGAATCCGGTCATGAAGATCCACAGCAGCGGCACCAGGGTGATCAGCGCATAGGCGATCACCACGGTCGCCGCGATCCGCTTGGTCAGCGGCGACGGATCGACGACGGAATGGGCGGTTACGAGACCGGTCATCGGCTTTTCACCCGATTGAGCGCCTTGACGTAGATGTTGGCGAGGCCGAACACGGTGACGAACAGGATGATGGCGAAAGCCGAGGAATAGCCGGTGCGCCACTTTTCGAACGCCTCGCGCTTCAGGGTGATCGAGGCGACTTCAGTGGTCGAGCCTGGACCGCCGCCGGTCAGCAGGTTGACCATGTCGAACATCTTGAAGTTCTCGATGCCGCGAAACAGCACCGCCAGCATGATGAAGGGCAGCGCCATCGGCAACGTGATCGACCAGAACTGCCGCCATGGCGAGGCGCGATCGACCTCGGCCGCCTCGTAGATGTAGTCGGGGATCGAGCGCAGACCTGCGAGGCAGATCAGCATCACGTAGGGCGTCCACATCCAGGTGTCGACGATGACGATGGCCCAGGGCGCCAGCGGCACCTGCGCCAGCATCTGGAACGACGACGCGGGCGCGCCGGTCACGGCGGCGATGACGTAATTGAAAAGCCCGATCTGCGGCTGGTACAGAAACGTCCAGAAATTGCCGACCACGGCCGGCGACAGCATCATCGGCAGCAGGATCAAGGTGGTCCACAGGCCGTGACCGCGGAACTTCTTGTCGATCAGCCAGGCCAGCGCGAAGCCCAACACGGTCTGGATCAGGATGGTCCAGAACACGAAGCGCGCGGTCACCGTCATCGCCGCCCAGACGTCCGGATCGGTCAGGATCGACTGGTAGTTGGCGAGCCCGACGTCGAGCACGGTGGCGTTCGGACGGTTGGCGCGATAGTTCGTGAAGGACAGCCGGATGGTCCAGATCAACGGGAAGATGTTGATCGCGAGTAGCAGCAGCATGGTCGGTGTGATGAACAGCCAGGCGATGGCGCGCTCGGACAGGCCGCGCACGCGCCCCGCCACGGCGGGCGGCGTCACCAGGGCGGCGCGGTCGACGAGGCTGCTCAGTCCGGTCTGGTTGGTCATGCGAGGGGCTGCTTCACTGGCTGCGTCTGGCTTGCGGTGAGACTGGCTGGTCCGCCCGGCAAGCCGAAGCTCGCCGGAGGAATTGTCGTGACGCATCCCGCGTGCGCGAAAGGTGCCGCCGCCATCAGAGCTTGCCGTCCTCCTTGAAGACCTTGGTCCAGTCGGCAATCAGCCCGTCCAGCGCGCCCTTGGCCGTGCCCTGGTCGGCGACGACATAGTCGTGGACGCGCTTCTGCATGGCGAGCAGGAGCTGCGCGTAGGACGGCTCGGCCCAGAAATCGACCACCTGGTCCATGGCCACCAGGAAGTCGGCGGCGAACGGCGCGGTGTTCTTGAAGTTGGGATCGTTGAGCACGCCCTTGTGGCAGCTATAGCCGCCGAGCGCCCACCACTTCTTCTGGGTGTCGAGCGAGGCGAACCACTTGATGTATTCCAGCGCCTCGGCGCGGTTCGGCGAATACGCCACCACCGAGATGCCCTGCCCGCCGAGCTGCGAGCCCTTCTCCTTCTGCGCCGGATTGACGAAGAAACCGATCTTGTCGCCGCCGACATTCGGGTCCTTGTAGAGGCCCGGGAAGAAGGCGAACCAGTTCATCTGCAGCGCGACCTGGCCGGACTTGAAGGCGTCGAGCCCTTCCTGCATGTAGCCGTTGGAATAGCCGGGCGGCGTGCAGCACTTGTACAGCGCCTTGTAGAATTCGAGACCCTTCACCGCGTCGTCGGAGTTGACGAAGCCCTGCATGTCGTATGGCTTCTTCGGGTTCTGATACTTGAAGCCGAACGGATAGAGCGCGTTGGTGACGCCCATCGTGATGCCTTCCGAGCCGCGCTCGGTGAAGATCGCCGCGCCATAGACGGTCTTGCCGTCGATCACCCGCTTCTGGAAGAACTCGGCGATGTCCTTCAGCTCTTCCTGCGTCTTCGGCACCTCGAGCTCGCGGCCGAACTTCTTCTTGAACTCCTCGCGGATCTCCGGCCGCGCGAACCAGTCCTTGCGATAGGTCCAGCCGTTGGCGTCGCCCATCGCCGGCAGCGCCCAGTAGTTCGGCGTGCCCTTCGGCCATTCGGCGTAGCCGGCGACGGTCGCGGGCATGAAGTCGGAGATCTTGATGCCTTCCTTGTCGAAGAACTCGTTGAGCTTGACGTATTGGCCGTTCTCGGCGGCACCGCCGATCCACTGGGAATCGCCGATCATCAGGTCGCACAGCTTGCCCTTGGAATTGAGCTCGTTGAGCATGCGATCGGCGAAGTTCGGCCATGGCACGAACTCGAACTTCATGTTGACGCCGGTCTTGGCGGTGAAGTCCTTCGACAGCTCGACCAGCGCATTGGCCGGGTCCCAGGCGGCCCAGCACAAGGTGATCGTCTTTCCCTCGGCGCGTGCCGGCGCGGACGCGCCGAGCACGCTCGCGGCGGCGACGGTCGCCGTCAGTGCAAATGTCTGCAGCAACTTCATCTGACACTCCCTCCCTGTTGGCGCCGCCCCAGCCTTTGCGCTGGTGACGGCGGTGTGTGGCCCGCGGCGAGGGGCGCCGTCACAACGACAGCGCGAGCCGCAAGCGTTTCCCCATGGTCCCGGATCGACCGTCCGAGTTAAGTATTTTGTTTAGTAGATTTCCAACGACTAAACATGTCAAGCATGATTCTTCGCTATTCGCAGCGCGTCGTGTTTAGCGACTGCGGTAAACAGCTCATCGGATAGAGATTTCTGCAGATCGCGACCCCACAGCTTTCCGGCGCAGCGGCAACGAGAACGGCCCGACCCAACCCCAAGCTGCGGTCGCGCCATCAGTCCTGCACGAGCGTCACGCCGCAGCTGACGCGGCCGTCAGCGATGAGGAAGCGTCCGGCGAGGCCAGCAACGGCGGCCGGCCAGTTCTCTTTCATGACACGCGCCTCGAACGTGCCCGCCGCCCATGCGATCGTGAGCTCGACGTCCTGGAAATCCAGGAAGCCGCGCGTGATCGGATACTGGCATTTGTAGTAGGCTTCCTTCGCGCTGAAGATCACGATCGGCAGCGTCCGTTGCAACGCATCGGGCTGGGCGTGAAGCCATCGCCGCTCGGCCGGCGTGAGCACGAGATCGCGTAGCGACGGATCGAGCTCGCGCAGGTCCTCGACATCCAGTCCGAGCGACGAGACATCCCTGCTTCGGGCCACGGCCACGGCGCGATGATCGGCACAATGCGAGATGCTTCCCACATAGCCCGGCGGCCACACCGGCGCGCGATCCGGCGCCGGGACCAGCGCGACCGGCGCAACTCCGAGCGACGCCAGCGCCCTGCGCGCCAGGATCCGCGCGGTCGCGAACTCGGCGCGCCGCTTGGCGACCGCGGCCTGGATATGCGCGCGCTCCTCGGGAAACAGCTCGTCCTCCGCCAGCGAGAGGCCGGACGCCGCCACCACGACCGGACCCTCGAACAGCTCTGCAATCGCTTTCATCCCCAACTCTGCACGCGCGCTGTCTCTCATGCGGATCTACTTCGACCAACACTGACCGACCGGTCGCCACTCTACACGACGCCGCTGACTTAAAACGGATCTCGAACGATTCGACATGACATCGCGATCTCGCGGCGCGTTTCGCCCGAGCTTTCCATTCGTTCGTCCTCCTCTCCGGCGAGAAGAGGCGCAGGGAAGGCCGGGAGCCTGCCGCCCCCATGGCCCCCGTGCGGAAAGAATGCACGGGGCAGGAACCACAGGTTCGGCTGGGACATCCCGGCCTTCCCTGCGCGATGGTTTGACGGCTTATACGTGATCTCCCCGGGGACCGCGCAGTTGCCCCCGTCGCCGACGGATCATCAGGACCGCCGACTTGGCGCCAGCTTCGGGGCGCCAGGACCACACGATTTCGCCGTCGCATCGTTCCGTTCGTCCGCGCAATCGAGATCACGCTGCGGACCGACACGCCCATCGCATCCCCGGCTCGACGTTCGTGACGATCGCGAAACGTCCCTCTTCAGCGAGCCGGGATGCGCGGAAATGTGGAGGTGATTTGCCCGACGGTGCAAGTGATAAGTGCGCGACAAACTGGCACGACGGGCAGTTTGGACATGACACGCATGCGGCAACTGCCCGTCGGGTGCAGGACCTTGATCGCCGAGGCGGCGGCGCGCAGCGCGGGCTCGACTCGGATCAGGCTGGCCGCCGGCCACCGCCCAGCAGGAAGAGTGCCGGCAGCATCAGCACGGGGCTGAGAATGGCCGACAGAAACACGCAGCCCCAGAAACCCATGCGGGAGTCGCGGCCGAAATAGCCACTCAACAGGCACAGCAGGACATAGATGATGATGACGAAGGCAGACATCAGGCGATGCTCCTCATGCTGGCGAAAACGGAGGGCGGCGCGAGCTAGCGGGCATTCTGCACCGGAGCCGCCGGAATGGGGGATCCCCTGCCGTACCGGCGCCGGCGGCGCCCGAGGAGTCATGCGGGCCTGTCCTGGCAGGTCGACGCCGCTCGGATTCTCCAGGACGTCCCGCGGCGGCTGTTGGATCTTGGGGAAGCTGAGCTTGGTGCTGTCGAGGTCCATGATCGAGGGGTTCGGCGCAGTGGCGCTGCCTGACGAGATATCCGAGCCCAGGATCAGCGGCATCTGATTGGCGCCGCCGCCGACCACGACGACCTTGCTGTTGTTGGAGCGGGCGAGATCCAGCGTCGCCTGGATGCCGGTCCAGGTCAACACGTCCTTCGACAGCGACCGCGACACCGTCGCGTAGTAATTCTCCAGGCCGATGGCCTCGATGCGCTGGCGCTCGGCCTCCGAGCGGGCCCGTGCGAGGATGAACTCATAGGACGCGGCGTACTGCTCCTGCGTCAGCTTGTCCTCGATCGCCTTTCGCATCCCGTCGGGAAGCATCACCCGGGTCACGACCATGTCGTCATAGAGCAGGATCGTGCTCTTGGGCTCGCCGCGCAGGGCGTCCAGCATCTGGCCGGTCAGGAGCTCGCTGTCGAGCGTGTAGAGGCGATGGCTGTCGAACTTGCCGATCACGCGCCTGATGACGCCAAGCGCCACCGGCATGACCAGACGATTGACATAGTCGGTACCGACCTCCTTCAGAAGCCGGGGCGCGGAGTTGGCATCGACGTGGAAGATGAGGTTGGCCTTGACGTCGACGCGCAGGCCTTCGAGGCTGAGCGCCTCGACGTCGAGCGCCAGCGACTGGACCCGCGTCTCGAACAGATACATCCTGTTCCAGGGCAGCTTGAGCGCCAATCCCTCGCGATAGACGTCGTTGATGACCGTGCCGCCGCCGAGCAGGCTGTAGAGCACGCCGACATGGCCTGCGGGGACGACGACGATCACGGTCCGCCACAACAACAGGACCAGCAGGCCGGCGAAGGCAATGGTGCCGACGACATAGGCCTCGACGCGATCGCGCATCCTGCCGCGCGTCGGCCTGAGCGGAGACGGCGAGTTGCGAAGGCTGCGATCGGGATAGGCCACGCTCATGTCAAAGCCTCGGCTTGCTCGAGCCGGCCGTCCCGCATCGTGAGAACGCGATCGCCCATCGAGAAATAGCGATCGTCGTGGCTGATGACGATAACGGCCTTGCCGCGAGCCCGCAAGTCGGGAAGGATTTCGGTGTAGAAGCGGTGACGGAACGACGGATCCTGATCGGCGCCGACCTCGTCCAGCAGGTAGATCGGCCGGTCCTCGAGCAAGGCGACGATCAGCGCCAGCCGCTTGCGCTGCCCGGTCGACAGATCGAGCTGGGTGAAGCCGCCGTCGCGGAACGCCGTCTTCTCCGCCAGCCCGAAGTCGGCCACCATGGCATTCACCTTGGCCGGATCGATCGTGCGCGCGCCGTAGAAGCGGTCGAACAAATGGAAGTCGGCGAAGACGCAGGAGAACAATTGGCGATATTTGCCGCGCAGGGCATGGTCGACCGGCTCGCCGTCCCAGAGGATGACGCCGCCCGCGGGGTCATAGAGGCCGGTCAGCAGGCGCATCAGGGTGGACTTGCCGCTGCCATTGCCGCCGATCAGGTAGGTGATCTGCCCGGGCCGGACGACGAGGTCGCACGGCCCGAGCGTGAAGCTGGGCTTGCCGTCGCGACCGGTGTGCGAATAGGTGATCGCCCGCAACTCGACCTGCTCGAACACCTGATGCGAGGCATCGGGCGACGGCTCGGGCTCACGCGCGGCGGCCAGCAGCCGCTTCTCCATGTCCAGCAGATGCTCCATCGACAGGTTGGCCCGCGCCAGCACCGCGGCCGAGCGCAGCACGTTGTCGAGCGACGACAGCATGAATAGCACGGTGTAGAGGACCTGGAGCACCGTGCGGTGCTCCTTGATGTAGCCCGGCAGGATGAAGACCACGGCGGCGAGCAGGCTGTAGAAGCCGATATAGGAGATGCTCATGCCGGAGGCGATGTGGTCCATCGCGACCGTGTTCTTGACGTCGATCTGCTCCGATGCCGGCAGCAGATGATCCTGCTCCAGGTCGTAACCGCGCGCGGCGTTCTGACGCACCTCTTTGAAGCCGTGCAGCAGATGGCCCATCAGATCGAGGAACCGCGTCTCCTGCGCGCTCGCGGCGACCAGGGCCGCCCGCGAACCGCGCTGGCTGTAGCGGTAGAAATACACGGTCACCACGAAGGCGAAGACCAGCAGCATGATCGCGAACAGCGACAGGTAGGCGATGTAGGCACCAAGCAGCAGGAACGTCATCGCCGAGATGATCCCGGTGACGATCTGCGGCGCGGCGTCGGAGATCAGGATGGTCTCGCGCGCGACCACGTCATAGATCCGGTCGACGCCGGTGCGCTCCAGCGCCTCGAGCTCGATCCGCCGGACCAGCAGCACGTAGTTGTCGCGGATCTGGCGCAGGATGGCCTCGCTGAGGGCGGTGACCATTCGCATGGAGTAGCGGTGCGAGCCGATCACGAGCGCCGCCAGGACGAGGAACAGCAGCACCATCTCCAGCGCAGGCCCGTCGCTCGACTCCGGCGCGGTGGCCGTGTTGGTGACCACCATCAGCGCGCCCATGGCGAAGCTGGTCAGCACCATGCCTGCGATCAGGCGAAAGCGGATGGGGCCCGCGGATGCGAGGACGAAGCGTATCAGGTCCAAGGTTCAAACCGCCTTCTGTCCACGCTGATATCCCTCAAGGCCCTGACGTCGACGGCGGGCGCACCACTCCGCCACCAAGGAACGCCGGCGGTCACGACCGAGCTCGTCCGGCGCATCGGGCAAAATCGAGATCCTGCGGCAAAGTGTTTGATCACAACCGGCGTCCACGGCAAAGAGGGCACTGCAAGGCTGACAAATAAACCAATCGGACAACACGCAACCCTGACAGAACCGTCCGTCCGCGGCTCAGGACGGCTCGGCGACGAAGCGGTCGGCCAGCAACTCCGACAACACCGCTTCGGGACGATCGGACAAATAGAAGTGCCCCCGGGAAAATCGCAGCGGCGGACAGGCCGGAGGGAGACATGACCCCATCCTGCGATCCGCTCATCCGCCGTCTGCGGGTCATCGCGTCCGCGCATGACGGTGAGATCGATGTCGAGCGGATCCCGCGATGGATTGCGATAGCCGAGCACGGCCGCAAAATCGGCGCGCAGCGCCGGCGCGATCAGCTCGCGCAATTCCGCGACCTCCATCACGGCCGGCGGAATACCGCCGTAGCGGCGATCGACGGCGATCAGAAACTCATCATCAGCCAGCGTCATGAAGCCGGTATCTTGCATTGCAAGATCGGGGGACTCCCGACCGGAGACCGCCAGGCGAAGCTCGGGCGCATATCCCGCACGCCGAAGTCCCCGAGCCGCTTCGAGCGCCAGCAGCGCGCCCATGCTGTGGCCGAACAGCACGGTCGGCAGATCAGGCTTGGCGAGCAGCGCGCGGACGACCTCCGCGGCGCACTCCACGATGTCGCGACGCGGCTCCTCGCCCAGACGCGTCTCCCGACCTGGAAGCTGGACCGCCAGCACCTCGACATCCGGCGGCGCCAGATCGGGCCACCGCCGAAAAAACGACGCGCCGCCTCCCGCCGGCCCAAAGCAGACCAACCGGCGGCGGGCCGAAGTTCTCGGCTTGAAACAAAGAAGCCACTCATCAGCACGCGAGTGCTGCCAGCGATCAGGCATGGATCAACCCACATCAAATTCGTTGCATATTATCATGACAGGCCGATGCCGACGCACCTCCAGATGCGGCCGCGCCGAAGATGCTCACAGGACAATCGACGAGATTCCAATGAATCCGCACCTCATTGTGCATTGCCCGCACCTCTCGGCCCCCTGCGGCATTTCTACGTCCTGATAAGTCTAAGCTTCTTTTGATCGGTCTCTCGGATATCCGTATCAATCACCTGGACATTATCTGGTGATAGTCCGCGAGAAGCGAGCGGACGGCCCTTCCAAGGGAGGTGGAAGGATGGTACCTTTCAACTAATAATTGGGAATCAATCATCATGACAAATTTGGCTGCTAGCGACCAAGCTGTTTCCCCCGCCCCCGTGTCCCCCGAACATCACAAGCAGGCGTTGGCGATCGTCAAGCGCAACGCCGGGTTTGGTGCCATCACCGGACTCATCCCTTTGCCATTGCTCGATGTTTTTGCGCTCACAGGTATTCAGATCAAGATGATCAGCGAGCTCGCCGAGGTCTATGAAATTCCGTTCAACGAGAACGCCGTAAAGTCGTACGTGGCTGCTCTGATTGGCGGCATCGTGCCGGTCAGCCCGCTGTCCGGCGTCGCGATCCGCGCGGCCCGTTACGTTCCGTTCATCGGTCCACTGCTCGGCATCGCCGTCGTGCCGGCGTTCGCCTCGGCGCTCACCTGGGCCATCGGCCGGGTCTTCGTCAATCATTTCGAAAAGGGCGGAGATCTGTTGTCGGTCGATCTCGAGACGATGAAGGAGCAGGTCAAGCGCGGGTTGACCCGCAAGGGTCCGACCGCCGAGACGGCGACTGCCTAAGCCGCTTGCACACGGCCGCCTGCTGCGGCCTCCGATCTGCACGATCCGTACCTTGCGGTATAGGAAACGCCGCTCCATGCCCTTGGTGTCGACATGGTGAATGTATTCGACGACGAGAACACCGTCTTCGTCGTGCTGGTCAACGACGAGGAGCAGTATTCGCTCTGGCCGCAGTTCAAGGACATCCCGGCTGGATGGCGACAGACCGGACCGACGGGCGGCAAAGCGGAGTGCCTCGCCTTCATCGAGGGCGCCTGGACCGACATGCGGCCACTCAGTCTCCGCCGCCAGCGAGATGCCGCCGGCCCATCTGCAGCGTGATGCATCGTGAACGATCGATGGGATCCATCCCGCGCAGAATCGGAGCGCCTGCCGGCTGAGGACAGCCCGATCGAGACTCCGGCGGCCGGCGACGGCGACGAACTCCAGCGCAAGCGGCAACTCGCAGCCGAGCTGTTGCGCCGACGCGGGGCTGAGGCAGCCCATCATCCCCTGTCGCACGGTCAGCAGGCGCTGTGGTTCCTGCATCAGCTGGATGCCACCAGTACCGCCTATCACGTCGCATTTCCCCTCCGGCTTCGGGGTGCGGTGGATGTCGCAGCGCTGCGGCAGGCCATGCAGGATGTGATCGAGCGCCACCCTGCCCTGCGCGCCACCTTCGCCTGGCGCGGCGGGACACCGATCCAGACCGTCTCGCCGCGCGCGGCCGAGCTGCGCCACGTGCAGGTCGCGGACGCGGCTGCGCTCGATCGGGCGGTGCAGGACGCCTACGAAGAACCGTTCGATTTCGAGCGTGGCCCGCTGTTCCGGGCGGTGCTCATCAGCCGCGGACGCGAGGATCACGTCCTGCTGCCGCTGGCTCATCACATCGTCATCGATGGCCAGTCGATCGTCATCCTGCTCGACGAAATCGGACGCAGCTATCAGGCAAGGGCCAGCGGCGAGGTCCCTCAGCTCCCTCGCGTGGAGCGCAGCTATGCGGATTTCGTGCGCTGGCAGCGCACGATGCTCAGCGGGGCGCGCGGCGAGCAGCTGTGGTCGTACTGGCAGTGGCTGCTGTCCGGCGACCTTCCCGTGCTCGACCTGCCGCTCGATCATCCGCGGCCGGCGCAGCGCCGCCAGCGCGGCGAGCAGATCGACCTCGCGATCGCGCCAGAGCTGCTCGCAGGTCTCAAGGCATTGGCACGGCGCCACGAGACCACGCTGTCTGTCGTGCTGCTGGCCGCCTACAGCCTGCTGCTGCACCGGTTGAGCGGACAGGACGACATCCTGCTGGGCGCGGTGGTGGCCGGGCGCACGCAGCCGACCTTCGATCCGACGGTGGGTTATTTCGTCAACACGGTCGTGCATCGCACGCGCCTGATGGACGGCCAGAGTCTCGCCGCCTTTCTCGACGCCACGAGACGGGCGGCCGCCGAAGCGGCGGAGCATCAGGACTATCCATTCGCGGTGCTCGCTCAGCGGCTGCAGACACAGCGCGATCCGGCGCGGACCCCCGTCTACGACGCCTGCTTCAACTTCCTGCAGTTGCGTGGGCAGCACGCCATCGACGGGCTCATCGCACCGCTGCCGGATGACGGCTGGAGCGCCTGGGGCGGGCTCGCGGCGCGCGTCTACCAGTTTCCGCAGCAGCTCGGCCAGTTCGATTTCGTGCTCGAGCTCTATGAGGCGAACGAGGCGCTGTTCGGCAATTTCAAGTTCAATCCGGATCTGTTTGCCAGGCCGACGGTTGCGCATTGGGCCGGCGCGTTCGAGACGCTGCTGCGCGGGCTCGCCGATGACCCCGCCATCCCTGCGGCACGGCTGGCGCTGGCCGCCCCCGACCTGGCACAGGCCGATGGTCCCGGCGCGCCCGCCTGTCTCACGGAGGTCGCGCCGCGCGAGACGGTTGCAACGCGGTTCGCGGCCGAGGTACGCCGCATCCCCGACGCGATTGCCATTCGCGCCGACGACCTAAGGCTCACCTATCGCGATCTCGACCGCCGCGCCAACGCGCTCGCGCACGACCTGATCGCAGCCGGGGTCCGGCCGCAGGACCCGATCGCGCTGCTGTTCAGTTGCTCCCCCGAATTCGTCGTTGCCGTGCTTGCGGTGCTGAAGGCTGGCGCGACCTATGTCCCGCTGGAGCCGGGCCAGCCCAGGGACCGACGCGATTTCATCCTGCGCGATACCGGCGCCCGCTTTGCAGTGGCCGCATCAACGCTCGTGGCCGAGCTTGCTGGTCATGGCGGCCTGAGCATCCTTTCACCTCGTCCCGACGCCTTCGATGATCAGGATCCGGGTGTCGCCGGCGCCGCCGATGATCTCGCCTACGTCATGTTCACGTCGGGCTCGACCGGCTACCCCAAAGGCGTCGGCATCAGCCATCGGAACATCCTCTCGCTCGCGGATGACCCGGTCTGGCACGACGGCGGGTCACAGACGATTCTGCTGCATTCCAATCCCGCCTTCGATGCCAGCACCTTCGAGCTGTTCGTGCCGCTGCTTCACGGCCACACGATCGCGATCGGACCGACCGGCGCATTCGATGCGCGCCGGCTGGCCACGGCCATCCGTCAGCACGGCGTCACGCGCCTGTTCCTGACCTATCAACTGTTCGCAGCGATCGCGGAGGAGCATCCCGACTGCTTCGACGGGGTGCGCGAGGTGCTGACGGGCGGCGAGACCGTGTCGCCGGATGTCGTGCGGCGCGTGCTCGAATACAGCCGCACGGTGGTCTCCAACGCCTACGGTCCGACGGAGACCACGACCTTCGTCACGCGTCATGCTCTGTCTGACGTGGCCGCGATCACGTCACCCCTTCCGCTCGGGCGTCCTCTCGCCAATCGCTCCGTCGTCATTCTCGATGACGCCCTCAATCCGCTGCCCCCGGGCGTCGTGGGCGAGGTCTATGTTGCGGGCGCGGGCCTCGCGCGCGGCTACATCAACCGCCCCGGGCTGACGGCGGAACGCTTCGTCGCCGATCCGTTCGGACCGCCCGGCACCCGGCTGTATCGCACCGGCGATCGCGCGCGCTGGCGCGCCGACGGCACGCTGGAGTTCCTGGGCCGCGCCGACCATCAGGTCAAGATCCGCGGCTTCCGCATCGAGCCCGGCGAGGTCGAGAGCGCGCTGCGCCGTCATGACGGCGTCGCCGCGGCCGCGGTGGTGCCGCAGGAGCATCCGCAAGGGCGCCGTCTCGTCGCCTATGTGGTCGGACGCGACGGCGTCGCACCATCCATCGCAGAGCTGCGCAGCCATCTCGGCACACTCTTGCCGGACTATATGGTGCCGGCGCTGTTCGTCGCGCTCGAGGCGCTGCCGCTCACCCCCAACGGCAAGCTCGACCGCAAGGCGCTGCCCGAGCCGGATCTCGCCGCCGCCTCCGGGAGCACGTATCGCGCGCCGCGCTCGCCGACCGAGCAGACGATCGCCGCGATCTGGGCCGAGCTGCTCGGCCACGACAAGATCGGCATCGACGACAATTTCTTCGCGCTCGGCGGCCATTCGCTGCTCGCCACCCGCCTCGTCTCCCGCCTGCGCAGCCGGTTCGGCCGCGAGCTGCCGCTACGCCGGCTGTTCGAGCAGCCGACCATCGCCCGCCTTGCCGCCTGCCTCGACGGCGAGGCCGGCGATCAGGCCACCGCCTTCGTCGCCGTGCCGCGTCCGGCCGACCTGCCGCTGTCCGCGGCCCAGACCCGGCTCTGGTTCCTCGATCAGCTCGAAGGCGGCTCGGCGGCCTATCTCATTCCCTTCGCGCTGGATCTCGATGGCGCGCTCGATGCCCAGGCGCTCGACCGCGCGCTGACGGCGCTGGTCGAACGCCATGAGAGCCTGCGCAGCACGGTCGAGCTCAAGGCCGATCGTCCGGTCCAGATCATCCGCCCGGCCGGCGTCTTCCGCCTGCGGCACGACAACCTCTCCGATCTCGCACCCGCCGACCGCGACGCCGCGCTCACTGCCCGGCTCGACGGCCTGGTGCAGCACCGCTTCGACCTGTCGCGCGACCTGCCGCTGCATGCGGTGCTGCTGCGGCTCAGTGCCGAGCGCCATGTGCTCGCGGTCGTCATCCATCACATCGCCTTCGACGGCTGGTCGTCCGGCATCTTCTTCGGCGAGCTTGCGCGGCTCTACGAGGCCGCCCGCAACGGCACGGTTGCGATCCTGCCCGAGTTGCCGGTGCACTATGCCGACTACGCGCTGTGGCATCGCCAGCTGCTGGCCGATCCCGACGGTCCGATTCCGCGCGAGCTCGCCTACTGGCGCGCCGCGCTCGCCGATGCGCCGGCGCGTCTCGAACTGCCGCTCGATCTGCCGCGGCCGGCGACGCCGCGCCATCCCGCCGGCTTCGTGCATCTGCGCCACGACGCCGGCGAGGTCGCGGCCTGGGAAGCGCTCGCCCGACGCCATGGCGTCACCCTGTTCATGGTGCTGCACGCGGCCTTCGCCACCGTGCTGGCGCGCTGGAGCGGCAGCGACGACATCAGCATCGGCACCCCCATCGCCAACCGCACCCGCCGCGAGTTCGAGGGACTGATCGGCTTCTTCGTCAACACGCTGGTGCTGCGGCTGCGCCTCGCCGACGATCCGACATTGGCCGAGTTGCTGGCCCGCGTGCGCGAGACCGATCTTGCCGCCTTCGCGCATCAGACCCTGCCGTTCGAGCAGCTCGTCGAGGAGCTGCAGCCGCAGCGCCAGCTCGGCATCAGCCCGCTGTTCCAGGCGATGCTGGCGCTGCAGAACGCGGCGGCCTTCCGCGCCCCCGACATGTCCGGCCTCACCACGCGGATGCATCCGCCGGAGCCGGGCGTCGCCAAGTTCGCGCTGACCCTGTCGCTGCAGCCGACCGCCGACGGCGGCCTCGAAGGCATCCTGGAATATGACGCCGAGATGTTCGCCCCCGCCAGCATGGCGCGGCTGGCCGGCCATGTCGCGACCCTGCTCGGCGCGATGGCAAGCGCCGATGGGGCGGCGAGGCTCAGCAGCCTTGCGATGCTCGGCGCCGACGAACAACGCCAGTTGCAGGCGTGGAACGCGACGGCAGCGCCGCGCGCAAGCGACGAGACCATTCTCGATCTGCTCGATGCCGCCGCGCGTGACCATGCCGACCGACCGGCGATCATCCATGCCGGCGGCGAGATCAGCTATGCCGAGCTGCACCGCCGCGCCGATCGTCTCGCGGGACACCTCGCCGCCCGGATCTCAACGACCAACGCGCTGATCGGCATTGCGCTCAGCCGCGGGCCGGAGCTGATCGTCGCAATCCTCGCCGTGCTCAAGGCCGGACACGCCTATGTGCCGCTCGACCCGGCCTATCCGGCCGAGCGGCTGCGCGTCATGGCTGGGGACGCCCGGCTGCGCCTGGTGCTGACCGACGGCAGCACCGCCGCGTTGCCCGACGATCTCGCGCAGCTCCGGCTCGACGATCCCGCGCTGCTGCAACAACCGCCAGCGTGGCCGCTGCGTCGTCCGCTGCCCGATGACCTCGCCTACGTCATCTTCACCTCCGGCTCCACCGGCCGCCCCAAGGGCGTCGCCATCCCTCAGCGTGGCCTCGCCAATCTCGTGCGCTGGAGCTTTGCCGCTGTTGGCACCGACCTGCTGGCGGCGACTTTCGCCTCGTCCTCGATCAATTTCGACATGTCGGTGCTGGAGATGTTCTCGCCGCTGAGCTGCGGCGGGTGCATCGAGGTCGCATCCGACCTGCTCGCCATCGCCCATCGCGGCCGCTCCGGCATGCGGCTGTTGAGCGGCGTGCCGTCGGTGTTGCGCGCGCTGCTCGATACGTCGGCGCTGCCGACCGATGCGCGGGCGCTGATCCTTGCCGGCGAGGCGCTGCCCGAGGAGCTGGTGCACCGGACGCGCGCGGTGCTGCCGGGCTGCCGAATCTGGAATCTGTATGGACCGACCGAAGCGAGCGTCTATTCCACCGCCTGGTTCTCCGACGGTCCGCACGATGCGCCGCCGACCATCGGCCGCCCCGTCCACAACATGCAGGTGCACCTGCTCGACGAGCGGCTCGCGCTGGTTCCGATCGGCGTCGTGGGCGAAGTCTACGTTGCGGGCGCGGGCCTCGCGCGCGGCTACATCAACCGCCCCGGGCTGACGGCGGAGCGCTTCATCGCCGATCCGTTCGGACCGCCCGGCACCCGGCTGTACCGCACCGGTGATCGCGCGCGCTGGCGCGCCGACGGCACGCTGGAGTTCCTGGGTCGCGCCGACCATCAGGTCAAGATCCGCGGCTTCCGCATCGAGCCTGGCGAGATCGAGAGCGCGCTGCGCCGTCACGACGGCGTCACTGCTGCCGCCGTGGTGCCGCAGGAGCATCCGCATGGGCGGCGCCTCGTCGCCTACGTCGTCGGACGCGACGGCATCGCGCCGGCCATCGCAGAGCTGCGCAGCCATCTCGGCACCCTGCTGCCGGACTACATGGTGCCTTCGCTGTTCGTCTCGCTCGAGGC
The DNA here is from genome assembly GCA_050641875.1 of Bradyrhizobium oligotrophicum. Lineage (GTDB taxonomy): Bacteria > Pseudomonadota > Alphaproteobacteria > Rhizobiales > Xanthobacteraceae > Bradyrhizobium > Bradyrhizobium oligotrophicum_B. The sequence goes on from CP192619.1 coordinate 6,377,583, forward strand.
GCTGCCGCTCACCCCCAACGGCAAGCTCGACCGCAAGGCCCTGCCCGAGCCGGATCTCGCCGCCGCCTCCGGGAGCACGTATCGCGCGCCGCGCTCGCCGACCGAGCAGACGATCGCCGCGATCTGGGCCGAGCTGCTCGGCCACGACAACATCGGCATCGACGACAATTTCTTCGCGCTCGGCGGCCATTCGCTGCTCGCCACCCGCCTCGTCTCCCGCCTGCGCAGCCAGTTCGGCCGCGAGCTGCCGCTGCGCCGGCTGTTCGAGCTGCCGACCATCGCCCGCCTCGCGGCCTGCCTCGACGGCGAGGCCGGCGATCAGGCCACCGCCTTCGTCGCCGTGCCGCGTCCGGCCGACCTGCCGCTGTCGGCGGCCCAGACCCGGCTCTGGTTCCTCGATCAGCTCGAAGGCGGCTCGGCGGCCTATCTCATTCCCTTCGCGCTGGATCTCGATGGCGCGCTCGATGCCCAGGCGCTCGACCGCGCACTGACGGCGCTGGTCGCACGCCATGAGAGCCTGCGCAGCACGGTCGAGCTCAAGGCCGATCGTCCGGTGCAGATCATCCGCCCGGCCGGCGCCTTCCGCCTGCGGCACGACGACCTCTCCGACCTCGCGCCCGCCGACCGCGACGCCGCGCTCACTGCCCGGCTCGACGGCCTGGTGCAGCACCGCTTTGACCTGTCGCGCGACCTGCCGCTGCATGCGGTGCTGCTGCGGCTCACGCCTGCGCGCCATGTGCTCGCGGTCGTCATCCATCACATCGCCTTCGACGGCTGGTCGTCCGGCATCTTCTTCGGCGAGCTGGCCCGGCTGTATGCGGCCGCCCGCAACGGCACGGTTGCGATCCTGCCCGAGTTGCCGGTGCACTATGCCGACTACGCGCTGTGGCATCGCCAGCTGCTGGCCGATCCCGACGGTCCGATTCCGCGCGAGCTCGCCTACTGGCGCGCCGCGCTCGCCGATGCGCCGGCAAGGCTCGAGCTGCCGCTCGACCTGCCGCGCCCGGCGACGCCGCGCCATCCCGCCGGCTTCGTGCATCTGCGCCACGACGCCGGCGAGGTCGCGGCCTGGGAAGCGCTCGCCCGACGCCATGGCGTCACCCTGTTCATGGTGCTGCATACAGCCTTCGCCACCGTGCTGGCGCGCTGGAGCGGCAGCGACGACATCAGCATCGGCACCCCCATCGCCAACCGCACCCGCCGCGAGTTCGAGGGACTGATCGGCTTCTTCGTCAACACGCTGGTGCTGCGGCTGCGCCTCGCCGACGATCCGACATTGGCCGAGTTGCTGGCCCGCGTGCGCGAGACCGATCTTGCCGCCTTCGCGCATCAGACCCTGCCGTTCGAGCAGCTCGTCGAGGAGCTGCAGCCGCAGCGCCAGCTCGGCATCAGCCCGCTGTTCCAGGCGATGCTGGCGCTGCAGAACGCGGCGGCCTTCCGCGCCCCCGACATGTCCGGCCTCACCACGCGGATGCATCCGCCGGAGCCGGGCGTCGCCAAGTTCGCGCTGACCCTGTCGCTGCAGCCGACCGCCGACGGCGGCCTCGAAGGCATCCTGGAATATGACGCCGAGATGTTCGCGCCCGCCAGCATGGCGCGGCTGGCCGGCCATGTCGCGACCCTGCTCGGCGCGATGGCAAGCGCCGATGGGGCGGCGAGGCTCAGCAGCCTTGCGATGCTCGGCGCCGACGAACAACGCCAGTTGCAGGCGTGGAATGCGACGGCAGCGCCGCGCGCAAGCGACGAGACCATTCTCGATCTGCTCGATGCCGCCGCGCGTGACCATGCCGACCGACCGGCGATCATCCATGCCGGCGGCGAGATCAGCTATGCCGAGCTGCACCGCCGCGCCGATCGTCTCGCGGGACACCTCGCCGCCCGGATCTCAACGACCAACGCGCTGATCGGCATTGCGCTCAGCCGCGGGCCGGAGCTGATCGTCGCGATCCTCGCCGTGCTCAAAGCCGGACACGCCTATGTGCCGCTCGATCCGGCCTATCCGGCCGAGCGGCTGCGCGTCATGGCTGGGGATGCCCGGCTGCAACTGGTGCTGACCGACGGCAGCACCGCCGCTTTGCCCGGCGATCTCGCGCAGCTCCGGCTCGACGATCCCGCGCTGCTGCAACAACCGCCGGCGTGGCCGCAAATCCGTCCCCTGCCCGACGATCTCGCCTACGTCATCTTCACCTCCGGCTCCACCGGCCGCCCCAAGGGCGTCGCCATCCCGCAGCGCGGCCTCGTCAATCTCGTGCGCGCACAGACGGCCGCGTTCGAGATCGAAGCCGGCGACCGCGTCCTGCAGTTCGCCTCGCCGAGCTTCGACGCGTCGGTCTCCGAGATCGCCACGGCGCTCTCGAAAGGCGCCGCAATCGTCACCGGCGACGCCGACACGCTGCGCCCCGGACCGTCACTGGCAGCGCTCGTCCAATCCTGCGCAGTGACCCATGCGACGCTGCCGCCGACCGCACTGCGCGTGATGGAGCCAGACGATCTCGCCGGCTGCCGCGTTCTCGTCGTCGCCGGCGAAGCCTGCCCCGGCGACCTGGTTGCGCTGTGGTCGCCGCATCGTCGCATGCTGAACGCCTATGGGCCGACCGAGGTCTCGGTCTGCGCCAGCATCAGCGCACCATTATCGGGCAACGCGCCGCCGCCGATGGGCGCACCGATCGAGAACGCGCGCATTCACCTGCTCGACGCCCGGCTCAACGAGGTACCGATCGGCGTTGCAGGCGAGGTGTACGTCGCCGGCGCAGGCCTTGCGCAGGGCTATCTCAACCGTCCCGGACTGACGGCGGAACGCTTCATCGCCGATCCGTTCGGACCGCCGGGCACCCGGCTGTACCGCACCGGCGATCGTGCGCGCAGGCAGGCTGACGGCACGCTGGAGTTCTTGGGTCGCGCCGACCATCAGGTCAAGATCCGCGGCTTCCGCATCGAGCCGGGCGAGATCGAGAGCGCGCTGCGCCGTCACGACGGCGTCGCCGCGGCCGCCGTGGTGCCGCAGGAGCATCCGCAAGGGCGGCGGCTCGTCGCCTATGTGGTCGGCCGCGACGGCATCGCGCCGTCCATCGCAGAGCTGCGCAGCCATCTCGGCAGCCTGTTGCCGGACTACATGGTGCCGGCGCTGTTCGTCGCGCTCGAGGCGCTGCCGCTCACCCCCAACGGCAAGCTCGACCGCAAGGCGCTGCCCGAGCCGGATCTCGCCGCCGCCTCCGGGAGCACGTATCGCGCGCCGCGCTCCGCCACCGAGCAGGCGCTCGCCGCGATCTGGGCCGAGCTGCTCGGCCACGACAAGATCGGCATCGACGACAATTTCTTCGCGCTCGGCGGCGACTCCATCACCAGCATCCAGATGGTGACGCGCGCAAGACGCGCCGGCCTCGTGATCACGCCGCGCGACGTGTTCCAGCAGGGCACGATCGCGAAGCTCGCGACCGTCGCAACCGCGACGCGGCAGGTCCCCGCCGATGACCGTGCGGACGCCGGTCCCATTCCGTTGACGCCGATCATGCGCTGGCTGCTCGAGCGCGGCAGGAACGTCGACCGCTTCAGCCAGAGCATGACCGTGCGGCTGCCGCGCGGACTGACGTCGCAGCAGCTGATCGCCCTGCTCGATGCCGCGATCTCGCGCCACGCCATGCTGCGGTCCCGCCTCGCATTCGATCCGATCGACGGCACGCCGTCGCTGCACATTGCCCCGTCCGACACGCCACTGGCACAGCGCCAACTCCGCCAGATCGATATCGCCGCGTTGACGCCGGAGCAGCGCGCGCAGCGGATCAGCCAGGAGATCGGCGCTGCCGAGGCGCGCCTCGATCCCGCCGCGGGCGTGATGCTGCAGGCGGTCCACTTCACGACCGGCGCGCCGGACAGCGACGCGCTGCTGCTCGTGCTGCATCACCTCGCCGTCGACGGCGTGTCGTGGCGGATCCTGATCGAGGAGCTCGCCGCGTCGTGGCAGGCCGCAGTGGCAGGCCAATCGGCACAGCTTCCTGCGCTCGGCACCAGCTTCGGCCAGTGGTCGCACCTGCTCCAGGCGCGGGCGCGGCATCCTTCTGTGCTGGCCGAGCTGCGGCATTGGCAGCGGACATTGGCGGCAAGCGCGGCTGCCCCGCGGCTGGCGGCGCCCCGCCAGCCCGTTGCAAACAGCGTGAAGCATCTCACGCTGACCTTGCCGGCCGCGGTGACTGCGCGCGTGATGAGCGAGGCGCCGCGGCGGCTCGGCGCGCGGGTGCTCGACATCCTACTTGCAGCCTTCGTGACGACGCTCGCCGAGCGCGATGCGGCGGCGCAGACCATCGTGATCGACCTCGAAGGCCACGGCCGCAACGAGTTCGACCCGGCCATCGACCTGTCGCGCACCGTGGGCTGGTTCACGAGCCTCTATCCCGTTCGCTTCGATCTTCCCGCCGGAACATCCACAACCGCCGCCGGCGACGCCGAACGCCTGCTCGGCGCGCTGCGCGCCGTGAAGTCCGGCCTCGCCGACGTCCCTGATGACGGACTCGGCTTCGGCCTGTTGCGCTACTTGGACGAGGACGCCGGGCGGACGCTCGCCCGCCTGCCGGCGCCACAGGTGGGCTTCAACTATCTCGGCCGTTTCTCGACCGATCACGTCGCGGATTGGAGCATCATCCCGACGGCGCTGCCCGACGACCTCGTGGAGCAGGCCGAACTGCGTCCGGCCCATGTCATCGAATTGAACACGGTGATGATCGGCCAGGGCGCCGACGCCCGGCTCAGCGCCACCTGGTCCAGCGACCGAAGCCTCGTCGATGACGACGTCGTGCAGGTGCTCGCGACGCGCTGGTTCGCCCTGCTCGAGCGCTTTGCCGAATTGATACCGGCTGCGCCGCATCCGGCCGCAAAGCCGTCGGTCCGTCAACTCCGGCTGTCGCCGTTGCAGCGCGGCCTGCTCTATGAAAACCTGTCCGATCCCGCCCGTGCCGACGTCTATGTCGTCCAGCTCGAGGTCGAATTTGCAGGTGAGCTCGATCGCGACCGGCTGCGCGGCGCGATCGCCGCGCTGATCGCGCGGCACGACAATCTGCGCGCAGCATTCCGGGCCGACGATAGCAGCGGCTTCACCCAGAGCGTCGTGTCCGCGGTCGATCTGCCCTGGCGTCAACTGACGGTCGACGCCGGCGCGGATCTGCAGGCGGCTCTCGATCAGGTCCGCCGCGACGACCTGACGCGCCGCTTTGATCTGGCGGCTCCGCCACTGCTGCGCAGCAGCCTGCTCAGCGCCGGCACGACCAACGTCCTGGTCCTGACGCTGCACCACATCCTGATCGACGGCTGGTCGATGCCGATCGTGCTGCGCGACCTGATGCAGTTCTACTCAGGACATGCCGAGCTGCCGCCGGCGGTGCCGTTCAGCCGTTATCTCGACTGGCTCGACCGTCAGGATCGAGCCGCGGCGCTGGCAGCCTGGCGCACGGCCTTCGACGGCTGGAGCGGTCCGCTGCTGGTCGCGCCGAACCTGTTGGGCCATGTCAGCGCAACGCAGACCGACGTCGCGCTCGACGAGCATGAGACCCAGCGGCTGGTTGCAGCCGCGCGTTCGCTCGGGATCACGCTGGCCACGCTGATGCAAGGCGCCTGGGCGCTGTGGCTCGCAGCGCGCACCCATCGCGACGACGTCGTGTTCGGCATCACCGTCGCGGGGCGTGACGCCGCGCTCGATGGCGCCGACCAGATCGTCGGCCTGCTTGCCAACACCGTCCCCTTGCGCGCACGCTTGTCGCCCGCGGCCACGATCAGAACATTTCTCAGCGAGCTGCAGGATCGCCAGGCCGCGCTGATCGCCCATCAGCATCTCAGCCTCGGCGAGATCCAGCAGATGCTCGGCACCGACGCGCTATTCGATACCCTGCTGGCGTTCGAGAACTATCCGGTTTCGACCGACGCAGTCAGCGAGGCCGGCGCCTTGCGCATCACCCGGGTGCAGGGACGCGACGCCAACCACTATCCGCTGAGCCTTGCGGTGCTGCCGGGACCGCGGCTGACGCTACGGCTTCACGTCCGGCCCGATCTGTTCGACGGCGCGCCCGCGGCCGAGCTGATCGCGGAGCTGCGCCGGCTGCTCGATGCTCTCGCCGAGAATGGCGACGCACCGATCGGCCACCTGCTGGGAGCCCACGCGAACCGGGATCCGCGGGTCACGGCCTGGAACGCGACCGCGCAGCCGGAGCCGGCGGGCCACCTCCTGGACGGTTTCCTGCGGCATGCCCGCATCGCGCCGTCGGCGCCCGGCCTGATCTGGTCCAACGAGACGTTCGACTACGCAAGCCTGGATGCCCTATCCGGCAGCCTCGCCGGCCAGCTTGCGGCGCGCGGCATCGGCGCCGACGATCTCGTCGCCCTGCATCTGCCGCGCTCCCCCGCGCTGTTGATCGCGATCCTGGCGGTGTTGCGGATCGGCGCCGCCTACCTGCCGATCGATCCATCGCTGCCGCGAGATCGCATCGGCTACATGCTGGACGACGCCGGCCCCGCGCTTGCGATCACCGCTGAAGCGTCGACGGCTCTGCCAGGACACGTGCCGGTCCTCACCATCGATCTCGACGCCGCGGCCACGGCGCCCGCCTTGCATCAGGCGCATCCGCTCCAGGCCGCCTACCTGCTCTACACATCCGGCACCACGGGCCGGCCCAAGGGCGTGACCGTGACTTATCGCGGTTTGGGCAATCTGCTGGCGGCCGTGCAGTCGGAGCTGAAGCTCACAGCAGACGATCGCTTCGCCGCCACCACGACGGCGGCGTTCGACATCTCGATCGTGGAATTGCTGCTGCCGCTCGTCACCGGCGGCTGCGTCGTGCTGGCAGGCGAGGACGAGGCCACTGCCCCGGACCGGCTGGCGACGCTGATTGCCGCGGCCGGCGTCACCGCGATGCAGGCGACGCCGACGGTCTGGAACATGCTGACCACCGTAGTGCCCGGCGCGCTCGCCGGGCTCAGGATCGTGAGTGCCGGCGAAGCGCTGACCGAAGCGACGCTGCGCCGTCTCACCGCCTGCCGCGCCGCCAGCGTCCATAACTACTATGGGCCGACCGAGACCACGATCTATTCGACGATGATGCGGTTCTCGGCCAACGACAGCGGACGGCCGCCGATCGGCACGCCGATCGGCAACACCGTCGTCCGCATTCTCGACGACTGGCTGACGGACGTCCCGGTCGGTGTCGAGGGCGAGATCTACATCGGCGGCGTCGGGCTCGCACGCGGCTATCGCAACCGGCCCGGTCTCACGGCCGAACGCTTCATCGCCGATCCCGGCGGCCCGCCCGGCGCGCGGCTCTATCGCACCGGTGACCGCGGCCGCTGGCGCGACGACGGCGTGCTCGAATGTTTCGGCCGCGTCGATCACCAGATCAAGATCCGCGGACTTCGGATCGAGCCCGGCGAGATCGAGCACGCCTTGCAGCGTCATCCGGAGATTGCCGACACCTGCGTGATGGTGCGCGAAGCGCGCGGCAATCCCCAACTCGTCGCCTATGTGGTGCCGCGACGGGGAATGCCCTCCGCTGGACGTGTTGCGCAGCCATCTCGCCTCATTCCTGCCGGACTACATGGTGCCGTCGCGCATCATCGATCTGCCTGCGTTGCCGCGCAGCCGCAGCGGCAAGGTCGACCGCGCCGCGCTGCCCTGGTTCGAACCGGAAGCGGCTGAGCTCGCGCGCCGCGCGCCCGGCACCGCCGTCGAGAAACACCTCGCGGAAATCTGGGCCGCGGTCCTCGATCAGGATCAGATCGGCATCGACGAGGATTTCTTCGCGCTCGGCGGCGATTCCATCCTCGCCATCCAGGTGGTGATGCGCGCGCGCCAGGCCGGCCTCGTCTTCAGTGCGCGCGACATCTTCCGGCAGCCGACGGTCGCGCGTCTGGCTGCCTACGTGCAACAGCAAGCCGCATCGGCGCCGGCGATCGGCATGCCGGACGCTTCGTGGCCCGAGGAGGAAGAGCTGCAGCTCACGCCGCTGCAGCTCGGGCTGCTGCGTCACAGCCTCGATGACGACGCGACCGGCGCCTATCGCATGCAGACCGCGATGATCATCGCAGGCTGCCTCGACGAAACGGCCCTCCACGCCGCCTGGAAAGCGGTCGTGGCCCGCCATGCCGTGCTGCGGACGACGATCAGCGAGCGCGACGGCCGCTACGTCATGGTTGTCAGGCCCGATGCCGAGGCCCCCTGGGAGACGCGCGACCTCAGCGCCGAGGACGATCCCGAGCAGACGCTGCGCGATATTCTTGCGCATGACATGCAGACGCCGTTCCGGTTCGACGGCACGCCGCTGCTGCGGCTGATGCTGCTGCGCCTGGCGCCGGAGCGCCACGCTCTCGTGATCAGCAATCATCACGTGCTGCTCGACGGTTGGTCATTGTCGCTCCTGCTCGAAGACCTGCTCGTTGCGCGCGCGGCCCTTGCCGCCGGCCGTATCGAGGCGCTGCCGCCGCGCGCGCCGTTTGCCGCCTTCGTCCATTGGCTCGAACAACGGGATCGCGAGGAGAGTGCGAGCTTCTGGCGCCAGCACCTTGCCGGCGCGGCCGCGATGGCGCGCATCTCGCTGCCAACGCCAGCGCGGGGCAGCGGCCAGCGCGCCTTGAAGCGGATGCTCGGCGAGGACAGGTCGACCGCGTTGCGCCACGCGGCACGGCGGCACCATGTCAGCGCCAACACCCTGCTCCAGGGCGCATGGGCGATGATGCTGTCGCGCCTGTGCTCGTCCGAGGATCTGGTGTTCGGGACCACGATCGCCTTGCGCCCGCCGGAAGTCGAGGGCATCGCGCGGATGGCGGGGCTGTTGATCAACACGGTCCCGGCGCGGATCAGGCTCACGGCGCGGGAGCGCATCACCGAGTGGCTGGGGCGGATTCATGCCGAGCAGGCAGAGCGGATGAGCTATGCCCATGCCGGCCTCGGCGACATCATGCGCTGGACCGAGCGTGCGGATCGCGAGCTGTTCGAGACCTTGATGGTGTTCGAGAACCAGCCGGCCACGTCCATGGATGGGATGCTCGACGACCTCTCCATCCGCGTGCTGCCGGTCGAGCAGCATACGCACTATCCGCTGGCGGTCGCCGTCATGCCGGGCGACGCTTACGAGCTTGCCTTCAGCTACGACGCTGGCCGGTTCGCGGCGGAGGATATCGCCCGACTGGCCGACGACCTCATCGACGTCATCGACCGCCTCGTCGCGGCGGACCGCGATCTGCCGCTGCATCGCCTGCTCGGCGCCGACGCCAAGGATCTGCAGCAGATCGCCGCCTGGAACGCAACCACGCCGCCAATCCTTGCCGGGGAGACCCTGACCGAGTTGCTCGACGAAACGGCGCGCGACCATGCCGACGAGCCGGCGCTGATCGGCGATTTCGGCCGCCTGACCTATCGTGAGCTGCACGACGCCGCGGATCGCCTGGCCGGCCGGATGCTTGATGACGGCGCGCGTCCGGGCGAGTTCGTCGGCATCGCCTGCGGTCGTCGCGCCGGCTTCGTGACCGCGGTGCTGGCAGCTCTCAAAGCCGGGCTCGCCTATGTGCCGCTGGATCCGGACTATCCGCGCGACCGCCTCGACTTCATCGTGGCCGACAGCCATTTGCAGCGGGTGCTCACGGACGGCGCTGCGGCCTGGCTGCCTCCAGCCGTCCGCCGCATCGGCGTCGACGAACAGGACGTGCCTGCTGCGACCGGCGAGGCGCCGCGCCGGCCGCGGCCCACGATCTCGGCCGACGACCTTGCCTACGTGATCTACACGTCCGGCTCGACCGGTCGGCCGAAGGGCGTCATGGTTCCGCATCGGGGTGCGGCGAACCTGGTTCTTGCCCAGCGCGCCGCGTTCGGTGCCGGGGCTGGCGATCGCGTGCTGCAATTTGCCTCGCCCAATTTCGACGCCTCGGTGTGGGAGATCTGCATGGCGCTCGGCAGCGGCGCCGCGCTCGTCGTCGGCTCGCCCGATGACCTGCTGCCGGGAGACGCTCTTGCCGACTTCGCCCGGCGGCACGGCGTCAGCCATGCCACCCTGCCGCAGAGTGCGCTCAGCGTGATGGCCCCACGCGATCTCGAGGGCTGCCGTGTGCTGGTGGTCGCCGGCGAGGCCTGCCCGGCCGAGACGGCACGGCTGTGGGCTCCCAGCCGGACCTTCATCAACGGCTACGGTCCGACCGAAACGACGGTGTGCGCGTCGCTCAGCGCTCCGCTCGCCGGCGACCGCACGCCGCCAATCGGCCGCCCGATCCTCGGCCTGCGCTGCCACGTGCTCGACGACGGGCTCACCCCGGTGCCGATCGGCGCCGCAGGCGAGCTCTACGTCGCCGGCCGTGGCCTTGCGCGCGGCTATCTCGATCGACCGGGCCTGACCGCCGAACGCTTCATCGCCGATCCGTTCGGCCCACCGGGCGAGCGGCTGTACCGGACCGGCGACCGCGCCCGCTGGCTTCCCGACGGTAACCTCGAATTCCTCGGCCGCACCGACGCGCAGATCAAGCTGCGCGGCTTCCGCATCGAGCCGGGCGAGATCGAAGAGGTCTTGCGCCGGCACACGACGGTGGAAGCCGCGGCCGTCGGTCTCGAGACCAGCCGCGGCGATCAGCGTCTGGTGTGCTGGTGGTCAGCGAAAAGCGGTGCGGATGCAGCACCGTCCGGACTTCGCCGCCATCTCGCCGAGCACCTGCCGTCCTACATGCTGCCGGCACAGTTCATCCGGCTCGATAGCCTGCCGCTGAACCCGGCCGGAAAGATCGACCGGCGTGCGCTGGCCGCGATGCACGAATCGGATGCCTCATCTGACGGTCACACCGTTGCGCCCCGCGACGCCGTCGAGTTCCGGCTGCAGGCGATCTGGCAGGAGCTGCTGCAGACGCCGTCGATCGACGTCACCGCGAGCTTCTTCGAGTTGGGCGGCGACTCGCTGATCCTGATCCAACTGATCGCGCGCTGCCGCAACGAGTTCGGCCTCAAGCTGCGAGCCGCCGACATCGCCGCCGATCCCACCGTCGAAGGCATGGCGCGGCTGTTGCGCAGCATCGTTCCGGCACAGCCGGCGAAGGCACTGGTGACGCTGCGCGGCAGCGGCGCCGCGCCACCGCTGTTCTGCATTCATCCGGCGACGGGAACGGTGTTCTGCTATCTCGATATCGTCTCGCGCCTGTCGGTCCCGCGACCGGTCTATGGACTGCAGGATGTCACCGGCCACAACAACGCGAGGCCGGCGAGCCTCATCGATCAGGCGCACAGCTATTTGCGGGAGATCCGCAGCGTCCAGCCGCACGGCCCCTATCATCTCATGGGCTGGTCGTTCGGTGGCGTGGCTGCCTTCGAAATCGCCCGCCAGCTTGCGGCGGAGGGAGAGAGGGTCGCGTCACTGCTGCTGCTCGACGCCCCGGTCAAGCCCGAAGGCGGATGGGAGGTCAGCAAGGCGGAGATCATCGCCGATCTCACCGGTGAAGCCTCCGACGATACGACGCCCGACTATGCGAGAGCCGCCGCCGTGCTGAGCCGCAGCGGCGAGTTTCCACCGGACATCACGGCCGCCCAGGTGGAGGAAATCGTCGAAGCGTATGTCCGCTGCGGAAAGCTGCTCGGCACCTATCAGCCCATGCCAACCATGGGACACGCCACCTTCTTCCACGCGCGTGTGCGCGGCAATCCGGCTGCGCCTGCGGGCTGGCGCGAGCTGATCGGCGGAGAGTTTGAGCTCATCGAGCTCGATTGCGATCATGATGGTCTGATGCGCGGCATTCATGCGGAGCGCGTGGCCCGGCGGGTGGATCAGTCATGACCGAGCCTCGTCCCTCACCGTTGTCGCATGTGACGATCGAGGCGCCGATCCTCCAACGCCTGCAGCGCGCCGTCGCCGAGCAGCGCATTCGCGCACCGAGCCCAACCTCCGACGAGGCGCGGGCCTGGTTCGCCATCGACACGGGGGCGGACCAGTCGGGCATCGTGGTTCGCGCGGCCCGCGAAGCCGATCTCGCCGGCCTCGCCGCGCTGGACAGGGTCTGCTGGCCGATGCCGCTGCGCAGCCGGCCTGAACGCCTCCTGCGGCGCATCCGCCAAGCCCCTGACGATCAGATCGTGGTGCTCCGGCAGGAGCGCATCATCGGTGCGATCTACGCGCAGCGGATAGCAGACGCGCAGGCGCTGCGCGATCTGCCCGCGGAACGATTCGAGACGCTGCACACGCCCGACGGCGCGGTCGCGCAACTGCTCGGAGTCTGCGTCGATCCGGATCATGCACAGACCGGCCTCGGCGAGGCGCTGGTGCAGTTGGCGCTGCGGCTTGCCCGCGCCGCCAGCGTCATGACGATCGTGGGCGTGACACTGTGCCGGGACTTCGCGGCCTCGGGTGACGACGACGTCGCCGCCTATGTGGCCCGCCGCGATGCCAACGGGCTGCCCGTGGACGCCATTCTGCGCTTCCACGCCGCTCGCGGCGCCCGCATCGTCGATGTGCTGCCCGGCGCGTTCCCGGGCTACGTCGCAGGCGGTGAGGCCGGCGTGCTGATCGAATATGACGCTGACAGCCTGGATGCGATCACCGCCTGCAGCACCGGACGGCCGGTGATCAGCCCGCGCGATCTGCCCGAGATCGTCGCCGCAACGTTGCGCGACGTGCTGGGGCCGGCGCGCGCGGCAGATTTCGCACCGGGACGGACCCTGCATGCGATGGGCCTGGACTCGCTGGACCTGCATAGTCTGAGGGCCGGGCTGAACCGCGCGCTCGGCACCGCGATCGACGCCACCTTCTTCTTCCGTCATCCGACGCCCGAGCAGATCGTCAACGGCCTGACCGCGCCGCCCGTTCCGCCGCGACTTGCGGCTGCCCCGCGCGGCAGCGCCTCGACATCGACCGCTCGCCAAGAGCAGAAAAAACGGACCGCGTCACCGGTGGCGATCGTCGGAATGGCATGTCGCTTCCCGGGCAACGTGACGAGCCCGGAGGCGTTCTGGACACTGCTGAGCGAAGGCCGCGATGGCCTCACCGACGTTCCGGCCTCACGATGGAATTCGGATGTTTTCTGCAATCCGGCCGGCGGTCCCGGACGCATCACGACGCGGCGTGGCGGGTTCATCGCGGATGTCGATCAGTTCGATCCCGGATTCTTCGGACTGTCGCCGCGCGAGGCGGCGGCGATGGATCCGCAGCAGCGCCTGCTGCTCGAATGCAGCTGGGAGGCGCTGGAACATGGCGGCATCAATCCCACCGCCCTCGCCGGTTCGGACACGCAGGTGCTGATCGGCCTGTTCGGACACGACTATGAGCGCATCGCCGGCACCGCCGGACGGCTCGACGGCCACTACGGCACCGGCAACGCCGGATCGGTCGCCTCCGGACGCATCGCCTACACGTTTGGGCTGCAGGGCGCGGCGCTGTCGGTCGACACCGCCTGCTCTTCCGGCCTCGTTGCCGTACATCTCGCAGTCAAGGCGCTGCGCACCGGCGACTGCCGGATGGCGCTCGCAGGCGCCGCCAACCTGATCCTCAGCCCCGAGCTCAGCATCGCCTTCTCGCAGGCGAGCATGCTGGCCCCCGACGGACGCTGCAAACCGTTCTCCGCCGAGGCCAACGGCTACGTGCGCAGCGAGGGCTGTGCGGTGATCGCGCTCAAGCGGCTCGATGATGCGTTGGCCGATGGCGACCCCGTGCTGGCCGTGATCGAAGGCAGCGCCGTCAACAATGACGGTCCGAGCAACGGCCTCACCGCGCCGAATGGCCTGGCGCAGCAGGCCGTCATCCGCCGCGCGCTCGACGATGCCGGCATCGCCGCCGCCGACATCGACTATGTCGAGGCGCATGGCACCGGCACGCCGCTCGGCGACCCCATCGAGTTCAACGCACTGGCCGCCGTACATGGCGGCCGCGAGCATCCGCTGCTGATCGGCTCGGTGAAGGCCAATATCGGCCACACCGAAGCGGCCGCCGGTCTCGCCGGACTGATGAAGGCGGTGCTTGCGCTTGGTCACGGCGCAATTCCGCCACAGCTGCATCTCGACGACCTCAACCCGCTGCTCGATCTCGCAGCGATCCCGGCCGGCATTCCGACCCAACTGCAAGCGTGGGAGCGGCGCGACGGCCGGCGCCGACGTGCCGGCGTGAGCTCGTTCGGCTTCTCCGGCACCAACGCGCATGTCGTCATGGCCGAAGCGCCGGAGCCGGACGATCGTCCCGACGATCCGCGGCAGCATCATCTGCTCGTGCTGTCGGCGCGCTCGCCCGCGGCGTTGCAGGAGCTCGCGCGCCGCTACCTCGATCATTTCGCATCCGTCGGCGGCACGCAGGCGCCGGGCGACATCGCGGCGACGGCGGCCGCCGGCCGCAGCGCGCAGCCGCATCGGCTGGCGATCGTCGGCGCTGCGCCGGCCGACTGGCAACGCGAGCTGAGCAGCCATCTCGCGGGAGAGCCCTACTCCGACGTGATGACGGGCGTCGCCTGCACGGCGCCGGTGGTCGCCTTCCTGTTCACCGGACAGGGCTCGCAATATCCGGGGATGGCCGAGGAGCTCGCCCGCAGCCATCCGGGCTTTGCGGCCGCACTGCACGAATGCGCGGAGCTGTTTGCGCCGTTCCTCGACAAGCCGCTGCTGGAGATCATGAACCCGGCGCCCGGCGAGCCGGACGTGATCGAGCAGATGCGCTACGCGCAGCCGGCGCTGTTCGCGCTCGAATATGCCCTCGCGCGGCTGTGGATCGACGCCGGCATCACGCCGGCCGTCGTGATGGGGCACAGCCTCGGCGAGGTGACGGCGGCGTGCATCGCCGGGGCGCTCGACCTTGCCGAAGCCGTCGAGCTCGTCGCAATGCGCGGACGACTGATGCAGGCGACGCCGGACGGCGCGATGGGCGTCGTGTTCGCCGACGCCGACTTCGTCGAGCGCCGCATGGCAGGCCGGGAGGTCGTGATCGCGGCCTACAACGGCCCGCAGAACTGCGTGATCTCGGGCGCGCCGGCCGCGCTCGAAGCCGCCCTCGCCGATTTCGCGCGCGAGGGCGTCGAGGTTCACCGGCTGCATGTCTCGCGCGCGGGTCATTCGCCGCTGATGGACGGCATGCTGGCGCCGTTCGGCGATACCTGCCGCAAGCTGCATCCGCGGCGACCGCGGATCCGCGTCGTCTCCAACGTCACCGGACGATTGATCGACGACGAACTCATGGACCCCGGCTACTGGGTGCGCCACGTCCGTCAGCCGGTGCGCTTCCGCGACGGCATCGCGAGCAGCCGCTGCGCTCGGCGCCAATGTGTTCGTCGAGATCGGGCCACGGCCGGTGCTCACCGGCGTTGCGCGCGATTGCCTTCCCGACCATGCGGTCACGCTGCTGCCGAGCCTGGTGCCGACGGAGTCCGCGTGGCAGACCTTGTCGCGCGCGGCCGGCGAGCTGTTCGTGCGGGGCGCCACGATCAATTGGCGCGGCCTCGATTGTCGGCCACCGCAGCGCGTCGCACTGCCGACCACGCCGTTCGAGCGCAAGCGCTACTGGATCGACCCGAGCCCGGCCACAGAGCCGCAGCCATTCCCACGCGTCGCGGCGCCGACGCCCGATCCGGCCACCCTGGTCGGTCCGATGATCCCGCTTGCGCTGGACGGAACGGTTCACGCCACCAGGCTCGGCGGCGGCCAATGGCCGGCCCTGGAGACGCATCGCATCGGCGAGAACGCGACGCTGTCGGCGGCGGCGATGCTCGCGATGATGATCGAGGCGCATGGTAACGGCCCCGGCGGAGCCTGCCCGATCAGCCTCGCGCCGCTCCGCCTGTCGTCGCTGGCGTTTCACAGGCCGCTGCGGCTGCCGGATCACGGCATCGACGTGCAGACCGTGCTGCTGCCGTTGGGCTCCGAGACGAGCCGCGTGCGGATCGCAAGCCGGAACGCTGCGGCGAGCTGGACCGTTCATGCCGAAGCCGAGATCAGCGACCTCGTCGTTGACGGGTTGGGACCTGCGACCGCAGAGATTGACGCCCTCGGGCGTAAGCTGCAGGCAGGCGAGACAGTCGATCAACTCGTCGCACGCCTGCGTGCCCAAGGCTGCGAGCCCGGCATCGCGCTCGCGAGCGTCACGGCTCTCAGGACCGGCCGAGGCGAGGCGCTCGGGCAGATCGGTGTCGCCGATGTGCCGTCAGCGCTCGCCGGCGCCATCCGGCTGGACGCGGCGCTGCTGGTGGCGCAGGCCGCGCTGCCCGCTGCCATCCCTTGCGGCATTCCCGCCGGGTGCGAGCGCATCGACCTGCTCGGGGACATCGGGACCATCGCCTGGTCGCATGCGCGGCTGCACAGCGCCGCGCCGGACGGCAACGCCGCCGTGGTCGACCTCGACGCCTACGCGGCCGATGGCGCACCGGTGGTGCGCATCAGCGGCATGACCTTCGTCCGTGCCGTCTCAGCGCGTCCAGCCGAGACCCTCACGCGCAATTTGCACGTGGTCGAATGGATCGAGGCGCCCCAGCGCAAGCTGTCGCCCCGTCCTGCTGCGTCGATGGCAAGGCCGTGGCTGCTGCTGGCCGATCACGACGCACAGGCTCAATCGCTCGCAGCCTTGCTCGGCCGCCGCGGCGTCCGCTGCCTCGTCGCGACGGAAGATGTCGACGGCTTCCGTCATCTCGACGACGGCGTCGAGGCCATTGTCGATTTGCGCGCCTCGACACCTGCTGAGTTCGCGGCGGGAAGCGCGCCGACGGAGCGGCTGTCGGAGATGGGCCCGCGCCTGCTCGCATTGTTGCAGCGGCTGACGCGGCTCGCGCAGGCGCCGAAGCGGCTGTTTTCGCTGAGCCGGGGCGCCGTGGCAGCGAGCACGCACGAACAGGCCGACGTGCCGATTGCCGCTTTGCATGGGCTTCCCTTGGTGCTCGGCCGTGAGCAGACCTGGCTCGGCGTGCGACTGATCGACATCGACGCGTCGGCCCTGAGCGATGCTGCCTTTGCCGACTGGCTGATCGGCGACCTCAGTGACAGCGCGCCGGCGGAGTGGCGCGTGGCGTGGCGCAACGGTCGCGCGCGCGTGCCGCGGCTCCGCGTGTCCGGAGCATCGGCAGCGACGAGGCCGCTGCATCTTGCCAGGCGAACCCAACTGATCGCCGGCGGCGGCGCGCTCGGCACCACCCTCGCCCGCTGGCTCGCCGCCAGCGGCGCCACCCACATCGTGATCGTGAGCCGCTCGGCCGCGGCGGCGGCGCGCGCACTCGCCGATGAGCTGCGCGAGCAGAACGTCACGGTGATGCTGCGCTCCACCGACCTCGGCCGGCGTGACGAGGTCGCCGCATTGCTCGATGCATGCAGCCGCGAAATGCCGCCGCTCGGTGGCGTCTTCCACACCGCCGGCAGCCATGATGACGGCGTGATCGAGACCCAGAACTGGGATCGCATCAGCGCCGTGCTTGTGCCCAAGCTCGACGGCGCCTGGCATCTGCACGAGCTGACCCGCAGCCAGCCGCTCGATCATTTCGTGCTGTTCTCCTCGGCGTTCGGGCTGCTGGGCGCCCCGGGCCTCGCCGGCTATGTCGCCGCAAATGCCGGACTGGACGCGCTCGCCCACCATCGCCGTGCGGCAGGCCTGCCGGCGCTCAGCATCAATTGGGGACCATGGTCCGGCCCCGGCATGGTCGGCGCCGGCGAGCGCGCGACGCAGCGCGAATGGACCCGACAGGGCCTGCGCGAGATGCCGGCTGAAACCTGTCTCGCGGCGCTCGGCGAACTCATCAGGACCGATCTGCCGCAAGCGGCGGTGCTGGATGTCGACTGGGCGCAATTCTCCAGCGCGTGCGCCGGCGCGCCGCCTGCCCTGGTCGATGCGTTCGTCGCGCCGCAGCCCGAGGCGGCTGCAACGGCCGGCGCGGTGCCGTTGCGCGTGGTCCGACCGGAGCCTTCGGCGGACGATCGGCTGCGGCTGGAGCTTGCGCGCCTGTCGGCGCGCCGCCGCCGCGCCGCGCTCGCCGATCATCTCGCCGGCCTCGTCGCTGCAGTGCTCGGCTTCGCCGGTGCTGCCGAGATCGATCGCACGCGCGGCTTCTTCGCCCTCGGCATGGACTCGCTCGCCACGTTGGACCTGCGCAACCGCATCCGCGCGAGTCTCGGCCACCGCATCGAGCAGACCACGCTGTTCAGGCACGGCTCGGTCGACCAGCTCGCGACGTTCCTCGATGCGGAGCTGTTCGACCAGCCGTCCGAGCGGGCCGGAGTGCGGGCATGATACGACGACACGCCCCCATCGCGATCATCGGCGCCGGCTGTCGCCTGCCGGGCGGCATTGCCGATCTCGACGCCTACTGGGATCTGCTCCGCACCGGCCGCGACGCCATCGGCGAGCTGCCGGCGGGGCGCTGGGACAATGATGCCCTGTTCGATCCCGATCGCCGCACCGCCGGCCGCACCTATGTGCGGCGTGGCGCCTTTCTCGACGATGTCGACGGCTTCGATCCGGAATTCTTCAACATCAATCCGCGCGAGGCGGCATCGCTGGACCCGCAGCAGCGGCTGCTGCTGGAGGTCGCATGGGAGGCGATCGAGAATGCCGGCATTCCCGTCGGCGCGCTGCGCGGCAGCCGCACCGGCGTGTTCGTCGGCATCGGCCAGACGCAATATGGACCGCGCGAACTCTATGGCGCCGATCCCGCACGCATCGGTCCCTATTCCGGCACTGGCGCCCTGCTCTGCTTCGCCTCGGGACGGCTGTCGCATGAGCTTGGGCTGAACGGACCGAGCCTGTCGCTCGACACCGCCTGCTCCTCCTCGCTGGTAGCGCTGCATCTGGCCTGTCAGAGCCTGGAGAACCGCGAATGCGACCTCGCGCTGGTCGCCGGTGTGCATCTGCATCTCACGCCGCAGGTCACGCTGTTCCTGTCGCGCACCGGCGTGCTCGCGCCAGATGGTCGCAGCAAGGTGTTCTCCGCAGATGCCGACGGCTTCGGCCGCGGCGAGGGCTGCGTCGTGCTCGCGCTGCGCCGGCTGGAGGACGCGGGCGCGGACGATCTGCTCGGCGTGGTGCGCGGCGCCGCGGTCAATCACGATGGACCTGCGAGCGGCCTCACGGTGCCCAATGCGATCGCGCAGGAGCAGGTCATCCGCGACGCGCTGGCAACGGCGGGCGTGCCGCCGGAGGCAATCGGCTATGTCGAGGCGCACGGCACCGGCACGCGGCTTGGCGACCCGATCGAGCTGGAGTCGCTCGCCGCCGTGTTCAACACGCCGCAGCGCGCGACGCAGCTTCCGCTCGGATCTGTCAAGAGCAGCATCGGCCATCTCGAAGCCGCAGCCGGCCTTGCCGGGCTTCTGAAGACGCTGCTGATCCTCAAGCATCAGCAGGTGCCGCCGCAGCCTTGTGTCGGCACGCCGAACTCGGACATTCCCTGGCGCTCTCTGCCATTCATGCTGTCATCGCGTCTCGAGGACGCGCGCGACGAGCTGCGCTTCGCCGGCATCAGCTCGTTCGGCATGAGCGGCACCAACGCGCATGTCGTGGTGGAGCGCGCTGATCCCGGGCCGGAAGCGGAGCCGGTGTCAGTCGCGCATGCATCGACGCTGCTGTTGTCGGCGCAAAGCCCGCAAGCGCTGACGCTGCTGGCCGGCGTGATGCGCAACCGGCTGCAGAACATCGGCCAGAGTGAATTCGCCGCCCTCTGTTCGAGCGCGGTTCGGCAAAGGACGCCACTGCGGCATCGGCTCGCCATCGTCGCCGACCGGCCTGACCAGGCGCGTGCGGCGCTCGATGCTGCCGTCTCGGGCATCCGGCATCCCGCGCTGCTGATCGGCGAGTCCACCCACCGGCGTGGTGGCGCGGTTGCCTTCCTGTTCACCGGCCAAGGCGCCCAGCGCCCGGCGATGGCGCGCGCGCTGCACGGCTCCGAGCCGGTGTTCCGCGACAGCATCGAGCGCTCGATCGCGCTGGCCGCGCGCGAGTTCGACGTGCCGCTTCGTGATCTCCTGCTCGGCGACGTCGACCCCGCACAACTGCGGCGCACCGGCTGGGCGCAGCCGGCCCTGTTCGCATTCGGACTTGCATTAGCCGAGCTGTGGCGCGGCTGGGGCGTGGTGCCGGATGTCGTGCTCGGCCACAGTCTTGGCGAGTATACCGCGGCCTGCGTCGCCGGGGCCTTCAGTCCTGAAGACGGCTTGCGGCTGGTGTGCCGCCGCGCGGCCCTGATGCAGTCGATACCCGAGGGCGGCGCCATGGCGGCGGTGCGCGCCGATGCCGGTCAGATCGAAGCGCTGGTGCAGCGCTATGGCGGCGAGGTCGAGATCACGGCGACGAATGCGCCGCGCAGCGTGACCATCGCGGGCCCCGCGCGGGCGATCGACGATTTCATCGCGCGATGCAGCCGCGACGGCGTGGCCGCCCAACGCCTCGACGTCTCCCACGCCTTCCATTCGCGGGCGATGGAGCCGATCCTCCCCGCGCTGCGGCAGGCTGTGTCGGACGTCCGGTTCACGACGCCGACCGTCGAACTGATCAGCAATCTCTCCGGCGCCGCCGTAAACGCCGCCGACCTGTCCGATCCCGACCGCTGGTGCCGGCACACGCGCGAGCGCGTGCGTTTCGAGGACAGCCTGCGGCAGCTCGCGGAGCGCGACGTCGCCGCCGTCATCGAGATCGGACCGCAGCCGGCCCTGATCGGGCTCGGCCGCCAGACCCTGTCCGATGCCGACATCTTGTGGCTGCCGAGCGTCGCGCCCGGCGCCGCCGATGCGTGGCGAGATCCGTCATTCGCTGGCCGCGCTCGCGGTCGACGGATTTGCGGTCGACGTCGCCGCCAGCCAGCCGGCGGCGCCACGCGTGCCGCTACCCAACACGCCATTCAATCGGCGGCCGATCCGCCAGGCGCCTGCGGCCGAGCCGGCCACGGCGGCACCACGCAACACGCGGGTGATCGGCCGCAGGCTCGCGCTGCCGCAGTCGCATGGCGAGGCCCGGTTCGAAACCGAGATCGCCGGACGCGATCCGTTCCTCATCGAGCACCGCGTGTTCGGCGAGGTCATCGTGCCCGCCGCCTGGCATCTCGCCATGATCCTCACCGGCCTGCGGACACTGTCCGCAGCCGGCCCGCTGACCCTGCACGACGTGACCCTGGTGCGTGCCGCGCATCTGCCGCCGCAGGGCGTCGTCATGCAGCTCGTACTGACGCCGGAGCCTGGCGGCCATCGCATCCGCCTCATGAGCCGGCGGGCCGCTTCCGATCCGTTCGACGACGAGGCCTGGGCCACGCACGTCACCGGTCGCGCCGACCTGCATCCCGGTGCTCCGATCAATTGGGACCGGCACGCCGGCGGGATAACTCCATCTGATGCGCTCGATGATGGAGCATTCTACGACGACCTCGTCGCGCAAGGCTTCGACCTCGGGCCATCGTTTCAATGGGCCGACGTGATCCGCTGCGATGGCCGCGAACTGACGGCCGAGCTGCGGCGCCCCGCGCATCTGGTCGATGTCACGGATGCCGTCATTCATCCCGGGCTGCTGGACAGCGCGTTCCAACTGCTCAGCCGCTTCTGGGACCGCCGCGACACCGATATTGCCCACCTGCCCTTCCGCATCGACCAGCTCCGCCTGTGGCCGCAGCAGATCGGGACCGCGGCCGCGTGCGTCGCATGGCGCGAGGACGGTATCGGCGCGGCCGGCAATTCTCCGCCTGCGAGCGTGCAGCTGACCGTCGCCGGCACGCCGCTTCTGGAAGCCAGGGGCTTCGTATTCCGCGCTGCGAGCCGCCGCCTGCTGAGCGGCGAGACCACGCAAGCCTCCAGCAGAGCATCGGCCAAAGCTGAGTCACCGGCCGTGACCAAGGTCTCCGCGGCGCGACGAGCGACGACCGACCGCAGCCGCGCTGCAATCGAGCGGCACCTGCGCGAGCTGCTCGGCCACGTCCTCGGTCTCGCCGATGCCGATACGATCGCGCCGCGGACGCGGCTGTTCGATCTCGGCCTGGATTCTCTTGCCGCGCTGGAGCTGCGCGAAGATCTCGGCGAGCGGCTGGGCGCGCCGCTGCACGCCACCCTGCTGTTCGATTACCCGACGATCGAGGCGCTGCTCGATCATCTCGGCAGCCTGTTTGCTGAACCCGCTGCCTCGCCGGCACCGGCTGTGTCTCAGCCGGTCGTGACGGCCGAGATCGACGAACTTTCCGAGGAAGAGGCCGAGCTGCTGCTGCGTCAGGAACTGGAGCGACTGCAATGACGTCATCTCGCCATGATCAGCCGGTGATCGCGACCTATGATGCCGCCGATCTGCCCGCGCGCCGGGCCGAGTTGCTGGAGCGCCGCCAGCCTGCGGTCATCTCTGGCCTGTTCAAGGGACAATTGCTCGGCGAGCTGACAGATGCACGGAAGGTGCGCGAGGCGCTCGGCGACCTCCCGGTCATGATCGGCGTCAACTACATCGATGCGCATCTCGCCAACATCCGCAACTTCGTGCAGGGCAGCAGCGCGCCGATTGCGATCGACAAGAAGCCGGGCCTGCTGCGCGACTATCTCGATCTGATCGAGCGCGAGCCCACGACGCGCGCACTCACCAGCGAGCAGCCGACGCCGCAGAAGATCCTGGATAGCTGCAACCTGAAACCAGCCGGTATCGAGAAAGTGCATGGCGGCTACGGCAATCCGCTCGCGCAGCGCAGCGTGCGCGAGGCGCATTCGCTGATGTTCGTCGCCAATGCCGGCAACGCCTCCGATCTGCACACCGACTGGGACGGTCGCGACGTCCTGCTGCACCAGGTGTTCGGCCGCAAGCGCATCGTGCTGTTTCCGCCGGAATCCGGCTTCAAGCTGTTTCCCATCGACATCTTTTCGACCGTCGCCGTGAACGCGATGGACGATGCGGAACGCGCGGCGCTGATCGCCTATGCCAGCGGCGTCGAGGTCGTGGTCGAGACCGGACAGACCATCCTGATGCCGGCGTTCTGGTGGCATCACGTCGGTTATGTCGATGCCGCGATGTCAGTGAGCTTCCGCTTCGGCGGCGTCACCGATCCAGATGCAGTCGCCCTGATCGGCAGCGTGCACCGCGATTGCCACATCCAGAACATCGTCGCCGGCACGCTGGATCCGCGCCGGGCCGAAGCCTGCAAGGCCGCCGCGCGGCGGCTACGCGCGGCCGCGGCCGAACCGGCGCCGAGCGCGCGCAGAAGTACCGCGCGATGCGTACCCTCGCCGCCGAATGCTATCGCAGCACGCTGCTGCCGGGCGAGCACGCGCCGGCCGAGCCGGTGATCACCGCCGAGGACTTCCTCGATGGCGCGCTGTGCGCCTTCTACAGGCGCCCGCCCAAGGGCCCCGCCTGGCGCCAGCGCATCTGGCAGAAGCGCGAGGCTTTCAACGAAGCCGTCCGCCGCTTCGGCCGGCGGCTGGCCTATCAGGCCTGACGTAGCGATGGTCATGAGCAGTCCAGAGCCCAAAGACCCATCCCTGATCAAGCAGGCACTGCTGACGATCCGCCGCCTCGAGGCGGAGATCACGCGCCTCAAGACGCCGGCGCCGGTCGCGATCATCGGCATGGCCTGCCGCTTGCCCGGCGCCGGTACGCCGGCTGAGCTGTGGGACAGTCTCGCCAACGGACGTGACGCGGTGACCGAGACGCCGCGCGACCGCTGGGACAACGGCCGCCTCGTCGATCCGGATCCCGCCACGCCGGGGCACATGACCGCACGCCACGGCGCATTCTGCGCAGGCGTCGATCGCTTCGATGCCGACTTCTTCAACATCGCGCCGCGCGAAGCCCATGCCATGGATCCGCAGCAGCGTGTCCTGCTCGAAGTGAGCTGGGAGGCGCTGGAGCGCGCCAATCAGGATCCGACCGCGCTCTATGGCAGCCCGGCCGGCGTGTTCATGGGTCTCGGCACCTTCGACTACGCGACGCTGCAAGCCGCACCCGAGGATCGCGACCGCGTCGGGCCCTATCACATCAGCGGCACGGTGCTCAGCGTCGCCGCCGGCCGCCTGTCCTACATCCTCGGCCTCACCGGCCCGAGCATGACGATCGACACCGCCTGCTCGTCGTCGCTGGTCGCGATCCACCAGGCCTGCCGCAGCCTGCAGCAGAACGAATGCAGCCTCGCGCTGGCCGGCGGCGTCGGGCTGATCCTCAGCCCGATCCCGAGCATCGCCTTCTCCAAGGCGCACATGCTGTCGCCGCGCGGGCGCTGCCGCACCTTCGATGCGGGCGCCGACGGCTATGTCCGTGGCGAGGGCTGCGGCGTCGTGGTGCTCAAGCGTCTCGCCGACGCCGAGGCCGATGGCGACAACATCCTCGGCATCATCAGAGGCAGCGCCGTCAACCAGGACGGCGCCAGCGGCGGCCTGACCGTGCCGAGCGGAGCGGCGCAGGAAGCCGTCATGCGCGAGGCGCTCAGCCGCGCCGGCCTCGCTGCGTCGGACGTCGCCTATGTCGAGGCCCATGGCACCGGCACGCCGCTCGGCGATCCCATCGAGCTGCGTGCGATCGGCCGCGTCTATGCCACGGAGCGCAGCGAGCCGCTGCTCGTTGGATCGCTGAAGACCAATTTCGGACATCTGGAAGCCGCGGCCGGTGTTGCCGGCCTGATGAAGACCCTTCTCAGCCTGCGGCACGGCATCGTTCCGCCGCATCTGCACTTCGAGACGCCCAATCCGAACATCGACTGGGAACATTACCGGCTCGCAGTGCCACGCGCGCCGACGCCCTTGCCGCCCGGAAGACGCGTGGCCGCCGTCAGCGCATTCGGCTTCTCCGGCACCAACGCCCATCTCGTCATCGAAGTGCCAGCGCCCAGCGATGCGCCGGCCATCACAGCGCCTGGCGGCGACGAGCTGCTGGTGATCTCGGCAAAGTCCGCCGCGGCGCTCCGCGAACAGGCCGAGCAGCACGCTGGCCTGCTGGATGCATTGCCGGCGGCCGAGCTCCGCGATTATTGCGCGACAGCCGCGACCTGCCGGGGCGCGTTCGCGCATCGCCTGACGGCGATCGCATCCGTACCCCGCGAGCTCGCGCAGCAGCTCCGCGCCTTTGCACGCGGCGACGCCACCTCGCAGGCCGCTTCCCCGGTCGCTCGCAGTGTGAGCGGCGATGCCGAACGCACGACCGACCGCCACGTCGCCGCTGCGGCGTTTCTCGCGGGCCGAAGCGTTGACTGGTCGATGCTCTGGCCGCGGCAGAGCTGGCGCAAGCACGACATCGCCACGACGGCGTTCCAGCGGCAGCGCTATTGGTTCGACCTCGCAAACACCACGCCCCGCTCTCTGATCGGCGCTCCCGTGCGCTCGGCAGTGCTCGACGCGACCTTGTTTCATTTCCGGCTCGGCCCTTCGCTGCGGCCGCTGCTTGACGATCACAAGGTGCACGGCGCGATTGTTGTCGCCGGCGCCGTATGGATCGCAGCCGCCCGCGAGGCGGCCATGCGCCTCGACGCCAGCGGCCTCAGCGACATCAGGCTGCCGCAGCCATTCACGCTGGCGCCCGGCACCGAGGCGGAGGTGGAGATCGCCGTCATCGAGGGGGACACCGATCGCGGTCAGCTCAAACTGATGGGGCGTGCCGCAGGCGAAGCGGCGTGGCGGCGGTGCCTGACGGCGCGCCTGCAGGCAGTCGGCGACACTGTGCCCACGAGCGATCTCGCTGCATTGCGCAGCGCTTGCGCCGGCGCTCTGGATGTCGCCGCGCTCTATGCGCGCGCTCGCCGGTTCGGGATCGCGCTCGGCCCGCGCTTTCGGTATCTGCAGCAGGTCTGGGGCGGCCGAGACCAGGCCCTGGCGCGCTGCGCGCCGCCCGACCCTCTCGTCGCGGATGAAGCAGGTCCGCTGCATCCAGGCTTGATCGATGCGGGCTTTCAATTGCTGCTCGCGGCGCTCGGCGACGACTACAATGCGCCTATCGTCCCGGTACGTTGTGCGGGCCTGCGATGGACGGGTGGTCCGGACCAGGCGACCGGCTGGTGGCACATTCGGCTGATGCGCCGCGACACCGACAGCGTCACCGCGGACCTGCGGCTGCTCTCCGACACGGGCGATACGCGGCTCGTGGTCGAAGGCTTCGAAGCACGCGCCATGCCGGCCGACTGGCTGGCCCACGCGGATGCCGCGCCAGACGCCTGGTTCATCGCCGAGCATTGGCGCGCGCAGCGGCTGCACCGGCCTTCCATCCGCAAGATCGCGGCATCGGTTGCCGCGGCAGGCGAACGTCTCGCGGCAACGCCGACCTACGCCGCCTATCGCGACGGCCAACGCCTGCTCGATGAGATCAGCCTATGCTATGCGGCCGGAGCGCTCCATGCACTTGGCTGGCGCCGTCATCTCGCACTCGACGGCTCCGTGGAGATGATCGCGGCGCGCTTCGGCATTGCTGCGAACCAGCGCGCCCTGCTCGCGCGCATCCTGTCGATGCTGGCCGAGGCCGGCCTCATCGCCACGACATCCGCAGGCTTTGCCGATCGGCCCGAGCGGCCGCTGCCGCCGAGCGCGCCCGCCAACCTGCCGGACGTCTCGATCGCCGCCGAGTGGCGCCTGATGTCGCGCTGCGGACCTCGGCTGCATGAGGTGCTCACCGGCAAGCTCGATCCGCTCGAATTGCTGTCTCCCGCCGGCGATCCGCGCCAGCTCGCCGAGCTCTATTCCGAGCCGTTGCCGACGCGCTGTCTCAACACGCTGCTGAAGCAGGCGCTGGCGTCGTGGGCCGAACAGGCAGCCCCCGGGTCGATCCACGCGCTGGAGATCGGTGCCGGGACCGGAGCGACCACGGCCGCCGTGCTCGACGCCCTGCCTGGAGATGCGACACGCTACGTCTTCACCGACATCGGCACCTTGTTCCTGACCAGTGCGCGCGACCGCTTCGGCGAGCAGATCGAGACACAGCGCCTCGATATCGAAGCCGACCCGGCGAGCCAGGGTCTCGCGCCGCGAAGCTTCGACATCGTCGTGGCCGCCAATGTGCTGCATGCGACCCGAGACCTTGCCACCACGCTCGCCCATGCACGCCAGCTGCTGGCACCTGGTGGACTGTTGGTGCTCGTCGAAGCGGTGGCGCCGCAGCGCTGGCTCGATCTGACCTTCGGCATGACCGACGGCTGGTGGCGCTTCGATGACGACCGGCGCGAGACCGGCCAGGCTCTGCTCGACATCGCCGGCTGGGGCCAGATGCTCACACGACACGGCTTTGACGAGATCTCGCCGCTGCTCGGCGCAGAGCCGTTCGGTCAGACCGTCATCCTCGCGCGCGCCGGCCATGTTGTCGCTGAGAGCGAATGGCTTCTCGTTGCCGACGAGGGAGGCGAGGCGGCACGGCTGGCGCAGTTGCTGACCGAAGCCGGCGCGCGATGCAGTCTGGTGCGACCGCCCGAGCTGCCTCGTCATGCGAACGAAGCGACAGGCCGCGTTCACATTGTCGACTGCACGGCGCTGGATGCGGCCGGCGCTCCCGGCGTCGCGGTCGAAACCATGCGCGCAGCGATCCTCGACACGAGCGCGCGGAGTCTCGCCACATTGCAGCTCGCGGCAAGCCTGCCCTCGCCTGCGCGCGTCATCATCCTGACCCGTGGCGCGGTCGCCGCATCGTCCGGCGACCAAGTCGATGGTCTGGTCGCAGCCTCTCTGCCGGGACTGATGAAAGTGGCAGCGCTCGAGCTGCCGAACCTCGCCGCACGACTGATCGATATCGACGCCAGCACGACAGGCGCCGATCTGCTGACCGCGCTCGATTGCGACGATGGCGAAACGCTTCAGGCGGTCCGCAACGGGCGCCGTTTCGTGCCGCGGATTGCGCCGGCCTCCCCGGAGCAGACCGAGGGCCGTCTGCAACGCTTTCGTTCGACGGCATCCAATTGATCACCGGCGGCTATGGCGGTCTCGGCCTGGCGCTCGCCGAGGCGCTGATCGCGAAGGGCGCGCGCAAGATCGCCCTGGTCGGTCGCCGGCCGCCCGATGAGACCTCGGCGCAGCGTCTCGCAGGCTGGAGCGCCTCCGGCATCGAGATCCATGCGCTGGTGGCCGACGTTGCGAGCGAGGCGGCAATGCGGTCCGCGCTCTCTGCATTGCCCGCTGACGTCCCCATTCGCGGCGTGTTTCATGCGGCCGGCGTACTCGACGATGCGTTGCTGACTGAACAGTCGCCGGCGCGGCTGGCCCTGGCGTTCGATCCGAAAGTGACCGGCGCGCTGGTGCTGCATCGGCTGTTTGCGCAGCACAACCTCGCCTGCTTCGTGCTGTTCTCCTCGGCCGCATCGCTGCTCGGCTCGGCCGGACAGGCCAGCCATGCTGCCGCCAATGCCTGGCTCGATGCGCTCGCCGCCCATCGGCGTGCGCGTGGGCTTGCCGCAATCAGCATCAACTGGGGCGCCTGGTCGGAGACCGGAGTCGTGGCCGGACACGACCATCAAGGCAATCTGCAGCGCCTCGGCATCGGCGCGATCCGCACCGCGCAGGGTCTCGACGCGCTCTGGCGCATCCTGAAAGCCAATCCGGCGCAAATCGGCGTGGTGCCGCTCGATGTCGATCGCTTCCTGGAGCGCCGTCCCACGGCGCCGCAGCTCGCGGAGCTGCGTGCCGGCCGCGAACGGCACGTTCCAACAAAGGCTCGGACGGAGATCGCGGAGCCAAGTCCTTCCGAGGAGACGCTGCTTGCGGGTATGCTGGCCGATCTCGCCCGATCGCTCGGGCGTGATGCAGGCGACGGCATCGACCCCGACCGGCGCTTCGCGGAGCTTGGCCTGGACTCCCTGAGCGGCCTCGACCTGCGCAACCGCCTGCAGGGCCGCACCGGCATCCGCCTGCCGGCCACCGTGATCTTCGACCATCCGACACCGCGGCTGCTCGCGTCGCATCTTGAAACGATGCGGGCCGATGCGGCTTGCGCCGAGCCCGTTCCGGCAGGCGACACGCCAATCCTGTCCGACGGCGAGCTCGATGCCCTGTCGGAGGACGAACTCGATGCGCTGATCGACATGCTCGCTGCGGAGGGCACCGGCCGTGACTGACAACAATGCCATAAGAATCAGCCCGTCGCGGACCGGGACGGGAATGCCGGATCAACCTTGCGGACCACAGCTCCATCTGTCCACCCGTGCCGTTCAAGCAACCGCCGAGCGGCAGACGCCGCAGCCCGCGATCCAGCCGGCCTCGACGGTGTTCTTCGACACTGTCGAGAGCCTGCACGAAGCCGAGGCCAATCCGTTCGACGTGTTCTTCTACGGCGGCATGGGCACGCCGGCCGTCAGCCGGATCGAGACGGCGGTGGCCCAGCTCGAGCTCGGCGAACGCGCCATCCTCGTCTCCAGCGGCAGCGCCGCGGTGACCACGGCCCTGATCGCCTTCGCCCGCGCCGGCCAGCATCTCCTCATTGCCGACACCGTCGCTTCGAGTACACGCCGGTTCTGCGAGACCGTGCTGCGCGGCCTTGGCGTCGAGATCGAGTTCTACGATCCGACCGTCGGTGCCGATATCGCCCGGCTGCTGCGGCCCGGCACCTGCGCAGTTTACATGGAATCGCCGGGCTCGCTGTCGCTGGAGATGCAGGACGTACCTGCCATCGCCGCTGCCGCGCGATCGCACGGCGTCATCACCATTCTCGACAACAGTTGGGGCGCGTTCGGCGCGTTCCGGCCGTTCGAGCACGGTGTCGACGTCGTGGTGGTGTCGCTCGGCAAACAGGCGGCGGGCCATGCCGACCTGATGCTGGGCGCGATCGTCACCACCCATCGCCATGCTGCGCGGCTGAAGGACATCGCAGTGCAGCTCGGGCACGTACCCGGCGCGCTGGAATCGTACCTGGCGCTGCGCGGCCTGCGCAGCCTGCCATTGCGCGGCGAGCGCCAGCTGCGCACCACGATCGAGCTCGGCCGCTGGTTCGCCGCCCGCGCCGACGTGCGCCGCGTGCTGTGCCCGGCGCTGCCCGGCGCGCCGGGGCACGAACTGTGGCGGCGCGACTGCAAGAGCGCGGCCGGACTGCTCACCGTGGCCTTCGCGGCCGACGCCCGCGACCACGTCATCGCCGCCATCAACCGGCTCTTGCTGAGCCGGCTCGGCTTCGGCTGGGGCGGCGCCGAGAGCCTCGTGCTGCCGATCCTGGAGTCGCCGCCGCGGCAGTTCGCAAGACAGCCGGCAGATGAATTCTGGGTGCGCCTCTCGACTGGCCTTGAGGAGGCTGCCGATCTGATCGCTGACTGGTCGCGCGCGCTCGATGGAAATGCCTAGCGGTCACGCACCAAGATCGGCGAGGTTGCCGCCCTGCTCGAAATGATCGAGGAAGATGCCGCCGAGCACGCGCGTGGTGGTCATCGCGGTCAGCGAGAACACCGCGATGCCGTATAGGTTGGCGCCGGGGACCACACGGCTCAGCGCCGCCGTGGTCAGGCCGCCCGCGACCACAGGCGTCGCCGCCGCCATCAGGCTGGCGACGATCGGGCGCGCGTGATCGTATTGGAACGGCACGCTGTACTCCTCGGCGAGCTTCTTCAGCATGTGCAGCACGATCAGCCCGACCCCGACGGGGCCGGCGAACGGGATGGGGATCAGCCCGCCCGCCGCGGCATAGGCGGCATAGCGCTCCACGATGAGCTGGCCGCGATCCCGGTGCGACGGCACGAGCGCCGACGACACGCTAGGCGCCAACGCCGGGGCGATGACCTCGTCGATCGGGTCCGAACCGGCATCCGGAGGCGCGGGCTCGGCCTTCGCGCTCTTGCCTTCCGCGACCTCAGCGTCGTCGTCGCGCGCAGCGCTGGCGCCGCGCATCTCCCCCATGGTCCGGCCGACCGCCTTCGGCAGCTTGCGGCTCATGCCGCGGCCTCGTGGAGGAACAGGCGATCGATCTCGTCGGCAATCGCCGCGATGTCCTGCGCCGCGCGCCCGCCCTCGTCGATCAGATCCGGCGTGGCGCCGTACAGTGCCGCCTCGGGATAGGCGACGCGGTTCTGCATCTCGCTGTCGAGCAGCGGGAAGCCGGCCTTCATGATCTCAACGCGGATGTGCTTGGCGATCACCGACTCCCGCGTCGTCTGCGTGAGCAGGCAGCGGAACAAGGGCCGCCAGCCCTTGATGCCGTTGACCAGTATCGCAAGCGTGTCGAGCATGGCATCGACGTCGAGCGGCGACGGCTTCACCGGGACGATGACGAGATCGGCAGCGGCGAGCGCGCCGAGCGTTGAGGGCGTGCGGAACCCCGGCGTGTCGATGATCACCAGCGCCGACGTGGCGAGCTCCTTGGCGGTGCGCCACACGCCTTCGGTGGCGTCCTCGACGATGCGCAGGCCGGCGAGCGCGCGCTGCCGCTCGGCGAGCCGCACCACCGACCGCTGCGGGTCGGCATCGACCAGCACCACCCTGCGCCCGCCGAGGTGCCAATGCACCGCCAGACAGGTCGCGACCGTGCTCTTGCCGCTCCCACCCTTCAGCGTCGCCAGCGTGATGATCCGGTTGGTCATGTCAGCTCACCCCGGGGAGCCCATGCTCGTATCAGGATAGTAGCATACTGCGATGCAAGTCGATTCTGCCATAACTCGCCGGCTTGTCCAACGCGCTCCTGCCGCTGTCCCCTGCTCCATGCTTTTCGGCCCCGCTGACATGCGCGTCGGCCGCGAGCTTTTGCTTGACGGCAGCAGGCTGCAACGGGACTTATCCAGTCCCTCTGTCTGCCGAAGAAGTGCGTTCCCATGGCCGCCGATCCGCTCTCGATCCTCAAGACCGTGTTCGGCTATGACAGCTTCCGCGGCCGGCAGCGTGACATCGTCGAGCATGTGATCGCGGGCCACAATGCCTTCGTGCTGATGCCGACCGGAGGTGGCAAGTCGCTGTGCTACCAGATCCCGGCACTGGCGCGTCCCGGCCTCGGGCTGATCATCTCGCCGTTGATCGCGCTGATGGAGGACCAGGTCGCGGCGCTCCGGCAGGCCGGCGTGAAAGCCGCGGCGCTGAACTCGCGGCTCTGGGGCGCGGAGAAGGATCTGCTGTGGCAGGACATCGAGCGCGGCGAGCTCGACCTGCTCTACATGGCGCCGGAGACGCTGCTCAAGCCCGAGAACCTCGAACGCCTCAAGACCGCGCAACTGTCGCTGATCGCGATCGACGAGGCGCATTGCGTTTCGCAATGGGGCCATGATTTCCGGCCCGAGTACCGCGCCCTCGACTGTCTCGCCGGGCTGTTCCCCACCATCCCGCGCATCGCGCTCACCGCCACGGCGGATGCGCCGACGCGCGCCGAGATCGTCGAGCATCTCGCCATCGGCGAAGGCAACAGCTTCATCGCCGGCTTCGACCGGCCGAACATCCGCTATGGCGCGGCCGAGAAGGTCAACAGCATGCAGCAGATGCTGGCCTTCCTCAAATCGCGCAAGGGCGAGAGCGGCATCGTCTATTGCCTGTCCAAGCGCAAGACCGAGGAGGTGGCCTCCTCGCTCAGCGATCACGGCTTTCCGGCGCTGCCCTATCATGCCGGCATGGAGATGAAGGCGCGCGAGAAGAACCAGCGCCGCTTCCAGCTCGAGCAGGGCCTGATCATGGTCGCCACGATCGCCTTCGGCATGGGCATCGACAAGCCCGACGTGCGCTTCGTCGTTCATGCCGATCTGCCCTCCAGCATCGAGGCCTACTATCAGGAGACCGGCCGCGCCGGGCGCGACGGCCTGCCCTCCGAGACTCTGATGCTGTACGGGGCGGAGGACATCGCGCTGCGCCGCCGCTTCATCGATGAGTCCGACGCGCCCGATGCGCGCAAGCGCACCGAGCGCCGCAAGCTCGATGCGCTGCTCGGCTTCGCCGAGACCTGCCAATGCCGGCGCCAGGTGCTGTTGCGCTATTTCGGCGACGATTGCGCGCCATGCGGCAATTGCGACATCTGTCTCGACCCGCCAGAGACCTTCGACGGCACTATCGCCGCGCAGAAGCTGCTGTCCTGCATCCACCGCACCGGCGAGCGCTTCGGCCAGGCCCACGTCGTCGCGGTGCTGCTCGGCGAGACCGACGAGCGCATCGAACGGCTCGGCCACGACAAGCTCTCCACCTTCGGCATCGGCAAGGAGCACGACCGCAACGCCTGGCGCTCGATCGTCCGCCAGCTCGTCGCGCACGGCCTGATCAGCGTCGACGTCGCCGGCCATGGCGGCCTGTCGATCTCGCCCGAGGGCCGCCAGTTCCTGCGCGACAAGCCGCAACTCAGCCTGCGCGTGCTGAAGAAGTCACGGCGCGACCGCAAGTCCCGGGAGCGGCAGACCGCCGAGGCGTTCCCCGACATCGACCGCGAGCTGTTCGACAAACTGCGCGTCCGCCGGATGGAGCTCGCCAAGGCCCAGAACGTACCGCCCTATGTCATCTTCCACGACAAGACGCTGGCCGAAATGGCGGCCCGCCATCCGCGCTCGGTCGCGGAGCTCGCCAGCATTCCCGGTGCCGGCACGGTCAAGCTCGCGCGCTACGGCGAGGCCTTCGTGGCGGTCATCAACGCGCATGATGCGGGCGATTGAGACCGGCGACGCGTTCGCACGGCGCGAGCACTAGGTCGTCTACCAGGTTCACGGCGGCGTTCGAGGTTGCGCAAGGATTTTCATGGTCAGATGCGCCGCTGCATCGACGCGGGCTGGAGATCCTGCTCGCAGCGACAGCTGTTCTGCGCCCTCTCCCGCAGGATCTGCGAGACCATCCGCTCCGTCCCGGTCAGGCCCGTCAAGATCGTCGCGCCGACAGCCATACCTGATCTCAATCCGGCGGGCATCGCCGCCTTCAGCAGGCTGATCTTCAGCGCGATCCGGTCTTCGCTGTCCGGCGAGCCGGACGCCGCGCCGATCAATTCGGCATCCGCGACATGTCCATAAAGCCGGACGGAGGGCAGACCCGGCACGTCGATCGTGACCGCCTGCCCGATCGCGACATAGGTGATCTCGGAGACCGGAAGGGCAGCGACGACCTGGGGCTCGGCCGACGTGACCACTGCCATCAACGACCGACCTGCCGTCACGACGTCCCCGACATGCAGACCGCTTGCGGCCACGACGCCGGCGACGGGAGCAATGACGTCGTTCAGCGCGACCGTCGCGGCGCGCTCGTCCCAGTGCTCGATCCGCGCGAGAACCTGTCCCGCAGCGATCTCCTGATTGTCGATCACGAGCAGGTCCCTGATCCGGCCGGACACCGCCGACCTGACCGGGACTTCGCTCATCCTGACATAGGCGTCATCGGTGTGGACGAGATACTGGCCGACGGTCACATACTCGACCATCCATGACAGCCCGACGAGCATTCCGATCGTCAGGCCGAGCCCGGCGAGCGTCCGCAGCGCACGTCCAGCGGGCGCCCTGGGTGTGGCGCGCGGGTCCGCCGAGGAACGCTCCTTATGCAGAATGGCCAGCCGGGATCCGCCCGGCGCTTGCTGTCCGTCCACCGCTCGCTCCTCACGACCACGGCATCGGGCGCGTTGCTGCCTCGTCCTCGTGACGTGAGGGCCGCGCCCACCGGATGCTCGTGACGCCGATGTGGCGGCTCGCAGGCCGGTTGATAATGGCGCCGGGACCGAATTGGGTCTTCAGGTTCTCGAAACAATGCCCGCGTCGACCACACCGCGAGGCCATTTCAGCCTCACGACACGAGACGGCGGCAACGGCCGTTGAGGCACATCCGGGCGCCGGCGTGTCCACGCAACTAGCGTGGGCGAAATGATTCCGTCACCGGCTCCGAGCCATCCGATTCAGCGAACCAGATGGTTTTCGGGATGGATGCAAAGCGGCCATGTCTTTCTCCTGATCACCCCTGGAGCTTCGAATTGCCGCCGTCACGCAAGCTTTGCCCGCGCTTCAAACGACGGCCCCAAACAACTTCCCGATGCCTGCGGTGAGACCCAGGGCGAAGGCCCCCCAGAATGTCACGCGCACGGTGGCGCGCGGAATGTTCGCCCCGCCCGCCTTTGCGCCGATCGCTCCCAGCACCGCGAGAAAGGCGAGAGAAGCCGCGGAAACGATCGGGACCAGCGCGTTGGCAGGTGACACGACGACCATCAGCAAGGGCATTGCGGCCCCCACCGAAAACATCATGGCCGAGGTCAGAGCAGCCTGGACAGGCCGCGCCGCGGTGATCTCCGAGATCCCCAATTCGTCGCGTGCGTGAGCCGTCAACGCGTCTTTCGCCATCAACTGCTCGGCCACCTGCCGCGCAAGGGATTGATCAACGCCTCGCTTGACGTAGATATCGGCAAGCTCGTCGCGTTCAAATGCGGGGTTGTCGCTCAGCTCCTTGCGTTCCCGTGCAAGATCGGCCTGCTCCGTATCCGACTGCGAGCTGACGGAGACATATTCGCCCGCGGCCATCGACATCGCTCCGGCGACCAATCCGGCGACACCCGCGATCAGGACGTCGTTTCGTGTCGCTGCTGCCGCAGCAACACCGACGATCAGGCTCGCAGTCGAAATGATGCCGTCATTGGCGCCCAGCACGGCCGCCCTGAGCCATCCGATCCGCGCCACCAGGTGGCTTTCGGGGTGGACGTGAAGACGGCTCATGTCTTTCTCCTGATCACGCCTTGCAACTTCGTCGCGGCCGCCACGGTGTTGGAAATCGTTCCATACTTCCTGACATTCTGATGAAGCAGCTCGAGCCGGCGGTCATCTTCATCGGTGTCGACGATCAGCTCGTAGTCGATCGACGCCATCATCGGCGGGCTGTCCTGACGGACGCCGATCAGTCGCACCTCGACGCCACGAACATGGAATTTGAGCATCGGCGTCACGCGTTCGATTCCCTTGATCATGCAGGCGGCAACCGCCGCGAGAAGAAGTTCGGCCGGGTTGAACGCATCCCGCCGTCCCTTGACGTCGGTGTCGAGCACCACGGTCGCATCCTTGCAGTCAGCGACGCTTTCATGCGCATCGATCCGTCGGGCGTTGACGCGATACTCCAGCATTGGCGAGTCTCCCGCCGTGTTTCCCTGGGGATCGGCTTTCCGAACCATGAGCGGAGTGATCGATCGGATCGCGACCGTTCGGTCACGGCGGCGGAAGCGACCGGCGGAATCCATGATTCCCGACAGGCGCGTCCCCTAATCCTCCGTGTGAGGCAGCATGCGAAGCAGCGTCCGGTCCCGGAAGATCCAGTGATGGATCAGCGCGGCGGCGGCATGCATTGCGGCCACGATGACGAGGGCGTGGGCGAGAATTTCATGCACTTCCTTGACGTTGTGAGCAAACGCACGGTCCTTGGGCCAGGGCGACGCGATCTCGGCGATGCCAAACAGCGGCAAGGCATCACCGCGCGCAAACTGCACCACGATTCCAACGACAGGCACGGCAAAGAGCAGGGCATAGAGGACGTAGTGCGCGAAACGCGCGGCCGGATCCTGCCACTTTCCCATCCATGTGCCGAATTCGGTCGCTTCCGGCGGCGGAGATGGATCGGCCAGCCGCCAGGCCAGGCGCACCGCCAGAAGCATGAGGATCGCGATCCCGGCCGTCACATGGACGAGCAGGCCGGACTCACGCGGTGCGCCCTTGGGCAGCACGTCACCGAAAACACCAAGCGCCCAGGCGATGGCCACGAGAACGACCGTCAGCCAATGCAGCGCCTGCGGAATCGCGCCGTAGTTCCTCGTCGAATTGAAGAGCTGCATCTCGGACCTCTCTCGCCAGAATATGATCCTGGCGCGACCCTCCCTCGTTGACGTGGATCAAGCCCTTGCCGGTGCTCATGCTGGCTCGACCAGCGCCAGCTCTGCATCGGCGATGACATAGCGGACGTAGCGGTAGTCGCGGATGAAGTTGATCTTGCCGTCGCGCCAGCGGAGCCACATGAAGTAGCTGGGCTGTGGATCGCCGTGGCGTTCGAACACGGCGATCACTTCCCGGCCCTCGAGCCAGGCCGGCGCCAGCCAGACGCCGTCCATCCCGGCGTAGATGCTGAAGAACATCCCGACATCGGCCGGGCCGACACGGACGGGATGAGCCGACTGGTGCAGTTTGACGTCGTGCGCCAGCAGCGCGCGCAGGCCGTCCCAGTCACGGCGGTTGAACAGGCTCGCATAGCGCGTCACCGCATCGGACGCCGGTCTCGCCGCCGGCCGGGCCTCGGCCACGGCGTTGATCTCGGAGAGCCGCGCGCGGGCGCGGGCGAGATGCGCCTTCACCGAGTCCAACGTCAGGCCGAGCAACGCCGCGATGTCGGCGAGCGGCTCGTCGAGCACGTCCTTGAGGATGAGCACGCTCCGCTGAGGGATCGGAAGCTCCGTGAAGCGTGACACCGCCGTCCTGATCGCCTCGTCGCGCATCATCACCTCCACGGCATCTGGCACGGTGTCGTCGGCGACGTCATCAGCCGCCTCCATCGGTTCGGCGGCCCGGATCGCGCGGCTGCGCAGCAGGTCGAGAGCCCGGTTATGCGCGACCCGAAACAGCCAGGCGCGCAGCATCGCGACGTCGCGCATCTCGTCCACCGCGACGAGCGCCTTCGTCAGGGTGTCCTGCACGACGTCCTCGCCGTCGATCACCGACCCCATCAGCCGCGCGCAATAGCGATGCAGGCCGGGCCGCAACTGCTCCGCCAGGGCCATGAGCTCGGCCCTGCGCGCGTCTTGCTGATCCCGTGGTCCGTCACTCAAGCCGCCGCTCCTTCCATCACCGTCACGCCGTCGTCGCCATTCAGACCGAACACGACACCATCGGCGAAGCGCTGGTCCTCCAGCACGGAGACGATGCGATCGCCGAACGCGCGCGGCGGCATCGGCGCGCCGAAACGGGCGATGAACGCTTCCGGCGCAATGCCCATCGCGCCCGCATAAGCGCCCGCGGCCGTGTCTCCCACGCCGGTGCCCAGGATCATCATGCGCGGCACGATCGCCTGGAAGCGGATGCCGAGTCTGTCGTCCTGCGACACGCCGTTGGCATATTTCGCCATGAACCAGAGCATGCGCTTGGCGCCGCCGTAGCCGCCTGACATCTGTGAACCACCCACCGCCGCGCCGCTCGATCCGACCAGGACGCGGCTTCCTGGTTTCAGGGGGAGCTTGAGCGCCGCCTGGATCCAGTACAAGCCCGCCTTGACGTCCGTGTCCCAGGCAACCGAGAAATCCCTCCAGGTCAGCCGATCCAGCCGGTCCATGTGCGGCGTCGTGCCAGCATTCAAGATCAGGATGTCGGGGCTGATATCGCCGACGATGCGATGCGCTGCGGCCTCGTCGGTGACGTCGGCCGCGATCGTGGCCACGCCCAGACGCGCAGCAATCGCGTTCAGCGCCTCGGTTCCGCGCGCGACGACGGTCACCTTGGCGCCGCGATCAACGAGGGCCTCCACGACTCCCAGGCCGAGGCCGCGGCTCCCACCGGTAACGATGATCGTCTTGTCTTTCAGGCTCATGATGAGGCTCCAATGTCGAGATGACATGAAGACGATCGAGGCATCTGGAAAGAGTCAGGCGGTGAAACCAATGCGAGCCCCCTTGCGCAACCGGCCGCCCGGCTGGATGCTCCGGGTCCATCGTTCATCACGGGAATCGCTTCATGTCCGTCGACACCGCCGCCGCCACCGATCGTCTGATGCGTTTTCTCGCCGTCCAGGGTGTGACCGGACAGGAGAAGGCGATCGGGCGCGAGATCATGGCGGCGCTGAAGCAGGCCGGCGTGCCGGCCAAGGCAATCCGGCTCGACGATGCCAACACCCGCATTCCGCTGCCGACCGAGACCGGCAATCTGATCGTCGAGCTGCCCGGCCGCGGCAGCCAGCACAACCAGCCGCGCATCATGTTCATGACCCACATGGACACGGTGCCGCTGTGCGCCGGCGCACAGCCGAAGATCTCCGGCCGCAAGATCGTCAATCAGGCCAGGACCGCGCTCGGCGGCGACAATCGCTGCGGCTGCGGTATCCTCGTCACGCTCGCGGCCGAGCTGGTCAGGCAAAAGCTCGATCATCCGCCGATCACCCTGCTGTTCTGCGTGCGCGAGGAGAGCGGGCTCTATGGCGCGCGCCACGTCAACACGGACGACCTCGGCGCGCCCGAGATGGCCTTCAATTTCGACGGCAGCTCCGCCTCCGGCGTCACCATCGGTGCCGTCGGCGCCGACCGCTGGGAGGTCGAGATCTTTGGCCGCGCCTCGCATGCCGGCGTCGCGCCGGAGCGCGGCATCAGCGCCACCATGATCCTGGCGCTCGCGCTCGCCGAGGTCAAAGCCGGCGGCTGGTTCGGCAAGGTGGTGAAGGGCAAGGGCAAGGACGCGAAGCTTGGCACCAGCAATGTCGGCCCGGTCACCGGCGGCGAAGGCCGCCCCGCGGGCGACGCCACCAACGTCGTCACCGACTACGTCCATGTCCGCGGCGAATGCCGCAGCCACGATGCCAAGTTCATCCGCGAGATCACCAAGGCCTTCAGGACCGCGTTCGAGACCGCCGCCAAGCGCGTCACCAACAGCGAGGGCAAGTCCGGCCGCGTCAAGTTCAAGGCCGAGACCGACTATCATCCGTTCCGGATGAAGGAGACCCTGCCCGTCGTCAAGCGCGCCACCGCTGCCGTCGCCGACATTGGCGCCACGCCGACCCTGCGCGCCGGCAATGGTGGCCTCGACGCCAACTGGATGGTCCGCCACGGCATCCCCACCGTGACCTTCGGCACCGGCCAGAACGAGCCACACACGATCGACGAATGGATCAACCTGGACGAATACGACCGGGCGTGTGCGCTGGCGGTCAGGCTGGCGACGATGGGCTGACACGGCGCCGATGCAGGGAGATTGCACAACGCCGGCGCGGGACATCGTCACCACTTCCCTCCTTCGAGCGACCGATCTGCAGACAAGGCCGAGCGATCTCGCGGCGGCTTGCGCCCGAGCTTTGCGATCAGTCGACCCCTCCAATGAAGAAGAGGCGCAGGGAAGACCGGGTATCGGCTGATACCCGCGGTCCGCGTGCAGCAAAAAGCACGCGGCAGAACCACAGGTTCAGCCCAATATCCGGCCTTCCCTGCGCGACGGTTTGACGACTTATAGGCGCTCTCCCCGGGGATCGGCTGTCTTGCCCCCGTCGCCGGCGGATCAT
This sequence comes from Bradyrhizobium oligotrophicum, assembly GCA_050641875.1. Lineage (GTDB taxonomy): Bacteria > Pseudomonadota > Alphaproteobacteria > Rhizobiales > Xanthobacteraceae > Bradyrhizobium > Bradyrhizobium oligotrophicum_B. Next base: position 6,417,517 of record CP192619.1, read on the forward strand.
CATCACCGCCGGCTTGGCATCAGCACCGCGATGCCAGGACCACACCATTTCGCCGTCGCATCGCTCCGTTCGTCGGCGCGGGCTTTAACACCCGGCTGCGGAGCAACACGCCCATCGCCTTCCCGGCTCGACGTTCGTGACGATCGCGCGCAACGCCCCTTGTGTTCAGAAAGTCTGTCAAGATGCGCGAACGGGCGGTTCTCGCAAAACCGCCCGTCGCTGGATCTGAGCCCGTAACGCCCCAAACGCGGCAGAGCCTGTTTCAGAGCGAGGGACAGCTCCGGTGGTCTTCCTCAACCCGAACAGTTGCAAGGGCCTCGAGCCCATACAAGGCAAGGAAGGGAGTGGATGATGACACAAATCGCAAACGGTGTCGCCGGCATCGATGTGGCCAAGGACAAGGTGGACGTCTGCATTCGCAGCCTCGGACGACGGCAGGCGTTCCCGAGCACTGCGCAAGGGCACCGCCAGCTGTTGGCCTTGCTTCGCGAGCACAAGGTGAACAAGGCCGTCATGGAGGCCAGCGGCGGTTATGAGCGCGAATGGGCCAAGGTGTTGCGCCAAGCCGGCGTGGAGGTGCGGATCGTCGATCCCAAGCGGGTTCGCAATTTTGCCCTGTCGGCCGGTCGACTAGCGAAGAACGACACGATCGATGCGGAGATGATCGCCTGGTTCGCCGAGACGTTCGACGACGCACCGGGCCAGACCTACGATGCTGCCCGCGAGGAACTGGCGGGGCTGGTGAAAGCACGCAAGAACCTGATGGATCTGAAAACCCGTCTGCAGAACCAGAACGAGCATGTCGTGCAGGGATTGGCGCAGAAGGCCCATTCCCAGGTGTTGAAGACGCTCGCTGCCCAGATTGCGAAGCTCGAGGCTGCGATCTCGGCCAAGGTCAAGGCCACACCGGAGTTTGCCGAGCGCGCCGAGATCATCGAAAGTGTGCCAGGGCTTGCCGGCACGACCTCCGCCATCCTCATTGCAGGAGCGCCAGAGCTCGGCAAGGTGAGTGACGAGATCGCCGCGGCCCTGATCGGGGTCGCCCCTTACGACGACGACAGCGGCAAGCGCCGAGGCGAGCGCCACATCAAGGGCGGTCGACGCTGGGTGAGAAACGGCCTGTTCACTCCCTGCCTCGGCGCAGCGACCCAGCATAATCCGGTGCTCAAGGCCTACTATCAGCGTCTCACCGCCAAGGGCAAGGAGCCCAAAGTTGCGCTCATCGCCTGCATGCGCAAGCTGATTGTCATCCTCAACACGATGATCGGGCGCGGAGAAAAATGGAATCCTAAGTCACCACGCGTTGCAGTGAGCTGATCGAGCGCCATGCCGCGCTCGGTCCACGACCGAGCGCATGCCAAGCCCAAAGGACGGCGAGCGGACGGGGTCAAGGCCTTGAGCCGCCGAAGGCGGGGCGCGTCTCGCGCCAGCCTTGAGGCCGGCCGGTCGCCGGCCTACCTCAACAGCACAGTTGCTCTTCAGCGAGCCGGGATGCGCGAGAATGTGGAGGTGATTTGCCCGACAGCACAAGTGATGAGTCCGCGACAAACTGGCACGACGGGCAGATGGCGCATACCGTCATGCAGAGATTGCCCGTCGTGCAGCTCAGGAGCGCGCGAGCTCGTCGGGTCACAGCGGCCGGTCTCATCGACGCCTTTCAACGCCTTCAGTGATTGGAATGCACTGTCTCAGTGATGAGTTGGCTCCGGCATAGGGGCTACCGGATCGGCAAAACATGAGCCATCCCCCTCCTCCACGTGCCCAGCGACACCGGTCCGCTCGCACGGAAGTTCGGGCGGGACCGGAACTCCAAAGGGGAACGGCGGTTCTAGTGCGATGGACCTGCCATTCGCTTTGGACCGTCGCCAGCTCCTCGGCGAGGTCAGGTCCAGAACCGCAATTGATCATCCGTTTGCCGGCATTGTTCGGCTCTGACATACGTCAACAGTTCTCGGCAGAGCCGGACACCGGAGACATCAGCCAATCACGGCGTACTTCACTGGAGGCCTGACATGTCGACCAAGACAGCTCTGCTCGGCCGCACGGCCGCAATCGTTTCATTGACTGCACTCGCGATCGGCGCCTTGACCCCGACCAGTGCCGACGCGCGAAACGGGCGCTGGCACGGCGGCGGCGGCGCTGCGGTCGGCGCGGCCCTCGCGGCGGGTGCTATCGGCACCGGTCTTGCGATCGCCGCAAGCCGCGACGCCTATGATTATTACGATGGCCCGGTCTACGGCGGTCCGACGTATTACGAGGCTCCCGCCTACTACGGCGTGAACCCCCACGCCTATGGCTACTACCGCAAAGGCGAATACCCCTATCAGGTCTATGGCGGCGACAGCCCGAACGCGGTCTGCGCGCAGGGAACGACCTGGAATTGCCGCTGAGGCCGCTTCTGGTTGAAGCCTCGGCGCGGCACCGGGCGAGGTCTCGCGGCGCTTGCCCGGCGCTGCACTCCTTCTCTGCCGGCGTGTCCAGTCCCGTAGCCCGCCAGGAGCGCAGCACATGCGGGACCGATCTCTCGCCGGGGACGCTTCCCAGAAGCCCATTCAGCCCCTGCGGGCGCTACGCATCGAGCGCGAGGCGGATGACCGATCGCGACACCCTTACCGGCATGCGCGCCGCTGCCACATGTAGCGCGCCGGCCAGCATCATGATCGCTATGCGCCATCCGGCGGAATGACGCCCTTGCTGAAGATGAAGCAGCCGTAGAACCGGCGCTCGCCGGTCGCGATCACGCAGTAGGCGCTCTTGGCCATCTCATAGAATGCGTAGCGCTCGACGCCGACCAGCGGCCACGACTTGCCTTCGACGCTGTTGATCACCGCCTGGACCTCCTGCTGCACCGGCGTCACCTCCTCCGGCCGGCCGACGACCTCCATCCGCACGGCGGCATCGTCGATGAAGGTGTCGAGCGGCAGCACCGACAGCACCGCCTGGACGGCCCGGGCCGCACTCACATTGTCGATGCGCAGCAGCTCGCCGAAGACGGTCTGCCGCGCGATCGCATCCGCCGGAAAGTTGGTGTCGCAGATCACGAGACGGTCACCATGCCCCATCGCCCTGAGCGCGTAGAGCACGTCTGCATTGAGCAGCGGATCGAGATTCTTGAGCATCATGTTCTCCCCTCAGGTCTTGCACGGGACCGCCAGCGTTGCGACGCCCCATCGCGTTCATCTCTCCTGCGCCCGGACTCCAGTCCCCGCCCTGGCTCCCCCACGGCGCGTCGTTGCCGAACTCAGTCACGAGGTGATCGATGAAGCTGCGCAGCTTCAAGGGCACATGCCGGTTCGTCGCATAGACGGCGTGGATGGCCAGGTCCCTGGTGCCATGATCGGGAAGCAGCGCGACCAGCTCGCCCGAGCGAGATGTGCTCATCGAACACAAAGCTCGGACCGTAGGTGATGCCCATCCCCCGCAAGGCCGCGACGAGCAGCATGCGCATGCTATTCGCGTGCATGCGGAGCGGGCCATTGATCACATGCGAGTTCCCGGCCGGGTCGAGGATCGTCCAATCGCCCGCGGAAACCGCGTCGCTGAACGCCAGGCGGGGCGCCTCGCGAAGGTCGTCGATTGTCGCCACTGGACCGCGGCGGGCCAGAAACGACGGCGCAGCGCAGAAAACCATCTTGCAGGGCGCGAGGCGACGCGCAACCAGATCGGAATCTCGGAGCTGGCCGATGCGGATTGCCACGTCCACCCCCTCCGCCAGCAGATCGACGTAACGATCATTGAGCATGATTTCGACGACGACCTCGGGGTGGCGTGCCAGGAAGCTGGCGACCGATCCGCTCAGGTGCAACTCGCCAAAGGTGAAGGGGGCCGCCACTCGCAGGACGCCGCGAACCACCTCCTGAACCTCGGCCGCCTCCCGCTTGGCGTCCTCGTACTCGTCCAGGATCCGCTTCGATCGCGCATAGTAGGCCCGTCCAGCCTCCGTCAGCACGAGGCTCCGGGTGCTGCGCTGCATGAGCCTCACACCAAGGTCCGCCTCGATCGCAGCAACATGCTTGCCCGCCATGGAGGCCGACAGGCCGAAGCGGCGCGCGGCTGCGACCAGGCTCCCTTCCTCGGAGGCCGTGACGAAGACCGCCATGCTCATAAGCCTGTCCATCGGCTCTCCATTCGATCGCCTCGTTATCGAATGCTGATAGCAAACGCCGGATTAACAGGCCCCCCAAGAAGCGCCAATCACTGCTGAGCCGAGCGCCGATGTCCGGCCGATATCATGAGGAGGTCTCCATGAAGGTGGCAACGAACGGCATTCACATCCATGTTGAGGAACAAGGGAGCGGAGAGCCGACGCTGGTGTTTCTCCACTATTGGGGCGGGTCGGCACGGACCTGGAAGCACGTTACGGCGAAGTTGGCGCCGACGCATCGCACCGTTGCCACCGATCACCGCGGATGGGGTGAATCGGATGCGCCGGCGAGTGGCTATGCGCTGGCCGATCTCGCCGATGATGCGGTCGGGGTCATCCGTGCGCTCGACCTGCCGCGCTACGTTCTGATCGGCCACTCGATGGGCGGCAAGGTGGCTCAATTGATCGCTTCTCGCCGGCCAGAGGGCCTGGTCGGGCTGGTGCTCGTGGCGCCCGCGCCGCCCACGCCAATCGCGCTTCCGTCCGTCGCGCGCGAGATGATGGCCGGAGCCTATGACACGGCCGAGTCCGTGGAAGCAACAATCGACCAGGTGCTTGCCGGCAGGCCACTTAGCCCTGCCGATCGCGCGCAGGTGGTGAGCGACAGCCTTCGCGGAGCGCGGCAGGCTCGCAAGGCCTGGCCAACAGCGACGAGCCTTGAGGATATTTCCAAGGTCGTCGGCCAGATCGAAGTGCCCACGCTCGTCGTCAGTGGCGACCAAGATCGCGTCGACACACCGGAGACGTTGCGGACGGAGCTGCTGCCCCGCATCCCTCAGGCCAAGCTCCATTTGCTGGCGGGCGTTGGCCATCTGTCGCCGCTCGAAGCACCGGACGCCCTAGCGGGCCTGATCGCCAATTTTGCGCGCGACCTCGGCTGACGTCTCCCGGCCCATCGTACCGGTCGGCAGCCCGTCTTGAGCCAGCCAGTCTCTCTCGCCCACCGCGGTGTTCGCCTCGGAGACGCTGGTCTCGGCCGAGGACTTGTTCAAGCGCGTCGATGCGATGCCGATACGGCGCGACGGGATGCGGCGGGCGAGGTCGGCGAGAGCGAAGCTGCAATCCGCTTCATTCACCAACCAGGCGAAGATCGATCCTGCCGATCAGCTCCGCGCGAAACCTCTCGGCGGCGGCCATCGCCGCCACGGTCTGTCGCAAGGTGCTGACGTTCGATCCGAGCGAAACGATGCCGCCGAGCACCGCGGCAATCGCGCCGAGGACGACGACCGCATTGGACCCGAGCAGGCCCAGCACCGCCCCGAGCAGCAATGCGGCGCCACCGGATATCACGATCTTCGAGGCCAGGATGATCTTTCGGCACCGCTCGGCCGTTTCGGCAAGCTCTTCGATCCGCGCCTCGATCCGGGAGATTTGATCGCTCGGGTCGTCCTCATCCATCAGACCAACTGTTCTCCATGGTGTTTGCTTCGGGCCAATTCCGTCCCGCCCACCAACGTACGGCCATTGACCGGACAATCCAAGAGATGGTTCGCAGCCGTGAGGCATCGACCCTGATCAGCGGGATAGTCAAGTGCACTGTCAGCGTCAGCGTAATCCCGCAATGGCTGGCGCGAACGCACCGGGAGCGAGCTGGTCATCCTTCATCGAACAGACGATGAATATCGGCCATCCGACGAAACAGCTTCATCGGATGGTCCAGCGCGATTTTGTGCACTGTGACCCGCAATCTCGCCGCGCCACATCTCCGCTCTGATCTGCCCAGAGTCGAGTGGAGGACAGGCACATCATGGCTTTGACCGTCATTTGCGTAAGCGGACCTGACGGCTGCTATCGCCTGCACGCAGATCAGCGACTCGTTGGAGCCTGACCGCTCGTCAGCACGGCCACCGCGTCGGCAGCGCGAACGCCCGCACCTAGGGGAAGAACGAACATCGGATTGATCTCGGCCTCTACGATGCGCCCATCGAGCGCGACCGCCATCGCGGCGAAATTGACGATCGCGTCGACCAACGCCTCGACGTCGAGTTTGGCGCGCCCTCGATATCCGTCGAGCAAGGGCCAGCACCTGAGCTCTCGGACCATCTCCAGCGCGAGGTCGCGCGACAACGACGTCTCGGAGGACAGCAGTCGGACGACCGTGTCGTTCATGAGCTCGGCCGTGACGCCTCCCATGCCGAGCAGCAGAACCAGACCGAGCGGATCGCGGTGGCAACCGAGGATCAGTTCCAATCCTCCGCCTTGAACCATTTCCTGAACAATGAACGCTTCCGGCGCGTGTCCCGCCCTGGCCGTGACGACCTCCCGCATCCGGTCGAGAGCACCACCGACCGTTGCAGCATCGAGCCCGACGGCAACGCCCCCGACATCGCTCTTGTGGGTGATCGTCGACGAGAGAATCTTCAGCACGACGTTGCCACCGAACTCTCGCGCCACCTCACGAGCCTCGGATTCATTCGCGACGATCTTCTCTCGCACGACGGGGATACCGAACCTTGCGAACAGCGCTTTGGCCTTGTGCTCGTCAAGCGAGCCGACCCAGTCGTCTGGAATGTCGACGGCCGGGCGCGGCCGAGGTCCTTCAAGTCGACGGAGCGGGCGTCCAACGGTCCACAGGGCATCGAGGGCAACGGTGACGGCCTCCGGCGTACTGAAGGTCGGAACGCCCTGTGTGGTCAACCGCGACACGGCTTCCGGCGCATGCGGGCTCACATAGGCCAGCAAGGGCTTGGAACGCACGGACTTCGCTTCGCGGATGGCGTTGCTGATCAAGTCGGGATTGCGCACGCTCGTCGCCCCGACGATCACCACCAGTGCATCGTAGGCGGGGCTGTCCAGCAGCGTTTCGATACAGCCCTTCAGGATCGCCGGCTGCAGGCCTGCGAGGGTGACGTCGATTGGATTGGTCCCCAATGACGATGGACCATCGGGCATCAGCGCGGCGAGTTGCGCCGCCGTCCTCGCGTCCGGGTCTGGCGCTTCGAGGCCGTTCAGGCCGAAACTGTCCACGATGAGGGTCCCCGCCCCGCCGGTCGACGTCAGGATCGCGACACGGCGCCCCATCAATGCCGGCTGCGTCGCGAGTGCAGCGGGAATGTCGACGAGGTCGCCGAAGGTCTGGGCCCGGACGATGCCGAGATCGCGGAAGAACGCATCATATGTCCGGTCCGTGCCGGCCATCGCGCCGGTGTGCGAGGCGGCAGCGCGTGCGCCGGCTGCCGACCGGCCGATCTTCAAGGCAACGATTGTCTTGCCCGCCTCTCGCGCCCGACGCGCCGCGCGGCGGAACTTCTCGGGATGACGGATCGCCTCGATGTAGAGAGCGATCACGGATGTATCGGGGTCGTCGGCCAGATGGTCGACGAAGTCGGCAATCTCGAGATCCGCCTCGTTGCCGGTGGCAATCAGCTTGGAGAGGCCGACACCGCTCGCCGTCAGCCGCGAGAGCAATGCGCCGAGAATTCCGCCGCTCTGGGAGACCACGCTGACGGAGCCCTTCAACAGCGCGCCGGCCGACAGCGCGCCGCTCGCCGACAGCGGCACGGCGTTCGAAACATTCACGAGACCAATCGTATTCGGTCCGAGGATGCGCATTCCGCCCGCCGCAGCAAGAAGCTGCTGCTGGCGCTCTCGTCCGTCTTCTCCGCTCTCGCCAAATCCGCCTGCCAGGACGATCGCGTGTTTCGTGCCCCTGGCCGCCAGTTCGCGCACCGCCTCCACCGCATGCGCCGAACCAAGCAGGACCATCGCGACATCGGGTGATACCGGCAGAGCCTCGATGCTGTTGTAGCATCGAAGACCGTCTATTTCGGCCACGCGCGGGTTGACCGGGAAAATCTCCCCTCCGAACTTCTGTTGCCGCAAGAACCGGATTGGCAGACCGGAGGTCTTGGTCGAGTCCGCGGAGGCGCCGACGATGGCAATGCTGCGTGGATTGAACAAAGCATCCAGGGACATCGGCTGCGCTCGTCAGTTGCTCGACTTGGCGAGGAATGCGAGGACCGCGTCGCGATGCTCGGTGCTGGTATAGCAGATGCCCTGCGCCTGGCTTCCACTCGCGAAGATATTGTTGGCCTCGGTCTCGAACGACCGGTTGAGAATGGCTTTTCCGAGAGCGATCGCGGTGCTCGAACCGGCGGATAGTTCGCGTGCCCAATCCTGCGCATCCCCGAGCAACGTCTCGGGCGGACTCATGCGATCGACGATGCCGAGCTGGATGGCCTCGTCCGCACCGACCTGCCGGCCGGTGAAGATGAGTTCCTTCGCTCTCGCCAGCCCGACGCGCCGCGGCAGAAAGTACATGCCTCCGCCGTCCGGAATGAGACCACGCAGGATGTATGACCACACGAACTTCGCAAAGGGGCTCGCGATGATGAAATCGCACGCCATCGCCGTGTCCGCGCCAAGCCCCGCCGCCGCGCCGTTCACGGCCGCGATGGTCGGCTTGGGCATGGTATGCAGCAACATCTGGGTGCGGTGCACCCGTTGCTGACGCGCCCAGCCGTTGAATCCAATCTCCCCGGCCGGCGCCTCCATCCGTCGCTTCATGCCGGCGACATCGCCGCCTGCACAAAACCCCTTGCCGGCCCCCGTGAGCACGAGTGCGCGAACCGATTTGTCTGCGGCGATGTCCTCGAGCACCTCGATCAGCGACGAGCGCATCTCGTCGCTCATGGCATTGCGCTTCTCGGGGCGGTTCAGCGTCACGGTTGCAATGCCGTCGCTGACGGTCTTCAGAACAATATCCGAGCCCATAGTGCCTATTCCGGTTTGATCTTGTTTTCAGTCACGACCTTGCGCCAGCGAACGGTATCCGCTTTGACGTATGCATCGAGTTCTTCCGGCGTCCCGACCCGCAGCAGCAAGCCTTCGTCCTGCGCCCGCTTGAGAAAGTCCGGATCCTGCGCGGCGAACTTGACGGCCTCGAGGAGCTTGTCGACGACCGACTTCGGTGTCTTCGCGGGCACGTAGAGCCCGTACCAGCTGTCGAACACATATCCGGGCACGGTCTCCTCGACGCTGGGAACGCCCGGCACCTGGGTCTGTCCCTTGGCGCCCGTGACGGCAATCGGCCGCAGGCTCTTGCTCGTGATGAACCCGGACACTGCGGCGCTGCTCGCGAACATCATGTCGACCTGACCGCCGAGAACATCGGTCAGCGCGGGGCCCGCGCCCTTGTAGGGGATGTGCGTCAGCTCGATATGAGCAAGATTGTTCAACAGTTCGCCCGCCAGATGCGCCGACGTCCCGATGCCCTGCGAGGCATAGGTGTACTTCCCCGGATTGGCCTTGGCCGCCTTGATGACGTCTTCGACCGTCTTGAACGGGCTCTCCGGCTTGACGACCAGGATGTTCTGGTAGGTGCCGATCAGCGTGACCGGGGCGAACGCCTTGTCCGTATCGTACGGCAGCTTGGCGTGAAGGCTCGGATTGACCGAATGGGCGAGCGTCGCAATCAGGAGCGTGTACCCATCCGGCTGGCTTCGGGCGACGACATCCGAGCCGATGATGGTCCCCGCGCCAGGCTTGTTCTCCACCACGATCGATTGCCCGAGCTTTGCAGCCATCGGCTTCGCCAACGTTCGCGCGATCAAATCCGTCCCGCCGCCGGGCGAAAAGGGAACGACGACCTTGATGGGTCGATCGGGATACTCGGCACGGGCCGCCCCCGGGATTGCGCCGACGATCGCCAATCCCAGGCTCGCCAGCATCAAGACGTTCCGTCCTACGCGATGATCTGCCATCGAAGGTTTCCTCCGCCACATCCGGCGTAGTCCGCCGGACCTTGTTGCGGAGGAGACTACGATGCGGCGGCTCGCCCGGGACGCCCCCAATTCCAGCTGCTGGAATTGGACGGGATGGCGCTCAACTCAACTCGGATGCCGCTGCATGCTCGAGCCGATTGAGGCAGCGGCGCTTCAGATCAAGCAGCCATGGCGCCAGCCTGTGCGCGGCCTCGGCCAGCGGCTCGACGCTCCCAATGCTCATGTTCATGACGTGCGGCTCACTTGCGCCGTAAGGCAGCGTCGTCGCAACGGCCACGACTCCGGGCTGCCAACCGACCGCGCAATAGCCGAGCTTGTCCAGTTCAGTGAAGGATCTCTCGATCTCGCGAATGAGCCTCTTGTAGGTTTTCGGGCGCCGTTTTGCGATGGCGGCATACTCCTGTTCGCGGGCGGAGGGCTCGAGCGCCCACAGATAGGCGCGCCCCAACGAGGTGAGTTCGACAGGGATGCGCTGGCCCGAGACCACCGTCCGATGTGTCAATCGGGGGTGGTAGCGGAACGACTCCAGGTAGACCATCATATCCTGGTCCGCCGCAGCCAGCCCCACATTGACGCGACGCCGCGATGCTTCGGTCCGCATCAGCGGCGCAACGACGGACAGCATGGGAGAGCTGAGACGCATTGCGTGCGCCAGACTGAGAACCGCGGGCGCCAACCTGTAGACTCGGCGTCCCGGATCTCTCTGCAGCAGCCCTCCGCTCACCAGCGTCTGCGTCAGCCGGCTGACCGTCGCCTTGGCCAGCCCCGTGCGTTCGGCGATCTCGGCATTGCCGAGATCGGCGACCCCGGCTTGAACGCCCGTAAGATGGCGATGCCTCGCTCCAGCGAGCGGTTCACGCCGTCATAGCTGTGGTGTGCCGCCATTTTCTCGTGTTCCAGCAGATGAAATTCGGGTGCATCTCGACCCTAGCACGACAGCTATTCTGGATGCGAGTGGAGGAAGCCCATCACGTCTGTTCCTGACCGGCTCCGAGCATATCGAAGCCGACCAGACGACGGTGCGCGTGTCCAGGTTCGTCACGAGCCTTTCGTCACAAGCCTTTCGTCACAAGCCTTGGGCTTCCTCCTCATGGGACAATGTGCCGATCTCAAGCGCACGCCCCGCGGAGGAAACATGACTATCAACCGAGACCTGGCGAAAGGGCTGAGCCTGCTCGCCATAGCCCTGTTCTTCGGCCTGCAGGCCCGCGGCTATCCCTTGGGTACGCTGGGCCGGGCGGGACCTGGCATGTTTCCGCTCGTCATTTCCGCCCTGTTGTTCCTCGTAGGCTTCGCGATCGTGCTGCGCGCCCACCTCGTCGATGGCGACAGACTCGCATTCAAGGCGAGGAACATCGCGCTCGTGGCCGCCGGCCTGCTCAGTTTCGTGCTGCTCTCCGAGTACGTGAACATGCTGGTCGGCCTCGTCGTCATGGTGCTCGTCACCTCCTACGCCGCCTCCGACTTCAAGCCGTCGCGAGCTCTTGCGCTGAGCGCCGTACTCGCTTCCGTCGCGCTTGCGATGAAGCTCGGCCTCGGACTGCAGCTCCCGCTCTATTGAGGCGACACCGATGGATATCCTGTCCAATCTCTCCTTTGGCTTCAGTCACGCCCTGACGCTCAACAATCTGCTGTTCTGTGCCGCCGGCTGCACCATCGGCACGCTGGTGGGCCTGCTGCCGGGGCTTGGGCCGCTGGCGACGATCAGCCTTCTACTGCCGTTGACCTATTCATTGCCGACCGACGGCGCGCTGATCATGCTGGCTGGCATCTACTACGGTGCCCAGTACGGCGACAATGTCAGCGCGATCACGATGAGGATGCCGCACGCGTCCAGCATCATCGCCTGCATCGACGGCTATGAGATGACGCTCAAGGGCAAGACCGGACTTGCGCTGTTCACGGCGGGCATTTCCAGCTTTATCGGTGGCACGATCGCGACGATCGTTCTGGCATCTCTCGCCCCGCCCTTGAGCCAGGTGGCGCTGATGTTCGGCCCGACCGAGTACTGCGCGCTCGTGCTGCTCGGATTCCTCTGCGTCAGCCTCGTGACGACCGGCAGCGTTCTCGACGGCCTGTCGATGTGCCTCGTTGGCGTCCTCCTCGGCCTCGTCGGCACCGACGTCAATACCGGAACCCTCCGGTTCACGATGGGCCTTCCTACGCTGTACGACGGGATCGCGCTCGTCAGCCTGTCGCTCGGCTGCTTTGGCATCGCCGAGATCACCAAGAATCTGGACAAGGACCAGCAGACTTCGCCGTTTCGTGGCAAGATCAAGCTGATGCCGAACTGGACCGAGTTCAAGCGCATCATCCCGAGCGCGCTCCGCGGAAGCGCGGCCGGTTCGCTCCTCGGACTTCTGCCGGGCGGCGGTCCCGTCATCGCACAATTCGCGGCCTATGCCGTCGACAAGAAGTTCAGCAAGTACCGCGACGAGATTGGCCAGGGCGCGATCGAGGGCGTCGCCGGACAGGCGGCGGCAGACGAAGCGGCCGCGCGAACGAGCTTCATTCCGCTGATGAGCATCGGAATTCCGGAGAACGCCGTGATGGCGCTCATGATGGCGGCATTCATCATCAACGGCATCAAGCCGGGGCCCACCATGATTGCGGACCATCCGGATCTGTTCTGGGGGCTGGTTGCGAGCATGTGGATCGGAAACCTTTTCCTGGTCCTCCTGAACGTTCCGCTGGTCCGCTACTGGCTGACGGTCTTCAAGATCCCATACAGCGCGCTCTTCCCGTCAATCCTGTTCTTCTGCTGCGTCGGCACCTATAGCGTGAACAACAGCCTGGATGACATCTACACCACGGCGTTCTTCGGCGTGCTTGGCTACATCTTCTTCCGGCTCAGCCTCGATCCCGCGCCCTTGATGCTTGGCTTCATCCTCGGACCGATCCTGGAGGAGAATTTCCGGCGCGCGATGCTGCTCAGCCACGGCAGCTTCACGACGTTCATCGAGCATCCGATCAGCGGGAGCATTCTCGGGATCGTCGCCCTGATCATCGCCTGGCAGATCGTGTCGGGGCTGCTGGCGCGGCGCCGACCGGGTAAGCGCTCAAGCGAGGAGGCGCGCGGCGCGGCACCATCGGCGACGCCCGCCGAGACCTATCAGACTTCAGGATAGCAGGAGTCTGGAAATCAGGCGGCCAGGACCCGGATGGGCTTGCCGTCGAGCCAGGCGGCGATGTCCTCCACGGCCTGGCTGAAATAGGTCTTGTAGCTGTCGCGCGAAGCATAGCCGCGATGCGGCGTCAGCAAGGTGTTGGGCGCCGACAGGATCGGCGCGTCCCGCGGCAAGGGCTCGACATCGAACACATCAAGCGCCGCCCCTGCAATCCGGCCGTCCTTCAGCGCCGCAATCAGGGCGGTCTCGTCGACGAGGCCGGCGCGCGACGTATTGATCAGACAAGCCGACGGCTTCATCCGCGCCAATTCCGCAGCGCCCACGATGTTGCGGGTACGCTCGCTCAAGACGACGTGCATGCTGATGAAGTCCGCGCGACGAAACAGGTCGTCTTTCTCGACGAACTCGGCGCCTCCCGCTGCCGCATCCTTCGGGGTCAGGTTCTGGCTCCAGGCGATGACGTCCATGCCGAATGCTCTGCCGTATCCGGCCATCTGAGTGCCGAGCCGGCCGAGCCCGAGGATGCCGAGCGTCAAACCCTTCACGGCAAAGCCCAGGCGTGTCTGCCAGCGTCCCTCGCGCAGCGCGCGATCCTCCACCACGATATTCCGCGACAGCGCCAGGAGCATTCCGAAGGCCAGCTCGGCGGTCGAACTGCTCCCCGTCTCGGTGCCGCAGACCGGGATCCCGCGCGCCGTGCACGCGGCCACGTCGATGCCCAGATTGCGCATCCCCGCGGTGACCACCAGCTTGAGGTTGGGCAGACGGGCGATCAGCGAAGCCGGCAATTTGGTCCGCTCGCGTATGAGCATGATCACGTCGAACGGCAGCAATCGCGCCAGGAGCGCGTCCCCCGTCACATTGTCGTTGAAAAACGTCGTCGTGGCACGAGGTTCGAGCAAGCTCCAGTCTGCGAGTGCGCGCGCGACGTCCTGAAAGTCGTCGAGCACGGCAACGCGGACAGGTGTGACTGCTGGCATGAGATCGGCTCCGTCCCTTCCGCGAGGTCATGTCGATCAGGCGAGGTTCTCGTTCGGGAGGATACCTAGTCCGAGGATCAAGTGGCCAGCATCACAGGAATTCCAACAGATGGAACTGATGCGAACAAGGCTTGGCTTCAAAAGGTCATCCTCATGCGTGAAGTCAGACGGCGCGCAGGCGGTAACCTCTAGGGGCTGCCTGTTGACGGTGAGCTGCGCGTCCTCATTCGAATGTGCACAAGGTCCGTGTTGCGGGCGCGCCCCAGTCGACGATGGCCGCGCGGTGTTTTCGACGCCGCCGGAGACCGCAGATCACCCAGCGGCTGCCCACCTGATGCGGGACATCGTTTGGTACGTCTTATACGTTTCGAACAGCAGACATGACTGAGCTATCTCGCGGCGGTCTCCGCCCGAGTTGCGGTGCTTCAAGTAAACCTCTTCTTCCGAAGAAGAGGCGCAGGGAAGACCGTGTATCGGCTGATACAAGCGGTCCGCGTGCAGCAAACAAGCACGCGGCATGTGAGAGTCCGGCAGGGCAGTGTCAGCATGAAGAAGGCCGCACTGCCGGCAAACCCTTTCCTGATCAGAAGATCACTTCTCCGGCCGTGATCGCCAGGACGATGAAGGCGACGAAGATCACCAGGGCGGCCACGAACAGCCATTTGGCGATCCGGGCGGATCCGGCGGCGATGCCGCTGAAACCGAGAAAACCGGCGACGATCGATATGACGAAGAAGATGAGCGCCCATTTCAACATGGAGCCTCCGGAGCAAACGCGCTTGCACGCATAACGAATAATATCCAATCCCGATGCACGGAGCCTTCAGGCGGGGGGGCGCCGTGCCACGGCGCGACCGTAACAAGATCCGGCGCGCCGTGGTCTCCTGCGTTCGCGGCTCTACTTGCTGGTGTTTTTCGCCTTCCCGCTGCTGCCCGAATCGTCGTGGCTGGCGCCGGCCGCGCTGCCCGTGGTCTTCGGCTGGTTGTCGATTTCGGTGAACATGGTCAGCGAGTGCGGTCCGATCACCATTGTGACCGGATCGTTGTTGCTGTCCTTTGCGCTGACCAGGAACGAGCCGGGCACCACGTTGATTTCGGTAAAGCCCTGCTTCTGCAGCTTCTGCTTGATCTGCTGCGGCAGCGGCGGGGTCTGGTTGGACGCCTGTGCGCCCTGGCTGCTCGGTTGAGAGATGGTGCTCGTTCCTTGCGCGAAAGCCGGAGCTTGAAGCGCCGCGAGCACCAGCAACGATGAGCCGATCAGTCTGATGGACATTGGGTCCTCCTCTGTGAGCTTGCACTGAGCCACGGTTGAACCGATGGAAAGCCGGATGGTTCTCATCAGTGCTCAGCCAGTCGGTGCGCCGCCGTACCGCACGACGGTCATCCATGAGCCGCTCGGCGCCCACCTCCCGACAGGACATCGGACCGACGTCAGCGCCTTAGCCCAGCGAGCGCCGACGCCATGCAACGCAGTTGGTCCGCTTGCGTGCCCGGCGCGCAGGCTCAGCCCGTACGTTGCAGGAACGTGAGGTGTGAAGCCGGATTGTAGCGGGACAATCCCGTGGCCTTCGCCGAACAGTCGCCGGATCAAGAACCCGGTTACGCGCGAACGACCGGAAGACACGGTTGGTACGCGACCATCCCGAAGCTGTGCCATGTCAACCCGACCGAGGAACTGCTGCATCGTATGTGCGTTTCAGCCGTGCGGGGCGCGTGCCGTACGGAGTTGAAGATGTCTCAGGCCGACCACAAGAGCCTCCACGATCGCGAGCAAGCAGCAGATCACGACACGGTCCATTACGACGGGCCCAGCGGCGGCTGGGGATCGCTGCGCGGAATCGCGCGGATCTTCGGCAAGGAATGGGCCACGCCGGCTGCGCTCGAGACGCTGGCGCGGCAGAACAAACCGAAGGGCTTCATGTGCGTGTCCTGCTCCTGGGCCAAGCCCGCCGATTACCACACCTTCGAATTCTGCGAAAATGGAGCCAAGGCCACGCTGTGGGAGCTCACCACACGCCGGTGCACGCCAGACTTCTTCGCGCAACACACTGTCGCCGAACTGCTGACCTGGAACGACTACGATCTGGAGCAGCAAGGCCGCCTCACCCATCCGCTGCGCTACAACCCGCAGAGCGACAAGTACGAGCCCTGCTCCTGGGACGAGGCTTTCAATGCGATCGGCGCCGAGCTCCGCCGGCTCGATCCGAAGTCCGTCATCTTCTATTCGTCCGGCAGGGCAAGCCTGGAAACCTCCTACCTCTACGCCCTGCTCGCGCGCGCCTACGGCAACAACAATCTGCCCGACAGCTCGAACATGTGCCACGAGACCACCTCGGTGGCGCTGAAGAAGGTCATCGGTGCGGGCGTCGGCACGGTCGTGTTCGACGACCTGAAGAACTGCGATGCCATGTTCTTCTTCGGCCAGAACACCGGCTCCAACAGCCCCGCTTCCTGCATCCCCTGCAGGATGCCGCCAAGCGCGGCGTGCCGATCGTCACGTTCAATCCGGTGCGCGAGAAGGGCCTGATTGCGTTCACCAACCCACAGAACCCGGCGGAGATGCTGACCGGCAGTGAAACGCCGATCAGCACGCAATATCACCAGGTCCGGCTCGGCGGTGACATCGCTGTGATGCTGGGCATCTGCAAGCATGTGTTCGCCGCCGATGACGCGGCCAAGGCCCAGGGAAAACGAGTTCTCGACGTCCCCTTCATTGAACAACACACCCAGGGTTTCGAAGAGTTTGAGGCCAAGGTCCGCGGCACCTCATGGGCCGAGATCGAGGCCAAGTCCGGCTTGAGCCAGGGCGCGATCGAGCGGGCGGCAGAGATCTACGTCAAGGCCGACCGGGTGATCGGCATCTACGGCATGGGCCTGACCCAGCATGTTCACGGCTTCGAGAATGTCGCCATGTTCATCAACATGCTGCTGCTGAAGGGCAATATCGGACGGGACGGCACCGGGATCTCCGGTCCGCGGGCATTCGAACGTGCAGGGACAGCGCACCGTCGGCATCTCCGAAAAGCCGGAGCTGGTGCCGCTCGACAAGATCGCCGAACTCTTCGGCTTCGATCCGCCGCGCGACAAGGGAATGAACACGGTCGAAGCCTGCGAAGGCATTCTGTCGGGAAAGGTCAAAGCCTTCTTCGGCCTTGGCGGCAACTTCGTCCGCGCGATTCCGGAGCGCGAGGCGATGGAACGCGCGTGGCGCGGAATGGACCTGACGGTCCAGATCGCGACCAAGCTCAATCGCAGCCATCTGGTGAACGGCAGGGTCGCCTACCTCCTGCCTTGTCGCGGCCGCACCGAACAGGACATGCAGGCGAGCGGTCCACAAGCGGTGTCGATGGAAGACACGTTCAGCTGCATCCAGGGCTCGATCGGATTGCGCAAGCCGGCCAGCGAGCATCTGAAGTCGGAGGTCGACATCGTCGCCAGCCTGGCCGAGGCAACCCTATCCCCCAATCCGAGGCTGAAGTGGCGCGACTGGGTCGGCAACTACGCGCTGATCAGGGATCTGATCGCACAGACCTATCCGGACGAATTCCATGATTTCAACGACCGGATGTTCACGCCGGGCGGATTCTATCGCGGGAACTCCGCGCGCGAGCGGATATGGAAAACTAAGAGCGGGAGGGCCGAGTTCACCGTCCCCAAGACCCTCGATGCCGCCGGTTTCGACGATGCACCCGGACGCTACCGGTTGCTGACGATGCGCAGCAACGACCAGTTCAACACCACCATCTACGGCTTCAGCGATCGCCTGCGTGGCATCGAGGGCACCCGTCAGGTGCTGCTGATGAACCCCGACGACATCGCCAGGGCCGGACTGCAGGAGGGACAGATGGTGTCGCTCATCAGCGATGCGGAGGATGGCATCCACCGCGAGGCCGGACCGCTGAAGGTGACGCCGTTCAGCCTGCCTGCCGGATGCGTCGGCTCGTATTATCCGGAGATGAATCCGCTCATGCCGCTGTCGCATCACGATCAGCAGTCGAAAACGCCGGCGGCGAAATCGATTGCGGTGAAACTGAAGATCTAGGAGGACGGACGATCATCGGCGAGCCCGCGCATGCAGATCTTTCGTCCCGGAGCCAACACGATCGCCGTGCTGATCCTGGCGGCGATCGGCGCGTTCCCGATCGTCGGCGCGGGCTTCGCTTACCAGGTTGCCCGCTCACCCTGTCACCAATCAGGACGTCACACGCGATCAGCCGGTGCCCTTCAGCCATCAACATCATGTCGGTGGCCTCGGCCTTGATTGCCGCTACTGCCACACCTCGGTCGAGAAGGCCCGGCTTGCCGGCATGCCGCCCACGGACACCTGCATGACGTGCCACTCCCAGCTATGGACCAACGCCAAGATGCTCGCGCCCGTTCGCACCAGCCTTGCGGACAACAAGCCGATCGCCTGGCAGCGCGTGCACCGCTTGCCTGACTTACGTGTATTTCGATCATCGATTCACGTCGCCAAATGCGTCGGCTGCACGACGTGCCATGGCGCGGTGAACGAGATGCCGCGGCCGTGCCGTGCACGCCACGCTTACGGAGCCGCGGCGATCGATCTGATGCGAGTGCTGCGCTCGGCATCCTGGCTTTCCGTCAGCGGAGGGCCGGGGCCGCGCGGCGAAGCAGCCAGAGTCGCGAAACCGCCAGAGCCAGCGCCGCCACGCCACTCAGCGCTATAGTGACGGCTGGCAGGGCGGCCAGACCGATCAGGACTGGCGACAGAATGGCTGCTGCCGACGCCAGCACGAGAATGTATTCCTCCCAGACTTCGAACGCAGCCAATGCAGCGAAGCTGGTGACGCCGATGACGGCCCCAAGCACACCGGCCGTCTGAGTTGCAGCGTTCGGCGTCGAGCCGCCAAATCCAAGGACCCAGGGCGACGAGAACAGGAACGCCCCGACGAGCAGGTTCGCGACGTCGCACCGGATCCCGGTCAGGAAAGCTCCCTTCGCTGCCTTTTTGACGGAGCTGTTTTCGAAACGCTTCAGAGCCGGCGCGAGAGCGCCCGCCCTGTGAGCACGCCACGGGTTGCTTTCGACCGTCATTGTGCTTCCCTCCGGGTCGTCACCGCAGTCCCTCGCGGCAAGGCATACGCGACGACGGCGTCACCAAGTCTTGATGCCGTTCGCGGCGGATGAGATTGTCGGGTGAAGCGCCACCGGAGCGGCGCGAGTTCGCGCCGCTCCGGATTTCCTGCTCACATGCTGCTCGGATACTTGAACGACGGAGCCGCCTTCAGCTGCTCTGCGGTCGTATCCATCGAGGCATGCCATCGCTTGTCGTTCTGGTCATATTTGATCTTGATCGCCGAAGGACGCACCGCGACGTACTGGTCGCCAATCCCGAGAAAGCCGCCGACCGACAGGATGTAACCGTCGACACCGTTCTCGTTGAAGGCGATATCCTTGATGGTGCCGATGTTCTGCTTGGCCATGTTGAAGACATCCAGGCCGATCACCCGCGATCCGAGCCCGTCCTTGGACGGAACGGAGGTGAAGGCACCGCCCGGCGCCGTCTCGGACGTGGATCCAGCCGACGAGGCGGCTGTGTTCGCCCCGACCGTGGCAACCTCGTCTGCAGCATTCGCTCCCACGAGCACCGTAATCGGATTGCCTGCGCGATCCTTCGCCTGAATGACGGTCGAGGCGGACATCACCCGCACATTCGTGAAGCCGGACTGCTGGAGGCTGGCGACGATGTCCTGGCGAACGGTCTGATTTGCCGCCGTCGTCTGCGGCGCAGACTCACCAAACGCCGCAGTCGAGGCCAGAGCTGTCAGCGCCAGCGCTGCCGTTATGTTTCGCATGCTATCGGTCCTTGTCACTGAGTTTTATCTTTCGAGGCGTTGGGGCGCTTCGATGAGGGATACCTCATCATCGAGCCGCGACTCATGGACAGGGTGACGCTGTCCGTCGTAGCCGAGATAGGTGCCGGAGCTCGGATCGTAGGATCTGAAGCGCTGGGAGCAGTAGGCGTCCGCCTCGGCGGCCTGGGCCCGGCTGTTGGCGATCGCTCCGCCGATGACCGCGCCTGCTGCGAGACCTCCGATCGCCGGTCCCCAGCCGTAACCGCGTCCGTACCGGTGGTGCCAACCATATCCCCGATGCCCGTGATGCCAGCCACCGCCGCGCCAACGCGCTTCGATCACGTTGGCCCCGTTGACGAGGCTTCCCGCGGCGATCGGAGCTTTTGGCGAGATGACGGTCGCGGCGGATGCCATGTCGGCGCTGGATAGGATCGCGACGAGTGCAACGGCTGCGATCGGAACTGCGTTTCTGGTCCGCATCGGGTTCTCCTTCGTTTTGATTGACGAAGGACCAATCCGCGCCCCACCTCCGAGTTCTCCGGAAGTGTACCGCTGCGTACCAGGGATGGAGTGAGGATGCGAGCCAAGCGCCATGGCAGCCACGCCAGCGTCGAACGAGAGCAACGCACGGCCTCGGCGTCAGCGGCAATCTGTCGCGACAGCCCGACTATTTGGGTAGATCACCAAGCCACCCCTGCGAGACGCCATATCGCACGATATCAGCTCTGGTGGACAGGCCGAGCTTCTCGATCGCCCTCGACTTATGCGTCTCGATCGTCTTCACGCTGACATCGAGGGCGCCCGGCAATCTCCTTGTTGCTGAAGCCCTGCGCGATGAAGCGCAGCACTTCCGTCCTCGCGCGGCGTCAGCTCGTGGGGAGACACCCTGTCGGGATGCGACTCGTCGAGCCGCGCAGCCGGCAGCACCTTCTCCGCGATGGCGGGATCGAGATAGACGCCCCCTCGGCAATGGCCCTGATGGCGCGCACGAGATCTTCGGCAGCAGAGCGCTTGAGCAGATATCCACGCACGCCGGCCTGCATCATCGGCTCGACATAGGCGCGATCTTCGTGGACCGTGAGCGCCAGCATTCGCACCGAGGGCACCTGATCCGCAATCCTGTGTGCCAGCTCGATGCCACCGATCACGGGAAGCGATATGTCCAGAACCGCAATATCGGGGGTCTCCCGTGCGATGACTTCGAGCGCGGCCTCACCATTGGTCGCCTCGCCGACGACCTGCATATCGGCGACGTGCTCGAGGAGGGCTTTCATGCCCGCCAGCACCAGAGGATGATCATCCGCGAGCGTGATCCGGATCGGTGTCAAGAGCTCAAACTCCCGCTGGTCACCGGTACCGTCATGAAGAGCGTCGTGCCGTGCTTCGGCTCGGTTTCGATCGCGAGCGTTCCTCCAAGAAGAGACATTCTTTCTTCGATGAACGAAAGCCCCAACCTCTGGCTCGCGGCGTCGGGACTGGCGCGCCGGTTGGGATCAAATCCCTCACCATCGTCTTCGACGATGACGCGGAGCTCTTCTTCCCGGCGGTCGAGCACGACGCTGACATGGCGCGCGCCCGCGTGCTTGGCGACGTTGGTCAACGCCTCCTGGATCGCGCGATAGATCGCACCTCGACTTCCGGAGGAAGCCTGTCAGTCCGTCCCAACGTCTGGACGTCGATGCTCACTCCGAATCTCCGGGTCCATTCGGAACAGAATGCCTCCACAGCCCGGTACAATCCGAGATCGTCCAGCGCGGTGGGACGAAGATCTGCAGCGATCTGATGAATATCACGCCCGATGTCGCTCGCAAGCGACTGCAGGGAATGCAAGCTGTCGAGCTGCGCTGCTTGTCCCGGGAGCTGTGCAATCGCCTGCTCGACATTCTTGAGACCGAGCAGCAGGCCGGTCACCGTCTGGCCGATCTGGTCGTGCAATTCCCGCGACAGCCGCTTGCGCTCATCCTCCTCCGCCTTGCCGAGTCGCCGCAACAGACGCTGCCGGTCGAGCTCGGCACGCTTGCTGTCGTCGATGTCGACCAGCACGACGACCACGACCTCCCCGCCAGCATCTGATCGATGCGAGCAGCGGCCGTTGACACGCAGCCAGCGACCCTGTGGTGTTGCCGTCCTGAAGTCCACCGTGACCGCCTGATCTCCTAGGCAATGCAGCAATGCATTCCTGACCGCGCTGCGATCAGCCGGTTCGATGGCATCGACGACGCGATCGAATGCCACGGTCTGGTCGTCACGGCCAGCCGCGTCGCGCAGTTGCAGCATCTGAAGGGCTCGCCCTGATGCAATGACCTCGCCAGTCGACACGTTCAGACTGAAGACGCCGAGATCCGCGGCATCGACCATGATGCGTCGGCGCTCTTCACTTGCTTTCAGAGCCAGCGCCGCCTGGGCTTCCTGCTCCAGGCGCCGCTGCGAGATATCGCGCGCCGTGAACCAGACGAGCGCCATGCCCAGCGTCAAGCTGACCGCACCTCCACTGGCTAGGACGATGGCCGACCGGCGGACGGGCGCGTCGAGCTGGTCCGTCGGGATGCCGAGATGAACGGACCAGCCGCTGGTGCCCGGAAGCTCCTTGAAGATCGAATCGACGCGGGCCCCGTCGAGAGTCGTTCCCGTGTAGTTCCCTTCCGATCCCTCCGAAATCGCCTGCCGGACGGCAGCGTCGGCGGGCCGTCCGAGCTCGAATTGCTCGCCAGTCGTCCGTGCAACGATGTTGCCCTTGGCGTCGACGACGACACCGACCCACCCGGGTGGCGCGCCGGCGCCCTTGAGGATCTGGCTTACCGCATCGGGCACGAGCGCGACCGTCAGCACGAATTTCAGTTGTCCATGCCGTTCGACGGGCGCCCTGAGCGCGACCAGCCGTTTGCCCGAGATGGGGCCGATCGGCCCGATGCCACCTATCGCGGCCTTGCGAGTCGTCAATATTCGTTCGAAGTTCTCCCGATCCGCCGTCGCGCCCAGGTCGGCCCCGATAGGCCGCAGCAGATTGAGCACCTGATTGCCCTTGGGATCGACGAGCTCGATCGTCTCCCAAAGCGGCCTTGCCTGCTTGATCCGCAGCGCTTCGATGTAGAACGAGTCGAGGTCGGGTGCGTCCAGGCTCGCAGAGGTGGCGAGCGTCTCCGCAATCTCGACCTGAAGGCCCAGCTCGGACGACAGACGGCCGACCACCCGGTTGAGCGTCTCGAGCGCAGCCAGGCGCGAATCGGTTCGGGCCTGCCGGGCGTTCAGGAAGACCACCCAGCCCGCGAACAGGATCAGTGGAATGGCAGCGGCCATGACCAGGAGCACCAGAGACCGCCGAGTGGCACTCGCTTTCCTGCTGGTCACAATATCCTCTAAAAAACAGGTCTTCCGGAGGGTCAGGTTTTTCCTGACGGCGTCTCTCCGTCAGCCCGACTGTGATGAGCGTCGTGCACTCACCATCAATAGTCAAATGGTGATGGTCAGGACGGTCGACATGCTGAAAACCGACACGATGGAGAAGCGCACATGGGATGCGGCACCACCGCGGACCATATGCGCCGACGGAGCGCCCTGCCCGGATGAGACGTGCAACGCCCTGTTGAGCAGGCTCCCGCAACGGTCCCGTCAGATCCTGCTCGATCGCTGCGAGACCATCGACCTCGCGGCCAAAATGCGTCTTCAGGATCGCGGGGTTCCCATTCAGTACGCCTACTTCATCGAATCCGGCGCTGCATCGGTGAGCACCCGGGCCGGCGACTGCCTCCAGGTCGAAATCCAGACGCTGGGGAAGAAGGATTTCGTCGGGATTCCCCTGGTTCTCGGGATGCGGATTTCGCCGCATACCTGCACGGTCCAGGTGCCGGGAACCGCGCTGCGGATTCGCCAGGAGGCGCTGATTCACTTGATCACCACCGATCGCGACATCGAAAAGATGCTGTTGCGATATGTTCAGGCGACGCTCATCCAGAGTTCTCAGCTCGTCGCGTGCAACTCGCGACACAGTCTGAACCAGCGGGTCGCGCGATGGCTGCTGGTCGCCAGAGATCGGACCGACAGTTCGGAGATCGGCATCACTCATCGCTGCATCGCGCAAGCCCTTGGCGTCCGGCGCGCCAGCATCACGGACACCTTCGCGGACATGGAGGCGGCAGGACTCATACGCCGCAGCCGGAAGCAGATTGCGATCACCAACGAGGCCTGCCTGGCAGAGCTGAGTTGCAACTGCCAGCGCGTCATCCAGGCGGCCCACGAAAACTCCCTGTTCGGCAATCCCAGCCTGCACAGTGAACGGCGGTGAAGTGCTCCAGCTCTCCGACGTCGGCCCGGCCTTGAACGGAACCAACCGTCTCGGGCCGGCTTGCCGTTGGCAGATTTAGCGGCCTGTTCGCCAGACAAGCGGCCGTCTGGGGTTGCCCCCTGTGCCGCCGCCGACCGTCAGAGCTGCCCTGCATGACGACCTGCCATTCCAGAGAAGTGAGAGTGAATTGGCGTTTTCCCTCCTCGACCTCAGCGCAATCCTGCTGGCGCTCTCGGCACTCTTCGGGTGGTTGAATCAGAAATACAGCCCTTTGCCACATACGATCGGCCTGCTGCTGATGAGTGTCGTGGTGTCCGGCATCCTGGTTGCGATCGATGTGGCCGCGCCGTCCCATCATTTGTTCGCCCCCTTGACGAATGCGCTGCTGCAGATCGACTTCACCTCGGTCGTGATGAATGGGATGCTCGGCTTCCTGCTGTTTGCCGGCTCGCTGCACGTCGATCTGGAAAAGCTCAAGCGCCGGGCCATTCCGGTTCTCACCCTGGCCCTGCTCGGCACGGGCATATCGACCTTGGTGGTGGGGTTCGGTTTCTACGCTGCCTGCACGGCCATCGGCCAGCCGATCTCGCTCGCCTGGTCCCTGGTCTTCGGCGCCCTCATCAGCCCCACCGACCCGGTGGCGGTGCTGAGCACGCTCAGGAACATCAGCGTGCCGCCGGACCTGGAAATCGAGATGCAGGGAGAGTCGCTGTTCAACGACGGCATCGGGATCGTCCTGTTCACGATCCTGCTCCGCTACGCCACGGGCAGCGGAGATGTCGGCGCCGTCGACATCGGCAAGCTGCTGCTGTTCGAGGCGGGTGGCGGAATTCTGCTGGGTCTGGCGGGCGGCTACATCGCCTACAGGGCCATGCATGCGATCGACGACTATGCCATCGAGGTTCTGCTGTCCCTGGCGCTCGTCACCTCGGTTTACGCGGTGGCCCTGCGGCTTCACTGCAGCGCGCCGCTCGCCGTGGTCGCAGCGGGGTTGCTGATCGGAGATCGTGGCCCGCGCTATGCCATGAGCGAGCGGACCCAGCGCTATTTGTTCGGACTGTGGACGCTGATCGACGAGATCCTCAACTCCGTTCTCTTCCTGCTCATCGGCCTGGAGGTTCTTCTCCTCCGCTTCGGCGCGCTTGCGCTGCTCGGCGCCGCGATGGCCATCCCGCTCGTGCTGCTCGGCCGCCTGACCGCCGTCAGCCTTCCGCTCCTGTTCCTGGCCCGGACCACGCTCGTCTCGGCCCACAATATCCCCTTCCTGACCTGGGCCGGCGTGCGCGGCGGCATCTCGGTGGCGCTGGCCCTGTCGCTTCCCGAGGACCCGGCCAAGGCGTCGATCCTTGCGGCCACCTATGCGGTCGTCGTGTTCAGCGTCATCGTGCAGGGCTCGACGCTCGGCCTCGTCGCCAGACGGACGTTGTCGCTGTCGGCCGAAGCCGGCCGGTGAGAGGTTCGATGCTGCCCTGCCCGGTGGCAAGCCTTCACCGCCGTTGAAATTGTCCGAGCGGACCATGAGCTACCATATCGACGAAGTCGCGATGGCAGCGCCGCACGCCGTCCAGATCGCTGGGACTGAGAACATGGCGCTCGGCGGTTTCCAGCACCAGATCCGCGTGCGCGCGGATGCTATCCATGCGCATCGGGTCACGTTCACAACTGACGACATGCGTCATGACCGTGATCATGTGGCTGAGCACCGCGGGATTGCCGGCGGCGCTGTGCCGGATCAGTTGAAACATCTCCTCGACCAGATCCTGGTAGCGGACATGGGGCACCACCAGGGCGATCTTCTCGTCCATGATCCAGACGCCGGTCTGCAGCCGCAACGGCGCCATCTGACAGAGCGCAGTCCCAAGCCGGTTGAGAACGGTCATCGCGGTGTGAGGATCGTTGATGCCGGGCGACAGCGCGCGCACGGCAACCTCCACCAGCTGTCGGACGGCAAAGCGCAGGTCCGCGGACGTGACCTGCTGCGGACCCAGTGCCGTCGCATTGCGGATCGCCTCGTCGACGCCCTCGCATGACGGCTTGACGACGGCGACAGGCGCGCCCGGAAAGACATGGTCTCCAGGACCGACCAGCAACCGGATGGCCACCTTGCGCTCGCTCGCCCAGGCGGCGAGCGCGTTCTCGTCCAGATGCAGCAGATAGCCCTGCCGGCTGTCCGCGATCGGCACGGCATCACACCAGAAATTCAGCGGCGGCGGCTGCGACTGGCGGTCTTCGCTGGTCAGCGTCAGCAGCATCTCGTGCACGTCTGCACTGACCAGTTCGATGACCGTATCGACGTTGATGCGCTCGGACATGTGTCCCACGAAATACACCAGCATCGCGACACACACGAACGCCAGGGCGATCGCGAGACTGATGGAGAGATGCGGAATGAACGCTCCCTCGTCAGGTGTGCGGACGCTGCGCAGGATGACCAGCGCATAGCAGAACGTGCCGAGATACACGCCGAGCGTGACCTGATTGCCGCGGTCGCGGGTGAAGTTGTGCAGCAGCCGCGGTCCCATCTGGCCGGCGGCCAGCGACAGCGCCGCGATGGTAATCGAGAAGATCGTGCCGGCCACGCCGATGGTGGATGATGCGACCGCGCCCAGCAGCGTGCGCGCACCGGTCGCACCGCCATTATAGAGCCAGTCGTCGAGCAGCCATTCGGGCACCGCCACTCTGCGGTCGACCCAGATGAGCGCGAATGCCCCACCTATGCCAAAAACCACCAACGCGGCCGGCACCAGCCAGAACGCTCCGGCGATGTCATCGATGAGCTTGCGAAGCCGAGCGGTCATCGCGCCTTCTGTTCAAACTGGCGGGGCTGAGCGGGCCATATGGGTTGCCGTGGCGGCGAACGATGCAATCCGATGCCCGCGGGCGAAGTTCCCATCTAACGCCTGACCACAAGAAACGTTCACGTGCGCGATCCGACTGACAGCTTTCGTTTCCACCAGGGCACACCTTCCGCTCCATCTCGGACAGCAGGCAAGACTGAGCGATCTCGGGGCGGCCTGCGCCCGAGTTTTTGCGGTCAGTTGACCTCTCCTTCCGAAGAAGAGGCGCAGGGAAGACCGGGTATCGGCTGATACCCGCGGTCCGCGTGCAGCAAATAAGCACGCGGCAGAACCACAGGTTCAGCCCAATATCCGGCCTTCCCTGCGCGACGGTTTTGCGGGTTATAGGCGCTCTCCCCGGGGATCGGCTGTCTTGCCCCCGTCACCTGCGGCTCATCATCACCGCCGGCTTGGCATCAGCACCGCGATGCCAGGACCACACCATTTCGCCGTCGCCTCGCTCCGTTCGTCGGCGCGGGCTGTGACACCCGGCTGCAGAGCAACGCGCCCATCGCATCTTCCGGCTCGACGCTCGTGACGATCGCGAAACGTCCCTCTTCAGCGAGCCGGGATGCGCGAGAATGTGGAGGTGATTTGCCCGACGACGCAAGGGATGAGTCCGCGACAAACTGGCACGACGGGCAGTTGGCGCATGCGGTGCATGCGTGGATTGCCCGTCGGGCAGATGATCCGTCGCATGGCGAACGTATCCGTGAGTGGCTTCGCCTGTCTCCGCATCGTCATGGCCGCGCTCGTCTCGGCTATCTGCGTGGTCGTCATAACGAAAGATGTGGATGCCTTCGTCGCGGGCACAAGGCGCCGGCGAGCCGGGCGGCCTGGATATCGAATGGGAGAACACGGTCGCCGTAGAGATGCACCACCGTTGCCTGCTCACCACGCCGATTGCGAGACCGACGATTTTCCTTGGTCTTGATTTCACAGGAATATCTTGCCGATCATGCCGAGCACGGCTTCGAGTACTATCGGCTGCTATCGCCTGCACGGCAATAGGTGACCTCCCGAGTGGGGCCAACCACAGGCGAATGAGAGCCGGCAAACGCCCTGACAGGCAGTCAGCCGCGAACGCAAGCTCGGGGCTGAAATTGATCGAGATCCCGCCAGCCCACCACCGCCGTATCAGGCTCGTTTGCGCAGTCGCGACGATCACGCGACGCGCTCTCGTATCAAGCCAGCTCGGCAGCACGATGGCAGGCGACGTAATGGTGTGATCCTATCGCGTCCAGTACCGGTAGTCGCTGCGAGCAGGCATCGAGAGCCATTGGACAGCGTTGCACGAAACGGCAGCCGGGTGGCGGGTCGACCGGGCTCGGCGGATCGCCCTTGACGAGATAGCGGCGCTTCGAGATCCTCTCGCATCGGTCCGGGTGGCGCGGCGGCCGCGATCAGCGACCAGGTGTAGGGATGACGAGGCGCGGCGAAGATGTCGGCGGCCGGCGCCTGCTCGACGATCTTGCCGAGATACATCACCGCGACCTCGTCGCA
Source organism: Bradyrhizobium oligotrophicum (assembly GCA_050641875.1). Classification (GTDB taxonomy): domain Bacteria; phylum Pseudomonadota; class Alphaproteobacteria; order Rhizobiales; family Xanthobacteraceae; genus Bradyrhizobium; species Bradyrhizobium oligotrophicum_B. Next base: position 6,445,930 of record CP192619.1, read on the forward strand.
GAATTTCTGGATCACGCCGAGATCGTGCGAGATGAAGATGTAGGTGAGGTCACGCTCGCGCTGCAGCCGCTTCAACAGATTCAGGATCTGCGCCTGGATCGCCACGTCGAGCGCGGACACCGCCTCGTCGCAGACGATCAGATCGGGTTCGGGCGCCATCGCCCGCGCGATGCACAGCCGCTGACGCTGGCCGCCGGAGAACTGATGCGGAAACAGATCGGCGGCCTGCGGCGGCAGGCCGACCTCGGAGAGCAGCCTGCGCACCCGCGCATCGCGCTCGCTGCGCGTCCCGATACCGAGCAGGTCGAGCGGCTCGCGGATCTGGTCGCCCGCGCGGCGGCGCGGATTGAGCGCCGAGAAAGGATCCTGGAAGACGATCTGCAGATGCCGCCGCACCTCTCGCAGCGGCCGACCGGTGAGGCCGGCGATGTCCCGGTTGCCGAATACGATCTGCCCCGATGTCGCCGGCACCAGCCGCATCACGGCCTGCGCGGTGGTGGACTTGCCCGAGCCGCTCTCGCCGACGATGCCGAAGGTGGTGCCGCGGCGAACGCGAAAGCTGACGCCGTCGACCGCATGCACGAACGACGGCTTGCCGTGGCGGCGGCCTGCCGGGAAATGCACGACGAGGTCGTTGACGTCGAGCAGCACCTCGCGGGGACCTGCCCCGCAGATCGCATCAGCCATGCTCATGCCGCGATCTCCGTCTTGCGCCAGCAGGACACGGCGTGGCTTGGCGCGATCGGCTCGAGCGCCGGCTGCGGCTTCGCATGGCAGACGTCGCCAGCCTGCGCGCACCGTGCAAGAAAGGCGCAATCGGCGCCGCGTGCGCCGAGTGGCGGCACCATGCCGGGGATCTCGCTGAGATCGACCCAGGGCTGCGGCGCCTGACCAAGGGCGAGGTGCGGCACACAGCCGAGCAGGCCGCGGGTATAGGGATGGCTTGGCGCCGTCACGATCTCGCGCGAGGCCCCGGCCTCGATGCAGCGTCCGGCATAGAGCACGAGGATCTCGTCCGCGAGTTCGGCGACCGCGCCGAGATCGTGGGTGATCAGCAGGATCGCCGTCCCGGTGCTGCGCTGCAGCTCGGCCAGCAGATCGAAGATCTGCGCCTGCACGGTCACGTCGAGCGCGGTGGTGGGCTCGTCGGCGATCAGCAGCTTCGGCCGCCCGGCGAGCGCCATCGCAATCATGACGCGCTGGCGCATCCCTCCCGAAAGCTGGTGCGGATAGGCATCGATCCGCTGCTCGGGGGCCGGAATCTGCACCGCGCGAAGCAGCTCGATCGCACGCGCGCGGGCAGCGGCGCGATCGAGCCCCTGGTGCCAGCGCAGCACCTCGCCGATCTGGTCACCCACGGTGAACAGCGGATTGAGCGCGGTCATCGGCTCCTGGAAGATCATCGACATGGCGCTGCCGCGCAAGCTCCGCATCGCCTTTGGCGGCAAGCTCAGCACGTCCCTGCCCTCCAGCACGATGCGGCCCGATGTAATGACGAAATCCTCCGGCAGCAGCCGCATCAGGGCCAGCGCCGTCATGCTCTTGCCGCAGCCGGATTCGCCGACCAGCGCCAGGGTCTGCCCCGCCGCGACCGTGAACGACAGGTTCTCGATGACAGGCACGAGGCGGCCGGACCCGTTCCGCATGCTCACATTGAGATCATCGACTTCGAGCAGCACTCCCATCACGACCTCCGCCGCAGACGCGGATTGATCGCATCATTAAGACCGTCGCCGACCAGGCTGATCGCGAGCACCGCAAGGAAGATCGCCGCACCCGGAAACATCACCGCCCACCATGCGTCGAGAATGTAGTTGCGGTTCTGGCCCAGCATCAGTCCCCAGCTCATCACGTTCGGATCGCCCAGACCAAGGAAGCTCAGTCCGCCTTCAAACAGGATGGCGACACCGATCGCCAGCGTCGCCGACACGATCACGGCGGGGAGTGCGTTCGGCAGCAGCACCCACAGCATCAGGTCGGCGCTGGATGCGCCCGCGGCGCGCGACGCCTTGACGAAATCGAGATCGCGCAGTCGCATGAACTCGGCCCGTGTGAGCCGCGCCACCGAGGTCCAGCTCACCCCGCCGATCGCGAGCGTGATGGTGGTCAGCTTCGGCCCGAACAGCGTCACCAGCACCATCGCGAACAACAAGGGCGGCAGGATCTGGAAGAACTCGGTGATCTTGACCAGCGCGGCGTCGATCGGCCCGCCGAAAAAGCCGCCGACTGCGCCGACCACGAGCCCGATCGCGATCGTGATGAGTGCCGCAACGGCACCGACCGCGAGCGTCGCCCGGCCGCCATGGATCAGCCCGGCCAGCACGTCGCGGCCGAGATAGTCGGTGCCGAACCATGCATCGGAATCGGGCGGCATGAACGGCGCGCCGACGAGATCGAGCGGATCGACCGGATAGAGCGACGGCCCGACCACGGCCACCAGGATGATCAGGACCAGCATGCAGGCGCCGGCCACGCCCGATGGACTCTTCACGAATTGTCGCAGGGCCAGGCGCCCGGGCGACACCGCGGCCCGCGCGGGAAGATCGATCTGCGGCGTCGCCATCGGCGAGGAACTCTCGATCGCCGTCATCGCCGCCCCGTCCGGATTCTGCGGGTCGACGAGGCGGTAGACCACATCTGTCAGAATGTTTGCAGCCATCACCATCAGAGCCGAGAAGAACAGCACGGCCATCAGGGTCGGATAGTCGCGACGCAGGATGGAATCGAACACGAGCCGGCCCATGCCCGGCCAGCTGAACACGGTCTCGACCAGCACGGCACCGGCGAACAGGTTGCCGAACTGATGACCGGCGACGGTCACGATCGGGATCAGCGTGTTGCGCAGTGCGTGCTTGCCGACCACCAGCCATTCCGGCAGGCCCTTGGCGCGGGCGGTCCTGACATAGTCGGCCGACAGCGCCTCGATCATGTTGACGCGCGACAGCCGGCTGTATTGCGCGATGAACACCAGGGCCAGCGTCAGCGACGGCAACACCAGATGGCGGGCGACATCGAGCACATAGGCGAAGCCGTGCTTGGGATTGACGACATCGGCCATGCCGACCACCGGAAGGATCGGCCACACCGAGCCGAACAGCAGCAGCAACAGAAGCCCGGTCCAGAAGATCGGCGCTGCATAGCCTGCCAGCGACACCACGGTCACCGCATGGCTGAACAGGCCGTTCGGCCGCCGGGCACTGATCACCCCGAGCAAGGTGCCGATCGCGAGCGCGCCGGACAGCGCGCACAGCGTCAGATAGAGCGTCGCCGGCAGCCGCTGCAGGATCAGGCCGAGCACAGGCTGGTTGAAGTAATAGGAGTAGCCGAAATCGCCGACGGCGACGTTGCCGAGATAGATGGAGAGCTGCTGCATCAGGCTCTGGTCGAGGCCGTATTTGGCACGCAGCGCCGCAACGACCTCTGCCGACGCGCCACCCATCTCGCCGGCGATCACCTGGACGGGATCGCCGGGAGCAAGATGGATCAGGCAGAAGTTGAGCACCAGCACGGCGATCAGCAGCGCTACCGCGTTGATGATCTGCCGGGCCAGATGGGTGGCAAATGCCATGGTGCGGTACGTCTCCTCGTGGCTCTCACGAACCGGTTTGCGATGCCATCCGCCTCAGGTCTTCGGCGGCGTTTCCCAGTACAGCTCGTCGAGCGGCGACATCATGCCCCAGATCGAGTTCGGGAGATTGCCGAGCCCCTTGGCGAACGCATTGTAATACGGAGTGACATTGATGAAGTAGATCGGCACATCCGAAACGACGATCTTCTGGAATTCCGAGTAGAGCGCCTTGCGCTTCTCGGGCGAGGCTTCGATCGCTGCCGCCTGCAACAGCTCGTCCACCTTGGGGTTGGAGTATTGTTGCGTGTTCGACCAGATGATGCCCTTGCGGATGTTCGACGTCAGATAGGTCCGGTTGACGCCGATCACCGGGTCACCCCAGTTGTAGACCGTGTCCATCGTCAGGTCGAAATCGAAGTTCGAAACGCGCTGCGCCCAGGTCGGGAAGTCCGGCGCGGCCCGCACCTCCAGATTGATGCCGACCCGCTTGAGCTGCGAACGCAGGTACTCGGCGACATTGCGCTGCTGCTCGTCGGCACCCGGAATGTAGTCGATGGTCAGCGAGAAACGCGAGCCATCGGCCCCCTTGGCATAGCCCGCGGCATCCAGCAGCGCAGCCGACTTGGCGTAGTCGACCTTGTAGGGCTCGACCGCGGCTTCCGCGAGCGGCGAATCCGGCGCGATCGGTCCCAGCGCCGGCGTCGCCTTGCCGCCCATCAGCTTGGAGACGATGAAGTCGCGGTTGGCGGCATAGGCGATCGCCTGGCGCACACGGACGTCATCGAGCGGCTTCTTCCGGGTATTGAAGGCGAGCCAGTTGAGCGGGCCGACGCCGGCCATTCCCTTGTCGGTGACGACCAGGTTTGACGCCTTCTGCAGGCGGTCGATATCGCGGGCGCCGGCGATGAACGGAAGCGCGCTGAAATCGCCGCGCTCCATCGAGACGACGGCCGCATTCTGATCCGAGACCAGCCTCACGACGATCTTGTCGAGCTTGGGCCGGCCGGGGATGAAGAACTTGTCGAACTTCTCCAGCGTGTAATATTCGCCCTGCTTGTACTCGGTCAGCTTGAACGGACCGGAGCCGATCGGCTTCAGATTCGCCGGATGCGTCTTCAGGTCCTGGCCGTCGCCATAGATGTGCTTGGGCAGGATCGGCATCAGCGCCGGGGACATTGCCAGCAGCAGCGACGGGCTCGGGTTTTTCAGGCGAATGATCGCGGTCGCGGGATCCGGCGTCTCCACCTTGTCGACGGCGGCCAGCATGGTCTGGAACGGATGATTGGCCTTGATCGCCATGATCGAGAAGGCGACATCCTCCGACGTCACTGGGTGGCCGTCGTGGAAGACGGCATCCTTCACCAGGTGCAGCGTGACGGAAAGCCCGTCCGCCGCGACCTCCCACGACTGCGCCAGATAGGGCTGCGGATTCCACTTGTCGTCGTAGCGCAGCGGGCTCGCGAAGATCTGAGCGGTCGGCATGGCGGTGGCCATGCCCGACTGAACGGCGCCGTTGAAATGCCGCGGCACCTGCGTCGTGGCGACCACCAGCGTATTGCCGCCGGATGACTGCGCCCGCGCCGCAGGAGACGCAGCCGTGGCCGCAACGAGACCGAGAGCTCCCAGCATAAAATGTCGTCTGATCAACATGGCTATCCGCTTCCTGATTCACGACCGGGTGGATGATGGAAAAGTGGCTTGGTGGTCTGATGTCATCTCGTCACGCTGCGGCTGTCAGGGCACGGTCGAGGATCGCGTCGAGCTCGTGATCCCCTGGCAGATCCGCGGTGCCTACTCCGGCGAGCGCAATGGACTCGGCCGCAGCCGGGGCGCCCTCCTCCGCCGGCGTCAGCGACCAGTTACGCGACACCAGTTGGAACACCTGCGCCCGGCCATCGCCGTCGACCAGACAGATGCCCTTCAGCCGCAGCAATTGACGCGGCAGGGCGCGCACGGCGGCGGCCAACCTGTCGCGATCGAAACGTCCGGCGCGCCGATAGGTCCAGCGACGGAAGTCGCTCTCGTGATCGATCGTCTCCTCAACCGGCTCGGCGCGGAAACGCGCAGATCGTCCTCGCCCGAAAACGGCCTGCTGCGCCGGGGTCAAGGCCGACAGCAGTTCGATCGGCACGTCCGGCCGGATGGCACGGATCGCCGCGCACGACCGCTCGCGCTGCGTCTCGGTTGCCAGGTCGCATTTGCTGAGCAGCACCACGTCGCATTTGGCGAACTGGTTGCTGATGGTCTCGCCGATATGCCGGTCTTCGCACTGCATCGCGATACGGGTAGCATCGGCCAGCACGACGACGCCGTCGAGCCGCAGCGACGGCTCGACCAGCGCGATCTCCGCGATGCGCCAGGGGTCGCCGACGCCGCTGGCTTCGATCACCACGCGATCGAAGCGCTTGAGATCATCGAGCAGTCGCGCCAGCGTATCGAGAAAGCCCGCCCCGATGCTGCAGCAGACGCAGCCATTGGTGAGCGACATTGTCGTACCGTCGTGGCTCCGGATCAGCGCGGCATCGATGTTGATCTCGCCGAAATCGTTCACCAGCACCGCACAGCGCTCGGTGCTGCCCGACAGCAACCGGTTGAGCAGCGTCGTCTTCCCGGCGCCGAGAAAGCCGCCGATCACGGTGAACGGAATGGGCGCCGCCTCCGTCATGCGCGCGGCGCCTCCTTGACGACCCCGCCGACCACCGTCCCCCAGACCGGAACGTCCTTCAGCATGTCGGGCGCGACCGTCAGCGGATCCTGCTCGAGGACCGCGAAGTCGGCATATTTTCCAGTCTCGATGCTGCCGACGACATGATCGAGCTTGAGCGTGTAGGCCGCACCGATCGTGATGGCATTCAGCGCCTGCTCCACACTCAGCGCCTCGGTCTCGGCGCCAAGCTTGCGGCCCGACGAGGACACGCGGTTCACGGCGCACCACGCGGTGAACAGCGGCGACAGCGGCGTGACCGGCGCATCGGAGTGGATCGAGAACGGAACGCCGATCCGCTGCGCGGTGCCCGTGGCGTCGAGACGCCCGGCCCGCTCCGGCCCCATCGTCAGTTCGTAGTGGAATCGCCCCAGTAGAAGACGTGGTTGGCGAACAGGTTGACGCATAGGCCGAGCGCCTTCATGCGCCGGAACTGCGCCGCATCGGCCATCTGGCAATGCTGCAGGGTGTGGCGATGATCCGGGCGCGGATGAGCGGTCTGCGCCTTCTCCACCGCGTCGAGCGCAAGCTCGGTCGCTTCGTCGCCATTGGTGTGGATGTGAAGCTGAATGCCGGCCTTGTGGTAGAGATCGACCAGGCGCGGCAGTTCCTCCGGCGCGATGTACCAGAGGCCGTTCGGCGCGCCGTTGTGATATCCAGGCCAGCGCAGGCGCGCCGTGAAGCCCTGGATCGAGCCGTCGACGACGAGCTTGACGATGCCGTAATGCAGTTTGTCGTTGCCGGTCTCGCGCAGCACAGCGATCTTTTCGATCGCCTGATCCGGACCATGTGTGGCCGAGGCCAGTGCCGGCACCAGGCGCACACAGAAATCTGCCTGCTGCGTCGCCGAACGGTAGAGCTCAAGCGTGGTCTCGCTGAGATCGTTGTGCAGATCGGTGATCGTGGTGACGCCCTGCACGCAGGCCGATGACGCATAGCGCTGCACGTCGGACATCGTCAGCAGCTCCGACAGCGGATTGCCCACCAGGCGGAACGCCCGCAGCCGGGCCGCGATGCCTTGCAGTTCGCCGCTGGCCATGCCGTCGGCGCCGGCGATGACACCCGAGATGTCAGTGGCACGCAGGAGCTGCGTGCGCTCCAGCACCAGAGTGTTGACGACACTGATGTGGAAGCTGGCATGGATCACCATGATCGGCCGCGTCGTCGACACCCGGTCGAGCGCTTCGCGCGTCAGCTTCTGGCCGCCGATATGCAGCGGGTCAAAGCCCCAGGCGAACAGCGTAGCGTTCGGATCGGTCATCCCGGCTTCGGCCTCGCGCAGCCGTGCGACGATGGCGTCGATGTCGGGGACGCCGGCGACCGCCCTGCCCTCCGGCGAGCGCCGCTCGAACGCCCCGACATAGGGCAGCGACCACATGATGCCTTCCATGATGTGGCTGTGGCCTTCGACGAAGCCCGGAAGCAGCACCTTGTCGCGGAAGCGCATGTCGATCCGACCGTCCGGAGCGAATTGCGCGATCTCCGTTTCGCTGCCGACCGCAACGATCCGCCCCGCCCGCACCGCAACATGCGAGGCGAAAGGTCGCGACGGATTCATCGTCACGATCTTGCGGGCCGCGTAGACGACGGTATCTGAGCTCACCGCGAACTCCCTCAACTTTTCCAAGAGCCGTTCTCGAAACCTGCGGTCTCGAATGAGTCCAGGCCAGCACCAGATGCCATGCACAAATGGAGCCAGCCCATGCGAAACATGGCCGCAAGCATTCCGCTATGGCGCGGTTTTTGCTTTACTTTCGAGCATCCACCAGCTTCTCGGACCAAGTACCTCAATGGCAAAATTTGCACCCCTGCTGCGATCCGAAGCGGCCGGACCGGCGGTTCCGCTGCACGACGTGCTGTTTTGGGGCTCGCTGTTCGACGGCCTGGATCGCGGCGGCACCTTCCTGCAGCTTCGAGATCCGGCAGATGATCGTGACCGCGATCGAGGACGGCCGTCTGCCGCTCGGCGTACGCATGCCGTCCAGCCGCGACCTCGCTGCACTCCTGAAGGTATCGCGCAACACCATCGTCATCGCCTACGAGCAGCTCGTCGACCAGAACTTCCTGGTGTCGCGCGAACGCAGCGGCTACTTCGTGGCCGGCCTGCCCAAGCAGATCGGCGAAGCGAGGCAGCCGGCGACCGAGGTGTACAGCCGGCGCTGGACCGAGCGGTTCGCGCTGCAGCCGTCGGCGCTCCGCAATATCGTCAAGCCGCTCGATTGGCAGACCTACCCCTATCCCTTCATCTTCGGGCAGTTCGATCCGAGCCTGTTCCCGACCAACGACTGGCGCGAAAGCGCGCGCGCGGCGCTCAGCGTCCCGGAGATCAACAACTGGGCGCGCGACATGATCGACGGCGACGATCCGGCGCTGATCGAACAATTGCAGCGGCAGGTGCTGCCGCGCCGCGGCATCCGCGCCCGTGCCGACGAGATCATGCTCACGATCGGAGCACAGCACGCGCTTTATTTGATTGCGAAGCTGTTCCTGCAGCCCGACACCGCCATCGGCATCGAAGACCCCGGCTATCCGGACGCGCGCAACATCTTCGGCATGATGACATCGCAGGTCGTGCCGCTGCGGCTCGACGATCAGGGTCTGGTGCCTGACGATGCGTTTGCGCGCTGCGCGCTGGCCTATGTCACGGCGAGCCACCAATGCCCGACCACGACCGCGATGTCGCGGGCGCGCCGCGAGGAGATCCTCAAGGTCGCTCGCGAGCGCGACATCGTCCTGATCGAGGACGATTATGAAAGCGAGCTGATGCCGGAGGGCAGCAGCCTGCCGCCGCTAATGAGCCTGGACCGCGACCAGAGCGTGCTCTATGTCGGCAGCCTGTCGAAGGCCCTGGCGCCCGGCCTGCGGCTCGGCTACGTCGTGGCGCCAGCTCCCGTCATCCGCGAGTTGCGCGCGCTGCGCCGGCTGATGCTGCGCCATCCGCCGCTGAACAACCAGCGCGTCGCGGCCTTGTTCATCGGCCTCGGACATTACCGGTCGCATCTGCAGCAGGTCGGCCGCGTGCTGCTCGAACGCGCCGCCCTGCTCGACGCGCTGCTGCCGCAGGCCCTGCCGGACTGCACCTGGTCGCGCGGCCCGGGCAGCACCAGCTACTGGATCACCTGCCCTGCGGGAACGGACGCGGTACGGCTGTCGGAGGTGGCGCGCGCCGAAGGCGTGGTCATCGAGCCCGGCGATGTGTTCTCGATGAACACGGAGGCCACGCGCAATTGCTTCCGTCTCGGATTCTCCTCGATCCGCACCGACCGGATCGCCCCGGGGATCGCCAAGCTCGGCCAGATCTTTGCCCGGCACATGTCGTCGCAAACGACGTCAGCGGCTACAGCAGGTCGCTCAGCCCCTTGAGCGCGCTGCCGAGCGCGACCACTGCGAGACTTGCGATCGACACCCGGCGGTGCAGCGTCTCGCTGCCGCGATGAAAGCCGAGGTCGCCGAGCCAGGTGCCGACCAGCATCACCGGAACTCCGAGCGCGGTCAGGACCGCGATATGCAGGTCCACGAGATCGAACCAGGCGAGGCTGGCGGTCGCAACGATCGAGGAGACGAGGAAGAACACCATCATCGAGGCACGCGCGGCAAACCGACCGAATGCGCCCGCGTTGTAGTAGACGATCACGGGTGGCCCGGGCATGCCCGCAAGGCCGTTGAACAGACCGGCGGCGAGACCGACCAGCGCCGTGATCCAGCCCGCTGGCGCCGCAACCAGCCGAAACCCCGCATTGAGCAGCACGACCGCACCGACGGTGATCAGCGCGATAAGAATGCGCGCCACTGAGGCGGATACCAGGCTCAACACCAGCGCGCCGATCGGCGAGCCGATCAAGCCGCCCAGGATGAGCCAGCGCAGGGAAGACCAGTCGCACGCACGCGACGCGCGCGGAAAATCGCCGAGCCCGATGAGAAGCTGCAGGCAGACTGCAACCGGCACCGACTGCGTCGGCGGCATGAACAGGCCGAGCAGCGGCACGGCGGTCAGCGCGAAGCCGAATCCGGTGAAGCCGCGCACCAGCGCCGCGGCAAAGATCGACAGTGCCGCGGCCAGCACCAGGGCTGGGCGCGGCAGAGATGTAGCGGCGATGTCATGGACCGCGACGGCCAGTTCCTGCAGGGCCATCGTCAGCGTGGGGCGTCAAAACACAAAGGCGGGATCATCGACCCAGTCAGCAAGTTCGTCATAGCGACGAAAGGGCCAGCCAGCGCCCGACCACCGGGCCAGTTCTGGCCACAGAGGTCCCCCGCTCTGGTTCTAGGGCCTGCGGCCGGTTGCGTGGCACATGCGAGCCGCACCACAGACGGCTGCGCGAGGACATGACATGGCCGATCCCGAAACCGTCCGCCGCGAACTGCTCGACACGCTGTTCGCCGCCTTCAATCGCCACGATGGCGCAGGCGTGATGGCCTGCATGACGGATGACATCGTCTTCGACGCGGCCGCCGGCCCCGACATCTGCGGCCGTCGCATCAGCGGCGCCGCCGACGTGCGCGCCGCGTTCGAGGCGACCTGGGGCGGCATGCCCGACGTCAGTTGGGAATGCACGCGCCACGCGGTGTTCGGCGATCGGGCGCTATCGGAATGGATCTTCCGCGCCACTGCACCGGACGGCCGGCGCATCGAGGCGCAGGGCTGCGACCTGTTCGGCTTCCGCGGCGACAGGATCTGCACCAAGAGCGCCTTCCGCAAGGACAGGCCGCCGCAGCCGGCGGCAGGCGGGAGTGCCGCGCGATGAACATGCATGCTTTGCCGACGGCCGCTTATGATCCGCACTACGATCCGCTGGTCGCCGACGGGCCGGGTCGCAACCGCGACTACGCTCCGACCTACTGGATCACGACGGCCGGCACGCCTCCGGACAGCGACGGTCCGATCACGACCGACACGACGGCAGACGTCGCCATCATCGGCTCGGGCTATACCGGCCTTGCCTGTGCGATCTTCCTGGCGAGCGAGCATGGCATCAAGGCGGTCGTGCTCGAGGCCAACCGCGTTGCCTGGGGTTGCAGCACGCGCAATGGCGGCCAGGCACAGGAACGCCTCGGGACGCCTGACGCGCTCGCAATGGATCCAGCGCTGGGGGCTCGACGTCGCCAAGCGCATGCACGCCGAGGTCACCGAGGGCTTCGAGGCTTTTGAGGAACTGGTGCGATCGAGCCCTGTTGACGTCGAGCCGCAGCGCGGCGGTCACCTCTACATCGCTCACCGCCAGCGCAATCTCGACAAGATCGCAGCGGAATCGAAAGTGCTCAACGATGTGTTCGGCTACGCCTCGCGCGTGATGTCGCGTGAGGAGCTGACGAGCGACTTCGTCAACGAGGCCGAGGCCGTCGGCGCGGTGCACGAACCGCTTGGAACAGGCGTGCATCCGGCCAAGCTCGCCTTCGGCTATCTGCAGATGGCGCGCGCGCTTGGCGTGCGGGTTCATCCCGCAAGCCCGGTCCAGCGCATTGAGCAGCGCGACGGCAGGTTCGTGCTGCGCACGCCCGGTGGCGCTGTCACCGTGAACGGCGTCGGCATCGCCACCGGTGCCTATACGTCGCTCGGGCTCACACCGGAGTTGTTCGGCCGCTGCATGCCGATCCTGTCGAACTCGCTGGTCACGCGCCCGCTCACCGCGGCCGAACTCGCGGCGACCGGCTTCAAGACCCGGCAGGTCATCACCGATACGCGCACCTTGCGCTTCTACTACCGGCTGCTGCCGGATAACCGGATTCAGATCGGCAGCCGCAGCGCCATCACGGGTGCCGACGCCACGCATGACCGCCACCTCCAGCTTCTGATAGACGGCCTGCACCGCAAGTTTCCCGCGCTCACCGGCATCGAGATCGACTATTCATGGTGGGGCTGGGTCGATGTCAGCCACGACATGATGCCGCGCATCGTGCGTCCCGATCCCAAGGCGAAGCTGGTCTATGCGCTCGGCTATGGCGGCAACGGCGTGTCCTATTCGGCGCAGGCCGGCCGCCGCATGGCGCAGATGCTCGCGGGCCAGTCCTTCAAGGGCCAGGATCTGCCGATCTTCACCTCGCCGCTGCCGACGCATCCCTTTGCGCCATTCCGCCGCATCGGCCAGCGCCTGCTCTATCGCTGGTATCACCTGCGCGACGAGGCGAGTTGAGCCTCTCGGGCTTGATGTAAACATCGATCAGACGGGCTGCGGACAGAATCAGAGGCTCTCTGCCGCAGAGGTCTCCCTGATCTCCACGCGGATCGGAGTCGGATCGAAGCCGTTGCAGGGGTTGTTGACCTGCGGACAGTTCGAGATCACGAACAGGACGTCCATCTCGGCGGTCACATCGACGTAGTTGCCCGGCGACGATGGGCCGTCGAGCACGGTGAAATTGCCGGTGGGCTCGATCGGCACGTTCATGAAGAAGTTGAGGTTGGAGACGATGTCGCGCTTGGTCAGGCCGTGCCGCGACAGCTCCAGGATGAAGTTCTCCCGGCAGGCATGCAAATAGCGCGTCGCCTCGCCGAAGCGCACGGCGTTGCTCTCGCAGGAGCAGCAGCCCGCCGACGTGTCGTGGCGGCCGCAGGTGTCGGCGGTGATCCGCGCCATCACCCGGCCGCGGTTGGAGATCAGCCGCGTGCCGAGCTCGAGATAGGCGGAGCCCTGGACACGCAGCGTGTCCTGCGCGCTGTAGCGCTCGGCGGTGTCGCCGGCAACGTACATCAGCGCGTCCACCGCCTGCTCGCCTTCGCTGTCGATGATGCGCAAGGTCTGGCCGGCCTTCAGCACCCGCGACCACGGCTGCTCGGCGGGAATGTCGAAGCTGTAGACGAGATGGCCGGGATCGGTCGATGACATGATCACGCTCCTCAGACGAACAGCTGATCGGTGAAGGCGTAGGCGCGAACGGCTTCCAGCGAGGCCGTGCGGCAGACGTCGCCGGCCGCGGGTGGCGGCAGCCGGTGCCGGATCAGCGTGATCGGCGCGGACGCGGCCGGCCGCGCCGGATCGAGCGGATGGGCGCAGTTGGAGACCGCGACGATCAGGTTCATCTCGGCGCGCAAGTCGACGAAATCGCCGGCGTGCTTGCGCGCGGCGTGCCAGACGAAGCGCCCGTTTGCGTCCGTCGTCACCGGCGCAAAGAAGGTCACGCAGGGCGGGATATCGCGCAGGCCGAGGCCGATCTTGGCGGCGGCCGAGATGAAATTCGCCTGCGTGTTGCGCGTCACCTCGCCATAGGCCAAGAGCGTCGAGTCCGCGGTCGAGCCGCCGACCAGCAGATCATGAGCGCCTGAGGTATCCTCGACCACCGACAGCAGCACCCGTCCCATGTCCGACAGGATCATCCGGCCCTTCGACAGCGCAGCACTCCATTGCACCTTCACGGTGTCGGCGCAGTTGATCCGCTCGCACGGATCCTCGCTGCGCCACGCCAGCAGCGACACGCTGGAGCGGCCGAGATCATCGCTGATGCGCAACGCCTCGCCGCGCGACAGGCGCACCGTCGCGTGCCAACCGGGCGGCACCTGCTCGGTCTGGATGACCGCGTCCGGTGTGATCGGCGCACCGTCGCGCGCGGTCGGCGGCGGCAGCTGCTTGAGCTCCTGCCCCGCCGCACGCAGCTCCTCATAGCGGCGGCGGTTGGCGGCGGCCCGCTCCGCCTTGCTTTCTCCGCTCATGCTTCAGTCACCGTGAAATGCGCCTCGACCGGCTGCCCGGCCTTGCCGTTGATCGGCAGGATGTCCTGCGGACAGGCGGAGAACGCGATCACCAGATCCATCTCCGCGCGCAAGCGCACATGGCCGCCGGGAACGGGGCGCGGCGGCGCGGCAAAGCCGAGCGTGCCGTCGGCCTCCCATGGGATGTTCATGAACAGATTGAGCGGGCTCGGCACCTCCGGCGGCGTCAGGCCGAGTTCGGCCATCCCGGCGAACAGATTGTCGGTGCAATTGTCGTGATGGCCCTCGTGCCCGAGAAAGGCGTAACGATAGCGGTCGCAGGCGGCGATCAGGGTGTCGTGGATGCCGCCCGACGTATCCTCGATCAAGGTCAGGATCGGTCGGCGCCTGTTCGTCCGCAGCACGTCGCCGGGCCGCGGCACCAGATGCAGCGAATGTGCCCGCGTGTGCTCGTTCGACATGAACTCGGAGAGGTCGGCGCGATTGAAGGCCCAGGTGTCGACGACCTGCTCGCCATGGGTGTTGATCACGGTCACCACCTGGCCGGCGGTGACGAAGGCCGCCTTGCCGCGCCGCGCCGGAATTTCGATCGGGTCCATCGCACTCTCCCTCAGGGCCTGTAGGCGACCATGTCGATCTCGACGATGCCGCCGCGCGCGAGATCGCAGACGCCGATCGTGGTCCGGCCTGGCCGGTGCGCATCGTCGAAATGACTCGAGAAGATCGCGTTCATGGCGGCGTAGTCGCGCTTGAAATCGGTCAGGTAGATGCGGGCGAACACCACGTTCGCGAAGCTCATGCCGCAGCCCTTCAGCACGCGCGCGAGATTGTCCATCACCTTCCGGGTCTGCGCCTCGATGCCGTCGGGCAAAGGCAGCGCGTCGTCATCGGGATCGGTCGCGAGTTGGCCGGTGACGAACAGGAACGGGCCGGCCTGCACGGCGTGGCTGTAGGGCGTGACCGGCTTCGGCGCATCCGGGAGCAGATGATAGATCGGATCCATGGCGTGTCCCCTGTCCTTGTTCTGATTCATCCGGCGGCGTAGCGCTGGATGAACTGCCGCGCGCGCTCGGTGTCCGGGTTGACGAAGAAGCGCTCCGGCGGCCCTGTCCTCGACAACGCGGCCGCGGTCGAGAAACAGGATGCGGGTGGCGGCATCGCGCGCAAAACCCATCTCGTGGGTCACGATCACCATCGTCCGCCCCTCGCGGGCGAGCTCGCGCATGACCACCAGCACCTCGCCGACCAGCTCCGGATCGAGCGCGCTGGTCGGCTCGTCGAACAAGAGCACGTCCGGCCGCATCGCCAGCGCGCGGGCGATGCCGACTCGCTGCTTCTGCCCGCCGGACAGCCGCGCCGGGAACGCATCGGCTTTGTCGGAGAGCCCGACCTTGGCGAGCAGCGCCATCGCCTCGTCGCGCACTTCGGCCACGGGGCGCTTCTGCACCTGCACCGGCGCTTCCATCAGATTCTGCAGCACGGTCAGATGCGGCCACAGCGCGAAATGCTGGAACACCATGCCGATCCGCGTGCGGACCCGCGACAGCTCGCGGTCGGACATCACGACGCCGCCATTGTTGACGCCGATGCGCTCGCCATTGAGATAGATCTGGCCGGCATCGGGCCGCTCCAGCCAGTTGATGCAGCGAAGCAGGGTCGACTTGCCGGAGCCGGACGGTCCGAGCACGCAGACCGTCTCGCCGCGCGTTACCGTGAAGCTGATGTCGGAGAGCACCTGGAGCGCGCCGAAGCGCTTGGAGATGCCGGCGACGTCGAGCACGGCCATGTCGTCGGTCATCCCAGGCTCCCTCTCAGCGCCGCGCCGCGGCCAGTCGGTCGATGCCGCTGACGCCCGCCTCGATCACCAGGCAGAGCCCCCAATAAAGAAACACGGCGGTGATGAAGGCGGCGAACGGCACGTAGTGGCGCGACTGAATCGAGCTCGCGGCATGCGTCAGCTCGGGCAGCGCGATGATGGTGAGAAAGGCGCTGTCCTTGACGATCTGGATCGTCTGGTTGCCGATGACGGGGCCTGCCGCGAGCAGCAGCGGCGGCAGGATGATGCGGCGGAACAATCGCGCCCCGGAGAAGCCAAAGGCGACGCCGGCCTCGATCGGCTCGCGCGGCTGCGCCGCCCAGGCGCCGCGCAGGATCTCGGCGAGGTAGGCCGCATGATAGACCGTCAGCGCCACCAGCCCCGAGCTCCAATTGTCGAGCCGGATGCCGAACGACGGCAGCCCATAATAGACGATGTAGGCGAACAGCAGAAACGGCACGCAGCGCATGCCGTCGACGAACACCCGCACGGTTAGCGCCAGCCAGCGCCGCTTCGACATCAGGGCCGGCGTCAGCAGGAAGGCGATCGGCAGGCCGGCGATCGCCGACAGCACCGACAGGATCGTGGTGTTGCCGAGCCCGCTCAGCAGCAGGTCCCGCTCGCTCCAGACGATGGCGAAATCCCGGATCATGCGGCCTCGGCTGCGAGCTGGCGCCGCTCGATGTAGCGCTGCAGCGACACCAGCGCGAACACGATCGGCGCGTACATCGCGATGGCCACCAGGAACGGCGGCAGCGGCTCGTAGGTCTCGGCACCGATGCGCACCGCTGCGCGGGTGATGTCGACGACGCCGACCACCGCCAGCACCGGCGTGACCTTGATCAGCAGCGACATCTCGTTGACGAGGCCGGGGAGACTGACGCGCACGATCTGCGGCAGCACGATGCGGCGGAAGCGCAGGCTCGCATGCATGCCGACGGACTGCGCGGCCTCGTACTGCTCCTTTGGGAAATTCATCAGCGCGGCGCGCCAGACCTCGCAGTTGAACGCTGAGGTATTCATCACCAGCGCCAGGATCGCCGCCGACACCGGGCCGATCGCGATCCCGACATTGGGCAGCGCGAAGAACAGCAGCAGCAGCAACGTCACCAGCGGCGTCGCGCGCAGGACCGACACATAGACTGCGACGATGCGCGCGATCACCGGCACCTCGGCCCAGCGCAGCAGCGCCAGGCCAAGGCCGATCGGCAGCCCGATCAGGATGCCGACGAAGGACAGCGTCACCGTGACAACGGCGCCTTGCAGGATGGCGAGGACGTCGGCCGCGCTCATCGCCATCCATCCGTGGCGTTGCTGGACGACCGCATGCCGTCGAGAATCAACTCGACGTCAAGCGGACCGGCGCGCAGCGTTCGCCACCCGCACATCAGCTGCACCTCATCCGCGGCGTCAGAATTCCGGCTCGAACGTGACCGGCAGATCGGGGAAGGCCTCGCCGAACCACTTCTTCTGCAGCTCGGCGAACCGGCCGGTTTCCTTTTCCTTGGCGATGAAGCCGTTCAGGAACTCGACCAGCTCTGTGTTGCCCTTGGCGACCGCCCAAGCTGGGTACGACTTGCCGGAGACGGCTTGGCCGACCGCGAACACGTTCGGCTTCTCGGCGACCAGCGCCTTGATGTTGATGATCGTGTTGACGACGTAGTCGACGCGGCCGAGCGCAAGATCCTGATAGGCCTCGGGATAGGAGGTATATTCGACCACCTTGCCGAGCTTGCCGCCGTCCTTCTCGAGCATCGTGGCCAGTTCGGGAAGCCGGCCGAGCAGCGCGCTGCCGGCCTGCACGCCGACCGTCTTGCCGCTGAGGTCCTTGATCGCGGAGATGCTCTTGTCGTCCTTGCGCTTGACGTAATAGTGCGTCGCGTCGGCGATCGGGCTGGTGAAGTCGAGCGACTTCTTGCGCTCCTTGGTGATGATCGCCGCGGTGATGGCGACATCGTATTTGCCGGTGGAAACGCCGGCCAGGATGCCGGTCCAGGGCAGGATCTGCTGCTTGATCTCGAACGGCGCGTATTTGCGCAGATCCTCGATCAGCTCGTTGTCGAAGCCCGTCGGCTTGCCGTCCTTGACGAACTCGAAGGGACGGAAATCATCCTCGGTGGCGACGATCAGGCCGCGCTTCTTGATCTCGTCGAGGCTGCCGGCCTTGGCGCTGAACGCGGCAGGCAAGGTCAGGGCTGCGGCCAGTAGCGCAAGCGCTGCTCGCCGCGACGGCACCGACAGGCGGGGAAACGAAGGCTTGGTCATCTCGTATCTCCTCATATGAACTGATCAGTCGAAGCTGAAGCCGTGCGCGCGAAGATAGGGTGGGAAAGCCGCGCCTTCCGCCTTGGCGGCCTGCCGCGCCTTGTCCTCCGACCAGCCGTAGAACTCGACCTCGCCGAACTCGGCATTGCCGCGCTGCTGCTCTCTTGGAATGGCGTGTCGCGCATGGCGCCGCCGGTCGTAATCGTCGAGCGCTGCCGGCAGCGCGTCGTCACCGTAGCGATCGACATGCGTGGTGATGCTGCGCGGCAGCCGCAGGCTGACATGGCCCTCCGCGGCGGGGTAGCCGAGGCACAGCCCGGCGACCGGAAACACCATGTCAGGCAGTTCCAGCACCGTGGCGACCGTGTCGATCTCGTTGCGGATGACGCTGATCGGACAGGTGCCGAGACCCGCGGACTCCGCGCACAGGATCATGGTCTGCAGCGCGAGCGCCGCATCGACCGAGGCGTTGAAGAACCCTTCCAGGGTGCCGTTGCTGACCGGCTTGCCGCGCAGCTCGCCGATGCGCTGCAGCCGCCGCGCATCGCCGAGAAAAACGAAGAACACCGGTGATGCTCCGATCCATGGCATGCTCGGAAACAGGTTGCCGATCGCCGCCCGCTTGCCGGCGTCGCGCACGCGCATGACCGAGGCCTGCTGGAAATCCGACTTGGCCGAGGCGCTCAGCGCGCTGGCGACGAGCAGGTCGAGCAGCCCCTCCTCCGGCATCCGGTCGCTGTAGCGGCGCACCGTTTTGCGTGACAACACGCCGCGCAGGAACGCATTGGTCTCGACGTCGCCGCCATCGGGTCCGCCGTCTCCGAAGCGTGTGGCGAGGGCATCGGCATGCTCGGACATCACAGCGCCTCTCTTCCGTCACGCCACGTCGAACGAACGCCGTTGCCCAGAGCAACGATCGGCGGATCCCGCCGCGGCAGACATCGCATCGCTCAACTCCACCGCTGCGACATCGGTGTCGCCGCCCCGGATTCATGTCGTACCGCGCTGATGCGCGCGGCTATCGTTCAAATGTCAGCAAGGGACATGCCAGATTTTGTTCAGGCATCTCGCCCGGCATGCTTGTGCGTCTGCTCACACCGCTGTTCCAGCCTCGATGGTGCAGTGAAACGGGCCTGTTAGGGACGAAACGCCGCAGCACGGAAATGCGGAGCATGCTTCGTATTTGTTCCGGCGAGCGCCGAAGCCTGACGCCTCGCTCCAGCGACGCGCTGCTTTTCGGGCAGCACCATGCCCATTATCTAATCGGAACTCATCGCAGTAGGGCGCGCTCAGTCGGGCGATCGTGTCGCATCGAACCTCTGCCCCTGCGCCTCGACGATCGCCTGCATCATGGCAATGAATCGCTTCTGATCGGCCTTGGTGAGATCCGCAACCGTCGCCAGATGCGCCGCCCGTGCCGGCCGCTCGATCTTGCGCAGCAATGCCGCGCCAGAACGGGTCAAACGGCAGGTCTGCGACCGTCGATCGTGCTGTCCGACGCTACGATCGACGAGGCCGCGTGCCTGCAGCCGCTTCAACGCCCCCGTCGTCGTGGTCCGATCGAGTGCGATGTCCTGGGCCAGCGCCGTCTGGTCCGCCGTCCCCCGTTTCGCCAGCGCCGTCAACAGGCTGTACTGCAACGGCGTGATCTCATAGGCCGCACATTTCTCCTGGAACAGCGCGACGTGGATCTGATGCAGCCGCCGGATCAGATAGCCCGGGCGCTGCTCGAGCGGCCACGACGTCTCTGCTCTGGGCTTGTTCCTTCCAGCCATCGAACGGCTCCCGCATAAGCGCTCATCACACTGCATCTTATTGAAGCTGTCTATGGCACGGATCTTGATGTAATGCGAAGTATGCTTCGTAAATCGGTCGGCTCATCAATCGTGCCGGCTCATCGAGGAAGGCTTTCACCGGGACGAACACAGTACCCGGAGAGGAGACCTTGCATGTCCGTGAGCGCCTCGTTCGATCTGCTGCTGCGCGGCGGCCGCGTCATTGATCCCGCCTCAGGCATAGACGGACTGAAGGATGTCGCCATCCGCAATGGCCGCATCGCCGCCGTCCAATCCGATATCTTGCCGACCAGCGCCAAGGACGTGGTCGACGTGACCGGCCAGCTCGTGCTTCCGGGACTGATCGACACCCACGCCCATGTCTATCAGTACGTCACCGGCCGCTTCGGCATGAACGCCGACATGGTCGGCGTACAGTCGGGCGTCACCAGCCTAGTCGACCAGGGCGGTCCGTCCTGCATGACCCTGCCCGGCTTCCGGCACTTCGTCGCCGAGCAGGCGCAATCGCGCGTCTATGCGTTCCTGTCGGCCTATCTGGTCGGCGGCCTCGAAGGCCACTACTACCCCGATCTCTATCGGCCCGACTGCGTCGACATCGACGCGACGGTGAAATCCGCGGTCGCCAACCGCGACCTCGTCCGCGGCATCAAGGCGCATGCCGAGATCGGCGGCTTCGCCCGCTGGGGTATCCGCGTGATCGAGATGGCCGCTGAGATCGGCCGCCGCGCCGAGCTGCCGGTCTATGTGCATTTCGGCCAGCTGTGGGGCCTGCCCGCAAGCGGCACCAATGGCGAGGACGTGGACACCATCCTTGAACGGGTGATCCCGCTGCTGCGGCCGGGCGACGTGCTGGCGCACCCGTTCACGCGGCATCCCGGCGGCTTCGTCAACACCAAGGGCGAGGTGCATCCGGTGATCCAGGCCGCGCTCGACCGCGGGCTCAAGGTCGACGTCGGCCATGGCAGCCATTTCTCCTATCGGCTGGCGCGCAAGGCGATCGACGCCGGCATCGTGCCGCATACGCTCGGCGCCGACATCCACGGTTACAACACGCATGTGCCGGCACCTGCGGGCACGCCGGACGAGCATGCCGACGACGAGAACCATCCATTCGCGGGCCAGGCGAAGTTCAGCCTGGTGCAGGCGATGAGCTCGATGGTCGCGCTCGGGCTGACCTTGGAGCAGGTCGTGCCGATGGTGACGTCGAACCCCGCGGCCATGCTCGGCCTGTCCGATCAGATCGGCGCACTGCGTCCGGGCATGGCGGCCGATGTGAGCGTGCTCCGGAAGCAGCAGGGGCGCTTCGTGCTGCGCGACAACGAGAAGACCGAGGTGATCGCCGAGAAGCTGCTGCAGCCGGTGTTCTGCCTGCGCGCCGGCGTCCGCCACGACGCGACGGCGCCGATCCTGCCCGCAGCGGTCGCGGCCTGACGTGACCGACGCGGCGCCGACCGTCCCGGATGCCCGCGCGCCGCGCGGCATCGAGCGCGCGGCTGCTGCGCAAGGAGGACGATCGTTTTCTGCGCGGCCGCGGTCAGTATGTCGCCGACATCAGGCTGCCGGGACTGAAGGACGTGGCCTTCGTGCGCAGCCCGGTGGCGCATGCCAGGATCAAGGCGATCCACATTCCTGCTGCGTATCGCGACGTCGTCTTCACGGCCGACGACCTCTTAGGCATCAAGCCGATCCGCGCCGTCTCCGGCCTGCCCGGCTTCAAGATCTCCGAGCAGCCGGTGCTGGCGACGGGCAAGGTGCGCCATGTCGGCGAACTCGTGGCGATGTGCGTCGCGCGCAGCCGCGCCGAGGCCGAGGACATTGCCGCGGCGGTCGAACTCGACCTTGAGCCGCTGCAGGCGGTGTACGACATGCGGCTGGCGCGCGAAGTCGGCAGCGCGCTGGTGCACGAGCATTGGGGCGACAACGTCTTCCTGGAAACGAATTTCGAGGTCGACATCACTGCTGCGCTGGATGCGCCGATCAAGGTGACGCGCGAGATCTCGACGGCGCGCCAGTGCATGGCGCCTCTGGAGGGCCGCGGCGTCGTCGCGACGTTCGATCACCGGCTCGATCAGCTCACGCTGCACACCGGCTCGCAGATGCCGCACATCGTGCGCAACGGCCTGTCCGACTGCCTCGGCATCGAACAGGGCCGCATCCGCATCATCGCGCCCGATATCGGCGGCGGCTTCGGCCACAAGGGCATCCTGCTGCCCGAGGAGGTCTGCCTGAGCTGGCTTGCCATGCACAAGGGCTGGACGGTGCGCTGGCTCGAGGACCGGCGCGAGCATCTGAGCGCGAGCGCGAATTGCCGCGAGCACGCCTACCACATCACGGTCTATGCCGATCGCGACGGCCGCCTGCGCGGCATCGACTGCGAGGCGATCGTCGATTCCGGCGCCTATTCGTCGTATCCGTTCTCGGCCTGCCTCGAAGCGGCGCAGATCGCGAGCATCCTGCCGGGGCCGTATCGGATGCCGGCCTATCGCTGCCGCACCTACTCGGTCGCAACCAACAAATGCCCGATCCTGCCCTATCGCGGCGTGGCGCGTACCGGCGTCTGCTTCGCGCTTGAGCTGCTGCTCGATGCTGTCGCGGCCGAGGCCGGGCTCGAGCCCGGCGAGGTCCGGCTGCGCAATCTGGTGCAGCCGCAGGACATGCCGTTCGACAACATCACCAACAAGCATTTCGACAGCGGCGACTATCCCGGCGCGTTGCAGCGGGCGCTGGCGGCGATCGACGTTCCCGCGGTGCGCGCGCGGCAGCACCGCGGCGAGCTGGACGGCCGGCTGATCGGCACCGGCGTCTCGATCTATTGCGAGCAGGCCGCGCATGGCACCTCGGTGTATGCCGGCTGGGGCATCCCGATGGTGCCGGGCCATGAGCAGGCCACCGCGCGCCTGACGCCCGACGGCGGGCTGGAACTGCGCGTCGGCGTTCATTCGCACGGCCAGGGGCTGGAGACGACGCTGGCTCAAGTCGCCTGCGAAATCCTCGGCGTCGATCCCGACAAGATCCGCGTCGTGCTCGGCGACACCGCGATGACGCCCTACTCCACCGGCACCTGGGGCTCGCGGTCGATGGTGATGGCCGGCGGCGCTGTCGGCACTGCCTGTGAGCAACTCGTCGCGCGCGCCACGCGGATCGGCGCCAAGCTGCTGCAGCTGTCGCCCGAGGCGGTCACCTGGCGCGAGGGCCGCGCCTGCGGGCCGAACGGCAGCGTCAGCCTCGCCGAGATCGCCCACACCTGGTACCGGCGGCCGCAGGATCTGCCCGCCGACGTCGATCCCGCCGGCCTCGAGGTCACCAGCGGCTACAAGCCGGTGCGCGACAGCGGCACTTTCTCCTACGCGGCGCATGCCGTCACGGTCGCGGTCGATCCGGACCTCGGCGAGGTCGAGCTGCTCGACTACGTCATCGTCGAGGACGGCGGCGTGCTCGTCAATCCGATGATCGTCGACGGCCAGATTCTCGGCGGTCTCGCCCAGGGCATCGGCACCGCGCTCTACGAGGAGATGCCGTTCGACGACGCCGCACAGCCGCTGGCGACGACCTTGGCCGACTACCTGCTGCCGGGTCCGACCGAAGTCCCTGCGCCGCGCCTGTTTCACATGGAGACGCCGTCGCCCTACACGATGTTCGGCGTCAAGGGCATCGGCGAAGGCGGCGCGATCGCGCCGCCGGCGGCGATCGCCAATGCCGTCAACGACGCGCTGCGTCCGCTTGGTGCTGAAATGATGCAGTCGCCGTTGTCGCCGCGCCGCATCGTCGCGGCCGTGCTGGCAGCGAAACAGGCGAGCTCGCCGTGAAGGCCGCATCCTTCGCCTATGAGCGTCCCTCTGGCGTCACCGATGCACTTGGCCTGCTCGCGGGCGCCGAGGGCGGGGCTCGGATCATGGCCGGCGGACAGTCGCTCGGCCCGATGCTCAACCTGCGTCTCGTCCAGCCGCTGCTCATCATCGATATCGCCGGGCTCGCCGAGCTTCGCACGGTCGAGCGCGATGGCGACGATCTCCTCATCGGCGCCTGCGTCACCCATGCCGACGTCGAGGACGGCCGCATCCCCGACGTCACTCATGGCGTGCTGCGGCGGATCGCCCGCGGCATCGCCTATCGCGCCGTGCGCAACCGCGGCACCATCGGGGGCTCGCTCGGTCACGCCGACCCGGCCGCCGACTGGGTGACGACGCTTGCAGCCCTCGGCGCCGGCGTGCAACTGACGAGCTCCACCGGCCGACGCGACCTCGCGGTGACGGAGTTCATCCAGGGCGCGCTGCAGACGGCGCTGCGTCCCGGCGAGCTCGTCACCGCGATCCGCCTCCCCTCCCTGCCACCCACGGCGCGCTTCGGCTACGTCAAGGCCTGTCCGCAAGCCCGGTGAATTCGCTCATGCGATGGCCGCCGTCCTGATCGAGCCGGACAAGTCCCGCAGCCGGGTCGTGATCGGCGCCATCGACAGGACGCCGATCGTCGTCGACGATTCATCCCTGTTCGGCGGAACGCTCACCCATCTCAGGCAGCAGTTCGATCGCGACCTCGCCGACCGCCTGCTGATGCAGGCCGGCGTGACCGATCCGGCCGCCCGGCACATCCATGTGAGCGTGCTCGCGCGGGCGATCGCGGAGGCCGCCGCGTGACAACGATCCAGCTCACCGTCAACGGCAGCGCGGCCGAGGCCACCGTCGAACCGCGCACCCATCTCGCCGACGTCCTGCGTGATCAGCTCGACCTGACCGGCACCCATCTCGGCTGCGAGCACGGCGTCTGCGGCGCCTGCACGCTGCTGCTCGACGGCGCTCCGGCCCGCTCCTGCATCACGCTCGCAGTGGCCTGCGACGGTGCTGCCGTCACGACCATCGAAGGGCTGGACGAGGATGAGATCGCAGCCGAGCTGCGCACGGCGTTTGCGCGCGAGCATGCCCTGCAATGCGGCTACTGCACGCCCGGCATGATCATGTCGGCGCGCGACCTCGTGCTGCGCCTCGACAGTGCGGACGAGCAGGCGATCCGTGTCGGCCTGAGCGGCAACCTGTGCCGCTGCACCGGCTATGTCGGGATCGTCCGCGCTGTCAGCGCCGTGATCGAGGCGCGGCGGCAACGGGGCATCGCGGCCGCAATCGGCGCCGGACGGACGACGCTCGGCCCCGTGGGATCGCAGCCGGGCGCGATCCCGACGACCACGTCGTCGGCGCTGCCACCGGTGGCGGACATCAAGCTCTCTCGCGGCGTCGCCGTCAGCACGCTCGATAGTCCCGAGGCCGTGCCCGCCAGGAGCTTCGACGCATCCTTCACCGTGAACGCCGCACCTGCGCAGGTCCTTGCGCTGTTCGGGAACGTCACGACCCTGGCTGCATGCTTTCCCGGCGCCACGATCACGTCCATGCCGGCCCCCGATCGCATCGAGGGAGAGATCAGGGTTGCCCTTGGCCCGCTTGCGGCCGTGTTCCGCGGCGCCGCACGCATCGAGCGCGACGACGCAAATCTCTCCGGGCGGCTCATCGGCACGGGACGTGACCAGCGCAGCCGGACATCGACACACGGGCAGATCGGCTGGCGCATGATTCCGATCGACGAGGGACGGGCGACCCGTGTCGCGCTCGCAATCGGCTACAGCCTCTCCGGTCCGCTGGCACAGGTCGCCCGCGACGGGCTGGTGCGGGATCTGGCGTCGCGCCTCACGGCGACGTTCGCGCAAAACTGCGACCGACACCTCAACGGCGCGTTGACCCCGGCAGAGACCGCAGAGCCGCAGCGCCTCAACGCACTCGCCCTGCTGATCGACGTCGCACGTACACGTCTCACCGCCTTCGCCCGGCGCATGCGCGGACAATGAAGCTGCCAATGGCCGGCCCATCAGCTTTCGCTCACGGCCGGTTGCGGGACGAGCGCCGAACACCACTGCGGGACATCGTGCCGGGCACCTTTCTCCACCTTTCGAAACAGCAGGCATGGCTGCGCTTTCTCGCGGCGAGATGCGCCCGAGTTTTTCGATCAGTCGACCCCTCCAATGAAGAAGAGGCGCAGGGAAGACCGGGTATCGGCTGATACCCGCGGTCCGCGTGCAACAAAAAGCACGCGGCAGAACCACAGGTTCAGCCCAATATCCGGCCTTCCCTGCGCGACGGTTTTGCGACTTATAGGCGCTCTCCCCGGGGATCGGCTGTCTTGCCCCCGTCGCTAGCGGCTCATTATCACCGCCGGCTTGGCATCAGCACCGCGATGCCAGGACCACACCATTTCGCCGTCGCCTCGCTCCGTTCGTCGGCCCGATCATTAGACCAGGCTGCAGAGCAACGCGCCCATCGCATCTCCGGCTCGACGCTTCATGACGATCGCGAAACGTCCCTCTTCAGCGAGCCGGGATGCGCGGAAATGTGCAGGTGATTTGCCCGACGTGACAAGGGAGAAGTGGGCGACAAACTGGCACGACGGGCAGTTGGTGCATGTGGGGCATGCAAGGATTGCCTGACGGGTAGATTGTCGGCTGGACAACGACGAGCCGTCCGTGGTCGGCTTTCGCCGTTGCTACATCGCGACCAAAGTGCTCAATTGCAGCGACGAAACGAGTTTCCTGCATTGTCACCGCAAATGCCAAGAAGAATTTTATCGCAACTCAAGATTGCCGACTAATATATTCTTGAGCTAACATCTATTGGTCTTACGTCTTTTGACTCTGAAGTCGAATTGTTTGTGACGTCAATCCGTCACTTAAGACAAAACACTCGCCCTACCGCGAACCAATGAGAGAGTGTCGACATGCCCGATTGTCCCATATGTGGCAGCCATAACACACCACGACAAGCAGGACCAGATTTTGCTCGGTTCGATTGCTCGCGCTGCGGCTCATACATCCTATCGGGCACCGCAGAGTCCACATTGCAAGACAAACTCTTGGAAGCTCCACTTCGACGTTCATTGATGAGCCATACCCTTCGGCGGATGCAACAGTCGGGCGGAAGCCATCTCCGAGTCATCAAAGAAAGTGAGTTGTCGACATTCTGGAGCGCGGGTCGCCTTCCAACGCCAATGCAGCAAGCAGACAACTTCATCATTTGGGTAGGCGAGAATCAAAACTCTCCATCTTCGTGGGCGGAAGCAAGTTCCAGCGTAATTGCAGCCACGATCGGACTTGACATCTCCGCTGGCGGAGATTCTCAAGGCTGGGGCTGGCTGCACAAGGAGCTTGAACCCGACGGTTTGTACCGCTTGCACCCCGGTCTTGCTGGAGGTGCAATTGGCGTAATGTTGACGATGAAAGGTTGGAAGAAATACGAAGAGCTCAAAAAACAGAGATTCGAAAGCCGAACAGCATTTATGGCAATGAAATTTGGCGATAGCGCCTTGGATATTGCGGTAGCGACCTGCTTCAAGCCAGCTGCCCTGCGCACTGGCTTCGAGCTCCGCATTTTGACTGACCAACAAGCCGCCGGCCTGATCGACGACCAAATTCGCGCAGCCATATTATCTGCCCGGTTCATTGTTGCCGACTTAAGTCACGGCAACAACGGCGCATATTGGGAAGCGGGCTTTGGTGAAGGTCGCGGAATTCCAGTAATCTATACTTGCGAAAAAAGCGCTTGGGAAAACGCAAAGACGCATTTTGACACTAATCACATGGTCACCATCATATGGAGTCCCAGCGAACTTAAGAAAGCCGAAGACGCTCTGGCGGCCACTATTCGCGCCACACTTCGTGCCGAAGCAAAGCAGACAGACGACTAATGGAGAATACGCAGTACTTCCCCGATACACGGGGCGGGAATTTGAGCTGGCAAAGTGATTGCTCAAGCCAAAAGCCTCGCTGATCTTCCTCAACGGTTACGATTTGATAGGTAAGAAACCCGGAGCCCCGCCGACATGCCCAAATCCGTAAAGCTCGGTCCGTCACTCAACTTTGATACAATCACGCTTGCGAAGAAACACTTCGACCCGTTCCGGACGGGCGGAGAGTTAAACCAAGACGTGCCAACGGATCAGTTGAATGATCTTAAACTGCTCTACGAACGATACTGTGCCAATACCAACTTTCCTATACCTTCCGATATAGTCGCATTTTTCCCCACCATGGAGAAGCGGAGCGCCGGATATACCCGATGTCTCGGAGTTCGCTTTGCTGACGGAACGTCGACAACGTTTTCACTCGACAAAGCTCTGAGCGCAATCTCATCGACCGACTAATCGCCGACGCTCGCCAAGGAAATCGAAATGCCTGAAGATACGTCCAAGCCCATAAACTCCGAATACTTGCGCTATGTGGAACGAACAAGCGCGCTGATACGTGACACCTTGGACGATATGCAGTGCCAGCCAATCTTCTTCGTTGGCTCAGGCATTCCTAAACGGTATTACGGATCGCCCGGTTGGATCGAACTGCTTAGAGAAATCTCAACGCAACTCGGGTTAGACGAAGGCGAATTCAACTACTTAATGCAAAAGCACGATCACAATGCGATTTTGCTTGGGCAAGAGTTGCAGGAACGAGCGTTCGAATGGGCTTGGAAAGCCGGCAAGTCAAAGTTTCCGAGCGATTATTTTAAGACCGACGTGCATCGGTCTCAGTTCCTCAAGCACATGGCCTGCAGCATCATCACCAAACTCGTCCCCAAGGAATCGGCAGTCAAAAAATTACCTCTTGGAGACGAGATTGCATTGTTGCAGGGTGCCGCGCCCCACGCGATCATCACCACTAACTACGACAATTTCCTGGAAGTTATTTTTAACGGCTATGAGCCAATTGTTGGCGAGAAAGTCATTCGTTACAATTTGAACATGGTTGGGGAGATCTTCAAGATTCACGGCAGCGCCGACGACCCGTCAACGCTTGTACTAACCCAGGACGACTACGAAAATTACAGAGAAAAGAAAAAATACATCTCCGCAAAGCTTCTAACCTATTTAGCCGAGCATCCGGTATTTGTGCTCGGCTATGGGTTCGGCGACCCGAACGTTACCTCGATAATAGAAGACGTCGGCGAGATAATCGGCGGAGAGGACCGCTTCATAAAGAATATCTTCTATGTTCAGTGGAACAGAACCGTGCACGAACAGACTTCATTTCGAGAGGAGTACATTGTTGGCTCTGGCACAAAGCAGTATCGGGTTCGCGCGATAGAGGCCAACGAGTTTTCGTGGATCTACTCGGCAATCTCTCAAGAGCGCCAGATTCAAACTATTAATGTTCGGACTCTCCGAGCGATAGCGGCCAGAATGTACAAGCTGATCAGAACCGACATTCCGAGGCGGCAAGTTGAGGTAAACTATCAATCACTTGAGGGCTTAACAAGCTCCGACGAGAATCTACCCAATCTTCTTGGTATTGTCCCTGCCAGCAACACGAACATGTCTCATCCGCTCGTTCTCACCCAGGTCGGCCAGAGATTGGGCTATCCAACTTGGCACGGGGCCAGAAAACTCATCGAGAGGATCCGGAGCGAGAAGGGCGTCAATATTTTAGAGACAGACAATCGCTATCACTGCGCAGTTAAGTCGGGGGCTGGACCGAACTCTAGCGTGAGGAAGTACTCCGCAGAACTCGTCGCGCTTCTAAAGTTGGTCAAAGCCGGTTCGCCATATACAGTCACACTATGACGTAACATTCGCATATTTTCTAGCTATCCACACCCAGCCTATCGCCTCTTCGCCGAGAGGCGTTACGTCATATTTGGCGATACGGAGGCCGGAGCGGATATCCCGCTCATGGCAACCTGCTTCACTCCCACTCAATCGTCCCCGGCGGCTTGCTCGTCACGTCGTACACCACCCGGTTCACGCCCTTCACCTCGTTGATGATGCGCGTCGCCGTGTTGCCCAAGAACTTCATGTCGAACGGGTAGAAGTCCGCGGTCATGCCGTCGGTGGAGGTCACTGCGCGCAGGCCGACGACGTAGTCGTAGGTGCGGCCGTCGCCCATGACGCCGACGGTCTTGACGGGGAGGAGCACGGCGAAGGCCTGCCAGATGGTATCGTAAAGGCCGGCTTTGCGGATCTCGTCGATGTAGATGGCGTCGGCCTTGCGCAGGATGTCGAGCTTGTCGACCGTGATCTCGCCGGGGCAGCGGATGGCGAGGCCGGGGCCCGGGAACGGGTGGCGGCCGACGAACACGTCGGGAAGGCCGAGCTCGCGGCCGAGCACGCGGACTTCGTCCTTGAACAATTCGCGCAACGGCTCGACCAGCTTCATGTTCATGCGCGCCGGGAGGCCGCCGACATTGTGGTGCGACTTGATCGTCACCGAGGGGCCGCCGGTGAAGGAGACGCTCTCAATCACGTCGGGATAGAGCGTGCCCTGCGCCAGGAAATCCGCGCCGCCGATCTTCTTCGCCTCCGCCTCGAACACGTCGATGAAGAGGCGGCCGATGGTCTTGCGCTTCGCTTCCGGGTCGGTGACGCCTGCGAGCTCGCCGAGGAACAGTTTCGAGGCGTCCACATGCACCAGCGGGATGTTGTAGTGGTGCCGGAACAGATCGACGACGGTCTCGGCCTCGTTGAGCCTGAGCAGGCCGTGATCGACGAACACGCAGGTGAGCTGGTCGCCGATCGCCTCGTGGATCAGCACCGCGGCAACGGCGGAATCGACACCGCCGGAGAGGCCGCAGATCACCTTGCCCTTGCCGACCTGGGCGCGGATCTTCTTGATCTCCTCGGCGCGGAAGGCGTGCATGGTCCAGTCGCCGCCGAGGCCGGCGATGTTGCGGACGAAGTTGCGAATCAGTCTGGCGCCGTCGGGCGTGTGCACCACCTCGGGGTGGAACATCAAACCGTAGTACTTGCGCTGCTCGTCCTGGATCACGGCGAAGGGCGCGTTCGGCGAGACGCCGGCGACGGAGAAGCCCGGCGGCATCTGCGTGATGCGGTCACCATGACTCATCCACACCTGATGCTGCTCGCCCGGCTGCCAGACGCCGTCGAACAGCAGGCTGTTGGTCTTGACCTCGACGTCGGCGCGGCCGAACTCGCGGTGGTGGCCGCCCTCGACCGTGCCGCCGAGCTGCGCGGCCATCGTCATCTGGCCGTAGCAGATGCCCATCACCGGGACGCCGGAGTCGAAGATCAGCTGCGGGGCGCGCGGGGAGCCTTCCTCATGGACGGATTCGGGGCCGCCGGAGAGGATGACGGCCTTCGGCTGCATCTGCCGGAAGGCGGCCTCCGCCTTCTGGAACGGCACGATCTCGCAATACACGCCGTCCTCGCGCACCCGGCGCGCAATCAGCTGCGTAACCTGGCTGCCGAAATCGACGATCAGGATCTTGTCATGGAGCGCGGCCACCGAGGTGTCGGCGGCGGCGGTGGTCGGGGTGTTGTTGGCTGGGGCTGTCATGGCAAGGAATTACGCCGCGGCGGGGGACTCGCAACCCTTGGAAAAGGCGCGATGCTCTTTCCTCCCGTCATTCCGGGGCGCGCGGAGCGCTAGCCCGGAATCCATACGCCCGATCGTGGTTATGGATTTCGGGCCCGCGCCAAGGGGCGCGTCCCGGAATGACAGCGTGTTTGTCGCACCGGCGTCATACCCCGCGAAAGCGGGGTATCCAGTACGCCGCGGCGGCGCGGCCGGGCACGGGGCAGCGGTGGAATACTGGGTCCCCCGCCTCCGCGGGGGACGACAGTTGGGGTGTCTTCCGCACCTTCCGCGTCCTTGCGAGCGCAGCGAAGCAATCCAGAGTCCCACCCGAGCCCCTGGATTGCTTCGCTGCGCTCGCAATGACGGCGGAGAGAGCTTTGACGGCGGAGAGACCTTCGGACGGCGGAGAGGGCTCAGGTCTTCTTCAGCACCGACACGAAAAACCCGTCCGTGCCGGTGCGGCGGGGGGTCATCAGCCAGCCTTCGGGGGTCTGGAGGGCGGCCTCGGCGAAGGCTTCGGCCTTGTCCCAGAGGACGGTGGCGGTCTGGTCGGGGGCTGGATGGTGAACTCCTTGTGGCGCTCCACGAACGCCGTGACCTGGTCGCCGTTCTCGGGCTGCAGCACCGAGCAGGTGATGTAGGCGATGCGGCCGCCGGGCTTGACCAGCGATGCTGCGCGATCAAGCACTTCGGCCTGGTCCTTCAGCCGGATCTCGAGCGCGCCGGGGCGCATGCGCCATTTGGCGTCGGGGTTGCGGCGCCAGGTGCCGGTGCCCGTGCAGGGGGCGTCGATGACGACGAGATCGGCCGAGGCCTTGATGTCGGCGAGCGGGTCGGCGTCGCCCTTCGGGCTGCGGACATCGGCGTTGTGGACGCCGGCGCGCGACAGCCGCTCGTGGATCGGAGCGAGCTGGCGCTTGTCGTGGTCGGTGGCGATCAGGCGGCCCTTGCCGCCCATCATCGCCGCCAAGGCGAGCGTCTTGCCGCCGGCGCCGGCGCAGAGGTCGATGACCTGCTCGCCGGGCTTGGCGGCGGTGAAGAGCGCTGCGAGCTGGGAGCCCTCGTCCTGGACCTCGATCGCGCCCTTGATGAAATCCTCCTCGGCATGAACGCCGGGATTGCGGGCGTCGGCACCGAGCGTGATGCGCAGGCCGAGCGGCGACCACGGCGTCGGCACGGCGCCGAGATGCTTCAGCGAGGCCTGAATTTTCTCGCGCTTGGCCTTCAGCGTGTTGACCCGCAGATCGAGCGGCGCGCGGCTGGCCATCGCCATGGCCTCGGCGACGCGGTCGTCACCGAACACGGCGGCGAGATACGGGTCGAGCCAGTCGGGATAGTCGCCGGCGACCGGCGGCGGCGCGCCCTCTGTCGTGCGCGAGGCCAGCGCCTTTTCCTCGGCGGCGGTGAGCGGCGGCGGGGCGAAGCGGCTGCCATCGCACATCGCCGCGATGGTCGCGACATCCAGGCCGCGCTCGAGCTTGAGCATGCCGAGCACCCGCGCCCGCGCGGTGTCGTCCTCCATGACATAGGCGCTGGAGGCGCGGCGGCGGAGCACGTCCCAGACCAGGCCGGCGATGGCGGCGCGGTCGCCGGAGCCGGCGAAGCGGTGGCTGGTGCCCCAGTCCTTGAGAGCCTTGGCCGCCGGCGCCCTGAGGGACTCGATGGTCTCGATGATGTCGATGGCGGCGGACAGCCGGGCGGCGGGGGTCATTCAGGGTCCAGTTCTAGATCAGGAGAAGTATCTTGAGCGCGAAATACAGCCACATCGCCAGCAGCACCAGCGCCGAGGCGGTCCAGGCCAGCCCGCGCTGGCGGCTGTCCTTGGCGCCCGCGACCAGCCCGGCATTGGCGAAACGGGTGACCACGAACACCCAGGACAGCAGCACGATCACCAGATCGGCATGCCGCAGCGGCAGCGCAATCGCGATCAGCGCGTAGAACAGCGTCGGCAGGCCGAATTCGTCGGCGGCGTCAGCGGCTTGTGCCCGTGTCCTGTTCCAGAACAGCAGCGCGAAGGTCAGCCCGACCTGCACGAAGACGGGCAGCAGCACCATGGTCAGCGACATAAGATCCCCTCTGGGAATGGCGAAGGCCCGGCGATGCCGGGCCCTCGTGGATGAACCGGTTCCCTCAGGACTCCCGATAAGCGCCCGTGGTTCCCGCTTTTTGCAGACAGGCTCAAGAATCACGTCAGGTGTGGCTCAGGCCTTGGCTTAGGCCTTGTCCTGCCCGACCCGCACCAGCTGCTTGCCGAAATTGGCGCCCTTGAGCAGGCCCATGAACGCGGACGGCGCGTTCTCCAGGCCCTCGGTGACGTACTCCTTGTACTTGACCTTGCCGTCGCGGACCCAGGCCGACATGTCCTTGAGGAAGTCGCCGTGGCGGGAGGCGAAATCGCTGACGATGAAGCCGCGGATGGTGAGCCGCTTGGTCAGCACATTGCGCATCAGGCTGCCTGCCCATTTCGGCGCCACCGACTGGGTGTCGTTGTAATGCGCGATCAGGCCGCAGACCGGCATGCGGGCGAAGGCGTTGAACAGCGGGAACACCGCCTCGAACACCGGGCCGCCGACATTCTCGAAATAGACGTCGATGCCCTTCGGGCAGGCTTCCTTCAACTTGGCCGCGAGATCGGGATCGCGGTGGTCAAGGCAGTCGTCGAAGCCGAACTCGGACTTCACGTAGTCGCATTTGTCCTTGCCGCCGGCGATGCCGATGGCGCGGGCGCCCTTGATCCTGGCGATCTGCCCGACCGCCGAGCCGACCGCGCCGGAGGCGGCGGCGACCACGACGGTCTCGCCCGGCTTGGGCTGGCCGATGTCGAGCAGGCCCGTGTACGCGGTCATGCCGGGCATGCCGAGCACGCCGACCGCGGTCGAGATCGGGGCCAGCTTGGGATCGACCTTGGCGAGACCCTTGCCGTCGGAGATCGCATGCGTCTGCCAGCCGGCGCGCGCCAGCACGATGTCACCGGGCTTGAAGCCGGGATTGTTGGAGGCCACCACCTCGCACACGGTGCCCGCCTCCATCACGCCGCCGACCGGCACCGGCTGGGCGTAGGACGGCCCGTCGCTCATGCGTCCGCGCATGTAGGGATCGAGCGACAGCCAGATCGTGCGCAGCAGCACCTCGCCGGCGCCGGGCGTCGGGATGGCATAGTCCTCGAGGCGGAAATCCGAGGGCTTGGGCTCGCCAACGGGGCGGGCGGCGAGAACGATGCGCTTGGCTTGGGACATGGTGTTTCCTCTGTTGTTGGTTGTGATGCCTTTATGCTCCCACGGGCACCGTCATTGCGAGGAGCGAAGCGACGAAGCAATCCAGGGCTGCGCGCCGCTCCTGGATTGCTTCGCTTCGCTCGCAATGACGGCGAGAGCAGCGGTTGTCTACGCCCCGCCCGGATAGTTCGGGCTTTCGCGCGTGATCGTCACGTCGTGGACGTGGCTTTCGCGCAGGCCCGCGCCGGTGATGCGGACGAACTCGGCCTTGGAGTGAAACTCGCCGAGATCCTTGGCGCCGACATAGCCCATGGCGGCACGGAGTCCGCCGGCGAGCTGGTGCATGACGTTGCCGACCGGGCCCTTGTACGGCACCTGGCCCTCGATGCCCTCCGGCACGAGCTTGAGCGTGTCCTTGATGTCCTGCTGGAAGTAGCGGTCGGCCGAGCCGCGCGCCATCGCGCCGACCGAGCCCATGCCGCGATAGGCCTTGTAGGAGCGGCCCTGCCACAGGAACACTTCGCCGGGGTCTCGTCGGTGCCGGCCAAGAGCGAGCCGACCATCGCGACATCGGCGCCGGCGGCGAGCGCCTTGGCGAGGTCGCCGGAGAACTTGATGCCGCCGTCGGCGATGACGGGGACGTCGGCCTTCTTCGCGGCCTCGACCGCATCCATGATCGCGGTGAGCTGCGGCACGCCGACGCCGGCGACGATGCGGGTGGTGCAGATCGAGCCCGGGCCGATGCCGACCTTGACGGCGTCGGCCCCGGCATCGATCAGCGCCTGCGCGCCGTCGCGGGTGGCGATGTTGCCGGCGATCACCTGCACCGCGTTGGAGATGCGCTTGATGCGGTTGACGGCTTCCAGCACGCGCGAGGAATGGCCGTGCGCGGTGTCGACCACGACGAGGTCGACACCGGCCTCGATCAGCTTCTCGGTGCGCTCGAAGCCGCCCTCGCCCACGGTGGTCGCGGCGGCGACGCGGAGCCGTCCCTGACCGTCCTTGCAGGCGAGCGGGTGCGCGACCGCCTTCTCCATGTCCTTCACGGTGATCAGGCCGACGCAGCGATACTGATCGTCGACGACCAAGAGCTTCTCGATGCGGTGCTTGTGCAGGATCTTCTTGGCTTCGTCCTGGCCGACGCCCTCGCGTACCGTGACGAGGTTCTCATGCGTCATCAGCTCGGAGATCTTCTGGCGCGGATCGGTGGCGAAGCGCACGTCGCGGTTGGTGAGAATGCCGACCAGCTTGCCCGGGATGCCCTTGCCGCCGCCGGTGACGACGGGAATGCCGGAGAAGCCGTAATCCTTCATCAGCGCCAGCGCGTCAGCGAGCGTCGCCTCCGGCGAAATGGTCAGCGGGTTCACCACCATGCCCGACTCGAACTTCTTGACCTGGCGCACCTGGGCGGCCTGGCCCTCGGGATCGAAATTGCGGTGGATCACCCCGACACCGCCGGCCTGCGCCATCGCGATCGCCATGCGCGCCTCGGTGACGGTATCCATGGCGGAGGCCATGATCGGAATATTCAGCGGGATCTCGCGCGTCACGCGCGAGCGGATGTCGACCTCGGAGGGCAGCACATCGGAGAGGCCCGGCTTCAAGAGCACGTCGTCGAAGGTGAAGGCTTCGCGAAGTGTCTGGACGGTCGCCATCGTCAACTCCTTGTCTGCGGCCAAAACGGCCGCGATGCGGTTACGGATGAGCGGCGCCGCCGTCGAGACCATGCCTCGCCGTCGAATCGGTGCCCATCGGTGGGGTTGACGCGGGTCGATAGCATGGGCCTGTGACGAATCAAAGGGCCGATCCGCCGTCCTCCCGCGATTGCGAAGAACGGCCCAGACCGGCCCTGATCAGGTCCGAAACGCGCAACAAAACGTCGCGAATCCCCCGATTCCGGAGCAGAAGTTCCGCCTTCAGCGCCAGGCGCCCGGCGCCGGCCCGTAGCGGCGGATGGCCTCCACCACCTCCCGGTGCCGCCGGTCCTCCCGCCGCATGTGCACGGCGATCAGGGCGTGCGCCGACGGCACCAGCAGCAGCACGTGAAAGAACAGGCCGAGGACCAGGCAGACCACGCACAGCAGCAGGTTGAACACCGCCGCGAACGGCTGCCCGTTGAGCAGCAGGCCCAGCGGCGGCACCAAAGCGGCGAGCAGGTAGATCATCGGCACATCTCCAACAACCGGGACGCGACAGCGTCACGCTGCATCTAGGGCGCCATGCTGCGCACGCAATGGCCTCGTTCGTCGCAGGGTGTTAAAGCCCCGGCGCCCGCCCTTGTCCTCCCGCCGCCGACCTCCGATGAACAAACAACGCGTCATTCCGCTGATCGTCGCCACCGCTCTGTTCATGGAGAACATGGACTCCACGGTGATCGCGACCTCGCTGCCGGCGATTGCCAGGGACATCGGCACCAGCCCGCTGACGCTGAAGCTCGCGATCACCTCGTATCTGCTGTCGCTCGCGGTGTTCATCCCGGCGAGCGGCTGGACCGCCGACCGCTTTGGCGCGCGGCGGGTGTTCTCGAGCGCGGTCGCGGTGTTCATGATCGGCTCCATCGGCTGCGCGCTCGCCAACTCGGTCGAGAACTTCGTGTTCGCGCGCATCCTGCAGGGCATGGGCGGGGCGATGATGACGCCGGTCGGGCGTCTCGTCCTGTTGCGGTCCGTCGACAAGAGCGCCCTCGTCGGCGCGATGGCCTGGGTCACCATCCCCGCGCTGATCGGCCCGGTGATCGGGCCGCCGGTCGGCGGCTTCATCACCACCTATTTCTCCTGGCACTGGATCTTCCTGATCAACATCCCGATCGGCATTGTCGGCATCATCATGGCGCTGCGCTTCATCGATCCGATCAAGAGCGACAATCCCGAGCCGTTCGATCTCACTGGCATGGGTGCTGGCGGGCATCGGGCCTCGCGGGTCTCGCCTTCGGCCTCTCGGTCGCAGGTCTCAACCTGCTGCCGTGGTCGGTGGTCGCGAGTCTCGTCGCCATCGGCGCGATCTCGATGACGCTCTATGTTCGCCACTCCCGGCGCACCACTTCGCCGGTGCTCGACTTCTGCTGCTGCGGCTGCCGACCCTGCGCGCCTCGATCGTCGGCGGCTTCATGTTTCGCCTGGGTATCGGCGCCCTGCCCTTCCTGCTGCCGCTGCTGATGCAGCTCGGCTTCGGGCTCTCGCCATTCCAGTCCGGCCTCGTCACCTTCGGCTCCTCGGCCGGCGCGATGGGCATGAAGGCGCTGGCGGCGCGCCTCATCCGCGCCTTCGGCTTCCGCCATCTGATGACGGTCAATGCCGTCGTCAGCTCGGTCTTCCTCGCCGCCTGCGCGCTGTTCACGCCTGCGACGCCGCTGCTGCTGATCCTGATCATTCTCGTCGTCGGCGGCTTCTTCCGCTCGCTGCAGTTCACCGCGATCAACACCGTCGCCTATGCCGAGGTCGAGACCGCGCAGATGAGCCGCGCCACGACGCTCACCAGCGTCAACCAGCAGCTCGCGATCTCCGCCGGCGTCGCGGTCGGCGCGTTCTCGGTGGAAACCACGATGTGGATGCATGGCGCGAGCCAGCTCACCGCGGCCTCCTTCGCGCCCGCCTTCATCGTCGTCGCCATCACCTCGGCGCTGTCGTCGATCCTGTTCTGGCAGATGCCGGATGACGCCGGCAGCGAGATCTCGGGCCGCAAGGTCGCGGCGATCGCGAGCCGCAAGGGCGCCGAGAAGGGCGTGGAGAAGGCCGCGACCAAGTCGGCCAGCGAGACCACCCATGACGCGCGGGATCAGCGGCTGGGGTAGCCGTCCGTTCCCCGGTCACGGTCTCCTCGCGCCGGACTTCCAGAACTCGGCCAGGCGATCCGCCCACATCCGCGCGTGCAGCTCGGTGCCGGCACGGCTCATGTGGCAGCCGTCGTGGCGCAGCTTGAGCCCGATCTGGTCGGTATCCGGGCCAGGATAAACGCCGAGTGCCGGGTTCGGCACGGCGGCCTGCGCCGAGCGTATGATCTCGTCGGGCACGGTGCCGCAAAGCGTCGCCGTGGCCACGAAGATCGGCGCCGTCACGTCGGCCGCCCGCAGGCCGGCGACGATCTCCAGATCGTTCCGCAAGTACGACAGCCGACCCGCTTCCTTCATCTTCGGCGTGACTTGCAGAAGCGTGCCGTCCTCCGCCCCGCTGGTCGAGAAGGCGAAGGCATTGGACTCGCCCTGATGCCAGAGCACCGCGCTCGGCTCGAGATTGGCGTCGCGCAGGCCGGCAAGGGTCGCGAGCAGCACCTCGAAATATTTGCCGCCGCGCGCGCGCCACTCCTCCAGGTAGGTGCCGCCGATCGCCACCGGCGCGATCAGCACCGTCTTCGCCAGCCCGCGGTCGATCAGTTCGTCGCCCAGCCGGGTGGCGACGTTCTCGCCCTCGCCCGGCGTTCCCAGCAAGGGATTGCGCGCCACGTAGCAGCGGCCGTCGAAGCGGTCGAAATCGTAGAACCGGTTGTGAGGCTGATAGAGCCGGCCACTCTGATCGGGCGCGCCGGTGTTGGAGATGTTCGACTGGCCCGCGGTCAGAAGCACCACCAGCCCCTCGCGCGGAATGGCGTCGCAGGCAATCGGCGTCGCCCTGGCACGCACAGCCTCGTTGTCCGACAGGAGACAGCGCGAGGCGTTGCCGCCCGCGATGAAATCCGCGTCAGAACCGTACAGCGCACGGGCCAGGTTGCGTCCCTGCAGCAGGCTTTGCACCTCCGGGTCGCTGCTCGCGCCATCGATACGACGGTCGATGTCGGCAAAGGCGGCGCGCCGCGTGCGCACCTGCTCCAGCAGTGCCAGGAAGCCTGGGGCGGTCGAGATGGGTCCGACGGCGCAAGGAACGCAATTGCCGTCGCGCGATTTGGCCGAGGTGGTCGGCTGGCAGACGTCGCGGGCCGGCAGCACCTCCGCGGCTCCTGCCGTCGCAGTCGACGAGACGGCCAACCACGCACCGACGAGCGTAGCCACGATTGCGCGCCGCATCATGTTCGGATCACTTCTTTGGTCACCTCGGTTGACGGCCGCCTCGGGCGCCGGGCGTTCCCCGGCCATGCGCACGGGTTTTCCATTATAGTCCGACTTCATGAAAGAGAGCCGAATCGACCCGCAGCCGCTCGCGGCGATGGCGATGAACTGTTGGCCGTCCGCGCTTCTCCTGGCAGCAGCGGCGCTTGCCGTCCCCGCCCTCGGCGGCATCGTCAGGCCGGCCTTCGTGCTCGGCTGCGCGGTCGCCGGCTGGTTCGCATGGCGGCGCAGCCCCGCTGCCCACGTGCAGTCGGCGATCCTGATGTTCGCCTTCGCGCCTTTCGTGCGCCGCCTGGTCGACATCTCCGCGGGATTCGATCTGTCCGGCATCATGCTGAGCGGCCCGCTGCTGTTCATCATCGCGCCAGTTCCGAGTCTGGTGCTCTCGCCCTCCGACAAGGACAGGTCGGGCAATCCCTGGCTCGTGGCGCCCTTCATCATCCTCGCCTGCATCGTCTATGGCGGTGCGCTGTCGATATTCCAGAACGACTGGTTCAACGCCGCCAATGGCGGAATGAAATGGGCCGCGCCCGTGCTCTATGCGATCGCCCTGCAGCAGCGGGCGCGATCCGACGGCGCCCTGCTCGATGCGATCACGCGCGTGTTCCTGCTGGTGCTGCCGCTCACCGGCCTCTACGGCATCTGGCAATATGTCGATCCGCAAAACTGGGATCGATTCTGGATGGTGAATGCCAGCATCACCTCGGCCGGCTATCCGCTGCCCTACATGGTGCGCGTGTTCAGCACGATGAACGGCCCCGCCAGCTACGCGACCTTCACGGCCACCGGCCTGCTGCTGGTGGGCTTCCTGCGCCCGGGATGGCTGGCGATGGCGGCGATGGCGCCCGCAGCGCTCGGCCTGTTGCTGTCGCTCTACCGCACCAGCTGGATCACGCTCGCGGTGGGCGTGCTGTTCTGCATGTTGTTCCCCGCGACGCGAAGCCGCGCTGTAACGATCACGGTCGGACTGGTCGGCGCTGTCATCATCGCCGTCCTGTTCACGCCGTTTGCTGACGTCATCACCTCCCGTCTGGAATCGCTCGGCAGCGTGTCGCAGGACAGCAGCGGCAGCGAGCGGCTGGAGGAGTTCGTCACCCTGTGGAATGCACCCAACAGCATGGTCGTGGGATCGGGCTTCACCATCACCGACGTCGGCGTCGCCGGCGCGATGCCGATCGACGGGCAGATCATCGCAAGCTGGGTGACGATGGGCATTCCGGTCGGACTGATCTGCCTCGCGGCCTATGTCTGGGTTGGGCTCGCCGCCACCGGCGCCGCGTGGCGGATGCCGACGCGCGAGGGCGCCGTGCTCGGGGCGCTTGCCATCAGTGCACTCTTGATTCAGCTGCCGCTGACCAGCATCTCCTCCGGCGAGGTCTCGGCGCTGTTCTGGATGCTCGTCGCCATGGCCTGTCCGCTCGACCAGATGGCCGGCGGAGCACGGCGCACCGTCGCCGCTCAGCAGCATCAGGCCGGCGCCTGATCGGACGTTGCAACGCGCGGCGCGATCGCCGCGGCCTGCGGCTTGCGGGAGGCCAGCGGTGCGAGCCCGAAGACGGCCAGCAGATTGAGCCGCCGCAGGATGGCATGCACGAGCAGAGGGAGCACCACGCCGGCCGCCGTTCCGGCCAGCAGATAGACCCATGGCGACGGCGGGATGTGCAGCTTGAGCATGATGATCCGCATGCCCGAGCCGGCAAGGATATGCAGCACATAGATCGTCATCGACGCGACGCCGGCGGCCGCAAGCCAGCGATGACTCGTTGGCGCGAGCAGCTTGCACAGCCCGACCGTGCCGGCGATCCCGAGCACACAGGCCGGCAGGGAGGCGAGCCCGTTGGCGTCCATGCCGGACAGTTGGCCGCCCAGCGCCACTGCGGCCGCAAACGCCATCCCGATCACGGCCAGAGCGGACCAGCCGGACGGCCGCCATTCCGCCACCACGCTGACACCGTAGACGCCCGCAACGTAGAACGGCAGATGATGCAAAGTGAGTGTGAGGTCGGGCCGGATGGGCAGCGCGAGGAACACCCCGAGCCCGGCCAGCGCGAGCGTGATCAAACGCCATCCGCGACGGAACCAGCACCGCAATCACGTGGCAGATCATCAGCGCGTAGAGAAACCAGAATTGCGCGATCGGACGATACCAGATCGCGGCGAGATCGCCGGGATGGATCGGGATGTTGGCATCCCGCGCCAGCAGCATCGTGATGCCGCCCTGGATCAACGACCACAGCACGTAGGGATAGGCGATGGTCCAGAGCTTGGAGGTGAGGAAGGGACGCGCGCCGCGCCGCAAGCTGTGCTGCACATTCAAGCCGGCCAGGAAGAAGAATAGCGGCATGTGGAACGTATAGAGCGTGTAGTCCATCCAGCGCGCGACGGCTCCATCCGGGAAGATGCCGGGGCGCACCAGGCCGCCAAGCACATGACCGTACACCACCAGGATGACACCGAGGCCGCGCGCGAAATCGATCCACGCCGTGCGCGCGGTGTCAGCCGTTACCCCCTGCGTTCCAGCATCCATGCCCGACATGTCCTGCCTCTGTCGCGCAGCCCGCGTCCGTTTTGCGATCCCTGCGAAGCCAGCGCCGCATTCGCCCAAGTCATATCGCAGCCCGGCTTTGCAGCGGTGTCGGCACCTGTCGGAACGTCGGGCATTCTCGCGTTAGTCTTAACCGACCGATAAGCCTCTGCCGGATGGCTGCCGGCTACGCCGGGGATCGCGACCAGAGATGGCGCGGTTTCCGCTTGCGCGCCACACTCAATCCTCATTCGCCTTGAAGCGGCCGAGTCCCTTCAAGATGAACGGCGCGATCAGAGCAATCAGCGCGACAACCAGAAGCGTTGCAGAGATCGGCGACTGCAGCAGGGTCATGGGATCCCCGAGGCTGATCGCGAGGGCGCGCCGCAACTGGCTCTCGGCGATCGGCCCGAGGATCAACCCGACCACGACCGGCGCAATCGGGAAATCGAACCGGCGCATCAGGAATCCGAGCACGCCGAAGCCGGCCAGCATCGACAGTTCCACGACCGATGGTTTGGCCGCGATCGTGCCCATGGTCGCGAACACGAGGATGCCAGCATAGAGCCATGGTGTCGGGATCGCGAGCAGCTTCACCCACAGCCCGACCAGCGGCAGGTTGAGCACCAGCAGCATCGTGTTGGCGATGAACAGGCTCGCGATCAGGCCCCAGACCAGATCGGGCCGCTCGGCGAACAGCAGCGGTCCCGGATTGAGGCCATATTGCTGGAAGCCGGCGAGCATCATCGCGGCGGTCGCCGAGGTGGGCAGGCCGAGGGTCAGCAGCGGCACCAAGGTGCCCGCGGCCGAGGCGTTGTTGGCGGCCTCAGGGCCGGCGACGCCTTCGATCGCGCCCTTGCCGAACTGTTCCGGATATTTGGTCAGCCGCCGCTCGGCCGAATAGGACAGGAAGGTTGGAATCTCGGCGCCGCCGGCCGGCAGCGCGCCGATCGGAAAGCCCAACAACGTGCCGCGCAGCCACGGTTTCCACGACCGCTTCCAGTCCTCGCGCGTCATCCACAGCGAGCCCTTGATGGCCTCGATCTTCTCCTCGCTGTGATGCCGGCGCGAAGCGACGTAGAGCGCCTCGCCGACCGCGAACAGGCCGACCGCCAAGGTCGTCACCTCGACACCGTCGAGCAGCTCGAGCACGCCGAAGGCGAGCCGCGCCTGCCCCGTCAGCTTGTCGATGCCGACCAGGCCGAGTGTCAGGCCGATGAACAGGCTGGTGAGGCCGCGGATCGGTGAATCGCCGAAGGTCGCGGATACCGTGACGAAGGCGACGCACATCAGCGAGAAGTAGTCCTCCGGCCCGAAGCGCACGGCGATGTCGACGAGATACGGCGACAGGAAGGCGAGTCCGATGGTGGCGATGGTGCCGGCCACGAAGGAGCCGATCGCCGAGGTCGCCAGCGCGGGGCCGCCGCGGCCGGACTTGGCCATCTTGTTGCCCTCGAGCGCGGTCGCCATCGAGGCGCTCTCGCCGGGCGTGTTGATCAGGATCGCGGTGGTCGAACCGCCATACATGCCGCCGTAATAGATGCCGGCGAACATGATCAGCGAGCCGCCGGGATCGAGCTTGTAGGTCACCGGCAGCAGCAGCGCGACGGTGAGCGCCGGACCGATGCCCGGCAGCACCCCGACGGCGGTGC
Source organism: Bradyrhizobium oligotrophicum (assembly GCA_050641875.1). Lineage (GTDB taxonomy): Bacteria > Pseudomonadota > Alphaproteobacteria > Rhizobiales > Xanthobacteraceae > Bradyrhizobium > Bradyrhizobium oligotrophicum_B. The sequence continues at coordinate 6,489,485 of CP192619.1, forward strand.
CGAGAAACACGCCGACCAGCGCATAGAGCAGGTTCATGGGCTGGACGGCGATCGCCATCCCATGCGCGAGCGCGGCAAAGGTGTCCATCAGAGCAGTCTTTCGAGCGGACCAGCGGGAAGGCTCAAGGTCAGAAGGCGGTCGAAGGCGAGATAGATCGTGGTCGTCAGCACGGCGCCGATGACGAGATCCGTGACGAAGGCGCGCCGGCCGAACGCGGCCGAGGTCGTCACGAACAGCGCCGTGGTCGCCAGGATGAAGCCGCCACCGAAGCCGATGATCGCGATCAGGAGCGCGAGCCCGGCGAGGATCAGCAGCACCGCGACCGGATCGGAGCTCTCGCGCGGCGGCAGGTTGCCTCTGACGGCATCGATCAGATTGGCCAGGGCAAGAATGCCGAGCCCGATCGCAATCACGACCGGCATGACCTGTGGGCCCATGCCGTACATCGTGGTCGCGGGGATCTGATTGGCGTCATAGACCAGCACCAGCGCGACGGCCGCCAGCAGCGCCGCGATGGCGATGCCGGCCTTGTCGACGCCTCTTGAGGCGGGAGTCTCGGTGCCGGCGCTGTCCGGCGTCATGACTTGACGAGGCCGACCGACTTCAGCACGTCGGTGACGCGGACATTCTCCTTCTTGAGAAACTCAGCGAAGGCATCGCCCGGCAGATAGGCGTCATCCCAGCCCTTCTGTTTCAGGATCTCCTTCCACGCGTCGGACTTCACCATCTTCTCGACGGCATCGCTGAGCGTCTTCTTCTGCTCCGGCGTGATGCCGGGCGCGGCCACCACCGAGCGCCAGTTGGCGAGCACAAGGTCGATGCCCTGCTCCTTGAAGGTCGGGATGTCGACGCCGGGAATGCGTTTTTCCGAGGACACGCCGATCGCGCGCAGCTTGCCGCTCTTGATCTGCCCGTCATACTCGGACAGGCCGGAGATGCCAGCGGTGACCTTGCCGCCGAGAATCGCCGCGAGCGACTCGCCGCCGCCGGAGAACGGGATGTAGTTGACCTTCTTGGCGTCGGCACCAACCGTGCCCGCGAACAGCGCCGCCATGATGTGATCGACGCCGCCGGCCGAGCCGCCGGCAAAGGTGACCTTGGCGATGTCGGCCTTCAGCGCCGCGGCGAGATCCTGCGCCGTCTTGATCGGCGAGTTGGTCGGCACGACGATGACCTGGATCTCCTCGGTCAGCCGCGCGATCGGCGTCACCTGCTCCAGAGTCACCGGCGACTTGTTCATGGCGAGCGCGCCGACCATCACGAAGCCGTTGACCATCAGCTGGTTGCCGTCGCCCTTGGCGCCGGTGACGAACTGCGCGATGCCGACGGTGCCACCGGCGCCGGCGACATTGGTCACCTGGACGCTGCGCGCCACGCCCGACGCCACGAAGGCCTGCTGCATGGCCCGCGCGGTCTGGTCCCAGCCACCGCCGGGCGCGGCCGGCGCCATCACCTTCAACTCGAGTTGCTGAGCGAAGGCCGGGGTACCGGCAAGCACGGTCAAAGCGACGGCGGCGCCGAACAGGCGCGTACAGAACGAATTCAAAGCGGTCCTCCACGGTCGGCCGAACGAACGGCTCGCGTTTCTTTTGTCTCTGAGGAGCGGCATTTCAGCGGGAAATGCGGCCCCTGTCCAGACGGGATTGCTCGCGCCCTTGCCTGCGTTGCAGCAACAGCCCTGGAAGAACGAGACGGTTGTAGGAGGAGCGGCCTAACCGCAAGTCCAGACCATCCCCACCGGCGTCCGCGTCCAGCACGGGCCGAAGCTGCCGCCGTTGTAATGGCCGCGATAGAAGCCGGGACGACCGAAATAGTGCCACTCGCCGTTGTAGAGCATGTATTTCGGCGTGCCGTCGATGTACCAGTGGCGACGGCTGCCGCGCGGCGGCCCGTTACGCATGGCCTCCTTGTCGGCATAGAGCGGCAGGCTGTTGTTGGGCGGCTGCTTGTAGCCGGGCAGGAAGCCATAACCCTGCCAGCGGTGGGCCTTGCGCTTGTGCGACGACGCGGCGGTCGCGATCGCGGGGACCAGCAGCAGAAGCATCACGATCGCGACGATGAAACGATGCGGCATCACGGCAGCCCGATGGATACGAGGTCTCGAGATCTTCAGTTCGATTGCGGCACGGCAACGGCCGTACCGTCATGAATTGTTTCAGCGATGCCGCCGATGCGCGCGGCGCGGCGGAGGCGACGGCGGCGCGTAGAAGGGATTGAGGTCGCACATCGCCGCACGACCCGACGCCGTCGCCCGGCATTGCGGCAGCGACGTATAGCTGCAATCGATCCACTCGCCACCGCCAAACCGGCCGCCTTCATAGACCTTCATGCACACGGGATAGCGCGGATCGTAGGCCTGGGCGTGAGCCGGCCCCGATATGGCCGAGCCCACCATCAAAGCAACCGCGACAGCGCTGCAGGTCAGGACACGCATTCGGGGACCTCCGGAAGGGGTCTCGTCGGCCCAAGCCGATTCCCGAGACCGTGTTGCATCTGCTCTGTATCGCCGGCGCGGGCCGCTCGCAATGACGCCATTACAACAGCTCGGCCTGCTCTCCGCCGCGGAAACCCATCGCCAGCACGTAGCGCTCCGACGAATCCTGCCGGCTCGCCGCCGGCTTGACGTGGCGGACGCTGGCGTAATCGCGCTTGAGCTGCGCCATCAAGTCGGCATCGGCGCCGCTCTGGAACGTCTTGGCGAGAAAGCTGCCGCCCGGCCTGAGCACCTCGCTGGCGAAATGCGCGGCGAGTTCGACGAGACCGACGATGCGCAGCTGGTCGGTCTTGCGGTGGCCGGTGGTGTTGGCCGCCATGTCCGACATCACCACGTCGGCACGCCCGCCGAGCAGGGCGCGGAGCTTCTCGGGCGCGTCCGCGGCATGAAAGTCGAGCTGGGTGAAGGTGACGCCCGGGATCTCGCCCATCTCCAGCAGATCGATCGCGATCACCTTGCCCTTCCCGGCTTCGGCCCCGACACGACGCGCCGCGATCTGGCTCCAGCCGCCGGGCGCCGCGCCGAGATCGACCGCCGTCATGCCGGGCTTGAGCAAATGATACTTGTCGTCGATCTCGAGCAGCTTGTAGGCCGCGCGCGAGCGATAGCCGTCGCGCTTGGCCTTCATCACATAGGGATCGTTGAGCTGGCGCTCCAGCCAGAGTTTCGAGGAGAGCTTGCGCTTGCCTCCGGTCTTGACCTGCACATGCATGCGGCCGGTCGTGTCTTTTGCCATCTTGATCTCTGAGGTCATTCCGGGACCGCCCGTCAGGGCGGGACCCGGAATCCAGGAATTACCGAGCGAGATTCCGAGTTCGCGCCAAACGTGAGCAGCTTCGCTGCTTTCGTCCGACGCGCCCCGGAATGACGTCATCAATTGTTGCTACGCCGTCCTGAGCGCACCGTCCTCGCGCATCATCTCGACCAGCATGCCTTCGCGTAAGCCCCGGTCGGCGACGCGCAGCCGCGGCAGCGGGAAGGCGTCGCGGATGGCATCGAGAATGGCGCAGCCAGCCAGCACGAGGTCGGCGCGGTCGATGCTGATGCAATTGTTCTCGGCGCGCTCCTGGTAGCTCATGGCCAGGAGCTTGCCGATCGTCGTCGTGATGTCGGCATCGTTGATCCAGATGCCGTCGACCCGGCGACGATCATAGCGCGCGAGGTTGAGATGAATGCCCGCGAGCGTCGTCACGGTGCCGGAGGTGCCGAGCAGATGCATGCCGGCGAGATCGCCACCCTTCTCGGCCGCGAACGGCCCGACATGCTCGGCCACGGCCTCGACCATGGCGGCATAGATCTCCGGCGTCACGTCGCGACCGCCGAAGCGTTCGGCCAAGGTCACGACGCCGAGCGGGATCGACATCCAGGCCTTGATGCGCGGCTCGGCGTTGCGGTCGGCCGGGTCGCGCTCGATCCGCACCAGCTCGCTGGAGCCGCCGCCAATGTCGAACAGGATGGCGCCGCGCCCGCCGGGATCCAGCAGCGGCGCGCAGCCCTTGACGGCGAGCGCCGCCTCGGTCTCGCGATCGATCACCTCGAGCTCGATGCCGGTCTCGGCCGCCACCCGGCTGCGGAACCCGTCGGCATTGGCGGCGGCGCGGCAGGCCTCGGTCGCAATCAGGCGCAGACGGCTGGCCTTCTTGGATTGGATCTTGTCCCGGCAGATGCTGAGGGCGGCGATGGCCCGATCCATCGCCGCATCGCTGATGCAGCCGGTGGTCGAGATGCCCTCGCCCAGCCGGACGATGCGCGAGAACGAGTCGACCACGCGGAAGCTGTCGCCCGAAGGACAGGCGATCAGGAGCCGGCAATTGTTGGTTCCGAGGTCCAGGGCCGCGTAGACGCTGCTGCCATTGCTGGCGCAGGAAGGCGTCGCGACGTCCAGACCCGGACGCAAGCCGGGCTCCAGGTTCCCGCGCGGCGTGGGACTCTCCCGCAGCCGCGTGTCATTGATCATTCAAATGTCTTTCCGCTGGCCGAACCGGCCCAGATGGAAGTTCTCTTTCCCTAGACATTATCAGTGGATAGCGCCGGCGCAACAGCCCCTCCGTCAGGCGTGATGCACCATTCCTAATCAACCGTTGTCCGGCCGCGGGCGCTGCACTATCTGGGAACAGCCCGCATTTGCGACCAATCCAGCCCCTTGGGTCCTCATCCATGCAAGATCACACCGCTCCGGCCTCCCTCGAAAACGCGATCGCGCTGCAAAAATTCGGCGTGGGGCAGCCGGTCCGGCGCAAGGAGGACGACACGCTGGTGCGCGGTCACGGCAAATATACCGACGATTTCAACCTGCCCGGCCAGGCCCATGCCTGGATCGTGCGCTCCAGCCACGCCCACGGCATCATCAAGGGCGTTGATACCGCGGCCGCAAAGGCGATGCCCGGCGTGCTCGGGGTGTGGACCGGCGCCGACCTCGCCGGCGCCAATTATGGCCCGTTCACCTGCGGCCTGCCGCTGAAGAGCCGGGACGGCTCGCCGCTGCTGCAGACCAACCGGCCGGCACTTGCCACCGACAAGGTGCGCTTCGTCGGCGACCCCGTCGCGTTCGTGGTGGCGGAGACCGCGGCCCAGGCGCGCGACGCGGCCGAGGCGGTCGAGCTCGATATCGAGCCCCTGCCCGCGGTCACCAATGCCGAGGAAGCCGCCAAGCCCGGCGCGCCGCAGCTCTACGACCACATCCCCAACAACGTCGCCCTCGACTACCACTACGGCGACACGGCCAAGATCGAGGAGGCCTTCGCCAAGGCCGCCCATGTGACAAAGCTCGACATCGTCAACACCCGCGTCGCCGTGGTGTCGATGGAGCCGCGCGTCGCGCTCGCCGCGTTCGACGGCAAGACCGAACGCTTCACCTTGCAGGTGCCGACCCAGGGCGTGTCCGGCAACAAGGCGACGCTGGCGAAGATTCTGAACGTCGCGCCGGACAAGGTCCGCATCCTCACCACCAATGTCGGCGGTTCCTTCGGGATGAAGAACGTTTCCTATCCCGAATATGTCTGCATCCTGCACGCCGCCAAAGAGCTGGGAAAGCCCGTGAAGTGGCGCGACGAGCGCACCACTGCCTTCCTGTCCGACAGCCAGGGCCGCGACCAGATCATCCATGGCGAGCTGGCGCTCGACGCCGACGGCAAGTTCCTCGCTGTGAGACTCTCGGGCTACGGCAATCTCGGCGCCTACATCATGGGTGTCGCGCCGCTGCCGCTGTCGCTCAACACCGGCAAGAACCTCGCCAGCGTCTACAAGACGCCGCTGCTCGGCGTCGACATCAAGACCGTGCTGACCAACGTCACCCTGATGGGCGCCTATCGCGGCGCCGGCCGTCCCGAGGCGAATTACTTCATGGAGCGGCTGATCGACACCGCCGCGCGCGAGATGGGCATCGACCGTCTCACTATCCGCAAGCGCAACTTCATCAAGCCGAGCCAGATGCCGTTCCCGGCCGCGTCGGGCGTGACCTATGATTCCGGCGACTTCGCCGCCGTGTTCGAGAAGGCGCTGCAGGTCTCTGATTATGCCGGTTTCGCCAGGCGCAAGCGCGAGAGCCGCAAGGCCGGCAAGCTGCGCGGCATCGCGGTCGGCTCGTATCTCGAGGTGACCGCGCCGCCGTCGGGCGAACTCGGCAAGATCACCTTCGACGCCGATGGCGGCGTGACCCTGACGACCGGCACGCTCGATTACGGCCAGGGCCACGCGACTCCGTTCTCGCAGGTCTTGTCGGCGCAACTCGGCGTGCCGTTCGAGAAGATCAGGCTGGAGCAGAGCGATTCCGATCTCGTGCGGTTCGGCAACGGCACCGGTGGCTCGCGCTCGATCACCGCGACCGGCCAGGCCATCGTCGAGTCCTCACAGCTCGTCATTGCCAAGGGCAAGCAGGCGGCCGCGCATCTGCTCGAAGCCTCGGAAGCCGACATCGAGTTCGCCAACGGCCAGTTCACGATCGCCGGCACCGACCGCAGCATCGACATCATGGAGCTGGCGCGCCGCCTACGCGAGGACAGGATGCCGGAGGGCGTGCCGGCCTCGCTCGACGTCGACCACAACTCGACAGTAACTGAATCGACGTTCCCCAATGGTTGTCATGTCTGCGAGGTCGAGATCGAGCCGGACACCGGCGTCGCGCAGATCGTGGCCTACACCGCGATCAACGATTTCGGCACGGTCATCAACCCGATGATCGTCGCCGGCCAGCTCCATGGTGGCGTCGCCCAGGGCATCGGCCAGGCGCTGATGGAGCATCTGCGCTACGACGAGAGCGGCCAGCCGATCACGGGATCTCTGATGGACTACGCACTGCCGCGTGCCTCCGACGTGCCCATGATGACCGTCGACAACCATCCGGTGCCCGCCAAGAGCAATCCCTTGGGCACCAAGGGCTGCGGCGAAGCCGGCTGCGCCGGCTCGATGGCGTCCGTGATCAACGCGGTGATCGACGCACTGTCCGACTACGGCGTGAAGCATCTCGACATGCCGCTGACCACCGAAAAGCTCTGGCGCGCGATCCAGGACGGCAAGGCGAGGACCGCGGCGTAGAGCCGTCGTCTTCGGCGCATCTCCGTCGCTTTTGCCTGATGAAGCCCGGTCCGAACGGCCGGGCTTCATTGCTTTGCGCAGATGGGAAAGGATACGTCCGCACGGCGCCTCGGCCGCGCGAAGCCGATCTCGCGCGCTCCTCAATATGCGATCGCCGGCCTGCAGCCAGGACGCCCGCCGCGAGATCCCCGCAGCAGGCGTGCGGAAAAATCGCTGAATTGCGGCAGAACCGACGAAGTCATCCGGCTATTTTCGCCGGGATTCGTCCCTGAGTTCCGTCCCTTTCGACTATCGCGAGCCTTCTGATCTTCCTTAGGTTGTTGCAACGCCGGTTGGCATCTTCAACACACGCCGGACGCCGGTGCCACGCCAAACGACGCGCGACTGCGTCACGCGGTGGATGTCGGCTCAAACTAGGGAGAAGGACGAGATGGCTTTCCCGACGTCGGTCAACGACCAGATCACCGATTCCGTCACCCAGGCGAATACCAAGGTGCTCGGAGATGCGCCCGCGATTGCGATGGGCAACCTCTATCAGGCCACGGCGCAGGCGCTCGCCAATGCGGCTCACAACGCGACCAATGCGCAGCAGCAGAGCTACGTGACCACGCAGGCCGCCACTACCATGGGCGTCGCCACGCTCTACTCGCTCGACACCGCCACGACCGGCGTCGCGACCGCCGACATCCTCAACACCGGCGTCAAGGGCCTGACGAGCTGACGCGCAGGTCCCGTTCGACCACCCACCTGCTGATATCTCCACCTGAAAGGATCGAGCCATGGCATTTCCGACCTCAGTCAACAATCAGATCACCGATTCCGTCACCCAGGCCAACACCAAGGTGCTCGGCGACGCGCCGGCGATCGCGATGGGCAACCTGTTCCAGGCGACCGCGCAGGCGCTCGCGAACGCCGCGCACAACGCCACCAATTCGCAGCAGCAGAGCTACGTGACCGCGCAGGCGGCAACGACCATGGGCGTCGCCACGCTCTATTCGCTCGACACCGCCTCCACCGGCGTCGCCACCAAGGACATCCTGTCGTCCTGACCAAGCCCGAGCGCGGGATCGGGCACTCCCCGATCTTGGCCCTCGCCTAACGATCCCAGGGAGCTGGTGAGATGGCATTTCCCACGGCAGTCAACAGTCAGATCACGGACTCCGTGACCCAGAGCAACGTCCAGGTCCTCGGTACGGCACCTGCGATCGCAATGGGCAACCTGTATCAGGCGACGGCGCAGGCGCTGGCGAATGCAGCGCACAACGCCACCCTGGCGCAGCAACAGATGTACGTCACTGCGCAGGCAGCGACGACGGCAGGCGTCGCGCTGCTGTATTCGCTCGACACGGCGTCGACCGGACTGGCGACGTCGACCATCCTGAAGAGCTAGGCACCATCCGCGCGTGATGCCCGGCTGATCGACAGACGACCCCAAGCCAACAGCACTCGCAAAGGAGAGACATCATGGCATTCCCCACCGCCGTCAACAGTCAGATCACGGACTCCATCAGCCAAGTGAACACCAAGGTGCTCGGCGACGCGCCGGCCGTCGCGATGGGCAACCTGTTCATCGCAACCAGCCAGGCGCTGTCCAACGCAGCCCACAACGCGACCAACAACCAGCAGCAGTCCTACGTCACGATGCAGGCCTCGACCACGCAGGGCATCTCCACCCTGCTGACCCTCGATACCGGCACGACGGGCATCGCCACCGAAAAGGTGCTCGGCCTGGTGTAGCGCTCCGTCCACCGACGGTGCCACCCGGCTAGCCGCAGGCTTGCGTTCGGCCAAGGGAGCCGTCCGTCGTGCCAGCTGCATCCGCATCATTGACGGCCGTGGTCGACGGCAACGTCGTCAATGTCGGGCTCGCCCCATCGGTCGCCATGGGCATGACCTATGTGGCGATGGCCGACAGCCTCGGGCTCGCCATGGCGAACGCCGCGGCCAATCAGCAACGTGGCCAGGTCCTGGCCGGCGCGGCGCTCGCGCAGGTCCTGGCGATGATCATTGCGCAAGGGAGTTCGTGACATGAGCGATCCGGGTACGGTCAACGGCCAGATCATCGACTCGACGACCGGTGTGGTCACGCTTCTGACCGGTCAGTCTCCCTCGCAGGCCTTCGGACTGCTCGACGCCGTGATGGTCGAGACCCTCGGCATGGCCATGCACAATGCGATCGGGCGGCAGCAGGGCGCGAGCGTCATCGGCTCGGCGGCAGTGACCGCGGCGTGCGCCAAGATGCTGTCGGTGCCGTTTCCCATTGCACCGCCGCCCGCACCGAAACCGCCGCCGCCCTCCGTCGACCCGCTGCCGGGACCGCCGCCCAATCCGTCGCCGAGCGCAGCCGTCGCCGCTGCCTTTGCAGAAGCGGAAAGCGCGGTGACGGCGCTGAAACTGCAGGCCAGCGTCGCCTCGAGCCTCGCGCAGACCGCCCAGGCGAGATCTCACTCAGATCGTCACCGACGCCGGCGGCACCACGCCCTCGACGCCGCCACCCCCGAGCAACTCGATCGCGACCGCCTATGCGGACGCGGCGAGCGCGATCGACACGCTGAAGGCCCAGGCCGCGACCGCGAATGGCCTGGCGCAGACCGCGGAGAGCGACCTCAACAAGCTGATCACCGAGGCCGGCGGCACCCCGCCTGCTCCTCCGAAGACCTGACCAGACCTGAGCCGAAGACCCGACGACGAGAGACCCGACGACGAGACCGCCATGATCCGGGGCGCCGCAACCAGCACCGGCCGCGGCCTCAGGATCGGTTGAGGAGTTGAGGATACGCAGATGCCCAGCAATGTCGACGCCCAGATCATCGACGTGATCAACCAGGTCCAGAAGGCGACCATGGCGCCGCAGGTCGTACTCACCAGCGGCGCCGGCAAGGCCTATCAGTCGGTGGCGCAATCGGCGGCCATCGCCATCCAGGACGCGGCCGATGCGCTGCGCAACGTCTCGACCATCGCGACCACGGCCTCCGGCGTCGCCATGGCGCAGTTGCTGGCGACCGGCGAGCCGAAATACGCCGAAGCGCTGGTGACGGCGCAGAGCATGATGAAATCGGCGACCGACGACTTTGCCCAGATCGGCGCGGCCGCTTCCACGATCCTCAAGAACTTCCCGTCGGGGTGATGTGTCATGTCGGTGACGGTCGCAAACAGGCTGATCCAAGGCCGTGGCGGCCTCTCCGAGATCGGCGCGTTGGTTCTGGCGTTCATCGACGGCGGCGTGCAGTGGCTCGAATGGGCGGTGCGGGCGCCGACGGCGAGCTACAGCTTCCCCGACGAAACCAGCATGATGGCCGAAATCCAGGACGGGCTGCACGGCTCGCCGCTGGCGCTGCTGCCCGGCCTGGGCCTGCAGGTCAGTCCGGTCAAGCTCCTGACCTTCAATCTCGGTGACCTGCGCGCGATCGCCAAGGCGGAGACCGGCGCGCAGGATGCCGCGGCGGCGAGCCAGACCGCGAGCATCCTCAGCGCCCACGGCATCCATGCGCAGTCGGATCTCGCAGCAGTCCCGGCCCTGCTCTCGCAGTTCGGCGTCGCCACTTCGCCGCTGTTCCAGTGTCTCGGTCTCAACGAGACGATCGCGCTGTGGGAGCTGATCGCGCTGCCGCAGCCGCAGGACGGCGAGCCCGACATCCGCAACGACGCGGCCGCGTTCGCCGTGCAGCAGGCCCGTACGCCCGAGGAGTTCTGCGACTACTACCGCATCTACATGGCGCTGACGGCCAAGCTGAAGACCGCCGCGAGCTCTGCCGAGCAACGCCTGTCCCAGGCCAATGGCGCGGTGCAGACGCTGCTGCCGATGATGTTCGGCGCGCTCGACTGTCCGCAGGTGCGGGGCCTGGTGCCCCCGCACGAGGTCGCCGCGGCCGTCAACAACTGGCTGCGGCAGGGACGGCGGCTCGGTTTCGCCCGGCTGTCGGAAGGAGTCTGCCGCATCATCGAGAGCACGACCTTCACGCAGGAGACCGGCGCGGCGGCCCAGCAGGTGGTCACGCTGTATCTCGCCAACGCGCAGTCGTTCCTCTCGGCCAATCATCCGAAGACCGGCCGGATCAGTCAGGACGGACGTTCCTGCATCCTGCCGACGCAATCCGGCAATCTCTACGCCGAGCTTTACCTCGGAGCCGACGGCGACATCACCTTGCGCCAATTCAGGCGGATCGCGCCGCCCGCCGAAAAGAGTTGAGTCCGACACCCAATGAGGCAGGCATCATGAGCGAGCAGCCCCCGTCCCAAACCTCTCCGCCGGAGAACGAGCCCGACATCCTGCTCGACAATCCCTATGCCAGCCCGATGTTGCCTGAAGCATTCATCGAGCAGATCGAGGAGCAGTCCGCGGCCCAGACGGCGCGCGATACCGAGGTCGAAGCCGAGCTGATCGAGAGCGCCACCGACGAGATCGTATCGGTCGAGGAACATCTGGGCGAGATGGACGAAGCGGTGCTCGAGGTGGACGAGCAGGCCGCCAGCCCCCTCTCCTCGCACTCCATCCACCAGATCGAGCATCGCCTGCTGGAGGCCTCCCGCGCGATCGCCGCGGCCCAGCAGGCGTTCAACGAAGCGGTTGGTCGCACGGCGGCCTCGATGGAGCGCAAGATGGCCGCAGCGCAGGCCGCCATGCTGTCACGCCGGGCGCAGGTCGAACCGCTGCAGCCGCCCGCGGACTACGCGCCGCCCACGGTCGAGACGGCCGAGCAGGCCGTGGCGGCCTCGATCGTCGCCACGCGCCAAGCCACCAACTTCACCGATCGTCAGCTCACGGCGATGGCCGCCGCCGGCCGCGCCATCATCGCCGAGGCCCAGCAGGCGGCCGAGCAGAGCGTCATCGCCGCCGAACGCTCGATCGGCGCGGCGCTGGCGGCGAGCCAGCCACAGAAGACGGCGGCTTCCGCCTGACACCACGCAAACTACCTCGCTGCGGCTGCGGGCAATCCGACCTGCTGTGTCAGCGATACTCCTGAAGCGGTCGTAAGAACACCGCCTCCGGCACCGCCTATCATGCGGAAGGATCCAATCCGATGTGCTGCATCATCTTCGATCTCGCCAGCACCGGTGGTCTGGACACCCTCGCCTCGCCGGGTGCCGGCCTCCCGGGCACGCTACCTCAAGGCATGGGAACCCAAGGTGGCCTCTACGTGATCGTCAACGTTCCCACCAACAACAGATACATCGGGAAAGCCGGCAATCTGGCGGACCGCTTCGACGGTCGTATGCTCACCGTGAACGAGTTCGGCCTGAGCACCAACAATCTCAGGGGCATCGGCGCGTTCTGGGGTGTCGCCTACGCCTTCAACACGCCGCAACCTCCGTCGCCGCCACTGCCAGTCTTCAAGGTCGAGGCCGGCATCACCTACAACGCCCAAACGAACGATGGCCGCCTCGCCAACCTCCTCTTGCCCGGCCAATTCGCTCCGGGAACTCCACAATATGCGTTCGCCAGCGCGCTGCAGATGAACACGATGGAATCCTGCAGGGTCGCCGACCCCATCTATTCCCTTCAAGATCCAACGGTCTACATCGATTCAACGACGGTCGACGTCGAACAACTACTCATTCGATTCTTCAAGATGGCCATCGGCAGCGGCGGGACTCTAACAAACAAGCAAAAAAGCCTGAATGCCTTCGTGAATTCAACCGGCAACAGCATGATCGTTGCGGTGTCGTGGGGCCCATGCCAGGCGCTCGGATTCCCGACAAGCGGCTTCACCATCATCACGATCGCCAACGGGGGCGCGCTTTGACGATCGCCGCGGGACTCCCGTCCCGCCGCAGCGGCACAGGCCGTGCCGATCGACCCGGGGCGTAGCGCCAACGGCAAAACGGTGAACATCAGAATTGATTTCCGTTCGATTGCGCCGGGGGATGCGAGGCTCGCAGGCATACGGTGCTCACATCAAACAAAGAGAAGAGGACGATCAGGATGCCAAAAGGCGACGAACCAACGATCTTCGTGACCAAGGACGACAGGCAAGTCGTCATCGCGTCAGGAGGCGAGCAGATCAGCCCCAACAGCTACGGCTTCGAGATCGAATTCTGCAGCCACAACAGCTGGGTGTTCCAATTCACTCACGTTGAAGCAGCCGACGTCGAATTGACGGTTGGAGACTCGCCGGAAGCAAAAGCCGTCTGGACGATCGAGACCGATTCGGACAACGTCTTCGAACTCACCACGGGCAAGACGTGGTTTTCGACCGTCGCGGACGCCTACCTCGCCAAAGACCGACTTGCTGAATATCTCGTCGCTTCTGTATCCGGGACATCGACGCAAAAATATGTGACTTTCCTGCAATGGAAGGCGGCGCTCGCAAGCGAGGCCTTCGACACCCTCGTCAAGACTTTCTTTGGCAAAGCGTTGAAGAAAGCCGAGGCGAAGAATCGCAGCTCCACTCAAGTTCTTGTTCAACTGAACGAAAACAACATTGACGATACGACCAATGTCGGCGCGGCCCTATGGACGTTCGCCAAGAACGAGGGAAGCCCCCAAGATCCACAACCGTGGAACGATTACCTCAACAACATCCTCCTTGGGCGCAGCCAGAAAGACCCAAAAGAAGGCTTTTCTTCACAGGTCAACATGCCCATGACCTTGCAAGGTTATTTTTTATATCAAATGGCATGGAAACTACCTCGTGAAAATCTGCGCTTCAGCAAGGGCGTGGCACGGCCGTCCTGGATCTGGTTGAACGTCATGGCCGAAGTCTATAGCGGATACATATCATTGCTTACAAAGATCTATAAGGACGTCGGTCAGATTGATCCAGCGAAAGTCCCAGTCGAACTGAACATGACTATTGCAGAACTCAAGAAGTCCGCGTTTGTTTTCCTTGTTACGAACAAGGTGGTATGCGGTGCAATGGGCGCACTGAGCGAGATGAATCAGCTCAAGCTCCAGGAAATCGCATACGCCGAAAAATCGACGTTGATCTTTCGGGATCCATACCCCTTTGAGGAACAGATCAATTCATATCAAGTGGACCAATTCCCGGGCTGGTGGCGCTGGTTGCCATTTCATAGTTACCTGAAGGATTTGACGGCACTCTGGTTTAAAGCTGCGCTGCATGATGTGATCAGCAAGGAAGACTTTGATCGCACGTTTTACGGCAAGCTCGGCGAAGTTCTCTTGTCGGGAGAAACGGCTGCGATTTGGCTGGATGCACTCGCAAAGTTTCAACGCGAGTACATAGAGAAGGCCGGAAATAAACCTTACTCGCGGCTTGCGACGTACGACGTCAAATCTCTCTGTAAAGCGATCAACATGGTCGAAAATGCGCTGGGCGCAATGCTCCTGAACGCGAGCAATCCATCCACCGATCTTGCTTTCAATCTGCCGCCGCGAAATGCGCGCCCGTTTCTTGACTATTCCAGAGCACCGAAGTGGGAAGGACGCTACGACACCATGTGGTCTTCGATCAAACTACCGGAGTCCTCGCCGTCGACCGGTGATTGGACGTATCTCGTTGAGCATCGCCGGCATTAGGCGACGGAGAGTGCCCTGGATGGAAATGCGTCTTTTTCATACCAACCTTCGGCGCCGCTGGCAGACATGTTTCCAAAGCCGCTATGAAAGGGAGAGCCGCGTCCCTTACTCCGCCGCCATGCGCCGGTACTCGCGCGGGGTGCGGCCGACCTGGCGGCGGAAGTATTTTTCGAAATGACTGAGATCGGCGAAGCCGACCTGCAGCGCCACATCGGTGATCGGCTGCCGCGCGTTTGCGGCCAACAGCTCCTTGGCCTTCTCGACCCTTATGCGCGCCAGCATTGCCTTGCACGAGGTCTGCAGGCTGTGGCGAAACAGGAAGCTCAGATGCGACTGGCTGACATGGGCCTGACGTGCCAGGCCGCCGAGCCGGATCGGCTCGGCATAATGATCGACGAGATACAGCAGTGCCCGGCGCAGGTTGGGATGCAGGCGCGACAGCGCCGCGATGTCCTTGTTGAGCACGTGGCGAACCCAATCATCGGCTCCCGCCCCGATATCCGGCCTCGCGGACGCGGGCTCGCGAACGGCCTCGGCAGGCGGCTTCACCACCGGCACCGGCGGTGACGGTGCCGCCGATGTCATCGTCACGCGCTCGGCCCTCGCGTGGAGAGCCGGAAAATAGCGCCTGATATCCTCGGCACGGATCCTCGCACGCCCGGTCATGACCGCGAGCCGGGCGACCACGCGCTCCACCTCGAACGCGTTTTCCGGCCACGCATAGCTACGGCACAGATCGAGCATCTCGGCGCTGATCTTGTCTTCGGCGCGATGACCATGTCCCTCGAGCGCGGCGATGACGAGCGGCTCGATGTCGTCGCAGCGCTCGCGCAGCGGCGGCACGTTGACGGGCAGAAAATCGAGCTCGGCCAGCAATTGTCGCGAGAAGGAGCGCTCGGCCACCATGCGCTGCAGATCGCCGCCGGCGGAGGCGATCACGCGCACGCGCGTCGTGTTCGACACGTCCAGCCATTGTCCCAGGCGTGAATGCATGTGCTGCGGCAGCTCGTTCTGCAGACCAGGCGCCAGCATGTCGATGTCGCTGAAGAACAGCGTGCCGCCCTCGGCCTGCCGAAACCAGTCCTGCGGCGCCCCTCGCGGCTGCGCGCAATTGACCTGCACGAACGGCAGATCGCGGCGCGGCCCGCAGCAATGGATCGCGGCGGCCAGATACGGCGTCTCGGTCCCGAACTCGCCCTGCAACAGGCACGGCAGGTCACTGTGCGAAGCCTTTTCGACGAAGATTTCGAGATTTCGGACCGCTTCGCTTACACCCACCAGCAACAGCGAGCGGCCGAGGCGCTGCCGTGCCCACTCGCAGACCTCATGGCGCTTGACCACGAAGGCGAGCTGGCGCGCACAATCGGCCAGCGCATCGGACAAGTCCGGCCCGCCCCGCCTCCCCTCCCAGGCCAGCGTCAAACGGCCGATCCCGACGTCGGCATAGACCAGCGGCGCCGTCACGGATGGCGTCGGTTCGAGCCGCCATTCCGGCGCACGCCGCGGCTCGCGCTCGGCAGTCGCCGCAACACCGCCGTCTCTTTCGCTGAGCCAGTCCTGCACCGTTTCCGATCCGGATCGGGACAGGACGATGCGGCCGAGATCGGCGACGGCAATCTCCACGGTCGCCGCCCGCGACAGCTCCGCCAGACGCTGCGCATAGCTTGCCAGGAAATCGACGACGTTGAGATACGGCCGGCTCATCCTGGACAAATCGCGCCAGGCCTGATCGCCGCCGTCGAGTCCCCGCTGGTCTTTCATGACCCGGCTCAGCGCGCGGACGCGTTGTGTCGATGATCCAACATGGCGAGCACGTTACCGCGGCTCCGACGCCGCTTCCGCCCGAAGCGGCCGGCCCGATCTGCCCAGCTTGTGCATCGCTTGCCAGAATGCATGGTCTCCCATGACGCAGCCCACGGCCACGCCGCATCTTTCATGTCCGATCATTGGCCCCTCCCCCTTCATAATTGCGGGCCAAGCAGACCATACACAATTTTAGATTGTATGTGAATGAATTCACAAGCAGGCCATCAAATGGTCTTGATGATTGATGCGAGCCGCCGCAGCTATCCGCGCTGTTCGCGCGGCCGATAGATCGCCACGTGATGGCAGTGCGCGAGCGGGCGGTCGCCATTGGCGACCAGCAGCGCATCGAGCTCGACGAAACGATGACCCTTCTTCTCGTAGTTGGCAACCACACGGCCGCGCGCGGTGATCTCGTCGGTTTCTTCGATCGCCGACAGCAATTGCATGCGGCTGCCGACGTGAATCCACGGACCCAGCACGACATTGTCGACCAGCAGCCGGTTCATCACCCTCTGCAACATGCCCGGGTGACCAAGCCGCTCGTTTGCATAGATCGGATCACGCTCCCGGACCTCCGCGAGATAGGCCGTGGCTGCCTGCCCTGGCCACGCGCGCGGCGCCGTACCGAGCCAGCTGCCGACTGCGAAAGACTCCGCACTGACGAGCGGCCGCACGCTTCGCGGCTGGAACCTCTCGATAATCGGCCAGAGCGATGTCGGGCGCCGACGCGGGCAGCGACGCGGAACCGGCGGCGCAGACCTCGCCTTTACTCACGACCTCCAGACTGAGCCCGTCGCCGGCCTCCTCCGCCCTGACCTCGGCGATCTCGCCGTCATAAACCGGCTTGGTGAACCGCGCCTCGATCAGCCCACGCTCCAGGAACGCCCGGCCCCAGCGCGCAACCGGCTGATGCAGCATATAGGCCAGCACCTCGACGCCAGGTACGAGGCCGCCGGCGAAGCCGAACCGGCGCGCCACGCTGTCATCGTGCATCTTGTTCTCGGACTGCTTGGCCGTGTTGAACGCCTCGACCGCATACGCTGCGATTCCGTCTGCCATCCTTGCCTCCCTTTGACCCTTTTCGGGCGATGGTAACGGCCGGAAAGGTCCTGGCAAGCGGCGCGTTTGGCTCGCAATTTGGCCGCCGATGGGGTACCAACCGGCCACCCCCAGCAGAACCCCAGATGACGACCGAAACCGCCGAGCTCGCCCCTGTCACGATCTATGTCGACGCCGACGCCTGTCCGGTGAAGGACGAGATCTATCGCGTCGCGATCCGCCACGGCCTGCCGGTGATCGTGGTTGCGGGCGGCTTCATCCGGGTGCCGGACGATCCCTGATCACGCGCGTGGCGGCGGGCAGCGGCATGGATGCCGCGGACGACTGGATCGTCGAACGTATCAGCGGCGACGACATCGTCATCACCGCCGACATTCCGCTGGCCAGCCGCTGCGTCAAGGCCGGTTGCGCGGTGATCGCGCCGAACGGCAAGCCGTTCACTGAGGAATCCATCGGCATGACCTTGGCGGTGCGCAACCTGATGACCGATCTGCGCTCATCCGGCGAGGTCACCGGCGGACCGCGCTCGTTCACGCCGCGCGACCGCTCGACCTTCCTCTCCACCCTCGATCAGACCATCCGCCGCATGCAGCGCCAGCGCGCCGCGCGGATGCAGCAGCAAGGCTAGACCCATGGCGCCGCCTCTCATCCAACTCAAAGACATCCGCCTGACCTTCGGCGGCACCGCCCTGCTGCAGGGCGTCGAGCTGTCGGTCTCGCCAGGCGAGCGCGTCTGCCTGATCGGACGCAACGGCTCCGGCAAGTCGACCTTGCTCAAGATCGCCGCTGGCCTCGTCGAATGCGACAGCGGCACCCGCTTCGTGCAGCCGGGCGCCACGGTGCGCTATCTGCCGCAGGAGCCGGATTTCTCCGGCCATGCCACCACGCTGTCCTATGTCGAGGCCGGGCTCGGGCCCGGCGACGATCATTATCAGGCGCGCTATCTCGTCGAGCAGCTCGGGCTGACCGGCGAGGAAGATCCCGCTGAAGTCTCCGGCGGCGAGGCGCGCCGCGCGGCGCTGGCGCGCGTGCTCGCGCCCAATCCTGACATCCTGCTGCTGGACGAGCCGACCAACCACCTCGACCTCACGACCATCGAGTGGCTGGAGAACGAGCTCGACGGCCGAAGCTCGGCGCTGGTGCTGATCAGTCACGATCGCCGTTTCCTCACCAATCTGTCGCGCGCGACCGCGTGGCTCGACCGCGGCCAGATCAGGCAGATCGACCGCGGCTTTGCGGCGTTCGAGGCGTGGCGCGACGAGGTGCTGGCGGAAGAAGAGCGCGAACAGCACAAGCTCGACCGCAAGATCGTCAACGAAGAGCACTGGCTGCGCTACGGCGTCTCCGGCCGCCGCAAGCGCAATGTCAAGCGGCTGGCCAATCTGCATGCGCTGCGCCAGCAGCGCCGCGACTATCGCGGCACGGCGGGCGCCGCCAACCTCGCCGCGGCCGAGGCCGACAAGTCCGGCAAGCTGGTGATCGAGGCGAAGGGCGCATCGAAGAGCTATGGTGATCGCAAGATCGTCGACAACTTCTCCATCCGCATCCAGCGCGGCGACCGTATCGGCATCGTCGGCCCGAACGGCGCCGGCAAGACCACGCTGGTCAACCTGCTCACCGGCGGCACCGAGCCGGACAGCGGCAGCATCCGGCTCGGCGTCAATCTGGAGACGGCGACGCTCGACCAGCACCGCGAGAGCCTCGATCCCCGGACGACGCTTGCCGACGCGCTGACCGGCGGCCGCGGCGATCACGTCATGGTGGCCGGCAAGCCGAGGCACGTCGTCGGCTACATGGAGGACTTCCTGTTCTCGCGCGAGCAGATGCGCACGCCGCTCGAAGTGCTCTCCGGCGGCGAGCGCGGCCGGCTGATGCTGGCCCGCGCGCTGGCCAAGCCCTCGAACCTCTTGGTGCTGGACGAGCCGACCAACGATCTCGACCTGGAGACGCTGGACGTGCTCGAGGACATGCTCGGCGACTACGAGGGCACGGTGATCCTGATCAGCCATGACCGCGACTTCCTCGATCGTGTCGTCACCTCGGTGATCGTGCCCGAGGGCAACGGCAAATGGCAGGAATACGCCGGCGGCTACAGCGACATGCTGGCGCAGCGCGGCGCTGATTTGAAGCGCCAGCACGCCAAGGCGCTGGACAAGGCGGCGGAGGAGAAGAAGGAAGCAAAGCCGGCCGCCACAGCGACGACGAGCGCGCCGAAGCGCAAGCTCTCCTTCAACGAGAAGCACGCGCTGGAGACCCTGCCGAAGACGATCGCGAAGCTGCAAGCAGAGATCGCCAAGCAGCAGGCCGTGCTCGCCGACCCCGCGCTCTACGCAAAGGACCGAAAGAAATTCGACGCCGCCTCCCTCGCCATCGCGACAGCGCAGGCCGAGCTCACTGCGGCCGAAGACCGCTGGCTGGAGCTCGAAGTGCTGCGCGAGGAGATCGAGGGCGGATGACGGTGCCGTGGGGTGGGGCAAAGGCGCGCGCAAGCGCCGTGTCCCCCATTATCTTGCGCAACGAACAATGGTGGGTCCGCTTCGCTTTGCCCACCCTACTTTCTCTTTCGTCATTGCGAGCGGAGCGAAGCAATCCAGGGCTGCAGTCGGGACTCTGGATTGCTTCGTCGCTTCGTTCCTCGCAATGACGACAACATGGAGTTAACGACATGACCACCCCGCTCGCCGCCAGGATCACCCGGGAGTACGGCACGCCCTGCGCCGTCATCGACATGGACAAGGTCGAGCGCAACATCGCGCGCATCCAGGCCCAATGCGAAGCCGCCGGCGTCGCCAACCGTCCCCACATCAAGACGCACAAGAGCCCCGCACTGGCAAAGCTGCAGATCGAGGCCGGCGCGCAAGGCATCACCTGCCAGAAGATCGGCGAGGCCGAGATCATGGCTGACGCCGGCATCGCCGACATCCTGATCAGCTACAACCTGATCGGCGAGGAGAAGATGGCGCGGCTGGCCGCATTGCAGGCCAAGGCCGACATGACCGTCGCCGCTGACAACGCGACCGTGATTGCCGGCCTGCCGCAGGCGGCAAAGCAGTCCGGCCGCACGCTCTCGGTCGTGGTCGAATGCGACACCGGGCGCAAGCGCGCCGGCGTCGAAACGCCGGCGGAAGCGATCCAGCTCGCGCGCCAGATCGCGGCGAGCGAGGGCCTGCGCTTCGCCGGCTTCATGTTGTACCCGACCGAGACCGGCTGGGACGATGCGCAGCGGTTCTATGACGAGGCGCTGGCCGGCGTGCGCGCCGAAGGGCTGGACGCGAGCATCGTCTCGACCGGCGGCTCGCCGAACTTGAAGAATCTCGGCAAGCTGAAGGGCGCCACCGAGCATCGCCCGGGCACCTACATCTACAACGATCGCATGCAGGTCGCGGCCGGCGTCGCCGGCTGGGACGACTGCGCGCTGCACATCTACTCCACCGTCGTCAGCCGCGCCGCGCCCGAGCGCGGCATCCTCGACGCCGGCTCGAAGACGCTGACGACGGACACCGGCGGACTCGACGGCCACGGCCTGATTCTGGAGCACCCGGAGGCCAAGATCGCCCGTTTCGCCGAGGAGCACGGTTTCCTCGATCTGTCGCGCTCCAACACGCGTCCCAATGTCGGCGACGTCGTCCGCATCGTGCCCAACCACGTCTGCGTCGTCGTCAACATGATGGACGAGGTCGTCATGGTCCGCGGTGAGGAGATCCTGGGCACGCTGCCAGTCGCCGCGCGGGGCAAGCTGCGGTAGGGCAAAACTCTCTCCGCCCGTCATTGCGAGGAGCGAAGCGACGAAGCAATCCAGAGTCGCATGCCGAGCCCTGGATTGCTTCGCTTCGCTCGCAATGACGACTGCGTCTGGGTCCGTCCGCCGCCTTCACTCACTATCAGCGTAGGAAATACGCCAGTCCTCCAGGGAGTCGTAGATCGCGGTTGTCGGGCATCGCGTATCAGCTTCGCGGTGACCGGACCATGTCAGATGAACCACGGCCACGCGTCCGTCATTCAGCGTCACCAGGATATCGTCGCAGTCGTCACGCTTGGCGATGATCCTGACGGGCAGCGTCGCCAGGGCATGACCGGGAGCAAGTTCGCGTGCCAGCTCGGCCTCGAACGTCGCCCGGAGACGGTCATCCGTGAGCAAGTACCAGTGCTCGGGTAGCAGGTCGGTCATTGCGGCCCCGTCCCTGCAAGCCACTTCAACACGCCCTTCCCCGCAGCCACGCCGGTCGCAAACGAGGCTTGCAGCAGATAGCCGCCGGTCGGGGCTTCCCAATCGAGCATCTCGCCGGCGGCGAACACACCGGGCAGGCGTTTGAGCATGTAATCGGCGTCGAGCTCGTCATGCGCGATGCCGCCGGCGCTGGAGATGGCGCGGGCGGGTCCGGCGGTGCCCGTCAGCTTCAGGGGCACGGTGTTGATCAGCGTCGCGAGACGATCCGGCGGCAACGACGACAATGTCAGGCCTTGCCCCTTTGCCGCCTCCTGCAGCAGCCCAATCGCCACCGGCGACAACTGTGCTGCCTTGCGCAGCACGTTGGAGAACGACTGCTTGCCGCGCGGAGCCGACAGCCGGCTGGCCAGATCAGCGGCGGCAAGATCAGGCCGCAGAGCAACGTACAGGATGGCTTCGCCTGTGCGTGCGATCGCCTCGCGCAGCTCGGCCGACAGCGCGTAGACGGCGCCGCCTTCGATGCCGTCACGCGTGACGACCGCCTCCCCGCGCACGCTGCGCTTGCCGAACGAGAGCGCAATGCCTTTCAGCGGCTGGCCCTCGAAGCGGTTGCGGAAGATGTTCGACCAGGTGACGGTGAAGCCGCAATTGGCCGGCCGCAGCGGCGCGACCGCGACGCCTTTCGCCGCGAGAATCGGTACCCAGCCGCCGTCGGAGCCGAGCCGCGGCCAGCTCGCGCCGCCGAGCGCGAGCACGGTCGCGTCGGCTTGGATCACGCGTGATCCCGCCGGCGTCTCGAACGTCGGCCGCCCCGCATCGTCCCAACCGGTCCAGCGATGCCGTAAGGCGACCTGCACGCCCTGCGTATCGAGCCGGCGCAGCCAGGCGCGCAGCAGCGGGGAGGCCTTCATCGCAGTCGGAAACACCCGGCCTGAGGAGCCGACGAAGGTCGGCTCGCCCAGCGCCTCGCACCAGTCGCGCAGCCGCTGCGGCGGGAACGCCCGGATCGCCGGCGCCAGCCAGTCCGCCGCCTCGCGATAGCGCGACAGGAAGAACGGCAGCTCCTCGCTATGCGTGAGATTGAGGCCGCCTCGCCCCGCCATCAGCAACTTGCGCGCCACCGACGGCATCGCGTCGTAGACGGTGACGGCGGCCCCGCCGTCGGCGAGCACTTCGGCCGCCATGAGCCCGGCCGGGCCGGCGCCAATGACGGCGACACTGCTGTGCACTCGGTTGGCTGCGTCCGACACGACGTCTCCAGCAATCGGCTTAAGCCCCTCATCCTGAGGAGCGGCTGAAAGCCGCGTCTCGAAGGATGAGGCCCGTGCGCGGCCTCATGGTTCGAGACGCACGGCTTTGCCGTGCTCCTCACCATGAGGATCGACATTGCGCTTACAGCTTGATCCCCAACCGCGCCGCGGCCTGACCGACGTATTTCTGCGTCTGCTCGAACGCACCCTGCAGTGCCCGCGCCTTGGACATGTCGCTGATCTCTTGGAAATGCGCGGCGATCGCGTCCGGCGTCCACTCCTCCGGCGGCAGGTTGATGCCCTCGCTCTCGAGGATCCTGATCACCGCGAACGAGCCGGCGCCCGCGCCCATGATGGTGCGGGTCGGCGCGTCCTCGCTCAGCAGATATTCCACCGCCGGCGTGATCGATTCCGGCTTCATCAGTTCCAGCGCCTGCGGCGGCAACAGCTCCTCGGTCATCCGGGTCGCGGCCGTCGGCGAGATGATGTTGACGCGGATGTTGGTCTTGCGGCCTTCCTCCGCCAGCACGTTCATCAGGCCGACCATGCCGGTCTTGGCCGCGCCATAGTTGGCCTGGCCGAAATTGCCGAACAGACCGGACGACGAGGTCGTCAGCACGATGCGGCCGTAGTTGCGCTCGCGCATGCCGTTCCACACCGCCTTGCAGCAGTAGAAGCTGCCGACCAGGTGCACGTCGAGCACCTTGGCGAAATCGGCCACCTCCATCTTGCCGAACGACTTGTCGCGCAGGATGCCGGCATTGGCGCACATGATGTCGACGCTGCCCCACTCCCTGGTGGCGCGCTCGACCATCGCCGTGACCTGCTCGAAATTCGAGACGTCGGCGCCGTCGGCCATCGCGGTGCCGCCGGCTTTGCGGATCTCCTCGACCACCGTCTCCGCCGCGGTCATCGAGCCGCCGGTGCCGTCGCGGGCGCCGCCGAAATCGTTGACCACGACCTTGGCGCCGCGGCTCGCCAGCCCCAGCGCATGCGCGCGTCCGAGACCATTGCCTGCGCCGGTGACGATGGCGACGCGTCCGTCGAATCTGATTGCCATGATGTTCTGCCCTACGGTTTCAGCCCGTCATGCCCGGACTTGACCCGGGCATCCATCCACTTCGAAAGACTCTTGGTTTTGATGGATCGCCGGGTCAAGCCCGGCGATGACGGGAGGAGGATGACGAGAGGTGGTTAGCTGAGATAAATGAGGCCGATCCAGTCGGCGACCAGAGCGGGCTTCTCCTCGCCCTCGATCTCGACCGTGACATTGGTGCGCGACTGCAACTCCTTGGGCTTGCGCAGCGTGGCTTCCGCCAGCACGAAGCGGCCGCGCACGCGCTTGCCCGATTTCACCGGCGAGATGAAGCGCAGCTTGTCGAAGCCGTAATTGACGCCCATCGCCGTGCCTTCGATCGCGGGCATCACCTCGTAGGACATCACTGACAGCAGCGACATCGTGAGAAAGCCGTGCGCGATCGTGGTGCCGAACGGCGTCGCCTTGGCCTTCTCAGGATCGACATGGATGAACTGGTGATCCTCGATCACATCGGCATAGGTGTCGATGCGCTTCTGATCGAGCACGTGCCACGATGACACGCCGATCTCCTGGCCGACCATGGCCTGATAGGCTGCAAGCGAAATCGGCGGCTTCTTCCAGATCTGGTTCATGCGTTCCTACACCTCGTGCCCGGACGGCCTGGTCTTCAGCTCCGGGAAATCCTCTTCCTTGAACTCCGTGCCGCGCAGATGATCCGTGCGGTTGTCCTCATGCTCAAGCCGGCGCAGCTGCACGCGGCGGATCTTTCCGGAGATCGTCTTCGGCAGCTCGCTCACGAGCTCGAGCCGACGGATGCGCTTGAACGGCGCCAGCCGCGCCTGGAGATGCTCGAAGATCGACAGCGCCGTGGCGCGCGAGCGCTCCGCGCCCGCCGTGAGCAACACATAGGCTTTCGGGATAGCGAGACGGATGGGATCCGGAGACGGCACCACGGCAGCCTCGGCGACGGCCTCGTGCTCCAGCAGCACGCTTTCCAGCTCGAACGGCGAGATGCGGTAGTCGGATGATTTGAACACGTCGTCAGAGCGGCCGACGAAGGTAAGATAGCCGTCGTCGTCCTTGAACACGACATCTCCCGTGCGGTAGCGCGTGCCATCGGCGCCGGACAGCTTGCCGTCGTCGCCCTGATAGCCCTGCATCAGGCCGGCCGGACGCTCGCCCGTCAGCGCCAGGGTGATCTCGCCTTCGCTGGCGAGATTGCCGTCGATGTCGGCGACCTCGACGCGATAGCCCGGCAGCGGCCGGCCCATCGAGCCGGTCTTCAGTTTCTGGCCCGGCGAGTTTCCAACGATGGCCGCAGTTTCAGTCTGGCCATAGCCGTCGCGAATTGTCAGCCCCCAAGCGGCACGCACCTGATCGATCACTTCCGGATTGAGCGGCTCGCCGGCGCCGCACGCCTCGCGCAAGCTGACCTTGAAATCGGCGAGATGCTCCTGGATGAACAGCCGCCACACCGTCGGCGGCGCGCACAGCGTCGTGACGCCGCAGCGTTTGATGATCGCGAGCAGCCCCTTGGCGTCGAAGCGCGGCTGATTGACCACGAATACGGTGGCGCCGGCATTCCACGGCGAGAAGAAGCAGCTCCAGGCATGCTTGGCCCAGCCGGGCGAAGAGATGTTGAGATGCACGTCGCCCGGCTGCAGGCCGAGCCAGTACATGGTGGAGAGATGGCCGACCGGATAGCTGCGGTGGTTGTGCCGCACCAGCTTCGGCTTGGCCGTGGTGCCCGAGGTGAAATACAGCAGCATCGGATCATCGGGCTGCGTCGGTCCGTCCGGCGTGAACGCCTCGGGCGCTTTAGCCGCCTGCTCGAACGGCAGCCAGCCAGCATGCGCCGTTGACCCGCCAACGACAATGCGGACGATATTGTCCGCGCCGAGATCTGCGAACTTCGCCACCTGATCCTGCGCGGCGACGACGGCTTTCGCGCGGCCGCGCTCCAGCCGGTCGCGCAGCTCGTCAGTGGTCAGAAGCGTGGTCGCGGGGATCACGACGACGCCGAGCTTCATCGCCGCCAGCATCGTCTCCCACAGCGGCACGACGTTGCCGAGCAAGAGCAGCAGATGGTCGCCGCGTTTCAGCCCCTGCGCATGCAGAAAGTTCGCGACCTGGTTGGAGCGCCGCGACAATGCCGCGAAGGACAACTTGGTCTGGCGGTCCTGCGCGGCATCGAAGATCCATAACGCCGTCCGCTCGCGACTCTCCGGATCAGATGCGAGTTCGGCATCGAACCAGTCGAGCGCCCAGTTGAATGGGACGGGATCGGGCCAGCGAAAACCCTTCACGGCCGCGTCGTAATCGGTGCGATGCGCCAGCAGAAACGCGCGTGCGTCCTTGAATGTCGTCATCAGATGGTCCCAGCGAGCTTGCGGACGTGCTGAATGATCCCTGAAAAGTCGACGCCGCCATGGCCAGCGGCCTCGAACGCCTTGTAGATCTCCTGCGCGTGCTGACCGAGCGGCGTCGCTGCACCGGCCGCCTTCGCCGCGTCCTGCGACAGCGTGAGATCCTTCAGCATCAGCGCGGTGGCGAAGCCGGGCTTGTAGTCGTTGTTGGCGGGCGAGGCCGGCACCGGGCCCGGCACCGGGCAATAGGACGTCAACGACCAGCACTGGCCCGAGGAGGTCGAGGCGACGTCGAACAGCGCCTGATGCGACAGGCCGAGCTTTTCGCCGAGCGCAAAGGCCTCGCTGACCGCGATCATCGAAATGCCGAGGATCATATTGTTGCAGATCTTGGCCGCCTGGCCCGCGCCCGCGCCGCCGCAATGGACGATCTTCTTGCCCATCTTCTCCAGGATCGGCTTGGCCGCGGCGAACGCGCTCTCCTCGCCGCCGCACATGAAGGTGAGCGTTGCGGCCTTGGCGCCGCCGGTTCCGCCGGACACCGGCGCATCGACGGCGGCGATACCGTGCTTCGCGGCCAGCACATGCGCGGCGCGCGCGCTCTCGACGTCGATGGTCGAGGAATCGACGATCAGCGCGCCCTTGGTCATTGCCGGCACGACCTCGGTCCAGACAGCGAGCACATGCTTGCCGGCTGGCAGCATGGTGACGACGGCATCGGCCCCCTTCACCGCCGCAACGGCGCTGTCGGCGATTTCCGCGCCGTCGGCCTTGGCCTGGGCACGCGACGCCTCCACCAGATCGAACGCGACCACCTTGTGGCCGGCCCTGACCAGGTTGGCGGCCATCGGACCGCCCATGTTGCCGAGGCCGATGAATGCGATCGTTGCCATGGTTCGTTCTCTCCCCTCGACCTGATTGTTATCTGCTCTGCGGAAAGGTCAGCTCGTCGGCGCCAATCTCGGCGAGATATGGCGCCAGCATCTCCGGTGTCACCTGATCGACATCAGGCGGCGACCATCTGGGATTGCGGTCCTTGTCGATGATCGCCGCACGTACGCCCTCGCGGAAATCGTCGCTGCGGAACACTTCGAGCGCCGCACGATACTCGCGCACCAGGCATTCCTCCAGGGACGCCGCACCGCGTGCCAGTCGCAGCAGCTTGAGCGTCACGACCATGCCGCGCGGCGACTTCTCCTTCAGCGTCTTCAGCGTCGCCAACGCGAGCTCCGAGCCGTCCGCTTTCAGCGCGGTAAAGATGTCGTGCATGCTGTCATGGGCGAACCACGCGTCGATCTTCGCCTGCTGCGCCGCCACCGGGCCTGCCGTCTCCGACGTCGCGAATCCGGCGATCAGCCGGTCGATCTCGACCGACAGCGTGCCCGGCCTGACTTTGGTCAGGATCTCGCGCAACACTGGCCATTTCCCGGTCGGCACCACGGCATCGGCAAAGCGCGCATGGATCGCATCGGGCCCGTTCATGGTCTGCCCGGTCAGGCCGTAATAGGCGCCGACCTCGCCGGGCGCGCGCGACAACAGCCAGGTGCCGCCGACGTCGGGAAAGAAACCGAGGCCGACTTCGGGCATCGCGAGCTTGGTCTTCTCGGTCACGATGCGGTGGCGGGCGTGCGCCGACAGCCCGACGCCGCCGCCCATCACCAGCCCGTCCATGTAGGCGACATAGGGCTTCGGGAACGCCGCGATGCGCGCGTTCATGATGTATTCCTGGCGCCAGAACACCTTGCCGAGATCGCCGTTCGTCTTCGAGCTCTCATACAGCCCGCGGATATCGCCGCCCGCACAAAGTCCACGCTCGCCCGCGCCTTCGAGCACGACAACTGCGACGGCCGGATCGGCCTCGAACTGATCCAGCGCGGCGTCGATGCCCATCGACATCTCCAGCGTCATCGCGTTGATCGCCTTCGGACGGTTCAGCCGGATGACGCCGGCCGAGCCTTCGCGCCTGACGATCAGGTCGCCTTCGATGACCTCGCTCATCGCGCCGCCTCGATCAGCTTGCGCGATACGATCAGGCGCATGATCTCGTTGGTGCCTTCGAGGATCTGGTGCACGCGCAGATCGCGGACGATCTTCTCGATGCCGTATTCGCTCAAATAGCCGTAGCCGCCGTGCAGCTGCAGCGCCTGGTTGGCGACCTCGAAACCGACATCGGTACCGAAGCGCTTGGCCATCGCGCACAGCATGGTGGCATCGGCATCCTTGCGATCGAGCGCGGCGGCGGCCCGCCAGACGAAGGTGCGGGCGGCCTCCAGCTCGATTGCCATGTCGGCGATGCGGAATTGCAGCGCCTGGAATTCGTCGAGCCGCTTGCCGAAGGCCTTGCGCTCTTTGGTGTACGCCAGCGTCTTGTCGAGCGCGCTCTGCGCGCCGCCGAGCGAGCAGGCGGCGATGTTGAGACGGCCGCCGTCGAGCCCGGCCATCGCGATCTTGAAGCCGATGCCCTCCTCGCCAAGGCGATTGGCGACAGGCACGCGCGCATTCTCGAAGACCACGGCACGGGTCGGCTGCGCATTCCAGCCCATCTTGCGCTCATTGGCGCCGAACGACACGCCGGGCGTCTTGGCATCGATCACCAGCGTGGAGATGCCGCCGGGACCGTCCGCGCCGGTGCGTACCATGGCGACGAGAATGTCGGTCGCACCAGCGCCCGAGATGAACTGCTTCTGCCCGTTGAGCACGTAGTCGTCGCCGTCGCGCACCGCGCGCGTGCGCAGCGCCGCCGCATCGGAGCCCGCGCCCGGCTCGGTCAGGCAGTAGCTCGCGATCAGATCCATCGCACAGAGCTTTGGCAGGTAAGCCTGCCGCTGTGCCTCGGTGCCGAAGGTGTCGATCATCCACGAGGCCATGTTGTGGATCGAGATGAAGGCCGACACCGTGGGGCAGCCGGTCGCCAGCGCCTCGAAGATCAGTGCAGCGTCGAGCCGGCTCAGGCCCGAGCCACCGACATCGTCGCGGATGTAGATGCCGCCCATGCCGAGGCTTGCGGCCTCCCGCATCACATCGACGGGAAAATGCTTCTCCTCGTCCCAGCGCAGCGCATGCGGGGCGATCTTCTCCGCCGCGAAGGCACGCGCCATGTCGCGCACCGCGATCTGATCCTCGTCGAGAGCGAACTGCATCCGTTCTCCGCGTTTCCAAATTTTTGTTCGTTGGCGTTCGGCGCGTCCTCAACCTCCGTCATTGCGAGGAGCGAAGCGACGAAGCGATCCAGAGTCGTGAGCGTCGCCCTGGATTGCTTCGCTTCGCTCGCAATGACGAACGGGAGCCCTTGCGGACCCCCGTCGAAACTCACTTCATCAGCGGAATCGAGAATTCCGCGCCTTCCTTGACGCCGGACGGCCAGCGCGAGGTCACCGTCTTGGTCTTGGTATAGAAGCGGATCGAGTCCGGACCGTGCTGGTTGAGGTCGCCGAAGCCGGACTTCTTCCAGCCGCCGAAGGTGTAGTAGGCGATCGGCACCGGGATCGGCACATTGATGCCGACCATGCCGACATTGACTTTGGCCGCGAAATCGCGCGCGGCATCGCCGTCTCGCGTGAAGATCGCAACGCCATTGCCGTAATCGTGGTCGGACGGCAGCGCCAGCGCCTCGGCATAGTCCTTGGCGCGGACCACCGACAGAACGGGACCGAAGATCTCTTCCTTGTAGATCCGCATGTCCTTGGTGACGTTGTCGAACAGACAGCCGCCCATGTAGAAGCCGTTCTCGTAGCCCTGCATCTTGAAGCCGCGGCCGTCGACGGCGAGCGTCGCACCTTCCTTGACGCCGATGTCGACATAGTTCTTCACGCGCTCGACCGCCTCGCGGGTCACCAGCGGACCGAAATCGGCCGACGGATCGACCGAGGTGCCGATCTTCAGGCTTTCGACGCGCGGGATCAGCTTCTCCATCAGCCGGTCGGCCGTGGTCTTGCCGACGGGCACCGCGACCGAGACCGCCATGCAGCGCTCGCCGGCCGAGCCGTAGCCGGCGCCGATCAGCGCATCGACCGCCTGGTCGAGATCGGCGTCGGGCATGATGATTGCGTGGTTCTTGGCGCCGCCGAAGCACTGGCAGCGCTTGCCGTGCGCAGCCGCGCGCTCATAGATGTACTGCGCGATCGGCGACGAGCCGACGAAGCCCACCGCCATGATGTCCGGATCCTCGAGGATGGCGTCGACCGCCTCCTTGTCGCCGTTGACGACATTGAGGATGCCCGCCGGCAGCCCGGCCTCGATCATCAGCTCGGCGAGCTTCATCGGCACGCCCGGATCGCGCTCCGAGGGCTTGAGGATGAAGGCGTTACCGCAGGCAATGGCGGGCGCGAACTTCCACATCGGAATCATCGCCGGGAAATTGAACGGCGTGATGCCGGCAACGACACCGAGCGGCTGGCGCATCGAATAGATGTCGATGCCGGGGCCCGCTCCTTCAGTGTACTCGCCCTTCATCAAATGCGGAATGCCGCAGGCGAACTCCGCGACCTCCAGGCCGCGCTGGATATCGCCCTTGGCGTCGGGGACGGTCTTACCATGCTCCCGCGCAAGCAGATCGGCGAGCTGGTCATAGTCGCGCTGGACGAGTTCGACGAACTTCATCATCACGCGGGCGCGGCGCTGCGGATTGGTCGCGGCCCAGGCCGGCTGCGCCGCCTTGGCGTTCTCGACTGCGGCCCGGAGCTCGGCGCGGGACGCCAGCGCGACCTTGGCCTGAACGTCACCGGTCATGGGCTCGAAGACGTCGGCCGTCCGTCCAGACGTGCCCTTGACCTCTTTGCCGCCAATGAAATGACCGATCGAACGCATGGGGTATCCTCCGCAGGGGTAAGCAGTGCCGATTTGGCCGGCATCTTGCAGTCTTTGCGGCGTTTGGGAAGGGTCTAAGCGCTGACCGGCGCTGCGAAAATGCCGCCCCTTCGCTTGGCCGGCACGATCACGGCAGACCACGCGGCGTGCAGCGCGCCCCGTCCAGCATCCGAGCCACGCGATGGATCAGCGCTTCGCGACTGCCGCCTTCTTCACGGACTTTTTCGCCGGCACCCGCACAGGTGCCCTCCCTGCCGGCCCGCCACCACTCGCGACGGCGAGCGCCACCTCGCGCCCGGAGCTCAGGATGTCGTCTGACAATTCGCCGCTGCCCGTGAGTCGCGCCATCACGAGCGTCCCCGTCAGCGTCGCGAGCATCGCGGAAGCCCGCCTTCGCGCAGTCTTGGCCGGCACGTCGACGATGTACTCGGCGAACAGCTCGATCAGCTCTTCCAGCTTCGCCGCAAAGGCCTTGCGGGTCTTGGCGCTTTCGCGGGCAATTTCCGCTCCGAGCGCAGGAACAGCGCAGCCATGACCGACATCGTCGCGATGAGCTGCGGACAGATAGCCGTCGACGATGGCCGCGAGTCGCTTCTGCGGCGGCAACTGGTCCAGCAGCTTGCGCCAATGCTCAATCGACCGGTCGATCGCATAACCGAACGCCTCCACGACCAGCGCCTCGCGCGAATCGAAATGCGCGTAGAAGCCGCCGTGCGTCAGCCCGGCCTCTTTCATCAGGTCGGCGACCCCGACCCCGTGAGCGCCACGCTCGCGCAGCCGCACCGAAGCCTTGCGTACGATCCGCGCGTGGGTTTCCGCCTTATGTTCCGGAGAGTAACGCATTGCCGTCCCATTGAATGTCTGCGGTCATACAATAACAGTTCTGCATCCTGCTCGCTGCAGCTATTTGATGAATTCGAGTTGATCTAAATCAACTTCGCTGGCCTGATTTATTCCCGGCACACTCTCCCCTGCCCAGGAACCCGACGAGGACAACCATGGACATGCTCAATTCCCACTGCGGCGTGAGTCGTGACGGCCGCGGCGTGGTCCGGCTGACGATCTGCAATGCCGGTCCGCTCAATATTCTCGGTTCGGCGGCAATTCTCGACATGGAAGCCGGCCTGCAATCGCTCGCCTCCGAGGCCGGCATTCGCGTTCTCGTTTTGGCCGGCGAAAGCGGGAAGAGCATGATCGGCGGCGCCGACATCAAGGAGATGGCGACGCTCGACCAGGCTTCAGCGGAAACCTTCATCTCGCGGCTTGCCGGGCTCTGCGAAGCGGTGCGAAATTTTCCTGCACCGGTGATTGCTCGGATGCCGGGGTGGTGTCTGGGTGGCGGATTGGAGGTCGCAGCGGCCTGCGATATCCGTATCGCAGCACATGATGCCAAGTTCGGCATGCCCGAGGTGCGTGTCGGCATCCCGTCGGTCATTCATGCCGCACTGCTGCCGCGTCTCATCGGCTGGGGCCGCACACGCTGGCTGCTGATGACCGCCGAGACGATCGACGCGCCGACCGCGCTCGCCTGGGGCCTCGTCGATGCCGTCGCCGCCGAGGGAGAACTCGACATCGCGATCGAGAAGACCGTGGCATCCCTGCTCGCCTGCGGTCCGGAAGCGCTGCGGACTCAGAAGGCTCTGCTGCGACAATGGGAGGAGCTGCCGCTGAAGGAGTCCGTCGAGATATCGATCGGCGCCTTCGGACGGTCGTTCCTGACCGACGAACCGAAACGGCTGATGCAACATTTCATCGACCGCAAGCGATAGCAAGTTTCTCCAAGTCTCGCTTGGCAGCATCCCGGCAATGTCTCGCCAGCTTCACGACAAGTTCAGCGATGTTGCCGGGGTTTCCTTTTTCGCGACGTCATTATATGATGTTCATCATCTTTATTCAGGGAGCCTGTCATGGCCTCGTCCGATCCCGTCGTGATCCTGTCCGCTGCCCGCACTCCACTCGGCCGCTTCATGGGCGAGTTGTCGCCGTTGAGTGCGCACAAGCTTGGTGCGCACGTGATCAAATCCGCGCTCGAACGTGCCGCCGTTTCGCCTGATGCGGTCACGGAGGTGGTGATGGGCAACGTGCTTCCGGCAGGTCAGGGCCAGGCTCCGGCGCGGCAGGCGGCACGGGGCGCTGGCCTGCCCGATGCCACGGGCGCCACCACGATCAACAAGGTCTGCGGCTCCGGAATGAAGGCTACGATGCTGGCGCACGACATCATCCTGGCCGGTTCTGCCGACCTCGTCGTGTC
Organism: Bradyrhizobium oligotrophicum; assembly: GCA_050641875.1. GTDB lineage: Bacteria > Pseudomonadota > Alphaproteobacteria > Rhizobiales > Xanthobacteraceae > Bradyrhizobium > Bradyrhizobium oligotrophicum_B. Next base: position 6,522,738 of record CP192619.1, read on the forward strand.
CGGTGGCATGGAAAGCATGAGCAATGCGCCATATCTGCTGACCAAGGCGCGTGGCGGCTATCGTGCCGGCCACGACCGGATCCTCGATCACATGATGCTGGATGGCCTGGAGGACGCCTATGAGACCGGACGCTCGATGGGCGATTTCGGCGAGGCCACGGCCGAGGCCTATCAGTTCACCCGCGCCGACCAGGATGCCTACGCCATGGAGACGCTGACGCGTGCGCGCAGGGCGGTCGAAGGCGGCGCGTTCAAGGCCGAGATCGCCCCGATCACGATCGTCGAGAAATCCGGCCCGCGCCTGGTCGTCAATGACGAGCATCCGCTGAAGGTCGATCCGGCGAAGATCCCGGCGCTGAAGCCGGCGTTCCGCAAGGACGGCACGATCACGCCCGCGGCGTCCTCTGCGAACGCCGATGGCGCCGCGGCGCTCGTGCTCGCCACGCGATCGCGTGCCGACCGCGACGGGCTGCCTGTCATCGCCGAGATCAAGGGCCACGCCACGCACAGCCAGGAGCCGCAATGGTTCACGACGGCGCCGATCCCGGCGATCCGGAAGCTGCTCGACAAGGTCGGCTGGCGCGTCGAGGATGTCGATTTGTTCGAGATCAACGAGGCGTTTGCGGTCGTGGCCATGGCCGCACAGCGCGACCTCGGCATTGCGCGTGACCGGTTGAACGTCAACGGCGGCGCCTGCGCACTGGGCCATCCCATCGGCGCCACCGGCGCGCGGCTGATCGTGACGCTGCTGCATGCCATGCAGGCCCGTGGACTGAAGCGCGGCGTGGCCGCGCTGTGCATCGGCGGCGGCGAGGCGACCGCGATTGCGTTGGAGCGGCCGTGATGTCCTGAAACGAGGGAACTTTGACGTTTATGTCATCGAAGTGTCCTGTCAGAATAGGCACGCAGCCCATCGAACTGAGAAGCATATGATCTCGAACCGGCTCGCGGCAGCGCTCGAACGGCGCAACATCCACTATGGCTGGATCATGGTGGCCGTGACGTTCTTCACGGCCCTGGTATCGGCCGGCACGGTGGGGGCGCCCGGCGTTTTCATCGTGCCGCTTCAGCAGGAGTTCGGCTGGAGCACCGCTGAAATCTCGTCGGCGCTTTCCATCCGCTTCGTGCTGTTCGGGCTGATGGCCCCCTTCGCCGCAGCCCTGCTCAACCGCTACGGCCTGCGCAACATCACGCTTCTGGCCCAATTGATCGTCGTGACCGCGCTGCTTTCATCGTTGGCGATGACCCAGGTCTGGCACCTCGTGCTGCTGTGGGGCGTCGTGATCGGCATCGGCACCGGCATGACCGCACTGGTGCTGGGCGCGACCATCGCCACGCGCTGGTTCGTCGCGCGTCGCGGCCTCGTCGTCGGCATCCTCACCGCCAGCGTCGCCACCGGGCAACTGGTGTTCCTGCCGCTGCTCGCCAGCCTGACCGAGCGGCTCGGCTGGCGCGTCGCGCTCGGGCTCATCTGCGTCATGCTCGGCGTCTCCGCGACCGCCGTGCTGCTGCTGATGCGCGATCGCCCGAGCGATCTCGGCCTGCGTCCCTTCGGCGACAAGGGCACCGAGCCGATTGCTGCGCCTGCGCCCGTCACCACGCCGATCCTCGCCGCCGCGCTCGGCACCCTGCGCGACGCCTCGCGCGCACCGGTGTTCTGGATGCTGTTTGCGACCTTCTTCATCTGCGGCGCCTCGACCAACGGCCTCGTCCAGGTGCATCTGATCCCGATGTGCCTCGATTTCGGCATTCCGCAGGTCCAGGCCGCAAGCCTGCTCGCGGCAATGGGCATCTTCGACTTCTTCGGCACGATCGTCTCGGGGTGGCTGTCGGACCGGTACGACAATCGCTGGCTGCTGTTCTGGTACTATGGCTTGCGCGGGCTGTCGCTGCTGTTCCTTCCGTTCACCGACTTCTCGTTCTACGGCCTGTCGCTGTTCGCGATGTTCTACGGCCTCGACTGGATCGCCACTGTGCCCCCGACGGTGCGGCTGACGGCGCAGCGCTTTGGGCCGGAGCGGGCCAACCTGGTGTTCGGCTGGGTGTTCGCCGGACATCAGCTCGGCGCCGGCACGGCCGCGTTCGGCGCCGGCCTGTCGCGCACGCTGCTGCAGAGCTACCTGCCGGCGTTCTTCACCGCCGGCGCGCTCTGCATCATCGCGGCCCTGCTCGCGCTGGCGATCGCGCGGCAGGCCAAGCCTGCCGCGGCGTAAGCTCACGGCCGCGTCGTCATCGCCGCGGGCGGCCCGGGCGTGCGCAGCGGCTCGGCCAGGCGCGCGAACTCGCACAGCAGCGCGCGCGTCTTGCGGGGATCAATGATCTCCTCGACCCAGAACTTCTCGGCCGAGCGGAACGGTGAGCGCAGCTTGGTCAGCCGCTCCTCGATCTCCTTGAGCTTGGCCTTCGGATCCGGCGCGGCATCGATCTCGGCGCGATACGCCGCCTCGATGCCGCCTTCGAGCGGCAGCGAGCCCCAATGGGCCGATGGCCAGGCGTAGCGAATCGAGAACCGGTCGGCCGGCTGATGCACGACGCCGGCGACGCCGAAATTATTGCGCACGATCACCGTGCACCACGGCACCGTCGACTGATTGACCGCGGCCATCGCGCGCACGCCGTGGCGGATGGTCGCCGCCTTCTCCGCCTCGAGCCCGACCATGAAGCCTGGGCAGTCCATCAGATAGACGATCGGCAGGTGGAAGGTCTCGGCGAAGTCGACCCAGCGGATCACCTTCTGGCAGGCATCCGCGGTCCATGAGCCGCCATAATGATAGGGATCGCTCGCCAGCACCATCACGGCGCGGCCTTCGAGACGCGCGAGGCCGATGATGATCGGGCGGCCGTAATTCTGCGCCACCTCGAAGAACGAGCCGTTGTCGACGACGGCCTCGATGATCGGCCGCATCTTGTAGACTCGCCGGCGGTCCCGCGGCACGGCACTGATGAGCTGCTCGTCGACGCGCTGCGGATCGTCGGTGCAGGGCAAGGTCGGTGGCAGCTCGTAGACCGAGGATGGCAAATAGGACAGGAAGCGGCGCGCGCAGGCGAACGCCTCCGCCTCTGTGTCGACAGCGTGATCGACGCCGCCGGCCTTGGTCTGGATGTCGGCGCCGCCGAGTTCCATCTTGCCGAGGTCCTGGCCCAGTCGCTTCACGACCGGCGGCCCGGCGACGAACATCGCCGACTGCCTGGTCATCACCGAGTAGTGGCTCGCCGCTAGCCGCGCTGCGCCAAGCCCCGCCACCGAGCCGAGGCCGAGCCCGACCACCGGGACCAGCGACATGTTCTCGGTCGTGTAGCGGTACCAGCGATTGCCGCCGATGCCGCCGGGCAGATTGGCCGCGCCCTTGGTCTCGATCGTCTTGACCGAGCCGCCGCCGCCGGAGCCCTCAATGATGCGGATGATGGGCAGGCGGAAATCATGCGCCATCTCCTCCGCCATCAGCGGCTTGGCGGCGATCGACGCATCGGCCGAGCCGCCGCGCACGGTGAAGTCGTCGCCGACCACGACCACGGTGCGGCCGTCGACGCGCGCGCGGCCGAACACGCAGTTGGCCGGCGTCACATGCTTGAGCTCGCCCTGCTCGTCATACTCGCCGAGACCGGCGACGGCGCCGATCTCGTGAAAGCTGCCGGGATCGACGACGCCGTCGATGCGCTCGCGAACGGTGAGACGGCCCTGGTCGTGCTGACGCTTGACCTTGTCAGGCCCGCCCATCTCCCGCGCGAAGGCCTCGCGCCGGGCCAGTTCCTCGAGCTCCGGCTGCCAACTCATTCGTTCCCCCTGCCCCGGTGATGGTCTTGTTCTTATGGTTGGTCTTCGCGTTCACCTGGAGCGGCTTCCTCTCCATCCGGCTGTTGAAGACATCGGCTTCCGCGCCCTGCAGCAGCGCTGAGATGCTGCGGCCGAGCTCGCGCATCGGCTGGGCGACCTCGTCGTGCAGCCGCTGCTCGTCGTACATCGCCGACAACAGGCCGATCGTGAGCACGACATAGGTCTGGTATTGCGGCGACCACAGCGGCAGTGCGACGCCATTGATGTGCGGACTCCACAGGCCGCAGGCCACGACGTAGCCGTGCTCCTTGAGAAACTGCCTGTTGTGCTCGAGGCGCGGCCGCAGCAGCTTCGCCGCGTCCGGCATCTCGCGCTCCATCTCGGCCAGCAAGGCGTCGCCGACCTCCGGCTCGAGCGCGGCGACATAGGCATGACCGGCCGCGGTCGAGGCCATCGAGATGCGGCTGCCCGTGGTCTCGTGCAGGCCGAGCGCATTCGCGGCGCGGCCGAACTCGAGATAGACGAGGTGGAAGCGGTCGGGAATGACGAAGCCGACGGTGCCGGGCAACTGCTCGGCGACGTCCTGCAGCCGCTGCCGGATCAGATTGCGCAACTGCAATCCCCTGGTCATCGACGTGCTCATCGCCACGGCACTCGGGCCGATGCGGTATTTCTGATCGCGCGGCAGGTAGACCAGCTGGCCCATGCGCGTCAGCGTGTGCGTCAGCCGCGACACCGTCGACCGCGGCAGGCCGCAGCGGTTGGAGATTTCGAGATTGCCGAGCCGCGCCTCGTGCCCCTCGAAACAGCGAAGCACGTCGAACGCCCGCGACACCACCTGAATGACCTCGCCCTCGCCGGCGAGATCTCCGGGCAGCATGTTGCCCCTGCTCAATCGCTCAGACCGTCGTCCCATGCGTTTCCCACCAATTCCGTCATGCGGAATGATATTCCGCTTATCGAACAAGCTAGCCCAGCCGTTTTGCCGTCACAACAGTAGACCGTCTCTAAAAGCCACCGTTCTTCAGCGTGTTGGCACAAGACTCGGCGTCCTCACACAATCGGCAGCGGCGCGTGGGAACGGCGAGCACCGCCGGTTCCAAAAGAGCGGTACCACAGCGCCAGCGTTCGACCGGCGTGGCTCCGCGCAGGGCAGCACGAGGCGGTCCTCGCGCCCGTAAGCCCGCTCAATCGGTGGGCAGCGGCAACATTTGACCAGCCTTGCGACAAGTGTGGGCTGGCTGCGCCCTCGCGGCTGCGACATAACCGGCGCGAGACCTTGTTCCCGCCGAGCTTGCCATGACCACCCACCCGAGGCCGATCCGACATCCGCAGCATTGGGCGACGGCCGCAATGCCGCCGCTGCAGCGTTTCCTTTCGGCCTGCCATGCCGACTTCTGGGCCGATCACGACGGCGCCGTCGCGAACTACATCCCCGAGCTCGGCAAGGCCGACCCGGCGCATTTCGGCATCAGCCTCGCGACACTCGACGGCCATGTCTACGAGGTCGGCGACAGCCGCGTGCCGTTCACGATCCAGTCGATGTCGAAGCCGTTCGTGTTCGCGCTCGCGCTCGACACGCTCGGCTCCGACGAGGTCGAACGCGTGATCGGGGTCGAGCCGTCCGGCGATCCCTTCAACTCGATCCGGCTCAATACGCAGAACCATCCGTTCAATCCGATGGTCAATGCCGGCGCGATCGCCTGCAGCGGCCTGATCCGCAGGGCACGGCACGACGACGCCTTCGAGACCATCCGCGACGCGCTCGGCCGCTTCGCCGGCCGCAAGCTCGATGTCGACGACGCCGTGTTCGCGTCGGAAGCCGCCACCGGCGATCGCAACCGTGCGATCGCCTATCTGCTGCGGACCTCCGACGTCATCAGGGAGCCCGTCGACGAGGTGCTCGCGGTCTACTTCCGGCAATGCGCCGTGCTCGTCACCGCGCGCGACTGCGCGATCATGGCGGCCACGCTTGCCAATCGCGGCGTCAATCCGCTCACCGGCGAACAGGTGGTGACACCTTATGCGGTATCGCGCACGCTGTCGGTGATGACCTCCTCCGGCATGTATGACTTCGCCGGCGAATGGATCTACCGCGTCGGCATTCCCGCCAAGAGCGGCGTCGGCGGAGGCATCCTGGCGAGCCTGCCGGCGCGGCTCGGGCTCGGCAGCTATTCGCCCCGGCTCGACGGCCACGGCAACAGCGTGCGCGGCATCAAGGTCTGCGAGGCGCTGTCGGCGCATTACGGCCTGCACATGCTGAATCGTTCCGACGATGCGCGCACAACGATCATCGCCGACTACGACATCGGCGCCAGCCCGTCGCGGCGCAGCCGCCGCACGCAGGAGCGCAACATCCTCGCCGCCCATCCCGACGCCGTGCGCGTGCTCGAGCTGGTCGGCACGCTGTCGCTCTCCAACGTCGACTACGTCTCGCGCCAGCTTGCGGCGGGCACGCGACCGCAATTCGTCATCGTCGAGCTCCATCGCGTCACCGCGATGACGCAAGCCGGCCTGCGCCTGCTCTCCGAGCTGTTTCACGAGCTCGCCGACTTCCACGTCACCGTCGTGCTGTCGGGCATCCGCCGCAGCTCGCCGGAATGGCAGGAGATCGCGGCCCGCACCGGCGACATCAGGAACGTGCGCGACTTCTACCTGCTCGATACCGCGATCGAGTGGGCCGAGGACCAGATCGTCTATCGCTATGGCGGGGCGATCGACTTCCTCGAAACCACCGAGCTCGCCGAGCAGCCGCTGCTCGCCGGACTCTCCGCGGACGAGCGCCACGAGCTCGCGGCGCTCGCGACCATCCGGCACTATCAACAGGGCGAACGCATCCTGGCGGCCGGCGATGCTGCAAACGCGCTGTTCTTCCTGCGCTCCGGCGTCGTCCACGTCACCCTGCCCGACGGAATCCGGCTCGCGACGCTGACCGCGGGACAATGCTTCGGCGAGATGGCGCTGCTGGAGCCCGTGCGCTCCGCCGACGTCGTCGCGGATTTCTCCGCCACCGCTTTCGAGATCTCGCTGGCGGATTTCGAACGTTTCCGCGTGCGACATCCGAAAGCCGGAGAGCGCATCATGCGCAATCTGTCGCAACTGCTGGCCGAGCGCCTGACGGTCGCCAATGCACGGCTCAATTTGCTCGCGGCAAACTGATTTCGCTGCATCGACCTTCGTCATCGACGTGCCGCACGCGGCCGAAGCAGACGAATACTCAAGGTTGTAATTCACAGCAATTAGTAGCTTCAGGTCGATAATATCCATCACTCGTATTTGTACGGGCTCGCCTAAACGTTACCGGGACTCGGTCGCAGGACAACCATAAGCGAGCCCAATTCGCGCCGCATTACCCGACGATGTTCTGAACCGTCGATGAACGCCGAGTGGGGACTCGCGAAGCGGACGTCGAAGTGGGGTGTTCCGAGTAAAATTCCAGCCGACGTAGCGTGTGTATTTGCGCCACGGAGAGTCGTGTCCAGTGTCCAGGGAGGAAACGGCATGAAGGAAGCCACTAAGAGGGCAACGTCGGAGGCACTCGCGCATATGCTGGCGGTGACGTCCATGATCGTCATCGCCAGCGTCCTGTTCTACGGGCGATGAAGGGCTGTCTGGAGGTTCTGCGTCGCAGTTTCTTCATCGCCCGTAGGTAGGAATGTGAGCTTGATTGCTCACGCGAACGACCGAGTTGAGTTGCGTTTGAGTTAGTGAGCGTAGCGTAACAGTATTGCGTCAATCGCGCGGCGATCCGGGTCGGGACGAATTGGTCATGCGTATCGTCCCGCCTCGGCCGCCCGCGGTCGACCTCTCCAGACGCCGCCCTGTTCTCCATCATCGTTTGACTTTTCCGAAGTACGGCACGATGCCGCCTGCAAAGGTGACGAAGCGGGCCGTGACGGGATCGCCGATCGCAAGTTCGTGGTCGCCATGGGCCATGATGCGAAAGCCCTCGTGCATATCCACCAGCACGATGTTGTAGGGCACATGCGCGCGCGTCTCCGGCGTCGCCGCGCGGCAGACCAATGATGCCGCATAGATGGTGCCTTCGCCCGTCGCCGCGTGATCGGTGAGCGCAAGCGAGCCGCAGGCCGCGCAGAAGTCGCGGCGGAAATACTGCAGGTGGGCGCAGCACGCGCAGCGCTGATAGCTGATCGCAGCAACACCGCTGGTCCAGTCCGCCGATTCGCTCATCGCACGCGCTCCCAGAACATGCTGACATGCGACGACAGCACGCCGCCATCGCCGTGCAGCAGTGTCAGCGCGGCGTCGCTTACCTGGCGAGGTCCGGCGCGCCCCGTCATCTGCAGATGTGCTTCGTTCAGATGCGCCATGGCGCCCCCGACGCCGCAATGGCCGTAGCTCAAGAGGCCGCCATGGGTGTTGAGCGGTACCGCGCCGTCGCGGCTGAAATGACCGGCCCTGACCCGCGCCGCCGCCTCGCCGCGGCCGGCGAGGCCGAGATCCTCGAGCAGCATGCAGAGCGTGATGGTGAAGCTGTCATAGACGGCGGCGTGGTCGACGTCTTTGACGTCCACGCCCGCTGCTGCCTTCGCCTTCGCGATCGCAATCTCGGCGCCGAGCTCGCTCAGGGCCGGCGCCGCCGTGACGTGCTGATGCGTGTGCGCCTGGGCGCAGCCGCGCACGCGCACCGCCGTCGCTCCGGTCGGCTCGCGGCTGATGATGATGGCCGCGCCGCCGTCGGAGACCGGACAGCAGTCGAGCAGCTTCAGCGGCTGCGCCACCGGTTTCGATGCCATGACGTCAGCCACCGTGATCGGCTCATGGAACTGCGCGCCGGGATGATCCAGTGCGTGCGCCCGCATCAGCACCGCGAATTCGGCGAGGTCCTCCTCGGTGACGCCGTAATCGTGCATGTAGCGCGAGGCTACGAGGCCATAATAGGCTGGTATCGTAGGCCCCAGCGGCAACTCGTAGTCGGGATGGCCGACTTGCGCCAGCGCCTGGATCGATGCGTCGCGGCTCTGCCCGGTCAGGCGGTTCTCGCCGGCGACCACGAGCATGTGCCTGACCACGCCGGCCTCGACCAGGTGATGCGCCAGCATTGCCATCGCGAGCCCGGTGGCGCCGCCGACCTGGACGGCGTGAGCATAGGACGGCGTGAGACCGAAATGCTCGGCGAACACGGTCGCGAGCATGATGTGCGGCGACACCGTGGAATAGCCGCACAGGATGCCGTCGATGTCGCGCCGCGTCAGCCCGGCATCGTCGAGCGCAAGCTGCGCGGCCAGGCTCATCAGGTCGAGCGAGGAGCGGCCGTCGTGACGGCCGAATGAGGTCAGACCGGTACCAGTGACGTAGGTCATCGCGCCCACCCCGAGCGCCACTGCGCTCCCCTCCCCCTTGCGGGGAAGGATTCGGGGCGGCCACACGACAAGTCTTCGGCGGGGTCCCCCTCCCGGCCCCTCCCCCACAAGGCCCACAAGGGGGAGGGAATGCTGGCATTGTCCGTCCATCACGAATGCGTTCACCATCTCAGTAAGAACTCATCTCAATACGATTTCGGCATACCGAGCACCTTCTCGGCGATGAAGGACAGGATCAGTTGGGGGCTGATCGGGGCGATGCGGGGGATCAGGGATTCGCGCAGGTAACGCTCGACGTGGTACTCGCGCGCGTAGCCGAAGCCGCCATGGGTCATCACCGCCTGCTCGCAGGCGTGGAAGCCGGCTTCTGCAGCGAGATATTTCGCGGCGTTCGCAGCCGGGCCGCACGCCATGCCCTGGTCGTACTGCCAGCCCGCCTGCAGCACCATCAGCCAGGCCGCCTCCAGCTCCATCCAGTTCTTCGCCAGCGGATGCTGGATGCCCTGGTTCTGGCCGATCGGGCGGTTGAACACGCTGCGCACCTTCGCATAGGCACTCGCGCGCGCCAGTGCGAGATGGCCGAGCCCGACGGCTTCGGCGGCAATCAGGATGCGCTCGGGGTTCATCCCGTGCAGGATGTAGTCGAAGCCGCGCCCCTCCTCGCCCAGGCGGTCCTCGGCCGGGATCTCGACATCCTCGAAGAACAGCTCGTTGGAATCGACCGGCTTGCGGCCCATCTTCTCGATCTCGTGCACCTTGATCCGGCTGCGGTCGAAATCGGTGTAGAACAGGCTGAGCCCATGGGTCGGGCGCTTCACCTCCTCCAAGGGCGTCGTGCGCGCCAGCAGCAGGATCTTCTCGGCGACCTGCGCGGTCGAGATCCACACCTTCTGGCCGTTGACGATGTAGCGGTCGCCCTTGCGCACGGCGCGAGTCTTGAGCTGGGTGGTGTTGAGGCCGGTGTTCGGCTCGGTCACGGCGAAGCAGGCCTTCTCGCTGCCATCGACGATGCCCGGCAGCATCCGCGCGCGCTGCTCCTTGGTCCCGAACACGACGACCGGATTGAGCCCGAACACGTTCATGTGGATCGCCGAGGCACCGGACATGCCGGCGCCGGATTCGGCGATGGTGCGCATCATGATCGCGGCATCGAGAATGCCGAGGCCGGAGCCGCCATACGCCTCGGGGATGCAGATGCCGAGCCAGCCAGCCTCGGCCAAGGCCCTGTGGAAGTCGGCGGGAAAACCGCCCTCCTTGTCTTTCTTCAGCCAGTAGGCATCGTCGAAATCAGCGCAGATCTTGGCCACCGCATCACGGATCGCTTCCTGGTTGGCGGAGAGCGCGAAATCCATCGTCTTACTCCCTGGCAGGCGCCGGCGTGGTCACGCCGTCGCGGATCATCGCGGCGATCTCTTCGTCGGAGAAGCCGAGCTCTTGCAGGATTTGCGCGCCATGCTCGTTCGGCCGCGCCGCCAGACGCTGCGGCTCGGCCTTGGTCTCTGACCAGGTCGCGGAGACGCGCGTGCTGCGGATCGGGCCTTCGGTCGGATGCTCGACCACGGGAAAGAAATCGGTCGCCACCAGGTGCGGATCGTTCAGCAGGCTTTCGAGGTCGTGCATCGGCATGACCGGCACATCGGCGGCATCCAGCAGATCGGTCCATTCGGCCGTGGTGCGCGTCTGAAAGATGCGCGCGAGCTCGGCATAGACGACATCGATGTTGGCGGCACGTCTGGCAAAGCTGTTGAACCTGTCATCCGCGCGAAGGTCGGTGCGACCGGACGCGGTGAAGAACGCGTCCCATTGCTTGTCGTTGTAGACGATCACGCAGATATGGCCGTCGGCGGTCCTATAGGGCCTGCGGTCGGGCGAGAGGTGGCGCGCATAGCCGCCGCGGTCGAGCGGCGGCGCGTAGGTGAGCCCGCCCATGTGGTCGCCCATGATGAAGGCCGACATGGTCTCGAACATCGGCACGTCCAGGCGCTGGCCGCGCCCGGTGCGGTCGCGATGCACGAGGCTGGCGCAGATGGCGCCGACGGCGGTCAGGCCGACGATGCGGTCGACCAGCGCATTGGGCACGTAGCGCGGCGTGCCGTCGCCGGCGACCGCCATCAGATACGACAGCGCCGCCCCGCCCTGGATCAGGTCGTCATAGGCCGGTTTGGCCGCATAGGGACCATCCTGGCCGAAGCCGAACACACCGGCATAGACCAGCCGCGGATTGAGCGCGGAGACCACGTCGTAGCCGAGGTTCAGCCGGGCCATCGCCTGCGGCCGGATGTTGTAGAGCAGGACGTCGGCGTCCTTGATGAGCCGCAGCGCGGCCTCGCGTCCCCTGGGCTTCTTCAGGTCGAGGCAGATCACGCGCTTGCTGCGGTTGGTATTGAGGAACACCGGCCCCATGCCGGGGTGGTGCCACGGTCCGATCTTGCGGGTGACGTCGCCTTCCGGCGATTCCACCTTGATAACGTCGGCGCCGTAATCGCCGAGCGTCTGGGCGGCATACGGCCCCATCAGCACGGTGGTCATGTCGATGACCTTGATGCCCGCAAGCGGTCCCATCGTGGCGTCGGCTCCCTCGATCCTTGTTGTCGACAGAGCTAACGGCACCTGATGGTTCCGAGCAAGCGGGCCTGCGGGTATGGGGCCATGCGCCTGATCCCACGCCGCGACATTCCGTGTCGCGGATCACGGACGACGGTCGCTGCGCTGCACCAGATGTTCCCTGCGACGAGCTGCATTTGAGGATTCCATTTCAACGTTCAGGTGTGTCAGCATGCCGGTCCAACATCCAAAACACACACGAGGGAGAACGCTCTCATGACGCTCTATCAGGGCAAATGCTTCTGCGGCACGGTCGAGATCGAGGCCGACGGCGAGCCGGAGGCGATGGGCTATTGCCATTGCTCGTCCTGCCGCTCCTGGTCGGCGGGTCCCGTCAACGCCTTCACCCTGTGGAAGCCACAGAGCGTGCGGGTGACCAAGGGGGCTGAAGCGATCGGCACCTATCACAAGACCGACATGAGCCACCGCAAGTACTGCACCAAGTGTGGCGGACATCTGATGACCGACCACCCGCCGCTCGGCATGATCGACGTCTATGCCGCGACGATTCCGACGCTGAAGTTCACGCCCGGCGTGCACGTCAACTACGCGGAGACGGTGCTGCCCATCAAGGACGGCCTGCCGAAGCTGAAGGATTTCCCGGCCGAGTTCGGCGGCTCCGGCGAGATGATGCCGGAGTGAGCTCTGCAAAAGACCGTTCGTAGTCCGGATGAGCGCAGCGACATCCGGGATCACACGAGCTGGACGGATGAACCCGGGTGTCGCTGCGCTCACCCGGGCTACACGTCCGTCAGCGGCCGGATGATTCCGGAGTGAGGCAGGGTCTGCTTCCAGCAACCACGCAAGCATCAGGGGCCTCGCGACAGGATCTCGTCCGAGCTGTGCTGATCAACGCTGCCCTCTTCGAGACAGAGGGCGCAGGGAAGGCCGGGTGCCGACTGGCACCCGTGGCCCCCGTGCGAAAGAAAGCACGGGGAGAGAACCACAGGTTCAGCCGGATCAACCGGCGGATTCAATCGGTCGTCGCAACACTCGATGAGGAGGTTGCGATGGGTATCCGAAAGCGGCGATCAACGCGGGCGAAGCTGGGATCGATGGGTCGCCCACCAGTGGCGGGGCGTGCGGAACAGCAGAAGTTTTGGCGGGGGATTGCCGCCGGATTGAACAGCGAGAAGGCTGCGCTGGCTGCTGGATTGTCAGATGCTGTCGGCCCTCGATTGTTTCGAAGGGCGGGCGGCGTGACACCAGCGATGTTCAGATCTTCGGCGAAGCCGCTCTCCGGCCGACGCCTCTCTTTCTCTGAACGCGAAGAGATTGCCCTGCTGAATGCGCAGCGCCATTCTGTACGAGAAATAGCGCGGCGCCTCGATCGGTCTCCCTCGACCATCTCTCGTGAGCTCGATCGCAATGCGGCCACGCACGGCGGCAAGATGGCCTATCGAGCGACGGCCGCCCAGTGGCATGCAGATCGATCGGCCCGGCGCCCCAAGCCGAGCAAGCTTGCAAGCAACTCCGCCTTGCGCACTTATGTTGAAGAACGGCTTGCCGGCGTTGTCGTGCCTCCAGGCGGCGTCCGGCGGAAGGCCGGTCGTGCGGGTTCGGACCAGCAACGGCGATGGGCAAAAGCCTGGAGTCCTGAGCAGATCGCCCAACGCTTGCCGATCGACTTCCCGGATGACGAGACGATGCGGATCAGCCACGAAGCCATTTACCAGGCGCTTTTTGTTCAGAGCCGAGGTGCGCTGAACCGGGAGTTGGCGGCCTGCTTGCGAACGGGACGTGCGCTGCGGGTGCCTCGGGCGCGCACGCGAAAGCGTAGCAAAGGCTTCGTATCGCCAGAGATCATGATCAGTGAACGTCCGGCCGAAGTCGCGGATCGCGCCGTGCCGGGACATTGGGAAGGAGATCTGATCGTCGGCTCCGGGAGCTCGGCAATCGGCACGCTCGTCGAACGCAGCACACGGTTTACAATGCTGCTGCACTTGCCACGCTTGCCGGGATTTGAAGACGGCCCACGTACGAAGGACGGGCCTGCGCTCTCCGGACACGGAGCTGAAGCGGTACGCGATGCGATCACGCGCACCATTATCACCTTGCCCAAGGAACTACGCCGCTCGCTGACTTGGGATCAGGGGACCGAGATGGCTCAGCACAGTGACCTCAAGATCGATACAGGCCTTCAGGTCTACTTCTGCGATCCAAGAAGCCCTTGGCAGCGTGGCACGAACGAGAACACAAATGGCCTGCTGCGGCAGTACTTCCCGAAAGGCACCGATCTGAGCGTCTACGATGCTGACGAGATCGCCGCTGTGGCCGCAGCGCTCAATTCCCGACCGAGAAAGACGCTGGGATGGAAAACCCCAGCAGAGGCGCTTGACGAGCTCCTGTCCGGAATGAAAACACTTGCTGTTGCGACGACCGCTTGAGCCCGCCACCCGGCCTTCCCTGCGCGATGGTTTTCACGTTTATTTCGCGCTCTCCTCGGTGTCCGGCTTGTTAGCCACCGTCATCGGCAGGATCATCACCCGCCGACTTGGCGCCAGCATCGGGGCGCCAGGACCACGCGACTTCACGTCCGCGCCATGCCGTTCGTCCGCGCAGGCTAGCTACGCTGCGACATGTCGCGGCCACCGCATCCCTGCCTCACGTCTCGTGACGATCGCGAAGCGCCCCTCGTGGCGAAGCAGGATCGGGGGAGTGAAGCACATTTTCTGGAAAAACGAAACACAAATATTTTTGACCGGAGGACTGGACAGGCAAATCAGCTTGAAGGCGCTGGCGAAATTCGCCGCTTGGCCGATCGTGGCAGAGTTCCGCACAAGCGCATGGGGATGATGCGCTCCGGCCCGCCGAAATGGATGGTGAAGGGAGCACGGAGTTCCGTATGATCTGCGGCGAGCCATCACAGGGTGCCCTGATCCAATGCCCGCCGATCTCGTCCAGACCTTCCGCGCCTTCGCCTATAACAATGCCTGGGCCAATCACCGGCTGCTGGCCGCCTGCGGCCAGCTCAGCGCCGACGACTTCGCCGCCGAGCGCACGGGCTTTTTCCCGAGCCTGCAGCGGACGCTGAACCACATCTACATCATCGACCTGTTCTACATCGACGCGCTGGAAGGCGGCTGGCTCGGCCCGATGGCGTGGCAGAACGAGGTGCCGTTCCCGCGGCTGGCCGATCTTGCGAAAGCGCAGGGCGCGATGGACCGCCGGCTGATCGCGTTCTGCGAGGCGCTGACGCCGGAGCGGCTCGACGACATCGTCCGCATCAACCGCGAGAGCCGGGTGCAGAACGAGCGCTGCGACCGGCTGCTGCTGCATCTGTTCCAGCACGACATCCACCACCGCGGCCAGGCGCATGCGATGCTGTCGAGCACGTCGGTCAAGCCGCCGCAACTGGATGAGTTCTTCCCGGCGGACGATGCGGCCTTGCGGGCCGGCGATTTCAGCGCGCTCGGCTGGAGCGAGGAGAAGGTCTGGCGGAGCTGAAAGGAGCCGTAGGATGCGCAAAGGCGCTGCCGTGCCCTCTCCTTGTGCTCCCTAGCCATGGCGCCGTGCCCACCATCTTGCCGCAGAGCCTGCCGATGGACGGTGGGGATGCTGCCGCCTTCGGCGGCCGCTTTGCCCACCCTACGGCATCTCGCCTCTGGCCCATGCGGAGCGCGGGAGCCGGTACATCACCTGCCGGCGCAGCGGGTTTGTCCGGCTCGACGCGCGGATGATCAAAATCGGAGGCCTCGTCCCTGATCATGCCGAGCTTGCGCATGACGTTCTGTGAGGCCTCATTGGCCGGCGCGGCATAGGCGATGATCTCGTCGAGCCCGAGCCGCGCGAAGCCAAAGTCCAGCGCCGCGCGCGCCGCTTCCGTGGCGATGCCCTGCCCCCAGGCCGCGCGCGCAAGCCGCCAGCCGATCTCGACCGCCGGCGTGAACGGCGCATCGAAGAAGACCCTGAACAGCCCGACGGTGCCCAGGAATGCGCCGGACGCACGGGCTTCGACGACCCAGAAGCCGAAACCGTGCTCCGCCTGATGCGCGATCTGGAAGTCGATCCATTGATCGCAGGCCGCGCGCGTCGGCAGCGCGCGGAGGAATTCCATCACCGCCGGATCAGCCGACATCGCCGCAAACGGCGCGCGGTCCTCCTCGCGCCATTCGCGTAAGGTCAGGCGTTCGGTGTTGATGATCATGATGGATCCGCCCAGACCAGCTGAGATCCCCGCTCCACGGCGGAGGACTTTCTTGGGCCCCCGTCATTGCGAGGAGCGAAGCGACGAAGCAATCCAGAGTCGTGGGCGTGGCCCTGGATTGCTTCGCTGCGCTCGCAATGACGGAGGGTGGACCGGCGTTTGAACCGCAGCCCTACTTCGCCGGCTCCAGGATCGAGACGTAGTTGGCGACCGCGGCGCCGCCCATGTTGAAGATGCCGCCGAGCTTGGCGTTGGGGAGCTGCATGCCCTCCGGCGCGGTGCCGGTGAGCTGCATCGCCGTCATGACGTGCATGGAGACGCCGGTGGCGCCGATCGGATGGCCCTTGGCCTTGAGGCCGCCGGACGGGTTGACCGGCAGCTTGCCGTCCTTGAGCGTCCAGCCTTCCTTGATGGCGCGGGCGCCCTGCCCCCGCGGGGTCAGGCCCATCGCCTCGTACTCGATCAGTTCGGCGACCGTGAAGCAGTCATGGGTCTCGACGAAGGAGAGGTCGGACAGCGTGACGCCGGCCTTTTCCAGCGCGCGCTGCCAGGCCACGGTGCAGCCCTCGAAGGCGAGGATGTCGCGCTTGGACATCGGCAGGAAATCCTGCGCGTGCGCGGTGGCGCGCACGTTCACCGCCTTGGCGAATGACTTCGCGGTCTCGCTGTCGGTCAGCACCAGAGCGGCGGCGCCGTCGGATACCAGCGAGCAGTCGGTGCGCTTCAGGGGCCCGGCGACATAGGGATTCTTCTCGCTCTCGGAGCGGCAGAACTCGAAGCCGAAATCCTTGCGCATCTGCGCATAGGGATTGGCGACGCCGTTCTTGTGGTTCTTGGCGGCGATCAGCGCCAGCGCATCGGACTGGTCGCCGTACTTCTGGAAATAGCCCTGCGCGATCTTGCCGAACACGCCGGCGAAGCCGCCGACGGTGTCGCCGTCCTCCGGCAGGTATGAGGCCTTGAGCAGGTTCTTGCCGATCTCCGGCCCGGGCGTGCGGGTCATCTGCTCGACGCCGACCACGAGGACGATCTTCGCGGCACCGGCCGCGATGGCGCGGATGCCCTGGTGCACGGCGGCCGAGCCCGTCGCGCAGGCATTCTCGACCCGGGTCGCCGGCTTGAAGCGCAGCGCCGGATCGGCCTGCAGCACCAGCGAGGCGGTGAAGTCCTGGGGCGAGAAGCCGGCGTTGAAATGGCCGAGCACGATCTCGTCGACGTCACCGGCGCTGATACCGGCGTCGGCGAGCGCCTCATTGGCGACCTTGACGACGAGGCTCTCGACGGTCTCGGCGTCGAACTTTCCGAACGGCGTATGCGCCCATCCGACGATGCTGGCGGTCATGATGTCTCTCCCGAATGTCTCTCTTCCCAGATGGCGGTTCGCGCCATCTGCGTCCAGGGGCCGATGGCGGGCTCAGGCCACGAACTTACCACCGAGTTCGTCCGCGATGTGAATCCGGATGATGTCGTCGAAGGTCTTTTCCTCGGTGGTGAAACCGAGCTCGCGGGCCCGCTTGGCCTCGAAAGTCCGCGGCCAGCCGGCGACGATGCCCACGATGAACGGATCGGGCTCGCGGCGGATGCGGGCGGCAACGTTGTCGCCGGCGACCCGCCGGAGCGCGGCAATCTGCTCGCCGACGGTGGCCGTCAGGCCGGGCATGGTGAGGTTGCGGCGCGGGCCGATCTTCGCGGTATCCATGGTCGCGGCATGCAGCAGGAAGCCGACCGCCGAGCGCGGCGTCGCGTGCCAATGCTGGACGTCCTCGGACACCGGCAGCACGGCCTCCTTGCCGGCCAAGGGCTCGCGCAGGATGTTGGAGAAGAAGCCGGACGCCGCCTTGTTGGGCGCGCCGGGGCGGATGCAGATGGTCGGCAGGCGGATGCCGACGCCGTCGAAGAAGCCGCGGCGACTGTAGTCGGCCAGAAGGAGCTCGCCGATCGCCTTCTGGGTGCCGTAGCTGAGCAGCGGCGCATTGACGAACTCGTCGCCGATGGCGTCGGGGAACGGCGCACCGAACACCGCGATCGACGAGGTGAAGACCAGGCGCGGCTTGTAACCGTCGCCGATCAGCCTGACCGCGTCGAACAGCATCCGCGTGCCGTCGAGATTGATGCGGTAGCCCTTGTCGAAATCGAGCTCGGCCTCGCCGGAAACGATCGCGGCGAGATGGAAGATCACGTCGGGGCGCGCAGCGACCAGCTTCTCGGCAAAGCCTGCCACGGCGAAGTCGCCAGCGATGGTCTCGACGGCAATCGGCGTGTCGGGCTTCGCCGGCGCGACGATGTCCTGCAGGGTCATGCGGGTGATGGCGGCCTCACCGAGGCGGCCGTCGCGGACCAGCCGCTCCACCAGCTTGCGCCCGACCATGCCGGCGGCGCCGAGAACGAGAATATGCAAGGGATGCTCCTTCAAATGCAACGATTGGGCGCGGCCTCAGCCTCCGTCATTGCGAGCGAAGCGAAGCAATCCAGAGTCATCGGAATGGCTCTGGATTGCTTCGTCGCTTCGCTCCTCGCAATGACGTGAGATCCGCGTAAGCAGCAAGCGACGCCTTGACCCGCTCACGGGCAACGCCGCCTACTCCTTCACCGCGCCGGTCATGGCCGACACATAATGCTCGACGAAGAAGGCGTAAAGGATCACGAGCGGCAGCGAGCCGACCAGGGCGCCGGCCATCAGCGATCCCCATTTGTAGATGTCGCCGTCGACGAACTCGTTGACGATGGCGACCGGCACGGTCTTGTTCGGCGTCGACTGCAGGAAGGTCAGCGCATAGATGAACTCGTTCCAGCACAAGGTGAACGAGAAGATGAAGGCCGAGATCAGGCCGGGCACCGCCAAGGGCACCACGATCTTGACCAGGATCTCGCCAGCGGCTGGCGCCGTCGATCAAGGCGCATTCCTCGAGCTCGAAGGGGATCGTCTTGAAGTAGCCCATCAGGAGCCAGGTCGAGAACGGGATCAGCAAGGTCGGATAGACCAGGATCAGCGACAGCGGCGAGGTCGAACAGCCCGTAGGCCTGGATCACCGAGGCCAGCGGGATGAACAAAATCGACGGCGGCACCAGATAGGCGAAGAAGATCAGCACACCCACGGTGTCGGCGCCCTTGAAGCGCAGCCGCACGATCGCATAGGCGGCGAGCACCGAGGCGAAGATCGACAGCGTGGTGGCGCCGACCGCGACATACATCGTGTTCCACAGCCAGCGCGGATACTGCGTCTCGAACAGCAGCTTCGAGATGTGCTTGAAGGTCGGATGCACCACCCAGAACGGATTGTACTTCTCCATGTCGATCAGCTGCTCGTCGGGTTTGATCGACGTCAGCCCCATCCAGTAGAACGGGAACAGCAGCACCACGAGGATGATGCCGAGCGGCAGATACAGCGTGATCAGCCGGCGCGGCAGCGACTCGAGGTAGCTCATGCCCTCGGATCTCGTCGGTGCCGGCGGTGGTGGGCGCCTTGGCGTGCAGCGTGGTGTCGGTCATTGGTCGGATCCTTGCTGCCATTTGCGCCGTTGCATGCCGAACCAGGAGATCGCGATCGCCGCCATCAGGAACGGGATCATCGCGGTGGCGATCGCGGCGCCTTCGCCGAGCCGTCCGGAGATGATGCCGCGCTGGTAGCTCAAGGTCGCCATCAGATGGGTGGCGTTGACGGGGCCGCCACGGGTGAGTGCCCAGATCAACTGGAAGTCGGTAAAGGTGAACAGCACCGAGAACGTCATGACGACCGCGATGATCGGCGTCAGCAGCGGATAGGTGATGTAGCGAAAGCGCTGCCAGCTGGTGGCGCCGTCGAGCGTGGCGGCCTCATAGAGCGAAGGCGACACGGTCTGCAGGCCGGCCAGCAAGGTGATCGCGACGAACGGCACGCCGCGCCAGATATTGGCGATGATGACGGAGGCGCGCGCCCAGTTGGTGTCGCCGAGGAAGTTGATGTTCTGCGTGATGATTCCGAGCTTGATCAGCGACCAGGAGATGATCGAGAACTGGGAATCGTAGATCCACCAGAACGCGATCGCCGACAGCACGGTGGGTACAATGAAGGGGATCAGCACGATGGCGCGGATCATCGCCTTGAACGGCATGTGCCGGTTCAACAGCAGCGCCAGATAGAGGCCGATGGCGAATTTGATGGCGCTCGCCACGATCGTGTAGAGCAGCGTGTTGAACACCGACAGCCAGAAGATCGAGTCGTCCCACAGCCATTCGTAGTTCTCGAGGCCGACGAAGACGCCGCTGCGACCGATCTTCTCGTCGGTGAAGCTCATCCAGACGCCGAGCCCCAGCGGATAGGCCAGGAACAGGATCAGGAAAGCCGCCGCGGGCAGCATGAACCACAGCGCGATGACGTTGCGGTTGGTCTTCAGGCGCGACCATGCCGAGGGCTCGCCGATGGCGGCACCTGATGGCAACGAGGTCTGAATGGTGCTCATTTATCCAGCAGCTCCCTTCGAACTGGCGGATGGACGAAGCACGCCCATCGGCGTTCGGGACGGATCGGTGACTCCGTCATTGCGAGGAGCGAAGCGACGAAGCAATCCAGAGTCTTTTGCGCGGCCCTGGATTGCTTCGCTTCGCTCGCAATGACGATGGACATCGCGAGTTACGCCTTATGCCCACCCTAGAGTGATTGCGGCCGGCGCGGACTTACGCGCCGGCAGCCTCGCATCTCAGCGGAAGATGCGCTTGGCGGAGCGCTCGGCGCTCGCCATCGCCGTCTTCACGTCCTCGCGGCCCGTGCAGTAGTTCGCGAACATGTCGACCACGACAAAGTCGGCGATCGCAGCCGCGGCAGCCTCACCGAGCTTGCCGAGGCCGGCCGGCGTCATTGCGGTGGCTGCCACCGAGCGATATGGCGTGTTCTTCGGGTCGGCGGTCCAGATCGGATTGGCATCGTACGCCTTGAGGAAGTGCGACAGGTAGCCCTGCGCCGCCTCGATCCACGGGTTGAACTGCTCCGGCTCCAGCAGGAAGGCGGTGAAGGCCTTGCAGGTCTGCGGATACTTGGAGAAATTGAACACCAGGATCGGGAAGCCGAGATGCAGCTCACGCGTCTTGCCGTCGAGCCCCGCCGGCAGATGCGCGTGGTTCATGTCCTCGGCGACCTGCGGGTTGTCCTTCTTCGCCGCGACGTAGATCGAGATGCCGTTCACGGTGAGATAGAGCTGGCCGGCCACGAACGCCTTGTTGTTGGACGAGTCGTTCCAGGACGCGGTGCCCGGCACGAAATTGTCGTACAGGCCCTTGACGTATTCGAGCGCCTTGGCGGTCTCCGGCGAGTTGATGATGACCTTGTTGTCCTTGTCGATCAGGTTGCCGCCATGCGCCCACAGCGCCCAGTGCGTCCAGCCGTTGGCGTCACCGGAGGCGTGGCCGAGCGCCATGCCGCCCGGCGTGCCGTTCTTGTTCATGCCTTTCACCAAGTCGGCGAAGCCGGCGAGATCCTTCGGGAACTCCTTGTGGCCGGCCTTCTCCATCGCCGAGATGCGGTAGTTGACGAGGCCGCCGGTGGCTGCGACCGGAACGCCGATCCACTTGCCGTCGAGCATGCCATAGGCCTTGCCCGAGTCGGTCCAGCCGCCGCACTTCTTGCCGAGGTAATCGGCGACGTCGGTCATGTCGACGCACTTGTTGGAGAACAGGAAGGGCAGCGTGTAGAGGCCCCACACCATGTCCAGCCCCTGCCCCGTATTGGCCGCGACCGAGGCCTTGGGCTGGACGTCGTCATAGGATTCGTTGGAGACGTTGATGGTGACGTTGTTGGCCTTCTGGAAGGCGTCGACGATCTTCATGAAGGCCACGTCCTCGGCCTCGACGAAGCGCTTCCAGCGCATCAAGTTGATCTTGGCGCCAGGCTCCGGCTTGAACGGCGACGTCTGTGCCCAGGCCTTGGCATAGCCGAGCAGTTCGTCGGCCGACATCGTCGCCGCGGCCGCCAGCAAGGTCGCGCCGCCCTTGAGCAGGGACCGGCGATCGGTGGGGAAATGAGTCATCTGAAGTTTTCTCCCGTTGAGTATTTGCTTGTTTTGTTTGTTGTCAGTTCTGCGCCTCGAGCGCCCGGATCAGAGTCTCCGGCCGCTGTCCTTGTCGAACAGATGCGCCGCCGACGCGCGCGGGCGCAAATGGATCTTCTCCCCGGGATTGACCTCGTGGCGGTCGCGGAACACCGCAATGATGTCCTGGGTGCCGATGCGGGCGACGATCTGCGTCTCCGAGCCGGTCGGCTCGACGACGACGACCTCGGCCTCGATGCCGTCATCGGCAAGCTCGAGATGCTCGGGCCGCACGCCATAGACGACGGGGCGGCCGTCGGAGGCGGCCGGCGCGGTGAGCAGCGGCAGCTTGGCGCCGTTGTCGGTCTCGACATAGACCGAGCCGTTCGACTTGAGGTGGCCATTGAGGAAGTTCATCGCCGGCGAGCCGATGAATCCGGCGACAAACTGGTTGTCCGGCTTGTCGTAGAGATCGAGCGGCGAGCCCATCTGCTCGACGATGCCGTCATGCATGACGACGATCTTGTCGGCCATCGTCATGGCCTCGATCTGGTCGTGGGTCACGTAGACGGTGGTGGTCTTGAGCCGCTGATGCAGCTCCTTGATCTCGGTGCGCATCGCGACGCGCAGCTTGGCGTCGAGGTTCGACAACGGCTCGTCGAACAGGAACACCTGCGGATCGCGCACGATGGCGCGGCCCATCGCGACGCGCTGGCGCTGGCCACCGGAGAGCTGGCGCGGATAGCGGTCGAGCAGCGGCGTCAGCGCCAGGATCTCGGCGGCGCGCGCGACGCCCTTCTTGATGTCCTCGGGCCGTGCGCCGCGCAGCTTGAGCGAGAAGCCCATGTTGTCGGCGACGGTCATATGCGGATAGAGCGCGTAGTTCTGGAACACCATCGCGATGTCGCGCTCTTTCGGCTGCACGTTGTTGACGACGCGCTCGCCGATCGAGATGGTTCCGGCGGTGATGTTCTCGAGCCCTGCGAGCATGCGCAGCAGCGTCGACTTGCCGCAGCCGGACGGCCCGACCAGCACGACGAACTCGCCGTCCTCGATCGGAATCGTCACGCCGTGCAGCACCTCGAGATCCGCCGAATGATTTGCGCACGTCGCGAATTTGCACCGACGACATCAATTTCCTCCTCAAAGACCGACAGCATTGGCTGCTTGCCGGCGGCATTCTGACCGTTGTTCTCGGCCGTTTGATCAGGCCGCTTGTCGTTTTGTAGTCCTGGTCGTGCAGTCTTGTTCTTGGTGGTCTTGTTCTTGATGGTCTTGTTGTTGGCTCTGCTCGCTCCGACTGGCTCCGAAGCAGGGCCAGCTCGACCGACATTGTCCGCAGTTCAGTTCGCTTCCGCAATGCCTCGCTTAGCAACCGCGTGATAGCGCTGTCAATATCGCTTGTGTACCAGACCGCCTATGCTATGAGCGAGACATGGGACGGAAACGCATCGAGCCGGGCAAAGTCCGGCTGACTGAAGTTGCGGCACTGGCGGGCGTCAGCCCGATCACGGTGTCACGCTTCTTCCGCAATCCCGCCACGGTCTCGGCCGGCCGCCGCACGCGGATCGAGAGTGCCGCCAAGGAGCTCGGCTATGTGCCGAACCTCGCCGCGCGTGCGCTCGCGTCGCAGCGCACCGAAGTCATCGGCGTGCTGATACCGTCCCTCACCAACAACGTGTTCTCCGACGTGCTGCGCGGCATCTATGACGCGTTCGAAGGCAGTCGCTACAGCATCCAGCTCGCCAACACCCGCTACAGCGTGCTGCAGGAGGAGCGCCTGCTGCGGCTGTTCCTGATGCAGAAGCCGGCCGGCTTGATCGTCACCGGTCTCGACCAGACGGCGGAGAGCCGGTCGATCATCCAGGCAGCGGACTGTCCCGTCGTTCAGATCATGGAGCTCGGCGCCGATCCGATCGACATGATGATCGGATTTTCGCACGTCGATGCCTGTTTTGCAGCCATTTCACACCTTCTCGCGCAGGGTTGCCGCCGCATCGGCTTCATCGGCGCCCGCATGGACCCAAGGGTGCAGCGCAGGCTGCAGGGCTATCAGAACGCGATGAAGGGGGCCGGCTTGTTCGACCCGCGTCTCATCGTCACGGCGCCTGTTCCGACCTCGACCACAATGGGCGGCAGCCTGTTCTCCGATCTGCTGATGAAGGCGCCGGATCTCGACGCGGTGTTCTGCGCCAACGACGATCTCGCGCTCGGCGTGCTGTTCGAATGCCAGCGCCGGCACATTGCGGTGCCCGAGCAGGTCGCGATCGTCGGCTTCAATGACATGGAATTCATGGCCGCGGCGGTTCCGACGCTCACCAGCGTGCGCACCAATCGCTACGAGATGGGTCGGCGTGCGGCGACGATGATCATGGACGCCGTCGAAGGCCGTCCCGTGGCGCAGCGCGTCGTCGATCTCGGCTTCCGGGTGATCGAACGGCAAAGCTCGACCTTGCAGCGCGGCACCGCAAATCCGCAGCCTGCGTCGGGGCGCGCTTCCGGAACAAAATGGTAGCGCAACCAAAAACCATGCACTAGAACCACTCGAACCAACAACGACTTGAACGAAAGACGTAGGCGATCTTCGACAGCGGGCCGATGGCGCGCAGATGACGGACCGGCCTCGCCACGTTTGCACTGCGGGAGAAACACATGACGAACTCGAACGGGCATGCCGGCAACGGCGCTGACAAGAGCCGCAAGCTGCGCTCGCAGGCGTGGTTCAACGATCCGCATAATCCGGGCATGACCGCGCTCTATCTCGAGCGCTATCTGAATTACGGCCTGACCCGGGCTGAGCTACAGTCGGGCAAGCCGATCATCGGCATTGCCCAGACCGGCAACGATCTCTCGCCCTGCAACCGCCACCACATCGAACTGGCGCACCGCGTCCGCGAGGGCATCCGCGCCGCCGGCGGCATCGCGATGGAATTTCCGACCCATCCGATCCAGGAGACCGGTAAGCGCCCGACGGCCGCGCTCGACCGCAACCTCGCTTATCTCGGCCTGGTCGAAATCCTGTTCGGCTATCCGCTCGACGGCGTGGTGCTGACGACCGGCTGCGACAAGACGACGCCGGCCTGCCTGATGGCCGCGGCGACCGTGAACATCCCCGCCATCGTGCTGTCGGGCGGCCCGATGCTGAACGGTTGGCACGAGGGCCAGCGCACCGGCTCCGGCACCGTGGTGTGGAAGTCGCGCGAGCGGCTTGCCGCCGGCGAAATCGGCTACGAGGAGTTCATGGAGATCGTCGCCTCCTCGGCACCGTCGGTCGGCCATTGCAACACCATGGGCACGGCCTCGACGATGAATGCGCTGGCCGAGGCGCTCGGCATGTCGCTGCCCGGCTGCGCCGCGATTCCCGCCCCCTATCGCGAGCGCGGCCAGATCGCCTACGAGACCGGAACGCGCATCGTCGACATGGTGTGGGAAGACCTGAAGCCGTCGGACATTCTCACGCGCAAGGCGTTCGAGAACTGCATCGTCGCCAACTCGGCGATCGGCGGCTCGACCAACGCGCCGATCCACATCAACGCGCTGGCGCGCCATGTCGGCGTCGAGCTCGACATCGACGATTGGCAGAAGTTCGGCCACGACGTGCCGCTGCTGGTCAACATGCAGCCGGCCGGCTTCTATCTCGGCGAGGAATTCCATCGCGCGGGCGGCGTGCCGGCCGTCATCGGCGAGCTGATGCGGCACAAACGCATCCACGAGGACGTCATCACCGTCAACGGCCGCAGCATGGGCGAGAACTGCCGCGAGGCGCCCAAGCCCGACAACGACGTGATCTGGTCCTACGACAAGCCGCTGGTGAAGGATGCCGGCTTCCTGGTGCTGCGCGGCAACCTGTTCGATTCCGCGATCATGAAGACCAGCGTGATCTCCAAGGAGTTCCGCGACCGCTACCTCGTCAATCCGAAGGACCCGAACGCATTCGAGGGCCGCGCCATCGTGTTCGAGGGGCCGGAGGACTATCACGACCGCATCGACGATCCGGCGCTGGCCATCGACGAGCACTGCGTTCTGTTCATCCGCGGCGCCGGGCCGATCGGCTATCCCGGCGGCGCCGAGGTCGTGAACATGCAGCCGCCGGCGGCGCTGATCAAGCGCGGCATCCTGTCCCTGCCCTGCATCGGCGACGGCCGGCAGTCGGGGACCTCGGGCTCGCCGTCGATCCTCAATGCCTCACCGGAAGCTGCCGCCGATGGCGGGCTCGCGCTCCTGCAGACCGGGGACCGCGTGCGCATCGACCTCAACAAGGGCTCGGCCAATATCCTGATCTCGGACGAGGAGCTTGCGAAGCGGCGCGCCGAGCTGAAGGCCAAGGGCGGATTCCCGCACCCCGCCAACCAGACGCCGTGGCAGGAGCTCTATCGCAACACCGTCGGTCAGCAGGCCACCGGCGCCTGCATGGAGCTCGCCACGCGCTATCACAACATCGCCGGCACCGTGGGTGTGGCCAGGCATAATCATTGATCCAACCGTCGTCATTGCGAGCGAAGCGAAGCAATCCAGGGCCGCGCAAAAGACTCTGGATTGCTTCGTCGCTTCGCTCCTCGCAATGACGACGATAGCGAGCAATCCAAGGGAGACCCCATGTCCGACCGTCTCAAGGGCAAGCGCGCCTTCGTCACCGCCGCCGCTGCCGGCATCGGCCGCGCCTGTGCCATCGCCTTCGCGCGTCAAGGCGCCGCCGTATTCGCCACCGACATCGATGAGAACGGCCTGAGCACGCTGAAGAGCGAAGGCATTGCCGAGGTCGCGACGCTCGACGTGCGCAACACCGCGGCCGTGAACGCGATGGCCGATCGGGTCGGCAAGGTCGAGATCCTGCTCAACGCTGCCGGCTTCGTGCATAACGGCACCATCCTCGACTGCTCCGACGACGACTGGGATTTCTCGTTCGATCTGAACGTCAAGTCGATGCATCGCACGATCCGCGCCTTCCTGCCGAAGATGCTCGATCACGGCGGCGGCGCCATCGTCAACATCGCCTCCGCCGCGGGCGTGTTCAAGGCGGCCCCGAACCGCTACGTCTATGGCGCGACCAAGGCGGCGGTGGCGGCGCTGACGCGCTCGGTCGCAGCCGATTTCGTGGCTAAGAAGATCCGCTGCAACTGCATCTGCCCGGGCACGATCGAAACGCCCTCGATGCTGGGACGCGCGGCCTCGGCCGGCCCGAACGGGCTGGAGATGTTCATCTCGCGCCAGCCGATGGGCCGGCTCGGCACGGCGGAGGAGATCGCCCATCTCGCGGTCTATCTCGCCAGCGACGAGAGCGCGTTCACGACCGGCGTCGCGCATATCATCGACGGCGGCTGGACGCTGTAGACTTTCCGTCATTCCGGGGCCATGCGCAGCATCAAACCCGGAATTTCGAGATCCGGGTCTGGTCCTTCGGACCATCCCGGAATGACGGCAACAAATAGCCATGGGGAAGAAACACCATGAACCAAATCGACCTCGCCCATCGCTGCGCCGTCGTCACCGGCGGCGCGCAGGGCTTCGGCCGCGCCATCACCGAGCGCTTCAGGACCTCCGGGGCCAAGGTCGCGATCTGGGATCACGACATCGCGCTGGCGGAGAAGACTGCGCAGGAGATCGGCCCGGAGGTACTGGCACTGCAGGTCGACGTCACCGACACCAAAGCGGTCGAAGGCGCGCGTGACGCGACGCTGGCCGCGTTCGGCAGCATCGACATCCTGGTCAACAATGCAGGCATCGCCGGCATCAACAAGACGGTGTGGGAGACCGATCTGGAGGAGTGGCGCAAGGTGCTGCGCATCAATCTCGACGGTCCCTTCATATGCGCCAAGGCGATCGTGCCGGTGATGCTGAAGCGGGGCTATGGCCGCATCGTCAACATCGCCTCGATCGCCGGCAAGGAGGGCAACCCGAACGCTGCGCACTACTCGGCGTCCAAAGCCGGACTGATCGCGCTGACCAAGTCGCTCGGCAAGGAGCTGGCGCAGCACAACATCACGGTCAATGCAGTGACGCCCGCCGCGGCGAAGACTGCCATCTTCGACCAGATGACGGAAGCGCACATCAACTTCATGCTGTCAAAGATCCCGAAAGGCCGCTTCGTGCTGGTGGAAGAGCTCGCTGCGCTGGTGGCGTGGCTCGCCTCGGAAGAGTGCTCGTTCTCGACCGGCGCCGTGTTCGACATCTCCGGCGGTCGTGCGACTTATTAGTCTCCATATGAGCATGATCGTTGAGGGCAATCTGTCATCGCCCGGCCTGACCGGGCGATCCAGTAACCACCGGCAGCGGTGCTTGACCGAAAGGTCGCGGCGTACTGGATCACCCGCCTACGCGGGTGATGACAGTGTGTTTCGTGGCGACATCACGGGTTTAGAAAGCCCCCTGTCGGCGAACTTTCTCCGTACAGCTTCGACCGCGGCTGCGCTGGGCACCATATCCCGTCCCTTCAGGAAGCCACTACCATGACCCACCACGGCGGCTGCTTCTGCGGCGCGGTGCGTTTCCAATGCACCGGCGAGCCGATCAACGTGCGCGTCTGCCACTGCCGCAACTGCCAGCGGGCGACGGGAGCGCCGTTCTTCGCCCGCGCGCTGTTTGCGCACGACGCGTTGACGATCACCGGCGAAACCGCGCGCTTCCCTCCTCCGACGCGCTCGACCGCATGTTCTGCCCGCGCTGCGGCGTCAGGCTGTTCTCATGGCGCAACACGCGCCCGGTGGTCGGCGTGGCCCTGGCCTGCTTCGACGACCGCAACGCCTTCGCCCCGACCGAGCACATCTGGGTCTCGGAGAAGATCGCCTGGGTGCAGCTCAACGACGGCCTGCCGCAATTTCCGGAAAATCCCGCGTAGCATCCGGGAACCATCGTGCCTATGTAAGGGCACAACGCGTCCGGAACCCCGATCCTTGAACATCTCGCTCTACGGCATCTCCGTCTGGATCCTGCCGATCATCATCGCCATCACCTTCCATGAGGCCGCTCACGCCTTCGTCGCCTGGCGGTTCGGCGACGACACCGCGTTGCGACTCGGTCGCGTCAGCTTCAACCCGCTCAAGCACATCGATCCGTTCGGCACGATCCTGCTGCCGGGCATGCTGCTGCTCTCGGGCTCGCCGTTCCTGTTCGGCTACGCCAAGCCGGTGCCGGTCGATTTTCGCAATCTGAAGCCGCTGCGCGCCGGCATGGTGATGGTGGCGCTGGCGGGACCGGCCACCAACATCGTGCTGGCGCTGGCGGCCGGACTGGCGTTCCATGCCCTGCCACTGGTTCCGCCGGAGGCTGCGCGGTGGGTGGCCAGCAATCTGTTGAATGCCTTTTCGTTCAACATCCTGCTCGCCGTGTTCAACATGCTCCCGATACCGCCGCTCGACGGCGGCCGCGTCGCGGTCGGCTTGCTGCCGGCGGCGCTGGCGCGGCCGTTTGCCCGGCTCGAGCCCTATGGCATGCTGATTCTGATCGGATTTTTGATCCTCCTCCCGCTGGCGGGTTCCCAGTTCGGTCTCAATCTTGATCTTGTGTCGGGGCTGCTCCGCGCCACGACCGATTCTCTGAAGCAGCTGCTTCTGCTATTGACGGGTAATGTCTAGATCTACCCGTCAGGGATGGTAACGAACGAGCCCCGAGGCACTCTTGGTCAAAGCCGCCGACATGATGATCGCACGCCGCGCCGACACTCGCGCCCGTGCCGATTTCGCGACCTGGAAGATGATCGCCAAGCTGAACGGCGCCTCCGGCCTGCCGCCGGCGGCGCAGGAATTCCTGGCAAGCTACAAGGCCCGCCTCGGCGACATGCCCGAGGACGAGGCGACAGAGGCCACCATCCGCGAGATGTACAAGGCCTATTATGCCGAGATGGGCGGCGGCGGCGCCCCGCCCGAGGTCAAGCCGGTCGCGGCCGAGCCGGTGACCGACAATGTCACCGCCTTCCGCAAGCTGCCGCCGAAGCCGAAGGCGGCGCAAAGCGGGACGACCGCTCCGCGCAAGCTGCCGGTCGCGCTGATCTTCGCCGCGCTCTGCGTGGTCTATGTCGGGATCAGGCTGTATTGGCAGTGAGATCAGCCGAGCCCCACCCGCTCATTTCGGCGGGTTGAACTTGACCGGCAGGATGAAGGAGAACTCGTCGTCGGTGAGGCCCGCGGGAGGCTTTGGCACCGGATCCGAACGGCGGACCATGCTGATGGCGGCCTGATCAAACTCCGGATCGCCGGACGTTTCCTTGACGTCCACCGAGACGACACGGCCGAGCCGGTTGAGCACGAGCGCCAGCTTGAGCTGGGCAGCGACCCTCTTTCCGGATGGATATTTCTTGTGCAGTTCGAAATAGGCGCTGATCTTGCGGCCCCAATTGGCCGTCAGCCTTTGCACGTCCTTGCCGATGCCGACATTCGGCGCTTTGGTCTTCTCGGCTTCAGGAACCTTCTCGTCCAGGGCCTTGCGCGCGCTGTCCTCGGAGGCTTCCTGCGCCTCTGACGCCTGGGTCTGGACTGTCGCGACCTTCTGCTCTTCGGTCGGCTTCTTCACATCGGAGGTCGTGACCTCGCGGTCGGCCTCCTCGGTCGTGGTCGGGACATCCTTCTGCAGATCGGTCTGCTCGACCTCGGCCTTCTGCTCCTGCATCTGCGGAGCGGCGGTCTGCGCCACCGAGTCCTGTCCGACCGGCACCTCGTCGTCCTCGACTTTGGGCGAGCCCATCTCGATGTCGATGACCTCGGCGCCTGCCGCGCCGAGACCGCCAACATCCTCGTCGTCCTTCAGATGTGTCAGCGCCAGTGCGGCGCCGCCGACATGCAGCATCAGCGCGCCCATGATGGCCAGAAACCAGAGACGGCGCGAGGGGGAGTGCCCGATGTCGAGGTCGCTCGTCACAAGCCGGCGCTCCTCACGGCTGCGCGGGCTGGGCCGGCGGCGCCGCCGCAGGTCCCTGGGCGGCCGCGGCAGGCGGCGCTTCCAGCGCCACCAGCTTGATCTTGGTGTAGCCGCCGGAGCGCAGGAGCTCCAGGACGCCCATCAGCTCGCCATAGGGCACCAGCTTGTCAGCGCGCAGGAAGATCGGCCGGTCCTTCGGCTGATCGGTCATGGCATCGAGCTCGCGCACGAGATCGACACGCTTGACCAGATTTTCTCCGACCGCCAGCGACAGGTCGGGCTTGATCGAGACATAGGTCGGCTTGTCCGGCTTCTTCTGCGGCGAGGCGCTCGAGGACGGCAGGTCGATCGGCAGGTCGACCGTCGACAGCGGCGCCGCCACCATGAAGATGATCAAGAGCACCAGGATGACGTCGATGAACGGCGTCACGTTGATGTCGTGGGTCTCGTCGAAATCGTCGTCGAGATCGCCTTCGGAGAGCGAAACCGCCATCGTCCGCTACTCCGCCGCCCGGACGTGAAGGCCGGCATGGCTGCGATCGAGATCGCGCGACAGCAATCGTCCGGTCGTGCCGGAGGCGCGGTTGACCAGCTCGAGGTAGCCCTTCGTGACGCGCGAGAAGTGGTTGTAGATGATGACGGCCGGGATCGCCGCGGCGAGACCGATCGCGGTCGCCAGCAGCGCTTCCGCGATGCCCGGCGCGACCACCGCGAGGTTGGTGGTCTGCGATTTGGAAATGCCGATGAAGCTGTTCATGATGCCCCAGACGGTGCCGAACAGACCGACGAAGGGCGAGATCGCGCCGACGGTGGCGAGCAGGCCCATGCCGGTGCGGACGCGGCGCGCTTCGGCGCGGACGATCTCGGTGAAGCTCGAGGCCGCGCGCTCCTTGATGCCCTCGTCACTGCCGAGCCCGGCCGACAGCCGCGCTTCGGTGACCGCAGCCTGCAGCAGCATTGCCGCGACGTTCTTGCCCTGTCCGAGCGCGAGCTGGGCCTCGGCCAGCGACTTCGCTCCGGTCAGCTTGCGCAGCGCGCCGACCAGCCGTCGGCGCAGGACGGAAAATTCGAGGCTCTTGGCGATCAGGATCGTCCAGCTTGCGACCGAGGCCAGCGCCAGCATGATCATGACCGCTTTGACGACGATGTCAGCCTTGAGAAACATGCTGAGCGGCGACAGCTCGTCGAGCCCGGTGGTCACCGACTTGCCAGCTCGGGTGGCGCTCTCGCTGCCCGCCGGCGCGGCGGTCGTTGCGGCCCCCTGTCCCGACGCGGGCGGCACCATCGTCTGCGTTGTGCCCGGCGCCGGCGCGGACAGATCGGTCGAGACCGCCGGCGCGGACCTGGCCGGCTCCTGCTGCGCATGTGCAGGTAGCCCTGCAGCAACAGTCAGACATGACAGGACGATTGCAAACCTAACGAAGAACGATGTCATCATATCTCGGCCCATTAGACCTCGGCCCATTGCCGGATCAGATTGTGATAGATGCCGGTCAGCTTGACAGCATCGGGATCGTCCCTCCCGAGGCGTTCCGCCAAGCTCTGGATCGCCGTGTCCAGATCGAAGATCATGCTCCGGACGTGGGCATCCCGTATCATGCTCTGCATCCAGAAAAAGAGGCGACCCGGGCACCGCGCGTGACCGGCGTGACCATGTGAAGGCTCGATGACGGATACAGCACCGCGTGCCCCGCGGGCAACTTGACTTCGTGTGAGCCGTAGGTGTCCTCGATCACAAGCTCGCCACCGTCATACGTGTCGGGCTCGGCCAGGAACAAGGTCATCGACAGATCGGTGCGGATGCGCAGGCCGGTCAGCGGATCGCCGCGCACCGCATTGTCGACATGGATGCCGAAATGGTCGCCGCGCGAGGCGGTGTAGCGGTTGAACAAAGGCGGAAAGATCTGCAGCGGGACCGCCGCGGACAGGAAGCGCGGATTCTTCGTCAGCGCCGTGATGACGCGCTGGCCCAGCACCCGCGCCGCCTCGCCGTCGGGCGGCAACTGCTCGTTGCGCTTGACCATGGCCGACTGCGCCCCGGCCGTCGAGCGGCCGTCCTCCCACTGCGCCTCATCCATGATGCGGCGGAAGTCGGCGACCTCGTCTTTCGACAGAACGTCCGGGATGCAGATCAGCATGATCAGAACTTCGCAGTGGTGACGATGTAGAAGGCGCGCCCCGGGGCCACGGCGACGAACGGCACCGCGCTCCGATACAGCGTGTCGTAGTACAGCTTGTTGGTCAGGTTCTGCGCATAGAGCTTCATGGTCCAGTTTGCGTCGAGCTTCTTCTCGACGAAGGCGTCGAAGCGCCAGTAGCTCGGCAGCTCGTTGCCGGTGTTGGCCGCGAAGGTGCCGCCATAGACCTTGGAGCGGTAGACCGCCTGCCCGCCGATCTCCCAGCCATTGTCGAGCTTGTACTTCGACAGTATGCTG
The DNA here is from genome assembly GCA_050641875.1 of Bradyrhizobium oligotrophicum. Classification (GTDB taxonomy): domain Bacteria; phylum Pseudomonadota; class Alphaproteobacteria; order Rhizobiales; family Xanthobacteraceae; genus Bradyrhizobium; species Bradyrhizobium oligotrophicum_B. The sequence continues at coordinate 6,555,873 of CP192619.1, forward strand.
AACGACTGATGCGCGATGTTGGCGAGTTGCAGGCCGATGTTGGAGGCGACGCCGCTCTGTGTGACCTTCGACTGCATCAGCACCAGGCCGCCGAAGATGCTCCAGCGATCGGTGAGCTTGCCTTCCGCCTCGATGTCGATGCCCTGGATGCGGTAGGCCGCGCCCGAGGTGAGCAGGCCGCCGACCGTCTCGCGGGCATTGTCCTTGGTGGTCTGGAACAGCGCGGCTGAGACCAGCAGATGGCGGTCGACCAGCTCCCATTTGGTGCCGAGCTCGGCGGCCTTGTTGCGCTCCGGGCCGAGCAGCACCGCGGTGTTGGCGGGCACGCCGCCGTAGTCGGTGCCGGTGGCGTCGAGCTCTGAGCCGAACGGATTGGCCGATGTCGCATAGGCCGCGTAGATGCTGCCGATCGGCATTGGCTTGTAGACCAGGCCGACATTGTAGTTGACCAGATCGGCGTTCATCTTGAGGTATTTCGGCGAATTGGTCGACGAGCTCATGTTGTAGCCGTCATAGCGCACGCCGCCGTTCAGGATGATGGTGTCCCGCCAGTTGGCCGTGTCCATGACGTAGATGCTGTTGGTGTTGACGCCGTAGCGCGTCGGGTTGCCCATCAACGACGGCGTGTTGCTGAATGGGATGTAGGTGTATTGCGGCGAGTACACGTTGACGCCGGTGACGGCGCCGTTGCTGGTCGAGCCGCCGCCGAACAGCTCCGATGACAGTCCGGTGTAGCGGTCGATCGAGATGTTCTCGTTCGAGAACTCGGTGCCGAGCACCGCCGTGTGCTTGACGCCGCCGGTATCGAGCTTGAACGTGGCGTCGTTCTGGTTGGCCCAGACGTCCACGGTCTGATAGCGGCTCTGCGCGCTGGCCGTGGTGGTCCAGAGCAGCGGGTTCGGGCTGGTCGTATTCGGGTTCTGCGGCAGCGTGCCGATGTAGTTGAGCAGCGAGTGCTCGCCGCGGAACTTGCTGCTGAGGGTGATCGCCTCGTTGACCTTGTACTCGGCCGCCGCGGTGCCGAAATCCTGACGCGCGGTCTGGAAGTCGCGATTGAGGAAGCCATACCAGGTGCCGCGCGGAATGCCCGCCGAGGTCACGGGGACGTTGCCCTGCTTGTAGTAGGGCACGCCGAAATCCGGATAACCCGACAGATCGGTATGGACGTAGTTCGTCGTGATCTTGAGATCGTCGATCGGCGTCCACTTGGTCGAGAGGAAGGCGCCCCAGCGGTCATCGGTGACGAAGTTGCGCCCCGCGACGTTGGAGTCCTGGAACAGGCCGCCGGTGCGCACCGAGAAGGTCGGCGAGATCACCTGGTTCACGTCGAGCGTGACGCGCTTCTGCTGGTCGGTGCCGAACTCGGTATCCATCCGCTTGAAGTTCGTATCGCCAGCCCGCTTGGTGACGATGTTGATGGCGCCGCCGGCGGTGCCGCGCCCGGCATAGGACGACGCCGGGCCGCGCAGGATCTCGATCTGCTCGGTGAAGAAGTTCTCGCGGATCGACACCGCGGGATCGCGGATGCCGTCGATGAAGACGTCGTTGCGGGCATCGAAGCCACGGATGAAGAAGCGGTCGCCGAATGCATTGCCGCCCTCGCCCGACCCGAGCGTGACGCCGGCGGTCGAGCGGCCGATCTCCTTGAGCGCCGTGACGTGCTTGTCGGCAAGCACCTCCTTGCTCATCACCGTGATGGACTTGGGCGTGTTCAGCAGCGGCTCGGGAAACTTGCCCGACGCCTGCACGCGGTTGACCTTGTAGGGCTCCGCTGCGTCCGCGTAGGGGTTGGCGTCCGGCGCGGACAGCCCGCCTGCGTTCGGGAACGCCACCGCGGCCTGCTGCGCCGCCTGCTGACGGGCCGCCGCGCGGCGCAGGGCATTGCGCGCGCGGACCTGCTCGGCGGTCGGCTTGGAGGACGTCGGCTTGGCCCGCGCGATCGGCGCATCGACGTTGACGGGCGGCAGGTCGGACGCCGGCTGCGCCTCGGCCGACGACATCGATGCCACCGCCATCAGCCCGGCCACCGCCGACACCTTGGTGACGGAGGGCCCCTCTCCTCGTCCGTCATTGAACTTCATCGCTGCGACCCCACGCAGCGAACGCGGTGCTCTCACCTGTCCCATTTTATTTTCACACGCCCCAGATTTTCATTCCACATCGCTCCCGCGGATCATTCGCAGTGCGACGATGTGTGTCGTTGGTATCGGGCGAGTTTCAGGGGTCAATTTGAGGAGCCCTAATTTGGCCTTGAATAGTTCCAGATCAAAACAATTCTAAAAACGCTCAACTAACAACATGCGGAACTTGAAATCGTTCTAAACAGCGCGATTTGACTCGCGCTGTCGTCGAATCGGCACTGCGTCGAGCGTAGCTCCGGCGCAGCTCAGTTCGACGAGCCAGCCGGCTCGTCGCTGCTCGGCGGCTTCATCAGCGAGAACAGCTCGTCCACGGTCTGCACCGCGATCTGGCGCACGCGATCGGAATCGTCGATCCCCGCGATCCGCACGCCCTTGACGACGGCCCTGATCTCATCGCGAAAATCGGTCAGGAAGCGCAAGGGATCGCGCTGCTCGTTGGCGACGCGCGCGATCAGGCCGGTGACCAGGATCTGGCACGCGAGCATCTTTCCATTCAGTTCTTCCATCGTGAGCACCCCATTCGCTATCGTTGCACGGCGCATCGTCGGACGACGCAGCCTCGCTCCGGTTGAATCCTGCCGCGGCCCGACGGCGCCATGACGGCGGCCGGACTCATCGGCTTCTAATCAGCTCTCATCGGGCGCGACAAGACGGCGACAATAGGTCGGAGTGCGGCATTCGCACGAGAGAGCCGCGCGGTCGGCGAATGGTCCGGCGTGGCGTGCTGGCTGACGATGGCGACAGAGGAACGCCGCAGACCGCCCCGCTCCCGCGCGGGCCACGCTGCGGCCACGGCAAGCTTCTCCGCCATTTTCCCACTCAAGATGTTTTATTATACGACACAACTCAAGATGGGATTAAACCGATCGGCGCTGCGGCTCGGCTATTTGAGCGCCACCTCGGCTTTCGGACCGGACAGCGTCTTGATCCGATCCTTCAGGTCCCTGAGCGTGGACAGGCTGGTGGCGACGGCCTCGTCTGGAATTTCATGCAGAACGTCGCCGGCAATCGCATCGCGCAGTTCGTCGAGATCGTCGACGAGCTTTCGTCCCGCAGCGGTGAGATGGAGGCGGTTCGCGCGGCGATCCCTCGGATCGTGCCGGCGCTCCAGCAACCCCTGCTCCACCAGCCTGTCGAGCAGACGGACCAGTGAAATCGGCTGCAGTTCCAGCACTTCTGCGAGATCGACCTGTGACATCCCCTCATGCGCGCGCAGCCGAAACAGCACCACCCATTGTGCGCGGGTCGTGCCGCGCTGTTTGGCACGATGATCAATATAGTTGCGCAGGATGCGCGAGCTTTCGACAAGCTGCGTAACGAGCTGCCGTCTCATATCCAGCGACATGGCTGTGAACTCCCTTGCGATCCCTCGAAGCTTGCCGATTGTTTAGGTTTGTCCACGCGCTCGTGTGTTTACACATTAATTGCGTGCGTACTATATCTGGCATGCTGGGAATGGTTTTAAAGACCGGTTATCCTGTTCGTCTCAGCATGTGGGCCAGCATGAAGACATCACGAACCCTCGGTTGGATCCTGCTTGTCGCGGCTCTCGGCGGCGCCGGCTATTACGGCTGGCAGCGTCATCAGGGCGCCGAGGCAGCGAAGAAGACCGCTGAGCAGAAATCGGCCCGACCGCAGGCGGTCCGGGTCTCGACCGTGCCGGTCGAGAAGACGGACTTTCCGGTCTTCCTCACCGGCCTGGGGACCGTGCAAGGCTTCAACACCGTCCAGGTCCGCACCCGCGTCGACGGCCAGATCGACAAGATCGCCTTCACCGAAGGCCAGCTTGTGAAAGAGGGCGACCTGCTGGTCGAGATCGACCCGAGGCCGTTCCAGGCCGCGCTCGACCAGGCCAAGGCCAAGCGGGCGCAGGACGAGGCCAATCTCAACAACGCCAATCTCGACCTGCAGCGCACCACCAAGCTCGGCGAGTTCGCGACCCGGCAGCAGCAGGACACCCAGCGCGCCACCGTCGCACAGCTCACGGCACAGATCGCCGCCGACGACGCCGCGATCGCCAATGCCCAGACCCAGCTCAGCTACACCCAGGTGAAGGCGCCGATCTCCGGGGTCGCCGGCCTCCGCCAGGTCGACATCGGCAACATCGTCAACGCTTCGAGCCAGACCGGCATCGTCTCGATCGCGCAGATCGAACCGATCGCGGTGATCTTCACCGCGCCGGAGGAGCAGTTGCCCTATATCAACGAGGCCCAGAAAACCGCTCCCCTGAAGGTGATCGCATTCACCACCGACGGCAGGAAACAGCTCGCCGAGGGCAAGCTGATGGTCGTGAACAACCAAGTCGACACGTCGAGTGGAACGATCCGGCTGAAGGCGGTGTTCGACAACAAGGACCACGTGCTGTGGCCCGGACAGTCGGTGTCGACGCGGCTGCTGGTGCGGACTCTGAAGGATGCCACGGTCGTTCCCGACGACGCCGTCCAGCATTCGACCAACGGGCTGTATTCCTACACGGTGAGCCCGGACAACAAGGCCGAGCTGCGCAAGGTGAAGGTCGGCGTTTCGATCGACGGCCGTACCGTCGTCGAAGAGGGTCTGACGCCCGGTCAGCAGGTGATTACGGGCGGTCAATTCAAAGTGCAGCCAGGTTCGGTCGTGACCACCGCGGTGGCCAGCTCGGAGCCGGCGCCAGCTAAGGTCCGGCAGGAATGAACGGCGGCGGCATCTCGGCACCCTTCATCAAATACCCCATCGGCACCTCGCTGCTGATGGCAGGTATCCTGTTCATCGGCCTGGTCGCCTACCCCCTGCTGCCCGTCGCACCGCTGCCGCAGGTCGACTTCCCGACCATCCAGGTGACCGCCAATCTGCCGGGCGCCAGCCCTGGAGACCATGGCGACCTCGGTCGCCCAGCCGCTGGAGCGGCAATTCGCACAGATCCCCGGCATCGCCCAGATGACGTCGACCAGTTACCTGGGCACGGCATCGGTCACGATCCAGTTCGACCTGAATCGCAACATCGACGGCGCCGCCAACGACGTCCAGGGCGCCATCAACGCCGCCTCGGGCCAGTTGCCCAAGACCCTGCCGTCGCCGCCGACCTACCGCAAGGTCAACCCGGCGGACGCGCCGATCCTGATCCTGTCCGCCACGTCCGAGACGCTGCCGCTGACGACGGTCTCCGACTCGGTCGATGCCCAGCTCGCGCAGCAGATCAGCCAGATCTCGGGTGTCGCCCAGGTGATCATCGGCGGCCAGCAGAAGCCGTCGATCCGTATCCAGATCGACCCGGCCAAGCTGGTCGCCAAGGGCCTCTCGATGGAGGACGTGCGCAGCCAGATCGCGATCACCACGGTGGACAGCCCGAAGGGCAACATCGACGGCGAGCGTCGGGCCTACACGATCTACGCCAATGACCAGCTCACCGATTCGAAAGACTGGAACGACGTCATCATCGCCTACCGCAATGGTGGCCCATTGCGCATCCGCGACATTGGCCGGGCGGTGACCGGACCGGAGGATGCCAAGCAGGCGGCCTGGGCCAACGGCAAGCGCGGCGTATTCCTGGTGGTCTTCAAGCAGCCCGGCGCCAACGTCATCGATACCGTCGACAAGATCAAGGCGACGCTGCCGCGCCTGGTTGCGGCGATCCCGCCGGCCATCAAAGTCGAGCTGATGTCGGATCGCACGACGACCATCCGTGCCGCGGTCGAGGACGTCCAGTTCACGCTGCTCCTGACCATCTTCCTCGTGGTCATGGTCATCTTCATCTTCCTGCGCAGCTTCTGGGCCACGGTGATCCCGACGATCACCGTGCCGCTCGCCCTGCTCGGCGCCTGCGCGATGATGTGGGGGGTCGGCTATTCGCTGGACAACCTCTCGCTGATGGCGCTGACGATCGCGGTCGGCTTCGTCGTCGATGACGCCATCGTCATGCTCGAGAACATCTCTCGCTATGTCGAGGAAGGCGAGTCCCCGATGGCTGCCGCCTACAAGGGGGCCAAGGAGATCGGCTTCACCATCGTCTCGATCTCGATCTCGCTGGTCGCCGTGCTGATCCCGCTCTTGCTGATGGGCGGCATCATCGGGCGCCTGTTCCGCGAATTCGCGGTCGTGCTGGCGATGACGATCTTCGTCTCGATGTTCGTCTCGCTCACGTTGACGCCGATGATGGCCTCGCGTTTCCTGCGCGGCGGCCACCAGGCGCATGGCAAGTTCTACCAATGGAGCGAGCGCGGCTTCGAGGCGCTGCTCAGGGCCTACGAGAAGGGATTGGACATCGCACTGCGCTGGCGCTTCGCCACGCTGATGGTGTTCTTCGCCACGCTCGGCCTGTCGGTCTACCTGTTCGTGCTGATCCCCAAGGGTTTCTTCCCGCAGCAGGACAACGGCCTGATCACCGCCGCGTCGGAGGCGTCGCAGGACATCTCCTTCAAGGCGATGCAGTCGCGCCAGGAGGCGCTGGCCAAGATCGTGCAGGGCGATCCGGGCGTCGCCAGCGTCGCAATGGCGATCGGCGGCTCCGGCCGCGCCGGCAATACCGGCAATCTGTTCATCACCTTGAAGCCGCGTGACGAGCGTGATGCATCGGCGCAGCAGATCATCGCACGCCTGCGGCCGAAGCTCGAGAAGGTCGAGGGAGCCCGGCTCTACATGCAGGCCGCGCAGGACGTCCGCCTCGGCGGCCGGCCGTCCCGGACGCAGTTCGAGTTCACGCTGCAGGACTCCAATCTCGCCGAGCTCAACGAGTGGGCGCCGAATATCCTGGAGAAGATGCGCTCGCTGCCGCAGCTGCGCGACGTCGCCACCGACCAGCAGGCGAACGGCACCACCGTACAGCTCACCATCAACCGCGACACCGCCTCGCGCTATGGCATCTCGCCGCAACTGATCGACGACACGCTGTATGATGCCTTCGGCCAGCGCCAGGTTGCGCAGTACTTCACCCAGCTCAACTCCTACCGCGTGATCCTGGAGATCCTGCCTGAGCTGCAGGGCAATATCGACACGCTCAACAAACTCTACGTGAAATCGCCGACCACCGGCGACCAGGTGCCGCTCTCGACCTTCGCCAGTTGGACCAACGTGCCGGTGCGGCCACTGTCGATCAGCCACCAGGGTCAGTTCCCGTCGATCACGATCAGCTTCAACCTCGCCCAGGGCGTCGCGCTCGGCCAGGCCACCGATGCGGTGCAGCGCGCGATGGTCGAGCTCGGCGCGCCGGCGACCTTGAACTCGAGCTTCCAGGGCACCGCGCAGGCCTTCCAGCAGTCGCTGTCGACCGTCCCGCTCTTGATCCTCGCCGCCCTCGTCGTGGTCTATCTGATCCTCGGCATCCTCTACGAGAGCTACATCCATCCGATCACGATTCTCTCGACCCTGCCCTCGGCCGGTGTCGGCGCGCTCGCGATCCTGATGGCGTTCGGCTACGATTTCAGCCTGATCGCGCTGATCGGCGTCATTCTGCTGATCGGCATCGTGAAGAAGAACGGCATTATGATGGTCGACTTCGCGATCGCCGCCGAACGCGACCAGCATCTGCCGCCAGAGCAGTCGATCCGCCAGGCCGCCCTGCTGCGCTTCCGACCGATCATGATGACGACGATGGCAGCCCTGCTCGGCGGCGTGCCCCTGATGCTCGGCAACGGCACCGGCTCGGAGATCCGCCAGCCGCTCGGCTATGCGATGGTCGGCGGCCTGATCGTCAGCCAGATGCTGACGCTGTTCACGACGCCGGTCGTCTATCTCTATCTCGACAAGGTCAACAACGCCTTCGCCCGCTGGGGCCGCACCCATATCGACCACGAGCCGGAGACCGCGGCCGCGGGTCCCGTCAAGGAAGCGGCGGAATAATCCGCCGCGTCCCTCTGGCGTCTACTGCCGCGCCATCTCGGCCCGGCCCATGCCCTCGCCATCCAGGTTCTGCTCGTCCTGCATCGTCACGGTCACGTGCGAGAGCCGTCCGGTGAACGCAAACGGCGCCGCATAGTCCGACACCGGGCTGCCGCGGTCGTGGCCGATGTCGAGCCCCGACCAGGAGATCAGCGTGTGGAAGGCGAGCTGCGTCGTCAGCGTGCCGGCCTCCTCGCCGTCGATCAGCAGGGTGTACTGGCTCATGCCGGTGCGCGCGCCCTTGGCCGGCTCGGTCTGCCGCCTGAGACGTTCGACGCGCAGGCCCAGGCGATGCGATCCCGCCGGCACCGGACGGCTCGACCTGACGATCTCGTGGCGGCCGCCGATGTTGAGATCGTGCACGAGATGGCCGTCCTTGAGGTAGAGGCTGTAGCCTGACGTGGCATCGCCATGGGCGATCAGCACGCCCGATGCCCCCTCTGCATCGATCTCGACATGGGCCTCGATCATGTAGTCGCGGCTGCGCACGTCGGGCGCGACGTCGGTCGGCACATGGCCCATGCCGGCGTGGAACGTAAAGCGCGTGCGCGCGCCGTGGAAACGCGCGGCGTTCTCGGCAAAGCGCGGGCCGAACCGATCGTCGAGCGGCAGCACCTGGTGCGCCTCCGCCTGCTCCCACCACAGCTTGACCAGCGCCGCGAGACGCTCCGGCTGCTCGGCCGCGAGATCGTGCGTCTCGGAGAAGTCCTGCGCGAGATGGAACAGCTCCCATCTGTCGTTCTCGAACGGCGTGCCCGTGGGATGAAAGGCGACCGCCTTCCAGCCGTCGTGCCAGAGACCGCGATGGCCGAACATCTCGAAATATTGCGCGACCTGCTTCGACGGTGCCGCCGGATCGTTGATCGAGGCGGCGAAGCTCACGCCCTCGATCGGTATCTGCGGCACGCCCGCGATCGTCGCCGGCGCATCGATGCCGATCAGCTCGAGCAAAGTCGGCACCAGGTCGCAGGCATGGACGAACTGGTGGCGGACTTCGCCGCGCGCCGCGATCGCTCGCGGCCAGGAGACGATGAAGGGATCGCGGATGCCGCCGCCATGGGTGTTCTGCTTGTAGCGGCGCAGCGGCGTGTTCGACGCCATCGCCCAGCCATGCGGGAAGTTCGCGTGCGTATCCGGCCCGCCGATGTCGTCGATCCGCGCGAGCTTCTCGGCGATCGGCTCCGGCTTGAAGTTGAACGGTCCCATCGCGTTGACGAAGCCGAGCGGCCCGCCCTCCTGGCTGGCGCCATTGTCGGACATCACGATCACGAGCGTGTTGTCGCGCTGGCCGGTCCTGTCGAGAAAGGCGAGCAGCCGCGCCAGATGCTGGTCGGCATGATCGAGCATGCCGGCGAAGGCCGATTGCAGCCGGGTGAAAACGCGGCGCTCGTCGTCCGAATGCGCGTCCCAGGCCTTCACGCCGTCATTGCGCGGCGGCAGGTCCGTCGCTTCCGGCACCAGCCTCATCGCCTTCTGTCGCGCCAGCCGCTGCGCGCGCTCGACGTCCCAGCCATGGGCGAAGACCGGGTCGTAGCTCTCGATGATGTCGCGCGGCGCCTGGTGCGGCGCGTGGCAGGCGCCGAGCGCGAGCCAGGTCAGCCACGGCAGGTCCGGTCGGTCGGCGGTGTGGTCGGCGATGAAGCGAATGGTCTGATCGACCAGGTCGGCAGTCAGGTGATAGCCGTCGGCGTAGCTGCCGGGCGGGCTGACATGGGTGTTGTCGAGCACGAGCTCCGGCGCATATTGATCGGTCTCGGCATCGAGGAAGCCGTAGAAGCGGTCGAAGCCCCTGCCGAGCGGCCAGCCGTCGAACGGCCCCGTCGCGCCGCTTTCGGTCAAGGGCGTGACGTGCCACTTGCCGACCATGTAGTTGCGATAGGCGTGGGTGCGCAGCATCTCGGCGAGCGTCCCCGCCTCGCGCGCGATCTTGCCGCGATAGCCGGGATAGCCCGAATCGAAATTGGCGAGGCAGCCGACGCCGACCGAGTGATGGTTACGGCCGGTCAGGAGTGCTGCCCGCGTCGTCGAGCACATCGCGGTGGTATGGAAGCCGGAATAGCGCAGGCCCTGCGCGGCCAGCGCGTCGATCGCAGGCGTGCGGATCGGTGAGCCGTAGCAGCCGAAATCGGAGAAGCCGACATCGTCGAACAGCACCACCAGGATGTTGGGCGCGCCCTTCGGCGGCTGCTGCGGCGCCGGCCACCAGGGTCTGGAGCCTGCGATGGTCCTGCCGATCGTGCCACCGAATGCGGGCTCGCTCATGCCTCGTCCTCCCTCTCGCTCGCGTCCCGGCTGCGCCTGGCGGCCCGCACGAGTTGTATCGTTGTGCTTGCCCTGGGATCCGCGACGCCCCCCGGGGGTGGGCGGCACGGCCCGGCTTGCCCCGGATCATAATCATAATTATGGTTATTGTTCTAGATGGAGTCAGCGGCATGCCTCAGCGGATTGCGCCGGACCACCTGCATGGCGTTACCCCGTCGCGGCAGCAGCGCAGCCGCGAGACGACGCTCGCCCTGCTGACGGCCGGTGCGGAACTGCTGCGCACGCGCAGCCTCGCGGAGCTGTCGATCAGCGAGCTCTGTGCGCATATCGGCGCAACGGTCGGCGCCTTCTACAGCCGGTTCGACAGCAAGGAGGCCTACTTCAATGCCCTGCTCGCGCTCACCCTGGCGGACGGGCGGAAACAGCTCTCGAGACTCCCGCCGCCCGATCCCGTCCGCGCGAGCGACCTGAACCGGGAATGCCACCTGCTGGTGCGCGGCACCGTGCTGTGGATGCGCCGTCACAAGGGCGTGCTGCGCGCCGCGCTCGTGCGCAGCGAGCGCGGGCCGAACGACTGGAGCGGCTTCAAGGAGCTGGCGCAAGCACTGTCGGAGCGTGCGGCGCTGCTGCTGCTGCCTGCGGGCCGGCGCGCCGGCGCAGCGTCGCGCACGCGGTCGGGAACGGCAGACGCGCGGAAGACGGTCGCGTTCGGCGTCCAGGTCGTGCTTGGCACCCTGGTGAACGCCATTCTCAACGATCCCGGCCCGCTGTCGATCGACGATGACGAGATCGCGGAGCGGCTCGGCGCCTGCCTGGTCCTGCTGCTGCGCGGAGGCCCGGACGGCGCGCCGCGAAAGCCGCAGGCCGCGAGAGGCGAGCGCTAGACCCTGCCGGCCCCGTGGCGCGCCGGGCAGAGCACGTCGGAAATCCGTCATCCAGCCGCTTGCCAAAGCCTGATACATGCGGGTAGAAGGACGCGTCGCCGCCGCCGAGCCTTTCCGGCCGGCGCGCAAAACGGTGCCAGACAGTCCGGCAATTGCTTGAAACTGCACGGCATTCCGTTGGGGAATGGTGTAACGGTAGCACAACAGACTCTGACTCTGTTTGTCTTGGTTCGAATCCAGGTTCCCCAGCCAGCTTGATCATCGCTTCGACGGCAGAAGCGCGACGGCCTCTCTCCTCCGTAGCCTGAAGCGATCTGCCTCGGTCCGCCGCGAACGCATCATCGCGTCCGATGGACTGAGTCGCCAGGGACTTCTGGCCCTCCGGGCGATGGCCGCGCGTTAACGTCTGCTCATTGCGAATCGGCGAGAACGGAACAACCATTGCGAGCAATGGACCGGTTCCGTGGAGGACACACTTGCAAAGCAGCGTCGGCTCCCGCGCCTTCCAGAACGCAAGGCTGCAAAAGCGGGCCAGGAAACAGGCGGACGTGCTGTTGCCGGCGGCGGTCAAGGCCTACCGCGAGGGCCGGCATCCAGAGGCTCAGGCCCTGTGCCAGCAGATCCTGCAGGACCTGCCGCAACATTTCGGCGCCCTGCATCTGCTCGGCGTCTCCGAACGGGACTGCGGCCGCTTCGACCAGGCGGTGCGCATCCTGACACGAGCGACCGAGATCGACCTACGCTCGGCCGACGCACAGTCTGATCTCGGCCTGTCGCTGTCCCGGCTCGGCCGTCACGAGGACGCTCGCGCCCGATCTCGAGCGCGCCATCGCGCTCAAGCCGAACTTCCCGACAGCGCTCACGCATCTCGGCAATGCGCTGATGAGCCTGTTCCGTTTCGAGGAGGCGATATCGGCGCATGACCGCGCTATTGCGCTGAAGCCCGACCATGCCGAGGCCTACGCCAATCGCGGCATGGCGCTGATGTTCACGAGCCGCAACGCCGAGGCCGGCCAGAACTTCGATCGCGCGCTCGCGCTGCAGCCGCGGTTGCTGACGGCCCTGTTCGGCAAGGGCGTCGCCAGCCTGAACCTGCGGGATTTCGATACGGCGCTGGCCGCGCTGAATGCAGCGCTGGCGATCAATCCGAATGCGGCCGCCGTGATCGCCCAACGCGGACGGGCGTATCAGGAGTTGGGCAGGTTCGCCGAGGCGGAAGCCGATTTCGACGCCGCGCTCGCCCTCGAGCCGCTGCTGGAAGAAGCACTTTGCGGTAAGGCCACGGTCACTCTCGTCAATGGCAATATCGCGCTGGCGATCTCCGTCATCAACAAGGTGCTGGCGCAGAACCCGGACTCGGAGATCGCCTGGACTCTGCTCGGCGTCTGCGCTGCGGCGCAGGGCGACACCGCCACGGCAATCGAACATTACGACCGGGCTCTCGCGATCAGGCCGAACCATGAGGACGCGATCACCAAGAAGATCTTCGCGCTGGATTTCCTGCCCGACACCGGGGTGGAACGTCTTCAGGAAGCGCGGAGATATTGGTGGGAGGCGATCGGCTCGCGGTTAGAGCGCCGCTCGCTCGGCGTGCGAAACATCGACCCCGACCGGCGGCTGGTCGTCGGCTACGTCTCGTCCGATTTCCGCGACCATTCAGCGGCCTTTGCCTTCCTGCCCATCCTGCGCCACCACGATCGCGCGAAGTTCGAAATCCTTGCGTATTCCTGTTCGCCGATGAAGGACGCCAAGACCGACCTGTGCCGCTCGCTGGTCGATCGCTTTGTGGACGCCTCGCTGTGGGGCGACGACAAGCTCGCCGATCAGATTCAGGCCGACAAGGTCGACATCCTCGTCGACCTCTCGGGGCATTCCGCCGGCCACCGGCTCACGATGTTTGCGCGCAAGCCCGCCCCGGTCCAGGTCTCGGCCGTCGGCAGCGTCACCGGGACCGGCCTGCCCGTCATGGATTATCTGCTGGCCGATCCGGTAGCGATTCCGACCGCGGTCCGGCATCTGTTTGCCGAAAGGATCTACGATCTGCCGGCGCTGATCACGATCGAACCGCCGCCGCCCATTTCGCCATCGCCGCTGCCAATGCTTCGTAACGGCCACGTCACCTTCGGCGCGTTCAATCGCATCGACAAGATGTCCGAGCCGACTATCGAACTCTGGTCGAAGCTGATGACGGCAACACCCGGCTCCATCATCGTCGTCAAGAACCACTCGATGGGCGATCCCCTGCTGCGCGACCGATTGGTTGCGCGCTTCGTCGCTCACGGCATTGCCGCGGACCGCGTCCGTTGTGCAGGAAAGACGACGCGCCAGGAGCATCTTGCGATGTTCGCCGAGATCGACATCTCGCTCGATCCGTTCCCACAGAATGGGGGCATCTCGACCTGGGAATCGCTGCAGATGGGCGTGCCTGTGGTCACCAAGCTCGGCAGCGGCCCCGCCGCTCGCGCAGGCGGCGCGATCGTCAAGGCGGTGGGCCTCGACGCGTGGGTCGCCGAAGACGACGAAAGCTATCTCGCGATCGCGCTGAAATTCTGCTCACGGCCTGCCGAGCTTGCGGCGCTCCGCGCCGAACTGCCGGCCAAGGTCTCGCATTCAGCCGCCGGAAACGGCGCGCTCTACACGCAGCATGTGGAACAGGGATACCGGACGTTCTGGAGCGACTATTGCCGGCAAGCGCCGATCCGCTAGCGTTTCCTGTTTTGATTGGATCAGGACCGATCGGGCCGGCATAGCCTCGCGCCCGTGCGCCGTTCGATCCATGCCAGGTACTCTTCCGACCGGGCCAGTACCTGCGCCCGCGACAATCCGAATTGCTCGAGCGAGTAGACATGCTTGAAACGGCGGCTGATGGGCTCCGCCTGCACGTGCCGCCGCATGAGGGTCTCGAACTCGCCCGTGACGTCGTAGCCGAACTTCGCATAGATGGCGCGAACGGTCGCGATCGGGTCGCGAGTCAAATCCTCGAACAGGACATCGATGAATTGGTCGGATCTCGCCTCCTCGTCGGCCTGCATCATCCGGGCCATCGACTGCTCGAACAGCTCGAGCATGCGTTGGCCGAGGTCATCGACATCGAGGCGCGGCGTGTAGGCGATCTGCATTTGCGCGATCAGGCTCGCGAGGGCTGGAATGATCTGGCAGGGATCCCGATGCAGTCGAACGATACGCGCGTCGGGAAAGCTCTTGAACAGCACTGGAAAGAACTGCGCGTGAGCCAGCGACTTGCTGACCCAGTGCCCGCCGCGATGAAACAGCTGCAGGTGCTGAACCTGACGTTTGTAGCCGGCGTACAGCACGTCCAACTCTGACGGACTTAACCCGCGGAACCATTGCCAATAGTCCGGCGACCTGAGGCCGAGGATCATGTGCTGCGGGCCGTGCCACATCATGAGCTGGCACTCCTCGGGGGCCGCGAGGGCGAACTCGTGGATCTTGTACAGATCCGGCATCACGGCCGACCGGAAATCGGCGTGCACGCGAAGCCGGTCGATCCGCGGATCCGTCTCATACGTCTCCCGACGAGGCGGTGGCGACGGCTCCTGCAACTCCCAGAGCCGCGGTGCCCGCGCCTGGGGATCGAGGGCCAGCAGATGGTGCAGAAACGTGCTTCCGGTGCGGCCGAAACCGACGAGAAACAGAGGCTTTGCAACCGGCACGTCGACGATGTCGGGGAAGTCGGCCAGATCCTGCTCGAACTGAAGATACCGCTCGATCCAGCCATAGATGTAGTGGCTCGCCATGTACCGGCCGAGATCGTCATAGTGGGCATCGCGCGCGATCGAGCCTGCCAGGCGCCTGATCCCTTCGAGATGAAGATCGCCGTGCGTCCCGAGCGGCACCGAGCCGACGCGGCTTTGCGCCAGGTCGAGCAACTGTTCGACGTCCAGCACTTGCCTCGCGCCAAGTTCGCGATCCAGGAGAGCATCCTCGTCAGGAGCTGTGCGGCCTTGGGCGAGCGCAGCTCTGGAGCGACGACGATGGTTTCGTCGGAATCGACTTTCCGGCGAGGCATGGAACGCTTCCCTGGGCGCGGGTGAGGCGTGCATGCTAGCGAACGGCCTGCCCGATCACAACAGAGGCGCCACGATCGAGGCTGAATGCAACGCTTGCGGTGCGTCGACGACGCAGTCCCGCCGGTCCATCGTCGGCTCGCCGACACGATCCTGACAGCGTGCGCCCGATCACGGAATTAACCCGTCATTCACCACGATCCTCATCCGGCCGGAACGATGCAATTTGCTTCAAATTGTCTGGCCAGGGAGACGGGACATGACCAAGCTGATGGACCTCGACGATCAGATCGAGCGGGCCGAGCGGCTCGAGCGGAGCATCACCGACACACTGACGATCGAGCGGCTGCGCCAGTTCGCGGCCGAGTGCCGGCGCGAGCGTGAGCGGCTGTCGCGGCACCAGCAGCGCGCGGCCTGAGCAAGCGCGACGACCTGCAGCACAGCCAACGGACCGACCGCTGCGGAGCTCGGCGAGTGCGCGCTGTCAGGAACAGGTCGTGACCATGTTGGTGCAGAGCTGCCGCGTCCAGCCGGTGCCCTTCTTGACGCGCACCTTCGCAAAGTCACCGAAGCAGCCGAGCAGCTCGACGCTCTGATCACCGCTTGCATGCGGATCTAGCCTTGCGCTCGAAGTGGCGTGATCGCGGTAGATCACAGCGCCGTTCTGCAGCCCGCCGGCGCCGACGATGCTCCGATGCAGGAAGCCCCTGCCCTGAAAGATCACGGTCTCCTTGCCTTGCTCGACGTCGTTCAGCACGGCCCGGTCGATCTCGAACCAGTCGCCCTGCTGCGCGGTGAGATGCACGACGATCCAGCCGTCGCTGGTCGGATTCTTCAGGACCTTGATGATACCGCCGCCAGGCTCGGCGCGGACATTGGCGCCATTCGGATCGCGGTCGGTGACGTCGGCCTCGACGTTGCAGGCTTCGCGATGCGGAGCCTGCGCATCAGCGATGCCCGGCGCGATGAGCATCGCGGTCAGCAACAGAATTCTCGTCAGCATTGAGGGGTCACCGGCTTCCGATCCGTCCCGCATTGGTCGCGCCGCCGACGCCGCGGTTCAACACCGGGCAAATGGCGGCGGCCCGCCAGGCTCACGGCGACCGCCGATCAGGTCTATCCCGAGGACATCATCGAGATGCTCGGCATGTGAGTTCTGGTGAGAGGCGCTACAGACGCCCGCCCGCCAGCGCGGCGGCGCGCGGCCGGCCGACGTCGTCCAGCGCCTGCGGCATCGGCGAGACCGGAAACACCGCGTTGATCTGGCCCGTCCCCGATGACGGGAAGAACGGCGTCACCACCTCGACGCCGCGGTCGTAGTGGTTCCAGCCGAGCGCGCCCAGCAGCATGGCCGTATCGTGCATGAAGCCCTCGCCATGGCCCTTGCTGGCATATTCAGGCAGCATGTCGCAGAAATCCGGCCACTCGCCGTGCTCCCACATCTGGATCACCTCGTGGTCGAGCCGCTCCAGGAACGGGCTGAACATCCGGTCGCGATACTCGTCGGCAGTGCCGTTCTGGGCGAAGCGGTGGCTCAGCGAGCCCGAGGCGAAGAAGGCCACCGTGCCATCGTAATGATCCTCGACCGCGCGGCGGAACGCCCAGCCGAGCTTGGCGCTGTCGGCGAGATAATGCGAGGTGCACAGCGCCGAGACGGAGACGACCTTGAAGCGGCGGTCGGGGTTCATGTAGCGCATCGGCACCAAGGTGCCGTATTCCAGCGCCAGCGACGTCGCATCGTGGGCCATGGCGGCAACGCCATGGGCGTTGGCGCCCTCGGCGAGGATGTGGCCCAACTCCGGGTTGCCGTCGTATTCATAGGTCATGTTGGCGATGAAGTGCGGCAGCTCGTTCGAGGTGTAGAGCCCCTCGAAATGCGGCGCGCAATTGATGTGGTAGCCGGCATTGACCAGCCAATGGGTGTCGAACACGACGATGGTGTCGACGCCGGCCTCGCGGCAGCGCCGGCCGATCTCGATATGGCCGTCGATCGCCGACTGTCGCTTGCCCTTGGCCGGACCATCCAGCTCGCTGAGATACATCGACGGCACGTGCGTGATCTTGGCCGCCAGTGCGAGCTTGCCCATCCTCTCGTCTCCCTTCCGGTCGTTCCCCGGTCCGGCATCGCCGACCGTTTACTTGGGAGGCAGATTACCCCCGCAGCGCCGCGAAAAAGGGCCGCGCACGCGGCCCTTCCTTGGCGTCCGATCGATCGTATGTCCCATGATCATGGGACAGAAAGCCACAAGATGCGGTCACGCCGCCTTGATGTCGATGGTCTTGGCGGCCTTCTGTACCTCTGGTTTCTTCGGCAGGGTGACTTTGAGCACGCCCTGCTTGAACACGGCCTCGATCTTGTCGGTGTCGACGCCGTCGGGGATCTGGAAGGAGCGTTCGAACGAGCCGAAGCTGCGCTCACGGACGTAATAGTCCTTCTTCTTCTCTTCCTTGTCCTCCTGCTTCTCGCCCTTGATCGAGAGCACGCCGCTCGCAACCTTCACCTCGACGTTCTTCTCGTCGAGGCCGGGCAGCTCAGCCGTGACCTCATAGGCATTGTCGTGCTCGGCGACGTCGACCGCCGGCGCCAAGGCAAATGACCTTGCGCGGGCCAGACCCGGCAGTTGGTCGAACAGCGACGGTGTGCGCCAGATCCCGCCATGGAAGTCCTCGAACACGCGATCGATCTCGCGGCGCAGGTTCTCGAACGGCCGCCATCCCTGCATGGAGGGCGCACCTGCCTTCTCGGTGTTGACGGGCAGCTTGGTAGGTTCAGCCATGACATCATCCTCCTGCTTGACGCGAGGATCAGGTCCGCACCGGCATGGGGCGCGACCGTCTCGTTCGACGAAATCGGCCCGCATCCGCTTCCTCGCGGTTGGCGGGAAAAATATAGCCGGCACGCCTGCGTTCCAGATTGATTGCGATCAAATCGCGGAGCGGCTGGACGGGGTTCGGATCGGCGCGGGAACCCATCCAGGTTGCTTTCGGCGCCGGGCCATCCAGAGCCGAAGAGCCTTGAAGGAAGAGCCTCGGAGATGGTGAACCGGACGTTAACCCGAAGGGCTCGCGCGAAGCTTTAGGGAAGGATGCAGAAAGCCTTACGGTGCAAGGTGTTAGGCGCCATTGAGGACGTGCGATGGCAACGCCCCGCGCGCCCCTCCGACCGCCGGACTGGGCGCCGGCGCGTTCATAAAGATTGCCCGCTTAACAAATTTTCCAGTCCCAGCAGAGAAGGTGTCAGCTCAACAGTTCACCACAGGTTTCATGACCGTGACATCCTTCGGACGCGTGATCTCGGTGCGGGGCTCCCAGGCCCGCGTCGGCATTCTGTCGACACAGCAGATGAACGTCTCCGATATCCGCGCGACAGTCGGCCGTTTCATCAGCATTCGCTGCCCGAGCGCCACGATCATTGCGATCATCACCGAGGTGACCAGCGAGGACCTCTCGCGTGCCAGCGAATACGTCGCGACGGCTTCGGTGGACCTGCTCGGCGAGATTCTCGGGCCGGCCGAACGGCCCAAGTTCCAGCGCGGCGTCACCCATTACCCGACCATCGGCGACGCCGTCGACATGATCACAAGTGAGGAGCTGCGCACCATCTACACGCCGACCGCCGGCGACCACATCGATATCGGCGCGCTGCAGCAGGACACCTCCGTGCGCGCCTGTGTCAACGTCGAGGAAATGCTGTCGAAGCACTTCGCCGTGCTTGGTTCGACCGGCGTCGGCAAATCGACCGGCGTGTCGCTGCTGCTTAACGAGATCCTGAAGGCGCGGCCGAACCTGCGCATCTTCCTGCTCGACGTCCACAACGAATATGGCCGCTGCTTTGGTGAAAAGGCGCTGGTGCTGAACCCGCGCAACCTGAAGCTGCCGTTTTGGCTGTTCAATTTCGAGGAGATCGTCGACGTCCTGTTCGGCGGCCGGCCCGGCGTACCGGAAGAGCTCGACATCCTGGCCGAAGTGATCCCGCTGGCGAAGGGCATCTACACCCAATACCAGAACACGGACCGCATCGGGCTCAAGCGCGTCGACCCCAAGATGGTCGGCTACACCGTCGATACGCCGGTGCCCTACCGCCTCGTCGACCTGATCAACCTGATCGACGAGCGCATGGGCAAGCTCGAGAACCGCTCTTCGCGCATCATCTATCACAAGCTGATCTCGCGCATCGAGACCGTGCGCAACGACCCGCGCTACGCCTTCATGTTCGACAACGCCAATGTCGGCGGCGACACCATGGCCGAGGTCATCAGCCACCTGTTCCGCCTGCCGGCCAACGGCCGGCCGATGACGGTGATGCAGCTCGCCGGCTTCCCGGCCGAGGTGGTCGATTCCGTGGTCTCGGTCGTGTGCCGCATGGCGTTCGATTTCGGCCTGTGGAGCGACGGCGTCTCGCCGCTGCTGTTCGTCTGCGAGGAAGCGCACCGCTACGCCTCGGCCGACCGTTCGATCGGCTTCGGCCCGACCCGCAAGGCGATCTCGCGCATTGCCAAGGAAGGCCGCAAATACGGCGTCTATCTCGGCCTGATCACCCAGCGGCCGGCCGAGCTCGACGCCACCATCATCTCCCAGTGCAACACGCTGTTCACGATGCGCCTCGCCAACGAGCGCGACCAGTCGCTGCTGCGCTCGGCGGTGTCGGACGCCGCCGCCAACCTGCTCTCCTTCGTCCCCTCGCTCGGCACCCGCGAGGTGCTGGCGTTCGGCGAAGGCGTCGCGCTGCCGACGCGGCTGCGCTTCAAGGAGGTACCGCTGCATCAATTGCCGCGCAGCGAGGCGACGATCGCCACCGTCCGCTCGGTGAATGCCGGACACGACATGCATTTCGTCAGTGCCGTGCTGGAGCGCTGGCGCGGAGCGACCTCGAGCCGGGACGCGTCGAGCGGCGACGGCGGCGCCGGCAGCCTCGGAGATCGCGGCAGCCTGTCGGCCTCGCTGGACGCGCCAATGCTGCAGCCCTCGATGGGCCTCGATCCGGACCGCTTCTCGCTCCTGAAGAAGCCGCTCCGCTAAAGACGGCGTCCCCCTCTCAAATCTCGATCGACGACTCCTCAGGGGAGGCGGTGCGGTCCCTCCGCCACCGGCGAGGTGACGGGCCGAGCTGGACCGTTGCGCCTGCGCCGCGATCCACTAAGGTTCGCCCCCTGCCACACGTGCCCGGACCCGTTGCCATGACCCAGCCCACCATCAGCCGCTTTCCCGTTCCCGCAATCGACGCCTTGCCGGACGACATCCGCACCCGGCTGCTCGGCGTGCAGGAGAAGAGCGGCTTCGTGCCCAACGTGTTCCTGACACTCGCACACCGGCCGGACGAGTTCCGCGCGTTCTTTGCGTATCACGACGCGCTGATGGAGAAGGACGGCGGGCTGACCAAGGCCGAGCGCGAGATGATCGTCGTCGCGACGTCGAGCGCCAACCAATGCCAGTATTGCGTGATCGCGCACGGCGCGATCCTGCGCATCCGCGCCAAGAATCCCCTGATCGCCGACCAGATCGCGATCAACTACCGCAAGGCCGACATCACGCCGCGACAGCGGGCGATGCTCGATTTCGCGATGAAGGTGGCGCTCGAGGCGCAGACGGTCGGGGACGCCGATTTCAAGGCGCTGGCCGGCCACGGTTTCGGCGACGACGACATCTGGGACATCGCCGCAATCGCGGCGTTCTTCGCGCTGTCGAACCGGATGGCGAATGTCACGGGCATGCGGCCCAACGACGAGTTCTACCTGATGGGGCGGCTGCCGAAGACCAAGTGAGACGATCAGTCGTCCGACGCCGGCCCGCACCAGCCGGGCAGATAAACCGCGTCGTGGCTCTTTGCGGCTGCCAGCGCGTGCTCCATGGCGGCGGCGAAATGGGTCTCGACCGTCTTGCGCTTGACCTTGCGGCGCAGGAAGTCGGCCCATAGGAACTCGCTGAACGGCGTCGTGTCCTTGGCAAAGCCGCCGGCGCGGCGCAGCTCACCGGCCAAGCTGCGGAACGGATCGTCCTTCAGATTCGCGACGGTCTTCGGCAGGTCCTTGAAATGCCGCCGCTCGCCCTTGGCGTCGTAGGGATAGACCCAGCGCTTGTTGTCCATCACGCCCCAGAACGCCTCGCGATCGACCATCGAGAGGTCGCCGATCACGGTCACCAGCACGTCCTTGACGCCCTCATCATGGAGCGCACGGGCAAGGTGATGATGGTCGACGACGTAGTGCCGCTGGTCGGGACCGAGCACCACCGGGATCATGTGCCTGCCGAGCAGCTCGGCCTGCTTCTTCTTCGACTTGTGCTCGCGCCAGCGCTCGCGCTTCTCCTTCACCTCGCGCATGCCCACGGTCATCTGCGTCGGGCGCAGCGACAGGATCGGCACGGGATGAAGCAGCGGCTCGCGGGTATTGGCCATGGCTGGGCTTCCGGGGGATGATCAGCATTATGCCACGCCTGCCGAGCCGTTCCAGCGCATCTTCCCGCAGCTGCGGCGCCGTTTAGACCGACCGCGGCAGGTTCCAATCACCCGCGGAGCGGGCGCCGATTGGATGGATCCGAGGAGGGAGATGTTTTGCTGACGCAGCTCAATTATGGCAAAGTTTCTTTGTGAGAGGTTGGGCCCGCGTGCTAAAAAGGACCATTCGGAGTCGAGGCATGAAGTCCCAGCGCCCCATTGCAGCGGAGGAAGAGCATCGCGTGGTGCCGTTCCGGCCGCGCAGCAGTCCGGTGCGGCGCGTGACCGAGGGCGGCAGTCCGCCGATTCAGCTGCATCGGCGGGAGCGGCCCACGCTCGATCTCTCCCGGTATGAGCAACCGCGCGAGGAGCCCGATGACTTCCGTCATCGCATCCTGGCCAACATCGCGGCCATTGCCTTCACGGTCGCCTTGACCGCGATCGGGATCTGGCTGGCGATGAGCATTGCCGACCTGCGCAAGACCCAGGACTGCCTGCTGACCGGACGGCGCGACTGCGCCCGCATCATCACCGAGACCTACACGCCCTGATGCCCGCTGGGCGCGGCTGGGCCGCGGCCGGCGGAGCATCACAATCCCGCCACAACCGGCGTGTCCGGCTCCATTGAACTCACCGCGTCGCTCCGATATACGGGCACACGACTCCCGGGCGACGGGGGTAAAAGGGCTCGCATCAGACGCCCCGGGGGCGCGGTGTCCTCCTGTCGCCACCTACCGGATTAGCTCCAAAATATCAAAGGCTTAGTGATGTCCTCAACATTCGATCAGGTCGCCACGATCATCGCTGAAACCTGCGACATCCCGCGCGACACGATCACGCCGGATAGCCACGCCATCGACGATCTGGGCATCGACAGCCTCGATTTCCTCGACATCGCGTTCGCGATCGACAAGGCCTTCGGGATCAAGCTGCCGCTCGAGAAGTGGACGCAGGAAGTCAACGACGGCAAAGCCAGCACCGAGCAGTATTTCGTGCTGAAGAACCTGTGCGCCCGCATCGACGAGCTGGTCGCCGCCAAGGGCGCGTGAGCGCCTGCCATGCAGATCGAATACTTCCTGCTCATCGACCGCATTCTCGATCTTCGGCTGGACGAGAAGACCATCACCGTCGAAGCCAAAGTCCCCACCGAAAGCACGATCTTCGAAGGACATTTCCCGGGCTATCCGATCATGCCTGGCGTTCTCCTGATCGAATCGATGGCGCAGACATCGGGCTGGCTGCTGCTCGCGCTCATGAAGTTCGAGCGGATGCCGTTCCTCGCCGCGGTCAAGGAGGCCAAGATGCGCGGCTTCGTGTCGCCGGGCGAGGTGCTGACCGTCGAGGCCAACGTGCTGCACGAGGGCTCCGGCTATGCCATGACCGAAGCGCGCGTGAAGGTCGGCGGTAAGCTGCGCTCGAACGCGACGATCACCTTCAGCCACGTCCCCTTCCCCAATCCGGAGCTGCGCGGACACATGGACGCCGTCGCCGAGCGCGTCGGCTTTCCGCAACAGGTCCTACAGCGATGAGTGAGACGACAGCCGTGACCTCCGAGCCCGTCGAAGTCTGGATCACCGGTATCGGCCTTGCGACCTCGCTCGGCGAGGGACTCGATGCGAACTGGGAGGCCCTCAACGCCGGCCAGCTCAACGTCGACGAGCAGGGTTTCGCGCCCTACATCGTGCATCCCTGGGCCAAGGTGAACCTGGAAGCGCAGATCCCGAAGAAGGAGCAGCGCCAGATGGAGGCGTGGCAGCGCATCGGCACCTATGCCGCCGGGCTTGCGCTGGATTCCGCCGGCCTCAAGGGCAACAAGGACATCCTGTCCCGGATGGACATGATCGTGGCCGCGGGCGGCGGCGAGCGCGACATCTCCGTCGACACCGCGATCCTCAACGCGGAGGCCCAGGGCAATTGCACGCCCGGCTTCCTGAACGACCGGCTGATGAGCGACCTGCGCCCGACCCTGTTCCTGGCGCAGTTGTCCAACCTGCTCGCCGGCAACATCGCGATCTCGCACGGCGTCTGCGGCACCTCGCGCACCTTCATGGGCGAGGAGGTTGCGGGCGTCGACGCGTTCAAGATCGCCTTGGCCCGCATCGCCGGCCGCCAGAGCGACATCGCGCTGGTCGGCGGCTCGCACAATGGCGAGCGCAAGGATCTGCTCGTGCTGTACGAGTTCGGCGACTACAATCTGAAGAACGAATTCAAGCCGGTCTGGTCCCGCAAGGACCATCCGGGCTTCGCGCTCGGATCGGCCGGCGCGTTCCTGGTGCTGGAATCCAAGCCGCATGCCGAGGCCCGGGGCGCCAAGCCGCTGGCGCGGCTCAGCAAGGTCGTCGCCGACCGCGCCCGCCGCAAGGAGGCAGGCGCGGTGACCGGAACGCTGGACCGTCTGTGGTCGGCGCTCGACGTCCACGAGGCCCCCGGCGCCATCATCACCGGCGCGACCGGTGCGGAGCCGGTGACCTCGGAGGAGCGCGCCTTCCTCGACCATCACAAGGCGTTCGCGGTGCGCTCGAGCGGGACCCGCTTCGGCCACACGATGGAAGCGCATTTCGCGCTTGGTCTGGCGCTTGCCGCACTTTCGATCTCGCGCGGCGCCCTGTTCGCACCGGGCGACGCCTCGGGTGTGGAGGCAGAGATGAAGGAGGCTCCGACCCAGATCGTGGTGGTCGGCGCCGGCCACTACCGCGGCGAAGGCATGGCCTTGGTCGAAGCAGTCAAGTGAACACGGTACGGCCTTAAGAAGACGCGACGGGGGACATCATGAGTGTACGCGACAAGTTTGGACGCCCCATCGTGGTCGTGACCGGGATGGGCATCGTCACCTCCCTTGGGGCCGGCAAGTCCGATAATTGGAACAAGCTCGTGGCCGGCGAGTCCGGCATCCGCACCATCACGCGCTTTCCGATCGACGGCTTGAAGACGACCATGGCCGGCACGGTCGATTTCGTCCCCGTGGCGCCGTTCACGTCGACGGGCCTGTCCGAGCGGCTCGGCCACATGGCGGTCGAGGAAGCCATCGCGCAGGCTGGAATCGGCAGCAAGGGCGACTTCCCGGGCCCGCTGTTTCTCGCCGTGGCGCCCGTCGAGATCGAGTGGCCGCAGCGCCTGGAGCTCGCGCATGAGGTTGGCGGCACTCAGTTCACCTATGACGACCTGCTGAAGGTCTGCGGCGGCGGCAAGTTCGTCAACTATCACCACCGCTTCCTGTTCGGCTCGGTCGCCGATCTCGCTGTCCGACACCTTCGGCACCAAGGGCTCGCCGATCTCGCTGTCGACCGCCTGTGCCTCCGGCGCGACCGCGATCCAGCTCGGCGTCGAAGCCATCCGGCGCGGTGAGACCGACGTTGCGCTATGCGCCGCCACCGAAGGCTCGGTCAATCCCGAAGGGCTCGTACGCTTCTCGCTGCTGTCGGCGCTGTCGACCCAGAACGATCCGCCGCAGGCCGCCTCCAAGCCGTTCTCCAAGAACCGCGATGGCTTCGTGATGGCCGAGGGCGCCGGCGCGCTGGTGCTGGAAAGCTACGACGCGGCCGTGGCGCGCGGCGCCAAGATTCTCGGCGTCGTCGCCGGCTGCGGCGAGCTGACCGACTCCTTCCACCGCACCCGTTCCTCGCCGGACGGCAAGCCGATCATCGGCTGCATCCGCAAGGCGCTCGCCGATGCCGGCATGGCGCCGGAGCAGATCGACCATATCAATGCCCACGGCACCGCCACGCCCGAGAACGACAAGATGGAATATGTCGGCGTCTCAGCCGTGTTCGGCGAGCACACCAGCAAGATTCCGGTGTCGTCGAACAAATCGATGGTCGGCCACACCATCTCGGCGGCCGGCGCGGTCGAGGCGATCTTCTCGCTGCAGACGCTCGAGCATCAGCGCATTCCGCCGACCATCAACTACGACATTCCGGATCCCGCGATCCTGTTCGACGTCGTCGGCAACAAGGCCCGCGATGCGCGCGTCACCACCGTGATGTCGAATTCGTTTGGCTTCGGCGGCCAGAACGCCTCGCTGATCCTGACGCGCGAACCGGCCTGATCCGCCTGTCACATCGATGAGTCTCCTGCCCCTCCGGACCAAGCTCGTGATCCGCCGAGCCGTGAAGTCGGCCGGGGCGTCCGCCGTCGGCGCGCTGACGGTCGGCATGCTCAGGACCACGCGCTATTTCGACCCGCAGAAGACGGCCGACCGCTTCGCGCGCCTCGCGCAATGGATCGGTCCGCGGTTGCGCGAGCAGCGCATCGGCCGCGACAATCTCACGGCGGCCTTTCCGGAGAAATCGCCCGAGGAGATCGAGAAAATCCTCGCCGGCGTGTGGGACAATCTCGGCCGCGTCGGCGCCGAGTTCGCCCATATCGACAAGATCTGGGATTACGACGAGGCGCATCCCGAGCGCAGCCGCATCGAGCTGTCGCCGCGCACCCATGAGCTGTTTCATCAGCTCCGTCTCGACGGCAAGCCGGCGCTGATCTTTGCGAGCCACCTCGCCAATTGGGAGATGCCGGCGCTGGCGGCGGTCGCCCATAAGCTCGATACGGCGATCCTCTATCGCCGGCCCAACATCGCCGCCGCCGACCGCATCATCCAGGAGATGCGGCAGGTCAAGATGGGCACGCTGGTGCCGGCGGGCCGCGACGCCCCGCTGCGGCTGGCCCAGGCGCTCAAGAACGGCCAGCACGTCGCGATGCTGGTCGATCAGTACCTGACCGGTGGCGTGGAGGTCACCTTCTTCGGCCGCAAGACCCGCGCCAATCCGATGCTGGCCCGTCTGCTGCGCCAGGTCGAATGCCCGGTGCATGGCGTGCGCATCATCCGCCTCCCCGGCAACCGCTTCCGCGCCGAAGTATCGGAGGAAGTGCAGCCGGTGCGGACGGCCGACGGTCAGATCGACATCCAGGGCACGACACAGGCGATCACCGATGTCGTCGAAAGCTGGGTTCGCGAATATCCCGAGCAATGGCTCTGGTTGCACCGGCGCTGGCGGTAGTCCGCGCCTGGACAAATTCCGCTGCGGGGAAGCAGCGCTACAGCATCATTTACCGCTGACGGGCCGTTCAAAGAAAACTCTTACCTCATCCATCGACGCTCGCTACCTTGGCCGCGTATCCGACGGCTGTTCGGAAGCTCCAGGGAGGACAAGCGCGAATGTTTTCGCATGTGATGATCGGCACCAACGACCTCGACAAGGCCAAGGCCTTCTACGACAAGCTGCTGGGGACGCTCGGCGTGCGCCCCGCCAAGGTCGACGGCCACCGCATCTTCTACATCACGCCGACCGGCATCTTCTCGGTGTCGAAGCCGATCAACGGGCAACCGGCGACACCGGCCAACGGCGGCACGATTGGCTTTGCCTGCAGTTCAACCGAGCAGGCCGACGCCTGGCACGCGGCCGGGCTCGAGGCCGGCGGCACCACCTGCGAGAACCCGCCGGGCGTTCGCGAAGGTTCGACCGGCAAGCTGTATCTCGCCTATCTGCGCGATCTCGACGGCAACAAGCTCTGCGCAATGCATCGGATGGCTTGAAGCGGCGGGGCTGGGCCAGGATCGCCTCCCCTCCCGAGAACGTCGCGCTGCGTCGCGCTTCTCGCATGAGATTGACCGTCGCGCGGTCGGCGATGATAATATCGCCGACCGTGTGCAGATGCCGTTCTTCAACCGCACGACTTTTGATTGAAATTCTGGCGTGACCGCCCATTCCGCCCGTTGATATGCTTCCGGCACCACGTCATTGCAGCATGGCGCCTCATTGGAGTTCGCTCATGCGAGCGCTGATCCGACTCACGCGAGTGATGATTGTTCTGCTCGGGCTGGCGCCATCGGCGCACGCGATGGACTTCCGTTGGTGGGACCAGGTGACCGTGCAAGCATCCGGACCAATCCAGCAAGGTGATGCTGCAAAGTTCGCGGCGTTAGCAAAGTTCGACAGGTTGGAGCTCGATAGCCCTGGCGGCCTGGTGAGCGAAGCGCTTGCCATCGCTGCGAACATCGACGCTCGAGGTAATATCCAAACGGTCGTGACGTCTGGCGCGTCATGTGCCTCAGCCTGTGCAATGGCGATCTTCGTCTCTGGTCAGACGCGGATCGTTCGCATGGGCGGCCGCCTTGGCATCCATTCTTGCGCGAGTTCGGACGGCACTCGATCCGCTGAATGCAACACGGCGATGGCCGCCAACGCGACGGCGCATGGCGTGCCGTGGGGCGTCATAGAGGGCTTCGGCAAATATACGAAGCCCTCAGGCATGCTGTGGCTGACGGCCGAAGATGCGGAATGTTGGGGGCTGATGAAATGGAACGCCCAAGATAACTCCAACACTGGCATCGCGTGCTTTCGTTGGGGCGCGTCGATGAAGCCCGAGAATGTCACCGCCAAAAGCGCGGATGACGTGTTGTGCAGGATGAATGCGGGCACCTCCCGCGCCTACGTCTCCAACGGCCGCAAGGGACAGGGCTTTTCGGAAGCGTACCGCGAAGCTTGCAAACGGATCGCGGCGGATCCCAAGACACCGAAATACGCCGCGATCGATATCATCCTGTGGCTTACGCTCACGGATCCGCACGTGTTGGCTTTCAAGCCAGGCACGCTGATGGTCACCATCCTGGATAAAAACGACTCTCAGATCAAGAAATGCTGGAAGTGCCTCACTATCATGGGGATATCGATGCTCATGCACGAGCAACCAAAGGACGCTTTATCGTTTCTTCAGGAAGCCGTTGAGGTCGCGAAACAAGAAACTGGCTCGGTCCCCGCCTGGCTCCCCTCCAGACTCGAGATCGCCGCGGCAGAGGCAAAAAAGTCGCCCTAGGTTTTACCTGCAGCAAGATCGTTGGTGTTGACAGTGCGCCCTAACCGGCCTTACCGCCCGGTCTTCACCTTCGTCCAGAGCCGGTTGATCACGCGTTGCGTGGCCGGCTCGCGGGCGGTGATGACGAACAGCTTCTTCAGGGTCGCCTCGTCGGGATAGATGTTCCTGTCGCCGAGGATCTTCGGATCGATCAGCTTCTGGCTCGCCAGATTGCCGTTGGCATAGGACAGGAAGTCGGAGTTCTTGGCGGCGACCTCGGGCCGGTAGAGATAGTTGATCAGCGCATACGCCTCGGCCACGTGCGGAGCGTCAGTGGGAATCGCAAAATTGTCGAAGAACATCTGCGCGCCCTCCTTCGGGATCGCGTAGCCGATCTCGACGCCGTTCTTCGCTTCCTCGGCCCGGCTCCTCGCCTGCATGATGTCGCCGGACCAGCCGACGACGAGGCAGATCCCGCCGGTGGCGAGCGCGTTCAGATATTCGGAGGAATGAAACTTGCGCACCGATGGTGCGATTTTGCCGACCACCTCGGCCGCCTTCTCCAGATCGGCCTGCTTGGTCGAGTTCGGGTCGAGACCGAGATAGTTCAGCGCCGCCGGAAAGATGTCGTCGGCGGAATCCAGCATGTGAACGCCGCAGTCCTTGAACTTGGCGAGGTTCTCCGGCTTGAACACCATGTCCCAGCTGTCGATCCGCGCGCCGGGACCAAGGATCTTCTCGATTGCCTTGACGTTGTAGCCGATCCCGGTCGTGCCCCACATGTAGTTGGCGGCGAACTGATTGCCGGGGTCGTAGGTGGCCAGACGCTCGGTCACGACGGGCCACGCATTGGCGAGATTCGGCAGCTTCGACTTGTCGAGCGGCTGGAAGATCTTGGCCTTGATCTGGCGCTGCAGGAAGTACGCAGTCGGTACCACGACGTCGTAGCCGGATTTGCCGGCGAGCAGCCGCGTCTCCAGGGTCTCGTTAGCGTCGAACGTGTCGTAGACCACCTTGATGCCCGTCTCCTTGGTGAAGTCGTCAAGGACACCGGGCGCCATGTAGTTCGACCAGTTGTAGAAGTTGACGACGCGCTCCGCGGCGCGCCCCGCCGGCACCGTGAGCGTCAGCGCCGCGACAGCCAGCGCCAGAGCCGAACCCATGCAGCCGCGCGTCATCACTCTTGTCTCCTAGCGCCGGTGGATGGCGTCCGAGAGGCGTTCCAGCGCTGTATCCAAGGTTGCGTCCTTCTTGGCGAAGCAGAACCGCACCACGGACGTCACGGCATCCGTCTCGTAGAACGCCGACACCGGGATGGCGGCCACCTTGTAGTCGTGGACGATGCGCCGGCAGAACTGCTCGTCGGTCTCGTTGAGGCCGAGCGGCGACAGGTCGACGGTCAGGAAGTAGGTTCCCTGCGCCTTGAGCACGGGAAAGCCCAGGCTTTCGAGACCGGCCGTGAGCCGGTCGCGGCTGCGCGCGAGCTCGCTGCGCATGTTGACGAAGTAGTCGTCCGACTTGCCGAGGCCGTAGGCGACCGCGACCTGCAGGTTCGGCGCGGTCGTGAAGGTCAGGAATTGATGCACCTTGGCGGCGACGCGCAACAGATGCGGCGCGGCGCAGACGAAGCCGATCTTCCAGCCCGTCAACGAGAAGATCTTTCCTGCCGAGCCGACCTTGATGGTGCGGTCGCGCATCCCGGGAATGCTGATCAGCGGAATGTGCGCGCGGCCGTCGAACACGACGTGCTCCCAGACCTCGTCGCAGATCGCGACGGCATCGAACTCCTGGCAGAAGCGCGCCAACAGCTCGAGGTCCTCGCGCGGGTAGACCACCGCGGCCGGGTTGAGCGGATTGTTGAACAGCACCGCCTTGGTCTTTGGCGAGAACGCCTGCCGCAGCATCTCCTCCGAAAGCCGCCAGTGCGGCGGCTCGAGGCGGACGAGGCGCGGAATGCCGCCGGCCTGCCGGATGATCGGCAAGTATGAATCATAGACCGGCTGGAAGCAGATCACCTCGTCGCCCGGCTCCACCACCGACAGGATCGCCGACGTCAGCGCTTCGGTGCCGCCGGAGGTCACCATGACCTCGCTCATCGGATCGAGATCGAGCTTGTGCCAGTGCTTGTAGTGCGCGGCGATGGCCTGGCGCAGCTCCGGCAGTCCCATCATCGACGGGTACTGGTTGTAGCCGTTGAGGACCGCGTCGGCCGCGGCACGGCGGATATCCTCCGGACCCGGATCGTCGGGAAAGCCCTGCCCCAGATTGATCGCGTCGTTGTCGCGCGCGAGCTGCGACATCTGCTCGAAAATGGTGACGGGCAGGTCGGCGAAGACCTTGTTCTGCGAGATCATGATCGCCTGTCAGCCGCCAGTCCTGGTCGGCAGGCCGGCCGCCTTCCAGCCCAGCATGCCGCCCTGGAGATGCTTGTCGTAGGGCAGACCGGCGGCCTGCGCGGCCAGCGAGGCCGTCACCGAGCGCTTGCCGGAGCGGCAGGCGAACACGACGTCCTTTCCTTGGGGATCCGGGATCAGCTTCGGGTCGAAGCCCGACAGCGGAACAACGACGCCGTCCGGATAGGCTTCCGCAGAAACTTCATTCGGCTCGCGCACGTCAACCAGAAGAATTCGCCCTTCCGCGATCCCCTGGGCCACGTCCTGCGGGGTCAAATCGTGCACAACAGCCACGCCCATCCTCCAAGCCTTCAACAGGGCCGTATCGGCCCCGATCCGCCGCCAAACTCACCCCAGACGCACCGAAAATCAAGCGCTTCGGCACGCTGAGGAGACGGGTCTCGAGCTCAGATCGTGACCTGGGTGCCGACCTCCACCACCCGTCCGCTCGGGATCTGAAAATAGTCGGTCGCGTCGTTGGCGGAGCGGCTCATCGAGATGAACAGATGGTCCTGCCAGCGCGGCATGCCGGAATGCGCCGCCGGCTTCAGCGCGCGGCGCGACGGGAAGAAGGAGGTCGACATGATGTCGAACTGCCAGCCGAGCTTGCGCGCGATCGCCAGCGCTCGCGGCACGTTCGGCGATTCCATGAAGCCGAAGCGCAACGTCACCTTGGAGAAGGTCGGGCTGATCTGCTCGAGGCGCACGCGTTCGGACGGGTCGATGCGCGGCGTCGGCGCGGTCTCGATGGTCAGGATCACGTTCTTCTCGTGCAGCACCTTGTAGTGCTTGAGGCTGTGCATCAGCGCGGTCGGCGCGCTCAGGGGATCGCTGGTCAGGAACACGGCGGTGCCGGCCACCCGCTGCGGCGGACGCTTCTCCAGCATGGTCACGAGATCGGCGAGCGGGAATTCGAGCTTGCGCGACTTGTCGAACAAGAGCCGGCTGCCGCGCCGCCACGTGTACATCAGCGTCATCACGAAGCCGCCCAGCGCCAGCGGCACCCAGCCGCCTTCGAACACCTTCAGGAGGTTCGCCGCCAGGAAAGTCAGATCCAGGAACAGGAACGGCGCAATCAGCGCGGCCGCCGCGAATGGCGACCACCGCCAGACCTTCCAGATCACGACGAAGCCCATCATGGCCGTCACGACCATGGTGCCGGTGACCGAGATGCCGTAGGCCGAGGCCAGCGCGCTGGACGACTTGAACATCAGCACGAGCAGCATGACCGAGATCAGCAGCAGCTTGTTGATGCGCGGAATGTAGATCTGGCCCGAATGCGCCTCGGAGGTGTGACGGATCTCGAAGCGCGGCAGCAGACCGAGCTGGATCGCCTGCCGGGTCAGCGAATAGGCACCCGTGATGACGGCCTGGCTCGCGATGACGGTCGCGGCGGTGGCCAGCGCGACCATCGGGATCAGCGCCCAGTCCGGGAACATCAGGAAGAACGGGTTCTCGATCGCCTTCGCGTCGGCGATCACCAGCGCCCCCTGCCCCAGATAGTTCAGCGCCAGCGACGGCAGCACGATGAACAGCCAGGCGGTCTGGATCGGCCGCTTACCGAAATGGCCGAGGTCAGCATACAGCGCCTCGGCACCGGTGACGGCCAGGAACACCGCGCCGAGCGTGATGAAGCCGATGATCCCGTGATGCAGCATGAAGGTCACGGCATTCAGCGGATTGATCGCCCACAGCACTTCGGGATGGCGCAGGATCGGCGGCAGCGCCGCGATGCCGATCACCAGGAACCAGATCAGCATGATCGGACCGAAGAACGCAGCGACCTTCGCCGTTCCGCGCGCCTGGACAGCGAACAGTGCGACCAGAATCACGACGGTCAGCGGCACGACGTAGGGCTCGAACGCCGCCGTGACCAGCTTGATGCCCTCGATCGCCGACAGCACGGACAGAGCCGGCGTGATCACCGCATCGCCATAGAACAGCGCGCCCGAAATGATGCCGAGCAGCACGATGACGCTGGCGCCGCGCGCGACTCCGCGCTGGGCGAGCGCCATCAGCGCCAGGGTCCCGCCCTCGCCGTGATTGTCGGCGCGCAGCAGGATCACGACGTATTTGAGGGTCACGACGACGATGAGAGCCCACAGGATAAGCGAGATCACCCCCATCACGGCGTGAGGCGCAGGTTCGCCACTGCTGCTCGCCGCCATGACCGCTTCACGCAACGCGTACAGCGGGCTGGTGCCGATGTCGCCATAGACGACACCGATGCTTCCCAGTGTCAGCGCCGCGAAGCTCGCCGTGGAATGGGCGTTGCCATGCCCGTTGGTCGCCGGCGCTTCCGCGGGCGTAGCTGCGACGTCGACTGTCATGGGGTAGCCCCCTCGAGGACTCGTTGATGCTTCACTGCACAACGCGGCAGAGCGCGCGGCTTATAGCGGCAGCGCGTCCCGACGGACCTGTCGGGAATGCGCCTCAGCCATGCATTTAAGCATGTACGAGCCGTGAGGGAAGACCAGCCGATCAAATCGTTACCTGGGTACCCACCTCGACGACCCGGCCCGTCGGGATCTGGAAGTAGTCCGTGGCGTCGTTGGCCGACCGGCTCAGACCAATGAAGAGATGGTCCTGCCAGGTCGGCATGCCCGACTGGGACGATGGCTTCAACGAGCGGCGCGAGACGAAGAACGACGTCGACATGATGTCGAACTGCCAGCCGAGCTTGCGCGCCACCGCAAGCGCGCGCGGCACGTTCGGGGATTCCATGAATCCGAAGCGCAGCCGTACCTTGGAAAACTTCTCGCTGATCTTCTCCATGCGCACGCGCTCCGAGACATCGACCCGCGGCGTCTGCGCGGTCTCGATGGTCAGGATCACGTTGTGCTCGTGCAGCACCTTGTTGTGCTTGAGATTGTGCAGCAATGCGGTCGGCACCGAGGTCGGGTCGCTGGTGAGAAACACCGCCGTGCCCTTGACGATGTGAGGAGGCCTCTTCTCCAGGCTGGTGATCAGGTCATCCAGCGGAACCTCGATCTTGCGCGTCTTGAGCACCAAGATCGCCGACCCGCGCCGCCAGGTCCAGATCGTCACGACCATCGCGGCACCGAACAGCAGCGGAACCCAGGCTCCTTCGAGGAGCTTCAGCAGGTTGGCGCTGAAGAAGGTCATGTCGACGATGACGAAGGGAGCGATCACCGCCGCCGCCACGGCCGCTCGCAAGTTCCACAGCTTCCAGATCACCACGAAGCCCATGATGCCGTCCGCAACCATGGTGGTGGACACTGCGATGCCGTAGGCGGAGGCGAGATTGCTCGAGGTCCGGAACAGCAGGACCAGCAGCAGCACGCCGATCAGCAGCAGCCGGTTGACCCGCGGCAGATGAGATCTGGCCGGCATGGCTCTCGGACGTGTAGCGCACCTCGAAACGCGGCAGCAGGCCAAGCTGGACCGCCTGGCTGACCAGCGAATAGGCACCCGTGATCACGGCCTGGCTCGCGATGACCGTCGCGGCGGTGGCCAGCACCACCAGCGGCAGCAGCAACAGTTCAGGCACCATCCGGTAGAACGAATTCTCGATCGCGGCGGGATCGGACAGCACCAGGGCGCCCTGCCCGAAATAGTTGATCAGCAGCGCCGGAAGCACGAAGAACAGCCAGGCTGACTGGATCGGCTTGCGGCCGAAATGCCCGAGATCTGCATAGAGCGCCTCGCCGCCGGTGACCGCGAGGAACACCGCGCCCAGGGTGACCAGGCCGATCGTGCCGTGCGAGAGCAGGAACTGCACCGCGTAATAGGGATTGATCGCCGCGAGCACGGAGGGGTCGTCGCGGATGTGGACGAGTCCCATCACGGCGAGGGTCGTGAACCATGTGACCATGACCGGGCCGAAGGCGGATGCGACGCGCGCCGTCCCCTTGCTCTGGACCGCGAACAGCACGACCAGGATGAACACGGTCAGCGGCACGACGTAATGCTCGAGCGCGGGCGCGGCGAGCTTGAGGCCTTCGACCGCCGACAACACCGAGATCGCCGGCGTGATCATCGA
Source organism: Bradyrhizobium oligotrophicum (assembly GCA_050641875.1). Classification (GTDB taxonomy): domain Bacteria; phylum Pseudomonadota; class Alphaproteobacteria; order Rhizobiales; family Xanthobacteraceae; genus Bradyrhizobium; species Bradyrhizobium oligotrophicum_B. Next base: position 6,590,659 of record CP192619.1, read on the forward strand.
ATCTCCGATGAACATCGAAGCGCCGATCACGCCCAGCGACATCAGGAACAGGCTGCGCCGACCCAAGGCCCGCTGTCCGAGCGCCATCAGCGACAGCGTTCCGCCCTCGCCGTTGTTGTCGGCGCGGAGCAGCAGCAGGACGTATTTGGCCGTCACCACGATGAACAGCGACCAGAGGATCAGGGACAGCACGCCGAGCACGATGATCCGCGACACCGGCTGCCCCTGAGCAGCACCGTGCGCGGCCTCGCGAAAGGCGTAGAGGGGCGAGGTGCCGATGTCTCCGAACACCACGCCGATACTGCCTAGCGTCAGCCCCCAGAACCCCGACGTGCTCGCGGTGTCCTGTCCTTCGGTCGATGTCGCGCTGGCCGTCATGTTGCTCGGAACGCATCTTCCCTGTCTGGCCCGGCGCGTGTGAACGTAGACCGTTCGCAGGTCAAGTCTCTACCGTTAGCAGACCCATGTTCCCCAGGCCGCAACCAAACGGCACGGCTGACACAGATGTCGCATGCCGCATCGCGGCAAGTGCCTTTAACCCGAGCATCCTGAGGCAGATGTCGGATCTGCCTCAGGCGAATCAAGTGCCTGCTGATGCTCTTCGTTGCCGTTCGCAGGCGCCTATGCGGCAATATGATGCGGGACGCGAAGCGCGCCCGGCTACGGCTTCAGATCGGGCGGCAATGGCGGGTCTTCCCGCATCAGGGTGATGGTCACGCGGCGGTTGGCGGCCAGCGAGGGGTCGTCCGGAAACAATGGCTGGGTGTCCGCCTTGCCGGAGACGGCGTAGATGTGGCTTGCCGGCAGCCCTTCCCGCTCCAGGATCTGGCGCACCGCGTTGGCACGGTCCGCCGACAGGTCGAAACCACCATAATCGCTCCGGGCGGGAACAAAGCCGGCGGCCGTATGCCCGGTGATCTGGACCCGAAGCGGTGTCGCCTTGAGTGGTGCGGCCAGCTTCTCGATCAGGCGTCGCGTGCGGTCGAAGGGCACCTTCGAGCCATCCGCGAACATCGACCGCCCGTCCTGGTCGACGATCTCCAAGTTGAGCCCCTGCTTGGTCTCTTCGAACATGATGTGCTTGGAGATCTCGGTCATCTCCGGCATGTCCTGCAGCGCCTGGCGCAGCGAGGCGGACGCCAGCGCGAACTGGCGATCGATCTTCAGCTTGGCGCCATTGGTATGCTGGCGCTCCTCCTGCTCGGGGCTCGGCTCGCGCGCCGTCTCCTCCGGCGAGATGTGGGCGGCGTTCTTGAGCTTCGGCCGAGTCGGCAGGCCGTCGGATTCCACGATGCCCGAATAGCGCGACTCGGACTGCACGCCGAAGGCGTCGCGCATCGAGCCCGCGACGACTTTCAGCTTGTTGTTGTCCATGGTCGAGAACGCGACCAGCATCACGAAGAAGCTGACCAGAAGTCCCATCAGGTCGGCAAAGGTCACGAACCAGCCGTGACCGCCGCCATGCGCATCGCCCCTCTTCTTCTTGGCCATTGCCTACCCCACCCCGGATCGCCCCGCCGCAGCCGATCAGGCCGGCACGGGCTCGCCTTCGGCGTGGCGATGCTTCTCCGGCAGATAGGCCAGGAGCATTTCGCGGACCAGGGCGGGGCTCTTGGAGTCGCGGATCATCAGGATGCCGTCGATGATCAGCGTCCGGTTGGTTTCCTCGTCCAGCAGCTTGCCATGCAGCTTGTCGGCGATCGGCAGACAGATCAGGTTCGACACCAGCGCGCCGTACAGGGTCGCGAGCAGCGCGGTCGCCATGAACGGGCCAAGCTTCGAGGGGTCGGTCATGTTGGCGAACATCTGCACCATGCCGATCAGCGTGCCGACCATGCCGAACGCCGGGGCGCAGTCACCGATGGCGCGATAGATCTTGCTGCCTTCGTCCAGATGCATGAGGAAATTGTCGCGGTCGCGCTCGAGATTGTCGCGGATGAATTCGAGGTCGTAGCCGTCGGCCACGTAGCGAATTCCCTTGGCGAGGAACGGCTCGTCGGTCTCGACCTTTTCCAGGCCGACCGGACCCTGCTTGCGCGCGATTTCGGCAATGCGAGCGAGCTCGTCGACGAGCTCGCGGGCCGACAGGCGGCTCATCGTGAAAGCGTACTTCATTCCAAGCGGAACGCCGTGCAGCATGACGCCCAGCGGGAAGCGAATCATGGTGGCTGCGATCGAACCGCCGAAGATGATGATTGCGGCGTGCTCGCTGACGAACATCTCGAGGTCGCCGCCCAGCAGCATCATCGTCGCGATGACGATCACGCCAGCCACGAGCCCCGCACTCGTCATAATATCCATGAGTCAACTCCACCCGCGTACGCAAACCACGGACCCTGCCGGACCGACGCGGTGCTTCTGGACCGCGTATCTCGACACTAAATGTCCGCCATTAAGGACGAGTTACTGAATTCGGTAGGCATAATGAAAGGTAAACAGCAGCGCCGCCGACCTCGCTCAAGCGGCCGATGATCCGGACTTGAGCAGGTTCGCCGCGGCGAAGACGGCTGACTGATCGAATGATCGCTGCATCTTGTGGACCATTTCCAGCATCTGCGCCGGCTCCATCGTCGCCGATCCCACCTCGAGTTCGCGTGACAGGCGCGACAGCGCCGAGAAACCGAACGTCGCCGATGAGCTCTTGATCGAATGCGCCTCACGCCTCAATTCGAGGCGATCCTCGAACTTGGCCGCGAGCGTGCCGAACTTTCCGGACGTGTCGTCGAGGAACGTGCGCAGGACTTCCAGCGCGTCCTCCTCGCCGAGCTCGGAGACCAGGATCTGATAGACGGATTCGTCGAATTGCACCCAGTCGGTCATGCGACAAGCCTTTCCTTGTGTGTAGCAGCGGCCGCGCGAAGCAGAGCGGCATTCAGTCGATCGCGCGTGACCGGCTTGGTTACGAAGTCGTTCATGCCGGCGTCCGTGCACGCCAGATGATCCTGGCTGGTGGCGTTGGCCGTCAGGGCGACAATGTAGATGTCCTGGGCGGGCGGCGGCAGCGAGCGGATCATCCGCGTCGCCGTCAGCCCGTCCATCTCGGGCATCATCATGTCCATGAGGATCAGGTCGTAGCTCTGCTTCTGCACGGCCGCGACCGCCTGGGTGCCATTCTCGACGAGATCATAGCCATGGCCGAGCTTGTCCAGGAGCTTCTTGATCACGAACTGATTGGTGAGGTTGTCCTCGGCGACGAGGATCTTGAGCGGCCCGGCGCTGCCCGGGCGCTCCTCAGCCTGCGTCTCACCGACCGGGGCGATGGTCGCCTCGGGCGCGCTGACCTGCTCGACGTCGGGCTGCGGCTGGTGCTGAGCCTGGATCGAGAAGGTGAAGGTGCTGCCCTCGCCCACCTTGCTCTGCACCTTGATGTCGCCGCCCATGCAGGTGACGAGGCGCTTGCAGATCGCGAGCCCCAGACCGGTGCCGCCGAAGCGGCGCGAGATGGAATTGTCGACCTGCGAGAACTGCTTGAACAGCCGGCTGACGGCGTCTGCGGGAATGCCGACGCCGGTATCGGCGACCGAAAACACCAGCGTCAGGTTCGGCCCGGCAAGGTTCTCGGCACGCACCTCGATATGGACGCCGCCGGATTCGGTGAATTTGAGCGCATTGCCGACCAGGTTGAACAGCACCTGGCGCAGCCGTGCGGGATCGCCGACCACGTAGTTCGGCACCTCCGGCGCGATCGACGTCGTCAGTTGCAGACCCTTTTCCTTGGCGCGGGACACCAGCAGCTCGGCGGTCGCCGTCACCGACCGGTGCAGGTCGAACTCGATGTGCTCGATCTCCAGACGATCGGCATCGAGCTTGGAGAAATCGAGGACATCGTTGAGCAGCTGCAACAGGTAGTCGGCCGACTCGCGCAAGGTGGTCGCGATCTTGCGCTGCTCCGGCGCGAGGTCCGCCGACAGCAAGAGATCGGCAAGGCCGATGACGCCGTTCATCGGCGTGCGGATCTCATGGCTCATCATCGCCAGGAATTCGGAGCGCGCCCGCGTACCCGCCTCGGCGGCATCGCGTGAGGCGGCAAGCCCCGCCTGATAGCGTGCAATCAGGATCGTGATGATGCCGATGACCACCGTCAGCAACGCCCCGACCAGCAGATCACGATCGCGGTTGAGCTTGAAGGCGCTGAAGATCTCCTCGGAGGCCTGACCGACGATGACCACCAGCGGCAGATCCTTGATGCGCTGGAACGAGTAGATGCGCGTGACGCCGTCGATCAGACTCTTGAAGGTGTAGAAGCCGTTGCTTCTGTGCTGAATGGCGCTCATCACCGGGCTGCCGGCGAGCGAGGATCCCACGCCCCCCGGACCGGCCGAGGCCCGCGCGCGCACGATGCCGTCGAGACCGAGGAGTGTGACATTGCCCTTCTTGCCGAGATCGACCGAATTATAGAAGCTCGACAGATATTCGGGATCGAGCGAGACCACCACGACGCCGCCGAACGAACCGTCCGGCATGATGATGCGGCGGGTCAACTGGATCGACCATTTGTTGGAGACGCGGCCGAAGATCGGCTTGCTGATGAAGAGAAAATCATCCTTGCCGTCGGCATGAACGCGGAAGTGCTCGCGGTCGCGCAGGTCGAGGCCGCGCATCTTCGGATCGATGTTGCTGGACAGCATGATGCCGTCCTTGCCGATCACGACGACCTGAAACGAGAAGTCGGACAGGAACTGGCTGTTCTTCGACCATAGCGACATGTCGAAGTTGTGCGGGTCCCTGGCATAGGAGTCGCGGACGTAGAGCAAGGTCTGATCTGCCGCGCGGATCGAGCGGATGATCTGCTCCTCGAACGCGCGGGCCAGATTGGCGCCGTTCTTCAGCGCCGACTGCTCGGTGCGCGTATACTCTTCGGAGATCGTGTAGAAGATGCCGGCCCACACCAGGGCGATCGCCGAGAGCCCGATCGCGGCGCTGCCGAAATGTCCGATCAGCCGAACCATCTTGTCGACGGTCCGGTCGAGCCGCCCGAACAACGGCCTCGATTTCGATATCAGCCTGCGCATGTCCTTCGCCCTCGGGCGACATGCCTATCGGGACAGGCTAGCCATCAGGTAAAGCTTGATGGATAAAATCTTCTCAACGAGCGACGGCTGCTTAACCTTCGGCGAATTCCGGCCTGTTTGCGGGCAATTCGTCACCGCGTTCGATATTTTCGGCGGAAGCTCGGCCGTCACCCCGTAGTCATCCGGATGCGGTTGCAGCGTCGCAGTTCGGCGAGCGCCCTGCGCAAGGCCGGCGGGCCGCACCGCCGAGTGGTACGGCTCGCTCATTGGGACCGGAGCGAAACGACGCTCAATGAATCTCCGCCGACCGCTTCAAGGCGGCCTTGAGCTTCCCGAGCGAGAAATCCGCAGACCGCGCGATCTCCAGGATCGGCGTTTCGCGGCGCGCGCACAACTCGGCCGCCTCGGGAAGCTTCGCCGCGATGTCGGCCGGGATGACGATCGCACCATGGCGATCGGAGTGGATCAGATCGTCCGAGCGCACAGTCATCCCGGCAACGCGGACCTCCCCGCCGAAGCTCTCGGCATGCACCCACGCATGCGACGGACCGATCGAGCCCGCCAGCGCCTGGAAGCCGGCAGCCCATTGCGGAATGTCGCGGATCGATCCATCCGTGATCACGCCGAGGCAGCCGAGCGCCTTGTGGACGTTGCTCTGCACCTCGCCCCAGAACGCGCCATAGCCGATGTCGGGACCATCAATGTCCTGGATCACGACGATGCGGGGACCATGACCGGTGCCGACATATTCGTAGTAGTCGGTGCGCCGCCTCGCCTGCTCGTCCGCCGGCAATCCCGATTTGACGACGGACCGAATCGTCGCCGTCCGCGCGTAGCCGACCATGGGCGGCAGATCGGGGAACGGACACACCAGCGGCTTGGTCGTGTAGCCGATCAGGCGGCGTTCGGGCGCCACGATCTCCATCGCGTTGCAGATGGTCGGCGTATCATAGCGCGCGAGCGCCTCGAGGACGGAAGCAGCGAGGGCGCGGCGGCAGTGCTTGTCACGGGCGTTTTCTCCGGATGATGCGGACGGCATTCGCGGCCGTCCTTGGCCATCCGGTATAACTGAGGCGCCCAAGCCGGCAAAGCGCGCGCTGGGTCTTGGGCCCTGCGCTCAGTGCAGCCGTTCCGGCGGCCGCTGCCCCTGCTCCGCCGCTGGCGCGCCGGTCGGCGCAAAGGCCGTCGCGGATGAAGACGAGGCGTGCGACGCTGCAGCCGCGGCACCGAGGACCGCGGCATGCCGCGCCGCCTGCTGCCGATACAGCCGCCAGCCGAACGGAAGGCTCAGCATGTAGAGGATCGATCCGGCCGACAGGATGTGCCAGGGATAGACCACCAGCAGCGCCACGAAGAACACCACCGAGGCGAACACTGGCAGCACGAGTTCGGGCGAGACGCGCATCCGCGTCGTCTTGCCGGAGAACACCGGCAGTCGCGACACCATCAGGAAGGCGATCAGCAGCGTGTAGAACGCCGTCACTAGCGCCGGCGGCCTCGGCAGGTCCAGGAACGCCAGATAGACGGGCAGCAGCACCGTGATGGCGCCGAGCGGTGCCGGCACGCCGGTGAAGAAATTGGCCGCGAAGGGGGGCTTGTTGGGATCGTCGATGCTGGCGTTGAAGCGCGCCAGCCGCAGGCCGCCGCTGATGGCGTACATCATGGCGGCGATCCAGCCGCCGTCGCGCAGCTCATGAAGCTGCCAGAAATACAGGATCAGGCCCGGCGCCACGCCGAAATTGACGAAATCGGCCAGGCTGTCGAGCTCGGCGCCGAACTTCGACTGGCCCTTGATCATGCGGGCGATGCGGCCATCGATGCCGTCCAGGAAGGCGGCAAACACGATGGCGCCGACGGCGAGCTCCATGCGTCCCTCGGTCGACAGCCGGATCGCCGTCAGGCCGGCGCAGATCGCCAGCAGGGTGATCATGTTCGGCACCAGCAGCCGCACCGGGATCGGACGGAAACGGCGGCGGCGCAGTTCGGGAGAGTTCACGTCGAAGCTCATGATCACACCACGTGTGGTTTGGCCGGAACCTCGTACCTGAACACAGCTCAAGGTCCCCTTAATGGGTCATCAGCGCGCAGCGACGGTTCACTGGCTCCGGAACGTCAGGCCGGGCACGGGAACGTCAAAATCGGCCAGGATCGTCTCGCCGGCAATGGCCGTCTGCCCCTCCGAGACCAGAACGTCCGTGCCGTCAGGGAGATAGACGTCGAGCCGCGAGCCGAAGCGGATCAGGCCGAAGCGCTCGCCGGCCCCGATGGTCTGCCCCTCGCGCACGAACGACACGATCCGGCGCGCCACAAGGCCTGCGATCTGGACCACGCCGATGCGGCCATGCGGCGTCGAGATCGCGAGCGAGTTGCGCTCGTTGTCCTCGCTCGCCTTGTCGAGCTCGGCGTTGATGAAGGCGCCCGGACGGTAGGAGATCTTCTCGATCCGGCCGGCCACCGGGCTGCGGTTCACATGCACGTTGAACACGCTCATGAAGATCGAGACCCGCAGCAGAGGCCGGTCGCCGAGGCCAAGCTCGGCCGGCGGCAGGGCGCGCGTGATCATGGAGATGCGCCCGTCGGCCGGCGCCACCACCAGCCCTTCCCGCTGCGGCGTGACCCGGATCGGGTCGCGGAAGAACAGCGCGCACCAGACGGTGAGCAGCGTGCCGATCCAGCCGAGCGGGGTGAATATCCAGAACAGGATCAGGCTGACGAGGGCAAATCCCCCGATGAAGGGATAACCTTCCGGGTGGATCGGCGGGATCTGAGCGCGGATGGAATTGCTGATCGACATGGCCTGCTTCGTTGAGTGTTGTCGCTCTGACCTCAGAGCGGACCGCCGCCTTGACTAGGTCGATGGCCGGCGAAGGTCAAAATGAATCCTTAATGCATTCTTGAGTTCGGATCAGGGCGGTTCGCGGCATCATTCGGCGGCACTCGCCACCTGTCCGGTCCGATCGGGCCCGGCCGCGTCCGGCTCGCTCCGATCCGGCGGATTGCGGTTGGGCGCCGCCGCATCGTCGCCGATCTGCGCCAGTTTTTCGCGCGCCTCCTCGGCCTCGCGCTGCCGGTTCCACATGCCGGCATACAGCCCGCCTTTGGCCAGCAGTTCGGCATGGGTGCCGCGCTCGGCAATGCGCCCCCGGTCGAGCACGATGATCTCGTCGGCCGCCACGATGGTCGAAAGCCGGTGCGCGATCACGAGCGAGGTGCGATTGCGCGACACGCCATCGAGCGCCTCCTGGATCTCGTGCTCGGTATGGCTGTCCAGCGCCGAGGTCGCCTCGTCGAGGACCAGGATCGGCGGCCCCTTGAGGATGGTGCGGGCAATCGCAACGCGCTGCTTCTCGCCCCCGGAGAGCTTGAGGCCGCGCTCGCCCACCTGGGTCTCGTAGCCCTTCGGCGCCATCCGGATCAGACCGTCGATCTGGGCCAGCCGCGCCGCCTCTTCGACGGCGGCGTCGTCGGCATCCCAGCGTCCGTAGCGGATGTTGTAGCGGATGGTGTCATTGAACAGCACCGTGTCCTGCGGCACCATGCCGATCTGGGCGCGCAGCGACACCTGGGTGACGTCGCGGATGTCCTGCCCGTCGATCAGGATGCGGCCGCCTGAGACGTCATAGAGCCGGAACAGCAGCCGCGAGATGGTCGACTTGCCAGCACCGGACGGCCCCACGATCGCGACCGTCTTGCCGGCCGGCACCTCGAAGCTCAATCCCTGCAGGATCGGCCGCTCCGGCTCATAGGCGAAGCGGACGTCCTCGAAACGGACATTGCCGGAGGTCACCACCAAAGGCGTCGCTCCGGGGGCATCCTTTACTTCAGCATCGCGCGTGAGGACGCCGAACATCTTCTCGATGTCGATGATCGCCTGCTTGATCTCGCGATAGACCATGCCCATAAAGTTCAGCGGCTGGTAGAGCTGGATCATCATGCTGTTGATCATGACAAAGTCGCCGACGGTGTTGCGTCCCTGACGCACGCCCTGGGCGCACATCAGCATCGCCACCGTCAGCCCGATCGTGAAGATCGCGGCCTGCCCGGCGTTGAGCACCGCCAGCGAGGTATAGGTCTTCACGCTGGCGCGCTCGTAGCGCTCCATGGAACGGTCATAGCGCTCGGCCTCGCGCGCCTCGGCGCCGAAATACTTCACTGTTTCGTAGTTGAGCAGCGAGTCGATGGCCTTGGTGTTGGCATCCGTATCCGAGTCGTTCATGCGGCGCCGGATCTCGATGCGCCACTCGGTCGCAATGTAGGTGTAATAGAGATAGGCCGCGACCATGGTGAGCGTGACCAGCACGTAGCGCCAGTCGAACTGCCACAGCAGCACCGCCGTCAGCAGCGAGACCTCGACGATGGTCGGGATCAGCTGCAGGATCACCATGCGCACGATGGTCTCGATCGCGTTGCGGCCGCGCTCGAGCACGCGGGTCAGACCACCGGTCTTGCGCTCGAGGTGAAAGCGCAGCGACAATTCATGCATGTGAACAAAGGTGATGGTCGCGAGCTTGCGCACCGCATGCATGGCGACGCGGGCAAAAATACCGTCGCGCCACTGCGTCAGCACCGCCATCAGTACCCGAATCCCGCCGTAGCTTGCCGTCATGATGATCGGCGAGGCGACCAGCCAGAACGCCCAGTTGTCGGGCGCGATCGGCGCGGTGTTGGCGCCGGTCAAAGCGTCAGTCGCCCATTTGAAGGTGAAGGGCAGGACCAGCGTCGCGACCTTGGCCACGATCAGCAGCACCACCGACCACAGCACGCGCATCTTCAGGTCGGCGCGATCACTCGGCCAGATGAAGGGCCACAAATGGCGCAGCGTGCCGGCCAGCGTTCCCTGCTCGAGGGACGAAGGCTGGTTGGCGGCTGGTTCGGAGGAGGAATCGGGCGGCATCAAACGTTCTGGAACAGCGATTGTTTTGGCATGTTGTGATGCCGGGCGTTGCCTGCGTCATATAGAGTGTCCGGGCCCCGGATGCACCCGTACGTCGACGGAATCCGTTGTCGCGGCGCAGTATTTGCATACTCGTTTTCAGACAAATGGACCCATTCAGCCTGCATCAATCCGTGAAAGCCCGCGAATCCACGTCCTCCGCCCTCGTCTTGACGCCTTTCAACTGCAATGTCACACCGCTCCAATGACTGAAATCCGCACCGTCTGCGTCTATTGCGGCTCCGGCCCGGGGACGAATCCCAGCTTCATCGAATCGGCGAAAGCACTCGGCAGGGCCCTTGCCGAGAACGGCGTGCGACTCGTCTATGGCGGCGGCTCCATCGGCATGATGGGCGCGGTTGCCAAGTCCGTGCTCGACCATGGCGGCGACGTCACCGGCATCATTCCGGACTTCCTGGTGAAGAAGGAAGTCATGATGCCGCTCAAGGATCTCATCGTCACGCCCGACATGCACGAGCGCAAACGGCTGATGTTCGAGCACTCCGATGCGTTCGTAGCGCTGCCCGGCGGTATCGGCACGCTCGAGGAGCTGGTCGAGCAGCTGACCTGGAAGCAGCTCGGACGCCACGCCAAGCCGGTGCTGATGGCCAATATCGACGGCTTCTGGGAGCCGTTGTTCGCCCTGCTCGCGCACATGCGTGAGACCGAGTTCATTCGCCCCGGCTTCCAGATCGAGCTGCTCAAGGCCGAACGCGTCGAGGACATCCTGCCGCGCTTGCGCGAGGCCGCCGCCCGCGTCGCCAAGGAAGAGACCGAGATGGCGCCTGAGATCGCCAAGCGGCTCTGAGCCCCTACTCGCTCGGGAATGTGACCGCCTCGATCCGGCTGCCATCGGGATCAAGCACAAAGGCCGCATAATAGCGCACGCGATCATGCGGTCGCAGCCCGGGCGCGCCATCGGACACTCCGCCCGCCTCTACCGCCGCCTCATGAAACGCATCGACCTCGGCCGTGCTCTTCGCGCGGAAGCAAAGGTGCGATCCGGTGTCGGCCGGCACGCGCGCCATGCTGGCACGCAGATTGATCCAGAACTCCGGATAGGTCTTGCCATAGCCGACCGTGCTGGGACGTTCGACCAGGCGCGTCAAACCGAGCGGCGCCAGCGCGCGCTCATAGAACCGCGCGCTACGGACGAGATCGCTGACACCGACGGAGACGTGGTCGATCATGCGTTTGCTCCTGGCCTCTCCACGTCATTGCGAGGAGCGAAGCGACGAAGCAATCCAGAATCGCGCATTCAGCCCTGGATTGCTTCGCTTCGCTCGCAATGACGGATGCATCATCTCACCCCTTCGCGCCGGACTTGACCAGCTTGTAGAAGACCGAATCCATCAGCGCCTGGAACGAGGCGTCGATGATGTTCGGCGAGACGCCGACCGTGGTCCAGCGCTCCCCCTTTTCGTCCTCGCTCTCGATCAGCACGCGCGTCACCGCCTCGGTGCCGCCATTGAGGATGCGGACGCGATAGTCGATCAGCTTCAAACCATCGATATAGCCCTGGTACTTGCCGAGCATCCTTGCGCAGCGCGACGTCGAGCGCATTGACCGGACCATTGCCTTCGGCCGCCGAGATCAGTCGCTCGCCGGCGACGTCCACCTTGACCACCGCCAGCGCCACCGTGACGCGTTCACCGAGCGCGTTGTAGCGCTGCTCGACATTGACGTCGAACTGCTCGACCCGGAAATACTCCGGCACCGAGCCCAGCGTACGCCGCGCCAGCAGCTCGAACGAGGCGTCGGCGGACTCGTAGGCGTAGCCCGCGGCCTCGCGCCCCTTCAGCTCCTCGACGAGGCGCGTCAGCTTCGGATCGCTCTTGCTGAAGGGAATGCCGCCGCGCTCCAGCGCCGCGATGACGTTGGATCGGCCGGCCTGGTCCGAGACCAGAACCTTGCGATGATTGCCGACAAGCTCGGGTAGGACGTGCTCATAGGTCTGCGGATCCTTCAGCACGGCCGACGCATGAATACCGGTCTTGGTGACGAAGGCACTCTCGCCGACATAAGGCGCGTGCCGGTTCGGCGCCCGGTTCAGCATGTCGTCGAGCGTGCGCGAGACCTTCATCAGGCCGGCGAGCTGCCGGTCCGATACGGCGATCTCGAACCGATCCGAGAATTCCGTCTTCAGCTTCAAGGTCGGGATCAGTGAGCACAGATTGGCGTTGCCGCAGCGCTCACCGAGTCCGTTCAATGTGCCCTGGATCTGCCGTACGCCGGCGCGGACCGCGGCAAGCGAGTTCGCCACCGCCTGCTCGGTGTCATTGTGGGCGTGGATCCCCAGGTGATCGCCCGGCACCTGCTTGACGACCTCGCCGACGATCGCCTCGATCTCGTGCGGCATGGTGCCGCCATTGGTGTCGCACAACACGACCCAACGCGCGCCGGCTTCATAGGCCGCGCGTGTGCAGGCCAGCGCGAATTCCGCATTCTCCTTGTAGCCGTCGAAGAAATGCTCGCAGTCGAGCATCACCTCGCGCCCCGCAGCCTTCGCGGCCGTCACGCTGTCGCGGATCGAGGGCGAGATTCTTCCTCGTTGGTGGTCTCCAGCGCGACGCGCACCTGATAGGCGGACGCCTTCGCGACGAAGCAGATCGCGTCCGCCTTGGCCTCCAGCAGCGCTGCTACGCCCGGATCGTTGGACACCGAGCGTCCCGCCCGGCGCGTCATCCCGAAGGCGGTGAAGCGGGCGTGGCCGAGCTTGGGCTTGGCGGCGAAGAACTCGGTGTCGAGCGGGTTGGCGCCGGGATAGCCACCCTCGACATAGTCGATGCCGAGATCGTCGAGCATGCGCGCGATGGCCTGCTTGTCGGCCAGCGTGAAATCGACACCGTTGGTCTGCGCGCCGTCACGCAGGGTGGTGTCGAACAGATAAAGCCGTTCCCTGCTTGTACCTGCCCTGCTTGTGCCTGCCCTGCTCATGCCTGCGCTCCCCCGGAGCCGAGCATCTTCTTCATCGTGGTGTTGGCGAGCCACTCGCCATTGATGGAGACGCTGTTGCGTTGCTGCGCGACGTAGCCGCGCTTGCGGAAGAATTCGACCGCCGTGTCGCTGGCGTCGACCGACAGACCGGTCGTGCCGCGCGCGCCGGCCAGCTTTTCCAGCGCGTCGCATAGCACGGCCCCGACGCCCTGCCCCGCCGCGTTCGGATGGACATAGAGCATGTCGATGTGATCGTTTCCCTTCAGCGCGGCAAAGCCGACCGGCGAGCCCTGCAGGGTCGCAATCAAGGTGAGCTCGGATGCCAGCCTCTTGCCGAAACCCGTCTCATCCTCAGCAGCGGACGCCCACGCCTCCTGCTGCTGCTCGCTGTAATCGTCACCGGTCAACTCCTGGATGCTGGCAACGAAGATCGCGGCCAGAACCGGCGCGTCAGCGGGAAGAAACGGCCGCAGCGCGGGCCTCGGGAGAGCCTGTCCCATGCGTCACCACATGCCGTAGAGTTTCGTGACCAGCGCCACTGCGCCCGCGATCAGCACGACCTTCAGCAGAATGTAGTACAGCCAATGCCGCGGAAACGGCGTGTCGGGCCTGCTCATCGCGCAATCTCCCAGGTCGTGACCGGCTTGCCGTCGGCGCCCTTGCCATCCTTCACCGTCACGCCTATCGCGACGAGCTCGTCGCGCAGGCGGTCGGATTCCTTGAAGTCCTTGCGCGCGCGAGCCGCGGTACGTGCGGCGATCAGGCTTTCGACCTTGGCGGCGTCGACGCCTTTGGCCTGCTGCTTTCGCGCTTCCCATTGCGCGACCGATTCTGACAGGAAGCCCGCAAAACGAAGCGAGCCTGCAAAGGCAGCGCGATCCGTCTCGCCGCCGGACGCCGCTCGGCTCCGCAACGCGTGCAGCTCTGCGATCATCAGCGGCGTGTTGAGGTCGTCGACGAGGGCGGCGATGATCTCAGGCTCCGGCTGCTCGCCCGGCGCATCGGCCGCGACGCGATACCAGTCGTCGAGCGTCTTCGCACTCTCCTCCAGGCCCTTGACCGTCCAATCCGCCGGCGAGCGATAATGCATCTTGAGCATGTTGAGGCGCAACACCTCTCCGGGCCAGTCCGCCAACAGGTCGCGGATGGTGACGAAGTTGCCGAGGCTCTTCGACATCTTCGCGCCCTCGACCTGGACGAACTCATTGTGCAGCCAGTAGTTCGCCATCACGGACGTGCCGTGCGCGCAACGCGACTGCGCGATCTCGTTCTCATGGTGCGGGAAGATCAGGTCGAGCCCGCCGCCATGGATGTCGAAGACATCGCCCAGATAGGCTGCGCTCATCGCCGAGCACTCGATGTGCCATCCCGGGCGGCCGCGGCCCCACGGGCTGTCCCAGCCCGGCTCGTCCTCCGACGACTGCTTCCACAGCACGAAGTCGGCGGGATTCTTCTTATGGGCATCAACGGCCACGCGCGCTCCGGCGAGCTGCTCGTCGAGCTTGCGGCCCGACAGCGCGCCATAGTCCGGCATCGATCGGGTGTCGAACAGCACCTCGCCGCCCGCCTCATAGGCATGGCCACGCGCGATCAGTTGCTTGATCAGGGTCACCATATCCGCCTTGCCATCGGGGCGCGGCCGCACGAAATCGGTGGCGCGCGGCTCGAAGGTCGGAGGCAGGCTGCCGAGCGCAGCCGCGTCGCTGCGGAACTGATTGGCCGTCACCTCGGTGACCTTGCGGATCGCCTCGTTCAGCGGCAGCCCGGGAAAGTCACGCGCGGCGCGGGCGTTGATCTTGTCGTCGACATCCGTGATGTTGCGGACATAGGTGACGTGATCCTTGCCGTAGAGGTGCCGCAGCAGCCGGAACAGCACGTCGAAGACGATCACGGGCCGCGCATTGCCGATATGGGCGAAGTCGTAGACCGTCGGTCCGCAGACATACATGCGGACGTTGTTGGAATCGAGCGGCACGAAGGGGCGCTTCTCCGCGACGCGGTGTCGTACAAACGCAAGTCCATGGTCCGTCCCCGAATGCCCTGTGCACGCCGCCTCGCCGGACCAACAGGTCCATGACGAGGCGCAACGGGTGTCCTACGCCGAACGACCGCCCGCGAGCGGGCCGCCACGGCACAGAATCACGCTTCCGACCTGCCGGCCGGGCGTCCTGATCATCTCTGTTGAGAAAAGACGGCCTCAGCCAGCAGATCGCTAGCGCGTAATCTCGCGGCAAATGCAGCAGATGGCGAGGAAACCGTTCATGAAACTCACCATGATGCAGCAGGCTGTCTCCGTCAAGAGCCGCAAAACGGCCGTTTTCACTGCCCAAATGCTCGCGCCCCGCCTCATGGTTAATCATTTTTAACCTTTTGGGCCTAACCATGAGTTGTCTCCTACACCCACCGGTGCACCATGCGAATCTCCCCGGCGCTGCTCGCCTGCTGTGTTCTCCTCGCCGCCGCGACCACCGCCACGGCGGAGAGCCGCATCTTCATCATCGCCAACGAAGCCGACGGCTACGGCGTCGACCAGTGCCTCGCCAAGGGCGACCGATGCGGCGCCTCGGCTGCGCGGTCGTACTGCCAATCACGGGATTTTGCACAGGCCTCCTCCTATCGCCGCGTCGACCCCGATGAAATCACCGGATCGGTGCCGAAAGCCGGTGCAAACTGCGCGCATGGCGGCTGCAGCGACTTTGTCGCGATCACCTGCCAGCGCTGAGACGGCTGGGAACGGCTGTTCCCGCCACCCCGGCGCCCGGAAACGACGTGACGATGCCCGACAAAGCGGCTATGGGATGCCCGCCGCTGCCGCGATTTTCCCGAATTCTGTGCTAGTCCCGCGGCTGCACCCATGGACCGGAATACCGCATCTTGATCGCATCCCTGTCTCCGCGCCTGTTGGCCCTTTCTGCGCTGCTCGGACTGACTCTGACCGGCTCGCACGCCCTGGCGCAATCCAGCTCCGATTCCTATGCGCAGATGCCGCCGGGCCCGCCCGGACCGCAGGCCGGCGTCAATCCGATCTGCCCGCGTCTGGAAGCGCAGCTCGCCACGATCGATCGCGGCGGTGGCGGCGATCCCGCGCGTGAGGACCAGATCCGGCGTTATCAGGACGCGGCCGCCAAGCAGCAAGGCGAGCTCGACCGCGTCAGCATGCAGGCCAAGCGCATGGGCTGCGACAGCACCGGCTTCTTCTCGCTGTTCAATGGCCGCTCCGCGGAATGCGCTCCGGTCAACAACCAGATCCAGCAGATGCGGTCCAACCTGGACCAGATCATGGGCAGCCTGGAGCGTCTGCGCAGCGGCGGGTTCGGTGGTGAGCGCGACAACCAGCGCCGCTCGGTGCTGGCCGCGCTCGGCCAGAACAATTGCGGCCCGCAGTACCAGCAATATGCCAACGCCAATCGCAGCGGCGGCGGCAACTTCCTGACCAGCCTGTTCGGCGGCGGGCCCGACAGCAATCCCGCTGCATCGCTGCCGCCGCCCAGCGCCGATCTCGCGGCGCCGCAGGGCACCTTTCGGACCGTCTGCGTGCGCAGTTGCGACGGCGCCTATTTCCCGATCTCGTTTGCCACCGTTCCCGGCCGCTTCGCCGACGACGAGCGCGCCTGCAAGGCGCAATGCCCTGCCGCCGACGCGACCCTGTTCACCTATCGCAATCCCGGCGAGGACATGAACCAGGCGGTCTCGGTCAACGGTCAGCCCTACACCGCGCTGCCGAACGCCTTCAAGTTCCGCACCGAGTTCAACCCGAGCTGTTCCTGCAAGGCCGCGGGACAGACCTGGGCCGACGCGCTGAAATCGATCGATGACAAGGCCGCGGCCGAGCAGCAGGGCGACATCATCGTCACCGAGGAGAGCGCCAAGCGCATGCAGCAGCGCCAGACTGGTAAGCCGCCGGCAAACGCCCGCAAAGGCGCCGCGCCGGCCGATGCCGCAGCGCCCGCCACTGCGGACACCACGACCGGCGCCGGTGGCGACAAGCAGATCCGCACGGTCGGACCAACCTTCATCCCGGCGCGCTGAGCGGGATAGCCGGGCCATCGGGTCATCCTTCGAACGCATCTGAGAACGCGCGGCCAGCGAGATCGGGCGACATGACTTCGCCCGACGGTCCCCAGCGCGTTCGCAGGCCGCCAACGATTGCGCAGCTCTGCGAGACGAACGATCTCGGCCTGGGACACGTCGTCGATTAGAGTGACACCGCCAGTCGCGTCGCCGATCTCGCAGCCATGCCGGTCCGACGTGTTGCGTGGCACGACCGCGAGCGCACCGGAGAGGCTCGCCAAGGCCAGCAGCAGTGAGCCGCGCACGCGCACCAGGAGATCGTGACGGGCATCGCCCGCCAGCGGCCCGGGCAGAACCGTTTCGAAGCCTGCCACGGCCGGTGCGATCGGCAACGTCTCGACGGCGACGCCGAACCGCGCCGCGATGGCAATAGCCGGCGATTCCTGAGCCGGCGATTCCTGCGACATGTCGGGCCCGGACAGCACCACACCGCGCACCCTCGCAGCTCCGAGCGCATCGACGGCCATCGCCAATGACAGCGCGGATTTGACGCCTCCGGTCAGGCCGAGCACGATGCCGGTGAAACCATGCTTCTCGACATGGTCGCGCAGCCCGAGCACGCGGGCCGCGTAGTCCGCCTCGTCGCCCTCGATCAGGGTGGTGACCGGTCCCCGACACTGCCAGCCATCGTCTCCCCTGCTCCAGGCCAAGGTCGCGACCTCAGCGACGAAGCCCGGAAGCTGTGCCGCCACCGAGAGATCGGCGTTCAGCGCGAAGGACGCGCCGTCGCACACCTCGCCATCCCGACCGCCGATCTGGTTGAGCCAGACGAGCGGCAGATCGCTTTCGGTCACGCGGGCCACGGCGGCCGACAGGCGCCGGTCGCCGCCGCTGCGCACGTAGCATGAGCGGCTTGGCACGACGATGAGCTCGGCCCCGGTTTCCGCCAGCGTCTCGATGACGTTCTCGTCGTTCGAGGAGTCCTCGAGCGACATGTCCTCGCCAATCGCAATGCCGATGCGAAGGCCGCGCACGCTGAGCGGGCCGGCCGCCGGGCCGCGCGTGAACAGGCGCTTCTCAACCCCTTCGGGCAGGTTGGCCTTGAAGCGCAGCGCCGCAATGCGGCCGGCGTCGAGCAGCGCGCAGGCGTTGTAGAGCTTGCCGTCCTCGATCCAGGGCGTGCCGATCAGCACCGCCGGCCCGCCATCGGCGGTCTCGCGCGCGAGCGCCTCGGTCGCGGCCCGGCACGCGGCCTGAAATGCCGGCTTCAGCACCAGATCCTGGGTTGGCTGCCCCGCAAGGAACAGCTCCGGCAGGATCACGAGATCAGCGCCGTCGGCCGCCGCCTTCGCCCGCGCCTCGCGCGCCTTCGCGGCATTTCCCGTGACGTCGCCGACCGTCGGGTTGAGCTGGGCCAGCGTGATCCTGAAGATGTCAGCGGCCATCGCTCAACTCATTCACAGCAGCCCGAGCCGCTCGGCGATCGCGAACAGCCAGAAGCTGCCGGACATCAGAAGCGCCACGCCGACGGCGGCCGAACCGAGATCCTTGACCCGGCCGATCTGCAGATCGTGCTCGGTGGTGAGCCGGTCCGCGAGCTTCTCGATCGCGGTGTTGAGCAGCTCGACGACCAGCACCAGCACCACCGCGCAGACCAGCTCGACGCTGCGCATCGGCGTCACGCCGATGACATAGGCCAGCGGCAGCGACAGCAGGAACGCGACCACCTCCTCGCGCACCGCCTGCTCGGAGCGCAGCGCGAAGGCCAGGCCGTTGCGCGAGTTGACCGTCGCGCGCCACAAACGCAGCATCAGAAGCCCGCGACGGCCGGCATCGGTGCAGTCTTGCCGCCGCGCTGCTGCTTCAGCAGCTCGGCGATCAGGAACGCCATGTCGATCGACTGCTCGGCGTTCAGCCTGGGATCGCAGAC
This sequence comes from Bradyrhizobium oligotrophicum, assembly GCA_050641875.1. GTDB lineage: Bacteria > Pseudomonadota > Alphaproteobacteria > Rhizobiales > Xanthobacteraceae > Bradyrhizobium > Bradyrhizobium oligotrophicum_B. Next base: position 6,609,482 of record CP192619.1, read on the forward strand.
CGTGTGATAGCGGTCGTTGAGATCCTCGTCGGTGATCGCCCGCGCACCGCCGATGCATTCGGTGACGTCCTTGCCGGTCATCTCCAGATGGATGCCGCCGGCATGGGTGCCCTCGGCGGCATGCACCGCGAAGAACGCCCGCACCTCGGACACGATGCGGTCGAACGGCCGCGTCTTGTAGCCCGAGGTCGAGGTGATGGTGTTGCCGTGCATCGGATCGCACGACCACACCACCTTGCGCCCTTCCCGCTGCACCGCGCGGATCAGTCCCGGCAGATGATCGCCGACCTTGTCGGCGCCGAAGCGGTTGATCAGGGTCAGCCGGCCCGGCTCGTTGTCGGGATTGAGGATGTCGATCAGCTTCAGCAGCTCGTCCGGCTTCAGCGACGGACCGCATTTCAGGCCGATCGGGTTCTTGATGCCGCGGAAATATTCGACATGCCCGTGGTCGAGCTGGCGGGTGCGGTCGCCGATCCAGATGAAATGGCCTGAGGTCGCGTACCAGTCGCCGGTGGTGGAATCGACCCGGGTGAAGGCCTGCTCGTAGCCGAGCAGCAGCGCCTCGTGGCTGGTGTAGAAGTCGGTGGCGCGCAGCTCCGGATGGCTCTCGAGGTCGAGGCCGCAGGCGCGCATGAAGTTGAGCGCCTCGGAGATGCGGTCGGCCAGCTCCTTGTAACGGCGCGACTGCGGTGAGTCCTTGACGAAGCCGAGCATCCACTGATGCACGCTGCCGAGATTGGCGAAGCCTCCGGTGGCGAAGGCGCGCAGCAGGTTCAACGTCGCCGCCGACTGCCGGTAGGCGTCGAGCTGGCGCTGCGGATTGGGGATGCGCGCCTCGGGCGTGAACGCGGTGTCGTTGACGATGTCGCCGCGATAGCTCGGCAGCTCGACGCCATTGACCTTCTCGGTCGGCGACGAGCGCGGCTTGGCGAACTGGCCTGCGATGCGGCCGACCTTCACCACCGGCACCGCGCCGGCATAGGTCATGACGACCGCCATCTGCAGCAGCACGCGGAAGAAGTCGCGGATGTTGTTGGCGCCGTGCTCGGCAAAGCTCTCGGCGCAGTCGCCGCCCTGCAGCAGGAAGGCCTCGCCGGCCGCCACCCGTGCCAGCGCCTTCTTCAGGTTGCGCGCCTCGCCGGCGAACACCAGCGGCGGGAAGGTCGAAAGCTGCGCCTCGACCTCGGCCAGCGCCTTCTGGTCGGGATAGTCGGGCACCTGCTGCACCGGCTTGGACCGCCAGCTCTCCGGGCTCCAGCGCTCCGTCATGGCTCAACTCCCTTGCGAATACCCGCGCGTTTATCCCCTGCTGCGGCGCGCGCCTTATACACAGCCTGCCCTCGTGCCGCCACTTGGAATTTAAGGCGCAGACACAAGGGCTTGCACGGCAAGCCGAATTTGACTTTGCTGCGGCCCGGCGCGTGAGAGGAGGACGAGGCGTGGGCGAGACGGGATCCCAATGGCGTTTCGAGCGAGGATCCGACCATTCCGGCCGTCGACGGCTTTGCGCTGGCGGGGACCCTGTTCGCGCCGCGCGGCGCGCCGGCGCATGCCGTGCTGATCAATTCCGGGGCGGCGATCCCGCGCCGGATCTATCGCGGCTTCGCCAGCCATCTCGCCGAGCAGGGCTGCGTGGTCCTCACTTACGATTATCGCGGGATCGGCGGCAGCCGCCCCGCTCCCTCAAGGAGCTTTGCGGCCTCGATGTCCGACTGGGCGGCGCTCGACATCACCGGCGCGGTCAGTTGGATGCGCGGGCGTTTCGGCGCGATGCCGCTGCGCTATGTCGGCCACTCCTTCGGCGGCCAGACGCTCGGCCTGCTCGCCAACAACACCGAGGTGTCGCGCGCGCTCTTCATCGCCTCGCAGGCCGGCTATTGGAAGCTGATGGCGCCCGGCGAGCGCTGGCGCGTGGTGACGATGCTGAACGGTCTCGGCGTTCCGCTGACGCATGCCCTCGGCTACACGCCGGGCTGGAGCGGGGTCGGCGAGGACCTGCCGAAGGGGTGTTCCTGCAATGGGTGCGCTGGATCATGAGCCCGCGCTATCTGTTCGACGACGCATCGCTGCCGGGCCTTGCCAACTACGCCAACTTCAAGAGCCCGGTGCGGGCATTGTGCCTCGCCGACGATCCCTGGGCCACGCGGCCCGCGGTCGAGCTGCTGTGCGCCGGCTATACGGGCACGGCGCCCGAGCTGCTCAGCATCAAGCCGCAGGACGTCAGCGCGTCCGCGATCGGCCACATGGGATTCTTCCGCGCGGCGCATCGCGACACGCTGTGGCGCAGCGCGACGGAATGGCTGCTTGCAGGCTGACGCGGCGAACGGATCGTCATAGCCCATGACGATAGCCCATGAGCGAGCGCTCCCGCGGCAGGTGCTGCCCGAGCTGTGCTGAGGACGTTCACCCTCTGAAAGATCGGAGGGCGCAGGGAATTCCGGGTGAAGGCCTCACCCATGGCCCGCCTGCGGCAAAAAATGCAGGCGGCAGGTACCACAGGCAAAGCCGTTTCAACCGGCATTCCCTGCGCGACGGTCTTAACGCTTATACGCAGTCTGCCTGGTGCGCCGGGCTTGTTGGCCACCATGCACGCAACGCGCTTGCGCGCCTTGCGTGGGACACCAGCATCGGGGTGTCAGCACGCTGCGACTTCACGTCCGCGCCGAACCGTTCGTCCGCGCGTCACAAGGACACGCTGCGGCTCAATCGCGGCCATCGCTCCCCGCCCCGCGTGTCGTGACGATCGCGCGCAACGCCCCTCCGAGTGAGGCAGGATGGCGACAATAGAGCACGATTTCTGGAAATCGTAAAGTAAAATCTTCGCCCATGCCGGCGACGATGTCGACGCAGCCTGGAACACGAGCACCTTCGCTATTCGAAGGATGGCCTCAGATTGTCGAGAGGGGCCGTCAGCCGGCAGACCAGTCCGGTTGGCTCATAGGACACCGCGACGATGCCTCCGAAATCGTCTTCGAGCACACGAGAGATGAGGCGCGATCCAAAGCCGACACCGGCCGGCTTCGACGCGGCAGGGCCACCGGACTCCTGCCAGACGAAAACGAACCTTGGCTCGCCCTCCTGATCGTCGGTCGTCCACGCGATCGAGATCCGGCCGCCTGCAACGGCGAGAGCGCCGTACTTCAAGGCGTTGGTCGCAAGCTCGTGGATGGCCAGGGACAGAGCGAGGGCCTGCCGGGATTTGACGACGAGCGGAGACCCCGAGATCGTGAACTGGTCTTCGGCTGTCCTGTAAGGAACAAGCGCCATGTCGATCACGTCCTTGAGGGGCGCGGTCGCCCAGTTTGCGGCCGTGAGCAAATCGTGGGCGCGCCCAAACGCAGCAAGTCGTCCCTGATACTTTTCGAGATCGGCTTTGCTGGATGGATCCTTGAACGTCTGGCTGGCCACGGCACCAAGGATCGTCAGCGTGTTCTTGACGCGATGTTTGAGCTCCTCATTGATGAGATTCAACGAATTCCTGGCCAGATGCTCGGAGGTCACATCTCGGCAGACGACAAGCACGCCGCCCACTTTGCCATCGTAATCGATCGGACCGAAGCTGTATGTCCACCAGACATCCTCGCGACGGCCATGGCGCGTGACCGGGACCAACTGATCCTCGTTCCAGGTGGCGCCGTGTCCGGCCATCACATACGCGATCTGGGGGCCGATGATGTCCCATATCTCTGCCCAGCATTCGTGGCCCCGAGCTCCCAAAGCACTCGGATGCCGTTCGGGCCCCATCGTCTCGCGGTAGGCGTCGTTATAGAACTGGATGAGCTCGGGTCCCCACCAGACGAACATCGGATGTCGCGAAGTCAGCACGAGCCGAACCGTCACCCGCAGGCTCTGCGGCCATGTGTCAGGAGGACCGAGCGAGGACTTCGACCAGTCGAATGCGCGCGTCAGCGCACCCATCTCGCCGCCTCCTGCCAGGAAGTCGCTCACGCCTTCCCCATCCATGCTCGAAAACCCTACTCGTTGCTCGCCATGAACCTATAGACGGAGTTCCCGATCATACAATGGTTAGCGCGGGTCAAAGCCGCCGGACTCTGACCGAACCGACGATACTGAATGGCCACGATGGCCGGCAGCACTTCATGCGGGCACATCGCCGCGATGAGCGCAACCGCCAAATCAACGCAGTCGTCACATTCCATCATGCAAAGGCATCGGCCCCCGCCATGTCGGGGCGGAGACGTCACACCGGTGCGTATCCAGCTCGGCGCCAGACCGATCGGATCGGGGGAAGTGATCGGATCATTCGCGCAGTGCGATCAATACGGCCGGGTGCACGGTCATTGCGGCTTCGACTGTTCTCCGCGAGCGTCCCGTGCTATCAGAACGCCAAGCGCCGATTTGACCATCAGCTTGCGGGCGCGTCTCAAAATGCAGCTAAAGCGAACGGTTCATTGCATGGCAACGCCCTGCCCGCCGTTCCCTGAACGGAGGCTCTCATGCGGTTTGCGGCCATCGCCGACATCCACGGAAATTGCGACGCGCTGGCGGCCGTGCTGGCCGACATCGCTTCGCTTGGCATTGATGACGTCGTCAATCTCGGCGACCACCTGAGCGGCCCGCTCGCGCCGATACGGACCGCCGAGATGCTGATGGCACGCGACTTCCTGTCGATCAGGGGCGATCAGGACCGGCATATGATCGATCGGCATCGTGCCGGAGATCTTGTCCCGCAGCGACGTACGTGCGCTCCGGCAGGAGCACGTCGCGTGGCTGGCGGCACAGCCGGCGACGTTGCTGTATCGCGATGAGGTGCTCCTGTGTCACGCCGCCCCGGATGACGATGCGGCGTTCTGGCTCGAAGAGATCATCGAGGGCGGCACGCCGCGTCCAAGCAATCTTGCCCGCATCGAGGCGCGCGCCGCCGGCATCGATGCCTCTCTGATCTTGTGCGGGCACAGCCACATTCCGCGCATCGTCCGGCTCAGCGATGGCCGGCTGATCGTCAATCCCGGCAGCGTCGGGCTGCCGGGCTACTGCGGTCGTCCACCGAACACCTATCGGGTGGAGACCGGCACGCCGGATGCGTGTTACGCCATACTGGAGCGTCGGCTCGGTCGATGGTCGGTCACGCTGCGCTACGTGCCCTATGACTTCGCGTCGATGTCTGCCCTCGCTCGCGGCAACGGCATGCACGACTGGGCCAACGCGATCGCGACTGGATTCGTTGATTGATCGACTGCGGGCCGCAGCATCATGCGAGACAGCTTGAGCCAAGCGATTCAACGTTGTCCAACGCTCACAAATGCCTTCGTCGGGCCCGGCACCCGCAACTGATCAGATGACCAGCAGCAACCCTGACAAGTCGGCAGCGAGCCTCGCACCCGCAGTATTGTTGCGGACGGCTCGAAGGCCACTGACCGACCACTGTTCCGCGATCCCATTGCGATGGCGCTAGCTGCGGCGAGTGGCATTCATGTCTACGATTTAGACCGCAGACGTCACGCCCCTCCTCCAACACGCGACCTGGGACAGATCACACGACCAGCAGCAGTCCTGACAGCAGCAGAATGCCCAGGATGATCTTCCTGAACAGCGCGTCGTTGATCTTGCGGAAGGCGAGGATACCCAGCGCCGTGCCGGCGAACAGCGCCGGAATGCTCAAGGCGAGATCAATGATCACCTTGGACGACAGATCCTGCCGGGCCAGCATCACCGCGAGCGAGGCGAGCTGAATCGCGGCGATGAACGGCTGGACGAGGCCGCGCTGCTCGGTCTTCGGCAGGCCATGCATCTCGCACCAGATCGTCGGCAGCGCACCTGGCATCGCAGTGAGGCCGCCGATGAGACCACCGCCGAAGCCGACGATGGCGGTGCGGCGTCGGTTCATCGGTTGAAGGCTGCCGAGGGCGGGCCTGAACAGCATGTAGGCGGCGTAGATCGCGATCGTCGCACCGAACGCCTGCTGAAACAGCCGCGCGTCCGCATTGTGCAACAGCCAGAGTGCCAGGGGAACGCCCAGCAGCCCGCCAAGGATCAGGACGAGGCTTTCCTTCCAGCGGATGCTGTCGCGCAGTGCCCAGAGATTTGTCGCCTGCACGCCGACGCTGCACGCCATCATCAGGGGCACGGCCTCCAGCGGCTGCAGACTGTGCAGCAGGATCGCGCCAGCCACGGCGGAAAAGGCAAAACCGGCCAGGCCGGAGACGAAGGCGCCGAGGAAAACGGCGGCGCTGAGCAGCAGAAATGATCCTGCCCCGGACATGAAAATATCTCCGACTGTGAAGTTGAAAATGAGCGACGATCGTCAATCGCAGGCTTGGAGCGCCGCAGCCGGATTGGCCTGCGCTCCACCGCGCGCAGCGCCTTGCAGCATCATGGCCGCGACGACGTGCAGGAACAGGAAGACGGCGAGGATGCTCGCTGCCAACGCCGCGCGTGGTGTCGTCGGCCACTTGCGCCACTGGGCCTCGTTGGCCTGCATGTCCGTCATCTCCAGCAACTGATGCCGGCTTGCTAGCAGCTCGGCGTCCCCTGGGCGTCCCCCGAGCGGAGTATGAGGTGCGGAGTGTTTCCGGTTCAGAGCCGGGACGAGTCCAGCCTCCCGCCGCGCGTCACTGCGAACTCCGACGACGGCCTCCGACGGCACGGCCGTGATCCAGTGGTACTGCACCGGCGCCACCAGACCTGGAGCTACGACGACACCCGCGGCATGATCCGCAGCATGCAGGACCCGCACTATTGCCTCGACAACAACGGCACCTATGGCGGTGGCGCGCAACTGATCATCTGGACCTGACCGACAACAACAACGCTTCCGCTATGATGCCGCCGCCGGCACGATCGCGCCGCCCAGCTATCCAGTCGAGGTGTTGAGCCAGAACGGCACCTCCGTCGGCAACCAGCCGCTGACCACCGCGGCCACGGCGGCGGGATCGCAGCTATGGACGCTGACGCCCTGATCGCATCGAGCAGGAGCAGTGATCCGGGCGGCCACGCCGTCCGGATCACACCAGCGATCCCCGCGGACAAATCTTGCGCTTGACCTACCCATAACCAAACGGTTATGAGAAAACCCATAACCAACGAGTTATGGATTGAATGCCGCGCTCCCCCGACCTGCTGTTCCGAACGCTTGCCGACCCGACGCGCCGCGCCATCTTCGAGGGCCTGTGCCGCAACGGTGAGCAGACCGTCGGGGCGCTGACCGCCAAGGCCGGCGTCTCGCAGCCGGCCGTCTCGAAACATCTCGGACTGCTCAAGCAGGCGGGCCTGGTGCGCGAGCGGCACGAAGGCCGCCTGACGCATTATCGCGCGCAGCCGAAGGCACTGGCGCCGCTGCTCGACTGGACCAGCCGGATGGCTGCGTTCTGGGAGAACCGGTTCGACGACCTGGAAACTCTGCTCAACAGGATGGATCAATGAGCTCACCTGCGCCCGAAACCCGCACCGTCGTCGTCGAACGCGAATTCGCGCATCCGCCGGAAAAACTCTGGCGCGCACTGACGCAGCCGCATCTGATCGCGGAATGGCTGATGGCGAATGATTTCGCGCCGCAGGTCGATCATCGCTTCAAGCTGAAGGCCGATTGGGGGCGTCGTCGACTGCCAGGTCAAGACCATCGAGCCGCACAAGACGCTGTCCTACAGCTGGGCCGCGCTCGGGCTCGACAGCGTCGTGACCTGGACGCTGACGCCGACGGCGTCGGGCACGCATCTGCGCATGGAGCAGACCGGCTTCGCCGCCGACCAGATCCGCGCCTATCAGGGCGCCCGTTTTGGCTGGCCGAAATTCTTCGACGCGCTGGAACAGAGCGTGGCGCGGCCTCGGCTGAGGCGCGCGCACGACATCATCAGGGAGGAGCGAATGAACTGGAGCAACACGATCCGGCAGGTGCATCGCTGGGTCTCGATCGCCTTCACGATCGGCGTCATCATCAACATCGCGGCGATGACGCAGACGCAGCCGGCCTTCTGGATCGGTCTCCTGGCCCTCATTCCGCTGATCGCGCTGCTGGGCACCGGGCTGTATATGTTTGCGCTGCCTTATCTGACAAAGCGGCGTACCGCGGTGCGCATTGGTTGATCAGCGCCTGGCGGCAAACTCCCGTCATTGCGAGCGAAGCAAAGCAATCCAGGGTTCAGCAAGGACTCTGGATTGCTTCGTCGCTGACGCTCCTCGCAATGACGGCGTTCCGGCTGTTTGGGTTCCAGCTTACTAAGTGTTTGGGGGTTGGTGCACAAACGCCGAACCTGTACAACACTGCTTGTACGTGCAAGACCGGCTACTGCAGTCCGTTCGACGACACCCAGCCGACGACGCCGTTCCACACCGCCCGGCACGACGGAAACCGGCTGATGCCGTCGCCAGGCATCACGCAGCCGCCGACCATCGCAGTCTCGCCGGCCGGAATGCGGGTCAGGATGCTGGACTTCTGCCCGGGCTCGCTGCGCAGGTTGAGATAGCCCTGCGAGACGTTGCGCCTGACCACGCGCGGCACGAGATGCGGATTGGGCAGAATGGCTTGCGCGCGCTCCGTCGGAGAGTCGGTTGGACGCGCCGCGGTCTGGGTCTTCTTCAGCTCCTCGATGCGGGCGCGGGCCATCGAGCCGTATGGCGTGCTGCCGAACTGACGGACGAAATCCTCGAGCACGGCGATGCTGGTGGTGTTCTGCGTCACCGCCCAGGCGCGCTCGGCCGGATCGGATGACGACGGCGCCGGCTGCGAGGTCGAGGCCGGCGTGACGGCCTGGCCGGCGAAGAAGAAGTCGCCGTCGACCGGCGAGCTGGACACCCAGGGCTGCTGGCTTCCAGCGGTCGCCCGCTTCACCTCCAGGCCGACCTGGTTGAAGGTCTTGAAGATGTCGAGACCCGGCTGCCTGATCGTCTCGGCCAGCGCCTTCGTGAACGGGCTGTTGCCGTCGCGGCCGTCGAGCGCAACGTTGCCGGGCTGGGTCGCGAACGAGATCAGCGTGCCCTCCGGCGCGCGCATCTGCGCAAGTCCGCTGCCGGCGTCGCGCAGGCCGCGGCCGCCGAACGGATTGTTGCGGCAGGCATCGAGGATCACAAGGTTGAGCTTGGTGCCCGCGCTCTCCATCTGCCGCAGCACGACATTGACGTCGAGCATCTGGAAATCGACGTCTGCCTCGCGCGTCGGGTTGGCGTCGACCGGCACCAGATAGTTGGCGCCGCGCACCTGCACGCCATGACCGGCATAGTAGACCAGCGCGACGTCGGCGCCGCGCGCGTTGGCGCCGAACTCCTGCACGGCCCTGCGCATCGCGGTTTCGTCGAGATCGAGCTGGGCGCCGCCGCCGACCAGAGTGAAGCCGAGCCCGGCCAGCGTCTTCGCCATCAGCGCGGCGTCATGCCTGGGATTGTCGAGCCGGCTGACGGCGCGATACGCCGAATTGCCGATGACGAGCGCGATGCGGGTTTCGGCGAACACCGGGCTGCATAGGATCAGCACGCTGCATCCGGCCAGCACCAGCCTCATCCATCGCCGCATCCGTCCGCCCTCGCCAACCTCAATGGCACGAGCTTATACGTCCGTCACGGGAGGAGAAAAGCACGGCTTCACGAAGGCCGATCCCGTGAAGCCCAGCCGGCGGTTCAAGGCCGCAGCAGCCAGCAGAAGGCCTCGCGCAGGATCTCGGTGCCGTCAGTCGGGTGCCAGGCGCCATGGGCGATCACGATCCGCTCGGGGTGCCAACCCAGCATGGTCTCCACGGCCGCCCGCAACTCGCGTCGGTGCCGCCAGGTAAACGTCAGCCGGAGATCGCGCGGCAGGCCGCCATGCGGCGGACCGACGCCCCCGATCCAGCTCAGGTAGCGCGCCAAGCCGGCGCCGATCTTGGCCGGCTCGAAATTCTCCATCAGATCGGTCAGGATCAGCGTGCGCGAAGGGCGGTGGAAGAATACGACCTCCGTCATATAGCTGCCGAGGACGGGCAAGGTCGCGATCTCATCATCCCAGGGATAGCCACCGCTGCGATCCAGCGGCTTGCCCTCGCATTCGATGCGGCCCTTCGCCTGCGCGCGAATGCCCGGCGCCAGATAGATCGCCGCGCCGGGAAAGGCCGACTGCCAATCAGGGATCCACCAATAGTGGATGCGATTCGGACCGATGATGTCGCGCACGCGGCCCTCCCGGTCGATCTCGGCGCGCAACGCCGGCGTCAACGGGGTGGGCGAGTGGATGAACAGATCGCAGGAGGCGCAGCGCACCACGGTCATGCGGGTGGGAAACGGAAATTTCAGCCCAGGAATGCCGAAGCGGATCACGGGCCCGTCGACGATCCAGATGTTCTCGGCAACGGGCTTCAGGGTGTTCAGCGGCGGATAGGTCGCAAGGCAATCATCTTGGGACATGCTGGTCGCTCTCCAACCGCCCGTTCGCCGAACGGTTCCAACGGCAGCAAGCCCGATCGGCCATGGTGTGGACCGTCGTCAGACCGTGAGCACTGGCCCACTGCAGTCGCTACGGACGCCGGCCGCGCACGAGCGCCAAGAGGCAGATGGCGCCCTATTCCGCGGCCTGCCGCACGTGGCGCTCGGTCACCGTGCGCATCGTCACCAGTTCCTCTGCGGCGGAGGGATGCAGCGCGATGGTGGCGTCGAAATCGGCCTTGGTCGCCTTCATCTTGATGGCGATGGCCACGGCCTGGGTGATCTCCGCGGCCATGTCGCCGACGATGTGGCAGCCGAGCACGCGGTCGCTGGTGCCGTCGACGACGAGCTTCATCAGCACGCGGGTGTCGCGGCCGGACATCGTCGCCTTGATCGGGCGGAAATTCGTCTTGTAGATGTCGACGCGGTCGTACAGCTCGCGCGCCTGCGTCTCGGTGAGACCGACGGTGCCCACTTCAGGCTGGCAGAACACGGCCGTCGGAATGTCCGCGTGATCGACGCGCACGGTCTTGCCGCCGAACACGGTGTCGGCGAAGGCGTGGCCCTCGCGGATCGCGACCGGCGTCAGGTTGAAGCGATGGGTAACGTCGCCGATCGCGTAGATGCTCGGCACCGAGCTCTGCGAGAACGCGTCCACCGCGATGCCGCCGTTCCGGGGATTGATGGCGACCCCGGCCTTCTCCAGGCCGAGATTGGCCACCGCCGGATGGCGGCCGATCGCGAACATCACCTTGTCGGAGGCGATGCTGGAGCCGTTCGACAGATGCGTGGTGTAGTCCTGGCCGTGCTTGTCGACGCTTGTCACCGTGCAGCCGGTCAGGATGGTGATGCCTTCCTTCTCCATCTCGGCGCGGACGTGGCGGCGCACGTCCTCGTCGAAGCCGCGCAGGATGTTGTGGCCGCGATAGACGACGGTCACGTCGGAGCCGAAATTGGCGAAGATGCAGGCGAATTCGAGCGCGATGTAGCCGCCGCCCTGGATCACGATCCGGCGCGGCAGCTCGTCGAGATGAAACGCCTCGTTGGAGGAGATGACGTGCTCGATGCCGGGAATCGGCGTGCCGTGGTTGGGCGCGCCGCCGGTCGCGATGAGAATGTATTTGGCGCGGACGGTCTCGCCGGTCATCAGCCGCACGGTGTGAGCGTCCTCGAGCACCGCACGGGTCTTGACGATCCTGGCGCCAGACTTCTCGACGTTGCTGGTGTAGGCCGCCTCGAGCCGGGCGATCTCCTTGTCCTTGTTGGCGATCAGCGTCTTCCAGTCGAAGGTCGCGGTCGGGATCGTCCAGCCGAAGCCCGCGGCATCGGCGATCTCCTGGCGGACATGCGAGCCGATCACGAACAGCTTCTTGGGCACGCAACCGCGGATCACGCAGGTGCCGCCCATGCGGTATTCCTCGGCGACCATCACGCGCGCGCCATAGCCGCTCGCGATGCGGGCGGCGCGCACGCCACCCGAGCCGCCACCGATCACGAACAGGTCGACGTCGAATTCAGCCATCTCTCCCCCGACCTGGCCTTTCGGCCGCAAGCCTCAGATCGGCTTGTTGCGCTTGCGCATCTCGGCGCGGAACTGCGCGGTGACGGTGTCGGAAAACTCCGCCGCCCACAGGTTCATAGCCTGCATGCTCATCTGGATCGCCTTCGGCTCCGCCGCAAGGAGCTTCTGGCCGATGGCTGACTTGTAGAAAGCGACGAGGTTGGCGATCTCCTGGTCGGAGAACTCGTTGCAGTAGATCTGCGCCATCTTCTCGCCGATCTCCTTCTCCTTGCCGGCGTAGGTCTGCGCGACCACCACGGCGACCTCGTCGAGATCCTTCTGGTAGTTGAGATTGGACTGCAGCAGCGCCTGCTTGGTCTGCTGCACGATGCCGGGGACGGCATTGGCGTACATCGCAGCCGCGTTCTTCATCCCCAGAATCTCGCGCGCGCCGGCCATGCAGGCGGGCGAGGCCGGCTTCAGCGCCGGTGCCTGACCCTGCGCCGCAACCGGGCTTGCCGAGGCCAGGGCCAGCACGATTCCGGCGGCCGGCAAGATTCTGAACACGCTCTTCATTCCAAGTCTCCTGTGAGTTGCCGCCCTGAGCGCAGCCTCGTGCCGCGCTCAGGGCCGCTGGATAACGCGAATTCCCTGTGCGCCTGCCAGGATCGCCGTGCTGCCGAGGCCGATGAACAGCCCATGCTCGACCACGCCCGGAATTGCGCTCAAAAGACCCGCCAGGCGCGGGGATCCACGATCTCCCCAAGGCGGACGTCGACAATCCAGTGGCCGCCATCGGTGACGAAAACGTGGCCGTCTGCGGACTTGCGCAGGCTCATCGGCCCGGACACGCCGGCCGTGGCGAAGGCGTCACTCATCTCGCGCTGCGTCGCGGCGAGGCCGAACGGAACCACCTCGACCGGCAGCGGGTAGCGGCCGAGCCGCGCCACCCATTTGCTGTCGTCGGCGATCACGATCATGCGATCCGAGGCGCTGGCGACGATCTTCTCGCGCAGCAGCGCGCCGCCGCCGCCCTTGATCAGGTCGAGCGCCGGATTGATCTCGTCGGCGCCGTCGATGGTGATGTCCAAATGGTCGATCTCGTTGAGCGTGGTCAGCGGCACGCCGCACGCCTCGGCCTGCGCCCGCGTCGCCTCCGAGGTCGGCACGCCCACGATTTTGAGGCCAGCGCGCACCTTTTCCCCGAGCAGATCGACGAAATGCTTGGCGGTCGATCCGGTGCCGAGACCGAGCTTCATGCCGCTCTCGACCTCTTCCAGCGCACGCGCCGCCGCCTGCCGCTTCAATGCATCCATGTCGACCAAGGAACCCGCCCTTCGCACCCAGGGCCCCCACGGGCGGGGGCCGAAAGCCGGCGCATATCTAGCGATGTTTTGACGCGGGGCCTAGCTCTCGTCGGCCACGAAATCGGACAAAAAGCCGTAGCGGGCCTCTTGCAAGGACCTAAGCCGGCCGCTAGCGGATACCGATGCCCATCTTGAGCACCATCGTCTTCGATCTCGACGGCACCCTGGTCGACACGGCGCCGGATCTCATCAGCGCGCTCAACCATATCCTGCAGCGCGAGGGTCTGCGGCCGGTGCCATTGGCCTCGGCCCGCAAGATGATCGGCCACGGCGCCCGCAAGCTGATCGAGCGCGGGCTGGAGGCGGAGGGTCGCTTCGCCAGCACCGAGGACATCGGCCGCCTCACCACCGATTTCATCGATTTCTACGCCGAGAACATCGCGGTCGAGATCGCGTCCCTTCGAGGGGCTGGAATCAGCGCTGGACGAGCTCGCTGGGCGCGGCTGCCAGTTCGCGGTGTGCACCAACAAGCTGGAATGGCTATCGAAGCGGTTGCTCGACCAGCTCGGCCTGTCCTCCCGCTTCGCCGCGATCTGCGGTGCCGACACGTTCGGGGTCGCCAAGCCGGATCCGGCGATCCTGCGCCAGACCATCGCGCAGGCCGGCGGCGAGGTCGGGGCTGCGATCATGGTCGGCGATGCCGGCACCGACGTCGGCGCCGCCCGCCGCGCCGGCGTGCCGGTGATCGGCTGCACCTTTGGCTATACCGACGTACCGATCGCGGAGCTCAATCCGGACCACCTGATCGACCACATGCGCGAGCTGCCGGCCGCCGTCGCAGCCCTCAGCCCATCGCTCAGGATCGCCTGAGCCAAGTTGCGATTCCACTGCCGCATCGCACCCTAACCCACTGCGCCGTCGACCTGAATCCGCACCTTGCGGTGCGTTAACGTTCTGTTGAGAATAGGGTTGACCGCAGTTGCGCCGCTGTTCTGACGCTCCTATGGTCGCCCTGGGATTGCGGCCGATGGCCGCAGGGTTGTGGGGCGGACATCATGATGCGGCGTGTCATCGCAATTGCGGTTGCGGGAGCCGGCTTGGCCGGTTGCTCGTCCTTCTCCATGGACAGCTTCAAGATGGCAGCGCCGGAGGTGCCGGTGCAGCTCGACTCCGTGCCGCCGGGCGCTGACGCCAAGACCTCGCTCGGACCGGGCTGCAAGACGCCCTGCACCGTCTCGGTGCCGGCGCCCGATGCCGGCTTCAGCGTCACCTTCACGATGGACAAGTACCAGCCCGCGACCATCCCGGTGCAGGTGATCCGCAACTCCGGCGATTTCAACACCTCGCCGCCGGTGGTGATGGACCCGAGCCCGGTCGTCGCCGAGCTGCAGCCGATGCCGGGTGCGCCGCCGAAGGCCGTCAAGCATATGCGGCCGAAAAAGCCGAAGCCGCAGAAATCCGCCGCTGCGCCGGACGCGCCGGCGAGCACCGGGTCCGCCTTCCCCGCCCCCGCGCCGGGACGGCAGTAGCGGACCATTGTCCCGCGCGTCCCCTGCCAAGGCGAAGCTGCATTGCAGCATCGACGTTTCAACGTCGATGATTGTGAGGCGCGGCGATCATGATTAGATTGTCGTGAGACCGACATCCGGCCGCGCTTGCGCGGCCGCCGCGTGGCATCGCCGCCACCTGGGCCGCCACCAGACAAGGCTTTCCATGACCGCAGAGACGTTGAGTGACACCGCCCTGACGCGCCCGATGACCGACCCGTTCGGCCGTCGCATCAGCTATCTGCGCGTCTCGGTGACCGACCGCTGCGACCTGCGCTGCTTCTACTGCATGTCCGAGGACATGACCTTCCTGCCGAAGGCCGACCTGCTGACGCTCGAAGAGCTCGACCGGCTGTGCTCGGCGTTCATCCACAAGGGCGTCAAGAAGCTCAGGCTCACCGGTGGCGAGCCGCTGGTCCGGCGCAACGTGATGGGCCTGGTGCGCTCGCTGTCGCGACATCTGAAGAGCGGCGCGCTCAACGAGCTGACGATGACCACCAACGCGACGCAGCTCGCCAAATATGCCGCCGAGCTCGCCGATTGCGGCGTCCGCCGCATCAACGTCTCGCTCGACACGCTCGACCCGGACAAGTTCCGCGCCATCACCCGCTGGGGCGATCTCGACCGCGTGCTGGCCGGCATCGAGGCGGCGCGCGCCGCTGGCCTCGCGGTGAAGATCAACGCAGTTGCGCTGAAGAACATGAACGAGGACGAGATCCCCGCGCTGATCGACTGGGCGCACGGCAAGGGCATGGCGCTGACCTTGATCGAGGTGATGCCGATGGGCGAGATCGGCGAAGGCCGCATCGACCAGTATCTGCCGCTGTCGCTGCTGCGCGGTCGTCTCGCGCAGCAATACACGATGACCGATCTCGACGAGACCACCGGCGGCCCCGCCCGCTATGTCCGCGTCGCCGAGACCGGCGGCACGATCGGCTTCATCACGCCGATGACGCATAATTTCTGCGAGAGCTGCAACCGCGTCCGCGTCACCTGCACCGGCACCCTGCACACCTGCCTCGGCCACGAGGACGCCTCCGACCTGCGCAAGCCGCTGCGTGCGTCGGCGAGCGACGAGGAGCTGAGCGCCGCGATCGACCGCGCCATCGGCCTCAAGCCGAAGGGCCACGACTTCATCATCGACCGCCGCCACAACCGTCCGAGCGTCAGCCGGCACATGAGCGTGACGGGGGGCTGATCGGGGTCCTTGGCCACCGAGGTCCGCGATCTATCACCGTCGGAGCCAGCCTGTTGATCGGCATTCGGCCGACGCCGCCCGGCCCCGATGTGGAGGAGAGGAATGGATTAGCGGCTTGCCGCACGTCCCCATGCGGCGTAGCTTTCAACCGGAGATCGCGCGTTCGAAAGCAAGTTGTCGGTGAGACCTAGCGGGAGACAGCGATGGCAGACCCAGTCGCATGGCACCTGTCCGGTGACTATTTCGAGAATTGCAGCTGCAGCCTGCTGTGTCCGTGCCTCATGTCGGCCGCCCCTCCCCTGACCGCGCGACCGACCGAGGGGTTCTGCAACGTACCGTTGCTGTTCCACATCGAAACCGGCCGCTATGGCGATGTCGCGCTCGATGGCCTCAACGCGGCGGTGATGCTCCATGCGCCCGGCGTGATGGCGGACGGAGACTGGTCGATCGCCGCCTATGTCGATCAGCGCGCCGACGATCCGCAGACGGAGGCGATGGCCGCGATCTTCACCGGCGCCGCCGGCGGCCGATGGCGGCGTTCACGCCGCTGATCAGCACCAATCTCGGCGTGCGTAAAGCCGCCATCACCTTCCGGATCGCCGGCAAGACGCGATCCGCCGACATCGCCGACATTCTGCACATGTCCGTCGAGCCGCTGCCGACCATGCATCCGAGCGGCGAGATGTGGGTGAACATCGGCCATCCCGTCAGCCCGGACAGGATGGCGCTCGCCGTCGGCGCGGCGGGCAACACCTACCATGATCACGGCATGCGCTGGGACAATTCCGGCAAGAACGGTCTGTACGCGTCGATCAGTTGGTCCAACCAGGCCTGAGTCGACGTGGCGCAAGGCCGGCAATCCGCCTTGCAGATGACCGGCAGCGCCTTGGAAGGCGTGCTGCGGCGTGATCGCTGGATCGTCGGCGGCGCGATCGCGATCATGGTCGCCCTGTCGTGGGCCTATGTTGTCTGGCTCGCCAACGACATGGACATGGGCGGCATGGACATGACCGGCTTCCGCATGATCCCTGCCGGCATCGGAATCATGTTGCCGGCCAGCGAGCCGTGGCGCGCGATCGAGTTCGCCTATGTGTTCCTGATGTGGGCGGTGATGATGGTCGGGATGATGGCGCCGTCGGCCGCGCCCATGATCCTGATGTACGCCCGTGTGGGTCGACAAGGCCGCGCACAGGGCCAGCCGTTCGCCGCGACCGGCTGGTTTGCGGCCGGCTATCTGCTCGCCTGGAGCGGCTTTTCGCTCGTGGCGACCGGCCTGCAATGGGGTGTGGAGCGGACGGCGCTGCTGGACTCGCGGATGGCGATCGACGATCACCTGCTCGGCGCCACCGTGCTGATCGCGGCGGGCGTCTATCAGTGGACACCGCTGAAGAGCGCCTGCCTTGTCCAATGCCAGTCGCCGCTTCTGTTCCTGATGCGCCACGGCGGCTTTCGCAGCGACCTGCGCGGCTGCCTGCTGCTGGGCCTTCGGCACGGCGGCTATTGCGTCGGCTGCTGCTGGGTTCTGATGGTGCTGCTGTTCGTCGGTGGCGTCATGAACGTGACATGGATTGCCATTCTGACCCTGCTCGTGCTGCTTGAGAAAGTCGCTCCGCTCGGACGATGGATCGCGCGCGCGGCCGGTATCGCGTGCAGTGCCGCGGGCGTCTGGATGCTGATGTCGCCACCGCAATGATGCGCGACGGCGCGATGCAGGTCTTCGCAAGAGTGGCGTCGCCCTTGGTGTCGGATGCAAGCAATGTGGTAAGCAGGCGCCCCAACGCGGCGACTCTGTCGCCTGGAATACCGCAATCCAACTGACGCGAGACGCCCGTGATTCCCTGGAAGCTGATCGACACCGCAGCCGTCCCCGGCGGCGGCGAGCCGCTGCGGCTGATGCAGCGCGGCAAGGAGTTCTCGATCAAGCTCGGCTCGAACGAGCTGATGAACAGCCGGCTGCATGGATCCGAGGAGGCGCTGGCGACCCTGAGCTGCGCCCGCATCAAGGCCGAGCCGGCTCCGCGGCTGCTGATCGGCGGCCTCGGCATGGGCTTCACCTTGCGGGCGGCACTGAAGGTGCTGGGTCCGCAGGCCCGTGTCACCGTCGCCGAACTGGTGCCGGCGGTGATCGCCTGGGCGCGCGGGCCGATGGCCGAGTTGTCCGGCGCAAGCCTTGCCGATCCGCGCGTCGACATCCACGAGGGCGACGTCGTGAAGCTGATCGCCGCAGCGCGCGGCACCTATGATGCAATCCTGCTCGACGTCGACAACGGCCCGCAGGGACTGACGCGGCAATCCAACGACGCGCTGTATGATTCCTCGGGCTTGCGCACCGCGTTCACCGCTTTGCGCCGCGGCGGCGTGCTGGCGGTGTGGTCGTCACACCCTGACGATCGCTTTGCGCCGCGTTTGCGCAAGGCCGGCTTCGTAGCAGAAGAGATCAACATCCGCGCCACCGGTCGCGGCGGCGGCGCCCGTCACGTCATCTGGATCGCGACGCGGCCGGCGTGACTGCGCCGCGCGTGGAGCGCTCTGTCCGGGGACTTTCTCCGCCAGCCATACGGCCGGCGCTGATATTCTCCACGCCCGTTTGGATCAGCGTGGTGACACGCCGGACATCGTCCTATGATGCGTCGGCGGCTACGAGGACGCTCCATTCTCCGGCTTGTAGACCGCAGTGGCCAGGTGCACGCTCTGCAATGAGGGCGCACCCCTGAAGGGGAGATTGCCATGGATGACCGAGCGAAGCGCGCCGCCCTGCAGCAGCATTGGGATGCATCGGACGTGAATGATTTCGAAGCCGAGCACGACATCTATCGCGACGACGCCGTGCTGGATTATCCGCAATCGGGCGAACGCATCCACGGCCGGCGCAAGATTCAGGAGAGCCGCTTTGTGCAGCCCAGCAGGAAGCGCTTCACAGTGCGCCGAATCATCGGGGACGGCGATCTGTGGGTGACCGAACTGGTCCTGACCTATGATGGCGTGCCGTCTTACGTGGTGAGCGTCATGGAATTCCGGGACGGCGGAGTCGCGCACGAGACGCAATATTTCGGCGATCCCTTCAACCCAGCGCCCTCGCGCGCGCATCTCGTCGAGCGCATCAACTCGGCCTGAAGGGCGATGAACGACCACGGCAACCGCATTTCGACGACGGCGGAATTTCGGCAGCAGTGCATTTCGTTCTCGGGTCGCCGCGTCGCTGCAGCGGCGCCCCCGCATCCTCCGGCCGCGCCGCCGAAAGCCTCACACCATCTCAGGTTGATTTCTCCCTCCTTCAGTTTACCCTTCCATTGCTTGGCTCTCGATGTCGAGCGGGGTCCTTTGCATGGCGAGTCCCAAGATCATCATCCTGTCCGACGGGACCGGAAACGCCGCTTCGAGCGTGTGGCGAACCAACGTCTGGCGCATGTTCCAGGCGCTCGACCTGCAGGGCAATGCTCAGGCGGCCAAGTATGACGACGGCGTCGGCACATCGTCGTTCATTCCGCTCGCCCTGCTCGGCGGCGCGTTCGGCTTCGGCCTCAAGCGCAACATCCTGGACGCCTATAAGTTCGTCTGCCGCAACTACGACCACGAGGCCTCCTCGAAGATCTATCTGTTCGGCTTCAGCCGCGGCGCGTTCACCGTGCGGGTGCTCGCCGCGCTGATGCTCGATCAGGGGCTGATCGTTGCCGACACCGAGGCTGAGCTGCACGACGGGGCCGTGAAGGCCTATCGCGCCTATCGCGCCAAGGGATACCATTCGATCTGGCGGATCGAGGTGCCGTTCCGCTGGATTCGCGATCATGTGCTGGTGCCGGTGATCGACCGCTTGATGGGCCGCAAATCGCTCGACCTCATCGTGCGAAAAAGCCTCCCGGCGATCGAGTTCATCGGGCTGTGGGACACCGTCGCGGCCTACGGACTCCCGATCGACGAGATGACGCGGGGCATCTCCAACTGGGTGTGGCCGCTCGAGCTTCCCAATCGCGTGCTCAAGTCCGCGGGTGACATGCGCGCGCCACGCGCTCGCGCTCGACGACGAGAGGACGACCTTCCATCCGGTGCTCTGGACCGAGGCCGGCGAGACCAAGCCGCAGGATGCCACGACGATCGATAACGAGAGGCTGGTGCAGGTCTGGTTCGTCGGCATGCACGCCAATGTCGGCGGCGGGTATCCGGACGATTCCGTCTCCTACGTCCCCCTGACCTGGCTCGTCGGCGAGGCCGTCAAGCGCGGCTTGATCTTCAAGACCGCGCCCGAATCCGATCCGGATGCGATCAGGTCGATCGTCACGTCGCAGGACAAGGACGGACGCCTCTACAACTCGCGCTCCGGGCTCGGCTCCTACTATCGGTATGGCCCGCGCAAGGTGTCGGAGCTCTGCAACGACCAGGCCGCGGGCGTCCAGGTGCCGATGCCGAAGATTCACGAAAGCGTCTTCGACCGCATAGACAGCGGCTGCAACGCCTATGCGCCCATCGGGCTGCCCGACAACTACATGATCGTCCGCTACGACGGCACGCTGACGCCTCTCGGGCCGACCACGTTCGAAACGCCGTCCGGCGCGGCCGCCCGGTTCGCGGCTCAGGAAAAGCTCTGGAATCTGGTGTGGTTCAGACGCCTCGCCTATTTCGCAACGCTGGCCGCCTCCCTCCACCTCGCGGCTTTCTGGCTGTTCCACGACCTCGATCGCACGCACGAATACGACTCCCGCATCAGGATGGTCTCCGAAGCGGTCCGGCTGATCGAATCGTTCCTGCCGAACTCCCTGCACTGGTGGACGGACTGGTACGCCGCCAATCCCGAATGGTTCGCCGGCGGGATCATCATCCTTGTCATGCTGACGGCGCTCGGGACATTCCTCAGCGACCGCATCGGTGACCGGATGCGCGTGATCTGGCGCGAACGGGCATCACCCCCGATGCCGTCCGGCCCGCTGCATCAGGCCATCTACGCGCTCCGGACCAATCGCGCCTATCAGTTCGCCGTCAGGAACGGCAAGCGGCATGTCGGCCCGTTCTTGCTCGCTGTCGGCACGGTCTGGCTCGTAGCCACGCTGATCAGCCATTTCCTGTTCAACGCCGCGGATTCGATGGGCGCCTTCTGCCATGGCACCCCTGCCCGCGAGCTCGTCGCGGTCGACAAAGGCATTCCGCAGGATGCCATGGATTTCTCGACCGACGCGGTTTGCGCTCCCACCGGGTTGAGCGTCCGTCCAGGCTTCTCCTACGAGATCGTCGTCACCATGACCGACCCGTGGGAGGACGCCGGGCATCCGGTCACACCCGCCGGATATCGCACCTCGACGGTCCAGGGCTACGCCCGCTGGAAGTTCTACGCAGGCATCCTGCTGCGCCGCGTTCTCTTCCGGCCCTGGTATCGGCTGATCGCCAGAGTCGGCGAGACCGGCGTCGACGAATATTTCCTCGACCCCGTTCCCGCCCCCAACACGACACCTCAAGCCTACAAGGCGCGCTTCAAGGCCGACCGCGGCGGTGAGCTGTTCCTCTACGTCAATGACGCGGTGATCGGGCTGCCCTGGGTGTACGATGCATTCTATCCGAACAACACCGGCAAGGCGAAGGTGACCGTGAGGCTGCTCTAAATCACGATCGGCGACGGCGCGGAACGGCAAGCGAGCCACCGCGGGCCTGCGTTGATGTTGCCACGCCGTGACGAGATCTCGCGTCCATCGCTGCCGACACTGCACCGCATCACCAAACAGCTTCGCTTGGCATGCCGGAACCGCGGCCCGCCGGCCGAGTTGCAAGCGCGGAGAGCATCGAACGATGAGCGCAAACCCCGCTCCATCGAACCCCCGCTCCCCTTTTGGCTGTTCTTGGAAAAGAGAGGCGACGATGAAAGCACCCCTTCTTCTTGCCGGCGCAGTGATCATCGGATCGGTCGCTCCGGCGCTCGCTGACGAATACTACATCGTGCAGGGACCGAGCCATCGCTGCACCATCACCACGACGCGCCCCGCCGACCGCGAGGTCGTCACGCAGATCGGACCGATGGCGTTCACCAGCCGCGTGGAAGCCGAGGACCGCATCCGCCAGACCAAGGTCTGCGAGGACGAAGGCACGGTCGGCAGCTCCACCAGCACCACCACGGTCATCAAAGAGAAGTAGTCGGCGGCGACATTCCTGTCGGCGTTTGCCGCGACAAGGTCGCGCCCATGTCCATGGGCGCGACCTTTATGTTTTCCACAGATCACTTTTCGACCGGGGCAACACCGCCGCTGGACGCTGTCTCGACGGCCATGAAAACCGGGGGCATCAGCTCCTTCCCGACACCGAACCGCGGCTACCCTGGTTGCGTTCCGCCGCAGCGTTGAGTACCCCAGCGCGGGATCGGATCAGGACATCATGGCCTCGCAATCGCTCAAGCTCGCCATCGGCAGCCTCGTGGTCGGAACGATCGTGCTCGGCCTGAAATATCTCGCCTATTGGATCACCGGCTCGGTCGCGCTCTACTCCGATGCCGTCGAGAGCATCGTCAACGTCGTCACCGCCGTGGTCGCGCTCGTCGCTGTGCGCATCGCCGCCAAGCCCGCGGATGCCAACCATCCGTTCGGCCACCACAAGGTCGAGTACTTCAGCGCGGTGATCGAGGGCGTCATGATCGTCGTGGCGGCGCTGCTCATCATCCATGAGGCCTACGGCAATTTCTTCAATCCGCGCGCGTTTTCGGCACCTGCAGAAGGGCTCGCGGTGAATGCGCTGGCGAGCGCGATCAATGCGGTCTGGTGCTCGGTGTTGATCACGCGGGGCAAGCGGCTGCGGTCGCCGGCGCTGGTCGCGGACGGCCGGCACCTGCTGACGGACGTCGTGTCCTCGGGCGGCGTCGTGGTCGGCCTCGGCCTCGCGGTGATGTTGCAACTGCCGATCCTGGATCCGGCACTGGCCGTGCTGGTCGCCGTCAACATCCTGTGGTCGGGATGGCAGGTGCTGAAGGAATCGACCAGCGGGCTGATGGATGAGGCGGTCCCGGACGCCACCTTGGCGCGCATCCGCCTGATCATCAGTCAACATGCCGGCGGCGCGCTGGAGGCGCATGATGTCCGGACCCGCCATGCCGGCAAGCTGACCTTCATCGAGTTCCACCTCGTGGTGCCCGGAGAGATGTCGGTCAACCAGGCGCACGAGATCTGCGACCGGATCGAGGCGGCCTTGCGCGAGCACGACGAGCACAGCTGGATCACCATCCACGTCGAACCCGAAAACAAGGCCAAGCATTCCGGCGTGGTGGTGCTGTAAGACCGCTGCGCACCGGACGTGGTTCGTCGGCCGCACCCAGGAGCCTCCCGCACTCACACTCGGCCCGTTGACCTTCATTCGCCGGCCAGCGATCGCCCGGCCCCGGCGACCTGCGACAGTTGTGGCGCAGCGTCGCCACTCCTGCAACATGTTGCGGCAACGCTCATTTTTGCCCATTTTTCCGATTGACGGCAACACGAGGCGCTGAAATGGTGCCCCCGTTTTTGAGCCTGCCGGGCCGGATAGGCCGTTGCGCCATGTGCTGCGCAGCCAGAACGGGCCATGGGACGTCGCAAGACATTTGGGGGAGGATTGCGTTGCAAGCGTTGCTGAAATTGAGCCGTGGGATCGATGCGTTCACGACCTGGACCGGCAAGCGGCTGGCGTGGCTGATCCTGCTCGCCGTCATCATTTCCACGGTCAACGCCATCGTCCGCAAGACGCTCGACACCTCGTCGAATTCCTGGCTCGAGCTGCAATGGGTGCTGTTCTCAGCCGTCTTCCTGTTGTGCGCGCCCTGGACGCTGCTCGACAACGAGCACATCCGCATCGACATCGTCAACGCGATGATGCCCAAATGGCTGCGTGATACGATCGACGTCGTCGGTCACGTGCTCTTCCTGATCCCGCTCTGCATCGTGATGATCATCACCAGCGTGCCCTTCTTCCTGCGCTCCATCGAGATCAACGAGCAATCGAGCAACGCCGGCGGCCTGCCGCAATGGCCGGCGAAGTCCCTCATCATGCTCGGCTTCGCGTTCCTGCTGGCGCAGGGCGTGTCCGAGCTGATCAAGCGCATCGCGGTCATGCGCGGACTGATCCCAGATCCCCACGCGTCGAAGCCTCACGGCATCGAGGCCGAGGTCGAGCACCTCGTCGAAGCGATCGAGAAGAAGTAAGCGGCGGGCTGGGGGATCATCCAATGGAAGCGTTTCTGATCGCCAATATGGCGCCCATCATGTTCGCGTCGCTGGTCGTGATGCTGCTGCTCGGCTATCCGGCAGCCTTCTCGCTCGGCGCCGTCGGCCTGTTCTATGCGCTGGTCGGCATCGGGCTCGGCGAATTCCGGCCGGACTTCCTGCAGGCGCTGCCGGAACGCGTCTACGGCGTGATGAACAACGACACGCTGCTGGCGATTCCGTTCTTCACCTTCATGGGCCTGGTGCTGGAAAGATCCGGCATGGCCGAGGATCTGCTCGACACCATCGGACAGCTTTTCGGCACCATCCGCGGCGGCCTCGCTTATGCGGTGATCTTCGTCGGCGCGCTGCTCGCGGCCACGACCGGCGTGGTCGCCGCCTCGGTGATCTCGATGGGCCTGATCTCGCTGCCGATCATGCTGCGCTACGGCTATGACAGGCGCGTTGCCTCGGGCGTCATCGCCGCTTCGGGCACCCTGGCGCAGATCATCCCGCCATCGCTGGTCCTGATCGTCATGGCCGACCAGCTCGGCAAGTCCGTCGGCGACATGTATGAAGGCGCCTTCATCCCTGGCCTCGTCCTGTCGGCGCTTTATGCAGGTTATGCGTTTCTCGTCAGCATGATCTTCCCGAAGTCGGCGCCCGGCCTGCCGGCTGAGGCGATCGGTTTCCGCGAGGCGTCCGGCGACCGCGGACTGGAGATCCCTGGGCATGCTGTTCCTGGCAAGCTGTGTGTTCGGCTGGTTCATGATGCGCGGCTCGGAATATCACGGCGCCGATTTCGTCGTGCTCAGCATGTTCTACGGCATCGTGTTCGCCTTCGCCGTCGCGGTCGTGAACTGGGTGCTCGAGCGCACCACCGGATACCGCTTCCTGTCCCGCATGGCGCAGCAGACCACCTTCGTGATGGTGCCGCCGCTGTTCCTGATCTTCCTGGTGCTCGGCACGATCTTCATCGGTCTCGCGACGCCGACCGAGGGCGGTGCGATGGGGGCGACCGGCGCGATCATCCTCGGTGCGATCAAGCGGCGGCTGAGCTTCGACCTGATCCGCCAGGCCGTCGAGTCCACCGCAAAACTGTCGGCCTTCGTCGTTTTCATCCTGGTCGGCGCGCGCGTGTTCTCGCTCACCTTCTACGGCGTCAACGGCCACGTCTGGGTCGAGCACCTGCTCACCTCCCTGCCCGGCGGTCAGATCGGCTTCCTGATCTTCGTCAACGTCTTCGTGTTCGTGCTGGCGTTCTTCCTCGACTTCTTCGAGCTCGCCTTCATCATCATCCCCTGCTGGGGCCCGCGGCCGAAAAGCTCGGCATCGACCTGATCTGGTT
Organism: Bradyrhizobium oligotrophicum; assembly: GCA_050641875.1. Taxonomy (GTDB): domain Bacteria; phylum Pseudomonadota; class Alphaproteobacteria; order Rhizobiales; family Xanthobacteraceae; genus Bradyrhizobium; species Bradyrhizobium oligotrophicum_B. Next base: position 6,634,871 of record CP192619.1, read on the forward strand.
CGGCGTCATCCTCGGCGTCAACATGCAGACCTCGTTCATGCATCCGCCGTTCGGCTTCGCGCTGTTCTACCTGCGCTCGGTGGCGCCGAAGGAGTCCTATCTCGACCGCGTGACCGGCAAGCGGATGGAGCCGGTCACCACGGGCCAGATCTACTGGGGTGCGGTGCCGTTCGTGGTGATTCAGATGATCATGGTGCTGCTGGTGATTCTGTTCCCGTCGATGGTCATGCACTACAAGGGCGCCGCCTCGACCATCGATCCGAACTCGATCAAGATCGATATCCCGCAGATCGACGCGCCACCGCTCGACTTCGGCCCGCCGAAATTCTGATGGCGCAGATGCGCCATCGTCGCGACAGTGAAAAACCCCGGCGCATTGCGCCGGGGTTTTGATTTGTCTGGCTCCTGGCGCGATACGGCGCCGGCCTCAGCTCAGCGGATTGCGCGCCATGAAGGCGTCGTAGCCGATCTCGGCGACCTGGAACCAGGAGTAGCCATTGCCGGCGAAGGCCGACAGCGACTCATAGGTCTTCTTGAAGTCAGGGTTGCTGGCCGAGACCTCGTTGTGCAGCTCGCGGGCGGCCTTCAGGCAGGCCTGCATGATCTCCGGCGAGAACGCATGCAGCTTGGCGCCGGCGGCGAGCAGCCGGCGCAGCGCCGCCGGATTGCTCTGGTCGTACTTCGCCATCATCCAGTTGTTGGCATAGTGGCCGGCATGCTCGAGGATCTTCTGATAGTTCTTGGGCAGCGCATTCCAACGATCCTGGTTGACGAAGGAGAGCAGCATCGGTCCGCCTTCCCACCAGCCCGGATAGTAGTAGTGCGGCGCGACCTTGACGAAGCCCAGCTTCTCGTCGTCGTAGGGACCGACCCACTCGGCCGCGTCGATCGTGCCCTTCTCCAGCGCCGGATAGATGTCGCCGCCGGCGATCTGCTGCGGCACAGCACCAAGCTTCTGCAGCACGCGGCCGGCAAAGCCGCCGATGCGGAATTTCAATCCCTTGAGGTCGTTGACGCCGGCAAGCTCCTTGCGGAACCAGCCGCCCATCTGACACCCGGTATTGCCGGCGAGCAGCGAGACGACATTGTACTTCGTGTAGAACTCGTTGAGGATCTCACGTCCTCCGCCGAGCATGTACCAGGCCTGGTTGATGCGCATGTTCGGCCCGAACGGGACCGACGAGCCAAACGTGAACGTCGGGTCCTTGCCGAAATAGTAGTAGGATGCGGTGTGGCCGATTTCGACGGTGCCGTTCTGCACGGCGTCGAGGACCTGCAGGCCGGGCACGATTTCGCCGGCCGCGAACGGCTGGATCTGGAATTTGTTGTCGGTGGCCTCGCCGACCACCTTGGCCATGATCTCGGCGCCGCCATACAAGGTGTCGAGCGATTTCGGCCAGCTCGTCGGCATACGCCATTTCAGCTCCGGCATCGATTGTGCGATGGCCGGCGCTGCGATCGCGGCCGCACCGGCGGCGCCAAGCCCAGTCACCTTGATGAAGTCTCTCCGCTTCATAGTTCTTCCCTCCCTGGGGGTCATTGTGTTCGTTTGCTGAGCAGCCTTCTTTGCGAGGCTTCAGTTCCAGTGTGGATCAAAGTGCGTCAGAGTGCCATTGCGAAACGTTGCCGCAACGCAAAAGCCCGGCCTCTCGCGAGGCCGGGCTCAAGTCGATCCGCCGATTGAGGCTTACGATCAGCCGCGGGTACGCGAGCGGATCATGAAGCTGTCATAGGTGTACTCCGCAACCTGCCACCACAGATACTCGTCCGAGCGGTAGGCCTGCATCGCGTCGATGACCTTCTTGAAGTCGGCGTTCTTGGCCGAGATCTCGCCCCAGAGCTCGTTGGTCGCCTTGAGGCAGGCCTCGAGCACCTCGTTGGTGAACGGACGCAGCTGCGTGCCGCCAGCCACCAGGCGCTTCAGCGCCGCCGGGTTGACCTGGTCGTAACGCGCGGCCATCCAGGTGTTGGCGTTGACCGTCGCGTTGGCGAGGATCGACTGATAGTGCTTCGGCAGCTCGTTGTACTTGTCGAGGTTGGCGAAGGCGTGGACGGTCGGACCGCCTTCCCACCAGCCCGGATAGTAGTAGTACTTGGCAACCTTCTGGAACCCGAGCTTCTCGTCGTCGTACGGACCGACCCACTCGGCCGCGTCGATGGTGCCCTTCTCCAGCGACGGATAGATGTCTCCGCCGGCGAGCTGCTGCGGCACGACGCCGAGCTTCTGCAGCACCTGACCGGCGATGCCGCCGATACGGAACTTCAGGCCCGAGAGGTCGGCGACGGTCTTGATCTCCTTGCGGAACCAGCCGCCCATCTGGGTGCCGGTGTTGCCGCAGGGGAAGCCGATGACGTTGGCGGCCTTCTTGTAGAACTCGTTGGCGAGCTCGTTGCCGCCGCCCTGATACAGCCAGGAGTTCTGCTGCCGGGCGTTCAGGCCGAACGGCACCGACGCGAAGATCGCGAAGGTCGGGTCCTTGCCGACGTAATAATACGACACCGTATGGCACATCTCGACGGTGTTCTTGGAGGTCGCGTCGAGCGCCTGCAGGCCCGGCACCAGCTCACCAGCCTGGAAGACCTGGATCTGGAACTTGTTGTCCGTCATCTCGGCAACCTGCTTCGCCATATATTCGGCGCCGCCATAGATCGTATCGAGCGACTTCCGGGAAGCTGGAGGTCAACCGCCACTTGATCTCGGGCATCGACTGCGCGATCGCAGGCGAGGCCACCGCTGCCGACGCGGCAGCACCGGCGGCCGAAACCTTCAGAAAATCACGACGCTTCATATTAAGGCATCTCCTTGTTGGGGGCGTTTCCCGTTGAAAAAGCATTTATCCGCCGATGCGATTGGCCGCACACGGTCGAAGGCGATCCGGGCCGGGCTTTAGCACGGAACCGGTTAAGCGAAAACGCGACGTTGGAATGACAAACGGTCCAATAGTCGCACAGGCTTCGCTGCAGTGCATCAAGCAGCGACGATGGCGCCCTTGAGCTGATCCCGCACCGACGCGGCGATGGCCCGGTAGATCGCGGCATGCGGACCCTTCGGCTCGCTCTCGACCACCGGGTTGCCGGCGTCCGACGTCGAGCGGATGTCCATGTGCAGCGGGATTTCGCCGAGGAACGGCACGCCGAGACGCTCGGCCTCGTGCGCGCGCCGCCATGACCGAAGATGTCGGACCGGGTGCCGCATTGCGGGCACTGGAAGTAGCTCATGTTCTCGATGATGCCGAGCACGGGCACGTCGACCTTGCGGAACATCGCAAGCCCGCGGCGGGCGTCGATCAGCGACAGGTCCTGCGGCGTCGACACGATCACGGCGCCCTTCAGCGGCACGTTCTGCGCCAGGGTCAGCTGGGCATCGCCGGTGCCCGGCGGCATGTCGACGACGAGCACGTCGAGCGTGCCCCACGCGACGTCGCGCAGCATCTGGTTGATCGCCGACATCACCATCGGGCCGCGCCAGATCATCGGGCTGTCCTCGTCGACGAGAAAGCCGATCGACATGATCGACAGGCCGAACCGCGACAGCGGAATCATCTTCTTCTCGTCGGTGAGCTTGGGCTTTTCCTGCAGCCCGGTCAGCCGCGGCACCGAGGGGCCGTAGATATCGGCGTCGAGCAGCCCGACCTTGAGGCCGAGGTCGCGCAGGCCCAGCGCGAGATTGATCGCGGTGGTCGACTTGCCGACACCGCCCTTGCCCGAGGCCACCGCGATGACGGCCGCAATACCCGGGATCGCGGCTTGCCGGGACATCGGCGAGTCCGCCGGATGCTGGTGCTGATGCGGACGATGCGCCGAGACCGGCTGCACCCCGCCCTGCCGCGGTGGCGGGGCGGCAGCGCCCGCCTTGCGCTCGGCGGTCAGCGCGATCATCGCCATGGTCACGCCGGGAATGGCGCGCACGGCGGCTTCGGCTTGCGTGCGGGTGTCTTCCCAGGCGCGCGCCTCGCTGGCCTCGACATTGATCGAGAAGAACACCTTGCCGTCATTGGCCGTGATCGGCGACAGCACGCCGGCGTCCGGCAGCGCCACGCCACGTGGCGAGCGGACCCGCTTGAGTGCCTCGATAACCTGCTGCTGCGTCACGCTCACGGCGCGTCTCCTGAAGAAGTTCAGAACGCGCCACATCGTCGCGCCCTATCCTGTTGGCCGGACATGATCTTCCGTCGTCTGCGACGGCACCGCTCCGGCCCTGCGTTGCGCCGCTTCATAAAGCCGGCCGGCTCAAAACGCCACCATGGTTCCGATGTCGGAGGCGGTCTCCACCGGCGCATCCTCGGCCCGCTCTTTCTGCTGCCTCGTAATTGAGCTCGATCATCACGCCGTTGGGGTCGCGCACGAAGATCTGCCACAGCTCCCCGCCCGGCACCTGGCGCGCTTCGAACGGCATGCCCTTCTCCGCGAGCCGGGCCTTCATGCCGGCGAAGCCGCGGCTGACGAAGGCGACATGGTGGACGACGCCGGAGTCCGGCTTTCGTGCCTCTGCGGTCGGCGAGATGTCGACCAGGTGCACCACCGGGCGCCCTCGCTGTACATCCAGGCGCCGGGAAAGGCGAAGTTCGGCCGGGCGCCGTTCTCGAGCCCGAGCACGTCCTCGTAGAAGCGCACGCGTCTCCTGCAGGTTGCGGGTCCGGATATTGAAATGATCGAGCACGCCGACGCTGACGCCCATGCGAAACACTCCCTGGCTGGTTCGTTGGTTGACTGGATTTCGTTGCCGGATGACGGCTTTGCAAGCCGTCATGATGAGGCCTCTTTAGCACGGACGCGCGCTTTCGCATCCGTCACGAAGCCGTTGCCCCCGTCTCGCAAGCCGTTATGGTGCGGCGTCCAGCACCGCCGCGACCCGCGCCGGATGCTGATGTGTTCCTTTCAAGAACAGCCCGGCCCCTCTCCAAGGCTGCCGGCAGAACCCCAAGGTCAAGGTAGCTCATATGGCTAAAGTCGCTTTCATCGGTCTCGGCGTGATGGGTTTTCCCATGGCAGGACATCTCGTGAAGAAGGGCGGTCACGAGGTCACGGTCTACAACCGCACCGCGGCCAAGGCGAAGGAATGGGCCGACAAGTTCGGCGGCAAGGCAGCCCCCACGCCGAAGCAGGCCGCCGAAGGCCAGGACTTCGTGATGTGCTGCGTCGGCAACGACAACGACCTGCGCGCGGTCACGATCGGCCCCGACGGCGCCTTCGCCGGCATGGCCAAGGGCGCGACCTTCGTCGACCACACCACGGCCTCGGCTGAAGTGGCACGTGAGCTCGACGCCGCAGCCACCAAGGCCGGCTTCAAATTCATCGACGCACCGGTGTCCGGCGGCCAGGCCGGCGCAGAGAACGGCGTGCTGACGGTGATGTGCGGCGGCACCGCCGACGCCTATGCCGGCGCCGAGCCGGTGATCGCGGCCTATGCCCGGATGTGCAAGCTGCTGGGACCGGCCGGCAGCGGCCAACTGACCAAGATGGTCAACCAGATCTGCATCGCCGGCCTCGTGCAGGGCCTGTCCGAGGGTATCCATTTCGCGAAGAAGTCCGGCCTCGACGTTCCCGCGGTGATCGAAACCATCTCCAAGGGCGCCGCCCAGTCCTGGCAGATGGAGAACCGCTACAAGACCATGAACGAGGGCAAATATGACTTTGGTTTTGCGGTGGAATGGATGCGCAAGGATCTGTCGATCTGCCTCAGCGAAGCGCGCCGCAACGGCGCCCATCTGCCGGTGACCGCGCTAGTCGACCAGTTCTATTCCGAGGTCGAGAAGCTCGGCGGCAAGCGCTGGGACACGTCGAGCCTGCTGGCCCGCCTGGAGAAGTAAGCGGCCAATCGCGACCGAACCTGCCGCTCCGATGCGGACAGCGGCAGGTTCACACCACCGGCGCGCTCCTGACGTCCGCCATTCGCCATCAGGCTCTTCCCGCTCGCCCGCGCCGAGCTGCAAGGCTCAAGTCGCCTAAGTCCTTCCGCCGAGCCGATTGCGCCTCCCGCGACTCGCTGATACCCGTTGCAATCGCTAATCGCTCGCATGTGTTGCCGGATCGAGACACCATCGCCTGGAATGTATCATATGTAATGTTATAACATTACATATACATCGATCTCGGCTAACGCTCCTCTGGTCATCATGAAGGTAGGGCGCCGGCGCAGCCGGTCGCCGCGGTGGGGGTCGGAATGAGCGTGCGAGAGAGATCTCGGGGTTCGATAGGTCTGGTGGGGCTTGTGGTGGCAGGCTGGTCGGTCGTGCCGGAAGCGCATGCTCAACAGGCCGCCGGACCGGCAGCAGCCACCGACACCCTGCTGCCGGACGTCACCGTCGACGCGCCGCGGCGGCGGCCGACCGCCGACCACGGGCCGTCGTCGAGCCGGACGGCCAGCCGGAATGCTCGTCCGGCGCCGCAACGCGCCGCCGCACCGGCCCCGACCACCGGACCATCGGGCCTCTCCAACGGTACGGCCGCCACGCCGCTGAACAGCAATGCGACGCCCACGAGCGGAAGTCGGCTCGGCCTCACCGCGCGCGAGGTACCGGCCTCGGTTGAGATCGTCGGCGCGGAGACGGCTGCGTGAGCAGGGTTACCACACGACCGTCGACGCGGTGAAGGCGCCACCGGCGTCAGCGCGGGTGATGCCCCGAACGATGTCGGCTTCGCGATGCGCGGCTTCCAGGGCAACCAGGTCAACGTCCTCTACAACGGCATCAACATCGGCCCGACCGGTTTCACCGCGCTGACGACGGAAACGTTCAACCTCGACCGCGTCGAGTTTCTCAAGGGTCCCTCCTCGCTGATCTCGGGCCAGGGCGCGGTCGGCGGCACCATCAACTTCGTGACCAAGGCTCCGCACACCGGCCCGATCGAGAGCGAAGCCTTCGTCGGCTTCGACCAGCGCGGCACGTTCCGCGGCGGGTTCGGCTCGGGCGGCAGCACGACCATCAAGGGCCTGGACTATCGTTTCGACATCAGCCGGACCAAGGAGGTCGGCTTCGTCGACGACACCGAGTTCAAGAATGTCCATGTCTCGGGCCAACTCGACTACCGCCTGTCCGACAGCTTCAAGACCTTCTTTGCCGCCGAATTCAAGGACTACAAGGCCAAGCCCTATGAGGGCACGCCGCTGGCGCCGGTGGCCTATAGCGGCGCCAACGCAACCATCGGCATCGTATCGGGCACCGAGATCTCCGCCTACAACGGCAGCGATCTCGGCGCTGTCACGATCGACGGCCGCACGCTGTCGACGAACTACAACGTGGTCGACGGCCACAAGGTGATCAGGGAATCCTGGGTCCGCAGCGGGTTCGAATGGGATTTGAGCAACGACGTCAAGTTGAGGAGTCAAGTCTACAACTACAACGCCAGCCGCGACTGGTACAATAACGAGGTCTCGGCGTTCAACGCGACCACCAACACGGTCGATCGCGAGCGGTTCTTCGTTCACCACAACCACAACATGGTCGGCAACGTCACCGACATCACGTGGAACGCCAACCTGTTCGGCCTCGCCAACCGGCTCGTGACATCCGTCGAAAGCTCCCACACCGACTTCACGCGGCCCGGCGCCGCAAACTTTCCCGGTGACTCGGTCCCGCTGATCGGCTTCGACCGGGGCCTCCATGGCCCGCTCGGAACGCAGTTGCAGACCGCCACCATCGACAGCGTGGCGCTGAACTTCGAAGACCGTCTGAAGCTTCACCGACACTTTCGCGCTGGTCGGCGGCTTGCGCTACAACCCGTTCACGCTCGACCGCAACTCCATCGACAAGGATGGCGTCGTGAAGAGCGGCTTCCCCTACTCAAAGCGCTGGGAGCCGGTCACGGGACGCATCGGCTATACCTGGGAAGCGCCTGCCGGGCACCACCTTCTACAGCCAATATGCGACGGCCACCGACATCTCGGCCGACAGCATCTTCCTGCTGAGTCCGGCCCAGAACCTCACGCTGTCGGATTCGCGCAGCTACGAGACTGGCGTCAAACAACTCGCGTGGAACGGGCGCGCGGAGTGGACCTTCTCCGCCTTCGACATCGAACGCAACAACGTCTACAGCGCCCAGGCCGGCCAGCAGCTCAACCTTGCCGGCAAGGTGAAATCGCAGGGCATCGAGGTCGCCGCCGCCGTGCGGCCGACGCCGGAGAGCAGGCTGTGGGGCAACGTCGCCTATGTCCGCGCGCGCTACGCCGACTATGATCTCGCCGGCGGCGGCTCGTTCTCGGGCAACACGCCGCCCAACATCCCCGCCATCATCGTCAATGGTGGCGGCTCCTACCGCTTCCTCAATCCCGGCTGGTGGCCGGTCGAGCTCGGCTTCTCCGTGCGCCACGTCGGCGACCGCTGGAGCACCGATGCCAATACGGTGAAACTGCTGGCCTACACCACCGCCGACCTGTTCGCCTTCATCGACCTGCCACGGGTGCCGCTGTTCGCCGCCGCGACCAGCACGCGCCTGGCCTTCCGGGTCCGCAATGTCACCGACCGGCGCTACGCGGCCTGGAGCGATCCGTTCTATCCCGACCAGATCTTCCTCGGTGCGCCCCGCACCTACGAGGTCGAAGCCTCGCTCAAGTTCTGATGGCAGCATGATCCGGGCGCTGATCCTCACGCACCGCTGGCTGAGCATTCCGCTCGGTCCGCTGCTCGTGCTGTGGTTCGCGACCGGAATCGTGATGCACTACGTGCCGTTCCCGGCGCAGACCGAGAGCGAGCGCTTTGCCGCGCTGCCCGTGCTCGACATCGCCATGTCGCTGCACAGTCCCGCGGAGGCCCTCGCCGCTGCCGGAATCGATCATCCCGACCGCATCCGCCTGATGCAGCGCGTGGATGGTCCAGTCTATGTCATCTCGATCGCCGGCCGCAGCGCGGCCATTCACGCCGACACGCTGGCCGTCGCAGACGTGAACGATCCCGTTCTCGCGCTATCGGTGGCACGCGCAGCAGCCCAGCGGCGCGGGCTCGAGGCTGATGGCGCCACCATTGCCACGCTGGACAGCTACGACCAATGGACGGTGCCGAACCGGTTCGATGTGCATCGTCCGCTGCACCGGATCGCGCTCAACGATCGCGATGGCACCGAGCTCTACGTGTCCTCGAGCACCGGCGAGGTCGTGCTCGACACGACACGCTTCGAACGCGCCTGGAACTACGTCGGCAGCGTCGTCCATTGGATCTATCCGACCGTGCTGCGCAAGGACTGGGCGGCCTGGAACGTCGTCGTATGGTGGCTGTCGCTCGCGGCGGTCATCGCCGCCGTTAGCGGCGCCCTGCTCGGCCCGATGCGGTTGAGATATCGCAAGGCGCGACTGTGCTCGCGGTACCGCGGCTGGCACCTGTGGCATCATTGGGCCGGTCTGCTCTGCATGCAGTTCGTGCTGACCTGGATGGTCAGCGGCTGGCTGTCGATGGACCATGGCAGGCTGTTCGCGACCGGCCATCTGACGCCGTCGAGCAGGCCATTCTCGTCGGCGCACCGGATTGGAGCGCGCTGACTGCGGGCGCGCTCGCGGCCGTGCATGGCGAGGTCCGCGAGATCGAGTGGTTCGCCTTCGGCGGCCATCTCTATCAGCGCATGCGGCGAGCGCCCGGCCAGCAGCAGATTTCGGTGCTGGACGGCGCCTCGGCACAGAATCGTCGGCCGCTTCCTGCAGCCGGCCAACGTCAATGCCGCGGCGTCCCGTCTGCGCGGCGATTGCGCGCGCTCGACCGAAGTAGAGCCGGGCGACGACTATCCGTTCGCCTCCGATGTCCCGGGCGCGCCGGTCCATCGCGTGATCTGCGGCGACACCTGGTATCATGTCGACGCCGCCTCCGGCGCGGTGCTCGAGAAGCTCGACCCTTCCAGGCGCGCCTATCGCTGGCTCTATCAGGCGCTGCACACGCTCGACTTTCCGGCCCTGCTCGCCCATCCGGCGCTGCGCACGCTTCTCATCGTCGGCCTGTGCGCAATCGGCCTCGTCTTCAGCATCACCGGCGTAGTGATCGGCTGGCGCCGCCTGCGAATGCAGCCCCGCTGAGCCTCGCCACAATGGTTAATTTAACGCGCGGTTAACGCAAATTTTTCGTTGTCTATAATCCGTCTTAAGGATTTGGGCCCAGTTATAGACAATGCAGAAAGCAGCCCGTACCTCCCGGGCAGGATTTGTGTTGTTTGATGGAGTAAACCCGCTGAAAAGCCTGAGGTCGTCGAGCTTCCGGCAGATCCGCCGGCGCTTGCACCAGCAAGCCAGCGCCGAGCCGCGCAGCAGCAGGTGCGCGAGGCGCGCGACCGGTTAACGTCGACATCGGGAACGCGTCCGGCATTCGATCGTGAGCTGCTGCGCCAATACGCGCAGACCCGCATCTCCGCCTCCTACATCGTCGTGCTGCTGGTGGTCGCAACCGGCCTGATGCTCAGCGTATGGCTGCATGCGATCGCGGCCGGTGCCTGGACGCTCGGCGTGCTCTGCATTCATGCCGCGATCGTGCGCAACTGCTCGAACTTCCTCGCCGACCAGCCGTCGCTGGCGGCGACGCGGCGCTGGCGCACGCGCTTCGTGCTGCTCGACCTGCTCTACGGCGTGTGCTGGATGGCGATCCTGATCCATCCGGCGCTTGCGGCGGTATCGGACACGCTGATGATGTTCCTGATGCTGCTGGTGATCGCGGTCTCAAGCATGCTCGCAGCCAACCTGCCCGTCGCCGCCGTCGCGGTCACCGCACCGGTGACGGTCGCCATCACCCTCAGCCTCGCGCTGTCGGGCACGTTCGACAACTACCTGCTCGCCGGGTTCGCCGTCGCCGCCGAAGGCTACTTCGTGCTGCTCGCCCATCAGCTGCATGCGACGACGCTCGCCACGCTCGAAGCGCGCGCCGAGAAGGACGCCCTGATCGGCGAGCTCGAGCAGGCCAAGGCGATCTCCGACGAGGCGCGCTACCGCGCGGGAGGCCGCCAACGTCGCCAAGTCGCGCTTCCTTGCGCAAATGAGCCACGAGCTGCGGACGCCGCTGAACGCCATTCTCGGGTTTTCCGAGGTGATGAAGAGCGAGATCTTCGGCGTGCATGCCGTGCCGGTCTACAAGGAATATTCGGCCGACATCCACAATTCGGGCGTCCACCTGCTCAACCTCATCAACGAGATCCTCGATCTCTCGCGCATCGAGGCCGGCCGGTACGAGCTGAACGAGGAAGCCGTGGCGCTGGTGCACGTGATCGCCGACTGCCACCATTTGCTGAAGCTGCGCGCAACGAGCCGCGGCATCACCATTCGCGAGGTGTTCGAGCAGAAGATGCCGCGGCTGTGGGCCGACGAGCGCGCGATCCGCCAGGTCGTGCTCAACCTGCTCTCCAACGCCATCAAGTTCACGCCGCAGGGCGGCGACATCTGGCTGAAGGCCGGCTGGACCGCCTCGGGCGGACAATATCTCAGCGTCAAGGACACCGGCTCGGGCATCCCCGAGAACGAGATTCCGATCGTGCTCGCTTCGTTCGGCCAGGGCTCCAACTCGATCAAGTCGGCCGAACAGGGCGCGGGATTGGGCCTGCCCATCGCCAAGAATCTGATCGAGATGCATGGCGGCACGTTCACGCTGAAATCGAAGGTCCGCATCGGCACCGAGGTGATCGTCACCTTCCCGCCGGAGCGGGTGATGTCGGCGCTCGCTCCGCTGTCGGACGAGGCCCCGCCATTGCAGCCGGAACATGCGATCGCCCCCGCTCAGGAGAAGCGCCGGGTGCGCAAGCCGATCATGAATGCCGGAACGGGACTGTGAGATGATTGCACTTGCACGACAGTGGCAGAACCTTTCAAACTGGCGCCATGAGCCAGGATACGCCCTGCATCGCCGTCTGCATGATCGACCCGAAGACGAAGCTCTGCTTCGGCTGCGGACGCACGCTGCCGGAGATCGCCCGCTGGGGCCGCATGTCGACCGACGAGCGGCGGGCGCTGATGGACGGGCTGCCGTCCCGCATGCACGACGCCGGCCTGCCCCGCGCTGGCGCGTCGGCGCGACTGAGCGCCTCCGTTCCGACGGGAGGCGCGGCATGAACAAGGTCGTGCTCGTTTTCGTCACCATGGTGCTCACCGCGGGCGCCGTGATCGTCTACAAGGATCCCGAGCAGGCGGCGCTCGCGAGCGACACCGTGTCGGAGGTTCTGCGCAGCCGCGCGCTCAGGGCCAAGGCGAGTCCTCCGATCAACGCGGTCGAGATCGAGCGCACCAGAGGCGGCGAGTTCGCGTTGCGCGCCAAGATCAACGGTGTCACCGCGCCGATGGTGGTCGACACCGGCGCCACATCCGTCGTGCTGACCTACGAGACCGCCAAGGCCGCAGGCCTGCCGCTCGAGCTGCTCGAATACGACGTCGACGTCGAGACCGCCGGCGGCCACGCCAAGGCGGCGCGGCTGACCCTGGACCGGCTGGCGATCGGCAAGCTGGTGGAGCGCTCGGTGCCGGCGCTGGTGGTGCGCAACGGCCAGATGAAGACCAATTTGCTCGGCATGAGCTTCCTCGACCGGCTGGAGCGGTGGGAAGTGCGCTCAGACCGGCTGATGCTGCATGGCTTTCCCGATCGCAGCTGAGGGGCTGAGCATCGTGGCAGCCAGCAATGCGGGCGCGCGACAGGCCGTCGCCGAACTGCCGCCGCTGGCCTGAGCCGCTCAGGCCAGCGCAGCAACCGCGGGGCGCGCCTCGACCATCGCGGCCGCCTCGCGCAGCACCTCGATGCCGGCGTCCGGCTTGACGCCGCGCTCGGCGAGATGGCGGCGGAACGCGCGTGCGCCGGGCACCGCGTGATAGGCGCCGACGAGATGTCGCGTGATCGCGTGCAGCCGCGTGCCCTGCCCGAGCTGGCGCGCGATGTATGGCTCGAACGCCGCCAATACGTCCTTCATGGTTCGATGCGGCGCAACGTCTCCGAACAGGACGGGATCGACGTCGAGCAGCCGCCACGGCTCCTGATAGGCCGCTCGCCCGAGCATCACGCCATCGACATGCGCAAGATGAGCTTGCGCAGCTTCGATGCTGCCGATGCCGCCATTGATGATGACGGGCACGTGCGGCAGCCTCGCCTTCAACCGGTACACCCTGTCGTAGTCGAGCGGCGGGACGTCACGGTTCTCCTTCGGCGACAAGCCGTTCAGCCATGCCTTGCGCGCGTGCACGATCAGCGCGTCTGCGCCGCTGTCGACGACCGCGTCCGCCAGCATATCGAGTGCGATTTCCGGATCCTGATCGTCGATGCCGATGCGGCACTTCACCGTGACGGGAATGCGAACGGCGCGCTTCATCGCGGCGACGCAGGCGGCGACGAGCGCAGGCTCGGCCATCAGACAGGCCCCGAAGCGGCCGTCCTTCACCCGGTCCGACGGGCAGCCGACATTGAGATTGATCTCATCGTAGCCGAACTCCTCGCCGATCCTGGCTGACGTCGCGAGATCGCGGGGATCGGAGCCGCCGAGCTGCAGCGCCACCGGATGCTCGCTTCGATCGAAGCCGAGCAGCCGCTGGCGGTCGCCATGTATCACGGCACCGGTCGTGACCATCTCGGTATAGAGCAGCGCCCGGCGCGACAGCAGCCGATGGAACACCCGGCAGTGCCTGTCGGTCCAATCCATCATCGGCGCCACGGAGAAGCGCCAATGTGTTGATTTCACTAATTTATTTGACACATCAGCCATTTGGAAGCGTACCAGAGCCACCCGATCACCGCGCATTTACACCCGTTTCCACCGATTTCGACCCGTTTTTCGTGCGCAGCACAACAATGTCGGATCGGAGAGAGATCGATGGTTGACCGAATTCGACCGCAACGTTCCGCAAATCGCGGCTGCGTCTGGTCATCGTTCCCTGACGACTCCCAAGCGATACAACCCTCTGCGCCGAACGGCGACGGAAACGAAGGTTGGAATGACGGCAGCGGCATTCCAGGGCGGCGTGACGGGCGCGGTGCGGAGCCTGGCAGCCGCCTACCAGAGGGCCGGGCAGATCGATGAAGCGAGAGCCGCGATCCAGAAGGGACTGAAGCTGAGGCCCGGCACGACGGCGCTCAACGTGGCGCCGCCGATGAAGAAGACCAGTCCGGTGTATCGCGAGGCCGCTGCCCGGATCGTTCGGCTCGTGGTCGACGCGGGCTTGCCGGCACAATAGAACGGCCACACGATCTACGATCGCCATTCGGACTGTCCCGTCAAAACTTGCTGTTCTTGGAATTGAGCAGACTGGCGGGTGCTGCCGCAGCCTCTGTCAAACCACCGTCACGAAACGCGAACACAAGGAAACGAACTCGACCTTGGCGGACCGCCGAGCTTGATCCAGCGCTCGGAGCGGCCGCACGGCGCGCTGCATCCGCAGACCGATCACGGGAATTGCAGGTACCGAATCTTGACCGAAGCACGCCATGCAGACCCGCGCGGCAATGATCTGATCGCGGAGAAGCAAGGCGTCGGGTCTGCCGGCGTTGGTCCCGTCGCCCGCCGGAGCACGGCTCGACTGACGGCGCTGAAGCTGCTGATTGCGGCATCCGGCGTCGCCGGACTCGGCTATGAGATCGTCTGGACGCGCCAGCTCGCGCTCGCCCTGGGCACGGAGATGATGGCGGTGCTCGGCGCCATTGCTGGATTCTTCGCCGGGCTGGCGGTGGGCGCCTTCGTCCTCGACGCCCGCATCCGCCGCGCCGCCCATCCGCACCGGGTCTATGCGATCCTCGAAACGGTCATCGGCCTGTGGGGGCTGTGTGCGGTCTGGCTGCTTCCCGCGAGCGCTCGCGCCCTGGCGCCGCTGCTCGGCACGGCTCCTTCCCCGTCCTGTTATGGAGCGCGAGCTTCCTGCTGCCGACACTGGTGCTTTTGCCGGCGACAGTGGCGATGGGCGGGACGCTGACCGCGCTGGAACGCATGATGTCGGCGGCGCGTGGCCTGCAGCCCGTCAGCGCCGGCGTCTACGGCGCGAACACGGCCGGCGCCGTCGCCGGCACGCTGCTGTCCACCTTCGTGCTGATCCCCGCGCTTGGATTGTCGACGACGCTGCTTTGCCTGGCAGCCATCAACGCGGCCTGCGCGCTGGCAGCGCTTCGCCTCGGCCGAGCCCCGCAGGTCGAAGCTGGCGCGCACGACGGTCGCGGGCTTGCCGTCACCGGCCTCCGCCTGACAGCAACTCTGTTCGTCACCGGCCTGCTCGGCATCGCGTTCGAAGTGCTGGTCGTGCGCCTGGCCGCGCAGATGATGCAGGACACCGTCTATAGCTTCGCCTGTCTGCTGGCGGCCTACCTGCTGGGCACCGCGATCGGCGGCATGATCTGGCAGCGCGTCTGGCCGAGGGTTGCACGCGGCAGAACCGCGTTGATCAGCGGCACCGCGCTGGTCTGCCTCGGCACGGCACTCGTCACGCCCTTGCTGGGCGATCTCGCTGATAGCGCCGCAAGCCTCGGCATCGCCGGCGAGCTCGCCATTGCGCTGGCGCTGTTCCTGTTGCCTGCGATGGCGATGGGCGCCTTGTTCGGCCACCTCATGCAGGATGTCCGCGACGTCAGAGGATCGGTCGGCTGGGCCGTCGGCATCAACAGCCTCGGCGCAGCGATTGCACCGCTGGCCGCGGCACAACTGCTGATTCCAGCTTTCGGCGCTTGGCGGGCATTGGTCCTCGTTGCCGTCGGATATCTTCTGCTGCTGCAGCCCCAACGCGCCGTGCTGCGCTGGGCGGCAGCGCCCGCACTGCTTGCACTCGCGCTGTCGTGGCTTCCCGCCCCCTGCTCATCAAGGTCCCGCCGGGCGGCAAGCTTCTCGCCGTGCGCGAGGACCGATGGCGACCGCGAGCGTCGTCGACGACGCCTCAGGAGCACGCTATCTCGAGGTGAACGGCCACTTCCGCATGGGCGGCACCAGCTCGGTGCGATCCGATTTCCGCCAGGCCATGCTGCCGCTGCTCTTGCATCCGGCGCCGCGCAACGCCCTCTTCCTCGGTGTCGGCACCGGCGCGACCGTGCTCGGCGCGGCGCAGATGCCGGACGTCGATGTGCGCGCGGTCGAACTGTCCTCGGAGGTCGTCGCCCTGCTGCCCTGGTTCGACAACCCCGCGGCCGAGAAGGAAAGGCCGCCGATCTCCGTCGCCGATGCCCGGCGCTTCATCATCGCCGACGATGGACGCTACGACGTGATCGTGGCCGACCTGTTCCACCCGGCGCTGGATGGCAGCGGCGCGCTTGTCCACGGTCGAACATTTCGCGGCCGTCAAGCGGAGGCTGGCGGCCGAGGGCGTGTTCTGCCAGTGGCTGCCGCTCTATCAGCTCGATACGCCGTCGCTGCGCGCGATCGTCAGAAGCTTTCTTGCGGTCTTCCCACAAGGGTCTGCCTGGCTGAACCATTACAGCGTACGCACGCCGATGCTGGCTCTGATCGGATCAGGCGTCCCGAGCCCGATCGTCCCCGAACTCGTCGCCGCACGGTTCGCCGACCGCAAGCTTCACCCGATCATTCAACCGCTCGGCTTCGATCAGCCGATCGACCTTCTGGGCCAGTATGTCGCCGGCGCGAAAGCACTCGCGAGCTTTGCCGGTCCGGGACCGCGCAACACCGACGATTTCCCGTTCGTCACGTTCGACGCGCGCAGCAACGTCCACGCTCTCTCGGCGGCGCCCTGGCAATTGCTGCTGACAGTCCTCAACCAGACAAAGACCGATGCGGGCGAACTGCTGGACGATTCGAACCGCGGGATGTGGGAGCAACGACTCGGCGCCTATTGGCGGGCTCGTAACCGATTCATCCAGGCCGGCGCGGCGCTGACCGGCGAACCGCGCGGGCCGGCGCTCATCGCAGCCGCCGCGCCGGCCTCCTCGATTCCATTCGCGCCAGCGCCGAGTTCGAGCCGGCCTATGCGCCGCTGATGAGCATGGCAAGAGCGCTGCTTGCATCGGATCGCGCGGCTGCTGAACGCCTGCTTCAGGCGATCGACTCCGCCGCGCCGTCGCGACGCGAAGCGCGCGACCTGCTGGCGCGCGAGTTCGGACGATAGCGCGTCAGGACGAGAAGCTGACGCGGTACCCCCAGCAGTCCAGATGATCAGGAATGGCGTTGAAGGCGATCGTGATGCGCTGATCGCCCTGATTGCGCGGCACCTCGTGGTAGAGATAGCTCGGGAACAGCACGAGATCGCCCGGCTCCGCCTCGGGCAGCACGTACTTGCCGGCATTGAACGGACCGACGGCGGCGCTGCGCGTGTGATGGCGGAACGAGAAGTCGCTGCCGCCGGGCGGCCGCACGAACACGGTGCGGCTGCCGGGATGCGACGGTGTCAGATAGAAGATGCCGGAGATGAAGCTGTTGGCATGGGCGTGCAGCGTCTGGTTGCCGCCAGTCTCCAGCATGTTCGTCCACATCTCCTTGACCGTCCAGCGCAGCTTCTCGCCGAACAGCAGCTCGCCGAAATCGACCAGCTTGGGCATGGCGAGTTCGGCGATGGTCTGAAACAGATTGTTGGCCCGGGGATCGGCGACCTCGGTGTGGAACAGTTGTCCGGAGCGCAGATTGTTCTCGATCTTCGAACTGCGGATGGCTGCCACCGCCGCGTCCTTGAGCTCGGCGCTCAAGAGCCCGGGCGAACGCAACAACGGTATCGGAAAAAGAGCTTCGATCTGGTCCATGTCTCAAGGCCTTGCACGCGCCGCAACAGGACCGACAAATTGCCGACTTGCATGACAGCCGGATGACGAGAGTGGAGACGCGGCGCACGCCCGTCAGCGCGCCGGCATTTCGTCGGCACGAAGAATGTTGAGCCGCTCGCCGGGCTTCAGGCTGTGGGGCCGGTCGCGCACTTCCATCACGGCCCGCTCGGCCTTCTCGACACAATCATCGAACTCGCCATTGCCTGCCTCGACCAGCGCCTGCTGAATGTCCCGCTCGGCGAAATAGCGCGAGACGTCGTCGGCCGGCAACGTCGCCGCTTGCGCGCGCGCCTCGGCCACTGCGGCGTCGCAGACCTCCCGCGTCGGCTCCTCGTCATGCGCCGACGCGACCGCGGTCGTGAGAGCAAGGATGGCGAAACTTACGGCGGACAAGCGAGACATCACCTCGACGAACCCCAGGTCAAAACAGGCTTCATAGACGAAGTGCCGGTTCGCAAACCGGCGCTTCGGAGTGGGCCAGATCAGACGGAACGATATCGTCCCGTCTGATCGACGCCGGTCGATCAGTCGCGGTTGAAAGCCCAGCGACCCCAGTGGCCCCAATGGCCCCAATGATCCCAGTCGTGCCAGTGGTGATGCTCGTGGGCCAGCTTGCGGGCCAGCTCCTTGTTCTTCTCCACCAGCAGCTCGGGCGCGCCGTACGGGCGGACGAAGATCGGGTTCGCGTAGAACCAGACATTCGACCAGGCCTGCACGTCGTTGGTCACCTTCTTCACGCCGCCGACGGTGCCGAGATGCGACGGGCATGCCGGATCGGTGCAGCTGACGGTGGCATTGTTGGCGTCGAGCAGCGGATTGCCGGCGCTGTCGGACACGTTCGGCGTGGCCGGCGGAATGTTGGTGCCGCGGGCGCGGATGTAGAACGGAGTCTTGCCCGCAATGAAGGTGGTCCTGAAGCTGAGCCGGACCGAACCGTCGCGCAGCTTGCGGCTCTGCATCTTGGTCGCCTGGATCTGCTTCGCGATCTTGGCCGAGGGGTTGTAGACAATGGCCGCACCGGCAACGCCGCCGGCATTGGCTACCGCATAGCCCGGAGCGCCCGGCGCGATCAGGCCGGTGATGTCACCGGTGATCAGGTCGACGTGGTCGAGTGAGGGCTTGTTCAACGGCTGTTTGATGCCGACCGGCAGCAGCAGCGGATTGTTGAAGCTGTACGGGCTGTTGTTGGACGCCGGAACGGTCATCTCCATCTCGAGCGTGACCTTCTCGCCGGGACGCACGACCAGCGTCTCGCCCATCGTCTTCCAGTCATAGTCCCACTCACCCTTCGCACGAAACTCCATGTCGGAGTCGATGATGTCGGCGTTGACCGAATAGGAGTTGCCCGAGCGCATGCCGTCGATGATGGACTGCTGGGAGAAGCGCCGCTCGTTCGGCACGTAGAGCCTGGTGTACTCGCCGGGGATGAAGTCCGCGGTCGTGCCGGGATCGCGCGCGCCATAGACGCCGCGGCTGTGCCAGTCCGAGCTTTGGAATAGGAAGAAGTTGCGGCCTTCACCGAGCAGACCGTCCCACAAGCCGCCGACCTTGGCGGTGTAGACGCCCTGCATGCCGTAAGTGCCGCCGCCGACAGCGCCCGAACCATACGAGCCCGAGCCGCCGTTGACGCCGCCTTCGGCCATGTGACCGGGAGCTTCGATGCCGAACGCGACCGTCGGACCGGCATTGTTGAAGTCACGGAAGTGCTCGATGTTGTAGCCGGCCGAGCCGTTCGCGTTGAAAGGTCCTTGCCGCTCGGTATGGGTCGGCACCGCATAGGATTGCAGCGGGTGGTTCGCCTGCAGCCAGGCGATGCCGGCGACGGCCTTCTGGTGACCGGCCGTGCCGGAATTATTGACGTTGTCCTTGCCGGCCCAGACCGGGTTGTTGCTCGCATCGACCGGACCGATCGCGTCGGTGTCCGCGCGGTCGAAGCGATACTCGAACTCGGCCATCTTGTCGGCGTTGCCGTAGCCGCGCGGGTTCTGGCCGGCGATCACGGCGACGTCGCCATGCTCGTGGCCCGGCAGGATCCACTCGAGGCCTTCGACCAGCACCTTGTTGTAGGTCGCGGTGCGATTGACGATGGTCGGGTACTCGATCTCCTTGATCGACTGCCAGCGCCACATCTTGGCATTGGTGTCGGTGCCGTTCGGGGTGCCCTTCAGGCTGGTGATGGTGATGCCGTCGATGGTCTTGCCGAGCGTCTGGCTCCAATAGGTCGTCGTATTGTCGCCCGGAATGTTGGCGCTCGCATCGCTGAAGCGGCAATCGCGGTTGCCCGAACCGCCGTGGTTGCCGAGCGTGAACCAGTCGAGATCGAAATTGTTGCCGCCCGCCGCCGCGGTGCCCTTGCCGACCGAGCGGTCGATCGCATAGCCGGCTGCGACCGAACCGTCCGTGCAGGTGTTGTGGTTGTGCATGTCGCCCGCGACATACGGATTGTTCTTGCTCGTTTCCCCCCAACGCTCCCCAGCGTCGGCGTTCTGTGACAGAGCCAGCGAGACCGAGGCCGCTGTCAGCAGGATTTTCTTGGCAGATGGAACCATTATCGTCGCCCCTAAAGAATTCGATCGAGTTCTAAACCGTGATGACAACGCGACTGATGCGCCGTTGTCCTTCGCGCGGCGACCAAACCAAAACTCGGAGAACAGTTTGTTGAAGGATTTATTTTTGCTGGTGCCGTCTCCACGGCCATCAGGGTCCGCAGTCGTTGCGAAATTTTTGTGACACTGACGTTTGCCCGGTGACAACGGCAAGTGTGCCGTTGCATATACGCGCCGCGCAACGAGCGCGGCCCGAGTTGTAAAGAACGTATGTCAGCCCCTGCCATGTCGAATGCGGCGCAGACCTTCGAGAGCGCCTCTGCACGCTCCAATCAGCAAGATGGCAACAGCTCTTCCCCAGCGCGATTATCATTCGTGACCGCCCTGCGTGGGCTCAGCAGGGAGCCGCTCCTCCACTTCCTTGTTCTGGGCGGACTGATCTTCGCGGCCGATGCCATCATCCATCCGCCAGCCAAGGACGAGAAGGTCATCACCGTGACCAAGGCGCTGCGCCAGTCCTTCATCGACACGTTCGACGAGGACAAGCAGCGCACCCCGAGCGAGGCCGAGCTGCAGAAGATGGTCGAGGCCTGGGTCGCCAGCGAAATCCTCTATCGAGAAGGCAAGACGCTCGGCGTCGACCGCGGCGACGAGATGATCCGCGACCGTGTCGCGTTCAAGCTGCAATATCTGATCTTCGATCAAGTGCGCGTGCCGCAGCCGAGCGACGAGCAGTTGCGCGCCTGGTTCGCCGACAATCATGCGCGATTCGACGAGCCCGAGCGCGTCAGCTTCTTCATGACGCCACCCAGCGACGAAGCGACGGCGCGGCGCTATCTGGAGGACATTCGCGAGCAGCGCGAATCGGAGGAGCTGCGCGATCTGACGCGCGCCGTTCTTGACCGACCGGTGCCGAGCCTGGCCGCCGGCTTTGGCGACGGCTTCAGCGACGGCCTGCTCAAGGCTCCCCTGCAGCAATGGACCCTGCTGCAGTCGAAGGACAGGTGGCACGTGGTTCGTCTCGACGCTCGGGCGCCGGGTGCTCCGGCGAAGCTCGAGGACATCCGCGCCGAGGCGGCCAAGATGCGGCACACCGAAGAGACGCGGAAACGGGCCTGGGAGGCGGTGAGCCGGCTCAAGGCCAACTACACGATCAGGTACGAGCCGTGACCGGCGCGCGCGCTCTGATCGCCATCGCGCTCGCGCTCGCAGCGCTGCTGCCCGGTCGGCCGGCGGCCGCGCATCAGGCGACGATCGCCGTGCTCGAATTCCGCGAGATGCGCCCCGGCGCGTATATCGGGCGCTGGACGACATTGCCGAAGGATGGCGTCAACCGCATCGAGCTCAAGATGCCTCCGCATTGCTTCCTGCGCCTTCCGGAGCTCAATTGCGGCGACAAGGGCCTCGTCGGGCAGATGACGATCGCCAATCTCGGCGAGGACATGTCGGCGGCCATCATCCGCGTGACGTCGTTGGCTGGAGAGACGCGCAGCTTCACGATCTCTGCGGCCAATCCGGTCGTGACCGTGCTCGGCACCGATGCGCCGACGCTCGAGACCTGGCTCGAGCTCGCCAAGACCTACGTCAATCTCGGCATCGACCATATCCTTCTCGGCGCCGATCACCTGCTGTTCGTGCTCGGGCTCATCTGGATCGTCCAGGGTGGCTGGCGCCTGCTCAAGACGATCACGGCCTTCACCATCGGGCATAGCGCCTCGCTGGCCGCAACGGCATTCGGATGGATCGGCGTTCCCGAAGGGCCGCTCAACGCCTGCATCGCGCTCAGCATCGTGTTCGTCGGTGTCGAGATCGTCAAGCAGCAGCGCGGCGAGATCGGACTGACCGCCCGCTATCCCTGGGCCGTCGCCTTCAGCTTCGGTCTCGTGCACGGCATCGGCTTCGCCAGCGCGCTCGCGGGACTCGGCCTGGAGCGGCGAATCCTTCCCGCGGCGCTGCTCTTCTTCAATGTCGGCGTCGAGGTCGGGCAGGTCCTGTTCGTGCTGCTGGTGCTGGCGCTCATCTGGGCACATCGCCGCCTCGGCGCGGCGCTGCCGCGCTGGGGCGCCGAGTTGCCGGCCTATGCGATCGGCTCGGTGTCGATGTTCTGGTTCCTGGGCCGTCTGGTGCGGGTTCTGGCCGCCGCATGATGACGAATGGGACGAACATGACTGCGCGCAAACTCCTGCATTTCGTATTGGGTACGGCGTTGCTCTCGCTGCTGACCGCGAACCCTGGCTTTGCCCATGAGCAGACCGGCGTCGGTGGCGGGCTGGCCAGTGGCCTGCTGCACCCCTTGACCGGACTGGATCATCTCGTCGCGATGGTCGCGGTCGGCATCTGGGGCGCGCAGCTCGGCGGCGCCGCGATCTGGGTTCTGCCGGTCGTCTTCCCGCTCGTGATGGCGTTCGGCGCGGTCATGGGAATCCTCAAGATCGGGCTACCCGTCCCGGAACTCATCATCGCGCTTTCGGCGTTGGTGCTCGGGCTCGTGGTCGCGATCCGTATCCGTGTCCCGTTTTCGGTTGCGGCCATCATCGTTGCGGTCTTCGCCATCTTTCACGGCCACGCCCATGGCGTCGAGCTCCCGACTGCGGCGAATCCCCTGGCCTATGGCTGCGGCTTCGTGGTCGCCACCGGTCTTCTCCACGCCTGCGGCATCACCATCGGCGCGCTCGCGCGCTGGCCCGGCGGAGAGCGCATCATCCAAGGCGTTGGCGCAGCCATCGCGGCGCTCGGTGGCTACTTCCTCGTCGCGAGCCTTGGAGTCGCGGCATGAACACATTCCGCAAGACGGCGCTGCTCGCATCGGCGCTGCTGCTGACGCAGACCCAGATCGCCGACGCGCATATCGTATCGGTCCGGCTCGGCGACTTCTACGCCGGCGCCCTCCATCCGCTGCTCACCCTGCAGGACGTCGTGGTCTGGGTCACGCTCGGGTTGCTGGCCGGCTCGCTCGGTACGGCGAGCGGACGCTGGCTGGTCCTGGTGTTTCCGCTCGGGTTGTGCTCGGGGCTTGCGCTCGCCACCAGCTCTGGCGTGACGGCGGTGTCCCCGCTCGTCGATGCCGCGACCATTCTCATTCTCGGGCTGCTGTTGGCGGCGGCCTTGCGCATTCCCGTGGTCCTGCTGAGCGTGATTGCATTCGTGCTCGGTGTGCTGCGCGGCGCCGCCAATGCCGGCGAGTTCGTGCCGCAGACCGACCGCCTCCTCTACGCCGCGGGTCTCGCCAGTGCAGGCTACGTCACCATCACCCTCGTGATGGCGCTGGCGGTCACCTTCAGGCGTCCTGAGACCGAGCCGGTGTCGAGTTGGCGCGGGATCGCGGTGCGCGCAGTTGGTGGCTGGGTCGCGGCAATCGGTCTGATGATGGCAGGACTATCGCTCGCAGCCTGAGCAGGCCGATGCTCGGGCAATCCGACAACTCCAGTCCCCACATCGCGTGACGAACGCCATCAACATTCTCTGCATCCTCGTGCTGCTCCTGACCTGCGCCGGCCTGATCTGGACGGATCTGCGCAGCGGCCTGCTGCCGGACTGGATGAATGCGCTGGTCGCCGCCAGCGGCCTTCTAAGAATCGCAACGCTCATCGATCTGCCCGAGGCGCTGTGGAATTGCGCCGCAGCCCTTGCCGTCGGCCTGGCGCTGCTGCTGCTCCGGGCGCTCTACGCAACGGCCCGCGGCCGCCAGGGATTGGGCCTCGGCGACGTCAAATTTCTGATGGCTGCAACGCTTTGGGCCGGCCTGCCCAATTTGCCGATCCTCCTGCTCATCGCGGCGACGACGGCACTCGCTACGGCGCTCGCCCTCTTCATCATGGGGCGACGGCTGACCGGCCAAACGGCGCTGCCGTTCGGCCCGTTCCTCGTCCTCAGCCTGCTTGCCGTGCTCGCTTTACAGGCCACCGGGAGCGAATTGCTCGTGACCTTCTGAATGTCGTGGGCGCGCGACCTCAGCGCGCCCGCCGCGCCATCCGCTCGCGTCCGCTTGGCGCCGCAGGTGGGGTCATCGGTCCCGCCTCCACGTCGCCGCTGCCGGCTGCGCCGAGCTGCGGCATCTGCAAGGTCACTGTCTCCGGCGCCTTCCGCAGCGAGGCCTCACGGGGCCGCAGCGACTGCAGCACCCATCCCTCATGCGAGGCACCGACGCGCAAGCGCAGCGATGCCTGCGACGAGGCATCGACGAAGATGCCGAAGCTTTCCTCATCCCCGATGACCGTGCCCACGAGCTGCAGGTTTGGTCGTTCCGGCTCTCTCGGCGGCGGAGGCGGCGGCGCTCGCATGACCATGACGGGTGCGGCGACCGGCGGTGGCCGGCGCGAGGCCGAGAAGATCGGGCGGTCGCGCGTCGCCGAGAGAGCGCTGATCGGAACATCCCATAGCGGATTGGCACTCATGCCAGCCGCGACTTGCACCCTGGCAGCCTCGGACGCAGCGGCCGGCCGGCTGGTATCGAACGGCGCGGCCTGCACGGGCGCAGCAGGCTCAAGACCCTCCGCCGTCTCGCCCCACGCCCGGCCGAGCGAGGTTGTAAGTATGCACACGGTAACAACGGTGACGAGACCGGAGCCGACGGACGACCGCATCACATTTTTCCTTGCCATTGGCCCGACACGGTGACCAGCACCGTCAGCCGCCCCACGCCGCCGGCTGCAGCCGCCAGCGGCTGCTGCACGTGCAGTTGATCGACGAAGAGAAACGGCAATCCGGCTTCGAGGTCATAGAGCAATTGCTGCAGCGCCGGCTGCTCAAGCTCGCAGCTGGCGACCACGCTGATCAACTTGGCGTTGGCGCGCTCCGCCGGCAGCTCGACCTGGGTCGACAGCACGCTCCCGCCGACCTTGCTGATCGCCTCCGTGAGGCGCTGCACCAGCGCCGCGCCCGCGATGGTGACCGTTCGTCCTTCGACGAACATCGATCCGCCCGGAGCCGTCGCGCTGCCCGCGGCCGAACGTCCGCCCGGCCGTTTGCGTCCGGAAAACTGCGCCAGTTCCGCGTTGGTGTCATTGAGCTGGTCGCGCTTGGCGACGAGATCGACGACCGCTGCAGCACCAAGCCACAGCAGCGCGACGATGGTCGCCGCATAGAGGATCGCTGAAGCGGCCGGCGATTTCACGAAGACTCCGCGCAGCGATGTCGACCAGTTCATGCCCGGCCTCCGAAATAGGCGTTGATGCGCGCCTCGATATGGAAGCGCTCGCCCGCTTCCCCGGCGGTGCGCGTCGTCGGCGCGTAGAAAGTGGCGCGGCTGAACTGCGGCGATTGCTCGATCAGCCGGATCAGCGCTGGTGCATCCTGGGTCAGGCCGGAGATCTGCAGCCGATCGTTCTCGATATGCATCTCGACGACATACGTCCCGTCGGGCAGAATTTTCGACAGCGTATCGAGCACGATGACGCTCGCGGGGCTGGTCTGCTTGCGCTTGGCGAGCAGCCCATCGGCAGCGGTGGCCCCCATCGCGGGCCGCAAGGCCGCACGCAGCCGCGCGACCTGCGCCTGCGCGTCGTCGAGCTCGCCATCCATATATCCGCCGATCAACGTCGTCCCGATCAGCAGCATCGCCGTGGTCGCAGCCACCGACAGCCAGCCGAGCTTGAGCACGCGCCCGAGATCGCGGCCGCCGGCGAGCGACGAGCGCAGCGACGCCTTGAAGAGCTGGATGGGGGCGGCATCGGGTGAGCCGACGTCGGTCATAATGACGAGCTTGGCGGCGCCGACCTGATCGGCCAAGGCGAGCAAGGGCTGGACCAGAGCCCGCGGCGTCGCCGCGAGCGTCAGTGCGATCCGGTCATTGGCCGTGCGCGGGGCGCTGTAACCGTAGAGCACCTGTTCGAGATTCCACGGCGTCAGCCTACCGATCTGGGTCCGGATCATGCCGTCGAGAAACGGCTCGGCCTGCTTCGGATAGTCGAGGGAGCGGAGCAGGACGCTCTCGGCGGCAAGATGAATCTCCAGCGCGGCCCCGCGCAGCGTCCGCAGCCACTCCGGCGAGAGCCCGGCCTGCGCTGCGCCGGCGGCCGGACTCACGCTTGCCGGCGCCAGCGTCGATTTCGCCTTGGGCGGCGTTTGCACCGTCATGACGACGGTTTCTGGCAGATCGTAGCGGATCAGGATCCGCGGACGTCTGAGCTGCCGATCGGCCACGGCTTCGATCGCTGCGGCGACGTTCGCCGTCCAGACCGTCAGTCCGCGCTCGATCGCTTCGGTCAGCTTCATGGCATCCCCCGCGCCTGAAGCGCTCCCCTCGGTTGCGGCCCGTCGTCCTGCCGCGCCAGCAGCCGATAAGGCTCCTCGCCTCCGCCCGGCACGATCACCGCCGTCGCCGCATGACGGAGCCCGCCCGCCGGACCGACGACGATGCGTAGCCGGTAGGCCTTGCTCTTGCCCTTGGCGGCATCCTTCGCAGCGGGCCCCAGCGTCTTGGCGAGCGTATCGGCATCCTGTGACAGCGACGCCCGCGCGTTGAGGAAATCCTTCAAGATCAGCGGCGTCATTCCCGGCAATGCTGCAACGACTTCCGGCGCCGCAATCGTCGGATCGATGCCGGGCGAGCCGTTGAAGACGGTTACCAACGGAAGCACCCGATCGACCAGCGACGCGGGAAGGCCGAGGACGAGCGTCAGCTCGCCGACATGCGCGAACGGCGCGAGGCGCGGCACCCGCTTGAGACCAGCCGCCGCATAGCGTGCCTCCTCCGCCTGGGCCTTGGCTGGATCGGATGGCTTGGAGCGCCATGCAACCACCCGCTCGGCATGAGCCTTGGCAGCATCCCGGTCGACGCCCAGCGTGACGAAGAGATTTTCGAGCATGTCCTCCGACGCGGTGTTGAGATCGATCCGCGCCGCTTCGTTGACGAACGAGACCGCAATGTCGTTGCCTGCAAGCGCCAGACGGAAGCCGCCCTGTCTCGGCCGCTCCTCGTCCTTGGACAGCAGCAGACGATAGGCCGAGAGTTCGATGGCCGCCGAGATCAGCGCATCGGCCTCGACCGCTTCGTCCTCGAGCCGCAGCAATCGCGCCGAGCTTCCCAGTTGCTGCGAGACGACCACGACCAGGGCCGCCAGCGCCGCAAGCATCCACAACGCCGCAATGAGGATGAAGCCATCTTGCGCGCCTCGCCTGTCGGCGGAGCCTTTGCTGAGGGAACGCACCGGCATCAGTCGACCGGCTCGCTCTTGTTCGGCTGTGCCGGCTCGGCCGCGGCTGGCTGGTTCGCGGTCCCGCCCGCTCCCGTATCCGCAAAGCCGCCGCCTGGCGCATCGACCTGAACACGGACTGCGCTGACAAGAACGGCGCTGCCGCCGCGGCTGTCGTCGTAAACAGTCATGCGAACGGCGAACGGCAGCTTGGTCGCATCGCGCCACTCGGGCGTCCACGCCATGGTCCTGTCGGCATAGGCGAACGACATCCGGAACGGCGCCGACAACAGCACCACGGGATCACCGAATCTGAAGTGCTCGGTCACGGGCTGGCCGACCGGCACGGGCTCGAACATGGCACGCGATCGTCGTAGAGCGCGCTCGCCCCTGCCGCCTTCCTCGCCGATGCGCACGATGTCGAGACCAGGTCCGGCATTGGGGCCGAGCTCGGCGCGCACGAACGTGGCCGAGACCTCGTCGCCCACGAACAGTGGCCCCTTCTGCTCGCGATTGGGCGAAACGAACTGTACGGCCGCGAAATCATCGCCGACCCGGCGCAGCGCGGCGGCCACCATCTCGGCGCGCTGCACGCGATCCAGTCCGCGCTTCCACGCCGGCAGCCATTGCGACGTCACCGCGGCCAGCGCCGACAACACGATCCCTGCGATCGCGAGCGCGCCGAGCGCCTCGATCAGCGCAAAGCCCTGCTCCTGCGACCGACCGGATCGGACGATCATCAGCGGGCTCCTCGTGCGAGCCGGACCGTCTGCACATCGGCCATGGCGCCCGAGCCGGTCTTGACGCGCAAGGTCACCGCCTCCGGAATCCAACCGGTCTGTCCGGCCGGCTCATTCCAATCGCCGCCGAGCGGCCGGACCTGCAGCACCACCGATCCGGAGCCGGACCGCTGGTCGATGCTGCCCGGCTGCAGCCGGCCGCGATTGGCCAGCAACGTGGCCAACGCCAGTCTCATGTCGGTGACGAGGGTGACGTGCTGCTCGAATCTGCGAACACCGGCCGCGTTGCGCGACACCACGGCGCCGATGGCGATGATCGACACGCTCACGATGGCAAGCGCGACGAGCACCTCGATCAACGTGAAGCCGGCTTCGCTCTGGTCGCCTCTCTCAACCATTGGCGAGCGCGCGCGAGACAATGTCGATCCTCCCCGTCAGCCAGTTCACCCTGATCTCCAGGCTCAGATCGGCGCGCGACAAGGTGAGCGCCCCGCCGCAGGACAGGCCGTCAGGAAAGAAGCTGATCGTCGCCAGCACCGGCCGATGCTGGCAACTGCGCGGCAACGTCGCCAGGAACGCAACATCGTCGGGCAGCTTCAGCGCAGCCGCGCCGCTGCCGGAGCGGATCAAACGGCGGGACGTGTCGATCTGCGTGTCGACGCGCGTGCCGGTCCGCATCGACGACGCACGATCCGACTTCAACAGAGTCGCCGCCTGTAGCGCATAGGCCTGCAGCCGCGGCCGCGACGTCTGCCGCGGCAGATGAGGCAGCGCGACGGACGCCAGCAGCGCGACGATCGCGAGCACGCAGACCATCTCGAGCAGCGTGAAGCCGCGCTGGCCGCTGTCACTCACTGCGCGCGCTCGTCTGCGTCGGCATTCCCAGCACGATGTCCGCTGCCGTCCCGCTGCCGCCCTCCTGGCCATCGGCGCCGTAGGACAGGATGTCGTACGGGCCGTGATCGCCCGGTGCGCGGTAGACATAGGCCGTATTCCACGGATCCTTCGGCACCGCCCCGCCCTTGAGATAGGGACCGTTCCAGGCGCTCAATCCGGTCGGGCGTTGCGCCAGCGCCGCAAGGCCTTCCGAGGTCGATGGGTAGCGGCCGGCATCGAGATAGAACAGGTCGAGCGCCGCCGAGAAGCTCTGCAGTTGAATCCGCGCCGCCTTGGTCTTGGATCTCGCTGAGATAGTTCAGAACGCGCGGGCCGATCAGCCCCATGATCAGTCCGATGATCGTGATCACCACCAGCATCTCGACCAGGGTGAAGCCGCGCTCGTGTTCGCGCCCCGCCCTCGTGGCCGGTTCGATCTCCGTGTCCGATCTCATGTCATTCTCCTTGATAGCAATCAGCCGACCAGTTGCGTCACAGAAAGCAGGGCCGTCATGATCGAGACGATCAGGCCGCCGACGACCACGCTGATGAGCAGAATGGCGGCAGGGCCGACGATGCCGACGACACGGTCGAGTCCCCGCTGCAGCTTGGCTTCGTAGAACTCGGCGATCCGAGTCGACAGCGTCGGCAACTGGCCGGTCTCCTCGCCGAGCCGCAGCATGCGCAGCGCCATCGGCGGCAGCGTATTGTCGGCCGACAGCGCCTGGGACAGCTTGCCACCGTGACGGACGCGATCCGCAGCCGCCGACCATGGCGCGCGCGACGACGTCACCGCCATCACGTCGACGAGGATGCGGAGTGCGGCGCTCAGATTGACGCCGCAGCCGAGCAGCAGGCCGAGATTGCGACAGAACAGGCTGGTCCGATAGAACAGCAGGAGGCTGCCGATGCCGGGCGTCGCCGCCACCACGCTGGTCAGGCCGGCGCGAACCGCAGGCTGACGCAACAGCCACCAGCCTGCCGCAAGCAGTGCCGCACAGCCAAGCGCGATCGCGGCTGCATTGGAGCGCAGCAAGATCTGACATCGTCATGAAGAAGCCGAGCGCCGTATCGGCACGGCCACCGAAGTCGCGCAGCACGGCGGAGAAGTTCGGCAGCACAGCCACCAGAAAGAACAGCATCACGCCGATCGCCGCGAGGAAGACGAAGGCCGGATATTGCATCGCGTCGGTCAGTTTGCGGCGCGTCACCTCGGAACGCTCCCGTTCGCCGGCGAGCGCAGTCAGCACGTGATCGAGCGTTCCCGATGCTTCGCCGACGCGCATCAGCGCGACATACATCGGCGAGAACAGCCGTGGCTGGGCGGCCGCTGCATCGGCGAAGCTTTCGCCAGCCATGATCGCCGCGCGCAGCCGCGCCACCACGGGACGGAGGCGGCCGATGTCGGAATCGCCGGACAACAGATCGAGTGCGTCGTCGAGCCGCGCGCCGGCCTTGAGCAGCAGGGCCAGGTCGCGCGTGAACGTGGTCACTTCAGCCGCGGACGGAGCGCCGAACGAGAGCCCGGACGCAGCCCCTGTCCGCTCCTTCTTCTCCTCCACGGTTTCGATCGGCAGCAGTTGCAGATACGAGATGCGCCGCTCGACCTCGCCGCGCGACGGCGCGACGAGAGATCCGACGACGATCTCACCGGACTGCGTCAAGGCGCGATATCGATAGCTCGGCACGATCCACCTCACCGCGCCACGAGGACACGAAGCAGCTCGGAGGCCGAGGTGACGCCGGCGCGGCACTTGGCGACGCCGTCGTCGAGCATCGTCGTCATGCCTTCCTGGATCGCCAGCCGATCGATCGCAAGTCCGTCGGCACCATCAGCGATGAGCTCGCGCAGGCTGCTGGTCAGCTCGAGCAGCTCGAACACGCCGACCCGGCCGCGATAGCCGCCCTGGCCGCATCGCTCGCAGCCGTTCGGGTGCCAGGTGATGTCGCCGGGGACGAGGCCGAGGTGACCGAGCCGCGGATCCTGGCGACACGTCTCTTCATCGAGCGGCTTCGACATCTTGCAATGATCGCAGAGCTGGCGCACCAGCCGCTGGGCGATCACTGCGCGCAAGGTCGAGCGCAACAGAAAGCCCTCGACACCGAGGTCGAGCAGGCGCGGCACCGCCGCCGCCGCGGTCTCGGTGTGCAGCGTCGTCAACACCAGATGGCCGGTCAGCGCGGCATGGACAGCCACATGCGCCGTCTCGCTGTCTCTGACTTCGCCGACCATGATGACGTCGGGATCCTGACGCACGAAGGAGCGCAGCGCGCTCGCAAATGTCAGCCCGATCCCCGGCTTGATCTGCGACTGATTGATGCCGGGGATCTCATATTCCACCGGATCCTCGACCGTGAGGATCTTGCGCTCCGGCGTGTTGAGAAGCGACAGGATCGTCGCCAGGGTCGTGGTCTTGCCGCTGCCGGTGGGGCCCGTGATCACGATCATGCCGTGCGGCAGCGTGATCAGGCGCCGGAGTGCAGCGTCGTCGCACGCGGCGAGGCCGAGACGGCTCGCCACAAGCTGCGAGCGATCCTTCGGCAGGATGCGCAGCACCGCCGATTCCCGTGCTGGGTCGGCATGATCGCTACGCGGACGTCGATCTCGGCCCGGCCGGCGCGAATGCGCGCCGCGCCGTCCTGCGGCAGGCGCCGCTCGGCGATGTTCAGACCGGCGACGATCTTGATGCGCGAGATCACCGCCTGCGGCAGCACGCCGGCCGGCGCCGCGATCGGACGGAGCAGACCGTCGACACGCAGCCTGACGACGAGACCGGTCGAGAACGGCTCGATGTGGATGTCGCTGGCGCGCATCTCGACCGCCTTCTCGATCAGGTC
This sequence comes from Bradyrhizobium oligotrophicum, assembly GCA_050641875.1. Classification (GTDB taxonomy): domain Bacteria; phylum Pseudomonadota; class Alphaproteobacteria; order Rhizobiales; family Xanthobacteraceae; genus Bradyrhizobium; species Bradyrhizobium oligotrophicum_B. The sequence continues at coordinate 6,666,619 of CP192619.1, forward strand.
GTTGACCGCGCGGACGACCGGCGCGCCGCTCGCGAGATCGCGCAGACTTTCGATGTCGTCGTCACGCAGCTCCTGCGCCGGCGAGATCTCAGCCTCGTCGGAATCGCCAAGTCGTTGGTCGAGGACGACGGCGATATCCTCATGAGAGGCGACCTTGAAGAGAGTCCGCGGGCCGAGCACCAGTTCGGCGGCCCGGCGCACGGCCTGATCGGTCGGATCCACCATCGCGAACACGGCGGCGCCGTCAGAACCCTTATAAGGATAGCCGAGCACCTCGCGGAGGAAGCGGTCGGAGAACTCGCTCACCGCAGGCAGTGCCGCCATCAGCTCGCGCAGCGCGACGCGCTCCAGTCCGGTGAAGCCGGCGACCTCCTCCGCGAAAACGTCGGCGGTCAGGCCGAATCTGTCCCAGAGCGCGATCTGCGTTTCGCCCGCAGCTCCGCCTTCGCCCGCCGCCTGGGGATGGCGCACGCGAAGATAGGCATGGAATTGGGTCGACAGTGTACCGCTCATGGCGTGATCCGGGTGGCGCCCGTGCCGGCCCAACGTCTCGGCACGCCGCTACTGGTGACCCACGTTATTGATCGCGAACATGACGGCTGTACGAATGCCGAAGGCGCCGACATTTCCGACACACATGCGGCGCAAAGGTCGGACGGCAACCGCTAATTATACATAAGTGTCATATTGGACCGCTATGCAGGCTGCGCGGTCAAAACGAGGCGCTGCTGCGTTTCGGCCGGTCAACACGAGTAGATCGGTAAGTCCATGTTTCGTATCGGCAATCGAAGCCAGTCCGCTGCGGTTGTCAGACATGCCTCGTTGCTGGCGATCGCGGTGCTGCTCGCCTCCTGCAACATGGCAACGCTCAATTCCCAGGCCAGCGCGCCGGCCGATGTCGACGTCATCGACAAGGTGCGCTCGCTCGATATCCTGCCGCGCGACAATGGACCGGTCGCATCGATCCAGGGACGTCCCGAGGTCGAGCGCGCGAGCGCGCGGACCTATCAGGGGACCACCGTTCAGGAGGTCGCCGAGGTCAGGCCGCTTCCGGCGGCCGATGGCAAGGGCTATGACCTCAATTTCGAGAACACGCCGATCGCAGTGGTCGCGAAGGTCGTGATCGGCGACATCCTCGGCGCGGGCTACGCGATCGATCCCCGCGTGCAGGGCAGCGTCAGCCTGGTGTCGGCGCGGCCGGTGCCGAAATCCGACATCCTGTTCGTGCTGGAGAGCGCGCTGCGCCTCTCCGGAGTCGTGCTGGTCCGCGAAGGCGGCGGCTACAAGCTGACCCCACTCGGCGACGCCATCGGCGCCGGACGCGTCGACGGCGAGGCCGGCCGCGCCGAGCCTGGCTACGGCATCTCCGTCGTGCCGCTGCAATATGTCGGCGCGCAGACGATCCTCAAGCTGATGGACAGTTTTGCGACCCGCGCCGGCAGCGTGCGCGCCGACACCACCCGGAACCTGCTGCTGATCCAGGGCACCGGAGCGGAGCGGCGTTCCGCGATCGAGACCGTGATGAGCTTCGACGTCGACTGGATGCGCGGTCAGTCCGTCGGCATATTCCCCGTCAGCAATTCGGCGCCAGAGCCGCTGATGGCGGAGCTCGAGAAGATCATGGACTCCGGCGAGAACGGGTTGAGCCAGAATCTCGTCAAGCTGCAGGTCGTCAACCGCCTCAACGCAATCATGGTGGTGACGCGCAAGCCGGCGCTGCTGCAGAGCGCGGCGACCTGGATCCGCCGGCTCGACCAGGCCGACTCCGGTCGCACCAGCGTCCACGTCTACCGGGTCCGCTACGGCGACGCGCGCCAGCTCGCCAAGGTGCTCACCGACATGTTCGGCGGCGCCGGCTCGGCCTCGACCGACAGCGCCGACGGCCAAACCGCGCCGGGGTCCGACGGCACCACGACGTCCGTCGCGGACCGGCTGTCCTTCAACACAAATGCGACGGGATCGTCGGGCTCCGGCGCAAATCCATCGAGCCGTGCGCAAGGCGCGGGCGGTCTGTCCGGCATGCAGTCGTCAAGCACGTCGACTTCGAGCAGCTCGCCGACCTCCACCGGGCTGGAACCACGCGCTGGCGGCAGCGGCGGGCAGTCCCTGATGCCGAACGTCCGCATCACGCCGGATAGCGTGAACAACTCGCTGCTGATCTACGCCGACCGTGAGAGCTACCGCACCATCTCCGGTACGCTGCAGCAGCTCGATCAGCCGGTGCTGCAGGTCGGCATCGACGCCACCATCGCCGAGGTGACGCTAACCAACGAACTCTCCTACGGCGTGCAATCGTATCTTTCGAGCAAGTTCCTGGGGCTCGGAACCGATCGTGGCTCGATCAGCAACACGCAGGCGACGTCGGTCGCGACAGCCACGGCATCAGCGGCCACGACGGCGCTGATCAACCGCGCTTTGCCTGGTTTCAACTTCCTGATCGGGAATGAGGCATCACCCAACATGATCCTCGATGCGCTTCACACCGTGACGAGCGTGAAGGTGCTCTCGAATCCCTCGCTGGTCGTGATCAACAACCAGAGCGCCACGTTGCAGGTCGGCGACGTCGTGCCGGTCTCGACCGGCAGCGCCACCGTGTTGTCGTCGAGCAATACCGTGGTCAACACCATCGACTATCGCAACACCGGCATCATTCTGCGCGTCGTGCCGCGGATCGCCGCCAACGGCAACGTCCGGCTCGAGATCGAGCAGGAGATCAGCAACGTGGCCGCGCAGACCGCCGCGAGTCTGACGCCGACGGTGTCGCAGCGCAAGGTCAAGAGCGCGATCTCCGTCGCCAACGGCCAGACCGTGCTGCTCGCCGGCCTGATCAGCGAACAGCAGAACGGCAACCGCAACGGCATTCCCGGCTTCGACGAAATCCCGGTTCTTGGCGACGCCTTCTCGCATCAGGGCAAGAAGGCCACGCGCACCGAGCTCATCATCTTCATCCGGCCGCAGATCATTCGCGACGGCAGCGACGCCCATCAGGTGGCTGAAGAACTCCGTTCCAAGCTCCGCGGATCGGTCGGAGCGAGCATCACGGATGATTTACGTGTCCGCACCACACGCTGACCTCCGCCAGATGACCCGGCCGACGATCCGGCGCCTCGCCATCGTCTGCACCGCAGCCAGCCTGCTGCTGGGAGCACTGGCTTCGCCCGTTCACGCCGATTCGATCAGCACTGCGCGCAGCGCCTATGCGCGTGGCGACTTCGTCCGCGCCGTCCGCGTGCTGACACCGCCCGCGCTGCGCGGCGATCCGCGCGCCCAGGCGATGCTCGGCTTCATGTATGAAAACGGCTTCGGGACCCCGCAGGCCTATGAGGTCGCCAGCGATCTCTATTGCCAGGCTGCTGCCGCCGGCAATCCGTTCGGCCAGGCGATGCTCGGCTTGATGTACGACAAAGGGCATGGCGTTCCGCAGGACGTCGTGCTCGCCTACAAATGGCTCAACCTCGCGGCGGTGCACGCCAAGTCGACCCAGCGCAGCTACTTCCTGCGGCTTCGAAACGCCGTGGCCTCGAAGATGTCGACCAGCCAGATCGCCCAGGGCCAGGCACTTGCGCTGAGCTGGGCCCCCGGTCAGCTCTGACCAGCAAAGCCGACCTCTGGCAATCTTCATAGCTCCGCGGGAGCGGCTTCCTGCGATGCTGGAGCGAATGCCGGCCGGCATGCGATCCCGGGCCGACGCGATGAGATGCATTTTGTCTCCTGCATTCGCGTAGCTCGGCTGCATTTCACAAAACCGAAGCAAGACCGACACCACGTTGCAATTTGTTGCCGCGATAGATTGCCGCAGGCGAGCCGGCATCAGCACGCGCGCGCCACCACCCCACTCCGTCCGGAGATGTCATGACCAGAACAGTCACCCGGTCCAAGGCGCTCGCCCTTGCGACCAGCGCCGTCTTTACCGCGACCAGCGTCGCGCCAGCCTTCGCCGGAGCGGCGACGAGCACACCGATCGAGCACGTCATCATCATCGTCGGCGAGAACCACACGTTCGACAATCTGTTCGGCACGTACAAGCCGAGGGTGGGGCAGACGATCGACAATCTGCTCAGCAAGGGAATCGTCAACGAAGACGGCACGCCGGGCCGGCACTTCAAGAAGGCCGAGCAGCGGATCGGCCGCGACGAGGTTCGCTACACTGCCGAGACCGCGTCCACGGGCGCCTATGCCACGCTGCCTCAGCCCTACACCACCTACGGAATCGGCCTGCCGCAAAACGTCCTCGACACCCGCTTCCCGGCCAATCTTCCCAATGGGCCGTACCAGATTTCGAAATATGTCACCTACGCCGCCTATACTGGAGATCCGGTACACCGCTTCTTCCAGATGTGGCAGGACATCGACGGCGGCAAGCACGACAAGTTCGTGTGGGTCGAGCAGACCATCGGCACCGGCTCGAACGGAGCGCCCTATCCGGCTGGCGGGTTCAACCCGATGGAGGGCGCCATCTCGATGGGCTTCTACAACATGAACCCGTTCACCGATGCCGCCGGCAAGGCCCAGCCGGGTGACGCGCCGTTCTTCAAGCAGCTCGCCGACGAATATGCGATCAGCGACAACTATCATCAGGCGATCATGGGCGGCACCGGGGCCAACTTCCAGGCCCTTGTGACCGGCCACGCGGCGTTCTTCACCAATCCCGAGACGCTGAACGGCGCCCCCGCCGTGCCCTATGCCAACCAGATCGAGAACCCAGACCCGGTTCCCGGCACCAACAACTACTACAAGCAGGACGGCTATAGCGGCGGCTCCTACGTCAACTGTTCCGATCCCAGCGCGCCTCGGCGTAGCCGCCGTGAACGAGCAACTGTTCAAGAACGGCGTCTACCGCAACAACTGCGCGCCGAACCACTACTACCTCGTCAACAACTACAGCATGTTCTGGAACCAGACCAGCGCCAAGCCGAATGCGCTCGGCTCGGACAAATTCGTGCTGCCGCCGCAGAGCGCTCCGACCATCGCCGACGTGATGACCGCGAAGGGCGTCTCCTGGAAATACTACAGCGCCGATCGTGGTGACGACCCAACCACCTTCGCCAGCAGCGTCGACGGCGTGCCGCTTCTGTTCCATTCCTATTGCGGCATTTGCGACCCGCTCACCGGCTTCAACAAGATCATGAAGACCCCAACGGAGGAAGCCAAGCTGCAGAACTACGGCGCCTTCGTGAAGGACGTGACGAACAACACGCTGCCCGCAGTCTCGTTCGTGCGTCCGTTCGAGGCACTCGCCGGGCATCCAGCCGATCTCGACCACCGATCTCTATGAGAAATTCCTCGAAGCCCTCATCAATCGCGTCAAGGCCAATCCCCAGCTCTGGGCCAAGACCGCGATCTTCATCACGACGGACGAAGGTGGCGGCTATTACGACTCCGGCTACGTCCAGCCGGTGGACTTCCTCGGCGATGGCACCCGCATTCCCTTCATTCTGGTGTCACCGCTGGCCAAGAAGGGCCATGTCGACCACACCTATTACGATCACGTGTCGCTGCTGAAGTTCATCGAGCGCAACTGGCGGCTTCCCACGATCTCCGCGGTCAGCCGCGACCGTCTTCCCAACCCGATCCATGACCGGGACGACAACCGCTATGTGCCGAAGAACCGTCCGGCGATCGGTGACCTGATGAATCTGTTCGCCTTCGGCGACGACGATGGCGATCACGACGGCGGCCAGCATCACCACGACCACGGTGAGCACGGATACGGCGACGACCGCTGATCGACCGAGGTTCGCGACCGAAACGATCGCTGTCAAGAACTGCCCGCCGCACATCCTGCGGCGGGCCCTTTATGCATTGTCAACGGCGGTCACCATCGATGATGCACCGATGGGCAACGTCGTGAATCCGTCGGCGGATTGTCAGCCGATCGTCACGCCCCCGTTATCGAGCCTCCGCATCGTCCCCGCCGCCGCTTGAGTGAAGCGGCGCGATACAACCGAGGTCTTGGGGGATCTTGCAGAATGTCACTTCGATCATCATTCAAATCTGCCTTTCACGAACTGCTCACATTGTCTGTTACGGCGTCGTTGCTCGCGTTCACCGCTGCCGCGCCAAGCCTCGCGCACGACCATGGCTTCGACGACGATGACGACAGCTACGCCATCGGCCTTTGGGGCGACCTTCCCTACTCCACGCTGCAGGCCACTGTCGGCGTCCCGAACCTCATCGCCGACATGAACGCCCATCGGCTGAAATTCACGGCGCATGACGGCGACCTGAAGCAGGGCTCCAATTCCGCCTGCGATTCCGGCCTCTATGCCCAGGCGCTCGCCTTCTTCAACAGCCTGGAGGCGCCGGCCATGTTCACGCCCGGCGACAACGACTGGGTCGATTGCGATCGCCCGTCGAATGGCGGCTTCAACTCGCGCGACCGGCTCGACTACGAGCGCAAGGTGTTCTTCTCGACCCCGTTCTCGCTCGGCCAGCGCAAGCTGCGCCAGGAGGTACAGACCGATCCGCTGTGCCTCAGCGCCAATGGCACCAAGGTCGGTTGCGTCGAGAATCGCCGCTGGACCGTCGGCCGCGTGACCTATGCGACGCTCAACATCCAGGGATCCTGCAACAATCTCTGCGACACCAACCCCGATCAGGACGAATACAACGCGCGCAACGCGGCCGTGATTCTGTGGATGCAGCAGACCTTCGCTGAAGCCAAGAAGCGCAACTCCGCTGCGGTGATGTTCATCACCCAGGGCAACCCGGGCTGGGACCAGGCCGATCCGACGCGCGCGCCGCTGCGCGATCCCAAGACGCTCTCCGAAACCGACGGGCAGCCCGACGGCTTCGTCAGCTTCCTGACCGCGTTGCGGACGGAAGTCGAGGCATTCCGCAAACCGGTCGCCTACGTCCACGGCGATTCCCACTACTTCCGGATCGACCAGCCGTTCCTCAACAGTGCCGGCCAGCGGCTTGAGAACTTCGTCCGCGTCGAAACGTTCGGCGACAACCAGGGCAACGGCAACAACGACGTCCGCTGGCTCAAGGTGACCGTCGATCCGCGCAGTCGCGACGTGTTCTCCTTCCAGCCCGTCACGGTGCCGGCGAACCGCACCGCCGTGCCGGCGCCGACCCGTAACTGAACCTCATGATGATCGGGTCGTCCAGCCCGGCTGGGCGACCCTTGTCTTTCGCCGAGCAGCTCTGAAGTCGGACTCAACCGAGCGACCGCAGCCAAGCCAGCCGCGCGATCGCCTGCGACGCCAGCCGCTGCATCAGAACGAGCCGGTCCGATTCGGTTGCTCGCTCCGCATGCTCCAGATACGCATCCGCGAGCGCTTCCGCCAGCACGGCTGCATCGGCTTGCGCGAGCCCAGCCGGCAGGCGCACCAGGTCCGCGACGTCCGACGCCATCGCCGCGGCTTCCCGCGCAAGCTCGCGCACGCGATCTGCCGGGCGGCCTGTGGCGCGCGCGGCCATCGCGTCGAGCAACTCGGCGAGTCGATCCTCCAGCCGGCCGGCGTCGATCGTGCCAGCGTCCGACGTCACCGACGCCGCGCGCCTGGCGTCGGTCTCAAGATGATAGGCACGGCGCCGCTCCTTGCGCAGCGTCGCGACATGACCAAGTTCCTCCCGCGCCATGGCCTCGGACGCCGTCTTGACCTCGGGGACATCGGTAAATGCCGCGAGATAGGACCAGAATGCGAAGGCCCGCTCCTCGTTGCGCACCGCCATCGACAGCGCGCGGTACGGCGTCATCAACCGCGAGTCCTGGATTTCGCGCGCCGCGGCGGGCTCAAAGGTCTCCGGCGGCTGCCAGCGCACCAGCGATGCATCGGGGGCACGGCCCGTTCTCGCTTGCGACCATTGCGCGACACTGTCGACATGCTCGCGCTCGGCCGCGGCCAGCCTCGCGAAGACGTCGGCCAGATCGAGCCGGCCTTGACGCTGCATCTCTCCGGACAGTTCGTCGTAGCGATCGGCCGCCTCCTGCTCCATCGCATTCGCGAGCGCGAACAGCTCGTCGATCGAATGCAGATTCCCGGCCGGTTCCGCCTTGAGCGAGAGCGTGCGTGTCAACAACATATGATAGTCCGCCTGATTGTCCTGGCCTGTTTGATCCAGCGCAACGTCCGTCGGATTGCGAGCCACTAGACAACCGGCACGATAAGGAGTCAATTTAGCTTGGCTCTATTTGCTCAAGGATTGTCAATGGCGACGATCCTTCCTTTCCCGAAACAGTCCTGACTGGAATACGGCCCCTTCGTGGGCCGGCCGTTCCGCTTGAGGTGATCATGGTTGCGAGTGATGTCGCCACCAGTCGGTGGCGCATGCCTGCTATCTTGGTAGCAATCCTCATCGAGCTCTGCGCGATCGCGGCCCCGCGCGCAGCACATGCGGCCGGCGATCTCGCAACCTACCTCGCGAAGATCACGCCGGGTGAGTTCTTCCCCGATGCGGATCGTTTCGGCGTGCCGCAAGGCGAGCCGCCGATCATGCCGGCGTATCGCGGCGATCAGCTTAAGGGTTACGTCTATCTCAACTCCGATTTCGCCAATGCCGTCGGCTATTCGGGCAAGCCGATCCACATCCTCGTCGGCATCGATCCCAAGGGCGTCATCGCCGGGCTGAAGCTGGTCGATCACAAGGAGCCGATCGTGCTGGTCGGCATTCCCGAGCCACGCATCGTTGCCGCACTCAACGGCTTGCTCGGCAAGGACATGATGCCGATTGCGCAAGGCGCAGAACATGCGCCGCAGGCCGACATCGTCTCAGGTGCCACGGTCACCGTGCTGGTGATGCACGACAGCATCGTGCGCGCCGCCACGCGCCTGATCCGCAGCGGCCGCATCGGTACCGGAGCAGCGGCGAGCGCCGCCGCAGTACAGCCGGGCGTGACCAAGACGGTCGATCCCGACAAGAGCGAGATCCGCGACTGGAGCAGCCTGCTCGGCGACGGCTCGGTGCGGCGCCTGCATCTCAGCATCGGCGACGTCAACGACGCGTTCGCCAAGTCGGGCAATGCGGCGGCCGCGCAAAATCCGGAGCCCGGCGATGCCGGCGACACCTTCATCGGTCTGTATGTGGCCATGGTCAGCGTGCCCACCATTGGCCGCAGCCTGCTCGGTGACGAGGGCTATCAGCGACTCAAGCAGCGATTGCAGCCCGGACAGCAGGCGATCGTGGTCGCCGGCGACGGCGTCTACTCGTTCAAGGGCTCCGCCTATGTCCGAGGCGGCATCTTCGACCGCATCGAGGTGCTGCAGGAGGGCGGAAGCACACGGTTCCGCGACAAGAACCACATGAGACTCGGTGCGCTGGCCGCCGCCGGCGCCCCTGCTCTGCGCGAGATCGGGCTGTTCGTCACGCCGCCCGAATTCACGCTCGACCCGACCGAGCCATGGCAGCTGCAGCTCCTGGTGCAACGAAGCACCGGCAGCCACGACAAGGCGTTCCTGACTTTCGATATCGACTACACGGTGCCCGACGCCTACTTAAAGCAGCAGACGCGCCCCGCTGTGGCGACAGCGAAGGCGACGACCGCAAGTCCACCCCCGACCACGGCGCAACCGGTCGTCGACGACACCGAAGAGCCGTTATGGATGCGCATCTGGCGCTCGCAGACGGTCTCCATCGGCATCACCGCGCTGGCGCTGGCCGTTCTCACAGGGATCTTCTTCTTCCAGAACGTTCTCGTGCGCCGCCCCCGGCTCTACACCTGGGTCCGCCGCGCCTATCTCCTGTTCGTGCTGGTCTGGCTCGGCTGGTACGCCAACGCCCAGCTCTCGGTCGTCAACGTCGTCACCTTCGTCAACGCGCTGCTGACCGGCTTCCATTGGGAGTTCTTCCTCGCGGCCCCCTGATCTTCATCCTGTGGGCAGCAACGGCGGCGGGATTGCTGTTCTGGGGCCGCGGACCGTTCTGCGGCTGGCTCTGTCCGTTCGGCGCGCTGCAGGAGCTGACCAACACAGTGGCAAAATGGCTCAAGGTGCCGCAGATCACGGTGCCCTGGGGGCTGCATGAGCGGCTGTGGCCGATCAAATACATCATCTTCCTCGGCCTGTTCGGCCTGTCGCTGTATTCGGTTGCGCTCGCCGAGCAGGTCGCGGAGGTCGAGCCGTTCAAGACCGCGATCATCCTGAAATTCTCGCGCAGCTGGCCGTTCGTGCTGTATGCCGCGGCGCTGCTCGGCATCGGCCTGTTCATCGAGCGCTTCTTCTGCCGCTATCTCTGCCCGCTGGGCGCCGCGCTGGCGATTCCCGGACGCATCCGCACCTTCGAGTGGCTGCGCCGCTGGAAGGAATGCGGCTCGCCGTGCCAGCGCTGCGCCAAGGAATGCCCGGTGCAGTCGATCCATCCCGAGGGACACATCAACGTCAATGAATGCATCTACTGCATGCATTGCCAGGAGCTCTACTACGACGATCAGCGCTGCCCGCACATGATCCAGGTCCGACTCAAGCGCGAGAAATTCGAGGCGATGTCATCGCCGTCGATGCGCGCAGCAAAATCTGGTCCGAAGACCGTGATCAGCCATGCCGGCCAGCCGATGGCGGCGACGGCCCCCTCCAACCATCTCACCCATCCATCATAAGGAGACGACGATGGCGCACGACGACGACCAGACAAAACTCAGCCGCCGGCAGATCGTCGGCACCGCCGCACTGGGCGCGGCCGGCGTGGCCGGCAGCATTGGCCTTGGCAAGAGCATAGAGACCGCGCCAGCCGCCGCGCAGCCGCGTCCGGCCCACGGCGCCGGCAAGGCCGAGGTCGCGCCGGGCGAGCTCGACGAGTACTACGTGTTCTTCTCCAGCGGCCAGACCGGCGAGCTGCGGATCGTCGGCATGCCGTCGATGCGCGAGCTGATGCGCATCCCCGTCTTCAACCGGTGCAGCGCCACCGGCTGGGGCCAGACCAACGAGAGCCGCAAGATCATGACCGAGGGGCTGCTGCCGGAGACGCGCGAGCGGCTCAAGGATCGGCTCGGCATCTGGATGAACGGCGACTGCCACCATCCGCACATGTCGTTCACCAACGGCACATATGACGGCCGCTACATCTTCATCAACGACAAGGCCAACACCCGCCTCGCCCGCATTCGCACCGACGTGATGAAATGCGACAAGATCATCGAGCTGCCGAACCAGTACACCATTCACGGCATGCGGCCGCAGAAGTTCCCGCGCACCGGCTATGTGTTCTGCAACGGCGAATATGAAGTGCCGCTGCCGAACGACGGCAAGGTGCTCGACGACAAGTCGAAATACTGGTCGATGTTCTCGGCGGTCGACGGCGACACCATGAAGGTCGCCTGGCAGGTGATCGTCGACGGCAACCTCGACAACACCGATTGCGACTACCAGGGCAAATATGCCTTCTCGACCTGCTACAATTCCGAGAAGGGCGTGACCCTGGCCGAGATGACGGCAAGCGAGCAGGACTGGGTCACGATCTTCAACATCAAGCGCATCGAGGAGGCCGTCAAGAAGGGCGACTTCAAGGAGATGAACGGCGTTCCCGTCATCGACGGCCGCAAAGGATCGCCTTACACGCGCTACGTGCCGGTGTCGAACAGCCCGCATGGTCTCAACACGGCCCCCGACGGCATTCATATCGTCGCCAATGGCAAGCTGGCGCCGACGGTCACGGTGATCGACGTCCGCCTCGTCGACAACCTGTTCGACGACAAGATCAAGCCGCGCGACGTCGTCGTGGCCGAGCCGGAGCTCGGCCTCGGGCCGCTGCACACCGCCTTCGACGGCCGGGGCAATGCATACACTACGTTGTTCCTTGACAGCCAGGTCTGTAAATGGAGCATCGATCTCGCCAAGCGCGCCTTCAAGGGCGAGAAGGTCAACCCCATCATCCAGAAGCTCGACGTCCACTATCAGCCGGGCCACAACCACGCCTCGATGGGCGAGACCAAGGAAGCCGACGGCAAATGGCCGCTGTCGCTGAACAAGTTCTCCAAGGACCGCTTCCTGAATGTCGGCCCGCTCAAGCCGGAGAACGATCAGCTGATCGACATCTCGGGCGACAAGATGGAGCTGGTGCATGACGGCCCGAGCTTCGCCGAACCGCACGACGCCGTCATTGTGCACCGCTCCAAGCTCGAGGGTCGCGTGACCTCGATCTGGAAGCGCGACGACCCGTTCTTCGCCGACGCCCGCAAGCAGGCAGCGGCCGACGGTGTGACCCTGGAGAGCGACGCCAAGGTGATCCGCGACGGCAACAAGGTGCGCGTCTACATGTGGTCCAGCGCGCCCGCCTACGCGCTCGAGAAGTTCGAGGTCAAGCAGGGCGACGAGGTGACCGTCTATGTCACCAACATCGACGACGTCGAGGATCTGGTGCACGGCTTCTGCATCGTCAACTACGGCGTCAACATGGAGATCGATCCGCAGCAGACCTCCTCGGTGACGTTCATCGCCGACAAGCCCGGCGTGTACTGGTATTTCTGCACATGGTTCTGCCACGCCATGCACATGGAAATGCGCGGACGCATGCTGGTCTCGCCGCGGAACGCGTGAGCGATGCGGCGCAGGCGCCATATCAAAACTCTGGGGCTGGCGGCGCTCGTCGTCGCCGGCCTGCCCTTCCGCGCGACAGCGGCCACGCTCCAGGTCGCGGCCGACATTGCCGACTTGCAGGACGTGCTCGATCGCGCGGCCGACGGCGATGAGATCGCGCTGGCCGCAGGCACCTATCGCGGGCCGCTGCGGATCAACCATCGCCTGACACTGACAGGTGCGCATGGCGCGGTGATCACCGCCGACGGCCATGGGAGCGTCATCACCGTCACGGCACCGGGTACCGTCATTCGAGGCTTCGTCCTCAAAGAATCCGGCCGCTCGCTTGAGCAGATGGATTCCGGCATCTTCGTCGACCAGGGCGCGCACGACACGCTGATCGAGAACAACCAGATCGAGGGCAATCTGTTCGGCGTCTATCTGCACGGATCAGCCAACGCCATGGTCCGCCACAACAGCATCGTCGGCCTGCGCGCGACGCAGCCCGGCGGCACCGGCAATGGCGTTTCGGTCTGGAACGCGCCGGGCGCGAAGGTGATCGACAACGACATCCGCTATGGCCGCGACGGCGTGTTCGCCATCACTAGCCGCAACAACACCTTCAGCCACAACCGCTTCAGCGAGCTGCGCTTTGCCGTCCACTACATGTACGCCAATGACGGCGAGATCACCGGCAACGTCTCTGTCGGCAACATCATCGGCTATGCGATGATGTTCTCGAAGAACCTGGTCGTGAAGGACAACGTCTCGGACCACGACCGCGATCGCGGCATGCTGTTCAACGCGACCAACGGCTCGCAGATCTCCGGCAACAGCGTGATCGGCGGCCTCCAGCCGGCGGAGCGCTGGGCCACCGCCGAGAACCGCGGCACCGACGAAGGCGTGCCGCTGACCGACAAGAGCGCGCTCGCGCCGAGCGGCGAGGTCCGTCCCGGCCCCGAGAAATGCGTGTTCATCTACAACACGAACAATAATCGTATCACCAACAACTGGTTCGAGGGCTGCGAGATCGGCGTGCACTTCACCGCCGGCTCGGAGGGTAACGACATCCGCGGCAATGCTTTCGTCAACAACGTCAGCCAGATCAAATATGTCGGCACCCGCCATCTCGACTGGTCGAAGAACGGCCGCGGCAATTACTGGAGCGACAATCCCGGCTTCGACCTCAACGGCGACGGCGTTGCCGACACCGCCTACCGGCCGAACGATCTGATCGACCGCGTGCTGTGGACGGCACCGGCCGCCAAGGTCCTGATCAACAGTCCGGCCGTGCAAGTGATCCGCTGGGCGCAGGCGCAGTTCCCGGCGATTCTGCCCGGCGGCGTGGTCGACAGCCACCCGCTGATGTCGCCGCCCGCGCGCCGCACCGCTGCAGGGAGCGCCACCCGATGAGTGCGACTGTCCATATCGCCGAGGTGGTGAAGCACTACGGCAAAGTCGAAGCCGTGAAGGGCGTGTCATTCGATCTCGCGGCCGGCGAGATGGTGGCTTTGATCGGCCACAATGGCGCCGGCAAGACCACGCTGATGAAGATGATGCTCGGCCTGATCCGGCCGACCAAGGGCACGATCGCGCTGCTCGGCGAAAACCCGGCCGCCGGCGAGTTCTCCTCGCGGCGCCGCCTCGGCTATCTGCCGGAGAACGTCGCCTTCGATGCCGCCCTCACTGGCCGCGAGACGCAGACCTTCTACGCCCGCCTCAAGCGCGAGCCGGTGAACGGCGCGCTGGGGCTGCTCGATGTCGTTGGGCTGAGCGACGCTGCAGGGCGCCGCATCAATACCTACTCGAAGGGCATGCGCCAGCGGCTGGCCTGGCGCAGGCGCTGATCGGCCGGCCACGCGTGCTGCTGCTGGACGAGCCGACCACCGGTCTCGATCCCGAGCTGCGCCAGACGTTCTACGATGTGATCCAGAAGCTCGCCGCCGAGGGCACGACGGTGCTGCTGTCATCGCATGCGCTGACCGAGCTCGAGGAGCGGGCCGGCCGTGTCATCATCATGAACAAAGGACTCAAGGTCGCCGACGGCACGCTCGACGAACTGCGTCGTCTCGCGCGACTGCCGACCCGGATCCGGGTCAAGGTCGCCGATCTGCCGCCATCCGGCCGGCCCTCGTGGCTGCCGGCGGCGACTTCCTATCGTCGGGTCAACGGCCACATCGTCGAGATCGACGCGGCGCCGGACGAGAAGATCGCTCTGCTGCGTCGTGCGACGGCCGACGGCACCGCCGTGCAGGATCTCGAGCTCATCCCGCCCAATCTCGACGAACTCTACGCGCATTTCCTGCGCCACGCGGAGCGTTCGCAATGAATGCCGTGATCACCATCGCTGCGAAGGAAATCCAGCAGGCGATCCGCAATCGCTGGGTACTGGCGTCGACCCTCCTGCTGGCAGGGCTCGCGCTGTCGCTGACCTTTCTCGGCAGCGCGCCGACCGGCACCGTTGGCGCGCGCGCGCTCGACGTCGTCATCGTCAGCCTGTCGAGCCTGACCATCTTCCTGATCCCGCTGATCGCGCTTCTGATCTCGCACGACGCCATCGTCGGAGACATGGAGCGCGGCACCATGCTGCTGCTGCTCAGCTATCCCGTGGCGCGCTGGCAGGTGCTGCTCGGCAAGTTCCTCGGACATCTCGCCGTGCTCGCCTTCGCGACCTCCCTCGGCTATGGCGCCGCCGCCGTAGCGCTGCTGATCGCCGGCAGCCACTTCGACAGCGACGGCTTCGTCGCCTTCGCGGCGATGATCGGGTCCTCCGTTCTGCTCGGCGCGGTGTTCGTCGCGATCAGCTATCTCGTCAGCGCCATCGTACGCGACCGCGGCACCGCTGCCGGTGTCAGCATCGGCCTGTGGCTCGTGCTCGTCCTGATCTATGACATGGCGCTGCTCGGCCTGCTGGTGATCGATCAAGGCCGCAACGTTTCCGGCGGCGTGCTCAGCGCGCTGCTGCTGCTCAACCCGACCGATGCCTACCGGCTGTTCAACCTGACCGGCTTCGCCAATGTCAGCCTGTTCTCCGGCATGACCGGGCTCGCCGGCAGCAGCACGCTGTCGGTGCAGGTCTTGCTCACCGCGCTGGTGCTATGGACGTTGGTGCCGCTCGCCGGCGCCGCGCTGGCCTTCTCCCGGAGGGAGCTATGAAACGCCTCGCTTTCGCCGGCGTGCTCATCGCCGCCTTTGCGCTCGCCGCCTGCAACGACAAGCAGGCCGCCGCCCCGCCGCCGCCGGTCAAGCTGACGGCGGAGGCGATCGGGCATTATTGCGGCATGAACCTGCTCGAGCATTCCGGTCCCAAGGGACAGATCTTCGCCGCCAGCCTGATCGAGCCGGTGTGGTTCTCCTCCGCCCGCGACGCCATCGCCTTCACGATGCTGCCGGACGAGCCCAAGGACATCCAGGCGATCTACGTCTCCGACATGGGCAAAGCCACGAGCTGGGACAATCCGGGCGCCGACAACTGGGTGGAGGCGCGCAAGGCGGTGTTCGTGATCGGCAGCCGCCTCAGGAGCGGCATGGGCAGCGACGAGGTGGTGCCGTTCTCGGATCGTACCGCGGCCGAGCGGTTCGCTGCCGAGCACGGCGGCCGCATCGTCGGCTTCACTGAGGTCCCCCGCGACTACGTGCTGAGCTCACCCGACGACAACGCCGGTATGGCCGAGCCGGGTTCGAAGCAAACCACCGGAGTCCAGCGATGACACATCACCTCTCGCGCCGGCGCTTCATCCGCATCAGCGCCGCATTGGCGGGCCTCGCGGTCGCTCCTTTCGGGGCGCATGCGGCCGACGGCAGAAGCGGATCGGTCGAATGGCGCGGCACGCTGCTCGGCGCCGTCGCCGCGATCAAGCTTCATCACCACGACCGGCGCGAAGCCGAACGGCTGATCACGGTGTCGATCGGCGAAGCCAGGCGGCTCGAGCGCCTGTTCAGCCTGTATCTGGAGCAATCGGCGCTGGTGACGCTGAACCGCACCGGCGTGCTGATGGACCCCGCGCCCGAGCTGGTCGACATCCTCACACGCTCGCAGCGCTACGCCGCGATGACCGACGGCCGCTTCGACCCGACGGTGCAACCGCTGTGGACGCTCTATGCCGATCATTTTTCGCGCCCGGATGCCGATCCCGACGGGCCGCCGCAAGCGGCCGTGCAAGAGGCGCTGGCACGGGTCGGCCATCAGCGGCTGAACGTCAGCCGCGATCGCATCGTCATGCCGCGCGGCATGGCGCTCACCCTCAATGGCATCGCGCAGGGCTATGTCACGGACCGGGTCGTCGAGCTCCTGCGCAGCGAGGGCGTGCAGCACAGCCTGGTCGACATGGGCGAAGCCCGCGCCATCGGCGCACGGCCGGATGCACGGCCCTGGGAGATCGCGATCGCCGACCCCGACATTCCCGTTAGGATCGCCGCGATGCTACCGATCATCGATCGGGCCGTATCGACGTCAGGCGCCTATGGCCTTCGCTTCGATCCGCAAGGTCACTTCAATCATCTGTTCGATCCGCACAGCGGCGGCTGCGCGCAGCTCTATCGCAGCGTGACCACGGTCGCCGGCAATGCGACGGCGGCAGACGCGCTCTCGACCGCCTTCAGCCTGATGTCGGAGCCTGAGATTCGCGCCCTGCTGCCCCGCACCGAGATCGAACGTGTCCACCTGATCGACGCGACCGGAGCGACAGTCGAGCTTGTCGGTTGAATTCGCGGTCGAATCAGTCGAGAGCGCGGCTGGAGGACAACGGTCGCCAGTCGAAGGCTGCGCCGCTTGTTGCTAGGACCTGATGCGCGCCGCGCGGCTGCCTCGTCAAAATCGCGCGGCCATCTCGACGAGCCGCCTGTGCGCCCGCTCACGCGCCACGCCGGTGTGTGCGGCCGGCCCGCTGGTCGGCCCGATCGCCACGAAGTGCAGGTCGCGAAGGCCCATGAAGCGCAGCACCTCGCGCAAATAGGGCGTCGCGAGATCGGTCCGCCCCCGGCTGATGCCGCTGGTGAAATCACCGCCGCTGGCAAGGATCACCAGCGTCGGACGATCCTTCAGCAGCGGCAGGTAGCCGCGCGACGGATCGAAGCGAAAGGTGAGGCCCGGCTGATTGATGATGTCGAGCCAGTGCTTGAGCTTGTAGGGAATGCCGAAATTCCACATCGGCGTCGAGATCACGACGCGCTCGGCCAGATCGAGCCGCACCGCCATGCGCTCGGCCACCGCGAACGCCTCGCGCTGGCCGTCGGTGAAGGCGCGGCCGCCCATGCGGGCATACTTCGCCTGCAAAATCTCACCGTCGAACTCCGGCAGATTCTCGCGCCACAGATTCATCTCGTCGACGTCCCAGCCCGGCCGCGTCTGCGTGAAGCGGTCGAGAAAGGCACGCGCGCCAGCGCTGGATTCGGAGTCCGCGCGCGGCGAGGCGACGAGATGAAGCAGCTTTGGCATCTCTCACCCCAGCGCCCTGATCACCGCGTCGGCGGTGGTCACGACAGCAACGTTCTGCATGGCGAAATTGATCGACGCATTGTGCCAGTCCGCGTTCATGGTCGAGCAGCAATCCTCCGGGACCACCATGAAGTAGCCCTTGTCGGCCCCGGTGCGCGCGGTGTGCTCGACCGACATGTTGGTCCAAGCCCCCGTGTTGATGATGACGTCGCGCCCGGTGGCCTTAAGAATGGTCTCGAGCCGCGTGCCCTCCCAGGCGCTCATCCGCATCTTCTCGACGACGAAGTCCCCGCTCCGCGGCTCCAGCCCTGCGACCGGCGCAGCTCCCCAGCTGCCCCGCACCATGGCCTTGCTGTCGACCAGCCCCTCGAACAGCGGCGCGTTCAGAGTGACGCCGGGGGCACCCGGTTCGACCACAAACCAGACGTGGATGATGACGACCCCGCGCGCGCGGGCGACCTCGGCGAGCCGTCTCACGTTGTCGACCACGCGCTGCTGCCTGGCGTGCCCCGGCGCGCCGGAGTCGGCGAACGCGCCGCCCTCCATGATGACGTCGTTCTGCAGGTCCTGAATGATCATCGCGCAGCGCCGCGGATCAAGATTCATCTCGCCAGACGCCAATTGCGGCGCCTGCGGCGACACCGAGGCCGCAGTGCCGCCAGTCCGCGCGCTCATATACGGCTCGTGGCGCGGACCGATCTTGGTCGCGACCGCATAGACTGAATGCGTCGCGGTCAGATAGAGCGTGCGGAAATCAGCACCGCCCCAGGCAAGGTTCGCGACCAGCTCCGGCACACGGACCTTCCCGAGCAGTTCGCCGCCGGGCGCGTAAACCCAGACGCCGCCGGGAGCGGTGACCCAGACGTTGCCGCGCTGATCGCACTTCATGCCGTCGGGCACGCCGGGCTCGAGCTCGGAACGAATGCCGCTGGCGAAGACGCGTCCGTTCGACAGCGCACCATCGCCGCCGACGTCGAACACGCGGATCAGCGCCTGCACGGTATCATTGATGTAGAGAAGCTTCTCGTCCGGCGAAAAGCACAGCCCGTTGGGTTGGTCGAACAGATGGCGGTCGACCAGCAGCCGCGGCGGCCCGCCGCCCGGCGCCACCCGGTACACGCCCTGGAAGCCGAGCTGGCGCGGCCGTTCCACGCCATAGACCGGCATGCGGCCATACCACGGATCGGAGAAGTAGATCGCCCCGCTCGAGTGGACGCACACGTCGTTGGGGCTGTTCAGTTCCTGGTTCTCGAAATGCGACGCCAGGATCTCGCGGCGGCCATCGGGACGCTCGCGCACCAGCGACGACGTCGCGTGTTCGCAGACGATCAGGTTGAGCTCGGCATCATAGGTCATGCCGTTGCACTTGTTCGAGGGCCGCCGCATCTCGACCACGCCGCGCTTCGCATCCCAGCGGCGGCGGACATCAGCCGGCATGTCGGAGAACAGCAGGAACTGCTCGACGGGATGCCAGATCGGCCCCTCCGTGAACTCGAAGCCGGTCGCCACCTGCGCCACCGGCGCGTAGGGGTCGACCAGGGTCTCGAACTCAGGGCGCAAGGTCACGTGTGTCATCGTTGTGCCTCGTGCGGATCACGCCGGAAACCAGTGCCGCTGTGGCAACGACTGCACGATGGGGCCCGGCACCTGGTCGTGCAACCGCCCCGTTACGACGCCGCCTTCGATCTTGGCGGGACGATCGTGCACCGGCAGCAGATAGCGCGAGCTCGACAACAGCTTCTTGATCGCCGCCTTCTCGGCACGCTTGGTCGTGCCGTGATTGCCAGTGGTGCGCGGCTCGCCATCCTGGATCTCGTTGAACGGCGTCACGATCTGATCGTTGAAGTCATAGATGACATCGCCACAGATGGTGGCGATGCCGTCGGCGGTGTGGACGTGGATGTTCATCGAGCCTTCAGTATGGGCATTCGCAGCGTCGCAATAGACGCCGGGCATCAGTTCGACCGGCCCGGTGAGCTCGAGGTCGAGGAAGCGCAGCGCACTCTTGGTGTGCAGCCGGTCGATGAGATGCTTGATGTCGGGCGCCGGATATTGCGGATGCATCAGGCCGGAGACGGAGTATTCGAGCTCGCGGCGGTTGAGCACGACCGTGGTGTTCATCGGGAAAAGGTCGTCCTTGCCGGCGTGATCGATGTGCAGATGGGTGTGGCAGACATAGCGGACGTCGCCCATGCGGACGCCGTGGCGCGCCAATTGGTTCTCGATCATGTTCTCATGGTACTGCAGCCCGCGCATGCCCAGCGTCTCCATGATCTGGTTGGAGCGGTAGCCGGTATCGACCACGACCGGATACGGCCCGCCCACGATCAGGAAGCCGAGCGTCAGCACCCGGCGGGTGCGGCCGCAATCTCGGCCGAGCACGAGAAAGCTCGATTCGAGCTCGATATCACCATAGTCGAGAACCTTGATTTCCAGCGCCATGAGCGTTCCCTGTTGCTTTTTATTGTCGTTGCGGGCGGTATCATCCCAGCCGATAGACGCGCTGCGCCGTCCCTCCCATGACCTGCGCGCGCGCATGCTCGTCGAGGTCTTGGATGGCAGCCTCATAGGCCCCCACCAGTACGCGATAGTCCGTCCAGAGCTTCTCGATCGGAAAATTCGAGCCGAACAGGCAACGCTCGGGGCCGAACATTCCGATCGTCTCCCGCACCACATCAGCGACATGCGCCGGATCGTTGCGGCGAATGAAGGTGCCGAGGCCCGAGAGCTTGCTGACGACGTTGCTGCAGCTCGCCAGCCGCTGCATTCCGGCTCGCCATTGTTCGCGGCCATGCGCGGACAGGTCTTCCAGCATGCCGGCATGCTGAAGGATGAAGGTCACGGACGGACAGCTCTCGGCGAGCGCCGCGGCGCCCGCCATCTGCGGCGCGAAGACCTGCAGGTCGAAGGACCAGCCGTAGGCGGCGAGCCGCGCGATGTTGGCGCGGATATGGGTATCGCTGCAAAGTTCTGGGGACGAAGCGAAACGATAGAGCGGGTTCTCATGCCAGTGCAGCTGCATCCGGACCCCGCGCAGCCGCGGGTAACGCGCCAGCCGGTCGAACTGCGGCCGCGCATCCTCGACGCCCAGATCGGCATAAGCGACGATCGCGTGCGGAAAGCCGTGCTGCTCAGAAGTTCGCTGTACCCAGGCGGCCTCGTCCTCGAAGCGGTCCTTGGCCCAGTTGGTCTGCACATAGACCGACTGCTTGACGCCGCTGCCGGCGATGTCGTCGAGATATTCCCCGATCGCGTAGTCGCGCCGGATCGGCTCGTAGGGGCCAAAAATCCGCGGCTGCATCGGCCCGACCAACCAGGGCAGATCGGCCTGACGCCAGATGTGATGATGTGCATCGACGTATCCGGTCATGCCGCCCTCCTCTGCGCCAGCGACAGCACATGCGCGACGATGGCCTCGTCCGACCCGCCGGCGGCGATGTCGTCGACGAATGGCGCGATCGCCTGCAGCGCCTCGGTTTGAGGCTTGAAGCCGGGCCCCGTCGCGAGCGGCGTCAGCCAGCTCAGCCGCCAGGCGCGCAGCGACAGCTTCCACACGGCGTCACGGAGCACGTGATGGTCGCCACGCTCGAGCCCGTCCGAGATGACCAGCACGGCGGCGCCCCGCGCGTAGGTCGAGAACCGCGGCACCGCGAGGAAGGCCTGCAGCGCCTCGCCGATACGCGTGCCGCCATCCCAGTCGCTGACGAGATGAGAGGCGGCGAGCAGCGCCTGCTCGCGCCGCTTCAGCCGCAAGGGCCGCGTCACGCGTGTCAGCCGTGTGCCAAGCGTGAACACCTCGGCCTGGGGTACGGCCTGCACCAGCACGTGAGCGAGCCGCATGTTGTCCTCGGTCCGCGCCTTCATCGAGCCGGAGACGTCGATCAGCAGCAGCAGCCGCCGCAGCCGCGGCCGCCGCTTCAGCCGACGCAGCGACAGCACCTCACCGTCGCGCCTTACGCTCTCGCGCAAGGTCCGGCGCAGGTCGACGAAGCTGCCGCGCCGCGCGCGCATGCGCCGATGGCCACGCCGCTTCGGCAGTTTTGCACGCGCCTGACGCGCGAGACGCTGCAGGGCTTCACCGCCGGTCGTGACGGCCAATCGGCGCGCGACCAGCGCTTCGGCACGCGTCGCCGCCAGACCGGACTCGTTCTGCTCCTCGGCGAGATCGGGATCGACAGCGCCGTCCCCTTCCTCCTGGAGACGTACGACATCGTCCTGCCCGTCGCTCTCGCTCAAGCTCGTCGCCTCGGCGACACCGAAATGGACGTCGAACAGCAGATTGTAGGTCGCGAGCCGCTCGGGCGGCGGCGCGAGGTCGCCGTCCCGGCACGGCGGATATCCTCGATGCTCACAGGTCCGAGCAGTTGGATCGCAGCAAGGAAGGCGGTGGTCTGCTCCGGCGCAATTGCGAAGCCGTTTCGCCGCAACAGCGCAGCGAATGTCACGAAGATCTCAGTCGCCTGCGGCAGGCGGGGCTCGCTCATGTCATCGCCTCCGCGAGCAGCGCGTCGAGCCGCGGCGCGATGAAGGACAGATCCTCCTCATCCTTCAGCGCAACGCCAATCGCGCGCTTGAAGGCATCGGGCCAGCGCGCGCCGGTCTGGTTGAGCAGCGTCGCCGCCTCTGCCCAATCGACCGCCTCGGCAATCCCGGGCGCCTTGCTCAGCGGCTCGCGCCGCAGCTTCGCCACTGCAGCCACCACGGCCCGCGCGGTCGCCTCGGCAACACTGGAGGCCCGCATCATTACGATGCGCGCCTCGCGCTCCGCATCGGGATAGTCGATCCAATGATAGACACAGCGGCGGCGCAGCGCTTCGTGCAGGTCCCGGGTCCGGTTCGAGGTCAGCACCACGATCGGCCGTTCGGCGGCACGGATCGTGCCGCGCTCTGGAATCGAGATCTGGAAGTCGGAAAGGAATTCGAGCAGGAACGCCTCGAACTCCTGGTCGGCGCGATCGATCTCATCGATCAGCAGAACCGTCGAGTCCGGGCGCGCGCAGGCAGGCCAGCATCGGCCGCTCGATCAGGAAGCTCTCACCATAGATGTCGATGCTCTCCTCGCCGGCCTGGCGGATCGCGAGCATCTGGCGCGGATAGTTCCACTCGTAGAGCGCCGCGGCGGCGTCGATGCCCTCATAGCATTGCAGGCGGATCAGCTTGCGGCCGAGCACCGCGGCGATCGCCTTCGCCGCCTCGGTCTTGCCGACCCCCGGCGCACCTTCCAGCAACAGCGGCTTGCCCAGTGCGAGCGCGAGATAGGCGGCGGTGGAGAGCCCGTCGTCGGCCAGGTAGTAGGCCGCGCGCAGCGCCTTCTCCAGGGCCTGCGGCGAGTCGATGCCGACGATGTTGCTGCGGACCACCATGCTGCGTCACCGGCGCGCCTGCGGCCGGGCGCCGCCCTGGGCCTTGATCGCGCGCAGCACTCTCTCCGGCGTGATCGGCAGCTCGTCGATGCGCACGCCGACGGCGTTGAAGATCGCATTCGCGATCGCCGGGAGCACCGGATTGGCGCACATCTCGCCGGGTCCCTTGCCGCCGAACGGACCGTCCGGCGCGGGCCGCTCCAGCACGGCGATATCGTGCGGGCAGATATCGCCTGGTCCCGGCATCAGATATTCGACGAAGTCGCGCGGGCCTTGCTTGGGATCGGGATAATACGGCTCCGTCGTCTCATAGAGTGCGTGGCTCATGCCCATCCAGGCGCCGCCAACGAGCTGCTGCTCGACGAGGCGGGGATTGAGCGCGCGTCCCAGCTCATAGGCGCTGTCCATCCTGACCACGCCGACCTCGCCGGTCTCGTCATCGACCTCGACCTCGGCGACGAGACAGGCATGCGCGTAGCAGGTCGCAGGGGACATTTCGCCAGTCTCGGGATTCACCTCCGACAGCGGCACCAGGAAGATGCCACGGCCGGAGATGGTCTTGCCCTGGCGGAACTGCGCGGCGATGGCGACGTCCTTCACCGAGATCGAGCGATGCGGCGCGCCCTTGACGTGGATGTTGCCACGGCCATCGGTCTCGAGATCGCTGGCGTTGACCTCGAGCTCCTCGGCCGCGGCCTCCATCATGACGCCACGCGCCTCCTTGGCCGCGGCCATCACGGCATTGCCGACGCGATGGGTGCCACGCGGAGGCGAACGAGCCCATGCAATGCGGGCCGGTGTCGGAATCGGCGGTGTCGACATAAACGTCCTCGACCGGCACGCCGAGCGTCTCGGCGCAGATCTGCCGCGTCACCGACTTCATGCCCTGCCCGAGATCGATCGAGGACAGCGCCACCGTGAACTTGCCGCTCGGGTTGGAATGGACCAACGCCTGGCTCGGATCGCCGCCGAGATTCATACCGATGGGATAGTTGATCGCCGCCATGCCGCGGCCGCGGTGCCTCGTCATGTCAGCGCCTCCTCGTGCCGAATACCGACGAGAACCGCGTCGCGCCGTGTGCGGGAGCCGGCGCCGGGCTCTGTGGGGGTGGTGACGGCGGCTCTGGAGGTGGAGAACCTGGAAGCCCTCGGTCGTAGCTCGTGCGCTGCTGCGCCGGCGCTGGCCGCGCGCTCACCGGCTCACGTGGCGTGGAGGGAACGGCCGCCCGCGCTCCGCCGCCATCCTTGCGCGACGACATCCGTCGAAACTCCTCGCGGATCGGCCATTTGGCCTTCTCGGCCGCGACCTGGACGCATTCGATCAGCGCGGTGTTCTTGGCCTCGCGGCGATGCGCCTTCATGTCGCCGTCGCGATAGGCGTTGAGGATACGAAACTCCATCGGGTCCATGCCGATCAGATGCGCGAGCTTATCCATCTGGCATTCGAGCGCGAAGTCCATGCCGGTGATGCCGAATCCGCGCATCGCGGTGGCCGGCGTGCGGTTGGTGAAGATACAGTAGATGTCGCCATGGACGTTCGGGATCGTGTAGGGCCCCGGCAGGTGCGCGGCACATTTGACCACCGCGTAGCTCGACAGCCGCGTATAAGCGCCAGAGTCGAAATAGCCGCGGATCTGGCGCGCCACGATGCGGCCGTCGCGCATGACCCCGTCCTTGACGTAGATGCGCTCGGCGCCGCGGGGTGGCCCGAACTGCATCTCCTCCTCTCGCCCGAGCACGTAGCGCACCGGGCGACCCGTCAACATCGCAGCGAGAATGGCGAGCGGCTCGGTCAGCGTGTCGACCTTGCCGCCGAAGCCGCCACCGACCGTGCCGCCGATGAAGTGGAATGTGTTCGACGGCAAATCGAGGACCTTGGCGCAGGTGTCGAGCGAAAAGAACAGCGCCTGGGTCGAGGTATAGACCACGTAGCGGCCGTTGGTGTCGGGCGCGGCGATCGAGCCGTTGGTCTCGACCGGCGCATGCTCGATCGGAGACATCTGGTAGCGCTGTTCCAAGACATGATCGGCGCCGGAGAAGCCGCGCTCGACGTCGCCGAAGCGCAGCTTCTGATGATCGTAGCGCTCGTGATAGGTGAATGTGTTCTTCGGATAGGTCTCGTTGACGACAGGCGCACCCGGCTTCAGCGCCTCCTCGACGTCGAACACCGCCGGCAAGCTCTCATAGTCGACGCGTACCCTGGCCGCCGCCTCGGCCGCCGCGCGCGGCGTCTCGGCGACCACGGCGACGATCGGCTCGCCGCGATAGCGCACCTTGTCGACGGCGAGCGTCGGTTCGTCGTCCTTGCCGAAATTGATCAGACTGAGCAGCGTGTTCAAATTGCGCGGCACGTCGGCGCCCCGGATGATCCGCCGCACGCCCTCGCTCCGTTCGGCCTCGCTGGTATCGATGCGGCGCAGCCGCGCATGCGGCTGCGTCGATCTGACCACCTTCAGATGCAGCATGCCCTGCAGTTTGTGATCGTTGAAATAGGTCGAGGTGCCCGTGACATGACCCAGCATGTCCTGGCGCTGGGTGCCCTTGCCGACCTCGTTGAGATTGTCGTCGCGCTCGTCAGCGAAGATGTCCTTGCGCAGTTCCAGCATGGCGATCTCCCCTTACGCGCTCGCGCGCGGCGACGCGGCCGCGGCCAGAACCGCATTGATGATCGGCTCGTAGCCGGTGCAGCGGCAGATGTTGCCGGAGATCGCTTCCACCACCTGCTCGCGGCTCGGCTGCGGGACGCGGTCGAGCAGCGCCTTGGCGGCCATCAGCATGCCCGGCGTGCAATAACCGCATTGCGCGGCAAAGCCCTCGGCGAAGGCGCGCTGCAGCGGATGCAGATTCGGGCCGGTCTTGATGCCATCGAGCGTCTCCACCGCGCGCCCCTCGACGCTCTCAGCGAGCGTCAGGCAGGAGAGATGGACCTCGCCATCGATCAGCACCGTGCAGGCACCGCAGCCGCCCTGGCCGCAGCCGAATTTAGGCGTGACGTCGCCGATCATCTCGCGCAGCACGACGAGGAGATTGGTCCCGCCGTCGACGAACAGCGCGACGTCGCGGCCGTTGTGCCGGAACTGAAGCGGAGTCTTCGCCATCGTCTAGCTCTCCTGTCCTGACAGCAGTCGCCGCAGATGCACGCCGACGACCTCGCGGCGGTACCACGCGCTGGCCAGCGAATTGTCAGCCGGCGCCGTCCCCTCGCTCGCCGCGCCAGCCGCAGCGCTAATTGCAGCCGCATCGAGCGGCCGGCCTTCGAAGCGCGCGCTCCGCCGCCTTGGCGCGGATCGCGGTCGGCGCCATAGAACCCAGCGCAATCCGCGCGCCGGTCACGCGACCGCCGCTGAGTGGAACATGCGCGGCGATCGTGATCACAGATCCGCCCTTCGGCTTGATGCGGGCGATCTTGCGATACCGGAACGCGTCGGCAGAAGCGGGCCGGATACAGGACACGGCCACGACCAGCGCGCCGGCCTGACGGTCGCGCGATTGCAGGAATTCCTCGAGCGGCATGTCACGCAGGCCAAAACCGCCTTGCAGAGAAACCGTACCGTCGAGCGCCAGCAGCGCCACAGTGAAATCGCCGAACGGTGTCGGCGCGAACAGGTTGCCGCCGACGGTCCCCATGTTGCGCACCGCCGGCCCGCCGATCGAGCGCGCGGCCGGATGCAAGAAGGCAAGATCGCGCTCCGCCAGCACGCGCGCGAAGGTGACACCGGCGCCGATGCGGATACGCGCGCCTGCCGCTTCGATGCTCTGCAAAGCGCGATCGGTGGCGCGTATCACCGTCGCAATCGACACGTCGCCCTCGTTGAGATCGCGCATGACCAGCGTGCCGCCGCCGAGATAGCGCGCGCCGCGATCGGACGACAGCGCCGACGCTGCGTCGCTCGCGGCCTGAAATGTCTTCACTGTGACCGGCATCGGTTCACCTCTTGCTCATGCTGCCTGCTTCAGATGCGATCGGATCGCTTCGAAGCCGGCCTGGTAGATGTCCTCTGCAACCATCCGCGTCAGCGCCTCGGACTGCTCGGGCCGGGTCGTGAAACGGCTTTCCCAGTGCCAGAAGGTGCGATCGCCATCGGTGACCGGCAGCAGCCTGACATGGGCGACGTAGTTGAACATCGGGATCGGCGTATCGAGCAGACAGTAGCTGAAGCTCTGCTCGAGATCGGACAGCGCCAGCAGTTGCTCCCGCAGTTCGGAACCGTCCTTGAGCCGGAAGCGCCTGACACAGCCGATCTTGTCGGACGTCTGCGAACGCTCGATCGTCGAGGTCGCCACCGCCGGGTGCCAGCGATCATGGCCGTTGAAGTCGCGCAGCACCTCCCACACCCGGTCAGTCGGCGCGTCGATGATTGTGCTCTTGACAATGTGCGGCACCGCTCAGCCTCCGAAGGCGCGCTTGAGCGCATCGAAGCCGCCCTGGAACACGCCGCCGCCGATGGACGCGACCAGATCGGCCTCGCGCTCGGGCGCGCAGTCGAATTCGGCGGTCCATTCCAGGAACGTCTTGTCGCCATCCGTGACCGGCGTGAGCCTGCAGGGTGGCGACGTAGTTCGAAACCCCCATCGGCGATTCCAGGATCGAATAGGTGCAGAACATGTCGTAGTCGGACAGGCCGAGCAGCTTCTCGCGGATGCGGTCGCCATTGCGCAGCCTGAAATCCCGGACACAGCCGATCTTGTCGGCGGGCTCGCCGCCCTCGATCCGGCTCTCGGCAATCGCCGGATGCCAGTTCGGCAGGCCATTGAAGTCGCGGACGCGCGCCCACACCCGGTCGTTGCGGGCATTGACGACGGTGGAGACATAGACTCTCGCCATGACGCCTCACCCCTTCTTGCGCGGACCGCGATCCGTCGGCGGCTCGGGCGGCGCGCCGTCGCCGGCTCCGCCACCGGACTCCTTGCGCGCCGCGGTGTCCTTGCGGATGCCCTGCATGTCCCTGGCTTCGCGGATCAGGCCGGGCATCTTGGCGAGGCTGCCACCCTCGACTCCGATGTCGGAGAGGATGGAGTCGATCAGCGGCGCCTGGACGCGGTAGCGCAGCGCGGAGTCGATCACCTCGTCGGTCGCACTGCGGCCGCCATTGCCGTTGCCGCCATTTCCGTTCAAGCCATCGACTTGGAGGATGCGGATGCCCTCGATCTTCTCCATCGGCTTGACGCTCTCGCGCACGATGCCCTCGATGCGGTCGAGCAGCTTGCGCCGGAACAGCGAGTAGCGCGCCTGATCGGTCAGGACGTTCTCGGCCTCGTTGAGCAGCTTCTGCGCCTCCGCTTCGACCGCGGCGCGAACCCGCTCGGCCTCCGCGGCGATCCGCGTCTCCTCAGCCTGCTTTTCGGCCAGCAGCACCTCGACCGTCTTGCGCCTGCGGGCGATCTCGCTCTCGCGCGCGGTGATCACCTTTTCGGCTGCCTCCGTGGCGCGCGTGCGCGCCTCCTCGGCCGAGACCTTGGCGGCGGACTCTTCCAGCGATTTTTGATACAGCGCGATCGCCTTCTCCATCAGCGCCGTCTCGACGTCCTTCTCGCGGTTCACTTCAAGCTTGCGCAGCTCGCGCTCGCGGCCGATGCGGGCCTCGTCGAGACCACGATCGGAGGCGATGCGGGCGCGTTCGACCTCCTCTCGGGCCGCGATCTCGGCCTCCTGCAGCGATTGGACGCGCGCGACCTCGAGCTGCTCGATCGCCCGGCGGCGTTCCAGCCGGACGGCCTCCAGCGCCTGCTCGCGCGAGACATCGGCGGTCTCGACCTGCTTGCGCGCGACGATCTCGGCTTCCTTGACCTGGCGATCCGCATCGATGCGCTCGGCACGCTTGGCGGCCAGCTCGATCACGCGGGTTTCGTCGGCGAGCTCGATCGCCTTCTTCTGGTCGATGTTGAGCACCTCGCGCGTCCGCGACGAGGCGATGCGCTCGGCCTCCAGCGCCAGCTCCACCTCGATGCGACGTCGCTCGACCGCCTCCCGACGCTTCAGATCGGCAGCCTCGACGGCTTCCGTGCGCTCGATCTCCAGGCTGCGCGTCTCCTTCTCCGACTGGATCCGCTTGGCTGTTACAGTCAGCTCCTGGGCGATACGGGCCGCTTCGATCGCCTCGCGCGAGGCGATGTCGGCCTCCTCGATGGTCCGGATGCGCGCGATCTCCAGCGCACGCACCCGCTCCTCCTGCGCGATGCGGCTGGCCTCCGTCGCCTCGCGCGCGGCGATGCCGGCGATCTCGATGCCCTGGTTGCGCTCGATCTCCAGCTTGCGCGTGGCGTGCTCGGCAGCGATCCGTTCCGCCGCCAATGCCTGCTCGCGCGCGATCCGGGCGGCCTCGACCGCCTTCTGCGCCTCGATCTCGGCCTCCTGGATGTTGCGCACCTGGGCAATCTCGGTGGCGCGGGTGCGCTCGTCGGAGCTGATGCGCTCCAGATTGACGATCATGGTTTGCGCGATGCGCGCCTTCTCGGTCGCCTCGCGCGCCGCGATCTCCGCCTGCTCGATCGCGCGGGTGCGTTCGATCTCGCGGCGGCGCGTCTCCTCGTCATTGGCGATGCGCGCATCGGAGACGACGCGATCCTGCTGGATCCGCGCCTTTTCGATCGCCTCGCGAGCGGCGATCTCCGCTTCCTCGATGGTGCGGGTCCGCTCGATATCGCGCTGGCGCACCTCGCGCTCGGATTCGATCCGCGCAGCATCGATGGCGCGCTGATTGGCGATCCGCGCCTTCTCGATATCCTCGCGCGCCAGCAGCTCCCTCTCTTCGACGGCACGCGTGCGCTCGATCTCGCGCTGCCGCGTGTCGCGCTCGGCCGCAATTCGGGCCTCGGCAATCGTCAGCTCGTTGGCGATCCGCGCCTTCTCGATCGCCTCGCGCGCCATGATCTGCGCCTGCTCGGCCTCGGTCTCGCGCAGCGGCGCGCTCGCGCGCCACCTCCGTCCGCTGCAAGGCCCGGCGCATTTCGATATCGCGCTCCTGCTCCAGCCGCGCCGTCTCGCTCTCGCGCTCGATATCGAGCGCCTCGCGCTCGGCTTCGAGGTTGCGGGTGCAGATCTTGATCATCGAGTCCTGCTCGATGTCGTTGCGCAACTTGCGCTTGCTCTCGATGTCTTCCATCAGCCGCGTCAGACCCTCGGCATCGAACCGGTTCGAGGGGTTGAAGAATTCGAGATCGGTCTGGTCGAGATCGGTGATCGCGACCGATTCCAGCTCCAGGCCATTCTGCGCCAGCGCCTCGAGGCGGCCGCCTTCACGCGGGACACGTAGTCGCCGCGCTGTTCGTGCATCTGCTCCATCGTCATTTCAGCCGCAACCGCGCGCAGGGCGGAGATGAACTTGCCGGAGAGCAACGCGTGCAGTTTTTCCGGTTCGAGCGTGCGTCGGCCGAGCGTCGCGGCCGCGATCGACACCGCTTCCCGGGTCGGCTGCACACGCACGTAGAAGTCGGCTTCGACGTCAACCCGCATGCGGTCACGCGTGATCACGGCGTCCTGCTTCGCACGCGTGATTCCCATCGGCAGCACGTTCATGTTGACTGGCGTATAGTCGTGAATGAACGGCATCACGAAGGCGCCGCCATTGATGACGACGCGCTCACCCATGAAACCGGTTCGGACGAAGGAGACCTCCTTCGACGAACGATGATACCAGCCAGTTAACGATGTAGACTGCGACCACGATGACGATGATCGCGATGATCAGCCACAGGATCAGCTCACCAATCAGAACCCCGGACATCTCATTCCTCCCTCAGTCTCCGTCCGGCGAGCGTGGCGCCAGGCGCCAGGGCTGCCGGATCTCGTGTTGTCACCTCAGACGCGGCGTGGCCGCGCGCTGATTGCCTTGAAATGTCGCACCTGCTCCGTCAGCGCGCGCTCCACCGGCAGCCGCTCCATTGAGGAGGCGCCGTAGAAGCCGTGGCAGTTCTTGGTGTGCTTCATGATGAAGTCGGCGTCAGACGGCTCCGCGATCGGACCGCCATGCGCAAGAACCAGAATCTCAGGGTTGACGCTGAGCGCGGCCGAGGCCCAGCTGTCGATCAGGCCGGGGCAGTCTTCGAGCTTGGGCGCGGTCTGCGCGCCGATCGAGCCGCCGGTTGTCAGACCGAGATGGCAGACGATGATGTCCGCGCCCGCGATCGCCATGCCCGCGGCCTGGGCTTCATTGAAGACGTAAGGCGTCGTCAGCAGATCCTTGTCATGCGCGCGCCCGATCATGTCGATCTCCAGCGCGTAGGAAATGCCCGTCTCCTCGAGGTTGGCGCGGAAAGTGCCGTCGATCAGGCCGACGGTCGGGAAGTTCTGCACACCGGCGAAGCCGAGCGTCTTCAGCTCATCGAGGAACACGTCCATGTCGCGGAACGGGTCGGTGCCGTTGACGCCCGCGAGCACCGGGGTCGACTTCACCACCGGCAGCACCTCGCTGGCCATCTCGACGACGATGGCGTTGGCGTCGCCATAGGCCATCAGCCCGGCGAGCGAGCCGCGGCCGGCCATGCGATAGCGGCCGGAATTGTAGATCACGATCAGGTCGATGCCGCCGGCCTCCTCGCACTTGGCCGACAGGCCGGTGCCGGCGCCGCCGCCGATGATCGGCACGCCACGGCGCACCATGTCGCGAAACTTCTTCAGCAGCGGTGCGCGCTCATATCTCGCCATCCCCTCACCTCGCCTGTCTGCGCCGCGCCGGCAGCCGCCCCAGCATCGGCCTGATGGCGCCGACGACCGCTGCTGCGAACTCATTGTCGTTGATGTGATGCGGCACACGGATGAGGCGCCGGCTCGAGGTCTGCCGCACCGTCTGTTCGAGGCTGCGAAACAGCGCCTCGTCCGCCTCGCGATCGAAGAACGGCTGACCCTGTGCATCGAGTGCCGAGACGCCCTTCTCGGGCAGGAAGAACCTGACGGGCCCGTCCATGCGGTTGAGCCGCTCGCCGATCCAGCGCCCCATCTGCGCGTTCTCCGCGGCCGTCGTCCGCATCAGCGTGACCTGCGGGTTGTGGACGTGGAATTTGCGACCGTGGTAGCGCTCAGGAATGGTGTCAGGCGCGCCGAAATTCACCATGTCGAGCGCGCCGACCGAGCCGACATAGGGCACGCGGCCACGGATGATGGCGCCAAAGCGATCCTCGGTTGCCGGAAACACGCCGCCCATCAGCAGGTCGCAGACCTCGGTCGTGGTGAGATCGATCACGCCGGCGAGCATGCCGGAATCGACCAGCTTCTCCATCGAACGGCCGCCGACGCCGGTGGCGTGGAACACGAGGCACTCATAATCGTCGCGCAGTTCGGTCGTGATCTTCTGCACCGCCGGCGTGGTCACGCCGAACATGGTGATGCCGATCGCGGGACGTTGCGGTCGGGTGCGATCAGCGACGGCGGACTGCTGCTCGCGCGCCATCACCATGCCGGCGAGCGCATGCGCGCCATTGCTCAGCACCATCAGCGAAATCGAATTGAGTCCTTGGACGTCGGTGACCGAATACATCATCGCGATGTCGGCCGGCCCGACATAGGCGCCGACGTCACCGGATGCGACAGAGGAGATGATCAGCTTGGGCACGCCCACGGGGAGCTCGCGCATGCCCGGCGCGACCAGCGACGTTCCGCCGGAGCCGCCCGCGGAGATGATGCCAGCGACACTGTCCTGCCGGCGCAGCCAGCGCGCGAACGCGTCCGCCATCGCGGTGACGGATGCACCGCGATCGGTGCCGAACACGGCGGAGCCGCCGCGCGGATGATTGAGCGCGATCTCCTGGGCCGAGACGTCGCAGCTCGTATGGCGTCCGCTGGTGGAGACGTCGACCAGCCGGGTTCGCAGCCCGTGGCTCGCGACGAGATCGCGAATGAAGCGCAGTTCGTCACCCTTGGTGTCGAGCGTGCCGGCGACGATCACCGCGGGCGGACCTGACGTGATCGGCGCGCCGCGCTCACGGCCCTGGCGCGCGGCCTCGTCAAGTCGGCTGACGCTGGTGGAGAGCGTGCGCGCCTTGGCCTCGATCTGCGCGATCGGCACCGGCTGCGACCAACGCGTCGGCAGCACGGGATTGGAGACGTAAACCTTGACAGGTGCAGCCTTTGGCGTCGTTGGCACCGCCGCACGTGCGGCAGGCACCTCCTGAACCTCGCCCGTCCCGAGATCGGTCTCGTCGCCGGCATGCTGCCCGACGCCGAGCAGGCGCTGCTGCAGTTCGCGGTCGGCGGCGAGCCGGGCCGAATCGATGATGCGGTTGATACGGCCGTTGACCATGATCGCGACGCGGGACGAGATCGCGGTCGCAACGCCGATGTTCTGCTCGATCACGAGCACCGCCATGTCGCCGTCCTGGCCGAGCCGGATCAGCATCTCCTCGACCTGGGCGACGATGACCGGCGCCAGGCCCTCGGTCGGCTCGTCCATGATCAGGAGCTGCGGATTGGTCAGCAGCGCGCGCGAGATCGCCAGCATCTGCTGCTCGCCACCCGACAACTGGCCGCCGCCATTGTTGCGGCGCTCGGCCAGGCGCGGAAACGCCTCATAGACACGCTCGACGGTCCAGGCGCCGCGGCGCAGGCCGGCGGCGAGACGCAGATGCTCGTCGACGCTGAGCGAGCGCCACAGACGCCGCCCCTGCGGCACATAGCCGACGCCGAGCCGCGCGATGCGCGCCGGATTGAGCCCGGTGATGTCATTCCCGCGCAGACGCACCGTGCCGCCGGACGGCCGCAGCAGGCCCATGATGGCCTTGCACAGCGTCGTCTTGCCCATGCCGTTGCGGCCGACCAGTGAGAACACACCGCTGTCGAGCCGGAGGTCGACTCCCTGCAGCGCATGGGAGTGGCCATAATACACGTCGAGGCCGCGGACCTCGAGCACAGGTGCGGAGCGGCGGATGTCATTCATGGCCGCCTCCGAGATAGAGCTCCTGCACCTCCGGGTCGGCTTCGATCTCCTCCGGTGCACCTTCCTTGAAGATGCGCCCGTTGTGCATCATCGTCACGCTCTCGACGACGCGCAGCGCCACGTCCATGTCGTGCTCGATGATGATGTAACCGATGTGCGGCGGCAGCGACGTCAGGATCTCCACCAGCTCGCGCCGCTCGGTCGGCGACAGGCCCGCGGCCGGCTCGTCGAACAGGATGAAGCGCGGCGCCCCGGCCAACGCCAGCGCGATCTCGAGCTGCCGCTGCTGGCCATGGGCGAGCTCCGACACCAGTTGATCGCGCACCGGCGTGAGATGGACCGCCTCGATCAGGCGCTCGGCCGCCTGCATCAGGGCGTCGTTGGCGCTGGGACGCAGCATCGAGAAGCGCGCACGTGAGACGCCACGGCAGGCCAGGTAGACATTGTCACGCACCGACAGGCCGAGGAACAGCGCCGAGATCTGGTAGGTGCGGCGCAGCCCGCGGCGGATCCGCTCGTAAGGCGGAAAGGCGGTGATGTCCTCGCCGAAGAAGCGGATCGTGCCTGACGTCGGCAGGAAGTCGCCGGTCACGCAGTTGAACAAGGTGGTCTTGCCGGCGCCGTTCGAGCCGAGCACCGCGCGCCGCTCGCCCGGCCGCACCGTGATCGTGATGTCGGTCAGCGCGGCAAGCGCACCGAACATCCGCGTCACGCCGCGCAATTCGAGGGCTGCGGTCGAGCCGAGCGCCGAGAGCCGGTCCGCGACCCTATCCATGGCCGTGACCTCCGGGACGGCGCCGCTCTTCCACGCGCTGGCCGCGTTTGCGCCACCGCTCATAGAGCCCGATGACGCCGTCGGAGGACCAGAACACGATGGCGAGGA
Organism: Bradyrhizobium oligotrophicum; assembly: GCA_050641875.1. Classification (GTDB taxonomy): domain Bacteria; phylum Pseudomonadota; class Alphaproteobacteria; order Rhizobiales; family Xanthobacteraceae; genus Bradyrhizobium; species Bradyrhizobium oligotrophicum_B. Next base: position 6,701,625 of record CP192619.1, read on the forward strand.
AGCCGAGCCCGATCAGCAGCCGGAACCGGTTGCCGTCGAGCCCGACCTTGACCAGGAAGTCGAGCGCGAAAGTGCGCAGGATGACGAAGATGAAGGCGCCGATATAGGGCCCAACCGGCCGGGTGATGCCGCCGACGACGGCGACGATGAGAATGTCGATGCAGCGCTCGACCGCGACCGATCCGGGCGAGATCTGCCGATAGTTCCACACCTGCAGCACGCCACCCATGCCGGCGATCAGGGCCGCGAACGCATAGGCGGCGATGCGATGCGCATTGACGTTGAAACCGAGCGCGGCCATGCGCCTGGGATTGTCGCGCACGCCCTGCAGCGCCAGGCCGAACGGCGCGCGCGACAGATAGAGCACAGCGAAATAGCACAGCACGGCCACCGCCAGCGTCAGGTAATAGAACGCGATGTCCATGCGCCAATCGACGCCGAGAAGATGCGGCGTGGCGATCGTGTTGATGCCGGTGTGGCCGTTGAAGATCGCCCAGTTCTGGTTGGTGAAATAGTAGAACGCCGCGCCGATCGCGAGCGTGATCATGATGGTGTAGATGCCCTCGGTGCGTACCGCCAGCGCGCCACCCAGCGTGCCGAACAGCACCGCGAGCACCAGCGCCATCGGCGTCGCCAGCCACCACGGCCAGCCCAGGCTGATATTGGCGTTGCCGCTGACGCCGAACACGGCGACCATGTAGCCGGAAAAGCCGGCGATCGTCAGCTGCATCAGGCTGACCATGCCGCCATAGCCGGCGAGGAACATCAGGCTCAGCGCGATGGTGCCGAGGATCAGGGTCGTGCCGAATATCTCGATCAGGAAGAAGCCGTTGGCGATCAGCGGCATGATCAGCAGCAGCGCGGCGATCGCCCAGGCCCAGGGCTGCTCGGTGGCCGACCATGCGGCCGGCTGCCGCGCGGCGCCGCCTGCCAGCATGCTCTCCCGCGCACGTGCCTCCTGGATCAGCGACATCTCATCACCTCGCCAGGAGGCCCTGGGGCCGCAGTGCGAGCACCAGCACCATGATCAGGAAGGTGACGACGATCGCATAGGTCGGGATGTAGACCGAGCCGAGCTGCTCGGCGAGCCCGATGATCAGCGCGCCGAGCGCAGCTCCCGGGATCGATCCCATGCCGCCGACGATGACGACGACCAGCGACGCCAGCAGGAAGCGCGTATCCTCGCCGGGCGAGATCGACTGGAAGGTTCCGCCGACCACGCCGGCAATGCCGGCCAGCCCCGCGCCCAGTGCGAACACCAGCACGAAAACCAGCTGAATCTGCACGCCGGTCGCCGCCAGGATCTCGCGATCATCCACGCCGGCCCGCACGATCATGCCGACGCGGGTGCGGTTGAGCGCGAGCCACATCAGGACGCCAATCACCACCGAGCCGCAGAAGATCACCAGCCGCACCAGCGGATATTGCAGGAACACCGCCTCGCCCGACGATTTCATCGCCGTCATCAGCGGCAGCTGCACCGGCCCGATCAGCCAGGCCGGCGTCTGGATCTGATAGAAGTCGCCGCCGAACGCCCACAGCATCAGATCGGCGAACACGATCGAGAGGCCGATCGTCACCATGGTCTGGCGCAGGTCCTGGCCCTCCATGCGGCGAAAGACGAGCAACTGCAAGAGAACGCCGATCGCCGCGACGACGATGAAGGCGGCGACGAAGGCGAGGATCCACGACCCGGTCGCGGCGGAGACGCCGTAGCCCACATAGCCGCCGAGCAGATAGAGCGAGCCGTGCGCGAGATTGACGTTGCGCATCAGGCCGAAGATCAACGTGAATCCGCTCGCGACCAGGAAATAAAGTCCGCCCAGCGTGATGCCGTTGAACACCGCACTCAGGAACACCTTCTTCCGCCCGATCGCCTCCTCGAGCCCCGGCGGCCAGACGGCGAAGATCAGCCACGCCAGCAGCGCCAAGGCGAGAAGAATGACGAGGGACCAGATCGGGTGACGCTCGATGAAGCGGCTCATCGGTCCACCCTCAGGATCGGGGGAACGGCTTCGTCATCACCGTGGCAAGGCGCATTCAGCCAGAGATCGCCGGGTCTGCCGGCCATCGCTCGTCCTCCCTCGTCGGATCCTTTTTGCGGATCACGTTGCCTGGAGTGTAGCGGCAGACGAGGGTGCGCACTTGATCGACAGTCTCTTTTCGCGCGACGCGCAGCAGCACGTCAGGCGCGCAGCACTTTTGCAGCGCGGCGATAGTCGGTCGGCGCCATGCCGACATTGCCGGCGAAGAAGCGCGTGAAGCCGCTCTGGGAGGTGAATCCGAGATCGAAGCCGATGTCGGCGATCGGCGCTTCCGTCGCCACCACCGCATCGAGCGCCCGTTCCATCAGCAGCGTATTCAGATAGAGATTGGGCGTCACGCCCGTCTGGCTACGGAACAGCCGATAGAAATGCGGCCGCGACAGTCCGGATTCGCGGGCGATGTGATCGAGCTCGATCTCGGCGCATGGACTGTCCGACATCAACTTGATGCACTTGCGAACACGAAAGTCCGTTACTTCTGCGCATGGACGCTCTGGCATCTCCTCGGCGACGCGCCAGCTTTCCTCGTAGCAACTGTCGATCAGCTGCCGCAGCTCGCCGTCGAGGCATCCGAGCGATGGGGCGCCACATACCAACGCTGCGGTGCGGCGAATGCATCGGTCGAGCGCGGCAGTCCGCCGGAAGCAGGTACGGCCAAACCGCAGGCCCTGCTCGCGCGCCGCCGGCGGCGTGAACCACTCTGCATTGACGTAGAGCACGAAGAAGATGGCGCCGTTGCCGACATCGTTCGGCAGGAAATTATGGGGTTCCCAGGGATTGACCGCGACGATCCAGTCCTCGCCGATCTGATAATGCTGATCGCAGACGTCGATATCGGCCGGCGTCCCGCCGACGTGAAAGATCAGATGTCCCTCGCGGTGGGCATGCACGTTGAATGGCCGATTGAGCTGATAAACCGTCGCGCGGCCGAAGCGAGCATGAAAGACGGCGAGCGCCCTACTCATCACTTCCTCACCGAAATGGTTCTTATTATTCGTCAGCGTCGATCATTGCTTGGCAGAAAGCAAGGGACGCGACGACGCGGCCCGAGCCCGCTCGAGCCGCGTCGCCCTCTGCAGAAAGGTCAGTACTTCTTACATTCAGGCACCGTGCGGCTCGGGAGGCCGATCTTGGCGAAGGTGGCGGCATCATATCCCAGCGTCTGGTTGACATCAGGAATCACCTTCACGACCTTGCTGAACAGCGCGCCCTTACCGTCGTCGACGACCTCGGTGACGAAGTTGGTGCCGATCGCCTGACGGTTGGCATCGAGCTTGATCTTGCCGTTGGGGGCATCGATCTCGATCTTCGCCAGCGCCGCCTTGAGCTTGGCCTGGTTGTTCGACAGATCGCCATTGACCTCGCGCAGCGCCAGGATCAACGCCATGGTCGAACCATAATAGTTGGTGGCAAGCAGCGACGGGCTCGGGAAGCGCTTCTCCGGCGGGAACGAGTCCTGATAGGCCTTCACGAACTTCTGCCAGCGCGGATCCTCCCAGGTATCGGCCTGACCCGATGCCGCAATCGTACCGATCAGGGCGTTCTTGGCATTTCCCTTGGACGACAGGATGGTCTGGTCGATCATGATCGAGCCGCCCATCAGGTGCGCCTTGCCGCCGGCCTGTTGATACTGGTTGAGGAAGTTGACGGCATCGGCGCCACCGAGACCGAGATAGATCGCATCGACATCATCGGGCAGCGCCGCAATCACCGACGCGAAATCCTTGGTGCCGAGCGGGACCCATTGCCGGCTGGTGATCTTGCCGCCCAGGCCGCAGAACTCCAGCGCCAGGCCGAACACCTGGGTGTAGATGAAGGAATAGTCTTCGCCGACGGTCGCGATCTTGCGGTAGCCCTTGGTCTCATAGGCATATTTGCCGAGGCCGACCTGCCATTGGGCGCCGTCCATGTTGAAACGGAAGAAGTTCGGCGCGGGATCGACATAGGTCGTCTCCTGCGCACCAGACGCGGCGTTGACGAAGGTCAACTCGGGGTGCGTCTTGGCGAAGTTCTTGACGGCGATGCCCTCGTCGCCCGACAGCGGCGACAGCAGGATCTGCACCTTGTCCTGCTCGATCAGCTTGCGCACGGCACGGACCGCCGAGTCCGGCGTGGCGTCGGTCGACGCGACGACGAATTCCAGCTCCTTGTCGCCGACCTTCTTGCCCAGCACGTTCAGCGCGGTGACATGGCCGCGCATCCCGTCCTCGCCGAGCACGGTATAGGTGCCCTCCAGCGTCGCCGTGACGCCGACCTTGATCTTTTCCTGCGCGAATGCCGTGCCGGACAGCAAAAGCGCCGTGAACACGGCGATACCTACACTTCGCATGTGCATCGAACTCCTCCCTTGTCGTCCATTGCTGGGGCACACGAGCGTGTGCCGGCCACTGCTTTGTTGGCCCTGTTGGCAGCGGACCTTCCCGGCGCCTCGCGTCATCTCTGACGAGCGTCGGTGAGCCCCCATCGACCGCGGAGGCTAGCGGATGAGCCGAGCCCACGCGCAGCCCACTCGGCCTCGACCTTGACGACGAGTCTCATTTTCGATGATGCGACGCGATAAGGCCTGTGACGCATTCCGAGTGCATCGCAGACCCCTCAGGATCTCGGCGGCGGCCAGCGGCCTCGCCGCGCTGGCAGAGCACGGGCAACTCAGTTGCCTCGGCCCGGCTCCCTCGGGATCGTCTTGGCGTTCAACCGACGCGACCGCACCGCGACCCGGGAGCGCCGGATCCGCCGCTTCCGAAATTCCAATCCGCATATGACTATATCGATGCTTTCATTCGGACGCCGCAGACGGCGCCCGTGGAACGCGAGCCATTTCTCGACCTGCCGCACGACTACGCGGCCGAGGTCCAGCCGCCGCGTCAACTCGTCGCGCGTATGCAGCGAAGCGATGTCGACGATGTAGTCGAGCCGTTCCGACATGGTCCGGCCGACGAGCCGCGCGTATTCACTCGACACCAGCAACGTCACGGCCCGCTCAGGCAGATGCGGCTCACCCATTTCCATTCCTGCACTCCACCGTGCCCGCCGGCCGACCCGAGATGTCGGCCATCCAGCAATTGCAGGCACGGCGCCCCCCGATGACAACTCGACCGCGACACGCCAGAGACAGCCCGATCGTTGCGACAATATCCTTTCGCCTCATTCCACGACGCCGCGCATGGCGCGCTCATCGTGGCTCTGCCATTGGCCTTTCACGAGTACACGCGCTCGGCCCGGTCGCGGGACGGCGCCGCCGCGTCCTGTTCTCCTGCTGTTGTCGACACGAGAGACTGCGTGATTTCCTGCGCCCGCATCGGCAGCACCGAGAGCAGCGTGTCGCTCAGGCCGTGCGAGGTCTCAGCGCACCCCTGCACGTAGACGTGTGGACGAAACGCGGGACTTGTTTGCAGACGATAGTCGCGGTCAAGCGACGCCGACTCGATGTAGCGGCTGATAGGATCGAGACACCCCGGGATCGGAGACCGCTCGTAGCCGGTGGCGAGCACGACAGCATCATACGCTGCCCGGCGACGGACCTCCTCGTCCTTGTTATTGAACTCGAGCACCACCCCTCGGGGGCCGCATGAGCTGCGACGATCTCGCTGCGCGGATGAAGCCCCAGCTTCCGAGCTCCGGCGACGCGCTGCTGATAGGTCATCCGGTAGAGCTGATCGAGCAGATCGGGGTCGACCACCGCATAATTGGTATTGCGGAAGCTGCGGACGATCGTCTCGCGCTGCCCGTCGGGCCGCGAATGGAAATAATCGGTGTAGTCAGGGTTGAATATCTCGTTCACGAACGGGCTGCTATCGGCCGGCTTGAGGGCGTGCCCGCGGAAGACCAGATCGATCTGGGCGCCGGGAAAACGCTCGCTGAGATCGAGGGTGACCTCAGCCGCGCTTTGCCCGCCGCCGATGACTGCGACCCGCGGCGACCGACCGACCGATCCTGCCGCAAGCGACGAGCCGAGATAGCCGCTGGTGTGCCCGACCCGCGGGTCCATCGCAACCGCGCGAAATGCGGACGGGATGTGCGGCACGCCGCCGACCGCGGCCACAAGGTGCCGCGTGACGAGGGACCGTTCTGTCCCGTCCACCATGCGCGTGAGCACGCGAAGCGCAGTGACGGACTGGCCGGCGTGCACGGGCTCCACAGCCTCGACCGTCTCTCCATACGCAACCATGGCGTTGAACTGGCCGGCGACCCAACGGAGGTAGTCGTTGAACTCGATCCGGCTCGGATAGAACGTCTTGCAGTTGGTGAAGTCGAGCAGCCGGCCGGATTTGTGCAGGTAGTTGACGAAGGTGAACGGACTGGTCGGATCGCGAAGCGATACGAGGTCCTTGAGGAAGGAGATCTGCATGTTGCTGCCGGGCAGCAGCATGCCGCCATGCCACTTGAAGTCCTGCTGCTTCTCCAGAAACAGGGCTCGGCATTTCAGACGCTGCTGTCTCGCGCAATCGTCGAGCGCGATCGCCAGCGCGAGGTTCGAGGGCCCGAAGCCAATGCCGACGACATCATAGTCAGGGGCAGGATGATACGACATGGTGATGCTCCGTCCGCGCTAGGCTTCTGTGGGTGCTTCCTTGGCCGCCGGCTGCCACAGCCGGTCGCCGAAGAAGCGCTCGCGCAGCAACATGACCAGGGTTGCCCGCTTGTGTGGGAAATCGAAAGTCTTGAGCCGGGCAAACCCCGCCAGATCCAGGTTGCGCAGCTGCTGGGAATGCGCCGCCGCCGGCTCGCCGACGATGCGCTCGGTGCGGCAATCGTCGAGGAACATGTAATGCATGAGCGAGGGAAGCCAGGCCGTGATGAAGCGGCGGCCCCGGAAACCGTCTTCGCCGACGATCACGTGCCAGCCGCGATCATAGTCCGCAGCATCGTAGAACGGCGCGATGCGGTTTTCTTTCGCCCAGTAGAGCTCGAAATAGCCGAACGGTTGATCACCGAAGGTGCCGATCAGCGGCACCATGTGCGGGTCCGACAGGATCCGCGACAGATACTGCCGGTGCTTGTCGAGGTCCCCGGCTTCGTTCCAGAACGAGTCCACTCGCGGGTCGTTGAGCCAGCGATGGACGAGCGGCAGGTCGCGCGCGATATCGACGACGCGAAAACTGATGATCTCGGACAGCCAGGGAATGAAGCGGACGTAGACGGTGCCGACCGGCTTGGGCGGCCGCCGCGGATGGCGCCTGCCGTCGGTCATCAAGTAGGACAATGGAAACGCCGGGCGTGCAGCGTCCGTCAGCCAGTTCTCGCGAAGCTGCATGACCATGTCCGGATACAGTGCCAGCCTGCCGTCGGTCACCACCGCGAGGCCGTCGTTCGCGAGGGCCGATGCTGCCGCCGGGTTGTCGTCGAGTGCAAGGTCGAGCCTCTCCAGCGACGGCGTCCAGCCGAAGACCGCTTCAGCCATTGCCGCGACTCCGCGCGACAGCCTGCGCCGATCATCGACCCCGTCGTGTACGACCAGACGCGACAGTTCGCCATCCGGCCGAAGCGACAGCAATGGAGTGCCGTCCGCGATCACCCGTAGCCCGTCATCGTCGCGAACGACCGACATTGTCGCGTCAGTTGCGACGGGGAATGTCCGGACACTACCGGTAACGCTCGCAGTCGCGCTCATGCGAACTTCTTCCCTCTCATCGATCTGCACAAGCGTCATCTCTGTCCACTCCCGCTCAGGATGTAAATCGGCCGGAACGACGAAGACAACAAAGTCTGTAGCGCTGTTTTTAGATTAACTACAAAGATGCAGCTCACGGCTTCGATGCTCCAAGCGGCGCAGCAGATTCCTGCATAACGGTCGTGAGCGTGCGTTGCCTTTGTGCCGGCTCGCGGCGTTCAGTGGGGTCGCTGGCGTCAATCCGACCGTCGCGCAGGCGCACGATCCGGTCGGCGCAGTGGAAGTAGCGATCGTCGTGTGAGATCACGATGATCGTCTTGCCCAGACGTTTGAGGTCGGTGAGCAGTTCGGTGTAGAAGACGTGACGGAACGCCGGATCCTGATCGGCCGCCCATTCGTCGAACACCAGCACGGGCCGTCCCTCGATCCAGGCATTGATCAAGGCGAGCCGCTTGCGCTGGCCTGTCGACAGGTCGGTGGTGGAGAACGCGCCGCCATCGATCGAGACCTTGTGGGCGAGCTCGAGACGGTCGAGATAGCGCTGCGCGAGCTCCGGCCGCTGACCGCTCTGCTGGGCCAGGGTGTCGAACAGGAAGTAGTCCGAGAATATCGTGGTGAAGAGCTGCCGATAGTCGTCGCGGGTCTCGCTGACGACCGGGCTGCCGTCGCGCAGCAGCACGCCGCGGTCGGGCACATAGAGTCCGAGCAGCAGCTTGATCAGCGTCGTCTTGCCGCTGCCGTTCTCGCCGACGATGAAGACGGTCTCGCCGCGGCGAATGCGAAGGTCGATCGGTCCGATGCTGAAGGGGCGTTCGGACGACGACGCGGGGAAGGCATAGGAGACGCCGCGCAGCTCGATCGATTCAATCTGCTCAGCGGTCCGATCCTGGGGATTGTCTAGCAGTTCAGCCTCTGCGGTGGTGAAACGGTCCGACAATTCGGCGATCCGGCGCATCGCGACCTGGGCGCGGCCGAGCGACGGCAGCATGCCGATCAACTGGTCGATCGGTCCGCGCATGAACAGCAGCACCAGCACGAAGCCGCTGGATACCGAGGCGGGGCTGTCGGGCCACAGCAGCGGACGCAGCACGAGCGTGGTCCCGATCACCAGGAACAGGAGAACCGTCCCGAGCGCACGCGCCGTCACCAGCAGATTGATTGCCTTGATCTGCACGTCGCCGATCCGGTCGACCGTCCGCCCGATCAGATCGACATGGACATGGCGCCGGCGCTGGCGATGAAGACGCAACTCCTTGGCGCCGTCGGAGATCGCGCGGTAGTGCTTCTGCAGATCGTCTTCGTATTGGCGCGCGAGATTGAAGCCCGACATTCCGCGCTTGCGGGCGAGGTAGTGGACGAACGACCCGAGCGCGATCAAGGCTGCCGTGACCAGGAACAACGGCCATGACAGCACCGCGAGGTAGATCAGGCAGCCGGCGACGATGGCGCCGGATACCAGAAAGGCCGGAAAGAAGAAGGCGAAATCGCTGATGGCATCGACGTCCTTGGTCAGGACCGGGATGAGGCGGTGCGACCGATAGGATTCGAGCTGGTCGATCGGCGCCATCAGGATCTTGGCGGTCAGCGACTTGCGCAGCGAAGCGACGATCCGCTGTCCGACGATGTTGGCGCTGATGTCCGAGCCGACGGAGCCAACCACGATCAGGACGCAGAGTCCCGCGAACGAGGCGACCAGCCCACCGATGTCGCCTGGCCGAGCGTAGAGGCCGCGGTTCACCACGGCGAGCAGACCCGCAACGCTGGCGCCGCCGAGCAGACCGAGCAGGATGGCCGCGACGAGATGCGGCCAATAGGGCCGCAACAGGCTCCCGGCGTTGGCAGCCCCCGGATTGGGTGACGTCATCATCGGTTGCCGGCTCCCGTTGGCGTGACGAAGACTGCGGCGAGCTTGGCGGCGATGTCGGCCCGGGCCTGCAACGCGTCCGTAACGACGTTGCCCATGCGCAGGAACTCGTGGATCATGCCGGGATAGATTTTGAGATCCACGGCGACGCCGGCCGCGCGCAGGCGTGCGGCATAGGCCCGCCCTCGTCCGCCAGCGGATCGAACTCCGGGAGCACGATCAGCGCGGGCGCGACGCGCGTGAGGTCGGACGCGGCCAGCGGCGCAAATCGCCAGTCGTGGCGATCGGCGTCCTGGCGGAGATAATGGTCGAAGAACCAGTCCACGGTCGCGCGCTCGAGCAGATAACCCGAGCCGTATTTCTCGTAGGAGTCCGAGACCTGCTGCGGGCTGAGCCCAGGATAAGCAAGCACCTGAAGGACAGGCTGCGGCAAGGCCCGGTCGTCACGCGCGGCGATCGCCAGCGCGGCGGCCAGCGTTCCCCCGCACTGTCGCCGCCGATCGCGGCCCGCCGCGCGTCGAGACCAAGTGCGGGCCCCTCGCACCCGATCCAGGCGAGCGCATCGACGCAATCCTCGAACGCCGTCGGAAACCGATGCTCGGGCGCCAGCCGATAGCCGAGCGACAGCACCGCCGCGCCGCAGTCAGCGGCTAGGCCGCGGCACAGCGGCTGGTGCGAGTCGAGACTGCCGACGACGAAGCCGCCGCCATGCATGTAGAGCAGCACCGCGACCGGATTGGCGACGTCCGGCTGCCGCGGCGCATAGAGCCGCGCGGCGATCTCCGTCCCGTCGCGCATCGGCAGCATAAGTTGTCTCTCGAACGCGAGCGGCGGTGGGTCGACATCCAGCAGCGGCGACGAGGCATCGAAATCGGCACGCGCCTGCGCCGGCGTGAGCAGCGGAAACGGAATGCGCGCGCCCGATTCCGTTCCGAGCTGGATCATCTCGAGCAGTGCCGCGATATCAGGATGAAGGCCCATGATCACCTCATTCAGCCGGTTCCGGCTGCAGAGCCGGCGATGTCTGCGCCGCCTGCTCCGGCTCCAGCCACGCGCCGAGCGCCGTCAGGAAGGATTCGTTGCTCAGGATCGAGAAGTGGTCGTCGCCGACCACGCCGAGATCTGCCGCATGTGGCAGCCGCGCCGCGAGCTGATCGCGCTGTCGAAGCCGGCCAGAGGTCCACCAACAGCCGGGCGCTGCAACGAGATCGGCCGGCCAGTCGGCCGCCCGCGCCAATTGCGCAAGGTGGCGTCCGACCCTGAAGGCCGCGACGATGTCGTCGACGCCGAGAAGACCGTCGCGCGGCTGCAGCGGCGCCATACCGATTGCATCGGCGACCAGGCGCCGGATCAACTCGTCCGTCAGCGGCGCATCGGCGGAGCGGATCGCCGCCACCTGCGACGTGATGGCTGAAGGCTGGACGCCCGGCGCCGTGGCCGACAGCCGCGTCAGCAAGTCGCCGGTCCAATGCCGCCCGGGCGACGGCTGCTCGTCACCATGCGGAACGAAGCTGTCGATCAGCGCCAGGCGCTCGACCCGCTCGCCGCGCCGTTCGAGTTCGGCAGCAACCAGGCACGCGACCAGTCCGCCAAGCGACCAGCCGATCAGATGATAGGGTCCCTTGCTTTGCGTCCGCACGATCTCATCGACATAGTCCACGGCCATTGCCGCCAGCGACTCGTCGGTGAAGGACGGTTCGATCAGCGTCCGGCACTGCAGTCCGATCAGTTGCCTCCGGCCCTCCAGACGGCGCGCAAGCAGCGCGTAGTCGAACACCGTGCCGAAGCCACCGTGAAAACAGAGCACCGGCGGCGTGCCCTCGACCGGCGAGCTCAGGGGCAGCAGCGCCGACGGCCGCGTGGATGCTGCTGGGGTACCGAGCAAGGCACGAATGGTCGGCTTCTGCAGGAGATCGCGCAGCTTGATCTCGCCACTGAGGACCGGGTCGCGGCGAAGCCGCGCGATCACCTTGAGGCTGAGAATCGAGTTGCCGCCAAGCTCGAAGAAGTTGTCGGTGACGCCGACTTGCGCGACGCCGAGAACCTCCGCCCACAGCGTCGCCATCGCGACCTCGGCCGGACTATCCGGCGCGATGAACGCGCGTTCGGCTGCGATATCGGGCGCGGGCAGCGCCTTGCGATCGACCTTGCCGCTCGACAGCATGGGCAGGCGCTCGAGCACGACGATCCGGGCCGGAACCATGTAGGCCGGCAATGTCCGGCGCAGCACGGCAGTCAGCGCCGCGGACAGCCGCTCGGCCGCAGCAGCCGTGGCGTTGCCTGGCACTCGCGGCGCCACATAGGCCAGCAGTTGGTTGCCACCCGCACCAGCTACAGCGAGCACGGCAGCCTGCGCAACTGCAGGGTCGCTCAGCAGCGCCGATTGAATTTCGCCAAGCTCGATCCGGAAGCCGCTGACCTTGACCTGATCGTCGCTGCGCCCGAGATATTCGATCGTGCCGCTCGCGTCCCATCGCGCCAGGTCGCCGGTGCGGTAGAGCCGTGCGCCCTCATCCGTCGAGAATGGATCCGGCACGAAGCGTTCCGCCGTCATGCCTGGCTTGGCGTGGTATCCGCGCGCGAGCCCGAACCCGCCGATATAGAGTTCGCCGGCCGCGTCCGCCGGAACGAGACTCAGCGAGCCATCGAGGATGTAGGCGGTGCGGCGGCCGACGGGAACGCCGATCGGCGCATAGGCCTTGTCGCACGCCGTGCTGCCGTCGACTTTCCACACGAGCGGTGTCACGACGGTCTCGGTCGGACCGTAGCCGTTGATCAGGATCTGCGGCTTCAACGTCCGCCTGACCTTGTCGAAGCCAGCCTTCGGCATCGCCTCGCCGCCGAACGAATACAGCCTCACCGGCGGCGGATTGCCGGCCTGCTCCACCCACTCTGCGACCTGCTGCAGATAGGCCGGCGGCAGGCCGATATGCGTGATGCGCTGCGCATGAAGCTCAGCGACGGTCTGCTCGGGCGTCCACAGCTCCGCATCGCGCATGACCAGCCGTGCGCCGTGCGACAGCACGGTAAGCCACCGCTCATGCGCGCCGTCGAAGGCCAGCGACAGGAAATGCAGCTCGCTTGCGTGCTCGTCGATCTCGTAGAGCGCAGCGGTCGCCCGGCAATGCATCGCCAGCGGTCCATGCGCGACGGCGACGCCTTTCGGCCGCCCGGTCGAGCCGGACGTGTAGATCATATAAGCGAGACTCTCCGGATGCAGGCGTGGATCCGGCGCATGATGCGGACCGGCTTCGAAATCGAACGAGGCGAGATCGACGGCGCGGACGCCAGCGATGGGGGCGATATGACGCGAGCCGGACAGCAGGATCGTGAGGCCGGCATCGCGCATCACATAGGCAATGCGGTCCGGGGGCAGCTCGGGATCGAGCGGCACATAGGCTCCGCCCGACTTCAGAACGGCGAGCAGCGCGGTCATCGTCGTTTCGTTGCGCTCGACGACGACGCCAACGCGCTGGTCCAGCGCAAGCCCGATGTCGATGAGGTGGTGCGCGAGCCGGTTGGCGCGACGATCGAGCTCGCCGTAGGACACGTTCCTGCCGCCGATCGTCAGGGCGACACGTTCCGGGGCGCGCTGTGCATGACCGCCGATCATCTCGTGCACGAGCGGACGCGTCACTGAAGCCGCCGCCCGGCCATTGCAGGCGTCTACTCGCTGCACATCCTGAGCGGTCGCGGCATCGATCGCGCCGAGCGGGGCTTCCGGATTCCGCATCATGGCCGCAACCAGGTGTTCGAACTGCGCCCTCACCTGCTCCGCCTGATCCGGCGTGAAGTGGCTCGGCATATAGGTGAACTCGACCTGCAGCGTATCCTCGACCATGACGGACAGGTCCATCGGATAGTTTGTGACGTCGACATTGCGCAGCTCGCCGAATTGAAGCGAGCCGTCACCCTGCAGCAGGCCCCGGTCGACGGGATAGTTCTCGAACACGATGATGCTGTCGAACATCGTCTCGCCGGCACGCCCAGCCCAGCTCTGGATATCGTAGAGCGGCGTCTGCTCGAAGCTGCGCATCGCCGCGTTGCGGTCCTGCATGGCGCGCAGCCAGTCACCGATCGTGGCGGCCGGCGAAGGCGTCTCGATCACCGGGAGCGTATTGATGAACAAGCCGATCATCTGCTCGGCCCCGTCGAGACCAGCCGGGCGGCCGGCGACCGTGACGCCGAAGGTGACGGTCTGTTGGCCAGTGTAGCGTTGCAGCAGCAGCGCCCAGCCCCCTGGATGAGCGTGTTCAGGGTGATGCGCTCGCGTCGCGCAAACGCCTTCAAGGCCGCGGTCGCATCTTCGTCGAGCCGTGTGTAACAGCGCCGATGGCCCTGCGCATCGTGGCGTCGCGCGCCGAAGGCATCGGCCAATTGCGTGGGCTGATCGAAGGCCGTGAGTTGTCCGCGCCAGAAGCGCTCGGCGGCCTGCGCGTCCTGGGACAGAAGCCAGGCAACATAATCGCGATAGTGCGCCGATTGAGAGACGAGTGCACGCCCGGCATAACGCTGCAGGATTTCACCGATGAAACGGGCCGAGCTCCAGCCATCCATCAGGATATGATGGTAGGTCCAGATCAGGCGATGACGATCGTGGTCGAGCTGCAACAGGCGGACACGCTGCAGCGGCGGCACCGCGAGATCGAACTCGGCGTCACGCTCTGCGGCCAGCGCCGACGACAGCCGCGCCTCATCGATGGCCTGCCCGCGCCAGTCTTCCGTTGCGAACGGCACACTTGCCGCGCGATGGACGGCCTGCAGCGGTGCGCCGGACAGCTCGCGCCAGAGAAATCCGGTGCGCAGCATCGGATGGCAAGCGGAGACCTCCTGCCACGCGCTGCGCAGCCGCTCGACGTCAAGGCCGCGGATCTCGACGCTGATCTGGTTGACATAGACACCACTGCCGGCATCGCGCAGGCTGTGGAACAGCATGCCCTGCTGCATCGGCGAGAGTGGGTAGACGTCCTCGATGCGGTCCCAGTCGACACCGAGCCGCGCGAGCTCCTCGCTCGTCAGCCCGGACAATGCGCCGCGGGCGCGAGTGATTGTGGGCTGATCGTTCCGCGCCGCCACGCAGGCCGGCGCGAGCAGCTCGATCGTCTGTAGCCGGAACACATCTCTCGGCTCCAGCTCGAGACCGGCCCGGCGTGCGCGACTGACCATCTGCAGCGAGATGATCGAGTCGCCGCCGAGCTCGAAGAAATTGTCGGTGACGCCGACGTCCGGCTGGTGCAGCAGTTCGGCCCAGATCGCAGCGAGTGCGGCCTCAGTCGGATTGCGTGGCGCGATGCGCCGTCCCTGCCCAAGCCGCGTATCTGGCAACGGCAACGCCTTGCGATCGATCTTGCCGTTCGGTGTCAGCGGCAGCCGCGGCAGCACCATCACGCGCGACGGCACCATGTAGTCCGGCAGCGCTGACGCGAGCGTCGCGCGCAGCTCGGCCCCGTCGAGCCCATCGTCGCCACTGACATAGCCGACAAGCTGCCGGCCGCCGCCGAGGTCTTGTGCCACCACGACGCTGTCGCGCACGCCGGACTGCGTGCGTAGCCGCGACTCGATCTCGCCGAGCTCGATGCGGTGGCCGCGGATCTTCACCTGATGGTCGGCACGGCCGACATAATCGAGCAATCCATCAGCGCGCCACCGCGCCAGATCGCCGGTCCGGTACAGCCGCGCACCGGGATCGCCGAAGGGATCGGGAATGAAGCGCTCGGCGCCGAGCGCCGCACGGCGCCAATAGCCGCGGGCCAGGCCCTCGCCGCCGATGAAGAGCTCGCCCGTCACGCCGACGGGGGCGCGGTTGAGATCGCCGTCAAGCACATGCAGCGTGGTGCCGCCGATCGGGCCGCCGAGGACGGGTGCGGGATCGTGTGCGTCGAGCCGATGGCGCGCCGACCACACCGTAGTTTCGGTCGGCCCGAACAGGTTCCAGACCTCGCCCCCGAGCGCGAGTAGCCGAAGCGCCAGGTCGGGAGCCAGCGCCTCGCCTCCGCTCAGCAAGCGGCAGCCCCGCGGCAGCCATCCACGCCCACCGTCGTCATGATCGAGCAGCATGCGCCAGCTCGACGGCGTCGCCTGGATCACGGTCACGCCATGATGGGCGACGATCGCCTTCAATCTCGCCGGATCATGGGCCGAGGAGCGATCCGCCAGCACGATCCGCGCGCCACGAATGAGCGGCAGCCAGAGCTCGAGCACCGCGATGTCGAATGACAGCGAGGTCAGACCGAGCACGCGGTCGTCACGCGCGATGCCCGGTTGCTCAGCCATGGTCGCCAGGAAATTCGCCACGGCGCCATGGCCCACCATCACGCCCTTGGGCAGGCCAGTCGAACCGGAGGTGTAGATGACGTAAGCCAGGTTGTCTGGATGGATGGCGACGTCAAGATTGCCGACGTCGACCGTGTCTTCTCCATCCACCTCGTCCAGCAGCCAGGCGTGGGCGTGGCCGTCCGCCAGCACCGGCGCGAACTGGTCGTGGAGTGTCGCCTGCGTCAGCAGCAGCTTCGCGCCGCTGTCGGACAGCATGTGCGCGAGACGCTCGGCCGGATAGTCCGGATCGAGCGGCAGATACGCTCCGCCCGCCTTGAGCACCGCGAGCAGCGCCACCATCATCGTGACACCGCGCTCCAGCGCCAGTCCCACCACTACATCGGGACCGACGCCGTGCTCCCTGAGCCTGTGGCAGAGCCGATTCGCGCGCGCATTCAGAGCGCCGTAGCTGATCGTCTCCTCATTGTGCACGAGCGCAATCGCATCGGGCGCGCGCCCTGCTTGGGCCTCGAACTGAGCAACGACGCCCGGCGCTATCACGGCCCCGGCCGTTGCGTTGACCCGCGCCAGCAGCGCGATGTCCGCGGGATCATCAGCCGCAAGGCAGCCGACCGCCTGCTCGCCATCGGCAGTGATGGCCGCGAGCAGTTGCACGAACGCCCCCTGCAGCCGGCGAATCTGGGCTTCGTCGAAATGTTGCTGCTGGAAATTGAATACCAGTCGCAGCTCTGTTTCGAGACCGACACTCACGAACAGCGGGTAGTTGCTCGTTTCGAGGATCCTCGTCCGACTGACGCTCAGACGACCGTCTTTGGTCTTCAAGGCCTCGTCCACCGGATAGTTCTCGAACACGAGGATGCTGTCGAACAGCGGACGCCCTGCCCGGCCCGCGATCCGCTGAATGTCGGCCAGCGGCATCCAGCCGTGATCCCGCAAGGCGAGATTGCGATCCTGCAGGTCGCGCAGCCACGCGCCGACACGCTGCTGCGGATTCTCGGTGTCGACCACCGGCAAGGTGTTGATGAACAGGCCAACCATCTCCTCGGCGCCGGCGAGCCCGGCGGGCCGGTCCGACACCGTCACGCCGAAGCAGACCGTAGGCTGGCCGGTGAACCGACGGAGCAATTGCGTCCATGCCGCCTGCACCACCGTGTTAGGCGTGACCCGCTCGCGTATCGCGAAGCGTTGCAGCCGCTCGCTGAGATCGGCATCCACCGCCATGGTGAGCGAGCCGTGGCCGACGCCCGCGTCGACCGCAGGCTGCGCCAGCAGACTCGGCTCGTCGAGCCCGGCCAACGCCGCTCGCCAGAACTCGGCCGCAGCGCGGTGGTCCTGCGCCTGCAGCCAGGCAATGTAGTCGCGGTAGCGCGGCGGCTGTCCCTGCAGCACCGCCTGCCCTTCGTGCTGCATCACCTCGGCGATCAAGCGGGCCGAGCTCCAGCCGTCCATCAGAATGTGATGATGAGTCCAGATCAGCCAATGCCGGTCGTCGGCGATCCGGATCAGCCTCACGCGCTGCAGCGGCGGCCGCGAGAGATCGAAGCCGTCGGCGCGCTCGCAGTCTGCAGCCGTCATGAGCGCAGCATCCAAGGCGGCCGGAGCAAGCCCCGCCGCGCGCTCCCGCCAGTCCTCCTCGACGAAGGGAACGTCGGCCTCACGATGCACGACCTGCTGGGGCGCTCCTGACAATTCACGCCAGAGGAAGCCGCTGCGAAGCACGGCATGGCGATGGCTGACCGCCTGCCATACGGCTTGCAGCCTGCCGTCGTCGAGACCGCGGATCTCGGCCGCGACCTGGTTGACGTAGACCCCGGTGCCGTCGTCGTGCAATGCGTGAAACAACATGCCCTGCTGCATCGGCGACAGCGGATAGATGTCCTCGACCTCGCGCCAATCCAGCGCCAGTGTATCGAGCTCGGCCTGGCTCAGCTTCGACAGCGGCACATCGGACGGCGTCACGCCATGGACGCCGCTCGTGCAGTGATCGACCAGCTCACGAAGCGCCGCCTCGAAACAGCCTGCGACGCGGGTCATGGTCTCGCGTCGATAACGCTTCCTGCTGAAGCCGAACGATAGCTCCAGACGGCCGTCGAGCACCCTCGCATTGATCGCGATATGCTGGCGCAACGGGCTCGATGCCGCGCGCGACGGGCCGGCGCTCTCGGGCGCGATCGAGAACAGCGCCGTCTCGTCCGCGCTGCCATCGACCTGTCCGAGATAGTTGAACCCGATGCGCGGCTGCACGCCCGTCGTCAGCGCCGCGCGCTGGGCATCAGAACCCAGGTAGCGCAGGACGCCGTAGCCAAGTCCCCGGTTGGGGACGGACCGCAGCATCTCCTTGGTCGCCTTGATCAGCACGGCGGGCGGCTGCGATCCAGCCGTCAGTTGCACCGGAAACGCAGTCGTGAACCAGCCGATGGTTCGCGACAGATCGAGGCCGCCGCCGAGATCCTCGCGGCCGTGACCTTCGAGCTCGATCGTCATGATCTCCCGGCCCGACCACTGCCATAACGCGCGCGCCAGCGCCGACAGCAGCAGATCATTGACCTGGGTTCGGTACGCGCCGTGCGCCGCGCCCAGCAGGCGCGCGGTCAGCTCGGCATCGATCGCGAGCGGTACGTCGTCGGCGTCGGCGATCGTATCCCGATCCGCATGATCGACATCGCACGGCACGTCCTCCGTCTGCGGGAGGCCAGCCCAATAATCCCATTCTGCAGCCAGCGCATCCGAGGCCGCGTGCGCGTGCAGCGCTTCCCCATTGGGCATAGGCGTGCGTCTTCGGCGGCAGCGTCGCCTCCTGCCCACGCATGAGCTGCTCGTGGGCCGCCGCGAGATCCTCCAGCAGCACACGCCATGACACGCCGTCGATCACGAGGTGATGGATCACGATCAGGAGGCGCTGCCCGCCCTCCGGCAGATCGATTCCGACCATCCGCACCAGACGTCCCTGCGCGAGCGAGAGGCTCGCCTGGACCTCAGCGGCAAGCGCGGTGACCGCCTCGCCGTCGGCCAGCTCGCACGACCGCAACAGGTCCGAGACCGCCGGCCCCTGCCCGTGTTCGGCGCGCCAGACGCCGTCGCCGCGTTCGAAGCGCAGTCTCAGGGCATCGTGATGAGCGACGACGGCCACTACCGCGCGCCGCAGCACGTCCCAGTCGAGCCGCTGCCGCGGCCGCAGCAGCAAGGCTTGGTTCCAGTGATCGGGCGCCTCCAGTTCCCGCTCGAAGAAGCGGAGCTGAATCGGCAGCAACGGGAGTGGCCCGGAGACGAGTCCCTGCTTCGCCGTCGTCTCCATCCGAACGATCTGCTGCGCTTCCCGCGCCAGGGCTTCCAGCGTCTGATGCTTGAAGACGTCTCGCGGCTCGATCAGAAGGCCGGCTCGCCGCGCACGGCTGACCATCTGCAGCGAGATGATGGAATCGCCGCCGAGCTCGAAGAAATTGTCGGTCATGCCGATATCGGGCTGATGCAGCAGCTCGGCCCAGATGGCCGCCAGCGCAGCCTCGGCCGCCGTCCGCGGCGCAATCCGCATCGCTGCAGCGGGCGCCTCCGGCGCCGGCAGCGCGTTGCGATCGACCTTGCCATTCACCATCAGAGGCAAGCGGTCGAGGACGACGAACCGCGCCGGCACCATGTAGTCCGGCAGCGTCGTGGACAAGGCGTCGCGCAGCACCGCAGCATCGAGCAGGCCGTCGCCGCTGACATAGCCGATCAGTTGCCGGCCCGCCCCGAGCTCCCTCGCGATGACCACGGCCGCGGTGACCGATGGCTGTTGGAGCAGCCGCGCCTCGATCTCGCCAAGCTCGATGCGGAAGCCGCGAACCTTCACCTGGTGATCGGCCCGGCCGACATAGTCGATGGCGCCGTCGCAGCGCCAGCGCGCCAGATCGCCGCTTCGATACAACCGCGCGCCGGGAGGTCCGAACGGATCGGGAATGAAGCGCTCGGCCGTCAGCGCCGCGCGCCCGAGATAGCCGCGCGCCAGCCCGTCTCCGCCGATGTAGAGCTCGCCCGTCGTGCCCTCCACGACCGGGCTGAGGTCGGCGTCGAGAATGCGCAGGATCGTGCCAGGGATCGGGAAACCGATCGGCACGCGCGCCCCGCTCGCCTCGCGGCAGTTCCAGAAGCTGGCATTGATGAGCGCTTCGGTCGGCCCATACCGATTGTCGAACCGGATCGCGGGGAACATCGAACGGACCTGGTCCTTCAGTTGGACCGGCAGGGCCTCGCCACCAGAGAACAGGCGCTTCAAGGTCACGCATCGCTGAGCCTCCGGCTCAGCCACGAATTGCGCGAGCATCTGCGGCACGAAATGCAGCGTGGTCACGCCATACGCAGTGACCGCATCCACCAGCCGCTTCGGCTCGCGATGTGCGCCCGGCGCCGCGATCGCGAGCCGCGCGCCGACGATCAGCGGCCACAGGATTTCCCACACCGCGACGTCGAAGCTGAAGGGCGTCTTCTGCAACAGCGTTTCGCTGGGATCGAGCCCGTACTCCTTCTGCATCCATGCCAGCCGCGCCGCCAGCGCGCCACGTGTGCAGGCCACGCCCTTGGGCACGCCGGTCGAGCCCGACGTGTAGATCACATAGGCAAGGCTCTCGGCGTGGATCGGACTCCGGAGATTCAAGCCGGCGGTGTCCGTGTCCTGCGAGGCGCGGCTGTCGTCGACGGCGATCAACTCGGTGCCCGCCCCTGCCGTGATCTCGATCAGCTGATCGCGCAGGTGCGGCTGCGTCAGCACCAGTGGCGTGCCGCTGTCACCCAGCATCGCGGCGAGCCGCTGGCCTGGATAGTCCGGATCGAGCGGCAGATAGCCAGCGCCGGCCTTCAGAACGGCCAACACAGCCACGACCAGGTCGGCGCTGCGCTCGAATGCCAAGCCGACGGGAGCATCCAGAGCAACGCCGGATTGCCTGATCTGGCGGGCCAGGCGGTTCGCCCGTGCATTCAGTTCGGCGTAGCTGATCTCTCCTGATCGGAGATCACGGCAATGGCCGCAGGCGACCGGGCGACCTGTCGTTCGATCTGCGTCACGACGTCGACGAAGCCGTCATTCGCCGTCGGCGCGACAGGTCCCGAGCTCCAGCCGAGCACCCGTTGCAAAGCGGCGGCGTCCAACCCATGCAGCTCTGCGACCGGGCGGCTGCTGTCGTCGGCGATGCGCGCGAGCAGGCAGGCGAAAGCCGCCTGTATCCGCTCGATCTGCGGCTGGTCGAACCGGCTGCGATCGTAACGGAATCCAAGCCGGATGCCGCTGTCGGTCACGAACACCGCAACCGTCAGCGCATAGTTCGTGATCGATATCTGCTCGGCGCGGCTGGCGCGCGGTCCCTCGCCTGCCTGATCGCGCAGCGCCGCGTCGACCGGATAGTTCTCGAACACGAAGATGGTGTCGAACAGCGGCCGGCCGGCGTGGCCGGCAAGCCGCTGGATCTCATGGAGCGGCATCCAGCCATGCTCGCGCAGGTCGACGTTGCGATCCTGCAGGCCGCGCAACCAATCGCCCGCCAGCGTTTGCGGGCTCGCGTCCTCGAGCACGGGCACGGTGTTGATGAACAGGCCGACCGTCTCTTCCACGCCCGCGATCTCGGGCGGTCGGCCGGAGATCGTGGCGCCGAAGCAGACGACATCCTGCCCGGTCAGGCGTCGCAGCAACTGGCCCCACGCCCCTTGCAGAAGCGTGTTCAAGGTCACCCGCTCACGCCGTGCCACGAGCTGAAGCCGCTCGGTTTTCACCGCATCGATGACGAGATCGATCGAGGCATGGCCTTCGGCAGGTGCGGCCGGCTCGCCCGGCGCATCGGCCAGCAAGCTCGGCTCGCCGAGCGTCGAGAGCGAGCGCGACCAGAACATGCTCGACGCCTCGCGATCCTGTCGCTGCAGCCAGGCAATGTAATCGCGATAGCGGCCGCGCGGTGCGCCCAGCGACGCGCCGCCGACATGCTGCATGATCTCGCCGATGAGCCTCGCCGCGCTCCAGCCGTCGAGCAGGATGTGATGATGGGTCCAGATCAGGCGGAAAACACCGCTGCCGAGATCGATGAGACGAACCCGCTGCAGCGGCGGCCGTGACAGGTCGAAGCCGGCCCGCCATTCGGCTGCCGCAACCTCGGCCAGCGCCGCGTCGCGCGCGGCCTGATCCATTGAGGCTGCGCGGTCGCGCCAATCCTCCTCGTGGAAGGGAACAGGAACCTGCCGATGGACGACCTGCTGCGGTGCACCCGATATCTCTCTCCACACGAACGCGGTCCGCAGCACCGCGTGTCGCGCCGTCACCGTCTGCCACGCCGCACGCAAGCGCGCCGCATCCGCGCCGCTGACGTCGACCGCGATCTGGCTGACATAGTTGCCGCTGTCGCCGTCGCGCAGCGCGTGGAACAGCATGCCCTGCTGCATCGGCGACAGCGGATAGATATCCTCGACATCGCGCCAATCGCGCGAGGTTCCGAGCAGGTCGAGCTCCGGCTGGCTCAGGCCTGAGAGCGGAACGTCCGACGGCGTGAGGCCGTAGACGCCGCTGGTGCAGTGCGCGACGAGCTCGCGCAACGCCACGGAATAGCACGCGGCCAGCCGCTCGATCGTGGCGCGGCGATAGCGTCGGCGGCCGAAGCTGAATGTCAGCTTCAGCCGGCCGTCGAACACCTGGCCGTTGACGCTGAGCCAGCGGCCGAGCGGCGCGCTGGCGCTGCGCGACGGCCCCGCGCCTTCCGGCGCGAGCGCGAAGGCAAGGTCGGAGCCGGCGCTGAACTGGCCGAGATAATTGAAGACGATCCGCGGCTCGGCTCCACGCGCCAGGGCGGCACGCTGCTCGGGGCTGCCGCAATAGCGCAGCACGCTGTAGCCGAGCCCGCGCGCCGGGATGGCCCGCAATTCCTCCTTGATCGACTTGATGAGGGTGGCGTCGTCGCTCGCGCCAGCGGAGAGCCGAACCGGAAATGCGGTCGTGAACCAGCCGACCGTGCGCGACAGGTCGATGCCTTCGAACAGATCCTCGCGGCCATGGCCCTCGAGCTCGACCAGGCATTCATCGAGTCCGCACCAGCGGCTGACCGCGCGGGCCAGCGCCGCCAGCAGCAGATCATTGACCTGGGTCCTGTAGGCGGCGGGTGCCTGCTTGAGCAGTTGCCCGGTCATGTCGGCATCGAACGACACGACGACGTCTTCGCCGTCGGCGACGCGATCGGTCTCCCCGTGATCGTCGTCGCACGGCAGATCGTCAACGGCGCTACGCTGTCTCCAATAGCCGAGCTGGTCGGCCAGCTCCTTGCTCGCCGCGTAGTCTTCGAGCCTCCTGCCCCACGACGCCACGGACAGGCTCTTGGGCGGCAAAACAATCGCGGCCGCGCCCTGCGCCGCCTGTCGATACGTCGACGCGATGTCCTCGAGCAGGACGCGCCAGGACACACCGTCAACGACGAGATGATGCACGACGATGAGAAGCCTCTGGCTGCCGTCCGCGACATCCATGCCGACGAGCCGCAGCAACGGCCCCTGCAGGGACAGGCTTGCCTGCGCAGTCGCGGCAACCGAGGAGATCTCCGCCGTATCCTGAACAGCGCGGGTCCAGAGCAGATCGCGGCTCGCCGGCATCGCGCCGTATCTCGCCTGCCACTCTCCGTCGCTCTGCCGGAATTGCAGCCGCAGGGCATCGTGATGCACCACCACGGCCTCGACCGCCGGCGCCAACACCCGCCAGTCGAGCCGTGCCGATGGCACGAGCATCAACGCCTGATTCCAGTGATGCCGTTCGCCGGCATCCTCGGTAAAGAAGCGGCGCTGGATCGGCAACAGCGGCACCGGATCGCCATCGCGCGCGCGCGGCTCGGCGGATGCAACGATCGCCCGATCACGGCGCGCGACCCGCGCCAGCTCCTGCAGCGTCTGATGCCGAAACAGGTCGCGCGGCTCGATCGACAGGCCGCGCTGCCGCGCGCGTCCGACCACCTGCAATGAAATGATGGAATCGCCGCCGAGCTCGAAGAAGTTGTCGGTCAGCCCGACCCGCGAATGGCCGAGCAGTTCGGCCCAGATCGCCGCCAGCTCCAATTCCACAGGGGATTGCGGCGCGACGTGGTCGGTCTCGGCAAACGAGAGCTCGGGCGCCGGCAGGGCGTCGCGATCGACCTTGCCATGAGCGGTGAGCGGCATCTGCGACAGCAGCACGATTCGCGCCGGAACCATGTAGTCCGGCAGCTCCTCCGAGAGCGCCGCCCGCAACCTGGTCTCGTCGAGGCCATCCTCGCCGCAGACATAGCCGATGAGCTGCTGGCGTCCGCCGATCTCGCGGGCGACCACAACGGCCGACCGAACGCCCGCCTGCCGCGTCAGCCGTGCCTCGACCTCGCCGGGCTCGATGCGGAAGCCGCGAATCTTGAGCTGATGGTCCGACCGTCCGACATAGTCGATGACGCCATCGGCAGGCCAGCGCGCCAGATCGCCGGTGCGGTACAGCCGCGCGCCCGGCGTGCCGAACGGATCGGGGATGAAGCGCTCCGCCGTCAGCGCCGGCCGATTCCAATAGCCGGCCGCGAGCCCCTCGCCGCCGATATGGAGCTCGCCGGTGACCCCAACCGGAACGATATTGAGATCGCCGTCGAGAACGTAGGCCGAGCGCCGGCCGACCGGACGGCCGATCGGCGCATAGGCGCAATCGATCTCGGCATCGGCGTCGACCTTCCAGACCAGCGGTGTGACCACCGTCTCCGTCGGACCATAGCCATTGATCAGCTTGCGCGGCCGCAGCGCCTGCCTGACGTTGTCGAATCCCGATTTGGGCATCGCCTCGCCGCCAAACGAATACAGCGACACGGGCGGCGGATCGCCGCGCCACATGGCGAAGTCGGCGAGCTGCTGCAGATAGGCCGGCGGAAAGCCGGCATTGGTGACGCGCTCCGCGCGCATCACGTCGAGCGTCTTCTCCGCCGACCAGAGATCGGCATCACGCATTACCAACGTCGCGCCGCAGCTCAGCGCGGTCCACAACCGCTCATGCGCGCCGTCGAAGGTGAAGGAAAGGAAGTGCAGTTCGCGCGACTGCCGGCCCATCTCGTAGAGCTCGGCGGTCGCCTCGCAATGCATCGCGAACGGTCCGTGCGCGACCGCGACGCCCTTCGGCATGCCGGTGGAGCCGGACGTATAGATCACGTAGGCGAGGCTCGAGGGATGGACATCAACCGCAGGGTCGGTCACCGTCGTCTCAGCCGCCATCGCGCCGAGATCGACCACCGCGATGCCCGGCATCGGAGGCCATTGCGACAGTCCCGCCGCATCGACCAGCACGACGCGCGCGCCGGCATCTCGAACGGTGGCGGCCAGCCGCGCCGGCGGATGATCGGGATCGAGCGGCAGATAGGCCGCGCCAGCCTTCAGGACAGCAACGAAGCCGGCGACGAGATCGGGCGAGCGCTGCATCGAGAGTCCGACGAGGTCGCCGGGACGAACGCCGAGCGTCACCAGATGCTGCGCGATCGCGTTGGCGCGGCGATCGAGCGCCTGATAGGTGATCGTCTCGGCGCCGAACACCAGGGCCGCTGCGCCCGGCGTCTCCTTCGCGTGCCGGGCCAACATCCGATGCACCGGCTGGAACGCCGCGCGCGCGGGAGGGCAAGCATTCCACTGCCTGACGTCGTCGCGTTGCGAGGCCGACAACAGCTCCAGCGTCGCGATCCGGCGCGCGGGATCGGCGACCATCGCCTGCAGGATCGCCAGCCAATGCCCGGCGAGCCGTGCGATGGTCGACCGGTCGAACAGCGCGGTGGCAAAGGAAAACAGCGCCGAGACGTCTCCCGACGGCGCCTCCTCGCTGTCGAGAGCGAGATCGAATTTCACCGTCTCGATCTCTGCCGCAATCGTCTCGATCTGCAATTCGGACGCAGCCGGCGCATGTGCCGGCTCGCGCCGATGCTGATGGTTGTAGAGCACCTGGAACAGCGGCGTCTGGCTCAGGCTGCGCTGCGGCTGCAGCACGTCGAGCAGCCGCTCGAACGGAATATCCCGGTGATCCTGGGCCTCGAGCGAGGCCTCGCGCAGGGCATGGATAACGTCGGCGATCGTGCTCCGGCTGTCGATCCGCGTACGCAGCACCTGGGTGTTGACCAGCAGCCCGATCAGCCGCCGCGTTTCCGACCGGTCGCGATTGGCGAGTGGAATGCCGACACTGATGTCGCCCTGCCCGCTGTAGCGATAGAGCACGAGCTTCAGCGCCGCGAGCAGCACGACGAACAGCGTCGTGTGGTGACGCCGCGCCAGCTCGCGCAGACGATCGGCGAACTCGGCGCCGAGCGAAAGGCGTATGGCGTCGCCGGATTGATCGGTCTGGGCCGAACGGGGGTGATCGAACGGCAGTTGCAGCATGGCCGTGTCGCGCAGTCGTTCGGTCCAGTAGCGAAGCTGCCGCTCCTCCTCCACCGCGCCGAGCCACAGCCGCTGCCAGGCGGCGAAATCGGTGTAGTCGATCTCGAGCGCCGGCAGTGAAGCGGTCTCGCCGCGAACGGCTGCGCGATAGAGCTGCCAGAACTCGTCGGTGAGCACCTGCATCGACCAGCCATCGGCGACGATGTGGTGCAGCGTGACCGAAAGGATATGGTCGTGCTCGCCAAGGCCCAGCAGCGCCGCGCGCAGCAGCGGTCCGGATTCGAGATCGAACGGCAACGCCGCTTCGTCCCGCAGCAGCCGCCGCGCCTGCTGCTCACAATCATCGCCGGCGATCTCGATGCGGCGAAGCGCGACGGGCGCCGGCAACCCTACGATCTGTTCCGGTTCGCCGTCGTCCTGCCGGACCGTCGTGCGGAGCGCAGCATGGCGCATGACGAGTTGGTCGAGCGCCTTCTGGAGCGCTCCGGCATCGAGACGGCCTCGCAGGCGGATCGCGACCGGCATGTTGTAGGCGGAGCCGCCCGGATCCATCCGCCACAGGAACCAGAGGCGCGCCTGTGCGAACGACAACGGCGCGCGCTGCAGGTGCTGCCGGGCGATCGGCAAGATCGACAGATCGATCCCCTTGGCCGCCAACTGCGTCAGGAACGCGCGCTGCTTCGACGCATCGAGACGCGCCAATCGGCGCGCGATCTCGCTGAGCTGTTGGGCCTGGAGTCCGGACTGGTCATTCATTGGCGAACTCGACTTCCTCAAGCAGATCGAACATGGCGGCGATGTCGTCGCTGCGCCTGCTCATCGGCGGGTCCGCGGCGAGCGCAGACGCCATGGCCTCGACCGTGGTCAGCTCGAACAGCCGCTTCAACGGTAGCTCCCGCGCGAGATCACGCTTGATGCGGCCGACGAGCTGGACGGCCACCAGCGAGTCGCCGCCGAGCTCGAAGAAATTGTCGGTGACGCCGACGTCCGGCCGGTGCAACAGCTCGGCCCAGATCGCCGCGAGCGCGGCCTCGGTCGGATTGCGCGGACCGACGCGGTACGCCCCCGGCGGCTTCGCATCCGGCTGCGGCAGCGCCTTGCGGTCGATCTTGCCGTTCGGGGTCAGCGGCAGCTCCGGCAGCACGATCACGCGCGACGGCACCATGTAGTCCGGCAGCGCTGTTGCGAGCGCAGCGCGGAGGCCGCCGCCGTCAAGCGTATCCTCGCCGCTGACATAGCCGACCAATTGCCGGCCGCCGCCGAGCTCCTGCGCCACGACGACGCTGTCGCGCACGTCGGGCTGCTCCCGCAGCCGCACCTCGATCTCGCCGAGCTCGATCCGATGTCCGCGGATCTTCACCTGATGATCGGCGCGGCCGACATAGTCGAGCACGCCGTCGGCCCGCCAGCGCGCGAGATCCCCGGTCCGGTACAGCCGCGCGCCGTCGCCGCCGAACGGATCCGGGATGAAGCGCTCGGCGCTCAGCGCGCCGCGTTTCCAATAACCGCGCGCGAGCCCGTCGCCGCCGATGAAGAGCTCGCCGGTGACGCCGACCGGCGCGAGGTTGAGCTCGGTGTCGAGCACGTACAACCGGGTGTTGCCGATCGGGCTCCCGAGCAGCGGCACAGGGTCCGTCGCATCGAGGCGGTGACGCGCCGACCACACCGTGGTCTCGGTCGGCCCATACAGGTTCCAGACCTCGCTGCGCAGCGCGACCAGCCGCCGCGCCAGATCCGAGGCCAGCGCCTCTCCGCCGCTGAGCAGGCGACAGCCTTTCGGCAGCCATGGAGCGGCCCCGCTCGCATTGGCCGCGTCGTGATCGAGCAGCATGCGCCAGCTCGACGGCGTCGCCTGGATCATGGTCACGCCGTGCCGTGCCACCATCGCTTTGAGCACCCCCGGATCATGCGCCGCGGCACGGTCGGCGAGCACGACCTGGGCGCCATGGGTCAGTGGCAGCCACAGCTCCAGAACGGCGATGTCGAAGGACAACGAGGTCAGCGCCAGCACGCGATCGTCGGCCGCAATGCCCGGCTGCGCGGCCATCGTCGCCAGGAAGTTCGTCAGCGCGGCGTGACGCACCATCACGCCCTTGGGAAGACCGGTGGAGCCGGAGGTGTAGATGACGTAAGCGAGGCTCTCCGGATGCACGTCGACAGAAAGATTATCAGTCTGGCCGAGGCCCTCGCCAGCCGCCACCTCGAGCAGCCATGCCTCGGCCTCGCTCCGGGCCAGCACCGGCGCGAAACAGTCGTGTAGCGTGGCCTGGGTCAACAGCAGCCTGGCGCCGCTGTCGTTCAGCATGTGCGCGAGGCGCTCGGCCGGATAGTCCGGATCGAGCGGCAGATAGGCCCCGCCCGCTTTCAGCACCGCGAGCAGCGCCACCATCATCGTGACGCCGCGCTCCAGCGCCAGCCCGACCACCACATCCGGCCCGACACCGCGATCCCGGAGCCGCCGCGCCAGGCGGTTCGCCCGCGCATTCAGCGCGCCATAGCTGATCGTCTCCGGCCCATGCACGAGTGCAACCGCATCGGGAGTTCGCGCTGCATGGGCCTCGAACTGCCGGTGTACGCAGAGCGCATTATCATCGTTGGTCGCCGTCGCATTCCAGGCCTGCAGCAGCCGCGCGCGATCATCCTCTGGAACGACGTCGATCCGGCGCACCGGCGTATGCGGCACCGCTTCCAGTGCCAGCGCCAGTTGATCGAGCGACTGCTGCATCATCGCGCCGACCCGCTCGGGCGCGACTGGCGCAACGGCCTGGATAGTCAGGTGAAGTCCATGACCGTCGTCGTCCACCGCCAGCATCAGCGGATAGTTGGTGCGCTCCTCGCCACCGAGCCATTCGACGCCATGCAGAGCCTCCATGGGCTGCGCGTCGGCCTGCGCATCCCGCCTCCGGCCGTGCCGATAGTTCAGGATCGCGGAGAACAGCGGCGTCGGCGGCGCGACGCCGCTGCAGCGCTGGGCCATCGCCAGCGAGGCATGCTCATGCGCCATCAGCTCTGCCAGCCGTACATGCGCTGCGCGAACGCTGTCCTCCACCGACGTGCCGTCGAGATCGAGCCGCAACGGCAGCGTGTTGATGAACAGGCCAAGGCTGCGGCCGGTATCATGGCCGGCCTGCATGCGGCCGAGCAGCACGGTGCCGAACACGACCTGCTCGCGCCCGCTGCTGCGCGCCAGCACCTGTCCCCAGGCGACATGACAGAGGCTTGCGAGGCTCGCGCCCAGGCGGCGCGCCCGCGCGCGCAGCCGCGCGTCGAGCGCAGCCGGCACGGGCAGCCTTGCCTCATGCACGCCAGCGCCGTCGTTGCGCACCTCCATCAATCCGAACGGCGCCGTCGGCGCATCGATGTCGGCGAGCATGCTGCGGAAGAAGTGCTGCTGAGCATCCTGTCCGCCGGGCCTGCGGGCCTCGGCCACGAGATTGCGGAATGGAATCGGTGGAGGCAGAGCGCTGCGGCGGCCCGCCAGGATCAGTTGCACCTCCTCATGCAACGCCTGCAGGGTGGTGTGGTCGCCGACCATGTGATGCAGCACGACCAGCAGCAGCAGGCGATCATTTTCCTCGTCGCGCGCGACAACGAGACGCAGCAATGGCGCCTGGGTCAGATCGAGCCGGCAGGACCTCGGATCGAAACGACGCGCCAGCTCGACCTGGGCCGGCGCGTGACCCTCGAGCGCAACTTCGGTGACGCTCACCGGTGCCTGGCGCCAGACCACCTGCGCCGGAACGGACAGCCCATCCCAGGCGAACGACGTCCGCAGGACGTCATGCCGGTCGATCACGTCCTGAACGGCAGCGAGATAGCGGTCCAGCAGATCACGGCCCGCAAACGCCATCTGGGCGACCAGCACGTACGGATCGCCCTCGGTCGCCAGCAGATGATGGAACAGGATGCCCTCCTGCAGCGGCGACAGCGCATAGATGTCCTGGACGTTGGCGACACCGCCTGGCACCTGAGCGACCACGCGATCGATCTCGCCCTCGCTCAGCGCGATCAGCGGCAGCATGTCCGGCGTGATGAGCGGGGTCTCCGCCGTGACCCGGTTGACGGGGATCGCGATCTCCTCGCCGTGCCGCAGGCTTGCTGCGAGATCGCGCAGAACCGGCCTTGCAAACACCGCTTGCGCATCGATCGTCAGCGCATGGCGCTTCAGCCGGTCCAGCATGCGGACGACGAGCAGCGAATGACCGCCGAGCTCGAAGAAATGATCGTTGCGGCCGACACGCTCGACGCCAAGCAACTCGCGCCAGATGGCAGCGAGTGTCTGCTCGGCTTCGACCTGGGGAGGATCATAGGTGGCGTGCGAGAACGCCTCGTCGTCCGGCGCCGGCAGCGCCTGCCGGTCGACCTTGCCGTTGGGTGTCAGCGGAAACGCATCGAGGCGAACGATCGCCGACGGAACCATGTAGTCCGGCAGGCACGCCTGCAATTGCGTGCGCAGCCGCGCGGCCCATGCGCTGGAATCACCGGCAACATCCGCCGGCACCACATAGGCAACGAGCGTGAGATCGCCCTGCGCATCACGCCGCGCCAAGACCGTCGAGTCCCGCACGCCGGCTTGCGCGTTCAGCCGATGCTCGATCTCGCCGAGCTCGATGCGGAAGCCGCGGAGCTTCACCTGATGGTCGTTGCGGCCGAGGAATTCGATGTTGCCGTCGGTGAGATGGCGGCCGAGATCACCCGTTCGATACATCCGCGCGTCGGACGACAGCCCGAACGGATCCGCAGCAAAACGCTGCGCCGACAGATCGGCACGATTGAGATAGCCGCGGGCAACCCCTGCCCCGCCGATCCAGATCTCACCGACGGCACCGCGCGGCACCGGCAAGCCTTCGACGTCGAGCAGATAGATCCGCGCGTTGGCGATCGGGCGACCGATGGGGACGACACCGCCGGCGAAGCCGGGCGGACGGCGCCATGCGGTGGCGCAGACGGTTGCTTCGGTCGGCCCGTAGGCGTTGAAGACTGCGATCTCCGGCGGCAGCGCTTCGAACAGTTCCGGCTTTGGCAACTCGCCGGCGAGAACCAGCACCTTGAGCCCGGAGAGCCGGGCGAGGTCCGAGCAGCCCTGCAGCAGCGCGGGCGGCAAGGTGGCGTGGGTGATGCGACGCTGGGCGAGATAGTTCAACAGCTCGGCCGCGTCGCGATGCTCACGGCTTCCGAGCAGATGCAGCTCGGCACCGCTACAAAGCGCCATGACGATGTCCCACACGCTTGCGTCGAAGCTGAAAGAGGCGAATTGCACGATCCGGCTGTGCGGACCGGTGTCGAAAATTCCGATCTGGGCCTGCGCAAGATTGACCAGGCCGTGGTGCTCGATCATCACGCCCTTCGGCTGTCCGGTCGAGCCCGACGTGTAGATGACATAGGCGAGGTGGCGCGGCGTCAGGCCGCGGGCCGCAACATCCGGCGCGCCCTCCGGCAGCCCGCGCCAGGCCGGCGCATCCCTTTCCACATCGATCACAGGGTACGCCACGCTGCCGAGCGTTCTGGCGCCCTCACCGTCACAGAGCAGCAAGGTCGGCTGGGCATCGGCCACGGTCTCGCTCAGCCGCTGCGACGGATAGGTGGGATCCAGCGGCAGATAGGCCGCTCCTGCTTTGAGAACCGCGAGCACGCTGACGATCGCATCGATGCCGCGCTGCTGGCAGATCGCGATCAGCCGGTCCGGACCGGCACCCAGCGCAACGAGATGATGCGCGAGACGATTGGCCCGCAGTTCGAGCTCGCGGTAGGTCAGCTTGACCTCGCCATCGACCAGCGCCACCGCGGAGGGGCGGCGGCGCGCCTGCTCGGCAACGAGCTCCTGGATGCAGCAGTCGGCTGGCGTGAACGAGCGCGTGCGGTTCCAGACATCCAGCAGCAGCGTACGTTCCTCGGCTGGCAGCAGCTCGATGCGATGGACCGGCTGGCTGGTATCGGCGACCATGGCGCGCAGCGCAGCCAGCAGATAGAGGCGATAGCGCTGCACGGTCTCGGCGTCGAACAGCGCCGTCGCGTAGTTGAGCTTGCCGGAGATGCGGCCGCCGCTCTCGCTGAGATCGAGCTCCAGATCGAACTTGATCTGGTGCTGTTCGGTCACGAGGCGTTCGACCGCAAGGCCAGGCAGCGCGAATGAACCGACATCGTTACTCTGCCACGCGAACACCACCTGGAATACGGGCGTGTACTCCGGATGTCGCGCTGGCTGGAGCGCCTCGACCAGATGCTCGAACGGCACGTCCTGGTGATCCTGCGCCGCAAGGACGGCCTTCTTCACCCGCTCGATCAACTCGGCGACAGCAGGACCGCGCGAGAGGTCGAGCCGCAGCGCGAGCATGTTGACGAAGAAGCCGGCCAGGCCCTCGAGCTCCGAACGCGTCCGATTGGCTGTCGGCGTGCCGATGACGAGATCCTGCTGGCCGGACAACCGCGACAGCACGATGGCCCAGGCGGCCAGCACGATGACGAACGGGGTGGCGCCGAGCGCGATGCTCAATTGCCTGATATCGGCCGACAGTCCGTCGTCGATCTCGACCGGCACCGCAGCGCCGGCGTTGGATCGCGGCGCAGAGCGCGCACGGTCGGTCGGCAGTGCCAGCAAGGATGGCGCGTCGCGCAGCGCGGCGGCCCAATGATCGAGTTGCCGCTGTAGACGATCCGCCGTCAGCGAATGACGCTGCCATGCGGCATAGTCCGGATACTGAATCGCGAGAGGCGGCAACGGATCACCGCCGCCTGCGGCGAAGGCGCCATACAGCGCCGACAGCTCGCGGACGATGACGCCCATCGACCATCCGTCGGAGATGATGTGATGCTGGCTGAGCAGAACGACGTGATCATCATCGCCCAGACGGATCAAATGGCTGCGGATCAGCGGCCCGCGGGCGAGATCGAACGATGCGCGCCTACACTCGTCCAGCACGTCGCCCAGCCGCGTCTCGCGGTCCGGCCGGCCGCGAAGATCATGCAACTCCAGCGGCAGGCTGGTGTCGGACGGCAACAGCGCGACTCGCGGCTCGCCCTGCTCGGCGACAAAGACCGTCCGCAGCCCCTCGTGCCGGGAGAACAGGCGGTCGAGGCTGCGGCGCCATGCGTCGATGTCGAGCCGGCCGCGCAACCGCAGCGCCGCGTCGATGTGATAGTTGGTACTTCCATTCTCAAGCTGGGCCAGCAGCCAGAGCTGCTGCTGCGCGAAGGAGAGCGGAAGCCTTCCGCCGCGATCGACGGCCGGGATCGTGTTCGTGTCGCGTCTGGCGGCGTTGCGGCCGCGCTGACGCGCGCGCGATGCCAACTGGCGCAGCGCCTCCGGATCGAGGTCACGCAGACGAGGCTGTCCTGATTGTCCGCTCATGATAGCTCCGCCGTGATCAGTTCCTTGAGCTCACCTTCGGCGAACTCCTGCTCGATCAGGCTGATCGAGAGGACGCGCGCGAACTCCGCCAATTCCGGATGAGCGAACAGCTCGGACAATTGCATCGACGTGCCGAATTCCTGCGCGACACGGCTGAGCAGCCGGACCGCCAGCAGAGAGTGGCCGCCGAGCTTGAAGAAGTGATCGCCCCGCCCGACGCGGTCGAGGCCGAGCAGCTCCGCCCAGATGCCGGCCAGGATGATCTCGATCTCACCGACCGGCGCCTGGTAGTCGTTCCCCGCCTCGTCTCGTGATGTCAGCGGCAGCGCCTTGCGGTCGACCTTGCCGTTCGGCGTCAGCGGCAGCCGCGGCAGCACGATGACGCGCAACGGCACCATGTAATCCGGCAGCATGGCCATGAGCGTAGCGCGCAAGTCGCCACCGTCGAGGTCGCTGTCACTGCTGACATAGCCGACCAGATGCCGCCCGCCGCCGACCTCCTGCGCGACCACGACGCTGTCGCGGACGCCGGGCAGCGCGCGCAGCCGCGCCTCGATCTCGCCGAGCTCGATGCGATGTCCGCGTATCTTGACCTGGTGATCGGCGCGGCCGACATAGTCGAGCGTGCCATCGGCACGCCAGCGCGCCAGATCGCCGGTCCGGTACAGCCGCGCACCGAGGCCGCCCAACGGATCCGGAACGAAGCGCGCTGCGCTGAGCCCGGCCCGTCTCCAATAGCCGCGCGCCAGTCCCTCGCCGCCGATGAACAGTTCGCCGGCCACACCGGGCGGCACCAGATTGAGATTGGCGTCGAGCACGTAGAGCGTGGTGTTGCCGATCGGACCACCGAGCACCGGCGTTGGATCATTGGAATCGAGCCGGTGGCGCGCAGACCATACCGTGGTCTCGGTCGGCCCATACAGGTTCCAGACCTCGCCGCTCAGCACGACGAGCCGCCGCGCCAGATCGGGAGCCAGCGCCTCGCCGCCGCTGAGCACGCGACAGCCACGCGGCAGCGCCGCGGCCCCGTCATGATCGAGCAGCATGCGCCAGCTCGACGGCGTCGCCTGGATCATGGTCACGCCGTGCCTGGCCACGATCGCCTTCAGCGCCGTCGGATCCTGCGCCGAGGCGCGATCGGCCAGCACGATCCGGGCGCCCCGTGTCAGCGGCAGCCACAGCTCCAGCACCGCGATGTCGAAC
The DNA here is from genome assembly GCA_050641875.1 of Bradyrhizobium oligotrophicum. GTDB lineage: Bacteria > Pseudomonadota > Alphaproteobacteria > Rhizobiales > Xanthobacteraceae > Bradyrhizobium > Bradyrhizobium oligotrophicum_B. Next base: position 6,736,328 of record CP192619.1, read on the forward strand.
GACAGCGAGGTCAGTGCCAGCACGCGGTCGTCGGATGCGATGCCCGGCTGCTCGGCCATGGTCGCCAGGAAGTTCGTCACTGCGCCGTGACGCACCATCACGCCCTTGGGCAAGCCGGTCGAGCCTGAGGTGTAGATGACGTAGGCGAGGCTCTCCGGATGAATCGCGTGGCCGAGGTTGCCAGCGTCGCCTCCCTCGTCGGCACGATCCAGCAGCCAGGCCTCGGCTCCGCTGTCGGCCAGCGCGCGCGTGAACCGATCCTGCAGTCCGGCCTGCGTCAGCAGCAGTTTTGCACCGCTGTCGCCGAGCATGTGGGCGAGACGCTCTGCCGGATAATCCGGGTCGAGCGGCAGGTAGGCCGCGCCGGCCTTCAGCACGGCGAGCAGCGCCACGATCATCTCGGCGTCGCGCGCCAGCGCCAGCCCGACCACGACATCGGCACCGATCCCGCGCGCGCGCAGTCGCCGCGCCAGCCGGTTTGCCCGCGCGTTCAGCTCGCCATAGCTGATCCGGCCGTCGCCGCAGACGATCGCGACCGCGTCCGGCACGGCCTTCGCCCGCGCCTCGATCTGCGCCACGAGGCCGGGCGCCGATGGCGATCGCGGCGACGCTTCGCCGAGCGCAGTTCCGCTCCAGCGCAAGACGCACGCCAGGGTATCACCGTCGACCATTGGTAAGCTGCCCGTAGGACGGGTGGCATCCGCCGAAATCTGCGCCAGCCGGTCCCGCAACGACGCGCTCACCCGTCGAACCGCGTGCTCGTCCAATCGCGCGCGATCGTAGTTGAAGTCGAGGCGCAGGCCCTCTGGTCCGTCGAATACGATGACCGCGATCGGATAGCTGGTCGGCGTCAGATGTTCGACCCGCCCGATCTGCGGCCCGGCACCGTCGCGCGCGGTGAGCGTCCGATCGATCGGATAGTTCTCGAACACCATCAGGCTGTCGAACAGGGGCTGCCCGGCCCTGTCGGCCAGGCGCTGGATCTCGTGCAGCGCCAGCCACTCGTAGTCGCGCGCCGTGACGCTCTGCGCCTGAAGGCCGCGCAGCCAGTCGCCGGTCGCCGCCTGCGGATGCGCGCGGTCGATCAGCGGCAGCGTATTGATGAAGAGGCCGACCATGTGCTCGGCGCCGGCGAGCTCGGCCGGACGGCCCGAGACCGTCACGCCAAAACAGACCGAGCTTTGCCCGGTATACTGCCGCAGCAATCGGGCCCAGGCCCCCTGCAGCAGCGTATTCATCGTGATGCGCTGCTGCGTCGCGAACCGCCGCAGGCGGGCCGCGAAAATCACCGTCCACGCGTAGCGTCAGCCGGCCATGCCCGCTCGCAGCGTCGATCGCGCGGCTCGCACGCAAGGCATCGGCAAGCGGCGTGGGCTCGAAATCGCGCAGCGTCTCGCGCCAGAAGTCCACAGCCGCCGCGTGATCGCGCGTCTGCAGCCAGGCGATATAGTCCCGGTAGCTGGCTTGCGCCGCCGCCGGCGCGCCGCCGCTGATCTGCTGCAGTAAGTCGGCGAGCAGCCGCGCCGAGCTCCAGCCATCGATCACGATGTGATGATGCGTCCAGATCAGCCACAGCCTGTCATCGGCGAGCCGGATCAGCCGCAGCCGCTGCAGCGGCGGCCGGGTGATATCGAAGCCGAGTTCGCGCTCGCGTCGAGCCGCCTCCGCAAGCGCCGCATCGATCTCCGCCGCCGCGGCGCCGCTTGCGATACGGCTGCGCCAATCCTCCTCGACGACGGGCATGTCGAGCTGCCGGTACACGATCTGCTGGGCTGCTCCGGACAATTGCTGCCAGACGAACCCGGTCCGCAGCACCGCATGCCGCGCACTCGCCGCCTGCCATGCCGCACGCAACCGCGCCGGCGTCACACCCTTGAGCTCGATCGAGAGCTGGTTGACATAGACATCGTCGGCGCCATCGCGCAGCGCGTGGAACAGCAAGCCCTGCTGCATCGGCGACAGCGGATAGATGTCCTCGACGGAGCGACAGTCGATCGTCGCGCAGAGCCGGTCGAGCGCCGCCTGATCGAGCCCGGCGAGCGGAACATCGGACGGCGTGAGACCGCCGGCACCGCCGAGGCAATGATCGACGAGACCGTGCAGCGCCGCGCGATAGAGCTCGGCGAGCCGTTCGACGGTCGCGCGCCGATAGCGCCGGCCGCCATAGCGGAAGCCGAGGCGCAGTTGCCCGTCACGTACCTCGCCGTTGATGGTGAGCCAGGCCCGCAACGGCGTGTCGGCGGCCCGCATCGGTCCCGGATTCTCCAGCGCGATGCGGTACGGCGCCGACGCGCCGAGCTGGCCATCGAAGCGGCCGAGATAGTTGAAGACGATGCGCGGGCTTGGCGCTTGCGACAGCGCCTCGCGCTGCTCCTTTGCACCGAGATGGCGCAGGACTCCATAGCCGAGCCCGCGATCGGGCACGGCGCGCAGCGTCTCCTTGACGCGGGTGATGAGCGCGCCGTCGGTTTCGCTGCCACCGTCGAGACGGACCGGGAATGCGGTCGTGAACCAGCCCACCGTCCGCGTGAGGTCGCAGTCCGCAAAGACATCCTCGCGGCCGTGGCCCTCGAGCTCGATCACGACGCCCTCGATCCCGCTCCAGCTCCAGAGCGCACGCGCCAGCGCAGCCAGCAGCAGGTCGTTGACCTGCGTGCGATAGGCCGCCGGCGCGGCGTCGAGCAGCCGTTCGGTCAGCTCCACCTCGAGGTTCAGCACGACCTCCTCGACGTCGGCTTCGACGTCGATGCCACCATGATGGTCGTCGCAGGGCAGCTCGCTGCCGCGCGAGGACGCCAGCCAGAACGGCATCTCACCGACCAGCCGGTCGGATGCCGCATGCGCTCGCAGTCGCTGCGCCCAGGAAGACGGCGTGGTGTTCTGGGGCGGCAGGGTGACGGCGGCCGCCTGCCCCGCCAGCTGCTCGCAAGCCGACGCGATGTCCTCGAGCAGAATCCGCCATGACACGCCATCGACGGCAAGATGATGGATAGCGATCAGCAGCCGCTGACCGCCGTCGGCCATGTCGAACCCGACCGCGCGCAGCAGAGGTCCCGATGCCAATGACAGGCTCGCCTGCGCCGCCGAGGCGGTCGTGCTGATGTCGGCCGGCTCGACTGCCGTGCGGAGCCAAAGCAGCTCAGGTGCCGCAAGCGGGTCGGACGGCACCGCCTGCCATTCGCCCGCGACCTGCCGATACGTCATACGAAGCGCATCGTGATGCCTCACGACGGCAGCGAGCGCCCGCTGCAGCACGCTCCAGTCGATCCGGTCCCGCGGGATCAGCAGCACCGCCTGGTTGAAGTGATCGCGGTTGGAGATTTCCTCGGTGAAGAAACGCAATTGGATCGGCAGCAGCTCCGCAGCACAGGCGTTCATTGCGCTGCGTGCTGCTGCCGGCGGCGTGATGGCCGGCGCGGAGGTGGTCGCAACCACGCCGGCCAGCGCCGCTATCGTCTGCTGCGCGAACATCTGCTTCGGCGTCAGCATGACGCCGCGCTTGCGCAGCCGCGCGATGATCTGCAGGCTGAGGATGGAGTCGCCGCCGAGCTCGAAGAAATTGTCATTGCGGCCGATCCGCTCGCGGCCCAGCACGTCCTGCCAGACCGCGGCGATGGCCTGCTCCACCGCGCCGACCGGCGCGGCATGGGACAGTACGGCGTCCGCGTCCGGCTGCGGCAGCGCCGCGCGGTCGAGCTTGCCATTGGCGGTCAGCGGCAGCCGGTCGAGCACGACGATGCGCGACGGCACCATGTAGTCCGGCAGCATCGCCGACAGCTGCAGCCGTAGCGCGTCCGGTTGCAACACGACGCCTGTCGCGGCAACACAATAGGCCACGAGCTCCCGGCGTTCCTGCTCCGCGTCGACGGTGCGGGCCACGACGGCTGCATCGGCGACGCCGTTCAGCGATGAGACGGCGCGACTGATCTCGGCGGGCTCGACGCGGTAGCCGCGCAGCTTCACCTGATCGTCGCGCCGACCGAGGAACAGGATCCGGCCCGCCTGATCACAGCGCACCACATCGCCGGTCCGGTAGAGGCGTTCGCCTGCGGGTCCGAACGGATCAGGAATGAAGCGCTCGGCCGTCTGCGCGGGCGCGCCGCGATAGCCGCGCGCCAGCCCTGCACCACCGATGTAGAGTTCACCGGCGACCCCGGCCGGGACGATATTCAACGCATCGTCGAAGACGTGGGCGCGCAGGTTGGCGAGCGGCAGCCCGACCGGCACCGCACCTTGGGCTTCGGCGTCCGTCCACTCATGGGTCGTCACGCCGACCGTCGTCTCGGTCGGGCCATAGTGATTGACGATCCGGCAGTGCGGCCGCAGCCGGCGGACCTCTTCGATCAGGCCGGGATCGCAGGCCTCGCCGCCGAGGATCAGCACGTCGCTTGGCAGAACGTCGGCCGAGCACCGCGCCTGCAACAGGCCGCGCAGATGGCTCGGCACGATCTTGAGAACCCCGACCCCGCCGTCGTGCATTGCCTGCGCAAACGCATCCGCATCGAACGCGGCATCGGCCGGCAGCAGATTCAGGGTTGCGCCGCTCGCGAGCGCGCCGAACAGCACGGTGTGGCCGAGATCGGCGGCAACGGTCGAGACCATCGCCATGCTGGCGCCGGCGCGTGGCCGCAGCCGGGACAACAGCGCCTGCACGTAGTTGGCAAGCGCGCCGTGTGACACGGCGACGCCCTTGGGAGCGCCGGTCGAGCCCGAGGTGTAGATGATGTAGGCAGTCTGCGCCGGATGCGGCCGCGGGGACTCGAAACCGCCGGAGGACGCATCACCGTGCGGCTCGCCGTCGAATGCGTGACACGCCAGCGTCCTCGCCGCAGCCAAGTGATCGCCGGTCGCGACCAGCGTGCCGATGTCGCCGTCGCGAAGGATGCGCTCGACGCGCGCCACCGGCCACGCCGGATCCAGCGGCACGGCCGCGCCGCCCGCCTTGAGGACGCCGAGCAGCGCCGCGACGAAGGCCGGCGAGCGCTCGATCCACAGCGCCACCGGCGTGTCGCGCGTGACGCCGGCCGCAACGAGCATACGCGCGATATGGTCCGACCAGCGCACGAGTTCGGCGGCGCTGACGGTGTCCTGTCCCTGGCGCAGCGCGATCCGATCGTCGCGGCCCGCGAGTGCAGCGCCGATCAGATCGAGGATGTCGGTCGCGGGGAAGCTCATCACCTCCGCCACGACGGTCTGCCCGACGTCGCGCGCGATCGCGAAGTCGCGCAGCGGCCGGTCGACACCTGCCGCGATCTGCCGCAGGAAATCGACGAGCTGGTTCCCGATCCGCTCCGACCGTGGCCGCATCGAACAAATCAGTTGCGAAATTCAGGCTCGCATTCATGCCCGTTGGGCCGTCGACGATGTCGAGCGCGAGATCGAAATGCGAGCCGGCGAGATCGACGATGCGCGGCTTGGCGCGCAGGCCGTCGCCAAGCGCAACTTCGGCCGGCGCGGCCATGTAGTTGAACTTGACTTGGAACAGCGGATTGTGGCCGCCGGAGCGGGCCGGCTTCAGCGAATCGACGAGACGGTCGAACGGCAAGATCCTGATGTGCAAGCCCGGCGATGACCTCCTCCTTCGCCTGCCCCAGCAGTTCGGCGAAGCTCATGCCGTCGGTCACGTCGGCCCGCAGCACCAGCGTATTGACGAAGCAGCCGATCAGCGACGCCAGCTCGACCTGGCGGCGCCCGGCGACGGGCACGCCGACGCGCAGGTCGGAGCGGCCGGAGTAGCGGAACAGCAACAACTGATAGGCGGCGAGCAGCAGCATGAACATGCTGACGCGATGCTCCCTGGCGAGCACGCGCAGCCTCAGCACCAGATCGGGCGCGATCTCGACGTGAATGGTGTCGCCGCGATAGCTCGGCACCGGCGGCCGCGGTCGGTCGAACGGCAAGGCGAGCGGCGTATCCGCATCGCCGAGCCGCCCGCACCAATAGGCAAGCTGCTGCGCGGCCTCGGGGCCGGAGAGCCAATCCCGTTGCCATGCGGCGTAGTCGGCATATTGGACGGCGGATGGCGGCGAGCGCGCCTGCCGCGCGCCGGAGCCCGTCATAAAGCGTAGCGATCTCGGCCAGCAGCACGTCGAGCGAGAGCCCGTCGGCGACGATGTGATGCGCCGACAGCAGCAGTTCGTGGCGATCGTCCGCGAGCTGCATCAGCGTCGCGCGCAGCAGCGGGCCATTGACGAGATCGAACGGCCGCGCCAGCTCCGCGCGCGTCCGCGCCGCGACCCGCGACGCGCGCTCCGCTGCCGGTGTGCGCCGTAGATCCTCGACCGCGACCGGAATGTCGGGCGCCGCATGGATGACCTGCACGACGCGGCCATCCGGGGCGGAGAAGGTGGTGCGCAGCGTCTCGTGGCGGGCGACGATTTCGGTCAATGCCTGCACCAGCAGCGCCTGATCGAGCGGGCCGTCGAAATTCACCGTGCAGGCGATCGTGTAGGCCGTGCTGGCCGGATCCATGCTCCAGAGAAACCACAGCCGCTCCTGCGCGGGCGACAGCAGCTCGCGGATGCCAACCGGTGCAGACTGCAGCGGCGGGAGCACCTCGCCTCCGCGCCGGCCGCATCGATAAGTGCTGCGAGCGCGGCGAGCGTCGGCGCATCGAAGAAGCCGCGCAGCGCGAGCTCGATCCCGAACTGCTCGCGCACCATCGCCGCGGTCTGAGCGGCCGCGACCGAATTGCCGCCGAGCATGAAGAAGTCGTCGTTGCGGTCGACGGTCTCGCGCCGGAGCACATCCCGCCAGATCAGCGCAAGACGGCGTTCGGTCGCCGTCGCAAGCTCCGGGGACGGCGATGGCGCCACCGCCGCGCGTCGCCGCTCGAACACCGTGAAGCTGTCGAGCGTGCCCTGCGCCCACCTGGCGCGACAGGCGGACCGCTGCAGCTTGCCGCTGGTGGTCAGCGGCATGCCTTGCGGGTTCAGCAGCACGACCACCGCCGGATATTCCTGCGTCTGCCGCATGACCGCATCGCCGATCGCCTTGATCAGCACGTCGGCCGGCGTTCGCCGCAGCACCGCCCTGCTGAACTCGGCAGCGACGCCGATGCCTTCGACGCCATCGATCTCGACGGAGAAGGCCGCGACACGTCCCTTCCGCACCGAGGCCACCTCGGTCTCGACGGCCTGCTCCAGATCGAACGGATAGATGTTCTGGCCGCGAACGATCAGCAGATCCTTGAGCCTGCCCGTGACGACGAGATCGCCGTCGCGGACGAAGCCGAGGTCGCCGGTCCGCAGCCAGCGCGCGCCGTCGCGAACGACGAATGTCTGCTGCGTCGCCTCGGGATTGTTCCAATAGCCTTGCGCGACGCTCGGACCTGCGACCCAGATTTCGCCGACCTCGTTCGTCCCGGCCTCGGCGGATGCATCGACCCTCATGATGCGCACGGCATGGCCGCCTGCCACGGCGCCGCACGCCATCAGGTCCGTGCCCTCGCCGGCGTCAGCAACGCGCCCGCCGGCGAGCGCTGCGGGATCGAGCGTGTGACAAGCCGCCCGGCTCGCACGGTCGCCTGCCGTCACCAGCAAGGTCGCCTCGGCAAGGCCGTAGCACGGCGTCAGTGCGCGAGGATCGAGGCCCGCCGGCCGGAAGCGCGCGGCAAATCGATCCAGCGTCGAACGGCGCACGAACTCCGAGCCAGAGAACGCGAACCGCCACCGGCTGAGGTCCAGGCGCGCGATCGCTTCGTCCGAGATCCGGTCCGCACAGAGCGCGAACGCGAAGTCCGGCCCGCCGCTGCAGGTGCCGCCGTGGCGATCGATGGCGTCGAGCCAGCGTCGCGGCTGCTCGAGGAAATTGCGCGGCGTCATCAGCACCGCGGTGAAGCCCGTGAACAGCGGATTCAGCAATCCGCCCATCAATCCCATGTCGTGATAGAGCGGCAGCCAGCTGACGAACACGTCCTCCCTGGTCCCGCCGAGCGCCGCCTCTATTGCGATCTCATTGGCGACCAGGTTCCGGTGAGTGACGCAGACTCCTTCGGCTGCGACGTCGAACCCGACGTATATTGGAGGAAGGCGATCGCTTCGCCGTGCAGGTCTGTCTCGCGCCAGGATGCGGCGGCATCGACCGGCAGCTCGTCGACGGCAACAACAAGGGCATCGGTCTCGCCGAACGCGGCGACGACGGCGTCGCGCAGGCGCGCCTGGGTGAGAATGAGCCGCGGCGCGGCATCGCGCAGAATGCCGTCGAGACGGCTCGTGTAACGCTCCTTGCCGGTTTCCGGCGGATAGGCCGGCACGGCAATGACCCCGGCATAGAGGCACGCGTAGAATGCGACGGCATAATCCGGACCGTTCGGCAGCAGAATCACGGCGCGCTCGCCTGCGCCGGCAAACTGCTGCAGATGTGCGGCCGTTGCGCGAATGCGTCGATCAAGCGCAGCGAATGTCAGCTCGTCGACGACATCGTCGCCTTCAATGAAGCGCAGCGCCGGATGGTCGGCACGCGAGGCGGCATGCTCGCGAAGTCGTTCGACGAGTGTCTGTGTCGGCATCTTGCGAAGGTCCGATAACGGCTGGTGGTCGATTGTGCGGATTCAATTCACGCGATGGGCTTGCGCCATCGCGACGATCACCCTGCGCGGCCCCTTGAACGGCTCGCGCGCGTGCGCCGTCAGCATGTTGTCGAGCATGACGACGTCGCCGGTCTGCCAGGGGAAGACGATCTTGTGCCGGTCGAGCACGGCTCTGACGGTGGCCAGCGTCTCGTCCTCGATCGGCGAGCCATCGCCGTAGAACGCATTGCGCGGCAGCTCGAGCGGATCGCCGACGATGTCGAGAAGACTTTCCCGCACCTCGGGCGCGAGGCCGGAGACGTGGAACAGATGCGCCTGATTGAACCACACCATGTCCCCGGTCACGGGATGCACGGCCGTCCCCTGGCAGACCTGCCGCGTCCGCAGTTCGTCGCCATCCTTCCATTCGCAGGCGATCGCATGGGAGGCGCAATAGGCCTCGACCTCGGCCTTCGACTCGGTGCCGAACACCTGTCGCCAGTCGACGTCGAGCCCGCTGCCATAGTTGCGGACATACATGACGCCGCGCTCGGCGAAGCGGTTACGTATCGCGGCCGGCATGTCGCGATGGATGAGCCGGCTGTCGGCAACCGGCGTCTCGCCACCCTGCTGCGCCGCCTGCTCGCAATAGAACCAGATCTTCATCGGCCAGTCGCGCGTATAGGCCTGCTCGTTGTGCAGCGGGATGCTCTGGTGCGGCGGATATTCGGTCGAGGTGTAGACGCCGGCGCTGACCTTCGACCGCGGCGTCGAGCCGAATTCATAGGACAGCAGCGGATGGCCGAAGCTTGCGGCGAAGCTCCTGAACGCCTCGGCGCCGTCGAGATGGAAGCCACGAAAGAGAATTCCACCGCGCGCGTAGAGCTGGCGCTCGATCATGTCGCGGACCTCGCTGACCGCCTCCATCAGCGGCTGCTGCTCGCGGCTGGCCCGCAGAAGGAACGGCAACGATTCCTGTTCTATTTTAGATTGTATTGCGAACATGACCTCTCCCCGTCTCCCGTCGATTTCAGCATCTAAGTCTCTTCACCAGCCGGCTTGCCGGCTGGGCCCCGCTTTCCGCACGCGCCGCTCAGGGCCCTGCGCAAGCAACCGCGCGTTCCGGCCGAGCCCGGCGCGCCAGCAATGCGGCAACGAGGTTCAGCAAATCCGCCTGGCGGCTATGGATGAAGAAATGATCGCCCGGCAGCATGTCGCGGCCGAACGCGCCGGAGGTCTCCGCCCGCCACGCCTCCAGCGCCTCGGCGCGCGTCTCGTCGAGATCGCCGCCGAACACGTGCAGCGGACAAGGCAAGGGCCGGCGCCGCCGATAGACGTAGGTCCCGCACATCAGGAAATCCGCCCGCAGGACCGGCAGCGCGCTGCGCATGATGTCGATGCTCTGCAACGCCTCCGGCGGTGTGCCGTTCAGCCTGAGAAGCTCCTCGCGCAATGCGGCGTCACCGAGCGGCTCGCGCCAGCGGCTGCCGTCGCGCACGGCCGGCGCTTCCGTTCCGGACACGAGCAGCATCTGCGGCCGCGGCGCGCCGCGCGCGAGCAGCCGGTGTGCGAGCTCGAAGGCGAGCAGGCCACCGAGGCTGTGTCCGAACAGGACGTAAGGCTCCGCCAACAGCACCCCGATCAGTTCGCACGCGAGCTGATCGGCCAATGCCGTCGCATCCGTCTGCAGCGGCTCGTCCATCCGTGCGCCGCGCCCGGGCAACTCCAGCGGCACGACATCGATCCAGGACGGAAGACCTCTCCTCCAGCGCGCATAGACCATGGCGCTGCCGCCGGCATAGGGCAAACAGATCAACCGCATGGCAGCCAGCCTCCTTCGCTTCAGGATTCGGCAGACGCCTGCGCGTTCTCCATGAATTTCCGCAGCGAGAGCGGACGCATGTCGGTCCAGACCCGCTCGATATGGTCCAGACACTCCTTCTTGCTTCCGGTCACGCCGACGGCCGTCCACCCGTTCGGGATGTCCTTGAACGTCGGCCAGATCGAATATTGCTCTTCGTGATTCACGACGACGGTGAAGGTGACGTCATCCCTGTCGAAGACCATCATGCCCGGCTACTCCTACTAACAAGCGGCGTTGATGAACTACGAGTAATGCAGTTGATAGTTACAGTCAAAAGGATACCGCTGATCGAAGTTTTTAATCTCTCCAAGGTGACACGCAGTTGACGACTCAACATGAGGATGTGGCGGCTCATAAGAATGATACCAGCGGCCTTTCTGTCAGCTCCGTGTAGTTCGATACCCCAGCAACATCATCTCGCGCGCGGTTGCCGATTCGTGGGCCCGCATGCGCGCCGCAAACCATGCGATTGCCGTCGCCTTCACATCGAGGTCGACGCCTCTCTCGAACCAAACGGGCCGCCGCACATGTTCCGTGCGGCGGCCTCGTCGCCGTCATCTGGCCGACGCTTCAGAAGTTGAAGGTCGTGGAGACGAGATAGGTGCGCGGCGCTCCCAACGTGATCACGCCGCTATAGGCGGACGCCCAATAGGCCTTGTTGAACACATTCTCGACGCTGGCACGGACGATGATCGGCTTGCCGTTCCATGGCGACGTGAACTTGTAGCGCGCGCCGAGATCCACCCGCGTCCAATCAGGTATGGAGAGTGTATTGGTGGCGTTGACGTACTGCGCCCCCGTGTAGACGACGCGCCCCGTCAGCGTCAGATCACGCACGAACGGCGTGTCCCACTCGGCACCGAGGTTCATGGTCAGCTCAGGGACACCGATGGAGCGCTTGCCGTCGTTCACGCCGTTTGTCGTCTTTTCCTGGACGCCGTGAATGTAAGCCAGACCTCCCAGCAGCCGGAACTCCGGCGTGACTTCGCCGAAGACATTGAATTCCGCACCGCGGTTGCGCTGACGCCCGTCGAGTTGTTGGGTCGCCGTCGCGCCGCTTCCGACCGTGACAACACTGCGCTGGGTGATATCGAACAGGCTGGCGGTGGTCGTGATCCGGCCGAAATCGATCTTGATTCCGGCTTCCGCCTGCGTGGTCGGACTGAGCGGAAAGACGGTGCCCGCGTTGGCGAACGTGCCGGAGACCACGGCCGGTGTTTGCAACCCCTCGATGTAATTGGCATAGAGCGAGACGCGTTCGGCAGGCTTGACGATGACCGCATAGGCCGGCGTCCAGATCGACTCGTCCTTGAACGGCCGGCTGTTTCCGGCCGTGAGATAGTCCGTGACCTCGGTCCCCGCGGTCTGGCGCCGTGCACCCACGACGAACTGCAGGCGATCGTTGAACATCGACATGGTGTCCGAGACGCCGACGCTCCACAGGTTGACGCCCGTCATCTGGTTGAGGCGCAGGTAGTTGTAGTTCGGCGCCACCGAGTTGACCGGCTCGGTGTAGAGATTCCAGCTCGTCGGGATTGCGCCGGCCAACGCAACGGTCGACGCGTTCGGGTTCGCTACCGGCCAGAGAACACGCTGGTTGTAGGTCCGGTCGACGATCGAGTAGCCCAGATTGAGCGAATGGTTGACCGGGCCGGTGTCGACGTTGAGTCGAACGCCGGCCTCTCCGGCAAACGTCTCGAACGTCTCCTTGCCCTGCCCCGGAACGGCCGACAGCGCACCCGCGTTGGTATTGATCGTCGGCGATGGATAGGAATAGTTGATGTTGCTGTCGTGGTACCCGAACGAGGCATAGGCCGTGATCCGGTCGCTCAGATCGACTTCGCCCTTGACCGTCGTGAAGAAGTCGGTCGGGGCGTAGTAGGCCCAAGGCACCTGGAAGTTCAGCCCTGCCTTCGGCGGATCCGGAATCTTGGTGATCGCGCCGACGCCGAAGAAGCGCAATGGCGGCTTCAGCGTATCGGCCTGGTAGCCGAGGTCGACCGCAAGGCGGGCGTTCTCGCCGCGATAGTCGAGGCCGAGCGCCACGTTGCCGAGCTCGTCGCTCTGGCGGTTCCAGGGCGTATTGCCGTTCGCGTAGGAGCTATTGAGCCTGACGCCCCATTCCTTGTGCTCGCCATAGCGCCGACTGACGTCGATCTGCTCACCGAACTGCGACTTCGAAACGAAGGTTCCCGTGAGTTGCGTGATGTCGACGTCGGACGCATGCTTGGTGATCAGGTTCACGCTGCCACCGACGGCGCCACCGCTTGCCGCGCCGGTGCCGCCGACAGTCATGCCGTTGAGCAGCGCGCTCGGCCCCTTCAGGAGCTCCACGCGCTCGATGAAGTTGGCGCCCGTCGAATAGTACGGCGCGATGCCGGCGAGGCCGTTCAGCGCGTAGTCGCCGCTGTCGTAGAAGAAGCCGCGGATGAACAGGCCGTCGGCACCGCCGCCCGCGGCCTGCGTCGTTCGCACCGAGGGGTCGTTGATCAGCACGTCGCGAATCGTGCGCGCCTGCTGGTTCTGGATGAGCTGCGAGGTGAAGCTCGTCTGGTTGAAGGGCGTGTTCATGACGCCGCGGTTGCCGAGGAGTCCGAGGCCACCGCCGCTGGCGACCTGGCCGCCGGCATAGGGCGATGGCGGCGCGCCGACCGTTCCCGTCGACGGCGTCACGTAGGCCACCGGGGCGGTCGGCGGCAGGTTGCGCGGAGCGACGCGGCGCTGCTGAGCGGTTCGCGTCGCAGTCGCCTGCGGTCGCGAGGCGGTCTGCCGGACTTTCGGTTTCGGCGCGTCGACGGTCACATCGGGGAGCTTGGTCTGCGCGAAGGCCGGCTGAACACCTCCGACATTCAGCGTGAGCGCCAATGAGCTCACAAGTCCCAACGACATCGTCAACCCAACATCTTTATCCCAAACGCGACAAACCATCCTGACACCCCGATCATTCCAAGTTCCAACTCGGCTCGTCGGTGGTCCTAACACACAGGTATTTGAGGATGGCGTCGCGCGACGTAGAACCCGTCTAACGAGCGACAATCGCGCCGAATCGGTCGGCTCAACAGATTGTCGCTACTACGAGATTCATTTCTCGCTGCTTCTTTGAAGCCTTCAAAAGAAGCGCATGTCGCGTGGATCTCGCGAGGAAGGCCAACGCGGTCGCGTCGGCTGATACAACTCACGACACCAATCGTATCGAACTCATCGAAATCATTTTGATCAATCGTACGATGATAACTAATCACATTGCCACTTTTGAATCAATCTTTGCTTTCAAATACGCCACATCTCCGCCGCGCCGCGCGCAGATGGAAGAAAGCACCGGGACCATTGTATCTGTTTGTTTCCAGGCCGGCGCGACGCTGCTCGCTACGCCAGACCGATCACGCGCCGCCGACGCAGCCTGCCGCCATCGCGATGACGCGTCGCGCAAGAGAAGACGCGTAAGAGAAGAGATGCGTGGGATCGTTGGCTGGCCGAGCGCGTCGTGGCCATCGCGCCGCGCGCGTAGTCCCGCAGCGCGGATCGAGGTCAATGATGTGGGATGTCTTCCGTCGACCGACGGCGGACGTCAGCGCTCAGAGCGGCATATCCTGCGTCCCGGCCTGAGCGCCTTGCGCTCCGGCCTTCGCGCCGCGGCGTAGTTTCGTACCGTAGGCGAGCGACAACAGAATCGGAATCGACAGCCCGAGCCAGCACAGGCCGTCCCAGAGCCCGTCGCCGAACAGTCCGAAGGCGAGCCCGGCCGCGGCGACCAGGCCGATCAGCAGCGGCGCACGAAACACCTGCCAGGTCGAGAGTTGCGCGACGCGGACGGATGGCATCGCCGATGCGGCGGAGGAGCTCATGGCGACACCGTCGCAGGCGCAGCCGATGGAACGACACCGGACGCTTTCCTGCGGAAGCCCCAGCGCTTGGCGGCCCACAGATAGAGTCCGCTGCACAGCACGATGATCGTGATCACATCGAGAACGGCCCAGATGATCTTCAGCGGCAACCCGCCGTAATCGCCGAAGTGCAGCGGCCGCGACACCTGCAGCGCGGTGAGATACCAGGCGAGCTCGGGCGCGACCATCTTGCTGCTGTCCCGGGCGTCGACCAGGACCGGCTTGAACATGCGCGCGGTGAATGGCGTCCGGCCCTTGGTCCAGATCATCAGATGCTGCGGGCTGCCGAACCGCGTCGTCGTCGGCAGGGTGATGGACGTCACCAGCCGGTCCGGGAATGCGGTGCGGACGGCGCCGACGGCGGCCTCGACCGATGTTGCCTCCGCCAGCGGCTTGCCCTGATAGGGCGCGAGCAGCGCCGGCATGGTCTTTGCGCGCCAGAGGTCGAACAGCGGTACCGCCAGCGTGTTGATGGTGCCGGTCAAGCCGACGGCGAGCGCCCAGCTCACCGTGACGATGCCGAGCAGATTGTGCAGGTCGAGCCATTTCAGCCGGGCCGAGCGATCCCGCACGGTGCCGAACTGCAGGCGCCGCATGAAGGGCCAGTAGACGACGACGCCAGAGACGATGGACGCCGCGAACACCAGTCCTATCAGTCCGAGAAAGAGTTCGCCCGGCAGGCCGGTGAACATGTCGCGGTGGATGCGCAGGATCACGTCCATGACGTCCTGATGCGGCGCATCCTCGCCGAGAACGACGCCGGTGCGCGCATCCACGGTGAGGCGATGGAACTGCCCGGGCACCGGAATGGCGGTCGGCGACATCGCGACCACGATCAGCGGCTCCGCCTGCTTCAGGCTCACGAACAGCGCATGCTGCTCCGGCAACTGCTGCCTGGCTGCGGCGATCAGGCGGTCGAGCGGCAGCAGCGGCGTGTCGGCCGGCATCGCGGGCGCGGCGATCTCGTCGTCGAACAGATGATCGATCTCGTGATGGAAGATCAGTGGAAGACCGGTCAGGCACAGCATCAGCAGAAAGATCATGCTGATCAGCGACGTCCACGTGTGAACCTGAACCCACAGCCGCATGCGCTCGAACCCGCCCTTCTTCATCGACGTTGCACGTGATGAGCCGAACGTCCGGCAAGAGAAGGGCCGCAGCAAACTGAATCGATCTAAAGCCGTTGGAATTTCTTTAATGTAGCGCGCCTGCCCGCCGCAACCGGTGGAGCTGCAACTTGAATTTCGATCGCACCCTGCACCATCGATGCCCACCGCGGGCGCGTGTCACCGCAGCGACGTCGCTGCTGCCGATGCCTCGGACACATCTCGAATCGTTTCCGCGCATGGCCGCGCGGAATGCAACCGGCTCTGGCTGCATCCGACGATGCGCCAGGGCCGGGCGGCAAACGCCGTCTCAGAACGGATAGTGCCGTTCGCCGGTCTGCACCGTGATCCAGCGCAGCTCGGTGAACTCGTCGATCGCGGCCTTGCCGCCGAAGCGGCCATGGCCGGAGGCCTTGACGCCGCCGAACGGCATCTGCGGCTCGTCATGCACCGTCGGCGCATTGACGTGGCAGATGCCGGACTCGATGCGCTTGGCGACCGCGATCGCGCGCGCGATGTCGCGGCCGAACACCGCCGACGACAGGCCATATTCGGTGTCGTTGGCGACGCGCACAGCCTCGTCGACGCCGCTGACGCGCACGACGGTGACGACGGGGCCGAAGCTCTCCTCGCCATAGATGCGCATCGCCGGGGTGACGTGATCGACGATGGTCGCGGGCATGATCGTGCCGGTGCCGCGGCCGCCGGCGGCCAGCACCGCGCCCTTGGCCACCGCGTCCTCGATCAGGCCGCCGACACGATCGCAGGCGGCGGCGCTGACCAGCGAGCCCAGCACCACATTGCCCTTGCGCGGATCGCCGTAAGGCAGGCTGTTCGCCTTGGCGGCGAACTTTGCAACGAATTCATCGGCTACCTTGTCGTCGACCACGATGCGCTCGGTCGACATGCAGATCTGGCCCTGGTTCATGAAGGCGCCGAACGCGGCGGCGTTCACCGCGGCATCGAGATCGGCGTCGTCGAGGATGACCAGCGGCGCCTTGCCGCCGAGCTCGAGCAGCGCGCGCTTGAGATGCCTGGCGCAGGCGATGGCGATGAGACGGCCGACGCGGGTCGAGCCGGTGAAGTTGACGCGCCGGATCGCGGGATGGGCGATCAGCGCCTCGACCACCGCCTGCGCATCCTCCGGCGCATTTGTCACGACGTTGACGACGCCGTCGCCGAGCCCCGCCTCATGGAGGCAGGCGCCGATCAGCCGGTGCACACCCGGGCTCATCTCCGAGGCCTTGAGCACGACGGTGTTGCCGCAGGCGAGCGGCATCGCCACCGCGCGGACGCCGAGGATCACCGGCGCATTCCACGGTGCGATGCCGAGCACGACGCCGACCGGCTGGCGATAGGCGAGCGCGAGATTGTCGGGCACGTCGGTCGGAATCACCTCGCCGGCGATCTGCGTCGTCATCGCCGCGGCCTCGCGCAGCATGCCCTCGGCGAGATGCACGTTGAAGCCGGCCCAGCCCGCGGTGGCGCCGGTCTCGGCCATCATCAGCGCGATGAACTCCGGCGCGTTGCGCGCCAGCGCATCCGCAGCCGCATTGAGCCGCTTGCGGCGCTCGCCCGGACCGAGCCGTGACCACGCCGGGAACGCCGCTGCGGCGGCATCGGCCGCGCGCAGCGCGTCGTCGATCGACGCCGCCGCAACGATGGTTGCGATCTCGCCGCTGATCGGATTGAGCCGCTGGAAGGTGCGCTGGTTGGTGGCGGACTGGTCCTTGCCGCCAATCAGGAGATTGATCGCGTTCATCGGGGGCTCCTAGGTCGATGGGGATGGTGGAACAGCGGAAGCTGGCGCGCGCGATTGGCCGAGATAGGCGCGCTGGATGTCGGGATTGTTCTTCATCTCGGGCGCCGGCCCCTCGCCGGCATTGCGCCCCTGCTCGATCAGGTAGACGCGGTCGGCGATGTCGAGGCTGGCGCGGGCGTTCTGCTCGACCATGAGGATGCCGACGCCGTCGCCGCGGATCGTCCTCAGCGCGCGGAACACCTCGCGGCCGAGCAGCGGCGACAGGCCGAGCGAGGGCTCGTCGAGCAGCAGCAAATCGGGCCGCGACATCAGTGCGCGGCCGATCGCGACCATCTGCTGCTCGCCGCCGCTCATGGTGCGCACCGCCTGCCCCATGCGCTCGGTGAGGCGCGGAAACAGCGCGAGCACGTGCGTCAGCCGCGCGGCCTCGCCGTCACGGGCGCGCGCCGGATAGGCGCCGAGCTGAAGGTTCTCGGCGACGGTGAGATCGCCGAACACGCCGCGGCCCTCCGGCACCAGCGCGATGCCGCGCTCGACGATCAGATGCGGCGCGAGCGACGCGATGTCCGTCCCGCCGAGGCGGATCACGGCTCCGGGCGACGGCTGGATCAGTCCGGCGATCGCCTTCAGCAACGTCGACTTGCCGGCGCCATTGGCGCCGAGGATGGCGACGATCTCGCCACGCGCGACCTCGAGCGCGACATCGGCGAGCGCCTGGTGCTTGCCATAGGCGTGCGACAGCCGCTTGATCTCAAGCATCGGGCTCTCCGAGATAGGCTGTGATGACCGCGGGATCGGCGAGCACCTCGTCCGGCGTGCCACGCGCGATCACCACGCCCGCGCTCATCACGACACAACGGTCGCACAGCGCGCGGATCGCATCCATCACATGCTCGACCATCACGATGGTGATGCCGCGCTCGCGCAGCGAAGCGATCAGCCTGATGCCGGTCTCGAGCTCGGTCGGATTGAGCCCGGCCAGCCATTCGTCGAGCAGCACGAGACGCGGATGCAGCGCCAGCGCGCGCGCGAGCTCGAGACGCTTCTGGTCGATATAGGTGAGATCGCCGGCCGGCGCTTCGGCCACACCGCCGAGGCCGACCAGCGTCAGAAGTTCATGGATCGATTCTGCGGCCGCGCCGGTCTGGCGCGTGCGGAACAGCGCCGCCGCCGCGACGTTCTCGGCGACCGTCAGATCCGGCATCACCCGCACCAACTGGAAGGTGCGGGCAAGCCCGAGCCGCGCGATCCTGTGCGCCGCCATGCCGTTGATGACGGTGCCGTCGAAACGAATGATGCCGTGCGACGGCACCAGCGCGCCCGAGAGCATGTTGAGCAGCGTCGTCTTGCCGGAGCCGTTGGGACCGATCACGCCGAGGATCTCGCCGGCGCGGACGTCGAGACTCACGCCGTCGACCGCGCGCAGGCCGCCAAAGGCCTTTCCGACGCTCTCGGCCACCAGCAGCGTGCCGCCGCCCTCCTCAGACTTGGCGCGATCGACACGGCGCTCGCGCCGCCAGACCTGATCGACCAGCCCGATCACGCCCTTCGGCAGCGCCATCACGATGCCAATGAAGATGAGGCCGAGCACGATGCTGAAATGATTGGGCAGCGCGGCTGTCAGCACCTCGAACAGCAGCACCAGCGGGATGACGCCGAGCACCGGGCCGATCAGCGAGCCGGCGCCGCCGAGCAGCGCCATGATCACGACCTGGAACGAGATCATCGGGTTGAACGCGATCGCCGGATCGATATAGGTCCAGCGCGGCGCCATGATCGCGCCAGTCACCGACATGAACACCGCGCTGAGGATGAAGACCCCGAGCTTCATCGCGGTCGCATCGATGCCGGAATGGCGCGCGGCGGTCTCGTCGGCGCCGATCGCGCGCAGCGCAAGGCCATAGCGCGAGCGCGTCAGCAGAAAGCCGGCGAGGAAGACCAGCGCCGTCAGCGCGCAGAGCTGCCAGTACAGCATCTCCTGGGTGATGTCGCTGAACAGATAGCGTCCGACCGATTTGTGGATGTTGACCTCGTACCAGATCACGAGCTGGCGGATCAGCTCGGCCAGGCCAAACGAGAAGATGATGAAGTAGATGCCGGACAGCCGCAGCGTCGACAGGCCGGTGATGGCCGCGACGACGGCGCCGACACCGGCAGCGGTCATCAGTTGCAGCGGCCAGCCCAGCGTCTCGCCCGTCACCGCCGCCGTATAGGCGCCGATGCCGAAGAACGCGGCCGTCGCCAGCGAGACGTAGCGGGTCGGTCCGGAGAACATTGCCCAGGCGGTTGCCAGCACGGTGAAATAGAGAATGCTGATGCCGAGCGCGAGATAGTAGCCGTTGGCATAGAGCGGCAGCGTGACCGCCGCGGCAACGCCGACGAGCCCGATGCACCAGGCGAGGATCTTGCCGGGGCTGATCACGACGCCGCCTTTCCGAACAGTCCGGTCGGCCGGATCAGCAGCACGGCCAGAAACATCGCAAACGTCGCGGCCAAGGTCAGCCCGGGATCGACCAGCCGCGCCACCGCGGTCTCGACGACGCCGAGCAGCAGCCCTGCCGCCAGCGCGCCCATGACGTTGCCGACGCCGCCCATGATCACGACCACCAGCGCCTTCATCGTGAAGACGACGCCCATCGAGGCGTTGAAGGTGAGGAACATGCTGACGAGCACGCCGCCGGCTGCGACCAGTCCACCACCGAATGCAAACGCCAGTCCTGCGAGCCAAGCGACATCGATGCCGACCAGCCGCGCGGCATTGGCATCGACCGCGACGGCGCGCACGGCCGTGCCGATCCTTGTCCGCGTCAGCGCGAGATAGACGCCGGTGCCGATCAGCGCCGCGAAACCAAGCGCGACCAGCCGGTTCACCGCGAGCGTCGAGCCGAGCACGGTCACGGGAATGGAGAGATAGCTGTAGCTGTAATACTGCCCGCCGAACGCGACCAGCATGATGCCCTGGATCACGAACAGCACGCCGAAGGTGACGAGGATGCTGTCGACCTCCTGGGCACCGGCGTCCTTGCCGCGGCGGATCAGGTGCTGCAGCAATAACCGGTAGAGCAGCCAGTTCAGCAGTCCCGCGGCGGGCATCGCGAGCAGCAGCGCCAGCAGCGGACTCAGTTGCAGGCCGGAATAGAGCGACAGCGTGCCGAACGCGGCCGCGACCAGCGACTCGCCATAGGACAGGTTCATGATGCGCGCGACGCCATATTGCAGCGTCAGGCCGAGCGCGATCAGGGCATACATGCCCCCCAGCACCAGACCGGGCAGCAGGATGTCGAACAGCAGCATGGGATGGTGCCTCTTGCGCGAGACCCGCGGACGCGCGCGCATTGACGCGCGCCCGCAAGCTCACGACCTCGTTCCGGCTATTTCCACTCGGGCTTCGGCACGACCGCGGCGCGTGCGCCGGGCAGCGGAGGCCGGCGCCAGGGCGTAGAACTCGCCGTTCTGCCACTGGCCGACGCTCCAGACCTCCTGCAGCAGGCCGTCCTTCAGCTTCACCTTGCCGATGATCGTGTCGAAAGAGCCCTCGCGGATCTCCTTGGCGACCGCGGCACGGTCGACCTTGCCGACCTTCTCGATCGCCTGCTGCAGCACCTGCAGGCTGGCATAGGTGATCGGGCTCGCCCAGCGATCCGGCTCCTGCCCGGTCGCCGCCTTGTGGCGGGCGAGATAGTCCTTGAGCGCGGGCGAGTCGGCGTTCCAGCCGCCGATGCCCATCACGCCGTCGCTGCCCGCGCCGAACTTGCCCTTGAACAGCGGGAACGCCGTGCCGACGCCGACATAGAAGACCTTCGGATTGTACTTGAGCAGTTGCGCCTGCTCGGTCAGCCCGATCGTATCCGGCGGATAGCTGAAGGCGACGAAGACGTCGGCTTTGCTTGCGATCGCATCCTTGAGCAGCGGCTGCAGATCCTGCGAGCCCATCGGATAGGTCTTGTCGTAGGCGACGGTCAGCCCGGCCTTCTTGAAGGCCTCGCGCCCGGCGGCGGCGAGCTCGATGCCGAACTGGTCGGCGACGCTGACCATCGCGACGGTGCCGCCGATCTTGCCTTCGCTCTTCAGCTTGCCGAGCAGCTCGGCGAGCCCATTGGAGATCTGCGCGGACGTGCCGAGCCAGAAGGTGGCATTGGCCCAGCGCCTGGCGAGCTCCGGCGCCTTGTCGGTCACCGACGTCACCGCGAGATGCGGATAGCCGAGCCGGTTCAAGGTCGGACCGACCGCGAGGTTGAGACCGGTGCCCCACGGCGGCAGGATGAAGTCCACCTTGTCCTGGTTGGCGAGGCGCTCGATCGCCTTCACCGCCTCTTCCGACGAGCTGCGGTCGTCATATTCGACGATCTCGACCGGCAGGCGCTTGTCGCCGAGCTTGATGCCGCCGGCCGCGTTCACGTCCTTCACCCAGAGCTGATAGTTGGGCAGCGTGGTGATGCCGGCACCGCCGGCATAGGGACCGGTCTTCGAGATCGCATAACCGATGCGGATCTTGTCCTGTGCCTGGGCGTGGGCGGCCGATACGGCAAAGCCGGCTGCGATCGCCGCCGCTCCCGCGATCTGCAACACCTGACGACGGTTGGTCGAAGTCATCTGTCTGTCCTCCTCCCATGTTCACGCGCGCGGACCGCGCGGGTGAATCGGTGACGTTCCTCTGCCCCGGCGTCGTCCGCGGTTTTTGTTTGCGGTCGTCGGGACTTGACGAGGGAAACACCGCAGGCTTGGTTGGCGCAATGGACGGTTCCGGCAAAAGAGTGCACTTTTCTGGGGTGACGGCTGCGCGTCATGCCGCGCGCCGGACGCTCCCGCCGGTGGCTCGCGGCACCCCGGCAGCGCTCGGCGCCGAAGCCATTCCCTCGCATTTCGAGGCACGGCGCTGGGCCCTGCGCTCGGATGCCGCGCGGCCGTTCGTCCACATGCTCTGCCTGTCCGCCGGAGCTGCCTCGGCGCGCTTCGCCGATGGCGAAATCCAGACCTGGTCCGGTGCGTCGCTGGTCTGGGTGCCGGCGGGAGGGGCCGAGCATCTCGACGTCGCGGCCGGTTCAGCCGGCCATCTCCTGCGGCTGCGCTCCGGGCTCTGGCACCGCCACCTGCCGTCCTCGGCCGAGCCCGCCTATCTCGACCTCGCAGGCACGGCGGCCATCCGGGCCTTCTCCGTCACGGCCGAGTTCGCCACGGTCATCGCGCGCTCGATGGCGGCGATCGCAGCCGAGATCGAAAATCCGTCACGGCGCGGCGCGGCCTCGATCATGTCATCGGAGCTGACGCTGTGCGTGCTGCGCTTCTGGCGGCTGTTTGCCGACGAGAGCGCCGGCGAGGCGCAAGGCTCCAGCGCCGAGATCCTGAGCCGCTTTCGTCGGCTCGTCGAGGAACGCTTTCATCAGCAGTTGCGGGTCGCCGACTATGCTGCGCTGCTCGGCGTCACGCCGGATCGCCTACACGCGCTGTGCACCCGGGTGCTGCAGCGGTCACCGAGCGCGCTGATTCAGCAACGCGTCATTCAGGAGGCGGCCACCCGGCTCGAAACCACCACCGCGACGATCAAGCAGATCGCCTTCGCGCTCGGCTTCAAGGACAGCGCCTATTTCAACCGCTTCTTCGTCAGGCACACCGGCCAATCACCGGGCGCCTGGCGCAAGGGTGTTTCGTCGCAGCGGACCAAAGGCCAGTCACGGGCCATCCTCAACTTCGCCGACTGGCCGTGACGGAGCGGCGTAGCCCAGCGCCTCGGTCGCCCTCTTCGCCAGTCCAGAACGACGCGTGAGCGTCGGACCAGCAAATCTCGCGCTCGGACGAGCGGCGCAACCGCTTGGGATGCTCGATGCGCCGAAAAACAGATTTCCGCTGAGCAATCGCGCCGACGAACAATTCGCCACGCACGGTCAAGTCGCGCGGTCCTGATATCCCGATGCTGATATCAACGCACGTTGAGGCCCTGGCTTCGCGTGGGGATGGTGGCCAGAAAGCCCGGCGCACCAGGGAGAACGCGAAGCAGCCGTTCAACCATCGCGCAGGGAGGGCCGGGTTTCCGGCTGACCTGCGGTACCTGCCGCCTGCATTTTTTTCGCAGGCGGGCCACGGGCCTCAGTCGAGGTCCGGCCTTCCCTGCGCCCTCACGCTTGCCGAGGGCCTCACGACGCATCACCCGGACGGGTCATCCGCCGCGGGATCGCCTGATCATGCGCGACCTCTCTCCGGGGGAGAGGCGACCGACCTGTCCTCCCCATATCGAAGGCAAATCGTCGCAGCTTTGAACAGTCCCGCCAGAATCGAGGACACCCGAAGGAGCCTTCCGACATGGTTCCCGCTCTCCTGAGCGACCCGCGAGTATTGCGGCACCGTTGCTACCCTGCCACGAATGCGCTATGAGTTGAACATGATCAGCCGGTCCTGGTCGCACTCGAAATGCCAGTACCGCAAACCGATGCTTCGCGCTCGGCGCGCGACGTCGGTCGATACGGGCGCCCCTATCGCGCCCGCATCACAAGCTCCGCGCTTCGCGCTCATTCGCATTCCGTAGCCGTGTCCGGGAGCCCGAACGCAGATGGATTGTGAAACCTGTGGTCGGCCCAATCCACCGGGCTCAGACGTCTGCGGCGGGTGTGGCGGGGTGTTGCGACAGCCATCATCCGATACGACGACGAGTTCGCGCCTGCTCGGCATGCATCGCGCCGAGCGGCGGCAGGTCACGGCGCTGATCTGCGATCTCGTCGGCTCCGTCTCGCTCACGGTCAGGCTCGATCCGGAAGACATGACCAGCGTCATCGACGCCTTCCTGACGACCTGCGAAAACGTCATCGGCCAGCATGGCGGCGCCATCACGCAATATGCCGGCGACGGCGTGCTCGCTTATTTCGGCTATCCGCGCGCGGGGAAGACGATGCGGCCACCGCGATCCGCGCCGCCATCGCCCTGCGCGACGCCGTCGGCCGGCTCGCTGCTCCGCAGGGCCAGCCACTGCGTCTGCGCATCGGCATCGCCACCGGCCTCGTCGTGGTCAGCGACCTCATGCCCCGCGCCGACGGCCGCCCGGTCGACATCGTCGGCGAGACGCCAGATCTCGCGGCGCGGCTGCAATCGATCGCCGCCCCCGACAGCATCGTCGTGGCCCGGACGACCGAGCGCATCGCGCGCGGCATGTTCGACTTCCGCGATCTCGGCACGTTCGCGCTGAAGGGATTCGCCGCACCGGTCGAGGCGTTCGAGGTGCTGGAGGAAGCCGCCGTCGCGAGCCGTTTCCACGCCCGCATTCGCGGCGAAAGCTCCCCTCTGGTCGGCCGCGACCAGGAGCTGGCGCGTCTGTTCGATTGCTGGGCGGCGGCGCGGTTCGGCAGTGGGCAGGTGGTGCTGCTCCATGGCGAGCCGGGCATCGGCAAGTCGCGGCTGGTCGAGGAGCTGCGTCGGCGCGTGGCCGACGTCTCCCAGTTGCAGATGATCTGGCACTGCAGTCCCACCCGTTGTGACAGCGTGCTGTATCCGATCTCGGAGCAGCTCGCGCTCATCGCCGGGTTCGACCGCTCCGACGGCGCAGCGACGCGTCGCGACAAGCTCGATCGCTTCATGAACATGCACGGCGTCGGCGACGCCACGGCGCGCGCCGTGCTCGCCGATATCCTGGGCGTCGCTCCCGAGCCGGACAGTCCGCTGCAGACGATGACCGTCGAGAAGCGCTCGGAGGTCACGCGGGAGACGCTGCTCCGGCTGATCGACATGATGGTGCCGACCGGGCCCGCGCTGCTGGTGCTGGAAGACGCGCATTGGAGCGACACGACCACGCTCGAGCTGCTCGATCGGGCGATCCGGCGCGCCGCACAACGCCGCTGGCTGATCGTGGTCACGGCCCGGCTCGAATATGAGCCGCCATGGGCCGCGAGCCCGCAGGTCACGCGGCTCCCGCTCGGGCGATTGAGTCACGGCGATGCCGAGCGGATCTGCACCCATGTGGCCGCTTCGGCCGCGCTGCCGGCGGCGACGTTGCGCCAGATCGTCAGCCGTGGCGAAGGCATTCCGCTATTCCTGGAAGAGCTGGCGAAGTACGTCGTCGAAGCCTCCGCGGCGCCCGCACGGGACGGCCATGCGAGCGTGGCCATTCCCGCCTCGCTGCAGGACTCCCTGGTTGCGCGGCTCGACCGATTGGGGCCGGCGCGCCGGATTGCCAATCTCGGTGCCGCCATCGGCCGCCGCTTCAGCTACGATCTGTTGTCGGCTATCGTGGCGGAGCCCGAAGCCAGGCTCGGCGAGAGCCTGGACCAGCTCGTCAAGTCCGGCCTCGTGGAGAGCAGCGGCGCGCCGCCCGACAGCCTCTACACGTTCAAGCACGCGTTGATCCGCGACGCCGCCTACGAGTCCCTGCTCCGGCGCGAACGCCAGACATTGCACGGCAGGATCGCCGCGGTGCTGCGCGACCGCTTTCCCGAGACGCGGGACACCGAGCCGGAGTTGCTGGCCTACCATTTCACCGAGAGTGGCGCGATCGCCGAAGCCATCCCGCTTTGGGCGGACGCGGGCCGGCGCGCCGCCTCGCGCGCTGCGCATGTCGAAGCGGCACGACATCTGCAAACGGCGCTCGACCTGCTGCGTCATCAATCCGCCGACGGCGAGCGCGCCGACTTGGAGCTCGAGCTCCTGATCGGGCTTGCCGTCAGCCTCGCCGCCTCGCGCGGCTACACCGTGCCCGAGGTCGGCAAGGCGCTGTCCGAGGCACGGGCGATCTGCGACGCGCTCGGCAACACCGCCGGGCTGTTCGCCGTGCTGCGCGGCATCTGCAGTTTCCTGATCATCGCGGGCGATCTCGATGGCGCCGAGGAGATGGCGCATCTGTGCCTGGGAATCGGCGAGCAGACCGGGCTTCCCGAGCATCGCATCGAGAGCGGCGTCGCGTTGGGCTACATTCTCTTCACCAGAGGCGACCTCCCCGCCGCGCGCCGGCTCCTGGCCGCCGCGGTGCAGCTCTATCAGGCGTCGGACGGCGCGCGGCTGCCGCAACTGTCCTCTCAGGATCCGCTGGTCGCCGGCCAGGCCTCGCTGCTGCAGGTGCTGCATGCGATGGGAGACGATGCCGGCGCAGCCGCCGTCGCCAGCGATCTCATCGCGCATGCGCGCCGGCTCGGACGTCCGTTCGACCTCGCCTGGGCGCTGTCGTGGCTCGCCTTCTATCAGCTCGCACGCGGCGACTATGAGGATGTCCTCCTCGCCACCGAGGAGGCCCTGAATATCTGCCGCGACCATGGCTATCCGCTCTATCAGCTGGTGGCGGGCAGCCTGCAGGCGCACGCCCGCGGTCATCTCGGCAAGAATCCAGACGAGGCGCTCGCGGCGGCGTGCGAGGCATTGCCGGCGTTCCAGACGCTCGGCATGATGCATTTCTCCTGCTTCTATCTCGGCGAGGTCGCCGGCCTGCAGCTGATCGTCGGCAACACGGCCGATGCGATGCAGACGATCGACGCGGCGATCGACGCCGCGCGTCGCTATGGCGACGGCTATTTCCTGTCGCCGCTGCATCGGCGGCGCGCCGAGATCCTGGCCGCCCTCCCCGACACCGCACCGGGTCAGGTGACGGCCGCGCTACGCGAGGCCGTCACGGTCGCCGAGGCGCAGGGCGCATCGGCGTTCCTGCGCCGGGCGGCGGCGCGGCTCGCCGCCATCGACGATGACGAGCCGAGGCGACAATCGGCGTGACGACCTGTTCAGGCCATGGGGCTGGCCATGGCGACGGTGAAATCGATCTCGGCCCAGATGCGCGTGGTTGCGGTCAGGACGAGCTTGCCGTCGACGGGCGTGCCGAGACCGAGGTCGCGAATGAACGGCAGGCTGTCGAGTGCGCTCATCTCGATCGACCAGCTGCCCGACTGCAATTGCCAGCCGCGCAGCGCCGTCAGGTCGAGCGCGCCGTTCAACAGCGTCTTGTAGCTCGCCGCGGTGAGACTGTCCGCCGACCGCGCCTGCTTGAGATAGAATACGGGGATCGGCAGGCCCCAGACGCCACCGAGGAACGACGCCATGCCCGGCCCGCTCGTGAGCTGCTTCATTCGCTCTTGGTCGGCCCCGGCACAGAGCTGCCGGAACGCATCCGCTGGCGAGACCACCGCGGTTTCGGTCGGGGGCGATCCGTGCGTGCTTTCGATTCGGATGATGCGCTGCTGGGAGGCATGGGCATCCGGCCCGTAGCAGGCGATCGCCAGCCCCGAGACGTCGAACGGGTCGTTCGATGGCGCGCTGGCGGGCTGGACGATGGTCGCATGAAATTTGGGAAAGCCCCAGACCTCCTGCCCCGCAACGACCGACCAGGCATTGTCGACGAACAGATAGGCCGGCACGAAGCCGATCGATTTCGGCAGCAAAGCACCCCGCTCATAGCTGCCGACCAGGAGCCACAGCCCGATATCGGTCTCGGACATCGTCCCCTGCTCGGCGAACGGCGGCGTGGCCGCCTGGCTCTTGCGCACCTGGATGACGTTGACGAAGGCCATGTCCAACATCACGCGGAACTGGTCGCGGCCCGCGACGCGGTTGAAGGAGCGGTCGAGAAATCGCTGGCAGGCGCCGAGGTCGGCCGGCACGGCGAAGCCGTAGAAGGTGGAGTCGTTGCAGAGATAGGGTGCCGGCGGAAGCGTGATCCATCCGGCGTAGTTGACATAGGCGTTGGTGATGTACGGCTCGGGACTCATCGAGACGATCGGAATGTAGACGCCCGACAGCGCCGAGGCGGCGGCAAGGCCGGACATCGCCGCGACCTCCACGCATCCGGCGTTGATCTCGGGCACACGGGTCCAGTCGCCGGCGAGGAAGAGATTGTCGTAGCCGGACTTGCCGGGCTCCATGCGGTGCCGCAGCGTACCCGGCACGCTCAGCACATAGCGCTCGCTCGGATTGATGTTGGCGCGCCAGAACTGGAAGTCGAGCCGCGCCGATCCGCTGATGTCGCTCGGCGCGTGCAGCAGATCCCAGCGGAACGTGCTGCCGCTGCCGATGTTCGTCCACAGCGTGTCGAGCCAGGACGTCATCCAGTCCTTGGATGCGCTCTTCACATAGTCGGCAGCCAGCTCTTCGTTGTCCGGCGCGCTCTTGTCGCTCATGATGGCGCAATAATAGGCGACCGAGCGTGGCCCCGGCGAAGGCCAGTCCTCGGCCGGCAGCAATTGCGACATGTCGGAATAGGTGTCGAGCGGCGGCTTGCAGGTCGTGACGATCGGCCCCATCGTCTCGAGCGAGGGCCCAGGCGCCACATAGGGACCACCGAGATCTCCGACCTTGCAGTCGAGCCAGAGCTGCAGCGCCATGGTGCGCACGGTTGGGAGATTGGCGACCATGTCGGCCCAGGCTGGCTTCTGCTGCACCAGAGACTGGCAGATCTCATTGAGCGCGCCGACCGAGATGCCGAGCACCACCTGGTCGAAATCCTCGCCGAGTTGCAGGCTGATCCGGGCCGCCGGCGGCGGCTGCGGCGGGTTGGGAGGACCATAGGCGTTCTCGAAATTGTAGCCTTTCAGCGCGTAGTACTCGCCGTTCTCGATCTCCTGCCATTTGGGCTCGGACGGCCAGCACCAGTAATCCTTCACCAGGACCAGCGGATCATATTTGCCATCGACGAACTCGACCTGCTTGTCGATGTGGATGGTCGCGATGTTGCGGCCGTCCTCGGTCGGCTCGAGACTCGTGACCTTGTGAAAGAATTTGAAGTTCACGCCGCGCCGCGCCAGCAGCTGGTAGATCGGCGTGCAGATCGTATCCCCCATGCCGACGACGGATTTATAGAAGAACGCGCCCTTGTAGGTGAAGAACAGCCGCAGCAGTCCCTGAACGGCCGAGCAGGCCGACACCTGCTGCTGCGACGGCTCGCGGGAGCCGTTGCGAAAGGCGAAGATATATTCATAGAGAGCGGTCACGATGGCGTTGTTGGCAGCCTCTTCATCCTGCTGCGCCAGAAAGCTGCGGAATTCGTACCGGTCGAGAACCTCCAGCCCGTCCGTCAGGCAATCGTTCTCGATGATGCCGAGCAGCATGCAGATGCCGAGATTGGTGAGGATCAACAGCCGGCGCAGGCCCTCCTCGAGGCCGTCGATCGTCTGGTGCTCCTTGACGATGCCGCGGAACGCATGGAGCAGCGCCGCCATGTCGCCCTGGGCATCGCGGCGGATCGCTTCGACGTCACCGTGCAGCCGCTCGCCGACGCGGTGGGCCAGCAGCAGCAGCGGATGGCCCTTGCCATTGGGCGAGATGGCCGCCAGCCGGGCCCGCCGCTCGGCGGGCATTGCAGCGATCGCCTTCGCCAGCTCGGCATTCTGGTCGCCCAGCCAGTCCTCGAGATAGTAGTTCAGGTTGAAGATGATGCTGGCGATGGTCCGCAGCAGCAGGATCGAGAGCGGCGGCACGATGTTGTCGGCGGGCGCCCACAGGCTGTCCCGGCCGGGATAGACCGATCTCGTCGACATCCGGCTGAAACCAGAATGGCCAGGGCAGCCATTGGCCGTCGGTATACTCGGCGTAGAAGATCTCGTTCTGCCGCTTGAACGCATCATCGATCGTCCTGATCGGATCGCTCGGCGGTGCATCGAGTGCCTTCAGCGCGGCACGCAGGATGGTGAAGGCATTCTCGTAGAAGCCGGCCCAGATATGCAGTCCGTGCTCCTCGATGCGCTGACCCTGCTTGGCGTTGCGTCCGCTGGCGGTCTTGCCCCCGAGACGCCAGCCGAGCTGATAGAGAGTGATCTCGTAGCGCTCGCCGCGCGGATCGATCTCGCTCAAGGCGAAGGCCGCGCTCAACGCGCCGATGCCGCCGCCCAATATCGCCACGCGGGTTTTTGTTGCTGTCATGTCGATGATCCTGCCCTGCCCCCGGACGTTCTCGCCCGGGCGAGCCGGAGCGACGTCGTCCATCGGCGCACAGGTCCGCGGTCCGCGTGGCCCGTGCGGTTGAATGACATTCGGTACTATGGGTTTACAAAATCGGCGCCGCGCCCAGTTCAATCGGCGTGGCGATGCAATGAGGATGCATCTAATACCTATCACAATCTCCACGCGATCATCAAGCGGGCGCATCGTCGGACATCGCGCCAGGCGAAGACGAGGCTGCCGCAGCCTTCCCGCCGGCCACGTCGCTATCTCAACTTTTACGAGAAGAATGACGGATTGCCACCACTTAAAGACGATACCCCGATCACCACGCAGCCATCGATCACGTCAGATCGGAATATACGTCGCCGGGTCCATCGAGAAACAGCGGCAGCCGCACGACGATGCGGGCGCCGCGCGGCGCGTCGGTGATCTCGATGCTGCCGCGATGGGCTTCTACCAGCGTCCGCACCACCGCCAATCCGAGCCCGGCTCCGCCGGTGCCGCGATTGCGCGACGTGTCCAGGCGCGTGAACGGCTCCAGCATGGCCTTGCGCTGGTCGTACGGAATCCCGGGCCCCTCGTCGTCGACCGTCAGCACGGCGTGCTCCCGCTGGCGTTGCAGCGAGACATGCGCCGCCTCGCCATATTTGAGCGCGTTGTCGATGATGTTGGCGACGATACGGCGCAGCGCGACGCGGTCGCCCAGCATCAGCAGCTCGCGTCCGTCGCCTGCGTGGTCCAAACGCACCCGCGCCCGATGCGCGCGGCGATCCTCGACCTCGGCGCGCACCAGTTCGTCGAAGGCAACGAGCTCCTGCGGCAACTCGCCCGCACCTGCCCGGCTCGCGAGCAACGCGTCATCGAGCAGGCGGATCATGTCGGAGATGTCGACCACGGCGCGCTGTCGCTCGGCGTCATCCGGGATCTGGTCGACACGCAGCCGCAGCCGCGTGGCAAAGGTGCGAACGTCGTGAGCAATGCCGCCGACCAGCGCCATGCGCGCCTGCATCAGATCGGCGAGCCGGTCCTGCAGCCGTCCGAACGCCGTCACCACGGCGCGAACCTCGGGCGCGTTGCGGCGTACGTCGGGCAACGGCACCGCTGCCCCGCCGAGGTCGACCCGGTCGACGGCGGCGGCAAGGCGCGCCAGCGGCCGCGTCTCACGCTGCATGATAAGGAGCGCGAACAGCGCGACCACCGTTCCGAACAGGCCTGCGCCGAAGCCGATCGGCAGCCCCTGTTGGGTCAGCACCAGCGACGAGCGCGAATCCACGACGAGAACATCGCCGCCGTTCAGGCCAATGCGAAACTCCAGGGCATTCTGCGGCGCCCGCGCAAGCCGGGGCAACCACCGCCCCTCCGGCTCGGGCACGGAGGTGATGGTCAGCGGGCGCGTACCGAGCGCGCCGGCATAGGCGTCACGCAATCCGGACCGGACCGGCGCAGGCTCCGTCCCCGGAAGCCGGACCGCCGCGTCGGCCCCGACCAGCCGGACCTCGAAGCGGTCGGAGGACACGGCATCGACGACCCGGCCCCGCTCCGTCCGGGGCGTTCGTTCGATCAGCTCGACGAGCGCGGCCAGCCGCGTCGGCGGCGGCGTCGCGCCTTCGAGCTCCGCGGTACGGGCGCGGTAGAACCGCGCCAAGGTGATGATCCAGATCGCCAGCAGGCCGATGATGACGATGAGGCCGATCCGCATCGCAAGCGTCAGCCGCATCATCACGCCACCGGTCTCACCGTCGCCGTGAACAGGTATCCGCCGTTGCGGACGGTGGTGATCAGGTTGGTTCCAGGGCTTGCGGCATCGAGCTTGCGCCGCAGCCGCGAGATCAGCATGTCGACGGTGCGGTCGAACGGGTCGGCGGAGCGGCCGCGCGTCCAGTCCAGGATCTGGTCGCGGCTCAACACCCGCCGTGGCCGCTGCACGAAGCAGGCGAGCAGGTCGAACTCCGCCGAGGTCAGCTGGATCGGCGCGGCCTGCGGATCCACGATCTCGATGCTGCGGGCATCGACATCGAGCACGAAGCGGTCAAAACCGAAACGCCGGCTCGCGTCTCGCGGCGGGCTCGCCTGGGCGCGCCGCAGCAGCGCGCGCACGCGGGCCAGAAGCTCGCGCGGCCCGAACGGCTTGACCATGTAGTCATCGGCGCCGAGCTCCAGCCCGACCACGCGATCGATTTCGTCGCTCTTGGCCGACAGCATCAGGATGGGAATGTCGTCGCTTTGCCGCAACCGGCGGCAGATCGAGAGCCCGTCCTCTCCCGGCAGCATCAGGTCCAGAATGATGAGATCGGGCCGCAACCGCCGCAGCACGGCATCCATCGCCGGCGCCGTGGCGGCGACCTCGATCTCGAACCCTTCCCGGCGCATGAAATCGCTGACGAGCCGGCTGATCTCCGGGTCGTCCTCCACCATCAACAGCGTGGCCGCAGGCATGCTCATCGCCAGGACTGATGCCCAAAACCCGCGGCTTGGCAATGGGCCGGGAGCGACTGTTACAAGCCGTTACGCGGCAGCCAGACACAGCGGTGCGGACGAGCAGGACCCTGGCACCGACCGGCCGAGAAGGCCGGCGCAAGGCACGCCCTCCACACAGGAGACATTTAATTTTGCAGAGC
This sequence comes from Bradyrhizobium oligotrophicum, assembly GCA_050641875.1. Taxonomy (GTDB): domain Bacteria; phylum Pseudomonadota; class Alphaproteobacteria; order Rhizobiales; family Xanthobacteraceae; genus Bradyrhizobium; species Bradyrhizobium oligotrophicum_B. Next base: position 6,768,905 of record CP192619.1, read on the forward strand.
CACTTGCTGAGCAAAATCAGATTTAATATAAATTAAATCGCGCGACACTTCTAGATCATTTAATGTTTGAAAAACAAGATCCTCGTTCTCGCAGGTAACCGGGCGGCTCCGACGTCCGAAGCGCAATTGAAAAGCCTCACAAACATGCTGCACAATCCTAACGCGAGCACGGTTGCCTACCCCGCTCCACAGGAGCAAGGTTGGGAACGTAGCGGACCCGGACCGTTCGACATGGCTCTGGGATTCCTGCGCCGGCACTATCTGGTGATTGCGATCACCACCGTGCTTTCGCTCCTGGCCAGCTTCGCCCTGCTGAAAATCCTACCGCCCACCTACTCGGCGGATGTCAAGATCATGCTGGGCGCCTCGAAAGCCGCAGTCGTGCAGCCGCAACCGCCGGTGCAGGACGAGCCGCCGCTCGACATGGAATCGCAGATCGAGATCCTCAAATCGAAGTCGATCGCGACCGCGGTCATCGACAAGCTCAACCTGGCGGACGATCCCGACTTCAACGGCAAAGCCAGCCCGCTGAATGCTGCGGTTGATGCGGTTCGCCGCCTCGTGAGTTCGGCGCCGCAGCCGAGCGGACCCTCGACGAGCGATCTCCTCGACGAATTCCAGCGCAGGATGAACGTCTTCAGAATTGGCACGAGCACGGTCGTCGAGATCGATTTCAGCGCCAGCGACCCCAATCGGGCGGCGATGATCGCCAACGCCATCGTCAGGGAGTATTTCGATCAGCAGTTGAAGGCGGAGGCGAACGAGCACCGCACCATCACCGCCTGGCTCCACGACCGCCTACAGGATCTCGGCAACGACGCGACCGCCGCCGAACGTTCGGTGAACGAACTGAAGAGCCGGTACAACATCGTCTCGGCCGACGGCAGGTTCATGGACCAGCAGCAGGTCACCGAGCTCACCAACCGTCTCGTGGCGGTTCGCACGCGTACCGCCTCGCTGATGACCCGGCTCAATCGGTTCGACGAAATGCTCGCGACGAGCAATACCGATATGACGCTCGACCGCGTAGCCGCGGTCTCCGACTTCTCCCCGGCAGAGCTCAGCGGCAATGTCAATCCGCCCGACGGTCTCTCCCTGAGCAATTCGAACAGCACGCTCATCATCAACAGCTTGCGTCAGCAATATCTCGATAACGCCAAGCGCGAGTACGAGTATTCCGCCAAATATGGCAAGGATCATGTCGCGGTCGTCAATATCCGCGAGACGATGAAGAGCATCCGCCAGGCCATCGTCGACGAGGTGCGGCGCCTTGCCGATGTCGCCAAGCACGATTACGAGGAGTCCAAGCAGCAGCAGCAGGAGCTCGAGAAGCAGCTGGCTCAGGCCGTTGTCCGGTCGCAGGACATCAGGGCGGCCGAACTCAGCCTCCGCGAGTTGGAGACCAGCGCCAAGAGCTATCGTGCCCTCTACGACACCTTCCTTCAGCGCTACATGGGCTCAGTCCAGCAGGGCTCCTTCCCGATTGCGAAGGCGCGGGTGATCTCCGCGGCCACGCCGCCGAAGAAGAAGATCAAGCCGAAGTCCATCGTGCTGATGGCGATCGGCCTGTTCGGCGGCCTGGCGCTCGGCGGCGGCCTGGGCCTGCTCGCAGAGGTCAAGGACCGCAGCTTCCGGACGACCGACCAGGTCGAGGATCGCCTGCGCCTGCCCTGCCTCTCGGTCGTCCCTCTGCTCAAGCGAGGCGAAGTCGACAGGTTCACCAAGAAAGCGACGGTCAACGCCGTTGCCAAGGCCGAACCCGACAAGGCCGATCCCGACTGCAGCCAGCGCATGGTCTCGAGAGGCCCCGGGACCTGCTGGGCCGCATCCGCCATGCCCACCTCGCGCTTCGCCGAATCCATCCGTTCGTTGAAAGTGGCCATCGACCAGGATCCGAACCGGACGTCGCGGAAGGTGTTCGGATTGACGTCCGCCCTGCCCAACGAGGGCAAGTCGATCATCGCCGCGTCGCTGGCTCAGCTCATCGCAAATTCAGGCAAGCGGGTGATCGTGGTCGATTGCGACCTCAGGAATCCGTCGCTTTCGGCCATGCTGGCCCCCAATGCCGGCACCGGCATCGCCGACATCGTCCTGGGAGGATGCCAGCTCGCAGACGCAGTCTGGACCGACCCGGTGACGCGCCTGGATTTCCTGCCGGGAACGGGCGCCGCACAGCGCGACACCAGCGATATCCTCGGCAACGAGCAGATGCGCAAGCTATTCGAGCAGCTCCGCGAAGCCTATGACTACGTCATCGTCGATCTTCCGCCGCTTGCGCCCGTCGTCGATGCGCGTGCCATCTCCGCGATGCTCGACAGCTTCGTCCTGGTCGTGGAATGGGGACGCACGCCGGCCGAGGTGGTCGAGCACGCGCTGAACACGGCCCCCAATGTCTACGATGCCCTGTTCGGCGTGGTGCTCAACAAGACGAACATGAAGGCGCTGAAGCGCTACGCCAATCATTTCGGCGACTACTACAACCACAAATACTACGCTCGTTACGGGAGCGTGATGGCCGAGTAGGTCCATCGGCGCGCGCCGGCCGGTGCGCGCCATGGACGGTGACCGATGACGGATATCGATCGACCGTCAGCGCTGGTGCTCGGGGCGAATGGACGGATGGGCGATGCCGGCACGCTCCAGAGCGCTGCGGACATAGACGCCTGAGAGATAGCCCACCTGGACTGCAATCAGACCGGCGCCGGCATACAGCGCGGCCGGCAGCCCGCTGATGAGCGACGCCGCGATGCACTCCATGAAGACGATCGCAGCGAGCGCCAGCAGCGTGCGAACCGTGAACATCGTTCCGGCAACGGCCCCGGCTGCAAAATGAAGCGCGATCACCCACATCAGTTCATGCCTCCTCGGGCGTCTCGAGAGGCTAGCGTCCAATGGTTAGCGATGAGCTAAGCCGCCCGGGAGGATCTGAACAAGCGCATCGGAGCAACACTTTCAGGCGAAAGATGTGGCTATGGCCCGCTGAGCGGGTGCAGCATTGTCTGGCGGTTCTGCCAGTGTGCCCGGTAGAGCCAAAGCACCGCGGTCACCAGGACGGCATCGAACAGGCCCATCACGGTCTGGCCGTAGACCTGCGGGTGAACGCCGCCCATGAGGAGCGCGAGTTTTACCGATTGCCGCACCACCTCCGACCCCAGGAACGCGATCAGCGAGTTCTGGCCGACGTTGAGGATGAGCGCGACCGCCGGCGATCGCCGGGTGCGGGCGAACACCGCCCACAACAGGGCCAACAACAGCGGCAATGTCCAAAGCAGGTTGAGGAGCTTGTCGAACCGATAGGGGTATTTTTCGCCGTTGCTGGGAAAGCCGAGGCTGTAATCGAGCAGCAGCCCGAAGGTGAAGATCCCCGCCAGCGCCGTGTAGAACGCGGGTCCGATCAAGCGGTTGGACCGATGGAGATCTCCGAGCCAGATACCGATTACGAAAAACATCTGCGCCTGGAGCGAGAACAGCAACAGAATGACCGCCGGATTCTCGAGCTCGGCTGCCGTGCTCGTATTGCTGAACCAGGTGCAGGCCACGAAGATCGCAGCCGACAACGCAAGCACCACGAGCCTGCCGCGCTTGAACACCGGCAGGATCACCGGCAGCAGCAGGAACATCAGCCCGTAGAACTTGAGGATTGTGATGGCGGTCGGTTCGGACTGAAACGTCAGCACGTCGAAAATCGCCTGCCCCACCGGCTCTCGCTTCTTCCCGAGAACAGCCATGCCGACCGCGACCGGCACCGAGATGACGAAATAGGCGGCGAGCACCTTCAAGCCGCGGGCGACGAGCTCTCCATGCCTCTCCTTGTGCAGATAGACGTACCCGACCATGAACCCCGAGATCACGACGAACAGCTCGGCGAAGGGGTTGAATTTCGTGAACAGATCCACGGAGTCCGGAAAGACGTTGGCCGTGTGATGATAGAACACGAACAGCATCGCGCAGCTTCGATAGAAGTCGATCAGAAGCTCGCGCCTCTTCTGGCCTGCCGCGCTCACCGCTCAATCTCCGAACACACGTCGCTCCATGGGCGACAGTCAGCCGATGGGCGCCGGTCGGACTGACGGCCCCGGCAATCCTTCGCAACGCCGGCAAGCGTCGCGGCGGCGATCATCGAACCACCGACTGCTGAAGCCGTGATGCGACCGATGACAGGCCTCCCCTCTCATTGCCGGTCCAGACCGCCGAAGCGGAAGATGCGGGCGATCAGCGGCGAAACGCCCACGAAGGTCGCGGTGCAGCCCTGGGCTTCCAGTTGCTTCCTCAGCATCAGCAGCAATCCAAGGAACCGCGCATCGATGGCGCAGACGTTCGAGAAATCGACCGTGACCGGCTTGCGGGACGCCGTAGCGGCGCGGAAGACCGGAATCGCTCGGTCCACGTGATGCGCATCGGCAGGCCCCGACAGGCTGAGCGTGACCGCCTGCGCTCCATAGTCCTGAGTGATGGTCAGCGCCTCGCCCCGCTCATGCGTGCGGCGCATCCACCAGGTCCAGACCACGAACGGCAACACTTGGGTGAGCATGAGGCCGAGCATCGCCCTGCCGTCGTTCCAGTAGCGGCGCCAGAGATAAGGCTCCTCCTTGATGCGCCACAGCCACTCGAAGCCTGATTGGCGCAGGATTGCCGGCGCGCGCTTCACCGTCCCGGCCTGGAAGTTGAGCGCAGCGCCGAGGTGGGCGCGAACCGGAACCGCGAGGCGCTCATGATTGCGCTGCAACCATGATTGTCCTTTCACGCTGCTCAGGGACGCAATCAGGAAGTCCGCTCCGCTGGCATTGATCTCGTCGATGATGTGATCCCGGCTCAACTCCTCGGCCGACAAATAGCCGGGGTTCGACCAGCCCACGCACTGCAATCCCGCCGACTGGCCGTTCAGCGTCCGGGCGGCCCGTTCGGCGGCCCCTCCGGGCCGCCGAAAAGAAGAGCTTCAGCGCGTTTGCCGGCGCGGCCTCCGATTTCAGCGCGTCGAAGATGTCCGCGCCGGCCGTCCGGCTCTTGATCGGAATCCCAAGCAGCCGGGCGATCCAGACCACCGGCATGCCGTCCACCGTGCAAAGATCGCTCAGGATCAGCGACTCCCTGAAGCTCCTGTTCGACTGGCTGGCGACCAGGAAGTTGAGATTGGGAGTCGAGATGAGAAGCCGGGTCCTGCGTCGGGCGGCATCGCGGATGCGGCGCAGTACGCCGCGCATGTTGATGGCATCGACCGGTATTCCGAGGATGCAATAGACGTCGCGCGCGAGGTCGTCCGGAATTGCGGCGTCGGCCAGACCGGCAGCATCGACCTCCGGCCGATCGCGACCCGCCCCGGAGCGCCCCACGCGATAAAGGGAGGATCCCGGCTCCTGCAATTCATGCGTGGTCAGCATCAACCGCTCTCCCTCAATCTGCCCGCCGCACGAGGATGCCGGGTTACGGACCCCTGCCGCACCTCCCCGACCGAAAAACGTGCGACCTAAAAGCCACTATTTAATTTTAAATCACGCGATTTATTTAATACGGTTTATTTTCGAATGCCAGAACAGATTTGCGACGCGGCTGCAGCAATACCTTCCGGGTGGACCGTCGAAGTTTCTTTTATTTAATTGCATCTCCGGATAATGTTCTGGACGGTATTCCCGGCGGCTGCCGGGTCCTCCCCGTTCGAATATCCGAGTGAGATCGATGCCGAGAATTCCAGCGACGACCTCGATGTCGGCCGGGCCGCAGGCCGCCGCAGGGACATTCGACGTCTGTGCGCTGATTCCGGTCCTCGCCTTCGCCTATTCGTCCCTCATTCAGCCGCTGATCTATTTCGGCTTCCCGCCGTCGCCCGGGCTCCAGGGCCTGCTCGAGAGCCGGGTCGAGAACCGGATCTTCTGGCCCATCATCGCGGCGATCGCCGTCGTCGTTGCGATGCAACGCCTGGCCCGCGGCGAGCGGCTTGCCGTTCCGCCCAACATCATCAGTCTCTGCGCCTATTTCGGCTTGGCAGGCGCCAGCATCGCCTGGGCATTCAAACCCGAATTCGCTTTCGTCCGCTTTGTCCAGGAAGCGATGGTCCTCACCGCCATCGTGCTGCCCGCCTTGTTGTCGAGGCCGAGCTCCGACATCCTGCGCGGTGTGTTCCTGTGCTTTGCAGCCGGGGCGATCCTCAACGTGCTGCTGATCCCCGGCGGCTACGCGACCTACGCGCAATACGGCAACGCACTGGTCGACATCGGTTACCAGGGCTACTTCTCGGGCAAGAACCTGCTAGGCGAATTTGCCGCCATCGCCTTCCTGCTGTCGGTTCACGAGCTGCTCTATCCCGGCACCCGACGTGCGATCGGGATCGTCGTCGGCGTCGCGGCCGTCGTCCTGATCTTTTTGTCCAGTTCGAAGACCGCGCTCGGCCTCGCTCTGGTCGCCCCGGTCCTGGCCATCCTGACGCTGGCGCTTGCGAGAACGCTGCGGCTTGCACCGCTTCTGATCCTGGTGGCGATCATCCTCGGCTACTTCGTGATCGGCGAGCTCGCGGGCTTCACGACCGGCCGCATCGCCTATCTGCTGACGGGCGACTCCAGCTTCACCGGCCGGACGACCATATGGGCCTTCTCGAACTTGGAGATCGCGAAGCGGCCGCTCCTGGGATGGGGTTATCAGAGCTTCTGGCTGGTCGGTGCCGACGCACCAAGCATCACCGATGCACCCGGCTGGGTGAAGGCCATGCCGAACTCCCACAATGGCTACTACGATGCGATGCTGGAGCTGGGCTATGTGGGTTTTGCCTTTCTCCTCGTCTTTCTGGCGGCCACCGTTCACGTCATCGGCCGCGTGATGAAGCACGACTACAAGCGGGCGTGGATCCTGCTGTCCGTCGCGCTGTTCATCATGCTCTATAACCTGCTCGAAACCCTGTGGCTGCGCGCGTTCGACGTGACCTGGGTGGTGTTCGTGCTCATCACGGTCGAGGCCGCGCGATACTGGCGGAGGTCGCAACAGAGCATGCCCGCCGCTCAGCCGGCGAACAGGCGGCCGGCTCGTTGGAGCCGTACACGGCCGGCTTGGCGGCCACGGCTCGGCGTCCGCACCTGACGGCAAGCCCGTTGAAGCGTCACGCCAGCGCTATTGCGTTGATCCCGGCGCCGCTGCGAATGGCGCGCCCGCATCGAATCTCGCCTTGGCCGGCAAGGTATGCAGCTTGGTATCGCCGGTCGGGTCCACCCAGGGCCAGGGATGACTGCCGAAAAAGCCGGGCTTGACTCTCCAGATAGAGCGACGCCGGGAGCGGCTGCGCCGCGAGAGCGTCGGTCCAGGCCACCTTGCCGGTGAGATAGTCGAAATTGCCGCCGCGGATCACCGTGGCCAGCGTCTTCGGATCGGGCGCCATGGTCCATCGCTCCGGGTCGTAGCCAAGCATCCAGACGTTGCCGACACCGCCCTGCCCCCAGGCCGCCGTGCCGCTTCGCATCGAAGGATCATCGTAGCTCCATCCGCTCATTCGTCCGGGGCTGCCGAGCACGTTGCCGACGAACGAATCCCACCACGAGCCATAGGCGAGACCCACGGCACGTCTGCCTGAACGATCGACGAAGCGCTGGCGCTGGCCGGTGAGATGGTTGCGGAAGAAGGTCAGATAGATGGCGTTGCCATGCGTGTAGTCGCTGTCGGCATTGTGGGACAGATTGCCTTCGAACAGGACGTGATGGGCGCCGGCCATGTGCGATGCATTGATGCCGACCTCGACCCAGCCGGGATTGTCGAAATCGAACGAGTCGTCGGCATAATTGTAGCCGACGACGCTGCCGGCGCCGGACGACCGGAACACCATGTTCTTGCAGACGTCGACGAGGATGTTGTTCTCGATCAGGACTTCCGAGGAGCCCGCCGCCAGGCTGATCGCGTAGCCGGCCCCGCCCGGCTGCGGCCATGAGCCGGCGTGAATGTAGGAGTCGCGGAGTTCGACCCGGAACGAATTATCGATCGCGACGCCCTCGCCGAGCCACTGTGTCACCTCGACGGATCTGGCCCAGGAGTACGCGGCGGCTTCGAACCGCAATGCGCCGTCCGCGCCACCGATGATGCTCAAATCTTCGACGCCCACATTGGCAACGTGGATGTCGCGATGATTGGCGGCGTGGCGACCGCTGTTGGGGTCGGTGCTGTAGGGCGTGAGCTGCGCCTGGTGATCCCTGCGATAGCTGATCGTGAGCGGCGAGGTGAATGTCACCGTGCTCTCGGTCACCGAGGCGATCTCCTTGATCTCTGCGGTCGCCCTTTCGGCGCGGGCGAACCACGACATCGACTTCGGCAATAAACCGGGGGCCTGGTCATAGGGGCCCCCGCATTCGCACCGGCATTGTCGTCGCCCGGCTGAACCGGATAGTGCATGTTCCAGGCGACGCGATCACCTTGCCAGACCTTCGCTCCCGCCGGAAAACCGGAAGGCGTGGCCTGCCACGATGCGCCTGAGATCTCGTCGAGCAGAACGAAATCGCCCCGCTTCAGGTTCGCGGTGCTGGCGAGGGTGACGGTCGACGTCCCCTGATCGCCGTCGGCCAGCAGGTTCTGCGATGCGCTGCTGTCGGGACCATTGTTCCAGCGCGAAGGCCCGACGATGATGACAGGCTTGGGATCATAACTGTACGAACTCGGGTCGACCGGTGTGAGGATTCCCTTCGTGCCGGCAATCACGGCCGACGTTCGTGCCCGTGCGCCATTGGTTTTCACCAGCCTGGTCGCACCGGCGCCCGCGCCGCGCAGCGTGACCGGGCGACTGATCAGGAGCGGCTCGTTGACGATGAACGTACCGGGGCCGAGCATCACCACCTGGCCGACGGGCGCGGCGCTCAAGGCAGCCTGGATCGCGCCGCCGTCGTCTCTTCCGCTCGGAGACAGCGTGCGGTAAATGATGGTGCGGCTCGGAATACCGCCCGCCGACATCAACCCCGGATTCCAGGCGACCAGACGCTCCACCGGCAGGAGACTGCCGGCCAGTGACGGCCGGGGGGACGCGGCCGGCTCGGCAGCCTCGGCAATACCGCTGACGATCAGAGCAAGCGCTGCCGTGCACAGCGCCCGGATGGCCACGGCATCGATCCGGCGCGACACCCGCGCCGACGACCGGGACGGAGCCCGAGTGCAACCGGGAATCACGAGGCGGACGCTATCCATGGGAATCACCTCGCTGACCGAGCACGGGGACGGTCCGCGCCGATTTAAGAGCACCATTATTTTGACATGCGCCATCATATAATATTAAGTCACGATTTAATTTATTGAAAGGCGGCTGGCGAAGCCCTGCTCGGCAGAGGCTCGCATCGATCCCGCCGCCTTCCGAAGGGATTTGATCGTGACGCCATCGCGCCGCTACCTGCTCGTCTCGCCCTGCCGGGATGAGGGCCAGTACCTCCGCCGGACTCTCGACAGCGTCGCCGCGCAATCGGTGCCGCCGGCGCTATGGATCGTGGTGGATGACGGATCGACCGACGACACCCCCGCCATTCTCGAAGAGTACGCCCAGCGCCTGCCCTATCTGCGCGTGATCCGCCGCGCCGATCGCGGCGGACGCAAGGTCGGTCCTGGCGTGATCGAGGCGTTCTATTCCGGGCTGGAGAGCGTGCGGCTGGAGGATTTCGACTATCTCCTGCAAGCTCGACATGGACCTCGATCTGCCCGGGCGCTACTTCGAGCTGCTGATGGAGCGAATGGAGAGCGATCCGCGGGTCGGGACCACCTCAGGCAAGCCGTGGTTCGTCCACCCGCAGACCGGCGCCCTGGAGCCGGAGGTCTGCGGCGACGAGATGTCGGTCGGGATGACCAAGTTCTACCGCGTCGCCTGCTTCCAGGAGATCGGCGGCTTCGTGCGCCAAGTTATGTGGGACGGCATCGACTGCCATCGTTGCCGCATGCTCGGCTGGATCGCCGAGAGCATCGACAGCGAAGCACTGCGTTTCATCCATCTGCGGCCGCAGGGCGCCAGTCACAAGGGCATCTGGACTGGACGCCTGCGCAAGGGCTTCGGCCAGTACTTCATGGGAACGTCGCCGCTCTATCAGTTCGCGGTGGCGGTCTATCACCTGCCGGCCTATCCCGCCTTGATCGGCAGCACAGCGATGCTGTGGGGCTATTTCCGGAGCTGGTTGGCGGGCCTGCCGCGCTACGATGATCTCGAGTTCCGGCGGTTCCTCCGCGCCTATCAGCACGCCTGTCTGCGTCTGGGCAAGCGCGCCGCCACGGCGCGGATCGATGCGGAGCGGGCTCAGCTCTGGCGGGCCAGCCACGCCGCGGCCGACACGCGATGACGCTCGGCGGCAGATCGCCGCGGCACTGACACGACGACTACGAAGCTACGCGTTTCTCCGACTCCGTCTGGACAGCATGGCCAAGATTCTCGAGTTCAGCCGCCTTCGTGCTGCTTCCGCTGTGCCGCCGATGGCGGCTGTCGGCGGCGGGGCGACCGAGCCGACGGCGTCACGCGGGGCGAACGCCCAAGGCAGCGCATCCCTGAACATTCCATCACTCGACGGCATCCGCGCGCTGTCGGTGCTGATCGTGGTTCTGGGCCATTCCGGACTTCAGGCCATGGTCCCCGGCGGCCTCGGCGTCACCATCTTCTTCTTCCTGAGCGGCTTCCTGATCTCCACGCTCATGCTGGCCGAGCATGAGCGCACCGGAACGCTCGACGTTCCCAGCTTCTACGCGCGGCGCGTGTTCCGGCTGATGCCGCCTCTGCTGCTGTCCTTGGCGATCGCCTACGGCCTGACCGCCGCCGGCCTCCTGGACGGCGGAATGACCGCCAAGGGGCTCGCGGCCCAGGTGCTGTATTTCGCCAACTATTACGGCCTGTTCTTTGATCCCGGCAACACGGTGCCCGACGGCACCGGCATTCTCTGGTCGCTCGCGGTCGAGGAGCACTTCTACATCGTCTATCCCCTGCTGATGACGCTGCTGCTCGGATCGGCGCTGCGGCCGCGCAGCATCGGCGCGCTGCTCGGGATCGTCTGCCTCGGAGTTCTCGCCTGGCGCGTCCATCTCGTGCATGCGCCGGGGTTCTTCTCCGATCGCACCTATTACGCCTCGGACACCCGCATCGATTCGATCGCCTATGGCTGCATTTTGGCGCTGGTCATGAACCCGGTGCGGCAGCGCTCCTCCTCCGGACGGATGTCGGCGGCGCAATGGGCGCTGCTGGCCGGCGCCGTGGCGGCGCTGCTCGTCTCGCTGGTCTACCGTGATCCGGTGTTCCGGGAGACCGCCCGCTACAGCCTTCAGGGGCTGGCGCTGATGCCATTGTTCTACTTCGCAGTCCGCTTCGCCGACGCGCCGCTCTTTCGTCCTCTCAACCGCTCCTGGGTGATGACGCTCGGCATCTATTCCTATGCGATCTATCTGATCCACAACGTCGTGATCCGAACGATCGACAAGAACTTGCCCGCGATCGCCGCCAAGCCCTACCTCCTGTTTCCGCTCGCGCTCCTGATCTCCGTCATCTACGCGGCGGCGATCGAGCGCTTCATCGAGCCGTATTTCAGGCGGCTCCGGCACAAGTTCAGGCCGGTGCTCGCTACCGGCCAGGCGCAAGACAGGTCTCGTGCAGGCTGGCCGCTTGGCAATCGTCTCGCCGAGAGTCCGACGACACGCGCATCCTGAGCGCAGCGGCACGCGTCACCATCCGATGGCTTTTGCACAATGCGTCAAAGTGTGCAGTTTAATTAATTAGTAACGCATTTAATACTCCGACCCGAGCCAGTGAATACTTTCGGGGACGGGTAAATGCGGATCGCGAGCGCAGTTGCACGACGAATTCGACGAAATGCGCTCGGTCCCCTGCCGGACGATCCGGCGCTGAGACCGTCGAGGTCACCGCTCCAGATCAATCTCTCGGGCAAGGTCGCGGTGGTCACGGGAGCGGCCGGAGAGCTCGGCCGTCCGATCGCCCGGACGCTGGCGGCCTGTGGTGCCAAGGTCGCCATCCACTATCTGACGGCACGCGCCGCTGCCGAACGACTCTGCGATGAGCTGAACGAGCTTCAGCCGCAGCACGCGTGTACGATCTCGGGTGACGTTGCCGTGCTCGAAGATGTCCAGGCGATGCGCCGCATCGCCGAGAGCACGCTGGGCTCCGTCGACATCGTCGTGAACAATGCGGTGACATGGTACGACGAACGCCCGGTCGTCGAACAGACACCCGACCAGTTCGACAAGGTGTTTCGCTCCTCGGTCCTGCAGGCGTGGGCGACCGCGCGGGTGTTTTCCGGCCCCATGATCGAGCGAAAATGGGGCCGCCTGATTGCCTTGGGCACGGAGATGACGAGCCTGGCTCTGCCCAACCGAGCGCCGTATACGGCGGCCAAATGTGCCATGGACGGCATGCTGCGGTCCCTGGCGCGGGAGCTCGGACCGCATGGCGTCACAGTCAATCAGGTCGCCCCGGGCTGGGTCATCTCCGACAAGGACCGTCGTGACCGCGACGAGGTGCAGCCGATCTACGAGCGGTCCGTGCCGCTCGGGCGGCGTGGCTACGATCAGGACGTCGCGAACATGATCGCGTTTCTGGCCTCGGACCTCGCCGGCTTCGTGACCGGCGTTCGCGTGCCGGTGTGCGGCGGAATCGTCATGCCGGAAGCGTGAGCACGCGTGCCTCGATGCGGCCCGCCGGCCTGATGTCGATCGCGCGTCAGCGTAAGACGCGGTGACGGTGGCACCAGCGCACGAACACATAGATCGACCATACGCGCGACCAATAGATCCCCGGCGCACCATCGAGGAAGGCGCGCCACAGCCGCTCCACCCCCGCAGGCTCCAGCCCCACCGGCGCAATCGCCTGCGGGTCGCGCAGGGTCTGGTCCATCGCATCCTGCAGGCCGCGCCGGATCCAACGGTCGAGCGGCAGCACGAACCCGCTCTTCGGCCGGTCGAACAGCGCCGGATCGAGTCCACGCAGGCCGATCCGCCTCAGCATCGCCTTGCTTCGCAGCGGCGCGTAGCGCGTCGCTTCGGGCAGCCGGTCGACGCTCTCGAACAACACCTGGTCGACCAGCGGCACCCGCTGCTCCAGCGAGGCCGCCATGCTCGCCACGTCATTGTCGCGCAGCAGGCGCTCGCCGAGAAACAGGCGCTGCTCCATGACGCTGATCGCCGACAGCGGGGTGCGTGCGCGGGTCTCCGCGGTGATCTTCGCTCTCATCTCGGTCGGCAGCCCATCGGTCAGCGTATCGACGAGATCGGGCGCGAGCAGCTCGCGCTGAAAGCCGGGCAAGAACAGCGCATAGGCCATCTGATAGAGCGCCAGAAGATCGTCGCCGCGTCGAACCATCTCCGGGAGCTTGGCCCAGCGCGTCTGCGGCGCCACCGTCCCGCGCGACGGCGACAGCATCTGCGCGGCCAGCCTCGCCGCAGCGACCTTCAGGCCGGCCGGGACCCAGGCCGTGCGCTCCGACCATCGCTGCAGGGTCGGCAGATCGCGAAACGACGTGTAGCCGCCGAACAGCTCGTCACCGCCGGTACCGGACAGCGCCACCGTGAAGCCTGCGCCGCGGATGGCATGCGACATGAAATACGAATTCAGGCCGTCGAAGGTCGGCTGGTCCAGGCTGTCGAGCGCCGCATCGAGGTGGTCGACGAAGTGCTGCTCCGTCAGCACCACCTCGTGATGCTCGGTGCCGATGGCGGCGGCGATCTGCCGCGCGATCGGCCCCTCGTTCAGCTCCTGCTCCTCGAACGCCAGCGTAAAGGTATGGATCGGGCTCCTGGCCGCGCGCTGCGCCAGATTGGCCATGACCGAGGAATCGATGCCGCCCGAGAGAAACACCGCAAGCGGCACGTCGCTGGCGAGATGCAGCCTCAGCCCCTCCTCGAGGATCTCGGCAAGCCGATCCTCATCCATCGTCGGGTCTGGGGCGCGCTCGGGGATCGACCAGAAATCCTCATCGCGAACAGTGTTGCCGACGCCGTCGAACGCGGTGAGGTGGCCGGGAGGCAGCAGCTCGACGCCCTGCACCGCCGTGCCGGGGCCGACCACGAAGCCGTTCCAGACGCCGCTGGCGACGGCCTGTGGATCGAGCTGGGGCCTGCCCAGAAGGCCGGACGCCAGGAGAGCACGCAGTTCGGATGCGAAGGCCACCGACCAGCCCGCGTCGGGCTTCGACGCGCGGGCGACGTACAGCGGCTTGATACCGAGGGGATCGCGCGCCAGCAGCAGCCGGCGCTCCTTCGGATCCCAGCAGGCGAACGCGAACATGCCGCGTAACCAGGCCACCGCCTCCGGCCCATGCAGGCCGAGCGCGCGCAGCATCACCGCGGTATCGCCCGTCGAGCTGAACTGCTGGCCGTCGTCGACCAGACGCTGCCGCAGGTCGGCGAAATTATAGATCTCGCCGTTGAAGACGATCACGTGCCCGGTCACCGGATCGACCATGGGCTGCACACCGGCGGGCGACAGATCGAGGATCGCGAGCCGGCGGTGCGCGAGCAGCGCGCCCCAGCCGCGCTCGTCCGCGGCCGAGGCCCAGACTCCCCGGCATCCGGACCGCGGTGGAGCATGGCGTCGTTCATCCGCTGCAGCGCTGCGCGGTTGTCGTCGTCCACCCGTCCGATGATCCCAGCGATGCCACACATCAGAACAATCCGTTTGAGACGCGCGACGTCAAATTGGCGGGCAACAGGGAACGGCCTCGCACGCGAGAGCGAGCTCGACCAGAGCCCCTCTCCATCCCGGGCACCGCAGCACCACCGCGGCCCTCAAATGGAAGCCGCCGTCCCGGACGACCAGGACGCCTGGGCTGTCGCCGAAGCCGGCAACGGACCGTAGGTCCGCGCCAGGCATTGTTCGTAGTCGAGCGGCGGCGTCCAGCCGAGCGTCTCCCTCAGCTTGCGATTGTCGAAACGCAGCGGCTTGAGCATCGCGTCGAATTTCTTGGGCGTCAGGATCGCCGGCACTTTGGTCGCCCGCCTGAACACGGTCGCGAACGCCAGCCGCACCACGGTGCTGGCCAGCCAGTGCGGGATCGGCAACCGCAAGCCACGCTCGCCGGTGCCGCGCATGTAGTCCGACAGATAGGTCCAGACCCGCTCGCCGGGACCGTCGACGACGTTCAGCGTCTGGCCGATGGCCCGCGGGTCTGCGGCGGCCAGCGCGAACACGTCGGCGCAGTTCTCGACGTGGGTCATGGGGATGCGGGTCAGCGGCCCGATGACGACATGGTGGCGCCCGATCTGCTGGCCGAGCGCGGCGAGATAACCGTGGCCGCGTCCCCAGATGAAGCCGGGACGCAGCACGGTGAGATCCCAGCCGTGCTCCTCCACATAGCGGCGCGTCACCCGCTCCTGCCACCATTTGGCGACGGTGTAGCCGCCGCGGGTATAGACATCCGGCGTCTGCTGCAGCGGCGCGCTTTCGTCGAGGACATCGCGCGTCGCCGTGTAGTCGTACACCGAGAAGCTGCTGCACAGCACGAGCCTGCGACAGGCGCTGCCCGCCATCGCCTCGAGCAGCCGCTCGGTGCCGCCCACCGTGCCGGCGAATTGCGCGTCCTCGCCGCCGGAGACCACGGCCGCCAGATGGATCAGCACATCCACATTCTCGAACGCGCGAACAAGGTCGCGCGAGGTGCGCAGGTCGGCCCTGACGATGTCGACCGACGACGGCCAGCCGAGCGCGTCGACGCGGGTCGCCGGACGCACCATGGCGCGAACCTCGATGCCGCGGGCGAGCAGCGCGTCGACGACATGCCGGCCGAGAAAACCATTGGCGCCCGTGACCAGGGCTTTCATATCGCCAGCTCCCTCATGTCCGCCTGCTCCGTCGGCTTCATCGCCTCGATCATCCGGTTGATCGCAAGGACGTCCTCGATCGTGATCGGCAGAGCCGTTCCCGAGCCAAGCGCCTGATAGGTGCGCGCCAGACACTCCCACAGTCCCTCATAGGCGCCTGGGCCTTTGAACTTGCGCAGCAGGGTCGAGAGCGCCGCGCGGCGGATGTCGCGGCCCTCTTCCAATCCGCTGAAGAACGGGCGCAGCGGCTTCGGCACGTTGCGCGGGCCATCGAAAGTCAGCCGCGTTTCGAACAGATTGGCGGTCGCCTGCATCCGCTCGCCATAGACCCGCAGCCAGAACGCGTCGGGCTGAGCGCTCGCGCTGAAGCCGAGCGTTGCCGTGCCGCGCTCGGCCTCGACCACGCAGCGAAACTCGTCGTACGGCAGCGGCGACGGCTTGCGCTTGCTCCAGACCGTCTCCGCCTTGCGGTGTGGGCCGACGAAGGCATGCGACAGCGAGGCGAGATGCGGCAGGAAGTCGGCGATCGCGCCGCCCGCCAATTTGAGCGCCGGATGCGGCGAGTTCGGATCGGCAAAGCCGTCGGGGCCGAGGATGTCGAGGCAGATCAGCACGTCGACGTGGGTCACGGCACCGAACTCGCCGGTCTCGATGCGACGGAGTATCTCCTGCGGCGCCCGGTTGAAGACGTAGTTGTAGTCCTCGACGACATGGCGGCCCGTCTGCTTGGCGCGCAAGGTCAGGGTCTGCAGCTCGTCGAAGGTCGAGGTCGCGGGCTTCTCGACGATCACATGCGCGCCCGCCTCGAGCGCGTCCATCGCGAGCCGAAAATGCGAGGTCGGCGGCGTCGTCACATGCACCACATCGGGCCGCACCGTCTGCAGCATCGCACGATGATCGGTGAACCAGGACGGGATCGCGTAACGCTCGGCCGCGGCTTCCGCCGTCGCCGGCGACAGGTCGCAGATGCCGGCCAGTTGAACACCCGGCAAGGTGTTGAGGCAGGTGAGATGCTGGCGGGCGATCTGCCCTGCCCCGATGAGCACGGCCTTCATCACGAACTTGTCTCCAGGATCTCGCAGTAGAAGTCTTCGAGCGCCTGCGCAGCCGCGCTCCAGGCATATTTCTCGACCGCGACCTGCCGCGCCGCGCCGCCGATCCGCGCCGCAAGATCGGGCTCGGCGAGCAGCCCGTTGACCGCATCCGCAAAGGCATCCGGCTCGTCCGCGATGAGGATGTCGCGCCCGGGCACGGCCTCGATGCCCTCGGCACCCAGGCTTGTCGAGACGATCGCCTTGCCCATCGCCATGGCCTCGACGATCTTCAGCCGCGTGCCGCCGCCAAGACGCAGCGGAACGATCACGGCCGCTGCCTCGGCAAGGTGCGGCCGCAGGTCCGGCACGAAGCCGGTCAGTTCGATCCGCGGACCGGCGAGCGCCATCAACGCCGGCGGCGGCCGGCCGCCGATGATCTTGCAGCGTGCATCGGGATGCCGGGCGGCAATACGAGGCCAGATGTCGTGCACGAAATGCGTGACCGCATCGATGTTCGGCACCGTCGACAGCAGGCCGAAATAAACCAGCGTCCGGCCGTCGGGCGCGGGGTCGGTGCCGCGCGGCTGATAGAAGTCGATATCGGCGGCGTTGGGAATGACCGCAGTGCGGGCATTCGGAATGTCGTCATGCAGACGCTTCTCGTCGTCCGCGCTGCAGAGATAGACGCCATCGGCTTCGCGATAGGCCGCGATCTCCTCGCGGCGCAGCTTGCGCCAGTTCGCACCGGCGTAGAGCCGGCGACCCAGGCTCGCACCCGTGGCAGCGAACTGCCGTGCCAGATCGTAGGCGATCTCATGCGAGTCGACGATCAGCCGCGGCGGCGTCGCGCCGGCCGGCGCCTGACGGAACCGGCAGTGGCCAAGATAGGGAAATTCGAGATTGACGATGTCGAACCGTGTGGTCCGCAGCACCCGATCCAGCGCCCGCTGCAATTCCGGCAGGGCCACGCGCAGCCGGTCGAAACTCCGCACCGAGACCAGCGAGCGCACCTGCAGCAGCCGCTTCGCGAGACCGTCACGGCCGTAAGGGTTCGGCACCAGCACCACGTCGCGGCAATAGGCCTGCATGGCCCGCCGGCACTCGTCGATGTCGAAGGCGTCATCGACCAACATCACCGCCGTGAGGTCGTGGCGGCGCGCGAGCTGGGTCATCAGCCCGTGCATGCGCGCCTGCGCCCCGAACCGCGGCGGGCTCGCCGGCATGTGCGAGACGCAGAGGATGCTGAGCCGCGGTCGGTCGGCAAAGCCGGCCGCCGACCATTCGGGTTCGCGCTGCGCCGACGGCGCAGGCTCCGCCTCCATCACATCCAAGCCTGGGTGGTTGTCGCTGGCCATGACCATCTAAAGCATTTAAATCACGGGAGATTTTATATGGGGTATTTAATGATTGCGATAGTTAATCGCGACCTGCGGTGCTGTCCGAGGCTCCTTCCGCTCCCTGTCAGCGCCTGCCGGCGAAATCCTGGACGATCGTACCTGCGATCCTGAGCGGCTCGCGGACCCGGAACACGCCGACGACGATCGCGAGATAGAGACAGCCACAGAAGCAGCCGGACAGGATCATGCGCACAAGCGCGGGATAGGCTCCGAGGAGCATCGCTTGCAGCCACCAGCCGGCAGCCGCGGTCGCAACGGCGCCGACGGTCTGCGGTCCGACGGCCCGGATCACGAGCTCCGCACCAATGCCGATCGGACGTCCCGCATACATGACCGACGGCAGGGCGATCAGCGAGTATCCGATCACGACGCCCCAGGCCACGCCGACCGGCCCGAAGGGCAGCCCCGCCAGCACCGCAACGACCTGCGCAACGAGCGAGATGATGCCCCAGGTCTGCCACCGGTCCGCCCGTCCGAGCGACAGATGCAGCCAGCCCTGCGAGCCCTCGACGACGTGCGAAATACCGCGCAGCGCGATGATGCTGAGCAGCCCTCCGGCAGCCTGCCACTTCTGCCCCAACAGGACGACAGTGAGGTCCTCCGCCGTGACGGAGAGGATCGCCGCCGCCGGCATCAGGAAGAACGCCAGGATCGACAGCGCCGCCTCGTACTTCTGCCGGAGCGCGGCCGGATTCGCCTGCAGCTTGCTGAGCGCCGAGCTTCCAACCGCATGCGTCTGATTGAGCGCCGCATAGATCGAGTTGTCGTACAGGTTCATCGCATTCTGGTAGTACCCGACCTGATCGGGCCGGTAGAGCAGACCGAGCGCGATCCGGTCCACCGCCCTCGACAACGTATAGGCCACCGTGAATCCGACCACGTGGAGGCCGAACCGCACCATCGATCGCACCTCGGCGTCGAACACCGGCGCGCTGGGCCTCCAGCGGCAGGCCGACCACGCGGCGACGACGACGCAGATCGATGTCACGACGGGGCGAATGACCAGCGCCCAATAGCCGTAGCCCTCGAACGCCATGGCGACGGCGGCAACCGTCCCTGCCAGCGTGCCGAACAGCTGGATCCGGCCGATGCGGCCGAACTGCAGCGTGCGCCGGAGCAGCGCCATGTGCTGGTTGGTCAGCCCGGACAGCACGAAGGTGATCGCGACGCAGAGCGCAATCGGCTCCAGTCGCGGATCACCGTAGATCCAGGCAATCAGCGGGCTCGATGCCGCGACGACGATCGCAACCGCCACGCCGATGCCGGTGCTGACCCAGAACAGGCCGCTGACCTGGGCCGGAGTGATCCTGCTGCGCTGGGCGGTGGCGTCGAGCAGGCCGAAGTCGATCAGGAGCGGAGCAAAGCTCGTCAGCACGGTGACGATGGCGACGAGCCCGAAATCCTCCGGCGCGAGCAGCCGGGCCAGGACGACGGCCGCTCCGATCTGGAGCACGGCATTGCCGTATTGGATGACGATGGAAATCAGACCGCCGCGCAACGCGCGGCGTCCGAGATCGTTCGACTCCCGATGTTCCTCGAAATAGGCGGCGACGGCTTCCGACATTTCCGTTCAATCGCTTTCAAACATCGCAACAAACCTTCCGATTCCCAGTCGCGGCAAAAAGGGTCCGTTCAGGGCAATGAAAAATCCGATCGTCGAAAAATGCAGCCGGTATAAAATCATTCCCGACCGGCACATAGGCCGCCGGCGAGCGATGACGCCACTTTGTGGCGGAGAAAAGGATTGAAACGTCACTGCGCCAACAATACCGGCTTGCGATTTAATTCCTGCTCGCGCGTCACCCCAGGCCCGGCCGCCATCTTCGCCAGCCTCTCCAGCCGATCCTTGCGGGCAGCGAGGCCGGGCATCGGCTGCAGACCCGTGGCCTCCAGGATCGTTTCCCACCGATACACCCAGTCGTGCCGCATCAAGGTCTGGGCCATGCCGGTTCGCCGCATCCGGTCCTGACGGACCGGATCGCCGTCCAGTTCCCTGATCACCCGGTCGATGTCGGGCGATGTGTGCGGCACGTCGATCATCACCTCAGGCCAATCGAACAGCCGCGGAAACAGTTCGTTGTCGGGACGCTCGCCGAGCATGATGGCTCCCGCCGCCGCGCCTTCGAAGTACCGATAGCCGAACTCGACCTGCCGCCCGGTCTCCTGCGGCTCGTCGAACTTGCCGGGATTGACCAGAAAATACCTGCTCCTCTTGGCGAGGTTTGCCATCTGCGTCCGGTGCTCCCGGAGGTCGATGGCCTGGCTGCCGCCGATCGTGTCGTGGAGATAGAACAGGCCGCTGTCCCGCCCCATTGCGAGCAGCGATTGGTGCGTGACACGGGAGCGGCGCCCCATGCTGAAGACGTCGATGACCCTTTCGGGCGGATCGGGATAGGGGCAAAAACGGATCGCGTCGATGGCGAGCGGAAGATGCACGCATGCCTTGCCGATCTCCTCGCTGAGCGGCTTCACCGTGCTGATCTGGAACGGCATCACGACGTCGAACTTGGCGAGGATCTTCAGGAAATGCCGGTGCTTGGCGATCTCCTTCACCCAGAGCTCGTCCAACAGACACACCGAGGTCCCGCACGCGCCTCTCCAGATCCTCGATCGCGTCGAACATGATCAGGTCCTGCGGAAATCCGCAGATCGCGAACAGAACGTCGTATTGTTGCTGCGGCTTGATCCGCGCGAGCCCGGGATTCAACAGCACGGGAGCGTGGTAGCCCAGCCGGGTGGCGAAGCTCGCCCGTCGGCTCGACGGATCGAGCCCGGGCGCGAACAGCTCGGCGGAGTCGACCTCGCAGAGGATGTCCTCGAACTCGACGTGAGGACCGCGATTGAGAGCTTTGCCGAAGATGTTTCGGAGTGAGAAGACGGCGATGCGGGGCTTGCCCGGCTGCGAACTCATGACGCCTCGCTCAGGTGTTGTTGGATGACTTGCGCGGTGCTGGAGGGAGAAGGCGGGAACGTCACGACGATGAAACCGGTGTTCTGATGAGACCGGCCTCCAGCGCGATCCGTGCGGCGGCCTGGATGCGCACGAACGGAACGTCGGCCCGGATCGCCATGTCGAGCAGGCTGTGCCTGCCATCGGCCAGGTTGAGGACCCAGAGGAGGTCCATCTGCGTCGCGCCGCCTGCCTCGCGCTGGCCGGCAATCGCGCGATACAGGCCGCGCCGTCCAAGTTGCGGCTCCCCTCGCCCATCGATGCGCTCATAGATGCAGTCGCGATCGAGCAGATCCAGCACCTCCTCGATGACCGCGTAGGACTGGTCGAGACAGTCCGGCTTGACGAAATTCAGATTGTCCGCCGAGGTGTGATATTCGGGGAACGTGCCGTGCACGCCGCGCATCAGGCACCCGACCGGCAGATCGAATCCCGGTGAGCAGAACTGCCGCTCGTCATATCCATAGGGACTGAACGGCAGAATCTCGTGAGGATGGCCTGAGTGCTTCAGGACATGGGCGACGGCGCGATCGATGGTCGCGCCCCGCCGGCTCTGCTTGTAGTGAAACCCGCTGGGGTCGCCGAGACAGGTGAGGACGAGGCCGTGTTCGACACGGCCGAGATTCCGCTCGTTGCGGTCGAGCCATGCGAGCGCGCCGATCGTTGCCGGCAGGAATAGAAATCGATACCCGAGCCGGCGCGGCCGCAGCGCCTGCCGCATCGCCAGCGCCGTCATGACGGCAATCCCCGAGAGATTGTCGTTGGCGAGACTCGGATGGCAGACGTGGCAGGTGATCAGGACTTCCTTGTCCGTCTGTCCGGGGACGAAGAATTCGCCGTAGGTCAACGATCCCTGCGAGAGCTCGCTGTCGATCTCGACGCGGTAGCTGTCGTCCGTCATCTCCCGCCAGAGACGGTCCGGCAGGCAGAAACCCCAATCGTCGGCATAATAGCCGGTCCGGTATGGAATGAGATCAGGCTGCTCCGGCAAGGTATGGACGTGCTTGGCAAGCTCGGCGCGGCTGAGCTCCGCCTGGACCGGCTTGCTGTAGCCCATCACATGCAGATTGTTGTCGGCGAAGTCGACGAGAACGCGGCCCGCCAGGGTCGAGATCGTCGCGCGACGAATGTTCCACTCCGCCGGCACATGCCAGTCCAGGACGGGCGTGCCTGACGGCACCTCGTGAATCGTGAGGCCGACATGACGCGAGACGATGCCGAGCGTCTGACGGACACCCGTCCCCGTGAGGCTTCGATTGATCGGAAACAACTCGGCGACCAGATCGTGGAGATCGATCGCCGGCATTCTCGGACCAGTCGGTGATTTGAGGATATCCAGCATGACCAGCCCTACATCATCGTTCAGGCCGACGCCTGCGCGGCATCGGCTGCGAGGCCGCCGGTCGGCAGCGGCACCATCGTCGGCTGGTAGACCAGATGCTCCGCAGGAGCTTCCACCTGATCGTATGGCGCCACGACCTCTTCAGGCAGCCGCGCAAGGTCGGTCACCCGTAGGAAGTCGCGCAGGTTCGTGCCAGTGGCCTCCGAGTCGACGTTGACGGCGCCGCGCCTGCCGCTGACGTCGGCAAAATGCACGGTGCGGAAATCGATGCTGAACCGTGTCACGCCCGAGGTGTTGGGGACAGACGAATGCAGATGCGCTCCGGAGAAGATCGTGACGCCGCCGCTTGGCGCGATCACCCGGATCTGCGGATCGAGTGCAATCTCCTGCTCCGGCTTCGGCTGCACCCGTGTATCGGTCTTGATGTGCTGCGCCGCCGATGCGCGCGAGGTCCGGTTCCACTCGTAGTAGTTATAGTTCCTGGAGCCGTTCTTGATCGCTTCGTCAAAATAACGCGGGTGGAATGCAAGGCCATTGTCTGGCGCGATGTCATACACCGGCAGCCACCAGTTGAGCTGGCACGGCGGCGCCGAGTACCAGGTGTCGCGATGGGCGTGGAATGCGAACGCGATCCCGGTGGTGAGATAGTCGTTGCTCGTTGCCGACCGCAGCCGCGGCACGTCGAAATAGGTCAACTCGGGATCGCAGCCAAGCTCGCGGAGCGTTCCCTGCACCAGCTCTTTCGACCGGGCGTGATGAATGAAGAACGGCTTCAGCCTGGCGAGGATCTCGACGTAGCGCTCGACCGGAAGCTCGAATTGCGCCGTCCGGGGATCGTAGGGATGAAAGGCCTCCTCGATCAGATCCCTGGCGAACGCCACCAGCGCATTGAGCGAGGGCGTCGGCGAATGCAGGAACAGCGCGCCCTCGTAAAGTTTCTGGCGCCGCTCGTCATCGGGCATCGTGGCATCAACGAAAATGTTCGTCATTCCGTGATCCTCCTCGACAAATCGTCGGAACGTTCGAGACGATCGGGCCGCTCCGGGGCCGCCAGATTCCTCCCACAAGACACCGCGCTGCCGCCATGCTGCTTCACCACAGGCCTCGTTCGGCAAGCGAGGGCCAGGCGGCATCCTTGGCCGACAACACCGTTACCGGCTGCGGCCATCGGATGCCGATCATCGGATCGTCGTGCCGGAAGCCGTCCGAGAGCTGCTCGACATAGTCCTCGCCCATCAGATACTCGACCGTCACGTCGTCGGTCAGGGTCTGGAATCCATGGGCAAAGCCCGCGGGAACGTAGAGCATCCGTGCCGTCGACGGACCGAGCTCACAGGCATAGACCTCGCCGCGCGTCGCAGACTCCGGCCTGATGTCGACGATGACGTCGTGGATCAAGCCGGCGCTGCAGCGGACGATCTTGGCGTCAGGCTTCGGCGCACGCTGGAAATGCATGCCGCGGACGGTGCCGCGGAGACGCGTCACCGAGCTGTTGCCCTGCATCGGGACAAACGCGATCCCTTGCTCCGCAAAAGTCTTCGCGCACCAGGTCCGCGTGAAGCTGCCGCGCTCATCGGAGCGAACGGTGAGCTCGATCAGCCGCGCATCAGACCGTCCAAGCGGGACAAACCTCATGGCTCAACACTCTTCGCGCAAATGGTGCGGCAATGCCTTGCTCTACTCCTCGATGATCGCCTTGGGGACCGGCACGATGAAGCGGCCGCCCCAATCGCGGATCGCCGCCATCTGCGTCTTGATCTCGCTCTTGATGTTCCACGGCAGGATCAGGACGTAATCGGGCCTGGCTTCGAAGATCGCTTCCGGGGGCAGGATCGGAATGCGCACGCCCGGCATGTAGCGGCCCTGCTTGGACGGAGCGCGATCGACCGTGAAGTCGAGAAAATCGGTGCGAATCCCGCAATAGTTGAGCAGCGTCACGCCCTTCGCCGGGGCACCGTAGCCGACGATCTTCTTGTTGTCGCGCTTCAGCGCCGTCAGCAGCTCGAGCAGCGCCCGCTTCGTCTCTTTGACCTGCTCGTTCCAGGCCAAGTAGATCGCGTCGTCGTGCAACCCATAGGCCCGCTCCCGCGCCAGGACGTCGGCGACGTTCGGGCTCTCCGCGTGAGCGGCGCCCGCGTGACAGACGAAGAACCTGATCGAGCCGCCATGCGTTTCCGGGAGCTCGACGTCGAACACACGCAGGCCCGCTTGGGCGAAGATGCGCAGGCCCGCGATCAGCGACAGATAGGAGAAATGCTCGTGATAGATGGTGTCGAACTGATGCCGCTGCATCAAGGTCAGCAGATGCTGGACCTCGAAGGTCGCGACGCCCTCGGGCGCCAGCAGGATTTTGACGCCGCCGACGAAGTCGTTGATGTCGGGAACGTGCGCGAGCACGTTGTTGGCCGTGAGGAGATCGGCCGACCAGCCCTCCTCCCGGAGGCGGGCCGCGTAGCTGCGGCCGAAGAACTCGATACGGGTCTCGATGCCCTTGGTACGCGCAGCCAGCGCAACGCTTTCGCAGGGTTCGACGCCGAGGCAGTCGATCCCCTTCTGGAGCGAATATTGCAGCAGATACCCGTCATTCGACGCGATCTCGACATGCCGCGAGGCCGGACCGAGCTTGAAGCGATCGGCCATGGCTTCGACGTAGCGCCGCGCGTGCTCGAGCCACGAGGTGGAGTGCGAGGAGAAATAGGCATAGTCGGCGCGGAATATCTCGGACGCGGCCAGGAGGTCGCGCGTCTGCGCCAGACGGCACTCGCGGCAGACGAAGGTCTCCAGCGGATAGAACGGCTCCGCGCGCATGTAGTTGGCCGGATCGATATAGTCGTTCGCGACCGGCGAAGCGCCGAGGTCGATCAACTTGAGGGTCAGGTCGTCGCCGCAGTGCCGGCACTTGGGCGCGACGCCGACGGCGGTGGGAAGGGTCAGTTCCATGGTGTCTCCGTCACTGTCCTTGCCGGCTGAGGCGAGCATCTGCCCGGCGCGGCCGGCGCGATCACGTCCATTGCAGCCTGTCGTTGATCCGGGCCGTCTCCATGTGGTCCTGCAGGACCTTGAGACGGATCAGATCAGACGAACGAAACTCGGCATCCTTGAACTGCATTCTCTTCAGACCATCGACCAGGTTCTGGATCGACTGGTCCAGTGTGACCTGCGGCTGATGATCGGGTGCAAGGGAGCGGTACAGGCCGAAATCGACCTTGTAGGAGCGGCTGTCCACCGGCGCGGAGGTGTTGATGGATACAGTGGTCCCCGGCACCCGCGCGGCCACCGCGTTGGCGAGATCCTTGACTTGGTAGTTGCGGTCGTCTGAGCCGGCATTGATGGTCAGGAAGCGGCCGCCCGTCGCCGCCGGCCGGTCGATGGCCCAGTCGATCGCCCGCGCCATGTCGGCGACATCGATCAGGGGACGCCACGGGGTGCCGTCGGAGAGCACGCTGATCTGGCGGCGGGTGAGCGCGCAGGCCACGAAATCGTTGAGGACGAGGTCGAGCCGAAGCCGATCCGACATGCCGCAGGCCGTCGCGAAGCGCAGACAGGTGATGGTCATGCCGGTGTCGATCGCGGCGAGCTCGTGCTCCGATCCGATCTTCGACTTGGCGTAGGCCGTGATGGGATTGAGCGGATCGCCCTCCTTGCGCGGCGGTCCGTCGGCGATGCCGTAGACGCTGCAGCTCGACGCGAAGACGAAATTCTTCACACCGGCCGCCGCAGCCCTTCTGGCGAGCGATACGGTGGTGTTCTGGTTGATGTCGAGCGTCACCTCCTGGAAGCGATTGCCCATCGGATCGTTGGAGATCGCCGCCAGCTGGACCACGGCATCATAGCCGCGGAGGTCGAGCGACATGTCGCGGACGTCGCCATGAATCTGCTCATCGAGACATCGCTCCGGAACAACCGGCGCTCCGGTCAGGCAATGCGCGAAATAGGCGTTGTCGAAGCCGTGCAGCGTCGCATCCGGGCGCTGCGCCCGCAGATGCCGCGCGACGACCGGACCCACATAGCCCATGTTTCCGGTGATCAGTACCTTCAAAATCGCACCCTCTACGTCACCAACCAAAACAACAATTTAAAAATCAGCTCAAATCGATTATAATTTAGTATTCCAGCCGGCGTCCAGTAAATCCGTCGGCAAGCGATGCCGCCCGCCAGATTCTCCGGCGCGACGCAAAAACCCCGTAGAAAACCCGTGCACTTTACCTCGATCCGCCCGATATCACGACCATCCGGCCGACGCGGCAGCAGTTAACCTTCTTATTTAATTAATTCAGCCAAATTAAATAATGCCACGAAAGGAACAAATGTTGACCGCAAATCTCGGCAGCTTTAATTCGATCCCTGGCGAATGAGGCCGTCCCGCGCGGGATACCCCTACCCGCCTTGACGACGCATTGATTGAATCATTGAAAGACAGAGCATGACACTATCCGCCGGCGACTGGGTCGAAGTGCGCAGCAAGGAAGATATCCTGGCGACGCTCGATGCCAACGGCCGCCTCGAAGGGTTGCCGTTCATGCCGCAGATGTTCAAATGGTGCGGCCAGCGCTTCCAGGTCTACAAGCGCGCTCACAAGACGTGCGACACGGTCACCGGATACAACACCGGCGAGTGGCTCGGACGGCGCCTCCCCAACGCGGTGCA
Organism: Bradyrhizobium oligotrophicum; assembly: GCA_050641875.1. Classification (GTDB taxonomy): domain Bacteria; phylum Pseudomonadota; class Alphaproteobacteria; order Rhizobiales; family Xanthobacteraceae; genus Bradyrhizobium; species Bradyrhizobium oligotrophicum_B. The sequence continues at coordinate 6,796,019 of CP192619.1, forward strand.
TCTCGAGCATCGCTGCGACGGCGAGGCCTATGGCGGCTGCCAGGCGGCCTGCCTGATCTTCTGGAAGGAGGCGTGGCTCACCCCGGTCGATCCGGCCAAACCCGCGCCGGCCGTCGCGGACCGCGCGGCTCCCCTTCCGCCGCCCGGCGGCTGCACGGTGCGCGCGGTGTGGGATGCGACCAAGTCGCCGGATCAGCAGCCGGGAAAAGGCCCGCGCTACGCCTGCCAGGCGACCGAGCTGCCGACCTACACCCAGCCACTCAAATGGTGGGACGCCCGGCAATACGCCGAGGACATCGCGTCCGGCAATGTCTCGCTCGCGAAGATGTTCAAGGGCCTCCTCTACTTCGCCTATGTCGGCGCCACCATGGCGCGACGTCCGCGGCTCGGCCGGCCCGCGCGCTGGATCTACGACCGCATCCAGTCGCTGTGGGGCGGCGTACCGTTCCCGCGCAAGCGCGGCGTCCTCCTGACGGACAAGGACGCGCCGATCGCCGATCTCGGGCTGCAGCCCGGCGATCTCGTCCGCGTGCGCCCGCACCAGGAGATCCTGGCCACCATCGACAAACAGACCAACAACCGCGGCATGGGCTTCGACGCCGAGATGGTGCCCTATTGCGGAAAGGTGTTCCGGGTACGGACGCGGGTCGAAAAGTTCATCGACGAGCGCACCGGCTACATCCGGCGGATGAAGACACCGGCCGTCATCCTCGACGGCGTCTATTGCCAGTCGCGCTACAGCGAGAACCGGTTGTTCTGCCCACGCGGCATCTATGCGTGGTGGCGCGAGGTCTGGCTGGAGAAGGTGCCGGCCACCGCAATCGAGCGTCCGCCGGCAGAGGAGATCGTCGAGGTTCCGCGGCGGGCGGCCGGCTGACCGCAGCGATTGCGGCCAGGCGCCGATCATCTCCTTGCCGATCGGACATGGATGCGTCCTTCGCGGCGAGCGCCTTCGGCCGCCGCTCACCCCAATGACAGCTTGCGCGCGACGAATGCCTCGGCATAGCGCTCGGCGGCGCGGCATTCCATGCCCCGCAACCGCGCCAGTCCCATGAACGTTTCCGGATCGAACCATTGCTTGCAGCGCTGGCTTCCGAAATGTGTCATCAGCAGCGCGACCTTCCGCTTCATGATCCGCTCGGAGACGGGCATGTAGACATTGGGCCGTCCGAGGTCGCCATCCCATTTCGGAATCTCGTATTCCAGGACGAGATGATCGCGGAACGTGTTCCAGACCAGGCGGTTGACCTGCTGATGGTCCTGATGGGCGTCGTCGCGGCGGTGGGCGAGAATGACGTCCGGATTGATCCGGCCCTTGAGCTGCTCGAACCAAGCCTTGATCTCCTCACCCTGCTCGGGGAAGAAGCCGTCGCGGAACTGCATGATCTCGAGATTGCGGCCGGCGGCCTCGGCGAGGAAATCGTCGGCAGACGCCCGCGCCTCGACGCCGCGCTCGCCATTGCCGCTGAGCACGCACCAATGAACATCCAGGCGGATGCCCTGGTCGAGCCACGACAGCAGCGTGCCTCCGGCGCCGATCTCGATGTCGTCGGAATGCGCGCCGAGACACAGGACCGACAGCCGGTCGCCGCGACCGGCGAGCTGCAGCGCCCTCATCCGTTCACCACCGCCGGCAGGTTGGCGCCGAGATGCCAAGGCGTGTCGCCGCGCTCGATCATCTCCTCGAGCACCTGGCGGTCGCGGAGCGTGTCCATGGCCCGCCAGAACCCTTCGTAGCGGTAGGCCATCAGCTCGCCGCGGTCGATCAGCCGCTTGAACGGCTGCACGACGAGCTCGTCCCCTTCCTCGATGTAGTCGAAGATCTCCTTGCGGAAGATGAAGTAGCCGCCGTTGATCCAGATGTCTGAATCGTTGCTCGCCGCCATGCGGCCCACGGTGCCGTCGGCGTCGAATTCGGCGAGATGAAAGCTGATCGGCGGATGGATGGCGATGAAGCAGCCGATCTTCCCGCTGCGCTTGAAGCGATCGATCATCTCCGGCAGCGGCGCGTCCGTCAGGCCGTCGCTGTAGTTGGCGAGAAAGATCTCCTCGCCCTCGACCATGTGCCGGACGGCCCGCAGTCGCTGGCCGATGTTGCGCCAGATGCCGGTGTCGACCAGCGACACCCGCCAATCCGGCGGGCGATCGCCCAGCAGCTCGACCTTCTTGCCGAACTGCGAGATCGTGCAGTCGGTGGTGGACGCCTGATTGTAGTTCAGGAAATAGTCCTTCACCACATTGGCCTTGTAGCCCAGGCACAGAACGAAATCCCGGTGCCCATACTGGCTGTAATACTGCATGACGTGCCAGAGGATCGGCTGGTGGCCGATCGGAATCATCGGCTTCGGAATGCTCTCGGAATATTCCCGGATCCGCGTCCCGAGTCCTCCACAGAACAATACGACCTTCATGGCGCGACGTCCTTCGGGTTCTCGATCTTTGAAATGAGCATCATTATCTTCCAATCTCGCCGGCCGGCCTCGACGACGGCTCGCCGTGCCCTCGTTTCGCCCTCCCGGCTGCGCGAGGAAAACCTCCCCTGCATTCGGTCGGCTGCGGACGTCACCCGCGCGCGGGCGTCCGGCACCCGATTAATAATCCAATTATATCTCTTTTTAAATGCCATTCTTGCAACCGAGATTGAAATATCCGCCTCACGGACATTAAATCGTCACAGCGGCATGGCCAGGGCCCGGTTTGGCGTGCGCGAGCGGCATCGTTTCCATACTTCAGAAGCGGCACTCTCGGCGTTATGGGCCTCGTCGCGGTATCGGGGGATAATCCAACGGCGCGAACAAATTGCGTTAGCAATTTTTAACTGTTTAAATTAAATATCAAAACATATAATAACGGCTAACCGCTATTTAACCGAGTTTCGAACACCGACATCCCATGCATTACGTGGATCAGCCCGAGACTCTCGATCGAAACGGCATGCCTGCCGTCCTGGTGGACCGGCAATTCCAAGGGCGCAAATGGCCCGTCCACTACGACTCGGTGGAGCCGTTCGCGATCGCGGCGGACATTGCAACGATCACCATCTCAAGCGTCCTGTCCGGGTTTCTGTATCACCTGCACGATGCGGCAGGAGCCAACGACGTCAGTAAATCGCTCGGGTTGGCGATCCTCGTGTCGGCGCTGTTCGTCTCGCTGATGAAGATCCGCGGGATGTACCGGCCGGCCGAGCTGCTGATCCTGCCGCGCCAGATCCGCGCGGCCTGCCTGACCTGGGTCACGGCGTTCCTCGTGCTGGCCGGCGCCCTGTTCGCGCTCAAGATCGGCAGCGAATTCTCGCGTGGCACGAGCATCGTCTTCGCGATGTTCGGGCTCGCGGCGCTGATCCTGCATCGCCGCACCACCGCATATCTGCTGGCAAAGGGCTTGGCGGAGAGACGGTTCTCGGGCCGAAACATCGTTCTGATCACCGATGAAGCTGGCAAGGACAACGCCGGACTGACCCAGGTGCTCACCGACACCGGCTTTCGCGTCCAGCGACACTTCCTGCTTCCTGAGCCCGGAGCGGATCCGGATCAGCGGCAGCGGATCGTGTCCAGCGTGATCGACTATGTGCGCGGCTCCGACATCGAAGAGATCGTCGTCGGCGCCAATCCCGAACCCTTGTCCGACCTGCGCGCGCTCGGCGCCGAGCTGAGAATCCTGCCGTTTCCGGTGAGTTTCGTGCCGGTCGGAACGGTGTCGGACATCTTCAAGCGGCCATGCCGCGAGCTCGGCAATGCGGTCTGCATCGAGCTGCAGCGCGGCCTGCTGAGCCCGCTCGAACACGCCACCAAGCGCCTCATGGACGTCATGCTGGCGGGCATCGCGCTGACATTGATGTCGCCGCTGCTCCTGCTGGTGGCGATCGCCATCAAGCTCGACTCGGCCGGGCCGGTGCTGTTCCGGCAGCAGCGCTGCGGATTCAACGGCCGATCTTTTCAGATCTACAAGTTTCGCACGATGTCCGTTCTCGAGGACGGGCCCTCCATCGTCCAGGCCCGGATCGGCGACAACCGGTTCACCCGGCTCGGGACGTGGCTGCGCCGGACCAGCATCGATGAGCTGCCGCAGTTGCTCAACGTTCTGGACGGCAGCATGTCCCTGGTCGGCCCCCGCCCCCACGCATTGGCGCACGACAACGAATTCGACAAGCTCGTGCGCAACTACGCGTTCCGTCGCCGCGTCAAGCCCGGACTGACCGGCTGGGCGCAGGTGCATGGCTGCCGCGGCCCGACGCCCACGCGTGCGTCGATCGAACAGCGCGTCGAATTCGATCTCTGGTACATCGACAATTGGAGCCTGTCGCTCGACGTCGCGATCCTGCTGAGGACGCCGATCGAGCTGATCCGCGGCAACAATGCCTATTAGCGCGCATTCGCAGGGATGATGATCGCGAGCCACCGGCGGAGCCGTGCGGTCAGAGCGGACCGATCTTCAGGTTTTGGCCGGCGGATCGCAACATGGGGCGTCAGACCGCTCCACATGTCGCTCCGCAATGCTGACGGTGCGAATCAGGTGCAGCATCGACGCGGTTCGTCGCTCAATCTAGGAACGGGCTTGACTGAAGCTACCCCGATCAGGCGCGCTGACGGCGACTTTTCGAAGCGGCAGCCCCATTGATCGCAAACTCCTCGATCCGATGCCCGGTCTTGATCGCCGCCACCAGCCAACGCGGCTGCTTGCCTCGGCCGGACCAGGTCTCGGAGGTCTGCGGGTTGCGATACTTCGGCAGAACCCGGGGATATTGGCGCCGCGCCTTGCCGCTCGTGGTGTAGGACTGCCCACCCTCGCTGCCGGCACCTTCGATGGCACCGCGGCTGCGGTTGAGAACCGCCAGACGACGTTCGAGCTCGCGCTTCTCCGACGTGATCCTCACGGCGAGGATCTGACTGATCTGCTCGTGGAGAGACCAGAGGTCATCGAAAGACATCGCCTCGAAATCGATCTTCTTGGTGGACATACAGCGACCTTTGTCTGTGATCTCTATCCTGCCGGATTAACGTCATATAATTCGGTATTTCGTTCCGCAAGTGGCTCGCGGTCGGAAAAACTGAATATTTGAGTTATACCAACTCGGCCTAGCCAAATGGTTGTAACTCAAATAAAACTCAACCCGCAACCCCATTTCCGAAACGATGTCGCGCCGCCCTCGAGATTGCGGCAGCATTCGTATGCACGTCGGATGAAGCCACCGAATCAACACGATCTGCAACGGATCCGTTGTATATTACGGCAAGACCGCGTCAAAGTGACGTAGTTTCGATGATCGAAATTGCGCGTATTTGATAGCTGACATTCTCACCACGACATGGTTTTCAAAGCCGCCGCGACGGACTTGCAACCTATTCTAGCGAGCACCCTGATAACCCGGCCCGAGATATTTTTGCATGCGCACAAAATGTCGCGCGCGGGTTTAATTGAGCACGCCACCGTGAATATGCCGCAAAGCAGCCGACATCGATCCCGCGAGATCAAACGCGGTCCCCAAATATTGGATCCTTCAGGTGCGCTCACGCGAGATCAGACTCGCGCAGCTCGCGCCGATAGCGTCCGGGGGCGCGCGGCGTCAGACAGGCACACCGCCGGCAGCCGAACTAACTGCCGCTGCGATCGGCCGTGAGGTTGAGGACGGCTGCGGATACCCGGCGGCCGATCCCGGCACCCGTTGTCCAAAGTCGCTCGTGGAGACAACCTCAGGGGCCTGTGCGCCAGGTGACGCGGCCGCATCGCGCGGCTCGCCGGCGACATGATTTCCCGCCGGCTCCGTCTCGGAGCGCCGTCTTGCGCGCGACGCGACGGCTGAAGAACGTCCAGATGACCTCCGGCCGTCGAGCGGCCGGCGACAGCAGCACTGGGCAACCTTGATGCGTCAGCAGGGTCACTGCCGAGCGGCTGTCGCCTCGCGCCGGCAACCGGCGCGGCCATGACGGCCGGCCGCCGCGCGGACCAATTTCCGATGCGATTATTTCTGCTGCCTGGTCCGACCCGGTACCACCGGCCGGGGCGGAATTAAATGAGCCGTCCCGCGGCGGCGCCGCGCGGCCGTCGGACGACGCCGGGGAGCCGTCGACTTCTTCGCGCGTTTGCCGAGGCTGCTGCTGATGGATTGGATTTCATCGAGCAAGGCATCACAAAGCTCGATCTGCGACCGCAGCGCGGATTGCTGCGAACGGCCCGACGATGGCCGGCCGAAACGTATTTTCGCAAGGCGTATTTTATTCAGCGATTTCAGGACGGCATTCAAAGCACTACCGCCGCCATCCATCTCAATATCCTCAATCAACGCGGTACCAAGCTCGTCACACAAGGACGGACCCCACTCGTTGGCGAGTTTTGAGGGCTTCTTCCCCGAATGCCGAACCGTCATCGCGACGATGCACGGATTCGATTTTCGGCATTAAATTAACCACTCGCGACAAGTTAATTTACCATCTGACAGCAAGACATTAAATACTTCTGGCGCCCGCTGCGGTTTGGAGTAAAATGTTACCGCATTGCCAGAAAGGTATTTTTAAGCACCTTTCGTCCGGTACAATTGAAGCTTTAGTTTGTTCAGTCTACCCTTTTATGTCTCCGACCGTGCAGAATCGTCTCTACACGATTAATTTAATTATATATTACGTAAGAATACGGTGCGGAACCGCCAATTTAATCGCCTGCGCGCGATGATCCACATCCCGACGCACCTAGGACCTCCGGGCACGGCCCTCATCAGCCATTGCGGCCGCGCTTCTTACGCCAAACTTGACCATGGAGCGGCCGCGCGGAGCGTCCAGCGCCCTTCGGAGACGTCGAGGAAGGAGGCTGGGTTACCAGATCATGGGCCGCTCCGGCGACCCGCACACCAACGCGCGGCGGTACAGCACGCCCCGGGGCGTCTCGACGGCGACACGCCGAATGCACCCGGGATGAATCGCGAGATTGTAATGAAACGGAGTGGCCTCGAATGCCCCGTGCAGCCGGCAGAGTCTGCTGAGATCCGGCCCGCACTCCGTCAACGGATAGAGGCCGCGCCGCGGACGCGGGATCGGATAGGCCCGTGAAGGCGATCGCGAAAGCGGCTGCGGCGATCCTGATCACGTTCGACAATTGCTTGCTCCGTTGCAAAGAGCCTCAAGGACTGGCGCAACAGCATAGACTTGATCGGCGGCCTTGGACAACCGGCCGCCCGCTTGCCGTCCCGACGGCCCGCACGGCCTTAGAATCTCGCCGATTACAGGCGCCTTGGCGGCGCAGATCCGCCTCCCTCGGCAGTCCGATTGCCTCGGCCGATTGCGCGGACTGCGATGTCGTCGCCCCCTGCTTGAGCGAAGCGACTCGGACTAACCGTTGCGCAACGGCTTTGTGCTTAAAATTGCTCGGGTCCTGTTAGGCCGAATGGATCATCCCCCTACCGTGGGACCTCTGGCGGCGTCGACAGCTTTTGGCGGTAATATGATGATGTCAGACTGTGACCTAATTGGCACGGCCGGGCAAAAGCGGACCAACCCGAACGGCGGTACGCTTTCGTCCGGTATGGCCGCCGGGTAGGTTGAAACACGTGGGACGTTCTCCCTTCTTGGTGGAGGGAGCAGCGTGGGGAATGTATTTTTGCTGTATTCGGGGACGCGTTTGAAGGGCTTGATCAATCCGCCCGGGCCGACCGGAGGCGGGGGGTCTCCTGTGCGCAACAGTACAGTCGACCCGAGCAGCTTTCGTGGCCTTTGCCGCCGCTCGCGCGCGCTCCTCACCCTGGCGATCCTGGCGCTTCTGCCCGCCTGTTCCGTGCTCCCCGGGACAGGACCGACCAGCGACGCCGTGAGCGACAATGCCACGGCCAGCGTGCGGTCGAACACGGCGCTTCCCTATGCGCTGGTCGACGTCAGCTCCGAGACGATCGGCTTCCTGTCGCAGCCCAATCTGATCACGTTCCAGGGCGTATTCCCGGACAAGCGGCCGAAGCCGGTGCAGGTCGCGGGCGTTGGTGACGTGCTGAACGTTTCCATTTTCGAAGCCGCCCCGGGCGGGCTGTTCACGCCGCCCACGGCCGCCGGTGCTCGACCTGGCAACTTCGTGGATCTGCCGGCCCAGGCGGTGGACCAGCAAGGCAATATCCGCGTTCCCTATGCGGGCGAGATCGTCGCCGCCGGCCGGACGCTGCCCCAGATCGAGCAGGAGATCGTCTTCCGGCTGCAGAAGCGCGCCCTCGAGCCGCAGGTCGTGGTCAGCCTGAACCAGCAGCACTCCAGCGTGGTCAGCGTGCTCGGCGACGTCAATACGCCCGGCGTACTCGCCCTCAACAGCGTGGGCGAACGTCTGCTGGCGGTGATTGCACGCGCGGGCGGCCCCAAGCACGAGGCGATCGAAAGCTATGTGACGCTGCAGCGGGACGGCAAGCGCGTGCGCGTGCTGCTCAGCCGCGTGGTGCAGGATCCGCGCGAGAACATCTTCATCCGCCCGAACGACGTCGTCTACATCACCCGGAATCCCCAACCTTCACGGCCCTCGGCGCCCTCAATCAGAACGTCTTCGGCTTCAATTCCGAGATTGCGTTCGATACGGAGACGCTGACCTTGGCCCAGGCGATCGGCAAGAGCGGGCGGCCTGAACGATCAGCAATCTGATCCAGCCGAGGTCTTCCTGTATCGCTACGAGGAGCGCCCGCTGCTGCAGAAGCTCGGCGTCGATACCAGCCGCTTCATCTACGACCGCATTCCGACCATCTATCACGTCAACCTGCGCGATCCCTCCGGCATGCTGCTGGCTTCGGGCTTCCAGATGCGCAGCAAGGACGTGATGTACGTCGCCAATGCCAAGGTCGTCGACTACTACAAGCTTCTGACCCTGATCAACACCACGGCGACGACGACGTCCAACACGGCAACCGCGGTGATCAACGTCAACTCGGCGACGAAGACCCGCTGGTGAAGCGCAACGGCGGGCCGGTAGCGGCCTGAACGGGCGCCGGGGGGCGGCGGGGCCGGAGTCCGCCCCGCTTGAGGTTGCGGCATTGGACGGCCGCCGTGTGACAAGCCGTTACAATCCAGCCAATCACCGCGACCAAACGACACCGGCGGTGCATTCGGCCGCGACATCGAACGCGCAGTATCCCTCTGCAGGCGACGCGATCGCCCGCGCGAACGAATTGGGAGACTGACGTGAAGACATCCATCGCGACATTTCTGCTCGTGGCAGTCCTTTCGGCGGCAGCGGCGGTCGACGCGAATGCCTGGACCCGCGGCGGCTCGGTCACCGGACCGCGCGGCACCACCTCATTCGGCGGCTCCGGCAGTTGCTCCGGCGGCGCCTGCGCCTGGCAGGGTGGCGGCACAGGTCCGGCCGGCCGCAGTTGGTCGCGCTCTGGCTCCGCGAGCTGCAGCGGCGGCAGCTGCACCCGGCAGGGCCAGGGCACTGGACCGCGCGGCAATTCCTACAGCTACAGCCGCACCGTCACGCGCTGAGCGGACGCCGCGGCGCCGCCGGCCGCGGTCCTCCGGAAGCATTGACGTCGCCGGTCCGCTTGCTGTTCCGGAGCGGACCGGCGCGCCGTCTCCATCCGACGACGCCGGACACGCGCCATGCCCATCCTCTCTTCCCTGCCCCCGTCGACGCGCATGATCGTGCTGCTGACGGCGGTCGGCTTCATGACGCTGGAATATGGGCTCGGCCGGCTGGCCGGCCGCGGGACTCACGACCTGCGTGAGACCGCAGCCTCGTTCGCCATCGCGGTCGGACAGCACCTCATCCGCGCAATGGTCGCGCTCGTCGCGGCCGTTCCCTTCATGATCGCCTATCGCCACAGGATCTTCGATTTCGATTCGAGCCGGCCGCTGGCCCTGCTCGCATTGTTTCTCGCCAGTGAGTTCGTCTATTACTGGCACCATCGCGCCTCGCATCGGGTTCGCTGGCTGTGGGCCACGCATGCCGTGCATCACTCTTCGACGCATCTGAACCTGACCGCTGCCATTCGTCTCGGCTGGACCAGCGATATCTCCGGTCATTTTCTGTTCTATCTGCCGCTGGCGCTGCTCGGCTTCCATCCGCTCGCCATCGTCGCCATGCTCGGCGTCAATCTGCTCTACCAGTTCTTCATCCATACCGAGTTCGCACCGCATCTCGGTCCGCTCGAATATGTGCTGAACACGCCGCGACATCACCGCGTTCACCATGCGGCCAATGCGTCCTGTCTCGATCGCAACTATGGCGGCGTGCTCATCATTTTCGACCGGCTGTTCGGTAGTTTCGCCGAGGCCCCGGCCGGCGAGACCTTGCGCTATGGCCTCGTCGGCGTTGAACCGAGCTTCAATCCGTTGCGGATCGCATTTGGCGAATGGATTGCGATCGCCCGCGACCTCGCGGCAGCGCCGAGCTGGGCGATGCGGCTGCGCGTGCTGACCGCTGCGCCCGGACAGAAGCTCCACCGCCGGGAGTCACCTGACAGCCGGGAAGGATGCGCATGACGTCACATCTCCGATCCTTGATCGCCGCCATGGCGGCCGCTCTGTTCGCCTCGACCACGGCGGTCGCCGCCGAGCGCGGCATCACCATCGACACAAGCGACGGTCCGCGGCATGCGCTGGTGATGACCACGGGCAGGACGCCACAACCGACCGTGATCGTGCTCCATGGCGCGCTCGGCAGCGGAGCGGGCACCGCGCGCACGACAGGCTTTGCCGAAGCCGCGAGAGCCCATGGCTTCGCCGCGGTCTTTCCCGACGGCGTCGACCGGCAATGGAATGACGGCCGCGACGGCCGCTCCGGCGGTCCCGATGATGTCGGCTTCATCCGCAACTTGGTGCGGCAGCTCGTCGCCGACGGCACAGCCGATTCCCGGCGCATCTATCTCGCCGGCATTTCGAATGGCGGCATGATGAGCTTCACTCTGGCGTGCAAGGCGCCGGAGCTGTTTGCCGGCATCGGCACGGTGATCGCCAACATGCCTGAAGGCATCGAGCCCTGCGCCGCGCGGCCGGTGCCGGTGGTGATGATCAACGGCACCGCGGATCCGATGGTGCCCTATCGCGGCGGCGAGGTCGGGCTGCGCGGCGGGCGCGGCCGGGTGTGGAGTGCTGAAAGGACGGCGGAGTTCTTTGCGCGGCGCGACGGTTGCAGCGCGCGCCAGGCCGTGGCGCTGCCGCATCGGGATCTCGCCAGCGACACCTCCGTCACGCAACTCAGCTGGCGCGATTGTCATGTGATCGGCGGCGTGTCGCTGTATCGCGTCGAAGGTGGCGGACACGCCCTGCCCGGCCGCCGCGCGCTGGCGCCGCGCCTGCTCGGCCCGAGCAATTTCGACATTGATGCCGCCGAAGTCATTCTCCGCGCGTTCGATCTCGCGCGCACGCTGTAGTTCGGCAAGTCCGCCAAGTCTCCGCGCGTGACGAGACGGAGCGGTCACCAGTGGGCGCGCGAGCTCAAGCGGCGATCGTCGGCGTGGTGTTCGGTTCGCGCGGCAGCTCCGCCTCGCCGTGCGAAGGAAGATTCTCACCGCGGATGCCGAGCGGCGGTCCGATCCACAACGCGTGCGCGGTGTGATCGGCCAACGGCTCCGTCGTATTCGGATGCACCAGCACGCTGAGGCGGCCATGGTTGAGCATCAGCCACGGCACCAGCAAAGGAAACACTTCGACCGCGAAGGCAACTTGATACATCGGCCGCTCGTGAGGCCCGACCAGCGCGTCATGCCAACGCCCGAGCGTCACGAGGAAGCGGTCGGCGATCCACTGCCGCAGCTGCGCCGCTTCGGTTCGAGTGGCATCATCGAAATAGATGTGGGCATGAAAGCTCGCAATTGCGCTCAAGCGATGCGGCTGCGCTACCGAGGTCGTTTCCATCCGCGCCTCTCGATCATTTCAATCGCGTTGGCCGCGCAGGCGAACCGATGCGACATGGTCATCCTAGCATCGCAGCCTGCCCTCGGTCGCGTCGCGAGGCGCGGGCGGACGCTGGCCTCGAGATCTCGGCGGGGCTAGAGCTTCGACCCCGGCGCCTGCCGCGCGCGAACGACCGCATCAGGACAAACGACAACGCCGCGCTGAGGTTTCAGCGCGGCGTTGTTGTTTTGGGGTGTGAAGAGGGGATGTCCTTTGCAGGCCTGGCAGCGACCTACTCTCCCAGGGCTTGAGCCATAGTACCATTGGCGCTGAGGAGTTTAACGGCCGAGTTCGGGATGGGATCGGGTTCAGGCTCCTCGCTAAGACCACCAGGCCGGCGAAGGACATCGAGGTAAGAAGCAAGCCGAAGATCTCTGGCGAGATCTTCGTGAAGGTCGTTTCGTCATCATTTGCAGTGATGGACACTGAAAATGAGAGCAATCAAGCCGATCGAACGATTAGTACCGGTAAGCTACATGCATTGCTGCACTTCCACACCCGGCCTATCAACGTGGTCGTCTTCCACGGTTCTCAAGGGAATGCTCGTTTTGAGGTGGGTTTCCCGCTTAGATGCCTTCAGCGGTTATCCCGTCCGTACATAGCTATGCTGCACTGCCGCTGGCGCGACAACAGCTCCACCAGAGGTACGTTCACCCCGGTCCTCTCGTACTAGGGGCAAATCCTCTCAACATTCCAACACCCACGGCAGATAGGGACCGAACTGTCTCACGACGTTCTGAACCCAGCTCACGTACCACTTTAATCGGCGAACAGCCGAACCCTTGGGACCTTCTCCAGCCCCAGGATGTGATGAGCCGACATCGAGGTGCCAAACGACGCCGTCGATATGGACTCTTGGGCGTCATCAGCCTGTTATCCCCGGCGTACCTTTTATCCGTTGAGCGATGGCCCATCCACGCGGGACCACCGGATCACTATGACCGACTTTCGTCTCTGCTCGATTCGTAGATCTCGCAGTCAGGCAGGCTTATGCCATTATACTCGACGAACGATTTCCGACCGTTCTGAGCCTACCTTCGCACGCCTCCGTTACTCTTTGGGAGGCGACCGCCCCAGTCAAACTGCCCACCATGCGCTGTCCCGATCCCGGATGACGGGATGCGGTTAGATATCCATAACCATTAGGGTGGTATTTCACATTGCGACTCCACCCGAGCTGGCGCCCGAGCTTCAAAGTCTACCACCTATTCTACACAAACAGTCACGAATACCAGCGCAAAGCTACAGTAAAGGTGCACGGGGTCTTTCCGTCTGACCGCAGGAACCCCGCATCTTCACGGGGAATTCAATTTCACTGAGTCTATGTTGGAGACAGCGGGGAAGTCATTACGCCATTCGTGCAGGTCGGAACTTACCCGACAAGGAATTTCGCTACCTTAGGACCGTTATAGTTACGGCCGCCGTTTACCGGGGCTTCAATTCAAGGCTTGCACCTCTCCTCTTAACCTTCCGGCACCGGGCAGGCGTCAGACCCTATACGTCATCTTACGATTTCGCAGAGCCCTGTGTTTTTGTTAAACAGTTGCCACCCCCTGGTCTGTGCCCCCACTGCATGGTTGCCCATGCAATGGGCCTCCTTATCCCGAAGTTACGGAGGTAAATTGCCGAGTTCCTTCAACATAGTTCTCTCAAGCGCCTTGGTATACTCTACCAGTCCACCTGTGTCGGTTTCGGGTACGGTCTAATGTGGAGGCTATTTCCTGGAACCCCTTCGAAGCCCAACCAATCCAGTAAGGTCGGACAACACACGGGATTCGTCACCATCCACTGGCTGCAGAATATTCACTGCATTCCCATCGACTACGCCTTTCGGCCTCGCCTTAGGGACCGGCTAACCCTGCGAAGATTAACTTTACGCAGGAACCCTTGGACTTTCGGCGACACTGTCTTTCACAGTGTTTGTCGTTACTCATGCCAGCATTCGCACTTCTGATACCTCCAGGCGCCCTCACGGGTCACCCTTCGCAGGCTTACAGAACGCTCCGCTACCGCGCATCTTGCGATGCACCCTAAGCTTCGGCTCGTGGCTTGAGCCCCGTTACATCTTCGGCGCAGAAACCCTTATTTAGACCAGTGAGCTGTTACGCTTTCTTTAAAGGATGGCTGCTTCTAAGCCAACCTCCTGGTTGTTTTGGGATTTCCACATCCTTTCCCACTTAGCCACGAATTGGGGGCCTTAGCTGTAGGTCAGGGTTGTTTCCCTCTCCACGACGGACGTTAGCACCCGCCGTGTGACTCCCGGATAGTACTCTCAGGTATTCGGAGTTTGGTTGGGTTTGGTAAGACGGTAAGTCCCCCTAGCCCATCCAGTGCTCTACCCCCTGAGGTATTCGTCCGAGGCGATACCTAAATATCTTTCGCGGAGAACCAGCTATTTCCCAGTTTGATTGGCCTTTCACCCCTAACCACAAGTCATCGGAGCCTTTTTCAACAGGCACCCGTTCGGTCCTCCAGTGAGTGTTACCTCACCTTCAACCTGCTCATGGCTAGATCACTAGGTTTCGGGTCTAATACAACGAACTTGACGCCCTATTCAGACTCGCTTTCGCTACGCCTACGCCTATCGGCTTAAGCTTGCTCGTTAAATTAAGTCGCTGGCCCATAATACAAAAGGTACGACGTCACCCAGAACGCATCTTGGGCTCCGTCTGTTTGTAGGTGTCCGGTTTCAGGTCTATTTCACTCCCCTCGTCGGGGTGCTTTTCACCTTTCCCTCACGGTACTGGTTCACTATCGGTCGCTGAGGAGTACTTAGGCTTGGAGGGTGGTCCCCCATGTTCAGACAGGATTGCACGTGTCCCGCCTTACTCGAGCATGAATGCTTGCATTACCCATACGGGGCTATCACCCTCTGAGGCCCTGCTTTCCTGACAGGTTCTGGTTGGCTTGCATTCATGACTGGCCTGGTCCGCGTTCGCTCGCCACTACTAGCGGAGTCTCGGTTGATGTCCTTTCCTCCAGGTACTTAGATGTTTCAGTTCCCTGGGTTCGCTTGAAACCTCCTATGTATTCAGAAGTCTCATACCTTCTCTTGATAACCGGAAATCCAAAACCTCTCGGCTCGGGATCGTCACAGTCTCCTGATCGAACACCAAGACCCGGAGGTCTTGGAGTTCCGGCTATCGAAGGTGGGTTTCCCCATTCGGAAATCCGCGGATCAAAGCTTCTTCGCAGCTCCCCACGGCTTATCGCAGCGTAGCACGTCCTTCATCGCCTCTCAGCGCCAAGGCATCCACCGAACACCCTTAAGGCACTTGATTGCTCTCATTATCAATGTCCACACACTCGGCAGAATGTTCACCGCCCTCACCCGTCCGTAAGGACAAGGCGCAGAGCAGCGCGGACACTGATTAGAAAGACCAGCTTGCTTCTTAAGATCGAACCGATCGCCGTGCGGTCAAGCGCAGCGAACAGAGTCATTTACAACAGACGGGATGCTTCACAGCTTCCAGCCTGCGCCGAAATGACCCGGAGATAGTGAAGGCGTCGGTGCAAAGTCGAAATGCGGACCGCTCGCGCGGTGGCCCTTCATTGCACGACCCTACTCGGATCGATCTCCTCTTCACGATGTCAGATAACACGCAGTCTTCTGTAGTCCCGGTGAGGACCAGAAGATGCGAAATGTTGTCTCGCGGACGAATTTTGAACACGCTAGGCGCAGCCCGTTGGCCGCGCCACGCGTAGCCCGAAGGGCGAAGCGTGGTGGAGCCTGTCGGGATCGAACCGACGACCTCATGCTTGCAAAGCACGCGCTCTCCCAGCTGAGCTAAGGCCCCATACTCGGAAAGACGAATGCAAAGCAGCGCGATCGTCGAGACGACTGGCTTGCCACACGATATGGCTTGCCGGACCGTAGCGCCAGCAGGCGCGAAGATTGGTGGGCCTGGGAAGACTTGAACTTCCGACCTCACGCTTATCAAGCGCGCGCTCTAACCAACTGAGCTACAAGCCCTAACGCTCGAAGCTCGTCACCGCCCTGCCCGCGAAGGTCAAACCAACGAAGGCCAAGCAGCAACCGCGCAGCCCCAGGCAGCGTGTTCGTCCGCGAAGAAAGAGAAACGAAGACGGCGAAATCCCGCCAATGGAGCTCACGCAAGACCTGGCGGTCTCGGTGGCCCCCTGATGTTTCTAAAACAGCTCGATAGAAGCAAACGATCCGAAGATCGAAGCTTGCTGAAGAGCCATCCTTAGAAAGGAGGTGATCCAGCCGCAGGTTCCCCTACGGCTACCTTGTTACGACTTCACCCCAGTCGCTGACCCTACCGTGGTCGGCTGCCTCCATTGCTGGTTAGCGCACCGCCTTCAGGTAAAGCCAACTCCCATGGTGTGACGGGCGGTGTGTACAAGGCCCGGGAACGTATTCACCGTGGCGTGCTGATCCACGATTACTAGCGATTCCAACTTCATGGGCTCGAGTTGCAGAGCCCAATCCGAACTGAGACGGCTTTTTGAGATTTGCGAAGGGTTGCCCCTTAGCTTCCCACTGTCACCGCCATTGTAGCACGTGTGTAGCCCAGCCCGTAAGGGCCATGAGGACTTGACGTCATCCCCACCTTCCTCGCGGCTTATCACCGGCAGTCTCCTTAGAGTGCTCAACTAAATGGTAGCAACTAAGGACGGGGGTTGCGCTCGTTGCGGGACTTAACCCAACATCTCACGACACGAGCTGACGACAGCCATGCAGCACCTGTGTTTCGGGCTCCGAAGAGAAGGTCACGTCTCTGCGACCGGTCCCAAACATGTCAAGGGCTGGTAAGGTTCTGCGCGTTGCGTCGAATTAAACCACATGCTCCACCGCTTGTGCGGGCCCCCGTCAATTCCTTTGAGTTTTAATCTTGCGACCGTACTCCCCAGGCGGAATGCTTAAAGCGTTAGCTGCGCCACTGGTGAGTAAACCCACCAACGGCTGGCATTCATCGTTTACGGCGTGGACTACCAGGGTATCTAATCCTGTTTGCTCCCCACGCTTTCGTGCCTCAGCGTCAGTATCGGGCCAGTGAGCCGCCTTCGCCACTGGTGTTCTTGCGAATATCTACGAATTTCACCTCTACACTCGCAGTTCCACTCACCTCTCCCGAACTCAAGATCTTTCAGTATCAAAGGCAGTTCTGGAGTTGAGCTCCAGGATTTCACCCCTGACTTAAAGACCCGCCTACGCACCCTTTACGCCCAGTGATTCCGAGCAACGCTAGCCCCCTTCGTATTACCGCGGCTGCTGGCACGAAGTTAGCCGGGGCTTATTCTTGCGGTACCGTCATTATCTTCCCGCACAAAAGAGCTTTACAACCCTAGGGCCTTCATCACTCACGCGGCATGGCTGGATCAGGGTTGCCCCCATTGTCCAATATTCCCCACTGCTGCCTCCCGTAGGAGTTTGGGCCGTGTCTCAGTCCCAATGTGGCTGATCATCCTCTCAGACCAGCTACTGATCGTCGCCTTGGTGGGCCATTACCCCACCAACTAGCTAATCAGACGCGGGCCGATCTTTCGGCGATAAATCTTTCCCCGTAAGGGCTTATCCGGTATTAGCACAAGTTTCCCTGTGTTGTTCCGAACCAAAAGGTACGTTCCCACGCGTTACTCACCCGTCTGCCGCTGACGTATTGCTACGCCCGCTCGACTTGCATGTGTTAAGCCTGCCGCCAGCGTTCGCTCTGAGCCAGGATCAAACTCTCAAGTTGAACTTGAAGCTTTGAACCGGCTGATCACAACGTTTGACGAGGTCCCACCAATCGATCTCCACGCTTCACAGCGCAAAAACCATGGTGTTACCTTTGAAACATTGTCCGCCGAAGTCTTCTCGTCCGATCTCAGAACCAAAAGCCGAAGCCTTCAATCCCGAGACCCGCAAGGACTCCGCCGTCCACGTTTCTCTTTCTTCATCTTCACTTGTCAAACAGCCCGCACTTGTTAGTTCGACCGAACTACGAAGTGCATCAACCTCTTTGGTCTTTTTCGCCGAGGAAGTCCCGATTGCCGGGGCGCTTCACATAGCTGATTTTGAAAGACCGTCAAGAGCCATTCCGAAGAAAAACTCAAGAGCCAATCGGAAGAAAAAACAACGTCGGTCCCGAAAGTCGGGGGCCTCAGTCATCAGTGATGTCCGGCTGGCGTGGTGGTGAGATAGTGCGATGCCGCATCCCGCGCAAGAACTTTTTGCGACGGCTGTGCAGAAATGTGGATAGCGCTGTCGCCCCCCACGCTCGGACCCCTCACACGCCGCTTCCGTTCCATTTTGGAACGGTTGGGCGCGCGCAGCGTCAGGAATTGCCCGGAGGCGGTTGCACCAGCGCACGATACGAGTGCAATTGCCACGATCGCCTCGCGGCGCGGAAACGCGAGTGGCTCCGGACCGAACACACCGCCGAGCCCGGATCGGATTTCGCGGCGTCGCACACAGTCGCGAATGCGAAATCGAGGTTGTTCTCGCCACCGCGAGCACGGAAGCGATGCCAGCGATATGGATCGGCGATATCCGCAAGCCCGGCCGTGATGCGGTCGGGAATCGGCTCGGCCGGATTGGTCAGCCCTGTTGCCGCAAGTTCCGGATATGTCACCGGCTCGGCGCCATCGGCTTCACGGTCGTTGGAAATGGTTTGACCTTGTTCGCATCTCCGCATGGACGTTGCGGTCGCTCAGGACGTCCATCCTGTCGAGCGCGTCGTTGCAGCGATGCCTGCATCAATTCGAGCCGCGATGACCTCCGGCGGCGCCGCTCCCCCTCGTCCCGCGCCGGCGCGAGACGGCGTCAACGCGATCGCGGCGGAGTGCTGCGTGCGGGAGCCGTCAGGAAGCGATCGAGCTCGACGATCGCTTCGGCCTCGCGGGCGCGCCGGAGCTGCCTGGCCTGCTCGATGCCCGGTGGCAGACGTTTCGCCCTGTCTCGCGCCTCGCGCGCCATCTCCAGCAACCGCTCACTCAACGACATCGTCTGCTTGACACGCCGGCGCCGCTTCTTCTGACCTTCTACTTCCATGCGGGACTGCATCCAGTTTCATTGATGCGCATCGACAACTCTAGATCAGGAGGTGCCGCGCGCATCAACATAAGTGAATCGACCGTGACCAACGTCGTCCGGACGGCAGACCAGCAGCGGCCGGCCGCCCCGGGAGCATCGAGGCTAGCCGCAGCGCCGGCCCGCTCTCGTATCATTTGATATGCAGTGGCCCAGGTTTTCCGGCAGGTCTCTCAGGAACCAATCGAGCCGGTGTATGGTTCAAGGCATTCGACGAAAGGGGGTGTCATGAAGAACAGGCAATTGCCGCCCTGCCCTTTCGTACCGAGGCCGCAGCTCAGCATCCTGCTGATCACCACGCGCCGCAAACGACGCTGGTCGGTGACGTGCAATCAGGCCGGTCGATCGCGAGCGTTCCAGATCCGAGACCAACGCCGCGGGTCAGGTCTGCGCGAACTTGATAGTCGAGACCGGCCAGCGGCCGTCATGGCCGCCGATCGTGATGCGCAGACCGTGAAGCTCGTCAAGATGGACGTGCTCCACTGTTCCGGCCTTGCCGTCGCTCAGCGCCACAGCCTTGCCGACCAGCTCGGTCTGTGCCCGTTCGAATTCGCGCAGGATGCAGAAGGCTCGCGTCTTGACGGCAACCATGAGGAACTTCGAGACCTGAGGGGGAACCGCCGGGCAGCATGGGCCGGTCGACGGTCGTTCAAGTCGGCACGCGGACGCCGAACGTCAACCCGTCCTCAAGCAATCGTGCGCGCCGCAAGGCAGCGCGCGCCGGGCGTGCCCATCAGCGGCACTCGAAATTCGCCGCATCCTCGAGGCTGCCGCTGCCCTTGTAGGTGGCGACCTTCGGGAACGCGCAGAGATCGCGTGTGCGCCCGGGCCATGGCACATCGGGCGCGCGCCGCGCGGTGGCGCGGATCGCCTCGGGCGCAGCGGCCGTGCCCTCCACCCATCGGTCCAGCACGGTCAGCAAGTCGAACTGATCGGTGGCGGGTCCGCCGCCGCAATGGTTCATGCCGGGAACCAGGAACAGCCGCGCGAAGCCGTCGGCATCGGGGCCATATTTGGTCTTGAGCTGATCGACATAGTCGACGGTGTCGAGCGCCGAGAAGATCGGATCGGCCGTGCCGTGATAGAACAGCATCTTGCCGCCCTTGGCCTTGAAGGCGTCGAGATCGGTCGAGGTCGCCGCCTCGTATTCCATGCCGGCGTCGAAGCCGCCGGCCCCCTTCATCACCTTCGGCACGTCGCGGTCGATGTCGAAATTGCGCACCCAGGCAACGAGATCAGTCGGCGTCTCCGGCGGGCTCATGAAATCATAGGGCACGCCGCCGGCGATCAGCGTCAGATTGCGCGCATTCGGCGGGCTGGATTTGGGCGTGCCGAGCTTCCAGGCGCGCCAGCCGGGCGCGGCGAGGCCGGGGTCGTAGGGCCAGCGGGCATAGATCAGCCCACCCATCGCATTGCGGCTGCCGTCGAACATCAGCTTGATGGCCTTCAGCTTCGGGGCGGGCAGGCACTGCGAGTTCTGGCCCTCCTTGCAGGCGAGCACGGCCGGATCGAAGCGGCAGGCCATGACGTCCTGCACCATGCCATCCTTGGCGCCGTCGGCGCCATCGCACGCCGCGGTCACGCCGTCGGCGACCCGTTTCAGGTCCTCGTCGGTCAACGCGCTGCCGACATCGGCCTTGCCGTCCGGGCCGGGCGGCGCGATCGCCAGCAGCGCCTGCTCCTGTGCGATCACATCGATGCCGGCCAGCGGCACGCGATAGGCCGGCGCGCCGACGATGACGCCGTCGAACAGCTCAGGGAAGCGCTGCGTCACCGCCATCGCCTGGCGGCCGCCGTTGGAGCAGCCTGCGAAGTAGGACCGGCGCGGCGCCATGCCGTACAGCTTCTCGGCCGCGGCCTTGGCGGCGGCAGCCACGGGCGGAATCGAGCTGTAGCCCTTGTCGCGCCGCGCCTGCGGATCGAGGCCGAACAGATAGGGCCCGAGCGGCCCCGGCTCCTCGAGATGGCCTGCGTCGGTCGAGGCCACGGCATAGCCGTTGAACAGTCCATTCGGCGGCGTGGTGCCGGTGAGCAGGCCGAGGGCCGGGCGCAGCACGCCGTCGACGCCGCCGCCGCCCTGGAAGACGAACTTGCCATTCCACGTCGCAGGCAATCGCAGCTCGTAGCCGACAGCATAGGGCTTGCGGTCGATGCCGATACGCTCGTTGATCTTGCCGCGGATCAGGCAGTGATCCGGCGCGGGTGCGGTCGCGCCCGCAGGCGCGGGCGGCGCCAGTTGCACGCCGCCCGCAGCGACGAATTCCGCCGTGACGATGCGGCCGCTGCCGGAGAAGCCCTGCGCCAGCGTGGCGCAGCTCGCCTTGAAATCCTCGGCCTGCGCGGACGCCATGGCCGACGTCGTCAGCAAGACCGCGGTCAGCGCCGTCACACGGATCGTCATCACGGTCGTCCTCGCACCTGCGGGCCAAAGCCCGCCACGCACCGTCATTGCTTCGCGGCGCGCTCGATCGCGTCCGACCATAGCCAAGCCTGCGCCCGCCGCAAGCCGCCGGGCGCTGGCGTGATTGAAAACGTCGGCCGAAGCGTGCCATCTGATAGGCGTCAAGGAAGCGTCGAGGGACATCATGGCTGCGGACATCAGGTTGAATGCGTTTGCGATGAACTGCGTCGGGCACCAGTCGCCCGGCCTGTGGCGGCATCCGCGCGACCGCTCCTCCGACTACAATCGCCTGCCCTATTGGCTCGACCTCGCCAAGACCTTGGAGCGCGGCCGCTTCGACGGACTGTTTCTCGCCGACGTGCTCGGCGTCTACGATGTCTATGGCGGCACCCCCGACGCGGCGCTGCGCCACGCCATCCAGGTGCCGGTGAACGATCCGATGATGCTGATCTCGGCAATGGCCGCCGTGACCGAGCATCTCGGCTTCGGCGTCACCTGCACGTTGTCCTACGAGCCGCCCTACCCGTTCGCGCGGCGGATGTCGACGCTCGATCATCTGACCGAGGGCCGCATCGGCTGGAACATCGTCACCGGCTATCTCGACAGTGCCGCGCGCGGCATGGGCAGGGAGCGCCAGACTGCGCATGACGACCGCTACGACGTCGCCGACGAGTACATGGAGGTCGTCTACAAGCTGTGGGAAGGCAGCTGGGAGGACGACGCCGTCAAGCGCGACCGGGCCGGCGGCGTGTTCACTGATCCCACGAAGGTTCATCGCGTCAGCCATCACGGCGAGAACTACCAGCTCGACGCGATCCATCTGTGCGAGCCGTCGCCGCAGCGGACGCCGGTGCTGTACCAGGCGGGCACCTCGCCGCGCGGCCGCGTGTTCGCCGGCCGCCATGCCGAATGCGTGTTCATGTCCGGCCCCTCGGCCAAGATCATCGCGCCGCGCGTCGCCGCGATCCGCCAGGCCGCCGCCGACGCCGGCCGCGCCGGCAGCGACATCGTCATCTTCAGCATCGCCACCGTCGTGCTCGGCGAGACGGATGCAGAGGCCGAGGCGAAGTTCGCCGACTATCGCCGCTACATCGACCACGAGGCGTCGCTGACCCTGATGTCGGGCTGGACCGGCGTCGACTTCTCGACCTACGACCTCGACCAGCAGGTCCGCCACGTCCTCAACGACGCCGGCCGCAGCGCCATGGACAACGTGACGCGCGCCGATCCCGACCGCGTGTGGACCGTGCGCGAGGTCGCCGAGCATGTCGGCATCGGCGGCATCGGCCCGGTGTTCGTCGGCTCGCCCGCCAAAGTCGCCGATCTCATCGAGAGCTGGATCGCGCAGACCGGGGTCGACGGCCTCAACCTCGCCTTTGCGCTGTCACCGGAGAGTTTTGCCGACGTCGCCGACATGCTGGTGCCGGAGCTGACCAGACGCGGCCGCTACAAGAAGGCCTACCAGCCGGGGACGTTGCGGGAAAAGCTGTTCGGCCGTGCCCGGCTCGCGGCGCCGCATCCGGCGGCAGGCTATCGGCCATGATCGGTCTGGCCGAGCCGAGGCGGTTCAGGCCGATAAGCGCTGCATCAGTTGCGTCACCGCTGCCGCGATCGGCTTGATGACCGGCACGGCGAATTGCGGCTGCAGCTGATCGGCTGCCTGGGCCAGCGGTCCACCGCCGATGATCACGGCCTGCGCACCGTCCTCCGCGACGCAGGCGCGCGTGGCCGCAGCCAGAGCCGACGCAAGCCGCGCCGGATCGGTGGCGAGCGCGGCCGGGTCGCCCTCGGTCAGCCGCGTCCCGGTGAATTGCGCCGACAGCCCGAGCTTCTCTGCGAGACCTGCGATGCTCACCACCAGCGCCGGCGTCACCGTGGCGACGCCGAAGCGCCGCCCGCCTTGTGCGGCCTCGCGCATCGACGCCTCGCCGATCCCGACGACCGGCAGTGAGCACGACGCCCGGATCTCGTCCGCACCGGGATCGCCGAAGGCAGCGACAATGATGCCGTCGCACGCGCCAAGATGTTCGCGCGCGATCTCGACCACCTCCGCAGCCGAGGCCGCGAGCGCCTCGGCATCGACGATCATGGCCGGCGCCCGCGTCGCGGTCACGCCGACCACCGCCGCCCGGCCGGCGCAGCAGGCGGCCGCAATCGACACCATCATCGCGGTGGTCGCGGCCGAGCTGTTGGGATTGATCAGGAGGATGCGAGGCATGTCGGTCGCTCACGATGGCGGGACTCCTCGTGAACAATCGCCCGTGGAACGTCAACTCCCGAACAGGTTGGTCGGCGATCGCAGCTCCCGAGATGGGCCAGCGGGCCTCGTCGCCCAACCCACCACAGTCATGCTCCCGGGAAGTCCCGTAGCCCGCATGAGCCGCCAGCGTCGCCCATCGGGCGACGACGGCAGCGACATGCGGGGCCGGTCTCTCTTCTCGGGCGTCGGCGAGGCGCCGCGGGCAAGAGCGCAGGCTCTGGCGGTGGCGTTGTCCCCGCATGTCGCTGGCGCTCATGCGGGCTACGGGCTTCGTCGTCTGTCGTGTTCCCCTCAGTCTCACCCGATCCGCATTGACAATTCGACATCGTCGCCGAACGGCACCGAGAGATAGCCTTTGGCCGGCGAACGGACGTAGGCGAGATAATCCGGACTGTCGTCGGCGTTGTCGGCCACGATGAACGCCCCCGCTCTGAGCCGGCGCTCGAGCAGCGCAAGGATATCGCCATACAGCGGCTTGGCACCGTCGAGCAGCACCAGATCGATCGTCTCCGGAAGATCGATGCCGAGCGTTCGCAGCGCGTCGCCTTCGCGGATCTCGACGAGATCGAGCAGACCGCCGGCGGCCAGATTGCCGCGCGCACGCGCGATCTTCGACGGCTCGAACTCGGTGGTGATCAGCCGGCCGCCGCCATTGTCGCGCAGCGCCGCGGCGAGGAACAGCGTCGAGATGCCGAACGAGGTGCCGAACTCGACGATGGTTCGGGCCTCGAAGCCGCGCGCCAGCATGTAGAGCAGCACGCCGGTCTCGCGCGAGACAGGAAGCGGAAAGTCCTTGAGCTGCGTGTACAGCTCGACATGACCGGACTTGCTGCGCATCAGCTGCTCGCCCCGTTCGGTCGTGCCGGCAAAGATCGGACTCGTCTCCGGCCGCAGCAGCACGGCCTCGGCAAGCAGGCGATCCAGCAGCGATGCCACTGGCTGAGTGGTGAGGGTGGTCATGTTCGTTCTCCGTCCTCTGAGGTGTGTCGTTTGCGTCCAGGTCAAAATACGACTAATCATTCGCATTCGCTAATCGCATTCCGGACCACGCCATGCCCCCCACTCGAAAAGCCGTGATTTCTGCGAGAAAGCAGCCGCAACAGGCCCGCTCGGCCGACCTCGTCGCGGCCATTCTGCAGGCGGCTGTTCAGGTTTTGACCAAGGAAGGCGCGCAACGTTTCACCACGGCGCGCGTCGCCGAGAAGGCCGGCGTCAGCGTCGGCTCGCTCTATCAGTACTTCCCGAACAAGGCGGCGATCCTGTTCCGACTGCAGAGCGACGAGTGGCAGCAGACGACGAAACTGCTGCACGGCATTCTGGAGGACACGAGCCGTCCGCCTTTGACGCGATTGCGCGCGCTCGTTCACGCGTTCCTGCAATCGGAGTGCGACGAAGCCGCCGTGCGTGGCGCGCTCGACGACGCCGCACCGCTCTATCGCGATGCGCCCGAGGCGCGCCGGGCCAGGACAAGCGGCCGCCGCGCCATGCTGGCGCTGATGCGCGAGGTGCTGCCGCAAGCCGGCGAGGCGGAGCGCTTGCGGGCCGCCGACCTGATCAAGACGACGCTGAGCCAGGTCGGAAAGCACTTCTCGGAGACCCCGCGCAGCCGCGCCGAAATATCGGCCTATGCCGACGCGATGGCGGACATGTTCTGTGCGTACCTCTCCACCGCGAACAAGCCTCACAGACATAAGGCCCGGTAGTCCTAGAGCCGGTGCGTCTCTGGTCAAGCGGCCTCTCGGGGTACTCGCCATGAGCGGGCTTGTCCCCGCATTCACGCCTCTCCATCGCAAACTGGGAACCACCGCACGGCCACGCGCTGCTGGACGCTACGTTGACTTGATGCCGTCGTATCCCAGATCGCCGCTGACTTGATGCAGTGCCGCAGGTCGGGGGCCCGCAGCCAACGACAGACCTGTCATCAGAGTCCGGGAGTGTCCGTTAAGGGCGAATTACGGACGTGACAGGGCCGCCCGACCATGCCCTGAATGACCCCGGAGGCTGCCGACTTGCGGCGCTGCATCAAGTCGGCAACTATCTGAGGTACACTGGCCGTGACGCTAGCTCGTTCGGGAAGGCAGCACGTGACCCAACGAGAACATTTGAGAGCCGACTGCGTTCTCAGGCCATCGGGGCGGAAGGCGCCGTGCTTTTGAGCGCCGATAGCTGATCCGTGTCATAGCGAGCCCGCAGCTCTGCAATTGTCGTAGGATCCGCACCGCCCCGTGCCACCGTCTCGGAGAGCTCCTCGAAATAGCGCTCGTGGCCGGGCGGAGACACTGTCATGAGCACACGGGCGATGGTATCGGACGCGTTAGCGATGGCGTGTGGCACGCCCGGCGGTAAAAGAGATAAGTGCCGGGAGTCGCGCGGACGCGTTCGTCGCCGACCTGCCAGTCGCACTCGCCCTCCAGGACATAGAACGTCTCTTCCTGCACGCGGTGGACATGGAGCCCCGTGGAGAAGCCGGGCGGAATTGTCCACTCAAACATCGAGGTGTGACGGGTATCGCTGCCGGTGACGAGAAATCCCATCGGCTGGCCGGCGAGTTGGACAGATTTGCCTTGGCCAGGTTTTCGGATGATCGGCTGTCGGTCCATGATGGCTTTCCAGTTTGGTGATCAGGGAGCCTGAATCTGCCGGTTCACCATCCAAAGGTCGTGAAACATCTCCGAAATTGTTGCAAAATATCGCCGAAATGACCGATCAAGCCGCGCCAGCAACCTACAGATTCGGCTCCTTTTCTCTCGATGCCGAGACCGGCGCGCTGCTTTGCGACGGAATCCCGAGCTTGCTTGGTCAGCGCGGCGCTGCGCTGCTGCGCCTTCTGCTGGAGCGCGCCGGAATTCCTGTCAGCAAGGACGCACTGATCGATGCAGCGTGGCCCGGGCTCGTCGTCGAGGACAGCAATCTCACTGTGCAGATTGCAGCGCTTCGTCGCGCCCTTGAGCCAGGCGGCGGTCGCTGGATCGAGACACTGCCGCGTCGTGGCTATCGCTATATTGGACCATCGGTGACACGCGTCGAAGCAAATGCCGACGCCACTCGACCGGCCGCGCTTCCCGTACCAGAAAAGCCTTCGATTGCGGTGTTGCCGTTCGAGCAATCGGGCGAGGCCAGATGGTTCGCCGACGGCATCGTCGACGACATCATCACCGGAATGTCGCGCATCAGGTGGCTGTTCGTGATCGCGCGCAACTCGAGCTTCGTTTGGCGCCATCGTATCGCCGACGTGAGGCAAGTCGGCCACGATCTCGGGGTACGTTATGTCCTGCAGGGCAGCGTGCGTCGCGTCGACGATCGCGTCCGTATCTACGCGCAACTCGCCGACGCCACAACTGGTGCGCAGATCTGGGCCGAACGCTACGACCGCACTGTGGGCGACCTTTTCGCTCTGCAGGACGAGATCTCGCTCGCCGTGGTCGGCGCCATCGAGCCGAGTCTGCGGCGCGCCGAGCTTGACCGCATCCTTCGCAAACGGCCTGACAGTCTCGATGCCTATGAGCTTGTCCTGCGTGCGCAACAGGATGTCGATTCCGGCATGCCCGATCGCGCGGCTGTCGCTCTGACGCATTTGTCGCGTGCGCTCAGTCTCGAACCCACCTACGGCCTCGCCCACGGACTGGCCGCGATGAGCCATCACAATCGCTTTCTGCGCGCGGGGCTCAAGGAAGAGGACCGCCTCGCATCGGTGCGGTACGCGCGCCTTGCCATCGAGCATGGCCGCGACGATGCGCTGGCGCTTACCTTTGCCGGGTTCTCGCTCGGCATGGACGCGCACGATCGCCAGGCGGCTTTCGCTGCCTTTGAAGCGGCGCTTGCTTTAAGTCCGTCGACCGCGCTGGCCTGGATCCTCGGCAGCGTCGTCGCCGGATGGGCGGGCGACGCGGAGCGGGCGATCGATTGGAGCGAGCGCGGGATGCGCCTCAGTCCGTTCGATCCTTGGGCATTTGCGGCTTACGACGCCCAGGCGCTCGGTCATTTCAATCGCGATCGCTACGCCGAGGCGGCCGGCGCCGCCTACAAGTCCAACCTCTCCAATCCCGGTCACAGCATCACCTGGGTGCAACTCGCCGCATCGCTTGCCGCGCTCGGGCGTATGGACGAGGCTAGGACCGCGGCAGCCTGCGTACTGGAACTGCAGCCTGGCTTTCGCATCAGCGGACAGCTCGCCGGCGTAGATTGCGCTCGGGAGTTGGCGGCGAAACTGGCCAAGGCCCTCCGCGCATCTGGACTGCCAGAATGATCGGCCGACACTCACAGAGATCCGCTATTGGCCGGGAACGTAAGTGCTGGGCCACACGGGGCATTTCTGAAGCTGGGGGAAGTCCGGCTGTGCCGTCCGATTGCCACTAACGCGGCGCGATCTCTCAGCCGTTCGGTTTCGCTGTCTCTCGATGTCGCCTGTTGTCCCGATCCGTACGTCGACAATCGGGCGGAGCGTGCCCGCTCCGCCCGGTGTTTCAGACGTCGACTTGTTCCGCTATTGCCAGGGCGTCATCTACTTCGATGCCCAGCGGTGCTTTCGATCTTGGTGTGGCCGAGCAGAAGCTGGACCGCTCTGAGATTTCCAGTGCGCCGATAAATCAGGATCGCTTTGGTGCGTCGCAGCGAGTGCGTCCCATATAGCCTCGGATCAAGCCCGACACTGCCGATCCAGTCCGATACCAGGCGCGCATATTGGCGTGTGGTGACGCTTTTTGCAGACCACGACGGCCTGCGAACAAGAACTCGCCAGGCGTCTTGTTGGCGGCCTTCAGATACTCATCGACCGCCTGACGGCTCTGTTCGGTCAATTCAAATCGGACCGGTCGACCGGTCTTCTTCTGGCGTACGGTTGCGCGATCCGCAGTGTATCCGCCTGCGGCGGCATTCTCGACTTTGATCGCCACGACATCGCAGCCAGGGAGCTTGCTGTCGATCACCAGATTGAACATCGCGAGGTATCGGACACGACCTTCGATCTGGAGCTTCGTTCGAATGGACCAAACATGTTTGAGCCGCAGTGGAGGCTTCGCCCCCGTCAGCTTGCCCTTGTTCCAAGGCGTGTACTTGCCGGTCGTCGGGATAGCGTTCTCTTGATCTTGCGCGAAGGCACGAAATTCGCCCGCGTTCTCAGGCTGATTTGCCCTGTCCAGTCCTCCTGCGAAAAATTTTCTTCTTTCTTTTTTTCAGAATTCATGGTTGTATCACCTCATCCCGCCCGATCGAGAGGGGCGCTTCGCGAACGTCACGAAACGTTGGTGTGGGATGCGATGGCCGGTTCTCGTCGCAGCGTGCGTCACGCATGCGGACGAACGATGGGAGCCGGACGGCGAAATCGCGTGGTCCTGATACTCCGACGCTAGTATCAAGTCTGCGACGAAGCTCCGCTTCGCGCAGGCGACGGTGGCCAGAAAGCCCGGCGCACCGGGGAGATCGCGTATAAGCCGTAAGCCCATTGCGCAGGGAAGGCCGGATGTCCGGCTGATCCTGTGGTAACCGCCGCGTGCTTCCTTTTTGCACGCGGGCCATGGGTGTCAGCCGACGCCCGGCCTTCCCTGTGCCCTCTCCCGAGAGAGGGACGAACGGCAGACACATCTCGAACGCCCTGCGCGTTGCGAGGATGCGCGCGGCTGTCTCGTCGGATCTCGCGCAACAAGAAACCAAGACCTCTCGCGGCACGGGCACATGATCCGCGGCCGCTTTGCTTGCGGAGCGCGTGCTGCCGGTGAAGCTGGACACATCTGCGTTGGCGATCTGGACTCCCAACGCGCCGTGCGCCAGACAGGGGCCGAGGATTGTGCTCCGCAGCGAGGCGCGGCACGAGGCCCGACGACGAGCCTGAACGTAAGGAGACCCCCGTGACTGCCCATCTTCCCCCGCCGACCGACCGCATCACCGAGCATCCGGCGCATCGCATCTTCGTCGATCGCTGGTCGCCTCGCGGCTTCAGCGACGAGGCGCTTCCCGAGACGGAGCTCCTGACCTTCATCGAGGCGGCGCGCTGGGCGCCCTCCTCCTACAACTCGCAGCCCTGGCGCTTCCTCTACGCGCTGCGCGGCTCGGCCGAGTTCGACACCTTCCTGGCGCCGCTGGTCGAGTTCAACCGCGGCTGGGCGCAGCATGCCGCCGTGCTCGTCTACGTGCTGTCGAAGAAGACCTTCATCCCGGCGGGCAAGACCGAGCCGGCACCGACGCGCACGCATTCCTTCGATGCCGGCGCGGCCTGGGCCAATTTCGCCAATCAGGCGGCGGTGTCCGGCTGGGTCACCCATGGCATGAGCGGCTTCGACGTCGCCGCCGCACAGACGGCCCTCGGGGTGCCCGCCGGTTTCGCCGTGGAGATCGCGATCGCGGTCGGCCGCAAGGGCGACGGCGAAAAGCTGCCGGCCATGCTCAAGGAGCGCGAGAAGCCGAGCGCACGCCTTTCCATCGCCGAGATCGCCTCGGCCGGCCTTTTCCCGCAGCGCTTCGGCGGCTGATCGATATCGCAGGGGCGGCGCACCGCGCCGCCCTGACGGACGGCGAAATCTGTGGCAGAAGACGCGTTCTGCTTGAGGAGAGTTGATCCGCATGCCGCCGCCGAAACCGCCCGCCTTCGAGACCCTGAGCCTGCACGCGGGCCAGCACCCGGATCCCGCGACCGGCGCCCGCGCGGTGCCGATCTATCAGACCACGTCCTATGTGTTCGACGACACCGAGCACGCCGCGGCGCTGTTCAACCTCGAACGCGCCGGCCACATCTATACCCGCATTTCCAACCCGACCACGGCCGTGCTCGAGGAGCGGCTCGCCGCGCTCGAAGGCGGCGTCGGCGCGGTCTGCACCGCGAGCGGCCAGGCGGCGCTGCATCTGGCCATCGCCACGCTGCTCAATGCGGGCGACCACATCGTGGCCTCCTCCTCGCTCTACGGCGGCACCATCAACCTGCTTGCGCACACGCTGCCGCGCTTCGGCATCACCACGAGCTTCGTCAAGCCCAGGGATCACGACGGTTTCCGCGCGGCGATCAAGCCGAACACGCGGCTGCTGATCGGCGAGACACTGGGCAATCCGGGTCTGGAGGTGCTGGACATCCCCAAGGTCTCGGCGATCGCGCATGCAGCCGGCGTGCCGCTCCTGATCGACAACACCTTCGCCACGCCCTTTCTCAGCCAGCCGATCGCGCAAGGCGCCGACATCGTGATGCACTCCGCGACCAAATGGCTCGGCGGCCATGGCATCGCGATCGGCGGCGCGATCATCGATGGCGGCCGGTTCGACTGGCGCGCCTCGGCCAAGTTCCCGCAGCTCACCGAGCCCTATGCCGGCTATCACGGCATCGTCTTCGACGAGCAGTTCGGCGCGGCCGCCTTCATCATGCGCGCGCGGACCGAGGGCCTGCGCGATTTCGGCGCCTGCCTGTCGCCGACCAACGCGTTCCATCTGCTGCAGGGCGTCGAGACCTTGCATCTGCGCATGGAGCGCCACGTCGCGAACACCGCCGCCGTGCTGGCGGCGCTGACGGCGAACAAGGCCGTCGACTGGGTGCTGCATCCCTCGCTGGAGACGCATCCGGACCATGCGCTCGCCAAGGAGCTGTTGCCGCGCGGCGCCGGCTCGATCATCTCGTTCGGCATCAAGGGCGGACGTCCCGCGGGACGCAAGTTCATCGAGAGCCTGAAGCTGATCAGCCATCTCGCCAATGTCGGCGACGCCAAGACGCTGGTGATCCATCCCGCCTCGACCACGCATCAGCAGATGGACGCAGCCCAGCTCGCCGCGGCTGGGATCGGCGAAGAGCTGATCCGGCTGTCCGTCGGCATCGAGGCGGCCAGCGACATCATCGACGATCTCGGACAGGCGCTGCGCGCCTCGCAGAAGGTGTGAGCCATGCAGCTGTCGATCGGAGATCATGAGGTCTTCGCCGCCACCGGCGGCGCGATTTCG
Organism: Bradyrhizobium oligotrophicum; assembly: GCA_050641875.1. Lineage (GTDB taxonomy): Bacteria > Pseudomonadota > Alphaproteobacteria > Rhizobiales > Xanthobacteraceae > Bradyrhizobium > Bradyrhizobium oligotrophicum_B. The sequence goes on from CP192619.1 coordinate 6,827,476, forward strand.
ATTCGTCCCTGCCCGTCGTCGTCTTCATCCATGGTGCCGGCGTCGATCACTCGGCCTGGGCGCTGCACAGCCGCTGGTTCGCCCATCACGGCTTTGCCGTACTGGCGCCCGACCTGCCGGGCCATGGCCGCTCGGCCGGCCCGGCGCTGCCGACCATTGCTGCGATGGCCGATTGGATCATCGCGTTGTTGCAGGCGGTGCACGCCAAGCCCGCGCATCTGATCGGCCATTCGATGGGCTCGCTGATCGCGCTTGATGCCGCGGCGCGCCATCCCGATCGGGTGTCGGCGCTCAGCCTGATCGGCACCGCGGCAACGATGACGGTCGGACCTGACCTCCTGAAGGCCGCGGAAGCCAATGATCACGCCGCAATCGACATGGTCTCGATCTGGGGCCTTGGTTTTGCCGCCGAACTCGGCGGCAGCCGCGCGCCGGGGCTGTGGATGCATGGCGGCGCGCAGGCGACCCTGGAGCGCTGCGCGCCGGGCGTTCTGTTCAACGATCTCTCCGCCTGCAACACCTATCAGGATGCGCTGGCAGCGGCGGCCAGGATCAAGGTTCCGACCCGGCTGATCCTCGGCGAGAAGGACATGATGACGCCGCTGAAGGCCGGCAAGGCGCTGGCGGCCGCGATTGCGCAATCGCACACGATCGTGCTGCCGGGCGCGGGGCATACGATGATGACAGAATGTCCGGATGCGTTGCTCGATGCGCTGATCGAGTAGCTTGCGGTCACGGTTCCCCTCTGGGATGCGACCTCGTGCCGCCGACATGCTCCTTCGCGGCGCGGAACGGAGGACGGCGGCGAGCCGTTGCCCTCCGCATAACGAACAGAAAGGAGCACGCAGATGGATCTGCGCAAACTTTTGACGGTCGCCACCATCGGAACGATGGCGCTCGCGGCCGCATCGCCGGTCGCCGCCGCGCCGTTGCTGCCGAACCATCCGGCACCGGCCGCCGCCACGCAGAACGCGACCGAGTTGCAGCAGGTGCAATATCGCCACTGGCGCGGCGGTTACGGTCATCGCCACGGCTATTACGGCCATCGCTATTACGGGCATGGCCGCGGCTATGGTGCGGGTGCCGCGGCCCTGGGCGGTCTGGCGGCCGGCGCGATCATCGGTGGCGCCATCGCCAACAGCCGCGCCGAGGCCGCCAATGCCCAGGCCTATTGCGCCCAGCGCTTCCGGTCCTACGACACGGGCTCCGGCACCTATCTCGGCAATGACGGCCTGCGCCACTCCTGCCCGTAACGACAGCAGGGTCGATGCCGGTCTCCGGCATCGACCGCCAACCTGCACAATGGCGCGCGACAAAACGTCCGCCGCGACCGCTGCAACGAAGATCGTCTCTCCCGGTTGAGCATGACCCTGAATCAACGGGAGACATCAGGATGGTCACCTTCAAGGCCGCCGCGACGCTCGCCATCGCCGGCGCACTTTCTTTGTCCACGCTGCACGCGGTCTCGGCTGCGCCGCTGACGTCGCTGTCAGCAGTCGCCAAGCCGGGCGCCGAAAGCTCGCATGCCGTCCAGGTCCGCTACGGCGGCTGGCATGGCGGCTGGGGCGGCGGTGCCGCGATCGGCGCGGGGCTGCTGGCGGGAGCCGTGATCGGATCGGCGATCGCCGCCCCCTCCTACTATGGCGGCTACGCGCCCTATCCCTATTACGGCGGGTATCGTTACGCCGCCTATCCCTACGGCTATGGCGGCTACTACCCGGCCTACCGCCCCTATTACGGCGGCTATGGCTACAGCTACGTGCCGCGCCCGATCTATCGCAGCTACGGCTATTCCTACGGCCCGCGGCCGTGGCGCCACAGCTACGGCTATTACCGCGGTCCGGGTTGGGGCCATCATCATGGCTGGCACGGCGGCCGTCATTTCGGACACCGCCACGGTCATGGCGTGATCCGCGCCCATCATCGCTGGTGATGTGACTTCGCCGGTGCGTGCGGCTGGCCCGACGCACCGGCACCTTGGATTGTTCTCAGGTGCCGCTGGGCGACGCCAAGCCCTGCCGCGCCTCGATGACGCCCCGATCGATCCGGGCGACCTCGGCCGCCGGGATGACGTACTCGTCGTGATCGCGCCAAGCAAACACCACGAATGTCGCCAACGCTCCCATTGCGCCGAGCGCCACCATCCACCAGATGTGCCAGATCAGCGCGAAGCCCATGACCGTGGCGAAGAAGGCGCAGACGAGATCCAGTGGGGAATTCCTTGGCAGCTCGATATCCTGATAGTCCTTTTCCCGCGTATGGAGCTGCTGGTCTTTTGCATTTTCCTTGATCTGCCAATACGCATCCTGCCCCGTCACATTCGGCAGCACCGCGAAATTGAACACCGGCGGCGGTGAGGACGTGGCCCATTCGAGCGAGCGGCCGTCCCAGGGGTCGCCGGTCGTGTCGCGCAGGAGCTCGCGATCGCGAATGCTGAAGACCAGTTGGAGGATCTGGAGAATGACCCCGATTGCGAGCAGCGTCGTGCCGAACGTCGCAACTGCAAGCCAGGGGCGCCATTCCGCGACGTCGTAATGCTGCATCCGCCGGGTCATGCCGAGCAGGCCGACGACATAGAGCGGCATGAAGGTGACGTAGAAGCCGACGAGGGTGGACCAGAACGCCGCCTTGCCCCAGCTCTCATACAGGCGGAAGCCGAACGCCTTTGGAAACCAGTAAGTGACACCCGCAAACACCCCGAACAGCACCCCGCCGATGATGACGTTGTGGAAATGGGCGACCAGGAACAGGCTGTTGTGCAGCAGAAAATCCGCCGGCGGCACCGCGACGAGCACACCGGTCAGGCCGCCGATCATGAATGTGATCATGAACCCGACCGACCACAGCATGGGCGTCGTGAAGCGCACCCGCCCGCCATACATCGTGAACAGCCAATTGTAGATCTTCACGCCCGTGGGCACCGCGATGATCATGCTGGCAATGCCGAAGATCGCGTTCACGTTGGGCCCCGCCCCCATCGTGAAGAAATGATGCAACCAGACCATGAAGGAGATGACGCAGATCGCCATGGTCGCCAGCACCATCGAGCGATAGCCGAACAGCGACTTGCTCGAGAACGTCGCGACCACCTCGGAATAGATGCCGAACGCCGGCAGAACCAGGATGTAGACCTCGGGATGCCCCCAGGCCCAGATCAGGTTCATGAACATCATCACGTTGCCACCGGCCTCGTTGGTGAAGAAATGGAAGCCGAAATAGCGGTCGAGCATCAGCATCGTCAGCGTCGCCGTGAGGATCGGGAACGCCGCGACGATCAGCAGATTGGAGGCCAGCGTGGTCCAGCAGAACATCGGCATGCGCAGATAGCTCATGCCCTGGGTACGCAGCTTGAGGACGGTGGTCACGAGGTTGATGCCACTGACCAGAGTCCCGACGCCGGAGATCTCCAGCGCCCAGATGTAATAGTCTACGCCGACTCCGGGCGAGTAGGTCAACTCCGACAAGGGCGGGAACGGCAACCATCCGGTGCGCGCGAACTCGCCGACGACGAGCGACACGTTGACCAGCAGCGCGCCGGTGGCCGTGAGCCAGAAGCCGACGGAGTTCAGCGTGGGAAAGGCGACGTCGCGTGCCCCGAGCTGCAGCGGCACGACGAGATTCATCAGCCCGATCACGAACGGCATCGCCACGAAGAAGATCATGATCGTGCCGTGGGCGGAGAAGATCTGGTTGTAGTGCTCTGGCGGCAGATAGCCGCTGGAATGAAATGCCACCGCCTGCTGCGTTCGCATCATGATCGCATCGGTGCCGCCACGCAGAAGCATCACGAAGGCAAGCAGCATGTACATCACGCCGATCCGCTTGTGATCGACGCTCGTGATCCATTCACGCCAGAGATAAGGAAAATGGCCCTTTGCCAGGACCCAGACGAGCACGCCGAGGATAGCGACCAGCACGAGGCCTGCGGCCACGAGCGGAATGGGCTGGCCAAAGGGGATCGCCGACCAATCGAGTTTGCCGAGCATGGGCGCTCTCCCGGGGATCAGCGAGCAATATGTCGACGCGGCGGCCGCGAAGGCCGGCGGGCGCGCGCAAGAGCGACCAACGCAAGGCCTCCGAGCCCGACCGCCAATCCAATCTTGCTGAGCTGCGCTGCCGGCGGGAGCTTCTTGCGTCCGAGCCAGCCACCGCTCACCGCGGTGCCAGCGGCGATCGGCGCCAGCACGGCACCGATGCTGCGCGGTGCGGCCTTCGCGCGCGACAACAGGAAACGGAACGCCGTGCTCATCAGGCGCTCGGTCGGCCAGCGCGCCAAGGCATAGGAGATCTGCCCGAGCCGCGCCGGCCAGCCGACGGCGACTTCGTCGTGAGGAGTGCGGATCAACTGCACGAACGTCTCGGCGACATCCTCGGGCCGATACAACAGCGGTCCCGGATCGAGATTGCGGCCGGACATGTTGGCGCCATGCACGAAGCCGGGCGTGTCGACCATCGCGGGAAATACGCTGCAGACGTGGATATCCTTGTGACCGGCGAGCTCCTGACGCAAGCTCGCGGAGAAACCACGGAGACCGAACTTGCTGGCGGTATAGGCGGCCGCGAACGGAGTCGGCGCCCATCCGCCGAGCGAGATGTTGTTGATCAAGGTTCCGCGCCGCTGCCGCAGGAAGATCGGCAGAACCGCATAGGCACCGTGCATCGTGCCCAGCAGATTGACCTCGATGGTCTTGCGGTGGAGCGCGATGTCGGCGTCCTGATAGGCGCCGAACACGCCGGTTCCGGCGTTGTTGATCCAGACGTCGATGCCGCCGAACGTCTGCACGGCCTGGTCGGCCAAGTGCCTGACCGCATCGGCATCTGTCACGTCGGTGCCGACCGCCATGGCGCGCCCGCCAAGGGTCTCGCATTCGGCCGCGACGTCCTTCAGCACGTCCACGCGGCGGGCGGCCAGCACGACGCTGGCCCCTTCCCGCGCCAGAGCGAGTGCCGTCGCCCGGCCGATGCCGCTCGACGCGCCCGTCACCACGACGCGCGTTCCCTTCAGATCACGCATCAGCCGGCGCGCCTCGGGCGAGGCATCCAGCAGCCAGCCAAGCGCGCGGCGCAGCTGCTGCGCGCCGCCGGTATCGAACCAGCGGCCATGGGCAAAGATGACGCGCTCGGGCGCCAGCGCAATCAACCGCGCCGCCGCAAGCCGGACGGCACGGCCGCCGAGCCGCAGCAGCATCCGCAGATAGGTCGGCGCCTTGCCATCAGGCGCGGTGATCCCGAGCAGATTCGCCGCCGTGCGCGACACGATCCCCAGACCTTGCGGTGCCAGGTTCTGCACGAGGTCGGTCAGGACGAGTGTGCGGCTCGGCCTGTGAAACAGCTCCACTTCGGTGAACATCGGTGCGGCAACGAGCACCAACTGGATATCCTCGGACCATTCGTCCGGCGTCACGTCGGTCAGCTCACGATCGATACGCAGGCCGCTGCGGCGAACCTGCCGGCGCCCCGCCAAACCGGGCGCTGCGAAGACCCGAGCATTGGGCAGGGCCGCCTGCCAATCCGGCAGGAACATCCAGTGCGCGACGTTGGGGGCGAGCAGATATTTGATCGGTCCAAGCTGCTCCAGTTCCTCCCGCAGCGCATGAGAGAAACGCGTGGGCGAGTGCAGCAGCAGATCACCGCTGGACAGGCGGATCACCGTCATGCGCACGGGAAGCGGCAGTCCGGCGGCCCGGATCCGGCCGCCATCGACGATCCACACATTGTCCGCCACCGGCCGCAAGCCATGGCCGTCGCTTCGAGGCTTAGTTATCTGATCCATGAGACGTCCGCCGACGAGATGCCCGTCAACAAACCTCCGGCGCGGCGCATGGTTTCAATCGGGCCGAATGAGGTTCCCAAAGCCGTCCGCCGCCAAGCTCGACGCGCGTCCGGCCTTGCTCCGGTCAACGGCACCCTGCTTCGCCGCGCGATCCTCCGGAACCTAACGCAGGTAACTGGCCAGGTTCAGGCTCTGGATCTTGGATATAGCGGTATAGCTCGCCGTGAGCTGGGCTTGATAAGTCGAGAGCTGGGCGGTGACCGCAGCGACGTCCACGCTGGTCAGGTCGGTCGCAAGGCTCTCGGCATAGCTCTTGTAATCGGTCTGCTGCGACTTCGCGCTCTCGATCCGGGACGCTGCATCGGAGAGCTTGGCCTGCACCGTGGCGACATCGTCCACCGCCTGATCGGCCAGCGTCAGCGCGGAGGTGATGTCGGTTCCGGACAGGGTCGAGCTGTTGGCGACGAACTTCAGGGCCCGCATGACCTCCTCGAACGCCGGGTTGTCGGCAGTCACGCCATAGGTGACCGACTGCCCATCGGAGACGCGGACCGAGGCAAGCTCGCTGTCGCCCTGATAATATCCGGTGTCCGTCGTGGTCAACGATCCCGTGCCGGAGGCGAAGCTCGACGTGTCGACGGCCGCCGTTGCGGTCCGCCCGCCGCCGAACAGATATTGCCCGTCATACTGGGTGTTCAGAATGCCCGACATCTGCTGCAGCAACTGCTGCGCGGTGCTGATCGCGGACGTAGTTCCCGTGCTGCTGCCGGAGCTTGCAGCGCTCAGGGCCGTGCGCAGCTGACTGACGATGTCCGACACCTGCCCCACGGCAGAGTACATGACCTGCACTTTGCTATCTGCCAGAGTCGCAGCGTCGATGTAGGACTGCGCCCGCGTGACGGAGACCTGCAGATTGACGACGTGCTGGGTGTCGGCGCCGTAACCGGCGAGGTACTCCGCCTTCAGCCCCGAGGCCTCCTGCACCTGGAGGTTGGCCATGGTCGCCTGCGTCCGCAGCGCGCCCGTGATCATCTGGTCGGAGTTCGAGAATGTCGCAATCCGCATCGTCATGATGTGCACTCCGGACTAGGTCGATTGCACGGCAGTGAGCAACGACGAGAACATGCTGTTGATCACGGAGATCAGCTGCGAAGCGGCAGCGTATTTGTTCTGCAGCGAGCTCAGCCGCGCCGTCTCCTCGTCGAGGTTGACGCCAGATTGCGAGGACAACGAGCTGGCATAGCTCGACTGGGCCGTCGACTTCGCGGTATAAGCGGTGGAGGCCTGCGACGCTTTGCTGGCGACATTGGCGACGATCGCCGCGGCGTAATCGGCGAACGAGCCGGTCGTTGCGCTCAGGCCGCCTGCCGAGGCGAAGCTGGTCGAGCCGGTCAGCTTGTCGATGAGCGCGTTGATGACCGTCGCCGAGCCGGCCGTCAGCACCTGGCTGCCGGTCGTCAAGGTCGCAGAGCTGTCGAGCGTGCCGGTCGGCAGACCGGCAGCGCCGCTCAGAATGCTGCTGTTGACGGCGAAATTCGCGGCGCTGGTCCCGGTGACGAGGTCATTCATGCCGAAATAGTCGGAGAAGCCGCTGCTGCCAATCGCGCTGGTCATGTCGTTGATCGCGACGCCGTTCGACGACGACGTGGCGCTGATCGACAGGTGTCCGCTGGAATCGATCGAGGCGGAGACCCCCGAGATGCCGTTGAGCGCCGTGACCAGATCGCCCACCGTCGCGTAGGACGACAGGTCGAGATCCTCATACGAAACGAGATTGCCGCTCTGGTCGGCCACGGCGATGCGGACCGTTCCGGACGCCGACAGGGCCGTCGTGCTGCTGACGCTCGCCGACCCGGTCAGGGTGGTTGGAGGTGGAACGGCCGACGCGCCATTGGTGATCGCATTCAGCGCCGATTTCAGCTGCGAGGCCAGCTGGTCGAGCTGGGTCTGCGCAGCCGGCAGGGTCTCGTCCCGCAACGTGACCAGCGAACCGATCTTGCCCGACGTGATCTGGGACGTGACATCGACGCCGTCGACCATGATGCCGCTGAAGCCGCCGGACGCATAGCTCGACGCCGCCGAGACATTCGCCGAGGCCGTATAGCTCAGCGTGTGGGCCGAGCTGTCGACGAGGGCTCGCCCGGACGAAGTATAGACCTGGAGGTCGCCGTTCGATGCCATGTAGTAACTGACGTTCATATAGGACGACAGATCCTGCAGCGCCGAATTGCGTTCGTCCTCAAGGTCCGCCGTCGACTGACCGGACGCCGCCATCTTGCGGATCTCGACATTGAGATCGGCGATCTGCTGCAGATCGTCGTTGGCGCTCTGGACCGAGGACGCGATGTCCTTGTCGGCGTTGGCCCGCAACGTCTGCACGCCGCTCGACGTGCTGCGCAGCTGGCTGGCGAAATCGTCCAGCGCGCTGACGACGGCCGATTGCAGCGACACGCTGCTGGGCGAGCTCGCCAGCGACGACAGGGCGGACTCCAGGGATGCCAGCGAGTTTGCCAGCGACGTTCCCGTCGTCGAGGTGCCCGACGTGGACGCGCTGCCGAACAGCTGCTGCAGCTGGGTCAGATAATTGTTCGTGGTGTCGGCGGCGCCGAGCTCGGAGTTGGCTCCGATCAGGGATTTCAGCAACAGCTTGTCGACGTTGCTCGAAATGCCAGTAATGGAAACGCCGGTTCCAATTCCCCGGTCACGTTCGTGACCTGGTTGGCCGTCTTCTGCGTATAACCCTTCGTGTCGGCGTTCGAGATGTTCGACGACGCCACGCTGATCTGCAGCTCCGTGGCCGAGATGCCGCTGAAGGCGACCAACCGTGCTATGTCGAGCGACATTGCCCTACTCCCGTTGCTGGGTGGCCATCACGCCCTCACATTGGTTCCGCAGGACGTCGCACGCGCGGTACGACGTCCACCGGCGCCATAGGGCGAGGCATTTGCGATCTGCTCGCGGATCGCCTGCATGACCGCCTCGATGCGACGATTGCTGGCTTCGATCGCAGCCCGCAGCCGAACGAGGTTCTCGTCCATCGCGCCACGCAGGTTGAAGATGTGCTCCATGAGCTGTTCGCGCAGGACACGGTCGCGGACGTCGAGGCTCGCCGTTCGCCTGGCGCATTCGGCGACCCGCTGCTCAAACAACCCGGCGAGCCGATTCTTGTCGTCGAGCTGCTTGGAGCGCGAGGCCGGGAGCCCCTTGGCAAGCTCCGCATTCTCCTCCGACACCACCGCGATGAGCTCATCGATGAGGGCGATCAAGGTCCGCACCTCATCCTCGCTTGCCGGCCGCTGATCGGCCGGAATTGCGTGTTTCATCCTGTCGCTCCCGTCTTACTGTTCACGCTGTGGTCGGCGGCTGATCTGCGCGACGCGAGCGTAGGTATTCAGCGCCGTCACCCTCACGGTGGCGACCTTGAGCTCCTCGTCGAGCTGCGCACATTCGCGCAGCAGCTTTCGTCGGACCGTTTCGATATCGTCGATCAAGGCCAACAGTTGCGCGCGGTCGTCCTTGCCGGCGGTCGCGGCACGCAGTCTCAGCCGCCGCAGCTTCTTCAGCAGAGCCTCGCCCTCGCCGAGCCGCTCCCTCTTGAGGTCGGCCATGATCACCTCATCGACGAGATCAGGGTGTCGTACATCTTGTTGACGGCAGAGATCACCTGCGACGCCGCCGAATAAGCCTGCTGGGCCGAGATCATGCTGCTGAACTGGCCCGTGGTATCCGTCGTGCTCGACTCCAGCTCGCTGCCGTAAATGGTCCCTGCACCATTCTCGCCGGATGCCTGCAGGGTCGCGTTGCCCGATGTCGCCGTCGACGAGTACATGCCGCTGCTATGCGCCACGAGACCATTGGGATCGGCGAAGGTCGCCACCGCGATCTTGTAGATCGGAACCGTCTGGCCATTGGAATAGGTCGCCTCGACGAGGCCGTTCTTGCCGACCGAAATGCTGCTCAGCGTACCAAACGAGATGCCGTCGGAATTGGCACTGAAATTGGAGACGCTCGGCGTCGTGCTACCGGACGACAATTGGGTCAGGCCGTCGGTGCCGCCGCCGGTCGTGCCGAAGCTGAGCGTGATCGAGCTCGCCGCTGCGCCGTTGTTCCAGGTGATGCCGAGATTGGTCGAGGACACCGTGCTCAACGAGCCGTCCGAGTTGAAGTCGATCGTATAGGTGCCGCTGGTCACGGTGCCGTCCGACGCCGTCGCCGGCGCGAAATCGGCGGTCCATTCGTTCGCGGTCGCCCCCTTGGTCCAGGTGACGTTGAGCGTGTGCGATTGTCCCAGCAGAATCATACACCGTCATCGAGCTGCTGAAGGTGTCTCCGCTCGCGGCATCGGCTGGCAGATTGGCCGCAAGCGACGTCTTGGTCGTCGCCCCACCGTTCGTCAGCGCCACCTTCGTATTGACCGGCTCGAGGCCGTTGCCGATCACATTGCCGCTTGCATCGGTACGCCAGCCTTCGAGATAGTATCCGTCGTTCTCGAGATAGCCGGCATTGTCGGTGGTGAACGCGCCGTTACGGGTGTAGAAGGTCTCGCCTCCGGCCGACGTCGAGTTGGTGGCGACGAAGAAGCCCGAGCCCTGGATTGCGACGTCGGTCGCATTGGTGGTGGCGGCCAGCAGCCCCTGCTGCGTGATGTTGGCACGGCCGGAGACCGAGACGCCCCCCGAGGAATAGGCTTTCGAGCTGCTCGATGCCGTCACCAGCTGCTCGAACAGGCCGGACGTGGTCTTGTATCCGGTCGTATCGGCATTGGAGATGTTGTCGCTGATCATCGCAAGCGACGAACTCTGCGCATTGAGCGCCGAGATCGCCGATGACAGGGCTCCAGAAAGACTCATGATTGTACTCCGGGTAATGCCGTCAGGAGGTGACGCCGATGATGTTGCTGGCGCTGACAGGAATGCCGCCGACGGTGAGCGACGGCGTGCTGGTCGATGTGTCGATGCCGGTCACCGTCCCGGTGACCGTCGTGTAGTTGAGGACCGAGGTGCCCGCGGAGTCCGTCGCCGTCACGGAGATCGTGTACTGGCCGCCGTCGCTGAGCTGATTGCCGCTGGAATCGGTGCCGTCCCAGGTGATCGAATTGGCGCCCTTGTTGCCGGTTCCGGTGCCGGTCCAGACCGTGCTTCCGGAGGAATCCTTGATCGAGATCGAAACGTTCGACGCTGCCGACGACAGCGAATAGCCGAACGTCGCCGAGCCGTTCGAGAGAACGGCGGTGTCGCTCTTGGCCTCGACGGTGTGGCCGATGTAGTTCACCGAATTCAGCGTCACCAGGCTCGAGAACGAGCCGGCCAGAGAGGTCATGCTGCTGTTGAGCGACTGCTGCGAGGTGAAATTGGCGTAGGACGTCATCTGATTGATGAAGTCGGTCACGCTGGTCGCGTTGAGCGGATCCTGGTTCTGGAGTTCACTCACCAGGAGCTGAAGGAAGTCGGTCGAGCTGAGCGTCGTACGCGATGTGTCGCTGGATGATGAGGTCGATGAGGTTGTCGCGGTCGACGAACTCGCGGCGGAAACGGTCATGGCAGAACTCCGGCTCGCGCCGCGAACGGCGGCAGGACACAGCACGACGAGGTCGTGAAGGCGTTTGCTGATCAAACGGCCGGAGCGCCGATTCCAGGCGCACAATTAGTCGATCGAATTAGTTGATCCGACGGCAGAATTTGCCGGTGCGCGGTCTGGCAGAGGCGGCAAAAATCGCCTGGTGCGGGGCCCCGCTCCGCATCGGCAGCGCGGCCTCGCGGCGCTCTCGGCCGGTAGGCAGGACGAGACCGGCCGAGAACATGGACGGCGCGACCGAGTCAGATCGGCTGCAACCGTCGCGCCATCTCCGCATGAGACGCCACGGCTTGCGTCGTCGCAGTCGGGCACCTCGGGGGGCGCAAACGAGCTCGACGGATTGAGAGAGACGACAGCGGTGATGGTGTTGCGGTTCCGGTGGCCAAGCCCAACCGGCGAAGCGCAGTCGCTCAAGCTCGGCCCTGGCTAAGGATCAGCCAGGCTGGTGGGCGTCAGCCGGGGCGGTTGAGGCTTCCTCTTGGGTCACGCGATTGGCCGCAGCGAGGATGCGCGATGCCAACCCGGCGGGCGCGCTAACCGGGGGCGACGACAGCGCCTCGCGAATGAGGCGTGCCTCGGACAGCAAGCGATCCGCTTCGGAAGAGGATGCAAGCAGATCGGCAGCCGATTGACGCTGCTCCGCTGGCCAGCGCGAGATGTCCTCACCCAGCCTGCCGATCAGATCCTCGAATTCCCTGACGTCCATCGTCCGCCCAATCCAGCGCTTCCAGCTTGGTCATAAAGCATTCAGCCCGCGAACGAAATTGATATCGGCAATCGTGGCGATCGACCGCAACCGGACCCAGGAAACTCCGTACTTTTCGGGAGCCGTATGCACGCGAGGCCGCACTGGATACCAAAACGGGCGACGAATGCAGCCCGTTTCTGATCGGTGTCCCAAGATTTCCGCAGTGCGCCAGGGGCCTGATTCGGCCAGAGCTACCGACGGTTGGCCGAATCACCGGTCGCTCGCTTTCCCCGAGCGGCGGCATCGACAGCCTCCCACGCCTCCCGCAGTTCCAGCAGACTGTCAGTGATCCGCTGGAAATTCTCGCGCATGTGAGGCCGACCGTAGGCCCGCAGCGCGGCCACGATCAGAGCGTTGTAGGTTCCGAACAGCTGGTCGGCGACCGGCCCGCCGCGCGTCGGATCGAGGTGAAGGCTCAATCCGCGCAGGATCGCCGTCGCCCGGGTCACATGGATGTGCCCCTCCTCGAAGCGCCGGGCCTCCTGCGCCTGCAGCGACTTCTGCAAGCTCGTCATCGCTCCGTTGAGCAGCATGATGACGGCCCGCAGCGGCGGAACGGCCACCGCAGCGCCGCGATAGGCCTGACTTGCGAATTGCGCCATCGAATTCTGGGTCATCAGTTACTCGAACTCGCGTTGAGAAGGGCTTTCAGATAAGTGAGCGTGTTGTTGGCGCTCTCGATCGCGGCCTGATATTTGGCGTACTGGGCCGTAAGCTGCGTCTGGAACGTCGCGGCCGAGCTCTTGATGTCATCGACCTTGGCCTGCATCGTGTCATCCTGCGAGGTCAGATTGTCGATCAGCGTCTGCAGCGATCCCGTGCTGGACGATGCGGTCTTGGCGATCTGGTAGATCTGGGTCGCCAGCCCCTGCGTGGAGGTCACGGTGATCGATTGCGAGGTCGAGCCGGTATAGGTGAAGGCCATCCCGGCATAGATCGTCCCGGAATTGCCCACGATCGTGTTGCCGCTGACCGTGAACAGCGAACTGTCGCCACCGACGGACGCGGCCGAGAGATTCCCCGAGGAATCCACCGTCAGATCCAGGGTGAACGACTGCGGCGACGATCCGGTATTGACGACGCTGAGCTGGCTCGACGAGGTGTTGGTCTGCGCCGACAACAACGTCGTCACACCGCTCAGATTGGTGCTGAGGATCGTCGACAGCGTGCCCGTATCGAGCTCGAGCTCGTTCTTTTCGTTGAACGAGAGACCAAGGTCCGCCATCGTCAGCCCGCCGACAGAGGTTCCGAGCACGGCCTGAAGCGAATTCATGATGTCGCGCATGGTGCCGTCGCCGAACAGGACGGAGCTCGAGGACGCCGTCCCGTCCGAATTGGTGGTCTGCTGCGCGATCACCGCATCGCGGAATGCGTTGTAGTCGGTGACGAATGTCTGCAACGCCGACGAGATCTGGCTCGTGTCCGTCCCGATGGTGACGGTCAGCGTCGTTCCGGACGGGGTCGCCTGCAGCAAATCGAAGGTGACGCCGCTGAGAACGTCGGTGATGTCGTTGGTGTTGCGGGTCAGGCTGATCCCATCGAGCGTGAATTCCGCCGCCTGCGCCGTCTGCAGCACCGTGGTGAAGGCCCCCGAGCTATCGGTCACCCCGAGCTCGTTGAGGATGTCGTCGCCGGATGAACTGGCATAGGTGATGTCAGCGGCATCCTGGGTCCCCGTCAGCACCAGCTGATAGGAGCCGCTCGAGACCTGGACGATCGACGCCTCGACATTGGTCGTGGAGGTCTGGGCATTGATCGCGTCGACGACGTCCTGCAGCGACATGCCGCTGGTGATGGTGATATCGGCCGTGCTGCCGCCGGACAGGCCCAGCGAGAACGTGCCGGAATAGCCGAGTGCCGCGGTCTGGCTCGCCTGCGCCGTGCCCGTCACCTTGTGGGCGGTGGCGACCTGGCTGATCGTCAGGGTGTGGCTGCCGGTCGCAGCTCCGTTGCTCACCGACATCGACAGAGCCGACGAGGCGCTGACGTCGCCGGTCGCGCTGATGGTGGCGGCCCGCGTGGCGAAGGCATTGGTCGCAAGCGAGTTCACCATCGACGTCGCCAGTGACGACAGTTCCGATGACAGCGTCTTCAGCGCGGTCTGCAGCGTCTGATAGGCCGTGATCTTGGCTTCATTGGCCGTGATCTTGGTCGATATCTGGGTCGCCTGCGTGAGCTTGGCATTGACCGCGGATTCGATCAGCGCGGTCCAGTCGATCGTGCTCGTGGTGCTCGTTCCCGACGTCGTGAGCGAGCTGCTCGAGCTCGTTGATGACGAGGAAGACGACGACGTCGTGCTGCTCGTGCTCGAGGTTGCGCTGCTCACCGTCATCTATCGTCGTCCTCCGAGGAAAGGCCGGACCGGCGTGGCGCCGGCCCGGCGGATCGCGGCTCAGCCCAGCAGCTTCAAGAGGTACTGCGGGATCTGGTTGGCGGCGGCTTCCGCCGACACCGCGGCCTGGGTCTTCACCTGGGCCGACGACAGTTTCGCCTGCTCCGACGCGATGTCGACGTCCTTGATCGCGGAGTTGGCCGATTGCAGGTTCTGCGTCTGCGTCGAAATCGAATCCGCCGAGAAGTTGAAGCGCGACTCCTGCGCGCCGATGTCGGCACGGGCCTTCGACACGGTGTCGATCGCGGTGTCGAGAGCGGTCAAGGCTGCGGTCGCGCCGGTCTGGGTGCTGACGTCGAGCGATGAGACGCCGAGCGTGCTCGCGGTGAGATCCGACAGCGTGATGTTGATGGTGTCGGACGCGGACGATCCGACCAGGACCGAGACGCCCGACGAGAAGGTGCTGGTGCCGTCGAGCAGGCTCTGGCCGCTGTAGCGCGTTCCGGTCGCGATCGACGAGATTTCGCTGATGAGCTGTGAGAATTCCGACTGGATGTAGGTGCGGCTGGTTCCGACCGTGGTGCCCGATGCGGACTCGGAGGCCAGCGACTTCATGCGCGCCAGGATGTCGCTGATGTTCGACGCGCCGCCATCCGCGGTCTGCAGGATCGACGTCGCCTGCGCCGCGTTGGTCGCGGCCTGCTGCAGCGTGGTGATGTCCGAGGAGATGCGCGTCGAAATGGCGAGACCCGCCGCATCGTCCGAGGCTGACGTGATGCGCGAACCGCTCGACAGCTTGGCAAGCGAGCTCGTCTCCTGGTTGGAGTTGATGTTCAGGTAGCGGACGGCGGAGTTGGCGGCGATGTTGGTGGAAATTGCGGGCACGGTGAGGACTCCTGAGTGATCGGCAAAGCACGCCGCATCGTGGAAGGACTGACGGTGCGGATCGGCCCCGTCTGACCGATCAAACGGAAGCGCCTGCGGGAATCAGGCGGGAATTCTCCTGTGCCGAGAATTTTATGGTTAGCAATCCGTGAAGGCGCCGCGAATGTCGCGCTCGTGACGCCGCAGCATGTCGCGCAGATGCTGGCGTCCCCGCTTCAACAGCGACTCCACGGCGGCCACCGTCGTGTCCATCACCTCGGCGATCTCGCAATTGCTCATGTTCTCGTGATACGATAGGATTACGGCGATCCGTTGCTGCTCCGGCAGCCGCTGCATCGCCCTCTCCAGGAGGTCGCTCAGCTCCGCACGCTCGATGACGCTCACGGCATCCGGCTTGCCGTCCGCAATCTCGGGCACCACATCGACATTCTCGGTCCGCGGCTTGCGGCGGATGTCGATGCAGCGGTTGCTGACGACGCGATAGAGCCAGGTCGAGAATTTGGCGCGGCCGTGCTGCCACCGCCCCCGGTGCGTCCAGACCTTCAACATCGTATCCTGCACGACGTCTTCGGCGTCGGCGGCGTTGCCGACGATGCGCAACGCAATCGCATAGGCGCGGTCGATGTGGCGCTCGACGAGAAGGCGAAATGCGAGCTCCTCTCCGGTGGCCAGCCGGTCGAGCAGATCCTTGTCCTCGTCGAAGACCATGGTCTCGCCCGGCGGCGCGGAGTCGGGAACGGTGCTGACGGACTCGCTCGACGGCAGCACCACAGCCACGTCCGGGGACCCCGGCTCCTTCGAAGATACGCCATCGGCCGGGGTCAAGACGTCCAGCGCGTAGCTCATTTCCGAATCTCCAACCCGCAATGCCGAATGCGGCGTTCGCAGACGGCTTCCGATCGTTGAACGCTGCGATCGAGAGAAGCAGGCGAAGATTTTTTGTGATTTATCAGGTAGTTAGATGGAATGTTTTGCCTAGGGATAGGCAAATTCTGCCGCACGCGGATCGAGTGCTCGACGATCGTTGAGAAAGAGAGGCCGATGTTCGGCATGGCGCGGGTTCATTCCGGAAGACGAATTCAGCAGAAAACGCGAGCTGCAACGCTTACTAACAGCATCCGTGGATGCGTACCGCGCACGCCATGTCCGCGCTCGCGCAAGGTCCGGAATTCTCGCGAAACGATCATCTCGCCCGGCAATATTTTCCAGAATCACCTCTACGAAACTATCGCATTTTTCGACTCTGTCAGTTGCCGCGAACGCGATTTTTGAAATCGCGTGACGATTTTTGCGACATCGTGCGCCTGATCTGTCGTGTTCGTACGTTGTAGTCATTGATAGCACAACGAATGAAGCGATCGACGCGCCGCGTCGCGCGCCATCGACGCACGCGCAGATGTCTATCGATGTCTGTCGCGTCAACGAATGTTGCTGAATATGTCGATCGACATCGACTCTCATGAGTATCATCGCGCTCGATATCTCAGCGTGAAACGCGGGATCCGCGCCGCGACTGCTTTTGCATGCCGAATTGCGCAATTCGACGCTGATCAAGTGCCATCAGATCGGATGCGGATGCTTGCACGTCTGCTCATGCAACCACGATGTCGATTCATCAGTTGCGGCTTCGCGCGGCGTGCCGGCAACATTGCGAAACGAAATTCGCGTTTTCCGTGTCGAGAACCTCGTCCTGCTCGCATCACCGCAAGTCACCGACGCAAGCGCATGCGCGAACGACGCGCCTGATTGGCTGACATGGTCCGTTCTATTGTGCAGGAGGACCCGGCATGACGCGACAAGATCTGATGACCAACGACGACGACCCGGTGCAAAGCCTGCGCGCTCATGGCGTCAGGCTCGGTCAGCGGCAAGGTCATCGTCTGCAATGGCTGTCGCGGACATTCGGGCCGCAGGTTTACTCCGACGATCGTCCATCACCTGGCCGCGGCCGCACAATCGTGCTGCTCGATCCACCGACGGGCGCGGGTGCGGAGCTGCTGTACGGCACGCTGACCTCGCACGATGCCGTGGTGATCCCTTTCGGCGAAAACCCCGCGTTCGATTTCCTGAAATCCAAGTTGACCGAGTTCGGCACCGTCGGCGCCTCAGCCGACGGTCCGCATGAATTGTGGTGGGGCGGCCGCGACTGGCCTGCTACGGAGACGGCACCCGCAACTGCGGTGCGGGTCGTGTCCTGCCATCCAACGACGGCCGGCGACATGCACGTCTATCATCTCAGACGCTCGCTGCAGCGGCTCGGGCTCCCATTCGACGTCGAGGCGATCGATCGCCGCCCCGGCGAGCGCCTGAGTGCTGCCGACAATGCCGACTTCATCGCGCGGATGTGGCAGCGGCACCGCGAGCCGCTGTTGTACGTCGAGGCGGACGTGATGTTTCAAGCCTCCCCGGACCTTCCTCATCTGGCAGGCTGCGACTTCGCCGTTCATAAGTGGAACGGCTGGGAGATGTCGCCGCGCACCCTCTATTTCGGCCGCTCCAAGGCGGCCGAGACAATGCTGACGACCTGGCGTGAGATCGCCTCTTCCTACCCCGATGTCTGGGACGGCTATCTGATCGACCAGGCCTGGAGTGCGGTAACGTCTCAGATCGCGCTCGACACGGTCTGGCTTCCCCGCAGCTACCATGCCGTTGCAGGGGAAGCCGGAGTCCGCAACGCGACGATCGTCCACAATCTCAGGCCGACAAAGGCTGATCTTGGTCCCGATCCGGACTTCGCCGAGGTGGCGCGGTCGCCCCGGCGGGCCGGGCGCGTCGGCGCGCTGGAGTCGCTGCTCGTGGTGCGCTCGAAGGTGAAATCCGAGCGGGGCGTCACGGTCATCCTGCGCGATGTCGAAGGCGGCAGCGCACGCGCAACAGCCGACAGCATCGAGAAGCTGACGAGCGCCTTCGTCGCCGATTGCGGCGGCTTCGGTCGCCTCGAGCTTTCGCTGTGCTCATGGCCGCCGGAGGTTCGCATCGCGCGAGAGGCCGCTTTGCTGGCCGACAACATGGTGCTCGAGATCATCCCCGGCCAGGAGCTGCCGGCCGATCTGTTCGCCGCCGCCTCGGGAGCGACGCGCCGGCCCGCCAGCTTCAACGCCCACCGCCGCTGACGCCAACCAGGATAAATCATGTTCGACACTATCATTCTTCTCACCGGCAGCCGCGACCAGCAGCTCGCGTTGTCGGAGCTCCTGCGGGCTCACAACCCTGCCCTCGCATTCCGTTTCGCGGTCAGCCTTCAGGACCTCGAAGCCATCGAAGGCGACGTGCTCGGCAGATCCCGGCTGCTTGCCTTCACGACCGGCGTCATCGTGCCTGCCGCCATCCTTCAGGCGCTCGGCCACGGCGCCTACAATTTTCATCCGGGTCCGCCGGATTATCCCGGCTGGGCGCCGGCTCATTTCGCGATGTACGACGGTGCAACGCACTTCGGCGCAACCGCCCATGCGATGGAGACCCGCGTCGACTGCGGCCCGATCGTCGGTGTCGAGACGTTCGACATCCCGCGCGGCGTGGATGTCCGTGGTTTGGAGCAGATGACGTTCGTGCGGCTCGCCTATTTGTTCTGGCGGATGTCGCGGAACCTTGCCTGCCATGCCGGCCCGCTGCCGGCGCTCGGCGTCGGTTGGAGCGGAGCGAAGAGCACCCGACAGATGTATGCCGCCATGTGCGACATGTCCGCCGACATCGATCCGGCCGAAATGGCACGCCGCATCCGCGCGTTTCACGACGACTTCCGCGGCATTCCACTCACGATCAACGTGCACGGCACGCGGTTTCAGCTCATGGGCGCGGAGGCCGCTGCTGGCGAGCCGATGACGGTTGACGCACCGGCGTTGGCGCTCGCATCGTGACCTAGCGCTTGAGCGGCTTGATCACTGTCTGGTCGAGCCGCGTTTCCCAGCCGTGGCGTTCCAGCTCGGGATCGTCGTGTTCCTCCTGTGGCCAGCCGACGCAGAGATACGCAATCAGGCTCCATTCGGACGGCAAAGCGAGTTCGCGACAGACAGCCGCAGGGTCCAGGATCGACACCCAGCCGACGCCGAGACCTTCCGCGCGCGCCGCCAGCCAGAACGTCTGGATCGCGGCCACCACCGAGTAGCGGAGCGTCTCTGGCATCGTGGCGCGGCCGAGACGATGACCGGTGGCAGCGCCCTCGTCGGCACAGACGGCGAGATGGACCGGCGCCTGCGTCAAACCTTCCAGTTTGAGGCTCGCATAGAGCGCGCGGCGCTCGCCATCATAGCCGGCGAGCGCGGCCTGGTTCGCACGTTGGAAGTTCTCGATGACCGTCGCGCGGCGTTCGGGACTCTCGACCAGCACGAACCGCCAGGGCTGGCAGAAGCCGACGGATGGCGCATGAGACGCGAGCGCCAGCAACTGTTCGATCAGCTCAGGGGAGACCGGATCGGCGCGGAAACGGCGGACATCGCGACGCCAGCGCACCAGTTCGGCAAAGCGCTGCCGGAATGTCGCGTCGAATTGCGGAGGACGCCGGCCTGGCTCGGTCATGCGTCCTCCCCGCTCACGACGTGCAGGAACGATCCGGTCACCGACCCGCGCCGGGCGCCGCGCTCGGCGATGGCGCCGCCCGACGCATCGCGGCACGCGATCAGCGGATCGTCTGCCTCGCTCAGGATGGTTGCATAGTGGAATTCGTGACCGTGAACGACGGCCCCTCTTCGGCCGAGACTGCAGTCGGCCAAGAGCGTCGCTTGACGGTAGCCGAGATGCAGGCGGCGTCGAGCGAACGACGTTTCCAGCGACAGCAGCCCGGCCATCGCATGCCGAACGCCGTGGGCATCTTCGAGCCCCGCCCCTAGCGTCATGTAGCCGCCGCACTCGCCATGGATCGGCACGCCGCGCAAGGCGATCGCGCGCAGTGCATCGAGGAACGACTGCGCCGAGCCCAACCGTCCCGCATGCAATTCCGGATAGCCGCCTGGCAGCCACACCGCGTCGGCAGCGGGATCGGGAGCCTCGTCGTTCAACGGCGAGAACGGGATGGTCTCCGCGCCCTGAGCGCGCCAGTGCCGCAGCAGATGCGGATAACTGAACGAGAAGGCCGCATCTGCTGCGAGGGCGATGCGCTGTCCGGGCGGTTTGAGGCCGAGGCTGGATGTCTGCGCAGCGACGCCAGTCGCGTGGATCGGGTTCGCGAGAGCAAGCACCGCGTCGAGATCGACCGATCCGGACACGCTGGCCGCGAGACGCTCGAGATGGGCCTCGATGGCCGCGATCTCCTGGGCCTGGACCAGCCCGAGATGACGTTCCGGCAAGGTCAATTGGGCGTCCCGCGCCAGCGCGCCGAGCACCCTGATTCCGATGGTCGCAAACGCCGGCTCGATGAGCGCTCGGTGGCGCTCGCTCGCGACCCGATTGAGGATCACTCCGGCCACGTGAACATCGTCGCGAAAACGCGCGCAGCCGAGCGCGACGGCGGCGGCCGTCTCGGTCTGCCCGCTGACATCGAGAACGAGCACGACCGGCCAGCCGGTCAGGGCTGCGAGATCTGCGGCAGACCCCCTGCCCGCGCGTCCGGGATGTGACGCGCCATCGAACAGGCCCATGACGCCCTCGACGATGGCGATATCGGCGTCGGCGGCGACGCCGCAGGCAAGCCCGAGCAGCTGCGGCGCGGACATCGCCCAGTTGTCGAGATTGTAGCTCGTCCGCTTTGCCGCAGCCGTGTGATACGCGAGATCGATATAATCGGGGCCGCATTTGAACGGTTGCACGCACGCGCCGCGCTGGCTGAGCGCACGCAACAGCCCGAGCGTGACCGTCGTCTTGCCGGCGCCCGAACGCGGCGCGGCGATGATGATCCCGCTGGGCGCCACCATGGTCATGGCCGCAACGCCGCCGAGGCATGGCAAAATATGCTATGCGAACGGACATGATGGAAACTGCGGATCCGCCGAACCGACCGCTGAAGCGTGGCTGGACAACCGGCAGCTGCGCGACGGCGGCGGCGCGCGCCGCTTATGAGCTGCTGATCACGGGTAACTGTCCTGCCATGGTCGAGATCGCCCTGCCGGGTGGACGTCGCGTCGGCTTCGCGGTCGCGATGCATGAGACCGACGGCACGAAAGCAACCGCAGGCGTGGTCAAGGACGCCGGCGACGATCCTGACGTCACGCATGGTGCGCTGGTCAAAGCGACTTTGCGGCGCGGTGCAGACAACTCCGGCGTGACGTTCCGCGCCGGCCCAGGCGTCGGCACGGTGACGCGACCGGGATTGCCGCTGCCGCCAGGAGAACCTGCGATCAATCCGGTGCCGCGCGGGATGATCGCGGCGGCGATCAACGAGGCCGCCGCAGCGCTCGCCGCGGCGCGCGACGTGGCCGTCGAGATCTCCATCCCCGGCGGCGAGGAGCTCGCCAGGAAGACGCTGAACCCACGCCTCGGCATCATCGGCGGCCTGTCGATTCTCGGCACCACGGGAATCGTCGTGCCGTTCAGCTGCGCCGCCTGGATCCACTCCATCTATCGCGGCATCGACGTTGCGCGCGCCGCCGGCCTGCCGCACATCGCCGGCGCGACGGGAAGTACGTCCGAGAAGGCCGTGCAGCAGCTCCATGGCCTGCCGGAGACGGCGTTGATCGACATGGGCGATTTCGCCGGCGGCATGCTGAAATATCTGCGGCGGCATCCTGTGGCCCGCGTCACCGTGGCCGGCGGCTTCGCCAAGATGACCAAGCTCGGCCAGGGCCTGCTCGACCTGCATTCGCGCGCCGGCGAAGTCGATCTCGGCTGGCTCGCAGACACGTTGCATGACGCTGGCGCGCCGGACGCGCTGGTCACGACCGCGCGCACCGCCAACACCGCGCTGCAGGTGCTTCAGGAGGCTGAGCGGGTCGGATTTCCTGCCGGCGAGGCCGTCGCGCTCGCCGCCTGGCAGACGGCGCGGCGTGCGCTGGGCAACAACGACATGGCCCTCGACATCGCCGTGTTCGACCGCGACGGCCGACTGGTCGGACAAAGTCAGGGCCCGGCTCACTCGCCCCTCCCGCGGAAGCGTCGCTGATAGTCGGCATCGTATAGCGCGCTATTGCGAAAATCATCGGCTGCGAGCGCGCGGCCGACCAGGATCAGCGCGGTCCGCTCCATGGTGGATTTCGCGGCTTGCCCGACGATCGTCGCCAGCGTACCGGTCAGGATCGACTGATCCGGCCAGCTCGCGCGATAGACGATCGCCACCGGACAATCGTCGCCGTAGTGCGGCCGCAGCTCCTCGACGATCTTGTCGAGAACATGGATCGAGAGATGGATGGCGAGCGTGGCACGCGACTGCGCGAACAGCGAGAGCTGTTCCGTCTCGGGCATTGCCGACGCGCGGCCGGAGGTCCGCGTGAGCACCACCGATTGTGCGAGTCCCGGCAAGGTCAGTTCGCGACCGAGGGCGGCCGCTGCCGCCGCGAACGACGGCACGCCTGGTGTGATCGTATAGGGTATCCTCAACGCGTCGAGGCGCCGCAGCTGTTCGCCGAGTGCGCTCCAGATCGACAGATCGCCGGAATGCAGCCGCGCCACATCTTCGCCCGCGAGCGTGGCGTGCTCGATCTCGGCAACGATCTCGTCGAGCGACATCGGTGCCGTATCGACGATACGCGCGCCGGGCGGACAATGATCGAGCAGCGCTTGCGGAACCAGCGAGCCTGCATAGAAACACACCGGGCAGCGCGCGATCAGATCGCGGCCACGCAAGGTGATCAGGTCCGGGGCGCCGGGACCGGCGCCGATGAAGTGCACCGTCATGGCGCAGGCTCCGCATCGGTGACAGCCTCGCCCTCCGCCAGCGCGCAGGTCGCTACGGCGTTTGCGACGCGCGCGAGGATCAGCCGGGCATTCGCGCCGGCGGCAGCCAGTGCTGCCGTCTCGGCAACCGAAGGTACACCCTTCAAGCGCCTGACGCGATTGCTCCGCGTGATCGCGCGATCGGCGACAGCCGCCATGTCAGCAGAGGCGATGGCGACGAGTGGACGGCCAAGCCGCTGCGCGGCACAGATCACGCCAGGCTCGCCGACCTTGTCGGCCGCAGTGGCGAGCACCGACACGTCTGCGGGCGCGAGGCGCGCAAGCGAGAGCGCATGCGCGATCACCGCCTCGATGTCTGCGACGCTGGCAGCACGGCGGCAGCCAATCCCGAGCGCGATCATGGCTTCGTCACCCGCCATTGCGTGATCGGCATGGCCTGCCGCCAACCATGCATGCGGCCGACCGGCTCGATCCGCGAAACGGCGACGCGGATCAGTTCACCGCCATGCTGGCCGAACAACGCGCTCAGCCGTGCCTCGCCTTCGAGCGACACCACATTGGCCACGACCCGGCCGCCGGGCTTCAGCCGCGACCAGACGGCTTCGAACACCCCCACTTCCGAAATGCCGCCGCCGATGAAGACCGCATCCGGCGTTTCGAGATCCGCCAGCACCGCTGGCGCGCGCCCCGTCACCAGTTTCAGCTCGGGAGCTCCGAGCGCCAGTGCGTTGCGCATCGCCCGATCGGCCCGGTCCTGCCGCGCCTCGATCCCGATCGCACGCAACGAGCAGTGACGCAGCAGCCACTCGATTGCCACCGAGCCCGATCCCAGCCCGACGTCCCACAGCAGTTCGCCTGGACGCGGCGCCAGGGCCGACAACGTCACGGCGCGAACGTCACGCTTGGTCAGCTGGCCGTCATGCTCGAACAGATCATCGGCAAGACCGGCGGTCAGCGGGATCACCGGTGCATCAGCCTCGGCGTCGACCTCGACTGCGATCGTCGTCAGCGGATGGATATCAGAGAGATCGAACGCATCGGCCGGCGCGCTACGCACCCGTTCGTGTGCGCCGCCGATCGCTTCCAGCACCGTCAGGCGCGAGCGTCCCATGCGGCGTGAGGTCAGCAGCGCGGCGAGCCGTGCAGCGGTGGATCCATCCCAGGCCAGCGCCAGAATGCGCGCCCCCGGCGTAAGATGGCGGATGATCCCTTCGAGCGCCCTGCCATGCAGCGTCACCTGCGCCACGTCCTGCAGCGGCCAGCCGAGCCGCGCCGCCGCGAGGCTGAAGGCCGAGGGCTGCGGGACGCACAGCATCTCGGCGGACGCGAAACGCTGCATGAGCTGCTTGCCGACGCCGTAGTTGAAGGGATCCCCGCTTGCGAGAACCACGACGGGCTCTCCCCGTCGCGCCGCGATCTGGTCGAACGCGAGCTTCAGCGGGCTGGGCCACGCCAGCCGTTCCCCCGCGATCAACGACGCGGCAAGCTCGAGATGACGGGCGCCGCCGACCACGAGGGCCGCCTGCGCGATGAGACGTCGCGCAGACGTCGAGAGGCCATCGACGCCGTCCTCGCCAATCCCGACGATGGACAGCCAGCGCTGCGCGTTGCAAGTTGCGGCCGAGTTCACCATGGACCCTGCCCCGCATGCGTATCCTCATTCTCGGCGGGACGACCGAGGCTTCGGAGCTGGCGCGGCTGCTCGCCGGCGACGACCGGTTCGCGGCGACGCTCTCGCTCGCCGGCCGCACCGCTTCGCCCAAACCGCAACCGCTGCCGACGCGCATCGGCGGCTTCGGCGGCATTGCCGGACTGGAAGCCTGGCTGCGGGATCATGCGATCGACGCCGTCATCGATGCCACGCATCCCTACGCCCACCAGATCTCGCGCCATGCTGTCGCAGCCTGTGATGCGCTGTCGGTGCCGTTGGCGTCGATCCGGCGCGCGGCCTGGCAACGCCAGGTCGGCGATCGCTGGATCGAGGTCGACAGCGCCGGCGACGCGGCTTCCGCGCTCGGAGCGGATCCCGCGCGCGTCTTCCTCAGCCTTGGGCGCCTGGAGCTCGCAGCCTTCGGGACAGCCCCGCAGCATCACTATGTCGCCCGAACCATCGACCCGCCCGGTGATGTCGCGCTGCCGCCCGACATTCGCTTCGTCCACGATCGGGGGCCGTTCGACGAGCCGACGGAGCAAGCCTTCCTGACCCGGGAGCGCATCGCCATCGTGGTGTCGAAGAACTCCGGAGGCGCGGCGACGTATCCGAAGATCGCAGCCGCGCGACGGCTTGCTATACCCGTGGTGATGATCACCCGACCCGATAAGCCGCATGGCGTCGCGCTGGACGGCGCGCGAACCGCTTTGCGGTGGTTGGAGGTACAACTGGCTCATGCGCCGCCCTCGACCTCGCGGCGCAGCGTATAGACGTAGGGCGCCTTTCCCTCGCGCGCGATCAGGCGCGTCGCCGTCGATCCGATCAGCACGAGCGTGCGCATGTCCGCCTTGTCGGGATCGACCTCTCCCAACGTGGTGATGATCCGGCTGACCTCACCACTGCCCGCGGCCCGCACCATGACGACGACGGTCGAATGCGACTTGATCTGCCGCAGCAGCGCGAACGCCTCGCCCAGCTGATGCGGTCTCGCCCTGGACAGCGGATTATAGAGCGCAATGACGAAATCGGCTGCAGCGGCTGCCTCGAGGCGACGACGGATGGTCGTCCAGCTCTTGAGATTGTCCGACAGCGAGATCGCGCAGAAGTCGCCACCGAGCGGCGCCCCGACCTCGGCCGCGGCTGCCAGCATGGCGGTGACACCAGGCTCGACGCGGATGTCGAGGTCACGCCACGCCGCCGGTCCCGCCTCGACCGCTTCGAACACCGCCGCAGCCATCGCGAAGACGCCGGGATCACCGCCCGACACCACCGCGACCTGTTTGCCGTCGCTTGCGAGCCCGAGTGCGTGGCGGGCGCGGTCGAGCTCGACGCGATTGTCGCTGGCGTGCCGGATCTGGCCCGGATTCGTCGTGGTCACCCTGTCGAGATACGGTCCATAACCGATCAGATCGGTCGCGCCTGCGAGGGCGGCCGCGGCGGCCGGCGTGATCAATTCGGCACGCCCCGGGCCGACGCCCACGATCGTCAGCGTGCCCGTCATAGCCGCCGCCCCTGTCCCGGGATCAGGATCATCGAGAAATAGGGGCCGCGGTCCAGTTCCACCTCCGCCAGGGGCGCGACACGCTGCGCTTCCATCGTGCCGCGCTCGACATAGATCGCGCGATCGAGCAATCCGGCGCTGATGATCGCGCGCTTCACCTTGGTGAGGTTGCGCCCGATCTTCATGATGACGGCGGCCTCACAACGTGTCAGCCGGTCGTGCAGGACGTCCTCGCCCAGCGTGCCCGGCAGCACGGAGAGGACGTCGTCGCCCCAGGTGATCGGAACATTCGCCTTGGTCCAGCAGCCGGACATGCCGGTGACGCCCGGGACGACCTCGACCGGATGATCGTGCTCGAGCCGCCGCCACATATGCATGAACGAGCCGTAGAAGAACGGGTCGCCTTCGGACAGCAGACCGACCGATCGTCCCGCCACCAGATGCGCGGCGATGCTGTCCGACGCACGCCGGTAGAAGTCGGCGATCTCTGACTGATAGGACAGGTCGACGACCGGCAATTCCTCCGTGACCGGATATTCGAGCCGCAGCTCGTGGCGGCCCGATTCCATCAACGGCGCCACGATCCGCCGCGCATTGCCTTCCATTCCGCGCTTGGCAAAGAACGCCACCACATCGACGGACCGGACCAGACCAGCGGCGCGCAAGGTCAGATAGCGAACGTCGCCCGGACCGACGCCGATGCCATAGAGCGTGCCTGGATTTGCCGAGCCCGCGATGGTGTCCAGCAGGCTCATTCGACATCGCTCGCGATGGCGTTCACCGCCGCGACCGCCATGGCGCTGCCGCCCTTGCGGCCCCTGACGATCAGATACGGCACACGGCCGTCGGCCGCGAGCGCCTCCTTGGACCCCGGGCTCCGACGAAGCCAACGGCCGTTCCGATCACCGCCGCCGGTCGCGGCGCGCCCTGATCGAGCATGTCGAGCAGATGAAACAACGACGTCGGCGCGTTGCCGATCGCCACCAGGGCGCCGCCGAGATGCGGCCGCCACAGCTCCAGCGCTGCGGCGGATCGGGTGGTACCGAGTTGCGCGGCGAGCGCCGGCACCTCGTGCGCATCGAGCGTGCAGATGATTTCGTTCCTCGCCGGCAGCCGCGCCCGCGTGATCCCCTGCGCCACCATCTTGGCATCGCACAGGATCGGCGCGCCGCGATCGAGCGCCGCCCGCGCCTCGGCGGCGAAGTGTTCGGACATGGCGATGTCGGAGGTGATCTCGACCATGCCGCAGGCATGGATGATGCGCACGGCGATCTTCTCTTCCAGTCCGCGGAAGCGCGACAGATCGGCCTCGGCGCGGATGGTCGCGAACGAACGGCGATAGATCTCCGCCCCGTCCTTGATGTAGTCGCGCAGCTCAGACATGGGCCTTTTCTTTCGTTTCGAACAGCCCGTCGACGTCGATCTCCGTGGGATCGAGCATGCCGCAGGGCTCGCTCTTCACCGTGCCGTTGCGGACGATGCGATAACCTTCGCCCTCGCCGACCAGCACGACGTCCGCGGCTGCCGAGCGTGCGCAGCCCTTGGCGCAGCCGGAGACGTGCAGCGTGCCGTCGAATCCGGTCCGGGCCATCGCATCAGCGAGCACGCGGGCATGCTGTCGCGTCGCCAGTTCCGTCGACGGACAGCAGCCGGCGCCCGAGCAGGCGTCGATGCGCATCAATGGATCGGCGTCGTCGACGACCAGGCCGAGCCGGGCGGCGTCCGCCACCAGTGTCTCCGCGGTCAGGCTGCGCACGGCGACATACAGCGCGCGCCATGGTGACAGGCGGACCTCGGCAACATCGTGCGCTGCGAGCATGGCCGCAAGCCGCGCCAGCGTGCCGCTATCGATGCGGCCGAATGGCACGCCGAGACCGACGGCGCAGGTCTGATCCGTCAGAGCAACGACGCCGCAACGTCGCTGCGAAATGGTTGCTGACGCTGTCGCGATGGCGCTTGAAGCATCGAGGCCCAGTTCGGCGCGGATGGCAGCGCTCGCTTGCGGCGGCAACGTCGCGGAACGTCGCGTCGGGCTGTGTTGCAGCACCAGCCGCGCCAAGTGAACGGCCGTCGACGCCGCGTCGGTGACGGCTGCCGTTCCCAGCCACACATAGTCGTTCGAACCGGCAATGCCGACGGCGATCCGCCTTGCCTCAGTGCCACCACAGGCGACGAGACGAACATCCGCGGCGAGCCCGGTCAGCGGCAGCCTGCCGCCGCCATCCAGCGCAAAGCCGAACTTGGCCGGCAGAGCATGGAGCGCCTGATCCGAGGCCAGCAGCATCTCCAGTTCGGCCGCGACGCGACGCATATCGACCAACTCGGCCGGATCGAGTCCTGCCAGCGGATTGACGACGATGTTGCGGATGGCCTCGAGCTCGGCACTATCATCGAGCAGGCCGAGCGATGCCATCAGTTCCCACAGCGGCGCGAGCGTCTCGGACGATACGCCGCGAATCTGCAGATTGGCGCGGCGCGTAAGGTCGATCTGGCCGTTGCCGTAGCGCCGAGCAGCCTCGGCAAGCTCGCGCAGCGCCGACACCGGCAACGCGCCGCCATGCGGCCGGACGCGAACGATGAGGCCGTCGCCGCTCGGCATCGGACGCCGCGCGCCCGGGCACCAGCCTTTGATCTCGACTGCGGCGCTCACGACACGTTCTCCGTTGGAGTCAGGCGCGTGCGGGCATGCGCAAGCTCATCGGCGACGGCATTCCGTCGCGGCACCCATAGCTGCCGGCAGAGCGCATCCTCGAATCGCGAGACGATCGTGGCGACCGCCGCAGGATTGCGCGCGACCATGCCGTCCAGCACGGCCTCGTCGCGCAGCAGCGCCCCATGCGCCAGATCGAACAGGTGCTCGGCGACGGCGTCGGAGGTGGCGGCAAAGGCGTAGAGCGCGTCGACGCCCTGCGCGATCTCGGCGACGCCGCGATAGCCGTGCGCGAGCATTCCCGCAATCCAGCGCGGATTGGTGAGACGGCCGCGGACCACGCGGGCAATCTCCTCGCCGAATGTCCGCGCCGCCGGCGCCTCCGGACGGCTGGTGTCGAGATGCAGCAGCGCGGGCGACGCGCCGAGCGACTCTGCGGCGGCTGCGAAGCCTCCGGCGAAGTCGGCGACCTCCTCGCCATCGAGCAGGTCGCGTTCACGATCGTCCTGCGGATGCACGAGGGCATCGGCGCTGCGGACGCGGGCGCGAAACGTATCGGAGGCCGACACACCGTCATGCGCTCCGCCAAAACTAAAAGCGGTGCTCTCGAGATACGCCTCGCCGAGCTGCGACCGGCTCGTCCAGTCCATCCCGAGCGCGAGGTCGGCGGCAACGGCACCGTAGCTGCCGGGCGCCCCGCCGAACACGCGCGCCAGGCTCTCGCCGCGCCGCCGTGCCGCGGCCAGCGGATTGTCGGCGTCGTCCTCGTCGAGCGACGCCACTTTTTGCACGGCGAGATCGAACAGCGCGATCTGCGCTTCGAACAGGTCGCGAAACAGCCCCGAGATCCGCAGCGTCGCATCGATGCGCGGGCGGTCGAGCATCGCCAACGGAAGCACGTCGACGCCGGTGACGCGGTTGGAATTGAGATCCCAACGCGGCCGCACACCAAGATAAGCTAATGCCTGGGCCAGATCGTCACCGCCGGTGCGCAGCGATGCGGACGCCCAGAGATCGAGCATGAGCGCACGCGGGTAGTCGCCATGATCCTGCAAATAGCGCCGGATCACCTCATCGGCCGCGCGCACGCCGACCAGGGCCGCGGTGCGGGTCGGGATCGCACGCGGATCGATCGCGGTCAGATTGCGGCCCGTGGGCAGCACGTCGAGACGGCCGCGGCTCGGCGCGCCGGCAGGACCGGCGGCGACGCGCCGGCCGTCAAGCGCGGAGAGCAACGCTGTGCGCTCGGCCGCAGCGCTCGCGGCGATTCGTGCGGCGATGTCGGCGCGATCGACCGTCGCCGCCGGCCCCGCGGCCGCTGTGATCGCATCGGCCAGCAGGACGGTCGCCGCCGCATCGGGCGTCTCGCCGAACACATGCAGGCGGTCGCGTACCGCAAGCTCCTTGATGTCGCAGAGCTGCGCATCGAGCTGCGCGATCGCCTCGCGTCCCGTCATCGCACGTTCGAGCCCGCAATCGGCGGCCAGGCCACTCTGCCAGGCCCGCGCGACGATCTCCTCCTCGAGCAGCTTCAGGCGGCGCTTGTCGAGGCCGTCCGCCTCGGCATATTCCTCGACCAGCCCCTCCAGCTCCAGCAAGTGATCCGTGCAGACCGGCCTGCGACAGCGGCGGCGTCAAATGCCCGAGTGTCAGTGCAGACAATCGCCGCTTGGCCTGCATCGCTTCTCCGGGATTGTTGACGATGAAGGGATAGATCACCGGCAGCGGGCCCAGCACGGCCTCGGGCCAGCACGCGTTTGAGAGCGCCAGCGCCTTGCCCGGCAGCCATTCCAGCGTGCCATGCGCACCAAGATGAATCAGCGCATCGATCCGCTCGGCCTCTCGCAGATGCGCATAGAGCGCGACATAGGCGTGCCGCGGCGGCACGCTGGTGTCGTGATAGCCGGACTTGCGATCGGCGCGATTGCCACGATCCGGCTGCAACAGGATCAAGAGTTTTCCTGCACGCAGCACCGGAAAACGGAAGGCGCCATTCCGGAACGCCGGGTCCGCGTCCGCGTCTCCCCAGGTGTCGTGCAAGGCGCGCTGCAGATCATCCGGCAACAGCTCGAGCGCGCAGCGATAGGCCGCGAGTGGCGCGACGAGCTCATCTGCCTCATCCCGCAGCAGCGTTTCGATATCGTCCGTAGTCGGCGCTGCGCGGCCAATGTCGTACCCCGCCTCCGCCAACAGCCGCGCGATGGCGGCTGCGCTTGCGCTGGTGTCGAGACCGACCGCGTAGCCGCGGCGGCCGCCGCGCGCCGGATAATCGGAGAGCACCAGCGCCACGCGCCGCTCGCTTGCCGGCAGCGCCCGCAGCCGCGCCCATCGCGCCGCCAGTTGCGCGACGTAAGCAACGCGGTCCTGTTGAGGCACATAGCGCATCGCGCCGAACTGCAGATGCTCATCCGCCGGCGCCTCGCCCTTGAACGCAATCGGGCGCGCCAACAGCCGGCCATCGAGCTCCGGCAGCACGACATTCATCGCAAGATCCGTCGGCGATAGTCCACGCGCCGAGGCGGCCCAGGCCTCTTCGGTGCTCTGCGCCTGGATGATCTGCAGGACCGCCGCGTCCGCGAGGTCGAGCACCGTGGTGCCGTCATCGCGCTGCGCCGAGAACGCGGTGGCGTTCAATATGACGGCAGGACGCCGATAGTGAACCAGTCGCGCCAGCGCGTCCCCGATGCTGGGATCCTTCAGGCTGGTCACCGCGACCGCGACTGCCGCCAGCCCTTCGTTTTCGATCGCCCGCATCAGCTCAGCGATCCCGGCCGTATCGGCGGCGAGCAGGCTCGCACGGTAGAACACGATCAACGCGGTGGGTCGCGCATCGTCGTCGCCGCAGAGATCATCGACGCCGACCGCACCGCGCTCGCGCATGAAGCCGACGATCGGACCGATCGCGATCGGTTCGGCAAACTGCCCGTCGCGGCCAAGCAGCGTCGCGAGATAGCGCAGCGCCTCGCGTGCATTGCCGGCGCCGCCCTCGTGCAGATAGCCGTAAAGCCGCGACGTCGCGTCCAGCGGCAGAGTCGAGAGCTCAGCGAGCCTGTCGTCGGCGCGATCGTCGCCGGGCAGCGCCGCGAACAGGATGTTGCGGCTGCGGCAGACCGACGCGATGCGCTCCAGCCCGTAGCGCCAATAGTCGAGCCCGCCGAGACAGCGCACGACGACGGCGCGCGCGCCGAGCACGACGCGGTCGATGTAGAGATCGACCGACATCGGATGCTTCAGCCGTTTCAGGCTGGCGAGGCGCAGGCTCGGCAGCGCATCCTGCGACGCGGTCCAGGCCTCGGCCAATGCCGACAGATCGCTGTCCGAGAACGACAGCACGACGATTTCGGCCGGCGACTGCGCAAGATCCACGGCCTGTTCGAGGTCGTCGAGATCCGCGCCCGTTGTCGCCAGCAGGTGCATCGGTCCCGCCTATCCTGTGATCAGGCTCTGGATGGCGGCGGCATCGAGGCCGCGCTCGCCGATGATCACGAGCCGCCCCTGCCGCGGATCTCGCCCGAGCGCCACGGGCGCTCGAACTGATGCTGGATGCGGCTGCCCACGGCCTGCACCAGGAGGCGCAGCGGCTTGCCGGCGACTTCCACGAACCCTTTCACGCGCAACACGTCATGCGCATCGACGGCGGCTGCGATGCGGTCGACGAGCGCATCGGGCGAAGCCTGCGCCGGGACGTCGAGCACGAAACTCTCGAAATCGTCGTGGTCGTGCTCGGCCTCGTTGTCGTGATGCGACGGCCGGGCCGCGAGATCGTCCTCCGCTGCGGCAGCGAGGCCGAGCAGGATTGAGGCCGACAGCCTGCCGTGTTCGGTCGCGATCACCTTGACGGCACGCTGCACCTTCGCCGCGATCTCGGCGGCGACATCCTTGCGCTGCTCCTCGCTCATCAGGTCGCTCTTGTTCATCACGACGAGATCGGCGCACAGCAGCTGGTCCTCGTAGACCTCCTCCAGCGGATTGTCGTGATCGAGCGAGGAATCGGTGGCGCGCTGCGCGGCGAGAGCCTCGGGATCGTCGGCGAAGCGGCCGGCGACCACCGCCGGGCCGTCGACGACCGCCACGACACCATCGACAGTGACGCGCGTCGCGATCTCGGGCCAGTTGAAGGCCTGCACCAGCGGCTTCGGCAGCGCCAGCCCGGAGGTCTCGATCACGATATGCTCGGGCGGCTCCTTCTGATCCAGCAGGCTCCTGAGCGCGGGCACGAAATCATCGGCAACGGTGCAGCACAGGCAGCCGTTCGACAGCTCGACGATGCGATCCTCCGGACAGTCCGGCACGCCGCAGCCTTTCAGGATGTCGCCGTCGATGCCGACGTCGCCGAACTCGTTGACGATGATGGCGAGCCGGCGACCGTTCGCGGTCTCGATCAGGTTGCGCACCAGCGTGGTCTTGCCGGCGCCGAGGAAACCGGTGACGATGGTGCAAGGCGTCTTGGCGAACGAGTTCGTCATGGCGATCCGATCTCTCGTTTTCAGCGTGGCGCTGACAGCGCGGGAACGCGCGCAACCGTGTTTTTGCGGATGTATTCGGGACGCTCGCGCCACGCCGGCAGGCCTGCGTCATGGCGCTGATGCAACTGCGCGAATGTCAGCACGTCCTGAACATGCAGATCCGGATCGAGCGCGCCGAGCACATAGGTCCATTTGCCCGGCGCCGTCACGGCAACCGTGCACGCACGATTGCAGTTGGAGAGGCACTCGACGCCGACCACGGCGACGCCTGCGCGCTGCTCGGTCGGCAACGTCTCGATGGCAGCGAGCAACCGGGCTCCGGCCCGCGGCTGATCAGACGGCGCAGCTTCCGCCGCCTGCGAACGGCAGGTGACGCAGACGAACAGCGTCGTCTCATTAGTCTCCGATGCGGTCATCAATCAGCCTATCACGCCGGCCGCCGTCGCCGCGGCGACGCCGCCCACCAGCACGATGGCGGCGCCCGTGAGCCGCAGCGCCAGCGGCGCAGCCGCCTTGGCTTTCGCCGACAGCAGCCTGGTGCCGAGGAACGCACCGGCGGCGATGATGGTCTGGATCACGAGCAGACCGGCGAGATAGGCCCCGAGCGGGGTGTTCTCGGCCCCGACGATCGATTCACCCAGCGCATAGCCGTGGACGAGACCGGTCAAGGCGAACAGGCCGGCGACGGGCAGCACACCGAAACGGCCACGCATCACCACCACTAGGCCGACCACGGCGGTGGTCAGGCCGACCAGCAGCTCGGCAGCCGGGATGTTGGCCTTGGCCACATGAAGCCCGACGCCCGCGATCATCGCGGTGGTGAAGGCGAGCACCGGCGCGAAGCCGCGGCCCAGCAGCGCCGCAACGATGCCCGCGCCCACGATCGCCGCCAGATGGTCGATTCCGATGATGGGATGGCCGAGGCCGGACAGCATCCCCTGCGCAAAGGTCTGCGGCAGCTTGCCTCCCATCATGTGATGCGCGAAGGCGGGATTGGCGGCGAGCAGAACCAGGCTCGCGGCTGCAAAAGTGGTGATACGGTTCAACTTCATGGCCGTCTCCGTCGCTTGCCGGCTCCCCCAGAGGACCGGACGATGCGCTGCATCCGACGGCATCCCGCCCATCCCGGCGGGATTAGAACCAGCATCGCGACTCCCCGCGCGACGGGTCGGCCAACAGCAATGTCGACGGCAGGTCTCCTGGCTCTCGGGTCGCTGCGTGAAGCCACCTTCCCGGTTTCCCAGTGGTGTCTTGGCCTCACACTCGCCGATTACAGTTGCGGGGGCAGCCACGGCCTTGGGTCAAGAACCCGCACCGTGTTCCCTAAATCTCTCCTTTCGGAGAACCGTCATCTGTTAGATACGGGTCACGCCAGAGCCCGTCAATCGGAATCGTCCCATGGTCCCTGCCCCGCCGCATCCCGCCCTGCCGCGCCTGACGCTGGTGCTCGGCGGCGCGCGCTCGGGCAAGAGTCGCCATGCCGAGGCCATCGTCACCGCCCTTCCGCCGCCTTGGACCTATGTTGCGACGGCGCAGGCGTTCGACGCAGAAATGACCGACCGGATCGCGCAGCACAAGGCGCGCCGCGCCGAAGGATGGCAGACGCTGGAGACCTCGCACGATCTCGCGGGTCTCGTGCGGACAAGCCGAGATTCGGGCACGCCCATGCTGATCGATTGCCTGACGCTCTGGCTCAGCAACGTGATGCTCGCCGACATGGACGTGCAAGCCAGATCAGCCGAGTTGATCGACGCGCTCAGGAATGCGCATGGCCCGATCGTGGCCGTGTCCAACGAAGTCGGGTTGGGCATCGTGCCGGACAACGCGCTCGCGCGCGCCTTTCGCGATGCCCAGGGTCGACTGAACCAGGACGTCGCGGCCGTCGCGGATCGCGTGATCCTGATGGCGGCAGGACTGCCGCTGACTTTGAAGTGACGAGGAGAAACGCCAGTGACCGAAAGCGCCGACGATTCACGCCACAAGGCGAAGATGGAGAACCGCAAGGCGGTGCAAGACGCCGAGGTCGCCTCCAAGACCGTTGAGAAGGGCCTGCTGATCGTTCACACCGGCAAGGGCAAGGGCAAATCGACGGCGGCCTGGGGCCTGATGCTGCGCGCACTCGGCCGCGGCTTTCGCATCGGCGTCGTGCAGTTCGGCAAGGGCGCGTGGGAAACCGGCGAGCGGAAGGCGATCGAGCGGTTCGGCGACCAGGTGTCATGGCACACGCTCGGGGAAGGTTTTACATGGGAGACGCAGGATCGCGCGCGCGACGTCGCCGCGGCCCAGCGCGCCTGGGCGAAGGCAAAGGAGCTGATGGCGGATCCGTCGATCCGGCTGCTCGTCCTCGATGAGCTCAACATCGCGCTGCGCTACGATCACCTTGATATCGCAGACGTCGTCGCCACGCTCGCAGGGCGACGTCCCGATCTGCACGTCGTCGTCACCGGCCGCAACGCCAAACCGGAGCTGATCGAGGCCGCCGATCTCGTCACCGAGATGAATCTCGTGAAGCATCATTTCGCGGCCGGCGTGAAGGCGCAGGAAGGCATCGAGTACTGAGCTCATGAGCGCGCGCGCCATCATGTTCCAGGGCACTGGCTCCGACGTCGGCAAATCGCTGATCGTCGCAGGGCTCGCGCGTGCGCTGACATTGCGCGGCCTGAAGGTGGCGCCGTTCAAGCCGCAGAACATGTCGAACAACGCTGCCGTCACCACGGATGGCGGCGAGATCGGCCGCGCCCAGGCGCTGCAGGCGCGCGCCGCGCGACGGCCAATGACGGTGCATATGAATCCGGTGCTGCTGAAGCCGCAAAGCGAGATCGGGTCCCAGGTCGTGGTACAGGGCCGCGTCGTCGGCAACGCCAAGGCCTCTGCCTATCAGGCGATGAAGCCGCAACTGATGGCGGCCGTGCTCGACAGCTTCCATCAGCTCACAGCGGATGCCGACATCGTGCTGGTCGAAGGCGCAGGCTCCGCCTCCGAGATCAACCTGCGCGCCGGCGACATCGCCAACATGGGCTTTGCGCAAGCGACGCAGATTCCGGTGGTGCTGATCGGCGATATCGATCGGGGCGGCGTTATCGCGAGCCTGGTCGGCACCAAGACGGTGATCGCGCCCGACGATGCCGCACGCGTGGCGGGTTTCCTCGTCAACAAGTTCCGCGGCGATCCCGTCTTGTTTGCATCAGGCCTGAACGAGATCGCGCAGCGGACGGGGTGGACGTCGCTCGGGCTCATTCCGCATTTTCCGGATGCGCGCCGCCTGCCCGCCGAGGATGCGCTTGGCCTGGCCGAACGCGAACCATCGGGAGGACAACGGCCGAAGGTCGTCATCCTCGCCTACCCGCGTATTTCCAATTTCGACGAGTTCGATCCGTTGCGGCTGGAAGATGGAATCGATCTGCAGTTTTTGCGGCCGGGCACGCCAATTCCCGGCGACGCATCCATCGTGATCCTGCCCGGCTCGAAGGCCACGATCGCCGATCTCAGGGCTTTGCGCGACGCCGGCTGGGACATCGATCTGGCCGCGCATCTGCGCCGCGGCGGTCGCGTGCTCGGCATCTGCGGCGGCTATCAGATGCTCGGGCGCGTGATCAGCGATCCCGACGGGCATGAGGGTGCACCTGGTTCCGTCGCGGGACTTGGGCTGCTCGACGTCGAAACGACCCTGACCGATGACAAGGCGTTGCGCGAGGTCCAGGGAACGCTGATGGATGATCAATCGTCGTTTCGCGGCTACGAGATGCATATCGGCCGCACCGAGGGACCGGCGACACAGCGTCCCTTCCTGGCCTTCTCCGACGGCCGTCGCGATGGCGCCATCGCGGCTGATGGCCTGGTTGCCGGCTGCTACGTGCATGGCCTGTTCGCCGACGACGGTCTGCGCAGCCATTGGCTGCGCAGCCTCGGCGCGACGACAAGCGGCCTCGCCTATGAGAGCGATGTGGACACGACGTTGGATGCACTCGCGGCGCATCTCGAGCGCTACATTGACGTCGACCGTATCCTTGCATTGGCAAGCAAGCCCGTGCCGACCGTGGCGGCTACAGGATCCTGACCAGGACGAGGTCCTGCGACGACCAGGACCTGGACCAGACAGGCCAGCCGATACAGTCGCAAGGCGCGCCGGATGTCGGACGCGTCGACATCGGCGCGCCCGTCGCCCATCCAGGCATCGGTGACGAGATGACCGTGATAGACGCGCGGCCCCGCCAGGCGCAGTCCGAGTGCACCGGCCATCGCCGCTTCCGGCCAGCCGGCATTGGGCGAACGATGCTTCGACGCATCGCGTGCAACGGCTCGCACCGCGGCCGAAGCCGAGGCGCCCGGGATGCAGGCCGCGGCGGCTGCGATCCACAGCGCGGACAGGCGCGAGGCCGGCAGGTTGACGAGATCGTCGAGCCGCGCCGCCGCC
This sequence comes from Bradyrhizobium oligotrophicum, assembly GCA_050641875.1. Lineage (GTDB taxonomy): Bacteria > Pseudomonadota > Alphaproteobacteria > Rhizobiales > Xanthobacteraceae > Bradyrhizobium > Bradyrhizobium oligotrophicum_B. Next base: position 6,865,231 of record CP192619.1, read on the forward strand.
CAGCCGAACGCGCGGTGCCGGTCCGAGAGATGACCGATCATGCTGTCGGCGGTGTTGAGAGCCTTGTAGATCAGGATGCCCGGCAGTCCGCCGATCACGAGCCAGAACAACGGCGCGACGACGCCATCGGAAAAGTTCTCAGCCAGGCTCTCGACCGCAGCCCGCGCAACGCCGGCTTCATCCAGCCGCTCGGGATCGCGGCCGACGATCATCGCCACGGCTCTGCGGCCGCCCGCGAGCCCCTCCCGCTCCAGCCCCTCTGCGACCGCAGCGACATGCGTATCGAGACTGCGCTGGGCCAGCAGGCTGCTTGCCGCCACACCAAGGATGACGGTTGCGACCGGCTCGCCGACGAGGGCCTGTATGAGCCATGTTGCCGCAAGGCCAACCGTCATCATCCCCGCGACGAGCAGGCAGACGAACCCGGCACCGCGCGCACGGCGCGCGGCAAAGCTGTATCTGCTGCGCTGTTCCAGCGGCGGTCCGCCCATGCTATCAGCGCGCCCACCCACATCACGGGATGACCGATCCGCTGCACAAGGACCTGGGGATAGCCAACCGCCGCCTCGACGAGGAGCGCCGTGAGCGCGAGAGAGACGAACATCGATCTCCGCTGAAGGAAAGATATGGACGACAGAGCGACTAGCATGCGCGCGGACGAGCCGGAAGCGATCCTTCACGGCGGCGATCTCGCTGCGATCAGCCGTCGCTACCCGGACGCGCCGCGGCCGTGGATCGATCTGTCGACCGGCATCAATCCCGTATCTTACCCGGTGCCAACCGTCCCGCCCGCAAGCTGGGCGCGCCTGCCTGGTAAATCCGAGGACGCCGCGCTGCGCGCAGCGGCCGCGGCGCGCTATGGCGTGGCGGAGCCCGACATGATCGTTGCCGCGCCCGGCACGCAGGCACTGTTACGAGATCCTGCCGCGGCTGCGCCCGCGCGCAACCGTCGCCGTGCTCGCGCCGACCTATGAGGAGCATGCGCTGTGCTGGCGCCGTTGCGGCCATCGCGTCGACCTGGTCGATGATGCCGACGCGCTCGCCAATGCTGATGTTGCCGTCGTCGTGAATCCCAACAATCCGACCGGCCACCTGCTGCCGCGCGATGCGCTGGCCAGCCTCGCAGCGCGGCTGCGCCGGCGCGACGGCCTGCTGATCGTCGACGAAGCATTCGCCGATCTCTATCCAGCCGGCGCCAGCCTCGCGGCCGACCTACCGCCGGCGACGATCGTGCTGCGCTCGTTCGGCAAGGTCTACGGTCTGGCCGGCGTCCGCCTCGGTTTCGCGATCGGCCCCGCTGACGTCGTCCGCCGACTCCGCGACGAGTTCGGGCCTTGGGCCGTATCCGGACCTGCGCTCGCGATCGGAACGACAGCCTTGGCCGACGCTGAGTGGTTGGAGCAGACACGCGCCCGCCTCGCGCAGGATTGCTCGCGCATCGACGATCTGCTGAGCAAGGCCGGCTGCGCGATCATCGGCGGCACGCCGCTGTTCGAGACTGATCACATCGCCGAGCACGCATGACATTGCCGAGCGGCTCGCTCGCCACGGCATCCACGTCCGGCGCTTTCCGGCTCAGCCGAGCTGGCTGCGCTTCGGCGTGCCGGGCGATGAGTCCGAGTGGCAACGGCTGGCGCAGGCGCTCGGCGGCGCCTTCTAGCCGAGTACGCAGGCCGCCAGCAGCAGCGTCTCCGTGACTTCGATGCTGGCGCCATGGCAATCGCCGGTGATGCCGCCGAGCCGCCATTGCCAATAGAACGCGATTGCCGGAACGAGACCGATCGCGATCAGCGTCGGCAGCGCGCCGGCCAGCGCGGCGATCGCGAGCACGCCGCCCCAGGCGACGATGACGTTCCAACCAACACTGTTGGAGATGCTCGCCCCCAGCCCCGGTTTCAGCGACAGCAGCGTCTTGTTGCAGATCAAAGTCCCCCACCGCGCCCAGGCCGGGATGAGCACCAGCGCCCAGGCCGTCGGCCCAGTTGCCAACTCGGCGGTCAGCACCAGCTTGGCGGCGATCTGCAAGCCGATCGCGACCACGGCGAAGCTGCCGGCATGGGGATCCCCGAGCACGGCGATGAAGCGCTCAGGCTTGCCATGCGAGGCGCCGAACGCGTCGGCGACATCGCCGAGCCCATCGAGATGCAGCGCGCCGGTGATCCAGAATCCAGGCGACCAGCACGGCCAGCGCGACGATCCACGGATCGGCCTCATGAAAAAGACGGGCGACCAGCGCCAGACAGACGCCAATCACCAGTCCGGCTGCCGGAAACCAGACCGACGCCCGCGCGAGATCGTCCGGTCGCGACTCCGGGACGCGTGGTGTCGGCAGCCGCGTCAGGAACTGCAATGCTATCCAGAATTCACGGAGACTCATGGCTGAATGATCTCGACGATTTCGCCCCAAGCTACATCATCATCGCCCCGCCCGGCTTCGAGCGTGATGCGCGTGCCGGGGCGGATGCGCAGGCTCCACAGCTGGCGCAGCGGCCAGCCGAGCAGATACGAGAGCGCCGCGCGCATGGCGCCACCATGGGTCACCACGAGAACCGGCGCAGGCTCGGGCCGCACAAGAATGCGACGTGTTGCGCGCGCCACTCGCGCCTGCAAATCCGACCAGCTCTCACCACCCGGTGCCCGGACTGCGGCGTCGGCATGAAGGTCTCGAGCAAGGCTTCACCTCCGGGCTCCGCGGCGATGTCGCGATGCGTCCGCCCGTCCCAGATGCCGAAATCGAGCTCGCTCCAATCCGTGTCGATGTCCAGCGCACAGCCGGTCTGCCGCGCATATTCCTCCGCTCCCGCACGTGCACGCGCCAGCGGCGAGCTGACGCCGCTGCGCCAGATCCGGCTCTGCGTCTGCCGCCGGAATTGTTCCCAGCCGGTTTCGCTGAGCGGCGGGTCGGTGCGGCCATCGAGGTGGCCATCCCGCCCCGTCGTCCCGTGCCGCAGCAGATCGATCCGCATCAGGATTCGCGTCCCGAGACGGCGGCCTCCGCAAAGGTCGCCATGCCCCCCGTGGAGCGCACAGGCCAGCCAGATGATCGGCAGCGCGGTGGCGGCGCCCGAGGCCTCCGCCGAGCCGCAGATCGAGGTCGATGAGGGGACGTGCGCCGAGCGCGTCGAGCACGATGGCGTGGCCACGCTCGGCCGAGCGATGCGAGAACAGCAGCCACGGACGACAGGAGGGATTGAGGCGCACGGCAACCAGCGCCGCGACCGAGACGATGAAGCCGTCGACCAGCACCGGCCAGCGCCGCTGCGCAGCGGCGACGATCGCGCCGGCCATCGCAATGATCTCGAAACCGCCGACGGCGGCCAGGACGTCCGCGACGGCTACTCCCGCCGCGAGCCTATGCCGCCTCAATGCGTCAGCGATCACCGCGGCCTTTCTGGCTCGCCCGTCGGCGTCGAGCCCGGTGCCGCTGCCGACGATGTCTACCGGCGCGCATGACAGCAGCGCGGCGGCAATCGCTGCCGCCGACGTCGTGTTGCCGATCCCCATCTCGCCGAAGATCACGAGCTGCGGCGCGTGATCGGCCTGCCGCACGACCGCGCGCCGTCCGGCTTCGGCCGCGAACGCAACCTCCTCCGGCGTCAGCGCCGCCTCGGTGCTGAAATCGCGGGTGCCGCGCCGCGGCTTGTCGATGACGACGCCGGGCACCGGCCCATCCGCCAGCGTACCGACGTCGACCACCTCGAGCGGGCAGCCGAGGCAGCGCGCCAGCACCGAGATCGCCGCGCCGCCGGCCGCGAAATTGTGCAGCATCTGCACCGTCACTTCCGGCGGATAGGCCGACACACCCCGCGCCGCGATGCCGTGATCCCCCGCGAACAGCACCACCGGGACCCGATCGGCGCCAGGCCGTTCCGACGCCTGCAGCGCCGCCAGATCGACCGCAACCTGCTCCAATCGTCCAAGCGCGCCAATCGGCTTGGTCAACTGGGCCTGGCGTTCCAGCGCCGCCTGCCGATGGAGCTCGGAGGGCACCGCACAATCAAGGCTGATCCATTCGGGAAGCACCACGGATCCTTTCAGCATCATTCGGGTTCGGGACGATTGCCACCGCGAGGCGACCGAGACAAGCTCCGCGAGGCGCCCGTTGTCATCGAACCGTCATCGAACGTGACGACAGGTGGCTGCCCACCCAGCCCGAAAGACTCTCATGGAATATTCCCGCCGCTTCACCTTCCTGTTCGCCGCGCCCGTGTTCGAGACCGACGATCTCGCGGGCGTCCGCTTCAACCAGATCATCGAGGAGATCCAGCGCTCGGGCTTCGAGGTGGTGCGCGCCCGCAAGCTGGAAGACGCCGAGATCGCCGTGCAGACGGACGCCGCGATCGGCTGCATGGTCGTCGACTGGGGCAAGAAGGGGCTGGAAGGCAAGACGGCGTCGCTGATCAACCTGATGCGCCGTCGCGGGCTGGACTTCCCGATCATCCTCCTGATCCGGCGAAAGCGGTTCGAGGATCTGCCGGTCGAGGTGCTCGACTTCATCGACGGCTATGTCTTCCTGTCGGAGGAGACGCCGGCCTTCATCGCCAAGAACCTGATCAGTCGGCTGAAGCAATATGCGGAAACGCTCAAGACGCCGTTCTTCGGCACGCTGGTCGACTATGCCGAGGAAGGCAACCAGCTCTGGACCTGTCCCGGGCACAATGGCGGCGTGTTCTACAGCCGCAGCCCGATCGGTCGGATCTTCGTCGAGCATCTCGGCGAGGCGGTGTTTCGCGACGATCTCGATAATTCCGTGCTCGATCTCGGCGATCTCCTGACACATGAAGGACCGGCGCTGCGCGCGCAGAAGGAGGCGGCGCAGATCTTCGGCGCCGAGAAGACCTATTTCGTCCTCAACGGCACCTCGACCTCCAACAAGGTCGTGTTGGGCGCCCTGGTCACCGACGGCGACCTCGTGCTGTTCGATCGCAACAACCACAAGGCCGCTCATCACGGCGCTCTGCTGATCTCGGGCGGCGTCCCGATCTACGTGCCGACGGTTCGCAATCCCTGGGGCCTGATCGGCCCGATGCGTTGGGACCTGCTCGATGAGGAACACCTGAGGCAGCAGATCCGCGACAATCCGCTGGTCAAGGACCCCGACGCCTGGCGCAAGCCGCGGCCGTTCCGTGTCGCGGTGGTCGAGCAGTGCACCTATGACGGCACGATCCACAGCGCCGAAATGATCCTGAAGCGGATCGGGCACCTCTGCGACTACATCATGTTCGACGAGGCCTGGGCGGGCTTCATGAAATTCCACCCGCTCTACGCCGGGCGCTTTGCCATGGGCCTCGCCGATCTCGGGCCCGACGCTCCCGGCATCATCGCCACGCAATCGACCCACAAGCAGCTCGCGAGCTTCTCCCAGGCCTCGCAGATCCACGTCAAGGACCGCCACATCAAGGGGCAGCGCCGCCGGGTCGAGCACCGCCGCTTCAACGAAAGCTTCATGCAGCACGCCTCGACCTCGCCGTTCTATCCGCTGTTCGCCTCGCTGGACGTCGGCGCGCAGATGATGAAGGGCCGCTCCGGCGAGGTGCTGTGGGACGACACGATCCGGCTCGGCATCGAATTGCGCAAGAAGATCAGGGCGATGCGCAGGGAATTCGATGAGAAGGAGAAGGATCCGGCGCGGCGCTGGTTCTTCGAGCCGTTCGTTCCGGATCGCGTATCGATCCCCGATGCGGCCAATCCCGGGGCTAGCCACGATGTGGCCTGGGAGGCGCTCTCGACCGACCAGCTCGCGACCGACGCCGCCTTGTGGCAGCTCGCGCCCGGAGCGGCATGGCACGGCTTTCCGGATCTCGCCGCTGGCTTCACCATGACCGACCCCAACAAGCTGACCCTGCTGACCCCGGGCTTCGATCGCGCCACAGGCGGCTATACCGAACACGGCATCCCGGCTCCGATCGTTGCTCAATATCTGCGCGAGAATCGCATCGTGGCGGAGAAGAACGACCTCAATTCGCTGCTCTTCCTGCTGACGCCGGGGGTCGAGGCGAGCAAGGCCGGCACCCTGATCAGCGGCCTCGTCGCCTTCAAGCGGCTCCACGACGACAACGTGCTGCTGGAGGACGCCATCCCGGAGTTCACCCGGAAGCGCTTTGCGCGTTACGGCAAGCTGCGGCTGCGCGACCTCTGCGGCGAGATGCATCGCTTCTATCGCGAGGCCGAGGTGAGCGCGCTGCAGGCAAAACAGTTCCAGCCGCAGCACCTGCCGGAGATCGCGCTATCGCCGCGCGAGGCGGCGCGCGCGCTGATGCGCAACGAGGTCGACTACCTGCCGATCGACCGGATCGCCGGGCGCATTGCGACGACGCCGTTCGTGGTCTATCCGCCGGGCATCGCCACCATCGTTCCCGGCGAACGGCTCTCCGAGCGCGCCCAGCCGATGATCGATTACCTCAAGATGTTCGAGCGGGCGTTCAACGCCTATCCCGGCTTCGACGTCGAGATCCAGGGGCTGTACAAGGAGCTCGACGAGTCCGGCCGGATCCGGCTCCATACCTATGTCTGCGCAGAGTAATTCGAACCATGGACAGCGCGATCACGGCTCGTGAGACCGAGCCGCCGGTCCTCGTCAGGCCGTCACGCGAAGAGGATGTCGAGGCCATGCTCTCGATCTACCGGCGGCACATCCGCCGCGGGGTCGAGGACAGCGCCGTCGGTTCGGGCGCGCCGGAACCGGACGACCTCAAGCAGCGGCGCAAGAATCTGCGCAATCATCGGCTGCCCCATCTGGTTGCGACATTCCGCGGCGAGGTCGTGGGCTATGCCTATGTGGTCCTGTTCCGGAAGCGGCCGGCCTATCGGTTCGCGGTCAAGCATTCGATCTATGTCCACCATGAGCATCTCGGCCGTGGTGTCGGCCGGCTGCTGATGCAGGCGCTGATCGATGCCTCCGCCGCGGCCGGATATCGCCAGATGATCGGCTATATCGACGCCGATAACGTCGCCTCGCTCGGCATTCATGAGCGCTTCGGGTTCGTCAGGGTGGGGCTGCTTCCCGGTGTAGCCTACCGTTATGGCCGCTGGTGCGACACCGTGATGGTGCAGCGTTCGCTCGGCCCCGGGGCCAGCCAGGCACCGGCTGGGCTGGGCCGCTGAGCCGCCGGTCAGGAAGGAAAGTCGGCCGCCTTCACTTCGATGCGGTCGGCGTGCAGCGACCAGTCGCGCAACTCCTGCTGTTCACAGAACCGGGACTTTGCGATCTCTGCGGCCTCGCCTTCGCTGTCGGCCTCAACCTCGAACGTGCTCTGGCAAATCTCGCACTGGTGGCCATTCTCGCCCAGCACGTCCTTCATGAAATGGATGACATAACGCGACATGCGACCTCCTGCCTCTCACGGAGTGCTCGAAGGTGATGTTACCGCGCTTCTCAACCCGCTGTTGACCGATATCAAGCGGTCGATGCAAATATTTGACGCAGCTCGTGGAACCGGCGCTCAGGCGCCGACCGAAGGCAGGCTCGCGGCGGCGATCGCGACGAACTGCGAGACGGCGCGACGGACGCGGCCGTGGGTCGACTTCAAGATGGTGTTCAGCCGGCGCATTGGACCAACTTCCCTTCCGCGCCGAGCGAAAAAAATGGCCTAAGCTCATGGCGCCCCAAGAAAAATGATCAGCCACCACCGCGCTGTCGAGACGGCGCGGAAAATAGCAATGTCCGCGTCGCCGCAGCCGCCCTGGAGAGAAGATTTGTTGCCGCGTCGCAGCCTGCAACGCATGAAATCTTCTCCCCGCCATCTCCTCTCTCCCGGCTAGCCCGGCGCCACTCCGAACGCCTCGCGGAAACGGGCGCTGTAGCGCGGCCAGGCCTCGGGGTTGATCAGGCGCGGCGGTCGGCCCCGTCCAGCGCGGCGAGCAGTTGCTCGGCCGCGATCCGGCCCATGTTCTGCCGCGCCTCCCGCGTCACGCCGGCGGTGTGCGGGCTCGCCAGCACGTTGTCGAATTGGAGCAGCGGATGGTCCGGCGGCGGCGGCTCCTTGGCCCAGACATCGAGCCCGGCGCCGGCGATGCGCCTTTCGCTGAGCGCGGCGAATAGCGCCTCCTCGTCATGGATGAAGCCGCGGGCGGTGGTGACGAAATAGGCGCTCGGCTGCATCAGCGCGAACTCGCGGGCACCGATCATGCCCCGGCTCTCCTTGGTGAGCGGGCAGTTGATCGAGACGAAATCCGAGCGTCGCATCAGGTCATGGAGTTCCACCTTCTCCGCCCCGCGTGCCGCGATCTCCTCGGACGACAGATAAGGGTCATAGGCCAGCACCGTCATGCCGAGGATGCCGCGGCACAGCTCGGCAACCCGGCGGCCGACATTGCCAAGCCCGACGATGCCGACCGTCCGCCGCTGCACCTCGTTGCCGATCAGATCGTTGCGGTTGACGTCGCGCTCCCGGCGCAGCCGGCGGTCGGACTGGATGATGCGCTTCGACAGCGTCAGCATCATGCCGAGCGTGTGCTCCGCCACCGAATGCGCGTTCCCGCCGGACTGGTTCACGACGAGGACACCGGCCTCGGTGCAGGCCTCGACATCGACCGGGTCGTACCCTGCACCGTTGCTGGACACGATCAGGAGGTTGGGCGAGCGGCGCAACAGGTCAGCATCGACATGGAAGCGCGAGGCGAGCTCGTCGCGGGCCGCGCCGATCTGATAGGCGTGGGCGGCAGCGAGGATCGGCGCGGTCTCAGCCTCGGAGCTCTCGTTGTCCAGCCGGTCGAGCCGGACGTCGGGGCGTGCGGCGAGCAGCTCGCTGAAGATCGGGTGGGCCAGATATTTGACGTAGAAGACGCGCTTGGAATTCGCGGCCATGAACAGGCGACCTCCTGGTGTCTTGGTTCTTGATTTCGGACTTGAAAGGCGGATGCCTGACCGGCCGGGCCGGCATGTTGACAATCGTCCCGGTGCCGTCAAGCTCGCCGCCAAACAGGGCCCCCATCAGGAATGACCGGAGGAACAGCAATGGCCGCCGATGCCGACGTGGCGCGATCAGCAGCCGCTGTGCCGAATTGGCACGAGATCGTGCTGCAGACGTTCAAGCGCAACGCCGTCGACCTCATCCCCTACGTTCCCGACCGCGTCCTGACGCCGCTGATCCAGAGCCTGCACGACGATCCGTTCTTCACGACGTTTGCGACCGCGCGCGAGGAGGAAGCGGTCGGCATTCTCGCCGGCGCCTGGATGGGCGGGCGGCGCGGCGCGCTCCTGATGCAGACATCGGGCTTCGCGACCTTGCCCAACGTGCTGGCCTCGCTGGTCGTGCCCTGCCAGATCCCGCTGATCATGATCGTGTCCGAGCGCGGCACGCTCGGCGAATTCAACTACGGCCAGTCGCTGGTGTGCCGGACCATGCGCCCGGTGCTCGATGCGCTGGCGATGGAGCATCACACCATGACGCGGCTCGACGAGCTCGAATTCATCATCGACCGCTCGATCAAGCAGGCGCTCGCCACGCAGGCGCCGGTGGCGCTGATCCTGTCGCCGCTGCTGACCGGCGGAAAGGTGTTCGCATGAGTGCGCCCATCCATAACACCAAGGTCATGAGCCGCACCGACCTCACCTGCCGGCTGGTCGCGAAGCTCGAGCACGAGGAAGCTGTCATCGGCGGCATCGGCAACACCAATTTCGATCTGTGGGCGGCGGGCCCGCGGCCGCAGAATTTCTACATGCTCGGCAGCATGGGGCTGGCCTGCCCGATCGCGCTCGGCGTCGCGCTGGCGCAGCCGCAGCGCCGGGTGTTCGCGCTCGAGGGCGACGGCTCGCTGCTGATGCAGCTCGGCTGCCTGACCACGATTGCGACGCTGGCGCCGAAAAATTTGGCCATCATCGTCATGGACAACGGCATCTACCAGATCACCGGCAGCCAGCCGACCTCGGCCCGGCAGGCCGACATCGTCGCCATTGCCTCCGGCTGCGGCATTGGCGCCAGCCATTGGGCCGCAGACGAGGAGGATTTCGAACGCTTGATCGACCTTGCGTTCGAGGCGCCCGGTCCGGTGCTGATTGCGGCGAAGATCGACGACAAGCCCGGTGCGGGCGCCACGAGGCGCGATCCGGCACAAATCCGCGAGCGCTTCATGCAGGCTCTCGGAGTCCGGCAGCCGATCTGAGGCGCCTGACGAAAGCTGTCTGCGGTACGATGAGAAGGCCAGCGTCCAGCTTCCCAGCCGCGTTAACTACAGCGGCGCCTCAAGCGACCGTGACCCCGGTTCGTGGCCCGGAACGTGCTAAGCAGCGTCCATGAAGATCGCCATCCGCCTCTCGGCCTGGCTGCTTGCCGCAGCCGTAGCGTTCGCAACGCTTGGCCCCCCGAATTACCGGCCGCATTCCCCGCTGGGACAGGACGGCGAGCACGCGCTTGCCTTCGTCCTGATCGGCCTTGCCTTCGGTCTCGCCTATCGCAGTCATCGGCTGCTCACCACCGGGATTGCGGTGATCCTGATCGGTGCACTCGAACTCGCGCAGTTCCTGGCGCCAGGACGTCACGCCCGGTTGGAAGACTTCATCGTCGACGCCGTGGCCGCCTGCATCGGCTTTGGCTTGTCGGCGGCCATCGAGTGGCTCATCCGGCAGATCCGCACACAGACCGCATGACACTTGCGAAGAGGCCCCGCCGCTGATGCGGCGAGGCCCCGGTCCGTGAGGACGTCAGATCACTCGATGATCTTGATGACGCGGCGCGTGCGCGGATCGACGATCACGCGGCGATCGTTCACGACGGCGTAGCGATACTCGGTGTAGCGCGGCACCGGATGCAGCTCGACGGTGGCAGGCAGCGGCTCGCCGACCACGACGTGCTCGTGGACGACCACCGACGGCGCACGCTCGGCCTCGATCGAGTTGATCACGGCGTTCGGAATCTCCAGGCCCGCGCCGACGGCGGCGCCGACCGTGCCACCCACCATGGCGCCGACCGGACCGGCAACGGCGCCGCCGGCGGCCGCACCGTTGGCGGCACCTTCGACGGTCGTGGACTGGGCGAACGCAGCGGTCGACGCCAGCAGCGAGGTGGCGATCAGCGAAACGGCAAGACGGGTTTTCATCATTATCTCTCCTCCAGTGCTTTCGAGATGCCGTTCAACACCAAGGGATCGCCTGCAGTTCCGGTTCCAAACGGCCGAAACTTCATCATGCCCACGGGAACAAAACCTCGAATTCGTCGGGGACGACGGAGAGATTGCTCAGTTGCTATCCACGTTTCAAACAACCACGCGCACGTTTCGCAATCTCGCGGCGGATCACGCCCGAGTCCTGCGATCGACCGCCCTTCGATGAATCGAGAGGGCGCAGGGAATGCCGGGTGAAGGCCTCACCCATGGCCCGCCTGCTGAAAGAATGCAGGCGGCAGGTACCACAGGTTCAGCCGATCAACCGGCATTCCCTGCGCGGCGGTCTTAACGCTTCTTTCGCGCTCTCCTCGGGGACCGGCTGATTGACCCCGTCGCCCGCACGAGGGCATGAGCCCTCGTCGCGCGCTTGACCTCGGCACCGGGAGGCCAGGACCACACGACTTCGCGTCCGTGCTGCGTCGTTCGTCGACACGCGCGTAAGCGCATGCTGCAACACCTCACGGCCACCGCATCCCTGCCTCACGTGCCGTGACGATCGCGCGCAACGCCCCTCTCGGCGAGGCAGGATGGGCACATCATGCATGATTTCTGGAAAAAGAAAGCTATTTTCCCCTCTTCAGCGACGCGCGCGACATCGGATTGATCCGGCAAGGGAATTTCGACCCGTCTCTGACGTCTCTTTCCAACGCGGTGCGAGCCGTGATCGGTGGCGGTTGAGAACGATCATCGCTTGATTTGCCCGACGGGCACGCCAAAGGCTGTCGCCAGAGTGTCGATCACCCCCTCCCACTATCGTCATATGTCGGCTTTGTTTAGACGCGAACATCTTGCCATTTGCGACCTTCCGTAACCTGCGCTCATCGACTCAGCTTTTTGATGCAGATCGGCTGGCCGTTAGGGACAGGGGTGCAATCCCAATCCGCGCCGAAGCCATTGTTGTTCGGCTTGGAAGTCGGAAACCAATAGAAGCTCACCACGATCGCGCAAAGCAAAGCGACAACGAACAGAACACCGAGCACATCACCACGCTTTGGATAGGACAGAGGCGATCTCATGACGGTCTCCCAGCCCGATTTCGACCCTTAGGCGCTGAAAGGTCGCTCTCAGCGCAGCCAATTGCGCTTGTGTTGCGCCCTGCTCGGCGTCGGCCGGACTTGTCGGCAGGTCCATGTACTCGATCGCATCTCGGAATTGGCTTGCAGTGAAATCATATCTATTCCCGCCGATCCGATTGTAAAAATGATCTCCGGCAGATAAGGGCGTTTTCAGCAGGTCGCCGCCAAACAACTCGTAAACCAACAGCGCCGTCACATTGCATTGTCCCGCCGCAGGGTTTTCGGGCGTCCATTGGCGCGACGTTTCCTACGACCATGACTTGCGTAATATTCTTTGAATCCCGTCAGGGTCAAAGGTCACCCTAATGCCGGGGGCGGCCGGTTCCCGGAGTTCAACCGGAAGTCGGCTATCGGCTCGCTCGCTGCTTCTGACCCACGGCGGCCGTCCATCGTCCCGGCTACTCAGCTTCGACATAGCGAATGATGCTCTGGTTCTGAACGTTTGCGACCAATTCATCCGCGCGGGACAAAAGCCGACGGAGCAAGGGTGACGGGTTGGCCCGATTGTATCCCAGGGCCAGGTCGACCGTCGGGGTGCCGCCCTCGAGCGCCCGAGCGACGACGTTGGGGGCGAGCATGTTCTGCGCATAGAGGGGTACGAGGCTGATCCCGCCGGTCGATGCCACGAGTGACATCGCGGACGATATGTTCTCGCCTGCGTACTTTGGCTCCAGGGTGATGCCGACCCGCGAGGCATAGTCCTGGATGACCTCCTGCAACACCGGAGAGGTCCGCGCCGAGCTGACATAGATCTCGGGCGAGATCCTGCGGCCGAGATCTTCTTGCGCGACGCCAGACGATGGTCGGCCGGCAACACCGCGATCAACGGCTCCTTCGCCAGCACCTTGAAGACGACGCCCTCGTTGTCTTTCTCGGGACGGAGAAAGGCGATGTCCAGCTTCCCCCGCATCAATGCAAGCGCGAGCTCTGGCGAGGATTGCGTGCTGAGCGTGACGTCGACGTCCGGGGCTTCCTCGCGCAGGATGCGCAAGAGTTGCGGCAGCCACATGACCTCCAGCCCAACCAGGAACCCCATCGAGAGGAGAGGCTTTTGCGGACGGGCCGTCTGCCGCGCCCCCTCGGTTGCCGCCTCGACCTGAAGCAGCGCCAATCGCGCGTGATCGAGAAACACGCGTCCGGCAGAGGTCAGCGCCACGCCGCGGGCTTGGCGCTCCAACAGCTGAACGCCGACTTCGGACTCGAGATCACGGATCTGCCGGCTGAGCGATGGCTGCGACGTGTTCAGTCGCCGCTGGGCGGCGGTCAGCAGGCTGCCTTCTTCAGCAACGGCAATGAAATAGCGCAGATGCCTGAGCTCCATGCACCCTCGTATATCTTTCAAGCATAGCTGGGAGCTTACAAGGTCTTAGTCATCGGCAAAAGAGAGATTTACCGTCGCGCCGTCTGCAACCAAGAATAGGACAAGAAACAATGTCGACGCCGAAGCCCAGCATCGTCTTCTGTCATGGTCTTTGGGCCGATGGCTCTTGCTTCAGCAAGGTCATCCCCACCCTGCAGGCCGATGGGCACGAAGTCATCGCGGTTCAATACGGTCTCAACAACTATGCGGACGACGTCGCCACGGTGAAGCGCACCTTGGGTCGGGTGCGCAGTCCCTCGATCCTCGTCGGCCACTCCTACGGCGGAGCGACGATCACCGGCGCGGGGACCGACGAGCGGGTGGCCGGATTGGTCTACATCGCCGCTGTCGTTCCCGACGTTCACGAGACCGTCCAGAGCGAGCTCGACAAGTACCCGACCGAAATCTTCTCCCAGATCGAGGTCGCAGGCGGACGCATCTGGATCAAACCGGAAGGCGTCAGATATTTCGCGGGAGACCTGTCGGAGCAGGAGCAGAAGCTGGTCTGGGCGACCCACTATCCGCCGGCCGCCGATCTGCTCGAGCAGCAAGATCTCGACGAAGTCGCCTGGAGATCGAAGCCGAGCTGGTACATTCTCGCAAAGAACGACCAGACCGTGCACCCTGATCTGCAGCGGTTCCTCTCCAAGCGCATGAAAGCGACCGTGATCGAGGCCAACAGCAGCCATGTCACCATGCTCTCGCAGCCCGAAATCGTCATCGACGTCATTCGCAAGGCTGCCGCTGCCGTTCTGGACCGTCAGCCGAACTGAGCTTGATATCACTCGCGAAGGGAGATGCCGTTGGCCGGAGGGCATCTCTCTTCCGCTGGTGTCCGAGCAAGGACCGCGCGGTCGACGGTGGGCGCCCCGGCGCACACCAGCTGCCGTTCAATCGATGATTCCAGGCCCTTCGACCCTGACACGCGCGATGTTCCCCCTCATCTTGGCCAGCACGTCCGGTGCGTGCCCCTGCCAACCGACGACCTCAGCGACGACGCGCAGCGGCGCGCGGGATCGATAGGACCGCGTCGGATTGCCTGCGAACTTCTTGTCGGTCAGGTTCGGATCGTCGACGATGGAGCCGGTGGGCTCCACGACGTAGATCCGTTCCCGTGCGCTACCGACAGCCAGCTCGGCGCCCCAGATCGCCGCATCCAGCGTCGCCGTGAAGTAGACCCAGGACAGCGGCTCCGCCTCGGTGAAATTGGAGGGATGGCCGGCAGCGATCAGGTCACCCGGCCGGAGATCGGCGCGTGTACCGTGAAAGAAAGATTGTGCAAACACTGTCGCGGCGGATGACATCGGCGACCTCGGATGAATTCGCCAGCGGTGGAGACGGCGAGAGCTCGAACCACGCTCGATTGCCGATTCTAAGGAGATGGTCGTCTCACCCCGGGCGCGAGCCCATAATGTTCCTCGAACCTGAATTCGCTGCCGAGAATCTGGCTGGTCCTGTTTTCCACAACAAGGACGCAATTGCACCCGTATAGGCCGCGGTCGAGAAATTTTCTGACGACGTAAAGATACGAGACGTCTCCGATATCGTCGATGCTGAAATCATAATTCGCGATGTCGAACTCGGATACCGTCTTCCGAAAGTATGCGGTCACGTTGCTCGCGAGCTGTTCACTCATGTCGCCGGCAGCGATATGGCGCGCCGGATGAGCGGGCCGCAGGACTCCCGCCATCGACATTTTCTCGGCATCGACGAAGACGATCGGGCCGCCACGCCCTCCCCTCCAGCCGTCGCCAAGATCATTATCTTCGAAGTAGTGAAACGCGATATAGTGATCGAATTTCCTGGAATCAGAGTCCTTGAATCCGTGCAACAAAGGATCGGACATCGACTTGAGATGGGCATCCGCCAGCTTTCTTGCGGATGTGATCGCATCATCCTGGGCACGAGATACGCCCGAGCAAACCAGACACACAGCGGCACAAAGAACCATCAAGACGTCTCTGCCAGTCATCGCATGATTCCTACGCTTTTGGCCGGACAGGAGACGTCAGCGCTTTGAGGCGGCAGCACGAACTCGCGAGAGACCTCACGGCCACACGGGACTGCCGTCCAGACCTGCGGTTTCCGGCAGGCCGCAGATCAGGTTCGCGTTCTGCACCGCCTGGCCGGCCGCGCCCTTGCCGAGATTGTCGACCACGCCCATCGCGATCACCAGGTTGCGCTCCGGATCGGCGGCATAGCTGGCGAAGGCGAGGTTCGAGCCGGTCGCCCATTTGGTCTGCGGCGGCTTGTCGGTGACGCGGACGAAGGGCCGCCCGGCGTAGAAGCCGTCGCGCCGCGTTCAGGCACTGCTCCGTGGTGGCGCGGCCGCGGCAGTAGATGGTGGCGAGGATGCCGCGGGTCATCGGCACCAGATGCGGCGTGAACACCAGCCCGGCCGCGCTGCCGCCGCTCAGCCGCTCGATCGTCCGTTCGATCTCTGGCATGTGGACGTGCTTGAGCAGGCGTAGGGCACCAGGTTCTCGTTGCTCTCGGCATAGCCGAACCTGCTGTCGGCGCCTCCCCGGCCGGCACCGGAGATGCCGGTCTTGACGTCGATCACGATGTTGCCGGGCTCGATCAGCCTGTCGGCGAGCAGCGGCGCCAGCGCAGTGAGCGTCGCCGCGGGGAAGCAGCCGGGATTGGCCACGCGGGTCCGACCTTCGATCTCACCTGGCCAGATGTCGGCGAGGCCGTACGCCCACCCCTCGACGTAGCGGTGGTCGCCGCCGATGTCGACGATCTTCACGTCCCGGGGACGCGCGCCAGCGCCTCGGCCGAGGTGCCCGTGGGCAGCGAGGCGAACAGCACGTCAAGCTTCGGCAGCGTTGCCGGGTCCCATTTCTCGATCACCAGCCCGGCCAGCCTGGCCGGCACGCCGGGAAAGCGGTCCACCAATCGGCTGCCGGCGCTGCCCTCGCCCGCGGCATAGACGAGCTCGAAGGACGGATGGCTCGCGACCAGGCGCATCGCCTCGCCGCCGCCAAAGCCGCTGATCCCGACAATGCCGACGCGGATGCTCATCGTGGTGTCCTCCTGCTGGAGTGCGCGAACAGGTTTGGCGAACTCGCGCTGCCGCCACAGCTCGGGCCCGAAGCGGGTCTTCCATCAGCGACAGCCAATTGCTGTAGCCGGTCGAGCATGTCAAGCAACCTCGCCAGGATGGAAATTTCACCGGCCGTCGAGGCGCTGCGACACGACTCGCTGCCGATCCCCGGACAAACGCGGCGCGTACCTCGCTAAGGCGCGCCGCCCATCCTCTCCCTCGTCTCGACGCGGTCGGCTGCGCACTCCAGGGCCGACGAAAGATCAATGACCGCTCTTGGAGGCGGCCCATGTTGAGGCTGCTGGCACTGCCGATCGAACTGCTGCCCATCATCGTCTGCGCCCTGCAGGCCATGTTGGATGCCAAAAGGGGGCGCAAGCGGCAGCGTTATGGAGCCACGATCCTGGTCAACGCGCCGCGCGAATTGGCGTGGCGCTTGAACGTCGCCGAGCGGATGGTGCTGAATGCACCGCTGCACAATGAGCTGGCGATCCGCAGTTCTGGCAAAGGCAATAGGCTCGCGATGCTCGCTCCGCTTGCCGAAGAGAGCACGGCGCAGTTTGCACCCTGCGCACTCCCCGGCTGACAATCCAGGGATCTTGAGGCGAAGCCCAAATATATCGTTCGCTCGCGCAGCCCTCACGTTGACATCCACCTCGCCACGCGACGACTAGACCTTGACGAACGTCGGCAACAGCGACGTCCTCAACGCCACCAGGAAATGGCTCGGCTCACCCGCAGTCCCGTCGCATTGTTGCGACTCGCTCCTGATTAGAAGTCCTGATCCGCAAAAGTACGGGACCTGGCTCACCGGGGTGTGGCCTCAAGATCGCATGCTCGGGTGGGTTGCACGTCTGATGCCGATTGGAGTTGCGGATGAAACGAGCCGAGGCATAGAAGAAAACAAGGAATTTCGAGGGGAGCGAAGCATGCAAGGTCGTCGGAGATCATGCGGATGGCTTGCAACAGCCTGTTTCACGGCAAGCGTTGCCGCCACAAGCCTGCTGCTCGCGCTTCCTGTCTCCAGCGCGCACGCGGACGAAAACGGCATCTCGTTCTGGCTGCCCGGACAATTCGGTAGCCTTGCTGCGCTGCCCGTTACACCCGGCTGGTCGATGGGGATGGTCTACTACCACACCTCGGTCGGCGGATCAGGCGCGGTTGCTGCTTCACGGGAGATCACGACAGGCCGTTTTCGGCCGAACGTCAACGTCAACCTGAATGTGAATCTGAACGCGCAGGCGGATATCCTGATCCTCGCGCCGACATACACGTTCGCGAATCCCGTGCTTGGCGGGCAACTGGCGATGGGCCTGACCGGGACGTTTGCGCGGAGCGCGGTCGGCATCGACGGCACCCTGACGACGAATGTCGGTCCATTCGGAACCACGCGGACCGGCAGCCTGACCGACTCGCTCGTGTCGGTCGGCGATCTCTATCCCGTCATGTCGCTGAAGTGGCATGAAGGCGTGCACAACTGGATGACGTATGTGACCGGCGATGTTCCGGTCGGAGACTATCAGCCGACCCGTCTTGCCAACACCGGAATTGGCCACGGCGCAATCGACGGCGGCGGCGGCTACACCTATCTCGACCTCGCAAGGGGACAGGAGTTCTCCGGCGTGGCCGGATTCACCTACAACTTCAAGAATCCGGACACCCAGTATCGGAGCGGCGTCGATTTCCATTTCGACTGGGGTGTCTCCAAGTTCCTCTCCAAGCACGCCTTTGTCGGATTCGTGGGTTACGTCTATCAGCAGGTGACGGACGATTCCGGTCAGCATCCGATCCTCGGGAGTTTCCGCTCGCGTGTCGCCGGCATCGGTCCGCAGTTCGGCTATCTGTTTCCAGTGGGAGACATGCAGGGCTACCTCAACGTCAAGGCCTATGGGGAATTTGCCCAAGCCAACCGGCCAGCCGGATGGAATACGTGGCTGACATTCTCGATTTCTCCTGCCCCCCGGCCAGCACGGTGAGCCCGACGCGCCATCGGTGAACTGCAAAGTCGATCGAGCCTCAGGCTGTGGATCAATCGCATACCGGCTGACGCTGCTGCTCTGCAGGCCCGGCGCCACGCGCGCATGCCTCGCTTCTTTCAGGTCTGCGCCAGTTTATCGACGCTCACAGCTCATCGGCGCTCACAACCTTGAGCCATCTCAAGTGCGATCGTGAGGAGCGCTGATAGCTGGCAGTCGGTCACAGTCGGAGAACGCGGATGATCAAGGTCCTGGCGGCGACGTTATCCTCCCTCATCCTGGCATGCGGACTGCTCCCTGCAACGAGCGCTGAGGCGGCTCCTTGCATGGTCGTCACGCTGACCGGCACCAGCGGTCCGCCACCCTACAACGGTCTTGCCGGACCCGGCACCTTCGTCCGCTATGGCGACGATGCGAATGACTGCCGGTCGGTGCTGATGCAGTTTGACGCAGGACGCGGAACCCTGATGCGATTGTCGCAGATTGGAGTCGACGCGGCGCAGCTCAATGCCGTCTTCATCACCCACATCCATTCCGATCATACCGAAGGGCTGTCGGACATCGCCCAGATGCGGTGGCTTTTCGGCATGCCGAAAGCTCCGAAACTCGATGTGGTGTGCAGCAAGGACGCGACGTCGGCTGACGGCATCGTCATGAGCTGCAGAAAACTCGTCGCTCATATCGACGATGCCTACGATAAATCCGGCGAAACCGCCTATCGGGCGGCCGAGCTCAAGGGCGTCATCGATCCAGCCGGACCGGTTGCCGGTATGAGGGTCGTCACCTTCAAGCCCAAGGAAGAGATACAGGTCGTTTGGACGTCAGGTGACGTCAAGGTGAGCGCAATTCGAACGACCCACATCCCGGGTTCTGCTGCCTTTCGCGTCGATACACCGGCCGGCAGCGTGGTGATAGGCGGAGACGCCTCCAACGACGTGCAGCAGCCGCCGCGCAAGACGTCGACCTCTGATCAGGTCGAACGGCTTGCAAAGGGAGCCGACATCGTCGTGCACACGACCATCCACCCCGTGTTGTCGCCCGAGAGAGGAAGTGGTGCTCCGCCCCCGGTGTATTATCGTCAGAGCAATGCGTCCGACCTCGGGGCAATGTCTCAGCGCGCCGGTGTCAAATACCTCATGCTGACCCATCTCGCCCCGGCTCTCGGAGCGCCGACGCAGGGTACGGTGAAGGTCCCGGGTGGCCCCTTGACGGAGAAGGACTACACCAAGGCCGCGCAGGACGGCGGATTCACAGGTACCATCGTCGTTGGGACGGATCTGGCGAGTGTACGGCTGCCGGCAAAATAACGAGCACGCATATCGAGGTGACCGAGCGTAGCTGCAACAGCGGAGGACACGACATGAAGCTTTTCGCTACTGCCGTGACGGGCATTGTTCTGGCGACCGTGCTGACAGTTTCGGGTGCAAGAACGGCCGAAGCCGCAGTCGTGTACTGTCAGTACGTCGACTATCCAGTTGGTTGCGTCGTCAGACCCGGGGTCGTCCTGCGGCCACGCCCGGTCGCGCGCGAAGCCGTTCGTCCAGGACGGCCGATGAATCGCGGCGGTCCGGTCAATCGTGCGGGCCGCCGCTGATCCGGTTGACGCGAGCGGCAACGCGTTCTCTGGACTGATCTTGGAGATCGACGTCTCGACGGCTTCGCTCGCCGGGCGCTTTTTTTGCGCCTGGACTTTTCTGCGTCTGGAATGAGGAGAACTACGTTCAGTTCGGTCCAACGATCGCGCGATCCGTCATCCACCCAAGCCCGTCCACCGTCGTCGTCTTCGGCTTGTATTCGCAGCCGATCCAGCCGCTATAGCCGATGGCATCGAGGTGGCGGAATAGGAAGGCGTAGTTGATCTCGCCTGTCCCCGGCTCGTGGCGGCCGGGATTGTCCGCGAGCTGGATGTGGGCGATGCGGGCGAGATGCTTCTGCATCGTGCGGGCCAGATCGCCCTCCATGATCTGCATGTGGTAGATGTCGTACTGGACGAACAGATTGTCGGACTCGACGTCGGAGATCAGCTGCAGCGCCTGGGCGGTGCGGTTGAGATAGAAGCCGGGGATGTCGAGGGTGTTGATCGGCTCGATCAGGAGCTTGATCCCCTGCGCTTTCAGCGCGGTCGCGGCGAAGCGCAGGTTGCGCACCAGCACCTGGTTGAGCTCGCGCGGGTCGGCATCATCGGGCGCGATGCCGACGAGACAGTTGAGCTGGCGGCAGTCGAGCGCGCGGGCATATTCGATGGCGCGACGTACACCATCGCGGAATTCGTCGACGCGATCCGGCAGAATCGCGATGCCGCGCTCCCCGCCGCCCAGTTGCCGGCCGGCAGATTGTGCAGCACCTGCGTCAGCCCGTGGCGCGCGAGCTGCTCGCGCAGCTCGGCCTTGTCGAAGTCGTATGGAAACAGATACTCGACACCGTTGAAGCCGGCCGCCTTGGCGGCGGCGAAGCGGTCGATGAAGGGCAGCTCGTTGAACAGCATCGTGAGGTTCGCGGCAAAGCGCGGCATGTGATCGTCCTCGACTTGATCCTCGACTGAGAGCAGGTGCGGCGATCAGGCCGGCAGCAGAGTGCACGGCGGCTCGGCCGGCGTGTCGTCGACCGGCAGGTCGAGCACCTCCTCGAATTCGACGACATTATCGATCTCGGTGCCCATCGCGATGTTGGTGACGCGCTCGAGCACGAACTCGACGACGACAGGCACCTGATACTCCGCCATCCATTCACGCGCGGTCGCGAAGGCCGCCTGCGCCTGACGGGGATCGGTGACGCGGATCGCCTTGCAGCCGAGGCCTTCGGCGACGGCGACGTGGTCGACGCCATAGCCGCCGACCTCGGGCGCATTGATGTTCTCGAACGACAGCTGCACCTGATAGTCCATCGCGAAGCCGCGCTGCGCCTGCCGGATCAGGCCGAGATAGGCGTTGTTCACGACGACATGGATGTAGGGCAAATTGAACTGGGCGCCGACCGCGAGCTCCTCGATCAGGAACTGGAAGTCGTAGTCGCCCGACAGCGCGACGATCTCGCGCTTCGGATCGGCGGCACGGACGCCGAGCGCGGCCGGCAGGGTCCAGCCCAGCGGCCCCGCCTGCCCCGCATTGATCCAGTGGCGCGGATGGTTGACGCTGAGGAACTGGGCGCCGCCGATCTGCGACAGGCCGATGACGCTGACATAGCAGGTGTCGCGGCCGAACGCCTTGTTCATCTCGTGATAGACGCGCTGCGGCTTGATCGGCACCTGATCGAAATCGCTGCGCCGGAGCATCGTGCGCTTGCGGTCCTGGCACGCGGCCGGCCACGCCTGACGCTCGCGCAGTTTGCCCGCCTTGCGCCATTCGCGCGCAACGCCGAGGAACAGCTCGAGTGCGGCCTTCGCATCCGAGACGATGCCGAGCTCGGGATTGAACACGCGGCCGATCTGGGTCGGCTCGATGTCGACATGCACGAAGGTTCTGCCCTTGGTGTAGGTCTCGATCGATCCGGTGTGCCGGTTGGCCCAGCGGTTGCCGATGCCGAGCACGAAATCGGACTCCAGGAAATTGGCGTTGCCGTAGCGATGGCTGGTCTGCAGGCCGACCATGCCGGCCATCAGCACGTGGTCATCGGGAATCGCGCCCCACCCCATCAATGTCGGCACCACCGGCACGTTGACGGTCTCGGCGAACGCCACCAGCAGATCACTGGCGTCGGCATTGATGACGCCGCCGCCGGCCACGATCAGCGGCCGCTCGGCGGCATTCAGCATCTCCAGCGCCTTCTCGATCTGCTTGCGGGTCGCCGCGGGCTTGTAGACCGGCAGCGGAGCATAAGTCTCGTCGTCGAACTCGATCTCGGCGAGCTGCACGTCGAGCGGCAGGTCGATCAGCACCGGTCCCGGGCGGCCCGAGCGCATGACGTGGAACGCCTGGCTGAACACGCGCGGCACGAGGCCGGGCTCGCGCACCGTCACCGCCCATTTGGTCACGGGTTTTGCGATCTGCTCGATGTCGACGGCCTGGAAATCCTCCTTGTAGAGCCGCGCGCGCGGCGCCTGGCCGGTGATGCAGAGGATCGGAATGGAATCCGCGATCGCGGCATACAGACCGGTGATCATGTCGGTGCCGGCCGGGCCTGAGGTCCCGATGCAGACGCCGATATTGCCGGCCTTGGCGCGGGTGTAGCCCTCGGCCATGTGCGAGGCACCTTCGACATGGCGGGCGAGAATGTGGCGGATCGATCCACGCCGCTGCATCGCGGAATAGAGCGGATTGATCGCGGCGCCGGGAACGCCGAAGGCGCAGGTGACGCCCTCCTTCTCCAAGATCCGCACCGCAGCATCGATCGCCCTCATCTTCGCCATCTCGCGCTTCCCCTTTTGGTTGATGCGCGAGCTTCGCTGCTGACGGCTGCGATCTCAATTCACTCGTCGATTTTTCCCACGATGCGGCACGCTTCGTAAAACACCGGCGGCCTCAGTTAGTTAGGACAGAGCGACGCTGACATGTCCTAACAACATCCTACTCGAACAGCGGCGCCAGTTCCATCTGCGGTACCAGTACGAGGCCCTTGTCGGTGATACGAATTTCCGGAATGACCGATAGGGGAATCAGATTGAAGCCCATGTAAGGAATGGTGCAGCCCGCCTCGACCCATTCGGCCTTCAAGAGCTTCACTTCATCGGCGACCTCGGTAACGCGCTTGTCCGACAGCAGGCCCGCGATGGGCAGCGGAACCATCGCCCGCACCTTGCCGTCGGCGACGACGCAGACGCCGCCCTGCTGCGCGCCGATCGCGGCGACCGCGACCTGCATGTCCGCCTCGTTGGTGCCGGCGACGATGATGTTGTGGCTATCGTGTCCGACGCTGGACGCGACCGCGCCGCGCTTCAGACCAAAGTCCTTCAGGAGCCCGTGCGCGACGTTGCCCGGCGACTTGCCGTGACGCTCGATCACCGCCACGAAGCAGAGGCCGTAGCGTGAAAACAGCGTCTCCCAGTCGTTCGCGGGCTCGATCGCGACCTTGTCATGAATCAGCGTGATGCCCGGCAGCGCCGTCTTGATCGCATTCACGGTGCAGGCCTTGGTCGGCAGCTCCGGCGTCAGCTTCACCTGCGCCGGCAGCTTCACGGTGGCATAGGCCGCCTTCGGATATTGATAGCGCTGCGACAGCGCCTGATCGAGCCGCGAGGTGATCCTGCCCTTGTCGACGACGAGCTCGCCGCCATACCAGGTCGATTGCGGCTTCAGGCCGTCGTCGAGCAGCACCAGGTCGGCGCGCCGGCCGCCGCCGAGGCCGCCGATCTCGCCGTCCATGGCAAAGCGCGTCGCGCCATGCAGCGAGCCCATCGACCACGCCTGCTCCGGCGACATCCCGGCCTTGACCGCCTCGCGCACCACCCAGTCCAGGCCGAACAGCATGAGGTCGTCGGCATCGCGGTCGTCGGTGCACACTGCCGTGCGCTTGTGCGAGGCGCCGAGCTCGGTGATGGTGCGGATCGCCTGCGGCAGGCTGTGCCACGGGGTCGTGGGCGGACCACCGCGCAGGAAAATCCAGACGCCGGCATCGAGCAGGTCGTCGGCGATGTCGCGGTCGATCGCCTCATGCGTGTCGGTGACGCCGCTCGCCGCATAGGCCGCGACGAACTCGCGGCCATAGACATGGCCCGACACCGGCCGCCCGCGTTGCAGGGCCGCGGCGAGGATGGCGTGGCTGCGCTCGTCGCCCGTGCAAACTGGCACGAAATCCATCTTCTCGCCGAGCGCCACCGCCTCCGGCCAGCGGTCGAACAGCCCGGCGATCTTGTCCGGCGTGAGATCGCCGCCCGCGGTTTCCAGCGCCGCCGAGGTCGCCGGCACGGTCGAGGGCACGGTGAGGAAGATCGACAGCGGCGCCTGCCGCGCATCCTCCAGCATCGCCTCGACGCCGGCGACGTCCATCACGTTGCCGATCTCATGGCTGTCGCAGAAGATCGTCGTGGTGCCGTTGAGCAGCGCGGCCTCGGCATAGGCGCAGGCCGTGACCATCGAGGATTCGATGTGGATGTGCGGATCGACCAGCCCCGGCGCGATGATGCCGCCTGCCGCGTCGTAGATCGCGAAGCCGCCGGGAAGCGCCTTGTGCGCCCCGGCCGGCTTCACCGCCGCGACACGCCCGCCGGTGATCCAGAGCTCGCGGTTCGGATGAATGCGCTCCGAATAGGTCGACAACACCCGCGCGCCGGTGATGACGAGATCGGGCGCCACGCGGCCCGATGCAACGTCGGCGAGCCGCCGCGTCATGCTGTGCAGGGGAGCGACCGAGAAGCGGGTGAGTTTGGTCATGGCACAACTCGCTGGACGTGTTCGGGTGATCCGTCACGATCGTTGCGCGCGATCCGGGCAACGGCAAGCCCAAATAGGTCGGCGGCGCTGATTACGGCTTGGGCAGTTGCGGTCCTCGCTCTCCCTGATCTTGACGACATCGGCTGCGCACCCTACGGGCGAGATCACGAATGCGTAATCCGTGAAAGGTCCCCATGGTTGCTGGCCGTGCCGATCGAGTTGCTGCGCCTCGTCATCTGCATCCTGCAGGCGATGGCCGATGCCGTGAGGGGCCGCAACCGGCCGCGCTACGAGGCCACGATCCTGGTCAACGCGCCACGCGACGCAGTCTGGCAGTTCAATGTCGCCGAGCGGATGGTGCTGAGCGGGCCGCCGGTCCTGGAGATCACACGCGAGCCCCTGCCCGAAAACCCCGACCTCTGGCTCGGCCGCGTCGCCGTGAGCGGACAGCCGCGGACGCAAGGCGTCTACCGCGAGATCGAGCGCGACGAAGCCAAGGGGATCATCCGGTCGCAGAACGTGGCGCATGAGTTGAGTGTGCCTCCGGAGGGCGGACGCGATGCGCAAGCGGGAGTGAGCGTCGTGGCGACCCCGCAAGGGACGCTGCTGACCATCTTCAACGAGCTGACGATCCGCAGCTTTCGCGACCGCATCATCTATCCGCTCAGCGTGCGCAGGCTGACGCAGCTGATCAAGGCCGAATGCGAACGGGAGGCCGGCACGCACAGCCGCCTCGCCGACCTGGCGAACCATGGCCTGGTGCTCTCGGCCGTGGCGTTCGCCAGCTTCTGGTACATGTTCAGCCTGAAGGAGGCGGTGCTGCTGGCGATCGTCCTCGCCATCCATGAGGCCGGCCACGCCGCCGCGATGCTGATGGCTGGCGTCGGTATCCACGCCATCTACCTCGTGCCCTTCTTCGGCGGCGCCATCGTGCCGAAGACCGCCTATGGCAGCGAAGGCCGGCTCGGCTTCATCGCGCTGATGGGGCCGGCGATGAGCCTGATCCCGACCTTGGCGCTGCTCGCGATCATGCCGTCCGGCAAATCCGACCTGCGCATCGCGATGGAAATGTTCGCCATCATCAACGCGGCCAACCTGCTGCCGATCTACCCGCTCGATGGCGGCCTCATTCTCAATGCGCTGATCGGATCGGCGAGCCGGAAGGCCGCTTTGCTCGTCGGTTGGATCGGCGTCGTGGCGGGCCTCACTCTCGCGCTGCATTTCCAGTCCTGGCTGATCGGCGTGCCGTTTCTGCTGTTCGCGCTGCAGCGTTATCTGGGTGGCCCGCAGGCGATCCCGCTGGCGCCGCTCTCGCTTCGCGGCGGCGTCGCGCTTTCACTTGCCTATATGCTCACGTTCGCGGCCTACGCGGCCGTGATCAAGACCATGCTGGTGACCCGGGCGTTCTAAACCGGGAGATCACATCAACCGGTCTCGCGACCTCCGGCTCTCCTGCCGGCATCAATGCGCGGGCTCGGCTGGCGGCGCCACGCCGCCCAGCGCTGCGCTCAGCTCCGCGGCGATGTCCCGCACCATCCCCCCGACCACCGGCACCCGCTCTTCCGTGAGCCGGCTCGCCAGGCCCGACACCGAGATCGCCGCCAGCGGCTCGCGGCAAGAGTCATGGACGACGGCGGCGATGCAGCGCAGGCCGAGGCGGGCTTCCTCGTCATCGACGGCATAGCCCTGGCGCCGGATGGTCTCGAGTTCGCGGAACAGGTCGCTGGCGCGGATGATCGATTTCTCCGTCAGGCGCGGCATGCCCTGGCGGTGGATGATGCCGTTGACGTCGTCGTCGGAATAGGTCGCGAGCACCGCCTTGCCCATGCCGGAGGCGACCATGGCGAGGCGGCCGCCGACCTTGGTCAGTGAGCGCATGATCTCGCGGCTCTCCAGCCGCATCAGCACCATCAAGGATTCGTCATCGACGACGGCGAGATTGGCGGTCTCGCGCGACTGGTCGCGCAGCCTTCGCAGATAGGGAATCGCCAGCGCGACGAAATTGCGCCGCCGCGTGAAGGTGGCGCCGACGGCAAAACTCTGCGCCCCGACGTGCCATTTCGATTCCATGCGGTCGAACTGGACGAAGCGGCGCTTCTCCAGGGTCGTCAGCAATCGATGCACGGTCGAGGTCGAAAGGCCCGCACGCACGGCGAGATCGCTGAGGCGATAGCCTTCGTCGTCTTCGGCGAGAATTTCCAGGATCTGCAACGCGCGGCCGACGGATTGCACGCCGCCGTCCCGGGGCTCTGTCGCAACTTCCGCGCGGGGCTCAATCGTCTTGCGACGGATCACGTGGCGCCTCTTTGCACTGCCATCAAAGGCGGCGCCGTTGCAGGACGGACGGATCTTGCTCGATGAATGCTAGCAAAGAAAGTGCCGCCCCGGCGAGAGGCCGGAGCGGCATTCGCGTCGATGTAACTCAGAGCAGGCCGGCGCCGCGCGCCCACTTGTACTTGGCGCCGAGCACCTCGACCGGAAGCTCGGTCGAATAGGCATAGGCCGGGATGCCGTTCTGGTAGAGATATTCGGCGGCTTCCTCGACCTCGACGTCGCCGGCGAGCGAGGCGACGATCGGCTTGACGAAGCCCTTGGCCTCCATCTCCTTCTTCACCTCGACCATGTTACGCGCGAACACCATCGGCGGGGTCACGATCGTGTGCCAGTAGCCGAGGATCAGCGCGTGGATGCGGTCGTCCGACAGGCCGAGCTTGACCGTGTTCACATAGGTGATCGGCGGCTCGCCGCCGGTGATGTCGACCGGATTGCCGGCGGCACCGAACGGCGGGATGAACTTGCGGAAGGCGGCATCGAGATCGGCCGGCATCGCCATCAGCGACAGGTCGTTGTCGACGACGGCGTCGGACAGCAGCACGCCCGAACCACCGGCGCCAGTGATGATGAGGACGTTCTCACCCTTCGGCGTCGGCAGCACCGGCACGCCGCGGGCGAATTCGAGCAGCTGGCGCAGCGAGCGGGCGCGGATGACGCCGGACTGCTTCAGCACGTCCTCATAGATCTTGTCGTTGCCGGCAAGCGCGCCGGTGTGCGACGAGGCGGCCTTGGCGCCGGCCGAGGTGCGGCCCGCCTTGAGCACGATGACCGGCTTCTTCTTGGAGACGCGCTTGGCGGCTTCCGCGAAGGCGCGGCCGTCCTTGAGATCCTCGCAGTGCTGCGCGATCAAATTGGTGTTGGGGTCCTGCTCGAAGAAGGCGAGCAGATCGTCCTCGTCGATGTCCGACTTGTTGCCGAGGCCGACGATCGCCGAGACGCCCATCTTGGCCGAGCGCGAGAAGCCGATGATCGCCATGCCAATGCCGCCCGATTGCGACGACAGCGCCGCGTGGCCCTTGACGTCGTAAGCCGTGCAGAACGTCGCGCAGAGGTTGGCCGGCGTGTAGTAGAAGCCGTAGATGTTCGGCCCCATCAGGCGGATGTTGTACTTGTTGCCGACATCGACGATCTCGGCCTGCAGCTCCGGCGCACCGGCTTCGGCGAAGCCCGACGGAATCAGCACCGCGCCGGGGATCTTCTTCTCGCCGCACTCGGTCAGCGCCGCGGCCACGAACTTGGCGGGGATCGCGAACACGGCCGTGTCGATCACGCCGGGGACGTCCTTGACGCTCTTGTAGGCCTTGTAGCCGAGGATCTCGGAAGCCTTGGGGTGGATCGGATAGATCTCGCCCTTGTAGCCGCCGTTGACCAGATTCTTCATCACGGAGTTGCCGATCTTGCCGTCCTCGGCGGAGGCGCCGATCACGGCGATCGCCTTCGGCATCATGATCCGCTTCATCGCGGTCACGATTTCCTCGTTCGAGCGCGGCGCCGGGCGCGGCTTGTAGTCGAAATCGACGACGATGCGGACGTCGGCCGCGATCGCGCCGGTCTTGGTGGCGAACACCGGGTTGAGGTCGAGCTCGACGATTTCAGGGAAATCGCTGACCAGCTGCGACACCTTGACGATGACATCCGACAGCGCCTCGCGGCTGACCGCGTCGCCACCGCGCACGCCCTTCAGCATCTCATGGGCCTGGATGCCATCGAGCATCGACAGCGCGTCGTCCTTGGTGGCGGGGGCGAGGCGGAATGTCACATCCTTCAACACCTCGACCAGCACGCCGCCCAGGCCGAAGGCCACCAGCTTGCCGAACGAGCCGTCGGTGATCGAACCGACGATCACCTCGGTCCCGCCGGTCAGCATCTGCTGCACCTGGATGCCTTCGATCTTGGCGTCCGCCTTGTACTTCTTCGCATTCGCGAGAATGGTCTCGTACGCCTTCTGCGCATCGTCGGCGGTCTTGACGCCAACGATGACGCCGCCGGCCTCGGTCTTATGCAAAATGTCCGGCGAGACGATCTTCATGACGACCGGAAAACCCATATCGCCCGCGAGCTTGGCCGCCTCGGCCGCCGATTTCGCCAATCCCTCCTTCGGCACCGGAATGCCGTAGGCATCGCACACCACCTTGCCTTCAGGAGCGGTGAGGCTGGTGCGCTTGTCGGCCCTGACCCGATCCAGAACTTCTCGGATCGTGGCCTTGGCGTTGGGCATGGCGGCGTCAGACATTGGGCTTCCTCCTGGGATTGGTCGTCGTTTATGGCATTTGGTATGCCAGAAGCAAACTTTGTCAAGCGCGACGAAGATGTGGAAACGCTGAAAAAGCGCGCAGCTTGACAGTCTGGCATCTGGTATGCCAAAAATCTTGGACGCAAAATGCTGTACACAGTGATCTCCCAAGGAGAGGAGATCGGTCTTGTCTACAGAGAAAACAAACAAGGCATTGCCCATCATGGCCGAGGCCGACATCGCGATCGCTCGCATCGCCCCGGAGACGAGCTTCAAGAATAAGGCCTATGAGGCCTTGAAAGAAGCCATTCTGAAGATGGACATCTACGCCTCGCCCGAGCCGGTGATGCTCGACGAGCGCGCTCTGTCCGAACGTCTCGGTGTCAGCCGCACGCCCATCCGCGAGGCGATCGCGATGCTCGAGCAGGACGGCTTCGTGAAGACCGTGCCGCGCCGTGGCATCGTCGTGGTGCGCCGGACCAAGAGTGAGATCGTCGACATGATCCGCGCCTGGGCGGCGCTGGAGAGCATGGCGGCGCGGCTCATCACCACGATCGCGCGCAAGAAGGACATCACGGCGCTGCGCGACTACTTCAAGGACTTCGGCAAGGATCGTCCGCCGCAGGAGCACATCGAGGAGTATTCCAAGGCGAATATCGCGTTTCATCAGGCGCTGATCTCGCTGTCGGAATCGCCTGTCCTGGTCGACATGACCAACGACATCCTGCTGCACGTGCGCGGCTATCGCCAACTCACGATCGGACGCACCGACCGTATCGCGGCGTCCCTGCCCGAGCATCTGGCGATCATCGAGGCGCTGGAGGAACGCAACACCGAGCTCGCCGAAAAGCGGGCCCGCGATCACACGCTTGGCCTCGCGACCTACGTCGAGACGCACGGCCAGGAATTATTCAGCTGACAGGTTCAAACAGAAGAAGACGCCGCAAAGCGCCTTCGCAGACGACCAGGGAGAGAGGCGCATGGCGCAGACTGCTGTTAAGGCCGAGGTACCGGACACGCACGAGGAGCTCACCGACGGCTTCCATCTCGTCATCGACGCGATGAAGCTGAACGGGATCGACACGATCTACAACGTGCCGGGCATTCCGATCACCGACCTCGGTCGCATGGCGCAGGCTGAAGGCATCCGCGTGCTCTCCTTCCGTCACGAGCAGAACGCCGGCTATGCCGCCGCCATCGCCGGCTTCCTCACCAAGAAGCCCGGCGTCTGCCTCACCGTCTCGGCCCCCGGCTTTCTCAACGGCCTCACGGCGCTGGCGCACGCCACGACGAACTGCTTCCCGATGATCCTGGTCTCGGGCTCCTCGGAGCGCGAGATCGTCGACCTGCAGCAGGGCGACTACGAGGAGATGGATCAGCTCGCGATCGCCAAGCCGCTGTGCAAGGCGGCGTTCCGCGTGCTGCACGCCCAGGACATCGGCATCGGCTTCGCTCGCGCCATCCGCGCCGCGGTGTCGGGCCGTCCGGGCGGTGTCTATCTCGACCTGCCGGCAAAACTGTTCGGCCAGGTGATGAACGCCCAGGCCGGCGCGGCCTCGCTGGTCAAGGTGATCGATCCCTCGCCGGCCCAGATTCCTCCCCGACTCGGTCAAGCGCGCGCTCGATCTGCTGAAGAACGCCAAGCGCCCTCTGATCATCCTGGGCAAGGGCGCGGCCTACGCGCAGGCCGATGAAGCCATCAAGACCTTCGTCGAGAAGAGCGGCGTGCCGTTCCTGCCGATGAGCATGGCCAAGGGCCTCCTGCCCGACCTGCATCCGCAATGCGCGGGCGCGGCGCGCTCGACCGTGCTGAAGGACTCCGACGTCGTCATGCTGATCGGCGCCCGCCTCAACTGGCTGCTGTCGCACGGCAAGGGCAAGAGCTGGGGCGAACAGCCTAAGAAGTTCATCCAGGTCGACATCGAGCCGAAGGAGATGGACTCCAACGTCGAGATCGCGGCCCCTGTGGTCGGCGATATCGGCTCGGTCGTCACGGCCTTCAGCGAGGCGATGGGCAGCAACTGGTCCAAGGCTTCGGTCGAGTGGCTGAGCGCGGTGCAGAAGAAGCGCGAGGACAACGTCGCCAAGATGGCGCCGCGGCTGATGAACAACAACTCGCCGATGGACTATCACGGCGCGCTCGGCGTGCTCCGTACCATCATCAAGGAGCGTCCCGACGCGATCCTGGTCAACGAGGGCGCCAACACGCTCGATCTCGCCCGCGGCGTCATCGACATGTACCAGCCGCGCAAGCGCCTGGACGTCGGCACCTGGGGCGTCATGGGCATCGGCATGGGCTCGGCGATCGCCGCGGCCGTCGAGACCGGTAAACCAGTGCTCGCGATCGAGGGCGACAGCGCCTTCGGCTTCTCCGGCATGGAGGTCGAGACGATCTGTCGCTACAATCTTCCGATCTGCGTCGTTATCTTCAACAATGACGGCATCTATCGCGGCACCGACCAGAACGCGGCCAGCGACGATCCGGCGACCACCGTGTTCGTCAAGGGCGCGCGCTACGACAAGAT
The DNA here is from genome assembly GCA_050641875.1 of Bradyrhizobium oligotrophicum. Taxonomy (GTDB): domain Bacteria; phylum Pseudomonadota; class Alphaproteobacteria; order Rhizobiales; family Xanthobacteraceae; genus Bradyrhizobium; species Bradyrhizobium oligotrophicum_B. Next base: position 6,897,189 of record CP192619.1, read on the forward strand.
GATGGAGGCCTTTGGCGGCGTCGGCGTCAACGCGACCAGCCCGGACGAGTTGAAGCGCGCGGTCAACGCGGCGATGGATTCCGGCAAGCCGACCTTGATCAATGCCGTGATCGATCCCGCTGCGGGCTCGGAGAGCGGCCGTATCGGCAACCTCAACCCGCAGAGCGTGCTGACCAAGAAGAAGTAAGGCCACCCGCAAGACATCACCTGCCCGCCGATGCGGGATGACCATTCGTTACGGAGAGCAACACATGACCAAGGCGCTCGAGGGCGTTCGCATTCTCGATTTCACCCACGTCCAGTCCGGACCGACCTGCACCCAGTTGCTGGCCTGGTTCGGTGCCGACGTGATCAAGGTCGAGCGGCCGGGCGTGGGCGACATCACCCGCGGCCAGCTCCAAGACATTCCGAACGTGGACAGCCTCTATTTCACGATGCTGAACCACAACAAGCGGTCGATCACGCTCGACACCAAGAACCCCAAGGGCAAGGAGGTTCTGACCGAGCTGATCAAGAAGTGCGACGTGCTGGTCGAGAATTTCGGCCCCGGCGTGCTCGACCGCATGGGCTTCCCCTGGGAGAAGATCCAAGCGATCAACCCGAAGATGATCGTCGCCTCGATCAAGGGCTTCGGTCCCGGACCGTACGAGGACTGCAAGGTCTACGAGAACGTCGCGCAGTGCACCGGCGGCGCCGCCTCCACCACCGGCTTCCGTGACGGCCTGCCGCTGGTCACCGGCGCGCAGATCGGCGATTCCGGCACCGGACTTCATCTGGCGCTCGGCATCGTCACCGCGCTCTATCAGCGCACCCACACCGGCCGCGGCCAGCGCGTCACGGCTGCGATGCAGGACGGCGTGCTCAACCTCTGCCGCGTCAAGCTGCGCGACCAGCAGCGCCTCGATCACGGCCCGCTGAAGGAGTACAGCCAGTTCGGCGAGGGCGTGCCGTTCGGCGACGCCGTGCCGCGCGCCGGCAATGATTCCGGCGGCGGCCAGCCGGGCCGCATCCTGAAGTGCAAGGGCTGGGAGACCGACCCGAACGCCTACATCTACTTCATCACCCAGGCCCCGGTCTGGGAGAAGATCTGCGACGTGATCGGCGAGCCCACCTGGAAGACCGATCCGAACTACGCCAAGCCGGCCGCCCGCCTGCCGCGCCTGAACGAGATCTTCGGCCGCATCGAGCAGTGGACCATGACCAAGACCAAGTTCGAGGCCATGGACATCCTCAACGAGTTCGACATCCCTTGCGGCCCGATCCTGTCGATGAAGGAGATCGCCGAGGACGAGTCGCTGCGCAAGACCGGCACCCTGGTCGAGGTCGACCACCCGACCCGCGGCAAGTACCTGTCGGTCGGCAACCCGATCAAGCTGTCGGACAGCCCGGCCGACGTCACCCGCTCGCCTTTGCTCGGCGAGCACACCGACGAGGTCCTCCGCCAGGTCCTGGGCTTCAGCGACCACCAAGTCGCCGAGATCCACGACTCCGGCGCACTGGATCCGCCGCGGAAGGAAGCAGCGGAGTAAGCGGGCGTAGCGACAGACACGACAGATGCGGCGCGGTCGTCGCCGCACCTGCCTCCGATCGACATCAAGCCGCCGGCAGCCCCGGCGGCTTTTTGACTCTCGCGCCAAGCGCCATAGCTGCAGCGAGACCAGTCTCTGCCCACGGTTATCGGTGACGCCCGTGTCGAGAATGTCTGCAATAAGCAACTCAACGGATCTGACGCACTCATTCGCGATCGGGCTGGCAGGCTCAGCAAACCTCCGCATCAAATGGACCACGATCCCGGCGTGCAGGCCCTCAGAAGCTGTCGCCCGATGCATCTGCTGTACGATCAGTGACCTGAGAGGCGGGCTGCGCCTTCAAGACCAGATCAAAGCTGGGGCGCGTCTTGCCGTCCTGGAACACCACGCCGTTCGGACTGAAGGCGATGGTGTCGGCGCTGCCGTCGAGCGTCTGCCCAGCGCAGGACAGCGCCACGATGCCATAGTCTGAAAGCGGCTTGATCTCACCGGGGTCGGCGACACCATTGCCGTCGGCATCATGCCACAGCGCGAGGCCGGCGAGCTCATTGCCGGTCAAGACACCGTTGCGGTCGTCATCGAGCGCGGCCAGCGGCGCGTATCCGTTGGTCCAGAACATCCAGAACGTCACGTTGCCGAACAACTGCCGGCCGCTGGTGATCCTGCCATCGCCCGCGGGATTGCTGACCAGCCAGGCCGCTTTGGGGGTGATCCAGCTCCATGCGCGGCCCAGCCCGCTGCCATCCACGTCGAACGTCACCCGCGCGTCGGGTGCTTCGAGGTCGGCGGGCGTGAGCCCGTCCGCCAGCGGCACGGCAATGGGAGTGACTGGATACGGCAGCTTCCCCAAGGTGGCGGCGCGGCCCTGCAATGTCGCGATCTCGTGCCTGTCCCACAGCACGTCAAGAAGCGGAATGAGGTAGGAGGCGATTTCGCCGGTCAGCGTGTAGCCGCCGAGACCGATCATGGTCAGGTTCTTTTCCTTCTCCCAGGCGGCCGCCGCGATCTCTCGATACTGCTTCACCGCATCGTCCTTTCTGCCGGCCTGCTCAGTCAGCCAGGCGAGGCCGAGCTGGATAACAAGGTTGTCCTTGTCCAGCACCAGTGCCTGCTCATACGCCTTCAACGCGGCTTCGAGATGCTCCCGGGAGGCCGCACGCCACGCAGGATCAGCGGCCGACGTGACAGTACCGAAAGGAACGGCCGGCGGCGTGATGCCACCGTAGGCCGTCGGAACCGTAAGCGGGTCGGTCTTCTGGGCGTAAGCCATGCCATGTGCGCGGCCGAGGTTCAGCCACGCCTCGACGCTGGCAGGATTGTCCCTGGCGATCTTCTCTAGGTTTTCGATGAGTCTGGCGACGGCGATCCGTTCCTCTCGCACGCCCACCCACCTGCCGAGCGCCGGCGAGGTCGCAACAAGCGCAACCAAGAGCAACACAAACCGCATGGTACAACTCCGACCTGGAAGCAACCGATCTAAGCGGTGCACGCTGACGACCGAGCGTCTGGATGACGCCTGTGCTGCAGACATGTCCCGGCGTCGATTAGTCGTCACTCGCCATGGTTCGGGTTCAGAAGGGAAATGAGAAAGCTTGGGGCATACGGCGGTCTTGGTCGAACAGAGCTGTCCACCGCCACCGAGGTCTCGGCAGTCCTATGCGGACACGACCGTTGCAGACACTACACCCGTATGGTTGTCTCCTCGTATGGCCTACTTTCGAGATTTGTCGCCCTATCAATACTTCCCCTGTGAAGTGCTTGGCGCACAGAACGTTGGTTGGCTCGCTTTCGGCCACGCGTTTGAAACGGAACAGGCGCGAGAGAGCGATCTCGATCTACTGTGGGAGTACTGCAAGGTCGCGGTCAACGCGACGCGCGGTCTACACAACTGCGAACTGTGCTCGGACTGGAGCGCGGAGCGATTCCACGTGACGCGGCATGGCGAGACACTCATGCTCGGCTACTCGGAAATCAGAGTGATCGGCGCTTCAGGGCAATCCTATGCCGCGCCGAGCCTGATCTACCACTACATCACCCAGCATCGCTACAAACCGCCCGATGCCTTTCTGGCTGCGATGCGGACCGGGCCGCGCCCTCCTTCGGAAGCATATTTTGCGGCGCTGAGAACGCGTGAGCTGGAATGGGGATCCACGCTCCGCTGACGCTGAACGAGCTACCTGCCGAATATTCCGCCCACCACGCGGTGCATCGCGCCGCCGATCGCGCCGATGGGACCTCCGACATTCCGCGAAGAGCGCGTCCGTCCCCCGGCGCTACGCCTGGCTTGACGGTCGGATTTGGCAGCCTCATTGGCTGCGCTCATCAGGACCTTGTGCTGGGCGGCATTGAGGAAGCCGGTCGCGGGATAGCCGCGCTCCTCCTGCCAGCGCGCGATGACGGCGCGTGTCGAGTCATCGAATGTCCCATTGACCTTGGTGTCGAACCCGAGCCTGGTCAGCCCCGCTGCACGGCACGACGCTTCGCCTTGGTGAGGCCGATCTGGTTCTCGGTCTGCTGATTGGCGTCCTCGCTGGCGCCCGCCGTATCGGCGGGTGCCGACAATTCACGCGGTGTGCTGCTCAGACCAGCGTGAGCGACCTGCGCGCTTCCGGCGATCGCTAGGATGGACAGTGCCAGGATCAAGGCGCGCATGGCCTTTCCTTCGCCCTCAGGTCTGCCGATGATACGTTTCGAGAAATACAGCGCGACGGACTGAACGATCAACATCCGGCGGCGCCACTTCGCTTTGTTGTAGGGTAACTGCGGCCCGGGCAGCACAGTTCCCTCACCTCGGGCCGATTGTTCCGTCGCGTTGCACGCGAGGGAATTGACGCACGGGATGGCAGTTCTCAGCAGTCGCCGCGTACCCCCGACTTTGCCGGCTCGGTCCGCCAAGCAGGATCGAGACGACCGGCGCCCCGGTTGGGCGGCTCTTTCCATATGAGAATGCCGCTTTCGATAAGAAATCCAAATTGTGACATTCCTGCTGCATCGCAAAATGCTCATGCCGCTATGCAATATCGATCGTTGTATCTGGCATCTGGTATACGTAAATTCTCCTCAGTCAGACCGTCATACCGCCTCACTGAAGGAGACAAACCATGTCCAAGACCGTCGCCCTCCCCCTCGTCCAGCCCGTGTCTCTGTTCGGCCGCTTCCTCGCCGCCCTCGATCGCGTGCTCATGGTCAGCGCGCGCTGCCAACCGCAACGGCGACCTGCCCTATTTCGGTCTCTGAGGCCGAAAGCGCTTTCGGCGCGCAGCCAGCTCCGAAGCCCAACCAAGAGCCCCGGACGTCCGGGGCTTTTGCTTTTGCGACACCCCACGGCCTGCGACAAATTGGCCTCCCAGGCATCCCACCCAATCTCCTCAATTGCGGTCGGTCACCTCTTCATACCAAAATCAAATCGGTCGATTGGCTGCGGACGCGCCTCCAGATGAATGGTCCCGGCTGCCAACACAACTTTTGGCTGCATGGGCATCGCAGGAGAGTCCGGAGCTGGCGACGGCCTGAAGCGCGGCACGGTGAAAAATGCCCGGCCGGGCTCGGCAGGTCAGTGGTTCGATTGGGCAGAGCGGCCGGAAGAAGCCGTGCGGTCCGGGAATGAAGGGAGAGAAAGCGTGATGAAGCGTTCCGTGCGCGTGGCCGTTATGGCCGGCATCGCCCTGATCGCGGGGCATATCCCGGCTCTGGCGGGATGGGAGCCCGTCCGGCCGGTCGAGTTCATCGTTCCGGCTGGCACCGGCGGCGGCGCCGATCAGATGGCCCGGACGATTCAGGGCATCGTCACCAAGCACAACCTGATGAAGCAGCCGCTGGTCGTGATCAACAAGTCCGGCGGCGCCGGCGGCGAAGGCTTCCTCGACGTCAAGGCGTCGGCCGGCAACCCGCACAAGATCATCATCACGCTGTCGAACCTGTTCACGACGCCGCTCGCGACCGGCATTCCTTTCAACTGGAAAGACCTCACTCCCGTCGCCATGCTGGCGCTCGACGAATTCGTGCTCTGGGTCAATGCCGACAAGCCCTACACGACCGCCAAGGACTACATCGATGCAGTCAAGCAGGCCGGCGGCACCCTGAAGATGGGCGGCACCGGCTCGAAGCAGGAAGACCAGATCATCACGGTGGCCATGGAGAAGGCGACCGGCGCGAAGTTCACCTACATCCCCTACAAGGGCGGCGGCGAAGTGGCCGTGCAACTCGTGGGCAACCACATCGATTCCACCGTCAACAATCCGATCGAAGCGGTGGCGCAGTGGCGCGGCGGCAAGGTCAGGCCGCTCTGCGTGTTCGACGACAAGCCGATGGGATATGACGAGCCGATCACCGATGGCAAGGCCTGGAAGGACATCCCGACCTGCAAGTCGCAGGGCCTCGACATCGAATATCTGATGCTGCGCGGCATCTTCATGTCGCCGCGGGCCACCAAGGACCAGATCGAATACTACGTCGACCTGTTCAAGAAGGTGCGGGAGACGCCGGAATGGCATGACTTCATGAAGACCGGCGCCTTCAACACCACCTTCATGACCGGCACCGACTATGCCAAATGGGTCGAGACCGAAGAGAAGCGGCACGAGCTCCTGATGAAGGAAGCCGGCTTCCTCGCCTCGAACTGAGCGCCTCGCATGAGCCGTCAAGGTGGATCTGCCGGCCCGAGCCATAAGGCGGTCGAGGTCGGCGTCACGCTCGCGATCGCGCTGTTCGGGATCATCGTGATCCTCGGCAGCGTGAAGGCCGGAATCAACTGGGGAGCCGAAGGGCCGCGGGCGGGATTCTTCCCGTTCTACGTCGGACTCTTCATCGTCGCCGCCAGCGCGATGAACTTCCGCAACACGCTGCGGGAGGAGGACCGCCGTGTCTTCGCTGAATGGGGCCAGCTCCGCCAGGTCATGAGCGTGGTGGTGCCGACGGCGATCTATGTCGGCGCCCTGCCCTTCACTGGCCTGTACGTCGCCTCCATGATCTTCATCGCATGGTTCATGCGGTGGCTCGGCAAATATGGCTGGCTCACGGTCGCGGCGGTCGCGATCGGCATGCCGGTCGTGACCTATCTGATCTTCGAGCGCTGGTTCATGGTCCCCCTGCCCAAGGGGCCGGTCGAGGAATGGCTCGGACTCTAACAACAAAAATCATCCGCTGAGGGTACAGGACCAAGCCGGCATGGAAGAACTCGCCAATCTGTTTCACGGCTTCGCCGTCGCCCTCCAACCCTTCAACATCATGGTGATGATCCTCGGGATCGTGCTCGGGGTGATCATCGGCGTGCTGCCGGGATTGGGCGGCGCCAACGGCGTCGCGATCCTGCTGCCGCTGACCTTCAGCATGCCGCCGACCTCGGCGATCATCATGCTGTCCTGCATCTACTGGGGCGCGCTGTTCGGCGGCGCCATCACCTCGATCCTGTTCAACATACCCGGCGAGCCATGGTCCGTCGCGACCACGTTCGACGGCTACCCGATGGCGCAGCAGGGCAAGGCCGGCGAGGCGCTCACGGCAGCATTCACCTCGTCCTTCGTCGGCGCGCTGTTCGCGGTCATCATGATCACGCTGATCGCACCGCTGGTGGCCGGATTCGCGCTTCAGTTCGGCCCGGCCGAGAAATTCGCGGTGTATTTTCTCGCGTTCTGCAGCTTCGTCGGCCTGAGCAAGGAGCCGCCGTTCAAGACGATCGCGGCGATGATGATCGGCTTCGCGCTCGCGGCGGTCGGGCTGGATTCCATCACCGGCCAGCTCCGCCTCACCTTCGGCATCACCGAGCTGCTCAACGGCTTCGACTTCCTGATCGCCGTGATCGGCCTGTTCGGCATCGGCGAGATCCTGCTGACGATGGAGGAAGGCCTGAGCTTCCGCGGCGGCAACGCGCAGATCAATCTGCGCGTGGTGCTGCACACCTGGAAGGAGATGCCGGCGCACTGGCTCACCGCGCTGCGCTCCTGCCTGATCGGCTGCTGGATGGGCATCACCCCGCCGGCGCCACGCCGGCCTCGTTCATGAGCTACGGCATCGCCAAGCGCCTCTCCAGGCGCGGCAAGAATTTCGGCCATGGCGAGATCGAGGGCGTCGTCGCTCCGGAGACGGCAGCCCATGCGGCGGGCACGGCGGCGCTGCTGCCGATGCTGTCGCTCGGCGTGCCCGGCTCACCCACGGCGGCGGTGCTGCTCGGTGGCCTCTTGATCTGGGGCCTGCAGCCCGGCCCGATGCTGTTCGTCGAGCAGAAGGAATTCGTCTGGGGTCTGATCGCCTCGATGTATCTCGGCAACCTCGCCGGCCTGCTCGTCGTGCTGACCTGCGTCCCGGTGTTCGCGGCGATCCTGCGTATTCCCTTCAGCATCATCGCGCCGCTCATCCTCGTGCTCTGTGCCATCGGCGCCTATTCGGTGCACAGCAGCACGTTCGATGTGGTGCTGATGCTGGTGTTCGGCGTGCTCGGCTATCTGTTCAAGAAGTGCGGCTATCCGCTCGCGCCGCTGGTGCTCGCCATCGTGCTCGGCGACAAGGCCGAGGAGGCTTTCAGGCAGTCGCTGCTGGGATCCCAGGGATCGCTCGCGATCTTCTTCTCCAACGGGCTGGTCGGCACCATCATGGCGCTCGGGTTGATCGCGCTGTTCTGGTCGGCGATCCAGCAGGGCTTCACCCGGTTACGGGCGCTCGCCGCATAGACTCGCCCCTACTTCGATAGTTGAGCTACAAATATCCTCTGCTGCGTCGTATTGTCGCTGCAGCGATTTGCCTTGCTTCTGCAGGCTTTTTCGTCGACCGCTGGTCTACCAGCGTTCACGGGGTCGATGAATCCGCTTGTCTATTGGCATATCATATACCAAACTCCGCATAGCTGTTAGGACAAAAATAGACAGCCTGGAGGAAACATGACGGACTTGGCTCACGCGGGGGCGCCCGCATCTGCAAGAGTAAGCGACGCCTATCGCTGGACGCAGCTCGCGGTTGGCGTCTTGGCGATGGTGATGATCGCCAACTATCAATATGGCTGGACCTTCTTCGTCCCGGATATCGCCAAGACCTTCGGCTGGGATCGCGCGTCGATCCAGTGGGCCTTCACGCTGTTCGTGCTGTTCGAGACCTGGCTGGTACCGGTCGAGGGCTGGTTCGTCGACAAATACGGCCCGCGCATCGTCGTGCTCGTCGGCGGCGTGCTCTGCGCGATCGGCTGGATGATCAACGCCTACGCCACCTCGCTCAACGGCTACTATCTCGGCATGATCATCGCGGGCATCGGCGCCGGCGGCGTCTACGGCACCTGCGTCGGCAACGCGCTGAAGTGGTTTCCCGACAAGCGCGGCCTCGCGGCCGGCATCACCGCGGCCGGCTTCGGCGCCGGCTCGGCGCTGACCGTCGCGCCGATCCAGGCCATGATCCGCGACTCCGGCTTCCAGACCACCTTCCTGTATTTCGGTCTCGGCCAGGGCATCATCATCGTCATCCTCGCCTTCTTCCTGTTCGCGCCCAAGGAAGGCCAGGTACCCGCAGTCACTCAGAACACCAACCTCGTCCAGAGCCGCCGCAACTACAACCCGACCGAAGTGATCCGTCAGCCGATCTTCTGGCTGATGTACTTCATGTTCGTGATCGTCGGCGCGGGCGGCCTGATGGTGACGGCCAACCTCAAGCCGATCGCCGGCGACTGGAAGGTCGACAACATTCCGGTGACGCTGATCGGCATGACCATGACGGCGGTGACGTTCGCAGCCACCATCGACCGCGTTCTGAACGGCCTGACGCGTCCGTTCTTCGGTTGGATCTCGGACATGATCGGCCGCGAGAACACGATGTTCATCGCCTTCGGCATGGAAGGCATCGGCATCTGGGCGCTGTACATGCTGGGCCACGATCCGGTGTGGTTCGTGATCCTGTCCGGCTTCGTGTTCTTCGCCTGGGGTGAGATCTATTCGCTCTTCCCTTCGACCTGCACCGACACGTTCGGTACCAAGTTCGCCACCACCAATGCCGGCCTGCTGTACACCGCCAAGGGCACGGCGGCGCTGCTGGTGCCGATCGCGAACTACATGCAGCAGTCCTCCGGCAATTGGGACCGCGTCTTCATCATCGCGGCCGGCGCCAACATCCTGGCATCGATCCTCGCGATCGCGGTGCTCAAGCCCTGGCGCAAGGTCGTGGTCGACAAGTCGATGCTCTGACGGCGCACCTTTCGCGCTGCAGCAAAAATAAAATAGAACGATTCCACATGGTCAACGCTCGGCATTTTGCCGAGCGTTTCTCTTGCTTGGCGGATCAAGCCCGCCTCGCTGCACAGCAACATGTCGCACCCTGTGTCGCAGGCCATATTGCAGGCTGGGATATATTATACCAGAATGCCTCATTGCGCAGATGAGGAGCGCGTTCGCAGCGGCATCCTCCAAGAGAGCGCGTTTGGGAGGACACATGGTTTCCAGCACAGAGGCAACACCGCCCGTCCAGGCACAGTCCAGCGGCTTCCGCTGGCTCCAGCTCGCGATGGGCATCATCTGCATGGCGATGATCGCCAACCTGCAATATGGCTGGACGCTGTTCGTCGATCCGATCGATGCGAAGTTTCACTGGGGTCGCGCGGCGATCCAGCTCGCCTTCACGATCTTCGTCGTCACCGAAACCTGGCTCGTGCCGGTCGAGGCCTGGTTCGTCGACAAATACGGCCCGCGCCTCGTCGTCATGTTCGGCGCCGTCATGATCTCGCTGGCATGGGTGCTGAACTCCTACGCCGACTCGCTCACCCTGCTCTACGCTGGCGCCGTCATCGGCGGCATCGGCGCCGGTGCGGTGTACGGCACCTGCGTCGGCAATGCGCTGAAATGGTTTCCCGACCGCCGCGGCCTCGCCGCCGGCGCTACCGCCGCGGGCTTCGGCGCCGGTGCGGCGCTCACCGTGGTGCCGATCGCCAGCATGATCGCCTCGAGCGGTTATCAGAGCGCCTTCTTCACCTTCGGCATCGGCCAGGGGCTGGTCGTGTTCGTGCTCGCGATCTTCCTGCGGCCGCCGACGGTCGCGGCGCCGGCCCGCAAGAAGCAGCTCAACCTGCCGCAGAGCAAGATCGACTACACCCCGCCGCAGGTGCTGCGCACGCCGATCTTCTGGATCATGTATCTGGTGTTCGTCATGGTGGCCTCCGGCGGCCTGATGACCGCCGCCCAGATCGCCCCGATCGCCCACGATTTCAAGATCGCCAACGAGCCGGTGACGCTCGCCGGCTTCCAGATGGCGGCGCTGACGTTCGCGATCTCGCTCGATCAGATCTTCGACGGCTTCGGCCGCCCTGTGTTCGGCTGGATCTCCGACACGATCGGTCGCGAGCACACCATGTTCATCGCGTTCGGCACGGCCGCTTTGATGCTGCTGACGTTGTCGAGCTATGGGCACAATCCGATCGTCTTCGTGCTCGCGACCGCCGTCTATTTCGGCGTCTTCGGCGAAATCTACAGCCTGTTCCCGGCGACCTCGGGCGATACGTTCGGCAGCAAATACGCAGCGACCAACAACGGCATGCTCTACACCGCGAAGGGCACCGCGTCGCTCTTGGTCCCACTCGCGAGCCTCCTGTCCGCAAAATATGGCTGGCAGGCGGTGTTCGTGATCGGCGTCGGGCTGAACGCGACGGCCGCATTGATGGCGCTGTTCGTGATCAAGCCGCTGCGCCGCGCCTTCATCCTCGGCAAGGAGCCGGTCAGCGAGCCGGTGACGCAGGACGCCAGGATGGCGTGACGCCACGGTTTCTTCCCACGACTTCAGGAGGCGCACAGCGGTGCGCCTCTTTTTTGCGCCGGGGCGGGATGCCCGATCATAATCTGGCAGTGTCACTGACGTGTTTTTTCAGGGGCTTGACGCACGAAAAGCCGTCAAATCCGATTGACTTCTGGCATAACGTATACCAGACTTCCAACCGTTCATTACCAACAAACGGGAGGGTGCCATGAAAGTCGGAGACATCCTGCGCAACAAGACGGCGCGCGTGATCACGGTGCGAATGAACGAGACCGTCGGCGTCGCGGCGCAGCTGATGCGCGCCAGCAATGTCAGCGCCCTCGTCGTCAAGGACGTCGTCCGCACCGAAGGCAACACCGCGGCCGGGATGTTCACCGAACGTGATGTCGTGCGCGCCATCGCCGAGCATGGCGCTGCCGGCGTCAACCTGAAGGTCTCGCAGTTGATCTCGCCGCAGCGGCTGATCTCCTGCAGCACCGAGGATCTGCTCGAGCACGTGCGGCACCTGATGAACGTGCATCACATCCGCCACCTCCCGGTCATCGTCGACTTCGCGCTCGCCGGCGTCATCAGCATGCGCGACGTCTCCAGCGCCTTCGACGAAGCGGAAGCTCCGGTCGCCGCCTGACGCGTCCAGCCCCGTCGGCGGAACCGGTTCATGACCGAGAGAGTCTTGTCGGAGCAGCGCGCCGCCTGTTAGGCGGTGCGCAGAGAGCAGCGGCACAGTATGGTCGCCGCTAATTTGGACCCGACAGGATTCCCTGCGATGAAAGCCTATGTCTACGGCGCCCAGGGCGCCGCGATCACCGATATTGCCAAGCCCGCGCCGAAGGGCACGCAGGTCCTGGTCCGCGTGCGCGCCTGCGGCCTCAATCGCGCCGATCTCGGCATGACCAAGGGGCATGTGCACGGCGCCGCCGGCGGCGTCGGCACCGTGCTCGGCATGGAATGGGCCGGCGAAATTGCCGAGCTCGGTCCCGACGCCAGGGGCGTCAAGGTCGGCGACCGCGTGATGGGCTCCGGCGCCGCGGCCTTCGCCGAGTATACCCTCGCCGACCATGGCCGGCTGTTCCACGCGCCGTCGAACATGAACTTCGACGAAGCCGCCACGCTGCCGATCGCGCTGACCACGATGCACAATGCCGTCGCCACCAACGGCGCGCTGCAGCCCGGTCAAGCCGTGCTGGTGCAGGGCGCGAGCTCGGGCGTCGGCTTGATGGCGATGCAGATCGCCAAGCTCAAGGGCGCCCGGCTCGTGATCGGCTCCTCGACCGATGAGATGCGCCGCGCGCGGCTCCGGGAGTTCGGCGCCGATCTCGCCATCGACTCCAGCGATCCCGCCTGGGTCGATCAGGTGCTGCAGGCGACCAACGGCGAGGGCGTCGATCTGATCATCGACCAGGTGTCGGGCAAGGTCGCCAACCAGAACCTCGCCGCAACGAAGGTCCTCGGCCGCATCGTCAATGTCGGCCGGCTCGGCGGCACCCATGCCGACTTCAACTTCGACCTGCACGCGGCGCGGCGCATCACCTATGTCGGCGTCACCTTCCGCACCCGTTCGATCGAGGAGATCCGCGCGATCTTCGATGAGGTGAAGCAGGACATCTGGGGGCGGTCGAGCAGCGCACGCTGCGGCTGCCGATCGACCGCGTCTTCGCCTTCGACGACATTGGCGCGGCATTCGCGCACATGGAGGCGAACAAGCATCTCGGCAAGATCGTGGTGACCTTGTGAACGCAACCTTCTGAGATTTAGAAGCACTCGAAACAGTGCGCGGTCCACGCATCGGGCCGCGCGATCCCGGCTTTCATGGCGCGGCCTCGGCTGCTACATCCGCCGCCATGAGAGACGCCGCCTCCCATGTCGATTCCGGGAAAACCCGTGTCGCCGCGATCTCGATCGCGGCGAGCGCCAGCATGGCCGCGGCGAAGTTCATCGTCGGCGTCCTGATCGGCAGCCTCGCGCTCATCTCCGAGGCACTGCACAGCGCCGTCGACGTCGTCGCCACCGTGATCACCTGGATGGTGGTTCGGGTATCGGACCGGCCGGCCGACGACGAGCATCATTACGGCCACGGCAAGCTGGAGAGCCTGTCGGCGCTCGGCGTCATCGCCCTGCTCTACGTGCTGGCCGGCGGCGTGCTGGTGGAATCCGTCAGCCGGCTGCGCGAGGCGGCGCCGCCGCCGTCGCTGTCGGCGATTCCGTTCGTGGTGCTGCTGATCGACATCGCCGTCAACTTCTGGCGCGCCCGCGCGCTGCACCGCGCCGCGCACGAGACCCACAGCCAGGCGCTCGCCGCCGACGCGCTGCATTTCGCCTCCGACGTGCTCGGCTCGGTCGCCGTCATCGCCGGCCTCGTCCTCACCGCGTTCGGGTTCTGGTGGGGGATTCCGCCGCCGCGGTCGCCGTCGCCCTGATGATCTCGGTGCTCGGCCTGCGGCTGGCGCGCTCCACCGTAGAAACACTGCTCGACCGCGCGCCCGAGGGTGCGGCCGAGAAGGCGCGCGCCGCGATCCGCTCGATCAATGGCGTCGTCGATGTCGAGCGGCTGCGGGTCCGGCTCGTCGGCGCGACGCATTTCGTCGACGCCACGGTGCAGGTCCCGCGCACCTACCCGATCGACCGCGTGCACGAGATCAAGCGCGATGCGCAGGCCGCGGTCGATGCCAGCCTGTCGGGCGCCGACGTCACCTTCACGACGGTTCCGGTCGCGCTCAGCAATGAGAGCGTGCGCGAGCGCATCATGGTGATCGCGCGCAATTCCGGCCTCGCGATCCATCACGTCACCGTCCATGATGTCGGCGGCCGCCTGATCGTCGCGATCGACCTCGAGGTCGACGGCGACATGAGCCTGTTCGCGGCGCATGCGATCGCGCACGATCTGGAACGCTCGATCCGCGACGAATTCGGCGCCGACGTCGAGGTCGACACCCATATCGAGCCGCTCGAGCCCGAGCTGCCATTCGGCGTCGATGCGCCGGCGCAGAGGATCGCCGAGATCGCCGCGGCTCTGCAGCGCCTCGCCGCCGAGACCGACATGTACGACGTGCACAATGTCCGCGTCCGCAACACCGAGGCCGGCGAGATCGTCAACTTCCACTGTCGCGCCGCGCCGTCGATGAGCGTGCTGAAGGTGCACGACAATGTCGACCACATCGAGCGCGGGGTGCGTCGCGCCTTCCCGAGCGTCAAGCGCGTCATCAGTCACGCCGAGCCGCCGCACGGTTGAAGCCTGAACGTCATGCTGCGTTCCCGCTTCGGACTCACTCTGCCGGCTTTTCGCCATGGCAAATCCGCATTGGATAAGATTTATTAGCTTTTGCCAAATCGTTGACTCTCGACAGCCCGAGAAATCTGGATTCAAATCAACTTGATTCGGAAGCGGCTGGGGCTCTTTCGAAATTCGGGTATCCAAGAAGTTTCGGGGGTCTACAGCATGGCGCGTGCGCATGCCGCGAACGCGTGCGTCCAATCTTCTGATTCCATCAAAGGGTTGGCGCAATCGATCGCGAAACCGGCCTATCAAAGGCTGCTGACTGCTGAGCCGGTATTGCGTCGTGCTGTCCCTACTTTGATCATCGCCTTTCTCGTCACCATCTGTCTCGGCGCCTTCGTCCAGGTGCTCGACCAGAGCCGGCAGAAGCGCGGCGCGACCAAGCGCGACCTGGCCGCGATCTCCGATCTGCTCGCCGACCGCATCGGTCATCTGGCGACGCGCCCGGACCGCATCGCCCACATCGAGCATCTGCAGAGCCTGCTGCCCGACCTGATCCCCGCCTGGGGAGCGGCGGCCGGACGCCACGTGATCG
Source organism: Bradyrhizobium oligotrophicum (assembly GCA_050641875.1). Lineage (GTDB taxonomy): Bacteria > Pseudomonadota > Alphaproteobacteria > Rhizobiales > Xanthobacteraceae > Bradyrhizobium > Bradyrhizobium oligotrophicum_B. The sequence continues at coordinate 6,912,244 of CP192619.1, forward strand.
TCACCGGCGCCGACCACCGCATCCTGGCCCGGGTTCCGGTCGACGCAGCGCTCGGCGAGAACGACCGTATCCTCGATTTGATCTCGACCGCGCAGCTCTTGGCCACGCCCGGCCTGCAGGGCGCGGTCACCGAGATCACCTTGCCGAACGGCCGTCCGGCCTTCGCGGTGTCGCAGTTGATCAAGGCGCTGCCCGGCCGCGTCGTCGTGATCCAGGAGAAGCTCGAGCCGATCTGGGGCTCGGATGCCGCGCTCTCGGTAACCTTGTCCGCGACGACGGGCTTCGTCGTGCTGATCCTGGGCTTCGCCTTCCACTGGCAGTCGACCCGCGCCCGCGAAGGCGACCTCATCAACGACGCCGTGCGCGGCCGCATCGACACCGCGCTCAATCGCGGCCGCTGCGGGCTATGGGACTGGGATTCTGTCGCGCGGGCGCATCTTCTGGTCGAACTCGATGTTCGCGATGCTCGGCCTTGAAAACCGCACCGACCTCCTCACCTTCGGCGAGGTCAACGCGCTGGTGAACTCCGATGACATCGATCTGTTCGAGATCGCCGACCAGCTCGTCGCCGGCGACATCCACCAGATCGACCAGAGCTTCCGGATGCGTCACACCGAGGGCCACTGGATCTGGCTCCGGGTGCGCTGCGAGCTCAGCCAGGGCACCTCCGATTCCGGCCTGCACCTGATCGGCATCGCGGTTGACGTTACCGAGCAGAAGAGCCTGGTCGAGAAGACCGTCGAGGCCGACCTCCGCCTGCGCGACGCGATCGAGACGATCTCGGAAGCCTTCGTGCTGTGGGACGCCAACAACCGCCTCGTGCTGTGCAACTCGCATTTCCAGAAGCTGCACAAGCTGCCGGACTCCGCCGTGGCTCCCGGCACCTCCTACGAGACCGTCATCGAGGTCGGCAAGATGCCGGAGATCCGCACCCGGCTGCACGACCACAGCCAGCAGGCGCCGGGCGGGCGCACCTTCGAGGCCCAGCTCGACGACGGCAGTTGGCTGCACATCTCCGAGCGCCGCACCAAGGACGGCGGCTACGTCTCGGTCGGCACCGACATCACCCGCATCAAGGAGCACGAACAGAAGCTCGTCGACAACGATCTGCGCCTGCGCGCCACCGTGATCGACCTGCAGCGCTCGCAGAGCGCGCTGGAGCGCCAGGCGATCGAGCTCGCCGACCTCGCCGAGAAGTACTCGCAGGAAAAGACCCGCGCCGAGGAAGCCAACCAGACCAAGTCGAAATTCCTCGCCAATATGAGCCACGAGCTGCGCACGCCGCTCAACGCCATCATCGGCTTCTCCGAGATCATGGGCAGCGGCATGTTCGGCTCGCTCGGTTCCGAAAAGTACCAGGAGTACTGCCACGACATCCTGACCTCGGGTCAGTATCTGCTCGAGGTGATCAACGACATCCTCGACATGTCGAAGATCGAGGCCGGCCGCATGAAGCTCGACATGGAGCCGCTCGACCTCGCCAAGACGCTGGCGGAATCGCTGCGCGTCGTCTCCGGTCGCGCCCTGGACAAGAGCCTCGTGCTCGACGCCGACATCGGAGGCAGCATCCCGGTCGTCGCCGACCGTCGCGCCACCAAGCAGATCATGGTCAACCTGCTGTCGAACGCGGTGAAGTTCACCCCCGAAGGCGGCCGTGTCACGATGCGGAGCCGCGTATTCGAGGACAAGGTCGTGCTCATCATCGCCGACACCGGCATCGGCATCCCTGCGCAGTCGCTGGCGCGGCTCGGCCGTCCGTTCGAGCAGGTCGAGAGTCAGATGACCAAGACCTATCACGGCTCCGGCCTCGGCCTCGCCATCGCCCGCTCGCTGGCCCAGTTGCACGGCGGCTCGATGCGGCTGCGCTCTCGGCTGGAGTGCGGCACCGTCGTCCGCGTCACCCTGCCCCGCGACGCATAGCAAGGCCACGGCAAGCATCTCGGTCGCGGCCTGAGGGGCATGCGCGATGCCGTAGGGTGGGCAAAGGCGCGCCCGTGAAGCTGCGTGTCGAGCAGCGCTCCATCGCGCGCCGTGCCCATCGATGTTCACGACGCAGACGGTGGGCACGCGCCGCCTGACGGCGCCGCTTTGCCCACCCTACGGCAGCGCGCCCAACTACGAACTCTGGTCGTACCCTGTCTGCATCGACAACCACCGCCGTCGTCCCGGCCTTGAGCCGGGACCCATAACCCCAGGCAGCCGTTTGAGGCACGCTCGTCAACCATCTCGCATCTCACACCCGCCGCGGAGTATGGGTCCCGGGTCGGCGCCGCAACGCGCTCTCGCGCGTCGCGGCTTGCCCGGGACGACACGCGAAAGATCGGATTTACGTCTCATACAGCCATGCATTCGAACACCGTGGACGCTTCGAACATGACCCCGCGGTCTCGCGGCACGCGATGCCCGAGTGATGCGATCAGTCATGCCCTTCGAATTGCAAAGGGCGCAGGGAAGGCCCGGCGTCGGCTGACGCCTGCGGCCCGCCTGCGAGAAAAAATGCAGGCGGCAGGTACCACAGGTGCAGCCGGACAAACCCGGCCTTCCCTGCGCGATGGTCTTCACGCTTATACGCAGTCGCCCTGGTGCGCCGGCTTGTTGGCCACCATTCCCGCGCGAAGCCAAGCCTCGCTCCGAGTTGACACCAGCTTCGGGGTGTCAGGCCGCTGCGACTTCACGTCCGCAAGACATCCGTTCGTCCGCGCCATCCTGAGACGACGCTGCGAACGCCCGCGGCCACCGCATCCCCGCCTCGCGTGTCGTGACGATCGCGCGCAACGCCCCTTTAGCTTGAGGCGGGATGGACATAGGAAGACACAGGATTTTAATTCTGAAAAGCAGAATATTTTTCACTGGCAATCTGGACAGCGCGTCGCACGTTGATTTCGCTTGCGAATTCGATATCTCGGCGCAGGCCCGCGGGGATACGCGAGACCTGTTCGCAAGGCATCTCGAGGCCTCGTCTCGCTCGACGGGCGACTCACCCCGCGCTCGCGACCGCGGCACGCAATGAGATCCCGCCAACATGACAAGGCGGTGCTACGCCGATGGACTTGATCATCAAGCCCTTAACTCTTTGCCTGCAGATTGGAGGTCTGCAACCGGGAGGCTGGGTCTTCCCATGGCCTGTCGCCAAAGCATGGTGCACCAATGCTTCGCCGCCTTCTTCTGCTTCTGCTCGACGTGGTCCTCTCGGCTGGCATCGTATTCATCGTATCGCTTGCCGAAGCAGTTCTTTTTGCGTCACTCCCGAACAGCCTCGTCTTCGCGGCGATGTTTGCATCGCCGCTTCTTTTGATTCCCCTAGGTCTGGCCTGCGCTCCCTTTTTGGCGATTCCGCTCTATGGGCTCGTAAAGGGCCGCTACGGCTTTCTGTTGGGTCCCATCGTTCTCGCCGGTGCCATTTATCTCCACTCCTCGTGGCGAGTGCAGCAAGATGAAGATGCACTGGTCGAGATGGCTGTGACTCGACAGCAGCCCGACAAACAGAACCACGCCCTTCTCGCGATCGAAAGCTCGAAGTCCTATGAGGACGCCAGCATTCGCGTGCTCGCCACGTCAGCTCATGAGGTGGCGTTGAAGTCCACCGGCTATGGCCGGATCGATTGGACGCTGTATCGGCCGGCAGATGGCGCGGCGTGTCTCGCACCGGAGAATGCCGTCCGCGCGCTCGACTTTCTCCGTCTCGGCTATCCAGGAAAGTGCGCCACGAAAAGTTCGGTCGTCGATTTCGATGATGGCCTCTTCCTTTCGGAGAGGAACCATGACGGCAAATATTGGCTGGCGGCGGACGATCTGCCGATCCGCTTCCACGGCTATGTCTACGAACTTCTGGAGCGAAACTCCGGACATAGCCGCGTCCTGGCCCGACGGATCAAGGGGACCATGGACATGAAATGGGTTCTTCCACTGGCACTGTTCGAGAAGCGACCAACCCCTGTGGATGCTGGTTCGCCGGTCGATGGCGAGGGGCTTCTGGCTGAGTCGATCGGTGTCAGCCGTAACGACTTGCGAAATCCGGTCGATCCGTTTCCCTACGACGAGGTCCTGATCGGAATTGAACAGTATTTCGGTCGACAGCAGTTGGTCGGCTCTGGCGCGAGCACGCTCGAAGCCATGGCCGTCGATCGTTGGAGGAATATCGCGCTTATGGAACACACGCAGTTTCCCGCTCGCATCCAGGGGCGCATGCTCGGCTTGTTCGCGAGTCACGATCCTCTCCGTGTCGCACTTGGTCTCAGCCTGTATCGCGCCGTAACGCCGCCTTCCGCTCCAGGCTGGGCCGGAGCAGATGAGCTCTTGCTCGACCTCATCGGTATTCCGGTTTCGGGACACGCAGAGGCCGTGCTGCAGAGTCTTCTGGAGCGACAGTTCCGTCCGGAACGCACCGACATTTCACCTGAAGTGAGGGCCAGCGCCAGGATGCGTTCCAACGACCCCGGCCTCAAACCTTGGCAGCGCGAGTTGTTGGCGAGGATCGGCGGGGCCTGATCCGCACGTGACAGTCGTCGACGGCAATCAGCAATTATTGCCAAGTCCGGCGGACATCACCGTGCGAGAGTCGAGATCGCACTGTTGAGGGACAATCAGATGCTAAAGCGTATCTGGCGCGGCTGGAGCACTCCCGCAAATGCCGATGCCTATGAGGAACTGCTGCGCGCGACGATCTTTCCAGGGATCGAGGCCCGGAACATCGCGGGGTTTTTGAGCATCGAGCTGCTGCGCAGGCCGATCGACGGCGAGGTCGAGTTCGCGACGATCATGACGTTCGCCGATCAGGCGGCGGTGGTGTGCTTCGCCGGTCCGATGCATGAGACAGCCGTGGTGCCACCGGCAGCGCAACGGCTGCTCAGCCGCCATGACGGCCAAGCCGCGCATTATGAGCTAAGGATCACGGGCCAGGCGCAAGCTCAGGATTCGGGGAGCGCATGAGCCCTCGCCGGCCGATGGCGCTAGCGAGGCCTACCTGCAGCGCCGACCATCCCTGCGGCGGCAGCCTGGATTGCTTCGCTGCGCTCGCAATGACGGGTGGAGAGAGGCGTATGCTGTCACGACTGATGATGCGTGCCCAGGCACGGACGCGGCGGATGATGCCCAGGGGATGCGATCGACTTGCCCTTCAGAAGGGCAGCGCCGGCGCAGGACGCTGGTGGATGACCGCATCACGACATCGCTTCGTGCCTGGTAAGCAACATTAGCGGAACGTGGTATTGACGCACCTGCGTATAGGCAACTAAGGCAATCGCTCCGAAACTGGAGTACCGCGCGTGATCATCGCCTTCATCGTCGCCGCCTTCGCCTATCGCTTTGCCATGCTCGGCGTCTCGATCCGCAACGAGAAGCGGCTGCGCGCCGAAGGCGCCGTCGAATACGGCGCGTCCGCGTCGCGCTGGCTCGCGATCGCCCATGTCGCCTTCTATCTCGCCGCGACGGCCGAGGGCCTCGTCCGGGATGCACCACTGGACGCCGTCAGCATCATCGGGTTCGTGATCTATCTGTTCGGCGCGGTGATGCTGCTGGTGGTGTCACAACTGCTCGGCCGGTTCTGGACCGTCAAGCTGATGATCGCGCGCGACCACGCGCTGGTGACCCATCCGCTGTTCCGGATCGTGCGCCACCCGAACTACTTCCTCAACATCCTGCCCGAACTGATCGGCTACGCGCTGACCCTGCACGCCTATCTCACGCTCGTGGCCGGCCTGATCATCTATGCCGTGCCGCTGACCTTGCGTATCCGACAGGAGGAGAAGATCATGCGGAAGCAATTTGCAGCCTACTGAGCGGAGGCAGCCGCCCCGCGAGTTGGCCGCGCGGACCGCAACTTTCACCAAGTCCGGCGCTCGACGCCCGTGCAAGGGTTCGGTGACCATCATCGTACCCAAGGGAGCACCGCGATGCTGAAGCGGATTTGGCACGGCTGGACCAGGGCGGCGGATGCCGATGCGTATGAGGACCTGCTGCGGTCGACGATCTTTCCAGCCATCGTCGACCGGGCAATCGAAGGATTTCTAGGCATCGAGCTGCTGCGCAGACCGCTGGAGGCCGAGGTCGAATTCGTGACGATCATGACCTTCGCCGATCAGACGGCGGTGGTTCGCTTCGCGGGTCCGGCGCATGACGCGGCAGTGGTTCCGCCCGCGGCGCGGAAGCTGCTCAGCCGCTATGATGGCCATGCCGCGCATTATGAGCTGAAGACCACGCGCCACGCGCAAGGTCAGAGTTCCGCGACCGCATGAGAGTCCGAAATCTGCCGATGACGCCGGCGAGGTTTGGCGACGACGCCGACCGCCGCCAAGGCAGCAAAGTGGATTGCTTTGCTGCGCTCGCAATGACGAGAAGAGACAGTGTGCGCCGTCATGGCGAGCGCAGCGAAGCAAGCCAGGGCCATTGTTAACCGGCGGTGGTGAGGCGCTGCGCCAGCGCCAACTCTGCGGACATTCGCCTCACGCCTGCAGGCTCGGCGCGACCTCGCGCGCCACCTGCACCAGGGCTGCGATCAGCGGCGTCATCGGGTCACGCTGCGGGATGACGAGGCCGATCTGGTAGTTGATCACGGGGTCGATGATCGGGATCGAGCGCACCTTGTCGGCGAGCCCCAACGTCTCGGCGAGCTTCGCCGGCATCACGCTGGCCCAGCGGCCGGTCTTCACGTGGGTGTACAGCACCAGCAGCGAGTTAGAGGTCAGCGTCGGCGTGACCTCGTTGCCGGCGGCCTTCAGCGCGCGATCGATGATCCGGCGGTTCTGCATGTCCGGCGTCAGCAGGCACAGCGGCACCTGCCCGACCTCCTTCCAGGTCACCTGCTCGCGATCGCCGAACATGGCGTCGGGCGCGGTCAGCAGTCGGTAGCTCTCGTTGTAGAGCGGGATGGTTCTGACACGGCCGATCGGCTCGTTCTCGATGTAGGTCAGGCCGGCATCGACCTCGAGGTTCTCCAAGAGGCCGAGCACATCGGCCGACGTGCACGACATGATGCGGAACCGGACCTCCGGATGCTTGGCCCGGAACGGCGTCGTCAGCGAGGCCACCATGCCGAGCACGGTCGGCACCGCCGCGATGCGGATCTCGCCGGACAGCTTGTCCTTGAGGCCGTTGATCTCCTGGCGCATCGCCCGGAAGTCGCCGACGATCCGGCGCGCCCAGTCAAGGGTTCGCTCGCCTTCGGGCGTGAAGCCCTGGAACCGCGAGCCGCGCTGCACCAGCATGACGCCGAGGATCTCCTCCAGCTGCTTGATGCTGGTCGACATGGTCGGCTGGGTGACGCCGCACGCCTCCGCCGCCCGGCCAAAATGGCGCTCCTTGGCCAGCGCCAGCAGCAGTTCGAGCTTGTCGATCAAGAGGTCGGCCTTCCAGCGGTTGAACGGCCCGGTTCCGCGCGTTTTCGGCAGCTACCGGCCGGGGTGAAACCCTATCACGACGACGGTGTCGCCGACATGGTAAAACACGCCGCATCCGTGTCGCGCGAAGGCCCGTTTTTCGTCAACTTCTAGCTATCTCTCGATTGCGTTTCGCTATCGCAGCACGGGACTGCTTTATTGATATCTTGAGCAATTCCAATTTGGATGTGCGAAACGCTTGCAACGCAGAATCGGGATCAGGATGACGCCGGTGTACGAGACGTGGGAAGCGGCGCGCGGCGCCGAAATCATCGCCCAACATAGCGGGATGGAGGGAGCAACTTTGCCCATCCTCCATGCGTTGCAGGAGACGTTCGGCTACGTACCGGAGGATGCCATTCCGATGATCGCATCCGCTCTGAACCTCTCGCGCGCCGAGGTTTACGGCGTGTTCACGTTCTACCATGATTTCCGGGCCAAGAAGGCCGGTCGTCACGTGCTGAAGCTGTGCCGTGCCGAGGCCTGCCAGGCCGCCGGCGGCGATGCGCTGGCCGCCCGCGCTGAGGCCAAGCTCGGCATCTCCATCGGCAACACCACGGCCGATGAGCGCGTCACGCTCGAGCCAATCTACTGTCTCGGCCTGTGCGCGACCGCGCCGTCGGCCATGCTCGATGGCCGGCTGGTCGGCCGGCTCGACGAAGCCCGGATCGATGCTCTCGTCTCGGAGGCCCAGCGATGAGCGTGCGTCTTTTTGTCCCGTGTGATGCCGGCGCGCTCGCCGTCGGCGCCGATGAGGTGGCGCAGGCGCTGCACACGGCCGCGCTGGAGCGCAATGTCGACATCGAGATCGTCCGCAATGGCTCGCGTGGGTTGTACTGGATCGAGCCGCTGGTCGAGCTGGAGACGGCGCAAGGCCGGTTCGGCTTCGGACCGGTGACAGCAGACGACGTGCCGTCCCTGCTCGATGCTGTTATCGCCGACAAGCCGCACAAGCTCTCGCTCGGCCTGACCGAGGAGATCCCGTGGCTGAAGCGGCAGACCCGCCTCACCTTCGCCCGCTGCGGCATCATCGATCCGCTGTCGCTCGACGACTACCGCGCCCATGGCGGCTACAAGGGCCTGACGCGCGCCCTGACGCTGACGCCTGATGCGGTCATCGCCGAGGTCACGACCTCGGGCCTGCGCGGCCGCGGTGGCGCTGGCTTCCCGACCGGCATCAAGTGGAAGACGGTGGCGCAGACCGCGGCCGACCGCAAATACGTCATCTGCAACGCCGACGAGGGCGACAGCGGCACCTTCGCCGACCGCATGCTGATGGAAGGCGATCCCTTCGTGCTGATCGAAGGCATGACCATCTGCGGCATCGCGGTGGGCGCCACCAAGGGCTACATCTACACGCGCTCGGAATATCCGCACGCGATCGCCACCATGACCAAGGCGATCGAGATCGCTCGGAAGGCCGGCCTGCTCGGCGACAAGATCGCCGGCTCCAACGCCACGTTCGAGCTGGAGGTGCGCACCGGCGCCGGCGCCTATGTGTGCGGTGAAGAGACCGCGCTGATGGAGAGCCTCGAGGGCAAGCGCGGCATCGTCCGCGCCAAACCGCCGCTGCCCGCCCATCATGGCCTGTTCGGCAAGCCGACTGTGGTGAACAACCTGCTGTCGTTCGCGGCGATCCCCTTCATCCTCGACGAGGGCGCCAAGGCCTATGCCGATTTCGGCATGGGACGCTCGCGCGGCACGATGCCGATCCAGATCGCCGGCAACGTGAAGTTCGGCGGCCTGTTCGAGACCGCGTTCGGCATCACGCTGGGCGAACTGGTCGACGATATCGGCGGCGGCACCTTCACCGGCCGTCCGGTCCGCGCCGTGCAGGTCGGCGGTCCGCTCGGCGCCTACTTCCCCCGCGCCCTGTTCGACACGCCGTTCGACTACGAGGCGTTCGCCGCCAAGGAGGGCCTGATCGGCCATGGCGGCATCGTCGTGTTCGACGACAGCGTCGACATGTCGAAGCAGGCGCGCTTCGCGATGGAGTTCTGCGCCATCGAGATCCTGCGGCAAGTGCACGCCCTGCCGCATCGGCTCGACGCGCGGCGCCGAGACCATCGACAAGATCCGCCGCGGCGAGCGCGTCGCCGAGAATATCGCTCTGGTCGAGGACCTCTGCGGCACTATGAAGCTCGGCTCGCTCTGTGCACTCGGCGGCTTCACGCCCTACCCTGTGCTCTCGGCGCTGAAGCACTTCCGCGAAGATTTCGGCCCCCAGCAGCCGCGCCTGCAGGCTGCGGAATAAGATATCGGGAACAAGGACACCGACCATGTCGCTCATCCACGAAACCGATTACGGCACACCGCTCTCCAAGTCCGAAAAGATGGTCACGCTCACCATCGACGGCCAGAGCATCACCGTTCCCGAGGGCACCTCGATCATGCGCGCGGCCATGGAGGCCGGGACGCAGATCCCGAAGCTGTGCGCGACCGATATGGTCGACGCGTTCGGCTCGTGCCGCCTCTGCCTCGTCGAGGTCGAGGGCCGCGCCGGAACGCCGGCGTCGTGCACCACGCCGGTGGCCGCGGGCCTCGTCGTCCACACCCAGACCGAGCGGCTGAAGAAGCTGCGCAAGGGCGTGATGGAGCTCTACATCTCCGACCATCCGCTCGACTGTCTGACCTGCGCCGCCAATGGCGATTGCGAGCTGCAGGACATGGCCGGCGCGGTTGGCCTGCGCGACGTGCGCTACGGCAACCAGGGTGAGAACCACGTGTTCGCCGATTCCTGCGGCGAGGCCAATCCGGCCTGGCTGCCGAAGGACGAGTCGAACCCCTATTTCACCTACGATCCCTCCAAGTGCATCGTCTGCTCGCGCTGCGTCCGCGCCTGCGAGGAAGTGCAAGGCACGTTCGCGCTGACGATCTCCGGCCGCGGCTTCGACAGCCGGGTGTCGCCGGGCATGAGCGAGAGCTTCCTGGGCTCGGAGTGCGTGTCCTGCGGGGCCTGCGTGCAGGCCTGCCCGACCGCCACCCTGACCGAGAAGAGCGTGATCGAGATCGGCCAGCCGGAGCATTCGGCCGTCACCACCTGCGCCTATTGCGGCGTCGGCTGCACCTTCAAGGCGGAGATGCGCGGCGAGGAAGTCGTGCGCATCATGCCCTACAAGGACGGCAAGGCCAATCGCGGCCATTCCTGCGTCAAGGGCCGCTTCGCCTGGGGTTATGCCACCCACAAGGAGCGCATCCTCAAGCCGATGATCCGCGAGACCATCGACCAGCCCTGGCGCGAGGTCTCCTATGACGAGGCCTTCAGCTTCGCGGCCCAGAAACTGCGCGGCATCCAGGCGAAGTATGGCCGCGATGCGATCGGCGGCATCACTTCCTCGCGCTGCACCAACGAGGAAACCTACCTGGTGCAGAAGCTGATCCGCGCCGGCTTCGGCAACAACAACGTCGACACCTGCGCCCGCGTCTGCCATTCGCCGACCGGCTACGGGCTCGCCACCACCTTCGGCACCTCGGCCGGCACCCAGGACTTCGACTCGGTCGAGGACTCCGACGTCATCATGGTGATCGGCGCCAACCCGACCGACGCGCATCCGGTGTTCGGCTCGCGCATGAAGAAGCGGCTGCGCCAGGGCGCCAGGCTGATCGTGGTCGATCCGCGCAAGATCGACCTCGTGAAGTCGGCGCACGTCAAGGCCGACTATCATCTGCCGCTGCTGCCCGGCACCAACGTCGCGATCCTGACCGCGATGGCGCATGTCATCGTCACCGAGGGCCTGGTCGACGAGGCCTTCGTGCGCGAGCGCTGCGACTGGAGCGAATTCCAGGATTGGGCCGAGTTCGTTTCGCTGGAAAAGAACAGGCCGGAGGCGGTTGCCAAGATCTCCGGCGTCGATGCGGAGGCGATCCGCGGCGCCGCCCGGCTCTACGCCACCGGCGGCAACGGCGCGATCTATTACGGCCTGGGAGTCACCGAGCACAGCCAGGGCTCGACCACGGTGATCGCAATCGCCAACCTCGCGATGGCGACCGGCAATATCGGCCGCCGCGGCGTCGGCGTGAACCCGCTGCGCGGCCAGAACAACGTGCAGGGCTCGTGCGACATGGGCTCGTTCCCGCACGAGCTGCCGGGCTACCGGCACATCTCGGGCGACGCGGTGCGCGACCAGTTCGAGGCGATGTGGAACGTCAAGCTCAACCCTGAGCCGGGCCTGCGCATTCCGAACATGTTCGACTCCGCGATCGAAGGCACCTTCATGGGCCTCTACGTGCAGGGCGAGGACATCCTGCAGTCGGATCCCAACACGACGCATGTGGTGCAGGCGCTGTCGTCGATGGAATGCGTCATCGTGCAGGACCTGTTCCTGAACGAGACCGCCAACTACGCCCACGTGTTCCTGCCCGGTTCGACCTTCCTGGAGAAGGACGGCACCTTCACCAATGCCGAGCGCCGCATCCAGCGCGTGCGCAAGGTGATGAGCCCGCGCAACGGCCTCGCCGACTGGGAGGTCACCATCGGACTGGCCAAGGCGATGGGCTTCGAGATGAAGTACAACCATCCCTCCGAGATCATGGACGAGATCGCGGCGCTGACGCCGACCTTCACTGGCGTGTCCTACCAGAAGCTCGACGAGATGGGCTCGGTACAGTGGCCCTGCAACGAGAAGTTCCCCGAGGGCTCGCCGATCATGCATGTCGACGGCTTCGTCCGCGGCAAGGGCAAGTTCGTGGTCACGGAGTATGTCGCGACCGACGAGCGCACCGGCCCGCGTTTCCCGCTGCTGCTCACCACCGGCCGCATCCTGTCGCAGTACAATGTCGGAGCCCAGACAAGGCGCACCGACAACGTGGTGTGGCATGGCGAGGACGTGCTGGAGATCCATCCGCACGACGCCGAGCAGCGCGGCATCCGCGACGGCGACTGGGTGCGGCTGACCAGCCGCGCCGGCGAGACCACGCTGCATGCGCTGATCTCCGAGCGCGTGGCGCCGGGCGTGGTCTACACCACCTTCCACCATCCGCTGACGCAGGCCAACGTCATTACCACCGACTACTCCGACTGGGCGACCAATTGTCCGGAGTACAAGGTCACGGCAGTGCAGGTGTCGCAGTCCAACGGTCCGTCGGACTGGCAGAAGGCCTATGACGAGCAGGCCCGCAACTCACGCCGTATTGCCCCGGTCGTGGAGGCGGCGGAGTAGCATGACCGATGCAGTGCGCATCGCGGATCGTCTGGGCTGGCGCGACGGAGCCTTCACCGAGGGCCACCGTCGCGTGCCGGAGGAGACCGCGGTCGCATTGACCTACAATGGCGGCACCCAGGCCGTCATGATGGCGACGCCGCAGGACCTCCGCGACTTCGCCATCGGCTTCAGCCTGAACGAAGGTCTGGTCACGAGCCGCGACGACATCATCTCGCTGGACGTCGTCGAGCTGGATGACGGCATCGAGCTCAGGATGTGGCTGCCCGATGCCCTCGCCGAGCGTCTCGCCGAGCGCCGCCGCAACATCGCCGGACCCACCGGCTGCGGCCTGTGTGGCATCGATTCCATCAGCGAGGCGGTGCGGCCGGCCGCGCATGTCCCGGACGGCCGGCGTTTCGCCCCGCGGGACGTGATGACGGCGCTTGAGGCCATAGAGCCGCTGCAGAAGCTCAATCACGAGACCCGCGCGGTGCATGCCGCGGCGTTCTGGACTCCCGCGCGCGGCATCGTTGGCCTGCGCGAGGATGTCGGCCGCCACAACGCGCTCGACAAACTCGCCGGCCACCTCGCGCAAGCGCGCTGTGCGGCGAGCGAGGGCATCGTGATCCTGACGAGCCGCGTCTCGGTCGAGCTGGTGCAGAAGGCTGCTGCCATGGGCGCCCCCATCATGGTCGCGGTCTCCGCACCGACGGCGCTGGCCATTCGCATGGCGGACGCCGCTGGCATCACGCTGATTGCCGTGGCCCGAAACGACGGCTTCGAAATCTTCACCCATCCCGAACGGATCGTCGCGAGCGCCGAGACCGGCGCGCGATCAACACAGACGGACAACACCCATGTCGCATAACCCCTCCGAGCGCCTCGTCTACATGGCCAACCAGATCGGCAAGTTCTTCCAGAGCCAGGGGCAGGAGAAGGAGGTCGCCGGCGTCGCCGAGCACATCAAGAAGTTCTGGGACCCGCGCATGCTCAAGACGATCTATGCGCATCACGATGCCGGCGGCGCGGGCCTCGACCCGGCGGTGAAGGAAGCGATCGGCAAGCTGAAGGACGCTGCGGTCGCCAAGGAAAAGGCATGAGCGTGCGGCTGGCCGCAGTCCGCGCTCCCGGTTCGGTCACCCCTCCACGAGCGCGGTGAACACGCGCCGCACTTCGCTCTGCGTCTCGCGCAGCCGCGCCTCAAGCGCCGAGAAATCCGGCGCGTCCCCTGCCCGGGCCATGACCCGCAGCAGATCCTCGCCGGCCTGATCGGGCTTGAACTTGTCGCTGACGCACAGCCGCACGATCTGCGTCAGATCGTGATACAGCCGCGCAGCCTGACGCAGGATCACGGCTTCAGCACGCGGCAGCACGCCGAGCCGCTCGGCATTGTCGAGCACCGCAAGCGTGCTGACGTCGAGGATTTCGGGCGTCGCCGCGGCGTGGACGAGCTGCAGATATTGCGCGACGAAGTCGATGTCGACCATGCCGCCGGCGGCGTGCTTGAGATCCCACAGATCGGCCTCGCCCTTCTCGGCCGCGATCGCGCGGCGCATGTCGGCGACGTCGCGTGCGATCGCGACCCTGTCGCGCGGGCGCCGCAGCGCGGCCTGGATGATCTCCTCGATGCGCGCACGAAACGCGGGCGACGCCGAGATCACCCGCGCGCGCGTCAGCGCCATGTGCTCCCAGGTCCACGCCTCCTGCTCCTGGTAGTGCGCAAAGGAGTCGATGTGCGAGGCCAGCGGGCCGGCGCGGCCCGACGGCCGCAGCCGCATGTCGATGTCGTAGAGCACGCCGTAATTGGTGCGCGAGGTGAAGGCCGAGATCAGCCGCTGGGTGAAGCGCGCGAAGTAATGCGCGCCCTGTAGCGAGCGCTCGCCGTCGGAATCCGGCGCGTCGGCATCGAAATCATACAGCAGGATCAGGTCGAGATCGGACGAGGCCGTCATCTCGCGCGCACCGAGCCGCCCCATCGCGACGATCGCGGTCTCCTGGCCCTTGATGCGGCCGTGCTGGGCGGCGAAGCGGTCGGTCACGAGATCATGCACGGTGTGCACGATGCCCTCGGCAACGTCGGCGAAGGCGGTGCCGGCCTGCTGCGCCGAAACCGTACCGGAGAGAATGCGCGTGCCGATCAGGAACAGGCTCTCCTGGCCGAACAGCCTGAGACGATCGAGAAACTCCTCATAGGTGCCGGCGTCCTGCAATGTCGACGCCAGCCGCTGCGACAATTCGCGCCGGTCCGGGATCGCGCCGAAGAAGCGCGGATCGATCAGGCCGTCCATCAGCCGCGGCTGCCGCGCCAGCATGTCGCCGAGCCGCGGCGCTGCCCCGAGCACGAGCGCGACGAGCGCAACGAGGTCGCGGTTCTGCCCGAGCAGCGTGATCAGGCGGCCGCCGAGCTGCAGCGCCTGCAGGAAACGATCGAAGGCCACGACCGCACGATCCGGCTCGTCGGCATGCGCGAGGCCGTCGATCAGCGCGGGCAGGAAATCGGTGAACGCGGTGCGCGTCGCTTCCGTACGGAACACCCGGTACTCGCCCGCCAGCCATTGCTGCAGGGTCCTGGCGACCATCACCGGATCGCGGAAGCCCAATCCGGCAAGATGCTCCATCAGGCGCGGCTCGTCGGGGCCGGCGCCGTAGTTCACCGCAGGCAGGCTCACGGTGCCGGTGGGATCGCCCTCGAACAGCCGGGCATAATGTCCCTGCACAACGTCGAGCTGGAACAGCAGATCGGTCGCGAACCGCTCGCGGCTCTCATAGCCGAAGAAGCATGCGAAGCGGCTCACGCCCTCGGCATCGTCGGGCAGGCTGTGGATCTGCTCGTCCGCCATCATCTGCAGCCGGTGCTCGACCCGGCGCAGGAACTCATAGGCCGTGGTGAGCTCGTCACGCGCCTGCTCCGTGATCCACTTGCTGGCGGTGAGCACGTCGAGCGCCTGCAACGTCGGACGCACCCGCAGTTCGGGGTGTCGTCCGCCGGCGATCAGCTGCTGGGTCTGGGCGAAGAACTCGATCTCGCGGATGCCGCCGCGCCCGACCTTGACGTTGTGGCCCTCGACCGCGATCTCGCTGTGGCCGCGATAGACCTGCATCTGCCGCTTCATGTCGTGGACGTCGGTCAGCGCCTGGAAGTCGAGATGCTTGCGCCACACGAACGGCGACAGCTCGGCCAGCATCGCCTCTCCCGCGGCGAGGTCGCCGGCGCAGACCCGCGCCTTGATCATCGCGGCGCGTTCCCAGGTGCGGCCCTCGCGCTCGTAGTAATGCAGCGCCGCCTCGGTCGACATCGCCACCTGCGTCGAGGCCGGATCCGGCCGCAGCCGGAGATCGACGCGGAACACATAGCCGTCCGCGGTGCGGCTCTGCAGCAGCCGCGCCATCGCCTGCGTCACGCGGACGAAGAACGGCTGCGGCTCGATGTCGCGGGCCAGCGAATGCGCCTCGGGATCGAAGAACACGATCAGGTCGATGTCGCTCGAATAGTTGAGCTCGCCCGCTCCCATCTTGCCCATCGCGAGCACGAACAGGCCGCTGCCCTGCTCCGGATCGTCGGCATCGACGGCCGCGAGCCGGCCGCGCACCGTCTCCAGGCGCAACAGATAGCGCAGCGCCATCTGCACCGAGGACACCGCGACGTCGGTCAGCCCCGCCGTCACCTGCATCACCGGCCACACGCCGCCGATGTCGCACAACGCGATCAAGAGCGCCGCCTCGGATTTCAGCCGCCGCAGCAGGCTCATCACCTCTGCTTCGCTGGAGGCGGCGAACACCTCGCGGCCGGTGCGGGCGATCAGCTCGGCGAGATGCGCCTGCGGCTCGCTGCGCAAGAGACGGTCCAGGCGATGGCCGTCGGCGCGCACCAGGTCGAACAGATAGGGCGAGCACTCGGCAATCCCGAGCAGGATGGTTCGCGGCCAGCCGCCGGCGAGCAGCGCGCGGAGCGAGTCACCCAAAGACGGCTCGAGCTCGGCGAGCCACTCGTGAAGGCGGTGTTCGGCTTTGTCGGGCGCACGGACATGCGGGCCGGCAACGAAACGTTCGGCCAGCATCTGCCCGTCCGCGTTTCCCGGCGCGGATGAGGTCATGCGGCCTTCTGTGGCACATCCTGCGCAGGCGCCGCAAGCTTCGCGGGCTGGCCTGCGCCGGCCGGCAGCACCAGGGTTGCGACGAGGCCCGGCCTGGCATCGCCGAGCCGGAGCTCGCCGCCATGCAGGGTCGCCACCGCGGCGGCGAGGCTGAGGCCGAGGCCCGACCCCGGCAAGGTGCGGGACGCCTCCAGCCGCACGAAACGCTCGACGGCGCGCTTGCGCTCGGCCTCGGGAATGCCCACGCCATGATCGGTGACGCTGAGCAGCACCTGGGAGCCCTCGCGCCGTGCCTCGATCAGGATCTCGCGGCTATCAGCGGCAGCCCCCGAATCGAGCGGTACTGCGGCCGGCTTGCCGTATTTGATCGCGTTCTCGACGAGATTGGCGAGCGCCTGGCTGATCAGCTCGCGATTGCCATGCACCGGCGCGGCCGCGGCCCTGACCCGCAGGGTCATCTCATTGTCCTCGGCCAGCGGCTCATACAATTCGTGGATGCCGCCGGCGACCTCGGCCGCATCGAACTCGACCATGTCGCCGCGCGCCTGCCCGGACTCCGCCCGCGCGATCATCAGCAGCGCGTTGAAGGTCCGGATCAGGCCGTCGGATTCCTCGATCGTGCGCTCCAGCGCGGCACGATATTCGTCCTCGGAGCGCGACTTCGCCAGCGCCTCCTCGGCGCGGTTGCGCAGCCGCGTCAGCGGCGTCTTGAGATCATGCGCGATGTTATCGGAGACCTCCTTGAGGCCGGTCATCAGCGCCTCGATGCGCTCCAGCATCGCGTTGAGATTTTCCGCCAGGCGATCGAGCTCGTCGCCACTGCGCCCGACCGGCAGGCGGCCGGAGAGATCGCCATCCATGATCCGCCGCGTCGTGCCGGTCATGGCATCGATCCGGTGCAGCACGCGCCGCGCGACAAAAATGCCGCCGCCGATGCCGAGCACCACCACGACCAGCACCGACCACTGCGCCGCCTTGGCGACGATGCCGAACAGGCGGCGGCGCTCCTCGAGATCGCGGCCGATCAAAAGCCGAAAACCGCTGGAGAGCTGCGTGACATAGACCAGCGCGCGGTGGCTGTGCTCGGTGCTGTCGTCGAGCCGCCGGTAGAACGTCTCCGACCAGCCGGACGAGCCCATCACGCCCGGCGCCAGTGAGCCGACATTGCCGGCGATCGCCTGCCCGCTCGGCGTGGTGATGAGATAGAGATTGGCGCCGGGCCGGAGCGCGCGGCTCTCGATCGCGCCGACGATTCCGCGCAGGCCCCAGCGGGCGAAGATGTCGGTCATCTCGCTGATCTCGGAGGTGACCGTGGTCGAGATCTGCTCGGTGATGAGGCGGCGGGTGTTCCAGGCGAAATAGCCGAGCAGCGAGGCTGCGAACAAGGCAAACAACAGCAGATAGACCAGCGTCAGCCGGAATGCCGTGGTGCGGATCAGCTTACCGAAGGCCGTCACGGATCATGTACCCCGCGCCGCGGATGGTGTGGAGCAGCGGGCGGTCAAACCCCTTGTCGATCTTGGAGCGCAGCCGCGAGATGTGGACGTCGATCACGTTGGTCTGCGGATCGAAATGATAGTCCCAGACGTTCTCGAGCAGCATCGTGCGCGTCACCACCTGCCCCGCATGCTTCATGAGATATTCGAGCAGGCGGAACTCGCGCGGCTGCAGGGTCAGCTCGTCCTTGCCGCGCGCGACGCGATGCGACAGCCGGTCGAGCTCGAGGTCGCCGACCTTGTAGGTGGTCTCCTCGGCCGGGCCGCCGTGGCGGCGCGACAGCACCTCGACGCGGGCCAGCAGCTCGGCGAAAGCATAGGGCTTCGGCAGATAATCGTCACCGCCGGCGCGCAGGCCCTTGATGCGGTCGTCGACCTGGCCGAGCGCCGACAGGATCAGAACCGGGGTGCGGTTGCCCTTGTCGCGCAGCGCGCCGATCAAGGACAGGCCGTCGCGCTTGGGCAGCATGCGGTCGACCACCAGCACGTCGTAATCCCCGCTGTCGGCCATGGCGAGCCCCTCCTCGCCGTCGCTGGCGAGGTCTGCGACATGTCCGACCTCGCGGAACGCCTTGACCAGATAGTCGGCGGACTCGCGGTCGTCTTCGATGATCAGGAGGCGCATTGCGGAAACGGGGGCGGCGGTCACGGTTCGATGTCCATCTACATGGCCCGGCCGCCGTTTCCGTGCAAGGCGGCATGGGCCCGGGGTTGATCGGCAGCAAAGTGGGCGGTGAGGCTGGGGGACCTCACCGCCCGAGTTCCTTCCGACGGAGGGGGGCATTATCCAACGGAAGGTTTGCGGGAGCGGAACTTGAAGCCCGCCCCCAGGAAGAGCCGCCGGTGCGGGGGCACATGCCGGCGGTCTCCCATCTCTTGAGGCGCCTCGGGCCTTCTCAGCCCTTGGCCAGCGGCACCGCGACGAAGCGCGACTGGCCGCCGCTCTTCACTCGCATCAGCACGCTGTTCTTGTTGTCGGCCTTGGCGGCGTTGATCGCCTCGCGCACGTCACCGGCCGAGGTCACCGACTTGCCGGCCACTTCGAGGATGACGTCGCCTTCCTTGAAGCCGCGATCGGCGGCCGCGCTCTTCGGATCGACCTCGGTGACGACGACGCCGTCCTTGCCGGCGCCGGCGACGCTCGACGCGGGCGCCACGGTCATGCCGAGCTTCGGCACGTCGGCGCCGCGGGTCGGGCTCGCATTGTCGCCGCCGGTGTCGGCCTTGGCCTCGATGGTGTTCGGCAGCTTGCCGAGCGTCAGGTTGATGGTCTTGTCCTCGCCCTTGTGCAGGACGTTGAGCTTGACCGAGGCGCCCGGCGCGATGCCGCCGATGGTGCGGGCGAGCTCACGCGCGTCCTTCACCGGCTCGCCATTGACCGCGGTGATGACGTCGCCGGACTGGATGCCCGCCTTCGCCGCCGGACCGTTGGCCTGGGGCTCGGCGACCAGCGCGCCTTCGGCCTTCTTCATGCCGAGGCTGTCGGCGATGTCCTGCGTCACCGGCTGGATCTGCACGCCGATCCAGCCGCGGCTGACCGAGCCGTTGTCCTTGAGCTGCGCCACCACGCTCTTCACCGTCGAGGCGGGGATCGAGAACGCGATGCCGACGCTGCCGCCGGAGGGCGAGTAGATCGCGGTGTTGACGCCCACGACATTGCCGTCGACATCGAACGCCGGACCACCGGAATTGCCCTTGTTCACGGGCGCGTCGATCTGGATGAAATCGTCATACGGGCCATTGCCGATGTCGCGGCCGACCGCCGAGACGATGCCGGCCGTCACCGTGCCGCCGAGGCCGAACGGATTGCCGACCGCCAGCACCCAGTCGCCGATGCGCGGCTTGCCGTCGGCGAGCTTGGCGAACGAGAAGTTCGAGCCGCCCTCGACCTTGATCAGCGCCAGATCGGTGCGCGGATCGGTGCCGATCACCTTGGCGCTGTAGGTCTTGCCGTCGTCGGTCGTCACCTCGACCTTGTTGGCGCCGTCGACCACGTGGTTGTTGGTCACGGCATAGCCGTCGGCGGAGATGAAGAAGCCGGAGCCCTGCCCGGTCACGGCGCGACCGCCACCGCGGCCGCCGCGGCCCGGCATGCCGGGAATGCCGTTCTCACCGCCGAAGCGGCGGAAGAAGCGCTCCATCGGCGAGCCCGGCTGGAACGGCAGAATCCTCGTCGCTGTCGTCCTTGACGACCTTCTCCGCGATGTTGACCTTGACCGAAATCACCGACGGCTTCACCCGCTCCACGATGTCGGCAAAGCCGACCGGGCGCGCGACCTTGCTGACCTCGTTGGCGACCTGCGCATGCGCCGAGGTCGAGAACAGGTCGAGCGGCGCCCCCTGCGGCGACAGCCCATAGGCGGCAACGCCGAGGCCCGCGACGACGGAGGCCATCAGCGCGAACTTGCGCGCCGAAAACAGCCCGCGCCGGGGCCGGCGGTAGGACGGAAGGGAGGACAGGTCGGTCGGTCGATCAGTCATACGGTCTTCTCCGCAAGCGATTTTGGTCAAGGTCTAAACTCGGTCCCGGGCTGTGCGCCCCGTTCGCAAGTGAAGATGGGGTCTGAAGCCTTACGGCGTGCTGGCTGCGGCGTTAAACTTCTGTAATGGACAGACACGAACACTGCGGCGGAATGGCGCGGACGGCGGACAGAGGACGAAACGTCGTTTATCTCCAACAGCTTGCCGAAGCCCCGGCCGCCCGCCGGCGGCCATCATTTGGGCCGCTCCGACCAAAGTCGCAACCCGCGGCGGCCCGACCGAGCCGGCCGATGACCGCGAGGCGGAAGCCGCCGCTCCACCCCAGCCGGTCATTCCCCGCGAAAGCGGGGAATCCAGTACGCCGGCGGCCTCTCGATCGACCACGACCGCCTCGGAGTACTGGATCGTCCGCTTTCGCGGACGATGACGGCGGAGTGTGAGGCACGCTGCCCGCCCCAACCTCCGTCATTGCGAGCGGAGCGAAGCAATCCAGGAATCTTTCCGCGGAGGCAGTCTGGATTGCTTCGCTGCGCTCGCAATGACGCCGGTGAGACATCCCGATCCACACGATCAAACAGCACTTGGAGAAACCTGACAGCGAGCCAAGCACCCACATTCTCGCGACGCATCCCGCGTCCGAAGTCATGCCCTTGAACTCGCACCGAGGGCACAGGGAAGGCCGGGCGCTGGCCGCGCCCGTGGCCCGCCTGCGGAAAAAATGCAGGCGGCAGGTACCACAGGTCTGGCCGAACACGCCCGGCCCTCCCTGTGCGATGGTGTTAGCGCTTATACGTGATCTCCCCGGGGACCGGCTTCTTGACCCCGTCGCCGGCAGATCATCACCACCGGCTTGGCCTCGGCACCGGGAGGCCAGAACGACACGATTTCACGTCCGCGTTCCGCCGTTCGTCGGCGAGACCAAAGCCCCGCTGCGGCAGCCCGCGTCCATCGCATTCCATCCCGACGTCCGTGACGATCGCGATACGCCCCCTCGGTGGAACGGAACGGGGTGGAAGATACGGGTGATTTGGGGTGGGAGGCAAGAGAATTTTTGATTTTCGGAATCTAACGATCGCTCCCCTACGCCGCGCGGGCCGGAGGATACCATCGCCCAATCGCCACCCCTCGTAATAATTGTTTGAGCCAGTCAATCCAAATCGTCTCACGTCGTTGCATGTTTCGCATGACACAACTAAAATTGGCGCTTTACACTCCTCGAACTTTATCCGCTCCCGCTTAGATTGAGCAACGCCTATGCAGTTTTGGCGCGACTTGGCGACAGGCGACCGAGCTCGCCTTTTAACTCAAAAGCATGCATCACTATGGCTTCTTCCAGATGCAAAGACAGAAGATATTGAAGCCCTCATTGATCTTCCATGGCTAAACATTTGGGATACTGGCACAACGCTCGACATTCCCCTCATCCTAAGAGGCAGCAAGCAAAAACGTACTCCTATAATAGTTCGACAAGTAAGCGACGATGTATCGAGTTACTCGCCAACGAAATTTGTTCGCGTCTACGGTCCAGCATCCATATCTACATCAAAATTCACGGGCCTAAATGACTTCCTCGCATTACAACTAAAAGAGCGCGTATCGAATGCAGTTGGGATTCTTCTGCTCGTTGGAAACATCGAAAGTCACCTCGACGACGTCTTCTTTATTCAAGACGTCGCACCCCAACTCCATCTAGCCGCCATTTGGCCCGACAACTCTCTCGCGCAGGTCGATTCCACAATTCCTATCTGCAGGTTCGACACTATAAATGAATTTACCGCAGCATTCACGCCAGCCCTGACTCCATCAAAGGTAAACCTCATAAATCTACGAGACGCAGAGAACCTCGAATTAGATGAAACTCTAATTGAGTCGATCGAGAAAGACTGGACCTTGCTTTCTGCAAACCGCCTTTCAGGCAAGAGCGTCAGCCAAGACGATTTCGACCGCTTCTTGAATGGCGACCCAGCATGGCATGTATTTGCTTTAGACGCACCGCATAGCCGCAAATTCGAGATCCGCCTCCTAGAGGAGCTCTACGAAGAGAAGCATCTTCCATTGTACGACGTACTTATTCTTGAAGTCGACAAAATCGAGGCAACCGTAACAGACCCTCGCAATACCCTTCACCAAATACGACTCTTCTGCGAACCTGGAAGCGGCACAACAACAGCCCTAAGACAAGCCGCAACAAAACTGGCCATGCTTGGTTACCCTGTATTAGTCTCCAATCCAAACGCCAAAAAGCTATCAGCTCAAACGACAGCTCAATTCATAATTGACACTCAAGACAAATGGCGCTCCCAGCGCCGAGGGCGGCATGCGCGGCGCCCACGGCAACATCCCATTCCTGCTATTTGTCGACAAAGACCTCGATGAGGAAATCGAGCATCAGCGCCTCGCTCGCGGCCTGTCCAGTCTAGGCCGCGAAATCATTCTTGTCAGAGCCTTTGAGCGCTCGCGCGACGAAATCGCTCGCGCAAAAGATGTACTGTGTCTGCGCGCCGACGTACCCGAAGCCGAGATGCTAAAACTAGGAGCCCATCTTCGCCAGTTTGCTCAGCATCACCGCCTAGCGCCAATTCCATCAGATGACGAATGGCGTGCATACCATCAGGGATTAAACGTTATGGCGCGCTTCAACAACGAGACGCCATGGTCTTCAGCCTTAGAGGACGTTCCACATCTTTTTCTGGTTGGCATCTCGCCCTTTATCTCAGATCGAATCCACGACGTTAACAGCCTACAGCAGTATTATTTCCAGAAGTACGACGCACTGCCCGACGAACACCTAAAACTCCTAGTGCATACCGTCGCTGCTGCAGGTGCGTTCGGGATAAGCATTCCTTACGACTCACTTCGGAGGATCGACGAACTTAACCTCGGATCGCTTGAATCTCTATCGCGACTCTCGCATCGCCTGCTAGACGTATTCCTGCATTGGCAACATGAAGATGTAGACACCGCAGGCTGGTATCTACGCATTCGTCATCCGATCGTTGGCCGCCTACTCTCGGACGCAATCGATCCAGTTGCTGGATATGTGCCGTTTAAACCTCTTCTTCCAGTTCTGAGACAGCTTACGACAAAGGAAGACGACGTCTGGTTCGCCCGAAGCCTCGTTGCTCGAATCGGGAAATACTTCAAACGACGCGCCCCAAGCTTCTCGTTAGAGACAGACACTCCCGTTCAACGGGCCGCACGAGCCATTTTTTCGGCAATTCCCTCGTTTATCAAGGACGAGAGTCGAACATTGATGCACCACGAAGCACGTTATCACATGCACGTGCTTCACGCATGCCTAGATGCGATTCACGAGCCCTCAAGCACGACGTTAACTCTCTCATCAGTTGAAGACATACTCAAAGATGAATTTGTCTCAGCAGAATCAATACTTCGCAACGCACTCACGACCGACGACTTGAATGAGCCTGAAAAGTTCGTACTCAATACATACGCGATGCTGAATTTCAACTACGCCCAATCGAGCGAGCCGTCGAGCGCTACATTCGCCAAGCATTTTTCGGACGGACTTGACTTGCAAGAACAAGCAATTAGCCACGACGCATCAGATTCTCTTGCTCGATATCAGTTTGTGCATGAGATATTTCAAACAGTTCCGAACGGCGCATGGTCGCTTGAGGAAAAACTCGAATACTACGCTCGCGCAGAACTCCGATTGCAAGAGCTTATTGCGATCAACCAGGAACGAACGATCAAGAATGTCGATCCTGTGGAAGCTGACGTACAGATTGGAACCTTATTCGACTTGTACAAAGAAGCATTAAGTTCCATTCCAAACTCAGAGCAAGCAATTCAAGAATACACAGTGCGCAATCCCGAAGCCGGCATAGCACTAGCTGTTCGAAGAATTTTGGGCACATTGACCCTTCAAGATGCCTGGACTAATTCATCAAAACGCGAATCTCTCTCGGAGCTCAGAAGTGAGCTCGAACAAATTGCAAACAAGTCCGCTAGAAGCCTACTTTTCTTGTACCGAACTCTACCTAGAGGATCCAACAGGGCGCTTTGAATTTGAAAGACGCCTCGCAATCCTCAATGAACTGAAACGCAAGTCGACGAACGAATATACGCCGTATTGGCACGATGAAGCCGCTCTACTTTGCCAAGTTGACAATCTTGATCGAGGCGCGCAACGATTTAAAGAACTACGCTCCTTTCGAAACGGCCAGCGCGTATCCCAAAGTTCACAGTGGTTCTGGGTTAACGAACGAGCACTGTTGGAAACAGAGAAGCCCCCTCGCCTTCGGCAGATTTCATTTTCCGTAAAAGATCCCAGTCTGGGAATTGCCTCAGTCCGAGGAACAACCATAAACATTCGCTACCAACCGTATCAATTCCCCGAGTTTCGCACTGGAGATGCGTTTCAAGCCTACGTCCGATTTACAATCAATGGCATGCAGGCCGTCCCCGAAGCTTTAGCAAAAACTGACCTTAAAGCGATGGGGATGACATGAAAGCCGCCGTCGGAAGATTGATCTTTTTTGATAAGCTCGCCGAAGGACTAGACACGTCCTTCTACCATGGGATCCCAAGAAACTTAGCGCTATCTTGGTCATCGCAAAATGTACCTGCGTCAGACATGCTCTCTCTTGCTCGAGCCATTTGCCGACAACACGCACCGAACGCCGAGAACATCCCCGATCTGAACTGGCCCTGGGCTGGAAATATTCAATCACCTATTATCCTCAACGGCTGCGGCAACACGCTGAAGAATTGCGTTTCGGAGATCGACAGAATCGGCCTATCTGAACAAAACTCTATCTTGGTACTTATCAACTTTGGCGATGATGCGACTGCTTGGCCAAGACTTCAGTTTGATACACGAGTGCATAGCGACCTGATCGCTGATGCGATCGACTCTCTTTTTTCACAGTGCGGAAGAAAAACGAGCACGCTTGCCCGGGTGCGATATGAAGAACACGGCTTTGACGCTTTGTGCGCTTTTGATTTATTTGACGATCCAATCGACCAGGATTGGCAAACAGAGGAAGCCTTAGATTTATATTATCATCGGATTTCCCGCAGTTGGACGTATAGAGGCTACCCCGTCTCAACCACGACAATTCGAACTTGGATTAGACAATTTATCAAGGAGGGCTTTTCTGATGAGGCTCATCAGCTCCTATTATATCTTCAGCAATATGGCTTCGTTACAGAAACCTCTGTAATCGAGGGATTATTGAGAGAGTATATCAACGCTAAAAAGAGCTGCGGATCTCGCGTTGTTGCACTCAGCATTCAGAAGCCCGGAAAGAGCGAGCAAAAACTCGCATATCGTTTAAAGCCTTTTATCTCACTACAAACACTTTCGGCAGCTTTACCTGCAGTTCGCCACGGAACGATAAATGAGCCAACCTATCTATTCTGTTTTGACGATTGCATCGGAAGCGGGGAAAGCATAGAAGACTACCTCTTTGATGCCCAGCTCAACCCACACGGAGAACAATTGGTTGCCGCGCTTAGCGAGAGCAGGGCATACCTATTCATCGTTGCGTTTCACGCTGATGTCCGTGCCATTGCGCGACTTGAAGGACTGCCGGCAGCTTGCGGTCGATTGAAGGTTCTTGCCTCACGAACCATCGATGAAGCTCACAGGGCGTTCTCCCCAAACAGTCATGTTCGTATACATGAAAGCAGGCGTGGTGAATTCATGGAATTTTGTCGCTCCATTGGTGAGCGCTTGATGCCGGGGAGCCCCTTAGGCTGGGGCAATTGCCAATGGGTTGTTTCGTACGACTATTCGATCCCGGACAACAGTTTGCCTGTACTGTACGGTAGGTCAGACGGCTCTTTTGAATGGTACCCTCTTTTCGAAAGAGCTAGATAAACCGAAATCGCTTGGACTTGGGCGTTCCTCACCATGTGCCAAATGATGGATCAGTTCTCCCAGTCTGGGTCGCAACCAGTGATCTCACGCCGCCTGCAACAAGCCCAGGAACCTGCTCACCTCGCGCTTCAGCCGCCCGCTCTCCGCCGACAGCGACCTTGCCGCGGTCAGCACCTGGGACGACGCCGAGCCCGTTTCCGACGCTCCCCGCTGCACGTCGTCGATGTTGCGGGAGACGCGCTGGGTGCCGTTGGCGGCGTGCTGGACGTTGCGGGAGATTTCCTGCGTCGCGGCGCCCTGCTCTTCCACGGCGGCGGAGACGGCGGCGGAGATTTCCGACAGGCGGCCGATGGTGCTGCCGATCTCCTTGATCGAGCCGACCGACTCTTCGGTGGCGGCCTGGATGCCGGAGACCTGCTGGGCGATCTCGCCGGTGGCCTTGGCGGTCTGCTCGGCCAGCGCCTTGACCTCGGCGGCGACCACCGCGAAGCCGCGGCCGGCCTCGCCCGCGCGCGCCGCCTCGATGGTGGCGTTGAGCGCCAGGAGGTTGGTCTGGTCGGCGATGCTCGAGATCAGTTCGAGCACGTCGCCGATGCGCGTGGCGGCCTTCGACAAGGTGCCGACGCGCTCATTGGTGCGGTTGGCCTGCGCCACCGCCTCGCTGGCGATGCGCGCGGATTCCTGCACCAGGCGGGAGATCTCGCTGACCGAGGACGACAGCTCCTCGGCGGCGGAGGCCACCGTCTGCACGTTGGACGAGGCCTCCTGCGAGGCGGCGGCGACGTCGGCCGACAGGTCCTGGCCGCGCGCGGCGGTGCTGGTGAGCGTCCCGGCGGAGACTTCGAGCTCGCTCGAGGCGTGCGACACCGCGTCGACGATCTCGCCGACCGCCTGCTCGAACTGGCGGGCGAGCTTCGCCATGTCGTCCCGGCGCTGCTGCTCCTGGCGCGCTTCGGCGTCCGCATGCTCGGCGCGCAGCCGCTCGGTCTCGGCCATGTTGTCCTTGAACACCTGGATCGCCGTCGCCATGGCGCCGATCTCGTCACTGGCGCCGCGGCCGGGGATCTCGACGGCGACGTCGCCGCTCGCGAGCCGTCCCATCGCCCGCGTCATCGACGCCAGCGGGCCGACGATGCTGCGCGCGATCAGGACCGCGACCAGGCAGCCGAACAGGATGGCGGCGGCGCCGACCAGCATCTGCAGCGAGATCGTGCTGGCGATGGCGCCCTCGGCCGATGTGCGCGAGGCGTGATAGTCGGCATTCACGGCGGTCTCGGCAGCCTTGAGCGTGTCGATGCTCCTGGCGATCAGCGGCTCGATCGCGTTGGCGTAGATGTCCTCGGACTTCAGCGCCGCAGCGGCGGTGGCCTCGAACGCGGTCTTGTTGAGCTGCAGCGAGGCCTTCACCGGCGCGATCGCGGCCAGCACGCCCGCCGGCGGCGACGCGCCCTCCAGCGTGGCGAGCCGCTGCTCGACATTGTCGACGCCGGCGCGGAAGGCGGACGCCGACTTGGTGTCGCGCAGCGCCAGGAAGCGCCAGGTGGCGATGCGGACGAGCTGCAGGCGGGCGTCGATGTCCGCGACCGCCGTCATCACCTCCGGCTCCTTGCTGATGCGCGCCGCGATCGACAGCTTGGCGGCCTTGGCGGCGAGGTCCTCGCCGCCCGGCAGCGAGCGCGGCGCGGCCGGACTTCATCTGCTTGACGGCGTCGCTGAGTGTATCGCGCTGGGTCTTCATCTGCGCGATCTCGCTGGTGAGATCGCCATAGAGCTTGCGCTGCTCGGCGGACAGCGGGCCGGCGGTGGCCGCCTGCAGCAGCGCCGTCGCCGCCGCCTCGCGCTCGGCCGCCTCCTTGAGCGCCGGCTCGTTGGCGTCGTGGATGTAGCGCAGGTTGGCGCGCTGGATCGCCTGCAGATGGTTGGATATCTGCAGGATGCGCGCGGTCGCGTCCGACAGCGCCGACATGCTCGCGACCTGGTCGCGCACGGCCCACAGATTCCACACCGCCACCGCCGCCATCACGGCGCCGGCGACGATGAGCGCCGCAAACCCGGCGTAGAGACGCCCCCTGATCTTCAAGCTCATCATGTCCTCGTCCGCTCCCCCAAGAGCGGCAGGCGGGCGAACCGACGCCGCCACGCGCCTGCCCCGCAGCAGCGGCCGCCTGGCTGGCGACCCACAGCTGCGCTGTATGCACGATGGGGGATATTTACTAATAGCGGGTTAGACGGATCCGCGCTGGGCTACGTCGTTGAGGAGCCTTCCGGGCGCCCCCTACCCTCGGCTCGCTGGTGATGAGTGTGCACTTAACTCGCTCCGTCGTCATGCGCGGGCTTGACCCGCGTATCCATCTCTCGTGCAAGCGGATCGACGTGGATGGCCGGGTCAAGCCCGGCCATGACGGTGGAGAGAAGTGGGCTCACAACGTGCGCGATGACGTCAACGTGTCGCGTGTCGCTGGGATCTTGGCTGGCGATGGCAAATGACGCTGCGCTCATCCGCCATCGCGACTAACATTCGCCGCCTCCGCCGTCATTCCGGGGCGCGCGTTAGCGCGAGCCCGGAATCCATAGCCACGACGGTCGGTTGCCGGATCGGGATGCCTCGATACTCTCGCCTGATCAGCAAGCGTAGCCCGGATGAGCGCAGCGATATCCGGGTTCACCTCGGCAGTGCGTGACACCCCGGATGTCGCTATCGCTCATCCGGGCTACGGGAGTCGTGCTCGCTTCGATCAGCTCGCCTTCACGCTCACGATGAACGCATCGACCTCGCGCTTCAGCGTCTCGGCCTGTTGTGACAGCTCGCCGGCGGCGTCGCGGGCGTCGGTGGCGAGGCGGCCGGTTTCGGCGGAGGTCGAACTGATCTGGGCGATGTGGTTGGAGACGTCGAGGGTGCCGCGGGCGGCTTCCTGGACGCTGCGGGAGATGTCCTGGGTGGCGGTGCGCTGCTGTGAGGTGTCGACCTCGATGCCGGACATGATGGCGCTGATCTCGGAGAGCGTGGTCGAGATGCCGTCGATGGCGCCGCGGGTCTCGGCGGTGATGCCCTGGATGCTGGCGACGTGGGCGGAGATCTCGTCGGTCGCCTTGCTGGTCTGGTTGGCGAGGTTCTTCACCTCCGACGCCACGACCGAGAAGCCGCGGCCGGCCTCGCCGGCGCGGGCGGCCTCGATGGTGGCGTTCAGCGCCAGCAGATTGGTCTGCGAGGCGATCGCCTGCACGAGCTGGACGACGGCGCCGATCTTCTCGGCGGCATCCGACAGCGCGTGGATGGTGTTCTTGCTCTTCTCGGCCTGCGAGGCCGCGCCCTCGGCGCGCTGGGTGGCGTCGGAGACGCGGCGGCTGATGGTGCCGATCGAGCTGGTCATTTCCTCGGTCGAGCCGGCCACGGTCTGGACGCTGCGATTGGCGTGGTTGGCGGCGGCCTCGACCGCATTGGCCTTGGCCGAGGTGTCGTTGGCGGCGCGCGACAGGGTCTCGGCATTGCTCTTCAGCCGGGTGGCCGACGACGCCACGCTGCCGACGACGCTGGCGACGAGGTCGTTGAAGGAATGGATGCGGCCGTCGAGAAAGCGCGAGCGCTCGCCCTGGCGCTGCGCCTCCTGCAGCTCGCGCGCGGTCAGGCGCTGGCGCTCGATGCCGTTGGTCTTGAACACTTCGAGCGCGCCGGCGAGCTGGCCGATCTCGTTGCCGAGGCCGAGGCCGGGAATGCGCGTGTCGTATTTCTGGCCGGCGACGTCGCGCATGGCCGAGACCATCGCGGCGAGCGGGCGCAGGATGCCGTTCTGCACGGCGGCATAGGTCATCAGGCAGACGGCGCTGGCGAACACGGCGATGGCGACGCAGGCCATCAGGAAATAGGAGAACGCCGACTGCGCCTGCTGATAGGTCAGCATCGCATGATCGCGCGCCGGGCCGCTGAGATTGGCGAAGTCCGACGACAGGCTGGTGATCTGGTTGTTGAGATAGAGCACCGCGATGAAGCCGGTGCCGCCGCCGATCGCCAACAGCATGAGGAGAGAGGCGACGACGCCTCCCACGAGGAAGCGGATCGTCAGATTGCTGTTGGAGAACATCGGCTTTGCCCGGGTACGTCAGACGGAATGTCAACGCACACTTCCAGACAAAGGTAAAATAAGATGAAAGCCGCGGGGCCGACGGAACACGGGGTTTTGCGGTGGCCTCTCTCCAGATCGTCATGGCCGGGCTTGTCCCGGGCATGACGGAGTAACTAACTGGCAGGGGCCGCCTAGCGTTAGCGCTTAATCACGACGCCGGCGGCTGCTGATCGGCCGCCATCAGCGCGGCGAGCCGCGCCTCCTCCTCCGCGGTCAGCTTCGGCGTGGCCTCCGGGCCGCGCTGGCCGCGACGGCGGACCTGCCACCACAGCGCAAGGCCACCGCCGAGCAGCAGCACCGGCGGCAACAGCCACAGCAGGAGGGTCTGGCGCTCGAAGCGCGGCTTCAGCAGCACGAACTGACCGTAGCGCGCGACCAGGAAATCCAGCACCTGATTGTCACTGTCACCGGCGGCGAGGCGCTCGCGCACCAAGAGGCGCAGGTCGCGCGCCAGCGGCGCATCGGAATCGTCGATCGACTGGTTCTGGCAGACCATGCAGCGCAGCTCGCGCGACAGCGCGCGGGCGCGCTGCTCCTTGGCCGTGTCGGCCATGACCTCGTCGGGCTGCACCGCATGCGCCACCGGCGCGGCGAGCAGCAGCAGCGCAAGCGCAACAAGGCTGAGACTGCGTCGCATCCGCCCTACTCCGCCGGCTGCAGCGCGCGCGCGGCACGCGCCGGCCGCGGCGCGCCGACGCGCAGGCGCCGGTCCGACAGCGACAGCAGGCCGCCGAACGCCATCAGCACCGGACCGAACCAGATCAAGAGCACCAGCGGCTTGTGATAGATGCGCACGGCGAGACCGCCGTCGGCGGTGGCATCGCCGAGCGAGACGTAGAGCTGGCTGACGCCGCGCGTCATCAGCGCCGCCTCCGTCGTCGACATGCCGCGGGTGGCGAAGCTGCGCTTGCTCGGCGTCAGGACGCTGAGCTGCCGGCCGTCCTGGCTGATGACGAAGGTGCTGACGACCTCGCTGAAGTTCGGGCCCTGGCGCTGGCTCATGCCGTCGAACTTGATCTGGTAGCCGGCGAGATTGCGGACGTCGCCCGGACGCAAGGTGCTGATCAGCTCGCTGTTCCAGGTGGTCTCGCAGACGATGCCGAGCAGCGCCACGCCGAGGCCGGCATGCGCGAACGCCGTGCCCCACACCGAGCGCGGCAGGCCGCGGGTCCGGTGCAGCGCGGTCTTGAACGGCACGCGGGCGACGCCGCTGCGCTCGACCAGATCGACGACCGAGCCGGTGATGACGAACACGCCGAGGCCGATGCCAAGCGGCGCCAGCGCGCTGCCGCCGCGCGCCCAGGCCCAGACGATCGCGATCGCCACCAGCGCCGTGACGCCCGCCGCGAGCAGCCGCTGCATCGCGGCGACGAGATCGCCGCGCTTCCAGGCCAGCATCGGGCCGAACGGCACCATCAGCAGCAACAGCGCGAACAACGGGCCGAAGGTGATGTTGTAGAAGGGAGCGCCGACCGAGAGCTTGAAATCGAGCGCCTCCATGATCACCGGATAGAGCGTGCCGAACAGCACGGTGGCGCAGGACACGGTGAGCAGCAGATTGTTCAACACCAGCGCGCCCTCGCGCGAGATCGGCGCGAACAGGCCGCCCTGCTTCAGCGCGGTGGCGCGGCCGGCGAACAGCGTCAGGCTGCCGCCGATGAACAGCACGAGGATGCCGAGGATGAACACGCCGCGCGTGGGATCGCTGGCGAAGGCGTGCACCGAGGTGATGACGCCGGAGCGCACCAGGAAGGTGCCGAGCAGCGACAGCGAGAAGGTCAGGATCGATAAGAGGATGGTCCAGACCTTGAGCGCGTTGCGCTTCTCCATCACGACCGCGGAGTGCAGCAGCGCGGTGCCGGCGAGCCAGGGCATCAGCG
Organism: Bradyrhizobium oligotrophicum; assembly: GCA_050641875.1. Taxonomy (GTDB): domain Bacteria; phylum Pseudomonadota; class Alphaproteobacteria; order Rhizobiales; family Xanthobacteraceae; genus Bradyrhizobium; species Bradyrhizobium oligotrophicum_B. Next base: position 6,944,678 of record CP192619.1, read on the forward strand.
AGGCGTTCTCGACCGGGTCCCAGAACCACCAGCCGCCCCAGCCGAGCTCGTAGTACGCCCAGTACGAGCCCATGGCGATGCCGAGCGTCAGGAAAGATCCAGGCCATCAGCGTCCACGGTCGCACCCAGCGCGCCCAGGCGGCATCGATGCGGCCCTCGATCAGCGCGGCGATCGCGAACGAGAACGAGATCGAGAAGCCGACATAGCCGAGATAGAGCATCGGCGGATGCACCGCGAGGCCGATGTCCTGCAAGACGGGATTGAGGTCGCGGCCCTCGATCGGCGGGTTGGCAAGGCGGGCGAACGGGTTCGATGTGGTCAGGATGAACAGATAGAACGCGGTCGCCACCCAGGCCTGCACCGCGAGCACGCGGGCGCGCAGGGACAGCGGCAGGTTGTTGCCGAAGGCCGCGACCATGGCGCCGAACAGCGCCAGGATCGACACCCACAGCAGCATCGAGCCCTCGTGGTTGCCCCACACGCCGGTGATCTTGTAGAGCAGCGGCTTCATCGAGTGCGAGTTCTCGAACACGTTGGCGACCGAGAAGTCCGAGGTCACGTGCAGGGTGACCAGCGCGATGAAGGACAGACCGGCGAACAGCAATTGCGCCAGCGCGGCCGAGCGGCCGACATTCATCAGCGCGACGTCACGTTGATACGCGCCGAGCATCGGCACGGTGGACTGGATCAGCGCCAGCGCGAGCGCCAGCACCAGGGCATAATGTCCGCTCTCTGCAATCACTGCGTCGCTCCTGCCGCCGTCTTCTCGGCGCCCTCGCGCATCGACACCGGGCTTGGCGTGGCTGCGCCGGCTGGCGTGGCTGCGCCGGCTGGTTTGGCCCCGCCTTGCGACTTGCCGTAATCGTCCTTCCAATGGCCCTGCTTCTTCAGGGCATCGGCGACTTCCTTCGGCATGTAGGTCTCGTCATGCTTGGCGAGCACGGTGTCGGCCTTGAACACGCCGGAGCCATCGAGCGCGCCCTCGGCGACCACGCCCTGCCCTTCGCGGAACAGGTCCGGCAGGATGCCCTTGTAGGCGACCGGCAGCTTGGCGCCGCCATCGGCCACTTCGAACGTCACCGCGAGATCGTCGCCGCGCTTCAGCGAGCCAGGCTGCACCAGACCACCGAGCCGGAAGCGCTTGCCAGGGCCGATATGCTTCTCCGCCACCATGGTCGGCGTCGAGAAGAACACGATGGAGTCGCGCAGCGCATTCAGCACCAGCCCGGCCGCGACCGCGAGCACGAACAGCGCCCCGCCGATGATCGTCAAACGCCTCTGCTTGCGTGTCATCCCTTGATCCCGTTGGCGGCGGAAGCGCCGCTCATCCATCCAAACCGAAAGTCTTCACGCCCTCGTTGAGCTGCCGCAACCGCTCGGCATCGCCGGACACCGCCTGCCGCGCATCCGACAGCGCCCCTTTGGCCTTGTCGAGATCGCCCATCACAACATAGGCGCGCACCAGGCGCAGCCAGCCCTCGACGTCGTCGCCATTCTGCTTCAGCCGCGCCGCCAGCCGGTCGACCATGCCGCGGATCATCGTCTCGCGATCGCCTGCGCTCATGTCCTTGGCCGCGGCGATCGTCTCGCTCGGCAGCGCCGGCACCTCGCCGCCGCCGACGCGGGCCAGCGCCGCCGTCACCAGCGGCCGCCACGGCGCATCCGCCGGCGCCTTGCCCAGCATCGCCCGCCAGATCGCGCTCGCCTCGTCCTTGCGGCCGTCCTGCTCGGCGGCGAGACCGAGATAGTAGTTCGACTTCGGCTCGTCGGCCTCGAGCGCATGGGCGCGCTCGAATTCGGCCTTGGCCTCGGCGGTGACGACGCCGCCAGCGGCCGCCGTGATCATCTCGCCGAGATCGGCGCGCTTGGCCGCGCCGTCGCCGGCATAGGTGATCATGTTACGGTAGGCGCGAATCGCGTCCTCGGTGCGGCCGAGCCGCGCCAGCACCGGGGCGAGCACGGTCCAGCCGCGGCCGTCGGTCGGGTTCTTCTGCAGATGCTGCTCGACCTGCGCCACCAGCGTTTCCAGCGGCTGCGTCCCGCTGGGCGGCGCCGCGCGGGCGGTGAGCGGAAAGTCCGGCAGTTGCGGCGAGCCGAGCGGCAGGTAGACCGCGAGCGCCACGATCGGCACGCCGATCAGCGCCAGCACGGCCGACGCGCGGCGCAGGCCGAGGCTCGGCTTCACCGCGGCCTCGCTCTCCTGGTCCGCGGCGGCCAGAAGGCGGCGGCCAATCTCGACCCTGGCAGCCTCGGCCTCGACCTTGCCGATCAGCCCGGTTTCGACGTCGCGCTCGATCTCGGCCAGCTGGTCCTTGTAGACGGCGACCTCGCGGCCATCGGATGCGGCCCGCGCGCCGAGGCCGAGCGGCAGCAGGACGGCGAAGATCGCCGCGGCCGTCATCACGGCGAACACGAACCAGAGGGTCATCGGACAGGGTTCCAGTCAGCGCCCACCGGCAGGCGCGCCTCGCGCCGCTTTTAACCAGCACCGTTCCCGGCGGCAATTCACATTTGCCGTCGTGGTAGCGCAGCCGTTCGCACCGAAAAACTCAGGAAGATTACGTAATTAGGGGACCTCGAACTCGGCGCTCTTGGCGAGATAGCTGCCGTGCCCGTTCAGGGCCACCAGGAAGTAGGTCCCCGGCCGGACATGGTCGGTGAGCCTGATCCGCAGCGACCCGACCGGGACCGGAGAGGCGATGGTGGTGACGGGATCGGCGAGTGGCGCCCCGCTCGTCTTGTCGACGAGCACGACCTTGGCCTTGATCATGAGGTTGCGATAGGTCGCGCGGACGACGCGATTCTCGACCTCGACGAAGTTGATGACGGAAATCATGGTCTTGATGAAAACGGATGGAACCTGGCGGGAACCTATGCGTGGCCCCGGGGTGGGGTCAACCTGAAATTGCAAAATCAAAAACGTCGACAGGCTAGCAGAAAACCTCAGCCGGCGCGCGAGGATTTTCGCTCGCCGTTCATCGCGTTCTCGGCCGCCCGGCTCATCAATTGGGCGTAGTCGTTGCCGAACAGGACGTGACAGAAGCGGATCGCGGCCGACACCTGCGACTGCCGATAGGCGCGCGCCCGCGCATCGCCCGAGCGCAGCGACTGCACCAGCGCCTCGGTGGCCTTCTCGACATATTGCTGCAGATCGGAATAGGTCCGCAGCGTCACCTCGTTGATCGCGAGCTCGCTGGCATAGTTGCGGCAGACGGCGACGAACTCGATCAGCGCCGCCACCTCCTCGACCTCGCTGCCGTCGACGCCGGCGCCGGCCGGGATGTCCTTGTCGGCGCGCTGGCGCAGGATGCGGCGGACGCGGCCCGGCACGCTGTCGATCTCCGATTGCAGGGCGTTGGAGATGTCGGCGCGGATCGCGGTGAGCTGCTTGCCCCAGTTCGATTCCGAGCGCAGGTCGAGCTCGGTGCGCAGGCCGCGAACGCCGTCATGCAGCGTCTTCAGCGTATCGCCGAGATTGGAGAAATGACCGCGCCGGATGTCGGCGCGCAGCACCGAGGCGAGGCCGGCGAGATCGTTGAGCGCGATGGTGACGGCGACGCCGAACGGGGTCGCCGCCACGCGGATCTCGTCGTCGGATGCGGCGATCTTGGTGGCGAGACGGATGATCTGCCAGGGCGCGGCGAGCCGCTGCATCACCAGCGACAGTGCGAACGGCAGCATCAGGGGCGTCTGCAGCGACGGCACGTTGATGGCTTCGGTGACGGAGGCGATCTGCGAATCGCCGAGCACGCGGATGATGCCGGGCAGCCGGCCGTTGAGGCCGTCGAGCGCCTCGCGATTCTGCAGCACCAGCGCGATCGGCAGGAGATCCTCGATCACGCTGGGAGCGCCGATACGGGCGAGCGCGCGCTGGCGGTCGCCGGTCGCGTTGGGGCCGACGAGGTTCATCAGCGCCTCGGCGGCGGCGCGCTGCAGCTTGCGTGCGGCCATCTCGACCTCGCGCGAACTGTCGCCGGCGACCGACATCGCGGCCTCGAATTCGGCGTAGCGCTCCGGCGCGCCTTCCCGGCCGAGCCACTGCCAGACCGGCAGCAGCGAGGCACGGCGGATCTGGCCGGGACGGAGAGGACCGGTGGAATCGGTGAGGAACGGGTCGAGCGGCCGGAACAGCCGGCGCGGGCCGTCGCCGCTCTGGCGGCGCTCCTCGCGGGCCGGCGGACGGGCGACCTCGATGGCGGGCTGGGGACGCACCGGGTCGGCAGATGGAGCGGGAGCCGGCGGCGCGACGGGACGCACCACCTTGCGCAACTGCTCGAGCACCAGGGTCGCCACGGCGACGTCCTGGCCGCGCTCGATGGCGCGCTCGAATTCGCGCATCAGGAGCGACTGCGCGTTCGGCGGCAGCTGCCCGAGATATTCCCTTAACCGCTCGTGAGCTGTCTGACCCATGCGCCGGCGTGCAAATTTCCACGGCGAGAGCGCACATCGCGCACCCCTGCCCGAACCATACCGTCCGCGGTATTAAGAACACCTTTAGGATGGCGAAATTCGCCGTCCCGTCAAACGCCGGGCAATCTCAGCTCCGCCCGCAGTCCCCCGGTCGGGGCATCGCCCAGGGTCAGGCGGCCGCCATAGAGCGCCGCCAGATCGGTGACGATCGACAGCCCGAGCCCGGAGCCCGGCTTGGATTCGTCCAGCCGCTGGCCGCGCCGCAGCACCTGGGCGCGCTCGGCGGCCGAGAGGCCGCGGCCATCGTCATCGACCACGATCCGCAGCATCGGCGAGGCCCCGGACTGAGCCGGCGGCTCCACGGTCAGCTCGACCGAGACCCGCGACGTCGCCCATTTGCAGGCATTGTCGACCAGATTGCCGACCATCTCCTCCAGATCCTGGCGCTCGCCGCGAAACCTCGCGGCCGGATCGGCGGTCGCCTCGACCACGATGCTGCGGTCGCGGTAGATCTTTTCCATGGTGCGGCGCAGCGCCTCGATGGCCGGCGCCACCTCAGTCACGGTGGACACGATGGTGACGCGCGCGGCGATCCGCGCCCGCTCGAGGTGGTGGGCGACCTGGTCGCGCATCACGTCCGCCTGCTCCATCACCTTGGCCGCGAAGGGGTCCGCCGCATGGGTCGCCGCTTCATTCACGATGACGGAGAGCGGCGTCTTGATGGCATGGGCGAGATTGCCGACATGCGTACGCGCCCGCTCGACGATCTCGCGATTGGCATCGATCAGGGCATTGGTCTCGCGCGCCAGCGGCGCGATCTCCACCGGAAACTCCCCTTCCAGCCGCTCGGCGCGCCCGGACCGGATGGCGGCGATCGATTCGGAGATGCGTTTCAGCGGCGCGAGGCCATAGCGGACCTGGAAGATGGTCGTGAGCAGCAGCACGATCCCGAGCGCGGTGAAGGTGCCGCCGAGGTAGTAGTCGAAGCTGCGGGTCTCGTCGAAGATCTCCGAGGCATCGCCGGCGACGCTGACCAGGAACTTGCCGTCGGAGCCGAGATCCACCGGGCGCTCGACCATGCGCAGGTCCTGGTTCTCCGGCCCCTCGACATAGCCGATCCGGATCCCGGCCGCCGTCAGCTCGACCCCCTGCTCCTCCAGCTTGGGCAGCTTCTTGTCCCACAGCGAGCGCGAGGCCCGCACCTCCGGCTTCTCGGCGTCGGTACGGGTGATCTGCCAGTACCAGCCGGACAGCGGCAGCTCGAACAGCGGCTCGCCCAATGACTGGAATTGGCGGTCCGGCGGGTCGTCGGGGGTGGCGACCTCGGCGATCAGGGTGCGCAGATAGAGGTTGAGCCGGCGATCGAAGGCGCGCTCGGTCGCGTTGCGATACACCGAGGACAGCACGATGCCGGTGATGGCGAGAATGACCACGAGCCACGCGGTCGCGGACAAGAACAACCGGGTGGCGAGTGAACTCTGGCGCATGACCGCAAACTAGCGAAACGGCCGGCGCCCGGCCACCGCGAATGGCTGGCTCCGGAAACGGATCAGGCGCCTGCGGCCGGCGGCGGGGTCAGCAGATAGCCGAGGCCGCGCACGGTCTGGATGACGTCGCAGTCGAGCTTCTTCCTGATGCGGCCGACGAACACCTCGATCGTGTTCGAGTCGCGGTCGAAGTCCTGGTCGTAGAGATGCTCGACCAGCTCGCTGCGCGAGACCACGCGGCCGGAATGATGCATCAGATAGGACAGCAGGCGGTATTCGTGTGAGGTCATCTTGACGGGGTTGCCCGAGACGCTGACCTTGCCGGTGCGGGTGTCCAAGGTGACCGGCCCGCAGGTCAGCTCGCTCTGGGCGTGGCCGGCCGAGCGGCGCAGCAGCGCGCGGATGCGCGCCAGCACCTCTTCCAGGTGGAAGGGCTTGGCAACGTAGTCGTCGGCGCCGGCGTCGAAGCCCTGGACCTTGTCGCTCCATCGGTCGCGCGCGGTGAGAATCAGGACCGGCATCGCCCGGCCATTACGCCGCCACGCCTCCAGCACCGAGATGCCGTCCATCTTGGGCAGGCCGATGTCCAGCACGACAGCGTCGTAGGGCTCGCTGTCGCCCAGATAGTGCCCTTCCTCACCATCGAACGCACGGTCCACGACGTAGCCGGCGTCGCTCAGGGCCGTGGTGAGCTGACGGTTGAGATCCGGATCGTCCTCGACAACGAGCAGACGCACGCTTGCCTCCAAAGCTGAACTGCACGATTTCCGCCCTCAAGATGAACCGGAAGGCCGTGAACCGTGCATGAACGGAACCCGAGCGACCAGGTTACTTTTTGGTCATCTCGATCGGGACCGCCGGCAGGGGCCGACAGAATTGGGGCGGATATAAGCTCTGGAACGCCACGGTGAAAAGCCCGGCCATGGGAATGGCCGGGCTGGATTGGTGACCGGACGAAGGGCGTCGGCCGCGGCATCACGCGGACGGCCTGCCTCGCGATGAGCCTCTCAGGTGTGGAAGAACACGAACCACACGAGGCCCAGGACCAGCAGTGCCAGCCCGGTGGAGATAGCCAGCATCGCCAGGACGGACGGGCCGGGCTCACCCTGCCGCGCTTCGGTTGGAGTTTCGACGATCTGCGACCCTCGTCTTGTTGCCATGGCGCCCTCAGCTCGCTGTTGTTCGATATCGAGCGCGGTATCGCGCTCCCTCAGTTGCTCCCGTTGGCAACGTCGACCGCCAGATGATGTTCCGGGACGGACACGGCTGCGACCAGTTAACGCCGCTCTCAGAATCTGCAGCTACGCTTGTTGAATCCGGGGCCTGCGGTGTTATCCTCGCGGCAGCTACCGACAACTACGTCCGCAGCAGCCCGGTCCCGGGGGAGCACGCCCGTCAGTTTGCAGTTGAGTGGAGTTGAGGAATGGCCCCGCGCGCCAATTGGAAGGGTTTTCTGCGCCTGTCGCTCGTGACCTGTCCGGTCGCGCTCTATCCGGCGACGTCGGAGTCCGAGAAGGTCTCCTTCAACCAGATCAACCGCAAGACCGGCCACCGCATCAAATACAGCAGGGTCGATGCCGAGACCGGCGAGGAAGTCGCCAATGACGACATCGTCAAGGGCTACAAGGTCGACACCGACACCTACATCGAGGTCACCAAGGACGAGCTCGAGGACATCGCGCTGGAATCGACTCACACGATCGAGATCGACGAATTCGTGCCGCGCACCGACATCGACAGCCGCTATCTGATCCGCCCCTATTATCTCGTCCCTGACGGCAAGGTCGGCCATGACGCCTTCGCGGTCATTCGCGAGACCATCCGCAGCATGGACAAGGTCGCGATCGGCCGGGTCGTGCTCACCAATCGCGAGCACATCATCGCGCTGGAGCCGCTCGGCAAGGGCCTGATGGGAACGCTGCTGCGCTACCCCTACGAAGTGCGCAACGAGGAAGAATATTTCGACGACATCCAGGATGTGAAGATCACCAGCGACATGCTGGATCTCGCCAAGCACATCGTCGAGAAGAAATCGGCCGACTTCCAGCCGGAGAACTTCGAGGATCATTACGAGGCTGCGCTGATCGAGCTCATCAACAAGAAGCGCAGCGGCGTGACCATAGCCGCCAAGGCGGCACCGAAGTCGAGCGGCAACGTCATCAACCTGATGGACGCCCTGAAGCGCAGTCTTGCCGGCGAGAGTGACAAGGCGCCCGCCGCTGTCGCCCCAGCGCCGAAGGCCAAGGCCAAGAAGCCGAAGAAGCGCGTCGAAGGCCAGCGCGAGATGCTGCTGCCGATCAGCGGGAAGAAGGCCAAGGACGAGCCGAAGAAGGCCGAGGAGCCGAAGAAGTCGGAGAAGCCGGCACGAACCACCGCGCGCTCACGCAAGGCCAGTTGAGCTTCGATACGGCGAACGACCTCCGAACCTTCACGCGGCATACGGGTCCTGAGCATAACGGTCGCTCGACCGCGACGGCCGCGAGTTCCAGCTGTTGCCGTGGGCACGCCATCGCGCGTGGTGTGACGGGTCTGTCATCCACCAAGGACAACGCATCGACCGCCGCACCCCATTTGGTGGGGGAATATCTGCCTTGGTCAGGTAAGTCGATCCTGCGATGGTGATCCGGCGATCAGGCGCGGATTTGTGATCGTTTCGGCATCACCTCGATGCTTGCGGAATGATCACGTCGCACCTAGCTCTGCGGCGCGGGATGGTGATCCGGGCCTACGGCTTCCTGATGGAAGATCGATGTGCCTGGTCGGTCGGGACGACGCTGGCGAAGTCGTCCCAGCCGCACGACGCGGCGTATCAGGGGGATGTGGATGTTTCAGCACGATGCGGACCAACGCCGGGCGCAGTACGCCTAGCGATGGCACGGGTTCAGCTGTCCGAGCTCTCCGCTTTCGCAGCCGTCGCGGATTCGTTGAGCTTCACCAAGGCGGCCGCTCATCTCGGCTGCTCCTTGCCGACCATCAGCCAGACTATCAAGAGCCTCGAGGAGCGGCTGGACGTCAGGCTGTTCAACCGGACGACGCGCAGCGTCGCCCTCACTGAGGCCGGCGAGCGCCTGCTGGCGGAGATCCAGCCGATTCTCGAACGGGTCGACCAGGCCATCGAGAGCATCAACGCGTTCCGCGACAAGCCGATGGGCACCCTGCGCCTGACCGTATCCCGTGTGTTCGCCGTGAGAGGTCTCGGACCCCTGATCAGGTCTTTCCTGGCCGAATACCCGGATATCCATATCGAACTGGCTGTCGACGACACCAACAGTGACATCGTGCGCAATCGCTTTGACGCCGGCATCCGATCTGGACACCGGGTGGAGCGCGACATGAAGGTCATCCGCGTCTTCGACGAGTGCAGCTTCGTTGCGGTTGCCGCCCCCGGCTATCTCGCGGTGCATCCCGCGCCGGCCGTTCCCGAGGATCTCCAGGCGCATAATTGCATCCGGCATCGGGTCCCTGCCGACGATACGCTGCAGCCCTGGATCTTCGAAAAGGGCGGCGAGCGCACCGAGATCGCCGTGGACGGCTCGCTCATCGTCAACGACTTCGATCTCGCGCTGAATGCCGCGCTCGACGGCATCGGCGTGGCTTATCTCGTCGAGCCGATGATCGAGACGCATCTGGCCGAAGGACGGCTGATGCGGCTGCTGCCCGGCTGGCGCTACGCGACGCCCGGACTGTTCCTCTACCATCCGAGCCGCCGGCAACCGCCGATGCCGCTGCAGGTCTTTCTCGACTTCGTCAAGCGCTGGCGCAGCGGCGTCACGCTGGACGCGATGTCGCGCGCGGCGGATTACGACGCACGCGGGTTGGTAGCAGCGACATCACACCGAACGTCGATGCACGTCGAGCCCAACCGCCGCTGAGATCGGGTGCGAGGCCGGAGAGGTCATTCGCGCGTCGGCATCGGCGCTGCGAAAGCGCCATGATGTGTGCAGCTTGCGATGTGCACCGGGATTGTTCGGGATTCCCATCTAACCTATTCACGATTATCACCATTAACAAATCGACACCGCGAGGCCAAAACCGCGGCGTGACCGCGTCGATGCTGGTGCGTGCGAGCAGCGTGTTAACGACGATCGAGCGGGCTTCGAACAAAGCAGAGCACATTCATCAAATCGAAATTGGCTCATGCACACTTTCTTCAACCATTCCGCCGGTCGCGCTGATCGAGCCGTCGCCGGAATCAAAGGTGTGAGAGCAGCAATCTGGCGAAGCCAGAGGCGACACGCGGGGGCCGTGTGCATCGCCGTCAACCGGAGAAACGGAAATGAAGACGTTGAGGGGCCTGCTACTCGGAACGGGAGCAGTGATACTGTCCGCCGCAGCGGCGCAGGCTGCGGATCTTCCACTGAAGGCCAAAGCCGTCGAATATGTGAAGGTGTGCTCGCTGTACGGCACCGGCTTCTACTACATTCCCGGCACGGACACCTGCATCAAGCTCGGCGGCTATCTGCGCGCCGAGACCGCGCTGTGGACCAACAGCAACTATGGTGGCGCCTATTCAGGCCAGGCCGGCGCCGACAACCGCCTGAGCAACCGCTATCAGACCCGTTCGCGCCAGGATCTGAACATCGATACGCGCACCGCGACCGAATATGGCGTGGTGCGTACCTATTTCGAGACCGTGCTGAACTGGACCTCGGGCTCCTATGGCGGTGCGGGCGCCGGCGCGACGTCCTACACCGGCGACGCCATCTCGGGCGGCATCGTCGGCGTCTACTACGCCTTCATCCAGTTCGCCGGCTTCACGATGGGCAAGGCCGTGTCGACCTTCGACGCGCCCTGGACCAACTATCCCGGCAACAATTTCGACGGCCTGGTCGGCGGCAGCGGCTCCAACAACGGCGTCAACCAGTTCACCTATACCGCCGATTTCGGCCAGGGCATCAGCGCCGCGGTCTCGCTGGAAGATCAGACGCAGTTCTTCACCACCAACATCTGGAACACCTCGGGCATCACTGCGGCCGGCGTGCTCGGCGGCAATTATGGCTCGAGCAGCTTCGGCGGGACGGTGTCTCCCGACATCATCGGCATGGTTCGCGTTGACCAGGCGTGGGGCATCTTCCAGGCGTCGTTCGCCGCGCATGACAATCATGCCGCCTATTACGGCGCGACCGAGACCTCGGGTCATCCCTCCGACAAGTGGGGCTGGGCCGCGCAACTGGCGCTGTCGATCAAGAACATCCCGACCGGTCCGGGCGACGTCGTCAACCTGCAGGCGGTCTATACCGACGGCGCGAGCCGCTACAACTTCCAGAGCCTCGCCAACACGACCTATTCGATGTACGGCAGCACGGGCGTAGCCGGCGCCTATCAGAGCATCGGCTTCGCCGGCGTCGGCGACGCGGTGTTCGGCACCGGCACGGGCCTGTCGACCGTGCAGACCTGGGGCATGCGCGGCGCCTTCACCCACAATTGGGATCCGCGCTGGAATACGGCGCTGTATGGCGCCTATGCCCAGGTGAAGTATGGTCAGACGGGCTCGGCTCTCATCTGCGCCGGCATTGCCGCCACTGGCATGCTCACGGCGGGCTCGACCTGCAATCCCGACTTCAATCTCGGACAGATCGGCCTCATCACCCGATGGACGCCGGTCAAGGGCCTGACCTTCTCGGCCGACGTGACCTACAGCCACCTCGACCAGAAATTCTCGGGCACGGCCATTGCTCCGGCCGTCACGAGCACGGCCAAGCCGGCCGCGACCTACCAGCTCAAGGACCAGGATACGGTGAGCATGCTGCTGCGTGCCCAGCGCAACTTTTGAAGCTGGGCTGTTGAACCTCTGACTGCTCGACGAGCTTCCGGCGATGCCCCCGCCGGAAGCTTCGTTCGTGGAGGCGGCGCGTCGCGAGGGATGGGGCGAAATGCGGCAGGCGTCGTGCGGATCACGACGCCTGTGACTTATCGGACGGCAATGATCGCGCGCTGACTTGATCGCGCGGCGGCGAGACCCGCCGGCTACTTGATCGAGGTGTTGATCGCGGTGAACTTGCTGCTCAGCCCCGAGCCCAGGCCATTGACGGCCGCCAGGATCACGATGCTCAATCCACCGGCAATGATGGCGTATTCGATCGAGGTCGCGCCAGCCTGATTCTTCAGGAAGCTCGCAATCAACTGCCGCATCTACCTCTCCGGTCGGGCTCGATCATGGGATCGCGCCGGAACGGCGCGCGCAGGCCGGGACGGACGCCCCAGCGAAAACCCTCGGTCATCCGCTTGAACAATCAGTTAACCCGATCAGGTACCTGGCGGGCCCGCCACGCCGGCCCGGGCCCGGGCCTCACTCTCTGATCCGGCGCGCGGCTGCGCTGCCGACCGATCCGCAAACATCTGGATTGATTGAGCTTTATCTTCTGCCCGCCGCACCTTTGGCAGGCCGGCCCGGCGATCGCAGAGCTCGGCACTTGCCCGGACATATTGAGAAAAAATTCGGTCGGCCCCCGGGGAAGGTCGGCCGGATGATCTGCATCAACGGCCATGGCGTGGACGGGCTTAAGGGGTATCCTGGCCACCATGAGCACGACAGATTCCGCCCGCCCCCAGCTCAAGATCCGCAGCGTCGCGCTCGACACCGGCCGCGAGAACGTGGTCGTGATCTCCCGCCGCTCGAAGGCGTTGCGGCCCGAGGTCTTCCGCGGCTTCAGCCGCGTCGAGCTGCGCTGCAACTCGCGGACGCTGCTCGCCACCCTCCTGATCACCGACGACGACGCACTGATCGGGCCCGACGAGATCGGCCTGTCGGAGCCGGCGCTCCGGCGCTTTGCCGAGCCGGCCGGCACGCTCGCGACGGTGTCGCCGGCGACCCCGCCCGAGAGCCTGGAAGCGGTGCGCGCCAAGATCCGCGGCGAGACCTTGAGCGACCAGGCGATCGCGGCCGTGATCGAGATCTCGCCCACTACCGCTACTCCGACATGGAGATCGCCGCCTTCCTGATCGGGTCGGCCAGCTTCATGACCTCGGGCGAGCTGCTGGCACTGACGCGCGCGATGGCGAATGCAGGTACTCAGCTCAAATGGCCGGACCCGGTCGTGGTCGACAAGCATTGCATCGGCGGCATTCCCGGCAATCGCACCTCGATGGTGGTGGTGCCGATCGTCGCCGCCCACGGCCTGACCATTCCAAAAACCTCCTCGCGCGCGATCACCTCGCCGGCCGGCACCGCCGACACGATGGAGGTGCTGGCCCGGGTCAATGTCGGCGCGGAGGAGATGAAATCGATCGTGGCCGCCTGCAATGGCTGCGTGATCTGGGGCGGCCACGTCAACCTGTCGCCAGCCGACGACATCCTGATCTCGGTCGAGCGTCCGCTCAGCCTCGACACCCGCGAGCAGATGGTCGCCTCGATCATGTCGAAGAAGCTCGCCGCCGGCTCGACGAATCTGCTGCTCGACCTCCCGGTCGGGCCGACCGCCAAGCTCACCAGCGGCGCGGAGGCGATGCGGCTGCGCAAGCTGTTCGAATTCGTCGGCGACCGTTTCGGCCTCAAGGTCGAGGTGATCACGACCGACGGCCGCCAGCCGATCGGCAACGGCATCGGCCCCGTGCTTGAGGCGCGCGACGTGATGGCGGTGCTGGGCAACGAGCCGTCGGCGCCTGCGGACCTGCGCGAGAAGTCGCTGCGGCTCGCCGCGCATCTGCTCGAATATGATCCGAAGCTGCGCGGCGGCGCCGGCTATAACAGGGCGCGCGAGCTGCTCGACAGCGGCGCGGCGCTCAAGCAGATGCTGAAGATCATCGATGCGCAGGGGCCAACGGAATGCCGCAGCGAGCTCGGCGATCTCGCCTTCGACGTCAAGGCCGAGCACGACGGTATCGTGTCCGCGATCGACTGCCTGCGGCTCAATCGCTTGGCGCGTACCGCCGGCGCGCCCGTGAACAAGGGCTCCGGGATCATGCTGTTCAAGAAGATCGGCGATCGCGTCGACCAGGGTGAGCCACTTTATCGCGTGTTCACCTGCGATCCGTCGGAGCATGATCTGGCCGCGGCCGCAGCCGCCGCCAACCACGGCTATGGCTTCGCCAACGGCGCGAATGGTCGTTCGTGATGAACCGTCAGAGAGCATCGATCCATCGTCCTCGGGAGACCGCCGCATGAGTGTGACCGTTCGCTTCTGCGGTGCCGCGCATACCGTGACCGGGTCCTGCTATCTGGTGCGGACCGACAGCGGCCAGTTCCTGATCGATTGCGGCCTGTTTCAGGGACAGAAGACGCTGAAGGAGCTCAACTACGGCGACTTCCCGTTCCGTCCCGCCGACATCGACGCCGTGCTGCTGACGCATGCGCATATCGACCATAGCGGCCTGCTGCCGAAGCTGGTGCGCATGGGCTTCGACGGCAAGATATTCGCCACCCGCGGCACCATCGATCTCTGCTCGTGGATGCTGCCTGACGCCGGCAACATCCAGGAGCAGGAGGTGCTGGCGCTGAACCGCCGCAACACCGCGCGCGGCCGCGGCGAGGTCAGCCCGATCTATACCCAGGCCGACGCCATCGCAGCGCTGCAATACTTTCAGCCCGTCGCCTATGAGACCTGGACCGACATCATGCCGGGCATTCGCGCCCGCTACTGGAATGCCGGGCATCTGCTGGGCTCGGCCTCGATCGAGATCGAATTCGCAGGACAAGGCGCCGATGGCGCGGCGCTGCGGCTGCTCGCCTCCGGCGATGTCGGGCCCGACGCCAAGCTGCTGCAGCCGGACCCGAAAGCGCCCGAGGGCTTCGACTACGTGATCTCGGAGGCGACCTATGGCGACCGCATTCGCGATCCGACCACGCCGGAGCTGCGCCGCAGCCGTCTGGCCGGCGAGGTGCGCGACGCGGCGGCCGCCAAGGGCGCGCTATTGATCCCGGCCTTCGCGGTGGAACGGACGCAGGAGCTGATCGTCGATCTGGTCGGCCTGATGGAGCGCGGCGAGATTCCGCCCGCGCCCATGTTCCTGGATTCGCCGCTGGCGATCCACGCCACCGAGGTGTTTCGCGCGCATGCCGAGAGCCTCGACGGCGGCAACGATGTCGGCCGTCTGCTGTCGTCGTCGCATCTGCGCTTCACCGAGACCGTCGATGAAAGCAAGGCGATCGCCAAGCTGACCGGCTTCCACATCATCATCGCCGCCAGCGGCATGTGCGATGCCGGTCGCATCCGCCATCATCTCAAGCGCTGGCTGTGGAACAACCGCGCCACCGTGCTGCTGGTCGGCTACCAGGCCAACGGCACGCTGGGGCGCTTCCTGCAGGACGGCGTCAAGGCGGTGCGCATCCAGGGCGAGGAGATCAAGGTCGCGGCACGCATCCGCATGATCGACGACTATTCCGGCCACGCCGACGGCGCCGAGATCGCGCGCTGGATCGCAGCCCGCCGCCCGATCGCGCGCGGCCTGTTCCTGTCCCATGGCGAGGAGGCTGCGATCACGGCGCTGGCAGCGCGCGTCGCCGAACGCATCGTGCCGGCCGCGAAAGTGTTCTCCCCCTGCTCGACGACGTCTACGAGCTGACGAGCGCAGTGCCCACGCCGCTCGATGTCGCGCACCGACGGCGGCTGGCGCCGGAGGCGGTCACCCGGCTGGACTGGCACAACGACATGTCGGGCCTGCTGCTCGACATTCACGAGCGGATCGAGCAGGCGGCCGACGACCGCGCCCGCGGCGTCATCATCCGCCGCCTGCGCCGGGCGCTGGAAGAGTGATGCGAGCGGCGTAGCCGCGAAGGCTGCGCGGCTGCGACGTTCGTCGTCGAACGGTCACACTTTGATCGCACCTTGAGGACGATCAGGTGCAGTGCGAAGCTCGCAGACGGCGACGCTCTCGCAGCTTGTGCATATTGAAATACACAACGTGCCGACGGCTGGTCTCCGGGATCTGTTCTGATAGGCTCGGCACGTGGTTCATAACAACGGAACGATCCGGGTGAACCGGGCGCAGGTGGGGAAACGAGGGGCTCTCACATGCATCAACCATCGAAATGGTGGGCGGGACTGATCGCTGTCGCCGTGCTGTGGCTCGCGGCCATGAGCTTCAAGACGACGGGGGTCGAGGACGATATTGCGCCGCGGGCACGCGCCGCGGTTGCCGCCGCCGTCCCCGATACCGCCGCGGCACTCAAGGTCTCGGTCGCGGGCCGCGACGTTCGCATCGAAGGGCCGGAGTTCAGTCCCGACCAGTCGACGAAACTGGCGGACTCCGCATCGGTCAACGGCGTCCGGCTCGTCGACGGCACCTATGACAAGCTGCCGGCACCGAAGCCCTATGCCTTCCGCGCCACGCGAAACGGCAGCCAGCTCGTGCTCGAAGGCGGGGTGCCGACGCCCGCCGTTCGGAATGCCATCCTCAATGCCGCCCGTTCGTCCGGCGGTGAGGTGGTCGATCGCCTCGGCTATGCGCTGGGAGCTCCGGCCGACTTCGCGGCCATCGCAAGCCACGGATCGGTCCAGGCCGCCAAGCTCCAACGGCGGCACGTTCGCGCTCGCGGACAAGGCCTATTCGATCGCAGGCGCCGCCGCATCGTCGGACGTCTATGAGGCTGCCGTCGCCGCGACGCGGCAGCTTCCGGGCGGCGCCGTGCTCGACAAGGTCGCGATCCTGCCGCCGGAGGCAAAGCCATTCATCTGGAGCGCGGTGCGCGAGGGCAACACGCTGGTGATGTCCGGCGTCGTTCCGAACGACGACATCAGGCGCGCGCTCGAAGCCGCCGCGATCAAGGCCTGGCCCGGCACGTCGGTGATGCATCAGATGCAGATCGCGCGCGGCGCGCCTGCTGGCGATTTCGGCGCCTACACATCCTATGCGCTGGCGGAGCTCGCCAGGCTGAGCACGGGCCGCGTCGTCATCTCCGACGCCACCTACACGATTTCGGGCGAGGCGCCCTCGACAGCCGCCTATGACGAAACGATGGCCGGCGTCGGCAAGCTGCCGGCTGGACTGACCTTGGCGAAGGCCGACATCCTGCCGCCGGAGATCAAGCCCTATCGCTGGTCGGCGGAGTTCGACGGCACCGGCTTGAGCCTGACGGGTCTCGCGCCGAGCGGAGCGGCCCGCGATGCGATGCTGGGCTCCGCCAGCGGACAGTTCGACGGCAAGCCGATCAAGAGCCAGATCGGCATCGCCCGCGGCGCCCCGGATGGCGACCTTGCCAAAGCGAGCGCGAGCCTGCTGCAGCAGCTCGCCAGGCTTGCGCAGGGGCGCGCCGAGATCAACGACACCCAGGTCTCGCTCAGGGGCGTCGGACTCGCCAATGTCACCGGCGCGACCGTGCGCGAGCAACTGGCCGGCGCCCTGCCCGCGCCGTTCGCGCTTGCGTCGATCGACGTCCGCGACGGCCCGGTCTCGCCTTACGCGTTCGGCCTCGAGAAGCAGGACGGCCGCGTCAGGCTGAGCGGCTACGTGCCTGATGATGCCGCCCGCCGCGATCTCGTCGACGCCGCCACGACGACCTTCATCACCGAGACGGTCGAGGACGACCTGAAGATCGGCGACGGCGCGCCGAAGGATTACGTGCAGTCGCTGAAGGCGACGTTCCCGGCGCTGGCGCGGCTGTGGTCCGGGGCGCTGACGGCAAAGGACACGGCGATCACGGTCGACGGGCTCGCGATCTACGACAAATCGGCCGAGCAGGTCCGCAAGGAGCTCGCCGACGCGGTCGGCAGCGGCTTCAAGCTCGACGACGTCAAGATCGGCCTCAAGCCGGA
Organism: Bradyrhizobium oligotrophicum; assembly: GCA_050641875.1. Taxonomy (GTDB): domain Bacteria; phylum Pseudomonadota; class Alphaproteobacteria; order Rhizobiales; family Xanthobacteraceae; genus Bradyrhizobium; species Bradyrhizobium oligotrophicum_B. Next base: position 6,962,266 of record CP192619.1, read on the forward strand.
AAGCCCGCCACTCGCGGTCGCGGAGTGCCAGCCGGCGTTCAACGGGCTGCTCGCCAAGGGCCGCATCCGCTTCAGCACCGGCAGCGCCGAGCTCAGCCGCGCCTCGCTGGCGCTGCTCGATCACCTGATCGAGGTTGCGCAGCGCTGCAAGGATGCCGAGATCGCGATCGAAGGCCACACCGACAATGTCGGCGACGAAGACAGCAACATGGACCTCTCCAAGCGCCGGGCGGCGGCGGTGGTCGGCTATATCGGCGACGCCGGCATCGACACCTCGCGCATGAGCTCGGAAGGCTACGGCCAGACCAAGCCGGTCGCCTCCAACGACACGGCCGAAGGCCGCGCGCAGAACCGCCGCATCGAATTCGTCGTCAAGTAAGGCGCTGACATCATGATGTACGACCTTGCGACATTCCCGTTCTGGATCATCCTCGCCGCCGGCATCGGCGGCTTCGTCGGCTGGCGCACCTGGTCGGACGAGCCGCGGCCGGACTGGCTGAGAAGCTGGCTGCTGCCGGCGACGCTGGCGATCGTCATCGGGATCATGATGGCGCTGCTGACAGTGCTGCCCGGACGCGCCGGCCTGTGGCTCGAGGTCGGCCTGCTGATGGTTGGTGCCTATGTGCTCGGCTGCCTGATCGGCGGACAGCTCAAGGAATATGTCGGGCTGGGTGACACCAGTGCGATGTCGCCCGGAGGTCCTGGAAACAGCGTCGCATTCGCCGGCGAGACGGCGGCGGCACGTCCCTGGGCGGACAGCCCATCCCCGGCTGCGCAAGCCGCAGCCAGCGTCGAGGCCGATCGCCTTGCCGCTGAAGCTGCCGCAAAAGCTGAAGCCGAACGTGTTGCGGCCGAAGCCGCTGCAAGGGCGGAGGCCGAGCGTCTAGCCGCCGAAACGGCCGCAAAGGCCGAAGCCGAGCGGCTCGCCGCGGAAGCCGCGGCAAGGGCCGAGGCTGATCGTCTGGCGGCTGAAGCCGCAGCGAAGGCCGAAGCCGAACGTCTCGCTGCCGAGGCGGCGGCGAAGGCCGAGTCCGAGCGCCTCGCTGCGGAGGCGGCCGCGAAAGCAGAGGCCGATCGTGTTGCGGCAGAAGCGGCTGAAAAGGCCGAAGCAGACCGTCTCGCGGCAGAGGCCGTCGCAAAAGCCGAGGCGGACGCTGAGCGTCTCGCGGCCGAAGCGACCGCCAAGGCCGAGGCCGACCGCCTGGCCGCCGAAGCGGCCACCCGGGCGGAAGCCGATCGCCTCGCCGCCGACGCCGAGGCGGAACGGCTCGCCGCCGAGGTTGCCGCATCAGCGGCGCCCGAGGCGCCGGCCGCGGCCGACGACAGGCCGCCGGCCCTGCCCGCGCCCGAGGGCGCCGCCGACGATCTCAAGCTGATCAAGGGCATCGGTCCGAAGAACGAGCGCATCCTCAACGACATCGGCGTGCATCATTTCAGCCAGATCGCGGCGTGGTCGCCTGACCATGCGAGCTGGGTCGGACATCACATGGCCTTCCCCGGCCGCATCGAGCGCGAGCATTGGATCGCGCAGGCCAAGCTGCTCGCGGCCGGCCTCGACACCGCGCATTCCAGCGCGGTGAAGTCCGGCGCGATCACCATCGACGACCACGCCGACGCGCCGCTGAGCGAGGACGAGGCGAGCTACCTCCTGGCCCACCTGCCGGCGCTGATGCCGCCCGTCGAGAACGAGGACGCCCATGGCGGCGCCCGCCCGCTCGGGCTCGTCGCGCCGCGCGGCGGCCAGGCCGACGATCTCAAGCTGATCAAGGGCATCGGCAAGCAGAACGAGGCGCGGCTGCACGGCCTCGGGATCTGGCATTTCGCGCAGATCGCGGCCTGGACCGCCGAGCACGCCAAATGGGTCGGCTCCTACCTCGCCTTCACCGGCCGGATCGAGCGTGAGCAATGGATCAGCCAGGCCAAGGAGCTGGCGAGCGGCGGAACGACGGAGTTCGCCAAGCGCGTCGAGGCTGGGCTGGTGAAATCGTCGCTCGACGACGGCTCCCGCGGGCAGGACAACATCGAGATCGTGCAACCGCGCGAGTAGCGGCGGCCAGGTCAACGATTCTACGAGTGGGCAAAGGCGCTGACATGCCCTCTCCTCACCTGCGATCGTAATGGCGCCGTGCCCGCCGTCCCTGCCGCGGACCGTGCTGGACGACGGTGGGCCCGACGCGTGACGGTGCGCCTCGAACGACGGCCGTGCCGGGCACCTTCGCCCACCCGCCTCTGCTACTCGGCGAGTTCGATCGCCTCATTGCGCGACGGCCCGGCCAGCGGCCGCTCCTCCATCAGCATCATGCAGACCGAGGCGCAGGCCAGCATCGCGGTGGCCGCGGCATAGACGAAGCGGAAGGCATGGATCATGTCGGCTTCCGCGATGCCGCTGACCGCGCCATGGGCGCCCTCGGCCAGCGAAATGTCGGCGCCCAGCGCCATCAGCAGGATGGCGCTGAAGGCCGCGACCGTGAACGATGACATCATCGAGCGGAAGAAGTTCATCGCACCGGTGATGGTGCCGATCTGGGATCGGTCCACTGCGTTCTGCAGCGACACCACCGAGATCGGGAAGGCGGTGCCGAGCCCGATGCCGTAGATCGACAGCAGCACCATCAGCACCCACAGCGAGGGCGTGGTCACCGTCATGACCGCGGCAGCGATGGTGCCGATGATCGTGCCCACGATGGCGACGCGCTTGTAGTGCTTGACCCGGGCCATGGTGCGGCCGGCAATGGCGGCGCCGAAAGTCGAGATGGCCGCGATCGGAATCAGACCGAGGCCGGCCTCGCTCGGCGTCAAATGATAGACCAGCTCGTAATACAGCGGCAGATGGACCGTGAGCCCGATCAGGGCGCCGAGTGCGCAGCCGCTCGCCAGCATCCCGTAGGGCACGACCGTGCCGCCCATCAGCGACAGCGGCAGGAACGGCTCATCGGCCCGTTTGGCGTGCCAGACAAAGGCCAGGCCCAGCGCCACCGCGCTGCCGATCATCGCCAGCAGGGTCGGCGACAGCCAGGCCAGCTTGTGGCCGCCCCAGGTCAGCACCAACATGAACACGACGGCCGAGGCCATCAGCAGCAGACCGCCGGCCCAGTCGACCTTGCGCAGCCGGTGAAAGACCGGCAGCCGGCCCATCTTGGGCAGCAGCAATGCGAGAGCGGCGATCGCGAGCGGGACGTTGATCCAGAAGATCATCGACCAGTGCAGGTGATCGGCGAAGAAGCCGCCGATCACCGGCCCGAGCAGGCCGGCCAGCAGCCAGACGCCACTGAAATAGGCCTGATACTGGCCGCGCTCGCGCGGGCTGACGACATCGGAGATCACGGTCTGGACCACCGGCATGATGCCGCCGCCGCCGAGCCCCTGCAGGCCGCGGGCAAGGATCAGCACCGGCATGTTCGGTGCCAGCGCGCAGACCACCGAGCCGACCACGAACAGGCTGAGCGCGGTGATGATCATCGACCGCCGGCCGTAGATGTCGCAGAGCGTGCCGAACACCGGCGCCACCGCGGTCGACGCCAGCAGGTAGGCGGTGATCACCCAGGAGAGATTGGTGACGTCCTGGAACTCGCGGCCGATGGTCGGCAGCGCCGTAGCCACGATGGTCTGGTCGAGCGCGGCCAGGAACATCGTCAGCAGCAGGCTCATCAGGATGGTGCGCACCTCGGCCTGGGTCAGCGGCACCGGCGGCGCAAGCGACGGCGCATCCTCGATCGCCTGAACCTGCGGCGGAATGGCCGGCAGCTCGGCGGCGATCTCTTCGGGCAGGGATTGGGGCGCGGCAGGATAATGGCTCTGCCGATCAAACTTGTTCATGGGATGAATGCTGTGCCGGGCGCGACAAACGCCGCGCGGATCTCGCTGACTGGCGAACTACTTAGGGCATATTTTTCCCGTGCGGCAGCCGGTCGGGCGCATGGGTGCATCCCGACAGCACAGGACCGGTCGCATCATCGTGACTTGCTGCGAGTGCGAGGTGATCGCGCTTATTTCGGCCGGCGCTTCAGCTTGGCCCGCTTCGGCAGCAGCACCGGCCACTGCACGATGTGGTCTTCGAGCTGGTCGTCCGGAACGTCGTCCTCGGTGCCCTCGACCCGGCCGCGCACCGAGACGCCGGCTTCATGTACCGTCTGAGGATCGCCCGAGATCAAGGGATGCCACCAGTAGAGATCGCGCCCCTCCGCCACGAGGCGATAGCCGCAGCTCGGCGGCAGCCACGTCAGGGTGCGGACGTTCTCAGGTGTCAGGCGAACGCAATCCGACACCTGTTCGGAACGATTCGGGTAGTCCTTGCAGGCACATAGGCCGGCATCCAAGAGCTTGCAGGAAATGTGGGTGAAGTAGATGTCGCCGGTATCCTCGTCTTCCAGCTTCTCCAGGCAGCAGCGCCCGCAGCCATCGCAGAGGCTTTCCCATTCCGCCTCGGACATCTCTTCCAAGATCTTGGTTTTCCAGAACATTCCCTCCTGGCCCGAGGGACGTTTGAGCGGTGCTGTCATCGGGCGATTCTCAAAGAGGGCGTGGGATGGCCGCCATCTAGGTGCCCGGCCCCGAGCCGCGCAAGGGGCTTTGCCGGTTGCAGCGGCACGTTAGCTTTGTGCATCAAATTGTGAGCGGAACCATTGGTTTGTGACCCCCGCTCGGCTAGATAGATGATTGAGTCACTCCGGCGGCGGCGCCGGCAACGCGGCTTGGGGTCAGGTGCTCGGGTTCGGGCGGCTGACTGTGCAGTGCCATGGGTTTGCCGCAACAATCGCGCAAGACCCTTCGATGGCCCCCAGCCCGCGTGCTGAGTGCTTTCGAAGCCCGCTGACACGCTTTCGAAACGACCAGGGTTCCCGTGCGGCAGATCATTCCAGACGATTGGAAGAAGCGGATCAATAATTTCCGCCTGGATCTCGACGCGCGCTTCGATTCGGCGCTGTTCTCATCCCTGCGCGGCACCCGCGAGCTGTATGAGCGCTATTCGGCGTTCATGGACCGCTTCTATGTCGGCGGCTGGAAGCGTTGGGTGTTCGTCGAGCCGTTGTCGGAGGCGGCCACGATCGGGCTCGGCGGCCTGGTGCTGATGCTGGCGCTCGCGATCCCCGCCTTCCGCGAAACCGCCGACGAGGATTGGCTGAAGAAGTCCGACCTCGCCGTGACCTTCCTCGACCGCTATGGCAACCCGATCGGCAGCCGCGGCATCAAGCACAACGATTCGATTCCGCTGGAGGACTTCCCGGACAATCTGATCAAGGCGACGCTCGCCACCGAGGACCGTCGCTTCTACGACCATTTCGGCATCGACATCGCCGGCACGGCGCGCGCCCTCGTTACCAACGCCCAGGCCGGCGGCGTCCGCCAGGGCGGCTCCTCGATCAGCCAGCAGCTCGCCAAGAACCTGTTCCTGTCGAACGAGCGCACCATCGAGCGCAAGGTCAACGAGGCGTTCCTGGCGATCTGGCTGGAAACCCGGCTGACCAAGAACGAGATCCTCAAGCTCTATCTCGACCGCGCCTATATGGGCGGCGGCACCTTCGGCGTCGACGGCGCGGCACACTTCTATTTCAACAAGTCGGTGCGCGACATCAACCTCGCCGAAGCCGCGATGCTGGCCGGCCTGTTCAAGGCGCCGACCAAGTTCGCCCCCCACATCAACCTGCCCGCCGCCCGCGCCCGCGCCAACGTCGTGCTCGACAATCTGGTCGACGCTGGCTTCATGACCGAAGGCCAGGTGTTCGGCGCCCGCCGCAACCCGGCGTTCGCGGTCGACCGCCGCGACGAGAGCTCGCCGAACTACTTCCTCGACTACGCCTTCGACGAGATGCGCAAGCTGGTCGACACGTTCCCGAAGTCCTACACCGAGCGCGTCTTCGTGGTGCGGACCTCGATCGACATGACCGTGCAGCATGCGGCCGACGAGGCGATCGAGAACCAGTTGCGCCAGTTCGGCCGCGACTATCACGCGACCCAGGCGGCGACTGTCGTCTCCGACCTCGACGGCGGCATCCGCGCCATGGTCGGCGGCCGCGACTATGGTGCCAGCCAGTTCAACCGCGCCGTCGACGCCTACCGGCAGCCGGGATCGTCGTTCAAGCCTTACGTCTACACCACCGCGCTGCTGAACGGCTTCAAGCCGACCTCGATCGTGGTCGACGGCCCGGTCTGCATCGGCAACTGGTGCCCGCAGAACTATGGCCATTCCTATTCCGGCTCGGTGACGCTGACGCAGGCGATCACCCGCTCGATCAACGTTGTCCCGGTCAAGCTGTCGATCGCGCTCGGTGGCAAGGAAGGTCCGAAGGCCGGCCGCGCCAAGATCATCGAGGTCGCGCGGCGCTTCGGCCTCAAGGCGCCGCTGCCCGACACCCCGTCGATGCCGATCGGCTCCGACGAAGTCACGGTGCTGGAGCATGCGGTCGCCTATGCGACCTTCCCGAACAAGGGCAAGGCGGTGACGCCGCACTCCGTGCTGGAGGTCCGCACCGGCGCCGGCGACCTGGTCTGGCGCTGGGACCGTGACGGGCCGAAGCCGAAGCAGGCGATCCCGGCCTCGGTTGCTGCCGACATGGCGGGGATGATGAGTCACGTCGTCAGCGAAGGCACCGCCCGCCGCGCCGCACTCGACGGCATTCCGACCGCCGGCAAGACCGGCACCACCAATGCCTATCGGGATGCCTGGTTCGTCGGCTACACCGGCAACTTCACCTGCGCGGTCTGGTACGGCAATGACGACTATTCGCCGACCAATCGTATGACCGGCGGCTCGCTGCCGGCACAGACGTGGCACGACATCATGCTCGCCGCGCATCAGGGCGTCGAGGTCAAGGAGCTGCCCGGGGTCGGCATGGGCGAGAAGTTGCCGCAGTCGGCGTCCGCCGCGATGGCACAGGCCGGCCAGCCGAAGACCCTGGAGATCAAGCCCGGCCCGCCGCCGATCCTGACCCGCCGCGGCGCCGAGGTGCTGGTTCAGGTCGAGAAGATGCTCGACGATGCGGCGCGCCTCGCTGAGAAGGCCGCGCCTGCCGATCCGCGCAAGCCCGGCAAGCCGGTGTCATCGAGCGCGCTGGCCTTCCCTGAGAACTACGCCGCGGCAACGGCCGACGGCGTCACCATCCCTGCCCTGCGCAAGAACTGACGTCAGCGATCCCCGTGCGGCTGCTCTTCATCACCTTGGTTACGCTCCTGATCGCCACCGGCGTCGGCATCGGTGCGACGTGGATGACGACGACCCGCGGCACCGAGTTTGGTACGCTGACGATCGGCGCCTGGACGGCGCGTCCGAAAACCGGCACGGCCGATGTCGACCCCTATGCGCGCGCGACCATCACCCGCAACGGCGAATTGCCGATCGGCACCGGCGATGGCGTGGCCTTCACCGCCACTACGGATGACAAGAGGAAGCCGCTCGACGGGCGCTGCGACATTCTGGTCAGCGGCGTCACGCCACCCGCCCGCTTCTGGACGCTCACGCTCTACGACCGCAAGGGCCACCTCGTCGCCAACACGCTGCAGCGCTACGGCTTCACCAGCCAGGAGCTGGTGCGAGGTGCCGATGGCTCCTTCGAGATTCGTGTCGCCGCGCGCTCACGCTCCGGCAACTGGCTGCCGACCGGCGGCATCGAGCGCTACGCGCTGATGCTGCGGCTCTACGACACGCCGGTCGGCGTCGCGACCCGCACGCAGCGCGACGCGCCGATGCCGTCGATCACGACAGTAGGCTGCCCATCATGATCCGGCTGCTGTTCACGGTCGTGGTCGGCGTGCTGCTCGGCGGCGTGGTCCATCTTGTCAGCGTGCTGGCGCTGCCGCGGATCTCGACCCAGGACGCCTACTCCCGGCTGACGCCGATGACCAAGCTGAACGCCGTGACGCAGTTGCCATTGGCCGATCCCGGCAATTCACCGATGCCGTTCATGGATCCGGCGTTCGCCATGGCGATATGCCGCTACGATCTGTCCGACGGACCGCTGAAGCTCACGGTCCCGGTGAGCCAGGCCTATACATCGGTGTCGTTCTACACGCGCAACGAGATCGCCTACTACGCCATCAACGACCGCTCCGCTGGCAAGCGCGTGATCGAGCTCAACCTGATGACCGAGGCGCAGCACGAAGACCTGCCCGAGGACGAGGAGATCACGGCCGCCGACCGGCTGATCATCGATTCGCCGACGACGACCGGGTTGATCGTGCTGAAGGCCCTGGCCGCCGAGCCGGGTCTCATGCCGCAGGCGCAGGCCTCCCTTGCAGCGGCAAGCTGCGGCGTACAGACCGAGGCACCGGCCAAGGCCGAGAAGCCGCGCGGCAAACGATAAGTCAATACGACGTCCTGGATGAAGTCGACAACACTCTCTTCATCCTTGGTGGCATAGTCGTTGTCGCGCGCCGCTGCTATGACGTATCAGGACGGCGGTGCTTCGCTCAACATCAGGTCATGCCTCTCGAAATCGAACGGAAGTTTCTCGTCAAGTCCGATGCTTGGCGGGATCAGGCGACGCACAGTGAACGCCTTCGCGACGGCCTCGTCGCACGTCAGGACGGCCTCAAGGTCCGCGTTCGCTGCTATGGCAACCGGACGACGCTGTGCGTGAAGAGCGGCCGCCGCGGTCTGGCCCGAGATGAATTCGAATACGATATCCCCGCGGACCACGCCGCGGTGCTGTTCGCGCATTGCGCGGGACGCATCCTCGAAAAGACGCGTCACTACGTGCCGGCCGAAAGCGGCGTCTGGGAGGTCGATGTCTACCACGACGCGCTCGAAGGCGTCGTCATCGCCGAGATCGAGCTGCCGACCGAAACCACCGTCGTGGCCCTTCCCGACTGGGTCGGCGACGAGGTCACCGGCGACCCGCGCTACAGCAAGGCCAACATGCTGAAGGAGCGCTCGCAGGCGGCGACCGTCCGGGAGCTGCGGCGCGCGCGGCTCGCAGAGGCTGTGATGCACGCACGAGCTGTTGCGGCTTGACCCCTGTCAAATCACCCGTCGAGGGCGCACCTTAAACAGCGCGAACTTGGCGGTCGGAGCGATCGCGCATGGAGTTTGCACGATGGGTTCATCGCAGGTGATGTCACAGGCGCTGCGCGCCAAGATCATGTCGGCCGACGAGGCTGCCGCGCTGGTCGAGCCCGGCAATCATGTCGGCATGAGCGGCTTTACCGGGTCGGGCTACCCGAAGGCGGTGCCGCTCGCGCTGGCGCGCCGGATCGCAGCGGCGCATGCGCGCGGCGAGCCGTTCCGCATCGGTGTGTGGACCGGGGCAAGCACCGCGCCCGAGCTCGACGGCGCGCTCGCCCAAGCTGATGGCATCGACCTGCGCCTGCCCTATCAGTCCGATCCGGCGACACGACAGCGGATCAACGCCGGCAGCATCGACTATATCGATCTGCATCTCAGCCATGTCGCACAGTTCGTGTGGTTCGGCTTTCTCGGCCATCTCGACGTCGCCGTGATCGAATGCGCCGGCATCCTGCCGGACGGGCGGCTGATCCCCTCGACCTCGATCGGCAACAACAAGACCTGGCTCGATCTGGCCGACCGCGTCATCATCGAGGTCAATTCGTGGATGAATCCGGCACTGCTCGGCATGCACGACGTCTACTATGGCACCCGCCTGCCACCGCATCGCAAGCCGATCCCGATTGTGGCGCCCGGCGACCGCATCGGCGAGACCACCTATCGCTGCAATCCGGACAAGGTCATCGCGGTCGTCGAGACCCATGCGCCGGACCGCAACACGAGCTTCGCCGCGCCTGACGATGTCTCCGGCGCGATCGCCGGGCACATCCTGGAGTTCTTCGCGCACGAGGTGAAGCAGGGCCGCCTGCCGCGCAATCTGCTGCCGCTGCAATCCGGCGTCGGCAATGTCGCGAACGCGGTGATGGCCGGGCTCGACGACGGACCGTTCCCGCATCTGACCGCCTACACCGAGGTGCTGCAGGACGGCATGCTGAACCTGATCCGCTCGGGGCGGATGGATCTCGCCTCCGCGACGGCATTGTCGCTGAGCTCGGAAGCTGCGGTCGAATTCAACCGCGAAATCGAATTCCTGCGCGACCGCATCGTGCTGCGGCCGCAGGAGATCTCCAACCATCCCGAGGTGATCCGCCGGCTTGGCGTCATCGCCATGAACGGCATGATCGAGGCCGACATCTACGGCAACGTCAACTCGACCCATGTCCGCGGCAGCAGCATCATGAACGGCATCGGCGGCTCCGGGGACTTCGCCCGCAACGCCTATCTGTCGATCTTCATGACGCCCTCGACGGCGAAGAGCGGCACGATCTCCTGCATCGTCCCGATGGTCACCCATGTCGACCACACCGAGCACGACGTGCAGGTCCTCGTGACCGAGCGCGGTCTCGCCGATCTGCGCGGCCTGTCGCCGAAACAGCGCGCCCGCAACATCATCGACCAGGCGGCGCATCCAAAATTCCGGCCGGCGCTGGCGGACTATTTCGAACGCGCCTGCCGCGATTCGACCGGCAAGCACACGCCGCATCTGCTCGAGGAGGCGTTCCGCCTGCTCAGGCCGGAATGAGCGCTGCGGCCCGATCCCCGCAGCGGCACGCCTCGTAGGCGACGGGATCGTGGCTGTTCACGATCGTGACCCGGTCGCCATGGTCGCATTTCAGGCGCCGCAGCCGCTCCTGGTTGGCGATCCGCATCGTGCGATCCTGATCGCCCTTGCGCTGGAACAGCCCGAGCAGCAGCGGCATGCGTGGGCGGGCATCGAGCTGGCCTTGGAAGAAGAAGGCGTCGCCGGCGTGCAGCAGCCATTTGTCGGCGCCTCGAACGGCGACGCCGCAATGGCCTCGCGTGTGGCCCGGCAGAGGAACGATCAGGATGTCGCCGCTGCGATCGACGGCGGCGCGGACACCGCGAAAGCCGAACCAGTCCTCGCCGTCATCGCCATAGAACTGCCAGTCGGGACGATGCCGCCATTGGCCCGCGACATAGCGGCCGGGCGGCGGCGCCGGAGACCCTCGACGGCCATCGCATGCTCCGCGCGATGAACGTGCACCTTGGCCTTCGGGAAATCGCCGATGCCACCGGCGTGGTCCCGGTCGAGATGCGTGAGCAGGATGTGCCTGACGTCGTCGGGCGAGAAGCCCAACGCCCTCACCTGCTGCAGCGCCGTCTCCGACGCATCGAGACGCGGCGCGGCCTGCCTCACCCAGCGTGCCCCCAATCGTGCGGGCGCGGCGATGTCGCCGGAGCCGATGCCGGTGTCGACCAGGACCAGGCCGTCATCACTTTCGATCAGCAGACAGTGGCAGACGAGGCGGGCGCGCGCGAACAGGCCGCCGCTGCCGCTCACCAGCCGACCGCCGCGTGGACACATCGTGCCGGTGTTGAGGTGGTGGACGCGCATCGATCTTCTCCTTCATCGCCGACATCGGGCGCATCCTTGCGTGCCGGCCTGAGATAAGTAAAATATTGATCAGTGATACGCATCATAGGTATTTCCTATGGATATCCGCGAGCTCCGCTATTTCTCCGCCGTGTTCGAGGAACGCAGCCTGACCAGGGCCGCGGCGCGCTGCTTCGTCTCGCAGCCATCGATTTCGCTGGCGATCGCCAATCTCGAGGCCGAGCTCGGCACCGAGCTGTTCCTCCGCCACCGCAAGGGTGTCGTGCCGCTGGAGGCGGCCGAACGCCTGCAGCCGATCGCGCGCCGGATCGTCGGCGAGGCCGATGCCGCCCGCAACCTGTTCCGGAACGGCGCGCCGAAGCAGGCGCTCAAGCTCGGGCTCATGCGCACCCTCGACGGACGCCGCGTGACCGCGCTGCTCAAGCCACTCACGGCGCACGAGGATGTCAGGCTTCACATCGTCGGTCCGACCGAGCGGGCCGACGGACGCATCGTCGCAAAGAGCCTCGTCGGCGACGGCGAGCATTTCCTGCCGCTGTGGAGCGAACGCTATGTCGCGGCCCTGCCGCTTGCGCATCCGCTCACGCTGAAGCCGCGCCTGCGCGCGGCCGACCTCGCCGACGTCGCCATGATCGACCGCTGCCATTGCGAGCACAGCGCGCTGGCGCGACGCAGCGGCGGGCCGCGCGAGATCGCCGCCATCGCGGAAACCGAGGATTGGGCCCTGGCGCTGGTCGCCGCCGGGGTCGGCGTCGCGATCGTTCCCGAAGGCGTCGTGCACGGCCGAAGCGACGTTGCGGTCCGCGAGATCGAGATGACGTTGAAGCGCCAGGTCGGCCTCGCCTACTCCGCCTCGCGCGCCCCATCAGAGGCGCTGAAGATCCTGATCGCAACGTTACGGGCGGCGGCGCCGCAGAAGCTGCGCGCGGCTGCGGGGCAGCAGAAACTCGCGCAGGCCAGGCAAGGCCGGCGCCGGAGCAAGGTCGCGCCGGGCTAGCCCCGCGTGGTCAGCGGCCGTTCGATCAGGGCCGCGCCGCGACCGGCGGATTGGCGGTCTGAGCCGCCAGTTCATGGATCAGGCGATCGGCCTCGGCGGCCAATCCGTCGGGCGCCTGGAGCACCAGGCGCTCCAGGGCCCAGCGATAGGACGAGACGCGCTGCTCCAGGCTGATCTGCACCCATTGCACGATCAGCGAGTTCTCCTGCATACGCGCGACCGCATCGGCCTTCTCGCGCGGCGAGAGCTCGGTCATGTATTTCATGCTGGCATCGCGCTTGCGGTCGAGATCGATGACGCGGATGGCCGATGCGAAGAACGGCTCGAACCGGGTGATGTCGTCGCGCACGTCGTCGATCAATTGGGCGTAGCGCGAGGCGTGCGAGCGGTGCGGCTCGTCGATCAAGGCGCGGCCATAGGCGGTGCGGTCGAACACGACCTTCTGGCGCCAGGGCGAGGCCGACGGCTGATAGTCGCCGAACACGCTCTTCCAGGCAGGGCGCGAATGCGGCGGCTCGATCAGCGGATAAGCGAGATCACGCAGCTGGCGCTCATTGTCGGTCAGTTGGAACTGCGACGGCTTGACGCCCACGCTGGCGGTGGCTTCCGCCCCGATCCATTTGTGCATGTCGTCATTGCGCATGTCGGCGCGGGTGCGGCCGAAATCGCCGCCGCTGCAGGCGCCGAGCAGTCCGCCGACGAGAAGGAGTGCGAGGACCGGCTCCGCGCGCCGGACCGGATTCACGATGGCCGGCATTCCCGTTTCCCCCGACCTGTCAGCGGCGACGGCGGCGGCGGCTTGGCGCTGTGCCCTCGCGGGGTCCGCGATCGTCGGTCGTGGTCTCGCGCTCGATCCGAACGACGGGAAGAATCAGGATCGTTCCCATGCCCTCCTGCGGCGCGCCGGTCACGGCAGGCCGCGCGCGACGCGCAACGTCCGCCGGGAATTCAATGATGGTCGCCATGTTGACTCTCTTTCGTGCCCGAAGTTCTTACCCCCTGAAAACTCCCCGTCGCCCGAACTTCGCAGGCAAGAGGGCACGCAGAACTGACGATCACGAATGCCGGCGCATGAAGCTGCACTTTGGCATTCGGCGCGGCGAAGATCAGGCTGGCCGCGTGACGCGGCCAAGGCGAGATCATCGAACGGATCGATTAAGATCAGGACGTGGTTAAGAGGATATTAATGCGCGGGCCGCCCGACACGGATCGCGTGCACCGGCGGGGGAGAAGGCAAGCCAGCGTTGCGCCTTTGTCTCACCGGGTCATTTCGGCCCATCTTCACCGATTGTTTTCCTTAACGCGGTATTAAAACAACTCCGCTCTAATCGGCGCAACGATTGCCGAAGTTGCGTACCCCGACATGACAAGATCATCGCTGTTCCCCGGCTTCGACGGGTTGCTCACGCTCTCGCGCCGCGAGGGCGTCGACATCAAGCCCACTCTGCTGCGCGTGCTGACCGACCTCTATGTCCAGGCGAGCGCGCATTCCGCTGATGAGGAGCGGCAGTTCGTCGAATTGGCTTCCCGTCTGGTCGACGACGTCGATGATGCGACCCGCGCAGCGGTGCGCGCGCGGCTCGCGATCTATCCGGCGACGCCGATCGATATCCTGAACAAGCTGGGCTTGCGCCCGGCGCGGAGCGAGCCGGCGCCGCCGCTCGCCGGCCCCATTCCCGCATCGCTTCGCTCGTCGTCTCCGATCCCGCCGCGCGACGACGCGGCGTCCGGATTGTCGATGCAGCCGAAGGATGCCGCCGAGCTCAGCGAGATGTTCATGCGCGCCGCCTCGCACGAACGCATCGCCATCCTGCAGAACCTCGCCACCACGCCGCTGAGGCCCGCCGCGCCGACGCCGTTGCACCGCGCGGCGCATGCGATCGAGGCGCTGGAGATGGCCGCCTTCAACGCCGACGTCGAGACGTTCACGATCGAGCTCGGCGAGAGCCTGATCCTGCCCTCACGCATGACCCACGAGGTGGTCAACGATCCCCATGGCGAGCCGCTGGCCTGCGCCGCAAAGGCGCTCGGCATGCCGGCGCCGGTGTTCGAGCGCGTGCTGCTGTTCCTCAAGCCGGAGATGGGCCAGTCCGTCCAGACCGTGTTTCGGCTGTCACGCTTCTACGAGCGCCTCAGCGAGCGCGCGGCGCTGATCATGCTGGCGGCCTGGCGCGGCTCCGGGATGGCCGCGATCAGGGCCAAGCATCGCACTGCCCTCTATGACGACGAACGTCAGCACGTCCGTGGCAGCACGGCGCGGCCCGGCACGGCGACGCGGCCGATCGTGCGCACGGGGACCGACGGCTTCAAGCGCTGACGCGCGTTCCGGCGCGACGGCATCACGTCGTCTCAAGGCCGTAGAAGATGATCAGGGACGCTCGCGCACGAGATCGAGAAAATGACGGCCCTGCCTGTCCTCGGTCTCGATGATCCAGGCGTCGGGATCGAAGCGCAGCTCCTTGACGAGGCGTTCCTCGATCTGCGTTTCTGCGATCGGCTGCGGCGATATCGGTACGAAGAAGCGGTCGATCGGCCGGCTGTCGTCATAGACGGTCTGCGGCGCCGGAACATAGAGCTGGGCCGTGCCGTCCATCAGCGCGACCTTGACGAACACAGCGCCGGCCTCCTCGGCACCGCGGTGACGGATCGCGCTGAACGCGCCGGCCGACTGGCAGCGCCGCAGATAGGCGCTCACCCAGATGCTGGTCTTCAATCGCATGATGGTTCGATGCAGGTGCAAGCGCGCTGCAGGTCGCAGCCGCCCCCTGCTCTATTCGATCGGGTGACCGATGACAATCGCAAGCTCGCGCACCAGGCGGTCCGACACCTGGCCCGTCACCGGCAGCTTGCGCTCACGCTCGAACTTCTGAATCGCGGCCTGGGTGTCGGAGCCGACCATCCCGGTCGGCTTCAACTGGCCATAGCCGTATTCGGTCAGCGCACGCTGGACCGCGGCGACACGGCGAACATTGCCGCCCTGCTGCGTCGGCTGCGGACGCGGCACGTTGCCCTGACCGCCGCTGACCGAGCGGACGAGATCGGCCAGGGGATCGGCGTATTTCTGATCCGGGCGCGCCTCGGTTGCGCGCTGCTCGACCGCCCTCTGCTCCGCAGCCCTGGTTTCAGCAGGCCGCGTCTCGATCACCTTCGGATCCAAGGGCGAGATGTCCATCGGCCGGGGCCGCGGCAGCGGATTGGAGCTCGTCAGATTAGGTGGAATGGTGACGATCGAGCCGAACATCGGCGCCGGATGCGGTCCCGATTGCAGGAACACGGCATTGACGATGATGGCACTGCCGGCCGCACAGGCCAGCAGGCCCGCAAACAGATCCTTCGGGCTGTAGAGCATGGCCCGCAGCAGCCAGCCGCGCTCCTCCGCCACGTCGGCGACCGCCGCAGCGGCGCGCTTGCGACGGCGCGGCGGCGCCGGATCATCCTCGGCAGTTCGTCTAGGCACTCTTCTTCACCTGCATGACCTGCCCTGGCTGGGCGGAGCGCGAGGGTGACAGCGGCGTGATGGTGGCGCCGGCGGCCGCCTCGGCCACGAAGTTGATCGGCAGCGCGATCGTGACCGTGGTCCCCTCGTCGATCTTGCTTTCTATCGACATTTCGCCGCCGTGCAAGTTCACGAGGCTCTTGACGATCGACAGCCCGAGCCCGGTTCCCTCGTGGCGACGCTGGTAGGTCTTGCCAGCCTGGAAGAACGGATCGCCGATGCGCTTGAGATCATCGGCGGCGATGCCGACGCCGGTGTCGGTGATTCGCAGCAGCAGGCGCGCGCCGTCGACGCCGGCAGAGACCGTGACACGGCCGCCGCGCTCGGTGAACTTGATGGCATTGGAGACGAGGTTGAGCACGATCTGCTTGAAGGCGCGCGGATCACCGGTGACCATCGGCAGGTCCTGCGGCACGTCGGCCGACAGATCGACACCGTTCTCGCGCGCCCGCAGCGCCAGCAGGTTGCAGCAATTGATCAGCGCAGCGCGCGGCGCAAACGGCTCCGGCGTCAGCTCGAAATTGCCGGACTCCATCTTCGACATGTCGAGGATGCCGTTCACGACCGACAGCAGATGCTGGCCGGAATCATTGATGAGCTGCGCATATTCGCGGCGCCGCGCCGCATTCAGCACCAGCACCTGCTCCTGCATCAGCATCTCGGAGAAGCCGATGATGGCGTTCAAGGGCGTGCGCAGTTCGTGGCTCATGGTGGCGAGGAATCGCGTCTTCGCGGCGTCGGCCCGCTCGGCGGCGCTGCGCGCCAATTCGAGCGCCTGCTCCTGCAGCTTGCGATCGGTGACGTCGCGCATGACCGCGACCACCTCCTGCTCCGACCCGCCCGGCGCCACGTTGATGCGGTCGAGCGGGCGGCAACGCATTTCGACCCAGATGAAATCGACCGGATGATGAAAGCCGCGGCCCTCGCCCGGCGCATCGCGGCGCAGGCGGAACTCGACACTCGAGGCTTCGCTGCCGCCCGCCGCTTCCGACAGCGCCGTGAGATAGGCCGGCCGGTCGGCGACATGGACCCGTTCGAACAGGCCGTGGCCGTGCAACTGCGCGACCGGCGCACCGAGCAGCGTCTCGGCCGCCGGCGAGATGAACATGACCGCGCCGTTGCGGCGGTGACGGGAGATCACGTCGCTCATATTACGTGCCAGCAGGCGATAGCGCTCCTCCTCCATCGACAGCAGCGTCACGCTGGTGCGCGCGAGCGTGTCGGCGGCAAACGCGAGCACGGCCGCATAGAGCGTCGCGGAGGCGACGCCGAACGCGAGCAGTCCGGTGCGCAAGGCGGGGTCGGTCTCCGGCTTCGGCAGCCAGCCGAAATGACCGATGAGGATGAGCAGCAGCGCGCAGCACAGTGCGAGCCCCGCGGAGAACACGACGACGCGGCGCGAGGCAGAGAACGAGGCTTCCAGGGGGACGACGATCAGCCACACCGCGGCAAAGGATTCGATGCCGCCGGTCTCGATCGACACCGCCATGATCAGCGCCGACAGTGCCAGCGACGACAGCGCGCAGGCGCTCTCGTAGCGGCCGGTGCGCGACAGATACCAGGACAGCAGAATGGGCGCGATCAGCCAGGACAGTGCGCCGACCTCGAGCGCGCTTGGCGCACCGCGCATCGCGAGATAGGCAGGAAACACGGCGAAGGCGGCGAGGCTGCCCAGCAGGCGCGGCGCGATGAAGGCGCGATGACGCGCGCGCGTCATCGCATCAGTTCGAGCCGATGGATGCAATAACGCATCGAGACAATCGCGGATGATACTCAACACACTCACGGCTCTCGCGCCTCGGCCTATCGGTGGTTCTCACAAAGAGAACGCGCCGGGACGCCCCCTGTCGTCGGAAGTCACCGTGTCAGACTCGCATTAAGCGAACGCTAAGGTCCAGACTGCGGTGAGCCCGCCATTCGGCCGGGATGGTGAATGCATCGTTTCCGGCCGGGCCTGCGGTTGCGAAAGCTGCGCGATCTACAGCCGGTTGCACGGCGCGTGCGCCCGGCGCCAATGAAAAATTTACTCCGAAAAAATCCGGCGCCCGGCTTCGCGAAATCTCAACCAATTAAGCCCAATGCAAGCAGTCGCGACATAGAACAATCAGCTGCGATCCCGCCGTGCGATCTGAGCACGAGAGATCAGCAGCACGGTCGGGGTTGCGTGATGTTCTTTCTGCTTCGGATGGCATTCTGGCTCGGACTCGTGCTGGTGCTGCTGCCGCGCGAGAAGAGCCCGGACGCCGACAAGCTGCCGCAGATCAATGCGCACGAAGCCGTGCAGGCCGCGACCGCGGCCGTCTCCGACATGAGCCAGTTCTGCAAGCGCCAGCCGCAGGCCTGCGAGGTCGGCGGCCAGGCCGCGACCGTCATCGGCCACCGCGCCCAGGAAGGCGCACGCAAGATCTACCAGATCATCACCGACAAGTCCGACGCCGCGGAGAAGCCGGCCGGCGCCGACAAGTTCATCGGCCCGGTGAAGCCGGCCAGTCTCGACAAGCGCGGCAACGATCACACCGGCTCGATCGACACCCCCGTGCTCGAGGAGATTCCGCCGGGTGACGCGCCGGCCGATACGCTCTCGGCCGACGATCTCGCCGCCGAATGGCATCTGCCGCCGACGCCCTGAACCGGCGGAACCGACTGTCGCTTTCGTCGTCCCGAACGCCTATATGAAGGCCGACATCGGGACCGAAGAGCATCATGACGATCGACGACATCCGCGACAATTTCGCCCTGCTCGACGACTGGGACGACCGCTACCGCTACGTGATCGAGCTCGGCCGCACCCTGGCGCCGATGCCGGAGGACGAGCACTCCGCCGCGAACAAGGTGCAGGGCTGCGCCAGCCAGGTCTGGCTGTCGAAGCATGTCGATCGCAGCAGCGCCGTGCCGGTGCTGAACTATCTCGGCGACAGCGACGCGCATATCGTTCGCGGTCTGATCGCAATTCTGCTGACGCTGTATTCGGGGCGGACGCCGCAGGAGATCATGACCATCGATGCGCCCGCGGTATTCGACGAGCTCGGGTTCCGCGAGCACCTGACGCCGCAGCGCTCCAACGGCCTGCGCTCGATGGTCGAGCGCATCCGCGCGGACGCCCGCGAGGCGCTCGCCACGGCGTCCTGATCGGTTCGGCTACTTCTCCCGCTCGGGCCGCTGCTGGCCCAGGCCCATCTTCTTGGCGAGCTGCGAGCGGGTGACCGCGTAGTTCGGCGCCACCATCGGATAGTCCGGCGGCAGGTTCCATTTGTCGCGGTATTGTTCCGGCGTCATGTTGTACTGCGTGCGCAGATGCCTCCGCAGCGACTTGAAGCGCTTGCCGTCCTCGAGACAGACCAGATAGTCCGGATGAATCGATTTCTTCACCGGGACCGCGGGCCGCGCGGGCTCCGGCGCGGGCTCGCTTCGTCCCGCTGCGACCCGTGTCAGCGCCGCATGCACCTGGCTGATCAGAGAGGGAATCTCCGCCGCCGGGGTCGGGTTGTTGCTGAGATACGCCGACACGATGTCGGCCGTCAGATCGATAAAGCTCTTGCCGACCGCTTCGGTCATCGAACCCTCATCCCGCTCCGCCCTGTGACCGTCGATCGCAAGTATCCCTCGATCGCAAGTATCACTCCCGCCGAGTGGCCGCGTTGTCTCGCGATTCTGCAAGCAATATGGGCAAATGACTGGCAAAATGACAAGATAGTGAGGACTTCTTCTTGAGAAGTCTGTCACCCGCCAAGTACTGTGTACCGTATGCCAGCCGGATTCAACCTGACCGTGTGATCCGGCCGCGTCAGGTCCGGCCTTCGAGATGGGTGCGCAGCTCGTCGATCGACGCAAAGCGCATCATCCCTTCGGGCATCTGCGCCTCGATCGAGCCGTCGGAATAGAGCGAATAGGCCATCCCATCCACCACGCCCGACTTGACGATGCTGACGGCCGGCGCGTCCAGGTCCTTCGGCTCAGGCGGCGGCGGGGTTGGCTCGGGTTCGACGAAGGCCGGGGCGGCCCGCGCCAAGCGCCGCGGGAACGGCGGGCGCAAAGGCTCCGGAGTCCGCGCCGGTCGAGACCAGCCATCCGACGAGCCCGACTCGGTCGCGGCAGGCTCGTCCAGCGGCACGGGCGGCGGTGCGCCGAGGGGCGGTGACCGGAAATCCGTCGGCATCGGCTCGGCGCCGCGCTTCTCCGCGCGCTCCCGTTCCCGCCGCGACGACGACGCAAACAGCAGGTTGCGCTTGGCGGGCCGCTCGGCGGGTTCCGCTGGCGGCTCGTCCGAGGCTGGCAAGGGCTCGGAGGCGCGCAGCGAGCCTGACAAAGGAGACGAGGACAGCGGCGACGACGACAAACCCGAGGACAGGGGAGACGACAGGTCCGGCATACGGGGACGCGGACGTGGTGAGCCGCCCTCGCGCCAGACGTCCTCCGTCGGCGGCACCGGGGCGGTCTCGAAGTCGGTCTTGCTGGTGCCGAGCGAGAGTTGCAGAGGGTTGGCCTCGGACTCGGCGCCCGGACGCGACCTCAGGCGGCTCGAGATCACCTTCAGCTCGCTGAGGACGGCCGCCAGTCCGAACAGGATCAGCCCGCTGCAGACGCCAAGGGTCCCCGACAGGATCAGCGTATTGCCGACGCTGAACTCCTTGACCGGAATTCCCCAGGCGATCGCCCCGAGCCCGGCCAACACGGCGAGGGCTCCGGCGGCCAATATTGCACTCATCATCGAACTCATCCCCTAATGCGCCGGTTCCGGACGGTGTCCCGACCGAAATCACATTAGATAGCTGCGGTTGCGCGCGTCCTTGAATCCGGTTTCTAGTCCAAATCCGCGACAATTTGCAGCGGAAGTTCGTCCAAGCCCGCCGAACTTCGCGTGTGCAACGCGCCGACGGTCACGATCCCGCCACATTGCCGGTCCGCCAACCCTGGTCATTCTCTAAGGTTCCCCCTGGGTTCCTCCCCGGAGTTTCCCCGCCGCTGTGGTTCAGCGGGCGTTCATTTGGCTGTGCCAATATGGCGCTTAGCAGCCGAAATTCGGATCCCCGCTGCGTTGCGGTAAGGCGTGCCTCCCATATTTTCGACACTTCGGAACACGGGACGCGCTATACGGAGGCGGGGAACACAGGCCTGAAACGCGGAAAGCGCGGTCGCCAGGGGACGCCGGGTCACACTCAGCCATGACAACGATAACCACTTCGGTTCTCGAGACGCCGACGCGGCGGTCCCTCGAGCGGACGTATGACGATCTTGCCGTGTTCGTGCTCGCCGCGGTCGCGGTGGTGGCCGGACTGACCTTCCGGGATTACGGCCTCGGCTGGGACGATTACACCCATGCCGAATATGCCGATCTGTTGCTGCGCATGTACGGCTCCGGTTTCAGGGACCAGGCGGCGCTGTCGTTCGCCAACCTCTATATGTACGGTGGCGGCTTCGACATGGTTGCAGCCCTGCTGCACAAGATCCTGCCGCTGGAATTGTTCGAGACGCGCCGGCTGGTCGGGGCCGTCGTCGGGCTGATCGGCCTTGGCGTGACCTGGCGCCTAGCGCGTCGCATCGGCGGCCCGGTGGCCGGTCTCGCGGCCCTCCTTCTGCTGGCGCTGTGCCCGATCTTCTACGGCCACATGTTCATGAATCCGAAGGACGCGCCCTTCGCGGTCGCCATGGTGGTGCTGCTGATGGGTCTCGTGCGCCTTGCCGAGGAGTATCCCTACCCTTCGCCACGCACCATCCTGATCCTCGGCCTCGGCGCCGGCTTTTCGATCGGCTGCCGCATCCTGGGCGGCATGGCCGTGGTCTACGCCATGGTCGGCTTCATGCCGCTGTTCATGGAGGAGTACCGCACGCAAGGCCCCCGGGAGGCGATCCGCCGCTTCGCCCACGTGCTCTACGTGCTGATCCCCGGCCTGATCCTGGGCTACCTGATCATGGGGCTGATCTGGCCCTGGTCGATCATCGAACCGGCCAACCCGTTCCGGGCCCTGACCTACTTCTCGCACTTTTTCGAGAAGCCGTGGAAGGAGATGTTCGACGGGGCGCTGGTCTCGGTGCCGGACATGCCCTGGTCGTATCTGCCGACGCTGTTCGCGCTGCAACTGCCCGAACTGATGATCACGCTGTTCGTCGCCGGCGCCGGCGCCTCGATCATGTCGCTGTCGCGGCCCGACATGCCGGCGCGCCAGAAGAGCATCCTGTTGATGCTGACCCTGGCGGCGACGCTGCCGATCCTGATCGCGATCGTCAAACGTCCGGCGCTCTACAACGGCATCCGCCACTTCGTGTTCGTGATCCCGCCGATGGCGCTGCTCGGCGGCATCGCGTTCTCCTGGCTGCTGTCGTGGCTCAACGCCGACGAGCGCCGCAGCTGGCAGCCGGTGGCGATCGCCGCGTTCTGCTTCGGCCTGCTGCTGCCGCTGGCGGAGATGATCCGGCTGCATCCCTATCAGTACACCCACTTCAACTTCATCGCCGGCACCGTGCGCGAGGCCGACACCCGATTCATGCTCGACTACTGGGGGCTGGCGCTGAAGCAGGCCTCCGACGGGCTGAAGGAGCAGCTCGACGAGCGCCAGGAGGTGCCACCGATCGGGCACAAATGGAAGGTCGCGGTCTGCGGTCCGCAGCGGCCGGCCCAGGTCGCGCTCGGCCCCGATTTCACGATCGGCTGGGACAGCCACGCCGCCGACTTTGCCATGACCCTGGGCGAGTTCTACTGCAAGGGACTGACTGCTCCTGTCATGGTCGAGATCAAGCGCGACGACGTCGTGTTTGCCCGCGTCTACGACATCCGCGGCCGCAGCATCTCCAGCCTGCTGTCGATCCCGGCGCCCTGAGCGGGCCTGCTCAGCCAAACGACATGACTGCTCCCCCTGCCCCGCGCCTTGTCGCGCGGCGGCATGCCGCTTAGGCTCCAATCAGCTCTTGGAAATCGGAGAATGCCATGTCGCCAGCCGAAGCGCGCCTCAAGGACGTGCCGTCGAACATGACCGAGGCCGAATGGTCGCAGCGGGTCAATCTCGCCGCCGCCTACCGCCTGGTGGCGCTGTTCGGCTGGGACGACCTGGTGGACACTCACATCTCGGCCCGCGTGCCCGGCCCCGAGCATCACTTCCTGATCAACCCCTACGGCCTGCTGTTCGAGGAGATCACCGCCTCCAGCCTGATCAAGGTCGACCTCTACGGCAATCAGTTGTCCGAGAGCGCGTACAGCATCAATCCCGCCGGCTTCACCATCCATTCCGCGATCCACGAGGTCCGCGAGGATGCCGGCTGCGTGATCCATCTGCACACGCTGGACGGCGTCGCGGTGTCGAGCTGCGCCGATGGCCTGCTGCCGCTCAACCAGATCGCGCAATATGTCACCCACGACCTCGCCTATCACGACTATGAAGGCGTGGCGCTGGACCACGACGAGCGGCCGCGGCTGCAGCGCGACCTCGGCAGCAAGAACCACATGTTGCTGCGCAATCACGGCACCCTGACGGTCGGCCGCTCGGTCGCCTCCGCCTTCGAGCGCATGTATCATCTCGAGCGCGCCTGCTCGATCCAGGTCCGCACCCGCACGCTGGGGCCCGCGGCCTATCCGGTGCGCGACGAGGTGATCGACAAGAATGCGAAGCTGTTCGACAACGAGGATCGCGTCGAGCTGCGCTCCACTCAGCTGGTCTGGCCGCCGCTGCTGCGCCGGCTCGATCGCGTCAATCCGGGCTACCGCAATTGATTTTTCGACGATGATCCGCTAGCCTGAATTCATCACCCTCTACGCTTTTTTGAATGAAACGCCGCCCAATTCCGGGCGGCGTTTTTATTCATGCGGTGATCTCCCTCGTCAGCAGCATCCTGCCCGAGCCATACCCTGCCGCTCGGCCGGGCCGTGCATTTGCTGCAGTTCCTCGGCCAGCCGTCGCTCGACGAAGCGCCGCTCGTGCTCGGCGAGGCGGGTGGCGAGCAGCTTGCGATAGCGCCGCACATTGGCCTCGCGCGAGAACCGCAGGCGAGCGGCGGGACGCATCCGGCCGCTCGCGGCGCTGTCCGCCGGTGCTCCATGGGCCTCGACATCGACGCGCGGAACGACGCGCATGGCGGCCCCGCCGCGCGGGCGCGGCGGCTGATCCTCGCGGTCGAGCTGACGCAGCGCGCCGAGCACGTCGGCCAGACGCAGCGGCCTGGAGATGCCGGGAATCTTGCGCAGGCCCGGCTGCGACTCGACGGCATACATGTCTGACGCCCAGGACGACAGGATCAGCCGCTTCTCGGCCAGCGACAGCTTGCGGTCATTCAGCAGGTCGGCCGGCGACTCGTAGTGTGAGACCGGATGGAATCCGGCACCGCCGGCGGTGATCGAAAAACGGTGCTCGCTCATGGCGTCTCTCCTCTTCCACTCCTTTCACAAGAGACAGATGCTGCCTAAGGCGCGGGCGATACGCCGCCCGCGCCGCAGCTCGAACAAGGCGTCAGGCCGCCTTCTGCTGCGCGATCTTCTCGACCGGCGCCGTGCCGATGGCGATGCGGCGCGGCTTCATCGCCTCGGGAATCTCGCGCACGAGCTCGATCCGCAGCAGGCCGTTGTCGAACGCCGCGTTGGTCACCTGCACGTAATCGGCGAGATTGAACTGCCGCTTGAACGGCCGCGACGAGATGCCCTGATAGAGGTATTCGCGGGTCTCCTTGTCGCCCTTGCGTCCTTCCACCGTGAGCACGTTGTGCTCGGCGGTGATGGACAGCTCGTCCGGAGCGAACCCCGCCAGCGCCAGCGAAATCTGGTAGCGGTCGTCACCGACCCGCTCGATGTTGTACGGGGGATAATTGTCCTCGACCGCGCGCTGGGTCTCGTCGAGCAGGTCGAACAGACGGTCGAAGCCGATGGTCGAACGCCACAGCGGAGAGAAGTCGTAGGTCCTCATAGCCAAGTCCTCCTAGGAGCAAGATGGATACGAAGGAGCGCCGAGCCGATGCGGACTTCAAAGTCCCGGAGATGTCCGAGTACCAGGAGACTTCTGAGTACCAGACAACCGGTCAGCGCCCAGATTTCGACCGGGCCCTGATGGCACCCGGCGCCGCCGAAGCGGCAGCAGACGAATTAGACCAGCCGACCTCCGTTTCAAGAGGGGAAGATCGAATTTTTTGTCGCAGCCTTCTTCGCGGCGCAACACCCGTCAGGCGGCCACGGCAGACAGCCGCTGCAGCCGCATCGTCGCCTCCCGGAGCACGCTGACCAGCCGGTCGCGCTCGCGCTGATCGATGTCGCCACGCGACAACACGGCCTGGCAATGTGCCACCACGCGCTGTTCGCTCTCGATCAGGAACCGCGTCAAGCGACGGGGATCGCCCATGCTCATGACGGAGGTCGGGTTGGGCGGCGGATGATCGTATTGCCAGGCTGGCATGATCGGGCCTGCGAACTCGCGCTGCTGATGAGACCGGGCGGCGCGACAGCGCTCAACCACACCTCCCGTCGACCGTCGGTCCGATCACAGCCGGCTCACCGAAGGCAATTGTGGCCGGTTGTGGACGGATTGCAGTCGCTCACCTGATTGATAGCTGCGCGTTGTGGCCGATCCACGACCGCAGGCGGCAGCGATCAGTTGTTTGTAGATATTTCTTTCAGGCAGCCGGGGCGGGCTGCGACAGCCCACCCCGGTTTCGTGCGATCAGAAGTCCATCGCCGACGCGGCCGCGGTGGCGTCCGGCTTTTCGGCTTGTCGGCCACCAGCGCCTCGGTGGTGATCAGCAGCGAGGCGACCGAGGCCGCGTCCTGCAGCGCGGTACGGACCACCTTCGCGGGGTCGATCACGCCGGCCTGCACCAGATCCTGGTACTCGCCGGTCGCGGCGTTGAAGCCCCAGCCATAGGCGTCCTTCTCCAGCAGCTTGCCGACCACCAGCGAGCCGTCCTCGCCGGCGTTCTGCACGATCTGCCGCACCGGCACCTGGATGGCGCGACGGACGATGTCGACGCCGGCCTTCTGGTCGGCATTCGCCGTCTTGACGCCATCCAGCACCTTGGTGGCGCGCAGCAGCGCGACGCCGCCGCCGGGCAGGATGCCCTCCTCCACCGCTGCACGGGTGGCGTGCAGCGCATCGTCGACACGGTCCTTGCGCTCCTTGACCTCGACCTCGGTGGCGCCGCCGACCCGGATCACCGCGACGCCGCCAGCGAGCTTCGCCAGCCGCTCCTGCAGCTTCTCGCGGTCGTAGTCGGAGGTGGTCTCCTCGATCTGCAGCCTGATCTGCTGCGCCCGCGCCTCGATGTCCTTCCTGGCACCGGCGCCGTCGACGATGGTGGTGTTCTCCTTGTCGATCACGACCTTCTTGGCGCGGCCGAGCATCGACAAGGTCACGTTCTCCAGCTTGATGCCGAGATCCTCGGAGATGGTCGTGCCGCCGGTGAGGATCGCGATGTCCTCCAGCATGGCCTTGCGGCGATCGCCGAAGCCCGGCGCCTTGACGGCCGCGATCTTCAGGCCGCCGCGCAGCTTGTTGACGACCAGGGTGGCCAGCGCCTCGCCCTCGACGTCCTCGGCGACGATCAGCAGCGGCTTGCCGGACTGCACCACGGCTTCGAGCAGCGGCAGCATGGTCTGCAGGCCCGACAGCTTCTTCTCGTGGATCAGGATGTAGGGATCCTCGAGCTCGACCCGCATCTTCTCGGAATTGGTGACGAAATACGGCGAGACGTAGCCGCGGTCGAACTGCATGCCTTCGACCACCTCGAGCTCGGTGTCGAGGCTCTTGGCCTCCTCCACCGTGATCACGCCCTCGTTGCCGACCTTCTGCATGGCCTCGGCGAGGAGCGGCCGATCTCGTTGTCGCCATTGGCCGAGATGGTTCCGACCTGCGCGATCTCGTCATTGCTGGTGATCCTCCTGGCGTGCGACTTGAGGTCCGCCACGATCGCGTCGACGGCGAGATCGATGCCGCGCTTGAGATCCATCGGGTTCATGCCGGCGGCGACCGACTTGGCGCCTTCGCTTGACGATGGCCTGGGCGAGCACGGTCGCGGTCGTCGTGCCGTCGCCGGCGAGATCGGCCGTCTTCGAGGCCACCTCGCGCACCATCTGCGCGCCCATGTTCTCGAACTTGTCCTCCAGCTCGATCTCCTTGGCGACCGTCACGCCGTCCTTGGTGATGCGCGGCGCGCCGAACGATTTCTCGATCACGACGTTGCGGCCCTTGGGGCCCAGCGTGACCTTGACCGCATTGGCGAGGATGTCGACGCCGCGCAACATGCGGTCGCGCGCGTCGGTGGAAAATTTCACGTCCTTGGCAGCCATGTTCGTCGTCTCCTTTCCTTCGATGACTGTCAGTTGAGGGAATCAGGCGGCCTTCTTCGCCGCCACGGGCGCTTCGATGATGCCGAGCAGATCGCTCTCCTTCATGATCAGGAGATCCTTGCCGTCGATCTTGACCTCGGTGCCGGACCACTTCCCGAACAGCACCCGGTCGCCGGCCTTCACGTCGAGCGGCACCAGTTGGCCCTGCTCATTCCGCGCACCCGGACCCGCGGCGACGATCTCGCCCTCCTGCGGCTTCTCCTTGGCGGTGTCGGGAATGATGATGCCGCCCTTGGTCTTCTCCTCGGCATTGATGCGGCGCACGAGCACGCGGTCGTGCAATGGACGGAAATGCATGCACATCCTCCTTTACAGATCAGCGATGTCATAAGCCTCGGGTCCCATCAGGCCCCCGGGGCGAGCAACGACCTAGGAAAGCCGAACTTTTCGTTCAAGAGGGTCACGCAAATTTTTGGCACTCTCGGGGAACGATTGCCAGTGCGACTCTTGAACCGGGCCGGCCGCTTTCCCAGCTCTGTCGTCGCCAAAAAATCCTGATCGCGCTTGTTGGGGATCACGATGCAGCTTCCGCCTTCTCTCCGGGCCGTCCTGGCGCCAGCCATGCTGTTTTGCCTGATGACCGGGCCCGCCTTGGCCCAAATTCCCGATCTCAAGCTCGGCCGGGTGCCGACGCTCGCGCCGCTGGTGAAGGAGGTGACGCCGGCCGTCGTCAACATCTCGGTCGAAGGCAAGGTCCGCCAGGACAATCCGCTCTACCAGGACCCGCTGTTTCGCGAGTTCTTCGACGTCCCCAGGCAGGTCGAGAAGCAGATCAGCGCGACCGGCTCGGGCGTCATCGTCGATGCACAGCGCGGCTACGTCATGACCGCCAATCACGTCGTCGAGCACGTTACCGGCGCGCAGATCCGCACCAAGGATGGCCGCAAATTCGCCGCCCGCCTGGTCGGGCGCGATCCCGCCACCGACATCGCGCTGCTGCAGATCAGGGACCCCATCGACCTCAGGGCCATCTCGCTCGGCGACAGCGACGCGCTGGAAGTCGGCGACTTCGTGATCGCCGTCGGCAACCCGTTCGGCCTCGGCCAGACCGTCACCTCGGGTCTCGTGAGTGCGCTCGGGCGAACCGGCCTGGGCAAGCAGGGCTACGAGGACTTCATCCAGACCGACGCGGCGATCAATCCCGGCAATTCCGGCGGCGCGCTGATCAATCTGCGCGGCGAGCTGGTCGGCATCAACACCGCGATCATCTCGCCCGGCGGCGGCAATGTCGGCATCGGCTTCGCCGTCCCGATCAACATGGCGCGGCGGGTGATGGAGCAGCTCGTCGCCAACGGCCGCGTCGACCGCGGACGCATCGGCGTGACCCTGCTCGACCTGGACGCGCCGGCCGATGGCCGGATTCAGGGCGCGCGCATCGCCGACGTCACCGTGGGCTCGCCGGCCGAACGCGCGGGACTGCGCAAGGGCGATATCATCGTGAAGGCGAACGACATGCCGGTGCGCAGCGCCACGCAGGTGCGCAACCTGATCGGCCTCACACCGGTCGGGCAGCGCGTCCGTCTCGTGTTCGAGCGTGACCGCGCGCTCGGCAATGCGACGGTGGAGGTCGCGCCAGTTGCCTAAGAACGCGCGCGTGCGAGGACCTCGGGCTGAGAATTCAACTTCGGCTCGCTGTTAGCTGCGCATACCACGTGGAGTAAATTTTTACCGTGCATCAAGCATGCAGCGAGACGCCGATACCTCCATAAACGCGTGTTAAGTGCCGTCGCGGTTAGTGCAACCCCGCGGAGGTATTGAAATGCGGGGTGATGGTTTGGCTTTCAGTTTGCCACGCTGGCGCGTGACGCGCTGGCTGGCCGACCCGGGATATCCGGTGTCATCAGATATCCGCGGCGCATTGACCGGCGAGCTCTACGGCTGCTGGTCGGTGTTCGCCGGCGGCGCCATCAATACCGTCGCCGTTGCTGCTGCGCTTGCGCTGCGCACGCCGAGCCCGCTGTTCATCACCTGGTTCGTGCTCGAAGTCGCGGTCTGCCTGTCGCGGCTGGTCGTGATGATGATCGCCTACCGCCGCGCGCGCGAGCGGCTGGCGACGCCGACCGACATCCACATCCTGCTGTCGGTGGCCTGGAGCGCCAGCGTCGGCTTCGGCGTCGGCATCAGCCTCGCGTCCGGCGACTGGGTGGCCGCGTCACTGACCTGCATCTCCTCGGCCGCCATGGTGGGCGGCATCTGCTTTCGCAATTTCAGCGCGCCGCGCCTCGTCGGCACGATGATCCTGTTCAGCATCGGCCCCGTCATCCCCGGCGTCGCGACGTCGCATGAGCCGTTGTTGTTCGCGATGTATCTGCAGATGCCGGTCTACTTCCTCGCCATGACCGGCGCGGCGTTCCGGCTCAACAAGATGCTGGTGGCGGTCATGCAGGCCAAACGCGAGAGCGACGAGCGGGCGCGGCGCGATCCGCTCACGGGTCTGTCCAACCGCGCCGGCCTGATCGATGCGCTGCAGAGCAGGCTCAACGCCGGCGGCGATCGCAGCTTCGCTGTCCTGTATCTCGATCTCGATGGCTTCAAGCCGGTCAACGACACCTTCGGTCACGCCGCAGGCGACGAGTTGCTCAAGATCGTCGCCAATACGCTGCGGCGGACCGCCTCTCCGGACGACGTCATCGCCCGGATCGGCGGCGACGAGTTCGTGGTGCTCGCCGGCGATCCGGCGATCGACCACGCGCTGGCGCTCGGCGAGCGCATCATCGAGGTGATGACCGCGCCGATGGTCATGCCGGGCGGCGCGCCTGTCCAGATCGGCATCAGTATCGGCATCGCCGTCGCGCCCGAGCACGGCATCGATCCGGAAGCCCTGCTGTTCGCGGCGGACGCCGCATTGTATGAAGCCAAGTCGAGTGGGAAATCCTGCTGGAGACTCGCCTCAGCCGAGGCCAATCTCGCAGCGCTGCGCAAGATCGCCGGCAGCGATCCGACCGCAAGGTCGGTCGCCAGCGCAGCGTGAGTTCGGCCTCGGGAAGGACCAGCGCCATCGCAGCCCGGACGAGCGGAGCGACATCCGGGTTCTCAGCCACGGCCGCGTTCGCCCGCATGTCGCTTCGCCCTTGCGGGCTACGGACCCGGCGAGGTCTTGCGTGATCCCTACCGTGGCATCTCCGCCAGCGCCGCGAGGATGCGGGCCCAGGAGCGGATGCCCTTGTGGTAGCTCTTGAGGTCGTACTTCTCGTTCGGCGAATGGATGTTGTCGTCATCGAGACCGAAGCCGACCAGCAGTGAATCGAGACCGAGCGTCTTCTTGAAATCGGTGACGATCGGGATCGAGGCGCCCGAGCCCATCAGGATGGTCTCCTTGCCCCACTCCTCGGTCAGCGCCTGCTTGGCAGCCGCCAGCGGCTTCATGGTCCAGTCGAGCGCGATCGCTGCGCCCGCCGAATGATCGCCGAACTCGACCGAGCAGTCGCCGGGGATGCGCGCCGAGACGTAGTCGCGGAACGCCTTGCGGATCTTCAGCGGATCCTGGCCCTCGACGAGCCGGAACGAGACCTTCGCATGGGCCAGCGACGGGATCACGGTCTTGGAGCCTTCACCGATATAGCCTCCCCAGATGCCGTTGATGTCGCAGGTCGGCCGCGACGAGATCTGCTCGATCAGCAGACGATCCTTCTCGCCCGCGGGAATCGACAATCCGATCGGCTTGAGGAACGTCTCCGGCGTCAGGTTGAGCTTCTTCCACTGCTCCAGCACCTCAGGCGGAACGTCCTTCACGCCGTCATAGAAGCCGGGAATGGTGATGCGGCCGTCGGCGTCGAACAGGCCGCCGAGGATCTCCGTCAGCACGCGGATCGGATTGCGCGCGCCGCCGCCGAACACGCCCGAATGCAGGTCGCGATTGGCGGCCTTGATCTTCACCTCTTCGTAGAGGAGCCCGCGCAGCAGGTGGTGATCGCCGGGGTGTTCGGGTCCCACATGCCGGTGTCGCACACCAGCGCGAAATCGGCCTTGAACTCGTTCTTGTTGGCTTCGAGGAACGGCACGAAGTTCTTCGAGCCGACCTCCTCCTCGCCTTCGATCAGCATGGTGATGTCGAGCGGCAGCGAGCCCGTCACCTTCTTCCAGGCGCGGCAGGCCTCGACGAAGGTCATCAGCTGGCCCTTGTCGTCCTCGGCGCCGCGCGCGACGATGATCTTGCGGCCGTCGGCGTGATCGGCGACCACAGGCTCGAACGGCGGACGGTGCCACAATTCGAGCGGATCGACCGGCTGCACGTCGTAATGACCATAGAACAGGACATGCGGTTTGGCGGCGCCGTGGCCGTTGCTCTTGCCGACCACGGCGGGATGGCCGGCGGTCGGGCGCACCTCGGTCGCAAAGCCGAGCGTCGCAAGATCCATGGCGAGGTGCTCGGCCGCCACCCTGCAATCCTCAGCGAAGGCCGGATCGGCCGAGATCGACTTGATGCGGATCAGCGAAAACAGCCGCTCAAGGCTATTGTCGAAATCGGCATCGATGTGATCGAGAACGGATTGAAGCTGCGCATTGGCCATGGCCACCGGATCCTTCGCATGTAACGGCTATTGGCCCGCTTGTAGCTCCGTTGCGCGGTCCGGGCCAGCCTCATGCAAAGGCAGACATGCCGCCTGTCCCCAGTCGGCGCTGATGACATGACAAGGCCATCACGCCGACCGGGAACACGACACCATATCAACGCCGCAGCAGTCCACCCAGCGCGCCACGCACGAGGGAGCGGCCGATTGAACTGCCCAAGGAGCCGCCGACCTGCTTGCCGAGATCGGCCGCGATCCCGCCCACCACCTTGTCGGAGACCGAGCGGGCGACGTTGCGCGCGATCACCTGCGTGGTCGAGAGCTGGCCGCGCTTGACGTTGGTGCCGAAGATCGTCGCGGCGATGTCACCGATCTTGCCGAGCACGCTGCCGGAGGAGGCTTCCGTCGTCACGGCGGTTCCCGCGATCCGCTTCTGCAGCAGCTCGTAGGCGGACTCGGCGTCGATCGCGGTGTCGTACTTGCCCTTGACCGGGCTCGCAGCGATGATCGCCTTGCGCTCCTCCGGCGTGACGGGTCCGATGCGCGCCGACGGCGGCCGGATCAGGACGCGCTCCACCATCGCAGGCGTGCCGTTGCCCTCCAGGAACGAGACCAGGGCCTCGCCCTTGCCGAGCTCGGTGATCACCTTGGCTGTGTCCAGCTTGGGATTGGGGCGGAAGGTGTCGGCGGCCGCAGCCACCGCCTTCTGGTCGCGCGGCGTGAAGGCGCGCAGCGCGTGCTGCACGCGATTGCCCAATTGCCCCAGTACCCGGTCCGGAACATCGAGCGGATTCTGCGTAACGAAATAGACGCCGACACCCTTCGACCGGATCAGCCGCACCACCTGCTCGATCTTGTCCATCAGCGCCTTCGGCGCATCGTTGAACAACAGATGCGCCTCGTCGAAGAAGAAGACCAGCTTGGGCTTGGCGAGATCGCCGACCTCCGGCAGTTCCTCGAACAGCTCGGACAGCATCCACAGCAGGAAGGTCGCGTAGAGCCGCGGGTTCTGCAGCAGCCTATCGGCGACGAGGATGTTGATCATGCCACGGCCGTCGCGGTCGGTCTTCATGAAGTCGGTGAGCGTCAGCGCCGGCTCACCAAAGAACTTCGTGCCGCCCTGGTTCTCGAGCACGAGCAACTGCCGCTGGATCGTGCCGACGGTCGCGCGCGTGACATTGCCGAACGACTGTGCCGCCTTCCGGATCGGCGCCAGCGGATCGGCCTCCCCATCAGCACCTTTCTTGCCGGCCTCCGGAATGATGGCGTCGAGCAGCGCGCGCAGATCCTTCATGTCGATCAGGGCGAGGCCGTTCTCGTCGGCCACGCGGAACGCGACGTTGAGCACGCCTTCCTGGACATCGTTCAGGTCGAGCATCCGCGCCAGCAGCAGCGGTCCCATCTCGGTGACGGTGGCGCGCACCGGATGCCCCTGCTCGCCGAACACATCCCAAAATACCGTCGAGAACTGATCGGGCTGATAGGTGAGGCCGAGCTCGGTGGCGCGCTTGAGGATGAAATCCTTTGCTTCGCCGGTTTGCGAGATGCCGGAGAGATCACCTTTGATGTCGGAGGCGAAGACCGGAACACCGGCACGGGCAAAACCCTCGGCCATCACCTGCAGCGACACTGTCTTGCCGGTGCCGGTCGCACCGGTGACCAGTCCATGGCGATTGGCAAGCGCAAGCGTCAACTCAGGCCGGCTGCTCGCCGGCACCCACGAAGATCTTGTCGTCGGTATCAGCCAGGGGTTTTCCGGATGGTGCCATGATGATCCATCTTTCGAGAGAGAATGTTTCGCATCACACGTGGTGCGGAGCATCGCGTGCGATAACATAGTTGAGTTTCGCGAATTGGAACCAGCGCCAGGGTGCCTCACCTCTTCGCACGGCAAGCACTTTTCTTAGCATTGGTGCTGCGCGATGCGCACGTTTGATCGTGGATTCAACATCTGGTCTTGCATCGTTGCAACAGTTCATCGTCGATCGCGAGATCGATTCGCGCACCGAGCCGGCTCCTCGCTTGTAATTCACGGATCGTCCGATCAAGATGAATTCAGCGAGAGGACGTCCGGTCGTGGGGGACCGGATGAGATGGGGTTCACATGAACGAGTTGATTGAGCCGCCGGCCAGAACGGCCGGCATCAGTAAAGTCGTGGCTGAAATCATCAGCGTCGGGCCTGACCTCCTCAGCGACAATGGACGGCGACGGCAGGTGCAGCAGCCGTCAGCCGGTGAACTTTTTGCGTTCGGCCGCGACCAAATCGAAGCCGATCAGTTGGCACGATCGCGACAGGCACACCCGGCCTGAGCCGGTTGCCCCAAGCCCACCGCCTGGGCCAGATCACCTGAAGCACCTTCGCGCGCGCCGAGTATCATGACATATCCGATCACCGAACTCGAAGGCATGACGACCTTCTATGCCGCCAAGCTAAAAGCTTTGGGCATCCGGACCACCGACGCATTTCTCGAAGCCGCCCGGACCGTGAAAGGGCGTAAGGCGCTGGCCGCCAAGACCGGCATCAGCGAGCAGCAACTGCTCGATTGGGCGAACGCCGCCGATTACATGCGCATTCCCGGCATGGGCAAGGCCAAGGTCTGCCTCGTCCGGGCGGCCGGCGTGACCACCGTGCGCGAGCTGGCACACCGCAATCCCGCCCGGCTGGCGCAGAACATCAAGGAAGTGAACACGCGGCGGAAGCTGGTTCGCATCCTGCCGTCGGAGAAGTCGGTCGGCCAGCTCATCGAAAAGGCGCGCCGGCTGGAGCCGAAGATCAGCTATTGACCCGTCTCTAGATTGACCGCGCTTGTGCAGCGCGACATCTTGACTTGACGGTGACAACCGCGCAAAGCGGCGCCCATGAGCGCCATTTCGCCGCACTCCGCCTCGGACCTCACGTCGAGTCACCCGCTGCTGCGGACGTGGCTTTCGCGTCCATTCCCGGCGGTGATGGGCATTCTCAACGTCACACCGGATTCGTTCTCGGACGGCGGCCGTTTCGATGCGCCGGAACGCGCCATTGCGCAGGCCGAGCGCATGATCGCGGCCGGCGCCGACATCATCGACATCGGTGCCGAGTCCACCCGCCCCTACAAGGGCGCGGCGCCGGTCACGGCCGAGGAGGAACTGGCGCGCCTGCAGCCGATCCTGCCCGCGATCGTCGCACTCGGCGTGCCCGTGTCGATCGACAGCATGAAATCTCAAGTTGCAGGTTACGCGCTGGACCATGGTGCCGCGATCGCCAATGATGTGTGGGGTCTGCAGCGCGATCCCGCGATGGCCACGGTCGTCGCCGCGCATGGCGCGCCGGTCGTGGTGATGCACAACCGTGCTGCCATCGATCCGGAGATCGACATCATCGAAGACATGCTGGGCTTCTTCACGCGCTCGCTGGACATCGCGGCCAAGGCCGGCATCCCCATTGGGAACATCGTGCTCGATCCCGGCATCGGCTTCGGCAAGACGGCGCAGCAGAGCATGATGGCGCTGGCGCGGCTCGACGCATTCGCACGCTTCGGGCTGCCGCTGCTGGTCGGCGCGTCGCGAAAACGTTTCATCAGCACCGTGGTGGCGTCAGAGCCGCAGGAGCGGCTCGGCGGCTCGATCGCAGCGCATCTGATTGCGGCTCGGCGCGGTGCTGCAATCATCCGGGCGCATGACGTCGCCGAGACGGTTCAGGCCGTACGCGTGGCCGCGGCAATCGAGGCACTGCGATGACCGATACGATCTTCATCAAGGGCGTTCTCATCCACGCGCGTCATGGCGTGATGGAGCATGAGAGCGAGGTCGGCCAGCGCTTCGTCATCGACCTCGAGCTCTACACCGATCTGTCGGACTCCTCGCGCAGCGACCGCCTCGCCGACACCGTGTCCTATTCCGACGTGGTGGAGACCGCGACGGCGGCGTTCAAGGACGTCAACTACCGCCTGCTCGAACGCGCGGCCGGCGCGGTGGCCGATGCGATCCTGTCGACCTTCGCCCGCATTCGCGCGGTGAAGGTCACGGTGCACAAGCCGCATGCGCCGATCGCCGCGATCTTCGAGGATGTCGGCGTCGTGCTGACGCGCTCGCGACATCCATGACGGCGATGGCGAGCGCGCTGGTTGCTCTCGGCGGCAATGTCGGCGACGTCAGGGCGACGTTCCGGCGCGCCATTCCGGAGATCTGCGCGCGCGCCTCGGCGGCGCTCGTCGCGCGCTCGTCCGACTACATCACTCCGGCATGGGGCGAGGAGCAGCAGCCGCCCTTCATCAACGCCTGCATCGAGATCGAAACCGTGATGCCCCCACGGCCGCTGCTCGGCGTTCTGCACGCGGTCGAGCGCATGTTCGGCCGCAATCGCGCGCAGGAGACGCGGTGGGGCCCGCGGACGCTCGACCTGGATCTGATCGCCTATGACGACATCGCGATCGACACGCCCGATCTGACGCTGCCGCACCCCCGGCTGTTCGAACGCGGCTTCGTGCTGGTGCCGCTGTCCGAGATCGTGCCGGCGCGACGGATTGCCGGCCGTCGCGTCGATGAGGCCGTGCTCGCCGTTTCGCGCGACGGAATCCGGCCGCTGCCGTCAGCCGAATAGCTGACATCTCCGGCCAAACAACCGTTTGGCTTGGCCGTCCTGACGTGGCATTTTGCGTCACAACAATCGCGATAACAGACGCCCGGGAGACGCGTGCCGACATGACGACCGAGACCGACGATCTGCGACTGGCTGCCGATTTCGCTCCGGCCAGCGAAGCGGACTGGCGCAAGCTGGTCGATGGCGTGCTGAAGGGCGCGGCCTTCGAGAAGCTGGTCGGCAAGACCTATGACGGGCTCGAAATCCAGCCGATCTATCCGCGCGCCAAGGATGCCGCGCCGGTCGCGGGCCGCGCAGCATCGGCGCCATGGCAGATCATGCAGCGCGTCGATCATCCCGATCCGGTCAAGGCCAACGCACAGGCGCTGATCGACCTCGAGAACGGCGCGACCGGGTTGTCGCTGGTGTTCGCCGGATCGAATGCCGGACACGGCTTCGGCCTCGCCGCCAACCCGGACACAGTGGCGCGCGTGCTCGACGGCGTGCATCTCGATGCTGCGATTGCGATCGAATTGCAGCTCGGTGACTCGCTCTCGCCCGCCTCGCTTCTCGCCGACACCGTCAGGCAGCGCGGCGTCAAGCCCGCTGGCTGCGACATCCGGTTCGGCCTCGATCCGATCGGGGATGCCGCCGCTCGCGGCGCAAGCTCACACGACGCGTCGACGCTCGGCGGCAATTCAGGCTCGCTGGTCAGGCAGTTGCACGAGGCCGGCTTCAAGGGCCCGTTCTTCGCCGCCGACGGTCGGGTCGTGCACGATGCCGGCGGATCGGAGGCGCAGGAGCTCGCCTTCGTGCTCGCCTCTGGTGTTACTTATCTGCGGGCGCTCGAAGCCGAGGGCATCGCGCTCGAGACCGCGCGCGGCATGATCTATGGACGGCTCGCCGCCGACGCCGATCAGTTCCTCACGCTGGCGAAATTCCGCAGCCTGCGGCGGCTGTGGGCGCGCATCGAGGAAGCGTGCGGGCTGCCACCGAAGCCGCTCTTCATCTCGGGCGAGACGGCATGGCGCATGCTCACCCGGCGCGACCCTTACGTGAACATGCTGCGCGCCACCATCGCGACGTTCGCGGCCGGATTGGGCGGCGCCAACGCCGTGACGGTGCTGCCGCACACGACCGCGCTCGGCCTGCCCGACGCATTCGCGCGCCGTGTCGCCCGCAACACCCAGTTGGTGCTGCTGGAGGAAAGCAATCTCGCCCGCGTCGCCGATCCTGCCGCCGGTGCCGGCGGCATCGAGGCGCTGACCAGCGAGTTGTGCACCACCGCCTGGGCACTGTTCCAGGAGATCGAGAAGGCGGGCGGCGTCGTGGCTGCCCTGCAGGCCGGGCTGATCCAATCCAAGGTCGCCGCGGTCAAGACGGCGCGGAATGCCAACATCGCCAGGCGCCGCGACGTGCTGACGGGCGCCAGCGAGTTTCCAAATCTCAACGAGGCCGAGGTCGCGGTCGAAGCGGTTGCACCGCTGCCGGCGCAGCCAATTACCAAGGCTTCGCTCACCTTCGCCGCACTCGCACCCATCCGTCTCGCGGACGGGTTCGAAAAGCTGCGTGATCGCTCGGATGCCCTGTTGAAGCGCCAGGGACAGCGCCCCGCGGTGTTCCTCGCCAATCTCGGCACCGCCGCCGACTTCACGGCACGTGCCACTTTCGCCCGCAGCTTCTTCGAGGCCGGCGGCATCGCGGCGATCGATGGCGCGGGCACTTCGGATCCGGCCGCGCTCGCAGATGCATATCGCGCCTCCGGCGCCGCCATCGTCTGCCTCTGCTCGTCCGACAAGGTCTATGCCGAGGCCGCGGTTCCGGCGGCCTCGGCCCTTCAGGCCGCGGGCGCACGACATATCTATCTGGCAGGCCGCGGCGGCGAGCGGGAGGCTGCGTTGCGCGAGGCAGGCATCGGCAGTTTCGTGTTCGCCGGCGGCGACGCGCTGAAGACGCTCGAAGACGCCTATACGCATCTGGAGTGAGCATGACCGAGGCGAAAAACCCGTCCTCACCGGTGGCTGCCAATGCGGCGCGATCCGCTACGCGCTGATGGCGGCGCCGACCCGCGTCAGCATCTGCCATTGCCGGATGTGCCAGAAGGCCTCGGGCGCGCCGTTCGCATCGTTTGCCGATGTCGACCGCGAGAATTTCGCCTGGACGCGCGGTACGCCGGGAACGTTCCGCTCCTCCTCGATCGCCGACCGTTATTTCTGCCCCGCCTGCGGCACGCCGCTCGGCTTCGGTGCCATCGACGGGCCGCGGATCGAGATCATGACCGGGACTTTCGACCGGCCCGACCGCGTCGTGCCGACGCGACAGTTCGGTTCGGAGTCGCGGCTCGGCTGGGTGGTGGCGATCGCCAATCTGCCGAGCCAGACCACGCAGCAGAATTACGGACCGGAGAAGATGGCGCGCATCGTCAGCCATCAGCATCCGGATCATGACTGAGCGCGCGACATGCGAGCTTCCGAGGACCAACCCATGATGAACTGGCTGGCCGCGCTCTTCGAAACTGCGTTCCACTCCCTCTGGACGCGCAGCATGACAGCGGATGCTACGCAATGATCCGGTCTACAAGAAGAACATAGACAAGCTCATCGAGAGAAACCGCAGGTTTGAGGACGCCAGGGAATGACCCGCATTCCGAATTTCGCCGACATCGCGTTCGCGCCGATCGCAGCCCCCCGCCCGCGGGCGCCGCCGAGCCGTGGCTGACGCCGGAAGGCATTCCGGTGAAGCCGGCCTATGGCGAGGCCGATCTCGCCGGCATCGACTTCCTCGACACCTGGCCCGGCATCGCGCCCTATCTGCGCGGCCCCTACCCGACCATGTATGTCAACCAGCCATGGACCGTCCGGCAATATGCCGGCTTCTCCACGGCGGAGGATTCCAACGCGTTCTATCGGCGCAACCTCGCCGCGGGACAGAAGGGTCTGTCGGTCGCGTTCGATCTCGCCACCCATCGCGGCTATGATTCCGATCATCCGCGCGTCGGCGGCGATGTCGGCATGGCCGGCGTCGCGATCGATTCGATCTACGACATGCGCACTTTGTTCGCCGGGATCCCGCTCGACCAGATGAGCGTGTCGATGACCATGAACGGCGCCGTGCTGCCGATCCTGGCGCTGTTCGTCGTCGCCGCCGAAGAGCAAGGCGTGCCGCCGGAGAAACTGTCGGGCACCATTCAGAACGATATTCTGAAAGAGTTCATGGTGCGCAACACCTACATCTATCCGCCGTCGCCCTCGATGCGGATCATCTCCGACATCTTCGCCTTCACCTCGCAGAAGATGCCGAAGTTCAACTCGATCTCGATCTCCG
This sequence comes from Bradyrhizobium oligotrophicum, assembly GCA_050641875.1. Taxonomy (GTDB): domain Bacteria; phylum Pseudomonadota; class Alphaproteobacteria; order Rhizobiales; family Xanthobacteraceae; genus Bradyrhizobium; species Bradyrhizobium oligotrophicum_B. Next base: position 7,001,821 of record CP192619.1, read on the forward strand.
GCTATCACATGCAGGAGGCCGGCGCGACGCAGGATCTCGAACTCGCCTACACCCTCGCCGACGGCGTCGAATACTTGCGCGCCGGCATCGCCGCAGGGCTCGACGTCGATCGCTTCGCACCGCGGCTGTCGTTCTTCTGGGCGATCGGCATGAACTTCTTCATGGAGGTCGCGAAGCTGCGCGCGGCGCGGCTGCTGTGGGCCAAGCTGCTGAAGCCGTTCAATCCGAAAGACCCGCGTTCGCTGTCGCTGCGTACCCACAGCCAGACCTCGGGCTGGTCACTGACCGCGCAGGACGTCTACAACAACGTGGTGCGCACCGCGGTCGAGGCGATGGCAGCCACGCAAGGCCATACCCAGTCGCTGCACACCAACGCGCTCGACGAGGCGCTGGCGCTCCCCACAGACTTCTCCGCCCGCATCGCCCGCAACACGCAGCTGTTCCTGCAGCAGGAGAGCGGCACCACGCGCATCATCGATCCCTGGGGCGGCTCGTATTACGTCGAGCGCCTCACCCGCGATCTCGCCGCCAAGGCCTGGGGCCACATCCAGGAGATCGAGGAGCTCGGCGGCATGGCCAAGGCGATCGAGGCGGGCGTGCCGAAGCTGCGCATCGAGGAGGCCTCGGCGAAGACCCAGGCGCGCATCGACACCGGCCGCCAGTCGGTGATCGGCGTCAACAAGTACAAGCCGACCGACGAGCCGCCGCTCGACGTGCTCAAGGTCGACAATTCCACCGTGCGGCGGCTGCAGATCGACAAGCTCTCCCGGCTGAAATCGGAGCGCAAGCAGGCCGAGGTCGATGCGGCGCTGGCGGCGCTGACGCGCTCGGCCGGCGACGGCAACGGCAACCTGCTGGCGCTCGCGATCGACGCCGCCCGTGCCAAGGCCACCGTCGGCGAGATATCCGACGCGCTGGAGAAGGTGTTCGGCCGCCACCGCGCCGAGATCAAGTCCATCACCGGCGTCTACAAGCGGGAGATTGCCGCCATGTCCGGCAAGGCCGAGAAGCTGCAGGCGCTGATCGAGGCGTTCGAGGAGGCCGAGGGCCGCCGGCCGCGCATCCTGGTCGCCAAGATCGGCCAGGACGGCCACGACCGCGGCCAGAAGGTGATCGCGTCGGCCTTCGCCGACATCGGTTTCGACGTCGACATCGGACCTTTGTTCGCCACCGCCGACGAGGCGGCGCGGCAGGCGGTCGAGAACGACGTGACATTCTCGGCGTCTCGTCGCTGGCGGCGGCGCATCTCACCGCGGTGCCGGAGCTCAAGGCTGCGCTCAAGAAGCAGGGCCGCGAGGACATCATGATCATCGTCGGCGGCGTGGTGCCGCCGCAGGATTACGACGCGCTGTACAAGTCCGGCGCCGAGGCGATCTTCCCGCCGGGCACCGTGATAGCTGACGCGGCCGAGGAGCTGATCCACAAGCTCAACGCGCGGCTCGGCCACAGCGAGGCGGCGGAATAGTCATTCACATTCGCAGGCCCATCTGCCGGCGCGCGGTCGTCCGATCGCGCGCCAATTCGTTGGCATGAACCTCGGCGCCTCCCCGCGATACGCATCTTCACCCATTGGATACATCAATTGCCATGACGCGTTCCTCGATCTGCATTGCAGCGCTCGTCGGCCTGCTCGCCGTTTCCCCCACCCTTGCCGCCGATCCCAAGCCGGACGCCGCCATCAACACCAAGGCGATCGAGGCCAACGTGACGCTCGATGCCCGGATCAAGGCGGATGCGCCGCTCGCGGCCTATTGCCTGGCCGACGGCAAGAAATGGATCGACAAGAACGCCGCCGACGCCGCCAAGGAACGCAAGGAGGATCCGGAAACGTTCCGCGACGGCAAGTGGTCGTTCGAGCGCAAATATTCCGTGCGCTCGGTGGTCGCCGACCGCTACGTCAGCATCCTCAGGGACGACTACATGGACACGCGCGCCGCGCATCCCAACAGCGACGTCAACACTATCCTCTGGGACAAGGCCGCGACCAAGCCGATCAGCATCCGCCCGTTCTTCACCGAGACCGCCGACAATGGGCCTGCGATGACCGCGATGCTGAAGGCGGTGATCACCTCGCTGAAGGCCGAGAAGAAGAAGCGGGATGCCGGCGACACCGCGACCGCCGAGTGGTTCAAGGAGCTTCAGCCGAAGCTGCTGAAGATCGGCGCCGTGACGCTCGCGCCGTCCACTGAGGCCGGCAAGAGCTCCGGCCTGACGTTCCACTACCCGCCCTATGCGGTCGGCCCCTATGCCGAGGGCCAATACGTCGTCTTCGTCCCGTGGGAGATCCTGAAGCCATATTTCAGCCCGGAGGGTCATGCCATTTTCGGGGGCGCGAGGCCGAAGGGCGATGCGGAAGACAACTAGCTGGCCGATCAGCCTGCTTCCGCTATAACGGACCGATGTCATCCCGCTCTCCCTCTCCGGCGCGTCCGAGCTCCCTGGCTGACGATATCCGCGCCGGCAGCCGCGCGGGCGCTGGCGCGGGCGATCACGCTGGTCGAAAGCCGCCGCGCCGACCACCAGGCCGCCGCGCGCGAGCTGGTGCAAGCGCTGCTGCCGCAGACGGGGACTGCGATCCGAGTCGGCATCACTGGCTCGCCGGGGGTCGGCAAGTCGACGACGATCGACGCTCTCGGCATGTACCTGATCGGTCAGGGCCACAAGGTCGCGGTGCTCGCGGTCGACCCGTCGTCGGCGCGCACCGGCGGTTCGATCCTCGGCGACAAGACGCGGATGGCGCGACTGTCCCACCACGAGCACGCCTTCATCCGGCCCTCGCCCTCCTCCGGCACGCTCGGCGGCGTCGCCGCCAAGACCCGCGAGGCGATGCTGCTGTGCGAGGCCGCCGGCTTCGACGTGATCCTGGTAGAAACCGTCGGCATCGGCCAATCCGAGACCGCGGTCTGCGACATGACCGATTTCTTCCTCGCGCTGATGCTGCCGGGCGGCGGCGACGAGCTGCAGGGCATCAAGAAGGGCCTGGTCGAGCTCGCCGACATGATCGCGATCAACAAGGCCGATGGCGACAACGTCAAGCGCGCCAACATCACCGCGGCCGATTATCGCGGCGCGCTGCATCTCCTCAGCCCCCGCTCCGAGCACTGGCATCCGCCCGTCGTGACCTACTCCGCGATGGCGGGCACAGGCATTGCCGAGCTGTGGCAGAAGGTCCTCGACCACCGCAAGGCGATGATCGCGTCCGGCGAGTTCGCCGCGCGGCGGCGCGATCAGCAGGTGAAATGGATGTGGACCATGCTGGAGCAGCGGCTGATGGCGCGGCTGCGCACCGACCCGTCGATTCGCACCAAGGTGAAGAAGCTCGAGACCGACGTCGCCGAGGGGCGCGTCGCGCCGGCGCTGGCGGCCGAGCAGCTCGCGGAGCTGCTGAATTGAGCGAACGGCTACGCATCCTCATCACCGGTTTCGGCCCGTTTCCCGGCGCTCCGTCCAATCCGACCATGCCACTGGTGAAGCGGCTGTCGGAGCTGCGGCGGCCTGCGCTGGATGACGTCGCCATCAGCAGCCACATCTTCCACGTGACCTACGCCACGGTCGATCGTGAGCTGCCCGCGTTGATCGCCGAGCGGCGCCCGCATGCGCTGCTGATGTTCGGTCTCGCCGGGCGAACGTCCTATCTGCGCATCGAGACCCGCGCCCGCAACGCGATCACGACGACCTTCCCCGATGCCGACCGCCACGTCGCCCGCAAGGGCACCATCGTGCCGGGCGCGCACCCGATGCCCTTCGGTCCGCACATGGCGAGGCTGCTGCGCGCGGCGCGGGCCACCGGCATCGATGCCCGTCCGTCGCGCGACGCCGGCAGCTATCTCTGCAACTATCTGAGCTGGCGCGCGATCGAGGCGACGCAGGCCGCAAGCGGCCCGCGGCTGGCGGCCTTCATCCACATTCCTCCACTGCCGCGCTCCGGCACGGCGCTGCCACAAGGCAGCCCGCGCATCACGCTGGAGGCGCTGGTCGACGCCGGCGAAGCCATGCTGATGGAGCTGGTGAAGCTCGCGCGACAGGTGCCCCGTCGCACGAGCTGACATCGTCGCCGGCATGAACGGCCAACAGGCCGCACTCCGTCGAGACGCTCCAGCGCCGGCGGCCAAATCCGCCGCCGATCAGGCGCAGCACGAGCAGCAGGACCACCGCGCCGATGAAGGCGTTGATGATCGCGGCGACGAGTCCGACGCCCAGATGAACGCCAAGCCGGGGCAACAGCCAGTTGCCGATGAAGGCGCCGAGCAGACCGACGATCAGGTCGCCGATCAGGCCGAAACCTCCGCCCTCCATGACGCGGCCCGCGAGCCACCCGGCGACGATGCCGACGAACAGAATAACCAGCAGACTCTCATTGGATAGATGCATGACCCTCTCCTCCTTGATCCGTCGCCGGAACAAGCGCAGGGAGTCCCATTGGTTCCAGTCAGGAGGACGGTCGTCCCGGTGAATTCCTGCTTCCGGGCCCCCTCCTCAATGAGATGCCACGCGCTCGCTGCGCGCGTTTCGACGGACGGCCGACCCCAGCGGTGGGTCTGACGTGAAGCTTTAACCCTACCGGCAACAATCCCCCGCGACGGCGCTCATTCTCAGCATCAGCATTGAGGCTTCTGGCTTAAGTCGTGACAGCACGTCACCTTTCTGCGCGAGACGCTGACCATGGACGTCAATCGCCGCCGCATGCTGGCTGGATCGGCCGCCGGAGCCGCAGGGGCGTTGGCCTTGCCGGCGGATGCCGCACAGGCCGCCGCCCCCTTGATCTCGGCGCTCGGCCGCGACGCCACGCAGTCAGGCGTCAGGCCGAACAGTCCCGACGACCAGACCCGCGCGCTGCAGCGCGCGATCGACGAGGCAGCCCGCGCTCAGGCGCCGCTGGCGCTGCCGCCGGGCATCTATCGCAGTTCGATGCTGCGGCTGGCCAAAGGCAGCCAGTTGGTCGGCGTCCGCGGTGCCACGAAGATCGTATTCACCGGCGGCGGCCCATCGCTGCTGTCGGCAGAAGGCGCCGATGGCGCGGGCGTCACCGGGATCTCGCTCGATGGCGGCGGCATCGCCCTGCCCCAGCGCCGCGGCCTGCTGCATCTCGCAGCCGCCCGCGACGCCCGGATCCTTGATTGCGAGATCACCCGCTCCGGCGGCAGCGGCATCTGGCTCGAGCAGGTCTCGGGCGACGTCAGCGGCAACGTCCTCACCGACATCGCCGTCACCGCCATCGTGTCGTTCGATGCGCTCGGCCTGATCGTGTCGCGCAACACCATCAAGGGCGCGCGCGACAACGGCATCGAGATCCTGCGCACCGCGATCGGCGATGACGGCACCATGGTGCTCGATAACAGCATCGAGGACATCAAGGCCGGTCCCGGCGGCTCCGGCCAGTACGGCAACGCCATCAACGCATTCCGCGCCGGCAACGTCATCATCAGAGGCAACCGCATCCGGAACTGCGACTACTCGGCGGTGCGCGGCAATTCGGCGTCCAACATCCAGATCGTGGGCAACAGCGTCACCGACGTCCGTGAGGTCGCGCTCTATTCGGAATTCTCGTTCGAAGGCGCCGTGATCTCAGGCAACACGGTGGATGGTGCAGCATTCGGCGTGTCCGTCTGCAACTTCAACGAAGGCGGCCGCATCGCGGTCGTCCAGGGCAACATCATCCGCAATTTGATCCCGAAGCGGCCGATCGGAACGGCGCCCGACGACGATGCCGGCATCGGCATCTATGTCGAGGCCGACTCCTCTGTGACCGGCAATGTCGTCGAGAATGCCCCGTCCTACGGCATCGTGGCCGGCTGGGGCCGCTATCTCCGCGACGTGGTCATTTCCGGCAACGTGATCCGCAACGCCCTGGCGGGCGTGGGCGTCTCCGTCGTCCCGGGCGCCGGTGCGGCCGTCGTCAGCAACAACATGATCTCGGGCACGCCGCGTGGCGCCGTGATCGGGCTCGATCACATCAAGCCCGTCACGTCAGACCTGACGCAGGAAGGCGCGCAGCGATTTACGCAGCTCGTGGTCAGCGGCAACGCCGTGCGCCCGAGTTGAGCCTGCCCTCCGCTCAGGCGCGTATCGGTCGAAGGCCAGCCCTGACTTGCGTCAGGGCGACGCCGATGATTGCGAGCAGCCCACCGGCAATCAACTGGGGGTCAGAAGGTCGCCGAGGAACAGAACGCTCGAAACGACGGCGAACACCGGGAGCAAAAGGCCAAAGGGCGCCACGCGGCTCATCGAGCAGCGTGCAATCAACCAGAACCAAAGGCCAAACCCGACAATTCCTCCAATGAATATCGTGTAGGCAAGCGCCAGCCAGCCGCGACCATCCGCTGCGACAAGGCTGCCCAGTTGCCCATGTTCAAGGAGCAACGACGTCAGCATCACCTGCGGCACCGTGAGCAGCGACGACCATCCCGTCAGCATCAGAGGGTCAAAAGGGCCGTGGCGCTTGGTCAGAACGTTGGACACCGCGAATGCGAAGGCTGCTCCCACCACCAGCAGCAGCGGAAGCACGTTTGCCGACCGGCCCTGCCCTGCGGCCAACACGACCACGCCGACGAAGGCAAGCGCCACTCCGGCGGACGTGGTGAGAGACGGCCTCTCCGCGAGCAGCGGCCATGCCAGCAGAACGGTGAAGGGCGTCGCGAGTTGATACGCAACGGCCGACATGCTGCCCGAGCCGAGCCCAAGGCCGACATAGAACAGCCCGAAGTTCAGTCCGCCGAGAAAAAGGGAAATTGCTGCGATATGACCGAGCTGTCGACGGGTGGGCGTATTGACGAACGGGACGAGCAGCAGAGCGATCGCCAGAAAGCGAAGCGCAAGAAAAACAGCGGCGGAAACTCCGTCACGCCGACCTTGATGACCACGAACTGATAACCCCAGAGCAAAGGAACGGCCACGGCGCAGACGATCTGGATGGCAGACATGGAATTCTTCCTTTCAAGACCAATCAGTCCAGATATTGACGCACCCATTGCCGAGCCCTCGATCTGTGATCTAGCTGATGAAACGATCGATCAGAGCGTCGACGGTGGCCTGCGATGTGATGGGTGTCGGACCCGGTTTGGCGACCACGCGCAGCCCCTCAACGAAACAGACGAGGATGCGCGCGGCGCTTGAAGGCTCGACGCCATCGGCCAGCCGGCCCGCCGCCTTCGCACGAAACAAGGCATCCGCCACTTTGACTTCCATGGCTTTGAAGAAGCCTGCGATGCGTCGGCCGGCATCGGCATCCTGGCCAGCAAGCTCCATGGCCGTGGCCACCAGCAGGCAGCCGCGCCGGCCATTGGCGCCGCGCGTGCGTTCGACGTAGCCGCTCAGATAGACCCGCAGGCCCTCGACAGGGTCTCTGTCATGGTCGAGTTCGCTCTCCATCCGTGTCAGGGCTTCGGCGATGTAGCGGTCGAGTGCGAGCAGGAACAGCGAGTGCTTATCACCGAAAGCGGCGTAAAGGCTGCCGCGAGAGAGCCTCGTTGCACGAAGAAGGTCCGGGAGCGCGGTGGCGTGGTAGCCGCGCGACCAGAACACACCCATGGCTCGTTCGACAGCGGCATCCACGTCGAAACTTCGCGGCCGGCCACGTTGCAGCAGCGTCGGGGTTTGGTGGCTCATGCCTATATATAGACCGATCGGTCTTTAAATCGCAAGCGGCTTCAGCGCCGCGAACTCGCCGGAGATGAACGGTGCGCGCTGAAGCGGCGCCGCCGAACAAGGCGGCGTCCGAGGCCCGTCGCCTAGAATGCCACCGCCAGCGCCGGATAGCGGCGCTCGATCGCATCGAGGTCGACCGGCGGCTCGTCATACTCCGCGTCGGACTGGATGCCGATGCTCAAGGCGCGCTCCAGCGCGGACATGTCGATGCGGGGCGCAGCACCGACCGGCTCCGGCACGATGTCCTCTTCGACCCCATCGGCCGGGACGACGTCGTCCAGGTCGAGGTCATCCCCGGCCAGTTCGATCTCGGACTCGACGATGATCTCGGACTCCGCGAGGATAGCTTCGAGCGAACGCGGCAGCTCGATCGAACGATGCTCGACGGGATGAGTCTCAACGGGACGATGCTCGATCGGCTCCGGCTTCGCGAGGCGCACGGGCGCCGGCGCGGGGCGCGCGTACCGCGATATCGATGTCACGACCGGCGCCACGGCCGGAGTCTGGCTGGGCACGATGCTGACAGCCTCGGGTTCGACGGACAGGCCCTTCCAGGTCTGCACCGCGGCTTTGGCCAGGCGGATATCGTCGAGGAGAGACTGCTCGGTGTAGTAGCGGCGCCAGCGGCCACTCTGGAACAGCTCGGTGAGATGGTCGAGGCGCCGTTCGGCAAGCGCGCACCAGCGCGCAGCCAGTTCGCGGCTGCAAGCCACGTCCGGTCGATGTGTCATGGGGGAGCCCGCTAGAGATGGGACGGACGCACTCGGCACGAATCAACGCAACGTGACGTGAATATTTTGTGGAAAAGGTTAACAAAGTCTAGCTAACGCCATGTTGTTTGGCAGCCAAACCGTAGTCGTGCGGAAGTTTTGTCCGTTTTTTCAGGTTTTGGCCAGGCGCGGCAGCGCGAACGCGACCAACGGCCTCCCTCGACAACCAAAGATGTCCCCTCGGGGGCGCGCGAGACACGGCCGGATATCGACGTTGCCGGACCTCGATCTCGCCCAAAATGAAAGACCCGTCCGGGGGGACAACCGGACGGGTCGAGCCATATGGGCGCTTGGGGTGGATGGGCGCTCGCGCCGTATATAGCCTTGGGGAGGGGATCACCGCTCCCACATGCTTTCTGTCGTGACCGCCCCGCAGCACGTTCAAAGCGAGCGGGAGAATTTCGGAACGTTCACGAAAACGTTGGCGTCATTGCTGCGCGGGCCGCAGCGCGTCGCCGGCGGGAGATGCCTCGGTCACCGCGGCCGATGCCGGGCGCAACTCGCGGGCCGCCGCGGGCTCCGTTTGCAGCCCCGCAGAAGGCACGGCAGCAGCAGGCGCAGCCTGCGGCGAGACCACGGCCTGGACCGCCGCCAACGCATCCGCCTCCCCTGCCCCGAACAGATCATCGCGTCCGGGCGTCCCGAGATCGCGCGCGGTCCCGGTCAGCACGGTCCGCACCGTCTCCGGCTTCAGCGCCGGATTGCGCTCCAGCACCAGCGCCGCAAGCCCGCTGACATAGGCCGCGGAAAACGAGGTGCCCGAGATGATCTGGTATTTTCCGTCCGGCGCCGGCAGGAAGATCCCGGCGCCGGGCGCGGCCAGCGCGATGTAATTGCCGCGGTTCGACGCCGGCAGCAACTGGTCCCTGTCATCGGTCGCACTGACGGCGATGACGTTCGGATTGCCCGCAGGATAGAGCGGCGGCGACTTGGCCCCGGCATTGCCGGCTGCGGCGACCATCACGATGCCCTTGGAAGCGACGGCCGCGATCGCGCGCTCGATCACCGCATCCTTCGGGCCGGCGAAGCTCATGTTGACGATCTGCGCGCCGTGCAGGGCCGCGTAGTCCAGCGCCTTCAGGATCACATAGGAGCTGCTCTCCGGCCCGCCGCCCTTCTTGGTCATGCCGAAGGCGCGGATGGCGATGATGCGTGCATAGGGCGCGCTCCCCATCAACCGCTTGTGCGACACGATCACGCCGGCGATGCCCGTGCCGTGCACATGCGGCCCCTCGTCGCCGCCGAGCGCGTCGAACGCGTCGAACGACGCGTCGGCGAATTCCGGGTGCTTGAGATCGACCCCGGAATCGATCACTGCGATGGTGACATTGGAGCCCTGGGCCAGCCTGTGTGCTTCCGGCAGCCGCAGCTTCGCCAGCGCGTATTGCGCCGGATCGCCCTCGACGGGCGCTGCGCTCTGCTGCTGCAGCGTATAGCGGTAGTTCGGCTGCACCGAACGCACCCTGGCATCTGCCGCGAGCGCCCGGCTGACCGCCTGCACCGAGCGGCGATCGGTGATCCTGAACAGACCGATGGTGGCGCCGATCAGCGGAAAGCGCTGCGAGCTGATGCGCTGCAGGCCATGGCGACGCGCCAGCGCGTCGGCCTGGTCGATCGAGAGATTGTCATCGATTTCGGCGACGATCTCGTTGGCGATGGTCCGCGGATCGACCGCGGCCGCAACCTTCGGCTCGCGCCGCTGCGTCGCCTTGGCGGAGCTGCCCTTGTCCGATTTTCCGTGGGCTCGCTGGCCCTGCCCGTCGCCCGTCACCGACCGGCGGTCGAGACATTCGCCCGAGACGCTACGGTCCGCCGGGTTGCAGGACGCCTGCAGGTTCGGTGCAAACCGCGCATTGGGCAAGGTCGGGCGCACAGCCAACGCCGGCGGCGGCGGCGCACGCATCGCGGTGCCCGGGTTGATGCTCGGCACCCGGCTCGGGATGTTGATGCTGGGCGAACGCATCATCGCCTGGGCATGGGCGCAGAGGTCGCCACCCGCGAAGGCAGGCATTGCGACGACAATCAGCATCGCGACCGATCTGGCGAACTGGAGCGGCGAAGTGGACGACATGGAGCCTCCGAATGACGTTCGGACGGCGCGGGCCTATTGCGCGGCCACCGCGAGGCTGACGATCTTCTCGCGCGCCAGACGGCCGATCAGGCTGTCGGCCTCGGCCTTCGACAACGGCCGGTCGCCGAGTTGCAGCTTGAACAGGCCGCCCTTGGCGCCCTCGATGATCGAGGCCTGGTAGCTGTCGAGCAACGCCGAGATGTCGGCCATGCGCGCATCCGGCGCGAACCGCACCAGCGCATAGGCAGGCGCGGTCGATCCGGCGACCTGCGGTCCAAGGCCGCGGATCAGCGGTGCGGCCGGGGCCGGGGCTTCGGCCATCCGCGAACGCGTCATGCTCTCGGGCGCCCGCTCCGCCGGGGCCGGCGCAGCGGCGCTCGGCGGCGGCGGCGCGACCATCGGCTTGCTCGCGGGCTCGGGCGCTGCGGTCTTGTCCTGGACCGAGGCGGTCTGATAGGTCGCGGTCTGCGAGCGCATCAGCACGGTGCCGATCACGCCGGCCTGCGCCAGCACCAGCAGCGCGCCGAGGCTGACGGTCCACGCCAGGGTCCGCGGCGACAGGCTGTCGAAGAAATCCATCAGCCGCGCGCTGAAGCCGCGCGGCGCGGCAGGCTTCTGCACCGGATCCGCCTCGATCGCGGCGAACAGCTTCTGCATCGCACGCATCGACGGCGCGCCGAGGCTTTCGTTCAGCGCGATGGTCTCGGCATATTCCTTCTGGATTTCCGCATACTGCCTGGCGAGATCCGCATCGTTGGCGAGAGCCTCCTCGACCCGGCGCATGTCGCGCGGGCTCAGCGTGCCCGCGGCGTACCACGGCAGCAGGAGTTCGATCTCTCCGGGCTCTTGCTCCAGCATCTTGCTCAAAGCCATCATGGCCAGCCTCTTTCAATGCCGGCCGCTTTCAGGAGTTCGGCCAATTTCTTGCGCGCATAGAACAGGCGCGTCTTGACGGTGTTTTCCGGAATTCCGACGATCTCGGCCACCTCCTCCACGGACTTCTCGTGGTAGTAGACGAGATCGACGATCTCCCGGTGATCAGGCGAAAGCGCCGTCAGGCACTTGCGCAATGCTTCGCCGGTATTCTTCTTCTGGACCGCGACCTCCGGATCGTCGGACGTATCCTCGATCGCGTTCGCGGCCTCGTCTTCCAACTCAACGTCCTTCCGGCGCCGAAGTGCCGACAGGGCCTTGAACCGCGTGATCGCCAGGAGCCAGGTGGAGACGGCAGAACGGCCTTCGAACTTGCCGGCCTGACGCCACACGTCGAGAAAGACCTCGCTGATGAGGTCTTCCGCGACCTGCTCGTCCCGCACGAGCCGGAGCCCGAAACGGTACACCCTGACATGGTGCCGTCCGTACAGCACCTGCATGGCGAGCCGGTCGCCTTGAGCGATCCGGGCAATCAGGGTTTCATCTGACGCCGCTGCTGTCACGCTCAATGGCCGTCTCGCAAGATTGGTCTGGAGGATTGACGTCGCGGTTCGAACACAACCGCAAAAATCTTCAAAATACCGGAAAGATACGTCCCGAAATGTGAGTTGGCGCACAGACTTGCAGATTTCGCTGCAGCGCCCAGGTCGATCGCGACCAGCGGGTTCCCGCCTACCATGTTCCGCCCGCTCCCGCCAACTGCGCGCCCTGAAAGCCGTAGAATCCCCGTCGCAGCACGACGCCGGCGGCCGCTTCGTCCATGCCCATAGATACCAAAGTTAAATGCTTTCCCACGTAGATTTTAAGCCAACGACGACGAATCGCGAGCACATGGGCACGACGGCACCGCCTTTTCCCAGTCCTGATATCGCTGAGGCCGGGGACGCGCAGCCGTCTCCGTCCAGCGACCTGCGCGCGCGACGTGCCGGGCGGCGCCGGCAGATGCTGGCGCTGGTCGCCGGATGCTACCTGATCGACGCCGTCATCCTGCTGATCTACGCCCAGGCGGGAACCGTCCCGATCACGATCGCGCCAGCCTACGCAGCGATCGGCATCCTGACTGTCGCGCTGTGGACCGCCCTGTCGGAGAGCGGCTTCAACGACCGTTTCCCCGACCACTACCTCGTGGTGCCGCAATCGCTCGCCAGCATGATGATCACGGTCGCGTTCTGCTACATCGCGCCCGCAGTCAGTATCCTGTTCCTGTGCACGCTGTACATCGTCGTCGCCTTTGCCTCGCTGCGGGCGACGCCGCGCCAGAGCGCGATCTGCTGGACGTTTCTCGCGATCGGCCTGGCGGGATTGTTCCTGCTCACCGACAAGCCACTCGGCATGCCGCACGACAGCGGCCTCGAGCGGCTCGCGACGCTCCTGGTCTTCCTCCTCACCATCGCCGGCTGCATGTTCCTCGGCATCTTCTCCAGCGCGCTGCGCGAGACGCTGTACCAGCGCGGACAGAAGCTCAAGGAAGCCTACCGCCGCATCGAGGAGCTGGCCGAGCTCGACGAGCTCACCGGCGCGCTAAACCGGCGCTCGATCATGCATGTGCTGGACGAGGAGATGGCGCGGACGCGGCAGGGCGGCCAGCCTTGCTCGGTCGTGCTGATCGATCTCGACTGGTTCAAGCGCATCAACGACACGCATGGTCATCCCACCGGCGACGACGTGCTGCGCACCTTCGCCATCACCATCTTCGCCAACATTCGCGGCAGCGACCGCTTCGGCCGCTACGGCGGCGAGGAATTCCTGCTGGTACTGCCGGGAGCGCCGGCCGACGCCGCGGCGCGGCTCGCCGAGCGATTGCGCCAGATCATCGCCGGCCTCGACTGGAGTGCGTTTTCGACCGGCCTGCAGGTCACGTTCTCGGCCGGCGTGGCCACCCCGCGCGGCGACGAGACCGCCGATTCTGCTGCTCGCCCGGGCCGATCGTGCGCTCTACGACTCGAAGGCGCAGGGCCGCAATCGCGTCACCAGCGCCTGCGCCATCCCGGCATGACCCCGAAGCCCGCCCCGAACGAAAGCCTGCTCGACGAGCTCGAGGACACGCTCGCGCACGGCACCGTCGCCCGGCGGGTCGAGACCCTGCGCAAGGTGACGAACCTGTTCGTCGACGGCGCGACGGACTTCGCCGATGATCAGGTCGCGCTGTTCGACGACGTGTTCGAATGCCTGATCGAGCACATCGATATCTCGGCCCGCGCTCTGCTCGCGCGGCGGCTGGCGCCGCTGGCGTCGGCGCCGCCGCGGACGCTGCACCGGCTGGCCGATGACGACGCCATCGATGTCGCAGGCCCCGTGCTGTCGAAGTCCGAACGGCTCGACGAGGCCGCGCTGATCCGCACAGCCGAGACCAAGAGCCAGGCGCATCTGCTCGCGATCTCGCTCCGGCGCGTGCTCAGCCGCGCCGTCACCGACATCCTGCTCAGGCGCGGCAACGACGAGGTCGTTCACAGCACCGTCAGCAATCCCGGCGCCGACGTCTCGGAGGCCAACCTCGACACGCTGGCCGATCGCGCCGCGCTGGACGAAAACCTTGCCGCGTGCCTCGCCATGCGGCCCAATCTGCCGCGCCACCTCTATCTGAAGCTGGTCGCCAAGGCGTCGGCCACGGTCCGCACGCGGCTCGAGGCGGCTAATCCGAAGCTCGCGCAGGAGGTCTCCTCGGCGGTGCGCATGGCGGGCCGGCGGGCGCGATCGAGCGCGGTGGCGCTGACCAGCCAGACCGAGATCGCGCACGCGCTGGTGCGCTCGCTGCATGCCGAGGGCCGGCTCGACGACCGTCTCGTCGTGCAGTTCACCGAGCAGCGCAAGTTCGATGAGGCCAATGCCGCCGTGGCGGCCATGGCCAACGTGCCGGTCGCGGTCGCCGAGAGCATCATGATCGAAAGCCGCGCCGAGGGCGTCATGATCCTCGCGAAGGTCGCAGGGCTGTCATGGCCAACGGTGAAGTCGATCATCCTGATGCGCGATGAGCTCGCCACCACCGCGACGGCCGATCTCGACGCCTGCAAGGCCACCTATGAGCGGCTCCGGCGGTCCACCGCGCAGCAGGTGCTGCGCTTCCATCGCGTCCAGGACGCCGCGACGTCGGTGCAGGCGTAGTCGCGACCTCGCGGGGCGCGCGCAGCACCGCCCGATAGCGGAGTCCCCTCAATAGCGGAGGACCCTTGAGCCGATGAAGGCACCGAGCCCGGCCACGATCAGCGCGGCCACACTGTACCAGGTGGCCACGAAAAATGGCGAGTCGTCGGTGCAATGCGCGGCATAGAGCGTCGCGGCGATACCCGCCGAAACCAGCCCGGCGACCGCGCCCGTCATCGCCGGACGCGCTGGCGCGCCATGGCGCAGGCCGAACAGCGCGGCAGCCAGCAGCGGCAGCGACAGCACGGGAATGGCGCTCATGCACAGCATCGAATTGTGGCCGACCAGCCGCTCCATCATCGGCGTGCGCTGCGGCAGAATCATCTCCGCCGCCATGCCGCCGATGAGAACGATGATCGGCGCGATCAACAGCCAGATCCAGCCCTGCAGCGAGGCTTCGGGGCGCGCCAGATGCAGGCTGATGATCAACGCCGGGATCGCCAGCGCCGTGGTGACGACGAACTTCAGGTCGAAGAACGGATTGCGCACTGCGAGCCAGATGTCGGGCCGGACGCCGAGGCCGATGAGCAGCATCGCGGTCGAGACCGGCGTCGCCGCCATCAGAGCGAGCGCCAGCACGACGCCGACCGGCTGCGCGCGTTGCGCATTGTCGGCCGCGAGGGTGCGGATGAGCTGATCGGTGTCCATGGTCAGGTATCCCGTAGCTTGGCCGTGAGGCTTGCGAGTGCCCGGTGCAGAGCCACCCGCACCGCGCCCTCGCTCATGGAAAACTTCTCCGCGGTCTGCTTGATCGAGGCGGCCTCGACTGCGATCGACTGCAGCACGTCGCGCTGACGCTGCGGCAAGGTCTTCAGCTGCGCCTCGACCTCGCCGGCCGAGACGGTGGGCGCCGGCGGCTCGTCGGCCAGCGTCTCCGAGAAATCGTCGATGTCGACGAACACCCGTCGGCCGCGCCGGCGCAGCATGTCGATCAGCTTGTTGCGTGCGATCGCGAACAGCCAGGGCGCGAACGGCGCGTCGACGTCCCAGGTGTGCCGCTTGAGATGAACCGCCAACAGAATTTCCTGCACGATGTCCTCGGCCTGGTCGGGGGTTGGCCGGCGCGCGCCAGCCCGCGCCGTGATGCTGCGCGCAACACCGGCGTGATCGCCCTCAGCAGGCGATGATAGGCCTCGTCGTCACCGGCGACGGCCTGGCGCATCCAGCCCGTCCACTCGTCGTCACGCTCGCGCAACTCCGCTCCACCCCCAGCAATTCGCCCGATTCGTCAGTTTGTTACTCTCGCGGCATCCTGATCACTAATTCGTGATGCAGACATCGGCCTCGGAACGATCCGAGTTACGCCACACCGAGAGCACGCCACCGGGCAAGTCTTGGAACCGCTCCATAGCACTGAATCGCGAAGTGCATGATCAGGTTTCGTGGGCAGCGTCGCAAAGTGCGGCGCCGCCCAGCTTTGCCGTGAGCGGCAGGAAGATACCCATTTTCTGCCCCGTTCTCGACATCTGTCGGGGTCTCACTCCGGCTTGGGCTGGCGGGATGGGGAGAGAGCCGACGATGACGATCCAAGCCAGTGGACGTTCAGCATTGATCATTGCCGCCGCGTTCGTTCTGGGCCTCGTTGGCACTGGATTGGCCCGCGCGGCCGAGCAGCAGGGCTACAGCCCGTTCTTGCCGGTGGGGGCCGAGAGCGCCCCGGCGGCGAAGCAGGACGGATTCCCGGCGCCGATGCCGGCCGAGGCCCAGGCTCAGGCCGCGCCGGAGGCGCAGTCGGCCGACGCCGCGCCAAGCGATGCGCCGGCCGCCTCGGACGTCACCGTGAACATGGTCACGGTCAGCAATGACGACAGCTCCGGCTGGGACAAGGCCTCGATCATCGGCAAGATCTTCATCGCCTGCGGCACCCTGCTCACCCTGGGCTCGGCGGCACGGATGTTCATGATCTGAGGCGCCGCGCGGCGCCCCACCTACTTGATGCGCGTCGATCCAGCGGGCACATTGCCCGCTGTTTTGATTTGTCGGGGTGGGAACATGAGCGTTTACGAGCACATCATCGTCGAAGGCAAAGGCGCGGTCGGACTCATCACCCTGAACCGGCCGAAGATGCTCAACGCGCTGTCGTTCGGCGTCTTCCGCGAGATCGCCGCCGCCGTGGATGATCTCGAGGCCGACGACGCCATCGGCTGCATCGTGATCACCGGCAGCGAGAAGGCGTTCGCCGCCGGCGCCGACATCAAGGAGATGCAGCCCAAGAGCTTCATCGACATGTTCTCGAGCGACTTCACCGCGATCGGCGGCGACCGCGTCGCGCGCTGCCGCAAGCCGACGATCGCTGCGGTTTCGGGCTACGCGCTCGGCGGCGGCTGCGAGCTCGCGATGATGTGCGACTTCATCATCGCCGCCGACACCGCGAAATTCGGCCAGCCCGAGATCACGCTCGGCACCATCCCGGGCATCGGCGGCACCCAGCGCCTGACGCGCGCGATCGGCAAGGCCAAGGCGATGGACCTCTGCCTCACCGGCCGCATGATGGATGCGGCCGAGGCCGAGCGCTCCGGCCTCGTCAGTCGCATCGTGCAGGCCGACAGGCTGATGGAAGAAGTGATGGCTGCGGCCGAGAAGATCGCATCGATGTCGCGCCCGGCAGCGGCGATGGCCAAGGAGGCCGTCAACCGCGCCTTCGAGACCCCGCTGTCCGAAGGCATGAATGTCGAGCGCAACCTGTTCCACGCCACCTTCGCGCTGGAAGACCGCGCCGAGGGCATGGCCGCGTTCATCGAGAAGCGCAAGCCGGTGAACAAGAACCGGTGAGATTGCTGCGGGTCACTCGCAGCTGAACGAATCGATCCGCCTCTCCTGTCGACAGGCGCCCCTCACCCGCTTACCAAGCGCGCACTTGCGCGGCCATGTCGCAGCACTGCGACAAACGGTCTGTGGCGAGCACGCCACAACAAATCATGGAAAAGCCTGCCGGATTCCACATCGGCGGTTTGTGTGTGGCCGCCATCCGCCGTAAACAGGTAAACAACTGGTTAAGACAGTGAGACGCGGCGGAGTCGGATGGTGGGTCGAGCCAAGGAATTTGGCGTCGGCAAGATGCGTGCGCGAAGGATCGGCCTCGGCCTGGCCCTGACCGCCAGCCTTGTCGCAATCTGCTCGCCCGCGCACGCCGAGGATCTCGCGGCCGCGCTCGCGAAGGCCTATCAGACCAATCCGGCGCTGAATGCCGAGCGGGCACGCCAGCGCGCCACCGACGAGAACGTGCCGCAGGCGCTCGCCGGCTATCGTCCGCAACTGATCGCGAGCCTCGGCGCCGGCCTGCAGGCCGTGCGCAACCTGCTCCCCGGCAACACGATCCAGACCGCGACGCTGAAGCCCTGGACCATCGGCGTCACCGTCACGCAGACGCTGTTCAACGGCTTCCGTACCGCCAACAGCGTGCGCATGGCCGAGCTGCAGGTGCAGTCGGGCCGCGAGGCGCTGCGCAATGTCGGCCAGGGCGTGCTGCTCGACGCCGTCACCGCCTACACCAACGTGCTCGCCAACCAGTCGCTGGTCGAGGCACAGCGCTCCAATGTCGCCTTCCTGCGCGAGACGCTCTCCGTCACGCAGCGCCGCCTCAATGCCGGCGACGTCACGCCGACCGACGCCTCGCAGGCCGAGGCGCGGCTGTCGCGCGGGCTGTCCGATCTCAACGCCGCCGAGGTCAACCTCGCGATCAGCCAGGCGACCTATGCCCAGGTCATCGGCATGGCGCCGGGACAATTGCGCGCGGCCGACCCGATCGATCGCCTGCTGCCGCGCAGCCGCGAGGACGCGATTGCGCTTGGCAACAAGGAAAATCCGGCGGTGGCTGCGGCGAGCTTCGACGTCGACGTGGCCTCGACCTCGATCAAGGTCGCCGAGGGTGCGCTGCTGCCGAGCGTGACCCTGCAGGGCGGTGTCAGCCGCAGCCGCGATTCGGATCAGACGCTGGGCACCTTCGGCACCGACCAGGCCTCGATCGTCGGCAGCGTCACCGCGCCGATCTATGACGGCGGCACGGCGGCGTCGCAGACCCGCCAGAGCAAAGAGCTCGCGGCGCAGAGCCGCCTCGTGCTCGACCAGGTCCGCAACCAGGCGCGCACCGCAGTGGTCAGCGCCTGGGTCGCCAATGAGGGTGCCAAGGTCGCTGTCGGCGCCTCCGAGGCCGAGGTGAAGGCCGCCACCGTCGCGCTGCAGGGCGTCTCGCGCGAGGCCCAGGGCGGCCAGCGCACGACCGTCGACGTGCTGAACTCGCAGGCCGATCTGATCCAGGCCAAGGCACGGCTGATCGGCGCGCAGCGCGACCGCGTCATCGCCTCCTATACGCTGCTCAGCGCCATCGGCCGGCTCGACGTCAAGAACCTCAATCTGAATACGCCGGACTATCTGCCCGAGGTCCACTACCATCAGGTGCGCGACGCCTGGCACGGCCTGCGCACACCCTCGGGACAGTAGCGCTCCCTCAACGCCGGTGACGCGGCCGGCCTTTCGGACTGCGAGGCCACGCGCGAGACCTGGAACACCTGCTCGATTCCGTCCACACTATGAGCAGGACCCGGGCGGAGGCGCGCATGCTGTTCATGGTGATCGAGCGTTTCAAGGACCGCGATCCGATCCCGGTCTACCGCCGGGTGCGCGATCCCGGCATCAAGTTTCCTGATGGCCTCAAATATCTCGGCAGCTGGATCGAGCCGAATTTCGACCGCTGCTTCCAGCTGATGGAATGCGACGATGCGCGCCTGCTGCAGCAATGGATCCTGTCCAACGCCCGCGACACCGGCATGACGTTCGAGATCGTGCCGGTCGTGACCAGCGCGGAGACGCGCGAGGTCGTGGCGCCGTTTCTGGATGAGAATCGACTCGCGGGCGGACGATGCTCGACATCCTGACGCAGATGATCGGCGTATGCATCGTCTCCTACGCGATCGCGGTTCTGATGCCGTCGTGGCGGGCGTTGCTCGTGGCGACGCTGATCGTCGTGCTGCTGGCTGCGTTCGACGGGATACGACATGGGTGGTCGCCAGCGTCGGATCGTTGTCACAGCAGCTGTACACTCAACGATCTGCTCGCCATTCCGCTGCTGCCGATCGCGAGAGCATGCTTCTTGACCGGAGCAGCCATCCGCGCACTGACCTTCCTTCCGCATGCCCAAAGACTGTCGTCGCGGGCGATCATCATGATCTTGGTTGCCGGAGGGCCCATCGCCATAGCAATCGTCTTGTTCGCGCCGGACGTCGTTTTCTGGCACCCGCCTCGGCGGGGCTAGGCTCAGTCGATCGACGCGGTCCTGCCTGAATCCCCTACCCCTCGAACGAAAACAGCTCGATCGGGTCGTTGAAGCCGCGCACCGGGTATTCGCCGACGCGCTCGAGCGCGAAGTCGCCTTCGAGATGCTCGGCGAAGGCGCGCGAAAGCAGCACGTTGCGGCCGACCTGCTTGGTCAGCGCTTCCATGCGCGAGGCCATGTTGACGGCGGGGCCGATCACCGTGAAGTCGAGCCGGCTGAGCGAGCCGATATTGCCGTACATGACGTCGCCGAGATGGACGCCGATGCCGTAGTTGAGTGGCGCGCGGCCCGTCTCGGCGTTGCGCGCGTTCAGCGCCGCCATCGCCTTGCGTGCGTCGCTCACCGCATACAGCAGCTTGGCGCAGGCCTGCGGCTGGCTCAGCGGAAAGATCGCGAGCAGGCCGTCGCCGATGAATTTCAGGATCTCGCCGCCATGCTGCGTGATCGGCTCCACCATGGCATCGAAATAGCTGTTGAGCAGATCGATGACGTCGTCGCGCGGCCAGTTGTCGGAGATCTTGGTGAAGTCCCGGAGATCGCAGATCATGATGGCGGCGCGCACCGTGGTGCCGCTGCCGCGCCGCGTTGCGCCAGCCAGGATCATTTCGCCGGCATGCGGCCCGACATAGGTTTCGAGCAGGGTTCGCGCCAGGCGGTTCTTGATGCGGATCTCGCTGACCAGCGCCAGCACCGGCATGAGCCGCAGCAGCGCGTCGATATGCGCCTGGTCGAGATCCGCCGCGCCGGTCGGTCGCAAAGGTGACGATGTGGCGCTTGCCGAGCGTGTGGTACATCGGCCAGGCGACATAGTCGGTCAGGCCCTGCGCGCGCATCTCGTCATAGATCGCGTGCCGGCGGCCAAGCCCTGGGTCGCCGGCGAGGTTCTCGCGGATCTCGCCGGCGCCTTCGTGGATTTCGCTGGCGGGACTGCCGATATATTCCGAGCGCTCCCGGACGTCGTAGTCGACGCGGGCGATCTCGGCGCCCTCCATGCCGTCGCTCCACAGCATGCGCGCGCCGAGCCGCTGCGGATGATTGATCTGGACGTGCAACGAGGCCCGCTTCACCGGAATGCCGGCACGCTGCAGCCGGTTGCACATCTGCCCGAAGATGTTGTCGATGAAGCGCTCGTCGCGGGTGCCGTTGGTGAGCCAGTCCACGACCTCGTCGCCCAGGCGTCGGCCGGCGACGGGATGGGTGTCTGTTGCGGTCATGGCGGTCTCCTGGCAGCTCGGCGTCGCGGTCCAGGAGATGTCGTGCCGCAATGCGAAAGAGTCAATCGACGTCATCGCATCGCGGCCCACCCGGATGGGCAGGATGCGCCGGCTCCTCATCGGATCGGCGAACCGGGACAGCCGAGACGCCTCGCGCAGATGGGGCGGATGCTGCACATCCACCCCATCGGCTCACATCGCAGGATCAGAAGTGCACCACCGTCCGCAGGCCGAGCACCACCGCATTGCCGGTCTTCACGCCGGCGGCGTTGAAGCCGCGTCCGCCCGGATTGATCACATACTGGGCGTCGAACTTCAGGTTCATCCAGCCGGTGGCCTGCCAGCCGTACCAGGCCTCGATCGGCACCTCGTTGCCGCCGGCATTCGGCGTCAGCGCCGCCGAGTTGACGTGCGTGGTGCCGACCGCGAAGCCGACCTCGTCGTCGGGACGGAACGAGAAGGTGCCGGTGTGCTTGACGCCCCAGGAGATCTGGTAGTCCTGATAGGACGTGCGGTGATCGGCGACGCTGGTGTTGAGGAAGGTGTACCAGCCCTGCGCCTTGGGACCCTCGACGGTCAGCCGCTGCAGGATCGATTCGTAGAAGCCGTATCGGCCACGCTGGCTGCTGAGGTTCTGATCGCCGACGCCGGGGCCGCCGGCGTACACGCCGGTGATGCCGGGCAGACCGCCGTCGATGGTCGACGCACTGTCATACCAGCCGCCGAAGCGCCAGGTGCCGTTGAGCGGACCGCTCGGCTCATACACCACCTCGACCGGCACCAAGACGCCCGCGGCCGGATTCGAGCGCGGAATGCCCGGCGCAAGATAGACGCCCGCATCCGACGTCGTCAGATAGTTCGGATTGGCGTCGTAGACGCCGACCGACAGCTTCCACTCCTTGGTGAAGTTGTAGTGCACGACGCCGGCCCACTGGCTGACCGGCCAGTTGTAGATGTAGCCGCCCTGGATGTTGCCCGGCTGGCCGCCGCAGAAGGTCAGGTTGATGAACTCGCACTGGCCGAAGAAGAAGTCGGAGCCGACCGGCAGCCGGCCGCCCTTGAGGACGAGGCGGTCGTCGAACAGCTTCTGCTGATAGTAGAACTCGGTGAGGCGCAGGATGTTGCCGCGGCCGAACACCTCGTTGGTCAGTTGCAGCGCCGGGATGCCGGCCTCGCTGTTGAGATTCTTGCCGAAGCGATCGACCAGCGTCACGCCGATCAGGCCGCCCTGGATGCCAGCGAGTTTGGCCATGTCGAACTTGGCCTCGAACCACAATTGCCCGGCATTGGCCGCGGTGTTGCGGGAGCCGCCCGACAGATTGGTGACGGCTTCGTCGCCGAGCGTGAGCGCGAGCGAGATGCCCTGCTCCTTCAGCCTGGTCCGGCCGAGATCGCCGAACAGATACGGCCGCGTCCAGAAATCATCGACACCCGCATAAGGAATCGGCGGCGCCTTCATCGGCAGATCGGCCGCGACCGCACCACCGCCACCCAACAAACAAGACAAGGCAACCCCTACGCCGCACATGCGCGCGGTCGTCGCAAACCCACTCATTTTTCCTGCTCCTCGCAGCGTCCCCAGGCTCTGGATGTTGTTCTGTCGCGTCCAGCCCAGAGCCTCCGTCCCGGCACGCGCTTCCCCTCGGCTCAATCCCGGCCGCCGCTCGTTCGAGGAGCGATTTCGTCAACCTGAGATTGGATGGCGATCCTAGCAAGCGCCGAGGTGCCTTTGAATAGTCATATTATATTTGAGAGTCGGTATAACCGTAAGTGTGACATGAGTGTCACATGCCGCATTGCGGAATAAACGTCGTCAGGTCTCGCGACGTGAGCATCTCCGGCCGTTTGTCGCTTTGCTCATGCGCGTCACGAGCGGCTCGCTTGGGAGCACGACGTTGCCGCGCGTCATTGCGAGCAAAGCGAAGCAATCCAGACTGCCTCTCCGGACAGACTCTGGATTGCTTCGCTTCGCTCGCAATGACGCGGAAGAGCACGTCGCCGATGTGAGTCCGACTACGTGGAGATAGATCTTTTGCGATCGACGATGATCTCATCGGCCGTGGCGCGCGCAGGCTCGCGAGATCCATCCGCAAACAGGACATCGATCTGTCCATCGAAATAGCGTTCGGAGTTCATTTCAGCTCCAAGCTCCCTCACCGGCGCCGCAACCCGCGCCGCATGCGTCACGCCTGCACCGCGCTGCGGAAGGCGGCCACGAGGGCATCGAGCGCCGCGCGCGCCCGGCCGTCCCGCACCCGTGTGTGCAGCAGGACCGGCAGCCGAGGCAGTTCCGGCAGTCCAAGCCTTGCGCCGACATCGACCGCGCCCGATGGCAGCATGCGCGGCGCGAGTGCGGCAACACCGAGCCCGGCCGTGACGGCGGCCACGACCGCCGCAACGCCGCCGCCGACGAAGATTTCGGTCCAGGACATGCCGGCGGCGTCGAGATGCTGCGCGGCCATCGCGCGCACGCCGCAGGACTCGGCCATGGTCGCGACCGGCAACGGCTCGCCCGTGCGCGACTGCCAGTCCGGGCCGGCGAACCAGCCGAACTTTTCCTCGGCCACGAGGTCGCCATCGCTGCGCCCGGCATGCAGGCGGACGATCACCGCCTCGAGCTCGCGCCGGTCGTAGCTCTGCAGCAGGTCGCCCGACGAACCGATGCGGATCTCGACCACGAGATGCGGATCATGATCGTTCATGCGCGCGATCAGCGCCGGCAGCTCGGGCCCGGCGACATGGTCGCTGATGCCGATGATCAGGCGCTGCCGCACGCCGGCCAACGCCGCGAGCGCGTGGTCGTGCGCCGCCAGCAGCTGACGGGCCGGAGCGAGGAAGACCCTGCCCCGCTCCGAGAGCTGCACATGGCGCGGCGTGCGCTCGATCAGCCGGCACCCCAGCCGGTTCTCGAGCCGCCGCAGCTTCAGGCTGATCGCGGCCTGGGTCGTCAGCATCGCCTCGGCGGCGCGGGTAAAGCTGCCGAGCTCGGCGATGCGGACGAAGGCCTGGACCTCGTCGAGGTCGAGCGGGTGTTCGGTCATTTCCAGCCATTATGACTGATATCTCGATCCCCAGCATACCCGAACCGCGCCGCCGCATCTAACCTCCCGCCTGATCTCACCGATGAAAGGACTTAGAATGCCGCTGCTTCACATCTCGCTGCGCGCGGGCAAGCCGGAGGCCTACCGGCAGGCGATCTTCGACAGCCTCTACCGGGCGATGCGCGAGGCGCTCGACGTGCCCGAGGACGATCAGTTCATGACGATCACCGAGCACGATCCTTCCAACTTCCGCTACGGCAACGCCTTCGGCATCACCCGCAGCGACGATCTCGTCTACATCCGGATCACCGTCTTCAACACCCGCACGCGCGAGCAGAAGAAGGCGCTTTTCCGGCGCATCGCCGAGCTGCTCGGGGAGAGCCTCGGCCTCCGGCCGGAGGACGTGTTCGTGACCATCCTCGACGCCGCCAGGGAGAACTGGTCGGTCGGCCACGGCCTCGCGCAATTTGCGTGAGGCGATGGCCGCCCACTTGCTTCACCGCCCCCGTGGGCGGCGTTGGGCCATGAACCGACGTTTCGCATGCACTCGCTACGCTCGGTCCGGAGTGAGAAATCCGGTTTTTCGTAGCTAACCGCGGCGCGATGTCGAACACGGAAGAGAGTCTAGCTACGCTGAAGTGTCGTCTTGAACCTCTGGCTCCTCCGAGGCGCCGCGCCGCCCGGGTTTGTAAGACCTCAGATCAGGCCGAAGGTGATCACGATTAGGAAGAACATGATCAGCCCGATGCCGACCAGCTTGAAGATGTAAGCGGCCTCGACATCGCGCCCAAACCACTCGAAATCTGGCCCCCACAGGACGGTTGCGACGAACCCCAGAACGAGGGTCGTGATCAGCAGGATCACGTAGATGGTGTCCATTGATCGAGCCTTCCCTGGCCTACGCCGAAGTGTCTCATCAGCATTCCATTGATGACCCGGAGGCTTTGCGCCCGGAAGACGTGGGAGGTCACCTATGGCGAGAAGCGGAAGCTGCTGACAAGCGGCATCTCAGCAGCAAACCTCAACCAATCACGGAAGGCGATGGTTTGCTGATTCGAGCGTCTCCGTCCGGTGAAGTCTTCACCGGATGCATACATCCAGCGCACCAACACGATTCACGTCAATTGGGCACCCGCTTTGAATCCGGCGCAAATCGTGCGCACAACGTTGCGAGCCATCTTCTCGCTGGGGAGATTGGCCACGACGGCGGTTGCCACGTGGACGGGATGGACAAACACGGTCACCGCGTCCCGCACAACACCGGCCGCGGCCTCGACATCATCAACTCGAATTTCACCGCGCTTTTTTGCATCAGCCAGGATGCGGCCGACCAGAGACGTCATCGCTTTCGAGTACGCCGCTATGATCTCCGGCCGCTCCTCCACGATCCGGCGGTACAGGCCGTAAACTTCTGCGTCGGCAGTAAACCGTTCGCGCTTGCGGGCGTGTAACGCCAATACCATGCCCTCCAAGCGCTCTGCGAAGGATCCTCGCGCCTCGACGAATTGTCTCGCCATCTCTTCCTCGTCGCGCATCATTTCGACGACCAGGGCGTCGAAGATGTCTGCTTTGGAGCGGAAGTGGCGATAGATCGTGGTGTGCGAAGTGCCAAGCGCACGCGCGATGTCGACCACGTTCGTCTTTGCCTCACCGTGCCGGCGCACTTGGGCTCGAGCGGTTTCGAGAATCTGCTCTCGGAATGAATTGTCGTCTGAAGAGGGACTTGAGGGCATATCGACCTACGTTTCCTGGCGAAGCGGTACAGCAAAGTTGTTCGGCTCGCAAATCCGAACATAATATGAATTATGTTCGTTGACTTTTGAACGGTCGTGCGACATCATTGGGCTCCATTCAGCGCGAGAGGTTCGCCATGACTGATCCCCGGAAGCCATCCGAACAGGCCCGAATTGCGCTCGTGACCGGCGGCAGCGGCTTTGTCGGCGGCCGCTTGATCTCGCACCTTCTCACCCAGGGCTGGCAGGTGCGGGCGCTGGCCCGAAGCGCCGAACGCGAGGCGCAAGTCAAAGCGCTCGGAGCGACGCCAGTTCGGGGGGCGCTCGACAACGAGCAGGCGCTGCGAAATGCGATGCAAGGCTGCGAAATCGTGTTTCACGTTGCTGCGCACTTTAAGCTTTGGGGCAACCGAAAGCTTTTCGATCGGACCAACGTGGAGGGCACGCGTATTGTCGTGAACGCGGCAACGTCATCGGCCAGCGTGCGCCGCGTTGGTTGCGGTCAGCGCAGCGGCGGTGGTCATGGGTGATCCTGAGCCGATGTTGAATGCCGACGAGAGCCTTCCGTTACAAGTCCGCGCCTTCTCGCCTTACGGCTCATCGAAAGCTGAAGGCGAACGTGTCTTGCTCGCCGCCAACGGCGTCCGCCCGGGCCTGGAGACGATCGCGCTGCGGCCGCCCTTTATCTGGGGAGGCAACATGCCGACTCTCGATCACATGGTGGACACGGTAAGGGCTGGCCGGTGGCAATGGGTCGCTGGCGGCACGCAGGCCATGTCGAGCTGTCATGTCGACAACTTGTGCGCCGCGCTGATACTCGCCGCAGATCGGGGGCGCGGCGGCCAGGCGTATTTCGTCGCGGATGCGGAGCAGAGCACCCTCAAGAGCTTCATCTCGTCGCTGCTTGCCACCCGCGGTGTAAGGCCGCCAGACAAGTCCGTCCCGTTCGCAATGGCCTGGGCCATCGCCGGCCTGATGGGAGCAGCGTGGCGCATCCTGCGCCTCAGCGGCGAGCCGCCAATCACGCGCCAGATGCTGCGCCTAATCGGCAAGCCATTCACAATCAGCACAAGCAAGGCTCAGACTGAGTTGGGCTACGCGCCGCAAATCACAATGAAGGAGGGACTTGCCGCTATGCGGCAGCCTGAAGTCGACCTCGCCAGTTTGGCTGACCATCCCGGAGACCGGCGCGCAGTCGCTGTCTCCTGACGGCAAGGCGTCATGCCTTCTCGCCGCACCTTCATTGGAGCTTCTGCTGCTCTTGCAGCCAGCGTTCTGCCGAGGCGCCCGCCCGCACAGACCAAAACCTATTGCCAAGGGCCCATTAGCGACCACTTCGACGATACACGTTTCTTCAATCCAGGGAGCAAGGACGAAGATCGTGGGCTGGCCTACGTGCTCCGCTGGCAATCGCGCCATTTACGTCGAGAGCGGTGACAGGGGTGATAGTATCCGCCTTAATTCAGGCACCGTGCTACATCTCGATCGAACGACCATTGGTCAGCGCGTGCGTTCAATGACCGACGGCACCGTTCGTGATTCAGGCGCCGGAGGGAGGTATCTACTTCGTAGGCGACACGGCCTTCGGAGACGGCAGCATCTTCCGAGAGGTCGCCCTCGCGCATCCGCGGTTGCGATGAGCATTGCTGCCCGTCGGGGCATACGCCCCTCGCTGGTTCATGAAGGGCCAACACATGAACCCAGCCGAGGCCGTAGAAGCCCTCCGCCCGTGCGGGGCGGCAAGCGGTCGGCTATCACCGGGGCACGTTCCGCCTCACCGACGAAGGCTACGATGAGCCTTCCCCGAGAGTTTGCGGCCGCTTTGGAAGGAGCGGGGATGAGCCCGCGATCGCTTGTAGCGCTACTGCCGGACTCCGTCATAGAGCTCGGTGCATCATAGTTCGGCGTCAGAGATTGGGCTTGCCGGCGAAGATCAATCCTGGAGTTCCGCTCTGGGTCACACCCCACCCTCTCGAACGTCTGAGCGCGATGGCCGTTGTACCGCAGACAGCCGGCAACGTGCTGCGGCGGGCGGGTCAAGGCGATCGAGCCGAGTTCTGTCGTGACCTGCCGTTCGTCGATTTGCCCGACGAGCAGCATCCCTGCCGTGTGCGCGACGACATTGGTCTCCACTGCCCCCGGATCTCCTCGCAGCTAACGGCGCATTTCATCAGCCGCTTCAACGCCATCGCCCGTTTCAAGAGCTTCGCGCAAAAATAAATTACTTCCGAAAATCAGCAAATCATGTCTATTCTCCCCGCGTTCCGGTCCGGATGAGGGCGTACGCGTCGTCACGACACGTTGGGCCGGCAATGCGGTGGACGTGAGGGCATCAGCGCGCCCCAGTGGCGCGGACGAATGATGCGCTCGCGGACGTGAAGTCGCGTGGTCCTGACACCCCGATGCTGGTGTCCTGCGATGGCGTGCGTGACGCACGCCATTGCCACGGTGGCCAACAAGCCCGGTGCACCGAGGAGATCGCGTATAAGCGTTAAAACCGCCGCGCAGGGAATGCCGGATGAACCGGCTTTGCCTGTGGTACCTGCCGCCTGCATTTTTTCCGCAGGCGGGCCATGGGTGAGGCCCTCGCCCGGCATTCCCTGCGCCCTCATCATCGATCGAGGGCGAATGCTTCCGCATCCCCGGGCGCAACCGCGCCGCGGGACCGCGAGCGCACGCCAGGCTGTTTGACTGGTTGGAAGATGAGATACAGCTCGTAGCCGCGTCACTCCCCGCGCGCGGCAGCGAGGACGTCGATGGGCAATCTGTCTTCGGCGGCGACCTCGGTCTCACCCTCCCTCGAAGGGTGACAGCGGGACTCGTCGTTCGGACCTACCCGTCCGGCTGGTCGTCGTGCTCGGCCTGCGACAGCTCGGCGAGGGCGAGGTCGCCGGAATCGGCCATGCGCGCCTTGGCGATGGTCCGGACATGCGCGGCCAGCGCCGGCATCCGCGCGATCAAGGCGTGGAAATCCTGCGCGTCGAGCACCAGCAGCCGGGTCTTGCGCGTCGCCGTCACGGTGCCCGAGCGCTTGGTCCGGTGCAGCAGTGCGATCTCGCCGAAGAAGGTGCCGTCCGCGAGCTTGACGCATTGCGTCGGCAGCTCGATCTCGACCTCTCCCGTGGTGATGAAATACATCGAGGACGCCGGATCGCCGCGCCGCACCAGCACCTCGTCGGCTTCGATCGTGCGCGCGCGCAGCAGCCGCATGATGTCGGCGATCTCGGACGCCGAAAGATGCGAGAACAGCGGCACCTTGGCGAGCATGCCCCAGGTGACGACGAAGTCGCGCCGCTTGATCTCCTCGGCGAACGCGGTGGAGATGATCGCGACCGGCAGCGCGATCATGGCAAAGCCCCAGATGATCGCGAACACCGTGATGATGCGGCCGAGTGGCGTCACCGGCACGACGTCGCCATAGCCGACCGTGCCGAGCGTCACGATCGCCCACCACATCGCATGCGGAATGGTGCCGAACTTGTCGGGCTGGACGTCGCGCTCGACCGCGTAGAGCAGCGAGGCGAACAGCAGCACCGCGCCGGCCAGGATGACGAGGCAGCCGATCAGGATGCGCCGCTCGGCCTGCACCGCCGACAGCAGCGAGCGCAGCGCCGGCGAATAGCGCACCAGCTTGAGGAACGGCAGCACGATGCACACTGCTTCCAGCGTGCGGTTGCCGAGCACGAGCGCGATCGCCGCCGGCACGAAGGACAGGAGGTCGATGATCCCAAGCGCAGAGAAGGCGTAAGCGAGACGGTCCTGGCGCGGCGACTGGCGCCGCGGCATGTGCCCCGCAACGCTCCAGAGCCGCGCAACATATTCGGCGGCGAACACGATCAGCGCGCCGATCTTGATCAGGCGCAGCGGCAGGCCGAACGACGCCGCAATGTCCGGATCGGACGCCAGCACCACCGCGAGCACGTCGAGCGTGATGACGAGCACGATCAGTTGCACGAAGCGCGAGCCGTGCGTGCTCGGCAGATGGTCGTGCTCGAGCAGCTCGTAGAGCCGGTCCCGCAGGTCGGGGTTGCGAACGCTGTCGCCCGGCCCGAGCAGCGGCACGGTCAGCCGTCCCGGCCGATCGCGCTCTCGATCGCGGCCAGCGCGGCCTCCGCCTTGGTGCCGTCGGGACCGCCGGCCTGGGCCATGTCGGGACGGCCGCCGCCGCCCTTGCCGCCGAGCGCCTCGGACGCGGCGCGCACGAGGTCCACCGCATTGAAACGCGATGTGAGATCGGCGGTCACGCCGACCACGACGCCGGCCTTGCCGTCCTCGGTGACGCCGACGATGGCGGCGACGCCGGAGCCGAGCTGCTTCTTGGCCTCGTCGGCGAGCGACTTGAGATCCTTCATCTCGATGCCGGTGACGGCACGGGCCATCAGCTTGACGCCGCCGACCTCGCGGACGCCGGCAGCAGGCGAGCCATTGCCGATCGAGGTGCCGCTGCCCATCGCGAGCTTCTTGCGCGCGTCCGACAGCTCGCGCTCGAGCTTCTTGCGCTCCTCCATCAGCGCGGTGATGCGCGCCGGCACGTCCTCGACCGTGGTGCGCAGCTCGGCCGCGGCGGCCTTGGCGAGCGAGAGGTTGTGGTTGGCATGCGCGCGGGCGCCGCGCGCCGTCAGCGCCTCGATGCGGCGGACGCCGGACGCCACCGCGCTCTCGGAGGTCACCGCGATCAGGCCGATGTCGCCGGTGCGCCTGACATGGGTGCCGCCGCACAGCTCGACCGACCAGCCCATGGCGTTATTGCCGTGGTCGCGCGCGACGTTGCCCATCGAGACGACGCGGACCTCGTCGCCATATTTCTCGCCGAACAGCGCACGGGCACCGGCCTCGCGGGCATCGTCGAGCCCCATCAGCCGGGTCGTGACCTCGGCATTCTCGAGCACGACATCGTTGGCGATGTCCTCGACGCGGGCGAGCTCATCCGGCGTGATCGGCTTCGGATGGACGAAGTCGAAGCGCAGCCGGTCGGGCGAGACCAGCGAGCCGCGCTGGGCGATGTGGTCGCCGAGCACCTGGCGCAACGCCTCGTGCAGGATGTGGGTCGCGGAGTGATTGGCGCGGATCGCGGAGCGGCGGCCATGATCGACGTCGAGCTGCAGCGCGGCGCCGAGCTTGAGCGTGCCCTGCTCCACCGTGCCGATATGCGCGAACAGGTCGCCGGCCTTCTTCTGGGTGTCGGTGATGCGCACGCGGACGCCGTCGCCGGTCATCACGCCGGTGTCGCCGACCTGGCCGCCGGACTCGCCGTAGAACGGGGTCTGGTTCAGCACGATGACGCCGCTGTCGCCGGCCTTGAGGCTCTCGACCTCGGCGCCGTCCTTCACCAGCGCGGTGACGGCGCCTTCGGCGGTCTCGGTCTCGTAGCCGAGGAACTCGGTGGCGCCGAGCTTCTCACGCAGCGGGAACCAGACGGTCTCGGTCGCAGCCTCGCCGCTTCCGGCCCAGGCCGCGCGGGCCTTGGCGCGCTGGCGGTCCATGGCATCGGTGAAGGAGGCCTGGTCGACGCTGATGCCGCGCGACTTCAGCGCGTCCTGGGTGAGATCGAGCGGGAAGCCGTAGGTGTCGTACAGGGTGAAGGCGACGTCGCCGTCGAACATGTCGCCCTTCTTCAGGGACGACGACTTCTCGTCGAGGATCGCCAGGCCGCGCTCCAGGGTCTTGCGGAAGCGGGTCTCTTCGAGCCGCAGCGTCTCCTTGATCAGCGCCTCGGCGCGGATCAGTTCCGGATAGGCCTGGCCCATCTCGCGCGAAAGCGTCCCGACCAGCTTGTGCATCAAGGGCTCGCGGGCGCCGAGCAGCTGCGCATGGCGCATGGCGCGGCGCATGATCCGGCGCAGCACATAGCCGCGGCCTTCGTTCGACGGCAGCACGCCGTCCGAGATCAGGAACGACGAGGCGCGGAGATGGTCGGCGATGACGCGCAGGCTCGCCTTCTGCGGCCCCTGCGGATCAGCATTGGTGAGATCGGCGATGGCGCGGATCAGGGCGACGAACAGGTCGATGTCGTAATTGTCGTGCTTGCCCTGCAGCACCGCGGCAACACGCTCCAGGCCCGCGCCCGTGTCGATCGACGGCTTCGGCAGGGGATTGCGGACCCCGCCCTCGAGCTGCTCGTATTGCATGAACACGAGGTTCCAGATCTCGATGAAGCGGTCGCCATCGGCCTCCGGCGAGCCGGGCGGGCCGCCCCAGATCTTGTCGCCGTGGTCGTAGAAGATCTCCGAGCATGGGCCGCACGGGCCGGTATCGCCCATCTGCCAGAAATTGTCCGAGCCGGCGATGCGGATGATGCGCGATTCCGGCAGGCCGGCGATCTTCTTCCAGAGCCCGAACGCCTCGTCGTCGTCGATGTAGATGGTCGCGGTCAGCTTGTCCTTCGGGAGGCCGAACTCCTTGGTGACGAGCGTCCAGGCGAGCTCGATGGCGTTCTCCTTGAAGTAGTCGCCGAACGAGAAGTTGCCGAGCATCTCGAAGAAGGTGTGATGCCGGGCGGTGTAGCCGACATTGTCGAGGTCGTTGTGCTTGCCGCCGGCGCGCACGCATTTCTGCGAGGTGGTGGCGCGATTGTAGGGCCGCTTCTCGACGCCGGTGAAGACGTTCTTGAACTGCACCATGCCGGCGTTCGTGAACATCAAGGTCGGGTCGTTGCGCGGCACGAGCGGCGAGGACGGCACGATCTCGTGGCCGTTCGCTGCGAAGAAATTGAGGAAGGTCGACCTGATCTCGTTGACGCCGCTCATAGCAATCCAATCGAAGAAGTCCGGGAATTCGGCGGCATTGCTTTTAGACAAGGGTCCTTCGCGTGTCCAGAAACTGTGCAGAAACATCATGGGCTTGCTGCACGGCTCCTAAAGCTGGTTGAAAGCCCGCGTGACGCGTTGACAGCTCCCGTGAGCTGGTGTTTTGTCGCAGCCGTTGACGACAGTCGCGTCGGGAGAGACCGGTCTTCTGAGGTTCTGGTTGAACTTCAAGGGTCGGCGCCGAAGGAGCAACCGCCCCGGAAACTCTCAGGCAAAAGGACCCTCGCGTCTGCAACTGCATCTGGAAAGAGGCGCTGGCCGGGCTTGATCCCGGACCGCGTCCGCCGACGGGATAATACTCTCAGGCACAGCGACAGATGGGGCTTCGGTGGCGTTTCTCGGGACTGGTCCCGAGGAACCGCACGAGGACCCTGATCGATGGCTGAACCGGCTGCCCCCTTTCTTTGAAGCGAACGCCGCTGCATGCGCTGCACGTCAGCCTCGGCGGCAAGATGGTGCCCTTTGCGGGCTATGAGATGCCGGTGCAATACGCGCCCGGCGTGCTCAAGGAACACCTCCATACCCGCAGCGCGGCCGGGCTGTTCGACGTGTCCCACATGGGTCAGGTCGCGCTGGTGCCGAAATCCGGCAAGGTCGCCGACGCCGCAGCCGCGCTCGAGCGACTGGTGCCGCAGGACATCATCGGCATCCCGGCGGGCCGGCAGCGCTATGCCCAGTTCACCAACGCCGACGGCGGCATTCTCGACGACCTGATGGTGGCGAATTTCGGCGAGCATCTGGTGCTGGTGGTCAACGCCGCCTGCAAGGAGGCCGACATCGAGCTGCTGCGCGACGGGCTGTCCGACGTCTGCGACGTGCAGCCGCTGACCGACCGCGCGCTGCTGGCGCTGCAGGGGCCGAAGGCCGCTTCCGTGCTGACGAAATTCTGTGCAGACGCTGACGGCATGCGGTTCATGGATGCGGGACCGCGCATGGTCGACGGGCTCGCCTGCTACGTCTCCCGCTCCGGCTATACCGGCGAGGACGGCTACGAGATCTCCGTTCCCGCCGCCAAGGCCGAGCAGTTCGCCGAAGCGCTGCTGTCGGACAAGGACGTGCTGCCGATCGGGCTGGGCGCCCGCGACAGCCTGCGGCTCGAGGCCGGGCTCTGTCTCTATGGCCACGACATCGACACGGCGACGACCCCGGTCGAGGCCGCGCTGGAATGGTCGGTGCAAAAGGTCCGCCGCAGCGGCGGCGCCCGTGCTGGCGGTTTCCCCGGCGCTGACAAGATCCTTGCCCAGTTCGATGCCGGTGCGACACGCCGCCGCGTCGGCTTGAGGCCCGAGGGCCGCGCGCCGGTGCGCGAGGGAGCTGCGCTGTTCGCGTCGGCCGACTCAGCCGAGCCGGTCGGCAAGGTCACCTCTGGCGGCTTCGGCCCGACGCTGAATGCGCCGGTCGCGATGGGTTACGTGCCGACCACCCTCTCTGCGCTCGACACCCCGTTGTTCGCCGATGTGCGCGGCCAACGCCTGCCGCTGCGCGTCGCCGCCATGCCCTTCGTTCCCAACACCTACAAGCGCTGAAGGACGTCCATGACCACGCTCTACACCTCCGACCATGAATGGCTCAGCATCGATGGCGACACAGCCACCATTGGCATCACCGACTATGCGCAGGCCCAGCTCGGCGACGTCGTGTTCGTGGAGCTGCCGCAGGTCGGCCGCGCGCTGAAGAAGTCGGAAGCCGCCGCCGTGGTCGAATCGGTCAAGGCCGCCTCCGACGTCTACGCGCCGATCACCGGCGAGGTGGTCGAGGTCAACCCGGCGATCGTCGACGAGCCTGCGCTCGTCAACACCGATGCCGGCGGCAAGGCCTGGTTCTTCAAGCTCAAGATCGCCGACCGAGGCCGAGCTCGGCGGGCTGATGGATGAGGCCGCCTACAAGGCGCACACGGCGTGAGAGACACGATGCGTAGCCCGCATGAGCGGAGCGATATGCGGGACCGGCGGTCCCGGCGTCGCTGCGCTCGACCGGGCTACGGTCTGCCGATCTCGCCGTCGCTGTTTACTGGATGCCCCGCTGTCGCGGGGCATGACGAGGCATAGAGGATTTGCTCATGACCACGCCGCTCAAGCCGCTCGATGATGCCGCCACCAGCTTCGCCCGCCGCCACATCGGTCCTTCCCCACGCGACGTCGCGGCGATGCTGGAGACCGTGGGCGCCAAGAGCGTCTCGGAGCTGATGGCGCAGACCCTGCCCGGCACGATCCGGCAGACGGCGCCGCTCACCCTGGAGCCGGCCCTGAGCGAGCCCGAAGCGTTGTCGCACATGCGCGCACTGGCGGCGCGGAATCAGGTCTTCACCTCGCTGATCGGCCAAGGCTATTCCGGCACGCTCATGCCGGCGGTGATCCAGCGCAACATTCTGGAGAATCCGGCCTGGTACACGGCCTACACCCCCTATCAGCCGGAGATCAGCCAGGGCCGGCTGGAGGCGCTGTTCAACTTCCAGACCATGATCTGCGATCTCACGGGGCTTGACGTCGCCAACGCCTCGCTGCTCGACGAAGCGACCGCGGCAGCCGAAGCGATGGCGCTGGCCGAGCGTTCGGCACGGGCCAAGACCAAGGCATTCTTCGTCGATCGGAACGTGCATCCGCAGACCCTGGCCGTGCTGCGCACCCGCGCCGAGCCGCTCGGCTGGCAGCTGATCGTCGGCGATCCAGCCAGGGATCTGGACGGCGCCGAGGTGTTCGGCGGCCTGCTGCAATATCCGGATACGACGGGCGCGCTGCGCGATCCGCGCGCCGCGATCGCCAAGCTGCATGACAAGGGCGCGCTGGCGATCCTCGCCGCCGACCTGCTGGCGCTGACACTGATCGCCTCGCCGGGCGAGCTCGGCGCCGACATCGCGATCGGCTCGGCGCAGCGCTTCGGCGTGCCGATGGGCTATGGCGGACCGCATGCGGCCTACATGGCGGTGCGCGATGCGCTGAAGCGCTCGCTGCCCGGCCGCATCGTCGGCATGTCCGTCGATTCTGCGAGGGCAGCCCGCCTATCGCTTGGCGCTGCAGACCCGCGAGCAGCACATCCGCCGCGAGAAGGCGACATCGAACATCTGCACCGCACAGGTGCTGCTGGCGGTGATCGCCGCGATGTATGCGGTCTATCATGGGCCTGAAGGGCTGAAGGCGATCGCGCGCACCACGCATCGGCGGGCCGCGGTGCTGGCGGCCGGGCTGCGCAAGCTCGGCTTCACACCCACGAGCGAGAGCTTCTTCGACACGGTCACCGTCGAGGCCGGTGCCAAACGCGATTCGATCATCGCGCGCGCGGAAGGCGAACGGATCAATCTCGGGCGCGACGGCAGCAGGCTGCGGATCGCGCTCGATGAGACCACGACGGCCGACGTCGTCGAAGCCGTCTGGCGCGCATTCGGCGGCGAGTTATCTTACGCTACCATGGAGGCCGAGACGCGCGAGGCTGTGCCGGCCGAGCTGAAGCGGCAGCGGCCGTTCCTGACCCATCCGGTATTCCACGCCCATCGCTCCGAGACCGAGATGCTACGCTATCTGCGCAAGCTCGCGGACCGCGACCTCGCGCTCGATCGCGCGATGATCCCGCTCGGCTCGTGCACGATGAAGCTGAACGCGACCACCGAGATGATTCCGCTGACCTGGCCGGAATTTTCCAGCCTGCATCCCTTCGTGCCACGCGCGCAGGCGGCCGGCTATCACACGATGTTCGCCGACCTGACCGACTGGCTGTGCCGCATCTCCGGCTATGATGCCGTGTCGCTGCAGCCGAACTCCGGCGCCCAGGGCGAATATGCCGGCCTCCTGGCGATCCGCGGCTACCACGCCGCCCGCGGCGAGGGCCACCGCACCATCTGCCTGATTCCCTCCTCCGCCCACGGCACCAACCCGGCCTCCGCGCACATGGCCGGCATGGAGGTGGTCGTGGTCGGCTGCGATGCAGGCGGCAACGTCGATCTCGCCGACCTCAAGGTCAAGGCGGAAGCGCATAGCGCCAAGCTCGCCGCCATCATGATCACCTATCCCTCGACACATGGCGTGTTCGAGGAGCACATCCGCGACATCTGCGACATCGTCCATGCCCACGGCGGACAGGTCTATCTCGACGGCGCCAACCTCAATGCGCAGGTTGGCCTCTCCAGGCCCGGCGACTACGGCGCCGATGTCAGCCATTTCAACCTGCACAAGACGTTCTGCATTCCGCATGGCGGCGGCGGCCCGGGCATGGGGCCGATCGGCGTGAAGGCCCATCTGGCACCGTTCCTGCCCGGTCACCCTGCGACCGACGGCGCGAGCGCGCATCCGGTCGGACCGGTCTCGGCGGCGCCGTATGGCTCCGCCTCGATCCTGACCATCTCCTACATCTACATGCTCTTGATGGGCGGCGAAGGTCTGACCCGCGCCACGGAGATTGCGATCCTCAACGCCAACTACGTCGCGGCCCGGCTCGATCCGCATTTCCCGGTGCTCTATCGCAACGAGCGCGGCCGCGTCGCGCATGAATGCATCATCGATCCGCGGCCGCTCAAGCAGAGCAGCGGCGTCACCGTCGACGACATCGCCAAGCGACTGATCGACTACGGCTTCCATGCGCCGACCATGAGCTTCCCGGTCGCAGGCACCTTGATGATCGAGCCGACGGAATCGGAGTCCAAGGCGGAGCTTGACCGTTTCTGCGACGCCATGATCGCCATCCGCAAGGAGATCGCCGAGGTCGAACAGGGCCGCTTCGGCATCGAGGCTTCGCCGCTGCGCCACGCGCCGCACACGGTGCACGACATCGCCGACGACGATTGGAACAGGGCCTACCGGCGCAGCGAGGGCTGCTTCCCCGCGGGCACCTCGCGCACCGACAAGTACTGGTGTCCGGTCGGCCGCGTCGACAACGTCTATGGCGACCGCAATCTGGTGTGCTCATGCCCGCCAGTCGCGGACTACGCCCAAGCGGCGGAGTAAGCCTCCTCACGCATGCAAGGGATCGGACGCCACGGCTCGCGACAATCAATGGTGTCGGGCGTGCCAGGATCCGGAGCGATGAGCACCGCATGCCAACGCCAGAGATTGGCGTTGGTCAATTCGGTGCCGCCCCACCAGCGCCGGATCGGATTATGGCTGCTGAAATCCTCCTCGCCAGCGAGGATTGCCTTGCCGAGCGGCGTCAGCGACAGCGTGCTGGCCTTGTAGCGCTCGAGGCGTTCACGGCTGTCGTGCATCTCGACCGAGAACGGCCATTCGGCGAGGCCCGAAATTGCGGGCACCGGCGCGAGCGCCAGACCGTCGAGCAACGTGCCTCCTTCCCAATAGTCATAGACGCGCCGTTGAAAGCGGTCCCGATGATGCGGCAACAGGTCGAACGGGTGCTGATAACCGGCTGACAGCAATTCGAGAATTCTCAGCTCCGATGCTCCCAGGCCCGTCGCAACACCGGGAAGTTCATCGAGCATCTCCTGCACGCAGCGGCGAAGCTGCGGCAGTGCACTGAGATCCTGCTTCAACAGATCGAACCAGGCTTGCGGCGTCGGCGCCCGAAACGCCCGCCATGCCAGACGGCCCAGGTCGAGATGCTCACGCGCAAGTTCTACGCCGGCAATGATCCGACCGGCGAATCGCCCGGCCGTGGCATCGAAGAGCGGTGCATCGACATGCCGCAATACGATCTTCGCCGCGATCTCCGCGTGATCGCGCAGATAATCCAAGAGCCAGATCAGCACCAACTGGTCGTTCGGATGGGTCCCCATCCACAGTTCGACGCTATCGCAACGATCGGCAAGTTCGAGAAAACTGTGACTCCGCCCGCCGACCGCCATGAAGTCGCCACGCGAGGCGAAATCCAACCAATGCCCCCGCTTCCGTCGCGCGGTGCGCTGGACGAGATAAGCCGATAATTCGGCGTCGGATGGCAGCGGTCCCCACACGAAACGATGCAGAATTGGCACCACCAGGTCGGCAAAGCCGCTCCTGCGAAGCGCTCCGGCGCTGGGATCATCGGCCGCTAGAATCAAACGCGTCATGCTGTTGCTCCGGCACCGCCCGATTGGCTCAAGGCGCTATCAACACGTTCGCGATCCACTCCCGGCGCCCAGGACCGGCGTCGGAAATCTCGGTGCCGCCGCGCGGATTCGGTCCGCGCGCACGCTTTCGATTATTCGCGTTGAAGATCGTACCCGGCGCTCAGAAACGCATGCTCGCTGCATTCGGGAATACAGCCGCAGACTTCGGCAGAGCACCATACATCTGCAGACGAGCGCCGGAACGTCGGCAACGCAACGTCCACGGCACCAGCCGCCGTCGCATCTCTACTCCTCCGCCGGCTCATCGCCGTCGGTGTCGCGCTCGGCATTGCCGGCCAGGATCTGCTCGGCGATCAGGCCGGAGTTCTGGCGGATCGCGGCTTCGATCTTCGCGGTCATATCGGGGTTGGCCTTGAGGAACGACTTCGAGTTCTCACGGCCCTGCCCGAGCCGCTGGCTGTCATAGGAGAACCAGGCGCCGGACTTCTCGACGATGCCAGCCTTGACGCCGAGATCGAGGATCTCGCCCATCTTGGACACGCCTTCGCCGTACATGATGTCGAACTCGACCTGCTTGAACGGCGGCGCCAGCTTGTTCTTCACCACCTTGACGCGGGTGGTGTTGCCGATCACCTCGTCGCGCTCCTTGATCGCGCCGATGCGGCGGATGTCGAGGCGCACCGAGGCATAGAACTTCAGCGCGTTGCCGCCCGTGGTGGTTTCCGGCGAGCCGTACATCACACCGATCTTCATGCGGATCTGGTTGATGAAGATCACCATGGTGTGGGACTTGTTGATGGAAGCGGTCAGCTTGCGCAGCGCCTGGCTCATCAGGCGGGCCTGCAGGCCCGGCAGCGACTCGCCCATCTCGCCCTCGAGCTCGGCCTTCGGCACCAGCGCCGCCACCGAGTCGACCACCAGCACGTCGACCGCCCCCGAGCGCACCAGCGTGTCGCAGATTTCCAGCGCCTGCTCACCCGTATCGGGCTGCGAGATCAGGAGCTCGTCGATGTTGACGCCCAGCTTGCGCGCATAGACCGGATCGAGCGCGTGCTCGGCATCGATGAAGGCGCAGATGCCGCCCTTCTTCTGGGCCTCGGCCACCGTGTGCAACGCCAGGGTGGTCTTGCCCGATGATTCCGGCCCATAGATCTCGACCACCCGCCCCTTCGGCAGACCGCCGATGCCGAGCGCGATGTCCAGCCCGAGCGAGCCGGTCGACACCGTCTCGACATCCATCGAGCGGTCGTTCTTGCCCAGCTTCATCACCGAGCCCTTGCCGAACTGACGTTCGATCTGGGACAGCGCAGCAGAGAGCGCCTTACTCTTATCCATTGAGGAACCTTCGACGATACGCAGGGCGGTGGCGGACATTGGCGCTCCTTATGGCGGGGATTCGCGGGATGGACAAACGGTTAACGAGGTCGGCCAGCAATCTTGAGGTGAATGTACCCTATCCGTTCTTTGTTCGCAATATGTTCTTCTCGACAATCACATCTCAGCCCCCTGACAAACGCAGGGACCCGCCTGCCACTCGAGGGCTGGCGCGCAGTCCACCGATCAGCGCGCCCATAAGCGAGGTACGGGATGCTGAATGACGGCGACCGCGAAAGCATCGTGATCCGGCTGGAGGCGGAAGCCATGCGCGCGATCGGCGCAGCCGCCGACCGGCGATCACGCGGATTACGACCGGCCTGTGCGAGCGCTCCAACCTCGCCTCCCACGCCTGCGGCAGACATAAACTCAATTATAAGTTGTTATTGTCGTCCCGGCCGTGCCCTATCATCCTGCTGGTCCTTCGCTGCGGATCGCTTCCAATTTTCGGAACCAGCATGACCGGATCCAACAACGAACAGACCCTCACGCTGTGGCGCCCTGTCGGCCCAAAGGAGCTTGCCTTGATCGAGGCGTCGGGCATGCGTGCGTTTCCACCGCGCCTTCCGGAGCAGCCGATCTTCTATCCGGTGCTGACCGAGGACTATGCCGTGAAGATCGCACGGGACTGGAACGTGCCGGCGAGCGGCGCCGGCCACGTGCTGCGCTTTGCGATCCTGCGAAGCTTCATCGACACCTACGAAGTGCGCGAGGCCGGCGGCCGCAAGCATCGCGAGTACTGGATTCCCAGCGAAGACCTCGCCGACTTCAACGCCGCGATCGTTGGACCGATCGTGCTCGTCAGGTCTTTTCCTTGAAACTACCAAACTCCTACACGCGTGCGTAGATCGCACGGTCCGTGGTTCTCCTGAGAAGAACGAAGTTCCCTTGCCTCTTCTGCTTTTGTTCGGCTCATCGTGCGTGCAGGCGCACGATTTCGATGCAGATGTGCAGCCGCCGCTGCAAGCGGCGTCCGGCCATGAAGTTCCGCACCAAGCGGCATCCGAGCAGCTCGACGGCCGCCATATGACGAGCGACAGATGAAACGACGAACCTCGGACGATCTCGTGTCGGACCACGCCCGAGGATGGGTTAGCGCGCCATTCGCGCAGCTCCTCATGCCGGCCCGAGGAACGGCCCGGACAGAACCCGCAGGATCCGCATCACCGGCACGCCGGCGCCCACGACATCTTCAAGCCACAAACCATTGTCATAAACTTTGGGTTGCGTTATAGAATCGTGGTTGTCGTACGTCTGAGCAGATTTTTGATCAGCCCCGGATTTGTTTGTTCGTTGCGATGATGGCCGACCCGTATTGTCCACGATGTATTGTCAGTGATGCGGCGTCGACCGATCCCTTGCAGCCTGCCAGCTCCATCGTTTGCAGGCTCCGTCACCCGTAGGCGCACGGCCCTGAAACCATCCGCGCCGAAAGAAAGCCCCGGACGACGTCCGGGGCTTTCGACGTTGATAGCTCCGCTCGGGATGCAGACTGCCTGCCGACTGACAATCATGCCAGAATGGATCTTCGACCACAGCGAGGCGCGCGTCCCACAGCGGTCGATCGAGATTGCAACCTTGATCTGACGCAAGGCACGCCTACAGGTTTCGTACTAATTTAATTGTGTCATTGCCGAACTGCCCTCGCTGGGAAGCTACGACGTTGACGCCGAGCCTCGGACCGCGGCGGTCCGAGGCTCATTCGTTGGCCCGCAATCCGTCCGGTTGCGCCGCACATCACCAACGGCAATCAGCCTGACCGAAGCGAACAGCGCGACCGACCGTATTTTACCGGAATTGATCCGAGTGGGTTTTGCGCTTCCATTTGTGGTGCGTACATCAAACCCAGCGGCCTGGGGCGGTCAGGGCTCACCGGTTTTGGCAATGCCGCTCTATTTCTTTCGTATCCGAAACGGCCACTTCTCAGGCGCGTCCGAGTATGGGACCGAGTGCGCCGACCGCAACGCCGCCTGGAAAGAGATGACCACTGTCTGTGCCGACATGGCCAGCAGCATCTCGCGCAAGCTCGCCGAAAACTCCGAATGGCAGATGGAACTGCTCGACGAGGCACGCCAGCCCGTGTTCCGCATCCGGATCGTCGCCGAGTCGCTTGATCAGGCCTGACGGCTCGCCCTCCCCCGTGGATCGTCACCGACGGAAACCACAACCGAAGCCTGTGGCCTATGAAGTCGGCTGCGCGCCATTTCAGCAGCCCAGCTTGATCGAGATCAAAATGCCTGTCTGCATCCTGGCAGACATTTAAATTAACATGGGTAATCTGATCTTCAAATGTCCGCGAACGGG
Source organism: Bradyrhizobium oligotrophicum (assembly GCA_050641875.1). Taxonomy (GTDB): domain Bacteria; phylum Pseudomonadota; class Alphaproteobacteria; order Rhizobiales; family Xanthobacteraceae; genus Bradyrhizobium; species Bradyrhizobium oligotrophicum_B. The sequence goes on from CP192619.1 coordinate 7,044,113, forward strand.
GATGAACGTGCAGCATTGGCTGGAAGAGCCGAAGCCGGGCGATCCCACGTGCTCCTATGAAACCGTGGTCTGCAAGGCCTGCACGCGGCTTCATTTCATCAATCGCGAGACACGCAAGCTTCTCGGCGAAAAGGAATGAGGCGCTTGCCGGAATCGTTCAATCGGCGCTGGGAAGCCGCCGCATCGTGAACTCGATGGCCCCATCGGGAAGCTCGCGCCAGCTTTCGACGGCGCTCATGTAGCCGGCCTTTGGATAGCGGGTCAGGTAATCGCGGGCCTTGGCGCGCGCCTGCTCGCGCGGCAGCGTGAACGTGTCGCGAACATAGCCGTCGCGAGCCTGCGCGGCGCCCTTCTGGCGCCGGGCCGCCATCCGGCTGGCAATGTCCCGGGGGCGCATCCCCATCGACGAACTCCAACGCGCTACCACACCGTCAATATAGACGGGGCCGCGAGGAATCCGAGTCCGCAATCGGCAAGCGGGCTTGGGGGTCAGAGCCCGCCCGACCCGAACGCGATAAATCTCAATTGGTGCTGCCGACAGCCTTCGGCTTCTTGGCCGCGGTGGTCTTCATGGCAGGCGCCGCCTTGGGCTGCTCCGCCGCACGGACGTTGCCCCAGGGATCGGCGCTCGTCTTGGCATCCGGAATCTTGCGCATGGTGTCCTTGTAGGCCTGTTCCCGCGCCGCCTCGGCTTCCTTTTCCTCGGGCGTCTTCGAGGGACCGTCGGCGAGAAGGTTGATGTTGGGCATTTGCGCCATCGCGGGAACCGCCCAGCCTGCCAGCACGGCGACCACCATCGTCACGATCAGCTTCTTCATTGGTTACTCCCCGGTAGAGGCGCCTTATACCATCGCCTCGCCATGCGCCAAGCCCGCGGCACTGTGACGAAACGGTGGACCGCAGGCCGGCCGGGATGTTCGCGGCCCGCACCGTCTGCGCGCACCCGCCGTCTGTTCCACGGTGTGCCATCATCATAGTTTTCCAACTCCGGCCTTTTCAAGCCGCCGCTCTGCGGCAACATTCCGGCGGCTCCGCCGATCGCGGCGACAAAAGTCGACGAGACAAATCGACAAGACCAGGGAGGACCTCCGCGCGTGCCGAATGAGACCCCGAATTTCACCATCGACGACGCGAGGCGCATCCTCGATGACGTGTTCGCTCCCTGGATCAAGGATCTTGGCCTGATCGTCGAGGACATCGCGCCGTCCCCGCAGGGCGAAGCCGGCGCCATCCTGCGCATGCCGTTCTCGCCGCGGCTCTGCCGCGACAATGGCGTCGTCTGCGGCCAGGCGCTGATGGCTTTTGCCGATACCGCGATGGTGATCGGGATGGTCACCGCGAGCGGCGGCTACCGGCCGATGACCACTGTCGACCAGACCACGCATTTCATGCGCGCCATTGCTTCCGCCCACGTGCTGGCGGATGCGCGCGTGGTGCGGATGGGCCGCACCATGAGCTTCGGCCGGGTCACACTGACCAGCGCCGGCGATGGCAAGCCGGTGGCCATGGTGTCGAGCGCCTTCGCGATGCTCTGATCTGCGCGGCCCGCCCGGGGTTAACGAAACGTGAAGGCGACGGCCCGGGCCTCGCGGGCCGGATTCATCTGATCGAAACGCGAGCGTGATTTATTTTAGGTGCTTTTGACGCGAAAGGTGACGCCATTCGGCACCGGGTTACAGGCCATGAGCGAGACGAGTGACAAGCGCATTGCACCGAGGCATCGGGTGCTGAAGCAGGGCAGGCTGGCCTTCGACGGCGGCGGCGCGGTCGATTGCATGGTCCGCAACATGTCCGATACCGGCGCCAGGGTCGAGGTGGTCAGCCCGGTCGGTCTGCCCGAAGCCTTCACGCTGGTGATCCCGGCCGACAAGTTCACGCGGCGCTGTCACGCGGTCTGGAGCCACGACAAGCGGATCGGCGTGGCATTCGACTGACGGCGGCGCAGCGGGCTAGGTCCGCCGCAGGCGCCATCGCCACAACGTCACCAACAGACCAACCAGCACCGTGGCCGCGAGCAGCGCGCCGGCGGCGAACCGTCCGCCCGGACGATCAATCGTCCGTGACCACAGCGAGGGCCCTTCGCCATCGCGCGCCAGCCGAAACGCCACGATGCTGTCGCCGAGCGACGTTCCCGCCTCCGAATGGCCGCCCGCTGCGATCACCACGAATTGTTCGCCCTTCCATTCATAGGTCATGGGATTGGCGACGCCCGGCGCGGGCAACCGGCCCTGCCAGAGCTCCTGACCTGAGACAGCGTCGAAGGCACGCAGATAGGCGTCCATTGCACCGGTGAAGACGAGTCCGCCGCTCGTGACCACGACGCCGTTGACGAGCGGCGTGCCCCACTTGAACGCCAGCCCGAGCGGTGCGCGATCCTCGGTGGTGCCGACGGTCGAGCGCCACAGGATCCTGCCGGCCTTGAGATCGACCGCGACCATTTCGCCCCATGGCGGCCGGTTGCACAACAGGCCGAGCCTGGACATGGCGACCACCCGCGTCACCGCGAACGGCGACCCGCGCTGCAGTCCGAAATCGACCCCACGCGGCGGCGTCATCCCGTCAGCTTCCGCGCGCGGGATCAGCCGGACGATGTGAATGGCACGGCTGACATTGGCGTAGAGGATCTGATGGACGGGATCGAACGCCGCCCCGCCCCAGTTCACGCCGCCTCCGGTCATTGGAAACAGCAACGTCCCCTTCGTCGTCGGTGGCGTGTAGAGACCCTCGTTGCGCAACGGCGCGAGCTGATCGTCGCAGGAGGAATCCAAGACGCGCGGCACGGCCCTGAAAATATCATCCGCTGCGAAGCGCTGATCGAGCAACGGCGGCACATGGGTCGGGAACGGCTGCGTCGGCGACAGAACCTCACCTTCGACGGCGCCCTGCGGCACCGCGCGCTCCTCCACCGGCCAGATCGGCGCGCCAGTGTCGCGGTCGAGCACGAACACGAAACCCTGCTTGGTCGGCTGCATCACGACGTCGCGTGCCCCTGCCCGGTGTCGATCCGCGCCAGCGTCGGCTGTGCCGGCAGATCGTAGTCCCAGACGTCGTGATGCGTAGTCTGAAACGACCAGGCCAGCGCGCCGCTTTCGATCCGTAAAGCGACCACGGAATCGGCGTGCCGGTTGTCCCCCGGACGCGCACCGCCGAAGAAATCCGGACTGGGCGAAGAGGTCGGAAGGAACACGAGGCCGCGCACCTCGTCGACCGACATCGGCGCCCAGACATTCGCATGTCCCGCCGCGATGTCGTCATGGAGCAACGGATCGAAACTCCAGCGCAGCTCACCGGTGCGCGCATCGAAACCGCGTACGGTGCCTTTGGGCGCATCGACCCGCACATTGTCGCCGATCGATGAGCCGACCACCACGACGCCCCTGCTCGCCACCGGCGCCGAGGTGATCTGGAATTCGCCCGGCCACAACAGCTCCTTGGCGATGTCGATCCGCACTTCTCCGTCCGCTCCGAAGCCTGCGCAGGGCTGCCCCGTCCGGGCATCGAGGGCGATCAGGCGAGCATCGACCGTACCCATGAAGAGCCTGCTGCGGCATGCCGCGCCGGCGGGCGCCCGCTCGTCCACCCAATAGGCAACGCCGCGGCAGGCATAACGATTGGCCGGGCGCCGCCCGTCACCGACCTTGGGGTCGAAACGCCAGCGCTGCACGCCGGTGCCTGGATCGAGCGCGACCACCTCATTGAACGGCGTGCAGAGCACCAGGCTGTCCTCGACCAGGATCGGCGTCGCCTCGAACTTGGTGCGCAAGGCTGCCGCGGGCGGCCGGCTCTGCAAGATCTCCGGTGTGATAGTCCCAGGCCCGCACGAGCCGATCGACGTTGGACGGCGTGATCTGCGCCAGCGGCGAGAACCGCGTTCCACCGGCGTCGCCGCCCCAGTGCTGCCAGCCAAACGCCGGCACCACCATCAACTGGCTCCAGACGAGGCCCGCGCAAACACCCGCTCGACGCAACGACATGACCCTTCCCTCCCGCAGACTGCATCCGAAGCGGCGCAGCGGGACGATGAAAGCAGCTTTCGCCGGCGGATCGAGCCGAATGGGACGGGCGGCGGCATCCGCGGGACGAGTGGTGAGGAGCGATGACGAATGGCGGAACCGAGAGATGAGCCGAACGAACCCCTCCGCCAAACGTCAGTGGCCGCCCCTGCGGGCGGCCACATCGATGCGCAGAGGTCGGCCAGCTTCAGTAGCCGTAGCCGCGCCGTGTGGGATAGTTCTGAGGTGCCCGCCCATAGCCGCCGCCATAGCCGCCGCCGATGCCGATCCCGATACTGACCGGCGGCGCCACGCGCACCGGCGGTCCGTAATACACAGGCGGCGGAGGCGGCGGCGCATAGACGACGACATCGTCGCCAGGGTCACGCCGGGGCGTGCGGCCAGCGCGCTTGGGCGGGTCCTCGTCGCGCTTCCTCGCCGGCTTCTCCTCGACCCGCTTCGGCGTTTCCGACTTCCGGGCCGGCGGAGGCGTCTGCGAGCATGGGCAGGTCGGGCCTGCCGCGGCAACGGCTGGCACGACCGGCAGGGTTGCCGAAGCGGCGGCCGGGATCGCCGCGTTGGCGGCCGCCACCACCGGCGTCACCACGGGCCGGTTGCGCAAGCGCTCGATCAGCTTGCGCGCGGTCGGGGTCAGGTCGCTGTTCGGATAGCGGTCGAGAAAGCCTTGATAGGACGCCACCGTGTTGATCAGCACCGCCTCGTTCCAGGCGGCCATCCTGTTGTGGAGGTCGAGCCATTCCCGCGCCTGCGGGCCGTAGGGCGGCGCGGTGTAGAGCGTCACGAAGGCCTCATACGCCTCGACGCTGCCGTCGCCGACGATGATCTCGTTGGCGGCCTCGATCGGCTTGCCCTCCAGACTGCGCTTCCATTCGTCGACGCTGCGCTTGGCGACAACCGGCCGCGGGCCGGCATTGGCGGTGCTCGCATCCGCCGACACGACGAAGCGAAAATCCTCCGTCAACGACGACGAATCCCACGGCGTCTGCCGGCCCTCGGTGACCTTGTTCACCGCGACGCGCACGCGCTTGAATGCCTGCTCGATCGGGAGGCCCGGCTCCCGCGCCGCCTGCAGCAGAGCCGTAGTATAGGGGCTGTTGGCGCCGGTGCCATCCTCGGCTTCCGCGCCGGGCGAAGTCGAGTAGGACAGGAAGGTGCCCGGCGCTCCCGTCTTGGTGTCGACCAGCGCAAGGCCGCGACCCGCGTTCTGGCTGATGGCGGGAAACGGATTGTTGCGGCAGGCATCGAGCAGCAGGATGCGCATCCGGCTCGGCACCGAATTGAGCGTGTTCAGGAGATCGTTGAGACGCACGGCCTGCAGCGGAATGTCGGCTTCACGCCGCGGATCGACGTCGACGGGTACGAGATAGTTCTCGCCATCGATCTGCAGGCCGTGGCCGGCATAGAACACCAGCGCCACCGTGTCGGGTCCCTTGGCCGCGATCTTGGCGGCGAAGTCGCCGACCTCCCTGTTGAGATCCCGCTGCGACAGATCGGCGGCCGTCGTCACCTCGAACCCCGCCTCTCCCAGCATCAGCGCCATTGCCTTGGCGTCGTTGGCGGGATTCGGCAGCGGCGTCACCGAACGATAGGCCGACTGCCCGATCACCAGCGCCAGCCTGCTGCTTTCAGCCAATGCGGGAGCAAGGCCGGCAAACAGGCCGCCGGCGAGCAATGCAGCCCTGAGAGCGTGCCGAAACATGGGACCTCCAATCTGCTCATGGCGTGCCTGTTGGTCGAGCCGGTTCGCAGCCCGGTTCATCCCGACGGGCACAATCCGGTGAGCACGATGCCGCAGGCGCCGTTCGCGCGCGCAAGACTGCCTCCGGCCGCGACCGGACATCGTTGCGGCACGGGATCCCGCAGCAATGCCGCGATCACCCGCTAGCAGTCGGCACTGCAGTGGGGGGCAAGGCGACATGCGGCGGATTGCGTCACACGTGGGGCTGCTCTCGGCCCTGCTTCTGACCGGCTGCGCCGCCGACAGCAATGCGCGCCTGCCGGCCTTCATGCGGACCAAGGCGCCCGAGCCGCCGCAGCCCGAAGCCGCGCCGGATGTCGCGCTTCTCGTGCGCAAGAATCTCGACATGATCTTCGTCGCAACGACGCTGCCGCGCGATGTCGAGGCCACATCCGCCCAACATGCCGACACCGGCGATACATGGACCGCCTGCGTACGGGCTCAGATCATATCCGCCAGTGGAACCGCGCTCCGGCGCCAGACCTATCGGCTCACGATCAGGCACAACGAGATCATCGACCGGCGACGCGCGGCGGCTGGCGACGACTGTGTTTCTGAAGATTACAAAGCCGTCCTGCCGACGAAATAATCCCATCCCAAGGCGAGCCGGATCCGCCAACTCGAGTGGAAATCGCCTTGTCGGCGGACGCGCAGGAACGGGCTACCGCACCGGGGCGCCGATTGTTAGTTCTTAGCTAACGCAAATCCGCAACCGCACAGCGAACGAATGGCTCAAATTTAACGATTCCTGCGGAACATCGAGGCTCAAACGCGGAATGACCCTGGACCTGGTTTTCCATGAACGTTCACCTCGTCGGCGATGACACGGCCAAACTCGCTATGCTTCGCGGCATGCTGGCCGAACGCTGCTCGCTCACATCTGAACTGATCGGTGATGCCGACTTCAAAGGCGGCGACATCGACGCGATCGTCGTGGCCGCCGATCTGCGCCACGTCGACAACATCACCGCATTGAAGGAGATCTCCGACCGGCTCTCGCGTATTCCGCGGCGGATCTTCCTGACCAACAACAAATCCCGTCTATCGACGGTTCAGGCCTATGCGCTCGGTGCGACAAGTGTATTGTCGAGCACGCCGAGCCGCAATCAGTTGCTCGGCAAGCTGCTCGATGTGCGCCCCGGTTCTACGGCCAAGAGCATCGCGACCGACGACCGACAGGCCGCATTTGCCGGCGCATCCTGCATCGCCTCGATGTTCGCGGCCGTGCTAGGCGGTGCAGCGATCGACGTCGAGGAGACCCGGCGCGCCGGCAAGCGGATCGCCGACTGTATAGCGGAAAACGGTCTGTCTGATTGGCTCGCCACCGTTCGCCGCCATCACGAAGGCACCTATCAGCACTGCCTGCTGGTGACCGGCATCACCGTTGATTTCGGCTTGAGCCTCGGCGTCCACAGCTCCGATCTGGAGCGTCTCTACATGGCCGCGATGTTCCACGACATCGGCAAGGCCAAGATCCCGCTCACCATTCTCGACAAGCCGGGCCGGCTCGACGTCAAGGAACGCACGCTGGTGGAAACCCATCCCGTGGCCGGCTACGAGGCACTCAAGGACAACGCTGCCATCACCGACGAAGTGCTCAAGGCGGTACGCAACCATCACGAATTTCTAGACGGCAGCGGCTATCCCGACGGGCTGATGGCCGACAACATCCCGGACCTCACGCGCATCCTCACCATCTCCGACATCTTCTCGGCGCTGATCGAATATCGCAGCTACAAGCCGGTGATGACGCGCGAGAAGGCCTACGAGATCCTTCAGGGGATGGAGGGCAAGCTCGAAAAGCCGCTGATCGGCGCCTTCCGCGAGGTGGCGCTGATCCGCTGATCGCATCAGGCGACATGCTGAACAGGCCGTTAACGCATCGACTCGAATTGTTGGCCGGCGGCAAGTGTCTCTTGTCGGCTTTGCGCTAGTGTCGCCCTCGGTGCGGGTTGTCCGCGCCGCGAGGGGACCATCGGGACGTGGCCGAGATCATCGATCGCGCGATTGCGACTGCTTCATCGACGGCAAGAGACCGCCAGGCCGGTCCGCTCGCGCACGAGCGCGCCGCCGAACTGGTGCCGCTCGAGACCGTTTCACTGCAGGCATGGCAGGATCTGGCGGAGCGTGCGCGCGAGCCGAACGGCTATTACCTGCCCGGCTGGGAACGCGCGGTGAACGCCACGGCGCGCGGCCGCACCGGAACATCGGCGCTGTGCGCATGGGATGACGATCAGCCCTCGCGTCTCATTGGCCTGATGCCCACGACCTCTCTATGGCATGCCTGCAGGCTTCCCCTGCCCGCGCTCGCCAGCGGCCATCCCTACGGCACGCTGTGCACGCCGCTGCTCGATGCAGGGCGCGCGGAGCGGGCTGCGGCGCAACTGCTCGATGCTGCGCGACGAACGGGCGCTCGCGCCCTGCTGTTGCGCGACATGTCGCTGGCAGGCCCCGTGATGCAGGCGTTCGAGGCAGCGCTTCGTCGCGGAGGCCTGCGCCCGCGCATGCTGCAGTCCTATGAACGGGCCCTGCTCGATGCGACCGGGGACGCCGACCAGGTGCTGCATGATGCGCTCGGCGCCAAGAAGCTGAAGGAGTTGCGCCGCCTGCGTCATCGGCTCGCCGAGCATGGCGAGGTTCGCTTCGAGGTCGCACGCTCTCCCGGCGACGTCTCCACTGCGCTGGAGACGTTTCTGGTGCTGGAGGCGAGCGGCTGGAAGGGACATCGCGGCACTGCGCTGATCCAGCACGACGGCGACGCGGCGTTCATCCGACGCGCGGCGCCGGCGCTGGCGCAGCACGAGGCCTGCGAGATCATCAGCCTCATGGCGGGCGACACCACCGTTGCCGCAGGCGTCGTATTGCGGCATCGGGATCGCGCCTTTTTCTTCAAGCTCGGCGTCGACGAGCGCTTCGCGAAATACTCGCCCGGTGTCCAATTGACGCTCGACCTGACCCGGCATCTTTGCGCGGATCCGAAGATCCATGCCGCCGACTCCACTGCCGGTCCCGACCATCCCATGATCAATCCGATCTGGCGCCAACGCCTCGCCATCGGCGACGTGCTGATCCCGCTCCACGCGCGCGATCCGGTCGTCGAACTCATTCATGCCGCGTTGACGGCACGACGCGAAGGCTTGACCATCGCACGTCGCGCGGTGCACGCGATCCGCGCCATCCGAAAACGCCGGCCGACTACTCAGCCGCCTCGGCGTTGACCTCCGCCGACACCTGCCTGATGGCGCGCGCCAGCATCTGCGGATCCTGCGCGCCGGAGACGGCGTATTTCTGCGCGAAGACGTAGGTCGGCACTCCGGAGATGCCCTTCTCTGCGGCCTCCTGCGCCTGGGCCGAGACCAGCGCTACATCCTCGTCGGTCGCCAGCATCTTGCGGACCACCTCGGCATCGAGCCCGCAATCCGCTGCGGCCTGTACGAGCACCTCGACGTCGGTGAGATCGCCGCCGTCGCGGAAATGCAACTCCATCAGCCGCTGCTTCATCTCGGGCGCCTTGCCGATCTCGCCGGCCCAGCGGATCAGGCGATGACAATCGATCGTGTTGGGCTGACGGGCGACGCGATCGGGATGATAGCTCAGCCCCTCCTGCTCCGCGGCCGCGACCACGCGGCCTGCGATGCCCTTGTAGGCTTCGACCGATCCGAACTTGGTCGTGAGGTACTGCTCGCGGCTGATGCCCTCGCGCGGCACCCAGGGATTGAGGAAGAACGGCCGGAAGTTCACCTCGACCGGCACGTCGGGCACGAGCTTCAGCGCCTCCTCGATGCGCTTCTTGCCGATGTAGCACCAGGGACAGACGACGTCGGAGACGACATCGATGATCAGCGGCTTCAAGGTGCTCATGCGCATGCCTCCGGGTTCCCATGGCTGCGCCCAAGATAAGCCTACGCACGGCCAGCACAAGCGGGGTCACGGCGAGGTAACCATCTCCTTGAGCCTGAGGGCGGTGAGCTCGTCGGCCGGAAAGAAGGTCTCCAGCGCCAGCTCCGACAGCGTGATATCGACCGGCGTGCCGAACACCATCGTCGTCGAGAAGAAGCTCAGCACGCCATCGTCGACCCGAAGCCGCAATGGGATCGCGACGCTGTCGACCGCGAGCGGCGCCAATCGCGCGGGGATCGGATAGGACTTCACCTCCTCATAAAGCTTGAGCAAGCCGGCATCGGCGGTCGCCTCGCATTGCCGGTGCAGTCGCTCCAGCAGATGACCGGCCCATTCGGCAAGGTTCACCGTCCGCCCCGCCAGCCCCTCCGGATGCAACGCCACGCGCAGCACATTCAGGGGCGGCGCAAGTAGCCGCTCGGAGACACCTGACAGCAGCGGCGCGATCATCCGGTTCGCCGCGACCAGGTTCCAGTGTCGGTCGATCGCGAGCGCAGGGTTGGGCTCGTGGGCCCTGAGCACGAGGTTCATCGCCTCGCGCGCCGGCTTCAGCGCCGGATCATCGAGCGGGCGCTGCTGGAAGGCGGGCGCGTAGCCGGCCGCCACCAGCAGAACGTTGCGTTCGCGCAAGGGCACGTCCAGTCGCTCCGCCAGTTTGAGGACCATGTCGCGCGACGGCGCGGAGCGGCCGGTTTCCACGAAGCTCAGGTGGCGCGCCGAGATCTCGGCATCGAGCGCCAGATCGAGCTGGGACAGATGCCGGCGCTGCCGCCATTGCCGCAGGTGCTCGCCGACATGAACGGGTCTGGCGCGGTCGGCGCGCGCCGAAGCAAGCTGTGCATTCATGGGCCAAGACCTATCACGCCGACGTCAGCGCCTCCATGACCTGCCAGGTAATCGAAATGCCTCGCGATGCGGCTCATCGTCCTCACCACAGGAGATGACGATGAGCAGGCAGCGCAATCCCGAGGCCTTTACCTTCACCGCAGTCGGCCACTGGCTGGCGGGTCTCGCGACATCGCTGCTGGCGCGTTCGCTCAACATGCCGGAGCCGCTGCTGCACGTCACGGGCAGCCTCGTCTTCGCGCAGGTCTACGCCATCGAGACAAGGGCGGCACGCTCGCTGCGCCCGGCGCGCCTGCGCCGTCAGCTCCTGGCCTGGTTCCGTTGAACCGTCCTCACTCCAAACCTCAGGAGACCCGACATGATCACCTCGTCCGCCCTGCTCCGCCGCGCCCTGCTCGCCGATGCCGCCTTCAGCGGCGTCGCCGGGCTCGCGCTCACCTTCGGCGCTTCGCCGCTGGCGGCGCTGCTGCAGCTGCCCGACGCGCCGCTGCGCGAGACCGGCCTGTTCCTGATCGTCTACGCGAGCTTCGTCGGCTGGCTGGGCGCGCGGCCGGTGGCGCCAAGACGTCTGATCCTTCTGGTCGTCGCCGGCAATGCGGCGTGGACGGTCGGCAGCATTGCGCTGCTGTTCTCGGGCCTCGTCACACCGAACGTGCTCGGCGAGATCTTCGTCGCGGTGCAGGCGGTAGGCACCGGCATCTTCGCCGAGCTGCAATATATCGGCTTGCGCCGCAGCGCCGGCACCATCACGGCCTGACGCGGAGCGGTGGTGAGCGCCGGCCATCGTGATCGAGCGGCCCGGCGCTCGCGGCCGAACCGAGATTTGAAATGCGCGGCGAATGCATCTTCTGCATAATTGGAGATCGACAGGGGATAGCAGCGATGCAGCCGCAGGTGAGCGGAACGGAAGGCTACGCCATCGAGGCCGACAGTCTCTTCGCGCGTTACGAGAGCATCCCGTCGGAACAGGTCCATGCCGCCGTGCTTCATCTGCTGCCGAAGGCGCCCGCACGCGTGCTCGACATCGGTGCCGGCACGGGCCGCGACGCCGCCTGGTTTGCGAGCCTTGGACATCGGGTGGTTGCCGTCGAGCCGACCGAGGCACTGCGCGTCGGCGCCATGCAACTGCATCCCTCGCCGGCCATCACCTGGATCGACGACAGCCTTCCCGAACTCGCTGCACTGGCTGCTCGCGACGAGCAGTTCGACCTGGTGATGCTGACCGCCGTCCTGATGCATCTCGACGAGGCGCAGCGGCGACGCGCGCTTCCCAACATCGCGGCACGGGTCGCTCCCGGCGGAATGCTGATCATGACGTTGCGGCATGGTCCGGTGCCGCCGGGCCGCCGGATGTTCGAGATCGCGGCCGAAACGGTCATTGAGCCGGCGCGGCAGCTCTGGTTGACGCTCCAGCTCAACCGCCATGGCGAGTCGCTCGGCGCAGAGAACCGGGCGGCCGGCGTCACCTGGACGACGCTGGCCTTCGGCAAGCCGTCCTGAGAGATCCCGGCAACGAGCCGGTCGGATCAGGCCGCCTTGGCGCGGCTGGTCAGCGTCTTCGCCGGGGTGGATTTGGTCCTGCCACGATTGCCGGCAGCCGGCCGCCGGGTCTTGGCTTTGCCGCGAGCAGACTCGCCGCCCGATTGGGCTCTGGCCTTGGGCCGCTGCTTGGCCTTGTCCTTGACGGGCTTCTCGGCCTTTGTCTTCGCCTTCTTCTCGGCCTTGCGCGCGTCCTTCGCCTTCACCCGCGCCCGCTCGGCGCGCGCCTCGGCCTTCTTCTTGGCCCGCTTCTTCTCGCAGGCGTCGCATTTGCAGCCGATCGGCTTCAGATAGGCTTTGAAGTAGTCCGTGCCGTAGTCGTAGTTGATCTCCTCGCCCGGCTCGATGTTCTTGATGGCCCGGATGAAGATCTTCTTCTTGCGCGGCTTGACGTCGGACTCGGCGTTCGGCTTGCAGGAATGATTGATGTAGCGGGCGACGTTCTCTCGGATCGAGCCGTCGATGGTCCAGCGCTTGTCCAGCTCGAACAGATATTTGTTCTCGATCGCGTCCTCCTCCGCCTTCTTCGAATCCAGGAGCGGTCCGAAATAGCGGATGATCTTGGTGCCCTTCTTGATCGGCTGGGTGGCAAACAGGCCGAGCCCCGTCTTGGAGCGGCCGATGCGATAGGGTTTGGATTCCGGGATGACAGGCATGAGCGATGAGAAGACATGGACCTCGCGAGGCCGCCGTTCTAGGATAATTTCGCGACGCTGTCAGGTGTTTCTCGCCGCCGTTTCGCGCCGTCCCCAGCTTGCAGCGTCCTGCGCAGGACGAGTTCCGGTCATCAGGGCCCTCGCATGTCCGAATTCCTCCCAGATCGCGCCGTGGCGCGAAGAATCAGTGTCGCATTGATGTTCTGCGCGGCGTGGATCGGCCACGCGACTGCAGAGACCATCGCCAGCGCCTATACATCGGCCGCCGCCAGGGACTGCCGCACCATCGGCGGCAAGCAGGAGAGCGACAGCTCGACGCAGACCTGCCCTGGCAAGGACGGCCTGATTCTGCTCGTCAACGAAGGCGATCTGCGCCAGACCGTGTCGGTGGGCCGCAACATCCGCGCCGCCGCGAAGGAGCCGGCCGCTCAGACCTGGTTCGGACCGTTCAACTCCGCCGGCAACACCGTCGAGTGGCGGATCGCCGACGGCAAGCCGTTTGCGATCATCCAGCGCTGGCAGATCGCCGACAATGACGATCAAGGCGGCAAGGGGCCGAAGGACAGGCCGATGCTGGTGGTGACCCGGCTGCCGCCGGGACCGGTGTGCCATGTCGCCTATGTCGACGCGGCCGCCAACGGCAACGCCAACGAGCTGGCGCGGCAGGCCGCTGACGAGACGGCGCGCGGCTTCGCCTGCGGCAAGGACAGGGTGAAAATCGTCGGCACGCGCGGCCGGGCCGTCGATCTGGCGTCGCCACCCAATTAGCGCGCCGACTTCCGTCCGGATTTTACCGTCTTGCGCGCGGCGGATTTGCGCCCGCTCGCCGTCTTCGACGCGCCGTTCCCGGTCTTCGATTTCGCCGTCCGCTTGCGTCCACTGGTCTTGGTCTTTGCCGCCTTCTTGGCCGCGACGCGCATGTTGTCGACCAGGTTGGGATAGCGCCGCCCGGCGCGGCGGGCGCGCGCCTTGGCCGCCGCCTTTTCGGCCGGGGTGAGACGGGTGGAGGCCTTGCCGGCGCGCTTGCGCGGATTGGCCTTGCTCCAGGGAACGCGTGGTGTTCGTGCCATGCGTTGCCAACGCATGATCCCCCACCCGGTTTCCGGTGCGTCGAGCTACGCGCCCGGCGGCAGCTTCGGCACCGTGGCCCTGAGCATCGCCTCCAGCAGCGCTTCGGCCGTGGTGCCCGGCGGCGAGCGGCGCAGGATGTCGGCAAGGCGGCCGTCGAGCAGCAGCATCGTGTAGCCATGCACCAGCGACCAGGCGCGGGCGATCGCCGCGGACTGATCGAGCGACAATTCCTCGTCGCCGACCGGACCTTCGCTGCGCGCGGAGACCGATCCGGCGAGTCCGGCAAATGAGGCTTCCGCGGCCTCGTGCAGCGAGGGGCGGGAATAATCGAGACGCTCGGTCCGGAACATCAGTCCATACATGCCGGGATTGGCCTGCGCATAGGCGACATAGGCGCGGGCCCGCGCCATCGCCCGCTCGATCGGCGTGCCGGGCTGCTCGCCGGCCGCCTTCATCGCCGCATTGAACCGCGTGAATCCGATCGCCGCGAGCTCGCTGACCAGCCCGGTGAGATCGCCGAAATGATGCGTCGGCGCCGCATGCGACACGCCGGCCTCGCGCGCCACTGCGCGCAAGGTCAGTCCGGCCAGCCCGTCGCGCTCCAGCACGCGCTCGGCCGCTTCGAGCAGCGCATCGCGCAGCGCGCCGTGATGATAGGGGGCGGCCGGCTCGCCCGCGCTCACCGCGCGCCGCGATCGCGTCCGGGCCGCCGCCGTCGTTGTCCGATGACTGCTCAGTCTTGCCTGTTCGATCTTCGTCATGCTTCTCCTTATACAAGCAATTTTGACAGCGTAAAGATTAGCCTTGACCTCGGGCTTCTCGGCCGGTAGCCTTATCTTTACAGCGTAAAGATAAAGCTGGCATCGAGGGGAAGGACACGCCATGAATGGACCGTCGAACGAAACAGCCCGGCAGCGCCGCACTCCGCGCGACAATATCGCGCCGATCCCGTTCGAAGCCGACGCGCCGTTCCTCGCCATCACCGGCGAGCTGCCGCGCGAGTTGAACGGCACGCTCTATCGCAACGGCCCCAACCCGCAATTCTCTTCGCCAGGCTCGCACTGGTTCGTCGGCGACGGCATGCTGCACGCCTTCCATCTGGAGAACGGCCGCGCGTCCTATCGCAACCGCTGGATCCGCACCCCGAAATTCGAGGCCGAGCGCAGCGCGGGGCGCGCGCTGTTCGGCGGCTTCGGCCGCAAGCTGCCGGACGCGCCAGCCGACGTCACCGATGGCGGCGTCGCCAACACCAACATCATCGCCCATGCCGGCCGCCTGCTCGCGCTCGAGGAGGCGCATCTGCCGACCGAGATCGAGCCCGGCACGCTCGCCACCCGTGGCTACCACGATTTCGGCGGCCGCCTGCGCGGCGCCTTCACCGCACATCCGAAGACCGATCCGGTCACCGGCGAATTGCTGTTCTTCGGCTACAACGCCGCCGGTCCGCTGACGCCGGCGCTGTCCTACGGCACGGTCGATGCGGCCGGCAAACTGACGCGTCTCGATCGTTTCGATGCGCCCTATGCCAGCATGGTGCACGACTTCATTGTCACGGCCAACCACGTGCTGTTTCCAATCCTGCCGCTCACCGGCAGCATCGATCGCGCCATGTCCGGCAAGCCGCCTTACGCCTGGGAGCCTGACAAGGGCGCCTATGTCGGTGTGATGAAGCGCAGCGGCGACATCAAGGACATCGTCTGGTTTCGCGGTGACGCCTGCTACGTCTTCCACATCATGAACGCCTGGGAGGACGGCAGCCGCATCATCGCCGACGTCATGCAGTTCGAGGAAGCGCCGCTGTTTCCGCATCCCGACGGGCGCCCGACCGATCCGGCCAAGTCGGTCGCGCGGCTGTGCCGCTGGAGCTTCGACCTCGCCGGCAACACCGACCGCTTCACACAGAGCTATCTCGACGACCTCACCGGCGAATTCCCCCGCATCGACGACCGCCGCGCCGGGCTCACGAGCCGCCACGGCTGGTACGCCTGCGCCAATCCGGACGGGCCGCTGTTCGGCGCGCTCTCCGGGCTCGCCCATGTCGATGGCGCCGGCACGCGCCGTGCGACGCATCTGCTGCCCGCCGGCGACACCCTGTCCGAGCCGGTGTTCGTGCCGCGCAGCCTCGATGCCGCCGAGGGTGACGGCTGGCTGCTGACCGTGGTCTGGCGCGGCGGCTCCAACACCAGCGACCTCGCCGTCTTCAACGCCACCGACGTCGGCGGCGGTCCCGTGGCCCTGGTGCATCTCGGCCACCGCGTGCCCGATGGCTTCCACGGCAATTGGGTCGGCAGTGAAAGTATAAGCCATTGATAAATCTTAGCTAACCTGGGGTCTCACAATATTTTTACACTGTCAAGATTGGCTTGACCCGATGCCGCCCGGGTCGTATTTATCTTGTCGCTGTAAAGATTAACCGGGCGAACTCCATGACGATCTTCCTCATCCTTGCGCCCTACGGCGTCTACGCGGCGCTGATGACGGTGGTCTCGGCCACGCTCAGCCTGGCCGTGGCCACGGCGATGTGCCTGACCGTGGTCGCGCTCGACGTCGCCAAGGGACGTTCGATCAAGATCCTCGGCCTGGGCTCGGCGATCGTGTTCGCAAGCGTAGCCGCCTACCTCAGCCTCATCGACCCGACGCTGAGCGCCTCGGCGGTGCGCCTCGCAGTCGACTGCGGCATTTTCGCGCTGTCGCTCGGCTCGATGCTGCTGCGCACGCCGTTCACGCTGCAATATGCGCTGGAGGCCGTACCGCCGGAAACCGCGGCGATTCCGGGCTTCCTGCGCGCCAATTACGTCATCACCGGCGCCTGGACCTTGTCGGCGCTGCTGATGATCGTCGGCAACCTGATGACGCTCTACGTCCCCGGCCTGCCGTATTGGACCGGCCTCGCTATCGCTTTTGCCGCCCGCAACAGTGCACTTTATTTCACGCGCTGGTATCCTGACTACCGCCGAACAAAGGATGTGGCAGCGCAGACTGCCGCCGCAATGTCCGGCCAAGCTTCGTGACCGGGGTCTGCTGCAGGAGACGTGCGTGAAAGTCGTGTTTGCCAAGCTGATTGCCGACTTCCTGTCGGCCGCAGTGTTCTTCATCCTGTACATCGCGACCGACGATGTCGTGCTGGCGACCGGTGCCGCGGTCGCCGTCGCCGTGGTGCAGGTGGTCTGGGCGCGCATCAAGGGCGTGCACCTCAGCTTCATGGCCTATGCCAGCGTCGGCCTCGTCATCGTGCTCGGCGGCGTGACGCTCCTGACCAATGATCCCCGCTTCATGTTCGCCAAGCCCGCGATCGGCCATTTCGCCATCGGCCTGATCATGCTCAAGCGCGGTTGGATGCTGCGCTATGTGCCGCCGATCGTGTCGGAGACCATTCCGGAATACGTCACCGTCGCCGGCTATGCCTGGGCGGCGCTGATGTTCGCGCTCGGTCTCGGCACCATCGCGGTGGCCATGACCGGCGACATCAAGCTGTGGGTGCTCTACATCACCGTGGTCGCGGGCGGCGCCAAGGTTGCGGCCTTCGCGCTGCAGTTCATGGCCTTCCGCCTCGTGGTCGCCAACCGCCTCAGGGCGGCGCGGGCCTGAGCCCTGCATCCGATCGCCGCAATGGGCTTACGCGCAAAGATGCGCTATAGGGGCGGCCGAACGCTTCCTCGAGGCCGTCGCCTCGAGGTCCGCAAAGCGCAACGCCAGGAGAACGATCGATGGCTGTGGACGGCAACTGGAATCTGACCTTGAACACGCCGATGGGCGAGCGCAGCGCGACCCTGAACGTGAAGAGCTCGGGCGCGACGCTGACCGGCACCCAGGCCGCTGAGGGCGATTCCGCCGAGATCTTCGACGGCACCGTCAACGGCGACGACGTCGCCTGGAAGGTCTCCATCACCAGCCCGATGCCGCTGACGCTCGACTTCAAGGGCAAGGTCGCCGGCGACACCATCTCGGGCGAGATGGGCATCGGCTTCATGGGCAGCTTCCCGTTCACCGGCGCGCGGGCCTGAATTCGTAGGGTGGGCAAAGGCGCGCCCCGCCGCCGCCACTTCATGGGGACCTCTGGCGCGCCGTGCCCACCATTCGCTCCGGAATGCGCATGAAGACGGTGGGTACGCCACCGCCCTGCGGGCGGTCGCTTTGCCCACCCTACGGCAACGCCAATGCGGCTCGCTCCGCTTTACATTTCAAACAGCCCGAACAAGCATGCGCGATCTCGCGACGGCCAACGCCCGAGTGATGCATCGACATGTCCCTCTTCAGATGCAGAGGGCGCAGGGAAGGCCAGGCGTCGGCTGACGCCTGCGGCCCGCCTGCGAGAAAAATGCAGGCGGCAGGTACCACAGGTGCAGCCGGAAACGCCCGGCCTTCCCTGCGCGATGGTCTTCACGCTTATACGCGATCTCCCCGGTGTCCGGCTCGTAGCCACCGTCGCCCGAAGGATCATCATTCCTCCGGACTTGGCGCCAGCTTCGGGGCGCCAGGACCACGCGACTTCACGTCCGCGCATCGCCGTTCGTCCGCACGCCCGAGGGCATGCTGCGGCAATCCGCGGCCATCGCCTCCCCGCCTCGCGTGTCGTGACGATCGCGCGCAACGCCCCTCCGCAGTGAGGCGGGATGGCGCGATCAAATCACGATTTCCGAAAAATAGCAATACATTTATTTTTTACGGAATCCAACGGGGCCCGCGTTTGATCTGACTAACACGCGACAAGCTCTCCTTCGCCACTCCAGGGCGTGCGCAGCACGAGCCCGGACTCCATCGCGCTGCAATGCGCGCGGCAAAAGGCTCGCCGCGCTTCGCGCGCCCAGGATGGCGGCGGATTTTGCGGCGGGCCCTCGGTGTCCCGTGCCTCATAATGGTCGCGCGCTCTTTCAGAACCAGATCTGCATCGGCAGGCCAAGCGCATCGCGGGGCGGCTCGCCTTCGGGCAGGCTGCCGGCGCAGTCGCGGGCGGCGAGCGCCACAGCGCATGCGTCGAGCACGTCGTCAGGCTTGGCGCCGGTGCCGATCCGGGCGCGGTTCGTCCAGTCATCGATCTCGGCGAAGCCCGCAGCAACTAACAATTCGCGCCGTAGCTTGGCGCCCTGCTCCGTCTTCTTCGACGGCAGCGGGGCGCCGTGAAGGCGCAGGAAGACCAGTTCCGGGTGGGCCTCTCTGATATCGAGGTCGCGGCGCGCGCGCGCGAACGCATCCACCTGCATGATCTTCCTGCCGAGATGCCAGAGCTGGCGGGAGGCGCGCGGCTGCCCGCGCCGCAACGCCTCGATGTTCGCCTCATCGGGATCCGCGAACTCCTCCCACAGCCAGCGCCGCGCGCCAGTGAAGACGCGAGACTGGTGTGGAGCGAGCTTCTCACGGGCAAGCCGGTCGCACGAGCGCTTGCCGTCGTCGCTCATGCCGATGGGGATGTCGATGGCGGCGCGTTCGAATGAGTCCGACAGCGCGGTCGAGATGTCAGCCGCAAACATGATGCCGGCCCGCGGACCGGCGATGGTCACGACCACCCAGCCATTGCGGAATCCATCGAGCCCGACGAACATCGGCTGCTGGCACCGGTCAGGCCGGGCGCCGCGGCACGATCGCGATGGGATTGAAGGTATAGACCGCCTCACGATTCTGATTGTAGGCGGTCCATTTGATGCGCACGATGCCTTGCGGCTTGCTCTGCGAGGGCACGAGATCGACGACTTCGCCCTCGAGATGCAAGGTGTCGCCCGGCCGCACCGGCTTCAGCCAGCGCAGCTCGTCGACCCCGGCGCCGAACAGCGGATGCGGGCCGAACGGACGCGCTTCCGCCGCAAGCCGCATCGCGATCGCAGCGGTGTGCCATCCGGAGGCGGCAAGCCCCTTCAGGATCGACTTCTCGGCCGCTTCCTCGTCGAGGTGAAACGGCTGCGGATCGAATTCGGCGGCGAAGCGCTTGATGTCCTCGCGGGACACCGTCGTCTCACCGCTCTCGAACCGCATTCCGATCTTGAGATCGTCGAACCACTCAATCATGCGGGCCCTCACACATCCCTACTGGATTTGTAAGTGAGAGCTCAGCCGAGGTTCAGCTCCTTGAAGAAGTCGTTGCCCTTGTCGTCGATGATGATGAAGGCCGGGAAGTCGACAACCTCGATGCGCCAGATCGCTTCCATGCCGAGCTCGGGATATTCGATGACCTCGACCTTCTTGATGCAGTGCTCGGCGAGGTTGGCCGCGGCGCCGCCGATCGAGCCGAGATAGAAGCCGCCGTGGGTCTTGCAGGCCTCGCGCACCGCCGGCGCGCGGTTGCCCTTGGCGACCATCACCATCGAGCCGCCGGCGGCCTGGAACTGGTCGACGAAGGAATCCATGCGTCCCGCGGTGGTCGGGCCGAAGGCGCCGGAGGCGTAGCCGTCCGGGGTCTTGGCGGGGCCGGCGTAGTAGACCGGATGGTTCTTGAAGTAGTCCGGCAGCGGCTCGCCGCGGTCGAGGCGCTCGCGCAGCTTGGCATGCGCGGCGTCGCGGGCGACGATCATGGTGCCGGTGAGCGACAGCCGCGTCTTGATCGGATTCTTCGACAGAGTGGCGAGGATGTCCTTCATCGGCTGGTTGAGGTCGATCTTCACGACCTCGCCGCCGAGCGCCTGCTCGACCTCGGGCAGATACTGCGCCGGATGATGCTCGAGCTCCTCGAGATAGACGCCGTCCTTGGTGATCTTGCCCAGCACCTGGCGGTCGGCCGAGCACGACACGCCGAGCCCGATCGGGAGCGAGGCGCCGTGGCGCGGCATGCGGATGACGCGGACGTCGTGGCAGAAATACTTGCCGCCGAACTGTGCGCCGACGCCGAGCGACTGCGTCATCTTGTGGATTTCCTGCTCCATCTCCAGGTCGCGGAAGGCATTGCCGTCAGCGGAGCCCTGCGTCGGCAGCGCGTCGAGATAGCGCGCGGAAGCCAGCTTCACCGTCTTCATGCACAGCTCGGCCGAGGTGCCGCCGATCACGATGGCGAGGTGATAAGGCGGGCACGCGGCGGTGCCGAGCGTCAGGATCTTCTCCTTCAGGAACGCCAGCAGCCGGTCCTTGGTCAGCACCGACGGCGTGGCCTGGAACAGGAAGCTCTTGTTGGCCGAGCCGCCGCCCTTGGCCATAAACATGAACTTGTAGGCGTCGTCGCCTTCCGCGTAGATCTCGGTCTGCGCCGGCATGTTGTTGGCGGTGTTCTTCTCTTCGTACATGCTGAGCGGCGCGACCTGTGAGTAGCGCAGGTTGCGGCGCAAGTAAGCGTCGCGCGCACCCTGCGACAGCGCCGCCTCGTCGTCGCCATCGGTGATGACGTTGCAGCCCTTCTTGCCCATGATGATCGCGGTGCCGGTATCCTGGCACATCGGCAGCACGCCGCCGGCGGAGATGTTGGCGTTCTTCAGGAAGTCGAGCGCGACGAACTTGTCGTTCGGGCTGGCTTCCGGATCCTCGAGGATGCTGCGCAGCTGTTTCCAGATGGCCGGGGCGCAGATAGTGGTTGATCTCGCCGAACGCGGCCTCCGACAGGATCCGCAGCGCCTCGCGCGAGACCACCAGCATGTCGCGGCCCAGCACCTTCTCGACCCGCACGCCCTCGGTCGTGATCTTCTTGTAGGGCGTGGTGTCCGGCCCCAGCGGAAACAGCGGCGTGTGCTTGTAGGGCGGAACGGGCTTGGACTGGTCGGGGAAGGCGGTGGGCGCGTTCATGGCGAGCTCGTGGGGTTCTGGAAATGGCCGCCAAAAGCGGTCTTGACAGGTCTGATACGCTACCCGTCCGAAGCCTTGCAAGACATGTCTCGGTGCAGCCCTCGAGGAGGAGGACCATGGCGACTTTCGTTCTGATTCCAGGAGGTTGGCACGGTGGCTGGATGTACGCTGCGCTCTGCGCCAGGCTCCGGCAGGCCGGCCATGCGGCCCATGCCCCCACCCTGAGCGGATTGGAGGAGACGCCCGCCCGCGCCCATGGCGTCAATCTCGATACCCATATCGCCGACGTCGTCGAGCTCCTGACGATCGAGGACCTGTCCGAGGTCATCCTGTGCGCGCACAGCTATGGCGGCATGGTCGCGACCGGCGTCGCCGACCGCGTGCCGGAAAGGCTCGCCGCACTGATCTATCTCGATGCCTTCGCACCCGAGAACGGTCAGTCATGGTGGGATCTCGCCGGTGACGACTATCGCCGGCTCGCGATCGAGCGTGCCGGGCATGACGGGCTGACGGCGCTGCCGCGCGAAGGCTCCGATCCGCGCCGCCGGCCGCATCCGCTCGGTACCTTCATCCAGGCGCTGAAGCTCCACCGCCCGATGGCGGCGGCTCTTCACCGCACCTTCGTCTACGCCAGCGGATGGAGCGCGACGCCGTTCACCGCTCAGTATGAGCGGCTGCGCAGCGATCCCGCGTGGCGCGTGCCCGCATTTGCGTGCGGGCACGATGTCGTGCAGCACGCACCCGACGAGACCTTCGACCTGCTGATCGAGACCGCTCGCGAAGTTGCCGCAACATGACGCCGCGACCAGCGCAGTGTCGTACGGCGAGATCGATTGCGATCGGTCGCCGAATTATGTAACCTTAGATTGTTGACATATCCATTTTCCTCCTGGAGGCGTCATGAAACGAGGTCTCTTCGCTGCCATCACATTTGCTCTTGCCCTGATCACCATGCTCCCGGGCAGCGCCGGCGCAGTCGGTCCCGGCCGTGCGTGCGGCGGCTTCGCCGGCATCCCCTGTAATGCCGGTCTCTACTGCGAATTCCCAGCCGGCCAGTGTGGCCGGTTCGACATGATGGGTGTCTGCCGCAGAAAGCCGATGCGCTGCCCGCGCATCTACATGCCGGTGTGCGGCTGCAACTTCCAGACCTACGGCAACGACTGCGAGCGCCGCGCGGCGGGCGTATCTCTGTCGCATCCGGGCCGCTGCTGGTTCTGACGAAGTGATCGCGCCGCTGCCGCCGGCCCATGACCGCGATCCGTCAACACGCGGTCACGTCGGCCGACGATCTTGTGCGGCCGCGGCGCATCGCGCTTGCATGACCTCCGTGCGCAGGCTTCAATGGCGCGGGGGTATTTGGAATGCAGTCATATCATTGCTCATTTGGCCGCACGGCCGTCTTTGCCATCCTCGTCGCGCTCAGCACGTTGCTGCTGCCGCAGGCCGCGCGGGCGGATCGCTGCGACGACATCGCCAAGGAATTGAAGAACGGCATCGACGGCATCAAGATCGGCCAGACCGTGGCCGGCACCGTCTATCTCGCCCATCCCAAGGCGCGCGAGATCACGCTCGGCTGCTCATCGAAGAATGTCAGCAACCAGTTGTTCGGAAAATCCGAGCGCAAGCCGACGCCGGCCTTCATCGAGCTGATGGCGAGCGCGGCGGCGATCGTGTTCACCTTGCCGAAGGACGACATGCAGCGCGGCGTCACACGCTGTTACCGCCGGCTCGGCATTTTCCGTGGCGACGACGTCGCCAGCCGCTACCGCCGGCTCGACATGCGCTGCGCCCGAACCAAGACCGAGTCCTCGATCACGATCAGCCGCAGCAAGGACCAATAGGCCGGGTGAAGCGACACTCCTGCCGTTTCTGCGCCGGCGGCAGCGACCCGTTCACTATTCACCGCGCCACCGACAGTTGCAGACAATTCGAACGATCTGATTGACGAAGTTTTCGTCAGGGATGGCCACGCTTGTCGCAACACCAAGCGAGGAGCTGGACCATGTCCGTTTCGAGCGTTTCGTCGTCATCGCCGCCGCCCTCACCGCCGCCGGTCTCGACCGAGACGACCAAGCCGCAGACCCAAGACACGCAGACCCGGAATCAGACGCAGCAGAGCCAGGCCGTCAATCCCGCCAAGACCGGCGACGAGGCGGCCGCGGAGAAGCAGGCCTCGCGTCCGCCGCTGCCGCCCGGCCAGGGCACCCGCGTCGACATTCTCGCCTGACGATCCCACACCCTCAGGCCAACTTCGTATAGCGGCGGCGCCTCGGGCGCCTGCCGCTATACGTGTGAGCTGGCGTTGACGCCCCGGTCCAGGGAGCGCAGTGCGACGAGGCGCCAGCGAGCCTCTCAGCGCAAAACGCAAAGCTCGCGCCTGCACGACTGCACGCACTCAGCCCTCATACATCCAGCGCCTTGTAGCGGCGGAAGATGCCGTCCTCGTTGAAGGGGATGCGGCGCTCGCTTGCCAGATAGGCTGAGATGTTCGGCCTCGCGGCGACGCGGTCATGCAGCGCGACGAGGCCCGGAATGCCGCGCTCGAACCCCGTCATGCGGTGGGGGAAGGCGTAGCGCAGCCCGGCGACGATCTGGAACAGCGACAGGTCGACGTAAGTGAGCCGGCGTCCGGTCACATAGGCGCCACCGCTGTTGGCCAGGAGCTGTTCGAAATAGCCGAGGAATTTCGGCACCCGCTCGCTCCAGAACTCGGCGGTGCGCTTCCTGGCCGGCGCGCGCTGGTCCTCGTAGTACAGCGTCGGCCCGAGCGGGTGATGCGTGTCGTGGATCTCGACCACGAAGTCGGTCACCGTGAGCTGAAGCTGGTGCACCCAGGATTGCCCCGCCTCGGCCTTCGGCGCGAGCCCGTGGCGGGGGCCCAGGAACAGCAGGATGTTGGCGGTCTGGCCGATGACGCGGCGGCCGGCCTTCAGGAATGGCGGCGCGAACGGCGGCGTATCGCTGTCGGCTTCCATCATCGCCGTCATCGCGGACATGCCGTCCTCGCGGGCGACGTCGCGATAGGCGGCGCCCGCCTCTTCCAGCGCGAGCCGCACATATTCGCCCCTGCCCTGGATCATCGGCCAGTAGTACAGCTCGTAACGCATGGGCCATCCTCGTGATGCGCCCACACGTTCGGCTCGAACGACGGCTCAGGGACGCGGTGTCAGTTCGCCGCGAAGCAGTATAGCAGCCCGTCGCCGCCGGTGCTCCTGAGATCGGCCTGGGAACAGCCGCCATCGGGGCCGCGCGAGGGATGCGACGTGTTCCACGACTTCGACGGCTCGTCGTCACGCAGCCCGATGCGGTCGGAATGGCCGACCATGGCCGCGCCCTGGGTGGAGCTGGTCCAGTTGCGGCAGGTGCGGTCCTCGCCGGCCGCGAACGCGGTGCCGTCGGCCTGCGAACCGGTCAGCACGTCGTGCCGGTTCGGCGTGTCGCCGCGGCCGTTAATGATCTCGCCCTTCTCGCTCAGCGCCGTCTGCTTGCTCAGATTGTTGGCGCCGTGCAGCTCGGCGACGTCCTTGGCGATGACGACGCCCTTGGCGTTCTGCCACGGCCCCTTGCCGATGCGGTCGCGTGCATTGATCGCCGGCTGGCCGTCGGCAGCCTGGGTCGCGAGATAAGCCCGCCAGGTCTTGGCTCCCGCGCCGGCCGCCTGCGCCAGCGTCTGGCAATGCTTGTCGGCCCCGGCCAGGCCGCCGAGATTGCCACCATTGCCCGGGCCGTTGCTGGTCAGGAAGAAGCTCATATCGGCGCTGTCGGCCGACGCCGTCACGATCAGGCCGGGCGCAGCCGAGACGACGGCGAGGAGCGCGCTCGAGATCATGAGGCTGCGGATGAATGTCATGATGTCCTCCCTCGTGGACGTGATACCGGCGCATCGCTGAGGCGATGTCATTCTGGATCTGGAGCCCGTTGGCTTCAGGATTATTCCGCAACCCCTCGGCACAAAGCAAAGGCGCCGCGGATCGCTCCGCGGCGCCTGGTGATCGTCCTATCGCCCGGCTCAGCCGACCTGCTGGATCGCCGAGAGCTGCCAGTCGGCGCCGGGGTGGCGCAGGAAGGTCCAGATCTCCGTGACCTCCTGCGGCTGGTCGGAGCCGTCGACAACGCGGCCCGAGGCGCGCTCGATGGTCTTGTCGGCCAAGGTGAAGCGCATCGCGACCGTGGCGTAGTCGGCGCCATTCTCACGCCAGGCTTCGGCGAGGTCGCCCTGCAGCAGCTTCACGGCGCTGACCTTGTTGACCACGCCGCGGGCCTGGTTCTGCTCGAGATCGCGCTCGAAATACGAAGCCATCTCGGGCGTCGACAGCAGCCGCAGGCGGCCGACATCCTCGTTCGACCACGCGGACTGGATCTCGCCGAGCAGTCGTTCGAACGCCTCGTAGTCGGCCGGCAGGATCTGCAGCGGCGGCGTGTTGCTGCCACCGCCGAAGCCACCGAAACCACCAAGGCCGCTCAGGCCGGAGCGGAGGCTCGGCTGGCCGTCGGTGGGCGACGGCGCCGGACCGGCGGCATAGGCCGGCTGGTTGCGGCGCTGCCACCAGGCCATCGCCATGCGCACCAGGAACACCACCAGCAGGACCTGGAGGATCAGGCCGATGATCGAGGCGAAGCCGCCGAGGCCGGAGAACAGGCCGCCGCCGAACAGCATGCCGAACAGGCCGGCGCCGAGGAAGCCGGCAGCGAGGCCGCCGAGCAGGCCACCGGCGCGGCCGCCGAACAGGCCGCCACGCGAGGGCGCAGCCGTGTTGAAGCCGCCAGGCTGGCCCGGCTGGGTGATCGTCCTATTGAACTGCGACGCCGATCCCGGCGCGGTCGTGGTCGGAGGCGGCGCGGAGAAGGTGCGCGTGCCGCGGGAGCCCGAGCTGGAGCCGCCGCCGATCCGGGCGTCGGCCGCCGAGACGGCGAGCACCGTCGGCAGCGCCAGTGAAAGGGCCACGGCCATCGCCTTGAGGAGGCCGCTTTTGCGCTGCATGAAGCTCATCTGTGTTTCCCATAACTCCCCGGAATGGGGATGCCTGTAAGATGGGCACAACCCGCGAAAAGGGAAGGCGGCACGAGGCCGCGCGGCTGCGGCGCGGGGTCGCGGGATGACCGCGCCCGGCCGGCTTGCCGAGGAATTTTCCAAGGAACTCCGGTAACCTATTGCAGTGCCATGGTTTCCTTCACCGCCGCCACGAGCTGGCTGAGCGTGAAGGGCTTTGGCAGGAACGCGAACTGCTGGTTCTCCGGGAGGCTCTTCTCGAACGCATCCTCGGCATAGCCCGAGACGAAGATGATCTTGATCTCGGGATTGCGCTCGCGCATCGCCTTGAGCAAGGTCGGCCCGTCCATCTCCGGCATCACGACGTCGGACACCACGAGATCGAGCACGCCGTCGCACTCGTCCAGCGCCTCCATCGCCTCGACGCCATTCGACGCTTCGATGACGCTGTAGCCGCGCGAGCGCAGGCCACGCGCGTTCAGCGCCCGCAGGCCCTCCTCGTCCTCGACCAGCAGGATCGTGCCCTGCCCGGTCAGGTCGGCGCGCGGCTTCGGCGCGTCCGCTGCAGCCGGCTCCTTGGCGGCGCCGTTGGCCGCGTGCGGCTCGGCCTGGACCTCCGGCACGACGATGTGGCGCGGCAGGAAGATCTGGAACGAGGTGCCCTTGCCGACCTCGCTGTCGACATAGATGAAGCCGCCGGTCTGCTTGATGATGCCGTAGACGGTCGACAGGCCGAGACCGGTGCCCTTGCCGACCTCCTTGGTCGAGAAGAACGGCTCGAAGATCTTCTCGCGGATCTCGGCCGGAATGCCGGTGCCGGTGTCGCTGATCTCGATGCGGACGTAGTCGGCCACCGGCATGCCCTTGTAGGCGGCCTGCGCCACCTCGTCGGCCGAGACGTTGGCGGTGCGCACCGAGAGCTTGCCGCCATCGGGCATCGCATCGCGGGCGTTGACCGCGAGATTCACGACCACCTGCTCGAACTGCGAGACGTCGACCTTGACCGGCCACAGGTCGCGGCCGTGAACCAGGTCGAGCTTGACCTTCTCGCCGATCAGCCGGCGCAGCAGCATCGTCAGGTCGGACAGCGCGTCGCCGAGATCGAGCACCTGCGGCCGCAGGGTCTGGCGGCGCGAGAACGCGAGCAGCTGCCGCACCAGCGTCGCGGCGCGGGTCGCATTCTGCTTGATCTGCATGATGTCCTGGAACGACGGGTCGGTCGGCTTGTGCGCGTTCAGCAGGAAGTCGTTGGCCATCATGATGGCCGAGAGCACGTTGTTGAAGTCGTGGGCGATGCCGCCGGCGAGCTGGCCGACCATCTCCATCTTCTGCGACTGGTTGATCTGGTTCTCCAGCGCGCGCCGCTCGGTGGTCTCGAGCATGTAGACGATCGCAGCTTCCGTCTCGCGCTCGCCCTCGTCCACGGCGGTGACGAAGAACTGGCCGAAGCGCTCCTTAGGCCCGTCCAGCATCACCTCGACCGGCGGAATGTCCGCCTGCCCCTCGGCCGCCTGGTTGATCGCGGCGATCAGCAGATGCCGGTCGCGCTGGCTGACGGCGCGGAAGATCGACTTCGCCGCCGCCGCGTCGCCGCTGACGCTCTGGGCGAGCTTGGCAAAGCGGGCGTTGGCGCGCACCACGGCGCCGCCACGGTCGACGGTCGCGATCGCCATCGGCGTATGGTCGAAGAAGCGCATGAAGCGCACCTCGGCCGCGCGCTCTGGATCGGAGCGCTCGTCGCGGGCGCGGCTGATGACCAGGGTGCGCGACGACCCGGGTTTGCCGTCGGCGCCGAAGGCGAGCTTGTGGTAGAGCCGCGCCGGCATGGTCTTGCCGCCGCGCATCTTCAGGTCGATGTCGAACACCTCGGTGCGGACCTCGCCGGGCACCGCCACGATCGAGGTCAACAGCGACGCGCCGTCTCCGGAGACGACGTCGGCGAGCTTCAGCCCGCCCGAGCCGATCTCGGCGAGATCGTAGTCGAGCCAGTTGGCGAGCGTGGCGTTGACGTAGACGAGGCTGCCTTCCGGATTGACCGAGAAGAAGCCGCACGGCGCATGGTCGAGATATTCGATCGCGTGCTGCAGCTCCTGGAACACGTCCTCCTGGCGCTCGCGATCCCTGGTGATGTCGGCGATCGACCACACCGCGTAGCGCGCATGGCGCTTGGTCTGGCCGAGCGGGCGCACGCGCATCCGCAGCCAGCGCCCCTGCGCGCCTTCGGCCGCAGTGATGCGGACCTCCTCCTGCTGCCGCTTGCCCTCGCGCGCCGCCTTGAGCAGGCGGAACACCGCTTCGGAGACATCGGGATTGCCGATGAAGACACGCTCGACCGGACGCGCCTCCTGCGCGTTCGCCGCACCCGTCATGTTGAGATAGGCGGCGTTGGCGTAGACGACATGGCCGCGCGGATCGGTCACCGCGAGGCCATCGAAGGCGTGATCGGCGATCGCGCCCAACACCGGATCGTCGGTCGACTTGTCGGCGAAGCGGACGATGCCGGCGGCGAATGCGAACAGATTGAACAGGCCGACGGTGGCGAGCAGCGACAGCAGGCCGAGAATGTAGGGCTGTGCCTGGGCGCGGCCGATCGTCATCAACGCGATCGCGACCGCCACGAGGCCGAACGCCACCAGCAGGATCAGCAGAATGCTGCCGCTGCGGCGCGGCCGCTCCGGCAGGCCCGCCTGATCCTGTAACCCATCGTTGTCGGAATCGGCGCTCATGGCTCGGGGACGCGACCTGTCGGCTGGGAGCCCCGGCCCGTTGGCGCGGCTCCCCTTCCACCTGCCTGAATCGACGGGTCAAGCGCAAGCCCGTCAAGCCGATATTCCATGATTTATCCGTATTTTGCGGTCCGTCCATGGACCGAGATCGGTTGTCATCGCGGGCGCCCCGAGAGGTTGCGCCGCAGCCCCATCACGTAGCCGATGATCTCAGCGACGGCATGATAATGTTCCACCGGGATCTCCTCGTCGATCTCGACGGTGGCATAGAGCGCGCGCGCCAGCGGCACGTTCTCGACGATCGGGATGTCGTGCGCCTTGGCGACCTCCCGGATCTTGAAGGCGATGTTGTCGACGCCCTTGGCAACGCAGACCGGGGCCGACATGCCGCGCTCGTAGGACAGCGCGACCGAGTAGTGGGTCGGGTTGGTGATGATCACGGACGCCTTGGGAACCGCGGCCATCATGCGCTTCTTCATGCGCTGCTGGCGGATCTGCCGGATGCGGCCCTTGACGTGCGGGTCGCCTTCCGACTGCTTGAACTCCTCCTTCATCTCCTGCACCGACATCTTCTGGCGCTCGTACCATTGCCGGTACTGGAACAGGTAGTCGCCGATCGCGACCAGCGCGAGCAGCGCGACCACCGAGCCCATC
This sequence comes from Bradyrhizobium oligotrophicum, assembly GCA_050641875.1. Lineage (GTDB taxonomy): Bacteria > Pseudomonadota > Alphaproteobacteria > Rhizobiales > Xanthobacteraceae > Bradyrhizobium > Bradyrhizobium oligotrophicum_B. Next base: position 7,073,944 of record CP192619.1, read on the forward strand.
AGATGCGTCGTCAGCGAGATCGTCACGCCGAGCAGCTCGCTGATGTCCATATGCAGCAGCGATTCGAGACGCAGCCGCTCCGGCCACAGGATCATGACCATGACCGTGCCGAGCAGCACGAGCTTGAAGATACCCTTGGCGAAATTGGCCGCGGCCTGCTTGCCGAACAGGCGCTTGGCGCCGGCCAGCGGCGAGATCTTGCTCAGGCTCGGCTTCATCGGCTCGCCCGACCAGACCAGGCGATGCTGCATCATGTTGCCGGCGATCGCCGCCAGCATCACCATCAGGATCGGCACGCCGATCGCCGCGATCACGGTGAACGACAGGCTGCGCGCCAGCGCCAGCAGGCCGGCGCCGTCGGTCTGGATCATCCAGGAATTGGCGATCAGGTTGCGCATCGGCACCAGCACCGCGGTGCCGATCGAACCCGAGAAGGTCGACATCACCAAGGTCGCGGAGGCGATCACGAACCAGGTGTTGAGCTCCTGGCTCTTGACGACGTCGCCGCGCTCGAGCGCCTGGTCGAGCCGTTTTTGCGTCGGGTCTTCTGTTTTGTCTTCGGAATCGGCTTCATCGGCCATCGGTCAGGCCCCTCACCGCGGCATCATCTCGTGCATGACGCCTTCGAAATAGCCGAGAAACGTTCCCATCATCGCGGTCAGGACCAGCGCGAAGATCAGGAAGCCGATCAGGATCGAGAGCGGCGCGCCGACGAAATAGACCTGCATCTGCGGCATCAGCCGCGCCAGCACGCCGAGCCCGATGTTGAAGACCAGCCCGAACACCAGGAATGGCGCCGACAATTGCAGGCCGATCTTGAACGCCGCGGCAAACGCCTTGGTCGCCAGCGAGGCGACGTCGCCGCTCGGGATCAATTCGCCCGGGGCGAAGATCTTGTAGCTGTCGCTGAGCGCCGCGATCACCAGGTGATGGCTGTCGGTCGAGAACAGCAGGGTCACGCCGAGCATGGTGAGGAAGTTGCCGATCAGGACGCCCTGCTGTCCCTGCGTCGGATCCACCGCGGTGACGAAGCCGAGTCCCATCTGCTGCGCGATCACGGAGCCCGCGACCTGCAGCGCCGACAGCGTCACCCGCGCCGTCGCGCCGAGCACGATGCCGATCACGATCTCGTGCACCATCATCACCAACAGCGGCGACAGCGCCTGCAGGTCGACCTGATAGGCCTGACGGTGCAGTGGCAGCACGATCATCGTGAGCAAGAGCGCGATCGCGAGCTTGATGCGGACGGGGATGTTGACCTCGCCGAGGCCCGGCAACAGCATCACCATCGCGCCGACGCGCGCGAAGGCCAGCATGAACACGGCGGCCAGCGCCGGAAGGAAGGAAATATCGATGCGCATCGTCCGCCGTCACGGCCCTTTCGACCGCATGCTGGAGCGGCACGACGGTCTTTGAAGAGACAGCCTCCGACGAGACAACCTGCGGAGAGCTCCCGCGGAAGGCTGCCGGCGCGCGGCCGAAAGCAGCAGCGCCCCCCGCACTGCTCCTCACGACCGCTCGCAGCGCCTTCACGCAGGCCTGCCCTGCCGCCCCGGACATTGCCTCATCCGCCGATGATTCGCGACGAGATCCGCATCATGTGCGAATGCAGCGCATCGGCCATGAACGGAAGCGCCAGCAGCAGCGTCACGAAGATCGCGATGATCTTCGGCACGAACACCAGCGTCTGCTCCTGGATCTGCGTCAGCGCCTGGAACAGCGAGACGACCACGCCAACCACGAGACCGACCACCATCAGCGGCGACGACACCAGCACGATGGTCCAGATCGCATCGCGCGCCACATCGAGCGTTTCAGCTCCCGTCATGTCCTGTCGTTCCTCACTGTCGATCGACTCCGGTCCGGCACCCGCCTCATCGCGCGCAGTCGCGGCAGACGGCAAATCCTCGGGCACATCAGGCACGTCGCGGCCTGATGCGTTACGAGCAGCGCCTAGATCGTCATCTTCATCACGTCTTCATAGGCCTGGATCACGCGGTCGCGCACCGACACCAGCGTCGACACCGCGACGTCGGTTTCGGCGACCGCCGTGACGACATCCATGACGTTTGCCTTGCCCGCGGCCATCGCGACCGTCTGACTGTCGGACTTGCGTCCGGCCTCCATCACACTGCCGATCGCGTCCTTCAGCACCGCGCTGAATGACGGACCACCCTTGTCGGCGCCGTTGCCGCTACCGAGCACGTCGCGCACGCGCCCAAGGCTGCCGAAGGCACCGCTCGAGCCGCCGGTGTCGAGCACGCGGGCGGAATTCGCATAGGCATTCGCTGCGGAGATTGGGGAGGCCATGACTTTCGTTCCTGTCCTAGGTCTTCAGAATGTCGAGTGTGCGCTGGATCATGCGGCGCGTGGCGCCGATGATGTTCAAATTCGCCTCGTAGGACCGCTGTGCATCACGCATGTCGGTCATCTCGATGAGCGGATTGACGTTGGGGTACTTGACATTGCCGGACGCGTCCGCGGCCGGGTTACTGGGGTCGTATTTGACGCGGAACGACGATTGATCGGGCACCACCTTGCCGAGTGCCACCACCTTGGCGTCGAGCGCACGGTCGAGCGCCGAGGTGAATGTCGGGACCTTGCGGCGATACGGATCGCCACCCGCCTTGGCAGCGGTCAGATCGGCATTGGCGATGTTCTCGGAAATGACGCGCATACGTCCCGCCTGCGCACGCAGGCCGGAGGTCGCGATGCTCATCGAGCGCAGGAAATCGCTGGAGTCGTTTGCCATGCTTGTCGGTCTCCGTCCTTAACCCGAGCTCAGCCCTTGCCGATCGCCGTCTTCAACAGATGCAGGCTCTTGCCGTACAACGAGGTCGCCGCGGCGTAGTCCATCTGGTTGGCGGAGACCTTCAGCATCTCCTCTTCGAGGCTCACCGCGTTGCCGGCGGGCCTCGTCTGAAATCCGGCCTTGCGGTTCTGGTCGAAGCTCGCGCTCTCGCCCGACGACGGTGCGATGTGCGCGGTGCTGGTCCGGGTCAGCGACAGCGGCGCAAAGCCGCCGACCGCCTGGCCGGTTGAATCGAACTTCGGCTCAACCAGATCGCTTCGGCTTGAAGTTTGGCGTATCCGAATTGGATACGTTCTCGGACAGCACGCGCTGGCGCTCCTGATGCCATTGCATCTTGGTCCGCAACGCCGACAACACGGGGAGATCGTTGATGGACATGGCGCTGCTCGGTTGTGTCCGACTACCGGACGGTTTGGGTAGGTAGAAATTGCCGTGCATATGGTTAACAGGGAGTTAAGAAAGGGTGCGATGCCCACCGGGACTATCCCGGTGTTTTGACGATTTCTTAGGAAAGTGCCGGGGTCCCAGCCGACCGATGCATCATTCCGGGACGCCGCGGTTCGCCAAGAAGTCGTTTTGGCCCGGCCGATTCATGGGTTATTAAGAGGCGGAGCGGCAGTTCCTGCCGTCATGCGTTAACAGGTTGGTTCCGGTTCTGAAGCTCCGTTCGCTGCCGGCGATGCGTTGGACAGACGAAAGACTTCGAAAGGACGCGGTATTTGCCGGGGACAGAGATGCAGGCACTGACGTTCTTTTTTGCATTCGTGGCGGTGCTGGCGCTGATCGGCCTCGCCGCGTGGCTGGTCCGTCGATTCGCGGGTAATCGTCTCGGCACCAACCCGAATCGCGGCCGCATGCCCCGGCTTGCCGTGATCGATGCCGCCGCCGTCGATGGCCGCCGCCGTCTCGTGCTCGTGCGCCGTGACAACATCGAGCATCTTCTGATGATCGGCGGGCCGACCGACATCGTGGTCGAGTCCAATATCGTGCGCGCCATGCCGGCGCGCGAGCAATTGCCGCAGCGGCCGGGCATCAATGAAGAGCGGCCGGCAGCGCGCATCGCGCCGCTGCCGGATGCGCCGTCCTGGGCTGACAACGAGCCGAAGACCGAGGCTGCCGAGCATGCCGAGCCGGAGCCGCCGCAGCGCCCGATGCGGCCGTCGTTCATCGATGAGGTTCGCCGCACGGCGCCGGCTGCCGCAGAGCGGCGTGAGCCGGCACCGGCATTCCCGCCGGAACCACCGCTCCCTCCGCGCCGTCCCGATCCCCGCCAGGACCTCCGGGCGGACGTCCGTGGAGAACCGCGCGGCGGAGACGATGCCCGGCTGGAGCCGCGCCCCGAGCGGATGGCCCGCGGTGAACCGGTGATGCCGCGCCCGCTGCGCCCCGCCGAGCCGCAGCGCCAGGCCGAGGCGCCCCGCCCTTCCGAGGGGCCCCGGTTACCGCCGGTGCGGAGCGCTGAGCGCGCAGCCGAGCGCATCGAACGCGCGGCGCCGCCGCTGCCGCCGGTGGCCCAGATGCCGCCGCCACCGCCCCCGGCTGCCCCGCCGCCCGCAGCGGCCGATTCGAGCGCCGAAGCCAATCTGGCCGAGATGGCGCAACGGCTCGAGGCCGCGCTGCGGCGTCCATCAGCCGATCCGTCGGCTGCTCCGGCCTCGGGTCCCCCGGCGCTCCGGGCGGCCGCGCGCAACGAGCCGGCTCCGGCGCAAGCCGCGCCGGTCAAGACCAGCTTCGAGAATCTGGAGGACGAGATGGCCTCGCTGCTCGGACGTCCGAAGTCGTCTCAGTGAGATCGCTGCTTCCCCCGCGTAGAGTTGTCTTCATCGCTGTTCTGACTGCCGCCGGTTTACTGGCGGGACGGCTGCTGCGCAGGACATCAGCATCAATCTCGGCGGTGGCGGTGGCGGCGTCACCGAACGCGCGGTCCAACTGATCGCGCTGCTCACGGTGCTGTCGATCGCGCCGTCGATCCTGATCATGATGACGTCGTTCACGCGCATCGTGGTCGTACTGTCGCTGCTGCGCACGGCGATGGGCACAGCGACCGCGCCGCCCAACTCGGTCATCATCGCGCTCGCGATGTTCCTGACGGCGTTCGTGATGGGCCCGGTGCTGCAGAAATCCTATGATGACGGCATCCGGCCGCTGGTCGAGAACCAGATCGGCGTCGAGGACGCGCTGCAGCGCGCCTCGGTGCCGCTGCGCGGCTTCATGCAGAAGAACGTGCGCGAGAAGGACCTGAAGCTGTTCATGGATCTCTCCGGCGAGCCGCCGCCGGCGACGCCCGACGACCTGTCGCTGCGCATCCTGGTGCCGGCCTTCATGATCTCCGAGCTGAAGCGCGCCTTCGAGATCGGCTTCCTGTTGTTCCTGCCGTTCCTGATCATCGACCTCGTCGTCGCCTCGGTCTTGATGTCGATGGGCATGATGATGCTGCCGCCGGTCGTGGTGTCGCTGCCGTTCAAGCTGATCTTCTTCGTGCTGGTCGATGGCTGGTCGCTGGTGGCCGGCAGCCTGGTGCAGAGCTATGGGGGATAGACGGCAGCGCCTCTCTCCCTGTCGGCACGCGCGCATCGCCACGGCGTCGTGCCCGATCAGACGGAGCGCTTATCTGCGATGATCGTGGAGCGTCACGGACCCGCCGACGTTGCGCGCCGTCACCCCGCGACGTCGTACTGCTTGCTCAGCTCGTCGCCGATCTTCACCAGCATCGCAACGCCCTCCGGATAGCCGGGCCGCGTCGCCGTGCCTGGGTCGGCCTTGGCGCGGAACTCCCATTTGGTGCCCCAGCGCAGCACCGAGATCGCCATGCCGTCGGGATGACCAACCCGCGCCTTCAGCTCCGTCCTGGCCATCGCGATGAGCTCGGCTTCGGTCTTGGTCGCCTTCGTCATGTCGCCGTGCTCTCGGCTCTACGCCGTGACGCACGACGTCATCGGCCCGCGATCGCCTGCTTGACGCCCTGGATGCGCGGCAAGGCGCCGGTCGCTTCCGACGGCGCCTTCGCCGCATCCTTGCCACCGTCCGGTCCCTTGCCGGTGGCATCCGGGAAGCGCGCCCGCATGTCGCGCAGGAAGCCGTCGAGCGTGTCGACACTCGCCGCCATCTTCGCGATCTGCGCGAATTCGGCGCTGGAGCCGCTCGCCGGCTTGCTGGCGACGTCGAACGCGATCTTGTCCGCCTCGCCGGTCATCAGCGGCGCATATTTCTCGCGGAAGCGGGCGAGGCCGATGGCGTCGTCGGCGAGCGCATAGCCGACCACGGCGCGCAGGATGTCGCCGCGCTCCGCCGGATTGAGCGGGCGGAAATCGCGCCAGCGATCACCGTAGTAGAGCTCGATCTGCTCGGACGCCTCGCGCCAGCGCCGCGACGCCCAGTAGATGTCGGAGCGCAGCCGGATCGCCTCGCGGCCGCCGATGTTGCTGATGATGTCCAGCCCGAGGTCGTAACGCCCGATGTCACTGTTGGCGCGCGCCTCCAGGAGCAGCCGCTGCTGGCGCAGCTCGCCCGCGAGATCGGCGATACGGGTGGTGCGCAGCGCCTCGATGGCGCGGTCCGGCTTGCGGTTGGTGAGGTAGACCATGGCGAGACGCGCGGCGACCTGGGCGCGCGCCGCGCCTTCGAGGCGGTGGTCGACCTGGTATTGCAGAAGCTCGGCGGCCTGGTCGAGCAGATCGATGCCGACCAGGCGGTCGGCGAGCTTGCGGATCATCTCGTCGCCGCGGCGGCCGATCGGAGTCAGCTCGCGAAACCCGTAGAAGATGCTGAGCGCATCGACCGGCGGAAGCTCGTCGGCCTTGCCGCTCAGGAACAACTGCGAGAACAGGCGGGAGGCCGCATCCTGGGCCTGCCGCGCCATGTCGGAGTTGGGCATCAGGCGGGTGGCCTGGCGCGCGGCCTCCAGCGAGTCCGCGTAGCGCCCGGCCTCCTCGTAGAGCTGCGCCATCATCTGCAACGTCTGCACCTCGATGGCGTCGCCGCGCCAGATCGCCTGCAAGGTCTCCAGCTCCTTCAACGCGTCCGGCGGCTTGATCTCGCCGCGCTTCTGCAGGAGCTTGATCTCCAGCAGCTTGGCCTCGGCGGCCGCCATGCGGTCGTCGGAATTGACGGCGAAACGATAGTCGTCGAGCGCATCCTTCTCCTGCGCCATCGCCTCGGCGAGCCGGCCGCGCAGCACGGCGATGTCGGGCTTCATGTCCGCGGGCACGCCGATCACCTCGAGCTCGGCGCGCCGCTTCGCGGCGCCGGCGAAATCCTTGATCTCGAGCGCCGACTTCATCGCATCCGCGATCACGATGCGCTGCAAGTCGAGCGGCAGCGAGGCGATGGCGAACTCGACGTTCTTCAGCTTCTCGCGCGCGTCCGCAAACTTGCCCTGCCGGGCGAAGGCGAGGCCCTTCCACATCTGCGAGTCGAAATTGTTGCCGATCGAGGGCGTGGCGAGATCCTTGAGGCCCTGGTCCGGCCGGCCCATCAGGATGCTCGCCACCGCGTGGATCATCAGCATGGCGGTCTCGTCGGTGCGCGGGTCGGCGTCGGAGATCATCAGATTGGTGACGCCGCGCGCTTCCGGATACATCGCGCGCGCCATGTAGAAGCGCGCCAGCGCCAGCCGCGCCTGCGCCCGCCGCTCCGGCTCGGCGTTGGCCGCGGCCTTGATCAGGAGATCCTCGCGCGGCACGAACGGCTGGGTCTGGTTCTGCTGCCATTCGTCGATGTCGAACATCGGCCTGACAGCGGTCGGCGCCCGCTCCGGCGAGAAGCCGATCGACGACAGCGTCAGCCCGCCCGGCCGGCCCAGGATCACCTTGTCAGGCGCGATCTCGACGGCGACGTCGTCGGAATTCGGACGCACCGCGATGCCGTGGATCAGAATCGAGCAGCGACAGATCGACGAAATCCTGGCGCTTGATGAAGCCGCGGATCGGCGGCGGCGCCGTCACCACCAGCAGCGTGTCGCCGGCATCCGGGTCGGTCAGACGGTGCAGCATGCCGGCTCCGGGATTGGCGAGCGGCACCATCACATTGGCAAGCGCGGGATCGGTGACGTTGCGCATCACCATCAGCGGCTGCTGATTGGCCTGGCCCTTGTCGGCGAACGACAGCGTCCAGCTGCGCCCGCCATCATCGCTGCCGAGCGAATGCATCTGCGGGCGGTTGAGCCGGATGCGGATGGCCTGCCCGTTCTCGAGCGGCATCCTGTTGACCTCGCCGACGATGGCGCCGCCCTTGGCGCGGATGGGCTCGACGTCGACGGGCTTGGTCGAATCGAACACCATCCATACGGTATCGCCGCGGCGGAACAGCGCCGCGGGCGTCACCTGGCCGAAGCCGAAGGTGAGCCGCAGGCCCTCACTGTCGCGCAGGGCCTCCAGGGTGGCGGCTCCATTGGCTGCCTTCTCGGCCGGCTTGGTTTCGACAGGCTTGGTTTCGGCCGACTTGGTTTCGGCCGGCTTGGCCTCTACAGCCTTGGCTTCGGCCGACTTGCTCTCGACGGGCTTCGCGGCTTCGGCTTTGCCGGCCTCCGGCTTCATCGCCTCGGGCTTCGCTGGTTCGGATTTGGCTGCTTCGGATTTGACCGCTTCAGGCGCAGCAGCTTCAGGCTTGGGGGCCTCGGGCGCGGCTTCGGACTTCGCCGCAGCCGGCGCGGCAGCAGCCGCTGCAGACGGCGCTGGCTCGGCTGCGGGCTCGGTGGCTGGCGCCGCGACCGCAGGCGCCGGCTTGGCCTCCGTCTTCATCTCCTTGGCGATGGTGTCGGAGGTCGGCGGCACGATCTCGGGCTGCGCAGCCTGCTTCGGCTTGTCGCCATTGGGCTTGCTGCCGTTGGGTTTCTCGGCCGCGGCCGCCTTGGCGCCCGGCAGCGTGTCCGAGGAGACTGCGGAAACCTTCTTGTCCGGCTGCTGATAGGCGACGTCGATGTTGTAGTTCTTCTCCTCGCGGAAGGCGCGGACGTCGACCTCGCCGACCAGGCCGAGCTCGACGATGGTCCTGCTGCCGTCGATGCGCTGGTTGATCGCGGCGACGTTCGGCGGCGCGACGAGCTTGGCGTCGGCGAGATCGAAGGACAGCGGCGCGGTGAAGAACAGCGACAGCTTCTGGTCGTTGAGCACCGAGGAGATACCGACACCGTCGGGGATCTCGAACACGAAGCGCACGAAGGTCGGCTGCACCAGCGCGCGCACGCGGATCGGCGGCCGCTTCTTCGATTCCGCCTCGGCGCGCTGCAGCCGCAGCGCCTTCTCGGCGGCGCGCGCGCGCTCGGCGAGCTCGCGCACGACCTCGGCCGGCAGCGGCGGCGGCGGGCCGGTCCAGCTGTCGGGCAACAGGTCGATGAAGACGCGCTCGCCCGCGGTCATGGTGTTGACGCGGACCTTGCGCGACAGCGACAGCCGCAGCGCCGAGCCGTCGGGGTCGCCGCGGGCCGACGAGATGTAGTCGGGCGCCGCATCCACCCAGCGGTCGATCGGAACGGTGGCGGCGCGATCGAACCTGATCAGCAGAGATCGAGCCGGCGGTGGTGACGTCGGCGCTGACGTCCTCGGCGAATTTCAGCACCAGCCGCGCATAGCCGTCCTGAGCCGACAGGCTCGCCTCGCCCGGCACCGGTGCTGCGCCTGCCGCGACCGTGGACAGCACCAGGCCGATGACGATGGCCCACAGCAGCGCGAGGCCGGCGCGCGCCCGTGCGCGGGCCTTCGACCGCAATCCAATGGGAGTCGTGCGCGCCATGGTCACAAGCTTCCGGTTCGACATCCGCTGACTTGACGGATACGCCTGCCCCGCCACGCCGGGAATCTAGGTGCCGGCGTTTAAGGGCGCATTAAACATGCGGCTCAATTGCTTTTCACAGGCACGATCTTGCCCTCGATCTTCGGCAGCTCGGCGCTGGTCTCGGGCCTGTCGGCGCCGGCCCGGCGGGCGAGCTCGACGGTGAGCCGTTCGGCCGCCTCCGGCGTCATCAGGCCGAGAATGTCGGACATCTTGCGTGGCGCGATCTGCGAGGCGATCTCGATCAGCACCGACATCTCGAGCCGGTCGAACACCTTGGCGGCGTCCTTCGGCTTCATGCCCTCGTACATCGTGACGATGCTCTTGAAGCGGGCGTTGTCGGCCTCGGTCTTGGCGGCCTGCGCGCCGGAGATGCGGCCCTCGATCGCCTTCATCTCCTCGGTCTTGGACTGGATGCGCTGCTCGGCGGCGCGCAACAGGCTCTCGCGGATGTCGATCTCGCGCGCGCGCGCGTCGAGCTCCTGGCGGCGCGACTGCAGCCGCTCGAGGATCGCCTTCTCCGCCGGCGACACCTGCTGCTGGTTCTCCTCGGGCTTGATCACGACGCCCTCGGGCTTGGTGTCCGGAGCGGCGGGCTTGGGCGCCTCCTCCTTCTTCTCCTTCGGCGCGCCATGCGTGGAGCCGGTGACGATGTCATTGTCCTCGCGGCCCGGATAGCCCAGGTTCTCCTGGGCCCAGGACCGCTTGGTCGGGTGAGGGTCATAGTCGAAAACGTAGCCGCCATCGATCACCAGGCCGGCCACCTTCAGGACCGCAAGGCAGGCCACCGCGACCAGGACGACGGGAATGACGCGGATGTTACGAAACGCATTCATGCGGCAAGGCCACCAGTCCTTCGACGTTCGGAGAATGCCTGGGCCGCGGCGGCAACCGCCTTGGCACCGGAGACGCGCACCGGCTCGGTCGTGATCGCCGGCACAGGCGCTGGCGCCGGCTCGGGCGCGGCGTCAGGCGAGGTGATGGGTCGCGCGGCGCTGGCGATGCGCGACAGACGGCGCACCACGCCGTCGCTCTCGGCGAGCTGCTTGCGCAACTGGTCGGACATCTGCGTCGCGGCGGCGAGCTGATTGCCGAGATTGTCGTTGACGTCGCGCACCGCGAGCTTGAGGCCGCCGATCGCGCGCTCGGCGATCTCGGTCGCGGTGATCAGCTCAGCGATCACGGCCTTGAGCGAATGCTCGTCGGCCTTCAGCCGCTTCAGCCTGGAATTCAGCAGCATGCAATAGCCGATGGTCAGCACCAGAAGGACCGCCACCAGGCTTTCGATGATCAATCCGAGGGAGTGGTTCATTGGGCCTCCATCAACTTGTTCTGGCCTTCGGCGCCTTCGAACATCGCAAGCGTCGTATTCGGCTTGCGCAAATTCTTGGTGACACGGATCGCGACGCGGTCGCCGACCCGGCCCATCCGTCCTTCCGTGAGCATGGTGCTGCCGCAGCGCACCGCGACCAGCGCATCGGGACGGATGTCGAGCGGCAGGGTGTCGCCGACCTTCAGCTTCATGAGCTGCTTCAGCGGCACGTCGGCCTCGTAGAGCACGGCGTCGACGGCGATCTCGGCCTTGGCGATCTCGGTGGCGAAGTGGCCTTCCCAGACGGGATCGCGGCCGAACTTCTCACCCATGAACATCTGCAACAGCACCGGCCGGATCGGCTCGATCGTCGCGTAGGGCAGCAGCAGCTCGATGTTGCCGCCGCGGTCTTCCATGTCGATCCGCAGCTTCACCAGGATCGCGGCGTTGGCCGGCCGGCTGATCGCGGCGAAGCGCGGGTTGGTCTCGAGCCGGTCGATGGTGAAGCGCACCGGCGACAGCGGCCGGAACGCCTGCTCGGCATCGCTCAGCACCACCTCGATCAGGCGCTTGACCAGGTTGGTCTCGATCGTCGTGTAGGGGCGGCCCTCGACGCGGAGCTGGGTGTTGCCGCGGCGGCCGCCGAGCAGCACGTCGATGATCGAATAGATCAGGGTCGAGTCGACGGTGGCGAGCCCGAAATTCTCCCACTCCTCCGCCTTGAATACGCTGAGCACGGCCGGCAGCGGGATCGAATTCATGTAGTCGCCGAAGCGCACCGAGGTGATGCGGTCGAGCGAGACTTCGACGTTGTCCGAGGTGAAGTTGCGCAGAGATGTCGTCATCAGCCGCACCAGGCGGTCGAAGACGATTTCGAGCATCGGCAGACGCTCGTAGGAGACCATCGCCGAATCGATGATCGCGCGAATGCCGGAATGGTCGTCGAGACTGACCTCGCCGGCGGTGAAGCCGAGGAGGTTGTCGATCTCCTCCTGCGACAGCACCCGCTCGCCGCCGTTCTTGGTGGCGCCGAAATCGCGGCTGCCGTCCTCGACCATCGCGGCCCATTGCAGGGCCATCGATTCGGTGAGTTCGTTGGCTGCTGCGGCTTCCGCGGCCTCTGTGGGATCCTCCGAGTCGAGCGAGGCTTCCCATTGCGCGGCTATCGCATCCTGGTCGACTTGATCGTTGCCAGCCATGATCGTTGAGCTTCTTTGCCTTACTGGACCACGATTTCCTTGAACAACACCGCGTTGACCTGGTTGGGCGCCAGCGCGACGTTGACCCGCTTGGTGAGCTCCTCCTTGAGCCGGAACAGGCCCGCCGAGCCGTTGAGGTCGCTCGGCCGGAGCTCGCGCAAGTACGTCTGGAAGATGTCGGTGACGCGCGGCAGCGTCGGCTTGATCGTCTCGACCTGCTTCTCCTCCTTCACCTCGAGCACGATCTTCACTTTCAGATATTGGACGCGGTCACCGGGATTGCCGACCAGGTTGACGAGAAGGTCCGGCACCTCGACGAAGGCCGGCGGCTTCGGCGGCGGCGCCGCCTCGGCGTGATGCTCGTCGTTCTTGTGGCTGAAGAAGAAGAAATAGGCCGCCCCGCCGACGCCGAGCAGCGCCAGCGCGCCGACGACCATGATGATCAGCTTGAGCTTGCTCTTCGGCGAGCCTGCTTGCTCCTCGCCTTCGCCTGCTCCGGCTTCGTTCTCGGCCATAGCTTTCGGATCCTTCCGGAAAATCGAGCCGATGCCGCCAGAAAGCTTAATGACGCGAAACCAACGCTCCCAGCGCATCTGCGCTTTGTTGAGGGAACGCTACGGTAACAATGGTTAACGGAAGCTTTCTTTTGCCGAGGCGGTGGGAAAAACTTGCCGGGCAATTATGGTTAGCGAGACGTTATTGCCGGGTCTTTCGCGCTCGGCTGAAAATGTAATTCATTGATATTGATACAATTTTCGAATTGGCACGGCTTTCGCTGTACCCCTTGCGAACCCGCCGGCTTGGGAGAGCCGACAGGTTCATTGAAGACCCGATCGAGACCGCCTTGGGAGAGGTGCCGCGACCGGGATCCGTTAAAAGGGGAGATCGACCGGTGGAGAATGCGCTTCTCATCGGATTGTCGCGGCAGATGGTGCTGGAGCGACAACTCGACGTCGTTGCCAACAACGTCGCCAACGTCAACACCAACGGCTTCAAGGCCGATCAGCAGCTGTTCGAGGAGTATCTCTCCTCCGGCGCGCATGAGGACAATTTTCCGGTAGCCGGCCGCAGGGTCTCCTATGTGCAGGACCGCGGCACCTATCGCGATTTCTCGCAGGGCTCGATGATGCGCACCAGCAACCCGCTCGACATCGCCATCGACGGCTCGGGCTTCCTGGCGGTGCAGACTGCGGCCGGCGAGCGCTACACCCGCGACGGCAGCTTGCACAGGAACAATCTCGGCCAGCTCGTGACCGCGGCGGGCGATCTCGTGCTGGGCAACAACGGCCCGATCACGCTGCAGCAGACCGACCACGACATCAACATTTCACCCGACGGCACCGTGACGGTCGTGGAAGGCCTCAACCAGAACGATTCGATCCGCGGCAAGCTGCGTCTGGTCAGCTTTGCCGATCCGCAAGCCGCGCAGAAGCAGGGCAACAACCTCTACCTCGCGGCCGGCGGCGCCACCCCGCAGCAGGACACCAAGTCGACCATCCAGCAGGGCTACATCGAGAAGTCGAACGTCAGCGCGGTCGGCGAGATGAGCAAGATGGTCGAAGTGATGCGTTCCTACACCCAGGTCGCCAACATGCTGCAGGTCCAGAGCGACCTGCGCAAGAATGCGATCGAGAAGCTCGCCGACGTTCCGGCCTGACAGATCTTGAAGGAGACGTGACATGCAGGCGCTTCACACCGCTGCGACCGGAATGGCGGCACAGGAACTCAACGTTCAGGTGATCTCCAACAACATCGCCAACCTCCGCACCACCGGCTTCAAGAAGCAGACGGTGGCGTTCCAGGACCTGATCTACGAGCACATGCGCCGGGTCGGCGCCCAGTCCTCGGACCAGGGCACGATCCTGCCTGTGGGCATCGACGTGGGCGGCGGCGTCAAGACCGTCGGCACGCCGCGGATGATGACGCAAGGCACGCTGTCGCAGACCGGCAACGACCTCGATCTCGCCGTCACCGGCGAAGGCATGTTCAAGATCCTGATGCCGGACGGCACCTATCAGTATACCCGCGACGGCACGTTCCAGATGGATAACCAGGGCCGCATCGTCACCGCCCAGGGCAACCCGGTGCAGCCGACCATCACGATCCCGCAGAACTCCTCGGGCCTCACCGTCAACGCGCAAGGCCAGGTCTCCGTCACCCTGCCGGGCTCGACCACATCGAACATCATCGGCCAGCTCACCCTCACCCGCTTCATCAACAAGGCCGGACTGCAGCCGGTCGGCAACAACCAGTTCACCGAGACTCCCTCGTCCGGCCCGCCGCAGGACGGCACGGCCAACGTCGACAGCTTTGGCTCCATCACCCAGGGCAGCCTGGAGCAGGCCAATGTCGACGTCGTCAGCGAGATGAGCGAGCTGATCGCCGCGCAGCGCGCCTACGAGATGAACGCGAAGGTCATCTCGGCCGCGGACCAGATGCTGCAATCGACCACTGCGCTGTTCCGCTGAGGTTCGAAGGGAGATCGCCGTCATGACCCGTACCGTCCGTCCCTTCCTTCTTGCGGCTGCCCTGCTCGCCTCGACTGCGCTCTCGGCGCTGGCCGGCGAGGCCGACGACCAGATCAAGGCGCCCGTGCTGCGCTCCACCGTGAACGTCACCGGCGACATCGTGCGCGTCGGCGACCTGATCGACAATGCGGGCGTCGCGGCCAACATCGCCGTCTACCGCGCGCCCGATCTCGGCACGACCGGCGTGCTGCCGGCCGCGCAGGTGATCGCGACCCTGCGCACCCACCAGGTGATCGGCGTCGAGGTCCGCGACATCAAGGAGGTCGCGGTCACGCGGCTGGCGCGCGCCGTCGACGCCAAGGAGATCAGCACGGCGGTGGCCCAGGCGCTCGATCACCGCAACGGACTTGGCGATGCCGCGAACCTCAGCATCAGCTTCGACCAGCCGGTGCAGGACCTCAAATTCGAGGCGTCGATGTCGGGCACGCTGGCGCCGACCAGCGTCCGGTTCGACCCACGCAGCGGCCGCTTCGACATCACCTTGGAGCTCGGCCAGGCCAATGGCGCGAGCCCGTCCAAGCTGCGCTACACCGGCACGGCGATCGAGACCGTCGAGGCCGTGGTGCTGACCCGCAACATCGACCGCAACGAGATGATCCGCTCCGGCGACCTGCAGACCGAGCGACGGCCGCGGGCCGAGCTCGGCGGCGGCGAACCCGCCTCGCGCGAGCTTGCAGTGGGCATGCAGATGCGCCGCCCGGCGCGCGCGGGCCAGGCGCTCAAGACCACCGACCTCGCCAAGCCCGACCTCGTGCAACGCGACCAGGCGGTCACGCTGATCTTCCAGACCGCCGGCATCTATCTCACCACGCGCGGCAAGGCGCTGGAGTCGGGCACCGAAGGCGACATCGTCAGCGTGCTCAATCTGCAGTCCAAGCGCACCGTGACCGGCCGCGTCTCGGGTCGCGGCCAGGTCTCCGTCGACATCGCGGTCGCCAAGCCGGCGCAGACCTCCGAAGCCGACATCGCCGCGCCCGTTGCCGTCGCCAGCCGCCTTCCCACCTCCGCCACCCCGAAAGCCGAGTAAGTTTCATGTCGAAGTTCAAGTTTGATGGTCGGGGCGCCTCGAACCTGCGCCGGGTCGCGCTGATCTCGGTCTCCTTCGCAGTGCTGTCGATCGCCGGCGGATGCTCTTCGATCGACCGTCTCAGCCAGATCGGCGAGCGGCCGAAGCTGACGGAGATCGACAATCCGACCACGCAGCCGGGCTACAAGCCGGTGCAGATGCCGATGCCGAAGCCCGAGACCGTGTCCTACGCGCCGAACTCGCTGTGGCGGAACGGCTCGCGCGCCTTCTTCAAGGACCAGCGCGCCCGTCAGGTCGGCGACCTCCTGACCGTCACGGTCAGCATCTCCGACAAGGCCAATTTCGCCAACGAGACCCAGCGCAGCCGCACCAACAAAGAGGATTCGGGCATCACCGACTTCATCGGCGCGAAGACGCTCGGCGTGCAGGCGCAGAAGGTGCTGCCCGGCCGCATCCTGACCGCCGACGGCACCTCGTCCTCCGACGGCAAGGGTACCATCCAGCGGTCGGAGTCCCTGACCACCAGCGTCGCCGCGGTCGTGACGCAGGTGCTGCCGAACGGCAACCTCGTCGTCGAGGGCAAGCAGGAGATCCGGGTCAACTTCGAGATCCGCGAGCTGATCGTGGCCGGCATCGTGCGCCCCGAGGACATCCAGAGCGACAACACCATCGACTCCACCAAGATCGCCCAGGCCCGCATCTCCTACGGCGGCCGCGGCCAGATCTCCGACATCCAGCAGCCGCGCTACGGCCAGCAGGTCATGGACATCCTGCTGCCGTTCTGAGGCAGACCTCCGCAGCGAAGACCGGGCGGGAGCCTCGCCCGGTCGCTCAAGAAAGTTGCCGGCGCGATGACCTCGCAAGCCGGTAATCGAAACAAGGACCAGGAGACACGACAGAAATCCCTCCCATGCCGGAGGGTCGGACAAGGGATTGGCCGAGCGCGACACGAATCACGACTGCCCTCGCTGCCGCCGCCCTTCTCTGAAAACGAGCTCCCACATTGCCCAACGCGAACCTAGGCGCCGCGGGTGATGTATACGCGGCCTCCGGTAGCTCCCCTGCCGGAGGCCGTGTTCGTTGGGAGCCCCATTTCGCTCACGGACGACCGGGAGAAAGCCATCGGCAGCACCGGCGACACCTGGCTCAAAATGCAGATGGCTCACGATCTGGCCGAGCTGCGCAAGCGAACGTGCAACGTGAAGCGGCTGGTGCCGGTGCGAAGCCGGTTGGCCGACAGCCGGCTTACGACGTCGGCCGGGTCACACGAACACCGCCTCGACGACGCCGAGGCCGTCCAGCTCCATCCGGACCCGGTCGCCCGCGCCAAGCCATATCGTCTTGACCAGGCTGCCGGTCAGGACGAGTTGCCCGGCCTCGAGCCCGTCACCACCGGCGGCGAGATGATTGGCAAGCCAGGCCAGCGCGTGGACCGGATGTCCCAGCACATCCGCACCCGTGCCCTCGCCGACCAGGGTGCCGTTGACGATGGCACGGCCCTGCACCGCGGCCAGGTCCGCCACGGCAGCGCTTGAGAGCGCCGGACCGAGGACGCAGCCGGCCGCAAAGAAATCGTCGGCGACGAGCGTCGGCGCCCCCAGCGTCTGCCATTGCACGTAGCGGTCGTCCACGATCTCGATCGCCGCATGACAATCGCCGATCGCCTCGACGACACGATCCATGGTGAACGGCGCGTCCAGCGGCTGCAAGTCGTGCTTGAGCCGCACGGCGATCTCGCATTCGACTCCGACGCGGACGAAGTCGGCCGCGCGCAGCACGACACCCGATTCGTGAACGCCGCGCGCGAACACCCCGCCGGCACAGGGATGCGGAATGCCAAGATAGTCCTGCATCACCTTGCTGGTGCAGCCGATCTTGTAGCCGGCGAAGTCACCGGCCTGTTCGGCGAGCAGCCAATGGACTTCACGCTGGATCTCGTAGCCAGCCGCTTCATCCTTCGGCTGAAGCTGAGGTGGCAAGGCCCCCAGGGGCGCCCGCTGCCTGCGGGCATCTACGATCAGTCGCGCAGCGGCAAGGATATCGTCTGCTCCCATGGCCCTTCAACTCCCTTGGCCCGCGGCCCGAACCGGCATCGCAGGATTTATGGTGAACGTTTTGTATATAAACGGGTTTTGGACCCCCAGCTCAGCTTCATCAACAATTTGAGACGGCGCAGCCGCGGCGCAAGCGGCGCTTTCAACCGATCTCACCCTTCACGATACCAAGTTCGAGCAGACTTTCCGCCGTGGCAACGATCGCGTCCTCGTTGGAGCGCGGAGTCCAGCCGAGCAGACGCCGCGCCTTGTCGGCACTCGCCTCGCAATAACGCCCAAGCAGCGGCTGCACGGCGCGCAGCTGCGGCACCACCGCGCCGAGCAGGCGCGTCAGCCAATCAGGCAGCTCATGTCGTGGCGCCCGCCGTCCGGCGACACCCATCCGCGCGCGCAGGACCTGCGCGATCTCCAGCATCGAAACGCTGCGGCCTGCCATCGCCAGGAAGCGCTCGCCCTTGGCGGCCGGGGCGGTCATCGCCCGCAGATGCAGGTCAGCGACGTCGCGCACGTCGACGAGGCCAAAGCTGATGCGAGGCACGGCGGGGGCCTGGCCGGCCAGCAGCGCCTGCACCATGGCGATGGAGGCCGAGAAATCCGGCCCCAGCACCGGGCCGAGCACGGCGACGGGGTTGACCGTCGCAAGCTCCAGCGCGCCACCCTCGCGGGCGATGAAGTCCCAGGCCGCGCGCTCGGCCAGGGTCTTGGACTTCGGATAGGGCTGAACGCCCGGACCATCGAGCTGGCTCCAGTCGGTCTCGTCGAACGGCCGGCGCCGCCCCTCATGGCCGTAGCCGATCGCGGCATAGGATGAGGTCACCACCACGCGCCTGACACCGGCGTCGCGCGCCGCGCGCAGCACCCGCAAGGTGCCCTCGCGGGCCGGCACGATGAGCTCGTTCTCATCCTTCGGCACGGAGGCCGGCAGCGGCGAGGCGATGTGCAGGACATAGTCGCAACCGTCGGCCGCGGATGCCCAGCCCTCATCTCTGGTGAGATCGGCGGCATGAAACGACAGCGGCCCGGTGTCGGTCGCACCGCCGCGCCGGAGCATGGCGAGCACCTCGTTTCGCCGATCGAGATCGCGCAAGGTCGCGCGGACGCGGTGACCCGCGGCCAGCAGTTGCAGGATCGCATGCGCCCCGATGAAGCCGGAGCCGCCGGTAACCAGAACCTCGCTCATCGGAATTGCCCCTCTGCGCAGGGAACGCCCGGACGCTGATATGGCAGAGCGCGATGGCAAGGCCATGTCGGGACCAGCCGGAGCGCTTCGCGCGCTGACGCTCAGCCGGTCTCCGTGGCGGCCACCGAACTCTCGCCAGGCGTCTTGAGCCAGGGCAGCTCGAACTGGCAGGTCAGCCCGCTCTCGGCGAACGTCCGCTGCAGATGCCTGACCGTGCGGGTCAGCAGCCGGCTGCCGAAGCCGACCACCGGCGGCTCTGTTGCCGGCGGGCCGCCGCTTTCCTGCCAGCGGACATGCAGCGCGTCCTGCGCCAGCGACCAGCTGACATCGACGTGGCCGTCGGGCGTGGTGAGCGCACCGTATTTGCTGGCGTTGCAGGCCATCTCGTGGATGACGAGCGCCAGCTGCGTCGTCAGCTCGACGGGCACCAGGATGGCGGGGCCGCTGGTCGCGAGCTGATCCGGTGTGCCGGCGAACGGCGCGACCTGGCTCCTGATGAGCGCGGCGAGATCGGCGCCCTGCCAGTCGTTCTCGGCGAGGCTGGTGTGCACGGTCGCCAGCGCATGCAGGCGCGAGGTGAAATCGCGCACTTTGGCGTCGTGTCGCGGCAGCAGCTGATGCGCCAGCGATTGCACCACGGCGAGGCTGTTCTTGACGCGATGGGCCAGCTCATGCACCAGCAGCTCGCGCTTGCGGTCGGCTTCCTTGGCGGCCGTAACGTCGATGTTGACGCCGATCATGTACGGATCGCCGCCGCCCTCGCCGCCCAACATGCGGGCGCGCGCCTCTATCCACCGGATCGAGCCGTCGGGCAGCGGCACCCGCCATTCCGAATCGAGCTCCCCGGTGGTCAGCGCCTGCTTGTTGTCCCGGTCGGCACGCGCCTGGTCCTCGGGATGAACCAGCGCCAGCCAGGCGTCGTAGGTCCCGGGGAACGTCCCCGGCGCGAGCCCATAGAGGTCCTCGATCTCGTCGGACCAGTGGCTGGCGCCGGATCTGCCGTCCCAGGTAAAGGTGCCAAGCCGTCCGTATTTCGCGGCGAGCTTGAGCTGCCCGGCCGCGCGCGACGCATCGTCCCTGGCCTGGGCAAGCATCCCGAAATTCTCCTGGATGACGCGCGCACTCTCCGCCTGCGCCTTTTCGGCCGCAGCTAGTCGGGCATTGAGCGCCCGCACCTCCGGGGGATCGGAGAGTGCGGCCTCGCCGGGGATGGCGCTCTTGACGGCGATGCTTTCGAGCGGCCGGGCGATGCTTCGGCCGATGCCGGCCGCCAACAGCAGCGCCAGGGCACAGATCGTCGTCGCCACGATGGTTGCGGTCTGCACCGTCGAGGAGATCGCCCGGGCAAAAGCCGCCTGCTTGATGCCGACCCCGACAGTCCAGTCGCTCAGTTGGGGACGCGCATTGGCGTTGATGACCCGATCGCCCTCGATCGACGGAAACTCCGCGATCCCCTCGGCCCTGGCAGTCGCCCGCCAGCCGGCCGACGCCGGCTGCCCGGTCGTGGTCGCGTTTTTCGGGATGCGCGAAATGTAGCGGCCCTGGCCGTCCATGATGCCGACCAGCCAGTCGGCCGGCAGTTGCTGCTGGGCCAGCAGCCGGGTGTAGTTCGCGGCCGGCATGGCAATCGAAAGGCAGCGGAACGGCTTGCCGTCCTTGAAGACGGGGACGTCGACGGTCGCTACCCACGCGCCGGAGTTGGGGCCGGTAAAGATGTCCGAGATCGACGGCCGCCCCGACCGAAACGCCCGCTCCTGCGACCGCCGGCCCTCAGGCGTGCGCTCGCCCAGCGGCTTACCCGGCGTCGCCACGGTGTTGAGCAGCAGCCGGCCGCTCGCGTCGGACACGACGATCCAGCCTTCGCCGCTGACCGCACCGACGCGGCGCGCCTCCGCCTCGAAATCGCTGAGATCGGCCGCGCTGAGATCAGGCGACTTCGCCAGCACCTCAGCCAGCACAATGTAGCGCCGCAATTCGGCGTCGACAGCACCAGAGATCGTTTGCGCGGCATAGGACAGGCCGCGCCGAATCGAGGCGTCGGCAGACTGCGCCATCGAGACGATGACGTAGGCGATGAGTCCGACGCAGGGCAGGAACAGAATGCCGGCCAGCAGAAGGAGGCGTCCCTTGATGCTAAGGGCGCCGTAGGAACGCTGCATCGTTGCCAGCGCACCTCTGGCTATGTTCGGCTCGCCCATGATTCCCCGCGGCGTTCCGAGATGGAACCGCAGACAATTCAGCAGACGCCGAAAAGTTCCGGACGTTTGGAAAAACAACGGCGGTTGCGCTCGCCCCCGCACAGCCTGCGCGGACCGCACGAGCGCCGTCTCAGCCATCAACAGATGCTGCGGCCGCACCCGGCAAGCGGCCGCAATCCCGCTCGTTCAGGTCAATGTCGCGATCTACTCGTCGCGATAGACCTTCTCACGCTTCTCGTGGCGTTCCTGCGCCTCCACCGACAGCGTCGCAATGGGCCGGGCCTCGAGCCGCTTCAGCGAAATCGGCTCGCCGGTCTCCTCGCAATAACCGTAGGTGTTGTCCTCGATGCGCTGGAGCGCCGCGTCGATCTTGGAGATCAGCTTGCGCTGGCGGTCACGGGCGCGAAGCTCGATCGCCCGGTCGGTCTCCGACGACGCGCGGTCGGCGAGGTCCGGATGGTTCACGTTCTCCTCCTGCAGAGCCTGCAGGGTGAGCTTCGATCTCGCGCAGGATCTCCTCCTTCCATGCCAGCAGCTTGGCGCGGAAATAGTCGCGCTGGCGTTCGTTCATGAAAGGCTCTTTTTCGGAAGGTTTGTAGTTCTTCAACTTTTCCAAGGTCAGCCCATCTGTACGTGCTGGCGCCGGTTTCGGCACCGGCGGACGGAATACGCCCGTTCGCGGCCGCGTTATATAGCGGCCTCATGTGACGAGACAATATTTCCATCGGCACGGGCGCCCCGCCGTTCGGGCCGTTGCACAGGCAAATTCGGCCCCCGCCGGCGGGACGCCTTGGATGGCCTCAGTAACCGACCGTGAAACGGGCCCGCCGGTGCGCCGGACGCTCGATTTCGTCGGCCATCGCGACCGCGAAGTCCTCGAAGGTAATGAAACTCTTGCCGTCGGCATCGACCAGCAATTGGTCCGTTCCGAGCCGGAACTTGGCCGTCCGGGCGCCGAAATCGATCATCGCCGACGGCGACAGGAAGGTCCAGTCGAGCTCCTTCTCCTGGCGCAGACGGTCGAGGAAGGCGGCGCCCTTCTCCGCTTCGGCCTTGTAGGCGGCCGGAAAGCCGGGAGTCGTCACCAGCCGCACACCCGGCGCGACCTCGAGCGAGCCGGCGCCGCCGACCACGAGGTAACGCGATACGCCGGACTCCTTGGCCGCCCCGATCAGGGTCTCGGCATCGCTGGCCGAGAAGTGGATCGCGCTGATCGCGACGTCATGGCCGGCCCAGAGTTTCGCCAGCGCGGCGCGGTCATTGGCATCGCCTTGCACCGCCGTGACGTTGGCACGCTTCTCGATCTTGTCCGGGTTGCGGGCGATGCCGGTGACCTGATGGCCGCGGTTGGCCAGCTCGGCGGTGATGCGGGACCCGGCACGGCCGGATGCGCCGGCGACGGCGATCTTCATGGGGAAGCTCCTATGTTCGAGATCACGAGGTCGGATCCGAGGTCTGGACGACGCCACCGGGGTATCCGATAGTGACTAGATAGCCGAACGAATGCTGGTGTTAAGAGCGCACTTTAAGATCACCTGGTCACGCCGGAGTAACCGATGAGAGCCGCGAACGTCTATTCAGCCGACTGCCCAACGCGACAGATCCTCGACCGCGTCGGCGACAAATGGGCCGTGCTGATCCTGATCCTGCTGCGCAACGAACCGTTGCGCTTCAATCAGTTGCGGCGGTCGATCGAAGGCATTTCGCAGAAGATGCTGTCCCAGGTGTTGAAGAGCCTGGAGCGCGACGGCCTGGTGCGGCGGCGTGCGATCGCGACCGTTCCGGTCACGGTCGAATATTCGATCACGCCGCTCGGGCTGACGCTCGCCGCCGCGGTCGATCCGCTGCGCGACTGGGCCGAGCGTCATCTCAAGGAGGTCACCGCGGCGCAGCGCCGCTACGATGCGCAACAGCCGTCGAAGGCGGCTTGACCGCGCGCGATGTGCCTCAGCCCCGCCCGGCCTTGGCGAGCTCGACCTCGACGCGCAGCTCGATCTCGGAGAGGATCGCATCCAGTCCCGGGTCGCCCGAGGTCTGCTTCAGGTCGGCCGCGGCATCGCGCAGCCGCAGCGCCATCGCGGTGTCGAGCTTGCCGGATAGCAGCGTCAGCTTGAGATCATCGAGCACGTCGAGCGCGCGCTTGCCGCGCTGGACCGAGCGCTTGCGGCGCTCCGCCGGCTCCTCCTCGATGCCCTGCAGCGCCAGCAGCGCATCGATGTTCGCAGTCTGCTTCGGCGCGAGGGTCGCGCGCGTGTCCTGCGTGGTGCCGACGTCAGGCAGCTTGAAGCCGCTGGACGAGGTCTTCCGCGTGGAGCTGGTCGACGAGCCCAGGGTCGTGCCGTTCGGTCCGTAGATGCGCATCGATGGCTCCCGCAAGCTTCGCGTGTCGAGCGGGAGATTGGCTCCGCCGTGGTTAACGGTGCGTAAACGGCCCGGCAAATTCTGCCGGGGCGGCAGCTTCGTTCCCCGGAGTAACCCTGGACCGCGACAAAGCTTCGAGTCGATTTCACACTCTTTCAATGAGTTAGCCCGGAGCATCGCTGTGGCACGACGCTCGCATAGTTAATGCCGATCATGCGGTCATGGGAGTGGCCGAGTGATCACTTGAAGAGTTCGAGGGGAGCATAGGATGCGACGCGTCCGAACTACGCGCCTGTTTCAGGTCGCCTGCGCCGCCGTGCTGGCGCTGGCATCTACCGTCATGTCTGCGAATGCGACCTCGCGGATCAAGGATCTCGCCAATATCGAAGGCGTGCGCCAGAACCAGCTGATCGGCTACGGCCTCGTGGTCGGCCTCAACGGCACCGGCGATACGCTGAACAACATCCCGTTCACCAAGCAGTCGCTGCAGGCGATGCTCGAGCGCATGGGCGTCAACATCCGCGGGGCCACCATCCGCACCGGCAACGTCGCCGCTGTCATGGTCACCGGAAACCTGCCGCCATTCGCCACGCAAGGCACGCGCATGGACGTCACCGTCTCCGCGCTCGGCGACGCCAAGAACCTGCAGGGCGGCACCCTGCTCGTCACCCCGCTGCTCGGCGCCGACGGCAACGTCTATGCGGTGGCGCAGGGGTCGCTCGCGATCTCCGGCTTCCAGGCCGAGGGCGAGGCCGCCAAGATCGTGCGCGGCGTGCCGACGGTCGGCCGCATCGCCAACGGCGCCATCATCGAGCGCGAGATCGAGTTCGCGCTGAACCGGCTGCCGAACGTGCGGCTCGCGCTGCGCAACGCCGACTTCACCACCGCCAAGCGCATCGCCGCCGCCATCAATGATTTCCTGGGCGTGAAGACCGCCGAGCCGATCGACCCTTCGACGGTGCAGCTCAGCGTTCCCGCCGAGTTCAAAGGCAACGTCGTCGCCTTCCTGACCGAGATCGAGCAGTTGCAGGTCGATCCTGATCTCGCCGCCAAGATCGTCATCGACGAGCGCTCCGGCATCATCGTGATGGGCCGCGACGTGCGCGTGGCGACCGTCGCCGTGGCGCAGGGCAACCTCACCGTCACGATCTCCGAAAGTCCGCAGGTCAGCCAGCCCAATCCACTGTCACGCGGCCGCACCGTGGTCACACCGCGCACCAGCGTCGGCGTCACCGAGGAAGGCAAGAAGTTCGCGGTCGTCAAGGACGGCGTGTCCTTGCAGCAACTGGTCGACGGCCTCAACGGCCTCGGCATCGGTCCCCGCGACCTGATCAGCATCCTGCAGGCCATCAAGGCAGCGGGCGCGATCGAAGCCGACATCGAGGTGATGTGATGGCGACGTCCTTCATCGACTCCTATCATGGCCGCGTCGCTCTCAGCATGCCGACGCCCGCGGCCGTCACCACGCCGCGCACCGATCTCGATCTCGCCGAGGCCCTGACCAAGGTCTCGCCCAAGGCACAGGCCAGGGCCAAGGCGACGGCGACCGACTTCGAAGCGATGTTCCTCAACAGCATGTTCTCGCAGATGACCAGCGGCCTGAAGGGCGAAGGTCCGTTCGGCGACACGCCGGGCACCGGGGTCTGGCGCTCGATGCTGACGGAGCAATATTCCAAGAACTTCGCCAAGGCCGGCGGCGTCGGCATTTCCAACGACGTCTTCCGCACTCTCATCCTGCAACAGGCCGGCAGCAGCTCCGGCGCCAACGGCAAAGCGTAAATGTTCGCGTGACAAGCGCGTGGGCGGCAAACGCTCACGCCGAAGGGAGTTATGAAATGACCGCACAGGGCCAGGCAAGGAAGACGACCTACACCGCCGCCACCAGCGCCGCAGAGGCACGCGCGCTCGCCGACGAGATGGTGAGCGTCATGAGCGAGCTGATCGCGGTCATCGAGCAGGAGACCGAGCTGGTCCGCGCCGGCAAGCTGCGCGAAGGCATGGCGTTCGGCCCGAAGAAGACCGAGCTGTCCCGCCACTACGTCACGACCGTGGGCCGCCTCAAGGCGAGCCAGAATTTCATGAAGCAGACCGCGCCGGAGCTGCTCGCCACCCTGCACCGTCACCACGACACCTTCCGCGCCATGCTGCAGGTGAACCTGACCGTGCTGGCGACGGCGCACGCGATCTCGGAGAAGATCGTGCGTGGCGTCAATGCCGAGGTTCAGCGCAAGAACATCCCCAGCACCTATACCGCCGGCGGCCGCCGCGCCGCCCCTGGCGCGCGGCACCTCACCCCGCTCGCCGTCAGCCGGACGCTCTGAGCCTCACCGCCAGCCCCCATCTGCATCGCAGCGCCGCGCCGCCTCCAGGGCCGCGCGGCCGCCGCCGTTTAACGCTGGGATAAGCTTAAAAGGCCCGGGCAGATCACAACGCGCCGTTCATCCTATTTCCTAACATAACGTTGATTGGTCATCGGCATAGTTGCAAGCGGGATGGGTTGGGAATTGACTCGATGGCCATGAGGAGGCTGCCATGAGTTCCGATTTCAGCGTAAGACCGGTAGGGACGCCCGCGTCCGTTCCGATAATTCCGCCGTCGAGCCAGGCGGTGGTAAGCGCTGTTCCAACGGATCTTCCTCCCAGCCAGACCGTAACCGCGGCCGAGCCCGGCGCCCCTGTGCGCAACGACATCCCGGTCAACATCGCAAACGATCTGTCCGTGTCACGCCAAGCCTATTACGATCGTGCTGCTGCCGCTCTGGTGTTCCAGGTGGTCAACCGCAAGACCGACCAGGTCGTGACCCAATATCCAGATGAGGCCGTGCTGCGCCGCCGGGCCTATTTTAACACGCTCGACCTGCAGAAGGATATGCAGAAGGCGGACGTGCCGCGCGTCGTGGCGACCGATCGCACTGCCTGAGCCCCCGGGACCGGGCCGCTTCATTCCGCCGCCTGCACGCCGCCCCACCGGGCGGCGTTGCCGTATCGAGCGGCGCAGCTTTGGCGCTCCGTATCGCGCAGGCGGTGGCGGCGTCGAAGACCACCTTCTTGATCTGGACCTTGCCGTTGCCGGTCAGCGTGAACTTCGTATCGCCGATCCTGAACGCATTATCCTTGATCGGCAGGTCCTGATACTTGCTCGCGCCCTCGCAGTGATAGCGAACCTTGGCGTGAAAGCCCTCGACGTTGCCGATCGAGACCGCGAACGACGACTTCCCGTCGGCATATCTTCCGCTCCAGCCGCCCTGCTAGAGCGTCGGATCGACGGAGACGCATCTGCTGTTGCTTCGCGCCGTACCGAGCAGGTCCGACTTGCAGGACGCAGACAGGATGCTGGCGATATCGGTCACGATGACACGCCTCCCCGCCCCTGCCCGGCGGTCAGCTCCGCCCGGACAATCCCGCGGCGATGTGGCAGTTGATGTCGATCAGCGACTTGAGCTTCGCCGGATCCGGGTCCATCTGCATCTCGATCGTCTGCTTCATCACGAACACGCCGATGTTTGCGATGTTCTGGCGGATGTCGAGCGGATTCGGATTGTCGTCCGCCTCCATCGCGCTCATGAAGATCGTCCACAAGCGACGATTGAAGAGCAGGGCCTTGTACATGTTGCGATCGGGGCCATTCCAATTGGCCTGGACTTCCTGCAGCTGCCGTGCCGCTTTCAACAGAGCCTGAGCTTCGATCTCCCGTGGTGATGCCGTCGTCTGCGACGTGCGGGCATAGGCTTGAGCGGCATATGACATCAACTACTCCGGACTGACGCAGGGACACGACCAAACTGCTCAGGTTTTGTACTTTGTGTGCCTTTAAAATATGGTTAGCGGTCGTTAGCGGAATTTGTTTCGCAGCGTCACGGAGCACCGCAAATCGCTTTGTTTGGTGCACCTCTTAATTTCTTACGAACGCACTGATTCAAAATATCCGGATGAAGATCGTACGTTGTTCACCCCACCCGGGCGGCGCGAACTACACGAACAACGGCGTTCTCACAGAGCTCACCCACTGCCCCGACATCGAACGGAGATCATTGCCGGCACGCTCGGCATGGCCAAACGCAAAAGCAGCGGGCATGGCCCGCCGCTTCGATGAGATATCATTCCAGCGCGTTTGCGCTCAGCGCAGGAGCTGCAGCACGCTCGCCTGAGACTGATTGGCCAGCGCGAGCGCGGAGACCGCGATCGACTGGCGGGTCGACAGCGCCTGGCTGTTGGCCGCCTCTTCGTTGGTGTCGGCCAAGGTCAGGTTCGACGAACCGGTCTGCAGCACGTTGATCAGGTTCTTGTTGAAGTCCTGACGGACCTGCACGATCGACAGGTTCGAGCCGAGCGACGACGCCTCGGAGCGGATCGCCGTCGATGCGCTGTTCAACGTCGACAACACCTTGTTGGCCGAGTTGCTGTCGAGGAAGTCGGTTCCGACGACCAGCGCCGACAGCCCGAGACCGGTGCTGTTGAAGGTCACGCCGGTGATGTTCAGCGTGGACCGTCCGGTCTCGTTGAATACCAGCTTGAGCGTATCGCCGTTGAGCAGGTTGATGCCGTTGAACGAGGCGTCCTGCGCCGTGGTGTCGATCTGCGCCAGCACGTTGTTGTACTGGGCGATCAATCCGGCGCGTGTGGTCTGCGAATTGGTGTCGGCCACCGGCGTGGATGCGGTCACACCGTTGAAGGCCTGGCTTGCCGCCGTGGAGGAGCCGGCCACCGCGCCGATCGTCGAGGACGCCGATTCGTTGGTGGTCAGGATCGTGAGCTGGCCGTTCGTGCTGAGGCTTGCCTGCAGATTGTTGGCCGCGAGCGCGGTATTGAGCTGCGCCAGAGTCGATATCTGCGAAGCGCCGGTGCCGAACGTTATGTTGGTTGCGACACCGCCTCCTGTCGAGGCTATGGTCAGTGTCTGTCCTGACAATGCAGGCGGATTGCGTGTCGTGGTTGCGGCCGTCAATCCGAGCTTGGCCAGGGCCGTGCCCGAGACTGTCGAGATCCTGCGCCGTGCCTGTCGCGAGAGTGATCTGGCCGCCGCTCACCGTGGACGGCGTCGCAGTCGCACCGGTCACAGAGTCGATGGCTGCAAGAAGGTTGCTGACGGTGTCGCCGACGCCGATATTGGTGCCGGCCGAGACCGAACCGGCCACGAAGGTGAACACCACGCCGTTGACCACGAGCGTGTCGCCGGTCGTGACGCTGCTCGCCAGATCGTTCGAGGTCGAGCTCGCCGTGCCGGACAGCCTGGTGGAGCCGGTGATCGCGACCGCAGAGCTGGTGTTGTCGTTGTTGACCACGGAGCCGGTCACGAACTTGTTCGAGGAGCTGCCGAGCAGGTTGTTGGCCGTCGCCCCCGGAATGACCGCGGAGGTCACGCTCGACTTTGTCGTGTAGCCCGTGGGGGCCTGGAGCACCTGGCTTGCGATCGACTTGGCGCTGTCGACCAGCTTCTGCAGCGAGGTGAGACCGGTATTCGCAGCCTGGAGAACCTGGACACCGTTACCGATGCTGTCGAGCAGGTTCGCAATGTCGCTCGCGCGGTTGTTGAGCGATTGCGCGGTGAAGAATTCGGTGGGGTTATCGAGCGCCGTGTTGACCTTGTTGCCGGTGGCCAGGTTGTTTTGAGTCGTGGCCAGCAGCGATGCGGTGTTTTGCAGCGCCAGCAGGTTTTGGCGAACCGAAGCCGAGAGAACAATACCGGACATGTGTGTGAAACCTTCCTAGTTATTCACCAGGAGGTTCTAGTCCAGCCACTTTTAAAACATGGTTAATGGCGCTTTAAATTTCTTGCTTAACGACTGGTTGCGATCCTTGCCACGCTCGCCTCCCGGGTTCCGGGACAGTATTGATACGGTCCGGGCGGCCAAACCAGGCGAGAAAAAACGGCGGGGTTACCCCCGCCGCCTTGGTTTTCGAGAGATGGCGATGCGTGCGGATCAGCGCAGGAGCTGCAGCACGCTCGCCTGCGACTGGTTGGCGAGCGACAGCGCGGACACCGCGATCGACTGGCGGGTCGACAGCGCCTGGCTGTTGGCCGCTTCCTCGTTGGTGTCGGCCAAGGTCAGGTTCGACGAGCCGGTCTGCAGCACGTTGATCAGGTTCTTGTTGAAGTCCTGGCGGATCTGCACCACCGACAGGTTCGAACCCAGCGTGGAGGCTTCAGACCGCAGCGTCGAGCTCGCCGAGTTCAACAGGGTGATCACCTTGTTCGCCGAGTTGTTGTCGAGGAAGTCGGTGCCCGAGGTGAGGTTCGACAGGCCAAGACCGCCGGTGTTGAAGGTCACACCGGTGATCGAGAGCGTCGACTTGCCGTTCTCGTTGAACGTCAGCTTCAGCGTGTCGCCGTTCAACAGGTTGACACCGTTGAACGAGGCGTCGGCCGCGGTCGTGTTGATCTGCGCCAGCACGTTGTTGTACTGCGAGACCAGGCTTGCGCGCTGCGTCTGAGCGGTCGCGTCCGCCACCGGAGCCGCCGCCGTCAGGCCGTTGAAGGACTGGCTGGAGGCAGCCGACGTGCCACCGATCGCGCCGATCGTGGCCGAAGCCGCGTCGTTGGTCGTGGTGATCGAGATCTTGCCGGTGGTATCGATCGAGGCCTGCAGGTTGTTGGCCGCGAGCTTGGCGTTGAGATCGTTCAGCGACTTGACCTGCCCCGTCCCTAGACCGAACGTGACACTCGTCGCCGTGCCACCTCCTGTCGCGCCGATCGTCAACGTCTGACCTGACAAGCCGTCGCCGACAGCACTCAGCCCGAGCTTGGCCAAGGTGCCGGTGCTGCCCGAGAGCGTCAATCCGGACGCCGGCGGCGTCAGGGTGATCGCACCCGCGGTGATCGACGCGGTGACGCCGGTCTGAGTCTGGATCGCCGACAGCAGGTTGCTGACGCTGTCGCCGATGCCGATGTCGGTGCCGGACGAGGACGTGCCGGTGACGAAGGTGAAGGTTGTGCCGTTGACGACCAGCGTCTCACCGGAGGTGATGCCGGTGGCGAGGTTGTTCGACGCGGTGCCCGCCGTGCCCGACAGCTTGGTCGAACCGGTGATCGCCACCGCGCTCGAGGTGTTGTCGTTGAGCACGGCCGTGCCGGTCACAGCGGTCGAGCTGGAGCCGAGCAGGTCGGTGGCAGTCGCGCCGGTCAGAGCCGCCGAGGTGACGCTGGACTTGGTCGAGTAGCCCACGGAGCTCTGCAGCACCTGGTTGGCGATCGACTTGGCGCTGTCGACGAGCTTCTGCAGCGAGGTGATGCCGGTGTTGGCGGCCTGCAGCACCTGCACGCCGTTGCCGATGCCGTCGAGCAGATTGGAGATGTCGGAAGCGCGGTTGTCGAGACCCTGGGCGGTGAAGAAGTTGGTCGGATTGTCGAGAGCCGAGTTGACCTTCTTGCCCGTGGAGAGGTTGTTCTGGGTGGTGGCGAGGAGCTGAGCCGTCGACTGAAGCGAGAGCAGATTCTGACGCACCGACGCCGAGAGAACAATACCTGACATTTTCATACCCTTCTGGTGTGAAACAAACTGCCCGATCCATTCAGGATCAAGGCGAAGCCCGTCGGTGACTGCACCACCGGGCGACGGGCGTTAAGGTAAATGCGACCGGCTAACAAACAGTGAAGTCACGACCTCTCGCGTTGCCCGACGCGCGGCGTCGGCACGGCCGCGCATCGGTGATTCGCCGCGGATCACGTTGAAAACACCGCATATTCGCCAGGCAGGCGCGGCCGTTTACCGTCCGTTAACCATGATCGGAAAGGATTGCTGCGCGCCGACCGATCGAGCGCGCAGACTCCCCGCGCGATCTAGACTGGCAGCTGGACCCGTCATCGGCCTCGACGCAGCAGGTTCGGCGCCACGCCGGTTGCGGCAACGGAGAATGAGAATGGCCCTGAAAGTCGAACTGAAGCCGCATGAGCGCATCATCATCGGCTCCTGCGTGATCACCAACACCGATCAGCGCGCGCGCCTCCTGATCGACGGCGAGAACATTCCGATCCTGCGCGAGAAGGACATCCTGACGCCGGAGACCGCCGACACGCCGGCCAAGCTCGTCTATCTTGCGGTCCAGCTGATGTACATCTCGCCGGGAGCAGACGCGGATCACGGCACCTATTTCAACCTGCTGCGCGACATCATCACGACGGTGCCGAGCGCCTGGCCGATCATCGAGGCGATCAACGGCCATATCCTCAACGGCGATCTCTACCAGGCACTGAAGGAAGCCAAGAAGCTCGTCGCCTACGAGAAGAAGCTGATCGAGCAGGCTGAAGCCGAACAGCAGGACAAGCCGGTGAGCTCGGCGGCCTGAGCTTTCGCCTCTCCACCCGACATCGAAAGGCCCGGCTCGCCAGTCGCGAGGCCGGGCCTTCCGATTTTTGCGCGCTCGCCGAGCTACGCCGCCAGCAATGTCGGACCTTTCCTTGTCGTCCGAAAAAAGCGGCGGGGTTGCCCCCGCCGCCTTGGTTTTCGAGATATGGCGATGCCTGCGGATCAGCGCAGCAGCTGCAGCACGCTCGCCTGCGACTGGTTGGCGAGCGACAGCGCGGACACCGCGATCGACTGGCGGGTCGACAGCGCCTGGCTGTTGGCCGCTTCCTCGTTGGTGTCGGCCAAGGTCAGGTTCGACGAGCCGGTCTGCAGCACGTTGATCAGGTTCTTGTTGAAGTCCTGACGAACCTGCACCACCGACAGGTTCGAACCCAGCGTCGAGGCCTCGTTGCGCAGCGTGGAGCTGGCGGAGGTGAGGACGCCGATCACCTTGTTCGCCGAGTTGTTGTCGAGGAAGTCGGTGCCCGAGGTCAGGGTCGTCAGCCCGAGCCCCGCGGAGTTGAAGGTCACACCGGTGATCGACAGCGTCGACTTGCCGTTCTCGTTGAAGGTCAGCTTCAGCGTGTCGCCGTTCAGCAGGTTGACACCGTTGAACGATGCATCGCTCGCGGTCGTGTTGATCTGCGCCAGCACGTTGTTGTACTGCGAGACTAGGCTTGCGCGCTGCGTCTGCGCGGTCACATCCGCTACCGGAGCCGCCGCCGTCAGGCCGTTGAAGGCCTGGCTGGAAGCAGCCGACGTACCACCGATCGCGCCGATCGTGGCCGAAGCCGCGTCGTTGGTCGTGCTGAGGGTGATCTTGCCGGTCGACGAATCGATCGAGGCCTGCAGGTTGTTGGCAGCGAGCTTGGCGTTGAGATCGTTCAGCGACTTGACCTGCCCCGTCCCCAGGCCGAACGTGATGCTGGTCGCCGTGCCACCTCCTGTGGCGCCGACCGTCAAGGTCTCGACCTGACAAGCCATCACCGACGGCAGTCAGTCCGAGCTTGGCCAAGGTGCCGGTGCTGCCCGAGAGCGTCAATCCGGACGCCGGAGGCGTCAGGGTGATCGCACCCGCAGTGATCGACGCGGTGACGCCGGTCTGGGTCTGGATCGCCGACAGCAGGTTGCTGACGCTGTCGCCGATGCCGATGTCGGTGCCGGACGAGGACGTGCCGGTGACGAAGGTGAAGGTGGTGCCGTTGACGACCAGCGTCTCGCCGGAGGTGATGCCGGTGGCGAGGTTGTTCGAAGCGGTGCCCGCCGTACCCGACAGCTTGGTCGAGCCGGTGATCGCCACCGCGCTCGAGGTGTTGTCGTTGAGCACGGCCGTGCCGGTTACAGCGGTCGAGCTGGAGCCCAGCAGGTCGGTGGCGGTTGCACCGGTCAGGGCCGCGGAGGTGACATTCGACTTGGTGGAGTAGCCCACCGCACTCTGCAGAACCTGGTTGGCAATCGACTTGGCGCTGTCGACGAGCTTCTGCAGCGAGGTGATGCCGGTGTTGGCGGCCTGCAGCACCTGCACGCCGTTGCCGATGCCGTCGAGCAGATTGGAGATGTCGGAAGCGCGGTTGTCGAGACCCTGGGCGGTGAAGAAGTTGGTCGGATTGTCGAGAGCCGAGTTGACCTTCTTGCCCGTGGAGAGGTTGTTCTGGGTGGTGGCGAGGAGCTGAGCCGTCGACTGAAGCGAAAGCAGATTCTGGCGCACCGACGCCGATAGGACGATACCTGACATTTTCATACCCTTCTGGTGTGAAATAAACCCCGATCCCTTCGAGATCAGGGTGAAGTCCAGGTTGACTTGAGTGACCCGGACGACGGGCGTCACGGTGAATGGCAGTGGCTAACAAACGCTGAAGGGTTGTGGAGCGCAGCCGCCTCAATCAGCGGAACAGGCGCATAAGCGCGGCTCATTGCCGCGTCGTCGCGCAAGAACGCCCTTTGAAAAGGCTCATTGATTCAACAAACGCAGCCGTCGTTCACAACGCGTCAACCACCTTTGGAAAGGTTTCGACACGCGCGACCGCATTCTGCCGGGCGGTCGTCATCGACCAACGGACGACGCCGAGACGCGGTTTGCGATCAGAGCGCCAGCGGCGGAGCTTCGATCTCGATCAACGGCGCAAGACCGGCCGCGCGCTGGCGGCCAAACATGAGGACCGCCGCAATCAGCCGGTCGATGTCGCTCGTCCCGGTGCGATGATTGACGATCGCGGCACGGATCGCCAGCCGTCCGTCGAGCATCGTGGTCGACGGCGCGGCGAGGCCAGATTCGTGGATGTCGGCGACGATTTCGCCGTTGAGCGCATCGGCATCGTCTGCGCGATAGCGGAAGCAGACGATATTGAGATTGACCGGCGCCAGCAGCTCGAGCTCGGGCTCGGCGCGCACCCGCGCCTCCAGATGGCGCGCGAGCTCGCAGCTTCGCGCGATCACGGCGCCGAGCGCGTCCGTGCCGAACGTCCTCAGCGTGAACCAGGTCTTCAGCGCCCGGAAGCCGCGCGACAGATCAGGACCGAGATCGCAGGGCCACTCGGCGCCCGCCGCGAGACCACCGGTTTCCCGGCGCAGATAGGCGGCCGGCGAGGCGAAGGCGTCGCGATGCTTGGTGCCATCACGCACCAGCAGGAAGCCCGCATCGTAGGGCACCTGCCCCCATTTGTGAAAATCCAGCGCGATCGAATCCGCCTGCTCGATGCCGGCGAGCTTGGGCGCGAGCTCCGCTGACAGCATCGCCAGCGCACCGAAGGCGCCGTCGACGTGAAACCAGAGCCCCTCGGCGCGGCAGAGCTCGGCAACAGCCGCGAGGTCGTCGATGGCGCCGATATCGACGGTGCCAGCGGAGGCGACGACGAGAAACGGATGCAGTCCCGCTTCGCGATCGCACGCGATCGCGGTCCGCAGTTCGCTGACGTCGACGCGATGTGCGGCATCCACCGCGATGCTGCCAAGCGCGCCGCTGCCCAGTCCGCAGATGTCCATCGCCTTGGCGATGCAGCCATGCGCCGCCTTCGACGTGTAGGCGCGCAAGCGCCGCCCCTCCTCACCGAGACCCGCCGAGCGAACCGACGCGCCGAGCGCGGCGCGGCGCGCCACCAGCACGGCCATCAGGTTGGCCATCGAGGTGCCGGTGACGAAGATGCCGCTGGCGCTTGCCGGAAAGCCGAACAACTGGCGCGTCCAGTCGACGACCTGCCGCTCGATCTCGATC
Source organism: Bradyrhizobium oligotrophicum (assembly GCA_050641875.1). Taxonomy (GTDB): domain Bacteria; phylum Pseudomonadota; class Alphaproteobacteria; order Rhizobiales; family Xanthobacteraceae; genus Bradyrhizobium; species Bradyrhizobium oligotrophicum_B. The sequence continues at coordinate 7,108,875 of CP192619.1, forward strand.
GGCGCGTGGTCGCGGCCGCCGAGATTGGCGTTCAGTCCGGCAGCCAGCATCTCGGCGAGCATGCCGACCACGGTGCCGCCGCCATGCACCCAGCCCATGAATCCGGGATGCACGTTGCCGGTCGCGTAGGGAACGACGAGTTTGCTGAAATCGCGATAGACGTCGGCAAGATCGGTCGGCGCATGCGGCAGCGCGCTGCGAAAGCTCTGCCGCGTCGCAGACGACATCGGCTGCCACACCGGCCGGTCGCGGATGTCAGCGACATAGTCAATCATGTCATCGAGCATGCGATGACCGAGCGCGCGCATCTCGTCCCAATGTTGCGGATCGAGCGTCTCCGCCGTCCGCGACGCGGAATCGATGCGCAGCCCAGCGGTCACGCCGCCTGCTCCGCCCGCGACGCGGCGCGCTTCTCGATCATGGCCGCGAAGGCCGCGAAGATCTTCCGCATCTGCGGCGGCTTGTAGGGAAAGAGCTCCGGCAGATCCATGTTGTGGACGACGGCCGTGTTGTCGGCCTCAAACACCAGCAGCGCGCCGTCCCTGGTCTCGGCGCAGTCGATGATGAAGTAATCGAGGCCGACGCGCGCGGCGATCGCATCGAGCACGCTGCGATGGCGGCGGCCGAAGCCGATGTCGAAGGTCTGCATGAAGGTCGCCTCTTCGAGGCGCTTGCTCTCGCTGCCGGCCATGTTGGCGTTGAGGTACCAGATGTCCCAGCGCCGCGCGATCGCCATGTGGCAGGCGTAGGCCGTGCCGTCGACGAACACGATGCGGTACTTGCGGAACTGACCGTCCTCGCTGGCATAGTCGACGAAGCGCGAGACGAAGAACTCCTGCTCGTCGCGCTCGTCGAGATAGAGCGACAGCTCGAGCGGCTCGTCGACCTTCTCCAGTCCGACGCCGGCATGCAGAGCCGCGCGGCCGCACGATGACCGGAAAGGCAAGCGACTCGTCGACGTCCGCAATCAATTCGCGCTCGTCGGCGATCTCGATCAGGCGCTCGCGATCCACGGGGATGGTCGCCGGAATGGTGAGTCCGTCGATGCCGGCGAGCAGCGCATGCAGCTTGTCGCGATCGAGATGCCAGATCCGCTCCGGCGGATTCAGCAGCGGACGCGGCCAGCGCGCCGCGACGGCATCGATCTCGCGCAGCGCGTGCTGACAGTCCTCGGAATCGGACGCGATCACGATGGCGACGTCATGAGCCGGCAGTGGCGCCAGCAGGCTCGCGCCTGGAACGACGTAGAGCAGCAGCAGCTCGAAGTCGGTGTCCTCGAGCAGGAACTCGATCGGCGTGTTGCTGCCCATGTCGGTGGCCGCGGCAAGCGCAAGCACGCGCAGCCGTGGCGTCGCGCTCTTGCAGCGCACGCGATAGAGCTGCTGCGATTGCAGCACGTCGTGCTGGATCGCAAGCCCGGACGATTTCTCGCCGATGAGCTGCGCGATCAGCGCGAGATCGAGCCCCTCGCCCGGCTCCGCGCGGCCGTCGAGCAGCTTGGCGAGCAAGGCGGCCCACAACGGCTTCAGGTCCTGGCCGTCGAAGGCGGCCTTGGCGAGCTTGGCCATGCCGACACGGTCGGCACATCCTGCGTCGGCGGCGTCGGCCAGCGCGAGCAAATCAGTCGGCATTGCAGATGTCCCTGAGATCCTGGCTGCTCAGATCCGATACGAGCAGCTCTGTTTTGGCAACGATGTCGGCGACGCGGTCGATGTCGGACTCGAGATTGACCCGGGCGGCGGTGATGTCGTCGCACCATGCGTCCGTCACCTGGCGCGCGCCGATGCACAGCCGCAGCGCGGCCGACGGCGCCTCGCCCGCGCGTTCGATCCGCACCGGCTGGCCGATCAGGCACTGGCGCGCGGCAACCTCGGCCGCTCGCCCGGTGAAGCGGCTGCCGAGATCGCGCTGCAGCGCGCGATATACCGCCTGCGTCTCACCGAGGCCGAGCGGGCCGCCGTCACGCTGGAGTGCGAACGGGAAGATGGTGGGAAAGCCGAACTCGTCATCGCTCGCGTCCGGGGCAGGCGCGCGGGCGGCGATCGGACGCAGCGCCGGCGACAGCATCAGCAGGCTTTCGATGGACTTCGCCAAGCTGCCGGATCGCCATCCGGCGGAACGTCTCGGGCACTGCGTGATATGCGGCGATCTCCGCTAGCGCGGCTTCCCAGCGCAGCCATTGGCCGATATTGGCGCGTGGCGCCGTGCGCGCGCGCAGATCCGTCCAGGCGAGCGGCCAATCGCTGCGATTGACATAGTCGAACAGGCCGGGCGCGATCGGATGTCCGCCGCGCAGCGCGGCCGATGCGGCCGCGGGCACCAGCAGCGCGCCGCTGAAGGCGGGGCCGCCGAAGAACTTCGCGCCCGTGACGAGCACCAGATGGCCGCGTTCGAGATGATCGCGCAGCCGCGCCGTGCCGATCCGCATCTGGCAGGCATCGACGACGACCTGCACGCGCCCCGGCCAGCGCCGCGCCAGCTCGTCCAGGCAGGCCATGTCCGGCGCGCGCCAGCCGAGCTTGGAGGAATCCATGACCTGCAGCAGGACGCTACGGCCCTTCCGCACCAGCGCCTCGACGCCGTCGAGCACCTCGGCATCGATATCGCCGCGCGGCTGCATCGATGCGCCGTCGAACAGCGGCAGCGACACGACGTCGCCCGAGAGCCCCTCGATCGGCGTGTTCGTCCGCACCGCCAGACCGTTCGCCGTCCGCGTGCTGAAATGGTGTCCCCGGGCGCTCGCGGCAGTGCCGCTTCCGGTCTGGTCGCTACCGACGACGATGCTCGTGACGGTCTCTCCCAGCATCGCCCGCACCAGCGCCAGCGCATGCAGTTGCGAGTCGGTGCCGGACGGCGAGAACACGATGTCGATCTCGTCGGCAAGGCCGAGATACCCACGCAGTTCGCAGCGCATCTCGTCGGTCCGCCGGTCGAACGCGGCGTCGAGGCCCAGCGAGATCGCCGCATGCATCAGTTGCTCGCGCGCCAGCTCGACGCGCGCATAGGCGCGTTCCGAAATCGGCGAAGCCGTGCTCGATGCGAAGCACAGCACATCGGGTTCGGGCGACGGCCCGCAGCCATAGACGTTGCGGCCCCAGGGGCGATCGAGGGCCAGGCGGGTATCTCCACCATCGATCAGGAGATCGCCGAGCAAGGCAAACAGATCACGCAGCCGGGTCGCGGCGCCCTGCTCGCGCCGGTCGATCCGGGATGGCTGGGAGATCTGCGAGCGGGTCGCCGCCGGGGTCATCGCGCGGATCGTCAGGCTGCGTCGGCCGCGGCGGCGGTGGGAACCGCCACCGCCGACGCGAATTGCGAGGCGACATTGCCGTGAAACACGGACGGACCGACGTGATCGAGCCGGCTGTCGAGATCGGCCCAGATCTCGCCGCCGAGATCGGTCCATCGCCTGCAGAACGCGAAATCCTCGCTGAGATAGGTGCCGGTCGCCGGATCGATCATGCATTCGAACAGCGCGAAGCGGTTCGGGCTGCCGGCCAGCGCATCCTGCGAATGCTCGCGGAAGAACTGCAGCGGCGCGTAGGCCGGATGCGCGATCATCGCCTCGATGACGCGGCGGCGGATCATCAGGAAGCCGGTGCCGGCATAGCGCACGCGGGTAAAGCCGTTGACCACCGCGACGTGGTCCGGATTGTCGATCTCCAGCACGTAGTCGAGCGACGCCGCCGGCACGTCCATCCGGTTGTCGTTGATAGCGCGGCGCGCCTTGCTCCAGTTGACCTTCTTGACCGGATAGACACCGGCGACCATGTCGCCACCGGACTCGATCAGCCGGAAGACCTGCCTGGGCGTGAAGCCGATGTCGGCATCGACGAACAGCAGGTGGGTTGCTGTGGGATCATTGAGGAACAGGGTGACGAGATTGGCCCTCGCCCGGGTGATCAGCGCATCACCGTCGCGCATGTGGACGGTGAGGCCGACGTTGGAGGTGGCGCGCAACTCGCGCTGCAGGGCGAAGATCGAGCTCGCATAGATGCTCGATACCTGGCCGCCGAAGCATGGTGTCGCGACCACCAGGTGAATGCGCTCGTCGGTTCCGTCACTCACGTCCGCCTCCAGACAAAGAGGTTCTCGCCCCAGATCTCGAACAAAAGCTAAAGAGACGTGGTTAACGAAAACCTAACCGCCGCCCCCGGGGCGCTACAGATATTTCACCAGCGTCAACTGGGCCAGCATCGCCGTCGTCTGGTAGGACGCCTGGAGGTTGGTCTGCAGCTGCAGGATCTGGCTCGCCACCTCCTGCTGCGAGATGCCCTCGGTCTGGTCGACCATGGCCTGCATTGCCGCCTTGGCCTGGGTCTGGCGCGCCGTGGCGTCCTTCATCGTGGTCTGGGCGTTGGCGAACTCGGTCTGGATGTCCGAGATCGCCTGCTGGCCGAGCTGCGGCGTCAGGTTGGCGGCGATGCGCTGGCTGAGCGCGCCGATCTGCTGCGGGGCATTCGCACCCGCCGGCGGCGTGTTGACGGCGGCATAGACCGCGGTCTGCTGCACGAGGTTGCGGATCGCGAACTCGTTGCCCTGGGCGCCGAACTGAATGCTCTGCGCCGTGTCGATCCGGATGCTCGCGCTCGACCGCGCCGAGCCGGGACCGCTGTTGCCGGTGTACCAGGCGACGGTGTTGGCCGAACCGTTGACGAGGCTGGTCGCCGACCCCAGCGGCGAGCCGGAGACGCGCAACGGCGGCGTCGGCGCCGTCACGGTGCCGGAGAAGCCGAGCGCCCCGAACGCACCCGCGTTCGAGCTCGACACCGAGAAGCTGGCGGCGTCGTCGGTGCGCAAGGTGATCACGCCGCCGCTGACCGTCGACGGCGTCGAGGTGCCGCTGAGCGTATCGATCTTCGACAGCAGCGTCTGCACGCTGTCGCCGACATTGATCTGGTTGTTGCCGTTGGCGCCGGAGGCGACGAAGGTGAGCGTCTGTCCGTTGACGGTGATGGTGTCGCCGGTGGCAAAGCTGGTCGCGATCGAGTCGGATCCCGCACCGCCCGACAGCAGCGTCGCGCCGGTGATCGGCGCCGGTGTTGCGAGCTTGTTGTTGACCACGGTGCCCGACACGGAGCTCGCCGTGTTGAAGAAGTTGTCACCGGCGACGATCGCCGAGGCGGCGGTCAGCGAGGTGTTGGCCAGCGTCGACAGCGCCGTGTTGAGCGCCGCGTTGAGATTGGCGGAGGTGGCCGCCGGCGTCGCACCGATGGCGAACGTATTGGTCGGCGCAGGCGTCGTGGTGGACGCCGTCAGCTTGATGGATTCCGAGGTGCCGTCGGGCAGCTTGAAGGTGAAGCTGATCTGGTCGCCCGCGTTCGGATTGCCGGCCGTGAGATCGACCGAGATGCCCGCGGGCGAGCCGGACGGTCCGGTCACCGTGGCGTTGGTCAGCGAAGAGGTCACGCCACTCAGCTTGAAGCCGAACGGCGAGCCGGCGACATCCTCCGCCAGCGTGATCGGCACGGTGGCCGACGCCGAAAGGTTGAGACGCCCGAGACCGTTGAGCCCGAGATCCGCCTGCTGCCGCTCGGCAATGACCTGCTTCAGCCCGGCCTGCGTCGCGGTGCCGTTCAGGATGTCGTCGGCCGATGCGATCGCCGGCCGGTCGGTGGCGCTGCCGGAGAAGATGTAGCGGTCGCCGACCTGCGTGTTGAGGATGCCGGTGATCGCCGACAGGTTGGACAGCGCCGTCAACTGTCCCGTGGTCTGGCCGGTGCTGGTCAGGTTCTGCGGCGTCGCCGAGGCGCCGCTCTGGACCTGGTCATGAATCTTGGACAGCGATTGCAGCGAGGTATTGACCGCGCCGATCACGGTATTGACGTGGGTCATCGTCAGCGTGAAGGCCGAGATGTTCGACAGCTGCGCCCGCGCCGCGATCGCGAACCCCTCGTCGGGCCCCATGCCGGCGTAGTTGTTCGCCTTGACGCCACTCGATAGCTGCGTGGAAAGATCCGCGAGCTGGTTCGAGATGTTCCGCACGGACAGGCCGAGCAGAGAATTTCCGTAGTTGACACTGCTGATCGACATCTTACACGCGCCTCACTAAAATGCCTGGAGCAGGCTCTGCATCATGCTTTGCACGACCGACATGATATGGGCGTTGGCCGCATAGGTGTTCTGGACCTGGATCAGGTTGGACATCTCGCTGTCCATGTTGACCCCCGCCGTGCCCTGGAACTTCTCCTTCAGCGTGCTGACCACGACGGCCTGGCCCTGGCTGAGCTGGGTCGCCAGCGTCGAGGCACTGCCCTGCTGGCTTACGAACTGCTGCAGATAGCCGGACACCGTGCCCTGGAATGGCTGCGCCGCCGAGGCCGAGGCCGGTGGTCGGCGAGTAGCTGAAGGTCGCCGAGGTGAGCTGCGCGAACAGGAAGTCCGGCCGCGTCGAGTCGCCGGCCGCGGTCTGCGGCGAGGTCGAATAGGTCGACAGCTTGGTCGGATCGTTCAGCAATGCCGGGTTGACGTTGAGCCGCCCGGCGAGCCCCGTCATCTGCGAGCCGGTCGAGGTGATCGCACCGGTGTAGAGCGCGCCGCCGTCGGTGAACACCGGAAGCTGCGCATTGCCGCTCGCGAGCGTCTGCACCGTGGTGGTGGCCGAGGCCGCCTTGACGGTCGCCTGGCTGGTGCCGTCATCGGTGATGCGCAGCGTGGTGCCGGAGGGATTGGCAAACTGCAGATGCGCTGACCCGAGCGCGCTGTTGAGCTGCGACACCACCGAGGCCATGCCGAGCGAGAAATCGACGCCGACATAGGAAGGGTTGGCGCCGGTGGCGTTCTGCAGCGGCAGCGCCGCGGGATCGTTGACGTTGACGATCTTGACCTGGCGTTGGACGTTGCTCGAATCCGTGTAGGTCAGGTTGATGGTGTTGCCCGCCAGCAAGCCGCTGGTCGAGACGTCGAAGCCGGCCGGCGGACCGGCTACCGCGGTGCCCGCCGTGGTCTTGTCGGACAGCGCCGAGGCCATCGTCGCCGCGAGCTGGTCGACCTGGGTCTGGGCCTGCACCAGGGTCTGGTCGCGCAGCTTGAGGTCGGCCGCGATCTGGCCCGAGTTCAGCAGATTGTTCGACACGACGTCGAGCGACACGCCGTTCGACAGCTTGATGTTGAGCTGCCCGACGCCGGTCTTGGTCGGATCGCTGCTGTAGAGCGAGGTGGCGTCGAGCGTCCCCGGCGAGGAGAAGGTGAACTCGGAGCTGAGGCCCGCGCCGACCAGCTGGATGCCCGAATTGGTGAACACGCTCGTGCCGTTGGTCGGATCCGACACGACGCGGATGTCGACATATTTGGCGAGCGTGTTGATCGCGTTGTCGCGCTGGTCCTGCAGGGTCGCCGCCAGCGGGTCGGAGCTGTCGAGGCCCTGCAGCTGCGTGTTGAGCGTCGCGATCTGCTTGATCGCCGCGTTGGCCTGCGTGACCGAATTGCCGATGTCCTGCTCGACATTGGTGCGCAGGGTCTGGATGCCCTTGGTGGTCGCGTTGAGCTGCAGCGCCACGCCCTGCGCCGCCGACAGCGCCACCGACTGCGCCGACTGGTTGCTCGGATTGTTCGACAGCGACTGCAGCGACGTCGTGAAATTGTTGAGCGCCGTCTCGAGCGTGCCGCTGCCGCCGGGCGTACCGTACACGGTCTGCAGCTGGTTCAGAATATTGGCCATCTGATTGGCATAGGTCCCGCCCGAGGTCTCGGTGCGGAGCTGGTTCTGGACGAACAGATCGAGCTGACGGTTGACGCCCGTCGTCGTCACCGTCGAGCCGAAGCCGCCGCTGGCGACCTCGATCTGGTTCGGGTTCTGCGCGACGTAGCCGGGCGTGTTCGCGTTGGCGACGTTCGAGGAGATGATCGAGAGCGCGGCCTGCGTCGAACGCAGGCCGGACATCGCGGTGGCGAGGGCAGAACTCAAACCCATGTGCTGTAGCCTTATGTCAATTCAACTGCCACGTCTCAGCGCGATCAGCGCAGCACGTTCAGAAGATCCTGCACCATCGAGTTGGCCGTCGTGATCACCTTGGTGTTGGCCGAATAGGCCTGCTGGGTCACGATCAGCTTGGTGAACTCGTCGGCGATGTCGGTGTTCGAGCCTTCCAGCGAGCCACCCGAGATCTTGCCGGTCGCGCCGATGATGGCCTGGCCGGACTGATCGGTCGCCTCGTAGGCGCCGCCGTCCAGCGCCTTCAGGTAGTTCGTGCCGTTGAAGTGCGACAGCGTGACCTGCGCCAGGTTGATGGTCTGGCCGTTGGAGAAGGTGCCGGTGACGACGCCGCTGTTGTTGACCGCGACCGACTGCAACTGGCCGGCGGCGAAGCCGTTCTGATTGATCTGGTTGATGGTCGCCGAGCCGATCGTGCTCGCATATTGCGTCAGCGCGCCCGAGGAGATGTTGAGGCTGACGGTGCCGAGCGTGGTGCCGTCGACCACGACGTTGGGGATGGAGATGTTGGAGGTCGTCGGCGATACCAGCGAGCCGTCGGAGGCGAACACGAAATTGGTGCCGACGTTCTGCCACGCCACGGTCGAGCCGGTCGCGTTCGAGTCGGTCTGGTAGAACAGGTTCCAGGTGTCCTTGTGGCCCGTGCCGAGCGTCGAGCTGTCGACCTTGCCCCAGCGCAACTGCACGTTCACCGGCGTGCCCGACGCGTTGTAGGCCGTGACCGCGCCGCCCGAGATCGTCTCGTTGTTGAAGTTGGTGAGATCGTTGCCGATCACGATGCCGGTGCCGGGACTCGCCGTGCGCGTCAGTGCCACCGGCGACGTGAGGCCGAGCGCGGTGAAGCCCGCCGAGGCGCTGCTCAAGCTCCAGTCCTCGCCGCTGCCGGAATGCAGCGTGATCTTGCCCGCGGTGATGGTCGGCTGCACGCCGGTGACGGCCGCGATCTTCGCCAGCAGCGTGCCGACGGAGTCGCCGACGTTGATCTGGGTGCCCGAGGCGCCGGAGGCGACGAAGGTGAAGGTGACGACGTCGCCGGCGCTGCCGGTCATGGTGATCGTGTCGCCGGTGGCAAAGTCGCTCGTGATCGAGATCGGTGGCCGCACCACCCGACAGCAGGGTCGACGTGGTGATATTCGCCGCGTTCTTGTTGACGGCGGTGCCGCCGGTGACGGTGGAGTCGGCGTAGAAGTTGGAGCCGACCGGCAGCGGCACGTTGGAGAGGTCGGCCGAGTTGAGGCCGCCGGCCGCGACCAGGGTACCGGTCGCAGCATTGCCGCTCGCGGCAGTCTTCGGCTGCGTCGGCAGGTTGGCGGCGTACTGGATCGCGGTGGTCGCCTGCGCCGGCACGAAATTGTTGGCGAATTGCAGCACGGTCGGCACGTTGCCGGTGGCGTTGCCGGTCTTCGGATCGACCGCGACGCCCATCAGGTAATAGCCGGCGCCGTTGATCAGGTTGCCGTTGGCATTGAGCTGGAAGTCGCCGCGACGGGTGTAGTTGGTGACGCCGGTGAAGACCGGCACGTTGTCGACGACCGAGGAGGCCTTCTGCACGTTGAAGAAGCCGTCACCGTTGATCGCCATGTTGGTGGCGACCGAGGACGTCGAGACGGTGCCCTGGGTGGTGATGGTGGCCTTGGCGAAGGCGGTGACGCCGCCAGCATTCTGGCGCGTGGGGTTGGTCGCGTTGGGGATGAGGTCTTCGAAGCTGGTGCCGATGCCCTTGTAGCCGACGGTCGACGCGTTCGCGATGTTACCGGAAATGTTCTGCAGCGCGAATGATTGAGCGGACAGACCGCTCACCGAAGTGTTCATCGCGTCGAAGATACCCATACCAATCTCTCCACTGTGATGCCGGTGACGGGTCGGCCCGCACCGCGTTTCGTGGAGAGCTGTCGCAATCGCTGTGCCAGATGCGAAAATGCTGTAAAATCAGCGAGTTGGGAAACAACAACGTCAAAAAAGCGGCGTCAAAACTGGTGAACAATTGCCGAGCCGGCAGTTCTTGCCGGGACGGACGCGCCAAATCGCGCTCCGGCTCGGCCGCTCGCCACGGCTGCCGGCGCGTCCTCAAGACCCCCATCTGAGCCTTGAACGGACGAGCCGGAATATCCGGGCGCAGATTCCCGTCAGGTCGACGACGGATTTGCCGGATGGAACGTGAGCGACAGCCCGTCCATGCAGTAGCGCAGGCCGGTCGGCTTGGGGCCGTCGTCGAACACGTGGCCGAGATGGCCGCCGCAGCGGCGGCAATGCACCTCGGTGCGGACCATGCCGTAGGTCTTGTCCTGCCGGGTCGCCACGGCATTGTCGAGCGGCTTGAAGAAGCTCGGCCAGCCGGTGCCGCTGTCGAACTTGGTGTCCGAGGAGAACAGCGGCAGGTCGCAGCCGGCGCAGGCGAATGTGCCCTTGCGATGCTCCTTGAGCAGCGGGCTGGTCCAGGGCCGCTCGGTGCCCTCCTGGCGCAGGATCTCGTACTGCTCCGGCGTCAATTGCGCGCGCCACTCGGCCTCGGTCTTCTCGATCTCGAACTTCTCGGCGGCGCGGGCCGGCGCGGAACCGCCGAGCCAGCGCAGGGCGGCGAAGCCGAACAGGCCGGCGGCGGTGGTGAACATCATGCGGCGGTCGATCATGGACGTCTCCGTGCGGCGATGGGTTACCGGATCTACGGACGGGATCCCGCGAAGTTACGTCAGGCGTGGGCGCGACGGCTCACTTTCTTGCGAGGTGTCAGCCCTCCCCGGCGTCGGGACGGCGGTTCAGATCGGATGGCTGCGGCCGCAGTGGCAGCCGCGAGCCGGGCCGCTCGGCTGCCCGGCGCCGCGCTTCGGCCGCCCTGGTCTCGCGCATACGCTCCTGCGCGCGCACGCGCTCGCGGTGCCGCGCCAGAGTCCCGGCCGCGGCGGCGCGGCCGCGGACCCAGAGATTGACCACGTGGCCGGCGACCCGGCCGCCGACGCCGCCGGCCCAGACCAGTTCGAACGGCGAAAACAGCTTCCAGCGATCGTCGCCGGCGAGAATCCCCTGTGCGATCAACTGCCCGGCCATTGCCGAGGTGTTGAGCCCCTGCCGGCCGAAGCCGCTCGCGACCCACAGGCCTTTGCGGAGCTGGCCGATCTGCGGCATGCCGTGCACGGTCTGGCCGGTGACGCCGCCGAAGGTCTCGGTGATCTCGACGCCGCCGAGTTGCGGGAACACCGTGCGGATCCGGCGCTGCAACGCCGCGGCAAAGCCGCTGGGCCGCGCGTCCCAGGTCGTCTCCGGGCTCGCCCACATCAGCCGGTCACCGTCGACGATACGAAAATGGTCGATGCCGTCGGTATCGCTGACCGAGCCCCGGAAGGCGATCGCATCAGCCAGCCGCTCGCCGAGCGGCGCGGTGACGCCGCCATAGCGCCACACCGGCAGCAAGGTATCGGACAGCTTCTGCAGCGGCGCGCCGAGATGGATGTTGCCGGCCAGCACGATGTGCGAGGCCCGCATCCGCGCCGACGGCGTCACGATGCGCTTACGGACGCCCGACGCATCGATGCTGACTACCGGCGTGTCCTCGAAGATCCGCGCCCCGGCCTTGTGCGCAAGCCGCGCCAGCGCGTGAACGTACCTGCGGCCGTCGAGCTGGAACGCCCGGGGGTAATGGACGCCATGGAAGTAGCGGTCGGTCTTGAGCTCGGTCCTGACGCGCTCGACCTGCCAGCCCTCGACCTCGGTATCGAAATCCTCGTGCAGCATCTGCAGGCGGCGGATCAGGGCGTCGCCGGCATCGACATTGGAGACTTCGAGCGCGCCCTCGGTGAGCCCGATGCCCGGCATCGCCGCGGTGGCCTGGGCGCGGATGAACTCGGCACCGGACCAGGACAACGCCCATAGCGCCCGGGCATGCGCGAGCCCGACGCGCTCGATCAGATCCGGCAGCGACAGGTCGAACCCGGGCATCACGGTGCCGATCATGTGACCGGATGCGTTCCACCCGACCTGGCGGCCTTCCAGCACCGCGACGCTCACCCCCTGACGGGCCGCGCACAAGGCCACCGTCAAGCCGGCCAATCCCGCCCCGACCACGCAGACGTCGACGTCGAGGTCGAAATTCAGCCTGGTGCGGCCGTGTGCACCTGCGGCATCGGCGTCATCGTTCACGCTTGTGGAAGTCTCGCTCATGGCGTTTTCTTAGCGAACCCTGCGCCGGACGTCATGACGCTTTTAATGGCGATAAAGAGACGTGGTACAGGCTGACCCAGCCTGAACGATTCGAGACGGAATTCCATGCGCCGATTGATGCTGCTGCGCCACGCCAAGACCGAGACTGACGCGCCGACCGGCCGCGACCAGGACCGCCGTCTCGACGAGCGCGGGCACCAGGATGCCGCCATGATCGGTGACTTCATCGCCAGCCACCCGCCCGCGCCGGAGCTGGTGCTGGTCTCGACCGCGGTCCGGGCGCAGCAGACCTGGGACCTCGCGCTTGCAGCGATGAAGGACCGCGTCCCGCCCCCGCAGGTCGAGACCGTTCCGGAGCTCTACGGCGCCGAGCCGATGCAGATGCTGCATCACATCCGCCTTGCGGCCGCGCATGATCCGAAGCAGCTCCTGCTCGTCGGGCACAATCCCGGCATGCATGAGCTGGCGCTGGCGCTGACCGGCAAGGGGGATTCGGAGGCCCGCCACGAGCTGATGCGAAACATGCCGACCGCGGGGCTCGCGGTGCTCGATTTCGACACCGACGATTGGAGCGATGTCAGCTTCACCCGCGGCCATCTCCTGAGGTTCGTCACGCCCAAGCTGCTCAAGCATGGTTCGGTCGATTGACAGGCAGGTCGGGGCGGGCGCGTAATCCCGGCGGACAGAGGAGGACTTTCGATGTTCAACTCGATTCTGGTGCCGATCGATCTGGCCGACACCGACCTCGCCAAGCCCGCCATCGCCACCGCGGCCACGCTGGCGCAGACCTGGAGTGGCACGGTGCATCTGCTCAACGTCATGCCGATGACGCCGGTGATGCTCGCCGAATACGTCCCGGCCGATTTTGACGCGCAGCAGCGCGAGACCGCCGAGGAAGCGCTGTCGATCGTGGCGCGCGAGATCCGGCATCCCGGCCGAACGCATCAGCTACGCCGTGCGCCAGGGCGGCATCTATCACGAGATCCTCGAGGAGGCGGCCAAGGTCAACGCCGACCTGATCGTGATGACCTCGCACCGGCCGGCGATGCGCACCTACTTCCTCGGCAGCAATGCGGGCCATGTGGTGCGCTACGCGAAGTGCTCGGTGCTGGTGGTGAGGCCGTGAGGGGCAGGCCTCGCATCCGCGAGGCTGCGTCATTGCGAGCGGAGCGAAGCAATCCAGGGGCCTTGCGAAGTTTCTGGATTGCTTCGTCGCTTCGCTCCTCGCAATGACGGCACCTAATCAGGCATCTCCCTTCACGGCCGCTTCGCGATGAAGTGCGTAGGTTGGGCAAAGGCGCGCCCGAGAAAATCTGTTTGCCGGTGCCATCCGAGCGCGCCTTGCCACCGTCTTGCATGAATGGAGAGACGGTGGGCGCGCCATCGCGCGGCTCGCGCCGCCCGATGACTGTGCCTAACCTACCTCCGCTCGATCTCATGTCGAAAGTAGTATGCAGGTCCAATGCCTTCAACGTCCCTCACGTCGAAGCCACGCTTCTCCATGAAGAGGCGCAGCTTCATGTTCGGGCGCGCGCAATTGATGGCGTGAACAACCCACTCGACTGCGTCCAGCTCGCGCTGCCGCGCATATCGATCGGCCAGCCGCCAAAGCGTCGGCAAAACGCCCTCTCCGCCTCCGTCGATCTGGGCGAGTTCGACAATGAGTGCGCCAAGACGAAGCCTGATTTGACCGAGTATTTCCGCTGAACCTGCGCTGAATACGACCGGACCGACTGCAATCAAGGCCGAAACATGCTCGTCGGGGAGAGCAAGTATTTCATCGACTGTCAGGCCCTCGATCAATATCCGTCGAGTTCTGTCTGGCTGCGTCGCGCTGATCCTGTTCTCCTCGCGATCGTGTCGATGATCCATCCATGCTCTCCCTCAACCCACGCGGCGAGTTGCCCAACACTTCGCTCCCGAGATCACGGCCACTCCGCAATGAAGCCCTTCGCCTTGTACGGCGCGATCTTGTCCCATTCGCCGAGCACGCGACGGCGGAATTCGGGGTGGGTGTGCCAGAGATGGCGCGGCACGCCGAAGCCGTCGACCGTCAGCAGCATCTTCTCGACCTCGGGCCAGTGCCGCTGCAGAGTCATCGCGTAGCGCCGCGCGGTCCAGCTATTGCCGAGGCAGATCACGCTGCCGACATTGGCGAGGCCGAGCGCGGCGTCGATCACCGGCAGGGCGAGCAGGACGTTCTCGCCGGTATTCGTGGCGTGGTGTTCTTCGAGGATGCGCTCGGCCGGAATGCCGCGCTTCACCATGGCAGCCTTGATCAGCATACACTCCGAAAGATCGGCGCCCGGCGTGATCCCGCCGCTGACGATGGCGTGGCGGAAGTAGCCCTGCTGCCATAGCTTCGCCGCCGTCGCGGCCCGCAACTCCTCGTCGACGCGGGTGCCGAACACGAACAGCAGATCGGCCGGCCGCAGCGGCGTGTCGGCGAAATGCCGCGCGTTGATCTCGGCGTCATCCGGCCTGCGCAGCGCGCGATCCTGCATCGTCCCACTCCGAAAGCGACTCGCTCAGTCTGGCATGGTGCGCGAATCCGCACGATCACATTCGGTGACCGGCGATGAGATTGCGTGATCACGGCAGCAGCGCGGCCGGAATGTCCGTGAACGTGTAGCTGCGCGGCCTGTTGCGGGTGATGAAGCCGCCGACATACCAGGCGAACAGCGCGGCGAAGCCGATCAGGAACAACGCGCCCGACCATTCGGCGATGGCGAGCGCACGCACCAGAAGCCCGGCCATCGCGACGGCGAGCAGCGCGATCGCAGCGAGGGCAGCGCCGTAGGTGAAGCGGCCGAGGCCCGCGGTCAGCCGCGCATTGCTGCCGCTGACGGCGAGCCGCGCATGCAGCCCGAGAGTGAAGGCGCGATAGGCCTCGCTCTGCGGCGCCATCAGGGCAGCCGTCTGCCACGAGACGGAGATGATGCCGAGGCGGCGGCCGTCGCGATGGGTGATGTCGGCGCGAAAACGCTTCGCCTGCATCGACACCGGCCGGTAGGACAGCCGGATCGCGGCGATCTCGGCGTAAGGCCACAGGCCGGTCCGGCCGGCGAACCGCCACGACAGGCCCTGCTCCGTCAGCTCGAACTGGTGCGCGGCCCCGATCAGCGACGCCTTGTAGGCGTAGCGGATCGCATCATCGCCGGCCGTGGTGGTGCGCTCGGAAATGGATCGGTCCTGTTGCGTGTGGCGCGCGCCTTATCCTACAAACGGAGCATGAGCGAAACGATCTATTTTCCGCGTCACCTGATCCTGGCCGGCGCGATGGCCGCCGGCGTGCTGCTGGCGCTGGCGGTGCACATGCTCGGCGCCCGCTACGGGCTCGATCTCGGCGGCCTGTGGCAGACCGAGAGCGGCGCCTTCATGCCGGCGGGATCGGCGATCGCCTGGTGGCTGATCGCCACCGTCGGCTTCTCCTCGGGTTATTTCATCGCCAACATCATGCACAGCGCGGTATCGGGCGAGATCCCGCAGCGGATGCGCAACTTCCTGGTCGTGGTCGGCGTCCTGATGCTGGCCGGCATCGGCCAGGCGATCTCCGGTCCGAGCCCGGTGCCGTCGGCCTCGGGTGTGCTGGCCGGCCTCGCCGCGCTCTGCCTCGGCGCGCTGATGGCGTTCTGCGGCGCCAATTTCGCGCTGAGGAAGGCCTGACCGGCGCGATCCGCACGTGCAGAGACGCCGCGCGGGCGATCCGCGCGGCGTTTTGCCTCATCAACGTCTTGCCTCATCAACGATGGAGCTCTCAGCTCGCGGCGCGCAGATTGACGCTGGTCTCGGCGAGCTTGGTCAGCTTCATGTCGGTCGCCTTCTCCTCGTCGAGCGTCTTCTGCAGCACGGCGGCGCAGTCGCTGCGGCCGAGCTGCTTGGCCCAGGCGATCAGGCTGCCATAGCGCGTGATCTCATAGTGCTCGGCCGCCTGGCCGGCATTGATCAGGGCGGCGTCGAGCACCGTCTTGTCGGCGACCTCGCCGGCGACCTCCTCGGCCTCCTCGATGATGCCGTCGATCGCGGGGCAGTCGACCGCCTTAGGCGCGATGCCGTGCATCTCGAATACCTGCTCGAGCCGCTTCACATGCGTCCTGGTTTCATCGAGATGGGTCAGAAAACCCTGCTTGAGCTTCTGATCGGTCGCCTTGTCCGCCATCTTCGGCAGCGCTTTGACGAGCTGGTTCTCGGCGTAATAGATGTCCTGCAACTGATGAACGAACAGATCGTTCATCGTCTTGATGTCCTTGGTGAACAGTCCCATTTGTTTCAGGTCCTCTCGGTTCGGAACATGGCAGGTCCCTCCCTGACCGATCGTCGCCATGTTCGCTGTGGGCTAACCGGCGGCTACCGCGGTTGTTCCGGCGTATCCGGCCCTGCCGCACCGGTCGCAGAGGCGGGGTTTCTCGTGAACCTCGCGGGTAACCAGTTGGACCGAACTGAGGCGGACGGGCCGCCAGCTATGTGACCGGAGTGTGACAGACCTGCGCCGCATGGGTCGGAGCTGAGCTGTGTCAAGGACTGCACAAGGCGCACATTTTAGCATAAGGAACAGGCTGTCACGAATTGCCCGCCCCCATCGATCAATGGTTTCGCCTCTTTTCCAAGATCTAGTACCGCCCCGCCGGGAGGATGAATGCAGCGCCTGCTGACCACGCTTGGGCGTGGCTTCAAGAAATGGATCGGCTGGAAGCGGCTGGGGATTGCAGCGAGCCTTGCGATCATCGCCTTCGCGATCACGACACTCGTGCGCACGCTGAAGGGCGTCGATGCCGGCGTCATCCTGACCGCGCTCACCGAAATCCCGCCCGGTCACATCGCGCTCGCGGCCTTGTGTGTGGTCGGCGCGTTCTGCACGCTGACCTTCTATGATTATTTCGCGCTGCGAACGATTGGCAAGAAACACGTGCCCTATCGCATCGCGGCGATGAGCGCCTTCACCAGCTATTCGATCGGTCACAACATCGGCGCCACCGTGTTCACCGGCGGCGCCATCCGGTTCCGGATCTACTCCGACTATGGTCTGTCCGCGATCGACGTCGCCAAGATCTGCTTCCTGTCAGGCCTGACCTTCTGGCTCGGCAATCTGTTCGTGCTCGGCATCGGCATGACCTTGCATCCGGCCGCCGCCACCGCGATGGACCAGTTGCCCCCGGCGGTGAACCAGCTGATCGCGATCGGCATCCTCGGGGCGATCTTCGCCTATCTCGGCTGGCTGACCGCCGGCAAGAACCGGCGCCAGCTCGGCCAGAACGGTTGGAAGGTGGTGCTGCCTTCGGCGCAGCTCACGCTCGTACAGATCCTGATCGGGGTGGTCGACCTCGGCTTCTGCGCGCTGGCAATGTACCTCCTCGTCCCCGCCGCTCCGCCGATCGATTTCCTGTCGCTGTCGGTGGTGTTCATCCTCGCCACCCTGCTTGGCTTTGCCAGCCACGCGCCCGGCAGCATCGGCGTGTTCGATGCCGCGATGCTGGTGGCGCTGCCGCAGTTCGGCCGCGAGCAGTTGCTGGCCACCCTGCTCGTTTTCCGCGTGCTGTATTTCGTGATCCCGTTCGCGACGGCGATCTCCATCATGGGCATCAGGGAACTCTGGCTGAACGTCGTGAAGCCGTGGCAGGAGCGGCGCCGGCTGAACTCAGCCTGCGAGGACGAGGTCGCCGCCAAGCGCGCCGCGGCCACGGCGCCCGCCGCGGTTCCCCAGCGCATCAAGCGCCACTCCCAGCGCTGACCAGCAATTGTCGCGCGGATGACGCGACGGTTCGACCCTCGACCGGTTGAACTCGCGTGCGATCCTCTTATTTCCGCCCCATCGCTGACGTGAATCCTTGCGCATGACCCGAATGCCCCTTCGTCCGCTGCTCGCCGCCTGCGTCCTGGCCGGCCTGCTCGCCCCTCTCGCCGCCACCGGGGCGGCCGCGCAGTTCGGCGCAGCGCCGCTGCAGATCAGCTGGGAGGTGCGCAACCGCTTCCGTCTGTTCCGGGAGGAGCGCGACTTCCTGCTGCATACCGAGAGCACGCGCGACCGCTCCATCCTCGCCGCCGAGCAGGCGTTGGCGGTGCAGAGCGACGGCCGCGGCTGGGCCCGGAACGTCGTCAACCGGCTCTGTATCGACCTCGCCGGCCGCATCAACGAGCCGTGCACGCGCGACAACGTCAAGGAAAGCTATCTCACCCCGATCGACCATCCGGTCACCGTGCGCCTGACCGGCCCGGTCCCGGTCGGCGCCACCTGCGCGTGGTCGTTCGACGACGGCGACGGGCCGCAGACCTCGACATTCGACTGCGCCGAGCCGGTCAACCTGCGCGTCCGCTACGGCCGGCAGACCGTGGCATCTGTCGATGTTGCCAGCCCGGAAGGGACGCTGCAGGTCTCGACCGGAATCCAGGTCCGCGACGTCCTGATCGCCGGCCTCGGCGACAGCATCGCCTCCGGCGAGGGCAATCCGGACCGCCCGATCGCGCTCTCCGACGAAGGCTTCTGCTTCCGCTCCTACCTCGGCGGTCCGACCGCGCAATATTATCGGCCGAGCCGCGCCGGCTTCAAAGGCGGCCGCGCCTGCGAGGCGCCGGACACGCTGCAGAACTGGCAGAAGCACAGCGCGGTCTGGCTCAACGCCGCCTGCCACCGCTCGCTCTACAGCTACCAGACACGGACGGCGCTGGCGCTGGCGGTGCGCTATCCGCATGTCGCTGTCACCTACCTGCCGCTCGCCTGCACCGGCGCCACCATCGCCGACGGCCTGTTCGGCAGCCAGCGCGCGCGCGAATGCACGCCGGGCCGCTCTGCGGCTACCTGCGCCGGCGGCGTCAACGGCCAGCTCGGCGAGCTGCGCGAGGCGCTGACCGCGGCGAAGCGCCGCCAGCCGGACCGCAAGCTCGACCTGATTCTGCTGTCGATCGGCGCCAACGACATCAACTTCTCCGGCCTCGTCGCCGACGTCATCGTCGATACGCCGACCGAGCGCACGCTGTTCAAGCGCTCAGGCGTGATCGGTTCGGTCGAGGAATCGCGCAGCGAGCTGGCGCGCGACCTGCCGCAGGGTTTTGCCAAGCTGCGCGAGGCGCTGAAGCCGTTGGTCGGCGACCTCTCGCACGTCATCTACACCTCCTACGGCAACCCGGCGCTGAGCGGCCCGGGCACGCCCTGCCCGGGTGGTCCGGCCGGTTTCGAGGTCCACCCGTCGTTCAATGCCAATCCGCAGCGGCTCGCCAAGGTCGCGGGCTTCGTCGAGAACGAGTTCCTGCCGTCACTGCGCGGGCTGGCGCAATGCACCGCTGGAGTCCTGTGCCGCGACCCGCAGGCCGACCGCATGACCTTCGTCGATGCGCATCAGGCCGCGTTTGCCGATCACGGCTTCTGCGCCCGCTCGACGCAGGATCCACCGTTCGATCGCGAATGCTTCTCGGCCGACGGCGCCAGCTTCGATCCGAACATCGTCAGCGCCGCCAACGAGCCGCTGCTGTGCGGCCGCGGCGCCAGCGAGTATCGTCCCTATCTGCCGCGCGCCCGCTGGATCCGCGACGCCAACGACAGCTATTTCTCGGCGATGACCTATCCGCAAGGGCTGCCGGCGGCGATGCAGCCCTCCGACATCCACGATGCGAGCTGGGGCGTGCTGTCCGCGGTCTATGGCGGCGCCGTGCATCCGACGGCGGAGGGCCATGCCGCGATGGCCGACGCGGCCTTTCCGGCCGCGGCGCAAGTGCTCAACCTCGACGCGGCCGAGCCCAACGTCACCAGCCAGCCGCTGCCGCCGGCGGGCGTGGTGAAGCAGTAGTCGACCATTCGGGTGGGGATCGCGGAGGAAGAACGGCCTGAAGCGCCCCGCCCCGCATACCGTCTTTCGGGACACCCCTCCCGTGAGCGGCCGCTCAGGAACAAAGCTGTATCGCGGCGAGATCGCGGAGCTTCATGGTGAGTTGGGAGCGGATGAAGAGCTGGGCCGCCTTGAAAGAAAGAACGTGTCGGCCTCGACGTCCCAACGCTCAGCGCGCCAATCGACGGCGACCACCGCCAGGCGATCCTGATTGTCGTTGTGCCCAATATGGGTTGTTCACGCACATCGCCGCGAGACCCAAGCCTGCCCTTCGACACTGATCCCAGGATGCGTAGGTGCATTCGAAATAAGTGCTACCACCCCATTCCCACCTTTGTAGGCAGACAGGATAGTTGGAATCATAGGTTTGAGCAGCGGCGATCGGGATCATGGAGATGGCCGCGCTCCCCGCGATTATCCAACGCAGCATCAGCATCGCTCCCCCGTCAATTCCGACCGCTGCGGCCAATGGCCTGCACAATCATCGGCAAGCAACGCTCGGATGATCATGGAGACCTTGCCCTCTACCACGCGTCTGATCTGGATCAAGTTCTGCGCCGACGCGGTGTCCGAGATCGCGATCCCTTGTCGGCCAGGAACTAGAATGGTCGCAGTTCGGAAGCCGTCTACTTGATTGCAGCCGGCTTCTTCATCATCGGCGGCGCCTGCTTGGTGGCAGGGCCTGTTGCCGTCGTCGCCTGCGAGGGCAGATATTTGGCGAGGATCGCCGGATCGATCTGCGCCATGTTGCTGTCCGGCAGGCGGGTCCAGGTCTCGTCCTTGCCGAACAGCGAGATGCCGAGATAGCCGTGCAGGATCAGCGACTGCCCATCCGGAGTGACCCGCATGTTGGCCTTCCAGATGTTGCCGTCGCGCGGATTGAGCACGTTGCCGCCTTCATATTTCAGGCCCTCGCGCTTCATGTCGCGCACGAAGGAGATGCCGAGCACCGGCGCATTCTTGCGGTCGTCGGTGCACTTCGAACAGACCTCGTTCGGATTGTCGCCGGGACGCGGAAACGTCTTGGCGATCACGCCCTCGAACACGCCGTCGTGGTCGATGAAGAGAAACCAGCCGACGGGCCTGCCATCCTCGACCTTCTGCCACAGACCGGCCGCGGTCGGCTCAGCCGCGAGCGCAGGCCGCGTCAGCAGAGCACCGGCAACGACGAGCGCGCCGATCGCGAGCTTCGTCACACCAGGCACCAGCCGAAGTCGGGGAAACGCATTGCGCATCATCATCTCACCTTGACCAAGTCACAAAATGAATGGCCGCATCGTACGGCCGTTTCGTGCATCGTTCCAGCCCATAACAGGTCTGGCGCGCCGGTGAAACCGGCACGCGCAGGAAACATTTCTTCACATTTGAGTTGGTCCGGCGGTGCCGGGTTCCACACTTCTGAGCAATTAGTTGACGCCGAGCTTCTTCTGCAGGCTCGACGACGACGTCGTGTACTGGAACACCAGCCGCTTCTCCGGATACACGTAGCGGTGCGCCTTCTGCGCCATCAGCGCGCCCTCGTGGAAGCCGCACAGGATCAGCTTGATCTTGCCGGGATAGGTATTGATGTCGCCGATCGCGAAGATGCCGGGCACCGAGGTCTCGAACGCCGAGGTCTCGACCGGAATGAGATTGTGCTCGAGCGCGAGGCCCCACTCGGCGACGGGGCCTAGCTTCATCGTCAAGCCGAAGAACGGCAGCATCATCTCGCACGGCACGGTCTCGACCGCATTGTCGTTGCCCTTGATGGTGGCGGCGGAAAGCTGACCGTTCGCACCTTCGAGCGCGGTGACCTGACCGATGCGCAGATACATCTTGCCGCTCGCGACGAGCGCGCGCATCTGCTCGACGCTGTGCGGCGCCGCGCGGAAATCGTCGCGCCGATGCACCAGCGTGATACGCTTGGCGATGGGATGCAGATTGAGGGTCCAATCGAGCGCGGAATCGCCGCCGCCGACGATGACGACATTCTTGTCGCGGAACTGCTCCATCTTGCGCACGGCATAAAATACCGAGGTGCCTTCGTAGGCCTCGATGCCCGGCACCGGCGGACGCTTGGGCTGGAACGAGCCACCCCGGCCGCGATCACCACGACCTTGCACTCGAACACCTTGCCGGCATCGGTGGTGACGCGAAAACCGGGATCGCCGATCTTCTCGACCTTCTCGACCATCTCGCCGAGATGGAAGGTCGGACTGAACGGCTTGATCTGCTCCATCAATTGATCGGTGAGGCCCTGCCCCGTCACCATCGGCACGCC
Organism: Bradyrhizobium oligotrophicum; assembly: GCA_050641875.1. Lineage (GTDB taxonomy): Bacteria > Pseudomonadota > Alphaproteobacteria > Rhizobiales > Xanthobacteraceae > Bradyrhizobium > Bradyrhizobium oligotrophicum_B. The sequence goes on from CP192619.1 coordinate 7,131,040, forward strand.
GGGAATGTCGTAGATCGGCTTCTCCGGATACAGCTCGGCGCATTGGCCGCCGACCTTATCGAGGATGTCGATCAGATGCGCCTTGATGTCGAGCAGCCCCAGTTCAAAAACGGCAAACAGTCCGCAAGGGCCCGCGCCAATGATCAGCACATCGGTCTTGATCGCTTCGCTCATGTCGCTCTTCTCGTTGGAGGCGCCGCTCGACGGATGGCGGCAGATGGCGGTTCCGAATTTGTAGCCAACGGGGTGGTCGCAGGGAAGGCACAAAAGCCGCCCCTCGCGCTCGGCTTGCAGTGACGGGCTTAGCCGGGTTTGAAGGGGACATGAATGATGGAGATCAATCGGTGACAGAGACGGCCCGCCGCGACCACGCGCCACGCCTGGAGGACTTTCCCTACCGCCTCGCGGACAATGTCCGCTTCGGCGACCTCGATCCCAACCAGCACGTCAACAATGCGGTCTACGCGACTTATTTCGAGACCGGTCGGGTAACCCTGATGAAAGACCCGCGCCATGGCCTGACCCAGGACGGGCTCGCCTGGATCATGGTGCGGCTCGACATGCATTTCCGGGCCGAGCTGCGCTGGCCGGGCACGATCGAGCTGGGACTGGGGGTCGTGAAGCTGGGGCGCACGTCGGTGACCTGTGAGCAGGTCGTATTCTCGGACGGGCGCTGCGTGGCGTCGGCCACCGCGGTCATGGTCCTGATCGACGAGGTGACGCGCAAGCCAGCGCCGCTGACGCCGAATCTCATCGCTGCGCTACAGCCCTGGGTCCGCCGCGGCGTGACGATCGCGCCGCCGGCATAGGCCTGGCGGCGATCATCGGAGGCGCGGCGATGAGGGCGCGAGGCGAATGGTCAGGCCTGACGCTCGGGGGTGGAGACGACGAGGCCGTCGAGTTCGTCGGAGACCTTGATCTGGCAGGAAAGACGGGAATTCGGCCGAACATCGTAGCCGAAATCGAGCATGTCCTCTTCCATCGGGGTCGGCGGGCCGACCTTCTCGCGCCAGGCTTCGTCGACATAGACATGGCAGGTCGCGCAGGCGCAGGCGCCGCCACATTCAGCCTCGATGCCGGGAATGGCGTTGCGGATCGCCGCTTCCATCACGGTCGCGCCGTTCTCGATCTCAACGGTTCTGGATTCGCCGGTATGGTCGACAAAGGTGATCTTGGCCATGTGTGCTCGTGCTGCGCAGGGAATGAGGTCGGGCTGTCCTATAACGGACCGCTCCGCTCCGCGCTAGTGCTGCCGCCGGCCGCTCAGACCGCGCCGAGCATCTCCGAAATCGCCGCGCGGGCCTGCGCGATCGCCGTGCCGAGCCAGGCCAGCGCATCGGCCGGGTCGCCTGCCCGCAGCGCCGCTTCGAGCCCTTCCGCCGCGTCGGCGACGTCGAGCGCGCCGACGGCGCGGGCCGAGCCCTTCAGCGTGTGGGCGACGGTGGCGGCATCCTCGGGCATCACCTGCAGCCGCTCCAGCAGGCGGACGGCCTGGCTGGAGAACATGGCGAGCACCTCGCGCTCGAGCGCGCTGTCGCCCAGGGTCATCCGGCGCAGCAGGTCCAGGCTGATCGGCCCGTCGTCGGGAACCAGCGGGGGCGAGGGCATCCATTCGATCCGTGAAAGGTCGGGAATCATGGCGGCAATCCGGTCCGGCGGGCGCGCCGCGCGCGCCTGTGGTAAGCCAAGCACGACAATGGTTAATGCATTGTTACCGGCCCAATTGCCGCGGGTTTGCCGCGATTTGGGCCCGGCTCCGCCCCAATCGCGGCAGAAACGGGAATTCGCAGAACTTCTAAAGTGTTAACGGCGCCTGCTGTTAACGATGATTAAGAATCTCTTAACCACGGCCATTTCTTTCAACAGGCACAGCCAATAGGATGATGCCCGGATGGAGTGGGTCACCTGGCGGAATTTGCCACCCCTGGTGCCTGCGAGGGATGACGTCCGGTTCGAGCGTTGCGAGAGGGCACTCGTACGCGGCTCGCCGGATCGAAATTAAGACGAGGGCTCGGACTCAACATGGCGAACACTCCGAAAAAGGTCAAAGACCCGACTGAAGTTGCGCTGTCCGCCATTCAGGAGGCTTTGAACATCAGCGATTCGTCCGCGCCCACGGACTCGCAGAGCTCGGTCCACGCTGACGGGGCCCCGCCGGTCATGCCGACCGGCGTGTCGAGCCTGGATTCATTCGACTCCCGTCCGGGCGTCGACCGCGGCAGCCTTGACGACATCGAGCCGCCGCCGCTCGCCGCGCGCCGCCCGGCCAATGACGACCGCGAGACCATCGGCCAATTGCTGCAGGCGATCCAGAAGGGCCGCCCGTCACGCGGCGTCTACACGCTGGCAACCGCCTTTGCAGGCATCTGGATCGTCGGCTGCATTCTGCTGACCATCGGTTTCCTGCCCGCTTTGCAGACCTTGATCGGCCAGAGCGGCGGCGTGCTGGTCATGGCCGGCCTCGCCGCCGTGTTCTTTGCCCCGGTTCTGCTGTTCTATTTCCTCGCGAGCCTCGCCTGGCGCGGCCAGGAGCTGCGCATGATCGCGCAGTCGATGGCGCAGGTGGCGATCCGCTTCTCCGAGCCGGAGGGCGCCGTCAGCGATTCGATCGTGACCGTCGGCCAGGCCATCCGCCGCGAGGTCGCGGCGATGGGCGACGGCGTCGAGCGCGCAATCGCGCGCGCAGGCGAGCTCGAGATGCTGGTCGCCAACGAGGTCGCGGCGCTCGAGCGCGCCTACAGCGACAACGAGGTGCGCATCCGCGCCCTGCTGCAGGACATCGCCCATCAGCGCGACAACCTCGTCGGCCAGGCCGAGCAGGTTCGCAGCGCCATTTCGGGCGTCCAGATCGACCTTCGCCACGACATCGCGCTGATCTCGGACGCGATCGCCTCGCGGGTCGACGAGGTCGCCAAGAGCATCACCGGCGCGCTGGAAGAGCGCGGCGCCCACATCACGGCCGCGCTCGGCAACGCCGGCGACAACATGATCCTCGCGCTCGGCGAGCGCGGCGGCGATCTGCTCGACCGGCTTGAAGAGGCCAGCGCCGAGACCACCCGCGCCGTGCTCGACGCGTCGGAGCGGCTCACCACCAGTCTCAATTTCAAGACCGGTCACGTCCACGACGAGTTCGCCGACCTGTCGGACCGCGTCCACGAGATGCTCAACGAGCGCATCGACCGCATCACCAGCGAGTTCGAGCAGCGCACGGCGGCCATCGTCGACGGCATCTCGGTGCGCACCGAGCAGGTTCACGACCAGCTCAAGGCGTCCGGCGAGTCCCTCCTGCTGGAGCTCGAGCTGCGCAGCGGCGATCTCGTCACCAAGATCGACGAGGCGAGCCAGCGCATGTCCGGCCACATCGTCACGTCAGGCGAAAAGGCGAGCGAGTCGCTCGATGCGACCGTCAATTCGCTGGTCGCCAAGGTCGTCAGCCAGACCGAGAGCACCCACGACACGCTGTCGATCCAGATCAGTGCCTTCGACGAGCTGGTGAAGAACCAGGGCACCGAGCTCGCCGAGCGCTTCGCGCGCGACAGCTCGACGCTGGGCGCGCTGATCACCCGGCACATCACAGAATTCGACCGCACGGTGAAGACCTATGGCGGCGAGATCGTCGAGCGCATGGGCCAGCGGACCCAGGAAATCTCCGACAATCTCAAGTCCTATGTCGACACGTTCGATACGCGGCTGTCGTCCAACAGCGGTGAGATCACGGCGACGCTGGACCAGCGGCTGAACCAGTTCGAGACCAATCTGCAGGCCCGCATCACGACTCTCGACACCTCGCTCGATGCGAAGATCAAAACCTTCGACGACAGCGTCGAGGGCCGCCTCAAGTCGCTCGAGGAGAACTTCGACAACCGCGCGACCTCGGTCACCTCGACGATCGAAGGCCGCCTCGGCACTCTGTCCAACTCGCTGACCGACGGCGCTGCACAGGTGCTGCACGCGATCGACTCGCGGCTGACCGTGCTGACCTCCTCGCTGACCGATGGCTCGGCGCAGGCGATCCAGTCGATCGATTCCCGCCTCAACATTCTGACCTCCTCGCTGACCGACGGCACGGACAAGGCGCTCGAAGCGATCGATCAGCGAATCCACAGCCTGTCGAACATCATCGACGGCCGCAGCTACGAGCTGACCGAAGCCGTCACCGCGCGCTTCCAGGACATCCATCAGGGCATCGAGACGCGCGTCGGCTCGATCGCCAAGGACATCGACCAGCGCGTCTCGCAGTTCGAAGACCTGCTCGGCTCGCGCGTCGAGGCCGTGGCCGGCCGCATCGAGAGCAGCGGCCGCCAGGCGAGCGACGAACTGATGACCCGCGCCGAGTTGCTGTCCGCCAGCATCAAGTCGCATGTGGAAGATGCGGAGCGGGCGCTGACCAATCTCGTGGTCAACACCAGCGAGACCATCCAGACCGGGGCCCGCTCGGCACAGCAGGCGCTGCTCAACGTCTCGACCGACGTCGGCTCGCAGTTGAAGAACACGTCCGCCGAGGTCGAGCGTGCCCTCTCGAACGCGGGCAGCGGCGCGGCCGAGGCCGTCCTGACCAGTGCGCGCGAGGCCCAGGCCACGCTGGTCGCGGCCTCCGGCGAGACCGCCGATCAGATCAAGTCGCTGTCGGCCGACGTCGAGCGCACGCTCACGGCGGCAGGCTCGACCACCGCAGCCTCGATCCTCGCCGGTGCGCGCGAGGCCCAGAACACGCTGGTGTCCGCCTCCTCCGATGCCGCCACCCACGTCAAGTCGCTCGCCGTCGACGTCGAGCAGGCGCTGACGGCCGCCGGCTCGGCCACGGCAGCCTCGATCCTCGCCGGTGCGCGCGAGGTCCAGAACACGCTGGTGTCCGCCTCCTCCAACGCGGCCGAGCACGTGAAGTCGCTCGCCGCCGACGTGCAGCGCTCGCTGACCAGTGCCGGAACGGAAACCGCTGAAGCCATCACGGCTGGCGCTCGCGACGCCCAGCATGCCCTGCTCGCGGCATCGAGCGAAGCGGCCGAACAGGTCAAAGCGCTGACCGTCGACGTCCAGCGCTCGTTGTCGATCGCAGGAACCACGACCGCGGAAGCGATCACCGGCGGCGCCCGGGAAGCGCAGACCACGCTGATCAGCGCTTCGTCCGAAGCGGCCAATCACGTCAAGTCGCTGGCGGCCGACGTCGAGCGCACGCTCGCCGCGGTCGGAACCAGCACGGCCGCGGCGATCGTCGACAGCGCCCGCGACGTCCAGTCGAAGCTCGTCACCGCCTCGACGGAAGCAACCGAGCACGTCAAGTCGCTGGCCGTCGACGTCGAGCGGACGCTGTCGTCCGTCGGCGCCGATACCGCGACCTCGATCCTCAACAGCGCGCGCCAGGCGCAGATGTCGCTGACCGCCACGTCGGCCGACACCGCGGCCACCCTGGTCGGCAGCGCACGCGAAGCCCAGGCGGTGCTGACGACGACCACGACCGAGACGGTCGCGGTGATCGTCGGCGGCGCGCGCGAGGCACAGAACATGCTGACGGCCACCTCCACCGATACCGCGGGCCAGCTCAAGGCGATGTCGTCGGAGATCGAGCGCGTCATCAATTCCGTCGCGGCGAACACCACCGATGCGATCCAGAGCAGCGCGCTCAATGCGCAGAGCGCGCTCGTCGCCGCCTCCAACGAGGTCTCCACGCGGGTCAAATCGACCTCGACCGAGATCGAGCGCTCGGTGCTTGCCGCCGGCAACTCGTTCGGCTCGGCCATGACCGGCAAGACCGACGAGATCGTCACCTATGTGCAGCAGCAGAGCGAGCGACTGTCGCAGATGCTCGACGGCAAGCGCGGCACGTTGGTCGAGACGCTGAACTCGAAGACCAACCAGCTCACGATCGAGATCGATCGCGTCACCACCGATGCGCTGAAGGCGATCGAGGTCCGCGGCCAGAACTTCGCCCAGAGCGTCAATGGCAACGGCTCCGAGGTCGCCCGCACCATCACCTCGGCCGGCGAGCTCGCGACCACCGCGATCACCAAGTCGCTCAAGGAGCTGGAGCAGGCCTCGCGCGCGGCGATCGAGCAGTCGCGCCAGGTCTCGGTGGCTGCGGTCACCGAGATGCAGGAGACGAGCAAGATCCTGCGCACCGACACGGTCGCCCTGTTCGAACGTCTGCGCGAGGGCAACATCCTGCTGCAGGAGGTCCTGACCGGCGCCCACGACAACCTCAATTCGCTGGAGCGGGCGCTGGTCACCCGGGTGGCCGACTTCGTCACCGCGATGAACGACGTCACCGCGCGCAACGGCACGGCGACGCAGACGCTCGAGGACCAGCTCAACGTGTTCAACGCCAAGACGTCGCGGGCGCTGGAGGATCTCAACTCGCTGTCCGGCCAGTTCGACGCGCATGGCAAGGCGCTGATCGAGGCGGCGGCCATTGTCGAGCAGAGCAACCGCGATGCGACCGTCTCGATCTCGGATCGCAAGACGACGCTGGAATCGCTGGTCACCACCATCGATCTGCGCACCGCCGATCTCGACCAGCGTCTGACGCGCTTCACCACCCTGCTCGACGAGTCCTTGGCAGCCGCCGAGGAGCGCGCCCGCGACATCGCCCGCGTCGTGGCGGAAACGGCCGGCGCGGGCTCCAGCGCGCTCAGCCGCCAGTTCGAGGCCATCCGCTCCAATGCGGAAGAGGAACGCCGGCTCACCACCGCGCAGATGCAGGAGATCTACCAGCAGAGCACGCAGGAAGCCGATGCGATGTTCAAGCAGTCGGCGGAGAAGTTCGCCACGCTGGTGTCGAGCATGAAGCAGATGACGGCCGAGATGCATCGCGAGCTCGAGGCGACGCGCAACGAGCTGCGCCGCGGCGTGCTGGAGATGCCGCAGGAGGCCGCCGAGAGCACGGCGCAGATGCGCAAGGTCATCGTCGACCAGATCGAGGCGCTGGCCGAGCTCAACCGGATCGTCGCCCATCACGGCCGCGGTCTCGACGTGGTCAGCGCGGCGCGTCCCGCCGCGGTCGCCGCGCCCGCAGCCGTGATCCGTCAGGAAGAGCCGATCGTCGCCGCGGCCGTCGGCGGCCGGCCGGACATGCGCCTGCGCGAGCCGGCTGCGACCAGCGTCGCCAACCTGCCGCCGCCGGATCTCGGCATGCAGCCGCCGGCCCCGCCGCCGCAGCCGCGCCGGGTCGAGGCGCCGCCGATGGGTCCGGTCGCCGATCAGCGCAGCGACAACTGGCTGTCGGACCTGCTCAACCGGGCCGACAACAGCACCGCGGGCCAGCCCCAGCCTCCGCGTGGCCGCGGTCCCGCGCAGCAGTCGGGCAATCCGCTGGAGTCGCTGTCGCTCGACATCGCACGGCTGATGGACCGCAATCTCGCGGCCGAGATGTGGGACCGCTACCAGCGCGGCGAGACCAAGGCGTTCTCCAAGCGTCTCTACACCCCGGCCGGCCAGAAGGCGTTCGACGAGGTCGCCCGCAAGTACCGCGCCGACCGCACCTTCAAGCAGACGGTGGACCGCTACATCACCGAGTTCGAGCGGCTGCTCGATGAGGTCGCACGCGACGACCGCAATCCGCAGGCACTGCGTGCCCAGCTCACCTCGGAGACCGGGCTGGTCTACACCCTGCTCGCCCACGCCGCCGGAAGGCTGGCGTGACGGGAGCGGCGAACAGCGAGTAGCGGACGGCGAGGAGCCGACCGGCAATAAGAGAAGACACGGAGGCCGCGAGGCCTCCGTTTCGCTTCGTGGGTCCAAGTGAGGCGTTTTCGGATTTGCCGTCACCGGCCCGACCGGCACAGCAGCCATCGTTGCAGGCGCCCGGGAGGCCAGTCAGCGTGAGACGGGACCATGCCGAGCCGAGCGTGGAGCAATCGGTGCATCGCTGGGGGGCGCCGAGGTGCTGCCTCTCGCTACACCCTGCCCGACATCCGCCTCCCTCAACGCCGCCCGCTGGTGGGCGCCGCGGGCGCGGGCTGCGAGGCCTGGGCGTTGCTCGGGCTGGAGTTGCTGGCCCCGAACAGCACCCGGGTCGGATTGCGGTCGAAATTGTTCACGGCGCGGCTGATGTCGGACAGCGTGCGCCGTCCATCGGCCATCAGCGCGCCGGAGCGCTTGTCCAGATCCTCGGCGAGCTCGCGGATCGACTTCACCGTCAGGAACAGCTCGCCGCCATCCTTGCCGCCGGCCAGCGTGTTGAGACCGAGCATCAGGGTATCGGCCTTGCCCATGATGCCGTCGACACGGCTCATGACGCCATCGATGCGCTCGGAATTGCGGGCCAGCGACTGGGTGAACACCTCGAGATTCTTGATCGAGTTCTTCACGGCGTCCTGGTTGTCGGCGACGACCTTGTTGATGTTCTGCAAGGTGGCGCGGATCGCTTCGGTCACGTCCTGCAGCCGGGTCGGATCGGCTCGCAGCACTGGCACGCCATCCTCGTCGAGCGGCGGCGGCGGCGCGGCCTCCTCGCCACCCTTCAGCGAGATCGCGGCGACGCCGGTGAGGCCCTGGAACTCGAGCCCGACCAGGGTGTCCTTGCGGATCGGCGCGTTGTTCTCGACCATCGCCAGCGCCACGACGCGGCGCGGATTGTCGAGCTTGACCGAGATGACCTCACCGACCCGGATACCATTGAAGTTGACGCTGCCGCCGTTGCGCAGACCCGCGGCCGGCCCCTCGAACACGACCCGCAGCGGGCTGCGTTGCTTGGTCGTGTGCAGGCTCTGAAACCAGAGGACAAACCCGACCGCCGCGGCAATCACTGCCAGCGTGAACGATCCGATCAGGACGTAATTCGCCCGCGTTTCCATTACCAACTCCGGTACCGGCACGTGGCGGCGGAGATCCCAGCCCCCGCTTCCGTGCGCTCTCGGTTGGCGCCGGACAGCGGCACCCACCCCATCAACTTAGTCGCGGCAGTCCCCACTCCCGCTCACAAAAATCGTTCGTGGGGCGCGTCGCGCTACCCCATCACGGCTCGGGCACGCTTGCCGTGGAAATACTGTCGCAACCACGGATGTTCCGAGGCCTGCATGTCGGCCATCGATCCCGCGGCGATAATCTTGCCGTCGCCCAGCACGGCGATGCGGTCGCACGCCGTGTACAGGCTGTCGAGATCATGGGTTACCATGAAAACGGTCAGTCCCAAAGTGCGCTGCAGGGTACGGACGAGCTCATCGAAATCGCCGGCGCCGATCGGGTCGAGCCCCGAGGTCGGCTCATCGAGGAACACCAGTTCCGGATCGAGCGCGAGCGCACGGGCCAGCGCCACGCGCTTGATCATGCCCCCCGACAGTTCGCTCGGGAAACGATCGGCAACATCGGGCCGCAATCCGACCATCACCAGCTTTGCGATCATGATCTCGTCGAGCAGACGCTGCGAGACCTTGAGATACTCCCGGACCGGGAACTGGATGTTCTGCCGCACCGTGAGCGAGGAGAACAACGCGCCCTGCTGGAACAGCACCCCCAGCGCCGCTCGACGGCGCGGCGGCCGGCACGATCGGCGGCGTCGAGATCGACGCCGAACACCTCGATGTTGCCCGACAGCTTCGGCACCAGGCCGATGATGGTGCGCGTCAGCACCGACTTGCCGGCGCCGGAGGGACCGACGAAGCCCAGGATCTCGCCGCGCCTGACGTCGAGGTCGAGCCCGTCGAGCACGCGGGTCTTGCCGAACTGCACGGTGACGTCACGCACGCGGATGATCGGATCGGAGACCTCCTGCATCATCTCAGCTCACATCCCGACCGCGGCGAAGAAGATCGCGAACACGCCGTCCATCACGATGACGAAGAAGATGCCCTTCACCACCGACGAGGTGGTGTGGCGCCCCAGCGACTCGGCGCTGCCCTGTACTGCCAGTCCTTCGACGCAGGCGACGATCCCGATCACCGCAGCCATCACCGGTGCCTTGAGCAGCCCGACCGTGAAATGATCGATCGAGATCGCATCGCGCAGGCGCAGCAGGAAGGCTTCGGGATCGACGCCGCCATAGAACCACGCCACCAGCCCGCCGCCATAGAGCGCGGCGATGTCGCCGAGGAAGGCCAGGATCGGCAGCGCGATCACCAGCGCGAGCATGCGCGGCAGGATCAGGACCTCGATCGGATCGAAGCCCATGGTGCGCAGCGCATCGATCTCCTCGCGCATCTTCATCGAGCCGAGCTCGGCCGTGTAGGCGCTGCCCGACCGGCCGGCGATCATGATCGCCACGAGCAGCACGCCGATCTCGCGCAGCACCAGCACGCCGAGCATGTCGACCACGAAGATGTCGGCGCCGAACCTTCGGAAATGGAAGATGCCCTGCTGCGCGATGATGCAGCCGATCAGGAAGGTGATCAGCACGATGATCGGCACCGCGCGCCAGCACACCTGCTCGAGATGATGGATGGTCGAGGTCAGTCGGAAGCTGCGGGGATGAATGAGGACCCGGCCGCTGGCGACGATCACGGCGCCGAGCATGTCGATCAGCGCGGCGACCGTGCCGAAGATGCCGGCGACACTGAGGCCGATCTGGCCGAGCATGCCGGTGATGGTCACCATCGTCGCGTCGCCATTGGGCGCGGTGCTGACGCGGCGAACCTCGTCGACCAGGCTGGCGTAGTTCGCAGAGAGCCCATCGATCCGGACCTCGACGGTTCCGGTCGTGAAGCTGCGGCGCAGCCGCTCGATCAGCCAGGCGCCGAACGTGTCGAGCTTGGAGATCTGGGAGACGTCGATCGAGACATCGATCTTCTTGCCGGCGAGCTTTTCGGCATCGGCGACCAGCCGTTCGAGCGACGGCGCAAAGGGCGCAGTCCAGGCGCCGGTCGCGCGCAGCGACAGCGCGTTGCCATCGCCACTGCGCTGCAAATCAGGGCCGCCCTTCACGACGGCCATCCTCGGAGCCCTGGACGTCCGCTCCTTGACGAGAAAAATCCCACCGCGTCGCTACCACCTTGCCGGAGACCACTATCAACAGCCATAGTCGCTCAGATCGCGCAAGTCCCAAGCGCCTCATTCCGGTTCACAAATCGCCAGACTTTCAAATGACTTCCAACGGTTTTCCAGTACTGGACGCCCATATCGGCCACTGGCCGATCGCCGGCAGCTTCACGATCAGCCGCGGCGCCAAGACCGAGGCCGTGACAGTGGTCGCGGAGCTTCGAGACGGAACGATCGTCGGTCGCGGCGAATGCGTGCCCTATCCGCGCTATGGCGAAACGCCCGATGCGGCGCTGAGCGCCCTGCTCGCGATGCGCGATGCGATCGCCTCTGGTCTCGATCGCACCACCCTGCAAACGGCGATGCCGCCGGGCGCCGCGCGCAATGCGCTCGACTGCGCGCTGCTCGACCTCGAAGCGAAACGGAGCAGCCGGCGCATCTGGGACCTGCTCGGACGCCGCGCGCCGGCGCCATGCGTCACGGCATACACGATTTCGCTTGGCACCCCCGAGGTGATGGCCAAAGCTGCGGCCAAGGCCGCGCACCGTCCGCTGCTCAAGATCAAGCTCGGCGGCGATGGCGATCCGGCGCGGATTGTAGCCGTGCGAGCCGCAGCGCCGCAGTCACAACTGATTGTCGACGCCAATGAGGCCTGGACCGAAGCCAACCTGGAATCCAATCTTGCGGCCTGCGCCGCCGCCGGCGTCACACTGGTCGAGCAGCCGCTGCCCGCAGGGAAAGACGAAGCGCTCGCCAGCATCGCGCGCCCGCTCGCCGTCTGCGCCGACGAGAGCGTGCATGACCGCAACTCGCTGGACGCGCTGCGCGGACGCTACGATGCCGTCAACATCAAGCTCGACAAGACCGGAGGACTCACCGAGGCGCTTGCCATGGCCGATGCCGCGCGTGCGCTCGGCTTCGACATCATGGTCGGCTGCATGGTGGCGACGTCGCTGTCGATGGCGCCGGCGATGCTGCTGACGCCGCTCGCCCGTTTCGTCGATCTGGACGGTCCGCTGCTGCTCGCCGAGGATTGCGAGCACGGCCTGCACTATGAGGACAGCCTGGTCTATCCGCCCGATCAGGCGTTGTGGGGCTGAAACGATAGGCTTCGGTGCGCGAGCCACATCAGGACGCCGCCCGCTCCGGCCATCGCGGCCATCACGTAGTAGACACCGGGTCCATAGGCCGCATAGACCGGCCCCGAGAGGGCCGACGCCGCCGAGCCGACCACGCCGCTCGCAGCCGCATAATAGCCCTGCCCGCGCGCCGTCAGCTGCGCCGGCACTTGGCGGACCAACAGTCCCATGGTCCCAACCAGGGTCAGCCCGAAGGTGAGGCCGTGACTGATCTGGACCGCGGCGAGCCCGGCCGCATGGGGCTCCTGCGCCGTGAGGCTCCAGCGCAGCACGGCCGCCATCGCGCCGATCATGACCAGGCTGGCGGGCGCCAGCGTGAACCTTGGCGACAAGGCGAACACGACGATCTCGGCCAGCACGCCCATGGTCCAGAGCCAAGCGATGGTCAGCCCGCTGAAGCCCTGCGCCTTCCACTCGATGGCGGAAAACGTGTAGTAGGCCGCATGGCTGGCCTGGATCAGCGCCGAAGCGGCGATGATGCACAGGAAGCTCGGATTGCCCAGCAGACTGCGCCCATCCCGGGCCAGGCCAGCGCCATGCGGCAAGGGCGGCAGCGCCTGCAGCAGCAAGCTGCTTGCCGCACCGCACAGCGCGACCGAGACGATGATCCAGATCAGCTCGGACGACGGCGCGAGATCGGCCAGCCCGCCGCACAGCAGCGTTCCGGCGATGAATGCGGCCGAGCCCCACAGCCGCAGGCGCCCGTAGTTCAGGTCATAGCTCATCACGCCACGGAGCGCATAAGCGTCCGTCAGCGGGACAACGGGTGTCCATAGGCAGCAGGTTGCCACATAGACCAGGAATACCAGCCAGGGTTCGCGCTGGAAGGCAAGAACCACAAAGCCCGATGCCGTTGCGAAGGTGGTCAGCCGCATCGCGGCGCGCAGGACCTGCCGGCGCTCGGCAACCGCGGCGATCAGCGGCAGGACGGTGAAGCGGGTTACGGCGGGAACCGCAATGATGACGCCAATCCACGCGGCATCCAGCCCGATCGCCCGTAGCCAAACGGGAAAGAACGGCAGATGCGTGCCCGACAGCACGAACACCGCGCCATAGAACAGCCCCAACCTATCCGCAGATCGGCGCGACAATACCGGCGATGTGGTGGAGATTTGTCGGGACAGTGGCATCAATTCAATTGCGATTCGATCAATATCATGGTGATCGTTATGCCAACGCGCAGCAATGTGCGCGATAGGTTTGCCATGGTCGATGAAGTCTTCGCCCTCTCGCCGATATCCGCCCGTGCGGCTCAGCCGAACGAGGCCGATTACGAGGCGATCCGCGACGCCTTCATGGAGACGTCCCGAGGCCGCTGGTTTCTTGGTGAATATGCCAAGCGCAACCGCAATGCTGACACCAGCATGGTGCTCGACGCCGTCGCCCGCATCGAGCACGCTCTTGCCTCGCAGCGTCAGCAGCAGCAGGAATTCGAGCAGGCAGACAGCAAGGCGCTGCCTGAAGCGCTTGCCGCGATCCGCGCCACGGTCGAAGACGCCGCATTGGCCGCCGCCTCTGCGGTCGACCGCATGGCCCTCGAGCAGAACCTGGCGCCGGTGCGCAAAGGCATCCAGATCATCAAGGAGATTTCCTGGCGCTGGCGCGAGATCGGCGCCGATTCCCGGATCTGTGACCTGATCGATTCGCAGGTGACGTCGATCGAGGCCGCCTGCGATCAGCTTGCGAGCGCCGACCCCAAGCTCGCGCTGCTTGCGGCGTTCGAGATCATCAAGACGCGGCTGAAGGAGCTCGAAGCGGAGAAGGCGAGCGTTCCGCCTGCGGCCGACGAGATCAAACCGGCGACCGAGGCTGCCGCCCCGCCAGCACCTGATGTCGCATCGGGTCCGACTGTGGCGGCGACGGTCTCGGCTGATCCGCAGATGGCTTCGGGGCCGGAGCCCGTGCCGGATCTGATGGAGGCGGCCCAAGCCGGGCTCCAGATGACCATTCCGCTCGTTGCCGCAGTGGCCGCGATCGAAACGGCCGAGACATCCTCCGGCGCTGACACTGTGATCGTGGCGGCCGCAGCGATTGAAGCCAGAGTGGTTGACACCGCCGCTGCGGCGGTGGTGCAGCCCCCGAAGCTGCGACCGAGCCGTCGATCGACGAAACCCTTCGCGAAATCGAACAGCACGCCGCGGCGGCCCTGGATGACGCCGTCGCTGCAGAAGCCCACGACGAAGCCATCCTGGAATTGGTCGCGGCGGAGATGGGCGCCCCCGATCCGATCGACGATGAGGAGTTCAGCCGGGCCAGGACGCTCGGCTTCGACATTGAGGAGCCGACCTCGGTCGACGACGACATCGTCGCGAGCTTCAGCGAGGCAGCGCCATCGGAGCCGGATCTCGCGCTGACCACGGCAGAAGCCCAGGTTGCCACGGCGGCGCCGGCTCCGCTGCGCCCACGATGTCGGCGCAGCCGATGTCCTGCCCCTCCGATGCCGGCCCCGCCCGCGGCGCCCCCGCGCATGGCATCGCCTCCAGCCCCGGCGCCGGTCCCCAGCGTGCCCGTATCGGCACCGCTTCCGGAGGCGATCACCATCGAGACCCTGGCCGCCGTGGCGGCTGCTGTCGCAGCTCAATCTCCCGCAGCGGCCCCGCAGGCCGACGTTTCGCCGAGCCAGCAGGTCCGCCCGACCGCCGCCGCGGCTCACAGCACCAGTGCATCGGCGATGCCCAAGCCTCGCCTACGAGCCGTCGCTCGGATCGACACTCCTGTCGAACGGCCTTCTGCAGCAGCCACAGGCGCCCGCCAATGACTCGCTGGCGCCGATCCGCCGCATGACCCAGCCTGAGAAGATCGCATTCTTCTCGTAGGCCGAGAGCATCTCGGCCTGCCTCCTGTTGAACCTCGATCACTGAGCACCGAAAGGTCCCGCGTTGATGGGTGACGCGGATCACGTACGCTGCTGCGTGATCTGCCTAGCCTGATCCTCAAGCCATTCGCTTTGCGCATGCTCGAGGAGAACGCCGTGTCCGTTCCGAAATTTCGCGCTGTAACATCCGCCTGGAAATCCCTGCTCATGTCCGCGCTGCTGGGCCTGACGGCCTGGGTCGGCCCGGACCTCGGCGTTCGCCGCCGGCAGTAAGCTCGAAAACCTTCACACGCCACCGCGCGCGCTGGCAGCTCCCTCACCGGCAAGGAGAGCGACACGCCCGCCGCGATCGCTCAAGGAGCCGAGCCACGCGTCGCGCTCGTGATCGGCAATGCGAGCTATCAGAACGCGCCGCCGCTGGAGAACCCGGACAACGACGCCCATGCTGTTGCCAAGCTGTTGAACTCAGCCGGCTTCGAGGTGATCACGGCGACCGACCTGACGCAGAACGAGATGCTCAAGGTCGTGGAGGATTTTTCGAGCCGGGTGGCAGCACACGGCCCGAACACCGTGGCAATGCTCTACTACGCCGGCCACGGGGTTCAGCTTGCGGGCGAGAACTATCTGATCCCGATCGATGCCCGTATCTCGGCGCCGTCCGACCTGACGACGGGGACGATCCGGCTGGTGGATCTGATGGCAACGCTCGACGCCATCCCGAGCCGCATGCGCATCGTCGTGCTGGACGCCTGCCGCAACAATCCATTCCCTGCCATCAACGATGCCGGACGCGGACTTGCGATCGTCGACGCGCCGAACGGCTCCATCCTCGGATATTCGACCTCGCCCGGCGCGGAGGCGCTCGACGGGCGCGGTGAGCACAGCCCCTATGCGCAGGCCTTCCTCGAGCTCGCGCGACAGCCGAACCTGCCGATCGAGCAATTGTTCAAGCGCATCCGTCTGCAGGTCAACCAGACCACCGAGGGCCGGCAGACGCCGTGGGAAAGCTCTTCGCTCACCAGCGATTTCACCTTCTTCGGCGATACGCTGGTCGCGGCCGCGCGCCCTGCCGAGAATGCGCCCGTGATCCAGATGGCGTCCAACCTGCCCAGCCGGTCGGTGCGGCAGGCCTACGACTACGTGCTGTCGGAAAACCGTCCGCAATACTACCGCGAGTTCATCGCGCTGTATCCGCGCGATCCGCTCGCCGACCGCATCCGCGCCCTGCTCGCCGGCCTCGTGCAGGCGGCAGCGTGGCATCAGACCGTGCTGGCGAATTCGCCGGCGGCCTATAAGAGCTTCAGCGAGTCCTATGCCGACAGTCCCTATGCCCCAATTGCCCTCCGCCTGCAGGTTCAGCCGCGGCCGTTCCCGGTGCTGCAGCCGGGCCGGCTGATGGTGCCGCCACATATGGCTCCCGTCATGCGGCCGCTCAATCCCGGCGCTCAGATGCAGAACCGCCCCGGCCCGCTGCCGAAGTTGCCGACCGGTCCCCTGCCTACGGGTCAGCCGCTGTCGCCGACGGTCCTTACCAAGAACACCGGCATCAACAATGGCGGGCCGGGGCCCAACAAGATCATCGATCTGCGGCAGCCGGGGGCGGCCAAGATCGGCGACAAGACTGCGCCGGCATCGAGATCCGGCGTCGGAAACGAAGATTCAGCGCGACCCGCTGAAACACGTTCCCCGCCGCCCGCTGGAAACGCGCGACACCCGGCGTCCTTTTCCAGGAAACTCTGGAGCGTTCAAGCCGAACCTTAACGCGTCGCATCCCTTGATCACCCGCGGCCAAGGGGGCATGCCGGGCGGGCCGATGCATGGTCCCGGCACGCCGCGCGCACAGTCCGGACCGTGGATGAGCGGCGGGGGACTTGGGAAGAGCGGCCTCAGCTTCCGCTGAGGCCCAGTCGTCAGGCAATCAGCCGGGCGTAGAGTTCGGCATCGACATTGCCGCCGGACAACACGATCACCACCGTCTTGCCCGCCACGTCCAGCCGGCCGGCCAGCAGGGCCGCGAGCCCGACCGACCCGCCGGGCTCGACCACGAGCTTCAGCTCCCGGAAGGCAAAGCCGACCGCGCGCCCCACCTCCTCATCCGAGGCCTCGACCGCAGCCGACAGAAGCTGGCTGTTGATGGCGAAGGTGATCTCGCCCGGAATCGCCGCCATCAGCGCGTCGCATATGGTCCGGCCCTTTGCATCGTGAGCTTCGCGGTGACCGGCCCGCAGCGAGCGCGCATGGTCGTCAAAGCCCTTGGGCTCAGCCACAACCATCTGGGTGCTCGGAAAACGCGCCTTCACCGCGGTCGAGACGCCGGCAAGCAGACCACCGCCCGAAGCCGGGACGATCACCAGATCCGGCGACAGGCCCAGCGCCGCGAGGTCTTCGGCGATCTCGCGGCCGACGGTGCCCTGCCCGGCGATGACGTAGGGATCGTCGTAAGGCGGCACCACCGTAGAGCCGCGCTTTGCAGCGATGTCGCGCGCGATCGCTTCGCGGTCCTCGCGATCGCGGTCATAGAGCACGACGTCGGCACCGAACGCCTTGGTGCGCTCGCGCTTGGCCGCCGGCGCATCCGAGGGCATCACGATCGTGGCGTCCATGCCCAGCAATGTGGCGGCATGGGCGACGCCCTGCGCATGATTGCCGGAGGAAAATGCGACGACGCCGTTGCCGCGCGCTGCTTGCGGGATCGACGCCAGCTTGTTGTAGGCGCCGCGGAACTTGAACGAGCCGGTCCGCTGCAGCACCTCCGGCTTCACGAAGACGTTCGCCCTGAACTGCTCGCTGAGCACGGGAGCCGGCAGCAGCGGAGTCCGCACGGCCACGGGCGCGAGGACGCGTGCCGCCGCATCGATGTCGGCGGCGGTCACGGGCAGGATCGGGGAATGAGCTGTCATACCCCTATTTTACCGCGCCCGATTGCCGAGAGGCAAGGGAGCCGGTGTCAAGCGGCGCGGGCAGCCAGTTGCGGAACCGGCGCCGGCTGCCGCTGCGGATCGGTCCAGGTGAGGATCTCGAAGCGGCCATCTTCGTGCTCGACCAGCGCCGTGCAGCTCTCGACCCAATCGCCGCAATTCATGTAGCGAATACCGTCCTGGTCGCGGATGACGGCGCAATGGATGTGGCCGCAGATCACGCCATCAGCGCCATGCCGCCGCGCCTCCGAGGCCAGCGCCGTCTCGAACGCGCCGATGTAGTTGACGGCGTTCTTGACCTTCTGCTTGGCCCATTGCGACAGCGACCAATAGGGGACGCCGAACATGCGACGGAAGAAGTTGACCAGACGGTTCATCTGGATGGCGAAGTCATAGGCCTTGTCGCCGAGATGGGCGAGCCAGCGCGCGTTCTGCACGACCAGATCGAAGATGTCGCCATGGATCACCAGATAGCGTTTGCCGTCGGTGCCGGTGTGGACGATGTTCTCGACGACGTCGATGCCGCCGAAATGCGTGCCGTAATAACCGCGCAGGAACTCGTCGTGATTGCCGGGGACATAGACGACCTTGGCGCCCTTGCGCGCCTTGCGCAGCATCTTCTGCACCAGGTCGTTGTGCGACTGCGGCCAATGCCAGCTCGATTTGAGCGCCCAGCCGTCGATGATGTCGCCGACCAGATAGATCGTATCGGCATCGTGGTGGCGCAGGAAATCGACGAGGAGATTGGCCTGCGAGCCGCGGGCTCCGAGATGAACGTCCGAGATGAACAACGTCCGAAAGCGCCGAGCCGGGCTTTCTTCACCAGCAGTCTCAAGTCCCATGCGCGCCCACCTAACAGTCCCTGATGACACCGCGATGACGAAGCGCCGCACCGGCAGAACCTATCCTGCCGGACCGCTACCGGACACCGCTCGTGCGACGACTCGCGATGTCCCTCGCCACTGCCCCGCGATACCAGCGCGGTGCGACAATCAGGCGACAGGCGGGCGGCGCGAACAGGGAAAATCAGCCTCCTATCTCGGCACGGTGACGACGCGCAGATTATTGGTGGTGCCGGCCTGCGCGAACGGGATGCCGGCGACGACGACGAGCAGGTCGCCGGCTTCCGCGAACTCCTCCTGCACGGCAAAGAAGGTCGCGCGTTCGACCATCTCCTCGTAGCTCTGCACGTCCTGCGACAGCACGCTGTGCGCGCCCCACAGCAGGCACATGCGCCGCGAGGTGTCCTCGTTCGGCGTGATCGCCAGGATCGGCAGGCTCGGCCGCTTGCGCGCAACGCGCGAGGCCGAGGTTCCGCTCGACGTGTAGGCCACGATCGCCTTGGCATGGATCGCCGAGGCGAGATCGCCCGCAGCGGTCGCCACCGCATGCGGCGGCGTCTGCTCCTCGCCCGGCTGAGTCGCCTCGACGATGGAGCGGTACATCTTGTGGCCTTCGGTGGCCTTGATGATGCTGTCCATCATCGCCACCGCCTCGCGCGGATATTGCCCACTGGCCGATTCCGCCGACAGCATCACCGCGTCGGCGCCGTCATAGATCGCGGTCGCGACGTCGGAGACCTCGGCGCGCGTCGGCGTCGGCGTCGCCACCATCGAGATCCAGCATCTGCGTCGCCACGATCACCGGCTTCACCGCGAGCCGGCAGGCGCGCACCAGCTCCTTCTGCTTGCCCGGCACGTCCTCGTTGGGAATCTCGACGCCGAGATCACCGCGCGCGACCATGATCGCGTCCGACAGCTGGATGATGTCGTCGATGCGCTCCAGCGCCGCCGGCTTCTCGATCTTGGACATGATGCCGGCGCGGCCATTGATCAGGCCCCTCGCCTCCAGCACGTCGGACGGCTTCTGCACGAAGGACAGCGCCACCCAGTCGACGCCGAGGTCGAGCCCAAAGGCTAGATCAGAACGGTCCTTCGCCGTCAGCGGCGACAGCTCCAGAATTGTGCCGGGCAGATTGACGCCCTTGTGATTGGAGATCGCGCCGCTGACGATCACCTTGGCCTCGATCCAGTCGTCGCCGAGTCCCATGACGCGGACACGCACGCGGCCGTCATCGATCAGAAGATCGTGACCGGGCGCAACGGCCGCAAAAATCTCGGGATGCGGCAATGGAATCGACGATTTGTCGCCCTCGGTTCCGTTCAGCACGAAGCGGATAGTCTCGCCGGCTTCGACCTGGATCTTCTTGTCGCGCAAGGTACCGACGCAGAATCTTGGGGCCCTGCAGATCCATCAAGATGCCGATCGGCCGCTGCACCTCCTTCTCGAGGGCGCGGACCGCGGCATGGACCTTGGCGTGATCGGCCTGCGTGCCGTGACTGAAATTGAGACGAAAGGTGTCCACACCGGCGAGGAACAGCGCTTTCAGCATCTCCGGAGAATTGCTCGCGGGACCGACAGTCGCGACGATCTTGGCTCGACGGTGACGACGCATGATGTGTCCTTTCTCCTTAAGCCCCTGTGTCGCGTCTCCGTGACATGCGTGTGATTGGCATGCGCGGACGCCGCGGAAGCGCTGATATACGCCCCGCAGCGTTCATTGCAAGCGCGGCGCCACGCACGCAGGGATTGCAAGGAGGAAAGCCACGCCTCAGGCATTGGAGCCGTGGATCGCGTCGATGACGGCGTCGGTCACCTGCTTGGTCGTCGCCTTGCCGCCCACATCGGGCGTGAGGATGCCGGCCGCACAGACTTTCTCGACCGCAGCCATCAGCCGCGCAGCCGCATCCGTCTCGCCGAGATGCTCGAGCATCTGCGCGCCGGTCCAGAACGTCGCGACCGGATTGGCGATGCCCTTGCCGGTGATGTCGAACGCCGAGCCGTGGATCGGCTCGAACATCGACGGGAAGCGCCGCTCCGGATCGATGTTGCCGGTCGGCGCCACGCCGAGGCTGCCGGCCAGTGCGCCGGCGAGATCGGACAGAATGTCGGCATGCAAATTGGTCGCCACGATGGTATCGAGGCTCTTCGGCTGCAGGGTCATGCGCACCGTCATCGCATCGACCAGCATCTTGTCCCAGGTCACGTCGGGGAATTCCCGCGCCACCTCGGCGGCGATCTCGTCCCACATCACCATGCCGTGGCGCTGCGCATTCGACTTGGTGACGACGGTGAGGAACTTGCGCGGCCGCGACTGCGCCAGCTTGAATGCGTAGCGCATGATGCGGGTGACGCCGACGCGGGTGAAGACCGCGACCTCGGTGCCGACCTCCTCCGGCAGGCCGCGATGCGCGCGCCCGCCCATGCCGGCATACTCGCCCTCGGAATTCTCGCGCACGATCACCCAGTCGAGATCGCCGACGCCGACATTGCGCAAGGGCGAGGCCACGCCGGGCAGGATCTTGGTCGGCCGCACATTGGCGTACTGATCGAAACCTTGGCAGATCGGCAGCCGCAGCCCCCACAGCGTGATGTGGTCGGGCACGTCGGGAGCGCCGACCGCGCCGAAATAGATCGCGTCGAACTTCTTCAGTTCGGCGAGGCCGTCGGCCGGCATCATCACGCCGTGCTTCTTGTAGTAGTCCGAGCCCCAGTCGAAGGTCTTGACGTTGAAGCTGATGTCGCCCGAGCGCTTGGCCAGCGCCTCCAGCACACGGACACCTTCGGAGATGACCTCGGGGCCGATGCCGTCGGCGGGAATCGCGGCGATGGAATGGGTGCGCATGAAAGAGCTCCGTTGATGGGGTCAGGACCGCGTGGCTGCTTCGGCCTTCGCACTTTGCGAACGTGACAGCAACAGGGTCAGCACCGCCGATACCACCAGCAGGCCGGCGACGAAATAGAGCCCGCCATTGAAGCTGCCGGTCTTGTCCTTGATCCAGCCGATCATCGCGGGACCGACGAAGCCGCCGAGATTGCCGATCGAGTTGATGGTCGCGATGCCGGCCGCGGCGGCCGAGCCGGACAGGAAACTGGTCGGCATGCTCCACAGCGGCGGCTTCGAGGAGGAGATGCCGACATTGACGAGCGTGAGCGCGGCGAGGACAGCGGCGACACTGGTCGACAGGCCGGCCAGCCAGAGCCCGACGGCTGCGGCCACGCAGGCCAGGACGACGTGCCACGTGCGCTCGGCAGTGCGGTCGGAATGGCGCGCCCACAGGATCATCACGACTACGGCCACGGTCGGTGGCACCGCGTTGAGGAAGCCAACGGCGAAGGACGACAGGCCGAACTGCTTGATGATCTGCGGCGCCCAGACGCCGAGCGTGTAGAGGCCGGCCGAGGTGCCGAAATAGACCAGCGCGAGTGCAAGCACGCGAATGTCGGCGAGACCACGCCAGATGCCGTGGCTCGCGGTGGCGGCCTTGCTCGCCACCTCGGCATGCATCGTGCGCACCAGCCAGCCGCGCTCCTCGTCGGCGAGCCAGCGCGCCTGCTCCGGACGATCGGTCATGTAGGCGAGCACGACGAAGCCGAGCAGCACCGCCGGCAGCGCCTCGATCAGGAACAGCCACTGCCAGCCCTTGAAGCCGAGCATGCCGTCCATCTCCAGCAGCGCGCCGGAAACCGGAGAGCCGAGAACCGTGGAGAGCGGCGCTGCCGCCATGAACAGCGCGGTGACCGCGGCGCGCTGGCGGGCCGGAAACCAGTAGGAGAGATAGAGGATGATGCCGGGGAAGAAGCCCGCTTCCGCGGCACCAAGCAGGAAGCGCAGCGCGTAGAAGCTCATCGGTCCCTGCACGAACGCCATCGCGCCGGAGACGATACCCCAGGTGATCATCACCCGCGCAATCCAGATCCGTGCGCCGAATCGGTCGAGCGCGAGATTGGAGGGGACCTCGAACAGGAAATAGCCCCAGAAGAAGATGCCGGCGCCGAAGCCATAGGCCGAGGCCGAGAGCCCGATGTCCTTGTTCATGGTCAGCGCCGCGAAGCCGACATTGACGCGGTCGATGAAGGCCACGAAGTAGAGCAGCATGATGAAGGGCACGATGCGCAACGTGATCTTGCGCAGGACGCGCGTTTCCAGCTCTCCGGCCATCGTCACCTCCCTGACGCCATGTTGTCGTTGATCGGGCGACCATAGGCGGCGAAAGGGACTGGCTTCAATGCCGGGAGCATTATACAAAAAAATGATATAATCGCGCGTCGGGACTCCTCGCATGGAATTGCACCAGCTCCGCTGCTTCGTGGCCGCCGCCGAGGAGTTGCACTTCGGCAAGGCGGCGCAACGGCTGCAGATGCTGCCCTCGGCGCTCGGACGGCAGATCAAGCTGCTGGAGGAGGATCTCGCGACGCCCCTGTTTGCCCGCACGACGCGCGCGGTGTCGCTGACCGAGCACGGCTCGACCTTGCTGCGCGACGCTCGCGCCATTCTGGCTCGCGTCGAGGCGGTCGAAAATAGCTTCCGCCGCCGTGCCCGTGGAACGAAGGCGCAGCGGCTGCGCGTCGGCGCCATCGATAGCGCCGCCGCCGGCCTGCTGCCGCAATTGCTGCATGATTTTCGCGAAAGACATCCCGAGATCGCGGTGCAGATCATGGAGGAGAAGACGATCCGGCTGCTGCCGAAGATCCTCTCCGGCGCGCTCGATCTTGCCTTCGTGCGGCCACCGGAACGCGCCGATGCCCGCCTCGAATTCCGCGCCCTGCTCAGCGAGAGCGCGGTGGTGGCGCTGCCGCAGCGGCATCGGCTGGCGGCGCGCGCCTCCGTCTCGCTGGCCGACATCGCCGACCAGCCGCTGATCGTGCCAGACAGGAGATCGCGGCCGCACAGCCACGATCTGACGATGAAGCTGTTCGCCCAGGCCGGACTGTCGCCCGACGTGGCGCAATTCGCCGACGAGAAGCAGACCATCGTCCATCTCGTCGCCGCGCGGCTCGGCATCGCGATCGTACCGCGCTGGACCGCGCGGCTCGCGGTGTCCGGCGTGCGCTTCGTGCCGCTGCGGCCGAAGCGCGGCAGCAGCGCCGGACGTCTGCCGCTCGCGGCCGCCTGGCTGCGCGGCTCGCGCGATCCGGCGCGCGAGGCCATGCTCGGCGTGCTGGACGCGAGGCTCGCGAAATACGCCCGCGGCGCCTGACAGCAAAATCCCCGAAACATCCTACCCCGGCAGCGGCGTCTCCGCGATGTCGAGCAGCGCGCCCAATCCGTGGCGCAGGCTGCGCATCGGCTGCTGCTCCGACGACAGGCCGAGCGCCAGCAGCGAGCGGCCGGTCACCTCGTAGACATGGCCGAAGGGCAGCGACTGCAACTGAGCGTCCGGCTGGTTGGTATCGAGCAGCGCCAGCCAGTTGTGCCCCTCGGGAACGGAGGGCAACGTGAAGTTCACGACGTCGTAGTGGGCGTTGTAGATCAGCAGCAGAGTCGCATCCGATCCGCGCCGCTTGACGCCGGTCTCCTGGGCGCGGCCGTCGAGCAGCATGCCGAAGCAGCGCGCATGATCATCGGTCCACTGCTCGGTCGTCATCTCCTCGCCGGAGGGATCGAGCCAGGTCACGTCGTTGACGCCGAGATCCTCGTTGTGCGAGCCGACCAGGAAGCGGCTGCGATAGAGGATCGGAAACGCCTTGCGCATGGCGATCAGCTTGCGCGTGAACTCGCGCAACGCCCGCCCCTGCGGCGTGATGCCCATCCAGTCGAGCCAGGTGGTCTCGTTGTCCTGCGCATAGGCGTTGTTGGTGCCGTTCTGGGTATGGCCGAACTCGTCGCCGGCCAGCAGCATCGGCGTGCCATGCGACAACAGCATCGTGGCCAGCAGATTGCGCTTCTGCCGCTCGCGCAACGCGGTAATCTCGGGGTCGTCGGTCGGCCCTTCGACGCCGCAATTCCAGGAATGGTTGTTGCTGTGGCCGTCGCGATTATCCTCGCCGTTGGCCTCGTTGTGCTTGTCGTTGTAGGAGACGAGGTCGTTGAGGTTGAAGCCGTCATGGGCGGTGATGAAGTTCACGCTCGCCCAGGGGCGGCGGCCGCGCTTGTTGAACAGGTCGCCCGAACCGGAGATGCGCTTGGCGAAATCAGCGAGCGTGCCGCCGTCGCCCTTCCAGAACGCCCGCGCGGTGTCGCGAAACTTGTCGTTCCACTCCGCCCAGCCGGGCGGAAACTGGCCGACCTGATAGCCGCCCGGGCCGATGTCCCAGGGCTCGGCGATCAGCTTGACGCTGGACAGCACCGGGTCCTGGCGACAGGCGTCGAGGAAGCTGCCGCCCTCGTCGAAGCCATAGGGCTCGCGCGCCAGGATGGTGGCGAGATCAAAGCGGAAACCGTCCACACGCATCTCGGTCGCCCAATAGCGCAGCGAGTCCGCGACGAGCTGCAGCACGCGCTGGTGCGACAGGTTCACGGTGTTGCCGGTGCCGGTGTCGTTGATGTAGTAGCGCTTCTGGTCCGGCAGCAGCCGGTAGTAGCTGGCATTGTCGATGCCCTTGAACGACAGGGTCGGGCCGAGCTCGTTGCCCTCTGCAGTGTGATTGTAGACCACGTCGAGGATGACCTCGATGCCATTGGCGTGGAACTGGTTGACCATGGTCTTGAATTCGGTCGCGAACGGCGTCTTGAGATAGCGCGGCTCCGGCGCGAAGAAGCCGATCGAATTGTAGCCCCAGTAGTTTCGCAGGCCCTTCTCGACCAGATAGCTGTCGTCGATGAAGGCATGGATCGGCAACAGCTCGGCCGAGGTGATGCCCAGAGAGCGCAGATAGGCCGGAATGTCCTGATGCGCGAGGCCGGCGAAGGTGCCGCGGTCGGCCTCGGGCACCAGCGGATGCAGCTTGGTGAAGCCCTTGACGTGCATCTCGTAGAAGATCGTCCGCTCCCACGGGATTTCCGGCTTGCGTGAGGTCCCCCAGGTGAAGGCGGGGTCGATGACCCGGCACTTCAGCATCAGGGGCGCGCTGTCGCGATCGTCGAACGACAGGTCCTTGTCGGCGTGATCGAGCCGATAGCCGAACAGCTCAGGTCCCCAGCGCAGGTCGCCGACGAGCTGCCTAGCATAGGGATCGATGACGAGCTTGTTCGGGTTGAACCGGTGACCAGCGTCGGGCTCGTAGGGCCCATGCACGCGATAGCCATATACGGTGCCGGGACGGGCGGTCGGCAGATAGCCGTGCCAGACCTCGTCGGTGTATTCGGGAAGCTCGATGCGCTCAAGCTCAGTCGCGCCCGTCTCGTCGAACAGGCACAGCTCGACCTTGGTCGCATGCGCGGAAAAGATCGCAAAGTTGACGCCGAGGCCATCCCAGGTCGCGCCGAGCGGAAACGGACGGCCTTCGCTGATCTTGGTCTTGCGCAGATTGAACGCCGCCTGCATCAAAGCGTCACCGTGATCGGTGCGTTGGTCCATCCTTTGCCCCCTTCGTCCAATTCCCCAGATCGATTGCCGGGGGTCTCGATGATCAGCGTCGATTGCTAGGTTGCCGCCGGCGTCTCGTCCGGCATGATCACTTCCGCCTTGGTCTCGGTCACCGTCACCGAGGCGATGACGGCTCCTTCCGGCGCGGGAGCCTTCGCGGCCCGCTGCTGCGCGACTTCCTTGGTGATGGCTGCGATGGAGTTGCCGATGCGTTCGACCATCTCGGACAATTCGCCGGGCGACATCTTCAGCCGCTTGGTCACCACGCGGACCTGGGCCTGATCGGTCATGTCGAGCTTGTTGCGGGACGGCTGAATTTTCGGACGGCGCATTTGGGGGTTCTCCTGCATGCCAGCTAACCTTGGCTGCGGAATTTGGTTCCCGCGACGGGGCTCCCTCCTCCCTGGGGCATCGCCATGAAGACGTGCGTCACTGTTCTCGCGGCGCCATGCGCCCGAGGGATGTCATCGATGTTGCCCCCTGATCAGGCAGAGGGCGCAGGGAATGCCGGGAGCTGGCCGCCCCCATGGCCCGCCTGCAGAAAAAGCAGGCGGCAGTCACCACAGGTTCAGCCGAGACATCCCGGCATTCCCCGCGCGATGGTTTTCACGCTTACTTCGCGATCTCCCCGGTGTCCGGCTTGTGAGCCACCGTCGCCCTCGGGATCATCGCCCGAAGACTTGGCGCCAGCGTCGGGGCGCCAGGACCACGCGACTTCGCGTCCGCAAGCTGCCGTTCGTCCGCGCGAGTCACCCCACGCTGCGGCATCCTGCAGCCACCGCATCCCGCGCCCAACGTTCCGTGACGATCGCGAAGCGCCCCTCTCGAGGAGCACGGGATGGGGACAGAAGAACATAAATTCCGAAAAATAGCAATATATTTATTTTTAACAGAATATCGCGCAATGACCGTTTTGGATCGTGAGTCCCGAAGACCGTCCGGACGTGCCGTCCGATCTCGCCGCGCCACATCGATCAGCCCTGGGGGCTCACCGGTTCGGCGCCGGCACCCGCAGCCGCCTCGCATGACCAAGAGTTAATTTATCTAACAGCATCCTCAAATATTCGATCCTTTATAATGGTTTTGGTCCGGGAGATCGGGTGACCGCCATGCGCCACCACTTCGTCTTGCACGCTGCCGCCACCATCGGCCTGCTGCTGGGATCCAGCCTCATCTCGGTTGCATCCTCCGCAACGGCCGACCAGGCACTGACGGTCTCCTTCGACGATTTCATTTATGTCGACACGTCGAACGAGCCCACCGATCAGACGGCCGCGCACGAAAGGCGATTGCGGGCCTTCATGGCCGCGCTGCGGGACGACGTCACGGCAGACCTCCACTTTCGGCTGACGCCATCCCCATGCGCATCGAAGTGTCCGACCGACGGACCGGCGTTGCGCGATCGGCTGCGCGTGGCGTCCGAGGCCGGGACGCAAGTCCTGATCATCGGCACGGTGCACAAGTTGAGTACGCTGGTGCAAGTCGCACGAATTGCGGCCGTCGATGTAGAAAAACAGCGCGTGCTGTTCCGGAGGTACTTCCAGTTCCGCGGCGACAGTGACGAGGCATGGCAGCGCGCCCAGCGCTTCATATCTGAAGAGGTCCGCGCCCGACTGCTCGAAATCAGATCACAGCCATAGGCAGCGCTGAAGGCATGCGCATGTAAAAATCGAACCCGGCCGCAGCTCCTCTCGGACGTTGCGGCGCATGATCACCGGCCGAGAGCGCGCAGTCGGCGCGATGCGACACGGCGTTCCCACGTACGCCTCTTAGCCCACCCAAGGGCGCTTACCGGGGCGGCAAACGACGGCAGGCGGCCTCCGCCTACCCGAACAGATGCGCCAGCCAGAACGCGGCGCCGGCGGCGAGGCCGCCGACGAGGGCGGTCTGCAGCGCCGACTTGACCTTGTTGACGCCGGTGAAGTGGCCCTTGATGGCGCCGAAGATCAGGAGCGCGATGCCGGTGGCGACCACGGAGATGCGGAGCGCGGACGAGATGTCAGGCGCGAGCATATAGGGGATCAGAGGGATCAGGCCGCCGATCACGTAGGAGCCGCCGATGGTGACGGCGCTGACCGGCGCGCGCTTCGGATCCGGACGTTCGAGGCCGAGCTCGAAACGCATCATGAAATCAACCCAGCGCCTGCGATCGGACGCGATGGCGTCGACCACGGTCGTCAAGGCCTGGCCTTCGAGACCATAGCCGCGGAAGATTGCCGCGACCTCCTCGACCTCGCGGCCGCGGAGGTGCTCGATCTCGTCATGCTCCCGCTTCTCCTCGGCGGCATAGTGCTCGGCGTCGGAGCGCGCGGCGAGATAGCCGCCGAGCCCCATCGCGATCGCCCCGGCGACGACCTCGGCGAGGCCGGCGGTGACGATCACGTCGGTCCTGGCGACCGCCGCCGAAAGACCGGCGGCGAGCGCGAACGGCACGGTGAGGCCGTCGGCCATGCCGATGACGACGTCGCGAACGACCTCCGACGCGGTGAAGTGCTTTTCGATGTGCGGCGTTGCCGGCATGGCGGCCTCCGATGGCGTGATCGACGGAGGCCTTCTAGCCGGCCCGGATGACAGGAGCGATCACCGCAGTCCCGGCACCATCCGCCGCAGGGTGCGATCGTGCAGCCAGTAATGGTGCAGCAGGGCGGCGCCGGCGTGCAGGCCGATCAGGATCATCAGGCCGTTGGCCAGCGCCTCGTGCATCTCCTTCATGTCGTGGGCGAAGCCGCGATCGCCGATCCAGGGTGAGGCGATCTCGAAAACGCCGAACACCGGCAAGCCGTAGCCGCGGGCAAACTGGGTGACGATGCCGAGGACCGGAATGGCGAACATGATGCCGTAGATCAGCAGGTGCGTGATCTCGCCGGCATGGACGGTCCATGCACCGAATTTGGTCGCTTCAGGCGCCGGCGGCGGATCGGCCAGGCGCCAGGCCAGGCGCGCCAGCGCGAAGCCGAGCATCGACAGCCCGAGCGAGACGTGCATGAACAGGCCCATGTCATGAGAGGGACGTGGCAGCATGTCGCCCAGATGGCCTGAAATCCAGGCCGCCGGTACCAGCACGGCGACGATCCAGTGTAGTGCGATCGCGACGGAGCCATACGTCTTGGCGGAGTTTCGAATGCGCATGATCAGCTTCCTTCGGCCATTGGGCCCCGCTGCCGGCAAGCCGGAGCACGGGGTGGTAGGACCGGAGGAAATAGCTGACCGGGGGCGTCGCGCCGCTGACGCGGGATGTCAGCCTGCTGTCAGAATGGACGGCGCCGGGGTGGCCTGGGACGTCGCGGGCTGCGGCCATCGGAGCGCCGAGACGATGGCCGGCGCGATCGTGATCCTGGCGCCGCCGAGCTGGGAACGGCCGATCTGCAGCCGCCAGCCATAGGCTTCGAGCACGTCCTGCACGATCGCGAGCCCCAGCCCGCTGCCCGGCCCCTGCTCGTCGAGGCGGCCGCCGCGCTCGAGCACGCGGCCGATCTTCGCGTCCGGAATGCCCGGACCGTCATCCTCGACAGTGACGATCAGAGGGGTCGCACTGGCGACGATGCGAACCGTGCTCGCCGCATGACGCGCGGCGTTCTCCAAGAGATTGCCGAGCACTTCGGCGAGATCCGTCCGATCCATGCCGACACGCAGGCTCGGGGGCACCTCGCCATCGAAGCTGACATGGGCGGCCGCCGGCGTGCGGCCGAGCGTCCCGAGCAGCGCATTCACCAGGGGCGCCAGCTCGGTCGCGGCCTCCGGCCCGCCGCGGGCCTTGCCGCGCAGCCGCGCCAGCGCCAGTTCGCGATCGACCTGCCGGCTCATCGCCTCGGCGACATCCTCGACGTTGCGCGCCAGCTCGAGCTGGCCGAGCTCCTTCAAGCGCGCGGCGTCGGCCGCGAGTGCGGCCAGCGGCGTCTTGAAGCCATGCGCGAGATCGGCCGCGCGACTGCGCGAGCGCATGATCTCGCGGCTCTGCGCATCGAGCAACGCATTGACCTCCTCGACCAGCGGCGCCACCTCGGTCGGCACGTCCACCGGAAGATGCTGGCGCCGACCGCTGCGGATCTCGGCGACGCCACGGCGCAGCACGCCGAGCGGACGCAGGCCGAGCGTGACCTGAACCGAGGTGCCGACGGCGAGGATGACGGCCAGCACGGCGAGCGCGATCGACAGATCCTTGGCGAAGGTCCGCACCGCGCTGGTGGCGCCGTCGAGGTCGTAGGCCACGGCCGCGCGCACGCGGATCTGGCTGTCCGGATTCATCAGGATGCCGCGCTCGGCGACCAGCACGTGTGCGCCATCCGGCCCGGCGAGCTCATGCTGGTGCACGTCGCTCGGTCCGGGCTCGTCGATCGGGAGCGGCAGGATGGTGTCCCACAGCGAGCGCGAGCGCAGCAACTGGCCATGATCGTCCGAAATCTGCCAGTACAGCCCCGACAGCGGCACCACGAAGCGCGGATCGGCCGGCGGCCGCGCGACCACGATGCGCCCTTCCGCATCGACCTCGAGGCCGTTCAGCAATTGGCGCAGGTGAATGTCGAGATCGGAGGCGAGCGTACGCGCGACGTGGCGCTTGAACAGCACGACCATGCCGAAGCCGGCGACGCCGAGCGCGACCAGCAGCGCGATGGTGCCCGCCGCCACCAGCCGCAGCCGCAGCGAGCCGAGCCTCATTCCGCCGTCTCCGGGATCATGTAGCCGAAGCCGCGGCGGGTCTCGATGATCTCCGCGCCGAGCTTCTTGCGGACCCGCCGGATCAGCACCTCCAGCGCGTTGGAGTCGTGCTCGTGGCCGAGGCCGTAGACGTTCTCCTCCAGCTCATGCTGCGGCACGACACGGCCGCTCTGCCGCAGCAGATAGGCGATCAGCCGGTATTCGAGCTGCGACAGCGTCACCGGCACGCCGGACAGGCTGACCTTCATCTGGCGCTCGTCGAGCATCAGGTCGCCGGACGAGAGCACCGGCGCCGCATGGCCGGCGGACCGCCGCACGATCGCGCGTAGCCGCGCCAGCAGCTCCTCGTTGCGAAACGGCTTCGGCAGATAGTCGTCGGCGCCGGCATCGATGCCGTCGACCCGCTCCGCCCAGCTCGCACGCGCCGTCAGGATCAGCACCGGCATGTGCCGCCCCGCACCGCGCCAGCGCTTCAGCACCGACAGGCCGTCCATGCCGGGCAGTCCCAGATCGAGGATCACGGCGCCATAATCCTCGGTGTCGCCGAGAAACCAGGCCTGCTCGCCATTGTCGGACGTTTCGACCAGATAGCCCGCCGCCTGCAGCGTCCGCGCCAGGTCGGACGCCAGCCGCGGATCATCCTCGACCAGCAGCACTCGCATCTATCTTTCCTCGATCCGTTCGATCTCGCCGCTGCGCGCATCGACATAGACGTCGCGCACGCGGCCATCGCGGCCGATTACCCGAAACTCATAGCGCCAGCGGCCTCGCTGGCGCTCGACATCGATCCCCATCACGTCGCCGGCGACCCGTCCGCGCAACCTCGGCAGGATCTGCGACAGCGGCAAGACGTCGCCGGCCTCCACGGCATGACGCACGGCATCACGGCGCTCGCGATCGTCCTCGCGCGCCACCGTCGCCGCGGACGCCGCCGTCGAGATCAGCATCGCAAATGCCGTGATGCGCATGAACCGTCCGATTTGAGGCAAATGCATGATCTTCCCGAGGCCTGACGCTCTGATCTTCAAAGCTCGTCGTCAATTGTTGCGCTCTCGCCACTGGGTTCGAATTGCGGGGTTCGACTTGCGGAGCGTTCGCAAATGCTAAGGAGCTGGTGCGGATTTTAGTTTGAACTTCCGATGTCGGAATTGCGCCCGGGTCGATGCGCGGGTGGAAACTCGCAAGGGATCGGCATCCTGCCCGAGCCAAGCTGACGTCTCGCTGACTCAACCTGACGGCAAGCTGTCAGCGCGACTACGGCACGATCTCATCGGGACGGAACGAGCCGGGGGCGCGGTGAGTTCGGAGACGAGAATGCGTAAGACGATGACATTGGCAGCCGTGCTGGCGGGGCTGGGCGGCCTCTTGGCCATGTCACAAGCCGGCCGGGAGACGGCGCCCACGCTGGTGCCGGTGGCCCGCGCCGTTGACGGCGGTCTTGGGGCTAGTCTTGGAGCTGGTCTCGAAGCTGGTCTCGAAGCTGGTCTTGGGGCTTACCCACATCTTGCGGCGCTGCATGAGCGGGCCGAAAGCCGGTCGCTGAGCTACGAGCCGGCCCGCCGGGAGCGCGAAGGCGACGACGACGATCAGGACGAGCCGCGGCGGT
Source organism: Bradyrhizobium oligotrophicum (assembly GCA_050641875.1). GTDB lineage: Bacteria > Pseudomonadota > Alphaproteobacteria > Rhizobiales > Xanthobacteraceae > Bradyrhizobium > Bradyrhizobium oligotrophicum_B. Next base: position 7,163,388 of record CP192619.1, read on the forward strand.
GAGGCGAACCGGCCCTGACGAAGCCACGGACCAAGGCTAGGCCGGCAGGCCCGCTTCGTACCAGCTTCGCGTCGCCCTGACGATGCGCACGACCGAGAGCATCACGGGGACTTCGACGAGAACCCCGACGACGGTCGCGAGCGCGGCCCCCGAATCGAGCCCGAACAGGCTGATCGCGGCGGCAACCGCCAGCTCGAAGAAATTGCTGGCGCCGATCAAGGCGGCCGGAGCCGCGACGCACCAGGCCACGCCGAGCCGGCGGCTCAGCCAATAGGCGATCCCCGCGTTCAGATAGACCTGGATCAGGATCGGCACGGCCAGGATCGCGATGACGACCGGCTGCTTCAGGATCTGCTCGCCCTGGAAGCCGAACAGCAGCACGAGCGTACCGAGCAGCGCCACGAGCGAGACCGGTTGCAGCACCCGCAAGGTGCGCTCCAATGCCCCGTCCCTGCTACTCAGCAACGCCCGGCGCCAGAGTTGCGAGACGATGACCGGCACGACGATATAGAGCAGCACCGACAGCAGCAGGGTGGTCCAGGGCACCGAGATCGAGGCGACGCCGAGCAACAGGCCGACCAGCGGCGCAAACAGGAACACCATGATGACGTCGTTGAGCGCGACCTGGCTCAGCGTGTAGTGCGGCTCGCCGTCGCAAAGATTCGACCAGACGAACACCATCGCCGTGCACGGCGCCGCGGCCAGCAGGATCAGACCCGCGACGTAGGACGACAACTGGCCTGCGGGAAGCATCGGCGCGAACACGTGGCCGATGAAAACGCTGCCGAGCAGAGCCATCGAAAACGGCTTGATCGCCCAGTTCACGATCAGGGTGACGCCGATGCCCCGCCAATGCTCCTTCACGTTGCCGAGCGCGGCGAAATCGATCTTCAGCAGCATCGGGATGATCATCAGCCAGATCAGGGCCGCGACCGGCAGATTGACCCGCGCCACCTCCGCCGACGCGACAGTCGCGAACAGCCCCGGCATCAGATGGCCGAGACCGATACCGACGATGATGCAGAGCAGGACCCAGACGGTCAGATAGCGCTCGAAGATCGTCATCGGATCAGGCCACGTCGGAGCGGAACGACGTTGCGCCCTCGCCCGTCCCGATCTCGCGCAGCCGCGTGCCCAGCGACATCGCATCGATGCGACCGAGCGGCAGATTGATGAAAGCGTCGATCCTGTTCTTCAGATAACGGAAGGCGGTCATGAACGCCGCGAGCTTCTCCAGCTCCGTGCCTGCGGCCGCCGCCGGATCCTCGATGCCCCAATGCGCGGTCATCGGCTGCCCCGGCCAGATCGGGCACGCCTCGCCGGCGGCGTTGTCGCAGACGGTGAAGACGAAATCCATCACGGGCGCGCCCGCGACGGCGAACTCGCTCCAGCTCTTCGAGCGCAGATCGTCGGTCGGATAGTCCATGCGGGCGAGCGTCTCGAGCGCCAACGGATGCACCACGCCATTCGGCGTGCTGCCGGCGGAGAAGGCGCGGAAGCGGCCGGCGCCATCCTTGCGCAGGATCGACTCGGCCAGGACCGATCGCGCCGAATTCCCGGTGCAGAGGAACAACACATTGTAGACGCGATCAGACACGGCTCTTCTCCTTGCGCTTCGGCGCACAACAAGGGGAGGCTTTCGATGACGGGCGCGCAGACCTCCGGCCGGCCGCCGCAACAGTCCTGCAGCAGAAACAGCGCGACCTCGCGAAACTGCGTCAGATCGGCCCGGTAGACGATCGAGCGGCTGTGCCTGATCGAGCTGACGAGGCCGGCGCGCGACAGCACGGACAGATGCGCCGACAGCGTGTTCTGCGGCACCTCCAGCAGACGTGCGAGCTCGCCAGCCGGCAGACCGTCGGGCTCATGCTGCACCAGGGTGCGAAAGGCCTGCAGGCGCGTCGGCTGCGCCAGCGCCGCCAAGGCCAGAACGGCTTGTTCGTTTTCCATATATCCAGAATTATCGATATAATCGGCAAACGTCAAGGCCGGCCGCACCAGGAATGCTCGACGGAGTGAAAGGGCTCCGCGGACGGGAAGGCTCATCGCAAGCGCAGGCAAGTGCCGTCGACGATGAGTTCGCCCTCCTGCTCCATGCGCGCCAGCGCGCGATAGAGCGCTTCATGGGTGACGCCGAGCTCGGCGGCCCAGTCCTTCTTCGACCGGCCGAGCTCGACCTCCCCGCCCTCGCCTTCGGTCTCGATGAAGTGCACGATCCGCTCGCGCGCCGTCTTCAGGCTGAGCCGCTCCGACTGGGCCCGGACCTTGCGCAACTCGCGGGCGAGATGGTCGCACCATCGGTCGCCGATCTCGGGGCGACGCAACGCTTCGGCGAAGACCTTGCGGTCGATCGTAAGCAGCGCTGAGTCCTGCGCCGCGACGGCGTCGCAATGATACGTTGACTGATCGAGGCTGGCCTCGGCGAGAAAGCCCCGGCGGGCCCGCTGCAGGACGATGTCGTCGCCGGCGCGCGAGCGGCGCAGCAGCCTCACCTCGCCAGTCAGCACGAAGAACATCGCCCGCGGCCGATCCCCCCGGCAGAACACCGTGCCATGGCGCGGCACCTGGATGCGCCGGGTCTGCAGCCGCGCGGCCGCCGGAAGCGCGGCGAGCAACGGCGACAGCCGTGCAAGAGCGCGCCAGTCGAGCAACGGGCGCGTGCCCTCGGGCGGGAGATGGTCGATCCTCGGCATATGATCAGGATCATATGCGCCGCCGGCTGCGCGGTCTAGGAAGACGTCACCGCGTTCGCTGAAATGGAGGTCCTCATGCGCCTGCGCCTCGCCGCCATCACGCTGGCCCTTGTTGCGTCCGCCGGCATCGCCATGGCGCAGCACCACGGCCATCACGACCACGGCAGCCACGGGGCGCTTCCGCCGGACCAGCGCGAGATCGTGGCGTTTCCGCCCGACCTCGCCGAGCACACGCTTGCCAACATGCGCGACCATCTGCTGGCGCTGCAACAGATCAACGACGCGCTCGCGGCGGGCGAGCCGGACAAGGCCGGCCAGATCGCCGAGCAGCGCCTGGGCATGAGCTCGCTGCGGCTGCACGGCGCCGCCGAGGTGGCCGGGTTCATGCCCCAGGGCATGCAGGAGGCCGGAACGACGATGCACAAGGCGGCGAGCCGCTTTGCCATCGAAGCGCAGAATGCGGGCGTGACCGGCGACCTCAAGCCGGCGTTGAAGGCGCTGGGCGAGACGATGGCCGCCTGCGTCGGCTGCCATGCCGGCTACCGGCTGCGATAGCGCGCCGGACAGTCTCCCGCGGGCGATGCGCGTCGCATCTTATTTCCATTATTCTAGAAATAGCGTTTGACTCCGACGTCCCGCTTGCCGCATCCTCCACGCCATGAAGCTCGATGACGCCGCCGTCCGCCTGGAAGCCCTCGGCAACACCACGCGCCTGAAGATCTACCGGGCGCTGGTGCGCGCCGGGCATGCCGGGCTGCCGGTCGGCCGGCTGCAGGAGCGGCTGAAGATCCCGGCCTCCACGCTGTCGCACCACGTCAAGACGCTGGTCGCGGTCGGTCTGATCTCGCAGCAGCGCGAGGGCACCACGCTGGTCTGCCATGCCGAATACGACGTGATGCGGTCGCTGCTCGGCTTCCTCGTCTCGGAATGCTGCGTCGAGGAGAAAGGCTGCGGCACGGCGCGACCGGCGGCGTGATGATTTCGCCCTTTAATTCGATATTTCTAGAAGTATAGGAGGGAGTAAATGACGGACGCCAAGACGGTCGCGATCATCGGTGCCGGCCCGGTCGGGCTGGCGGCAGCGGCACATGCGCTGGCGCGTGGCCTGACCCCGGTCGTGCTGGAAGCCGGTCCGGAAGCCGCCCATGCCGTGCGGCAATGGCAGCACGTCCAGTTGTTCTCGCCGTGGAAATACAACATCGATACAGCGGCGGCGCGGCTGCTTGCTGCGACGGGATGGAGTTCGCCCGAGCCCGAGATCTATCCGACCGGGCGCGAGCTGATCGAGACTTATCTGGCGCCGCTGGCGACACGCACGGAGCTGCGCGACGTCGTCAGGACCTCGCATCGCGTCACCGCGATCAGCCGCGCCGGGTTCGACAAGGCCAGGTCGAAGGGACGCTCCGATGCGCCGTTCGAGATCCGCATCCACAACGGCAAGGGCGAGGCGGCTCTGCAGGCCGACGCCGTCATCGATGTCTCCGGTGCCTGGTTGTCGCCCAATCCTGCAGGCCACAGCGGGCTGCCCGCGCTCGGCGAAGCCGCGCATGCGGCACGCATCGCCTACGCAATGCCGGACGTTCGAGGCACGCAGCGCAGCCGCTATGCGGGCAGGACGGTCGCGGTGCTCGGCGCCGGCCACTCGGCGATCGGCACCCTGATCGACCTGGCCGCATTGGCCGAGGACGCGCCGGGGACGCAGGCGATCTGGCTGTTGCGCGGCGACGATCCCGCGAAGGCGTTCGGCGGCGGCAGCGCCGACCAGCTCGCCGCGCGCGGCGAGCTCGGCCTGGCCTTCGCCGCGCTGGTCCGTTCGGGACGCATCCGGCTCGAGCCCGGCTTCGGCGTCACGGGGATCACCGATGAGGACGGCCGGTTGCGGATCGCCGCGGACGGCGACCGCCACGTCACTGCCGACGAGCTGATCGTCGCCACCGGCTTCCGCCCCGATCTGTCGCTGCTGGCGGAGCTGCGCCTGCGGCTCGATCCCGCGATCGAGGCCCCTGTTGCGCTTGCGCCCCTGATCGATCCGAACGAGCATTCCTGCGGCACGGTGCGGCCGCATGGCGCGCGCGAGCTGGCGCAGGTCGACGAGCCCGGGCTCTATCTCGCCGGCATGAAGAGCTATGGCCGCGCGCCGAACTTCCTGATGATGACGGGCTATGAGCAGGTCCGTTCGATCACCGCCGACATCGCCGGGGACAAGGCCGCCGCACATCGTGTCGAGTTGAAGTTGCCGGCGACCGGCGTCTGCACCCGCAGCGGAGTGGAGAGCATTGCAGCCCTGCCCGGCTGCTGTGGCGGACCGGCGCCATCGGGCGTAGACAGTTGCTGTGCCGATGACGCCAAAGCCAAGCTGGCTGGCCGCAGCGGCTGCGGCTGCTCGTGACGCAGGGCCAAGGAGAGGTCGACGGGAATGCAGGCAAGACGGCTGGGCGTGGTCATCGCTCTCGGCACCGCCCAGACGCTGGCCTGGGGATCGAGCTACTATCTTCCCGCCATCCTCGCCGACCCGATCGCCAGGGATCTCGGCCTGTCCAACAACTGGTTCTTCGCCGCCTTCTCGGCTTCGCTGATCATCTCCGGCCTGCTGGGTCCGCGCATCGGCCGCCAGATCGACCGCGTCGGCGGCCGCCAGGTGCTGTGCGCCTCCAACATCGTGCTGGCGATCGGGCTTGCACTGCTCGGCCTGTCGCATTCGCTGTGGGTGATGGCGATCGCGTGGCTGTGGCTCGGCGTCGGCATGGGGCTCGGCCTCTATGACGCCGCGTTCGGCGCGCTCGGGCGCATCTACGGCAAGGATGCGCGCGGCGCGATCACCGGCATCACCCTGCTTGCCGGCTTCGCCTCGACCGTCGGGTGGCCGCTGAGCACCTGGGGGCTCGCGACGATCGGCTGGCGCGAGACCTGCTTCGCCTGGGCGATCGCGCATCTTGTGATCGGCCTGCCGCTCAACCTGTCGCTGCCGCGTGCGACCCAGATGGCGCCGGGCGAGATGCCGACCGGCAATCCGAACATCCCGCTCGATCGTCCCATGATCCTGATTGCGTTTGCGATGGCGGCGGCCTGGACCGTGACCGCGGCGATGGCGGTGCATCTGCCGCGGCTGATGCAGGCGTTCGGCGCAACCCCGGCGCAGGCGCTGTTCGCGGGCATGATGATCGGGCCGGCGCAGGTCGCCGCGCGCGTGTTCGAGGCCGGCTTCCTCAGCCGCTTCCATCCGCTCGCCTCGGCACGGCTCGCCTGCATCACCCACCCGATCGGCGCCTTGACCATCGGATTGTTCGGCGGCGGCGCGGCGGCGGCCTTCGCACTGCTGCACGGCTCCGGCAACGGCATCCTGACCATCGCCCGCGGCACCCTGCCGCTCGCCATCTTCGGCCCCGTCAACTACGCCTACCGGCTCGGTCTGATCGGGGCGCCGTCGCGGATCTGCCAGGCCTTCGCGCCGCTGCTGTTCGGCCTGCTCATCGACGGGCTCGGCCGCGGCGTGCTGATCGTGTCGGCGAGCCTCAGCCTGTCGGCGCTCGCCGCCCTGATGCTGCTGCCGGCCGAGCGCGCCGAGACGGCGGTGCCGCGCAGCACGACCGACAAGGCGGCCTGAGCCGGTAGCACTTCCTTAACCAGCTTTCTGCCCGGGCGGCCGACCTCGCCGCTGCGGACGGGCATCCTGGGGCGCATATACGGAAAGTTGAAGGTTGGATTGAAGGATACCCGTGGTCATACGGGGGCGTTCACCACACGATGGCATTGCAGCGTAAACACATGCTTCGTGTCGGGGCGGTGGCCGCCTGCGTCGGGATCTTCCTGGCCGCCGCCGATTTCGCCGTGACCGCGCTGATCGGCAACCAGACCGCGCGGCAGCTCAGCGAGCTCAGCAAGCTGGCGCTGCGCCGTTCCGAGGCGGCGATCGACTCGGCCGGCTCGATCCTGAACCGTCTCATCGCGAAAGGACCGATGGACTGCAGCGCCGTCGCGCTGCAGGCGCTGCGCCTTCACGTCTATCAAGGCACCATCATCAAGGACATCCGCACCGTCGATCGCGACGGCGCGGTCAAGTGCGCCGCCTATTCCGAAACGCTCGAATTCGACAATGGCTGGGCGCGGCGCGACGAGATGTTCAAGTCCGCCGACGGCGAGCTGCGGCTGTTCCGCGTCGAGCAGTTCACCGGCGCCGCGTTCGGCGTGATGCGCGACATCGACGCGCAACGGTCGCTGGCGGCGATCCTGCGCATCGACGGCAACCTGCTGGACGTGATGCCGGTCGGACTGCGCGCCGAGAGCAACGTCACCCTGACCTTGCCCGATGGCGAGCAGGTGGCCGGCTATCATTCCGATGCATCCGCCAAGTCGCCGGCGCAGACCGTCGCGTTCACCACCGTGTCCGACCGCTATCCGCTGCAGGCCACGATCCATGTGCGGCCGCAGAGCCTGAGCACGCGCGGCGACCTCGCTTATCTCCTGACGATGCTCGCCGCCGGCACGCTCGGCGGCATGTTCGGCCTGCTGCTGGCGAGCTATCTCAACCGGCCGGTGGACCCGCTCGCCGAGCTCGACCGCGCGCTCGCGGCCAACGAGTTCAAGCCCTATGTGCAGCCGACCTTCCGATTGAAGACCGGCGACATCGTCGGCTGCGAGATCCTGGCGCGCTGGGAGAAGCCGGACGGCCGGCTGATCCCGCCGATGAGCTTCATCCCGCTGGCCGAGAGCTCCGGCCGCATCGAGAAGCTGACCTGGCAGCTTCTCAAGACTGCCTTGCGCGAGCTGCAGCCGGAAATGAAGCAGGACAAGCTGTTCAAGCTGTCGGTCAACGTCACCCCGCGCCACCTGCTCGGTGACCGCTTCATCGACGATCTGCGCAAGACGGTCGCGTCGTCATCGGTCTCCGCCCGCCAGGTCGTGCTCGAGGTCACCGAGCGCGAGGAGCTCGCCGATCTCGCCAAGGCAACGAACGTGGTGAAGGAGCTCGGCGAGCTCGGCTTCCGCGTCGCGCTCGACGACGTCGGCATCGGCCATAGCGGCCTGTCCTATATCCAGCGGCTCGGCGCGCGTATCCTGAAGATCGACAAGTTCTTCGTCGACGCGATCACCCGCGACCAGTCCGCCATCGTGGTGGTGCAGATGCTGGTGGCGCTGGCGCGCGAGCTCGACATGTCCGTGGTGGCCGAGGGCATCGAGCATCAGGAGCAGGTCGATGCGCTGCTCGCCTGCGGGGTCGAGGAAGGCCAGGGCTATCTGGTCGCGCCGCCGCTCTCGCTCGGCCGCTTCAAGCAGTTCCTCGACGTGCGCCGGGCCTCGGCCGTTCCCGGCCAGGCCGGCGAGCCGGAACTCGCCGCGTGACGGCGGGCCCGCGCGCGTCGGGCACGCGCCTCACTGCCGGGTCATCTGCCCGCGGATCTCGCCGCCCGGGTTCGCCTGGGTGTGGACGTTGGCGTACCATTTGCCGGCCAGCAGATCGGCCGCCTGCGCATCGGTGATCACGGCGGAGCCCGTGATCGGCGGCTCCGGACTCTTGAACGGCAGCACGATGCCGGCATTCTTGCCGGGCTCGCTGGGACCGTGGAAATGCGCGCCGATCGGCGGCCCGCTGAGGCCGGAGAAGGTGACCTTCCAGCTCAACGTCCTGGTCGCGGTGTCGAAGCTCGCTTCGGCCGCGCCCGACGCGGCGGACGCGTTCGGCGGCACCTCGTTGGCGGCCTTGAGCTCGGACTTCAGAACGACAGTTTCGGCGCGCGCAAGCGGCGCGGCCGCGACGCAGGCGCCTAGAGCGAACAACGCCAAATGAACGAATTTCCGAGCCATGGTTTTCCTCCCATCGTTTTGTGCAGTCTGAGTATTCGAGACCCCACGGGCAAGCCGATATTCCGTGGAACGCGTTAACAGCCAGGCATGAGCGGCGGCCCCGGCCGCGTTGATTGAACAATCCGGACCCCTGTGCCAAACAGGACGGGAACACAAAGGCCTCGAAAGAAAGCCTCGAAAGAAAGAAAGCCATGGCGGATCGAATGGTTGCTTCCAAGACGGCGCGCGGCAAAGTGGGGCGGCCTCCGCTCGAACGTGCCGGCGAGGTCGAGGAGCGCATTCTCGACGCCGCAAAGACGGTGTTCCTCGCAAACGGCTTCGAGGGCGCGAGCGTCGACGAGATCGCGCAGACCGCGCGCGCCGGCAAGCCGACGATCTACGCGCGATTTCCCAGCAAGGCCGCACTGTTCGCGGCCGTGATCGCCCGCCATGCCGCGCGCAACACCCAATATGAGAACCTGGTGCCGCAGGGCCGCACCTTCCGCGCCCGGCTGATCAGCCTCGGGCTCACCCTGATCGAGCGCGCCTTCGTCGAGGACACGATCGGCCTGATGCGCACCGCGATTGCGGAAAGTCCGCGCTTTCCCGAGCTGACGCTCGAGATCCAGGACACCGCGCGCAAGCGCGCCACCTGCAATGTGAGCCACGCGATCGGCGAGCTCGCGCGCGCCGAAGGTCTCGCCGGCAAGGGCGCGTTCTCGGCCGACCGGATCGAGGACAGCGCACGGATCTTCCTCGATCTCGTCGTGTTCGCCGTGCTGATCCGCAGCCTGCTCGGCGAGGACATGCGCGCCCTGAAGAAGGAAGCCCAGGCGCATGTCGAGAAGCGCGTCGACTTCTTCCTCGCCGCGACGACGTGACCTACGTCCGCTTGTCCTTGCGCAGCTCCGGAAAGATCGTCTCGTCCTGCAGGATCACGTCGGCAGTGCGCTGATAGTGCGCCGTGAGCAGCGCAACCGCGCGGTCGGTGTCGGCGTCGAGCACGGCGTTCACGATATCGGCGTGCTCGTCGCCGACTGGGCGTGACGGAAACGCCTTGCGGATCGACAGCCGGCGGTAGCGATAGAGCTGGTCGGCAAGCTGGCCGCAGAACGCGATCAGCGACTGCGAGCCGCAGTTCGAGATCAGGACCCGATGATAGATCCGGTGCAGCCTCTCCCACTCCGGATTGTCCTCGAACGTCGTCGCGCTGAGCGAGCGCGGCGCGCGGCTGAGCCGATGCTGCGCCAGCACCAGTTGCTCCTCCCAATCAGGCGTCGCCGCCGCCATCGACTCGCGCAGCGCCAGCGCCTCGACCCAGCAGCGCGTCTTGGTCAGCTCGGCGAGCTCGGCGCGGCTGATGTCCTTGACGTAGAAGCCGCGCTGCTCGCGCACCTCGACCAGTCCATCGGCAGTGAGGCGGTTGAGCGCCTCGCGCAGCGGTGTCTGCCCGGTCTGATAGGTCTCGGTCAAAAACCGCATCTGCAGCTTGCGCGACGGCGCCAGCCGGCCGGACAGCAGGTCCTCGCGCAGCCGGTCATACACATGACTCGCTTGCGTCGATGGGCCCTGCCCCTCGGCCTCCAAAACCGCATCCACGCCCGATCTCCTCTGAATCAGAAGACATGTATAGAACGAGGCCGCAGAACATGAAATTTATAAATTCTGATTGATTCTGATTTTTTATGTAATAAAAGGGGCAAGCCGGTTTCGCCGGCCAGGGACAGAAACGTCGCGCGTCCTCACCAAGGCATCGCGCAGGAGGACACGCTCATGACCCGGTTTCCGGTCGCGGCTCTGCGCAGCGTCGATCTGGGCACGCCTGATCTCGCGCGTTCGGAAGCGTTCTATCGGCAGACCTGGGGACTGGAGCGCGTCGCGGAGGCCCACGGCGTCGCCTATCTCCGTGCGACCGGCAGCGACCATCATGTCGTGGCGCTGCACCAGAGCGAGCGCACCGAGCTGCAGGCGGTGACTTTCCGCCTCGCCGAGTCCAGTGATTTCGATGCCGTCAGCCGCAACGCCATCCATGAAGGCGCGACGCTGATCGCAGCGCCGGCGCCCAACCCCGGCCCCGACGGCGGCGTGATCATGAGCCTGCGC